>NZ_SODM01000001.1 GCF_004368785.1 Flavobacterium sp. 270
TCCCATCCCGAACAGAGTAGTTAAGCCCGCCTGCGCAGATGGTACTGCAGTATTGTGGGAGAGTATGTCGTCGCCTTTCTTTTGAAAAACCCTGTCCTAACCGGATAGGGTTTTTTGTTTTATATTGATTTTGGATAATTTGTGAAAAGTTATCATTTGTAATATATTACGGATTAATTATGGATTTAATTTTAAAATTTTAATACTTTTGTTTATCGTAATTTTGAATTTCCAAATAAATGAATAATATTTTTTTAAAAGAAGATTGTCAAACCATCATTAATCGAATAAATCAACTGAAACCTGATTCTGTCGCGTTATGGGGAAAGATGAGTGTTTCGCAAATGCTTGCACATTGTAGTGTATCTTATGAAATGGTTTACGAAGATATTCATAAGAAGCCAAATGGTTTTATGAAATTGATTTTAAAATCATTTGTAAAAAATAAAGTGGTTAGTGATAAACCTTATCCTAGAAACAATCCGACGGCTCCACAGTTTATTATAAAAGATGATCGTAATTTTGCTATTGAAAAATCAAGATTAATAAATTATATTATTAAAACTCAGGAATTAGGGGTAAATGAATTTGAAGGTAAAGAATCTCATTCGTTTGGAAAATTAACTGCCATAGAATGGAATAATATGTTTGCTAAACATTTAGATCATCATTTAAGTCAATTTGGCGTTTAATCTAATCTCTCAAATTTGCCATGAAACAAAATATAATTTTAATTTTTCTTTTTATCGGATTCTCAGCGACTGCTCAAAAACAAGATGTGCAGAAAGTTATTGAAGATTTCTTTATTGGATTTCATCAAAAAGATACAGTTAAACTACAATCTGTCTGCTCAGATAAAATTATTTTACAATCTATCAGTGAGAGTAAAGTAAAAGGAAATAAATTGTCTAATGAATCTAGAGCTGAATTTTATAAATCAATTTCATCGATTCCTTCAAATATGAAATTCAACGAAAAAATATTAAGTTATACTATTCAGATTGATGGTAGTATGGCTCATGTTTGGGCTCCGTATGAATTTTATATCAATGATAAACTAAGCCATTCAGGAGTAAATACTTTTACTTTATTCAAAGAAAAAGATAATTGGAAAATTATTTATCTAATTGATACACGAAGAAAATAGCTTTTTAAACAACGTGAGTTTTATAATATAGACAGTCATCTGCCATTAAGCAAATTTCGCATTTAGGTGTTGGTCTGCAGATTTCTCTTCCCAAAAAGGAAATAGCCATTCCGATTTCTGACCAGATGGATTTTGGAAGGACTTTCATAAGGTCTTTTTCAACTTTATTTCCGTCTTTAGCTTCTTTAATTATTCCCAGTCTTGGCGCTACTCGTATTACATGTAGATCTGCAATTATTCCTTCAGCCGGTTTACCTGTTTCTCTCAAAATAACATTGGCCGATTTTCTGCCAATTCCTTTTAATGCTGTCAGGCCTTCCATTGTAGATGGTATATTTTCATCTTTTTTAATGATTTGTGCTATTTCTAGCAGCCAATTTGCTTTGGTTGGATAATTTCTAACTTTACTTATATATGGAATAAATGTTTCAATATCTGTTTTTGATAGACTTTGAAGGGTAGGAAACTTTTCAAATAAAGCCGGAGCAATTTTATTTATATTAGCATCAGAATCTTGTGCAGACAAAACTACCATTACAAGTAGTTGGTAGGTATTGTGGTAATCTAAAGGATGTTTTTCACCTTTATATTTTTTTATAAGAGGTTTCAATTTTTCTCCCCAATCTGATGTTTCTTCAAATAAATCCATTGTATCTCTCTTTAATTTGATTAAAAAATGTAACTATTATAAAGTTAATTACTTTTTATAAAATCCAGGACTTTTTTAATAACATTTTGATTTCCAAGTATCTTTCTATGTCCTAGTTTATCTGTCAAAAATAAAGTTCCATTTTCTAAATGTTCGTGAATATGTATTCCTGCTTTTACAGCAACTTCGGGATCATCATTATCATGAATTACTAAAACGGGAGTTTTAATTTGCATTGCTGCTCTATACGCAGAATAATTATCCATTTTGGTTTGGTATTTGTTTTCAAAATAAGCACACAGAAGATTGCTCATTTTTGGTTTTAAACCCAATTTTGAAATAAAGTCATCTAAAATATCCTGCACAATATCACCACTGCCAATAATAACTGCTTTCTCTACTTTTAAACCATTTTTTATTGCATTTAAAACTGACATTCCCCCTAATGAATGTCCAATTGCAACATCAAAAGGACCGTATTGCTTTTCGATTTCCAGAATAGATTCTATAAAATCGGACATTATTGTAGTTCTACCTTCTGATTTTCCGTGAGCTGGAGCATCAAAACTTATGGTAGAATATCCGTTTTGTAAAAGTTCATCAGCAATTTTAAATAATTGAGTTCCTCTTCCAGACCAACCATGAACTAATAAAATCTTCCTTTCGCTTTTTCCATATTCATAGGTAATAATGCTTTTTTCTATTGCAGGAACGTACATTTTATTTTGGATGCTTTTACGATCCATTTCTAATTCTCTTTTAGGAACTTTATGTTTTATGGGAGTTGTAAAAAGTTTTGCAGCATATTTTGTAGCCAATTTAGTAGAAATAAAAGCGCATATTTTGCTGGATATTATAATAAAGCGTGGAATTTTTAAAGATTGAATAGGATTAGAAGTCTTTTTTGACATATTGATAAATTTTATTTCAAGTCCAAATTTCGTTTATTTTTTCCTAAATTTAAAGAACATAAAAGTAGTATAATTAATGACTGCTTACTGAAAAGAAGCGGTGATTTAATTTTAGTAAAATGTTTTATAAAATTCTATAATGGAAATATTTCATATTAGTGCAGAATGTTACCCTATGGCAAAAGTCGGTGGTTTGGCCGATGTGGTAGGAGCATTACCTAAATATCAAAATAAGGCTGGTCATAAAGTCCGGGTAGTTATACCGTGTTATGATACTAAATTTAAAAAAGAAAATGAATTTGAATGCGTTCATTGGGCCAATATCAAATTAGGAAACTTTGATTTTCCTTTTAGTATTTTAAAAGAAACTACCAATAAATTAGGATACGAATTGTATTTGGTTGAAATCAAAGAATTATTCGATCGTCCGAATATATATGGGTATGAAGATGATATTGAGCGATTTTTATCTTTTCAGATCGCAGCATTAGATTGGATTTCGGGTAGAGAAACTATTCCCGAAATTATAAACTGCCATGATCATCATACAGGTGTAATTCCGTTTATGATTAAATATGCTTATAAATATGAAAATTTAAGAAGCATTAAAACAGTGATTACCATTCATAATGGTTTATATCAAGGATGGTTTGGATTTGATAAATTACATTATCTGCCAGAATTTAATTTAATGCACGTTGGTTTTTTAGAATGGAATAATTCTATTAATTCATTAGCTGTTGGAGTTAAATGTGCTCAGGCAGTTACGACAGTTTCGCCTAGTTATTTAAATGAAATTAATATTGCAGCAAACGGTCTGGAAGATTTATTTAAATCTGTAAGAAATAAATCTAAAGGGATTTTAAACGGAATAGATATTGAAGTTTGGGATCCATCAAAAGACATAATGATTAATGAAAATTACTCCATTAAAGATTTTGAAGCTGGAAAACAAAAGAATAAAGAAAAACTGTGTGAGCAATTTGACTTAGATCCTTCAAAACCTTTATTTAGTTTTATTGGACGTTTGTTTGAAGAAAAAGGTGGTGATTTATTGCCTCAAGCTTCGGCTTTGGCTTTATCAGAGAATTTTGAAAATATAAATATCCTGATTTTAGGATCTGGAAATTCAGAAATAGAATCTCAATTGCTGCAATTGAGGAATGATTACAATGGCAATTACAACGTATTTATTGGTTATAATGAAGAATTAGCACATTTGATTTATGCAGGTTCAGATTTTATTTTGATGCCTTCTCGCGTTGAACCGTGCGGTTTAAACCAAATGTATGCACTGCGTTACGGAACGGTGCCGATTGTGAGAAGAACAGGCGGTTTGCGTGATACTGTGATTGATTTTGGTGATGATGGAAATGGGATTTGTCACGATCAGGCGTCTGTTGGAGATATTTGTTATTCTATAAATCGAGCTGTAAAATTATATGCCGACAAAATAAATTTCAATACTATTATTGAAAGAGGAATGAATACTGATCATTCCTGGGAAAGAGTATGTGAGGAATACATAGAGATATACAACTTAATAATTCAGAAAAATGAAGTTTAAAAAGAAAAATGTAGTTGCGATTATTTTAGGAGGCGGGCAAGGATCACGCTTGTTCCCATTAACAGAAACAAGATCTAAACCAGCTGTGCCAATTGGAGGAAAATACAGATTGGTAGATATTCCGATTTCAAATTGTATCAATTCAGATATTTTTAAAATATTTGTATTAACGCAGTTTAATTCTGCGTCTTTAAATGCGCACATCAAAAACACTTTTAATTTTAGTATTTTCAGTCAGTCATTTGTCGATATTTTGGCGGCTGAGCAAACTCCCGATAATCCAACTTGGTTTCAGGGAACTGCAGATGCTGTTCGCCAATGTATGGCGCATTTTCAAAAACACGATTTTGATCATGCTTTAATTTTATCTGGAGATCAATTGTATCAAATGGATTTTAATGAAATGCTGGAAGCTCACATCGCAAGTAATGCAGAAATTTCGATCGCTACGTTGCCTGTAAATGCTAAAGATGCCCCGGAATTTGGAATCCTTAAAACGAATCATGAAAATTGTGTAGAAGCTTTTATAGAGAAACCAGATGCTTCGCTTTTACCTGAATGGGAATCTGAAGTAAGCGAAGAAATGCACGCAAAAGGTAAAAAATACCTGGCATCAATGGGAATTTATATCTTCAATAAAGGACTTTTAGAAGATCTAATGGCTGATCCTCATACTAAAGATTTCGGAAAAGAAATTATTCCTCATGCCGTTGGAAAACATAAAATATTAAGTTACCAATACGAAGGTTATTGGACAGATATCGGAAATATCGAATCTTTCTTTGAAGCTAATATTGGTTTAACGGCTGATATTCCGGAGTTTAATTTGTTTGATAATGACAACAAAATCTTTACACGTCCGAGATTATTACCGCCATCAAAATTTAGAAATTCGATTATCAATCAATCTTTAATTTCTGAAGGTTGTATTATTAATGCTAAAGAAATTAAAAGTTCTGTGATTGGTATTCGTTCCCGAATTGGAGAAGGAACTATTTTAGAAAATTGTTATGTAATGGGGAACGATTTTTATCAGGATCTTGACGAATTGCATGAGGATACTCATAATAATAAAATTCATGTTGGTATCGGAGAAAATTGTTTTATAAAAAATGTTTTGGTCGATAAAAACGTGCGTATTGGAAACAATGTTCACATTAATGGCGGTAAGCATTTAGACAATTTTACAAATGAATTATACACGATAAAAGACGGAATTGTTGTCATTAAAAAAGGAGTTGTCCTTTCGGATAATTTTAGAATAGAATAACATTTAAAATTCCAATATAAAAAATCCAAATTCCAAATTTCACCATTGCCTTAAAAACCAAATATGAATAAAGTTATTACGCATTCTCTTTTTACTGATTTTGATATTGATTTATTCAAAGCTGGGAAACATTTTAAATTGTATGAAAAGCTTGGTGCACATTTAATTGAAGTAAATGGAGTAAAAGGTGTTTATTTTGCGGTTTGGGCTCCAACAGCGGCTTCTGTTTCGGTTGTTGGTGATTTTAATTATTGGACACAAAACGAACATCAATTGCAGGTAAGATGGGATTCTTCTGGAATTTGGGAAGGTTTTATTCCTGAAATTGAAAAAGGAGCACTTTATAAATATAAAATTGAGTCGAATATTGATGGAATAGTAACCGAAAAAGCAGATCCTTTTGCTTTGTATTGCGAAAAACCGCCACATACCGCTTCTGTTGTCTGGGATTTAAATCATGATTGGAAAGATGAAAAATGGATGCAATCACGCAAGGAAAGCAACCGTTTAGACAAACCGTATTCAGTTTACGAAATACATTTGGGTTCCTGGAAACGCGGCGATCATAACCGATTTTTGACTTATCTGGAACTTGCCGACGATTTAGTTAAATATGTAAAAGAAACTGGTTTTACGCATGTTGAATTTATGCCAATTATGGAATATCCTTATGATCCTTCTTGGGGTTATCAACTAACAGGATATTTTGCGCCGACTTCCAGATTTGGGAAACCACAGGATTTTATGGTTTTGGTTGATAAATTACATCAGGCTGGAATTGGAGTTATTCTAGATTGGGTACCGTCGCATTTTCCTGATGATGCGCATGGTTTAGGTTTCTTTGACGGATCACATTTATACGAACATCCAGATCGCAGAAAAGGCTATCATCCGGATTGGAAAAGTTTGGTTTTTAATTACGGACGAAATGAAGTTCGTGCTTTTTTGATTAGTAATGCCGTTTTTTGGTTGCAAAATTATCATGCCGACGGATTACGTGTTGATGCCGTAGCGTCAATGTTATATCTTGATTATTCAAGAGAAGAAGGCGAGTGGGAACCTAATATTTATGGAGGAAGAGAAAATCTGGACACGATTAGTTTTCTTAAAGAATTTAATGAAGTAATCTATGCTAATTTTGATGGAGTTCAGACCATTGCAGAAGAAAGCACTTCTTTTCCGATGGTTTCAAGACCAACTTTTACAGGTGGTTTAGGATTTGGAATGAAATGGATGATGGGATGGATGCACGATACTTTAAAATACTTTCAGAAGGAAACGGTATATAGAAAATATCATCAGAACGAGTTGACTTTTTCTATGACGTATGCTTTTACGGAGAATTTTATGCTCCCGTTTTCGCATGATGAAGTGGTTTACGGAAAAAAATCTATTGCCAATAAAATGCCGGGTGATGAATGGCAGAAATTTGCCAATTTACGTTTATTATATGGCTATATGTTTACACATCCCGGAACTAAATTATTGTTTATGGGTTCTGAATTTGGTCAAAGCGGCGAATGGAATTTTGAAAATAGTTTAGACTGGCATTTACTTCAATATGATTATCATTCGGGAATAAAAAATGTAATTACAGATTTAAATCAATTGTATAAATCGCAGCCGGCATTGTACGAAAAACAGTTTAGCGGAGAAGGTTTTGAATGGATTAATTATTCCGATCACCAAAATGCGGTTTTGTCGTACATCCGTAAAGGAAATAATGCAAAAGAAAATTTAATTATTGTCTGCAATTTCACTCAAGTGGTACGAGAAAATTATAGAATCGGAATTCCGGTTAAAGGTACATTAGAAGAAGTTTTTAATAGTGACTCTAAATCTTATGGCGGAAGTGGTATTAAAAATTCTAATGTTTTAAAAACGGAATCTGTGCCGTATGACGGAAGAGATTTTTCAATAGAATTAATTTTGCCTCCATTAAGTGTAGTCGTTTATTCGATATCAGAAAAATAAGATATTCTTTTTGGGCCTTAAGATTTTATCATTTTTGAGCTTTAAAATTGATGAATTATTGATTTTTGTATTCGTAATTTAAAACTCATATAGAAAAAACGTTTTCGTTAATAAACCTTTTATTCATAGGACGTTACTAAGTTTTTTTATATGTTTGAAATAGCATTACGTTAGTATAATTAATTCATTAGTATTATGATTACAAATACATCATTAGAATATAAAGGCGATTTATATCCATCTAGAATTGTTTCTTTTGATCATCAGGGAGATTCTATTTCTTTTCATACCGATAATAAAGTAATCTTAAAAGTTACTGTTTTAAGAGATAGTTTAATTCGATTTCGTTTTACAACTAAAGTGTATTTTAGTAACGACTTTTCGTATGCTATCGATAAAACGCAGCTTCATGGTTATAATTTTTTAGAATTAACCGAAGAAGAAACGTATTTTCAAATCCAGACCAGTAAAGTAAAATGTAAAATTCAAAAAGCAGATTTGCGTTTGTCTATTTACGATTTAAACGATTTTCTTGTTTTAGAAGACGAACTTGGTTTTCATTGGGAAGAAAGTTATGAATATGGCGGAAACATCGTAAAAATGAGCAAATCTTCTAAAGACGGAGAATGTTTTTACGGTCTTGGCGACAAAGCCACTCAAATGAATTTAAAAGGCAAAAGAGTCGAGAATTTTGCCACAGATCAATATGCTTATCAAAAAGATCAGGATCCTTTGTATAAAGTGGTTCCGTTTTATATTGGTTTGCAAAACAAACAATCTTACGGTATTTTCTTTGATAATACTTTTAGAACCTTTTTTGATTTTTGTCAGGAAAGAAGAAATGTTACGAGTTTTTGGGCAGAAGGTGGTGAGATGAATTATTATTTCATTTATGGCCCGCAGATGCAGGATGTTGTAACAACTTATACAGATTTAACAGGTAAACCAGAATTACCGCCGCTTTGGGTTTTAGGATATCACCAATGTAAATGGAGTTATTATCCGGAAAGCAAAGTAAAAGAAATCACTTCAAAATTTAGAGAACTAAAAATTCCGTGCGATGCCATTTATCTGGACATTGATTATATGGAAGGTTTTCGATGTTTTACCTGGAGCAAAGATTATTTTCCAGATCCAAAACGAATGGTTGCAGAGCTGGCAGAAGATGGTTTTAAAACCATTGTAATCATCGATCCGGGAATTAAAATTGACAAAGATTATTGGGTTTATAAAGAAGGTTTAGAAAAAGATTATTTCTGCAAAAGAGCCGACGGACCTTATATGAAAGGAAAAGTTTGGCCGGGAGAATGTAATTTTCCAGATTATACAAATCCCGCAGTTAGAGAATGGTGGGCAGGATTATTTAAAGAATTAATTTCAGATATTGGTGTAAAAGGTGTTTGGAATGATATGAACGAACCTGCTGTTATGGAAGTTCCAAATAAAACTTTCCCAATGGATGTTCGCCACGTTTACGACGGAAATCCTTGCAGCCACAGAAAAGCACATAATATTTACGGTACTCAAATGGCACGTGCTACTTATCACGGTGTAAAACGATTTGCATACCCGAAAAGACCTTTTGTAATTACAAGATCAGCTTATTCTGGAGCACAGCGTTATACGTCGTCGTGGACAGGCGATAACGTAGCCACTTGGGAACATTTGTGGATTGCCAATATTCAGGTACAGCGCATGTCTATTTCAGGAATGGGTTTTACAGGTTCTGATATTGGAGGTTTTGCAGAACAGCCAACTGGAGAATTATACGCGCGTTGGATTCAGCTTGGCGTTTTTCATCCTTTCTGCAGAACACATTCATCTGGAGATCACGGAAATCAGGAACCTTGGGCTTTTGATGAAGAAGTGATCAATATTACAAGAAAATTTGTGAGCCTTCGATATCAATTACTTCCGTATTTATATACGATGTTTTGGCAGTATATAGAAGAAGGAGTTCCGATGCTGAAACCGTTGGTTTATTATGACCAAGACGATACGCAGACACATTATAGAAATGATGAATTTATCTTTGGAAATCAAATATTAGTATGTCCGATTCTTGAACCTAATGCTGTAGGTAGACGTATGTATATACCAAGAGGTGAATGGTATAACTATTGGACAAATGAGTTTGCAATAGGAGGAAAAGAAGTTTGGATTGATACTAAATTTGATGAAATTCCGGTTTTTGTAAAAGCAGGAGCTGTGATTCCAAAATATCCCGTACAGCAATATGTTGGCGAATTAGAATTTGATGAATTAACCCTTGATTTATACTTCAAAAACGGGAAAGAGAAATCTGTTGTTTATGAAGATGCACAAGACGGCTATGATTACAAAAAAGGACGTTATAGTTTCTTATCTTTTAGAACTATCGGGAAAGAAAAAGAACTGATTGTACAATTGCATAAAGAAGGGAAATACGATACAAATTATAGTAAATACAAAATCAATTTGATTGGTCTTCCTTTTAAAGTTGCCGAAATTGAAATTGATAATGAGAAAATCGAATTTGATAAAA
This sequence comes from Flavobacterium sp. 270, assembly GCF_004368785.1. Taxonomy (GTDB): domain Bacteria; phylum Bacteroidota; class Bacteroidia; order Flavobacteriales; family Flavobacteriaceae; genus Flavobacterium. Next base: position 10,043 of record NZ_SODM01000001.1, read on the forward strand.
CAGCCTTTGAATTAAACCATTTTTTAATTGTAGATAAAGAATTTAATGAGCTTCATATTATTGGAGAATAGTCTAATTCTGATACTTTTTTGCCGAATTGTATAAATTGATATTTTAGAATAATTATTATTTTTGTGTTATAAAAAACTAAAAATTATGAAAAAATATTTGCTTTTAGGAATCTTCAGTGCTCTTGTAGTGGCTTGTGCAACCAACCCAATTACAGGAAAGCAGAATCTGAATTTTGTTTCAAACAGCGAATTATTTCCAACTTCATTTCAACAATACAGCACGTTTTTAACTGAAAATAAAGTTATTACAGGAACAGCTGATGCAAAAAGAGTTGAACTGGTAGGTTCGAGAATTAAAGCCGCTGCAGAAAAATATCTTATTTATTTAGGTCAGTCACAATATCTAAAAGATTATCGTTGGGAATATAAATTGGTTGAAAACAAAGAAGTAAACGCATGGTGTCTTCCGGGTGGAAAAATCGTGGTTTATTCGGGTATTTTACCGGTAACACAAAACGAATCAGGCTTAGCGACAGTAATGGGACACGAAGTTTCGCACGCATTAGCCAATCACGGTGCGCAAAGAATGAGTGCAGCACAATTGCAAGAAATTGGCGGACAGGTTTTAGGCGCAGCAACAAGTGGTAAATCAGCACAGACGCAAGCGATCTTTTCTCAGGCTTATGGTATGGGAACAGAAGTAGGAGTGATGCTGCCTTTTAGCAGAAGCAACGAAACAGAAGCAGACAAAATAGGATTGACACTTATGGCGATTGCCGGTTACAATCCAGATGATGCTGTAACTTTTTGGAGCAGAATGGCTGCAAACTCAGGAGCAGCAGGAACACCAGAATTTATGAGCACACACCCGTCTGATGCAACAAGAATTGCTAATTTAAAAGCATTAATTCCAGAAGCAAAAGCAACAGCGCTTAAAGTTGGCGTTGTTAGATAAAATCAAAATACAATTAGACATAAAAGATCAAAGCTATTCTATAAAAAGAGTAGCTTTTTTTTTGAAAAAAAATAGCGTTCTTAACGCTCAAATAATCAATTCTTAATAAAAAAGAGATAAATTCGCATTCAATTAACAAAACCATTTCTATGAAAAACCTACAAAAAGGAGATAAAAAACTGCTAAACGCCTGGGCATTTTACGATTGGGCCAATTCAGTTTATACACTTACCATTGCTTCGGCAGTATTTCCAATTTTTTACGAAGCGCTATTTTCAGAACGTGATCATTATATTGATGTTTTTGGAATGCACTTAAAAAATTCAGCTTTAATAAGTTTCATTACAGCTTTTGCTTTTTTGGTTGTTTCTTTTATTTCTCCTTTTTTATCTGGAATTGCAGATTATGTAGGGAATAAAAAGGCTTTTATGAAGTTCTTTTGTTATTTGGGAGCTTTATCTTGTATGGGATTGTATTGGTTTGATCTCGATAATATTTATCCGGGTTTACTTTTTTATTTTCTTGGATTAATTGGATTTTGGGGAAGTTTAGTTTTCTATAATTCGTATCTGCCAGACATTGCTTTTCCAGAGCAGCAAGATAAAATTAGTGCCAAAGGATATTCTTTAGGATATATTGGAAGCGTTATTTTATTGATTATCAATCTGGCAATGATCATGAAACCAAAACTTTTTGGAATCACAGGAACAGACGGAGAAGCGGCAATGAAAGCCATGCGATATTCTTTTGTAATGGTAGGAGTTTGGTGGATTTTATTCAGCCAATATACTTATTATTATCTGCCAAAAGGAAGTAAAGAAACAACACAAAAATTAACCAAAAGTGTTTTCTTTAATGGTTTTAAAGAATTAAAGAAAGTTTGGGCTTTATTAAAAGAAAACATTCCATTAAAACGTTACTTAGGAGGTTTCTTTGTTTATAGCATGGCAGTACAGACTGTAATGCTTGTAGCTACTTATTTTGGAGCTCAGGAAATTCAGTGGTCATCAAAAGAAGAAAGTACCATAGGTTTAATTATTTGTATTTTATTAATACAGCTTGTAGCAGTTTTAGGTGCTGTTTTAACGTCTAGAGCTTCAGATAAATGGGGAAATATTCCAACTTTAATTGTAATTAATATTATCTGGGCCGTGTTTTGTGCACTTGCTTATTTTATCACTTTACCAATGCATTTTTATGCAATGGCAACAATGGCAGGACTTGTAATGGGCGGAATTCAGGCTTTATCACGATCAACCTATTCCAAATTATTACCAGAAACAGAAGATACCGCTTCGTTTTTTAGTTTTTATGATGTTGCCGAAAAAATAGGAATCGTAATCGGAATGTGTGTTTACGGGATTATCGATCAAATTACAGGAAGTCCGCGCGCGGCAATTGTAATATTAGGAGCTTTCTTTGTAATAGCAATTTTTCTTTTAAGAAGAATACCAAAAAATGCGACTTCAAAATAAGAGCATTTTAAAATTATAAAAAAAACGTCACAAATTCTTCATTTAGAACTTGTGACGTTTTTTGATTTTAACCTTTTATATATTGATTGATGAATGAAACTCGATAATAAAAGAGAAATAATACTGTTCTTTTTTGAGTTTGATTTGATGAGTTTAAATCTTTTATTATCGAGCTTTTTAAAATTATGCTTTTGATATATTTCCAGATCCAGAAACCTTTACATCACGTTTCTCTGGGTTTCCATCATATTTAATATTTCCAGAGCCAGAAACTCTTGCTGTTAATTTTTCTGCACAGCTTACACGGCTGTTGCCAGAACCAGAAACATTTGCATCTACATTTTTAGATTTCAATTCGGTAGTATTAATATCGCCAGAGCCTGCAAGTTTAGTAATTAAGTTTGTTGTATTTCCTTTTAGTTTTACATTTCCAGAACCGCTTAAGCTAACTTCAACATCATTAGAATCAATATCTAATTTAAAGTTTCCTGAACCAGCTAATTTCACTGCAAACTTATCGTTCTTAATTTTATCTTTAGTAATAATATCGCCAGAACCAGCAAGGCTTACAGCATTTATTTTTTCAAAAGGAATTGTGATTTCAATTTTATGACCAATGCTTTTTCTAATTTGCGTTCCTTTTTCAACATATATTTTCAAAGTATTTTCTTCAACTTCCACTTTTATAGCAGAAACTAAATTTTCTTCCCCTTTTATAGTAATGTTTCCTTCTTTTCCTGCGACTAAATTAACATCAAAAGAACCTCCGATTTTTATAGCATCGTAATCGCCTGTTTTTCTGTTTTCTGTAACTGTTTTACCGTTTCCGGAAATTTTATTCGATTGTGCATTTGTTGTAAAAACAACTAAAAACACACCGTAAACTGCTAATTGAATTAATTTTTTCATTGCTTTATTTTTTTAGATTATTGTTTTTTGGTTAAAGTTACGTTTCCGTAAGTAGAAGTAATTTGCACTTTATTCTGACCTTTTTTCTTATGATAACCGTTGATGTTTTTAGAATTATTTTTGGTTTCTGTAGTCGTAATTTCTAAATCTTCACTGTTTCTGATATTAGAATATTTTGTAGAAATATTAAAATCAAAAGCATAATTGGTGTTGTAACCCACAGAAACATCGGTATATCCTGAATTGATATTTACATTTCCGCCATTTCCGGTTATGGTGCCAATATTTACTTTGCTGTAATTGGTATTAATATTTATGTTATCTGAAATTTCGCCAATAGCAATAGTCAAATAATTTCCGGAACCGTTGAACGAATTAATTTTCTGAAATTTTAAATTTCCATAATTACAGTCGTATTTAATGTTTTGTCCGTCAGAAACAATAACATCTGTATAGTTAGAATCCAAATTAATATTTCCCGAATCAGTAATTTTCAGACCAGAATATCTTGCCTCAATAGTACCGCTTTTAATATAATCGATAGTTGAATTTTGACAATATGCAATGGCAACGCGGTTACTAGAACCATTTAATTTTCCTAGTACAACTTTACCGTATTTACAAGTAATATCAGAAGTTCCTTCAATGTTTGCCACATTGATATTTCCGTATTTATTAAGGAGTTTTACCGATCCGTTTTTAGGAATTTTAATCACATAATTAATTTCAAAACTATTGGCTCTGGTATTGCTTTTCATAATAGAATTGCCAATTGTAGTTTCAGCCGAAACCATAGATTTAAGAGCCGTAATGTTTACGTCGATGCTGCTTAACTTTTCATCCACCCATTTCTCGTCTGCACCAGAAACTTTTATAGTAATGTCAAGATCAATTTTGTCTTCATCCCAGGTAGATATGGTTACGTTACCGTATTTATTATCAATATCAATTCCGGCATTCGAGTTTACGATATACGTTTTTTTAATGTTTTTTTGTTTTGAAATAAAAGTATCATCATTTGAAAACCCCAAAAAAGGAATCAAAAGAAGTAAGATTAGTATGCTATAATGTTTTTTCATGAGTGGTAGTGTTTTTTAAATTTTCATTTTCTTCAATGCGTTTCAAAACCGTCTGCAGAAAAGATATTCTGGTCTGCAGGTTGCTAATCATCGCATAAATAATCTGTTTGTTTTCGCCGTTTTTTTGCAGTTCGTTTATAATTTTTTGATAATCAGCATCAAAAACTTTCATTTGTTTTAATGCATCAGTAATAATCTGCTCATTTTCTGGCGAGCTTTTTTCTTTTAATTTTACTAATTCGTTATCGATCAAAATGTTGAAGATAGAATCAGTACGTTTGGTCTCTTTAGAAGCAAATTTGAATTCTTTAGGTTTATCTACTTTATAAAATAATGATATTCCCAGCATCAGTACAATAGACGCCGCAACGGCCGTCACAAACCAATACTTTTTCTTCGGTTCTTTTTTATTTAATTTGTTTAGAAAATCCAGCTGATGATCCGAATTTAATTCCTGTACATCCCACTGATTTTCAAATTTTTCAAATAATTGCTCTAAATTGTCATTCTCCTTTTTCATAAATCTTCTAATTTTTTTCTTAAACTTTCTTTAGCTCTGCTTAGTGTTGTACGACAGTTAGCATAACTGATATTCAAAATTTCGCAAATTTCCTCTTGATCGTAGCCTTCAATATAAAAGAGATTCAGCACCATTCTGTAATTGTCCTTAAGGCTTAAAATTGTATCTAATACTTGTTTCACTTTAAGTGAATTAAAATCGATACTTTCAGAAAAAAAACTGTCGTCTTCTTCTATTTTATAAAGAGTCTTACTCAGATCTTCGACTTGAAACTGGTTGTTTTTTTTATAAAAATCAATACTATAATTGACAATTATTTTTTTTAACCACGCTCCAAAAGCAACTTCCTGCCTGTAGTCGTTAATTTTTGTAAAAGCTTTCAGAAAACCTTCCTGCATGACGTCTTGTGCAAAATGTTCGTCCTTTACGATCCTGTACGCTACGTTATACATAGCTTTACAGTATCTGTTGTAAATTTCGAATTGTGCTTTTTGATTGTTCTCTTTACAAAGCGCTATTAATTCTTCGATATTTTGGCTGCTAATATTCAAGTAATGGTTGCTAGTTTATTATAATGACATTAGTTTTTTTAGATTGTTACACTTTTGATAAAATTAATTTTTATTTTTTTATAAAGCGTTATATAACATTCTGAATAAAAGGTATTTAATACAGAAAGTTTTTACATTAATAAATTGAAGATAATTTGCATTAAACATAAAATAGCAGCGTTAATCAGCGTTTTGGCACTCATGCAGATGTTTATACACAACATTTCAAAACGCTCTTTTTGCATTTGGCATAATGATTGTCTATTTTTACGATCTATCTTGTATATGATACACTTATGGCTGTTTAATCAAAAACAAACCAATCTAAGACTGTATTTACGGTTAGAATAAAATTTTTAATGACAAAACGACTTATATATTATTATGTCAAACCATAAAATACTTACAATTGACAATCTGTCACTTCAAGAATTTGATTCAGAAGCAGAATTAATTCCATTATTAACACCAGAAGACGAAGAAGAAATGAATAATGAAGAGTTACCGCTCTCATTACCAATTTTGCCTTTACGTAATACTGTATTATTTCCTGGAGTAGTAATTCCTATTTCTGCAGGAAGAGATAAGTCTATAAAGCTTATAAACGACGCCAATGCCGGAGGGAAGATTATTGGAGTAGTTTCTCAAATCAATGAAGAAGACGAAGATCCGTCTAAAGATGATATACATAAAATAGGTACAGTAGCAAGAATTCTGCGCGTTTTAAAAATGCCTGACGGAAATGTTACCGTAATTCTACAAGGTAAAAAACGTTTTGAAATTGATGAAGTAACTTCTGAAGAGCCGTATATTACAGCAACAATAAAAGAGGTTACCGAAGAACGTCCTGATGAAAACGATACTGAGTTTACAGCTATTCTAGATTCTGTAAAAGAATTGGCTATTCAGATTATAAAAGAAAGTCCAAACATTCCTTCTGAAGCAACATTTGCCATTAAAAACATTGAAAGCCAGTCGTTTTTAATCAATTTTGTTTCTTCTAATATGAATTTATCGGTAAAAGAAAAACAAGGACTTTTATCAATAAACGGACTAAAAGACAGAGCGCTGGAAACTTTACGTTATATGAACGTTGAGTTGCAGAAATTAGAATTGAAAAATGACATTCAGTCAAAAGTTCGTTTTGATTTAGACCAGCAGCAACGTGAATATTTCCTTCACCAGCAAATGAAAACCATTCAGGAAGAATTGGGAGGCGTTTCGCAAGAAGAGGAAATGGACGAAATGGGACAGAAAGCGAAAACCAAAAAATGGGACGAAAAAACGCAGAAACATTTCGAAAAAGAATTATCTAAAATGCGCAGAATGAACCCACAATCACCGGATTTTGGTATTCAGCGTAATTATTTAGAGTTATTTTTAGAATTGCCTTGGGGCGAATATTCTAAAGATAAATTTGATTTGAAACATGCTCAAAAAATATTAGACAAAGATCATTTCGGACTTGAAGAAGTGAAGAAAAGAATGGTAGAACATTTGGCAGTTTTAAAATTGCGAAATGATATGAAATCGCCAATTATATGTCTTACAGGACCTCCGGGAGTTGGTAAAACCTCTATTGGTCGTTCGGTAGCCGAAGCTCTAGGACGTGAATACGTGCGTATTTCGCTTGGTGGTTTACGTGACGAAGCTGAAATACGCGGACACAGAAAAACATACATAGGAGCAATGCCGGGAAGAATTATCCAAAGTTTAAAGAAAGCCGGAACTTCTAATCCTGTTTTTATTTTAGATGAAATTGATAAACTTTCAAGCGGCAACAGCGGTGATCCTTCTTCTGCATTATTAGAAGTTTTAGATCCAGAGCAAAACAGTTCTTTTTATGATAACTTCCTGGAAATGGGTTACGATTTATCTAAAGTAATGTTTATTGCAACGTCAAATAATATGGCAGCAATTCAGCCGGCATTACGTGACAGAATGGAAGTAATCAAAATGTCAGGTTATACAATTGAAGAAAAAGTTGAAATTGCAAAAAGACACCTTTTTCCAAAACAATTAGAAGCGCACGGACTTACTGCAAAAGATTTGACAATTGGTAAAAAACAATTAGAGAAAATTGTAGAAGGATATACACGCGAATCTGGTGTTCGTAATTTGGAAACTAAAATTGCTCAGGTTATTCGTAATGCAGCAAAAGCTGTAGCAATGGAGGAGGAATACAATAAAAAAGTTACCGACGAAGATATTATTACCGTATTAGGAGTGCCAAGATTAGAGCGCGATAAATACGAAAATAACGATGTTGCCGGTGTAGTTACAGGTTTAGCGTGGACAAGCGTTGGCGGTGATATTTTGTTTATAGAATCTTTAATCTCTGAAGGAAAAGGTTCTTTGACCATTACTGGAAATCTAGGAAATGTCATGAAAGAATCGGCTACAATTGCTTTAGAATACATCAAAGCAAATGCTAAAAAGTTGGGACTTCCAATAGAATTATTCCAAAAATACAATATCCATCTGCACGTTCCGGAAGGAGCAACGCCAAAAGACGGACCAAGTGCTGGTATAGCAATGCTAACGTCTTTAGTTTCTTTGTTAACGCAAAAGAAAGTAAAGAAAAGCTTAGCAATGACAGGAGAAATTACGCTTCGTGGTAAAGTTTTACCAGTTGGCGGTATTAAAGAAAAAATCCTAGCAGCAAAAAGAGCCAACATAAAAGAAATCATTTTATGCCACGAAAACAAAAGTGACATAGACGAAATTAAAGCTGAATATCTAGAAGGTTTGACATTTCATTATGTAAAAGAAATGAGCGAAGTTTTAACTTTAGCCTTAACAGATCAGAATGCTAAAAATGCTAAAGTTTTAAAATAAAATTTAAGATTAAATACCAATATTAGAAATTCCAAATTCCAAACTTGTTTTGGTCTTTGGAATTTTTTTTATCTCGTACTGATTGGAATTTACTTGAATTATTGGAATTTGGAATTTCAAAATTGGAATTTATCAAAGGTTGGAATTTGGAATTTTTAGCGGTTTTCAACGTAATTTGGAATTTGAAAAACAGTAATAGTTTCTGATTTACAGATAATTATAAATTTTATTTTATAAGTTATATAATTTTATCTTTGTATTTGCGTTATTCCCATATAGGAACGCCAAAAAACGAATGTTAAAACCCCTTGTTTTATTTTTCATGATACTAATTTGTTCGGTTTCTTTCGGGCAGGTTGGAGGGCGTTACACTTATCAGTTTTTAAATTTAACTACTTCACCAAGGCAGGCAGCGTTAGGCGGAGATATTATTACAATATATGACGAAGATGTTAATCAGGCCATGTCTAATCCCGCACTTATAAACGCGGATATGGACAATCATCTGGCTATGAATTACGGTAGTTATTATGGGGAAGCTTCTTATGGAACTGCATCCTACGCTTATACATACGACAGACACTTGCAGACTTTTTACGCTGGTGTAAGTTATGTAAATTATGGTTCTTTTGAAGGATATGACGAAAACGGGCAATCAACATCTGATTTTACAGGAAGCGAAGGCGCACTTACTTTGGGATATGCTTATAATGTGCCTTATACAGATTTGTTTATTGGTGTAAATGCAAAGTTAATAACTTCAACTTTAGAAACTTACAACTCTATAGGTGGCGCCATAGATTTAGGTTTTTTGTATTTAATTGAAGAAAACAATGTAAATTTGGGCCTTGTAATTCGTAACATAGGAACACAATTTACAACATACTCGGGAATAAAAGAAAATTTGCCATTTGAAATAGTAGCCGGAGTTTCGCAAGAATTAGAACACGTACCGCTTCGCTGGCATCTTTCGTTAGAAAACCTGCAGCAATGGAATATTTCTTTTTCGAATCCAGTTCGTGGAGGAACCAATATAGACGGTTCAACAAATGAAGAAAAAGTTTCATTTGTTAATAATGCTTTAAGGCACGTTGCTTTTGGAGTGGAACTTTTCCCGCAAAAGGCATTTAATTTAAGATTAGGTTACAATTTTAGAAGAGGAGAAGAATTGAGAGTTGAAGAACAGCGTAATTTTTCGGGAGTCTCATTAGGATTTGGTTTAAAAATGAATAAGTTAAAGTTTAATTATTCATATTCTAGATATACGTTAGCAGCAAATACAAGTCTTTTTGGTTTAACCTTAAATTTTCAATAATTTACATGAAAATATTCAATTTATTTTTGTTTGTTACTGTAGGGTTTTTAACGAGTGCAAAACTTTACTTTAAAGAAGAAACTGTAATGACCAGTCTAGAAATAGAAAGGATGAACAGCAAAGTAAGCGAAATAAAAAATATGATTAATATTGATCATAAATACAATACAAAAATCGCTTTTTTAGTAGATATGAAAGTACCTTCCGGAAAAAACCGGTTTTATGTTTATGATTTAGAAAACAACAAAATATTAGATCAAGGTCTTGTAGCGCATGGTTCTGGTTCAGAAACCGGAATAAAAGGAAATCTTAGATTTAGTAACACACCAAACTCAAACTGCACCGCATTAGGCAGATATGTTATTGGTAAAAACTATAAAGGTATCTTTGGAAAAGCTTATAGATTAACCGGTTTAGATGAAACCAATAATAATGCAGAAAAAAGAGCCATCGTTTTACATTCCTATTCAGCCGTGCCAGCAGATGAACAAGATTATTACATTAGTATGAGCCACGGATGTCCAATGGTAAGCGAAACATTCTTTAAAAGAATTGAAAAAATAATTGATAGTTCTAAGTCGAACATTATTTTAAATGTTTATTATTAGAATATTACAATTTAATAGAATAAAAATCACTACAATTTAAAATCACCCATTTTGGAAAAAATTACCATTGCTATCGACGGATTTTCATCAACAGGAAAAAGTACTTTAGCAAAACAATTAGCAAAAGAATTAGCCTATGTATATGTTGATACTGGAGCTATGTACCGTGCAGTTGCTTACTTTGCAATGCAAAATCAATTAATAGGAGCAGATTCTTTTGATAAAAAAGCCTTGATTGAAGCTTTACCAAAAATTCAGTTAGAATTTAAATTCAATGCCGATTTGGGTTTTGCCGATATGTATTTAAATGGTGAAAATGTTGAAAAACAAATCAGAACTATTGAAGTTTCGAACTTCGTAAGTAAAGTAGCAGAAGTTTCTGAAGTGCGTGCTAAATTAGTAGAGCAGCAACAAGAAATGGGTAAAAATAAAGCTATAGTTATGGATGGCAGGGATATAGGAACTGTTGTTTTTCCAAATGCCGAACTTAAAATATTCATGACTGCCAGTGCCGAAACCCGTGCACAAAGACGTTTTGATGAATTACAGCAAAAAGGGGATAATGTATCTTATGAAGACGTTTTGAAAAACGTTGTTGAGAGAGATCATATAGACACGCACCGTGAAGATTCTCCTTTGGTAATTGCAGATGACGCCATAGAAATTGATAATTCTTATTTGAGCAGAGAAGAACAATTCTCGGCAGTTTTAGAATTAGTGAATGAAGTTGTTAAAACGGTATAATTTTTTGTAGATATCATTTTTAATGGTAGTTTTACCACTTCATTTTTACTAAAGACAATTTCATTTATATGGGAATTAAAAACAGATTGATTTTAATGAGCTTTCTTCAATTTTTTGTTTGGGGAGCCTGGCTTATAACAATTGGAAATTATTGGTTTGGAACTAAAAACTGGGAAGGAACTCAGTTTGGTCTTGTTTTTGGAACCATGGGAATTGCCTCTTTATTCATGCCTACACTTACTGGTATTATTGCAGACCGATGGATTAATGCCGAAAAACTATATGGAGCACTTCATATACTTTATGCAATAGTTTTATTCAGTATTGCACATGTAACGACACCGGATAATTTTATATATGTAATGTTTGCTGCAATGTGCTGTTATATGCCAACAATTGCGTTAAGTAATTCTATTTCATATACTTCATTAAAATTAAATAATAAAAATATAGTAAAAGATTTTCCACCAATTCGTGTTTGGGGTACAATAGGTTTTATTGTTGCCATGTGGATTACCAATTTGAGTGGAAGTAAAGCAACTGAATATCAGTTTTATATTGCTGGTATTGGTGCTTTAATTTTAGGAATTTATGCTTTTACGCTTCCAAAATGCGTACCGCAGAAATTGATTAAAGAAAATGCAACTCTTGCAGAAACACTAGGTTTAGAATCATTTAAGTTATTTGGAACTTACAAAATGGCTTTGTTCTTTGTTTTCTCTATGTTTCTAGGAGGAGCTTTACAATTGACAAATGCTTACGGAGATGTATTTTTAGATGAATTTAAACATTTTCCAAAATATGCAGATTCTTTTGTAATTCAATATTCGACAATTATTATGTCGATTTCTCAAGTATCAGAAACCTTATTTATTTTGGCAATTCCATTTTTCTTAAGACGTTTCGGAATCAAACAAGTAATGCTTATCAGTATGCTGGCTTGGGTTTTACGTTTCGGATTATTTGCTTTTGGAGATCCTGTTGGAGGTTTATGGATGATTATTATGTCTTGTATCGTTTACGGAATGGCATTTGATTTCTTCAATATTTCAGGTTCATTATTCGTAGAAAGTAATACAGATTCTAAAATTCGTTCTTCTGCGCAAGGTTTATTTATGATGATGACTAATGGAGTAGGAGCAGTTTTGGGAAGTTTGACTTCTGGCTGGGCAATTGATCGTTTCTTTACAAAATCATTTCATAATACTACAGAGTTAGCAGGGTTTTTACAAACAGAATCAACAAATTCTAAAATGTTAGATTTTGTAAAAGGACAAGGAAATTCTATTTCAGCCAATGGAATTTTCAGCAATCCAATTATGATGAAAGACTGGCATACCATCTGGTTGTCTTTTGCGGCGTATGCATTAGTTATTGCAATTGCTTTTGCAGTTTTATTTAAACATAAACATGATCCGAAAGAGATTGAGAATTTGAGTCATTAAAAATATTATTTTGATATATCAAACCCGACAGGTTTTTAAAACCTGTCGGGTTTAGTTTTTAAAGAAAGTTTTAATTGGAAAATTTCATAATTATGATAAAATATATCAGGCAGGTTTTAATAATTCTAACTTTGTTTTCTTTTGTTATTGTTTATGCGCATAAGGATAGGATTGAAATACCTCAGAGCTTTGTTTTTACTTTAAAAAGTAAAGAAGTTATTCGTTTTAATTCTTCTGATTCAAAACTTGAAAAGTTTTGTGAAGATATTGTTAGTAAGAAGGTAGAGTTATCGGAAGTTCAGTTATATTACAAAACTGGTGAAGTTGTAACTGTTCAATCTGATGGAGTAAACTGGACATTATTAAAAATAACATTTAGAGGAAAAAGTTTGTATGTTCCTGAAAACAAAATAAAAAAGATTTCTGAAATTCACTTTTCAACTTTGAATTTATTTTGGTCTGGAGAAAGTAATGCATTTAACTCTCATTATTTATGTTTGAGATTTTATATAGGAACTAAGCGTTCATTTGATGTTTTTCCGAATTTAGAACTACATTTTGAAAATCGCAAATTTTCAAAAGCTGAAGTTTGGGTGCAAACAAGTGAAAATTCCAGACATGGAAAAGCTTTTTAGTTTTTAAAGATCTTTTGAAAACTAAAACTTCTAACTTCGATAGAAGTGGAAAACCTTTTATGTCGGGGTTTGTCATAAAAGATTGTAACGGATAGCGGGACAAAAGGCCTCGAAAAACCTGAAAATCTTCTGCTTCTGACCAATACTCGGATAATGATCTCAATTTGTTTTGTAAGTCCAAAAATTTGTAGTAATTTTGCAAACCTTTTGGCAGAGAAGAGTTTCCATTAGGAATCAACTATTTATGTAAAACAACTTCTGTTTTTTCTATCGCTTTATGAAACTCGAGAAAAACAGAATACAAATTTTTTATCAGCATGTCTGAACAATTAAAATCACAAGAAGAGTTTTTAGCAAATTTTAACTGGCATAACTTCCAAGAAGGAATTGATGCAGTAGATGAGAAAAACTTATTAGAGTTTGAAGAACTAGTATCAAAAACTTTCATCGCTACAGATCAAGAAGAAGTAGTTGAAGGAGTTGTTGTTAGAATTACAGATAGAGACGTTATCGTTGATATCAATGCTAAATCTGAAGGTGTTATTTCTTTAAACGAATTCCGTTACAACCCAAACTTAAAAGTAGGTGACAAAGTAGAAGTATTAATCGACATCCGTGAGGACAAAACAGGTCAATTAGTATTATCTCACAGAAAAGCACGTACTATCAAATCTTGGGATAGAGTTATTGCAGCTAATGAAACTGGAGAAATCGTTAACGGTTTTGTTAAATGTAGAACTAAAGGAGGTATGATCGTTGACGTATTCGGTATCGAGGCGTTCTTACCAGGATCTCAAATTGACGTTAAGCCAATTAGAGACTACGATGTATATGTAAACAAAATGATGGAATTCAAAGTGGTAAAAATCAACCACGAATTCAAAAACGTTGTTGTATCTCACAAAGCGCTTATCGAGGCTGATATTGAAGTACAGAAAAAAGAAATCATCGGTCAATTACAAAAAGGACAAGTATTAGAAGGTGTTGTTAAAAACATTACTTCTTATGGTGTGTTCATTGACTTAGGTGGTGTTGACGGATTAATTCACATTACTGACCTTTCTTGGAGTAGAATCAACCACCCAAGTGAAGTTCTTGAATTAGACCAAAAATTAAACGTTGTAATCCTTGATTTCGATGATGAGAAAACAAGAATTCAATTAGGATTGAAACAATTAAACGCTCACCCATGGGATGCTTTAGATGCTAATTTAACAATTGGTGATAAAGTAAAAGGTAAAGTAGTTGTAATCGCTGATTACGGTGCATTTATCGAAGTTGCTGAAGGTGTTGAAGGTTTAATCCACGTTTCTGAAATGTCATGGTCAACTCATTTACGTTCTGCACAAGATTTCGTAAAAGTTGGAGATGTTGTTGAAGCTGTTATCTTAACTTTAGATAGAGATGACCGTAAAATGTCATTAGGTATCAAACAATTGACTCAAGATCCATGGACTGACATTACTTCTAAATACCCAGTAGGTTCTAAACATACAGGTATCGTTAGAAACTTTACAAACTTTGGTATTTTCGTAGAATTAGAAGAAGGAATTGATGGATTAATCTACATTTCTGACCTTTCTTGGACTAAGAAAATCAAACACCCATCTGAATTTGTAAATGTTGGTGAAAAACTTGATGTAGTTGTATTAGAATTAGATGTTGAAGGACGTAAATTATCTTTAGGTCACAAACAAACTACTGCTAATCCTTGGGATCAATACGAAGATTCTTTCGCTGTAGGAACTATCCACAATGGTGAAATTTCTGAAATCGTTGACAAAGGAGCTACTGTAGAATTCGGAGATGATATCGTTGCTTTCATTCCTACTCGTCACCTTGAAAAAGAAGACGGAAAGAAATTGAAAAAAGGTGATTCTGCTGATTTCAAAGTAATCGAATTCAACAAAGAATTCAAAAGAGTAGTTGCTTCTCACACTGCTATCTTCCGTGAAGAAGAAGAGAAAAACGTGAAAGCTGCAACTGAAAATACTTCATCTAACTCTACTACTAATGCACCAGCTGCAACTTTAGGAGATAACAATGATGTATTAGCTGCATTAAAAGCTAAAATGGAAAAAACTGAGAAAAAATAATTCTTAGTTTCCTCTAAATAGAAAGTCCCACAGTAATGTGGGGCTTTTTTTTTTTATTTTGTTTCAGGTTTTATTTGTTTCAGGTTTCAAGTTTCGTCTGTCAGTTCGAGCGGAGTCGAGAACCTTTTGAAACCAAATTTTATTCAATTAATTAGAAGCTAATAATTTAGTTTCTTCAGGAGTAAATTCAGGTATGATCGCGTAAGAAGTAATTCCTGTTATTTTCATTTCATCAAGAATATCGACTAAATTACCATAATTAGATTTTTTAGTAGGTTTAATAATTACTGTAATGCCTTGACTTGGCTTACCTAATTTGGCAGAATATTCTAGCACAGTTTTTTTTCTGGCTAATAATTCTTTTCGTATTCCTTCTTTACCATATTTAACTTCTTTTGGAGAAATTATCGGAGAATTTAGAATTCCCATGTAATATATTAATTTATTATTCTCACCTAACATTACTGTTATTGATCGATTTTCTCCACTATGACGTGGAGGGCAATCACAACATCCACGATCTTGTCCTGTAGCATATTCCATAACTTTTGGTTTTGATAATTCACCAACAACCATAAAAAATATAATCAGGAGAAAAGAAACACTGACCATCGCTGTTAAATCTATTCTTGTACTTAATTTTTTGCTTCTAATTTTTTGAGGAAGGTTTTTCATAAGATGATTTGTTAGTTTGAAGCCAATAATTTTGATTCTTCCAAAGTAAATTCGTCTACAATGGCATAAGTATCGATTTTTGCAATTGCCATTTCATCCAAAATATCTACAAGATTTTTAAAATTAGATTTTTTACTTGGTTTAATTATTACAATAGCTCCGCTTTTAGGTTTTCCTAACGCAGTAGAATACTCCAGTATTGCTTTTTGTTTATTAAGCAATTCTTTATGTATACCATTTTCTCCATATGTAAGCTCTTTTGGTGCTTCTCGAGGATAATCTAATAAACCTGAATATGTTACTATTTTGTTATTATCATCTAATAAAATTGTATAAATTCGGGTTGCGTCGACACATCCAGGATGACAATCGTCACAGTCATAATCTGGCAGACTTAAATCCATTATTTTAGGCTTTCTTAATTCAGTCGCAACCATAAAAAATATGATCAGCAGAAAAGAAACACTTACCATTGCTGTCATATCTACTCTAGTATTTAATTTTTTGCTTCTAATTTTTTGAGGAAGGTTTTTCATAAGATGATTTGTTAGTTTGATGCTAATAATTTAGATTCTTCCGGACTAAAATCACTTACAATTGCATAAGTGTCAATTTTTGCAATTGCCATTTCATCCAAAATATCTACAAGATTTCTAAAATTAGATTTTTTACTTGGTTTAATTATTACAATAGCTCCATTTTTAGGTTTTCCTAAGGCAGTAGAATGCTCAAGTATTGCTTTTTGTTGGTTTATTAATTCTTTTCTGATTCCAGTTCTGCCATAATCCATTTTTTTAGGAAGTTGATCGGATAATCCATATATTCCTGAATAGGTTATAATTTTGTTATTATCATCGAGTAAAACAGTAATTACGCGATTACCTGTATCCATGTGGCATATAATTTTCCCTTTATATTCATAATATTTATCAGGCAGGCTTAAATCCATTATTTTTGGTTTTCTCAATTCAGTTGCCACCATAAAAAATATAATCAGCAGAAAAGAAACACTTACCATTGCTGTCATATCTACTTTAGTACTTAATTTTTTACTTCTGATTTTTTTATTAGTTTCCATAATTAGACTTTTTAATTGTTTTTTAAACTATTGAATAAAGAAATCTGAATCGAATTACCTTTTATAAATATAATTAAATTTTCATTTGAAATGTTAAAAAATATTAAATATAGAAAACTACTTAATCGATTATTGCAATTATTTTAAAAAATTATAAAAATAATTTCATCAATTAAAGGCTTGTTTTACAGTGTTTTTTGAAGACTTTTTAATGAATTTTATTGTTTTTTATTTTTTCATTAAAACCAAAACAATTATTACAGCGTAAATGAGCTTATAACTTAAAACATTCATTATGAAAACTAGAAAATTTTTAGCAGCAGCAGTTTTAGCATTAGGATTTGCATTTACATCTAATGCACAAAAAACAGTAATGGTAGGAGGAGCAGCAATGTATCCAAACAAAAACATTATTGAAAACGCTGTAAATTCAAAAGACCATACTACTTTGGTTGCAGCTGTAAAAGCAGCAGATTTAGTAACAACTTTACAAGGAAAAGGGCCATTTACTGTTTTTGCTCCAACAAATGCTGCATTTGATAAACTTCCAAAAGGAACTGTTGAAACATTATTAAAACCAGAAAACAAAAAAATGCTTCAAACTATTTTGACATACCATGTTGTTGCTGGAAAAATGAATGCTTCTGATATTGCAAAAGCTATTAAAATGGGTAAAGGAAAAGCTACTCTTAAAACGGTAAGCGGTGGAACTTTGACAGCTTGGATGCAAGGTAAAGATTTATACATCAGCGACGAAAGCGGTAACAAAGCAAAAGTTACTATTGCAGATGTAAACCAATCAAACGGAGTAATTCATGTAGTAGATACTGTATTGTTACCAAAAAAATAATTCCAATTTTGGATAGCAAATTATTTAAAAAAGTCCTGTGTTTACAGGACTTTTTTGTTTTATACAGTTTGTTTTTTATTAATTATCTTTTGGCTGTTAGTGTTGATCCTGCAGAAGCAATAACAACACAGATAACAGCTAATATTTCGTAAAGGTTTAATTTTTCCTGAAGAAATATAAAAGCACAAATAGAAGCTGCAGCAGGTTCTAAACTCATTAAAATACTAAAAGTTCGTGGAGGCAGTTGTCCTAATGCTTTCATTTCTAATGTAAACGGAATAGCACTTGACAAAAGCGCCAAAGCAACTCCTAAACCAAATAGTCTTGGAGTTAGATTAATTAATCCGTTTTCGTAAAAACCAAATGGTAGAATTAAAAGTGCCGCAAAAAGCATTCCGGTAGTTACAGCATCTCCATCGTTCATAATCTTTGATATTTTACCACCCAGAATAATATAAGCGGCCCAAAGTGCACCAGCCAAAAGAGCGAACAAAACTCCTAAAGAATCAATATGAGTATTCGACCACGGTGCGATTAAAATGATTCCAGTCGCAGCTAATAAAACCCAGCAATAATCTATTAACCGTTTTGAACCAATTATGGCAACTAATAAAGGACCGATAAACTCTAAAGTTACGGCCAGACCAATATTAATTCTTTCTATAGCAAGATAAAATACTAAATTCATTGCTCCTAAAGACAATCCGTAAGGAATAACAATTTTCCATTGTTCTCTGGTGATTTTTGAAAATTTAGGACGATAAGCCAATAATAATATTAAAGCAGAAATTCCGATTCTCATAGAAGCTGTTCCCGCGGCTCCAAGTGCAGGAAATAAGGTTTTGGCAATTGCCGCGCCACATTGAACGCTGATAATAGCCAAAAGTACTGCCGGAACAGGAGGGAGGTTAATTGATTTTTTCATGGAATGTTTAAGCTGAAAAGCAAAACTACAAATTAGTAAGCACAAAAAAATTTGTGTGTTGGAAAAGAATTTGATTGTCGAAGTTACAGAACAATCAAGCTTGCATTTTAAAATAAAGTCGGACTATTAACCTAAAGCACGTTTAGTTACGTAAGCACGATATCCAATAAGGGCCATTTGCCACTTTTTTGCTTTGGCAATATCTAAACCTTGTTTGGTAAAACTTGGCAGAAGAATTTTATTTAGTTTAGCTAAAATTTTGAACATAGCAGTAGGATTTTTTTCAAAGATATAAAAAAAGACTTTGCGTTTAAGGCAAAGTCTTTTAAGTTATAGATTTTGAGAAATTTAAATTATCAAAATAAGATTTTTATCTTTGTTTATTTTTATGAAGTTCTAACTTTTTTTTGATTCTTTTTGTTTTCTAAGTTCTTCTCTTTGATCTAGAAACTTTTGTCTCTCATTTAATCTCATTTCTTTTTCCTGCAGTTTCATTTGTTTTTCAAACTGCTTCATATCAACTTCAAACTTCTTCATGTTTTTTGCGTACTCGCTGTCAGAACCAAATTTTAGTTCCATATCACGACCAAATTTCTCCATGTCAGCATTATATTTTTCCATGGCTACTTGATATTTCTCCATTTCTTTATTAAAAACGGCAGAACGTTTTTCCATAACTTCTTCCATTTCTTTTTCGAAAGAAGCCATTATTGGTTCTAAGCGTTCCATTTTTTTATCAAATTCCTCCATTTCTTTTTCAAATTTTTTCATGGCAGCTTTATCATTTAGATTTTTAGGAGCTATAGGTGGCTTTGGCATATTGGCAATAGCTGCAGCCGGAACTTGTGGCATTGGTCCCTGAGGAAATTGAGGTACTGTTGGAGGTGTTGGCGCATCTGAAACATTTGGTACGTCTGGAGTATCCGGGATATCCGGTGCATCAGGAGCATTTCTTACTACAACTCTGTCGTTTTCTACTGTCATTGGCGCGTCTGATTCACCTTCTGTAATTAAA
This sequence comes from Flavobacterium sp. 270, assembly GCF_004368785.1. GTDB lineage: Bacteria > Bacteroidota > Bacteroidia > Flavobacteriales > Flavobacteriaceae > Flavobacterium. The sequence continues at coordinate 29,767 of NZ_SODM01000001.1, forward strand.
TTGACTTTTTTAGTTCCGTCACTTTCTGTAGAAATAACAATAGAACATTCTTTAATAGCGTTATTTCCTTCTATCTGAATAGTTTGAACTTCTTCTGTACCGTTCTTAATTTCTACCAGAATGTTGATTAATTCATTCTTTGAGTTTCTTTTTACTTCAGAAATTACAACATCAACATTATGTTTTGTTTTTAAAGTTTTAACAAGAGCAGTAAGTTCTTGATCTGTTGTAGAATAGGTGATTTTATAAACATCATTATCCTTAGCTTGATTTTGAGTAATTTCTTTTTGAGATTGTTTTTTTTCCTGCGCAATAGTTTCCATTTGAAATAAGAAAATAAAGGCGCCAAGTGCAGGGATAATGGCAGAATACTTCCAGTAGTTTCTGTTTTTTGATTGATTTTTGTTTAACATGACAATTCGCTTTTTGATTAATGATTGATAAAAATGATTGGTAATAGCAGCACAATTTTCGTGTGTTGTTATTTTTAAAAGCGTGTACTGATACGCTTTTTTGTCAGTGATTTTTTTTGATGCCACACTATCGGCAATAAATTCCAGGTTTTGCAATATCGCTTTCTTGTAAAGCCAAATAATCGGGTTGAACCAAAATAAAATACAAAAGATTCTCGAAATCAAGACATCAATCGTATGATGTTGATCGCTGTGTACTTTTTCATGTTCAAGAATACTTTCTAATTCTGCCGCAGTGTACATTGATGAGTTGTACACTATATAATCAAAATAAGAAAATGGAGCAATGTTTTCATTTACATCTATAAACTTAAAGTCTGCTTGTTGTTTTATTGTTTTACCTTTTAAAACGGAATTTAAACTATAAAAATCCAAAGCAAATTTTAGCATAAAGGCAAGAAATCCTATACTATAGACAGCTATCCAGATTAAATTCCAATTAATGGCAAAACTCTCTTTTACAATTGTCTGCGGAACATAACCAGAAGAATAACTATAATTAGCTGCAGTGTCTAAAGCCGTTGAAACCGGGGCAGGCTCAATCCATACAATTTGTGTATACACTACAAACGGAAGTATAACAGATGTAACTAATCCGGCCAATAAAAACCATCGGCTGCTATTGAAAAATGTTTCTTTGCGTAACAAAAAATAATAAGCAAAATAAAACATTGCTACTAATCCGCTGGATTTTGCGATATAAATGAAAAGTGCTTCCATAAAACGATTATTTTGTTTCTTTCGGGTTTTCTATCATGGCTAAAATTTCTCTTAACTCTGCTGCAGAGATTTTTTCTTCTTTAGCAAAAAAGGAAACCATACTTTTATACGAGCTATTAAAATAATTATCAATTGCTGTATTCATAAACCCATTTCTATAGTCTTCAATGCTTACAATTGCGTAATATTGATGCGTGTTTCCAAAAGCATTATGGCTCACATAACCTTTCTCTTCAAGATTACGAACAATAGTAGAAAGTGTATTATAATGCGGCTGATCTTCTGTAATTTCTGCCTGAATTTCTTTTACAAAAGCTTTTTTAAGCTTCCATAAAATCTGCATGATTTCTTCTTCTTTATTGGTTAGCTTTTGCATTTTTAAAATTTTTAAGTTTAGTCAAAAAGATTATTTACGTGTTTGAATAATCAGAACACCATCTTTTCCTTTTTCGCCATATTTACTTGTTGCCGTTTCGCCTTTTAGAACATTTACAAACTCAATATCTTTAGCGTTTATCTCGTTATAGTCAAAACCAGCAGGCATTTCTTCACCATCAACAATTACAAGTTGGTTTCCTAGTTTAGCATTGGCTTTTGCACCATTTGAAACTGCAATAGTCGAACCGCCTTTTGTAGTAATTATTTTCGTAGTATTATCATTATTTGTAATTATAGTAGTGCTAACATTTGTATTAGTATCATTGTTAGTTTTTGCACTACTATTAGAATTAGTGCTAACATGGGTTTCTGTTTTTGAAGTTAGTTTTTTGCTTTTTACAATTTTCGGTTCTTTGTTTGTTTTAGAATTACTTACTGTATCATAAGTCTCGATTCCGACTTTCTTACTGCCGTTTTTATCTGTAGTAACCACAACTCCAAAATCTTCAATAACAGCATCATTGCGTGTCTGAATTGATTGCGCAACCTGATTACCATTTTTAATGTCAATTTTGATTGACGTTAAATCGTTTGCAGCATTTCGTTTAATTTCAGAAGCTTCAAAATCAATATTGTGCAATGATTTTAAATTTTCTTTAATTTTCTTTAATTCTGAGTCAGTAGAACTTTTCTTGATTTTGTAAATGTCTACAGAACCAATTTCGCCCGCAGTTTCTTTTGTGGTTTGTTGTCTCTCTTTTGCAATTACTTCAACTTGAAATAATAGTACAAAAGCGCCCAGAGCTGGTACAATTACAAAATGTTTCCAAATACTTTTCTTGTTTGATTGATTTTTGTTTAACATAACGATTCGTTTTTTGATTAATGATTGATAAAAATGATTGGTGATCGCAACACAATTTTGATGTGTTGTTATTTTTAAAAGCGTGTATTGATACGCTTTTTTGTCTTCTATTTTTTTGAAAGCCTCGCTGTCGGCAATAAATTCAAGATTTTGTATGATCGCCTTTTTGTATAACCATATAATAGGATTGAACCAGAAAAGAATACAGAAAACTCTGGAAACCAGTACGTCTATAGTATGATTTTGATCGCTGTGTACTTTTTCATGTTCCAGAATACTTTCTAATTCAGCAGAACTGTATAAGGAAGAATTGTAAACGATATATTCAAAATAGGAGAAAGGGGCAATGTTTTCGTTTAAATCAATAAATTTAAAATCGGCTTGCTGCTGAATTTTTTTTCCTTTTAATATTGAATTTAATTTATAGAAATCTAAAGCAAATTTTACCAGAAGTACCAAAAGACCAATTCCGTAAAGAGATAGCAAGATAAAATTCAACTGCAATGGATTTTCCTTTTGAATATTTTCGATGTTAGAAAGTTCCTGAAAATTTAAACCTGAAACTGGTTCTGGATCTATCCAGACGGTTTTAGTGTAAACCAGAAACGGAAGTGCGACAGAAGTAATTAAACCCGCCAATAAAAACCATCTGTTGGCATTAAAAAAAGTTTCTTTTCTAAGCAGAAAATAATAAGCCGTATAGAATAACGCTAATAAAGCGGATGATTTTAGGATAAAAATAAAAAGTGCTTCCATAACCTATTATTTTTTTAGTTGTTATTTGTCTTCTTTTGGATTTTCGATCATTGCTAAGATCTCGCGTAATTCTGCCGCAGAGATTTTTTCTTCTTTAGCAAAAAACGAAACCATACTTTTATAAGAGCTGTTAAAATAATTGTCTATCGCAGTACTCATAAATCCCTTTCTATAATCTTCAATACTTATAATAGGATAATATTGGTGAGTGTTTCCAAAAGCGTTATGACTTACATATCCTTTTTCCTCAAGATTGCGTACAATAGTAGAAAGTGTATTGTAATGTGGTTGATCTTCTGTGATTTCGGCTTGAACTTCTTTTACAAAAGCTTTTTTAAGCTTCCATAAAATGTGCATAATTTCCTCTTCCTTGTTCGTTAGCTTTTGCATGTTTTCTAATTTTAATTCAAACCTACAACTATTTTTCTAGTTACACAACTAAAAATATAGTTTGTTAACTATTTTTTTAGTTTTAGTTGAATTTAAGGCATAGAAAAGGTACTCAATTTAAGCGTATTAAATTGAAAATGAATAATTTATGTTAAAATAAATTTTTAAGCTACTTTTTCGTCTATCAAAGCTTTCTTAATCCAGAAACAGCAAAGTGTCGCTATAACTCCGGTAGAAGCCATAAAAAGCCAGTTGGTTTGATAGCCTAATCTTGTAATAATTTCAAATCCAACTTTTGAACTTATAATATGGGCCAAACTAAAACTCATAGTATAAAGCGCCATATATCTACCTTCCTGACCGCGCGGCGCGCGGCTTAAAGCAAAAGCATTAGAGAAGGGAAAGGTGAGAATTTCTCCGATAGAAATACAAATCATACTGATAACCAGCATTCCTGCCCATATATTAATAAGCAATAAGAAGAAACTTAATGCCATAATAAAAGAACCTACAATAATAATTTTTATTTTAGGAAAACCTTTTCTTTCCATAAAACCAACCGTTGGCATTTCTAAAGCAAAGATTAAAAGACCGTTAAGCGTCATTAACAATCCTGTTTGAAACTCTGTTAAACCAAATTTTTCGTTATGATATAAAGGTAAAGTCGTAAAAAGCTGAAAGAAAATCATAGCCGTAACAAAACTCACAAATAAGAAAACCCAAAAGATTTTATCCTGAAAAACAGATTTTACAGCCACAGCACTTTCGATTTTATCATCATGTACAACTTTTTTCTTTTCCTTAACTAAAAAAGCAAAAATTGAAATTGCCACAATACAAGAAGCACCATCAACCCAAAATAATCCAGAATAACCAATTCCCATAATAATCAGACCGCCCAGAGCTGGACCTGCTGCAAAACCAAGATTTACCGCCAGACGAACTAATGTTAATGCTCGGGTTCTGTTTTCGGGTTTTGCGTATGCGCCAAGCGATACAAACATTGCTGGACGAAACATATCGGCAATGGTCATTAAAAGAAACATTGCAACGCATAAAGCTTCAAAAGTTGTAATATACTGTACGAAAAAAAGCGCTACACCACTGGTAAACAAACTAAAAATCATGATTTTGTAAAAGCCAATTTTATCAGATAATTTACCGCCAAGCCAAGAACCAAGCATTGAGCCAAAACCAAATGCAACCATAATCCAACCCACTTGATTATAAGTAAAATGAAGATCTTCTTTTAGATATTTTGACAAAAACGGAAGTACCATTGTACCGGCACGGTTGATAAAAGTAACAATAGCAAGTATCCAAATCTCTCTAGAAAATCCTTTAAAATTATTAATGTAGTGTGTAAAAGCGGTTTTGAGCATTATAAAAAAATATTTGCAACAAAGTTAAGAAACTTTGTAAGCTTAAGCGGTTGGCTTTTTGTTAGTTTTGAACTATTTTTGCTGAAAATTTCTACCATGAAAACTGCAGCTGTCCTTGTTTTATTGCTGACTATTAATTTTGGATTTGCCCAAAAGAACTTTAAGAAAAGTGATGTCGAAAAATTTCAGAAGAAAATAAACGCTGAATTTGCTGATGCTAAGACAAGTCCGTTGATGACAGAGGATTTAAAAACTTTTAAAGCATTAGATTTTTATCCTATAAATAAAACTTTTTTTGTGAATGCTGTTTTTGAAAAAGCAAAAAATGAAAAGGTTTTTGAAATGAAAACTACAGGAACAAGAACGCCGCAATACATTAAATACGGAACTGTTACTTTTAAAATTAATGGAGCAAGCTATCATTTGAATGTATATAGAAATATTGAACTTTCTAAAACTCCGGAATATAAGAATCATTTATTTTTGCCTTTTTCTGACTTAACCTGTGGTAAGGAAAGTTATATTGGTGGTAGATATATAGATTTAGAAATTCCGAAAGGAAATACAATAGCAATCGATTTTAATCAGGCTTACAATCCGTATTGTGCTTATAGCTACAAATATTCTTGCCCGATTGTGCCATTAGAAAACGATTTAAAAGTGGCTATAAAAGCTGGCGTAAAAACTTTTCATTAATGGAATACTTCAATTTTCATACACATCAATCTAAAAATCAGGCTAATGTTTTGGAATTGGTAAATCAATACCCAAACGAGTTTGATGCTTCGATTCCTTTTTATTCTATCGGAATTCATCCGTGGTATATTCAGGAAAACAGCATTGACGCTGATTTGAAAATTATCGAAGAAAAATTGCAAACCGAAAATTGTCTGGCAATTGGCGAATGTGGTTTGGATAAAAGAATTGAAGTACCGTTAGAATTACAGATTTCGGTATTTGAAAAACAATTGGCTTTAGCCGAAGAATTTAAAAAACCAGTCGTAATTCATTGCGTTGCTGCTTTTCAGGAAATCATTGCCATCAAGAAGAAATTAAAAATTTCGGTTCCGATGATAATGCACGGTTTTTCTAAAAACAATCAAATTGCAGCACAACTTATAAAGGAAGAATTTTATCTTTCTTTTGGAAAATACCTGCTGAAAAATCCAGAGTTAGAAACCGTTTTTAAAAGTGTTCCAAACGATCGCTTTTTTCTGGAAACCGATACAATAGAAGAAACAATTGAACAGGTATATGATTTAGCTGGAAAATATAAAAATATAAATTTAAAAGAGTTAGAAGATATTATCTCAAGTAATTATAGAACTGTATTCAATAAATAAAACAAGATTTCAAAAGGTTCTCGACTACGCTCGAACTGACAAACGTCAAACCTGAAACTTGAAACCTGAAACAAAAATAATTAAAAAGAACAAAAAGAACATATATGGCAGAGTGGACAGAAAGAGCTGAGCTTTTATTTACAAAAGAGGGATTAGTAAACTTGCAAAACTCAAACGTTTTGGTAGTAGGTTTAGGTGGAGTAGGATCTTTTGCAGCCGAATTTTTGGCAAGGGCAGGAGTAGGAAGTATGACAATTGTAGATGGTGATGTTGTTGATATTACGAATATTAACAGACAATTACCAGCTTTGCATTCGACTGTTGGTGAGCCAAAAATTAAAATTGTGGGTGATCGTTTAATGGATATCAACCCAGAATTAAAACTTACACGTGTACAGGAATTTTTATCTCCTGAGCGTGCATTTGAAATTGTTTCTTCTGAATTTGATTATGTTTTGGATTGTATTGACAGTATTACGCCCAAACTAAATTTAATTATGGGAGCAAAACGCAATAGAGTTAAAATTATCAGCAGTATGGGAGCGGGCGGTAAAATGCTGGCTTCTAAAGTAAAAGTTGCAGATATTTCAAATACAACAAATTGTTATTTCTCTAAAACAATCCGTAAACGCTTAAAAGAAGTAAAAATCAACAAACTGAAAGTAGTTTTTTCTTCTGAAATCCAAGATGCAAAAAGTTTAAAACTAACAGACGGAAAAAATTTCAAAAAGTCGTTTTACGGAACAAACAGCTATATGCCAGGATTATTTGGCTTACATATGGCAGAAACAGTAATTAGATATTTGATTTCTAAATAAGGTACTAAGCTTCTAAGCTACTAAGGTTCTAAGTTTAAAAACTTTGTCTAAACTTAAAGCTTTAAAAACAGAGTCGTAGAAGCTTAAAAAAAACCTTAGAACCTTAGCAACTCAAAACCTCAGACCCTTAAAAAAAATGATTAAAACAGTAATTTTTGATATGGACGGCGTTATTGTCGACACAGAGCCCGTTCACCGTTATTCTTATTACCTTCAATTTTCGGAATTGAATATTGAAGTTCCTGAAGAAATGTACACTTCATTTACAGGATTTTCGACACGAAATACATTTCAGACCTTAAAAGGATTTTTCCCGACAATAGAGCAGGAAGTTGAAGATTTGATTCAGAGAAAAAGAAATATTTTTAATGAAGCTTTTGATACCAAAGAAGATTTGTATTTATTAGAAGGTGTAGAAGATTTGATTAAAGATTTGTATGCCAGCGGTATTCAGTTAATTTTGGCTTCATCGGCATCAAAGGTTACGATCGACCGCGTTTTTACAAGATTTAAACTGCATCAGTATTTTACGGATATTGTAAGCGGGGAAGATTTTCCACAATCAAAACCAAATCCGGCAATCTTTATTCATGCAGCATCTTTGTCTAAAGCACCAAAAGAGAACTGTATTATCATCGAAGACAGCACAAATGGGGTAAAAGCGGCCAAAGCTGCAGGAATATATTGTGTGGGATACAACAGTGAACATTCAAAAATGCAGGATTTATCAGAAGCAGATATGATTATCAATCATTTTAATGAACTAGACGCTCAAAAAATATCACAGTTAGGTGCTTGAATTATATAAAATTTAACATTTGTTCCCTAATTGAATTTGTAAATTTGAACAAAATAAAATAAACTCCGAAAATGAAAAAACTACTTATTGCATTGGCCATTATTTTGGCTCCTTTTGCTGCAGAAGCACAAATAAAAACTCCACAAGCAAGTCCTAAAGCTTATATCAAACAAACTGTTGGTTTAACAGATGTAGAAGTTACCTATTCTAGACCGGGTGCTAGAGGCAGAGCTGTCTTTGGAAACTTAGTTCCGTTTGGTAAATTATGGAGAACCGGAGCAAACGAAAACACTATTATTAATTTTAGTGATGATGTTGTAATTGATGGTAAAACTTTGAAAAAAGGAAAATATGCAATATATACAATTCCTAAAATCGAAAGCTGGGAAGTAATTTTCTATCTTTCTACTGATAACTGGGGATTGCCAGAAAATTGGAGCGATGCTTATGTTGCTTTAAGAACTACTGTAAAAGAAGAAGCATTACCAACTCCAGTTGAGACTTTTACAATCGGAATTAATGGTTTAGATCCGAACTTTGCTTATTTAGAAATGGCTTGGGAAAACTCTCATGTAGCTTTAAAATTTGAAGTTCCAACAGCTAAAACTGCAACAGCAAGTATTGAAAAAACTTTAGGCGGACCATCTTCTAATGATTATTTTGCAGCTGCAACTTATTTATTTCAATCTAACGGAAATATCGAAACTGCAAGAATATATGTAGATAAATCTCTGGATATGAGTACAGATAAACCGTATTTTATTTCAAGATTAAAATCTTTGATTCAGGCAAAACAAGGTGATAAAAAAGGAGCTATCGAAACTGCAAAAGCTTCTTTGGCTGCTGCAGAAGCTGCTAACAATCAAGATTACGTAAAAATGAACAAAGACAGCATTGCTGAATGGAGCAGATAAAAAAAATATTCTTTTTGAATATTTTTTAAATTTCAATAATTTAAAAATCCAAATTCCAAATTTCTGGGGTTTGGATTTTTTTTTGTGATTGACACGTTTTTGTTATTTCGAAGAAAGGAGAAATTGCACGCGGGATTCAAGTATTGTGATTACGAGTGTGATTTCTCCTTTCGTCGAAATGACAATACTTTGAGTATATTAAAAATCTATTATTAGTATATTTAAAATGATTAATATTACTTATTTCCACAAACATCCATAATAATCAACATTTGGAATTTGGAATTTTTAAAATTGGAATTTGCCTGAGGCTTTTAATTCAAACTAGGCGGTTCTGGAATTTTGATTGTTTTCTTTTTCTTTATAATCAATAAATAAAAAGTAATACCGCCCAAAATAATAAGTAAGGCAATCTGAAGCTGCCCAAGACTATTATTACCGCTGTACATCTTATTTGCGGCCGCTAATTTTGCTTTTCCTTCTGTAATTTGAATCTGAGATAATAATTCTAACGTTTTTAAAGCATCATCGCTAGACTTGGCAATTTGATCCCAGTTATTATTAGCTGTTTGTTTATTGATTGTTTTGCAGGAATTTAAAAAAGCATTAAAATAGGTTTTCTCTTTTGGAGTTAAAACGGTTTTGCCGTACAAATCATCTATTTCGTGAACAATTTTGAGTGTATTTATAATTTCATCTTTTTTGATATTATCGCTTAAAGTCAATTTTTCGGCTTCTGCTTTTATAAAATGAAGTTCTTTTGAATATTGAAATATATATTGTGAAACAACCAAACGATCTTTATAAATCGCATTGATATTTTCGTTGACATTTTTAGAATTTCGAAGTGTATTAAAATTCGTCAAAATAATAATAAGCATCACAATCAGTAAAATGAAAGCAGCTTTGGTTTTGTTGCTGTATTTTTTTAAATCTTTCATTGTTTTCTTTTTTGAGTTGCTATTAAATTGGAATTTTAAATTATTCTATAAATTTCAATATAATTTTTAAGGTTTCAGATTGTTGCTTTTCGCGTGAAATGTGAGCACTATTATCTCCAAACTGAAAACCATAATAGCCAAATTGTGCGTGATTGGCACCCTCGATTTTTATAAATTCTGTAGCAGCCGGAAGTTTCGATTTATTTTTGATTATAGTATATTCATCGGCTACACCATCATCTGAACCATATATTTTTAGAATCGGAATTTTACTTGCTGCAAGGGAAATATCTCTGGGATGTGATGTTCCAATCAGAATTAGTTTATCAATTAAAGAAGGATTTTCTTTTACGAATTGTGCCGCCATTTTTCCGCCTTGCGAATGACCGGCCAAAATATAAGTTTTACTTTTGTCAGTAAATAATCCCAACTCTTTGGGAAGATTATAACCTTTTGAAGCCAGTCTCCAGGGCATTTTAATTAAATAAACTTTAATGTTGTTTTCAGAGATTTTCCTGCACAAAGGAACATAGGCTTTTGGATCAACCATTGCGCCTGGATAGAAAATTAAAATTTTTGTTGATTTTTTTGAAGGTTCAAACAAAAAATAATTTTCGTTATCGGTTACTACAATTTCATTATTGCTTTTTAAATCATTATCTGAAACTCCATGTGACTGATAAGAATATAGAATCCAAATTGTAAATGAAACTGCTAAAAAGAACCAGATTCTCTTTGCTATTTTTATGATTCTGGATTTTCTTTTCATTTAGCAATTCATTAGAAATATAATAAAAGTAAATAAAAATAGGAACATTTACTTCATTCTGTATATCTTAATTTTGCTGCTTGGTATTCCTATATAATAAAGACATAGTTTGTTCATTTATTATATCGGCTGCTTTTGATAGAAAATAAGGGCTTGTACATTCTGCATAACTTATATAAACAATATGATTATCGTCTTGCAGATTTTCATTTTTTGTTTTGGCAGACAAATAACTATCCGTTCCCATAATCATATAAACGGGATTTCCTTCGCGATAAAGCTGTGTTGCAATTCCTCTTAATAAATCTTCGCCTGCCTGTTGTGCTTCTTTTTCTCGAAAAGACAATAGCATCATACAGTACATTAGCGAGCATACATCTGTTCTTTTATAATTTGGATATTTTTCAAAAAAGACGGCTCCTTGATTTAAATTTTTAAAGCGCTTAGTGTACAGTTGATCAGCGATTGAGTGGTCTTCAAATATTGAATCCTTAAAATTTTGTGCCTGTATTTGCAGACAAAACCCAAATAAAAGAATTAAGATTAATTTTTTAAGCATAATTATAATTCATCAATTAAAAAAGAAAATCTGCTCAATCAGCAAAATCTGCGTGCAAAAAAAACTATTTATTCTTCAATAACCTCAAGTTCATTCTTTTTGAAAAACAAAAATTGCATCAATAAAGCTAAAACAATTGTCAGCATTGCGCCGATAAAATTCAGCCATAAATAACCTAGTTTTTCCTGACCACTTGGGTAAATATAAATCATAAAATAATAGATTATAAAAATGGTCAATTGGCTGATAATAGCACTGTAAAACATTGGTTTTGCCTGAACTCTACGCAGATAAAATCCAACCAGAAATATTCCTAAAACAGTTCCGTAGAAAATAGAACCAATGATATTTACTAACTGAATCAAATTTTCAAATAAGGTTCCTACGCAGGCAAAAAGTATGGCTACAACTCCCCAAAAAAGCGTAAAAAATTTGGTTGCATTGAGATAATGCTTTTCAGATTTTTCGGTTTTTAAGTTTCGTTTGTAAATATCAATTGCAGTTGTAGAAGCCAATGCATTTAATCCGGAAGCTGTAGAAGACATTGCTGCCGAAAGAATTACAGCCAATAATAAACCAATTAATCCTTTCGGTAAATAATGCAGGATAAAATGAAAGAATACATAATCTTTATCATTGGTTTCGCTGTTACTGTCGGCTTTCGAAATAATTTCTTTGGCGCGATCGCGTAAGTCCTTTTCTTTATTGGATAAAGCAACCAGTTCTTTACGCAAAATAGGATTGTCGTAATCCTGGTTTAACTGATCGATATATAATAAGTTAATTACTTTTTTGTCTTCAGAAAGCGTGCTTAGTTTTTTCTCCAAAGCATGATATTCTTCTTTAAAAGCAGATTTTTCAATTACAACTTTGTTATTCGGATTAAAATTTAGAGGAACTGGATTGAATTGAAAAAATACAAAAACCATAACTCCGGTTAACAGAATGAAAAACTGCATCGGCACTTTTAAAAGTCCGTTCATAATCAATCCCATTTGACTTTCGCGAACCGATTTTCCCGATAAATAACGTCCAACCTGCGATTGATCGGTTCCAAAATAGGAGAGAGCCAAAAAGAAACCACCTGTAATACCGCTCCAAAACGTATATTTTTCTTCTGGATTAAAAGAAAAATCTACAATATTCATTTTATCGTTTGCGCCCGCAATATGCAGCGCACTTGTAAAAGTCATGTCGTTTGGCAGGTAATGCAGAATCAGAAAAAATGTGATAAACATTCCAGACATAATAACAAACATCTGCTGTTTTTGTGTAACGTTTACGGCTTTTGTTCCTCCAGAAAAAGTGTAGATAATTACTAAAAGCCCAATCATAATGTTCATGATTGTAAGATTCCAACCCAAAAGAGCGGATAAGATAATGGCTGGCGCATAAATGGTAAGTCCGGTTCCTAAACCTCTTTGAACCAAAAATAATATAGCGGCAAGCGAACGAGTTTTTACATCAAATCGTTTTTCTAAAAATTCGTAAGCGGTAAATACTTTGTTTTTATGATATAACGGAATAAAAGTCAAACAAATGACAATCATGGCAATTGGAAGCCCAAAATAGAATTGTATAAATCCCATTCCGTCATGATAGGCCTGACCCGGAGTTGATAAAAAAGTAATTGCGCTGGCTTGTGTTGCCATTACCGAAAGCCCAACGGTGTACCACGGAGTTTCGTTGTTTCCTAAAATAAAATCTTCAACGTTTTTACTTCCTTTTGTTTTCCAGGATCCATATCCAACAATGAATAGAAGTGTTACAATTAGTACGATCCAATCAAATAGCTGCATAGGTTAAGAATAAAATTGCATGATTAAGAAAAAAATCACAATATATATTGCGTTGGCTACCAAAACATAAGTGTAGCTTTTTTTCCATTTTTTTGTTTTTTTTGCTTCCATTTTGTTTCGACTTATTGCTTTATATCTTGTTTTGGAGCTTCTATTGGTTGTTTTAACGAAATCATATTCGATAGTAATCTATAAGCGCCAACAACGCCTTCCGGAAGTTCTCTAAAGAAGCTTAAACCAGTATAAATATAATATCCTTTTCCGTATGGAGCGACTAATAATGCTCCATTCTTTGCCGATTCTCCTTTGTCATGTGAGGATATAATAGGAGTAAAGGCAGGATCGTATTCGTTCGGGTAATATAATCCTTGTTCTTGCGTCCATCCTTCAAAATCTTTAGTGCTGATTTTGTTTGGCGTATTTAAAACCGGATGATTTGGTGCCAGAAAAGTGACTTTTGCATTTTCTTCGGTTACACGATCATTAGAAATTTTTAATGGATAAGGCGCCAGCTGATTGGTTACCGTTTTTCCAAAAGTATTGTACTGTACAATCATGTTTTTACCGCTTTTTACAAAATTAAAAAGGATGTTTTGTTTGTTTGCCAAAGCATTTACAGTATTGTAAGCACGGATTCCGGTAATGACAACATTAAAAGAATCTAATTTTTCGGGCGTAATTTCTTCTGGTTTTATAATAGTTACTTTGTATCCCATTTGGGTTAAACTTTCTGGGACTTCGTCGCCTGCACCCATAATATAAGCAATGGCATCGCCAGAAGTTTTTAGATCTATTCTAATCGCTTTTGATTCTGCTGGTTTTAAAACCATCTGTTTGGTAATGTGGTTGAAATCAATAATGGTTTCGTCTTTATCAAAACGTTTATTATCTACAATTGCAACGGCTTTTAAAACCGTTTCTTCTGGATTTACAGGAGGTGTAACTTCAAAATAATAGATTTGATCGCTTCCTTTTTTATCCAAAGAAAACGGAATTTGTTTTGGAGAAACCAACCAGTTTTTTGGAAGTTCTAACTGTAGATTTCCGGCAACGGCATCTTTTCCTGCGCGAACTTTTACAGGAACCATTTTACTTTTGGTATCTCTAAAAATCAACACTTTTTCTAAAATCGATGTAGTAACTTCTGGTACAATATCTAAGAAATTATACATTTCGCCTTTTACGCCGTCGTTGTATTTGTAAACAACAGTGCGCTCAAACGGAATTTCGACGTTGTTAATTTTTACATTAAAAACAACTTTTACTTCTCTTATAATATCTGGAATTCCTATATTTTCCTGATTAGAAACGGTGTACATACCAACAGTTGCTTTTTCTTTTAACCAATAAGGCTGTGTGTATTCGATATTAGAAGGAAGTTGTAATTGTAAGTTTATTTTTTGATCGTCATTGTCTTTTAGTGTCACATTTTGAGCCGTATTTTTATTATCTGGCAAAGTCGTAACACTTGTTAGCTGCATAACTACAGAAGAACGATTTATGGCTTCAAGACTTAATTTTACAGTACTTCCCGGTGTTGCTTCCTGCTCACTTGCAACTGCTTCTAAATAAAGGCCAGAGCAAGATGCAATAATGTTTTTTATTGATTCTGATTTTAGGCTTTTCCAGTGACCGTCTTCTAAAGCTTCGATCATTGTATAGGCTTTTACTAAATCAGAAAGGCTTGCTGATGGATTGCTGAAATCGTATTTTTCTATAATTTTAGAAATTAAATCTCCAATTGGTTTTCCGTTTTTAACACGATTCCAAGAAGTGTCAATTCCATCAAATAAATTATCACGGTCTTTTGCTTTCTCACCATTAATTAATTCTAAATATTCGGTTTCTAAACCACGAACGCCAGTGCTACCAAAACCTTGCGATTGGTGTCGGCTTCGGCTTAAAGCGGCGATTTCCTGATTCGATTTTCCAAGTCCGGTATAATAAACTCCTGTTTCAAATCTTGTAAATTTTTCTTTATTGGCAGCATCAAATTTTTCCTGACTTCCGTAAAACCACCAAGATGGATTAAAAAACTGGCGTTTTACCTGCCAAGGCGTAACGTATTTTAATTGTTCCGGATATACTTTTGGATCATTCGTTAAATTAAAACTTTCAACGCTCAACATGGCTGACGATGTATGGTGTCCGTGTGTAGTTCCTGGCGAGCGATGATCAAATCGATTGATAATTACATCGGGTTGAAATTTTCTGATTGTCCAGACCACATCGGCAAGGACTTTATTTTTATCCCAGATTTGTAAAGTTTCGTCTGGTGTTTTTGAAAAACCAAAATCATTGGCACGAGAAAAAAACTGTTCGCCGCCATCTACTTTTCTAGCTTCTATTAATTCCTGTGTTCTGATAACACCAAGTAATTCACGCAATTGCGGACCTATTAAGTTTTGTCCGCCGTCACCACGGGTCAAAGATAAATATCCTGTTCTCGCATTCATATCGTTTGCTAAATACGAAATCAAGCGCGTGTTTTCGTCATCTGGATGCGCAGCAACATACAATACAGAACCTAAAAAGTTCAGCTTTTTTATTTGATTGTAAATTTCTACAGAACTCGGTTTTACTGGTTGTTGGGCATAAGAAATAGAAATGCTTATTAAAAATAGAAAAAGTGCTTTGATCTTAATTTTTCGCATAGCGTGGTTTAATGTTTTTTAGAAAGTGGCTCAAAAATACTAATTATATCTTTGAACCGTATTTAAATGAATTGTTAATATTTGTTAATGGCTTATTTTGAATGAAGACATAAAAAAAGCCGCCTGAAAATCGGGCAGCTTTTTTTAAGTGTGGTATTCTTAGGATTACAGAATTATTTGTTTTTCTGTGTGTTTGTATTTTTGAGAAGGTTTTACGCTTCTTTTACTTTTTGTTTGGACTTCTTAAATCATTAAAAGATAATTTGTAAGAAAAATCAATGCAAATGTAAGACATTTTTATATTAAAATAAGGTAAACTTTAAATTATTTTAATTTATTTTCTGTGTCTTTGTAAGTTCCTGTAATCGTAACATTACTGTTTTTGGTTACTTTTCCGTATATTGTGATTGAAGAATCGCTTCCGATAAAATTAATTTTGGCACCACTATTTAATCTTAAATCTCCCCAAATTACAACTGAACCTTCAATTTGCAATGTTGCATTACTATTAATTATAAGTTCTGTTGGATTTGACTGCTGGTATTTACCTTGCGCTAAACTTCCTCTCATATTAAATGTACTGTTGCTATTTAATATTAAACTATTTTGAACAGAGATAGAACCACAGTGCGTTAAAACAGCATTAGAATTTACAATTACCGAATTAATTGCTGTAGCTCCGGCGTATGATTTAGTTTCATTAGAATTTAAAATCAAATCTTTACCTTGATTGTATATTCCGTAAGAAGAACAGCTTGCAAACGTAGTATTTGGTTTTTCCATTTTAATGATTTTCAAACCGCCAGTTCCGCTTGCTACATAAATATAGTTACCGCTAGATTTTACATAGTTTGAAGAACCTGCAATTCCTAAAGCACCAAGTAAGCTAAGTTGAGAACCAGTTTGGTAAACATTAAGTCCTAATGCTCCATTGGCAACAAAAGCATAACCGTCGTTTACAGAAACAGCATTTGTAACGTTATCTTCTCCTGCAGTTGCAATTCCAATTGTTTGTAATTTAGAACCGCTTGCCATATCATAAATTCCAAGACCTTTTGCTCCTTCAGAAACTAAAAGTTTTGTACCATCAAAATCCATAGTTCTTTTTGCACCGCTTACATCTGTAGAAGTTGTAAAGCTTTTTTGCAAAGCAAGAGTAGATTGATTGTAGATATTTACTCCTTTTGTTCCGCTTAATGTTACAAGATTTTCACCGTTTAATGCAATAGAACGTAAATCTGCAACAGCAGTTTTTCCAGCAACAGCTTTAGTAGAAGCATTTATTTTAAATAAACTTCCGGCATCGCCAGTTACTGCAAAATAAGAAGCTGTATTTGCTGCAACGTCTGTTGTAACTCTGCTTTCTAAATAATTAACTTTATAATTGTCTGTAAGTAAACCTCCGTTTAATTGCATATTAATCACTATTGCAGGACTCGTAAGCAACGGATCTTTGTCTACATCTTTTGCTGCTCCAATAATTAAGTTTCCGTTAGAGTAGGTAAGAGATGTAATATCGGTATTGGCAATTAAAGCCGATGTAACTAATTTTGGTTTGTAAGGATCTGAAACATCAATAACGTCAATTGCTCCAGAATAAACATCGCCTCTCATAATATAAGATACATAAGCGTAATTTCCGTTTACAGCAACATGACTTGCTTGTAATGTTTTTCCGTTACCATCTACAGGCGGGTTTATTTCTGCAATTTGTACTAACGGAAAAGTCGTAGTAGCGATAGCATTTGAACCAGCAAGTTTTTGAGTTGATGTATTATTTTCTAATGAAATTACTCCAGAATTGGTATAATCAAGTCTTGCGTTTAAGGCAGACTGATCTGTCGTAATTGTAATGTTATTTATAGACTGTCCATCAGTCGGTTTATCATCATTATTGTCACAAGAAATAAAAAGAGACGCAACTAAAAATGTAAATAAATAAACATTCTTTTTCATAATTTTTTTTGGGTTTTTTAAAATTCGGTGCAAATGTAAGACAAATTTATATTAGAATAAGGTTAAATTGATGAATTATTTGTGCAAACTATTTGTTTAACAGTTGTTTATAGATAATATTTAGTGTTTTAACTAATTGTCTTACAATTAAATCATAAAAAAAAGAGAGTATCAATAATTTGATACTCTCTTGTATTGATAATCAGCCCCCAAACTAATTATCTTCTTCCGTGATTCCCATGATCGTGGTGATCGTGGTGGTCATCATGTCTATCGTGACGATCATCATGTCTCTCATGTCTTTCGTGTTTATCATAACGTTTGTAATCTCTACGATCGTTATAGCCATAAACAGGTCTTGGTCTGTAAGGTCTTTGAGGCGCACCATGGTATCCTTTATAATAAGTTACTCTATGACGGTCAAAGTAAGTATAAGGAGTTCTACCGTGGTAGTCATTCAACACTACTTTATAACCTCCGTATAAATCATAGTTTCTGTATTGTCTTGGTAAGTAAGTAGTTCTAACCCATCTTCCTCCACCAAAATAAATAAATTGCGAAGCTCTAACATCATAATAAGCTTCAATGTCTGGCAGGTAATAATATTCTGTTTCAGCATATCCTGCAGGTCCCCAAGCTGGAGGAGTTCCAATATTAACGTTAATCGATACTTGAGCTTGTGTGGCATTTGCAACCATTAGAAATAATCCGGCGATTGCTATTTTTAGCGTTTTCATTTTTTTTGATTTTTAATGTTAATCTTGTATAGTGATATTCATATACTGTGCCAAAAAAAATAAATGAACGTATTTGGTCGAATAAATCTGCATTTCAACGAATGGTTTTTTATATACTATTAATGTAAAGTGTTGATTTATAATTTGTTTTTTAAAGTTTAAGATTTAATAAAAAAAGAGAAGTTTTTTTATTTATAATTGACTATTCTTGGTTTTGCCAGTTCAAAATTCTGTAAACCATAATCGGATGTTTCAAAAGTATTAGTTTTAAAAGCATTGTCTCCCTGTTGTGGAATACTCGGATAATAAGAAATTGATAACTGAAAAGAACTGAAAACCAAATAGTCATTGCTGATTAGTAATCCCAACGTAACTTTAGAATACGCTTTGTTATGCGTCATAGAACTATTTGGGTTTCCTAATACTGCTATCGAATAATTAAAAAACGGATTCATACGAAATCCCCAAAGTGCGTGAGGGGAGTAGGTTTGGGTTTGAAGAGACAATACTGCTTTACTTGTTCCGTACAAAGCACTGTTGAAACCTGCTAAACCATTTTGTTCGTTTATATTAAGCTGATCTCCAATAATATCTTCACGATTAATACCCAATACAAATTTGGGATTAATAAATTGTCTTAGTTTCCAGTTTCCGATAGTGAATAATTTGGTAAAATAATTAGATTCGAATAAAAAGGCGGTCTGATATGTTTTGGATTGACGGAAATAAGTTCCGGCTTCAAAATTCATACTTAAAAAACCTAACCTATAATAATTACCAAAAGAAAACTGAGCGCCAACATACGGTCTCCAAAAAGTATTCTTATATTGATAACCAAACGTGATTCCGTAAATTCTTCCTATAGGAACGTCTTCGGTCTGTCCGTTTCTAAAAATATAACTGTCTTTGATAAATCTTCTGGTATTAAGGCCGACACCGCCTAAAATCAATTTTTCATCCGAATAAAAATCTGTTGGATCATAAACGCGAGTAGGAGATTCGCTGTAATCTACATTTAGAAAACGGCCCGCAACAATAAGATTGGTAATCGCTTTATTTTCATCTTCAAAAACTTTAAAAGCGTGTCCTGCCCACACATCCTGAGATGTATATTTTAACGGCTGATACGCATAAGTTGAATCAGGCGCCTGCAATGTATCTCTTCTATAACTTTCATCAACATAAACACCGCCTGCCCATTTGGTTAGAGGAGAATAGAAATCACGTTCAACATCAATACTTTTTAGGTAATTATTATCCAAATCCATTTTGTAATGAAGGATTGTACTGATATAAGTGTTTTTGATATTAGGAATAGTGTAGGTTGCTTCGTTACCATTTCTGCCATCGTCAAAACGATTGGTAAAACGATATTCAAGCTGTTGACCGCTGCCAAAAAAGTCTTTTTCTTTAAATCCAAGAGAAACCCGATTGCTGGAAATTGAAAATCTTGGAATTGTACTCCAGGAATCCAAAACACGAATCGTTACATCTACAGAATCCGATTCTTTTGATACTAATTGTTTTGAAATTCGAACGGCTGTAACATAACGCTGTGAACGTATTAAACGCTCGGATTCCTGAACTTTATAACTGTCATAAGGTGTATTTCTTCTAAAAAGAAGCAAATTTTTAATCGCTATTTTTTTTGTTTTTAAGTGCAGTTTATTTCCGGTTCTTTCTCCCCAATTTTTTGGAGCTACAGTAGAATCTGCTACCGAGTGCCCAAAAGGATCTAAGGTTACAATATTAATTCTACGAATAATTTTACCGTTATAATCTGCAGTATCTTTAGAAACTAAAAGTTCTTCTTTTTTCTTCGGTTTTTTGGGTTTAAAAAGCAGTTTATCCATCATTTGGGTAAACTTATTTTTCTTAGAATATTTTCTAATTTTCGTATAAACCTCTGTGCTGTCTTTTTTTTGAGGATCTTTTTTTGTTTTATCTACCTGACCGTAACTGCCTTCTATACAAAAGCATAAAAAAATAAAAAAAAGTATTTTTTTGTTGAAAGGCATGGATAAGATTGTTCTAAATTTATTTAATAAACAGCGGGTAAATTGGTGATTTTTGTACTTAATTTTCAGTTTTCATTCTTCGCATTCTCCATTTAAATTTTCGCGGTACATGATTTCCCATGAGA
Organism: Flavobacterium sp. 270; assembly: GCF_004368785.1. Classification (GTDB taxonomy): domain Bacteria; phylum Bacteroidota; class Bacteroidia; order Flavobacteriales; family Flavobacteriaceae; genus Flavobacterium. Next base: position 50,163 of record NZ_SODM01000001.1, read on the forward strand.
TAACCCCACGGTTCAAGAGATTCAATTCTGTCAAAAATAATTTTTAAAATTGCTAATAACGGAATCGCTAAAAACATTCCAGAGATTCCTGCAGCAGCTCCGCCGACAATAATTCCGATAATCGAAACAAAAGCGTTGATTTCTACTTTAGAATTGATAATTAAAGGAACGAGTAAATTATTATCAATTAGCTGTACAATAACATTTACGATTAAAATACTTAATATAATAGAGGTTTCTCCTGTTCCGGTTAAAGAAGCAAAAAGTGTAATTACACCTGCAATTGCAATACCAATATACGGTATAAGATTAAGAATTCCCGTAATCAGGCCAAGAAGTATGAAATATTTAACACCAACAATATAAAGTCCTAAACCTGTTAGAATAGAAACAATAATCATTTCTAAAATTAAGCTTACGATATAATTGTTTATAGAGACTTTTATCTGAGATAAAATACCTTTCAGCTTCATGTGATCTTCACTGTTTACCAATTTTGCCAGAAAAAGAATAAAATGGTCTTTATAGATAAGAAACAGAAAAGTATAAATAGGTATTATAGTAAAATCTAAAAGCAAATCTGATAACGAAACAATAAAAGAACCTATAGAAGCATTACTATTTTTTACAGAATCTTTGGTAACAGTATCCAGATATTTCTTTTGTTCGCCAATGCTTACATGAAAATTTTCATTTATAAACTTATGAATTTCAGCTATAAAAGCATTGATGTTTTTCTTGATAATATCAAAATCACTCGCTATATTTTTTACCTGATAAGAGATGAAAACCAAAATACCTACAATAAATGCAGCAAATAACAATACACAAATTGCAGCCGCAATATGACGCGGTATTTTAATTTTTCCGTTTAAAAAAGTAAAAACTGGCAGCAGTAGAACAGCAAACAAAAATGCCATTAAAACTGGCGTAATGATGTCTTTCCCAAGACAGAAAATAAAAGCAAAACAAATTAAAGTTATAAGAACAAAGCAAAGTTTTGCGTAAAAAGGTAAAGGTATAGGTCGAATCATTTTATTGAAGATTAAGCTCAAATTATAAAACAAATATTACACTTTATTTGAATTATTTCGTTTTAGCTTTTCTTCCAGACTTTATAAAATTCCCATTACGTTTTTAGTCAAAAAACTCTTTGTCTTCAAACTTTGGTGGCATAATTGAAATCCCTTTTTGAAGTAATAAATTGTTTGGGAATATTGTTTTTTCGCCTTCTTTGGTTCTTAAAGTCACATGAAATGCGCTAATGTCTTCAATCTCTGCTTCAATAGGAAAATCTTTGTCGTAGATTTTTATAGTATCTCCAATTCTAAACGGAAATGAAAAAAACAGAATCATTCCAGAAGTAATATTGCTTAGAATAGACCATTGTGCAAACATAGCCACACCAATAACAGTGGCAATTGATGAAATTGTGATAAATATATCTTTGGTATTAACTCCCCAGATTATAATCAGACTTATGATTACCAATATGTTCATAAACACGTGAATGTATTTGATTACCAAATTGGTGCGATGCTCAAATAAATGACTTGATTTTGCAAAATTGCGAATTAATTTTGCTACAATCATTCTTAATGAGACTAATGCAATAAGGAGAATTATGGTCGCTAAGATTTCCTGGCTATATTCTTTAAAAGAAAACATAAATAAATTTTTACACTAATGTACTCAAATATTCGTAAACTTTTGCAGTCGGAAGCCCCATAACATTGGTATAAGAACCTTCAACTTTTGTAACAGCCATAAAACCAAACCATTCCTGAATACCATAAGCGCCGGCTTTATCATACGGTTTGTAATTTTCTATATAATATAAAATAGCTTCGTCAGACAAATCTTTGAAGGTAACTTTGGTAACATCATTTACAAGAGTAGAAGAAGTGTTAGTCTTAAAACAAACCGAAGTAAAAACTTCGTGAGTTGCATTAGACATTGATTTAATCATGGCAAAAGCATCTTCAGCACTTTTAGGTTTTCCTAAAGCTTTATTTTGATGCCAAACAATCGTATCGCTGGTGACCAAAATTTCATTTTCTTTTAGTTCGCCGTCAAATGCATCTGCTTTTAGTTGTGCCAGAAAATCGGTGATTTCTACCGCTTTAAGTTCAGGAGGATATATTTCTTCGATATCCTTTAAACGAATTTCAAAATCAAGATCTAAATCCTTAAAAAACTGCTGTCTGCGTGGTGATCCAGAAGCTAAAATTAGAGTGTATTTTTTGAGTTTATCTTTAAGCATTGTATTTATTTTTTAGGGAAATAATCAGAATCGATAAAATTCCGAAAAATAAAATTAGTTTTAAAACAGAACTCAAATGATGAAAATCTTTTTGAGTTTTTGCGCTGAATATTTTTACTATGAAATATAAAAGAGGAGCAAGGACAAAAATAAACGCATAAATGGTAACAAAATACAGCTTGTTTTCCATAAAATATTTATCAATATAAAGCAGTGATGCTATAAATGGAATTATAGCAAATCCTAAAGCTATTTTTGCAGCACGACTTTTCCCGATTGCAACCGGTAAAGTATTCATTCCTTGATTGTAATCGCCATCCATATCTTCTATGTCTTTAACTATTTCGCGAACAAAATTGATCATAAAAGCAAACAATGCATAATCTATTAAAATAGAAAAAAGACTCGCCATCTGAGCCTGATTTTCGGCAATTGTAGCCGGAAAAATATCAAAAATACCAATGATAAGAACACTTACAGAAAGCAAAGCGGCTACTACAAAATTTCCTAAAATCATAATTTGTTTTAAGGTTGTAGCATAAAAATAAAGTATCGAAGCGATCAGAATAAAAAGCGAAGCGAAACTTGGTTTATGGATAATGTTAGACAACGCAAAACCAATTGCAACACCAATAATATTAAGTCCGATATAAATATTATAAGCAGCAGTTTCAGAAATTCCTTTTCCAACTACAACATCTTGTGGTTTATTGATGGTGTCTGTAGCGACATCAAAAATATTATTTATCACATAACCCGCCGCAGCCAGTAAAACCGTACTTAAAACCAATAATCCGTATTGCCAGTCAGCCAAAGCCAAAGGAACGTCTTGTTGTTTTAAAAAAGCGTAACGAAATAAAAGCTGCATAAAAGCAAGCATTAGAAGATTCTTGTATCGAATGAGTTTTAGGAATTTCATTTTTTTTTTTTAGGTTCAAAGGTTTTTTTGAGGTTCAAAAGTTCAAAGGTTCTGAGTGGCTAAGGCTTTTTTTAAGAGGCTAATATTCTAACTAATAGCTAACTACTAAGGACTAACGACTCATACCTCAAAACTAATCATGCTGTCCATTAAAATATTCCATCCATTTTCCCTGTACTTTCATAACTTGTTCAATAACGTCTCTTACAGCGCCGCGTCCGCCTTTTACGTGCGAAATATAACGACAGATGTTTTTAATTTCAGGACTTGCATCTTGCGGGCAGGTTGGTAAACCGACTAATTTCATTACATGAAAATCCGGAATATCATCACCCATATACAATACATTTTCTGGATTAATGTTATGTAGATCAGTGTATTCTTTAAATGTTTTAACTTTATCGGGAGTTCCTAAATAAATGTCTGAAATGCCTAAATTACGTAGACGAATACGAACGCCTTCATTGCTTCCGCCAGAAATAATACATACGTTGTAACCGCTTTCGATTGCAGCTTTCATCGCGTAACCATCACGTATATTCATTGTGCGAAGCATTTCTCCTTCGTTGGTTACAAAAACGGAACTGTCTGTAAGTACGCCGTCAACATCAAAAACGAAAGTTGTGATGTCGTTCATTATTTCTTTATAACTTTTTGCCATTATTTTGAATAGATTGTGTTAGAATTTTATAAATGTCTTTTTGATTTTTATTTTGTAAAAACGCAAGATGGGCGTCTATCGTATTGGTATCTTGACGAATAGCTGGGCCAGTCTGGGCATCTGCCGGATCGAGTGTATTAATTTTATCTGCAGTTTCCTGAATTAAAGGCTTTAAAACATCAAAAGAAACCTGATTTTCTGTACAAATATCTTGTCCAATTTGGTAAAGATGATTTGTAAAATTATTTACAAAAACAGCCGCAACGTGCAGTGCTTTTCGCTGTTCTGAATTGATAGAAAAAATAGCAGTAGAAATACTTTTTGCTGCTATTTCTAAAAGTTTATAATCGGCAGTATTTTCAGCTTCCAAACAAATCGGAATAACAGAAAAATCTACATTTTTAGTTTTAGAAAAAGTCTGAAGGGGATAAAAAACACCACGTCGGTTTTTGCTGTCTAAAATATAAAGAGGAGAAGTTCCAGAAGTATGTACAACCAATTGATTATTAAAAGGAAGCTGAGAAGATACATCAGAAATTGCATTATCTGAAACGGCAATTATATACAAATCAGACGGTTCCAGATTCTCATAATCGGTCACAATTTTTTCTGGACTTACTAAATAAAGCACTTTTTCTTTTTGTCGGGAATATACCTGTTTGATTTCAACAGATTTACTTGCAGAAAAAGCTTTAATTAAGTGCTGTCCTACATTGCCCGAACCAATTATTGTTATCTGAATCATATCAGCAAAATTAGCATTATTTCTTGTCAGGAAAAATTTTTGCCACAGATTGCTCGGATTTAAATCATTTTCTGGTAATTTATATAGTGTATAACCCCTCAAAAAATATTTTTTTTTCTCTAAAATAAATCATCGCTTTAATCTTGTTAATCTCAAGCAATAACAAATCTTTTAGTTTTTATTAACAAAAGTCAAATATCGGAACTCAACATTTTTAAGTACTTTTGTGCCACTTTTATACAATGTAATTCCTTAAAAATGGATAAAAAAATATTCTCTTTTTTGTTTTCTACACGATTAATGGCCGTTCTTTTTTTAACATTTGCTGTCGCAATGGGTGTTGGAACTTTTATCGAAAGTAAATACAATACCGATACTGCCAGAATTCTTATTTATAATACTTGGTGGTTTGAGGCAATAATGGCCGTTTTCATGCTTAATTTCTTCGGAAACATCAAACGTTACCAATTACTTAAAAAGGAAAAATGGGCTACTTTATTACTGCACATTGCCTTTGTTTTTATCCTTTTAGGCGCTTTTATTACTCGTTATATTAGTTACGAAGGAATGATGCCAATTCGCGAAGGAGCGGCAGAAAATCAAATTTATTCAGACAAAACATTCTTAACTGTCTTTGTTGACGGAGATTATAAAGGTCAGCCGCGAAGAAGAGTTTTTGAAAAAAGCCTTTTATTATCGCCAGTTACCAATAACGATTTTAATGTTTCAGGAAAATTTGATGAAACTCCTTTTGAAGTAACCTATTCAAAATACATAATGGGAGCGAAGGAAGTAGTTAAACCAGACCCAAAAGGAACGGTTTATCTTAAACTTGTTGAAGCCGGTTCTGGCGGACGTGAAGAACATTTCCTTAAAGAAGGAGAAGTACAAAACATTCACAACGTTTTATTTGCGTTAAATAAACAAACAGACGGTGCGATAAATATTAATACAACTGGTGAAAAATATACCATTCAGACTCCTTTTGAAGGGACTTTTATGCGAATGGCAGATAAACTGCAAGGCGCTGTGACCAAAGAAAATGTACAGCCTTTAATGATGCGCTCTTTGTATAGCATTGGCGATATTAGAATTGTTTTTCCAGATCCTGCCATGAAAGGAACTATTGCTTATGAGTCTGATAATGATTTTAAAGCAAAATCGCATCATGATGCCTTAATTGTAAAAGTTAAAGCAGAAGGTCAAGAAAAAGAAGTAACACTTTTAGGTACAAAAGGAAGTGTTGGCGATGCAAAAACAGTTAAAATTGGTAATATCGAATATTCTTTATTTTACGGAAGTAAAGCCTATGTTTTACCTTTTAAAGTAAAATTAAATGATTTTATTGCTACTAAATATCCAGGAACAGAAAAAAGTTATTCTGCTTTTGAAAGTAAAGTAACCGTTCAGGATTCTACAGAAACTTTTGATGCGGCGATTTATATGAATCACGTTTTAGATTATAAAGGATATCGTTTCTTTCAATCGTCTTTTGATCCGGATGAAAAAGGAACTGTTTTATCTGTAAACCACGATTTCTGGGGGACTTCTATCACGTATTTAGGATATTTTATGTTGTTCTTTGGTTTGATGGCTATCATGTTTACCAAACATTCTCGTTTTGCAGATTTAAAACGTAAACTAGAAGGTGTTAAAAAGAAAAAAGAAAAACTAATTACAATTTTGGTTTTAATGTTGAGTTTGAGCAGTTTTGCGCAACAATCTCCGCATATACATTCTCACGAGCATGATCATACAGCAGATCCTAACGATCACGCCAACCACATTACTGCACCGCCAAGTCAGAAACAATTAGATTCTTTATTGACAATTTATAAAGCGCCGGAAGCTCACGCAGCAAAATTTGGTCGTTTGATTATCCAGGATGCAGGCGGAAGAATGAAACCGATTAATACATTTTCGTCTGAATTACTTAGAAAAGTAAGCCACGACGATAAGTATAACGGAATGAATTCGGATCAGGTATTCTTGTCTATGACGCAATATGCTCAGGTTTGGATACAAATTCCGATTATTTATCTTAATCCAAAAAATGATAGTATCCGTAGGATCATCGGAATTGATAAAGAAGCAAAATTTGCTCCTTTTGTAAAATTCTTTGATGAAAACGGAAATTATAAGCTTTCCAGATATTTAGATGATGCTTACAAAGCAGCAAATCCAAATCAGTTTGAGAAAGAATTTATCGAAGCAGATAAAAAAGTAAACTTGATGGAATCTGCTTTGAGCGGTCGTATTTTAAAAATATTTCCAGTTCCAAACGATCCCGGAAACAAATGGGTTTCTTATTTAGAACGTGAAGGTGCTAGTTTTAAAGGAATGGATTCTACTTATGTAAACCAAATTATTCCGCTTTATTTCAGTGCATTAAATAACGGATCAATTTCTAAAAACTTTAATACTGCTGATCAATTGGTAGAAAGTATCAATGGTTTCCAAAAGAAATTCGGAAGCAAAGTACGTCCAAGCGACCAAAAAATCGATCTTGAAATTGCATACAATACCTATGATATTTTACCAAAAATGTTTTATTGGTATTCAATGTCAGGAATTTTTATGTTGATATTTACTTTATTCAATATTTTCTTTGATAAAAAAGCTTTACGCATAACGGTTAATGCATTTCATATATTAATCGGAGTAATATTTGCATTTCATACCGTTGCCTTAATCGGGCGTTGGTATATATCAGGTCACGCACCTTGGAGTAATGCTTACGAAGCGATTGTATATGTGGCATGGGCAACGATGTTCTTTGGATTGGCTTTTGACAGAAAATCAAAACTAACGGTAGCTTCGGCAGCATTTGTTACGTCTATGATTTTTATGGCAGCAAATGCAAACTGGATCGATCCTGAAATTGCAAATTTACAGCCTGTTCTAAATTCTTATTGGTTAATGATTCACGTTGCAGTAATTGTAGCAAGTTATGGTCCTTTTGCTTTAGGAATGATTTTAGGTTTTGTGGCTTTGATATTGATTTTCTTTACCAATGATAAGAACAAGGCCAAAATGAGCTTAAATGTTAAGGAAATCACCTATATAAATGAAATGTCATTGACTATTGGTTTAATCATGCTAACAATAGGAAACTTCCTTGGAGGTCAATGGGCCAACGAAAGTTGGGGACGTTACTGGGGATGGGATCCAAAAGAGACTTGGGCTTTAATCTCTATTATGGTTTACGCATTTGTAATTCACGCGCGTTTTGTGCCGTCATTAAGAGGAAAATGGTTCTTTAACCTAATGAGTATGTTTGCCTTCATTTCGATTTTGTTTACTTATTACGGAGTAAACTTTCACTTAGTTGGATTGCATTCTTACGCAAGTGGAGAAGCACATTCTCTAAGCTGGATTTGGTATTCTTTAGGAACAATTTCTGTAATTGGAGCCATAACATATCCAAGTTATAGAAAACATTACAAAAGCAAAAAATAATAAAAGACATTATTATTAATTCATAAAAAAAGGTTCAACTTCTGTTGAGCCTTTTTTGTTTATTGACAATCTCTTAAACTCGACAGCTTTTTAAAACCTGTCGCGTTTATCGAAAACTTCAAACCTGAAACTTGAAACCTGAAACAAAAAAACAAACCTTAACTCCCTTCCTCAAAAGCAATAATCAAAGCTCCAATAGAAATAAAAAGAATCAAAAATATAATGTGACTCAAAATCGAAAGCCACAAGACTTTGGTTTTAGGCATTGTATTAAAGAATTGAATATTAGTCCAGATAATTAGAAAAACATCAAGGAGATAAACAAAATTAGTAACAGTCGTTATTTTAGAAGTTCCGTTGAAATAATAAAGGAGCGGAAATAAGAGAATCGAAATAAAAAGTTTTTGCGATGCTTTGTATGTATTTAAAACAAAATATTCAACAAAATTATATCCTTGATTTCGAAAACAAATATAAGTTCCCAATGTAAAAAGCGGAATAGTTGCAATAGTAACCCATCCAAAATGAGTAGAAACCCATTCATTAAATTCAACAAAATCAATTTTTGAATCTGAATTGTTTATAAATAAATTAATGTGAAAATAATGGCATAAAAAACCATAAAGTGCAGCCAAAACTACAACTAAAGAGAGCGGTTTAAAATGCTTAACTCGTTTTCCTTCAATGAATTCGCGGATAGAATGTCCGGGTCTCGTAAATAATTGCTTGATAGAATACGGAATTCCTTCGTCAAAATGTAATAAACTATGCTGGATATCGTGCCATATAAAGTGCCAGTTTATTTTATGCGTATCAGCAGTCTGCCCGCAATTATTGCAATAGTGGCCTGTGTAGGTATTATGACAATTCTTGCAGGTTATTTCCATTCTATAGTTTTTTAAATTTGAGCGTTTATTTTCTTAAATCCATTCGGATACATTATCGCCAAAAGAACAACAATCAATAAAAAATTATACTCCATACCATTTCGTCCGCCGCCAACAACAAACCAGCCTTCTTTAAAATGGACTAAAACAATACCCATAATAAGTACAAAAATGGTAACAAATCCCGCCAATTTAATGTATTTATTAAAGAGCAGTAAAATGGCAGCAATAACATGTGATAATTTTATAGACCAAGCCAAAAAGACTCCAAAAGGAGCAAAGCCAATTTGATTTAGATATAAATTGCCAAAATCATTAACACTATTATCAAACATTCCGAAAACGGAATGGGTAAGGAGAATGATCGCGACAGCAATTCTTAAAAGTAAAGTTCCGTTCATGGTTTAGTTATTACGTTTATAGCTTAAAAATAATAAAAAAACGCATATCAATTGAATCGATATGCGTTTAAATATTTAATAATTAGGTTTTTAAACTTTTCCTAAAGTATATAATTGTTCCATTGTAGGCGTCAAACTTCCGCCGGCAGGCTCAAGTGTAATTCCAAAAGCTTCTGCAGCATTGGTTTGACTTACAGCGAATATCTTTTGTCTATTTCCTTCAAAATCATCCAATAAACCAATACTTGTTGGTGTTAAAACAGGACTTAATTTTAATGCCCATACTTGATAAACCATTCCTTTTGGAGGTTTTGGTAAACCAGCAGCATCAATATAAGTAGTTTTAGTGTCTTTATTCCAATATACTTTTGCAAAAGATGTTGGAGAAACCGCTTGTCCGCCAAGAGTTACGCCAGTATTTTTAATATCTCTAACAATTGTTAAGTTTTTCTCTGTTTGTTTATTTTGCTGATCTAAATAAGCAAAATCTCTTTGGATTTTATTTTTCTCAGTACCAACAGTAGCAATAGCTTCTTTTGTTTTTGTTAGTTCTAAAGTTTGGTATCCAAGACCTAAAAGTAATACAACAGCTGCAGCCCAGCCCACATATTGTGACCAGTTTGATGCAGGTTTCATATCTACTACCTTGCCATGTTTAAGCTCTAAGCGCGCTTTAATTTTCTCAAAATTAGCTACTGAATGAAATGGAGAGAAACTAGATGATAAAGCAACAATAGCTTTTTCTATCGAAATAATTTCTTCTTCAACTTCAGGGTTGGTTTTTGCCAGCGCAGCTATTTCCAGATTCTCTTTTTCGGTTAATAAACCGTAAACATATAGTTCTAGAATTCCTGATTCAATATACTCTTGTGCTTCCATTAGATTTTTAAATAATTACGTAAATCGTTAATACAGTTTCTGTTTTGTGTTTTGATAGTACCCAGTGGCATTGCCAATTCTTCTGAAGCTTCTTGTTGGGTATATCCTTTAAAAAATAATAAATCAATTATCTCAATACATTTCGGTTTCAATTTTTTTACAAATTCTTGAATTCCAATTGTATCAATTCTATTCATTAATTTATTACTGTCATCTAACAGATTTACGAAATTATCTGAGGAAAGGTTTTTTTGGCTGTTATTAAAATTTTTAGATCGCAGTTTATCAATCGAGGTATTCCTAGCTATATTAAGGATCCACGTATAAAATCGTCCTTTACTTTCATTATATGAATCGATATTTTTCCAGATTTTGACAAAAACTTCCTGCAAAACATCTTCGGCTTCTTCTCGGTTTTTAATTAGAACATTTATGACTGAAAATAAACTTTTGGAGTACATGTCGTACAAATGGGTAAAAGCTCTTTCATCTTTTTTGTAGATTAAAACTAGCAATTCTTCTTGACTCATAGATTAGGATTTTTTAGTTTGAACAAATTTGTTAGACAATATTGTATTACTTGTTATAAAGATAATTTATTTTTTTGTGAAAATGATAAAATTTTTAACAGCCTTAAACTTAGTAAAATAAGGGGTTTGAAAAAAAAGTGATTTTTTTTTCATTTTTTTAAAACCAAAAGCAATCCAGTTACGTATATGCTATTATAACATCAAAATAATATTGTTTAAAATAGCAGGGAACAATAAAATGGAATTTAGGATTGGCGAGGTAGTATAATCTGGGAGAAATAAAAGAAAAAGAAATTTAACATTCTTCACAAAAAATTATCACAGAAATCGCTACAAATAAAGAGAAAATTATGATCAATATAAATAAACTGAAAATTTTAATTGTCGCTTTAACGAGTGTTTTAGCATTAGCCAATTTTAATAACAGTGATTTTTACAAAGCAATTGTACAGAATATACGCCATTAAATAGTTTAGTTATAGAAATAGTTGATGTCTTCGGACTTCCAACCGAAAATTTATAAAAGCCGCATCGCTAACAATAAGTTGAAATTATACCATATATAAACGCCATTTGAAAAGTATTTGAAGTTAGGATGAATTAAGGTTTAAAATTTTCACCATAACCGAGGCATCAACTATAATTTTTAAAAAGAAGTTTAAAAAAGAAAAAAAACGAGTCTGAAATTGTCGAATAAAAAGAATTTACATTCAGGACTCACTTTATTATAAAGCAATTTTTTGCGTAATAATTAATTCATGGTTTGATTTGTTTGTATGGGGGGAAGCCTAACGTCTGATTAACGTTAGGCTTCAATTTTTTTATTTAACTTATATTTAATAAAAAATAAAGCAGGTAAAAACTTTTGGAAGTCAGATTTTAATTAATTTTATAAAAAATTAAACAATGAAAAAAATAGCATTAATTGCTTGTAGTGCTTTCTTTCTGTTAACTACGCAGATTCAGGCTCAAACGAGTAAAAGTAAAGTATCTAAAACAGATAAAAACATGTCAAAAGAAACGATTTACCAATTTAAAGTAGAAGATTTATCAGGAGACACTTTTGATTTTGCTTCTTTAAAAGGCAAAAAAGTAATGATTGTAAACACCGCTTCAAAATGCGGATTAACGCCTCAGTACAAAGATCTTGAAGCGATTTACAAAGAGTATAAAGATAAAGGATTTGTAATTGTAGGTTTTCCGGCAAATAATTTTGCATCACAAGAGCCAGGAACTAATGAAGAAATCGGAGCTTTCTGTCAGCAAAATTACGGAGTTAGCTTTCCTATGATGGGTAAAGTATCTGTAAAAGGTTCAGACATGAGTGAAGTTTATAAATTCTTAACTCAAAAAGCTAAAAATGGTTTACAAGATTCTGAAGTAGAGTGGAATTTTCAAAAATACCTAATCAACGAAAAAGGAGAATTAGTAAAAGTAATTCACCCAAAAACATTGCCGACAGATCCAGAAATCATCAATTGGATCAAAAGCTAAGCTTAGAACTATCTAAACCAAAAAATCCACAAATTTGTTTATTCAAGTTTGTGGATTTTTTTTATACACAAGTTTTGTCATTGCGAGGAACGAAGCAATCTCATTTGCTAGATTGACAACGGCTCGCTATTGTTAGTGAGATTACTTCGTTCCTCGCAATTACATAAAACGTTACTTCAAAATCAGCTGCATAAAAACCAAATCCAGCCAATGATCAAATTTATATCCAACCTCGCGAATTGTTCCCGTAGCCACAAATCCGAATTTTTCGTGAAATGCAATACTTCCCGCGTTATCAGCATCGATAGCGCCAATCATAACATGCAAACCCTGTTCTTTGGCTAAACGAATTAATTCTACTAATAATTTAGAACCAACACCTTTTCCAATCACATTATCAACAACATAAACCGAATGTTCTACAGTATATTGATATCCAATTTTTTCTCTAAACTGTCCATAACTTCCAAAACCGACCACTTCACCGTCTAATTCTGCTACAACTATAGGTAGGTTTTTAGCCGTTTTATCTTCAAACCATTTTGTTTGTACTTCTAAAGTCTGAATATCATAACTATAATTTGCAGTGGTATGCAGAATAGAATGATTTACTATGTCCAGAATTTTTTCTAAATCGTTAGTGGTTGCTGGTCTTAATGTTACGTTCATTTTTTTGCGATCTTTTTAATATTATTTTGAGCCTAATTCGGCTAGTAAAGTATCTACTTCTTTAGTACTCCAAGTCATTTGAGAGCATATTACTTTTGCCTCTTTTGCGTATTGTAAAGCTAGTTTTTTGTTCTTTATTTTATTGTAAAGTCTTGCAATAAGTAAATTTCCATCGTAAGAATTATTTAATTCTAAAGAATGATTTACCCAGGAAATCGCTTTTTTTATACTTTCTGTATCCTTAATATGTTTTAAATAAGTCTGTCCGATATCTTTTAAGAAACTCGCATCATTCCAAACCAGCTTTTGAGTATCTTCCAACGTTACTTTTTTATAAAAATCCCATTTTTCAGTTCTTTCAGCAAGTGTCAAATCAAATTTAAAAACCAAAGAATCTGTTTTTTGCAAACGAATAGATTTGGCAATTTCCCTTTGTTTATAATAATTTATTGTATCTAAATTATCAACCAACGGACGAAGCGATTCGTTTACAATACTTTCTATTTTACGATCTATACGACTTTGAGAAGCTACAGCTGCAAATTCTTTCTGATGATTTAAAACATATTGAAATTCTCTCGATTTTATATCCGTAACGCCGTTTGCAATTATGCGCCAGTTGACTTCACTAACCAATTGTGCATCCGACTGTGTATTAAGATAAGTATGTGTCGCCGGCGATAAATCGGTTCGGTCTTTTCCTTTTTTTAATGTATTTAAATACACAAAGAATTTATCTGAATTGCTTGGATCTGCCATAAATTGCTGCTCTAAATAAGGCAATTGTAATTTAGGATTTAATGCATTGTAGGCTTCAGTCATAAATTCAGCTTTCTTCATTTCGCCTTTTAAGACATACAAAAGCGTTTCATTAGCATCCAAAAATAAAAACGTAGGCAGAGATTTGGTATTAAATTTATTCTTGAGTGCGGTTCCTTCTTCTTTTTCAATATTTTTCCAGGCGCAGATATAATTTTTGTTTAGAAAATCGATAACAGCCGGATCACTAAAAACCGTACTTTTCATCAAATTACAATGCGGACACCAATCTGCATAAAGCATAATAAAAATTGGTTTTCCTTGATTTTTAGCATTTTCCAGCATTGTTTTATAAGGAACATCAACCGGAACAAATTGATTTTGAGCATTTACACATTGTAACGAAATAAAAAGAAGACAAAAATATACGAAACGCATAAAAAGTGTATTGATGTTAAAAATTCGGTTTTACAAATATATTCCCTTTTTTAATAAAGAGACTTAATATATTCCCATTTATAAGTTAAATCAAGTGCTAAGTTTGTAACTTTGTAAATAAGAAAATAAGCTATATTTTTAGATTTTCTTTTAAAAAAAGTAATACGTCATAAGAATGATTTACCCCAAAATTCCGCTTGCACAAAGCATTATAGAAATTTTATCAGCCAAAGGCATTACCAATATTATAATCTCTCCAGGATCCAGAAACGCACCTTTAACGATAGGTTTTGCACAAAATCCTAATTTTAAATGTTACAGCATTGCCGATGAGCGTTGTGCCGCATTTTTTGCTTTAGGAATTGCGCAGCAAACCAAAAAACCTACTGCAATTGTTTGTACTTCGGGTTCTGCTTTATTAAATTATTACCCAGCTGTTGCAGAAGCATTTTATAGTGAGATTCCGCTAATCGTGATTTCAGCAGATCGTCCGCAAAGCAAAATTGATATTGGCGACGGACAAACGATTCGTCAGCAAAATGTTTATGAAAATCATTCTGTTTTTAATGCTAATTTAACCGAAGAAGCATCAGAAGAAAATGATTTAAAAATCAATAAAGCTATTGAAACTGCTATTCTCAAAAAAGGTCCCGTTCATATTAATGCCCCTTTTGAAGAACCTTTGTATGAAACTACAGAAGAACTTTCTGTACAACCTAAAATTACAAATGCTGAGCCTGTAACTATTCTAAAATCGATTGAAAATAAAGACAAGTTTGCCTCAATTTGGAATAACGCAAAGCGAAAATTAGTTTTAGTTGGCGTAAATGAAGCTAACGTAATTGATAAAGAAATAATAGACAATTTAGCTTCAGATCCGTCAGTAGTTGTCCTTACAGAAACAACTTCAAATCTGCATCATCCCAATTTTATTAATTCTATAGATACTTTAATTACGCCATTTGATGATTCTGATTTTAAAGAATTTAATCCAGAAGTTTTAGTGACTTTTGGCGGTATGGTAGTTTCAAAAAGAATTAAAGGATTTCTGCGAAAATATAAGCCAGAACATCACTGGCACATAGATACTTTACGCGCTTATGATACATTTGGTGCTTTGACAAAACATTTTGAAATGCAGCCAAATGATTTTTTTAAAGACTTGTTTTCGGAAACAAACTTTACAGAAAGCGATTATTTTAAAAATATTGATGCCGTTTATAAAACCAGATTAGAAAGAAGAAAAGATTATTTGAAAAAAATTCCGTTTTCTGATTTTAAGGTTTTTGAAAAAGTTATCGAGTCATTACCCAAAAACAGTCAGTTGCAAATCAGTAATAGTTCTGCAATTCGTTACGCACAATTAATAGATATTGATGCTTCTATAGAAGTTTTCTGTAATCGCGGTACAAGCGGTATTGACGGAAGTACTTCTACAGCAATTGGCGCGGCGGTTGCAAATTCTAAACAAAATATTTTTATTACAGGAGATATCAGCTTTTTATACGACAGCAATGCTTTATGGAATGCTTATATTCCTAAAAACTTCAAAATCATTTTGATCAATAATGGTGGAGGAGGAATCTTCAGGATTTTACCCGGACATGAAGAAAAACCGGTTTTTAATACATACTTTGAAACTTCGCACCACTTGACAGCCGAGCATTTGGCTAAAATGTATCAGTATAATTATTATGTTTCCTCAGATTTAAATTCTTTGGAAGAAAATATAAAAGCACTTTACAATCAAAATGATGCGCCATGTATTCTGGAAGTCTTTACACCAACTTTTGAAAATGATGTTGTTTTGAAGCAATATTTTAAAGAGCTGGTTTAAATTATTTGAAGGAAAAATAGTGTTAAAATTTAATATTTACTAGAATGCCCCAAAATTAATTTTTAAGTTTGGCTAAATTATAGTAACCAATATTAAACTTTTATCATGAGTGCAAGAGAAGAATTAATTACAAAGTATGCAGCAGATCTTAAAGACAAATGCGGAGTAACTCCAAACATGGATTTACTGACTAAAGTAACAATAGGATGCGGGCCATCAATTTATAATGCAGATTCATCTACCGTTGCGGGATCACAGCAATCTGAATTAGATACTGTTAAGAAAAACTTTTTAATCAAAAAATTAGGTTTGAAAGGCAGTCCTGAATTAGACACTGCAATTCACGCAGTTTTAGAGCAATACGGTAAATCAAACAAGCATAAATATAGAGCAGTTGTTTACTATTTATTGACTTTGCACTTTAAAAAAGAAAGTGTTTACAATAAATAAGCATTCAAAAGATTATAAAAGAAAAGCGCCAAATCTGGCGCTTTTTTATTGAAATAATTTTATCGAATTGGAATTGGAAAAACGGGCAGACTCGCGTGCCCCAAAGCATCTACAGTTTGAACGGCAAAAAAGTAATTGTCTTTAGAATACGGAATTTCCGCTTTAGTATCCTTTACAAAAAACACCTTTTCCCAATGAGAAGAAGAAGTTTCTCTCATCAAAATCTGGTATCCATATTGCTTTTTTCCTTCTGGAGCCGTCCATAAAAGAGCAGAAGAATTAGAAAGATTTTTAACTTCAATACCAACATTTACAGGTGCTTTTGGCGACCAGGCCAAATTCGCCAAAGTAGCTAAATTAGAACAAGTATTTTTTCTTAAATAATCAAAATCCATAAATTCCGGAAGATCTCCATATACAATTCCATTTTCTGTTCGTAAATCCTGATGCTGATGATCAAAATTTTCATTCAATTCACAAAAACGAACCGCTGTAAATCCGTTTTGACTAAAAGGCGTATGATCGCCGCCACGTAAAAAACGATCATTTCTGTAAACCAATTTCACTTTTAACTGATCTACATATTGTTCTGTAACTGTTTTAATATAACGCGCCAGTAATCGTGAAGGGCTGTCATTATCACGGTTTGTTGCTTTTCGCATTTTGGCTTCATCTTCGGTTTCTGTAAACGGAATGGTTTCGCTAAAAACTCTAATTTGCGTATTATCTCTTAAATTGGTTCCGCTGGATAAACTGTTACCAATCATATCATTATTAAGCATGGCAACAATATTCCATTTTCCTTCTTTGGCAGTTTCAGCAAGGTGTCTGGCGCCGTAAAGACCTTGTTCTTCGCCTGTTACAGCAACAAAAATTATGGTAGCAGGAAAAGCTCTTTTGCTCATGATTTTAGCTAATTCTATTACAGCAGCAACGCCAGAACCATCATCATTTGCACCAGGCGCATCAGATTTTACATTCATGACATCTGTAACACGAGAATCCAAATGACCGCTTATAATAAGGACACGATCATCATTAGGATCTGTTCCTTTTAGAGTTGCCATAACATTGGCAACCTGACTATCGGCAGGAATACGTTTTCCGTCTGCCTTAACCGTAAAATAGTCAATTTTAGAAGTCAGTCTTCCGTTAGATTCTAAAGCATATTTATCAAACTCCGATTTTATCCATTCTTGTGCAGCGCTGATTCCTCTTTTTTTATTTTTAGGATCACTTAAGGTATGTCTTGTTCCAAAAGAAACCAGTTTTCTCACGGTTGCTTCAAGATTTTCGGCTTTTACTTCGCTAATCATTTTTTTTATTTCCGGATCTTCAGATACTTGGGCAAAAGAAATTTGAGTGAAAAGTGAAAGGATAAAAATGGTGCAAAAAATATACTTTTTCATTGATTTGGGATTTATTATAATTCTCAAATTTAATTAAAAAAACTTCAAACTATAAAAACCTTTAATCTAAAACATAACTTCGTACATTTGCACCACAGAAACTTAGTCCCTTTGTGGCTTAGAACTCAATAAAATGATTGAAATAGGAAAATACAATGCCCTTACTATATTACGTGATACCAAAGTTGGTTTGTTTTTGGGAAATCCAGAAAAAGACCCAGAAGGAATTCACGATATATTATTACCCAATAAATACGTTCCAAATGAATTTGAAATCGGCGAAGAACTTGTCGTTTTTGTTTATTTAGATCACGAGCAGCGTCCGGTTGCTACAACACTTGAACCGTATATTTTCTTGAATGAATTTGCGCTTTTAAGAGTAAATTACATCAATCAAGTTGGTGCTTTTATGGATTGGGGAATGGAAAAAGACATTCTGGTTCCGTTTAAAGAACAGGCACGCCCGATGGAAAAAGGAAAACGTTATTTGGTTTACCTTTATATGGATGAAAAAACTAAGCGTTTGGTGGCTTCAAGTAAAACCAATCAGTTTTTGAATAACGATAATTTAACCGTTGAAAAAGGAGAAGAAGTAGATTTAATCGTTTCGCACATTACAGAAATTGGTATCAATGTTATTATTAATGAACAGCATAAAGGTTTATTATATAAAGACGAAGTTTACGATGATGCAATAAGAACAGGTGACAGAATGCGTGGTTTTATAAAAAATATTCGCCCTGATAATAAAATAGATGTTGCTTTACAAGAGCAAGGTTATCAAGGTATTGAACCAAACGCAGATAAAATTTTAGACGAATTAAGAGCCAATCGTGGTTTCTTGCGCTTAAATGATAATTCGCATCCGGAAGACATTAAAACAGTATTAAAAATGAGTAAAAAAACCTTTAAAAAAGCAATTGGAGCTTTATACAAAGAAAAACTCATAGAAATTAAAGAAGACGGAATTTATCTTGTAAAAGACAACTAAAGTTTAAAATTCCAAATTCCAAACTGCATTAAACATTGGAATTTGGAATTTTATTTTTGGAATTTTATTTTTGGAATTTATTCTATTAAACAATAATAACAGGAAAGGCTGCTCATTACAAGCAGCCTTTCCCTTTTTATTCAGTTTTAAAAAAAATTGTAATTAAAAAAAAACAGAAATAAAATAATTCGAATCCTTTACAAGAAACAATAGCTTTAAAAATTTTAGAAATTACTTCTTGATTGGGTATGTCTTTAAACGATCAATATATTTGTTTTTAAAAGCAAAAAATTAATTTCACGGCTTCTCCATTGGTTGATAAAATAACTTTTAGAAAGTGTCAATTAGTATTTTTTCCTCTTTTCGTTATCAATTTTATACTAAGTTATAGATACAATTCTAACATTTAACCTTAGGTGTTACTATTTCCTTTTTGAAGTTTCGACAAACACATAAATCATTTGCTCATTAATCGAAGGTTTACTAATAAAAACCGTAAAAAAATGAGCGACAAATTTTTTAAATTTTCTCAAAAAAATCATTTTTTAGGTTAATAAATCAGTGAAAGAAAATCAATCCTAAATCAATGAAATAAAATGTATCTCATTGATTTCTAGGATGTAAAATTACTCATTATTTTTTAAAACGAATGTTAAAAAATGTTATTTTTTGTAAGTAAATACCAATTGTTAACATTGGGAGTTATTTTCGTACATACTAAAATTAAATTGAGTAGGTAAAAATGTAAAAATGGTTTATTTTTACACTATAATTATTTTAAATAAAACAAATAGAAATGGATTGGATCACTGCCAGAGAATTTGAAGATATAACGTATAAGAAATGTAACGGAGTTGCAAGAATCGCTTTTAACAGACCAAATGTTAGAAATGCTTTTCGTCCAAAAACAACTTCAGAATTATATCAGGCTTTTTACGATGCACAAGAAGATACATCAATAGGAGTAGTTTTACTTTCTGCCGAAGGGCCGTCAACAAAAGATGGCGTATATTCTTTCTGCAGCGGAGGTGATCAAAACGCCCGCGGCCATCAAGGATATGTGGGAGAAGACGGGCAGCACCGTCTAAATATATTAGAAGTACAACGTTTAATTCGTTTTATGCCAAAAGTGGTTATAGCAGTCGTTCCAGGCTGGGCTGTTGGTGGTGGACACAGTTTACATGTAGTTTGCGATATGACTTTGGCAAGTAAAGAACACGCGATTTTTAAACAAACAGATGCCGATGTTACCAGTTTTGATGGTGGTTACGGATCTGCTTATCTGGCCAAAATGGTAGGACAGAAAAAAGCACGTGAGATTTTCTTTTTAGGGAGAAATTATTCGGCACAAGAAGCAATGGATATGGGAATGGTAAATGCTGTTATTCCACATGACGAGCTTGAAGATACTGCTTACGAGTGGGCACAGGAAATCCTGCAAAAATCGCCGACTTCTATCAAAATGCTAAAATTTGCCATGAACTTAACAGACGACGGAATGGTTGGACAACAAGTTTTTGCCGGAGAAGCAACTCGTCTAGCCTATATGACCGAAGAAGCAAAAGAAGGAAGAAATGCCTTTTTAGAAAAAAGAAAACCGAATTTCGGAGAAAATAAATGGCTGCCTTAAAAAGTTAAAAATATTGTTTCAAGTTTCAGGTTTCAGGTTCTGAACATGAAACTTGAAACTTAAAACCTGAAACAAACTAAACAAAAAATTAGAATGAAACATTGGATTGAAGCCGCTAGACTGCGCACATTGCCTTTATCAGTTTCTGGAATTATAGTTGGAAGTATATACGCCTTATCAAACCCGACAGAAACCATTAATACGCCTACAGAAGTATTCAGTTGGAAAATTTTTGGATTTGCGCTTTTAACAACTCTTGGTCTGCAGATATTATCCAATTTTGCAAATGATTATGGGGACGGTGTAAAAGGAACAGATAATGAAGATCGAGTAGGGCCAAAACGTGCCATACAAAGTGGCATTATTACGCCGCAAGCAATGAAAAAAGCGATTATCATTACTTCTGCATTAACTTTATTATCGGCTATTACCCTGATATATTTTGCTTTTGGGAAAGATAACTTTGCATATTCTATTTTCTTTTTATTATTAGGGATTGCTGCCATCGTTTCTGCAATTCGTTATACGGTAGGAAATTCAGCTTACGGATATAAAGGTTTTGGGGATCTTTTTGTTTTCATATTCTTCGGACTTGTAAGTACTTTGGGCGTTAACTTTTTATACTCAAAAGAAATAGATCCGCTTTTAATTCTGCCAGCAGTTTCAATTGGTTTGTTAAGCGTTGGGGTTTTAAACCTAAACAATATGCGTGACGAAGAATCCGATAAAAAATCTGGAAAAAACACGATTGTTGTGCAAATGGGCGGCGCTAAAGCTAAAATTTATCACTTTTCATTAATTATAACTGCAATGCTTTTAGTGGTAATTTTTGCCATTTTAAGCGATTATAATTTCGATCAATATTTGTTTTTACTGGCTTATATACCTTTAACTAAACATTTAATTACGGTTTATAAAAACCAAAACCCTAAGCTTTTAGATCCAGAATTAAAAAAACTGGCGCTTAGTACATTCTTGCTTTCAATATTATTAACAGTTTGTATGATTTCATTGATTTCAGACATTATTGTTAATCTTTTTTTGGGCGGAAGATAAAAAATGACATTCAACTTAAAAATTTATAAAAATGAAAATTACATTTTACGGACATGCTTCATTAGGAATTGAAGTTGGAGGAAAACATATTATTGTTGATCCATTTATTACAGGAAATCCAGAAGCTTCGGCAATTGATATCAATACATTAAAAGCAGATTATATCTTGCTTACACACGCGCACGGCGATCACGTTTTGGATGCCGAAGCAATTGCAAAAAATACGAATGCAACAATCGTTTCTAATGCAGAAATTGCAAGTTATTATGCAAAATTAGGTTTTCAGGCGCACCCAATGAATCATGGTGGAAGCTGGAAATTTGATTTTGGAACTGTAAAATTTGTAAACGCAATACACTCAAGTTGTTTTCCTGACGGAAGTTACGGCGGAAATCCTGGTGGTTTTGTAATCGAAGGAGAACACAAAAACATATACATTGCAGGCGATACTGCGCTTACTTACGATATGAAACTGATTCCGCTAAGAACAGAATTAGATTTAGTAATTCTACCAATTGGAAACAATTTTACAATGGATGTAGAAGATGCTATTATCGCTTCTGATTTTGTAGAATGCGACAAAATTCTAGGATATCATTTTGATACTTTTGGATACATTAAAATCGATCACGAAGAATCTATTCGTAAGTTTTTTGATAAAGGAAAAGATTTAATGCTTCTTGAAATCGGAGAATCTATTGAATTGTAATTTTCTGTTTATTTTGTTTCAAGTTTCAGGTTTCAGGTTCTGAACGTGAAACATGAAACTTGAAACAAAACTATTTAATTATTCAGGCACAATATTTGAATCACTAGTGCGATTTCTCCTTCGTCGAAATGACAAAAGAAGCAGAAAAAAATTAGTGGAAATTCGTGTAATTCGTAGCAAAAAAATCCAATCTATGACCTTCAAAAATATAATTCTATTTTTTTCTGTGATTTCTTTCAGCAGTATTTTTGCTCAGAAAGACGGATATTGGGACAAAGAACGTGCAACAACTAAAGAATTTTTGGTTTCTGCACACGACAGATTAATCGTAAATACAGAAGATTTACCCGTTGGTACAACAGAGATTGTGTATAGAATTACACTTTTAGATAAAAATCAGGAAATTTCAAACAGCTTAGTTTCTGTATTAAAAGCGATTCCGGATCCAACAGGAATTAGTCAGGGTTCTGCGGGTGCTGTATTTTTGATGTCAAAAATTTCTGGAGATGATCAATGTACGTATTCAATTTTTACTACAAATGAAAATGCAAAAAAATACGCAGCCGACGGAAAAATTGACAAAGCTTGTTTCTCACAATCAGAACCTGTAAGTAAAGACGCAAAGAGATTGTCGATTGATAAATCTTCTTGTATAAAAGAAAATACGCCTGTAATTTGGTTTGGTTTTGAAAGTAAAAATTGGCTTTTAAGTCAGAAAATTGTTTTAGAAGTGGTGCCGTGGGTTGATGTAAAACTAAACCGCGGTTGGAATCAAGACAATAAAAATGAAATTATTAGTTTGTGCAAAACTTCTACAATGGCACAAAAAATGGCCAATTCTGATGATTTTTGCGTATGTATTCTAGAGAAAATCATGAAGCAATATCGATATACAGAATTTCAGAAATTACTAGCAATCGAGAAAACTAAAGTTTACAAAGATTTCGGGAATGCTTGTTATAAAGATGCCGACATTTCTAAAAACGTATTTAATGATTTAAGAACACAAGCTGCAGTTTTAATAAAATCGCAAAAATACAACGAAGCGATTCCAAAATTAACTACTATAATTAATGAAGGAAAAGCAACTGCATTAGATTATAGTTCAATTGGTTACTGTTACCTTTTAACCAAGCAATACGCCAAAGCGCTCAAATTCTTAAAAGACGGCGAAAAGGTTGATGATACAGAATTAATGGTAAAATTAAATCTGGCGCATACTTATCTTATTACTGATGATTACAGCGCTGCAAAAGCAATCTACAAGCAATATAAAACTCAAAATGTAACTGATAATCTAAGTTGGGCTGATAAAACCAAAGCAGACTTTGAAGTCTTTAAAAAAGCAGGTTTACCATCAAAAGATTTCGACAACATTTTAAAACTTTTCAAATAAAAATAATATTTCACCATATAAGTGATATAAGATATTATAAGTTTAACGGTATTTTTTAAATGAACTTATATGACTTATATGGTTTTAAAAACTTCAATCTTGACAGCTTCCTACCACAAATACATGCTTGAGTTTAAACGTCCTTCCGGAACTTCCAGAGGCGTTATGACCGAGAAAGAAACCTGGTTTATTGCTCTTGAAGAAAACGGTAAAAAAGGAATAGGAGAGTGCGGGATTCTTCGCGGCTTAAGCGCCGATGACCGTGATGATTATGAAGAAAAACTAAATTGGGCTTGCCAAAATATTCATTTAGGAGAAAAAGCGCTTTGGGAATCTTTATTAGAATTTCCTTCTATTCAATTTGGAATTGAAATGGCTTTTTTATCTCTAAAAAATGAAAATCCATACCTATTATTTCCTTCTGATTTTACTGAAAATTCAAAATCAATTGTAATAAATGGTTTAGTTTGGATGGGCGAAGCTTCTTTTATGAAAGAGCAGATTGAAGAGAAACTAGCACAAGGTTTTAGTTGTATAAAACTTAAAATTGGAGCAATAGATTTTCAAAAAGAATTAGAATTACTGCAATTTATCAGAAGTCATTTTTCTGCAGAACAAATCGAAATTCGTGTTGATGCCAATGGCGCTTTTGCTTTAAATGAAGCTTTAGATAAATTAGAACAATTAAATGTATTTCAATTACATAGTATTGAACAACCAATTAAAAAAGGAAACATTAAAGCAATGACGGATTTGTGTGAAACAACACCATTTCCAATTGCATTGGATGAAGAATTAATTGGTGTATTTTCATTAGAAGAAAAAGAACAGCTTTTGCAAAAAATTAAACCACAATACATCATTCTGAAACCAAGTTTTATTGGTGGTTTTAGAGGAACTCAGGAATGGATTTCGCTGGCAGATAAATACAATATTGGCTGGTGGATTACATCGGCTTTAGAAAGCAATATTGGTTTAAACGCAATTTCGCAATGGACATTTTTGCAAAATTCAGAAATGCCACAAGGTTTAGGAACTGGAGGACTTTATACCAATAATTTTGATTGCCCGCTTGAAGTTTCAGAAGGACAATTATGGTACAATAAAACCAAAAAATGGGATTCTGTTTTTTGGGATAAAATATAAATTTTAATTTTCAATTATTCTTTTCCGGCTTGTAAACTATCCTGCCAGTCTTTTAGTTCGATCCATTTTCCTTCATAAGCAAATAAAGCTTGTTTAGACCAGGTACTCGGGTTATGAATCGCATAATTTTCGCCGCCGGCATCAATAATAGATTGTAGTTTTTCAGTTTCTGTTTCAGAAAGATCTTTCCAAGTACTTATTCCGGCGTGTTTTAGAAGAAATTCTATTTTCGGGCCAATTCCTTCTACAATTTTCAAATCATTTTCTTTTATAGCTTTACCGCAGACATCAGCAGCAATTGAGCTGTCAAAAAACAAAACAGACTCTGCTGGAGTTGCAAAAGATTTTTTTTTCTTTTTAGCTTTTGCTTCTAATAAATCATTTTCTAAGGAAGAAATTCGTCTGCTTAAATTCTTGGCAGTAGCTTTAGAAGCATCCAGATCATCTTGTAGGATTGATGCAAGAGAATCTTCATTTTTCAAACTCTTTTTTCCAAGTATATAACCTACAATCCCGCAGATTAATCCAACCAAAACTGGAAGTATAAGATAAGGTATATTCATGATAGCATTAATTTAAATTATTTTAAAGAAATTCTAGTCTATCAAATTTAATTAAATAAAAAAATATAAGCTGTTAACAATCAGTTATATTGAGCGGTTTTATCTGTTAAAATCAATAAAATTTATAGCTGAGTTTTGCTCTTCGTTCATTTAAGAACAAAATTAAATTGAGTAACTTGCAGTAAAATTAATTTAGAATAAAAATGATTGAAATTGAAAGAAAGTTTCTTGTAAAATCTACAGATTTTAAAGAACAGGCTTTTACTCAAAATAATATAGCACAAGGTTATTTGAGTTCAATTCCTGAAAGGACTGTCAGGGTTAGAATTAAAGGCCAAAAAGGATTTATTACTATCAAAGGTATTGGACATCAAGGCGGTATGTCGCGTTTTGAATGGGAAAATGAAATTCCGATTGATGAAGCGCAAGAATTACTTAAATTATGCGAAAAAGGTAAAATTGAAAAAACACGTTTTGAGATAAAATCAGGAAATCATGTTTTTGAAGTGGATGAATTTTACGGTGAAAATGAAGGTTTAATTATGGCCGAAATTGAACTTGAATCAGAAAATGACGAATTTGAACGTCCAGAATGGCTGGGAGAAGAAGTAACAAATGATGAACGTTACTATAACGCTTATTTGAGTAAAAACCCTTTTAAGGATTGGAAATAAAAGCGTTATGACAAAACAATACGATCTAATAATTGTTGGCGGAGGCCCAATTGGTCTGGCTTGCGCGATTGAAGCACAAAAGAAAAATCTAAAATATTTAATTATTGAAAAAGGCGCAATTGTAAACAGTATTTTCAATTATCCGCTATATATGACTTTTTTCTCTACAGCAGAACGATTAGAAATTGGCAATATTCCCTTTAATTGTCTGGCACCAAAACCAGGACGTCAGGAAGCTTTAGAATATTATCGAAATATTCATCGTTATTTTAATTTCAATATTAATTTATTTGAATGCGTTTCTGAAGTTAAAAAACAAGAAGATGATTCTTTTAAAGTAAAGACCGACAAGGATTTATACAATACTAAAAATGTCATTATTGCTACAGGTTTTTATGATATTCCGATTGAAATGAAAATAAAAGGTGAAGAACTGCCAAAAGTTCGCCACTATTATAAAGAAGCACACGAATATGCTTTTAGAAATATTTTGGTTGTTGGTGCTAATAATTCGTCTGTTGATGCTGCTTTAGAATGCTGGAGAAAAGGAGCAAATGTTACTATGGTAATTCGTAAAAACGAAATTAACAGCCGGGTAAAATATTGGGTAAAACCAGATATCGAAAACAGAATTGAAGAAGGAAGCATAAAAGCTTATTTTGCATCAAATATTACTGAAATTCGAGAAAGTGAAGTAGAAATCGAAACTCCAAATGGAAAAGTGACGATAGATAATGATTTTGTTCTGGCATTAACAGGTTATAAACCAGATTTGTCTTTTCTGCAAAATATGGGAATTCAGCTTTCTGATGATGAATTAAAAATTCCGGTTTACAATCCTGAAACGATGGAAACTAACGTAAAAGGTTTATTTCTGGCAGGTGTAGTTTGTGGCGGCATGCAGACGCATAAGTGGTTTATTGAAAATTCCAGAATTCATGCCAATATGATTATGGATTACATAACAGCATAAATAAGTTTGCCACGAATTTCACGAATTACTCGAATTTATTTCCTTTAATCTAGGGTAAAATTCGAGTAATTCGTGAAATTCGTGGCAAAAAAATATTTTAAGAACTACAAGAAAGCATAGAACAACCTACTTTTGAGCGTGCCCAATCGGGTCTTTTGGCGAACCATTTTTCCATTTCCGGTTGTTCGTCGTATGGTTTTTGTAAAAGCAAATACAATTCGTTTACCAAAGAAAAATCATCTTTGTCAGCAGCATCAATACTCAATTGCGCCATATAGTTTCGCAAAACATATTTCGGATTTACAGCATTCATTTTTATAGCACGATCTTCATCTGATAATTCTTCGACATTCAATCTTTCCAAATAAGTTATAAACCAATTGTTCCAATTTTCTAAAACATTATTGGCAATTTCTTCTGGAATATAAAATGCATCTTTGATTTTTTCTAATGCATTTGCAACTGTATCTTCTTTTCTAATTTTACTTAAATTTCTAAAAAAGATTGTCATATCCGTTTCAGACATTTGCAGATTAGCTTGTAAATCAGTTATCAATTCACTGTCTTTTTCACTTGAAGTGAACAAGCCTAATTTGCTTAAAAACATTAGTTTATAATCTTTATCAAATTCAGTCATAAACGATTCCAGAATATCTTCCAGAGGTTTCGCTTCATTGATTAAAGGATAAAGCGCATTTGCTAATTGAAACAAATTCCACTGCGCTACAGCTGGCTGATTTCCAAAACGATATCTTCTGTTTTGGCTGTCAGTTGTATTTGGCGTCCAATTGGGATCGTAATTTTCCAGCCATCCGTATGGACCGTAATCAATTGTGATTCCGTGTATAGACATATTATCTGTATTCATAACTCCGTGAACAAAACCAACTCGCTGCCAATCTAAAATCATTTGGCGAGTCGTATCGGCAACTATTTTAAAGAATTGTAAATATTGTTCTTTCGGTTCGCCTTTAATTTCAGGAAAATAATGCTTGATCGTATATTCTACAAATTGTTTTAGATTTCTTAATTCGTTACGAGAAGTAATCATTTCAAAACTTCCAAAACGAATAAAAGACGGCGCTACGCGACAAACAACAGCACCTTTTTCGTAAGCGGGATTTCCGTTATACAAAATATCACGTAAAACTTCATCGCTAGAAAGCATTAGAGAAAGCGATCGGGTAGTAGGAACGCCTAAATAATGCATGGCTTCGGCACATAAATATTCTCTAATAGAAGAACGTAAAACAGCCAAACCATCTGCGGTTCTGGAGTATGGAGTTTTTCCAGCGCCTTTTAACTGTAAGGTAAAAAACTGATTATTATGTTCAATTTCTGTTAAGTTGATAGCGCGGCCGTCGCCCAATTGTCCAGCCCAATTCCCGAATTGATGTCCTGCATAACACATCGCATACGGACGTGTTTCTGGCAATATTTCTTTTCCAGAAAAAGCATTCAAAAATTCTTCGGACTGTATTTCTTCTTTAGAAATCCCAATCATTTCTGCCACATCTTCTGAAGCGTGAATTAGTTTGGGATTTGAAGGTTTTGTTGGATTTACATACGAAAACAATGCATTAGAAACCTGACGAACTTCATTGATTTCGTTAGGATCTGCGGGTAATTCGGCAGTAAATCTGTTGTTTATTTTTAAGTTTTTCATTTTTATGTGGTATTTTTTTGCCACAGATTACACAGATTTAAAGGATTAAAAATCTCCCAAATCTCCCAAATCTGCGAGAAAAAATCTCTCCCGCAGATTTGGCAGATTGAGCAGATAAAAAAGAAATCTCTTTAATCTGTGTAATCTGTGGCTAAACTAATATTTAGCTAACTAATCGATCAGCATACATTTTTTTAAGTTTTTGAACTTTTGGGTCGATTACCATTTGGCAATAACCTGCTTCCTGATTTTCGTTGTAATAGTTTTGATGATAATCTTCGGCTTCGTAGAATACCTCAAAAGGTTTTAACTCCGTTACAATTGGATCAGGAAAAAGGCCTTTTACTTCTTCAAAAACCTGTTCTGCAATTTCTTTTTGTGATTCGTCGTGATATAAAATTATTGAGCGATATTGTGTACCGCTGTCGCCACCCTGACGGTTTAAAGTTGTTGGGTCATGACTTGTCATAAAAATGGAGATTAAGTCATGATATGAAATTATGTCAGGGTTGAATGTTACTTGAATTACTTCTGCATGTCCGGTTCTTCCGGTACACACTTCGCGATAAGGAGGATTTTTAATAAAACCACCTGAATAACCTGATTTTAAAGACTCTATACCTTTTAAACGCTGAATTACAGCTTCTATGCACCAAAAACATCCACCACCAAAAGTAGCCGTTGATAAATTTTCCATAAATAATAAAGTTAAAGTTTTTATTGCCCTATTAATCCGATAGAATATTGTGATAAATTATTAAAAAAAAGTATGTTTGATTAAATATACTAATCGGTTATTTAAGGTTTGAAGTTTACAATTGATAAATTCGCAATTCTATAAAAAAGCAATATATTTGCATTTCAAACTTAGGCACACTTATGAATAGCAAAAATAGTACCATCAGTCTAGAAACGTATTTTCAGGATTTTCGAAAAAATATTGTCGGAATTAATCAGGAATTTTCGTCTCCATATGGTAAAAAAAATATTATTTATACAGATTGGACTGCCAGCGGAAGGTTATACCGACCAATAGAAGAGAAACTTCTCAATCAATTCGGGCCTTTTGTGGCTAATACACATACAGAAACTACTGTGTCAGGTACTGCCATGACAAAAGCATACCATCATGCCAGAAATATAATCAAGCGTCATACTAATGCAAATAGTGATGATGTTTTGATTACAGACGGTACTGGTATGACGGGCGTTATCAATAAATTTCAGCGTATTTTAGGTTTAAAAATTCCTGAAAACCTAAAAAATTTCACGACTGTTCCAGCAGAAAAAAAACCTATTGTTTTTATTTCGCATATGGAGCATCATTCTAATCAAACCTCTTGGCTAGAGACGATTGCAGATGTAGAAATTATTCCATCTTGCGAAAAAGGACTTTTTTGTCTGGATAATTTAGAACTTTTATTAGAAAAATATAAAGACAGAACGATTAAAATTGCTTCGATAACGTCATGTTCAAATGTTACGGGTTTGAAAACTCCTTTTCATGAAGCGGCTAAATTAATGCACCAACATAACGGTGTCTGTTTTGTAGATTTTGCCTGTTCTGGCCCTTATGTAGAAATTGATATGCATCCTTCAGATCCAGAATCTTATTTGGATGCGATTTTCTTTTCTCCGCATAAATTCTTAGGCGGACCAGGAACTTCTGGAGTTTTGATTTTTAATAAAAAATTATACAACAACATGATTCCTGATCACCCGGGTGGAGGAACAGTGAGCTGGACAAATCCTTGGGGTGAACATCAATATGTTGATAATATTGAAGACCGAGAAGATGGCGGTACTCCTGGTTTTCTTCAGGTTATAAAAACAGCACTTGCAATTGAGTTGAAGGAAGAAATGGGAATTGAAAACATTTTACAGCGTGAACACGAAATTGTTGATTTTGTTTTCAACGAATTAGATCCGGTTGAAAATATCAAAATTTTGGCAGGTCAGCATAAAAACCGTTTGGGTGTGATTTCGTTTTTTATTGAAAACCTACATTTTAATTTAGGAGTAAAATTACTGAATGATAAATTCGGAATTCAAACTAGAGGTGGCTGCAGCTGCGCGGGTACTTACGGACATTTCTTGCTACACGTAGATCAGGAAACGTCAAACAAATTGGTTAACGAAATTACGATTGGCGATTTAATCAAAAAACCGGGATGGATTAGAATGTCTATTCACCCAACAACTACAGATGATGAAATTGCTTATGTGTGTGAAAGTATTAAGGACTTAGCTAAAAATCATGAATCTTGGGCTTTGGATTATTCTTATAATAAAAACACTAACGAATTTATTCATAAAAATGCTAATTCTTTTGAAGATGAATTAGTTGCTGGTTGGTTTAAATCTTAGTTTTTTTAACCGCAAAGTTTATAAAGGTTTCAAAGTTAAATAAGCTGTATGTTTAAACTTTGTGGTAAAATATATAATCTACATTATCAACCGTACACCGCCAAGATCAGAAACACGATATGAGAATTTATTTCCGGGAGAACCAATAAACATAAAGTTTTTTGGAATATTCCATTTCTTAGAAAGTTCATCAATAATTTCTGGACCAAAAACACCTTCGATTTCCAGATATTCAATATCAATATCATCATAAGCACGATCTAAAACTTCAAGATCTTTTATAAGTGCTTCATTATTTGATGCATCATTTTTTACATGAACAATTTTTAGTTTTTTAGTAGTTTCATTTCCTTCTACATATTGCAAAACTTTATTGAGTATGGCAATATTATCACCTTTTGTAAAAAACACAAATTCCTGCGAATTAATTTCAACACTTAATTTTTGCAGATAGCGATTGCTCAAAATTACCATTTTACGCAAGGGACGATAAAAATATTCTAAAACTTCAACCAAAAGCCTGATGATTATTACACGGTTCAGCATAATCCCAATGAAAAGGAGAGAAGGAACCATGTATTTTAAAAAGGTATAAAAGGAATGTATATTCAATTTCATATTTCCAACAAAAGCGGTGATGATGCAAGAAATTGCAATTACAACAACAATTCCTTTAGCGCGTTCGGGTCTTGGCAATTTTCTTCGTTTAAATTTTAAAAGTAAATTCCCAATTCCGAATAAAGCCATAACGGCAAGAAATGAAAAGGTATAAACGCCGGCCAAAGATTCTAAATGACCTTTGGTGGCAAATAAAACAGATATACAGAGAATTAAAAAACTAATAATAATTCTATAATTTGAACCTCTTTTGTTTTGTTTTAAAAAATAATTAGGAAGAATTCGATCTAAAGTCATTCGGCTTAATAAACCAGAAACACCAACAAATGAAGTTAATACGGCTCCGCATAAAACCAAAACAGCATCTATAGAAATTAACCAGGCGAGCCATGAACCTCCGGCTGTCTGTCCTAAATAAGATAAAAGTGATTCTTTGTGCGCGCCAACTTCTGCGAGCGGAATTATACTTATTAATAAAAGTGCAATTACAGGATTAAAGAAACTAACGATCGCCCACATGTTGCGCAATGTTTTTGGAAAAACACCATGTTCTTGTTCTTCAACAAAATTGGCAGAACTTTCAAAACCAGAAATTCCAAGCATTGCTGCAGAAAATCCCAGAAAGAGCGCTGTTTTAATATTCCCGTAGGCAATTGGCATTTCCCAATTAATATGAAAAGTTTCTACACCATTATTCATTATAAACCAAAAGGAAGCCAAAACCAATAAGCTTAAAGTGACTAAATGTGTTAGAAATATAATTACGGCAACAAATGCAGATTCTCCTATTCCTAAAATGGCAAGTCCTGTAAATAAGGCTAATACAACAACTGTTGCGATGGTAACATTTAAACTTTCGAAAATACTGTGCAGATAATGCATTCCTTCTGAGGCAGATATAACCGCGGTTGCCATATAAGAAAGCACCGTTAAGGTAGCTGCAAGTGAAGCTAAACGTTTGGTAGAAGTATTTAATAAAACATTATAAGCGCCTCCATTTAAAGGGATTGCGCCAACAACTTCGCCGTAAATTCTTCTGAACATGAATAAAACAACAGCAACAATTAAAAGTGAAATCCAGGCATATTGCCCCGCATAAATAATAGTAAGTGCCGAAACATACAGGCATGAAGAACTAATGTCGTTGCCGCAAATTGCCGTAGCTTGTAATACGTTTAATTTCTTGTGTAGAATTTCTTTCATAATTAGTTATAGTAAAAACACAATTAACTTAATTGAAGCAACGCAAGAAATAAAACTTCTAAAAAAAAGATAGCTATTAGATGCCTTAAATTATTTTATCCTTTAAATTTTTCTAAGGATAATAAAGCCTGCTTTTGTATTTTTTTCTGAAAAAATCCTGTCCAGCCCAATAAATATCCAGCAGGACCAAAAGCTTGTTTTGACCATTTCCAAACATCAAAACTATCTGTATGTTTGATAATTAGCCCATCTTTAAAGACAAATTCGGCAGCGATTTTATTAATTACATTTCGATTGGTTTTACTAAAATTATAGGTTGCAACCCAATTGGCAGAACCAGTGGTTTCATCTGCTTTAATATTAGAAAACTCAATTTTAATGTTTCCTTTGCTTCTTAAAATGAGCATTCTCCACATTTTAGAAACCTGTTCTTCTTTTAATAATCCAAAAGCCGGATCAATAAAATGAATTTTTGGATGATAACATTCCGACATTGTTTGAGCATCAGAATTGGCAAAAGCGGTGTAGAATTTTGTAATTAGAGCTTCGTTGGCGTTCATAAAAGTGGTGTTTAGAATATAAATATAAGATTAATTAACTCAAATTATATTCATAATACACTAATTTCTTTTGCGGTATCGTAAGATTTCTTTGATTTATCGTACGCCGTCGAAAAATAGTTCATTTTATTATAGGTAGTAAAGTAACCCGTCTGATTTCCAAAATTATTTGGCCCGCCGGCAATTATAAATCGTATGGCGTAAATATCAGTTTTCTTTAGTTTTAAAAATTCTGCCGGAGTAAAATAATAATAAGCTGTCGTTGTGCCGTCTGCAGCTTCTTTTACATTTTTATCTGTACAGGCAATTACATCGGCATTGGCCAAATCTACATAAAGTCCGCCGGCAATTCTGGCCTTATCATTGGCCGTTGCAATAGTTAATTTTAAAATACCACCTTTATCTGTTTTTGCAATCTGTACTTTTGTTTCGCCTGTAAAAGCATATTTTTCGCAAATAAAAGTATATTTCTGAGTTGCAGGAAAAGGTTTAGAACCGTTTACAGTAATGGTTTCCTGTGCATTTGCAAAAGTTGAAAGTAAGAGCAGTAGAAAAAGTAATAATTTTAATTTCATATTTACTTATTGTTCGTTTAGTTTAGAATCAAATTTTTCGTCCCAATCCATTGATTTTATGGCAGAAATCAAATTTTCATCATTTACAAAAATACGCAGTTCTTTGTTTGCGACTTTTTTGGTGTATAAAGCATGATAGCGATAAATGACTTCTTGTTTAGTTTTATAAACTCCATCTAATTTTAAATCAATAAAACTTCCGTAGTATTGTCTAAATCTTGTACAAGTTTTAGTCAATCGTTCTTCTGTTGTATTTTCTCTTACCGAAGCCGTAACCTCAGTTTCGTTAAAAGGTTTAAACTTTGATGTGTTGCAAGTTTCTAAAACTCGTTTTCCTAATTCGTATGCTTTTCTCTGCTGATTGGCATCAATATCAGAACCAGAAACTTTTTTAATTTTCAAATCTTCTGTATCTCTGCTAATCGTTTTAGACTTACACCCAATTAATAACAACAAACATATAATCAATCCCGCTTTCTTCATAACTATTTAAGTAATTTTTAATAATAAGTTGGGGTCTGGGCAGTTTTCTATATAAAAATTTAGGTCGTTTGTGTTGCAGACTCCGGGATAATCTCCCCAATAATCTTCAATATTATTGATGATTTGAAAGTGCAAATGAGGCGGATAATCTCCGTTAACTTCCTGATTCCCAATTGTTGCAATTTCCTGACCTTTTTCAAAACTGTCCCCAACAGTTAAGTTCTCTATACTTTCTAACGATAAATGTCCGTATAAAGTATAAAATTTTTCATTTTCAATTTCGTGTTCTAATATTATCGTTGGGCCATAATCTCCCAAACCAATGTTATTTTTAAAACTGTGAATTTTTCCGTCAATCGGTGCCAGCACAGGCGTTCCCGCTTTTGCCCATAAGTCAACTCCAATATGAATGTTTCTTTCTGGCAGCGAATCGTTTTTAAAAATCGTACTTCGTTTGTACAAAGAGCGGCCTTCTATATAACCGCCAAAGGCAACTTCGGCATTATTCTTTTTTATATAATTTGAAATATAAACATCAAAAGCAGCAGTGCTTTCGGGCTTAATATCAACCAATTCCTGATTCGTAACCGATAGATCTAATAAAATATATTTAGAAAAATCAATATTCGAATCGATTACTTTAGTAGGTGGCAAAGTTTTTAAAATAGAGGCAAGGGGTTTCATAAAATTTTAAATTTAGGCTACTTTTTCAATGATTATCAATTCATTATGCACTTCTATGCGGGGCAGCATTTTTGAAGTAAATAACTTAGAGTCAATTTCGGCAATGTATTTTCTATTTCGAACATTATGTGCTTCATCAAGAATCATGGTATTGAATAACACAAAACCCTGATCTTGCAAAAGATAACAGATACGCTCGCTAAAGAAACGTTCAAACAAAAAGTTGGGCATATTAATATCTTCAAAAATATCGATAATAATAAGATTATACTTTTCTTTTGTTTTTAAGACAAACTCAAAAGCATCATCAATAATAATTTCAAGTTGTTTTATTTGATTAAGGTTAAAATACTGGTTGGCAATCTGAATCATATCTGAGTCAATTTCTACACCCGTAATTTTACCTTTATATTTAATCTCATCAACCAGCGTTTTTATAACACTGCCGCCGGCAACGCCAAGCAATAAGATGTGGTCCATTTTAAGAATCGCATCGTAACCAATATTTCTAAGTCCGTACCTTAATATACGCTGCAAACTCCCGTAGGAATAATTTGTGTTTTCAGAATCTAAGACCAATTCGCCATTTGCCCAGGTAACTTCAATAACTTTGCTTCGTGCCGATTTTTTTTTAAATATTTTTACTGGAATAAGATAACTGAATAATTTTTGAATCATTTTTTGTAAAGCTTTTACTCAAATTTAGCATTAAATCTTTTATTTTGCATCAAATAAATAAACATTAATGAAAAAACAATTGTACAAATACATTTTTTTTAAGCTAATGGGCTGGAAAATAGTAGGATTGGAAAATGCTGAAGTGAAAAAATGTATACTGATGGTAATGCCGCATACAAGTAATCATGATTTTTATTTAGGAATTTTCACTAGAGGAATCTCAGGCTTACAAATGAATTGGGTAGGGAAGAAAGAATTATTCAAATTCCCATTTGGATATTACTTTAGAAGTGTTGGCGGAGAACCTTTAGACCGTTCTGGCGGATTGAATAAAGTAGATTCTATTGCAGCAATTTTTGACCGTAAAGAAGTTTTTCGTTTGGCTGTGGCACCAGAAGGAACACGTAAAGAAGTTTTAGAAATTAAAACCGGTTTTTATTATATAGCGCTTAAAGCAAATGTGCCAATTGTTCCTGTCGCTTTTGATTGGGGCAAAAAAGAAGTAAATCTAGGCAAACCTTTTTTTCCGACTGGAGATTACGAAGCTGATATTCAAATTTTGAAACAACACTATAAAGGAGTTTTAGGTAAGATTCCTCAAAATGGCATTCAAGTCTAATTTTTTCGTCTTTTTTCCTAATGCGTGAGAATCGCGTAAATGAAAAATATTTTTTTGAATGGGCAAATATGCGCTAATTTTAATTAGGGTGTATAAATCTTAAAAGTTCCATTTTTGTAAAAAAACACAATTTTTTCAATTTCACTTTCTTCCGAACTAAAATTTGAACTTTTTATTTCGGAAGAAATTTTTATTTCCGGTTTTGGTTCTTCTTTATAATTAATAGTAGAAAATAAATCTTCTCCGCCATAAATTTCATTTGATAAAATAGGAGTAGGTTTTGCAACTTCCGGAGAAACCTCTTCATCACTTTTTGGAAAATTTCCCTTTCCGTTCAAAATCCAATATAAGTCTACATCTGGAAAAACTTCCAGAATTTTCATGACAAAATCTAAACTTGGTTTGTTTCTGCCAGACAATAGGTGAGACATACTAGAGCGCTGCACACCAATTCTGTCAGCAAAAGCAGAAGCATTCAGTCCATAATAATCGAGTATAATTTCCAGTCTTTTTACAAAATCATCGATGTTTACCATTGTAAATTCTCATTTAAAAAATCTATGTTTACAAATGTAACTAAAAGGAACCAATAAAGCAATTTTACAGTTGTAAATCGTATAAAGCATTCTTTATTTCTAAGATATTTACTTTAATTAATGATGTTTAAGTAGTTGAAATAGTGCTATTTAATTTTATTTAATTAAAGTAATAACAATTGTTAATCAATATGGTGCTTAATAGTAAATAATTACTTAAAATTATGTTTACATTTCTAAATTACTCTTTATTTTTAATGTTTACAATTGTAAAAATAAAGATGTTTACTTTTGTAAACTAATCAAAACACAATGAATTTAGAAGAATTATTCAACCAATACAAAGAGCAATCTATTAGCGGACGTTATTTAACTTTAAAAGAAATCGAGCCTTTATTAGAAAAATTAAATACCAATAATCAAGTTAAAGTTATAGGACATTCTGTTTTAGAACAACCTATATATAGTTACGAAATTGGGACTGGAGAAACTCGTGTTTATCTTTGGTCTCAAATGCACGGAAACGAAAGCACTACAACCAAAGCATTGTTTGACTTTATTAATGTCTTAAACAGTGGTTCTGAATATGCCGTTAAAATGCTTAATACTTTTACGTTTTACTGTATTCCTATATTAAATCCAGATGGTGCTAAGCTTTATACACGAGCAAATGCTAACGAAATTGATTTAAATAGAGATTCGCAGGATTTAACGCAGCCAGAGAGTAAAGTTCTTAGAAAAGTATTCGAAGATTTTAAACCTCATTTTTGCTTTAATCTTCATGATCAGCGTACTATTTTTGGTGCTGGAGATACCGGAAAACCGGCTACAGTTTCTTTCTTAGCGCCATCTTTTAATGAAGAAAGAGATATAAACGAAAACAGATTAAAGGCTATAAACCTTATTGCAGGCCTTAATGATGTGCTTCAGCAGTACATACCGGGCCAAGTAGGCCGTTTTGACGACTCTTTTAATATCAACTGTATTGGAGATACTTTTCAATATCTTGGAGTACCAACCATCTTATTTGAAGGAGGTCATTTTCCAGGCGATTATGATCGTGAAATCACCAGAAAACTCCTATTTTTCTCACTAATTTCAAGTTTTAAACTCATTAGCGAAAACGATTTAGTTGATAACAGAATTAATGATTATTTGAATATTTCACAAAATAAAGTCGTTTTTTATGATTTTATGTATAAAAATGTCAAAATAAATTATGATGGTATCGAAATTATTACGAATTTTGTCGCTCAATACAAAGAGGAATTGATTGAAAATAAGATTCACTTTAACGCATATATCGTTGAAGTAGGTGAATTAGAGAATTATTTTGGACATTATGTATACGACGCAGAAGGTGCTGTTTACTCTGATGACCTAGGTAATTTTCCGAAAACCAATCAAAAAGCAGATTTTTATTTAAATAAAAATGTTAAATTTGTTAACGGATTAATAAAAAGTTAATTTTTTTGTGAATTTGTTGTTTTTTATATATAATTTTATACTTTGTAATAGCAATTAGTAATATTAATTAAAGAATTATGAGTAAATTTCGTTTAGATGAAGTAGATCACCAGATTTTAGATATGTTAATAGACAATACGAGAGTTCCGTTTACTGACATTGCAAAAAAACTATTGATATCTGCTGGAACAGTACACGTTAGAGTAAAAAAGATGGAAGACGCAGGAATCATAATGGGTTCTTCTTTAGCCTTAGATTATGATAAACTAGGGTATTCATTTATTGCTTATGTAGGTGTGTTTCTTAACAATACGTCGCAGACAAAATTTGTATTAGAGCGAATTAACCAAATTCCATTCGTTACAGTTGCATCTGTAACTACAGGAAAATTCAATATTTTTTGCAAAATTAGAGCAAAAGATACAAAACATGCAAAAGAAGTTATCTTCATGATTGACGATATCGAGGGTGTTTACAGAACAGAAACAATGATTTCATTAGAAGAAAGTATAAACGATAAGAAGCGTTTGATGCATACTATTTTTAAAAATATGTAATAAATTCTCTTGAATGCTATATTAAAATATACCTCAAGTTTATTCTTGGGGTTTTTTTATGACTAAATAATTAACCAACCAACTATAACACGATTATGTATACGCTGCCAAAAATTGAGCGCTTTAATCAAGATGTACTCTCAAAATATCACATTTACAATAGTGTTTTTATAACATTACCTTTTGATTCTATTGATAATACTGGAGTTTTACTTCCATTATTTACAGAAACTTGCGAAACAGGCTTTAAAAAACAAGAAACACCAAAGGAAATTTTTAATTTCTTTTCTAATAAATACCTTAATGATGCTTCTGAAAAGGAAAAAATCGATCTTATGTTTCGATTTATTCAATATATAGAACGTCAAATTGTGCTTTTTGATGCCATCGAAGACGCTGCTTTTCCTGCTGTAAACAACATGGAAGGACGTGGTTCTTTGCGCGATATCAAAGAGAAATCAGATGCAAAAGAGAAAGACGATGAGTTAATCGAATTCCTTGAAAACTTCAACGTACGCACGGTTTTAACGGCGCACCCGACACAGTTTTATCCTGGGCCGGTTCTTGGAATTATAAATGATTTGACAGAAGCAATTCGATCTAATGATTTATTAAAAATAAAACAATTATTAGCGCAGTTAGGAAAAACTCCTTTTATCCAAAACGAAAAACCAAACCCTTATGATGAGGCAGTAAGTTTGATTTGGTATCTGGAGAATGTTTTCTATGCAACTTCTGGAGAAATTGTACATTATCTGCAAAAAAATATTTTGCAGGGAAGTGCAATTCAGAACCAATTAATCAAACTTGGATTCTGGCCGGGAGGAGATCGCGACGGAAATCCTTTTGTAACAACAGAGATTACACTAAAAGTAGCAGAACGTTTAAGAACTTCTATTTTAAAGTGCTACTATGTTGAAATGAGAAATTTAAAAAGAAAGCTAACCTTCTCAGATGTAGATACTTTGGTAGCCGATCTTGAACATAAACTTTATCGTTCTGTATTTTATTCTAAAGGTGAAATTTACATCACTTTAGATGAATTATTAACGCAGTTGAATAAAATAAGAAACATAATTATCGAGAAGCATCAGTCTTTATATTTAGACGAACTAGAAGCTTTATTGGTAAAGATTAATCTATTCGGATTTCATTTTGCAACCTTAGACATTCGCCAAAACAGCAAAATTCATAATGTTGTTTTTAAAGATGTTGTTAATTATTATTTGAGTTCTGGATCTGATGTTTTCCCTAAAAATTACTTTGAATTATCTGAAGCCGAAAAATTGGTTGTTTTATCTAAAGTGAAAG
Source organism: Flavobacterium sp. 270 (assembly GCF_004368785.1). GTDB lineage: Bacteria > Bacteroidota > Bacteroidia > Flavobacteriales > Flavobacteriaceae > Flavobacterium. The sequence goes on from NZ_SODM01000001.1 coordinate 90,425, forward strand.
GAAATTTAAATCCTGCCGATTTTACAGATGAAATTACACAATCTACTTTAGAATCTGTTCAGGCTATTAAAACCATTCAGGAACGTAACGGAGAATTTGGAGCAAATCGTTATATTATTAGTAATAACGAAAGTGCACTAAATGTAATGGAAACTTTTGCCATGATTCGTTTGAATAATTGGGAAAATCCATCTGTTGATGTAATTCCGCTTTTTGAATCTGTTGATGATTTGCAAAATGCACACGATGTTATGGAGCAGTTATATACTAATCCAGAATACTCTAAACATTTAAAAGCAAGAGGAAACAAACAAACTATTATGCTTGGTTTCTCTGACGGAACTAAAGATGGTGGTTATCTAATGGCAAACTGGAGTATTTATCAGGCAAAAATTGCTTTGACTGAGATTTCCAGAAAATATGGCATTAAGGCTATTTTCTTTGATGGACGTGGCGGACCTCCAGCACGTGGCGGGGGTAAAACACATAAATTTTACGCTTCGTTAGGGCCAAAAATCGAAAACAACGAAATTCAGATTACGGTACAAGGACAAACGATTAGTTCTAATTTTGGAACTTTAGATTCTTGTCGTTACAATATCGAAAACTTACTTACTGCAGGTGTTACTAATCAGGTTTTTAGCAAAGATAAAAATGAATTATCTGCTGAAGAAACTCAAATCTTGACACAATTAGCAGATTTAGGATATGAGAAATATTTAAGTTTTAAAAACCATCCAAAGTTTATTCCTTATTTGGAAAAGATGAGTACTTTAAAATATTACTCTAAAACAAACATCGGAAGCCGTCCTTCTAAAAGAAGTAAATCAGAATCGCTTGATTTTGCAGATTTAAGAGCAATTCCGTTTGTGGGTTCTTGGAGTCAATTAAAACAAAATGTACCAGGATTTTTTGGTGTAGGTACTGCTTTAAGATATTTTGAGGAAAGCGGACAATGGGATAAAGTAAGTGACTTATACCATAATTCTTTGTTCTTTAAAACACTGCTTGAAAACAGTATGATGTCTTTGGCAAAATCATTTTTACCATTAACAGCTTACATGAAAAATGATGCTGAATTTGGAGAATTCTGGCAGATTATCAACGAAGAATTTCAAGAAACAAAACGTCTTCTTCTTAAAATTGCTGATCATAAAACCTTGATGGAAAATTATCCTGATGGTATAGCATCGATTCAAATAAGAGAGCGTATCGTATTGCCATTGTTGACGATACAACAATATGCTTTACTTAGAATTAATGAATTGAATAAAGAAAATAACGGAAACGAAGAGTTGATAAAAGTTTATGAAAAGATCGTTACGAGATCACTTTTCGGAAACACAAACGCAAGTAGAAATTCAGCTTAAAAAAATCCATTAATTTCAAAATTGTAAAATAATGAATACATCACAATTATTAGAAAGTGAATATTCCGGAGGATTTATAACGTATGTAAAAGAAGCCGGAGAAGTAAATTTAATTGAAGAATTAGAAATTTCTCTGCATGACTTTATCCGATTTGTACAAAATATTCCAATGGATAAATTTGATTATCGTTATGCCGAAGGAAAGTGGACAATTAAAGATATTATTCAGCACGTAATTGATACGGAACGTATTTTTGCTTATCGCGCACTGCGTTTTTCCAGAAATGACAAAACGCCTTTGCCAAGTTTTGAAGAAAATGATTATGCCGATAATACGGAGTCAAGCAAAAGAAGTATTCAGGATTTATTAACTGAATTTTCTGCTGTAAGACATTCAAATTTATTGTTTTACAAAAGTTTATCTGAAGAACAGCTTAAAAGAATCGGAACTGCATCAAACAATCCGATTTCTGTTCGTGCTTTAGGTTTTGTTTTGATAGGACATCAAAAACATCATCAAAAAGTTTTTCAGGAAAGGTATCTATAATACTAGAAAAATCATAAAACAAAAAACCTGTAAAAATAATTTTTACAGGTTTTTTGTTTTTAAGTCTATTCTTGTCATTTCTCCTTTCAGTCGAAATGACAAAAAAAAATTACAAGCCTGACTTCTCAATCACAGCTAATCCAAAACGAATTTTATCATAACCCATTTTTTCCTCAAAATATTCGAAGTATGGTCTAAGTGCATTTGGATTTTCTAATTCGTTTTTTGCGTTTTTGATTAGGTTTACTTCTTCATCAGAAACAAATTTTGTTATATCAATATCAAATCCTTCAGAATATAATTTTGCTAAATGCGAAATTATCGTAGTTACGCCCAGATTTCTGCTTTCTGCAATTTCTTCGACGCTAACACCATTCTGATACAATTCAAAAGTAACTTTATAAGTATTATTTTCTTTCTTGCTTTTTACTTTCTCTTTTTTATTTTTCTGAAATTCTATAATAGCGTTTATAAATTCAGAACCGTATTTTTCTAGTTTTGCTTTACCAACACCTTCTACAGTAAGGAATTCTTCATCACTTGTAGGTCGTATAATTTCCATCTGTCTTAAAGCAGCATCGCTAAAAATCACATAAGCCGGAACTTCTTCTTCTTGTGCAATTTCATAACGTAATTTTCTAAGCGTCTCAAAAAGAGAATTTTTAGTTGCTTTAGCTTTTGTTTCTTTGATTTCGTTTTTATCAATTACTTTTTTGACAACCGTCGTTAGTTTTACTTTTTCGCCTTCAAACAAAACTTTCTTTGCAAAAGGCGTTAGTAAAATTTTATTGTGTTGATGAAAAGCAATTTCACAATATCCTAAGTTTATTAATTGAATTAAGTATTGATTCCAATCGTACCAAGAAATGTCAGCGCCAATTCCGTACGTTTTAAGCGTTTGATAATTTTTTTCGTAGATATACGCGTTTCTCGAGCCTCTTAAAAAATCTACAATTACAGCCAAAGTCTCAGATTCCTGTAAACGGGTAATCGCAGAGAGTGCTTTTTGAGCCAAAATTGTTCCGTCAAAAAATACTGGCGGTTTTTTGCAGATATCACAGTTGCCACAATTTTCAGTTACCAATTCACCGAAATAGGAGAGTAGAATTTTTCGTCTGCAGCTTAATGCATCTGCATATTGTTTCATACGTTCTAATTTTGCCAGCTGTACATCAGCATTTAATCCTTCTGAAGCAAATTTCTGAAGCTGAATAACATCGGCATAACTTTCAAATAAAACCGTTTCAGCCGGAAGTCCGTCACGCCCCGCACGCCCAATTTCCTGATAATAACCCTCTATATTTTTTGGCAGATTATAATGAATTACCCAGCGCACATTCGATTTATCGATTCCCATACCAAAAGCAATTGTAGCACAAACTACCTGACAATCATCGTTTATAAATTCATCCTGAGTTTTAGCACGAACTTTATTGTCTAATCCGGCATGATACGCTTTTGCCGTGATACCAGCCTTCTGTAATTTTTGAGCCAGTTCTTCTGTAGTTTTTCTGCTTAAACAATAAATAATTCCAGATTCATTTGGATGCTCTTCTACAAAATCAACAATTTGTTTTACACGATCTAATGCCGGACGAACTTCTAAGCTTAAATTAGCTCTGTCAAAAGAAGCTACAAAAGTTTTTGGGTTTCTTAAATTTAATTGTTTCGTAATATCTGTGCGCGTTGCTTTATCGGCTGTGGCAGTCAAAGCCAGAACCGGAGTAGAAGAGAAGCGGCTTTTTAAATATCCTAAATTAGTATAAGCCGGTCTAAAATCATGTCCCCAGGAAGAAATACAATGTGCTTCATCAATTGCAATTAAACTGATTGTCAATTCATTAAAAACCACATCTAAATAAGAAAGACTTTCTGGAGCAATGTAAACCAGTTTAAAATTATTAGATTTTAAATTATCGATATAAAATTGCTGTTCTTCGCTTGATTGGCTGCTGTTGATGTAACACGCAGAAATTCCATTTGTTTTTAAACTGTCAACCTGATCTTTCATCAGGGCAATTAGAGGAGAAATAACAATTGTGATTCCAGGTAAAACCAAAGCCGGAAGCTGGAAACATATCGATTTTCCCCCTCCAGTCGGCATTATAGCCAATGTATCCTGACCAGAAAGAATGGTATTAATAATTGTTTCCTGATTGGGTCTAAATTTTTCAAAACCAAAGTTTTCTTTTAGCTTGGCGTGTAATATTTCTGAGTTCATTTTTATTGCTAAAATTTACATTACAAACATAGTACTTTTCTTATAATGTAATTGTTATTTATTGTAACAAAAAAAGGAACCCGAATTGAGTTCCTTTAGTTTAATATTTAGAAAGAGAAGAAATTAATCTTCGTCTTCATCATCTTCATCGTCAGCAATATCGTCTGGGTCTCTGTCTTCATCATCGTCATCATCTCCACCGTCAGTATCTGGCTTGTCTAGATTATCGTCATCATCATCGTCATCATCGCTGTCGTCATCAAGATCAAGTCCTTTTACTGGTTCGATTGTATCAACATCAAGATCGATATCGTCATCTTCATCGTAATTTTCGATTCTGTCTGCAAGTTTAGTACTAATTTTTACTAAATAAATAGTGTCTTCAGTACGAACTTCAACAGCCTCGATTAACTCGTTTTTAGCATTTCTAAAACGGATAACATCCGAATCATCATAACCATCAGGAAACTTTTCAACCAAAAGGTTCAAAATTTCGTTGGTAAGTTTAGCGTAGTCTACTATAACTCTTTTCATAAAATTATCCTATAAATCTAATAAATATGCAAAAATTAACGGTGCAACAATTGTAGCATCCGACTCAATAATAAATTTAGGGGTTTTGATATCTAATTTACCCCAAGTGATTTTCTCGTTTGGAACTGCTCCAGAGTACGAACCATAACTGGTTGTAGAGTCTGAGATTTGGCAGAAATAACTCCAAAACGGGACATCATGCATTTCCATATCCTGATACAACATCGGTACAACACAAATAGGAAAATCTCCTGCAATACCACCACCAATTTGAAAAAATCCAATTCCGTTGCTGCTGTTTTTTGGATACCAGTCTGCAAGGAATGTCATATATTCTATACCAGATTTCATCGTAGATGCTTTTAAATCACCTTTGATTACGTATGATGCGAAGATATTTCCCATTGTACTATCTTCCCATCCTGGTACGATAATAGGCAGGTTTTTCTCTGCAGCTGCATACATCCAGCTATCTTTTAAGTCAATTTCGTAATATTCTTCTAAAACGCCAGATAATAACATCTTGTACATGAATTCATGAGGAAAATAACGTTCTCCTTTATCATCTGCATCTTTCCAGATTTTGTAAATGTGCTTTTGCAAACGACGGAATGCTTCGTGCTCAGGGATACAAGTATCTGTAACACGGTTTAATCCTCTTTCTAGCAATGCCCATTCGTCTTCTGGGGTTAAATCACGGTAATTTGGTACTCTTTCGTAATGAGAGTGAGCAACCAAATTCATAATGTCTTCTTCTAGATTGGCTCCAGTACATGAAATTATTTGTACTTTATCTTGTCTAATAATTTCGGCAAAAATTTTACCAATTTCTGCTGTACTCATAGCGCCAGCCATACTCACCATCATTTTTGCTCCATTTGCCAATTGTTGTTCGTATGCTTTTGCAGCATCAACAAGAGAAGCAGAGTTAAAGTGTAAATAATGTTTTTCAATAAACTGACTGATAGGTCCTTTCATTACTTTTTTGTTTTTTTGTTTTTTTTGAATTAAGCTTAACCTTTTAAGAGGACACTGCAAATTAATACTTTTATAAATATTAACATAAAATTCACAGCTTTTTTTTTACGTTTTTTTTGTGTATCCTAAAATTTTCAATACATCATCAGAAGTCTGTTGTTCTGAGAAAACCTCAGTTGCCAAAATCCCGTTTTCATCACGATCTATTAAAATATGTTTAGGCTGCGGAATCAAACAGTGATGTAAACCTCCGTATCCTCCAATAGTTTCCTGATACGCACCTGTATTAAAGAAACCAATGTATAATGGCTTTTCTTTGCTGTATTTAGGCAGATAAATCGCGTTCATATTTTGTTCAGAATTGTAATAATCGTCACTATCACAAGTCAGACCTCCTAATAAAACCCGTTCGTACGTATCATTCCAGCGGTTTACCGCCAGCATAATAAAACGTTTGTTTATAGCCCAAGTATCTGGCAAAGTAGTTATGAATGAAGAATCAATCATATTCCATTTTTCTCTATCATTTTGTTGTTTTTGATACAAAATCTGATAGATTGCACCACCACTTTCACCTACGGTAAATGATCCAAATTCAGTAAAAATATTAGGAACATCAACTTCAGCTTCGTCACATGCAATTTTAATCTGATTGATAATTTCGTCAATCATATATTGATAATCATAATCAAAGGCTAATGAGTTTTTAATCGGGAAACCACCACCAACGTTTAATCCGTCTAGGGTAGGGCATTCTTTTTTAAGCGCAATATATACTTTTATACATTTTACTAACTCATTCCAATAATATGCTGTATCATTAATACCAGTGTTAATGAAAAAGTGAAGCATTTTAAGCTCTAATTTATCATTCTCCTGAATTTGTTTTTTATAAAACGAAACAATGTTTTTGTAACCAATTCCTAATCTTGATGTATAAAATTCAAATTTAGGCTCTTCCTCGGCTGCAATACGAATTCCGATTTTGAATTTTCCTTTAATTTCAGCCTGAAGAAGATCAAGTTCTTCATAGTTATCAATTATAGGAATAGTATTTTTATGTCCGTTATTAATTAATCTTGCAATATTTGTTATGTATTCGTCTCTTTTAAAACCATTACAAATTACATAGGTACTTTTATTGATCTTACCGTTTTCTAACAAATTTTCTACAATATTAACATCAAATGCAGAAGAAGTTTCGATATGAATGTTATTCTTAAAAGCTTCATTCATAATGTACTCAAAATGAGAGCTTTTTGTACAATAGCAATAGTAATATTTTGCTTCGTATTTGTTTTTTTCCATAGATTTTCTGAACCAGGCTTTTGCCTTATTAATGTTGTTCGAAATCTGTGGTAAGTAGGTAAATTTTAATGGGGTTCCGTATTGTTCAACCAATTTCATCAAATCGATATTGTGAAACTGAAGGTTGTCTTTGTTTAGTTTAAATTCCTCTTGAGGAAAATAGTATGTTTGATTAATTAGATCAGAATATTTTGTATTCATTTATTTTTAAATATTTAAGATTGTGATTTATTTTAGAAAAACGGCGTTTAGTCTAAATTCAAACCCTAAAATTTTCAAATATAATCTGTAGCTTTTCATTCTCTGCTTTTGAATACTGAAAGGCATCAAAACAAAAAGGACTTTTACTATTATAAAAACGGTTCAACATTCTTAGTAAAGAACTATTGAGGCGGTTTCTATAAGAACTAAATCGTCTTTGTTTATTGTTTGTTTTCATTGTGGCAAATGTAAAAAATAATATATACCTAAAGCAACGGTTTTGATTAAAAAAAGTTTAAGATTTATAATCTTGAAACGCATCTAGAATCAATTTATTTTCAACCAATTGGTTAATTTTAATTTTGCCTATTCCTTCGATCAAAGCAAATTGAATTAAACCGTATTCATTTTTTTTGTCATGAATCAGCAATTCTAAGATTGGTTCGATATCATTTTCTTCGATTATTACATTATCATAAATGCCCTGAATCGCCGTTTTGATTTCTGCGTATTCGGCTGCCGTAATTAAGTTTTTATGCAGTGAAATATAACTTTCCAGAATCATTCCGATTGCGATTGCTTCTCCGTGCAATAATGTTGTTTTGGTTTCACTTTCTAAAAAATAACTTTCTATAGCGTGGCCTAAAGTATGTCCAAAATTTAGTGCTCTTCGGATATTTTTCTCTGTCGGGTCTTGTATTACAATTTCATTTTTAATTTCAACAGAACGATAAATCAATTCATCAAAATCGGCAAAATCAATTGCTTTTAGATCTAAAAACTTTCTCCAATATGGCGCATCGTAAATCAGACCATGTTTAAGCATTTCTGCCAATCCAGAGCGCATTTCAGTTTTTGCTAAAGTTTCTAAGTATTGCGTATCAATTAATACCATTTGCGGTACATTAATAACTCCGATTTGATTTTTAAGGTTTCCTAAGTCTACTCCGGTTTTTCCTCCAACAGAAGCATCAACCATAGATAATAAGGTAGTCGGAATATTTATAAAATCAACTCCACGTTTAAAGGTAGAAGCAACAAAACCTCCTAAATCTGTAACTACACCGCCTCCAAGATTGATAATAAGAGATTTTCTATCTGCTCCAAGTTCAGTTAAAACATTCCAGATTTCGATACAGGTTTCTATATTTTTATTGATTTCACCTGCTTCAAATTCAATTATTTCGATTGTTAAATCAGTTTCGAGAAGAGGCAGAAATTTAGGTAAACAATATTCATTGGTTTGATTATCAACTATAATGAATAAATTTGAATATTTATTTTCTTTTAAATGTTTATTTAAAGCTTCGTAAGCATTGTGGTTAAAATGTACGTGATAATTATTAGCTTGAATAGATTGCATAATTCTTTGGTTAATTGAAAGCGCAAAATAAGGCATTTTTAAGGAAATAATGTTTAAACTGAACGTAATAATTTAAAAATTGATCGCTATAATTTCAGCTATAACTTTTTTGATTAGTTTATAAATTAGAACTGCTTTATAACTAAAAAATATTTATTAAGCTTTATAAAATTTAAAACTTAATAAATATTTTTAATGAATTAGTTCAAGATTTATTCACAAACATCTTTTGGTAGCTGTAGTGCCTGAGGATAGTTTTTGTTTTTAGAAATCTTAAAATACTTGCAGGCATTTTCTTTATCATTGATATTAACATAACATAAACCAATAAAATATTCTGTTTTTCCATCATAAAGACCAGGTTTTTTAATCGCATTCAAAAGATAAGGTACTGCTTGTTTGTATTGCCTTAAGTTTAAATAATAAAAACCTATATTTTGCATAACGTAAACATTTTCAGGATCTAATTTTAAAGCTTTTTCATATGCTTTTAACCCCTCTGCTAAATTTGATTTTGCAATATTTTCCTGTCCTTCCATGATGTAATTTGTTATCAAAAAGTCCTTTTTCTGTTTTAGCAGTAAGCTATCTTTCGGGAAGTTTTTAAGACCGTTATCAATAAGTTTACCTAAGTTTTTGCGATTAAAATTTGTATTAAGTAAAACTCTGGCAGGTGTACTCCATGCATCTGGAGCCTTTTTGTATTTAGAATATATTTTCTGTTCTTTTAGAATCTCAATAGTATCATTTTTTTTGGCAGCTGCAATAAGTGAGTTTTGAAATATCTTACTATGCCTTGGTCTTAAATAAAACGCTTGTTTTATATATACATACGCACTATCCTGATTTCCTTTTTTTCCAGCTATTACATATTTATAAAAATTGATTCGACCTGTATAAGGATTGATCTGGCTGGCCTTATAAAAACATTTAAACGCTTTTTCAAAATTATTTTCTCTTATATAATAAATTCCGGCATATTCATAAAAGGCTTCTGATGAACTTAATACATTAGGAAATTTAGCAATTTCAGCAACAACTTCATCGCCAGTCATTGAGCCCTTATTTTTGTTGTTAATATCGTCTTTAGCTATTAGATATTCTAATTTTGACGCTTTATATATAATGTGCGCAGCATAAGTTGCTGGAATAGATATCAAAATTATTACTAACGCCAGGTTTATTTTGGTATATATTCCTGAATTGGTTTCAAGCCCAACTTTCTTTTTTTTATTAACAACAGTAAAAGCCATCAGAAGCACAAAGAAAATCTGCATTGTTGGTCTGTACATAGGGAAATTGAACAATGAATCGACTCCAAAAACTATTAATAGCAGCAATGCTAAAAGTGCCAAAATTCTAGTGTTCACATCTTCGGATTTAATTATTCTTGTGACATTTACAAAAAAGAGATAGACAAATAGAGAAAAATATATAAGCCCATTTATAATCCCGGTTTCAGCCGTAATTTCCAGAAAATCATCGTGGGAATGTAATGACACTACAAATTCATCTGAAATTTCTTTTTCATAAGGAATAGATTCAACTTGATAATTACCTAATCCGATACCTAAAATTGGGCTCGTTTTGGCTAATTTTATAGCATTTTTCCAATATTCAAGCCTTACATTAATAGAGGCATCTTCTGAATTAAGTGTAGAAACCCTATGTTCTATGGAAACATATCTATCAACATTCTTTGATTTTTCGAATATTTCATTAGAAACGTATACTGAAATCAGCAATGGTATTATTAATGCTAATGATTTAATTATAGTAGATTTATTAACTGAATTTTCTCGTAAGTAATAAATTATATAAATTGTAAAAATTAGAAATAAGTTAATTAAGCTGTTCTGGCACCAGTCAACAAAATGACTAATGCCACTATAATTAAGGTAAAAACTGCGAAAATTCTTTTGAAGTAAGTAAAATTAAAGATACCTATAATTAAAAAAGGGACTTTTATAGTTAAGCTGGCCGCAAGAATATTAATATTTCCTGTATTTCCCTTCATATTACTTAGTGCAGCCATTGTATCGATACCTTTGGCAATTTCCTTGAAATAAAATAGCTGCTGTGCTGCCTGAAAAAATGCACTAATACACACTACTAAAATAATCTTATATAGTATGTCTAACTTATCTTTTAACAAGATAGTTAAGTTTATAAACAGTGTAAATGAAATTACTAATTCTGTAAATTTTGTAATGGAAAGTGCTGTGTTTTTGGCTGGTAGAAAAGATAACGCACAAAAGAATAAAAACAATAAATAAATTTTTGGTACATAATTCCTTTTTAATACCTGAAATGCTTCTATAGTTGAGAAATTTGAATTGAAATAAAAATAAACCCCCATTAAAAGGTTTATGACCGACAAGTATAAAAACTGAACGTTGATAATTTCTGCCGTTTTAAAATAAGGCATAAAATCAATAGCCAGAATAGAAGCTAAAAAAAGAATAACAATTGCGTCTGGAAATTTATAACTTGCTTTAAAATAGTTATTTACAAAATCAGTACTCATGACATTTTATTTAATTTTGCAAAAGTAATACTATTTTTTAAAATAAGTAAAATCTTACATTAAAAAATTTACTTCAAAACATTGAAATATTATCAAATTCTGAAAAAAATAAGGCGTTTTTTAACGAAATAATAATTGAAGTCTTTTTATATTTGCACAAAAATTTACTCTTAATGAAAAAAATATTCGACAATACTCAGGTTGCATTTTCGTTAAAAAGCGATACAGAACTTGATAGAGCTTATTTTCTTTTTAAAATGATCGACAGCGAGCCTTTGGTGAGAATTGGAACTGCTGTTACAAACTTTGCTATCAAAGCACATTTACCAGTAGAAGGATTAATTCGTGCAACTGTTTTTGACCATTTTTGTGGTGGTGTAAACGAAGATGATTGTATTACCGTGGTAGACAAAATGTTTACAAAAGGTGTTTCATCAGTTTTAGATTATTCAGTTGAAGGAAAAGAAGAAGAAGCACAGTTTGATGCAGCTTTGGAAATGACATTAAAAACGATAGAATTTGCAAAAGAACGTTTAGCGATTCCGTTTGCAGTTTTTAAACCAACAGGTTTAGGTCGTTTTGAATTGTATGAAAAACTGGGAGAAAAACAAACTTTATCTCCAACAGAACAAGCAGAATGGGATCGAGTAGTAGCTCGTTTTGATAAAGTTTGCAGTGAAGCACACAAAAAAGATGTTGCGTTGCTTATTGATGGTGAGGAAAGCTGGATGCAGGATGCTGCTGATGACTTGGTTACCGATATGATGCGTAAATACAACAAAGAAAAAGCAATTGTTTTTAATACTTTACAAATGTACCGTTGGGACCGTTTGGATTATTTGAAAAAACTGCACGATATTGCCAAAAACGAAGGTTTTTTTATTGGTATGAAATTAGTTCGTGGTGCTTACATGGAAAAAGAGCACAAAAGAGCAGAAGAGAAAAATTATGTTTCTCCGATTTGTGTTTCTAAAGAAGCTACTGATGTTAATTACGACAACGCTGTACATTATATGTTAGAGCATTTGGATATGATGTCAATTTTTGCCGGAACTCACAACGAATTAAGTTCTTATAAATTGATGGAAATGATGCAGGAAAAAGGTATTGCCAAAAACGACCACAGAATCTATTTCGGTCAATTGTACGGAATGAGTGATAATATTAGTTATAACTTAGCCGAAAATGGATATAATGTTGCTAAATACCTTCCTTTTGGACCTGTAAAGGATGTTATGCCATACTTAATTCGTCGTGCAGAAGAAAATACTTCTGTTGCCGGACAAACTAGCCGCGAATTATCTATGATTAAAGCAGAACGTAAAAGAAGAAAAGGAAAATAATCTGGATTTTAGATTTTAGATTTTAGATTTTAGATTTTAGATTTTAGATTTTAGATTTTAGATTTTAGATTTTAGATTTTAGATTTTAGATTTTAGATTTATATAAAAAAAACTCCGTTTGCAACGCAAACGGAGTTTTTTTTATAATTTGGAATTTGGAATTTTTATAATTTGAATTTTCTTTTTAAGAATTACTAAACTGAAGATTACTAAGGTTTTTATAAATACCGTTTTCAAGATTTATCAATTCCTGATGTGTTCCTTCTTCTGTAATTTTTCCGTTATCTAAAACCAAAATTTTGTCAGCACTTCTAATCGTCGAAAGGCGGTGCGCAATAATAATACTTGTTCTTCCTTCCATTAAAACTTCTAATGCTTCCTGAACTAATTTCTCGCTTTCGCTGTCTAAAGACGAAGTTGCTTCATCTAAAATTAGAATACTTGGATTTTTAAGCAGCGCTCGTGCAATTGCAATACGCTGGCGTTGTCCGCCTGATAATTTAACACCGCGTTCTCCAACTAATGTTTCAAATTTTTCAGGGAAACCTTCTACAAAGTTAAAAGCATTGGCTTGTTTGGCTGCTAAAATAATTTCTTCATCAGTTGCGTCTGGTTTTCCGTAAGCGATATTTTCTTTGATCGTTCCGCCAAATAAAATTACATCTTGGGGTACAATACTCATATTACCACGAAGATTTTCTAAATCATACTCATAAATATTTTTTCCATCTACAGTAATTTCTCCAGAAGTTATATCATAGAAACGCAGTAATAAAGATGAAATGGTCGATTTACCAGCACCACTCGGGCCCACAATAGCTATTTTTTGACCAAATTCTGCTGTAAAGTTTACGTTTTTCAATACTTCAACTTCTTTACGAGAAGGGTAGCTGAAAGCAACATTATTAAAAGATACATTTCCTTTAATTTTTTCGTGTGCTCCGTTTGCAGCAAGATCTATTTTTTCCGGAGTTTCATCTAATAATTCAAAAACTCTTTCGGTAGCGCCAATCGCTTTTTGAATTTGAGCATATAATTCGGCAATTCCTCCAAAAGAAGCACCAACAAATGTAGAATACAATACAAATGAAATTAATTGTCCAACGCTCATTTCGCCTGCTATACTCAAACGTACACCATACCAAACTACGGCTACAATTGCTCCAAACAAACAGAAGATAATAAAGGAAGCAAAATAACCACGGTATTTACCGCCTTTGATGGCCAGTTTTACCACTTCGTTTATTTTTCCTTTATATCTTGCAATTTCGTACCATTCGTTGGCAAAAGCTTTTACAATGCTAATTCCCTGCATGGTTTCTTCTACAATTACCTGGCTTTCTGCAACCTGATCTTGTACTTGTTTCGAATATTTTCTGATAAATCTTCCGAAAATTACTGCAGCAACTGCAACCAATGGAACAACGGCCAGCATTAATAAAGTCAATTTAAAACTTTCTGTTGCCAATAATATTACACCACCGATAATGAGTATAAACTGACGTAAAAACTCTGCAATTGTACTTGTTAATGTATCTTGAATTTGTGTAATATCGGCACTGATACGGCTGTTTAATTCGCCGACTCTTTTTTGCGAAAAAAACGTCATTGGCAATTTCACCAAGTTTGTATATAAAGACAAACGCAGGTTTGCCAATGTATTTTCGGTAAAATTGATAAACAATGATAATCTAAAGAAAGAAAAGAAAGCTTGTAAGAACAAGATAACGATTAATCCTAAGGCAATTTCATTCGTTCTGGTGTTGTCTTTGTTTTTAACGCAATCTACAAGCATTCCCATTAATTTAGGAAAGGCGAGGGCAGTAGCGCCTGTAAGTAATAGGAAGAATAAACCAACATAAAATTTCCATTGGTGTTTTCCGGCGTATTTGAATATTAATTTTGCTTTATTAAGTGAAGTAGCAGTAATTTTTGATTTTGGTAAATCATTTTCTTGAAATCTAGCCATTTGAGAATCTATTTTTAAGGTATGCAAATGTATGACTATAGCCTCTGAATACAAAAGATTATTATTAATTAGGCTTATTGATTTCTATATTTAACTAAATTTAAGAAATCGTTTCTTTTTTTTAATTTTTAAAGAGCTGAAAAATAGCTTTGTAAAAAATAAACCGAAAAAATATTTCATTTTTTTAGTCAATATGCTTGCAAATACAAAATCTAGGTGTATATTTGCACTCGCAATCACAAACGATAGCAACCTAGTAAAATAGGGCGATTAGCTCAGCTGGTTCAGAGCACCTCGTTTACACCGAGGGGGTCGGGGGTTCGAACCCCTCATCGCCCACAGAATTTAAAACCTCCAAAGTCTTATGATTTTGGAGTTTTTTTTATGGTTCAAAATTTACACTTTTCTGTACATATCCCTCTGAAAAGCCTTTTTTCTTAAAAATTATAACAGTAAAACAATCATACAATAAACTAATAGTTGATTTATAGTTTAATTGAGAATTGTTTCTATATTTATAATAATAAAAATGCTTTGTATTCTTATATATATCCACCAGAATTAGTGAAGAAAATCTAGTTTGTCTAAAAAAAATAAAAATTGACAGAATATTATTTGAACTCAAAAAAGAAAAAAGGTTACTGGAAAAGTCATTTTTTGGGTTTATTCTTTTGTTTCATACTGGCTACATATACCTTAATAAAATACACACCTGAAAATAATGCAAAAAACTTTTGTTTGATTTTCTTTATTCTGTCTTTAATCATTTCAGTTTTTATTATAGTTAATTTTTTTTCAATAAAAAATTTCAAGATTTCAAATAAGAAATTGATACAGTTATCATTTTTTATGAAAGAACAAAAAGTGTATAGTTTTAATGAAATTGAAAGTTGGACCGAAAAAAAAATAAAGGGAAAATATGATAAATGGGACGAAATAATAGTATACTTTAAAAATGGCGAAAGAATTAAAATATCAAGTGAATATTTTGACAATTATTCTGAAATAAAAAATGAAGTTACTAAAGGCATAAAACATGATATATTACTTGAAAAAATGATGAAAAATGAAACAGAAAAAAGGCTGGCTATAATATTTTCGATAATTAGCTTTTTATTATTCTATGGAGCATATAATGCTTTAAAAATTAAAGATATAATGCCTAAGGATATAGTTGTTTTTGGCGATTTAACATCCGAAAATATTGAATATGTACATAGTAAACGCAGCTACATTAATATCAGATTAAAAAAATATCCTGATTTGATTTTTTATATAAGCAATAAGACCTTGAAGGCAACTTTTGTAGATGATTTAATAAGTGAAATAAATAAAGGAGATTCTATTTTTCTTGGCATTGATAAAAGAGATTATCGAGAAAAACTAATAAAAGTTGATTCGCTATCAATAAGTGATAAATATTTTTTTAATGAAAATATTAGCGTCGAAAGTGTTAGAGCAAAAAATGGCAATTATTTAAATTTATCAGAAAATAATCTTAATAGATCTAAGAATAAATATTGGAATTGCTTCATATTTTTATTCGGTGGTTTATTGTTGTTAATTATGTCAATAATTGGCTTCGCAGGGGAATCGGATAAAGACTTTCATTAATAGCTATTGCAACTGAACTGGCAACCGATTTGCTTTTTTGAAAAATTTGTCCAAACATAATTATTCTAGTCATGGAATGTTTGCATTACCTTTTCTAGTTCAATTTTATTTTCCTTATGAAATGGCACTTCTAAAAAAATCCAATCTAAATTTGATAAAAATGGTTCAAATTTTTCCATTAAGATTGACTTTAAATAATTGGAATTGTCTTGAAAAGATTCTACTCCAATTCTTATATCAATATCAATAACATAATTAAACTCTTTGTCATTTTGAAAAAGAAATGTGTTGCTCAAAAATTGATTTGGTGTTAATTTTAAATATGCTGACAGGCTCGAATTTAACTTTAATTCTCCACAAAACCATTTTTCGAAATTGTACCAACCATAACCATTATCTGTCTTCGTTTCAAGTTGTAGATAAAATGATTTTTCAATCAATTCAAAAATTTTCTCAATTGATTCATTTGACTTAATTCCAATATAAAATGAAGTTGATTCATAGCCGTAATAAACTAAGTTATTAATTAGTTCATCGTAGGATTTTAATCTTAGTTTTTCTTCATAGCCATTTTCGGCACACTCTAATTCAAAATATACAATTTCGGGTATTTCATATTCGTTTTCAACATTATAACCATAGTCAAAACACAATATTGTATGACCACCCATATGTGAAAGAATTGGAAGTCTATCTAAATAAAGAAAATCTGAATTTGAAGAAGTCTCCAATTTTTCGTTATCTATATATTCTAATAAAACATCCTTTAAAGTCTTGTAACTATTCTGCTGAATTATTGGATCAAAAGTAGCGTCATTACATAAAAGTTCGTTTACGTCATTATTATAATTCAAAGCACTTTTCCATAAATAACCACCATTTTGCAACTTCATATGTTCTTTATAAAGTGCTGGAAATTTAAACCCAATTTCGATTTCTTTTTGAATGATTTGCTCTTCAGTTCTTCCAATAGTTTCTTCAGTAAAACCTTCTGCAGGTTGTTTCCAAATATCTTTTATCATGCTTATTTAGATTATTGAAATTTTGTGTCAATAATAATTGACGACATAAATAAAACTCTTGTAAACGAATATATAAAAATTATTTGGGATGTTTTTTTAATACTTTAATGTTTAATTATTGTTTTTTTTTAAATAATTAACTATTAAGGAAAGCTAATAAATAAGGAAAATGTTCAAGATTTCAATGCTTTTAGAATGTTATCCTTACATACCAATATATATGCATCAATAAAGAAATCATATTCTAAAAAATAGTAAATTTAACTACATTTTAAAAATATGAATTATGATAAAATTTTGGTTGATTACAATTTTGATCTTTATTATTTCAACATATATATTGGCGAAATTAACTTTAAAATCAAATAGGGAAGAAGCCGGTGAAAGAATTTGGCGATTTGGATATGGTAGATCTACTTATTGGCGTATTCTCACCTTGTGCAGTATTGGAATTACTATCGCACTACTACTTGTATTTTATTGGGTAGGAATTCCTATTGTATAAAATAAAAAAGTTAGTATTAATACAAAAAGCATCTGTACATTATAATACAGATGCTTTTCTAGAAAAAATTTAAACAGAAATAGTTTTATTTTACTCTGCAGCCACAACATTTACAGTATTTAGCGCAATATCATTAAGCAAACAATCAGCTTCTTTTTCTTCTGCTAGAGTTTGAGTTAATAATTTTGCAGCGTCATTTTCTCCTAAAGTTTTGGCAAATGCGACTAAAGTGCCATAAGTAGCAATTTCATAATGTTCTATTTTTTGTGAAGCCGCAATAATTCCGGCATCTCTAACGGCTCCGGGAACGGTTTCCTGAAGAATTGAATCTCCTTCTTTAAGCAGTCCGGCCATAGCTTCGCATTTTTTTCCTTCCGCTTTTTCTCCCAAAAGATCAAAGACTTGTTCCAATCTTGCCACCTGAAGCTGCGTTACAGCATGATGCTCTAAAATTGTACTCGAAAGTCCTGCAGACGAAGCATTTGCTGCCATTTTAGGAAGTGCGCCAACTAGCGCATTTTCTGCCCAATAAATATCTTTTAAGCTGTCTATAAAAAGCTCTCTCAATTCTGTTGCCGCGTCTGCTGCTGGTTCAACAATATTAATTTTAGCATTAGTCTTCACAGCTTTTGGTTGTGCTGTATTAGTTTGACTTTGTTTTTCTGAATTTTTCATTTTTATTTTTTTTTTATAATTATAATATATTATAGATATAAGTTTGGTTCACGATCCCAGAAACGATGTTTCGTCATAGCATCTATAAATTCTTGTGCAAATGCAGGAGAAGCTATTTCGCTGGTTACGACAATTCCGTTGTCATCATTTGTTAGTTTTGATGCAAATGGTGCAGCATTTAGTACTTCAGAAGCTTCTCCGTCTGCGCCGATAACTTTACAATGTTTGTAAGCATCGTTTAAATACTCCAAAACATCGTCATTTTCTGCCAAGACATTAACTCCTAATCCGTGTGGAATATAAACAGCATCAAACAATACTGATGATGCAGTTAGAAAGCTGAATTCAGCAGAAATTGCGCCATCGGTATCTGTAACAACCGAACCCAAATGTGGTGCAATTACACATCCTTTTGCACCTTGTTTTTTTAAGGCATTTTTCATATTAAGAACAGCACTTTCAGAAATGCCGTCAGAACAAAGAATCGCTACTTTTCTGGATTCAATAGTAGGGGAGTTCGTCGGATTTTTTATCATACTAAGAGCATCCGAAGAGTCAACTGCCTGATCAACAGTTTTAGGTTCCTGATTTCCGCCTTCGTTTTCTGGAGAAACTCCTTTGTTTACCGGATACTCTAAAGTTGACGGTACCGTGGCGCCTAATCCTACGGCTACTTTTTCGGCAAGAGCAGCATCAACCTGAGAAAGTAATCCAAGCATTCTCACTCTAATGGCAGTAGTTTCTACTTTACCAAGTTCAAATCGAAGTGCTTTTACAATATGGCTTTTCTCTTCTGGTGTCTGACTGTTGAAGAATAATTTTGCCTGACCAAAATGATCTGCAAAACTTTCGCTTCTTTCTCTCACTTTATGCGCTTCAATTCGCTCATTAAAACTAGAAAATCCACCTTCAGCAATTTTTGCCTGATATGGACAACCGCCGCCAAGCGAATTTGGATGATAACTTACTCTGCCAACATTTACTTCCTGACGCATAATTCCGTCGCGTTGATTGTTATGCGTAGGTGCAATACTTCTGTTAATTGGGATTTCATGAAAATTGGGTCCGCCTAATCTGGTAAGCTGTGTATCGGTATAAGAAAATAATCTTCCTTGTAATAATGGATCGTTTGTAAAATCGATTCCCGGAACTACATGCCCTGGGTGAAAAGCGATTTGTTCTGTTTCTGAAAAGAAATTATCCGGATTTTTGTTTAATACCATTCTTCCAATTACCTTAACAGGTACTAATTCTTCTGGAACAATTTTGGTTGGATCCAGTAAGTCAAAATCATATTTTTGCTCATCATCAGAAGGAATAACTTGTACTCCTAATTCCCATTCTGGGAAATTTCCTGATTCAATAGCTTCCCATAAATCTTGTCTGTGAAAATCAGGGTTCTTTCCAGAGATTTTCTGAGCTTCATCCCAAGCGACAGCGTGAGTTCCTAATTTTGGTTTCCAGTGAAATTTTACAAATACCGATTGGTTTTCCGCATTAATTAAACGAAAAGTATGCACACCAAAACCTTCCATCATTCTATAACTTCTTGGAATAGCACGGTCAGACATCGTCCACATAATCATGTGCATTGATTCTGGCATAAGCGAAATGAAATCCCAAAATGTATCGTGTGCAGATGCTGCCTGAGGCATTTCGTTGTGTGGTTCTGGTTTTACAGCATGAACTAAATCAGGAAATTTTGATGCATCCTGAATAAAAAATACCGGAATATTATTGCCCACAAGATCGTAAATACCTTCCTGCGTATAAAACTTAACTGCAAATCCTCTTACATCTCTGGCGAGATCTGTAGAACCACGAGAACCTGCAACGGTTGAAAATCTTGTAAAAACAGGCGTTTTCTGTCCAACTTCCTGAAGAAATCCTGCTTTAGTTAATTCTGGAATTGGATTCGTTACTTCAAAAAAACCATGCGCGCCCGAACCTCTTGCGTGTACGACTCTTTCAGGAATTCGTTCGTGGTCAAAATGCGTAATTTTTTCTCTTAATATAAAATCTTCCAATAAAGATGGACCTCTTTCGCCGGCTTTCAGCGAATTATTGTCATCATTAATACTAACTCCTTGATTTGTAGTCAGGACTTTGTTTGTTCCGTCTGATTTGTTTGTGGATAAATCGCGTTGTTTTTCGTTTTGAAAATTTTTCATAAAAAATTTTATTTTAGTTAACTATTTGAAGATGAATTGTACGGATAGTAAAGCTAGAACAAAGGCTAATCTTTTTCTTATATAATTATATTCATAAATATTATAATTGTCAGCAGTTTCCTGATATGTTACAGAAAGTATTAACTTCGTTTTTGAAGAAAAATCAGGAAAAATATTTTGATTAAATAAAAATTAAAAAAATGCAGAAAAAGAACAAGATATACACGCATACGCAAGATAGTAAGGCTATTGGCGGTATTGATCTTGTAAAATTTCCTTTTAATGAAGAAGAACTGCAAACCGAGTATGAGCAATCAGAAAGTCCGTTTGAAACCCATCGGGATGAGTATTATATTTTTGCTTTATTGACAAAAGGATATGTAGATTTTGTTTGTGATATGGAGGATATTTCTTTGAGCAAAATGACTTTGATGGTTCTTAAACCTTATCAGGTGCATTCGGCAAAA
The DNA here is from genome assembly GCF_004368785.1 of Flavobacterium sp. 270. Classification (GTDB taxonomy): domain Bacteria; phylum Bacteroidota; class Bacteroidia; order Flavobacteriales; family Flavobacteriaceae; genus Flavobacterium. The sequence continues at coordinate 111,240 of NZ_SODM01000001.1, forward strand.
AAATATGATCCAAAATCCGAAGGTTATTTTATTACTGTAAATCCATTTTTGATTCCGAATGACTGCAATGAAGTTTTTCAAAATTTGAATGCCTCAAAACAGGTTCTTAAAATTTCAAATGTGCATCATAAAGAAATTATAGATACTGTTGTTCTTTTATACCAAACATTCGGCCAGCAATTGCCGAATAAACAACAAATAATAAATGGACTTTTTATTTCTTTTGTTTACAGAATCTCTAATCTTTTTGCAGATTCTGAAAAGAAAATAAAAGTAAAAATGAATCAGTCGCAATTAATAACTTCCAAATTTAAAAGAATACTTACATCAGATTCTATGTTAGAATCAGCTTCTTATTTTGCTAAAAAACTGAACATTACAACTTCTCACTTAAATGATTGCGTAAAAGAAACAACGGGAAATTCAGTTACGTATTGGCTGCAACATAAAATGATTATCGAAGCCAAAAGACAGCTTTATTACACGAATAACGATGTAAAAGAAATTTCGTTTGATTTGGGTTTTGAAGATCATACTTATTTTTCAAGATTATTCAAAAAAGTAACTGGTGAAACACCACTTTCGTTTCGAAATAAATTCCGTGAATAGTCCAATTATCACCTTTTTGACGCTGTTTTAAAATCAACCTCAAACTGTTCCTTTGCTGCATAAAACTTTACAATTATGCCAAATGCACCAAAATGGTTATTAGATGTTGTTGAAAAAATATTTATTCCAAAATTACCTATGATGGAAGTTCGCAGCACCGAACTTTTATCACCTTCTGTTAAGAGAATCCGTTTTAGCGGTGATTTTAAAAAATTGACTTTTAAGCCTGGTTCTTATATGGATATCCGCGTTAGCGATACCGAAGTTCGACGTTATACTGCCGCTTTTTCAGACACAAAAAACGGATTGATGGATTTTATTGTTCACCTGCACGGCGCGCATCCCGGAAGCCTGTTTATGCAACAGCTCAATGTTGGTAACAAAATCAATACAAGCATTATAAAACCACATAAATGTTATAGCGAATCGGCTAAAAAGTATGTTGTTTTTGGTGACGAAACTTCGCTGGCGCTAGCTTGTTCTATATTTCCTGTTTTAAAACAAAACAACGATCAATTTCAGTTTTATTTTGAATTAGACGAAGAAAATAAAAACGTTCCTGGATTACTCAATCTGGAAAACTATACTGTATTTCCGAAGGACGGATCTTTTAGAAATGAAAAATGGATCAGCAATTTGCCTGTAATTCAAGAAGAAAAATGGAAAGATGCTCATTTTATTTTGACGGGAAATGCAAAATCTGTTCAATCCTTTCGAAAAGTAGTAAAGGGAAATACTGCAGCAAAAATAATCGCTCACGGTTATTGGCTTGAAGGAAAAAATGGATTGTAAAGCTTATAGATAATCAAATTATAAAAAATATGATTTATATATTTAAAACCTCGGTAATGACGCAAAAAGCGGTAAAAAAGCTGGCCAATAAACTGAACCAGTTTATCCCAAACTCAAAATGGAATTTTGATCTCGAAGACTGCGATAAAATTTTAAGAGTAGAAAGCAGGGAAGTAAATGTTATCCAAATCATTGAATTTCTGAATAAATATAAATTTGAGTGTTTGGAGTTGGAGTAGTTCACTAAAATCAAATTTTAGTTATTTTTTTGGATGTTAACTGTTCATTAATCTTTTACCTAAAGCTTTACAATATTCCTATTTAATTTAAATTTGATGCTATAAATTTATCAAAACCTAAAAATGATAAACCGCCTTTTAATTCTACTTACAACTTACCTTGTTATATCCTGTAATTCTCAGGCAGATAAAAAAATAGAAAATCAGCCCGTTGTAAAAATTCCAAAAAAAATTGAAAAGATTTCACAAACAGAAAGGTTTATTCCTTTAGAAAAAACTGTAAAAAAATTTGATACTATTTTATCAGAACATCAAATTCAAATTTCAATTACAAAAAAAGATTTAGACAGTTATGTAATTAATCAGTATGAAATTGATGGCAAAAAACAGATAGATAAATACAGAGATGCCATAATATTATTAAAGATTAGGAAAAAATCAGAAGTAATTTTAGATACTATATTTAGAAAGGAACAATTTGAAAATCATTGTGGCAGGCAATTTAAGAATATTGCAATATTTCATAATTATTGGTTTGAGAGTATTGATGAAAATCAAATTCAATTCTTTGGTGTAATTTCACAGCCAGAAACAGATAATTCACTTAGTTTTTATCATTATTTTAATTTAAAAAATAAAACATTCAAGTTTGTTAAAATGGTAGATGAGGAATAAATATATCAGAAAAATTGTATTTTCGCTTTAGTTTTAAACAATAAAACAGCAAATTGTATCTTACAAAAACAACTTTGTTTTTTTTCCAAAATCTTTTTCTTATATAATTATATTCATTAATATTATAATTGACAGCAGTTTCCTGATATGTTGCAAAAAGTATTAACTTCGGTTTGAAGAAAAATCGAAGATTAATAGACTTTAAATACTTAAAAAAATGTCAATTACTACAGAATCAGAATTAGTTGGAATGCAAAAAGCAAGTCAAGCTGTGGCTTTTGCATTAAAAGAAATGAGAAATTTTGCTAAGCCGGGTATGACAACAAAAGAATTAGATGATTTTGGCGGACAAATTCTCAACGATTTATGCGCTAAATCTGCACCGTATGAAACTTACGGTTTTCCAGGTTGGACTTGTATCAGTGTTAACAAAGAATTTTGCCATGGAATCCCTTCTGATAAAAGAATTCTTAGCGAGGGTGATTTAATTAATATTGATGTTTCGGCAGAATTAAACGGTTTTTGGTCAGACAATGGCGGTTCTTTTGTTATTGGCGAAGATGTAAATCAGCATCAAAAACTAATTGAAGCTTCTAAAGAAATTCTGCATAAAGCCATTCATAATATAAAAGGCGGTGTTCGTATTTCTGATGTTGGACATATTATGGAAACCGAAGCAAAAAAACGAGGTTACAAAGTCATTAAAAACCTTACAGGCCACGGAATTGGAAGAAGTCTTCATGAGGCTCCCCACGAAATTGCCAATTACAGAGACAAATTTAATCTGACCCGATTTAAGAAAAATGCTGTGGTTGCCATTGAAACCTTTATTTCTACAACTTCTACTTACGCCGAAACTTTTCAAGACGGCTGGACAATGGTTGGCAACAAAGGCGGTTTTATGGCGCAACACGAACATACTATTGTGGTTACAGATGGTAAACCAATTATTTTGACGGAGATGAATGGGATTTGGAATTAAAAATATAATAAGAAAAAATAAACAGAATATTAATATTAAATCAATTACATAAAAATGAGTTTTTTTCAAAAATTATTTGGTATAAAAAGCCAAGGAGAACAAAAAAACAATGAGCTTAAACAAATCGAAAATAAACAAATTGAAAGTAATCACATTAAAACAACAGGAAATCCATTTTTCACAAATGCACCTAAACATTGGCCTGTTATTACAGATGATTTTTTAAATAGTAATAAAGATTTTAGTAATAATTTTGATAACAAAACTGGAGATATTATTTTAAAAAAGAGAATGTTTATGGTTAATTCTCTTGTTTTAATGGGGAAATTAAACGAAGAACTATCTGTTATTGCAGGTAAAAAAATAACACACTCCTACAGAGACAGTCTAATTGATAATGAAGAAAACTATGCTACAACATTCTGTATTGATAAAGTTTTTGAGTTGGGAATTATTAAAACGCATGGAATAGTAATAGAAAATTCGAAAAAATATGCTATTATTCTATTTCATAACTCTGAGTCAATTAATTATATAAACGAATTAAAAAAACTTTTTCTAGAAGAAGGTTTTGAAGATTTGATCTATTATGCTACCGTAGATCCAGCATCGATAATAGAAATAAATCCAAAAGAAATAGAATTTGAAACTATAAATCAAGAATGTTTTCATTTAGATAAGGAAAAACAATCTAAAAATGATAGAAAATATTCTCAATATGCATTGTGGTGTAGTAGAGATTCTATCCAAAAATTTATTGATTCTAAAGTTTATAAAAGTTTAAATGAATATCATAATTATTGTAGTGATTGCTATACTTATATTTTGGGAAAAATTGGATTTGCTTTAGGCCTAAATGAAAATGATAAAAGAGTACAACTTCCAGAATATGATGAGTTAATTTTTGAAGGACCAGAAGGAGTCGAAATTATAATGACTATATCTAATAAAAATGGTTTAAATTTTCATTTTCCTGCAAATTCAAAGTTTGATAATTACAGAAATAATTTCCTTAATATATTCACGATTTTATGCAAGACTTTAAAGGAACAAATTGATAATGAGAATTTTGAAAAAGATAATCAAATCGTTACCACAGAATGGCTCGAAAGGCTTAAATCTGAAGTTATTGCTGATGAAAAGCTGAGTTTTATTAGCTTAATAAGAAGTGACTCTTTTCATCCAAATTTAAATTAAAAAAACTATTATAAACTATTTATTTGCCAAATGACAAATCCCCACTAAAAACTTATGCCTAACTTTCGCACATGAAAGAATTAGTAAATTTTATATTGCAATACGGCAATTTAAACCAACAGCAAATCGATTTAATTTTAGGAAAAGCAAAAGAAATAGAACTTCCTAAAGACGAATATTTCTCTGAAGCCGGAAAAATCTCCACTCAGGTAGGTTTTGTTTTAGAAGGTGTAATGCGTGTTTGCTATTACGACAACAAAGGCGAGGAAATCACTAAATATTTTATTGATGAAAATAATCTGGTGGTCGATTTAGAAAGTTTTCAAAATAGTATCTGTTCTTCGGCTTATGTTCAAGCGGTTACAGATTGTAAACTTATCGTATTCTCCAAACCTGATTGGGACGAGCTTCTTAATACCATTATAGTTTGGGATGCTATTGTGCACAAAATTATTGCGCGTTCTTTGATGCAGAAAATAGAAAGAAGAAGTCCATTGGTTTCAGAAGATGCTACAACGCGCTATTTGTCTTTTATGGAAAAATACCCGAAAATTCTCAATAGAATTCCGCTTTCGTATTTGGCTTCTTATTTGGGGATTACTCAATCTTCTTTAAGCCGAATTAGAAAAAATATTCGCTAAAATCGCTTTTTGCCAAATGGCAAATGATTTTGTTTTTTATCGACGCAACTTTGCATCAACAATTTAAAACAACAACAAATGAAATCAGTATTAATTACAGGAGCAAATAGGAGCATAGGTTTAGAAACAGCAAAACAACTTTCTCAAAAAGGATTTTTTGTTTATTTGGGCGCCCGCGATCTTGCAAAAGGTGAAGAAACAGTAAAAGAATTAACTCAAAACGGATTTAGCAATATCAAAGCCATTCAGATTGATGTTACAGATTCTGAAAGTATTTTGGCAGCCAAAAACATTGTAGAAAAGGAGCAAGGCAAATTAGATATTTTAATCAATAATGCCGGAGTTTTAGGTAATTTGCCACAAGATGCATCAACAGCAGATTTTCAGGACATTAAAAAGACATTTGACATTAACTTTTTCGGAGTAATCAATGTAACACAGACTTTTATAGAATTGCTTAAAAAATCTGAAAGTCCAAGAATCAGTAATATTACTTCTGGTCTGGGTTCGCTGACTTTACACAGCGATCCAAATTGGAAATATTATCCATTTAAAGCCGTTTCTTATGTTTCGTCCAAAGCAGCTCTAAATGCTTTTACGATTACATTGGCGTACGAATTGAGAGATTTACCATTTAAAGTAAATTCGATAGATCCTGGTTACACTGCAACAGATTTTAACAATTTTAGCGGTCCTGCAACTGTACAAACAGCAGCAAGTTTTATTGTAAAACACACTGATACAGACGAAAATGGCCCAACAGGAAAATTCTTTAGTCCAGATATTGAAAATGAAAGCGAAGAAAGTCCTTGGTAAAAAGAGGTATTTTGTAGATAAAATTCAAACCCGATAGATTGTAGAAACCTGTCGGGTTTTCTATTGTTAAAACATATTTTCTGTTTTCGTCAGGAAGTTTTCTACCGCTTCTTCAATATCAATATTCATTCTTTCAGCCAAAACAACCAGCCACCAAATAGATTCTCCTAGCTTGTGTTTGAGTTCTTCGTCTGTATTGGCTTTTGGCCATCTTCCTTGCTGTGACATCGTTAATCTTCCCACCAAACCGGCATCCGTCAGAAAAGCTAAAGCATCTTCTTCAACCGTCCATTTGCTGCCGTGGTGACTCAATTCTAATTCGTGATATTGTTTTCTGATTTCTAAAGAACGCTGTTTCAGTTCTTCAATATTTAATTTTGACATTGTTTTAATTTTTATGAAAAGATTGTTGAAACTCTATAGGCGTAGAATTTGTCTTTTTCTTGAATAATTTATTGAAAGACTGCGGATGTTCAAATCCTAATTTATAAGCAATTTCAGAAATCGAAAATGTTCCTTTCATGATATATTCTTTGGCTTTTTCGATCAATTTATCATGAATAAACTGTTGTGTATTTTGTCCGCATAAATTTCGCAGTAAATCACTTAAATACCTTGGCGAAAGATTTAATTCTTCTGCAACAAAAGCTACTGTTGGTATGCCATTTAATAATGCTTTTTCATCATTAAAATAAGTATTGAGCAGTATTTCTAATTTTGCCAAAACATCATTGTTTACGGCCTTTCGGGTAATAAACTGACGGTTGTAAAATCGGTTGCTGTAATTCAGTAAAAGCTCTATTTGAGAAATAATCACATCCTGACTAAAATTATCAATTCGTTCCTTTAATTCCTCCTGAATACTGGCGAAAACTCCCAAAATCGTTTCTTTCTCTTTTTCTGATAAATACAAACCTTCTGAAGCGGTATAATTGAAAAAACCGTATTGTTTTATATTCGCATTTAAAGAATATGGACGAATAAAATCGGGATGAATATTCAACGAAAGTCCACTGTAATCAGCTTCTTCTTCCTGCATTTTCAAAAGCTGGCCGGGCGAAACAAAAGACATGCCGCCTTCTTCAAAATCGTAAAAACCGTGTCCGTATTTTATTTTTCCGTTGAAATTGGTTTTAAAAGAAATCTTGTAAAAATCCAGCATAATTCCCTGTTCAAAATCTTTTGCATCAAAAACCGCTTCGCCATAATTGATAATACTAATAAGCGGATGAAACGGTTTTGGCTGTCCCATAGCTTTATGAAGCTCAGAAAGCGTATGGAATATTTTTGGCTGATTTTTCATAGCTGTAACTGCAGTTATTTTACAAATTTAAGAAATGTTCTATTGTGGCAATATTCCAGCTTACAGTACTCTGATCGATCATGTCGTGTACTAGAGAATCGCTTAGTTCGCTCATCAGTAAATGCATAGCATCAGTTCCGTCTTCGGTGCTGTCCCACAAAAGCATGTCATAAATAATTCCTTTTTTTAATTCGAAAATGGTTCTGGTACGAAAACCTTTCTGACGTTTTAGAAAAGCATCAATTTCTGTATTCGCATCTATAAATTGCTGTATGGTAAAACCTTTCAGCTTAAAGGTAGTAAGTTCTATCGCTAAATTTTTCATATTTCGAGAATTTAAAAAGTAAACATTGCTTTTATGTTTTCAACTTGTGCTTCGGCTCCCGATTTAATTCTTTCATTATATAAAGCATTCGCATCATTTCCGGCAACATAACGCATTTGGTTTTTATGATCAGTTGCGGCTTCGTAAACAATTTGAGCAACATCTTCGACTTTGGTATAGTTTGCCAGTTGTTCCGGACTGTAGCCTTTGCTAACTTCAGCCGTTAATTGCTGATAAGCATCGTGCTGCCCAACTTCCATAGAACGAATGGCAAAATCAGTCTGCATGCCGCCGGGAGCAATTACTTTAACCTGAATTCCGAATTGCACTAATTCTGACGCCAGACTTTCTGAAAAACCATCAACAGCAAATTTTGTCGCGCTGTAAACCGAACAAGTCGGAAATCCCATTAATCCAAATGTGGAAGTTATGTTTAAGAAAGTGCCGTTTCTTTTTTCACGAAAGTGCGGTGTAAAGGCTTTAGAAACTCTAATAACGCCCATTAAATTGGTTTCGATCTGGCGAAAAATCTGCTCGTCGCTCAAAGATTCTAATGCACCGATTAATCCGTAACCTGCATTGTTTAAAACCACATCTACCGAATATTTTTGAGTAACATTTTTTATAGTTTCGTTGATTTGATCTGCATTTGTTACGTCTAGCGGTAACAGAACCACATTTTCTAATTGATTTAATTCGGTTTCTTTTTCCGGATTGCGCATTGTAGCGATTACCTGCCAGCCATTTTGGTGAAATAATTTTGCTGATGCTTTTCCTAAACCTGTTGAAGCTCCTGTAATAAAGATTGTCTTTTGCATTTTTTTATTGTTTTAAAATTATAATGCAAAGTTGCCGCAAACAGGGAAGAGGGAAGTAGCCAATCTGGTAGTTGTATTAGCCAAAATGACGAAAGTATTTTTTTTCACCATATAAGTGATATAAGTTCATTTAAATACATGCTAAAATATATTAACTTAAATGATATAGTTCATTTAAAATAATACACTCAAAGTTTATATTAACTTATATCACTTATATGGTGAAAAATTTTTCTACTTAAAACAGTACTTGTTAATATGTTCTAAATTTCCTTACATTCGTCCTCGAATTTGCCTCACCAGCTAGTTTATTTTTTAAAATTTAACCCAAAAATCAAAACCAATGATCTTATACGGAGTAGCCAGTAAGGGTAACGCAAGGGAAATAGAATGTTTCTGCCCAAAATGCGACCAACGCGAGAAGCTTGTTTTTCAATCGCTTATTAAATCTTTTCATCTTTTTTGGCTGAAATGTTTTCCTTTATTCAAAGAAATTAATGTACAATGCACCAAATGTGCTACCAAATACAAAGGCAGTCAGTTTACGCCGGAAATGTTTAGTATTTCGTTGCGATTAAGAAATGAACTAAAATATTCGATTTGGAATTTTACAGGTTTGTTTGTTATTGCGGGGCTTATTATTTGGGCGAAATTGCCAGCAAGCGAAAGCGAACAAAAAAGAATTAAAGAGCTTAATGAGAAAGCATATAAAGAATTTGCAGGGAAACTAGCAGATCCTAAATATAATGATGTTTATTATCTGGATAAAAAAGATACTGTAATAGGCAGCGATACTTATGCACCAACAGCCTTTTTGATTGTAAAAAATGTAACGAAAGATTCCATACAATTTAGCGTGTGCAATTTTGAAGAATTGAGTAAAAAAAGTGGCCACACTATTATTAGAAGTGGTTTTAAGAAAGAATATTACGGCGATGCTTACCAAATGCCCAATAAAATTCAAATTGCCAAAAATCAGATTACAAAAGATACTTTGATTTTTAATTCTAAAATTTATCAAATCGACAGAGAAAAAATTTAATTTTTTAAACTTTTAAATACTTTAATCTGCTCCATCTGCTAAATCTGCGAGAAAATTTTTCTTTTGTTTTTGATGGATGAAGTTGATTCTTTTATATAAAAAAACTATCTTAGAGTATAACTTGATAATCCAAAAAGTATAAAAATGAAAATAACGACTATCGTACTATCTTTTCTATTATTAATAAGCTGTGCTTCAGAAAAACCGCCAGTTGATTTTGAAAAAATTATATTTTTTACATCGCCTTGTTTCGGAAATTGTCCGCTTTTAAATTTACAAGTAAATAAAGATAAAAGTATTTTGTTTTATAAAAAAAGCGGTTTGATTAATCCGAAAATGTATCCTGAAAAAATGGATGCTCAGGAAAATGAATATTATAAAGGAACTATTAACGACAAGCTTTACAATGAGTTATTGGTTGAAATTGCCAAAACCGATACGATAACTTACAAAGGTCAAAATTGCTGTGATGCTCCAATAATAACTATGATTTCTTATTATAACGGAAAACGAAAATACAACGAAACCATGTTTCCTCCAGAAGGCGCACAAAAGTTAATTGCTATTTTATATAAAATTACGGAGTCTAAAGATTTGGTTAAAACCACAAAATTTGAAATTGAAGAATCTGAACCTGAAAAGTCTGAAGGAAAATAAAAAAATCCCTCTAAAATAATTTTAGAGGGATTTTTTTTAATGTTTATAGTAATTAAACTCGTAGCAAACCACGAAATCCTCTGGCAGCATAATACGAATCTGCACCGTTATGATATACAAAAACAGTATTATAACGGAAATCTGAAAAAATAGCGCCGCCCAATTTTCTTATTTCGGCCGGAGTTTTTATCCATGTTGAAGTTTTGGTATCAAATTTTCCTATTTTTTGTAAATCACGATATTGTTCTTCATTTAGAATTTCAATTCCCATTTCTTCGGCCATATTTATGGCGCTATTTAGTGGTTTGTGTTCTTTTCTTTTTTCGAGTGCTTCATGATCGTAACACACGCTGCGACGGCCTTTTGGACTTTCTGCAACGCAATCTACAAAAAGATATTCGTCGGTTTTTTTGTCATAACCAATAACGTCTGGTTCGCCTTCCGTTCTTTCCATTTCATCAAGCGACCATAATTTGTTGGGATTTGCCTTTAGTTTTGCTTCAATTTTATTCCAGTCCAAATCTTTATGACGCTGCATGTTTTTCTCAAACCGAATTTCTAATACTTTTAGTAATTCTTCCTGCTGTTCTATTGTCAGTTCTTTTTTCATTTTGTTTGTTTTTTAATTAACAGAAACAACTTTTCTACTTTCGGGTCTAAAATACCAGGACAAAATAGTAAGTACTAATAATAATGTTGGTCCAAAAAACGTTATTCCAGCGTCTCCACAAGCCAAATGCGAGATTATAGCGCCAGACATTGCAAAGAAAAATCCCGCATACGCCCATTCTTTCAGCAATCCAAATTTAGGAATAAGTACGGCGATAACACCTAATAATTTCCAAACTCCCAAAAGAGGCAGAAAATAAAGCGGATAACGTAAATGGCTCATCATATCCACTTCTTCTTTCACTTGCAGCACTTGTACAATTCCTGTGGCAGTCATTCCCAGAGCTAGCCAAAGCGTGGCGCCCCAATAGATAATTTTGTTTCTTTTAGACATAGCGGTTTATTTTAAGTTTTTTATAATTTCTTCTAATCGGTTATGCGCCATATTAATACCTTGCGCAAACGGTAATTTAAGCATCTCATTTCTATCGTAAACCGATTTGTAAATGATATGCATGTTTAATTCGCTGGTATCTTCGGTTATTTTTTTAAATTCCAAAAACTCAAGCTGAATCGGGAAGGGCGTATTTTCCATTTCAAAAGTGCGGACAATTTTTTCATTTGGAATAAAATCATGAATAGTTCCGTTTGCTTTAAAAACCACATTTCCGTTGGCATCACTTGTTTCAAACTGCCAGCTGCCGTGCTTTTTGTTTTCAAGTTTAACTACTTTGGTATTCATCCATTGCGCAACAATTTCGGCATCTTCATAAGCTTTAAACAATAATTCTAACGGAAGATCAAATTCTCTTGTAATAAGCAAATCCTGTTTACCGTCTTCTGCTTTGATTTTAGTCTTTTTCTCCATGTTTTTATTTTTTATAATTTTTCATGATTGCTTCTAATTTATCAAATCGTTCGTCCCACATTTTTCTGAATGGTTCAATAAAATTGTCAATTTCTTTCATTTTTTGAGGATTTAAATGATAATAAATTTCACGCCCGTTTTGGGCTTGACTCAACAATTCGCATTCGTTAAGGATTTGAATATGTTTTGAAATCGTTTGTCTTGACGAATCAAAATTGGCGGCAATTGCCCCAGGCGTCATCGCTTGTATGGCAACTAAACTTAAAATAGCCCGACGGGTTGGATCGGCTATAGCTTGAAAAACATCTCTTCTAATTTCCATTGTGCAGTTATTTGACTGCAAATATAATGAAGTCATTTGACTGCGCAAAATATTTTAGCGTTTTTCTTATAAAATATAATAATAGGAGTATTTTTAAATTAGTGTATTTAAAAATATTCTGTGAATTATTGCTTACATTAGTAAAACAGAAGAAACTTTATAAAATGAAAATTACTTCAATACTTACGGGAATTTTAATTTTACTTATTAGTTGTAATTCTAAAACAACAGAGAAGGAAAACAGTAAAATTATCTCAAAGGAAACCATTAAGGAAAAAGAGTTGGTAAAAGATGCTGGCCAAAAAACAGATGCAGTAATAGAAATCTTTGAAGACAGCACCAAAATCGCTCAAAAGGGCAGCTATAAAATAAAAATAATTCAGGAAACGATTGACACCACTACAAATGTTAAGTTTGAGCTTTTTGAGAAACTTAAAAATAACTGGAAAAAAGTTCAATCTTATGCCTTACATAAAGATGCTTCCATTCCGTTGCTTACAGAAATAGAAGACTTTAATAATGATGGATACAATGATTTTACGATTCATTATTCTACAGCTGCCAGAGGGGCAAATGACATTAGAAAGCTGTTTATTTTTGCTAAGAAAGAAAATAAATTCATTGAAATTAAAAACTCAGATTATTACTCTAATTTGTCTTTTAATAAGAAATTAAACTGCATTAATTCATTAGAAGTGTATCGCGGTACTACAACCGGCTTTTTCAGAATTAAAAAAGACAGTTTAGTTGAATTTGCAAGAGTTGATTTTATAGACGATACTGTTCACAGTTATTTAATAAAAAACGGAAAAGAAATTAAATTGGAATCTAAACTGTATGATGGTGATAATGATGAAATGATAAGCTTTATCAATTATAAACCTATAGAAGAAGGATATAATAAGTAATAGTTAAACCTAAAAATAAAAAAACTGCATTGTAAAAAATGCAGTTTTTTATTAGAAATTAATATACTAAGAAAGCAGAATTGTCTTTTGAATATCAATCTGTTCTAAAAAATAATTATCGTGCGAAACCACAATTAAAGTTCCCTGATATTCATTAATCGCGGCCGTTACAATCTCAATATTCTGAATGTCCAGATTGTTTGTAGGCTCATCCAAAATAATTATATCCGGCGCTTCATTGTCGATCGTAAAACAGCAGAGTAGGAGACGCATTTTTTCGCCGCCACTCAGCGTATCACAAGGTTTATCCCAATAGTGTTGTGAAAACAAAAAGCGGTTTAACCTCATTTTTATTTCATGTTCTTCTAAACCAGAACTATTAAAAAGCTGTGCCTGTTCGTATACTTTTAGAGTTCCATTAATCAAAGAATAATCCTGATCAATATAAATGGATTTATGTGTCGATGAATAAATACTTCCTGTTTTCGGAGATAATTTTTGAAGGATAATTTTAATTAAAGTCGTTTTTCCTGAACCGTTTAAGCCTTTTAAAGCAATTCTTTCGCCACTGAGAATTTCAAAATTTAAATTTTCTTTCCAAAGTAAATCTTGATTAAAACCAAAATTGATTTCTTCTGCCTTAAAAAGTATTTTTCCTTTATGAAGTGACGCATTATCAAAACCAAATTTAATCTGATCAAAGTCTGGCAAAGCCGAACGCAGCTCTCGCAATTCTGATGAAATACTGCCGATCTTTTCGGCGTGAACACCTTTTAGTTTTGAACTGCTGTTTTCGGCGTTATTGCGTAAAGTATTCATCATAATTCTGGCAACTCCGGATTTTTCTTGCTTCTTTTTGCCGCGCGCATCCAGTTTCTGCTGGCGTTCCAGCGTTTCCCGTTCTTTTTCTTTGGCTTTTCGTAACGCTTTCTCTTTACTTTGCAGATCCTGGTCTAAAGCGTTATTTTCAATTTGTTTTTGTGTGGCATAAAAATCATAATTACCGCCGTAAACTGTAATTCCGTTTTTACTTAATTCGTAAACCGTATTTAAAAGATTAAGCAATTTTCTGTCGTGGCTCACAATGAGAATTGTACTTTGCGAGGCTTCAATAAAATGATATAACAATTGTCTTCCGGCATCGTCCAGATGATTGCTAGGTTCGTCAAGCAGGATTATTTCCGGCTGATGAATCGAAATTCCGGCGAGAAAAACTTTCGTTTTCTGGCCTCCGCTCAAGGTTTCCAGTTTTTGATTTAAGTCTAAATCCTGCAGCTGCCAATATTGCAGCGCATTTGTACAGCGATCTTCAATCGTCCAGTCGTCATTTAATGTATTTAGGTTTTCTTCGGTAACATTACCGTCTAAAATCTCTTTTAAAGCATTAATCTTTTCTGCAACGCGCAAAACCTCTGCAACAGTAAAATCATTGTACTGCCCAAAGATTTGAGGAATATAATAAGGTTTTGAAGAAGTAATGATTTCGCCGCTAAAAGCCTGTAATTCGCCAGCAATAACTTTAAGTAAAGTCGATTTTCCTATGCCGTTATTGCCAATTAAGGCTGTTTTTTCTTGATTGTTTACCGTAAAGCCGATGTGCTCCAATAAAAAACTCTTGTTATGGTGTTTATATGAAATGTTTTGTAAAATAAGCATAATTTCTTTCTCTATAAATGAATAAATTGAGCAGCCAGCAGATTGCTGGTTACTCTCTAAATTGCCTGAAAGAAATTATTTTTCACATAAACGATTAGTTCAATTTTATAAATACAAAGGTATAATTTTTAGTTTTATTTCAAATCCAAAAAAAATAAAAAACCATTCTTTACAGGGAGTAGAGAATGGTTTTATTGATATTATCTGGTTATGAATGCTTAATAAATTGTAAGTTTATATTTTGTCCAATGTTAACTTCATTTCTTTGATGTCCAAAATTAGTTTGTCGCTTGTTATTGTGCTTTCACACGGATAAGGCGTGCCAACTTCGTCTTTTATTATTAAATTTTTTCCACCATTGCTCAAAATATAAGTTCCATCTGTTATTTCATGAAGTAAAAAGCCTGTTACATGTCCGTCTGATGTAAACGTCAAAGTTCCGTTTTTTAAAATTTCACTTTTAGCAGAATCAGAAAGTGGCATTTTGGCTTCAACTGCGGTAATTTTCCACGAATTAACAAGTTTATTTCTCCCCTTATGACATGAAATCATTACTATTGTCAATAAGGTAACTCCGAAAATAAATAATTTAGATTTTCCCATGATTATATATGATTAAAAGTTAAACAGGAAAAGTTACAAAAAAAAGAAATACTAAATTATTACGTATCAAATATTTATTCACTTATTATTAAGAAAATATTTAGGAAAAAAGTTATGAATTAAGAGTTATGAGTTGTTAGTTATTAGTCCTTAGTCATAAGTGGTTGAAACCTGAAACCTGAAACCTGAAACCTGAAACTTGAAACCTCAAACTACAAACCTGAAACAAAAAACCTAATTAAGCGTCAAAGCTCCTAAGATTTCTTCATAGAGAAAAGGACCGCCGGGGTATTTGGCAGTATAATCAAGATTCATCCAGACTTGTCCGCGCTCGTCTATGTGGTAGTGGATTTTTTTACCGTAACTTTCTTTTTGAAATAGGACATTTTTAATCAGGTAATTTACTTTTTCAAGGTCTGCAGTAGAACCTATTAAAATTTCCGGATAAATATGTCCTTTTGTATGAATAAGACGCGGTGTACCGCCAATAGAACGAACTGCTGCGGCCATTAAAATAGAATGATCGTCGCAATCGCCAGAAAAATATTCTAAAGATTCGCTGGCTGTGGCAATATAATCGCCATCTTTTGGATCATTAACATAATTCCAGCGGCCGTTAATTTCTTTAAATACTGCAAAACACTGAATTATTGTTCTGTAGTTTGAATATCCTTTTATTCCTTTAAAGTTTTTGGTTGTTGCCATAATAGCAAAATTTCTAACTTTTGGATTCTGGTACTCTATAGCGCTTATAATCTTTGATTTATTTGGAAACGGAAGCAGTTTTGCCACAACAATATCCTGCGGAAAAGGATTGTCTGACATGGTGTAAATCATCGAGTTATAGTCTTCAGAAATTTCGCTGAAACCATAATTGCCGATTACACTTCCGTAAAATAAAACCAATAAATACAACGCGATACATAAAATGATGATCGTACGCAGTAACATTAAAAGAAAAAAAACAGCAGCAAAAACTAAAATAAATATAATAACGCGGTCTAAATTGAAAGCCCACTCTAAATCGATTAGGTTTTGATGCAGTATGATGAAAATCGGAATTGTAATTAAAAGACTCAACAGCATAATAATGATCCTGTCCCAAGGCGATTTTACCTGTAGTTTGGATTTTAATTGCGGAAAGTCAATTTTAGGGAATTTCATCATAAGAATCAAAAAGCAGTTTTTACAGCGCTTTTACCGTTTCTACAAAAGTACTTTTTTTATCGATAATTCCCAGATCGAATAATTGATTTTGAAGTTTTGCAAAGGCTTTTTCAGTAAGATTTTTCTGAGACCACTGTGTAAGCTTTAACCAGTCTTTAATATCTTCTCTTTTTTGGTTGAATAATTCTGCTAAAGTTTTATCAATATTAGGAATCTGAGCAAAATCATGCGTTGTTCCGTTGATGATTTCAAGGATTTTTTCAATTACTTTCGGATTTTTTTTAAGGAATTCATCGCGAACAGCAATTACAAAAGAAGGCCAGGGAGTAGGGCAGTCGCCAACACGTCTAAAAATACCTTGATCTACAAGTGGTTTTGTCATAAAACGTTCCCACATAAAATAATCAGCAGTTCCTTTTGTTAAGGCTTCTACAGCACCGTCGATTGTATTTATAATTTCAAATTCTAAATCGTCTGTTTCCCAGCCTTGCTCGCTGGCATTTACATACGCCATTAACTGAGAACCAGAACCTAATCTCGAGATCGCAACTTTTTTATTTTTAAGGTCTTTTACGGTGTGAAAATCTGATTTTTCAGCCACGTGAATTCCCCAGATTAAAGGAGACTGCACATAAATCTGAACAATTTTACTCGGATTTCCGGCTGCAATATCTTTTACAATTCCTTCTGTAAGGATAACAGCAATATCAGCTTCTCCATCACGAAGCATCTGACACATTTTACCTGTACCTTCAGGAATATTTTTCCATTGCAAATCAATGTTTTCAGCTTCAAATTCGCCATTTTCAATGCATAGATGCCATGGCAAATTGAAGTGTTCGGGAACACCTACAATTTTTACAGTTTTCATTATAGTTTAAGTTTAAGTTAAGTTTGGTATGCGTAATCTAGTTTGATATATCTAAGTTAAGTTAATTTTTCAATAAATCCGCCCTGTGTTTCTCAGAAAGACAAGGCTCTGCAAATTCAATAATTTCCTGAGCTTCATATTGGCTCAAAATGGTTTTTACATGCGAATAATCAACGCTGTTTAATACTTCAACAGCAAATAAAGTTTCATTTAAACCTTCTGATTCACAATTAATTGCTTTTAATTCTTCTCTGATTATTTCCTTATCAAAACCTTTTTCTAAAATTACAACCTGAAGAATCGAATTTCCAAAGCTTTCAATTGTTTTTCTGTAAACCAATTTTTCTTCAGCTTCATCATATTCAGCAAAAAAGATATCTTCGGTAGCAATCAAAGGCCCAAAAAACGGAATATTATCCAATTTAAAAAGTCCTTTTTCCAAATCAATAATTTCTGCCCACATGGTTTCTACAACCGTATCTTCTAGTAAATCACTATAATATCTAAATAATATTTTTTTATGTGTGTCACTCATTATTCAATCTCATTTATTTCTGCTTTCAACGGCGATATTACAATTCGATAACCATCAGGATCCTGAAACATTTTTCCATTTTCGTTCCAAAAAGGATTTTGCGCAGTTATTATTGAAATATTGTGATGCAAAACATTATTTATTAATTCATTATATTCTAAAATAGTTTTTGGATAAAGCACAATAACATCATCTTCATCAAAAATATGATTCGCTTTTATGTCGGATTCGGTAAATTCAAAATGCCAGTCTAAATTAGACTTCCCAATAAAAATACCATTATACTTATTATGGTTTTGAAAATTACCCAGAAGTTCAAATCTAAGAACATCGATATAGAAAGCTTCAATTTTTTCTAAATTATTAGTATGTCGCGCCACTCGTAAAAACATAATATTAAATTTTAAAAAATTATCAAATTGACTAACATACTAATGCTCTAAGCTGACTAATTACTTCTCAGCTAATTTATTTAATGTATAACCAATCAATTCATCTACAGCTTTGTACGGGTCTTCACTAAAAGTTCCGGATGCACGATTTGCAATGATCGCATTCAGCGATAAAGCGTTGTGTCCAAGAAGCGCAGAAAGCCCATAAATAGCTGCTGTTTCCATTTCTAAGTTAGTAATTCTATTGTCATTAAAATTAAAAATATCCATTTTATTATTTAATTCTTCATCCTGAATATTCAACCTTAAAACGCGTCCCTGCGGGCCATAAAAACCACCAGCAGTTGCTGTAATTCCTTTAAATATTTTATCCGATTCTATAATTTTTTCTAATTTTTCTGAACACGCAATTGCATAAGGTCTTCCTTTTCTAATATCCCAATTGGTATGCGCGATAAAAGCGTCTTCGATTGCAGGATGCGAAACTTCGTCAATCAAATAGGAGCGGAGCATATTGTCTAATCCTAAACCAAATTTAGACATTACAAAACTGTCAACCGGAATATCTGCCTGCAAAGATCCCGAAGTTCCAATTCTAATAATATTTAAAGAAGTCAGGGTTTCTTTTGGTTCGCGGGTTTTTAGATCAATATTGACTAAAGCATCTAATTCGTTTAAAACAATATCAATATTATCAGGGCCAATTCCTGTAGAAATTACAGAAATTCGTTTTCCTTTATAAATTCCGGTTTGTGTTTTAAACTCTCTTTTTTGAGTTGAATATTCTATAGAATCAAAAAACTGCGTAATTTTTTCTACTCGATTCTGATCGCCGACAAATATAATATCGTGCGCAATATGTTCTGGACGAAGGTTTAAGTGGTATACACTTCCGTCTGGGTTAAGTATTAATTCTGATGATTGGATCATTTTTTTTAAGGTGCTAAGTTACTAAGGTTCTGAGTTTTTTGTTTCGGGTTTCAGGTTTCAAGTTGCTATAGAGAACTTGAAACTTTAAACTTGAAACATGAAACTTTCTCACCCTCCAACTCGTTTTGTTTTAAAGCCTTTTTCTTTTAAGATTGCCATTATTTTGTCGCGATAATCTCCTTGTATGATAATAGAATCATCTTTGAAGGTACCGCCAACACTCAGTTTTGTTTTAATTTCTTTGGCCAGGATTTTAAAATCTTCGTCAGATCCTTCGTAGCCTTCGATTATTGTGGTTGCTTTCCCTTTTCGTTTTTCAAATTTGCAGATCATAGGTTCTTTTTGAACATAAAGTATATGTTCTTGTTCCTGAACTTCTTCTGGCTCGTTTGATTCGACATGATCGGGAAATAAGTTTTTTAGTTGATCTTGTAAATCCATAAAATTTTATTCTAAAATAAATTCCAATACTTTAAATTTTAAAAATTAAATTCCAAATCCCAAATTTAAATAGTTTTTGGAATTTGGAATTTATAAGAATTGAAACTTAAAAGTTTATTTTTTAATTAACCCTAAATCTACCAAGCGTTCGTATAGATAATCTCCCGCAGTAATGTCTTCGAATTTCTTAGGATTCTCAGCATCAATACAGTTTTCTAAACAATCTAAACGCATATCACTTACAGGATGCATAAAAAACGGAATAGAATAACGAGAAGTTCCCCATAATTCTCTTGGAGGATTTACTACCTGATGAATCGTTGATTTTAATTTGTTATTGGTATGTCTAGACAACATATCACCAACATTAATCACCAATTCGTCATCTTGTGCAATAGCGTCAATCCATTCTCCGTCATGGTTTTGCACCTGAAGTCCTTTACCTTGAGCACCCATCAAAAGAGTAATCAAATTGATATCACCGTGAGCAGCTGCACGAATTGCGTTTTCTGGCTCAGAAGTAATTGGCGGGTAATGAATTGGTCTTAAAATAGAGTTTCCTTCTTTTGCATAATTATCAAAATAAAACTCATCTAAACCTAAATGCAAAGCCAAAGCTCTTAAAACGTAAACACCAGTTTTTTCTAGTTTTTGATACGCTTCTTTACCTACAGCATTAAATCTTGGTAATTCTTTAACTTCAACATTGTCTGGATATTCCGAAGCATATTTTGAATCTTTGTCAACATACTGACCAAAATGCCAAAACTCTTTCAAATCGCCTTCTTTGCGTCCTTTAGCATGTTCTTTTCCAAAAGAAACATAACCTCTTTGACCGCCAATTCCGGGAATTTCATAATTATGCTTGGTTTCTACTGGCAAAGCGAAAAATTTTCGAATTTCGCTATAAAGTTCGTCTACCAATTGGTCGTCAAGAAAGTGACCTTTTAGGGCTACGAAGCCAATGTTTTCAAATGCACTGCCGATTTCATTTACAAATTTTTGTTTACGTTCCGGGTTGTCCGAAAGGAAATCACGTAAGTCTACACTAGGAATGTTTTGCATACTTTACATTTTTTATTAAAGAAAAAAGGTTTCATAAAAACCTTTGGATAACAAAGGTAGAGAATATTTTATATTTGAATTTTAAAAGTTATTATAAAATTGATTAATCTTACGTGATTTATACAATAAACTGCAAATTCTATTTTTGTGTCTGATTTAAATCTCAAAAAATTATTAAAAAACGCTATTTTAGAGGCTCAAAATATTTTATTAGAAATTTTATAAATAAATAAGAAATCTCTTATATCTTCGCCGAAATTTTGAATTCAAATTGGTTTGCACATATATTTTTATTTACATTTATTGAGTTAAAACCAAAAAACATTCTGATTTTATTTTTATAACAATTAATGTTAAAATTGTTATATTTTTATATATTTGAAAACAATAAAAAACAACCTAATGATCTTTTACAGACAAAACCTGACCGATGATAAATTACTGGATTTATACAAGAAAATTCTAAAACCCCGCCTGATCGAAGAGAAAATGCTTATTTTGATTCGACAGGGAAAAGTTTCTAAATGGTTCTCCGGAATCGGGCAGGAGGCTATTTCTGTAGGGGTTACAGCAGCTTTAGATGAATTTGAATACATCTTGCCAATGCATAGAAATCTGGGTGTTTTTACAACCAGACAAATTCCGTTGCACCGATTGTTTTCGCAATGGCAGGGAAAAGCAAGCGGTTTTACAAAAGGAAGAGACCGAAGTTTTCATTTTGGAACTCAAAAATATAATATTATCGGAATGATTTCGCATCTGGGTCCGCAATTAGGGATTGCAGACGGAATTGCTTTGGCTGATAAACTGAAAAATAACAGAAAAGTTACAGCAGTTTTTACCGGAGAAGGCGCAACGAGCGAAGGAGATTTTCACGAAGCATTAAATATAGCGGCGGTTTGGCAGTTACCTGTAATGTTTATTATAGAAAATAATGGTTACGGACTTTCTACCCCAACTAATGAACAATATTTATGCGAAAATTTAGCCGATAAAGGAATTGGTTACGGTATAGAAAGCTATATTTTGGATGGAAATAACATTCTTGAAGTTTATAATAAAATTGTGCAGCTAAAACAGCAGATGAAGGAAAATCCGCATCCGGTTTTGCTAGAATTTAAGACTTTTAGAATGCGTGGCCACGAAGAAGCCAGCGGTACAAAATATGTTCCGGAAGAATTAATGAAAGAATGGATTATTAAAGATCCTGTTGATAATTACAGAATGTTTTTGCTTAATGAAGGAATTCTAAGCGAAGATCACGATGCCGAATTAAGAGAGCAGATTAAACAGGAAATCGACGATAATTTACTCATTGCAAATGCGGAGCCTGAAATTGTTCCTACTTATAGCGGAGAATTAGACGATGTGTATAAACCATTTGAACATGAAGAAGTTAACCCAAGCGAAGAAGTTAAAAATATTCGTTTTATTGATGCTATTAGTGATGGTCTGAAACAATCTATGGAGCGTCATCAGAACCTTGTAATTATGGGACAGGATATTGCCGAATACGGCGGTGCTTTTAAAATTACAGACGGCTTTGTAAACTTGTTCGGAAAAGAGCGTGTACGCAATACACCAATCTGCGAAAGTGCGGTTGTTTCTGCCGGAATGGGATTATCTATAAACGGTTATAAAGCAATTGTAGAAATGCAATTTGCAGATTTTGTATCTACAGGTTTTAACCCGATTGTAAATTTATTGGCAAAATCTCATTATCGCTGGAGCGAAAAAGCCGATGTTGTTGTTCGTATGCCTTGTGGCGGCGGTACGCAGGCAGGGCCTTTTCACTCACAGACCAATGAAGCATGGTTTACTAAAACTCCGGGTTTAAAAGTAGTTTATCCTGCATTTCCTTACGATGCAAAAGGATTATTAAATACTTCGATTAATGACCCTAATCCGGTTTTATTTTTTGAGCACAAACAATTGTATCGCAGCGTTTATCAAGATGTTCCTGCAGATTATTATACAATTCCTTTAGGAAAAGCAGCTTTATTAAAAGAAGGAAACGCAATAACAATTATTGCTTTTGGAGCGGCTGTGCATTGGGCTTTGGAAACTTTGGGCAATAATCCTGAAATTGATGCTGACTTAATAGATTTGAGAACATTGCAGCCTCTTGATACCGAAACTATTTTTGCATCCGTTAGAAAAACCGGAAAAGCTATTATTTATCAAGAAGATACTTTGTTTGGCGGCATTGCCAGCGATATTTCGGCATTGATTATGGAAGAATGTTTTGAACATTTGGATGCTCCGGTAAAAAGAGTAGCAAGTTTAGATTCTCCAATTCCGTTTACAAAAGCGTTAGAAGATCAGTTTTTGCCTAAAAATCGCTTCGAGAGCGCTTTGCTAGATTTAATAAAGTATTAAATTTACCTGATAATCATAATACCCTAAATACCATAACAAATATGAAAAAACTGTTTATTTCCATTTGTACTGCCACATTGCTGTTTTCCTGCAATAAAAGCACTAAAACTCCGGAATCTTTAGACAAAAAATTTGAACAATATAAAGATGGTTTCGTGACTGCTTTATGGAAAGTTAACCCAGGCTGGGCTTCTGGTGCAGGTTATCATAAATTTGATGATGTCTTAGTAATTCCAGATGCTGCTGCAGATAAAATACAACTTGATTTTGTAAATGCGCAATTGGATTCTTTGAAACAATACAATATCGATGAATTATCAGATAAGAATAAAACTGATTTTCAGATGATAAAAAACCAACTGGAAAGTACTATTTTCAGTATTAAAGAATTAAAATCTGGAGAATGGAATCCTGCAGAATATAATGTTTGTGGTGCTTTCGCCGAAATTTTAAATGGAAATTACGACAGCTTAGAAGTTCGTTTACGCGCTTTTAATACCAAAATGAACGGTATTACTGCTTATTATGAAGCTGCAAAAAAGAATATCAAAAATCCAACTGTAGAACATACAGATCTTGCAATTGCTCAAAACTTAGGCGGATCTACAGTTTTTCAGGGTGATTTAACTACTGCATTAGAAAAAAGTAAATTAACTGATGCAGAGAAAAAAGAAATAACTGAAAAAGCTACAACTGCAGTAAAAGCAATTACAGCTTATGCAGACTGGCTTAAAAATTTACCAAACAAAACACCTCGTTCTTTTAGATTAGGAAGTGCTTTGTACGCTAAAAAATTCAATTTTGATATTCAGTCTGGTTATACGGCAGATGAAATCTACAAAATTGCAGTAGATCACAAAAAAGACTTACACGACAAAATGTTTGTTCTTGCTGATAAACTTTGGACAAAATACAAAGGAACTGAGCCGAAACCAGCTGATAAATTAGAATTGATCAAACAAGTTATTGATAAAATTTCGTTACAGCATACTACGCCGGAAAAGTTTCAATCTGAAATTGAAAAACAAATTCCGGAATTGACAGCGTATGTAAAAGCAAAAGACTTATTGTACATCGATCCGTCTAAACCGCTTGTAGTTCGTAAAGAACCTGCTTATATGGCAGGAGTTGCAGGAGCTTCTATTTCTGCGCCAGGACCTTACGATAAAAATGCAAACACGTATTATAACGTTGGAAGTATGGCTGGATGGACAGCAGAAAACTCAGAAAGTTATTTACGTGAATACAACGATTATATTCTTCAGATCTTAAACATTCACGAAGCAATTCCTGGACATTATACACAATTGGTGTACAGCAACCAATCGCCAAGTATTATTAAATCTATTTTAGGAAATGGTGCAATGGTAGAAGGATGGGCTGTTTATGCTGAAAAAATGATGTTGGAAAGCGGTTATAAAAATTCTGACGAAATGTGGTTGATGTATTACAAATGGAATTTAAGAACGACTTGCAACACGATTTTAGATATCAGCGTGCATACTAAAAATATGTCTAAAGAAGCAGCGTTGGATTTGCTTACAAAAGAAGCATTTCAACAACAAGCAGAAGCTGACGGAAAATGGAAACGCGTAACTTTATCTCAAGTTCAATTGTGTTCTTATTTTACAGGTTATACTGAAATCTATAATTTAAGAGAAGAACTTAAAAAGAAAGAAAGTAAGGACTTTGATTTGAAAAAGTTTCATGAAAAGTTCTTAAGTTTTGGCAGCGCTCCTGTAAAATATATTAAGGAGTTGATGTTGTCTAAAGAGTAGACTTTAAGATGATAAAATAAAAAGGGGTTTGATAAAATTAATTATCAAACCCCTTTTTATTTATCTTTTTTTGAAGTGTAATTTGGAGGATTCTAGCAATTTGTCATTTCGAGGAACGAGAAATCCCCACAAGTTGCTCGAGACAATCTAAATCAAACTTTACGGAGTTTCTTGCGAAGATTTCTCGTTTCTCGAAATGACAATACTTTGGTTGTATTTATTTATACTAAAAGTATATTTCATTACTTAGAATTTGATTCCAATTCAAACAATTGAATCTGACTTTTCAATCGTTCAATTAATAAATTCATCATTCTTTTGTTTAAGCTGGAAGAATTCTGAATATATGTATCGTATTCTTCGATAGTAAAAAGTGCAATGACCATTCCCTTTAATGAATTTCTGAATTTTATATCTTTCTGGATAGAATTTTCGATGGTCTGCATTTTCTTTTCAACCGTGTACGAATAAAAATCGGCTTTGCTTTTATTTACATAATTAACAAATACTGCAATAAACAGATCGTTTTGGAGTTTTAAAATTGGCCTAATTGTCTGATTTTGAAATAGCTCATCGGGAGAAGATTGAGCACTAACAGTTCCTAAAGTCTCGCCTCTGAATTCTTTTAAAAAAGTGTCTCTATCTTCCATGGGTTTTTATTTAAATTTAAGGAAAAATAAAACACTAAAAGTTTATTTTTGTTTTAATTAATTCAAAATTTATACACAATTAGATTTTCAATCGTTACTAAAGATCCAAATTTAAAACCTGTCTCATTTATGAATTTAAAATTTCTTCTTCCGATTCTTTTGATATTTGTATTAGTTGTTTCTTGTAATTCTAATAATTCTAAAGAAGATAAAAAAGTTTATAAACCCGTTTTTTATCGCGCCGTAAACGGAAAAGATACTGCCATTTTAGCTTTAAACATAAATGATAAACGTTTTTACGGACGTTATGAAATATTGTATCACAGAATAGGAAAAGATTCCGGAGACGTTAGGGGAGATCTAAGAGGTGATACTTTGAGAGGAGATTATCATTATATCTCTAACGGTGGCAGCTGGAAAAGAATACCATTAGCGTTATTAAAAAAAGATAATAATCTCTATTTAGGAAAAGGAGTTATAGGAACTATTTTTAATCTTCCGTGCTTTGTGCCAGAAGTTCCTATAGAATACAACAACTCAGATTTTATATTCGAAGAAGTTAAGGAGTAGTTTTTTTGTTTCAGGTTTCAGGTTTCAGGTTTCAGGTTTCAGGTTTCAGGTTTCAGGTTTCAAGTTTCAGGTTTCAGGTTTCAGGTTTCAGGTTTCAGGTTTCAGGTTTCAGGTTTCAGGTTTCAGGTTTCAGGTTTCACTGTGCGGGGCTTCGACTTCGCTCAGCCTGACAAAACGATTGTCATCCTGAGCGAAGTCGAAAGATAAGCTCATTTCAAACTTGAAACCTGAAACTTGAAACTTGAAACTTGAAACCTGAAACTTGAAACCTGAAACTTGAAACCTGAAACCTGAAACTTGAAACCTGAAACAAAAAACCTAACTCAATGGCCCAATCTGCGATGGCAATTCAAATATTTCAAGGTCGAAATAAATTACAGAAGCCATAACGTGATCAAAAATATCGGCCATAATATATTCGTAATTCGCCCAGCGTTTATCGCTCGAAAAAACATAAATCTCTAACGGAACTCCATGCGCTGTAGATTGCAGCTGACGGCACATAATGTGCATATTTTTATTCAAACCCGGATGATCCAGAAGATATTGTATAATGTATTTTCTAAACAAACCCAGATTGGTCATGTTTCTGCCGTTGAGCGCCAGACTTTTATCAATACCACGAAGATCATTGTATTTTTCAATTTCTGCTTGCCTGCTGTCTATATAATTACTTATAAGCTGTACGTTTTTCATGTGATTCAGATCATCATTATTCAGAAATCGAATACTGCTGCTCTTAATCAAAATATGTCTTTTTATACGGCGCCCATCTGATTTTTGCATGCCACGCCAGTTCTGAAACGAATCTGAACTCAAAGCATAAGTTGGAATTGTGGTAATGGTATTATCAAAATTTCGAACTTTTACAGTCGTTAAGTTAATTTCGATAACATCGCCATCGGCACCAAATTTGTCCATCGTAATCCAGTCTCCAATACGAACCATATCGTTTATCGCAACCTGAACACTGGAAACAAATCCTAAAATAGTATCCCTGAAAATCAAGATAATAATAGCAGAAAGTGTTCCTAAAATGGTTAATAGTTCGCCTTGTTTAATTCCAAATAATTTTGAAATGATAATGGCAACGCCAAAAATCCAAAGAATAATCATAATTACCTGAACAAAACTATCGATAGGTTTATCGCTGTATTCCGGCTTTTGTTTTAGATAATCGCGTAAAGAATTAAAAATAGTACGAACGATCCATAAACCTAACAAAACGATATAAACACCAACAATTTTTCCGAAAATCAATTCCCAGTATTCGTATTTATCTAAAATTATGGGAACTGCTTTATAAATAAAGAAAAACGGAATTAAATAAGCAGTATAACGAGTGGTTTTATTCTGAATTAAATAATCGTCAAATTTAGTTTTGGTACGCTGTGCAAAAACAGCTGTAACGGTAACTAAAAGAAATTTGGCAATGTAATAGATAACATACGCCAGTGCCACCATAATGGCAATATTAAAAACAAGACTGGTGTAAGACGCAAAGTTGCGGCTCATTCCCCAATCCCTAAAAATCGGATATAAAAAGTTAAATATTTTATACAAAAGCTTATGCATTAGTCTCTAAATATTTTTTCTCAATATAAAACGTTCCAAACGGAACAAGGGAAGCAATCAAAATGATTCCGAAAGTTTTTAAATCCCAGTTTTGCGGTTTTCTAAGCAAAAATGCCAATATAATGTATCCAATAAACAAAACTCCGTGCGCCATTCCTAACGGACGTAATAAAGTATGATAAAGTTCTGGATTGTTGGTTTTAATAATCAGCATGTTAGCAAATAATACTAAATACGAAATTCCTTCTAAAATTGCTGTAACTTTGAAAATCTTGAGCATGTATGTATTTTTTGAGTTTATACGAGCAAAATTAGGCATTATGGATTGATTTTTCGAATTTAAAAATTGAAAAATAAATTGTTTTTAAGTTGTCAGACTTATAAAGATTGCGTAATTTAAATTAAGCGTTTCAAAGACGTTTTTGTCATTTTGAAGATACATTGTGTCTTCAGCTTTGTCAAAGTTTTAAACTTTAACAAAGCTTGATTTTGATTGTAGAGCTTCTTACGGAGATTTCTCGTTCCTCGAAATGACAAAATTGAAGCAAACCATATTCAATTATGATTTGAATTTGGAATTTAAAATTTGAAATTTAACTGAAAGTTTATTTATGAGCAAAAGAGATTTAAAAAAATATTTAGGACAATTAACCAAAGAACAGCTCGAAGAACAAATTGTAGAACTCTACGAAAAATTTGCTCCTGTAAAAGTGTATTATGATTTTGTTTTTAATCCAAAAGAAGACAAATTACTGCAGGAATCGAAGGTTAAAATCTCTCACGAATACTTTCCGATAAAAAAGCCCAATGCAAAATGGCGTCCGAAAGCAAAAATGCGCCGTTCGGTTGCCCAGAAAATTATCAAACATTTTATAATGCTGGGTGTTGACTCTTTTGTAATTGCAGATATTATGCTTTATAATATTGAAATTGCCCAGACATTTTCTTCAAACAACTTCATAAAACAAGAATTATTCTATAAAAGTATTTTCAATTCTTTTGAGCAGGCAGTCAATTTTTCCATTTCAAATGGAATTTTTGCTGAATTTAAAGCAAGAATAATTGCAATTCAGGAAGAAACAGTACGTCAAAAATGGAAAAATAAGTACGATTTTGAAGCTATTTTAGACAAAATATAGCAATAAAGACATTTCCTATAAAAAATTTTATTTAAAAAAATCATTTATTTTACGTTAAAATAAGATGAATAACTGTTTTTTAGGTGTATTTTTGCAAAAATCCAAAAATAAACAATGTCTCAAAACACTTTAGAAATAGAAAGAGAAGAGAAGAAAGAACTTTATGCATACCAAAAAGGCGACATTGACGCCATTTTTGAACGTTTAGACAATGCTCCTCAAAAACATCATTTACTGTATCAACTGCCTACAGGGGGCGGTAAAACAGTAATTTTTTCTGAAATCGTTCGCCGTTATTTATCGAATAATGATAAAAAAGTGGTTGTTTTAACACACCGTATCGAACTTTGTAAACAAACTTCAAAAATGTTGAAAGGTTTTGGTGTAACAAACAAAATAATCAACAGTAAAGTAAAAGAATTGCCCGACCAGAATGAATATTCTTGTTTTGTGGCGATGGTTGAAACTTTAAAAAACCGTATCAATGATGAAAAATTACATCTTGATAATATTGGTTTGGTTATTATTGATGAGGCACATTACAATTCATTTAGAAAATTATTAAACTCATTTAAAAATGCTTTTATTCTTGGAGTAACAGCAACGCCTTTGAGTTCTAATATAAAACTGCCAATGCACCAAAGTTATGATGAATTAATCGTAGGAGACACTATTGGTTCGTTAATCGACAAAGGATTTTTGGCAAAAGCTACTACATATAGTTATGATGTTGGTTTAACTTCATTAAAAGTAGGTATTAACGGAGATTATACCGTAAAATCATCTGATGATTTGTATACCAACACGATAATGCAGGAAAAATTACTTCATGCTTACACAGAGCGTTCGTTAGGTAAAAAGACTTTGATTTTCAACAATGGTATTCATACTTCATTATATGTATATGAAACTTTTAGAGAAGCAGGTTACGACATCAGACACCTTGATAATACAAGCAGTTCTGAAGAACGTAAAGATATTTTGCAATGGTTTAAGAAAACTCCAGATGCGATTTTAACTTCGGTTGGAATTTTAACAACTGGTTTTGATGAGCCTACTGTTGAGACTATTATCTTAAACAGAGCAACTAAATCGTTGACTTTATACTACCAAATGATTGGTCGTGGTTCTCGTAAATTACCTGGTAAAGACGAGTTTACAGTAATCGATTTAGGAAATAATGCCGCGCGTTTCGGTTTATGGAGCGAGCCGGTAAACTGGCAGCATATCTTTAAATCTCCAGAATTTTACTTGGAAAATCTTCGTGATGATACCGAAATCGAAATGTTTTTTAAATACAGCATGCCGCCAGAATTGCGTGCTAAATTTGCTAAAACTGCTGATGTTACTTTTGATGTTGATGAAGAACATAAATTGATCATTAAACAAAATTTGCGTTCTAAAGTTGTATTAGACAAGTCATTAGAGCAACACGCTTCTATGTGTGTTGATAATACAGAGACATTGCAAGAAGCAAAATCTTTGGGCAAAGAACTAGACGACGACATCGAATGCCGTATCAAACGCTACGCTAAATGTTTGAGCCAATGCAGTAAAAACTACCGCGAATGGCTGGTTGAAGATTACAAAAAGAACATGACCTTATTAATAGGTAAAAAATATCGTGAGAAAATCATGAACGAACCGGATTGATTATAAAAGTTTAAATTTGTTTCAGGTTTCATGTTTCAAGTTGTTGAAATCTAAAACAATATTATTTAAAAGGAGAAATCGTATTTCAAGTAATTTAAATGTGATTTTCTCCTTTTAAACTTTTTAGTTTCCTCAGAAACTTGAAACCTTAAACTTAAAACTTGAAACAAAATTAAAATTTACAATATGTCTAAACCATTCTCAGAATTAGGGATTTCAGCGCCCATTTTAAAAGCTTTAAGCGAATTGAACATTGTTGAACCAACAGAAATTCAACAAAAAACGATTCCGCTTTTATTGGCTGAAAATCACGATTTAGTAGGTTTAGCAAAAACCGGAACAGGAAAAACTGCAGCATTTGGATTGCCTTTATTGCAATTGGTTGATACAAATTCTACTATTGTTCAAGCCGTTATTTTGGTTCCAACCAGAGAATTAGGACAGCAGATTTTTAGAAATTTAGAAGATTTTGGAAAACATATTCCAAATATCTCTATCGCTTCTACTTGTGGCGGAATCCCAATAAAACCTCAAATTGAGCGTCTTACGCAACCAACACATATTGTTGTAGCAACTCTGGGACGTTTAATAGATTTGATTCAGCGTAAAGCAATTGATTTAAAAGAAACTCAATATTTAGTTTTAGATGAAGCCGACGAAATGGTTTCTATTCTTAAAGAAAGTCTGGACGAAATTATTGCTGAACTTCCTAAAAAACACCGCACTTTATTGTTTTCTGCAACTTTACCGGGAACAATCAAACAACTGATTCAGAATTATTTAAATAAGAATGTAATACAAGTTAGCGCCAGCATGGAAACTGTTGGTAACCAAGGAATTGACCACGAATTTATTGTTGTTGATCCAATTGAAAAACTGGACGTTTTAATGCATTTTTTGAATTCTAAGGAAGGCGAACGCGGGATTATTTTCTGCAAAACAAAAGCTGCAGTAAATAAACTGGCTAAAAATCTGGCTATTAATCGTTTTTCTTCTGGAGCACTTCATGGAAGTTTGTCTCAGGGAATTCGTGACAGAATTATGGAGCAGTTTCGCGAAGGTCATATTAATATTCTTGTCGCTACAGATTTGGCAGCGAGAGGGATAGATGTAAAAGAAATTTCGTATGTGGTTAATTATCACTTACCAGACACGTACGAAAATTATGTACACAGAAGCGGTAGAACGGCAAGGGCAGGGGCAAAAGGGCTTTCTCTGACTGTTTTACAGCAAGAAGAAGTTGTTGAAATTGTAGATTTTGAAAAAGAATTAGGAATTAAATTTCATGAATTTAAAAAACCTTCTGCTGTTAGTTTAGAAGAAAATAATACGCTTTTATGGGCGAAACAAATCTTTAAAACGAAACCAAATCACGATATTTCTGCGGAATTAAAAACGAAAGTGAAAACCGTTTTTCATCACCTTACTAAAGATGAATTAATAGAAAAATTAATGGCGAATTATGTTTTGCAGAACAAAAACGATGTAGTTGAAAAACCTGTTAAAAAATTCAAAAAGTAAGCTGTACAGACTTTGTAACTGTTAAATTTTGTTGTACATTTAAGGTAATTTAAAAGATCAAATAATCTTATTCGTAAAACAACATATATGAAAATAGTCATTATTGGAGGTGGTTTTGCAGGTATAAATCTAGCAAAAGAACTTGTAAATCATCCTCAAATACAAGTTACACTTGTCGACAAGAATAATTATAATTTTTTCCCTCCACTTATATATCAGGTTGCAACCGCTTTTTTAGAACCATCGAGCATTAGTTATCCTTTCAGAAAATTTTTTGCAGGCAAAAAGAATCTTGAATTTCGTTTGGGCGAATTAGTTTCTGTAGTTCCAGCAGAAAATAAAATAATCCTAAATAATGGAGAATTAGAGTATGATAAATTGGTATTTGCCACAGGTGCAGAAACCAGTTATTTTGGTATGGAAAACGTTATGAAAAACGCCATTCCGATGAAAACCTTAAATGATGCCATCGAAATGAGAAATACGCTGCTAAAAAATCTTGAAAAAGCAGCCATTACCAAAGACATGCGCAAACGTCGTAAATTATTAACAATTGTTGTGGCCGGAGGAGGCCCAACAGGAGTTGAAGTTTCTGGAATGTTTGCCGAAATGCGTAAAAATATTTTATTAAAAGAATATCCGGAATTAGAAACCTCTGCCAGCAATGTTTATTTGGTTGATGGAGGAGATGCACTTCTGGCTCCTATGAGCAAAGAATCTCAACAAGATACTTTAAAAGCTTTAACAAATCTTGGTGTTGTTGTAAAGCTGCACACCCGAGTTACAGATTATGTTGATGATACGGTATATTTTGAAAACGGAGAAACCATCAAAACTAAAAACTTAATCTGGGCTGCCGGAGTTTCTGCTAAAATCTTTGACGGAATTCCGCAAGAAAGTTACGGACGCGGCCGACGTATGGCAACAGATCAATATAATAAGGTAAATGGTCTTGAAAATGTTTATGCCATTGGTGATACTGCAATTTTATCTGGTGATAAAAATTTCCCAGACGGACACCCGCAGGTTGCACAAGTAGCTATTCAGCAAGGAATTAACCTGGCTAAGAATTTCATGAAAATGGTAACAAACAAGCCATTAAAACCTTTTATGTATAATGATAAAGGTTCAATGGCAATTATCGGAAAAAATAAAGCTGTTGTGGATTTACCAAGTCCAAAATGGCATTTTAATGGATTTTTTGCCTGGATTATTTGGTTATTCATTCACTTGATTTCATTAATAACCTACAGAAACCGATTAAACACATTCTGGAACTGGATGGTTGCATATTTTGCTAGAGACCAATCTCTTAGAATGATTATTCGACCTGATAAAAGACAATAGTTTTTAAATAAATTTCAAATTTTTTAAATTCCAAATTCCAATAAAAAGCCAGAACATAACGTTTCTGGCTTTTTTTATTTTAGAATTTAGATTGTAGAGTTTAGATTGTCTTGGAATTTGGAATTTGGGATTTAAAAAATTGGAATTTAATCCTTTAATCCCTTAGTGTCCAACAATAACATCGTCATCTGCAGAAACTTCAACTTGTTGTTTTATAAAACGTTTGCCGATATTTAAAACAATAAAAGCAATAATTGTAGTGGATGTCATAATAAAAACCATTGGTGCGATAGAATCTTTAACAAAAATTCCAACAGCAAATGATGCCAAAGCTCCTAAACCTAACTGTATAGCGCCCATTAAAGCCGAGGCACTTCCTGCGTTTTTAGCAAAAGGCGCCATGGTAAGTCCTGCGGTATTTGGATTTGAAATTCCTAAACAACCTAAGAATAAAAACAACATTGCAATCGTTTCATACAATCCTAATAGATTATTTAGCGAAAGTAAGAGAAAAACAATACTGATTAAAGATTGCAGAATTAATGCCGCAAAAATCATTTGTTCGCTAGTGAATTTCTTCAATAAAACTGAATTTAACTGACTGGAACCGATAAAACTAACAGACATAAAGGCAAAAATCCATCCGTATGTTTTGGCATCAACATGATAAATATCCATAAAAATTATAGGAGAGGCCGCAACGTATGTAAATAAGCCCGAAAAAGCAATTGATCCGGTAAAAGCGTAGGTAAAGAATTGAGGTTCTTTAAGCACTTTTAAAAAGTTAGAAATAATTGGTTTTGGTTTTAAAGAAATCGAAGTATCTGGTTTATAACTATTTGGAAGACCTAATTGTGAAGCCGTTAAAATAGCAATTCCCATGCACATTAGAATTAAAAACACGGTATGCCAGCCAAAATCTTCGGTTACGTAACCTCCAATTGTAGGCGCCAGCATCGGCGAAAGCCCTAAAACTAGCATTAAAAGAGAAAATACCTTTGGAATATCTTTTACGGGAAACAAATCTCTAACCATCGCAACAGAAGCAACTGTTGCAGCACAACTTCCTACAGCTTGAATGAATCTTAAAAAAATAAATCCATCAATATCAGTTACATACACACAGCCTAAAGAAGCCAGAATATAAACCATTAAACCGATAAACAAAGGTTTTTTACGTCCGAAACGGTCTAATAATGGTCCATAAAGTAATTGTCCAGCAGAGATTCCGATAAAATAACTCGATAAACTCATCGAAACTTTTGCGACAGTAGTGTGCAGATCTTTTGCAATGCTTGAAAAACCAGGCAGATACATATCAATAGAAAAAGGCCCAAGAGCAGTTAAAGATCCTAAAATAAGGATGAGTTGAATATATTTTTTTGTTGTCAT
Source organism: Flavobacterium sp. 270 (assembly GCF_004368785.1). Lineage (GTDB taxonomy): Bacteria > Bacteroidota > Bacteroidia > Flavobacteriales > Flavobacteriaceae > Flavobacterium. Next base: position 145,707 of record NZ_SODM01000001.1, read on the forward strand.
TTTCTTAAAATATGGCTTATAATTTTCAGCAAAGGTAAAGATTTCATACCTTGTTGTATAATCAAATGCATTCTTAAATAAAAAGATTGCTATTTATTAATCTAAATTTAAAAATTATGAAAAAGTATCTTTTACTATTATCTGTTTTATTTACGTCGTTTTCTTTTGCACAAAATATAGAATCTAAAAAAGAAGATGTCACTACAGCACAATATGAACTGCTGCAAAAAGTGAATCAATATTATCCTGATATCACGTTAAACAAATCTATTACCAATTTTTATGCTGGATCTACAATTATAGATTCTCAACAGGAATTTGATATTAAAGGAACAAAATTTTCAAGTTATAAAATCGGTATTGAACCAGATAACAAAAAATTAGTTTTTGAATATGTGTCAGACGAAACTGGAAAAGTTTATGGAGATGTTACGATTTTTAAAGGACACGCTTTAAGAACAACTTTTAATGAGAAGAACAATCAAATTGAAGTTTCACTTGACGGAAAATCCGTTTATTTGAAAAAAATAAAATAAATTTTCATTTAAAGGAAATATGAAGCATCACACACGTGATGCTTTTTTAGTTTATATTTGATAAAATTTACTTTTAATGAAAAAGATTATTGTTTTACTGTTTTTGATTTCTTTTCAGGGATACTCTCAAGCCAATCGATTTACAGGAACCTGGAGCAGCGAAAATTGCAAAGACTGCAAAAAAGATTATATTTTAACTTTAAATATAGCACAGTCAAATTCTAAGATTTACGGAACTGCAGAAGTTACGAGCAGTTTTGCAGAATTGAATTCTGGAGTTTTAGAAATTTCCGGTTACGTGTATACTATGGGCGAACGTGCACAGATTACTTTAAAAGGAAAAAATGGAATTGGTGCAAGCGCAGTACTTTTTGAACAAGATGGAAAATTACAGTTTAATAAACGTGGCGGGGACGATATTGTACCAAAAGAAGTGATTATGAGTAAAATAAACTAAAAGGCGCTATTTTTAGCGCTATACAATTTGACCTATAATTTATATTATGTAAAATAGAATATTTAGAAAATCACTCCTGTATATTCCTTATATAAATCACTTTTAGATATTAATACGATTTATATATACTCTGTATCAACAACTTACTTCTTTTAAAAAACAATAAGCAGAAAAATAAATAGTAAAAACCTGCGATAACTTAGATTATAAACTTAAAAAAAGATTTTAAAGCCTGTAAATCACAGATTATTAGCTTTTCCTTAAAATGACTAGATTATCACAAAGTTGCTTCATTGTAAGAGTTTATTTTATTATTTTTACATTCGATACTTTAAAGATAAATATCAACCGATGAATACAATTGCAGAGCATATTGCTGACTTTTTAAAAGAATATCCGCCATTTAATAATTTGACTTTTCAAGAATTGTCAGATATCGCTACGAATATTCGTGTCCTAAATTTAGAAAAACACGCAGTATTGTTTCAAAATAACGATCTGCTTCACGACAGCTTTTATGTTGTAGCTTCTGGTATCATAAATTTAACGACGATTGCAGATGCCGAAGAAACGATAATCAACAAATGCCACGAAGGTGATATTTTTGGTTTACGCCCGTTTTTTGCCAAAAATAACTATATGATGACGGCAAAAGCCCGTGAGGAAAGTATTATTTATGCTATTCCGATCGCGGTTTTTAGACCATTTGTTGCCAATAATTCAGACGTTTTAAACTTTTTATTAGAAAGTTTTGCTGTAAATTCAAGACATACGAAAGACAGCGTTAGCTCTAACGGAAAATTAATTTCTGAAAATGGCTATATCGATCAGCAGTCAGAAATGCAATACATACAATCGCTTACTTATAATACTTCACCCTTAAAAACGGAAAGTCATCATATTGTCAAAGATGTTGCAATTCTTATGACGGAAGCCATGGTTGATAATATTGTGGTATGCGAAAAAAATAATCCGATTGGTATTGTTACTGATGGAGATTTAGCTTCAAAAATTGCTACAGGCCGTTATCCTATCACAGAAACGATAGATAAGATTATGTCTTCGCCGGTTGTTACTGTAATTGAAAATGTGTCTTTAGCCGAAGCACAGTTGTTGATGCTAAAACATAACGTTTCGCACCTTTGCGTTACTAAAGACGGTACAAGTAAATCTGCTGTAAAAGGAATTATTTCTGAGCACGATCTTATTGTAGCACAAGCCAGTAACCCTGGTGTATTAATCAAAGAGATTAAGCGCTCGCAGTTACCAAAAGACTTAAAACAAATACGTGATCGTTTGTCTGATTTGATTCAAAACTCAATTCAGAAAAACATTCCAATCTCGCATATTAGTAATATTGCCAGCGAAATCAACTTGGCAATAATCAAACGTGCGGTAGAGCTTTCTATTTTAGATTTAGGCTCCCCTCCTGCACGTTTTGCATGGTTAAGCATTGGAAGTCAAGGTCGTAAAGAACAACTTTTACTAACTGATCAGGATAGTATTTTGATTTTTGAAGATGTTACGCCAGAAAAATACAGAGAAGTAAAAGATTACTTTTTGAGATTAGCTAAAAGAGCTACTGCTGTCTTAGAAAAAGTAGGTTATGAATATTGCCCAAACGGACATATGGGAAGTAATATGTTATGGTGTAAATCATTGACTGACTGGACAAAACAATACAACAGCTGGATGAATACTCCAGGTGAAAACAGCAACGATTTGAGTAGTATTTTCTTTGATTATGAAATTGTTTTTGGTGAAGCAAAAATTGAAGAAGTGATCGAAAATGTTATTTTCAAAAATGCTGTAAACAATACTTTATTCTTTGACTTTTTAGGAAATGATGCTTTAAAAAGAAATTCACCTTTAAGCTTTTTCAAAAAATTTATAGTTGAAGAAGAAGGTCCGCAAAAAGGAAAATTTGATATTAAAACCCGTGCTTTAATGCCTTTAATAGACTCTGCACGTTTATTAATTTTGAATGCCAATATTAAAGGAATTAAAAATACTTATTTAAGATTCAAACAATTAGCGATAACAGATTCTAAAAACGCCGAAATATATTTAAGCTGTGCCGAGGCTTTTCAGACGCTTTCAAAATTCAGAACCGTTGAAGGTTTAAAAAACGATGATTCTGGACAATACATCAATTTGAGAGAGATGTCTAAAACAGATAAGGAGAAGTTAAAAAATGCCCTAACCCCAATGAAAGACCTTGAGGAACTAATTAAGAGTAAATTTCAACTGACACAATTCTCGTAAAATATGCTAGACTGGCTTAAAAACATTAATAAAGATTATCCTGACTTCTGGAAGGATTACTTAATTAAATTCGAAACTAAACCCAACAGGTTTGTAGTTTTATCTACAGAAACTTCTGGGCTAAACCCGGATAAAGATGTTATTTTATCTGTGGGTGCTTTTTCTGTGGTTGACGATGGTATTGTTATTAAAGAAAGTTTTGAAACGGTTTTGCTTCAATATAAATTTTTGCAGGATAATGGTCTTTCAAATGAATTTATTATTGAAAGTAAAATGATAAAGATGCCGGAGCCAGAAGCTTTAGAAGCTCTTATCAATTTTATTGGCAATGCTGTTCTTGTGGGACATCATATCAATTTTGACATTGAAATGCTGAACGCGGCGCTGGAACGTCTGGATTGCGGCAGAATAAAAAATGAAGCTCTAGATGTTGATGTGATGTACAGAAAACTAACTGATATTAACGACAAACAATTTTCGCTTGACGATTTATGCGAAATTTATAAAATTCCAAAAAGTGATAGAAATTCTTCTTCTGAAGATGCTTATAAAATTGCTCTTGTATTTTTGAAATTAAAATCTCGATTGGGGATTAAGTAAAAATAAATTCCAAATTTTTAAAATTCCAAATTCCAATATACTTTGCTTTGACTTTGCTCAGCAGGACAAAAAAAAAACAAAAATGCCTCTTAATATTTTAAGAGGCATTTTTTTATTATTATAAATTTTAAAAATTTAGTTTTTGAAATCCAAATGCTGCGCTTCGACTTCGCTCAGCGTGACAACCTGAAACTTCAAACCTGAAACTTCAAACCTGAAACTTCAAACCTGAAACTTCAAACCTAAAACAAAAAACTTCTTTAAGAAATTCTTTCTTTCATAATTTCTTCTACAACTTCCGGATTTAATAATGTTGTTGTATCTCCAAAATTAGAAAAATCTCCTTCGGCTATTTTACGTAAAATTCTACGCATGATTTTTCCAGAACGTGTTTTTGGCAACCCAGACACAAACTGAATTTTATCTAGTTTTGCGATTGGTCCAATATGATCCGAAATATATTGATTGATTTCTTTAGATAAATTTTCTTTATTTCTATCTTCTCCAGTTTCTTTTAGAATTACGTAACCGTATAAAGCATTTCCTTTGATGTCATGCGGGAATCCAACAATAGCAGATTCTGCAACAGCTGGGTGCTCGTTGATAGCATCTTCTATAGGAGCAGTTCCTAAATTATGTCCAGAAACAATTACAACATCATCTACTCTACCTGTAATTCTGTAATATCCAACTTCATCTCTTAATGCACCGTCTCCTGTAAAATATTTTCCAGGGAAAGCAGAGAAATAAGTGTCTTTGTAACGATCATGATCTCCCCAGATAGTTCTCGCGATTCCAGGCCACGGGAATTTAATACACAAACTTCCAACAACTTGATTTCCTTCAATTTCGTTACGTTTTTCATCCATTAAAACAGGCTGAATTCCTGGTAATGGAAGTGTTGCGTAAGTTGGTTTTGTAGGCGTTACAAATGCAATTGGCGAAATCATGATTCCTCCAGTTTCTGTCTGCCACCAAGTATCTACAACTGGACATCTTTTATCTCCAACGTGGTCATTAAACCAGTGCCAAGCTTCTTCGTTGATTGGTTCTCCAACAGACCCAATAACTTTTAAAGATTTTAGAGGATATTTTTGAATATAATCTAAACTTTCTTTTGCAAGCGAACGAATTGCAGTTGGTGCTGTATAGAATTGTGTAATTTTATGTTTTTCAATAATGTCCCAGAAACGGCTAAAGTCTGGATAAGAAGGAACTCCTTCAAAAATTACTGTTGTTCCTCCATTTAATAAAGGTCCGTATAATATATAAGAGTGACCTGTAATCCAACCGATATCTGCTGTACACCAGAAAATATCATTTTCTTCGTGACTGAAAACATTTTTGAATGTATAAGCTGTATAAACCATGTAACCAGCAGTGGTATGAACCATTCCTTTTGGTTTTCCTGTTGATCCTGAAGTATATAAAATAAATAACGGATCTTCTGCATCCATAATTTCGGCTACGCTGTTATCTAATGCTTCGTCTAATAAAGGTTGTAAATAAACATCACGGCCTTCTTTCATTTTGATAGCGGTATTGGTTCTTTTTACAACCAAAACTTTAGAAACAGACGGGCAAGTATCTAATGCTTCGTCTACAATTCCTTTTAAATCAATTGTTTTGTTTCCTCTGTAACCTCCATCAGAAGTAATTACCATTTTACACTCACAGTCGTTGATTCTCGCAGAAACTGCAGAAGCAGAAAATCCAGCAAAAATAACAGAGTGAATAGCTCCAATTCTGGCACAAGCCAATACTGTAACAGCCAATTCCGGAATCATCGGAAGGTAGATACAAACTCTGTCTCCTTTGCGTACGCCTTGCTCACGCAAAACATTTGACATTTTAGAAACACGTTCGTATAATTCGTTATAAGTTATATGTAAAGCTTCTTCAGAAGGATCATTCGGTTCAAAAATGATAGCCGTTTTTTCTCCTCTTTTGCTTAAGTGTCTGTCGATACAGTTTTTGGTAATATTTACTTTTGCTTCTGTAAACCATTTTACTTCGGCGTCGGCCATATTAAAATCAACAACTTTGTCCCATTGCTGATACCACGTAAAATTCTCTTCCGCTATTTTTCCCCAAAATTTTCTTGGTTCTCTTATTGACTTATTGTAATGTTTAAAATATTGTTCTAAATTTTCAATTTTATAATAGCTCATAGTTCGTGGAAATTTTTTTTATAAATGTATTAAATATAGCCGTATTCTTAAAATTATTTAATCTATAAATTTTAACTAAAAAAAACATATATCAAAAAAAATATATCTTTTTTATGAATTAATTGTAAAAAAATAGTTTTTTACCGAAAATTGTAAATTGCAAAAAAGGCATAATACGTGAATATTATGCCTTTTTTATTTAACAAATTTCAATAACAATTAATTTTGTAATTCTGCATTGCTTATTTCTTTTATTCCGAAAATAGCAGCATCTGTATTAATTAAAACAGAATCTTAGCAAGTATATTTTACTATACCCCATTCAAGGGAATCGCTTCACTTAACTTACAATTTCCGAAGTTAAGTGAATGCAATTTGCATCTATATCCATTTTCTTAATAAGTGCTTACTAATTCAAAATATTATATAAAACAGTGATACAGTGCAGATCCCACAATCATACTCGCATGTGTGGTACTCCCAATTATATTATCCAATTTTTTTCATTGCAGTCATAGATTCTCTCAACCAAGCTCCTACTTCTTCGATAGGGTGCTGACGGATTTCTTTGTTTACTGCAATTAGAACTGCATTATCAACTGCATTTGATGTTGAAAATGGTTTTCCTATTATATTAGTTTCTACTTTTTTCATAAACTCAGTCAATAACGGTTTACAAGCATGGTCAAATAAATAACAACCATATTCTGCTGTATCCGAGATAACGCGGTTCATTTCAAATAATTTTTTTCTTGCAATTGTATTTGCGATCAATGGCAATTCGTGTAATGATTCGTAGTAAGCCGATTCTTCGATGATTCCAGCTTCTGTCATCGTTTCAAAAGCCAATTCTACACCAGCTTTTACCATAGCGATCATTAAAACTCCATTGTCAAAATATTCTTGTTCTGGAATTGCAGCTTCTTGTGGTGCTGTTTTCTCGAAGTTAGTTTCTCCTGTTGCAGCTCTCCATTTTAATAAGTTTACATCATTGTTAGCCCAGTCAATCATCATAGTTCTAGAGAATTCTCCAGAAATGATATCGTCTTGGTGTTTTTGGAATAACGGACGCATAATGTCTTTTAATTCTTCAGCAATTTCGTAAGCTTCGATTTTTGCAGGATTAGAAAGACGATCCATCATATTTGTAATACCACCGTGTTTCAAAGCTTCTGTGATAGTTTCCCATCCGTACTGAATTAATTTTGAAGCGTATGCAGCATCAATTCCTTTTTCTACCATTTTATCAAAACATAAAATAGATCCTGTTTGCAACAAACCACAAAGGATAGTTTGCTCTCCCATTAAATCTGATTTTACTTCGGCAACAAAAGATGATTTTAAAACTCCCGCTCTGTGTCCTCCAGTTCCTACTGCGTAAGCTTTTGCCTGATCTAAACCAAAACCGTTTGGATCGTTTTCTGGGTGAACAGCGATAAGTGTTGGTACACCAAATCCTCTTTTGTACTCTTCACGTACTTCAGATCCAGGACATTTTGGAGCACACATAATTACAGTGATATCTTTACGAATCTGCATTCCTTCTTCAACAATGTTGAATCCGTGAGAATATGCTAGAGTCGAATCTTTTTTCATTAATGGCATAATTGCAGTTACAACAGCTGTGTGCTGTTTGTCTGGTGTAAGATTACAAACTAAATCTGCAGTTGGAATTAATTCTTCATATGTACCAACAGTAAAACCATTTTCAGTAGCATTTTTATAAGAAGCTCTTTTCTCAGCGATTGCATCTGCACGTAATGCATATGAAATATCTAATCCAGAATCTCTCATGTTTAAACCTTGATTCAAACCTTGTGCACCACAACCTACAATAACAACTTTTTTTCCTGCTAATGCTGAAATTCCGTCTGCAAATTGAGATTGGTCCATAAATTCGCAAACTCCTAATTGCTCTAATTGTAATCTAAGTGGTAGTGTGTTGAAATAATTTGCCATTTTTTTTAAAAATATTTAATGAATGTGTAAACTTAATAATTGATTAATATATAACTATTTACAGCCTAAACTGCTTTGTAAAATGATACTATTCGAATGTTTCTAATAAGGAAGAAATTTCCATTTTTTCTTTAGAAACTGATATTCTGCCAGAACGTACAAACTGCATAATTCCGTAAGGTTTAAACTTTGCGTACAATTCTTCAATTTCAGAACGTCTTCCTGATTTTGAGATTACAAAGAAATCACGGGAAACCGTTACAATTGTAGACTGGCTTTCTTTGATGATATTCTGAATTTGTTTTTCATCGAATAACAAACTAGAAGCAATTTTAAACAAAGCATTTTCTAAGAAAATTGTTTCTTCGTCTGTATGATAAAATGCTTTTATAACTTCGATTTGTTTTTCAATCTGTCCAACAATATTCTGAACCCATTTCTCTGTAGTTTCTACTACAATAATAAATCTAGAAACATTCTCTATTTCTGATTCTGAAACGTTTAAACTTAATATATTAATGTGACGCTTTAAGAATATTCCTGATATTCTATTTAATAAGCCAACATTATTTTCTGAATATACCGATATGGTAAATGTTTTATCTTCCATTGTTTTTTAGTTTTTTTTTGTTTCAGGTTTCAGGTTTCAAGTTCTGTTGCGAACGTGAAACCTGAAACTTAAAACTTGAAACTTTTTTTTAGCTTAATCTAATTGCAGAAACACAGGCTCCTGTTGGAATCATTGGAAATACGTTATTTTCTTTTTCGACCATAACTTCTAAGAAATAAGAATCTTTTGATGCCATCATTTCGGCAACAGCAGCGTCTAAATCTTCGCGTTCTGTAACTCTCTTAGATTTAATATGATATCCTTCTGCAATTGCAACAAAATTTGGATTGATCATTTTTGTTGAAGCATATCTGTTGTCAAAAAACAATTCTTGCCACTGACGTACCATTCCTAAAAATTCATTGTTTAATACCACAATTTTTACCGGAACTTGAGTCTGAAAAATGGTTCCTAATTCCTGAATTGTCATCTGGAAACCTCCATCTCCAATAATCGCAACTACTTCGCGGTCCGGTCTTCCCATTTTGGCTCCAATTGCAGCCGGAAGAGCAAATCCCATAGTTCCTAATCCTCCAGAAGTAATATTACTTTTGGTTGAATTAAATTTAGCATAACGACAAGCAAACATTTGATGTTGTCCAACATCTGAAACCATAATCGCATCACCTTTTGAGTGCTTGTTGATCATTTCTATGGTTTCTCCCATCGAAATTCCTTTATTATTTGTTGGATTTAATTCTTCGCCAATAACCGAATCAAATTCAATTTTATATTTTTCTTTAAATTCATTGTGCCAAGCTTCATGCGCTTTTCCGTCGATTAAAGGCAACAAAGCAGTTAATGCTTCTTTTACATCACCTAAAACAGCAACTTCTGTTTTTACGTTTTTATCAACTTCAGCAGGATCAATTTCAAAATGAATCACTTTTGCCTGTTTTGCGTATGTTTTTAAATCTCCAGTTACACGGTCGTCAAAACGCATTCCTAATGCAATAAGAACATCACATTCATTAGTCAATAAATTTGGTCCGTAATTTCCGTGCATTCCAAGCATTCCTACGTTTAACGGATGAGAAGTTGGCAAAGCAGAAAGTCCTAAAATTGTCCATCCCGCAGGAATTCCAGATTTTTCGATAAACGCTTTCAATTGTTCTTCGGCTTGACCAAGAATAATTCCCTGACCAAAAACAATAAAAGGTTTTTTTGCACTATTGATTATCGCTGCAGCTTCGGCAACTTTGTCTAATTTTAATTTCGGAACCGGAACATAACTTCTAATTGCCGTACATTTTTCATAACTAAAATCAAACTCATCAAACTGAGCGTTTTTAGTAATATCAATCAATACAGGCCCTGGACGTCCAGAACGTGCAATATAAAATGCTTTTGCAATAATTTCAGGAATCTGAGAAGCTTCAGTAATTTGAAAATTCCATTTTGTTACCGGAGTCGAAATTCCGATAATATCTGTTTCCTGAAATGCATCAGAACCTAAAAGGTGTCTTCCTACTTGTCCTGTAATACAAACTAACGGCGTAGAATCGATCTGTGCATCTGCAATTCCCGTAACTAAATTTGTAGCTCCCGGTCCAGAAGTTGCAATCGCAACTCCAACTTTTCCTGTAGCTCTTGCGTACCCTTGAGCCGCATGTGTCGCACCTTGTTCGTGACGTACCAAAACGTGGTGTAACTGATCTTGAAATTTATATAATTCGTCGTAAACCGGCATTATCGCTCCACCTGGGTAACCATAAATTAAATCTACTCCTTCTGCTAACAAACATCTTATAACGGCTTCTGCCCCTGATATTCTCATAGTATATTTTTTTTATCAATGTCAATTTCAAAAATCAATATCAATGTCAATTGCAAAAATCAATTTCAAATTTCCCTGTATTGATATTGCAATTGTATTTTGTTATTATTTTTTTGATATTGTTATTGCCATTGATATTGATTTTTGATATTTAAAATTTATTTATCGGTAACGCATCCTGTAGAAGCGCTTGATACCGATCTTGCGTATTTAAGCAAAACTCCTCTGTCTACTTTTAAAGGAGGCTGAACCCAACTTGCTTTTCTTGCAGCAAATTCTTCGTCAGATATCTTCAGATCAATAGTGTTTTTTACTGCATCAATAGCAATTATATCGCCATCTTTAACCAGTGCAATTCCACCACCATCATAAGCCTCTGGTGTTACGTGTCCTACCACAAAGCCATGCGAACCTCCAGAGAATCTACCGTCTGTGATTAGGGCACAACTGCTTCCTAATCCAGCTCCAATAATAGCAGATGTAGGTTTCAGCATTTCAGGCATCCCTGGACCACCTTTTGGTCCGCAATACCTGATGACGACTACATTACCTGGTTTAATTTTTCCGGCTTGAAGACCTGGAATTACTTCAAATTCTCCTTCAAAAACTACAGCAGGACCTTCAAAATATTCTCCTTCTTTTCCGCTGATTTTTGCAACAGCTCCTTCAGAAGCAAGGTTTCCGTATAAAACCTGAATATTTCCTGTTGGTTTTAATGCTTTTTGTATTTCGTGGATTACTTCTTGTCCATCTTGTAAATCTGGAGTAGAAGCTAAATTTTCTGCTACTGTTTTTCCTGTTACTGTCAAACAATCTCCGTGGATCAATCCTACTTTCAATAAATATTTCATTACAGAAGGAATTCCTCCCACTTCATGAATATCTTCCATCATGTATTTTCCACTAGGTTTCATGTCGGCAAGAACTGGAGTTTTGTCGTTAATTGCCTGAAAATCATCTAAAGTGATTTCAATACCAACTGAATGCGCCATTGCGATTAAGTGCATAACTGCATTTGTAGAACCTCCTAAAACCGCTACAATTGTAATAGCGTTTTCAAAAGCCTTGCGTGTCATGATATCTCTCGGCTTAATATCTTTTTCTAATAAAATTTTGATTGCAGCTCCTGCAGCCAAACATTCGTCTCTTTTTTCCTGACTCAAAGCCGGGTTAGAAGAACTGTATGGCAAACTCATTCCTAATGCTTCAATTGCAGAAGACATTGTATTTGCTGTGTACATACCACCGCACGCACCAGCTCCCGGACAAGCATTTTGAATAACTCCTTTAAAATCTTCCGGAGTAATTTCGCCTTTTACTCTTTTTCCTAAAGCTTCAAAAGCAGAAACAATATTCAAAGATTCACCTTTCCATTTTCCAGAGTGAATAGATCCACCGTAAACCATCATCGATGGGCGGTTTAATCTTCCCATTGCGATTAAGGCTCCAGGCATATTTTTATCACAGCCGGGAATTGCAATAATACCATCGTAAAATTGTGCTCCAGCAACTGTTTCTATAGAATCTGCAATTACATCTCTGGAAACCAAAGAATAACGCATTCCTTCTGTACCGTTTGAAATTCCGTCACTAACACCAATGGTATTAAAAATAAGTCCGACCAGATCTACATCCCAAACACCTTTTTTAACATCTTTTGCTAAATCATTTAAGTGCATGTTGCAAGTGTTACCATCGTAACCCATGCTCACAATACCTACTTGTGCTTTTTTTAAATCTTCTTCAGTTAAACCAATCCCGTACAACATAGCTTGCGCCGCAGGTTGTGTTTGATCTTGAGTGATGGTTTTGCTGTACTTATTTAATTCCATTATGTATTATTTAATTTAATTTTTATTCAAAAAAAAACCTTCCAGTATTTGGAAGGTTTGTAATATAGTTTTTCAATTATATTTATACCATTCCCGATGCAGATGTGCTAAACACATTGACAACAACGACAGAAGTAATAATAATTGAGATTTGCATCTTTTCTATTTTTTAGTGTTACAAAAGTAAGCAAACTTATAGAACTAAAAAAATAAAATCTCAACATTTACAGTACTTCTTGTTATTTATTTCATTATTTTAATAAAAACTTTAAACTATTGTCGATTGTCCGATAGTAACGTTATCATTATTAAAATAAAGTAAATCGTCTTTACTAAAAATGAAGTTAGAAACAAACTCCCCTACTTCATTTGTACCAAATTTTGAATCTGGTTTTAAGTCAACCGTAACTACCTTGTGTTCAATTGCTTTTTTAACAGCCAGAAAAACTACATTCGCTTCTTTAGTTAATCCAAAATGCTCTAACAACATTCCTGCAGCTAAAATCGAAGCAATCGGATTGGCAATATTTTTTCCTTTTGCCTGCGGATAAGATCCGTGAATTGGTTCAAACAATGCATTTTTCTCTCCTAAAGATGCTGATGGCAACAAACCAATAGATCCTGTAATTACGCTGGCTTCATCCGATAAAATATCTCCGAACAAATTCTCAGTCAAAATCACATCAAATTGTTTTGGATTTAAAATCAATTGCATTGCTGCATTATCCACAAATAAAAAGTCTAACGCTACATCCTGATAATTTTCACTCACTTTCTGAACTACTTTTCTCCATAATCTAGACGTTTCCAAAACATTTGCTTTGTCTACAAGAGTTAACTTTTTACGACGATTTTGTGCCGATTTAAAAGCCAGATGTGCAATTCTTGTAATTTCTTCTTCTGAATATTCACATAAATCTGAAGCATGTGTTCCTTCTTCGTTTAATGTTTTAGTTCCAAAATAAGCTCCGCCCGTTAATTCTCTGAAAATTGTAAAATCTGCTCCTTCAATAATTTCTCTTTTTAATGGAGAAGAATCAATTAAAGCTTTGTAAGGTTTGATTGGACGAATATTGGCAAACAATCCTAATTCTTTTCGCAATTTTAATAAACCTTGCTCTGGACGAACTTTTGCATTAGGATTATTATCATATTTAGGATCTCCTATCGCGCCAAGCAAAACCGCGTCTGTATTCAGACAAAGATTTAAAGTTTGTTCCGGCAATGGACTTCCTGTTTTATCAATCGCAACAGCTCCCATGAGTGCGTCTTCAAAAACAAATTCATGATTATAAACCTCCGCAATAGCGTACAATGCTTTTTTAGCTTGTAAAATAACCTCAGGTCCAATTCCATCTCCCGGTAATACTGCAATTTTCAAATTCATAACGTCTCGTTCTTTATGTATTTAAATCCTTATTGTTCCTAATTTTTGTTTAATTAACTTCTAATTAAATCACCTTCAATTTTAGAAGCTTCAATAATTTGGTGAATATCTGCATCAACCACTTCTTTTTTGATATCTGCAAATTTCAAAAACTCAATATATACAATGTCTAATTGTACTTTTGTAAGTTCGTAACCCACTTTTTTAGCACGGTAAGCCAATGCTGCTCTTCCGCTTCTTGCTGTTAATATGATTGACGATTCATTTACACCCACATCAAGCGGATCCATGATTTCGTAAGTTGCTCTGTTTTTGATAACGCCATCCTGGTGAATTCCAGAACTATGAGCAAATGCATTTGCACCAACAATTGCTTTGTTTGGCTGCACGATCATTCCCATACTTTCAGAAACCAAACGGCTCATTTCGTTTAATTCTCTTGTATTGATATTAGTATCAAGATTTAAGTAAGGATGTTGTTTAAAGATCATTACCACTTCTTCAAGCGCTGTATTTCCAGCTCTTTCGCCAATACCATTAATAGTACATTCTATTTGTCTCGCTCCGTTTATAGCACCCGAAATTGAGTTTGCAGTTGCCATTCCTAAATCATTATGACAGTGACATGAAAGGATTACGTTTTCGATTCCTTTTACGTTTTCTTTTAAGTATTTAATTTTTGCACCATATTCTTCTGGCAAACAGTAGCCTGTAGTATCTGGAATATTAAGTACCGTTGCACCAGATTTAATAACCTCTTCGCAAACTCTAGCCAAGAAAGCATTATCTGTTCTACCAGCATCTTCTGCGTAAAACTCAACATCTTCTACATACGATTTTGCGTGAGCTACTGCAAATTTTGCTCTTGCAATAATATCTTCTGGTGTAGTTTGTAATTTATGGAGGATATGAGATTCTGAGGTTCCGATTCCGGTATGGATTCTAGGTTTTTTAGCATGCTTTAACGCAGCTGCCGCAACATCAATGTCGTTTTTTACGGCTCTTGTCAATCCGCAGACGGTTGCATTTTCTACAATTTTACAAATCTCAGAGACTGATAAAAAATCGCCCGGACTAGACACAGGAAAACCTGCTTCGATAATGTCAACTCCCATTTTGTCTAGTCGTTCTGCGATAACTAATTTTTGCTTAGTATCTAACTTACATCCTGGAACTTGTTCACCATCGCGCAAAGTGGTGTCAAAAATTTGAACTTTCTCTCTATTCATATTCATTTATTTAATGTAATTTCACATCTTGATAACAAATATATATTGTAGTTCTACAGTATGAAATTCATTTTAATGAAATTATACTGTTCATAAAACAATTTTAACGCTATTAAATTACTAAAAACCAATAAGTTACATTATTATATTTTACAATGGCTAACCATCAAAAAGATTTCTTATTTGTTCTGATCAAATCGCTTACAAAATCTGAAAAAAGGCAGTTTAAAATTTTTGCAAGCCGCTTAGAAACGAGTTCTAACACAAAATTTATCGAATTGTTTAATATTCTCGATAAATCCGAAAACTATGATGAAAAGCTTATTCTTAAAAGCGGCGTAATACAAAAAGTTCAGCTATCTAATTTAAAATCATATTTATACAAGCAAATATTAGTCAGCATTAGGTTGAATATTCCGAGCCAGAATATTCGTTATCAATTGCGCGAACAAATGGATTTTGCTGTTATTCTTTATAATAAAGGATTGTACAAACAGAGTTTAAAGATTTTAGACAAGACCAAACAACAAGCGCTGGAAAATGATGAAAAATATATGGCGTATGAGATTGTTGAGTTCGAAAAACTTATAGAATCGCAATATATTACACGAAGTATTCAGGGCCGCGCAGACGAATTGGTTGTTCAGGCCAAAGAATTAAATTACAGAAATACCATTTCGAGCAAATTATCTAATTTATCGCTGCAGTTGTACGGAATCATGCTGAAAACCGGTTACGTAAAAAGTGATGAAGAATATAAATATATAGACGATTATTTTAACCGTCATGTTGCCAAATTAGACGAAAGCAAATTTGGTTTCCGCGAAAAATATTGGTTTTACAATGCCAGTCTTTGGCGTAGTTTTCTGGTTCAGGACTTTTTGGCCAGTTATAAATTTGCGTACAAATGGGTAACGCTTTTTTATGATAATCCAAGCATGATTTATCTAAATCCGGTATTCTTTCTTAAAGGAAATCATTACTTTTTAGAATCGCTTTATATGTTAAAGTATAAATCTAATTTCAAAAAATACCTGACTCTTTTAGAAGAAACGATTGCAGATCCAAAATTTCCCGTCAATGATAACATTGCATCGCTATCATTTCTATACGTTTATAATAACAAACTGAATTTACACATTCTGGAAGGTACTTTTGCTGAAAGCGAATATCTTATTCCGGAAATTTTAAATAAATTGAAAGTTCACAGCGAGCATCTTGATGAACACCACGAAATGTTGTTCTTTTATAAAATTGCTTCTATTTATTTCGGAACCGAAAAATACAATGAATGTATTTTTTATTTAGATAAAATCATCAACAACAAGAACTTAACGATGCGCGAAGATTTAATGTGTTTTGCAAGACTTTTATCGTTGATTGCACATTATGAATTAGGAAAAGATTATTACTTAGAAAATCACCTTAAAAACACGTATAAGTTTTTATTGAAAATGAATGACTTACACGAAGTCCAAAAGGAAATTATTAAATTCCTGAAAAACCTGAATAACTTTTATCCTGCTGATATCAAAAAAGAATTCATTAAAATGCGCCTTCGTTTTATTGAATTAGAAAAGAACACTTACGAGAAAAGAGCTTTCCTTTATTTAGATATTATTTCGTGGCTTGAAAGTAAAATCGAAAACCGCAAAATTGCTGATATTATAAGAGAAAAAGCAAAATTGAATAGTCGATAAGTTTTAAATTTCAATTTTTTAAAATTTCAAATTCCAATCTATAAAAAACCCGACAAGTTTTAAAAACCTGTCGGGTTTGTGTTTTTTTGGTCATTTCGACCGAAATGACAAACTCTGAGAATAAAAAAATTCCAAATCCCAACAAAATTGGAATTTGGAATTTTTTAAAATATTGGAATTTTATAAACTCCTACTCTATAATATTAGAAGTCGTAACATAGAAGTTTTTGTCAACTTCTAAAGTTCTGTTTTCATTAGTTGTTTTTTCAGACTGCCATTCCGTAGTAGGTTTTAACCAAGTTTCAACACCATTTATTTTAACTTTAACCGGCATATCAAATTTAGTAACACAATTTGTCCAGTGATATCCTAAAGTTCCATTTTTAAACATATATTCAAAAACCGGAATCTGAGTTGTAGTCAAATATTGTGCGTAAACTCTATTAAAATTAACTCCAGATTGTTCGTTAATATAATCTTCAATTTGTTTAGAAGTAACCGTTTGATGGTAAAACGTTTTATTTAAACCGCGTAAAATCGATTTCCATTTTGCATCATCATTTACAATCTGACGAATTGTGTGCAGCATGTTTGCTCCTTTTGGATACATATCTCCTGATCCTTCATTATTTACATCATAATGGCCGATAATTGGTTTATCATTCTGAATCCCTTTTCTACATCCAATAACATATTCAGCACCAGCTTCTTTTCCATAATAATATTCCAAAAACAAACTCTCAGAATAATTGGTAAAACTCTCGTGAATCCACATATCTGCAATATCCTTATACGTAATATTGTTTGCAAACCATTCGTGCCCAGATTCGTGAATAATGATAAAATCAAATTTCAAACCCCAGCCTGTTCCGCTTAAATCACGTCCTAAATATCCTTTTTTATATTGATTTCCGTAAGTCACAGAACTTTGATGTTCCATTCCTAGATAAGGCACTTCTACTAATTTGTAACTGTCTTCGTAAAACGGATAAGGTCCAAACCATTCTTCAAAAGCTTTCAGCATTTTTGGAGCATCTTTAAAATGTTCTTTTGCCAAAGCCAAATTATCTTTCAAAACGTAATAATTACAATCTAAATCTCCTTTTTCACCTTTAAATACTTCAGAGAAATTCGCATAATCTCCGATATTAATGTTTACACCATAATTGTTAATTGGGTTTGCAACATACCAATTAAACGTTTTGGTTCCGTCTTTCTCTTTTTTAACGCTTTTTAATCTTCCGTTAGAAACTTCGGTCAAATCCCCGGGAACATTTACAGTGATCAGCATGTTTTCAACTTCATCGTACATGTGATCTTTGCAAGGCCACCAAACGCTCGCCCCTAAACCCTGACAAGAAGTAGCAATAAAATCTTTTCCGTTTTTATCTTTACTCCAGGAGAATCCGCCATCCCAGGGTGCTCTCACGGCTTCTTTAGGTTTACCTCCAAATGAAATTATAATTTCTTTATTATCACCAACTTTTTGTTTTTCATTTAAAGTAATAAAGAAAGCATTTCCGTCTCTTTCAAACTTCAAATCTTTACCATTTTGAGTGACTTTAGTAATATTCATAGGTTCCTGCAGATCAATCTGCATTTTATTACTTTCTGTCAGAACAGAATAACGAACCGTATTTGATCCCGTTATCGTTTTTTCTTTTGGATTTACTTTTACATCAAGGTGATAATATTTTAAATCCCACCAAACTCTTTCTTTTGTAATGCTGCCACGCAAAGAATCCTGATGTGTAAAGACTGTTTCTGATTTGTTTAAAAGTCCCTGCGCATTTGCAGTAAAGCCAACTAAAAAGGCAATTAAAACGCCGCCGAAGTATTTTTTCATTATTTAATAATTTGAAATAAATAGTGTATTTATACGAACTGAATCTATAACAAATGTAAACATTCGAATCAAATTTTTAATAATTTTATAAATTCTATTAAAAAGATTTAGTGTTAAAATTGAATATTCTTCTCTATTTTAGCTTTTTAAAAACATTCGTCTTTTTATGAAATTCAGTTCTCTTCTATATACCTTATTTTTAGCAGTTTCTATTACAGGTTATTCTCAATCCATTCCGATTTATAAAACAAATGAAAATATTATAATTGATGGCGATTTATCTGATTGGAAAACACCATTTTTAGGTCCTTTTGTAATACATAATTCTGGAGAAAAAGCCACACAAAACACCTTTGTTTCACTTTCGTGGAATGACAAAAACCTATATATCGCTTATCGCTCTGAAGATTCAAAAATTATTGGATCACAGCAAAAGAAAGATTCACCAATTTTCAACACAGACGATTTGGTAGAAATTTTTCTGGATCCCGACGGAAATGGACTGAATTATGCAGAAATTGGAGTAAATGCTTTTTCTACAAATTATGATATGCTGATTGAGTGTATTTCGCCAGTTTGTGGCGGCTGGAAAACCTCTAAAACATTTACTATTTTAGGAATGGAAACAATAAGTAAAATAACTCCAGAAGGTTTTTGCACCGAAATAAAAATCCCGTTTGCAAGTTTAGAAAGCATAAAAAATGACAATTTCATCAAACCAAAAACTGGAACAAAATGGAAAGGAAATACTTTTAGAATTGATTACGGTAACACAACCGAATATCTTGCATTACAACCTTATAAAAGCAAAAAATATGGTTTTCATCAACCAGAAGAGTTTGCTGTTTTTGAGTTTTTAGAATAGTTTGAGGTTTCGGGTTTCAAGTTTCAAGTTCTTTGTGTGGGCTTCGACTTCGCTCAGCCAGACAAAAATGACTATCATCCTGAGCGAAGTCGAAGGATAACCTCATTTCAAACTTGAAACTTGAAACTTGAAACTTGAAACTTGAAACAAAAAACCTTACTTCTGACGTTTCTTCAAAACATCAACAACATCATTCAGTTTAAAACCTTTTGCTTCTAATAAAATCAAATAGTGAAAAAGCAAATCAGCGCTTTCGCTAAGGAACAAATCGTCATTATCATCTTTTGCTTCAATAACTACTTCTACAGCTTCTTCACCTACTTTTTGCGCAATTTTATTAATTCCTTTTGCAAATAAAGATGCTACATAACTTTGCTCAGAATCTGCATTGTCTCTGCGGGTTTTAATCGTATTTCCTAAAGTAGACAGAAAACCATAACTTTCTTTGTTTTCTTCCTGCCAGCAGGTGTCAGCGCCTGTGTGACAAGTTGGCCCAGACGGTCTTGCCTGAATTAAAAAAGTATCGCCGTCACAGTCGTTTTTAATATCAATTAAATTCAAAAAATGACCGCTTTCCTCGCCTTTTGTCCAAAGCCTTTGTTTTGAACGGCTGAAAAAAGTTACTTTTTGAGTTTCTAATGTTTTTTGAAGCGCTTCTTCGTTCATATATCCCAACATCAGAACGTTTTTAGTTTCTGAATCCTGAATTATCGCCGGAATTAATCCGTGTGCGCTTTTTGTAAAATCTGCAGTCATTGTATATTTTAGATTTTAGAGTTCAGATATTAGAGTTCTGAAATCTTGTTATTTTTTATTTTAGATTCGAAAATTGTTATTTTGATTGAAATTGACTTTTGATATTGGAATTTGGAATTTAAAAAATTGAAAATTAAATCCTTACTTCAATATCGTTATTCTTAAGTTCTTGTTTCAACGCTTTGATTTCAATTTCTTTAAAGTGAAAAACGCTTGCTGCCAAAGCCGCATCCGCTTTTCCTTCTTTAAACGAATCTACGAAATGTTGTATATTTCCCGCGCCGCCAGAAGCAATTATCGGAATATTGATTAAAGTTGATAATTTAGCCAAAGCTTCGTTTGCGAATCCGTTTTTAGTTCCGTCGTTGTCCATTGACGTGAAAAGAATTTCTCCCGCGCCGCGTTCTGCAACTTCTACAGCCCAATCGAAAAGATTTAATTCAGTTGGAACTTTTCCACCAACCAAATGTACAATCCATTGTCCGTCAATTTGTTTCGCATCAATTGCTACGACAACACATTGACTTCCGAATTTCTGCGCCAAATCATTGATTAACTGTGGATTTTTTACTGCTGATGAATTAATAGAAACTTTGTCTGCGCCATTATTTAAAAGGATTTCAACATCTTCTACAGACGAAATCCCACCGCCAACCGTAAACGGAATATTGATTTTTTCCGCAACACTTCGCACCATATTTACCAGCGTTTTTCTGCGTTCTTCCGTTGCCGAAATATCCAGAAAAACCAATTCGTCTGCACCCTCAGCCGAATATATTGCCGCCAATTCCACAGGATCTCCCGCATCACGTAAATCTACAAAATTTACGCCTTTTACAGTTCTTCCGTTTTTTATATCTAAACAAGGTATGATTCTTTTTGCTAACATCTTTTTAATGTGTTAATTGAGATAATTAGTTAATTAGATAATTTTCTGCATTTGCTAAATAATTATCTAATTTTCCAATTGACAAATTATCTAATTATAAAGTTTTCTAGTTGTTTTAGGGAAATTCTTCCTTCGTAAATTGCTTTTCCTATAATTGTTCCTTCACAACCTAATTCCGCTAATTTTGGTAATTCATCGAAAATTGAAATTCCACCCGAAGCAATAAGTTTTATGCCGCCCGCTTCCGCTAAAATCTTCGCATACAAATCAAAACTTGGACCTTCTAACATTCCATCTTTGGCAATATCAGTACAGATAACATATTGAATTCCTTTACTTTGATAATCCTGAATAAACGGAACTAAATCTTCATTTGAATCTTCTAACCAGCCTGAAACAGCCACTTTTTCATCTTTCGCGTCAGCGCCTAAAATAATTTTATCTGAACCGTATTCTGAAATCCATTTCTGGAAAATTTCTCTGTTTTTTACCGCAATACTACCGCCAGTTATTTGATTTGCACCGCTTTCAAAAGCAATTTTTAAATCAGAATCTGCTTTTAAGCCTCCGCCGAAATCAATTTTTAAACTCGTTTGCGTCGCAATTTGTTCTAAGATCTTATAATTGACAATTTTACTCGATTTTGCACCGTCTAAATCTACTAAATGTAAATATTCAATTCCGTGCGCTTCAAAAGATTTTGCCACTTCAAGCGGATTTTCGTTGTAAATTATTTTAGTATCGTAATCTCCTTTTGATAAACGAACGCATTTTCCGTCAATGATATCTATGGCTGGTATTATTCTCATGTTTTTTATTTTAGATTTTAGAGTTAAGATTTTAGATTTCTTGTAACTTTAAAATTGATATTTTGATTGTAATTGATTTTTGATATTGAATTGGAATTTGGAATTTAAAAATTTGGAATTTTTAAAAAATTACCCAAGATCTTTTCCCCAACATCCCCGCTTTTTTCCGGGTGAAATTGTGTTCCGTAAAAATTATTTTTATGCAAAGCCGAAGCATATTCAACGTCGTAATTGGTTGTCGCAATAGATTCTTCGCAATTTGGCGCGTAAAAACTGTGTACCAAATACATAAATTCATTTTCGGCAATTCCATTAAACAAATCCGATTTTAAATCATAAATCTGATTCCAGCCCATTTGTGGCACTTTTACGTTTTGAGTAAATTTAATTACATCAACATCAAAAATTCCTAAACCTTTTGTATTTCCTTCTTCAGACGATTTACACATCAATTGCATTCCGAGACAGATTCCTAAAACGGGTTGTTTTAGCGTTGGAATCAAACTATCTAAACCGCTTTCTATCAGTTTTTCCATTGCCGAACTTGCTTCGCCAACGCCAGGAAAAATCACTTTATCTGCCGATTGAATTTCTTCTGGATTATTACTCAAAACGGCTTTAAAACCCAGTCTTTCAATAGCAAACATAATGCTTTGAATATTTCCTGCGCCGTAATTTATGATAACTATTTTCATTTATTTTTTTGTTTGTTTTATTTTGTTTCAAGTTTCAGGTTTCAAGTTGCTGTAGAGAACTTGAAACCTGAAACCTGAAACTTGAAACAATTTCATAGATCCGTATAATGAGCAATCATTTTATTTACCAATCCGTTTTCGTTAAAAAACATCACTTCAACTGCTTTTTTATCCATGATCGATTTGTAATATAACGCTACAGAATTTACGCCCGAAGTCACATCGATTAATTCAAACTTCAAATCTGGAAATTTTGCTAATGCTTTTGCCCAATATTCTTTCACATTTTCTTTACCAGAAAGTGAACCGCTTTCAATTCCACCCGCTAATTTTATCATGGGCGTTGTAATTTCAAGATCATCAGTATAATGCTTCATGACATCTTCTAAATCATGCGAATTCCATGATTTTATCCATTCTTCTGCAAATTTATTGGCGTTCATAGATTTTTGTTTTTTTGTTTCAGATTTAAAGTTTTAAGTTTCAGGTAATACCAAATTCAATATAATATATCTGAATTTGAATTCAATAGTTGAATAAATTCCTCGAAAGTATTACAAATTTTATCCGATGTAATATCCATAATAATACCTTCTCCACTTTTCACATATCCAAATGTATAACAGCTTATTAAATAATCGCAAAATGGTACATAATCCTTGTTCTCTGCAATTAAATACTCCTTAGTGATTCTTTCTATTGGCCATAAAGAAAACATATCTTTATTCCACTCTCCTTCAACAAAACCATTAACCTTTTGATAAAAAGCTTTAAAATTTTCTGGAAATTTAAAATCTAACTTACTCTCAAATTCAGAAATTAAAGCTAAAGATATTCCTTCTTGTAGTTTTACATTTGTTTGAGACCAAATTGCAATAGTCAAATCATATAAATCCTCCATATTAATTTTATTTCAGGTTTCAAGTTTCAGGTTTCACGTTCTGTTGAGCAACTTGAAACTTGAAACCTGAAACTTGAAACTATTTTTTTTTAAAGCATTCCCTTCGTTGACGGTAAAATCATTTTTTCTGTATCACGTTTTACCGCTACTTTTATTGCTTTCGCGAAAGCTTTAAAAATTGCTTCAATTTTGTGATGCTCGTTTGTACCTTCTGCTTTTATGTTGATATTGGCTTTTGCACCGTCTGAGAAAGATTTAAAGAAGTGATAAAACATTTCTGTTGGCATTTTACCCACCATTTCACGTTTAAATTCCGTTTCCCAAACCAGCCAGTTTCTGCCGCCGAAATCAATCGCAACTTGCGCCAGACAATCGTCCATTGGAAGACAGAAACCGTAACGTTCGATTCCTAGTTTATTTCCTAACGCTTTCGCGAAAACTTCTCCAAGAGCAATCGCCGTGTCTTCGATTGTGTGGTGTTCATCGACTTCAAGATCACCTTTCACCA
This sequence comes from Flavobacterium sp. 270, assembly GCF_004368785.1. GTDB lineage: Bacteria > Bacteroidota > Bacteroidia > Flavobacteriales > Flavobacteriaceae > Flavobacterium. The sequence goes on from NZ_SODM01000001.1 coordinate 169,499, forward strand.
AAATTTCCAAATCCATTTGACCGTGACGTGAAATTTGATCTAACATATGATCAAAAAAGGCAATTCCAGTTTCAATTTTACTTTTTCCGGTTCCGTCAAGATTTAAATCGATGAAAATATCTGTTTCATTTGTTTTTCTTGTGATTGATGCCGAACGTGCTTCTAATTTTAAAAACTCATAAATCTCTTTCCAATCCATTGATTGTAAAATGATTGTTTCGTTTAATTCTTCTCTTTTAGACGAAATTTCATTACTCCCAATTCCGTCTGTATTGTTCATGAAAATGGCTTTTGCACCAAGATTTTTCGCCAACTCAACATCAGTTAAACGATCGCCTAAAACAAAAGAATTCTCCAAATCATATTCTGGATTGTTTAGATATTTAGTCAGCATTCCGGTTCTTGGTTTGCGTGTTGGCGCGTTATCTTCTGGAAAAGAACGGTCTACAAAAATATCATCAAACAAAACACCTTCATTTTCAAAAGCTCTTAAAATGAAATTTTGCGTTGGCCAAAACGTATCTTCCGGAAAACTATCTGTTCCTAAACCGTCCTGATTGGTTACCATTGCCAATTCGTAATCTAATTCTTTGGCAATTTTGGCCAAATATTGAAATGCTTTAGGATAAAACTCTAATTTATCTAAGCTGTCTAATTGATATCCTTCTGGTTCTAAAACAATCGTTCCGTCACGATCGATAAAAAGTACTTTTTTCATAATTTATCTTTTCTGCCACAGTTTTTTTGCCACGAATTTCACGAATTACACTAATTTTTTAAATCTGCTTAATCTGCAAAATCTGCGTGCTAAAAACTTGGCGGTCTTATATTTTTATTTTAATAACTTCAATTCTTTAATCAAAGCTGCATTTTCTTCTGGAATTCCAATAGTAAAACGAAGACAGTTTTCACATAAAGGCTGTGTTGTTCTGTTTCTGATTACGATTCCTTTTGCAATTAATTCATCATATCTTTTGTTAGCGTCATCTACTTTTACCAAAACAAAATTGGCTTCTGTTGGATAAATTTTCTCCACAAAAGGCACTTCTAGTAAAACTTTAAGTAATTCTTCTCTTTGTTCAATAATAGAAGCTATTTCTTGTTTTATTTTATCCGAATCTTTTAAACGTTCGATTGCTCTTAGCTGTGTTAATTCATTAACATTATAAGGCGGTTTAATTTTATTTAAAACCGAAATCACTGCTTCTGAACCGTAACAAATTCCTAATCGAATTCCGGCTAAACCATACGCTTTAGAAAGTGTTTGTGTAATCACCAAATTCGGATATTCATCAATTTCTGTCAGCCAGCTTTCTTTGTCTGAAAAGTCAATATAAGCTTCATCAATTACAACCAAACCTTTAAAATTTTGAAGCAATTTCACCACGCTTTCATCCGTAAAAGAATTTCCGGTTGGGTTATTTGGCGAGCATAAAAAGATGATTTTGGTATTATCGTCAACAGCATCTAAAATCTTCTCGACTTGTGGCTGAAAATCTGTAGAAAGCAAAATTTCTCTGTTTTCTACCGCGTTTATATTCGCTAAAACGCCGTACATTCCGTACGTTGGCGGTAACGAAATAATGTTATCTGTTTTTGGTTCGCAAAAAGCTCTAAAAAGTAAATCTAAAACTTCGTCACTTCCATTTCCTAATAAAATCTGACTTGATTTTACTTTATTATTTTTAGCCAAAATAGCTTTCACAGAACTTTGCTGTGGATCTGGATAACGATTTACACCGTTCTGAAACGGATTTTCATTGGCATCCAAAAAAATCATATTGGCAGTATTAAAATCTTCAAACTCATCGCGCGCAGACGAATATGGTTTTAACGATTTTACGTTTTCTCTGGTTATTGTATTTATATCGAAATTATTCATTTTCTTGTTTTTTTTTAGAATATAGAAAATAGAGTAAAGAGAATAGACTTTCATCTTGTTCTAAATCTATGTTCTATATTCTATTTTCTTTAATCTATACTCCTTAATCTAAGCGTTACAGCGTTTTTATGAGCTTGTAAACCTTCGGCTTCAGCCATAACTTCGATTGCTTTTCCGATGTTTTGAATTCCTTTTTCTGAAATTTTCTGAAATGTCATTGATTTCATAAAACTATCTAAGTTTACACCGCTGTAATTTTTAGCGTAACCGTTTGTTGGCAAAGTGTGATTGGTTCCAGAAGCATAATCTCCAGCGCTTTCCGGCGTATAATTTCCGATGAAAACAGAACCTGCGTTTAGAACTCCGTTACAGTAAAAATCATCATATTCAGAACAGATTATAAAGTGTTCCGGACCGTAATCGTTGATTAAATCTAACGCAATCTGATCATTTTCTACAAAAATCAATTTTGAATTTTCGATTGCTTTTTTTGCAATTTCTTTTCTCGGCAATTCTTCGATTTGTGTTTGAACTTCTTTTTCAACAGCATCGATTAATCTTTTTGAAGTCGAAACCAAAATCACCTGACTGTCTGTTCCGTGCTCTGCCTGTGACAATAAATCTGAAGCGACAAAAGCAGGAACTGCTGTATCATCGGCTACAATTAATAATTCTGAAGGTCCGGCCGGCATATCAATTGCCACTCCAAACTGCGTTGCTAATTGTTTTGCAACCGTTACAAATTGATTTCCAGGGCCGAAAATCTTATATACTTTTGGGATAGATTGTGTTCCGAATGTCATTCCGGCAATTGCCTGGATGCCGCCTACTTTTAATATTTTGGTTACACCGCAAAGATTTGCCGCGTACAAAATTGCTGGATTTATTTTTCCTGTTTTATCTGGTGGCGAACATAAAACAATTTCTTTACAGCCTGCAATTTCTGCGGGAACAGCGAGCATTAATACGGTTGAAAACAAAGGCGCTGTTCCGCCTGGAATGTACAATCCAATTTTCTGAATTGGTCTTTTTTCCTGCCAGCAGTTTACACCTTCTATCGTTTCTATCGAAATTCTCTCTGTTTTTTGAGCGCTGTGAAACTTATAAATATTGTCTTTTGCTAACTGAATAGCTTCTTTTAATTCACTTGAAATCAAACCAATTGCTTCCTGAATTTCTTCTTTAGTAACTTCGTAATTATCTAAAGCAATTCCGTCAAAGATTGAAGTGTATTTTGCTACGGCTTCGTCGCCTTTTTTCTGTACTTCTTTGAAGATTTCCTTAACCGTAACTTCAATATCGTCTATCGTTTTGGTTGGTCTTTTTAATATTTCAGACCAAGTATCTTGTTTTGGATTATCTATTTTATTCATAATATTTTATATTAAATTCCAAATTTTTTAAATTCCAAATTCCAATGTTTGGCTTAAAATTTTACCGCAAAGAGAGCTAAGTTTTTTATTCTCTTACTTTAAAAACGCAAAGTTCGCAAAGCTGTTGTTGAAGTTTGGAATTTGGAATTTTTTAATTGGAATTTCTTTTTTACAACACCATTTTCTCAATCGGACAAACTAAAATCCCTTCTGCTCCTACTTCTTTTAACTGATCGATTACGTCCCAAAAAGTATCTTTATCAATAACCGAGTGCACACTGCTCCAGCCTTCCTGCGCTAAAGGTAAAACGGTTAAACTTCTTAAAACCGGAAGGATTTTTCCAACTGCGTCGATTTTATCGTTTGGAACGTTCATTAAAATATATTTCGAATTTCTCGCTCTTAAAACAGCTTGAATTCTAAATTTTAAAGTATCGATGTGCTTTTGGATTTCTGGAGAAACATTTGGAGAAACAGCTAAAACTGCCTCACTTTTCAAAATTACTTCAACTTCTTTTAAGTTGTTTTTGAATAAAGTACTGCCGCTTGAAACAATATCAACGATTGCATCTGCAAGTCCGATATTTGGAGCGATTTCTACAGAACCAGAAATTTGGTGAATGTCTACCGTTAATCCAAAAGAATTAAAATATTCGTTTACGGTGTTTGGGTATGAAGTTGCAATTCTTAATCCTGCTAAATCCTGAATAGAATTGTATTCTAAAGTTTTAGGAACGGCTACAGAAACCTTACATTTTGAGAATCCTAATTTTTGAACTACTTCGATTCCTTTTCCTTTTTCGACTAATAAATTATCGCCTACAATAGCTAAATCTACAACGCCGTCTAATAAATATTGCGGAATATCTGAATTTCTAAGATATAAAACTTCTAAAGGAAAATTTGAAGCTTCGGCTTTTAATTGGTCGATTCCATTGTTGATAGAAATACCGCAGTCTTTTAAGATTTGAATGCTTTCTTCGTTTAAACGACCTGATTTTTGAATTGCAATTTTTAAAGTACTCATTTTTTTTTAGTTTTTTTTTTGATTAATAGTCTGAGTACAAAGAATTGGAATTAAAAAACCCGTTTGATGTACTCAAACGGGTTTTAAAATATGATGATTTACATGCATACCATTAACACATCGCTTGAGAGCAATAATGAAAATGATGATGATGCAATTGAATAGAAATCATGATTTGTTGTATTTTGTATTCTTTGATTCGGTTGCAAATATACTAGTTAATTTCATAAAAAAGCAATTTTTAATTTAACTTAACGGTAGTTTATTGTTAAAAAAAATATCAAGCTCGATTTTTATTAGTTTTCTTCTATTGACTCAAACGTTGTAGATTTTTCGTTAAAAACTAAAACAACAGTTGTTCCTATTCCTATTTTACTTTCTATTTGAAATTTTATATGTAGTAGTTCTGTCATTCTTTTTACAATAGACAAACCAAGTCCTGTTCCTTTTATTTCTGAATGAAGTGTTGAATTCGATCTAAAAAATGGATTCATAATAGACTCCAGATCTTCTTTTTCAATTCCTATTCCGTTGTCTGAAATGGTGCAGTTAATTCTGTTATTTTCTTTGGCTAATGCAATGGTAATTTTGCCATTATCATTTGAATATTTTACAGCATTAGAAATAATATTTCGAAGAATGGTTACGACCAGATAATTATCAGAATAGATATAAAAATCTTCTTTTGCTTCAAAAATCACATCCATTTTTTTCGTATTGATTTTCTCAGAATTTAATGTCAGGACATCCAAAACTACGGCGTTTAAATAAACCGATTCTGTATTTATATTCTGCTTTTGGTTTTCAAAACGAGCCATTAAAAGCAGCTGATCTACTAACGAATTTAGATGATCAACTTCATTTATACAATAATTAATTTTTTCTTCATATTCCTTATTATCACGTGGTTTACGAATTAAAACTTCAAGTGTTCCTTTTATTACTGTCAAAGGCGTTCTTAATTCGTGTGAAGCATCAGAAGTAAACTGTTTTTCACGTTCAATTGCATCTTCAATTCTGTTCAATAAATTGTTTATTGTTTTAGAAAGTGTAAACAATTCGTCACGCGTTTTTGGAAGTGCAATCCTTGCTTTTAAGTTGTCTTTGGTAATTATTTTAGACGTATTTATGATCTCATTTATTGGTTTTATACTTCGCCCTGCAAAAAATCTGGCAATCATAAACAGCAATACTAATATAAATGGAAACGCAATTAATAAGGTATCAAAAAGGTTTTTTAAGACTTTAGAAGAGTCTGAAAGTGACATTGCAATAATCAAATAGCCGACTTTTTTTGATTTTATATGAAGCGGAATTTGAATCTGACGAATTGTATTGTTTAATAATTTGGTGTCAAATAATTGATAATGTTCTACACTATCATGAAACACAAGGGTTTCGTTCTTTAAATTAGGTGATTTTTCGATTGTCTTTTTATTCAAATCAAAAAACTGGACAAAAACAGGATTTACATCTACAGAATTATGTTCGCGTTCTTCCCATTCTTCGGCGTCCATAAAAATTACTTTCTTGTTTTCAACTCTGATTTCTTTTAAATGATCGTTTATTTCAATCATCAAATTTTCGTCAATATGCTTGTAAACCGTAAATTTTACCGTAAAATAAATGGCTGAAAAAACCACCAAAATCAACAATCCTGTTGTAATAATATAGTTTAATGCAATTCTGTTTTTAAAGGATAACTGTGCCATTATAAGTCGTTTGCGATATAACCAATACCGCGAATTGTTTTAATATAATCTTCTTCTATCTTAAGATTGAGTTTTTTACGAATAGCGTTCATAAAAACATCAATTACGCCGGTATCGTACTCAAAATGAATTTCCCACACATCTTTTAAGATCTGGTTTCGGGTGCAGACTTTGCCTTTATTCTGAATCAAATATTTTAATAACTCAAATTCTCTTTGTGTAAGGGCTACTTCTTCATCGTTTTTTAGGACAACGTGTTTCGATAAATTAATGGTTATAGTGCCCAAAGAAAGGATTTCTGAATCTTTTTGATTTCTAAAATGCACTTTTATGCGTTCTACCAATTCTTCAAAACTAAACGGCTTTTTTATATAATCGTTTGCGCCGGCTTTTAAACCTTCTATGGTTTCCTGAACGGTATCTTTTGCAGTTAAAAAAATAATCGGCGTTATTTTATCTTTAATTCTAATGGCTTTGCATAAATCCAGACCATTAATTTTTGGCAGCATCCAATCCAGCAGAATCAAATCAAATTGCTGGCTTTGAATTAATTCAAAACCTTTTGAACCATCATCTGCAGTGGTTATCTGATATCCTTCTTCCTGAAGTCCTTGCTGCAAAAACTGAACAATACCTATTTCGTCTTCAACTATTAGAATATGCATGTAGATTATATTATAATTTGTTTGTCAAAGATAAATATTTTAGAACGCAGAAATCGCTTAAAACCACGAGAATACACAAAATATTCATCTTAAGCAAACTTTAAGTTAACACTAAGAAAGGTAATAGTATAACTTAATCTGGTATTAATGAAGTGTAAGTAATTTTGTAAAAAAAATAATACCATGAATTTTTACAAGAAACTTTCCCCTTTTTACAATCTTGCTTTATTCTATTTTATAATAAGTTTTCTGCTTCGTATTGTCTTGTTTTTTCATCCCATTACGCAGAGTTCTTTTACTATAATCCAAAGTTTAAAAATCTTTGGTTTAGGAATTATTTCTGATTTTTTTGTTTTTGTTATCGCCAGTGTTTTTTTATGGCTGTACCTTATTTTTATTTCAAATTCTAAATACAATAAGCCTTCAGGGTACATCATTCTTAGCTTTTTTGTTCTTCTGTTTCTTTATATTGCTTCTGGAAAAAGTATTCTTGACGAATATGGCGGTGCTTTGCCAAGAATTGTTTTAATTTTTATCGGAATCAAAACAACTCTTTTTGCGCTTTTGCTTTTTCTTCCAAAACATAGGGATAAAATTAGATTTTGGCTGTTTGCTTTTGTGATCTTTTTATATGTTTTATTGATTCTTCAAAATGGTTTAAGTGAATATTTCTTTTGGAATGAATTTGGTGTAAAATACAATTTTATTGCCGTTAATTATCTGATTTACACTAATGAAGTGATCGGAAATATTATGGAATCTTATCCTGTAGTTCCGATATTTTCTGCTTTATTTTTAGTGACTGGAATTTTTACTTATTTCATTCTAAAAAAATCCAGAGCTTATATTAACGACATTCCAACTTTCAGCGAAAAACTAAAAATCTCGGCATTGTATATTGGTTTGTTTTTAATTTCCTTAATCGCAATTCCGACTTTGGCAACAACAGAAAATTCTAAAAATGTTTTTGTTAATGAATTACAAGCTAATGGTTTGTATAAGTTTTATTTGGCTTTTGAGAATAATAAATTGGATTATTTTAAATTTTATAAAACAATTCCAAACGAAAAAGCTTTTGCTATTTTAAAACAGCAGTTTCCGAATATTTCAGGCGAAAATACATCGAGAGTTATAGAAAGTGATACTGCAGAAAGTCATAAAAATGTGGTTTTAATTACGATTGAAAGCTACAGCGCAGAATTTATGAAACAATATGGCAACAAAGAAAATATAACGCCATTCTTAGACAGTTTATCTCAAAAAAGTCTTCAGTTTACCAATTTATATGCTGCAGGAAACCGCACCGTTCGTGGACTTGAAGCGGTTACGTTGTGCCTTCCGCCAACTGCCGGCGAAAGTGTGGTAAAACGTGAAGACAATAAAAACAAATTTTCTACCGGCGCTGTTTTTAAACAAAAAGGCTACAACGTAAAATTCATGTACGGCGGTGATGCATTCTTTGATAATATGCAGGATTTTTATTCTGGAAACGGCTATCAAATTATAGACAAATCCAGCTTTTCGCCAGAAGAAATTACGTTTTCTAATGTTTGGGGCGTTTGTGATGAAGACATGTACAACAAAGCTATAAAGGTGATGAATGCTGAAGCGAAAGAAAACAAACCGTTTTTTAATCACATTATGACTGTGAGCAATCACAGACCATTTACCTATCCGAATAATAAAATTGATATTCCGGGTGATATTAAATCGCGCGACGGCGGTGTAAAATATACCGATTATTCGCTTAAAAAATTCTTTGCAATGGCAAGTAAACAGCCTTGGTTTAACAATACTGTTTTTGTAATTGTGGCAGATCATTGCGCTTCGAGTGCCGGAAAAACACAGCTTCCACTAGACAAATATAGAATTCCGGCGTTTATTTACCGTCCGGGAGTAAATCCGGAAAAGTGTACTAAATTAATGTCTCAGATCGATCTTATGCCAACCGTTTTTGGTTTGCTTCATTTTGATTATCACAGTAAGTTTTTTGGTCAGGATGTTTTAAAACCGCATTATAAACCTAGAGCTTTTATCGCTACGTATCAGGATTTAGGTTTAATAAAAGATAATGTTTTAACGATTTTATCGCCTAAACAACAAGTAAGACAATTTCATTTAACGATGAATAAAAAAGAAGACATTGCGCATGATTATCAGATTTATTATGATGAAAAACCATTAAAAACAGAAAGAACTGATTTGGTAAACGAGACGATTTCGTTTTATCAAACCGCTTCGGATATGTTGAAACAAAAGAAATATCAGATGTAATTATTTTCGATTATACGAAAGGACTTTTATATTTTTGTAATACGATTTAAATTGAAATAATTACCGATAATATAAAAAATGTACAATTTTAAAAACGATTACTCTGAGGGTGCACATCCTAATATTTTAAATAAATTAATAGAAACTAACCTAGTACAACAATTGGGTTATGGCGAAGATGATTATTCTATTGAAGCTAAAGAATTACTAAAGAAAAAAATAAACAATCCAGATGCGGTAATTTATTTTTTATCAGGTGGTACGCAAACCAATCTTATTGTTCTTGCATCCTTATTACGTGCTCACGAAGCCGTTATAAGTGCGAAAACCGGACATATTGCATCAAACGAAACGGGCGCAATAGAAGCAACGGGACATAAAGTAATTACTATTGAAACTAAAGATGGAAAACTAAAACCGTCTGATCTTCAGCTTACATTACAAGAACATTCATTAAGACCACACGTTGTAAAACCAAGAATCGTTTACATCTCAAACTCTACAGAAATTGGTACAATTTACACCAAAACAGAACTTACTGCATTGTCTGAGTTTTGCAGATCAAATAATTTGCTGCTTTATTTAGATGGCGCAAGATTAGGACACGCTTTAACTGCAGCGAATAATGATTTGACCTTGGCTGATGTTTCGCAGCTTACCGATATGTTTTACATTGGCGCTACCAAAAATGGCGGTTTAATTGGTGAAGCAATTGTTTTTAATAAACTGGAACTTGCCACAGATTTTGATTATGTTTTAAAACAAAGAGGCGCTTTACTGGCAAAAGGACGATTATTAGCGATTCAGTTTTTAGAATTATTTAGAGATGATTTGTATTTTACTTTGGCAAAACACGCTAATGTTATGGCGCAGAAAATATCGGATGCGGTAAAAGAAAAAGGATATTCTTTTTTAACGGATTCTACCACAAATCAAATTTTCCCGATTTTACCAAAAAATGTTATCGAAAAACTAAACGAAAAATATCTTTTTTATGTTTGGAAAGAAATTGACGCAAACCATTCTGCCGTAAGATTAATTACTTCCTGGGCTGCAGATGAAACTCAAGTTGACGCTTTTATTAAGGATTTAAAAAGTTTATAAGTTTATTCAAAGCCACAAAGGCACAAAGACGCAAAGAGACAAAAATTAAAGCATTAAAAAAGCCTCAAATTCTAATGAATTTGAGGCTTTTCTTTATCCGTATTTCAACCTGAAACCTGAAACCAAAAGAACTTAAAACAAACTTTTAGTCATTCTGATTCTGCATTCCAAAAAGGTAACCACTTTGAAATAATTTTAAATCATCTTTTAAAGCTTGGTTGTTTCTTTGTGTAACCGCTGATGAATCTAAACTGCTTAAATCTGGTTTTCCGGCATTTACCCATGCAGTGTACCAAAAACTAGCAGTTGCAGAAATGGCTTTTCTCATTTGACTTTCCACCATTCCATTTAAATCCTTATGCAATTTTGTTGCATATTCATCCGTAAAAACAGCCGTATTGTATTTAGTTTTTAATATTTTCCCATCAGCATCTTTTTTAAATACTTCGCCTTCCGGAGTAGAAGTTCTTAGCTTTTTATCGATGTCCAATAAAGGTTTTACCAAACTATGTGTATCATTAATCATATCCCAAGTCGCTTTATGAACGTCTTGATAATATTGCGCTTCAGGAACATTTAATTTGTAATTTTTAGCAAATAATTCCGGTAATTTACTTTCCCAAAGAGAGTGAATCCCTTTTTGATCGCTCAATTGTCCGTCATGATTTGCAGAAGTATGCAATGGCATGTGCGCATCACCAATATAATGACCTAAATCTGCAGCAAGAAATAAAATTTCTGCTCTGTTTTTATTTTTAAATGCTGTGGTTAATTTCACCATTAAATCTTCAATGTACCAAGGAAGAATCCCGTTATCATTTAAGAATTTTGCATCGTATTTCTTTTTTGCAGCTTCCATAGTCTGCGGAATACTATCTACAGCCCCGAAGTTTTCCATGTCAAAATAATGTCTTGGATTTTCGTCTTTGTAATTTAAAGCATACTTACGAATGTCCGGCACAGAAGCTTCCTGCGTAATAAAATCGATGTGATTGTAAAAGAAAACCTGAACAGGTCTTGGCAATGCCATTACAGCAGCTTTATTAATACGTTCGTGACCTACAATTCCCCAGGATAATGTCAAAAATCCAATTCCTATAATTGCAAAAGCAATTAGTTTGGATTTCATTTTAAAGTTTTTCATTTGCAATTTGTTTTTGAAGTACAAATCTATTTCTTTTAAAGATAATACAAAAGAATACTAATTAATATTCTGTTAATTTAATTATTATTTGTTTTTATATGCTATAACTAATTTAAGTTCATTTTTAAATTATAGTTCAAAAGTTCTTATTAAATTTGAACTATATAATCCTAAATTCTGGTACATGCGCTTTATTAAATCTATTATTTTCTTTCTGCTTTTTACCTCAATCTGTGTCGCTCAAGACGATATTGTACAACTCAAAAATGTTACCGACACTATTTTAAACACCAAAAGAACCTTATTTGTAAAAGGACAATTAGACGGTGTAAAAACCATGCAGAAATTATTTCCCGGAAAACTATATAATTTATCAGATAAAAATACTTTTGTAAGCTGGAAATGCAAAAACTGCAAACCTGCTCCTTTTATTGATGCAAATGGCGAAGAAGGAGATCAGCAATTTCCTTATACTAATGGCGTTGCTACAAGACTTCTAGCTAATATTGATTATGCAGATTCTAAGGGAAATCAATTTAAATTATTGGTTTTCAATCATTCTGTTTACGATGAAGACGGTTTGCAAACTAGCAGATTTACAGGCGGACTTTTGGGTGTTGCTAAATTTGCCAAAAATAATGATGTTTGGGAAATGAAATCTTTTCAGCCTGCAATTGCCGCTTTTGGTTCTTTTGCACAATCTCCAACTCCTAAATTAGTTCAGATTGGTGAAGATCAATACGCACTCGCATTAACCCATGCAAATGGCGGAGCCGGCGCACCATACAACGGTATTTTATATTTAATTGCCGGATTTGATGGCAAATATCAGTCCTTGATGGAGGTAAATTATTATTCTCTTTTTAATAGCAGTAGTTCAGATTGGTCCAGTTCTTATACTGTAGTTACAGATAATAATAAAAAGTTTTTCCGTGATTTTGTAATTACAACCACAGGTTCATACAAAAAAGCAAAAGGAACCGAAGATGATTACGAAGTTGATTTACCGGAAGAACTTGCTGCAATGGCAAAGACTAAAAAGCAGTTTAATTTTGTGATTGAAAAACATTTTTCTTTTAAAGGAAAAAAATACAATCAAATTGGTAAACCTGTTGTTAAGTTTTCAAACGTAAAATAATCAATTATCCCAGATAAAGTATTGAAGCTAAACCCAAACCTGCAATAAATACCCAAAGAAAAACACCTTGCAACAAAGGCTTTACTCCTACTGATTTTAAAGTATTTACGTTTAAAGTTGCTCCAATTAAAAATAAAGTTATAGTTAAACCAATTTTGGCAATACCAACAATATGCGGCGCAATAATGGCAGTTGCGGGAACATAAGTATTAAGGAGCATTGCCAAAATAAATAATCCTATAAAGTAAGGAATTTTGATTTTACTGTTTTTATTTTTGAATAGTACGGCAGTAAAAATAGAAATTGGAATAATCCATAAAGCTCTTGCCAATTTTACTGTAGTTGCTATCTGCAAGGCTTCGGCGCCGTATTTATTGGCTGCACCAACAACAGAACTCGTGTCGTGAATGGCAATGGCGCACCATAAACCAAATTCTTTTTGAGAAAGATCCAGTTGATGTCCAATAAAAGGGAAAACAAATAATGCGATAGAATTTAATATAAAAATCACGCCCAAAGCAATTGAGGTTTGATTTTCGTTTGATTTGATTACAGGTGAAATTGCTGCGATGGCGCTTCCTCCGCAAATAGCTGTACCGCAAGAAATTAAGTGTGATGTTTTTTTATCGGTTTGAAACCATTTTCCTAAAAGAGTTCCGAAGATTAAAGTGCTGAAAATAGAAAATATAGTAAGTGCAAAACCTTCTTTTCCTGCAGAAACTGCGCTGGCGGCGTTCATTCCGAAACCTAAACCAACAACAGAAAATTGCAATAAAAAAGTAATCGCTTTATGATTGAAGGCTAAAAATGGATTTCCGAAAACATTGACTATTATTACTCCTAATAGCAGCGCTATTGGCGGAGAAATTATCGAAAACACACATAAAAGAATTACCACAACAAAAAACGCCTGTTGTAGATAAATATTTACTTCAAATAAATGTGATGCTGTTTGTTGCCGCGTTTTCAAAATAAGGTATTTAATAATTACCTTACAAAGGTCTGACGATTATATTGAATTCGCCAATCGTAAATTACAATCGACTATAACTTTAAGTTATAGAAAGAAGAAATATTTTCAATAAACAATTCAGATAATGGATCTGATTTGCCAAGTAAAGTAATAATAAAAAAGTGTCTTTCTATAGATAAGCCTTCAACATCTAATACAATTAATTCGTTATTTTGAAGCTCCTTACCTACCGCGTGTATTGACATAAAAGCAAAACAATCAGAATTCAATAAATAGGACTTTATGCTTTCTGTGCTTCCTAACTGCATTTCGATCTGCAAATCGGTTATTTTTACATCAACTTGTTTTAAAGCATATTCTATAACTTCAAGTGTTCCAGAACCACGTTCGCGAGTGATGAATTTCATTGCTTTTAAATCTTCTAATGAAATTTCGTTTTGCTGTACTAAAGGATTTTTGCTGTTACAGACTAAAACCAATTCGTCTTTTAAAAACGGAATGTATTTTATAGATTGATTTTTGGTTTGTCCTTCTACAATTCCAATCTCAATTTCTTTGTTGATTAAAGCATTTTCGATTTGTTCTGTATTTCCGTTTAACAAATTGACTTTTATGTCTTGCTGTTTTTGGTGAAAACGCGCTAAAACGGGTGAAATAATATATTGTGCAATTGTTGTACTTGCACCCAATCGTAACAATCCCTGACGATTGTCTATAAAAGTGCTTAAATCAAAATCTATTTCACGGTATATTTCAAATATACTTTTAGTATGTTTTAGGAGGATTTCTCCGGCTGGAGTTAAAGCAATTTTAGAACCGTTTCGTTCAAAAAGCTTTGTTTTATAAGTTTCTTCTAATTCCTGAATGTGTTTGGAAACGGCTGGCTGTGAGATATAAAGTTCCGTCGCAGCTTTTGTAAAGTTGAGCCTGTTTGCAACGGTATAAAAAACTTTTAGCCGGAAGTCCATGTTTTTTTTTATTTTTTGTTTCAGGTTTAAAGTTTCAGGTTTCAGGTTCTAACCTTTGTCCCTTTGTTACTCTGAACCTTTGCAACTTATAATAACCCATTATACTTTCTAATGAACCATTCTGAAGTTAATAGAACTGCAATTAAAATTAGCAACCAAACCCAGTCAATAATTGGAGTTTTAGTTGAAATATTTTTTTCGATCGATTTGTACTCTTTGTTTTCTAAAAGTGTATTAATCAAATTATCGGCTTGATTTTCAAAGAATGCTTTTCCGTTAGTTTGAAGTGCTAATTGCTTTAATTTTAGAACGTCTGGATTTACAAATTGTTTTTCGATATCAAAATCTAAGATTTCAAAATGACTTGAATAAGTGGTATTTGAATTCAATTCTTTTACAGAAAAATTATATTTTCCTGCTGCTAAACCGTCTAGATTGGCAGAGAAAGAATTGTTTCCTTTTAATAAATCGTAATTTTTGGTTTGTTTTGTCGATGCATTTGTTACACTTATCGTAAGTCTTGCTTTTTCGTCAAACTCATAATTTTTATTGAAATATTGCGCATTGATAACAATTGCTTCTCCAGAATTGTAAAAGCTTTCGTGTGTTACTACCAATGATTTTTTGGAAGCGCTTGTTGCTAAATATTGAACAATTTTATCAATAAAAACATCATATTTCTCAAAAGATTGATTGTCGATATGACTTTGTAAACGCCATTTCCAGCTGTTTTCTCCTAAAAGAAAAGCGGTGCGTTTTCCTTGATTTTCGGCGAAAGCCAATAATGGTGCATTTGTAGAAACGTTTCTAATTTTTGATGAAAGTAAAACCGAGACATTTCCGTTTGTTGTAACGGTTCCGAATACATTTTGCAAAGGCGGAAAATTTTCAAAACCTATATTATCGATTGCAAATAAATTAAACTGCGATTGAAATTCAGATAAATAATCTTCGCGTTGTCCGCTCATTTTAAAATCTAAATTGTTTTGCTGTTGATTTAGAAAATTAAAATCGGTGTTGTTTCCTGTTATGATAAAAGTATTTCTTCCTGCCAATTTGTTGTTGTCAAAAATAGGTTTAAAAGCAGTTGTTGGCTGGTATAAAATTAAGATTGAAGCATCTTGTAATAAATTGATTTCATTGGGTTTAACCAATATTACTTTACGCTGTGCATTAGATTCGATTGAGCGTTTCAGCGCTGCAATATCGGGATGATTTATAGACGATACAATCGCAATAACTGACTTTTGATCTATTACTTCTACCGCAAAATTCTTTATATTATTATAGCTGTTTTTTTCTTTTGCATTTGATGAAACGGATGCTCTAAAAACCTGTAATCCTACTTTGTCTGCCGGCAATAATAAATTTAAAACGGCTGTTTTTTTAGATGGCGAAAAAGAAACTTTTTCTTTTGCTACAACTGAATTTCCTTGTGTAATTGTAAAATCTGCATTTGTGGTTTTGTCTCCGGCATATTGCAGAAAAACTTCAACCGGAAATTTATTTTTGTGAAATGCATATTTATTTACATTTAACTGGTTGATTTTTAAATCCAGAAATGTGGTTGTATCTCCCACAACCAAAGGATAAACTTTATTAACCGGATCAAAACGATATACATAATCGTTTCCGGTAGTTTGATTTCCGTCGGTAATAATAACGGTCGGGAAAATCAGGTTTTTATTAATGCTTTTTAAATTCTTGGCTACCTGATCTATATTGGTTTGTTTTCCTTTAAAATCAAATTGTTTTGAAGATTTAAAATCGGCATCAAATTGATAAGACTGAATATCAAATTTCTCCTGTATGGCAGGGTTTGAAATGATTTTCTGGTATAATTCGGCAGCTTTTTTGTCTGACTTTAAAGCTGCTATAGAACTTGAATTATCGACTACAACTGCCAAAGGTGTTTTGGTAATTTCGAGGGCATTTTTAGTAATTATTGGGTTAATCAATAAAAGTAATAATCCAAAAATGGCCAAAAAACGTAAAAAAGCCAAAAGCAAAGTCACATTAGACTTGCTTTTGGCTTTAAAAAAATATTGAAAATATGACAAACCACCAGCTATTACTAAAGAAAGTAATAATAATAAAATCGTGTTTGTAGTCATATATATAATTTAATAAAAAATGGAAGAAATAATTCAAAGATTAGAAACCTCTGAACCTTTGCAACTTAGAACCTCAGTTTCTTAGGTTAACATTCCTCCACAAACATTAAGAACTTGTCCTGTAATGTATGCACTCATATCTGAAGCTAGGAATAAACAAGCGTTTGCAACATCTTCTGTTGTTCCGCCACGTTTCAACGGAATTCCTTCTCTCCATCCGTTTACTACATCTTCACTTAATTTTGCTGTCATTTCAGTTTCGATAAATCCTGGAGCGATTGCATTGCAACGAATGTTACGAGATCCTAATTCCAGAGCTACAGATTTTGTAAAACCAATTGCACCTGCTTTAGACGCTGCATAATTGGTTTGACCTGCGTTTCCAGATACTCCAACTACTGAACTAATGTTGATAATTGAACCTGCGCGTTGTTTTAAGAATGTTCTTTGAATTGCTTTTGTCATATTAAAAACAGATTTCAAGTTTACATCAATTACCTGATCGAAATCAGCTTCAGACATACGCATTAACAAGTTGTCTTTTGTAATTCCGGCATTATTGATCAAAATATCAACTGTTCCGAAATCAGCCAAAACAGCGTCAACAAAAGTTTGGGCTTCATTAAAATCTGCTGCATTTGATTGGTAACCTTTTGCTTTAACTCCTAAAGCGTTTAATTCAGCTTCTAAAGCTTCTGCAGATGCAGCCGACGAACTGTATGTAAATGCTACGTTTGCTCCGTGTTTAGCAAAAACTTCAGCAATTCCTTTTCCGATTCCGCGGCTTGCGCCAGTAATGATCGCTACTTTTCCTTCTAGTAATTTCATATTAAGGTATTCGTTTTTTATTTTTTGAAATACAAATATAGATTATTTGGGCGTTTTATAAAATTTGTCGCAGAAAAAAAGGCTTTGCAGCCTTGAATATTTCTGTTGTTGTTTAAAGATAAAATTCTTTAAAAGTAAACTAATATGATTTGAACATAAAAACAGCTATCAAATATGACAGCTGTTTTCATTATTTTAATATAAAATATATCAGCAGATAATTGGAGGTGCAAAATCATCATTAGGATCTGGACATAATGTAGGTATAATTCCAGGATTATGAGCACATGGATAAAACGGATATGATGAAGGTGAAGAGCCTGCAGGCGCAAAAACTATGCATCGGGGTTGCGTATCTCCTCCTGTAATAGTTTTTAGCTGTTCTCTGGAAAGCAATTCAATTCTTTCAAAATTTAAAATTTTCTTTAGCATAATAAAATTAGTTATTTAAAATTTTTATCTCTCATACGCTTTAATGTCCGATGAGCTCCAGACCTAAAAAAATAATATAATTCGTTCATTTATAGAGATTAAATATATAAAATAAATTCAAATATGTAAGTTTTTATTTAAAAAAAAGACAGCTCAACCTGAACTGCCTTTTATTAAAATCAAAACTAAAATCTTAAAAGTAATACTGTTTGTATTATTGATCTTTACTTTCTTTTTTCTTTTTTATATTATCAAAAATAATACAAGCAACTGCAATGATTATCGACAGATATAGATAAGTTCTTAAATATTCATAGAATTTTTCGTTTACAATTAGAAGTCCTATTCCCCAGAAGAAAATGGCAATTGTTGATGGTGTGAGAATTTTTTTGATCATAGTGTTTTAAATTAATTTAAACCGTGATATTATAATATTAAAAAGCAATTCAAACTAAATTGTCTTTTATCGAAACGAAATCTTACTAAATATGATCGTGTTTGGTGATAAAGAAAAATACACCAAGCAAAACAGCCATAATCAACATTCTATAAATAGAGGAACTAAAAGAATTCGTATGATTAAGTTTGTCTTCTTTCTTTTGCTTTACAAGATCGAATATCAGTATTAAAATGATGATTGGCAGTGACAGGTAAAAATAATACATCGTGTAATCTGAATAGATGTTTGATATAAGGATGTAAATCAAAAACCATAATAACAAAACTATATTTAATGATGAGAAATATTTCTTCATAAAATTCAAATTTTAACTGGTTAAACATTAAAAATATTTATTAAAAAAGCAGCTCAGTTAAGAGCTGCTTTTCCCAAAATAAAAAAAATCAAAACTAAATTTTTACAATTGGTATGTTGTTATTCTGAAATTACTGCTTGAACTGGTGATTGTCCAGATTTGATTTGAGAAAGTTATTTTAAAAATTTCTTTTTTAATATACAATCCACCAGCATTCATAAACTCTGCATCTAAATCTTTTAGGAAAGCAGGCGCTGCTATGTATGCAGAACCATTATCCCATGAATCATGATTTAGAATTATTGTTTTATTAGTTGCATTTTCTGATGTCGTTAAATTATGATAAAGACTTGCTTTACCTCCATTAAAACGATACTCAATGTAAGTTCCGAAAGCAGAATTGAAATAAATTTGTATTCTGCTAAGTTGCTGATTGGCTGGCAATGTTGCATTAACTTTATCTAATAATGTTTTGGCATATTTAGATGTTGTTGGAGCTGTATATAAATTAGCAGCGATATAACCCAAAACAATTTGAGGTTTACCTGTTAATAAAGCTTTATAATCATCATTAACAATTAATGGTCTGGTAGTATATTTTATGACTGCTGTCGCTCCTCCTGTTCCGGTAGCAGTAAAACTTCCGTCTGCAGGATTATACACAAATACAGATAGCTTTTGAGTCCCTACAAGTACCGCCGGACTTACTACTATGCCTGTTGGTGAATAACCAATTCCCATATTGTAACTCATAACATAACCTGCTTCTATAGAATTAGCCGTAGCAAATCTTGTAACCGGACTAAAGCTAAAATCATATTGGTGCTTTGTTGTTCCGTCGTTAGTTTCTAATAATCTGAAAAGCGGACGACTGTCTGCGCCTACTACATTTTTCTCCATATCTAGATTTAGATGAAGATTTGTCCAGTCTTCTGCTTTTGCTTTTACAAAACGCAATTCTATACCTGATCTGTTGGTTTTAAATATAATTTCTCCGTTTTCCTGACCATAGTAAAGAAACTGAAAATCACCTAAATATCCTTTTGCTCTTAATGCCGGAATTGGATAATTGTCTGATTCTGATAAAAGATGGATTCTGTTTCTGGTAGTAAATACTAAACTTACAGTACTTCCTAACTGAACTTGATATTCACTTTTGTATATAGCTGTATCAGCATCAAAATCTGAAGCCATCTGCACTGTTCCATCAGCAGCAAATTTGAACAAATGTGTGTAACCGCCTAAAACAGTATCATCTGTAAAATAAACTGCTTTCCATCCAAATTCTGAAGAAAGCAATACGTTGTTTAATTCTTCTTTTTGAGCATTTAAACGCTCTGTTGGTGTTTTTTCAAACAATTGCTCCGCCTCTGTTGCATTGCTGCAGGCGCTTAACTGCAATATCAGAATTCCTGCAATTAAGTATTTATATATGTTTTTCATAATACTTTTATTTAGTTGTTAATTACAGCAGTAGTATTTTTCTCAGCTTCGTCTCTTAATGTGTAAAAATCCATATTAAAAGCTTCTTTAAAGTATTTTACAACAATTGCTTCTTTTGTTTTTAAAGCTTGGTAAGCAAAAGGACTATCGATATTATCTAAAAAATCCTCATATTCTGCTTTTGTTAATATTAATATCATTGAAGCTGTTTCGGCAAAATCCTCATTAATATTAGATCTTGCATAACTGGTAATAAATCCAATTTCGTTAGATTCTTCAGTATCAAAATTATACCAATCTGCTGTATATCCTACAGGTGTTACTTTAGCCCACGCTTTTTCGTCAAAAGGTTTGTGCTGATTTAAAATGTGGATATACTCGTGTTGTATCGTATGTATAAATTCTGAAACATTGTCACGGTCGGATTTGTCTATATAATCTGTTTCAAATAATGTAACACGTTGTCCTCCTTCGGCTAAACCTAATGTTCTTGTTCCAACACTATTTAAGTTTACCCCTCCTACTAAAACAATTTCTCTTGGTGCGATCTTTTTTACGAAATCTGCTCCTCCAACGGTAGAATAACTTTTAAGCCAAATCTGCTGCACAATTTCCAGCGCCGGCATTACTTTATCTGTTGCTGGTGGAAATAAATAGCGGCTGTTATCAACTGTATTTTGATTCCATTTGTATTGAACGTTTATATTAAATGGATTTAAATAATTTGCTGTAATCCAGTTGTCTAATGGTGTCTTTATAGGCTGTGTATAGTCTAATTGACTTTCTCCCGGCTGGTCTTCGTGACTACAAGATGTCAGTGCTATCGAAACCAGAGCCAATATGGCAATTTTATTATATTTGAATAGTTTCATACGATTTTACTTTTAAGATTATCTAGGATTTAATTCGATGCCGGTATTAGAAGCATGCAATGGAATTTGCAATGCTCTACGGTTATCATCTTTTACCAAAACATTTACTGGTCTGTTGATTGATTCGTGATTAACTACGATATTAAAACGCTTAATATCAAACCATCTCATCCCTTCGTGTATAAAATCTCTACGTCTTGTTTCTGCAATCGCTTTTATATAAGATGTCTGTACTGGCGTTAAAGCGTAAAATGGTGTGTATTCGTCTGCAATTACAGGATATTTAGCTACAATTTTTGCCTGAGTAAGCTTATCTGCAGCTACATAACCAAACGCTCTTGTAGAAAGGAAATAATCAAGTTCGTCATTTGCTAAAGCAATCTGGCCCTTCATAACGTGAGCTTCAATTCTATTTAAGAAAAACTCGTCGTTACTTAATAAAACTTCTGCAACATAAGGATCTCCAATTCCAGCTGTTACGTTTGAATATTTAAAGTATTCATAAAACTTAGGTAGAAAAACTGTTATACTGCTGTTTGAAGAATAAAAGTTGTAGTACCACGCCTTACCATATGGACTGGCTGATGCTCCTAAAAACTCTTGATATCTTGCTCCCGAAAGGTTAAAACGATTAGAGTAATAAGATCTGCTTACGATAGAATTTGCTGAAACTATTAATAAGTTTGTTTCTGCATCACTACTGGCATAAATTAATTTTTGATCCTCAACACTAAGATTATCATAAGAAGGAAAATCTCTTAATTTTCCAACTGGTCTGGCACCCAAATCATTTGATAATTCAATAACTCTGTCCCATTCTCCTTTTACGAGATAAAATCTTGAAGCAAATGCTTTTGAAGCGTTTACATTAAAATGGAACTTTGGCTGTTTGTAATCGTTTGTTACGTTTTTCAAACCTTCTTCGATGTCTTTTTGAATAAAATCAAAAACTTCAGCTACTGTATTTCTCTTGTATTTAGTCAATAATTCTGTTTCCGGTTTTGTAACATACGGAATTCCTAAATCTGTAGCTGCCGTAGCTGGATTATAGCGTTTTGACCACAAAGAAACTAACATAAAATGAGCGTATGCTCTTGCCATTAATGCTTCTCCTTTTTGAGGATTAAGGCTTGCAGGGCTTCCTAATTCTTCTATTGCCTGTAATGCTTTGTTGGCATGGGCAATAGCAGCATAACAGGCATCCCAATAATAAGCCTGAGTATCAATATTTGTAGTTTCTGTCTGGATTTCCCAGTTATAACTCTGTTGGTTTTTTAATAAAGTCTGACCCAATCCGCTGTCATAAGCATTATCGGTCATGGTTTCAGCAATATCAAAATAACTCATTTGCGGATAAGCCGATACTAGTAATTCGGATATTTTATCTGGGGTGTCAATTTCGGTTCTGTTATCTGGTTTTTCAGATAGAAAGTCATCACAGCTAGTAATACAGATAAGTATTAATAGGGATAAAGCTATTTTTAAGTTTTTCATAATTTAAACTATTATAATGAAAGATTTAAAGTAAAAGTATATTGAGAGGTAACTGGTAAAGCTACTCCTCCAGAATTGCGGAACTCAGGATCCTGACCATTTAATCTTTTGTCTGAGTAAATTAACCATGGGTTAACTGCTGATCCTTTTAATGTAAATGTGCTAACTCCTAATTTCTTTTTGAAATCTTTAGGAAATTCCCAGCTTAATGAAATGTTTTTCAATCTCACAAAATCACCATCTGCAATACGAACATCAGAATAATTATAAGTATTGTAAGCTATTGCAAGTTGACGCTCACCACCATAATTAGCATTTAAACGTTTGTCTGCAATAACCGGAACATTAGTAAAGTTTTCGTCACCAGGATTTATCCAACGGTTTGTAAAATCTTTAGTAAATACAGTTAAATCATCATAAGCACTATCGTAAACAGGGTTTAAACGAACTTTATTACCTCCTGATCCTACGAAAAACACGTATAATGACCAGTTTTTATAAGTAAATGTGTTTGATAAACCTATTGATTTATTAGGTTCGATAGATCCTTCATATTTCAAGTATTTTGTAACATTCAGGTTATCCTGAAAATTAGCTCCGGTAATATTATCTGCTTCTCCTTCTGGCATAACAAAAGTTGGAAGACCTTGATTGTTTAAACCTGTAAACTGGTAAGAATACAATGAGTTTCTTGGATGTCCAATAGTGTTTCCTCCATTTGCATCAATTAAGTCAAATGCAGTTGGCGTGTTTTCCAATCTTGTAATTTCTTGATTATAAACTGAGAAATTAAGTGTTGTAGACCATTTAAAATCTTTGCTTTCAATGTTTCTTGTCGTAAAACCAATTTCAAGACCTTTAGTTTCCATATCAGCATTGTTTCCTTGTCTGATTCTTTGACCTCCAACTCCTGAAGTGATTACATAATCAACCAAATCAAACGCTTTACGGCTGTAAACATCAGTAGTAAACTGTACTCTGTTGTTAAACATCCCTAAATCAAGACCAATGTTAGTTTCAAACTGTTTCTCCCAAGTCAGACCTTGGTTTTGCAATTGATCAATATTAATTGCAGTTTCTCTGTCGCTAAGATTAAAACGATCTGTAACATAACTTTTGTAAATTGCTAAAGAATTTGTTGCCGGTCCTGCAGTAGCAGTTAAACCGTAAGAAGCTCTAAGCGCTAAATTGTTTACAGATTCTATACCTTTCATGAATTTTTCTTCAGAAACATTCCATTTTCCACTAAAAGTATACGTTGGTAACCATCTAGAAGAATCGCTGTTTCCTTGTCTGTTAGATCCATCATAACGACCTGTAACAGAAGCTGTATAACGACGATCGTAAGTATATCCTACTTTTCCAAAGAAACCTACTGTTCTTTCTTTTTCTTCATTAAAACCATAATAAGAATCTCCTCCATTAATAATCTTTTCGATTAATCTAGGATCAGTAAAAGCGGTTAAACCTCTGTCATATTGTAAACCTGCAGCTGTAAAATTATCGCTGTTTCTGTCTACAACTCTCATCTCTGTACCAAAGAAACCTTCTACTTCATGTTTGTCATTAAAAGTATTTCTGTAGTTAATACTATTTCTTAAGTTATAAGAAGTTAAATCATTCGTGAATTTTCTTAAGAAACCTCCATTTGGTAAAACTGAAACTTTAGGAGCAGTTAAATCATTTGGATCTTGATATAAAAAGATGTTATCATTTCTTACCAATGTATTTACACCGTCTTCTCCATCTGGCGTACCAGCTTTGTAAGCTCCTACTACATTTGAATTTTCTAAAATTTTGTGCTCACGGCTTGTATTTGCATAACGTGCAGAACCTGTTAAATTATAACTTAAATGCGAGTTTATTTTATAATCTAAATCCAATTGAAAACGAATGTCTTTTACCTGAATTTCCATGTAGTTATTTGCTAACTCATTTACGATATTCATTTTCGCCCAGTTGTTTCTATAGTACTCTAAATTACCATTTTCATCATAAGGTCTTAAAGTTCTACTTGTATTTAAAACATAGTTAAATGGGTTGATATCAAAGTCACGGGTTACTTTACCAAAAACTTCGTCTTTTTCGCTTTCATAACTTCCCGGCGCACCTTGATCACGCACAGAAGCCATTGTAGAAAGTGTAACATTTAATCTGTCATTTACATAAAATGTACCTTTAATGTTAGATGAAATTTGTTTTACATCATCGGCAATAGTCCATCCCGGATCTGTATAATATCCTAAAGACGCATAAAAAGTATTGTTTTTACCACCGCCAGAAAAACTTAAAGAGTGATTTTGTGTAATAGATGGTCTAAACAAAACACTAAACCAATCTGTATTTGCCTGCTCGTATTTCTTTAAAAAATTATTACGGCTAACAGGATCATTGTTAACCAAATAACCTCCGGTTTCTGGCACATAAGTATTAATTGCTCTACCCAAAAGGTTGTACGCACCACCGTATCTTCCGTTTACTGTAGTTGGCAAATCCAAATATCCTTTAGATTCCATTTCTTTAAGGATACTCATTGTTTCCTGAGAATTCAGGATATCATATTGGCTGTAATTAGGCACTGCTCTCACACTTTGCTCCAAGCCATAAGTTACTTTTAGCGGTGCATCTCTACGTCCTTGTTTTGTAGTAATAACAACAACTCCGTTTAATGATCTTGAACCATAAATAGAAGTTGCCGATGCATCTTTTAAGATCTCAATACTTTGAACATCATTTGAGTTTAATCCTGCAATTGATGAACTTAATAAAGTCTCTGAGTTTCCAGAAGCTAAATCTGCAAATGATAAGTTGATAATATCTTCCTGTACAATACCATCAATTACCCATAATGGTTTTGTGTCTCCAAAGATTGAAGAAGATCCACGAACGGTAATTTTTGGCGCTGTACCAAATGTTCCGGTAATGTTCTGAACTGTAACCCCAGCCGCTTTACCTTCAATCATTCTGCTTACATCTACAACACCATCTACTTTTAATTCTGCACCAGAAATTTTACTAATTGCTCCTGTAAAAGTTCTTTTAGATGTTTTTTCGTAACCTGTTGTAACTATAACTTCTTTTAGGTTTTGACCTGCCTCAGTCAAAACTATATTTGGTGAAGTATTCTCTGTACCAATTTCTTTTGTTTCCATACCAACATAAGAAATTACAAGAGCCGTACTGTTTGCCGGCATTTCGATGGAAAAGTTTCCATCAAAATCTGTCAATACTGCCACTTTTGTACCTTTTGCCATTACTGTAGCTCCTGGCAGCGGGCTTCCTGTTTGGTCTGTTACTTTACCTCTAATAATTGGACCCGGAACTAATTCTTCAAAAACAGAATTAGTAATGTCCAGATTTTCAAGAGGATTTGTAGCAGCAGCTTTTTGCAATACAATCTGATTACTTACTTCTGTAAAACTGATATTAAATGGTTTTAAAATTCGATTTAAAACACTTGAAAGCATTTCTTTATCTGCTTCAACTGTCACTTTCTCACCTAATTGTGGTAATCTCGAATTATAAGAAAATTTCACACGTGCGGACTTTTCCAATTTAGACAGAAAGCTATCTAAAGTCAAATCATTAACCGTGATGGTAACTCTTGTATCTAATTTTCTTTGCCCACTCGCTGTGTTTGCCATTGTAACGGTAGAAAACACAAATGCCAGGACAAGCTGAAATAGCGTTATTTTCATGATTTGGTGGAGTAATCGTTGCTTAACAACTGGTTTTTTCATAATTTTGGTTTGTTTTGATTAATACTATTCGCGTGTATTTTAAGAAACGTCAATAAATTACCCTTTACAGAGAGTGATTTATATCCTTTAAGTGTCGATAATGTTACAGCATTTCGGCACTTTTTTTATGCAATTATTTTTTACATAGGCATTTATAGATTTTTTTAGTTTTAACGATTAGTTTCATTTTGGTTTTTTATTTTAAATTAATTACAACCTTGAGAAGTAATTACAATTTGATTTCCGTTCATTTCAAACTTTGTATCATTACCAATGCTTTTACAAATAATTTTAAGCTTTTCCGGCAATGGCTGATCGCTTAAGGAAGTTGTAAGACGGCAATCTTTTAGTTTATCTTTTGGAAAATCAATATCAATTAAATAAGCCTGTTCTATTGTTTCAAAAATTTGTTCAACAGGAATATCAGTAAATTCGAAACTTAACTGTTCGATATTTCCAACACTTTTAACTAAGATTTCGTCTTGAGTAATGTTGTTTATTTTATTAAAAACTAAATCTTTACGAGTAAAACGCAATGCCTGGTTAGGAAGTAAAACAATTTCTTCGTTTTTTGAATCACTTACCAAATCATTAGATTTTACCCGAACTTTACCGGTGCGAACCAAAACTTCAACATCAGGCTGGTCAGAATAAGCTTTAACCCTAAAACTCGTTCCCACCACTTTTGTCACAATCTCATTCGCGTAAACGTAAAAAGGTTTTTTTGGATTTTTACTAATTTCAAAGAAACCTTCGCCAGATAAATAAACCTTTCTTTCGTTTCCGGTAAAAGTTTTTGGGTAACTTAATTTACTATTCGGCTGCAATAAAACAGAACTTCCATCAGATAATGTAATACTTTGCGGTTTATCAGAATTATTGGTCTGTTCTACTAATCCTTCGCTGTTATCGTCTATAAGCTCTTTATAAGTAACTTCAGAATTACTTCCTAAAGCATTGCTTTTATAAACCCATACTGATAAAAGACAAAAAATTAATGTTGCTGCAACGGCACCAAACCAGTGTCGTTGTATTGTTCTTATTTTTGAAAAGGGTGTTTTTTTAATAAAATATTCTTTATCCTCAATTTTTTTCCAAGTCGCTTCTAAAGCAGAGTGAATTTCGCCAGGAGATAATGCAGCATTTTGAACTTTCATTGCCAGCAGCAAAAGTCTTGCATCTTCAACTAATTTTGCACGTTGACGATTTTCTAAAGTCCATTCTTCCCAGCCTTCTTCATCAATTTTAGATAAAATCCATAATTGAAATGATTCATCACTTAAAAAGTCTTCTAATTCGGTATAATTGTTACGTTTTTGCATCTTAATATTAAGGTTACAAAAACATAGAGGACAGTTTTCTTATTATATACTCACTTATTTATGATTTTTTTTTGATTATTTCTTAAATAAATCACAAAACCCCTGTAGACAGTAGTAAAATAAGGGGAATTGTACCTTTCCATTCTTTACGAAGACTTAAAAGAGCACGATACAATAAGTTATTTGCAGATTGATAATTAACATTTAATAGTTCTGCAATTTGGTCTACAGACAAACCTTGATGATATCTAAGATATAAAGCTTCCTTTTGGCGCGCTGGCAAATCATTCAAAAGTTTGTTCAAATACAAAACACGTTCTGCAGTAACTTCATCTTCTACAAGATCATTTTCTATTGCAAAATCAAAAAGAAATTCAATTGCTTCCGTTGTAGTTGTTTTACGAAAGATATGATCTCTTTCAAACAAGCGGGCAATTCTTTTTCTTACGCTTGATAATAAATATGCTTTTACCACGACATTTTCCTGCAGTGTATTTCTATAAACCCAAATATCTGCAAAAACATCCTGAACACAATCCTGCACTTTTTCTGAAAATGGAGAAAGAGAATTTCCATAACTTATCAAGTCATTATAATATCGCTCAAAAAGTAAAGAGAACGATTTCTCGTCACCTTCTTTTAAATTACTCCAAAGAATATTGTCGTTGAGTATTTTACTCGTTTTTAAGATTGGATTTGGCATAATATAATGGCTGAATTAAGCTGATTAATTGTTACTGCTTTCGTTTACAAAAAGCACAAGTTTTCCCTGTAAAAATTGATTAGCTCAACTGTTTGTCTAACGTAGTTTTGGGGCAAACTTTTTTAAATCGAAACAAAAATTATAAGCTTTGATTGCTATAATTTTGCAATTTATTTACATTCAAAACAAAAAACATTTGTAGTTAAAGAGTTAAAATTTAACATTATTTTTTGTTTTTGTTCGATAAATATATAAAAGCTAATATTCAAAAACCAATTTATTTGTAAAAATTCTGCCTCTTTTCTAAATTTAACATTAAATCATTGCGTTTTTTACCTTTATCTTAAATTTTGATTGTTAAAATTAAATTTACATAAAGGCAATGAATTCGTAACATTTTACTTTTTTAGCTTTAGCTTTAAAATCAAAAATGATGAAACAAAAAAAGCTTTACCGAAGTAAAGCTTTTCATTAAGCTATTATATAAAAACAAAAAAATGTCTAAGATTACGATTTATTTTTTAATGAATTTAGCATTGGAAATTCCTTTATCGCTTGTGATCTTCAAGAAATAGCTGCCGGTTCTTAGATTAGATACATCAATATTTGAAACTTTTTCTGCATTAGGAACCGCAATAATTAATTGTCCTAAAAGATCATAAACAGCCATAGATTTAATTTGAATGTCATTTTTTATATTGATATTCAAAATATCCTTTGTAGGAACAGGATAAATGTTTACGTAATTTGAAAATTCAAAATCCTGAGTTCCTAAAACTTTAAAAGTTGAAGATGCTTTATTGGTTAAAATAGGAAAATTGTAATCAAAATATATATTGGCTTCATTAGTAAAACTGTCTCCAACTACAAGAGTTGGTAAAGTTTTTATTTTAAAAGCAATGTATCCATCATTGTCGGCATCATTAAAGGGAAGATTGATTTTCTCAAAGATAAACTCTACTTTATTGCCATCGGATATTTTAGTGGTATAAGAATGACTTGCACTTGTTGGCACAAGGGTCGAAATATCAAATTTTGACAAATCGATCATATCTTTAACGACAATATTTTCTGCTGGATATGTTCCTGTATTTTCAAAACGAATCATATAATGAACATATTCTCCAATTAACTCTGATTTAATAACATCTCCTTCTAAACATGTTTTATCATTTGGATCAAAGGAACCAACCACAATTTGACGCAATGCAAAAGAATTGTCTACTGGTTTCTCATCATTTGTTACAGGTGTAATTAATGCATTAAAACTTAAGCGATCATCTATATTTACCGCAGGAGTTTCCATTGGAGAGTTAACATTTAGAACAACTGTAATTTCTCTTGTTTCAAACGGCTGTAAGTCAACATAATTCCAGGTTAATTTATTAGTGGCCTGATTTGACAATGATGGAACAGATGAAATATAATCTAAAACAGCATCATTAAAATCAAGTACAACTGTTCCTGATTTTATTTGATTCCCCTTATTTTTATAAACTAATTTATAAATAGCATCAAAACCTGGTCTCGCAGGAATTTTTGGTAAAACTGAGATTTCTAAATCTTGATGGGAACCATTGGGAGTAACGTAAAAATTCTGAACAAAAGGACTTGGTGAATCAGGAAATTTAATATCAATTGATTCTGGTGAAACCTTAAAATAAGTTGGATTTTCAATTATTGGAGTTATGGTATGAGTTCCTTCCCCTGCTTGCAACTCATAATTTCCAGAAGAATTTGCAATAATATTTGCAGATTTTATTCCATCTGTAATTTTATAATTTAAATTTGGAAGCTTTATATCTACTTGATCTGGCCCATTATTATTACTGTCAAATGCATTACTTCCTTTTATTACATAATATATACCACCAGGAGTAAAAGAACAATATGTATTAATAGAAAAAGAATATGATACGCCATAACTAGGAAATAAATAATCATCTAGCTCATCACAGCAAATATATTTTAAATTATCGTTGTCATGGTATTGATAATTGTGCTTTTTAATTCCATTTTTTTGATTTATAAAAATTAAGTTATTGTTATTAATATGCAGATTTGCCAGCAATGGACATGTACTGATATCTAAATTCTCTAATTTGTTAAAACTGACAATAAGCCATTCAAGCTTTTTTAAATTAGTTACATCAATAGAAGTCAAATTGTTACGAGAACATGATAAATTTTTAAGATTTACTAAATCCTTTACATCCAGAGCTTCTATTTTATTGTTATCACAATTTATATCTTCGAGATTATTAGAATTTTTGAGATTTAAAGTTTCTAATTCATTAGATAATAAATTCAAATAGGTAAGATTTTTAAGATTTGATACATCTAGTGTCGGCAGCTTATTAATCCAGGCATCTACGTGAGTCAAACTAGTGCAACCAGATAATTTAAATGATGTTAATTTATTATTGTAAACATTTATTTTTTGAAGCTGTGTTAGTCCACTTATATCTAAAGTGACTAATTGGCCGGTGTGCATAGTAACCTCCGTTAAATTTTTACAACTGGTTAAATCTAAAATCGTAAATTGATTACCACTGCTAAGTAATGTTTTTAAATTTATTAATCCACTTACATTCAATGAGGTTAAATAAGTATTGTCACATTCGATAGTTTCTAATTTTGTGAAACTTCTTAAATCTAAAGCACCTGGTTTAGTACTGCTGCAATTTAATGCTGTAAGATTAGTACAGCCTGCAAAATCTAAATTGTTCAGGTCATAATTTGCCTGGCAGTTTAAATATTGAAGTTTAGTAAGCATACTAATTTTTAGCACTTTTAAAGTATTATAATTAACACTTCCTTCATTACCAAGGTCAAGATGAATTAATTGCGAAAAATTTTCAATACCTTCTATATCAGAAATTAAAGAATTTCTCAAGTCTAACCAGCTTATATTTTTCGCTTCTTCTACTTGTATTTCATAATCACCATTTTTATCTACAGAGGTAAAATTACCTTGTAAATCTTTAGCAATACTATTATTAATACTGGCAACAAGTAATATTGTTTTAAAATTTTGGTCTTTAAATACTATTGTTTGTGCATTAATCACAAAAGAAAATAAAAGTATAAATAATAGAAAGTAATTTTTCTTCATATAAAATTTTTTGAAGTAAATATAATATTTAAATGAACTCCATAATTCTTACTAAAACTTTTTTTTAAGATTTTATTAAGAAATCCAATATTCAAACATTTGGTTAATTATATTTGCTCACCAAGAATGGTTTTCCTGAAATTTTAATGAAAAAAATATCTTTTACATTTTTACTATTATTGACTTACAGCTTTGCAAATGCACAGTTAAACATTGATAATACAACATTAACTCCACAACAGCTGGCTCAAAATGTTTTACTAGGTCAAGGCATTAATATTTCGAATATCAGCTTTAATGGATCTGCTGTAAACGCTGCTGTAATCAGCGATCAAATAGGAAAATTTGACAATGGTGCATCAACAAATATTGGCATAAACAAAGGTATTATTTTAAGCACAGGAAATACTATTATAGCCAAAGGGCCAAACGATAGAGATTTAGCAACATTACCAACCTCAAATCCTTTTGAAGGAGATGGAGATTTATCAATTCTTACAAACAACCAAAGCATTAGAAATGTTGCTGTTCTTGAATTTGATTTTGTACCTGTTGGAAATAAATTGAGTTTTAATTTCGTTTTTGCTTCAGATGAATATCCAGAATATGTAAACGATATTTATAATGATAATTTTGGGTTCTTTTTAAGCGGCCCGGGTATAAATGGAATGTTTTCTAATAACGCCCAGAACATAGCCTTAATTCCTAATACGACTTTACCTGTTTCTATTAACAATTTAAACAATGGAACTACTAATAATGGTCCCTGCGAATATTGCCAGTATTACGTAAACAATCAAAACGGCGCGACTATACAATATGACGGATTTACAACTGTTTTAAAGGCGCAGTCTAATGTACAATGCGGACAAACTTATCATATTAAATTAATTATCGGGAATGTTGGCGATAATAATTACGATTCGGCAGTATTTTTAGAAGGTGCAAGTTTTAGTTCAAACGGAATTGATTTGGGAGAAGATCTAAAAATTTGTTCAGCATCAAATTACACCCTTAAAACAGGACTTGATCCATCAGTTGTACATCAGTGGAAATTTAACGGAGCAGTAATTCCATTACAAACAGGACCGGAAATTACAATAAATCAATCTGGGACTTATCAAGTAGATGCAGCACCAATAGGAATTGGCTGCCCAGTTTCTGATGAAATAAAAGTTGATTTTGGAACTATTGCAGAACCTTATCTTTATTGTGGAGTACAAACTGCAAACTCGATTACTTTCGATTGGCTTGCTTTGGGCAATGCAACGTTTTCTGTTGCCTATAAAATAGGAAATAATACTCTTGTAAATGTTGGTTTTGTTGGTAAAGTCTATACATACACCGTTGAAAATGTACCTCATGGTGAAACGGTGACTATTACTGTTACACCAATAGGAACGCCGGCAGAATGCTATGGTCCTAATTCTATATCTTGTAAATTAGATACTTGCACTGACACTCCTACTTTGGTAATAACTTCTGGGCCTACAGGACAGGAGCTTTGCCAGGACGTTATAATTTCTGATACAATTTATACCTTTGGAGGTGGTGCAACAAGCGCGTCAATAACTGCGGGAAATTTACCTCCAGGTGTTACAACTACTTTAGTTGAAAATACATTTACCATATCGGGAACACCTACTGCAGCTGGGACATACAATTATACAATCTCAACTTCTGGAGGATGCGGCTTAAGCGCGAGTATGAAAGGATTCATTACGGTAATAAAAACGAATCCTCTGTTTACTGCTGTTGCACCAATCTGCATAGGAGAAACTTTAGCCCCTCTGCCCCTGCAATCAAATGACGGAATAAAAGGAACTTGGTCTCCGGCATTAAATAATTTATTGACAACAGAATATACTTTTACTCCAAATTCTGGAGAATGTGCCAATATTGCAAAACTTACAATTGTTGTAAATTCAAAAACAAATCCTTTATTCAGCCCTATACCAGCAGTTTGCGAAGGCACAAGTATATCGCCTCTTCCTTTACAATCAAACAATGGAATAAACGGAACTTGGTCGCCAGCATTTAATAATTTAGCAACAACTGAATATATTTTTACTCCAAATTCTGGAGAATGTGCCAATGCAGCAAAACTTACGATTGTAATAAATTCGAAAATTACACCTTTGTTTAATAGTATTGCAGCTGTATGTGAAGGTGAAATTTTAACACCGCTCCCATTGCAATCTAATAATGGTATTCTGGGAACGTGGTCACCAGCTTTAAACAATCTCGTAACTACCGAATATACTTTTACTCCAAATTCTAGTGAATGTGCCAATACTGCAAAGATTACAATAACAATAAACCAAAAAACAGAGTCTATTTTTACTGCAATTGCGCCTATTTGCGAAGGAGAAGTCTTAAATCCTCTTCCGTTGCAATCGAATAATGGAATAAACGGAACTTGGTCTCCTGCATTAAATAACGAAGCAACAACAGAATATACTTTTACTCCAAATACAGGACAATGTGCAGCTGTTGCTAAACTTACAATAGCAGTAAATTTAAAACCAAA
The DNA here is from genome assembly GCF_004368785.1 of Flavobacterium sp. 270. Taxonomy (GTDB): domain Bacteria; phylum Bacteroidota; class Bacteroidia; order Flavobacteriales; family Flavobacteriaceae; genus Flavobacterium. The sequence goes on from NZ_SODM01000001.1 coordinate 203,107, forward strand.
ACCTGAATTAAAAGACGGGCAGATTTGTATCGAAAAAAACACAAATACTATCATTCAATCATATATTCTAGATACTAAATTAGATCATAATTTATATGATTTTGAATGGTTTTTTAATGGAAATAAAATTGACAATCAATCCAATAGTACTTTAGAAACCAAAACTGTAGGAAACTATAGTGTAATCGTTGTAAATAAAAATTCTCTTTGTATATCTAATTTTGTTGAAGCAAAAATTACTGCACAACAGACAGACGCTGCAACAATAAAAATAATACAATCTGAATCGTTTTCTGAAAATGCTGTAATAACAATCAATGTTCTTAACAACACAGAATCAAGCGGGTATGAATACCAGCTTGACAATAAAAGTTTTCAAGATTCAAACGTATTTACAAATGTTTCTCCCGGTACACATATAGTTCATATTATAGACACAAAAGGCTGTACCAATATAACTAAAGAAGTTGTAGTTGTTGGATATCCAAAATTCTTTACTCCTAACGGAGATGGCTACCATGATACCTGGAATATTCTGAAATTTGATACTATTATAAATGAAAGGATTTACATTTTTGATCGTTTTGGAAAACTCTTAAAAGAAATGGATACAAAAGATGCTGGCTGGAATGGTACTTATAATGGTTGCCAAATGCCAGCAACAGATTATTGGTTTAAAATAATATTTACAGAAAATCAGATAGAAAAAGAATTTAGATCTCACTTTTCTTTAAAAAGATAATTATTACAAAGTCAAATTCTACTAACAAAAAAAGCCTGAATAAATATTATATTCAGGCTTTTTGTATTTTATATTAAGATTATTTTTTAAGAAACTTTACACTCGAAGTTCCTTTGTCGGATTGGATATTTAAAAAATAATTTCCTGTTCTTAATTTTGAAACATCAATTTTTGATGCCAATTTTGCATTTGGGACCGCTATAACCAATTGGCCTAAAACATCATAAATCTTTATTGAATTGATATCAATATTTTCTTTTGATGTAATATTCAAAACATCGCCTGCAGGATTTGGATACAAACTGATATAATTTGAAAATTCAAAATCCTCAGTTCCCAAAGTTTTGAATGTTGAGGTTGCTTTATTCGTTACAATTGGAAAATTATAATCAAAATAGATATTAGCATCATTGGTAAAAGAATCACCGACTTTTAAAGTAGACAAAGTTTTAATTTTAAAAGCAATATATCCGTCATTATTGGCATCATCATAAGGAAGATTGATTTTCTCAAAAATAAACTCCACTTTATTTCCCTCCGAAATTTTAGTCACATAAGGATGACTTGCTTTTGTCAATACCAAAGTTGAAATGTCAAATTTTGACAAATCAATCATGTCTTTTACGACTACATTTTCGGCAGGATAAGTTCCGGTGTTTTCAAATCGAATTAAATAATGAACGTATTCGCCAATTAATTCTGGTGTTATAACGTCACCTTCTAAACATGTTTTATCATTAGGATCAAAAGAACCTACAACAATCTGGCGAAGTGCAAATGAATTATCTACTGGTTTTTCGTCGCCCGTTATTGGACTGATTAATGCATTAAAACTCAACCGGTCATTAATATTTACGGCTGGCTTTTCCATTGGAGAATTGACATTAAGCGTAAGATTAATTTCTCTCGTTTCCAGAGGTTTCAAATTAATATACTCCCAAACTAGTTTGTTTGTCGCTTGACTTGTTAAATTTGGAACAGACGAAACATAGTCTAAAACAGCATCATTAAAATCTAATGTTACAGAACCTGATTGGACCTGATTTCCTTTGTTTTTAAACACTAACTTATAACCAGCATCAAAGCCAGGCCTTGCAGGAATCATTGATAAAATAGTAATTTCTAAATCTTTATGATTTCCAACTGGCGATACGCAAAAGTTTTGAATAACCGGACTTGTCTCAGTTGGAAAAGTTACAGATAAAGACTCTGGTGAAACTGTAAAATAATTCGTGTTCTCAAGATTTGGTTTTATAATATGGGTTCCTTCGCCAACTGGAATCATATAATTTCCAGATAAATCCGAAATTATATTCCCTTTTAGAGTCCCATTTGTAATACTATAATTTAAATTTGGAAAAACAATATTCGATGCTTCACATTCGTTATTATCAACATTAAATTTACTTGTTCCGTTTATAGTATAAAACTTTCCACCCGGCGTAAAAGTACAATATGAATTTACTACACAATTTGTAAGACCAAAAAAACCAATCAATTGTGTCACATAATCAAGTTGGCTATCATCTACGCAAACAAACTTTAGATTTGGATTTAAGCCAAAAAGAAGCTGACTGTCTGGGCTTCCATTTTTTAAATTAAGTGTAATCAATTGATTATTATAACAAAGCAAATCATATATATAATTAACACTTGATAAATCGAGGTCGGTCAACTGATTATTCTCGCAGTGTATAGTTAATAAATTACTTAGTCCTGTTAAGTTTAATTCTTCTAAGTTATTAAAACCGCAATATAAATAGGTTAATCCTTTCAAAGGAGTCAGATCCAAACTTTTAAACTGGTTATTTTCACATTTAAAATTAAAAAGTTTAATTACACCTTCTAATTTAATATCATTTAATTGATTGTTATTACAAAGAAGACTTCCTAAGCCAACCAAACCATTTAAATTTAAACTTGTTAGTTTATTATTCTCACAGACAATAGTTTCAAGCGCGATGCAACCAGACACATTTAAACTAACTAAGTTATTAAAATCAACTTTTAAATATACCAGCTTTGATGCATTATTAACATCTAACTCTGCTAAAAGATTATTACTGCAATCTACTCGTTCTAAATTTGTTAAACCAGATAAGTTTAATTTTTGCAAATTACTGTAACCGCAGTTCAAAGATTTAAGCTTTTTTAAACCCCTTAAATCGAGTTCATTAAATACATTTGAATGACATTGGAGAACTTCTAAATTTTGTACATCAACTAAATTTAAATTTGATATTTTATTATTGTAACAGTAAAGCTCTGTTAAATTATTTAAACCTGATGTATCAAGCGCAGATAATAAATTTCCACCACAATCAAGAATATGTAAGTTTTTAAAATTTTCAATTCCTTTAATGCTAGAAATATTTGAAAAATTAATATTTAATTTATAGACATTCAACGCTTCATCAATTTGAATTTCTCCATCACTATTAACATCGATTTTAATTTTTTCTTCGTTTTTCCCTTGAGCGATGTAACTATTATCATTTGCTTCTAATAATTTAGATTTAAAAACAGCATCAGTAAAATTTATAGTTTGAGCTTGAGAAATTGTTGTAAAAAACAAAACAGCTGTTAAAAAGTAAAATTTCTTCATAGAAATTGTATTATTGTTTAATAAACTTAACATTAGAAATTCCTTTATCTGAATTTATCCTTAAAAAATAATTTCCTGTTCTTAATTTCGAAACATCAATTTTTGATGCCAATTTTGCATTTGGGACCGCTATAACCAATTGGCCTAAAACATCATAAATCTTTATTGAATTGATATCAATATTTTCTTTTGATGTAATATTCAAAACATCGCCTGCAGGATTTGGATATAAACTCATATAATTTGAAAATTCAAAATCCTGAGTTCCTAAAGCTTTAAATGTTGAGGTTGCTTTATTCGTTACAATTGGAAAATTATAATCAAAATAGATATTAGCTTCATTGGTAAAAGAATCACCGACTTTTAAAGTAGGCAAAGTTTTAATTTTAAAAGCAACATATCCGTCATTATTGGCATCATCATAAGGAAGATTAATTTTCTCAAAAATAAACTCCACTTTATTTCCATCCGAAATTTTAGTCACATAAGGATGACTTGCTTTTGTCAATACTAAAGTCGAAATGTCAAATTTTGACAAATCAATCATGTCTTTTACGACTACATTTTCAGCAGGATAAGTTCCGGTGTTTTCAAAACGAATTAAATAATGTACATATTCTCCAATTAATTCTGGGGTAATTACATCACCTTCTAAACATGTTTTATCATTAGGATCAAAAGACCCCACTACAATCTGACGAAGTGCGAAGGAATTGTCTACTGGTTTTTCGTCACCGTTTATCGGACTGATTAAAGCATTAAAACTCAGACGGTCATTAATATTTACAGCTGGCGTTTCCGTTGGAGAATTAACATTTAATGTAAAATTTATTTCTCTGGTTTCGAAAGGCTTTAAATCAATATAATCCCAGACCAGTTTGTTAGTTGACTGACTTGTGAAGACTGGAGAAGTAGAAACAAAATCTAAGACAGCATCATTAAAATCTAATGTTACAGAACCTGAAACTTTTTTTGTGCCTTTGTTTTTATAAATTATCTTATATATTGCATCAAACCCGGGTCTTGCAGGAAGTGTTGTCAAAATAGAAACTTCTACATCCTGATGAATTCCTTTTGGGATTATACAAAAATTTTGATTAAATGTAGCGGTTTCATTAGGAAAAGTAACTGTTGCAGATTCTGGAGAAGCTGTAAAATAGTTTGGGTTTTCCAGAATCGGCGTTATTGTATGTGTTCCCTCTCCTACTGGAAATGTATAATTTCCTGATGCATCTGAGATGATATTTCCTTTAGAAGTTCCATCAGTAATACTAAAATTTAAATTAGCAAAATTAGAATCAGAATCATCACATCCATTATTATCAGCATCTAGTTTTTGATTTCCCAAAATGGTATATATAGCTCCTCCCGGCGTAAATGAACAATAGGAGTTTACATTGCAATCATAGATATTACTTAATTTTAAATGATTCTCGGCCATTTCGATTGTATAACTATTATCATCAACACATAAAAATTTTAATTTAGTATTACCTACATTAAACATTGCATTTGCTCCGTTTTTTAAGTTTATGAAAGTTATTGGATTATTACTGCAATTTAATGAAAATAACTTTTTTTGATTACTAAGATCCAAAGTAGTCAACAAATTATCATAACAATATAAATCAGTTAATAAAATCTGATTTTTTAAATCAAGAGAAATAATTTTATTACTATTACAATATAAAGCCTTTAATGACTTATTATTACTCAAATCAATAGCAGAAATAAGGTTGTTTGTAAAATATAAAGATGTCAGATCAATTATATTACTAACATCAATATTTTTAATATTATTATAATTGAAAGAAAGCGTTTTTAATCTTGTATTATTAGTTACATCAATAGTAGATAACAAAGTTGAATCAAACGATAAAGATTCTAGTTTTCCTAGTTTTTTTAAATCAACAGACACTACAGCATTATAACCAAAATCTAAAGTTATCAACTCAGTATTACTATTAAAATCGATCGTAGAAAATTTATTGCTGGAACAATTCAATTCTTTTAGTTTCGAGATGTTGCTCAAATCTAAAGAAGGAATTAAATTGCTGTAACAAATTAATTTAGACAAGTTGTTTTGATCATTTATTTTAATCGAAGTTAATTGATTGTGATCACATACTAATTCTGTAATTTTTAACTGCGCCTGTAAATTAAGTGATATTAATCGATTAGTACTGCAATCCAATTTTTCTAAATTTATAAAAGGACTCAAATCAATTTCTGTTAGAGAATTATTCCTGCATACTAATTCTTTTACATTTGGAAAATTATTCAGCCCATCGAGATTAGCAAGACCGACACTGGATAAATCTAAATAAGATACCTTTAGTGCTTCGCTTACATCAATCTCACCATCATTATTGGAGTCAATTTTAAAAAAATTGCCTTCAATATTTTTTGCAATCAGATAAGGAGAATAGGAGTCAGATTGTAATAATTTAGCTTTAACATAATAGTTTGGGAAATTAATAATCTGAGCGTTTACAGAAAAATAGATAAAGAAACCCAGTAATAATAGGTAGTTTTTTCTCATATATTAGTTTGTTTTTGGTGTGTTAAATATATAACGCCAATAATTAGAAACCTAATTATTAATAAAAAAGCCCTACTAAATTCATAGCAGGGCTTAAAATAATATTTTATGAAAATTGCTTTTAGAAAGCTACATTCCATCTAGGTAATTTACCATTTGTATCTAAGAAATTCTGTAAAACCTGTCCTTCAACAGTCGTTGGGATTCCTTTTGTATCAGCATTAAAAGTTTCATACCAAACTACTTCTAGAGCAGCAATTGTTTCTAATTTCATTTGCGCTGGCCAAGAATATTTTCTTCCCGTTTTTGCAAATTGATGTCCGTTTACGATTTTATCGTACAAACCACCATTTTTACTCTTAAGAGTTCCATCATTCTGAACAGTTCCTGTAGAACCAACCATTATTAATTCTTTTGCATCACCTTCTACAGCGTACACAACAAAAACCCCTGCGCCAGATTCTGGAGCATTACAAACCTGTTCTAAACTATCTTCAACAGTAAATGTAAAGCTGTTGCTTGCTTTAAACTTTTCTAATTCTTTATACATATTTTTTTCTTTTAAGCTTCTGTCCCGATAGCTATCGGGACTAAGTCGCTAAGGTTTTTATCCTTTTTTTTAAATGGAAAAAAGTCTCAACAAAATATTGAGACTTTTTTGGAATTTATTATTTAAAAACTTGAAGATTATCCAAGTACTTCTTTTACTTTTTTACCAATTTCAGCTGGTGAATCAACAACGTGAATTCCATTGTCTCTCATAATTTGTTTTTTAGCAGCAGCTGTATCATCAGAACCACCAACAATAGCACCTGCGTGACCCATTGTTCTACCAGCAGGAGCAGTTTCTCCAGCGATAAAACCAACAACTGGTTTACGGTTACCATCAGCTTTAACCCATTTAGCAGCATCAGCTTCTAATTGACCTCCAATTTCACCAATCATGATGATAATTTCAGTTTCTGGATCATTCATTAATAATTCAACAGCTTCTTTAGTTGTAGTTCCAATAATTGGATCTCCACCAATACCAATAGCTGTAGTAATTCCTAAACCTTGTTTTACAACTTGGTCAGCAGCTTCGTAAGTTAAAGTTCCTGATTTAGAAACGATACCAACTGTTCCTTTTTTGAAAACAAAACCTGGCATAATACCAACTTTAGCTTCACCTGGAGTAATGATTCCAGGACAGTTTGGTCCAATTAATCTAGAATTTCTTTCTTTAACATAATTATTTGCTTTAATCATATCTGCTACAGGAATTCCTTCTGTAATCGCAATAATTACTTTGATTCCAGCATCAGCAGCTTCCATAATTGCATCAGCAGCAAAAGCAGGCGGTACAAAAATGATAGATGTATCAGCTCCAGCTTGATCTACAGCGTCTTTTACTGTATTAAAAACTGGACGGTCTAAATGGCTTGTCCCTCCTTTTCCCGGAGTAACACCACCAACAACATTAGTACCGTACTCAATCATTTGAGAAGCATGGAAAGTTCCTTCGCTTCCTGTAAATCCTTGAACAATTATTTTGGAATCTTTATTAACTAAAACACTCATGATATATATTTTATGTAGTTTTTAAAATTGTGATGCAAAAATAAGGTTTTGTAATCTATTTTAGCCCTTATAATGTCAAAAAAATATTAAGAAAATTGACTCATCTGATAACCTCGATAAAGTTTATCATCTTTTATCTGCCAAATCGTAACAAAATGGGCTAATAACATCTCTTCTCTAGGGTTCTCAATCGTTTTCACAAAATGAGAATAACGTACCGAAACCAAATCGTCTTCGGCTATTATATGACTGATTCTCACCTTAGAACGTACGTAAGCGCGACTAAGTTCATTTGCCATATCAACCATAGCCTGATAATTCATTTGAATTAATCCTGTCGTGCTGTGCCAATCCAATACAATTTCAGGATGCAAGTATGTTTTTAATACTTCGCCATCAATTAAAGCGTCTGATTTGTAAAATTTCTGAACAAATTCTTTGATAGACATATTATTTCAGTTTACTTAAAATTTCAGGAATCTTTTTGATATTAGCCAATTGCTTCAACTTTTCTCTTGATTCTTCGATTGGAGTTCCAAAATAAGATTTCCCTCCTTCAACCGATTTTGTAACTCCAGTCTGTCCCATAATAACAGCCTTAGCTCCTATTGTAATACCGCTGGTTGTACCTACCTGACCCCAAATTGTAACTTCATCTTCAATAATAACACAGCCTGCAATACCAGTTTGTGATGCTATTAAACATTTTTTTCCAATTACAGAATCATGTCCAACATGTACCTGATTGTCAATCTTTGTACCTTCGCCAATTGTAGTATCTCCTGTAACTCCTTTGTCTATTGTACAAAGTGCACCAATACCTACATTGTCTTCTATTACAACTCTTCCACCAGAAATTAACTGATCAAATCCATCTGGACGTTTTTTATAATAAAATGCATCTGCACCTAAAATTGTTCCTGCATGAATAATCACATTATCTCCAATTACGGTATGATCATAAATAGAAACATTAGAATGAATGATACAATTTTTACCAATTTTTACTTCATTCCCAACAAAACAATTGGGCTGAATTACAGTTCCTTCTCCAATTTCAGCAGAAATCGAGATTGAACTATTTGTAGCTTGAAAAGGCTTAAAATGTCTGGTTAAAGTATTAAAATCTCTAAAAGGATCATCAGAAATCAAAAGTGCTTTACCTTCTGGACAGTCAACTTTTTTATTAATTAAAACAATAGTTGCTGCTGATTGTAAAGCTTTATCGTAATATTTTGGATGGTCAACAAAAACAATATCTCCGGGTACAACAACATGAATTTCGTTCATGCCTAAAACCGGAAAGTTCTGGTCGCCTATAAATTCGCATTGAAGCAAATTTGCAATTTCTTGTAAAGAGTGAACTTTTGGAAATTTCATATAGTATAATTAGAAAATTTGTCAATTAGAAAATGTGTCAATTAAAAAATGAGTCAGTTAGAATATTGAATTCAAAATTATCTAATTGACTCATTGACAAATTATCTTAATTAAAAAACTACTCTTTTACACGCTCCATATAAGAACCTGAAGCAGTATCAATTTTAATTTTATCACCTTCGTTGATGAACAAAGGCACGTTTACATTTGCACCAGTTTCTACAGTCGCAGATTTAGTAGCATTTGTAGCCGTATTTCCTTTTACACCTGGTTCTGCATAAGTAACTTCAAGAATTACAGATGCCGGCATATCAACAGATAAAGGCAAATCAGTTTCAGTATTTACCTGAACCATTACACTTGTTCCTTCTTTTAATAATCCTGGAGCATCCAAGATATTTTTATTCAAAGAAATTTGCTCAAAAGATTCAGTATTCATAAAATGAAATTCATCTCCTTCAGCATATAAAAACTGGTAATTATGCGTTTCTACACGCACATCGTCAATTTTATGTCCTGCAGAAAATGTATTATCTAATACTCTTCCTGTAGTTAAACTTCTCAATTTTGTTCTTACGAAAGCAGGACCTTTTCCAGGTTTAACGTGAAGAAATTCAACAATTTTATAAATATCGTGATTGAATTTAATACACAATCCGTTTCTAATATCTGATGTAGATGCCATTTGTTTTTTATTTTAGATGTTAGAATGTAGATTTACTGAAACCTACATTCTTTATTTTTATTATTTAATATCTTAATCATTAATTCTCAGTTTAGAAATCCAAATCAGAAATCTAAAGTATAAAATTAATAATTTCCTGAATAACCTTTCATAATTCCTCTTGATGAATTTCTGATAAAATCCAGAATTTCATCTCTCTCAGGAGTAGCTTCCATTTCAGCTTCAATAATGCTTAAAGCTTGTGTTGTATTATAGTTCTTTTGATATAAAATTCTATAAATTTCTTGAATTTCTCTGATTTTCTCTGTGCTGAATCCTCTTCTTCGCAAACCTACAGAATTGATTCCTACATAAGATAAGGGCTCTTTTGCTGCTTTTGTATAAGGCGGCACATCTTTTCTAACCAAAGATCCTCCAGAAATCATTGCGTGATCTCCAATATGAATAAATTGGTGAATCGCTGCTAATCCGCCAATTACGGCATGATTACCAACAACTACGTGACCTGCAAGAGCAACTCCGTTTACGATAATAGCATTGTTTCCAATCTCGCAATCGTGAGCAATGTGAGCATATGCCATAACTAAACAATTGTTTCCTAAAATGGTTTGTCCAGAAGCAATTGTTCCTCTATTTATAGTTACACATTCTCTAATAGTGCAATTATCTCCAATAATTGCAAGAGAATCTTCTCCTCCAAATTTTAAATCTTGTGGCACAGCAGAAATTACGGCTCCTGGAAAAATATTACAATTTTTTCCAATTCGCGCACCTTCCATGATCGTCACGTTTGAACCAATCCAAGTACCATCCCCAATAATAACATTGTTGTGGATTGTTGTAAAAGGCTCAATTACAACGTTTTTAGCGATTTTAGCGCCAGGATGAACATATGCTAATGGTTGATTCATTATGTATGTTTTATATTTTAAATTAAAATAAGTCTGATTTGGGCAACAAACCTAAACAATAAAATTGATTTATATTATTGTTTTCTTGCAATTTGCGCCATTAATTCTGCCTCAGTAACTAATTTCCCGTTTGCGTATGCATTTGCCTGCATATGACAAATTCCTCTTCTGATAGGAGAAATCAACTCGCATTTGAAAATTAAGGTATCACCCGGCAATACTTTATGCTTGAATTTAACATTATCTATTTTCATAAAATAAGTCAAATAATTTTCTGGATCCGGTACAGTACTCAATACCAAAATTCCACCTGTCTGAGCCATAGCTTCAACAATTAAAACCCCCGGCATAACTGGTGCTTCCGGAAAATGTCCAACAAAGAAATTTTCATTCATTGTAACATTTTTCAAACCAACAACGTGGCTAGAAGACATTTCGATAATTCTGTCGATCAATAAAAATGGAGGTCTATGAGGAAGAACAGCCATAATTTTATGAATATCCATCAAAGGCTCTTGGTTCAAATCGTAAACCGGAACATGATTTCTTTGCTCGATTTTTATAATTTTTGCCATCTTTTTTGCAAACTGAGTGTTTACAAAGTGACCTGGTTTGTTTGCAATAATTTTCCCCTGAATACGAACACCAATTAAAGCTAAATCTCCAACTACATCAAGTAATTTGTGTCTTGCTGCTTCGTTTGGATAATGCAATGTAAGATTATCTAAAACACCGTTTGGTTTTACAGAAATTTTATCTTTTCCAAAGGCTTTCTTTAAATTTTCCATTGTACTTTCAGATATTTCTTTATCTACATATACAATTGCATTATTTAAATCACCACCTTTAATTAATCCGTTTTCTAATAAAGATTCTAACTCATGTAAAAAACTAAAAGTTCTTGAATGTGAAATTTCATCTTTAAAATCAGTTAGGTTTTTCATTGTAGCATTTTGAGTACCTAAAACTTTAGTACCAAAATCTACCATTGCAGTAACCTGATATTCATCGCTTGGCATAACCAAAATCTCGCTTCCGGTAGTTTCATCAGTAAAAGAAATAACCTCTTTTACTACATATACATTACGTTTAGCATCTTGCTCTTCTATACCAGCTTTTTCAATTGCTTCAACAAAATATTTTGAAGAACCATCCATAATAGGAAGTTCAGAAGCATTTAATTCTATTATAACGTTATCCAAATCACAACCTACTAATGCAGCTAAAACGTGTTCTGGAGTCTGAATTTTTACGCCTAATTTCTCAAGGTTTGTACCTCTTTGAGTATTAACAACATAATTAGCATCAGCCTCAATGACTGGTTGCCCTTGCAAATCTACTCTTACAAAAGTGAAACCATTATTAATTGGAGCAGGTTTAAAAGTCATTGTAACTTCTTTACCAGTGTGTAATCCAACTCCTGTTAGTGAAATTTCATTCTTGATGGTCTTCTGTTTAACCATTATTTCCATTTTTTGGGTTTATTATTTGTTTTTTTAAATCTTCTAGTTCGGCTACAATTTTAGGTAAGTTCTTAAAATGAACATACGACTTACTGAAATCGCTTAAATTAAATGTTGGACTTCCTTGCAAAATTTCACCGTCTTTTATGTTTCTAGTAACACCAGACTGCGCCTGAACTCGAACATTATTACCGATTGTTAAGTGGCCTACAATACCAACTTGTCCTCCAATCATACAGTTTTCTCCAATTTTTGTAGAACCCGCTACACCAGTCTGGGCAGCAATAATCGTATTTTTTCCGATCTCTACATTATGTGCAATCTGTATCTGATTGTCTAATTTTACTCCTTTTCTGATAATGGTAGAGCCCAGAGTCGCTCTATCTATAGTAGTATTAGCTCCAACATCTACATTATCTTCTATGATTACATTACCAATCTGTGGTACTTTATCATATTCTCCGTCTTCATTTGGGGCAAAACCAAAACCATCTGCGCCAATAATTGCTCCCGAATGTATCGTACAAAAATCACCAATTACAGTTTCTGAATATATTTTTGCGCCTGCAAAAATATATACATTATCACCAATAATAACATTATCACCAATAAAACTGTTTGGATAAATTTTTACATTCTCACCCAAAACCACATTTTGACCTACATAACTAAAAGCACCTAAATATAAATTTTCGCCATATTTAGTTCCTTCAGAAAGAAAAGAATTCGTTTCAATTCCGTTTTTATTCAATTTTACCTGATTATAAAACTGCAATAGTTTAGAAAAAGAAGCATAAGCATCCTCTACTTTTATTAAAGTTGTAGTAATTTCAGATTCTGGTATAAAGCTGTCATTAACAATAGTTACTGAAGCTTTTGTAGTATATATATGATTGATATATTTAGGGTTAGCCAAAAAAGTAAGCGATCCTTCCTCCCCTTCTTCTATTTTAGAAAGCCGAGAAACTTCTGCATTGGGATTCCCAACAACTTCTCCTTCTAAAATTCCTGCTATTTGTTCTGCTGTAAATTTCATCGCGACAAAAATATAAAAAATAGATTTTAAATGTTAATTTTAGATAAGTTGTTTTGGGAAACAGATATAATATTTTGTTACTAATTTAGATAACGATTTCAAATTCAGCTGATCAGACGCTTCAACAACATCCTCAATTGTTTTATCTTTTTTCAAAATTCGTATAGGTTCTGCTTCTTTACTGTACGCCTGATTTTTAATTTTTCCTCTAAAAATAAAATATCCAGCTTCTAAAAGACTAACATTATGATCGTTAGCAAATTCTTCTTTTAAAGTTTGAGATTCTTCCATTGGAATTTTCTCTGCACTTAATTTTATTTTTAGTAAATCTCTGTTAATGATCATTTTACTTAAAGTAGAAAGAATAAAATCATCATGTCGCTGCCAGGCTTTTAATGCGCTGATAATATCAAAATCATCCAATTGAGAAAACAAATCCAATTTTTCTGCATCAAAATTCTCCAAAGTAATTTTATTTTGCATAAAATATTTAAGCGGTTCACTGCAAGGCAGATTTACACCTTTTAAAGTCAATTCTTTGGCACGTTTTAAAACTTTCATCAAGATTAATTCAGCCACCAGACTTGTTTTATGTAAATAAGCCTGCCAGTACATTAATCGTCTCGAAAGCAAGAACTTTTCTACCGAATAAATTCCTTTTTCTTCTATTACCAAAACATCATCAACAACATTCATCATCTGAATCAAACGTTCAGAATTTACATTTCCCTCGGCAACACCGGTATAAAAACTATCCCGTTTTAAATAATCCATTCTGTCCATATCCAATTGACTTGAAATCAATTGCAACAGGAATTTTCTATGATATTCTCCTTTAAAAACCTGAATCGCTAAACTTAATTTTCCGTCAAATTCATCATTAAGCTGATTCATAAATAATAACGAAATAGCCTCGTGATTTACATCTTCAACAATACTTTTTTCCATAGCATGAGAAAACGGTCCGTGACCAATATCGTGAAGTAAAATTGCAATCAAGACTGCACATTCTTCTTCTGTAGTTATTGCAACTCCTTTAAAACGAAGTGTTTCTACAGCTTTCTGCATTAAATGCATACAACCTAAGGCATGATGAAAACGTGTGTGATTGGCTCCCGGATATACCAAATACGATAAACCCATTTGCGAAATACGGCGCAGACGCTGAAAATACGGATGCTGAATTAAATCGTAGATAAGTTCGTTCGGAATACTGATAAAACCATAAATGGGATCATTGAATATTTTTAGTTTATTGATTTGAGTCACTATTAGGTTCTTTTTTAGGTCAACAAATATAAGTAATTAACTATAATTCTTCCTTTGTTTTTTATTTAAAAATCAACATAATACAATCTTGATTTTAAGCATCATTATTCAACAAAAAACAATAATCAAAATAAAATCACGATGGATTAATCTGAATTTTATACTATTTTTAATACTTTTTAAGTTCTATACTTTTAAATTGCATTAAAATTAATTTGTTTATGGATAAGATAAAAATACTTTGGGTCGATGATGAAATCGATCTTTTAAAGCCACACATATTATTTCTTGAAAAGAAAAATTACGAAGTTACAACCTGCAACAACGGTTTAGACGCTATTGCTTTGTTTGAAGAAGACAATTTTGATATTGTTTTTTTAGATGAAAATATGCCCGGAATGAGTGGTTTAGAAACACTTTCTGAAATGAAAGAGAAAAAATCAGCCATTCCGATGATTATGATCACCAAAAGCGAAGAAGAATATATAATGGAAGAAGCCATTGGTTCTAAAATCGCTGATTATTTGATAAAACCCGTAAATCCGAATCAGATATTATTGAGTTTGAAGAAAAATCTGGATGATTCTAGATTAATTTCTGAAAAAACAACTTTAGATTATCAGAAAGAATTCAGGAAAATTTCTATGGAATTAGCGATGGTTAATTCTTATGAAGATTGGGTTGAACTCTACAAAAAATTACTTTTCTGGGAATTAAAATTAGAAAATATTAACGATCAGGCGATGATCGAAATCCTTGAATCACAAAAGGTTGAAGCTAATTCGCAATTCGGAAAATATATCGAACGTAATTATGAAGATTGGTTTGCGCCAAAAGCAGATAAACCAATTCAGTCACATGAATTATTTAAAGAATTAGTTGTTCCCGAAATTAAAAAGAAAGACAAGCCAATTCTTTTTGTTGTGATTGATAATCTGCGTTACGATCAATGGAAATCTTTTGAAACCGTAATTTCTAATTATTACAAACTAGAAAAAGAAGTTCCGTATTTTTCTATTCTTCCAACAGCAACACAATATGCCAGAAATGCAATATTTTCAGGATTAATGCCTTTGGATATGGAAAAAAAGCATCCTGAATATTGGAAAAATGATGTTGAAGACGGCGGAAAAAACCTTTATGAAGCAGAATTTCTTTCGGCACAATTAAAACGTTTGGGACTTAATATTAAGGAAGATTATTTTAAAATTACCAATTTTGCCAGCGGTAAAAAATTAGCCGAAAACTTTAAAGCCTTAAAAGGAAATGATTTGGTAACAGTGGTTTACAACTTTGTAGATATGCTGTCTCACGCCAAAACCGAAATGGATGTGGTAAAAGAATTAGCTTCTGATGATAAAGCGTACCGTTCGCTGACTTTAAGCTGGTTTAAAAATTCTCCTTTATTAGAAATTATTCAGCAAGCACAACTTTTAGGCTTCAAATTAATCCTGACAACAGATCACGGAACAATTAATGTAAAAAACCCGTCAAAAGTTGTTGGAGATAAAAATACAAGCTTAAATTTGCGTTACAAAACAGGTCGTAGTTTAACTTACGAGCAAAAAGATGTTTATGTAGTAAAAGAGCCAAAAGCAATTGGTTTACCTGCAATAAATATGAGCAGTTCGTTTATTTTTGCTAAAAATGATTACTTTTTGGCTTATGTAAACAACTATAATCATTATGTGAGTTATTATAAAAACACATACCAGCACGGAGGTATTTCATTAGAAGAAATGATTATTCCGTTTTTGGTATTTAATCCTAAATAATTGTTTTGTCACGAATTACACGAATTCTCACAAATTATTCTTTTTAATTTGAAGGAAAAAATTAGTGAGAATTCGTATAATCCGTGGCAAAAAAAAATAAAACAAGAAATGAATATCGTTTTTTCAGTAGATCAAATTCAGGAAGTAGCAGAGCAAATTCTGGCTTCAAATCCAAAAAAAATCATTCTTTTTAATGGAGAAATGGGCGTTGGTAAAACGACTTTAATCAAACAATTATGTAAAACTTTAGGAGTTGAAGGCGCAACAAGCAGTCCGACTTTTTCTTTAGTTAATGAATACAATACTTCTAATAATCAAACCGTTTACCATTTTGATTTCTACCGTTTAAATAAAGAAAACGAAGCACTGGACATGGGCGTTGACGATTATTTATATTCTGGAAATTGGTGTTTTATTGAATGGTCTGAGAAAATTGAAAGTTTAATTCCAGAAGAACATTCAACCATAAATATTGAGTTATTGGCTGATGGAAAAAGAGAATTAATTTTAAATTAAAACTCTACGGATTCTAAACGAATCTCTATGCAGATTTCTAACACAAAGTTTCTCAAAGATTACACAAAGAATAAATAAGATTTCACGAAATGAATACTACAGATGCCGTAGAAATAATTCCTTTTTCATCCGACTTAAAAGAACACATAAAAA
This sequence comes from Flavobacterium sp. 270, assembly GCF_004368785.1. GTDB lineage: Bacteria > Bacteroidota > Bacteroidia > Flavobacteriales > Flavobacteriaceae > Flavobacterium. The sequence goes on from NZ_SODM01000001.1 coordinate 219,744, forward strand.
CCTTAAATAAAGCCTGGCTAGAAAAATATTTTAAGGTTGAAGAAAAAGACGAATTAACACTTTCTAATCCGCAGGAAGAAATTATTGATAAAGGCGGCATGATTTTCTACGCCAGATATAACAATGAAATCATCGGCACTTTTTCTTTAATGAAAGTTAACGATACTACTTTTGAATTAAGCAAAATGGCTGTTTCGGATCAAGCGCAAGGCCTCGGAATTGGAACCAAAATGCTTCTTCATTGTTTTGCTGTTGCCGAAGAAATGACATTAAAAGGCTTCTTTTATATTCTAATAGAAAACTCCTTTCAGCTATACATTTATATAAAAAATTTGGCTTTGTTGAAATTCCTTTAGAAGATGGAATTTACGAAAGGGCCGATATTAAAATGGAAAAAATACTACGCTAATTATTAATGTTTTATTAGCAGAATATTTCTACTAATTTTAAAACTTTTTACGTAATTTGTACCCTTAATATTTTTGAATAATACATGTCAATTACCTTAACCCCATTTACGAAACAACAATTACTGCCACAAGAAGAAAAACTTGAAGTTGGTAAATTTAAAAGAGAACTTTTTATAGGAATTCCTAAAGAAACAAGTTATCAAGAACGTCGTATTTGCCTGACTCCAGACGCTGTAAACTCCTTAACTTACGAAGGACACCGCGTTATGATAGAATCTGGAGCCGGAGAAAGTTCAAGTTATTCAGACAAAGAATATTCAGACGCTGGCGCAGAAGTAACAAAAGACACCAAGAAAGTTTTTGGTTGTCCGATGTTATTAAAAGTTGAACCGCCAACTTTGGCAGAAATCAAAATGATCAATCCCGAAACAATTATTATTTCGGCTATTCAGCTAAAAACAAAAAAGAAAGAATACTTTGAAGCCTTAGCTCAAAAAAAGATAACCGCTCTTGCTTTTGAATATATTAAAGATGAAGACGGATCTTACCCTGCAGTAAAGTCGTTAAGCGAAATTGCCGGAACTGCATCAATACTTATTGCAGCCGAATTAATGATTACTGACGAATTCGGAAAAGGACTTTTATTTGGAAACATTACCGGCGTTCCTCCTACCGAAGTAGTTATCTTAGGCGCAGGAACAGTTGGAGAATTTGCTGCTAAAACTGCCATTGGCTTAGGAGCAAACGTAAAAGTTTTTGATAATTCGATTACCAAATTACGTCGTTTACAGAACAATTTAAATCAAAGAATTTTCACTTCTACCGTTCAGCAAAAAGCATTATTAAAAGCGTTAAGACGTTGTGATGTTGCTATTGGCGCCATGCGAGGCAAAGAACGCTGTCCTATTATAGTAACCGAAACTATGGTAGAACACATGAAAAAAGGTGCTGTTATTGTTGACGTTAGTATTGACACCGGAGGTTGTTTTGAAACTTCTGAAGTCACTACTCACGAAAAACCTACATTTATAAAAAGTAATGTTTTGCATTACTGCGTACCTAATATTCCATCAAGATATTCTAAAACTGCCTCACTTTCAATCAGTAATATCCTGACTCCTTATCTGTTACAGATCGCAGAAGATGGCGGATTAGAAAGCGCGATTAGATGTAATAAAGGTTTAAAAAACGGAATCTATTTATACCACGGAATCCTTACAAATAAAGCTATTGGCGAATGGTTTGATTTACCTGATAACGATATTAATTTACTTGTATTTTAAGGGAACTTTAATGTACCTTTGCCAAAAATTTATTTCATGAAGTTCGTACACCGTTTTGCTTATTATTTGATTGGTTTAATTATGGGATGCTTTTTTGTAGCCCTTGTTTTTAGTGGAAAAGACACCAGATGTAACTACTTCCCAAATGCCAGAGTCCTAAATAATTTACGCACAAAACCTTTTCAATATTCTCCAAAAGCAATCCAGACTTTAAACGAAAAATGGGTCGATACTGCTGATGTTAGAAAAACGCTAACTTTCGGGGATGTTGATTTTGACCAAAGTAATGTACCTTTCAAAAAAGGTAAACTTTATATTATTGAAGGCAAAACTGTAAAAAATCAGGAAATTATCTTAAAAGTAGTTAACTACGAAAACAAAGCTGTTTTAGAAGAAATTGTAAAGAAATAAGTTTTTTTGTTTCTCGCAGATTTTGCAGATTCAACAGATTTATTTTTTTATCCTATTTTTTGTCATTTCGACTGAAAGGAGAAATCGCACTAGAAATTCTACAAAGATTGATTTTATCACTTTGCGGAAATACTAGTGCGATTTCTCCTTTCAGTCGAAATCAAAAACTAAGTCAAAAAATTCAAAGTTTCCCCTTTGAACCTTTGTCCCTCTGAAACTTTGAACCTCAAACTACCATTCTATTTCTTTCATTCCTTTAGATTTCAAGAAAGCATTAGTTTGACTAAAATGTTTATTTCCAAACCAAAAACCTCTGTTTGCACTTAAAGGCGAAGGATGTCCAGATTTTAAAATATGATGTTTTGATGCATCAATTAAAGCTGCTTTCTTTTGGGCAAAACCTCCCCAAAGCAGAAAAACAACATTTTCACTATTTGCAGAAATTTGTTTGATAACAGCATCTGTAAATTTTTCCCAGCCTTTTCCTTGATGACTTCCGGCTTCAGCTTGTCTAACGGTTAAAGTAGCATTTAAAAGAAAAACGCCCTGATCTGCCCAACGTTCCAGATTTCCCGTTTTCGGCATTGGTTTATTTAAATCCGTTTCGATTTCTTTAAAAATATTTTGAAGAGAAGGCGGAAACGGAATTCCATCATTTACAGAAAAACACAATCCATTTGCCTGATTTGGGCCGTGATAAGGATCTTGTCCAATAATTACCACTTTTACCTGATCAAAATGACAATGATCAAAGGCTGAAAAAATCTGGCTTCCCTTTGGGTAACAAACTTTAGTTGCATATTCCGATTTTACGAAAGCAATTAATTCATTGAAATAGGGTTTCTCAAATTCCTCATTCAAAACTGGTTTCCAAGAATCATGCATTTTAACGTCCATAAGTTTTTTTATGCTAAATTCGGAAATTTTATATTGAAATCATATTTGGCATCCATAAATTTAGACTCAAAGTTTGTAGAATTCAATCATATAGTTTTTGTACTTTTGTGTATACTTTGTTAGAAAAATTAAATGATCAGTATTACAGAAAAAACATTACAGGATTTACAATTTCCAACGGTTCTAGAAACCATTTCGGCAGGATGTAACACCGATATCGGAAAAGAAAAAGCCTTAAATATAACTCCTTTTAGAGATAAAGAAACTTTGATGCAGGCTTTGATGCAGACATCAGAATATGTTTCGTCATTCCAGAATAATAACGCAATTCCAAATCATGGTTTCGATGCTATTACAAACGAAATCAAGTTTTTAGCAATAGAAGATAGTTTCTTGGAAGTAGGCAGTTTTAGAAAAATTGCAACACTTTCTTCAACATCAAATTTTCTATTGAATTTCTTAAAAAAATTCGACGATTATTATCCAAATTTAAATGCAAGAGCTGCGAGAGTAGAATACACAAAAGATATTGTTACACTTATTGATGCCATTGTAGATAAATATGGAGAAATAAAAGACAACGCCTCTCCTGCTCTTTTGAGCATTCGCCAAAACATGAATATTGTGCGCGGAAAAGTAAACCAAAGTTTTGGAGTGGCACTTACACATAACAATAGTCTCGGATATCTAGATGATATTAAAGAAAGTTTTGTGCAGAACCGCAGGGTTTTAGCAGTTTTAGCAATGTATCGCCGAAAGGTAAAAGGCTCTATTTTAGGAAGTTCTAAAACAGGAAGTATCGCTTATATCGAACCAGAAGCGACCCTGCAATATTCAAGAGAATTAGCTAATTTGGAATACGAGGAGAAAGAAGAAATTACGAGAATCCTAAAACAATTATCAAATTCGATTCGTCCTTTTTTACCTTTATTAATTGAATATCAGGAATTTTTAAGTGATATTGACGTCGTTGCCGGGAAAGCAAAATACGCCAACAGAATAAATGGAATTCTTCCGACAATTACGGAAGAAAGAAGATTATATTTTAGAGAAGCGTATCATCCGATTTTGTATTTGAATAATAAGCAAAAAAACGAAGTTACGCATCCGCAAACTATTGAATTAAAACAAGATAATAGAATTATTGTAATTTCTGGACCGAATGCGGGAGGAAAAACAATTTCGCTTAAAACAGTTGGTTTATTACAATTAATGTTGCAATCCGGAATGTTGATTCCCGTGCACGAACGAAGCGAAACTTTCTTGTTTGATAGAATCTTAACGGACATTGGAGACAATCAATCTATTGAAAATCACCTAAGTACATATAGTTATCGATTAAAAAACATGAATTATTTCTTGAAGAAATGCAACAAGAAAACCATGTTTTTAATTGACGAATTTGGTACTGGTTCTGATCCTGAACTTGGAGGAGCTTTGGCTGAAATTTTCTTAGAAGAATTTTACCATCGTGAAGCTTTCGGAATTATTACAACGCATTATTCAAACTTAAAAATTCTTGCCAACGAATTGCCTTTTGCTACAAACGCGAATATGATGTTTGATGAAAAATCTCTGGAACCAATGTACAAATTGGCTCTCGGTCAGGCCGGTAGTTCTTTTACTTTTGAAGTTGCTTTGAAAAATGGAATTCCGTTTGGATTGATAAATCGTGCCAAAAAGAAAATCGAAGTTGGTAAAGTTCGTTTTGATAAAACAATTGCGACACTTCAGAAAGAACGTTCGAAACTCGAAAAAACTTCTATCAACTTGAAAGAAGAAGAAACCAGAGCGCGCGAGGAAAGCAAAAAGATGGAAAACATCAATGTAAAAATCAAACAAAAACTGGAAAGCTATCAGGAATTGTATGACAGCAATCAAAAGATAATTTACATTGGTCAAAAAATTGAAGACATCTCGGAGAAATATTTCAACAATAAAAACAAAAAAGAACTGATTGGCGAATTTTTGAAAATTGTAGAGATTGAAAATTCTAAACGAAAAAAAGCAACTCCAAAAGAAACTAAAGCGATAATAGAAAAGAAAAAAGAAGTAATCGCCGAAGTTACTGTAAAAGTGGAAGAAATTCGAAAAGAGAAAAAAGAAAAGAAACTCAAACCTGTTATCGAAAAGCCAAAACCAATCTTAAAAGTCGGCGACCGAGTAAGAATGCTTGAAGGAAGATCGGTGGGAAGTATTGATTCAATTGAAAAAAATAAAGCAACTGTAAATTACGGAATTTTTACTTCGAAAGTAAGTTTGGATGAATTGGAGTTGGTTGAGGCTGTTAAAAAATAAATTTATTTCTAATCGCAAAGTCATTGCGAGGAACGAAGCAATCTCACTAAAACAAGCAAGCCATCTAAACATAATACCCTTAAAAGAGCCAATAAATAAAAGAAAAAAACAACAAAAGCAAAATAAAGCGATATAATAGATCATTTAACCAAAATATATCTTCTGATATTCTTAAATAAATAAAATCCATTATAAACAATTTATACAAGTCGTTTTTAATCGAAAAATATTATTGAAAAACAAAAATCAATAATTAAAATAAATAATAATAAGAAACTTACAAAACAGATTTTATCATTAAATTTGTAATTGGGAGAAATTGAAGTATCAAAATAAATTTGATTTTGTCTCTCATAAAACAATTTAAAGAAAAAAGATGAAACCAGGATTTGTATACATAATAACTAATAAATATCAAACTGTTGTTTACGCAGGAGTAACATCAAATCTACCAAAAAGAATATTAGAACATAAAAACAAAAAATATCAGAATTCATTTTCAGCTCGTTATGATGTAAGTATTTTAGTTTATTATGAACAATTTCAAATGATTGGAGATGCAATAGCAAGAGAAAAACAAATCAAAGCTGGTTCGAGAGAAACAAAAAATAATTTGATTCGTTCTATAAATCCGACCTGGAAAGATTTATTTGAAGAAATTGAAGACATAATGATTTTATAATTATAATTGAAATGGAAAAACCGGATGAGATTGCTTCGTTCCTCGCAATGACTACCAAAAATAAAAAAATAATCCTTTTCGACGGAGTTTGTAACTTATGTGATTCTGCTGTGCAGTATATTATCAAACATGACAAAAAAGATATTTTTAGATTCGTAGCTCTTCAATCTGAATTGGGAATTTCTATTTGTAAATATCTTGGGATCAGCTTCTCCAAAATGGACAGCATTATTTTGTATAATCCTGGCGTTGCTTATTTTTACAAATCTTCTGCCGTTATAGAAATTGGTAAAAACTTTGGCGGCTTTTGGAATTTGGTTTCTATTTTTAGAATTGTGCCAATTTTTATAAGTGATCGTATTTATGATTATGTTGCTAAAAATAGATATAATTGGTACGGGAAAAAAGAAAGCTGCATGATTCCTACTCCGGAATTGAAGGCTAAGTTTTTGTAAATTATTTTACTGATTGAAGAAACTTATGAAGTAAACCACTCCTAAATGTAATTTGTAAATATTTTTCTTACTTAAATTTAATTTGTATATTTCTCAATTAAATTAATCACATGAAAATATCAAAATTAATTTTACTAATTCTTTTATTTAATAGCATCAATTTGTTGGCTCAGTTAACAAGTATTAAAGAAATTCATCCCATTACATTAGAAAAAGAAAAAAAAATTAGAAGTGAAAATAACATTAGCGAAAGCTTTGAGTATACACAATTGAGAACTAAAGACAGCATTCTAAAGTCTCATAAAACATTTAATAAGAATGGTGAGTTGGTTACCAATACAGTATACTCTTCAAAACAAGATACTATAAACTATGCTGTGTATGAATATGAAAATGGAAAAGTAGTGAAATCACTTATACTTACTAAGGATAAAAATGCGCTGGTTTTTTTTGACATTAGAAATTATTCTTATGATAAAAATGGAAACAATACCGAAATACAATTCATTAATAAAAATGGAGATACAATTTATCAAAAAATAGACTACTACAGCTATAACTTAAAAAAGACACTACATACAAAATGGCGAAATAATACAGATTTTTCTATTACAGAAGAATATTTTTACTCCAATAATAATTTAATTAAAACAAAAACATATCTCCCAAATGAGAAGTTGTTTTCTGAGACGGCCTATCAATATGATAATATTGGAAATGTAGTGGGTGATTACAGATTACAAAACGGAAAAAAAGACGTTATTTCTTTTTATAAATATGACTTAAATAATAATTTAATTGAAAGTGGTCTTAAATTTTTATCTGCTAATTATTCCAATCTTTATAAAACAAAATACGAATACGACAAAAATAACAACGTTATAAAAGAATACCATACCGGTAATAAAAATCTTAAATCTGTTCATACCATTTCTTATAAAAAATTTGAATAAATTATTTTCATTAATGAACACAAAAAAAGGATGCTAAAATTTTTAGCATCCTTTTTTATTAAAAACCAATTAGATTATCTAATCAATTTTCTGTATTTCAGACGTTTTGGAGTTAAATCACCACCAAGACGTTTCTTTTTGTTTTCTTCATATTCAGAGAAACCACCTTCAAAATAGTAAACTTCAGAATCTCCTTCAAAAGCTAGAATGTGTGTACAAATTCTATCCAAGAACCATCTGTCGTGCGAAATAATTACGGCACAACCAGCAAAATTCTCTAAACCTTCTTCAAGTGCACGAAGTGTATTTACGTCAAGGTCATTCGTAGGCTCATCTAGTAAAAGTACGTTTCCTTCTTCTTTTAATGTCATCGCCAAGTGAAGTCTGTTACGTTCTCCACCAGAAAGTGCTGCAACTTTTTTATTTTGTTCACCGCCGCCAAAATTGAAACGAGATAAATAAGCTCTAGAGTTTACTTGCTTTCCTCCCATCATAATCAATTCCTGACCATCGGCGAAGTTTTCCCAGATAGACTTATTCGGATCAATGTTTGAGTGAGACTGATCTACGTAAGCGATTTTTACAGTTTCTCCAACAGAAAACTCTCCGCTGTCTGTAGCCTGCTCGCCCATAATCATTTTGAAAATAGTAGATTTACCAGCACCGTTTGGCCCGATAATTCCAACAATTCCGGCTTGTGGCAACGTAAAGTTCAAATTATCGTATAATAATTTTTCACCAAAAGCTTTTGCAACATTTTTAGCTTCAATAACATTTGTTCCTAAACGAGGTCCGTTCGGGATATAGATTTCCAGATTTTCATCCAGTTGTTTTTGATCTTCGTTTAATAATTTATCGTAGTTCTGTAAACGCGCTTTTTGCTTGGTCTGACGTCCTTTTGCTCCCTGACGAACCCAGTCAAGCTCACGCTCTAACGTTTTTCTACGTTTAGAAGCCACTTTTTCTTCCTGAGCCATACGGTTTGATTTTTGATCTAACCAAGAAGAATAATTTCCTTTCCACGGAATACCTTCTCCTCTATCTAATTCCAAAATCCAACCTGCCACATTATCAAGAAAATATCTATCGTGCGTTACTGCAATTACAGTTCCTGCATATTGTGCTAAATGCTGCTCTAACCATAGAACTGACTCAGCATCAAGGTGGTTGGTAGGCTCATCCAGAAGCAATACATCTGGCTGCTGCAATAACAAACGACATAAAGCTACACGACGACGCTCTCCACCAGAAAGGTTCTTTATAGGAGTATCACCTTCTGGAGTACGTAAAGCATCCATTGCGATTTCTAATTTGGTATCGATTTCCCAAGCACCAAGAGCATCAATTTTGTCTTGAAGCGCCGCCTGACGATCCATTAATTTATCCATTTTATCTGGATCTGAATAATTTTCTTCAAGACCAAATAAATCATTAATTTGATTGTATTCTTCTAAAACTGCCATAGTTTCTGCAGCTCCTTCACGAACAATTTCGATAACTGTTTTAGAATCATCAAGAATTGGTTCCTGCTCTAAATATCCAACCGTGTAACCTGGCTGGAAAACTACATCTCCCTGATAGTTTTTATCTACTCCTGCAATAATTTTTAAAAGAGAAGATTTTCCTGAGCCGTTAAGACCTAAAATACCAATTTTTGCTCCGTAAAAGAAACTCAAATAAATATTTTTAAGTACAGGTTTGTCTGCTCCCTGATAGGTCTTACTCAATTTTTGCATTGAGAAAATTACTTTCTTATCGTCTGACATTTTTTATTTTTTTATTTATTATTCGTAATTATTGAAATTTGATATTGTAATTGAATTTTGAAATTAAACTCTACCTTTTAAAGCATTAAAAACCCAGGCATTAGCTAAAAATCCAACTCCTGTAGCTGCAAATCCCCAGCCCGAAACTTCACTATATCTAAAAGCGCCAAGACCTATAAGTAACAATCCCATAAGTACCATTATAAAAGTAGCCCATCCTAAAACGGTATTTTTATTCATTCCCATAATTGTATAATTATTTTTTAAAGTAGTTTAATTTTTTCGGAAATGCAAATATCGTGAATTTTCACGGCTTAATTAAATATTTTATAAAGCATTTCTTTTAACAAATCCGATTGTGGCAAAGCATTGGCACCAACACCTTTACTTTTTACATCGATATCTCGCAGTGCTCCAACAATCTGGCTTACTTTTCGCATTGGGTAATTTTTTATTGCCAAATCATATTCCTTTAAAAAATAAGGATTTACCCCAATTGCAGCGGCAACATTTTTAGGATTTTTATCTTTAAGTCCGTGGTATTTTAAAAGCTGTACAAAAAAACCAAAAACTAATCCTGTTGTCATTACTAAAGGATATTCTTTTGGATTGTGAGCAAAATTTTCGGCAATTTTATATGCTCTCAACTGATTGCGTTCTCCAATTGCTTTTCTTAATTCAAAAACATTATAATCTTTACTAAAGCCAATATTTTCTTCGATATGCTGCGGTGTAATCATTGTTCCTTGCGGCAAAATAATTTGGAGTTTTTCTAATTCATTATTAATTTTACTTAAATCAGTTCCTAAAAACTCAACCAGCATTGCATTAGCTTTCGGGTCGATTGTGTATTTTTTCCCCGCCAGAACCCGTTTTATCCAGTCACCAACTTGATTTTCGTATAATTTTTTGCTTTCGTAAACTACACCATTCTGAGCTAATGTTTTGGTTACTTTTTTTCTTTTGTCAAGCGTTTTGTATTTATAACAAAAAACAAGAACCGTAGTTTCCAGCGGATTATTGACATACGATTCGATTTTATCAATCGTTCTTGACAAATCTTGCGCTTCTTTTACTATAACAACTTGACGTTCAGCCATCATAGGATAGCGCTTGGCCGTTGCAACAATATCTTCAATAGAAACATCTCTTCCGTATAAAACAGTTTGGTTAAAACCTTTTTCTTCTTCCGCAAGTACATTCTGCTCAATATATTCCGATAATTTATCTATATAATAAGGTTCTTCGCCCATTAAAAAATAAATTGGTTTTATATTTCCGGCTTTTATATCGTTTACAATTTTTACAACTTCGTCCATTAAAAAAATTTGTTTCAAGTTTAAAGTTTCAAGTTGTCTTGAATCCTAAAACTATTTTATATTTTTGCTTTATGCTTAAACTTAATTTCCCTGCCTACACTTTCCGATTCAAAAATAGCGAAAATAAAGTGTCTATTTTTGATGAAATCAGGAAAAAATTTATCATTCTTACTCCAGAAGAATGGGTTCGGCAGCATGTTGTTCATTATTTAATAAATGAAAAAAAATATCCAAAATCGCTTATAAACGTAGAGAAAGTTTTAACAGTCAACGGATTACGAAAACGCTATGATGTTGTAGTCTTTAATTCTGATGGTTCTATACATATATTGGTAGAATGTAAAGCACCCGAAGTTAAAATATCGCAGGCAACTTTTGATCAGATCGCACGTTATAATATGACAATGCAGGCACGGTTTTTGAATGTCACAAACGGTCTGAGTCATTTTTATTGTCAGATGGATTTTGAAAACGAAAAATATGAGTTTTTAAGAAACCTTCCTGATTATAAAGAATAGTATTAAACAAAAAAGAAAACACTTTTGGATAAAATAGCAGTTGTCATCTTAAATTGGAATGGAGTTAAATTGTTAGAGCAATTTTTACCTTCTATTATTCAATTCTCAGAAGAAGCAAAAATATATGTAGCAGATAATGCTTCAACAGATGATTCGATAAATTTTGTCCGACAAAATTTTCCCACTATAGAAATTGTTAAAAACAGTGGTAATCATGGCTTTGCAAAAGGCTACAATGACGCATTAAAACATATTGATGCAGAAATCTACGCTTTGGTAAATTCTGATATAGAAGTAACTCAAAATTGGTTACAGCCAATTATCCACACTTTTGATTCTGAAAATCAAACTGCTATCATTCAGCCTAAGATTCTTGATTTTAAGAATAAAGAATATTTTGAATATGCTGGAGCAGCCGGCGGTTTTATTGATAAATATGGTTTTCCTTATTGCCGAGGCCGTATTTTTGATACAATTGAAAAAGACAACGGGCAATACGATGATAATTGCGAATTGTTCTGGGCTTCTGGCGCTTGCTTTTTTATTAGAAAAACAGTGTATCATGAACTAGGTGGTTTTGATGAAACTTTTTTTGCGCATCAGGAAGAAATTGATTTATGCTGGCGTGCTTTAAACGAAGGCTACATCATCAAATACAATTCAGCTTCAGTAGTTTATCATGTTGGAGGAGCGACTTTACAACAGGGAAATCCTAAAAAAACTTTTTTGAATTTTAGAAATTCATTGTTAATGCTTGTCAAAAATCTTCCAAAAAAAGGATTGTTTTTTGTCATTTTCTTTAGAATGATTTTAGATGGAATTGCTGGTATCCGTTTTCTTACACAAGGAAAATTTCAACATACTTTTGCAATTTTAAAGGCTCATTTTTCATTTTATTGTATATCTTTAAAATATCTAAGAGAAAGAAAAGATTTCCAGATTCAGCAATACTATACCGTAAAAAGCGTCGTTTACTTATACTATATAAAGAAATTGACGATTTTTAAAGAAATCTTTAACACTATTCAAAATATTAAAAACTAAATTTGTAATCAACGTTTAATTAAATATAATACCTATGAGAAAAATAGTTGTCGCACTATCAGTATTAATGGCTTTAACGTCGTGTGTTTCAAAAAAGGAATATGCAGCTTTGGAAGCTAAGAACAAAGAAATTCAAGACTTATTAAACTCTTGCACAGTAAAACTTAATACATGTCTAGAAGAAAAAGCAGGATTGGCAGCTACAGCAGAAAGCTACAAACAACATAATCAAGACTTAATAAGCACTTCTAAAGACTTAACTGTTTTAACTACAAAAGGAGCTGAAAACCTTGAAAAATCATTAGAAAGTTTAAAAGAAAAAGATTTAAAAATATCTAGACTTCAAGATGCTTTAACTAAAAAAGACAGTGTTACACTTGCTTTGGTTACTAGCTTAAAAGGAGCGGTTGGAATTAATGATCCAGACATCGAAATCAATGTTGAAAAAGGTGTTGTATTTATTTCTATTGCAGACAAATTACTATTTAAAAGTGGTAGTTATGACGTAAGTGATAAAGCAAAATCTGTTTTGGCTAAAGTTGCAAAAGTTGTAAATGATAAACCAGATTTCGAATGTATGGTTGAAGGTCACACAGATGACGTTCCATACAAAAGTAATGGTGTATTGCTAGACAACTGGGATTTAAGTGTTAAACGTTCTACTTCTATTGTTCGTGTATTGTCTAATGAGTTAGGTGTAAACCCTGCTAAATTAATTGCAGCTGGTAGAAGTTCTTATGTGCCTTTAGTTGCAAATGATTCTCCAGAAAACAAAGCTCGTAACAGAAGAACTCGTATCGTTGTTATGCCAAAAATCGATCAATTCTATGATATGATTGAAAAAGAAATGAAAAAACAAGCGAAATAATTTCGTAGTTTTCTTTATTATAAAAACAGAAAAAGCAGGTCAATTGACCTGCTTTTATGTATTCCTAATTTTTTAATAACCAATTAAATATAAATCAAGAATAGCATTATTTTTAATTAACTAACTAAATTTTAACTATACTAAAGTTAGTTATTTATTTTTTACCAATTACACGTTTTCAGTTTTTTTTTACAAAATTACCACTTGATGTATATTCGCACTCTTTTAGAAAAATAATATTACTTCATATTAAAATTTAAAGGAAGCATATCACCTACTTTTTTTTCTGAAATTTTACCTGAAAAAAGCACACTTTCAATATCAGAATTGTTTCCGTATTTATAAATTTTAAAACTATCTGTCAGGAAAGTAATTCTAGATTCCTGATCTCTGTTATACATTAGAAAATAAGACGCTACGATACCAGTTACATTTAAATCGTCATATTTTACCTGATCTTTTGGTTGGGGAAGCAAATCAACTTTTACAAAATCATCCTCTTTAGTCACTTTAAAACATTTCTTAGGATCAAGACTATGCTCTTCTGTAAATAATAAAAACTTTTTTTTGTCCCATACCTCATTAGCTAAATTTCTAAAAAACTGAAGTTGAGACCCTTCAAAAGTTTTTTCTCTTCGTTCTAAAATCTCGGGAGTATTTTCAATTTCTTCAAATCTGCTTACGCCGCCGTAATAATTTTTAATAACATCTATAGGAGCGATACTTAATTTCTTAAAAGCAATCTCAAAATCAACCAATTCAAAATCAATTTTATATCCTAATAAAGAATTTACAATAACAAGGGGTTTATCAGAGTAAGCAGTAAAAATAAATTTATCTTTATCATATTTGAAACGAATTTCATCTTCATTTTTTATTATAGTGCCTTTTGCATTTTTTGTTTTACCTATAAAATATTCTCTAAAAAGTTTTAATTTTTGAGCTCTTGTAAACAATTCATTCTTAGTTATCACAACTTCTTTTAGTTCGTTTTTTGCAACTGTCATTAAAACATTAAGATCTTTACTTGTGTCAAACGAAGTAAGGTATTCGGTTTGATAACCTATAGAACTTATTACCAAAATGTTATTTGTATTAGGCTCAAGTTTTATCTTAAAATTTCCATTTTCATCAGAAACTGTTGAAATTGTAGTTCCATCAAAAAAAACATTTACACCTTCTAGCGGCTTATTATCTTTATTAGTAATTTTTCCTTTTAAAATATTTTGCGCAAAAAGATTTACTGCAGAAAAAAGGAATACGAAAATGGTTAGTTTTTTCATGAAAGCGAAAATGGTTTGATTAATTATGAGCTAATTAACCAAACCATTTTATATTATCCAAGATATTTAATACTTTATTTTTTACAAAATATCGATATCCCCTTTTCCTTCTCTTATTACAACCGGCTCATGTTCTGATAAATCGATAATAGTAGAACCAACATTATCTCCATAACCACCATCAATAACCATATCGACAAGATTCTGCCATTTCTCAAAAATTAATTCTGGGTCTGTAGTATATTCAATTACATCATCTTCATCACGAATAGAAGTTGAAACAACCGGATTTCCTAATTGTCTAACGATTTCCAGAATAATATTGTTATCCGGCACACGAATACCAACCGTCGTTTTCTTTTTAAATTCTTTTGGAAGATTATTATTTCCAGGCAAAATAAAAGTATAAGGTCCCGGTAATGCTCTTTTTAGAATTTTAAAAGTCGATGTATCTATTTGTCTCACATAATCTGAAAGATTACTCAAATCATGGCAAATAAAAGAGAAGTTTGCTTTTTCTAATTTTACACCTTTAATTTTTGCAATCTTTTCCAATGCACGAGAATTGGTTATATCACAACCCAAACCGTAAACAGTATCTGTTGGATAAATAACCAAACCGCCGTTTTGCAAAACCTTTACAACTTTTGCAATTGCAGCTTCGCTTGGTTTATCGGGATATATTTTTATAAATTCGGCCATTATTTTGTTTAAGGTTTATTTGTTTAAGGTTTATTTGTTTAAGGTTTATTTGTTTCAGGTTTAACGTTTACTAAAGTTACGAAATACTTTGGCTTTAAAGTTACATTTATCCCACAACATCAAGTTTAGCAAATCTCAAAAGAAGTTTTTTAATCCCACCGACTTCAAATTTAATTTCGGCTTTTTTATCAGCTCCCACTCCTTCTAAATTTACAACTTCACCTTTTCCAAAACGTTCGTGCATTACAATATTACCAACAGTCAGTTTGCTGTCAAATAAATTTGTAGCACCACTGCTTGGAGCATTTCCTGAAACTGGTTTTAGTTTACGAATATTTAAATCCGGTTTAGGCTCATTATCTGTAATATATTTTGGGGGCGTACCTCCTACTGGTTTTGCTAATCTCAGTTTCGATTTATCAACATCACCAAAAATATCACCGTCAATAGGCGATTTATATCTGTAATTGCTTTCTGCAGGCGTTAAATGCTCTAAATACTGACCATCAATTTCTTCAATAAAACGTGAAGGTTCACTATCAGTCAATTTTCCCCAACGGTAACGTGACTGAGCGTAAGTTAGATACGCCTGATGTTCGGCACGTGTCAACGCTACATAAAACAAACGACGTTCTTCTTCTAATTCACTTCTTGTACTCATACTCATCGCACTCGGAAACAAATCCTCTTCCATTCCGACAACAAAAACGTGTGGAAATTCAAGTCCTTTTGCTAAGTGAATGGTCATCAAAGCTACACGATCTTCATCGCTTGTATCTTTATCTAAGTCTGTTGCAAGTGCTACATCTTCCATAAATTCAGAAAGAGCACCTCTTGCACCGTCAATTTCTTTTTGGCCTTCTGTAAAATCTTTTATACCGTTTAGCAATTCTTCAATATTCTGAATTTTTGCCATTCCTTCCGGCGTAGCATCTTTCTTCAATTCTTGAACTAAACCCGTTTTTTTGGCAACGTGATCTGTAATATAAAATGCATCCTGATTCTGATCAATTACCTGAAAACTTTGAATCATCGTTACAAAATCTTTCAATTTATTTTTTGTACCAGCATTCAGTTTCAAATCGATTTTATCAATATTTACCATTACTTCCCAAATCGAGCGTTTGTAATGATTTGCAGCAATTGTAAGTTTTTCAACCGTTGTATCACCAATTCCACGAGCCGGATAATTAATCACACGAATCAATGCTTCTTCGTCTTTAGGATTAATTACTAAACGCAGATAACACAAAACATCTTTAATTTCTTTACGCTGATAAAAAGACAATCCGCCATAAATTCTATACGGAATATCGCGTTTTCTTAAAGCATCTTCCATCGCACGAGATTGCGCGTTGGTACGGTACAAAATAGCAAAAGAACCGTTATGAAGCTGATTCTGCATTTTCTGCTCAAAAATTGTACTCGCTACAAAACGACCTTCTTCGGCATCTGTTAAACTTCGGTGAATCTTAATCCTCGGACCAAAATCATTTGCCGTCCAAACAACTTTATCCAGTTTCGTTTTGTTATGTTCCATTATGGTATTAGCCGCTTCAACGATATTTCTGGTCGAACGGTAATTTTGCTCTAAACGAAACATTACCACACCTTCATAATCCTTCTGGAAATTCAAAATATTGTTGATATTCGCACCACGGAATGCATAAATACTTTGTGCATCATCTCCAACCACACAAATATTCTGAAATTTATCAGACAAAGCCCTAACAATCAAATACTGAGAGTGATTGGTATCTTGGTACTCATCAACCAAAATATAGCGGAAACGGTTTTGATATTTAGCCAAAACTTCTGGAAAACGAGTTAACAATTCGTTGGTTTTCAATAATAAATCATCAAAATCCATAGCGCCTGCTTTAAAACAACGCTCTACATATTGTTGGTAAATTTCTCCCAATCTCGGCTTTTTCGCCATAGCATCGGCTTCGACCAATTCAGGATTATTAAAGTACGCTTTTACCGTAATCAAACTATTTTTATAACTCGAAATTCTACCTAAAACCTGTTTTGGTTTATAGATATCGCGGTCTAACTGCATTTCTTTTATAATAGAAGAAATCAGTCTCTGAGAATCCTGAGAATCGTAAATCGTAAAATTGGAAGGATATCCCAAATGCTCTGATTCTGAACGAAGAATACGCGCAAAAATGGAGTGAAAAGTTCCCATCCAAAGATTTTTTGCTTCAGATGCTCCCACAATATCCGAGATTCTGTGCTTCATTTCACGCGCCGCCTTATTGGTAAACGTAAGCGACAAAATATTAAAGGCATCAACTCCCTGAGCCATTAAATAAGCAATTCTAATTGTTAAAACACGGGTTTTCCCCGAACCTGCACCAGCAATAATAATCATTGGCCCGTCTTTCTTTAAAACAGGCGCTCTCTGCGCTTCGTTGAGCTGGTCAATATATTTCTGCATGTAATTTATCTCCTTTTATGCAAATTTAGCAATTAAAGATGGAAAAAGAAAGCTACTAAGATGCTAGCAGCTAAGTTTTTTTGAAAGGCTCAAAGCTTCAAAGGTTCAAAGTAACAAAGTAAAATTTTGCAAAATATTTTTTGGCTAAAAGAAGAAAACCTCTGAATCTCAGAACCTTTGAAGGTTAATACCTTCTAAGAAAAAAACACATCATAGCCAAAACGAATCAAAGTCCCAACTACAACAACCAAGAAGAAAACCCTAATAAATCCGTTTCCTTTATTAATCGCTAGTTTAGCTCCGACCCAACCCCCAAGTCCGTTGCATACGGCCATCGGAATTGCAATTGACCAAATAATTTTTCCTTTAATCATAAACAGGCAAATCGAACCAAAATTCGTTGCCAGATTTACCATTTTAGCATTTGCAGAAGCGTGCAAAAAATCAAAACCCAAAAGCGCAATAAAAGCCACAACGAAAAAACTGCCCGTTCCCGGACCGATAAATCCGTCGTAAAAACCAACAATTATACTTATTACAACTACATAAAATATTTGCGTTTTAACCGAATGATCTTTAGCTGAATGCTGTCCAAAATTTTTCTTTGCGTACGTATAAATAAAAAGTAACGATAAAACTATCAGCAAAAGCGGTTTCATAAAATCGTTGCTGACAAGAGTTAAGACTGTCGAACCTAAAAATGCAGACGGAACCGCCAGACACATCATAATCAATAATAGTCTCCACTGAATTACAACTTTTTTTAAATACTGAAAAGCAGCAAAAGCAGTACCGCTAAAAGCCGGAATTTTGAGTGTCCCGATTACTGTAGAAACCGGAAGATTAGGCAGTAAAATTAATCCCATTGGAGTTTGAATTAATCCGCCGCCACCAACAATAGCGTCAATAAATCCTGCGGCAAAAGCTGCCAGACAAAGTAAAATAATAATGTATGATTCCATTTATATTGGGTATCAATCGATTTTGAGATTGAAAAACAAAAGTAGGATTCCAATTTGTTATTACAACAAAATTAAAGTGGATTTCTCCTCAAAAAGTATATTTTTGTTGAAAAATTACTAAAATGGATTTTAATAAAATTATAGAATTAGCAAGTTATACTTTACCAGCCATTGTTACCGGATTTGTGGCTTACAGTTTTTTTGAATTGCACATTAAGAACAATGATAAAAAACGTAATTTTTTATTAAACAGAGAAGCGCACAAAGAATCATTACCAATACGTTTACAAGCTTACGAACGTATGACTTTGTATTTGGAACGCATCAACTTAACTAAATTATTGATTAGAATTGCTCCAATTTCTAACGAGAAAAGTGTCTATGAAAATTTTTTAATTGACCAAATCGAACAAGAATTCGAGCATAATTTGACACAGCAAATCTATATGTCAGACGAATGCTGGACAATCATTACAACAGCTAAAAACTCAACGATACAAATGATTCGCAAAGCTGCTATGAGCGATCGCGTTGAGAGCGCTGATAAATTGCGTGAAGTAATTTTGAATGATTTATTAGAAAAACAATCACCAAGCAATGCAGCTTTAGCATATATAAAAAATGAAGTTGCAGAACTTTGGTAACTTTTATATTTTAGAATGTAGATTTTAGATTTTAGATTTTTTGAGCAATCTAAAATCTAAAATCTACATTCTAAAATCATCTATTGTCACTCATAACTTCAGACTTATTCTGAGCATATTCGTAACCTTGTTCCCACCAATCTTTCATCACTTCTTTATTAAAAATCAGCGCATTATCAGTAAGTTTTGTCGGAGTATAATATAAGTTAAGCTTGACATTTTTATTGTTTGCCATAAGTTTTCCTATAGCAATGTCATGTTTTTCAACTTGATCTAAGGCAATTCGAAACAAATCAATCATTAGTGAAAATGGGTTTTTACCAATAACCATTTTATCCATATTCACCTCAGTTTCAAGTATAATTACATCAATTTCTGTTGCGCCGCGGTTGATGGCTTCGCGAATAGGAACTAAACTTGAAAATCCTCCATCACCATATTCATAATTATTTTTTTCGACCAAACTCATAAACGGAACATAATTACTGGAAATCCATGACCAATCACAGAATTCCTCATAAGTACAATCTTTTACAGATTTATATTCTGATTCATTTTTAGTAAAATTGGTTACGGTAATCACAACATCATTATCCAGTTTCTTTAATTTATTAAAATCGGATAACGAAAAATTATTCCT
Organism: Flavobacterium sp. 270; assembly: GCF_004368785.1. Taxonomy (GTDB): domain Bacteria; phylum Bacteroidota; class Bacteroidia; order Flavobacteriales; family Flavobacteriaceae; genus Flavobacterium. Next base: position 239,322 of record NZ_SODM01000001.1, read on the forward strand.
AATGTATTTTTTAAGTCCTTTGCTTTCGCCAAAAGTTCTTTTCCCTTTCAAAAACTGGCGCAGTACATTAAAATGATTAATGGTTACGATATCTACTCCATCTTTATTTTTAACTACAAAAGGGCAGATATTAAAAATACTGGCCATCGTAACATTGGTGTAAACGGAGTGAATTTTTTTGATATGCCCTAAAGCCAAATGCGGAATTAGAAGGCTTCCTGTCGAAGTTCCTAAAAATAAACCATATTCATGATTTTTTTCTTCTATTAAATACTGTGCAACACCACCAGCAAAAGCGCCTTTACTGCCGCCGCCAGAAATAACCAATGCTCTCATAAATTTAATCTAGGTATTATTTTTTTGTTTTTGGGGCTGAAAAGAAAATAGAGTAAAGAAAATAGATAATAGACCAAATCTATATTCTATATTCTATATTCTATATTCTATATTCTATATTCTATATTCTATATTGTATATTGTAAAATTAAACTCTAAACTTCTTTCAACAAACGATTCAATTGAAACTGCTCATCGGGTGTCAAATTAGTCAAAATTCTTTCAAACGATGCACGCATTTCAGGATTTTTTAATAAAATTCGAATTGTATCTCTTCCGAACTTAGAAAACTGCCACATATGATGCGTTGTCGAACTAGCTAAATTCGTTAGAACCTGATCGTTTATAATTTTAAAAGCAATTAATTTTTCCAGTGCATTTTGTCGCGTTCCAGCTTCATATTTACTGGAAGAAAAAGCAATCAATTCAGCAATTAAACCTTCTGGATTATCCGTATAATTTGGAGTTGACAACGCTAAAGAAAGCCATAAAGTACGAAGATTATAATCGTTAAAACCAATCCAGTTTTTTGATTTATTTAAATATTCTGTGCGATGATCTGGAAAATTTCTCCACAACCAATATAATGCAACTTCTTGTGTCTGATAGGATTTATCATCCAACAGCGTTTCATATTCCATTCGAAAATCTTCTGGAATTTTGGTCAGAGTTTCGGCAACGGTTTGACGAACCTGAACATTATTGGTATGCATTGCCAAAAGCAGTAAATCTTTTTTTGCTTCGTATTTTTCATTTTCTAATTGATCAACAATTGCTTCTTTTGCAGCATAAAAAACATCAGAATTTAAAGTCTTACTAAAGAAATCTTTTTTATCCGCCAAAGATGTTTTTTTCAATTTATCAACTTCTAATCTAAGCTGAATTGTTTTGTTTTTACTCAACAAAGCATTTGCTGTCGGTGTATCAAAAGCGGTAGATTCTAACCATGTTTTCTGGAATTTTTCCAAATCAAAATCAGATACTTTTTTTATTTCGCTAAAAAAATCGGCAGTGTTTACTGTTTGATAAGCGTATTTTTTGAGGTAGCTTTTTATTGCTTTTTTAAACGCTTTATCGCCGATAGATTCGTGCAAAACAAACAATGTCCAAGCGCCTTTTTCGTAAAAAGTAAGCGAACTTGCTTTGGCATTTAAAACAGGAATCGTATCTGTTCTTGAAGCAAATTTTATCTGCTGCGCCGTATCATATAATTTGGAATAAAAATAATCATCTCCATAAATATCCCGCTCTGCAAGAAGTGCAAAATAAGTTGCAAAACCTTCCTGAAGCCAATGATGTGTACTGCTTTCGGCTGTAATTAAATCACCAAACCAATGGTGAGCCAATTCGTGAGCGTCTACATTAGTGTAATTTCTATCCGTAAAACCAATTGAATCAACGACATATCGTGTTGCAAAAAGTGTAGATGTTGTATTTTCCATTCCGGCATACAAAAAGTCACGAACGGGAATTTCTCTGTAAATTTCCCAAGGATATTTAACTCCAATTTCTTTTTCTAAAAAATCAAAAATGCGTTTCGAATAACGATATGTTGGTTCAAAACGAGCCAAATCTTTGTTTTCCAGATAATATTCTAACGGAATATTCGATTTTGACTTTAATTCTTTTTTATCATATTTACCAACGGCAAGCATTAATAAATAAGAACTCATTGGTTTTTCCATTTGATACTGCCAATGAAATAAATCACCAATTTTAGTTTTTTCTTTTAAAATTCCGTTTGAAACTACTTGATAACCTCTGTCATAAGATATCCCTAAATTAAAAATTACTTTTTCGTTTACGTCATCAAAACTCGGAAACCAATTGCTGGTATATCTTCCCTGCCCTTGTGTCCAGATTTGCACTTCAGAATTCTCAATATCAACAAAATACAAAGCTTGTTTTGGCTTTACAGAATAATCAAAAGTTAAATGCTTTTTGCCTTTTCCAAAATTATTAATGATTTGCAATTGCTTGCCTGTGTTTACAAAAACTGCTTCTTTGCCATCAATTTTCACTTTCGTGAATTCCATGTTTTTAGCATCAATTTTAATCGTATCAATTGGCTGTAATACTTCAAAATCGTAATCTACAGCACCAGAAACTGTTTTTTCTTTAGCGTTTAATGATAATTGTGCAGAAACAGATTTAAAATCAACAAATTGGGTTTGTTGGGCAAAAGCAAAAGTGGTAATAAAGAGAAGAATATATTTCATTATTAATGTTTTGTTTTTTGACATCGTTATTAAACGTCATTTTTCGGCGCATAATATCTCCAAAGTTACAAAGGTTTGATCAACAAATCGAAGGATTTTTGTATGTTTACTATATAAAAATCTAAAATTGTGTCAACACCAATAAAAGCCTTATTCAACTGGAGCAGTGGCAAAGATTCTGCACTTGCTTTATATAAAATCCTGCAAAATCCTGATTATAAAATTGAATGCTTATTGACAAGTGTCAACGAAAAATACCAGCGTATTTCTATGCATGGCGTTCGAGTTCAATTACTTGAAGCACAGGCTAAAAGTTTGGCTTTACCTTTAAAAATTATGCAGGTCCCGGAAATGCCAACTATGGAAGTTTATGAAAATGTAATGACAGAAACTTTAAACGAATTAAAAAACGACGGCATTACACATTCTGTTTTTGGTGATATTTTTTTGGAAGATTTGCGAAAATACCGCGAAGATCAATTGACAAAAATTGGCTTTAAAGGTATTTTTCCAATCTGGAAAATCCCAACAAAAGAACTAATTCAGGAGTTTATACAATTAGGATTTAAAACCATTGTGGTTTGTGTAAGCGAACGTTATTTAGATAAAAGTTTTGTTGGCCGTGTTATCGATCAGGATTTTATAAATGATTTACCTGAAAACGTTGATGTATGCGGTGAAAACGGAGAATTTCATACCTTTACTTTTGATGGGCCGATTTTTTCTGAACCTATTGATTTTGAGATTGGTGAAATTGTTTATCGTAAATATGAAAAACCAAAAACCGATACTTCATCAAATACTGCCTGCGACACAAGCGCCTCGGATGCTTTTGATTTTGGTTTTTGGTATTGTGATTTGATTGGTAAATAAAAACTAATAATTAAATAAAATTATTTGATTATGATTGCACAAAAGCAATGTCTAGAAGTAAAAAAAGTTCTATCTTTCCTTGACGAAATTGGCATTCAAGTTATTGAAAAAGAATTAGAAACAAGTTTTCTGCCAGGTCTGGATTTAGGCCCAAATTGTATTTATATCGATTTTGAAAAATTATTATATCCTGGAGATATTCTGCATGAAGCCGGACATTTGGCAGTTACCACAAGTTTAAACAGAAGTTTGGCGGGAACTGGTAAAATTGAAGAAGAATGGCCGACAGCGGGAGAAGAAATGGGTGCAATACTTTGGTCTTTTGCCGTTGCAAAACATTTGAATTTACCTCTGGAATTTGTATTTCATCCTGATGGTTATAAGAATGAAGCAGATTGGCTGATTTCTAATTTTAGCAGCGAATGTTATATCGGACTGCCTTTTTTGGAATGGATTGGACTTACATTATCAAAAGAACGCGCCTTAAAAGAACAAAAAGAAGCATTTCCTGTAATGCAAAAATGGATAAGAGACTAATATTATGGATGAACTAGTGCGTTATATTAAATTTTCGATTGCTTTTGATACTGATAAACTTAAAAGTGATCTTGCCAAGATAATTAATAAAAACTGGATTGACCATTATAATACCAATGGTTACAGCGGCAAATGGACTTCTGTTGCGCTGATGTCTAAAGATGGAAAATCAGATTCTATTTATGCACTTCCTTCCGATGATGATAAAATGATGGATACTGAAATTTTAGATTCCTGCACTTATTTTAAAGAAGTTTTGGATGGTTTTCTTTTCGAAAAAACTGCTGTAAGATTATTACAATTGGCAGTTGGCGCCGAAATCAAACCACATTCTGATCATTGTCTGGGGTATGAAGACGGTTCGTTTCGATTGCATATCCCGATAATTACGAATCCCGATGTTGAGTTTATTTTAGATGATAAGCGTTTGATAATGAATGAAGGCGAATGCTGGTACATCGACGCTAATTTCATACACTCCGTTGCTAATAGAGGAAAACAGGACCGAATACATCTTGTTATTGATGGTATTAGAAATGATTGGAGCGATGCCTTATTTTTTAAAGAAGCTGCCGAAAATCGGTTTTTAAAACCAAAAGCAAAAATGAGCGAAGAACAGAAAGAATTAATGATTGCCGAACTTAAACGTATGGATACAACTGTAGCTCAGGAAATTCTTAAAAATTTAGAATAAATATTTATTCTTCGTACATTTTCAATAAATTGGTTACCGTATTCCAGTTTCTAATTGTGGCAGAAACGTTTAATTTTTTCTCAATATATTTTCCTTCCAATCTTGTTTTTCCTGCCCCTACAGCGTATTTAATAAAAATCCTGTTTCCGTCAATAGTGGCTTCATCTGGCTTAACCTGACTGATTTTTAGATCGTTTATACTTTCGCTTTTTAAAGCTATAGAAATAAAAGCTACATACAACTTTTTGGTATCAATATCTTTTTCTTTTAAATAAGGATTATTTTTAAAACACAATTCCAAGTCTTCTTTTGTAATGACAATTACAGGAACTTCATGACCAAAAACTTTAAAAATTTCCTGTTTGATCATAAATCCTACTTTTGATGCGCTTTCTTCTTCAGTATCAACAAACACATTTCCAGACTGCAGATAAGTTCTAACGTTTGTAAAACCAATATTTTCCAGCATTGTTTTTAATGCTTCCATTTTCATCATATTGTGTCCAGAAACGTTGATGCCGCGTAAAAGTGCTAAATGTGTTGTCATTTTTAAAAATTTTATTCAAAGATATTATTTTCTAAATTAACGTTTCAAAAATAAATTTCTATTAAAAATAAAAAACTCTGCCTTCAATTCAAGACAGAGTTTAATAGTGGAACTGCAATTAATAAATTTACAATACCGTCGCAATTTTAGATTTTAAAGGAATATTACTAGAATTAAGTCCAGGTTTTTGCCCGTGCATATCAAATTCAAGTTTTACTTGTGGTCCAAAAAACAAACAATGTGTAGAACCTCCAAAGTGGAACATTCCCAATTGATCGCCTTTTTTTACGTGCTGACCTTCGTAAACCGTAATATCACAAGACGAAACTTCTGCCATTCCAACTGGCATAAAGCACATTAAACCAATTTTCGGATTATCTGCCTGAATGTAAATAATCGCTCTCGCCGCCAATTCGGTAATGTATCCTTGTGAATCGTTTGGTCCCGCATCATCATAACCTTCAGAAATGGCTTCTGCATAATATGTTCCATCAACCGTATAAGCTTTTACAATGGTGCCGCTTATCGGGCTGTGCCAGCGGTGATAACTCAAAGCGCTCAAAAAGGCCTGATAAATCGTACCGCCAACAAATTTTTCAGTAAAAGGATCTCCAGCCATCATGTGTTCCAGAGAATAAGGCTGTGCTTTTATCCAAAATCGATCTCTAAGCTGTACATTTTTTGCAATTCTGTATGGAGCAGATTCGCAGGCATTTGTAATTACATTGTCATCGTTTGGACTTGCCAGCGGACGTTGCCCTGGTCTAAATTCGCGTGTGAAAAAGTTATCCCAAGAAGTAAAACCGTGATATTCCTGATCTGGCTGACAAATAAATTCGGTATCAAAATTAGGCATTGCTTTCATGGCATCTCTTCCTAACCAGCCACTTTTTGGATCTTTGTTTAAAACAGCGCGCGAATCTGCAGATTTAAGAAAAATTGCCCATTCGTTTAGCATCTTTTTTAATTGTTTATTTACTTTTTCGCTAAGAAAAGCAGCATAACCGGCTTCGGTTCCCATTGACCAATCTAAAATGGCATTTATCGGAAAACCAACAACTCCAGTGGTATTAAATTCAGGCGCATGAGTCATTATCGTATTGAATAACTGCAGCATATGATGATAATCACGAACCTGTCTGTGTCCGCTTGGGTCTTTTCTGTATTTCTTCGGCACTTGACTAAACATCAGATTAAAATACATAAAAGCCTCAGGATCATTTTCGATAAAAGCTTTCAGGTCTTCAATAACCGGCAGTAAAGCCATTTGTTTTTTATCTGTCACTTCAATCAAATTATTCATCCAGTCTTGAAGGATTTTTTGATCAGAAGGCAGCCAGCTTCCAACTCTAAATGGAGTTTCAATTCCATTATTTTCAACTGTTTCGGTAAATTGGGTTGTTTCCATAATTAAAGATTTAATGTTAGATTTAAAATGTTTTGAGTTTTTTGGGGCAAAAAGAGGTTTATTTTTTTTTAGCTAAAATCTTATAAAAACAAAGATACAAGTGATCAAAATTATAAGGAAATTTTTACAGTTAAATTTTTAAAAATCAGGTATTTATACCTGCCAAAAACAATAATGAACACAAAAAAACATTCAAATTATTTTCATTTTAAAAACAAAAAAACGCACTAATACTCTAAAAATATTACATTTTAAAAATTACCAGCAAAGAGTTATCTTCGCAATCCAAATAATCGATTTCAATAGCAATAGCAATATCAATTTCAAAAATCAACAATCTAAAATCTAAAATCTAAAATTCAAAAAATGTCCAATAATCTCCTAGAAACTCCTATTGAATACCTTAAAGGTGTTGGCCCAAGTCGTGGTCAATTGCTTCGTAAGGAATTGGGAATTCATAAATACGAAGATTTGGTTAATTTTTTTCCGAATAGATATATAGACAGAACGCGTTATTATAAGATAAACGAACTTCAAAATACGGGTTCTGAGGTTCAGATTATTGGAAAAATAATCAATATAAAAACCGTTGAATTTGCGAAAAACAAAAAACGTTTGGTTGCCACTTTTGTGGATGATACAGGACAGATTGATTTAAATTGGTTTCAAGGTCATAAATGGATTCGCGAAAGTTTAAAATTGAATGAAGCTTGTGTGATTTTTGGAAAATGTTCGTTGTACGGCAGCCAGTTTAGTATGGCGCATCCCGAAATTGAATTGTTGAGCGAGCATGAAAGAAGCCTTCGTTCTGCAATGCAGCCCGTTTATCCTTCTACAGAAACGTTGATGAACCGCGGTATTTCAAACCGAACGATTAATAAATTGATGGAGCAATTGTTTATTGAAACACAAAATTTATTTACAGAAACTTTTCCTGCCTATTTGGTTGAAGAATTGAAGTTAATTTCAAAAAAAGCAGCTTTATTCAATATCCATTTTCCGAAAAGTACTGAGATTTTAGCGAAAGCGCAATTCCGATTAAAATTTGAAGAATTGTTCTTTATCCAATTACAATTAATCACCAAAAATTTAATTCGAAAGCATAAAATAAAAGGGCATCCATTTTCTAAAGTAGGGGAATTTTTTAATGAATTTTACCAAAATCATCTGCCATTTAGCTTAACAAATGCCCAAAAAAGAGTAATAAAAGAAATTCGTTCAGACATGGGCAGCAATGCCCAAATGAACCGTTTACTGCAGGGAGATGTAGGTTCGGGAAAAACGATTGTGGCTTTTATGAGTATGCTTTTGGCGATAGACAATGGTTTTCAGGCTTGTTTGATGGCGCCGACAGAAATTCTTGCCAATCAGCATTTTATTGGTTTATCAGAATTGGCTCAAACTTTAAATCTTAATATCAAAATACTAACGGGTTCTACCAAAACTGCGGCGCGCAAAATTCTTCACGAAGAGCTGGAAAACGGAAGTTTACATATTCTAATTGGTACGCATGCTTTATTAGAAGACAAAGTTAAGTTTCAGAATTTAGGTTTGGCTGTAATTGATGAACAGCACCGTTTTGGAGTTGAACAACGTTCTAAATTATGGAAGAAAAACGAAATTCCACCTCACGTTTTGGTTATGACGGCAACGCCAATTCCGCGAACTTTGGCGATGAGTTTGTATGGCGATTTGGATATTTCGGTTATTGATGAATTACCGCCGGGAAGAAAACCGATTCAAACTGTACATCGTTTCGACTCGAATCGTTTGAAAGTCTGGAAGTTTCTGCGTGACGAAATTGCTTTAGGAAGACAAATTTATATTGTTTATCCTTTGATTCAGGAATCTGAAAAAATGGATTATAAAGATCTTATGGACGGTTACGAAAGCATTTCTCGTGATTTTCCTTTGCCTCAATATTCGATTTCGATTTTACATGGAAAAATGAAACCGGCAGAAAAAGATTCTGAAATGAAACGTTTTTCTGAAGGCAAAACCAATATTATGGTGGCTACAACGGTTATTGAGGTTGGTGTAAATGTGCCAAATGCAAGTGTTATGATTATCGAAAGTGCAGAACGTTTTGGTTTATCGCAATTACATCAATTACGCGGACGCGTTGGTCGCGGCGCCGAACAGAGTTATTGTATTTTAATGACAAGCCATAAATTAAGTCCCGACAGTAAAACCCGAATGGAAACGATGGTAGGAACGAACGACGGTTTTGAAATTGCCGAAGTCGATCTTAAACTCCGCGGTCCTGGCGATCTTATGGGAACACAGCAAAGTGGTGTTCTTAACCTGCAAATTGCTGATATTGTTCGCGATCGTGATATTTTATCTCTGGCAAGAAACTACGCTATGAAAATTTTGAAAGAAGATGCTCCACTCCAAAAACCGGAACACGCAATTTTAAAAGCGGTTTTTATAGAACTTACGAAGAAGAAAAATATTTGGAATTATATTTCTTAAAGGTGCTAAGGTTCTAAGCTGCTAAGCTTCTAAGCTTTTTAGCTCCTTAGAACCTTAGCACCTTAGAACCTTAAAAATCACTTTTTTGGTGGATTTTTCTTTTCAAAAATACCACTCAAAAATCCTTTACTTATTTTATTTTTATCGTCTTTTCCTGTTGCTATAAGATGATCGATGTATTCCATGTAGGTTTTCTTGCGTTCTTCCAGAAAGCCAACCAAATATTCTTCGGAAGCGTTTATACCGCTTGCTTCTTCTATTTGAAGCAGTTTTCTATATAAAGGTTCGATAAATTTGGTAATAATTTCTTCCGGAACCGATTTTCTCGTTCCGAAGTAGCCTACGATTTCGCCGTCGGTATCGGCTATGATTTTAAAATCGGTTACAACCCAATAATATCTTCCAGTTTTGGCCATATTTTTGAGGATCACATGAATGTTCTCACTTGATTTTATACTGTCCCACAAGAACTTAAAAATCACTTTTGGCATTTCCGGATGACGTACAATATTGTGTGGCTGACCAATCAACTCAAATTCGTCGTATCCAGAAACATCAATAAAATCTTCATTCGCATATAAAATTGTCCCCTTTGTATCTGTTTTACTCAATAATACTTTGTTTTTGTTCCAATCAACTTCTCTGTCTGATGGAGTTGGGCGTGTAGTTCTGGTGTCCATAAACTTTGCGTTTAAAATTAATATTCAATTATATCTCCTATAAAATGAATTGTTTTTAAGTATTATTTTAAATTATCGACTGTAATTCTAAGATCATTAGAAACACATTTTTTTTACCATATAAGTGATATAAGTTCATTTAAAAACATTATCTCAAAGCTTATATTGACTTATATAACTTATATGGTGAAATTTAACGTTCTTAAACTATATGCTTATAATAACAGCTATATTTAATTTCTGCTGTTGGTTGATTTCACATGAATATCGTTCACCAAATCATCAATTTTTTTGGCACTTTCTCTCATCATTTCCAGATAGGCAAGCAGTTTATCATTGTCTGTATGCCCTTTAGAAACATCAATAAGTTTTAAAACCGAATTTACAGGCAGTTTTAAGTCTAAAGTCGTTCTATGAATAAAATCATTGTAATCTTTGGTTGCAGACATTGAACTGTATTTCGCGGAAGCGAGCTTCATATTTTCCAATTCATATTCATCAGAAATTTTAGAAATATGATTCTGACTGTGCGTTTTAAAATAATAAGCCCAATAACCATTCATAAAAAATACAACGGCTGCCAAAACAACGTGCACGAGAAATGTTTCGACATCAAAATTTACCTGCGAAAAATAAATTTGAGGTCCTGCTGCTTCATTATAAACGTAGTTTTGTAAATACGCTAAACCTCCGTGATGCAGGATTACCAAAAGCGTAAGCGGAATTTGAAGTTTCCAGTTTTGATAAATAATTAAAATTGTACTGGCAATAAAAACGGTAAAGTGCATTTCGAACAAACCGTGCATCTGATAAATATACTGCGCCATAAAAACAGCTAATATTACCGATAAAACGTACTGATAAAATTTGGAATTTTTAAGGAAAAATTTTGCCGAATAATAGGCCAGCAAATTTATAGTACCCACGCCTACTCCAATCTCAAAAGTATCGTACTTAAAGGCCAAAGCAATTCCGAAAAGAAAATAAGCGACAAGAACATAATTAATAATTGTATCTGATTTTTGTGTCATTGTAGACATAAAATTGTGCAAGTAATCTTGCTCATTCAAACTGGCTTTTGTTTTCATAGATTTAGGTAATTTAGGTTAGTTTAGATTTATTTAGTGCATTTTGGTAATGAACATCCGTAGGCTCTTAGAGCCAAAGCATCAAATGAAGGGGCATTTGTTTTGTCGAGTAAAGAATCTATTGCCATTTGAGCATAATTACTGTCGGCATTGGTACAATATCTGGTTTTATTGTAATTGCCTCGATAATATAAGTTATGAGAAGCGTCTATAAGAACTGCCTGAGGCGTTGAGAATACTCCACATTTTTTGGCAATTCCATCATCAAAATAGACAGGAATTTTAGCATCAAATTTTTTCTGGATTTCTTCAATCGTAAAATTTTTCTGTTTGTTTAAAACAACAATTTTAAAATTGATTTTATCTCCGTACTTTTTAATCAGGCCGCTTACATGAGGTACATTAAATCGGGAACAAGGACAATCCGGATTAAAGAAATGTACAAAGACTGGTTTATTATCTGCAGCACAGCACGGCCCTAAATCGATTCTAGAACCCATGGCAATGTCATGATAATTTTTAGGAATTGGTGTTGGCAGGCTGTATTTAAATTCGTTCTGCCAGAACAAAACAGAAATTGCGGCAACTAGTAATGAAAACCATAAACCCAGGAGTAATTTTTTCGCCATAAATAAGTAGTTTTTGGGGTGTGATGCAAAACATATTTAAACAATTGTTAATTAATCTATTTTTTAAACCCGTAATTTTAACTTAAAAACAAATAAAAAACCTACATATTTTTACGCTTAACCACCAAAAACATTATTATTCTCACAAAAAAACTTTCATTTTGTTTAAGCTTATCAATGTTACGAATAAAATCGATAAACTGCAAAAAAAATCAGACAAAATGCAAATAATAAATTTAAAGTCAGAATTCATAGGAATTAGAGCTAACTTTCGCGCAAAAAAACGTGCGTAAAAACACACGAAAGTGACTCAAAACGGTCTCTACATTCTAATTTTTAATTAAAAATTAAAAAAAATCACTTCCTAATTAAACCTTTATTAAAAACCTGTATCTAACGATACAGACTTTAACATTTTTATAAATACCAATAATCTTTACAAATGATCCAAAATCAATCTTTTCACTTCAAAAAATCCATTATCAAAAATAAATAAAACATTGATTTACAACAGATTAAACACAATGTAAAGATTTGTACATACAAATGTTAAATAAACGCTAACGTCTTTAGTATTCAATACAAAAAGTTAATTTTGTAGACTTACTAAAAACACAATACCCAAAATACATTACCTAATTTTATGAAAGTAAAAAACCTAATTTACGCTCTTCTAATTATCGCAGTTGGAGGATTTATTGCCTACAGAGTCGTCTCTAACAAAAGTAAAAACGATGATTCTAAAAAATCCGGAGATAAGGACGCGCCAACAACTGTAACTGGAATTGTTGTAAAAACATCCACTTTTGATAATAATTTATCTTTATCAGGCTCTATTGAAGCAAACGAACAAATAGAAATTCACAGTGAAGTTTCTGGAATTGTTGAGGGGATTTATTTTAATGAAGGTACAAACGTAACTAAAGGTCAGGTTCTTTTTAAAGTTAACGATATCGAATTAAGAGCACAGCTTAGACAAGCTCAGACTAAAGAAAATTTAGCAGGCGAAAACGAAAGAAGAGCCAAATTACTGCTTCAGAAAGAAGCCATAAGTCAGGAAGAATTTGATGTTGCTAATGCAGATTACGCTTCCGCGAAAGCCCAAAGCCAATTGATAACTGCTCAGATTGCAAAAACTTCTGTAAGAGCGCCATTTTCAGGAAAAGTTGGTTTACGCTCTATTTCGCCAGGAACTTATATTACACCAACTGTTGTTGTGGCAAAATTGGTTAATACAGGAAAACTAAAAATTACTTTTTCAATTCCAGAAAAATACGCATCTCAGGTAAAATCCGGAACTTTTATACAATTTAATGTTTCAGGATCTACAAAAGTTTACACTGCAAAAATATACGCTATTGAGCCAGAAGTTGCTGTAGCGACTCGTACTTTACAAATTCGCGCCATTGCAGACAATGCCGACGGAAAACTTTTCCCGGGAACTTTTGCCGATGTACAACTTCCTTTAAATATTATTCAGGATGCTATTGTAGTTCCTTCACAAGCAATTGTGCCAGTTCAGAGCGGTAAAAAAGTTTTTATCGCCAATATGGGCAAAGCCAAAGAAGTTATGGTTGATGCTACTACAAGAACAGACGCTTCTATCTTGATTTTATCTGGATTAAAAGCCGGAGACACCTTAATAACAAGCGGTGTAATGTCATTAAAAAATGAGGCTCCAATAAAAGTTAAAGTTAAATAATTGTAGATTTTAGATTTTAGAGTTCAGATTTCAGGTAGAAGTATCCGAAATCTAAAATCTAAAATCATAAATCTAAAATCAAAAATATATGAGTTTATCTACTACAAGTATAAGAAGACCTGTTTTAACCATTGTACTGAATCTTTTGATTATTTTATTCGGTTTTATTGGTTATACGTTTTTGGGTGTTCGAGAATTCCCTTCTATTGACCCGGCGCAGGTTTCTATTAGAACCAATTACACTGGAGCCAATTCAGATATTATAGAATCACAAATTACAGAACCGTTAGAAAAAGCCGTAAATGCTATCGACGGAATTAGAAATATTACTTCGTCTAGTAACCAGGGAAGCAGCAGTATTACAATCGAGTTTAATCTGGATAAAAATCTGGAAGAAGCTGCAAATGATGTTCGTGATAAAGTTTCGCAGGCCGTTAGAAGTTTACCGCAAGACATTGATGCGCCGCCGGTAGTTTCTAAAGCCGATGCCGATAGTGAATCTATTATTTCGATGACGGTTCAGAGTGACACCAGAAGCTCTTTAGAATTAAGTGATTATGCAGAAAATGTTATTTCGCAGCGTTTAGAGACAATTCCGGGCGTGAGCGGTGTTCAGATTTGGGGACAAAAACGTTACGCAATGCGTTTGTGGATTGATCCAATAAAATTAAATGCTTACAATTGTACGGTTTCTGATGTTAGAGATGCTTTAAACGCACAAAACGTAGAACTTCCGTCTGGAAAATTGACAGGAAACAATACCGAATTAACGGTAAAAACAATCGGAAATCTTTCTAAACCAGAAGAATTTAACAATATTATCATTCGTACAGACGGAGATAAAATTGTTCGTTTAAGTGATGTTGGAGGTGCAGAATTAGGACCTGAAAATATCGAAACTTCTTTGACTTCATCAGGACTTCCTATGATCGGTTTGGCAATTGTACCGATGCCGGGAGCGAATTATTTAGATATTTCTGCTGAATTTTACAAAAAATACGACGCCTTAAAAAAGGATTTACCTAAAGATATCAAACTTAATATTGCTCTTGATAATACCCAATTCGTAAAAAAATCGGTATTAGAAGTTGCCGAAACTTTAGGGATTTCGATTATTCTTGTAATCATTATTATCTATTTATTTTTTAGAGACTGGGCAATTGCGTTTAGACCTTTAATTGATATACCGGTATCTTTAATTGCTACGTTTTTTATCATGTGGCTTTTCGGGTTCTCGATAAATGTATTAACCCTTTTGGCGATCGTTCTGGCAACTGGCTTGGTTGTGGATGACGGAATTGTGGTTACCGAAAATATCTTCAAAAAAGTTGAAGAAGGAATGTCGCCAATCGAAGCTGCGATTAAAGGCTCTAATGAAATTTTCTACGCTGTAATCTCGATTTCTGTGACTTTGGCTGCGGTATTCTTACCTGTAATTTTCTTAGAAGGATTCGTAGGCCGACTCTTTAGGGAATTTGGGGTCGTTATTGGTGCAGCGGTATTAATTTCTGCCTTTGTATCCTTGACTTTAACACCAATGTTGAACGCTTATTTAATGAAAGGCGGCGAACAGAAAAAATCGAAATTCTACGTTAAAACAGAACCATTTTTTGAAAAATTAAACAGCGGTTATGCAGAGGCATTATCTGGTTTTATGGCTAAAAAATGGATAAGTTTCCCGATTTTGATTGCGTGTTTTGGATTGATTTATTTGTTTTTTACCATACTTCCAAAAGAAACAGCTCCTTATGATGATCGTAGTTCTGTAACCATGCGTATGACTACGCCAGAAGGTTCGTCTTACGACTATACGAACCGTTTTATGCAGGAAATATCACAATTGGTTGATGATTCTATTCCGGAGAAAAAAGTAAGTTTAGTAATTACTGCCGGAGGTTCTGGAGGTTCTGCAACAAATTCTGGTTTTATCAGACTTTCATTAAAAGAACCAGATGAAAGAAAGAGATCTCAAAAAGATATTGCCGACAAATTATCAAAATGGACTAAAAAATATCCAGACGCAAAAACTGCTGTAATTCAGCAGCCTACAATTTCTGTAAACCGACGTGGAGGATTGCCGATTCAATATATTATTCAGGCTCCGAATTTTGAGAAATTAAGAGAAAAAATTCCTCAATTTATGGATGAAGTTGGTAAAAGTGATGTTTTCTCTACAACCGATGTGAATCTGAAATTTAATAAACCCGAAATCAACGTAAGTATTGACCGTGCAAAAGCCGAAAGTTTAGGGATTTCTATTATTGATATTGCGCAGACTTTACAGCTTTCTTTAAGCGGACAGCGTTTTGGTTATTTCATTAAAAATGGAAAACAATATCAGGTTATTGGGCAATTTGATCAAAAAGACCGTTCGAAACCATTGGATTTAACTTCGATGTTTGTAAAAAACAAAAAAGGCGAATTGATTCAGATGGATAACGTTGTAAATATCGAAGAACAAAGTAATCCGCCGCAATTGTACCACAATAACCGTTATATGTCTGCGACAGTTTCTGCAGGTTTAGCACCGGGAAAAAGTATCAGTGACGGTATCGAAGCTATGGATCAGATAAAAGCCAAAGTTTTAGATGAAAGTTTTACAACCGATTTAAGTGGAGAATCACGAGATTTTGTGGAAAGTAGCTCGAATACTTCTTTCGCATTTGGATTGGCTTTATTATTAATATTCTTGATTCTTGCAGCTCAGTTTGAAAGTTTTATTGATCCGTTAATTATCATTTTAACTGTTCCAATGGCAGTTGCCGGAGCATTATTTTCATTATGGTTATTCAACCAAACCTGGAATATTTTCAGCCAGATTGGAACCGTAATGCTTATTGGTTTGGTAACTAAAAATGGTATTTTGATCGTAGAATTTGCGAATCAGTTACGAGAACAGGGTAAACCGAAATTAGAAGCAATTTTAGAAGCTTCAGAGGCACGTTTACGTCCAATCTTAATGACGAGTTTGGCTATTGCTTTAGGAGCTTTACCAATTGCAATGTCGCTTGGTGCAGCATCTACCAGTAGAATTGGTATGGGAGTTGTAATTGTTGGGGGAACTATTTTCTCTTTAGCATTAACTCTTTTTGTAATTCCGGCAATTTATTTAATGTGGTCTAAAGCCAGAAAACATTATCCGGAATTTGACCATATCGAAGAATACGAAAAAGAAAGTAAATAATTTATTAGCCTGAAATTCAGTAATTTTAATTCGATTAATTATTGAATTTCAGGCAAAAGAAAACAAATATGAATACTAAAATTTTATTCCAAAGTTTAATATTATTCTTCCTTTGCCTTGTAAGTGTACAAGCACAGGAAGTTTTAACTATTGAAGATGCTATGAAAATAGCCTTGGAAAATAACTTTGACATTAAGATTGCCAAAAACAATTCTACAATAAGCGAAACCAACGTAACTATCGGAAACGCTGGTATGCTACCAACTGCAACAGCATCGGTTACAGATAACAACAGCATTCAAAACTCATCGCAGACACGTCAGGACGGAACTTCTACTACATTAAACAATGCCAAAAACAACAATTTAAATTATGGCGTAAGTTTGGGCTGGACTGTTTTTGACGGAATGAGAATGTTTGCGCGTTTAGATCAATTAAAAGAACTTCAAAAATTAGGCGACGCGCAGCTTAAAAGTACCATTTTGGCTAAAATCGGGCAGGTAAATTCTGCTTATTATGATTTGGTGCAGCAACAACAGCAATTATCTGCATTAGATACTACAATTGTAATTTCTAATCAGAGATTAACATTAGCCAAAAACCGTTTCAGCATTGGTAAAGCTTCAAAATTAGAGGTTTTAAATGCTCAGGTTGATTTAAATTCAGATCAGGTAGCTTTATTGAGACAAAAAGAATCGTATGCCAATGCTAAAATTTTATTGAATCAATATTTGGCGCGTGATCCACAAATCAATTTTAAAGTAAGTGATTTGGTAGCTGTTGATAATAAATTAGTTTTGGCAGATTTACTTTCTCTGGCCCAAAAACAAAATCCGGTTTTAGAATCGCAAGTGATAAACAAACGGATCGCCGAATTACAGCTAAAACAAGTTAAAGCAGATCGTTATCCGACTTTAAGATTAACTTCCGGATATAATTTTGCCGAAAGCGAATCGAGTTTAGGTTTTACAAGCTCCACTTCTGCAAGAGGTTTTAATTACGGTTTCAATGCTACTTTGAATATTTTTGATGGTTTTAATCAACATAGAAATGAAAAGGTTGCAAAACTTCAAATCGAGAACACACAAATCGCAATTGACCAGCAAAATCTAATTCTGAACACACAATTGAACACCGCTTTTCAGACGTATTTAACCAATTTAGAATTAATTGATTTAGAAGAAGATAACGAAGCAATTGCCAAACAAAACTTAGAAATCACTTTAGATAAATTCAGAATCGGTACTATAACAACAATCGATTTTAGAACCGCTCAGCTTAATTATGTAAACGCAAAAGTGCGTTACAGCAATGCACAATACGAGGCAAAATTATCTGAAATTGCTTTAAAAGAATTAGCAGGAAATATTAATTTTTAATTTAAATTTGTTTCAAAAAACAAATTTAAATGATATCATACGATACCAAAGAGTGGTTCACTTTTATATTTCGCTTTCATAGATCAGACACGATTAGGCAATTATTTCCAATAATGGTTGCTATTGGCGTTTACGCCGCAACAATCGGTTATTTTGAAGTCATTTATTTAGGAGTTGATGAAAACCATTACATTAAAAATATTCCGATTATGCACGGAATATTGGGTTTTGTGATTTCATTATTATTAGTTTTCAGGACCAATACTGCTTATGACCGCTGGTGGGAAGCCAGAAAATTATGGGGCGCTTTAGTCAACAACAGCCGTAATTTTTCGATTAAACTTTCGGCAATCTTAAAAGATGAAAACGACCGAAAGTTTTTCAGGAAATTTATTCCCGCCTACGCTTCTATTTTATACAAACATTTGAATAATTCTGAAACTGCAAAACAACTTTTTGATGATGTAGATTTAGAATTAGATCATCATAAACACAAGCCAAATCAGGTAAAGCGTATGATGTACCATAAAATTAATGATTTGTATGAAGCCAAAAAAATAACTGGCGATCAGCTTATTATTTTAAATAATGAACTGGTTGCTTTTACTGATATTTGCGGTGCCTGCGAAAGAATTAAAAACACACCTATTCCCTACTCCTACAGCGCTTTTATCAAAAAATTCATATTTTTTTACACGATGACACTCCCTTTTGGTTATGCCGTAAGTCTGGGTTATTATGCAGCTCCGGTCGTAGTTTTTATCTTTTATGTTTTGGCAAGTTTAGAGTTAATTGCCGAAGAAATTGAAGATCCTTTTGGTGATGATGAAAATGATCTGCCAATCAAAAAAATCTCAGAAAACATTAAAAAGCACGTTGAAGAACTTATTTAATCTCTAAACCTTTTTTGTCGCTGTTTTTTATAAATTCTGCTTTAGAATTAATCCTAAAACAGTAATAAATATCCTTTAAAGAATATTCAATTACCAAGGAAGTAAAACAGTTATAAAAAACCAAATAATTCTTTCTTACTCCAACGCGCAATCCTTATATTTGTATCCTTATTCAAGAATTAAAAGTTAACATGAAAATATCTTACAACTGGTTAAAACAATTTATTAAAACAGATTGGACATCTGAGCAGACTTCTGAATTACTAACAGATTTAGGTCTTGAGGTAGAGGTTGTCGAAAAATACCAATCTATTAAAGGCGGTTTAGAAGGTGTAGTTGTAGGACACGTACTAACTTGCGAAAAACATCCAGATGCAGACCGATTAAATATTACAACTGTAAATATAGGTTTGGAAGCTCCTGTACAGATTGTTTGCGGTGCATCTAATGTTGCTGCCGGACAAAAAGTACCTGTTGCGACTATCGGAACTGTTTTATATGACAAAGAGGGTGTTGAATTTACTATTAAAAAAGGAAAAATCCGCGGACAGGAAAGCCACGGAATGATATGTGCTGAAGATGAATTAGGCTTAGGAACAGGTCATGACGGAATTATGGTTTTGGCAGACGATTTAGTTCCTGGAACTGCTGCTTCAGAAGTATTTCAAATTGCAAATGACGAGGTTTTTGAAATTGGACTGACTCCAAACCGTGCCGATGCCATGAGTCATTTTGGAACTGCTCGTGATTTAAG
The DNA here is from genome assembly GCF_004368785.1 of Flavobacterium sp. 270. Classification (GTDB taxonomy): domain Bacteria; phylum Bacteroidota; class Bacteroidia; order Flavobacteriales; family Flavobacteriaceae; genus Flavobacterium. The sequence continues at coordinate 258,720 of NZ_SODM01000001.1, forward strand.
AGCCGGAATGCTGCAACGCGGTGTAAACGTAGAATTGATTACGCCATCTGTAAGCAATTTTAGAGTGGATATGCGTACGCTTAAAATTGACGTAAATGTTGAAGAACCACATTTAGCGCCAAGATACTGTGGTGTTACCATTTCTGGAATTTCTGTACAAGAATCTCCAAGCTGGTTACAAGATCGTTTAAAAGCTATTGGATTAACTCCAAAAAACAATATTGTTGATGTTACTAATTATGTTTTGCATGAATTAGGACAACCTTTACACGCTTTTGATTCGACAAAAATCAACGGTAAAATCATTGTAAAAACACTTCCGGAAGGAACAAAATTCACCACTTTAGATGATGTTGAAAGAACATTACACGCTGAAGATTTGATGATTTGCGACGAAAAAGGACCGCTTTGTATTGCAGGTGTTTTTGGTGGAAAAAAATCTGGTGTTACAGACGGAACTACTTCTATTTTCTTAGAAAGTGCTTATTTTGATGCTGTCAGCGTACGTAAAACAGCAAAAAGACATAATTTAAATACAGATGCTTCTTTTAGATTTGAAAGAGGAATTGACCCAACCATTACAGAATATGCTTTAAAACGTGCTGCGCTTTTAATTCAGGAAGTTGCCGGCGGTAAAATCACGTCTGATGTTGTGGAAGTTTATCCTAAAAAAGTGGAAGATTTCTCTGTTTTATTGAATTTCAGCCACGTTTCTAAAATTATCGGACAGGAAATTCCAAAAGATACCATCAAAAAAATATTAGTTTCTCTGGATATCAAAGTAAACAGCGTTTCTGATTCTGGTTTAGGACTAACAATTCCAGCTTATCGTGTTGATGTACAACGCGAAATTGATGTTATTGAAGAAATCTTAAGAGTTTACGGTTATAATAATATCGAATTCTCTAAGAAATTTAATGCTACAGTTGCAAACTCACCAAGAACAGAAGATTACAAAGTACAGAATATCATCGCTTCGCAGTTAAACTCACAAGGTTTTCACGAAATGATGGCCAATTCTTTGACAACTGCTGCTTACGCGAAGTTATCTACTGTACTTAAAGAAGAGCATAATGTAACGATGCTTAATCCTTTGAGCAGTGATTTAGCAACAATGCGCCAGTCATTATTATTTTCCGCTTTGGAGGCTGTTTCTTATAATATCAACAGAAGAAATTCTGATTTAAAATTATTTGAATTCGGAAAAACATACCACAAATATCTAAACGGCTACGAAGAGCATAAACATTTAACCTTATCAATTTCTGGAGATAGAAATAAAGAAAGCTGGACAAACCCGCAAAAAACTACTGATTTCTTCTTATTGAAAGGATATGTAAAATCAATTTTGTCTCGTTTAGGAATTGATAAAGTATCCAATGCCCCTGTACAATCTGATGTTTTTTCTGAAGGAACCTCAATTTGCTACAACAATGATACTTTGGTTGAAATGGGTGTTATTAAAAAACCGATTTTAAAACATTTCGGAATCAAACAAGATGTTTATTATGCTGATTTTAACTGGGATTTGATTTTAAAAATCATTACCGGAAAAATTAAATATTCTGAAATTCCGAAATACCCGGAAGTTCGTAGAGATTTAGCGTTGCTGATTGATCAAAAAACAACTTACGAGAGTATTTACAACTTAGCAAAACAAACGGAGAAAGCACTCCTTAAAGACATCAATCTATTTGATGTTTATGAAGGAAAAAATCTTCCGGAAGGCAAGAAATCATACGCGTTGAGTTTTACGATTCAGGATAACACAAAAACGCTTACAGATAATCAGATTGACAAAATCATGTCTAAACTGCAGCAAACTTTTGAAACAGAGCTTGGAGCAACTTTAAGATAATCTGTTTTAAATTACCAATAAAAAAATCCCGATTCTTAATTGAATCGGGATTTTTTATTTTGAACTCTTCGTTATTTAAATTCTATAAGTTTTTCATTTGCAAGATCATATTCGTATAAATTTCTATTTTCACTATCCAAATACAACCATTGAATTATGCTGGTACGGTTTTCAAACTCATTTGAAATTCCCAAAACCGTATAAGAATGTCCGCCTAAATTTCTATCTTCTATGGAATAAATAAGTGAAGCATTTGGATCTTGGATAGTAGATTTTACAAGGTCTTTTTTAGAATTTGCCAAATAATATTCAACCTGCGTATAAAGATAATCTTTATAATCTGTAGAATAATGATCTTCTTCTCCCCAATAAAATTTGATCGGTTTTTTATATTTTTTTCTAAATAAACTAACCGGTCCGTCTTTTACTTTTTTAGCACTAACAAGCCATTCTGTAAAATCAAGTTTTTCTCCCTCTCCAGCAATAAAAACACTGTCAATTTTCCATTTTACATCAATTATATCACCTCTTTTATACAAAGAATCGATTGTCTCATTGGTTGTTAAAGCAATTGTTTTATTGTCTTTTTTGATTGCAACATACGCATAATCGCCTTCATTATTAAATTCAACAAATTCTGCAGTATCAGTATAGACTTGTTCTAGTTTCAACTTTTCATTCGGTCTGATGTCACTTTTATAATCCTTTGCTGATTCTACAACTTGATTGGTTGCTTTTTTTTGAGAAACAGTATCTGCATTTGTGTTTTCGTCTTTACTTTTTTCATTACAAGAAGATAATAATACTAGAAAAGCTAGAGAATAGAGTACTTTCATTTATTTCAACTTAATAGGTTAGAACAGCAAATATAGGATTATCCTTTATTTTTTCTCTACCGTTTAAGAAAGTTAGTTCCATTAAAAAATTGCACTGTACAATTTCGCCGCCAAGTTTTTCTACCAACTCACAAACGGCTTTTGCAGTTCCGCCTGTAGCCAAAACATCATCGTGAACTAAAACACGATCTCCCGGCTTAATCGCATCAGTATGCATCTCTAAACTGTCTGAACCATATTCGAGTTCATACGAAGCCGAAATAGTCTCGTACGGAAGCTTTTTTGGCTTACGCACAGGAACAAAACCAGCATTTAGTTCCTGTGCAAGTAAAATTCCGAAGAAAAAACCACGACTCTCCGCTCCTACCACTTTATCAATTTGCTTTCCTTTTAAAGAATCAACTAAAATTTTCAGGCATTCTTTTCTTGCAATTGGATCATTTAACAACGGAGTGATATCTTTAAACAAAATTCCTTCTTTAGGAAAACCCTGAATATCACGCACATAATTTTCAATCTTCATTTTTTTTTATTTTTATGTTATTTTTTGTTTGCGTATCTAACATTTATGCCTATATTTGCACCCGCTAACAGCAACCAACAAAGCTACGAAAAATTAGTGAAGTTGAAAAAAATAAGGCCTCGTGGCGCAACTGAATAGCGCATCTGATTACGGCTCAGAAGGTTACTGGTTTGAATCCAGTCGAGGTCACAGAACAAATCCCTAAACACTTGACAATCAAGGTTTAGGGATTTTTTATTTTTCTATCTAGTCCATATTTAGTCCACTATTCAAAATTGGATCAATGCAAAGAGTTGTATGGAGCATTAAAAATTAAATAAAGTTCATTTCTCCATTAATTTTAAATCTTTTTAATCAAATATCATTTCACCCTTCATAATTTTAAAATAGCAACTACATCTTTATACTTTTTATTTTCAGGTAAAATAGACGATTATTTTTGTAGATTAGCAATTATGAAATCGAAATTATCGGAAATACAGAAAGAATTTAAAAGTAACCCTGTATTATTTATTAGAGAAAACCTAAGTCTGATCATTATAGTACCTACATTATTGGGAGGTTTGTGGCAAGTCGTAGAATTATCTAGATTATCATTTTCGTTCTTACGCTTTTTTTCGATTTCACAAATTGTACCAGATGGACTTTTAATTATTATTGTAACAATAATCATATTGTTAGTTTTCCTCTTTTACATAAAAATTTTAAAAGTTGAGGACGCTGAAAAAATTAATGAGAATGATAAATTCTTAAAAGAACATTTTGAAAGAAAACGTCCTTTTTCAATTTACATTATAGTGTTTCTCATTTTGATCTACTGCACTATAATAATTTTCAACTTAATTGCAATTTATAAATTTAAAATCAATAGTATATTTGATCTTATAATGACTATTTTGTTTACCATTATGGTTTCTACAATTGCATTTTCAATTATAGAACTTGCCTCGATAAGAGCTCGTAGTGAATATAAAGAAAATATATCTATACTAAAGGGACTTATTACTATTCCCTTATTATTTACATGTTATTCATTATTAATTGGCTTTCATGATATGTATATTTTTCCTAAAGAACTTACTAATATGGAAAACATTAAATGCTACGTAGAAAATTCTAAAAATGTGAATGTTAAAATTAAAATAAAATATCTCAATGATAAATATATTTTTCTGGATGTTACTCAATATGACTTCAAAGAAAACAAGACTGATACATTATTTTTCCCTAGTAAATACCAAATAATCTCATTTGAAACTATTCTTGATGAAAGTTCATGCTTAACTTTAAGGAAAGAGAAACTAAGAATTCAAGATAGTATAAAATTTAGAATACAACAAAATGAATTAAGAGCAAAAAAGAATTTAATATTACTAGATTCAATTAATTCAGCTAAGTGATTATAAATAAAAATTCTTAATTATAAATATATCTAAAATGTTATCCCTTACAAAATGCAAGAAAATCTTAAATAAGAATGGAATTATCTATACTGATGAAGAAATTATCATGATAAGAAATGTACTTTATAAATTTGCTGAAGTATATTACAAACATCAGATAAAAAAAGAAAGTTACACTAACACTTCGAAATTGCAACAATAACATTATTGTGACAGTACATCAAGGATTTTGATAACGTATTTAGACTTCGTTTGAATGATAATGATTACAAAGGCTGAATCAAATTGATCTTTACTTTAGTATTTTATTAAAAGTAAAGATCAATACTAATTATATTAATATTTATAAATTCTACTTAAACAAAAATGATCTAACTATAATTAATCTACGTAGCTTTTTATATTAAATTAAATTTATCAAACTCTTCTATTGTTTTATAACCGAGATATGAATGTCTTCTCTTTTTATTATACCAATTTTCAATGTATTCGTGAACTTCGATTCTCATCTGTTTTCTAGATAACAGTTTATTCCCAACAAGTAACTCAGCTTTAAAATGCGTAAAAAAGCTTTCACAAACAGCATTGTCAGCGTGGTTTTCTCTACGGCTCATACTTCGTTTAACAAATTCATTGGAGTCTAATGAATTAGTGAACAGTTTATTCGCGTATTGAACACCTCTATCGGAATGGAATATTAACTCTTTAGTGATTTTTCTACTATTAACTGCCATTTCCCAAGAAGGCAAAGTTGTTGCTTTAGTACTCATGTTGGAACTTAAATTCCATCCTACTATTTTCCGATCAAATAAATCCATAACAATTGTAAGATATAAAAAGCCTTTAACTGTTTGTATATATGTTATATCTGAAGCCCAAACTTTAGCAGGATCATTAACTTTAAATTCCCTGTTTAAAAGATTTGGAACTACATAATGATTATGAAAGGAATCAGTAGTGACTTTAAATTTCCTTTTAATTTTTCGACGTAGGCCTAACATTCTCATGTATTTTTTTACTGACGAATTTTTTATTTTAAATCCTCTGTTTTGAAGCTCTCTCGTAATTTTGAAACATCCATATCTTCTCTTAAATTCATAATATATGGAGGTAATTTCTTGTTTCAATAAAATTACTCGAGATTCTGTATCTGTAAGTTCCTGTTTTTTTGTTCTATAATATGTTGTTTCTGACACTTCTAATACAGTTAACATTTTAGCAATTGTAAATTCAGATTTGTTGTTTTCAATGAAATTTTTAGACGGTATTTTTCCTTGCGAAACGTATTTAGTTCCTCTTTTTAAAATTTGAAGAGAAATTTTAGAATCTTTAATTTTTCTTTCAAGCTCTCTAATGACGGCTTGTTCTGGAGTTAAATTTGGATGACCAGCTCCTGAAAAGCTTCCTGCGCCAAATTTTTCAAAGTCTTTTCGCCATTTATACAAATTATCTGGACTTATTCCCAACTCTCTTGCAAGACACGCTAGTTGTCCTTTGCCTCGCTCGTAACTTAATTTAACTGCATTCACTTTGAAAGCACGTTCGTATGTTTTCATAGGTTAAACTTTATGGTCAAAGGTTTTCAAAATATTCAGAAACTTTTTCTTGCATTTGTTTTCTGGTAAGAAGCATATTTAAATTAACCAGTTCAGATTTAAAGGATTTAAAAAAACTTTCTGATACAGCATTGTCAGAATGATTGCCTGTTCGACTCATACTTCTTTTAATAAACTTATAAGAGTCTAATTTATGACTGAAGATTTTGTTAGCATATTGAATGCCTCTATCGGAATGAAATATTAACCCCTTCTCTGGTTTTCTATTTTTGACAGCCATTTCCCATGCTGGCATTGTTGTTTCATTTATAGTTAATCCATTACTAAGGTTCCATCCAATAACTTTTTTGTCATATAAATCCATAATAATTGTTAAAAACAAAAATCCGTTGGCTGTTTGGATTCGGGCTATGTCACATATCCATGCCTTATTTGGTTCTTCGAATGTAAATTGCTGATTTAAAATATTTGGAAACTTATATGGGCTATTAAGTGAATTTGTTTTAAGTCTGTAATTTCTTCTAATCTTACTAACTAGACCTAGTTTTCTCATATGAATACATACTTGACCTGTTTTTATTTTAAACCCTCTACTCTGCAATTCTGCGGCAATTTTTGCTCCACCGTATAGCTCTTTATATTCATAAAATATGGAAGTTATCTCTTTCTGCAACAAATTTACTCTATGTTGTCTTGGCGAAATTGCCTGACTTTTCCATTTATCAAATGTAGTTTTATCTGTACCCAAAACTTTACACATTTTTGTAATTGTGTATTTGTCGGAATGGTTTTTTATAAAGTCATAGATGGTAAGGTTTGCTTCAGAAGTGTATTTACTTGCATTTTTAAATATTTCAAGCTTAAGTTCTGATTCTTTAAGCTCATTTTTAAGCTTCCTTTTTAGTTTGGAAAATTCTGTTTGTACTTGATTTAATCTCCAATTGCCACGTCCACAGAAACTTGTTTTTCCAAATTCAAGAAACTCTTGTCTCCACCGAGTCATAAAGGAAGGATTAATACCAAGCTTTATTGCACCTTTTGTAAGACCTATTTCGTATCCCAACTGGACTGCTTTTTCTTTAAAATTACGGTCGTAAATTCTTCTGTCTCTTTTCATTTCTTACAGTTCAGATTTTCTTTTAGTGAATTTAAAAAATATTAATTACTTAAATAAAAAATGCACTGGAATAAAGGATATGTTCTTATTTCCATATTAGTTAATCAAAAAAATATTTTTTTCAATATCTTAGCAAAAATTCTATTTACGTAATATAAATCTTATGGGCAAAAAAGATCTTTCAGAAAGGGATATTTGTACAAAATTTATAACACCTGCTTTAGTAAAAGCGGGTTGGGATTTGCAAAAACAAATTTTGGAAGAAGTCTTTTTTACAGATGGTAAAATATACGTAAGAGGAAAACTTACTGCAAGAGGTGAACGGAAAAGAGCTGACTATATTCTTTATTATCAAGATAATCCAATTGCAATAATTGAAGCAAAAGACAACAAACATTCTATTGGTTCGGGAATTCAGCAAGCTCTAGGTTATGCAATTATTTTAGATATTCCTTGTGTCTTTAGCAGTAATGGTGATGGTTTTTTATTTCACGATAAAACTGCAAATGACTTCAAAATCGAATCTGAATTATCTCTTGACGAGTTTCCATCACCTGAAGTGTTATGGAATAAATATAAAAAGTATAAAGGAATTGTAAATGTTGAAGGTGAAAAAATAGCTTTACAAAAATATTTTTCTGATGGTTCCGGTAGAAAACCTCGCTATTATCAACAAAATGCTATTAATAGAACTGTTGAAGCAATTGCGAATGGTCAAAATAGAATTTTACTGGTTATGGCAACTGGTACAGGAAAAACATATACTGCTTTTCAAATCATTTATCGTTTATGGAAATCAAGAAGTAAAAAGAGAATTTTATTTTTAGCCGACCGAACTGCATTAATAGATCAAACAAGAAAAGGTGATTTTAAGCATTTTAAAGATAAAATGACCATTATTAAAAAGAAAGTTTTAGAATTTAATAATGGAAAAGAAGAATTAATTAGTAATAAAAAAAGAGGCATTGATACTTCGGATAAAGCCTATGAAATATTTTTGGGACTTTACCAAGGTTTAACCAACAATGAACCAGGAATTGAAGATGCGTACAAAGATTTTTCTCCAGATTTTTTTGACTTAATAATAATTGATGAGTGTCATCGTGGAAGCGCAAATGAAGATAGTTCTTGGCGTGAAATTTTACGTTATTTTAAAACAGCTACTCATGTTGGTCTAACAGCTACACCCAGAGAAACTAAAGAAACCAGCAATACCGAATATTTTGGTGATCCAGTTTATACTTATTCTTTAAAACAAGGGATTGATGATGGCTTTTTAGCTCCATACAAAGTAATTCGTGTTGCACTAAATGTTGATACCGAAGGTTATCGACCGCAACGAGGAAAAACGGATAAAGAAGGAAATCTTATTGAAGACAGAATTTACAATCGAAGAGATTTTGATAAAAAACTTGTCATAGATGAACGTACCGATATCGTTGCGCAAAAAGTAACTGAATATCTAAAAGGTCTAGATCGTTTTGCTAAAACTATTATTTTTTGTGTAGATATTGACCATGCTGAACGAATGCGTAATGCAATTGCTAAACACAATGCTGATTTAGTTTCTGAAAATTATAAATATGTAATGCAAATCACAGGAGATAATGACGAAGGAAAGCGTGAACTAGATAATTTCATAAACCCTGAAGAAGTTTATCCTGTTGTAGCTACCACTTCTGAATTGATGACAACTGGTGTGGATGCACAAACCTGCAAAGTAATTGTTTTAGATACTAATATTAATTCGATGACCAAGTTCAAGCAAATTGTTGGTCGTGGCACAAGAATTAATGAAGAGTTTGATAAACTTTATTTTACCATTTTAGATTTCAGGAATGCAACCGATAACTTTGCTGATCCAACTTTTGATGGTGATCCATTGAGAGTTAAGCCAATTACTGAAGAAGCTGATTTAACTCATATTATTGATGAAGAAGAAAATGATTACTCTCCAATAATTGATGATATAAGTGGTGAAGAAATCGTGTTGGAACCGAAAATTAGAAACCCATTAAATGAACCGGAAACAGAATACAAAAAAAGAGAAAAGCAATACATAAATGGTATTGACGTATCTGTTTTAATAAGTCGTGAATTGTATTTTGATTCTAATGGCAAACCTATTACTGTTAGTTTACAAGATCACACAAAAGAAATTATTAAAGGAAAATATGCTTCTTTAAATGATTTTTTACTGATCTGGAATCAAGCTGATCGAAAGGAAGCCATCATAAAAGAATTACAAGAACAAGGTATTTTAGTTGAAGCTTTATATGAAGCCGTTGACAAAGATGTTGATTTATTTGATTTAATTTGTCACGTCGCATACGACCAAAAACCTTTGACAAGACAAGAGCGAGCAAATAATGTAAAGAAGCGAAATTACTTCACTAAATATGAAGCTAATACACGTAAAGTTTTAGAAACATTATTAGACAAATATGCTGACGAAGGTGTAGAAAACATTGAGAGCATTGAAGTTCTTCGTGTAAAACCTTTTGATGATTTTGGTTCAACATTAGAAATTGTAAACGGAATTTTTGGTGGTAAAAGCAGTTATATGGAAGCAGTAAAAGATTTAGAAACAGAATTATATAGAAAAGTTTAAAAATGATATCACCTTTAAAACAAATTGAAAGTGGCAAAATGTTTATCCAAAACGTTTTTGGAAATTACAACAACCACGAAATGTGGTACAAAATTCCCGAATATCAAAGACCATATGTTTGGGAAGATGATCAAATTATTGCCCTACTAGAAGATATTTCAAGTGCTCAGCAATTTACACAAGATTCTGAATATTTTTTAGGTTCTATTGTATTTCATAGTAAATTATCAAAAAATGAACAATATAGAGATAATGAATTATTAGATGGTCAACAAAGACTAACAACTCTTTATATGTTAATGGCTGTTATAAGAGATTTGTCTGGCAATGAGGATTTAAAGAAAACTTGCAGAGATGCTATATTTCAAAAAGAAAATAAATTTAAAGGAATTCCTGAAAGGATGCGTTTAACTTTTGATATACGTGAAGAAGTTCAGGATTTTGCAGAAGAATTTATCAAAATTGATGAAAGCACTACAAGAAAAGACCATTTAGCAAATATTATTTCTACCAGTCAAGATATCAACATAAAAAATATGGCAAGAGCCATTATAACAATGAGAGAATGGTTCTTAAAGAATGATTCCATTGATGTTGAAGATTTTTTCATTCATTTAATGAATAATGTTTTATTGATTTTTGTTTCTAGTCAAGAACTAGATGATGCTTTCCGATTATTTACCGTACTTAACGATAGAGGTGTAAAATTAAGAAATAGCGACATTTTAAAAGCAGAGAACCTTAAATTTGTAACAGATGATAATAAGAGGAAAAATTATGCCATATTTTGGGAAGAGCTTGAAGGCGAACTACAAGAAGATTTTGATCAGTTCTTATCTTATATCAGAACAATTTTAGTTAAGGATAAAGCTAGATTAAGTTTACTGAAAGAATTTGAGCAAAATATATATAATCCAAAAGAATATAATAGAGAAACAAAACAATCGATTCCAAAAACTCCTTTATTAAAAAAAGGTATAGACACTTTCGAATACATAAAAAGGTACAAAAAGCATTACGATTTTATTTTTAATAATACCAATTCATCTCTTGGAAGCACTTTCGAATTTGAGAATTTGATAGCATTATTACAAGACAATAGCATTGCAGATATATGGATTCCACCATTATTAAGTTTTAGAGAAAGTTTCGGGGATATTCAAATTTTTAATTTTCTAAAAAAACTCGACAATAAGTTTTCTGCTGATTTAATTTCAGGAGAATCGCCTACAGCCCGAATTGAATCAATGAATAGTATTATTAAAGAAATTGAAATTTTAAAAAATAAAGAAAACCTCAATGATGATGAAAAAATAATTTTATTGTTAAACTCTAAAGTTTTTAATTTTAATTCTTCATCGTTTCTAAATGAAATTCAATCGGGACAAATTTATAAAAGAAAATTTGCGCGCTATATCTTATTGAAACTGGATTATTTAAATAGTGGAAATACTCAAAAATGGAATACTCCATCCAAAATTAGTATTGAACATGTTTTACCGCAAAGACCCGCTCCAAATAGTCAATGGAACAAAGATTTTACTAGCGAAAAACATGCTGAATGGATCAACAAACTAGGAAATTTAGTTCTTATTAGTCGAGCCAAAAATTCTTCTCTAAGTAACTTAGATTATATAGACAAAAAGAAAAAATATTTCAACACAACAATGGATGTTTTTCCTAATTCATTAAAAATGATTCAGAATACTCATTGGGATTTAACAACACTAGATACAAATCATGAAAGAGTTGTACAATTACTAAAAGATCATTACCAAATATAACACATGTCCAACATTTCAAGCATACTAAAAAGCATACAAAACATAATGAGGCAAGACACCGGTCTAAACGGTGATGCACAAAGAATCGAACAATTGGGTTGGATGCTTTTTCTTAAAATATTTTCAGATAAAGACAAAGAATTAGAACTTCTAGACGACAATTACACCTCACCAATTCCTGACTTATTTCATTGGGTAAACGAAAAAGGAAATTGGGCTGGAGATCCAGAAGGAATAACTGGTGAAGAATTATTGGAATTTATTGACAGACAATTATTTACTGCACTTCGCAATATTGATGTTAGCACAGGAAATCGTCGTGCCTTGATAGTTCGTGAAGTATTCGACGGTAATAATAACTATATGAAAAGTGGTACAAACATTCGTAAAGTTTTGAATAAACTGAACGAAATGGACTTCAACATAGCCAAAGATCGCCATGCATTTGGGGAATTATATGAAACAATTTTAAAAGGACTACAAAGTGCAGGAAATAGTGGAGAATTCTATACACCTCGCGCCATTACAACATTTATTACTGAAATGATTAACCCACAATTGGGAGAAAAAATATTAGATCCTGCATGTGGTACGGCGGGGTATTTAACTTGCGCAATTGAACATTTAAAAAAACAAGCTAATAGTATTGAAGAGAGTCAAAGCATTGGCGAAAATGTAATTGGTTGGGAATATAAACCACTACCCTATTTATTAGCTACAACCAATTTAATTCTACATGACATAGAAGTTCCAAACATTCGTTTTGGCGATGCATTAGATCAGCCTCTAAGCAATTTTACAGAAAAACATAGAGTAAATGCCATTTTAGCAAATCCTCCTTTTGGAGGTATTGTTGCTAATAATAACGAAACAAACTTTCCTCAAAACTTTAGAACAAAAGAAAGTGCTGATTTGTTTTTAATTTTAATGATTCATTTATTAAAAAAAGACGGTCGTGCTGGTATTGTTTTACCTGACGGTTCATTAACTGGTGATGGTGTAAAGCAACGAATTAGACAAAAACTTTTAGAAGATTGCAATTTGCATACTATAATAAGATTACCTAATTCCGTTTTTCAACCTTATGCTTCGGTATCAACCAATTTATTATTTTTTATAAAAGGAAAACCTACTAAGGAGGTGTGGTATTACGAGCACCATTTGCCTGAAGGACAAAAAGCGTATAATAAAACCAAACCTATACAAGTCAAAGAGTTTGATCCAATTAAATTATGGTGGAATAATCGAAAAGAAAGTAATATCTCTTGGAAGGTAAATATAAAAACTATTATTGACCGTAAGTACGACTTAGATATAAAAAATCCAACACAGCCAAAGGAAACTCATGAATACAATAGTGATGAATTGATAGAAATGTTGCATAAATCTTTTGGAAAAAGCAATTCATTATTAACTGATTTAAAAAACAGAGTAAAGTAATGAGCTGGAAAAAAGTAAAATTAGGACACTTTTTAAAGAATCGTGAAGGAAGGTACAAACCAAATGATATTGCCATTCAAGGTCTCAAACGTATCGATAAAATCAATTTTTCAGGAACTATTTTTTTATCTGATAAGCCATCTAATACCGATATGATATTAGTAAAGAAAGGTGATCTAGTTATCTCTGGAATAAATGTTGAAAAAGGCGCAATGAATATTTATCAAGGAGATGAAGATGTTGTTGCAACAATTCATTATTCATCTTATCATTTTGATGAAAAGCAAATTGACATCAATTTTTTAACTAATTTTTTAAAAAGTTTAGAGTTTAAAAAAGCGCTTAAAGATCAAGTGCCTGGAGGAATAAAGACAGAAATCAAGCCCAAACATATTTTACCTTTATTAGTTGAAATTCCAACTGATGTTAAGGAACAAAAGAAGATAGTAACTAAGTTGATTTCAAACAATTCTAATGTTCAAAATATTAATTCTGAACTCAATCACCAACTTCACTTAATAAAACAATTACGTAAAGCCTTTTTACGTGAAGCAATGCAAGGAAAATTAATAAAAAGCATTAATACTTCGGAGACTGGTCAACAACTTTTAGCAAAAATAAAAGCTAAAAAAGCAAAGATAATTGCAGAGAAAAAACTCAAAAAAGAAAAAGAGTTATCATTGATAAAGGAAGAGGATATTCCTTTTGAAATACCTAAACATTGGGCTTGGTGTAGATTGGGAGATACTGGTAATCTAAAAAGAGGTAAATCAAAACATCGTCCACGAAATGATCAAGAATTGTTTGTGGGAGGTAATATTCCCTTCATCCAAACTGGTGATGTTTCAAAAGCCAAAAACAATAACAATCTAATTACTACTGTAAATGGATATTATAATGATTTTGGACTAAAACAAAGCGAACTACAAAAAAAGGGAACATTATGTATAACCATTGCTGCAAATATTGCTGAATGTGGATTCTTGGATTTTGATGCTTGTCTTCCTGACAGCATTGTATGCTTCTTATCCATTGATAAAATAATAGAAAAGTATATTTATTATTATTTAGTTACAGCGAAAGATGAACTAGAGAGATATGCACCAGCTACGGCACAAAAAAACATTAATTTAGGAATACTAAATGATTTAAAAATTCCATTCCCGCCAATTCACGAGCAGGAACAAATTGTAGCTAAATTAGGAGAATTAATGGCATTTTGCGATGGTTTGGAACAAAGCATCAAAGAAAGTCAAGGCTATAATGAAATGTTATTGCAACAGGTTTTGAGAGAAGCTTTGCAACCCAATCAGAAAATAAATGATATTTCCATTGAAAGCAAAAAAATAGAAAGTCCATTAAAAACAATTCTCGCTGGACATATTATTAACTTAAACAACACCACTGATTTTGGTAGAGTTAAGTTTCAAAAATTACTATTCTTAACTGAATACATATGCAAAATCGATTTTGATTCAAATTATATTAAAAAAGTTGCCGGGCCATATGATGATTTTTTGATCAAAAGTATTGAAGCTGATTTTAATCGTATGCGCTTTTTTAATGTTGTTCAAGACAAAACAGATAACAAAAGAGTACGTTATACTGCGCTTGCAGGGGCAAACGAATTGGAAAGTTTATTTCTGGAAAACTTTGCTGATGAATCATTAAAAATAAATAATACTCTTTTAAAATTCAGACCATTAAGCTGGGGAGAATGTGAACTTATTGCAACACTTTATGCTGTTTGGAACAATCGTATTATAAAAAATGAACAAATTACTGATGAATTACTTTATAGTGATTTTATGGCTTGGGATAAACAGAAAAGTAAATATCATAGTGTATTTCATAAATGGCTATTTTGGATGAAAGAGGAACGAATAATTCCTGATGGTTGGGGGAAATATATTGATAAACCACAGTAACACAAATAACCAACATTTTTTTTATAGATATTTAAAATGCTTTGAAAATATGGAATTAAAATTTATTTGGATTGAAGATTATAAAAATGTAAAACAAACTGGATTTAATTTTAATCATAGTATTGCGCAGGAATTTCAATACATTAATGATGAAATAGCAATTAGCACTGACAAAATTCAAACTCCAGAGTTTTTCTTTGCAGAAAATATTTCAAGTGTTACCGCCATTGTTGGTAAAAATGGCTCCGGTAAAACAAATTTAGGAGAATTCATGAATTTCAATTTAGCTCACGTCACAAATGGAGCACTTACAGTTAATTTCGTAGGATATAAAGGAATTTTAATTATTGATAAGCTTATTTTTTTTCAAGAAAGCATTAAAATTAAAAATATTGAAGATCTTGAAAGTATTGGTTATGAGCTTCTTGATTATAAAAATGCACCTCTAGATAATCAAGGAGGACGAAAATGGGCTGAGATGAGTAGAAATAAATACATTTATTATTCACCTGTATTTGAATTCAGGTACATAAATATAAGAGAAAACCTGACCAATATTTCAACAAGTTATTTAGCTTTTAACGATATTAATAAAACCGCAAAACATTACAATCTAAATAGAGATTTTGATACTTCATATGATAAAACAGATTTTTTGAAGGCTCACTACGTTAATGAAATGGTTCGTCAATCTGATTTCATTTTAAACTATAATACAAAAGAGTTTATAGGGGAATCTCCAACTAATCTAGAGATATCTATTGATCTGGTTGAAGAAAACAGATTACTTCAAACTCCTTCTTTTTACAAAAAAGAAGATCCGAAAGAAATTTATGAAAATAATTTATGGGATGAATTAAATAACTTAGAAGGTAATATCTGGAATCGTGGATATGCGGAATTAAGCAATTACAAACTACCTGAAAAAGATGAACAGAATAGGTTTGAATATTATTTAATTCCAGTTGAAAATCAAAAGGATATTTTTAGGCGATTATTTTTAATTAATTTTTTCAAAATCGTACTAAAAACAAGTGATTATAAATTTGATGTTGGATTTTTTACAAGTTTTTTACACGAACCAGAAAAATTAGTTTCAATAGGATTTATAAAAAAAATATTTTTAGTAGACAATAAACTCCAGTCACTCATTAATGATTGTAAATGGGATGCTGAGAAAAAACGAATTATAGTTGAATCTGACTTTAATTCAAGAGCCAAAGCCTATTCCAGTTTAATTCATAATGCAAAATTAGACACTAGTATTTACAAGAATAAAAAGGACTTTCTAGATCTTTTGAGGTTAATAAAAGAAATCACTCAGAATAGACTTTCTTTTCACTATCAGTTTTCAAATAATTACAGTTCCGGTCAACAACACTTACTCAACTTTTATTCAAGATTTTATTGGGCAAAAAATGATCTTTTAGATTCTGAAAAAAATATAACATACGAAATGTTTAGAGATAGAATCATAATCTTTATTGACGAAGGTGAAGTCGCTCTACATCCTGAATGGCAAAGATTGTTTTTCAATAAAACTGTAAAATTTTTGAGCGAATTATTTCATGATAGAAAAATACAACTGATTCTAACTACGCATAGTCCATTTGTACTATCAGATATTCCCAAAAATAATGTTTTGTTTTTGGATAGAAACGATGATGGTAATACAGAAATATCCGACATGGAAAGAGATAACACATTCGGAGCAAATATTTACTCATTACTATCAGATTCTTTCTTTATGGAAAACACTATTGGGAATTTTGCAGAAGAAAAAATGAAAAGTGCGCTGGATATGCTTAAAACTAAACATAATGATTATAGTAAAGAAAAAATAAACGAATTAAAATATATAATTGATTCTATTGGGGAGCCAATGATTAAAGAACAATTTGAATATTTGTTTAATAAAAAATTTGGTTATGATGAAATTTCGGAGCTAAAGAAAAGAATTATTGAACTTGAAAATAAAAACAATCAAAATGATTCCAATTAAATTTAATAATTCTAATGTATCCCAATATTACAAAAAAATAGATACTACAGATGGTAATTATAAATCTATTTCAAGCAAACTTCAAAAATGGATAAATGCAAATTCTGGCAATTCTGATATTGATATTGCAAGAGATATTAAAAAAAAATTAAAATCAATAATAACTAGTACCCCTAAAGGACTAGAATTAATAATTAATGAGTACAATACAAATGGTTTTCAATCAAGAGTTTTTGATCCGGCACTAGGGAAAAATGGAGAATTAACCAGTATAGGAAAAGCATTAAAGGATATTTTTAATTACAAATCTTTTAGACAAAGTAAAAAAGCAATATGGTTTTCAGATTCACTTAGCATCAAATCATGCGCAACTTGTAATAGTCAATATACTTTAAAAACTAGCCAAATAAAGAGCGTAAAACTCTTATTTCATCTTGATCATTACTTCCCAAAAAGTGTTTATCCATATTTAAGCTTGTCTTATTACAATCTAATACCTTGTTGCGCAAGTTGTAATATGAGCAAATCTAATAAGCCTTTTTCACTGCTTGAAAATATACATCCATACATTGAAAGTTTTCACAATATTGCAAAATTCAATTTAGATAGAGCTAGTCTTGCTGATTTTCTTATTGATCCGAATAAAAATGAAGATAAAATAAATTACTGCGTTGAAATTAGAGCAAAATACTTTGGGAATTCCATATTTGAAACAAAACTTGAAAACTACTTAAGAGAATTTAGAATAAACGAACAATATGAACAATTTAAAGATATTGCTTCAGAAACTTATTTAAGATCCCGATATTATCATAAGAAAAGAAGAAACGAAGTTAGAGATTTTTTTCATGGTAGCGGTATAAACATTGATGACGAATTATTTAGAAGATTTGTTTTAGGAAATTATCACCAAGATAAAGATTTGTTAAAAAGACCGTTAGCTAAATTCATGAGGGACATCGGGGAAGATTTAAATATGTTTTAACATAAGTAATTTTTCACCTTCTGGCATCTTATGTGAATTTTAAAATTGTAAAGGACTCCTAGTGCATCACATTAATTTAATAGATTTTCTAATTAATCTTTTTTTTTCAAAAGTTCGTTATACTCTTCAAGCAATTTTAAATACTTATTTTTCCAATATTCTAAATTTGCTTCCTCACTTTGGTAATCAAAAGCAGATTCGTTTGATGAATTCTTATAAGAGTTAAATGCCTTTATTTCATTTTTAAAATCATAATGAATGATTTTACCTATTTGCAAGACTACATCTAATGAAAGATTTGCATTCTCAAACTGAAGGTATATGTACCTCCTGCTTTTTGATAATTTCTTGGCTAACTCCGTAATAGGATATCCACTTTTATACACCGCTTCTTTTACTATTTCACCTCTGTGTTCCATACTTCAAAGATTGATACTTTAGTGAGAAATTATTTTTACAATAAATACACATAAGTGTGCATTTATGTCTATTTTTGCGAATAAAAAGCAAGTAAAAAGATTCACATATGTGTATTATGTGTGTAATTAAAATTCATTATTATAAATTCTAAAATATCGAGCATGAAGAAAGCATTACTATTTACAATTATTTTTATTTTAGCACAACAAGTACAATCTCAAGCCTCTCCACAAGAAATTAAATGGAACTATACTGATATTACTCCCAAGACATTTATTTTTAACAAAACTATAGTTGGATATTTTATAGAAGAATATAAGGATTCTCCAAGAATAGCTATGGAAATTTTTTCAGACTCTACTGCGACAAATAAAATTGGTTCTATAAAACTAAACGAAATAATACCTACAGAAATCTTTGATGTTCTAGCATATAGTTATAAGGATAAACTTTATTTGATTAAAGCGACGAAAGACAACAAAATATGTTTAATACATGAAGATGTAATGTATTATCAGAATTGGGGAAAGGGCAATGGTCTTACACTAACTAAAGATTATACAAAACCACAAATACTTGCAAAAGAAAAATTGATCTTAGATAATTACCGTTTAAAACTGAAAAATGCATTGTCAACCGTTAGCAAATTAGAGGCAATTAATAATAAACATTTAGTAAATATGGTTAATGCTTTTGGCGTAGTTGTAGAACAAAAATATGATCCAAATAAGTTCACAAAGGACGAAAAAATCATTTACAAACAATTGATACAAAAATTGAAATCACAAAATGAAGAAATAAAAACCGAATTGGAGAAAAAAATTGATTCTAAAAAAACATTAACCGAATTGATTAGTATTACTGACATAAACAAACAATTGCAAATAGAACATGCTTACAATGATTACTCATATCATACTTTAAATTGGTAGGCAAAAAAATACCCATACGGAAATGTATGGGTATTTTTTTTTTATTTTACTACTCTTTCAAAAGCATAATATCATGTAAATGAAGAAGATAATTTAAAAAATCCAATAATTTGATTTTACATCTGCTTTTTGTCACTGTTTTGCTTAAATATATTATTATTTTATATTTAGTAGAAAAAAGTGTCAAAAAACAGATGTAAATTATAAGCAATATCTAGTTTCTCTAACCCCTTTTATCATTTTTGGAGTAGATTTTAACCCGCTAAATTTTGATTTAACAAATCCACCAACACTCTTAACAGGTAGACCAGTTATTTCAACTATAGCATTTACTGTTATAAAACCATCAGTTGATACTTTTTCAGATACTGCATTAATCATATCGTCGGTAATATGTTCATATGCTTTTCCTATACTTAAACCTACAGCAACTCCTTTTCTATTTCTAATTAATCTTTTATTGATTGGCAAGTCTTTCTCCAGTTTATCTCTCAAAAATTCTTCATACCAAAGAATTGCGTCACTTCTCCATGATTGAGTATAACGCTGTTTAAATTCTACTTTTTTTCCATATTTAATTATATAACAGATATTCAGTTTTTTTCTAAAATTTTCTTGTAATTTCAACTTAGTCTTTTGATCCATCGCCATATATGCTTTATTGATATATTTTGGACACAAAGTATCTAACATCTTTTGATATTCTTGTTTAGATAGACTACCGACTCCATCAATCATATTGACTATTTTGTCTACCTCATCAATAAAATTGTTATCTAAATCATCTACTAAATCACTGTTAACAAACTTCGTAAATTTGAGTCTGTTATCGAACTCTTTAAGATTCATATTGCAATGTTCCATTAGTTCTTTTATCCAACTAAAGTCACTAATAAAACCACTTATATCTAAACATCTCCTTACTAACAATCTTATACTTCTAAAGATCTGTTCATTTTCCAGTGTTAAAATTTTGTCTTCCAATGCAATTGAATAATCACCTAATTTTATTGTATAAACAGTAAACTTTCTTATTAAATTTAGAACATCACTAAGAATAAATTCTAAAGCTCGAATTTTCATTTGTTTTTCCAAATCATTTTGCTCTA
Source organism: Flavobacterium sp. 270 (assembly GCF_004368785.1). GTDB lineage: Bacteria > Bacteroidota > Bacteroidia > Flavobacteriales > Flavobacteriaceae > Flavobacterium. Next base: position 279,224 of record NZ_SODM01000001.1, read on the forward strand.
CTAATAGTTCTTGATATTTTTTCATCACATAACTATCTGTATGAGAACCTTCTTCAACATTTACTATATATCCAAATGCTTTTAAATTTCCTCCAATACAAATAATGTTACTATGGTGTTCTTTGAGCTTTTCGTTTAATACCTTCCATCTAACCTTATCTTTATCGACTCCAAAATCATCCTCCATATTCTCAAATTCCTGATCTGCAAAAAGATCTGTAGCTATATCATTTTGTATTAAACTGATGGTTGTAAAATCTTCTACATAATTAAAGACAAAATCTTTTTCATACTCAATATTATTTGGCACAATGAAAAAGACAACAATCATAACATTTGTTTTTCTAAACCTGTTAGCGTACTGCTCAATTTCTTGCCATGTAATTGAATTTTTGTTGTCGGTGTAGATAACCATAACCGTTTGTTTGTCAGTATTATTTATATCAATGCCAACATTTCCTAGGGAAGTAGCAAAAAGTACTTGAGTGTTACAATCTACCATAGACATTTTATTTATATCATCACTTACTTTATTGTATTTCTGATTATTTGAATAGATAGCAAAGTTTGGATATCCAATACTTCCCACAACACAATTTATCCATTTTTCGCCCATATTTGTGGGAATAAACACTCTATAATTGTTGCTTAAAAATTCTTTTGTACGATTTACTAATGATGTGTAGCATTGATCTCTATCCTTACAACCAACAAAAGTTACCATTCTTTTTTTATGATTAATAAACTCTTTTTTTTGTACTAGTGGCTTACCTTGATCATCTGTTTCAAAATAAATTTCCTCACCAGTAGGAATACCGCTCATTAAAACTAAAGTTGTTTTGCTTTGCGACAAATACTGATCTCTTCTCACGTTTAAGATGTGATCTTTAATTTTTTTAAGCAAGGGCACTATAACATTCATTCTATACCTTTCCGTAAACAAAAGATGAGACTCATCTATAAAAACGTAATCAAATTTTTCAAAATCTTCAACTTCTATTTGCGCCCCTTTATCAAATGTGCAAATAATTGAATCTGTGGTATTAATATATTTCTTTATACTAATTGTATCAGAAACTTGTACAAAATCTTTTAAATTTTTATTTTTTATTATTGCTTTTGTTGGGACTATAAGTAAACATCTTTTATTTTGTTCGTTTAGTTTTTCCACCATGCTAGTTTTACCACTTGATGCAGGAGAAACCAAAATGTTTATATGCAATCTTGAAAAAAAATCAGTTAGTAAATCAAGTTTATCACTTAGGTATCCAGTCAGCACCTCGCTTTCAATCCTTTTAAATTTTTCAATTTCATTTTTGATGTCGCTAAGTTTAGTGTTAAGCGAAGAAATATCAATAATGCTGATAGATTTTTCCTTCTCAGTTTTTTGTTGTACAGAGTAATTCTTGTGATTTCCTATCTCTTTTAATTCAAATTGAATTATTCCATTCTCAAATGAAGTACAAAAATTTTTATAGTCAATATTATTTCTTTTAAGGAAACTTAATGAATCATGACCTCGTGTCCACCCAACAATATTGTTAACCTCAGCAAAATTTTGAACATGTTTACACTCTTCTTTACTAGCCCAGTGAGCAAATAGTAGATCAGAAGAGTCGGTTACAAGCTGTATTTTGCTTGCTTCGTCATGTGTCCATCCAAAACCGCATAGAGTAGTAATATATTCTTGTTTGCTTTTCCACGTATTTCTGTTGTTTTTCAGGTTTAATATAGTATTAAATTTACGTTTTGCTTCATCCCGAGTAATATTGTATTCACTAGCATAAATCTCATATGCTCTTTTTGAAACGTTAGATCCGACATACAAATCTAAATATGATAAATTACCGCTTTTTACATCGTATTCTATCATTTCAAAAGGCTGAACTTCACGCAGAGTCCGTGCTGTTTGTATAAATTTATTATATAACCTATAATTATAAATAACCCCGTCCTTTGTTGGATATTCATATTTGTAATTTTTGCAAGTTCCTAATGTATTTGCTAAAATATCTAACACACCATAATACCAATTATTAAGTAAAGTATCTCTGTTAAATTGAACTGGTCTTTTTTTGAATTTTGTTGGATTCCTTTGCCATTCTCTAAATTTATCAATCTTTTCGAATGCACTTTCAAGTCTCTCTTTTTTCACATCATTTTGTAAAATTTCGCCAGTCTTTTGATAATGATCGACAGCTTCAAAATAAGGATGTTTTCCAAAGCGGTTTGAACCAAAAAAATAAGCTGTCTGAATTATTAAATAACATTCCGTGAAATAACTTGAGTTGAACAATTCCACATCTTCAGTATTATTAATAATTTCTATAGGAGTATATGGTGTGTAATTACAAGCATCAAGTATTGCTTTAATTTCTCCTATATTACTTGATCTTACCTTCTTGTACTTATGTTTTTTAGTTCTACCGTTATCTTCTCTTTTAAAAGAAACATATATTTGGTCATAAAAATAATTTATTGCCAGATATGTAAGAGCATCGAAAGAAATACCTTTTTGTGTATCTTGATTTTTCAGATTTGCAATGCCGTTAATTAGTGCCTCTTCTGTATTTTGATTATTTTTTAAATAAATTGACAGCATCTGGTCTATATTTTTCCTAGCATCAATGACGTTGAATTTCAACATCTTATTTGAAAATTTAAGATAGTGAAAATCTTACAGTTGTTTTTTTCTTTAAGAACATTGCATAATGCTCTAACCCCATCATTTTTTTGACAGGGTTTAAGTTTTAATTCTACACTCATAGCCTTTAATCGTTTAAAGGGATTAAAGAGGCTTCAATGTCTGAGCGTAAAAAATAGACCCGTGATCCGAGGCCTAAAGGTTTTAGCTTATTGGATTTACACCAATTGTGAACCGTGGATAAATCCACATTAAACATTCCGGCTACTTGTTGTCGAGTTAGGTACTCTGCTGGTTGAATTGGTTTAAAATTTTTTAAGAAATCATTTAAGATAACTTTTACGTCTGCCGTAATTTCATTTTTTAACTCTTGCGGTGTAGTCGCTACGAATTGTATTGCACTCATAATAATTAATTATTGATTAGAGTGCAAATCACAATTAGGGAATCATTAGGGATTCCCTAGAAAGGTTTAAAGGCATAAAAAAACCTCTTTTAATTAAGAGGTTTTGGGTTTAATATTTTTACTGTTTAGTGTTTGAAGTACTTTGTTTACTGTACTTTTTGTATTATAAGGATGGTTCTTATCTTCTATATCATTACTAATTAATCGATTTAAACTGGGTTGTAATGTTGACGCTTTCTCGCCTGTAATAGAACTCAAAATGGTAGCCATTAAATTTGTACTTGCGATAAATTCAGGTTTTCTTTTTAAAAAATCAATAATTCCTAACTCATTTAAATAAATTATTTTCTGCACAACTGATGTATTAGATAAATCATAAATTTCAGATTCATTTCCATTTTCGATATAATTAATGTTTTCAAAAACAGATTCAATAAATTCAACATCAGTGAGGGACATTTCCATTTTTGTATTTTTTACTAAATAATTTATATTTATGTTAGTTTCTTTCCCATATTGTTCATTTATATTTTTTATCATTGAATCTAATTCTTTTTTTCGATCGATATTTGTAGTACCTAACTTAAAGGTAGATACATCTCGTATGCCAAAATTCATTTCTAAGATTAAAGGATTTATTTTTTTATCTATTAATAAATTAATACCATTGCGAACATGTTCTTTTAATTGGTCAACTGCAATTTCACAATTATCTAAAAATTCCTTTTTTGTTATCAAGCCAGATTGTTCTTTCTGTTTTTCTAATATTTTTTCTTGGAAATATTTTCTTTTCGATTGAATTGTTGATAGAGCAATTGGTTGTAATTTTTCAAAAACATTAATTATTAATGCTAAATAATTATATTTCATTATTCTGTTCCTGTATTATGTAAAACTTTCATTGATGCTGGCTTTTTATTTAACTCATCAAATTTTGCGAATCCCTTAGCTAAACTCGTAGCGTTAGTTTTGTCAGCCTTAGACACATAATCCATAAATTGCTTAGTACTTTTATGTCCTGTTTGACTCATTAATAACATGGTATCTATATGTGTATAGTAATTTGTGGCAAAACTTCGTCTCCCTATGTGTGTACTCACAGCAAGATATTTTTTAACCTCTTTCAATTCGTAACGATTGGTTTTTTTGTTTTTAATGCTCACAGTAACCAATTCATTTATCTTGGCTTCTTTACAAACTAATTTTATGAGTTTATTATAAATAGTACTATTACTCCCAGCTTTATCTGAAAATATGGGCGGGAACTTCCCGCCTCTCTTTTCGATGATTTTTAAAACTGGTTCCCGCAAAATTATATAAACAGGCGTATCCGTTTTTTGTTGTCTAAAGTCAATGAATTTACTGCCTTCAATATCTACGATATCTTCAACTTTAAACCTTAAAAAATCACTAACGCGCTGTGCAGTATGTAAACTAATAACAAGCCAATCCCTAGCAATATCTAATTGTTTGTCATCTAATTTAACCGTTTCAACTCTTTGTATTTCATCTTCATTTAAAGTAATATGTTCAGCTCTTTTATAAACATAGTCTTTACCTAAACCAATTTGTTCAACTTCAGGATTTACTTTAATCCCTCTACTTTTTGAGTGATAACATACTTCTTTAATCGTTTTGATAGTTTTTATAATTGTATTTTTTGCATAACCATCATCACGTAACCAATCTTCAAAGCGAGTAATAAACATTAAATCAATGTTCTCGATATAGATTGGTTTTATTGTTTTTTCATATTTCAAAACCCTGTTTTTGAAAACTCGAATTTTCTTAACTGTTGAGGTTGCAATGTCACTCCCTTTACAATCAATATAATGTTCAAAATAATCCACCAATTTTGATGGAGCCATCCTTTCAACTTTAGGATTTATAACATTTTTTAACCAATCGGAATTTATAATTTCAAAATCTTCTCTCTCGTTTAAAAGTGTTGTTATTTGATTAGATAATTTAGCAAGGTCTTTTTCTAAATTAATCAAAGAGCTGTTCTCTTTTTGAACTTCTGCTTTTGATTCCGCAGTTGCACCATTCGGCACCTTTACCTTTTTGATTTTACCTTTATCAAATCTTTCCGGATTAATAGATAAGTTCGTTTTTGCTTTTGCATCAATATCCCTTCCCTCACGAATTCTAACATAAATTGAAGCTGGATTTTTTATTGATTGCAGGTAAAATGTTATTGCCATATATTTAAATTTTTATTTTATAAAACAAATATACTATAGTTAGTCCATATTTAGTCCACAGTTAGTCCACCTTAGTCAATATCATTCAATTTTATTCAATTAATTTTTAACATTAAAAAACACTGCAAAGCATTGAATTTACTAAGTTTTAATTATTAATATGTTGGTTTTTAATATGAACAAAAAACGACTAAGTGGAAACGTTCGTAGTCCAGTCGAGGTCACAAAAATCCCATTTCTAACGAAATGGGATTTTTTTTTTTAATTTATAAAACTCAGGGTTTTAATTCAAAAAATGGTTTTATCTTTAAGCCTTTAGAAAATTGATATTCATTATGGAACAGAAAATACATCAGGGAAGAAACGTAAAACGTTTTAGAGAAATGCTTAACATAAAGCAGGAAGCATTGGCTTATAATCTGGGCGAAGACTGGAACCAAAAGAAAATTTCTATGCTGGAGCAAAAAGATGTAATTGAAGACAGTTTACTGAAACAAATTTCTGCCGTATTAAGAATTCCTGTGGAAGCTTTTCAGAATTTTGATGAAGAACAAGCGGTGAATATTATTTCTAATACTTTTGGAGATAATGCTTGTGTTGGAAATCCTAATTCTACATTTAGCTTCAATCCTATCGAAGAGTTAAAAAAACTTCATGAAGAAAAGATTGCTTTGTATGAGCGTATGTTGAAGGAGAAAGATGAGATGATGGTTAGGCTTGAGAAATTGATTGGTAAATAATTATTTTTAAGATATATTGATTTTGGAAAAGAGACTTTTTGAGTCTCTTTTTTTGTTTTGGAAATGTTTATTCATGAATGAAACCGCTTTAAATACGGCTGACAAATCTCTTTTCTTTCTCGCTATTCCATTGTACATGATATGTTTTCCCATTTATTTGGTCAAGTAATATGAAATTATATGTGTTTTTGGTAGGATAAAGTGTAAACCTTCCATTTACTTCTTCTGTTGTCAATACAAGTGAATCTGGATTTAATATTAGTTCTCCCTCGTAACCTTCTTGTGATATAGTAAAATGTACTTGCCACATTTTTCCATTTCGAGTATCCAATTTAATAAAAGTCCAATAGTTATCAGTTGAAAATAATCGATAAATCGGAGATTCAACTTGCTTATCTATCTGTTTTATTATACTTGCGCTATTTTGTTGTGTTTGTCCTTGTAAAGACAAAACAGACAAAATCCCCAATATAATCAACATAAAATTTTTAGTCATCATATTCAATATCATATTTTATAAAATTTGTTATTATTTTAAATCAGACTTTTAACTTCAATCAATTATTAAAATTTTTGTTAACAAAAATTACTTAATCTTTGTGTATTCGACTTATAATTGATTCCAAAGTTCCATTATGTTTGTTGTCTCTTGTCCAATTTATTTGATTCTTACTTACTTGTAAACAATATCCTTTTTTATCATCGCTTATTTTGTAATATTTTTTATTTCCTTTATTTGCATAAATTTCTTTGTTGTCAATCCACCAATCTTTATTTTGTTTTTTCAAATCAAACAATTCTTTAGTAAATTCTGAGCACGTAAAATATCTTTTATTTAAATCTTTATTGGTAGCCGTTTTAATTACTGTCTTAATTTTATTATTTACATATACTGGTAAAGAATCATAATCAAGTAATTTATTTTTTACTATTAAATTATCTATTGCTGAGTCTATAAATTGCCATTTTTCAAATTCAGATCCTGTAATTTTTAAAAATTTAGATTTTTGTCTTTCATCTAACCATTCAAATGGTGCTTCTGGAAATTTCCCTCCTAAAAGTTGAAAAAGAATTATCCCAACTTGATAAATATCAGATTGTCTACTGTAGACATTTTGAAGAACAGACTCATTTGGTCTATAAATTTGCGTGGATTTTGACGCAACCACAGTATTTTCTGTATTTGAAATAAATTTTACTGAACCAAAATCAGCAATATAAGGTGTTTTAGTTTCTTGATCTATTAGGATGTTTTTTGGTTTTAAATCTCTATGAAGTAAATTATTTGGGTTTCTATGTAATTCGTTCAGACCATTCAATATTCCTTGTGTGATATTTATTGCATCATAGAGAGTTACGATATTATTGTCTTTGAAATTTTTCAAATCACCACCGCTAATTTCGGGTGTTAAAAAATAAGCGTATTGCTGATGAATTATTTTTGCGTCATAAATTTTTAGAATATTTGAATGCTCAATACTTTTAAGAATTAATGGTTCATTATGAGTTGAAACATCTTTGTTATAATAGTAAAACTTTAATGCAACTCTATCGGATAATAACTCTCTTTTACCAAAATATAATTCTCCGTTTGCACCACTATCAGAATATCTATCAATTACAATGTCATTTTGTAATAATATAAAATCTTTAATTATTTCGTCAACATTTTCGTCACCCATTATTTAAGAATTTAAAATGTAGTACGCCAATTTTGATGCTTCAGATTGATAACTAAATTGTGGAGTTATACCTAAAGTATTCTTTTTATAATAAGCACTTAAAGTTTTTGGAGAAACAAATTCGACAGGCTTATTTTTATACGCTTGAATAAAACCTTCCAACTTAAAAGAAATTCCAGAGGATGAAAATTGACCTTTTGAACTTCTTGATAGAATTGCAATTTTATCAATTTCTAGAGAATTAAAATGAGAATGAATAGTTTCTATACAATCAATCACTTGAGAATGATTATGATCGTCATCAAGTATAATAGATTTTACTTTACCAGTACTTTCCGTAATTTGATTTTCTGAATCTTTTTCCAAAACAACGAAGATTATTTTATTGGATTTTATTTCAATTGCGCATACTTTCATAAATCAATTTATTTAGTTTAATTTTTATTTTATTGTTTGCCTGTTTTTATTTTATCAAACATATAAAACCCCTTTTATTTTATTTTACGGTTTTCCATAATTGCACATTTTAAGTGGAAAATTAGCTTTTTAATATAAAAAAAAATCCCGTATAAATACCTGTTTTTAAATTAAATTATCTATATATATTTATCCCATACATATTGTAATTAGTTTTTATTATTACAAGCATATTCCTTAGAGCATCTTAATAATTAACAAATAAAAAAATAGAATGGCTGAATATAGAATTTCGGGAATTTGGAAAAATGATGACAATGTTATAACTCATTATGCAGTTCATTTAAGAACTAAAAATTCAATTGGTACAGGTTATTCCATCGGTAGAGCAGTAAAAATGACAAAAGCTGCTACAGTAGCATTATTACAGAATAATCAAAACAGTGCAAAAACATATATTTGGAATTATACCACTGCCGGATGGTCTGCTGGTGGAGATATACACGTCGTAAACGCTAATCCACCATTTCTAAGAACAACTCATGATAGTACAATAAAAGATAATTTACTGCATTTGATAGACTTCGATTATGTATATTATTAAAAGATTGAAATTACCCCCGCTCTACAAAGTGTTATTACTTGAGACCGTCGCGCAAACGTCTCTGACTTTGCGCATTTCACCCCCGCTAGCGCGAGCGTCTCGCTCGTGCCCGTAACGATTATCAATTAATATCAATTTCTAAACAGCTTAATCATTATCGCCATAATTCCTTGCTGAACTGTATTTCCAATCTACAGTATTAGTAACAAAACCTGTTTCCAAAGGATTATTATAAATGTAGTTTAATTTCTGCTCATTAATAATTTTTGAGCTAATATAAATACTTTACGTTCACAAGCGGGACGCTCGCGCTAGCAATGAAGACAAACTAATTTTTGGAACAAATAACTACATGGAATTTGAAAAAGTAAAAGCCAGTTGCCAACAATTGTTAGCTTAGCTTGTGCTTTGAATTGTGCTTTGAATTTTGCTTGAAAATTTAGTTAGCAATTTTTATTTGAAATCTTTTATTATAAATTTACCCAACTGTCACAAAGGTCAAACCGTTAGTTAGAATTCAATAAAAAATCAAAAAAATATGAAATTAATTCAATCAATCACTTTTATTTTATTATTTATAACACAATTGGGTTTTGCACAAAGTAAGAAAGAAAAATTAGAACAACTTTTTGATTTTTACAATCAACAAAATCTATTTAACGGTTCTGTTTTTATTTCTGAAAAAGGAGAAACTTTACTAGATAAAGGTTATGGATTGTCTAATGCAGATTTAAAAAAGGAAAATAACGCTAACAGCATTTTTCAAATATATTCTATTACAAAAACTTTTACAGCAACGGTAATTTTAAAATTAGTAGAAGAAAAAAAACTTTCATTACAGGATAAACTTTCAAAGTTCTATCCAGATTATCCCGATGCAAGTACTATTTCAATTGAAAGTTTGTTAACCAATACCTCTGGAGTTTATGACTATACCAGAGGAAATGATATGAAAGACCAAACGGAAAAATCATTTATTGAATTTCAAAAAACAAAACCTTTGGATTTTCCAGTTGGAACTGATTGGAGTTATTCTAACTCGGGATATTATTTTCTAGGCTATGTAATTGAAAAAGTAACTGGAATAAGTTACGAAAAAGCAGTTGAAAAATACATATTTAAACCATTGAAAATGAAGCAAAGTGGTTTTGCTTTTAAAAATCTAAAAAGTGAAAATAAAGTCACTGGCTATGAGATTTTTTCTGAAAAAGAACAAAAACCATCGATTGTTTATGATCCGCCTATGCCTTTTGCAGCTGGTGGAATATACTCAACTGTTGAAGATTTAAACAAATATTATAATGGACTAAAAAATTACAAAATTATATCCAAAGAAAGTTTAGAAAAAGCATATACACCTTTCAAAAACAATTATGGTTATGGTTGGATTACAAAGCCAATGTTTAAAAAAATGACAGTTGGTCATAGTGGTTATGGAGCTGGTTTTTGCAGCAATTTTGTTCAAATTCCCGAAGATGATATCTGCATTATACTGCTTACAAATACAGAAAGAGGTTTAGACACTGCCACTTATGCTATTATGAAAACTTTGTATAATTTGTATAATAAAGATTACAAAATTCCAATTGTAGCCAACGTAAGCTCAGAAACTTTAAAGCAATATGTGGGAGCTTATGAAGTAGAAAACAATTTTGTAATTTACCTTACAGTTGAAAACAATAAATTAAAAGTAAAAAGTGGAAACGGGCCCACAACTATTCTATATCCTGTAAAAGAAAATTTATTTTACGCTGAAGAATTAATGGGTGATGTAATTTTTGAAAGAAACAAGACTTCACAAATAGAGTCATTAAATTTTCATGTAGGAAATCAACTAAAAAAAGCAAAAAAAATATTTCCTTCCTGGGGAATTGTTGGAACTGCCACAGAAAAAGGCTGGGAAGGTCCTGATGCAAAACTTCTTGAAACTGAAACAAAAGGAATTTGGACAATTAAAAATGTGGCTTTAAAAACAGGTGAGCTTAAATTTCGTTTTAATAACGATTGGGCTTTAAATTTTGGAAAAGATATGAGCGACGGAATAATGCCAGGAGGAGATAACATAGAAATTTTACCAGGCGTGTATGATATTATTTTGGATATAACTGATTACGAAAAACCAAAATACAAAATTTTCAAGAAAAGCTAAAAAAACAACCTTCAGCAGCTAATGGATTTGTTGCCGTGCGTAGCACGAACATTAAACCTTTACGATACATACAAACCGCTTCAAAACAAAAACAAAATAATTATCTTACAAATCAATAGAAAAATGGACTAATTTCTTTAAATCATTCATAAAATGGTTTATAAATTGTTCCGTAAGGGTCACAACAGCCAAATGGCGCCAATTGAAGACAATTGGCGCCATTTTTTTCGTTTACTCCATTAATACGATAACTTCGAATCTTTTTTGCTTTTATTTTGGATCAAGTTCAAAAGTTGGACTTAATACAAAAATATGTTCCAAAAATTAATCTTCTTTGTTAATTTATTTAAAACCTAAATTATTTACTTTAGCTCAAAAAATATACTAGTAATGAGTATCTGTCACTAAAAACTAAATCTTTAATAAACCAATGAGCCAAAGAGAAAATGATTTAATAAAAATAAAAAGATTTTTAGTAGAAAAAGACAGTAACGGAGTGTATGAAAATGCTTTTTCTTTTATTCACACCTATGAAGAAGATGAAGAAATTCTTTTGCTCCTTTGTCAATTGTTCGAATCAGAATGGCATAAGGCTCATGAAGATATGGCCAGAGCTTTTCAGTATATTTCAAATCCTATTACTGCAACAACTTTATTTAAGGTGGCCTTTTCAGATTTTGAATACCTTAGCTGGAATGACTGTTTTCCTTTGCAGAGAAAATGTACTTGGGCGCTTGCAGACATTGGAACTAATGATGCTAAAAGATATCTGGAACAAATAGAAAAGCAGGCCAACGAAACAATAGCTGAATTCGCTACCAAAAGACTAGTGTTATGGGATTTTGAATTCAGAAGGAAAGCTACTGTTTTAGGGGAAACAAGTTATAAAAGCTTTGCAATAGCTCTTGAGAATTATTCGGAAAGTCTAAAAGAATTGCCAAAAAAGGGACAAAATCTTATTGGATTTCTAATGAAAAACCTTCATACTATTGATATTCCACCTTATGATTATATTGCAAAGGAGTATGTCGTATTATATCTTACTAATAAAAAAAATACAGCAACTTCTATCATAGAAAGTCAAGATCTTGAAAAGCCTGATTATAGTATTTTGAAAACAAATTCACTACAACTAAGTTTTCTATCTATATTACATGTTTACTGTTCGATAGGAATAGAAAATCAGGAAAGTGTACTCGCTGTTTGGCTAAAAAAAGAAGATTTTAAAGCTATTTTACAAAATGTAGAACCAAAATGGAATCCAGACTATGACTATTTTGGAAAAGAACTCGAGAGACAAACCATACAACTTGATCTAAATGAAGAGGATTTTGAGAGATTTATAAAAGAAAAAATTGAATTCGTATTAGATGTCTCTGATTTTATCATAAAACAAAAACAGCATATTAGCCAAAATCAGATTGAAAAATTAATGATTCCTAAAGAAAGAATAATTGAATTAAAAAACATTGATTTATTGGCGAGAATTAATCATAAATAAACTTTAGTTTTTATAATTTTTACATCATTTAATCTTAAAATATTTTTTCTTTCCTACATAAAAACTAAAATATAAAATTAGTAATTCCTTCAAATAATAAGCATTTGAATTCAAAGCAATTCATTCAACATGCATCAATCGAAAGTTTAACATTTGTATAGTTACCTGTTCAGATTATTAAAATTAGTAAATAAACAATTTACTACCTTCTCTTCGTCTCTACTTTTCGATAGAAAATCCAAGCTTGAATTAATTAAAAAAATCGAGAAAGACTTGTTATTTTGATTATATAATTTCAAAAAACTTTCTTAATAGCATTTCTTTTTTCTGTACTATTGTATAAAGTAAGGATAGCTAAAACAAACAGTTTTTGGTTTTAACCAATAAGTGTTTGTTTTAGCTAATTATAAAAATATGAAATCACAGAACAAAAAAATATTATTTTTTATATTTCATTTTTTGTATTTATTTAATTTGTATGCTCAAAATGATATTAATAAATTCTTTTTTAATCTGCCTTTGGAAGCAAGCAGAGACACTATCTACTCATCAATCAAAAAATATGGATTTTTAGAAGAGAAAAAAAATAGAACTGTACTTCAAGATGACTGTGTTATTAAAACATTTTACGGTTATTTAGATGCAAAAACAGCTACAAACATTTTACCTACCGCAGATAGTATCAAAATTCAATTATCGCTTGGAAGTATTTCTTCTGAAATTGACAAATATTATCAAAATTTACTAATTATCGAGAGTTATTATCATTTTTCAAATCCTCAAGCCGCAAAAATATTTTATCGAGATAAAAAAATAGAAATAGAAAAAATAAATGCAAAAAAAACAGCACAATACAACAATTTAAATACTAATATAAAAACAAGAATTAGTGATAAATTAACTGATACTGAGGACTACACAGAAGCTTCTATTGCGTTTAAAAGAGAAAGGCCGGGATATATTATTATTATCTTAGAATACCAAAGAAGTGAAGGAGAGAAAAAACTCAAACCCCAATTTATTACGAAAAAAGAATTAGTAGTTCGAGATATAGACTGCAAGAATTTATTTCGTTCTAATAACGTAGAACAACTTCCGGTTACAAGAAAATGCTCCAATAAAAATAATAAATCATTACAATACTTTAAAGAAAGTATTAAAGACTACCTCTGGAACGATGTAAATTTCGACGATTTTAATTTGACACCAGAAAGACAACAAATTGCTTTAAATTTTATTATTACTAAAAATAATGAAATTATCAATATTAAAGTTTCGCACCCAAACAAGAAACTTTGTGAAGAAGTAATGCAAAGTATAAACAGAATAAACATAATTGAACCAGCAATGAACAAAGGTATAAAAGTCGACTATTTAGCCGAGATTCCAATAATCTTTTCAATTAGTAATTAATAAATAGTAATAAGAATATAAGTACTTGTTCAAAAAACTTGAAATAATAGATCATAATCTTAGCTAACAATTTTATAAAAATCTTCAAAAAATTGGTTAGATAATTGAATGCTTCCCGCTACGAGGAAAATACAAAGCCTGAGAAGTATAAATTTCTCAGGCTTTTTTATGACAGGTATTAAACCACTAAAACCCGCTGGTCTGACAGCCAGCGAGCTTAATATTGTAAAGAATTTTTAATTATTTGATGCTGATTGCCTCCAGAAGGTTTTCTTGATCGATGAACGCTGCAATATACTGCTGGACTTCATTGCGTTTCTCGCTGGCCGTTTCAAAGGTATTGATATGAAATTCCTCATCCTGGTCCAGGATATGGATAATCTCAGTATAGCCTTTTGAAATCAGGCTGCCTTTGAGTTTAAGGATCGTATGATGCTGGCGTGCATCCAAATCTTTTCTCACCTTGAGTTGTATTGCTTTTTCCATTGTGAAAGATCTGTTAATTCGTTTTAGTGTATTTCTTTAATCAAATATAAATAGTTAGATCTGATGCACACTTCTTCGCAATGTATAGCAGAAGGAAACAAGGCATCAAATTGAAGAAACGCCAGTCTTGTTGCTGACGCTCTTCTATCACATCACACAATTGAGAAAACGATCTTAGTTTTTATTGGTCATAACACAATTTGTGTTCAACCTTGAAGATTGGTTTTCCATTAAAATATCTTCGAATATTTTCTGATTGGATGGATTATCTTTGGTAGCAACTACAGAGTCCGTTGAGAATGCAAGCAATGCCTCCTCTATCGACAGCGTTCCTTCGGCTGAATCCTTACGTCCACCGAAAGCGAACGAATCCGGGCTGCGCTGACACTGGCTGTTTACGTTGACTCGCCCAACCTGCATATTCAGCAGGTCTACCATTTTTGATACCGTTCTGAAATTTTCGCTGAAAATGCTTACCTGCTGGCCGTATGGAGATTCTGTTATACTATCTACGGGCATATTGATATTCATAAAAGGTACAACAGGAATGATCGGGCCAAACTGTTCTTGGTGAAAAATGCTCATTTTACTATTCACCGGAAATAAAACGGTCGGCTGAACCAGGGAAGCATAGCCGCTTTCGATTTCAGGCTTGCGATTGATAACTCTGGCTCCTTTTTCTATAGCTTCCGCCACCATGTTGGCCAAGAAATCCGGTTTATCAGGTTCAGCGAGCGGGGTGATTGTTACACCTTTATCCCAAGGCATTCCAACCTTCAGTTTGTTCACTTCCTCCACCAGCTTTGCGTTAAACTCATCAACAATGTCCTGATGTACATAAAGTATTTTTAGTGCCGTACATCGTTGTCCGTTAAAGCTTAAAGCACCTGCAACACATTCTTTAACAGCCAAGTCGATATCAGCGTCAGGCATGACAATGGCTGCATTTTTTGCGTCCAGTCCCAACACAGCTTTTAAACGGTTTGATTTTGGGTGCATTTTTTTAAGGCTGTCGGCAACCTTACTGCTGCCAATTAGTGCCAGCACGTCTACTTTGCCACTCTCCATCAGTGTCGGCGCAGTATCTCTTCCCCTTCCATATACTGTATTGACCACGCCCTTTGGAAATGCTTGCACGAAAGCTTCCAGCAATGGTGCAAAAAGCAAGGTGCCATGTTTTGGCGGTTTGAATAATATAGTATTGCCCATGATCAATGCAGGGATCAGGGTCGTAAATGTCTCGTTTAGCGGGTAATTGAAAGGCCCCATACATAGAACTACTCCGTAGGGTACTTTCCTGTTATGTCCAATAAAGTGATTGGAGATCACCACACGTAAATTGAGATTGTTCAGACGACCAGCCGCCTTGATCGTTTCATTAATATAATCAACTGTTCGGTCAAATTCTTTTTCGGCATCTGGGATGGTTTTGCCAATCTCCCAAACTATGAGTTTCACGATTTCTTCCTTTCGGACCAACATTTTGGCGGTAAAATCTTCCAAATGCTCTATTCTTTCCTGCATACTCATTGAAGGCCACTTGCCCCTGCCTCGGTCAAAAGCTTTAACAGCAGCTTCTAAAGCTTCCTCAGCCTCGGTCGTTGTTGCCAGCGGGTAGCTGCCGATCAGTAAGGGCTCTGTCGTACCGTCATTTTTCTGGATATGGATGGGTGAAGTCACGGTATGTGAAGGGCCCTTCCACTCCCTAAGCTCTCCGTTGATCAGGATGTTTCTTTGAAACAACGGAGCTTTTAATCTGATATTTTCTGGTATATCAATAATGGCAGGAAATAATCCTGCCATTGATGATTGTTTTATATTGTTCATAAAACATTTTTTTTAAATTTTATAATTACGTCATACCGTCATCAGCTACAAGGTCAATACCTGTTATGTAGCTGCTGTCGCTTGATGCCAGGAATAGTATGGCAGAAGCCATTTCTTCCGGCTGGCCGATGCGTCCAAGAGGTGTAACCTGCGAGAACATCGTTTTTGCAGCATCAAGTTCTGCCGGAGTTTTAAATTGAATGTCCAGGATAGGAGTTTCGATTGCGCCCGGACTTAAGTTGTTTACGCGGATGCCACGGCCTACCAGTTCAGCTGCCCAGGTTTTAGCATAATGGCGGATTGCAGCTTTAGTTGCACCGTAAGTTACATACTGTGGAAATCCTTTTAAGTGGATGCATGAACCAACCAAAACAATTGCGCCGCCATCATTCAAGAGCGGAAGTGCTTTTTGAACTGTAAAAAACGTACCTTTTGCGTTAACATCAAAAGTTTTATCAAAGTGTTCAAGCGTTACTTCTGCTGTTGATTTTACATCCACAAAACCTGCACTGGCAACAATAATATCCAGACTGCCTTTTTCTGCTTTTACGGTAGCGTATAAGCGGTCAAGATCTGCAAGTTTAGTAATATCACCCTGAACTGCGGTTACGTTTCTGCCGATTTCGGCTACTGCTTTATCCAGTTCAGACTGGCGTCTTCCGGTAATGAACACATATGCTCCTTCTTCTACGAATGATTTCGCGGTGGCAAGACCTATACCGCTGCTTCCGCCGGTTATAACGGCGATTTTGTTAGCTAACTTCATTTTATTTAAATTAAATTGTTATTGATTATTATTTATATTAATTCGGATTTGTTACTTATTATAAATCTCTTAAACCGCCGTCAAGCAGAATTTCTGCTCCCAGCATAAATGTTGACTCTTCTGAAATCAGGTACAAGGCAGCAGCGGCAATTTCTTCTGGAGTACCGACACGTTTAACCGGAGTAAAGTTGCCCATGGCCTCTTTCATTGCGTTTGCTTCATCTGTACTACCAGTTACTGTGGCAAAAACAGGCGTATCAATTGGACCAGGAGTTAAAGTGTTTACGCGGATCTTGCGATCAAGCAGGTCGGCTGAGAAGCTTCTTGCTAATGAACGTACAGCTGCTTTTGTAGCTGAATAAGCTGCGTGGTTAGGAATACCTTTGCCATTAACGGTTGAAGACACCAAGACTACTGATGAACCGTTTTTTAATACAGGTAAAGCTTTTTGAACAGAGAAGAAAGCTCCTTTAAAATTGATGTCGCTTACTTTGTCAAATTGGTCTTCGGTAAAATCAGCCAACGGCCCTAAAATGTAAACACCTGCGTTAACAATCAGAGCGTCAACTTTACCAAAACGTCCTTCTACGGTTTGATAGATACGGGTAAGGTCGTTCAGGTCAGAAACGTCACCTTGAATACCCAGGCCGTTTGGACCGATATCAGCTACAGCCTTATCTATGGATGCCTGATTTCGGCCGGTGATGGCCACTTTTGCACCTTCACTGGCAAAAATTTTTGCAATGCTTAAACCTATGCCACTGCTACCCCCGGTAACAACAGCTACTTTGTCTTTTAATTTTTCTGACATTTTATGATGTATTAATTACATCACAAAGGTGGTAGTTAATGGAGCTTTGAAACGATGAAGTATCTTATGAAAAATGCGTGAACTAGTTCACTTTTTCTTCACTTTTGCTGTTAATATTTTCGATAAGTGGTTCAAGATCTGTCATGGCACCAAATAATTTGGAAAAAAGAAATGTTTTAACAGATTACTATTTTGTTTACTGTTTTAGGAATGAAGTAATTTATTATTAACTTATAAATGCAAATCCATGTATACAAAAAAAGGAGGCAAACGATTTGTTTGCCTCCTTTTTGGAAAAGAGGGATAGATTACAACTCCCTTAGACCACCGTCTAGCAATAGTTCGGCACCAAGCATAAAGCTTGAGTCGTCTGATGCAAGATAAAGTGCTGCTGCTGCTAGTTCCTCTGCCTGAGCTACACGCTTAACCGGTGTAAAATTGCCCATAGCTTCTTTCATTACCGCTGCACCTTCTGCACTACCAGCCACTGTAGCAAATACAGGAGTATCAACCGGGCCAGGAGTTAAAGCGTTAACACGAATTTTGCGGTCAAGCAATTCAGCCGAAAAACTGCGGGCAAGTGAACGAACAGCTGCTTTGGTAGCTGAATATGCTGCGTGATTAGGAACACCTTTTCCGTTTACAGTTGAAGAAACCAATACCACAGAAGCGCCATCTTTCAACACTGGAAGAGCTTTTTGAACGGAGAAGAAAGCACCTTTGAAATTGATATCACTAACCTGGTCAAATTGATCTTCAGTGAAATCAGCCAATGGACCTAAAATGTAAACACCTGCATTAACTACTAGTGTGTCTACTTTACCAAAATGATCTGCTACTGTTTGAAAAATACGGGTCAGATCAGATAAGCTGGAAGCATCGCCTTGGATACCTAATCCGTTTGAGCCTATTTCAGCAACAGCTTTATCGATAGCTTGCTGATTACGGCCTGTAACTGCAACTTTAGCACCTTCTTGTGCAAAACGTTTAGCGATGGCTAAGCCAATACCGCTGGTACCGCCAGTAACAACGGCCACTTTATTGTTCAATTTTTGTGACATAATAATTAAATTTTTATATAGCAAAGTTGGCGCATTTGCAATTGCAGGAAGATGAACTAGCTTAAGAAAAACATGTGAACTAGTTCACACGTTTTCGCACTTTGTCGTTACAAATTTTTGAAAAGAACTCACGGGTCATATTCAAACAAGAAACAAACTTGCATTGTAATAAGCGTTTAATTAACCGAACGTAACGAGCAAAATTTGAAGAATGCTTAAGGTCAGCTGCTTATTTTCTCTGCTATTCTGCATGAAAGCAAAAAAAATGCTTCCTATAATGGAAGCATTTCTTTCGTCCGATTTAAATAATCCAATGATTATTTTATTGCAAGGAGATCAACTTTCTCAATAACTGGATCAGACGCTAATAAGTCTGGCGCTTTGGCCATTAATGCTTTGGCGATGTCACCTGCAAGGTGAGCTTCTCTGCCGCCTTCAGAAGGAAAGGTGTCAAAAATTCCAAAAGTAGAAGGGCCTATTTTTAAGGCGTACCATCTTACTGTTTCTAATTCGGCTTGTGCAATCGGCAATGCACTTTTAATAAAGTCTTCTGTTTCTTGTTCTTTGCCCGGTTTGGCTTCCAAACGGGCTAATAATGCAAATTTTTCCATATCGTAATTATTTTTTGTTTATTCTTTTTTCAATTGGCCAGTCATTTAAAACATAACTGTAATTTTTCTGATTGCACATGTCCGTGCCACAGCCAAATGGCTACCTTAATTTTATTCATTGCTTCAATTTTATAAATGTTAATAATTAGTGCGACAAAAATCCCATATTATTTCAGAAAAAAAGATGAACTAGTTCACCTTATATAAAGAATTGATAATATGTTTTCACAGTTAAGAAAATAAAATTGAGCGTCGGAACCAAACCTATTCTTGATCTTTATTCTGTTGTTATATCATAATTTTATTTTTAATGCACTTTAAAATTGAAGAACTGAAAAAATAAAAAATGACAACTTTAGAAAGCGTTTAGTTCTTTTTCAGCAGAAAAGGATCGAGATGAACTTAAAAGGACTGAAATAAAAAAGGTGTCACGTTTAGTGACACCTTGTATTAATTATTTATGGATCATACTGACCTTTTGTAGTCCATTAAACTTTAACAGTTTCCATATCACTCAGCTCAAAAGTAAGGTTAACTGAACGATCCCCTTTGGGCCGTGTACAATGCCTCACATTTGCAGGAATAGTAAAAATTTGCCCTGGTCCTAATTCAACGGTGCGGTCTTCCAGATCGATACATACCACCCCCTCCATCACCAGGAAGGTTTCATCAGAATTTGGATGATAGTGCCAGTAAAATGGTTCAGTCATTACGCCCATTCGCACGACATGATTATTAACTAATGCCAGCGGCACATTCTTGTAGCTTTCGATGCCTTCGGTTTGCTGCAGGATATCTATAACAGTGAGTGTTGGTATTTGCATATGAGTATTGTTTTGATGCTATTTAGTGTTTCGTTAGTAATTGTTTTGCCGGCAGGTGAATTCTCTTTTACATTCCACGACGAAATGTTAGTTACAATGTATAAAAATTATTGGTAATTATTTCGAGAACCTACTTAATAAATTGCTCTATCTATTTTAGTCAGGATACTTTTACTGATAAACAAATCATTACTAGTTTACATCTTTGTAAAAAAGCACATCAATCCTGATAACGCCTTTTTAGATAAAAAATGCATTACCTTTGGTTCGCAAAATGCAAAACTAGAAGTAAAATCCAAAGTATAAGTTTGGAAAAACATCAAATTTATTTACAGCAGGTACTTCTTGAAATGTTTTACCTAGATTATATCATTCCTGGAAATATAACATCAGAAAATGCAATAGTTTAAAAAAGACGCAAATTTGTAATCTTTAAATACCATGGAAGACTTTTCACCTTTTCTAAAAAATATAAAAAACAAAATCGAACTTTCACCAGAAAGCATAGAATTATTAACCGATGCATTTGAGGTGATGAAGATCAAAAGAAAGCAAATGATTATACAGCCAGGTTTTGTTGCTAAGTACCGTATTTACATCTTGAAAGGCGCTTTTCATTCCTATGTAATAGATAATAAAGGCATTGAGCATACGATTCAATTTGCAATTGAAGACTGGTGGCTTTCGGACTATAACAGCTATATTCATCAGACTCCAGCGACACAGTTTGTGGAAGCTTTGGAAAATAGTACTATTCTCCAAATTGATTATCAAACCGAGCAGAAACTCAAAGATGCCAGTTGGGAGTTGGCCACATTATTTCGACTGATGGCTGAGCATTCAGCAGCTTACCTAGCTCGGCGTATCGTATCCAATTTAACTCAAACTGCCGAAGAACGGTATAATAATTTTGTCACTACGTATCCAAAGGTAGCGGAGCGTCTACCACAGTACGCGATTGCTTCTTATCTAAATATGACCCGCGAGTTTTTATCCAAAATCCGTAATGACAAAGTGAAAAAGAAGTGAATGGACTTGATACCATTTTTGTACAAAATTGGGCTAATAAAATACTAATGGATAAGATTATACTTTTACTGCATTGCTAGGAATTGTTGATACACTACTGCTAATACGCACAGTTGAAAATGTGCCGACCTATCCTTGTTTCAACCATTTCTACTTCGCAACTTCCACCTGAAAGCTTGCAAATTTCAATGTCATTTATCTGTTTAGAAGCCGCTACGAAATCTATAAACTTAACATAAGAGATTTCACTCTCGAAATCTTCATTTCGCATTTTCAAATACTTTGAATATATAGCATCATATATGAGGTGGATATTTAATCTACTGTTCTCATTAAATATTGCTGTCTTTTGTACGCCTTTAAAAATATCATTCTGTAATTCCTCTATTTTCATAATGATCAGTCTTATATAGCTGTAATAAAAATTATTGACTTTAAAATTTTAAGATCCAAAAACATAATTTAAAACTGTCCCATATTAAAGTACAGGACAGGAAAATTAGTCAAGGGTGTTTTATCTTTTACTTATACTTTTTCTGCAAGATCCCAGATATATCCGAAAGGATCTTTAATTCTCGCTTTTAGATCACCCCAGAATTGCATTTCTGGAACTGAAATAATTTCTGCTTCCTTCTCTTTTTTGATTTCTTCAATTAAAGCTTTTACATCATCAACATACAGATAAAAGACAAAAGACGGCACATTTCCGGAAGTTACAGGAGCAACTGCTTTAAAGTCCCAGTTTTCTTTATTTAGTACAAAATTGTTTCCGCGGTAGCGTATTCTTGCAAATAGTAAGTCTCCCGTTTTCTCATCCTCCAGCTCAGAGATGTTGACCATTTCAAGCACACCAGTGTAAAAATCTATTGCTTTGGCAACATCCGGCACGCTTAAAGTGGTTGTTAGCCAATTCAATCCAGGATGCGGATGCGCGCGGTGTTCCACATTTTGAAACCAGTTTAATTTATTGTTCTTCATATCATTAATTGTTTAATGATGCAAAGATCGGCTGTAATTCAAAAGTTTTTTTTGATGTAGATCAAAATCGTTACTGCCGGCGAATTCTGCTTAAAGTTTCCTGCGTCACACGCAGGAATGAAGCAATATGTCCCAGATTAATCCGTTGCAGCAGTCCTGGCTGCTGATTAATAAGAGTAATATAACGCTCTGGTGCACTTTCTGTATGAAGCGAAGTAATTCGGTCCTCAAGTATGACGCATAGTTCTTCCGCAATTTTTCTACCAATTAAGTTTAATTCCGGGTGCTTACCGTATAAGATTTCCAGATCATCAACGCCAAGGGCATACACCTCCGAGTCTTCCAGAAATTGAATATTTTCAGGAGAAGGTCTTCCTGTATACATAGGCATGATGGCTCCAAAAATCTGATTTTCTTCTCCGAACCAGACATTTATTTCTTTTCCGTTCTTGTGAATGTAGGCTCTGAACACTCCTTTTTTTACAACAAAATAGCTGGTTAAGATCTGCCCTTCTTTTAGAAAATGATCGTTTTTTTTCTTCAGAAATATTTTTATCTTTTCTTCAATATCTTTTTCGGCAGCCGGGCTCAGTGTCCCATATTTTTTTAGTTGCTGAATTAACGGATTTATATTGTTCATGACTATTGATAACTATTGAAAAAGCAAACTTGCAATTAATTAAATGCAAAGCTATTATTTAAAGCTAAATTTATTAAATAGGAGCAGTATAAAAGTGGACTTGCTAACTTTTAAATCACAAAAGTTAAGGGAATTTTATAGATTTTCAGCTTCCTTCCATTTGTGACAGAATCGTGGCACGCGGTCATTATTATATATACAACTCAACATTGATATTTTCCTCCATTCAGAAGTTGTATAGTATCTTTACCGTTTATATAAAAATAAACTGCAACTTTTTAGGGTTGCAGTTTATTTGCTCTTTTTGCAGATATAAACCGAATACTTTAACAAAATGGCATACTAACTCTTTTTACTTTTTTCCAGAATAATTTGTTCTGCCTAAATTTCCAACTATTTGTTCTCTAAAATAAGCTTCATTTTTAGAAGTCCACTTACCTCGTTTTCCTCTTTCATTTTTTAATCGATTAAGATCCTCCGCTTTAAAGGAGGATTATTATGGTTTTACACCTCTCTTGCAAACCATATGATATACTTTTCAGTACGTAAAAGGCCATTAAAATATTAACTCAGATCAACAAAAATTAAACAAAATTGCGCAGTAAGCTTTAATGCAATCAAATTTTCTCTTGTTTCTCAATAAACTTTAAGCTGCCTGTTTATTGTTTAATAACAGCAGCAGAGCCGCTTTTGTCATTAAACTTAATGAAATAAACACCAGATGCCTGCTCAGAAATATTTACCTGCTGTCCCTTTCCTTGTTTTACTTTAATACCTAATGCAGAAATTACAGTCCATTCTAAATCTTTAGAAATATGGAATATTCCTGTTGATGGATTGGGGAAAATTTTAATTCCCTTTGATTCATCTGTCGGATTATCAACTCCAAGATTGCAGTCATGAACCATGTAACTTATATCTTTAGTGTTATTACCGCCTGTATTGGTCACTGTTAACGAAACTTCTTTATCACCTTTAGAAGTATACTTTACAGTATGAGGTCCAGCTCCTGTTGCCGTTGACGGCTGGGCGTCAGTACCAAAACTCCAATTATAAGTATCTACATTTCCTATAGAAACTGATGTAAAGCTCACTGCTGCATTAACACATCCCATTTGTGGATTCACCTCAAAATCTGCAGTTGGAGCCGTAATTGCCGATGTTAATATAAACTCCATTTTATTGATATTGATATCTGCTTCTTCAAAAAATAAAGTAATAACATGTACACCTTCTGTTAATGGAATATTAGTGATTGCAGCATTCTGCCAGTTCTGAAAACCAGTTGTATTTTGAATATTTACTGCACCCGATACATTAACTCCATCTACTTCTAAGTGTACTTTTCTATTATTATAAGGCGTCGAAATTCTTAGATTAATAGTATAATTTCCTGCAGTATTTACTTTTGCCGTGTATTTAAGCCATTCATTTTTGGCTACATAAGCGATATTAAATCCTCCTTCATTACAAGCCTCCGTTCCAACACCGTCACCCGGTCTGTAGGGAACATCTCCACCTCCATTACTGTCAAAAAATGCATTAGGTCCTACATCATAATTTTCTGCTTCAATAACACCGGGAATTTGAGCCAACGTTCCCTGATATGGGCCGCTTGGCAGTGTTACTGCGTTATAAAAAGCTGTAAAGGTCCTGGTTCCTGATGCGGGCGCCTGAAATGTTTGATTAACAGTGCCGCCCTGACTCCAATGATCAAAATCATAGCGAATATTTCCAACATATTGCGGTGTGGGAGCATTTAATGTCTGTAGGGCAGCATTAGCAACTACTTGTTTTACAGAAGGAGCTGTTACAGCTTTCTGATTGAATTCAAGATTTAATAACGCTGGGGAACTTGTAGCGGTAATATCTACCAAATTTGGTTTTATATCTACAAAAGCAGAAGCTGTTAAACCATTACTGTCTGTAACTTTTACAGTAAATCTATACCACACATTTGGTGTTTTTTCGCCTTGATTTGACGCTGTAAACGTTCCTGATTTTACTCCTTGTGGACTGGCTCCCGGATGTGAATGTCCTGCTCCGGGAATATCTTCATGGAAAAGATCTATACTCCAAGAAAAAGCGCTGGCAGGAAGTACACCGTCTTCTGCATCATTGGCCGTTGCTTCAAAATTCACAAGATCCTCAGCATTCCATTTTAGAGTGGGCAAAGGTAAATTTATGGCAACTGTTGGTTTATTACTAAAAGGCGTTACGGTTAATAAAGCCGGGTTGCTTGTTGTACTGCCTGCCGTGTTAGTAACTATAACGCGATAAGAACCAGCATTTGCATTTGTGATAGAAGCAATAGTATAAGAAGCGGCATTTGCTCCAGCAATATTTACATTGTTGAACTGCCATTGATAACTCAGTCCTACACCGCTCGCACTAACATCAAACGTAACCGGTGAGGTTTCCATTATGGTTTGTGAAAGCGGATGATTGACAATCGTCGGAGCGGCCGTTTGAATATAATTAAGTTTAATTAAGGAGCCGTTATTTCCGTAAGCACAATAATAAATAAAACCATCATTTCCTAAAAACATACCCAGTGCCTGCTGCTGTGGTGCAGAGTAAAATTCTGTTGAAACCGGATCGGCAATGTTAGGATTAAAAGATCTTATTGCGTTTCTGACGAAGTCTTTAATGATAAATAATCCTTCAAGATTAGGATAACGAGATGTATCCGGATTATACAATAGTCCATTTGTTAATGCATTTCCGATACTTCCTGTTGCGTAGGTAAAAATAGGGTTTGTAAAAAGATTGGTTTCAGTTTGTTTTCCATCACCGCCCTGAGGATGCCCCCATCCATAATTTCGAATAACTGGACTACTGATTTCATTAATCTCTTCCCAGGATGTTCCAACATCCAGAACAAACAATTTATTTGCTTTAACATTAGCTACCAGTCTCCATGGATTTCTAAATCCATAAACCCAAATACTTTGTTTTTGTAATGAACCGCTTCCGTAAAAAGGATTTCCGGGAGCAGGCAGTCCTTCTTCTGTAAGTCGGAGGATTTTACCTTTGTAAGTCTCTAAATCCTGAGAATTAGTATTCTGCTGGCTGTCTCCTACTGTAACATACAAATAGTTATTAAAGAATTTTAAATCGCCGCCATTATGAAATCCGCCGCCGATGGGCTCCAAAAGTAGAATTTCCTGTCTGCCGAGAACCTGATTCGCTGCATTAATCTGAATTCTTTCTATTCGATGTCGAATTACTCCTGCAATATTTACACTGTAAAATACATATACATAACCGTTAACGCTAAAATTAGGATGCAAGGTAAGACCTAAAAGCCCCTGCTCATTATCGGTAACGGTAGCAACTGTAAAAACAGTAGAGACGGTATTATTTTGATATACTTTAACAATTCCTGCTCTTTCTGCTATAAATATTCTTCCATCTGCGGATTGCTCCAGAGAAAGACCTTCTTTTATAACCGAACCTGGAGCTAGATTTTCAGTAATATACTGAGAGCTGGCGTGCCAGGAGATCAATACTAAAAAAGTGCTCAATAAAATTTGAAATCGTTGTGTTTTGCTCAATTTGGGATTGATTTTTCTTGTCATAATTTGTTTTTTAAATTTTTAAAGTGGCTTAAAAATTGTGCTTTTCTTTGTAAATATTGTAGGAGTATTTAGTATTATGAATAAATAATGGAATTATTTAACACATAAAAGCTTAACAAATATAATTTAAAACCAATATTAAAGCGGTCACTGAAATAGAAAAAATCTATGTAACGATAATTTTAATCAATTCTAATAAGTAGTTATAGCAAAACCAAAAAATGTAAAGACCTTGTAAACTCTTTTTAGTTTAATATAAAATATGGAAGTAGATCTGCTCCTGCAGATTAAAAAAGGTAATTCCCAAGTCTAAAAGCTTTTTTAGAATTAACTATAGGAATTTTAATTGCTTAATGATTGGAATCTGGGTTAATAATTAGGAATAACCATTTCTATATCTTTAATCTTACAGTGTAATGATGCCTCGGAATTACATCTTTCTCACTTTCAATTGAATTGTTATTTTTAAAACAAAAGATTTAGAAGTTTCTAAAATAAAAGAATTGCTAAGCAAAAATGGAAAATCATGCTATTTTTTTTCTTTAGGAGCCATACTCTGATATGACAGGCAAGCTGATTTTGAAATTTGCTTAATTTTCGGATCTTGTTTAATAGTATTCTCTAAAAATGACCGATTTGAATCACCCCATTGGTTCATGGCATCAATAACATGCATTAATGACCAGCCAATTTCTGTTAACGAATATTCCACTTTAAGAGGTAATTCGGGATAAACTTTTTTCGTTACCATGCCATGTTCCTCCAGTTCTTTGAGCTGGACATTCAGTACTCTGCGAGTCGCTTCTGGCAGTAGTCGTAAGATTTCACTTGGACGCTTGATATCCATAGAAATTGCATTGAGTAATGCTGGTTTCCATTTTCCGTTCAATACTTCCCTGGTCAGATGCAGACCGCAATCTATGGTGAGAGGAATTTTTCTTTCGTACATATTTATTCTCTTTACACAAAATTAGTCATTTTATTGCTATTTCAATACAGGGATAAATTTATCCCTAAGCACTTAGTTTCACCCATATTGTGTCGAAACAATATATATTAGAGATTTGCAAAAAATAATGAAAAACAATGAAAAATACTGCACAAATACTATTAGAAGAATACCAGTTAGGCGATTTAAAATTGAAAAACCGCATCGTTATGTCATCACTTACCAGAGGCCGTGCCGCTAATGAAGGTCTTGTACCTACACCACTAATGGCTGAATACTATGCCCAGCGTGCTTCTGCAGGTTTAATTCTGAGTGAAGGAACATGGGTGAGTTCAAAATCTATTGGTTTTATTAATGTTCCTGGTATATATACTCCTGAGCAAATAGAAGGATGGAAAATGGTAACTAAAGCCGTACATGACAAAGATGGTTTAATCTTCTCACAATTAGGGCATATTGGCTCTGCATCACACCCCGATTTTTTTGATGGAGAACTACCTGTGGGGCCATCAGCCATCAATCCGCAAACACGCTCTTATACCCCTGAGGGTTTTAAAGACTCTCTAACGCCAAGAGAGTTTACTGTTCCTGAAATTAAGCAAACAATACAGGATTATAAAAAAACAGCCCAAAATGCTAAACTAGCTGGATTTGATGGTATCGAAATACATGCACAGGCAGGTATGCTGATTCCACAATTTTTAAGTCTGGCGACTAATCAGCGTACTGATGAATACGGAGGCAGTATTGAAAATCGTTCAAGGATTATATTTGAAATTCTGGACGCTGTTTTAGAAGTCTGGGAGAGTACTCGTGTTGCCATAAAGTTTACTCCGGCCGCTGTAAGCAACGTAGGTATCATGTCTGCTGATGAGCAAACTATACCTACATTCCAATACATTCTAAAAAAACTGAACGACTACAATTTAGCTTATTTGCATATCGTTGGACCTGCGGAAGACTTAAGCGGCACGGCAGTAGAAATATTGCAAGACAATTACTTCAGTCATTTTCGCAACAATTACAGCGGTAGACTGATGGTCAACTTAGGTTTTACACAGGAAAGCGCAAATGCAATTTTGAGTGATGGTACAGCTGATCTTGTTTCTTTCGGCGTTCCATTCATTGCCAATCCTGATTTGGCAGAACGATTCAAGTATAATTTACCATTATCGAATAGCAATCCTGCTACTTACTATGTCGATGGAGAGGATGGATACACCAACTATCCAACAGCCGGATCCATTAACAATCACTAAAAGCAGTCAAAGAAAATTGAATACATTATAAAATATATGTTCCAACTTTGAATCATTAACGTAATGGACTTCATACTTTTTCACACAAAAAGTTTAGGCTAATTTTAAAAATTTCCTTGACTTTAAATATGAGATTATAAAAAAATAAGGGGCTAAAATGCCCCTTTAATTTTATCTGCATTTTTCGTTAGCATATCCATTAAATCCCCGACAGTATTCAAGAAAAGACAATTCTACCTTCAGTACAACAATCTTTTCAAAACTCTATAATATTGTAGAATTGTATATTAATTTACTGCCGTAAACCAATTAAATTTTTAAAATTTTCTTTAAATCTCAAACAGGGCATCTAAACCAAATTAGTAATGCCAAACAAAGACAGCCGCTACACATAATAAGGCAATTTCTTCAGATCAACCTCCACTCTAGAATTTAAGCCGAACTAACATTGAAAATATTGACAAAATACATGATTGTTAATGTAAATAATTAATCATGACAATAAATGTAGTATTTTTATTTACATTTGAAATATGTTAACATTTAACCATTATACTAACGATTACTAATTAAAATCGTTAAAACTTACGCCACTAACAACCAAAACCTCACAAAAAAAATCATGAATTTCATAAAACCAAGTCATTATACTTTTGCAAACCTGTTTAAAAAAGGGCTATTTCAATTCCTATTTTAGAATCTACAATCTTGCTTATTCCAAAAACAAATTACACAACAAGTGCATTTTATTTCTATTTCCCAAAAAATAGAATAGAACAATAATGCCTATTTTCGAAAAACCATAACCAATTAATGAGACAAACAATTCTACTATTATGTTGCTTTCTTTTTTTATCAAATACTTTAAAGGCACAAGTATCAGGCACAGTCAAAGGATTTGTAGCAGATACCACAAACAATTCTACGTTAACAAAAGCATCAGTCTCTTTATTAAGAGCACAAGATTCTGTTTTAGTAAAATTTACACGAGCTAAAGAAAATGGCTCTTTTGAGTTGAATAATATTAAAGCCGGTAAATTTATTTTACTGGTTTCTTATCCCAAATATGCTGATTTTGTAGACGAATTTTCTGTTGATTCCACAAAGTTAATCAAAGATTATGGCAAAATTAATTTGCTTGATAAAGGAAAATTACTATCCGAAATAATTATAAAAGGCAATAGAGCCGCTATGAAAATCAAAGGAGATACGTTAGAATTTGATCCAAAAGCTTTTAAAATAGAACCTAATGCAAAAGTGGAAGATCTGATAAAACAATTCCCGGGAATACAAATTGATAAGGATGGAAAAATTACTGCTCAAGGCGAAACTGTAACCAAAGTTTTGGTTGATGGTGAAGAATTTTTTGGTGATGATCCCACTTTAGTTACAAAAAATCTACGTGCGGACATGGTTGATAAAGTACAATTGTACGACAAAAAAAGTGATCAAGCCGCTTTTACAGGAATTGATGATGGTCAGAAAACCAAAACTCTAAATGTTAAACTTAAAGAAGACAAAAAAAATGGCCATTTCGGGAAAGTAGAACTCGGAGGAGGAACTGATAATTTTTACAAAGGCCAAGCGATGTTTAATAAGTTTTGGGATAAGAAAAAATTAGCCGCTTATGGCATTTTTGGCAACACAGGACAAGTAGGATTAGGATGGGGAGATAAAGATAAATATGGACAAAGCAGTTATCAAGTAAATGATGACGGCGGTATTTATTTTTCAAACAATGGAAATGATGAATTTGATAGTTGGGATGGACAATTTAATGGTGAAGGAATTCCAGTAGCCCAAACTGGCGGAATACATTTTGATAATAAATGGAACAACGATAAAGAATCTATCAATGTAAATTATAAAATTGGCGATATCAAACTTTCAGGAGATCGCAATGATATTAACCAGCAAAATTTAAGTTCTAGCAGCATTTATAATACTTCAGACAAGAATTTTGAGAAAAATATGACTAAAAATAAACTTGATCTGGCTTATGAAATTAAAATTGATACTACTTTAACTTTAAAATTAAATGTAGATGGATTATTTAAAAAAAGTAATTCAAGTGAAGCAGAAATGCGAAAAGGTACTGACGAACAAGGCAGTCAATTGAATAATTTGAAACAGACAACTACAAACGAGGTTGATGATAAAATATTTAACATAAATACTTTATTAACTAAAAGACTTAAAAAAACGGGGCGAACATTATCTCTTAATTTAAGCCAATCCAGTACAGACAGCAAAAGTGATGGTTATTTAAATTCCAGAGCTGAATTTTTTACACCATCCGTAATTAGTCCTGACAGCACCAAAGTAGTCGATCAAAATAAGGTCAACACTATTAGCAATACAACTTTTAAATCAAATTTAATCTATACCGAACCGTTATCCAAAAGTATATCTTTAATTCTTAATTATGGATTCAACATTAGTAACGGAAAAGCTGATCGTAAATCTTTTAATCAATCTTCAACTGGCGATTATACTGTTTTGGATTCTATCTTTAGTAATAATTATGAATTAGACCAAACGATAAACCAACTTGGAGCGATTTTTAATTACAAAAAAAATAAAACTGTTTTATCTTTTGGTTCTAAATTTAGCGGTGTAAACTTTAAACAATATGATGTTTATAAAGAGAGTTCTTTTAAGCAAAAATTTGTTAACTACATGCCTCAGATCAACTATCAATATAATTTTAAACAAAGAGAATCACTGCGTTTTTCGTATAACGGAAACACCGATCAGCCGACATTAGAACAAATACAGCCGATACGAAATAATCAAAACCAGTTAAATACGATTTTGGGTAATCCGAATTTAGATCCTTCTTTTAGAAATAATTTTAGAGGAAGTTATTATTCGTATAAAGTACTTAGCAATCAATATTTTTCGGTTAATGGATCGTACAATTTTACGTTAGATCCAATAGTAAGTAATGTGATTACAAATGATAGAGGAGAAAGTATTTCTCAATTTGTAAACCTAAAAAACAAAGCTACAACAAGTTATTATTTGAACGGTAATTTTGGCAGAACAATCAAAGCCATAGACATGTCAGCAGGAATTGGTTTAAGTGCCAACAAAAATGTTAACTATAATTACATCAATACACAACTGAATCAAACTAAAAATTCAAGTTATTCCTTTAATTTAAACTTATCAAAGTATAAAGAAAAAAAATATAATTTTAATACCAGCTTCGGACCTACTTACAACGTTGCTGATGCAAGCATCAACAAAAATAGTGACAGCAATGGCTGGGGTTTTAATGGAAATTTCTGGACCAGTGTAGAATTACCTTTCAAACTAGAAATTAGCACAGATGGTAATTATCAATATAATGGAAAAACGCAAGTGATTCAGGAAACTTTTGAGCGTTTTATTTGGAATGCATCTATCACCAAAAAATTCTTTAAATCAGATAATTTAAGAGTTTCTATAACGGGAAGAGATCTTTTGAACCAAAATGTAGGATTTAATCGTTCTGCATTCAATGGAAATATCAACCAAAGTACTTATACCACTATCCAAAGATACTTTATGTTCTCTGTAAGCTGGGACTTCAGCAAAATGGGCGGAGGAGAAATTAAACAAAACTAAAACCATGAAAACAATAATAAATCGCATCTTAATTTTAATAATTGTATTGACATGCTGCAATACTTTTGCACAAAATGACCACTTTGTACAAAATGGCGTAATCGAATTTGAGAAAAAATCGAATATGTATGCTTTGATTACAAAAAAAATAAAAGGAGAAACTGATAGTTATTATCAAGCCGCTTTTGAAAGTTATAAAAAAACCAATCCACAATTTAAAACTACAAAAAGCATTCTCAGTTTTTCAAAAAACAAGAGTTTATACAAATGGGACGAAACCAAAGAATCAGCAAGCAACAACAGTTGGATTGGAGATGATGCAATGGCTAATTTAAAAAATGTTATCGCTACAGATCTAGATACCCAAACCAGCATTACCCAAAAAAACGTTTACGATGATTTATATTTAGTTAAAGATAGTTTACGCAAAATTGACTGGAAAATTACCGATGAAACCAGAGAAATCGCGGGTTATGAATGCCGCAGAGCAAATGCTATAGTGCTTGATTCTGTTTATGTTGTTGCTTATTACACTATTCAAATTCCATTTGCTGGCGGCCCTGAATCTTTTACAGGATTACCCGGAACAATTTTGGGATTGGCCCTGCCACATGAAAATATGACATGGTTTGCTACAAAAGTTACAGAAATTCCAGTTTCTGACAAAGATTTAGCTCCACCAATTAAAGGTAAACCAACTGACAATAAAGGATTAAACAAAATACTTTTGGATGCTTTGAAGGGCTGGGGAAAATGGGCAAAAAAAACATTACAAGCCTACTCTTTATAACCATAACCAGCTATTGCTCTTCTAAGGGTAATAGCTGCATCTCATTTAGAAAATTATTTAACACTTCATCATTAATTAAATCTTCATCTCTAATGGGTTACCTCATGATACGATTTTAGTGTAAAAACTTTATAAAAACTAAAAGCAATGTAATATTCTCGTTTACACTAATACATCATATATTCGCTCTTATCCTTAAAAAGGATTCTAACAGCTGTAATAAATATCAATGGTACTGCAATACCCAATATCAAAAGACCAAAATACTGATAATAGTCTTTGATGAAATCATTTTGATGTGCTAAAAAAATATATGAAGTTTTCATTTCATTTTGTGTAATCAAATAGGAATTTGCAAAATTGTTTCCCCAATGCAGGCCTATAGGCAGTAATATACTTCCAGATCGATTAAGTGCAGTGGAAAACATGAGTATTGCAAAAAAATAATTTGATAACTGAAAAGGGAGGTTCCACATATTACCCGAAATATCATGCATACTTATAAAAACAATTGATGTCACAAAAACTGCAAAGGTATTCCCTCCTATTTGTTTAGCTTTATAAAAACCATAGCCCAGAATGTAAAACTGTTGTACAATCACAGTAGGAAACACAACAATCAGTGCAATTAATAAAGCTTTTATATCCGGAGAATGGTTTATTTGAAAGTTTCCGCCTTTAACAACAATCTGGATGCAGAGGTTCAAGAAAACAAAACAAAGTCCTAAAAGAAACCCAATCAGAATTTTATTGATTGGCTTATGACTTTTATCTATTCCAAGATAATTGAGAGATAAACCTTCCTGTTTAAACATAATCCAATTCGAAAGAATAACTAATATACATCCTAAAGGTAAAAATGAAAATAATCGGTTTTCCACCAAGCCACTTAGAAAAAGTGACAAAGCAATTAAGCATGCAAAAATTAGGAGCTGTTTTAGTTTTATTGATAATGTTGCTTTCATAATTATAGTTTTTTTCTTCAAAACTATTAATTTTAGCCTCGCTCTATTAGTTATAATTAAAATGTCATCTCAAATGTCGTCAAATGCCGTTAAAGAATTTATAGATGTTGCTGCTTATAATAAGCAGGATATTGCTGAGATTATAAAGCGTGAAAGGTTAAAAAGAAAATTGACACAAAAAGAACTCGCAGAACTTTCGGGTATAACTATTCGTGCCGTTCAGCGAATAGAAAATGCAATCGTTATGCCACGAAAATATACATTAAATGCTTTATTTGAGCATATAGATGTTCCATTAGAATTTGTTAAAAAGCAAGAACTTTCTTTTGGTGAAAAAGAAGTAATTGTAAAACCCTCAAGAATTTCAAAATTGATCCTAACTTTTGGCAGTCCTTTTTTACTTATAATTGGCTGCTATGCCTATATTCTTCAATCACCGACATTTCCGGAAAATGCATTTGAAATGTGCGTATTGATTTTCTGTATGAGTTTTATTTATTTCATTTTATTATTAAAAATTTGGAAATAAAAAAATCACTTAAAATAAGTCGTTGCACTGCTATTTTAATTGGATGATTTAGATTGAGATAAGCATCTTAATTCATAATAGTAAAAACAGCCCTGATAATAAAGCCATCACCATGTAAAATGTGTTTCGGAGCCGATGTGTTTTCTCTTAAAAATAAATCCGTAACTTCAATTAAAAGTCATTATTCTTTGATCATAATATTTCGATACCAAACTTTATCACCATGATCCTGTAATGCTATTTTTCCTTTTTTAAAGGTTCCGAATCCTGACCAGCCTGCAAATTTACTTCCTTCAATCAATTTTTTGAAATTATCATCCCAAAGTACCGTTTTCACTACCACTACTCCGTTCAAAATAAGGGTTAAGTTTCCATTTTTACTGATAATTTCAGCTTTATTCCATTCTCCAACTTTTTTAACAGGCTCTGATTTGCTTTGAATTAAATCGTATAAATCTCCTGCTCGGTGTTTGGTTATTTTTCCGTCGGGATGGCCGTCATTATCTAAAACCTGCATTTCTAAACCTGTACTGTATGTATTTGGGTATTTTGCAGGGGCTTCATTAACATAAAAAATAATACCACTATTGGCATTTGGAGCAATTTTCCATTCTAATTTTAAATGAAAATTTTCAAATGCTGCATCAGTTACTAAATCGCCGCCTTGTCCATTTTTGGCAGCTTCAGGATCAAAATGAAGTGTTCCATCTTCCACTTTCCATCCAGCGCCGGCAGTATTTTTGCCATAAGAATGCCAGCCTTTTGTGGTCTTGCCGTCAAAAAGTGGCTTAAAACCTTTCTGTGGGTATATCGTTTGTACAAAACATAAAATCAATGTTATAATGATCAATTTTTTCATTTGTTTTATTATTAAATGATTACTAATGAGAATGTTTTTTCTGTATTAATAGTTACTGAGTTTCTAATGATTTTTCGTTTTCTGAATGATAAAAATCAGAAAAAGTAATTGAAACAGTTCAGCAGAATTTTCATAAGAGTTTTTCGATGTATCCGTCGGAATTTGTTAATAATGAAAAATCTGGGAATTCATAAAATTTAGTCAAGAAAAAAATATTCTTGCATAAAAAGCCCTCTTATTAAAATAGAGGGCTTCTGTGTATTTTGTCTGAAAAATTTAACGCCAGCCCAGTTCCGGGGCTACGTGTTCTAAAATAGCCGACAGTACATGAACATTGTAATCAACACCCAGCGTGTTGGGTATAGTCAGCAGCAGCGTATCGGCTTCCTGAATAGCTTCATCCTGAGCCAGTTCTGCAATCAGCTTATCGGGTTCCGCAGCATAACTTTTTCCAAAGATAGCGCGTTTATCAGCTTCGATATTACCAAAACTATCTGTGCCCCTGCCTTGATTACCAAAATAATATCTGTCCTGATCGTTGACCAGTGCAAAAATAGAACGGCTGACTGAGACACGCGGTTCCCGTTGATGCCCCGCATTTTTCCAGGCTTCTTTGTATAACCTGATTTGTTCTGCCTGCTGGATATGGAAAGGTTTGCCGTTTTCGTCATATTTCAACGTGGAACTCTGCAGGTGCATGCCGTTTTCAGCTGCCCAAACAGCGGTTGCATTTGATGCCGCTCCCCACCAGATGCGTTCCCTAAGCCCTTCAGAATAAGGTTCCAAACGTAATAGTCCCGGTGGATTTGGAAACATAGGGTTCGGGTTCGGCTCGGCAAATCCCTCTCCGTTAAGCCGCTGTAAAAATTCCAACACTTTTCTGCGTCCCATTTCGGCATCCGTTTCACCATCCATTGGTTCATAACCAAAAGAGCGCCAGCCGTCAATGACCTGTTCCGGCGATCCCCTGCTGATTCCTAATTGTAAACGGCCTTCCGAAATTAAGTCGGCTGCTCCGGCATCTTCTACCATATACAAAGGGTTCTCATAACGCATATCGATTACCCCTGTTCCAATTTCTATCTGACTCGTCTTAGCACCAATGGCTGAAAGTAAAGGAAAAGGTGATGCCAGCTGTTTAGCAAAGTGATGCACCCTGAAATAAGCACCATCAATTCCAATTGCTTCCGCAGCAACAGCCAGATCAATGGACTGAAGCAGTGTATCGGATGCTGTACGAGCCTTATAGGAAGGATGATCGGCCCAATGCCCAAAAGATAAAAATCCTATTTTTTTCATAGACAGCAATGTTATTGTTCGCAATTGTAAATATACACATCATTTATCTGAAAGCCTGCATATGAATATTTATTCTGACAACATCTACTTTTTGGATTGTATAACAAAAATGTTAATACTTCTTAACTAATTTATGAAGGTACACTTTACAAACAAGTAATATTGAAAAACAATTCTTTCCTGTTTCGTTTCAATTCGTATATTCGGCCTTTATTTTGAAAAAAGAGAATGATTGCAAAATTGAATGAAAAAAAATCCTACCCATGGATTGTTGTTGGCTTGCTATGGTTTGTTGCTTTATTAAATTATTTAGACCGACAAATGCTGTCCACTATGAAATCAGCTATGATGGATGACATTCCTGAATTGGCTAAAGCTGAAAATTTCGGTCTTTTGATGGCTATTTTCCTTTGGATATATGCGCTTATGAGCCCTGTTTCCGGAATTATAGCAGATCGTTTTAACCGAAAAAGAATAATTATAGGAAGTCTTTTTATTTGGTCAGGAGTGACTATGACGATGGGTTATGCCACAACTTTCAATCAGATTTATATTTTGCGTGGGATTATGGGTTTTAGCGAAGCTTTTTATATTCCGGCAGCATTATCCTTAATTACAGATTACCATCAGGAAAAAACACGCTCCTTTGCAATTGCGATTCATACTACCGGAATTTATTTAGGACAAGCACTTGGTGGTTTTGGAGCCACTATTTCTAAGCATTTTTCCTGGCATTTCAGCTTTCACTCTGTAGGTTTACTCGGTGTAGTTTATAGTTTAGTGCTCCTATTTTTTTTACAGGAAAAGAAAGCCTACTTTTTTGATCCTTCAAAAAAGTCATCTGTCCGCTATGAATTCAGGGAAATGTTCAAAGGATTGGGAATATTATTCGGCAATATCTCCTTTTGGGTTTTACTCTTTTATTTCGCTGCACCAAGTTTACCGGGCTGGGCTGCCAAAAACTGGTTACCCACCTTATTTACCGAAACTTTAAATTTAGACATGTCTCTCGCGGGACCAATGGCAACGGTAACCATTTCGATGTCTTCTTTTTTTGGTGTTTTAATTGGCGGTGCCATTTCAGACAGATGGGTGATGCAACATCTTAAAGGACGAATTTACACCAGTGCTATTGGATTATTTCTTACCATACCGGCATTGTTTTTATTTGGCTACTGCTGTAATATAGAGGCTATTATTTTTGGCGCTATCCTTTTTGGACTTGGATTTGGAATATACGACACGAACAATATGCCGATTCTTAGCCAGTTTGTTTCGCCTCGCTACAGGGCTACCGGATATGGAATTATGAATTTTGTAGGTATTTCGGCCGGAGCTGTTATCACCGAGTTTTTAGGAAAAGCTGCTGATAATGGAGGAATGAGACATGTTTTTTTACTACTCTTATTTTTAGTGGTTACTGCCATCGTTTTACAACTAATGACTCTGCATCCAAAAACTATAGATATGGCTGAAAGAAATGACGTTAAGTTGTAAAAAGATTAAATCCTGAAAAATTCGTGACTGGTTGAATTCATGATTGATACTCTCAAGCTGGGAATTTTGAATATAGAAGCTTTTTTGAGTTTATAGAACTAAGCAACAAATCTTAACGAAGGAACTCAGACTTGAAGGTTTTATTTAGGCTGGGTATCATTAGCTGCTGTAGCATATAAACCTACTAAAGCTCCGGTAAATCCTCCAGCAACATTTGTTGAGAGAATATCTCCTGAAACTTCACTGCCTAGATTTTCAAAATCTACACCATTAAGTGCATAACTAAACTGGTAATTGTCTCCCGTCGCTTTTACCTGCAGACGCAATGGTTTCTTAATTTCAATTTTTGAACTTGCAATGATTTCCGACTTTCCGTTTTCTGTTCTTTCAAGCAGTATATAAGTATCTTTTCCATTTTTTGTTATTCCAAAAACATAATTAAATCGCTCGTTTTGTAAACAGACTATTCCAGCCAGATCTTTTTCTGATTCTGGTTTGTAATCTAATGTTGTCGAAAATGAAAATGCGTTATGCTGCTGTCTGTAGAAAAGTGTAGAGGTAGGTTTTAATTCTTTTATATTTACCTGAAATGGATTGATTTGCAAGCCTTTTTTTGTAACCGAAATAAAATTCTCACGCGGTCCTCTTAGTCCAATCCATCTGTAATCTAACTTATCTGAGGTAAAATTTTCGGTAAACGTAAAGTTACCGTTTGGAAAAAAACCTTCGTTTCCTGTTTTATTTTCCACCCCTTTTGGCATTTTTAATTTTGGTTCCATAGGAATTAAACCATTTTCGAAAACAGGAAAAGTTCCTGACCAGTCTACTGGCAGCATAAATGTTTCACGTCCTGTATTTACCCTGTCTTTTTCGTTCGGACGTATCCCTAAAAACACTCCATAATATTTATCGTCCGGCCCTTTTACTAAATCGGCATGTCCTGCCCAATCTACTTTATCGGTTCTGTCTTTTGGAAAATATCTTTGGGTTAAGATTGGATTGTTTGAGGATGGCTTAAATGGCCCTTTTGGACTGTCACTAATAAAAATAACTTCGCTGTGATTGTCTCCTGTACCCCCTTCTGCACACATTAAATAATAATGTCCGTCTTTTTTATACAAATGAGGAGCTTCTATCCATATTGGTTTTTTAGAAAGATCGACACCTCCGTCCACTATAATTTTATCCGTTCCCGGAATTACCTGATCTTTTTGAATATCGTATTCCCAAACTTTAATTACGCGATGCCCAGTATATAATTCTTTTCCTTTATTGGGAGCATCATTGTGCACAATATAGCCCTTCCCGTTGTCATCAAAGAAAATACACGGATCAATTCCGTTAAAATCTAATTTAATAGGACTTCCCCATCCTTTCATCGGGTCTTTTGTTTTTACTATAATATTTCCCATATTACCTGTAAATGCGGTTACGATCATGTAGAAAGTATCGTTATGCGGATTATAGGTAATTCCCGGCGCATATACACCCTGGCTAATTCCGGTGTCATGAGGGTTAAATTCGGAAACATTATTTAGGACGCCTCCCAAGTCTGTCCAATTTACCAAATCCTTGGAATGAAAAATTGGAACTCCGGGAAACATTGCAAATGATGAACATACCATATAATAATCTTCTCCTTTTCTGGTAATTGCCGGATCTGGATAACATCCCTGCAAAACAGGAGAATAAAATTCATCTGCTTTTAAGGGATTTCTTTTATAAATTTGATCATCTCCCTGATACACTACATTCGAAAATACAGGAGATTTTTGAGTTTGTTTTTTTGCAGTAGGATTTTGAGATGTTATCTCATTAAAGGAAAAAAGAAATAGTATTGTAATCAAAAAATATAAGTGTGGTTTTTTCATTGTTATTGTTTGGTTGTTAATTGTTTTTTCCTAACTAATTATTCATGCATATTAATGTGAAAAAGTCTTTCCCTTTAATAAAACAATAAGTGTGTTTATTACAAATATAAAAAACATTTCATCATACACAATCGGTTGTGTAATATATTTTCACACAAAATAGTAAACAATTCTCAACAAATACATAACCTCTACAATATTGCATAAGATTAAAGCGATAATTATAGCAGATAAAAAATTTGATATTGCGCAGCTACAGAAAATATGCAATTCGAAGAAAAAGCTTTGCAAAACTATCAACAATATAGATAACCCAAAAAGTAAAAGAGGCAACCTAAATGATTACCTCTTTAACATAACTAATACTTATTAAAACACATTATTAAAATTTCAATTTTTATTATTTTGAAAACTCTACAGTATTTAGTTTTTTCCAGCCGCCACGGGTAAAGTCAGGAATTTCTACCGGAGCTGAATTATGATCTAATGAAATTTCTGTTAATGGACTCAAACAAGACCATTCGGCCAAATCGTAAACATCCATATCTAATGGAAGCCCTTGCTGCAGACAGTGAAACAAACGATAATCCATAATAAAATCCATACCGCCATGTCCACCTACTTTTTTGGCCATTTCTTCGATATCTTTTACTATTGGGTTTTTATATTTTTCCATCAATGCTTTTTTCACATCTTCAGAAACATATTCTTCTGCGTTTAGGTTTTGGTAATTTTTAGAAATTTCTGTTCCAACTTCTTTAGAATCGACTGCATAGCCTTCGTTTGGATATTTATTGGCAAAACCTTTTGTTCCAGATAACTGATACATTCTGCTGTAAGGTCTCGGACTTGTTACATCATGCTGAATCTGAATGGTTTTACCCATTTCTGTACGTATCATTGTCATGGTGTGATCTCCGTTTCTAAAATCTTTTACATCTTCTCCGGTTTTTGCTTTAATAAAAGCCGGATTTCCAACTGCTTTTGTATCCATAGAAACCAGAAAATTCATTTTATCTCCTCTATGTATATTTAGCGCCAGACAGGCTGGCCCCATTCCGTGTGTTGGGTAAATATCTCCTCTGTGTGTTTTGTTGTACTCCATGCGCCAGTTGTTCCAGTATTCGTTCCAATACGGCTGTAATCCATGAATATACGATCCTTCAGCATGCAGGATTTCTCCAAAAACACCTTGCTGTGCCATATTTAAAGTTGTTAATTCGAAGAAATCATACACACAATTTTCCAGCATCATGCAGTGCTTGCGTGTTTTTTCAGAAGTATCAATGATATCCCAGATTTCTTTCATGGTTAATGCTCCTGGCACTTCAACAGCCACGTGTTTTCCGTCTTTCATAGCTTGTACTGCAATGCTCGCATGATGTTTCCAGTCGGTTACAATGTAAACAAGATCTACGTTTTTAAGCGCTGTTACTTTTTTCCAGGCATCTGCTCCAAAAAAGGCTTCTGCTTTTGGTTTTCCGTTTTTTACCAAAGTATCATTTGCAGCTTTTGTTCTTTCCTCGAGCATATCACAAATTGCAACAATTTCAACTCCTGGCACATGTGTTATACGAGCTACTGCACCTGTACCACGCATTCCTAAACCAATAATGGCTACATGGACAACCGGAATTGCGGGTGTTGCCAGACGTAAAACATCTGTCTGCCCTTTTGCTCTTTTTGGAGTTTCGGTTTTTATTATTTGTGCTGTTATACCGCAAACTCGCAATAGCAGAACCGCTATTAGTAAAAATTTTAAACTGGAACTTTTCATTTCTTTTTATTTAGTGATATAATTATTTTTTTTGAAATTACACTTTGATATACGTTTTGTTTTTATGCATATACCAAAGAATCAGATATAGGATTCCGAAACCTGCCACATCGCAAAACGCATCGTAATACGCTCCGGTAAATTGTTCGAAACCATAAAAAACCTGCTTTGCAATTAAGCTGAAATTCAACACATGCGACCCTACATACGCTGCGATTGCGTTGAGTCCAATTATTCTAAAGGGATATGCCCATTTCTGATATCTTTTTACGTCTACAATCCAATAAAATAAAGCTAGTAAAATAAAGCTTATTCCAGACGAAAATAGTACGAAGGAACTTGTCCATATTTTTTTGATAATGGGATGCCAAACTCCAATTATTAACGATACAATTATTGCTGTTAAACCAATCAAAACTAAATAATTGGCAATTTTTTGTCTTGGTAATTTTGACAAAAGCAATTCTCCTGCAAACAATCCGGACATGGTGGTGGCAATAAACCCAAATCCTGTTAAGAGCCATGAATATTGTGTCTGGTCGTAAAAGCGTCCAAAAACATGCTGATCGATATAGATTGGGAGGTTTTTATTGGGCAGTAATTCAAAGTCAATACCAAAAACATTGGGCAGGGAAAGCAATACGGCATATACAACAAGGCAGAAAACAAACATAATGTATCTTCCTTTTTTTGATAAATGAATGTAGGCCAGACTTGAAAACAAATACCCTACGGCAATGGCCTGAAGTGTATTACTAAAGACCTGAAATTTTGTAATATCCAGAAATAATAAGTTGCCCTGTACAATCCATCCTAAAATAAAAAGAATTACAAACCGTCTTATAATATGGTAATATAATTGTGTTTTAGATTTTGATTCTATTGTTCTTTTTCCAAGTGAGAAAGGAATAACAACTCCAACTACAAACAGAAATAAAGGCATTATAATATCATAGAAATGCGAACCTAACCATTCAGGATGTTCAAACTGCGCAGCAAGATTACTAGTAAAGTTCGTTTTGGCAGCTGTATTTAAGTTATAGAAAAAACGGTCTGCAAAAATGATCATTAATAAGTCGAATCCCCGCAGTACATCTACTGACATCAATCGGCTGTTTTCTATGTTTTTTTCCATTCTCAGTATTGTTTTTATGATCAAGTTAAATTGCTTCTTCTCTGTATTTTTAAATTTTGAAAAATAATCCCCGACTCGTTTTTATAAAATATCGGGGATTGTTTTTACCTTTTTTTCGCGACAGTTAAAATGTCATTAAACCAGAAACAAATTATAGATATATAAATTTTCACAAAACAATTGCAATAGTTTAAAGGTCTTATTTAATGACATTGCTTTATAACTGTCGACGGCAAACTAAAGCTGCAGTGTAGAAAATTTATCCGCTTCCGGGAAATTAGCTACGGCTGCCCATCCAGAAGTCATTTCTGTAATGGCAATACCTATCGAACTTCCTAATGTTCCTAACTGTGATTTTGGAATACTAAACTCAATTGCGTTTGTTGTATCAGAAAGACTTACAATTCCAGAAGAGGTTAAATTAGCACCAGATCCTGCAATAGCAGCCCAGCCCCAGCCTCCGTTTGGATCTATATGATTATAAAAAGCGCCCCATCCGTTGGTAACCATTGGACCTTCAAATAAAAATTCTGCTCCAGAACCTCCTGGCCAGCTGCCATGCAAGAAACCTGTTTTTGTATTTCCGTCTGTATTGATAAACATATCTACCAATTCCATCTGCATTTTTTTGTTTCCCTCTAAATATACATTTACGTTGGCTCCTTTTGCCCAAATTTTAATTTTCTGGATGGATCCATTTCCAGAAGTATTTTGATCTGTTATGGCAACATCATCCCAATCTTTAAACTTGCCATCTACTTTAATATCAATAATAATGATTTTTGGAGCGGTAATAGTTTTGGCGATATAAGCTTCTTCTCCAGCCTCGTTTGTAACTGTGAGCGAGACTGTAATTTCTCCTCCAATTGCGTATGTATACACAGGATCTTTTTTGTCTGAGGTATAATATAGATCTCCGAAATCCCATCTGTATTTACTTCCGTTTGTAGAAAGATTGGTAAAGGTAAAAGTGCTTCCGTCATTGGTAAAAGAAAAATCTGCTGTGGGTTTATCTGCCGAATCAGAAGACGCATTGTCGCTGGAGCACGATACCAGCAGGAATACTGCCAAAAGTGCTGTTACCCATTTGAATATTATTTTTTTCATGGTTTTTGGTTTAAATATTTTAGTAACTATTTAATGGTAACCGTTTGTGATAATTTGTTAAATCCTGTAGCCGCTTCCCATACTCCTGTATTAGCAAGACGAATAGCATAATCAGCTCTTTCACTCAATTTTGAAGAACTGTCTTCGATCTTTAAAAGCAATTCGTAAGTGCCTGCAGGAATTTCTGAAGTGCTTACAGATTCTTTCAATTCATAGTTTAAATTTGGTGTAACCAATCTTACATCAAAAGCTAATTTTTTCTTGTAAACTGTTCCGTTTGCCGTTGATCTAAATATTAAAAAGGCATTTTTTGGATTGTAAACCGGAGCAAATCCGCCGTTTTTGATTACTGCATTTAATGCTAAAGCGTCGTTTAATGCAATTGTTGTTTTGAGGTCTGAAGTTACTAACGAAAGTCTGTAACCCAGTTTTCTTTCAAAATCTGCAAAACAATTATTGTTTCTCCATTCTTGTAATACAGGTCCGTAATAATCAAGATTTAAGTACGTCCATTTTAAAAGTGACATTTCCTTTTCTGCAATACTGCAGCTGGCTACAGGAACGTCTGTCGGCGGGCATGTTTCTCCTCCTGTTGGGACAAAAAGGGCTTCATTGCTTATATAGGTTTTATCGGCAGTTACGTTTATGTAGGTACC
This sequence comes from Flavobacterium sp. 270, assembly GCF_004368785.1. Classification (GTDB taxonomy): domain Bacteria; phylum Bacteroidota; class Bacteroidia; order Flavobacteriales; family Flavobacteriaceae; genus Flavobacterium. Next base: position 323,903 of record NZ_SODM01000001.1, read on the forward strand.
ATAATCGTCTACACTTGCCATAAAACAGTCATTATGAAATCCTACTCTCGCTGTATTTTCTGTACCATAACCCACACTTGCATTCATTGCAGTTGTAGTATTAAAAAAGTCCTGTTTGATTTTTGGCGTTCTTACCTGAATTTTAATTTCTTTCGGAAAAACTTCCAAAAGTTTGTTTAATATCAGCGTTTTATTGGCTGGCGTAGTAAGATTGTTTGTGGTATAATACCATTCTCCCCAAGCTCCGATAAATCCGGCCTGAACAAATGCAATCACATCTTTGTTTGCTGCAACAATTGGTTTTAACTGATCTAAATGTCCGGAAATTATAGCAGCAGAAGCATCACTTCCGTCTTGTGCGTCTGTATATGCAAAACGCAAAACACATTTTAAACCCGCTTCTCTAAGTCTGGTAAAATCGGTGGTAATAAGATCCAGCTGTGTCTGGCTTAAAGGCGTTGTTTTAAATTTTTCGAGATAATACAAACGCAGAATAATGCTTACATTTTCTTTCTTTAGGTTTGTTAAAGAAGCCGTTGTCATGGCTGCACCTTCAGAATTAACCTGCCAGCTGTGCATAAAACCACGTTCAGGATTCGAAAACACTTCGTTAGAAGCCTGATACGTGACTTTGTTCGTACCTGCAGTTTCTTCATTTTTATCACCGCCGTCGCTTTGACAACTCAATGTAAGGGTTGTAAAAATGCTAAATAATATTAATAAATGTTTCATTTTTTTAAGGATTAAATTAGGGGACAATTCTATATTCATAAAGTGTTTTTGTTCCTTATTGAATATTAATTGTAACCAGGGTTTTGTAAAAACTTTCCTTTACCTTCACTAATTCTTTCCAGAGAAAAAGGAAACAACGCTTTGTACGGAGCACTTTGGCTTGCAGCTCCATTTAGATCAATGGCATGTTGTGTATATTTTCCGTGTCTGATTAAGTCAGAACGATACTGCCCGTTTTCACACCAATATTCGTGTGATCTTTCTAAAAGAATCATATCATTAAAACTGGCAAGTGTTGTATAGTTCGCCAATAAAATCTCACTGATTTTAGCTCTTCTTCTCACAATGTTTACTAGATCAATAGCTTCCTGCGTTGGCGCACCAAGTCTGTTGGCAATCGCTTCTGCTTTTGATAGTAATACATCCGGATAGCGATATTCAATTATATCAACTGTTGTCAATGCTGTAGTTCTTGCCGCATCTGCATCTATTTTTAGCGGTATAGGCCCTAGCTGCATGTAGTTTGCAGGATTTTGTCTGTTGTAAGTTACACCATCTGTACCGGTGTATTCTGCAATAAGTGCTTCTTTACGAATGTCTGTTGCTTCAAAGGAATCATAAAATTTCCATGAACTTTGTATGGTACCGTAACCTCCTCTTCCAGGAAAGTTAGCTGGAAGACACATTAACTGCCATTGGTTTTCACTCGTTCCTGCATAATCTGCCGGAACTGCCCAAATAACTTCTTTACTGTCTACAGGTGCTTTTACATCCCATAAACCAACATAATCACTTTCAAGTCCGTAATAATTCATTCCTATAATTGCTGAAGACTGCTCTTCTACATCTGCCCATCTTTTTTCATGCAGGTACAATCTAATCAAAATCATTCTGGCTAATCCCTGGCTGAATCTTCCGTAAACGGCATCTTTAGGAGCTGGCAAATCTGCTGCAGCAAGCTTAAGATCGTTTTCTATAAAACTTACCATTTCAGCATTAGAAAGTCTAGCCAAAGGCTGTTCCTTCAAAGGATTCTGGAGTACTTCCAGCGGCGCAATAACAAGCGGTCCGTACAAGTCAAAAAGTTCGTATGTTAATAATCCTCTTGCGCATCTGATTTCTGCAATCGCTTGTTTCTTTACCAGATCGTTTACTTTAGACTTTTCTATTCTGTCGATACTCAAAGTCATCCCGCTTATCTTGTTGTAAAAAACATCATAAAAACGTGTAAAAGCAGTAGATGTGGCTTTGTAACTATGTAACGATGCTTCTTGCTGCACACCGTAAGGTCCCTGAAGAATTTCTGTTGTGGCATCCAGAATAAACATTAATCCGTTTTCTGAAGTCGAGTGAATTCCGTTTCCGTATGAACCTCTTAATGGATAATATGCTGATGCCACTATAGCCTGTACATCTGCTTCTGAACTAGGAAATATACTTGGGTTGATCTCATCGTAATTAATAGACTCTAAATCATCATTACATCCTGAGAATACCAGCAATAGCAGTACTATTGTATAATTTTTTAAATTTTTCATGTCTTTTTAATTAAAATTTAAGATCAATTCCTACTGTGTATGTTTTTACATTTGGATAAGCAGCTGCAACAGCATCTGTTTCAGGATCTATACCATTGTATTTGGTAATCGTAAATAGATTCTGTCCATCCAGTCTAATAGCTGCACCCTGCATGTATTTGCCAAACCATTTTTTTGGTAAATTATAGCTAAGCGATACACTTTGCAAACGAACAAATGAAGCATTTTGCAAAAAGAAATCTCCAGAAGAATATTGTGAATATCCAAAATTTGATCCCGGACGTGTATTCGTCGGATTATCTGGCGTCCATCTGTCATAGATGCTTCTTAAAGCATTTCTTCCGTTTTGGGCAACTCCTACCGCAGTTACACCATAAGCAAAATCAGTCTGATCGATAATTTTTCTACCAAACATTCCGTTAAACTGAAAATTCAATTGAAAGTTTTTGTACGTAATCGTATTCGATAAACCAGCAACAAAATCAGGATCAGAAGAACCTAGTAAAACCGTATCGGCTTCGTCAATTTTTCCGTCAGCAGCACCCGTTCTTAAAAACACACCATTTGCATCTGTTACAGGATTTCCTGCATTGTCTCTCACAAAACCGTTAACATCTTTAATTTTAATTTGCCCCGGATATAAATCTGGCTGTGCCGGAACTACTTCTCCAATCTGCATTACACCATCAGAAATTTGATAATATTGCGCACGAACAGGATCGTTATAACTTTCGTAAACAGAAGGTTTCCAGTCTGGAGCTCTTTCTTTCCAGTTGGTTTTAAATTGAGAATAGGTAAATGTACTTCTCCATTTAAAATCTGGACGGTCAATATTTACAGTACTTACTGTAACCTCTACACCTTTACTTTGTGTTTTACCAATATTGGCCCAAACCATATTGATTTCGTTATAACTATTAATTGGTTTTAATGTCAATAAATTAGAAACCACTCTGTCATAAACCTCTACAGATCCAGAAACTTTTCTATTAAATAATTCAAAATCAAGACCTATATTTTTTTCTGTAGTTGTTTCCCATTTCAAATCAGGGTTTTCTAATCTTGACGGGAATACTCCAATTACCGGAGATTCATCAGGATTTAAATACGCTGGCTGTGCATAATAAGCTCCAAAAGCATTTCCTCCAATTTCTGCATTACCTGTTTGTCCGTAACCAAATCTTAGTTTAAGCTGTGATACATAACCTGTTAATGATTTCATGAAAGATTCCTGAGAAACATCCCATCCAACTGCTACAGAAGGAAACAAACCGTATTTATTGTTTTGAGCAAATACACTGGCTCCGTCACGACGAATTGTTGAGGTTAAAATATATTTGTCTTTATATGAATAATTAAATCTGGTAAAATAAGAGATAAAATTATTTTGAGATTTAGAAGATCCCACCACTTTTGTTCCTCCTCCTGCGTTTATGTTATTCCATAAAAAAGAATCGGTAATAAAGTCACTGTTTCCTACTGAATTTCCTTCAGATCTGTATTTTTGCTGTGAATAACCAACCATTAAACTGAAGGTATTATCTTCTAATAATTTTCTGGTGTAATTTAAAGTAAAGTCAAACAAATCGTCGTTTTTCTTTTGAGTCGAGATAGAAGCTTTACCATTTTCTAATGCTCCATAAAGCGTAGTTCTTGGCAAGTAAGTACTTCTGCTGCTGTTTCCGCCGTCAAAACCTGCCTGAAATCTTGCAGTCAAGCCTTCAATTGGTTTAATCTCAGCATAAAAATTGGTCAGTGTTCTTTCTACAACACCTTCATCAGAAATAGTAAGTAATGAATATGGATTTGGTTCTAAGGCATTATCCGGATTTATAGGATAATTTCCAAATTCATCTATTGCCTGAATATTTGGTCCCTGCTGAATTGCCGATCTGATAATTCCTGAATTTTCAAATTGATCTCCTCCTAATTGAGAGTTTTGATTTTTGATTTTACTTTTGGTCAAATTCATTCCAAAAGTAATATAATCGTTTATCTTTTGGTCGATGCTAAAGTGTAATGTATTTCTTTTTAAACCAGAGTTTTTAATTACACCTTCCTGATTAAACATATTTCCGGATAAGAAATATTTAGTTGATTTAGTACCGCCTCGAAGCGAAACGTTGTTCTGCTCTACCATTCCGTCTCTTGTCACCAAACCTAACCAGTCTGTTCCTTTTCCTGCGTTTCTTATCTGATCATCAGAATAATATCTTTTGAACGGAATCCCGTTAACCGGTGCCGCATTTGCTTCTTCTAGTGTTTTTGGAGAATATGGATATACTTTGTTTATAAATTCCCAGTTTTCTTTTGCAGCGTCATTACGCAGCTGCATCCATTCCTGTAAATTCAAAACATCATAATTGTCATTGTATTTCTGATAGGAATACGATCCGGAATAATCTACTCTTACATCGCCTTCTTTTCCTTTTTTGGTTGTAATTAAAATAACACCATTTGCTGCTCTTGCTCCATAAATTGCTGTAGAACTGGCATCTTTAAGAACCTCAATAGATTCGATATCATTTGGGTTAAAAGAGTTTAAAATTCCCTGCGTACCGCCATCGTAGCGGTTTCCTGTTCCTGGCTGGCCAAGATCTGTAATCGGAAATCCATCTACAACAATCAAAGGCTGGTTGCTGGCATTTATAGAACCTGCACCACGAATCTGGATGTTAAATCCTCCTCCTGGCTGTGCACTATTCTGAACAATCTGCAAACCTGCAACTTTACCTTCTAAAGCCGTAAGAACCGAAGGCGCAGAAGACAACGTAAGATTATCTCCTTTTATAGAAGAAATAGCGCCTAATAAGTTTTTCTTTTTCTGAGTTCCGTATCCTACAATGACAACTTCATTCAGTGATTTTGATGCAGGCATCATTTTTACTGTATAATTGGCCTTATTATCTATTGCAACTTCTATTGGGTCGTAGCCTACGTAAGAAAATACTAAGGCTTGTGTATTTGAAGAAACGGTAATCGAAAATGTTCCGTCAAAATCTGTAGTTGTTCCTCTTGCAGATCCTTTAGGCAGAACGGTTACACCAATCATTGGCTGGCCTAATTCGTCAAGAACAACCCCTTTTATGGTAATATCTGCTTCCGGATCGTTTTTTAAAACTACTTCCTTACTTTCATTTCCTGAAGTTGTTGCTGCACCTGCTTCAAAAACAGTTACCGAAAGAAACAGTAAGGTAATTATCGTTTTAAAATTAAGTTTTAATTCGGGATAGCTACCGTGGAGTAACTTGTTACTTTTTTTCATATTATTTTGGTTTGGTTATTTTGGTTAATGTGAAAAGCAAGCTTTTTTGTTTAATAAAATCAGTTACAATTCATCAAACATAAAAGCGTAAAATCAATCAAATTTTATGTTCCATTTTTAATCATAATTGTCATGTTTTTTTGTTAGTTGTTTTTTGTTTTTTTTATTCTGTTTTTCGGGTTTCGTTTTTCTGGATTCTTCTGTGGATTATCGAATTTTGAATCCACTCTTTTTGGTATTGTATTTTATTAATTTTCAACAAGATCATTCTTTTTTTTCTTTGAAAACTGTAATCAAAAATGAATGCTTTTATACCTTCTTTTCAGCTAAACTAAATAATATTTTTTAATAAACAAGCTTAAAATCGAAAAAATGTGTTCGTGCACATAAAAAAAGTGTTTTCGAACACATTTTCTACTAAAAGTATTATTAAATTCTTACTTTTTTATGAATTACCACTAATGAATATTCAATAAAAATTTAATTATGACTCATTAAATATCAAAGAATAGCGCTAAAATTTTTACTATTCATTTAAATCAAATCTGCAATGAAAATTGCGTAAATTCTCCTTTAAAAAAACAATTCTAAAACACAGTTAATCTGTTGTTTTTAAAGCAGATAATCTTATACTGCCTGCTTGATTTCTTCAATAAATCTTACTGCCAGTTTATCTGCATTTTCCTGAGAATTACTCTCGGTATAAATCCTGATAATAGGTTCTGTATTTGATTTTCTAAGATGCACCCATTCCGTTTCAAAATCAATCTTTACACCGTCAATTGTGCTGTGATTTTCGTGCTTGTATTTTTGGGCCATTTTATCCAAAATCAAATCAACATTAATCTCTGGTGTTAACTCAATTTTACTCTTACTCATATAGTATGATGGATAGCTTTCGCGAAGGTTTTTGCACGATATTTTTGCGTGTGCCAAATGAGATAAAAACAAACCTACGCCTACCAGCGAATCTCTGCCGTAATGTGATTCCGGATAGATGATTCCTCCATTTCCTTCACCGCCAATAATCGCATTTGTTTCCTTCATTAATTCAACAACATTTACTTCACCCACAGCACTTGCGTAATACTGGCCGCCATGTTTTAAAGTAATGTCTCGTAATGCTCTTGATGATGATAAATTGGAAACAGTGTTAATTGTTTTTTCTGCTGATTTCCCAGTCGTTTTTCCTAATACATAATCTGCACAGGCAACCAGTGTATATTCTTCGCCAAACATAGAACCGTCTTCGCAGATAATCGCCAGGCGATCTACATCTGGATCAACTACAATTCCAAAATCAGCCTTTTCTTTTACAACCAATTCTGAAATATCGGTTAGATGCTCCTTTAAAGGTTCGGGATTATGCGGAAAATGTCCGTTTGGGTCACAATATAATGCAACACATTCTACTCCCAGTTTCTTTAATAAACTTGGAATTGCAATTCCTCCCGTAGAATTTACGGCATCAACTACTACTTTAAAATTGGCATTTTTAATGGCTTCAACATCAATTAAATCTAATTTTAAAACCTCGCTAATATGTCTTTCTATATAATCATCTTTCTTTTGATATTGTCCTAAATCATCTACTTCTGCAAATAGAAAATCCTCTTCTTCGGCAATTTTTAAGATTTTTTCACCATTTACAGCATTTAGAAATTCGCCTTTATGATTCAATAATTTTAAAGCATTCCATTGCTTCGGATTATGACTTGCAGTAATGATAATACCGCCGTCTGCATGATCTAATGTTACTGCAATTTCAACCGTTGGTGTTGTAGACAAACCAAGATCTATTACATTAATCCCTAAGCCAATAAGCGTGTTTGCAACTAAATTGCTGATCATTTCTCCCGAAATTCTAGCATCTCTGCCTAAAATTACGTTTAGTGTTTTTGCTTTATTCTGCTGTTTAAGCCATATTCCGTATGCGGCTGCAAATTTTACAGCATTTACCGGAGTCAGATTTTCATCTACAACACCGCCAATAGTGCCTCTTATTCCTGATATTGATTTTATTAATGCCATGTTTTATTTATTCTTATTTTATTTTTTTTGCTACTCCCGATAATTATCAGGATAAAAGATTAACACAGATTTATTTAAAGAATTATTTTAAACCATATAAGTAATTTAAGTTCATATTAATAGGGTTTTCTTAAATGCACTTTGCTTTTTAAGTTCTTATCAATTCTCAAACTTAAATTTACTTACATAACTTATATGGTTTAAAAACTACTATTTAACTCAATCCAAAATCTTAGTCCCTCAGAACCTTTGAACCTTTGCAACTTTTAAAAAACCCATCTCACAAAAGCCTCCATCGCAGCATAACTTGCCAGACCTAACTCATTGTAAACATTGGCCGTTTCTCTGTTTCTGTCTTCGGCTCTCTGCCAAAATTCTCTGGCATCAGTTCCTTGAAAAACAACTCCGTCTTTTTGAGATTGGTGTTTGAAGATTCCATGACGTTTTGCCAAAACCTGATCCGGGCTCATTGGCACCGCCATTTCGACTTCGTCAATTCCCCATTCCTGCCAAGCACCGCGGTATAACCATAACCAGCAATCGTCCATAAAAGGTTTTGGTTTTAAAGCTTTTACAGCTTCAAAAATTGCATCCAAACAAACTTTATGCGTTCCGTGCGGATCTGCTAAATCTCCGGCTGCATATATTTGGTGCGGTTTAATTTTTTCGATTAAATCCATCGTCAATTGAATATCTTCTTTTCCAATTGGCTTTTTCTCGATTGTTCCTGTTTCGTAAAACGGAAGTTCCATAAAATGAATCTGATCGTCGGTTAAACCAACAAAATGACTGGTTGCTCTCGCCTCTCCTTTTCTAATTAATCCTTTTATATAGCGTACTTCTGGAATGTCGATTTCGCTGTTCTTCTTATTCTTTAAAAAAGTAACCGCTTTTTCGTAAATCGCATCAGCCTCAGGGCTTTTGATTCCGAATTTTTCGTTGTAATCAATTACGAAACTTGCAAAACGCAGCGCTTCGTCATCCGCGACAGCGATATTTCCAGACGTTTGGTAGGCAACGTGTACTTCATGTCCCTGCTCCTGCAGACGCATAAAAGTTCCTCCCATACTAATAATATCATCATCTGGATGCGGACTGAAAAGCAAAACGCGTTTTCTTGCCGGCTCTGCTCTTTCCGGACGATTAGCATCGTCTGCATTTGGTTTACCGCCTGGCCAGCCTGTAATGGTATTTTGTAATTTATTGAAAATCTTAATATTAATATCGTAAGCCGGACCAGAATCTGCCAGTAAATCACTCATTCCGTTTTCGATATAATCGGCATCGGTAAGCATTAAAATTGGTTTTTTAAGTTTTAAAGCCAAACCTAAAACCGCTTTTCTAGTCAGTTTATCTGTCCAGACTACTTTTTCTACCAGCCACGGGCTGTTGATTCTCGTTAGTTTTGAAGAAGCTTCTTTATCTAAAATAAAAACTGCATTATCGTGTTCCTGCAAAAATGAAGCTGGAACTCGATTTGTTACTTCATCTTCTACTGATTTTTTTACAATATTTGCTTTTCCTTCACCCCAAGCCATCAAAATAACTTGTTTGACTTCCATGATTTTTTTTACTCCAAGCGTGATTGCTGTTCTTGGTGTATTGCTTAATCCAGAAAAATCTTTACTTGCAGCAACTCTCGTAATATGATCTAAAGCAACCAAACGGGTTTTAGAGTTTTGAAGCGAACCCGATTCGTTAAAACCAATATGTCCGTTACCTCCAATACCCAAAATCTGCAAATCGATACCGCCCAAAGCTTCAATTTTAGCTTCATAATTGTGGCAGTAACCTGCAATTTGTTCTTTGGTCAAAAGTCCGTCTGGAACGTGGTAATTTTCAGGTAAAATATCAACATGATCAAACAGTAATTCTTTCATAAAACGAACATAACTGTTGATAGAGTTAGGCTCCATTGGATAATATTCATCCAGATTGAAACTAATTACGTTTTTAAAACTCAATCCTTCTTCTTTATGAAGACGCACCAGTTCTGCATATAGTCCTTTTGGAGAAGAACCTGTTGCAAGACCTAAAATACAAGGTTTATTTTCTTTTTGTTTGGATTGAATTAATGTTGCAATTTCCTGAGCTACTGATTTTGAAGCATCAGTTGAATTTTCGAAAACAATGGTATTGATGTTTTCAAATCGCTTTTCAAATCCTGTTGCTTTGTCTATTGTACTTTTTAACATTGTGAATATTTTTAAACTGTTTTTTCTTTTTAGATGGAATGTTTTTATTTCAAAAAAGACATGATTCGAGTAATAGCTCCTTCAAATTGTAATTTGAGTGCTTTACGTAATCCGCTTTTGGATTGAAATAAAATGTTTTTTTTAAGCTGTTGAACTTATTTTTTAACACATAGAAACATAGATTTTATTTTGACAAAAAGGCTATAAAAAGAAACTAGTTTAATGCTACAATAAACTGTTTCTCTATGTGTTAAAAGTTCACCTTACGTCTACCAACTTCTATATTTGTGCCCCTTATAAGCAAAGAACAAAATCATACTGTAAGCCGGTAATAAAATCAGGTATGCAATTTGATTCCCGCTTTTGGCTGTTTCATGAAGACCCGAAGCTGCATTTGAAACATTAATGGCATCGGCAACAAAACCGTATAATAGCGGAAATACTGCGCCTCCAATAATTCCCATAATCAATATAGCGCCTCCTATTTTTGTAAAACCTCCCAAATCCTGAAGTGCCATTGGCCAAATTGCCGGCCAGCAAAGTGAATTGGCTAATCCTAAAAGGGCAACTAAAATAATAACTACGGGTAATTGCGGAATTCCCGGTAACTGAACCATCATTTTAGGGGAAATCAAAACTATTAGCAGTACCAAAATAAACCCTAGAAAACCTGAAGCTTTTAAAGCAAAAACCTGGGAAACATATTTTGGAATCAGCGTTATTCCTAAAACGTAGCCCAAAACCATTGCAGTCATGGTAAACGATGTTAGTTTGAGATAAAAATCACCAGTTTCTCCGTAAACTCCTAATTGTTTTCCAAAACCTCCAATTGAATCTCCAGCCAATACTTCGGCTGCGATATAAACCATAAGTGTGATTACTCCAAAAACTAATTGCGGATGTTGGAAAGCTTCTTTTATTTGTTTGAAAATGCTAAGATGCATTACCTGCCCGTCTTCGTCTAAATTGATTTCCGGCAATGGAGAAAATTTCACCAAAATGGCTAAAACAAACATAATTATAGCCATATACAAATAAGGACTCTGCAATTGTAAAGCCAATAAATCTAATGCCTTTTCTTTATCTGCTGCACTTAAAACTGCTATTTTTTCGGCTGTATAGTCGCCAATATTAGACAATACCAAAGAAGTTAAGGCTAAAGGTGCCAGAAAACCTGCCAATTTATTTGCAATACCCAATACGCTGATTCTTGCGGCGGCACTTTCGCGCGGGCCAATAACGACAACATACGGATTTGCTGCAGTTTGCAAAACAGCCAAACCGGTTCCCATGACAAATAAAGCGATTAAAAAGAGCCCAAAAGTCCTTGCTTCTGCTGCAGGATAAAACAAAATCGCTCCAATAGCAATAACAAGTAATCCCAGCGAAATTCCGTTTTTGTAACCTACTTTTTCTATTAGAAAAGACGACGGAATTGCCATTACAAAATAAGCTATATAGAACGCAAAGGTTACAAAATACGCTTGTGATTCAGTCAATTCGCACGCTAATTTAAAAAACGGAATCAGAGGCCCGTTTAACCAGGTTACAAATCCAAAAATAAAGAATAAGGAAGTTAAAATAACCATCGGGATTAACGTGGTATTTTGTTTTTTTTCTAAAGTAATACTGACTTCTGACATATTTAAGCTTTATTTAAATTGTGAAATTATTTACTGACCAATTCCTGATGGTAAAAAAGTATGGTTTCTTCTAATGCCTGATCTATTGTATAGGAAGGCTTAAAACCTAATTGATTGAATTTTGACGGATCTGCTTTTGAATGTTTGATATCGCCGGGTCTTTCGTCTAAAAATTTTATCTGCGATTTTGAATTAGTGATTTTTATGATTTTCTCAGCCAATTCTAAAACTGATGTACTGTGCCCTAACGCGACATTGTAAGTTTCGTTACCCACTTGAGATGCCAGAATATTTGCTTTAACAACGTCTTTTACATAAATAAAATCACGTGTCTGTAATCCGTCTCCATAAATGGTAATGGGTTCGTTTTGAAGTGCTTTATTTATAAAAATTGGCACCGCAGCGGCGTAGGCAGATTCTGGATTTTGTCTTGGACCAAATACATTAAAATATCTTAAAGATGCTGTAGGAACCTGATATTGATCTAAATACATTTTTAGATAATATTCTCCATCTAGTTTTGTAATCGCATACGGCGTCATGGGTTCTGGAAACATGGTTTCTACTTTTGGCAGAACGGGATTGTTACCGTAATTGGCGGCCGAGGTAGAAAGCACGACTTTACAATTTGAAGTGTTTTTTGCTGCTTCTAAAATATTGATTGTTCCTATTGTATTAATTTCGATGCACTCTTTAATTTTCAGCAACGATTCCGGCACACTAACTAAAGCCGCTAAATGAAAAACTCCACTGGCTCCGTCTATTATTTCATTAACTAAATTTTCATCACGAATATCTCCTTTAACGAATTGAACATTCAATCCTTTTAAGTTTTCCTGAAACCCCGTTCTAAGGCTATCATATATTAAAACCTCATGTCCTTCATTCGATAAATGTTCTGCGATATGACTTCCTATAAAACCAGCGCCACCGGTAATTACGTATTTTTTCATTTTTATTGTTTTAATGATGCAACAAACTCCAAATTGTAATCTTCCAATTCTTTGAAATGTTCAGACATGCTTTCTATGAGCTTAAACTGATTTTTAGAACGGTCAAAATTATGCTCCGGATATTCTGTTTTGTAATACACATCGTCGTTTAAAAAATCGGTCAAAAAACGAAGCGCCATAATAAAAATCATCGATTTGGCTCCCAAAGGCAGATATTTGATTTCTAAAACCGAAAGTGACGTTTTTGTTTTTTCTAAAAATCCTTTTACATACGCTTTATAAAAATCTACATTGAAGTTGACAAGATTTAAATCTCTTTCGTCTTCGGCTGCAGTATTGCAGATTGTTCTTATCGCATCTCCAAAATCATAATGTACAATGCCGGGCATAACGGTATCGGTATCAATTACACAAAGACCTTTTTTATTCAAATCAAAAAGTGCATTTGATATTTTAGTGTCGTTATGGGTAACTCTGAGTTTTATTTTTCCAGCTTCTTTCAGCTTTTGCAAAACATGCATTTCTTCTTTCAGCTCTTCTACCAGTTCAATATATTCTTTTGCCAATTCTAATCTTTGCTGCGAAGCTTCTTTTAAAGCGGTATCAAACTGACTGTAACGGAAAGACATATTATGAAAATCGGGAATTACTTCTATCAGTTTTACGGCATTAAAATCACTCGTAAGATTTAAGAATTCTCCAAAAAGCTTTCCTCCTTCATAGGCAATTTCTACATTATTTACGGTTTCAAAAGTGATTCCTCCTTCTATATAAACCATCATATTCCAAAAATTCCCATCTATGTCCTGATAATAAGAAGCACCTTTTTTTGTATCAATAAAAGTTAAAACACGGCGCTTTAATTCCTCTTCTGATAAATGTTTTAATTTTTTCTGCAAATGCCTGCTTACCATTACTTTGTTGGCAATAAGACCGGGAACATCTTTAAAAACACCGCTGTTTATACGTTGTAAAACAAAATGCTGGTTATTTTGGCTTGTGATTAAATAAGTATCATTGATATGGCCGGAGGCTAGTTCTGTATATTCTTTAAACACTTCGATATGATCGAACTGTTCGAATATAAATTTTAAATGTTCGATTATCATATTACCAGAGATTAGTGGGATAAACGTTTTGGCTTCTTAATTTTTCTATTTCTTTTTTTACGATTTCTTTATCTTCTTTATACGTGACCCCAAACCATTTTGCATTTGACTGTAATACTTCCAGCGATGCGTTTTCTGATTTTAATATTTCGTTGACAACCGATGTTATAAAAAATTCTGCTTTTAGATCGTGTTCATTTTCTTGTAGAAATTCTTCAAAAAGAGTACCTCCAAATTCAAAACATTTTGGCGTAAAGCCCCAGAAATTCATCGAAACAATGGTATTTTCATCAATCGGAATAAAATCTCCGTTATCATCTTTACGCATCAATTTGCCGTTTATTTTTTCGATGTGCGTGCGTTCTGTAACATCCGTAAGGAAATTATTTTCGTCTACCTGACATTCGCCTCTGGAAACAAATCCGTGATCGGATACTGTATTTTTCAGTAAATAAGCCATCATATTAAAATGATAGGATTCTTTGTCCATTTCTGTCAATGCTTTTGCCATGATTTCAAACGCTTCTCTTCCATAAAAATCATCTGCGTTTATAATGGCGAAATTTTCTGTTACTTCGTCTTTTGCCATTAATAAGGCGTGGCCGGTTCCCCAGGGTTTTGTTCTTGCGGGATTTTGGTATTTTGCGGGAACATTATTAATTTCCTGAAAAACATATCCTACTTCTGCTTTGCCTTCTAATTTTTTGTTGAAGATTTCTTTGCATTCTTCTTCTATATTTTTACTGATAATAAACACGAATTTTCCAAAGCCTGCCTGAAGCGCATCATAAATCGAAAAATCCATAATTGTATCGCCTTCCGGAGTAAAAGTATCCAACTGTTTTAATCCTCCATATCTGCTTCCAATACCTGCCGCCAAAATCACGAGAGTAGGTTTACTTTTATTCATTTTTAATATTATATTAATTGGTTTATTATTTTTGGTTTTGTGCGATAATTTCCTTTTAAACTTCCCCCGAAAAATCAAAAAAAACTGCGCATTCTCTATCACTAATAATTCTACCCGAAAAAGAAATAAAATATATTAATATGATAAATTTTAAGTTAATAAGATTCATTATCTTAATATTATTTGGCTAAAGTATATATTAATATCTGATATAAAAAGAAAAAAGTGTTAAAATGTGTTCGAACACATTGAAAATGTTTTCGAGCACATATATTTTAATATTTTCTTATATCTGTTTTTTATATATATTTGTTTCTATATGGATAAAATCTACACTATAAAGGATATAGCAGAACTTGCAGGCGTCTCTAAGGGCACTGTAGACAGGGTTTTGCATAAAAGAGGAAAAGTCTCGCAAACGGCTCTTGAAAAAGTAAATGAAGTATTAGATCAGATCGATTATCAGCCTAATTTGATGGCCAGAAGTCTGAAAAATACCAAGATATATTCTATCTCTGTTTTACTTCCGGATCCTAAAAACGACTCGTACTGGCAGCCTTGTATTGATGGTATTCATGAAGCGAGAAAAGAATTTAAATCGTTTAATGTAAAAATTGAGATCTTTTTATTTGATCCTACAAGCACTGCTTCTTTTGTTGAAACCAACAAAATGCTCCTGCAGACTTCTCCAGATGCTGTTTTATTAGTGCCTTTGTTTTATAAAGAAGCTATTGAAGCTATAGAAAATTACAATTCTCTGGGTATTATCTCGAGCATTTTTAATAACCAGCTTAAATCCAGTTCTATAAAAGGTTTTGTTGGTCAGGATTTATTCCAGAGCGGCAGAATCGCGGCGAGGCTTCTTGATTTATTATTGAAGAAAGGATTAATCGGAATTATTCATATTGATGAGGATTATGAAAATGCGATTCACATGCAGGAAAAAGAAAAAGGTTTTAGAAATTACTTTGAAAGTCTGCCAACAGATACCTTTGAAATTGTAACCTTTAAGGTAAAACATCCACAATTTAAAAGTTCGCTAAAAGAGTTTTTATTAGCCAATCCTAAAATTGCGGGGCTTTTTGTAACGACTTCAAAAGCGTATCAGGTTGCAGAAGTTACTTCAAAAAATATAGCGCACAAAGTAGCACTTGTGGGTTATGATTTATTAGAAAATAATATTGAATATCTAAACAATAAAGTAATCGATTTTCTAATTCACCAAAACCCAAAAAGACAAGCTTATCTGGGTGCTGCGAGTTTGATCGAATATTTTATTTTCGAAAAAGAAATAAGCCCGGAAAAACTTTTACCAATTGATATTGTAAATACTGAAAATGCTAAAGATTACTTTTCGTAAATAATTATACAATTTCTATATATTTTGAGGTGAAGCCAGATTTAAAACACCAAAAGAGCTTGCAATGTGAAAGTTTGGCGTTTCTGTTTCCGGATTTACCCACGTAATCCATGTTGGCTCAAATGCTTCATTTCCTTTTTGGGTATATTTTGCCCTAAAAATTCCTGCTTCGATTGTATTGTCTTTTATTAAATTGAATGCTTTAAGTGATACAATACTAATGGCTATTTCAACTTCAAAATAATCTTTATTTATTGTTGATTTTACTTTTAAATCTTTATTAGGCCAATTCCAGTTATAATCAAATACTTTATGTGGTTTTGCGATAAAATCCATTATTCTTGGCGTTGGATCAATTTCCAGACAATAATACGGATCTAAAGAGGCATCGCTTCTCATAAATATTTCTACACGATCTGAGTTTGCAATACTGGCTTTTGTATGATCTGTTTTGTCAATATGAATTTGGTCGTCAAAAACTCTAAACGAAAAATAAATAGTATCCAGATCCCATAAAGCTCTAAATTCTATTTTATTAATTTCCACGTCTTCCCAAGGCGAGCAAAAATCGGTAAGAACAATGGCATTTTCCCATATTGCGTTATTAGCTAAACCTAGGGTTAATGTATTTTTCCCGATGCAATTTACTGTATATGTTTTCATTCTGTATTTTATTAAAAAAACTTTAATGCACTAATAGCAATCAGTGCATTAAAGTAAGTGTTATTTATGGGCTCGTAAAAATTATTTCACATATATTTTATGACTCGATATTTTATTATCTGCAGTAATCTGAACTATAATAATCTGCGGATTAATCTTTAAATCTGATATCTGAATTTGTGCCGCATTTACATTGTAAAATTCTTTTTTGAGCAATGCTCTATTATTCAAATCAAATAAAGAAACGGCTGCCGTTTTTACTTCTTCGCCAAAATTGATATTTAATTGTTCTGAAACAGGGTTCGGAAATACCGAAAAAGTTGTTACTGGTTCTTCTTGTATTTCTTCTACAACTTCAACTTTTGCAGCTTTGGCTGTAGAACCGGTTTGCAATTCAGAGCAACCAATATCTACACGGCCATTTCGCTTGCGGGTATCTTCATCAAAATCTAAAATTCCAGAATACGTACTGTTGTAAGTTGGATCTCCTTTGTCTGTGGCAAATGCGCCGCTAGCTAACGTAAAGTTGAATGCTGCTGCGTTGACAAATCCGGGAACACCTACTACAGCATTTACATCCTGACCTGTTGCTGTTGCAAATTGCGCAGCATTATAAGATCCTGTTGCAGTGCTTCCGTTAAAACTTACGCCTGTTAAATCAATTATAAAATCGGTTCCTCCTTCTCTGTAATAAAGATTGTAATTGGATACAAAACTAGAAACGGTATAACCATAAGAAGCTAAAAGTGCTTTTTTGCCTGTTGTAGCATACAAAATATTATTTTTGAAAGTAATTCCGGAACTGTTTTGCAGATGTACTTCGCCGCCATAAATATCTGCAATTGTTCCTACAGCAACGCCGCCAACAGTTGTAACTCCATTAATTACTGCTCCGGTTCTGTTTTTATAAAAGGTATTGTTGAAAATCTTTGTATTACCTACACTTGTAGTGTAACCGCTGCCAACAACACCTCCAAAAATAGCTCCTGTAATCACATTGCTGTAAACAGAATTATTGTTTACATAATGTCCTGTAGATTGTCCACCATTTCCTGTAGCCGTATTTTGTTCTGAACCAACAGAAATACCAACACCACAATTATAGACTTCATTTCTCTGGACCGTACAATTTAAAGCTCCGTCTATATAAATACCCGCGCTGTTTGCTACGGCACTCATACAATTAAAAACTTCGTTGCCAGAAATCACTCCGTTTCTTGCCTGATTATTGCTTGTTGCACCTGTAGAAGTGTAATTTCCGGCAGCTACAATTCCGATATTGGCAATATTATAAACTGTGTTTCCAGAAACAGTAAATCCGTTTACGTTTCCTGTTAAGGTTACAGCTTCTCCCCAACCCGTTGCGCAATTAGTTACTTCATTATTTTCCAGTTTTACATTGGTAATAGCGTAAGTGCCGCTTCCTCCGTCTACTTTTATTGCGTTGGCAACAATACCGCTGTTTGCGGGAATAGACGACAGATTGTTACTAATCCAGCCTATGTTTTTGACAATGCAGTTTTTGATCGTAATGTTATTAAGATTTGCCGTTGCTCCTGAATTTGCCAAAATCCAGATTCCTTTACTTCCGTTACTAATTTTATTAGAAATCGTTAAACCGTCGATTGTTACACTACTTGTATTTACAATTCCTAATACATAAGTGTCTGTGCTTGTCCAGCCAGAAGCATTGATGATCACTGCTGCTGAACCATTTTTTTGAATGGTCAATGGCTTTCCGATATAAATTGGACCTGTTGCAGGATAAGTTCCCGAAGCAACCAAAACCGTTCCGCCCGATGGCGCTGCCTGTACTCCTTTTACAATGGTTTTATAGGGCAAGGCCGCCGTTCCTGTACCTGTGGCATCATTTCCTGTAGTCGAAACATAAGTCTGGCAAAAGCCTTGTACAAAACAAAATAAAATTAAAAAAGTAATTTTTTTGATTTTCATAATCTTTAAAAATTTTGGGTTAATAATTAAACACATTACTAGGATTCTTATAAAATATAATTTCGAAATTTATCATGTGCAACAGGGTTTTAAACCCTAAAAATTAGACATAAACAGGTCATAGTCGATTGGTTAACTTTTTTGTTTTTAACCTATTAACTTCTTTAAAAAAAACTTTTATATCGTATTTTGAACTAAAGTAAATAATGTCTTTTAATTAACAATAAAAAACATCGAAAAAATGTGCTCGAACACATAAATACGTCAAAAAATCAATATTTGTAATATTTTTCAAACAAAACAATAGTCAGATAGAAAGTAAAAATCATATTTATAAAATAAAAAATTACAATTGGGTAAGAATGGTAATATACAATTAAAAAAATGGGATAGATTTAGAGTACAAATTATTTGGAGTTTTACTACAGCAACAGCAGATTATATTCTTGAATATAAAAAAAGAAAGCCCGGTTAAATAAACAACGAAATAAAGTCCTATCGTTTTATAATTATATAACACCTCAACAAAATTCTATAATTTAAAGCCTCTTCATTACTTGTACTTTTGGTTAAAGATTAGTTCTATAACAAACAGCAATCAAGCACCTTATGAAACATCCTCAATTTAATACCAAATCCTTTTCAAGCCAGAATAATAAATTCCATACACAATCCGATACCCATTTTATCGATGCAGAATTTATTTTTGAAACCCAAAGCAGCACTGAGCTGATTGACCTGCATTATAAATACGAAGACGAACCTGACTTTGACTGCGAATTCCTAAACACTGCCGTTTATGACTATAACGAAAACGAAAGCATGATCGATCCGGAACCGGAAGAAGACCTGACAGACCATTATAATGATCATAACTGGGATATGAATATCTACGACCCTTATCAGGAATCCTTTAATTACTAAGACAGCGAAAGGACTCCAAATTGTAATTCAATAAATATTTCCTATGAACCCGATACTAAAGAAAATCTCCGGTGTACTGTTATGCTGCCTGGCCTTCGGATCAGCTCAGGCGCAGCAGAAAGACAACGGTAAATGCCGTTACACTAAAACCCCCGAGGGCTGGCTGATGGTGCTTCGCGAAGGCGACAATGTCATCGCCCTGCTGGAAAACCTTGCCAGAGAACAGCAGATTCCTTCGGCGCATTTCACTGGTATCGGTTTTGCACAGCAGGCCGTATTTGGCTTTTATGATTTTGAGAAAAAGAAATTCAAACCCAAAACGTTTTATAAAGTAGAAATGAGCAACCTTACCGGATCTATTGCCTGGAGTGGTAATAATCCTTCTATTCACATGCACGGGACAGCCACAGATAAGACGTTCAAAGCTTACGGCGGGCACATCTTATCCCTTGCGGTGGGCACCGGTTCCATGGAAATCTATATCACAGTATATACCGAAAAACTCGAAAGAAAAAAAGAACAACCTCTAGATGCCAACGTGTTACAGTTGCCGTGCATCGAGTAAAACAGTATGATAAGCACAAAGAAATATAGCTTTTGGTTACATTTCGCGTATGTTGAAACAAAAAAAGCTCCAGATTTTCTGAAGCTTTGTCTTAACTGTTACAAAAAAGTACCGAACCTTTCAAAATGGCAGGTATACCCGTTTGGATTCTTCACCAGATAATCTTGATGATAACCTTCCGCAGGCCAGAATTTTGTAAAAGACTCTAGCTGCGTCACAACAGGCCCGTTCCACCTGTCTGAAACGTTTACAATCCCGATGACTGCTTCAGCTATTTCCCTTTCGGTTTCACTCTGAACAAAAATAGCCGACCTGTAACTTGATCCTCTGTCATTTCCCTGTCTGTCGACTGTTGTGGGATCATGCACACGGAAAAAATAATCAAGTATCTCTTTATATGAAGTCTGCCGGGTATCATAAGTAATTTCAATACCTTCTGCATGGCCGGGATGATTTTCATAAACCGGGTTTTCATTCTCCCCGCCGATGTACCCCACTTCTGTATCCACAACTCCCTTTCGTGCACGAAAAAGATCTTCCATTCCCCAAAAGCAGCCGCCTGCTATGTACGCTTTTTTAATATGTTCCATAATCCGTATTTTAAGTAAAAATGACTTCTAAAATAAAGTGTAAGATAATAAAATTACCCCATCTTACAGCACAGAAAGGCTGAACAAGTTTTAAATAATTGAGAAAAAAATAATTTAAGATTATTTTAAAGCAGGCAGCAGCGAATTAAGGATTTCCTGCAGGGATTTTATCAAATCAGTCAAATTACCCTGCTTTTTTAGAAAGCCTGCAGTTTTATGCTTTGCAGCCAGCTCATTTAAGGTATCATTGGAATGTCCTGAATAAAATACAACAGGAATATCCCTGAGGCCTTTAATGCTGCGAAGCAGTTCCAAAAATTCACTGCCGTCCAGATAAGGCATATAATAATCCAGAAAAATAATATGAGGAAACTTTTTAGCTTCCTTCAATTTCTTAAGAGCATCTAGTGCATTATTTTCCACAACGGTATTGATTGTATCATCAACAGCCTTAACAGCTGTGCTGAATATTTCTGCATCATCGGTATCGTCGTCAACCAGTAAAATGTAATGATATTTCATACTTCTAAATTAAAAAGACCGCTGATCGTATTCCTTATTAAATTTTACGCAGATGTTATGCAATTCCCAGCAACCTTTTAAAGATCACAATAAACATACATCAGATAAGTAACTCGTTCAAAAGAGATTATCTTTTAAAATAGATTATCGTTTTAATGTATAAAACCGACACGGGATTAACTGCGTATATTCATATAAACCTGTATTATGACTGTCAATTCCTATCGTTTACCTGCAAAGATCTACAGCTACCTTTCTGGAAATCAGGACCGGCTTGTACCTTTTGAAGAGCTGTGTATCTTTGTATATCCTTCCAGCAACGAAGCACAGCGTACAAATGAAAATTTTTCTACCGAAGCCGAATACCAGACACGGGTAATGGACATCTTAATCTTCCTTTCTGATCTTAATCTGATTACCTTAAATCAGCTTACAGACGAAAGCAGCATTAATCTGTCTGGCAGGAATTAAATATAAAAATCAGACATATTCTGGCTATTATAAAGAAAAAGAAGAAACACAGCAACGACAGCATTATAGCACTCTACCAGTTCACAAAAATTATATAATGTAATGTTGACGTTCTCAAATTACAACCAAATCAAAATTAAAAAAATACAATCCATTCCTGCTGAAAATTATATAAGGAGTCCCTTACAAAGTGTAAAAGTAATACCCTTTCTTTTTCGTAACTTGAGGTTTAATTTCTCACTATGGAAGCTGCAGGCCTTTCCCAAAATGAATCCGAACGTCTTGATGCCTTAAAACGGTATAATATTCTGGAAACCCTTCCAGATCATGCTTTTGATGATGCCACTGCTCTTGTCTCCTATATCTGCGGGGTACCGATCGCTTATATTTCCTTTGTGGACCATAACAGACAGCTATTCAAATCAGAGATTGGCCTTGGCGTTTCAGACAAACCCCGGCAGATCACTTTCTCCCGCTATACTATCATGGATTCCAAGCTGATTGAAATTCCCGATACAATGCTTAATGAAAAATTCAAAGACGACCCTGATGTCCAAGGCGGGCTTAAAATAAGATTCTATGCTGGAGTGCCCCTGAGAACTCCCGACGGATACAATATCGGGGTTTTATGCGCTGCTGACCGTGTACCGCGGAAGCTCAACGAAGGGCAGCGTACTGCGCTTTTAATTGTTGCCCGCCACGTGATCAACACTCTGGAGCTCGGCATAAAAAACAGCGAGCTTGCCGGACAGAAGAAAATAGCAGAACGAGCCGTAACAGCCAAAGACAGTTTTCTAGCTAACATGAGCCATGAAATCAGGACACCGCTCAATGCCATAATAGGCTTTACCGAACTGTTGGCGGGAACCAAACTCAATGAACAGCAACGAGGCTTTGTACAAGATGTGCAGACAGCTGGCGACAACCTGCTTTTAATCGTCAATGATATATTGGACCTTTCTAAAATTGAATCGGGTGGACTTACCCTCGACCTGCAGCCCTTTGAGCTGAAAAAAGCGCTGCGTCATGTATACGACCTGCTTAAGGTAAAAGTTCCCGAGGCTGTGGAGTTCAATCTTTATCTGGATGCAGAACTCCCTGAAATGATATCCGGTGATCAGGGAAGGCTTAATCAGATCCTTATGAACCTGGCCGGTAATGCGCTTAAATTTACCAGTGAAGGCGAAGTGACAATCGCCGTAAAAAAAATCGCCGAGACAGATGAAAACTGTGTGATCCGCTTCTCAGTAAAAGACACTGGTATCGGCATACCCAAGGAGCAGCTTGACAACATTTTTGAGCGTTTTACCCAAGCGGAGGAAAGCACAACCAGAAAATTCGGAGGTACCGGACTCGGCCTCAGCATCGTAAAAAAACTTGCCGAAATGCATGGTTCCGATATACAGGTCAGAAGCCGCGAAGGCAGAGGATCGGAATTTTTCTTTACTGTTGCCTATCAGAAAACAGACCAGCAGACAAAGCAACGTGAACAGCCTAAAAACAACTTGGGTAAGCTCAACATACTGCTGTGCGAGGACAATCGTTTAAACCAGAAACTGGCACAGAATGTCATTGAGGGTTTCGGTTTTACAATTGACATCGCCGAAAACGGCGACCAGGGCATTGAATTGCTTTCGAAGCATCGTTATGATCTGGTATTAATGGATCTGCAGATGCCGCTTCGTGACGGTTACGAGACTACACAGTACATACGCGAGGAATTAAAAAGTGCTGTTCCTATCATAGCCATGACTGCTCACTCCCTTGCTGGAGAACAAGACCGCTGTTACGATGCGGGCATGGACGGTTACGTTCCCAAACCCTTCAAGCAGTACGAACTCCTGGAAGCCATTACAGCCGTCCTGAAAAAGGAACCACGTTCAATGAAACGCCATAAGGCAGATCTGTCCCGCATTGAAGAAACAGACCGTATAAAACCGGGCTGGAAAAAAGAAGTAACTTCTCAATTTATCGAAAAAGCACCTCTTGAACTTGAAGAATTTAAAAGCGCTGTTCAGCGCGCCGACTTCCAGACGGTGTTACACAATTCAGAACAGCTCCAAATCTGGATGCACCTTTTTGTTCTTGATGGGCTGAGCATGCATCTGTCGAACATTGAGCGTGAAGCGCACCAGAAGAAATTCACAGCTCAAACTGCAGACAGCATCGAAATACTGAGCTGCAGCATCCAAGACATAGTAAAGAATCTCCAGCAGCAATAGTCTGACTCATTATCTAAATCTGTGTTTTATTGCCACATACTATTTTAAATCTGTTAATTCAAAATCAGCAGATTATTAATTATTAATAAATTATCAACTAAAACTGTATCTCATGTCTGATCAAAATAAACAAACCCTGCTTAAAGCAAACGCAGCTGTAACTGCTGGAGATCATGGAGGATTTCTAAAATACTGCACCGAAGACGTTGTATGGAACTTTGTTGGGGACCGGATTTTAAAAGGAAAAGAAGCCGTCCAAAATTACATGCAGGAAACTTATATCCAGCCGCCTGAATTTAATATCGAAACAATCACTGCAGATGGCGATTTTGTTACAGCTGTCGGCAGTATCAGCCTGAAAGAAAAAGAAGGGAAAACAAACCGTTACGAATACTGTGATGTATGGAAATTCAGGGACGGACTGATGGCAGAACTCAAAGCTTTCGTTATAGAAATCAAGTAAAAAAATATACTGCTTGAAAACAAACTGAAGCAAAAAAACTTCCCTTTTTTGTTATGAGTCAAATTTGAAAAATTTAGATTTTAAATCTCTATTTTTACAACAATTATAAATGTTGTTATAGCAATTTTGAAAAATCATAGCCAAAATATTCAACAATTCGAACTTCCCTCTTCTGCAAAAGCAGGAATAATCATTGTTAATATGGAGGATAAAGACGCAGAAAATCATGACGTTTCCAAACCACATCGTGATGATCATTGTCAGTTAATGTTTGCCTTAAACGGAAAATTTAAACTAAATATTGATTTTGAAATTATAGAATTTACCAGACCTTCCTTACTTTGTATTTTTCCCGAACAAGTACATCATATTATAGCGGTAAATGATCCAAAAGGATGGATGATTAGTTTTGATCCGTCATTGGTTAATAAGGAAGTGCTGGGGGTTTTAGAAAGTAAAATAAATAATCCATTTTTATTTCAGGAAAATTCGCCTTTTTTTGAACAGCTTAGAATCCTGATGGATTTAATTGAAAAAGTCCAGTCTGAAAATACAAATAACTACATTCAAAAAAGCATTCATTCTTTATTAAATGCGCTTTTAAGCCTGATTGCCGGAGAGCTCGTTTCTACTATATCTCTTGATAAATCCAAAGAAAACCGCAGTATCATAATTAAAGAATCTTTTATAAAACTAACAAAAGAACATTATAAAACATGGAAACAGCCAGCACAATACGCCTCGGCTCTCTCGATTTCTACTGCACATTTAAATGATATTGTAAAATCATTAACAGGAAGTCCTGTCTCGATTCATATCCAGGAAACATCAATAACGGAAGCTAAAAGACTGCTGTACTTTACAGACAGCAGCGTAAAAGAGATTGCTTATCAGGTGGGTTATGATGAACCTGTCTATTTTGGAAAACTTTTTAAAAAAGTAACCAGCCTTACTCCACTTAAATTTCGGGAAAAATTCCGTGATTAGGACTATACTTCCCTTCATTCAAACTATATAAAAAGATCATCCTCTAATTAATTTTGCATTGTAATTAATATATAATCATATGCAAAACTAAATCAATATCCCAATCATTCTTGATGCTGTACGAAAAGTCGGCAATGTCTTTTTAAAAGACTATAAGCAAAATAATATTCCACAAACTATGGATGATCTTTTAAAACAATTAGAAGATATCGATACTTTGTGTCTGAGTTCTTTAAAAAAAGATTTAGCATTGCAATATCCAAATATTCCATGGCATATTGGCGATGAATTTGATACAGATGCACAAAGAAATCCGGCAGATAAAGAACAATACTGGCTTTGCGATGCCATGGATGGCGCAATACAATATCTTCAGCATATTGCTGGCTGGACTATAAATCTGGCGCTTATTCGTGATGGAAAACCTTTGTTTTCTGTGATTTTTGATCCGTTGTCCAACGAAATGTTTTGGGCAAAAGATGGTGAGGGCGCTTTTATAAATGACAAATTACTTGAACTCAGCAACAAAACAGATCAGTCAATTATGCTTGCTGTTTTTGAGTACGGACATCAGGATAAATCAAAAACTGATTTAAATGAAAAAATTGGTACTACGGTTACGAGATTGATTCAGAATTTTGGAATTGTTAGAAATTACGGACCACACGGACTGCAATTGGCTTATGTTGGTGCAGGAAGAATCGATTTATTTGTTCAGCAAGATCTCGATACCTATAATTGGATTGCGGGATTACTTATTGCTAAGGAAGCAGGTGCCGAAATCCTGACTACAGCTGGAGATTCATGGAAATGGGGAAGCGAAAGTCTGCTCGTGGCACAAAAAAGCATTACTGAAAAATATCTAAAAATTAAATCCATAATTTAAAATGAATATAGCAATTATAGGAGCCGGAGCAGGTATTGGCCTAGAATCTGTTTTATTGGCACTCAAAAAAGGCCACATTGTAACGGCATTATCAACAAATACAGATCAGATTCTAAATCATCCCAATCTTATTAAAATAAATGGCAGTGCGACATCACCAAAAGACTTAAAAAATGCTATCAAAAATGCTGATGCTGTCCTTATAACCGTTGGAACAAAAAATAAAAAAGCAACTACACTTTTTTCTGATATTGCCAAAACACTGACAGAAGTTACCGATGAGTTAAATTTTACTTCACCAGTTTTAGTGATTACTGGTTTTGGTGCAGGAGACAGTAAAAGGTATCTAAGCTTTTTTATGAAAACTGTGATTTCATTATTCCTGAAAGACCAATACATTAATAAAACCATAATGGAAGAAACCATTACAAAAAGTAATATGAAATGGGAAATCATAAGGCCTGGAATGCTTACTAACGGAGGTTCAAACTCGAATTACAAAGTTATATCGGAACTTCAAAAAGGAATGAAAGTTGGAAAGATTTCAAGAGCAGATGTTGCAGAGTTCTTAATTACCGAAGCAGAAAATCCACTAAATCTTTATAAATATGTTGCGCTGACAAATTAATAGATAAAAACACTTCGTTAATGAAGTGTTTTTTCTTTATATTAAAATTCAATAAACAACTAAATAATAATATTAAAAGCTTTTTAGTATTTCATTTTTTGACGTTTTAAATTTAGCGGCAGAATCTTAGCAACAACCGTTTTCTAAAACTAATTCCTAAAATTTTTATTTGCCTAATAACTTCAATTCAAGTTCTTTTACTTTATTTTCCAAATCAGCAATATACTTTTTCTGAGGTTGTAATACCTGCTCAATTTCGTCAACTGTGTAACGCGGAGTAATATGCTGGGGACAATTCCAATCGTAAGCCTGAATGTCAAAAATCAACATTTGTTCGGGACGAAACTTATAATCTTCAGGTTTTAAAAGATCATACAATTCTTTGTTTTCTTCTAAGTTAACAACCTTCGCATTTGCATAAAGTTTTAACCTGGCTCTTTGCGGATACGAAATCATAATTAGAGCTACTTTCTCATTTTTAGAAATATTACCCGTAGAAATATATTGTCGGTTACCTGCAAAATCAACAATTCCAATTGTTTTATTATCGATCACTTTAATAAATCCTGCAGGTCCGCCACGATGCTGAATGTACGGATATTCATTTTCTCCAAAACTGGCCATATAAAAACTATCTCTGTCACCTATAAAGTTAATTTCGTTTTCTGTCAATCCATCTACAACCGACATTTTTTCCATGCGGTCATAAGCACTTCTGCTTCCCGCTTCTTCCTGCATTTTTTTTATTGTTTCCGTAAAAGCTAATTTCCCGTAGTTCATAATAACTAATTTTAAATTGTTCTTATTTCTCTGGTTGAATTTAAATTCTGTTGAATCTTTAATGAGTAAAAAAATACTTTTACAATGAACCCGGATAAACAAAGGTCTGCCATCCTCTCATTGTTTCAATAAAACGTTCGCTCAATCCTCCCTGACGAAGATAATCTGCCATAACAGGCATCTTAGGACTGTCATAATTAGGATTAGCTTCTACCTGAATAGGAAAGTCTCGTTGTAAAATTGCTGCACGTGCAATAAGTACAAAATCACAACCTTCATCCAAAAGTTGTCCGGCACGCTGTGCACTCATAATCTTTCCGGCTGCACCTAAACGTACACCTTTGCGAGGAATCTCGGTAAAAACACTAAGCATCGTTTTTCCCTGAAAAGTTCCTTCACGAACAATTTGAGCAGAATCCCACAATGCCAAATCCAAATAATCAATCAGTTCACGATCAAAGATATCCGCCGTAACTTCTCGAAGCTCTTCCAAAAGTAATCCATAACGTTCAATTGACAAGCGCCAGCCTATCTGAAAATTAGGACCACAGGCTTTGCGAATTCCTTCAATAACTTCAATCGTAAAACGTGCACGGTTTTCCAAGCTTCCTCCATATTTATCTGTACGGTCGTTTAAATTTGGTGACATGAATTCTGAAAGAATCCAACCGAAAGCACCATGAACTGAGATACCGTCAAATCCTGCAAGCTGTGCTCTTTTTGCTGCTGAGATAAAACTGTCCCGAATTCGCTCTACCTCTTCTGTTGTAATTGCTTTGATTCCTTTTAATGTTTTGCCGGAAGCCGGAGCTGGTATTCCTCCTATTTCGGGTTTAGCACGATGCCCAGCATGATGTAATTGTACGGCAGATAATGCCCCGCCCTTACGCATGACATTTGCCATTTGAGTCAGTCCCGGCAAATGGTCATCACTGTGAATGCCTAATTGGCGCTCAAATGCAATTCCTCCGGCTTCTACTGTTGAAGCACTTGTTTGGATTAATCCATAATTGCTTTGAGCAAGCTGCTCCATCCAGGATTGGTCGTAAATAGATGCTCTACCATCATGATGACTTTGCTGGCTTGTTAATGGTGCCAGCATAAAACGATTTCTCATTGCCGGACCATGCAGCAATGTAAGTGGTTTGAATAAATCAGAAACAGACATATTTTTAATTTTTTAGGTTCTATTTATGTAAATAATTATCGGTACAAAGTTGCCCTGATTATCACTCCTAAAAAATGGATAATTTTTACTTTATAATGGATGTTTTGAATCTATTATTCTATAGCTGGTTAAAAATTGCCAAAAAATGGAGGGCTGAAAAATCATCCATTATAAAGTAAAAATCATCCATTAATTACAATTCAAGCCTGCCTGATCTTTGCAGTATTAATTTAATATTTATTTAAAATGAAAAAAACAGCAATTATTATTCTTTCTGACCCAAAAGCTGGTTCAGAAGAAGCTCTAGGACGCATATTTAATGCCTTAGCATCTGCATACGAATTTAAACATGCAGGTGAAGACGTAAAAATTATTTTTCAGGGTACAGGTATCAGATGGCCGGAACAACTAGACAAACCAGAACATCCTGTTCATGCACTTTACACAGAAGTAAAAGCTCATGTTCATGGTCTTTCTAAAGGCTGCGTAGCTGTATTTGGTACAGAAGTATCTGGTTATGATCTGTTAAACGACAATGAAGTTCCGGGAACTCCTGGTCTGCCAAGTTTCATTAATCTAAGAGACGAAGGTTACGACATTTTAATTTTCTAACCCCGTTTTCAAAAAAACTGTCCCACTTTTTCAGTGAGGGCAGTTTTTTTATTTGTTATCAAGGCTGAAGTTTCGTCATTAAAATCACTTTCCATTTAATTTTACTATAAAATGATTGGATATTTTTTTAGTATTTTTAGTGCATTCCTTAAAGAAAAAATTTCTGCTAAAAACGATCAATATAAAGAGTTTAAATTATGAAAGAAGATTTCCAGTATTACATGAACCAATGTCTTGACCTTGCCAAAACCGCATTAGATACTGGCAACCCGCCCGTAGGAGCCTTAATCGTTTTGGATGGAGAAGTAATAGGGACAGGAATTGAATCGGGAAAATCGACAGGAGATATTACAAATCATGCTGAAATACTAGCAATAAGAAATGCGTTGAAAAACGGATATTCTGACAAATTATATCTGGCCAAAATGTACAGTACTCATGAACCTTGTATTATGTGTTCTTATATGATACGGCATCATAAAATACATGAAATTGTTTATGGATCAGATGTACCACTGCTTGGTGGATTGACATCAAAATTTAATATTCTTGAAACTGAAGATGTCCCAAAATGGGGAAATAAACCAAAAATTGTCAGCGGTATATGCCTTGACGAATGTAATGCACTTACGACACAATTTTTGGAATCTTTAAATAAATTATAAGTATATGTTAGCACAATCTGTTTACACATTAATAAATCAGCAGACGGGGAACTTGTCTTTTAAAGTTTTTGAGTTTGATAACAGCAGCTATTTTGACCATATTCAGCGTAATAATTACTTCACTATAATTATTATTACCTCTGGTCAGGGTTTAGCCAAAGTTGATCTTTCTGAATATTTGTTTAAAGAAAATACAATGTTTGCCTTTTATCCGTATCAGCCTTTTATGTTGGCTTCAGAAGGTGCACTTGTAGGGGTTTGTATTCAGTTTCATCATGATTTCTTCTGCATTTACAGACATCATAAAGAAATAGCTGCAAATGGCATTTTATTCAACAATATTTATCAGCAGCCTTTTATTTTGCTTGATCAAAACAATAAAAACACACTGCTTAACATTGTCGGAGAGATCGTTAATGAATTAAAAATGGATGCTTTAAGAAAAGACGAGGTTCTTATTTCTTATTTAAAGATATTTTTGGTCCTGGCTACCAGAATTAAACTTGAGCAGCAGTCTGTAGAAGACACAAAATTAATCGACAATAAACAATTGAGAATTGTACAAAATCTTAGAAACGCAATTGAGGAAAATTTTAGAATTAAGCATTCTGCAAGTGATTATGCAGAAATACTGCATCTAACTCCAATTGCTTTGGGACGTGTTTCAAAAAATCATTTTAATATGACACTGTCAGATCTGATTTCTGAGCGAATTATTGTTGAAGCAAAACGAGAATTATATCTTACCAACAAAACAATTAAAGAGATTGCATATGAACTTGGTTATGATGACGAGTATTATTTTAGCAGGGTTTTTAAAGGTAAAACAGATATTTCACCTCAGCTTTACAGAGAAACTATCGGGTTTAACAGAGGCGCGTAAACGAAAAGAACCAACGAGTTATACTATTCTCCTGAATTTAAATCTAAACGTTTTAAAATAAGCGACCGCAAACGTTCCTGATGCTCATCTCCCCAATTTCCAATAGAGGAAATTACCGGAATTAGTGTTTTCCCAAAATCAGTGAGACTATACTCTACTTTTGGAGGTACAACGGGATATATGATCTTTGTTATTAATTCATGTTCCTCCAGTTCTTTCAACTGAATATTCAAAACCCTTCGTGAAGCATCCGGTATTTTACGTTGCAACTCGCTCGGTCTTTTATGTCCCTCATTAATAAACCAAAGTAAACGTATTTTCCATTTACCGTAAAGTACTTCACCAATCAGGTCAAGTCCACAATTAAGGCTCGGAATTATTTTTCTCTCATACATATTACAAAATTAAACGTATATCTCAAATTATGCAATAGGGGATAAATTTATCCCTATGTGAATCGTAATTCCGTACTTGTGCAAACTGTTTTTATATACCAATTTTGCCCTATAAACAATTCTTAAAAATGGGACAATTTAATTTTAACAATGAGTTATCGGGCAAGATTGCCTTGGTAACAGGAGGCACAAAAGGAGCCGGAAGAGCAATTGCCGAAAGACTTTCACAAGCTGGAGCAATAGTTATTATTACCGCAAGAAATGCGCCGGAGAAACAAAATAACATGCATTTCATTCCTTCGGATCTAACTAAAGCAGAAGAAGCAAAAAAAGTAGTGCACGAAGTGTTATCGACTTATGGGAGACTCGACATTCTTATAAACAACCTCGGTTCTTCTGAAACGCCAGCTGGTGGTTTTGCCGTATTAACTGATGAAGATTGGGAATCAACTCTACAGGCTAATCTACTTGCTCCTATTCGACTGGATAGAGCATTTTTACCCCAGATGATAGCGCAAAAAAGCGGTGTCATCATTCACATCGCTTCTATTCAAGGAAAATTACCGTTGTATGATTCTACTTTACCTTATGCCGCTGCAAAAGCTGGATTGATAAATTATAGCAAAAGTTTATCCAATGAAGTTACACCAAAAGGTGTTCGAGTGCTAACGGTTTCTCCAGGCTGGATCAGAACAGAAAATGTCAAAGTATGGTTGGAAAGGATCGCTCAGAGTTCAAATATTTCTGTTGAGCAGGCAGAGAAAAGTGTTATGGATGCCTTGGGAGGAATACCTTTCGGAAGACCGGCAGAGCCCGAAGAGGTTGCAGAATTGGTCGGATTTTTGGTTTCGCCAAGAGCAAACTATCTCACAGGAACAGAATATGTAATTGACGGTGGAACTGTACCCACCATTTAATAACCTTAAAAATAACAAAATGAACTTACCGAAAGTACTATCAGATTTAGTAAAAACACAAAATAACTTTGACAGTGTTGCTTATGCAAATTGTTTTTCTGAAACTGCCGTAGTTTTTGATGAAGGCAAAACACACATAGGAAGAAAAGAAATTGAACATTGGATTGCCGATGCCAACGAGCGATACGAAGCTGTAATGAAGCCCATTGACTTTGAAGAAAAAGAATCTGAAAGCATTTTAAAAGCAGAAGTTTCTGGAAACTTTGAAGGAAGTCCTATCGTATTGAATTATCATTTAGAGATAACTGATGGATTGATAAAATCATTGAAAATTACAGGATAAATGAGAATGGCTAAAATTAGCCATTCTTTTTTTATAAAATCATAGCAATACTATTTAGACAACGAACTAACAATCAGAAAAAAAACAAAAGTTTTCAACATGAAAACTACAACCAACAGAAATATTTTTTTTTATCTTTCCAAAATAAAATTTTTCAAAATGAACCATCTGTTTTCAATAAAAAAGTCATTTTTATACAGCTTCATTATACTGACAAGCTATTTTCTAGTTTCTTTTCATTTAAAAAACACAGAACAAACCGCAGCTGATAAAATCAAAAAAGTGCTGATTTTTTCTAAAACTAACGGCTTCAGACATGAAAGCATTCCTGCCGGAATTGCGGCGATAAAAAAACTAGGACAGGAAAATCATTTTTTAGTAGATGCTACTGAAGACTCTCTGGCAATAAATTCAAAAAACTTAAAGCAATACCAAGCCATTATTTTTTTAAGTGCGTCTGGCCATGTGTTAGGTGAAAATCAAAAAATGGCTTTACAGAAATTCATACAAAATGGGAATGGTTTTGTCGGCATTCATTCGGCCACAAACTGCGAACCAAACTGGTCTTGGTACACACAAATGATCGGCGGCATTTTTGACGGGCATCCTGAGCCTCAGAATGCTAAACTTATAATTGTAAATCATGAACATCTGTCTACAAAACATCTTCCGGCAATTTGGGAACGAAAAGACGAATGGTACAATTTTAAATATTTAAATCCGAAAGTAAATGTGCTTATAAAAATTGATGAAACTTCGTATAAAGGCGGTAAACATGGCGATAATCATCCTCTGGTCTGGTATCACGAATATGATGGCGGCAGAGCGTTTTACACAGCTTTAGGACACAGTCCCGAAAGTTACAGTGATCCTCTTTTTGTACAGCATTTACTTGGAGGAATCACTTATGCTATGAGCAAATAAAATTCCCGAAATTTTATTTTTTACGCCAAAATCCGATCCTTTTTCTTGATTTTCTCTACTCCTCTTTCTCTTATTAGTTCTGCTGCATCGAGCATTTTAATTAAATGAATATAAAGCATTATCAAATGAGAGTCGGGATCTTCATCATAAGGAGACAAGGAAAGCTCCAGGACTTGACATAGAAATAATTCAAATTCTTTAAGAGTCCTTACTTCAAATGCTTTTTGAAATACAATAAACGGATTATCGTATTCTTCTTTTGTCAGCGTAGAAAGATGAAAAACCGTTTCGCAGCTTAAAGAATCTGCCACTTTCCATTTTTTGCTTTTCTTGTTCAGGCAGTAACAAACTTTAATAAAAGATTTGACAACATTATACAAAACAAAAACATCAGAAGGATTGTCTTGTCTGTAGACTTTTGTTATATAGCAATACATTACCGCTTCGTTTAAATTCTGTTTGTAATAATCAAGATCTCCAAAATCAGAAAAGGCATCAATTGCCTTAAATGGATTTCCTGCTATATTTCCTGCTCTAAAGCTGGTTTCGAAGGATATTTTATTCTTTTTCATAGTTAATAAATTTAAAAATAATCCTACAAAATTGTATAATTTTAAAAGGATAATATATTCAAAACGCGGATATAATATCTGACAAAAGGGATATTTTACGGATATTTTTCTATCTTTGAAACTCAGGATTTTTAGCCCAAATGGCTTTACATTTGAGCCTTCAGAAAACTAATATTCGTTATGGAACAAAAAATACATCAGGGAAGAAACGTAAAACGTTTTAGAGAAATGCTTAACATAAAGCAGGAAGCATTAGCATATAATCTGGGCGAAGAATGGAACCAAAAGAAAATTTCTATGCTGGAGCAGAAAGATGTAATTGAAGACAGTTTGCTGAAACAAATTTCAGCTGTATTAAAAATTCCTGTTGAAGCTTTTCAGAATTTTGATGAAGAGCAAGCTATAAATATTATTTCTAATACTTTTCATGAAGGAGCTGTTGCGGTTGGTAACAATTCTGGACATGTCAATACAACTGTTAATCCAATTGATAAAATTGTACAAATACATGAAGAGAAAATCGCTTTATACGAGCGTATGTTGAAAGAGAAAGATGAGATGATGGTTAGGCTTGAGAAATTGATTCGTAAATAATTGTTTTTAAAGATATATTAATTTCTAAAAAGAGAGACTTTTAAGTCTCTTTTTGTTTTTCATTGTTTATTCTACTTACGAAGTAAGCAAATAGTTGTTCTTACGCTTAAAAATATTGTTGCGCAATAAATGCGCACAACTTTTTTTGTAAAATGTATCTTAGAAATGTTTGCGAGCGAGGGTAAATGGTGCAAAAGCTCGCGTTTTTCGCGAAAAAATGCGTATGAAAAGAGCAAAAAATGCGCAAAAAACGCGATAAAACTGTGCGTTTTTGCGTAAAAATCAAGCAAAAAATGCTTTGCGAACACTTGTATTTACTGACTTCCGAAAAAAAAACATACAATTTGTATATGTATTTTTTGTACACATTGCTTACTTTTGTATATTTGTACACATCAAGTATAAACAAGAAAACCTCAAATGTGCCTAGGAACACAAATGAGGCTTCAAGTCTGATTAGTTAACGACTATCAGCAAAGTCAATTAGAAAGTATGACGTAGAAAATCCAAAAATGTGTTTGCAGCACTATAAACGGATTCTTTCGGTATAAATCTAATTAATGAACTAAAGAGATTTAGAATTGTGTTCATTGACACTGAATTTGATACTGCCTTAACCTCAGTATTAACATTTTTTTTACTCTTAATTTTAACGACCCCTCTGGCGGACTTCTTTTTTTTGTTTTTACCCATGATATAAAATTTATTAAATTATTTCGACATTTAACGCTGTCTCTACGTTTCTGAATTAGTGTTTTAGTTGACATAACTTTTTGATTAAAAATTAACAATATTAATGTTTGTTGTGTGGTCGAAACCTTATACCTAGTTTTAAGGGAATTCAACGTGATGCAAATGTACGCTTATATTTTAACATTTCAAAGTTGAATTTTAGTAAATATTTTATTATTATTTAATATTTTTTCACTATATCAACCTAAGGGTTTGATTAGTAATTATTTATTAATAAAAAAAAGGTCTAAATTATTTTTAAATAATTTAGACCTTTTTTTTATTTTGAGGGAATCACTTACCCCGTGCTAGCAAAGATTATCAATTTCTAAAACAGTTTGATCACCGCTGTGCGAAGTCTCCGACTTCGTACCCGCTACTATATTCCGTTTCGATTGTATGAATTTTTCTTTGTGTCTAATTGAACCGGGTACGAAGTCGGAGACTTCGCACAGCGATGTTTTCCCATAATGATCTTATAAATCAAATATTATTTTCATAAAATCATTATAATACATAACTTAGTGTATAAGCAAATTGTACAATTCAATACAATTCTTTTCTATCCTAAAATTATAATGATTATGAGGTTCAGTATTTTTATAACAGCATTTCTATTTATAACTATTAGTTCTTGTGTATCGTCAAAAGCATCTGATTTTAAGGAATCGCTCGCTAAGTCAGAACGACAAGCATTTGATATTATTCTTGGAAAAGAAGGTTTTGGCGAAAAAAAACTCAAATATCTCATCAACAACGATTATAAAGGTGCTTTAGTTGCTGTGGAGCAACAAGCCAAGGAATTTGATAAAATTATAAATGATATTAATATGCTTTCGACTGACGGCAGAAGGTGAACCGCTTAAAAAGGCTTCTGTTGCGTATTATCAAGCTTTGAAAGAACTACATGGCTTCGATCGCAAAGAAATAGAACAGCAAGCACTTCTTCAAACACTAAAAAACAACGAATTAAATACTGCCACCGATGATCTTATGACACTTGCCAAACATAAAAAATCCTTATATACGGCAGTATATAAAAAGGAGGCTCTTCTTCATAAGGCTAATGAGAAGTTTAATGTAGCAAATGGTTTTAAATAACCAAATATCACCCCCCCGCTGTGCGAAGTCTCCGACTTCGTACCCGCTACTATATTTCTTTTCGATTGTATGAATTTTTCTTTGTGTCTAATTGAACTCGAGGACTTCGCACAGCGATGTTTTCCCCCCCGCTAGCGCGAGCATCTCGCTCGTGCCCACAACGATTATCAATTAATATCAATTTCTAAAACAGTTTGGTCATTATCTCCATAATCCTTGCTAAACATTATTTCCAATCTACAGGATTAGTAACAAAAAATAGTAGTTTCTTGACAAAACTACTTTTGAAAACCTTTAATAATTCTATCTAATTCTTCTTTCTCTTTTGTATCTCCATTTACACTGTCCATACCCGATAGCGCGGATTTGTAATCCCGCAAAGTATATCAAATTAAAAAAGAAAATCCCATTTCTAACGAAATGGGATTTTTTAAATTACCTATTATTTTTGTTTAAACCCTTTTATAATTCTGTCTAATTCTTCCTTTTCTTTTGTATCTCCGTTAGCACTATCCATATCTCTTTGTGATTTAAACCAGTCTAAATTGCTTGTCTTGGTTGTGTGATTCCATATCATTTCCATATCATTCATATATTTATATTTAATGTAAATCACTCCATTTTTTACGATATAATCCTGACATTGCCTTTTTAAAACGTACTGTATATTTTTATAATAATATCGAGGAATTTCACTTGAATCAGCAATCTTAAATAGTTGATTGTGAAATGTCTCATAGAAAAAAATGGATCTATGTAAATCCTGTCTTGGAACTACAGGACGAAGTTCAACATATCTGTTTTGCCAATAATAGTAAACTGAAAACAGAAAAGCCAAACTTGCTAAGGCTAAAATTATCTTTTTTTTCATTATTTATCTTAATTCAAAATTTATTCCTCCAAAAAAACCAATTTCAAATGTTTTATTGAAATTCTGTTGCCACTCTCCCCTCATCTCATAAGGTCTTGCCCCGCAATATTTCTCTACTAATAAAGCATCTGAGTCTTTAACATATCCAAAACTAGGTATGTAAGCATTTGCTCCTTTATGCCAATCATATCTATCCCACCATTTATGTATTATTGAACCGGATAAAACGAATTTATCTTTTACGCGAGTAATTACAAAATTAGCTTTTGATGTTATTGTACTTGTTCCACACACATAATATAATTCACGAAAAATCCCTCCTATAAATGTACGTTGTAATTCATTCGTGTACTCTTTAAAATCTCCATCTTTAGTTAGAATTTTATCAAAGTTTTGACTTTTAAGTCTGTCTTCAAAACGTTCAACATTCACCCTTTCAGCCTCAAGAACTTCATTATTGCCTCTAAGCCAATGAAAATCTATATTTTTTGTAAAGCCACTGCCGTCTAGCCACCATTGAAGGCAATCTGCTGCCATATTAAAATTTCTTTGCCTAGCTTTCTCAATCATTTCGAGATAGTTCATTTTTAACATCAAAGCTTTATCTCTATCACTTAATTGAAGGTAAAAAGCTTTTGCTTTTGAACTTCCTTGTTCATTCCAAAAAGGATCTCCAAATAATTTTTTATATTCCGAATACTCTAAATTGCTTTTTGCATTAAATAATTTGTTCTCCATAATTTATCTTAATCTATTATAATACCAAGATAAACATAATAATAAAAAAATAAGAATAAAATTACAAAAATATTTAAATTTATAAAATTAAATCAGATTTTTACATCACTATCTTAAATTTTTATCCGTACCTACAAGTATATTTTAACAGATTAAAAAGAAAATTCAGTTATTTAGCTATAAGATTCTAAGGATCAAGGCTGGCAAAAATCAAAATCCCATTTTGAACGAAATGGGATTTTTTAAGTTCTAATTATTCATTTAAAAAAACCTATAAAAACAAAAAGAATCCCCAACCAAATAGGAATCAACTCCACAGAAATCTTCGCATTAATAATTGATCTATTGTCAAAATACGCTCCATTATTTTGTTTTTAACAAATCAACAACAACCGATACTCCCCTTCATTTTCTATTGGCGCTCTATGAATACAAGGTAGCACTTCTTGTTTTGGATGATCTACGGCAAGTCGCCAAAGATGTCCTAATCCTAAATTAATAGGTTTTGCGTCTGCGTGTAACTGATAATGCAAATCAAAATAATTTTCTTTCAAAAAACTTTCAAATTCTTCTTCTGGGCCATCATGCAACTCTTTTAGTTTTGTTCGAATTTCTGGAATCAGAATTTTTTGTTTAGCTTGCGAATTAGAAACAATATCACTTGGTGCTCCGTGATAAGTGCATAAAAAAGTATCTGTGGCAATGGGCGAACGATCCACATGAAACGAATACACATCTGTGGATATGAAATCAAATTCATCATCACGTTCATAACATTTCAGTAAATTTAGAGAAGGCGAAGCACCGAAATCAGTTAATAATTGTAAATCATTTAAAATTATTTCCCTTGCGATATTTCCTTTTTCTGATAGTTGCAGTGCGATTAAATCTTCGGGAAAAACTTCTGTTATATTTTCTTCTAAAGATAATTGGGCAACAATATCTTTAAAATCGCCATCCAAATTTCTGTGCCAACATAATGCATTCATTTCTCCCTTAAAATCGGTATTTATAAGTTCAGAAAAAGTAGAAACAATTCCAATTTGCGGGTTGTCAGAAAATGTAGTGTTCATAGTATAATAGTAAGAGGCCAGTACTTCTTGTATTACAAAACTATGTAATTTATTTGCATTTTAATAACCGCTTTTTATCCCATTCTATACATTTAATATATATAACTGCTCTTTTTCTAATAAATCTGGATGTCATCAAATTATAAAATATTACTTATTTTATTTTATAAATACTTTGATGCTCTATGGTCATTAGCTATCTTTGAGTATGGACAATATGAGTGATAAAATTTTTGACATCAGAAAACAGAGTTTTCCAATAGTAGGAATTGCCACAACTCTGGAAAGCTTTGAGGAAGTTAAGGTATTTGTAAAAAATCTCCCGATTGAAAGCAATATGTCTTTTATTCTTTACTTAGAAGACCAAAAAGAATCGGAAACTGAGTTGTTTAAACAAATTTCTGATAACACAAATTTAAAGGTATCGACTATCGAGCCAGGAAATTTTTTAGAGCCTGATAAACTTTATATCTTAAAATCAGATCAAACATTATCACACAGCAGCGGTACATTATCTATATCCAACAGACGACACGGAGTTGATTCACTATCTGCTATAGACCATTTTTTTGTATCTCTTGCGTTGGCCTGCAAGGAGTTTTCTCGTGCAATTTTACTTTCAGAAAACTCTACGGACGGTTTAATGGGCCTCAATTATATTAAAGAACAAGGTGGAACTGCCTTTGCACGAATGCCTGAAACCATACAGGAAAACGGCAGACAATATCAGGATTCATTATCTGAAGCTGCTGACTTTGTTTTAAAGACTAGAGATATTCCTTCGCAGTTGCAACTTTTAGAAGCTGTTTATGATTCTAACTATTCATTGAGCACAGAAAAAGATAAACATATACTGGAAGGCGACGATGAAACTTATATTTCTATACTTAATCTGCTGCGACTAACAACCGGAAATGATTTTTCTAATTACAAAGAGCCGACAATTCGAAGGAGAATAGCCCGAAGAATGGTTATCGCAAAGATAAATACGTCGAAGTTATATCTTGGTTTCCTTAAAGATAACCCGGTAGAAGTCGACTTGCTTTTTAATGATCTTCTAATTCCCGTAACCGACTTTTTTAGGGATTCTCAGGTCTTTAAAATGCTTCCGGAAATTGTATTTCCTAAAATAATAGAAAACAAAAAAAATAACGACCGAATTAGAATATGGGTTGCAGGATGTTCGACCGGAGAAGAAGCGTATTCGATTGCAATTGCGCTGCATGAATTTCTAGCATCAAAAAAAATAGCTATAAAAGTCCAGATTTTTGCCTCTGACATTTCTGAAAGAGCAATCTCTAAAGCGCGTGCCGGAATTTATTCGCGTCAGGACGTTCGCCGAATATCAGAAAACAGGCTTTCGAGGTATTTTACAAAAATTGAAAGCTCTTACCATATCAATAAAGAAATCCGTGATTTCTGTATTTTTGCATCACATAATTTTATAAAAGATCCGCCTTTTGCAAAACTAGACCTTGTGTCTTGTAGAAATGCATTGATTTATTTGGACTCTTATCTGCAGAAAAAAGCATTTAAAACTTTCCACTACGGTTTGTTGCCAACAGGAATGCTTTTGCTGGGCAAATCAGAATCAACAAGTTATACTCCGGGATTATTTGAGCCTTTGGTTAAAAACCTTAAAATTTTCAGCCGACAAAATAGTGTTCACGCCAAAATTCCGATCTCAAGAGAAAGCCTTGACACGGTTGCTGTTGCAAAAGCAAAAACAGCCAAAAAGGAACTTTCGCAGCCTCACTTTCAAGAAGCAGCGCAAAATATTCTTTACAACAATTATACTCCGGCAGGAGTAATTGTTAATGAGAAAAAAGAAATCATTCACTTTCATGGTGACACTGGTGCTTTTTTGCTTTCTCCACAGGGTAAACCTAATTTTAATATCTTAGAAATGGTTCGGGAAGGAC
The DNA here is from genome assembly GCF_004368785.1 of Flavobacterium sp. 270. Taxonomy (GTDB): domain Bacteria; phylum Bacteroidota; class Bacteroidia; order Flavobacteriales; family Flavobacteriaceae; genus Flavobacterium. The sequence continues at coordinate 364,803 of NZ_SODM01000001.1, forward strand.
TTGCTTTTGAAGTTCGTTCTGCGCTTTTAGACGCTCGCAAAACTGGGCAGAAAGCAGTAAAAACTGCCATACCGGTAAAAGACAGGAAATACATGGCAGATATTGAAGTTGTTCCGCTAAGCGAAAGCTTTGAAGAAAAACATTATCTGATCCTTTTCCGAAAAAGCGTTAAAATAGTGGGAGAGCTTTTAGATGCTGACGGAGTACAAGGCAGTGCAGAGAAAAGAATCAAAACGCTGGAAAAAGAAATTGAACAGCTTCGCGAAGATATCAAAAAAGTAACTGAGGATCAGGAATTAGCCAATGAAGAACTGCAAAGTACCAACGAGGAACTTTTAAGTACGAGTGAAGAATTGCAGACTTTAAATGAAGAATTAGAAACTTCTGCCGAACAGCTTCAGTCAAACAATGAAGAGCTAATAGCGATGAACGAAGAGCTGGTAGACAGACAAGAGCAACTTGTTTTATCCCGTCTTTATGCGGAAGCTATTACGGAGAATATTAGAGAACCTTTGCTGATTATCAATAATGAAATGCGGGTTAAAAGTGCAAATGCTTCATTTTACAGTCAATTCTCTGTTAGCGAAGACGCTATTGAAAGCCGAATTATTTTTGATACGATTCTGGCTTCGGGAAATCTTGTCGATCTGCGTCCTCAAATTGAACATTCAATTTCTAAAGGCATTAAATTGGACAATGCTGAAGTGAAAATTATAATGGGCAACGGTCATGAAAAAACAATGATCATGAATGTTAGGCCAATTAGCAATAATAAATTGGGAGAGCCTCTGGCGCTGCTTGCTTTTGAAGATATTACAGATCTGCTGCGTACTAATAAAATGCTTGCATCTACTAATAATAATCTGGAAGATAAGAACAAACAACTGGCCTCTTTTACTGCTGTTGCCAGTCATGACTTGCAGGAGCCTTTAAGAAAGATCAGTCTTTTTTCTGGTATGATAACCAATAATCCCGACAATGTTCTTTCAGAGGAATCAACTTTACATCTTAACCGTATACTTGTAAGTGCCGGAAGAATGCAGCATCTTATTGATGATTTACTTATGTATTCTAAAGTTACCAGTGTCAATCAGGGAGATTTTATTGAGACCGATATAGCACAGCTTATTCAGGACGCGTGTGATGAGATTGATGATATGATACTTAGTAAAAAAGCTGTAATTACCATTGGAGAAATACCCGCTATAAAAACTATACCCGCTTTAATGCGTCAGGTTTTCATCAATTTAATATCAAATTCGCTGAAATATAGTAAAGAGCAAGAATCACCAATTATAAAAATTACTGCATCGGCAGGCAATATAGCTGATTCGGCACTTATTGATTCTGATAAAACTTTTATTTGTATATCTGTTAATGATAATGGTATTGGATTTCCAGAAACTGCCCGATTACGACTCTTCGATCCTTTTTTCAGACTGCACAGCAAAGAAGAGTATGAAGGTACGGGAATTGGTTTGGCGCTCTGCAAAAAAATAATGGATCTTCATTCTGGTTATATCACCTGCACGGGAGAAACTGGAAAGGGTTCTGAATTCAATCTATATTTTCCTATTTTTACATTAACCACAGAAACAAACTAACATTATGTCAAAATCAGGACCAATAGTTCTACTTGAAGACGATCACGATGACAGAATCTTCATGGAAACCATTTTTTCCGAACTCGGAATTGAAAATGAGCGTGTTTATCTAAAAAATTCAGACGAAGCATTAGAGTTTCTTCATAATACATCAAAATCACTTTTTCTTATTTTCTGCGATGTAAATCTGCGGGGAAAAAATGGTCTGGAACTTAAAAGAGAAATAGACAACCATAAACAGTTAAGACTAAAAAGTATTCCTTTTGTTTTCTATTCGACTTCTATTCGACAAGAACAGGTAATTGAAGCGTATACTGAACTTACAGTACAAGGTTTTTTTAAAAAAGAAAATGATTTATCAGAAGCTAAAACTTCTATAGCTACTATAATTGCTTATTGGAAACTTTGCAGGCATCCGAATATGTAATTTTAGTTACTTAGCTGTTTTGTTTTATATGCATTGTACAATTAAATATGGATAACACTATTTTAGAAGATTGCCTGCCAAGTTTAGGTGCTGAACTTATTACCGAAATTAAAAAATTCGGAACTGTTAAAACCTATTCCAAGAATGATTTTATTGTCAAACAAGGTCAGTTTGTTCGCAATTTGCCCATTGTTCTAACGGGCAGCGTAAAAGTCTACAGCAACGAAGAAGACTTACAATTTCTATTGTATTATATCCAGCAAGGCGAATCTTGTATTTTTAGTTTTGCTCATTTATTTAGTCAGGATGCTATAAATTTTTCAGCAATTCCAGAAAAAAAAGCAGACATTTTATTACTGCCTATAGAGAAAGTAAAAGAATGGATATTGAGATATCCAACATTTAACAAGCTGGTTATTGGAGAGTTTCAAAAACATTACAATGAACTTTTAGAAGCCACAAAACAAATTATCTGTTACAAACTTGAAGACAGACTTCTTACTTATTTGAAAAATAAAAGCACTGTTTCTAACTCCAAAGAACTGCCTGTTTCTCATAAAGATATTGCCGATGATTTAGGAACTTCACGGGTAGTTATTTCCAGATTAATGAAAAAGCTGGAACTTGATGGAAAAGTTTTTCAGGATGGACGAAAAATAAAAATGCTCTAGTGTAACAAATGTAACCAATATTCTTTTTTGGGTTTTCTAATATTGCATAACCAATTTTAAAAATAAGGTTATGAAAATCTCAAAAAAAATTATCGTTTTTAGCATTATGACAGCATCGTTTGTTAGTAATGCACAAACTACTGAAACCAAATCAACTCCAAATGAAATGGTAGATGCTCTTCATGGCACATTCGGAAAACATCCACATGCAAGAGCGGTACATGCTAAAGGCATTATTACAGAAGGTTATTTTGAAGCTGCCAAAGAAGCCAAAAAAATTACTAAGGCCGTTCAGTTTCAAAACAAAAAAACACCAATTACTGTTCGTTTCTCTGATTTTACAGGGATTCCGACGATTCCAGATACGGTTGGAGTATCCAATCCAAGAGGATTGGCTATAAAATTTCATTTGCCAAATGGAACAAGTTCAGACATCGTAACGCATAGTTTTAATGGTTTCCCAACCGCTAATACAGATGAATTTATAAAGCTTTTGGGCGCTATTGCACAAAGTGGCGCAAACGCACCAAAACCAACAGCATTAGAAAAGTTTTTTGAAACACATCCAATTGCTAAAACGTTCTTAACAACTCAAAAACCACCATCAACAAGTTTTGGTACGCTTTCTTATTTTGGCGTAAACTCGTATAAATTTACTAACGCAAAGGACGAATCAAAATTTATCCGATATCAATTTATTCCAGAAGATGGTGAAAAATTTTTAAGTAAAGAACAGCTTTCAAAATCGGGTCCTGATTATTTGTATGAAGAAATAAAAGCTCATTTAGTCGCCAAACCTATTAAATTTAAGCTGTATGCGCAAATTGCAGTTTCAGGAGATGCAATAGCAGATCCGTCTATTGTCTGGCCTGATTCAAGAGAGCGCGTTTTGTTGGGTACAATTACCATAACTAAAATTGGAAACAATGATTTGGAAGCAGATAAACAATTGCGTTTTATTCCAAATAACCTAACCGATGGCATAGGAACTGCTGATCCAATGCTGGAAGATCGTTCTAAAGCGTATCCGGTTTCACAAAAAGAACGTCAATAATATAACATAAAATAGAAACGATATGTCTGAAACAATTCAATTAATCCCAAACAATTCCTTAATTACAGCAACTCCCGAAGAAGGAAGACAGTTAGCTGTAAAAATGGCAAGGCTGATTATTAAATATACACAGCCAGATGCTGCAATACGAGAAAATCTACGCCCAATTTATGCCGAAAACGCAGCAATGCTTATTGCCATTGGTCAAACCGTAGCAACCGAATTTGCAACAATTGCTGCTGCGAATAATTATTGGAAATAAGCTCCAAAATATGCAGATTAGCTTAATTTGATTAAAACAAAACCCAAGTCGAAATTGACTTGGGTTTTGTTTTAAAGAATGCAATATTATCTAGTTTTTTAATCTGGGATCATATTGTTTATCCAGATAATCTAAGCCGAGAGGACCAATGGCATATACTTGAGTAACATATTCACCCGATTTGGCCAGATGAAAATGAGGAGTATTTCCTGGTAATACGACCACAGCACCTACCGGATAGGCTTGTAATTTACTTTCATCATACTTCTCTCCTATTCCAATGTAAAATACACCTGAAATTACAGTATAAATTCTGTCTTCGGGATGTACATGAGGCATTATTTTTTCACCATTTGGCACCTTTACCCTCACAATAAATGGTTCGGGTTTAGCAGGATTACCAACTAAAACAGCAAGTTTTACATTTTGAGGAAATGCAGGGAAAGATTTCCAGGTTATGTTTTCAGAATTTATTGAGTTAAACTCTTTCGGACTTATACCTTGACCTGAAATCAGTTCTGAAGCCATAAGAATAAGGCTCAGTACTAGGAATTTATTAGATTTCATAATAATTATTTTTAAAAGATTTGGCACAGCTTTTTAAAGTGTGCCAAATTCTTAATTAAATGAAGTTTAATTTATTTTTGATAATAATTTGGAAGCAACTTCTTCTGCCGATTGAGGATTTTGACCCGATAATAATAAACCGTCTTCTACTACATAAGAATTCCAATCAGGACCTTTAGTATAATTTCCCCCATGTTCTTTTAATTTATCTTCTAGTAAAAAGGGTACCACTTTAGTCAAACCAACAGCTGCTTCTTCTGTGTTAGTAAAACCAGTCACTTTTTTTCCGGCAATCAGATAGTTTCCGTCTTTGCTTTTAACATTTACTAAAGCCGCTGGCGCATGACATACAAAAGCAATTGGTTTGCTGTTATTGTAAAAATCCTGAATTAGTTTTATCGAATTTTTATCAGTTGCAAGATCCCACATTGGTCCATGTCCTCCAGGATAGAAAACTGCCTTAAAATCTTTTTGCTTAACGCTTGTAATCTTCACTGTAGTGCTTAATGCGGTTTGCGCATTTTTATCAGCATAAAAACGTTTAGTCGAAGCTGTCTGAAAAGATGCATCTGTACTTTTTGGATCTATTGGAGCTTGCCCTCCTTTTGGTGTAGCAATTACTACTTCAATTCCTTTGTCTAAAAAGTAATAATAAGGTGTTGCAAATTCTTCAATCCATGAACCTGTTGGTTTACCCGTATCTCCTAATTTGTCATGAGAAGTTAAAACAAAAAGTATTTTTGTTTTTTTGTTTTCCTGTGCAATTGTAGCAAAACTTGCTATCAATAAAAGAGCAATAAATAATGATTTAACTATGCTGCTCCAATCTATAGGGTTTAGCGCCAATACGATTTCTTTTTCTTGTGTTTTCATTTTGTTATGTGTTTAAAATTATAGTACAAAGTAAAAACACAAACAGAAGATGGTTACGTGATGTACATCACATTGTTTAATAAGCAGTCAGATCACGTTGATCTTTAATGAGTTTAAAAGACTTATTGAAGAGTATCACATTAAATTATTGATGATTTGAATTCTCTTCATTTTTTTATATTTTTTTTTAATAATACCATTTTTAATATCGAAAAAAATTGCACAAAATACATATTCTGGATTTTTGTGTACGTAAAAACGTACTTTATTACCCCATCTGCAAATTATTATTAATCAACTTTGTATCAGTTAATTAACAATTACTTAACGATCGTAAAATGTGATTTTTAATTAACAGTAATGTCAAGTTCCGGACAATTGTATGAAACATAATACAATAAAGACGTTGTTTTTATTTACCGATTCATTGATGCGGATTTCGAGAATTGGAAAAATTCTCTGTTTCAGTATCAAATGATTTTAACCACTTTTTATTATTTACTAACTATTAATTATTTACTAACCTTTAATTTTTTAAAATGAAAAAAGCCTTAAAATTAACAAGTTTACTATTTATTACTGCATTAGTGTTTAATTCCTGCGAAAAGGAACAAGATTTGAATGAGCAGCCACAAGCCGTTAACAAAGAAACATCACAAAGTGCTCAAAAAGATGCGTCGCAAAACACGAACAAAGAAGCTGCTGTAGCTGCAGCACTAGGTAGTGCGGGTGCCAGAACAATCACATTGCAAACTAATACACTATCATGTCCAGGTGGCTTGTGTACATCGTACGGTGTTTGGTCAACGGGCGTTTATACTGTTTGGTTCCAGATGAAATTTAATAACGGATTTTATTGGAGCCGAGGCGGTAAATGCGGATATGGTATCTTAATTGGTGATCAGAATACTGGCGGTGATCCAGGATGGGACGGAAATGGAGGAAGTGCCAGATTTATGTGGTATTGCCCAAATGGATCTAACTCTGCCAAAGGAAGCGGAGCTTACCTTCAACCTTATGTATATTATAAAGATCAGCCAGGACAATTTGGTAATGATTTCGGAAAAAAATATTACATACAAGAAGGAGTTACCTATAACTGTCAGATATCTGTTAAGTTAAATACTGGATCAAGTACTAATGGATACGTTAAATATTATGTAAATGGAACGGAGATATTGAATCAAACAATTCGTTGGGTTACTAATGATTCTAAACGAAATGTAAATGCAGTAAGTCTTCATACTTTCCGTGGTGGTAGTCAAGAATACTGGAAAGCTCCGGTAACAAGTTCTATTTATTATCCTAGTGCATCTTGGGATGCTCTATAATAATTTATAGTTTTTAAACATTTGCCCGGAATAAATAAAAAGCCTGAGAATCTATATTCTCAGGCTTTTCTTTTTATAATGACTTTGACTTTTAAATTTTAATTTATCAAAGAAACTTATCTTTTGCTAGCTGCCCAAAAAATAGAATTCCTAAGAAGAGTGGTGTAAACTTCATTATCAAACAAATCAGGAGAATGCCCCATAAAAATATAAATGTTTCGAGAAGCAAAATGATCATTTGTCCAAACTACAGGATGATCGCCCATTTTTACTTTTGCGTCCGGCTCATAAGTAGATTCATCTACGGAGGCTAATACATGAACATTTTCTCTTGGGCTTTTATTATAAGTATACCATTCTTCATTTTTTACCATAAAATTGGATGGAATTCCTTTTGTAACCGCATGCTTTTTATCTTCGATATTTACTTTGGCAGTAGCAAATTTTGGAATATAATCGACAAATTTTATTCCTCCCATAAAATCAGAAAACCATTTCCACATTGGATATCCATCAAATTCACCCAACAAAGTAGCATGGTGCAAACCTACCCATCCGCCTTTGCCATCGTTCATGTATTTTTGAAATGCTTTCATAGATTCATCACTCCATGTATAAGGAGGATAATCGAGTTGTATAAAAACTTTATATTGTTTTAATAGAGTTTCGTTAATGGTCTTAGTATTTTCAATGTAATCAATAGTAAAACTACTGTCAATTGCTAATTTGTTCAGCCAAGGTTTAGCAGCCAAAGTAAAAGGCAAATGATGTCCGCCATTTTCATATAAAACTAAAACCTTAAATTTTGCTTTTTTTGATTGCTGACCAAAACATTCTCCTTGAAATAAGCAGCTTGTTATTAATAAAGAAATTGCTATTATTACATTTTTCATTTAAAGTTATGATTATTTGAATTTCAATTTTATATTTCGTTAAATATTTAATTTTCAACCAAAGCAGTTATTGCTTGTAAAAACCATGCTGAATGCGGAATCCATTGTTCTGTCCAACGCCATTCGTCATTCCCGTCAACATCCATTTTAAAATCTATTCCTGAGCCGTCTCCATTTCCATCTTTACCTGTAATTCCGTTTGAGATACCGCCTCTTTCTGAACCATGTCCATAATTAGAATGCATGTAAGGAACATTATTTTGTCCAAACTGATATAAAAAACATATATCATAAGGGTTACAGCCCAATATCCACGATAATTGTTGTGAAGCATATAAATTGGATGCTTTTTTTGAACTGTCATTTTCATTATAAGAAGTGACTTTTGCACCTTCAATAACTGCTGTAGCCAATGATGCTAATCTTGCATTTTCGCCCTGCCACCACCAGCCGGTTTCATTATCATGTGGAATAAAAAAGCCGTCTTTTATTTTATCATTAAACAAAAAACTTTGTCTGGCATAACCAAACGGATTGCTTACGTTATTTGTAACAGCTATATTATAATCTAATGCTTTTTTTATGACTTTTGTAGCGGCAATTCTTTCGTTGCTGTCATTTTCTTTTTTCAAATATCGTGTCAATGCTACTACAGGCAGACCTGCATCTGCTGCATGCCAAAAAGGTCGATTTCCATCATTACTTCTAAACCAGCCTTTATCTGTCATTCGGTTTTCAAGATTATGACCCCATCTTCTGGCTTCATCTTTATAGAAACTGTCGTCTGTTGCAATCCATAATTCTGTAGCGGCCATTACAGCGCAATAATCATCAATGATGTTTTCTTTTCCGTCATCATCGTATTTTGTGTTATTTATCAATAAGTGTGCATAAGCTCTTTTGGCGCCTTCTAAATATTGTTTTGATGTAAAATCTCCATTTTTTTTCCATTGAGAAATTCGAGCAAGTGCAGCAATTGCCATTCCGCCGCCTTCTCTAAATGCACTTTGATATTCGTCTGTGGTTACACTATTGGCTTTGAGGCCTACAATTCTTCTGGATGCAGGATTTTTATCAAAATAACTAAAAACAATCATGTAAAAATAATCCTGATCAGATAGACAACGCATTAAATAATCGGCACCCCAAATGGCTTCATTATCTAATGAATCTTTTATTTTCCATTCCTTAAGCTGTTTTGGAATTTTTTCTGATGTATTAATAAGCGACCACGTTACCAACGGCGTCTGTTGAGGCGATACAAAATTAGCATAAGCCAAATGCGAAAAATATTTGCTGACATCTCCAGATGCATCACACCAACCGCCATGCACGTCTACTTTTTTTGTACTGCCAAATAACAGCATGTTTTTATCTGCTTCCAGTTCTTCTGGCGTATTAGCCCTTTGTTTATTATAATAATGTACAATTGAAGAAATGGTGCGTTTTGCCAATATGTTTTCTTCAATTGCAAAACTTGCAGAAGTATAGATTTGATCGGCTATTTTTAAAGTTACTTTGTAATTTCCAGACTTTTGAAAGGATGAAAAATCTGCTTCATAAAAGAATCTACCCAGATTCCAGTCATCAACACTTTGTGATTTCCCAACAGCTGCTGTAAATACTGTTTTATTCGTTTTGGCATCAATAATGTCAAAAGTTGCATTTGTACTTAGTTTGCCTTCATATCCTATAATGGCTATTTTGGGACTCTTAGGATCAAAACCAACTTGATTTACATAAATTATAGATTTGCTGTAAGCTGTAATAGAAATAAACAGAACTATTACAATAAATTTTAAATGTTTCCTGAATTTTATCATAGTTAAATATGGCTGTATTATTTTTAAATGAAGTTTTATCCAATCAGTGAATTCTTTAAAAAAAAGACTGTCTTTTATTAGAATTAATTGAAGAACTAATTTAACTTTTTTATCAATACTTAATTTAACTTTATTTCTATTTTCATTGCTACAGGACAATTAAACCCCTTAAAAGAGATTATATTTATCTTGCTAATTGCTTTAAAAGCAGTTTATTTATTTTAAAATTACATAAATGTTTTAAAATATTGTATCTCTGAGATCAGCAAACAAAAAAGCTCAATTCTTTCGAATTGAGCTTTTTTGTTTTGTAAAGAGCGTTTTATTAAAATACGCTAATTATCTATTTATCGTTAGATGCTGTAGTTTTTCCTAATTGAAGTCTGAAGTCTGGTCTTCTTGCATTGAAGATATCTACAAAAGTGTCTTTATTGTCATTTTGAGAAGACACATTAAAGAAAAGACTGTTTCCGTACCAGTTTTCAAGTTCTGCATTAGTAGTGGTATTGTATTCTGCAGTGACATTTCCATTACACTGATTAAAATACATTTCTTCAAATTTAATTTTCTTTAGATTAGCAGGATTTATTTCTGTCTTGCTGTCTAATAATACTGCGGGGCTAAAGCCTGACACTACACTTCTTTTTAATTCTAAAGTTGCACTTTCGCCAACATATACTGCTTCTTTTACTAAACCTGCTTGTATATCTGCTTTGATATTTTCACTATCGTTAAGCATTGTAACGTTTGATGCTGCAACCAAAGTCAATTTTTTAGTAAAATCAGTATCATTTTTCTTTTCATATGATTTTACCTCCATACATCTAGATCCGTCTTTGTTACTTGACAAATATGAAGATCTTACTGCTAATGAATTAAACAAACGACATTGAATCCCTTGAGTGAATTTAAAATCATCATTAATTGACTTATATGAAACTAGTTGAGAAACATTTACATCTCCTCCGTAAAAAGCGAAAGAATCACCTCCAGAGTAGCTTACCATTATGTTTTCTAAAACTGTTTTATTTCCTACTCCTGCAATAGTTAAACCATTAAAAGTGTCTGCACCTTTAACTTTTTTACCAGCAAATTCAATTCTTACAAATTTTAAAATTCCTGAGTTTGCTGCAACATTGTTTCCACCATAAACAGTAAGTGAAGGATCTAGATCTAAATTATAAGAACCAACATTACCAAATTTATTTATTGGCGCATCACCAAGGATGACTACTCCGCCCCAGTCGCCTGCTTTTTTTACACTGCGGTTAGACGTAAATACAATAGGATCTGTTTCTAGTCCGTTTGCAATAATCTGAGCACCTTTTGTAATTACCAATGTTCCTTTGCTTTCAAAATCACCAATAATTAATGTTCCTGGTTCAATTGTTAATACAGCATTATTTGTTACATATACATTTCCCTGAAGAATGTATACATTTTTTTTCATCAATTTTGTGTTTACGGATATATTTCCCGCCAGGATTTGATTTGCTTCACCGTAATCTACTTTATGAGGCTTAAATTCTGTCCAGTTATCAAGCCAGTTATTGTATCCGATGATTCCTTTTTCTTGTTGCGCATTTACTCCTGCTGACAGCATAAGTAAACAAATCATTAAAGTAATTTTTTTCATGGGGCTAGGTATTTGGGGTGAATAATTAGACTCTATTCGGTCTGAAGCTTTAAAAACAAGTTTAGTTTTTTGAACTTCAAGATTCACATTTGGAAAAAAATTCATTTTCAGCGACAGTAAATTGTAATTGAAAATAAAACAAAAGTGAGTGCTCCCGGTAGTGCCTTTCTACAAATATATGTATTTTTTCAAAACAATATCGATTAATTTAACATTTATTACTAATTTTTGTTATTAAAATTAAATTTCGATCTTTATAAATCATTAACTATTTGAATTTCAGCATATGTAAATTCTATTTTTACTAAAAAAAATATTATTTTATTCAAAAATCACTACTGAATCATTACTGCCCATTATTATTTTTCTTGTTAAACCAATAAAAATTCCGTGTGCAACAAGCCCTTCAATTTCATTTAATTTCTGAGATAGAGAAATAGGATCTGAAATTAAACCAAAATCAGCATCAATAATATAATTTGCCTGATCTGTAATAAACGGACTGTTTGCTGTTATTCTGATTTTACCCGTACCATTTAGGGTTTCTATTTGACGCAGTACATATTGAGAAGCAAACGGAATAACTTCAATTGGCACTTTGAATTTTCCGATTAAATCTACTTTTTTTGAGGAATCTGTAATTATGATTTCTTGTTTTGTTAACGAGGCAACAATTTTTTCTCTTAACAACGCACCGCCGCCGCCTTTGATTAATATCAAATCTGTATTAAATTCATCGGCACCATCAATGGTAATATCTATAGCATTTACAGCATTTATATCAATTAACGGAATGTGCAAAGATTCTGCAAGTTCTTTGGTTCGGTTAGAAGTTGGAACTGCTTTTATTTTTAAACCATTTTTAACCAGTTCTCCAATTTCGGTTATAGCGTAAACAGCGCTAGAACCCGTTCCTAAACCCACAATCATATTATCGCAAAGCAACTTGACAGCTTCTTTTGCTGCCAGTTCTTTTTCTTTTTCTATATCTTTTATCATTTGGTGTCGCTAAAATAAAACATACTGCAAGTTTATAAATTTCAAGCTTAATTCAAAACATTGCAGCTGCATTAAATATTGACGCACTTATTACATCAAATTGGATGTCCTTGATTATCTGTTTTAAATGATTGTGTTTCAAATTTATTAAAAAATCCTACATAGTTTCCGTCTGGTTTCTGCACTATTGTGGCGCCATCCTGCCAAATCGCATTATCTCCAGAATGTCCCCCATTTATAGGATCTCCTTGGTTTTGATGGATGTCATGAACTCCATAACCTGAATTAAAGAATTGTCCAAAAATAAATACTTTATCTCCTTGATTGAGTACTGATTCTAATTGCTGAATAGCATCTATATTATTTCCAGCTTTCCAAAAAGAAGACTGGTCCAGAACGATAATCTTAAAAGGAACGTTAGATCTTATTTCCGACGATTCAAATTGCTTCAATTTTGGAGAATACAACCATGGCGGTATTCTTAATCGCCATTCTGGAAATAAAAATAAAATCGGAATTCTTAGCGTTACCCACATTGGTTTCCATCTGATATAATCAATCGCACCGCTTACTTCGTTAGAAGCAAGATGATGCCAGCCATCAGCCATGACTGAGATTAAATTAAATTCTTTTGCTTTAAAATTGATAATTCTCCATTGCACCCGTGTTTTCTGGCTGTCAACATCAATGGCACAGCGATAATTAATATTATTGGCAACAACTTCTACATTTCCATGATAAAAATTACCAAAATTATCCGGTTCATCACGATAGTAATTCACTTTTGTACCCTTAAGTACTCCATATTTATCTAGTGGCATAACATAACTTTTTTTAAGGTTAATATATTTTGAACAGTGGCAAAATGCACTGTGTTTTGCAGTTGCTGTCTCTTTAGAGGTGAAAAATTTATTTTATCCTTTGACAGCACCTTTCATATTTTGAAATATTTTTTTTCTTTTTGTTTGAAATCTATTATCATCAAAGTAAACTTGATACCAGCTGTAACTTTCATCTAGTGGTTTTGAGAAAGTACTGTTTGCAGGATTTATTTTAGTTAAATAACGTGGCCAAAAATGAACAAATAACCTATCAAATTCAGTTAAATAAATATCTGCTGTTCTTTTATCTCCTTTAATCAGCATTGTATTTTCATCATTATTAAGAATAGAATTTGAACTGAAATTAGCCGAACCGGTAACTACTATTGGATCTTCGGATAAAGGATCAATTAAGAAAAATTTATTGTGAACATATAGAATACCCGCGCCTGTAGTTGCTTTTGTGGTTACCTCTTTGGCCCAGTTCTTTTCTGTGCCTTGATATATTGCCCCTGCAGAAACTTTTAGATCAATGTCGTTACTAGTTACTTTTTGAGCATCCGAAGCTGATTCAAAAAGCAACAGTCTTAAATAATCTTTATCGTGATTGTAAACCGTATTAAAAACATCATCCATGTTAAATGGAAAAACCATACAAACCATTTCTTTCGCGCTATCTATTAAGTCTGCATAATGTTGTAATTGAACAGGTTTTGCACCACTTATTTTCGGCAAATCTCTTGGACTAAAAAACACATATTCTCCATTTTCCAGATTGGTCAGGTCAATGCTTTTTTGAATTTCCATTGACGTTTTTGCCACAGTACCCATAGTTGGATCACCCAAAAGGCTTAACCAATACTTTTCATATTGCTTAGCAATGGTATTGTCTACTACCCAGTGTCCTGTATTGCATTGTCCAAAAATACCTGCGAGCGTAATATTGGTTGAGCCAAACCATACTTGTTTTGCAATATTGTCTTTTAATAAAACCATGAATTTATTATGAGGCTGACTTGGCTTTGTTCGTAATGTCTTTATACAATCATCAATTCCTGAATTTGTCATCATTGATTTATTGTTTAAACGAATTGTACCATTTTTATAAGTTTTATCCTCATACTGATCTTCTTTCCCGCTCACTATTAATTCTATTTTTACACCACGGTCTTTCGCAGCTTTTATTTCTGCTAAAAATTCAGGCAATTGAAATTCATAAAATGCGCCATAAATGGTATAGGTACTATCTGTGGCTTGTCTTATGAATTTTAATAAACCTTCGCTCCATAAATCCCTCCCTAGAATATCAAGCGCTCTTTTATATTCCGAAGGAGTCATTTCACTTAATGGTTTATTGTTGAAATTACGGGCATACGATTGTGAACCGGTAACTCCATAATTAAAAAAAATGGAATGTTTTCCATCATGCAGTTTTTCTGTAGTAACTACAATATCAGATTCAAAGGCAACACTAGGATTAATAGCCGGGCCAATCATTGCTTTTATAGTATAGGTGTAGGTTTTTGCGGGATCGACAATATAATCCTGCCAATAAAAAGATTGTACTAATGATCTTTTTTTAATTATTGGATCTGGATTATTTTCAAGTGATTCAAAATATTTGGTACCATTGAGATAAGTTACTTGAACCGAAATACCTGTCTTTTTATTATCTATTCTTTCTACACTAAAACCAAGAAATTGATTGCCTAATTTCGTTTTGTCAATATCAAAGGATAATAAAACAGTTTGTGTTCCAGCAACTGCATATAACTTTAAATCTTTATCTTCATTATAGTAACGCATTGATTATTATTTTTAGAAGTTTACAATTATTTCGTTTAAAGTTCAAGAGAACGGGATAAATATAAGACAACTACTTCAAATAAAAATACGTATAATTACCTATTTTTCAAACACTTATGCATAAATACAGAAAAGAATGTTTTCCAAAATACAATTAGGAAAAACATTTTAAACAAATATTTATGATTGAATATTTGTAAATTAATACCAATTGGTATAATTTTGCAGTACTAAATTAAGATAAGATGTCTAAGGCAGAGAAAACACGTCAATTTATAATAGAAAAAACAGCACCGGTTTTTAACCGTAAAGGCTACGTTGGGACTTCTATAAATGATATGATGGCTGTTACAGGTCTTACAAAGGGCAGCATTTATGGCAATTTTGAAAATAAAGACGAGGTTGGCATTGCTGCATTTAAATACAACTTAACAAAAGTAAGAGAAAGTCTTAATCTTGAATTGGACAGATCATTGACCTATAAGGAACAATTACTTTCTTTTCCTAAAAAATACAAAAGTCTTTTTCAGAAGCTGATGGAAAATGGAGGTTGTCCTATTCAAAATACAGCGATAGAATCAGATGATACACATCCCGTTTTAAAAGAGATGGCTGATAATGCTATTACAGTGTGGAAAAATTATATAGTTGATTTAATTGAAAACGGAATCAAAGCAGGAGAATTTAAAGCAAAAAACATTCAATCAGAACAAGTTGCACTAACTATTATTGCTACTATTGAGGGCGCTGTAATGATCTCAAGACTGTCTGGAAAAATAAATAATTTCAATACAATATTAGACTCAGTAACAAAAATGATTGAAGAACTAGATTGATTTTTTTTGACACTTTTTATACCGATTGGTATAATTTAAGATGAAATTTCATCAAAAATATTCATTAAGTTTTTTCAATTTAAAAAATAAAAAATATCAATATGAAAAGAGTAGCTGTTACAGGATTAGGTGTTATTTCGCCTTTGGGAAATAATGTTCCTGAATTCTGGGAAAATATTATTTCTGGAAAAAGTGGTGCCGATTACATTACAAAATTTGATACTTCAAAATTTAAGACCACATTTGCCTGCGAGGTTAAAGATTTTAACGCTGAGGATTATTTTGAAAAAAAAGAAATCCGCAAATACGATCTTTTTACACAATATGCTGTTGCAGCTTCTGATCAGGCAATTATGGATGCTGGCTTAAATTTCGAATCAATGGATCAGCAGGAAAGATCTAAAATTGGCGTAATATGGGCTTCGGGAAATGGCGGTATTACTACGTTTGAAGAACAATTAAAAGAGTTTCATGCCGGCGATGGTACACCAAGATTTAATCCCTTTTTTATTCCAAAAATGATTGTAGATATTGCAGCCGGGGTTATTTCTATCCGTAATGGTCTGCATGGACCAAATTATGCAACCGTTTCTGCCTGTGCTTCATCAAATACAGCCATAATTAATGCCTTTGATACCATTCGATTAGGCAAAGCCAATATTATGATTGCCGGCGGTTCTGAAGCCGCTATAACTTCTTCTTCTATCGGAGGATTTAACTCCTCTCATGCGTTATCGAAAAGAAATGAAGAACCTCAAAAAGCTTCCCGACCATTTGACCGCGATCGCGATGGATTTGTAGCAGGCGAAGGAGCCGGAGCTTTGATTCTTGAAGATTGGGATTTTGCAGTAAAACGCGGTGCAAAAATATATGCAGAAATTGTTGGAGGTGGTATGGCGGCAGATGCGTATCATCTTACAGGTACACCCTCTGATGGTTTTGGTGCTGCTTTGGGCATGAAAAATGCTCTTGAAGATGCAGGATTATTATTTTCTGATATCGATTATATAAACGCTCATGCAACCGCAACTCCACAAGGTGACCTAAGCGAATTAACAGCTATAAAAACAGTTTTTGGAGATTCTCTTGTTCCAATTAGTGCCACAAAATCGATGACCGGGCATTTACTTGGGGCTGCTGGTGCTATTGAAAGTATTATTTCTGTTTTGGCAGTTAAAAATGATATTATTCCAGCCACTATAAACACTGTCAATCTTGATGAACAGATTCCTGCAGACAGCAACATTATCTTAGGAGAATCAATTCATCAAAAAGTAAATTATGTTCTCAACAATACTTTTGGTTTTGGCGGACACACGGCTAGTACGATATTCAAAAAAGCAACGAATCAATAAGCTGTGAATGAAATGAATAACTCTGAAAAAATTCTTCAATATCATCTCAATCAATATCAGCCCAATATGCCTAAGATGGCTGTTTATGATATGGAGGAATATTTAAAGAAGTACGACAAAAAAATGAGGAAATTACACCTGCAGCGGTATTTCCAGATACTATGGTTTAAAACTGGTAAAGGCAGATATGTTGTAGATTCTACAGCACACGACATTGGAGAAAATACTATTTTTTTTGTTACCAAAAATCAAGTTCATTATTTTGATAAAAACACCAATTATGAAGGGATTGTAATTCATTTTAACGAACAATTTTTAACTCATAATAATAACGAAAGTGACTTTTTTTTGAATCATGACTTATTTAAAAACGCTGATCAGCTTCCTTATTCTAATTTAAATTCAGTTGATACTTTTATATTAGAGGATTATATAAATCTGATTAAAAGTGAGCTTTCAAACAAAAATGGAATCTATCAGGTCGAACTTCTTAGAGCATATCTAAAAGCTTTTATAATTCAGGTACAGCATCGTAAGGATAGGTTTCAGCAATTAAATGGACTGCCAATTATTAAAGGTGAAAAGAAAAAATTAATATTAGCTGAATTTGTTCATGCAATAGAAGAGAATTATACGAAAGAATTAAAAATCTCAGAATACGCTGCACTTTTAAGCGTATCAACCAGAACATTATCCCATTTAACAAATCAGCTTTTGGATAAAAGTCCGTCGCAGATGATACACGAAAGAATCATTCTGGAAGCCAAAAAAATGCTTTTACAAGCTAATTATAACATCAACCAAATTGGGCGTATGCTGGGTTTTGGCGATGCTTCTTATTTCGTAAAATATTTTAAAAAGTATACGGAAATTTCACCTTCCGAATTCAGAAATTTAGCTGATTAACAAAAGTTGGAGTTAATTATAAAGGCTCCAACTTTTTTAATTAAAAATATACCAATTGGTATAAAATATATACTTATGAAAAACCGTAAATATTAATTATTACAAAAATGGATTCTACAAAAAGACAAATACTATTGATTACTGTTATTGTTGCAGCAATAATGGAACTGATAGATATTTCAATTGTTAATGTTGCACTTTCGCACATGAGCGGTAATCTTGGCGCAACTTTAGAAGATACTTCGTGGGTTATAACTGCTTATGCGATTGCAAATGTCATTATTATACCAATGACTTCTTTCCTGACAACAAATTTAGGAAGACGTAATTATTATATAAGTTCCGTTTTGCTTTTTACTTTTTGTTCGTTTATGTGCGGTCATTCTTCTAACATTTGGATGCTCGTTTTTTTTCGCTTTTTGCAGGGTATTGGCGGCGGTGCTTTAATATCCGTTTCACAAGCTGTTGTATTTGAGTTATTTCCTAAAGAAAAACAAGGTACAGCAAGTGCTATATTTGGTTTAGGAATTTTTATTGGACCAACTATCGGGCCAACTTTGGGAGGTTTTATTACCGAAGATTATTCCTGGCCATGGATCTTTTTTATTAATATTCCGATTGGGATAATGGTCGCAGTTTCATGCTGGTTTTTGCTTACAGAGCCTGTAGTAAAACCAGTTGTAAAAGCCGTAGACTGGCTGGGAATTGCACTATTGGCTGTTGGAATTGGAGCTTTGCAAATAGTTCTGGAAAGAGGACAAATTGAAGATTGGTTTGAAACAGGTTATATAACGGCATTTTCTATTGTTGCCGCTTTATCCTTAATTAGTTTTATATTTTGGGAACTCCACACGCCTAACCCAGTTGTAAATCTTAGAGTTCTAAAAAGCAGAACTTTATCTATTGCCGCTATTCTAACTTTTATTGTCGGGATTGGTATGTTTACTTCTGTTTTTATGACTCCTGTTCTGGCGCAGCGTCTGCTAAACTTTTCTCCAACACAAACCGGAATGTTATTATTACCCGGAGCTATTATTGCTCTATTTGTTTTAATGCTTTCTGGAAAATTATTGCAGCGCGGTATTTCACCTATTTATTTAATCATTGTTGGATTTCTAATATTTATCTATTTCAGCTGGCAGATGACGCTGATTAGTATCAACACATCAAAAGAAACTCTTGCCATTAATTTAATATTTCGCGCCATAGGTATGGCATTATTGACGGTGCCTACAACAATGCTGGCGGTTTCTACATTAGATCCGGCAGACATTCCTCAGGGAGCGGCGCTTAATAATATGATGCGCCAGCTGGGAGGTTCATTTGGGATTTCGCTGGCAAATACTTATCTCGCGCGCCGATTTGCAGAGCATCGTGTAGATTTTATAAATAACATTACTTCTACCAATATTCTCGCCACAGAAAGATTAAATAGATTAACCGGTTATTTTCAAAGTAAAGGTTATGATTTGCTTCAAGCCAAACAAAAAGCTTTGGCTTTAACAGAATATTCCGTTTCAAAACAATCAACATTACTAAGTTATATGGACACTTATTTATTAATCGGTTTGCTTTTTGCCTTTGCTCTGCCTCTGCTGTTCTTTGTTAAATCTAAAGGAACGAATGCGGTAAAACTAGAAACCATTTCAGATCATTAAAAAGTACAATTTATACAGGTAAGACAATTTAACAGGGCGTAAAAATGTACCAATTATTCCGAGTTTTGTATAAATTGTCCAGAAACAGTCCGTGTAACTTTGCTAGTATAATTTAAACAATAATTTATCATGTCAAAAACAATTTTAATTACAGGAGCCTCAAGAGGTTTTGGTAAAATATGGGCAAAAGCACTTTTGCAACGCGACGATAAAGTGGCTGCAACTGCTAGAGATTTAAATAGTTTGAACGAGCTTAAAGCTGAATTTGGCGATGCCGTTTATCCTATACAATTGGATGTTAATGATCGAGCTGCATGTTTTGCCGCTGTACAAAAAGCCAAAGATCATTTTGGTCGTATCGATGTACTTATAAATAATGCCGGATTTGGTTTATTTGGCGCAATTGAAGAAACTACAGAAGATCAGGCACGTGCTCAAATGGAAACGAATTTCTTTGGAGTACTTTGGGTTTCTCAGGCAATAACCCCAATTTTCCGTGAACAAAAAAGTGGTCACATTATTCAGGTTTCCAGCTTTTTGGGATTAGTGGCTTTACCTGTTTTAGGACTTTACAACGCATCTAAATATGCTGTAAATGGTCTTAGTGAAACATTGGCGGCAGAACTTAAAGAATTTGGAGTTAAGGTAAGTTTAATCGAGCCAAATGGTTTTTCTACAGATTGGTCGGGAGCATCTGCATTCCAGACGGAACCTTCTGAAGTTTATGCACCGCTTAAAAAAGCTTTTTTTGAAGCAGCTGTTCCAGAAAGCTGGGGTAATCCAGAAACAACAGCACCAGCAATATTGGCATTAATAGACAGTAAAAATCCACCTTTGCATTTCCTTTTAGGAAAAGTAGCTTACCCAGCTGTTAAACAGGTGTATGCAGAACGTCTTGCCGAATTTGAAGATTGGAAAGAAGTTTCTGCTAATGCACATGGCTTCTAAAAATAGAATTGATAGTACAATCTATTGAATAGTTTGGTAGATTGTACTATTTTAAAAACATTAAAAAATGAAACATTATAAAAATCTTGCTGAAATGCATAGCGATAATGGTTTTCCAAAACCAGAAAATCCTTTAATTAGTCTTTATCATTGTGATGGCAGATGTTCGCTAAATGAACAAGAATTTACAAGTGATTTTTATATGATTGGTTTTAAAAAACTTAAAGCCGGTGTCATATTATATGGAAGAACAAAATATGACCATGAGCAAGGTTCTATGCTGTTTGTAAAACCAAGACAGATCATAGAAATGAAAAATCTTGAACACGATGAAGACGGTTTCTTAATTTTTTTCCACGAAGATTTTCTTAATGGTAAACCGCTTCGTAATGAAATTTCAAATTATAATTATTTTGAATATGAAACTAATGAAGCGCTGCATCTTTCGCCTCAGGAAGAAAAAACGGTCTGGGATATTTTTCATAAAATAGAAAATGAATACCTCAACAATCAAGATGAATACAGTCGTGAAATCATACTAGCTAATATCAGTACTTTATTAAAATATGCGCAGCGATTTTACAAGCGTCAATTTATAAACCGTTTTGAAATTTCGGGTAAAACCGTTACTAAGTTTACTGAAACTCTTACTAAGTATGTAAATAATGGTCAGCTTGAAAAAGGTCTTCCGTCAGTTAATCAGCTTGCAGAACAATTAAATTTAAGTCCACGATATTTAAGCGATTTACTTAAACAGGAAAGTGGAAAAACGGCTTTAGAGCACATTCATTTATTTTTAATTTCTGAAGCAAAAAATCTGCTTGTTATTGACAATAAAAATGTTTCTGAAATTGCTTATTCTCTGGGATTTGATAATATATCTTACTTTTCAAGACTTTTTAAAAAAGAGGTCGGATTAAGTCCAATGCAATTCAAGAAAGTAAATTTAAACTAAATCATAAAGCCTTAAAAGTTATAGCTTTATGATTTAGTTTTTAAAGTTGTTTATTTTTTTTCCATATCAATATATGCTGGATATGATTCTTTATTTGGCAAATCAAATTCTTCGTCGTAAGGCTGTGTACCGTCAGTATTATTATTGTATAATACAACACGTTTTTTACCAGTTTCCGTACTCCCTCCAATGCCATTGATAACATTTTGAATATTACCAGAACCCGCAAAACGAGTAGTACACATTTTTTCGAGTTTTACATTCGGGCTGTTAGGTATTTCAAAACCATTTTTCTTGTTTACTTTGCCATCAGTTCCAGTTAAAACCGCATAAGAACCCATTCCTATACTATGATGTTCTTTTACAGTATTGGCTACTTTGAATGCTGCATAACCATCAACTCTTCCCCCCTGACTACTCCAACTTGCTTGATTTGGTGCATCGTATGGTGGTTCATTTTGGAAGAAATAAGTACTGCCGCCCTCTCCTAACCATAATACTTCATATTCCTGAAAATGTTCTGTAAATAAGCCATAAAGCGTGACATCATCGCCAGTAACAATAAGTCCGTTTTTACATCTGTCTCTTGCCCAGCGTAAATCTCCACCACGCTGCGAGCCGTGATCTGCACGCCACAACCAGAAGTGGTCGCCCACAACATTGTTACTGTTGATTTGCATAGCAGTCTGTATTTGAATATTTTTTGATTGAACCCCGCCTACTCTACAAGTAATATCTGTAAGCAAAATAGGATTTGCAGCATGGTCTGCATTTGCTCCTTCGGCACCAATTCTAATTTGATAAGTTGTACTATTGAATGAATCCATAAGAAGACCGGCAATGATAATTCCGTCTTTATCATCAGCATAGATACATCCCCAAGTGTTTTTCTCAGTAGGTTCCAACGTCACAGAAGCTATACCAGCGCCCAAAAGTATTGCATCTTTTCTATTGACCTGAATAGGCGCATTTAATGTGTAATGTCCCGGTGTAAAAAATATATTTTTGCCTGCTTTTAGCGCAGCATTAATTTCAGCATCAGTATCGCCTTCTTTAGTAACATACCAATCTGTAAGCAAATCTTGAATTTTACCTTTACCCATATCTGTTGAAGACCAGGAAATTCCTTGTCTATCTTTTTGCCATGCCGGAATAAATATTTTGTATTCGCCGTCTTTATCTATAAAAAGAAAAGGTTTTTCTCTGATGATAGGTGTCGTAGGAATTGGAGAATTGGCTTCATCTGCTTGTGGAGGATTGACACAACCTTGCCAAACCATATTATAAGAACCTCCCATTGCTCCCGAACCCGAAGGAAAAATTGCATTTCTGGTATACCATTGCTGTTGTCCGCCCCAGTTTGGTCTGGATGTTGTAAAATGAGTGTCGGCAATAAAACCACCGCTGCCCCAAAAATTCGTATTTCCGATATCTGAAATATATTTTGAAGTACTTTCAATCAGCATTCTTCTTGCGCTGGTTGATTGAGAAACCGTCCATGCAAAATCTCGCATCACTGCTACATTTTCTACAGAACGCCAAAAGGTACAGGTAGCATTTGCTCCGCCCGAAAGATGCGGTCTGGTAAATACAGAACCCAGTTTAACATCTGATGGTAATTTACCCAAACCTCCAATATGAGAGTAGAATCCTAATTCTATAGAATTAGCTGCTGCCGATGAAGCAGAACCTGATCCTCCCGAATCGTAAGTCTGATCCTTAACATTTGCTTTGAAATAATAGGCCTGACGTTTTGTTGTCCACTCGCCATTTGCTCCGCCTAGACCAATACTGCCAAATTGCGAATTAATATCGTTTTTTGCAGTTTCTGCTTTTTCATATTTTCGATCGTAGAAATACATATTAGGACCAAAAATTTGGTTCTCTAGCGAAAGTATAATGGTTACAGCCCCACGAGTGACCTTATAATAATTTTCATACTTATCAGCATTTGGTTTATTATCTATGAATGTCAATTTAGAAGTCGAACCCACCGACACAAAATCTGATGCCAAACGACTGCCTCCTCTTGTAATTATATAATCTCCAGAAGTTCCGAATGCTGACCAAGATAATGTTATGTTATGCTTTTTCTTGTTGTAAACAATATTGCTTTCTATCTTATTATTTAGTTCGTTTTTATCCGATGGATAATATGCCGCAAAACTGCATAGCGTCAAGATAAATACAACTGCTATAAATATAGAAGTAACCTTTTTGTTCATGTGAATTTCTTTTTTAATGGTATTATTGATTGTATATATGTGGGATTTCGAAGATAGTGAATAATCTTTTAACCTAATAATTGATTGTTTTGTGATATTATAAAAATCTATCCAATCATAAAAATAGAAGAGACGACCCGATATGGGTCGCCTCTATTATTTAAGGCAAAAATGAAATTTAAATTTTATCTTCATCAGCAACAGCATCCTGCCACTTATCCCAAACTTTTACGCCGGCATCGTATCCATCATAACCAAAATTCTGACTTAACTGTCCTTTAATATTAGGCTCTATAGCAAGTCTATACGGAATTGGCCAGTAATTATTACGTTTGTCCATAGTATAAAATTTTACGCCTGGTTTTAAAGCAATACCACCTGGATATTTATTGTAAATGGTATAATGAACAAGACGTTGGTACCAGTAACTTCCTCCAGTAGCGTTTGTTCCAGATTGTTTGTCCCAAGTCGCTACGTTATATGTGTTACCCCATTCGTCTGGTTTTCCGCTAAGAGCCAAACAGTGCGAAATACGTTTTAACTCCACATTTCTCCATTCTTCCATGTAAAGCTCTCTTCCTCTTTCTGCGCAAATATCACCAATAGTTACCGTAGTATACATTTGTGACGCTTTTGCTCTTGCTCTTACCACATTCACATCCTGAGCTGCACCTGTAGCATTTCCTTGATAAAAACGCGCTTCTGCACGCAATAAATAAGTCTCTGCTAAACGATAGATATACAGATGCGCACTAGCTCCAGAAGTAGCTCCCTGAAAATCATTTGCTGCTGGATTAGCTTCTGCTACAACATCATGATAAAAGATTTTATAATGCGGGAAATCATACCAATCACGAATAGAATCTTGTGCTAAAAGTTTACCTGTTGCATCCTTCATTCTAAAATTTTGTCCAGCCCATGTTGCACTTCCACCTGCTCCAGGAGCATATTTAAGATCTTCCATATTAACCCAGTTACCAACAGTACTGTTATGTCTAAGATCTTGCTTATCCTCAATATGGTTTACAACCCACATAGGATGTTGTGAATAATAAGAACCGCTAATAGTACCAATACCACGTCCTATTGCTCTTTGGTAATCATATTTTGCATTATAATTAGTCTTATCAGTCAATGGAAAACGCGGTGCCGCTGTTTTACCATCAGGAGTAATTAAGTTAGCATCATTCCAGTTAGGTCCAAAAATTCTCATTGAGGCAAATGCTAAAAACGACTGTGCTCCTCCGTTTGGTGCAACTAATATAGCTTCCGTATTAGCAGAAATCACTTTATTCTCAGGTCTGTGTAAATCCCAGATTACATTTCTTGTAATTGGCCATGCAGTAGGATTTCCTCCTGGATCAAAAATTCCTAAATTCCCTTGTACTAAAGAGTAACCTGATTGATTAATCAAAATATTGGCTTGTGCCTCAGCATCAGCAAATCTTCCAGATGCCAAATAACACTTAATTAGCAACTGACGACAAGCACCTTTACTAACCATACCTACAAATCCTATTTTTGATTGCTCAGGTACCCATTGTACAGCTTTTTCCATATCAGCTGTAATCATTTCGATGATAGCTTCTTTTTTAGTAGAATAATAACTCTGCTTTGGAACTGCCAAAATTTTAGTAATCAATGGTATATCGCCAAATTGATATACAAGATTAAGATAACGGTATGCTCTGTGAAAATAAGCCTGCCCGATATATTTATTTTTAACTTCCTCAGATAAAGTGGTTACATTACCAATATAGGTTAATACGGTATTAGCATTTTTGATTCCTGTGTAGGCTTCAGTCCACATAAACCCAAGGTAAAGATTCTCACCACCTGCATCTCTTCTAAATATGTTAGTATCAGCAGTAGGAACTACAGTTGCAGCATAATCCGCAATATTACCAGCTGTATCCGTTTTTCCATATTGTGCCATATCAGAGAAAAGATATTCTGTACCAATAGGAACATTCACACCAGAAAAGTTAAAGTGAACATAATTATTACGCAGCTGTTTATCGCACAGTGCTAAAGTTGCCTGCAACCCAGCCTCTGTAGAAAATGTAGCATCTGGTTCGTAAAACGAAAGCGGGTCTGATTCCAGAAAATCTTTTGAACAAGAACTAGACAGAGTCGCCACTACAATAAGAGGCACTAGTCTTGAAATTTTATTTTTTATAAATCTTTTCATTTTTGAATAATTTTTAAAGTTGTACGCTTAATCCTAAATTAAACTGTCTTGTAGCCAATCCTCCAGTTTCTGGATCTCCAAAATATTTCCATTCCTTAGAAGCCGACCAAGTTGCCACGTTTTGAACTGAAGTATAAATTTTTAGATTTTTAATATGTGCACGTTCTAAAATATCTTTTGGAATCGAATATGATATCGAAATATTGTCCAAACGAATAAAACTACGATCGTACAATTTTCCTGGAGCAGCCGGAGTTCCTGCAGGTCCTTTAGCGTCAAGACGAGCCCAGTCATTGGTTGGGTTGTCAAGTGTCCAATACGGATTTACATAAGGATTGAAGTTAAATTTATACAAACTACTATCGTTGAAAGTATTCACATAATTTGAATTAAGCGATTTGCCCCCAACATTTGAATACATACTGATACCTAAATCCCAATTTTTATAAATCTTAAAATCATTACGCATCGACCACTGTACAGGAGAATTTGAATTTCCTAAAAATTGCTTGTCTTTTTCATTATAAACTGCTTTTTTATAAGCAACACCATTTGCGTCTACTGCATCTACATCATCAGCAGTATAGCTATTGTCAACTTTTGGATCTCCAGGACGTTGTCCGTATCTTTGAGCCTCAGCCCACTCATCTTTTTGCCAAATTCCAGTTACTTTATAGTCCCAAATTTGAGAAATTGGTTTACCTATAAACCATCCATTAGCTGAATCATCACCCTCTTTACTTCCAATTACATTACCACTAGCATCTTTAATATCTATTTTATTGCCATATAATGACACAATTTTATTTTCGTTATAAGATATACCAAATGAAGTACGCCATTCTAAGTTTGGTTTTTTCATATTAAGAGTACTAAGACTCAATTCGATACCTTGATTTTGAACTTCTCCAAGATTGGTTGCAATTGATGAAAATCCAGTGAAACCAGGCAGAGACTGACTCATAATCATATCATGTGTAGCAGATTTGTACATATCTACAGTAGCAGTAATACGATCATGCAAGAAACCTAAATCAAGACCAATATTTGTTGATGTTGTTTTTTCCCATACCAAATTTGGATTTGCCATACGATCAAGTGCTAAATATCTAATTTCAAGCGCTTTTCCTCCAGCATCTAAATACCCCATTGTTCCAGTATTTACCAAGTTTGCCAAAGAAATGTAAGGATCCGCAAGAGACCTGTTTCCGTTTTTACCCCAAGACAAACGTAATTTACCTGTACTCATCGGCTCCCATTTAAACCAGTTTTCATTTTTAAAGTTCCATGCAACACCAAAAGAAGGGAAAACTGCATAAGGATTTGAAGCTCCAAAAGCCGAATATCCATCACGACGAATAGTAGCTGTCAGCATATAACGATTATCAAACGAGTAGAAAAGTCTTGCCATTAATGCATCTGCTGTTTCATGTGTGTCGTTTGATCTTAGTGCACTATTTGCTAATGTTGCAGTATTAACATTGTGAAATCCTAAAGCATCTGAAGGCTGAATGTTATATGCATCCATTCCATCTGACCAAAAACGTCTTTCTTCAGCTTCCTGAACCAAAGTTGCTATGATGTGATGTTTTTCAGCAATTGTATAATCCCACGCTAATGTATTATTTAAGTTATAGTCAAATCTCATATTATTATTTCTATTTACCCCATTAGTAGCTGCAGGAAAATTTGGATTTTGTGTTGATTTGAAATAACGATCGTGGAAAAATTGATAACGAGGAGCAATATTAAATGAATAAGTAATACCTGCAGGCAATGTTACCTTTGTGTTAAAAACAGTATTCAATGTCGTATAACCTGTCTCTTTGTCAATAAATTGACGTTCGTAGTAATAGTTATAGTTTTGTCCTGAAACATTTTTCCCCATTGGCTGTCTCTCATAGTTACCATTTGCATCAATAAAGGTTCCAAAAGGGCTAGTTCTCATCATATTATTATCCCCAGAATTTGTACCTAAAGAAGGAGTAACATCTCCATCTGATCTGTCCTGAAAATTAATATTTGCTCCAAATTCAAGCCAATCCGTGATTTTAGTATCAACTTTTATATTAGAACGAGCTGATCTATAGTCGTTTCCAACAATAGCTCCTTGCGAAGTCATATAACCAAAAGACATATAATAATTAACCTTGTCACCTGCTCCGGAAACACTCAAATTATTATCACGGTTAATTCCAGTTCTAAAAGAGCTGTCACGCCAATCGTGTGTTTTATCAGCCAGAAAATTAGCCATTAATGAAGGATCGAAATTCAACCCTAAACGATTTCCCCATACTTCCTTACTACTCTTTCCTGCTGTCTGCGCAGCTGGTTGATACGCTAACCATTGCGCTTCAGTAATACCCCATTTACCTAAATCATTAGGATTTGAGAAATAACCTGGTTTATTTGGCGCTACTGTACCAGATATAAAGGCTTCGTATTGCTTAGTTGTTGGATTGACACCATAAGTTTGAGCAGTTTCCCAATCTTCACGATATTTTAAATATCCTTCTGGTGAATATACATCACGGTAAGCACTTTTACGACTTGTAGTGGTGTTTGAAGTAAAACTAATGATAGGCTTACCTGTTTTACCCTTTTTGGTTGAAATAAGAATAACCCCTGCTGCCGCTCTCGATCCATATACAGATGCTGCCGATGCATCTTTTAAGATATCAAGCTGTGCGATATCATCAGGATTAATTTCTGATAGCTCACCGTAAAACTGCATTCCGTCTAGAATAATAAGCGGTGAATTGTGACTTCCTCCAGTATAAACAGAAGTCTGCCCACGAATCTGGATATTTCCTCCTCCTTTTGCAGAAGGGTCATAACCTACTCTTACACCAGGAGTACCTCTCAACACGTCCTGAACAGTTTGCGGATTCTGATTTGCTAACTTGTCTGGCGTAATCTGAACGATCGATCCTGTTAAATCCTTTTTCTTCATTTTACCATAACCTACTACAACTACCTCTTCTAGTGAAGTAGTAGCCTTAGATAATTTTACATTAACTGAAGCTTGACCCTTGTATGCAACTTCCTGCGTTACATAACCTAAATAAGTAAATACCAATACAGCATTTTCGTTATCTACTTTTAAAGTAAATTTTCCGTCAAAATCTGTTAAGGCCGCATTTTTACTTCCTTTTTCTAAAACAGTTACTCCCGGCAGTGGCATACCAGTTTCATCATTTACTTGTCCCTTAATGCTTTTTTGAAGTTCAACATTTTCAGACTCAGTTTTACTCTTAGAACTAATAGCGTATGCCTGGACTTGAGATAAAGAAAACAATGCACATAACATCATCATTTTCTTAAATCCAGATACACAATCAGGACTTTTTTTGATCCTAATAAAATTTGTCATTTTTGGTTTGTGATTTTGGTTAATTGAATTAATTAGTTTTTTTGAAAACCATTGTAACGTTGGTGAAATTGCAACAATGATTGGTGTTGCAAAAGTGATTAATTAACGTTTTATTAAGGAGTAATAAAATCCGTTTTAGGGTATAATAAAGTATGAGTACTACTTCTAAACCTCATATTTAACCTTAAAAAAATTAATTTGTCAAAAAAAACCTAGAAAAAAAACACAATACACAAATAATTAAGAATTCATTATAATAACATAAGCTTTCAAATTGTTTTAATAAAAAAAGCGGTTGCAAAAACAACCGCTCTTCAAAAATTCTGTATATGTAAAAATTATCTTAGAAAAGGATAATCTGTATAACCTCTTGCTGTACCGCCGCCAAACAAAGTATGATTATCTGAAATTTCATTTAAAACCGCATTTTGTTTTACCCTTTGAGGATAATCAGGATTAGTTAAAAATTTTCTGCCGTAGCCAATTAAATCAACCAGATTATCTTCGATCAATTGTTCGCCTTCTTCAGGTGTTTTATTTCCCGTTGCAATAATGGCATTTTTAAAATTAGAACGAAGTTCTGTTCTAAAATCATTTGGAATTTGCGGCGCATCGTCCCAATCTGCTTCACAAAGATGAATATAAGCAATATCAAGATCATTCAAAACCTTAGCTGCTAAACCTATAGTCTGCAAGATTTCAGGATCGTTCATGTCTTTAAAACTAATAAATGGAGAAAGCCTTACACCTGTTTTTTCTTTTCCGACAGCTTTTGCAACCGCTTTAGAAATTTCAATTAAAAAACGAGTTCTGTTTTCTTTTGTACCTCCGTATTCATCCATTCTTTTATTGCTGTTGCTTCTTAAAAACTGATCAATCAGATAACCGTTTGCACCGTGAATTTCAACACCATCAAAACCGGCTTCAATAGCATTTTTTGCTCCTTGTACAAAATCTTCAATTACTTCATCAATATCTGCTTTACTCATTTCTTTTGGTTCTTCTACCGGTACAAAAGTCGCATCGCCATTTGGAGCTCCATCAAAAATATAAACACTGGTATTTTGAGCTAATAATGCAGAAGGAGCTATAGGTTGTAATCCGTTTACTTTAGAACTGCTTACTCTGCCAACGTGCCACAACTGAAGAAATATTTTACTTCCATTTTTATGTACTGCATCGGTGATTAATTTCCAGCCTTCTATTTGTTCTTTGCTGTAAATTCCGGGCGTTTTAGCGTAACCTTTTCCTTGTAAAGAGATTTGCGAAGCTTCTGTAATAATAAGACCTGCTGTACTTCGCTGTGCATAATATTCAGCCATTAAAGCATTTGGAATATCTCCCGGCTGTGAAGATCGCGAACGTGTCATTGGAGCCATTAAAAAACGGTTTTCTAAATTAGCGCCGCTTAAATTGTATGGTTGAAATAATTTTTGGTTTTTCATTTTAGTTATAATTTTAAATGCGTTTATTTTTTATTTTAAAATCAATTTATTTAAAAGCTTTTTCTATAATTAATGTTTCTTCGTAAAGTGAAAATTTGCTGATCAGATTATTTTCAACGGTAAGATGTATCGCCAAAGGCATTTTAAAATGTTTGCCTGTTTTCTTCACTGTTCTTTCTATAGTTCCAAAAACTGCCACTTCGTTACCTTGCACCATAAAAGAATGCACATCCAGTTTTTCACTTCCGTCAATAAAATAACCGAATAAGGTTTTAAACAGTTCCGAAACTTCTGCTCTCTTACTGCGATGTCCGGTCCAGGGCATATATTTAGATTCGAAAATATACCAGTCAACGTTTTCTGAAACCATTGAAGCTATTTTTTCCGGATTCTTTTCCGTTATATAGCCAAAGAACTTTTCTGCGGTTTGCTTTGTGTTGATTTCCTGATCGGAATTTACTTGTCCCTGAGCTGAAAAGCCAAGCAATAATAGTAATGCTATTAATTTTATATTTTTCATTTTTAATTGTTTTACATTTTGTTTCATACTATTGGTTTTTAATTATTGGTCTGGTTTGTTTTAAATTCAAAAAGCATACTTAAAACATAAACAACTACAAATCAATTAATTAATCTAAATTAAAAAGTTTTAGC
Organism: Flavobacterium sp. 270; assembly: GCF_004368785.1. GTDB lineage: Bacteria > Bacteroidota > Bacteroidia > Flavobacteriales > Flavobacteriaceae > Flavobacterium. The sequence continues at coordinate 396,116 of NZ_SODM01000001.1, forward strand.
CAACTTTATTTCGTTGTAAAACGAAAAAGAGTCACAAAATTTCGTTTCTATTTATTCATTTCTAAAAACAGCTTCCAACAAAATACCTGAAGGCGTGTGAAGAAAGATTCTTTTTTCATCAATATCTTTCAATTCCATTGTGGTGTAAAAGATTGCTAATCGATCTAATTTTGATTTAAAGTTTTCGAAACCATTCATATAAAATGCAGTATGATCTATGGCTTCTGATCCAGCATTATTTTGAAGCTGAAATCGTGGAGCTGCAAGAATGATATGAACTATCGGTTTATCATCAGCATACAACCAATAACCCGGAATCGACTTTTCGATCACATCTGGGCGTTTTCCTTCTTTTAAATCAAAAACTGTGGTAAAGAAATTTTTCGCTGCCTCTATATCTTTTGTCCTAATAGTAGTATGATCTATATGCATGATAATTGTGTTTAATTATTATACTTTGCTTCTGAGTTATCTATTGGCGTTTTAGGATCATTGATAACCATTTTTGCAATATCATCCTTTCTCATAAAAGCTACTCCTTTTTGCTTTTTGGCATATTGTATAAATTCATCCATTGCATGTACCATCGCTGGCGTTCCTCCTATTCTGTCATGGAAACTTATAGACATCATTCTGCGTTTTGTTGCTCCTTCGGCATACAATTGATCAAATTCCATTTTTAATTGTGCCAAAAATTGATCAGGGCTCCAATGTTTACCTTCAATATTTATAATATCGTTGTTACGAACTGTATAAGGCATTACGACAAAGTTTTTACCGTTTACTTTTGTGATAAAAGGTTCATCACGGCTTAAATCGTCAATGTGATATAAAAACCCAAGTTCTTGTAAAACTTTCAATGTATTTGGACTTCTGCGAAGCCAGTTTGCATTGTATCCTGTGGCTCTTTTTCCTGTAATGGATTCTACTGTATCTACTCCTTTTTTAACAAAAGCCAATTCATCAGCATAATTCATATTCCATTGATTGCTCCAAGAATATCCGTGTGCGGCAATTTCGTGGCCTCCATTTGCAATTGCTTTTGCCACTTCCGGGTATTTTATGGCAGCTTCTCCAACAACATGCGAAGTCACTTTAATATCATACTTTTTCCATAAATCTAGCATTCTGTAAATTCCTTCTTTTGCACCGTATCTGTACCAGCTTTCTGCGGGTAAATCTGGGTTTCCTTTTGGCAGTGGATTACCAGAAAATGGACTCTCTGCGCCTTCGGGTTGACCGCCGGTTTCAAACTGCATTGATACTGAAATAACCAACTGTGCTCCGTTAGGCCAGTTTTTGGTTTCTTTTACTGTTTTATTCTGTGCAGTACTGTTTAAAGATAGAGCTAACAAACTCATTATAAACAAAGAACGCAATCCTATTAAATATGTTTTCATTTTTTTATGTTTTAAATTATAAGACAAAGATATAGCGGAACAAAAGGTAATTATTTGTACAAATTCATTGTATATTTGTACAAATTCATCCTAAATTAAATATCATGCAGCGGTTTAATAGTTTTCAATCGATTAATGTGTTTTCTCTTGAATTAGAAACCTGGACATATGAATTGCATAAGCATAATTTTTATGAATTGATTTTTGTTGAAGAAGGAAAAGGAAAACATTTATTGAATGAAATTTCTTTTTCGTATAAAAAAGGAGATGTTTTTCTGCTTACGCCCGATGATGCACATGAATTTGTTATTGAAGAAAAAACCATTTTTACTTATATAAAATTTACTGAGCAGGTTTTTATTGAAAAATTAAGCGCAAACAAAAAAACGCAATGGGAAGAATCCTTAAAGAATGTCCTGACAATGAATCAATTTAATATTGGAAGTATTATTGAAAATGAGCAAGACAATCATAATTTATTTTTGCTTGTTAGGATTCTGAAAGCTGAATTTATTGATAAAAGATTGTTTGGCGACGAAGCTGTTATCGAACTCTTTGGTGCGCTTATGGTAATTATAACGCGGAATTTAAACGAAAATAAAAATATCAGAAACAGATTCTCGCACGACACTGAAAAACTGAACAATATTTTGACTTATATAAGAATCAATGCTTTGGACAATGAAAAAATGGATATAGAAAATATCGCCAGACATTTTTTTATGTCGTCTAACTACATCAGCATTTACATAAAAAAACATACCGGACTTTCGCTGCAACAGCACATCATTCAACTTAAACTCAAAACTGCAGAAAAACTATTACGCCAGAAACGATTTAATATCAATGAAATTGCCATACGATTGGGATTTAATGATGCCAGTCATTTTAATAGAATTTTTAAGAAATATAAAGCTATGAGCCCATCAGAATTCATTAAAAACACGGCCTAACAATTAATAAAAAAATCAATTTTTATAACTCACTCTGTTTTAAATTCCATTAATTATATAATCGAAGTCTCAAATTATATAAATTCTGGCAGTAGTAATATTTTAATTTTGAATGTATTAGAATCTAAACTCATTTAAAACAGAATTATGGAAAATTTAATCAATCAGGAAAATCTGGAAGATATTAGAGAATTTATTGAAGATAAAATTGCTGATATCCCAGGCAGTTATATACTTGTTGGCGCAGTCGGCTCATTGCTTTTATCTTCTTATTTGAGTAAGATAGGTAAAAAACAAGCTGCTTCGGTAATTGCAAAATTATCTATTCCTATTATCGGAATAGGGCTTGCAAAATATAAAGACGTAATTGAAGCCGGGATTGAAAATCACCTTCCTAATTACGATAATGCTTAACAGAAACATCTTTAAAAATAAATCTGGAAAAGGACTCCTAAAATATAGTTCTTTTCCAGATTTATTTTCATCTTTAAAATCGTAATCTACAATTCTATTTTTGTTTTAAATTTTTATAATAACGTTTGATGAAAATTGTCATAATAAATCTCAAGTAATAATTCTGCACCATTTGAAGAAGCCAAATCAATTAAACCAATTTCACAAAGTGCATCTATTCTGCAGGTTTGATCTTTAATTGATTTTAATTTGCCGACGCTTTTGTCAAAAACAGCGATATTTTCAATAGCATTTTTCACAATTATAATTAATTGTTTAAAATCATCTGCAGATAATTTACTTTCTTTTACATAATTTTCTAATCTGCCGCCTTCTCTATAATTTGGATAATTTTCTAATCCCATAAAAGTCAGCATCCAGACTTTATTATAACTCCAGATTGTTGTAATAATTCCGATATAATCAGCAATTAATTCATCGTGCAGGTTATTCGCAGCGTGTCCGTATTTTTTGAGTGTGTATAAATGCGTAAATTCATGTTCTTTACGTATCGAAACCGAATAAGAATCCCATAAATCTTCTGTTAATCCCAATTGATCCGCTGTAACGTTACTGTACGGTTTTGTACTTAAAATGATGAATTTATCTTTGTATAAAGATCTGTTGGGCATAACATTATCTGAAAACTCGGTGTTCCAATCGCCGGAAGGATTGTTTTGCAGCCAGTCTTTTTTGATATTATTTAATCTTTTCCAATTGTTTAAACCGTTTAGCAATACTGCTCCCATTGATGGCGGAATTGGTACGGGATTATTTTTATGTATCAGCGACTGTAGTATTTTTATAAAATCTTCTTTATTAGGAATAATTAATACCGGAATTTTGCCTGCAATACTTTGATGAAGTTCTAAACTGATGTTTTTTGAATCTTCTAATGCCAGATAAGCGGCTAATTTAATAGTATCTGTTTTCCCTCTTAAAACAACATTTTTATACAATTCAATTTTATCGATTTCCTTTTCAATTAAAAAATTCAATTGCGGATAACATTCTTTTAAGAGCGTAAAAATGTCTTTTCTTTCAGAAGGATTCCATAAAGATTCTTCCCAAAACTGAATTTCAGGATCATCATTAAAAGTAGAAATCGTAGGAACATCATTTAAAATAAACTTATTAAAAAGATAGTTTCTAAGTTCTGAAGATAAACCAATCGATACCTCTTTATCTACTGGTTCTATGGGAAATAAATTGTTCATGATTTTACGAAATTTGGCGTTTTGCCAGTTGTGTAAATAAGCCGTCCAGCTGCATTAATTCATCATATGTACCCGATTCTATAATCTCTCCTTTGTCCAGAACATAGATATGATCGGCGTTTTTTATAGTACTTAAGCGGTGTGCAATTACAATACGTGAAGCCTGAAGTTTGTCTAAACTTTCGGCAACAATATTTTGGGTTCTGTTATCGAGCGCACTTGTAGCTTCGTCCATAAATAATAATCTGGGTTTGTGTACAATTGCCCTTGCGATCATTAGTCGTTGTCTTTGTCCGCCCGAAAATGTTCCTGCACCTTCGCTGATAAGCGTGTGCATTTCCATAGGCATATTTTTAATATCCTCTTCCATTCCTGCCATGCGTGCGGCATCCCAGGCATCGTCTAATGTTAGTTCAGAATTCCCTACAATATTCTGATAAATACTCCCGGCCATAAGTGCTCCGTTTTGTAAAACAACACCAATTTGTCTTCTTACCAATTCTTTATTCATGGTATCAAAAGTATTTCCATCATAAAAAATAGAACCCATTTCGGCGTGTTCAAATCCTAAAAGCAATCGCATAATGGTTGATTTCCCGGAACCTGACGGCCCAACAAAAGCAACCATTTTGCCTGGTTTTATTTTAAATGTAATATCTTTTAAAATTAAAGGCTGTTCGGGATCGTATCTAAACCAAACAGAATTCATCTCGATATCTCCCGCCAATTCGCCAGGATCAATACTCTGATCCATAGATTCGGGTTCTTCTTCTAATATTGGTTTTACTCTTTCGTATAACGGAATAACATTTAAAGAGGTTATAAAGGCCATACTTAATCGTAAACTATCGCTCAAAAATTTATTAAAAGCGGTAATAAAAGCCATAAAAGAACCTACAGATATCATACTTATTCCCGCAGTTGTAGCGTGCAGAACGGTATAATAGATAAAGGAGAAAAAGAAAATACTGGTAAATAACGGATAAGAACTATTGAAAATTTCGACAAAATTCTGATAGTTCCCAGAGTTGAATCCCAGTTGTTTTAGTTTTGAAAATTTTTCTGCCCAAAGCGTAAAAACTCTTCTTTCGCCGCCCGTTATTCTGATTTTGCTTATTCCTGATAAAAACTCAAAAAGAAAACCCTGAATTTCTCCCTGATATTCAGAAACTTGTCGATCATATTTTAATTTTAAACAACCAATTGTAATCATAAAAGCAACTGCAGTTACGGCAAGTCCTACTCCAACCCAAGCTAAACTAGAATCGTAATAAAATAAAAGTATCAGGTTTACAAACGAGAATGCGCCGCTCAATACCGCAGTCAATAAAGTATTAGAAAGTATTTGTCGTATGGCGTTGATGCTGAGAACTCTGTTGGTAAGATCTCCCGCAGTATATTTTTTATAAAAAGTTACAGGAAGTCTCAAGATATAATCCATAACGCCTGCCTGCAGATTGATACTGGATTTTGATTCTACACGCATTTGCAATACGCCCTGAACAAGCTGTAATCCGGCGGTTACCAAACCTATAATAATCATAATGGCAAATATTTCTACATGAATAGACCGGTCTGCGGTTGGGATTACGTCATCAAAAATAATTCCTGCCAAAATAGGAATTAATAAGCCTATTACACTTCCGGCAAAGGAAGCCAGAATTAATAATTTGGCATCTTTTTTAACGCCGTTCATGGCAAAATTCAATACCTTTTTTATGGAATCCATTTTGACATCAAATCCAGAAAAAAACATATAGCCGATTGGTTCTAATGAAGCTGCTATTTCATCATTTACAACAGATTCTGAGCCAGTTGCTAAGTTTTTTATCCAATACGAACCTGAAGTTTTTTGTATAAGTGCAACAGGATCATTGTCTTTTCTGGTAAAAGCTAGTAAATGTCCGTTTTCTTCTTTCCACCAAACGTCTCTTAAGATGATTTTGCGAACTCTTATTTTGGAGCTTTTTGCAATGGCATACAATAAATTTTTTGAACTGGTTTCGTTTGGATCAATGTGTTTGGGTTCTTCAAATTTAAATTGACTGTGCTCTGCAATGATCTGACAGGTTGAATATAATAAACTTTGTTTGTTTAATTTTGAAGCTGCGAGGTACGGAACACTTTTTTTATTGCCCGTAACTATTGATTTTATCTTTTCGAGCGTGTTTTTTAGTTCGTCTTCTTCACCAGCCAGTTTGGCATCCAAACTTGTATTTTCAGAAATACTATTCGTTTCTATTATTTTGGTTAATTGTGCATAAAAATGGGCTTGCAATTTTTCTAATGAAATTAAAAAATTCACATCTTCTTCCAGAACTTCACTGGTGCTTAATATTTTAACTTCTGTCGTAGTGGATATCGATTTTATCCATAGTTTATTGGATACCGGAATTGGAAAATTAGGATGCTGATCAAAATTAACATTAAGATCTTCGGAAAATATTGAAAGACTTCCGTTGTCCAGACCAACCCAATTTACGCCGTGTGAAGGATATGCAATGGCATTTTCTTTTAAATTTATGGTATTAAAATCATCAATGGCGGTAAAAACTCTGGGTGCGTTTTGTGAATTTAATTCTGCCGATGTTTTTAAGATCCATTTGTTGATCATGTTTTTCAAAAAGAAACGATCAATATGCAAAAGGTCGCTTTTTTCTATTGCGAGTAATTTTGCTTCATTAGAAAAAACAATTAATCTGGTTGTATCTGTGTAATCTACAGGAAGTAAGCTAAATAATAGTTCGCCTTTTTTTGCAGAATATAAATATTTAAGCGCACACAGATATTCTCCGTCTACGTCAATTTTAGTATAAAATACATTTACTTCTCCCGAAATAATCATCCAGAAGCGGTCTGTATTATGAAGAATCAATGGATTTTCTACCCCAATATGTATTTTCTCGTTCATTGATTTTAGATTTTATTTTGATTCAATCAGGCTTGCATAAACTCCGTTTAGTTTTAATAATTCTTGATGAGAACCACGTTCTACAATTTTTCCCAATTCCATAACAATAATCTCATCGCAGTCAATTATGGTGCTTAATCTGTGTGCTACAATCAGGCACGTACAACCTCTTTTTTTGATATTGTCCATTATCGTTTTTTCGGTCGTTGGGTCTAATGCGCTGGTCGCTTCATCCATAACCAAAATTGTTGGGTTGCCCGATAAGGCTCTCGCAATTTCTATACGCTGTCGTTGTCCGCCGCTAAAATTGGTTCCGCCTTCCATTACAGCACTATCATACCCGTCTGTTCTCGAGGCAATAACATCGTGAATCGCCGCATCGCGAGCTGAATTAATAATTTGTTTTTCAGAAATCATCGTGTCCCAAAAAGAGATGTTTTCTTTAATTGTGCCATTAAACACAATAACTTCCTGATCTACTACGGCTAACGAACTTGTAATGATGTTTCTTGGAATTGTTTTTCGGTCTTTTCCATCCAATAAAACATCTCCTTTCCACGGATCATAAAGTCCCGAAGCGATTTTGGCAACGGTTGATTTCCCGCTTCCGGAGCCTCCCACTAAAGCAACTCTGCTTCCGGGTCTTAGTTTTATATTGAAGTTTTCTATTAATGCCGGCATTGTGGTATTGTAGCCAAATGTGATGTCTTTCATTTCAAAATAGCCAATCAATTTATTTTTAAGAACCTCATTCTCTGATTGTACGTTTTCATTTGGCTCTTTTTCTCTAAATTGATTGTCCACTTCATAATTCAATACGTCATCAATACGGCTCATGTCACTTTCTGTTTCGTGCAGCAGATTACCAACGGTAACCAATTGATTTACTGGCGTAATAAAATTATTCATTAGATAAGTAAACGCTACAAGTGCTCCCAAAGTCATTTCGCCGTCCATAATTCGGAGTGCTCCAATTCCAAGAATCATTGAGTTGGTTAATGAGGTTATCAGATTCGGAAGAACATTCAGTCTGATGGTTAACCAGCCGAGTTCTTGCTGTGCATTCATTACTTTTGCCAGATAACCGATCCAGTTGGTAAAAAAGTCATTTTCTCTTCCCGATGCTTTTAAGGTTTCTACCATACTGATTCCAGAAGTTGTGGTTCCCAGGAGTTTTCCGGTTTCGTTGCTTAAGCGTCGGCTTCCGTCTTTTCTGGCCGTTGCAACGCATTTTAAAATGACAATATTTAATCCTGCCATAAAAATTCCGATCAAAGTAAGCGTAATGTCATAAGAAAACATTAGGACAGCATAAAAAATAATCACGATTACATTTAAAGCTGCATTGGCTAAATCACCGCTTAATAACTTGGCTACTTTATCGTTTAATGAAACCCTGTTTCCTACTTCGCCACTGTAACGTTGTGTAAAAAAGGCAATTGGAAGATGAAAAACGTGCCACAAAAATTTACTGGATGTTACTAATGCTATTTTTGTTTCCAGCTTTAGCAAAAAATATTGCTGCAGATATACTAATACGGAATTGATTATAAAGATTCCTCCCATAATCAACAGTAAAGGCATTACAAAACCGGAAAATCGGTTGATTAAATATTTGTCTATAAAAACAGTAAGAAACGACGGAATTATTAAACCGGGAATTACTAAAAATAAACTGGCAATAATAATATAGATAATGCTTGATTTTGAGCTGGCAACTCTGGAAAGCAAAGACCCGATAAGTCCTTTTCTCTCATTGCCTTTTTCAAAACTTTCATTTGGTTCAAAAGTCAGCACTACTCCCGTATACGCATCATCAAATTCCTGATGGCTTACGGCATATCTTCCCTGTGCGGGATCGCTTAAATATACTTTCTTTTTGGTAAAACCTTCGAGCACCAAAAAGTGATTAAAATTCCAAAAGATAATCGATGGAGTTTGTATCTGCATTAGTTTTTCGATCGATTTTGCGTAACCTTTTGCGTCGAGTCCGCACTCTTTTGCCGCTTTTATAATGTTGGTTGCTTTTAGTCCGTCTCTGGAAACGCCGCAAGCAATTCTTAATTTTTCTAAAGGCACAAATTTGCCATAATGACCTAAAATAATACTCAAAGCCGCCGCACCGCATTCAACACTTTCCATCTGCAATACAGTTGGAACTTTGACTGGCCTGGCTATTTTTTCTATAACAAAAGTGGTACTTTCAGACATCGTTATGTATTAGTATAAATCAAAAAATTTCTTGAATGCAGGAACTACAATTGTCACTGGAGGTTCTTGTCTTATGGTCACTTTTCCCATACAGGATGTGCCTTCTTTAATAAAAATCTCCGGTCCTTTTGCCGATGTCCATTTAAAACCGCTGTACGAGTTTGGATCTTTTTCAAAATCAACATGTACTTCAAATAATGGTCCTTGTGCCAAAAGTCCTTTGGCAAGCTGATCGTTTTTTATAGAAGTAAGCATACCTTGCTGTGTTACCGGAAAATCGGAAACGTAGGTTACTTTTCCTTTTATAAAACCATATTCTTGTGGCTGTACGGTAGATGGAACTACGAGAGCTTCCATTCCTCTTCGTATTTTTTTTCCGTCCTGAGAAGGGATGTATAAAATTCCTTTGAGTCCGGCGAGTTTTTTCTCGTGCAGGTTTTTGAGTTTAAACAATGGAGTTCCAGAACCAACAACAATTCCGGCATCGGTTAAAACCTCTATCACTTCTCCGTCGTACGGACTTTTTATATTTTTTTGAAGATCATATTTTTCGGTTAAAAACTGCAGGTTTCTTTCGGCTTCGGCAATTCTTTGGTTTTGTAATGTTACTTTTTGCTGTAAATCAAAACCCAGATTATGTTGTTGTGTTGAGGTTTCTACGGTTTGTCCTTTTAGTCTTTCAATTGTATTTCTTGACGCTTCTATTTGTTGTTTGGTTACCGCTACTTCCGATTTTGTTATTAAACCTTTAGAAAGCAGCGTGTTTTCTGAATCTAACTGATTATTGAGAAAAACGAGTTTCTTTTTTTCTGATTCAATTTCTCCTTGAATGCTTACTCGGGTTTGTTTGATTAATTCGCTTTGCAAATGTGTTCCCTGACTGCCATAAGTTGCGAGTTTTCCCATTTCAAACTTTCGATCAGATACTACGGCTTTTGCATCTTCTATTTGCTGATACAGTTCGGGTTGTTTTATGGTGGCAATAATGTCTCCTTTTTTTATATGTTCTCCTATGGCTGCTTTTAGTTCTACCAATTGTCCCTGAGATGTAGCAACAACTTCGTGTACTTCTCCTCCCTGCACAACTCCTACTACATCTAGTTTTGTTTTTACAGTACCCATAAATGCCCACAAAACGCCTGTAAACAGTGCCAATGCAACTGTAACAAGCGCTATCCAGGCTTTTGGGCCTGTTACTTTTATTAACTGGTCTAATTTTTCTGGAGTTGAAAGCTTCTCTAACGCCGATTTTCTAAAAAAACTTGCTGACATAGTTTCCGAGTTTATTATTAATTTTCTGTGTTTGGAACCGTATAAAATGCATTTTGAATGACTTTAAAATCAGGGCTTTCTTTGGAGACAAGTGTTCCTGTTTCGTGTCTGAGATTTATAATGGCGTTTGAAAACTGCTGCTCTGCATTTAGATATTCTAATTCTGAAAAAGTAAATCTTTCCTGAAACAGCATTAAATTAAGAAGCGTTGTTAAACCCATCTGAAATTTAATCTGCTCGTTGTCAAAAGCAGTTTTATGAAATCCCATAGATTCTTTTGCCTTCTCGAGTATTAGCACGCTGTTGCTTAAATTATTGAGCGAAAGGTTTACGTTTAAATCTACGTTTCGCTTTGCATTATCGCTTATAACTGCCTGATCGCTTGCTGCCGTTTTATTAATAGAATAATTTCCTTTTGCCAGATTATTGTTTAAGGCAAATGCGAAGGTCAATTTTGCTCCCACGCCAACATCTTGCCCCTGATTGTGTACAAATGATGTAAGCGTTTTATCTACTCCGTTTCCTACACTGGTACTTCCGTAATAAGCAAAACCAGTTAAGTCTAACTGGGGTTTCAAATTATTTTCGGCCAATTGTAATTGCAGTTCTACTGCTTCGGTAACTTTTTGCAGGGCTTTTAGATCGCCTCGATTCTCTTTGGCAGTTTTAATAAGTTCATTTTTATTGATGTTTTCTTTGTAACCACTTTCTGCAACTACCGGAAAATCATTTACCGGATCATCCAGCTGCTGGCTTTCTTCATCAGATAAACCTATTGTTCTTCCTAAAGTTAATCTTGCGTTGTATAAATTTTGCTGTGCAACAATCGTTAATCTTTCCTGGCTGGTTAAATCAGCACTTACCTGAGCCATATCGCTCTCTGGTTTTTTGTCTGCTTTTATTAATTCTTTGGTAATCTCTAAAACGTTCCTGACTCTGGCTTCGTTTTGTATGTAAACTTCAAGGCTTTTAAATGCGGTATAATAATTCCAATACGCGATTCCCATTTGCAGGATTTCATACGAATTGGTAAACTCATAATCCAGTTTATTTTTATCAATAATTAGTTTTGCAGCCTGTTCTCCAGTGGTTACTATTTTTTTTCCTCTTCCTTTTAAAAGCGGCTGTGTCAACGAAAAATTAAGCACCCCGGTATGGTTTCCATAAAACGGCCCTACAAATTCTTCGAATGTATTGTACGGAAAATTGCTGTTGTTATATCTGTATCTTAAACTTACTTCGGCAATTTGCGATGTTCTGAATCTTTTTTGCAATCCAGCCGAAAAATCTACTGAATTGGAGTTTAATGATTGGTTTAAGTATTGACTTCTTGGATCTGCATCATAAAGATTTAATCTGCCGGTTTGATACGAAAGCTCTGAATTTAATCTAAAATCAAATGTGCTCCATTGTACCTGCAGCTCCCCTTCCGCATTCTGTATGGCATAAAAATTTCTTTTAATATTAGGACTTTTGTTAAAAGTCATATTAGAAATTTCTACTAAGTCACATTTAATTTTAGATTGGCCTTCTATATTGTTAACAGCAGTAATCCAAACCGCAAAAAAGAAATATTTAAACCTCATTTAGATCTGATGTTTTAGCATTAATAATTGATTACGCCTCTGAAAATCGGTGCAGAATTTGTCCAAAATGCGAACCTGCCTGCGTTACTCCGTCTAATATTTTGGTATCTATCAAATCTTCCTCTTCCACTATTCCGTATCCTAATTGATCTGTTGTTTTTCTTAATCTGTTAGAAAGAAATAAAGCCAGTCCGTAATAAAAATTAGCTTTAAAATCTGGATTTGCCGCAAGTCTTACTTCTATTATCTCACGCGATATTTTATATAATATTGATGTTTTTTTGGCAACCACAGAAACCGATGGCGGTCTTGTTTCTAAGAAAGACATTTCTCCTACAACTTCTCCAGAACCTAAGGTTGCAATATCTTCTTTATCACCATTATCTGCGCATACAGACAATTGACCAGATAATACGATGTACAAACTATCTATAAAATTTCCTTTCTGAATGAGTTTTTCTCCTCCTCTTAATTCTATTTTTTGTCCACTGTGAATCAACCATTCTACATCTCTGTTATTAAACTGCCCTAAGAAAAAAAGTGCTCTTTTCATAATTATGTTTTTTTAGAAGTTATACTTGTTTGTTTGAATCTGTTTTTGATTTGCAACTCTGAATTTCTTTTATTTATTGATGTCCCGCAAAGAATCGTACAAACTTCCAAAGTCTGTAATTACCGTATTGGCAGATGTTCCTCCTCCGCAGTTGTCTAATTTTTTTTCGTCGAGTTCCTGATCATTCTGCTGCATTTTTATAGGAATGTTGATATACAGAAATTCCGGGTCAGACTGGTCTGTCACTTTTATCTTTTTCCCTATCGGCAGCCTTCTCCCAAAAAACGCTTCTAATGTTTTTTCAGGGTTTTTCAGCAATGATTTTTTAAAATCATCATTCTCCCAAGCTTCTGCAATTATCCTAAAAAATACATCCTGGCCTTTTTTCTGTTCTTCTGTTAAAATCATTTTCTTAATGCTTAAATTTTTATTTTGATTCTTGCTGACAATTGTTTTAATCGCTATTTATCTCAAAGAATTGATTAATTCTTTTGGTGAGATATCATATTGATTTAAGAACAACTTTGAGAAATAATGTACATCATTGTACCCTACAGCATATGCTACCTGCGAAATTGAGTTTTGAATGTAATTATCAATCAAATGTTTAGCTTTATGCAACCTTAATATCCGTATGTATTTATTGGGCGTAAGGTGTACCAGATTTGCAATTTTTCTGTGCAGCTGTCTTTCGCTTACTGCCATTTTATAAGACAGTTCGTAAAGGTTCATATCGTTTTGGCTGATCGAGCTGTAAATTTCCTTTTCCAGATTCAACAACCAATCCTGATCTAATTTTGTCACTTTCTGCGGCGTAATTTTATTGAGACATAATTCCTGAACATTTTTATTAGACTCGTAGATATCAAATATTTCCGGACGTCCCTGAATTGTTGTGCTTACAGATTTGGATTTTATTTCATCTATAATTTCCTGTATCAAATCATTTATCTGCTTGGTACTCGAAAAAATAATCTCGTTTTGAGTTTCATTTTCTTTTGTATCCGGTTTATTCGCTGCAATAATACTTTCTAACGGATTTTTAATATTCTCAACTATCTGATTTAAAATATCAGGAGAAGACCAATCTAGTGTAGTACTTCTTATCATCTCATTCATCATTTGTAGTGGTATTAATAGTTAAATCAGTAATCCGGACACCCTCAATTTTTTAATACTAACATGCGTAATACTGGTACTGCTTGTTTTGAAATGTTTGATTAGACATTTTATCGATGGAGTGCGATGTCACTAATGCTTTATTGTTATAATAAAATTCTTGTAATCCGTTGTAATTCATGGCTACTGGTATCGTTTCAGAACCCAGATAGTTTATAGATTCTCCTATAACTTCTGCTTTAATACCCATTAATTTCATTATTCTTAAAAGTTTGCTGTCGCATTCTGCAAAGACAACACCGTGTTTCTGCTCGCATATAGGAGCAATTGCACAAACCATTAATTTTCTAAATAATGTTTTGTCTTTTACATCTTTTTTGGTCGCAAATCGGCCGATATGCCAAACAGATGATCCCTTTTCAGAATAACTATAGCTTAAAGGATCTATGTTGAATATTTTCTGAAGCGGCAGTTTTGTTTTATAATCCCATTTTATTACTCGAATTGATCCCTGAATGTTTCCTGAAAAGTCTTTGGCAACAAAAATTTCAGAATCTTTAAAATAATTTAATTCTTCATCATAAATTTCCTGAGTGTCTTCAATAATTTCTTTCTCAGTTACATTTTCACAATGATGATTGAAGTTTTCTTCTACTACGAATTTTGCTAATTCACTAAGTTGGTTTAATTCTAATCTTTCTAAGTAATTTTGAGTTATAGTCATGGGGTTTATTTCGATTGGTTCATAACAAATCTAATTTTCATACCGCGTAAATCTGCTACACTAAATAGTAGTATTCGCTTACAAATCAACAAACTACCCCAAAGGGTAGTAACCGATTTTAAGTCGTTTAAAAAAAATAATTATGAGAAATAAGCCAAATTAAGGGAGAGTCTTGTATTTACTGGCTTTAAGGGGAAATCCTACATTTTTTTAGACAGAAAAATATTTATAAAAAAGTTAAAAAATAATAAGTGTAATTATTGTTCTTCTATAAGATTAGTGTAATTATTTTCCTACATAATAAAAATTAGGTAAATTTGAGTAAAATTAGGAAGATGAAAGACCAAGATTCGAACTCATTTTTTGACTCCAGGAATACAATTTACGGTTTGACAGATGAAGAAAGAGTACAAAAATTTGATTACATAGAGCCTATAAAAGCATTTGCAAGAGCAACATACACCAGTTTATACGTTATTAATTATTTAGAGCAGGGATTTGAATATGTTTCAGAAAATCCATTATTTCTGTGCGGCAATACGGCGCAGCAGGTTTTAGAAATGGGTTATGCTTTTTATTTTAAACACGTTCCGCAATCAGATATTGAATTATTGCTGAAAATTAATTCGGTGGGATTTGATTTTTATGATAAAACTCCGGTTGAAGAAAGAATTATGTATACGATCTCTTATGATTTTCATTTAAAAAATCAGGAAGGAAAATTAATTTTAATCAACCAAAAACTTACTCCTGTTTTTTTAACGAGCACCGGAAAAATATGGAAAGCAATATGTATTATTTCATTATCGTCTGAACGTAAGGCAGGTAATATTAAAATACATAAAAGCGGAGAAAATGTCGTCTATAATTACAATCTGAAACTTGATCAATGGGAAGAGTCTAAGAAAATCTCTTTGTCTAAAAGAGAAAAAGAAATTCTACAGCTTTCTACACGCGGTTTTTCTATAAATGAAATCGCCGACGAAATATTTGTTTCTCCAGATACTGTAAAATTTCACAGACGCAAACTTTTTGAAAAATTAGAAGTAACTAATATTTCTGAAGCTATTTCTTTTGCAACAAGTAATAAGCTGATTTAGAATAAAATAACCTGCATTTCTCATCATTTTTTATTAAATATTTTTCTCAGATTAATAAATTAACCTGAGAAAAATATAATGTCTTTTAGTTTTTATTATAGTGTAATTGCTCCTTCAATTAAATTAACCTGATGTTGATAGTCTGCTAAATCTGCTTTTTTAATTTTGCTGTTTACACTTTCTAAAGCATTGGATTCTAGTAAATCAACAATTTGACCGTTTCCTAAATCAAGATTTTCTGAAAGTGTGTTTAGATAAAATACAGGAATATCTCCTAATAGCATCTGCTCTCTCTCTGAACCCAAAATTGGAGACCAGTTACCAATCGCCGCATAAGCTCTAGCCAAAAGTTCTAATTTTATCCCATAGTTAGTGGCATCTGCAAGGTATTCAGGACTGTTTAGTAGTCTTAAAATCTTGAAATACACTCCGGTTTGTCTATTAATAAAACGAATTTTTAAATCTCTAAAATGTTCAAAAGGTGAATTTTTAGAAAGCAGGAAATTTTTATTTTCTAATATCAACTTATATATTTTATCAAATCCTGTTTTAAATTCTAATTGATAATCTATAAGGTTTTCTATCTTATTATTAAGTTTCGGTTTATTAGACTTGTAAAGGTTTCTATAGACCATTTCGTGTACTTTCTGCATCTTATCTTTGTTGATGTTTTCAATACGCTGCACTGTACAATTATATTCTAACTGAACAGAAGATCCAAAACCACAAGCATAAACCGGGACATTTTGATTTTTGATAGGAAGCAGCAGACTTTCTAAAATGGTGCCTACAATATTTTCATCCTCTTCAGTATAGGTTTGTGTGTGAAATAATTTTATAGTGGGCAAAATAGTGGTTTCATGATCTATCAATACGGGACAATTACCAGATGCAATTACGTTTTCAAAATGGTAATCTCTTGCGTTTAAAAAATAGGCAACACCAACCAAAATGCCGGCTCGTTCGTAGTAAAGTTTAATATCCTCGTTAGTTTCACATTCTGAATGTTTTACGAATTCTAACCAACCATAAGTATCCTTATCAATGACTTTAAAACTCTTTAATTCTTCCCCTAAATTTTTATTTACCCAATCCAAAAACTGATTGTAAGCAAATGTAACGGCAACGTTTGTAGGTTTATAGACAATTTTGTAAGCATTATCAAACTCGAATATTATTGTAGATTCTCCATTATGCTGATCTCCAGAGTTTAAATGAAGTTCGCTGATCTTGCCTAATTTCGTCTCAAAATAATATTCTATTTCTGCTTTATCTGATTTAAATTTCTCAAATAAATTGGTAATGAATTTCAGAAATCTTTCTGTTTTTACTGCTAGTTTTCTAGCCATCATTGGATAATCAAGAAATAGATTATGAAATTTGTCTGATAAAAGAGCCAATATAAATTTTTCATAATAGTAATCTTCAATGCCATTTGCAGCATCTTGATTTTCTACTTCATTTTTATATTTAGAAAACTCTTTAAGCAGCACTAAATGAGATAATTCAAATAATTCTCTGTACAATGCCTGATTCAATTGATCCATTACATTTTGATCAAATGCTACATGAATACTTTTTAAATTTTGCTCAAGTCTGCCAGAAAAAAAATGAATAAAAGGAACAAAAAACTGAGAAAAAGCTTTTTCCTCCATGTCACCGTTATTTCTTGCAAATGTTTGAGGTACATTATTCAAAACTTCTTCCAACGTATTTATCCACAACGGAAAATCGATTTTTTCTGCTGTATCCTCTGGCAAAGAAGTCATTAAAGAAATATCGGCTATGCCTAAATTATTAAACAAACAATATTTATAAAATGCTTCATCAGATGCATTCTTGCAAATGCTTTCCTTCCAATAATTCAAATAGGAAAAATCACTTTCCCTTTTTTTAAAGAGAATTTCATTTTGTTTACTAAAAGCTAATAACTCAAAAGGAGTTAATGTAGAAAGATAGAGTTTCTTAAAAAAAAGAGTGTTTTCCATAATGTTTATATAAATGTTGAATTTAATTTTGGATCTGATAGAAAAATGGTATTGTTAATTTACATAGATGATCTATATTAATTAACAATACCAAAGATGTATATTTCATATTCCTAGAGGATAATTTTAAAAATTAACTTCTAGAAACAAATGACAATTTACCAAGTTACGCAGATAAATGACCATGAAATTTCAACTCCTTTTCCTCCAGCTACAGCTTCTAGCTCTAACTCTGAAAGCTCCATATTAGCAGGATTTGCAGGAATATTGATGTAAACTGCAGAAGTATCTGTTTGATCTGTTACAATTAGTTTTCTACCTTTTAAATCTAGAGGTTGTCCAGATAAATTTTCGATAGCCTTAACAGGATTAGCGATTAATTCTTGTTTGAAAGATTCATCTGCCCAGCTTTTTTCGATGATCGTTTTTAGGTTTTTTTCTGAGTTTGCTTGCGCTTGATTAAAGTCCATAATGTATTGTTTTAAGGGTTAATTTGATTAATTATTTATGCTTTTTTTGTTACTTATTACCAAGTAACACAGATGAATGACCATGAAATTTCAACACCTTTTCCTCCAGCCACAGCTTCTAATTCTAACTCTGAAAGCTCCATATTAGCAGGATTTGCAGGAATATTGATGTAAACTGCAGAAGTATCTGTTTGATCTGTAACAATCAGTTTTCTACCTTTTAAATCTAGAGGTTGTCCAGATAATTTTTCGATAGCTTTTACAGGATTAGCGATCAATTCTTGTTTGAAAGATTCATCTGCCCAGCTTTTGTCGATGATAGTTTTTAGGTTTTTTTCTGAATTTGCTTGTGCTTGATTAAAGTCCATAATTGTATTGTTTTAAGGGTTAATTTGATTAATTATTTATGTTTATTTTGTTACTTCTTACCAAGTAACACAGATGAATGACCATGAAATTTCAACACCTTTTCCGCCAGCTACAGCTTCTAATTCTAACTCTGAAAGCTCCATATTAGCTGGATTTGCAGGAATATTGATATATGCTGCAGAAGTATCTGTTTGATCTGTTACAATCAGTTTTCTGCCTTTTAAATCTAGAGGTTGTCCAGATAATTTTTCGATAGCTTTTACAGGATTAGCGATCAATTCTTGTTTGAAAGATTCGTCTTCCCAACATTTTTCGATAATAGTTTTTAAGTTTTTTTCTGAATTTGCTTGTGCTTGTTTAAAGTCCATGATTTTAATGTTTAAGGATTAATTATTTAAATGTTTGTTACTTTATATTTTGATGTAATTTTTTAAAGTTGGGAAAAGACTGTTTACCAAATCTCTCCAGATGGTTTGTCCGCCACCGGCAATTATTTCGAGTTGTTCTTCAGTGAGTTCAATATCTTCGACATTGGGTTCAGATGGAATATTTACAAAAACTTTAGACTTATCTGTCTGATCGTTAATTACTAATGTTTTTCCTTCAGGCAGCACAATCTTAGCTCCGGTTAGATCCTCTATTGCTTTTAGAGGATCAGAAATTAAGTTCTTTCTAAAATTGGTATCTTCCCATGCTTTAGAAATTATCAATCTTAAAACCTCTTCTTCTTTCTTGTGTTCCATGATTTGTTTCCTTTTCTGTATTGTAAAATTAGGTTTATGAAATTGTATAAAATTGCCAAATAAACTGACAAAAATACTTTTATATGTAAGTATGTTCTATCAATATAGATTTCTTAGTGTGAGAAAAGTCGTTTTTTTCTACGAAGTACATTTTTATCTCGCCTTTTCCTTTAGCGTATATATTACCGCGGTATTCAAACACAAAACAGTCTTCATCTTTAATTAAATTATAAAGTGATTCGCTTATGTTTACTTTTTCAACCATTCCGTTGCTTTCAATTCTGCTTGCAGTATTTACCGTATCGCCCCAAACATCGTATTGAAACTTTTTTACCCCTACAATTCCTGCCACAATAGGTCCGGCGTGAATACCCAGGCGCATTTCAAAAACAGGAATGTCAGCCGCAATGTTGCTTACTTTTCTCTCCATCATAAATTCCTGCATTTCTAAAGCAGCAAAAACAATGTTCTTTAATGAATTATGATCTGGATTTGGAAAACCGCCTGCTGCCATATAAGAATCACCAATCGTTTTGATTTTTTCGATGTTGTATTTGTCTGAGATATTGTCAAATGCTTTAAAACAAACATTAATTTCTTCTACAAGGTTTTGTGGCGACATTTTTTCTGCGGTCTGCGTAAAAGATTTAAAATCAGTAAAAAGAATAGAAACCAAATTAAAGTCTCTTGCATTTACGAATCCTTTTTCTTTTAGTTCTTCGGCAATTTCTTCCGGAAGAATATTGAGAAGTAATTTTTCTGAACGGTCTTTTTCTATTGTTAACTCTTTTCTGGATCTTCTTACATAATTAAGTCTGTTCCATAATGCAATAGCAATCAACATAATAAAGCCCAAGGAAATGATAATAATGTTTCTTTGTTTTTCTTTATTCTGGACTTCTTCTTTATGTTTCAGTTCAATATTGTGCGATTTGGTCACATAAGCAATACTGTCCATCAGCAAAGCTTTTTGAAACTCCATGTTTAATATTTTATTGGACGTTTCTTCAGATTGTAAACTGTCTTTGTAAGCATTTGATTTTTCGTAGAAAGCAAGCGCTAAATTGGTATTGCCTTCCGTTTTATAAGAATCATAAAGACATTTGCAGGCGTCTTTTTTTAGAGAAACTGCTCCCAAAGTATTGGCAATATCAAGTCCTGTTTTGCATTTTTTAATGGCATTTGCACTTTGTCCTAGTTTGTTCAGCAGATTTCCAATGGCAATTTGTGTACTGCCAACATATTGTAGACTGTTTATTTTTTGAGAGGTTTCGAGACAAAGATTGTAATACGACAAAGATTTGGTAAAATTGCCCTGAATCGTAAAGAGTTCGCCCAGATTATAAAGCACTTCAATTTTCTTTTGCTTGTCTCCTATTTTATCTGCAATATTCAAAGCCTGATTAAAAAAATCATAAGCTTTGGCATATTGTTTTTGCATCATGTAGATTTTTCCGGCTCCGTTTAAATTATGCGAGATTCCGATAGAATCTTTTAATTCCGTGTAAATAGCATTGGCTTTTTTAGAATAAAGCATCGCGTTAGCATAATCTTTAATGTCAACATATATACCGCCGATGTTTTGTGTGCTGGCGGCAATGATTTTTTTATCGCCTATTTTTTTCTGAATTTTAATAGCCTGATTGTAAAACTCCAACGCTTTTGGGTAATTGCCTAAATAATAATAAACAGCGCCCATATTGTTTAATGCAGATGAAATTCCTTTCTTAAAATGAACTTTCTCGTACGTCTCTTTGCATTTTGTGTAATAAGAAAGCGCTTTTAGATAATCTCCCTGATAGTAATAAGTTGTCGCAATTTTGTTGAAACTGTTTCCAATTCCTTTTTGATCTTTTAGGCTTTGATAGATTTTTAAGCTTTTTTCAAACAAAACCATCGCTTCTAAAAACTTCCCGGCATTTTGACGTTTTTCTCCAACGTTTAATATACTGTCGGCAGTTTGTTTGTTTTCAGGATGATGCGTTGTGTTTTCTGTAGAAGGCAGTTTTGTTTGTGCTTCTATTTTTAAACTTGCTCCGTTGATAATAAAAACAAGGAAAAATAAGTATGTAGATAAGGTTTTCACAAATAATACTTTAAATTAAAAAAACGCATATGTTCAACAGAGCATACACGTTTTAATTCACGTTTACTCCATGATTGAAGTTTTCTAACTAAGCGCTAAAAATCTTCGCCTGATAATTACTTGTGGTTACAATAATAGGTGGCGTGTTACCATCGCCTCCTGAAATAATATCCAATTGCTCTTCATTTAATTCCATGTCGTCGATATCAGGTTCGGCAGGGATATTAAAATAAATTGTAGAAGAATTAGACTGATCTACAAATGCAATCTTCTTTCCCTCAGGCACATGAATGGGGTGATCTAAAAAATTTTCTATTGTTTCAACAGGACTTTTAATTAAATTGTCCTTAAATACAGGATCGTCCCATGCTTTTTTCACAATAGATTCTAACGCTTTTTGTTCGGTAGTTAATTCCATTTTCTTTAATTTATGATTAAACCTAGTTATTCTACTCTTGTAAAATTATTTGCATTAAGTGATATAGAATTGCCAAATAGACTGTCAAAAAGCCTTGCCTTTTTTCACAGTACTTTTTGCAGTTTTACAATTATTTTTCTGCAATAACATTTAATGAAGAACCATAAAATTTGAATTGAAATCATAACAAAAAAAGCTGTACTCAAAACCAAAGTTTGAATACAGCTGTTTAAAAAGGAATTATTTTTATAATGAAAAGAAATCTAAGAAAATAGACTTCGTAAGGGGTTTATCTAATAGTAGTTAAATAAAATTCCGGAAATACTTTTATACGATTGTTAACCGCAATATCAAATGCAATGTTGGTACATAAACCAGCCACTAGCCACGATGCAATAGAAAGTTGCGGAGGAGAAAGATTTTTGTCTTCCCTTACATATTCATCCAAAACTTCTTCGAGCCAATCCTGGGGATCTTCCCAATATTTTTTATATTCTAAAACATAATCCACAACATTGATTTCGCTAAATTTTTCGTCTGGTTTTTTTAAAGCTTCTAATCCTTCTTCTTCTGAAATAACCAGCACCAATGCGCCCCAGCCTAAATTATACGGATGCAATACAGGAATTTTTCTACTCTGACAAATAGAATCAAATAAAAGTGGCACATCTGAAGTAAAATCCAAAGCATTTATGGCAATTTTATGGTCTTTTATGTATTCTTCAACATTCTCTGGCGTTAAAAAACAATTGTGAATCGTTATTTTTGCTTCGCTATTAATAGCCAATAATCTTTCTTTTAGCGTTTCTACTTTAGATTTTGAGATGTCTTTTTCGGTATAATTTTGTCTGTTTAAATTGGATAATTCGACAACATCGCCATCAATTATAGTAAGCGTTTCAAAACCTAGTCTTAACAGACATTCTGCAATAACACTTCCAATTCCTGCACCGCCTAATAATATCGGAGTATTTTTTATTAATTCTTGCTGTTGAGGAGTAATATAAATCCTGTTTCTTATATTTCGTTGGTTCATGTTTGTTTTTTAGCGTAATTAAATTTTACTTTTTAAGCCCGATAAAGATACTAATAGAAATATTCTTGATTTCATTTGATATGTTAATTTACAAAGTAATTTCTTCTAATAATAATACTTTATTTTTAAAATTAAGTGTAATTCTAACAGTACTATTTTATAACATTCAGTAAGGATTGTGTAAGCTTTCTTAGCGGTATTTGGAGTAATTTTATTAAAACTTTAAAACTTACTATTATGAAAACAAATAATCAAAATCCGAACAACAACGAAAAAAGTGGTTCTGATAATAGAAGCGACATGAGAAAACATCAATATAAAGATCACGATGAAATTCTAACAAATGATGAAAATTATGATACTGATACTCATAAATTTAAAGGTGAAGAACCTGATTTTGATGATCAGTTGAATAATGAAGATAAAAATTAAAAAAAATGCCAGTCGATTGACTGGCATTTTTTTAATTAATTTGAAAACTAACTTCTTTATGTTATTTTACTTTTTCAACAGCAGGCGGCATCCATTTGCCATTAATAATTTCTTCTTTAGGCCAATAGGCACGCAGGTATAATGAAAAATCAGTTTTTGGTGCGGGAAGCCAGTTATCTTTTAATGCTGCAGAAGGTGCAGAAGCCTGTACATAAATTGTAAGCGAACTGTCTGGGTTAAATTTTAAAGTTTTATTCTTAGTACCCAAAGAATATCGTTTTATCTCATTTGGCACAAAAAAATGATGTTCATCATACAAAGTGAGCGACCAAAAACCCTCAATTGGTGGTGTCTGACCTTTTAGAAATGTTATTGTATATTTTGAAGCTCCGTTTAAGCGTGTTCCAGAAGCGTCAAGATCCTGATATAAATATTTTGTTTCATTAGCGGCATTTACAAGAATATTAGATTTTGCAACTGCTGTACGCGCAAAATAATCAGTGCCAAATGTGGCCCCGTTATTTACTGTTGTCCAATGATTGGATAAAGGCGAACCCCAATTTCTAAATTGCAGTAACGGATCTATCATTTCTGCTTCAACTTTAATAAGTTCTTCTGTAAGTGTTTTTTTGAGCGCAGGATCTTTTTTTACCATAGCAAGAAGGTTTTTTATCTGTGCATAACGCGCTTCTTCTCCTGGCAACGGAGGAGCATCTTTTAATACTAAAGGAAGTTCATCAAAAAATTTATCCGGAAAAACCCATTTGGTTTCACCCCCTGGACCATCTTTCATTGGTGATTCTAATTTTGGCAGTTTACTCCAATCCTGCTGTTTCATTTTGCCATCAAACTTATCAAGCGGGTAAACATCGATCTGGTTGATTACTTTTTGAACTGCCTGACGATCTTGTGCATTATCATCCTGAAATACACGAGGAACAACAAATGCCGTGTTGGTTGGAGATTTAAATACTTTTGTAATGCCTTTAGGAACTTCTCCTTTCCAATTTGGTCCTGTAACAAGATAAAAACCGGGTTTTGTATTGTACATTTTACCAAGTCCGGCAAAAGAATCTGTGCGAAGATCAACGATCTGGTACACCCAAAAACGACTGCCAAAATCAGGCACTTGCACTACAACCGGGGTTTCATCCAGAGCCGCAATTGCCGCGCCATATACCACATCTTGATTAGGACAAGCCACCCATCGTTGTTCTGGCTCTATATAATCGTGCAGCATAGACAATGTATTTAAAGGGGCAAAAGGTAAAACACCATTCATCAATCCTGCCTTTGGTGCTTGTTTAAAAGCTAATCTTCGATTATAAATATTGACCATTGGCCACGCCCAGAAATAGGTATCTCTTGCCAGCATTTTTGCATAAGATTCGGTTACTTTGACTGTAGTGTCAGGCTCTTTTATTGCAAAACTTGTAGTATCTTCTATTACAGTTGTTCCGGCTGTATCATTATTAATAATCGTTTCTTTTTTACAGCTGGTTGTAATTAATAGAATCAGAATGAAAAGTTTAATCGCCCTCATATAATTTTATTTTAAAATTGACAGGAATAAAATTATTAAAAACCAGAAAACCTCTATGAAAATTAAGTATTCAAATGGTTTCATTTTATAAAATGAAACCATTTTTTATAAAATATAATTTGCATTTTCCTTTAAACGATTCGCAATTTACTTATAGAATAACAGGCATTTATTTTAATTATGAAGCATGAATTTTAGGAAATAATTTAATGATAAGTCCTTTAAGACGATTTTGATAATCCTCTATCAGCCAGTCTTTATAACTTTTACTTGCATGGTCGAGGCATTTTACGTACTGCTTTACACGCCATTCTATTTCAGGCGCTAAAGCTTCTGCAAGAGCTACTGCCTGAGATAATGTTTCAGCATTATCCATACACATTTTTGCCTGCTGTCTTATCGATTGCTGTATAACCGTTTTTGGTTTCTTATCGGTATCAATTGCTTCCTGATAAGCACTTTCTATATCAAAAGCCATTTCCAGCGTATTCGGAAATTGCGCCCGTAATTCAGCAGATATCGCATGAGATTGTACCGATGAATTTCCTGTACATTGATAACTCATTTGTTTTGCAAAAGCTTCTGGATTTTCAAAACCAAATTTCCAATCCACAGGTTCCTGCCATTCTCCAAAACGCTGTATATTATTACCCAGATCTGTAATTCCAAAAGTCTTTTTTGAGGAAAGTTTCCTTGCGCCGCGACCAATCATCTGATGATAAAGTGTAATAGATGTTGTTGCTCTGTTAAGAATAACGTGCTGTACTGTAGGTTCATCAAATCCGGTGGTAAGTATAGAAACCGAAGTAAAAACTGCATCTTTTGTTTTTCTAAACCATTTTAGAATTTCTTTACGTTCTTCATCAGAAGTTTTATTGTCTAAATGTCTGATCGCAATTCCTGCCGTTTTAAAAACTGCTTCGACCTGCTGCGAAACTGCAATTCCATTATTAAAAATAAGCGTCTTTTTTCCTTTTGCATTTTCATTATACGCTTTTAAAAGCAATTCCAACATTGCCGGAGCGCCATAAAGTTCATTAGAAGAACTTACCGTATAATCGCCGTGAATTCCGGTTTTAAGCGAATTTAGTTCAACTTCATATACAAACGATTTTGGTTTAGCCAGAAAACCATCATCAACGAGCGTTCCTATACTTTCTCCTGTAAGCAGCAAATCATAATTCCTATTCATTGGTTTAGAAACATCTGAACTAAAAGGAGTTGCGGTAAAACCAATTACAAAAGCATTTTTAAAATTGGCTAACAGCTTTCTAAATGAATTATGATGCGCTTCGTCAATTATTAAAAGACCAACCTCTTTTGTTGTAATCTTTTTTGCTTTAATCCTGTTTCTAAGCGTTTCTACCATAGCGACGTAACACTTACAATCGGGTTTAAAATTACCGCTTCCGCTATTGATAATACGATTTTGTACTCCCAGGTTTTTTAGCGTTTTAGAAGTTTGTTTGCACAACTCTTTGCGATGCGTTAATATAGTTACCGTTTTGCCATACTGCTCAATAAATCTTCTGGCAATTTCCGAAAACACCACCGTTTTTCCCCCACCTGTAGGCAGTTGGTATAAAATATTAGAATTATCCTTGTTTTGTATTAAATCAAAAATTGACGCAATATCTCTTTCCTGATAAGAATGAAAGGAAGTTAGAGCTGAAGTAGAATTTTTCATGTTTAATTAATTTCTATAGCAAAATTAACTCGTGTAGATGTTTGATTAATTATAAGATTTCTTTTCAGTATTACATTATTAAATTTCAATTTGAATTCATTCCTGTAATAAATTCAATTTTACACAAGAAAAACTAAATAACTGTGAATTATGTAATTACAAACCTTTCAGCTGTAAGATTATGGCGTAGGGACAACTGTACATTTGTCTTATAATAATTTGAAAAAATTATTATTAACTCAATCTCCATAAAAAACAACTTAAAAAAATACTATCATGAATTTAGCCTCAGAAACTCACCGTTACGAAGACCAGTTTTTCCAATTTGATCAAACGTTATATCAAAACAGATATAGCACTTCTTCCAGAGATCATTCGATAACTGAAAATGCAGAACCAGACTACGGTAATGATCTGGTAAATGAAAAATTCGATAATGAGAATATTGGCAATGAACAAACTGATAATGACGAATTCAATAACGAAGAATTTGACAATGAAGGTCTGGAAGATTTAGATGAAAATGATGAAGCAGGCACTGATCCTGATCGCAATATTTAAAATAAAAAAAAGACCGTCTAAATAGACGGTTTTTTTTTTGACTTTTTTTAAGCTAAAATTCAAAGCTTATTTTGCTTTTGAATTTGTTGTAGTTGAATCTGCAGCATTTAAGTCCACACTTGAAGTTCCTTTTTGTACACTTCTCGCAGAACCAGAACCTGTAGAACCTTCGCCTGTTGCACCAGTTGTACCAGTAGTACTTACATTAACAGAATCGGTAGTTGGGCCTATGGTATCAACATTAATCGTATCGGCTTTAGAATAATTATCTGTTGGTGCGTTTTCGCTCTTTTTACAGGAAAAAGTAATTGCAGTTAAGAAAATTATCATTGAAATTTT
Organism: Flavobacterium sp. 270; assembly: GCF_004368785.1. Taxonomy (GTDB): domain Bacteria; phylum Bacteroidota; class Bacteroidia; order Flavobacteriales; family Flavobacteriaceae; genus Flavobacterium. The sequence continues at coordinate 423,287 of NZ_SODM01000001.1, forward strand.
AATTGAAGTTTTCATAATAACGATTTTAATGGTTTGTATACTTTCAAAAGTAGTCCTATAATTATTTTTCCAGTTATATTATTCTATGTAACTCTTACAGAATTAATTACGATAATTTAAATTGAGTTTTTTTATACAAAAGCTTGATTTAAAAATATGTTACATCAAAAAAATATTAGATTTCAGCTAATACCGAATGGTATTTTATTATATTTGTTCTGCTTTATATTTAGAACAGAAAAATGACTACTACCGAATTTATATTAGATAAAGTTGCTCCTCTTTTTAACAAACAAGGATATGTTGGAACGAGCCTTACTGACATTACAAATGCAACTGGCCTTACTAAAGGGGCCATTTATTGTAATTTTTCTAATAAAGAAGATTTGGCTTTAAAAGCATTTCAGCTCAATATAGATTTAGCGATAACACCATTATTTCACTTAGTTGCTGCAAAAAAGAATAGTCTAGAAAAACTTTATACGATAACAAATTATCAACGCGTCTATTATGATTTGGTAAAAGATCGTGGCGGATGCCCGATGCTGCGTGCAGGAATTGACACCAAATTTATCAATCCGTTATTGTTTAAAACAGCACAGAACATATCTCATAAATTCACTATCGGTTTAACTAATATCATTAAAGATGGTATTACTAATAATGAAATTCTGCCAAATACCGATCCGGATAAATACGCAAAAACGATTTTATCATTAATTGAAGGAAGCTCACTTTTAGCATTTACTCATAATGACGAAACGTATATAACAAGCGCTATGGACTTCATTGACAGCGCCATAATTGAAAAAATTAAGAAATAAAAAATTTTTAACCTTTCAGATACCGATTGGTATTTAATATAATGATTAGCAAAATGGAAAAAATATTAAAAACGAAAAGAAAAATCAGGTTTCAGGATTGCGATCCTTTTAATCATCTTAACAATTCAAAGTATTTGGAGTATTTCATTAATGCGCGCGAAGATCAAATCGCAGAACATTATGATCTTGATGTATTTAAATACATGCAGACAACAGGATTAAGCTGGGTTGTTGCTTCTAACCAAATAAGTTATGTTAGGCCGGCTTTTACAATGGAAACGGTGATAATTGAATCTCAGTTGATTGAGTATTCTGAGAATCTTCTGCTTGTTGAAATGAAAATGTGGAATGAAAATGAAACCGAATTAAAGTCTATTTTGTGGATAAAGTTTGTTCCCTACAACATTCAGACAAAAAAAGCTGTAAACCATTCTGAGGATTTGATGCAGCTCTTTGAATCGGTTGTTGTGCCTGTTGAACAAACTATTTTTGAAAATAGATTTTTCGCCATTATTCAAAAACTAAAAAGTAAAGCACATGCCTAAAACAGCCACTATTGAGGAATTTATTGCAATGGTAGAAAGCAACGAACACGATAAAGCAATCGAAAAATTTTATGCTGTTGATGCTTCTATGCAGGAAAATCAATCTGAGCCCAGAGTTGGAAGAGACAATCTTGTGGCAAACGAAAAAAATGTACTTTCAAAAGTCAAATCATTAGTTTCCAAATGTATTCGTCCATATTTTATAAACGGAGATACAGTAGTAATTCAATGGTTTTTTAGATTTGAATGGAAAGATGGAAGCATTTCTGAAATTGAAGAAATCGCGTATCAAAACTGGGATGGCGAACTGATAAAAAAAGAAAAGTTCTTTTATGATTCTAAGCAGTTTACCACTAAATAATATTTATTGAAACACATAGAAACATAGATTTAATGCATCAAAAAGATTGCAAAAAGAAATATGTTTCCAACACATAGTTTGGCTAATGTGCCTTTTAATAAGTGAAAAAACTTTTTCTGCCTACAAAACTATGTTTCTATGTGTTTAAAAATAATTGCTGACAGGGAAATTTAAACTCCCGCAATAAGTTCTTCCGCTTTCTTGTACGAAATTTCAGGATTTGCTCCCGGAGATGCTGCCACTAACGCACCAACAGCACAGGCAAAATTTATAGCTTCTTGTGGTTCTTTTCTAGTCAGTAAAGATGAAATTAAGGTTGCAAGAAAAGAATCTCCTGCTCCTACTGTATCCACTACCGTTACCGGATATCCGTCACTGTGATACAATTTTCCATTCCAAAACAAAGAAGCTCCGTCTTTTCCTTTTGTTACACATAAGGCGTTTGTATTGGTTTTTTGAGCGATAAAATCCATGTTTTCATTCAGGCTTTTATAAGGCGAATCCATAGCTGTTGCTATTTCTAATAATTCTTCATCATTAAACTTTATAAAATCTGCCGACTCCATTAGTTTCTGAATGACTTCATAAGAATAATGCGGTTTTCTTAAATTGACATCAAACACTTTATAAACATGATATTGCAGTAGTTCTTCTAAAGCTTTGCGAGAAACGGTATCTCTGCAAACTAGGCTTCCAAAAATAAGCACATCGGCTTCTGAAACTATCTTTTTGGCAGTATCATTGAGCACAATTTTGTCCCACGCTGCGGGATAATTGATGTTATAAGTTGCAGATCCGCTCTCGTTTAAAGTAACCTGAACCAAACCTGTAGCAAACTCATCTGATTTGATTATTGAATTGGTTTCCAGACCGAGTTTTTTAACCTCATCAATAATCGCAATTCCGTCAGCATCATTTCCAACGCAGCTTATCATGCCAACCTCACAGCCCAATGTTTTCATGCGCAATGCAACATTAAGCGGCGCGCCTCCAATTTTCTTTTCGTTCTCAAAAACATCCCAAAGCACCTCACCGTAGGATACTGCCCTAAGGCTCTTTCCGTTATTCATTATAAAATAATTTATTGTTGTTGTTCTTTTTTTTAATCCAAAACCCAGATCTAAATGGGTAAAGATTAAAGATACAATATTAAAATTGCTTTTGGAAAGATCTACTGCTGTGATTGATATTTTTTAGGTTTCATCCCCATATATTGCTCAAAAACCCTTGAAAAATGACTAAGATTTGTAAATCCCAATCGGTATCCAGCTTCAGAAACGGTGAGTCTTTTTTCTTTTAATAATTGTGCAGCTTCCTGCATTCTTGTTGACTGATAATATTCAAAAACGCCTTTTCCAAAAGTCTGTTTAAAAAGTTTACGGAGCTTTGGTGCGCTCATGTGCGCTTCTTTGGCAAGTAAAGCTATATTGGGCGGTTCGTTTAAATTCAATTGTAAACGCGATTTTATGGCATATACGGCCTTAATATCATCAATATGCATATTGTTACAGGTAAGGCATCTCTTTGCACTAATAAGGCGAAAATATAACACAGCAGTTCCTCGCATTTTAATTTATAATAATAACTTTCAAAACTTTCGGGAACGGGCTGATGCAGCATTTCGCTGGCAGTTTTAATAATCTCGGGTGAAATTCCGGTTTCAAATAGAAAATTATCTTTTACTTCTAAAATTGTTTCTACCACCGAATGCTGAATGGCACCAAAATATTGTCGCAGAAATTTCCTTGAAACTACAATTCCTATACTTCCAAAATAAGTGTTAGACGGCATATCCATTACAGAAGAAACGGTCTGCATACAGATTAGTACACTCGCTTTTTCTGGCACTAAAGGTATTTCTGGATTTGTTGGCGAGGGAAAAACTCCACTCAGAAAAAAACCAACATTTTCTTCGCCATCTGCCAGCAAATTGGTACGCTCAAGAATTACATCTTCATTAAGATGATAATTCCGAATCATCATTTTTAAATCATTTCCCCAGCCAAAACCCGTAATGTATCCTGAACCTTTATTCTCAGGAATATAAATAAAACGTCCGCTAAAAGCAGTTCCTATTGCCTGGGCAAACTGTGCCATTACTCCAGATCCTTTATCGGTTACCGCTATTTTCATTTACGACTATTTTTAGATTATAATAAGCTATTTTATCTGTAAAAATAAAAATAATTTTGTCACCATAAAAGAGAATTAATTATTTAATATAAAAGATATGTTATTAGAAAACAAAGAAATAGCTATAATTGGCGGTGGTCCTGGAGGTTTAACACTTGCGAGATTACTACAATTAAAAGGTGCGAATGTAAAAGTTTACGAAAGAGATTTTAATTCAACTGTTCGCGTACAGGGCGCAACACTCGACCTGCATTTTGAATCTGGCTTAAAAGTTATTGAAGAAGCGGGCTTAATGAATGTTTTTAAACAAACTTACAGACCGGGCGCAGACAAAGGCCGCATTATTGATATAAACGGAAATATAATCTATGACGAACATACTAAAGAATCTACAGAAGATTTTGGCAGTGAATATTTCAGACCTGAAATTGATCGAGGTCCGTTAAGAAATCTGCTTTTAAATTCATTAAAGCCAGATACTGTGGTTTGGGACAGTCAATTTAAATCAATGTCGCAGCTTGATAATGTTTGGAAAATAGAATTTAAAAATGGTACTACAGCAACGGCAGATATTATTATTGGCGCAGATGGCGGTAACTCTAAGGTAAAACCTTATCTAACATCTTTAAAAAATTGGTTTGCCGGACTAGTAATTGTACAGGGAAATGTTCCTAATTCTGAAATAACAACACCCAAAATTCATCAATTATTAAAAGGCGGTAAAACATATAGCTTTGATGGGAGGAAATACTTCATTTTATCGTCAAAAGGCGATGGAAGTATTGATTTTTATGTCAGCTGTAAAAAAGATGAAAACTGGGTTCAAAATTCCGGAATCAATTTTTCAGACAAAATGCAGGTTTTGGCTTGGTTTAAAGAAGAGTTCAAGGATTGGGATTCTATGTGGTTTGAGTTGTTTGAAAATGCAGAACTGCCTCTTTTGCTTCGTCCGCAGTATTGTATGCCGTTGAACGAAACTTGGGATTCAAAATCAAATATCACATTGCTTGGCGACGCCGCACATCTTATGCCGCCTTCCGGTGAAGGCGTAAATCTGGCGATGCTTGATGCTTTGGATTTAACGGAATGTCTTACCGGAAATGATTTTTCAAGTATTGAAAGCGCAATTGCAGCTTACGAAAAACAAATGCAAACAAGAGCTGTAGAAGATGCCAAAGATTCTTTGGAAATGGCAGATTGGATGCATGGTGAAAATGCAGAAAGGAAGTTATTGGAAATGTTTGGTGAGCTTTAATCTTTTTTGCCACGAATTACACAAATTTCACTAATTAATGATTTAATCTTTTAAAAGCATTTAATATTAAATACATCAGAATAAATTAGTGGGAATTCGTGTAATCTGTGGCAAAAACAAACATTTATATCAAATTCAACAAAGTAAATTCGTGAAATTTGTGTAATTCGTGGCAACCTCTTTTTAAATTTTATCGCCTTTATGCAAATTTAAAATTTTACCATACGCAACCGCTGCTTTATGAACTTGCACCGTCCAGTCTTCGGCTGCGTTATCGTCGGCGCCGTCAGAAATATATTTTAGGCATAAGAACGGAATATTTTCTTTCATAGCAATTAGAGCCAATGCGTAGGCTTCCATATCAACTACGTTATATGCTGTTGCAGAATGCCCCATTTCAAAATTATCTCCTGTACCGCAGATGCCTTCGGGAAGTCCTTCCATTGTTAAACCGTATTCCAGTATGGGCTCAATTCCAGACAATGGCGTTTCGTAAAGCGCAAATCCCAAACCGCGAACATCCATATCACGTTGTATAAATTTGGTACAACAAACTACATCCCCTTTCTGAAAAAAACTGCTTCCGGCTGAGCCAAGATTTACAATTAATGAAGGCTTTTTAATTTGAATTGCTTTTGCCAATTCGTAAGCTGCATTTACTTTTCCAATTCCTGTAATTAATGCATTATGTCCCACAAAAACTTCTGCAGCTTCAGAGGCAAGTGCAAAAGAAAACAATACATTATCAAGGGGAAATATTTCTTTGTCATTAATTTTTATCATGGAAATTGTTTTTTAGAAAGTGCAAAAATAGGGTTTAAGAAGTAAGCGGACAATACTGATTTTAATGATTTATTCGTTTTTTTATCTTAAATTGTAATACTATTAATACAGTATAAATCTGTTGTTTTTATATTTATATTTTATGTAAATTTGAGTAGCATGCACTTATTGAATACTTTATACGTTTTATAATTGTGCAGACAAAACAATATAAGCCAAAAACAATTGTAACCACTAACCCCAAATACTACAAGGAATGAAAACAAATTTTGCTATTACATTCTGGGTACTTTATATGCTCTTTTTTGCAATTCCATTTCCGATGTTTTTATATTACGCTATCAATAGCGAATTTGACGTAACTACGCTAAAAGACAAAAATCCTTATATCGCACTGGGGTTTCTCTTACTGTCTATAATTTTATGGTTCATTGTCCTGATTGGTTATTTTAAAAAATGGATCCTTCAGATCTTTATCTCAAAGAGCAACTTAGAAAATATAAAAAGAACCGGTGTACTGCGTGAAGCAAAGATTATAAGTGCTGTAAAAATTTCAAAACCTAAATCAAAATTAAATACTTACGAACTCGATTTGGTTTTTAAAAATCTAGGCGATGCAGAAATTCGTCATAAAACAATCCTGAATGATGCCAAACCTCATGAACGCCGTTTTGAGGCCGGAAAAAAATTAAACTTACTGCTTAGCAGGGATTTGAAACAAGAGCCATATTTTATTATTTCAACTGCAAACGCAAGTATAAATCTGCAAAGTTTGGTTTTAAGGATTTTAAGCTGGGTAGTTCTAACGACAGCTTTGATTTGCTATTATATTTTCTCTTATAATTACGAAAGTTATGGCATGGGCTGGCGTTTTATGTGTATCGGTCATCCGTTAATTATCTGTCCGCTTTCACTACTTATGTTTCGTTATCTTCTTTATTTTATATCTAGCAAATTAAATGGCTTAACCGGCAATGATTATATTTTAATTAAATTTAAAGGAATGCAAACTCAGGCCAGAGTACTCAAAGTGAGCCAGAACGGAACGTATATAAATGAAATGCCAATGATGATTTTTGAACTCGAATACACAGACAATAAACATCATGTACACAGAGGCGTTATAAAAAAAGTTATCGGGCTTCTTGAACTCGATATTACGAAACAGGAATATCTTGAAATTTTTTATCTGCCAGAAAATCCGACACGAATTGCTTTTGCCAAAGATTTTAAATAACCTATATAATGAAAAAAATACTTATTTTAATAATGGGCTGTTCACTGTTTTTAAGCTGCGAACAGATTTCAAAAAGTATCAGCGAAACCATTACGCCTACTGATACAATAGGAAAAAAAGAAGCCGACAAACCCAATACCGAATCTTTTGAAAAGTCACAAGCCGAAGCAATTGCAAAAGCACAGGCAGATGTACAAACTATGGTAAATACAGTAATAGAAAAACATTCAACAACCTACACGCAAAGTCATACGGAGGGTAAGGCAATTAATTTTCTAACCAATAAACAAGCATTAAAAAAAGCAGAAGAAGCACTTCGAAATCTGCCTCAATATGCCGGGAAAGAAATTTTTATTTATTCTACGCTCTATTTTTACAATGATGGAACTATCAATGTTATGCTGCAGCATCCGGAAAATCCGAAATATGTTGATGCTTATGAATTTAGAGATAATAAATGGTCAGAACCAAGACCAATTCAGTTATCGGTGCATGATGATATAAAAGGCCGTTTGATTTCGCTTAATAAAACCAGTTTTGTAAATGCTGCAACGATTACCGATATTTATAATAAAAAAGCACAGGAAATTGAAGGCGCAAAACCGCTTACAAGTACTTATCTCACGATTTGGAACAATCAGATAAGATGGTATCCGGCAAGTATAAACGGAAGCCGGGAGAGATATTCTATTCAATTTAATGATAACGGAACTTTAAAAGCCTTTAAACAGGATTAATATTTAAATTAAAGTCCAAACTTAAGTTTCACAGCACTTTTATAGGTTTCTCCTACTGGAAGTTGTTTTTTATTGATTACAATTTTTCCTTTTTCAAAAAAATCAATTCGGTTTATGTTTACAATATAAGATTTGTGTATTCGAAGAAAATCCTTTGGCAGTAACTCTTCCATGTTTTTCATTCGCTGTAAAGTCATAACTTTTCCAAGCGTCGTATAAAAAATCACATAATCGCCTAAAGCTTCAATGTAGAAGATTGTACTAAAATCAACTCTTTGCAGTCGGTATTCTGTTTTAAGCATGATATAATCGTTACCAAAAACAGGAAGCAACGGCAGAATACGCTGTTTAGCTTTCGCAGCAGCGATTGAAAAACGATCAAACGTAATAGGCTTTAAAAGATAATCTATCACATCATATTCATAACTCTTAAGCGCATATTCTTCATACGCCGTTGTCAGGATTACCTTTATTTGACTTTCTTTTATAGCGTCTATTAATTCAATTCCCGTAAGATCCGGCATCTGAACATCAGCAAAAACCAAATCTGCTAATCCTTTTTTTATAAATGCTAATGCTTCAAGCGGATGCGTAGTTTGAAGCGCCAATTCTAAACCCGGCGTTTTCTTAATATACCCCGATAAAAGCCTTATAGCAGGATGTTCGTCATCTACTACAAGGCATCTAATAACTTCTTTATTTCCCATGCTGCAACTGTAAATTCACGATAAACCAATTATTTTCATGTTCAATTTCCAATTGATGTTTATCTGGATAAAGTAATGCAAGTCTTTGTTTTACATTTTCTAAACCTATACCGCCGCCTTCGTCTTTTCTTTTCGTTCCTATTTTATTTGCGCAAGAAAAGTACAATCGATCTTTGGTATTGTTTATTACTATTTTAAGCCAGTTTTCAGCTGTATTTACCTGTCCGTGTTTAAAAGCATTTTCTACAAATGGTATTAATAAAAACGGAGGAATCAAGGAATCGTTCGCATTAGAATTTTTATCTACAGAAATACTCGACGGATATTGAAATCGAAGTTGTTGCAGCGAAATAAATTTATCTAAATATTCCAGCTCTTTTTCTAAAGTAACTTTATCATTTCCTTCATACAACATATACCGTATAAGTTCTGAAAATTCTGCTATTGCGGGCAACGCCTGTGTGTTTTCTTCATAAACCATCGCATATATGTTATTGAGATTGTTGAATAGAAAATGCGGATTGATTTGTGAACGCAGAAAAGACAATTCCGTTTGCTGATGCTGTAATTGCAAAGCTAACTGTTGTACTTCTTTATATTGCAAATATCGAATAAGATAAAACAGCGTGGCAAAAGCAATCTGTGCAACAAACATAAAAAACGAAACTCTAAAATACTGACTCATTCTAACCGGAAATCCTTCGGTAAAACGAACCCAAAATAATCCTAAAAAGAAAGAAGCTACATAAGCCGAAAAGACAAGGCCAACTAATAAAAAATATCGTTTTGCCGGATGATAAATACAGCAAAAAACATACACTGAAAAAGCTAGTAAATAGTAAATAATTAAATCTCCCGAAACCTGAATCCATTCTTTGAGTGTATGGCTTTCTTCAGCTAAAAAAAATCTTCCGTGGATAAGTCCGGGAAGCTGTCGTGCCAGTATTGCAACTCCGTAAAAGAGGAGAAAGACAATGGTAAAAAGAGGAATCTTTTTTTTCATAAATCAAAGTTATCAAAATAAATCCTTCGATATTAATAATCTACATCGTGTTTGTCGAGGCATTTACCGTGTTGAACGATAAACCATTACGAGCGCTGTTATTCTCTTCTACTTTAGCCTAAACTATTATCTAAAAATTATGAAAACATTTATTTACGCAGTCTGCATTTTATATTTCTGTCCTTTAAATCTGTTCGGACAAACCACAGCGATGCAGCTTTATTTTGATGAACTGGCAAAACTCAAACAACACAACGGTAACCTGTTGCTCGCAGAAAACGAGAAAGTTATAATGAACTTTACTTCGGGTTTTGCAGATTTTCAAAAAAATCAAAAGAATACCGTAAATTCCAGTTTTAACTTGGCTTCGATTTCGAAAATTATAACGGCTACGGCTGTTTTGCAATTACGGGATAAAGGTAAATTGCAGCTTGATGAAAAGGTAAACAAATACCTTTCTGATTTTCCTTATAAAGAAATAACGATTCGGCATTTGCTTACGCACACTTCTGGCCTGCCCGATTTGGAACTTTTTGAAGATTTGGTGAAACAATATCCAGATACTATTGTAAGCAATCAAAATGTAATTCCGGAACTTCAAAAATGGACACATGGTTTGTATTTTAAACCTGGTGATGAATTTCGATATTGCAATACCGAATATAATGTATTGGCGTTATTGATAGAAAAAGTAAGTCATAAATCGTTTTCTGACTATCTGCAAAAATATATTTTTGACCCTGCAGAAATGAAAGATGCGTATGTAAATAATCCTTTCTTTTTTAATAAAAAAAGAAATTTCGTTATCGCAATACCGCAAATGAAACCGCATCCGGGCTACGATTCTACATTTGTACCTACAGATTCAATAAGTCGTTTTAAATATCTTACTTACAACAATAACGGAACTGTTGGGCAAGCCAATATTATTTGTACGACCAAAGATTTACTTCGATTTGATATTGCTTATTTTAAAGGAAAATTACTAAGTGAAAATTCTATAAAGGAAGCTACAATGCCTATTAAACTCAATAATAGCAAGATTTATTATCATCCAAATATGGATACAATGCCGGGCAATGGAACAATGTGTTATGGTCTTGGCTGGGAAATTTTCGATCAGCCAGAATTTGGAAAATCGGTCGGACACGGAGGTTTTAAATTCGGGCTTGCTACTTTTTATCTTCATAACCTCGAAAAAAATCAGACTATTATTGGTTTTGATAATACTGCCGGAAGTGAATTTGGACGGTTTATTTTTTCTTCTGAATTGTTATTGAATGGTTTACCGCCAATGCAATTTAGAACTCAAAAATCATTGGTAACGCTTTATGGTACTCATTTGGTAAACGCAGGTGCAAATCACGCTGCTAGTATTTTTAATGCACATAAAGCTGATACTGCGTATTATTTAAACGAAGGCGAAATGAATGATCTTGGTTATAATTTATTTTATATGTCTTCTTTTAACGGTCATAAGGAATTGGCTTTGGAGGTTTTTAAATTAGCTACATTTATTTTTCCGGATAGTTTTAATACTTACGATAGCTTTGGGCAATTATTAAAAGACAGCAATCATACACAAGATGCTATTTTGATGTACCAGAAGTCGCTGGAATTGAATCCTGATAATAAGGATGGCAAAAGAATTTTGTCTGAACTCCTGCAAATAAATCAATTAGAAAAAGATACCTTAAAATAAATCTGGACTACCATACAAACCTAAACTGGTTCAAAATAGTATATTTGTCCATTCTTACTTTTGATTCATAAATCTAAAAATCAAATTTACTAAGTATGAAAAATACAAACGGAATACCACAATTATTTTTACGTTTTGCCCTCGGATTGGGTTTTATTCTTCCTGTAATGGACAGAATTGGATGGATGGGAAAACCCGGTTCTGGCACAGTTGCCTGGGGAGACTGGTCGCATTTTATTGATTATACCAATACGCTTATGCCTTTTTTAAACCGATCTTTGGCAAATGTTATGGGACTAACGGCGACGATTGCCGAAGCTATAATTGGGATTTGTTTAATATTAGGATTCCAGATAAAATTGGCATCACTTGCAGGAGCATTGATCACCTTTACTTTTGCCCTATTTATGATTGCTTCATTAGGAATTGGCGCGCCGTTTCAATATCCTGTTTTTGTATTTACTGGTGCTGCATTGGTATTATCACAAGTTGAGACCTACAAATGGAGTATTGATAGTTCTATCAAAAAATAAAAAAACTTCTCTTAAAATAATAAAAAGAAGCTTGTCTCTATAAGACAAGCTTCTTTTTATTATTGCTGGTTTATGTTTTTATTCCTCAATTTCTAAACATGTAGAAGGCAAAAAAAGACTTATAAAATGTTCTTCGATTAACTCATTAATCTTAGCATGGGCATTTTTGATCGAAAGTTCTAATGATTCAGCATCAAATGCTTCTCCATCAACTGCAATTTCTTTAATATCTGTTATTCCGATAATATTGAAAACCGTTTTTAGATAAGGACTCTGAAAATTCATGTGTTCATTATACTGACCTATTTCATAACCCTGCGCCCCTCTTGAAAGCAGTAAAAACAACGTTTTATTTTTTAATAATCCCATATATGGATTTTTAGGATCATTAGGATTAAGTTCCCAAGTCTCATTGACTCTTAAAATCTGATCAATATACGCTTTTAGCGAACTTGTTACAGACCAATTGTACATTGGAGCGCCAATTACAATAATATCGGCTTCTTTTAATTCGCTGATAAGTTCATCGCTGAATTTTAAAGCTTCTTTTTCTTCCGCTGTTCTATTAGCTTCTGGTGTAAATGCGCCGGCAATCCATTTTTCGCTTACGTGCGGTATATTGCTTTTTGCTAAATCTCTAAATGTTATTTGAGCATCTGGTGCGTGCTGTTTCCAGGATTCAACAAAAACTTCGGTCTGTCTTCTGCTTCGGGATCTACCCTCGCGCGGACTTGAATTTAATACTAATAATTTTTTCATATTGTTAATTTCGGCAAAGCTAGTTTGATATTTACATACAAAAGTTAATGTAGTTCAAGAAATACAATCAAAGCTTTGGATATATAATTTTAGGTTTAAAGAGTTTTTGCAAAATGATGACATGCCAAAACATATCCTTTGCTAAGATATAATCTGTGAGCAGGATGCAAAGCAAATCCGCTGTCTAAGTGTACCGCATTTATGCCATTTTCTTTTGCCATCTGATCCACATAATCTAAAAGTTTACCCGCATAACCACGTCCTCTGTATTCTGGTAATGTAAAAAGATCATCAATGTAAATTATCTTTCCAGTTCTGAGCATATTCATTGTTCTAAAACCAACAAAACCTGCCGCTTTTTTACCATCATCTGATGGAATACAGGCCAATTGAAAATTATCCGTATCAATCATCTCTAATGTCTGATCAATAAGCTGTTCTGGCGCCACACTTGTTCTAAATTCTAAAATTGCTTCTCTTGCAAATTCAATATCTGCCGAAGTCTTTAAATTTAATATTTCCATAATATAATTATTTAAAGGCAAAATTAGAAGACAAGCAAAGGTGTATTATAGACCAGATAAAAATAAAAAGATAGTCCAATTAATATTCTAAAAAAAAAGCTATTAGATTTTTTTTTACGCTACATTATAAATATAGCCCACGGTTTCAACCGTGGGAACGCAATAAATTAACGCAATGTTATCACGCCCGTCTCCCACGGTTGAAACCGTGGGCTATGTTTTAATACGATAGATAATTATAGCGTTTGTACCGTCTTTTTTATAATATGCACAGCTTCCGTTAATTGTTCTTCATTTAAAGAAGCAAATCCAAATCGGAACGCGTTAAAATGAGCATCTTTTCCAACGCAATATGAACTTCCGGTTATAGAAAGCCCTTGTAGGTTTGCTTTTCCTATAATTTTTAATAATTCATATTCGGGTTTAAATTTTAGCCAAAGCGCCATGCCCCCAGTTGGTTTTGTAAAGTTTGCAACATCACCCAATTCAGCCCTTATCAAGTCAGAAAGAATATCACATCTTTGCGAGTATAATTTATTTACTTTTTGAATGTGACGTGCCAAATCGCCATTGTTTATAAGACCTGCGATCGTTTCTTCCATAATAATATCTCCTTTAAGGTCAATCAGGATTCTAAGACTTGCAGCAGCTTTAAGAAATTCTGCTGTGGCAATCATATAACCCAATCTAAATGGCGCACCCAAAACCTTCGTGAGCGATCCGATGTAGATAACATTTCCTCCGTGATTCATCGTGGCAAGAGGCAGATAAGGATCGTATTTAAACTGGAAATCATAATCGTAATCATCTTCAATAACTGCAAAATTGTAGGTATTAATTAACTGCATTAGATGCTCACGTCTTTCAATACTCATCGTTACCGTTGTTGGATGATGATGATGCGGTATGATATACAATAACTTTATCACGTTTTTTTCGAGAATTTTTTCCAATTCATCGGTACGCATACCTTCATCATCCATTGGAATTCTAACAAGCTCTGCTCCTAGTTTTTTAAACAATGCTTCGGCTATAAAATAAGTGGGTTCACTGACAACGACTTTATCTCCGGGTTTAATAATTAATGATGCTGCAATATAAATGGCCATTTGGGCACCGCGAGTGGTAAACAAATTTTCAACCCCCATATCTATACCGCGCGTTTGGTTTAGAAATGTACGAAGTGATCTTTTGAAATTGGAAGTGTCGTTTAGATCAAAACCAGTATTTCTGGATGAAGTAGCGGTATCTAAAGCTTTTTTGAATTGGTTTGATATTGCCTGAGACGGCAGCATCGAAATATCCGGAAAACCGTCATCAATTATTAAAGGATTTTTATTTAAAGAAACTACTGGGTGAATTATGGGTTCTAATCTATTGAATTCAAAATTTGCTTTATTAGCAAAAGGACTCAGGCTTTTGTTATTATAAGATCGAGGTCGTATTACGGGCAGGTTTAGAGATACGGTATAGCTTTTTCGGGGAAGATTATCTACCCAGTCTTCAGACACTAATATCTCATAAGCGGCCATTATGGTTTTTCTATGAAGCTGCAAATCAAAAGCTAGTGTTCTACTGCTGGGTAAAGCCGTTCCGGGAGAAAGTTTTCCTTCCTGAATTAAGGATATAAACTGCAGCGAAATCTGTCTGTAAACGGGAAGCGTATTTTTTTTATCAATTATGATAAGATTTTTATAAGGAAGCATAGCAATAATTTTATAAGAATGACAACAGGTTTTCTTTCCCCGAAAGGGTCATTCAAATATAATAAAAACTGGACTATTAATAAAACATTTTCTGGCCCGTGGTTCATTTTACGAGTCGTGATAATTTTGCTGCAATAATAAATGATTCCAAAAACTATATTAATCCAAAACTCATGATCGGTAAATTAAATTTCAACCAATTTGTTCACGATTTCTATCAAATTTTAAGTCAGTTTGATCAATCTGTTTCCAATTTAGGGCTTAATAAAATACAGCAGGAACTTATAAAAATCAGAGCATCGCAAATCAATAAATGCGGATTTTGCCTCAACATTCACATTAAAAAAGCAATAAAATATGGAGAAAATCCAAAAAGAATACACACACTTAGCGCGTGGAGAGAAGAACAAAATTTGTTTACCACAGAAGAACAAATTATTCTGGCGCTTACAGAAGAACTTACCACAATATCCAATCAAGGCTTGAGCAGTGAAATTTATAATTCGGCAGTACATACTTTTGGAAACGAAAAAACTGCTAAAATAATTTTAGCAGTAGCCAATATAAACGGATGGAACAGAATTACGAAATCTTTTTATTTACAGCTGTTTTAAAATGAAACCATAAAGATAATTGTCTTCTATTTAATTATTTAATTTGGAGTAAAACTTAAATAATCAAGGTTTAAATTCCCATTTGTTACAATATGCAATGTTAGTAATTGCTTTCCTTTTTGAAGTTTAATATTTCCCAGCGCTTTAGATTCGTTCCAATGATGCCATTGTCTCCACGCAATCGTATCGCGATCATCGTGAGTAGATTCTATTTTCATAAGTCCGGTTGCATCTTTACCATTTACAGCAATAGAAATTTCGCCATCGCCGTTGGAAGTATAAAGTGCGCCAATTTTGTAAGTTCCAGTTTTATTAACCCGAACACTGTAATTAACCCATTCTGTTGGCTGTGTCCAGCCTAAATAAAGCTGTCCAATACTTCTGGGAACTTTATTAAACGGATTATTATCGATATCACCATCTTTAGAATAAGAGATATCTGCTCCGTCTTTCAGCCTAAATTCATTAAGTGGATTTCCGTTTACGGGATTTAGTTTTCCGCTTCCGTTATTTTCAGCATCTGTGTCGTGATAGGCTACGCCCTCTCCTCCTTCATCGTAAAGTTCGCATTCTATTTTACCCGGAATCTGCTGAAACTTGCCTTTCCAGGGTTTTCCAATTTCTGCTGGTTTTATAAAAGATGCCAGACTAATTACGGTAATGGTACAAATTAGTGTTTTCCAGATTTTCATAGTGATGGTTTATTTGGATGTAATTATATTTTAACACATAGTAACATAGTTTTTGTTACGCTTAAAAAAGACGTTTCACTAGTTTCAAAACACATAGCTGTTCGGTAAGCTTTGTCAAAGTTTCAAACTTTGACAAAGCTGCCTAACTTAAAAAGCTTTCACTAGTTTCAAAACACATAGCTGTGTTACTTTGCCAAAATTTGAAATTTTGACAAAGTTGTTTAACTCTAAAAAAACACACAGCTATGTGTTAGAAACGAGTTTCTTTCTATACTCTTTTTATTTAAACAAAAAAACCTATGTTTCTATGTCTTTAAAAAACTTCAACGTTTATCGAATCTCAACTGTAGCAATAGAATGCGCTAAACTTGTTGTTTTTGCAGCTTTTCCTTTTATCCAAAGAAAATACTCCACATCTGCATCGGATTGATTCATAACCACAATTTCTAATTTTCCATCTGAATTTACAAAAGCGGTAGACAAAAGTTTATTACTGCTCGAAGAACAGGCAATGCGTTTTGCTCCGGGTTTAATAAATTTAGAAAAATGTCCTAAATAATAATAGCCGTTGGTATAAATAAGATTTCCGGTTTTTAAATCGGCATGAATTGGCGACATACAAAAATTCTGTACGTGGTTTGGGCCGCCTTTTTCATCTAATAAAATATTCCAGTCTGTCCAGGCAACAGTTCCAATGTTGAAATCATTAATCATAGACATACCGTATTTTTCGCCAAAACTCCATTCTGTTAAAAGTTTTTGATCAAAATCCGCCGCACAGCCTTCGGTCAAAATAAGTGGTTTATCAGGAAAAGCTTGTGCAACACGTCGTTCGTTTTCAAAATTCATTCCGTTTTTCATCCAGTCTTCGTACCAATGGTATCCAACTCCCCAAACATATTTAGCCGCATCTTTATCTTCCAAAACTGTACTCACACGCTGATACATTAAATCACGATTATGATCCCACATGATTAATTTTTTCTTAGAAAGTCCGGCTTTACTCATTGTTGGGCCTAGATAATCTTTGATAAAATCACGTTCTTCTTCGGCAGTAAATATGCACGATTCCCAACGTTGTACTGCCATTGGTTCGTTTTGCACGGTATAACCCCAAATCGGAATTCCTTCTTTTTCGTAAGTATTAATAAACTTTACAAAAAAGTTTGCCCAGCTCTGACGCATTTCTGGTTTTAATGAACCGCCCTGCAAAACATTATTGTTGGTTTTCATCCAAGCCGGAGGGCTCCATGGTGATGCGTACAAGGTTAACTGCCCTCCGGCTTTTGCAATAGCTGCTTTTATTAATGGAATTCTATATTTTTCGTCATGGCTGATATCGAAGGTTTTAAGTTCTTTATCATTTTCTTTAATATAACTGTAAATATCACTAGAGAAATCACAGCTTTGCATATTGGTTCTTGCCAAAGTGTAGCCAATTCCTTTTTCTTTATCGTAATACGCAGTCAGGATTTCCTGCTGTTTGTCTTTTGGAAGCTGATAAAATACTTCTGCAGAAGCATCTGTAATCGCACCGCCAATACCAAGCATGGTCTGAAAAGTTACAGACGGATCTACAAAAACAGCAATTTCTTTTTCTGTAGTCTGTGGTTTAGCACTAAACTGAAGTGTTTCTGTTTCTGTAAGTTTCTTATCTGTATTTTTTGCCGTAACAAATACTTTGGCTGTTTTTCCCGCCAGCGGATCTGAAACTGTTTTCTGAGCCAAAACATTGGGCGTAATTGACAAAATAAGAAATGCGGCAGCTAAATAATTTTGAATGTTGTGGTTTTTCATATTTAGATAATTAGTTGTCGGTTTTTAAGATGTATTCTATCTCAAGAAGTTCATCATCTGTAAAGGTAATATTTTGCAAAGCGCCCACAGAATCAATAACTTGCTCTGGTTTACTGGCACCAATAAGCACAGACGAAATGCGATTGTCTTTTAGAATCCACGATAGAGCCATTTGCGCCAGACTTTGGCCGCGTTTTGCTGCGATTTCGTTTAAGTTTCTGGCTTTATTAATATTAGCATCCGTTAGCACATCTTCTTCTATTGCACCATTTCCTCTGTGCGATGCCGCTCTCGAGTCCTGTGGAATTCCGTTTAAATATTTATTGGTAAGAAGTCCTTGTGCAAGCGGTGAAAATGCAATACTTCCAACACCGTTTTGTTCTAATACATTCAATAATCCATTTTCAACCCATCTGTCAAACATAGAATATCTTGGCTGATGTATAAGACAAGGCGTTCTTAAATCTTTTAGTATTTTAATCGCATTTTGAGTTTCTTCGGGATCATAACTTGATATACCAACATACAACGCTTTTCCCTGACGCACAATTAAATCTAATGCTCCCATTGTTTCTTCCAACGGTGTATTGGGGTCTGGTCTATGGTGATAATAAATATCTACATAATCTAGTCCCATTCTTTTAAGGCTTTGATCAAGGCTGGCAACCAAATATTTTTTAGAACCCCAATCCCCATATGGCCCATCCCACATCTGCCATCCGGCTTTAGTCGAAATTAAAAGTTCATCGCGATAGTTTTTAAAATCTTCTTTGAATATTTGTCCAAAAGTAGTTTCTGCAGATCCCGGAGGCGGGCCGTAATTATTGGCTAAATCAAAATGTGTGATACCGTTATCAAAAGCGGTATGCATTATATTTCGGGAGTTTTCAATATCATCAATTGCGCCAAAGTTATGCCACAATCCAAGTGAAAGTGCCGGTAACATTAAGCCGCTTTTTCCGCATCTGCGGTATTCCATATTCTGATAACGATTTGTATCTGGTATATAAGTCATAATTATTTTTTTATAAGCCTGCAAAAGCTTTGGTAACAATTTCTAAATCTGTAACTCCTCTAAAACCGCTAAATCCTATCGAAAGACAAGTATCGTCTTTAAGGAAAATCGGTTGTCCGCCCTGCCATCCAATAAGATCCGGCGCTTCGATTCCGTTCGCATTTTCATCAACAAGTTTATTAAACACTAATTTTTCATAATCGCCCGTTTTAACTCCTGTAAGCCAAACCTGACTCGCTTTTGTCCATGCAATTTTATACGATTGACGTAAACGCGGTTTATCCTTTCCATACATTTTTCCGTAAACAGTGCCATCTTCTGTAATAATACATATAGCAACATTTCCGTTGGATATTTTTTGATCTTCTTCTATTAGGACATAATCCGCTATCAGACTTTCTACATCTGATAAAGCATGATTAATTCTAGCATTTAGACTTAAGTTACTCATGGTTTTTAAACTTTTATATTTTTCGAGGTTTCAAAGATTAATCTTTCTTTAGAGAAATTTCTTAAACTAGATCAATGAAAATATTAAATAAAATCATCTTATATTTACTTTCTCAAAAACCAATTCATTTAAAAAATGTACCAGAAAATTCAAGGATATCTTTCAAGATTTGCAAGCCTTTCAGCAGAAGAGCTTACACTTTTTGAAAATAATATTGAATTTAAAAAAGTTCCTAAAAAGACCATTTTATTACGTGCAGGCGATGTCTGTAACTTTGAAGCCTATATAAATAAGGGAATTATAAGGGAATATTTTATTGATGATAATGGCGAAGATATAACACTGCAATTTGCTTCTGAAGATTGGTGGATAAGTGATATTGTTAGTTTTGAAGATCAAACGCCAAGTGACCGTTATATTGAAGTTTTGGAAGATTGTGAATTAATGATGCTCAGCCGTGAAGCAAAAGACAAACTTCTTCGCGAAATTCCGCAATTAGAGAGAATGTTTCGTTTGATGATTCAAAGACATTTAGCTAAAGTACAAAAACGGTTATTTAAGAAAATTTCGACTCCAGCAATGGATCAATATATCGAATTTATAAATCGTTATCCATTGATTATCCAAAGAGTTCCACAGCATTATATTGCTTCATATCTGGGAATTACGCCCGAATTTTTAAGCAGATTGCGCACGAAGCATCTTAAAAATGAGAAATAATCGGTTTAGATTTAGTTTTTAAACAAATAGCTTTATTAATATGTTAGCGTCGAGTAATCTTTGTCAAAGTTTAAAACTTTGACAAAGATTACAGTAGTGAAATCCTTTCTAACCACAATAAAAACTATGTCTCTATGTGTTGAATAAATTTCATCCAGCACATTATTATAGCTAAATTAGATGCTTTAAATAAATAAAATTTACAATTAGTATAAAACCCAATTATGTTAGATCAATCTGAAGGCAACATTGCAGATCAAGACATTCTAATGTCTTTACAGGAAATTGGACCATCTTATTTTAAAAATATACCTCAATCTTCTGATTATACAGTTTTCTTTTTGACGGAAGGAAGCGGCACTTACTTTGCTGATATTGGTAAATTTGAATTTAAAGCACCTGTACTGTTATTTTCGACTCCGCTTCAAAAGCTTTCTTTTATACAAGATGAGGAATTAAAAGGTTTTGTGGTAAATTTTCACAGTGATTTTTATTGTATCGAATACCACAAAAAGCGTGTCGCCTGCAACGGATTATTATTCAATAATATTTACATCGAACCTTCGGTTGTATTAGATTTAAATCAATTGGAGTTTTTTAAATCGCTGTCTTTAGATATAATGAATGAATTTGCTTCGAGCGAACTAGACGAAATGGTGCTTCGCTCCTATTTGCAATTGTTTTTGGCGAAATCCAGCAGTATAAAACTAAAAGCAATGGCAAGTCCTGAAGTCGAAAAAGCGAAAGACGAACAAATGGAAGCTTTTAGAAATCTTCTAGAAGCCAATTATTTAAAACTGCATAAACCTGCTGATTACGCTGAACTTTTGGCAATGGCACCTAATACGTTGAGTAAAAAATGCCAGCAATATTTTGGTAAATCTCCATCGTTAATGATTCAGGAACGATTGGTAATGCAGGCCAAAAAAGAGCTGCATCTTACCAATCACAGCATCAAAGAAATTGCCTTTGCATTGCATTTTGCTGATGAATTTTATTTCAGCCGTTTCTTTAAAAAATTTACAAAAGTCTCGCCACAATCATTCCGCACAAGCGTTGGAATTTCTATAGTCGCACAACAGCCTGAATAAATAATCAAATACCCATAAAATTAGGTTGCACAAAAGTGCAGGACATATCCATTTTTGTCCATGTTTTCCCCTTTCCCTCAGATGTAATTTTGATGTTATAAATAATTAACCTTTTTACAACATGAAAAATTCAATTTTACACTCAATTGCAGCCCTTGACGGGTTAGGAAAAAAAGTCATTCGTTATGGTATTGTCATCGTTTTTGTATGGATCGGTGCGCTTAAATTTACAAATTATGAAGCAGACGGAATCGTTCCTTTTGTAGCCAATAGTCCGTTTATGTCGTTTTTCTACAACAACCCAGATCAATACAAAACCCACATGAATCTTGAAGGCGCATTGGTACTGGCTAATCACAATTGGCACGAAGCAAACAACACTTACGGATTTTCTTATGGACTTGGTGCTTTTCTTATTCTACTAGGCATTTTTCTTGCCTTATATAAAGTAACACCATTCTTAAGCATGATTGCGAGTATCCTAATTTTTATTATGACTCTGGGAACATTGTCTTTCCTGATTACAACTCCCGAAAGCTGGGTACCAAGTTTAGGAGATCCCATCCACGGTTTTCCTTTTCTTTCCGGACGCGGAAGACTTGTGATTAAAGACATTGTTATTCTTGGAGGAGCAATTATTACGATGAGCGAATCTGTAAAAATATATTTGTCTCGTCAATCTAAAACCTGGTAAATTTCGATATAAAGTTCTCTTTAAATCAAAAAGCTCAATTCTTAGGAATTGAGCTTTTTCGTATATTTTAAATTTAGACTAATGAAGTACCTCCATCAATAATCAGGGTTTGTCCTGTACCATATTCTTGTTCTAATAAATAGACAAAGGTTTTTGCAATGTCTGTGGCTTCACCAACTCGTTTTACAGGCAGTGTATTGCCTATATTGGTGTACATTGCTTCTCTGTCACTTTCAGAAATATTACTCCAAAGCTCCGTTTTTATCACTCCTGGCGACACAATATTTACCCTTATTGGAGCTAATTCTATTGCCATAGCTCTGGAAAAACCTTCCATTGCCGAACAAATACTAGCCCCCAAAGCCCAGCCTTTATTAGGTCTGTTGCTGGCAATTCCGCTGGTAAGTACAATAGAACCTGCGGCGCTTATACAAGGTGCTGCATATTTTACAGCTGTAAAAGCACCCCAAAAACGAATATTAAAATAGTTGCGAGCGGTTTCTAGTGAAGTATCTTCAACATTAGAAAGAATAAGATTTTCTCCTGCTGTAAAAATGAGATGATCAAATGAACCGATTTTTTCAAATAGATTTTTCATTTGTTCTTCATTAGTTACATCTGTGGCATAACCAACACTTTCGTTTCCTATTTCCTGCAAAGCTTTATCTAATCTCGATTGATTACTCGATACTATAATTACTTTGCTTCCTTTTGAAACTGCCAATTTTGCCGTTGCCAATCCAATACCTGAACTACCGCCAATAATCACTACTTTTTTGTCTTTTAAATTTTCCATTTTTATTGTTCTTAAAAATTTTATTTTATGGAACAAAAGTAGAGAGCCGATTATGGAAAGGATTTAACAAATGTTAAAAAGCGACTAGAGCTTATTTTTTTTAATTCTGCTTAATGATTGCTTTGCAATACCGAGATAAGAAGCAATATCTGTCTGCGAAACTCTGGATGCAATATTAGATTGCCTCACAATAAATTTTTGATACCGCGCAGTTGCGTCTTCACCGAGATATAAATTACGTAGTTCTACTTTATTCAACAACGATTCTTGAAAAATACCATCCAGCATTTTTTTAAAATAAGGAACAGAATTATACAATAAATCCAGGGTTTTTTTCTTAAAAATGATTACTTCAGCATCGCAGGCAGCTTGAATTCGATCATTTGAAAGAATGTTTTCCTTAAAGCTTTTTAATACTGTACAAAACTGATTTTCAGCAAAAAAGAAATGAATCACTTCATTTCCTTTATCACTAATGCCGACTATTTTTAATACGCCTTTGCAAACAAAAAAAATCTCATTTGCAAGTTTTCCTTCTTCCAATAAAATTTCACCTTCTTTTATTATTTTGTACTCTATATGTTCTTTAATAACAAGTTTATCATGAGAAGTTATTTCTTGAAAAAGGCCTAAATAATCAAAGAGAGATTCAAACATACTTTATACGTTTTAAAGTTTGTTCAAATTTAAATAATAATTTTTATCGTCAATTTTTATTTCTTTAAAGGAACCAAAACAATATTAGGTTTCGGCGCCGGATTCATACCAAATCCCATATAAAAACTCGTATGCGGCGGTTGGTTGTAACCCACATTCTGCCACGCAATACTTAATCTGTACTGCGAATCGTGCATCAAAGTATATTGTCTAATTTCTGTTGGAATTGTAGTCGAGTAAATACGCAGCTCTTTGTTATCTTCAGATCTTAAGATTAATTCTTCTCGCCAATCGCCCAAAATATCTGCCGAAAGTGCCGGCGTAGATTTTGTTCCATTATTAGATACCGCGCCTTCTGCGGTAAAAAGTCTGCCAACATTATACTTGTCAATATAATTAGAATTGAGTAATTCTCTGGAAGAATCGCCATCCCAATAAATTACAAAATTGGTAGAAGTTGGTGCTTTTCCGATGTTATTTCCTTTCATATCATGCAAATATGGAGAACCCGACCACCAGCATTGCGCGCCTTTTCTAGTTGGATCGATGTTATCTGCAACACCGCGGCCAACATCTTGGTTTGGAGAATCTGTAAACAAAACTTTTCCATCAGCAGCCGAAAATAAAGTTACTCCCGGACCTGTAGTGCCATTTTCGATTTCGTGAATTCCGTACACTTCCAAACCCGGAACATCCAAATCTAAATCTGTTACATGCAACGCATCTCCGTGTCTGAAACCCGTTGTGTATAAACCTTTTCCGTTATCATCAACACACATAGATCCGTACACAATTTCGTCTTTTCCGTCATTATCCACATCCGCAATAGAAAGTCCGTGATTTCCCATTCCAGAATACGGATTTTCGGCATCTTTGCTGTCAAAAACCCAACGCGAAGTCAGTTTTTTATCTTTAAAATCCCAAGCCGCCAAAACCGTTCTTCCGTAATAACCGCGGCACATCACAACACTTGGGTGAATACCGTCTAAATATGCCACACAAGCCGTAAAACGATCAATCCTGTTTCCTTTCGTGTCGTTTCCACCGCTTCCGCCACGTCCGCCCCAGCCTGCAAGATCGCCGCGTTCCATAATATAATCAACCGTTGTAATTACTTTTCCTGTTCTTCCGTCAAAAACCGAAAGATATTCCGGGCCTTTTAAGATTTTTCCATAAACCGGAGAATCCGGATTTCTATCAACCCAGTCTTTTGTGCCGTCGCCAATTACCGTGTTTGCGCTGTCTGTAGCTCCGTCAGCCGTTTTGCAGACAAACTCAGAAATTCCGTCGCCATCCAGATCATAAACCATAAATTGAGTATAATGTGCGCCTTCGCGAATGTTCTTTCCCAAACAAATCTGCCAAAGAAATTTTCCCTCTAAAGTATACGCCTGAAATATAGGCGGATCTGTAATTCCTTTAAAAGAATTATCGAGACTTTTTCCTGTCATATGTACAATCAAATCGTATTTTCCATCTCCGTCTAAATCCCCAACAGAACAATCATTCGGAATATATCCTTCTATCGCCTTTATCGGAATTGACAAATAAGCTTTGTCAGGACTTTTAGCCGAAATAGTAAAACTTCCCGAAGCGTCTTTTTCCTTTCCTTTTAAAACTGTTTTTACAAACCATGTATTTTCCTGTTCGCTATTGGCTTTGGTATCAACAAAATTTGTGGCGCCCGTAATCGATTTATCGTTTAATTTTACTGCTTTTTGAGTACCGCTTTTTCGATATAAATTAAAAGCCAAATCATCGGGATCGGTTCCTAAAACACGCCAGCTTATAAAAAATTGGTTGTTGTTTTTTATTGCAACCAGGCCTCTGTCAAGGTTTTCCATTTGTCTTTGGCTGAACATATTTAGACTTAGAAAAAGCATTATTAACTGAAAGATTTTATTTCTCATAATGTTATATGTTTTGACTGTGAATTTTAACCCCAATGACGCCAGGATTTACGCAAGGTTCGCAAGGCTTTTTTTATTTAATCTCGCAAAGTCGCAGAGTTGCAAAGTTTTTTCGTTTCCTGCAAGGTTTCCAAAACCTTGTAGGTATTATCAAAATTCTTATTCGCATTTTTTGTCACCCCGAGGAACAAGGGATGACAAGATTGGGGTTACGATTTGATAGTTAAAATAACCGCAAAGTTTTTTCCTTTGTCCCTCTGAACCTCTGCACCTTTGAACCTTTGAACCTCTCCTAAAAAAACTTCTGAAATCCCTCACTCTGCACCTTCCAGCTTCCATCTTTAGGAAATCCAGGATTTGCTTCTGTAGATCCATCCCAGCCCGCGCACATCATAGCAACTGCAGTCAGTAAACCGCCGTTTCCGGGAAGATAAAGCGTTAGTCTTTCTGCCTGATAATTATGTCCGTTTTTTAAATATGTATTTGTAGTTACATTCATAAATAAAGCATCAATAGCTTTTTCCGGCATTTGCAAACGCGCTGCAGACATTGCTGTCATCGGGAAATCCCAGCCCCACGTTTTATCCCAAGACCATGTTTTCCAAACCAGATCAAATGTGTTTTTCATTATTTTTTTATCCAAAAGAGACGTTTCCGGAAGCATTCCAAAAGTTCCTAAAACCGATGGATGATCTGTTTTAAATTCTGGATTGGTATAGGAGTCTTTTGCACTTTCTGTTGCCAGATATACATTATCCTGAATCGGTAACGGAGATAATTTTGCCAAAACGTCTTCCCATTTTTCAGGTACTTTTTGGCTTAATTTTTTCTTCCATGCAATTGCTGTTTTCAAAGCCCAATTCCAGTACGCTAATTCATAAGTTGGGTTAAAAGTTTCCATCGCCTTAAAGCGTTCTTGTGCCGGAATCACGCCTGGTCCGAGAACATAACGATCATTTTTAGCATCATAATTAGCGAATGAAGCCATAAAATCTGCCGTTGCAAAAACACGTTCGCTGTATAAATTTAAAGTTGTGTTTGTTGGTTTTGCACGATACATTAATTCGGCATACGTAATAAAATGCGGTTCCTGCCAAATTAAAAATGAGCCTACAGATGACGGACTTTCGTTTCCGTCTGCATCGACCATTTTCTGCCATCTTGCGCCTTCAAAACCTTGTCTTTTGGCGATTCCTTTTGCTTTTTCAAAAACCTTTTGATACCACGGAAGATTTTTTTCTAACAATTCTGGTCTGTTCCAAAGTGCAAAATGTACGCCGTGCCACCAATGCATTTCTAAGTGCGGTTTTCCGTACCAGCTGTTATAGGTTAAACCCGTTTCTTGTGGCGGTACTTTTCCTGTACATTGCAATTTGGTTAGATATTGAGAGAGAATTACTCTGCGTTCCAGTTCTTTGGCGCGCGGATCTGTACTTCCTGAAAAATCGACCGCTGCTCCACTTTGCCAAAACTGTTCCCAGCCTTTTATACTGCTGTTTTCAATATCAGAAAAGGAACTATTTTTAATCGCTTTTTTATCTGCTAAAGCAAAAAGACAGCTGAATTCTAAAGCATTAGAATTCGAAGCTTCTACAACAAAATGATGTTTTCCGGTTTCTTTAATCTGCGCATTTCCTTTCCAGTTCAGGTTTACATTATAAGAAATGCTGTCCATAACGTGCGTTATAACTGCTTCGTTTTTTGACTTTACAGCCAAAATACTTTTATAATCTTGTTTTCCTTCATATTTGGTTCCCATATCTGCCCAATCTCCTGTTGGAAACGGAATTCTCAAACTAACTTTTAATCGTTTTTGAAGTAATAAATCTGATTTTACTTTAACACCAATCGCATCTTTTTCCTGATGAGAAGCCGTTACAACCGTTACAGGAGTTCCTTCCACTTCAAAATAACTTTCAATTTCTCCCGTCCATAAATTCAGTTTTTGATTGATCGCTTTTATGTCTTGTGGTTTTGCCGGACTTCCGTCTTTCAACGTAATTTCAAAACCTAAATTCCCTAATTGCAATAAATGCGGATTTTGGCGAAACCAGTTTACAGCATCCACTTTTCTTTTCGGTTCTTTTATCTGAACGGTATAAGAAATATTTCGTCCATATTGTTGATAATCACGCAAAGTCTCAGAAAACTTATAATTTTCGGTATTTTTATAACTGTCCCAGCCCCATTCTGACTGCGTTCCCAACGGAATTCCGTTTTGATAAAACTTCGGAAAAGTCTGCAGTCCCGTAGCATCAACAGTAAAAGCAAAAGCACCGTTTCCAACCGTTAAAGAAGCCAAAGTGTCTATCGCTGTAATTTGAACATTGTGTCTGGTTACCAAAGCCTTTCGGTCTATTTTCTGTGCAAAAAGCGAAAACGAAAACAGAATTGCAGTAATTAAGTGATACTTTTTCATGTGGTTATTTTTTTCATAGTTGTGAGGTTCTTGTTTCAGGTTTCAGGTTTCAGGTTTCAGATTTCAGGTTTCAGGTTTCAGGTTTCAGGTTTCAGGTTTCAGGTTTCAGGTTTCAGGTTTCAGGTTTCAGGTTTCAGGTTTCAGGTTTCAGGTTTCAGGTTTCAGGTTTCAGGTTTACTTACTTTGCGGGGCTTCGACTCCGCTCAGCCTGACAATGTACAGAACAATTGTCATCCTGAGCGAAGTCGAAGGCTTATTATTGCATTATCAAATTTTCTAATTGACTAATTATCTAACAATCTAATTTTCTAACTATCTAATTTTCTAACTATCTAATTATCTAATTAAAGTCACACTCATCAAACCAATCACAACATCATTTGCAATGGTTTTTAAAGTCATATTTTTTAATGTTTTTTCTTTATTTAAAGGCAATTCCAAAATCGTTCCCGCACCGCCATCAACACCATAACTTGAAAATCCTTTTATGTTGGTGAAATCTTTAAAAGTTCTGGAAATTTCGCCAGTTTTAAAATAAACTCTTGGCGGCTTCGGAGCGTCTGTTGTAAAAGCTAATCCATCGGTAAAATAATCCTGTTCAATCGGCCACCAGTTTTCCGGGTTTTTTAATGGTAAAATTTCCGAAGTTCCATCTGTATAATTTACTGTAATTTCACCGTTTACGATTCGGCTTTGCATTGGGTTTGTCGTTCCAGCCATGATAAAATAAACGTGCGAAGCTTTTCCGTTTAACGGAATATTGACTCTTTCCGGAAAATTATCCCACATTGATGTGAAGATTATATTTTTCTGATTTTGATCTGAAGGTGTTTGAAACGGAATCCCGTTTGGTGTTGTAATTTGCCCATTCGCTTTTGCTTTTTCGCGTAAGCCGGAATCATCAATTTTTACCGAAACATTTGGATAACACCAATTTCCAATTCCCTGTTTGGGAAGCTGCAAAGTCACGGTTTTTGGTCTTGGCGATAAATATTCATAATTAAAAATATCAGTAACTTTTGAATTGAAAAACGGACTAAGTGAAACCGTTTCTGTTTTTACAGCTTTATCCAGCGGAATATCCCAATTTACAGCTTTTTCATCTGCTTGCTTTTCTTTTTTTACACTTACGTGAATGGGCTGCCACCAAGTAAAATCGCCTTGTTTCAATTGTACAAAAAAGACTTTATTTCCAGCCGAATTCACTTTCGCCTTGAGCGAAAAATCACTTTTATTACTATCTGCTAAAACTTGCTGCGGGTCGTAAACAGAAACCATTTTCGCTTTTGTATTGATTTCTAAACTTTCATTCAAAACAAAATTCTCTTTTGATTTTATTTCTTCTAAAGAATTTCCTTTCCATTTTATTTTAATATCATAAACTGAATTATTCGGAACTTCAATACTGATTTTAGGTTTTCCAATACTTTCAGAAACAGCTTTCCAAGAAGCAGATTTTCCGTTTACTAAAATACTTTCTACAGCTTCGTAAGATGCATTTAGAATCAAATTCAAACTCATTTTTGCCTGAAACTGACTTTTAATCAAATATCTTTCTTCTTTATTTTCTCTTTTAAAAGCAATAGAAACATCTGGAATTTCTAAAGATGCATTTTCCCATTTCTCAGGAAAACCTGGTTTAATCGTTAAAACTCCTGCCAAAGCATCGGGCTGAATTCCAAAAAGTCCTTCGACCAAAGTTCGCGAAGCCATACCAATTGGATCGGCAAAATCACGGTACAATTCACCGCGAATAGCATCCTGATACATAAGCTGTTCAAATCCGCCCGGCGACGCTCCCAGATACATACTTTCTATCAAAGCACTTTCCCACATTTTAAAAGCTTTCTCCGATTGACCGCCTTGCCAAAAAGCCAGCGAAGTATGCAATTGTTCCGCCAAAGCCACATTATTTATAGACCAAGTATAAGGCTGCCAATTGGTTGTGCTGATAACATAAAGGTCTTTTTTGTCTAAACCTTCGGCAGAAATTGAAATATGCGGAATCTCATTATCGACATAATTGAGCATTTGGTAACTCTCAAAAGGCGTTGATAATTCGGAATCTATGGTGTGATAAATGCTCCAAATTCCCGGCACATCATGCAATAATCGATTTCCCAAAGCATCTTTATATTCGGCAAAAATTCCTTTTTTCGGAACCCAAAGTTGTGCGTTTGTGGCTTTTAAGATTTTATCGGCTTCATTAGAAAACGGAACATTATCTTTCTGGATTTTCTTTGCAATTTCAGCAACAGTTTTATTGGCATAATAATTATAAGCCGACGAATGAATCACGCCGCCACCGCTATATTGCAAGGCATCGCTCGCCCAAATTGAAGCGTATGCATCGTAAAGCCCGTCATTATCAGCGTCAAAATTTCTTTTTTCCCAATTCAGATGTCGTTCAATCGTAGGCCACATTTCTTTAATGAAAGAGGTGTCGCCCGTCCATTTAAAATGGCGTAACATCTGGTCTATAAAAACCAGATTCATATCATAATGATGCGCCACATTATTCTTGTTCGGGCTTCTGCTTATGTAACCGCTGCTAAACATAGACGTTCCGATTTCTTCTTTTTGGCGCGCTAAATTTTTCAACGTATCAAAAACAACCGGCCCCGTTAAAGGCTCTAAAACCTGAGATTTGCTGTAACTCGTAAAATGCGATTTTGCACGATCGTGCCAGCCTAAAGGATCTGCGGTATACGCACCGCGCCATGCATTTAGATACATTCTCCAGGCAATCGCGCCATGAAGGTACGCGGGGCTTTCCCAAATTCCGTCGGAAGCAATTGCCAGCGCAGCGCCTAAAGTATTAATATAAGGATCTGGGGTTGAAACCTTGACTCTGTTCGCCAGCAAAAGTGTTTCCTGAATTGATTTGTCGTATAATTTTGCAATTGACTGCTGCGTATTTTCGGTTTTTGATTCTGTTTGAAGAAGCCAGTATAATCCAGTTTTAGAAATCGTTTTTATTTTTCCTGTAATAAGCGGCAATGATTCTTCTTTTGAATTAAAAAGTTCCAAAGGTGTATTTTGATGATCTGCATTCGCAAAATGCGTTTCAGATTCTGGAAAAGATCCACTCAAACTTCTATTATTTCCCGTTTTCTGTCTGTTACTTTCTGAGCCATAATCCAGCAGAAAAGATTGTTTTTTAATCGTGTATTTGTTGTTAACACAATATTGAGGCTGTAAATAAAAAACCGATTCCGGATCTGCGCCAATATCGCCGTCACGGCTAAATTTCTTTCCGGTCGCACCGCCAAAAGCCCAAATTAAATCGGTGTTTTTATCGATATTTTCCCCGTAAACTTTTACTATAAAACCTTCACTTTCTTTTAGTGCGACAACATCAACAAACAATTTTCCTTTTCCTAAAATAGCATCTTCAATAATATATTGCATTGTTCCTAAAACATATTTTGTATCAATTTTAGAAACTTCAGTAATCCATTTGCTGTCTTTTCCGTTGATCAAACCGAACTTTAAATTCCCTCCCATTCCCGGCATGTACATTGCAAATTCCGGAAGATCGCCGGTTTCTACCCTAAATCCTGTGTTAGATCCGTACAATGCTCTGTTGAATTTTCGAGTTCCGTTTTTTAATACAAAACTATTTCCGTCTGGCGCATAATGTATTTTTCGTACTTCTTTTTGCTGTCCGAAAACTATGGTCGAACACAAAAAAAACAGAGCTGTCAGGAATTGTAAAGTATCTTTTTTAATCTTCATAAAGTGAAAAGTATTGTCAATTATTAAAATTTGAATAATAAAATTTTATATCCTTTATTTTATCAATTTCATAACATTGATGCAATTTCTTTGTTTTTTACTGGTATACTATCCTGTACCTACCTGATTATTCTTTATTAATATTTTAAATATTTACTTACTTTTTAACATCATAGTACAGGATACTACAAGAATATCAAATTATTATATTTGAAAATACAATTATTAAATTATCATAAATTGATAAAATGTAAGGCATTTTTATTTGTTATTCTTAGTATTGCCATTTTCGGTAATTTCTCCACTGTATATGGGTTTAGCAATCTAAAAGTAGATTCAAAGTCCAAATTTCCTAAATCAATAACTTCCTTATTGTTTGCTTTTGGAACTGCTGAAAATCCACAAGGAAAATTAGTTTCAACTCCAATAGCTTATAACGCAGCATCAGGTTATGGTTTTGATTTGAATACAGCTTCAAATGTCAAAATCAATTCTAATACGTTTTCTTCTCAAAAACCAACTTATTTTTCTGTGAATGTTCCTGAAGGAAATTATCAGGTAGAAATTACAATGGGAAGTTTGAAAAACAAATCGAATATTACCATAAAAACAGAATCGAGAAGATTGTTACTGAATCAATTTGCCATTAAAAAAGGAAAACAAATAACGCGGACTTTTAATGTAAATGTTAGAAACACTAAAATTGACGACAAAACCAGCATCGTTCTCAAAGACAGAGAAAAAGATATTCTGGATTGGGATAATAAACTTACGTTGGAGTTTTTAGGCGACGTTTCTATTCAAAGTATAAAAATTACGGCTGTAGAAAATTTAACTGTACTTTATTTGGCCGGAGATTCTACCGTAACCGATCAGGATGTAGAACCTTGGGCTTCGTGGGGACAATTTATTACCAATTATTTTGATGATTCTGTAGTCGTTGCCAATTATGCTTATTCGGGTTCTTCTTTGAGTTCTTTTAAAAATTCAAATCGATTGCAAAAAATACTTTCAGTAATCAAAAAAAACGATTATTTGTTTGTTGAATTTGGTCATAATGACGAAAAAATAAAAGGCGAAGGAAATGGCGCGTACGGATCGTATTCTGATTTATTGAAAGAATTTATTCAAGCTGCAAAAGACAAAGGCGCCATTCCGATTTTGGTAACGCCGACGCAACGCCGATTCTTTAATGAAAATGGAACTTTAAAAGAAACACACGGCGAATTTCCTGATGCAATGCGTGCCGTGGCTCAAAAAAACAATGTTTCACTTATTGATATTACCAAATTAACGACAACTTTATACGAAGCCTGGGGCGATGAAACTTCCAGAAAAGCATTTGTACAATATCCTGCAAACACTTTTCCGGGACAGGAAAAAGCATTAGACGACAATACGCACTTTAATAGTTTTGGAGCCAACGAAATTGCTCTTTGCGTTCTTAAAGGAATCCGCGAATTGAATCTTCCGTTAAAAAATCAAATCTTAAAAGAAACTCCTGCTTACGATCCTAAAAAACCAAATTCATTTTCGTCATGGAATCTGCCAATGAGCGACCGCTTTGAAATTGCAAAACCAGACGGAAATTAATGACTAACTTACTAACTATGCGACCAAACCAAACTCTTCAAACTATTGTTATTTCGGCTTTTTCGCTTTTCTGTTCGCTGCATACAACGGCTCAGAAAACCGAAAAAATTTACCTTTCGGGAAAAGATTTTGAGCATCCTGTACAATGGGATTTTTATTGTACGGATGGAAATAACAGCAAAAAATGGTCAACTATAAATGTTCCGTCGCAATGGGAATTGGAAGGTTTTGGCGAATATACCTATGGGCGCTGGTATAAAGAACTGAACCAAAAAGAACCGAGTAAAGAAGAAGGTTTATATAAATATGAATTTGAGGTTCCTTCAGATTATAAAGGCAAAAGGGTGCTGATTGCATTTGGCGGCGCCATGACGGACACAGAAGTAAAAATAAATGGAAAACTTGCCGGAGCGATTCATCAAGGCGGTTTTTACGAGTTTAAATATGATATTTCTTCATTATTAAAATTTGGTTCTAAAAACATTTTGGAAGTTCATGTCTGGAAACAATCTGCCAATAAATCGGTTAACGCTGCAGAACGCAGAGCCGACTGGTGGCTTTTTGGCGGGATTTATCGTCCGGTTTGGCTGGAAGTTTCTCCAAAAACGCATATCGAACATATTGCGGTAAATCCAAAAATGGACGGTTCTGTTACGGTTGATTTGAGTTTAAAAGATATCCCTAAAAACGCCACTTTAGAAGCCTCTCTTAAAGGTTTAAACGGAGAAAATTTTCAGACTTTTAATTTTCCCCTTAAAGCGAAAACTACTAGAGAATCTATTTCGGCACAATGGAAAAACATTAAACCGTGGAATCCCGAAACGCCTAATTTATATAACCTGGAATTGGTTTTAAAACAAAACGGAATTGTGCTTCATCAATATGAAAAACGAATTGGTTTTAGGACTTTAGAGTTTAAAAAACAAGACGGAATTTATGTAAACGGCACTAAAATTATCATGAAAGGAATTAACCGCCATTCGTTCTGGCCGGAAGGCGGAAGAAGCACCAGCAAGAGAATCAGCGAATTGGACGGAAAATTAATAAAAGACATGAATATGAATGCGGTTCGCGGGCATTATCCGCCAGACGAGCATTTTCTGGAAGTCTGCGATTCGTTAGGACTTTTTGTTTTGAATGAATTGGCGGGCTGGCAAAACTCTTATGATACCGAAACGGGAACAAAATTAGTAACCGAAATGATTACCCGCGATGTCAATCATCCATCGGTAATTATTTGGGATAACGGTAACGAAGGCGGCTGGAATTATAATGTCGACAAAGTTTTTTCAGATCTTGATCCTCAAAAGAGAATTGTGATTCATCCGTGGGCTGATTTTAATGGCTGGGACACGCATCATTATCCGACTTATTTAACGGGTATGCATCGTTTTAATGCCGGCGAAAATGTTTTTTTTCCGACTGAATTTATGCACGGAACTTACGATAACGGACACGGCGCGGCGCTGGAAGATTTTTGGAATCGCTACAAAGAAAGTCCGCTTTTTGCGGGAGGTTTTATGTGGGCAATGTTGGATGAAGCTGTAAAACGCTCAGATTGGACGGGTGATGTAAAATTTGACTCAAAAGGTTCGCTTGCAGCAGATGGAATTCTGGGTCCGCACCGCGAAAGAGAAGGAAGTTATTATACCGTAAAAGAAGTTTGGGCGCCGATTCAGTTTCAGCAAAAACAGGTTACAGAAGGTTTTGACGGTTCTTTTTTAATTAAAAACGATTATCTTTTTAGTAATTTGAATTCCTGTAAAATGGAGTTTAAAGTATCTTCTTCTGATAAAAATGTACTGTATACCGATGGCGTTGCTAAAGAAATTGCTTCGGGTAAAATTGAGATTCCGAGTATAGAAACTGGCGAAACGCGCAAAATAAATTTTACGGTTCCGAACAATTTTGCCGATGGTGATGTTTTATCAATTACCGCTTTTGATCAATTTAATAAAGAAATTTATACGTGGACATGGCCGATTCATAAAGCGAAGTTTTATGCCGAAAAATTTCTGAAAGTTGAAAATTTAAAAGCAAAAGCAACGACAAATAAAACCGGAAACGAAATCACGCTTAAAGGAAATAATGTTACGGTAACTTTTGATGCTTTGACAGGAGAAATCGTGACTATTAAAAACGATAAAAACACAATTCTGCTGACAAATGGCCCGCGCCCAATTGGCATGAAAGCCAAATTAAAAGATATTCAGATTTCGCAAGAAAACGACAAAGCTATTTGTACAGCAACTTACATTGGCGGTTTATCTTCTATAAAATGGATTATGGAACCTGACGGAAGATTTAAAATGGAATTAACCGCTCTTAAAAATGCGTCTGGCGGTGAAGGTTTTGACGGTGCTTTTTTTGAAGATAAAATCAGCGCTTTCGGAATTACGTTTAGTTTTCCTGAGAAAGATGTTACGGGTATAAAATGGTTTGGAAGAGGCCCGTATCATGTTTGGAAAAACAGAATTAAAGGAACGACTTACGGCATTTGGGAAAAAGCATATAACAATACGATTACGGGCGAAAGTTTTGAAAATCTTATTTATCCTGAATTTAAAGGTTATCATGCTAATTTATTGGGTGCGAATCTAAAAGCAGGAAATTCTTCGTTTAAAATTTTCAGCGAATCGGATAATTTATTTTTAAGATTATTTACGCCGGATCTGCCTAAAAATGGTTTTCCGGGAAGTAATCCACAGCCTGAATTTCCGGCGGGTGATATTTCGTTTATGTATGAAATTCCGGCAATGCGTGATTTTAAACCTTTGGAACAGCAAGGCCCACAGAGTCAGCCGACTAATATTAGAATTAAAAGCGGCGATGACGGGATTAAGATGAATTTATGGTTTGATTTTAGGTAGGGATTTTGGTTTTAGGTTTCAGGTTTCAGGTTTAACCTTTGTCGATTTAACTTAACGCAAAGTTTTGTCATTTCGACTGAAAGGAGAAATCACACTAGAAACTCCACAAAGTAATTCGTCAATCTTTGTGGTTACGCGTGCGATTTCTCCTTTCAGTCGAAATGACAACATTGGGATTTTTTGCATTTTATAAAATACATTTTTCAAAATATGAAATTCATTAAACTATTTTCAGTCTTATTTCTAGCTCTTTTTCTTTTCAATTTTACTCCAAAAAAAGATAATAAACCAACACTTTTTATGGTTGGAGATTCGACCGTAAAAAACGGAAAAGGTCTTGGCGATGGCGGGCTTTGGGGCTGGGGAGATTATATCGGACAGTTTCTGGATACTACTAAAATCAAAATCGAAAATCATGCTTTGGGTGGTACGAGCAGTCGCACTTTTCAGGATAAAGGTTTGTGGACTGCGGTTTTGAATAAACTTAAAAAAGGTGATTATGTTTTAATTCAGTTTGGGCATAATGACGATGGGCCTCTTAACGACAGCCTTCGCGCACGCGGCACCATTAAAGGAATCGGCAATGAAACGGAGGAAATTGACAACATTCTGACCAAAAAACACGAAACTGTTCACAGTTACGGCTGGTATATTCAGAAAGTAGTTCGCGAAGCTAAAGCGAAAGGTGCGATTCCGATTGTTTGTTCGCCGATTCCCCGAAACGATTGGAAAGACGGCAAAGTACCGCGCAATAATAAATCGTATGGTTTATGGGCAAAACAAATTGCCAAGAAAGAAAAAGTGACTTTTATCGATTTGAATGATAAAATGTCCGTGGAATTAGAAAAATTGGGCGAAGCCAAAGTTACGGGGACTTATTTTTACAAAAAAGATCATACGCATACTTCTGCAAAAGGTGCTGTTTTATCAGCTTCGGTTATTATTAATCAATTAAAAGCGAGTAAAAATTCTTTAAAAAATTACATTTTAGAAAATCCAAAAATTGTACTTCCGGCCAAGAAAAAAGTCTTTTTAATTGGCGATTCTACTATGGCTGATAATAAAGACGTTAACGCTGTTGGCTGGGGTGTATCTTTTCCTAAATACTGTGATACGACCAGAATTGAAGTGATTAATAAAGCCCGTGGAGGCAGAAGTACACGAACTTTTGTTTATGAAGGTCTTTGGGACGAAGTGAAAAATCAATTACAACCGGGAAATTTTATTCTGATTCAGTTTGGACATAATGATGCCGGAGCTGTTGATAAAGAAAAACTAAGAGGTTCTTTAAAAGGAAACGGAGACGAAACTCAAGAAGTTACACGTCCTGATGGAACAAAAGAAACGGTTCATACTTTTGGTTTTTATATGGAGAAATTCATTCGTGAAGCCAAAGAAAAAGGCGCGATTCCGATTGTTTTGAGTCAGACGCCGCGAAACGAATGGCCAAATGATAAAGTGGAACGAAGAGCAGATACTTACGGAAAATGGTCTAAAGATGCCGCCGAAAAAGAAGGTGCTTTTTATATTGATTTGAATGATATTGTGGCTTTAAAATATGAAGCTTTGGGCAAAGAAAAAGTAAAAGTATTTTTCCCGAAAGATCATACGCATACAGGCGAAGAAGGTGCTGATTTGAATGCGCTTACCGTGGCAGAAAGTATTAAAAAATTGAAAGAATGTAATTTGAAAGATTATATCGAAATTCCTAAATAGTATGGTCTCGAATTTGGCTAAAGCCCTTTTCTAATTGCATATTTTTAACCTCCAGCTAAAGCTGGAGGCAATTCAAATTTTACTTTTTAAATCAACAAAATTATTTAGTTTTCCTGCAAGGTTTCCAAAACCTTGTAGGTATTACTTTTAGCTCTTATAATTTGATCTTCTTTTTGGAATATTGATACCTACAAGGTTTTGGAAACCTTGCAGGAAGAGCATAAAAAATCTTAGAATCTTAGCTACTCAGAACCTTAGAACCTCTTATTGAACTAACTCCTTATTCAAATAAACATTCTTAAAAGTCACTCCATTTATCAGACTTTTATCAATTGCTGTTTTGGTCGCTTCTATGTTTAAGTTTTCGAAAGTGAAGTTAGACAAACGTACATTCGGATCATTTTCTACTCCGTAAAAAGTCTCACATTTTAGGTCTATATTTTTTAGCGTAACATTGTCTCCGTAAGAAAGCGGGACATCTGGACGACCTTTTAAATCGAAAAATTGTTTCCAGGCAAAAACTGCTAAACAATTTTTTGCAGATCCTTTAATATCTTCAACTCTAATATATTCGTAACGTTGCGGTGTATCCGGACGCATTTTTAACCATAATAATCTTGATGCTCCATCGATTTTGCAATTGCGCATAATTATATTTCTGTTATGAATTGCTTCGCTGCCGTTTGTTAAAGCCGAATGGCAAAATCCGAAATTACAGTCTTCTATAATAATGTTTGTGTTTGGGCCATTGTTTTTATCCTGATCTGCGTATGGGCCTTTTCCTCCTTTTAGAGCAATTGCATCATCATTAACCGACATATAACAGCCTTTTACTAAGAAATTGGTACAAATATCAACGTCTATAGCGTCTGTACTTGGCGCTTTGAATTCTATATGAGGAGAAAAAATATACAAATCGAGCATTTTTACATTGTTGCATTTGTAAAAATGATTCGTCCAAAAACCGGAATTAATCAATTTTACGTCTTGTAATTGAACGTCGTTGGAATTCCATATAAAAACCAATCTTGGTCTTGAAACTTCTAGATTGGTACATTTTGGATTTTCTTTGCGTCGTTCCCAAAAAGCAGCCCAATATTTTTTTCCGTTTCCGTTGATGGTTCCTTTTCCAGAAATGGAGAAATTATCAACGCCGTACGCATTTACCAAAGCAGCATAATAATCCAGATTTTGCCCTTCCATTCGCGAAGGCGTAATTGGATAATCTGCAATATTATCAGAACCTTTAAGCACACCGCCTTCTGCAACATACAAAGTTGTTTTGGGTTTAAAGAATAAAGCACCGCTTAAAAAAACGCCTTTCGGAATCACGATTACTCCTCCGCCTTGTTTCGATGCTTTATCTATAACTGCTTGTATTTTAGCCGTCTGAACAATTGTACTGTCCTTGCCTACTCCATTTTCGGTAATAACATATTGTTTTCCTAAATCTTTGAGCTGGAGTTTGGTATAATCTTTAAACCAATTCGAAATAACCGAACCATCCGGAAATTTATCATTGGCATAATTTTGTGAAAATGCTGCCGGAGCAAATCCCAAAATGCAGATAATTAGTTTAATGTATTTTTTCATGATTACGATATTTAGTTTTTTGTTTGATGTTTCAATATTTTCATTAGACTATTTTAAAAATAAATCCTGACGAAGTTTCATATTTTCCGCCTTGCGATGCGGTAAACATGTAGGTTGCTTTTCCGTTTTGAAATAGCAACTGCGGACGTTCGGCACGACCGTAACGATTAAGATGTTTTGGCGCTTCGGGTTGTTTAATATATTTATCTAATGGCTGATACGCAACTAAAGGTTTACTCCAATTGACTCCATCATCAGAATCCATATAGAGACCATAATCCATGCCGAAAACACCCATATCTCTGGCGAGCATTTTAAACTTTTTATTTTCGTACCAGACAAAAGCGTCTTCACATTGTTTGTTATCTCCCAATTTTGAGAAATCAATTACTGGATTTCCTTTATACTTTTTATAAGGACCGTGCAGGGATTTAGAAACAGCCAATCCGTATTTTCTGTTTCCTTTGATGGGAAATTTTGGATGTACATATCCTTCTGTATCTAACGATTTGTAATACAACCAATATTCTCCGTTTGGATGTTTTACAAAAGACGGATTTGTAGTCAAAAGATCGTCCCATTCTCCTTTTTCTCCGGGCAATAATAACGGCTGATCTGGTCGTTCCCACGGGCCGTAAAGCGAACCTGCGGTTGCTAATCCGATACGTTTGGTATCCATTTTTCCGTTTGAATTTCCTAGAAAGAAAAGCGCATATTTTCCGTCTACATAATGAATGCTTGGATTATGGCAGGTTGTAGCATCCCAGAAACCTTCTCCTCTTGGAGCTAAAATTGTGCTGACATATTCATACGGGCCTTCTGGTTTATCGGCTACAGCATGAGCGATTTCTGAACCGTTTATCCAGCCGCTCATTGATTTTGATTTTTTCCATCGCGAGAAAAATACATGAATTTTTCCGTCTGGACCTTCAATCGGGCTGTTGCACCAAACGTAATAATCTTCAAATTCTAAAGCGCGTCCGACAGGTCGAAGT
Organism: Flavobacterium sp. 270; assembly: GCF_004368785.1. Classification (GTDB taxonomy): domain Bacteria; phylum Bacteroidota; class Bacteroidia; order Flavobacteriales; family Flavobacteriaceae; genus Flavobacterium. Next base: position 463,457 of record NZ_SODM01000001.1, read on the forward strand.
CTTTTTTCGAAATCTGACAGTTTTGGATCGTCTAGAAAAGTGCTGGCTTCTGCCGAAAATGGAATACATAAAGCTGCAACTGCTAAAGAATTTCCGATTATAAATTGTCTTCTGTTCATATTTTGGAACACGGGTTTTAAGGGTTGAACGGGTTTAGGCGCGGATTTTTTTTGATTTTTCTATTAAATTTTACCAGTGAAAATCTGTTTAATCTGTAAAATCTGTGGCCAAAAAAACTTTATTTATTTTCTACCCAATCATCGGTTCTAAAAGGCGATGCCGGTAAATTTTCATTGTTAAATAAATTCGGTTCGGGAACTGGTTTCCAAGCAAAACGAACGGCTTCTGGATTTTTTACTTTTGAGGACGAAACTACGATTGTCTTTCCGTCAATTTTGGCATCGGCTGGATAGAAAATCTGGTCGTTTCCTGCAATTTCAAATTCTTTCAAAGGCTCTGCGTTTTTCTTAAATCCAGAGTCAGCATAATCAAAAAATAATTGTGCTTTGTCTTTTTTGATTTTCATGTGATTGTAAATTGGACCTGAATAAACCAATTTATCTTCGCCATACGTTTTATTTCTGGCAATTATTGCTAATCTGTGTCCAACTGTTTGTTTATCAATTGGGTGGATATTCTGTGCATCGCCAACATCGGTTGTTACGACCATTCCACTATTCGGAATTGCTTTTAAAGCCATTAATTGCGCTTCTCTTATTCCTGCATTTTGTCCTTTGTGTGGTGCAATTTGTACATAATAGAATGGAAAATCGCCTTGTTTCCATTCTTCTCGCCAGCTTTTTACCATTGCCGGAAATAATGTTCTGTATAAAAGTGCATTTCCGGAATTGCTTTCTCCCTGATACCAAATTGCGCCTTTAATAGTGTAATTTACAACAGGATGCAGCATGGCATTGTACAAAACGTATGAGGTTTTATTGGCTTCTTTTTTCGGTTTTTTCAATTGTGATTTTGGCGCACTGGCTGCACTTGCAATTCTTTCATTCGTTAAAGCCAAATAATAATTTTCGAGTTTTTCCTGAAATATTTTTTCGTTTTTTGCATCTTCCTGAAGAATCGGCAAGAAAGCTGTATCTTCTTCTAAAACATTTTGGGCTGTCCAAGCTTCTGCTTTTGTACCGCCCCAAGAAGTTGATATTAAACCGATTGGTACATTTAATTTTTGATACAATTCTCTTCCGAAGAAATAGGCTACGGCAGAAAAGGTATTGATACTTTCCGGCGAGCAAACTTTCCAGTTTCCGGTAACATCTTCCAGCGGTTTTGGCGAAGCATTCGTTACAACGGTAAATAATCTGATGTTTGGATATGAAGCATTTTTTACTTCTTCTTCATAGTTTTTTACTCCGGTTTTCCATGTTGTGCCTTCTCTTCCAACAGGAAAATACATATTCGATTGTCCGGAACAAAGCCAGACTTCTCCAATAAGGATATTTTTTAAAACAATTTTATTAAAAGCATTAATTTCAATATCATATTGTTTTTCACTTCCTTTTGGTGTATCAACAGTAACTTTCCAGTTTCCTTCTGCATTGGCAATAGTTTCTATGGTTGTGTCTGACCATCCTAATCGGATGTTTATTTTTTCATTTGGTGATGCCCATCCCCATAAATTTACTTTTGCATTTTGCTGTAAAACCATATTATCTCCCACTAAAGACGGCAGTTTTACCTGTGCTTTAATGGACAATTGAGTTATTAAAAGAATAAAAAATAAAAGAAACTTTTTTGAGTAAATCATTGTATTTTAATTTATTACTGGAGTTTTAAAGATAAACTACTATAACGATATCGGTATCCTGTTCTTTCCTGTTTTTTGAATAATAAATAAAGCATTGTGTGTAATTAAAACAATATATTTTGACACGGATTTGACGGATTCGTTATCACGAAGACGCGGATTTATACGTATTTTACTACGAAATCTAAAAATCCGTATAAATCCGCGTTTTTGCGGTAGCAAATCTGTTTCATCAGCGTTTAATTTTTTAGATATAATTACATCCAACAAGTTAATAAATAATAAAAAAAAGCTGTCTCAAAAAAGAGACAGCTTCCTAACAAAAAACAAAATATTAAAAAAAAATTTGGGGCAAGTTTTTTTTAATCGTATCCTAAGTTCTGGTCGTAAAGTCCCGGAACGGTTAGGATTTCCGATAATGGAATCGGATATAATAATGAATTTTTATCAATTGTTCTGATTTTTCCTTCTGTGTCTTCTGCCGTTTTCCAGGCATTCATTAACGTAAGTGCGTTACCAGATCTAATTAAATCAAACCATCTTGTTCCTTCTGCAAAGAATTCTTTTCTTCTTTCGTCAAATAATTGGTCTAAAGTAGTGTTAGCCGCATTTGCCGTTAGTCCTGCTCTTGTTCTTACCTGATTCATGATTCCGTCAACTTCTGCCTGAGTGCCTCCACCACCGTGAAGTGTACATTCTGCCATCATCATTAGTACATCTGTGTAGCGTATTACCATAAAATCTACACCCCAGTCTTCACGTCCGTTTCCGTAACGTGCAGCATCAATGTATTTTTTGAAAACAGGAAGTGTATAACTTCCTTTATACGTTCCAGATGCTACAGTGTAACTTGTAGCGATTCCTGCCTCTTTTCTTTTATCGGCTGGATTAATTGAGTTTATAAATCCTGTAGAAATTGGTCTTGCTTCTAGAGCTCCTTGTGCAGATAATCCAAGTGATGCGAAGTAAGGTTCATAACCTAATTCTACCATAAAGTTACCTCCAACCGGAGTTGAAATGTTTTGTGTATAAGGAATCGTTAATACATTTTCTTTGTTTGTAATTCCTTCAGTCTTAAAAATCGCTGCGTAATCTGTACCAAATGTGTATAGACCGCTTTTTTTAACTTCGTTTAACTGTTGATACGCTTTATCCCATTCGTTTAAACCTAGTGTTGCACCGTCAATTCCGTAAGTTGGACTTGAACGCGTCATGTACACTAAACCAAGTAATGCCTGCGCTCCATATTTTGAAACTCTTCCAAAATTAGCTGCATCATACGCTGGTGAAAGATCTGGAATTGCAGCCTGTAAATCAGAAATTATCAAATTATAAACTTCTGCAACTGGAGTTCTTGGTATTTTTGCCGCTTGTTCTGCTGTTACTGTTTTATCCAATAACGGCACTCTACCGTACCATCTTACTAAATCAAAATAACAGAATGCTCTTAAAAATTTAGCTTCGGCTACCATTGATGTTTTGTCTGCCGGAGTTGTAAATATTAAATCTCCTTTTTCTGCCAGTTTTTCTAATAACTGATTGGCTTTGTAAATAGCGTTATAGTTACTCGTGTACGCTTCTTTCACGTAAGTGTTAGAACTAATATTAGTATAAAAACTATTAATCCCTTCCCAATCTCTTGATGCTGTTGTAGTGGCAAACAAATTGTCTGATCTTGTTTCGCTCAAATTCATTAATCTGTTGGCATAACCGTATGTTCCTGCTCCGTGAAAAGCTAACGAATAGGTAGCATTTCTTGCCTGAATAAAATCATTTGGAGTAGCGTAAAAACTTTCTATCGTGCCCGATGATAAGGGTAACTGTGTCAACTCATCTTCGCAAGATGTCAGTGCAAATAACATCATAGCACTCGCTAAATAAATATATTTTTTCATTTTATTTTAATTAAAATTAATGTTAAGACCTAATACTAGTGACTTTGCCAAAGGAGCTCCTCCATAATCTACCGGTACAGAGAAATCGCTGTTTGAACTTGCAGATGTATTTACCGCTTCTGGGTTAAAACCAACTCTGTATTTGTTCCAATAGAACCAGTTTTCTCCGGTTACATAAAGTCTCATATTATCAATTCTTTTAATACCTTTTATTGCTTGTCTTAAGTTATATCCAATTGAGATACTTCTGATACTTACATAATCTGATTTATACAACCAGTCTGAGTTTGCCTGATATCCAAAAGAAGTTCTCCAGTTTCCTCTTACCGCAGGATCAACATCTAAAGAGTTTTCTACAGAACCCATTCCTGTACGGTCAATTGCTCTTCCTGTTAATCCGTAAACCGTTCCTCCGTTTTGACCTTGTACTAAAACACTTAAGTCTACATCTTTGTATTTAAAGTTATTTGTGATTCCCCAAGTTACTTTTGGCGTTGGATTACCCAAATCTACGCGGTCATCAGAATTGATTTTTTTATCTCCGTTTTGGTCAATATATCTAGGATCTCCCAAAACCAATTTGTTTCCTCCAATTGTAGTTCCTCCAGCATCAATATCTGCCTGAGTTACCACACCATTTTGCTGTAATCCGAAAATCGTGTACATTGGTTTTCCTACTTCTAATTTGATAAACGGAACACCTCCATCGTAAGCATTAGAGATTTCAATTTTAGACTGTCCTGGTCCTAATGCCAATACTTTGTTTTCGTTATGACTGATGTTTGCTGATGTTCTCCACTCAAAATTATTTGTTTTAAAGTTCAACGTATTCAACTCAAACTCCCAACCTTGATTTTGTACTTCTCCAACATTCGTAAGGTAGCTTGGGAAACCTGTATTGCTCAAAATTGGCACTCTTAAAAGTAATTCGCTGTTGTTTTTTCTATATACTTCGAATGTTCCAGAAATTCTGTTTTTTATGATAGAGAAATCCAAACCTAAATCAACACTTCGTGATTCTTCCCAGTGTAAATCTGGGTTTGGAATAGATGCTGCTCCCTGCCCGATTGCTGCTGCTCCGCCAATAGAATAATTATAAGTGGCAAGAGTTGCATAAGAAGCATAACTTCCGATATTGTTACTTCCGTTGATACCTGTACTTGCTCTAAGTTTTAAGTCTGAAAGCCAGTCAACATCTTGCAAAAATGATTCTTGTTTTGCTCTCCATGCCAATGATACTGAAGGGAATACACCCCATTGTTTCTCCGTTCCAAATTTTGAAGATCCGTCACGTCTGATACTACCCGAGATAATGTATTTTTCTTTGTAGTTGTATTGCAATCTGGCAAAATAAGAAAGTAATGTACTTTTTTCTGCCGATGTAGAACCCAAAGATCCTGTTGGCAGTGTTTCTACACTTGAGCTGTTGTAAAGTGCTCCGGAAGAAAGTGTAGATTTTGTAATTTCATAAGAGTTAAAAGATTGTCCTAAAAGCAAATTGAAATTATGGTTTCCGATAGATTTATCATAATTTAAAGTATTTTCGTTTACAAAATTTTGTCTTCTAAACGTATTGTAAGAACCTCTAATACTAGCAATTACATCGTTTGGAGTATAACTTTCTGTTGTATTATCAGAGTTATCAAAGTTTACTGTACTTTTAAAAGTCAAACCTTTTGCAAATTCATAACTCGCATAAGTAGAAATCAAAGTTCTGTACATGGAGTTTTTTCCAGTTCTTGCCAAAGCATTCAACATATTGGTTGTACTGCTTCCCCACGCATATCTTGTGGTATATTTTTCTCCGGCAGCATTTGCAGCACTTTCAAAAACAGGCGTTGCAGTAAGTGCTTTAAACAACGTATTGTCTTTTCCTTCTACACCCGGATCATTTTTTACAGAATAAGATGGTGCGATGTTAATCCCCATTTTAAAACTGTCTGATAATTTTACATCAACATTTGCTCTTGCAGAAAACAAAGTGTAGTCTGTACCTACAATGTATCCTGTATTTTTTTGGTAGTTAGCAGATACATAGTAATTTACTACGTCTGTCGCTCCAGAAGCAGATAATTGATAGTTGCTAAATTCTCCTGTCTGAAAAACTTTATCCTGCCAATCGATATAATCTAATCCTGGGTGACCCGGCATATCCCATCTGTCATCATACAAATACGTATAATATCTGCTGTTGCTAGGAATAAGAGGTGCAGTTGGATTTTTTGCATTATAAGCGGCAATTCTTTGAGCCGTAGTCTGGCTTGCAGAAGCTCCTGCAATTCCAGAACCAACCCATTGGCTGTCAATCATTGTTTTTGCTCTTCCAATCCATTGTTCTGCAGTCAACATATCCACTCTATTTGCTTCTTTGTTTACACCGCCGTAAGTATTAAAAGTAAATTTTGGTTTCCCTTTTTTTCCTTTTTTAGTCGTAATTAAAACTACACCATTAGAAGCTCTGGATCCGTAAATAGAAGCTGCCGCAGCATCTTTTAAAACTTCAACAGAAGCCACATCATTTGGGTTCATATTATCCAGCGGACTTCCGTTAGAAAATCCACCATTGCTGTTTGATCCTTCCGTGTACATCGGAAAACCATCTACAACATACAAAGGCTCATTTCCTGCCGTAATAGAACCTGCTCCCCTGATTTCGATACTAAAAGGCTGTCCCGGTAAACCTGTAGTCTGTTTAACGCGAACTCCGGCAACCTGCCCAACCAAACCCTGATCGATTCTTGAAATAGGTCTTTCTGTAAAATTTTCCGTTTTGATTCCGGAAATTGCACCAGTAGTTAATTTTTTCTTTTGTGTTCCGTAACCAATAACCACTACTTCGTTTAGATTTGCGCTTTCGGCATCCAAAACAACACTGTAGTTATTAGAAGCTCCAACTTTTAATTCTTGTTTCACAAATCCAATAAAAGAGAATATCAAAGTTTCTCCTTGCGAGACCTTCACAGAATATTTTCCATCAAAATCTGTACTCGCACCACGATTAGTCCCTTTAACGATTATGTTCACTCCCGGAATAGAAAGTTTGGACGCATCTGTAACTGTTCCCGTAACCACTTTTTCTTGCGAGTAGCCCTTTGCATGCAGTAACGCAAACAGGACTAAAACTAGCAATAGATTAAAATTGTTTTTCATAAAAGTTAAATTTTGGTTAATTAATTAGTTTTCCAAATTTATTTAGAAGGGATATGCGCCCCATCCTGTAGTATCCTGTTAATCGTCAATTCATTATATATTTTTTGTATTTTTTTTAACACTTAAAACCCTTACAAATGGCTGATTTACAACGTTTAATTCGATGACAAATTCATAAATACATTATCAAAAATTTTAGTAAAATATTTTTTTATTATTCATATTTATTTAATTAAAAAAATAAAGAATAGTAAATAATATCGCTATTTTCTTATTTATTTTGCTTTCTATTAAACAGGATGCAACAGGATAGAATTAGTGGGAAGTAATTCTATTTTTACTTCATTACTGCTAATAATTCATCTCAAATTAGGATACTGTAATACATTTAAGAATGGCTCCATAACCAATCAAAACCAACAACAATGAGATTAAAAAAATCATATTGCCTTATTACTTTAGTATTGCTTTCTGGCTTTGCTTCTTTTGGGCAAAACGCAGCATCTCCGTGGCCAAAATCTTCTAATATCAATCAGCCGTGGGCGCGTTGGTGGTGGATGGGAAGTGCAGTGGATAAACCAAACCTAAAGAAAAGCCTTGTAGATTTTTATAAAGCCGGAATTGGCGGTGTAGAAATCACGCCGATTTATGGAGTAAAAGGTGAAGAAAGCAACTTTATAGACTATCTATCTCCAAAATGGATGGAAATGCTGGACTATACCATTCATATTGCCGACAGTTTACACATGCAGGTCGATATGGTTTTAGGAACCGGCTGGCCTTACGGAGGCTCTCAGGTAACTTTGCCAAATGCTGCTACCAAACTTATTGTAGAAAAATATGCCCTTAAAAAAAACGAAACATTCGATAGAAATATAGTACTAGACAGCACTAAAGAAAAAACGCCTGCCGAACTTTTGTATGTTGTTGCTTACGCGAAAGATGGAACTTCGATCAACCTGACAGATCAATTAAAAAAGAATCAGGTAAACCGAAATGATAAAGGTATTGAAGGAACTCACATTGCTTTACCCAATTTATCTGAACCTAATAAACTAAAATGGAAAGCGGCAAAAACCGATTATACAATCTATGCCGTTTTTAGCGGTAAAACAGGACAGCAGGTAAAAAGAGCCGCGCCGGGCGGAAAAGGTTATACGCTCGATCATTATTCTGAAAAAGCACTTGACGCTTATGTAGTGCCGTTTAATACTGCTTTTAAAGGTCGAGAAGGAAAAATTAGAGCTATTTTTAATGACAGTTATGAAGTTTATGGAACCGATTTTACCCCAAATTTCTTCGAAGAATTTCAGAAATTAAGAGGTTACGATTTAAAAAAACAACTTCCGAATTTACTTAACGAAACCGACAATGAAATTGGTAACCGACTTAGAAGCGATTACCGTCAAACGCTATCGGATTTATTAAACAAATTTGACAATTCGTGGACAAATTGGGCAAACTCTAAAAAATTTAAAACCAAACTTCAGGCGCATGGTTCGCCGGGAAATTTGATTGATTTGTACGCTTCTGCGGATATTCCGGAATGCGAAACTTTTGGTTCGATGCCATTTGATATTCCGGGTTTTAGACGCGAAAAAGAAGACATTCGCGAAGGCGACGCAGATCCTGTTATGCTTAAATTTTCTTCTTCTGCCGGGCATATTTCGGGTAAAAATCTAATTTCGTCAGAAACCTTTACCTGGCTTCGCGAACATTTTAAAACCGCTTTATCGCAATGTAAACCAGAAGCTGAAGATTTGATGCTAAACGGAATCAATCATATTTTTCTGCACGGTTCTACGTATTCGCCAACAAGAGCGACGTGGCCGGGATGGAAATTTTATGCTTCGGTTAATTTTAATGCCAACAACACGATTTGGGAAGACGCTCCTGCCCTTTTCTCCTATATTGCAAATTGCCAGTCGATGTTGCAGCAAGGAAAACCAGATAACGAAGTTTTACTGTATTGGCCTGTTTTTGATACTTGGGACAAATATCAAAAAGGTACTTTATTTTTTCAGTTTAAAATACATTCTTTATCCGAATGGCTTTATGAAACTTCTTTCTACGATACCACAAAAAGTTTAATGAAAAAAGGATACGGCGTAGATTTTATTTCGGATAATTTTATCGCTCAGGCGAAAGTTATAAATGGACAAATTAGCCTGCCGGGCGGTACTTTTAAAACCTTGATTATTCCTGCCTGCAAAAAAATGCCATTAGCAACGCTGCAAAAATTAATCGAATTACAGAAAGCTGGGGGTTCAATTATTTTTGAAGGACTGCCAGAATCTGTACCCGGTTTTAACGATTATAAACAGCAGGAACAAGAGCTTAAAAATCTTCTTGATATAAATAAAGTAATAACAAACCCTGTTTATGATGTATTTAAAGCATTACAAGATTCACAAATTTATCCTGAAACCCTTGTAAATACTGGCTTAAAATACATTAGAAGAAATGTAGACGGCGAAAAGCTATATTATCTAGTAAATCATACGCCAAAAACAATCGACGAATTTATTCCGTTGCAAATTGGGAACAAAGAAGTGGTAATTTTTGATCCATTGACCAGAGAATACGGAAATGCAATCGTAACCAAATCAGCTCAAAATACTTTAGTAAAAATTAGAATTGAGCCGGGACAATCTTATTTCTTAAAAACTGAAAATACGGCTTCTCAAAAGAAATGGATTTATTATGAAAAAGCTGCTGAATCACTTCCACTAAAAGGAAACTGGAAAATTACTTTTGACAAAGGAGGGCCGAAATTGCCGGCAAACGCATCGGTTACAAATTTAGAATCGTGGACGAAATTAAGTCCGGAAGCCGAAGCTTTTTCTGGAACAGCAACGTATACTTTAGAATTTAATAATTCGGATAAGAAAACCGAAAATTGGAGTCTGAATCTGGGAGACGTTCGCGAAAGTGCAAAAGTCTGGCTAAACGATGAGTTTATTGGTACAGCCTGGTCTGTTCCCTATCAATTGAATATTGGAAAATTAAAATCTGGAAAAAATATACTTAAAGTACAGGTGACCAATCTTGCCGCCAACAGAGTTCGCGATATGGAATTGAAAGGTCAGGAATGGAAAATTTTTTATGAAATCAATATGGTCGATAAAGATTATAAAAAATTCGATGCAACAAAATGGTCTCCAATGCCTTCGGGATTATTAGGGCCAATAACCATAACGCCGTTAAAACAAAACTAATTATTAAATAACGAACATTAAAATGAGAAAATTACTTTTACTTTTCGCTATATGCTTTTCATATACTGCTGTAAACGCCCAACAACCGTTTGATAAGAAACTGGTGCTCAAACAAATGATCCTTGCCAATGATTATTTTATGCAAAAATGGCCAGAAACCGGTAAAACAATTATTACCAACAAAGAACGCCCAAGTAATATCTGGACGCGCGGAGTTTATTATGAAGGATTGATGGCGCTGCACGAAATTTTCCCAAAAGATACTTATTACGATTATGCGTATTCATGGGCAGAATTTCATAAATGGGGTTTTAATAGCGGTAATACAACCCGCAATGCCGATAATTATTGTGCAGCACAAACCTATATTGATTTGTATAATCTTGAACCTGAGTCTAAAAAACTAAAAAATACTAGAGCAAATATTGCCATGTTATTAAACACTTCTCAATTAGATGATTGGTCGTGGATTGATGCCATACAAATGGGAATGCCTGTTTTTGCTAAAATGGGTGTTTTGGAAAAAGACAATCGTTATTTCGAAAAAATGTACCAAATGTATATGTACAGCAGAAATAATCACGGTGACCACGGGCTTTTTAATCCAAAAGAAGGTTTATGGTGGCGCGATGCCGATTTTGATCCTCCGTATAAAGAACCAAACGGACAAAATTGTTATTGGAGCCGCGGAAATGGCTGGGTAATTGCAGCTTTAGCAAAAGTCTTGACGATTATTCCAGAAAATGCGCCTCATAGAGAGCAATATGTAAAAGATTTAAAAGCGATGGCAGCAGCTTTAGTTCCGATTCAAAGAGCGGATGGTTTTTGGAATGTGAGTTTACACGATCCGACTAATTTTGGAGAAAAAGAAGCTTCTGGAACTGCCCTATTTGTTTATGGAATTTCATACGGAATTAACAGCGGTATCTTAAAAAAAGAGACCTATTTACCTGTGGTTCAAAAAGCTTGGAATGCTCTTACAACAGAAAGTTTACATACTAATGGTTTCTTAGGATTTCTACAATCCACAGGAAAAGAACCTAAAGACGGACAGCCTTTATCGTACGACAAAATTCCAGATTTTGAAGATTACGGATTGGGTTGTTTTTTACTAGCCGGCTCTGAAATTTATAAAATGAAGTAATATTTTTTTGCCACGAATTACACGAATTAACACAAATTAAAAATTTAAAAAAATTAGTGAAATTAGTGGAATTCGTGGCAAAAAATCTTAATTAGCGCCCTCAGGAGGTTGTACAATTCTGGTATAATCTTTTAGGTATTTATCCGGATCTGCAGCAGCATACTCGTTTTCTGGTTCCGGGAGCACGTGAATTTGAGAATCACTAACCGAAATTACTGCCGAACAAACATAAATACCAATTTTTCCTTCGCTGTATTTAAAATCTAATAAGGTCAGTTTTACAACACCATTTATAGAAAGTTCATAATAATTTCCGTAGCGGATAATCTTAAAATAAATCTGTCTATCTTCCTGAATTTCAAATTGATTCGTTTGAATATTTTCGAAAATAAAATTATTTTTTACGTCTTTTTCATTAAATCCCCAAGCTCTAAACTGCACAAAACCATTCACAAAATCAATCGAAATATAATAAGCCGTTCCTTCCTTATCACATTCAATAACAAAGCCCGTTTTTCCCATTCCTTCAACGGCTAATTTTCCTTCCCAGACAAAATCATTAGAAGGTTTTTCGAAGCAATAAATTTCATAACCGCTTCGACATCCAAAGCGCCATTTGTTTTCATTTTCAAGTTCAAATTCCGCTGTAGGATTTCCTAAAATGGGCAAAGGCAACGGCAAATCTTTTTGAAGAATTGTTTTCTGATACAGTCTTTCCCAAAAATAATAAGCCTTTAATACCAGCCTCCCACTGTGGTCAATATCTAATTCTTTTGGCGGCGGAATTACGCGATGAGTGTTGACATTTCCATCTGCAAAATAAAAATTATAGATTAAAAAATGACTGCCGTCTTTTACCACGCGCGCGGCATAATTTCCTTGTGGAAGCAGCACATTATTATGAAAAGCACAATATTCGCCCTTAAATTCTAGAGCCGACCAATAACGCACTTTTACATCTTCGCGAATAGATCCTAAAAGATAATAAGTTCCCTTAATCTCGACTACACACGGGCATTCTACATCATCATAAACATACGGGAAATGCAAAGGTTTCTGCAGCACAAACCCTTCCTTTTCTCTTTTAGCAACCGCAATACAACCTCTTCGATAAGTTGGTCCAGAGGCACTTCGGGCGCAGATTAATAAATAATCTTCTCCTTCAAACTGATATTTAAAAGGATCCCGAAAACTAATCCATTCCCGCGGATTATTGCTTGGACTTTCGTAATGCGGTGCTTCACTTTTAAAAGGCAGACCATATAAATTTTCTTTTGTCCAATGAATTAAATCTTTAGAAACTGCCCTTCCTATTTTCTGTTCAATTCCTTTATCCTGTCTTTTAAGACCTGTGTAATACATTTCATAACCTTCACCTTCAGATCTGTGGCTCACATGCATTGTCCATAACATATCGTCATCCCAATCGCCCGGATCACCTACAAAAAGAGCATTTTTTACTCGTTTCCACGAAAGACCGTCTTTAGAAACCGCGTGCGCAATGTAATCGTGATTGGGAATAATTAAATGAAATAAATGATGAATTCCGTTTTCATCTATAAAGATGTCAACATCTCCAATTTCCCAATTGCTAAATCCTGATCCTGAATACATAGTATATTTATTTAATTCGTTAGTGTAATTATTTTTAAACACATAGAAGCATAGGTTTATTTTCTAAATGCATAAAAAAAGAAATTTAAAAGAAACTTATTTCTCACACATAGCTATATGTTTATATGTAAGTGAAACGACTTTTATAGATATTCTAAAGCTATGTTTCTATGTGTTTAAATTTCACTAACGTGTTATTTAATTATTTTATAATGCTTTAATCCTTCTAAAATTCCAGACGAAGCCGAATTTTTGGCGACATAAATACTTTTAGTTGTTTCATATTCAGCTAATTCTGCGCTTCTATTGCCAACGATAATTCCTTTTATTGGCCCTCTAAACATATCAACATCATTTCCGGAATCGCCTGCAGCGATCACGTTTGTCAACGGAATAGCCCATTTGCGACACAAGAATTTAATAGCATTTCCTTTTGAAGCCCTTTTAGGAATAAAATCCAAAAACTGACCGTGACTCGGAATAATATTTACTTTGTACCAGCCCGTTCCTAAAGCTGCGATTAATTCTTCGTGATCGTAATTTTCTTTTTCATAATAATAAGAGATTTTATACGGATTCTGCGCTTCGTCTTCCTGCATTTTAATCCATTTCACGGCTTTTAATCTTTCAACAATATCATCGCGTTTCCAACGTCCGGATAGGAATTTTGCCCAGCCTTTGTCCAGCACATAATCTTTTCCGTTCGTATAATAAATTTCGGTACCAACAGAACAAATTATAAAATCGGGAAGCGGAAATTGTTCTTCGTCAATAATCTTTTTTACCAGCGTAAGATTTCGCCCCGATGCCATTGCAAAAGCCATTTTATCGGTACGATTCGTAAGATGCGCTTTTAATTCTTTTAGTCCCGGATTGTTTAATTTTGGTTCGATAAGTGTTCCGTCAATATCCGAAACCAATAAGTTTTCGACCTTTCTTTTTAAGCGGTCAATATTGATCGTAGAATAATGCTGTTTTTTAATTCCTGCGCCAGACGAAAGCGATAAATTTTCGTTTACCAATTCTACATATTGATTGACGTGGCTCAGCCAGCTGTAATGTTTCTGAATATTTATAGCGCCATTATTTGAATAATATTTCCATTGATTTTCATCTGTCAAAATATTCAAAAGTGCTTTTTTAATCTGTTTTTCATCCTGCGGATCTACCAGTTCTCCATTTTGGCAAGTCGGAATAATTTCTGAAGGCCCGCCGTTTTTAGTTACAATAACCGGAAGTCCCGAACTTGCTGATTCTATTACGGTTAAACCAAAATTTTCGTGCAAAGCCAGATTTACAAATACGCCTCTTTTTTCTGCGGCATAACGGTAAATAATCGAAACTTCATTCTCAACATCATGCTTTTTCGGAATCGCCATTTTGCCGTACAAATCGTATTTATCCATCAATAATAATAAATCGGTAAGCACCTCTTTTTCAGATTCTGGCATGGTCTGGATATCTTTTCTAATTCCTGCAAAAATTACCAGATTTGCAATGCTTTGCAGTTCTTTATCTTTGCCGTAAACTTCTATCAAAGTATGCAGGTTTTTGTGTCTGTCCGGTCTCGAAAGTGCCAAAATAAAAGGCTTATGTGGATTGGTCAGGAATTTTGAAATGGTTTCTGAAACCCAGTATTTTCGCTGTGTTTCTTCCATATTTTTATCGCTGTCCATTTCCTGATAATAATACGGAACAAATTTTCTGGTGTCAATACCCGGAGAAATGGCGTGGTATTTTGCCAATTCGAAGTTTTTATACGCTTTATACGTTTCGATTTCCTGCTCTGTAGAAGTCACAATAAATTCTGAGAGTTCTAAGGTTTTTTCTTCGGCGGCGATCCTGGCTTCAAACTTAAATTTCTTTTCCAGTTCTTCTTCCGTTTCTCCACTTTCTAATAATTTTTTCTTCTTATAAAAACCCAGCGAATGCCCTGTATGCGCAAACGGAATGTTTAATACGGCTGATAATTCTGCAGCTGCATATCCTGCATCTGCATAATGAGAATGTATCCAGTCAGGATAAATATTATGCGCTTTTATATGTTGCATTACGCCATTCACAAAAGTGTCAAGGCCTTCCCAAAGCTGTTCTTTGGCGCGGTATTTTTTCCCCAGAAAAGGAATTCGTCTGATGTGAAATTTTTCATTAACAGCTTCAACAGGAACGGCATATTCTGGAGAAAGTTTTGGATCATCAATTAATCTTGTAAACAAATCAACGTACTCAACATCTGGGTGTTGTGATAAAAACTCAGCAAGTTCATAAATGTATTTTGTTTGTCCGCCATTGTCGGCGTCACGACCAATTTCGAGGCCGGAACCCTTCAAAAGTCCGTGTATATTGATTAGTGAAATTCGTAGTTTTTTCATCATTATTATTTCTGTTAGAAATCTTAAATTATTATAATACAAAAAGCGGCCAATTTGCCGCTTTTATTTTTTTGCGTGTTTTCTGCACTCATTTTTCATTTTTAGATAGTTCTAATTCTGTTTTTGGATTGCAGAATTGTTGTCCTATTTAGAAATACAAAATTCGATAATTTGAGGTTTTTGGTGTTACAGGATTTTAGGAAATGGTTATAGTATTTGTATCTAAGGCTTGTAATTGCTGATTAGAATACAAAGTCTTATTCTATTATAAAAAAAACTTTTAATAACTATAGATAATTTTTGCTTTAGTTTTCTTTATAAAAAAGTATAAAAATATATTTAAAAGAATAACTATATCACACCAACTTACTTATGGCACATTTCGCAGATCAAGTCAAAATTACTATTGACGGCTTTTCATTAAACGTAATTCATTCAGACCTAATAGTCAGCCAGAAAATGGCAGACCATCATCATTTTTCATTCACATGGTATTATGCACCAGAAGTTGTAATTGATCCTGTCAATCAGGCAAAAGCACTTCGCAGGTATATGGGCGCCGAAGTAATATTTACTTTTCTGGTAAACGGAGTTCGATTGATGTCTAAAGGAATCATCAACGGGCTGGTTTCTATTGACCGCAACGGCAGTCCGGATGGAATTAATGTAACAGGAATCAGCCACACGATTGCGCTTGATGATATGAAAAAATCGAGAATATATCTTGAGCTTCCTTTACAAAATATTGTTCCGGGTATTTTAGCCGAAGGTCCATCCGATTTTTATCAAAAAGAAGCCATTTCTCCAACGTACCGCAAAGAATTTAAATATTTGGCGCAATACGATGAAACCAGTTTTGAATTTCTAAAAAGAATTGCTTTCCGTTATGGGCAGTGGTTTTATTTTGACGGAATGCGCACACAGTTCGGACAGCTGAAAAACAGCAAAGTAAAACTTATTAATAATGTTTCGCTTGAAGATTTTAAAATCCAGATAAATCTTACTGCACATAAAATCTCTCTGGGCGCTTATGATCCTGATAATGCCGTCAATGTAAGAAGTTCAGCAATGAAAACATCCGACGGAAGCCGTGACAGTTTTTCTGGTATTGTAGGTTATACCCAAGGAAATATTTCGCAGCCAGAATTGAGTATTGGTAAACATACCTCAAACGCTCAGGACAAAGAAGAGATCGAGCAGATGGTAAAACTGCACACTGCAGGACAAGATGCCAACAGCGTTTATTACAGCGGAACGTCTTATTTCCCGATTGGTTTAGGGCAGGTTTTCACTATTGTAAACGGAACTGTAGAGCACGAATTATTAGCCATAGAAATTACCCATTTATCGAAACTCCACGGTAATTACAGCTGTGAATTTAAAGCCATTCCGGCAGATGTTACTGCACCGCATTATACTGATGTAGAAGTTTTTGCAAAAGCAGAAAACCAGCCTGCAAAAGTTACCGACAATAATGACCCCGAAGGAATGGGACGCGTACGTGTAAAATTTAACTGGGGGAATGGAGATACAACCAGCGACTGGATCAGAATGATTCAGCCACATTCTGGTGGAGGAAAAGGATTTTATTTTATCCCGGAAATTGGCGAAGAAGTTTTGGTAGGTTTTGAAAGTGGGAATATCCAGAGACCTTTTGTAATGGGAACGGAATATAACGGACAAAATAAAAGCGGTTATGCTACAGAAAAGAATGATCTTAAAGTGATTCAAACCCGAAGTGGTAACCGAATTATTTCTGACGATGAAACAGGCGATGTTACAATCGAAAGCCAAAAAGGACAGACTATAGCAGTAATTCACGGTGACGGAAATATTAAGTTTAAAGCTCCAAAAAATATTGAGTTTGAGGCTGGAGAAGATATTGTTATGAATGCAGGAAAAGATGTAAAAACAAATGCAGGTCAAAATATTTCTGAAAGCGCAATTATAAACAAAACAACAAATGTTGGAGGCATCTTAGGTACTAGCGTTGGCTTAGATAAAATTTTAAATGTTGGAGGTGATCATAATGTTGCTATAAAAGGAAATTTAAATAAAGAAATAAATAAGGATCATACTTTATCAACTGGAAATAAAATTAAATCGTACAGTGAAAGTGGGCATGAGACACATTCGCAGACTGAGATACAAAACAACAGTGCTGAAAGTACAAGACAAAATTAAGAGCAATGAGCATTAGAAGAGTTCACAATATAACAATCATGGGAAATGATTATAGTTACAGCTATCATAACAATCTCAATAATGCAATGTTTTCTGTAAATAAAAACAAAATAAATTATCGAGATTCTGTTGGAAATTACATGACAGATGCTCCCTGTCATATCAGAATTAATTTTCAGCCTTTTAAATTAGAAAATATGGGAGACCGGATAGACAGTTCTGATGGCACTATGATTATAATGATGTCAAAGGAAGAAATTCAGGAAATTACCCAAAAAACTTTTTATGCAGAAGGACAGTTTCATGCCATAGATTTTAAAACTTTTAAAATAATCGAAAAAGAACAATAATTATGTCTGAAAATATTAGAGTTGGAGGCAACGTAAATATAAAAGTAGGAGGCACTACCAGATGGTATGCCAAAGAAGGTGTAGAAATAAATTCTAATGGATTTATAGATTATTTTGCGCCTAAATATACTTATGGTGATCCTCTGGATTCACCTGTAAAAGAAAGTGTAAAAGAAATTGAACTTATAACCACTTTAGATTTTGGTTCTAAAAATGATACAAAAGGAGGAACTAATAATCTCGGAATGCTTTTTGGGAAAACTTATGAATTTAAAGTTAAAGCTTATCACAAAGATGTTCCAAAAAACAAAACAGATATAAAATGGATGTTAAAATACCATAGCTTATCACTAAATAAATGGATAGAAATTCCGCTCGCAGCGAAAGGCGATCATATAAAGGTAGAAATGAATGAGGAAGATATGTGTGGTCGCTTTGTTTTTGTGCGGGCTTATATAAAAGATCCTATGAAAGAAGCCGAATTACCTGTCTGGAAACACAATAGATTTAGATGGTTTGACAGAATGGAAATTCACGAACAAATAAAAAATCGAGTTAAAGATCCTTGGAAAATTGATCAGGGAGGCAGTTCCCTTTGCGGTATGGCAGCCTTGTATTATGCAATGATAAAGCGCGACCCAAAGGCATACGAAAAATTGGCAAAAGAGCTTTTTAGAACTGGACAATATACTATTGGAAATTATATTCTTAAGCCTCATGAGAAAGCATTAAGTATGTATGAAACCAAGCCAACGGATGCAAATTATGTGTCTATGAAAATGAAAGCGATAGACTGGATTGTACTTGCTACAACCAGAAGTAAAGAGAGCTTAAACAGCCAGTTTGTTTATAATGGTTTTGAAAATAGCCAAGTTGACATGGTAAAAGCGGTAAATTGGCCAAATATGCTTACCAGAATGTGTAAGGAAGTTGCTGGTTTTACAAATGCAGAATCGCATGACTTAGGTTTACTACAGATTGCCAATAAAAAAGGATTGTCCGGAAAACTAAATGATGCCATTGGCGATATGGACATTCTTAATCTCAAAATTATTGATCGAAAATATAAAGAAGGTAAGACAATTTTAATGATGATTGATGCTAATATGATTTATAATATACCTGAATATAGAAATTTAAGTATAACCGAAAACTCACACTGGGTTGTTTACGAAGGTGAATTAAGTTTTATTGATGTTGGAAATAGCAAATTTGTAGGTTTTAGTATATATACTTGGGGCTTTAATCCAATTAATCAACGTAACGAACTTGGATATGAAGCAGATATTAGCCAAAGTCTAATCTATAGAAAAGAACGAATTAATTTACAATCATTTAAAGCAAATTATTATGGCTATATCGAAATATCTTAAATTAGGGAGTGTTTTTCTTTTATTGACTAGTTGTAGCGAATATTTTAATCAAGATTATTCATTTCAGGGAATTTACTTGAAAGAATGGAATTCATCAGTATGTCCAAAAAAGATTGTATATGAGAAATATGAAAGAAAAACAAATTTCACAAAAATTATTAATAGTTATTCTGATTTTGAGATCAGAGACTGTGAAAGTCAGGTATTAAAATATAATCAAAGATTATTTACTCCAATAACATTGTATAAAGGACAAATAAATTATGACATAAGATTAATAATTGATGATAGTCTTGAATTCAAAATAACAAATATTCATACCATAAGAGACACTACCAAATATGTCTTTACACTCGGCAAAAAATATTACATCAACAACACAATTTGTTCAATGATTATCAATGGACATCATTCAGATAATAAAGATGCAAAAAATAACATAGTGATTTTAACAAAATTAGGAAATGTAATTAAAAATTAAGCGAATCTAACCCATTCATCGAATGTAATATTTATAAACACGAGAGAATTTCTATTGAATCATTTAAAAGTAACAATTATGGATAGTAACAATTATGGATACATTGAAGTATATTAGTTTAATAGTATTGTTAATTTTTATAAACTGCAAAAGAATTACTTATACAAAAGACAATAGTTCTTTCGATAATATTATATTAAGAGACTGGAATTCCTCAATATGTCCGAAAAAAATTATTTACGAACGATATGTCAAAAATTCAAATTTTAAAAAATTAATTAAAACTGACTCTATTTTTGACACCCGGGATTGTGAAGAAGGATATAAAACTTTTAATCAACGAGTACTAATACCTTACATTTTAGGGACTGAGCAAAGGTTCATTACTGGAAAAATAGATTATGATGTTAGATTAGTTTTAGATGATAGTCTCGAATTTAAGATTACATTCATAAATAATAAGATTGACACAGTTTTTTCCGGTGGACGCCCTGGCGATTTGATTATCATGAATAATATTAAATCACTAATAGTTAATGGATATAAATTGGACAATACAAAATCTCCGCTTAATATTGATATTCCAACAAAATTGGGAAAAATAATTAAAAAATAATAACGGTTTGAGATTATTGATATATTGAAGTACTAGACTTTTTCTGTTATTAATATTATCAAGTTGTATAAAGTAAAATAAAAAGAAGATTGCCCTGAAAACTAAAAGATGTTATTGGTGAAATGGATATTCTTAATCTGAAAATTATTGATTCGAAAATATAAAGAAGGTAAGACAATTTTAATGATGATTGATTCTAATATGATTGAAGATATGGCCGGTTACGATCCAATGACATTAACAACTAATTCACATTGGGTTGTTTATGAAGGAGGATTAAAGTTCTTAGAAGTTGGAGATAGTAAGTTTGTCCATTTTAGTATTTACACATGGGACTTGATTTTAAACATGATTATCTTCCCGAATCAGGAAATAAAAAAGAAGTACCTACACAATACAAACTCTTGTATTCCCCCGCTGGCGCGAGCGTCTCGCTCGTGAACCCAAAGTTAAGATTGAAGATGATGTCTTGTGCTGAAATTAGATTTACAATGCGCGCACGAGCGGGACGCTCGCGCCAGCATGGGTATTCCTAGAACAATAGTTTCAGAATTTGATCTTTTAAATTTAATATGGCTTACAAAAATAAAAATTAAATAGTTTTAATAATGAAAAAAATACTATTGTCTTTAATTGTTCTATTAATTTTTATAATTATTGGTTGCTCCAATAAAAAATATACAATTTATAATGCTGTTACTGGTAGGGTTGTATCTTCAAAAGACAAGAAGCCTATTGAAGATGCAAAAATTTACGTTAAGAAATATTCTTCAAATAATTTCGATACAATAAAAACATTAAAAGATGGAACTTTCTTTATTGATGGACTAGAACTGCCATATAAATATTTACATTATCAGTTAAATTTATCTTATGATTATTGTATTGAAAAATCTGGATATACAAAAAAAATAATCACCATCAAAAATTTAAAAGAAGCAAATAATAATAATAATAATAATAAGCTTGATACTATTGATTTAGGAAATATTTATTTAGATGAATAATATAACAAAAGATAACTTATACGCCCCGCCTAAACCAGTAATATCATAAAAAACTTACAAGTAAGTAGGCTAGGTAGATGTCAAAATTAACAAAAAATCAAAACGTATTGATGTAACCCTTAGAGTAAATCTTACAGATGGTGGAGCAAAAGGTTCGGGACTGTTATACTCACACAGAAAGAGAAACTACTCCAATAGGAGAGCCTAATCTCCCCGCTGGCGCGAGCGTCTCACTCGTGAACCCAAAGTTGTCTTGTCCTGAAATAGATTTACAATGCGCGCACGAGCGGGACGCTCGCGCCAGCATGGGGGCTATTGGTATTGTTAATTTTAACCTTAATCCCTAATATAATTCAATTCTATAATTATAAATCTTATGAAAAACATGATTGGATAAGTGGTGTAATAAGTGCCCAAGGAAACATTGTGGAAGTATCCGATTGTGAATTTAAAGATAATTTTTATGACATTAATAAAAATATGATACTCGCTGATGGCTGGGACAAAATAAATGAATCAGAAAGAGAGACAGCAGATACTTTTTTTCCTGATAGTTTATCTATAAAATGGTTTTCTTACAATGAACAAAAATTTTATAATGGTGTATTTACCTTACCGTATGAGAAAATTGTAGAAAAAGCATTGGATATGGGAATAAAAAATGATTATACATCAAATAAAATTCTTCATTTCATTGCTGAAGTTCAGCCCAAAGGAAAGGTCGCAGTATGGATACAAAAGTTTAATAAAGACAATACTGATTTAAAATTTAAAATCGGCACTTACCAAGCAAAAGAAATAAAAGGAACTTGGCATATTTTTGATGATCGTTCAGAGACAGATACTATCTCAAATATTAATATTGCTCAAAAAGTTGCATTAGTATTAGAACAACATCGTTATAAACTAGATATTAAACTACCAAACGGGTATAGTCTACGTGATTCTTCATTTGATTTATTCAATCAAAAGATATGTTTTTTTAATCAAAGTAAATGGAAGGATACAATCTTTAATTTTTTACCACAAGGATTTGATTTGACATGGGGAAAAGGAAATAAAAATTTTAGAGCAGGATTTTGTTTTTACGAAAATGAGGTTTTAAAAGCGTTTAGAAAAGAATACACAACTAAAGAAAGTAGTCAAGCGGAAGAATTAATTCTGGAATTAATAGTTAACGATAATAACGATGAAATAAAGGTGATACTTAGAAATACAAAAACAAATGCAGAAATTATCTTTAAAGACAAATGCAAATCTCAATTTGATAGAAGTATCATACAAATTAGATAGTCTTTGCTATATGTTAAGGTTATAGACCTCATACACAATCCAATAAATTACGTTACAATTAAAAAAACCTCATTCACAGTTTTACAATATGAATTATTAGATTTCATTCAACATCAAAAATGGGAAGAAAATCTCAACATAAAAATTTAATAATAATCAAACACAAAACACAAATTCCTCCCTACAAACGCAATAAATAAAACAATTAAATGTTTTAATACTAAAGAACAAGTTTAATAAAACGGAATAATTAGTATAACATTTAAGATATGAATAAGATAATTTGCGCCCTATTTATAATTGGAATTTCGCTGCATGGATATGCGCAGGATGAACTCGATAATAAATTTAAAGCCATTCCGGCAAAGGAACCTAAAACTAAAGAAGTAATTCCTCCAAAAGAGATTGCTCCAAAAGTTAATCCGCCGGCAGTTGTGGAAGCTCCGGATCCTTTGAAAATAAGCCCTGAAGAACTTTTTAAAGATACTAACATCTATAAACCAGATGCTAATGTAGAAGGAATCTTTTACAGAAGAAACCAGTATTTGGGCGGTTATAGAACGAAATCATTTACTTCTACAATCCGTTTTAGAGATGCGGCTTTTGTTGATGGCGATAAAATTAAAATATACCTGAACGATAAGGTAATTGAACCGGAAGTTAGTTTGGATGGAAAATTTAAAGAATACAAAATAACTTTAGCGCCAGGCATGAACAAAATTGATTTTGAAGCTTTAAACGAAGGTTTTGCATCACCAAATACAGCTCAATATGAAGTCTATGACGACAAAGGAGCTGTTATCGCGTCAAGCCAATGGAATGTTGGCACAGGTTATAAAGCTGCCATTTTATTGCTTAAAGAATAGAAAACAGAATAATAAAAAAACGGGACAAGGAAGATTTCTTTGTCCCGTTTTTTTATGTCCTAATTTCAATTCCGATGAATCGAATTTTTGTTTTGCTTTTTATGAAACTGCTTATAAAAAGCATCAACCGTTAATTATAATTGGCATGCGGACGCACATTTACTGGTGCTTTTCCCGTAAGATCATCTCCTAAATCTGCTCGGGCTTCTTGTGCATAATCGGTCATTTTCTTCATAATTTCCGGATATAATGCAGACACATCGTACGTTTCTCCGGGATCATGCGCAAGATCGTACAACGCTAAAACAGCAGTTTTTTTGGTCTGCTTGCCGGGAACTCCGTCTCTTCCCTGCGAACCTGTATAAGACATATAATCGTGCGGAAATACTAATTTCCAGTTTTTATAACGTATGGCTTCGAGATAATTGGCATTAATTCCAAAATAATAATACATTACTTCACGAGGTGTATCCTGAACTTTGCCCGTTAAAAAAGGCAGATAATTAATTCCGTCAATTTTATTTTCGGGAAGCTTTGCTCCTGTTACAGCTGCAATTGTTGGCAGAATATCCATATTGGTAAATAATTCTCCGTTGATATCTCCGGCAGGAATATGTCCCGGCCATTTTATAAAAAATGGTACTCGGTTACCGCCTTCAAAAGTAGTTGATTTTCCTTCTCTTAAACCTCCAGAAGAACCTGCATGATTACCAAACTTTAGCCACGGACCGTTATCGCTGGCTACAATTATAAGGGTATTTTCTTCGAGATTTTCCTTTTTTAAAGTTTCCATTATTTGGCCCAAAGACCAATCGAGTTCCATAATAACATCGCCAAAAAGTCCTGATTTACTTTTGCCTTTAAATTTATCTGAAACAGCCAGAGGTGCATGCGGCAATGGATGCGCGAGGTATAAAAAGAAAGGTTCTTTTTTATTGTCTTTGATATATTTCACCGCCCTTTCGGTAAAAATAGTTGTCAATTTACCAGCTTGATCAATATTTTTAATGGTTTCTACAGGAGCATTTCCTTCGTAAATTTCGAGCTGCGGAAACTTAGACCGCATATCTTTTTCGTCTGTTACAATACTATGTCCGTCATAATCAACAGGCCAGATATCGTGCGAATATTTTATTCCGTAAAACTCGTCAAAACCATAACTTAGAGGTAAATACGGGGCTGTGTTTCCTAAATGCCACTTCCCTACCAATGCGGTTTTATATCCGTTATTTTTTAGCATCGAAGCAATTGTAGTTTCTTTAGGATTAAGTGCATATTTATCCCACGGCAATAATACACCCGACATTCCTATTCTGTTGGGGTAACAACCTGTAAGCAAAGCTGTTCGAGATGCAGTACAAATGGGTTGTGCAGATTCAAAATTGGTAAAACGTGCACCCTGTGTAGCGAGTTTATTAAAGTTTGGTGTCCGAATTCCTGTCATTCCATAAGGTTCTAAGTCTCCGTAACCCATATCATCAATATAAATAATAATAACATTGGGTTTGTCTGAATTCTTTTTTTGAGAAAATAAACTAAGACTTAAAAACAGTCCGAATAAGGTATAAAGGATTTTTTTCATTTATTGTGGCATTCTAGTTGTTAAACTGTTCTTCAAAAATAAATCAATTTATTTTAAATCTGTTTACAATTTCATGCCTATTTAAATCTCATAGATTTTAAAACTCTTTTGTATCTAAAATATATTGTTTTACATCCTTTTTTATTGGCAATTACTTTTAATTCAGGCTTAGTTTTGCTATCTTTACAGGGTATTCACGTTGAATATTTCTTATTCTAAAACAGTTATGTTAACTGATATTATCTCCAACAATCTTACCGTTATTTTTTGTGGAATCAATCCGGGATTAAAGTCTGCTTTTGACGGACATCATTTTTCCGGAAGAGGAAATCGCTTCTGGAAAGTGCTTCATCAGGCAGGTTTTACACCTCATTTGGTTGAAGCAATAAATGATACTTCAATCCTTGATTTTGGGTATGGACTTACTACGGCTGTAGAAAGACCAACTTTGCGTGCAGATGAACTTTCTAAGGAAGAATTTGCGAATTCTTTTGAAGTTTTCAAAACTAAAATGACAACATTTCAACCTAAATATATTGCCTTTTTAGGAAAAGCGGCTTACATTGCTTTTTCTGAAAAAAAACAAATTCCGTGGGGAAAACAAGACGAAGATTTCTGTGGTATTAAAGTTTGGGTATTACCAAATCCTAGTGGTTTAAATCGTGGTTTTACGCTTAATGATTTGGTGGTTGCTTACAAGGAATTCTTTTTAGAGGTTCAAAGGGGCAAAGGTTCTGAGGTGCTAAGAGACTAAGTTTCTAAGTTTATTTAGATTACTTTTTAAATCATTGAATTTGCGTCTTTGCGAGATTAATAGAAAAAATAAACCTTATTAATATTTTTTTTAAACACATAGAGACATAGTTTTTTATAACTTAGAAAAGGCGTTTCACTTTTTCACAAAACATATAGCTTAGAAGCTTAGCAACTCAGAACCTTAGCAGCTTAGAAGCTCTAAATATTGAGCAATATACCTCTCTTTTTCCTTAGACTTATACTGCATTACAAAACGCGGATGCTGTAAAGGAATTATCTTGTCAAAATACTTTTTTCTTTTATTCAAATCTAAAAGAAATTTATAATTTTTACTTAATCCCAAACAATAACAGACGTCTGTATCGCATCCCATATTTATCTGCTGTTGAATATTCCATTCTATATAAGGCTGTAGGGCTTGCAATAACTCCTTGCTGTCGAAGTAATTATAATTTATTTCTTTTCCTATGCTGTTTTTTTCCACAAAACCCAAAGGACAGACTGAACTAATATAAAACTTAGAATAAAATAGTTCGGGGCCTCCAAATGCATTGATCATTTCATAAATAAATACAGAAGAGGGTTCGTGCAGCAATTGTCCTTTGTACGGAATACCGCATTCGCTGATTAATCTTTTTGGATCTGTAAAAGGTACGCCTGTTGTGCCAGATCCCAGACGTCCGGGATTTATACCCAAAATTAATTTCCTTCTGTTGTTGTCGTTATAGTATTTATTATAAAAGGCAGAAGCTGTTTCAAAAACAGCTTCATTTTTAAACGGATTCATTACGCCAATATGATCTGGCAGAGGAGTTTCAAAATTTATCTCACGATTAAAGTTATTCACGCGCGTAGAAAAAGTTGTATTTTGATTGTCCATATTTTTTTGAAATTAGATTTCTAAATTTAAGTATTTATGCTGCCGAATACAAATCTTCTGCTGCTAAATTCTTTCGCTTTTTAAAAAACACCTGACTCTTACTAACAGCAGTAATTACTAAAATAAGCAATGCAATTCCTAAAAGTACAATCGCAAAAGTCATAAATATAGCTCTATTCGTCAACAGCTGACTTTGTTGTACAAGATTTTGAGCTATAGCCGAATTTGCCAAAGACACTGCCTGATCTGCTGTAAATCCTTTTGACGCGTATAAGTTTTTATAGAAATTTATACGCTCTACAGTATTTGAATTTTCGGTATTAATATGACCAAGAAACCCTTCTTTAAAATATTGATTGTAATACAATTGCAGATTATAAAACCCTGCAAAGGAATTCAACGTCGTTGTAAAACGGGTATAAGCCGCTATAATAAGTCCACTTGGACCTGTATTTGCCGGCGCCGACGTTAATACAAATAACATTAGCGGCACAAACAAAATTCCTGAAGCAGCGCCTTGCAGAAATACTGGCAAAAGCAGATCTGAAAAAGACAAATCGGAAGTCATTAAAAAATACATCCATAAATTGAATATCCCTAATAAGGCAAATCCGGGAATAAAAAAACTGCTGGTTGGAACTTTCCAAATTAAAATTATTCTAATGGATATTGCCAAAAAAATAACCAATCCCGCAATATTACATAAACCCAAGGTAATTACCTGAAAAAGACTCCATTTTACAAATCCTCCCGCATAATTGTAAATAAGATTCATGCTGTCTTTACTGCCGTAATAAATGATCAGCAGACAAAGGCCGATTAAAAATTTTCCGGATTTAAAAACTTCCAAATGCAATACTGGCCGTTTTGTAATTGATTGTTTGTAAAAAAATAATATACTGCCAATCAATGCGCACGCAGAACTCAGACATATTCTGGGATCTTCAAACCAATAATATTTTGATCCGTAAAGAATGGTATATGACAATGAAACTACAGCAAATGCAAAGATCACCAATCCGATCCAATCCAGCTGATACAACGGATAACGCTTGTGTCCTGTTGTGCGTCTCAACATCAATAAAGCGATTGCCAACGTAAAAATCTGAAGTAAAATCAGGTAATAATAAGTCGTTTTCCAATCTTCAGATTCTACTACAATTCCTGCCACAAAACCTACCAAAACGGTATTACTTAGAATTGTTCCGTAAAATACAGCAGAACCAACCGTTTGAGAACGTTCTGGATGCACTCTGGAAAGAATTAGCGTAAGCGTACAAACAATTACATTTCCGGTCAGCATTCCCTGCAAAAACCGAATACAGAAAAACAAAATAATATCCTGACAATGAAGACAAACAATATTCATTATAATGGCAAAAATGATATTGAATATGAGATAATTTCTGGTTTCAAAATACCTTAAAAAACGAAACTGAATGGGCAGAATCGTAATAATTCCGGCATAAGTGAGCATTACGGCAAACCAAATATCTTCTGGCTGTGCGCCAAGATAAGAAACCAGATAATTCTGCGTAAGCAAAAACATTCCCAACTGCACCAATGCCGAAAGTAATATCAAAAACAAAGCAATACGTATTCCCCAAGGCCAATCTGTTGCCCATTTTTTAAAATAAACCGGTTTCATGATTTTACTCTTTTTTTCACTGCTACGCTTACATTCATTCCCGGCACTACTCTATCGTTCTGCTCGCTTACAAATGCAATTTTTACAGGCACACGCTGTACTATTTTTACAAAATTTCCTGTAGAATTGTCTGCCGGCAACAGCGAAAATCGAGATCCTGTAGAACCTGCAATCGCCACTATTTTTCCTGTAAAAGTTTTACCATCCATTGCATCTACTTGTATTTCTGCTGTTTGTCCGATATACATGTCTGCAACTTGTGTTTCTTTATAATTGGCAGTGATCCATTTTTCGCCTTCATCAATAATACTTACCAAAGGTTGTCCGGGCTGAATCTGCTGTCCGTTTAAGATATTTTTTCGACCTAATCTTCCAGAATAAGGTGCACGAATAACGGTGTACGATAAATTAAGTTTTGCTAAAATTAAGGCTGCTTTTTTTCGTTTAACATCTGCCTGCAATAAAGCAAAATGCGTTTCTAGTTCCGATATTTTGGCAATGTTGGTTCTTAAGCCATTTTGTGCGGCGCTGTATTCGCTTTCTGCCACATCGTAATGTGCTTTTACCTGCTCCAATTCAGATCCAGTTGCGGCTTCTTCTTTTACCAGATTTTCATATCTTCTAATGTCTTGCTGTTGCTGCACATATTTGGCATGAGCACCTTTTATCTGGTCACGGCTTACTGAAGTTCCGGTTTCGGCAGCGTGAATTGCAGCTCCTAAAACAGTCAGCTGTGCATTGGCATCATCCATTACAGCTTCGGCTGTTTCCAGTTGCGCCAAATATTCTCTGTTATCCAGAACTACCAAAGTATCGCCTTCTTTAACGAGCTGATGTTCATTAAAATAAACTTTCTGAATATAACCGCCTGCCCTTGCAGAAACGGGATTAATGTACGACTCAACCTGAGCGTCGTTTGTAGTTTCGTAATCTCTGCTGTAATTCCAATATTCAAAGAAATAAACAGCGCCTAAAAACAGCACGATAAGCGCGGCAATCTTAAGAATGAAATTACCGGGATTTGCTTTAAAATTATTCTTTTTCATTTTTTCTAATTGTTTTGGTTATAAGTTTCCACTTGTGTATAAGATGCGGTAATAGATTACCAATGCATCTGTTTGTGCCTGTACGAGATGAAATCTGGATTCCTGATATAAGTTGTCAGCATCAAGTAAATCGGTTAGTAAAGACAATTGGTTTAAGTATTTGGTATTTACAATTTTATAATTGACACTCGCCTGCTCAACCGACCGCTCATTGACGGTAATTCTTTTGAGTGCTTCGCCATATTTGATATAAAAAGAAGTAATTTCTGCCTGAACATCATCGCGATGCGCATCTTGTTGCACTTCGAGTTCATTTACACGAAGTTTTCCCGCCGCAACTTTATTGTTGTTTTGGTATAATGAAGAGATGCTGTATTGCAGTTTTAAGCCAACAAAACCAACTGCATACGTCTGATTGATTGCAGCATACGGATAATTAAAACCATAATTACTGTAAAAGCTTAAACTTGGTAAATTATTACTTTGAATGCCTCTAAGTCTGGCACGCTGTATCTCGACATTTTTTGCTGCTTTTTGTATCGAAAAAGAAGAAATTCCCGCAGTCTCAATATACGGCATCAGAGAACCAATTTCTGGTTTAGCCATTCCGGCAGAATCAGCAGGGAAAATCATAACAGAATCTGGAACATTTATTAAAACGTCTAATTTTTGATTGGAAATTGCAATGTCGTTTTCATTTTGCATTAACGAAAGTTCGGCGTTAGATAATGCTACTTCAGCCCGTAAAACATCACTTTTGGTCACTTTTTGATTTTTGTAAAGTGAGTTGATATTGTTCAGTCGGGTTTGTGCTCTTTTTACCTGATCCAGAATAAATTTCTGTTGCTCATTAAACCGTACCAAATCAAGATATTGGCTCGCAGTCTGCAAACTTATATTTCCAGATAAATCCTGAGAGTTGAGTTTGGCAAGGTTTAATCTCAAATTTTGTTCCGCTTGTAAAGCACGATGTTTACCGCCTCCATAAATAGTAAATAAAGCATCTACGCCCAAAGCTCCAACTGTTGCGGTTGGTTTTCTGGGACTCGTAGCAGCATGGCTGAGTCCATCTGAAAATAAGGTTACATCAGAAAACCGCTGATAAGAACTACCAACAGTAATACTTGGCAATGCTGCGTTTTGTACATCTTTGCGATCTTCGGCGACAGCCATTTCTTCAATTCCTACTGCTTTAACCCATTTGTTTTGTTTTTTTGCAAATTGTATTGCCTCCGTCAGCGTCAATTTATAACTATTTTCTGGAGCAATTTGTGCGGTTGTGGTAAACGGATTTGCTAAAAAAAATAGCATCGCCAGAGCGAATACTAAAGACCAAATTAATTGGTCAAAACCTTTGCCTTTTTCGTCTGGCTTAAGGTAAATTTCTAAAGTTGTCATAATTAAAACTCATTAAAGTTTCACTAGACAAAGTTCCGCCAAAAGCTAGTTGTAGAATAGGCAAAATACCGTCATTATTCGTCGAAATAGCCGAATATTAACAAAAATAGAAATTTACATTTAATTGAGTTTTCTTCGATATTCGATTGGCGACATATTGGTATTGGTTCGGAAAAATTTACCAAATACAGATTGATCTGAAAAATTAAGCATTTCGCTAATCTGCAATACCGTCAGCGTTTTGTTTTGAAGTAAAACTTTGGCTTCCAAAATAATAGCATCATCAATCCATTTTCCGGCAGATCTTCCTGTATGTTTCTTAATTGCGGCCGAAAGCGATTTTGGAGTCAGAAAAAGAAGATCAGCGTAGAAATCCAGTTTGTGCTCTTTCATATAATTCACACTTAATAACTGTCTGAATTTTGCAAATAACGGATGTCCGTTTAAAGAAGACGAAGCTTCTAATGTAAGCTCGCGATAATAGCCGTCGATCTCATAAACCAAAGCAAAAATATAGTTTCGTATTAACTCGTCTTTATAATAATTACTGCCTTCCTGAGTCTGTTGGATAAGCTCGTATATTTTATTGATTTTAATGAAATAATTATCTTTTAAAGGCAAAACATGAAGGCCGTTATTTCCGAAGAAATCGTATTTAAAAAGAAAAAAAAGATCGGCGTAACGTTCTAACAAAAAGGAATCTTTAAAGAAAATAACGTCCATTTTGAGAGCATCACTGTTTTTGGTAAAATACCGAATTACAGATGGTCCTAACGTAATAATGGCAGGCGCGACAACGTCTGTAACCGTTAGACCTGCATTCAGTTTTACCGAACCTTCTTTTATATAAGCAAGCGCATAACTTTCTGCACGATAAGGTTCTTCGTGGTACGGCTGATCGCTGGAATCTACAAAAAGGTAGTCTTTATTGTGATCCGGTACGGCGAAAAGTCTGCTATGTCTTGAAAGTGAAAAGGTTTTCATTTAATACATTTTAGTTAGAACACGGATTAAACGAATTCGCAAGCGAAGACGCGGATTTACACAGATTTTTTTCATTTTAATAACAAATAAAATCCGTTTTTATCCGCGTTTTTGCGATAGCAAATCTGCGTCATCCGCGTTAAAAATTCGCTCCAATCAAAGTTAGCCAAATTTTCATTACAGAAATAAATTCAAATTGCTCAATAAGTTTGCTTTAATTTCTCTTTGATGAATTCATTTTGTTTTTAATTCAATAATTATAAACGTTTTACGAATACCTGCATCAAAAAATTATTCAAATTCATGCATAATTGCATTCTGATTATGACATACTTTTTCCCTTTTCTGACATGCATTAAAATTTTTGAAGCAACTATATTTGCCTTTCTAAAAGAGAATATCTTTAAATTTTTAATCCGAAGAAAATAATCTGTTCTTAATTAATTCTTATCTTTACTAAGGAAACTTTTGATAATGAAAAAAAATAGTGAAATACCTCGCGTTGACCATGTTAAGACTAACATTATCACTAAAGATCAATTTCATATTCTGTATCATCCCACCAATTTTCCTGTAACCAACAAACCCCATCGCCACAATCACTACCAAATTATGTGGTTTCCTGATGCAAAAGGCAGTCATTGTATTGACAATATCTGCTTTAATATGTCTGGAAATGATCTGTTTCTGGTCTCTGAAGGACAAACACATTATTATGAAAATGTAGAAAATATACAAGGTTATATTCTCCTATTTAAAGACGTGTATTGGGAAGAAGCTTTGGCAAGTGTGCATAGTTTTAAAACCTCACTTTTTAATCATTTATTGATTAATGTTCATTTACAGCTTTCATCAGAAGATGCATCAGATATTACCCATGTTATGGAAGATATTTTAAAAGAATCTAATCGTCCTGATTTTCAAGGAAAAGAAGATATCATGGCATCGTATCTTAAAATTCTTTTGATCCGTATCAGCAACTTTCAGCGTACTGTGGCTTTGCCTTCGCCTCACGCTAACAAAAATGATTATCTGCTTTTTCAGCAGTTTCTAGACCTTCTCGAAAAAGAGTACACTGTTTATCGCGATGTACTTTATTACGCGGATAAACTGCACATTACAACCCGAAAACTGGCTTCTATATGCCGGGAATATAATAGCCGTAATCCTAAAAGCCTTATTGAAGACCGCGCTTTAATTTCGGCCAAACGACAACTTCAGTTCGACCCAACGAGCATAAAGGAAATTGCAGCTGCACTCAATTTTTCTGATCAATTTCAATTCAGTAAATTTTTTAAAAAGCTTACCGGAATTTCTCCTGTAGAATATCGAGTTCAGTTTACAAAAACGGACATATAAAACTTCTTTTTTGACATGGCTCAACAGCCGAGATAGTGAGACCTTTACACTATTATTATTTCCTGCTCATTTAGTTATTTAACACCGTACCTCTTTGTTCTTTTGTATGGAGATAATATTCTTTTCGATCGGCTGTAACTGGTAAGAATAGAACCAGTTATAGCGGTGAGATTAGAAAAAAACAAGACTCTTTTTGATTGTTTTTAATTACAAAATGTTGAAATAATGGAAAACACTGCTATAAATTCTATGGACTGCGTATGCGCAAGTATAGGGAAAGAAAAATACAAAATGCTGATTCAATCTGACGGTCATTCTGTACTTGCAGATGAATCGGTTACAAATGGCGGTAAAGATTTGGGAATGACGCCTCAGTCTTTTCTTTTGGCCTCTCTGGCAAGCTGTACGGTTTATCTTTTGAGGGCTTTTGCGGATAACCGAAACTGGCCTCTTGATGGCGCCGAAGTTAGGGTTATAATGACAAAAGGCAAAAGCCATAATGCCATTAGTATGAAAAAAGAAATTGCACTTCACGGTGCTCTTTCTAAAGAACAAAAGAAACGCTTACTTCAGGCCGCATCAGAATCTACAGTTCATAACCTTCTTACGGGCGATATTTTTATCAGTACCGAATTATCAGATTAAATATCAAGACACTAACACTGCTTTTGCAGTTACTTATAATACAATTAAAATTTACAATATCATGAATAATCCAAATTATTTAAATAGAGAAAATGCAGATTATATCAATTATCTCTATGCCAAATACAGAGAAAATGAATCTACTGTAGAACCAGAATGGCAGCAATTTTTTCAGGGTTTTGACCTTGGAATTTCTATTAAACCTTATAAAAATGATCTCCCAAATACAGATCAGGACATTACTGCAAATCTTGCCAAAGAAATGAAGGTGAGTAATTTAATAAATTCTTATCGCAATCGCGGCCATTTATTTGCTAATACCAACCCAGTACGGGAACGCAGACAGCATTTTCCGAATCTTTCTTTAAAAGAGTTTAGTTTAGAACCTGAAGATTTAGACGAACCGTTTCTTGCCGGAAGCGAAATTGGACTTCCGAATGCGAGTTTAGGCTCAATTATAGCGATGCTGGAACAAACGTATTGCCAGTCTATTGGTGTAGAATACAAATACATGCGTGATCCTGAAAAATTAAAATGGTTGCAGCAAAAAATGGAAACCAACAGGAATACGCCGGAATTTAGTATTGATGAAAAAAAGATCATTCTTACCAAATTAAATCAGGCGGTTGCTTTTGAAAATTTTCTTCATACAAAGTTTGTCGGACAAAAACGTTTTTCTCTGGAAGGAACAGAATCGCTTATTCCTGGTTTAGAATTTATGATTCAAAAAGGTGTCGATCTTGGCGCAGAAGAATTTATAATTGGGATGGGACACCGCGGAAGATTAAATGTTTTGGCGAATACCATTCGTAAAAACTATAAAGAAATCTTTTCTGAATTTTTAGGAAAAAGCTACGACCCAAATGATCGTTATGCGGGCGACGTAAAATATCATCTTGGTTATACGAATGATGTTGAAACTCTGAGCGGTAAAAAAGTACGCATAAACCTGAGTCCAAATCCTTCGCATCTGGAAACTGTTGCGCCCGTGGTACAAGGACAGGCACGCGCAAAAATTGATAAACATTATAACGGAAAAGCGTCAAAAGTGGTTCCTATTACCATTCACGGTGATGCTGCGCTTGCAGGACAAGGCGTTGTTTATGAGCTTTTGCAAATGTCTAAATTAGAAGGATATCAAACCGGCGGTACCATACATATTGTCATTAATAATCAGGTTGGTTTTACCACAGATTACAAAGATGCACGTTCTAGTACGTATTGTACTGACCTTGCCAAAATTGTTCTTGCTCCTGTTTTACACGTAAATGGAGATGATTCTGAAGCGGTTTCTTATGCTTTACAAATGGCTATGGAATACAGACAGGTTTTTGGCGAAGATGTTTTTATTGACATTCTTTCTTATCGAAAATATGGACATAATGAAGGTGACGAACCTAAATTTACACAACCTCAGTTGTACAATGCAATTGACATTCATCCAAATCCAAAAGAAGTTTATTATAGAAAATTAATTGCTGAAGAAAGCATTACTCCAGAATTTGCTGTGGCAATAGAAAATGATTTTAAAACCAAACTTGATAATCTTTTAGAAGAATCAAAAGCGCAGGAAGGCATTTCTGAACAAAGACCGGTTTTTATTGATGATTGGAAAGGAATGGAATTTGCTACTGAGGAAACGATCAGCGCAATTGCAGATACAACAGTTTCTGAGGATGAAATTCTTGAGATTACAGAAAAAATTTCAAAATTACCAGAAAACGGAAAATTTCTTAAAAAAGTAGAAAGGCTATTTGATGGGAAAAGAAAAATGCTCGAAACCAAAACTTTTGACTGGGCTATGGGCGAACAGCTTGCATATGGTTCTCTTTTGAAAGAAAATTTCAATGTTCGTATTACGGGTGAAGATGTGGAACGTGGTACTTTTTCGCACCGACATGCTGTTTTAAGTATGGAAGATACTGGTGAAGAATACATTCCGCTAAACGCTTTAGAAACAAATGCAAAATTCGAAATCTATAATTCACTGCTTTCTGAATATGCTGTTCTGGGTTTTGAATACGGATATGCGATGACAAATCCGCAGGCTTTGGTAATTTGGGAAGCGCAATTTGGTGATTTCGTAAATACAGCCCAAGTTATTATTGACCAATATATTGCGAGTGCAGAAACAAAATGGAAAGTGCCAAATGGTCTTGTACTTTTGCTTCCTCACGGTCATGAAGGTCAAGGTCCTGAACATACTTCTGCGCGTGTAGAACGCTTTTTGGAGTTGAGTGCAGAGAATAATATTCAGGTTGTAAATTGTACAACACCGGCAAATTTCTTTCATGTATTGCGTCGTCAGCAACATCGTAATTTTAGAAAACCGCTTGTCATTTTTACTCCAAAAAGTTTACTTCGTCATCCTAAATGTGTTTCTGCTATTGAAGAATTTACAAAAGGGAATTTTATGGAATTAATTGATGATGAAGCTGTTGTTGCCAGCGAAGTTAAAAAAGTACTGCTTTGTACTGGAAAAATTTATTATGACTTACTAGAAAGACAAGAAGCAGATTCCCGAAAAGATATTGCCATAGTTCGTATCGAACAGCTTTATCCTACTCCTTTTGCAAAAATGGAAGAATTAATGCTTAAATACAGTAACGCAAAGGATTTTATCTGGGTTCAGGAAGAACCGGAAAATATGGGTGCATGGCCTTTCTTATACCGCAAACTACGTAAAAGCAATTTGAATCTGGATGTAATTTCCCGTAAAGAAAGCAGCAGTACTGCCACAGGTTATGCAAAAATGCATGAAAAACAACAGCTGGCAATTATTGATGAGGCGTTTTCTTGAGAGGTTTTTTGTTTCAGGTTTCAGGTTTCAGGTTTCAGGTTTCAGGTTTCAGGTTTAAAGTTAGATTTTAGTTGTTATTGTTTGATTATATGTGTGAACCTTTGTCAAAGTTTAAACTTTGACAAAGGTTTTTTTCGTTTTGTTTGTCATTTCGACTGAAAGGAGAAATCACAAACTAAACTCGACAATCTTTGACGACAAACTAGTGCGATTTCTCCTTTCAGTCGAAATGACAAAAAAAATAGCAAATTAAAAACAGATTTATTATAATTTTACATCTTATTAAACAACCTAACAACAATCAAAAATTGGTCACGATACAAAAATGTGAAGAAAATCATCTTGATTTATTACATCAAATTGCCATTCAATCTTATAATGATACGTATCAATATTTATGGCATGATGGCGGCACATCTTACTTAAACAGGTTTTATAATAAAGAACTTTTTGAAAAAGAACTTACTGCTTCTGATGTATTCTACTTTTTAATTTATGAAGATGAAAAAGCCATAGGTTTCTTTAAACTGATGGAAGCTGCAGTTGAATCTTATCCAAAATCAGATTGCATGGAATTGGATAAATTGTACCTTTTAAAGGGGCATACAGGAAAAGGAATTGGAAAGATGGTAATGAACTTTTCAATTGATTTTACACAAGAAAAACAACGTTCTGTTTTATGGCTTATGGTTATGGAAAGCAGTGCTGCAAGAGCTTTATACGAGAAGTCAGGTTTTGTTGAAATCAAAAGAAATAAACTTGATTATCCCAATATAGTCGAAGAACACAGCATGATACTTACGATGATAAAAAAGATATAAATAAATCGTTGGTTGGTTTAATTTATAAATTAAACGCTGATGAAACAGATTTGCTACCGCAAAAACGCGGATTTAAACGGATTTTTTTAGATTTATAAAAAATCCGTTTAAATCCGCGTCAAAATATATTTTTTGAATTACATCCAATTAAAAAATATACTTTTAGTTTATAATGATTTCACTAAAAGTATATTCATAAAAAAAGAGCGCTTATAAGCGCTCTTCTTGTTTGGAACTATTAACTGTAATTAAATTTTCTGTTTTAATATTCTTTCTACTCAGATATTCTGATATTAAGACGACAAACAAAGCGCCACCTCCCCAGAGGAGCATCTGAATTGTCGAAAGTCCCCAGCCTCCGAGTTTCCAGCTTAGTAATCCAAAAAAAGTTCCTATTGCGCCACCTATAAAATAGCTGGTCATATAAACGGTATTGAGCCTATTGTGTATTTCTTTTGGAAGACTGTAAACTCTTGCAAAATTGGTAATTTGTGTAGCTTGTACGCCAATATCGAGCAGTAATATGCTAACTGCTAATACAATTACAGAATCTCTTATTACTCTGATCATTACAATACTTACGATAATTAATCCGACAGTTAATAATAAGGATTTAAAAGAACTTCCTTTGTCTGCCAATTTTCCGAAATATGGAGCGATTAATGCGCCTGCAATGGCAACCAAACCGTAAAGACCGATAGTTCCTGAGTCATATTTAAACGGTGCGCCGCTTAGATAAAAAGTAAGCGTTGTCCAAAACGAACAAAAAATTCCGAAAGTAAAAGCACCTAATATTGCAGTTTGTCTTAATATTGAAAATTTAGGAATCAGCGAAAGCGTTGATTTTATTAAGGAGAAATAATTTCCTTTGAAGGTTGATTTTATATCGGGAAGGAATAATTTTAAAATGATAATCGCAAAGAATACCAATCCGGCAGAAAGAATAAAAACATATCTCCATCCTAACAAAGAACCTATTAGACCGCTAATAACACGTGAACCTAAAATTCCGACCAGGATTCCTCCAAATACTTTTCCGACTGTTTTTCCTCTGTCTTTGTCTTCGCTGACAATTGCTGCCATTGGAAGAATAATTTGTGCCGGCGTTGAACAGACTCCGATTAAGAAACTCAGCACGCAAAGCATCGTATAAGAAGTACTTACAGACATTAGCAATAATGCTATACAAAGTAAGCCGCAAAGAATAAGTGTTAGATTTTTTCTTCGAAGTTTATCTCCGAGAGGCAATAGGAAAAACATTCCTAAACCATATCCGAGCTGTGCGAGCATGTACACTTTTCCTATTTTTTCGTCGGTTACATGAGTCGCTTCTGCCATATCTTTTAGAATGGGCTGTGTGTAATGAACGTTGGCAATCAAAATTCCTGCGGCAATAGCCATTACAGGAATTACTATTTTCTTATTTATTTCTGGTTTTGTTTCCATTAGATTTTAAAATTAGTTGCACTATAAAAGCTAGTATTTAACTAACACAAATTTACGGCTGCAGCTATCTACTGGAAATGTCAATAAAGGAGAATGATATGTTTGTTTTTACAACGGAAAATTAAATTCCAATTTTTAAAATTCCAAAGGTTTCAATGTCAATATCAATTGCAAAATTCAATATCAATTACAATATCAAATTTCTAAACTCCAAAATCTATATTCTATGCTCTATATTCTAAAATCTAAAATCAACAATCTAAAATCAACAATCTAAAATCTAAAATTTACTCGGCTTACTCACATATTTATTTCCTTTTACAAAAAAGCGCCACGGAAGAAGGGCATGTTCTTCCGCGTAAGCGATACCTACACGGGGAACTTCGGCTATGTCTTCTGGGTTGTATCGAATGCCTTCATCTTCAATCCAGATTTCTTCGCCGTCCAGATCTTTTTTATTGAATGAAAGTCCGATTCCTAAAGCTTTTGCGGCAGAACCCGGACCAGACGAAATTGCGGGTTTGGTTATGGGCATATTTCTTCTGCGTTCTATGGTTTCTTTTCCAATTAATGGTTCAACAGCTCTTATTAATATGGCGTGTGGTTCGTTTTCTACAGAAGTTACCACGTTAAACATACTGTGGATTCCATAACACAAATAAACATACGAAACACCGCCCTGACTGTACATTACTTCAGTTCGATTAGTTCTGCGGTCGCCGTATGCGTGAGAAGCTTTATCGATAACACCAAAATAAGCTTCGGTTTCTACAATAATTCCGGCAGTGATTTCGCCTTTTACTTCGGTATAAAGCACTTTTCCTAAGAGATCTTTGGCTAAAAAAAGGACATCTTGATTGAGGTAATAAGATAATGGTAATTTCAAACGGACTTTATTTTAATTTTAATGATAAGGCTTCTTTCAAAATTAAAATAAATAATTTTAAATTCCATTAGTTATAAAAGAATTTCAATCGACTCTGAACCAATCAAAATCTACATAACCTCCAACAGCTTTTGTCGTGTAATTAAAAAGGCAGAATTTATTTCCTGTAAAGATTTTCAAACTGAATTTCATTGTCAATTCTTCTCCAAAACGAATAAATTTTTTATTATCAAAACTGTATTCAAAAGTGGCTTTTTGGGTTGAATTTGACACACTGGTTCTCAAATATACAACAGAAGTTTTTATAGGAACTGTGGCGATAACTTTTCCGTTATTTACCATTATAATAGCTTTTTCTCTACCGTTTTGCTGTACTCCAATATAAGCGTACGGATCCTGAAACACGCATAAACCGGCAATATCACCATCTTTCATATTGTCGGTAATTACTTTTGTGACAGCATTTGTGGTACTATTTTGATCGTATTTTATAAAAGATCTTTGGGTTAAAGTATTTAAGGCACTTAAAAAATTAGGAGCTGTTTTTACTGTTTTAAGTCTTAAAAATCCTTTTTTTACTTTTAATGACCATTTTTCATCATCAGGATTATGATTCCAGGCCCATTGCATGCCTAATTTTTCGGTATTAAATTCGTCTGAAACAGGAAGCGATTGTATCGGATACGTTTTTCCAACATTTGGCTTTTTATAAGTAGTAACTGCTTTGCCGTCAATACCAGCAACTGGCCAGTTATCAACCCATTT
The DNA here is from genome assembly GCF_004368785.1 of Flavobacterium sp. 270. Taxonomy (GTDB): domain Bacteria; phylum Bacteroidota; class Bacteroidia; order Flavobacteriales; family Flavobacteriaceae; genus Flavobacterium. The sequence continues at coordinate 503,798 of NZ_SODM01000001.1, forward strand.
TACAGGCTGTAAAGATGGAACGCGTCCTAATGGACCAATATCAATAAATAACATTGTCCACCATTCTCCTGTCTGTGTCTGAACCAAAGCGCCTTGATGAATTCCAAAATTTACATTTTTTCGATCGGTTTCATTCAATACAATCTTTTGCTCATACGGCCCCCAAATATTTTTAGATCTTAAAGCAACCTGAAAACCATCTGCCCCGCCATAAGTGGAATATAAATAATAATAGCCATTTAATTTATATACATGAGAACCTTCTAATCCAGGTCTAAGATCTCCGGTATAAACCAATTTATCTTCTCCAACTGCTTTAAAATTAGTGTCTAGTTCGGTAATGTATATTTTATTATAACCATGAGCCACATAAATTTTACCGTCTTCATCAAAAAACAAACCACAGTCATGAAAACCTCTATCCAGTCTTTTGATCTCCCATTCGCCTTCGGGATCTGTGGCTGTGCACAAAAATGCTCCTTCATTGAGGGTATTAAACATTACATAAAATTTGTCTTCGTGATAATTTAATGTTCCTGCCCACTGACCGTGCGCATAACGATTACAACCATCGAGATTGTAACACGGGCTGTAATCCATTCTTTTTATAATATTGGTACAGTATTCCCAATTAACAAGGTCTTTGGATTTAAGTAATGGTACGCCGGGAAAAACAAACATAGTGGTAGAAAGCATGTAATAGGTATCGCCTACTCTTATTACATCTACATCTGGAAAATCAAACGGAATAACAGGATTTGTATAGGTTCCGTTTCCGTTATCACTATTAATATTTTGTGCCGATAAAAAATTGAAGGCTGACAGTACTACTAAAAGACATAGTGCCAGTTTATTTTTGTTTTTTATTGAATGCATAAATACTTATTTAAATTTTTAGAATAATTAGATCTTTTGAAGGAAAGTTTTAGCCACGAATTCACGATTTTTTTTCCTATTGCCGATTTGTCTTTTAATATCGTAAAGTCTTGTCCTTCCTTTATTAAAAGCAAAAAGCCGAAAGTGACTAGCTTTCGACTTTTTGAACTAACTTAAAAAAAACCAACCATTCATTTTAAACAAATGTGTGCATTTTGAATATTTTTAATAACCCGGATTTTGATATTTGGCTTTATCATCTGCCGTGATTTCCATACCATCAAGCTGTGTTGTTGGAATTGGGCGCAGATAATTGGTTGCTGCAATTGTACGCGTAAATGTTTTTACCGTATGATCTTTCCAGTCATTTGGATTTGTTGCTCCAGCTATTGTAAATGCTGCACCGTACTGAATCCATTTTTGTGTACGTGCTAAGTCGTACCAGCGATATCCTTCGCCAAAATATTCACGAGAACGTTCTGCCAAAATATAATCAACCGTAATAACAGCAGGAGTTGCTGCGGTCATAGCTGCGCTGTTGTCTTGTACTTTTGCTACGTTTCCGTTATTATCAAAAGTCCATTTTCCGGCGCGTGCACGAATAACATTTACCAAATCTCTCGCGCTTTTTCCGCCTTGAGTAGTCGCTCCTTTTACCGCTGCTTCTGCCGCAATAAAATACAATTCAGAGAATTTAGCAATCGGGAAAGGACGTGTAGTACTTCCGTTTGGCGATCCTAAACCTGTTCCGTTATCGGTACGATATGGACCTAATTTCCAGTTTCCTGGGTAACAAATTCTAGAGAAAAAACTTGGTTCAATTACAAAATCTGCTCTTCCTGGTAAAACTCCTGCACCTACAGAACTATTAAAAGTGGTGTTTGCATAATTGATACCCGGAGTATCTGTATTTAAGAATGTCAAAACCGGATCACCGTTTTTAATTGGTAAATAATTCGCATTGTATAATGTAGCATTTGTAATTCCTCCTTTTGCCCAGTTACCGCGGTAAACCGTTACAAAAGTTCCGTCGTAACGGGAATCGTTTGTTTTGTCTGCAAAAGTATTTTTAAACACTTCGATTGGCGGTGCAAGCATTGTCCACGGACGACCTAAATGTTGTTCTGCTTCACGTTGTACAGAACTCACCGCTGTCCAGCTTGTAGCGCTAGACGAACTTCTAACTCCCGTATAATTAAATTGTCCGAACCAGCTCGCGAAATAATCGGTACTGAAACCACCGCCGCTGTAACTTAAATCTCCTCCATTATATACTGAACTTGATTCTGTATGATCTGCATATAAAAGCATTTCTTTGTTACGGTCTTTTGTCGCAACATTCACATCATAAAAAGAAGGCTGCAAACCAAAAGAACCCGGATCTGAAATGGCTGTTGCAGCGACATCATACGCTTGTTGATAATACCATGCAGCATTATGTCCGTCAGGATCCACACGCTCTGCAGCCGGATACGTCGGAATACTGTTTGGATTTTCTAACCACCATGCAAAGGTTAAGTAAGCTTTTGCCAAATAAAGTCTTGCCACTGTTTTGGTTACACCACCAGTTACACGTCCCGTAACCGGAAGATCTGCAACTGCTTTTATTAAATCTGGAAAAATCGCTTTACTATATACTTCCGGCACCGTATTACGTACCGAAGAACGCATTGTAGAAGAGTTAAATTTTAATTCTCCTGCTCCTAAATCTAACGGAACACCGCCATAAGTCTGCACCAATAAAAAATAATCAAATGCTCTGAAGAATCTTGCTTCTGCAATTAATGAATTTGGAATTGTTGGAATTTTAGAAGCATTTTCTATAACACCACTTGCTGTATTAATATTTGGAAAAGCATTGTTCCAAACCGCTCCTGTATTACTTGTAGAAGGGTCAATTGTACCAACTCCAGAGAAATCCAGATTTTTGACATTTCCATCAGAATTTTGTCCCCACGTAGATTCGTCGGTCGCAATTTGTCCAACGTTCAAAAAGTAACCGTTGCCGTACATGTAACGTAAATGTCCATACATAGAAGTTACACCTCCCATTACACCTTCTGGAGTTGAAAAATAATCTGGTGTAAAAATAGCACGCGGGGTTTCTTCTAAAATATCCGAGCAACCCACAAGGAACAATGATGCCAAAGCGGTTCCTATATATCTTTTAATTTTTATATGTTTCATCATGATGATTTTTAGAATGTTATATTAAGACCTAAGATCAAATTACGAGATTCTGGTGTATTGTAACCCACAGTCAATAAACGACTTAAGTTTCCAGAATAAGCAACTGCCATATTTGCACCATCGTTTGCGTACGAATTGGTTTCAGGATCCATTCCCGATTGTTTGTGGTAAGGAGAATAAATTACCCACGGATTCTGAACTGTGCAATAAAGTCTAAGTCTTTCCATACCAGCGCTTTTTATCCAGTCTTTATTCAAATTAAATCCAAGTGTAATGGTTTTTAATTTCACATAAGAACCATCAAAATAACCTAAAGTAGAACCATATTTTGGGTTATTACTTTCTGTTGGCCCGCCCGGTAAAGGATATTCAGCACCTGTATTCGTTGGAGTCCAGTAATCAACATCAATTTGTCCTCTACGTCCGTCATTAATATTCAAATATCCGTTAGATCCATAAAGCGTACTATTCAAAAGACCACCGCTTTGTACAAGCCCAACAATACTCAAATCAAAACCTTTGTAAGCGACGCGAGTATTAAAACCACCCTGAAAATCAGGATCAGCATTAAGAACCTGTCTGTCATCAGCACCAATTAATCTAGTTGGCGATCCGTCAGGATTACGAGTTCCGGTATATTCAACCTTAATCATACCCGCTGCTCCGGCTGGCCCTTCATATTGTTTTGCTTCAGCATCAGTCTGGTAGATTCCAACTTTTTTATAATCATAAATTACGTTAAGCGGTTTACCCACAAACCACCAGTTATTTTTGTCCTCTGTAGTTCCAGAAGCAAGAGAAACCAATTTATTTTTATTGCTGTAAATGTTTACACCAGCTTCCCAAGTCCAGCCGTTGTAATTGTTTAAGATCACACCGTTTAAAGAAGCTTCCCAACCTTTATTTTGCGTAGAACCAACGTTTCCAACATAACTGCTAACCCCAGAAGTTACCGGAAGGTTTACACTCAATAATAAATCTTTTGTATCTGTAGTATAATATTCAAAAGTACCGGAAAGACGGCTTTTAAGAATAGAAAAATCCAATCCGTAGTTGGATGTAATAGAATATTCCCATCCTAAATTTGGATTAGGAAGTGTAGAAACATAATATCCTGTAGCATTTGTAGAACCAAAATTATACGGTCTTGTGCTCAAAATACCCAATGTAGCATAAGGCGCAACAGATTGATTAGAAGTTTGTCCGTAACCGCCGCGAAGTTTTAAAGCATCAATCCAGCTTACATCTTGCATAAAAGATTCTTTGCTGATGTTCCAACCAGCAGAAATCGCAGGATAACTGTGCCATTGATTTGAAGGTGCTAATCTTGAAGAAGCGTCTGTACGATACGTAGCGCTAATCATGTAACGGTCTGCATACGAATACATAACACGTGCCATATAAGACATTAAACCGCTTTTTGTATAACCTTGATTGGCATTATTAATTGTAATATCATTGTTATCACCTGTAGAAGTTTGTCCTAAATTAAAGTATTGAAAACTGTCTCCAGCAATATTTCTTCTCGAAATATTAGAGCTGTTAAAAGAAGTTTCCTCTGCAGAATACATTGCCAAAGCACTTACTTTATGTTTTTGAGCAAACGTATGATCGTACATTAAAAGACTTTCGATTGTCCAGCTTGTAGTAAGCGAATTTCCGATTGAAGCCACATTTGGATTGTTTACATTTGAATTAAAAACACCAATTCCTGTGTAAGTTCCAGTATTGGTTGAACGGAAATTTCCCCCAACATTCACACGCGCTTTTAAACCATCAACAGCCGGAATCTTCAATTCTGCATAAGCCGAGTTGTAAGAACCATAAGACTTGCTTCTGTCTGCCCATTTATCCCCAAGATTGTCCATACTTTCTCTGGTATAAACCCAGTTTTCGTCTTGCGGCATTCTCACGGTTCTTTTTAAAGTTCCGTCTGGATTATAAGGATTTGCAATTGGCGACATACTCAAAACACCGTACATCCCTAAACCTGCACCATCTGTAATATTAAAGTTATTGTTGGATGAAAAACCAATTTTAAACTGACCTAATTCCTGATCTAAAGCTGCACGAATAGAATAACGTGTGTATTCTGAACCCGGAATTACAGCTTCGTCTTTATAATAATTCGCACCAAAATTGTAATTTCCTTTTTCGCTTCCGCCAGAAATACCTATATCATGGCTGGTAACAATTCCTGTACGGTAAAATAAATCCTGCCAGTCTGTATTTACATCATCAGCTTCGTCAAGACCGTTTACCAAGTTTTTACCTGCTAACTTACGGAAAGCAACATATTTAGGGCCATCCATCATTGGGTATTTTACCGCTGTTTTGTATCCTGTATAGGCATTATACGAAATCTGCGCTTTCTGTCCTTTTGTTCCTTTATTGCTCGAAACCAAAATAACACCGTTTGCACCACGAGACCCATAAATAGCCGTTGCCGAAGCATCTTTTAAGATATCTATACTTTTGATATCGTCTGGGCTAATGTCTGCCAAAGTCCCCGAAAAAGGTATTCCGTCTAATACAATAAGCGGATCATTTCCTGCAGTAAGCGAGCGCGTACCACGAATACGAATTTGCATTGTAGCTCCCGGTTTTGATGAAGTCTGCGACATTTGAACTCCCGCAACACGCCCTTGTAATGCCTGTGTAACGTTGGCAGAAGGAACTTCTCTTAAAACACTTCCGCTGATAGAAGCCACAGAACCTGTAACCGCTTCTTTACGTTGTGCGCCGTAACCAATTACAACAACCTCTTTTAAGTTGTTAGAATCCTCTTCCATCGTTACATTAAGACGAGTTTGTCCGTTTACAGCAACCTCTTTATTTTTTAAACCTAAAAAGCTAAAAATAAGTACACCGTTTGAAGGTACATTAATAGAATAATTACCATCAAAACTGGTACTTACGCCCGTTTTTGTTCCTTTTAAATTTACGTTCGCACCCGGAATCGGACCATTTGCATCTGATACCGTTCCTGTGACTGTTGTCTGCGCATTCGTCTGGAGAGAAAGCAGCAACATTAAGATCAAAAAACCAAAGCATTTTAGATACTTTGATTGACTTGTAACAAAAAAGTTAGTCATAAAAATTGATTTAAATAATTAAAATTTGGTTTTGGGTTTAGTTAATATTTAAGTCCAGAGAAGAACGAAATATTAAGCAAGTAATAGTTTAGTTGAAACAAATATAGAAAAAAAACAATCGAACGCAATCGGTTGTGTTTATTTTTTTTACGAATACTAAAAAAATAACAACTTATAAAAACATATTTTATATTTATAAACTTAAAAAATTAAACATTTAACATTAGTAGATTTATTTAAAGAGTAAACTTTATCAATTTTAAACTTTTTCTTTCAAAAACATAAATAAATCATAAAAAGAAGAAAATAGTAAAAAGACGATTATTCGATTTTATTTTTTTTGGAAGAATTTAAATCTTAAAATAGAATCTAAACCCAAAATATCAGGAATACAGCACGTTGCAACTACCCCATTTGTACTTTAGAATAAACAGACAAACGGGAAAATAGAAAATTGATAATCTGGAGCAGAAAAACAATCGGTTGCTTCTAAAACCTGATTTTTTCTTATGTTTATAAGAAATTACCAATATAATTTTGAAGTTAAGTAGCTTTGTCAAAGTTTAAAAACTTTGACAAAGCAGAAGTAAAAACTATACATTTAAAATAATTAAACATCTTATTTTCAATTAATAAAACTTTTTTTTTATCTGTTTCAAAAATTGTATAGAATTAGACTTTCATCGCTAATTAAATCGCAAACAATTAACTTATAAATTACAGCAAAACTATTTTTTTGAACCAATTTTTATAAAATCAAATAATTTTTCTTTTCTTTACACAATCGGTTGCAATTTAATTTTAACCAAAAACACTTCGTTTAGATATAGTCCGCTGAAAAAATAAAAATTCACTATATGAAAAGAAAAAATATAGCCCATTCAATTCTATTATTAATTTCCATTTGGTGTTCTGCACAAAATAAAACACCAAAGTTTACCTATCAGGATACCAACCTAAGTTTTGAAGAACGCGTAAACGATTTGGTAAGTCAATTGACATTGGAAGAAAAAGTAGCCCAAATGCTTAACGCTGCTCCGGCGATACCAAGACTCGAAATTCCGGCTTACGATTGGTGGAATGAAACTTTGCACGGCGTGGCAAGAACACCTTTTAAAACCACTGTTTTTCCCCAGGCAATTGCAATGGCGGCCACTTTTGATAAAAATTCTCTTTTTAAAATGGCAGATTATTCGGCACTCGAAGGAAGAGCCATTTATAATAAAGCGGTCGAATCTAACCGAACAAACGAACGTTATTTAGGACTAACTTATTGGACACCAAATATTAATATTTTTCGTGATCCTCGCTGGGGACGCGGACAGGAAACTTACGGCGAAGATCCTTTTCTTACCGCAACTTTGGGAGATTCTTTTGTAAAAGGTTTACAAGGCGATGATCCTAAATACCTAAAAGCGGCAGCTTGTGCCAAACATTATGCCGTACACAGCGGGCCAGAATCGCTGCGTCATACTTTTGATGTTGATGTTACGCCGTACGAACTTTGGGATACTTATCTTCCCGCATTTAGAAAATTAATTACACAATCTAAAGTTGCCGGCGTAATGTGCGCGTACAATGCGTTTAGAACGCAGCCGTGCTGTGCCAGCGACATTTTGATGACGGATATTTTGAGAAACCAATGGAAATTTGACGGTTATGTAACTTCTGACTGCTGGGCTATTGATGATTTCTTTAAAAATCATAAAACGCATCCTGATGCCGAAAGTGCTTCGGCAGATGCGGTTTTTCACGGAACCGATATTGACTGTGGTACAGATGCTTACAAAGCTTTGGTACAAGCCGTTAAAGATGGAAAAATCAGCGAGAAACAAATTGATATTTCTGTAAAACGTCTTTTTATGATTCGATTTAGACTCGGAATGTTTGATCCCGTTTCTATGGTAAAATATGCGCAGACTCCGGCTTCTGTTTTAGAAAGCAGCGAACATCAGGAACACGCCTTAAAAATGGCAAGACAATCGATCATTTTACTTCGAAATGAAAAAAATATCCTGCCTTTAAATAAAAACCTAAAAAAAATCGTAGTACTTGGTCCAAATGCCGATAATGCGATTTCTATTTTAGGAAATTACAACGGAACTCCGAGTAAATTATCTACTGTTTTACAAGGAATTAAAGACAAATTGGGCGCAAATACAGAGGTTGTTTACGAAAAAGCAATCAACTTTACCAACGATACTTTATTGGTGTATCAGAATCTTAAAAACCAATATTCTTACGAAGGAAAACAAGGTTTTAAAGCCGAATATTATAAGAATACAGATTTGTCTGGAACACCAGAAGCAGTAAGAACAGAAGCTGAAATCAATCATTTTTGGCAGGAAGGCGAAGTTGTAGTCAACAACATCAAAGCCAATCATTTTTCTGCACGTTACACCACAAATTTTACAGCTGAACAAGACGGCTCGATTACTTTTGAGCTTAGCGCTGATGATGGCTACCGTTTTTTAATCGATGGAAAAGAAGTCATAAATGCCTGGAAAAAGAACCGCTGGGGAGAAAAAACGTTTAAATTAATTACCAAAAAAAATACGGTTTATAATTTGGTTTTGGAATATTGGCAAGGCGAAGGAAAAGCAAACGTAGCTTTGAATACCGGAAATTTTGAAAAAACGGATTTCAAAAAATTAATAGAACGCAACAAAGATGCCGATGCTTTTATTTATGTTGGCGGTATTTCTCCACAATTAGAAGGCGAAGAAATGCCGGTTAATTTTCCGGGATTCAAAGGTGGCGACCGTACTTCTATCCTAATTCCCGAAGTTCAGACAGCGCTTTTAAAATCATTAAAATCTTCTGGAAAATCAGTCGTTTTTGTAATGATGACGGGAAGCGCAATTGCTATTCCGTGGGAAGCAGAAAACATTCCCGCAATCTTAAACGCTTGGTATGGCGGACAATCGGCCGGAACGGCTGTTGCTGATGTACTTTTTGGCGATTATAATCCGGCAGGAAGACTTCCTGTAACTTTCTATAAAAGTGATGCTGATTTGTCTTCTTTTGTTGATTATAGAATGGACAATAAGACGTATCGCTATTTTACGGGGAAACCGCTGTATGGCTTCGGTTACGGATTGAGTTATACTACTTTTAAATACGATCAGTTAAAAGTTCCTGTAAAAATAAAAAAGGGCGAAGAAGTTTCTGTTTCCGTAAGAATAACTAATTCTGGTAAAACTGAAGGCGAAGAAGTAGCGCAATTGTACATCCTAAATCAGGATTTAGGAATAAAAGCGCCTTTAAAAACGCTAAAAGGATTTGAGCGAATTCATCTAAAATCGGGAGAAAGTAAAACAATCACTTTTACCCTTTCGCCAGAAGACTTATCGTATGTTACCGCAGAAGGCGATTTAAAAGAATTTAACGGAAAAGTCAAACTTGCCATTGGCGGTTGCCAGCCCGACGAAAAAAATCCAATCAAGAACAATATACTAACGCAGATTATCCAAATCGAATAAACTGCTGCTGAAATTATTCAACACATAGAGACATCGATTTTATTTTTATAGAAAAAGTAAATTAAAAGAAACCCGTTTCTCACACATAGTCCCGATCCCGAAATTTCGGGACGGGATGTTTGTATACAAAGTGAAATGCCTTTTTTAAGTTTCAAAAAACTATGTCTCTATGTGTTAAAAATTAATGCAACCATTAAATAATAAACTTCTAATTATGGTGAATCATCATTTACATTACGGTTTCAAAAATCAAAAAAAGACACTATTAAAGCTCTCGGTTTTTCTAATTTTATTACAAACAACTTCCATTTTTGCGCAGTCTATTTCATCCAAAAAAGAATCGAATCGCGAACGTATTTCTATTAATGACGGATGGAAATTTTACAAATACGCTCAAGGCGAAAGTCCCGATAATTTGATTTATGATGTTCGACCGGAAGTCAAAGAAAACATCGACGGAAAAGCCGCGGATGCAAAACCAACCGAAGCTGTAAAAGTAGAAAGTTCACAGCCAACACTAAAACCGTGGATTCTGCCTTCTGGAAATGCTTTTATAAACGATCCAGCCAAAAAACACAAACGTCCAGACGGAAATCCGGGTTCAGACTTTCCATTTGTTCAGGATAATTTTGATGATTCTCGCTGGGAAAATATTACTTTACCTCACGACTGGGCAATTAAAGGTCCATTTTATGCCGAAGAAAATGCCATTATTGGCGGTGGAATGGGCAGATTACCTATTCAGGGCGTAGCTTGGTATAGAAAGAAAATCAACATTCCGCAGTCAGATTCCGGAAAATCTATTTTTCTCGATATCGACGGTGCCATGTCTTATGCAATGGTTTGGGTAAATGGCAGACTTGTTGGTGGCTGGCCAAACGGTTACACTTCGTGGCAGTTAGACATAACTCCGTATCTTAATTTCGGAAAAGACAATCAAATTGCTATTCGTTTAGACAATCCGATAAGTTCTTCGCGATGGTATCCCGGAGCCGGTATTTATCGAAATGTATGGTTAACGAAAACAAATCCTATTTATGTAGCACATTGGGGAACAACAGTTACCACCAAAAATGCAAGCGAAGTAAGTGCTTTGATAGATCTAAAAGTAAAAATTGCCAACAATTCTGATAAAGATGAAAAAGCAGCAATTTCGACAGAAATTTTCTTCTTAAACGAAAAAGGAATAAAAAGCAATAAAGCCGTTTCTGTAATAAATCAGACAACTACTTTAAATTCAAAATCAAACACCCTTATTTCAGGTGAAGCCACAATTGTTAATCCTAAATTATGGGGGCCAGTACCAGAATTTGTTCCAAATCGATACGTGGCAATTACTAAAATAATACTAAAAGATAAAATAATAGATTCTTATGAAACTGTTTTTGGAATTAGAGATATTCAGTTTGATGCCAACAAAGGACTTTTTGTAAACGGAAAACATATTTCGCTGAAAGGCGTAAATCAGCATCACGATTTAGGCGCTTTAGGAGCAGCATTCAATGTAAGAGCAGCAGAACGTCAGCTTGAAATGCTGCAGGAATTAGGTTGTAATTCGGTTAGAATGTCGCATAATCCGCCTGCACCAGAATTATTAGAATTGACCGATAAAATGGGTTTTCTTGTTATTGATGAAATTTTTGATCAATGGGAATTGAAAAAAACGCCACTGGATATGCATTTGATTTTCCCGGAATGGAGCGAACAGGATTTGCGGGCACTTATACGTCGTGACCGTAATCATCCATCGGTTATTGTTTGGAGTTTTGGAAATGAAGTCGGCGAACAATATACCGATGTAAAAGGTGCAGAAGTTGCCAAAAGACTACAGGCAATTATAAAAGAAGAAGATACAACGCGTCCAACAACGTTGTCTATGAATTATGCAAAACCAAATATGCCGCTTCCTGATGTTGTTGATTTAATAAGTCTTAATTATCAAGGCGAAGGAATACGCGATGGCGAAGCTTATGCGGGCTTAAAGGGAATTACAACTTCTCCGTTGTTTCCGTCTTTTCACGAAAAATTCCCTAATAAAATGATTATCAGCAGCGAAAATGCGGCGGCGGTAAGCAGCAGAGGAGAATATTTATTTCCGGTTTATCAAGGAAATAGTTCGCCTATAAAAGAAGGTCAGGGTGGGAATTCAAAAACGCATCATGTGAGTTCTTATGAGTTGTATTCGGTTGATTTTGGCGCTTCTGCGGATAAGGTTTTCGCTTCTATGGAAAAACACCCGTACGTTGCCGGCGGTTTTGTCTGGAGTGGCTGGGATTATCTGGGAGAGCCTACGCCCTATTATTCGTCAAGAAGTTCTTATTTTGGCGTAATTGATTTGGCTGGATTTAAAAAAGACCGCTTTTATTTGTATCAATCGCAATGGAGACCGGATTTACCAATGGCGCATATTTTACCGCACTGGAACTGGTCTGAGCGTGTTGGAGAAATAACGCCAATACATGTTTTTACTTCTGGCGATGAAGCAGAGTTGTTTCTAAACGGCAAATCTCTCGGTAGAAAAAAAATGCAGAAATATGAATATCGCCTTCGTTGGGATGATGTAAAATATACGTCTGGAGAAGTTAAAGTTGTAGCTTATAAAAACGGCAAAAAATGGGCAGAAGACAGCGTAAAAACGACAGCCGAGCCAGATAAAATTGTTCTTACCGCAGATCGTTCTGAAATAAAAGCGGATGGAAATGATTTGTCGTTTGTTACTGTTAAAATAACCGACAAAAACGGACTTGTTATTCCGAATGCCAACAAAATGTTTCAATTTTCGATTGAAGGTGCAGCCGAGATTATCGCAACGGATAACGGCGATCCTACTGATTTAACTTCGTTTGCTTCTTTGCAGCGTAAAAGTTTTAATGGATTGTGTTTAGTAATTATTCGTTCAAAGAAAAATCAGGACGGTAAAATTGTACTTAATGTTACTTCTGAAGGTTTAAAAAGTGGTTCTTTGAATTTGAAAAGCGGCAAATAGTTATGAGTTATGAATTATGAATTATGAATTATGAATTATTTTTACCCCGCTAGCGCGAGCGTCCCGCTCGTGCACACAAAGTATTTTTGTAAACTTATTTTAGGACGAGACGAACTTTACGGGCACGAGCGGGACGCTCGCGCTAACGGATGGACTATGCAAACTCATAACTTATAATTCATAACTTATAACTACCTTACAACGTATTTATTAAAAAATGAGTTTATATAGTTGTTGGCGATTACGGGATCGCTTTTGTATTTTATTAAAAAATAATAAATAAACTTCATGTAGCAATCAGCAGCTTCATTTATGTCTGTGTTGGGAACGAGATAATTTTCTTTTTTTGCTTCTTCTAGTAAAGGGTAAACTATGGTAGTTTTAAAAGTTAAATTGTATTCTTGAATTTTGCTTTTTAATAAAGTGTTCTTTCTTAAATCATAAAAAAACATGCTGTGAAATTCTGAAAGATGATCGAAGGTAATTTGATAAATTTTATGAAGCTTCTCAACTGAAGAATCAGAATTTGACTGAACTGGAGCTAGTTTTGTTTTTAGTTGGTTGTTTATAAAATCTAAAGATTCGCTCAAAATCTGTTCTTTATTGCCGAAAAATGAATGCAGTTTTGCTTTTGATATGCCTACTTTTTTGCTAATCTCATCTATAGTCATTGTGCGTATGCCGTACTTTTTTAAAAGAGCTGCAATTTTACAGGTTACTACTTCTTGTTTTTGTTCCATAACTAAAATATTGTCAATTATATTGAATGTTATAAATCTTGTTTCTTATTTTAACCGAATAAATATTCATTTATAAGGTGAAAAATTAATTACTTATTCCTTTCCACATCATATTAAAGCATTCTTCGATTACTTGTTTTTTTAGAGGAATATATTTTTGCGCCATACCATTTGAAGCTGATCGAATGGAACCAATTATATAACAGATCATTGTAAAAGGAAGTATTTTCACTAAAACGCCTTCTTTTTGTCCTTTATTAATTAATTCATACAATGCGCTGTTTTTGCGTTCAAACTCTTTAATTTGTTTGTCAAAATTGAGTTGTATATAATTCGATTGTATATATTGATCTATAAAAACAGTTTGATTATAATGTCTGAGTCTGTACTTTAAAGTATTCATAAAGATACGTTTAAAAGATATTTTTACAGGAATTGCAATATCAAACCCAGCGTACATTTCTTTGGTAATTTTGTCTTCTACACTAAAAAACGCAGCTTGTATTAATTCTTCTTTGTTTTTGAAATAAGTGTAGATACTGCCAACTCCTATCCCTGCCTCTTTGCTTATAAGTGCGATGTTTATTCCCGCTATGCCTTGAGTTCCGGCAATAGCAAAGACAGCCTCAATTATTCGTTCTTGTTTAATAGGATCTAATGGCTTCATATACAAATATAAGTGAAAATATATTCGCTTAAGCTGTAATTAACGGAATTTTAGCAGGGCTTTTAAAAAGCTAAATTATTTAAGTGACTGCGAATTAAACAAATAAGTTTCAAAATTCTATAACTGTAAACACTTCTTTAAAAGTAATTTAGCTATAATAAATTTTAGAAGAACTCTTTTACTGTAATAATTTAAAATATATCATTATGAATATTTCAAATCAGAAAAACAATATTCCGAGTGCAAGAACATCAAATAAAAAATATGTTGCAAAAACAACCTCATCAAGAACCAATGAAAAAACATTTTCTAATGAGAAAAAATCCATTTCTTCAGAAATTAACCCTTAATTTTTAAACTGATCCTTTATCATTTTTTTATTTTCAAATTAAAATTTTTTTTACTTCTCATATTTCAGCAGATTTTTAATTTCTTATGCTGCTAAATTTTTAATTCCTACCCATTTTTAGAACAAATTGATATAAATTTTATCAAAAATTTATAAGTTTTATCTTGTTATATAGTTAAAGTTTAAATTTTTAAATTCTTACTTTTTTAGAAATTAAAAAGCATTTGTTAAAGGAAAATCAAAATCTTTTTCTTGCACCAAATTCATAATACTATCATAAAAATAGTACAGAAATAAAGGGCTTCACGCGTAAAATTATGCATTCCTATCTCGGCTAAAAAAACAATAAATGCTTGTATAATTAGCAAAATCAACACTTCAAAATTCACCTTTATCTTATTTTACAGAATTGTAGGAAAATAATTAAATAATTAACTTGCATTAAATCAGGTATAAATACCTGATTTTAAAACTGCATTATAATTTAAATTAGCCTTACAAAAATAAGCTATAAACCGATCTTTTTAAAGAATAATTTTTTATCCGCCGATCATTCACTTTTAATAATAACCGTTTAATATTTAAATACAAAAATTATGGAAGGAACAATTGGAGAAATCCGACTGATTGCTGCAAATTTTGCACCCAGAAGCTGGAGCTACTGCAATGGTGCACTACTTCAAATAAGAAGTAATACAGCACTATTTTCTATTTTAGGAACCACTTATGGAGGTAACGGAAGCGTTACTTTTGGTCTGCCGGATCTAAGAGGCCGCACCGTTATAGGTCAAGGTCAAGGTCCTGGTTTGTCTCTCTATATCTTGGGAGAAACAGTTGGTACAAACAGTGTAACACTAAATTCTACAAATATTCCATCTCATGTTCACTTAGCTGCTGGTACTGTTACATTGCCGGCTTATTCTGATGAAGGAGATAAAAATACACCAGCCGGTAACACTTTGGCTGCGAAAGCAACTATGTACACAGCTGAAGCAGGTGATAGTAATTTGAAACCAGCAATATTTACCGGAAATCTTGGACCATCGGGAACAAATGTAACACCTCTAAGTCTTAGCCAGCCTACACTTGGTATGAATTATATTATCTGTCTGACTGGAATTTTTCCTGCTCGCAATTAACCAAAACTAACTATTAAATTAATTTTTAACATATCAATATTATGGAAGGAACTATTGGCGAAATCCGCATTTTTGCGGGAAATTTTCCACCAAGAAGCTGGATGTTTTGTAATGGAAGTTCATTGAGTATCGCAAATTATG
This sequence comes from Flavobacterium sp. 270, assembly GCF_004368785.1. Lineage (GTDB taxonomy): Bacteria > Bacteroidota > Bacteroidia > Flavobacteriales > Flavobacteriaceae > Flavobacterium. Next base: position 519,463 of record NZ_SODM01000001.1, read on the forward strand.
AAGCTCTTTATGTTTTAATAGGTACTACATACGGAGGAGATGGCGTGCAAACGTTTAATCTTCCGGATACAAGAAGCCGTGTGCCAATTGGTACAGGACAAGGACCAGGACTCTCTAATATAGTTTTAGGACAGATGGGTGGTACAGAACAAGTAACAATGTCTGTAGGTCAAATGCCTGCACACGTCCATCCTGCTACAGCTAATCCACTAGCTATACCAGCTTATTCTGGCACTGTAACTTCAGGATCAGCAAGTAACGGGGTTCTGGCAGGTTTAGCAGGTGCATATTCATCAGAAACACCAGATGGCTTTTTAGCTACTCAATCAGCATCAGTAACTGTTGCTCCAACAGGTGGGAATGTTCCTTTTGACATAATACAGCCTTCTATGGCAATAAATTATATTATCTGTGTAGAAGGTATTTTTCCAAGTAGAAACTAATTAAAAAACAAATCATGGACGGAACAATGTCAGAAATCCGCTTGTTTGCACCAAACTTTGCACCAAAATACTGGGCAATTTGTGCAGGACAGATTTTAGCAATAAGTACAAATCAAGCTCTATTCAGCCTTTTAGGCACAACCTATGGTGGCAATGGTATAACAACTTTTGCATTACCAGACTTTAGAGGACGTGCTCCTATGGGAACAGGACAACCAGCAGATGGTGTTACCCCATATGTGTTAGGCATGGTAACAGGGTCAAATAATATTACCGCATTAAATCAAAATTTACCGCCTCACACGCATACTGCAACAGGAAATTATTCTATTTCTGCTTATTCAGATGCGGGAGATAAAGGGTCTCCGGCAGGTAATATTTTAGCTGCCTTAGCAGGTCTTTATACCGATCAGACAGCAGATGTTGCTTTAAAACCTGTTACCCCTGTACTAACCGATCAGTCGGCAGGAAACAATCTGCCAATACCGGTGCAGCAGCCTTATTTAGGGCTAAATTATATAATATGTCTTCAGGGAATTTACCCATCACGAAATTAATACCATTTACCCATTAGGAGTTTCTTAATGGGTATTTGTTTTGCTAAAAATATCTTTTAACTGCTTATGAAAATAGCTTTACTCTTAACACGCTCTGTAATTTATCCCAGTATGTCTTTTGATATAATGGATGGTTTTAAATCCTGTTTGAAAAATTTAGGGATAGACGGAGAACATGAAATTACTTCTTCTAATATTGGAGTTGCTGGTAAAAATGAAGAAATTTATATCTGCTGCGAACAATTGTTATTGAATGATACTGATATCATTGCAGCGTATATAAATCCTCTTACGGCAGAATTTATTCAGCCTCTTTTTGAAAGTGCCGGTAAATTATTATTGGTATTAGACAGTGGTTATCATTTTCCAAACTTTCAGGAAAAATTGTCAAATGTCTATTTTATTTCATTAGAAGGAAATCTATGTTCGCGTGCTATTGTAAATAAAGCCATACAAGAAGGTCAAAATAACTTTGCTTTTATCTGTTCGTTTTATGACGCAGGATATCGACCGCCTTATACTTTTGCCACAGCAGCCGAAGATAAAGGAGCCGTAATCAGCTATAATTACGTTACACCTTTGCAACGTGCTGATTTTAGTCTGACACCATTGTCTGAATATCTGGAACAAAATAAAGAAGTATCTCTATTAACTTCTTTTTGTGGTGATATGGCTGATGATTTTTTTAGAGGTGCTGCAAAAGAAAACAGCATCGTTTCAACAAAAACATACGGAAGCGGTTTTACTGCCGAAGAATTTTGGATGAGCAAAATACCTTATCCGGGATATGACTGGAGTTGTGCAATTCCGTGGTCATCAACCTCAGCCATAGAAGAGAACCAAGAGTTTATTACTGTAATGCAGAACATTAAAAAAAAGAAAGCCAATGTTTTTTCTCTTTTAGGATGGGAAGCTGCTTTGTTTGTTGATGCTGCAACAAAAGGATCTTTAGACAATATTTCAGTTAATTCTCCTCGAGGAAAAGTATATATGAATGCTGCTACAGGTTTTTCTGAAGCGCCACTTTATTATGCTACAGTTACAAAAGATGAAGAAACAGGAAACTGTATTTTAGAAAATGTCACTGAGGTAGAAAATCTAAACGAAGAACGTAAACGTTTACACGAACATATTCTTGCCGTACAGCAGGAACCAACATATAATTCATGGTTTAACTCTTATGCCTGTTTAGAATCATGAGCAATACAAAAAACATAGTCGTTTTATGTAATAATCGTATGGCTTTTCCGGCTATACAAACACTTCATGGGATTCATAAATTGCATACTATCGGAGTGGTGGCGGGCAATGAAGATGTGTTTTCTTTTTGCTCTCTTTTTGCAGCTCAGACTGGAATTAATTTAATACTAATTGAAAAAGGAAAACTAAATTCTCAATTAGAAGAATTATTCGAAAATAATACAATCAAATATGTTTTCACGATGACTTTTCCTTGGAAATTGTCTGAAAAATTGATTGAAAAGTATCCTAACCGGTTTTATAATTTTCATTATGGCCTTTTACCGGAAATGCGAGGCTGTGATCCCGTTTTTGAATCGGTACGTCGGCAGCAAAAAGAAACTGGAATTACTGTTCATGCTATTGAAAAAGAAATAGACAAAGGTGCCGTAATACTAAAACGTCTTTTACCTCTGGATGCAACAATAACACACGGAATACTCTGCACTAAATTATCTTATTTGGGTCAGCATATTATTCCTGAATTATTGACTTTACTGGAAAGCAATTCTAAAGCAGTTCTTCAAGATGAAGCAACTGCAAATTATTATAAAAAACCAACTGCTTCTGATGTATGCATCAGCTGGCAGCATCAGGATGCAAATGCTATTGAAGCCTTAATCAGAGCTTGCAATCCTTGGAATAAAGGAGCTTATATCCAATGGAAAGGCTGGAACATTCGCGTTCTGGAAGCTTCAAAAACAAATCACAGTTCTGAAATAAAAGAAATTCCGGGAACAATCTTAAAAATAGATGAAGATATCGGATTGGTTGTACAATGCTATAATGATACTCAGCTTCGTATAAATATTGTTTATACCGATGAAGGGTTTATGAGTGGGCACAAATTGCTCGCTTATGGTTTACAAAAGGGCGAGCAATTTGCCAACTTATAATTTAATTAATTTTTATTATGAAACATTTTTACTCACAAATCAAAAATTTTCTAAATATCGCCTTATTTCTGGGGATATTTTTGCAGGGTTATTTAGGGAATGCGCAAACTACTCTAGTGGCTGGAGATATCCTTTTTACAGGATATGATTCTAATTTTGCTCCGGCTGTTGGTGATGAATATTCGTTTGTATTGCTTAAAGCTATTTCTGCCAACACTGTAATTAGTTTTAGCGACAGAGGCTACACCGGAAGCGGCTGGCAGGCCGCTGGAGGAACAGAAGGAACAGTTACCTGGACTTCAGGAAGTGCTCTCGGCATAGGAACTGAAGTATTAATAAAAGGGGTCTCTGCTTCTGTTTACAATGTTACAACATCGTCTTTAACACCAAACGGAACTGTTACCTTAACGGAAGGATCATCTGCAAACGGATTGTCTCTTTCTACGGTTGGAGATCAAATTATTGCTTTTCAGGGCGGGTCTGGTTCTATTAGTGCCGGTGGTGTAACTTTTATTACCGGTCTTCATTATTTTTATTGTAATGCAAGTACTACATCTGCAACATGGGATTCTGGAGCTTGTGTAGCGAGTGTAAATTCTTCTCGTATTCCCGTAGGTCTTACTGGAGGTACAAATGCTTTTTATACCGGGACATTATCAGGAAACGTTTTGGCTACTTCAGCCAGATTTAATGGTACTGGACCATTCGCGGATGCTGCGGCCATTAAAGCTGCAGTTATAAATCAGTCAAACTGGACACTTTCTACAACACCATTAACAATGCCTTCTACTGCTCCTTTTACAGGTGTGCCGGCAACTATTAATACAAGCCCTACAAGTCTTACAAGATGTGTTGGCGGTTCTGCAACATTTACTGTTGCTGCTTCTAATGCTACAGGTTTTCAATGGCAGGTAAATACAGGAAGTGGTTATAATAATGTTCCTAATGCTGCACCTTATTCTGGAGGTACTACAGCTTCATTGACAGTATCACCGACAACTGCTTCAATGAATGGTTATTTGTACCAATGTGTGGTTACTGGAACTGGTGGTAACGCAACAAGTGGTGCTGCGACATTAACAGTACCAACAATTACCGGAACTACATCAGCACAAATTAATGTGTCTTGCAATGGAGGAACTAACGGTTCTGCTACTATAACACCTGCGGGAGGAACTGGTCCATATACCTATTCTTGGTCTCCTTCTGGAGGATCTGCTGCTGCTGCAACAGGGCTTGGAGCTGGAACCTATACTGTAACTATAACTGATGCTAATTCATGTACAGGAACACAAACTGTAAATATAACGCAGCCAACTGTATTAGTTGCATCAGTTGGCGGACAAACTAATGTATCTTGTTTGGGAGGATCTAACGGAACAGCTACAGTAATTGCAACCGGAGGAACTACCGGATATACTTATTCTTGGGCACCATCTGGAGGAACTGCTGCAACAGCTACTGGATTGGCACAGGGTACTTACACAGTAACTGTAACAGATGCTAACTCTTGTACAGCTACACAAAGCTTTACTATTACGCAGCCAGCGACTGCTGTAAGTGCTGCTGCTAACGGACAAACCAATGTTTCTTGTAATGGTGGCAATAATGGTACTGCAACTGTACTTGCAGCAGGTGGAACTGGTGCCTATACCTATTCTTGGGCTCCTTCTGGGGGAACTGCTGCAACAGCTACTGGACTTAGTGTAGGAGTTTATGTTGTAACAGTAAGAGATGCCAACTTATGCCAGGCAACACAAAGTTTTACAATTACACAACCTCCTGCTTTAACAGCTGCACCTGTATCACAAACTAATATTGCCTGCAATGGAGGCACTACAGGAGCTGCTACTGTAAGTGCAAGTGGAGGAACTGGTACATATACTTATTCTTGGTCACCATCCGGTGGAACTGCTGCTTCTGCAACAGGACTTGGTGCTGGAACTTACACGGTAACTGTAACAGATGCTAATTCTTGTACAGCTACGCAAAACTTTACTATTACTGAACCTGCAGCTTTAACAGCTTCAGCAGCTTCACAAACAAATGTTTCATGTAATAGTGGTACTAACGGATCTGCTACAGTAAGTGCAACTGGAGGAACTGGAGCTTATACGTATTCTTGGGCGCCATCTGGAGGAACTGCTGATACAGCAACTGGACTTTCTGCCGGAACTTACACGGTAACAGTAACTGATGCTAACTTATGTACAGCAACACAAAGTTTTACGATTACTGAACCAGCTGTATTAACTGCAACAGCAGGTGCACAAACTAATGTGTCTTGTAATAGCGGCGCTAATGGAACAGCTACTGTAAGCGTAACTGGGGGAACTCCTGGATATACTTATTCTTGGGCTCCATCTGGAGGAACTGCTGTAACTGCAACGGGACTTTCTGCCGGAACTTACACTGTAACGGTAACAGATGCTAATTCTTGTACAGCAACTCAAAGCTTTACTATTACTGAGCCAACTGCTCTAACAGCATCCGCGAGTGCTCAAACTAATACATCATGCAATGGCGGTGCTAATGGTTCTGCAACTGTAAGCGCAACTGGTGGAACTCCTGGATATACTTATTCTTGGGCTCCCTCTGGAGGAACTGCTGCAACTGCAACAGGCCTTACTGCAGGAACTTATACTGTAACAGTAACTGATGCCAATTCATGTTCAGCAACACAAAGTTTCACAATTACTGAACCTGCAGCATTAATAGCTGTACCAGTAGCACAAACTAATATTGCCTGCAATGGAGCTACTACAGGAGCTGCAACTGTAAGTGCAAGTGGAGGAACAGGAAGTTATACTTATTCTTGGGCTCCATCTGGAGGAACTGCTGCAACTGCAACAGGACTTTCTGCCGGAACTTATACTGTAACTGTAACAGATGCTAACTCTTGTACTGCTACTCAAAGTTTTACTATCACAGAACCTTCAGTACTTACTGCTTCAGCAGGAGCACAAACTAATACATCTTGTAATAGTGGCGCTAACGGAACTGCAACAGTAATTGCAGCTGGAGGAACTCCTGGATATACCTATTCTTGGGCTCCTTCTGGAGGAACTGGTGCAACTGCAACAGGACTTTCTGCCGGAACTTACACTGTAACCGTAACAGACGCTAACTCATGTACGGCAACACAAAGTTTTACTATCACAGAACCAACTATATTAACTGCAACTGCAGGTACACAAACTAACGTATCTTGTAATAGCGGTGCTAACGGAACAGCTACTGTAAGCGTAACTGGAGGAACTCCTGGATACACCTATTCTTGGGCTCCTTCTGGAGGAACTGCCGCAACAGCTTCTGGTCTATCTGCCGGAACTTACACAGTAACGGTAACAGATGCGAACTCTTGTTCAGCTACACAAAGTTTTACAATTACAGAACCAACTGTATTAACTGCAACAGCCGCTGCACAAACAAATGTATCATGCAATAGTGGTACCAATGGTTCTGCTACAGTAAGTGTAACTGGAGGAACTGGGTCTTATACCTATTCTTGGTCTCCGTCTGGAGGAACTGCTGCAACTGCAACAGGACTAAGCGCTGGAACTTATACAGTAACAGTAACAGATGCGAACTCTTGTTCAGCTACACAAAGCTTTACTATTACGCAGCCAGCCACATTAGTAGCTGCGCCTGTATCACAAACTAATATTGCCTGCAATGGCGGTACTACAGGAGCTGCTACTGTAACTGCATCTGGAGGAACTGGAAGCTATACCTATTCTTGGGCTCCATCTGGAGGAACTGCTGCATCAGCTACTGGATTGGCAGCTGGAACTTACACTGTAACTGTCACAGATGCTAACTTATGTACAGCAACACAAAGTTTTACAATTACACAGCCTAGCGTATTAACAGCATCAGCAAGTGCTCAAACCAATACATCTTGCAATGGTGGCGCTAACGGAAGTGCAACAGTAATTGCAGCTGGAGGAACTCCTGGATATACGTATTCTTGGGCTCCTTCTGGAGGAACTGGTGCAACCGCAACAGGACTATCTGCAGGAACTTATATTGTAACTGTAACAGATGCTAACGCCTGTACTACAACACAAAGTTTTACGATTACAGAACCTACAGTATTAAATGCAACAGCTGCATCACAAACAAATGTATCTTGTAACTCAGGTTCAAACGGAAGTGCAACTGTAAGCGTAATTGGAGGAACTCCTGGATACACCTATTCTTGGGCTCCTACAGGTGGAACTGCTGCAACAGCTTCTGGACTATCTGCCGGAACTTATACAGTAACTGTAACAGATGCTAACGCTTGTACAGCTACACAAAGTTTTACGATTACAGAACCAGCTGCATTAATTGCAACTGCAGGTCCTAAAACAAATGTACTTTGTAATGGCGGTGCTACAGGTTCGGCTACAGTGAATGTTACTGGAGGAACTGCTGGATATACCTATTCATGGGCACCATCTGGAGGAACTGCCGTAACTGCAACTGGACTTAGTATCGGATCATACACAGTAACGGTAACAGATGCAAACGGATGTACTGCAACACAAAGCTTTACTATTTTACAGCCTCCCGTTCTTGCTGCAACAACTTCTCAAATAGATGCAACTTGTTCTGTTGGAGGTCAAGCTAGTGTAACTCCATCTGGAGGAACTGCACCTTATACTTATTTATGGACTCCAACTGGTGATACAACAGCAGCTGTTACTGATTTAGTAGCAGGAAATCATAGCGTTGTAATTACAGATGCTAATGGATGTTCAATAACTAAAAATTTCACTATCGGAACTACAAATACATTAGTTGCAACTCAATCTAAAATAGATGTTTTATGTAATGGAGGAAATACAGGTAGTGCTACAGTAGTACCATCAGGAGCTCCAGGGCCATTTACTTATGTATGGTCACCTTCTGGAGGAACTGCTGCTACTGCAACAGGTCTTACTGCTGGAAATTATTCAGTAATAATAACATCTGCTAATGGGTGTTCTACAGTGAAAAATTTTACTATAACAGAGCCTACAGCTTTAACAGCATCAGCAGCATCACAAACCAATATTGTATGTAATTCTGCGGCAACTGGTTCTGCTACAGTAAATGCAACTGGAGGAACTGGAGCATATACTTATTCTTGGACTCCTTCTGGAGGAACGGCTACAACTGCAACAGGGCTTACAGCTGGAACTTACACAGTAACTGTAACAGATGCTAATTTATGTACAGCAACACAAAGCTTTACTATTACAGAACCGGCTGCAATTGTTGCAACAGCTTCACAAACAAACGTTTCTTGTAACTCAGGTACAAATGGTTCTGCAACTGTAAATGTAACTGGAGGAACTGGTGCTTATACTTATGCTTGGGCTCCTTCTGGAGGAACTGCTGCAACTGCAACAGGATTAGCAGCCGGGACTTACACCGTAACGATAACAGATGCTAATTTATGTACTGCAACACAAAGTTTTACAATTACACAACCAGCTGCATTAACAGCAACGGCAGGTGCACAAACCAATGTACTTTGTAATGGTGGTGCTACAGGTTCTGCTACAGTAAATGTTACTGGAGGAACTACAGCTTATACGTATTCTTGGGCTCCATCTGGAGGAACTGCTGCAACTGCAACTGGACTTACAGCAGGAACTTATACCGTAACGGTAACAGATGCTAACGCATGTACAGCAACACAAACTTTTACTATTACACAGCCAGCTGCATTAATTGCAACTGCAGGTCCAAAAACAAATGTATCTTGTAATTCAGGATCAAACGGTTCTGCAACTGTAAATGTAACAGGAGGAACTGCTGCTTATACGTATTCTTGGGCTCCATCTGGAGGAACGGCTGCAACTGCAACTGGACTTACCGCTGGAACTTACACAGCAACAGTAACTGATGCGAATGGATGTACAGCAACACAAAGTTTTACTATCACACAGCCAACTGCATTAATTGCGACGGCAGGTACTCAAACTAATGTATCTTGTAATTCAGGTTCAAACGGATCTGCAACTGTAAATGTAACTGGAGGAACTGGTGCTTACACTTATTCTTGGTCACCATCTGGTGGAACTACTGCAACTGCAACAGGATTAACTGCTGGAACTTATACCGTAACAGTAACAGATGCTAACTTATGTACAGCTACACAAACTTTTACAATTACACAACCAGCAGCTCTTACTGCAACAACATCACAAATTGATGTGGTTTGTATTGGACAAACTAACGGATCGGCTACTGTAGTTGTATCTGGTGGAACTGGTGCCTACACTTATGCTTGGTCTCCATCTGGAGGAACGGCTGCAACAGCTACTGGATTAGCAGCAGGAAATTACACGGTATTAATTACAGATGCTAACGCATGTACACTGACTAAATCTTTCAGTATCATCACTATTCCTGATGTAACAAAACCAGTACCTAATGTAACCAACCTGCCAGATATCACTAATTACTGTTCAATTTTAGCAGCAGAAATTGCTATTCCAACTGCAACAGATAATTGTGCTGGAACTATTACAGGTACAACAACTTCTCCTTTAAATTATACTTCAGAAGGAACGTATGTAATTACTTGGAGTTATGATGATGGGCATGGAAATATTTCTACTCAAAATCAAACACTTAAAGTAATCGCTACACCTTTAGCAGCCGTAACTTTTACTAATGCTGCATATACTTATAACGGAAGTCTTCGTACCATTCAGGTTCAAAACCTTCCTGTTGGCGCAAGTGTTGCATATGCTATAACACCAGCATCAAGCACTTTAAATGGTGCAACCAATGCAGGAGTTTATACCATTACAGCAACAGTATCACCAGCTGCAAGTATGCCAAACTGTTCACCAATTGTATTAACAGCAACACTTACCATCAACAAAGCTCCACAAGTAATTACTTTCGGTGCTATTCCGGTAAAAACTATTGGAGGTACAAACACTTTTAATTTAGACGCAACATCAAATTCAGCTTTAGCAGTACGTTATTCTTACACCTATACTTCTGCCCTGCCTGCTGCGACTGTTTCTAATACTGGTGTGGTAAATCTTTTAAGAGCTGGACAAGTTTTAATTACAGCTCATCAAGATGGAGATAGCAACTATCTTCCTGCTGCAGATGTTTCACAAGTATTGATAATCAAAAACAACAATGCTGTGATTCCTAAAATTACTCTAGGAACTATGGTTTATCTAAATCCTCCAAAAGATATTACTTATGTAATGGCATGCGGAGAACCTAATCTAAATGTTACTATTGTAAATGATATGAATGCGACTATTACTCCTTCTACTAATTTTACAATTAATTCTCCTAAACCTGGAATTTACAAACAAATTGTTACAGTAACTTCAGAAGATGGATCGGTTGTAAACACGTACAACATTACGGTAGAAAAACCATTTGGATTCTATGACATTGTTCATCAAAAATTCAACAATGTATTGCTTGTAAACAATAATCCACAGACAAATGGCGGTTATAGTTTTGCTTCTTATCAATGGTTTAAAAATGGTCAATTAATAGGAACAGGTCAATATTATTCTGCTGGAAATGGCGTTGGAGATGCATTAGATCCAACTGCAGATTACAAAGTAGTATTGACAACTACAGATGGAAAAGTACTTCAGACTTGTGCTTCAAAAATCACAGTTCAAAACAATACTTTGCAGGCTAAACTATATCCAAACCCAATTGAGACAGGAAAAGTTGTTACTGTAGAAGCTGATTTCCCTGAAGAAGAATTAAAAAACATGCAGATAAGTCTGTATTCTGTTTCAGGTCAATTGATAAAAACAGTACAATCATCAACGGTAAAAACCGAAATACAATTACCAGAAACATCAGATGGAAACATGTATTTAGTTGTTATTGAAAGTGCCAATATCAAAAAATCACTAAAAGTAATTGTAAAATAAATAAAATCTGCCAGTGCTGTTATTAGTACAGCACTGGCATAAAATAATTTAAGATGAAAAAATATACAATAAACTATATAGCATCAATAACATTGATTACTATACTTTTAGGATCATGTTTGAGCACGTACGCGCAGGATAAAAATTATGAGCTTTCAGTTTCAGTAGGTGGTCCATTTTCTTATATAAAAGCTGGCGGTTCAGCAGAAGTTGTAAACGGAAATGGATTTAACGCCGGTCTAAGATATTCTTATTATTTAAACGAAGGTTTAAGTTTAGGAATTGGCGTAGAATACCAAACTTACAATTCTGATTTAAAATACCAGCAATTCTCAGGAGCATACATGACAACCGATGCCGAAGATGAAAATTTTCAGTTTAGATACAGAGCAACAAATTTAAGAGAAGAGCAAAAATTAGGATATGTAAATGTTCCGATCGGGATTCAATTTGAAACTCCGGGTACAACAAAATTATATCTTGCAGGAGGCGTTAAAATAGGATTTGCAGTAAGCGGTAATTTCGAAACCAAAATGCAAAATCTTACTACAAGCGGTTATTTTCCTCAATACAATGTCGAATTATTTTCTCCTGCATTTGCCGGTTTTGCCAGTACAGACAATGTAACAGTTGGTAAACAAGATTTGGATACAAAAGTTTCTTATTCGGCTACTGTTGAAACTGGTGTAAAACAACAAATTGGAACTAAAAATGCCATTTACATCGGAGTTTATTTAGACTACGGATTGAATAATATCTATGATAAAGACGGAAGTAAAAACGTAGTGCAATACAATCCTGAACTTCCTGTAAAATTCAATTACAACAGTGTATTAGATTCTCCATATACAACTGATAAGGTAAGACTAGTTTCTTACGGACTAAAATTAAGGTTTGCAATTCGTTAATTACAATTATCTAGACCAAGCTAAAAAGGCATACTTAATTGTATGCCTTTTTCATTTATATCAATTTAGAAGCATTATTTAAAATTCTTCAAATCATCAACAGAATAAAACTTAAGTTTGTTTTCTACAGCAAACGCGCAGAGTTGTTTCAATAATCCAATCGGAGTTTCTAGTCTTTCATCGGCATCGTTTACCGTTTTGTGACCGTAAAAAATGACAATTTTATTATGTTTTTTTGCGTAAACCAACAGACTTTTATAATATTCGAGGTTAAACTGTTCGTAGTCATCGTCAATACCAAGGCCGTAAATAACGCGATTGCCTTCATAATAACAATATTGCTTTCTAGGAATTAATTCTCCATAAGTTGTACCTCTAATAATATCAAAATACTTCAGTAACCTTTTATCAAGCGCTGCAGTTCTTGCGCCGTCAGGATAAGCAAAAGAAGTGAGCTTAAATCCATCTTTTGCCATTTCTTCTTTAAGCGGCAAAATCTCATTCTTTATATAATTATCAATTCTATATTTTACAGCATATTTTACCGCGTTTTCATGATTGTAACCATGTCCGGCTATATCATGTCCCATATCCTGCAGATAATGCAATTTATCTTTCTGCTCTTTTGTAAAGTCTTTGTACTTACAGATAAAAAAAGTCGCTTTCCAATTGTATTGACGAAGTTCTTTTTCTGCATTGTACCAAGTATCTACATAATCATCATCAAAAGTTAAAACAATACCAGGCTCGGGTATTATTGGTTCGGCTTTTTTAGGCGCAGTCGGAATGTCATTGCTTACATCAACAGCAACAAAAAGTAGTACAATAAAACTAATAAACAAAAGCAGATAGACAAGTTTTGGTCTTTTCATTTATATCAAATTATTAAACCAAATATAATAATAAATTGAGAAGAACAATCTTATGAAAATAAATTATGTAAGAACTTATCTTCATCACTTTTGCAAAAGCCACAGCCAGCATTAATCCAATTGAAATCTTGTTACCATTTCCTGATAATACACATCTTCTACAATTTTCCTATGCTCTATTAAATTCCCATTATCATCGTATTTATATACCTCCAGAATTGTTTGTCCAACTGTTAAGCAAGAATTGACAAGCTGACCATTTATATTATATCGGTTTTCCCAACCTGCACGACTTCCGTTTTTATATTCAATCTCAATTTCTACATTCCCATTTTTATGTCTATCATAAACAACATATCCTGAGAATAGATTGCCATTAAATAATACTTGACGTGAGCCACCGTAATCCAGATCACCAAACTGAATGTTTTGAAAATCTATTCTATTTTTATTTGACTGTTTTAAACTCATTTTCTTTTTTTAGTTTTAATGCTTTCTAACGCTGGCGTGAGCGTCCCGCTCGTACACACGCAAACTGATTCAATTTTAAACTTAAAAAATCAAACTTATTTACCAGTAATCACTTTTCTGTGATTTGCTCCCCATTTTGCCAAAGAATCTATTACTTCCTTCAAAGTATGTCCATATTCTGTCAGCTTATACTCTACCGTAATGGGCTGCGTATTTAAAACAGTTCGTGTAAGCAATTGATTATCTTCAAGATTTTTTAATTCCCGGCTCAGGACTTTTCCAGAAATTCCTTCTACTTCTTTTAATAAATCGGTAAATCTTAAAGTGTTAAAACACAAAGAAGCAATAATCGAAATTTTCCATTTTCCATTCAACACATACATAGCATCATGCACTGCCATTATTGATTTTGCACAAGATTTATGATCTTGTTTTGGTTCTTTTATCATAGTATATCTTAGGTTACCTTAATGTCACAGTTACTTTTTGTCATCTAATGACAAAAATACACTTTTAGTACTTACTTTTGAACAAAATTTTTAAAGTATTAAAACAATATGAAATTAATAGAAGCACTAAAATGGCGTTACGCTGCCAAAAAAATGAATGGCGAAGTGGTACCGCAGGAAAAAATCGATTATATCCTTGAAGCAGCTAGATTAGCACCGTCTTCATCTGGTTTACAGCCTTATAAAATATTCGTAATTACAAATAAAGAATTAAAGGAAAAGATAAAAACAGTTGGTTTTGAACAAAGCCAGATCGTTGATGCTTCTCACGTATTGGTTTTTGCTGCTTGGGATGGATATTCAATCGAAAAAATTTCTTCTGTTTTTGAAAGAACAACGGAAGAAAGAGGAATTCCTTCTAGTGCGATGGATGAATATAAAGAAAGACTTTGGGGAATGTACAAAGATCTTGGTCAGGAATGGCATGCAAACCATGCGGCAAAACAAGCTTATATTTCTTTTGCAATGGCAATTGCCGCTGCTGCAGAACAACAAGTAGATGCAACTCCTATGGAAGGTTTTATTCCTGCTGAAGTAGATAAATTATTAGGTTTGAATGAACTTGGTCTTAAAAGTGTTTTAGTATTACCTTTAGGTTACAGAGATGCTTCTAATGACTGGTTGGTAAACTTGAAAAAAGTAAGAACACCAGAACAAGAATTTATCACAGAACTTAACTAATTCTTATTTCAATAAAACTAAAATGCTTTTGAAACCGCTGTATCAGCCAATTTCAAAAGCATTTTTATTTTAAATTATTTTCTTAAAAAGAAATAGTATTTCTAAGCTTTTACTTTTTTTGGTTTACTTGATTTTTTGCCTTTCTTCCACCAAATAATAAATCCGGTTATAGGCAGAGATGCACCAATTAAGCTTACAAAACTCCAAATTATTTTTCCGGCAAGACCAAAGAAAGTTCCGGTGTGTAAATCATGATTGCTCGCTTCGTAAACGTCTGCAGCATTATTATCTTTGTACAATTTGGTTCTCAATAATTGTCCTGTTTTTCCATCATAAAAAATCGTATTCTGATTTCTTGCACTTGCCCAATTATTAGGATAAACCATTCTTACCCTAAGTTCTCCTGTTTTTCTAATAGAAAAAGAAAGCGAAGTCGCTCCCGGATATTTTGAATTTACATCTTGATAAATGTTATTGTAACGTACCGGAATTGTAGTCGAATCGACGTGTGCTGCGCTTTTTACTTCCTCGCCTTTACTAAGTTTACTTGCTGTAACCAGACTTACTGTTTTTTTGACTGTATCAAATTTGAAATAAGTTCCGGAAAAAGCAATAAGAAGTAAAAATATCGAAGCATAAAACCCTAAAACCTGATGCAGATCGTAATTTACCCTTTTAAAAGAACCGCTCCATTTTATTTTCAACGATTGTTTTAATAAACGCTTCTGATTCGGAAACCATAATATAAGTCCTGTAATAAGCATTATTAAAAAAATCACTACAGACCAGCCTTGAATAAATTCTCCAACGTCTCCTAATAACAAAGTTCTATGAATTTCCAAAACCGTATTGAGCCAATCTGAACCTTTTTGATTGACCAGACTTGCATCATACGGATTAAAATAATAGGTCTTTTTCTTTTTTGTAGAAAGCTGAACCGTTGCATTGGGTTCATTCGTCGTAATTTTTATTGCCGTTATTTTCTGCTTTGGTTCCAGATGTTCGTAATTCTCAATTATAGTTTTAAGTCCTATAAAAGTTTTTTGTTGTACCGGAACATGCAGGTATTCCTGTTCTGTAAAATCACGAATTTCTTCTTCAAAAACATAAAGAAATCCCGTGATACTTATTATAAAAACAATGAGGCCCGATGCTAAACCGAGCCACAAATGTATTTGACGTATTGCTTTTTTAAATCCTTTGGTCATAATTTATTAGAAAGTCCAAATGTAAATAATATGGCTTGAAATGACTAGCTTAAAATATTAGAATTTCAATGTAATATTACCTGTAACTCTTGTTGGATTTTGTGCTGCTAAACGATAAGACCAATATTGTTCGTTGGTAAGATTATCAACTTTTAAACCTAACCTAAATTTTGGTCTGTCATAAAATAACGAAGCATCCAAGACAGTATAAGAAGGAATACTAAATTTAAAAGTAGTCGTATTAGTTTGGTAATATTCACTTCCGTAAATACCTCCAAAACCAACTCCTAATCCTGATAACGAACCTTCAACCAAACGATAACTCGCCCAAAGATTTGCCGTTCTTGGAGATCCCGCCGTTGTTGGGCGCAATCCGTTAATAGTTGCATTTGCTTTGGTATATTTACTATCATTATACGTATAACCTGCCACGATATTTAAACCACGAATTGGGTTTGCAATAAGTTCCGCTTCAAATCCTTTACTCAACTGCGTTCCGTCCTGAAGCTGAAAATTAACGTGATCCGGATCGTCACGCGTTACATTCGTTACTTTGATATCGTAATAACTTAAAGTAGCACTGATTTTATTAAAGTCAAATTTAAATCCTCCTTCTAATTGATTTGCCTGATTTGGTTTAAAAGTATTTCCGTTAAAATCAGAACCTCCAACATTATTAAAACCATTCATGTAATTTCCAAAAACAGAAACTTTTTGTTTGATAATCTGATAAACCGCTCCAAATCTAGGAGAAAAAGCAGTCTGATTATAGTTTCCAGCAATAGAATCACGACTTGGGTAATATACTCCTTTATTAATATATCGATCTACCCTTACACCCGTCATAACAATCAATTTATCTGTAACATTCAATACATCAGAAACATACGCACTAAATGTTCTTTCGTTATTAGATACAAAATTGGTGTATTTTGCTGTCGCGAACAATGGTTCGATTCTTTCTTTAGTAAAGTTATTGTAAGCGTCTCCCGGTTTTTTAAAGTTAATTGCCGGCATATTTATCGTAGCATCATTACGCGTTGCACGAAGACTGTAATAATCTAAACCTGCAACTACTCTATTACGTAATTTTCCTATTTTAAAATCTCCATTAAAGTTTTGTTGAATATCTGTTCCATAATAAGGATAATCCTGATTAGTAACCGATTGTCTCAAAGTTTCATTGCTCAAAACTGTCATAGCCACAGTATATCCTTCTGAAGATGATCTTGTACGCGAAACGATAGTCTGAGAAGTCCATGCATCTGATATTTTATACTTTAACTGTGCAAAAATATTGTATTGCTGTCCTGTATAATTGATAGTATTATTAGCAAAAGAAAGATTGTATGGAATTCCTAATTCTGTAATACTATGCGCTGTACCGCCTGCCCAAGGTGCCAATCTTGTTGGTGATGTTCCTTTTGATGCACTAAACTCAGCATCAATAAGTAAAGTCAATCTTTCGTTTACAGCATAAGAAAAACTTGGCGCTATAAAAAAGCTTTTGTTAAATCCGGCATCCTGAAAACTTCTTTCGCTGTGCAAAGAAGTATTAATTCTAAAAAGAGCCGTTTTTTCTTCATTAATAGGCGTATTAATATCTGCTGTAAAGCGATTTAAATCCCAATCGCCGGCAGAGTACGAAACCTCACCTTTAAAATAATCAAAAGGTTTTTTGGTAACTCTATTAAATAAACCTCCAAAAGAAGAAATAGTACTTCCAAATAAAGTTGCCGATGGCCCTTTAATAACCTCAATACGCTCTAAGTTGGCCGGATCAATTGAATTGTAAGTAAAACTTCCAACCCCGTTTCTTACCAATTGAGGCGTTGCAAAACCTCTCGAAATATTAGTCGTTCTTCCTTGGTTTCTTACCTCTGCGATACCTGCACCCGGAACGTTTTTAAAAGCACTGTTATAATCTGTTATAACTTGTTCTTTCATAAGTTCCTTACTTACAATAGTATAAACCTGAGGATTTTCCATATTTTGCAGTTTCATTTTAGAAACTTCTTCGCTTTCTTTTCTAGCAAATCGGTTTCCTCCAGAACTAACAATAACTTCTTCTAATTTTTGTGAAGTATAAGTAATTTCAAAATCCAAATTTGGTGTTAGATTGTTTTGATCAATTACTACAGAAGCTGGCGAAGAATCGTAACCGTTCAAAACAGCATCAACAACATACGTTCCAAAAGGAACATTTTTTAATTCATAACTTCCGTCAGAATCTGTTGTTGTCGTTTTATTTAATTCTGCAATTTTTATTTTTACACCTTGTACAGAATTTCCGTCTTTTAAAATTACTTTACCCGAAATTGTACCTAGATTTGACTGAGAAAAAGCGGTTCCTGAGCAAAAAAAGATTGTCAGACACGTTAGAAACACCTTTCTTAAACTATTGTTTTTAAGTGTTTTAATGATTGTTTTCATATGAATTATACTGGTTTATTCTTATTTAGACTGATTACAAATATATAAAATAACGTTAATTTTCATAATTCCTAATCAATTAAATATTTTTTTTAATTCACATTTCTAAATCTGGCAAGTATAGATTGTGTGCGCAAACGGCACATATTAGTACGAACATCCAAGATGCTAGCGCGAGTGTCCCGCTCGTGCCCGTAAAGTAATTTGTAAAGTTATTTTAGGATGCTATATAGTTTGCCACGAATTACACTAATTTCAACGGCTAGCGCGAGCGTCCCGCTCGTGCACGCAAAGTAATTTGTAAACTTATTTTAGGAAGAGACAATCTTTACGGGCACGAGCGGGACACTCGCGCTAGCTGACAATTGTAGGCGCAAACGGCACACGCTGACGCGAGCGTTCCGCTCGTGCACTCAAAGTAATTTGCAAACCTATTTTAGGAAAAGACAAACTTTACGGGCACGAGCGGGACGCTCGCGCTAGCTGACAATTGTAGGCGCAAACAAAGGTAATTTCAAAATCAAAAAAAAGCTCTCAAAATTGAGAGCTTTATAAATTTAAGCTGGAATAAGATTCGTTGAAATTCCAATTCTGTTCCAGGCATTAATTGTTATGATCGCTAAGATTACCTGCGCCAGATATTTTTCGTCTAAGAGTTTTGCCGCTTGTTCGTATGTTTCGTCTTTTACATGATTACTTATTAATGTAACTTCTTCTGTAAGCGCCAAAATTGCTCTTTCTTCTTCTGTAAAAAACGGAGTGTCACGCCAAGCGTTTAGTGCATAAATACGTTGTTCTGTTTCGCCCGCTTTTCTGGCTTCTTTTGTATGCATATCAATGCAAAATGCACAGCCGTTTATTTGTGACGCTCTTATTTTAATCAGGTCTTTATGCGTTTTGGTCAGCGGTGTGCTTTCTATAAATTTTTCTAGGCCAAGAATTGCGTTGTATCCTGCTGGTTCTGATTTGTCAATATGAATTCGTGTTTTCATTTTTTATATAATTATTGTTTCTATTAAAATTTAAAGCGAAAAAGTTCTTAATTAATGTATTTCATTAAAAGAACATTCAAAGTTTCAAGTTCGTTTAACGTCATATTGTTGACAAACTTTTCTTCTATGGTATGAAGTTTTGGTTGTATTTCTTCAATAAGTTTTATTCCTTTTTCTGTAATAAACACTTCTATTTTTCTTCGGTTTTCGCTGCAGACTTCTCTCGTTACCAATCTTTTCAGAAGTAATTTATCAACCAAACGAGTTGTATTACTTGTCTTTGCCGTCATTTTTTCCTGAATCATGCACATATTTGCCGGTTTACCTTTTAGATCATTTAAAATTTCTAAAACATTAAATTGTTCCGAAGACAAATCGTAAGGTTTTAGAACATCATTAAAGCTTTCATGAAGGCTGTTCTGCGTGAAAATAACCTTCTGAAGAATCTTTTTATTTATAGATAATGCTATTGCTGAATGTGTTACTTCTTCTATTTTCATAACTGCATTTTTAAAATATCGATTTTAATAAGGCATGACACAGATTCATCTGCGGAAACACTGATTTACACGATTGAATTTGCATTGAAAAAAGCAGCGTTCATCGATAGAAATCTGCCTAATCTGTGTTCAAAAATTGCGCACGCAAAATAAAAACCGATTTATTTTTAAGCAAAATTAAGGCAGTGATTGGGATGTAAAATATACCAATTATAAAATAAGAGATAGCCCAGTAATTTAGGAGATTACTTGTTTTAAAATAGCAAGTGCCTGAATCAGTTCTTTTTCGTCTAGCGACGCAAAACCTAATCTCATAGCATTTGGAGCCAAAGATTCATTCTTGTAGAAATTCCCATTATCAATATAAAGTCCTTTTTTTGAAGCTTCTTCGGACATTTTAGACAAGTCTATTTTTCCATTAAAGGCAGACCAAACGGCAAGTCCGCCTTCTGGCATTGTAAAAGTGATTGTATCTTTAAAATCAGATTCTAATAGCTCGCAAAAAAGATTCCTGCGTTGTTTGTATATTTTTAATGATTTACGAAAATGCCTTTCCATTTCACCATTATTATACATAACTGCAAATGCATCTTCTAACAAAGTGTCGCCTTGTTTATCAATCAGTTCTCTTAAAGAAGCTGCCGCATTTATAAAAGCCAATGGCCCAGTCATAAAACCAATTCGCAAGGCGGGCGCAAAAGTCTTCGAAATCGAACCTATATATATTACGTTATGATTATGATCTATACTTGCTAAAGGAAGATATGGCTTATTATCATAGTGAAAATCAAAATCATAGTCGTCTTCAATAATGGCAAAACGGTATTCTTTGGCAAGATTTAAAAGTTTTAATCTTCGCTCCATACTCAAAGTTACCGTAGTGGGGAAATGATGGTGCGGAATTACATAAACCGCTTTTATTTTTTGTTGAAGTAAAATATTTTCCAGATAATCAATATCCAAACCGTTGGAATCTACAGGAATTCGCAGGAGTTTTGCGTCGGAATATTTGAAAGTTTCATCCGCGAAAGCGTAATTTGAGATTCCCACCACAACCGTATCACCCGAATTTAAAAGCAATTGCGAAGCCAGGTAAATTCCCATTTGGCTTCCTTTTGTAATCAGTATATTATCCGAAGAAACGGTTAATCCTCTCGTATTAGAAAGATAATTGGAAAGCGAAATACGAAGGTGTTCCGATCCTTTTGAACTGCCGTATTTCAGGAAGTTCTTTCCGTAGAATTTTCTGGAAAGACTTCTGTATTCGCGCATTAACTGATCGACCGGAGCCAGACGCACATCCGGAAAACCGTCGTCTATTGCCAAAACCGTTTTTTGAAGATTTCTATTCGGAATTGCATTTTCAAATTTATTGGTCCAGATAAAAGACTGTTCTTCATTACTACTTTTAGTGGTTTGCAGAACTTTATTTTTTGAAATAACAGGAAGTTTAGACAATACAAAAATTCCTTTACGTTCTACAGATTCTGCCCAGCCCTGACTGATTAATTCTTCATAAGCCAATTTTACGGTATTTCTGTTAATGCCAATTAGTTCTGCTAAAACACGGGAACTTGGCAGCATATCAGAAGGCTGTAATGTACCATTGGTAATCAGGGAAATAAAATTATTACAAACCTGAATATAAATGGTTACAGATGCATTTCGATCAATTTGAATTAAAGATTTATAAGGTAACATCTGGGCTGTAGTTTTAATGAAAATTGGTATACAAATTTAATCCAAAACCACGGTACTTTTGACAAAATCATTTTAAATAATCATAATAAACTTCATTAAACAATAACAATTCAATGAAAAATAACGTACTCAAAGGAAGTCTCTTTATTGCACTGGGGGCTTCTAGTTTTGGCATGCTTGCTACTTTCGTAAAAATGGCTTATCAGGAAGGATTTACAACAGCAGAAGTAACACTATCACAATTTGGCTTAGGTTTTTTAGGCCTTTTAATTTTGAATTTATTCCGAAAAAGAAATCCAGTTCAGGAAACAAAACCATCAGGAATAAAAAGCAATTTAAGATTAATGCTTGCCGGAACATCAATGGGCTTAACCAGCGTTTTTTATTATATGTCGGTTAAATTTATTCCGGTAAGCGTTGCCATTGTATTGTTAATGCAAACGGTTTGGATTGGTGTACTTGTAGAAATGATCGTGCATAAAAAAATGCCGGAAATGCGTAAAATTTTATCTGTTTTAATCATTTTGGTGGGAACAATTCTGGCAACCAATCTGCTAAAAGAAACGATAACTATAAATTGGGAAGGTTTTGGATGGGGAATTTTAGCCGCGATTTCGTATACCGCAACGATGTATTCTTCTAATAATATTGAGATAAATCTGCCACCGCAAAAAAGAAGTCTTTATATGATTTTGGGTGGTTTGATTGTGATTGCTCTAATTTTTAATGCTTCGCTGCGAGAAGGATTTTCGTATTCAATTTTGCTGCGCTGGGGAATTTTAATTTCTTTATTCGGAACGATACTTCCCCCCTTGCTTTTTACCCGCGGAATGCCTCTTACCGGCATTGGACTCGGCGCTATTATTGCTGCAATCGAAATTCCGGTTACGATATTAATGGCGTACATCTGGCTGAAAGAACCCGTTAATTTCCTGCAATGGACAGGAGTTATTCTAATTTTATCTGCGATTATTGTAATGAATCTGGAACAAAAAAAGAATTAATATTAGTTTGCCACGAATTGCACTAATTCCACTAATTTTTTCTTTAAAAATCAATTTAGTTCGTGGAAATTAGTGCATCCCGATAGCTATCGGGAGTGGCAAAAAATAATTCTTATTTTCTGACAGCCTCTAAAGCTAAATTTTTTACTCTATAATTGTTGAAAATCATAAAAACGACTGTAACAATCAAAAGCAAAGAAAGATCTGCCGCGCCAAGTAACATCTGGCTTTTTACCTCGAATAAATTAGCAAATCCGTAGCTGAAAACAGAACTAATCATGTACATAACACCGCCTGTAAGTCCGCTTGCGACACCTGCATTTTTAGAAAAACGAGTTAGACAATAACCGTAAACAATATTAAAAATAAAGCCTCCGGCGATATGAATTCCGATAATAAAACCGATCAAAGTATAAAGGTTACTGGTCCAGGAAGCCGTAAAAATCATCAATAGAACCAATATAATTTGGATTCCAAATGCCGTTCCTACTTTTTGAGCCAAAGGTTTTTTGATTAATAATTTTGCGATAATTCCGCCCGTCATTAAAGAAAAACCAGACAACAAAGAACTGTATCCTGTAGTAATGGCAGAATGTCCTAAAACGCGTTCTATAATAAAAGGACTAGATAAACTATACACAATTACGATTCCAAAACAAATCCCGATAATAACAAGACCCAATGTAAAATCGGCTGTTTTAAGCATTCCAGAATAGGTTTCTACGATTGATTTAAGTTTAAAAGGCTGATAATGTTTTAAAGATTCACCGCTGTAAATCAATTCTAAAATCAGGAAAGCCAATGATAAACCGCCTAGAAAATAAAAGTTAGATCTCCAGCCAAAACTGCTTTGCAGATAACCTCCTAAAAACGGAGCCATAATAGGCGCAGTTGCCCAGATAATAGAAAATAAACTGATATAACCTTTTAGTTTTTCGCCCGAAAAAAGATCAACAAAATAAGCACGTTTTCCGACTACAATAAGCGCAATCGTAATTCCCTGAATAATTCGCATGGCGTAAATCACATAAATATTCGGCACTAGCGCAATTACAAAACTGGTTAAAGAAAAAAGTGCAAGCGACGCAAGACTAATTTTATAACGTCCGAAACTGTCTAAAATACTCCCGATAAAAAATTGGCTCACACCAACGCTAAACATAAATAACACCAGCGAAAGCTGCACCGCTGCCGCCGAAACATGCAGATCGTTTGCCATTGCAGGCAGTGACGGTAAATAAATATCTGTTGCAAATCCCGATAACGGAATCAATGCTAAGGCTAATATGGTACTAAAGCCTTTGTGGTTTTCTTGCAAAGTTCTCATTTTTTTTAATTCTTCTTTTTGTTTATTATTAAAATAGACCGTACGGTCTAAAATTAGGCAAAAAAAATACGTTAGATTACATATTTTTTAAATTCTTCTTTAATACTTTCTGTAATAACAAGCATTTGTTTGTTATCACTCATCATTTTTCTACATAAAATAGCACCTTCAATCATCGCAAAAATCTTAATACCAAATTTTTCTGCATCTAGTTCCGGCGATAGTTCTTTATTATTGATACCATTATTTATAATGGTAAAAAATCTGTTGTGAGCAGAATTAATAGCGCTTTTCACCTGCTCTTTCATCATAGGATTGGTGTCGTCTGCTTCAATTCCAAAATTTAAAATCGGACAGCCGTCTGCCATGTTTTCCTCTTTTTCGTAAATCGCCAGCAAATTAAAAAGTTTTTCCTGAGCCGATTTTCCCTGAGAAACTGCAGTATCTAATTTATTTCTTAATTGTGCTCTTAGATATAGAAAAGATTCCATGCAAATCTCTTCTTTGTTTTCAAAATTGCCGTAGATTCCTCCTTTAGCCAATTTTGTAGCTTCCATGATATCACTAAGTGAAGTTCCGGCCATTCCTTTTTTACTAATAATAGGTGCCGATGTTTCTATAATAAATTGTCGTGTTCTTTCTGCTTTGCTCATGATCTTTTTCTTTTTGACTCTGCAAAGATAAGACCGTTCGGTCTAAAACGCAAAATATTTTAACTTTTAATTTTAAAATCACGATCAAAATTTTCTTTAAAATCAAAATATAAATTCAAAAAAACTCCTATTTAACAAGCTTTAATAAAGCAAATTATGTGTTTCTATAATTTTAGAATGTACCATTAAAAAATTAACAAAATACTGCAATTGTAGCTTTTAAGAAGATTATGAGAACGTTTTCTAATTATCTTTGTAAAACAATTTCAACTATTAATTATGCTTGCCTTATCTAATTTAGCTGCCGAAAAAGAGATAAAAAATTCATTCTCGATTCATTTTTTTGAATATAAAGAATATGAGCAGGCGTCTGCTTACAGGCTTACTTACAATAGAATATTGCTGCTTAATTCTGGAATTGGAGAAGTCACAATTGATGATGAAGTTTTTGAAATTACTGCGAATACACTGTTTTTAATTGCAAAAGGACAATTGGTTCGTTTTAAACCGAAATCAAAATTTACAGGCTACGAGCTTAGTTTTGGGGATTGTTTCTGGGAAAGAACGCCATCGAGTGCCAATAATTGCAAAGCAGTTTTGTTTAATGATGCCTCTGCAAACCAGACTATTCCGCTTAATAAAGAAGATCAGGATGAGCTGAGCGCCCTTTTTAAATCTTTATTGTATGAATTTAAAAAGGAAGAATATATCAACCAACTCGATGCAATGGCGGCGTATCTTAAAATTATCATGATTAAAATTGCCAATGTAAACCATTCGCTGGCAAAAGGTTTTGATAGTTTTGAAAATCAGCTTTATGCGCAGTTTTTGGGTTTAATCAGCAAGAACTATAAAACCTCGCGTGAAGTCGCAGATTATGCACGTCTTTTAGGCATTTCTGCCCGAAAACTGACGGATTTATCAAAACGCTGCAGTGACCGTGGCGCAAAAGAATTAATAAACGGACAAATTATTGCTGAGGCAAAACGCTCTTTACAATTTACTTCTAACCCAATAAAAGAAATCGCTTTTCAGCTCAATTTTGCTAGTCCGGATCAATTCAGTCATTTCTTCAAAAAAAATGCTCAGGTTTCGCCTCTTGATTATCGAGCACTTTTCTTAAACATTGGAATATAATACTTTACAAATACAATTGTAGTTTTTAACATGCGCTTGACGGAATTTGGCATTTCAGGAATTGTTTGATCACAATACCTTTGAAAAAAACAAATATATGTCAGTAAATAAATTAAAAACAGTTGCAGGAATCACTATTCCTGACAGTTCTATCGCACACCAGGCTACAGAACTTTTATTAGAACACGGAACAGAATTTATTTACAATCACTCGCTTCGTGTATTTCTTTTCTCCTCTTTAAACGGAAAAAGAAAACAGCTAAAATACGATGAAGAGTTATTGTACGTAGCTTCCGTATTTCATGACTTAGGTTTAACCAAACATTACAGCAGTGCAGATCTTCGTTTTGAAGTGGACGGCGCCAATGCCGCACGCGATTTCTTAAAAAGCCACGGATTGCCAAAAGAATCTCTTCAATTGGTTTGGGACACGATTGCACTGCACACTACAATTGGTATTGCAGAACATAAGGAACCAGAAGTGGCGCTTATGTATTCTGGTGTAGGTTTGGATGTTATGGGTGAAGGTTATGAACATCTTAGCGACGAAAACCGAATTCAGATTCTGGATGCTTTTCCTCGTAATGATTTCAAGAAAAACATAATTCCAACTTTTTTTAGTGGTTTTGAACACAAAACAGAAACTACTTTTGGAAACATTAAAGCTGATGTTTGTGCTTATATGATTCCGAATTTTCATCGTAAGAATTTCTGTGACTGCATTTTGCATTCTCCTTGGAAAGAATAAGTCTTATATTGATATAATTAATGAAACCGAAGTTTACTCCACTTCGGTTTTTTTGTTTTTAAAATTTACTGGGCTGTATATTTTATAAAAACTGGAATATAATTATAGTCCAGAATGCAATTAATTTTGCCCTGTAAAACTTTAAAAATAAATATCATGAAAAATTCATTTAAAACACCACAACTGCTTTTACGTCTGGCTTTAGGAATCGGATTTCTTTCTACAGTTTCAGACAGATTGGGTCTTCTTGGTCCATTGGGAGGAAATATCGAATGGGGAAATTGGCACAACTTCATCAATTATACAGGTACATTAATGCCTTTTCTGGACAGACCGGCTGTAGAAGTTATGGGAACAATTGCCACGATTGCCGAAGCTGTAATTGGAATCTTGCTTATTATTGGATTTAAAACCAGACAAGCCGCAATTGCAAGTTGTTTATTGACTTTGATTTTTGCGCTGGCAATGACTGCATTTTTAGGAATAAAAGCGCCGCTTAATTTTGCTGTATTCTCAACCTGTTCAGGCAGTCTTTTATTGTTAACAATTCCTTTTTATAACTGGAGTCTGGATCATCTATTTACCAAAGATGCAGCATAAATTACACCTTATTTTACTGCTTATAACTCCGTTTTTTACACAAGCACAATTAGAATCCTACGTTCGATATACTGCAGACGGCAATTTAGAACCTAATTTTAATTACAACGGATCAAGAAAAATTACAGAAAAAATTGCCTTTACTTATTTTGGACTTGTTGAACAAAAATGGAGCGAAGCTTTGGTTGGTCTTAAATATTCTCCATCATCTTCATTCAGCGTGAGCGCAAGCGCCGGAATTGAACAAGGTACAAACAGCCCAAGATACAGCGCCAGTATTTGGACAGTAAAAGGCAGTACTTCGCTTCTTGTTTTGGGAGAATTAGGAAGCGGAAAAGACAATTATTTGTATAAAATCAATTTGTTTCATCAATATTCTGATCTCTTTACTTTGGGTATTACGGCGTGGCGATTTCACGGAATTGGCCCGAACTTTAGATTTACAATTCCAAAAATTCCTTTAACCCTATGGTCAATGCCAGCTTATGATTTTGAAAGTAATACGTTTAAAATCATGATTGGTGTTACTACAAAACTTTAAATTTAAAAGAAAGCTCATCAGGTTTTGATGGGCTTTTGGTAATCGTTTTATTTTTTAATACTTCATAATTGATAATTCATAACTCTAAAATGTATTATTTTTACATCGTATTAAAACTTCAATAATGGATGCCAAAACAATCTTAAAAGAACATGTATCAAAAATTGCTACGCTGACAGACGAACAATTTGATTATTTCTTTTCGCATTTTAAAACCGAAACTTTTAAGAAAGGCCAGGCTATTATTTCTGAAGGTCAGGAAGTTGATAAAGAATACTTTGTCCTATCCGGATGTCTGAAAGCTTTTTATGTAAATGATGAAGTAAAAATGTACATTCTTCAGTTTGCTATGCCAACCTGGTGGGCGTCTGATTATGCGGCACTTTACAACAAAACCAATGCAACTATAAATGTAGATTGTGTTTCTGATGTAGAAATACTATCGTTATCGAACGCTGACCGCGAGAAAATCTGCAGTGAAATACACCAGATCGAGCATTTTTTTAGATGGAGAACCAATAGAGGTTATGTTGCGTCTCAAAAAAGACTGCTTTCTTTTATGAATAATGACACCAAAACGAGATACGAAGAACTGCTTAAACTCTACCCTGCCCTTTATAACATTGTTCCCAAACATTTAATCGCAGCATATCTGGGCGTTTCCAGAGAAACTTTAAGTAGATTATACAACGCTTCAAAATAGCCTTTTTACGAATGTGATCTACATCACGTAACCAATCCCCCATATCGCCATTCCTTTGTACTATAAATTAATAACAATTTAAAAATACAATATTATGGAAACTCAAAATTTTAAAATCGCAAATGCTCAAAGCAGCGTAAACTGGACTGGTAGAAAAGTAACTGGTGCTCACAATGGAACAATTGATATCGAAGAAGGCAACTTCACTTTTACAAACGGTGATCTTACTGGCGGAAAA
This sequence comes from Flavobacterium sp. 270, assembly GCF_004368785.1. Lineage (GTDB taxonomy): Bacteria > Bacteroidota > Bacteroidia > Flavobacteriales > Flavobacteriaceae > Flavobacterium. The sequence goes on from NZ_SODM01000001.1 coordinate 547,725, forward strand.
GTAGTTATTGATACTACTTCTATCAAAATCCTTGACGTTACAGATGCTCCAACAAACCAACAATTTGCCGGACATTTAGCTTCTGATGATTTCTTTTCTACAGAAAAATTTCAAACTGCATTTTTAGACATTACTTCTGCAACAAAACAAGCAGATTCAATTTATTATGTTGAAGGTAAACTAACTATCAAAGCAATCACTCACCCAATTGGTTTTACTTTATCTGTAAATACAACCGAAGACACATTAAAAGCTTCTGGTAAAATCATTATTGACCGTACCAAATATGAAATGAAATTCCGTTCTGGAAATTTCTTTGTAAATCTTGGAGACACACTTATCTACAACGAATTTGAACTTGATGTTGATTTAACAGCAAGACTTTCATAATCTATTTTTTGATAATCTATAATTCAAAAAGTCATGCCATACGTAAAAATAGAAGTAACCCGTGAAGGCGTTACAAGAGAGCAAAAACAACAGCTTATTGCTGGAATTACAGAACTTATTACTACTGTATTAAACAAAGATCCAAATCTTACTCATGTTGTAATTCAGGAAATTGAATTAGACGATTGGGGATTTGCAGGCGAACAAGTTTCGGTTTTACGAGAAAAAGGTATTACCGCTCAAAAAAAATAATTAACATCTTTTAGAAGTACTAAACTTTGTCAAAGTTTGAAACTTTGACAAAGTTACAGCTCTAAAAAACTATCAAATAAAAAATATAAAAATGAAAACAATAATAGTAACCGGTGCTTCTACCGGAATAGGAAAATCAATAACTGAGTTATTTTTAGAAAAAGGGTATAATGTAGTAATCAATTCTGCCAATTTAAGCAACCTTGAAAATACATATAACGAATTGGGACACCATAACCAATTAGCAATGGTACATGGCGATATCAGTTTAATTTCAACAGGAAAAAAATTAATAGAAACTGCTGTAGAACGTTTTGGAAGTGCAGATGTATTGGTAAACAATGCCGGAATTTTTGAACCAAAATCTTTCTTAGATGTAGAAGAAAAAGATTTAGACCTGTTTTTAAACATCAACCTAAAAGGAACTTTTTTTACAAGTCAGGCCGCTATAAAACAAATGCTTAAACAAGGCGAAGGATCAATCATCAATATTGGAACTGTATTAGTAGATCACGCGATTGACGGGTTTCCTGCAACTGCTCCAATTTCTAGTAAAGGTGGTATTCACGCACTTACAAGACAATTGGCAACTGAATTCGGAAAAAATAACATTCGCGTAAATGCAATTGCTCCTGGTATTATCAGAAGTCCGCTTCAAGCAAAAACCGGAGTTGATAACGCCGATAGTTTAGCAGGTTTACATTTGCTAAAACGTATTGGAGAAACCAGCGATGTAGCGCAATTGGCTTTATATCTTGCTGAAAGTAACTTTGTAACCGGAGAAATCATTAATTTAGATGGTGGACACGTTGCTGGTCATAGTATTTAATAAGTTTAAGAGTTAAGCTCATCTATAAAATCTCTCGCAAAGACGCAAAGTCGCAAAGTTCTTTATTATCATATTAATAAACCTATAGTCTATTTACAATATACTTAAAGTATAATTAAACGATATTTATACTTAAAAAACTTTGCGACTTCGCGTCTTTGCGAGATTAAAAACCATCAGCGTATTTAATAAAAACTCAACATCTCTGCAATCTAAAATCTAAAATCAACAATCTAAAATAAAAAAAAGCGTCATGGAAAATTTCACAACAAATGCAGCCCTGATTACCGCCGTTCTTATGAATTACTTCAACGGAATTTATAATGGCGACGTGACGACCCTGAAAACCGTTTTTCATCCGCAGGCGATAGTTGCCGGCGATATCAACGGACAACCTTATTTTAAAACCGTAGATCAATATCTGGATGGTGTAAAAAATCGTAAAAGTCCGCATGAACTTGGTGATGAATTTAGAATGAAAATTATATCTTTAGAAATTATCAATAATACGGCAATTGCAAAAGTGCAGGTTCCGATTTTTGAATATAATTATTACGATCAGTTAAGCCTCGTTATTGTTGATGGCAAATGGGTTGTAGTGAATAAATTACTAACAAACGTAAAACAATAAAGTGATGTGGAATTCAACTAAAATAACACAATTACTTGGCATAGAATATCCAATTTTACAAGGTCCGATGGGCGTTGGATTTTCTACTCCAGAACTATTGGCAACCGTAAGCAACGCCGGCGGATTGGGTAGTTTTGGCGCCTATACGCTGACTCCCGAAGAAATTCTGGAAACAGACAAAGCCATAAAACTGGCCACTTCTAAACCTTATAATATTAATTTATGGGTTAATGATGTTGATAAAAGCCTGATAAACTATTCTCCGGAAAAACTAGAGAAAATCAAGCTGCTTTTTAAACCTTATTTTGATGAATTAGGGATTCCGTTACCAGAACTTTCTACTGATATTCCTTCTAAATTTGAGAAACAAGTTGAAGTTTTATTTGAAGTTAAACCCGCTGTTTTCAGCTTTATTTTCGGAATTCCGTCTAAAGAAATTTTAGCAGAAAGCCGAAGATTAGGTATTAAAACTGTTGGTGCAGCTACAACTTTAGATGAAGCACTTGCACTTGAAGAAGCTCAGGTTGATGCTATTGTTGCTTCTGGATTTGAAGCTGGCGGACACAGAGCGTCGTTTTTAAAACCTGCACAAGATTCTTTTACAGGATTATTTACACTGATACAACAGATAAAAGCCAAAACAAAAACGCCGATTATTGCAGCCGGAGGTATTACCGATGCAAAAGGAATTGGTGCAGCAATGATTTTAGGCGCCGAAGCCGTACAAATAGGAACTGCATTTATGGTTACTAACGAATCTGGAGCAACACCAACACACAAGCAAATGATTTTTTCTGATGCTTCTAACACTACTACAATCTCTAAATCGCTTACAGGAAGAATGGGCAGAATGGTAAGCAACAAAATTTCTGATGCTGTACCTTTTGAGACTGAAGTCCTGCCTTTTCCGTTGCAGACGAGATTAATTGCACCGCTAAAAGTAGCCGCTCTTGCGCAAGGAAGAACGGATATGATAAGCTTTTGGTCTGGTCAAAACAATGCCAACCTAAAACATCACAGTGCAGCTGAGCTGATGCAGGAATTGATTCTAGAAACAGGGAAGTTAATTCGATAAATTAATTTCAAAGTATTTTTTAACCGCAAAGTTCGCAAAGCAATTATTGATATCGCTTTGCGAACTTTGCGTTTAAAAAAAATCCAACGCAGTAACTGTCCAGTTCAAAATTCAATTTGTCCGGTTCAACATTATTCTGATTTGTTATTTAGCGCTTAAAACGCAGATTTGTACCGTTAAATAACTTAAAATCATATAATCATGAACACTAGAACAACAAAAATTATTTATTGGACAGGAATCGTATTAACTTCTTTATGGTTCGGAGCGAGCGGTTTTTTCGAATTGACTACAAATCCATTAGTTTGGGCAATCACACAACAATTGGGTTATCCTGCACATTTTATTTACATTCTTGGCGTATTTAAATTAGCCGGAGTAATTACTTTATTAATTCCGAACAAATTGCTTCGCTTAAAAGAATGGGTATTTGCAGGTGTATTTTTTGATATCACTTTTGCTTTCTTTTCTAAACTTGCCGTGCTCAATTTTGCGGCGACAATAGATGCCATTATTGCATTTATTATGGTAAGCGTTACCTATGCAATGTTTAGAAAATTATATACTGCAACTTACAGCCCGACAACAGCAAACTAATACTTTAATAAAACAAAATTGCCTAAGGTTTTATCTTAGGCAATTTGTTTACTTTAAACTTTAATTAAAATGAAAAAAATAATCTTAATTATCTGCTTTATATTATCAGCTCTTTTCTTTTTGAGTTGTTTTATGTTTCCAGGAGTTGATTTGTGGCTCTAAAACAAAACTTTATTTTACCGCAACTTTGATGCGTTAAGTATTTATCGGTTTTCTAACCAGCTTAAAAAAGCTGTTGTTTTTTCTTTTCCGATTAATAATTTCTCTTCAGTCGGAACGGTTAGTTTAACTAATATTTTACGCGAAAAATAATGCTCGGCTTCTCTTACAGCCGAAAAATTCACTAAATGCTGTCTGTTAATTCTAAAGAACTGAATAGGCGACAAAAGCTTATGAACCTCATCTAATGACTGCGTAATCTGATATTCAATCTTATCAAAAGTCATAATAGTTGGGGTTTCATTTTTAATAAAAAAATAAGCAATATTTTCCGTTAATACCGTTTGATATTTATTGTTTTTAAAAACTAAAAAACTGCTCTTGCCTTTATTTTCGCCAGTTCTGGTCAATAAATAATCAAAATCCGGCATTGGTTTTTTATTTCTTTGAAAGAAGTTTTTTAGTTCTCCAGCCTTCTTAATAGCGTTTGAAATGCTTTCTCTTGAGAATGGTTTTAGCACATAATCAATTCCGTTAGATTTAAAAGCTTCAATAGCATAATCGTCAAAAGCGGTACAAAATATTACGGGAGAAAGAACCTCAACATTTTTAAAAATTTCAAAGCTCTGGCCGTCTGCAAGCTGAATATCCATAAATATAAGATCGGGCTGATCGTTTTCTAAAAGATAACTCACAGCGCCGTCTATACTCTGGATATACGATAAGATTTGAGCATCAGGTCTTATACTTAAAATAAGCTGTCCCAATGCTTTAGCGGTTTTTATTTCGTCCTCAATTATTATGATAGTCATAAATCAGTGGTATTTTTACTTTAAAAATGGTTTCGTCTTTTTCAATTTCTATTTCTTTGTGAATCAAATGCATAAATCGCTGATTGATATTATCCAAACCAACGCCGGTTGATAATACACCTCTTTTAAGCTGGATTTTATTTTCAATTACTAAGAAATCATTTTCGGTATAAAGGTTAATTTTCAACGGTTTGTCTAAAGAAACAACATTGTGTTTAATGCAGTTTTCGATCAACAATTGCAGGGTAAACGGCGGAATTGCAGACTCATACTGTTTGGTATCAATTTCGTTTATCAATACAAAACCATCTTCAAAACGCGCTTTAAGCAGATAAACATACGAATCTAAAATCTGCAGTTCTTCTTTAAGCGAAATTAAATCCATTTTTCTGCTTTCTAATGTAAAACGATAAAAATCAGATAGTTTTAAGATAAAATCAGAACTCTGCGGATCATTAATATCGACCATTGATTTTAGCGTATTCAAACTATTAAACAAAAAATGCGGATTTACCTGTTGCTTTAATAATTCGTACTGCGCGCCAAGGTTTACGGCATGTGTACGCTCTAGTTCTACACTCATTTGCTGTGTCTGGTAATTTTGAAAAAGCAAATGCAGAAACATATAGACAATCAAATTGATTAAAATTCCACGCAATTCGAACATTATTGGCGCATCCATATGCGCGATTTCAAAAACTTCCTGGTGTGCAATTACGAGAATTACCATTATAGCAATTCCCAAAATAACACTCAAAAGAAGCTTTCCGTTAAAGAGACTTCTACCGGTGCGCTGTGATGAAAATTTTGGTAAACTATAGATATTATAATACCAGATAAAAATCGAAAAAAGGAGTGTAATCGACGAGTTTATTATAATGTCAAAAGGTGTAGAATTGGCATCAAATAATTTGGGAATTGAGGCAAGAATTGCGAGTGAAATTGAGCTTCCCCAAATGACTTTTTGAGAAACCTGAAAGCGCTGAAATTTTTCCATAATGTGGTATATTTTTTAATCTTGCTTTGCCAAAGATAGCATATTTTAACACTATTTCAGTTCTAAAAAGCAGATTATTACTTCATTAGAAATAAAAATATCAATATTAAATAAAGACTTTATATATTATTTTTAAAATTACTGGTTATTAATTAATTAAATATTACAACAAACATAAAACTGACATACTGTCACGCCCTAAAATCTGCCTAAAACAAGAAATTTTTCTCAATTTTACCCAATTGACTTTGTAAAATTAAAAGTAAAAATCATGGCATTAAAACTTAAAAATAGGAATTCGAAATGGATTGAAAAATTTCACTTTCCTCCTTCTATTTTTAATAAAATACCAGAAAGATTTTCAGTTCAAATACCAATCGGTTTTAAACACAAAACAGCCTCAATTTTTGAGACTTTTTTTTGTGTTTTATTTTGACTGAAAAATTATTGTAAAATTGCTTTTTCGGCTCCAAGAATTACTCCGTTATTTTGATTTTGAACAAAACCAATAACTTCAAAATCCTGCAAATTAAAATTCTTCGGTAACGAAATTGTATTCGATCCTTTTGCGCTTTTTAAATCGATAGTCAGTAAATTGTGTACGATTTGATAATGTGATAAAATGCGGTGCGCGTTCTCTCCTCTTTTCACATTGCTTTTTGCTGCTTTCTGAACAACGGCAATTAGCAGACGGCTGTTTTTAAAATTTCCGTCGATATTGTAATTTAGCGAAAGCTTATTTCCAACTTGTTTTGCATCCAGACTCAAATCTAAAGCTGCAGGTTTAGCAAGCGCATTTTTAATTCCGTTTCGAACACTTGTTTCCTGCGACGCGATATAATCGATTTTACCGTTGATAATTAGCTGCGGGGTATAAATGGGTTCTTTTCCTAAAAAAGTGGCATAATCGTATTGTCTTTGCGTAAATTCGGGTTTGCTGAATATATCTTTCCAACCTTGTTTGTCCCAATAGTCTACATGGTACGCCAAAACGTATACAGAACCGTTTTTGTATTCACTTTGAATTTTCCCCATCAATTCATCTGCCGGCGGACAACTCGAACAGCCTTCTGAAGTATATAATTCTAAAAGGGCAAAACCTTTCAAGTCTTTTTTATTGGCATTATTTTGTCCGAAAGTATTCATTACGGCTAAAAAAAGCAGTGCAATGAAAATGCGTATTTTTTTATTCTGTTTCATGATTTCTGAATTTAATGAAAAGCCTCCTCTTTCGAAGAGGCTTTCGGTAAAAATTTAGATAATATTAATTTCAACATTAATATTTCCTTTTGTTGCTTTAGAATACGGACAAGTATTGTGTGCTTCTGCAGTAATTGCTTTTGCAGTTTCTACATCCAAACCTGGAAGACTCACGTTTAATCTCGCCTGAAGCGAATATTCTCCGTTAGTTACCGCCAAATCAACTTCTGCATCTACGGCAGTTTCAGCAGGCAATTTAATGTTCATTTTTCCGGCAGCGATTCCCATTGCGCCAATAAAACATGCAGACCACCCAGCTGCAAACAATTGTTCTGGATTTGTTCCCGGTCTTGTAGATCCCGGCATAGTTAGTTTTACATTTAAGTTATCATCAGAACTTACTGAAGCTCCTTCGCGTCCACCTGTTGTGTGTGTTTTTCCTGTGTATAAGATTTTTGTTTCCATGTTTTTAAAATTTTAGATTGTTGTAATTAATTTTAGATTGTTGATTTTAGATTTTAGATTATTTGAAAATTGTGATTGAAATTGATATTGATTTTTGATATTGATTTTTGATATTGATTTTTGATATTGATATTGCTATTGCAATTGGAATTTGGAATTTGGAATTTGGAATTTATTTCAAGTTAGTCACATCAATTATCGCTTGCGCAAATGCTTTCGGATCTTCTTGCGGAACGTTATGTCCGATGTCTTTTAAAATTCTGTGTTCGTATTTTCCTGTAAATTTGTTTGCATATGCTTTTCCATCCGCGAAAGCGCCGTCAAAATCACTTGCAATTGTTATAGTTGGAACAGCAATTGAAGGTCTTGCATCTAATTTTTTCTCCAAAGCATCGTATTTAGTTTCTCCTTTTTCAAGAGACAAACGCCATCTGTAATTGTGAATCACAATCGCTACTTGATCTGGATTTTCAAAAGATTGCGCAGTTTGATCGTAAGTTGCTTTATCGAAATTCCATTTTGGAGAAGCCAGTTTCCAGATTAATTTGTTGAACTCGTATGTATTTTGCGCATATCCAGCTTTTCCACGCTCTGTAGCAAAGTAATATTGGTACCACCATCCGTTTTCTGCAAGTGGAGACAATGGTTTTTGGTTTCCTTCAAGATTTACAACTAGATAACCGCTTACAGAAACCAATCCGTTTAGACGTTCTGGCCAAAGTGCTGCCATAACCACTGCTGTTCTTGCGCCCCAGTCAAAACCACCAATTGTAGCTTTTTTGATTTTAAGTGCATCCATCAAATCGATAATATCACTTGCAATCGCTGCTTGTTGTCCGTTTCTAAAAGTTTTGTCTGATAAGAAACGAGTTGTTCCAAAACCTCTTAAATAAGGCGTAATTACTCTGTAACCTTTTGCTACTAAAATTGGCACTACTTCATTGTAACTGTGAATGTCGTAAGGCCATCCGTGAAGTAAAATCACCGGACTTCCGTTTGCCGGACCTGCTTCTGTATAACCTACGTTTAGCAAACCAGCGTTGATTTGTTTTAATGTTCCAAGCGGACTTTCTGATTGTGCGCTGCTAAAGTTCACGCTTAATAAAAGAACTGCAATTAAAGCGAATTTAGTTAAAATACTGTTTTTAAAATTTTGTATCGTTTTCATAATTTTTGTTTTTATAGTTATTGGATTGGTTAATTTCTTTGTCAAAGGTATTCTGAGAGTCATCGTTTTACAATCAGAAAATAGCTCAAATGGACAAAGTAGAGGTTGAACTGGACAGAAGTTAAAGTGTGTTTTTTTGCTACAGATTAACGGATTTGTTTTCACGCAGATTCAAAAAGATTTCGGCAGATTCAGCAGATAAGTTTTAAAAGTAAAATCTATATAATCTGCTTAATCTTTTTAAATCTGCGTGAAACCAAAACTTATTTTCTCAATCCTTTAAAAGCTGTACGAAGTTCGATAATGCACTGATTAAATGATTTGTTTTTCACGCAGATTTAAAGAGATTTCGGCAGATTTAGCAGATAAGTTTTAAAAGTAAAATATATAATCTGCTTAAATCATTTTAAATCTGCGTGAAACCAAAACTTATTTTCTCAGTCCTTTAAAAGCTGCACGAAGTTCGATTGTAAAAATTTGTGGTTCTTCCCAAGAAGCAAAATGCCCGCCTTTGCTTACTTCATTAAAATAACTGAGGTTTTTGTATGCTCTTTCTGCCCAGCTTTTTGGCGCTTGGTAAATTTCTCCCGGAAATACGGTTACCGCAACCGGAACTTTAATTTCTCTTGTTCTTTGTTCTACCACATTAAAATTGTTGGTGTTGTTTTCCCAATACAATTCAGCAGAAGAATTTGCTGTGTTGGTAAACCAATACAAAGAGATATCATCCAACATTTCGTCTTTGGTAAGTGATTTTTCTGCGTTTCCGCCGCTGTAGGTCCATTCATTGAATTTATCCAAGAAAAAGGAAGCCAAACCAACTGGAGAATCTGTAAGTCCGTAACCTAAAGTCTGAGGGCGTGTAACCATCATTCCGGCATAACCACCGCCTTTTGTGTATAATTTGTTTAGCGAATTAAACGCTGCGTTTTCTTTAACTGATAATCCCGCTGGTGCCGGTTCTCCGTTTTTTAAAGCTGTCGCAACATCTGCCGGAACTGTTGCTGGCATATTTACGTGAATTCCTAACAATCCTTCCGGAGCTTGGCGTCCCATTGCATCTGCAATTACAGAACCCCAATCGCCTCCTTGCGAAACATATTGTTTGTATCCCAGACGTTTCATTAAAACATCCCAGGCTGTACCGATTTTTTCTGGCCCCCAGCCTGTTGTTGTTGGTTTTTCTGAAAATCCATAACCTGGCATTGACGGAATTACAAGATCAAAAGCGTCTTCTGCTTTTCCTCCGTAAGCGGTAGGATCTGTAAGCGGGCCAATAACTTTTAGCAATTCAAAGAAAGATCCCGGCCATCCGTGAGTGATGATTAAAGGTAAAGCGTTTTTATGTTTAGATTTAATGTGAATGAACTGAATATCTAATCCGTCTATTGTAGTTACAAATTGTGGCAGTGCGTTTAGTTTTGCTTCTGTTTTATGCCAGTCGTAATCGGTTCCCCAATATTTTACCAGATTCTGAATTTGTGCCAATTTCACTCCTTGAGATTGATCGGTAACGGTTTCTTTTTCTGGCCATCTTGTAGCGTTTACACGATTGCGAAGTTCCGTAATAGCATCTTCTGAAATACTAATGTGATACGGACGAATTGAGGTATCTGCATTGTCTTTAATTTGATTTTTTTGTGAAAATCCCAAAGCTGAAATCATCATAAAAGCTCCTGCTACAATTGTATTTACAAGGCTTTTTTTGTTTTTGATATTTGTTTCCATTGTTTTTGACTTTTAATTAATTGTTTAATTTCTTGGGTCAAAAGTATCTCGACAATGGTTCTTACGAAATCAGAAAATAGCCGAAGTGGACAGATTTTGGGTTGAAGTGGACTGGGGGTTTTGGGTAGTAAAAAAAAGCTTTCTTTGGTATTTTGAAAAAACAAAAAACTTTTGATCATATAAAATCAAAAGATGTATTTTGCAAAAAACCGTATAAATACTTGTTATTTGTTTTTTTATTATTGCTACACTTGTTTTCAATATAAAATTTATGGATTACGGATTTCCATAAAAACAATGAATATTAAATACTAATATTTGTTCTAAATTAAATTTTAAATCAAATTAAATAAATGAATAATATTTTAAAAATTAAACTATTAAATTTTAAAAGGTTTAATAATTTTGAAGTTTACTTTGATCCAAAATTGAATATAATAGTTGGTGACAATGAATCAGGTAAAAGCTCTTTATTAGAAGCAATAGATATAACCTTAAGTGGAAGCAGGCATAAAGTCGAAACAAAAGGCTTAGAAAATTTATTTAATGCAACAATTATCTCTGACTTTCTTAATTCAGATAGAAAGTATGAAAATTTACCTAAGCTATTTGTTGAATTATATTTAAGCGACCAATTTGAACCTGACTTAAATGGTAAAAACAACTCCGATATTAAAACTTGTGATGGCCTTAAATTTGAATGTTATCCAAATGATAAATTAGGTAAAGAAATAAAGGAAATTCTAAAAGACCCTGAAGCAATATTCCCTTTTGAATTCTACTCAATTAATTTTAATACTTTCTCTGGTGACGCTTATTCGTCATATAAAAAATATTTAAAGCATTTAGTAATTGACAATTCGCAAATGAATAGCGAATATGCAATTAGAGAATATGTTAAAGATATTTACAGTAGTATTTCAAGTCCATTAGAAAAAAACAAGCATCACAATAATTACAGAAAACATAAAGATGACTTTAGAAAAAACACATTAGTCGATATGAATTCAAAATTAGATGGATATGAATTTCTAATACGAAATAATTCAAAATCTAATTTAGAAACTGATTTAGCTTTATCTGAAAACAAAATAAATATTGAAAATAAGGGAAAAGGAATTCAATGCTTTATAAAAACAAAATTCGCGTTAAATAGAGGAAGTAATGCGATTGAATTAGTTTTGCTTGAAGAACCAGAAAATCATCTCAGTCATTTAAACATGAAAAAAATGATTGAACTCATTAGTTCCGCAGATAACAAACAAATTTTTATTTCTACTCATAGTAACTCTATAAGTGCTAGATTAGATTTAAGAAAATCTATACTTTTAAATAGTAATAGCACTTCTCCAATTTTACTAAAGGATATTGATGAATCAACAGCCAAATTTTTTATAAAGGCACCTGATAAAAATCTACTTGATTTTGTACTTTCAAAAAAAGTGATACTTGTGGAAGGTGACGCTGAATTTATATTGATGGAAGCGCTATATAAAAATTGTTGTAAAGATGAGCTACACAACTCTGATATAACTATTTTATCTGTAGATGGTACAAGTTTTAAAAGATATTTAGAAATAGCAAAAAAACTTAATATAAAAACTGCCGTTATAAGAGATAATGATGGAAAATATCAAGAAAATTGTGTTGATAACTATTCAGAATTTACAAAATTTCAGAATATTTCCATTTTCTCAGATTTAAATAACGCTAATTCCACTTTTGAAATTTGTCTATATAATTTAAATAAAAATCTATGCGATAATTTATTTAAAACTCCAAAGCGAAAACTTGAAATATTGGATTATATGCTTAATAACAAGGCAGAAGTTGCCTACGAATTATTAGATAAAAAGGCATCTGATATAGTTGTTCCAACTTACATTAAAGATGCAATAGCATGGATAAGAAAGTAGTATTTGCAGTTGCAGGATCTGGTAAAACAAAATTAATAATTGATGAACTCAATGAAAAAAACAATTCTATTGTAGTTACATATACAACGAGCAATTTTGAAAATTTAAAAGACAGAATAATTAGAAAATTCGGCTATTTTCCAACTAATATTAAACTATATACTTATTTTTCTTTTTTATATACGTTTTGTTACAAACCCTTTTGCCATGATATATTCAAAACAAATGGAATTAATTATAATCAACAACTTAGTCAATATACAAAAAAGGGTACAAGAGATCATTACATAGATAAATCAAATAGATTGTTTTTTTCTAGAATTTCCAAATTATTAATTGATTTCAATGTAATAGATGATATTGTAGAACGAATTAATAAATATATAGATAATATCTTCATTGATGAAATTCAAGATTTTGCAAGTAATGATTTTAATTTTATTCTTTCAATAGCAAAAACAAGAGCTAAATTAATTTATGTTGGTGATTTTTATCAGCATACTTTTGACACTAGTCGTGACGGTTCAACAAAAAAAAATCTATATACTGATTATTTAAAATATCAAACAGAATTTAATTTATCAGGTATAAATGTTGATACTTTAACTCTAATAAAGAGTTGGAGATGTAATGTTACTATTTGCCAATACATTTCCGATAATTTGAAAATCCCAATTGAATCTAATAGAAATGATTCTAGCGTAATAATAAATCTTACTGATAATTCTGAAATAAAATCCATTTTCAATAACAACAAAATAGTAAAACTATTCTATCAAAAACATTATGATTATAATTGTTTTTCAAAAAATTGGGGCGATTGTAAAGGTGAAGATCGTTATTATGATGTTTGTGTTGTTTTAAATAATAACACTTATGAGAAATACATATCAAATGATTTGCAAAATTTGGCTCCGGCTACAAAAAATAAACTTTATGTCGCAATATCAAGAACAAAAAACAATCTTTATTTTGTATCAGAAAAGTTGCTTAAAATAGTCGTTAAACCTTGATTTTCTATAAACAATTATATAGATAATAAAATATTAAAAGCTTAATATGGAAGTAGAACTAAGTCTAGTCGAAAATACAATGATTATTTCCGATTTAAAATTAAATTTCGATAAACTTTTAAAAACTACTGAAGAAATATGGTTCTCAGTAGCTTTGGTTAAAGAAAGTACTTATGATTATATTCAAGAAACGATTAATAAAAATTGCAAACAAAATTATTTAATTGGAATTGATCTTCCTACTCATCCTCAAGTATTGCGTAAAATGCATGAAAAACTTGAAAAAGATTTATTTGAATCGGCAATCTATAAAACAAAGTACAATTTCCATCCAAAAGTTTATCTATTTAAAAAAAATGATAATTACACAGCTTTCATAGGATCTTCAAATCTAACTGATGGAGGGCTTGAGGACAATATTGAACTAAATTATAAAATAACTAATAAAGAAGATTGTCTTTCTATTTTAAATTGGTTCAATACTTTGTATAAAGAATCTTTTCCATTAACAGAAGATAACATTTTAGCATATGAAGAACAATTTTATTCAATTTCAGAACTTGAAAAAGAACTAAAGAAAAAAAAGAAAGGCCTTAAGTTAAAAAGACCCGTCTCTGCAAATAATCCATTAGAGCAAATTAATTTCTCTGACAGATATTTTAAAAAAGAACATCATTGGGCTTTTAGAAGTGAATTATGGTTCAACGATACAAAAGAAGCGATCTTTGAAAGAGAGTTAGCAAAAAATCGATGTATTACCTTGCACAATTCAATTTTTCCCTCTTTTAAAGATTACGGTATTCAAATTTTACAACCTAATCCAATGGCAGATCATTTGATTTCTATGACAAGGCAAATAGATCCAACTAAGCCACGAAAAATCAATGCAATGTGGTTAAGTTATGGTAAGAGCAATAACGAAATCAAAGAATATCAAAAGCTAGTTGGTCAAGATCAAAAAGCAAAACAAACCTTTATACATCATTCAAGAATACAATTAAAAATTGATTTAAATAATATTGGAATTTATTTATTGTTTGCTAAAGAAAATGAAGGCGGTATATTTGATCGTCATTTTTTCAAAACCAGCATGCGAAATAAGGTTTATAGAGATAAATTTCATGAAATGATAAATTCATTACCCGATCAATATTTCATTTCAGTAGGTGGAAATGATGAATTTTGCAATAAATTTAATTCTCCTGAAGAACTTCATGAATTTTGCAAAAACGATGACATCCAAAAATATTTTATAATTGGAAGAGACTTTCAAATAACAGATGATAGAATGTCCGAAAATAATTTACCACAGGAAACACTTAAAATCTTTAAACTACTTTTCCCATTATATGAAATGATGCGCCATAAATTTTAAAATATTTTCTCTTTCTTTATCACATTTAAAAGATTAAAATCAAAAGGGCTTACAAATGTAAGCCCTTTTGATTTTAACCAACAACTATTCTAAAATAATCAAGCCAAAACCATCCCACCATCCATAATAAAATCAGCACCAGTAATAAAACCTGCATTTTCACTAGATAAATAAGAAACCATTTTTGCCACATCTTCTGCCCTTCCCATTTGTTTTAGCGGTACTTTTTCGACTACAACATCCATAATGGTTTTAACGGTTTCGGAGTCAAGACCTACTTTGTTCATTACTTCGGTTTGTGTTGGGCCTGGGCTTACGGAGTTTACTCTGATTTTTCTTGGTGCTAATTCTAAAGCTGCCGATTTCATAACCGAATTCAAAGCGGTTTTACTTGAAGAATAAACCGAAGATCCCGGACCCGGTATACTCGCCGTATTCGAAGATAGAAATACTACAGAAGCATTGTCTTTAAGAATCGGGATAAATTTACTTAAAGTAAAATACGCGCCTTTGAAATTGACATTCATAATATTGTCAAATAATTCTTCTGAGGTTTCTTCGATTGTTCCTAAACCGGCAATTCCTGCATTGATGAAAAGAATATCTACTTTTCCGAAATCGGTTTTTACTTTTAAAGCCAAATCCTGAATGTCAGCTATTTTAGATTGATCCGAAACAATTCCGGTTACGCCCAATTCTAAAGCCGCTTTTTCTATTGCTTCTTTTCTTCTTCCAGTAATAATTACGGTTGCGCCCTGTTCTTTTAATTCTTTTGCTGTTGCGAAACCTATTCCGCTGTTTCCGCCAGTGATTACGGCAACTTTATCTTTTAAATTTTCCATTTTTTAAATATTTTTAAATTATTGGACAAATTTAAAACCAAATTGGTATAACTTTGTAACCAGTATCATGGAGTATACCAAAATTAATAATTGGAAAGATGGAAAGAAATCAAAAAGAAGAAGTTCAGGCGCTTCAGGACACTTTGCATGTTTTGGGCGGTAAATGGAAATTACCCATAATAAATTCTATTTGCAACGGAAATCATCGCTTTAGAGAAATCGAACGCAGTATTCCGGGCATTACAACGCGTATGCTTTCGAGAGAACTCAAAGAAATGGAACTGAATATGATGGTAAAAAGAACGGAAGACCGAGACGCCGAAATTCAGGTAAAATACGAATCTACGCCGTATTGCAAATCATTCGCTCCTGTAATCGAGGAAATGATTAAATGGGGAAAAGCGCACAGACAAGAGATTATTAGAAAGAATTGATATAGTAAAGGTTGTATTCCTGCAAGGTTGACGCAAGAAACTCCGTAATCTTGTCATTTCGACCGGAGGGAGAAATCGCACTAGTTTGTCCTCAAAGATTGTCGAGTTTCTAGTGTGATTTCTCCCTTCGGTCGAAATGACAAACTGTGTGTTTTTACTTTGTGTCAATGCTTTGCGTGGGCTTCGACTCCGCTCAGCCTGACAACGTGAAACCTGAAACTTAAAACCTTAAACAAAAAAACCTTAAATATATCTTAGTCTCTCCTCTTCCAAATCTAAATACTGCAATTGCTTGCGGATGATTTCTTCATTCAGTAAAGTATCTTCTTTATTTCTGTTGATGAGCCAGGTTCTTTGTTCGCTTAAAATTTCGAGATACACTGCTTTACATTCTTCTGCCATATTGGTATCAGTTGCCATTTGCTTATTGTCTTCCCATTTTCGGGCCAATTGTTGCAGAGCGGGCTGTTTTTGAAGCAATTCACTGTAATTATTATGTAAATGATCTAAAGCTGTTTCTGCTAATTCTCTGCGGATCAAGATTTCTAATTCTTCTTGGGGAATCAATTGATCCGGATCTTTCATGTTAATTTTATTGATTAAATACGGAAGTGTTATTCCCTGAATCAATAATGTCAGCAGAATAACGACGAAGGTTATAAAGAGAATTAAATTTCGCTGTGGAAAAGGATTTCCGTTATCCAAATGCAGTGGAATAGATAATGCAGCCGCCAGCGAAACTACGCCTCGCATTCCCGACCAACCTATTAATAAAGGAACTTTGTAACCAGGATGTCTTCTGTCGGCTACTTTTATGAAATTACGGGCAATCAGCGTCACTACAACTGCGCCGTAGGCTGAAATAATTCGCGCAACTATTAAAACTCCTGTAATCAAAACGCCGTAACCTATTGCAGACGAAATACTCACGCCTTCTAAACCTTCTGTAATTTCAGGTAAATCCAATCCGATTAAGAGAAATACGATTCCATTTAAAACAAAACACAGGCTTTCCCAAACGTTTAGGCTTCGTAAACGCGAACGACTATCGAGAAAACTATGTCTTTTATAGGATAAAAATAAACCACCGCTTACAACTGCTAAAACTCCAGAACTGTGTACTTCTTCTGCCCCGATATACATTAAATAAGGCGCTACAAGCGTTAAAACAATATCGATATTAGAATCTGTCGGCAGATATTTATGCGCTTTCATGAAAACTAATCCAATCAATAAACCAATTCCGACACCGCCAATTAACATCCAGCTGAAACTTAGTGCGGCTTTGTACCAAATAAATTGTCCCGTTGCAACGGCGATCATTGCAAAACGGAAAATAATTAAAGATGAAGCATCATTTAGCAAACTCTCGCCTTCTAAAATAGAGGAAAGTCTTTTGGGAACTTTTACAAATTTTAAAATCGCACCGGCACTTACAGCATCTGGAGGCGAAATAATACCGCCCAATAAAAATCCTAATGCCAATGAAAATCCAGGAATAAAATAATTCGCAGCGAAAGCTACTGACATCGCGGTAAGAAACACCACTACAAAGGCAAAACTACCAATAATGCGTCGCCAGCGCCAAAGTTCTTTCCACGAAATCGTCCATGAAGCTTCGTACAATAATGGCGGCAAAAATATAATGAAAAGCATTTCGGGTTCGATATGCAAAATGGGAACTCCGGGAATAAAACTAATCCCTAATCCGGCTAAAACTAATAATACAGGATAGGCTACTTTTATTTTGTTGGCCAGCATTATTAGAAACAAAATGACTACGATGAGTGCTAAATAAAATGGGAAATTTTCAATCATTGGGTTGGGTTGGTTAATTGAAATATAAAGATATTAAGTCTATTTATTTTGACCGCAAAGTTCACAAAGAAAAAATGAAAAGGTTCTCAAAGTGATTTGTTTTCCTGCCACTCCCGATAGTTATCGGGATCACAGATTAAAAGATTTTTTTTTCTTCTGTTTGTTTTTTTTTTGCCACGAATTACACAAATTAACACAAATTAAATTAGTGCAATTCGTGTAATTCGTGGCAAAAAAACATTTTTAATCCTTTAAATCTGTGGCCTTTTAAATTAAAGTATATTAAAACTTACTTACAGCATCTACAAAATAAGGAGAATCATTCCATCTGATTTTTCTGTAACTGAAATTTTCTTTCAAAGAATCAGGAAGACAATCCCAAATAGCCTGATTCATTTTTTCTAACAATAATTTCTTCGAAAAAGTATCAGAAACCACAAAACTAATTTCGCGGACAGGTTTTGGATCTTTAAAAGGTTTAAAAAGTTCAGTTTCTTTTTCATTTAAAATAGAAAGCTGCGGAATAATCGCAAATCCTAATTCGGCACGAACGAGGTTTTTTAAGGTTTCTATAGAACTTATATCGTACGCAAACTGATCTTTTATCGGTCCGGGCGCTTTTAATCCGCAGATGTCTAAAAGCTGTGCATTATAACAATATTCGTTTTGAAGCAATAATAACATTGGCTTGTCTCCGGGCTGAATTTCGTATACATCTTCCTTTGCCATTGGATGTTCTTTATTAAGATAGGCCACAAAAGGTTCTTGAAAAATCGGATGTTCGATCAGATTTTTACTTCCTGTAGGTGTCGACATTATGGCAACATCAATCGCTCCTGACTCTACATCGTGCATTAATTGTCCTGTATTGGCTTCTTTTATTATAAAATGAACATCTGGTGTCATCTTTTTCATTACTTTTATAAACAACGGAATCAGATACGGAGATAAGGTCGAAATTACACCAACTTTCAATTCGCCTTTTAACGCATTTTTTTCATTCACGACAAAATCCCGTATTTCGTTGGTTTCGCGCAGAATCTTTTTTGCCCTGCTGATGATCTCTTTTCCAAGATGAGTTGGCGTTAAAGGCACTTTTGTTCTGTCAAAAATTTTAATTCCGATTTCTTCCTCCAAATTTTTTAGTTGAATAGTCAGTCCCGGCTGTGAAACCATACAAACCTCTGCAGCCTTTGCAAAATGGCGTTCTTCGTCTAATGCAACGATATATTTTAGTTGTTGAATTGTCATGATTATAAATTTATTTTATAAAGGTACAAAATTATTAATTTGATTTATGAAGATGTCCGCCATAAATTTGCCTCATCAAATCAGAACAACGGTTTGAGAAACTTTAAAAAATAATAGTAAGTAACAAATAAAAAATTAAGATCATGAAATTTACAAGAACAGCAAACGCAAATTGGAAAGGTACAGGAATGGAAGGAACTGGAACTATCTCTACTCAAAGTACAACATTAAACAACGCTCAATTATCTTTTAAAACAAGATTTGCAGAAGGTGTTGGAACTAACCCGGAAGAATTAATCGCTGCGGCACATTCAGGATGTTTTACCATGCAGTTAAGCTTTTTATTGTCTGAAGCAGGTTTTGTACCAGAAAATTTAGACACAAAAGCAAAAGTGAGTTTTGAAGACGGAACAATCAATTTAATCCAATTAGAATTGGAAGGAACAGTTCCTGGAATCTCAGAAGAACAATTTCAAGAATTGGCTCAAAAAGCAAAAGCAATTTGTCCTATTTCTAAATTATTGAATACAGAAATTACATTATCAATTGTTTTGCAATAACAATATCAAAAATCAATTGCAATTACAATTTTAAAAATCAATATCAATTACAATATCAAATAATCACATTATCAAATAATCTCAATTAATAAATTAAAAACATTATGAAAACAATCGTTATTAAAGAACAATTGAATAAATATTTCATGTTCGCTGTATTATTTTTCTCTTTATTAGTATCAACAACAATTGCAACTGCGCAAACTGCTCCGGCAGTAAAAAATGTAGTTTTAGTTCATGGCGCTTTCGCGGATGGTTCTGGCTACAAAGGTTTGTATGATATTTTGTCTAAAAAAGGGTATCATGTGACTGTGGTTCAAAATCCGCTTTCTTCTCTTGCAGACGATGTTAGAGCAACTAATTTAGCTCTTGACAAACAAGACGGACCAACAATTTTGGTTGGACATTCTTGGGGTGGAACTGTAATTACAGAAGCCGGAAATCACCCAAAAGTTGTGGCTTTGGTTTATGTAGCGGCTTTACAGCCTGATAACGGAGAAAACTCTGTACAATGGTTACAAACTGCTCCTCCTGCTCCGGAAAATGGTGTTTTAACCCCAGACGATAAAGGAATCGCATATTACGATCAAGCTAAATTCCATGCGGGTTTTGCGGGAGATCTTCCAAAAGATTTATCTGATTTTATGTTTGCCTCTCAAGGTGCATTTTATGCTCAGGGTTTTGGAACTCCAATTACAAAAGCAGCATGGAGAGATAAACCTTCTTACGGAATTGTTGCTACAGAAGATAAAAGCATCAACCCAAGTATAGAACGCGCTATGTACAAACGTTCTAACACAAAAATCACTGAAATAAAAGGAAGTCACGTGGTATTTATTTCTCAGCCAAAAGCAGTTGCTGATGTAATTATTACTGCTTCTAAAGAAGTTGCAGTTAAAAAATAATAAGATACTATATTGACAATATTGTCATTTCGACGAAAAGAGAAATCGCACTAGTTATTCCACAAAGCAGGAGTTTCTAGTGCGATTTCTCGTTTCTAGAAATGATTAACTTTGTGTCATGCTTTGCGGGCTTCGACTCCGCTCAGCCTGACAACCTGAATTGCTTTATTTCTTTATTTCTTATAATGACCCGTCAAATAATAATTCTAAAATCTATATTCTATGCTCTATATTCTATGCTCTATATTCTAAAATCTACATTCTAAAATCTACATTCTAAACTCTAAACTCTAAAATAATCCTCCCCGCATCTTTAGCCAATGTTGCAACTTCTACACTTCTGATTACTTTACTCCTAACGATTGCGCCTTCAAAAAGCATCATAATCTGAAGCGTTAAGTCTTTATAGTTTGGCAAATTACTTTCTTTTAAAGTATCTTCTAAAAGCTGTTGAATTCCTAACGTATAATTATCGCAGCTCGTTTCAATATCTTGTGCTTTGCCTACATATTCCGTTTTGGCATTCATCACAAAACAGCCTTTTGTATTGCCTTTTTCTATGGTTTCTTTTAAGAAATCAAAAATACGAAGCACTTTATCTACTGGTTTGGCGTTTGGATCGCTATTGACAAAACTTGAAATTAAGTCTCCCATAAACGTTTTATAATAATCGATCGTAGCGAGAATTAATCCTTCTTTAGAACCAAAATGTTTGTATAAAGTACGTTTAGAAATTCCTGTCCCTTCCATAACCGTATCTACACCCGTTGCATGAAAGCCGTTTTTGTAAAAAGTATCAAAAGCGTATTTCACCATTTCCTCCCGTTTTAGGGACTTCGCAGAGGTTTCTAAATTATTTTTCATTTTTTTCTTCATTTTATATTGCAAATGTAAACAGTTCTGTATACATTTGCAAGTGTAAACAGATTAGTTTACATTTTGAATTAAAAATAAAGCGTTCAAAATAAATAACTTAAAAACGTATATCATGAAAACAAACAACAAATTAGGTACAGCAGTTGTAACTGGAGCATCATCTGGATTAGGAAAAGTATTTGCTGAAAGATTAGCAAAAAAAGGGTACGATTTGAAATTGGTAGCAAGACGAGAAGAAAAATTAGTAGAACTTGCTGAACAGCTTACCTCAAAATATGGTGTTACCGTTACAAATCTTGTAGCAGATTTAGGTGCTCCGGCAGATTTAGAAAGAGTTGCAACAAATATTCAGAATGATGAAAACATTACCATATTAATTAATAATGCAGGAACTTCTACCCTTGCACCTTCTACACAAACTTCTGTTGCGAAACAAAAAGAAATGATCGATGTAAATATCACTTCTTTAATGTTATTGTCAAACGCGGTTTTACCAGGATTTATCGCTCGTAATGAGGGAACTTTAATCAATATTGGTTCAGTTCTTGGAGCTTTTACTTTGCCAATTAGCAGTGTTTACAGCGGTACAAAAGGTTTTGTTGTTCAATACACAAGAGGATTACAGGAAGAAGTAAAAGGAACTAACATTAAAGTACAATTGGTAAATCCGTCGATTACAGCTACTGAAATCTGGGAAGTTGGCGGTGTTCCGTTATCAGCTTTAGATCAGGCTGCAATTATGACTACCGAAGATTGTGTTGATGCTGCACTTGCTGGATTAGCTGCCGGCGAATTGGCTACTTTCCCTTCTGTACACAATCAGGAATTGATTGATGCTTATGAAGATGCGCGTATTAAATTGTTTACAGGTTCTCAAACCGGAAAACCTGCAGAGCGTTATTTACAAAATTAATTCTTTCCTTTTTCTATTATATCTCAAACCAGAAGTTTATCGCTTCTGGTTTTTTATTTTTGAACTTTCCAGCAAAGCAAAATTGGACTTTACAGCAAAGTATCTAATTGACTTTATATAGAAATTTGCCTTATATAAATAGAGATATGAAAAATCAAAATAATGAAATTCAGGTTCTTGTAACCGGAGGAACTGGATTTGTCGGTATACATTGTATATTACAGCTTTTAGAACAAGGTTATAAAGTAAAAACTACACTGCGTTCTCTGAAGAATCAAAAAGATGTTATTCAGATGCTAAAAAATGGAGGGATTTCTTCTTTCGAAAATTTATCCTTTGTTGAAACCAATCTATCTTCTGATTTAAATTGGGATGAAGCGGTAAAAGATTGTGATTATGTATTGCACGTTGCCTCTCCGATTTCGCTGGCGGTTCCAAAAACGGATGATGAAACTATAAAACCCGCTGTAGAAGGAACTTTGAGAGTTTTAAAAGTAGCAAAAAATGCAGGTGTAAAAAGAGTTGTGCTTACTTCTTCTTTTGCAGCTGTCGGCTACAGTCATAACGATAATGAGCGATTGATTACAGAAGAAGACTGGACAAATCCGGATGATAAACACCTTTCGGCTTATTTAAAGTCTAAAGTTCTGGCAGAAAAAGCAGCCTGGGATTTTATTCAAAATGAAGGAAAGGGTTTAGAACTTTCTGTAATTAATCCGATGGCCATTTTTGGACCTTTATTAAGTGATAAATTATCCAGCGGTCATGATCTTTTAAAACGTTTGTTTGATGGTTCTCTAAAAGCGATTCCGCAAATAGCTTTAGGCATTACAGATGTGAGAGATGTAGCCGATTTACACATTCGTGCTATGCTAAATCCAAAAGCAAATGGACAGCGATTTTTGGCATTGTCAGGCGGAATTCTTACTTTTCCGGAAGTTGCCATGTTGTTAAAACAAAATTTAGGCGCTCAAGGCGAAAAAGTTACCACTAAAATTGCTCCAAACTGGTTAATACGTTTTTTTGCCTTATTTAATGCTGGCGCAAAAAACATTGTACCACAATTGGGCAGAAGAAAAAATGCAAGTAACGAAAAAGCAATATCAGTACTAAACTGGAAACCAAGAACCAACGAAGAAGCAATAATTGCGGCAGGAAAAAGTATGATTCTATATAATATTGTAAAATAAAAAACATGAAAGTAATTATTACAGGTGCAACTGGTATGGTTGGCGAAGGCGTTTTATTAGAATGTCTGGACAATTATGCGGTGAAAAAAGTATTGATGATAAACCGTAAACCTTCGGCAATAAAACATCCAAAACTGGAAGAATTAATTGTTCTGGATTTTATGCAATTAGATCGTTATGCGGATGTTCTTCGCGATTATGATGCTTGCTTTTACTGTGCCGGCGTAAGTTCTGTTGGAATGAATGAGATAAAATATACCTATGTTACTTACGATACGACTTTGGCTTTTGCCAGAACTTTATCTGAAATTAACCCCAATATGGTTTTTAATTTCGTTACCGGAAGCCATACCGATACTTCTGAAAACGGAAAAGTAATGTGGGCGCGCGTAAAAGGTAAAACCGAAAACGATTTGATGAAACTGCCTTTTAGGGGACAATACAATTTTCGTCCCGGATTTATGAAACCCTTTAAAGGACAGCAGAATGTAAAAACCTTTTTTAAGATTATAGTACCGCTTTTTCCTGTTTTATTTCCGAAGAAATCATTGACACTTAAAGATGTCGGACAAGCGATGATTAATACGGTTAAAGAAGGTTATCCAAAACAAATCTTAGAAATAGAAGATATTAAAATTTTAGCTGCGCTTTAATTAAATCTCATGAAAGTATCGCAAATCACCTCTTGTTATATTGGTCCAGAAATTTCTCCGGAACAGTTTATTGCCGAGCATTTCTTCCTGTATTTAATTTCGGGAACAATGATGGTTTATGATGGAAATAAAGAATTTCAAATAAAACCGGGTGATTATGGTCTTGCAAGAAGAAATTATCTGGCTAAATACAATAAACAGAAAATTGGCAATCAATTTGAAAAAGTTATTATTGCTTTTGATCAGGAATTTCTAAAAAACTTTAGCAAAAAATATAATTATACTGCTGTTGAGGAAAAGAAAAGCAACGCTATTCATGTTTTGAAAAAAGATAATCTTATTCAGAATTTTGTAGAATCGCTATCGCCTTATTACGATGAAGACGGGAAAATCAACGAAACTTTCTCTACAGTAAAACGCGAAGAGTTATTATTGATATTACTTAAAACGGAACCGGAATTGGCCAACATTTTTTTTGATTTTGGAATTCCTGAAAAAATAGATCTGGAAGAGTTTATGAATCGAAACTTTAGATTTAATATCAGTTTAGAACGCTTTGCATATTTAACAGGCCGAAGTTTATCTACTTTTAAAAGAGATTTTAATAAAACATTTCATAATACGCCAAGCAATTGGCTCATTCAGAAAAGACTAAATGAAGCTTATTTTCTGATTGAAAAGAAAAACAAAAAACCTTCTGAAATATATTTAGACTTAGGTTTTGAGGATTTATCTCATTTTTCATTCGCCTTCAAAAAACTATTCGGACAGTCACCATCTGCCTTGAGCGAAATTTAAGATTCAGCTTAAATTATATATTTTAAATTCTAAACTACTTTAAATCAATATTTAATTTGATTCAAAGTAGTTTTTTGTTTTATCAAAATCATACTTTCCTCCTATCTATTTGATTCTCAAATTACCGCGATAAAGGAGAAATTAAACACGAATCGTCCATCTTTTTTGTAATTTTATAGTTAAATAAGCGAATCGTCCACCATAAACCGTAATTAGTTAGACAAAACTACTTATTTATGCGCGAAATTTGCACCATACAAATAGAGGTAATCATGAAAGCAGCGGTTCCAATAATAAAATTAAACGAATCTATTTTAGGCGTAAAAATAGAACGTATAAACGATGAGTATATTAATTCGAGAAGAAAAGATGTTGCGAGATCACACCGAAACGAATTTTATATCTGCATTTTATTAGATAAAGGAAAAGTCAATTTTGTAATCGATTTTAAAGAAGTTACCCTTAACGCCAACGGATTGGTAATTTTTGCACCCGGCCAAGTGCTAAGAGTTGTTGAACCTTATAATATTGAAGGCTGGGTTCTTTATTTTGACAGCAAATTGGTTGATGATTTTTCGAGATCAATTTTAGAAGAATCTTTGTATCAGGGACCATTATTAAATCTTTCGCAGGAACAAAAAAAATGGTTTTTTCAATTGATGGAATTATTGTACGATACCTCAGAACTAAACGATATGTCTGCTTTTTACAAACCAACCATGCGCGCTATTGTAATTCCTTTTATTTACAGAATAACTGCTATGTATCAAGCAAGTATAGAACAAAATAAAGAACAGCATTCGCTAAGAAGCAACGCTATTGTAACCTCTTTTAGAAAATTATTACGCCAAAACTACAAAGAGATCAAAAGTCCTCAGGAATACGCCAATATGATGAACCTTTCTTTAGGATATCTTAACGATACGCTAAAACACTTAACCGGAAATACAGTTTCTCATTCTATTCAGGAAGAAGCCATGCGCGAAGCACAGCGTTTATTGTGGTATTCTGAACTGAGCATCAAAGAAATAGCCAGCGCTATTGGCTTTGAAGATCCAAAATATTTCAGCCGGATCTTTAGCAAACTGACTAATAAATCTCCTGCACAATTTAGAAACAGTTATCAAGGCGATCAATAGCAAAATTCGGCTTTAAGTCCTTAAAAATTTACTGATAAAAAAAGACTCCTTTTCTGGGAGCAGGTATTCTCATGCCTTATTTCAACACAATTAAAAACAAAAATAATGAAACCTTTCACTCCTTTTAAATTAATTAGTTTATTGATTTTGTTAGGCTTAAGCATCCCTGCAACAGCACAGCAAGTTGAAAAACAGCAGTATATTTCGCTAAAAGAAGCGATTACAATTGCAAAACAAAATAACAAAACCGTTCAGATTTCGGGCATAGAAGAAAAAGCTTCGCTGGACGATTATAACGATGCCAAAAATTCGATTTTACCCAATATCAATGTTGGCGGTTCTTATCAACGATATTCTAAAATCACTTTGTACGATCACGGTTTAAACGATGCCACACAAATAAGTCGTAAACCAACTCCAGACGCTGCCAATTTAGGACTTGATGTTGCTTTTAATGTTTATTCTGGCGGAAAAAGCAAATCTATTATTGAAGAAAGCGCTTTTAGAAAAGAATTATCTGCCATAAATACCAAAGATCAAACGGGAAATATTGGTTTACAAACTGCGGTGCAATACTTGGATTTGGTTCGTTTACATCATTTTAAAAACCTAATTGAAGACCAGCAAAAAAGAGCCGAAACCAGATTGAAAAACATTACTTCTTTTTACAAAAACCAACGTGTTACCAAAAGTGATTTACTGCGCGCCGAATTGACTTTATCAAATGTTTTGCTAAACAAAACCCAAAACGATAATGATATAGAAATCGTAAACAAAAGACTTTCACTTTTATTAAATACTACAGAACCTGTAACTTTTTTTCCGAGCGATTCTCTGCTTACCAGTAGTTTAAAAGAAATTGTACTTTCTAATAATAAAAACGATGCGGGCAATTCTTATTTGTTTCAAAAAACGGTAATGAATTCTAAAATTCAATCGGCCAGAATCAAAAATATACAATCTAATTATTATCCAACTTTAAGTTTGGTTTCGGGTTATGGCTTCAATTATCCAAACAACTTATTTGTACCGCCTGTCGATCAGATTTATAGCGTTGGTTTTGTGGGTGTTCGATTAAATTATAACATATCGTCTGTCTATCAAAATTCAAATAAAGTAAAAGCGGCAAAAGAAAGATTAAGCGGTATCGAACTTCAAAAAAGCTGGGTAAAAGACAATGTAAACGAAGACATAAACGCTTTGAACATCAAATACGGAGAAGCTTTAAACCGAATTGACGTTACCGATAAATCGATCGAACAAGCAAAAGTCAATTTTGAAATTATCAATACAAAATACCTAAATCAGCTGTCATTATTAACCGATTTATTAGACGCCGATAATTTGTATCAGGAATCAAGATACACTTACGTGAATGCCCAAATCAATGCCTTAATTATTTACTACAGATTGCAATATACTACAGGTAATTTATAACCAATTTAAAACAAAATAAAATGAAAAATTCAACACATAAAAACAGTTTCATCAACAGATTATTATCTGTTATTGCCATAATCATTATCCTTTCCGGAATTATCTATTTCGGGGTTTATTTGGTATCATCGTCAAATAGCGAGGAAACCAATGATGCTCAGGTAGAATCGTACATTAATCCCGTTTCTGCAAGAGCCAGCGGTTACATTACAAAAGTGCTTTTTGAGGAGCATCAGGAAGTAAAAAAAGGCGACACACTCGTTATTCTGGACAACAGAGAATATACGTTTAAAGTGCAGGAAGCCGAGGCAATTCTGGAAGATGCTTATGCGCAGATTCAGGTTTTAGATGCTTCTATAAATGTAGCACAAACCGGAGTTTTAGTAAGCAAAAATCAGATCGCTTCCGCGAAAGCGAGACTTTGGCAGCAAAAACAAGATAATGCAAGATTTCAGAAATTATTAAAAGACGAAGCCGTAACAGGTCAGGAATACGAACAGGTAAAAACCAGATATGACGTTGCCGAAAGTGATTTTAATGCTACAGAAAATGCTTTGCTTGGAAATATTTCTAAAATTAAAGAACTGCAAACCCGTAAAGCTTTATTAAACGCCGACATTAAACGCAAACAAGCCGTTTTGGATTTAGCCAAAGTAAACTTAGGATATACGATAATTACTTCGCCTTATTCTGGAAAAACAGGCCGTAAAAACATCTTAGAAGGACAACAAGTACAATTAGGACAACCTTTGGTTTCTATTGTAAACGAAAACCAAAAATGGATTACAGCTAATTTTAAAGAAACCCAAATGAGCCAGATGCATGTTGGTTCTGCTGTAAAAATCTCGGTTGATGCTTTTTCGGGAAAAACCTACGATGGGAAAATTGAAGCCATTGCAGCTTCAACCGGATCTCGATTTTCACTTTTACCTGCAGATAATTCAACTGGAAATTTTGTAAAAATCATTCAGAGAATCCCTGTGAAAATTGCATTTGTAAACGAAAAAGATATCGAAGAAGTAAAATCTGGAATGAATGTAACGGTAACTGTTCAAAATAAATAATCATGAACTCACATCCTTTTCTTAACGCAAAAGCACTACAATACAAAACGATAACTGTTTTAGTATTAGTCTTAATGTTATTGATTTCCTTATCGCAGTTTGCCCCTTTTGCACTCATCCAAAATCATGTAATGAGTTTTTACGGAGCACAATCTGAAGACATTTCTATGGCGGTTTTGGCCATGTATGCCGGAATTGTAACCATGCTTCCGATTCACTTTCGTTTGTTTCGTTATTTTTCTGCCAGAAACTATTTATTGACTGCTTTTTCTTTAGGAATTGCGCTTAGCATTGCGAGTTATGTAACACAGGATGTGATGGTTTTTATTTTGCTACGATTTTTTCAGGGTACAATTGCGGCGGTTTGTGCCGGAAGTTTGTTGATTATCATTTTCTCTACACAGCCCGAAGCTAAAAAATCGGTTATAGGATCGGCTATTTTCTTTGGTTCAATTTCGGCTATTGCAGTAATTATCGGAGTTTTATCATCTTGGATTACAGTAAATATGAACTGGAATTATATTTATTTTGTTTTGATAGGTTTGCAGATTTTAGCTTTGTTTTTTTCTTTGTTCATTTTTCAATCTAAATTAATACAGCGCCAATATCCGCTCCATCAAATGGATTGGACTGGAACTTTATTTTTTGCCGTTTTTACTACTTCCCTGGCCTACGTTATGATTTACGGCCCAAAACAATATTGGTTTGCCGACGCTAAAATCAGAATCGTTGCTGCAACTAGTTTTATAATGCTTTTATTATTTCTGTACAAACAGTTTACGCTCAAAAGACCATCTATACATTTAAGCGTTTTTAAATACGGAAAATTTCTTTTGGGACTGTTTTTATTGCTTTTGTTTTACGGAATAAAAGATACGATTACTTTAATTTATTCTTACGCGGGCAGTATTTTGGGCTGGAGTGCAACAGATATTGTCGAACTCGGAATTTATAATATCGCAGGAGTTATTCTTGCGATCTGGTTTACAGCCAAAATGATCCTTAAAAACAAACAAAATCTGCCGAAATTACTCATGAGCGGTTTTGTTTTAATGATCCTTTACAATTTATGGATGTATTATTTCCTGACACCAAACTTAGATTTTTCAGATTTGATTCTGCCCGTATTGGTACAGGGAATTGCTTCAGGAAGTATCTTTTTATCGATCATGCTTTTTACACTTTCTGCTGTGCCTCCAACTACCGGAATGACGGGGATTATTGTTTGTGCGTACGCCAGATTTATAGCTTCTTTAAACTCTGTTTCCGGTTTTTATACTTTGCAGCTTAATTATATTCAGCAATATAAAGAAAGTTTTTTGAGTCACTTAACTACGCAGGAATCAACGTTTACAGAACGCAGTACACAATATCAAAGTTTGTTTGTTTCTAAAGGATATACCGCAGAACAAGCCAATCAGTTATCGGTTACTTTAATCAATAAAGCGATGGGAATACAAGGACAGTTATTGACCAACAGAGCAATATTTTTTATTGGCGCGGCTTTAATGCTTTTGGGTTTGGTGGTATTTATTGGTTTTGTTATTTCAAGCAAAGCTATCGCTTACAAAAAACAAAATATTCTCGCTGTTTAATCTTATTTAAAGTAAAATGAACACGCTAAAAAAGCAAAATCAGATTATGGATATTGCAGAAGCTTTATTTTGCAAACACGGATCTAAAGAAACCACCGTAAGACTTATTACTCAGCAAGCCGGAATAAACACGGCAATGCTTAATTATTATTTTAAGTCGAAAGAGAATTTGTTTCTGATGGTTATCGAAAGACGGATTAAACAATTTAAAACCCTCAAAAAAAGTTTACGTCCAAAAGACAAAAGCATTCTGGAAGAGTTTTTAGCTTATACCCAATTCTATATTGATTTAATTGCCAACAATTTACCTTTCTACAGACTAATGATGGCAGAAAAATTACTAAATGAAAACAAAAATGTCGTTAACGCAATCAATCTATTCTTCTACTCCAACATCAAAACGCTAAAAACCATTATCGAAAAAGGCATTCAGGAAAACAAAATCGAAGTCACCGAAATCGAAACTATTCTAATGAATGTTGCCGGAGTTTTGGTTTATGCAATCCTGAAATCTGATGATGTTACTTTTCCTTTGAATGATTTGAATAAATTGAAGTTGCAAGGGCATATTAGGGCGGTTTTGGTGGGGTTTGTTGCGTACAATTTAGAACGCGGATGACAGGGGTTCGCGTTGCGAAGACGCGGATTTACACTGATTTTTTTGTTTCCCGCAGATTTTGCAGATTAAGCGGATTTAATTTTAAATTCATTTCTAATCTGCTTAATCTGCAAAATCTGCGGGAAACAAAATGTACATTTCAAAATAAAAAATCCGCGTAAACCTGCGTTTTTGCGATAGCAAACCCGTGTCATCCGCGTTCTAAATTGTACGCAACAACAAGAATTAAATCTTTTTTATTTGTATATATGTAGTTAACTACGTAGTTTTGTACATATAATTTAATTCCACATAAAAATGCAGATTCAACCCATACAAAACGAATACGAAACAGAAATAGTAGATTTGATTTTAAACATTCAGCAGAAAGAATTTAATGTTCCGATTACGTTAGAAGATCAGCCGGATTTGTTGAACATCAAAAACTTTTATTACCAATCTGGCGGTTGTTTTCTTGGAGCTTTTATCGACGGAAAATTGGTTGGAACTATTGCTTTGGTAAAATTCAGTCCCGAAGCTGGAGCGATCAGAAAAATGTTTGTGAGAAAAGAATTTCGAGGCAAAGAATTCGGAATTGCAAAACAACTTCTGGAACAGTTAATTGCTTTCTGCAACCAAAACGGAATCAAAAACCTATATTTGGGAACGGTTGCCATACTGGAAGCTGCGCTGCGCTTTTACGAAAAGAACGATTTTAACCGAATAGCAAAAGAAGCGCTTCCGGAAAATTTTCCGTTAATGAAACCCGATAATGTATTCTGTCATTTAGCACTAAAATAAAATGAATATAATTGACGAAATTGGCATTCTCGCCATCTCAACAAGATTACAACGCCTGAGCGAACAACTTCGCAAAGACGGCGCGCTGATTTATAAATCTTTTGATATTGATTTTGAACCCAAATGGTTTCCTGTAATTTACACCCTGCATATCAAAGAAATGCTGAGCGTGGTAGAAATTGCCACCGAAATTGGCTACAGTCATCCTTCGACGATTAGTTTACTTAAAGAATTGGAAAAGCAAAAAATCATCAGTTCTAAAAAAGACAAACTCGACGAAAGAAAACGCCTGATTGTCTTAACCGCAAAAGGCAAAGAACTGGTCTCGAAAATGCAACCCGTTTGGAGCATCATGAAAGACACTTTAAACGAAATCACCGATAATCAAAACAATCTTCTAAAAGCGATTGAAGAAACGGAATTGAAATTGGCGAGGCAGGGATTTTTTCAGCGGGTTGAGGGGTTGAAGGGGTAATTTTTTCTCTGTTAGTAATCCTTTTTCTTGTTATCTCCATTAGTCAAATTAATTAAAAAATTCTTTCTTTTTAAAAGATTCTATAAATTCAGACACTTTTGAATCATCTCCAAATATTTTAAGATATGAAATTCCAATAATTACCAGCTGTTTGCGGACAAAAGGAATTTCAACATTTTTAGGGTAGTCTTTTGAATATTTATCAAGTATCAATTTAAGTACGTTTTTATGAGACAAAAACAAATCTTTATTCGATTCCTCACTAATCCATACGGCAATGTAATTCAAAATAGCCTCTAATGCTACTCCATTTTGAAAAAGCAATCTATTTAAGAGCAATTGCAGATTTTCATTTACTTCGGTTGGTGATATTTTATCTTCAATCAAGTTTGATAACTCTGATAAAGCATTAATAATATTCGTTTTATCATCAGATATAAAAGCATTACCAATTGTATTATAGTCTTCTTTTAAATTTAAATAGCTATGTATTTTTTCTTTCGTTTTCTTATAACCTCTAATTTCATTTAATAGATTGCTCTCAACTTCTAAAAATGATAACATTTCTTTAAACATAAACTCGAAATCTGTATCGGTGTCTCTTAGCTTCCATTTATCGATTTTATCAAGTTCTAATAACATTTTTTTATAAATTAATTTCGCTTCGGATTTAGTCCAAATTTTATCATTATTAAAAATCGACAAACTTAAAAAGTTATATCCTAAACTTAACGATTTAGGTGAATTAAACCCTGTGTTAAAAACAAGATCACTATCTAAAAGTCCTTTTTTGAATTGATTAATTAAATCTTCCTTGCAGAAATAGTATAAAATTCTCCATGCTCCTGGATCTTTTATCTCTTTAAATTTAATTTTTTTTAATTGTTCTTTTACTTGTAATTGTTGTAAAGGTGTTAGCTTTGAATTTAAATTTCCAAAAACAAATATCAGATTTTCATTTTTTTCTATTTGAAATATTAGTTCATTAATTCTTTTTGAAATGGCTTTATTCTGAATATTTATATTTTTAAAAGAATCATTATGAACAATATTGTATAAAAAATTGATTGAGTTACTTTTTTCAAAATTATTAAGACAGCTTAATATAATACTGTTAAACGTTATTTTATTTTTAATAATCTTTATAGCCTCTATAACAAAAATATACTCTTCATTACGACGATCATCAAAAGAAAATTTTTGAAATTCAGATTTTTTCCAAATTAAAAGAAATTTAGACTCCCAAATTTTAGGATGCACAGCAACGAATAGCTCAGAACAGAAATAAAGTATGGATTTTTTAAATTTCCACGGAAGTTCATCTTTTAAATAAATAACTAATAAGTCTCTTAAAATTTGTTTTTTGTAGTCGCCTAATTCATCAGAATAAGCATAATCTTGGCCTATCCTTCTTATTACTTTTTCAGTTGAATATTGAAGGCTATAAAATAAACATGGAATCGGAAATTCTTCAAAAATAATTTTACACACCTCATACCATTCTTCAGCAGATTTTAAAGCATAATAGCCCGTTAAAGGAAGACCTAGTTCTAGTAATAATTGAATAAACTGTATTGATTTTGCCCTTTTACTAATATCATTAGACAATATTGTTTCATTAAACAATGAAAACCTTCCTGCTCCATAACGATCAATCTTTTGTGGCTTTATTTTTAAATCATCAACAATACTTTTAAATTGCTTATCAATTCCTTTAAATCCTTTACTTTCTAAAATGGTAATATATGAGTTTATCTTATTTCTTTTAACAGAATTTAAATTCTGATCATAATAAATTATAGCCTGAAAATAAAATAATAGTTCTTCTGCACTACTTTTTTCAAA
The DNA here is from genome assembly GCF_004368785.1 of Flavobacterium sp. 270. Taxonomy (GTDB): domain Bacteria; phylum Bacteroidota; class Bacteroidia; order Flavobacteriales; family Flavobacteriaceae; genus Flavobacterium. The sequence goes on from NZ_SODM01000001.1 coordinate 581,526, forward strand.
AACTGTTTTATTTGAACTTAAATACTCTGCAGCACTTTTAAGATCTAGTAAAGCTATTAAACCAGATTTTTTTAATATATATTCTGCTTTACTAGGAGACCATGAATCTAATTCTAATTTCATGCTTTTAAAATCAAATGAAAAAGCATAAAATAAAGCTTTTTCATATTTTAAAATATCATTATTATTCAGTTTTTTTGCTAAAGATAAAAATTGAGTTTTATCATAATAAAGAAGTAATCCTCTTAACTTCAAAAAACTAAATCTGCTCTTCTCATCTTCTGTTAACAGGAAACTTTCTAAAAATAAAACCTCTTCAGAATTCCAGAAACCTTCTATAGGCAACATTAAATCTTCAATAGCAATTAAGATTAAATCAAAAATCTTTTTTTGTTTTATAATATCACTTTTTGAATCATTCAAAAGTTTAACCGAAAATTGGAGTAGACTAACTTTGCTACGTGAAAAGATAAAATTATTTGACTTTATACGTGAACAATTTCTGTTTTCTACAATAACATTATAATGTTGAAGTATCTCATCTATTAATATTTTAATTTCATCTGGAGCCTTTGAAATTATTTTAGATGTACTTATAGAACTCCACTCATTTGCATATCTTGAAGAATTATATTGTTGAATAAATAAATCTGGAGTTTCAAAATTTTCTTCCTTCAAATAAGAAAATAATAAATTGAGAAGTGCTTTTTTTCTATCTATTTTTTTATTTAACTTTAATCCAGTTTCATCTTCCATAAACTGAATTATCAAATCATCATCTAATGCAATTTTACATATTCTGAAATTCTCATAAAAAAGCTCCTTTTCATCTTCACCTTTATTTTTACTTACTTCAATTAAATAAATTTTATAATTTTTTTTGCTTTCTCCATTTCTTTCAAGAACATCGCGAACCCATTTTATCCATTCTAAAAAATTTGGGTCAACACCAGAAAAACCAATTAAACAATAAGATTCCTGCAAAAGTGAGATTCTCATTAATTGAGTAAATGCTTCATGCTTTTGAGGATATAAATCATAATCTTCCTTAGATATAACATAATGACTTCTTATATCATTATCAAAACCATAAGGATCTTTATCCTTCCTTATGGATCCATGCAGTTTAATGATATTTCTATTTCGCTTAATTGCTAAATCTGAAGAGTGAACAACAGTCTTTAGGCATTTTTCTATTTCCTTTTGAATTTTAAGTAATTCAATATTGTTTTGTTTTATAGAGCTTTCAATTCTAATCAATTCATATTCTGCTTGTTTTATTTCATTTTTTTTTGCATTAATTTCAGAATTAGACGATTGTATTGGCGTTGTTAATGTACTTACTGTATTACTAACTACATTATTTAAACTTTCGTTTTCCTCCATCAAATTAAGTATATCTTCTTGTTCTATTTTAAATGTACTAAAATGGATTAAATCATTAAATAATTTTTCATTTTTCTCTTCAATTGTTTTTTTAATAAGAAGGAGCTTCTCTTCATTTGTTTTGTCATTAGACAATTCAAGCATTTCATCATAATTCGTAGTGTAAATATTATTCCAAGGAAGATTGATTAAAGATGAATGAAGATCAAGCATTGAATCTGTTAACTCAACTTCATTATTTTTACCTTGACATCTATTTACAATATATCGTTTACTGTCTTTTTCGATGACTTTCGGAGTTTTATCTTCAATGTATGTTGATATTGCCTCTTGAAATCCTTTACGATTAATATATTGGGTCACCAAATCTAAATAACCTACACTATCTATAAAATCACCTATTGCATCATCGATAAATTTTTTCTTAGGACTACGTTTTTTGACTGGTATATTTAAATAAGCTTTCTCGATCTCTTTACCATTCAAAAAGTAAGCCATGTCAAATAATAATTCCCACCATGATGGAAACATGTTATGAATATTTTTCCCAAAACCAGCCCCCACTAACACAGACATTTGTTTGCTTTCAAGTTTAGATTTTAGATTCTTTAAATTTTCAGTTGCAAAAGAAGGCTTATGATTCATAATGAGTATAATTGTATGAATTTTATAGTAAGTAATTTAATTAATAAAGTTATTTTGTGAATTCAAATTTAAAATCGTCCTTAATGAAACTTTTAAAATCCAATTTTACATTTTTCTGATACTGTTTATCCTTTGGGTCTAAATTTTTCCAGAATATTACATTCTTTTTGATATCTCCATATTTATGGAAAGTGAGAGCAAACTGCCCGCTTTCTTCATCATAACTTTGCAGTTCAACAATGTAAAATCTTTTTACCCTCATATGATTATCTACGAAATTTGGATTAATTGCAAAATTAACTCCTTGCATTAAAGTTTGAACACTTGGGTACATTAAAATATCCGTACACAAATTATGATTTCCATATATTCTTCTATGAGCAAAAGAAGCTGAAAGAGAATATCCTTTATCATTTATAAACTGACTATCAATATATTTTAAAAATTCTGTGATACCTTCTTTCTGTTCTATTGGTAATAAATCATCAAACGGCTCACTAACTTTTTCTATTAACGCTTTTGCTAATAAATCAAAAGTATTTTTTGGATGTAAAGGGGATTGAAGAAAATTTTCAAAAACAAATGTCTGTCGAGAATTTATTTCCCAAGATGAAATACAAAATCTTTTCCCTTTATAATCTGATTCCCTTACAACTTCTGCAAGTGCTGTAACAGGATTATTAGAACCGTAAAAGACAGGATGTTTAGGAAAATTGCATCTTCCAAGTTTTGTAAAAGCTGCTGGTGGATATGAGTGTTCTGTAAACAAATTAAAATTAGCAGACTCCGTAACTTCTCTTACTCTAAATATTCCAAAAGGAAAATCTCTAGGTTTTAGTAACATCAAAAAATTAGGAAACTTTCCTAATTCACTAGTAATTTGCGTTGAAATAGTTTGAATGAATTTTTCAATATCATCATTCTCTTTAAATTCTGGCCACCCAAGTTTTTGAAATTTTTTAATTGCTATTTTTACTGTTTCAATATCAGCAAAATTTTCACTTTCTTTACTATTATTCTCCATGAAATCTACATTTATAGCAAATAAAATTATAAACATTATTATTTTTTTATAACTCTATACTGTCAAAATTTTTATTATTTAATTCTACATTTCTTTGGCAATATAAATTAATTTTATAACATTAAGCAAACGTAATTATACTTGTTTTTTATTTCAATTCTACTATATCTATATAATCTCATTATCTATATAATCTCATTCTGTGGAACATTCATCACTAAAATTTGAAATTACTATACTCGAAAATTGATACAAAATTCAAAGTGGTTATTCGGAATTCCCGAACAACCACTTTTCTTTTTAAAAATACCTAATCCACTAACTCAACCCACGCAACTCATCCAACAACTCCATCTCAGACTCCGGCAAAAGTTGCAAAGCCATCTCTAACAAAATCAAAACATTCGTTCCGCTTTCAGATAAATTAGAAGCATCATATTGAAGTGTAGAAATACACGTTTTAAGCAATGAAAAAACCATTTGATATAATTCATGATAGGATGATATTTTTATTGGGGTTTCAAACGAGTTTTCATTATCTAGTTTAAGTTTTGTAAAATAGTTTCTTTCTTCAATTAATTTCAAAACTGCTTCTCTTTGTTGTATTTTCATAAGTTTAAATCTGATTTCTAAAATGTTTATATCAATTTAAATTACCTTTTTCGGCATTTCAAATTTTGCATTTTATTTATTCAAAACGGTTATCACATATGATAACTGTTCATAAATCCTTCTTAAAACTTCTAAAAACAATATTTTCCTAAAAAAATCTTAAAACCCCAATCTCTTTTCTGTACATTTGCACCCGCAATGGTTCAGCTCCGTTTTTCGGCGTAGTTGATTAAAAGGGAATCAGGTGCAAATCCTGAACAAGCCCGTTACTGTAAGTTCCATGCAACATTTTGACAGACTTTTTGCTTTATGCTCAGGTCTTATCTTTTGCCACTGCATTTTTTTCTAAAATGTGGGAAGGCGGTTCAAAATGGGAATAAGTCAGGAGACCTGCCTATGCATTACATTTTAAGCTTTCGCGGATCAGAGCTTTAAAAACACAATGATCAAATAAGATTTGATTTCGATTTTTATCGTAAAAACTATTTATTAAAATAGAATGTTTTTTTATGCACTTATGTAAACATAGGCGGTTATGCCTTATACATGGTGGATTATGCCTGTTGGTATGGATTTTATTTTCGAATCCCGTACTGGCGCAGGAAAATCCTGTGGCTAAAAAAGAGTCTGACTCTCTAAAAGCCCATCCATTAAAAGAAGTTGTTCTTACAGCAAGCAAACGCGAATTTAAACTAGAATCGCCAATGCCTGTGCAGATCTTGTCTGGAAAACAGCTCGAGAAACTCAACAGTTTATCGGTTGCAGATGCAGTGCGTTATTTTTCGGGTGTTCAGCTGAAAGATTACGGTGGCATCGGCGGACTCAAAACCATCAACGTTAGAAGTTTGGGAAGCGCGCACACAGCGGTTTTCTACGACGGAATGAGTGTACGAAATGCCCAAAACGGACAAGTTGATTTAGGTCGTTTTTCACTGGATAATATAGAAGCAATCGAACTTTACAACGGTCAGAAATCTACCATTTTTCAGCCCGCGCGTGGTTTCTTTGCATCCAATACACTTTATCTAAAAACCAAAGCGCCGGAATTTTCGGCAGGAAAAAATTATAAGATAAAAACCGCCATCAAAACCGGATCGTTTGGACTTTTTAATCCTTCGGTTTTGTATCAGCAGAAATTGTCGAATGCCGTTTCACTTATTGCCAGCACAGAATGGATAAAAGCCGATGGAAAATACAAATACCGTTATCAGAAAACGAATGGTTACGATACAACTGCCGTTCGCCAAAATGGAGATATTGAGGCACTTCACAGCGAATTGACATTTCACGCAAAAGTCGGTCAAAACGGACAAGCATCGCTAAAAGGGTATTATTACGATTCAGAACGCGGACTTCCGGGCGCTATTGTCGCCAACAATTACGATCACGTACAGCGACAATGGGATCGCAATTATTTTGTACACGCTTCGTTTCAAAATTCGTATCAGGATAAGTACGAACTTCTTGCCAATGTAAAATTCAGCAGAGATTACAGCCGTTATATCGATCCCGATTTTAAAACCCTCGAAGGCGCGTTAGACAATAAATACTATCAAAACGAAATTTACGCTTCGGTTGTCAATCAATATAAAATAAAGAAATGGTGGAAGGTTTCGCTGGCGACAGATTTATCGATCAATACGCTCGACGCCAATTTGTACCGTTTCCCCTATCCTACCCGATACACCTATTTGGGCGCACTTTCTACCGAAATGAATTGGGAACGTCTTGACATTCAAGCCAATTTACTGGGCGCTTTTGTAGACGAACAAGTTAAATATTATCAGCAGGGTGATAATCAGAATGTTTTTTGTCCTGTGGTTTCGGCTTCTTATCAGCCTTTTGATATTAAAAGCTTCAGAGTTAGGGCATTTTACAAAGAGTCTTTTAGAATGCCGACTTTCAATGATTTGTATTACACTTTTATCGGAAATAGCAATTTAAAACCCGAATTTACAACGCAATACAATTTCGGAACAACTTATATTATTGAACCAAAAAAAGTCATGCAGTCGGCTTCTTTTCAGGTCGATATTTATTACAATCGTGTAAAAGACAAAATTATAGCCATGCCCTCAGCCAATCTTTTTAGATGGACGATGATGAATCTGGGCGAAGTTGATATTAGAGGTTTAGAACTCAATTCGAATTTTATTTTCAGACTTCCCGAAGAAATTTTCCTGGATTTAGGCATTAGTTATACCTATCAAAAAGCAATCGACATTACGCCAAAAGGCACAACTTACGGAGATCAAATTCCGTACACGCCAGAAAACAGCGGTACACTAACTTCATCTATCAACTGGAAAAACTGGCAGTTCAATTACAGTTTTATATATACGGGTGAAAGATACAGTCAGAAAGCCAATATTCCTGTCAATTATGTAAAGCCTTGGTACACCAGCGATTTAGCTTTAATCTGGGACGGAAAACTGGCTAAACTTCCAGTTAAATTAAGCGGTGAAGTCAATAATGTTTTTAATCAATATTATGATGTGATTCTCAATTTTCCGATGCCGGGACGCAATTATCGTATTAATCTGGCTGTGACTTTTTAAAATATAGAATTATGGATAAACGGCACCTCATTTTTGACGCGGATGACACGGATTTGCTATCGCAAAGACGCGGATAAAAACTGATTTTAAATATATAAAAGTGAAAAAAAATCCGCGATAATCCGCGTCTTCGCAACGCGAATCCGTGTCATCCGCGTTCAAATTAACCGCATCAAAAAAATATTAATAATTAAGTAAATATCTAACTATGAAAACAACATACAAATTTTGGCTGATTTTGTCTTTCGCCATTCTTGGGCTTCAAAGCTGTCAAAAAGACGACGACATTATTCCCGAAGAAGAAGTGGTACTTCCACCGGAAACGGTTACGACTGTCGAAGGCTTTTATCTTCTTAACGAAGGAAATATGAACATGAACAAGGCTTCGCTCGATTATTACGATTATGCAACCGGAACCTACAGACGTAATGTTTACGGACAGGCAAATCCGGAAGCGACTTTGGGCTTGGGTGATGTTGGAAACGACATTGGCGTTTACGGTTCTAAAGTTTATGCCGTAATCAACAACTCGAACAAAGTCGAAGTTATGGACGCCAAAACATCAAAACGTCTTAAAGTAATTGATGTAAAAAACTGCCGAAGCGTAATTTTTGCCAACGGAAAAGCTTTTGTAAGCGCTTATGATGGCGAAGTAGAATTGGGTGATAATTCTCCGAATGGTTTTGTGGCCGAGATTGACACAACGTCACTTGCGATTACAAGAAGCGTAAAAGTCGGTCGTCAGCCGGAGGAAATGGCAGTTGTGGGCAGTAAATTATATGTTGCCAATTCAGGAGGTTATAGTCCGCCGAATTATGAAAAAACGGTTTCTGTTATCGATTTGCAGACTTTCACCAAAACAAAAGATATTGAAGTTGCTATAAATCTTCACCGACTAAAAGCTGATACCGACGGAGATTTGTATGTGAGTTCACGTGGCGATTATTATGACATTCCATCCAAACTATATGTGATCAATACTAAAACCGATGCCGTAAAAAAAGTATTCGATATTGCCTGCGCTAACATTACTATTGCTGGCGATCGTGCGTATGTTATTGGCTCTGAGTTTAGTTATACCACTTTTGAGAACGTCATTACGTATTCGATGATTGATGTTAAAAACGAAATCCTGCTTTCGGATACTTTTCTTCCAAAATCCGTTAGCGACGAAATTAAAACGCCTTACGGTTTGGCTGTTGATCCCGTTTCTAAAAATGTATATGTAACCGATGCCGGAGATTATGTTTCGCCAGGAAAATTGTATTGCATCGATAAAGACAAAAATGTAAAGTTTACAGTAACGACGGGAGATATTCCGGCACATTTTGGCTTTAAAACCAAAACCACTATCAAGAATTAATTAACCTTTTTAAATATTTTACAATGAAGAAAATTTTACTTGCCTTATCTGTTATCCTGCTTCTTTCAGGTTGCTATAAAGATGATATTAACGATCTAAAAAACGACGTTAATGGTCTAAAAGAGAGAATGGCACAATACGAAAATCTATTAGATGTCTTAAATAAACGCCTTTACGTAACAAGTTATGAAACCAAAGACGGCAGCTACGTAATTACCATGAGTGACGGTACTAAACTAGCAGTTCGAAATACTTCTTCTTTCATCAAAATTGGAGAAAACGGCAATTGGTGGATTGATGGGGTTGATACCGGAAATGCTGCCAAAGGAGCAACGGGCGCAACAGGAGAAGCACCAAAAATTGCTATTGGGAAAAATGGAAACTGGATCATCAATGACGTTGATACTGGAGTTTCGGCATCGGGACAAAAAGGAAAAGATGCAGCTGATATTATTTCGGTATCATTAACAGAAGGAATCATGACGTTTACTTTTGCCGATGGAAGAACGATTAGCATTGTGGCAAGTCCACCGGATATTGCTTTAACAGTTCCATCTGGTGGTTTTTCCGTAGATAAAATGCAGTGGTTCAGCTTACAGCCAAAACTTACTAATGCTTCTGGTGCGACTTACAAATGGTTGGTAAACAATGAAGAAGTATCTGCTACAATCGATTTATTTTCTGTTTTTGCAACTGCAGGAACATATAACGTTGAATTTAAAGCTAAAAATGGTGTTGGAGAAAACACGAAAGCTTTTACGGTAACGGTAAATGAAAAAACGTATGTAAACGGGATTAAACAAATTTTTGACTTTTTCCCTGCACCGGGACAATTTACAAACGAATTGCCTGCAGCGACTGCAACAGATACCGATGAAACGATGCTCCAAAAAGCAGAGAAAAACTTAACTACTGGAAGTATGGTAAGTCTTGGAGGCTTTGGAGGTTATGTTGTTATGGGCTTCGATCATACCATTATCAATAAAGAAGGAAACGATTTTGTGGTTTTAGGAAATGCCTTTGCCAATTGGGCAGAACCGGGAATTGTAATGGTTTCTTATGATGCCAATAACAACGGAAAAGCGGATGACGAATGGTACGAAATCGCAGGTTCTGAACACAATAAAGAAACGACTATTAAGAACTACGAAATCACATATTACAAACCAGAAACTGAACCTGCAAATCCGAGTGAGCCGAATTATATCAAATGGACGGACAATCAGGGACAAACCGGATTTGTGTCTAAAAATGCTTTCCACAAACACACTTTTTATCCATTGTGGAAAGGAACTACGGTTACTTTTAAAGGTACTTTCTTAAAATCTAATATTTATGATAAATCGACTAACGGTACCAATTGGGCAAATCCTGCTTACGACTGGGGTTATGTTGACAATTGGGCAAATACTGATGTAAAAGGTCAAATCGATATTAGCTGGGCGGTAAATTCTAAAGGAGAATCTGTAAAACTAAAAGGTATCAACTTTATTAAAGTGTACAACTCAAACCGTGCTGAAGGCGGATGGTTAGGAGAAGTTTCTACAGAAGTTTCTGGATTTAAGGATTTGAATTTGTAATAATTTAAACCTTAAGAATTGTTTATTGGAACAAAAAGCTTCAGAGAAATCTGGGGCTTTTTTGGTTTTCGCCAATCTTGTCATTGCGAGGAACGAAGCAATCTCATTTGCAAAATCAAACTATGCGCAATTGTAGTGAGATTGCTTCGTTCCTCGCAATGATAAAATGAACGCCATTACGACTAACAAATGCGACATTTCATCCTTAAATTTCAACAGTAATATGCGGAACTTTGTATGGTTTAGTAACACTTATAAATAAAAAAATCATGTCAAAAGTTGCACAATTTGTAGTTATTCTGGATGCCAATTCCAGATGGATGGAAAGTCAGGCACTTCACTTTTATTCTAATTTATTTTCATCTGATGATTTAGGCGAAAAATATGTTGCCGAAAATCTTTCTGTTTCAAAATTTATCAAAATTCAAAATAATTTTTCGGTCGAAGTATTAATGGTCAATGATGATGAAACGCCGTTGTCTTTTATGCAGTTGAATTCTTCGAGACTTTCAAATCAAAATCTCGGAACTAATAAACCAATCGGGATCGATCATATTGTTTATTTTAATGCCGAAGAAATAATATTGCTTTTTAATCGTGCCGAAGTTATTGCAAAACAAAGAAAACACGATTTAATCTGGGTAAAAATCTTTGAAGCCGATATTATTTTAAAAGAAACCCTGCAATCTCTTGATTACACACCATTTGATTATGAAGGTGATATTCCGAATAATGTAGATCAGAAACAAATCTATTTTAGAAAAGAAATACAATAAAAAAAGGATGTGCGGACAAATTGCTGCTTACTATTTCTCCGCACATCTAATATTTACATTATAAAGTTAAAACTGAGATTTGCATATCGTGATACAAAAGAATCTTCCAGTTTTCTTCTTTGGCTTGTTTTTCCCAAAGCTGACGAAGTTCCATTGCCTTTCTTCCGTCAAAATCACTTTTATAGGCAATATGCAGTTTTAGATAACCGCGCTGCGGAAGATTATCGGCTCCGTAAAAAATGATTTCACCATCTTCTTTTATCCAGAAAACCTGATGAAAAGGCGTATGTCCGCCCGTAACTTCAAAAGAAATCGCTGGGGTAATATTCCCGTTGTCTTCCTCCATCCAATTTATATTGGCAGTTTGTTTTAATCGCTCTAAAACATCCAGATCAAAAGAAGGATTTCCGGTTTGTGTTAAAGCATAATCAAATTCTCTTTTCTGAATGTAAATTACAGCATTCGGGAAAGTAAGTTCATTTGTATTGATATCCAGGAACAATCCGTCAACATGGTCTTTGTGTACATGCGATAAAAGTACTTTTGTAATATCAGTTCGATTGATATTTTCCTGATTTAGTAATTGTTCTACAACCAATTTACCACCTTCTTTCCAGCCATTTCCACCATCGAGCATAACATAATCTTCATTCGTTATGATCAAAAAAGGCTGAATTGCCATTTTTAAACTAAGTGAGTTGTCGACTTCGCTAAGCAATGCAAATTCTTTGTTTTTATTGACTAAAAAATTGCCTTCTTTTAATGGTATAATTCTCAAAATGTAATTTGTTTTTTTATTTCACTCAAAGATACAGAACTAATTTTGGTTGTAATTTTTTCAGTCTAATTTTTTGAATTGCCTCTAGCTTTATCTGGAGGAAAAAAAATATCGAATATTAAAAAGGCTTTAGCCGAATATAAGTTTTGGCTAAAGCCTTTTTCTGACTTTTCTTAAACCTCCAGCTGAAGCAGGAGGCTATTAAAAAAAAAATTCGACTTTTAAAACTTTATCGCAATCTTACCAATTGTAGTTCCGGATTCTAACTGTTGATGTGCTTTTTTGAAATTTTCAACAATAAAACCGTTTAAGGTTTCTTTTAAAGTATGTTTTAAAATTCCCTGATCTAATAAATCGGCAACTTTATTCAAAATAACATGTTGTTCCTGAATATCATCGGTTTGATACATTGATCTTGTGTACATTAATTCCCAAGAAAAAGAAACACTTTTACTTTTTAGTTTATTCAAAATAACCGGTTCTGCACTTCCTGTAATCGATGCGATGTGTCCTTGAGGTTTGATCAATTCCACTACACTGTCCCAATAACTATTGATATCTACAAAATCGAGTATAAAATCTACATATTCAAAACCGCTTTGTCTTACATTTTCGACTAAGTTTTTATGATCCACCACAAAATCAGCACCTTGTTCTTTGCACCAAGCCACAGTTTCTGGTCTTGATGCCGTTGCAATTACGGTTAAGCCTGCAACCTTTTTAGCCAGCTGAATCGCGATCGAGCCTACTCCGCCTGCGCCGCCAATAATCAAAACCGATTTTCCTTTGTCTTTTTCTGCGCTGATTCTGATTCGGTCAAACAAAATTTCCCATGCTGTTAAAGCCGTTAATGGTATTGCAGCAGCAGCTTCAATGCTTAACGATTTTGGTTTTCTGCCCACAATTCTTTCGTCGATAATCTGATATTCGGCATTAGAACCTTGTTTGGTAAGATCGCCTGCATAATACACTTCGTCGCCAACTTTAAATAATTTTACATTTTCGCCAACAGCTTCTACAATTCCTACGGCATCCCAGCCAATAATTTTCGGGGTTTCCAGAACTGTATCTTTTGCAGCGCTTTGTCGTATTTTAAAATCAACCGGATTTACAGATACAGCACTTATTTTTACTAATAAATCCTGTGCTCCCGGCGTTGGTTTTGAAGTTTCAAATTCGATAAAACTTTCTTGTTCTTCTATTTTTAATGATGTTTTAAATCCTATTGCTTTCATTTTTATAACTTTTAAGTTTAAAATTCTATTACAAAGATAAGTAGTGTAAAAATCTTAAAATTGGTATAACTTCATTGTATATTTGTATAAGTTCGGCATTTTTTTGATTTTAGATTTTAGAATGTAGATTTTAGATTTTTGCATACTTAACTAACACAAAGCTTGTCCTTCTGAGCGGAGTCGAAGGACACGCACTGTATGGATTCAGCATGAGATCCTTCGACTCCGCTTAGGAGGACAAATGAGAGTCTCTAGTAAAATTGAATTTTTGATTGAAATTGATTTTTTTCTAACACATAGAAACATAGTTTTTTTTTAGAAAAAAAATAAAAAAGAGTATAAAAAGAAACTAGTTTCTCAAACATAGCTATGTGTTTTCAGATAAAATGAAATACCTTTTTAAAGACAAACAAAGCTATGTCTCTATGTGTTAAAAATTATATGATATTGGATTTTAAATTATTTTTTGACAGAACGGAAACTTGAAACCTGAAACATCAAACCTGAAACAAATTATAAAATGAAAATAAGAAAAGCAACTTTACAAGATTCATCTCCTGTCTCAGTCCTTTTACTTTCTGCTATGGAAGAAATTATTTATTCCTTTTTGGGTGCTAAAGATTATGCGCTTGCTTTGGACTTTTTATATCATTTTGTTTCAAAAGAAAACAATCAATATTCGTATCAAAATTGTTTTGTTGTAGAGGAAAATGATACCATTATTGGAGCGGTAAATATCTATAACGGAGAACGATTGCATGATTTAAGAGCGCCAATTGTGGCTTATTTTAAAGCAAATTTTAATCCCGATTTTACTTCGGAAGATGAAACACAAAGCGGCGAATTTTACATCGATTCTCTGGGTGTTGATCCCAATTATCAGGGAAAAGGAATTGGCTCAAAAATGCTGCAATTTTTGATTGATGAATATGTCATTAAAAACAAACAAACTTTAGGTTTATTGGTAGAAGAAGCGAACCCGAATGCGAAGCGATTGTATTTGCGATTGGGTTTTGAAGCTGTCGGTCATAAAACTCTGGGAGGAAAAAGTCTGGAACATTTACAGCTAAAAGCCTGATTGTTATTTTCTTTAAAGTAAACCGAAAATATATCCTCAACAGAAAACATATTCAGGAAATTGTAAAACATTCAAGCCAGAAAATAGAAATCCTTTTAAATGTTTCACTTCCTGATTCTGAGCCAATTATTTTGAGTAAAAAGGAGATTAATAATTTTAAGAATTGGTTGGATTCTTAGTCTGTGCTAAAAATGTAACATCTATAAATTAGAACACTGATAAAACGGATTCGCTACCTCGAAGACGAGGCTTTTTATTTCATGCAGATTTTGCAGATTAAAATGGATTTTTAATTAAATCCGCTCAATCTGCAAAATCTGCGTGAAACTAAATAACAAGTAACAGAATAAAAAATTTACTAACGTTTTCGTGTTTTTAAGGATTTTTTAAGCTCCTAATTTCCCCCCAAACAAATATCAATTCGTAAATTAGCCAAAACAAAATTTATTCGCATGACTATACTTACGTTTACTTTGATTATGATTCTTGGTGCTTTTTTAGCAGGTTTTATTGGTTCATTATCAGGTTTAGGCGGCGGTATTATAATTATTCCACTTCTTACTATTATTCTTGGGGTTGATATACATTATGCAATTGGAGCTGCTTTGGTTTCTGTTATTGCAACCTCATCGGGTTCGGCTGCAGCGTATGTCCGCGAAGGAATCACAAATATGCGATTGGGAATCTTCCTTGAAATTGCCACCACAATCGGAGCCGTTTGCGGGGCTTTACTTTCTACAATCGCTCCTACTTCATTCATTGCCGTTTTATTCGGACTTACTTTGATATTTTCTGCTATAAATTCACTTCGAAAAAAGGAAGAACATATTGTTTTAGAGTCAAGTCCGCTTGCTAAAAAACTAAAATTGGAAGGAACTTACCCAACACACGACGGCGAAGTAGTTCATTACGGAACCAAAAATGTTCTTGGCGGTTTTACCATGATGGGGGTTGCTGGAATGATGTCGGGATTACTCGGAATTGGTTCTGGTGCATTTAAAGTTATTGCAATGGATAATATTATGCGAATTCCGTTTAAGGTTTCTACCACAACCAGTAACTTTATGATGGGCGTTACCGCAATGGCGAGTTCTGTAATTTACATTCAAAAAGGATATATCGAACCCGGAATTTGTATGCCGGTTGTAATCGGAGTTTTATTTGGCGCGATGGCCGGAGCAAAAATATTAGTAAAAACAAACCCTAAAAAATTAAGAATCTTTTTTGCCTGCCTGATTTTTGTACTTGCAGTAAATATGATTTATAACGGACTTAATGGAAAAATCTAAAGTTATGCAAAACGAAAAATTTGGAGAAAAAGATTTTCAAACCATTATTGGAAATTTATTACGCTATGGCGTTTGGACATCATTAAGTGTCGCTTTTATTGGCGGAATCGTATATTTAATTCACAACGGATCTCAAATCGAAGATTATTCGGTTTTTAAGGAAAACGATCGCAATATATTCGAAGTAATTTCAACAGTTTACAACGGAGTAATTCAGGGAAATGGAGAATATCTTATCTTTTTTGGAATTATTTTATTGTTTCTTACTCCTGTTTTCAGGGTTTTACTTTCGTTATTTTCTTTTTTATTAGAGAAAGATTATTTGTACGTTGTGATAACTACAATTGTAATCTTGATTATTATAACTAGTATTTCATTTGGGTTCTCTCATTAATTTTAGAGTTTAGAGTTTAGATTGTAGAGTTTAGATTGAAATTGATTTTTGGTATTGATTTTTGATATTGATTTTGAGATTTGATATTGATATTGATATTGAAAAATTTGGAATTTGGAATTTCAAAAATTGGAATTTAAAATAAAAATGTATGGAAATAGGAATAGACAGCTTTGCCTCTGCACTTTACGGAGATAACAATACGCTGAGCAGTGTTGACGCAATGGAACAATTGCTCCAGAGAATTGAGTTTGCCGATCAAGTGGGACTTGATGTTTTTGGAATTGGCGAACACCATAAAAAAGAATTTCTGGATTCTGCAACTGCTGTGATTTTAAGCGCCGCAGCAGCGAGAACAAAAAATATACGATTGGCGAGCGCGGTTTCTGTTTTAAGCGCTGCAGATCCGGTAAGAGTTTATCAGAGTTTTTCGACTTTGGATTTAATCTCAAAAGGAAGAGCTGAAATCGTAGCCGGACGTGGTTCTGCAATAGAAGCGTATCCGCTTTTTGGTTTTGATCTGAAAGATTATGATGCGCTTTTCAGCGAAAAATTAGATTTACTATTGCAGATTCGTGATAATGAATTTATTACTTGGGAAGGAAAATTTCGTCCCGCTTTGCACAATCAGCCGGTTTATCCTAGAGCCATACAGGAAAAATTGCCAATTTGGTTAGGCGTTGGCGGCACTCCTGAAAGTTTTGTGAGAGCAGGTTCACTTGGTCTGCCTTTGATGGTGGCTATTATTGGCGGACAAACACATCGTTTCCGTCCATTAATTGATTTGTATCGCGAAGCCGGAAAAGCTGCCGGATACAAACCAGAAGAACTTAAAGTTGGAGTACATTCTCCTGGATATGTTGGAAGTACTACCGAAAAAGCAATCGAAGATTATTATCCCGGATATGCAGAACTTTGGACAAAATTAGGAAGAGAACGCGGATGGCCACCAGTAACCAAAGATAAATTTGATGGTCTTATTGATGATCTTGGTGTTTTAATAGTGGGAAGTCCGGAAAGAGCTGCAGAGAAAATTTTACGTCACAGCGAAGCGCTTGGCGGTATTTCGAGATTCACATTCCAAATGGATAACGCAGGTCTTACACATACGCAATTAATGAATGCTATCGAATTAATTGGAACTAAACTGATTCCTTTAATTAGAAAAGGATAAGTTTTCGCCAATCCCGATAGTTATCGGGATCACAGATTAAAAGGATTTCTTTTTTATTCAAGAAAAATATCTGCTTAAATCTTTTTAGATCTGCGTGAAAATATTTGCCACAGATTAAACGGATTTTTTTAGATTTTAAATAAAATCAATCTTCATAAAAACAAAAAAGCATACGAACTAAATCGTATGCTTTTTTTATGAATTGTAATTTTTCAACTAAAACAATTCTTAGAATTTATAAGTTACTCCAACTCTAAAGTTTCTTGGCTGTTCTGTCTGCCAGTAATAAGCATTTAGGTAAGAGTAATAAGAACCGCTGTAAAGGTATTTGTCAAGAATATTAAATACGTTTGCAGTAAATTTCATTTTTCCTATTTCGTATGATAAACCTCCGTCTAGTTTGAAATAAGTTGGAAGTCTTTCGATACCAACACTCCACGTATCTGTCTGACGTCCTGCAAGGAAAGTTCCTCCAATAGAAGCGCCTAATCCTTTTAGTTTACCATTTTGAAGACTATAATTTAACCATGCATTTGCAACATGTTTAGAATATCCAGGAACAATATCTCCTTTCATGATTCCCGTTGCAGCAGAAACTGCAGGATCAACTTTGTTTACTATAGATTCTGTAAAAGCGTAGTTCGCAATTACATTAAAACCATCAATAATTTTTCCTCTTACGTCAAATTCAAAACCTTGAGCTCTTTTTTCTCCTAAAACTACACTATATTGTTCTCCCGGACTGTTTGCAGGATCAGAAGTAAGTTCATTTTTCTTTAAGATACTGTAAGCAGCAAGTGTAGTACTCCATGATCCGTCAAACCAATCTTTTTTAATACCAACTTCCATATTGTTACCTGTAAGCGCTTTTACATCATCACCATTTTTAATAATACCAGATTGCGGTGTAAAAGCCTGATCGTATAAGCCGTAAACAGCTAAATTATCTGTTAATGAAACACTAAGACCAATACGCGGTGTAATATGAGAATCTGCAATTGGAGCACCGCCCCAACTTGCCTGACTAATCCAAGTATATCTTCCTGCTATTGTCAATCTTACTTTATTTTGGAAAAAACCAACTTCTTCCTGCATATAAGCTGCGGCATATTCAGAACTCATAAGACCGCCAGCAGCTGCAGCTCTAACACTTAAAGGCGTGTCGCGGTCAAAGTTTGGTAATCCATTTGCTGGTATACCATAGTATGGATTATTTACATTAAACGGATTAGCTGGTGTATCTAAATCATGAGATTGTCCCCAATCTGCCATGTAATCTTTGCTTCCTAAATCTACACCCCCTAAAAGTTTATGAGTTATAGAACCAGTATTAAATTTTCCGTTAAAAAATATTTGTCCTAAGTACATATTACTTTCAGAATCCCAGATGCCCACATTTCTAATGATTTCTCCGGTACCAATTGTACCAGTTGGAGTTGTTGCAGGTCCAACAGCACTTGGCCAAGAGCTGTATCCTTCTTGCAAATATTTAAAATATGTTGTTTGTGCAGTAAGTTTCCAGTTATCATCAAACCTATGTTCAAAAACAAGGTAACCACTGTGATCGTTTATTTTTGTATCAGGAAGACCTGGCTGCGTCATTGTAAAATCTACAGGAGTAGTTGCATATCCGCCTCCATCAGCTCCAAAAACATAATAAGAACCAACCTCTGTCATATTAGCCATTTGGTAATTGTATTCTAAAGTAACTTTAGTTTTATCATCAATCTGATAAGACAATACCGGAGCGATTACATAACGGTCATTGTGCTCAAACGGTCTGTGAGATCCTTTCTTTTGGATTGCACCATTAAAACGGTATAAAAATTTACCTTTTTTATCAAATTTACCGTCAAGATCAATGCTTGCTCTGTAAAAATCATAGCTTCCTGCCATTACAGTAGCTTCACCTTTTGTAATTCCGGTTGGTTTTTTCGTCACCACATTGTAAAGTCCGCTTGGGTCACCGCTCGAAAGCATAAATCCAGCTGGTCCTTTTACAAACTCAATATGATCTACAAAACTCATGTCTTCTGTAAGCGGACCCCAGAAAGAAGATACTACGTTAAATCCGTTACGGAAAGCCTGAATCTGAGAACCACGCATTGTAATATTAGTGTACATATCTCCCCAGTGCTCTAAACGAACAGCACCACTCACGTTACGAATTACTCCGTCGCTCATGCTGATAATCTGCTGATCTTTTAAAGTCTGACCGCTCACAATCTGAATATTTTGCGGAATCTCTAAAACTGGAGTCTGCAAACGTAAAGACAATGATGGCTTATCTTGTTTGTATTTATTTTTGGTAATAACAACCTCATCAAGATCTTCCTGATTTTCAGAAAGTGCGAAGTTTTTTGTAGTAGTTTGTTTTGCAGTAACCACAATATTGTCCTGCATTGGCTGAATACCTACTGCGCTTATGGCGATTACATAGCTTGCAGGTTTTACATTTCTAATTTCATAGTGTCCATCTTCATTTGTAACGGCACTATATTTTGTTCCTTTTAGCGCTACAGAAACTCCTTCTGCAGGAGTATTACCGCTCAAAGTTACTTTTCCAGTTACTTTACCTGTATTTTGATTTTGTCCAAACATCATTATTGATGTCAAAAAAAGTACAAAAAAGCAGATTTTTTTAATGGTTTTTATATTCATTTTGGTAAGGGTTTTGAATTTCTGGGGCAAAAGTAATCTCAAATACCTTGTTAACCTAATTATTTTTAACCATTCTAAATAAAAATAAAATATTATGAGAAATTCTCTGAAAAAAAATCGGGTATTCTAAAAATTAGGCTTGTTTACTGATAATAATTATACGTTTTAAAGCGATATTTTCTTTTATGAAGTCGAAAAATGTGTAATTATCACACTAAAAAGCATAAAAAAAGATGCCGAAGCATCTTTTTAACAAATATACCATACTCTTTCGGCTAACTTTATTGGGAATAAATTAGTCAGACTTATTAAGTTGATAAATTTGGGGTTTCTTATGAATAAAATATTGCTACGATTTCATATTAATGGTTTAATGCATGTCCAGCACCTAAACCACCGTCTACATGAATAATTGCACCAGTCGTAAACTGACTTTTAGCTACCGTAAAAACCATAGCTGCGATATCTTCTACTTCTCCTATTCGGTTCAATAGATGTACCGATGCGTTTTGATCTGCATTTCCGTCATGCATCGGCGTACGAATTACGCCCGGCGCGATAGTATTAACACGAATATTGTTTTTTCCAAATTCTGCTGCAAGGTGAAAAGTCAATCCATTTATTGCCGCCTTACTTACCAATTGTGCGGCGTGAGCCATTTCTGTAATTCCGTGGTTTACTAATGCAGAACCAATATTGATCACAACACCTTCATTTTGTTTGACCATCTGTGCAATTGCAGACTGTGTTGTAAAAAAAGTTCCTTTGAGATTAATATCCAGAAAACGGTCTAGATACGCTTCATCTACTTCTAGAAACGGCTTGGTTTCAAAAATTCCTGCACTGTTTACCAATACGTCAACCGATCCGAATTTTTCAAGAGCCACTTTTACCATTTGATCTCCGGTAGTTTTGGAACTGATTTCACCTACAACCATCGCTATATTTTCACCTGCACCCAATTCATCAAACGCTTTTTGCAATTTTGCTTCGGTTGCAGAACTAATCACCACATTATCTCCTCTTTCTAAAAAATATTTCGCTACTCCTTTTCCAATACCAGAAGAGGCTCCGGTTATTAATACAGTTTGTTTTTTCATTTTATTTAATTAATGTATTTAAATTCTTTCTCTAATTCGTATAAATCATTGTCCCATTTTGCTGCGCCTGCGCCCAGTTGATAACAGCTTCTTAAAAAATCTAGTACCATTTCTTCTGGATTTTCCGACTGCTGTACGGCAGAATACGGCAAAATAAACTGACCTATGTCTTTATTATAATAAGCCTGTTTGGGCATAATTTTTCCGGTTTGAAATGCTGGCGGTTCCGGATAAATGTAGCAATAGAATGACGCATCGGGAACCGTTTCTGTTCCTGTCCAGAATCCAAAATCCATGAGCTCATGGCTAAATGCATCCTGCAATACCCAATTGGGTAATCCCGGAACTTTTCCCGGATGTTTTGGTGCTTTTCTGCCAGAGAAAAAAGCCATGGCTAAATCAAATCCGCCCCAGAAAAAGTGAATCGGGCTCGCTTTTCCTGTAAAATCCTTTCTAAAAGTCATAAAAACAGACTGAATATTAAGCAAGGCATTGTGCATACTGCTGGCATGAATTGGATGATATGTTGCATGTATCCTATCGGTTTCAAAAGGAATCGGGTTTGCCACTTCTGACGGAATCGTCATGATATTCAAATCAATATTTAATTCATAAAGGAATTCGAAAATCTGTGCATAAAAATCGGCTACAGCCAAATTATAAAGTGCAAAGTGTTTTGACCTCCCTCTGCTTGTAGTAATCCTTAATTCGTGTTCGACCAGATCAATATCAATCTGAAAATCAAAATCTTTATAAGGCATTGGTTGTGTTGTAAGTCCAAAAGCCGTAACATGCAATGTAATATTCCATGAATGGTTTGCCCATGCAAGCGTTGCTAGTTTTATTTTTCCTAAAATCTGAGTATACATCTGAAGCGTTTCATACGTCGCTTTTTCGTCTGCGTATGAAAGTTTTGGCCATTTCTGTTTCATAATATTTTTATTGAAAGTTTACAGTAATCAATCCTATAGTATTGTAGTTCTATTTTCATTTTCAAGAGCTATTACAGCTTTTGTAAGTAGTCCGTCTTCTGTCATAAATTCACGAAGAATACTAAAATGATTTGCTTCTGAAATTATGAGTGCATTACCTTTATTTCCGGCATTTTTCCAAGCTTCTAAATAATCAGAAGATTGGGTTATGAAAGCTTCTGTTTCCTGTGCGCCCCAAGCTGCAATTAATGGTATTTTGCTTGAAACAATTAACCGAATGGGACTTGAAGAAAGAATTTGATCTGCTGTAATACGAATTGCGGGCTGAACAAAAGTGCGTGAAACAGGTTCTAAATCAAAAAGACCGCTTACTGCCAGTATTCCTTTAACTGTATTTTTAGGTAGTCCATAATCTGACCAATTTGTCGTTGCTGTCATTGCTGCGAGATGTCCGCCGGCTGAGTGTCCTCCAACAAAAATTCGTTCCGGATCGCCGTTAAATTTTGAAATATTCTGGCTTGTCCATCCAATTGAGGATCGAATCTGCCTTACCATTTCAGGAATATTTACTTTTGGAGCAAGCTCATAATTTACTATAACTACAGTAAAATTAGCATTGGATGCGCCCATTGCCACAAAATCGTAATCATCACCAAGTCCAATTTTCCAGTAACCTCCGTGTATAAAAATAAAAACCGGAGCTCCTGATTCTTTTGCAGGATAAACTGTAAGTCTTTCCATTAATGTTGGGCCGTAAGCAATTACAGTTTTGTTTTTAAGAATTCTTCGCGCCTCTTCACTATTTCTAGTATATTCTTTAATATAATCGGGAAAATCTGAAACTGCTTTTTCAACATCATAATCAGCATCAAGCTGTTCTTGAGTGACATACTTACCATAAAAATTATTGTTTGGAAAATTAATTCCCTTTGAAACTTGGTGATACTTTTCCATAACTATATAGATTTATTATTGGTGTTTTTACTGATTTTAAAGTGCAGACGAAAATTCAGAAGTTCTTTTATAAAATAATATCGTGCTGTGGTTTTCGTAATTCTGGCAATTTTATTTCTCCTAACATTTCCCTTAAGTCGATTTCTATAATCTTGCATATTTTAGAAATCGGAACATCATTAGGACTTCCTTCAAATGGATTTTCTGTGCTTTCTCCAACTTGTCCTAAAGAAGTGTACATCCAGGAAATTATCACACTAAACGGAATGACGAGCCAAACCATGTTTCCGTGCATAAAACCGCTGATGCTTTCGTTGAGTTTATCAAATTCTTTTAATAATCCAAAAGGCAGCAGGAAACAAAATAACTGCACTAATAGTGTATTAATTATGGCATATTGCCTCGGATATGGAGAATCTTTTAGTTGTTCGCTTCTTCCTTGCTGTGTATACAAATCTTTGATTGTTCTCTGAAAATCTACAAACTGAAGTACAACAATTTCCTGATTATCATAAAGTTCTTTCAAGGTTTTGCTTTGAAGTGCTAATAACTGAGAAGCTTTATTTTTGGTCTTTAAAATGTATTCTAATTCCTCTGAAGAAAGCAGTTTTGACAACTCATTTTCCAGACTACTTTCTTTTTCGGGAATGGTATAATATTGCTGATATTCTGCATTTTGCTTACGATATGTCGTTTCCCATATTCTAAAAGAACGCATTTCATAACGCAAAGCCATAAGCCATGCAATATGACGATAAACAAGCAATTTTGTTTTTTCTGGATTGTTGAGAAAATCCCGGCTCATAATTCCCCATGATCGGCTTATATTTAAAATAGAAGTCCATGTTTGCTGCGCTTCGAGCGTTCTGTTATAAGTTTGTGTATTTTTAAAACCTACAATAAAAGCCGTTGCCGTTCCTAATAAAGCTACAACTGTCCAGGAAATACCAATCCATTTTAAATCAAAAATTTGATATAAAAAAACGGGAATTACACTCATTATCAATAACAAGTAAATACTTTTTCTTGTCCAGATAATAAATTCCAAAAGCTTATATGATTTACCTGTATACATTGTATTCTTGTTTTAATTGTAATCTAAAATTTAGGCTGCATTTTAAAACCTACGCCAATTCTGTTCCAGGTATTAATCACTGTAGCAGCCATAATGATTTTTACGGTATCTGTATCTCCAAATACACTAATGCATTTTGAATAAAGTTCATCACTTAATCCATCTTCATGAATTAGTGTAATGGCTTCTGTAACTTGCAGAATCAATTGTTCTTCTTCTGTAAAATGATCTGTAGCTTCTTTCCAGACTGCGACCAAATTTATTTTTCTGGCATCAATTCCCAACAAAAGCGCATCCTGTGTGTGTTTATCAAGACAAAAAGCACAGCCGTTTATATGCGAAGCTCTGATTTTGATCAATTCCTGATACCATTTATCAATCCCGGATTCTTTAATAACTTTATCTAGTTCGTTTAATGCTTTAAAGCCTTCAGGGTATGATTTTCCTATAAATAATCTTGAACTCATGCTATATAATTTAAAAGTTAATTTTAATTCATTCAATAAAAAATAAGCATGCCTTTATAAAGCCAAGACATGCTTATTAAAAGTCTTAAGCCAGAGGAACAGACATACGAACCTCTACAATTGCTCCGTATTGAATAATCGGGCAAGCTTCTGCAATTTTTACTGCTTCATCATAATCATTTGATCGAATAAGGAATAAACCTCCTATAGATTCTTTTCCTTCAGCAAAAGGCCCAGAACTTACCGTGTTTTTCATTTTTCCGTGTTTGATAACTCTTCCGTCTAAATCCCAACGCTTTGGCGGTGCAACTAGTTTATCTTGTGCCGCAATACCGGCAATCCATTCCTGATAAGGTTTAATTGCTTCTTTCATTTGTTCTGGTGTTGGAACTGGTTTTTCGCTTGTTAGATCTCTGTGGATCACTACTAAAAATTCTTGCATAATAATTGTATTTAAATGTTTATAAAAAATTGATTTGTTTAAAATATAGACGAATAATCTTCATCCTCTTTCTCTTCAAAAGGCTGTTCATGCATGTTTGTTTCATCCAGTGATTCACATCCGTCTGTCGTATCATGATGGTGATAATCTATTTCGCCTTCAGCTTCATTACTATAACCTGCTGGTTTTGAAATACCCAGCAATCTAAAAAAATGGATCAGTTTCATAATTCAGGTTTTATTATTAATAAATTTGTTTAATGAACCGGCTTGATTACTTTTCTGGTTTCGCCTGCCACTTCTATAAAGCCCATTTTTCCGTTTGTATAATCTTCTTCGGCTTTTAATAAGGCGTCTTTTGAATTCATCACCATTGCTCCTTTAGAAAATAATGCTTCGTGCAACGGTTTTCCGGAAATAAAGATCAATTCGCAGTTTGTAATGGCGATAAACTTTAAAGGTTCGGCAGAATTAGAATTCGCTGCCGCCATGATCATTCCTTCCTCAAGTTGTGTAGTCTCCTGATTTGTTGCAAAATCAAAAAGTCCCGAAATAGCAAAAACAGTTCCCGACCATTGTGCCGGCAATTGATGCGAAAATTCTTTTCCTGCTTCTAAGAAAATATGCAGCAGCGTAAGCGAATCTGGCGTAGCGGTTTTATTCACCATATTTCCAGATTCCCCAGTTACAACTCTCACACGCACACCTTCTTCTTTTATTTCTGGTATTTTAGAATTTTCGATGAAAATGCTTTTTGGATCATCTTGTTTATTTGCTGCCGGAATATTGACAAACAATTGTAAACCTTCTACAGTGGCTCCTTCGGGAACAGGAAATTCTGAATGTACAACGCCTTTTCCAGCCCAGGTCCAGAGTAAACTTCCCGGAGTAATCATAATATTATTTCCTCTTGAGTCTACACTGTGATAAGCTGCAGAATCTTCAAAAACATAACTTATTGCAGACATTCCGGCGTGAGGATGCGGGCCAAAAATGTCATGCGTCAATTCAAAATGATCAAAACCGATAATAGGATCCATAAGTCCGCCCACATCTTTTGATCTTGCTTTTCTGGCAAAAAACTGCTCATCTCCCTGTACATCAGGCATGATAACTTCTGATAGTATTAAATTGCTCATAATTATTTTGATTAAGGTTAAAAAAATTGCGCCGTGCCCGCTGTTTTGCCGTGTTGTTGATCAGATTTCGCTTTGCGCTGACGTAGGGATTTTATATGAACGAACGGGTGGAAAGT
This sequence comes from Flavobacterium sp. 270, assembly GCF_004368785.1. GTDB lineage: Bacteria > Bacteroidota > Bacteroidia > Flavobacteriales > Flavobacteriaceae > Flavobacterium. The sequence continues at coordinate 606,303 of NZ_SODM01000001.1, forward strand.
GCATGCCCATTACAACCGCCTCGACAAACTGCCTACCCGTCATCTTCGTTTCAACGGGCATCGAAGCCATTTAAGATTTTAATTATGCTCTTTGCGGACGGTTTGGAAACCATTCCTCAAAAGTAATAGCACCAAGTTTTGCTGTTTCTGCCGGAACCAAAGTAAGTTCGTCCAGATGTGCTCCAAAGTATAAAGCATTTTCATCTGAAATAACTTTAAGCGGATTATCCGTTTTAGTTAAATAGGTTTGCAAAAGAGCTGAAAGTTTGAAACGTTCCGGTCCTCCAATTTCTACAATTCCGTTTGAAGGATTACCCAAAGCAAGATCAACAACCATAGAAGCCACATCTTCTGAAGCGATTGGCTGAATTTTGGCCGGAGAAATTGTTACGCTTTCGCCTTCGTGTGCAGAAGCAACGATACCGCCAAGAAATTCCATAAATTGTGTAGAATGAATAATGGTAAAAGGAACTCCCGATTTTTTGATTAAATTTTCCTGAGCTTGTTTGGCTCTAAAATAACCGCTTCCCTGCAAACGATCTGTTCCTACTACAGAAAGTGCAATGTGGTGTTTTACATTGGCGTTGATTTCTGCTGCCAATAAATTTCTGCCCGAAGTTTCAAAAAATTCCAAAACCTCTTTATCTGCAAAAGATGGTGAATTTGCCAAATCAATTACAATATCAGTATTGGTCACTGCTTCTGCAAGTCCTTCGCCTGTAATAGTGTTTATTCCTGTTGATGGCGCTGCCGATATTACGTTGTGCCCAAGATCACGAAGTTTGTTTACTACTTTTGATCCAATTAATCCTGTTCCTCCAATTACTAAAATTTTCATGTTTTCTAATGTTTAAATGATTATTATTTGACTTCATGTTGTAATAGCCAATTGTCGTGCCATTCATTTAATTAACTAAAAATCAATTAGTTACATTAAAAAACGCATTTAGAATTTCATTTCATAAAGTGAAATCATTTTGGCTTTCACTATATATAGTGAAAGAATCGAATTTTTGATTTTTTACTATTGATGAAACAATCAGAAAAGCAAAATGCCCAACATTTTTTTCAAATCGTTGGGCATTTTTATATTTTAATGATGAATTGCCTCCTGCTTTAGCTGGAGAGGTACTATTTGATATCTTAAGATAAGGCTTTAGCCAAACTATCGAGAATTAGGCTAAAGCCAACTCAATATTAATTCATATTAACCTCTAGCTAAACCTAGAGGCAATTCAATTCTCTGCATTATCTTATTGAACTTAATAGACTATAATATTAGAAATAATCTGATTTCGTAATTAAAAGTTTTTTCATTTTTGAATGAAGTGTATTTCCCGGAATATCCAAAACTTCTGCAGCACCGCCAGCTCCGGAAATTTTTCCGTTGCATCTTTTTAAAGCGCTGATAATAAAAGTACGTTCCATTTCTTCCAACGTTTTACTAAAGATATTTTCTTCCTCATTATTTTTTTCTGCTTTTTTCGGAAGATATACTTCACGCAAAACATTGTCTGAAGCCATAAGAACGCTTCGTTCAATAAGATGTTCCAATTCTCTCACATTTCCCGGCCATAAATAGCTGTGCAGCTGCTGGATCGCTTTTGGCGCAATTCTGCTTATGTTTTTACCGTTATTTTTACTGTATTTCGTAAGAAAAAAATTAGCCAATGCTTCTACATCTTCCATTCTTTCGCGCAATGAAGGCAGGTAAATCGGGAAAACATTTAGCCTGTAAAAAAGATCCGAACGAAAACGGCCTGCTTCTACTTCTTCTTCCAGATTACGATTTGTAGCTGCAATAATTCGTACATCTACTTTCACCGTGTCCTTTCCTCCTACGCGTTCCAGTTCGCGCTCCTGAATAACACGCAGCAGTTTAACTTGTGCTTCTAGTGGCATTTCTCCAATTTCGTCGAGAAATAAAGTACTGTTATTTGCGAGTTCAAATTTTCCTATACGTCTTTCTGTGGCTCCGGTAAAGGCACCTTTTTCGTGTCCGAATAATTCGCTTTCGATCAAATTGGCCGGCATTGCAGCACAGTTTACTTTGATCATCAATTTATCTTTTCTCTGCGAAGCATTATGAATCGCACGCGCAATCAATTCCTTACCCGTTCCCGTTTCTCCAAGAATCAAAACCGTTGAATTAGAATCGGCAACCAGCGACATTAAATGATATACTTTCTGCATTTGTACACCACTGCCGATAATTTCACTAAAATTATAAATGTTTTTAATCTGCTCTTTCAGATAGACATTTTCATGTTCTAATTGTTGTTTGTAAAGCAACAATTTTTCATTGGCCTGAATATTAGCAATTGCAACAGAAATCTGCGAACAGATTCCTTTTAATATCGAAGGATCTAATTTATCTGCCAATAACCACATTGTGCCAACATTAGCATTTCCTACTTTTAATAAAGCGCCATAAGCATTTTCAAAACCAACTTTTTTCCAAAGCTGTGCAAAACCAGAATTGTTACGCTGTAATTCTTCCTCGGCATTAAAAACCAAAGCACTATTGCTTTTAATAACCTGAGCCGTATAAGGTTCGTGAATATCCAATTTAATTGATTTCATTTTATCAAAATCAATTTCTGCCTTTATAAACAGCGATTTATCATACATAAAAGGAGTAAGTCCAATGCCATCATCATCAAAAATATTAAGCATCGCCAGCTTAGTGTCCAAAAGATCACGAAGAACGTTTATAATGGCAATTTCTAAATCATCTTTGGTTCGTACGCCTGCAATTTCATTACTAAACTGCAATAAAACCGATTGCTCATTATTTTTATTTAATAAAGATTCGTTGGCCATAATATTGGATAATGCCGTCGAAATCTGCGAACAAATTCCCTGTAGCAACGAAATATTGATTTCCTCAATCGCCAGCCATAAAATCCCCAAAGAAACGTCGCCATTACGAAGCGCAATCCCGACCATTCTTTTAAAACCTAATTTTTTCCAAAAGAAAAGATATTTAGACGTTATGCCGCGATCTATTTCTATATCTACATTAAACAGTAATGGAATATAACTATCTAAAACCCGATTCTGCAATCCGTCATTAATAGGAAATTTAGATTCAGACACTTCATGCAGCACAGGATCGTCTGCGGTTGTTGCACTGGTATCATGAATGTACGAACTCATTGTAAGGCCGTCATCGTTTATTTTACGAATAACGTATCCTCTTAATGGATTTATTTGTGTTAATGCCGTTTTTACTGCAAGTGCAAGATCTTTTTTGTTTCTAACTTCTGAAATATCATTACTAAAATCAAGCAGAAACGATTTTTCGGCTTCTTTCTTTAATAGTTCTTCATTTTTGATAATATTAGAAACTGCAATAGAAAGCTGTGGTGCGATACCATCTATAACACTGCGAAGTTCCTGCGTAAAACTATCTTTTTTAGTGGCATAAATATGTACAAAACCAAATGGTTTATCTTCGTTCCATAAAGTTTTCATTAATGTTTCCTTTATACCGCCGCGATCATTAACTCTTAAATATTCAGGACTTTTAGGCGTGTCTTTTACCTCTTTAAGAACAAAAGAAATCGCCGTTTCAGATTCCAGCACCCTTTTTATAAAAGGTTCATCCAGAGTAAAATGAGCTTTTTGTAATTGAGAATAAGTCTCTCGATCTAAAATGGCATCTGCATTTGAATCCAGCAAAAAACCAGCATAGGTTTTATCTTTTTGATCGATAAGTGTAATTGTAATATGAGAAAAATTATAAAGGCTTTTAAGTCTTTTGGCAAAAAGAAAAATCAGGTCTTTTTTCTCCCTTACTTTGGTTATATCCTTCCCTAATTCCAACAAGATTGTTTCTTCCTCTTTAAGGAAAACCTTTTCAGCATTGGCTGAATTCTCTGTTGTTTTGGCTTTTTTCATTTAGTGAAGTTCTTTTCCGGATTTTTTGTTGGCATAAATATAATCAAACTCGCGCTAGTGCTAAACTTTATGTAATATCAAATTGTATTTTTTTGTATTTAAGGTATATTCTTGTAAGCAAAAGAGACCATCAAAAACAATTTTGATGATCTCTTTTATTTATAAAAAACCAATTCTATTTTTCGAATAAAGAAAAACTTTTACTGTCGGCTTTTATCGCATTTCCTTCAAAACTAATATCGATAATTCCTGCTTTTCTTGGCGAAACTGCCGAATTATTAAAATGAGTATGCAAAACATAATGCATTTTATTGTCTTTATCCCAGAAAACATCGCCATGACCAATTCCGTTTTGATTGGTATTTTTTCTGCTGATAATCGGACTGTCTTTTGATTTTTCCCAAGGTCCTAACGGACTTTTACTCGTAGCGTAACCAACCGCATAATCTGGATTTCTAAAATCGTTTGCCGAATAAATTAAATAGTATAAACCGTTGTGTTTTAAAACCGTCGGACCTTCTGTAACAGGCCAATCTGTATTTTGAGTATTTTCCCATTGCAACGTTCCGGAAATACATTCGGTTAAAGTTTCTGATTTTATGGTTTGAAGATCATCGTTTATTTCAGCCACAAAAATTCGGTTCCCCTTCGTTAAACGTACATGATACAAGTATTTTTTTCCATCTTCATCTATAAAAATAAACGGATCAATTTGGTTTCCGGTTTCAATAATCGGTTTTTTAGATTCGTTTTTAAACGGCCCATGCGGACTGTCGCCAACAGCAATTGCAATATTTTCATTTGCTGTATAAATCATATAAAACTTCTTATTGTATTCTAAAACCTGTGGCGCCCAAAAACCTTTGTCTCCAAAAGAATCTCCTTTTTTTAAAGCCAAACCATTTTGTGCGCCCGCAGGTTCGCTCCATTTTTTTAAATCCGAAGAAGTGTACACCAAAAATCCATTTCCGTTTTGAGGAACATCTCCTGTTGTGGTTCCATACAAATAATAAGTTCCTTTGTTGTAAAAAATAGTTGGATCTGCTAAAAATATGTTTTGTTTTTGTGGTTGATTATTGACTTTCGAATCTTTTTCCTGCGAACAACAGACAAAAAGACAAAAGAAACTTATTGTGGTTAGGTATTTTTTCATTTTGTACATGGTTTTAGAATTAATTTAATGTAGTTTTTGTCTTTTCGACGGAGGAGAAATCGCATTAGAAACTCCACAAAGATGAGCCAAACTCCACGGAATTACGAATGCGATTTCTCCTCCGTCGAAATGACAAAAATGATGGCAAAAAATGCGTCGAATAACTTATAAATCATAATTAATTAGAGAACTGATACAAAGAAACCGTATGATACTTCTCCCCTTTCTTCAAAACAATCGGTGCAAATTTCGGCTGGTTTGGAGCATCTGGAAAATGTTGTGTTTCTAAAGCAAATGCTGTTCTAAAATCATCTTTTGCACCCGATTTAAAAGTATTTTTAGACTGCATAAAATTCCCGCTGTAAAATTGCAATCCTGGTTCTTGCGTATAAATATCTAACGTAATTCCCGATTTATCGCCGGAAATAGTTGCTGCGTGATTCAGTCCGTTTTCTTTTGTTCCGTTTAAAACATAATTATGATCGTAGCCTTTTCCGAATTTCAATTGCTCGTCTTTCGTTTCAATTCGTTCGCCAATGGTATGTTTTGAAGTAAAATCAAAAGGTGTATTTTTTACTGATTTTAATTCTCCTGATGGAATCAAACCTTCATCAACCGGAGTAAATTCATTTCCATAAATCTGTAATTTGTGATTTAAAATCGTCCCGCTTCCTTCTCCATTCAAATTAAAAAAGGCGTGATTCGTTAAATTTACAACCGTAGTTTTATCCGTTGTCGCTTCATATTCCATTTTAATAGTTTGATTGTCTGTCAAAGTATAGGTTACTTTTACATTCAATTTTCCCGGAAAACTTTGCTCACCGTCAGGCGAAACGTAGGTCAAAACCAAAGTGTGTTCATCGGTTTTAGAAGCGTCCCAAACTACACTCTGAAAACCTTTTACGCCTCCGTGCAAAGCATTTTTTCCGTTATTTAATGGCACTTGATATTGTTTTCCTTCCAAAGTAAACTGCCCTTTTGCAATACGATTTCCAACTCTTCCAATTGTTGCGCCAAAATAAGGTTCTGTCGAATTAATGAAACCTTTTGCGCTGTTCATCCCGACAACAACATCGGTTTGTTTTCCGTTTTTATCCGCAACCCAAAGTCCGACCAATCTTGCGCCGTAATTGGTGAAAGCGGCTTTTATACCTTTATTTTCAATCCAATATAAATTGACTTTTTTACCGTCGACGATTGTATCAAAATTTTTGGTTTCTAAAACAGTCTTCACTGAATCTGTTTTTATTTCTTTTGAAGTTTCTGTTGAAACAACTTTTTCAGTTTTATTATCTTTACAATTAAATTGAAAAAGTGATAAAAGTAAAACTCCTGCTATTTGAATATTTTTCATTTTTATGTCATTGCGAGGAACGAAGCAATCTTCCTCTAGTTAGTATATTATTTTGAAGGAATGACAAGCTTAGTGGTTTCGCTTACTGGTTCTCCCAAAACCGGAAATCCGTTAGCATCCCAGCTTATTTTTTGCATTCTTGGCGATCTTTTATTGCCACAGCCTTCTCCCGGATTTGAATTGGCATGATACAAAATCCAGTCTTCTTTTCCGTCCGGCGATTTAAAGAATGAATTATGTCCTGGCGCATAAACTTTATTTTCAGCCGATTGTTTAAAAATAGGTTCAGCTGATTTTTGCCACGCTTTAGCGCCTAATAAATTATCATAGCCATTAAACGATAATAAACCTAAAGCATAGAAATCTGTCCAGCATCCGCTTGCCGAGAAAACAATGAAAATTTTACCGTTATGTTCCAGAAACTGCGGGCCTTCGTTTACATTTACCTGCGCAGGATTTACATCGTCGTGCAAAGCGCCGTGTGTTTCCCAATCGTTTGTTGGCGAAGAAATCAGAATACGATCGCCTTCAATTTCCAGCGGATTTTTCATTTTGGCAATGTAAATGTTTTGCTGTCCGTTGGTATCGCCTTCCCAGCCCGCCCAAATCATGTACAATTGTTTTTTGTATTCAAAGACATTTCCGTCAATTGCCCATTTATCAGTTTTGGCAGCAATTTTTCCTTTAAAATCCCATTTACCTTTAAACGGATCTGAAGTTTTATTTTCTAAAACATACATTCTGTGGTTGTTGTTATCGCCATTGTCTGCAGCAAAATAGCAATACCATTTTCCGTTAATAATATGAAATTCCGGCGCCCAGATTTCAGCCGAATATGCGGTGTTTTTTGGTGCTTGCCAAATCACTTTACTTTCTGCATTTTTAAGATCAGAAAGGTCTTTGGTTTTCCATAAAACCAATCGATTTCCTAAAGTATTGGTGTAGTAATAATAGCCTTTGTAATACGTAGAATACGGATCTGCGCCCGAAGCCAAAATTGGATTGGAGAATGTTTTTTGCTGTGCGAAACTTATTGTTGTTAACAGTAAAAGAATTAGGTATTTTTTCATTTTGTATTTTTTATTGTTGGGCATTTTTTTTTAACACATAGAGACATAGTTTTTCTTTTGTCAATAAAAGGCATTTCATTTGTTTGAAAACACATAGCTGTGCGGTAAGCTTTGTCAAAGTTTAAAACTTTGACAAAGCTGCTTAACTCTAAAAACGCACAGCTATGTGTTAGAAACTAGTTTCTTTTGCATTCTTTTTATGCAATCCAAAAACCTATGTGTTTAATTTTCCCGCTGATTTTGCAGATCAAGCAGATAAATTCGATTAAAAAAATCTGCTAAATCTGCTAAATCTGCGAGAGAAAAAAAAATATTTATTTTGAATTCAAAGCATCAATAACTTCTCTATTCATCTTACTCACTTTCTTAAAATCCATTTTATCCGCTTTTCTATCGTACGTCATAAAACCATTTACTTCGCCTTCAACATCTGTGGTCTGTGTGTAAACCGCTGCCGAAAATCCAGATTTTACAAAACCTTTTAAAACATTCGCATACTTGATATATTCGTTGGTAACTTCATTTTCATTTTTGAATTTAATGTAGCCCCAATTATTATCAGTTCTCCACAAATGTCCTTCGAGCGGTAAACCAATGCCTCCGTATTCGCCTAAAACCGTAACTCTTCTGGCATCATATAAATACATCTCTGGCCCTGGATAATTGTGTAAATCTAAAATATCTCCGGTTTGGAAATGATTTCCGCCGCTTGAAGAATTCGTCAATCGGCTTGGATCGTGATTTTTGGTCCATTCTGTAATTTCGACCGTTTTAAATTGTCCCCAGGCTTCGTTAAACGGAACCCAAACTACAATACTTGGATACGAATACAAATGATCCATAATTTCTCTCCATTCTTTTCTGTAGATTTCTTCTGATTTTGCAGAACGCTGTAATTCTGTTCCGTCAAAGTATTTTTTGTTTTGCCAAATCGGCTGATCGTCACCACTTGGCATATCCTGCCAAACCAAAATTCCCAATTGATCGCAATGCGTGTACCAGCGTTCCGGTTCGACTTTTACGTGTTTACGAATCATATTAAAACCTAATTCTTTGGTTTTGATAATGTCATATTTCAAAGCTTCATCAGTTGGCGCTGTGTATAATCCGTCTGGCCACCAGCCTTGGTCTAAAGGACCGTACTGAAAATAATCTTTGTTGTTCAACTGCATTCTCATAATGCCATTTTGGTCTCTTTTAGATGAAATCTTTCGCATGGCAAAATAACTTTTTACCTCATCAACTACTTTTCCGTTACTGATCAAACTAATTTTTGTCTGATATAAAAACGGACTTTCCGGCGACCACAATTTTGGATTATTCAGAATAATGTCTGCGCTTTCGCTGATAACAGTTTTTTCTTTTGCAATTTCTTTTCCGTTTTCTAAAACTGAAACTTCGATTATATCGCCTATTTCTGCTCCGGCAACTTCACTTTTTATGCTAATTGTATTTTGATCAATATTGGGAGTTGTTCTTAAATTTTGAATGCTTTTTGCGTTTACCGGTTCTAACCAAACGGTCTGCCAGATTCCTGTTACGGGCGTGTACCAGATTCCTTCTGGATTTTTAACTTGTTTTCCTCTTGGCTGTGGACCATCGTTAGACGGATCCCAAACTTTTACAACTAGTTTTTGAGTATTTCCTTTTTTGATGAAAGGCGTAATATCAAATGAAAACGGCGTGTAGCCACCTGTATGCGAACCGACTTTTATATCATTTACATAAATTTCTGTTTTCCAATCTACCGCACCAAAATGCAATAGGATATTTTTTCCGTCCCAATTGGCATCTAGATTAAAATTGGTTTCGTACCAAAGTTCGTTTGCTGCGCCTACATTTTTCATTACGCCAGACAAACTAGATTCTACGGCAAACGGAACCAAAATTTCTCCATCGTATTTGGAAGGTGCCGTTTTTCCTGCTTCCTGAATGGCGTATTTCCACAAACCATTCAGGTTTTTCCATTCGCTTCTTTCCATTATCGGGCGCGGATATTCTGGCAGAACTTTGGCTGGATTTACTTCCGAAGCCCATTTTGTTTTTATCTTATCACCCTGAGGTTTCCATTGCGCATGAGAAATACATACTGCAAAAAGCGCTAAAAATATTATTCCGTTTTTCTTCATTCTATATGTTTTATGCGTGTTTAAAAAACATTGCAATTATTTTCTTCGACTTTAATAAATTACCAGACTGTCTTACCACAGAACAGTCTGGCAATTGCAAACTAACTTAACTAACCAATCTTCATGAGTATTTAAACTCGTAAGCTTTCTTTTTTTTAAACCATATAAGTGATATAAGTTCATTTTAGTTTACGTACTATATCAAACCCCGCTTAATATGAACTTATATCACTTATATGATAAAAAATTTCATGTTTTTATTTTTTTACGGTCAAGCCGAATTTACTCACCAGCTTGTCGTATTCATTTTTAGAAATTGTAATCATACAGCCGTGGCGTACTTTTTCCGGGAAACTGTATTTGTCCCAGTCTGAGAAAAAAGTGTAACCTGAAGCTTGGAACCAAGGGCCGTTTAGATTATCAGCAATTGATAATCCGTAGGAAACTCCCGGATATTGTTCGTAATACAGGTACCAAATTTTATCGTCTGGCGACGGAATCAGCATTGGTGCTTCTCTAAAATTTGGACTTATCGATTGTTGGGGCAAAGAATAAGGCCCTAAAAGGGATTTTGATTTGGCAATTCGAATCGTTTTTCCGGTTGTCCAATACAAAGTTGGATAGGTTTCGTCTTTAATTACAGCGTAGTAGGAATCGCCGACTTTACGAATAAAAACATCAATTGTTCCCATATCCCAATCAAACAAACGTTTTGGATTTCCTTCGAAAGTTTTTAAATCTTTAGACAAAACATACAAAGTTCGCTGACTTGCCCAATAACGTTCGCCATCTTCTTTTGTTCCTTCTAGATGCGGCGTGTGCCATGTCATGATGAACTTTCCTGATGGTTCGTCGTAATACAATTTTGGCGCGCCAATTCGCTGTAAAGCATTTGAATAATCCGGTGTACTTTTTAAATCCGGGATATAATCGGAATGCTTTTTCCAGGTAATCAAATCATCCGAAACCCAAATATTGATTGTTTTGGCGTCGTCTCCTGTATTTCCTGCGATGTAATATTTTCCGTCTGGACCTTTGCAGATATCGGGATGTCCTTTATAATCTTCAAAAACTCTTTTTCCATTGTTTAGATTTTCCCAATGCAAGCCGTCAAGACTTACAGAATAATATAATCTTCCGTAATCTGTGTGAGTCATGTGCGCAAAAAGATAGGCTTGGTTTTTAGGTTTTTCATTTCCTTTTACCTGCCCCGGTGGGTCGGGTTGCTGCGCTTTCGCAGAAAATGCAAACAATATTGTTATTGCTAAAAGTTGTTTTATTTTTTTCATTTTATAAAAGATTAAAATGTTTTTTTGCCACGAATTACACTAATTTTTTGCCACTCCCGATTGCTATCGGGATTCACAGATTAAAAAGATTTTTTTATTCTCTGTGCCTGTGTTGCTCACTGATGGGACAGATTAAACGGATTTCCGCAGATTGCATTTATAAATTAAAATGGTAAATCAAATTCATCAGTGAAAAATCAGTTTAATCTGTGAATCCCGATAGCAATCGGGAGTGGCAAAAAAATTATCTAATTATCAAATTGACTCATTCTCTAATTCTTTTTATTCGCCTCAGCAGTCATTTTTGTAATCAAATCAGTTTCAGCTTTTATGTACGGTGTTCCGTCTGTGTGGAAAACTTCGTGAAACCATAATTTTGGTTCTGCTGTGTACGTTTTTGTCCAGCTGTCCCATGCGTATTTAGTCTGCGTTTTTCCGTCAACCAGTCCCCAGTTAATCATTCCGATATTGTATTTTCTGGCAACCGGAAGGAAACCTTCAAACGTACTTCCGTTTGGTCTTGCCATGTATTCGGTACAAATCATTGGTTTTCCGTAACGCTGCAATTGTTTGATTACTTTTTCGAAATCCTGTGGCGTGTTGTAATTATGAAATGAAATAACATCAGATTGCTCTAACTGCATTTTGTGCATTGGCTGCATTTTGGCTTCATCGCTCCAATCTCCAACCCAAACTCCAGAAGTTAAAGGCTGCGAAGGATTGCTTTCTCTTGCCCAGATAAAAACATTTTTTAGAAGCGGTAAAACCAAATCTACTTTGTTTTTTATTTCTACTTTTTCGTAAGATGGTCCCGTCATATTATCCGGTTCATTCCAAACGTCCCAGCCTAAAATTCTTTTATCATCTTTAAAATGCGAAACGGTTTCTTTTACATATTTTTCTAAGCGAGGATATTCTGTGGAATCCTGCAAAACTTTCTGCCCCGGACTTTGTACCCAGCCTGAATTGTGGGTGTGAGGTTTTGGCGCACGCTGTTTTCCTAATGCCGGAAACGGGTCCCAACAAGAATCAAATAATACAAATAATGTTTTTATATGATGCTTATCGGCAATTCCTAAATAGGTGTCCATTCTCTTGTAAAGTCCTTCTGCGTCTTGTTTGTGCAGTAAATCGTGCAAGTAAACGCGCATAACATTCATGCCGATACCTTCTGCCCAGCCCAATTCCTGATCTATTCTTTTTGGATCAAAAGTATCTTCCTGCCACATTTCTAATTGGTTAATGGCTGTACTTGGGTAATAATTGGCGCCGACTAACCACGGTTGTTCTCCGTACCATTTATTGGCTTGTTCTTTGGTCCAGATTTCTCTTTTTTCTATTACAGCTGTTTCGCTTTTAGTTTCTTCTGTATTGCTTTTTTTCTGGTTACAGCTTTGCAATACAAGCCCTGCTAACACAAGTGTCAGATATAATTTTACTTTCTTCATTATAGGTTATATTGATTTAGAACAAATGTTCTTTGGTGATTAAAGGAATCGGAATTGTCTTCCGATTCCTTAACAAATATTTTTTACCCATTGAGTTTATTTTGTAACACATAGAATCATAGCTTTTCTTTGTCTATAAAAAGACGTTTCACTCAGAATGTGACACATAGCATACTATGTGTGAAAAGTGAGCTTTTTTCTAATCTCTCAAAACGAAACAAAAAAATCTATGTTTCTATGTGTTCAATTTAATTTTACACTCAAAGTGTATTTTTCTAATATCCTGAGTTTTGCTCCAGATTTGGATTATTATCTACATCAACTTGCGGAATTGGCATTCTCTGATTTTTCCCCACTTTGAAATTTTTAAAATCCGGATCACGTAACGAAATTTTATCAACAGATGCCTGAGAATCTAAATCTCCCCAACGTTTCAAATCTTCCCAGCGAACACTTTCTCCGGCCAATTCTAAAACTCTTTCTGTTTTTAAACGCTCTAAAAATTTATCGTGATCGTTTCCAATTTCAGGATGCGCAACGGCCAATGTATTCATGTTAACACGGGCTCTCACTAAATCAACATATTGGTACGCAGCAGCTGTATTTCCTGTTTCGTTTAAAACTTCGGCGTAGCGTAATAAAATATCTCCGTAACGAACCAATCTGTAGTTTACCTGATTGTAATAATCTTCGTTATTTCTGTAATAATCACGGCTTCCTTTTCTAAACCAAGCATCGTCGTTGTTCCATTCCCAGTTTCTATCGTAAGTTTTGTCTCCAAAATCGGCCAATAGTTGTGGATAAAATAAAGTCCATCTTAAACGTGTATCCAGATTTCCGTCTTTATTTTTTTCTTGTTTAAAGGCATTTACCAACCAGATACGTGCTTGTCCGTCAGACCATCCAATTCCTCTTGGTGCAAAAAACTGACTGCGGTTGCTGGAAACTGCTGCATTTTGTGCTTCGTCTGTTCCGCCTTTTCTTTGATCTCCAAATTGAATTTCAAAAACAGATTCGCTGTTGTTTTCATTTACATCTGTAAAGTTGTCTCTGTAATTAGCAACCAAAGAATATTTAGCTCCTGCTCCGGAAATTAAATATTCAAGAGCTGTTTTTGCTTCTGGCCATTTGTGTTGCTGCATGTAGGTTTTGGCAAGAAAAGCTTTTGCGGCACCTTTGTCTGGTCGCCCAGTCTCAGAAGATGGCCAGCTGCTTGGTAAATCTTCGTACGCTTCATTTAAATCTTTTTCGATTTGAGCCCAGATTTCTGTTACCTTTTTTTGCTGTGGTAAATCTGCTGGTGTAGAAGGATCTAAAACCAACGGAATATCTTCCCAAATTACAGCTGCATAATAATAGTTTAAAGCTCTTAAAAACTTCGCCTGCGCGATGATTTGCTTTTTAGTTTGTTCATTTTGAAATGTAATAGTCGGAACATTTGCTAAAACCTGATTACATCTAAAAATAGCTTTGTAAGTATCTCTCCACGTTACGGCATTTCCTTCCCAGAAATTATAATTGATGTAATTAAATCTGGTCCAGTCTGCCAATTCTGTCCACGGGCTTACGCTGTATCCTTCATCAGAAGTTAAATCTAAACGGAAATACATCCATCTTGCCCATAAACCATCTTTATAAAACATGGCATAAATAGAATTTACACCGGCTTGTGCATCACTTTCTGTTTTCCAATATTGATCTACTGTTATATCATTTGGGCTGTCCAGGTCTAATTCGCTTTCACAAGCTGTAAAAACCAAGCCTAGAAAAGCTGCTGTTATTATGATTATTTTTTTCATTATGCTGTTTTTTTAATTAAAAGCTAAATTCTACACCAAAAGAATACGTCTTAAGATTCGGGAAAGAACCATTATCAACACCTCGTTCAAAAATTCTATTATCGCCGGTATTGCTAAACTCAGGATCTAAACCTTGGTATTTAGTAATGGTAATAATATTTTGTGCCGATAAGCTTAATCTTGCTCTCGAAATACCTGAATTTTTTAATACGCTGTCTGGAAGATTATATCCAAAACCAATGTATTTTAGGCGGATAAAATCACCGTTTTCTAAGAAACGATCGCTGTCTCCTCTTGAGTTTAATGTTGAACCTTTTGTAATTCTAGGAAAATCGGTATTTGGATTTTCTGGTGTCCAAGGCTGAATTCCTGTTCTGTAGTTACTGTTGTCATCAAAACGATCCACAACACTTCTAAATCCGTCATAAACAGTCGCACCATGAGAAGCAATCCAGTTCATAGAAAAATCAAAACCTTTGTATTCTGCTCCGGCGTTTAATCCCATTTCAAATTCTGGCCACGGACTTCCAACAACAGCTTTGTCTGCATTAGTAATTTGTCCGTCTCCGTTATTATCTTTAAAACGAATATCTCCAGGAACTGCATTTGGCATAATAACTTGTCCGTTTGCATTTTTGTAGTTGTTAATTTCCTGTTGGTTTTGGAATAATCCATCCGTTTCTAAAACATACCACATTCCTACCGGGTTGCCGCTGCGGGTGATGGTGTTTCCAATAATACTTTCATTTTGGCCGTTACCTAAAGAAACCAACTTGTTGTTTACTTTAGTAAAGTTTACAGAAGCATTAAAAGAGAAATCATTGATTTTTTTGCTGTAAGCCAATTCCAATTCAAAACCTTTATTTTCTACAGTTGCAGCGTTAGAAATCGGATTTCCGCCATCGTTTCCTGTCGTTAATAAAATTGGGAAACCAAATAATACATCTTCTGTACGGGCAATAAAATAATCTGCCGTAAGACGCAAATCATTATTTAAAACTCCTAAATCTAAACCTAGATTGGTTTGTTTTAATTTCTCCCAACGCAATTGTGAATTTGACAATTTTACCTGAGAGGCAGAAGGATATAAAGTTTGATCTTTACCTAATACGATTTGTCCAAAATTATTCACGAAACTTCTGGATTCATATTCTCTGATGTTTCCAGAACCTAATTCTCCGTAACTCGCTCTTAATTTTAAATCTTTAATAAATTCTGATTTAAAAAACGATTCGTTGCTTATTCTCCATCCCACAGAAAGTGATGGGAAATTTCCCCATTGATTCCCTTCGCTGAATCTTGATGAACCATCACGTCTGATTACTGCATTAAACAAATAACGATTATCATAATTGTACTCTAATCTTCCTAAATAAGACGCTAAAGCTGCTTCGTTTATAAAACCGCCAACAACTGGCGAATCTCCTTGATTTAAAACCTCATAATACTGCCCAGTTCCAGAATTCATCGGAAGATTTCTCTTTGTTCCATAAATTTGGTTGTAAGTATCTTTCTGGAAAGTCTGACCTACTAAAACGGTTAAATCATGTTTGCCAAATTGTTTTTTGAAAGTCAGTGTATTTTCAAATAATGTTGTTTCTGATCTTCCTTTATTTTGATCCGTTTGAGATGGATCAATCGGTTGGTTTAATGACCAGTTTCCAACCTTTCTCATGAATTTATAAGAATCAAAACTAGTTTCATATCCAAAATTGAAACGGTATTTCAACCAAGGCGCAAATTTTAATTCCGACCAGATATTTCCTCTAATTCTAAAGTTTTCGTTTGTTACGTTAGAAAAATCAGCCAAAGCCAAAGGGTTTGTTCCAAAAGTATCTGCAACACCTTGTTTTCCGTAACCGTATCCGCCCGGATTAGAAGGATCGTAAAGCGGAATTGTAGGTGTCATTCTGTAAACATCAATAATTGGATTTCCAGACATTTCATCTGTTTTAGAATTACTGATTGCTAAGTTTTCTCCAATACTAAAAATTCCTTTTGAACCGCTTGAATTTACACGAAACGAAATTCTGTCAAAATCAGTTCCGATAACGGTACCTTCATTTCCAAAATAATTTCCAGACATAAAGAAAGATGAATTATCTCCTCCTCCCGAAACACTGGCGTTATAATCCTGAATCATTCCTGTTTTAAAAACAGCATCCTGCCAGTCTGTATCAACCGCCATATTCAGGTTTTGTCTTGTAAATCCGGCATTGTCGTACGCCATATTATTCAATTTGGCAAACTCTTCGGTTCCCATCAAATCATAACGAGGCATAACCGTAAAACTGCTTTTTGCAGAAACTTCAACCTTAAGCGGGCCTTTTTTACCTTTTTTGGTTGTAATGATAATTACTCCGTTCGCCGCTCTGGATCCGTAAATTGCTGCTGCAGATGCATCTTTTAAAACCTGAATCGATTCGATATCATTTGGGTTAAAATCCCTGTTTCCAGAAGTAACCAATCCGTCTATAACATAAAGCGGATTTGTGTTTTGAAGATTCTTAAGACCACGAATCTCGATATTAGCTTCTTGTCCCGGACGTCCGCCTCCACGAACTTTTACACCCGTAACAAGACCCTGAAGTCCGTCGGCAACAGTCGTAACTTGTCTTTTCTGGATTTCGTCTGCTTTTACTAAAGAAACAGCTCCCGTTAAATCTTTTTTCTGTTGCGATCCGTAACCAACAACTACGATTTCGTCTAATTTCATTGCATCTTCTGCTAATGAAACATTTATAGAAGTTCGATTGTTGATTGCAATTTCCGTCGTTTTATAGCCCTGCGAGCTAAAAACTAACGTTTGATTTCCATTGGCGGCAATAGTATATTTTCCGTCAAAATCGGTTGCAACACCTTGCTGTGTATTTTTAATAAGAACATTTGCAAACGGAATTGGTTCTCCCGTTGCGCCGGTTACGGTTCCGGTAACCGTGATTTGCTGCTGGGCAAATGAGGTCTGCAGTAATAAACTAAAGAAAAACAAGAGGTAATATCTCTTTGTAATTTGATTGAACTTTGTTTTCATTGATTTTGCATTTTAGATAGTTATTTCTTTTGTGGTTTGGTTTAATAAATAGTACCTTTTTAATCGTCCGGTTTTCGAACAAAAAAGATAGTAGTACTATTCTTTTTTAATAAATTGTTCATTTTGTTTCAAAATTAGTAATGGTTTAGTTTTTCAATCTTAATTTTATTGATAGTATATTTTTAACCTTAAAAAATTATCAATATCATTTATTTGAAAATTCAAAGTAGGCGCTTTTTATTCAAAATAAAATGCTTCATTTGTGTCAATATCTCTCTCAAATGATTCAAATTGTATTAAAAACAGCCCAATTTCATTCTTCTGCAACATTTTGTAGAACATTGACACGATTTGCAGAAACAGCTATTTAAGCCTAAAAAACATAACAATGCGTAAATTCTTTCTTTTTTTATATACCGCTCTTTTTTCGACTTTTTTTTCGAATGCACAAGAATATTATTTCAAACATTTTCAGGTCGAAGACGGACTTTCAAACAATACCGTAATTACATCATTGCAGGACGAAGACGGTTTTATGTGGTTTGGTACAAAAGACGGCTTAAACCGATTCGATGGTTATCGATTTAAAACTTACAGAAGCCAATCTGACCCGATTCACAGTCTGGGAAGCAACTACATACAAACGATGCACGAATATAAAGGTGTAATTTGGGTAGGAACAGACAAAGGTTTGTATCAATACGATAAAAAAACAGATCGATTTACGGTTTTAAACGAAGCCATAAACGACAGAATCAATGATATTAACCACGATAATAAAGGCAATATCTGGTTTGTATCAGGAAATATACTGTATAAATATTCGACCGTAAAAAAGGAAACTAAAACCTTTAATCCCAATAAATATTTTGCCACAACATCAATAACCAGAGATTACAAAGGCGAAATCTGGGCTTCATCTTTAAATAAAATTTATCATTATTCTGAAGAAAATCTGTCTTTTGAAAGTATAACATTAAATCCGCCAGCCAGTAAAGCTAATTTTAGAATTACTATAATTTATGCTTTAGACAAAGAAAATATTTTGATAGGCACACAAGATCAGGGCGTTTTGGTTTACAACCGAAAAAACAAAACCACAACCGAATTAAAGTTTGATACCAAAGAGCCTGTTTTTGTTCGTCAGTTTAAAAAAAGAGGAAATAATGAATTGTGGATTGCCTGCGAATCTGGGGTTTATGTTTATAATCTACAAACTAAAACAGCCGTAAATCTCAAAAAAAATTACAACGATCCGTATGCGATTTCAGACAACGCAGCCTACTCTATTACCATTGATAAGGAAAACGGAATCTGGATTGGAACTTATTTTGGCGGAATCAATTACCACCAAAAACAATACACCCAATTTAAGAAATACTTTCCGCAGAAAAATCAGAATTCTATCAGCGGAAGCGCTGTAAGAGAAATACATAAAGACGATCAAGGCGATTTATGGATTGGTACAGAAGATGCCGGCGTAAACCGTTTTAACCCTAAAACCCAAAAATTTACTTCTTATCCGGTTTCCTATTATAACATTCATGCTTTGCTGCCGCGAAAAGACAAAATCTGGGTGGGAACTTTTGAGCATGGTTTGGATGTTTTAGATCGAAATTCGGGTCGCGTTCTCAAGCATTACAGCGCCAACGATCCGGCGACAGGTTTGCACAGTAATTTTATTTTTTCTTTTTATGAAATGAAAAACAAAAGCCTGGTTGTAATTACAACTTTTGGCTTGTACCATTATAATGAAGAAAAAGACAATTTTGAAATCCTGAAAATGTTTCCGGAAACGGCACATTTCACTTATTTTAAAGAAGATTACAGCGGTAATTACTGGGCAGGAAGTTACAGAGACGGTTTGTTTTTTTACAATCCGAAAACTAGGAAACGCGAAGTTTTTACGTATGACTATAAAAACCCAAACGGAATCAGCAATAATTCTATCAATTCTTTATTTGAAGACAGTCGAAAAAATCTTTGGATTGCCACAGAAAACGGACTGAATTTATTCAACCCAAAAAACAGGACTTTTACTAAATTCACCACCAAAAATGGATTGCCGAGCAATGTTGTGTATTCCATTTTAGAAGATGATTCCCAGAATTTATGGATGACAACTTCTAAGGGTTTGGTAAAATTTAGTCCGGATCATAAAACCATTAAAATTTTTACAACTGCAAACGGACTTTTGAGCGATCAGTTTAATTATAGTTCGGCGTTTAAAGATGCCAACGGCGATATGTATTTTGGAAATCTAAACGGAATGATTAGTTTTAATCCGAAGCATTTTACGAAGAATAAATACACGCCTTCTATTTTTATTACCAATCTTCAGATTAACAATAAAGATATTGTTGCAGACGAAAATAATTCTCCAATAAAACAGTCCATTTCGCATATTTCAGAATTAGAATTAAACAATAATCAATCTTCTTTTAATCTTGAGTTTGCTTCTTTAAACTTTACCGCGCCCGAACTTACAGAATATTGGTACAAGCTCGAAGACGTAAACAAAGACTGGGTTTATCTGGAACGCAACAACAAAGTTTTCTTTACAGAACTGGCGCCTGGCGATTATGTTTTTAAAGTAAAAGCCTTGAACAGTTTTGGCGTTTGGAGTAAAGAAGTAAAACTGAAAATCAAAATATTACCGCCATTTTATGCGAGTTCTTACGCGTACTTTTTGTATTTTCTATTAATCTGCGGCGGTTTTTATTATGTAATTCGTTATTCTCAAAATCTAACTCAGATTAAAAATAACCGCAAAATAAAACACCTGAACGACGAAAAAGAAAAAGAAATCTATCAGGCTAAAATTGATTTTTTTACGAATGTAGCACACGAAATCAGAACACCATTGACGTTGATAAAAGGGCCTTTGGAAAAACTTTTGGTTATGGAACATCCAGCGCCGGAAGTACCTCAGAATCTTTCTATAATGAAGAAAAATACGTCGCGATTATTAAAATTGGTGAATGAATTATTAGATTTTAGAAAATCTGAAATCGGCGGTTTGAAATTGACTTTCGTCGAAGCCAATATTTCGTCTCAGGTTCGAAATTTACATCTAAGATTCAGCCAGCTTATTGAAGAAAGAGGTATTGAATTTGAACTGGAACTGGGCGAAAAAGACATTTTTGCTTTTGTGGATAAAGAAGCTTTCAAGAAAATCCTGAGTAATTTGATCGGAAACGCCATAAAATACTCCAAGGACAAAGTTTCGATTTCTTTGTTTAGAGATGAAAAAAAGCTGACGATTATCGTGAAAAATGATGGAAATCTGATTCCGTTTCATTTGAAAGATAAAATTTTTGAGCCGTTTTTTAGAGTGGATATGAATACAACTTCCGGAACCGGAATCGGACTTTCGCTGGCGCATTCGCTTACACAACTGCATAACGGAAGTTTGCAATTGGTTTCTGATGCTGCTTTTAATGTTTTTGAATTGACTGTTCCGCTGCATCAGGAAGAAGAATTTATGTTTTATAATGAATCTGAAAAAGAACAAACCGAAAAAGAAATTGAAAAAGCTTCAATTGAAATTAAAAATGAAAAAGCACAGATTTTAGTCGTAGAAGATAATGAAGATCTTTTGAGTTTTATTATTTCGGAACTGGCTTCTAACTATATTGTTTTAAAAGCCGAAAATGGCGAAAGTGCTTTAAAAATCATTCATAACGAAAATATTCAGCTTGTAATAAGTGATATTCAAATGCCCGTTATGGATGGGATTACACTTTGCAAAACCATTAAAACCAACTTAGAAACCAGTCATATTCCGGTGATTTTATTAACGGCAAAAAGCTCATTGAAATCCCAAATTGACGGCCTGGAAGTTGGCGCAGATGCGTATGTAGCAAAACCTTTCTCTATGGATTATCTTAAAGTTCAGGCCAATAATCTAATCGAAAACAGAAAACAGATTATGAATTATTATGCGAGTTCGCCTTTGTCTCACATTAAAAGCATAGCACACAACAAAACCGACGAAAAGTTCCTGAAAAAGCTGGACGATGAAATTCTTAAAAACATTACAGATCAGGATTTAAGCGTAGAATCACTGGCCGAAATCATGAACATGAGCCGATCGACTTTATATAGAAAAATTAAAGACATTACGAATTTAAGTCCGAACGAATTGATAAATATTGTCCGCCTAAAACGCGCCGCAGAATTATTATTAAACGAAAATTATAAAATGTACGAAATCGCAGAAATGGTGGGTTATAAATCTCAGACGAGTTTTGGACGTAATTTCCAGAAGCATTTTAGTATGTCGCCTTCTGATTATGTTAGTGCTAATCGTTAAAATTTAAATTCCAAATTTTTAAAATCCAAATTCCAATGTTGAGATTTTTTGCCACGAATTTCACGAATCAACACGAATTGTTTTGTTCGTTTTTGTCATTCTGAGCGATCCCGAGGCTGCGGGAGAAGAACACGCAAGAAACTCCATAACAATATCCGCTTCCTGCAAGGTTTCCAAAACCTTGTAGGTATAAATAAGTTTGGTTAAGAAAAAGAGTAGATATTAGAAACCTACAAGGTTTTGGAAACCTTGCAGGAACGTGTCTAAAAAACGTTACAAAAATTTAATTTTTAATTCTCAATTTTTAATTAATTTTATAGAAACAAATCCCAAAAAAGTATGAACACAACAAATACCACCAGAAAAGTCGCGATCGTTGGCTATAACCGAATTCCGTTTGCGAGGGCAAACACCGCATATTCTGATGTAGGAAACCAGCAAATGATGACGGCTGCACTAAATGGTCTTGTTGAAAAATACAAATTGCAAGGAAAACTTCTTGGCGAAGTTGCCGGAGGTGCAGTTATCAAACATACTTACGACAATAACCTGATTAGAGAATGCGTAATGAAAACTGCTCTTGATCCCGCAACTCCCGCCTGCGATTTACAGCAAGCCTGCGATACCGGAATTGAAAGTGCTGTTTATATTGCCAACAAAATTGCACTCGGACAAATAGATTGCGGCATTGCAGGCGGTGTAGATTCTATAAGCGATATGCCGATTGCAGTAAGCGAAAATTTGAGAAAAATTTTATTAGGCGCCAGAAAAGCAAAGTCTTTTGGCGAAAAATTGAAGTTGTTTCTAAAAATTAGACCAAAAGACCTTTCGCCGCTTGTTCCTCGTAATGAAGAATCGCAAACCGGACTTTCGATGGGCGGACATACCGAAATCACAGCAAAATATTATAAAATATCAAGAGAAGAACAAGATCAATTGGCATTAAGAAGTCATTTAAATATGGCAAAAGCCTACGATGAAGGCTTTTTTGACGATATGATTACACCTTTTAACGGACTTGAAAAAGATAATAATCTACGTAAAGACAGCACGATAGAAAAATTAGCGACTCTTAAACCTGCATTCGATAAAACAAACGGAACTTTAACAGCAGGAAATTCTACACCTCTTACAGATGGCGCTTCGTGCATACTTTTAGCGAGCGAAGAATGGGCAAAAGAACAAGGTTTACCTATTTTAGCGTACATCACTTTTGCAGAAATTGCTGCTATAGAGTATGTCAAAAAGCAGCAGAATTTATTATTAGCGCCATTATTTGCTGCTTCGCGAATGCTGGAAAAAGCAGGATTAAATCTTCAGGATTTTGATTATTATGAAATTCACGAAGCTTTTGCTGCACAGGTTTTAACCACTTTAAAAATTTGGGAAAGTCCTGAACTTAGCGCAGAAATAGGTCTTAAAAAGCCACTTGGCGCAATAGATCGCAATAAACTAAACGTAAAAGGAAGCAGTTTGGCGGCAGCGCATCCATTTGCTGCAACCGGAGGAAGAATTATTGGCGTTATGGCCAAATTACTAAACGAAAAAGGATCCGGAAGAGGTTTTGTCTCGATATGTGCGGCTGGCGGACAAGGCGTTACAATGATTATTGAGAAATAAGATAATTTAAAATCCCAGCTTTTTAGACTGGGATTTTTTTATTCCATTAAAATGCAAATTCTTCAACGGAAGACAATGCTTTTGGCAATGCATTTTCTGCTAAATCAGGAATTGCAGTTCCTTCTACTCTAAAAGTCGTAACATCTGTCATACCCATAAATCCTAATACAGTTCGTAAATACGATTCAGAGAAATCATAACTTTTGTACGGACCTTCAGAAAATACAGCTCCAGAGGCAATAGCTAAATATACTTTTTTATCGGTAACCAAACCTTTTGGCGATCCGTCTGCATAAGAAAAAGTCTTTCCTGCTCTGGCAATCTGATCGATCCATCCTTTTAATACTGCCGGAATTCCGAAGTTGTATAAAGGAACTCCAATCACAATTACATCAGCTTCTAATAAGTTTTCTATTGCTTCGTCTGAATATTTTACGGCTGCAGTTTGTTCTGCTGTATGCGCTTCTTCAGGAGTATATACGGCACTTATATGCAAATCAGTCAAATAAGGTAAAGGTGTTTTAGAAAGATCCAAGATCTGTACTTGACTTTCTGGCTGTGCTGTTTTTAGTTTTTCGATAACAGCATTCGATAATTGATTGCTAAACGAGGTTTCTCCTTTTAGACTTGTTATTATTTGTAGAATCTTTTGGCTCATAATTTTAGGATTATTTGTTTTACAATACAAACTTATATACATTTACTATCTAATTTATAGTACTATCCTCAAGGATAGCGCTACCCTTGAGGATAGTAAAGGAATTGATATGGAAACAACCACAGAAAATATATTTGATAAAGCAAAAAGATTAGGCCATCAGCCACAAGAATGCATGGGAGCTTTACTTCCTGTAAGAGATGCATTGGAAATTTTAAGCGGTAGATGGAAACTCCCTATTTTAATCGCTCTTGCTGAAGGCCCGCAAAGATTTAAGGAGATTTCTAAAACCATTAACGGAATTACCGACAAAATGCTTTCGAAAGAATTGAAAGATCTTGAAATTAACAAGCTGGTTATTAGAACTGTTTACGATACTTTTCCGCCAACGGTAGAATATGCAAGAACAAAACACAGCGAATCGCTTTCTCCTGTTATTATTGCTTTAAAGGATTGGGGAACTTTGCACAGAAAAGAGATTATTGGGAAATAGAAAGACCTTTTTTCATAAACATTGCGATTACACAACGTAACCACAACGATTGTCACCTTGATCTAAGTCGAAGGGCATCCCAATTAGCACGGGGCTTCGACTCCACTCCGTCTGACAAAGATTACGGATTATTGTTTGTGTAATTTTGATTTCTCTTTCATCGAAATCACAAAATGATACTGAACTTAATATTGGATCAAGCTTTGTCAAAGTTTAAAACTTTGACAAAGCTTTTTTCGAAGTCTTGTTGATTAATAAATTTAGATTTCTATATTTGCAACACTGTTGCGTTTTTACCACTAAAAAAGCAATGCAAAAACAGGAATGAAGAAGAAAATTATAATTGTCAATTTCTTGATGTCTCTAATAGTATTGTCTGCAATGCTGTTTCAGACCCTTCACTCCTACGAACACGTTTACAGGCAATTAACCGAAAAACACTGTGAACACCATACAAGTGCCAATCAAAAGCAAATAACACATAGTCACTCTGTTGATACGCAGTGTCATATTTGTCATTTTTCTTTCAGTACTTTCATTCCTAACTCATTTCAGACTTTATTTTTTCAAAAAATACAATTTGAAACCGTTGCTGTATTTGAATATACCAAATCGGTTTCTACATTCTTTAAAGGCAGTCTTTTTGCCCTTAGAGCACCTCCCGCTTTAGTTTAATTTTCATTTTATTCTTTTAATTGAAAGATAACATTTGCCAGTTCATAAAAATTGGCAGACAAATTTATTTATTCTTGACGCTGATTTATTTCTGCTAAAGATCAAATACTGATGTTATTTTCAATATTAAAATAAAATTTTACAGCCGTTATCTTATCGGCAAATTCCTTATTCAGATATATCTAAGATTCTAAGTTAATAAGATTCTAAGTTAATAAGATTCTAAGCTGCTAAGCTTTTAAGCTTTTAAAAACTTAGAACCTTAGTCGCTTAGAATCTTAGCAACTTTTTTAAACTAAATACACAACCATGCTAATTGCTGAAAATCTTACCAAAAAATACGGTGACAACATTGCCTTAAACGCTTTAAACTTGACGATCAAGGAAGGCGAAATCTTTGCTCTTTTAGGGCAGAACGGCGCAGGAAAAACGACTACAATCAACCTTTTTTTAGGTTTTATAGCACCAACCGAAGGAACTTTAGAAATAAACAATATTCCCGTTACTCAAAACGCGGTAACTACTAAGCAATATGTCGCGTACATTCCGGAAACAGTAATGCTGTACCCAAATCTTACGGGTTTAGAGAATCTTAAATTCTTTTCTTCTCTGGCGGGATTTAAATATTCACTTGGAGAATTGACTTATTTTCTATCAAAAGCAGGTTTACAAATCAAAGCACACGATCAGGATTTGGGCGGTTATTCTAAAGGAATGCGTCAGAAAGTGGGCATTGCGATTGCGATTGCCAAAAAGGCAAAAGTGCTTTTACTCGACGAACCTACAAGCGGTTTAGACCCAAAAGCTTCTAATGAATTTTCGCAGATCTTAAAAGAGCTTTCAGCAGACGGAACCGCGATTTTAATGGCGACACACGACATTTTTAGAGCCAGAGAAGTTGCTACACATATCGGAATCATGAAACAAGGAAACTTGGTTACTGTTATAGAAGCTTCTAAAATCTCGGCAAACGAACTCGAAGATTTGTATTTACAAACGGTTTAAAAGGAAACAGAGATTTCCATCTACATAAAAATGAAACACTTATATAGCTTACTTTTTTTAGTGAGCACTTTACCTATGCTCCATGCGCAAACCGTTAACCAAAAAGTTCGGGACAGCATTGCAAAAGATTCTGTCGAAATGGAATCTAAACGAAATGAATTACAAACTGTTGAAATCGTTGGTCGTTCGACCAAAAAATACAATAGCGATTATTCTTTTTCGGCCACAAAAACAGCGTCATTAAACAAAGATATTCCGCAATCTATTGCTACAATTACCAAAGAATTGATTGCAGATAAAGGCGCTATTTATCTTGCTGATGCCGTAAAAATGTCGAGCGGTGTGATTCCGGCGAGTTATTACAACCAATACACCATTCGAGGCATTAGCCAAAATGAAGAAGGCCAGATTATCAACGGAATGCGTACGCGTCAATATTATTTTTTGCAGCCACTTACCAGCAATATCGAACGTGTAGAAGTGATAAAAGGACCTTCGAGTGCTACATTTTCGTCTGTAGATCCGGGCGGAAGTATTAATATGGTAACGAAAAAACCTTTGGCAATTGACCGAAAAGAAGTCAGTTTTACGGTTGGAAGTTTTAGTACTTTACGCGGAACGCTTGATTTTACGGGACCATTAAACGAATCAAAAACACTTTTGTACCGCGTAAATGGCGCGTATCAGGAAGCAAAATCTTTTCGTGATTTAGTTCATAATAAGTCGTTTTTGATCTCTCCATCATTCAGTTATATTCCGAATGAAAAAACGGCTATTAATACCGAGTTGATTTTAAGCGACATGACAGGAGTTTTAGATCGAGGACAGCCTATTTTTGGCGCGACAGCCGGCGTTACCAATTTAAATAAAACGCCAATAAGCCTGAATTTAGGCGCATCTGGAGATTATTTTAAATCTAAAGAAATGATTTTGATGACAAATTTTGCTCATAAATTCAATTCAAAAATTGGTTTTAATGCGTCGTACATGAAACAAACCTGGACAGAAAACCTTCAGGAACACCGTACTACAAATGCTTTTGCTGTTGATATCAACAATCAGCTGGTAACAAGTCTGGCGATGATGCAGTTTGTGCAGCGCCAGCAATATTGGGATATTGATAACTTAAGCACTTATTTTAATTTTGATTTTAAAACCGGAAAACTTCATCATAAATTATTAACTGGTTACGATTTAAGCAGCTGGAATAAAAACAAAGGCGGTGGACAAAATACGGCGCGCGGTTATGTATTAAAAGACGGAACTGTTGCTAGTTCTTTTGTTCCGGCAAATGCATCAAACTACCAAACCGTTACCGTTAATGGTGTTGTACTGCCAAAACCAAATGTAAATTTCTTTGATTTAAATAATCCGTCGTACGCGCTCAGAAGTCCGGAAGATTATATATTAAATGTTAGAACGGCGCTTCCTTCGGCATTAACAACTACAAATGCGATTTATGTTCAGGATCAGATTCAGTGGGAAAAGTTTCGTTTTTTATTGGGTTTACGAAACGAGTGGTTTGAAGATATTACGAATTATGAAACCAATAATGAACTGACGGTTAAAAAGTCGGCGCTGTTACCGCGAATTGGAATTACATACGCTGTAAATCAAGCTATAAACATTTACACAACATATTTAGAAGGTTATCAGCCACAATCGAATACGACAACTTTGATGCCCCAAACAGGAAGTCTGCCGGCTGGAAGTCTTTTTAAACCGCTTGAAAGTGATTTGAAAGAATTTGGTATGAAAGCCACTTTCCTAAACAATACAATGAGTTTTAATGCTGCTGTTTACGAAATCAATCAGCGTAATATTTTGATGAATGCCAATGATCCTGTAAACCCAGATTTGTTGATAACAAGAGGAAGTGAAAGAAGCCGTGGTTTTGAGTGTGATTTGGCGGGATATATTACTCCAGATTGGCAGATAAACGCCTCTTACAGTTATATTGATGCAGAAATTACCAACGATGCAAATCCGGATTTAATTGGTGCGCGAAAGCAAAACACGCCTAAGAATAGTGCCAATTTATGGACTCGTTACAACTTTACTTCAGATTCGGCTTTACGAGATTTAGGAATTGGATTTGGGATGCAGTACCAAAGCAGTAAAGTGCCTTGGTTTACCCGTGATTTTACACTTCCTGATTTTACCATTTTTGATGCCGCACTTTATTACAAACCAAGCCAAAGTATGCAAATTGCCGTAAATGCAGGCAATCTGCTGAATAAAACCTATTGGCTTGGTGCTCAGAATTATTTGAGATTATTTCCCGGAAGTCCGCGAAATGTGAGCCTTACCGTAACTTATAAATTTTAAATGGGTATGAAAGTATTACACGCCGAAATTTTAATCGCCAAACATTTTAGAAACTCCGTTTTTAAAAATAGTGCTATTTTTATTATTACACTTTTTATTGGCATTTTATTGCTTTATGCTGCGTTTTCGGGTTGGGAGAATTATTCGAACCAAAACGAAACGAGCGAAAAATACCAGCACCAATCACGGGAAGACTGGTTGAAAAATCCAGATAAAAATCCGCACAGAATGGCGCATTACGGAAATTTTGCTTTTAGAAAGAGTACTTCTCTAAGCGTTTTTGAATTCGGAATGGAACCTTTCTTCGGAAATGCCATTTTTCTGGAAGCGCACAAACGAAATACAGCCAATTTTTCTGAAGCTGGATTTTCTAACAGTATGCTGCGTTTTGGTGAAATCAACATTGCAATGGTTTTGCAGATTTTACTTCCGTTGTTGATCTTTTTCTTAGGATTTAATTCGATTGCATACGAACATGAAAACGGAACTCTGAAAATCCTTTTAACGCAGGGAATCAATTGGAAACAACTTTTGACAGGAAAAATATTAGGTGTTGCAAGCGTTATTATGCTGCTTTTTGTACCCACAATTATTGTGTTGGTTTTTATTTGGTTAGTTCTTCAAAATTTTACTATTTCGGCAGATGAAACGATCAAAATGCTTTTGTTTATTGGGTTTCATTTTATTTATCTGCTCTTTTTCTGCATCATTGCAGTTTTAATTTCAGCGGTAAGCAAAACATCCAAAAAAGCGTTGATTTCCCTTATCGGGATTTGGCTTGTATTTACGATCATTCTGCCGAGAACTACGCAGGCGGTTGGCGCTTACATCTATGAAGCACCTTCAAAAATAAAATTCAACAGCGATATCGAAAAAGATATTCTCCTGCAGGGCGACAGTCACGACCCAAACGATCTGCATTATAAAGCGATTAAAGATTCTTTGCTTCTGGTTTATAAAGTCGATTCGGTACAGAAACTTCCGTTTAATTATTCGGGTTTTATAATGGCTGAGGGCGAAAAAATAAGTTCCAGAATTTACAACGAACATCTTGCCGAACTTCTTAAGATTTACGAAAATCAAAATAGTTTTTCTAAAACATTTTCGTTTTTAAATCCGTACATCGCTATCAAAAATCTTTCGATGGGATTGTCTAATACTGATTATGATTCTTATATCGATTTTCAAAAACAAGCCGAAGCATATCGTTACAATATGGCGCAGAAAATGAATGCTTTACAGGTAAAATTCATTAGCAATAAAAAACCCGGACCAAATGATAAACCGCTTACAATTGGCAAAGAGCATTGGGCCGATGTAGCAGCATTTCATTATGAACCAAAAGGAATCCGGGAAGTTTTAAAAAGTGAAATTATCTCTATTCTTTCTATTATTCTCTGGATTACAATTCTGTTTATTTTCATCAGAATTGCTGCCAAAAAACTTAAAGCCATCTAATATGTTAGTACTAGTATTTAAAAATTTCTTACGATCAAAAGGTACCAAAATTGGCTTACTTTTTTTATTATTAATCTGTTTTATAAGCCTTTTAATCGGACATCAATTTCAACAAAAACAGCAAAATAATATTACCGAAGCTGCAGTCTATCAAAAAGAACATATTGCCAGAAACGCTGCTTTCCATAAAGACGAAATTGGACTTTTGCTGTATAATATCAAATTTTCGTTAGTCAATAAAACACTGCCGATAAACAGTTTAGCGATTGGACAAAGAGATGTAAATCCATCGATTCAGAGTGTTACGATTCGCGGTTTGGAAGCGCAGAAATACGATTCAGAACTTAATAATCCGAATAATTTACTTTCTGGAAATATCGATTTTAGTTTTGTATTGATTTATCTATTTCCGCTTCTTATTGTGGCTTTTTCATACAATATAATTTCCGAAGAAAAAGAAAGCGGTACCTGGAAAATCGTGGCAACGCAGAGCAAAAACACGTTTCTATATATTCTACAATTATTTTATGTTAGAATTTTAAGCGTTTTAGCGTTGTTTACTATAGTTTCCCTAATTGCAGTTTTGTTTTTGAATATTCCGTTAGACACTTCTCTCCTAACCTTTTTTGGATTGGGCGTTTTGTATATTTTGTTTTGGTTTTCGGTTTGTTTCTTCATCGTTTCACTTCAAAAACATTCTAATTTTAATGCGGTTATTTTATTGACAATCTGGTTGTTTTTGATCATAATTCTTCCGGCTACAATTAACACTTATATCGTAAACAAATACAAAGTTCCAGAAGCTTTAGAACTAACATTAACGCAGCGAAATGCGTATCACGAAAAATGGGATTTGGATAAACAGAAGACTTTAAATAAATTCTATGCTCATTATCCGCAGTTTAAACATTATGCTTTGCCGGAGAAAGAATTCAGCTGGCTTTGGTATTATGCGATGCAGCAAATGGGCGATGATGAATCGGCAATACAATCGCGCGAATTAGAGTCTAAATTGAAACAGCGAAATCAGGCGAGTCAGACAATTGCTATGTTTATTCCAACACTTCACACGCAGATTCAGCTGAATGAAACCGCAAAATCAGATCTGGGAAATCAGCTTTTGTTTTTGAAGGCAACAGCTAAATTTCACGAAAAAATGAGGTTGTATTTTTATCCAAAAATATTTGATGAAGTGCCGGTTGATAAGGAAAATTGGAAGAAATTTAAGGTTGAAACTTTTACGGATTCTACAAAAATAGATTTCTTTAAAGTGATTCTTCCTTTATTGATTTTTAATATTTTATTGTTTGCTTTTGGATGGAGGAATTTTAGATTTTTTTCTTAATCACAAAGCACGCAAAGTTTTTCTGTAGAGACGTACAACAGTGTGTATAACACAATGATTGTCAGTCTGATCGGAGTCGAAGCCTGTGCCAATTGGAGCGCCCTTCGACTCCGCTCAGGGTGACAAACTGTATGGTTATGTTGTGTTAGACGCACTGCTGGGCATCTCTACAAATTAAAAACAAAGCTTATTCTGAATAAAATTTCCTGATTTACTCTTTATTTCAATTTTATTTAGAATTAATATAAATAAACTTTTATATTTGCCGCTTTCCGGGCAAATCCCTTAAGTAGTCAAACACAAATTACTTATATTGCCTCCCAAGTAATCCTGTTCGATGAATATAAATAGTAGTTTAGAATCCGATCATTTTGAATCTTTCAAGGAAGGAAACGAAACTGCTTTCACTTATTTTTACGATAAATATTTTCGCAGGATACAATCTTTCAGTGTTCAGTTTATTTACGATGCTGAAGAAGCTGAAAATCTGGCTCAGGAAGCTTTTCTTCATTTATGGCAAAATAGAGAAACTGTCGAGTCTATCAACGGAATTCAGTCTTTTTTGTACACTTATGCCAAATCAAAATGTTTGAATTTTATTCGTCATAATAAAGTGAAGGATAAATTCAAAAGTGATCTTTTAAATCAAAAAGAACGCGAACTGAATATTGAAGTTTTAAATTCGATATCATTTGATACTTTAGAATTAACCGAATTAGAACGCATAATTCAGGAATCTATAAACGAATTACCTCCCAAAACCCGCGAAGTTTTTATAAAAAAACGCTTCGAAAATAAAAAAAATGCAGAAATCGCAGAAGAAATGCAAGTTACTTTAAAAGCTGTTGAAGCCCACATGACCAAGGCTTTGAAGATTTTAAAAACCAAATTATCCGATTATTTATTCCTTCTTTTTATTCTTATTTATAATAATTAAAAACAAAAGGTAGGGTATTTTAATTCTGAAGTGTACTTACTAAAGCGAGGAGTTTTAAAAACGCAAATATGACATCAGAATTAATTTATAAATACTTATCTAACGAAGCTTCAGAACAAGAAGTTCAGGCACTTTTTGAATGGATTGATGCTTCTGAAGATCATAAAAAGCAATTTATAACTTTAAAGAAAGCTTGGATTTTAAGCGATTTCTCTGATGCTGCTTTGATTGATGCTGTTCCGGTAATCCAAATCAAATCAAAAAATAAATGGAGGCAATATTTAAGTTATGCAGCCGTATTTTTAGTTTTAATAGGATTAGGAAGCTCTATTTTATTATTTACGGATAAAAATAAATCTTCAAAAAAAGAAATTGTTCTGGAATTTAGCGACGGCTATTCAGAAAATTATTCTCAAAAAAATCAAACTGTATTGTACAATGACAAGGGATTAGTGGCCAAAAAATTCCCGGATCACATTGTATATTTCGGAAAAGTTCTTGATAAAGAAGTTTTATATCACACACTTACAGTGCCATACGGAAAAAGATTCAAACTTCAGCTTTCAGATGGAACTGTTGTGAGTTTAAATTCCGGAACTACTTTTCGTTATCCGGAGCAGTTTGGCATTAACGGAAAAAGAAATGTTTATTTAACCGGTGAAGCATTTTTTGAAGTTGCCAAAGACAAACAGCATCCGTTTATTGTGCATGCCAATCAAGCTGATATACAAGTTCTTGGAACTAAATTTAACGTGAGCGCTTATCCTGAAAACCCAACTGTAAATAGTACTTTGGTCGAAGGAAGTATTCAAATGTCTGAGGCTGCAAATGCTTCAAATGTCGTTTTATTAGCTCCAAATCAAATGGCGACATGGATTAATAATTCGAAAAAAATTGTAACAAAATCTGTCGAACCTGCCTTCTACTCTGCCTGGACAAAAGGTGAACTTGCGTTTAAAGATACCCCATTTTCAACTATCGCAAAAATTATTCAGCGTACCTACGACGTTGAAATTGTAAACGAAAATTCTGATTTGGCCAGACAGAATTTTACGGGTACAATTACGATTAGCGAATCTAGTGTCGAAAACATTTTAGAACTTCTAAAACGTGACACGCCTTTTAATTATTCTATTAAAAATAAGACTATTACCATTACCAATATTCCAAACTAAATAAAACATGACTTTAACGATACCCAATACTTTAAGAAAAATTCTGTTTTTCTTAGCCCTTCTTATATCCGGTTTTAAAGGTTTTTCTCAAAATAAATCGATCACTTTACATTTAAAAAATAAACCTATCAGCTTCATTATTAAATCAATTGAAGAACAAAGTGATTTTAGGATTATTTATAATGCCAGAAAAATTGATGCCGAACAACTGGCCGATATTGATGTAAATAATGCCTCTCTTGAAACAACTTTAACGCAGTTACTGGCTGGTAAAAATATTTCGTTTTACATTCAGAAAAAGCAGGTTTTATTAACGAGTGCTCCGCCTCAAACTTTAAATCCAGACAATCAGGAAACAGCAAGATTTATAAGCGGAACGGTTTATAATGCCAAAGACAAACTGCCTCTTCCCGGCGCAACGATTCGCATAAAAGGAACGGGAATGGGCGCGATTACTGATTTTAACGGAAAATTTGTTTATGAATTAAAAGGAAATAACATCTCAAATCTGGTGCTTGAAGTTGGCTTTTTAGGAATGGAAACGCAGTCTCAAAAAGCAGAAAACAAAAAAGAGTTTATTTTTTATCTTGAAGAAACTACAGACGAATTAAATCCGGTGGTAATTACTTCATCTTACGGAACTAAAAAATTAAAAGAAGAAATTGTTGGAAGTATTTCGACTTTAAACGCAAAAGATATTCCGGTACAACAGGCTTCTGAAAGCATTGATAAAATGATCGAAGGACAAATTCCCGGGGTTTTGGTAGAAAATACTTCTGGTGTTGGTGGTCCGGTTAAAATTAATATTCGCGGTCAGGGAACTTTAAAATCTCTAAATGGGAATCTTTTAGGAACTTCAACTCAGCCTTTGATTATTGTTGACGGAATTATTATGACGGAAGAAACAGGTATTGATAACGACTTTTTTAATGCTGCAGGAGTGGGTTCAGAAAATTTATCAAATCCTCTTGCTTTATTATCTCCTGATAATATAGAAAACCTAACGGTACTTAAAGATGCAGCTGCGGTTGGTCTTTATGGTGCTGACGGTGCAAATGGCGTAATTTTGATTACGACCAAAAGAGGAAAACAAGGTAAAGCTAAATTTAGTTTTTCAAATCAGCTTGGTGTTTCTTCTGCCATTAATCAAATTAAATATTTAAATGGCGCACAATATACTGAACTTAGAAATGACTATTTAAAAAATACATCAACGGGTTATGTTCCAGTTCCTTACAACGGTGTCGATACTAATTGGTTTGATTTATTAAATAATTCTGGAATTTACAATAAGTATAATTTTAGTGTTTCTGGCGGAACTTCAAAATTCTTTTATAATACTAATTTGACGTATTTGAATATTGATGAGCCCCAATTAGGAAATACAACAAAACAGCTTGATGCCGGAATTAATTTAGGTTACAGAACTTCAAAATGGGATCTAAATTTGTCTTTTAATCCGAGTTATATTAAAAAAGATGCACCAAACATTTTTTATGATTTTGCTTATGTGCCTACTCTTTCGCCTTATAATGCAGACGGTTCTTATTCTAATACTGGTTTAATAGGTGCAACGGGCGGAAATCCTTTAGCAGCAATTGACCAAAATAAAAATATCACAGATACGTACGGAATTTTAAGTAGTTTGAATGTAGGTTATGAATTGAATAAGAACATCAAATTTGCCACTTTATTCGGAATCGATTATAAAGATAAGTCACAGGATCGCTATTTTTCTGGTGAAAATGAAAGCGGACAAGCGAACGGTTCTTTTTTATTAAACGGTGATACGTACCCAAATTGGGGAAGACGTCTTTTTAATAAACGTAATTCGACGAAATGGAACTGGCAGGGACAAGTTTTATTCAATAAAGAAATCAATCACGATAATACTATTGATGGTGTTGCTGGGTTTGAACTTTCTGAAGAAAAAACCAATTTTGGGTATCGATCTGCGACAGGTTTTGTGAACCCGAATGTGATACACAATATCGAAGATGCGATTCAGGATGATAATCTTTTGACACCGCTTGTTGACGAAAGCAAAGCAAAACAAGTTTCTCAATCGGATATTAATTACAATTCTAGAGTTTCTTTGTTTACTCAAATCAATTATAATTATAAAAAGAAATATTATTTCTTAGGCAATTTTAGACGCGACGAAAGTTCTGTTTTTGGAAATGATACGAATGTTGCGCTTAACAGCGGCGCAGGTCTTGCCTGGATTATGAGCAACGAAGATTTCTTAAAATCAAATTCGTGGGTTGATTTCTTAAAACTAAAAGTAAGTTACGGTTCTACAGGAAATTCAAGAATTGGTTCTTACCGATCAAAAGGTCTTTATTCGATTTCTAAAAATGGTTATAATGGTGAAGAATATGCTACACCAACTGATGCCCCAAATGGAAATTTAAGCTGGGAAAAGAATAAAAAGTTTAATGCCGGTGTTGATTTTAATGTATTCAATACTATCGAATTGACTTTAGAATATTACTACGACGATCTAAGCGATTTAATTACGAGCAGAGATCTTCCTATAGAATCTGGTTATACTTCGCTGCAATTAAACGCCGCAAGTATGTACAATAAAGGTTTTGAATTGGGTACCCGAATTAAATGGTTGCAGAAAGGAAAGTTTAAATGGACTACTTCTTTTAATATTTCAACGGTACAAAACAAGGTAACGGATTTAGTTGGTTTAGGAAGTGATTATTCTATAGCGTCACTTGCGCTTGCTCAAAAAATTGGATACAGTACAACAAAAATCTGGGGAATGAAATGGGCTGGCGTTGACCCTGCAACGGGTCGGGATTTGGTTAATAAAGGCGGACAAATTTATGATGCTGCAACTTATAACCAAACTTTTACTGCTGCCGATTGGGAACCTATTGGAGATACACAGCCAAAAGCTTATGGAGGTTTTAGCAATAGTTTTTCTTTTAATAATCGCATTACTTTGGGTATTACAGGCGCTTTTCAATTGGGCGGAGATAAATTGGTTTCAGACGATATTATTGCCAAATATCGTACGACTTCAAACCGAAATATGTCTGTAAATGCTTTTGACTATTGGAGAAATCAGGGAGATGTTGTTGCGCAGCCAACGCCAAGCAATAACACTTTACTGCCCAACTTAAGCAAATATGTTTATGATGCTACGTATGTCAAGATCAGCAATATTAATTTGAGTTATAATGTTCCTCTAAAAAATACTTTTCTGGATGCTTTAACGGTGTTTGCAGATGTTTCAAACGCATTGTATTGGTATAAAGAAAAAAGTCCGGCGGGAATGAACGGTATTCGAGAATTTAATTACACTTATCCACAAGCCAGAACTATTTCATGTGGAATTAATACAAAATTTTAAAAAGATGAAATATTTTAAAAACAATATAAGAGCCCATTTTCTGATGCTTTTTGCAATGCCTTTTTTATTGCAAAGCTGCAGTGATTTTTTAGAACAGGAGCCTGGAACCAAAACTTCTATCACAGAGCAATTAAAAGACAAAAAGGGTGTTTTGACGGCCTTAAACGGTGTTTATCAAAATCTTGAAGGAGATTTAAGAGGCGAACGTTTTGCTGTTTATGCAGATGTGCAGGGAGGCAATATAAAGTTTACTCCTTCTTACACTGGAGCTTCAAAAGGGCAGATCAGCATTCCAACCAATATCAAAGACGTTTATTCTTTTGATGATAAAGCTCTTGCATCCAATTTTTCTTCTTTTTACTCCGACGGTTATGATATTATCAATCAGGTCAATCTAATTTTGGAATATACAGATGCCGTTTCTGATGCTACCGATGCAGAAAAAAATCAGATAAAAGCGCAGGCATTAACCATTCGTGCGTATGTTCATTTTTTATTGAGCGAAATCTACAGCCAGAATTACGGCTATACTAATGATGCTTCTCATTTAGGAATTGTTTATAATTTAAAATCTATCAGCCAAGGACTTACCTATCCGGCAAGAGAAACTGCTGCCAATACGTATTCTTTAATTATAAATGATATTAAAGCTTCTTTAGATTTATATTCTAATACCACGCTTAATGCTGGGCCGGCTTATTCTTATTTCAATAGTAATAGCGCAAAAGCTTTATTGGCAAGAGTTTATCTTTCTAAAAAAGATTATAAAAATGCATACGATACTGCCAATGATGTGATTGCAAATTCAGGCGTAAGTTTAGTGAGCTCAGCCAATTATATTTCGCAATGGGAACAGCCGGATCTTCCAATTTCTGAAATTTTACTAGAATTATCGGTTACCAAAAGCTCAGATGGAACTGTAAACGGGTCATTATCTTCTTATTTCGGATATATTTTTGATACCAATTATGGCAATTACGCAGCTTCTCAGGATTTAGTTGATTTGTATGAAACCGGAGATATTAGAAAGCAGCTGTTTTTAGAAAAACCATTATCTACATTGGTTAATTTACAGCCTGTAAATAAAAATTATTATTTCACTAAAAAATTTCAGGGCAATCCCGGATATGTTGCTTTTAGATTGAGCGAACAATATTTAATTCGTGCCGAAGCGTCAATTGGACTTAACAATCCGGAACAGGCAAAAACAGATATCAACATTATTAGAGCCAGATCAAATGCGGCTGTATTGACCAATACCAACAATATAACCGAAGCTTTATTTTTAGAAAGAAGAAAAGAATTGTGTTTTGAAGGTCATTTATTTTTTGATATTGCCCGAAACAAAAAAGACGTTTCGCGCAACGACGGCTGTATTTCGCTCAGCTGCGGACTCACCTATCCGTCGCCAAAATATGTATTGCCAATACCGCAAAGTACGCTTAACCTTAACTCAAACCTAAAACAAAATGAATCGTATTAAAATTATATCCATATTAAGTATCGCTATAACATTATTTACAGCTTGTTCTAAGGATGATTATAGATTAGAATCACAGAACATTAATCCTTTTATCAGGTTTAATTTCCTTGTAAACAACAATATACCGCTGGAATATCCGGCTGTAAATACTTCTTCAATGGCATCTGTAAGTTTTGAAAACAAATCGGTTAAGACCTTAAAAGTTCCGGTAACTTTAACTTCTGCTACTTTAAAATCGGCTGTAATGGCTAATTTTAGTGCTGTTTCAACAGGAGATGCTGCAAGTTTTAGCTTAGAACCCGCCAACCAATTGTTGTTTAAAGGATCACAACTTACAGATACAATTTATGTTTCTTTTGATAAAAGATGGAAAGACAAACAAAGTATTACCTTAAAATTAGAAAATACTTCTGATCCTGAAATTCATATCGGAAATTTAAATACAACGGCTGTAAATGACACTTTTACGATTAATTTAGGCGAAGTGAGCACACCGTATTCGCTTTCAACAAACCGAATTGTAATAAAAGGACAGGCAGGCGAAACATTCGATTTTAAAGTAAATTTCCCTAACGGATTTATTCCGTCTGAAATTGAAAAACTTAGTATTTTTAAGTTCTTAAATGGTTTTGAATATTCCTTAAAACATGATGATTTTGGAGATAACAGAAGTTCAATTACCTATCATTTAACGCTTTTAGAAGATATTCAGAGCGATGATGTTTATTATGAAACTAATATTTCACTTGTAAATGCTGGCGATTATATTGCATCTGGCACAACCATTCTGCAAATCGTAAAACCAATAAAATCAACACGTGATATTCAGGCAAATCCAGCTTCTAAATTTTACGATTTATCCAATCAATTTTATCTAACGTATGGCGAAACCTGGTTTGATAAATCGGGCGTTTGTGCATGGCAGGCTTTTAATGCCTTTACGTTTCCGGTTGTTGTAACAAAAGACAACGAAAACGCCATTTTATACAGCGACAAAGGAACAGCAAACCCAAATGATGATGTTTATCACGATGCTTTTAAAATCGGGTTTAATGTTTCTACAGGAGCCAACACGACAAATTCATTCAATTTAAAAAGATGGTTTTCTAACGAAAGTGTAACTGCTGCACTTTCTCCAGGTTTCAATATTACCTCTGCTTTGGAATTTTTTCCAGCAAACGGAAACAGCAAAACCAATGGTAAAGTATTAGTGATTCCACAATATATTACGATTAGCAGCAGCACTAAAGTTAGTCATAGTATTGCCATTTCCGGCGAAGGAACCTATAAAGAAATAAGCGCAGGTCTATTTGAAATTTCTTTTGAATTGAAATTAACCAACGACGAACTTTTTGGAGGAACGGTTTCTACGCAATACAAAATTTACAACAACAAAACCTATCCTAAAATAGATCCGATAAATGAAGCTTGTCCTAAAGAAATTGCTTTATAAAATTAGATAATTAGACAATTTGCAAATTAGATAATTCTTCAGGCTTTGTCAAAGTTTAAAACTTTGACAAAGCTTTTGGAGTCTAAACTGGGACTGGAAATTGAGATTAAAAATTTAAATCAAATAAAAAACAAAATTGAAAAAGCTAATTTTCCCTATTCTGTTTCTACTCATTTTAACCGCTTACAAGAGCATCGAAGAACCCGAATACATCGATATTCAGGAACTGAGAAAAGTGTATTCCAGCGGTGATCCATCGTTGTGGCCTGCAGCAGCATTAAATGAGCGAATTGATAAATCGAAATTTCAGGATATTGGTATTCTTCCTGCTGTTCCTTATCCGGCTT
Source organism: Flavobacterium sp. 270 (assembly GCF_004368785.1). Taxonomy (GTDB): domain Bacteria; phylum Bacteroidota; class Bacteroidia; order Flavobacteriales; family Flavobacteriaceae; genus Flavobacterium. Next base: position 646,138 of record NZ_SODM01000001.1, read on the forward strand.
ACAATCCGTATTCTAAAGAAAAGGAAAGTCTGGGGAAAATACTCTTTTTTGATCCGAGATTATCGCTTAGCGGACAAATTGCCTGCGCTTCCTGCCATAATCCAGAATTGGGCTGGACAGATAATTTGACGCGTTCTTTTGGACACGACCGCCAGACTGGAAAACGAAATTCGATGACCATTCTAAATGCCGCTTACGCGAAAACGCTCTTCTGGGATGGACGTGCGTCTAGTCTTGAAGATCAGGCTCAATTTCCGATCGGCGATCCATTAGAAATGAATGAAAAACTGACGATTGCGGTTGATAAAATTGCACAGGTTAAAGGTTATAAAACCCTTTTTGAAGCTGCTTTTGGAGATAAAAAAATATCACTGGAAAGAATACAATATGCCATTGCAACTTTCGAAAGATCTATAAATAGTCCGAAAAGTAAATTTGATCAATTTATAAGTGGAAAATCAGATGCTTATACGGATTCGCAAGTAAAAGGATTGCATCTTTTTAGAACTAAAGCACAATGCATTAATTGTCATAATACGCCTTATTTCAGCGATAATCAATTCCATAATGATGGACAAACTTTATTCGGTACAAAAAACGAAGATTTCGGACGTTATAATGTTACTAAAGATGTTGCGGACATAGGGAAGTTTAGAACTCCAACTTTACGCGAAGCAGTAAACACAAAACCGTGGATGCATCACGGACATTTTCCGTCTTTATTGGATGTAGTAGAATTGTATAATCTTGGAAATCCTTCTCCTATTCAGAAAAAATATCTCGGAACTGCAAGAGATTCACTGATTCCAAAAGCGGACCCAATGCTTCGTAAATTAAATTTAAACAAAGAGGAAATAAATGATCTTTTGGCTTTTATAGAGACTTTAAGTACGCCAACAAGAAGAATTATTTATCCAACTCTTCCACAATAAGTTTTTTATTTTTCGTTTGTAATTTGCCCCAAAACTTTGCAAATTTTAAAGGCCTGTTTCTGTTGAAATGGGCTTTTTTTGTTTTAATCTGTGTGGCTTATTAGAGCGGGCACGAGCGGGACGCTCGCGCTAGCATGCGTACAAAACAATACCGCAGTTCATGTCGCTAGCGCGAGCGTCCCGCTCGTGCCCGCTCCAAATTAACGTAATCAAAATCAATACTTAAACTAATTCAAATCTATTTCTAAAACCGTCTGGTCATTGTTTCCATAATTACGAGCACTACTGTATTTCCAGTCTATAGGGTCTGTTACAAAGCCAGTTTCAACAGGATTTTGATGAACATAATTTAGTTTTTGTTCAAATACTTTTAAGGACCAAATTTCTATCGGATGATTATGTTGCTGCCAAAATTGTTTTTTCTCAACATTACAATTTTTCTTTCCAGCACGTTCAAACATCCAAAGCATCCAATCTTTTCTACTTTCTTCTGGATTCTCTTCTATGATTTTTACCATTTTCTTAGAGGTAAAGCCTTTAAAATCTCTAAGTAAACCAGATGGATCACCAAAAGTCGAGCGGAAAATTATATGCAAATGACTTGGCATAATACAATAACCAAATATTTCCATTCCTTTATTTTTCCGGCAATATTCTAAAGATTCAATTATGCAGGCAAAATATGCTTCACGTGTAAAAACGTCAATCCAATGTACTGTTGCAAATGAAATGAAGTATGCACTATTTTTTTCTCTAAACTTATATTTTCTACTCATTTCAGATTTTGATTGTGCGCACGAGCGATACGCTCGCGCTAACAATAGTAATAAAATTGAAATCAAAAATGTTTCAAATTTATAAAAATTAAAGAAAAAACCTACTTATTTGTGTTTCAATATTAAATATTTATACTTCAATCAACTTATAAAATGATCCGTAGATTTATATACTATTGACATTTTTTAAATTTGATAAGAACAAAAAAGAAGTTTTCTTCTTTTCTAAATGACATAACAATGAAAGTAGAACAGATCCAAATTCAAACAAAAAATATTCAAGAAACTTTCTTTTTTTATAAAGATATACTTGAACTCAAAATCATAGAAAAAGATGAGAAATCTGTAACGATTCAGGCAGGAAATTCTATTTTAAAATTCGTTGAAAATTCTCAATTTAATTCCATTTATCATTTTGCATTTAACATTCCACAAAACAAGCTTGAAGAAGCAATTGAGTGGTGTAAAAGCAAAGTAGATTTAATTATTATAGAAGATCAAAATGTAATCACCAATTTTGAAAACTGGAATGCTCACGCTGTTTATTTTTACGATAACAACGGAAATTTATTAGAATTTATAGCAAGACATGATCTTGAGAATCAACAATCAGGTGAATTCAATTCTAAATCCATTTTGAATATAAGCGAAATAGGGATCGTAACTAAAAATCCGCTGGAATTAGGAAAAGAATTAATAGCAAAACATGGATTAGAATTCTTTAGTAAAAATACTAATAGTGAAGCATTTTCTGCAATTGGTGATGATGAAGGTTTATTAATTTTGGTAACGCCAAATCGAAATTGGTATCCAACGCAAACACCATCTGAAAACAATGAGCTTGAAGTTATATTAAAAAATAATGAAAATAGAATTGAACTAAATTTTAATTAAAACTGATTTGCACGTTCTGGATATAAGGTTGTTTTTTACTTTTCCGATTTAACAAGCGATACATCATCAATTAAACAAAAAGAATTTGCTTTTCCATCTGCAAGAAATCCAACCTCTACATTTCCTTTTTTAATCATGAAGTTTTTGATTTCGATAGTTTTCCATTCCTTATTTTCTTCAGAAATAACATATTTATTTCTTTTTCCGTTACTCAAAATATACATTTCCAAATTATTAAAACCTTGGCTGTTTTTAATTTTTGCAGTTAATGTATAGGATCCGTCTTCTAATTTAACAAAAGGTGAAGAAGAAATTATCTGAGTTATTTTTCTTTTAAAGTTTACTTTATCACTAATATTTAAACTTTTTTCTCCAATTACAATTCTTCTATCTTCCTCTGTATTAAAATAATTTAAAACGGGTGATATGGAATCCTGACTCAGTTTATTACCCTCTATAATATCGCTATTCCAACCTGTTAATTGAATTTGTACTGGTTTAACAGGACTTGGAATATGTCTTCTGTCAGCTTCAAAACTATTGTTTTTGATGTAATTATTGTCATCCGCAACCTTCCAGATACCTGTTTTAGCATCTAGATTCCAGGAACTAAGTGAATTAAAATAAGGCATTTCTCCATCAAACGAAACGGGACACCATTGGTTATATCCTAATCCGTTGCCTGCAAAATTCGCCCATCGATCTCCACAATATACTATGGTTTCTTGTTTGTTTCCTTTTAAGGAAAAGAAAAAACCGGTTTGAGATACGTGAGCAAAATCTTCAGAAGCGCCCTTCATAACCAACATATCATTTGTGGGTGTGTAAGGTCCTCGAATATCATCGGCAATAAGATAATACGCAAATGAAGAATCCCAGCCATAAATATTAGAAGCAAACATATAATACTTATTGTTGTATTTAAACATACAGTTTCCTTCGCGGCTTTCTCCCTTAAAAACCTGCGTGCAGTCTAAAAGATTAACCATTCCGTCCTTCACTCCTATTTCTGACACATAAATTTTGTTTCGTCCATTTCCATAAGAATAAATAAGATACGATTTTCCGGTATCTTCATCTGTAAAAACCGTTTGATCGCCCGTATTACTGGTGCCAATCATCGGTTCCATATTGATCTTCTGATGCCACTTAAATTCTCCAACAGGTGAATCTGAAACCGTTATTAGAACTTCTTTATCATGCTGTACAAACATCGCGTACTTCTTGATCTCTTTTATATAAGCGACTCCTAAACGACCAACCCAGCTTTTGCCAGATTGATTTACTTTGTCTTTAGTCAGAACATCTCCTTCAAACTTCCAATTGACCAAATCTAAAGAACTATAGCACGTTACGGATTGAAAGGTTGCATTTGGTAAGGTAATGGAGGGATTGTTTCTGTATGTATCAGCTTCCTGATAATGAACTCCATACCAATAATATTTTTGCTCTCCGGTTGATGGATCATTAAATTTGAAAATTCCTCCGCCCTGACTATTAATTGGAAGTCCTTCTTTGGTAGTCCAAAAAGAATCATTTTTAATATTTTGTGACTGTGATTTACTGTTTTGTATTCCAAAACCAATCACTAGTATTAATAGCAGTATTCTAAAATGATTTTTTCTTTGTTTCATTATGTTTGGCTGGATTTGGTACATTTTTTTAATGAGAATTAAATGTACTAAATGCTAATTAGCTCTGTATCATGGACTATCCTGTTTCATGATCATCACCAAACATAAAATTGACTAAAATTATATTCAATAGAATTGAATTAAAATGATCTGCACTATCTGCAAAATCTACGAGAAAAAATCTCACGCAGATTTTGCAGATTGAGCAGATTTAATTGATTAAACTAAATTATTTTAAGTTTTAAAACTTCATTCTCTGAATCCTTACTGCATTCAAGATTGCCAATAATGCAACTCCAACATCAGCAAAAACAGCTTCCCACATTGTAGCAAGTCCGCCGGCGCCTAAAAGTAACACTGCAGCTTTTACAACAAAAGCCAAAGTAATATTCTGCCAGACGATTTTTTTGGTTTGTTTTCCGATGTTTATTGCCATTGCAATTTTGCTTGGTTTATCATCTTGAATTACCACATCTGCGGTTTCGATTGCGGCGTCGCTTCCTAAACCTCCCATTGCAATTCCAACCGTACTTAATGCAATTACTGGCGCATCATTTACTCCATCGCCTACAAAAGCTACAGTTTCATTTTTTGCTTTGATTTCGTTTAGTTTATCTACTTTATCTTCTGGAAGTAAATCGCCAAAAGCATTTGCGATTCCGAGTTTTTCCGCTACAAATTGCACCACATTTGTTTTATCACCGCTCAGCATTGTAGTTTTTACGCCCAATGCTTTTAATTTTGACACCGTAATTTGTGCATCTTCTTTTATCGCATCTGCAATGGTTAAATAACCCGCAAATTTATTATCGTAAGCAATTGCAATTGTCGTGTAAACAATAGTATTCGGATCGATATCATATTGAATATTAAACTTATCCATTAGTTTAAAATTACCTGCGTGTAATTCTTTCCCGTTAATTGAAGCTTTTAGTCCGTGGCCTGAAATTTCTTCTATATTTTCTAAAGTGATTGAGGAATCTATTTCACCAACGTAATCGTGAATTGCAACGGCAACAGGATGTGTGCTTTTACTTTCCAGAACATTAAGGAGTTTTAGAATTTCATCTTTATCAAAATCATTCGAAATAACAACTTCCTGCACTTTAAAAACACCTTCTGTCATTGTTCCGGTTTTGTCCACAACTACATTCTGAATATTGGCAATACTATCCAGAAAATTACTTCCTTTAAATAAAATTCCGTTTTTACTTGCCGCGCCGATACCGCCAAAATACCCAAGCGGAATACTAATTACTAAAGCACACGGGCACGAAATAACCAGGAAAACCAAAGCGCGATACAACCAATCGCTAAAAACATAATTACTCACAAAAAGCATTGGAAGTAAACAAATTGCAATCGCTAGATATACCACAATTGGCGTGTAGATTTTAGCAAATTTCCTGATAAAGAGTTCTGCAGGCGCTTTTTTTGTCGTAGCATTTTGTACCAATTCTAAAATTTTAGCCAATTTACTGTCTTTATAAAGCGCTGTCACTTTTACCAATGCGATTGTATTTCCGTTTATCATTCCTGCCAAAACAGTTTCGCCTTTTACTTTTGTATCAGGTTTGCTTTCGCCTGTTAAAGCTGCTGTATTAAACGAAGCTGTATCGGATAATAATTCGCCGTCTAAGCCTAATTTTTCTCCTGCTTTTAGCTGTATAATTACGCCTATTGCTGCATCTTTTGCTTTTACATTTTTTGCAATATTATCTTCTAAAATCGTAACCTCATCTGGACGCTGATCCAGCAAACTTTTAATATTCGATTTTGCTTTACTCACCGCCAAACCTTGAAATACTTCTCCAATCGAATAAAACAACATTACGGCAACTCCTTCAGGATATTGACCAATTGCAAAAGCGCCAATTGTAGCGATACACATCAGAAAAAATTCTGAAAAAACATCGCCTTTTACAATACTTTCGTAAGCTTCTTTTAAAACCGGAATTCCAACTGGAAGATACGCTATAAAGTACCAGCCGATTCTAACATATCCAGAAAACCAATCTTGCGGAAAATAGTTGTCAAACGCAATTCCAATCAACAGTAAAACAAAGGATATTATTGCTGGAAGAAACATTTTAAAAGCACTGCCTTCTACATTGTGTTCGTGATCGTGTCCATCATGTTCGTCGTGATTATGTCCATCATTATCATGATGTTCCGGTTCGTCGTGTGAACAACAGCAAGTTGGTTTTACTTTCTTTTTTATAATTTTTTCTTCTTTATGTAGATGTTCCATAGGAAAATTCAAGTTTTAGGTTTCACGTTTCAAGTTGTTTAAACTCTACGTGAATAATGTTCTAAATTTAAGTATTTTATGCGAATTGATAATTATGTAAAGCTATTTTAATCTCGCAAAGACACAGAGGCGCAAAGTTTTTTTATTTAGGTACAAAGGCTCAAAGGTACAGAGGTTTGATGCAAGATCTTTTCCTGACTTTGTAGCTATAATTTAGGCTCTATAGCTTTGAACCTCTGTACCTTTGAACCTTTGAACCTCAAAAAGACCTAATGTTCATGTTCGCCGCCGCCTTTCATTGTCGAAAGCAGATAAAAAGCGCCTTCGGTAACAATCTTTGCGTCTGCCGGAATTTCATCAATAAATTTTACTTCGGTGAAGCCTAAATCTGTTGTTCCGGGAATAACTTCTATGGTTTTAAAATGAATTTCTTCTTCGTGTTTTTCTTTAGGTTTCTCGTGTTTTTCTTCCTGTACAAATACGAAATATTTATCGGCATTTCGTACTACAGCATCTTTTGGAAGCGCAGGAACAGTCGCATTCGTGATATTGATATTAGCCGAAACATACATTCCCGGAATCAAACCTTTTGCATCAGCCGATTCGATTTTGGCATGTACGGCAACCGTTTTACTTTCGTTAGAAAATGATTTATTGATTCCGAAAATTTTTCCTTTTATCGATTTGTTAGACTGATTTGTTAATACAAAATCAATTACCTGCCCAACAGAAATAGAGCCCAAATCTTTCTCATAAACATTCAAATCTAAATGCATCTGCGTATTATCTACAACCTCAAAAAGTGAAACTCCGGTTTGTGCATACGCTCCTTTCGCAATGCTTATTTTGCCTACATAACCGCTTATAGGTGCTACAATTGGTACTAAAGACGAACTTCCTTTTGTACTCACGTGCAGGGCGTCTAATTTGCTTTTTGCTCCCTGAGCTCTTACTCTTTCTGCCGCTAATTTTGATTTTACTTCCTGAAAAACTTTCCTTGGATTTACATTTTCATCACTCAAAGTTTTCTGACGGTTGTATTCTAACTGCAGATATTCGATATTGGCTAAAGCCGAATGATAATCTTCCTGCATTTCAATCACTTCAAGGTTTTGAATTGTGGCCAAAACTTTTCCTTTATTTACATAAGTGCCTTCTAAAACAAAAATATCTTTTACGGTTCCTCCTATCAAAGTCGATATTTCGGCTGAGTTTTGTGGCGGTACAGTGGTGTAACCATTTGCTTTGATAATTTTATTCAGGTTTCTGTTTTCTACAAGACCGGTTTCTATGCCGATTGTTATGTATTGAGAAGCTGTTAATACGGTTTCTGTTTTTTCGGTTTCTTCTTCTTCAGGAGTTTCTTCCACCTTTTTTTCGTTACATGAATTGAGGATAATAACCGCAAAGAACACAAAGGAAAAACGCAAAGAACACAAGAAAACCAAGCTTTCTAAACTTTGTGAAACCTTTGTAAACTTTGTGGTAAAATTTTTAAGTATATATTTCATTTTAATAATTTTTAATAGTTGGAAATTGAAGTTCAATCGCACTCTGATTGTAACTGTGAACCGCTTCTGCATGTTGTTTTTTAATATCAATAGCCTGATTTAAAAAACTGATGTACGACCAATAACTCATATCGCCGTTGGCATAACTTTTTTGAGCCGAATTGATAATCTGATCAGCATATTGCAAGCCTTCATTCTGAAAATATTCTAAGGCTTTTTGCTGCTTTTCGAAGTTATTCTGCAATTCTATTTTCTGAAGATTTAATGCCAATTTGCTTTTGTCTAATGCCAATTGAGATTGTTGCGTATTTATTGCAGAAGCCTGAGCTTTAGCTGTATTCACGCCTCCAAATAACGGAATCTGTAATCCAGCTGTAAAACCTTGAAACAACGATTCTGTATTGATTGTCTGTGCAAAATATCCCAATCCTAATTTTGGTGTGCGCGCAGCTTTAAATGTGTTTTCTTCTTTTTTGTACACTGAAATCTGTTGTTGATAATAATCTGAAAGTAAACCTTCTGCACCCAAATTCCCTTGTTCTTTTACAACTGAATATTGCAACGAAGTCTGAACATCTGGAACAATATTTTCTTCTGTCTGCATAAAAAACTGCAGCTGTTTCTGATAAATCACCAAGTCATATTCCAGTTGTTTTTTCTGGGTTTCAATTTCTTTTACTTTCGCTTTAGCGCTGATGACTTCAATGTTGCCACTTTCTCCGGTTTGAAAACGCAACTCAGCATTTTTCAAGAATTTGGTGTAAATTTCATTGAGTTCTGAGTTTAGTTTTTGAATCGAAATTCCATACAAATATTGATAATAGGCCAATGTCATGGCTTTTTCAATTTCATACGCAGACAAAGCTTTTCGTTTTTCGGCTAATTTTGCCAGTTCTTCCTGTAGTTGTCTGTTTGCTTTTGTGATATTTCCTATCGGGAAAAATTGCTGCACAGAAACATTATGGTCAAAATCTACGCTGTTAAACTGTCCGCCCTGATATTGCACTTGCAATGGATCGGGCTGAAATGCAGTCTTTTTCAGAATGGTTTGTTTCTCGATTTCTTTGTCAGCGATTTTTAAATCAATGTTGTTTGATTTGGCTAATTGAATGGCTTCTTCTAAAGATATTTTTGTTTGTGAGTTTGCTATTGTGCTTATTAACAATAATGCAATTAACCGCAAAGTTTGCGAAGGTTTTTTCGCAAGGTTCGCAAAGATTTTATGTTTTATATTTTTCATTTTATTTCTTTTTTGTTTCACGCAGATTTTAAAGATTTAAGCAGATAAAGACAGATTATTTTTTTTTAAAATTTCTATTTGATCTGTTGCAATCTGTAAAATCTGCGTGAAAAAATCATTTTATTTTGCGGTTAAATTTTTCCAGCAGTAAATACAAAATCGGCAATACAATCAATGTTAGTAATGTTGCAGAGAATAAACCGCCAATTACTACGGTTGCCAATGGTTTTTGTACTTCTGCCCCGCCACTTGTTGATAATGCCATTGGTAAAAATCCTAAAGAAGCTACGGCAGCCGTCATTAAAACGGGACGTAATCTGGTTTTGGTTCCGATTAAAACTCTTTGAAGCGGATCTGTAATGCCTTCTAATTTGAGCTGATTGAAATACGAAATCAAGACAATTCCGTTAAGAACCGCAATTCCAAATAAGGCAATAAAACCAATTCCAGCCGAAATACTAAAAGGCATGCCGCGGAGCCAAAGCGCAAAAACACCGCCAATTGCAGAAAGCGGAATTGCTGTAAAGATTAAACCTGCTTGTTTGAAACTTTTGAAAGTAAAATATAACAAGACTAAAATCAGTCCTAAAGCAATTGGTAATGCAATAGAAAGTCGTTTGGTTGCTTCTATAAGATTTTCAAATTGTCCGCCATAGGTTACATAATAACCCGTGGGAAGTTTGAAATCTTTGTCTAATTTTTGCTGAATTTCATCTACAAGACTTTTAATATCGCGGCCGCGCGCATTGAGCCCAACCGTAATACGACGCTTTCCGTCTTCGCGGGTAACTTGCACCGGCCCTTGCTCGTAATCTACTGTTGCCACCTGCGAAAGTGGTACTTGCTGTCCGTTTGGAAGCGGAATAAACAAATTGCTTACATCGGTAATATCGCCCCGATTGTCCTGATTCATGCGTACCACTACATCAAATCTTTTGCTTTGCTCGTAAATTTTTCCTGCACTTGCTCCCGCAAAAGACGAACGAATAATTTGATTGATATCAGAAATATTCAAACCGTATAAAGCGATTTTATTATAATCGTATTTAATGGTAATCTGCGGCAATCCGGTTACTTTATCGGCTTTTAAATCGCCGATTCCTTCGATGCTTTTAATCTTCGAAATCAGCTCTTTTGCTTTGGCATCTAAAATCTCCAGATCATCACCAAAAATTTTAATGGCAATATCAGATCGGCTTCCTGTCATTAATTCGTTAAAACGCATTTGTATAGGCTGTGAAATCTCGATATTAGCGCCCGGAATCACTTCCATTTCTTCTTTCATGGCATTGGCCAAATCTTCCCAATTATGATATTTTCCGTGCCATTCCTTTTTGTCTTTCAAAACAATAATCAAATCGCCGCTTTCTATCGGCATCGGATCGGTCGGAATTTCACCGCTTCCGATTTTGGTAACAATGGTTTTGATTTCGGGAAATTTATCTTTTAATATTTTCTCGTATTTTGTGGTGGTTTCTACCATCTGCGTAAGCGAACTTCCGGTCATGATACTGGCATTGATTGCCAAATCGCCTTCTTCGATTGTTGGAATAAATTCGCCTCCCATGTTTTGGAAAATGATAAGACTTAAAGCGAATAATCCTAAAGCAATTCCTAAAACTATTTTTTTATATTCTAATGCTTTGTTCAGAAATGGTCTGTAAATATTCTCCAGCCAGGTGATCATTTTATCGCTAAAATTGTCTTTGTGCTCTGTATTTTTGGATAAAAAAAGCGCACTCATCATCGGGATATAGGTAAGCGAAAGGATAAATGCACCAATAATGGCAAAACCAACGGTCATTGCCATAGGTTTAAACATTTTTCCTTCGGTACCAATTAGAGCCAGAATGGGTAAATAAACTATCAGAATAATGATTTCGCCAAAAGCAGCGCTGTTTCTAATTTTTGAAGCTGAATTGTAAACCTCAACGTCCATTTCTTCCTGAGAAAGTTCTTTTTTGATTTTTCGCTGCTGCAAATGATGCATTGTGGCTTCGACAATAATAACGGCACCATCTACAATGATTCCGAAATCTATTGCGCCCAAACTCATTAAGTTACCGCTTACGCCAAAAGCATTCATTAAAATAACGGCAAAAAGCATGGCTAACGGAATTACAGATGCGACGATTAATCCTGCACGAAGATTTCCGAGAAATAATATCAATACAAAAATCACGATAAGCGCGCCTTCGAGTAAGTTTTTGGTAACGGTTCCTACAGCATTATCAACTAATTTTCCTCTGTCTATAAAAGCTTCGGCAACAACACCTTCTGGCAGACTTTTATTAATCTGAACCATCCTTTCGTGAATTCGGTTTACGACTTCGCTCGAGTTTTCTCCTTTTAGCATTAATACCAAACCCGACACAATTTCGCCTTTTCCGTCTTTTGTAGAGGCGCCGTAACGCAGCGCAACACCTTCTCGTACTTCGGCAACGTCACGAACTAAAACGGGCGAACCGTTTCGGTTTTTTACCACAACATTTCCAAGATCTGCTGTTCCTTTTGCCATTCCTACGCCGCGGATAAAATACGCGTATTGATCTTTTTCGATATAAGCACCGCCAGTGTTTTGATTGTTTTTTTCTAAAGCATCAAAAATTTCTGTAATCGTAACTCCCAAACTGTTTAGGGTATTTGGGTTTACAGCAATTTCGTATTGTTTTAATTTTCCGCCCCAGGTACTTACGTCGGCAACGCCTTTTATTCCCTGCAATTGCGGAATAATAATCCAATCCTGAATGCTTCTTAGTTTTATGGCATCGTATTGTTTTTCGTAACCTTTTTTAGCGTAAACATCATATTGGTAAATTTCCCCAAGACCTGTAGAAATTGGCGCTAATTCTGGCGAACCTGCATATTCTGGTATGTTTTCTTCGGCTTGTTTTAAGCGCTGAAATATTTGCTCTCTTGCCCAATAAATATCTACATCGTCTTCAAAAACAACAGTTACGACCGATAATCCGAAGCGGGAAATACTTCTAAGTTCGATTACATCGGGAACGGTTTTTACGGCTTGTTCCAGCGGATATGTAATTAACTGCTCTACTTCCTGACTGGCAAGAGTTGGTGCGGTTGTAATAATTTGTACCTGATTGTTGGTTACATCGGGAAGTGCGTCTAGTGGTAATTTTTTGAGCGAATAACTACCAAAAGCAATTAATGCTACGGTAAATAAGAGTATAACGAACTTGTTCCTTATACTAAATTGTATGGTTTTATCTAACATTTGAAATGATAATGAAATGAGAAATGAGACAATTTCTTGTCTGTTTTAGCTTGTGGAAAATCCACACTTCTCTACCAAGCCCCAAATCGTTGGGACGGCTTCATTATGCTATCTGTGGCGGCTGCCAGATACTTCCGTAGAAATTGGAAATAAAAACTGATTTGTAATTTGGTACTACTGCTGTTATCGCTGTGTAAACAACTGGAAATGTAATGTTATTTGTGGATTGATAACTTAAGATCTGCGCACCACAGCAATTGCAGGCGCAAAATGGTGAACATAGATCGTTTTCTTTATCGTGTGAGTGCGAATCTGATGAAAACTGGGCTTTTTGGTGTACAATGCTGTTTACTTCCATATCTGCGCAGGGCATATTAGAAAGTGCTATTAAATAAATTGATAATATGATTGTTATCCATTTCACAAATACAAAAATAAGACTTATTCTTTTATAAAGTTTAATTTTTATTGATTGTTCCAAAAAACCGTACAACACTAACAAATAAACACTTAAGTTTATTTTTACAAAATTTTTAATTACCTTTAACACTAAATAACATATAAAAACACTCACTGCCTGAAAAATTTAATCCTTTCTTAAAGGCCAAAATCCATACTTTTCTCTAAGCCTAATATTTTTTTTTAGATCGAAATCATTAATTAACTTTTATCAGTAAATTTTATGAGAGGTACAAAACTAATATCAGCCTTTTTGTTATTTGCGTTCTCTTCAATATCTGCGCAGGTATATACAGAAAAAATTGTAGGTCAAAAAAATAAAGAACTAAAAGATAGTCTTAAGGTTGCAGATTATCCTTACGCACTGCCGATCTGGGGGAAAAAAGTAGCTCAAAAAGGCTATAAACTTCCGTATTCTGCCGGATTATCTGTTAATTATTTTTGGCAGGATTCAGAAATTATAATCAGCGATCTGGAAGTTGGTTTTAATAATGGTCAAAAATTTAATCTGGATGAAATTGTACGTTTTGATAAATCTTCTGTAGAAGCAAGTTCAATATCTGTTCGCCCGGATATTTGGCTGCTTCCGTTTTTAAATATTTACGGCGTTTTTGGAAAAGCCAGTACATCTACTAAAATTAATGCTGGAATCTGGATTCCTGATGCAACTAATAATTGGTCAAAGATTGCTGATTTTAATACTAGCGCAAGTTTTGATGCGACTACTTTTGGTTTGGGTATGACGCCTACAATTGGTATTGGAGGCGGATGGCTGGCACTTGACATGAATATGGCCTGGACTGATATAAGTTCGCTGGACAAACCTGCCTTTTCTTTTGTTTTTGGTCCAAGGTTGGGCAAAACTTTTCAACTTCCTAAACCAGACAGAAACATTGCGGTTTGGGCTGGTGGTTTTAGAGTACATATTTCGGGAGATACAAACGGAAATATTGCTTTATCCGATATTTTTTCGCTTGAAGATGCACAGGCAAAAGTAGATAACGGTTTTGCAAAGGTTGCTGAAAATCAGGAAAAAGTAGACAATTGGTGGAATAGCTTATCTCCCGCCCAACAAAATAATCCTGCCAATATTGCGAAACATAACACCGCAGACAGAGCTTTAACAAGTGCTGGAAATTTTCTTACTACAATCGATGGTGCTTTAAGCACTGTAGATTCATCGTCAATTCAATATTCACTTCAGAAGAAACCAAAAGATTTATGGAATTTTATTGTTGGATCTCAGTTTCAGTATAATAAACATATAATGTTTAGGGTTGAATGTGGTTTTTTATCCAGCAGGACTCAGGTTCTTGGTGGTGTTCAATATCGTTTTGGACTTTAATCTTCATTATATGAAAAAGATTTTATTGCTTTTAATGCTTTTTTGCATTACTCAGGCACATTCGCAGGTTTTGATTTCTTTGATTTTTGGAGACAAACTGAATTCTCCTTTTTTGGAATTTGGTTTGGAGGGCGGTGCTAATTTTTCGAGTATTTCTAATCAGGAATCTTCGGGAACGAATGTGGGTTTTAATCTTGGTTTTTATTTTGATTTTAGAGCTAAAAAAAATCCGGCATGGATGATTCATACGGGTGTGATTGTAAAATCGCCAATGGGTGCCAATAATATTCCGGTTTATTCTCTTAATGATGATGCTCTGGATGCGACTTTTGCGGGAGGAAATGTTAACCGCGAAATACGTTATTTTAATGTTCCAATTTTAATTAAATATCAGTTTAAAAATAATATTTACGTTCAGGCTGGTCCGCAGGCCGGATTATTGGCTACGGCTTTTGATAAATTTTCTAATGAAATTGACAAGGACGATATTGTTTATAAAAAAACAATTCGGGATCAGCTTCATGTTATCGATGCCGGAATTGCAGCTGGTGTTGGTTATCATTTAAAAGTGGGTTACGGTTTAAATATAACGGTACAATATTATTATGGTTTGGTGCCTTTATTAAAAGGAGATTCTAGCCCGACACAATACAATCGTTCGCTTTATGTAACTGCCGGAATTCCGATTGGAAAAGGAAAAGCGGCCAAAAAAAGAGCAGAAAATGAAGAGGATATAAACAATATTCCGCTTCCTGAAGATGGGAAATAATTACAGTTAACCTAAGATAAAAGGTGCTGTATAAACTGCAACTCTCTAAAATAATTCAAAGACTTTTGTAACACCTTCATTTTTTGATTGTCCAAATAATAGTAACAATGATGTTGCTGTTAAATTAAAAAAACAATGGACAAATTAAAAAACAAAGTTGCCGTAATAACAGGTGGCGGCAGTGGAATTGGTTTTGCGACAGCCAAAGAATTTATCGCAAATGGTGCAACGGTGGTCATCTTTGAACGAAACAAGCAATCAATTGACAAAGCAACAGATGAGCTGGGTTCTATGAGTTATGGGATTCAGGGCGATGTAACTAATATTTCTGATTTGGAAAAATTATTCACCGAAACAAAATCAAAATTTGGTGGAATTGATGTTCTATTTGTAAACGTAGGACAAGGAAAATTGGCACCAATTGCTGAAACATCAGAAACTTTTTTTGATGATATGATGAACGTAAACCTGAAAGGTGCTTACTTTTCTTTGCAAAAAGCAATTGCACACTTAAATCCAAACGCTTCTATTATTATTACTACTTCTTGGTTGAATGAAATCGGTTTTGCCGGAAGTAGTTTGTTGAGTGCCAGCAAGGCTGCACTTCGTTCGGTTGTAAGAGTTGCTAGTGCTGAACTTGCATCGCAGGGCATTAGGGTGAATGCAGTAAGTCCGGGTCCAATAGGAACACCTTTTTGGAGCAAAATTGGATTGCCGGATGATGTGTTACAAGGTGCTGCCGAAGCAATAACCAATCAGACCGCATTAAAAAGATTTGGACAACCTGAAGAAGTGGCAAAAGCAGTATTATTCCTTGCTTCAAATGACGCATCATATATTACAGGACATGAAATAGCTGTAGATGGTGGTATAAATCAAGTTTAATCTATAAATTCACCAATTGAAAACTTCAAGGTTTGCAATTGGTTTTATCTTATTATTATGGACAATCCTTTTCAACTTAATTATACCGACCAAGGTGATACAGACTTGGTAAATTTGGCTGTAAATGGCGATAAAAAAGCATTGCAAAATCTTATTATCCGTCATCAGCTGTTTGTATATAATCTTGCGCTGAAAATGACAAAAAGCGTTGAGGATGCGGAAGATTTAACACAAGAAGTATTTATTAAAGCAATCACTGCGCTGACGAAATTTGAAGGTAAAAGCAAATTCAGAACCTGGCTGTACAGAATTGCTGTAAATCATTTTCTAAATACGAAAAAGAGTAAGGCTGAATTATCAACAACAGACTTTGAGACCTATTTTGACTCAATTGATAGTATTCCCAATCATGTAATATCAATAACGGAAGAAAATGACCTTTCAGACTCAATAGAAGAGATCAGAATTAATTGTACAGCAGGAATGCTGCTTTGTCTGGACAGGGAACAAAGGATGATTTATATCCTTGGTGAAATGTTTGACATTGACCACAGTTTAGGTTCTGAAATATTAGGAATTTCGGCAGGTAATTTTCGGATACGTTTAATGAGAGCAAGGCAGGACTTGTATAATTGGATGAACGAAAGATGCGGGTTAATAAACAAATCTAACCCGTGCAGGTGCGCAAAAAAGACAAGAGCAAATATTGAAGCAGGTTTTGTAGACCCGAACAATTTAGTATTTAACACGCGTTATAAGAAAAAAATATACGAAGTATCGGCGCATAATGCATTGCCAATTGCAAACACAATAGAGGACTTGAACAAGCATATTTTTCAACAGCACCCGTTACAAGAACCATTCACTTCTCAAAAAATAGTGGAAGAAATTTTCAATAATGATTTTATTAAAAAGATTTTGAATATCTAAGCTAGTCTCATAGTAAAAGAATCTACTAACAACGTATTGGTAATAGCAAGGCTAAGAATTACAAATTCAAAAATTGTATTTCTATTAGGCATTTGTGCAAATGCTGGGCTTACGGTTTTAAATGCTGAATATCGCCAATATGTTTTTTTTAGCAGTAAACCAAGATTGTTATTTTCCAAAAAAAAATACTAAATAAAGTGATTGTCCATTTAATAATGTACAGGGGCTAAACCTGTGCACCTAACAATTAAAAATTATTAATAAATGAATAATTCAAACAAAACATTTGTGCTTGTGCATGCAGCATGGCACGGTGCATGGTCTTTTGATAAGACCAAAAAGAAACTAGAAGAATCAGGCGCAAAAGTCATTAGTTTCGACTTGCCGGGACATGGTAAAGATAAGACTGAAATCAAAGATGTTTCGCTTGCAGCCTATGTTAAAAAAGTTAAAGATGAAATCCTGAAACTGGATGAACCTGTTGTTTTGGTGGGACACAGTCTGGCAGGGTTTGTAGTTTCGCAGGTAGCAGAAGAAATTCCACATAAAATTGAAAAGCTGGTATTCGTATCGGCTATGATTCCGTACGAGGGAAAAACTGTTTTTGACATCGTTAGTGCAGATACAGAAAGCCAGCTTTTGCAAAACTTAATTTTTGCAGAAGACAAGAGCTGGGCTACCGTAAATGAGGAAACACTTAAAAATGTGATCTATAATGGGGCTTCTGCACAACAAATAATGGAAGCAGCACCGAATTTAGTGCATCAAGCCACTCAGCCATTTTTTGAGGCAGTTGAAACCAGTGCAAATGCTTTTGGTAAAATTGACAAAACGTA
Source organism: Flavobacterium sp. 270 (assembly GCF_004368785.1). Taxonomy (GTDB): domain Bacteria; phylum Bacteroidota; class Bacteroidia; order Flavobacteriales; family Flavobacteriaceae; genus Flavobacterium. Next base: position 663,835 of record NZ_SODM01000001.1, read on the forward strand.
TATTGTTTGTGAAAACGATAGAATCCTTTCACCGGCAGCACAAAGAAATTTAATGGAACAAATTGGCATTAGTAAATCACTTTCTCTTACCACAGGACATGTGCCTAATGTTGAAAACCCTGAAGCACTGGCACTGGCAATCCTAAATTCATAACTTTTCAAAAATAAATTATTTATTATTTGAGCAAAGTCGCCAGTGAAGCCAAAAGCTATTCAAGCTTCATCATTTTTCAAAAATTAAACCTATTCATTAATTTGGATAGGTTTATTTGTGCTCTAATTTTTGAGCACTGCTGATTTTGGTTGTTTGCTTGTCTGGGTATAAGTATACGAATCGATTTATCCTTATTAGGATTTTAAATATTATTTATTCTTAGAATGAATTCCAGCAATTCTGGTATATTTAAAATATAATCGGGATTGGTATTTAAAATAGCATTATTGGGCATAAATGGCATATCTGCAGATGTCGGATTCTGAACTGCTATTGTTCCTCCTGCAGCCTGAATTGCTTTTAAACCAAGAGTTCCATCGGTATTAGAACCAGATAAAATTATTCCGACCAAAGCGCTGCCGTAAATTTCTGCTGCCGATTCAAAAGAAACGTCTATACTTGGTCTGCTGTAATTTATTTTTTCTGAGGTATCTAGCGAAAGTGTTTCGTCTTTTTCGAATAATAAATGATAATTAGACGGGGCAATATAAATAAATCCCGGTAAAAGCGGTACTTTGTCTTCTACTGGTTTTACTTCGAGCTTAGATCTTACAGCAAGAAGATCTTCAAGAGTCTGCTCATCAGAACTTTTTCTGTGTACTACGATTACAATGGCAAAAGAATTTACATGGTCAATTTCTGGCAATATCTGCATAAGTGCATTCAGACTTCCGGCCGAACCACCTATTATTACAACTTTACAGCCAGATATTAACTTATTTTCCTCCATATTTTCTCTTTCTCCAGCTGTTTGTATTTACTTGTAGATATCGAATATTTTATAGTTTCTTTTGTTCCTAATGCCAGAAAACCTAAGACAGCCAGACTATCATCAAACAAATTGATGACTCTTTTTTGCAGGTTATGATCAAAATAGATTAACACATTGCGGCATAAAATAAGATCAAACTCATTAAACGAGTTGTCTGACACCAGATTATGTTGTGAGAAAACCATTTTTTCGGCTAGATTTTCATTAAACTTTGCAAAACCGTAATTGGCTATATAATAGTTAGAAAAGTCTTCCTGACCGCCAGAATCTCTATAATTGTCTGCATAATCTTTGATCATTCGCAAAGGAAAAATTCCTTTTTTTGCGGTTTCTAAAACAGAGGCATTTACGTCTGTTGCATACAGTATTGATTTGTGCAGTAATCCGGTTTCTTTTAATAAAATTGCCATCGAATATACTTCTTCACCGGTAGAACATCCTGCATGCCAAATGCGTATAAAAGGTTTTGGGCCTAATAACGGCAAAATATCTTTTCTTAATACGCTGTAAAAAGACGGATCACGAAACATTTCTGTTACGTTGACCGTAATTTCGTCGACCATTCTTTTATAATATTCTGCGTCTGTACGAACTCTGGAAAGAAATTCTGTAAAATCTTTAAATCCATCCAAATGAAAAACCCTGTTTACGCGCCTTTTTAGTGAAGCTCTGGAGTAACTCCCAAAGTCAAAGCCATAATATTCGTAAACCTCATTTATTAGGGTTTCTAATTCGATATCTTCAATCATAATTCATTTAAATTTCACTAAGCGCCAAAAGGAGCTTATCTACATCTACTGGTTTAGAAATATATGCATCTGCCCCAGCCTCTAAACATTTTTCTTTATCACCATTCATGGCCTGTGCGGTAACCGCTATAACAAAAGTAGATTCGCGCAAGGGAAGTTCTTTTATTATAGGAATGGCATCGTAACCATCCATTTCCGGCATCATCATATCAATTAAAATAGCATCTATATGAACATCTGTACTTAATAATTTTATAGCTTCTTCGGCACTTAAACAAGACATACATTCAAAAGAACGGGCGCGTAAAGTGTTTTCTAAAGCAAAAATATTCCTAGAGTCATCATCTATTATCAAAAGTCGTTTTTTATCCATTAGCATAAACTTTAAAAATTAGATTTTATCATACAACCAAACTCGTAATAAAGACAATAACTGGTCTACATCAACAGGTTTTGTAATATAATCTGAAGCTCCTGCTCTTATACATTTTTCCCTGTCTCCTGTCATTGCTTTTGCTGTAACAGCAATTACTGCTAAGTTAAGGAATTTTGGGTTACTTCTTATCTTTTCGGCTGTTTCATAACCGTCCATATTTGGCATCATCATGTCTAATAAAACAACATCTGTATCTGGATTTTCCTCCAGAATTTTGATTGCTTCTTTTCCGTCAAAAGCAGTTATTACAGTCATTTTAAAGACTTCCAAAGCTTTTGTAAGCGAATAAATATTTCGCACATCATCATCTACAATCAAAACTTTTTTATCCAGTAAAATATTATTTAAAGAATTTAGTTTTTTCTGGCTCTCTTTTTTAGACCCGCCTTCTTTTTTATCTTCGACTAAATGCAGGAAAAGTGAAACTTCATCGAGCATTCGCTGATAAGAATGTGCCGTTTTTACAATAATAGAATCAGCATATTTCTTGATTTTAAGTTCTTCTTTTATAGACAAACTTTTTCCGGTAAATACAATTACAGGCAGATTTTCTAAACCTGGATTTTTCTTAACTCCTTCAAGGATTTCGTATGCCTGCTTGTCCGGAACTCCCATATCCAGAATTACGCAGTCAACTTCTTTTTTGCTTAAGGCAGATAAACCATCAGAAACTTCGCTTTTTATCTCCGAATTGATGTTGTAAGTTTCTAAGAAATAAGCCAAAGCTTTAGCATGTTTTGGATTGTCTTCTATAATCAGTACTTTTTGCGATTCTTTGTTTACAATATGTTCTATACGCTTAAAGACATCTGGAATTCTATCAAACGCAACGGGTTTGTCTAAGAAATCTACGGCGCCTTTTAATAAACTTTCTTGTTTTAGTTTATGCGAAGACATGATGTGTACGGAAATATGTTTGGTTTGAGAATTATTTTTTAATTCTTCCAGAACCTGCCAGCCGTTTTTAATTGGAAGTTCAATATCCAGTAAAATTCCAACCGGTTTATAGATTAAGGCAAAATTTAAAGCATAATCGCCTCTTACGGCAACAATTCCTTTATATCCTTTTTTCTGTGTAAACGTTAAAAGTGATTTTGCAAAGTTAATGTCGTCTTCAATAATCAAAATTACTTTATCACCTTCCTGAATAGAATGTCTGTCGTCTTCTATTTCTTCTGGAATTGTAACGCTTAAATATTTATTTCCTGCTGTTGTTTCTTTTACTTCTTCTTTGTCCTCGATTACTTCTGCATGCGGAATTTTATCTACAGAAATTCTATTAATCGCGTATCCTAAAACGGGAACACACAAAGTAAAAGTACTTCCTTCGTTTTCTTTACTGTGCAGGATAATTTCTCCTCTAAGCAATCTTGCCAATTCCCTGCTGATAGACAATCCTAAACCAGTACCGCCGTATTTACGTTTTGTAGATCCGTCTGCTTGTTGGAAAGCTTCAAAAATAAGCGGCTGTTTTGCCAGCGGAATTCCAATACCGCTGTCTTTTACAATAAAAAAAATAATTTTATCGTCGTCTGTACTAACTTTAATTTCCAGACTTACAGTTCCTTTTTCGGTAAATTTAATAGCGTTTGAAATTAAATTTTTAAGGATCTGCTCTAAACGCATTTTGTCTGTTTTAATGACAATTGGCGCGTCTTTTGCAATAATTTCAAAATTAATATTCTTCTCTTTTGCCAGTTGGTTAAACAAATTCCAAAGGTTATCTGTAATTTCTTTAGTTGAAACATCAAGGAATTCAAGATCCATTTTTCCGGCTTCAATTTTAGATAAATCCAGAATTTCATCAATTAAACCTAATAAACTATTTCCTGAACTCTGAATAACTTTAGCAAATTCAATTTCCTCATTATTCATGTTTTTATTATTGTTTTCAGATAATAATCTGCTCAATAATAAAATCGAATTCAGCGGTGTTCTTAATTCGTGCGACATATTCGCCAAAAACTCTGATTTATAACGTGTTGTTATTTCCAAAGCTTCTGATTTTTTCTGAATTTCTGTATTTTTTTCTTCTAATAAAACACTGCGCTCAGACAATTCTTCATTCGTTTGTTCCAATTCTTCTTGTTGTACACGCAATTCTTCCTCAGAAGCTTGTAGTTTTTCTGTCTGCGCTTCCAATTCTGCATTAATCGCCTCTAATTCTGTGTGTTGTTCCTGAAGTTCTTCAGATTGTGCTTTGGTTTCTTCTAATAATTCCATCACACGTCTTCTGTTTTGAGTCGATTTTATGGCAACTCCAATGTTATTCGCAATCAGGTTTAAAAACTCCAATTGCAAATCAGAAAAACCATAAATACTGGCAAGTTCAACAGCGCCTTCCACTTTATAATCAATCAGCGGAATCGCAACAATATGTGTTGGTTTTACTTGTCCTAAAGCATAATTAATTTGAATATCGTCTGGTGTTAATGTTTTTAATTCCAACATTTTTCCAGACGTAATCGCTTGTCCAATTAATCCTTCGCCTTTCTTGATTCGCTCACGGCTTTTACTCGGAATATAGCTGTATCCGCCGGAAACCGCCAGTTCTTCTCCATCTAAAACATACAAAACCCCCGCGCTGCTGTTGGTATATTGACATAAAAATTCGATAACATCTTTAGATAATTTATCGATTGATTTATCGCCCAGCATTTTCTCATTTAAATTGGCAACACCAGTCTGCATCCATTGTTTTTGCGATAATAATTCGAAAGAATCTTTAAGAGAATCTCTCATATTATGCAACGAACTTCCTAAAGCGCCCAGCGTATCTGATTTTTTATCATCGATCTGAACGTCATAATTTCCGTTAGAAATATTACTTGCAATACCACTGATAACTTCGATTCTTTCTGCGGTTTCTATTTCATTTTTTTCTAATTGTTCCTGTAGTAAAGTGCGCGCGTTATGGTCTCTTAAGATTCTCGAGAAAAATACTAACGAAATAATAAAGGCAATAAAAAAGGCCACTACAATTAAAACAAAACTATAATTTCCGTAACGTTCAGAATTACCAATTCGTTCTTTTAGAAGTCCTTGTTCTGTATTTTCAATACTTTTAAACTTCACACGAAGTTCATCCATCATTTTTTTGCCTTCTTCAAGATCAAAATTAACAACAGTTCTTCCTAATTCTTTTTTAACGATTTGATTGTGGAGGTATTTAAAAAAGATTTCGCGCAGCGGCTTTAATTCCTGCAGTTTTTTTTGCTGTGAAGGATTATCAACCGTTAATTCCTCTAATTTTTCAAAATATATTTTCGAAACTTTTTCTGCATCGTAATGTTCTTCCAAAAAATCTTTATTTCCAGTAATCAAATAACCTCGCATACTGGTTTGTGCATCAGTCATTACAGACGAAGCCTCGTTTAAATTATAAATAACTTCTTGCGTATGGTTTACCCAGGAATTACTTTCGAGCAGACTTTTTATACTTAAAAAAGAGGCAGTAGAACTAATCATTAAAATCAGCATGGAAACTGATGAGCTGACTAATAAATTTCTTTTAAAATTGTTCTTCATTTTTGAAATTAAAAATTGGTTATGATTTTATATGGAAGGAAGGATTATAATAAAATTTGCGCCCTCGCCTATTTTACTTTTAGCCGTAATTAATCCGTTATGTTTCTCGATTATTTTTTTGGCGATAGCCAAACCAATTCCGGTGCCTTCGTAACTCTGACGGTCGTTTAGACTTTGGAAAATAACAAAAATCCTGTCGAGGTAAATTTCGTCAAAACCAATTCCGTTGTCTTTTACCATAATTCTGCAAAATTTTCCGTCTGGCGAAATTGGACTGTCAAACGACTTTTCTGCAATAAGTTCTGAAGTAATTTCGATAACAGGCTGTTCTGTATTACCGGAAAATTTGAGCGCGTTTCCGATCAAATTCTGAAAAACCTGACGCATCTGGCTCGGAATACTGCTTACGGTAGGAAGGTCATTGGTTATTATAGTGGCATTTTTACGCTCAATTAGATAATCAAAATCAGAAAGCACTTCCTGCAAAACAATGTTTAAGTCTGTTGTTTCGGGCTCAACCTGAGAAGAAAGTCTTGAATAAGCCAATAAATCGGTAATCAAAGTCTGCATTCTTACGGCAGATTTGATTGTTCTGTCAACATAATCAATTCCTTTTTCGTCGTCTTTTAAATAAAGATCTTTGATGATTTTAATGAAGATTTGAATCTTACGGATCGGTTCGTTCAAATCGTGTGAAACTACCCAGGAAAACTGCTGTAATTCGTGATTTCTAAGTTCCAGTTCTTCGTTTTTCTGAACCAGTTCTTTTGTTCGCGCAGCAATTTTGATTTCGAGATTATCCTGCGCTTCTTTTCTAATTTTTATTTCTTTAGAAAGAAGATCTTTGGTTGCTTTTAATTCTCTTTGCTGTTCGTATATTTTTATGAATGTTTTGACTTTAAGAATCAGCAGGTCGCTGTCTACGGGCTTTGTAATGTATTCTACTGCGCCGGTTTCATATCCTTTAAAAATGTATTTTTTCTCGATATTAAGTGCCGAAAGAAAAATAACCGGAATGTCTTTTGTTCTCTTATTGCCCGAAAGAATTTTTACCACCTCAAAACCGTCCAGTCCAGGCATCTGAACATCCATGATAATAAGACAGTATTCTGTTTTTAAAATCTTCTTTAAGGCTTCTTCACCAGATTCAGCAGTATCTACATCAATATTATGTATTTCTAATGTCTTCTTTAAGGCAATAATATTTGCCCGAATGTCATCTACAATTAATACCATGCTGTTGGGAGGCTAAAATCGGTTATGAGTTAAAATTTGATCTTTTTTTAAAATAAATATGAAAAAATATTCTCTTTTTTAAAATTGATTAGGTTTTAAAAAATCGCGTGCGATCTCAAATTTATAAAAAAAACGTATCATGTCTTTTTCATCAAAATCAAAAATAGTTTCAAAATTCCCATATTTGATTCTATCATGCTTATACTAAGTGCTCACAATCTTATAGATTTTTCTTATTTTTTCGTGTTTTGAGCATTATGAAAGAAATTTCTTTAAACATTTATTGAGATACTTTTAATTTTTATCCGGTTATCTTTTTTTTAGACTCCTTTTTAACTTAGATAGTCTAAAATTATTTACGATGGATACTAAAAAGAAACCCAAAACATTTCCTGAACAAAAACAAAAACTGCCGGGAAATGAACATCAAATGAATCCAGAACCTGAAATTATCCGCCAAAACTATGTTGGAAGCGGAAAACTTTTAGGAAAAGTGGCTTTTATAACGGGCGGTGACAGCGGTATCGGCCGAAGTGTGGCCGTACATTTTGCCCGCGAAGGCGCCGATATTGCGATTGTTTATCTAAAAGAAGATAAAGATGCGCTTGAAACGAAAGCGATGATTGAGAAAGAAGGACAACAATGCCTTATTATAAGCGGTGACTTAACAGACGAGAAATTTTGTAAAGCTGCGGTTAAAAAATGCCATACACAATTTAAAAAAATAAACATTATAGTGAATAATGCTGCGGTACAATTTCCGCAGAAAGAGCTGGAAAAAATAACAACAGCCCAACTTCACAAAACGTTTGAGACAAATATTTATCCTTATTTTTATGTTACAAAAGCGGCGCTGCCTTTTCTTCAGGAAGGCGATACGATCATTAATACGAGTTCGGTTACAGCTTATCGAGGCAGTGAACACTTAGTTGATTATTCGAGTACAAAAGGTGCTATTGTCAGTTTTACCAGATCGTTATCTACCATGCTGGCAAAAAAACAAATACGCGTAAACGGTGTCGCTCCTGGCCCAATCTGGACGCCTCTAATCGTAGCAAGTTTTGATAAAGTTTCTGATTTCGGAAAAGACAACCCTATGGGAAGAGCCGGACAACCGTCTGAAGTTGCGCCTGCTTATGTTTTTCTAGCCTCTCAAGATAGTACTTATATTACTGGACAATTTATTCATGTGAATGGTGGAGAATTGGTTAATGGGTGATTTTTAGTTTTGAGTTTTGAGTTTTGAGTTTTGAGTTTGAAAACTTGAAACTTATTACCTCAAATTGATCGACTTGATAATATACTTTTAATACATCATAAATATACTCAAAGTATTGTCATTTCGAGCGGAGTCGAGAAATTGCGCTAGATTTTCAAGTATTGTGGTTACGAGTGCGATTTCTCGACTCCGCTCGAATGACAAGATTGTGTGATAAAAATATACTTTTAATTTAATTAAATATACTTAAAGTACTGTCATTTCGACTGAAAGGAGAAATCACACTCGTAACCACAATGCTTGAAAATCTAGCGCAATTTCTCGACTCCGCTCGAAATGACAAGATTGGGAAAAACCTGAAACTCCCCAAACTAAAAACCTTTGAACCTTTGAACCTCTGAACCTCTGAACCTTAAAAAGAAAAAATGAACTACATAGACATTATCGGACTTTTTGCTGGTGCTTGTGTAACAATATCAGTGATTCCGCAGATTTTGAAAGTATGGAGAACTAAAAAAGTAAAAGAAATTTCGCTTAAAATGTTCAGCATCTTAACTTTTGGTCTTGCGGTTTGGGTTGTTTATGGTATTCTCAAAAAAGATGCGCCTATTATTATTACGAATAGTGTTTCGCTTTTTTTGAATTTGATTATGGTTTATTTTATTATTTATTATGAGAAAGAGTGAGTACAAGGTGCTAAGGTGCTAAGCTACTGAGACTCTAAGCTTTTTACTTAAGTATAATTGCTTAGCACCTTAGAAACTTAGCATCTTAGAACCTCAAAAAAAAAACAGCTGGTGGGCTGTTTTTTTTTGAAAGTGATAGATATGGAGGGCTTTATTAGCTAGCTAGTTTCTGGTTGTATGGCTTGAATGAAAAGTGGTATTTCCCTTTTATAACTCTTGGAAAGAAGTGTAAACTTGCTGTTCCTGCAGCATGAAGTACTTCTGAGAAATTCATGCTTGAAATTCTTTTAATTTCGCCAATTTGTCTGACTGCTAAATTTACAATCGGATCAAAAGTGTTAAGATAGTTGTAACTGTGCTGCGCTATCTCATGTTCGACGATATCTCTTAAAATGCTCTTCATCAACAAATAACGAACTGTTCCTTTTTGCGGAATTGAATTTAGTTCCTGAAATTTCTCTTTTACTTTTAAGTTTTGAACTCCTTGATGAATATAGTTTCCTGATTCATGAATGAATTTTTTTCTTAATTGTGTAACAAAATCAATATTGTCTTCTTTAGCATTTACAAATGTTGGTACTCCAATGATAGAAAACTGTATTTGTTTATGACTTTCAAAAGATAAAACGCTGTTGATTGCAGAGGTGTTACTTACAATACCAGAATGCTTTTCTTTAATGGTTTTATTTTCACCGTTTACACCAAAACTATGTGCAAAACGTCCTTTTGTGCAGTAAGCAAAAAATACCGGAGCACTAGGATTTGATTCCATACTTAAATTTACGTCATCGTAAAAAGTAAGATCAAAATGCATGTACGTCATTTCTTTTTCAAAACGTGCACCGCTTATAGTTCCTTTTGCCCATTTTGATTTAAAAGTCAGTTTATATTCATTGGCGGTAGAGGTCAGCTCGCCATTAAAAGTATCTTTAAGTTCGTTAAAGATAGTATCAAATCCTCCTGTATTTAAGTAAAGTTTTTTCATTTTGGTAAGGTTTAAATAAAGTCATCCGTACATTTGGTAAGTACAAAATCTAACTTTTGTTTTTTATCTCATTTTCATAATTCAAATTTCGCATATATTGCTAATCAAATTATTACAGAATTTTCGCGAGATATTTCATAATTAAAATCTTACCTTGGGAATTAGAGAATTAGTCAATTAGATAATTAGTCATTAGTAAATATTTAATTAGAGAATTAGAGATTAGAAAATTTAAATCGTAATAACCTTAGAACCTAAGTCCTTCCAAAACTAAAAACCTTTGAACCTCAGTCCCTTTGAACCTTTGAACCTCAAAAAAAAGAAAAAGCAGCTGCCTCAGATTAATCTGAAACAACTGCTCATCAGCAAAATAAAAATATCAATCTATTTTATCTTTATGTAAGCTCGTTTATATCGGCGTTTTTAGAATAATTTGCTTTCGGAATATCTTTAAAAAATTCCGCTTCTTCTAAATCCGCTGTAGGGCCATATCCTATTAAATGTGTTCCTTTACGCTGATCTCCAGTTTCTATAACATACAAAATAGACATATCGTCTGGATCGCTCATGCCTTCGTAGCGATGATGCGCAACGATAAAAATTTCATTTGGCTGATAGGCAATCTTCGTTTCAGTATCTATCAATGCGTTATTCTGAAACAAATAGTTGGTAGTATAACCTTCTCCCTGATACTTTTTTATATAGTCGGTCTCGTGTTTTGAAGTTTCGTTTTTCATGATTTCCTGTATTAAAGATTTTCTTGAATCTATTGTTATTCAAATTTCATCATTGAAACCGTATAACTTTAACTCAAACGATTTAATTTTTATCTCATTCAAAAAATCAAAAACATTATCAATTTTTAATTTATTAATTTTAGCTAATAATAAATCAAAATAACAAACCACTTATTTAAATAATAGGAACAAAACCAGTCTTAATGGAGCATACAAATCAAGATTTTCTTGCCAATGGAGGCGAAATGGGCGAATTAACACGGGCTTTAGATTGGAGCAAAACTGCGGTTGGCGGTGTAGAATCCTGGCCTCAAAGTTTACGTACTACTTTAGGAATTCTTTTAAATTCTAAATTTCCAATGTTTTTGTTTTGGGGACCAGAACATGTTTGTTTCTACAATGATGCTTACCGCCCGAGTCTTGGCAATAACGGAAAACATCCTACTATTTTAGGACAAAAAGGCGCCGATTTTTGGGAAGAAATCTGGGATTTCATAAAACCTCTTATAGATCAGGTTCTTACGCAAGGAGAAGCGACCTGGCACGAAGATCAATATTTACCTATATATCGTAACGGAAAAATGGAAGATGTTTACTGGACTTTTAGTTACAGTCCTGTAAACGATGAATCTGGCAAAACTGCCGGGGTTTTAGTTATTTGTAATGAAACTACAGAAAAAGTAAAACTCGTTAGGAAATTAGAAGACAGCAGTACCCGTTACCTTAATCATATTCTGCAAACGCCAAGTGCGATGTGTGTGTTTAGAGGAAAAGATTTTGTAGTTGAAATTGCCAATAAAAATATGCTCGAATTATGGGGAAGAAAATTACACGAAGTATTAAACAAACCCATTTTTGATGCACTTCCGGAAGTAAAAGGCCAAGGTTTAGAAATCATTCTGGAAAATGTTTACACTGCCGGCGAAAAATTTGAAGCGCATGAACGTCTTGTAAAAATTGCCCGAAATGGCAAAATCGAAGATGTTTATATCAATTTTATATATCAGCCTTTAAAAGATCCGGACGGAACTATTTCTGGTATTGTTGCCATTGCAAACGACGTTACAGCGCAGGTTAATTCGCGTCTTGCCGTAGAAGAAAGCGAGAAAAAATTTAGAAATACCGTAAAACAAGTACCGCTTGGAATTGCGATTTTAAAAGGAAAAGAAATGATTCTGGAAATGGCAAATACGGCTTATCTGGAAATTACAGATCAGGAAGAAGATGCCATTTTGGGTAAACCAATATTTGATTCTGTTCCTCTGGCCAAAGAAACCATTTATCCTTATCTCGCTAAAGTTTATGAAGAAGGCGCAGTTTATTCTGCAGATGAATTTCCGGTAACATTAAACCGTTATGGACGAGAAGAAGTGTGCTATTTTAATTTGGTTTCGCAGCCGCTAAAAGAAGAAAACTCCTTTATATCAGGCATTATAATTGTAGCTTTTGAAGTTACAGAAGCTGTAAAAGCCCGTTATCTTTTAACAGAAAGCGAAAATGCTTTCCGTAAATTAGTAATGGACTCTCCTATTGCTATGACTGTTTTAAGGGGTAAAAATCACGTTATCGAAATGGCCAATATCACAATGTTAGAAATGATTTGGCAAAAAGAAGAAAGTGAAGTTATTGGCAAACCGATTGTCGAATTATTTCCGGAATTGATCGAACAAAAATATCCTGAATTACTGGATGAAGTTTTTATAAATGGTAAAATAATACGAGAAAAAGACTCTATTGCTTATGTTGATGTAAAAGGTGTAATCGAAAAATTTTACCTTGATTATCAATATACGCCGTTGTTTGAAAAAGAAGGAAATATATCGGGCGTTATGGTTACCGTAAATGATGTTACCGATAAAGTTGAAGCCCGTAAAAAAGTAGAAGATGCCGAACAAAGAGCAAGATTAGCAGCCGAAATTGCCGAAATTGGCACTTGGGATGTAGATCTGCCAACTCAAAATATTATTTATTCTGAAAATTTACTTAAGATTTTCGGCTTTGACAAAAATGCAAAATTATCGCGTGTACAGCTTCAAAGTGTAATCCATCCAGATGATCGTCATATTTTGGACGAAGCTTTTGCAAAAGCCCTTAAAACAAGTATTTACAAATATGAATCGCGCATTATAAAAAATGATAATTCGATTTCATGGATAAAAGCGCATGGCAAAATATTTTTTGATGACAATAAAGTTCCCATAAAAATGGTTGGAACTATCCTGGATATCACCGATGAAAAATTCAGCCGTGAGGTGCTGATGAAAAGCGAAGAAAAATTCAGACTTCTTGCCGACTCTATGCCACAGCATATCTGGACTAGCGATGCTTTGGGAAATCTAAATTATTTTAATCAGTCTGTGCATAATTATTCAGGAATCAGCGTAAAAGAAATTAAGAAAAATGGATGGCTTCAGATTGTTCACCCTGAAGATCGCGAAGACAATATAAACAGCTGGATCGAAGCTTTAAAAACTGGAAATGACTTTTTGGTAGAGCATCGTTTTCGTCGTAAAGATGGAGAATATCGCTGGCATCTCACACGTGCTATTGCTCAAAAAGATAAAAAGGGAAACATCCAAATGTGGGTTGGAACAAGCACCGATATTCAGGATCAGAAGAATTTTGCAACGCAATTGGAAAATCAGGTTTCTGAACGAACAGAAGAATTAGAACGCAAAAACAAAGATCTTATCAATATGAATATTGAACTTCAGTCGTTTGCGTATATTTCCAGCCATGATTTGCAGGAACCACTTAGAAAAATCCAGACTTTTGCCAGTAGATTGACTGAATTGGACGAACAGAATATTTCGGCGAAAGCCAAAACCTATTTAAGCCGTATTGAAATCGCTGCGAAAAGAATGCAGACTTTGATACAAGATCTTCTTACGTATTCCAGAACGAACTCTGCCGAAAGAATTTTTGTAAAAGCAAATTTAGACGAAATTGCCGAAGAAATTAAAAGTGATTTCTCTGAGCGTATTGAAGAAACCAATGCTGTTTTAAATTTCCATCCTTTGGGCGAAGCTACCGTTATGCCTTTTCAGATAAGACAGCTTTTGCATAATCTGATTGGAAATTCGTTGAAATTCGCTCAAAAAGGAAGACCGCCATATATTGAAATTAAAGCAGAAAGAATAAAAGGCAGTGACTTAAAATTTCCCGTAGATTATCCAGACAAAACATATTATTGTCTTAAAATTTCTGATAACGGAATTGGTTTTGAACCTGAATATAAGGAAAGAATCTTTGAAGTTTTTCAGCGGTTAAATACAGAAACTGAGTTCCTTGGAACCGGAATTGGACTGGCAATTGTTAAGAAAATTGTAGAAAACCATAAAGGTGTTATTACTGCAGAAAGCGAAAAAGGAAAAGGCGCTTCTTTTGAGGTTTTCCTTCCAGAATTGTAGTTTGTTTTTAAACCATATAAGTGATATAAGTTCATTTAGTTTTTTGCTTCCTTATTAAGGTTTGCATTAAATGAACTTATATCACTTATATGGTTTAAATATATTTGTTAAGATTTATAAACAAAGTTATTTGGCGTTGGTGTAAATTCTTTCCAGTTTATTGCCAAAGCATGTTCGATAGATTTTACAATATCTTTCATGAGAATAGGTTTTGTAATAAACAAATCTGCTCCTAAAACGCGGCATTTTTCGATAATACTCGGTTCGTTTGAAGTAGAAAATATAACAATCGGAATGTCTTTTTTCTCGGCAGATTGCCTAAGTTCTGTCAAAACATCAAATCCGTTTTTTCCCGGCATATTCAAATCTAAAAAAACTACATGTGGCGTAGGCGGCGGATTGTAAATTGCATTTAGCAGTTTTTGTCCACCTGAGTAAGTTCTAAGCTCTATTTTTTTTGGTAATGACTCTACAGCATCTGCAAAAATGCTCAAATCATCTTCGTCGTCGTCTGTATAAAATATGGTCAAATCTTTCATGGTCTATTTAGGATCGTATTTTTAAATTTCTGATCAAAGATAGTTAAATTTTTGAATTTTAAATTCCCTGAAATAAACGTTTTAAATTGAAATCTCATAATTTATAAACCAAATTGTATAACCGTAAAAAAACTAAAAAAGTGAACTTTACAGTTAATCATATTTTGCATAAAACTGAAAGCTCGTTTTTCAGAAAATAAAAATTTTGTGCAGTTATTTCTAATAAAAATATAAAATATAAACGTTATGGGAGATCATAAAGACCTTAGTGAAAATCTTGCTGCAGACAAAATAAAAGATCTGGCAGAAGATATTAAAACATGTATGTTTTGTACTTACAAAGAAACTAGATTACAATCTAGACCAATGTCTGTACAAAAAATTGATGAACTTGGTAATCTCTGGTTTTTATCTGACAGAAACAGCAGTCAAAACGCAGAAATTACTCAAAATCCTCTTGTAGAATTATTCTTTTCATCACCGCATGATAAGTTTCTGACTTTACACGGTACGGCAACTATTATGTACAAAAGAGAAATTATTGAAGAATTATACGATCCGATTGTAAAAGTATGGATGCCAGGCGGCGTAGACGACCCAAACTTAAGTGTAATAAAAGTAGTGCCAGAAGACGGTTATTACTGGAACAATAAACACGGAAAAGTTGTTGCCATTGCCAAAATGACGGCGGCTTTTGTTACCGGAAAAACTATGGATGACGGTATTGAAGGTACTTTGGAGTTGAAGTAAAATTAAAATTTCAATTCTTATTTTGTCATTTCGACGAAAGAGAAAAATCGCACTCGTAACCACAATGTTGGGTATCGAATGCGATTTTTTTTTAGTCGAAATGACAAAAATGAGGTTTAGATGATGGTTAAAAAAACTTTTAAACAACAACCAAACCATTCAACTCCAAAGCATTTAAAATTCCTGCCGTACTCGCAGTATTATTAAAATAAATATAAGCTTTCTGATGCCTTAACTCCAGCATGTTTTTTATAATTTCTAATTCTTCTGAAGAATAATTCGAATAAAACAATTTTGCATCGCCATGCATGCGAATATAAAGCAGCGGAAATGCATAAAAAATCGTATTGGGTAAATTTGGATAACTCACACTGCAAAAAGTAATGTTGTTTGCTGCAAAAGCATCCCAGACTTCCTGATTCCACCAGCTTTTATGACGGAATTCGATAACGTTTTGAAAATTAGGATTTACTTTATCGATTATATTCTGAAGCTTTTCAGGACTAAAATCATAACTCGGCGGAAACTGAAATAATATACAACCCAGCTTTTCTTTTAAACCTTCATTGCAGATATCATAAAATTCGTTTAGACGGTCTTCGCAATCTATAAACTTTTTAATATGTGTAATTTCTTTTGGTGCTTTTACAGAAAATAAAAAATTCTGCGGCACTTTATTGTACCAATTTTCCATCACTTTTAAAGTCGGAAATTTGTAAAAAGTGCCATTTATTTCGTAAGTATCAAAATGCTGGCAGTAATAATCAAACCATTGTTTTGTTGGAAGATTTTCGGGATAAAAAACACCTTTCCAAAAACGGTTATTATAACTAGAGCATCCTATTAAAACATCTTCTTTCATTTGTATAATTTTTGACAGTTGGTACAGAAAAAACTACGGCGTTTTTTATCGCCCGTATGTTTTTTGTGAAATGGAAGGTTACAGCGCAGACAGGTTTTCTTGGTATGCGCAAGCCAATGTTGTTTCAATTCGAATTTTTTCTTCCAATACAAAAATTCAAAACTATATACAGAACATTCGCTGATAAGCTGATTAATATCTTCTGCCGGAATTTTACCTACAAGAGATTCCGGATGAATATAACAGCGGTACAAAACTTCATTTTTAATAATATTTCCCACTCCAGAAAATACATTTTGGTCTAAAATGGCATCACAAATCATTTTGTCGCTCATTTTATCCAAACTCATTCTGGCTTTTTTAGGATCCCAATTTTCATTCATCACATCCACACTCCAATCGTAATGCGTATTAATATCGCCTTCCAGAATTTTGACAGAACAGGTATAAAAATTAAGTTCTCCATCAGAAAAACCCAGGCTGAGGCGCGGATCAATTTCCTTTCGCTCGTTTATGCGATAGGTTCCAAACATCAGCAAATGTATTTTGACGGTGAAATCATTAAAACAGATCAAGAAATGTTTTCCCCAGGTTTTAAACTCCTGTATTGTTTTGTCTTGCAGTCTATTAATATCAATACTAGTGTTTCCGGAAACAGAAATTATTTTCTGACCCGTAAACTGCTGTACTTCTTCTTTTAATATTACTATGGATGGACCTTCGGGCATAGGATACTATTTAGATGGATGAAAAAATAGATTTATAATTTTTAAAATTACAATATCAAACTATCGTGCTCCTTATATCATTATAAAAGAAAATTGCATATTAAACAGCTGTTAATTATACAATTAGCCTTTAAAATTCTATAATAAAATTTTTCGCTTTCGGTTCTAGCTTTGTATTATAACATTAAAGATAAACGTCATGAACACTACAGATAATAAAAACAGTTTGGTAAAAGATAGAGATTCTAGAAATCAAAACTTTAACACCAATAGAAGCGGTCAAATCAACGAACATTTTGATGATATTGACAATGTAAAAGAGTCTGATACTAATAATAGTGAAATCGCAGAACGCGGCTATACAGTAAGAAACGGACATAATCCAGACATTCCTAATCCTGATGAGAATGTAAGCAGTTACGATGATGATTTGGATGATCTTGATGATGATTTCCATACCGATAGAGACCTGGAAGATAACAATGATGATATCTACGAAGTAGAACTTGAAAACGAGGATTTAGATGACGAAGATCTTGTTGATGAAGATTTAGACGAAGAGGAAGAGGACGAAATTGACGAACTCGACAATCCGTCTGATGCACGCGAAGATGAGGATTTTAACGAAACCGAAGATGTCTTGGAAGATATTGACCAAGATGATGAAGAAGACAATGAATATGTAGAAGATGATGTTCAGGAAGAAAACGATGAAGAAAATTATCCTGATAATGATCCTAGAAAATTCTAAAATCATTGACTATTCAAAAAGAAAGGCTGTTTTACATGTAAAACAGCCTTTCTTTTTGTTTATATATTGAATATTTTAATCTCCAATGATTTCTAAAACCGGAATATCATCCATTTTTTCTAAACGTTCTGCCAAACCTGCTCTGGCTTCGTTTAATTCTTGCTCGGCTTTGCCCAATTCTTTATACCATTCTTCCTGCCCCGTTGTTGAACTTTGAATTTTGCGAAGAATCTCATAGATTTCTCCTTCAGCTTCCATCACTTTAAGTCTTTTATAATAAGTCAAACTCTCCGTCATGTGCGCCAGAGCAATCATAGCCGTTAAAAACGGATGGTTGTTGGTCACATTTACATCCTTAATTTTTCCATGTTCTAATTCTACTTTTAAAGCAAAAGCAAATTCTTCCATGTTAAACGCTTCGTGTTTGCTGTTAGGATCTAAATATGCTTTTATGGCCTCTACATTATTCATTGTAGAAAGATCAACATCCGTTTGTTTTGTGCTTAAATCTCTGTAAACAACATCGGCAATTACTCTTGCTTCTGCTACTGTAGGATCGTTTTCCGGATTTTCGAAATCACGCGTAGTCCAATCCCAATTTTCTGGATGAACAGGTTTTATATATTTTTCACAAAAGTCTATTACATCATTTTTTAAGCTCACCATAGCATCGTCTCTTTTGATGTAAACGTCTTGATAAGCACCGCTTTTTGTTCCCATTTTTTTCTTTTTTGATATTTTTATTTGCTGTTTTTCAAACTGGAAAAACGACACATTTACCGAAATAAATGTGTCGCTTTGTTGTTTGTTTACTGATTTTCTTAAAAACTAAACTCTTGTTCTTCCGGTAATTAGTGATATAACGAATAAAACTAAAAATATGAAGAATAAAACTTTAGCTATACTAGCGGCTCCGGCAGCAATGCCTCCAAAACCAAATATTCCCGCCACTATGGCTAGAATAATAAATGTGACTGTCCAACGTAACATAATATTAAGTATTTAGTTAATAATAGTTTTTGGCTTTTTAGAGATGCGCTAACTCTATTTATTTTTCTGCTTTTAAAATTCTTAAACCAAATTGATTTGATAGTTCTGAATCAATTCTGAAAAAGCGATTTCTGTGCGTGAAAAATATTTTCTATTGCTACGGCTGTTTTTAGCCATGTCAAAATATTTTTGAATTGATCCGTCTTCATAAGTCGAAATCAATAAGGGATGAACGTAATAATTTTTGCAAACATTTCTGGTATTTCCCAAAGCTTCTGCAGTGCAGTCAAAGGCCGAAATAACGTTTTTCTTGATTTCTTTTTCATCAGAAGTAACTCCCAAATCCATAAGACTTTCAAAAAATATAATAGATGCTGCCCACGTTCTAAAATCTTTCGCACTAAAATATTCTCCCGAAATCTCATGCAGATATTCATTTACCATATGGCTGTCTAAAACCTTTCTTTCGCCGTTGTTATCGTAATATTTAAAAACTTCCATACCCGGAATTTCTTCACATCGGCTAACCAATTTTATCAATTGTTTGTTTCGCGTTGTAATCGTATGCTTTACTCCTTTTTTGCCTGTAAACTCAAATCGAAGTGTATTTCTGTTGATATTGATATGTCTTTTTCGCAAAGTCGAAAGCCCGTAGGATTTATTGTCTTTCGCATATTTTTCATTTCCAATCCTGATATGCGTTTCTTCCATTAATCGGATAACCAAAGCGATAACTTTTTCTTTAGACCATTCTTTTTGTTCTAAATCCAAATCGACTTTTTTTCGAATCAGCGGAAGTTTACTTCCAAACTCGGCAATTTTATAAAACTTAGTCTGATTACGAATCAAATTCCATCTCGGATGATATCGGTATTGCTTTCTGTTTTTAACATCTGTGCCAACTGCCTGAAGATGACCGTTTACAACATCTGTAATTCGAACATTTTCCCAAGCCGGCGGTAAAACCAAGCTGTTAAAACGTTTAATTTCGTTTTTGCTTTTTACGTTTCTGCCGTTTTTTTTATAAACAAACTCTTCACCTTCACGGCATCGCACAATCGTAAGCTGATGATCGTTTATATACGCTAAATCCAGTTTTTCTATTACTAAATGTGGCGTTTTTATAAGCTGATTCATTAGCTTTTCTTTTCTGGCCGTTGCATTCATGTTGGTTTATTAATTATTTTGTAATGAATTAATCAGGCTTTTTTTATTCATATAAGAACGTCCCGGAATACCTGCTTTTATAGCCTGTTGGTATAATTCCTCTTTTGTCCATTCGTTATAAGGTTTTGCTTTAACGCCATTCACACCTACGATTGGCGCATTGACAAGTGGAGTTATTTTTTCCATATTATATCCTTCTTTTAAAAGTCCGTGATATTGCTGCTTGCCATTTACTTCTGAATTTGTCATTGCTAATAATTTAAAGTGAGTATTTAGTACTGTTTTGGTATTTTCAAAGTTCACTCAAAAAGACAGGAATTTTGTTACATAATTTTAGTTTGAAATTCTATAATTTACTATAGATGATTTTTCAAATTGAGCAAAAAAATCCCAATTCTGGGTAGAATTGGGATTAAGTCTATTAAATTAGCATTGTATTTTAATTTGTCCACATAGATGTGTACTGTTTCATTCTAATTAATTCTTTTTCCATAAAATCTGGATTATTACTTAAAGCTCTTAATTGTTCTATTGTACTAATATTGGCAAGTACAGCAGTTTTATACCACGGAAATTCATCTGCAAGTGAGTTTAATTTGGCAGCTGCTTTTAATGTTTCTCCCTTGTTATTTAAATAAACAGAATGCTCATATCTAAAATTTGGACACCAATAATATTCCTCTGCTAATCGATCCCAAGTTTCTAAGTCACAATTACCAGCATTAAGATACATAATTGTAAATATTGACGAATCTATATAATCTTTAGAAAAGAAAAAGTAATTCAATAAAGCAACCTCAGTACCCGTTTCTTTTTTAATCTTATTCTCTATAACTTCATTCATTAAAGTATGTGATTTTTCTTTATCCCCTTCATCCGAGGATAAATGTAAAACAGTTGCATACTCTACTTTTACTATATCTAAATCTGGTCTTAACTCATACGCTATTTCTGCATAGTACAAAGCTTCTTGATGCGAAAGGAGAACTCTGTAAAGTTTTGAAAGTGCTACAATTAATCTGATATCCCTTAGGTCTTCTGTGCCAATATTATTTTTTTTGAATTCATCAGCTTTAAGTCCATACCTATCTTTTAC
Organism: Flavobacterium sp. 270; assembly: GCF_004368785.1. Lineage (GTDB taxonomy): Bacteria > Bacteroidota > Bacteroidia > Flavobacteriales > Flavobacteriaceae > Flavobacterium. The sequence continues at coordinate 684,690 of NZ_SODM01000001.1, forward strand.
AAATCTTTCGATTACCTGCCATTTTTCAAGTTGATTAAATAACGACGTATCCCAATGCTCAAACAAAACACTTCTTCTATCCCAAGCAGATCTTATTCCTTTCCAATTTTCAAACGTACCTTCAAATGCTTCATGTTCTTTATAAACCGTACCATCTTTATCTGTTAAATTCAAAGAAATTTTTGAATCCGGAGTTGAATAATATCTATCTAATGAGTTATATAACTCTTTTTTGAACAATTCTGGAGTATTGCCCAAATTCGAACTTTCATTTACTGCCTTTTGTTGATTTTCTGTTTTTTCTACAGAATTTACATTTTTATTTGTACCAAATATTTTTCTAAATATGCTCATGATTTTTACTAGATCTTTCTTTTTGCTAAGATAGAATTTATTTCTACTTCAAAAAATCAACTGCATCCAAATCCTATAACATTATTCTAAAATGCTGTAAATTATTCTACTACATTCTAAATAATTTTACATTATAACATTAAAACCATACAAATCATGAAAAAATTACTATTAGCCAGCAAAGCCATTTTAGGAGCAGGACTTATTATTATATTCTTAAACTCGTGTAAAAACGAAACCAAACAAGAAGATCCAAAAGAAGTTGCAGAAGACAGTAATGAAGCAAAATTTGACTCTATTGACAGTAAAGAAGATGATGCTCAATATGTAGTAGATATTGCAGAAATTAATCTTGCTGAAATTGAACTTGGAAAATTAGCTCAGTCAAAAGGTACTGACGCAGAAGTGAAAAATTTTGGAAAAATGATGGTTGACGAACATACTAAATTAGCTTCTGAAGTAAGTGCTTTAGCGAAAACCAAAAACTTTACGCTTCCAACTTCTGTAACTGAAGAAGGAAAAGACGAATACAATAAACTAAACGAAAAATCAGGACTTGATTTTGACAAAAAATACGCTGACATGATGGTTCACGGACATGAAAAAGCGATTGATAAATTACAAAAAACAGCTGATAAAGCAACAGATCAAGATCTTAAGCTTTGGGCTTCAAATAATATTGCAGGTTTTACAGCACATTTAGAACATGCTAAAATGCTTAAAGAGAAATTAGACAAAAAATAAATTTAATTGGTTATTATTTATTTTAAAAACCCCTTAAGAGTTGAATTGCTTAAGGGGTTTTGACTTTTTAAGGAACTAAGGTGCTGAGTTGCTAAGGTTCTAAGGTTTTGAATAGAAAATTCCAATAAAAAAATTCCAAATTCCAAACTTGCGAGTGTGTAAATACCTCTCTGTTGGAATTTGGAATTTTTTTATTGGAATTTTTTCACTTAGAACCTTAGCAACTCAGCACCTTAGCCCCTTAAAAAGAAAAATATTCTTCGTCAGAGACAGTTTCAAGCCATTCTCCGTGGCCTTTGTCGATTTCTGTGTAAATGGCTATATGCGAATATCGGCTTTCTGGAGTTGCTCCATACCAATGATCAACTTCTGGTAAAACGGTAATAACCTGACCTTTTTTAATCAGTTTTATTTTCCCTCCTCTTTCTTGGTAGTAACCAACACCTTCAGTTGCAATTATAAGCTGTAAACTAACATTGCGGTGCCAGTTAGATCTTGCGCCCGGCTCAAAAGCAACGTCTTTGATTACTGTATTTTCTGGGTGAATATCACTGGTTTGTTTTTTATAAAAAACGTCTCCTGTCATATAAGTATTCGGAATTTTTCCTTCTTCGGTAACGGTAGAATATTGTGTTGGCATAAAAATTAGTTTTAATTGGGTTGGCTTTCTATTTTAAAATTATCGAATATTAATATCATTTGGCTTTAAATTGCTTAAAGCTAATAGCGTACTGAAACTAAACGAAGCAGAGAATATGCTTTTCGGAAGTTGTGTTTAGCCAGTAAAAGATCAGACAAATAATTTATTGAATTATTTACGGCAAATGTAGTCAGGTAAATTCAATTAGAAATAATGAAAATCAAACAAAAAATTATGATTTTGAAACAATTTAGGATCGAAGTGACTTTGGAGCACTTCCGGTAAGTCTTTTAAAATAATTATTAAAATAACTTGGATATTCAAATCCAAGCGAATAACCAATATCTGCAATACTCCAATCTGTGTGATGTAGTAATGCTTTGGCTTCGCTGATAATTCTTTCGGTAATGTGCGCTGTTGTTGGTTTTCCTGTAATTTCTTTTACAGAACGATTCAGATGATTGACGTGTACAGCAAGACTCTGCGCATAATCCTGAGGGTTTTTCAGTTTTAATGGCTGATCTTTTGTTTCAATAGGAAATTGCCTTTCTAAAAGCTCCAGAAATAAAGAAGTAATTCTTGAAGATGCATTTTTATGTTTGAAGAAATTCTCCGACGGCTGCATTTTCATCGATTCATGAATCACAACATTGATATAATTTCGAACCAAATCATCTTTAAAAACATAATCTGTTGCCTGTTCTTCAATCATTTTTTTGAACAAAGAAGTAATAAACACTTTCTGTTCCTCACACAAATAAAAGATCGGTGTACCGCCAATTTTAAACAACGGACATTCGTGAAGGCTTTCAGAACGGTCGTTCATCTTTAAAAATTCTTCGGTAAAAACACAGGCAAAACCATGAAAAGACGGCGAAAGTAATTCCCATGAATAAGGAATATAAGGATTTCCAAAAAACAAAGTAGTTCCGTCCGTTTCAATACCGCGGTCTGCATACTGAATAAGACTCTGCCCAGTACTAATGCTGATTTTATAAAAATCCCTGCGGTTATAACTTGGTATAACCGTACAATCAGTTCCAATCTGATATACTTTAAATCCTTTAAGTTTTAACTCGGAAGTATTAGAATCTACAATTTCGGAATGCAGCTGCTCTTTCATGAGGCAAAGTTATGAAATTCAAACAAAAATCAAATTACAAAATTCAATATCAATATCAAAAATCAATTTTATAGTTAATATCAAAATTTAAGCAACTGTCAAAATTGAAATTGAGCTCTTCAAATTGATATTGACATTAATATTGTTTTTTGATATTGATATTGATTTTGATTTTTATCTTTGTTAACATGAACGATCTACTGCCCGTAATAAATTATATTTCAAGATATGTTGACTTGACAGACGATGAAAAAAATCATCTCGCTTCTTTTTTGAAGATAACCAAAGTCAAAAAAAGACAATTTATTGTACAGCCCGGTTTTGTATGCAAACATAAAAGTTATGTTGTAAAAGGCGCATTTAGAGGCTATTTGGTCGATAATGAAGGAAAAGAACATACCTTATCTTTTGCCATAGAAGACTGGTGGATATCGGATTACAGCAGTTTGATTTATCAGGAACCGGCAACTTTGTTTGTAGAAGCGCTAGAAGACTCGGTTTTGATTCAGATTGAATATGAAGACGAGCAAAAATTCTTAGCAGAAATTCCGAAACTCGAAAAATTCGAACGCATTATTACCCAGCGTTCACTGGCGTTTCAGCAAAAAAGATTATTGTCAAATTTCACCAAAACCGCCGAAGAACGTTATGATGAATTTATGAGCAAATATGCCGCAATTGCAAAACGAGTTCCTCAATATGCGCTGGCTTCGTATTTAGGTTTCAGTACCGAATATTTAAGCAAGATCCGCAACGGCAAAACCTCAAAAAGTTAAACCAGTTCAATCAAATTTCCTAAACCAGTTCATTTTTATTTTTAGTATTCTGTCCCAGATTTGCAGTGTCAATACCGACAAAATAATTTAATAAAATACAAAATGAAAAAGACAATTTATTCCAGCAATACAGGACGCATTTCTTTATTGTTGTTGCTGCTTATTACGCTTGGTTTTACTGCCAAAGCGCAAAACAAAAATGACAATTCTAAAGTTCAGATTTTCCATATCCAGAATTATTTTACTGAGGCTTATCTTGTAAAAGGCAATTCTGAAAAATTACTTTTAATAGATACTGGAGTTCCAGTTGCTGGTTATCAGGACAGTTTGGTAAATTCGATTAAAAAATTGGGTTTTAAACCCGAAAACATTTCACTGGCAATTGTAACACACGGACACGGAGATCATGCCGGAAATGCACGATTTCTACAACAGACTTACCACACTAAAATTGCCGGAAGCAAAGCCGATTTAGGAAAATTTACTTCTGGAAAAACAGAACTAAATAAATCCGAAGATGTGAGTATTTGGGGCACACGCCTTCGACAGTATTCTGATTTGAGTTATTCGCCATTTACTCCCGATGTTATGGTAGAAAAAACGGTTGATCTTAGTAGATATGGTGTAAACGGGAAAATCATTCCCATAAAAGGCGGTCATACTCCAGGCGATTTATTGATTCTTATTGGCGATAATCTTTTTGTAGGCGATGCTTTCGTGGGAACTTTTAAAGCGCAAGGCGGCGGATTGGCTCCCGACGGTCATCATGTGCGTGAACATTTCTATCATGAAAACAGAAAACTTGCCGATTTGAATTTAAAATTGATTGAAAAAATTGCTTTAGAGAATAATGTAAAAACCATTTATCCTACGCACAATGGTCCGGTTGCTACTTCTGAATTAACAAAATACATTAAAGAAGAACCTTTGTTGAAGCTTTTATCTAAACAAGAAAATGCGGAGGATTTTAGAATTGTTTCTTCTAATGAAAATACTGCGGTTTTAACGTACATTAAACCAGAAGGAAAAGACGCTAAAAATGTTTTGGTTACTGAAACTTATGCTAAAGATAAAAACGAATGGAAATTGGTAAACAAAAAAGAAAATTAAGGTTTGTCATCCTGACCGAAGTCGAAGGACAGGTTTCGAGTTTCCTGAGATGAGAATTAACCGCAAGTTTTTTTGTAAAGGTTAGAGTATGAATCTCGCAAAGTCGCGAAGTCGCAAAGTTTATTATTTATTTTACTTTGCGACTTCGCGACTTTGCGAGATTTTTTTAATGAATTGCGAACTTTGCGGTTAAATCATTAATCTATCTTCAAGTTAAAAGTCTTTAATCCTTTCGCGGAAGCGGATAAAATAACCTCTTTTTCGTTTTCTTCTTTTTGAATAATAATTTGAGCAAAACCGTTGAACAATTTGCGTTTCCACGGTTCAGACGGTGTGATTACTTGAATAATTCCGGGATCTGTATTCATTACATCCCAATCTTTTATTTTTTGTAAAGGAGTCGCGATGATGTAAATTGAGTTTTTTCCTTGTTTTAAAATTGCGGTATTAAAAGTATATTTTTGAGCATCTTCTGTAGTTGCAGTTACTTTATTTCCATTCACAAAAACAACGGTTTCTATTCCTATTTTTTTATAAAAGAAATTCACAATAGTAGATTTTGTATTTTCTTTTAAATCAAATTCACCGCGGTAAACATACGCCGGAGCTTGATTTTTGTAATCTCTGTTTTTAAAAGCTTCATTCCAATTTTCATCAAAAGATGGTAATTGCTGTGGCAAACTTACAGTTGCTGCTTTTTGTTCCTGCAAATTCGTTATCGAAACTAGTTGAATATCATCTAGAAATTTATCTTTTTCTAAAGATGTTGGATCACCATTTCCTACACCAAGAATTTTTCCCCCTTTAATATCAAAACTTATTTCGTTATCTGCTGTCGGCATATGAAGTCCTTTTTTGTCTGTAACCTCAACCGTTATTACAGCAATATTAGCATTAGCTGCAATTTCTTTATCAACAGAAAGTTTAATATTTTCTGGATTTTCAGTCGTTTTCTGAATTTCAGAAAGTATCTTTTTACCATTTTTATAGCCAATCGCTTCCAGAGTTCCGGGCGTGTATTTTACCTTCCATTCCAGATGTCCTAACGGTTCCATTTTCTTTTTTCCTAAACTCTTTTTGTTTAGAAAAAGTTCGACCTCATCACAATTAGAATACACCCAAACGTCGATTTCTTTACCTTCCATCCCACTCCAGTTCCAGTGCGGTAAAAGATGCAAAACAGCTTCAGTTCCCCACCACGATTTTAGGTAAAAAACATTGTCTTTTGGGAAACCGCAAACATCCATCATTCCGAAATAAGACGTTACAGAAGGCCAGCCATACGGCGTAGGTTCACCGCGATAATCAAAACCCGTCCAGATAAACATTCCTGCCAAGTAAGGGCGTGACGCGTAAAATTTCCAGCCTTCTTCGATACTATAAAAAGACGGACGCGGTTTTTTGTCGTAAGCGCTTTGATAATGTTTGGCATCATCGGTAAAATAAATACCTCGCGTAGCAAACGTAGAACCTTCCTCCGTTCCCATTCCGGGCTGGTTTTTAAATTGATTTCTGTGCGCATCAATATCGCCGTTGCCCATATAATTATATCCCATAATTTCGACAACAGACGAAATACCACTTTTAAAACCGCTGCTAATTCCCACAGTTACAGGCCTTGTATCATCAATACTTTTGGCAAATCCCTGCATTATGTTTGTAATTCTTTCTCCAGTAATCCCGCCTTCAATATTCCATTCTTCGTTGCCAACAGACCAGCAGAAAATACTCGGATGATTGCGGTCGCGGTCGATCATTCGTTTTAAATCATTTAAATGATAATCGTTAATTCCCATCAAATGGGTTTCATCAATTACCAGCATTCCGAGTTTATCACAAGCATCTAACAATTCTGGCGTTGGTGGATTGTGCGAACATCTGTAGGCATTTGAGCCCATTTCTTTGAGTTTTTTAATTCTGTAATATTGCAATTCTTCAGGCAAAGCAGTTCCAATTCCCGCATGATCCTGATGATTGTTTGTTCCTTTAAGTTTTACTGGTTTTCCGTTTAAAATAATTCCTTTTTCAGCATCAAAAACAATGGTTCTTATTCCGAAAGAAGTTTCATAACGATCCAGAATTTTTCCTTCTTGCTTAACTTCTGTAATTAATCGATACAAATTGGGCGAATCAATATCCCATAATAATGGATTTTGAACTTGAAGTTTTGAAGTATATTTTGCTGTTTTATAAAATTCCGGCGCTGTTTCTTTCTCAGAAAAGTGAGCAATTTCTTTTCCCGAAGCATCAATAATTGTCTGGGAAATTTCAATTAAGCCTTTATAATTTCCTTTGTTTTCAATAGAAACTTCAGCCCTAACTTCAGCATTGTTATTTGTAATTTGAGAAGTTACGTAAGTTCCGTTTTCAACCACAAAAATTGGATTTGTTTTTTGTAAATATATATGTCTGTAAATTCCGGCGCCTTCGTAAAACCAACCTTCTTCCATCGAAGCATCGGCACGAACGACAATTGTATTTTCGCCGCCGTAATTTACATAAGCCGTAATATCGTACTCAAAACCATTGTAACCGCTTTCTTCAGTTCCAAGATAATGTCCGTTAAAAAACACTTTCGAATTTCTAAAAACACCATCAAATTTTAAAGAAATGATACGTCCCAAATCGCTTTCCGGAATTGTTATTTTCTTTCTGTACCAGCCAATGCTTTTTTCTGGAAAGTTTTTGCCAGCGGTTTTAAAGCCGTGGCTGAAACTTGCGCTTTCGCTAAAAGACTGCTCAACAGCCCAATCGTGCGGTAAATCTAGTTTTCGCCAGGCGCGGTCGTCAAATCCTGGTGCTGCGGGACCGTCTGCAAAACCTGTTTTGGCTAAATAAGAGAAATAGCCTTCGGCATGACCAAAGTCTTTTTGAGTATCGTACAAATGACCTAACGAAAAACGCCAGTCTTTGTCTATTACTATCTTTTCTCTTTCTGGTTTATTTTGAGCGAAAGAAAAACAAGACATTAAAAAAATACAATAAAGCAATATTCCTTTGGTACAAACAGTTTTCATAAGTATAGTGGTAGTTAGTCAGGCATAAAAGTATTGCTTTTTGCCAAGCGATATTAATAGTATTTTATCAATCTATGATGAAACACTTATACAACTGGCAGAAAACAGGGTCTAAAATTTAGAATGATTCTATTGGCTTTAAATTTTATAATTCAGTTGCTTTTGCTGTAACTTTATATAAAAATTAAACAAAAAACAACGCTATCATGAGTACTATTATAAACGAAAATAGGCTTCATAGTACATTCAAAAACATTGACAATAAGATACACAAGCTTAATGATCAAAAGATTACTGCTTTCTTTGAATCTCTTGGTTTATTAGAAAGAGAAGATGTCCCTAAGGACTTTCTTAATTGGGAGAACATTATAATTGTGGTTCCGGACCGTCATGTGTCTCAGGAACTAAAGTATTACAAATATACGATTTCGAGGATTTCATTTGTCACAAATCCGTATTCAACCGGAATACATATCTATGATCAAAAAGAATGGAAGAATGCCACACAGAACAAAACGCAATTCCAGATAAGAGAAATGCTTAAAACGCAATTTGGAGGTGTTAAGAAGACACCGAATGAGGAGTAAAATCTAAATTTCAATAAAGAAATTCCAAATTCCAAAGAAGCGGAAATTTTTAAAAATAAAATTCCAAATTCCAAACTGTACTTTTAGTATAATTGGGATTTGGAATTTTTTGTTTTTTACGTGATGTTGTCATGTATACGCAATTTATTCTGTATCGTCTACGCAACGTAACCACGATTTTGTCATCCTGAGCGGAGTCGAAGGCGCTCCAATTGGCACGGACTTCGACTCCGCTCAGCCTGACAATACACTAAAAGTATATTTATATTTTTTTTTAAAACCAAATTACTTGGAATTTGGAATTTTAAAAAATTGGAATTTCCTTTTAAAGTAAACTTTGAACTTTATCTTCCAACGCTTTTCCGTGAATGTTTTTTGCTACGATAATTCCGTTTTTATCGATTAAAAAATTAAGCGGAACAGACTGCAGCATATAATCGCCCACTACAGGAGATTTCCAGTATTTTAGATCGCTTACGTTTACCCACGGCAATTTACCTTTTGCAACTGCACCAAGCCAAAGCGGTTTTTTTGTATCCATCGAAATGGCATAAATCGAAAATTTATCTGGATTAGCGTTATATAGTTTTAATAATGTCGGCTGTTCTTTTATGCAGGGTGCACACCAAGATGCCCAAAAATCTACCAAAACCAATGAACCTCTTAGAGATGAAAGTACAACATTGTTTCCTTTTGTGTCCGGAAGTTCTATTTCTGGCGCAATGTCTCCGATTTCTGTTCCTATTGTTTGGGCTTTTGTATTGGTTATTATACCACACACGAATGCTAAAATGAGTAAAGTTTTTTTCATAATTGATTAAGTTTATTTATTTGGAGCTTTCAATCTCGCAAAGACCCTAAGAGAATTAAACCATATAAGTGATATAAGATAATTTAAGCTTTTCTAAAATGAACTTATATCACTTATATGGTTAAAAAACTTTGCAAGATTATTCTAAAAGCAAATATAAATTTTCTTTGATAAAATTCCTCGTCTTTACCTCTAACTCTTCTACTCCAGTCATAAATTTTTCACAAAAACATATCGGGAAATTGGCATATCGGGAAAAGTCGATATATTTGCACCATGGAACAAATAGAAATCTTTAAGGCACTGTCTAATAAAGCCAGGCTACAAATGCTGGAATGGCTCAAAGAACCCGAAATACATTTTCCTGATCAAGGCAAACATGCCGGATTTGAACACGGAGTTTGTGTTGGACAGATACAAGAAAAAGCAGGCCTGACGCAATCGACAGTTTCTGAATACTTGTCGATTTTACAGCGTGCTGGTTTTATAGAATCCAAACGCGTTGGACAATGGACATACTACAAACGCAACGAAGGTGCCTTTGAAGCACTCAGTAAATTAATTCAAACTAATTTGTAAATTACTTATGAGTACAAAAAACCTGTTTTCGACCTTTAACTTAAAAACGTTAAATCTAAAAAACCGAATCGTAATGGCGCCTATGACGCGCTCTTTTTCTCCAAACGGAGTTCCAACTGACACTGTTGCTGAATATTATCAAAAAAGAGCTGAAGGTGAAGTTGGTTTAATATTATCTGAAGGAACTGTTATCGACAGACGTTCTTCTTCAAACGATGCTAATGTGCCTCATTTTCATGGCGATGATGCCTTAAAAGGATGGCAGAAAGTAATAAATGAAGTTCATGCTGCAGGCGGACAAATGGGACCACAAATCTGGCACATGGGGATTATGGACAATCATCATTCTGGATGGGTGCCGCCAGTTCCTTTTGAAGGGCCGTCTGGATTAAACCGACCGGATTTTAGAAATGGTATTACAATGTCTGAGAAAGATATTGAAGAGACTATTCTTGCATTCGGAAAAGCTGCTGCTGATGCCAAAAGATTGGGTTTTGATACTGTAGAAATTCACGGTGCGCACGGTTATTTGATCGATCAGTTTTTTAGAGCTGAAACTAATCTTCGTGATGATGTATATGGCGGAAAAACTTTGCCGGAACGTAATCGTTTTGCTATTGAAGTAATTAAAGAAGTTAGAAGACAAGTTGGAAATGATTTTGCAGTTATCATGCGTTTTTCTCAATTTAAACCTTCTGATTATAATTATAAACTGGCTAAAAATCCGCAGGAATTAGAAGCGTGGCTTACGCCTCTTGTTGATGCTGGTGTAGATATTATTCACGCTTCTCAAAGACGTTTCTGGGAACCTGAATTTGAAGGTTCTGATTTGAATTTTGCCGGATGGGCTAAAAAAGTTACGGGAGCGCCAACTATTACCGTGGGTTCTGTTGGTCTTTCCAGCGATTTCTTTGGTGCTTTTTCAGGAGAAAGTTCAGAACCTGCATCGTTAGACGAATTGACCAGACGTTTCGACAGAGGTGATTTTGATTTAGTTGCTGTTGGAAGACCTCTTTTATCAGATCCAAATTGGACTGCTAAAATTAAAGCTGGAAAAATGGATGAATTAAAAGGTTTTTCTAAAGAAGCTTTGGCAGAATTGGTTGTGAAATAAATTATTTTTATATAAAATAGAAAGGGATGGAAAATTGTTTTTTCATCCCTTTTTTTTATTTTTTTTCTCGCAGATTTGGCAGATTTTGCGGGATTTTCTATATAAACAACAAACGATAAACTATAAATAAAAATGATTACAAATCGTCTTCATCTTCATCTCCATATTGAAGAAAATCATTTGGATCAAACGGAATATCTTCGTCTGGATCTTTGTCGTGAGCGTGTACTCCAGGCGGATTGAATAAGCCCCAATTGTCTTTTATATAGCTCCATTTATCAAATCCGGCAACCCAGTCTATAAATAAAAACCGAAATTCTTCGATTGTGTTTCGTAATAATTCGATATAATCTTTATCGCGGATTCCTTTTTCAAAACGAAGACTTCCCACCTGTACGTATAATTCTTTGGCTGCTTTTCTAATTAATGTTGCATTTTCCATTCGAAGATCGTATAAATCTACGCCTTCTGCCCCTGCTATTTTAGCTGGAATAATCATAGCGTTTTCCAACATAAACTTAACTACAGTTTCCTGCAAAAATTCATTTTCTAATGGAACAATCTGAACTAGACCTTGTGTAAGCTGAAATATTTGTTCTGCCTTCTGAAAAATAGGCATTTTATGGATTTCTTCTAATGGTGACATTCTTATATTTTTTAACGCCATAAATTTAAATTAAAAAAGAGATGAAAAAATAAATTTTCATCCCTTTTAACATTTGCAACTTATAAAATTACAAACTCTAAAAAAATCATGGCGCCGAAACGGGTTTCTGCTTTTGAAATTTTTTCTGAAGCCAATTACGAACTGGCTCATCGTATAATTTAAGACATAAAAATGCAAGTACAATACTAGCGACTAAGACTCCAATTCCGACTAAATAACCGTCTTGTAACGATACTTTATTATCGACAACCCAAGCGGTAAACCAATAAATAAGCGGATAATGCGTAATGTAAATTGGATACGAAATATCGCCTAACATTTTGCAAATTTTTAGCGATACGGGATTTTTAATTTCTCCTCCTGCTCCAATGGAAACAATTAACGGAAATAATAAAATAATACAAACAGATTCGTAAATACCATTCATCCATAAACTGTTTTCGTCGCCAATTCTTGGTACGCACAAAATGATAAAGATCAATAAACTGCAAACCCAAAAAGCGCCTTTTATGTGAATAAGTTTTCCTAAACGCGAAAGTAAAACTCCGGCAAAAAACGGATATAATAAACGTGTAAACCCGACATTAAGTTGTTCAAAGTTTAAAGACCAGCCGCCAATTACATCTCCTTTTGGGCCAAAAACGGTGTAATTGATAAGCAATCCTGCAAAAATCACAACGAATACCGCCATTACTTTATTTGAGAATTTGCGAAAGAATAAAGCGTATAAAATATTCGCAATATATTCGAAAAACAACGACCAGGCCGGACCGTTTAGCGGATGCATTTCGCCCCAACCTCTAATTTCTGCTGATGGTGTTAAGGGAATCAGCGTAAAGCCAACAAACATTACTAATATTAATTTCCAAACGGGCATCGTCGCAATCTGCGGAAATAAAATATCGGAAGCCTGAAAATAATACAACGCCGCGCCAATAATCATTCCCATGATTACCATCGGCTGCAAACGGATTAAACGTCTTTTGTAAAACTCCCATTGTGTCATTTTTCCCCAGCGGTCGTCGTAGGCATACGCCACAACAAAACCAGATAATATAAAAAAGAAATCTACAGCCAGATAACCGTGATTGATGATTTGTACAAAGCGGTTGCCGCCTGAAAAAGTTTCAAAGACGTGAAACGCAACAACCAAAATCGCTGCAACGCCGCGTAATCCGTCTAGAATTTCGTAATGTTTTTTCATAGGTTATAAGTTGTGAGTTTTTAGTTTTTAGTTTTTAGTTTTTAGTCCTAAGTACTTAGTCATTAGTTTTTTAGTCATAGTTGTGTAATATTAAGCAAATATATTTTTAGTCATTAAAAATATACTAAAGGTTTATTATTATGATTTACATCTAGTAAAATCTCATAACTAAGTACTTAGGACTAAAAAACTAAGAACTAAAAAAACTCTATTGATGATTCTTAAGCCACTCTGCTCTTCTTTGGTCTGGTAAATGTTTTACGGTGAAGTTTTCGAATTTAGCTTCAAAGCCTTTTCCGTCTGGTGATGCGGCCATTAAACCAACCATAACGGGCGTATTGTCTTGCAGCGGTGCATTTCTGGTCAGGATATAGTTTTTGTCATCATAAGAGAAAAACACTTCTAAGGCATCTAATCTTCTAACTACTTTTATCCATACAAAAGGCGGTGCTTTTTCTAATGTTGTTACACTCCAATCACTTTTGTCGTGCGTTACAACGGTACTGATATTAAATTTTCCGTCAACAAATTCAACACCAGTTTTGATGTAGTTTTTTTCATCAACGCGAATCATTAATCCCATTTGATCAAAACGAGCGATGTAATTTCCGGTCAGTTTTACTTTGGCTTCAAATTCACCGCCGTAATTGGCGTAATAAAACGGAGCATCGTCAACCGTAAATCCGTAATGTGAGATTCGCCAGTAATCGCTGTTTGCCGTAACATTCATAATCAAAGCATTGTTTTTAATTTCCCATTTTTCAGGTTCATTAAACCATTGCATTTTATCCAGGCTTTGCGCCGAAAGATTTTGAAACAAGAAAAGAGCAAAAGCGCTTATTACAATTTTTTTCATAGCTATATTTTTTTCTACCATTAAGATATTAAGTTAATTAAGTATTTAGCTTAAGCTTAACTATTTTAGAAAGTTAAGTTTCATTAAGCTTTACAGTATAATTGTTCTAATTTCTTTATGGCTTATTTTTGTTTAAACTCTAAACTTAATTCCCTTCAGCTTTAATCCAAACCCAAAGCTTAATTAACTTAATGCCTTAATGGTAAAAAAAAAACTAAAAATAAAGCTGCAACTTTTTATCATTGCAGCTCTACAAACCAACCAAGTTTAGAAATAATAAAAACTATTTTAGTGAAAAACTCACTTTAGATTTTATGTCTGTAGAAGACGCTCCAATAATGGCTTCAAAGTCTCCAGGTTCTGCAACCCATTCGTGTTTTTTATCATCAAAAAAGCTAAGAGCCGTTTTATCAACCGTAATGGTTACTGTTTTTTCTTCTCCCGCTTTTAGCGAAACTTTTTCAAATCCTTTTAATTCTTTTATCGGACGCGGCAATGATGATTTTAAATCGCTGATGTAAAGTTGTACAACTTCAGATCCGTCACGCGTTCCTGTATTTTTAACGGTTACAGAAAATGAAATCTGATCTGCAGCTGTAATTTGTTTTTTGTCTGCCGTTACTTTTCCGTATTGAAAAGTAGTGTAGCTTAATCCGTGACCAAAAGAAAATAATGGTTTGATTTTTTGTTTGTCTGCCCAACGGTATCCAACAAAAATTCCTTCTTTGTAAACTACTTCATCTCCACCAGGGAAATCTCCTAAAGCATGTGCTCCGTTATCATTTAATTTTACCGGGAAAGTAAAAGATAATTTTCCAGAAGGATTAACATCTCCAACCAAAACAGCTGCTAAAGCGTTTCCAGCTTCTGTACCTAAAAACCATCCTTGTACTACACCCGGAACTTCTTTTATCCAAGGCATTGAAACTGCATTTCCAGAAATATTTACAAAAACAATGTTTTTATTTACTTTAGCTAATTCAGAAATTAATTTATCCTGATTGTAAGGAAGTCCAAGTTCTGTACGATCATGCCCTTCATCATCCTGATTTGGACTTTTATTTAAACCTCCGATAAAAAGAACAATATCTGCATCTTTAGCCACTTTTAAAGCTTCTGCAGTTAATTCTGCCGGAGAACGTTTTTCTTCTAAACTTACTTTTGCAATAACTCCGTTATAGTTACTTGTTGGGTCTCCAACATAACCGCGAGCGTAAGTAATCTGCGCCTCATTTCCGATTCTTTTCTTTAAACCTTCAAGCGGTGTAATCTCGTATCTTGCTTTAAGAGAAGAACTTCCTCCTCCTACTGTCATCATTTTAATCGCATTTTCTCCAATTACTGCAATCTTTTTAGTTTTAGAAAGATTGATTGGCAGAATATTATTGTTGTTTTGAAGCAATACAATTCCTTCTTCAGCAATTTTTCTTCCAGCATCTGCATGTTCTTTTGTTCCAAAAGATCCAAAAGGTCTGTTTTTATCCATTGTAGTCAAAAAAGCCAAACGTAAAACACGACGCACTTTTTCGTCTAATTCTTTAGTTCCAACTTCACCTTTTTCGATCATGGTAGAATACGGTTTTGCTAAATAATAGTTATCATAAGCATTACTTGTTCCCCAAGAAAGACCGTTTGTCCAAGAACCAAATTCCATGTCTAAACCATTGTGAATCGCTTGTTTTGTATCGTGAACTCCACCCCAGTCTGAAACTACAACACCTTTGAAACCCCATTCTCCGCGAAGAATATCATTCAATAAAAATTCGTTGTGGCAGCATTGTTGTCCTTTGTATTTATTATAAGAACCCATAATTGCCCAAGCGTCTCCTTCTTGTACAGCAGCTTTAAATGCAGGCAGGTAAATCTCGTACAAAGCACGATCATCAACTACTACATTTACGGTATTACGATTAGTTTCCTGATTGTTTAATGCAAAGTGTTTTACACAGGCAGCTACGCCGTTAGACTGTACACCTTTTATGTAAGGAACTACCATTTTTGAAGTCAAAAACGGATCTTCTCCCATATATTCGAAGTTACGACCGTTTAATGGCGATCTGTAAATATTAACTCCAGGTCCTAATAATACGTTTTTGTTACGGTAACGTGCTTCTTCTCCGATAGATTTTCCATAAAGAGAAGCCAATTCTTTGTTCCAGGTTGCAGAAAGTGCCGTAAGTGCAGGAAATGCGATACAAGAATCGTTTGTCCATCCAGCCTGATCCCATTCGTCCCATTTTACTTCCGTACGAATTCCGTGTGGTCCGTCGGTCATCCAGTTTTCCGGAATTCCTAAACGCTTCACACCCGGTGAGCTAAATTTTGACTGCGCATGAATTATAGCAATTTTTTCTGCCGTAGTCATTTTAGAAAGTGCATCTTCTACACGTTCGTTAATAGGTTTTTTATCATCAAGATAAACTGGAACTTTATTTTGGGCGTTCATCCCAACAGCACCCAACAAAAGTAAAACAACAATTGTTTTAACGTTTTTAAACATAATACATATTATTAAACCATTCTATTTACAATAAAGATACTTTGGTCAGGAGTACCTTTTAATAATATTGTAAAACTAAAACGTTATAGTACACGTTAGATTTTTGAACGGAAAAAAGTAGTAGTTTAAAAAATTAAAATATTGATTATTAATTATTTAACAAAAAATATAGGCTGAAAAAAGTAGTGATTTTAAAATAAAAAACTATGATTTTAATGAAATTAAACCAATTTTAATTACCATTTCTTCAAAATCATTTCTAGAAACTGCAGCTTTATTTCTTGCCCGGGTTCTATAATTGTAAATTGTGCTCAAAGAGTATCTTAAAAATGCCGCAATTTTTACACTGTCTGTAATTCCGAGTCGGATTAAAGCAAAAATTCGAAGTTCAGTATTTAACAATTCACCTTGTTTCAGCACAATTTGTTCTTCCTTAATTAAGAGTGCATTGAAATCTTTCACGAAAGTGGGATATAAATTCAAAAAGATAATATCGAAGTTTTTATACAATTCTTCCAATTCATTATCAACCAAAGTAGTCGATTTGAGCATTTTGTAAATCTCGTCGAATTGTTTTGCCGTTGCTTTTTTGTTTAAGATAATACGATAGTTTTCTAATTTATTGATGTAAGTCGAGCAAAGGCTGAAAAAATGCGCAATATATTCTTCTTTTACGTGATTAGATTCTGATAATTGCGAGTTTCTTTCCTGCAATTGCAGATTGGTTTCGGTAATATCTTTGTTTAATTCGGCTAATTTCTGGCTGGTTTCATACAATTCTGTTCTTATTCTCGAAACTCTTTTCATTTGTTTGTAAACGTAAACAATCGCCACAATCAAGAATAAAGAAAGCAGACTGATACACAACAGATAAAGCTGTAATTCGGTTTTTCTTTGGGCTTCGCGCTCTAAATAAACGGTATTGATTATCGAATAGACTTCTGACATTAAAAGCGTACGGAACTGGACATTGCAATAAAGCGCGTCTTCGATTGCCGATTGCGTGAGTTTATACGCCATATCGACATCACCGATTTCATAATAAACAGAAGCTAATTCCTGTAATGATGCATTGTCTTTGTTGGCGTTTTTTAAATCGGAAGTTGCCGAAAGTGCATAGTATTTCTTTTTTAATTCTAATTGATTTGTCGCTTCGTAAATTTTCCCTAAAAGATAGGTAATCATCGCATATTGCGGATTATCGTCTTTGGTAACTTTCAATAAACCGATTAATTCTTTTTGGGTATTTTCGTATTTTCTATGATAAATATCCTGCTGAATTCTATTGATTTTATAATCTAATGTTTTGGGATTTAATATCGTAAGAAGCGAATCTCTATACTTTCCAATTTGATTTCTGTCTTCTTTATTATCACTGTTGGCCGCATAATGTTCGAAAAACTCTCTGTAGGAAACATAATAATTGGCAAGTAGTGTTGGGTTTAATTTCTTTTTGTTGATGCTTTTTAGAATGGCTTCAGATTCCCGGTATTTTCCCGATGTCGAATAAAGCGTAACCAACTGTAATTGTGCCAAATTAAATAAATCGCTGTTTTGAAGTTCGTCGGCGATTTTGATGTTCTTTTTTACATATCGAATGGCAGAATCTGAATTGAATTTTTGGTATTCAAAATACAGGGTTTTGTTGTAATTGTATTCTTGTTCTTTGGTAAGATTTTCGGATTTTATTTTCTTGAAATTTAAAATACGTTCTTCTTTAAGCCTTACATAATGTGGCTTATTTTTCAATGCATCGTTTAATTTTGATATAATAGTATCTGGACTGTCCGATGCGAAAATTGGAAAGTTGATTAGAGTAAGAAAGCAAAAGAGTAATATTCTTTTCAAGTTAAAATAAATTTGAGAACAACAAATATAAAAAAGGTTCTGAGTTTTTGAGTTGCTAAGGTTCTGAGTTTTTTGTCGCGAATTAATTATCTCCAATCTTGTCATTTCGACGAAGGAGAAATCTCCGCGAGAAACTCTACAAAGATTGACGATTTGCTTGTCGAGCTGCTTACGGAGATTTCTCCTTCGTCGAAATGACAAACTGCATTTAAAAACTTTGCGCCTTTGCGTCTTTGCGAGATTCTTTAACCGCAAAGTTCGCAAAGAAATATTGCCACAGATTAAAGGATTTTCACGGATTTTTTTAATCCTTTTAATCCTTTAATCTGTGGTAAAAAATTAAGCCGTAGCAATCGGTGCCGAAATACAACTCTCCGGAATATCAAATGCATTTACAAGTGCAACAGCATCTGGACGAATATCCCAGCAAAGCTGATTAACCATTTTACGAATTGCTTTTGTTTTTACTGCTTCCATGTAGCCGTCTTCGAGATACCAGGCTTTGTTTTTTTCGATTTGCGCAAGCGCATATAATTGATTTAATCTTTTTAATACCGATTTTACTTCCTGATCTTCAACAGTTTCTATTGCTTTTTGAAATTGTTCTAAAACAATTCTTTCTAAATACGCCTGCGAAACATCAATCATTTGGTGCTGTACGACATTAAAAGCGTCGTAAGGTTCTAAACCGCCGTCAACCAGTTTTTTGATACGTTTAGCAGCCGATGCTAAAATTGTTTTTTCTCTGTGAATGAAGGCCTGAAGATGAAATTCTGAATCTAATAAATGTTCATCATCTGTTTTACGGGTTGCAATTGGGTTTTTCTCTGCAATGGCTGTTTTCGCATTTTCGTAAACATAATTGATAATTCCAAGCGAACCCATTTCTCCGAATGCTTTTCTAAATTCAGACAAACGGTTTTTGGCTGTTAATTGCATTAAAACCGTGTTGTCACCTTCAAAAGTCGTGTAGATTTCAGTGTCATTTTTTAACGCATCGATTCTGTTTTCAGATAGATATCCTTTTCCTCCGCACGCTTCGCGGCATTCTTGCAGAATGTCTCTCGTGCTCCATGTTGAATAGGATTTCATTCCGGCAGCTAAAGCTTCGATTTCCTGCATTTCTGCTTCGGTTCTGTTTAAAAATCTGCTAGTTAGATATTGTAATGCAAAATGAACAGCATACGTTTTTGCTAAATGTGGCAATAACCTGCGTTGGTGCATTCTGTAATTTAAAATCGGAACTTCAGATCCGCCTTCCGGGCCAAATTGTCTTCTTTGATCGCTGTAGCGAATGGCAATTGTAAGTCCAGATTTCGCTGCTGCCAAAGCCGAACGCGGAATCCCGATTCTACCGCCAACCAAAGTGCCTAACATGGTAAAAAAGCGTCTGTTATCACTCGGAATCGGGCTTTCAAATTCTCCTTTATCGTTTACAGAAGCAAAACGATCGAGCATATTTTCTTTCGGAATTTTAACCTGATCAAAACTAATTGTTCCGTTATCTACGCCGTTTAATCCCATTTTATGACCGCAGTCGCCAATGGTAACGCCGTCTAAAACATTTCCGTTTGTGTCGCGCAACGGTACTATAAAAGCATTTACGCCATAATCGTGATCATCAATAACCAATTTAGCAAAAACAGTCGCCATTTGTCCGTGTACGGCTGCGTTTCCAATATATTCTTTCTGCGCCATTTTGTGTGGCGTGTGTATGGTAAAAGTCTGATCGTTATGGTGGTAAGTTGCTGTAGTTTCTAAACCTTTTACGTTTGAACCGTGATGTGTTTCGGTCATCGCAAAACAACCCGGAATTTTTAGCGAACCAATATCTTTTAGATATTTTGCATAATGTTTTTCGGTTCCAAGCGATTGTACGCTCATTCCCCAAAGCCCAAACTGAACACCAAATTTGATTACCAAACTCAAATCATGGTAACTCAAAGTTTCCATAATCGCAAAATAATCAGCTATGTTTTCTCCTCCGCCATATTGCTTTGGATACGCCATATTTCCGAGATTTTCTTCGGCTAAAATTTTACACCAATTGTAAACGGTTTGACGGTAAACATTTATATCTGTAGAAGTTTCGTACGCAAATTCAGGTCTGGAAATAACCGATTTTACTTTTTTGATAATCGGAGCTTGTTTTCCGTCCAGAAGTTCGGTTATTTTCTGAATATCAAAATTTGAATTTGTCTGCGAACTTGCGGTAAACGATTCGGCTTTGGATTTGAAATTCTGAATTACTTCTTCGCCTAAAATTCCAAGATCATTTTCTAATTTTAAAAAATCGGCTTGAGACACATAAATATCAGAGTCTTTTTCTGAAAGTGCTCCGGCAAGTTCAAAAATCGTTTTTATTGAAGGTTTATTTTGAATGGTTTTCTCAATATCGGATTTCCACTGCGCGAGTTCATTTCGCGAAGGCGGATTTGAAATGTCTATTTTAGAAAACAGATATTCCTGATCTTCTGGGGAAATTCCGGTTTTGGAAACTATAAATTCTTTTAAAGTAGCGAGTTCTTTCTGAGTCAAAAGATCATCAGACCACACTAAATAAAATAACGGTATAAAGGCTTGAAGTTTGGTATTTTTCATAAAATATAGATTCGGTTGTAGTTTATTTTGCCACGAATTACACAAATTTCACTAATTTTTTTTCAATATTGTCTTTAAACTAATTCGTGAAATTTGTGTAATTCGTGGCAAACTCTTTTTCAGTTTTTCGCATAAAAAAACAGGAATGAAAAATAATCATTCCTGTTTTAATAACCTGTTAAGATTCTCGTAATTTTATAATTCTAAACCAATAAAAAATATGAAAATTACTTTTATTGACAATCCTTAGACGACAGGCTATATTTTTGTTTTATTGCCAAAAGATGATGCGAATTAAAAACCAAAACGGCAATAAAAATAATGCTGTACGCTGCAATTTGAAGTCCGCTTATATTTTCGTGATAAACGAAATTGGCCAGACCAAAAGCAATCATTGGGTTTATGTTTAAAAGCATTCCGACTGTTGAAGAATTGATTCCCGAAAGTGCATATAAATTCAAGAATAAAGGAAAAATAGTAAACAATACCGCGATGGTTTCTATACAGAAATAAAACTTAAATTCTGTTGGAACCGGCCCGCTGTAAACCGGATAAAAAGGCAGTAAAACTATCGCTGCCAATGTTATATGAAAAGTTAGTATGATAAATTTATCAAAACCTTTGTTTACACGCTGGCTTACTAAATAGGATGCATAAGTTAAACCGATTATGATACTGAAAAACATATCCATAATATCAGAATAAGACAAAAGTAAACAACCAGAAATACTTAGCCCGACAGAAATCCATTGTATTTTGGTAAGTTTTTCATGCAATAGAAAATAAGCCAGTAAAGTTGTTAAAATCGGGCATACTAAATACGCCAGCGAAGTTGCTTTTACGCTGATATGGTTCATTACATAAATAAACGTAAACCAGTTTGCCATTAGAAAAAAGCTTCCTCCAAAATTTAATAAAAGTGTTTTCTTTTTTTCTGTTTTTGATAATGCTTTAAAGGTTTCGATGGTTTCTTTTATCCTTTTTCTTTTAAAGGTAAAAGCAATTAACAACATCAAAATGCTGCAACTGAAAACGCGGTAAAACAGAATATCTAAGGATGGATATTCGTGAATTGGTTTTAGCACAAGGCTAAAAAATCCCCAAATGGTGTAAGCTGTAATTGCTGCCAGATAATACTTTGTTGTTTTCACGGGTTTCCTTTTTTGATTGGTTTTTCTGATTAAGCAAATTTCTTAAAAATAAAACAGCAATACAGATACAGTTTTTGTAAATTGCAGCATAACAGTTTTTTTTTATGAAAAATTCCAATTACTTGTATCTGCAGTTTGCAGACCGTATAGAAAAACAGATAAAATCGGGCGTTTTAAACGTTGGCGACAAACTGCCTTCTATTCGCGAAGTCTGTGCAGAAACGGGCTACAGCATGAGTACAGTAAGTAAAGCGTATTATGAAATCGAAAGCCGATCGCTGATAGAATCACGACCACAATCGGGTTATTACGTGAGTAATATTTCGGCGAGACGTCTTGAAATCTGTTCTTCGAGCAGTCCGATTTTGAGTGTTGCCAATATCGATCGTCAGGATTTAATAGATCGGGTTTACGGTAATATGACCGATCAAAATATTACAATGTTGTCTTTGGGTTTTCCTTCTAATGAGTTACTGCCGATTGCGAAACTGAATAAGGGAATGATTCAGGCGATGCGATCTTTGCCTAACAGCGGTACCAGTTATGAGCAGGTACAAGGAAATTTAAATTTAAGAAAAGAGATTGCAAGATGGTCTTTTTCGTGGGGAGGATCGCTTACAGAAAGTGATATTATTACAATGCCCGGCTGTACAAGTGCGATTTCGCATTGTTTGATGACTTTGACCAAACCGGGCGATACCATTATTACAGAAAGTCCTGCGTATTTTGGTATTTTGCAACTGGCCAAATCTTTGGGTCTTTACATCATGGAATTGCCGACTAATATGACAACGGGAATTGAACTAGAAGCGCTAAAAAAAGCACTTTCTACTAAGAAGATAAAGGCTTGTCTTTTAATGAGTAATTTCAGCAATCCGTCGGGAAGTATGATGCCTGTTGAGCATAAAATTGAAGTCGTTAAGTTGATGGAATTTTATAATGTACCGCTTATTGAAGACGATATTCACGGCGATTTGTATTTTGGCTCAAGCCGGCCAACCAATTGTAAAACGTATGACGAAAGCGGGATTGTACTTTGCTGCAGTTCGGTTTCTAAAACTTTGGCGCCGGGATATCGCGTGGGCTGGGTTTCGCCGGGAAAATTTAAAAAAGAAATTCTTCGAAATAAAATTTACCATTCGCTCTCCTCGCCTACTATTACGCACGAAGTTGTGGGCGATTTCCTGAAAAACGGACGTTATGAAAATCATCTTAGGAAAATTCGCCAAATCTTAAATCATAATTGCAATAATTACATTAATACGGTTTTAGAATCTTTCCCGAAAGGGACAAAAGTGAGTCAGCCTCAGGGCGGTTTTTTCCTTTGGGTAGAATTGGATAAAAGAATTGATACGGCTGCTTTTTATCATTTGGCGATGAAACATCATATTAGTATTGCGCCGGGCAGGATTTTTTCGCTGCAAGATCAATTTTCAAATTGTATGCGCTTGAGTTTTGGTTTGCCGTGGACGAATGAATTGAGAGAATCTATTCGAACTTTGGGTAGATTGGCTGAGAAGCAGTTGGTTAGTTAAATTCGCGATTTTGTCATTGCGAGGAACGAAGCAATCTCACTAGAAACTCCACAAAGAAAATCGCCAATCCTTGTCAGGCTTAGCGGAGTCGAAGCCACGTGCCAATTGGAGCGTCCTTCGACTCCGCTCAGGATGACAATATTGTGATTACGATACTTAGACTTACTGCTGTGCGCCTTGAAGTAACCACTCTAATAATTACAAAAAGTTTGATTTTGCAAATGAGATTGCTTCGTTCCTCGCAATCACAAAAAAAAAGGCCGGACAACCTAACCATTTGTTGTCCGACCCAGCAATTAGAAACCAAAAATTAATTACTTAAAGTACATAATAAGCGTCGTTATCGACTTTTTTCGGCTCTTCTTTCAACTGAAATTCATTTAAAATATCAAATTCACTTTGATATTCATTCAGCATCTGCTTGATATTTTTCTCAATTGTATTGGCAATTGTTGTAACTGGTGTATCTGTTGCTCTGTTTTCAAACGGATCCTGCAAGTGAATTGCCATTCTTTCGATCAAAAAGAATGCGGCGGCAATTGCTGTAATTAACGGAATTGCAAACCAGCTTAATACACTTGTTAACCCAAACGGAAGTAATAAAATAAACAAACACAACGTCAAACGAATGTACATGCTGTATGTAGTTGGGAAAATCGTGTTCTTAATTCTTTCACATTTACCCATTTCGTCACACAATCTAGACAATGTATTATCAATTTCTACTTGTTGGTACATATTGATATGTTTACTGTTTTTAGCATTTCTAAGGTCGCGCGCGTGCAGCATTAAAATGGCATTGGGTACGTTTTGATGATTTTTTATAAATCGAATTTCATCTTCGCTTACCAAACCATTAAGTGGTTTTATAGGATCTTTACCTCTTAACGACTGTCCTAAACTATAACACCATGCAATTTGTCTTTTGGCAAAATTCTCTTTGAATTCGCTTGCTTCAACAGAAAAATCCGGATCTTTATAAAAGGTCAATACCTGACGGATTAATGTTCTGGAATCGTTTACAATTGCGCCCCAGACAATTCTGGCTTCCCACCATCTGTCGTAAGCCTGATTAGATTTAAAGGCTAATAATAAGGAAATAATGGTTCCAATCATGGTTGGAATCGCAATTGGAATATCTACGGGAAGGTTGATAAAATAATAATGAAAAATTTCGAATAGTACGGTATAAGCCAATACCAGAGCAATTTCTACTTTAATTTTCCCGAGAACGTACTTCATTGGAATTCTTTTCTTTAATAACATATTTTCGGTTTTAAATTAATTTTTTTTTAAAGTTCTTAGTTCTTAGTCGCTAGTAAGTAGTCTTGTTGTAAAAACAGGCATAAAATTAAATCCTAATAAACTAAAGACTAAGGACTAACAACTAAGGACTAACAACTAAGGACTAAAGACTAAGCCAGTTCTTCATACAATGAAAGCACCGGAAGCCCCAGCATCTCATTAACGTTTTGTTTTTTTACTTTTTTAAATTTGATTTTTTCGCCTTTACGGGTTTCTACAACCATATCTATATTATGTTTGGCGATAGCTTCTGATAAATAAGGCTGTGCATTTTCGTAATCATCATCAAAATTGGGTGTCTGACTTACGATTTCGAAAGAAAAATGATCACTCAAAAATTGCTGTACATCTTTTACATGCATATTTACATTGGCATTTTCGATATAAAGTGCTTTATTAAAAACTTCTTTATTGGTTTCTGTGCTCAAATGCAAAATCGGGCATTTTTGATTTCCTGCCAATTGCACTACATATTGATGGATTTTTTTGGTTTCTTGCTTATATGAAGGTGTAAGAATCACCAATTTTGCAGTAAAAACCTCAATAATACGTTTAAAAATAGGTGCCGAAACTCCATATTGGTTGTGTACCTTTATTTTTAAATTGGGTGTGTGGTCGATGATATATCTGCATGTTTCCAGAACTTCGGTCTGACTTGCCGTAAGTCCGGTTCTGATTTCACGTAAAAAACTTGATGATGAAAAAGTGTCTGGAGCTTCTGAAACTATCATTAAGATAATTTCTGACTCAGAAT
The DNA here is from genome assembly GCF_004368785.1 of Flavobacterium sp. 270. Classification (GTDB taxonomy): domain Bacteria; phylum Bacteroidota; class Bacteroidia; order Flavobacteriales; family Flavobacteriaceae; genus Flavobacterium. Next base: position 709,966 of record NZ_SODM01000001.1, read on the forward strand.
CTTTTGCCTGATTGATCGCAGATTTTACAGCCGAAATTGTATCCTCTTTTAAAGTCGTAGGTATAAGAAAATTTTTCATATGTATAATTGTTTAGTTTATACATGCAAAATAACTGCGCCTACATTAATGCGGTCTTAATCTAAAATTAGAATTTTCTAAGATTCAACATTAAAATTTTTAATGTTTGTTTTTTTAAAGACAATAGTAACAATGGTGCCTTTGTTTTGTTCAGATTGTACCTGAATTTCTCCGTCATGCATCCTGATAATTTTTGATGCTAAAGGCAATCCTAAACCATAACCAATATATCTGGCGGCTACTTTTCCTCTAAAGAAAGGCTCATACAAATGCGGAATATCTTCGGGAGGAATCCCAATTCCGATATCGTTAATCGTAATCTTAATAATATCGCTATTAGCAGAAAGCGTTACGAAAACTTCATTGTTATCAGAGTACTTTACACCGTTTGTTATAATATTATTTATAGCAAGTTCTAACAATGGCTTATTACAAGGCAGTAAAAACAGGTTGGAATCTTTTGGTGCGAAGTTTAATTTAATGCTTACACGGTTATCCGGATAAATTTTATCCAGATCCGATTTTACATCCATCAGCAATTCATCGATTCGGGCAATATCAGAAACCTGTTTTTTACCATCGTAACCCGTTTGAGTTAATTTTAATAAACTCTCGGTTAAGTTTCCTAATCTTGAAGCCTGACTGTAAATATTTTCTAAAGACTGCACATATTCTGAAACTTCACGCTCTTTGAGAAGCATAATTTCAGACTCGGCAATAATAGTGGTAATTGGCGTTTTTAATTCGTGCGAAGCATTATTAATGAAGTTTGCCTGAATCTCGAATGAAGTTTCTAAACGATCCAGCATATCATTAAAAGTATTGGTAAGATCTGAAATTTCATCAGAATTCTTAACCTCTGGCAATCTGTTATGTAAATTAGAAGCCCGGATTCTATTTACTTCTTTTGTAATTCTAACTACAGGATTAATAACTCGTTTCGCCAAAAATCGTCCTAAAAAGAACGCCAGAAAAACAAACCCAATACCGCCAAACAGCATTATTTTTACAATATAAACCGTGGTATCTGTTCCTTTTCTGTCTCTTGCTCCTACAATTACAATATATTCCTGAGTGCCTTCTTTAAAAATCTGTCCTAAATAATATTTATTATCGATTTCATAAGAATCTTTTCCGGTGTTTAAAATATTGGTATAAAACTCATTCGGAAGATTCAGATTTGTATTATAATCAAAACTATTATGGCTGTTAATTTTAAGTACAAATTCCTGTTCTTCAATAAGTTCTTCAAGTCCGTCTTTTTTAAGCGCTTTGTAATACTTAATTTTTTCGGGATCTTTTTGAAGATGAATAGAAGCCACAATTTTTGCTCTGTCATCCAGTCTTTTCAAGAAATGATAACGGTTATTTTCTCTAAACAAGAAAAAAACAATCACACACAATAGCGAAGTACTAAAGGTGGAAAGCGCAACATAATTAAACGTAATTTTTTTTCTAATATCCATACTATGTTTTTATAACATAACCCAGTCCCTTCATGGTATGAATAAGTTTGACTGAAAAAGGTTTATCTATTTTTCTTCTTAAATACGTAATATATACATCGACAACGTTGGTGTTCATATCAAAATTAATATCCCACACATTGTCTAAGATTTGATCTCGGGAAACAATATTACCGCTGTTTTTAGCCAGATAATACAATAGTTTAAATTCTTTAGCCGTTAGAATAATCGATTCACCATCACGTTTTACCGTTTTGGCGCGTCCGTTTATTTCTAAATCTCCAACAACAATCGTATCAATTTTTTCTGTTTCCTGATGTGCTCTTCGGTGCAATGCATTTACTCTCGCATCAAGTTCTCCAAACTTAAAAGGCTTAACCAAATAATCATCGGCACCCGAATTAAGACCCGTTACAATATTTTCTGAAGTTCCCAAAGCCGTTAAAAGCAAAATCGGAACAAAGTTTTTACTCGCGCGAAGTCTTCTGCAGATTTCAATTCCGTTTATGTCCGGTAACATTACATCCAAGACCACAACATCAAAATTATAATTATGAATCATCTCCAATGCCGTTGTGCCATCGAGAGCCACACTAACTTCGTTGTTGTTTTCTGCAAACCCTTTTCTTAAAATTGAAAGCAAGTTTGGTTCGTCTTCGACTATAAGTAATTTCATTTGCAAAAAGTTGTATATACAACAAAAATAAGCATTGAAATCTATATAAGTATTACATATTATAGAATTATTATCAATTTTTGAAGAATAAAAAAAGCAGCCGTTTATAGCTGCTTTTTACCTATTTATAAAAGGTTATAATTTTTATTCTTTAATTTTTAAAATTGAAAACTAGGTTTGAATCAAAAAGAGACAACTATAATTACTTTATTTAGTAATAAACTTAGGATTAATTAAATTCTCTAAAGAATAAATTTCGTCCCATTTTTCCTGAGTAATCAATTTTCTTTCTTTTACCACAATATCATGTACACTTTTATTGGTTTTAAGCGCTTCGCCGGCAACACTTGCACTTTCTTCGTAACCTAAAATTGGATTTAGCTGTGTTACAATTCCGATGCTGTTCATTACCAGATTATAACAATGATCGACATTTGCCGTAATTCCAACAATACATTTATCAATTAAAGTCTGAATGGCATTAGAAAGATAATCGAGCGAAGTAAACATTGCAAAAGCAATAACAGGTTCCATTACATTCAACTGCAATTGTCCTGCTTCTGCCGCCATTGTAACGGTTAAATCCTGACCAATTACATAAAAACAAGTTTGGTTGACAACCTCTGGAATTACCGGATTTACTTTTCCCGGCATAATCGAAGAACCCGGCTGACGCGCAGGCAGATTGATTTCGTTGAAACCCGTTCTTGGCCCAGAACTCAATAATCGTAAATCATTGCAGATCTTAGAAATTTTAACTGCAGAACGTTTTAATGTTCCCATAATCTGTACATAAGCGCCTGTGTCTACCGTTGCTTCAATTAAATCTGGAGAAAGCGTAAGCGGAATACCAACTTCTTTTGCCAAATAGGCCACACAAATTTCTGGATAGCCTTGCGGTGCATTTACTTTTGTACCAATTGCAGTTGCGCCCATATTGATTTCTAACAACAATTCCTGAGCATTTTTCAAACGAATAATATCTTCGCCAATTGTTGTGGCGTAAGCTTTAAATTCTTGCCCTAAAGTCATCGGAACTGCATCTTGCAATTGGGTTCTTCCCATTTTCAGCACTTCTTTAAACTCTTCTCCTTTTTTCGCAAAAGCGACTTCAAGTCCAGCAAGCGTTTTAATAAAAGTTTCCATTTTTAAATAAAGCGCAATTCTAAAAGCCGACGGGTAAGCATCGTTTGTAGACTGTGAACAATTTACATGATTGTTTGGATGCAGAAAATTATATTCTCCTTTCTTATGACCTAAATATTCGAGACCAATATTAGCAATTACTTCATTAGCATTCATATTTACAGAAGTTCCCGCGCCACCCTGAATCAAATCGCTTACAAATTCCTTGTCAAATTTACCCGCAATAACCTGATCGCTTCCGTAGCAGATTGCTTCTGCAAGTTTTGCGTCTAGTGCACCACAATCTTTATTGGCTAAAGCAGCAGCTTTTTTTACATACCCTAAAGCTTTGATAAATAATGGTTCTTTGGAAATTGGAATTCCGGTAATATTGAAATTTTCTACAGCTCTAAAAGTTTGAATTCCGTAATATAAATGATTGGGAATCTCTAATTCTCCTAAAAAATCATGCTCTTTTCTTGTTGCTTCCATATGATAAAATGGTTGTATTTAATTTGAAAAACTGATGTAAAGCTACATCAAATAAATAGTATGAAGAAAGAAAATAGACCGAAAAAATCAGGAGGTTTTTAGGCCTGATTTGAGATCAAAAATGAATATTTTTTGCGTTTTACAATAATGCAATAAATGGTTAACTTTGCGCTATTAAAAAAAGCTTTCCATATATTGTGCTATTATTAAAATTCAGCAAAAGCTAAATTTGTAATAAATTTATTTATAGACACCTCAAAAATTATTTTGAAAAAAAAATCAGAATATTTTCTCGATAAAGAATACGACTCCTTTGTTTACGGGAGAGACGATCTTAATTTTAAAGATTTTGAATGTTGTATTTTTAATAATTGTAATTTTTCTGCCTGTACTTTTCTAGCCGTTACTTTTATCGACTGTGTTTTTAATGATTGCATTTTTAATGAAGCCAAAATTAACTATGTAGCGTTTAGAACAGCCACTTTTAATCGCTGCGAAATCAAAGAAGTCAATTTTGCAATGTGTGATAAATTGATTTTTGAAGTTAATTTTAATAACTGCATTTTGGATTTTTCTAAGTTCTATACTTTAAAAATTAAAGGCACAATTTTTACCAATTGCAGTATAATTGCCGTAGATTTTATGGCAGCAGATCTTACCAATGTTGTTTTTGAAAACTGCTATTTGTATCGTTCTGAGTTTGATAAAGCAATCGCCAATAAAGCCGATTTTAAAACAAGTTTTAATTACACAATTGATCCTTCTAAAACGAAACTTAAAAAGGCTGTTTTTTCTTTGAATGAAGTAAAAGGCTTATTGTTTAAGCATGGGATTATGGTAAGTTAAAATAAAAAAAACACAAAGTTTGTCATTGCGAGGAACGAAACAACCGTACTAGCAATAACACAAAGTTGATTTTGTAAATGTGATTGCTTCGTTCCTCGCAATGACAAAAATGGCGAGTTTCTTACGGAGATTTCTCCTTCGTCGAAATGACAAAATTGTAGAAATTTAGCAACGAAAAGCTAATTTTGTATATGCTTCTCCATCACATAATCCTCCATCAAATAACCATTTCCAATTTCGATATTAACTTCCTCAATAATTTTAAAACCTATTTTCTCATAGAAATTCAATGCTTTATTAAAGCGATTTACATTTAATAAAAGTGAAGTCGAATTGTTTTCTAAAGCTAATTCTCCAATCTTTTCAAAAGCCATTTTTCCAATTCCTTTGCCTTGCGTTTCTGGTAAAAGATATATTTTATGGATTTTTGTTGTCGTTTCTTTGTTGTAATTATGTTCAATTCCGATAAATCCTAAAACAGCATTTTCATCAGAAATCAAATAAAATAATTGTTCTCTTTTTTGAAATTGAGCTGTAAGCGCTTCATCAGAATAAATCATTTCGAGCATGTATTTTAATTGCTCTTCCGTCAAAATTTCGCCGTAAGTAATCGGCCAGGTTTTATACGTTATATCCTGAATCGTTTTAATATCGCTTACTGTAGCTTCTGAAATTGTAATCATAATTATGCTGAAATATTCTTTTTATTTATTGGTAAAAATTTGATTTTCTTGCTCGCTTACGCGGATGAAAGTTGTTCGTTTAGTCAATTCTTTTAATCTTGAAGCGCCAACATAGGTACAAGTGCTTCGCAAACCGCCCAAAATATCCAAAATAGTATTGATAACATTTCCCTTAAACGGAACCTGAACTGTTTTGCCTTCGCTTGCTCTGTATTCTGCTACACCTCCAACGTGTTTGTCCATTGCGGTTGTAGAACTCATTCCGTAAAATTGTCTGAATTTCTGACCGTTAATTTCGATCAATTCTCCGCCGCTTTCAGTGTGTCCGGCAAGCATTCCTCCTAACATCACAAAATCTGCGCCTGCGCCAAAAGCTTTGGCAACATCGCCCGGAGTTACGCAGCCACCATCGCTGATAATATGTCCGCCTAAACCGTGCGCTGCATCGGCACATTCTATAATAGCAGATAATTGTGGATAACCAACGCCTGTTTTTACTCGTGTTGTACAAACAGATCCAGGACCAATTCCAACTTTTACAATATCGGCTCCGGCCAAAAGTAATTCTTCGACCATTTCGCCAGTAACGACATTTCCTGCAATGATCACTTTGTCTGGATATTGTTTACGGGTTTGTTTTAAAAACTGTACAAAATGTTCTGAATAACCGTTTGCAACATCAATACAAATGAATCTTAGTAACGGATTTGCATTTATAATTTCTGCAATTTTTAAAGAATCTTCACTTCCTGTTCCTGTGCTAATTGCAATATAATTGTAAAATTCCGGATCGACTTTCTGTAGAAAATCATTCCATTCTTTTGGAGTATAATGTTTATGAATCGCCGTAAAAAGCTTTTCTTTTGCCAGAACTTCTGCCATTTCAAAAGTGCCGACTGTATCCATATTGGCTGCCATAATCGGAATTCCTGTCCACGAAGCGGAACTGTGCAGAAATTTAAAATTTTGTTCTAAAGTGACCTCTGATCTACTTTTTAAAGTTGATCTTTTTGGTCTAATCATTACGTCTTTAAATCCTAATTTCAAATCTGTTTCTATTCTCATGGCGTTACATTTTGATTACTCTCAAATGTAGGGATTTTAGATTTTAGAATGTTGATTTTAGATTTTAGATTTTAGATTTTAGATTTTTTTTCCACAGAGAAACACAAAGATTTCATAGAGATTCGCAAAGTTATAAAACTAGATTTTCTAATTGGAGCGCGTTTCGACTTCGCTCAACGTGAAAGACGTGAAACCTGTATTTTGACTTCGCTCAACGTGACATGTCAAGCTGAGCGGAGTCGAAGCTAACTTGAAACCTGAAACTTGAAACAAAAGAAACTTGAAAAAAAACCTATCCGTGAATAGTTTCTCCTTTTCCGTAATTTGTAATGATTGATTCTTCGAAAGCTAACCATTCTCTCCAACGTTTTTCAACGTCGATTCCTACTCCGTATTTACGTGCGTATGTGATGAAAGTTGTGTAATGTCCGGCTTCGCTTTCCATTAAATCTCTGTAGAAACTTGCTAATTCTTCGTCTTGAATGTTTTCAGACAAAACTTTAAAACGCTCACAGCTTCTGGCTTCAATCATTGCAGAAAAAAGTAATCTTTCTACAAGACCCGAAACTCTGCTTCCGTCGCCGCTTTTCTTCATATATAAATACAATTCATTTACATAATCGTCTTTGCGTTCGCGTCCTAGTTTCAATCCTCTTTTGATGATGATATTATGAACCTGTTCAAAATGATCGATTTCTTCTTTGGCTAAAGCCAATAAATCTTTTACTAAATCCTGATGTTCAGAATTATTAGTAATAATCGTAATTGCGTTTGTTGCTGCTTTTTGCTCGCACCAAGCGTGATCTGTCAGGATTTCTTCTATATTTTTTTCAACAATATTTACCCATCTTGGGTCTGTTGGCAGTTGTAGTCTTAATACGCCCATAGTTTTTCTTTTTGTTTCAGGTTTTATTTGTTTCAGGTTTCAAGTTGTTTGAAATGAAAAAAGTTTAAAGTATTGTTATACGTTATTCACGCATTGCAAAACTTTAAACTTTAAACCTGAAACTTTAAACTAATTAATAAACGAAAATCGGTCTTTCGCTCATCATTTCGTTTACTTCTTCTGCAACTGCTTCGATAACTGCTTCATTAGTATGATCAGCAAGTACTCTATCGATTAAAGCTACAATTGTTTCCATATCTTTTTCAACTAAACCACGAGTTGTGATTGCAGCTGTTCCTACACGAATTCCAGACGTGATAAATGGTGATTTATCATCAAAAGGAACCATGTTTTTATTTACTGTGATTTCTGCTTTTACTAATGCATTTTCTGCTTCTTTACCAGAAATATTTTTATTTCTTAAGTCAATAAGCATCATGTGGTTATCAGTTCCGCCAGAGATAATGTTGTATCCTCTTTTTACAAAAGCATCTGCCATTGCATTTGCATTTTTTTGCAATTGCATAGCGTATGTAAAGAATTCATCTTTTAAAGCTTCACCAAAAGCAACCGCTTTAGCAGCAATAATATGCATTAAAGGTCCACCTTGATTTCCAGGAAAAACAGCTAAGTCTAATAATGAAGACATCATTCTGATTTCACCTTTTGGAGTTTTTAAACCTTGTTTGTTTTCAAAATCTTTCCCCATTAAGATCAAACCTCCACGAGGTCCACGTAATGTTTTGTGTGTTGTTGTAGAAACAATATGACAATGTGGAATTGGGTCATTTAATAATCCTTTTGCAATAAGACCTGCAGGGTGAGAAATATCAGCAAATAAGATTGCTCCTACGCTGTCTGCAATTTGTCTGAAACGTGCAAAATCCATATCACGAGAATAAGCCGAAGCTCCTGCAATGATTAATTTTGGTTGTTCTTTTGTAGCAATTTCTTGTATTTTATCGTAATCTAAACGACCAGTTTCTGCATCTACGCCGTAAAAAACAGGACGGTATAAACGACCAGAGAAGTTTACAGGAGAACCGTGAGTTAAGTGCCCACCGTGAGATAAATCAAAACCTAAAATAGTATCGCCAGGATTTAGACATGCATGGTAAACTGATGTATTTGCCTGAGAACCAGAGTGAGGTTGTACGTTTGCATATTCAGCACCAAATAATTCTTTAGCTCTGTCAATTGCAATCTGCTCAATAACGTCAACTACTTCGCAACCGCCGTAGTATCTTTTGCCAGGATATCCCTCAGCATATTTATTAGTTAAAACAGACCCAGCTGCCTGCATTACCTCATCACTTACAAAATTCTCTGAAGCGATAAGTTCTAGTCCGTGAATTTGTCTATCTTTTTCCTCTAGGATAAGATCAAAAATTTGTTCGTCGCGTTGCATTTTTTCGTTTTTCGTTAATTTCCTGCAAAAATACAAAAAAACGTTTGTCATACAGTTAGATTATGATATATTTGACAAGTAATTTTTCAACAAATAATTAACATTAACATGCCAATAACCGCCAACGATACCAAAAGAAAATCATGGTTAGAAGTACCAGAACATAGTGACTTCCCTATTCAGAATATTCCTTTCGGTGTATTTCTTACCAAAGAAAATGTCGTTACAGTAGGAACCAGAATTGGCGATTACGCTATAGATTTAGGCGCTTTACAACAATTAAACTATTTTGCAGGAATAGAGTTAACTGATGATATGTTTATGCAGGATACGCTAAATGATTTTATTTCTGACGGAAAAAAAACATGGCGTTTAGTTCGAAATCGCATTGCCGAAATTTTCGACGCAGAGAACCCACAGCTTAGAGATTCAACAAAAGACCGTGATATTGTTATTTTTAAAATCGACGATGTAGAAATGCAATTACCAGTACTTATTGGTGATTACACTGATTTCTATTCTAGTAAAGAACATGCAACAAATGTTGGTAAAATGTTCCGCGATCCAGAAAATGCTTTACTGCCAAACTGGCTGCACATTCCGGTTGGATACCACGGAAGAAGTTCTACAATTGTTCCGTCTGGAATTCCTGTTCACAGACCAATGGGACAAACTTTACCTGTTGGTGAAAAATACCCTGTTTTTGGTCCTTCCAGATTAGTAGATTTTGAACTAGAAACTGCTTTTATTACTACAGACGTAAACGTAATGGGAGAAAATATCCCAACTTACGAGGCTGAAGATTATATTTTTGGAATGGTTTTATTGAATGACTGGAGCGCGCGTGATATTCAGAAATGGGAATATGTGCCTCTTGGACCATTCTTAGCAAAAAACTTTGCGACTTCTATTTCTCCCTGGATTGTAACTATGGATGCTTTAGAACCTTTTAGAACTAAAGGCCCTAAACAAGATCCGTCACCGCTTCCGTACCTTCAGACAAAAGGAAAAAAGACTTTTGATATTCATTTAGAAGTATCAATTAAACCGGAAGAACAAGAAGAAACGCTTATTTCTCAATCTAATTTCAAATATTTATATTGGTCAATGAGCCAGCAATTGGCACACCATACTTCTAACGGATGTCGTGTAAATTCTGGTGATATGATGGGTTCTGGAACTATTTCTGGCCCAACGCCTGATAGTTTTGGCTCAATGTTAGAATTAACTTGGGGCGGAAAAAATCCAATAAAATTAAAAGACGGAACGGAACGTAAATTTATTGAAGATAATGATACGGTAATTTTTCGTGGTTTCTGCGAAAATAAGGAAGTACGTATTGGGTTTGGAGAGGTTTGCAGTCAGTTGTTACCGCCTTTCATTAGACAATGAAGAGAAGATAGCATTCATTTATAAAATATAAAAGCTTGTTAGTTTTACGCTAACAAGCTTTTTTTATGCTTACAAGATTTAATTTTAAGTTGTTGTTGTTTTTAATCTCGCAAAGTCGCTAAGACGCAAAGTTTTTATTCTCATTTTGTCATTTCTCCTTTCAGTTGAAATGAGAAACTATACGCTAATTTACTTTAAAGAAAAACTTTGCGTCTTAGCGACTTTGCGAGATTATTAAACATGCCTCTATTTTTTGCCACAGATTACAGGATTAAAAGGATTAAAAAAACTCTGTCTTAATCTTTGTAATTTTGTAGCAAAAAAATTATGCCGGAATCTGCTGACTCAAACAATGTAATGTTCCGAATCCCCAAATAAAATCGATACAGCTTATTCCGATTACTTCGCGGTCTGGGAAACATTCCGACAAGATATTTAGAGCTACTCTATCGTTGCTGTCATTGAATGTTGGAACTAAAACACAATTATTCAAAATTAAGAAATTAGCATAACTTGCCGGCAATCTTAAATCTTCAAAATCGACACGTTTTGGCATTGGCAATGCTACAATTACAGGAGCTTTTCCGTTTTCTAATTTTGCATTTTGAAGACGTTTTAAATTGTCTTGCAAAGGTTTATAGTTCGAATCGTTTTTATCCGTTTCAACAATCGTAACGATCGTATCTTCATTTACAAATCGACATAAATCATCGATATGTCCATGCGTATCATCGCCTTCTATTCCGTCACCAAGCCAGATTACGTTGGTTACGCCTAGATATTCTTTAAAAACAGCTTCGTAATCTTCTTTTGTAAATCCGGCATTTCTAACCTGAATTGATGGATGCATCAAACATTCTTCAGAAGTCAATAAAGTACCTCTTCCGTTTACATCAATTGCACCTCCTTCTACAATTACTGGTTTTCCTTTGTACATAACCTGCGTTAACGGTACATCAATAAAGTCAGCAACTTTACCCGGAACAAATTTATCTAACTGGTAATTTTTATATTTTGCCCAGCCATTAAAATTGAAGTTTAATGCTTCTCTTTTTGACCCGTTTTTTACAATAATCGGCCCAGAATCACGCATCCAGCTTCTGTTTGTTTTATGAATTATAAAAGAAACATTTGCAGTATTTACTCTTGCTCTTTCGAGCATTTCGGCAACTTTTTCTTTTAGTTTTTCATCGGCTACGAGCAAAAACACCGTTTCAAAAGCGGCAACTTTTTTAATAAATTCTACAAAAGCCCATTGAACAGCGTCGTATTTTCCCGGCCAGTCGTTACCGTTATGCGGAAAACATAATACTATTCCTTGCTGCTTTTCCCATTCTGCTGGGAATCTTCTATTATTTGTTGACATAAAGTTGTTCTAAATTTTAAAGAGTACAAAGATAATGATTCGTAAGGATTATAAAACATCCTGAATGAAATCAACTGCATTTCTGATTAATTATCTTATAAAAATTAAGTTAAAGATTAATTAATAACTTCTTAATATATACCCAAGTTCTGCTCTCTACATTTGGCAAAACTAAAAATCAACACAATGAAAAAATTAACTATCTCATTATTAACTGCTTTATTTATTATGACGAGCTGTGAAAATAATGAATCAAAAAACGAAGAAGAAGTTTCTGTAAATGAAAATCCTGCTTCTTTTAAAGAAATTGGAAGTATTACTATTGGCGGTGAAGCTGCTGCAGAAATCTCTGCTTACGATTTAAAAACAAAAAGACTTTTTACAGTAAATAATAGTGGTGTAAATCAAATTGACGTTATTGATATTACAGATCCGTCTAAACCTATAAAAATTGGAAAAATTGATTTAGCAACTTATGAAGGTGCCGCAAACAGTGTTTCGGTTTTTGACGGAAAATTAGCGGTTGCTTTAGAATCTCTTACAGACAAACAAGGAAACGGAAAAGTTGTTGTTTTCAACACTTCAGATTATAGTTTAATTAAACAAGTTACGGTTGGTGCACTTCCTGATATGATTACTTTTTCGCCAGACGGAAAATTTATCATGACTGCTAACGAAGGAGAACCAAGTACAGATTATTTGAAGGATCCAAACGGAACTATTTCTATTATTGATACGAATACTTATGCTGTTACAACTTTAGATTTCGCTTCTTTTAGCGGTCAGGCTGCAACTTTGAAAAAAGATGGATTTAGAATTTCGACTTATGCTAAATCTTTCGCACAAGATATTGAACCAGAGTATATCACAATTTCTGATGATTCTAAAACTGCCTGGGTAACTTTACAGGAAAATAACGGAGTTGCTAAAGTAGATTTGACTTCAAAAACGATTACTGCTATTTTTCCTTTAGGTTTAAAAGATTACAATACTGCAGAAAATGCAATTGACGTAAGTGATAAAGATGATAAAATCGCTTTTAATCCGTGGAAAGTAAAAGGATTATATATGCCAGATGCGATCAGTCATTTTACAACTAACAATGTTCCTTATTTTGTTACTGCTAATGAAGGTGATTCAAGAGAATATACTGCTTACACTGACATTAAGAGAATGAAAGACATGAAACTTGATGCGACTGTTTTTCCTGATGCTGCAACTTTAAAATTAGAAACAAATTTAGGAAGACTTAATCTTGTTTCTGATATGGGCGATACGGACGGAGATGGTGATCTTGACGAAATGGTAAGTTTTGGAGCGCGTTCTTTTTCTATCTGGAATGGAAATACGGGTAAAATTGTTTACGACAGTAAAAATGATGTTGATAAAAAAATCAACGAATTAGGAACTTATGATGACAAAAGAAGTGACGATAAAGGTTCTGAGCCAGAAGCTGTAACGGTAGCAAAAATGGGGAATCAAACTATTTTGTTTGTAGGTTTAGAAAGATCTGATGCTGTTATGATGTACGATGTAACAAATCCTGCTTCTCCGCAATATTTACAAACGGTAAAAACAGGTGATGCTCCAGAAGGTTTACTTTATATTCCAGCTTCTAAAAGTCATACAAAAAGAAGCTTATTAATTGTAAGCAGCGAAGGTGATGGAACTGTAAAAATCTATCAACCAGACTTAAAATAGTAACAATACAAAATCAGGAAAAAGGGCAAAACGTTAAATTTTGCTCTTTTTTTTGCTTTATTTTGAGTTTTAATTAACTGATTTACACAATTTAAAGCCAAAAGATGGAAATTATGTAAGAGCAGATACAACACATTCCCGAACATCGTCCTCTAAATTTGTCATGAGTTTAAAATAAAAACGAATAAAAATTTGAAGATCATGAAAAAGAAATTAGCATCTGTTTCCCTATTATTACTATCAATCGCAGCAAGCGCTCAAAATATGGCAACGACCTCAACCAAAACTACTGTTGATCAACCAGACTATAACAAATGGTCTATCGAATTAAATGGTGGTGTAAACAAGCCAATGAGAGCCTTGACTCCGGGTTACTCTACTGCAACTTTAAATCCGTTTCATGCAGATTTAGGTGTGAGATATATGTTTAGCCCAAAATTTGGTGTGAAATTAGATGTTGGATACGATCAATTTACAGAACGCGATGATACTCCGGCTTTTGAAAGCAGATATGTTAGAGCAAGTGTGCAAGGTGTTGTAAATGTTGGACGTGCTTTAAACTTTGAAACCTGGACAAATACTATTGGTGTTTTGGCACATGGTGGTTTTGGAGTTTCGCAAATTAGTACTGAAACTGGTTACGGTGGTCAGGATTATATGGGTCATGGAATTCTTGGTTTGACAGGACAAATTAGATTAAGCAACAGAATAGCATTAACGGGTGACCTTACTGGTATTGTTAATGGAAGACAAAACTGGAACTTTGACGGAATGGGAACTACGCAACCAAGAGGTTTTGATGGTGTTTTATTGAACGCATCTGTTGGTTTAACTTTTTACTTAGGTAAAAACGAAAAACATGCTGACTGGTATTCTGAAGAGAATGAAAGATTAAATAAATTGGAAGACAGAGTTACAACAATCGAAACTGGACTTATAGATACAGATAAAGATGGTGTTGCTGATTTGTACGATTTAGAACCGAATACCGTTTCTGGTGTTGCCGTAAATACTAAAGGACAATCTATTGATAACAACCAAAATGGTGTTCCAGACGAATTAGAAAGTTATTTAGAAAATACTTACATCAAAAAAGGAAGCGAAACTGCAACAAACGGAACTGTTGAACAATTAATTAATGGTGGATATGTAAATGTTTACTTTGATTTCAACTCTTCTAAACCTACAAATGCTTCTTTATCTGGTGTTGATTTCTTAGTGAAATACTTGAAAAACAATCCAGGAAAAACAGCTGATATCATTGGATATGCTGACGAAATTGGAGGTTCAACTTATAACACTGAATTGTCTAGAAAAAGAGCTGAAGCTGTGAAAAAAGTAGCGCAAAATGCAGGAATTGATGCTTCTAGATTAAATGTAATTGCTAACGGTGAAGATACTTCTGTGAATAAAAATTCTAAAGAAGCGCGTCAAATCGTAAGAAGAGTTACTTTCCAAGTAAAATAATTCTATTAGAAATATTAGAAAATCCGGTTTCAGATTGAAACCGGATTTTTTTATGCAATAAAAAAGGACAAAATATAAATTTTGTCCTTTTTGCTTTTATACAAATTGATTGAATTAATCAATTGCTCTTTTTGTAATATCTCCAAAAGCGTCAATTCTTCTATCTCTAAAAAACGGCCAGTTCTGACGAACGTTTTCCTGAAGGTCTAAATCTACTTCGGCGATTAATATTTCTTCCTGATCGTGAGACGCTTGTGCCAAAATTTCACCTTGAGGTCCTGCAATAAATGATGCTCCCCAAAATTGAATTCCATCAGTTCCGTCAATATATTGTTCTAAACCAATTCTGTTTGCTGCTGCAACAAAAACACCGTTTGCAACTGCATGGCCTTTCATTACGTTCATCCAAGCGCCGTATTGGTTTTCTCCGTATTGTTCTTTTTCTTTAGGATGCCATCCAATTGCTGTTGGATAAAAGAGTACTTCTGCACCTTTAAGAGCAGTAATACGAGCTGCTTCCGGATACCATTGATCCCAGCAGATAAGCGTTCCTACTTTACCTTTTTTAGTTTCAATTGCCTGAAAACCTAAATCTCCCGGCGTAAAATAGAATTTTTCGTAGAAATGTGGATCGTCCGGAATGTGCATTTTACGGTATAAACCAGCTTCTGTTCCGTCAGTATCAATAATATAAGCACTATTGTGATAGATTCCAGCCATTCTTTTTTCAAAGAAAGGAACAATAATTACAACTCCTAACTCTTTTGCTAACGCACTAAAAGCTATAAATGAAGTACTGTATAATGGTTCTGCTAATGCAAAATTATCTACATCTTCGCTTTGGCAGAAATAATGACTGCTGTATAATTCTGGTAATAAGATTACTTCAGCTCCTTTATTCGCTGCATCTCTTACCCAACTGATACATTTTTTAAGATTATTTTCGGCTACGTCATTCAGGTTTAACTGAACAACTGCTATTTTATATTTTCTTTTCGGCATGACATAAAATTTAGAGTGCAAAAATAGTGATTTTTATAGGAATGACAAAGTAGACAAAAGGTTCTTAACAAAACTACAACTTCCCTCCTAACCCCGATAGAAAATGATCTTTGAAAATATATTTTCTTTCTTTCTAAAAACAAAAAACACCAGTCCTTAGATTGGTGTTTTAATTTGATGAATAATAGCAATAGTCTTATTCTGAAATAACTACTTTTTGAGTTATAAATTCTGTTTCTGATTTTTTGAATTTAATTTCGAAAGTTCCCTTTACGGCAGATTTAAATTTATAAACTGCGATTTTAGCCGTTGGCACTTGCTGTGTGCAAACTTCTGGGTATTTTACTTCGATTTGTAAACCTTTTACACCCCCAATAGTAACATCTGTAAATTTACTGAATTCCCCACAAGCCGTTTCTGGCATAAAAGTTACATCGTAACTTAACTCCACATTTACTTTTCCTGTTGCCGGGCCTTTAACTTCTGTTGCCAAAGCATTTTTTGTTGTTACAGGAGCTGGTGATTTATCATCGTCATTGCTACATGATGCGAAACCAATTGCTACGAATAATACTACCAAAACTGTTTTTAATCTAAAATTTTTCATACTAAACATTTATATTGTTATTTTATTATGAAGAGTACGATTGATGAATATGGTTGCTTAGCCAAAATGTTAAAACTTTTCGAGATAACATTAAACAATTGTATATCAAAATATTATTCTTTTAAAAAAAGCATAAAAAAACACCAGCATTAAGCTGGTGTCCTGATATTTTATAAATACGTATTGATTTAATGTGCTTTTTTTCCAAATAGCTTTTTGAACAGATTAACAATTCCTAAAACTATAAAACCTGAAATAAATGCAATTACAAATTCTTTTATAATTGATGGCACATTTGGAAACAAGTGATGAAAATATTCTATTTTGTGTACAAAAATGCCGCCCGCTACAGATAATAAAGCAATTGTACCAATTACGGTTAAGGCTTTGATGATTACAGGAAGCGCTTGTACTAAAATATTTCCTATAGATTTTAAAAGACTTTTTTCTTTTTTACTGTGCTGAATCATTTTAAATCCAACCTCGTCCATGCGCACGATAAGGGCAACTATTCCGTAAACTCCAATTGTTGCAATTACAGCAATAATAGAAACGGTAATAATCTGAGATAATAATGGTTTTCCGAGAACGGTTCCTAAAGCAATAATTACAATTTCTACTGATAAAATAAAATCGGTTACAATAGCCGATTTTACTTTTCCTTTTTCTATTTCAAGAATTTCTTCTTCGGTAAAAGTTTCATCAGTTATTCCTTCAGATTGTTCATGTTCGTGCGGAACAAAATACTCGTATATCTTTTCGGCAGCTTCGTAAGCTAAAAATAGCCCTCCAAGCACTAAGATTACATTTATGGCAATCGGGAAAAAAGCACTTAATACAAATGCAATTGGCAGAATGATTATTTTATTCAGTAAAGATCCTTTACTAATTGCCCATAATACCGGCAATTCTCTTGAAGAAGCAAATCCCGAAGCTTTTTCTGCGTTTACCGCCAAATCATCTCCTAAGATGCCTGCTGTTTTTTTTGCTGCAATTTTACTCATTACAGCAACATCATCCATAATTGCTGCGATATCATCTAATAGTACAAAAAAACCTGAAGCCATTTAATTTAATTTTAAAATTACGCCTAAATATCTGGTAGTAAGCACCAAATTCAGCCTGCGTATTTAGTTATTTATTGGATGCGAAGCTACCACTTTTTACTTAAATTTATTCTATAATTTCTTATCAAATTAGCGGTTTTTAGTACCAATTTGTATTTTATATTAGTGGCATTGTCCTAATAATACCCAGATAATTATAAAAACGAATATTGTACCGAAGCATCCGCCTCCTAATTTTTTTGCACCGTAACCTGCTATTAATCCTCTAAAGATATTGTTCATGATTTTATGTTTTTATGTTAAAGTAAATTTCAGAATTTAATTAAGATTCTCATTTATATTACTTTAAAAAAAAGTTTCATGATTTAAAGATTATGATTTTAAAAACAAAAAAAACACCAGCCTAAAGACTGGTGTTTAATACTATTAAAACAAGATTTAATTAATCCGTAGTAACAATATCACCTCTATTTACTAAAAATGCTTTATCAGTAATTCCTTGTCCTGTTGGCGGAGCTGGAGGCGTTTGTTTGTCTATGTCGATATAATTTCCTTTGGAAGTTAAATTTTTTAATCTGCTTAAGATCAAATTAATTTGAGAACTTGGAAGAGCATTATATCTAAAATTAAAACCTTGGTTATTATCAACCGAAGTTAATAAAGGGATATCAATAGAAGTAAGAACAGGATTATTAGAAAAATGAAGTTCTATGGTTTTGGTTAGTAAAGGAAAAGAAATAGATGTTAAAGAAGAATTTTTTGAAATATTTGTCTCATCTCCATGTATGGTTTTTAAAACAGGAAATATAATTGATACTAATTTATCATTATTAGCTATATTTAAATCATCATAAATTTCACTTAAACTACTAAAGTTTACAGTAGTTAATTTTGAATTATCACTTATATTCAGATTTATTATTTTTTTTATAGTACTTAAATCTACAGTTGTCAAATTTACAGTGCTCATAATATAAATATTCTCTGTATAAGGACCATATTCAGCTGCTATTTGTGCTGTTGCCTGCGCATCTGTAATATCACCCGTTAATATTATACTTGTTTTTCCTTTGTTTGAACTACTTCCTGCGTATAGAGCATAAGGCACACTTAAAAGCTGGCTTGTCCCGCTGATACTGTAATTACTTCCGCCTGTTGGGTCAATTTCGGTTTTAATAAAATGTGATCCAGCGCCCCAATTTATGCCGGCAAAAGTTCCGGTAGAAGGAGTTCCGCTACCAATTTCTATTGTAGCTAATCCGTTATTGTTTGTTGTTGTATTTTGTGATTCTACATAAACGGCTGTGCCAGTTGCAGAACCTAAAAGAATACTAATTTTTATATTTACTAAAGTACCTGCAACCAATGTTCCGTCTGCTTTACGAATAACAGATTGGTAATTCATTTTCTGCGGTGCTTGTGCAAATAAAATGGTAAAAGAACTTAATAATAGTAATGCTAAAGTAATTTTTTTCATGTATTTCTGCTGTTAGAATATTATTTTTTAATGATTTTAAAAGTCTTGATTGTTTTGTTGCCGTTTGTTACTGCCAGAAAATAAATTCCTTGATTTAATTCCTGCATCGATACGCTTGTTTCTGTGGCAGTAATTTTTAAATTCTTTGAAACTAATTTTCCGCTGCTGTCAAATAAACTACAAGATAAATTATCCGATTTATTATCTGAAACAACCAAATTAAGTACATCAACCGTAGGATTTGGATAAGCATTCATTACGAGATTAATCTCCGTAAATTCGTCCTTTCCTAAAGCAGCTATTTCATAGGCTTGCTGCACTCCTTGTGTAACATATCCATTAGAGCCAGGCAGGCTTGTATAGGATATCTGGCCAATCGAATAACTCGCTTTTCCTCCGGCTCCTGCAGCGTCTCCACCTGTAACTACAATGCTTTCCTGTGAATAACTGTTGGTGATAAATGAAATACTAATTGCAAATAAAATCAAAAATGTTTGTTTGTTTCCTTTCATATAAATGATTTAAATATTTACTCAAATATATAGTAATTCTTATTAAATATCATTTTAAAAATAGACTAAAAACAAAAAAACACCAGCCTTTCGACTGATGTTTTCTTCAATTAATAATTAACTAAACAAACAATTATTAATCTTTATGCGCTTGATTTCTAAATACTAAATTTCCGTCGAAAGCATCAATCAGAATAATGCTGTCGGTTGTAATATTATTAGCCAAAATTTCTTTCGACAACTGATTGAGCACTTCTCTCTGAATAACGCGTTTTACTGGTCTCGCACCAAATTGACTGTCATATCCTTTTTCAGACAAGTACTGAATCGCTTCGGGAGTTGCATCCATTGTAATACCTTGTAAAGCCAGCATTTTGCTAACGCTCTTAAGTTGCAGGCTCACAATTCTCGAAATATTATCAACTGTTAATGGCGTAAACAATACAATCTCATCAATACGGTTGATAAACTCCGGACGAACCGTTTGTTTCAATAATCCTAAAACTTCCACTTTTGCAGCTTCTGTTGCAGCTTCAATACTTCCTTTAAGGTTATCAAATTTATCTTGTATAATCTGACTTCCCATGTTTGAAGTCATAATGATAATGGTGTTTTTAAAATCAGCCAGACGACCTTTATTATCAGTCAACCTTCCTTCATCCAAAACCTGCAATAAAATATTAAAAGTGTCCGGATGCGCTTTTTCGATCTCGTCTAACAAAATCACAGAATACGGTTTTCTACGAACAGCTTCCGTCAATTGTCCGCCTTCATCATAACCTACATATCCCGGAGGCGCACCAACTAAACGGCTCACACTGTGACGTTCTTGGTATTCGCTCATATCGATACGTGTCATGGCATTTTCATCATCAAAAAGATATTCTGCCAAAGCTTTTGCAAGTTCCGTTTTACCAACTCCAGTAGTTCCTAAGAATAAGAAAGTTCCAACAGGTTTTTTCATATCCTGAAGTCCGGCACGGCTTCTTCTTACCGCATCACTAACCGCTTCGATCGCTTCTTCCTGACCAACCACACGTTTGTGCAATTCGTCTTCCAGATGCAACAATTTTTCTCTTTCGGTCTGAAGCATTTTCATTACCGGAATTCCTGTCCATTTTGCTACAACTTCAGCAATGTCTTCTCTGGTTACTTCTTCTTTAATCAAAGAATTACCTTGTTGAAATTCTTGCAGTTGTTTTACTAAAACATCAAGACGTTCCTGTGCTTCTTTGATTTTTCCATAACGAATTTCGGCTACTTTTCCGTAATCGCCTTCACGTTCTGCGCGTTCTGCTTCGTGTTTAAAATCTTCAATTTCTAATTTTACAGCCTGAACTCCATCTACAACATCTTTCTCCGATTTCCATTTTGCGTAAATTTCATTTCGTTCTTCTTTTAGGTTGGCCAAATCCATACCTAAAATTTTAAGTTTACTTTCTTCTTTTTCGCGTTTAATGGCTTCAATTTCAATTTCCAGCTGCATGATTTTTCGATCCAAAACATCCAGTTCTTCTGGTTTCGAATTGATTTCCATTCGCAGTTTAGAAGCCGCTTCGTCCATCAAATCGATTGCTTTATCCGGTAAGAAACGATTTGTAATATATCTCTGCGAAAGTTCTACCGCTGCAATAATGGCTTCATCTTTAATTTGAACTTTATGATGAGTTTCGTATTTTTCTTTGATACCACGTAAAATCGAAATCGCACTTTCTGTATCTGGTTCATCAATTAAAACCTTTTGAAAACGACGTTCTAAAGCTTTATCTTTTTCAAAATATTTTTGATATTCATCTAAAGTCGTTGCTCCAATGGCTCTTAATTCTCCACGCGCCAAAGCTGGTTTTAAGATGTTAGCCGCATCCATAGCGCCTTCACCTCCACCCGCGCCCACAAGCGTGTGAATCTCATCAATAAACAAAACGATATCACCTTCGGCGGCTGTAACTTCTTTTACAACCGATTTTAAACGTTCCTCAAATTCTCCTTTAAATTTTGCACCCGCAATAAGTGCTCCCATATCAAGTGAGAAAACAATTTTATCTTTTAAGTTTTCTGGAACGTCTCCATCAACAATTCTGTGTGCTAAACCTTCTGCAATTGCAGTTTTACCAACTCCAGGCTCACCGACCAGCATTGGGTTATTTTTTGTTCTACGAGTAAGAATCTGCAATACACGGCGAATTTCTTCGTCACGACCAATAACAGGATCTAGTTTTCCGGTTCTCGCTAATTCGTTTAGGTTTTTAGCGTATTTATTTAATGAATTATAAGTTTCTTCGGCAGAAGCAGAAGTCACTCTTTCGCCTTTACGCAATTCTTCTATTGCAGCTTTAAGACCTTTTCCAGTTACACCCTGATCTTTTAAAATCTGCGAAACTTTACTTTTTGAATCGTAAATTGCTAATATTAAATGTTCGATAGAAACGTATTCATCGTTCATTTTTTGTGCAATAATCTCAGCTTCATTCAATGCTTTGTTAGCGTCTCTGGAAAGCAAAATATCTCCTCCTGAAACTTTTGGAAAACTCTGAATTGTGCTGTCTAAAATTTGCAAAAACAAAGGCACATTTACATTTAGTTTTTTCAAAATAAAAGGCGCTACATTTTCGTCAACTTCAAAAATTGCTTTAAAAATGTGTTCGTTTTCTATTTGTTGTTGTCCGTTGCGCTGCGCCAATTGCTGTGAGAGCTGTATGGCTTCCTGCGACTTAATTGTAAATTTATTTATGTTCATATTTTTATTTGATTTGAGATTGATTTCTATTTTCTTTTTTAGTCGATATCATTAAAATTAGATTTTATTGCATCAAATTTTAACTTTAAATGATTTAACTTTGTTGCAATATTCAAATTACATTCCATATTAAAATTACGGACAAAATGACACTTAAAACAGCTTTTTAACTGGTTTTTAACGTCAAAAAGTCATAAAACAAGACAAATATGAGCTTTTTTAATTCAATCTTCGGAAATTCAGAAAATACAGAGTCTCCTAAAAGCAATATAAACTGGACAGAATTAACAGATATCGTTCAATTAATGGAAATTGATGCTATTTCTAATGAAAAGCCAGTTGCCATTTTTAAACACAGCACAAGATGCAGCATCAGCCGTATGGCTTTGAAACAATTTGAACGTGAATATGATTTAAATGAAGTTGTTGATGCTTACTTTTTAGATCTTATTGCACATCGCGACATTTCAAACGAAATTGCCAGAAAATATAATGTGTACCATGAGTCACCTCAATTGATTTTGATCAAAAACGGAAAAGCGGTTTACGATGTTTCTCACAGCGATATTGATGCAGAAGCGTTGAAAAGCAAAGTTTAATTTTTAAGTTATGAGTTATTAGTTAAGTGACTAGTAATATAAACTAAACAAAAACAACAAACCCCGAATTATATAATTCGGGGTTTGTTGTTTTTATATCAATGTTATAAAATATTTTATATCAAATACAGGAATTTCACACTTATAACTTATGACCCGTAACCCTTGACTCTTAACTCAATAACTAATTAAAAACTTCCGCCAGAGCCTCCGCCACTAAAGCCTCCATCTCCAAATTTCATTGGCGAATCTGGAATTTTTGCTTCTGGTTTCATTCCAAAAGTTGAAGCTATAACCAGTGCTTCTGCGTTTAAAAGTGAATCAGAATTATTA
The DNA here is from genome assembly GCF_004368785.1 of Flavobacterium sp. 270. Classification (GTDB taxonomy): domain Bacteria; phylum Bacteroidota; class Bacteroidia; order Flavobacteriales; family Flavobacteriaceae; genus Flavobacterium. Next base: position 732,952 of record NZ_SODM01000001.1, read on the forward strand.
ATTCGATCTGGTTTAAAGGTGATTCCACTCTCGTTATTTTTTAATCTTTTTATTGAAAAATAAGCAATGGCAAACAAAACCAATCCGCCTAGAGTTAATGCTGCTTCTGCAGGTAAAACGTGAAAGTAATTTCTAAAAGTAAAGATTGAAAATCCAAGTGATAAAATCACGATCCAAAGTAACACTTTGTCTTTGTTTTTTAAGGCAAAATACAAATACACCATTGGAACAATAAAGGTAAAACACCAAAAGAACCATGCAAACGGAATTTCCGGACTTACTTCGCTATAATCTTCTGAAAGAGTTGCAGAAAGTTCTCTTACTATAAAATAATTTCCTGATAAATAAAAGAGTATTAATGCAGCGTTTTTTATCAAATATATGCCATCATAATAGTAAGTTTCTTTTAGCCCGTTGATTAGATTTCTGCAAACATAGTAAGTCAGCATGCTGTAAAGCATCATAAAGAATGGAAGAATCGCTTGCCCAAATTCTAAAAATTTGAATATTATATATCCTAAAGAAGCAGTCAAAGCCAAATAAAAAACCAATAACGACAGCAAATGTACATAACGCAGATACATAATAAGCGAAACGATTGCTATTGTAATGGAAAAAGCTAAAAAATTATTCCCTTCTGTAGAAATTCCTATTGCAAAACCAGCATGTAATATTGTACCTAAAATAAATGCGTCGTCTAAGCCGTGTCTAAAATAATGGTTTTGTGCTAAGAATTCTGAACCTGCAAATCCAACTATTGCAAAAAGATAGCAGCATACATACAAGAAATCATCATTGTTTGAAGCAGTAAATCCTAATAAGGAAATAGCACCGCTTATAGACGAATACAGTAATGAGCCTAATAGAAAGAAACCTATGCGTACCAAGATATTACGATGAATCTTAAAGGAAGGCAATTCTTTTTTTATCAAATTAAATTGTTCCTTATTTATAAAACCTCCATTTTGTAATGATTCTGCTTCTTCTAGCAAAGCCAAATTATGCAGCAAACTTTTATCATGCACTATCATAACGCGATTTCTTTATTAAATTTTTTAATCAGTTTTATAAACCACACTATTGAACCGATAAAATAAATTGGAAGCATTAAAATAAACAACTCCCATATATCATTAAAATCAACATTTTCAAAAACTCGTAAAATCAATATATTTATTCCAATGTAAGCATAAAGAATAGTGAATACATACAACGAAATCGCCTTTAATTTATAGCTTATTTTATAAAAGTAGTAAACTGCACCAGCAAGAATGGCAGAAAAAATAAACCAAAAAACCTGATGTTCATAAATCATATTACTAAGAGCCGCAATGCTGATAATGTGCAATGCAAATGTCAAGTAAATGAGTTTAAAATGATTTTTTAAGTTAATTCTATCACTGTAAATCGTCCATAAAATCAATAGAACACCCAGCATTATTGCCGAATAACTTAAACTTTGATTTAAATAAAAATCGTTGCTCAAAAGATTTTGCGGTGTTACCGAAAAACCTACATAAGCTCCTAAACCAGTAATTGCAATAGTGAGAACGCCTTTGTGATCAAAATAATATGCACAAAAGAAACTGACGATTGTGGGAATTAAAGTTGCCAAACCGTAATGTGTGCCAAATGGCTGGTATTGAAATTGCAGATAACCAATAAAAATACAAGTGAGAATATTAGCAGCTAAGACCAAATATTCTAAAACCGGGTTTTCAAAAACAGTTTCTGATTTTTGGAATCCTTTTGAATTTTTAAAACAATAATAAAAGCAAATCACAATGACAATTAATAACAATGACAAAATTGCGATATGCCCGATGGTATCAATATTGTCGTAAATTAAAATTCCGATACCAGATGTAAATGCCAATACAGATAAATACAAAAGCATTTTTAATTCGGCATGCAGCGAAAATATACCTAAACTGCGATATTCTTTTACCTGATCGAATTGTTCTTGTGTAATAAAATTTTTCTCAAAAAGATTTTGAGTCGCCTCAGCTTTAAATTTTGACATAAAAAATAAATAACTTATTCTCAAATATATAGATTTTACATGATTTTTCTGTCTTATATCAAAGATATTTTTAATATTTCAAATCTATTTTAGTGTAAAAAATACACTTATAAAACTAAAGATCAAACCTTTAAAACTTATAAATATTTGCAAAATTAATTTGAATTAAACGAAATTCTTTTACATTTGTGTAATCGATTACATTTACAACTAAACCACAAAAAACCACTTTTATACACAAACAAAATGAAAACAAAACTGCTTTTACTGGCTCTCTTACTGCCGGTTATTTCGATTTTTTCACAAAATTATTATCTTTCCTCACCAGAAGGATTTGGCGTTGCTGCAACAGGCGGCGGAACGGCATCAGCTGTAACCGTTTCTACTTATACTGATTTGGTAGCAAAACTGAAATTAACAACGCCACAGGTAATTTTAGTTTCAGGAACTATTACCTGTACGTATACAAGCTTACAACTGAACGACAAAACAATTATTGGACTTCCCGGAGCGAGATTGGTCAGTCTTGATCAAACGGCAAGCGGTTCTGGAATTTTAAATATAAAACCAGGCTCAAATAATGTTATTATACGAAATTTAATTTTTGAAGGTCCTGGCGCGTATGATGTTGACGGACATGATAATCTAACTTCTGAAGCTACAAATCTTTGGGTAGATCACTGCGAATTTCAGGACGGAATGGACGGCAATTTTGATAATAAAGGTGCTGCAGATAATGTTACTATTTCGTGGTGTAAATTTACTTATCTAAAAGCGCCGAAATCCGGCGGTTCTGGCGGTGCAGACGATCATCGTTTTACTGATTTAGTAGGTTCTTCTAAAAGCGATGCTCCTGCAGATGGTCATTACAGTATTACTTTTAAAAACTGTTATTGGGCTGACGGCTGTAAAGAGCGTATGCCGCGCGCAAGAAATGCAGAACTTCATATTCTGAATTGTTATTATAATACTTCGGTTTCTGGTTCTTTGGCAATTGGTCTTGGCGGTGGCAATAACAATACAACTTGTTATGTTGAAAGCACTGATTTTGCCAAAATTGGAACGGCTTTTAAAAGCTATGTAAGCACTGACGGAGGAACTATCGGAATTGCATTTGCTGATTGTTTTAATGGTGCTGCTAATTCTGGAACTACAGTAACCAAACCAGCTTATACTTACACGGTCTCTCCTACTGCAAATGTTGCGGGTTATGTTTCAAACCCTACTTGCGGAGCCGGTGCAACACTTCAGGTTTCTGCGCAAGGTGCGATGTCTACAAGCTGTAATAATTTGGGTATGAAAGAAAATGCAACTAATTTAGACTTAAAATATTATCCATCTGTAATCAATCGTCTTTTAAACATTGATTTTTCGAGTATTGATAGTGGTTTAGCTCAGGTAAATTTATTTTCTGCAAGCGGTGCAAAAGTATATTCGCATTCTGAAAATATTTCTGCCGATGAAAAACTGGAACTGAATGTTGGCAATCTTTCGAAAGGAATTTATATCTGTAAAGTTCAAATCGAAAACAAACTCAAAACATTTAAAGTGATAAAAAACTAAATAAAAAAAGGTTACTGAAATAAAATCAGTAACCTTTTTTAGTTGTATTTCACTTTTAGATTTTACATCAAAAAGCTTTTATCCATTTTTTCTTTTATATTACTTAAACACAAATTGTTTATACTTCCTTCGTGCGTATGTTTTGTTTCTTTTGGAGATTTGTACGTTCCAGCTTCCAATTGTTCTGCAACAGCCTTATATGCATCTCTAAACGGCATTCCGGCAACAACCATTTCGTTTAAAGTATCTACCGTAAACAAATAATCGTATTTTTTATCTTCTAAAATATGATCTTTTACCGTAATATCTTTTATTGAAAAAATTGCAATATCTAAACAAGATTTTAAGGTTTGAATCGCTGGAAATAATCCTTCTTTTAATAACTGTAAATCTCTATGATAACCGCTTGGAAGATTATTGGTGATTAAAGTAATTTCGTAAGGAAGCGCCTGAATCTTGTTGCATTTCCCTCTGATTAACTCAAAAACATCTGGATTTTTCTTGTGAGGCATAATACTCGAGCCTGTTGTAAGATGAGACGGCAAACCAATAAAATTAAAGTTCTGACTCATATACAAACAAACGTCCATTGCAAATTTTGACAAAGTTGCTGCAACACTGCTCATAGCAAAAGCAACTGTTTTCTCGGCTTTTCCGCGACTCATTTGCGCTGCAACCGCATTGAATTTTAAAGTTTCAAAACCTAATTCCTGAGTTGTAAATGTTCTGTTGATTGGAAATGAACTTCCGTAACCCGCAGCGGAACCCAACGGATTCTGATCTACAATTTTTCCTGCTGCATTTAGCATGGTAATATCATCAATCAAACTTTCAGCATAAGCAGAAAACCACATTCCGAAAGAAGATGGCATTGCAATCTGCAAATGCGTATAACCCGGCAATAATATATTTTGATGTTTTTCTGCCGATTCCATCAACAAATCAAAAAGTGTTTTTACCTGTTCTTTTAAAGCTTTTACTTCGTCTTTTAGATATAAATGAACGTCTACTAAAACCTGATCGTTACGAGAACGCGCGGTGTGGATTTTTTTTCCAGCGTCGCCCAGTTTTACTGTTAAAAGATATTCGATTTTAGAATGTACGTCTTCAAAACTGTCTTCGATTTCGAAATTTCCAACAACAATATCTGCAATAATATCATTTAATGCATCAACCAAAGAAGTTGTTTCTTCTGAAGTTAATAATCCGATTTGACCCAGCATTTTGGCGTGTGCAATAGATCCTAATGCGTCGTATTTTGCTAAAACTAAATCGAGTTCTCTGTCGTTTCCAACTGTGAATTGTTCGATTTGTTTATCGGTTGGTATTCCTTTTTCCCAAAGTTTCATAACTTAGATTTTTAGACTTCTTAGATTTTAGATTTTTAAATCTTCTAACCTTATAATCGTCTTGATTTATACTGTTGGTTCTAGCCCCGATAGAAGTGGAAATCCTTTTATTTTTTTCCTTTAAAAAAATAAAAGATTGGAACGGATAGCGGGATTAGCTCCTAATCCTTCGACTTCGCTCAGGACAATAATTATAATTTAAAGAAATCAGTCAATATTTTAATATAAAGATCAACTCCTTCTTCTATTTCATTTACAAAAATAAATTCGTCTGCTGAATGTGACCGCAGTGTTTCTCCAGGTCCAAGTTTTAAAGACTGACAGCTTAAAACCGATTGATCTGAAAGCGTTGGCGAACCATAAGTTGTTCTTCCTAAAGCGATTCCCGCTTGTACTAAACCGTGCTCAACCGGAATTGATGACGCATTTAAATGCATTGATCTTGGCGTAACTTCTGCGTTTACGTTTGCTTTTACAACTTCTAAAATTTCAGAATTGGTATAACAATCAGTTACGCGAATATCCACAACTAAATCACATTCTGACGGCACAACGTTGTGTTGTTTTCCGGCACTAATTTGCGTTACGGTCATTTTTACAGGACCTAAAACGTCTGAGATTTTATCGAATTTATAGTTTTTAAACCATTCCATTACCGGAATTGATTTGTATAATGAATTATCATCGTTTTGGTGCGCGGCGTGGCTTGCGGTTCCTTTTACTTTTACGTCTAGAACCAATAACCCTTTTTCTGCTACGGCTAATTGCATTAATGTTGGCTCGCCTACAATCGCGCAATCTAATTCTGGTAAATGTTGTAAAACGCTGTTTAGACCATTTTTACCACTGCTTTCTTCTTCTGCGGAAGCTACAATAACAATATTATGAGAAAGATTTTGATTTTCGTAGAAATGAACAAAAGTTGCTAATAAAGAAACTAAACATCCTCCGGCATCATTGCTTCCTAATCCGAAAAGTTTACCGTCTTTTTCGATTGCTTTAAACGGATCGTTAGTGTAAGCTTGATTTGGTTTTACGGTATCGTGGTGAGAATTTAGTAAAAGTGTTGGTTTGTTTTCGTCAAAATATTTGTTGAAAGCCCACACATTATTGTTTTCTCTTTTAAATGGAATTTGATTTTGATTGAACCAATTTTCTATTAATAGTGCTGTTTGGTCTTCTTCACTTGAAAATGAAGGGGTTTCAATCAGGTTTCTTAATAAAGCGATGGCTTCTTTGGTAAGCGTATCTATATTTTTCATTTTGATAAGGTTCAAAGGCTCAAAGGGACAAAGCAACAACGTTTTTGAAATGCTTTTCTTGACCATTTTTACTTGCGCAAATTTATTTAAAATACCTTGCGCACTCTATTTTTTTGCCACGAATTACACGGATTTCCACAAATTGTTTTTTTGTTACAGATTTAAAATCAAAATATTTTTTTTAATGCGTAACTAAAATTATTTTCTCTTTTAACAGAGAAATTAGTGTCAATTTGTGTAATTCGTGACAACATGTTTTATAACGTAATCGTTGTATGCGGAACATCAGAATTTTGAAGCATTTTGTGATGCCCAATTTTGATTTTCTGCACACCTCTTGCTAAACTATTAAAGCAATTATCCAACTTTGGAATCATTCCGGAATGGATTACTTTTTCTTCTTTTAGTTTATTGTATAATGTCTCGTTGATTTCAGTAATTACAGACGAATCATCTTCTGAATCCATCAAAACGCCTTGTTTTTCAAAGCAATATATCAGCGTTACATCAAAAACTTCTGATAAAGCAATTGATAACTCACTTGCAATGGTATCGGCATTTGTATTTAGTAATTGTCCATTTTTGTCGTGTGTAATCGCGCAGAAAACAGGAAGAATTCCAGTTTCTAATAAAGTTGCCAGTAATTTGGTATTAACTTGTTTTACATCGCCTACAAATCCGTAATCAATTGTTGGGTGATTTCTTTTAGTTGACTGAATTAAATTTCCGTCAGCACCAGAAAAACCAATTGCATTGTTGTCTTTTGCCTGCAATTGCGCTACAATATGTTTGTTAATCTGTCCGGCGTAAATCATCACGACAACATCAAGCATTGGAGCATCTGTAATTCGGCGTCCGTCAATCATTTGCGGAACCAAACCAATACTCTGCGCCATTTTCGTAGCCGATTTTCCACCTCCGTGAACTAATACTTTATGCCCTTCAATTTTAGAAAAATCAGTTAAAAACTGTTCTAATTCTGCCGGATTATCGATGATGTTTCCACCAATTTTTATTACTGAAACGTTCATTTCTTTTAAGGTTCAGAGGCTCATAGGTGCAAAGGCACAAAGGTTTTTTCAAGGTTATAAAACCTTTGTGCCTTTGAGCCTTTGTAGCTTTGAACCTTAATTTACAATTTTTTCAAAATCTTCTGTAAAACTAATTGTGCAGAATACGTTCTGTTATTTGCCTGCTCAATTACAATTGAGTTTTCTCCGTCCAAAACTTCGTCGCTTACGATTACGTTACGACGAACCGGAAGACAGTGCATGAATTTTCCGTTATTCGTTAAAGCCATTTTTTCGGCTGTAACTGTCCAATTTGGATCTGAGTTGGTTACTTTTCCATAATCGTTGAAATTACTCCAGTTTTTAACGTAAACAAAATCAGCATTTTCGAAAGCTTTATTTTGATCGTATTCGATTTTACAGTCTTGCGTGATTTCTGGACTCAATTCGTAACCTTCTGGATGTGTGATTACAAAATCCATATCTTTTTGCAATTGCATCATTTCTACGAATGAATTTGCAACTGCTTGTGGCAATGCTTTTGGATGCGGCGCCCAAGACAAAACTACTTTTGGTTTGTTTTTGTGTCTAGGTTTGAATTCTTCCATTGTAATAGCATCCGCCAAAGATTGAAGCGGGTGACGTACAGCACTTTCCATATTTACGATTGGCACTGTCGCGTATTTCAAAAATCCTGAAATCACAGTTTCCTGATAATCTTTTTCTTTATCTTCTAATCCTGCAAAAGCACGAATTGCGATGATATCACAGTATTGAGAAACTACTTCTGCCGCTTCTTTAATATGTTCTGAAGCGCCAGAATTCATTACAGCTCCGTCTTCAAATTCTAAAGTCCAGCCTTCGTTAGTAAAGTTCATTACCATAACGTTCATTCCTAAATTTAAAGCCGCTTTCTGAGTACTCAAACGCGTTCTTAAACTTGGGTTGAAGAATAACATCCCTAAGGTTTTATTCCTTCCTAAACTTTGATTTTTAAGCGGATTTTTTTTTATTTTAATCGCTTGATTTACCCATTTTGATAATGAGTTGATTTCTTTTATTGAGATGTAGTTCATTTGTTTTAATTAATTAGATAATGTGGTAATTCATAATTAGATAATTGTGACACTATCTAATTTTCTAATTGACTCATTATATTATTTTTGTAAATGGAATTTCGTTCTTTAATGCTTTCAAAATAAAATTATCATTTAATCCGTTAACAATCCAGGTTTCTATATTTGCTGCTTTCGCAATTCCTGCCGCTTCGATTTTCGACTGCATTCCGCCTGTTCCGTGAGATGATTTTGATTCTCCAATTTCTTTTTCCAATGATTTTAAATCTTCTACTAATTGAATCGTTTTTGGATTTTCATCATGAATCGATTCTTTCGTATAAATTCCGTTTGTATTGGTTGCAATTATCAGAATATCAACATTTAATAAAACTGCCGTTAGCGCTGCCAACTTATCATTATCTCCGAATCGAATTTCATCTGTTGCGACAGTATCATTTTCATTAATGATCGGAATGTAATTGTTTTTAACCAATACATTAATGGTATTTACAATGTTCTTTTTGGTCTGTTCTTTTTCGAAATCAGAATAAGAAAGTAAACACTGCGAAGTATTTAATCCTAAATCTTTAAAATTTTCGTTGTAAATCCGCATTAAATGAGGCTGTCCGATCGAAGCCAAAGCCTGCTTTACAAAAACATCTTTATCCTGATTATCCAGTTTTACAAATTGTTTTGCGGCTGCAATTGCTCCAGAACTTACGATAATAAACTCATATTCGTCGTTTAAAGCCGCAATCTGTATTCCAAGATCTTCAATCTTTCCCCGGGAAATATGATTGGTTTCTTTTGTCAGCGTGTTGCTTCCTATTTTTAATAAAATCCTTTTTTTTGCCATTTCTTTTTCTAAGCTACTAAGGTTCTAAGATGCTGAGATTCTAAGTCTTTTTTAGAATTTTCTAATTGACTAATTATCTCAATTAACGTATTTGTCCTTCTCCGTAAACGTACCATTTGTTTGTAACCAAATGCTGTAAACCAATTGGGCCTCTTTGGTGGAGTTTATCTGTACTTATGGCTAATTCGCCGCCAAGACCAAACTGTCCGCCGTCTGTGAAACGTGTTGATGCGTTTTGATATACTGCTGAAGCATCTACGTTATCCATAAATTCTTGTGCAACAGTCTTATTTCTTGTAATAATTGAGGCCGAATGTCCGCCGCAATATTTGTTTATTTTTTCGATAGCATGCTCTTCCGAATCTATTGTTCCGATCACAATTTTATAATCTAAGAACTCTTCGTACCAGATATTTTCATCTTTTAGAACACTTGTATTTTGGAAAGACGCTAATGTTTCGTCAACTATAATTTCTACATTTGATTCTACTAAAGCTTCATTTAAAAGAGCTACAAAACCTTCAAAATTAGGAAGTCTGGAATCGATTAAAACTTTATCCAATGCATTACAAGCCGAAATTTTAGAAGCTTTTGCGTTGATAATTACTTTTAATGCAATATCCGTATCTGCTTCTTTATGAACGTAAACGAAGTTATTTCCGCGTCCGCTTACAATTACGGGGCAAGTAGCGTGCGCTTTTACAAACTCAATTAATTTTTCACCTCCACGTGGTACAATTAAATCTACTTTTTGTGTTGGTTTTTCTAAAAAAGCCTGAGTTTCTGTTCTATTGAAGTTTAAATATTCAACCCAATCTTTTGAAACATTATTCTCTTCTAAAGCTTTGTGCCAAAGACTTACAATCTTTAAGTTGGATTTTAAAGCTTCTTTTCCTCCTTTTAATAAAATTTTATTTCCAGATTTAAAAGCGATTCCGCCCGCTTCGATAGTTACGTCGGGACGAGATTCATATATAATTAAGATTGTTCCAAAAGCTGCAGTTTTGTTTGTGACTTTGATTCCGTTATCATGCACAAAATGAAACCTTTCTACTCCAACAGGATCTTCTTGCGAAGCCAATTGGTTCAACGATAAAATCATTTCGTCAACTTTTTTATCATCTACTTTTAGGCGCTCTTCCATGGCAAGATCTGAGCCGTCATAAGCCAGTAAATCAGCTTGATTGGTAAGAATGATTTGGTTTCTTTCCTGCTCGACAAGCTTTGCCATCGAGAGTAAAACCAAATTTCGCTTTTCAATTGATAATTGGTGGTTCATAATTTTATAGTTGGTTTGTTTTTTGGTTGTTTCTTTTTTATTGAAACATTATTTTATAAACCTGACGGGTTTTAAAAACCCGTCAGGTTTAGCGCTAAGAATTAGTTTTTTAATTCTTCTAAACTTTCTTTTAAGGCTACAATAAATGTATCAATATCAGTTTTTTTCACTGTTAGCGGCGGTAAAATTCTCAATAGATTTTTGTTGTTGGCGCTTCCTGTAAAAATGTGTTTTTCGATAATTAATTTCTTTCTTAAAGCTGCAACATCAAAATCAAATTCCACTCCAAGCATTAATCCTTTTCCTTTTACTTGTTTGATACCTTGAACTTCTTTGATTTTTTCTAAGAAATATTCGTAAACTTCATTTACATTTTTCTGCAAATCTAGTTTTTCAATTACATCCAAAACTGCGATTGAAGCTGCGCAAGATAAATGGCTTCCGCCGAAAGTAGTTCCTAATAATCCGAAACTTGCTTCAAATTTTGGCGAAATTAAGATTGCTCCAACAGGAAAACCGTTCCCCATTCCTTTCGCTACTGAAATAATATCAGCGTTGATTCCGTGATGTTGGAAAGCGAAGAATTTCCCGCTTCTTCCGTATCCTGACTGTACTTCGTCTAAAATTAAAACTACATCGTGTTTTTTACATGCTTTTTCTAAAGCCTGAAAAAATTCTGTTGTTCCTTGGTCTAAACCTCCAACTCCTTGAATTCCTTCGATAATTACAGCTGTAACATCGCCTTTTGCCAATTCAGCCTCAACTAATTCGATTTGATTTAGAGGAAGAAAAGTAACTTCTTGCTGTGCATTTATCGGCGCAACAATTTTTTTGTTATCAGTAACGGCTACGGCTGCAGAAGTTCTTCCGTGAAAAGAATTATGAAAAGCTACCACTCTTGATTTTCCGTTATGGAAAGAAGCTAATTTTAAAGCATTTTCATTTGCTTCAGCTCCAGAACTGCATAAAAACAATTCATAATCTTCTAATCCTGAAAGTTTTCCTAATTTCTGTGCCAATTCAACCTGCAAAGGATTCTGAATTGCATTCGAATAAAATCCTAAATGATCCAATTGATTTTTCAATTTGGCAACATAATCAGGTTGTGTATGTCCGATAGAAATTACACCGTGACCGCTGTATAAATCTAAATATTCTACTCCTTTGTCATCTGTAATTGTGCAATCAACAGCTTTTACTGGAGTGATGTCGTATAATGGGTAAACGTTAAATAAGTTCATTTGTTTTTTTGTTTAAAGTTTCAGGTTTCATGTTTCAAGTTACGTACAGAACTTGAAACTTAAAACATGAAACAAATTTTTTCTAAAATCCGCTTGGTTTCAAATGTAAACCTGTGGTTTCTTCTAATCCGAACATTAAATTCATGTTTTGAATCGCTTGTCCTGAAGCACCTTTGGTTAAGTTATCGATAATTGATGTTATTAAAACCCGGTTTCCTTTTTTCAATAAACTAATGATACATTTATTCGTCTGAACTACTTGTTTCATATTAATGTTTGTAGTTGTAACCGTTACAAAAGGTTCATTTTTGTAGAACTCTTCATATTTTGCAACTAATTGCTCCAAACTATCATCACATAAAGTATACAGCGTCGCGAAAATTCCTCTTGGAAAATCTCCTCTATTTGGAATAAATAACAATTCACTGTCAAAATCATCCTGAAGCTGTACCAAACTTTCTCCAATTTCACCTAAATGCTGGTGTTCAAAAGCTTTATAATGCGAAAAATTATTATTTCTCCAGCTGAAATGAGATGTTTCTGAAAGACTTACTCCTGCTCCTGTCGAACCCGTTGTCGCATTAATATGAACATCATTATTCAACAGATTATTTTTTGCTAAAGGCAATAATGCCAATTGAATAGCAGTTGCAAAACAACCTGGATTGGCAATATAATCTGCTTTTTTAATTTCTGTCTTGTTGATTTCAGGTAAACCGTAAACAAAATCTTTCTCTTCAAAATGAGCATCTTTATTCAATCTGAAATCATTTCCTAAATCAATGATTTTGGTATGACCTGCGAATTGATTTTCTTTCAAAAATGAAATCGATTTTCCGTGACCTAAACACAAGAAAACCACATTTACATTTGGATTAATTTCATCAGTAAAGTTCATTTCGATATCGCCCATCAAATCGTGGTGCGCCACAGAAAGTGGTTTTCCGGCATTTGTGGTACTGTAAACAAAATCGATGTTTACTTTTGGGTGATACATTAAAATTCTGATGAGTTCTCCGGCCGTGTAGCCCGAACCACCAATAATTCCGACATTAATCATGATCTAATTTATTTACAGATGAAAAGATGTTTTGAGCATTTCCTAAAATCTTAATAAATCCTTTTGCATCGTCTGATGTCCAGGCATTATTCATTTCGCCGTACTGACCAAAACCTGTGTTCATTAAATCATTTTCAGATTCGATTCCGTCAAGTGAGAAATGATATGGTTTTAAAGAAACTGTTACAGTTCCGTTTACTGTTTTTTGAGTGTCTTGCAAGAAAGTTTCGATGTTTCTCATAACTGGATCAAGGAATTGACCTTCGTGAAATAACATTCCGTACCAGTTTCCTAGTTGTTCTTTCCAATATTGCTGCCATTTTCCAAGAGTATGTTTCTCTAATAAATGGTGCGCTTTGATGATAATTAAAGGTGCTGCGGCTTCAAAACCAACTCTACCTTTAATACCGATAATCGTATCACCTACGTGAATATCTCTTCCGATTGCGTAAGCGTTTGCTAATTTTTCTAATTCAACAATATTATTTGAAGGTTTATCTGTTTTTCCGTTAAGACCAACTAATTCTCCTTGTTCAAAATGAAGCGTTACTTTTTCTTCACCCTCTTTTTGCAATTGAGAAGGATAAGCTTCACTTGGCAATGGTTTTGAAGAAGTCAAAGTTTCTTTTCCTCCAACGCTTGTTCCCCAAAGTCCTTTATTGATAGAATATTGTGCTTTTTCCCAAGAATAGTGTACTCCGTTTTGAGCCAGATAATCTACTTCTTCTTGTCTAGATAATTTTAAATCTCTAATTGGCGTAATAATTTCGATTTCCGGAGCAATAGTCTGGAAAATCAAATCAAAACGAATCTGGTCGTTTCCTGCACCTGTACTTCCGTGTGCGATTGCGCTTGCTCCCACTTTTTTAGCGTATTTTATAGCTTCAATTGCTTGAAAAACACGCTCTGCACTTACAGATAATGGATAAGTATTGTTTTTTAATACGTTTCCGAAAATCAAATATTTTATTGCTTTATCATAATATTTGTCTACGATGGTTAGGTTCGCGTGTTGTGCGCTTCCTAATTCGTAAGCTCTTGATTCAATAGCTGTTAATTCTTCAGCAGAAAATCCTCCTGTATCTACAAGTACAGTGTGAACTTCGTATCCTTTTTCATTTTTTAAATATTTCAAACAATACGAGGTATCTAATCCTCCGCTATAAGCTAATACTACTTTTTTCATTTTTTATAATTTAGGCTAATACTTTCGTATGCAGCAGTTGAGATTTTTTCTATTTTATTTTATTAAAAAAATAATGCCATTATTTTATTTAAAAATAAAGCTTGTTTAATTTTTTTCAGCCTTTTTAAAACAGCTTCGTTAAAAGGATGTCTTGGCGGATTTTTTTGTTTTTCTTTTGGGTCGTATAACATTCCGGTACAAAGGCACATTTTGTTTTCTTTGCTTTGCAGGATTTGAAAATTGGTACAGGTTTTACAGCCCGCCCAAAAACTCGGATCGGTTGTTAACTCTGAGAAAGGAACTGGTTTGTACCCTAACTCAGAATTGATTTTCATAACTGCCAAACCAGTAGTAATTCCGAAAATTTTAGCATCTGGAAATCTTTCTAAAGAATAATCAAAAACTTTTGATTTTATCTTTTTGGCCAAACCTAAACTTCTGTAATCCGGGTGTACAATCAATCCTGAATGTGCCACGAATTTTCCATGTTGCCAGCTTTCTATGTAGCAAAAACCTGCAAACTTTCCATCAGCCAGTGCAATCATTGCATCACCGTTTGCCATTTTTTTCTGAATGTACTCAGGAGTTCTCTTAGCAATCCCCGTACCTCTTAACAAGGCAGACGATTCTATCGTATCGCAAATTTCCTGTGCGAATTTGAAGTGTTCTTCTTGAGTTACAACAATAGATATCTTCATTTCAATAATTGAAGTTAGAGTTAAAAATTAAAACTTGTTGTTTAGCTTGAAATCCTGAAATCAATCCAATAAAAATAGACAAAATAGAAGTAACATTCTCAAAATCAAAAGATTGATCAAGAAAATTTACAAAAAAATAAATACTTTTAGGATATGTTTGTCCAATGGACAAATTATATGATTTCAAAATGAAAAATGGATATGAATAAATATACGGGCGAAAAACTCAGTGAATACTATAGAGATAGCATCCGTACCTCGGGAGAGGTAATCGGTGAGTTTGTCCGTGACAAAGAAGTTATATGTAAACTTATTTTATTCATCGCTGCAAATGTACACTATTTTTTATTTTTTAAAACAAAAAATATATTTTCTAACATTTTTTTAATGTTTTGTTGTTTTTTTGAAGACACTAAGATTATAAGTTGCTAAGGTTCTGAGCTTTTTAAATTTAAAACCTAAGATATGGAACTTTAAAAATGTAGTTATAAAAGAAAACCCGATAGTTTAGACTATCGGGTTTTAAGAACTTTATGATTATAAAACTATTTTTTAGTAAACGGTATTGTCTGACCATTTCCTATAACAATCATATCAAAACTTGTTTTCGCTTCATTAAATTTAAATTTTAATCCAGCGCTTTTAGATTCGAATGTGTCTTTTTCGTTTTCTACAGGTTTAACCGAAAACTTTGGATAATCTGTAATTTCAACATTCAAAGTGCTTGCTTTTTCTGTAATGTCAATTGTTATAGGAGCTAATTTCGTACTGTAATTTCCTAAATAAGCATCTAAAACAACATCTTTTTCTACTTTACCGTTTCCCGAAGTCCACACATTGTTTTTTTCGTTATTATCCGGGAAAACGTGATCTGGATCTAATGTTATGCTTTCAATTTCTTCTGTAGAATTATGTTTGAATGACCAAACGTTGTTACGCTGCCAAATTTCTACTGGTAATTTTACTCTTGTTACTTTTCCGCTTTTTGTTTTTACATCCAAAACAATTGGCATTGGCATTTTATCGAAATTTTCAACTGTAATTATTACTCCTTTTGCCGGGTCATTTTTTACATATTTAATACTATTGATACCTTGATCAAAACGCCAGTTGTTTATAAACCAACTTCTCCAGAACCAGCTTAAATCTTCTCCTGCAACATTTTCTATTGTTCTAAAGAAATCGTCTGGAGTTGGGTGTTTGTATGCCCAACGCTCTACATAAGTGCGTAATGCTTTATCAAAACGTTCTTGTCCTAAAATTTGTTCTCTCAGGATTACTAATCCAGCACTTGGCTTAGAATAACATAAAGTTCCAATATTTGCCTCTTTCATATTATCTGGAGAACTTAAAATAGGCTCTAATTCAGGACTTGTAAAATCTTCTGATTCTTCGTGTAAATCTGCCGGTTTTTGTTTGTATTCTCCGTTATTAAAATCAAAAGAACTTACAGAATTGATAAATGTATTAAAACCTTCATCCATCCATGCAAAATAGCGTTCGTTTGACCCCACAATCATTGGGAACCAAATGTGTCCAAATTCGTGGTCTGTAACTCCCCATAAATCGTCTCCTTTAGATTTCCATCCGCAGAAAACAATTCCAGGATATTCCATTCCGCCTTCGTTT
The DNA here is from genome assembly GCF_004368785.1 of Flavobacterium sp. 270. Taxonomy (GTDB): domain Bacteria; phylum Bacteroidota; class Bacteroidia; order Flavobacteriales; family Flavobacteriaceae; genus Flavobacterium. Next base: position 749,166 of record NZ_SODM01000001.1, read on the forward strand.
CCTGCTACGTTTGTTGCTGCTGGATAAGGATATTCAAACCATCTTTTTGAGTAATTTTCTATCGAACTTTTTACATATTCTGTAGAACGTCCCCAAGCATCATTTCCGTTACTTTCTACAGGATATGCAGATAATGCAAATGATTTTTTACCGCTTGGTAAGTTTATTTTTGCTCCATCTAAAATAAAAGCTGGAGAAGATGCCCAAGAAAAATCACGAGCATTTTTTATTTGGTAATGCCACGTTTTCTCTCCCGAAGCATTAGTTTTTGCAGCACCAGCTACTTCATCAGCAGAACGAATAATTACCGTTTTATCACTTTGTGCTGCATCTTTGCATCTTTTAAATTGCTCTGCAGAATATACTTCGGCACCATTTAAAAGTTCTCCAGATCCTACAACATAATGATTTGCAGGAACTGTAATTTTTACGTCAAAATTTCCGTATTCTAAGTAAAACTCAGAAGCGCCCAAATAAGGAGCAGTATTCCAACCTCTTACATCATCATACACACACATACGCGGGTACCATTGTGCTATGGTGAAAATTTTTCCGTTTTTAGTTTCTAAAACTCCCATTCTGTCAGATCCTTCAAAAGGAGCAATAAACGAAAATTCAATTTTAATTTTTACAGAAGCTCCTTTTGCGGCTAATTCCTGCGGAAGGAAAATCTGCATTCTAGTATCGGTAATGATATATTTTACAGCAGTTTCGGTTTTATTTTTTCCTGTAGAAATTACTTTTACTGATTTTATCTTATTTCCACCATCAAAAACCTGACCTTGAGCACCGTTACGACTTCCTGTTAATGGTACAACGGCATTTCCTCTTGAATCTTCTTTGAATAAATTCTGATCTAAATACAACCATAAAAATGATAATTTATCAGGGCTATTATTTGTATAGGTAATTTCGTCTGTTCCTACAATTTCATTTGTAGTTCCGTTAAGCTTCGCCGTTAATTGATAATCAGCTCTGTTCTGCCAGTACTCTACTCCCGGCTGACCGCTTGCTGTACGCGTAGATGTTCCGTTTTTAGTATAAAAATTTGGTGCAAATGCATCGTGATAATTATAATTATTTACTGGATTTGCTGTTGTAGATGCAGGCGTTTGCTGCGCCCAAACAGAAGAAATCCCAACAAATAAAGCCATGGTCAAAGTGACTTTTAAGGAATGCTTTTTCATATTTTTTAGCTGTTTATGTAGCAAATTAATGAAAAAAAAAGCTATCGAAAGAGAAAACTGGAAAGATAAATTGAATTTTAGCAAAATTTTATCAAAAAAATAAATTAAGCTTTTTTCCTAAAAAAATAAAATTTATAAAATACATTTACATCAATATAAAATTTATTCATTTCAATCTTACCACTTTGAATACAACAATCTCAAATTCAACACTAACTGCTTCAATAAAACATTTGGGGGCAGAATTGTTTTCATTAAAAGACAATCAAAATAAAGAATATATCTGGGAGGGAAACCCTGATTTTTGGGGTAAGCATTCTCCTATTCTTTTTCCTATAGTAGGCACTTTAAAAAACAATACTTATACAATTGAAGGAAAAGAATATCAATTACCGCGACATGGTTTTGCTCGCGACATGGAATTCATTCTAATTGAAAAAACCGAAAACAGCGCTGTTTTTTCTTTACAATCTTCTACAGAAACACTATCAAAATATCCTTTTGAGTTTGAATTACAGCTTATTTATACATTGCATGAGTATACTTTGGATATAGAATATAAAGTTATTAATAAAAGTGAAAATAAAATACCTTTTTCTATTGGAGCGCATCCAGCGATTGCTTTACCAGAAAATTTTGAAAATTATGCTTTTAAATTTGAAAAACAAGAAACTCTTACCTATTATCTTTTAGAGAATGATTTGATTTCTAATAAAACTAAAGTTTTGGAAACAAATAACAATGAAGTTCCTTTAAATTATGAATTATTTAAAAATGATGCTTTAATTTTTAAGGCTTTAGAATCAAATTCGCTTACGATTTTAGAAAATTCTAAACCATATATTAAAGTAGATTTTGAAGATTTTCCGAGTTTAGGAATCTGGACCAAAGAAAAAGCGCCTTTTATTTGTATAGAACCTTGGTTTGGCTATTCTGATACCGATAGTAATTCGGGAGATTTATTTGAGAAAGAAGGAATTATTGTTTTGGATGCTAATGCAGATTTCAATTCAAAATTTAGTATTAAAATATTATAATTCATAGAGATGTTAGAATTTAACTTTAGTCCTTTTCCAGTTATAGAGACAGAACGCCTGCTTTTAAGAAGAATAACTAATGATGATGTCAATGAAATTTTCGACTTGCGTTCGAATCCTGAAACCATGAAGTACATTCCGCGTCCGTTGGTAAAAAACAACGACGAAGCTTTGGCTCACATTACTATGATTGATGATAAAGTAAATGACAATACAGGAATTAATTGGGCAATTACTTTAAAAGATAATCCAAAACTATTAGGAATTATTGGATACTACAGATTACAGCCTGAAAATTATCGTGCAGAAATTGGTTATATGTTATTACCCAAATTTCATGGAAAAGGAATTATTTCTGAAGCCGTGATGCGATTAATACGATACGGTTTTCAAGATTTAAAACTACATTCTATTGAAGCAGTTATTGACCCTGAGAATATCGCTTCTGAAAAGGTATTACAAAAGTGCAGTTTTGTAAAAGAAGCTCATTTTAAAGAATCTGATTTTTGGGATGGTCAATTTCGCGATAAGGTAATATACTCATTATTAGAAAAATAACTTTTCGTTTGTTTTAAAAAGAAATAATTCACATTAAAACCTTATTGTGATGCACTAGAAACTATTCTATTGCGTTATATTTGCACGCAAAATAAGGAATCCAAACCTTATTATTTCCTAAAAACAAATAATTATTATGAGAAAATTTTTGCCACTAATTGTTCTTTTATTTACAATTCAATTACAAAGTCAAACTTTTATAAAATTTAATGCTGCTACAGCGTTAGTTGCCATTCCAAATATTGGTATAGAAACTAGTATTGGAGAAAAAACTACTGTAAATTTAGATGCTATGGCCTCTTTCTGGAAGTCTTTTAATGGTCATAGCCCAATGGAATTTTACACTTTTACGGCTGAATTACGTTATCATTTTAAAGAAAAATATAATGGTTTTTATGTTGGTGGTAATGCTGGACCAGATATTTATAAACTACAAAAATGGAATTATTTCGATTCGAATAGGTATGAACACGGTTATGGTTATCGTTTGGGAGTTAGTGTTGGATACAATATAAAACTCAACGATAAGTTTGTATTAGATATTTTTGCTGGCGGTGGCTGGCATCAAGGTTTTTATCATGGTAAATATAATGACGGAACTCCTGGTCGTTATGATAAGGCACAAAATTGGAACAAAAGCGGTGAATGGCTTCCGTACCGTGGAGGCGTAATGATTTCGTATAAATTATAGTTTAAAAAATTTAGGAAGCGATTTTATATAAAGATCTTCGACTTTTTTACGAGCCCAATCGGTTTTTCTTAGAAATGTGAGACTTGATTTTACGCTCGGATTTGATAAAAAACATTTTACAGGAATTAATTCTCCTAAAGTATCAAAGCCATAATAGTCTACTAATGATTCAACTATTTTTTGAAGTGTAATACCGTGAAGAGGATCTTTTGATTGATTTTCCATTTTATAAAATTTAAATAATATTAAAAGACCGTACTTAAAAGTACGGTCTTTCTTTTTTACAAAATTAGTAAAATCATTTCCTAATCTTTCTATGAATTAGAATAAGAATTTAAACCCAACAGAAAGTGGAGACGTTAAGTTTGGATTACTTCCTCCAAGCGCTGTATTGTAATATCCATCAACATTTGCAGCATGAGCAAGTCCGAAGTTTGTAACTGTTGTTTTTTCTCCATCTTTAGGATCAAGAGTTGTAGAAGTAAAATTGGCTAAGTCATAAGAAAACTCAACAGAAAAATTTTTGGTTACAAAATAATCAAATCCACCAGAAAGTGATAATCCAACCTGATTTACTTTTAATTCGCTTTCTTTTTCTTTTCCAGTAATTACAGGCAATGCTAATTGGCCAAAGAAATAAAGAGAACCGGCAACATTCCAATATTTTCTAGCCAAAGGCTCAATTACAATTAAATCTGTTTTTGCTGCAGTTCCATCATTAGAATCAGCTTTAATATTAATATATCCTACTGCAGCTCCAACTGCAACAGAAGGCGTTACAAATGTCCCAACAATTGGAAGTACAGATAAACTTGTATTTTTTACATCTGCCGTTTTAGTCTGTTGATAACCAAATTGAGAGGTTACAAACCAAGCGCCTTTTAAACCCTGGCTTGCATCTTGAGCTTTTGCAGCTAATCCGATTAATACTAAACTAACTAATGTTACAATTTTTTTCATTTTGAGTTTGTTTTAAATTATTCAACAAACTTATGAGTAAGCTTTTCTATCAAGAATGATGAAAATCATAGATTAAAAAAAAACTTTAATTATCTTTAGCAGTAATAAAGTTTTTCAATTTTGTCTTACATTTGCACTATGTTAAAATCAGTCAATATACTTAATAAAAGAGCACGCTTCGATTACGAAATAATCGATACTTATACTGCCGGAATTGTTTTATCGGGAACCGAAATCAAATCTATACGATTAGGAAAAGCGAATATTACAGAAAGCTTTTGTGAATTTAGCAACTTAGAACTTTTTGCAATCAACACTTATATTGAAGAGTATTCTTTTGGAAATCAATTCAATCATAAATCTAGAAGCGAACGTAAACTACTTTTGAATAAAAAGGAATTAAAAACGCTTCATAAAAATGTTCAGGCAAAAGGACTTACTATTGTTCCGCTTAAATTATTTACTAATGAAAAAGGACTTGCTAAACTTCAGATTGGACTTTGTAAGGGTAAGAAAAACTATGATAAACGCGAATCTCTAAAAGAACAGGATACAAAACGCGATTTAGACAGAATCAAAAAAGCTTATAATTAAAAAGCGTTTTTGAGCTAAATAATTGTTTTCTAATATTTTATACTTAAATTTACTGTAGTATTAATCTTAAGTATAAATTTATGAAGAAATATACACTTGTTTTAATCATTCTTCTTCTTATCGGTTGTGGCAGTAATACTTCTATTGTAAGCAGCTGGAGAGATCCCAAAATAACAGTTGCTCAGGAACAATTTAAAAAAGTTCTAGTGGTAGTTTTGGTTAAAGACGAAGCTTCGAGAAGAACGGCAGAAAACAGAATTGCTTCAAGCAGTCCGATTTTCAAAACTTCATACCAATACATGAATGGCACAACTTTGCATCTTAGTAAAGAGCAACAGTTAAAAATTCTTCAAGATGAAAACTTTGATGGCGTTGTTACAATGCGTTTAGTAAGCAAAGAAAAAGAAACCAATTATGTTCCTGGAAGTTACACAGGAATGTATTACGGAGGTTTTGATGGTATGTACACTGGGATATATGGTTACGGATTTGGAAATTGGTACGGAATGTATTCGCCAGCTTTCTATGATCCAGGATATTATCAGGAAACAACTTCATACATGGTGGAAACAAATGTTTTTTCATTAAAAGAAAATAAATTAATCTGGACAGGAACTACAAAATCAGAATATGTAACAGATGTTGGTCAAACCGTTGATGCTATTATGCAGGCTGTTGTAAAAGAAATGAGAAAAGACGGCTCTCTTCCTTCAAAATAGAATTTTCAAAGAAAGCAGTAATTTTATTATTGCTTTTTTTACATATGATTAATTGACTAATTTTGTCAAGACTAAAATTTTCATAAATGAAAAATCTTTTAAGAAATGCTCGTGAAAATAAAGGATTTAAAACCCGCGAACTAGCACAGCTTTCTAATATTGACCAGGCATTAATAAGTAAATTTGAATCGGGCACAAGAAAACCAACGAAAGATCAAATTACTCAACTGGCACAGCTTTTAGAAATTGATTATGAAACATTAATGATTGCCTGGCTTAAAGAAAAAATTCTTTATGAGATTGGCGATGAAGAATTTGCTTTGAAAGCTTTACTTTTAGCAGAACAGGAAATTCAAAATAGAAGAAAGAAAATAAACTCAGTAATTTTATCTTCACTTCAATCTGTTTTAGATGAAATCGAAACATTAAAAAATCAAATACAATCTTTTGATCATTTTGAATTACGTCAGGTTTCTAAAACTTTAGAATTAGAATTCATACATCAAAGTATTAGCCTAACCGGAAATTCTTTCACATTAGAAGAGACTAAATCTGTTATCAACGACGGATTGACTATTTCTGATAGAACCATGCAAGAACATCTGGAAGCAATAAATTTTCAGGAAGCGGTAGCTTATATAAAAAACCTGATCAATAAAAAAACAGGTGTAAATGAAAAAGAATTCCTCACATTACATAACTTAATTTTAAAAGGAATTACATCAGAAAATCCAGGAAAATATAAAAATGATCCACTGATTATTCGCGAGATGAATTTATTTTTTAATTGGGTTGAAACTCATAAAAACAGCTTACATCCCATAATTTTAGCTTCAGAATCCTATCTTAAATTATTAGAAATAAAACCTTTTGAGAATAGGAATAAACAAATGGCAAATTTAATATTCAATTGGATATTACTCCAGCATGACTATATATACACAACATTTAATAAAAATAATGATGCCTTGAATGAATATTCAACTGTCATAAAAGAATACCAAAACAAAAATGACAAATCAATCTTTACCAATTATATTCTTCGATTAGAAAAAGAAAACTTAAGTCGCGCCATTAAATTGGTGTCAAAATAAAAGCCCATTTTAAATGGGCTTTCTATTAATTTTTATCTTCTAACAAAGGAACAAATCTAAATTCTCCAAACTCGTGTTTTTCAAACTGAGTTTCGTTTTTACGAATTAACAACGTCATTATCTGGACATCTTCTCCTAACGGAATCACAAGCCTGCCTCCTATTTTTAATTGTGCCATTAACGGCTGCGGAATAAATGGTGCACCTGCTGTAACTATAATACTATCAAAAGGAGCAAAATTGGGCAACCCTTTATAACCATCTCCAAACGAAAGATGTTTGGGTCTGATATTTAATTTTGGAAATAAAACTGATGTTGTTTTAAACAATTCCTTTTGTCTTTCAACACTAAACACTTTAGCGCCAAGCATACACAAAACGGCTGTCTGATAACCTGAACCTGTACCAATTTCCAAGATTTTGTGTTCTTTTTGAACCTCTAATAACTGCGATTGAAATGCAACTGTATAAGGCTGCGAAATCGTCTGCCCCGCTCCTATAGGAAATGCCTTATCTTGGTAAGCATAATCTTCAAAACTTGAATTCAGAAAAAGGTGTCTCGGAATTTTTTTTATCGCCTCCAAAACAGCTCTATCGGTAATCCCTTTCTGTTCTAAAGTGCTTACTAATTGATTACGAAGTCCTTGATGTTTGGCAGTGTCTTTCAAAATGGGAAGGTTTTATTTTTGCAAAAATAAGAAAACAAATTATGAATTATCAAGTACTTTTTAATCATTTAATTTCTATTTTTGGTTTTTTATTTAACTCAGATAAATACTAATAATATATGAAGAAAATTATACTTGGCTTGTCTTTGTTTTTTTCCTTAATGGGAATTATAAGATCCTATTTTTTTGTTTTTTATGATTTTAGTGAAGTAACCGATTTTTTGAGTTTTATTATCTTTAACATCCAGGCATATAGTTTTGCCGGATTAGAGATTTACGTTAAAACGCATTTAATAAATGGGCGTTTAGAAAATGATTATATTTCAATGGCACTTTTAAATTTATCTTTTTTTCTAACTTTTTTAGCAGGAACCATTATTTATTACTTTTCACATTATAAAGAAACTAGATTATTAAAGTTTAATTATTCTTTAGTATTTTTAAATTCAATGATTTATATATTATCTCTTATTATTAATTTGAAAGAGAACAAATTGAATATTTACGCCTTTATTTACATCTTACTTGCTTTATTGTACATATATATTTCTTATAGGTTCATTACGAAAGATTTGAATGCTTTTGAATCCAAAATATTAGCAGATGAAAAAATAAAAAATGATGACGATCTTAAAAATGTATCAAATAACAAACGTTTTTTAAATTTATTCATCGATAATACTTTAATATTTGTGGTATCATATAAATTTATTGAATATGCAGAAAGACATGAGAATATCAATACAATATTTACCTCTTTTAAATCAATTGTAGGTGAAAAATTTAGTGCACTATTATTCTTTTGTATAATCAAATTTATCTACTATGTAATTTTTGAATTAGTATTTAAATCAACACCAGGAAAGTTCTTAACTGGATGTTACGTAACTGACGAAGATGGAGATATACCAACTTCTTCAGCCATCTTAAAACGTACTGTATGCAGATTTATACCTTTAGAAAGTTTTTCTTTTTTTGCTGGAATAAATATTCATGATAATTATTCAAGTACTATTGTTACAAATAACAAAAAAGATCTAACTAACGAAAAGTTATATTTATATACATTAGTAATTAATTTTATTATAATCTTAATTATTTATAGCCTTTGTCAATATCCCTATTAATTAAATCCAAAAATCTTTCTGACATTCATTTTCACTTTCAACAAATAAATTCTATTTTTGTTTAAAATACATTTCTCATGTTAAAAGTAGGAGTTTTAGGTGCTGGTCATCTTGGTAAAATACATTTACGCTTATTACAACAATCTGACAAGTACGAATTAGTTGGATTTTACGACGAAAATCAAGAAAATGCCGAAAGAATTTCAAAAGAATTTGGCTATAAAAACTTCAGCACAATTGCTAAACTTATCCACGCTGTCGATGTAATCGATATTGTAACGCCAACACTTTCGCACTACAAATGCGCAAAAGTGGCGATAAAATCAGGTAAACATATCTTTATAGAAAAACCAATTGCCAATACTGTAGAAGAAGCCGAAGAAATTATCGCTTTAGCAAAAGAATACAATGTAAAAGGTCAGGTTGGTCACGTAGAGCGTTTTAATCCTGCATTTATAGCAACCAAAAACATGATCGAAAATCCGATGTTTATAGAAACACATCGTTTGGCAGAATTTAATCCGCGTGGTACAGATGTGCCTGTCGTTTTAGATTTAATGATTCATGATATCGATGCTATTTTGAGTGTTGTAAAGTCGAAAGTAAAACATATTGACGCCAGTGGAGTTTCTGTTATCAGCGACACGCCAGATATTGCAAATGCAAGAATTGAATTTGAAAGTGGCTGTGTTGCTAATTTAACTGCAAGCAGAATTTCATTAAAAAACATGCGTAAATCCCGTTTCTTTCAGAAAGATGCTTATATTTCAGTTGATTTCTTAGAGAAAAGATGCGAAGTAGTTCGTATGAAAGACGCGCCAGAAGTTCCTGGAGATTTTGATATGATCCTGCAAAATGCTGAAGGTGTAAAAAAACAAATCTATTTTACGAATCCTGATGTTGAGCAAAACAACGCAATTTTAGACGAATTAGAATCTTTTGCTAACGCAATTAGTACCGATACGACTCCTGTTGTAACGCTTGAACAAGCTACAGATGCCTTGAGAGTAGCGTATCAAATTATTGATTGTTTCAAAAAATAAATAAATCTTTAAAAATAAATTAGCCACGAATTCACGAATAAATTGGTGAATTCGTGGCTAAATCATAAATATAATACCAATATATAATATGAAAACTATAGCAGTAATTGGCGCAGGAACAATGGGTAACGGAATTGCACATACTTTTGCGCAAAGTGGTTTCACGGTAAAATTAATCGACGTTTCTGAAAAATCATTAGATAAAGGAATGGCAACTATTGCTGCAAATCTTGATCGTATGCTTTCTAAAGGATCAATTACACAGGAAGATGTTGCTAAAACGATCACCAATATTATTACCTATACTGATATTAAAGACGGAGTTGTTGGAGTTGATTTAGTTGTAGAAGCTGCTACAGAAAATGTAGAATTAAAATTGAATATTTTCAAACAATTAAACGAAGCTTGTTCGCACAATACAATTTTAGCAACCAATACCTCTTCAATTTCAATTACACAAATTGGAGCCGTTGTTGCACATCCTGAACGTGTTATCGGAATGCATTTTATGAATCCAGTGCCGATTATGAAACTGGTAGAAATCATTCGTGGTTACAACACAAGCGATGAAGTGACCAAAATAGTAATGGAATTATCCGAGAAATTAGGTAAAACTCCGGTTGAAGTAAACGATTATCCAGGTTTTGTGGCAAACAGAATTTTAATGCCAATGCTAAACGAAGCAATCGAAACGTTATACAATAAAGTAGCCGGCGTTTATGAAATTGACACGGTAATGAAATTAGGAATGGGACACCCGATGGGACCGCTTCAATTGGCTGATTTTATTGGACTTGATGTTTGTCTTGCTATTTTAAACGTTATGTACGACGGTTTCAAAAACCCGAAATATGCTCCTTGCCCACTATTAGTAAATATGGTTCGCGCAGGAAAATTGGGTGTGAAATCTGGTGAAGGTTTTTATGATTACAATGAAAGTAAAAAGGCTGAGAAGATTTCGAAACAATTTATTCTTTCATAAAAAGAAAAAAATATGTCAATAGCATCAAATTTAAATACCATAAAAGCTTCATTACCAGAAAATGTAACCCTAGTTGCTGTTTCTAAAACAAAACCTGTTTCAGACTTGATGCAAGCGTACGAAGCAGGTCAGCGCATTTTTGGAGAAAATAAAATTCAGGAAATGACCGAGAAATGGGAAGAAATGCCAAAAGACATTCAATGGCATATGATTGGACATGTGCAAACAAATAAAGTCAAATTTATGGCACCATTTGTGAGTTTGATTCATGGTGTTGACAGCTTCAAATTATTACAGGAAATTGACAAACAAGCTATTAAAAACAATAGAATTATAGATTGTTTGCTTCAAATATATATTGCCGAAGAAGAAACTAAATTTGGTTTAGACGAAAAAGAATTAAACGAACTTTTAACTTCTCCAGAATTCAAAGAATTAAAAAATATTCGTATCTTAGGATTGATGGGAATGGCGACTTTTACAGACGATCAAAACCAGATAAAAAAAGAATTTACAAATCTAAAATCTACATTTGATTCCATTCAAAAATTACAAACTGAAAACTGCCAATTAGATACCATATCGATGGGAATGTCCGGAGATTATAAATTAGCAATTGAATGCGGAAGCACAATGGTTAGAATTGGAAGCAGTATTTTTGGAGGGCGCTAATTTAATTAACAAACGTAAGATGCAAAATTTGCGTCTCTACATATAGACACTGAACGCATAATTTGTACGCAATATTAGACATAGAAACAACTGGAGGACAGTTTAATGAAGAGGGAATTACCGAAATCGCCATCTATAAATTTGATGGATATGAAGTAGTTGACCAGTTTATTAGTTTGGTCAATCCCGAAATTCCGATTCAGCCCTTTGTGGTGAAATTAACCGGAATCAATAATGCTATGCTGCAATCTGCACCCAAGTTTTTTGAAGTTGCAAAACGCATCATCGAAATGACTTCAGATTGCATTATTGTAGCACATAATGCCTCTTTTGATTACAGAATTCTTCGTACCGAATTTCGTCGTTTAGGCTATGATTTCGAAGCAAGAACCTTATGTACAGTCGAACTTGCCAAAAAACTAATTCCAGAGCAAACTTCTTATAGTTTAGGAAAATTAGTTCGCGCACTCGGAATTCCGATGGCAGACAGACATCGCGCCAGCGGAGACGCGATGGCAACCGTAAAGTTATTTAAAATGCTTTTGGAGAAAGACTTAGAAAAAACAATCGTAAAAGATTTTATAAAACTCGAAGTCGAAAAAGGAATCGCTCCAAAATTCTTAGATCTTGTTTCTCAAATGCCTGCCAAAACCGGCGTTTATTATATTCATAATGAAGGTGGAAATCTGATTTATATCGGCAAAAGCCAAAACATCAAAAAAAGAGTCAATCAGCATTTTACCGGAATCACCACAAAAAGCAAAAGAATTCAGGCTGAAGTTTTTACCATTAAATATGATGAAACCGGAAGCGAACTAATTGCACTTTTAAAAGAAAGCGAAGAAATAAAAATAAACAGACCGCGATACAATCGTTCGCAGAAAAAAACATTTTTTCCTTACGCGATTTATGCAGAAAAAGATTCAAACGGTTATATCAATTTAAAATTGGAAAAAGCAGACGGACGCAAAAAAGAAATTGCTTCCTACGCTTCTTTACAAGATGGAAAAAATGCGCTTTTTAGGTTTACGTCTAAATATCATTTGTGCCAAAAACTAACCGGATTGTACATTACCAAAAAAGAATGTTTTCAATATAAAATAAAAGAATGCGACGGCGCTTGCATTGGCGAAGTTACGCCCGAAATATACAATGCTCGCGTACAGGAATTTATCTCTGAAAACAGCTTCGAAAATAAAAGTATGATTTTATTAGACCGTGGCAGAAATGTAAATGAGCGAAGTGCCATTTTAATAGAAAACGGAATTTATAAAGGTTATGCGTATTACGATTTAAATTATCAGATCACTAATATCGAAATCCTAAAAAATATCCTGATCCCGATGCAGCATAATCGCGATGCAAAAAACCTCATTCAAAATTACATGCGTAAAAGCAAGAACTTAAAAATTCTTCATTTTTAGTACTAAAAACTTTACGTATCTTCGCGTTATGACAAAAAGTAAATCAAAATACGAGATATTTAGAGAAAAAATCAAAATCGTTCTCTACGGCACCAACACCATTCTCGGCCGTATGTTCGATTTGGTACTTTTGGGGCTCATCTTGTTAAGCGTACTTTTAGTAATGCTCGACACAGTCGAAGGCATAAACCACAAATATCATGAGCAATTACTTATTTGTGAGTGGGTTATCACCGTATTTTTTACATTAGAATATGTCCTGCGTGTCATTTCGATTCAAAAACCTGTTAAATATGTCTTTAGTTTCTACGGAATTATCGATCTATTGGCAATATTACCCATGTATCTTTCGATATTTTTTCCGGCAACAAGCGTACTTACAATCGTACGAGTGCTTCGTTTTTTCCGATTATTCAAAATTCTGCATATTCCGCAAATTTCGCATCAATCCTTTCAGCTAAAAGAAGCACTCGAAGCCAGTAAAGAAAAAATTCTGGTCTTCATATATTTTGTCATGATTAGCGCCGTAATTATCGGAGCGATGATGTACGTAGTCGAAGGTAAAGAAAGCGGCTTTACAAGTATACCTGTCGGCATTTATTGGTCTATCGTAACCTTAACAACAGTCGGTTACGGAGATATTTCACCAGCAACCCCGCTAGGTCAGTTTTTAGCCTCTCTCGTTATGATAATGGGTTACGGAATCATTGCCGTGCCAACCGGAATTGTAACCGCAGAATTTGCCAAAAGCAGTTTAAGAAACAACTCCGTAAGCACAAAAAAGACCTGCAAAAAATGCAATTCGCAGGTACATTTTGACAATGCAAAATATTGTTACGAATGCGGAACTGTATTACCAAATAATTAATTTATGAAGCCAATCCAGCTGTACACTTCAACTCCTCATTACAATTGTTGTTTTTTTAAGGCATAAAAGCAGCTTCTCCCGAAGCGTCGGGAGTCGCTCTTTTACACCAAAAAAAACGAACAATTATAATTCCGGGGTTTCCGTTTCCATCTGGGCTAAAAAATATGAAGTATCTAATCACCATTGTCGGACCAACAGCTATAGGTAAAACTGCTTTAAGCATTGCTTTGGCACAACATTTTAATTGCGAAATCATTTCCTGCGACAGCCGTCAGTTTTTTAAAGAAATGACCATTGGCACCGCCGTTCCCAATCAGGAAGAATTGGCATCTGCGACGCATCATTTTATTCAAAATAAATCCATTTTCGAAAATTATACCGTTGGCGATTACGAAAAAGAAGCTTTACAAAAACTCGAAGAATTATACAAAACCAATGATTTTGCCATCTTAATTGGCGGTTCTGGATTATATGTTGATGCTGTTTTAAAAGGTTTCGACGAATTTCCCGAAATTGAATCTTCAATAAGAACCGAAGTAAATTCAAATTACGAAAAACTCGGAATCGAATATCTTCAGAAACAATTGCAACAATTAGATCCTGATTATTTTCAAAAAATAACAATCGAAAATCCACAGACTTTACAAAATCCACAACGTATGATGCGCTTTGTAGAAGTCTGCATCGGAACTGGAAAACCGTATTCTTCCTTTTTAAATCAAAAGAAAAACAATAGAAACTTCACTCCTATTTTAATTGGTTTAGAAGCCGAAAGAGAAATCATTTACAGCAGAATCAACCAAAGAGTTGATATTATGATGAATGAAGGATTACTTGTAGAAGCAGAAGCTTTATATCCAAACAAAGCCTTAAATGCGCTTCAAACTGTTGGGTACAGAGAATTATTCAGTTATTTTGATGGAGAATTTAAACTTGATTTTGCTATCGAAGAAATCAAAAAGAATACAAGACGTTTTTCTAAACGTCAATTAACCTGGTTCAAAAGAAACCAAAACACAAAATGGTTTGACTACAGCACAAACCGACAAAATATAATTGATTACATTAATTTAAAATTAAAATGAGAATTTTTTAAAAGTATTCTATATATTTAGATCATCTTAAAATTCTCACTAAATGCAAAAAACTTTACTTCTCTTTTTCTGTATTTTAATATGTTCGTCCTGCACAATTCAATATGATGGCGAAACAAGAATTGTTGTTCAAGGACAGTTAATTGACAAAAACAACAAACCTCTTTCTAATAAAAAAATAGAAATACAAACTTATTCTGGAGATACTTTTGTCGGCAGTGATTTAATAAGTTATACCGACACAGATGCAGATGGGAAATTTACTTTGATTTTTCCTGCTCCAAAAGGTGATGGAATCAGTATCATAACTTCGATTAATGACGAATATAACGAATTTCAATCTAAGCATATAAACGCTCTAAAGAAAAATTTCAGTAATTATAAATTAGACCTTAATAAAATTGTTTTATACGAAAACAATGATATTACCCAATTAGACTTGATTTTAAACAAAACGTCAACAAATAAAGAAATAACAGAAGCTCATATTGAAGGTCTTCAAGCAGATATTCATTTAGATTTAAATGCTGATGGACTAGAAAATCGATACTTAAATACACACTTTGATGTTATTAAAAATCAAAATGTAAAATTGAGTTACACCATAGTCGATTATTCAAATCCTTCTCAAACTGCTGCAAAACACGAAGCGGTTATTACAATCAATTCTGATAAAGTAACCCATATTATAACGTACTAATTATGAAATACAACGTTTTATTATTTTTATTATTTCTTCAGTTTTCGTACGGTCAGGAAACCGAAAATAAAAGACCTGTAAAATTTAATCACGATATTAGAATAAATGCTTTAGTTCCGTTTAATTCTGGCGATAATTTTTTAGCAAAAGCCAATGACCCACAATTTGGGATTGGAGTAAATTTTAGTTTTTTACGAATTTATGATTTTAAACTTGGTGCGGGCTACGACTATATTTATTACAATACAACCGATATAACGAGGGCTGGTAATGTAGAAAATGCCAGATTTAACAGCGTATATGGTGACATCTCTTATGAAATAAAAATAATCAAAAAGCTAAATATTGAGCCTTATTTTGGTATCGGTTCTGACAAAATCAATTTTAAATCACAGGATAGAAATTATGGACACCAAACAGGAAATGATTTTATAATTGGGTTTAATACCGATTATCAACTTGCTAAAAGATTGTCTGCATTTGTTGGTTTATGCTATTTAGAATCAAAACTAGATATTAATACCTCACCAGAATTTGTTTCGTTTTATAAAAATTCAAAAATGCTTCAATTGAATATTGGTTTAAAAATTCATTAATTTTGTATTCGTTTAATATCAAAATAAAAGAATACACAAAATGCCAATATCTCCAAATTTCACTTCAGTTCTAAGTAAAGACTGGGAAATCAATTTCACACAATGCACGCCAACGGGTTACCTAAAATATACCGATTTGTGCAACCTGTTGCAATTAACTGCAGCAGCACATTCTGAAGTTGGAGGAATCAGCTTTACCGATATGCAGAAATTTGACCAAGCTTGGGTTTTGAGCAGAATGCGTGTAGAAATTACCGCTTTACCAAAATGGCAGGATGTTGTAACGGTAAAAACATGGATCAACAGCCTTGAAAATTCACGCTCTGTACGTGCGTTGGAAATGTATGTGAATGGAGAAAAAATAGTAGGAAGCGAAACATTTTGGGCTGTTTTTAACACCAAAGCCCGTCGTCCGGAAGCATTGGCTTTACCATATGAACATTTTGAGCTTTTCCCAGAAAACAGAGCCACTGTAGAGGGCTTTTCTAAAATAAATATCAATCCGGAAAAAGAATCTGTTTTCGAAAAAACGGTTTATTTATCGGATTTAGACATTGTAAATCACGCTAATAACGTAAAATATTTAGAATGGTGTCTTGACCACGTTGAGCCAAAAAGAATTCTGAAGCAAGAAATTAAAAGTTTTGAAATGAATTTCTTAAAAGAACTTTCTCTAAACGATCAGGTTATCATTCACGAAAGTGAAAACGAAGACCAAACCGAAGTTACTTTCAGCATTACAAAAGACGACAAAACTTGCTTTGCTCTTGAATTGCATTGGAAATAAAAAAAGTTTCAGGTTTCAGGTTTCAAGTTTTTGAAACCTGAAACTAAAAAAACCTGAAACTTAATTTTACTTTTATCAATTTTTCTTTGATTTCTTTTTTGAATCTTTTTTAGATTTCTCAGGCTTTTTTTTCTTGCCTTTAACTAAATCAATTTTGCCTTTAATTCTTTTCTCAATTTCTGTAATTCCCGAATCATAATCATGCTGAATAGAATGAAGTTTGGCCGATTTTATTTCTTTTAAAGCTTCTTTAAATTTATGCTGTACTTCAAGCAATATGGCTTTCTTAATGAAAATTTCAGTCTTATTTATTCCTTTAATAGTCAAAGCAAAGTCGATTAGTTTTTGAGCTTCATCATAATCTTCATTCAAAATCAAAGCCTGCAAATAATACGGATAAACCTCAAGAGCATGAATATTAATCGCTAAAGCTTCCTGAAAATAAGACTTTGCATCTTCATAATTCAAGAGTTGCTCTGCCTGAATTCTTCCATACAAACATAAAACCATTGTGTTTTTATCATTATAAGAAAAAGCATAATCTAAAGATTCTATAGTTCCTTCAAGCCAATACGGATAATTATCCAAAGCCTGAAAAAGGTATTTATCAATTGTTTTCATTTCGTAAATCGTTTTTTAATTTTTGACGAGTTCCTTTGTAACTTTTCTCGATTTTATTGCGTTTAAAGTCAGTTCCGGAAAAAACGCGAATAGGATTTCCACGCTGAATATTCAGCTGATTTTCCCATTGTTTGCCAACATGATTTTTAAGTTGTTGGAGCGTCTCGTCTTCTAGTTTTTTAATTAATCTTTCTGTTGCCAGCTTTTTGTTTTGATGCTGCGAACGGCTGTCCATAGAAACCACCGCAATTCCGGTCGGAATATGAGTTGCCCTTACAG
The DNA here is from genome assembly GCF_004368785.1 of Flavobacterium sp. 270. Lineage (GTDB taxonomy): Bacteria > Bacteroidota > Bacteroidia > Flavobacteriales > Flavobacteriaceae > Flavobacterium. The sequence goes on from NZ_SODM01000001.1 coordinate 766,866, forward strand.
CAGAACTCACTTTATTTACGTGCTGACCGCCAGCGCCGGAACTTCGCATTGCCTGATATTGAATATCATTTTCTGAAACTGAAAATCCCTTTTGAGGTTCGATTTCAAAGATTCCAATAAACCAGTTTTTGCGTTTGTGCATTTTCCTAAACTGACTTTGCCCAATCCACTGAATTGTTCCAACCCAGGAATTCACAAATTGAGCTGCGTTTTTTCCTTTTATAGCAATCGAAGCTGTTTCTACAGTTCCGTTTTCTTCACCAGATTCTCTTTGTAGTAAAACGGTTTCCAGTTCTTGCTCGCGCGCTTCATCCAAAACTTTTTTAAGCACTTGGGCAACTACCCAAGTGCATTCTGCAGGTCCGCGACCCGCTGTTATCTGAATTATCTTTTCCATTTTTAAATTTCTTTATCGATCCATTCTAACAATCTTCGGAGTAAAAGTCCCAAGAATATCAACGAGTTCTGTTTGGTTTGCCATTACTTTTGTAATGTCTTTGTACGCCATTGGAGCTTCATCAATATTTCCTCCAATCAAGGTTACATCATTGGCTTTTAATACTTTTTTGATTTCGCTTTGCGTAAAAGTAGCTTTGCATTTAGCTCTCGAAAATAAGCGCCCTGCACCATGCGATGCCGAATTTAAACTTGCTGCATTTCCTTTTCCTTTTACAATGTAGCCCGGCGCAGTCATAGATCCCGGAATAATTCCCAACTGGCCTTCGGCCGCTGGAGTTGCTCCTTTTCTGTGCACAATGCATTCCTTCCCATCAACCATTTCTTTCCAGGCAAAATTGTGATGATTTTCAATCGTAACTACAACTCGCTTTCCTATCGCTTTTGCAATTCTCCTGTGAATATCATCGTGACAAGCTTTAGCATATTCTCCTGCCAAATTCATTGCCAACCAATATTCCTGACCGTCATGCGTATTCAAATCCAACCAAGCCAGATGTTGCACATTTTTTGGCAACGGACATTGTTTCGTCGCCATATACGTGTAATGTTTGGCAATATTTGCACCCAAACCTCTTGAACCGCTGTGCGAAAGAACAGCAAAGTATTCGCCTGCTCCTAACTTCCATTCATTTTCAGGATTTTCAATCTTAGCGATTCCAAATTCCACAAAATGATTTCCTCCGCCTGAACTTCCCAATTGCTTATACGCTTTTGGTAAAAGATTCTTTAACAGCGGAATATCTTGAAATTCACTTTTGTAAAAAACATCATGATCTACTCTGTTTGCGTGCGTTTCGTTCATTCCGAATTTGGTGTTATCTTTCAAAATCGCCTGCAGTTGATGTTCTTTTCCTTTGAAATAAGATGCCGGAATATCAAATATTGATAAACTCATTCGGCACCCAATATCTACTCCAACTCCATACGGAATAACCGCGTTGTCTGTTGCTAATACGCCGCCAATTGGCAATCCGTAACCAGAATGTGCGTCTGGCATTAAAGCTCCAGCAACTGAAATTGGCAATTTTAAAGAATCATACAATTGAAATTTTGCCTGCTGGTCAATCTCATTTTCTCCAAAAATGCTGAAAGGCGCCCTTGTTGTTTTCAATTGATGCATTCTTACCTGCACCGGATTTACTAAGCCTTCTGCGACTTTTCCCCAGGTTCCGTGACCTTCAAATTTTTCGGGGTGAAGTAATACTTCTTTCGCTTCTGTTAGAATAGACTCTTTTTTTTCTCTTTTTCTATATCTGTTTATCTGCCCTAAGGCGATGTTTATTGAATTATTTTTAGGAAAGCCTAACTTAATCAGGTCTTTTCCGGATAATTTATTTCCCATAAATTTTATTATTGTAACTGTTTTTTTTTGCATGCTATGCTGGTTCAAACAAATGGTCTGAAACAAACATAAGCGTACGGCATCTTTTACTCGTTGAGTAAATAATTGATCGTTATTCGGGAAAGTTTTGAAGTGTCTAGAATAAAAAAAGCCCGAAACTATTTGTCTTCGGGCTTTTTTATATATCTAAAAAGAATTTCTAAGATTGAAATAAGCCACGAAGAAGCGATGCACCAAATCCGTTTGGTGTGAAGCTTTGAGATGTTGATTTAAGTACAAACATTTTTTCTTCGTTATTAAGGGTTTATTATTTTTTTCGTCTGCAAAGATTCGTAATAGTTTTTTGATTTTCCAAATTTATTTTAAGAAAAATCATTCTAAAAAATATCTACTTAATACTTAAAAAACACTAAAACACTAAACAACAACAAGATAATACTTAAAACTTAATCAAGTTTTTTTTAGCCACAAAGTCACAAAGACGCGAAGAAAGATAAAAAACTTTGTGTCTTTGTGACTTTGTGGCTAAAATAAATGTAAACTTATTGTGTCAATATCAAGCATAAAAAAAAGCCCTGATTTCTCAGAGCTTATATTTTTTTAGGTGAATTCGTTATTCAGTTACTTTGCTTTTTACAACCAATCTGAAACCTTCTCCGTGAATATTTAGAATTTCTACATCTTCATCAGATTTTAGATATTTTCTAAGTTTAGCGATGTAAACGTCCATACTTCTTGAAGTAAAATAGTTATCATCTCTCCAGATTTTAGTTAATGCTAACTCTCTTGGCATTAAATCATTTTCATGAAGGATTAACATTTTTAGCAATTCGTTTTCTTTTGGTGATAATTTTATTGGTTCATCATTTTCAAAAGTTAAGAATCTCAATTTTGAATTTAAGTGGAATTTACCAATATTAAATTCAAACTGAACTTGTTCTGCTTTTGTATCAGCAGATTTTCTTTGAATGATTGCTTTGATTTTCATCAATAAAACTTCTGAATCAAAAGGTTTATTCAAATAATCATCAGCACCTGCTTTATATCCTTTTAAGACATCTTCTTTCATCGATTTTGCCGTTAAGAAGATAATAGGCACTTCACTGTTTTTCTCTCTAATTTCTTTTGCTAAAGTATAACCATCTTTATAAGGCATCATTACATCCAGAATGCATAAATCATATACATCTTTTTTGAACTTTTCGAAACCTTCCATACCGTTTTTAGCTAAAGTAACTTCAAAGTCATTTAACATTAGATAATCTTTAAGAACAGCGCCAAAATTTAGGTCATCTTCTACTAAAAGTATTCTTTTGTTAGTATTTTCCATATTTTAATTTATTAATGGTATTTTTATTATAAAGGTGCTACCTTTTCCTTTTTCGCTTTCAACATATACTTGACCGTTGTGATCCTCAACTATTCTTTTTACATACGCCAGACCTAAACCATGTCCTTTTACGTTATGTAAATCTCCTGTATGTTCTCTGTAAAATTTCTCAAAAACTCGTTTCTGAGCTATCTTACTCATACCCAAACCATGATCTCTTACTTTTATCAGAATCATGTCTTTGACATTTTCTGTAAAAATTTCAATTTTAGGTGCATCTGGAGAATATTTTATGGCATTTTCTAAAATATTTACCAACACATTTGTAAAATGCACTTCGTTTATTAAAGAAGTTGTTCTGGCGGCATTATAATGCCTTACAACGGTTCCTTTTCTGTCTTCTAATATTAAATTTACGTGCTCTATTGCATCGTCAATAATATCGTGTATTACTGTAGGCTCTTTTGTAATGTCTAATTCTCTTTTTTCTAACTTAGAAATACGAAGGACATTTTCTACCTGAGCATGCATTCTTTTATTCTCGTCTCTGATCATTTGAAGATAGCGAAAAACTTTCTCTTTATCCTCAATAATCTTAGGATTTTTTATCGCATCAAGTGCTAAATTTATCGTTGCTATTGGTGTTTTAAACTCATGCGTCATATTATTAATAAAATCGGTCTTGATTTCAGAAATATGCTTTTGACGTAATAATTGATTTAATGCACTAGTGTAAGCTACAATTATAATTAATGTAAAAACTATTGACAGGATCGTAATGCTTAACAATTCTGATAACAAAAATTTCTTTTTATGGGGAAACGTAATAAATAATTCATATTTACTATTTCCTTCATTATCGGTATAAATAGGCACGTGGTAACTTGCATCTTTATCGTAATGAAAACCATTAGATCTTACTTTTGTCGCTAAACCACTGTTTAGTACACCGTACTCAAATTTGGTGTTTACACCGTATTCTTCCAGTTCCTTCTTTAGCAGTTTTTGAAGTTTATCTTTTGTAATTCTTCCTTCTATTGGGGTTAAGGAAGCAATATCTTTGTACTGAATCTGTTGCTGTACTTTGTTTAATATATCTAAACTACCTGATTTCTCAATTTTAAGATCTGGTATGATTGTCTGCCCTAAGGAATTATTATCAATACCGTTATTGTTGTTATAAACTTCTGTTACTCGTTTTGAGCTAAAATTTTTAAATCTTTCGCTGCTGAATTTTTTATTAAAAAGCGATCCGCTTACATCGTAATCTTCTGAGGTAAGTGTATTAGAATAAACAATTGTCTTGTTTGTTTTTGTATTTCTCTGAACGTAAAGAACTTCAAGTAAATCTTCTTTTTTTGGAATTTTACCTGTGCTGTCTTTTATTCTATTATACTTATCATAAAAGCTATATTCTTCTTGTTGTTCCAACTTATCGGCAACATTACCAATAACTTGAGTAACATGATATTTAAACTGTTCGTCGTTATTTTTAAAAGACGAGTTGAACCAATATACTTGAACTAATATTATCCCTATTAAGGACAAGCTCATCAGTAAAACAAGTATTCTAAAAAATAATTTATTCATCGAAACAAAATTAATATTTTAACAATATACTAAATAATACATTAACCAAATATTAACATTTAAGACTGATTTTGTTTTATATTTAAAATTTTAAGAATTTTAACAACTTCTTCTTTAGCAATTTTAAGATTGTCGTTATTAATAACAAAATTGCTTAAAGAAATTCGTTTTTCATCATTCCACTGCATATTCATCCTGCTTAAGACCTGTTCACGAGTGGTATTGTCTCTTTTTAAAACTCTTTCAATTCTTACCTCCTCTGGGGCAGTAACGGTAATAATTACATCGCATTCTTTATATCGGCCGCTTTCAAATAAAATCGCGGTTTCATACATTACATATTCGTATTCTTTTTTTTCTGATACCCATTTTTTAAAATCATCGATAACAGCAGGATGAACCAATGAATTTAATTTTGCTAATTTATCAGCATCATTAAAAACAATTTCAGCCATTTTTGCTCTGTTTAAAATATTATCATCAAATAAAGACTCCCCAAAAGCCTTTTTTAATTCTTTGATAATACTTTCAGACTGCATTACTCTTTTAGCTCCATCATCGGCAATATAAACAGGGACACCCAATTCTTTAAAATAATCAGCTATCGTTGTTTTACCACTGCCAATTCCGCCTGTCAAGCCAATAATTTTTGTCATACTAGATTTTAAAAAACATACGAGGAAAAGCTTCTTGTGGTTTTCTTTTTAGTAAAATAATTTTTACAAATGATTCTAAGAATCCTATACCATAACCATAAAATTGTTTTCCTACTGCAATTACAGAAAGATATCCAATTTTAATGCTTTTATTTTGAATACTTGCTGTAAGAAAAATTATAACGAAATATACAAAATATAATTGTAATAAAATATCAATATTGAAAATTAACAATAAAAAAGCTAATAATAATCCTAACATAAAGACCGTAGGAAAAAAGAAAGTAAGCTTATTATGTTCTGGATACCAGCTATTTAAAATAGGTCTAGCATTACCAAATTTGTTTACTTGTATCGAAAACTTTTCCCAGTCAATTCTGCGTTTGTGATATACATAAGCTTCTGGAAACAATCGGGTTTCAAAACCTAAATTCCATAAACGGATTGACAAATCGGGATCTTCTCCTGGATGGATATTTCCAAAACCTTTTGAAGCTTCAAAGGCTTTTTTAGAAATTCCCATGTTGAAACTGCGCGGCTGAAATTTGTTAATCTTCTCAGAACCACCACGAATACCTCCTGTTGTAAGAAAGGAAGTCATTGCAAAATTAATCGCTTTCTGAATATCAGAAAAACTATCGAGCGCCTTATCAGGACCTCCAAAACAATCAACATATTTCTCATTTAACGCCTTTCTAACTTCCGTTAAATAATTAGGCGGAATAATGCAGTCTGAGTCAAAAATGATAAAATAATCTCCCCTTGCCTTCTGCATTCCGAAATTTCTTGAATCTCCCGGGCCTGAATTTTCTTTAAAATAATACGAAATATTAAGCTTTCCATCATAAGTCATTACTACATCTCTGCACGGAATTGAAGATCCATCTTCAACAAGAACAATTTCAAAAGCTTCATTATAATCAGATTTTGTGAGACTTTCTAAAAGTTCATCAACTTCATCCGGGCGATTATACACGGGTATAATTAAAGAAAAAATCATAACAGGGTTTGCGTATTAAAGTGGCAATTTTTTAAATTTCAAAATTTTAACAAAGATAGGCTATATTCATAAAAAAACCATCAATTTTTGATTGATGGTTTTTGTAATCCTTTAATAATGCTGTTTATTTGATGCTTTCAATTTCAACAACTTCATTTGCTTCTGCATTATAATCAACGCCTGCAAACTCAAATCCGAATAAGTTTAAGAAATCATTTCTATACCCAGCTAAATCTCCTATTTCTGGCAACGTTTCAGTTGTAGCGTCTAACCAAAGTTTAGCCACTTTCGCCTGAACATCATCACGCATTTCCCAATCGTCGATTCTGATTCTTCCTTTATCGTCTACAGGAACCTCAGATCCATTGTAAAGTCTGTCTTGAAACAAACGCTGAATCTGCTCGATACATCCTTCGTGAATTCCTTCTTCTTTCATAATTTTATACAAAAGAGAAATATATAACGGAATTACCGGAATTGCAGAACTTGCTTGTGTTACCAATGCTTTATTTACAGAAACGTATGCTTTTCCTCCTATAGATTTTAAACTGTCTGTAATTGTAAAAGCTGTAGCTTCTAAATGGTCTTTTGCACGACCAATTGTACCTTTACGGTAAACTGCTTCTGTTAATGAAGGCCCGATATAAGAGTAAGCAACTGTAACAGCGCCATCAGCTAATAAATTTTCTGCTTTTAAAGCATCAATCCACATTGCCCAGTCTTCACCACCCATTACAGCAACTGTGTTTTCGATATCTTCCTCGTTTGCAGGAGCTATAGAAACTTCAGAAACTTTTCCTGTATGAAAATCAACTGTTTTATTTGTAAAAGTCTGTCCAATTGGTTTTAAAACCGAACGATGCGTAACACCTGTGTTAGGATTTGTACGTACTGGAGAAGCCAAACTGTAAATTATAAGATCTACTTGTCCTAAATCAGCTTTAATTAAATCAAGAGTTTCTCTTTTTATTTCATTTGAAAAAGCATCTCCGTTGATACTTTTTGCATATAGACCTGCTTTGTGAGCTTCTTTTTCAAATGCTGCAGAATTATACCAGCCTGGAGAAGCTGTTTTTCCTTCAACTGGCGGCTTTTCAAAAAACACTCCGATAGTTGATGCATCAGATCCAAAAGCACTTGTGATTCTTGACGCTAATCCAAAACCTGTTGAAGCCCCAATTACCAATACTTTTTTAGCACCGGCAATTGTTCCTTTTGATTTTACATATTCGATTTGATTTTTAACATTTTGCTCTGCTCCCTTTGGATGGGCTGTCAAGCAAATAAAGCCTCTCATTCTAGGTTCTATAATCATATTTTCTTTTTTATTCGTTAATATAGCAATTGTCCGTTGAGACAATTAATTAACTTATTTACCTTTGTTTAACTCGTTTTTAGATCACAAATATAAAGTATTTCTTTAGTTCAACAAGGCTTTGGCGTGATTTAAAGCCGAATCAGAAACTACTGCTCCAGATAACATTTGAGCAATTTCTATAACTCTTTCGTCCTGAGATAAAAGCTTTAATTCTGATTGTGTATCGTCGTCTGTTGTTGATTTGAAAACTTTAAAATGAGAATCTCCTTTTGCAGCAATCTGTGGCAAATGCGTTATCGCAAAAATCTGCATTTTACTACTCATTTCTTTCATGATCTCCCCCATTCTAATCGCAATTTCTCCAGAAACTCCTGTGTCAATTTCGTCAAAAATTAAAGTTGGAAGTTTAGAATATTGTGCTAAAATTGCTTTTACAGCCAGCATAATACGTGACATTTCTCCTCCTGAAGCTACTTTTTTCAGCAAACCAAAATCTGTTCCTTTGTTGGCAGAAAATAGAAATTGCAATTCATCTTTTCCGTTTTGAAAATAGGTTTCTGATGGCAGAAGTTCCATTTTAAAACGAACATTTGGCATTCCTAATGTTTCTAAAATAGCAATTAATTGATTTGATAAAACCGGAATTGCTTTTATTCTATTTTCGTGTATTGTATTAGAAAAACGATCTAATTCTATCACTTTTTCATCAATTGCTTTTGATAAAACAGCAATATCTTCATCCATATTATCTAATTCAAGAAGAATATTTCCAAGATCAGTCTGAATTTGAAGCAATTCATCAACCGAACTTACGTTATGCTTTTTCTGTAAATTAAATATTAATTGCAGTTTTTGGCTTACAATTTCTAATTGCGCCGGATCGTTTAATAATTTTTCTGAACTGTTTTGCAATTCTTTAGAAACATCATCAAACTCAATTGCAACGCTTGTTATTCTATCAAATAAAGCTTGATATTCTGGCGAAAAAGTCGCTATTTTTTGTAAAGAAGCTTTGATTTCGTTTAGATTATGAAAAACACCAAATTGTTCTTCATTAGCAATTGCCAAAGATTTATCAATAGATTCTTTGATGATTTCGACATTATTCAGTTTCTCAAAATCAACTTCAAGTTCTTCTTGTTCTCCTGATTTTAATTTAGCCGAAACCAGTTCATTCAATAAAAAAGTATTGTATTCCTGCTCTTTTCCAGAATCACTTTGTTTTTTCAACAAAGCATTCATTTTAGATTTATCTGATTTGTATGCTTTTAGCAACGTTTGATATAAAACAATAGTTTCAGCATTGTTTGCAATGGCATCAATTATTTTGAACTGAACGCTTTCATCTGACAATTCCTGAGTTTGCTGCTGCGAATGAATATCAATCAAAAATAAGCTCAAATCCTGTAATTCCTGAAGATTAACGGGACTGTCATTTATAAAGGCACGAGATTTTCCAGAAGGTAAAATTTCACGTCTAATGATCGTATCGTCTTCATAATCTAAATCATTCGCTTCAAAAAACTCTTTTAAGTTGTATTTAGAAATTTCAAAATGCGCTTCGATTACACATTTTTCTTCTTTATTTTTTAAAGAAGTAAGGTCTGCTCTTTTTCCTAAAACAAGGCCAATTGCACCTAAAATGATAGATTTTCCTGCGCCTGTTTCACCTGTAATTATAGAAAAACCTTTTGAAAAATCTATAGCAAGTTTTTCTATCAGAGCATAATTTTTAATCGACAGTGAAGTAATCATGAGGAAAATTTATAAATATAGAAGGTTAGTAAAGAATGATGGTGCTTGACAATTAAAATTTAATCTGCGACCATTTGGTGGTATTTAATGGCGAAACTTTATTTAAAACATCTGTTAAGTCTGTAACCGGAATATTTGGCCCTCCAGAAAATATAGAGACAATTTCGTCTGATTTTGCATCAAAAAAGACACGGGTTAAAAAAGCATTTGGTTTAACTGCATTTAACTTGGCGATGTTTAATAAAGAAGCTTTAATTTTTTCTTTTGAAGTTTTTAAATCTGCACTCATTCCATCTAATCCTGTATGATATGCAAACATGATCTGACGTAAATCACTATAAGTTGGCGAAACCATATCGTTTATCAAATAATAACGATTTTGAAGTCCATCTGACTGGCTCCAGCCTTTAAAACCGCCTTGCTGTGCAACGTTGGCGATATTTTGTGCTGTTTCAAGATATTGAGTTCCTCCTGCTTGTTGAAATGTATCTGCATCTATTCCTAAAATTAAATAACTGTAAAAAGAAACTACAGATACAAGATTAGAGTCGAAAGTACTTGGATTAAACAATAATGGCTCATATTCTGTATATCTAAAATTAAAATCTTTATCGTTAAAATTTAGAATTGGCGAAGAATATGTTGAATTATAAATCAATCTGGACGCTTGTACCTGAATTGTTCCGGTAAATTGATCGGAACTATTTGAGGACAATGTAATATACATTGAGCAGTTAATACGTTCGTTTTGTTTTAGGGCAACTCCTGTCCAATCTGTTTTATTCACAAATTCAGACAAAGAAGTCTGCAATGTTTTAAAAACCTGCTGATTTGGATTTGGAAGTCTTTCCGTATTTATAGTTACTGTACAATTTAGCTGCTGCGCTTGTGCAGAGCCAACAATCAAGAGTAGTAAAAGAGTAACTATTTTATTCATAGCACGCGAGAATATTTTATTTTTAATCATCATTAGAATTTTCTATTGATGCATTAACGCAGATTTTAAAACTTTATGATTTCAAAAAGTAAGAAATCACTTTGTTTAAAATATCAACAGCTACAAATTCTTTTGATTTTAATTCCATTGGTTCGATTTTAAAATCTTTATCAATAAAGGTAACTTTATTGGTTTCTTTTTTAAAACCTGCACCTTCGTCTTGCAACGAATTTAGAACAATCAAATCTAAGTTTTTTTTCTGAATTTTCAACTTAGCATTTTCAATTTCATTCTCTGTTTCTAAAGCAAATCCAATTAAAAACTGATTTTTTTTGATTGCTCCTAATGAAGATAAAATATCTTTGGTTTTTTCGAGTTCAATCGAAAATTCGTCCGGAGCTTTTTTTATCTTTTGCAAAGCTACTACTTTTGGCTTGTAATCTGCCACTGCCGCAGCGGCAATTGCCACATCAGCATCATTAAAATGCAGATGACAGGCATCGTACATTTCTTGTGCAGAAACTACATTTATTACTTCAATCGAAGTATTTTTTACTTTAAAGTGTGTAGGCCCGGCAACTAAAATAACCTGTGCTCCTAAACTTGCTGCCTGATTGGCAATATCAAAACCCATTTTTCCGGAAGAATGATTTCCTATAAAACGTACAGGATCTATTGCTTCGTAAGTTGGTCCGGCAGTAATGAGTATTTTTTTTCCTTTAAGAGGTAATTTGCTTTCTAAATCGGCTTCGAGAAAAGCGATAATATTTTCTGGTTCTGCCATTCTGCCTTCTCCAGATAAGCCACTTGCCAGTTCTCCATTTTCAGCAGGAATCATTATGTTTCCAAACTGTTTTAAGGCATTAAAACTAGAAATTGTAGAAGGATGTTTATACATATCCAAATCCATTGCGGGCGCAAAGTAAACAGGACATTTGGCAGATAAATAGGTTGCTATCAAAAGATTATCGCAGTTTCCTGTTGTCATTTTAGACAATGTATTGGCCGTTGCCGGAGCAATTATCATGAAATCAGCCCAAAGTGCCAACTCAACATGATTGTTCCAGACAGCGTCTTCATTATCTTCATTAAAGAAACTGGAATGTACGGGATTTTTTGATAATGTAGATAAGGTAAGCGGGGTTACAAAATCCTTAGAAGCAGGTGTCATTATCACTTGGACATGTGCACCTGCTTTTATAAAAAGTCGTACCAATGGGGCTGTTTTATAGGCTGCAATTCCACCAGAAACTCCTAGTAAAACTTTTTTACCGTTTAAAACTGACATTGTACTATTATTTGTTTGAACCTCTGTGGTATGTTTTACCATCTAACCATTCCTGAACAGCTAGAGCGTGTGGTTTTGGTAATTTTTCGTAAAATTTAGAAACTTCAATTTGTTCTTTATTTTCAAAAACTTCTTCAAGACTGTCATTGTAAGTAGCAAACTCTTCTAATTTCTCAGTTAATTCTTTTTTGATTTCAGAATTAATTTGATTTGCTCTTTTAGCCATAATTGTGATTGCTTCATACACATTTCCTGTTGGCTCTTCAATAACTGTTTTATTGTAAGTTATTGTATTTACAGGAGCATTCGTCTTTTTTAAATCCATGACTTTATTTTATTTAGTAAATTTTTGTAAATCTGTTTCCACTCTAGCATTCATTTCGTCTGCTTGTTTTTTGTATTTTGTGTCTGCTTTAAACTTTATTAAGTTAGCATAAGACACTTTTGCAACGTTTAAACGATCCTGCATTTTTGAAGGAATACTGTTTATTGCTAATTGATATGCCGAATCGTATTTGTAAAATAAGGCATCTTCTTTAAATGGTGTTCCAGGAAAATCAGCGATAAAATTATCAAAGGCAATTAATGCTGATTTGTAGTCTGAAATTGTATTGTATCCTTTAGCATTTTCGTATGCTTTTTTCTCTAGTTTTCCGTTTAAAACCTTTACAACTTCATTGGCTTGAGCAATGTATTCTGAGTTTGGATAATTGTCTATAAAAGCTTGTAATTTCTCTAATGCTTTTACTGTATCTGATTGATCTAAACTGTAAACAGGTGCTAATTTTGAATAACTGTAAGCGCCTAAAAATGCTGCTTCCTGTACTTTTTCGCTTCGAGGATATCCTGAAACAAAACTTTCAAATTGATAACCTGCTAAATAATATTGTTTTGTTTTGTAGTAAGATTGTGAAAACATATAAAAAAGCTTTTCAGCCTGAGGTTTACCTCTATATGTTGGCGCTAATTGCTCAAAAAGACGAATTGCTTTATTGTATTTTCCTGCATCGTACATTTTTGTTGCCACATCAAACTTCGCTGCAACGTCTTCATTTTTTAATGCCTTTTGGTAATCGCTACAAGAACAAAAAAGGACAACAACAATTAATAGAGATACTATTTTTTTCATTTTCTTATTTATTATGATTTCTTAGACAATTATGCCAAAGCAAAATCACACCGAAGTTCCGGTGGCAAATTTAGTTATTAATTTAGCTACTACAAAATATTTTTTGGTATAATAAAATACCGTCAAATTTACTCTTATTTAATGCTGTTTTTTACAAATTCGTTCAATCTTTCTGCTAAAGAATCATCTACTGTTACCAATGGCAAACGCACAGTATTCTCAGCAATACCAAGGGCTTGAAAGATTTGCTTGATTCCTGCTGGGTTTCCCTGCTCAAAAATCATATCAATACAATCAGAAAAAAAGTATTGTGTTTTAAATGCTTCATTTACTTTTCTATTCAATCCTAAACGAATCATTTCTGAAAATTCTTTCGGAAAACCTTGTCCAATTACAGAAATTACTCCTGCTCCACCGGCTAAAACTATTGGTAAAGCGATCATATCGTCTCCAGAAATTACAAGAAAATCTTTTGGTGCATTTTTTATAATCTGTAAAGCCTGCGCCATATCTCCTGCTGCTTCTTTGATAGCTACAATATTTTTAAAGTCATTTGCCAGACGTACTACCGTTGATGGCAACATGTTACTGGCTGTTCTTCCCGGAACATTGTATAAAATTACAGGAATTGGAGATGCTTCTGCAATGGCTTTAAAATGCTGATAAATCCCTTCTTGCGTTGGTTTATTGTAATATGGTGAAACAGAAAGTATAGCATCAAAAGCGCTAAAATCTCCTGTCTTTAATTCTTCTACAATCTGCATAGTATTATTACCGCCAACACCAAGTACTAAAGGTAATCTTCCTTTATTTACATCAATAACTGTGGTGATAACTAATTCTTTTTCGGCTTGTGTAAGGGTGGCATTTTCTGCTGTTGTACCCATAACTACAAGATATTCAATCCCGCCGTCTATCGAAAAATTAACGATACGCTGTAAAGCCTCGACGTCTACTGAAAAATCTTTTTTAAATGGGGTTACAAGTGCAACACCAGTTCCTATTAATGATTGCATATTCTATTTTATAATTATTTTATATTTTTTAAATACTTAAACAGTTCTTTAACGAAAAGTTTATAGTTTTCTATATCAGTATTAATCATCCAACGATTTAAATTTTTATCTACTGATGAAAATCCTACCTTAAATTTAGCTTTTGATTTTTGCGTTACAAGCATTAAAATTGCTTTTTCTGCATCATAATAACTTATCAAAAGATCAAATTCTGTATTGACAAATTCTTCTAGAAAATCTTCTGTTATTTCTCCTTTCCAATCGATTGCTTTTTTATCAAAAGTTGGTCTTGAGTAGACTTTTTTCTTTTCTAATTTGCCTCTGTATACAGCAATTTTAACACTTTCGGGAGCTATTCCCTGTTGTATTAGTGTTTCGATTAGTTTTTCTGAATGCTGAAATTTTGTTTCATCTATCAATAAACCAATTGTTTGAACATTGCTTGTAAAGACTTCGCTTTTTATATTATTGAGGTTTTTATTTAATGTTTTTTTTACAAAAAACTCCTTTATATAATTTAAAAACATAGTACTTTTGCCAGATTACAAAATTAATTATTTAAGTCGCATTTAAGATGGTAAAACTAAAAAAGTATAACGGATTTTTAAAACTTTTTGTTATATTCTTAACACTTTTTTTTACAGTTTCCTGTAGTCAGAAAAATTACAATTTAACGAAGATAGAAGGAAAGCAACTTCCGATATCAGAAAAGACAAATGAAACTCCGGAAATTGAAAAATTTATTAAGCCCTATCGTGACCATATTAATAGAGATTTAGATAGTGTTCTGGCATATTGTCCTGAAACACTGGACAAAAGCACTGGAAAATGGCAAACGAGTATTGGAAACTTATTGGCAGATGTCTGCGTACAAAGAGGAAATATTGTTTTTAAAGCCCGCGAAAACAAAACTATAGATTTATGTCTTTTAAATCATGGCGGTATTCGTGCTATCCTGCCAAAAGGAAATGTAACTAGCAGAACTGCTTTTGAAATTATGCCTTTTGAAAACAATTTAGTTGTTCTTGCTATGAAAGGACAGCAAATTGAAGATATAGCTGCTTATATTATTAAGGAGAAAAAACCGCAGCCATTATCTGGAATGACTTTTACAATTACGAAAGCTAATACGGCAAAAAATATTCTGGTTCAGGGAAAACCTCTTGACATCAACAAAATTTACTATGTTGCCACAAACGATTATCTGGCTAATGGCGGTGACAACATGAGTTTCTTTGCCAAAAATGTTCAGAAATTTGATTTAAACTATAAACTTCGAAATGTGTTGATTGATTATTTTAAAGAGGTTGACACGATTCCGGTAACAAAAGATATTAGAATTACAGAAGAATAAAAAAGTTTGCTACGAATTACACAAATTTACACGAATTAATGTTTTCGTTTGACACGAAAAAAATTAGCGAAATTTGTGAAATTCGTGGCAAAAAAGCACCCAATTATATAGTTTCCGCAAAAAATATACAAAATGAAAAGAAGAGATTTTATCGAAAAAACAGCTGCAAGTACTGCCTTATTAAGTTTAGGTTTGTCTTTGAGCAGTTTTGGAACTGAAGATATTAAACATTTAACCATTCTACATACAAACGATGTTCACAGCCATATTGATCCTTTTCCGGCTGATGATCCGCGTAATCCAAATCAAGGCGGTGTTTCGCGTCGTGCAGCTTTAATTGAAAGTATCCGTAAAGAAAACCCAAATGTACTTTTGCTTGATGCGGGTGACATTTTTCAGGGAACTCCGTATTTTAACTATTACGGCGGAGAACTTGAGTTTAAGTTAATGAGCATGATGAAGTATGATGCTTCTACTATTGGAAATCATGATTTTGATAATGGTCTTGATGGTTTGTATGCGCAAATGCCTCATGCCACTTTTGAGTTCATTAATTCTAATTATGATTTTAAAAATACCGTGATGAACGGGCTTGTAAAACCGTATAAGATTTTTAATAAAAACGGTATTAAGGTTGGTGTTTTTGGTGTTGGTATCGAGCTTGCTGGTTTGGTTGACAAACAAATGTATAAGGAAACAGTTTATAACGATCCTGTAGAAATTGCTCAGGAAATGACTCAATTATTGAAAAAACAGGAAAAATGCGACTTGGTTATCTGCCTTTCTCATTTGGGTTATAAATATAAAGATGATGAGAAGAAAATTTCTGATTTGAAATTTGCAGCATTAACTCAGGATATTGATTTGATTATTGGCGGCCACACCCATACATTTTTGGACAAACCAACTGTTTTAAAAAACAAAGCCAATCAGGATGTACTAGTAAACCAAGTTGGATGTTACGGTATAAATTTAGGCCGAATTGATTTTTATTTCGACAAGGATAAAGCACACACGAATCAAGGTAAATCTATTGTTGTATAAGCCTTCTCCGTTTTGATTTTGCCTTTTCGAGAAAATATTCGACCATAAAATAGTAGCCTAATATTTGCGTGATATCGCGTATTAATACTAGAACTACTGAGTAGGTAAAGTACTCGTTGAAAATGTAAAATATATCCGAAAAGATATAGCTTATCGCCATTAAAGACATTAATAATGCAATATGAGTACCTTTTGTGATGTAGCTTACAAACGAGAAATAACTCATAAGGCTTAAAACGATTCCGTAAAAAGTATAAATAATATTAAACTTTTTCATGTTATCGAATTGCAGGCTTAGTACAGAAATCAGCAGATAAACAATAAAAATTACAACTATAGAAGTTGGCAGAATATCTTTTTTTGCCAACTTTAATTTTTCGTGTTCTCTTATAAATATTTTAAAGATTAAGAGGTACACAATCATGAAACTTAAAACGCCTCCAATTTCTGAAACCTCAACATCCATAAGGTCAAAAACCTGGCCTACGAAACAAAATAAAAAGATTAAACCTTCTGTTTTGCCAATTTTAAACTCGCTGCTTATTAAAAAATAAATGAATATGGCAGGCAGTACAATTGCTTTGGCGTAAACTGCCAAGAAATCTTGTTGTGTCCAATCAAAAATAATTGTAAACAGCAAGGCTAAAAAAAACAAAATTAAAGACGGTTTATTCGCTTTCATTTAATTTGGTTATAAAATCTTCTTCGGACAATATTGGAATATTCAATTTACTCGCTTTTTCTAATTTGGCTGGTCCCATATTGTCTCCTGCAACAACAAAATCTGTTTTTGCGGATATAGAACTTCCTACTTTTCCTCCATTATCTTCGATTGTTTTCTTTAATTCATCTCTCGAAAATTGAGCAAAAACACCTGAAACGACAAATGTTTTACCGATGAATTTTTCAGTAGCATTGGGGTTTATTTTTTCTACAATTTCAAATTGTACACCTTGATTTTTTAAACGTTCTATTATAATTCTGTTTTCTTCATTTTCAAAAAACTCGATAACGCTTTTTGCAATTCTTTCTCCAATTTCATCCACTAAAATTAAATCCATTAAAGAAGCCTGGCTTAATGCGTCGATATTCTTATAATGTTTGGCTAGTTTTTTTGCAACAGTTTCGCCTACAAAACGAATTCCTAAGGCAAATAATACGCTCTCAAAAGGAATTTCTTTTGATTTTTGAACTCCATTTACTAAATTCTCTGCAGATTTTTGCGCCATTCTTTCTAAATGCAAAATGTCAGCTACTTTTAATTCGTATAAATCAGCATAGTTATGAACTAAACCATTTTTGAAAAGTAAAGCCACAGTTTCGCCTCCAAGTCCTTCAATATCCATTGCTTTTCTGGAAATATAATGCTGAATTCTACCGATAATCTGCGGCGGACATCCATAAAAATTAGGACAGTAATGATTGGCTTCTCCAACATTTCTAACTAATTCTGTCTGGCATTCCGGGCAATAGGAAATATAATGTGTTACTTCTGAGTTTTCTGGTCGTTTTTCTAAATCTACTGCAATGATTTTCGGAATGATCTCTCCTCCTTTTTCTACAAAAACGGTGTCGTTTATTCTAATGTCTAATTTTTCGATTTGATCTGCATTGTGCAATGAAGCTCTTTTTACAATTGTTCCTGCCAATTGTACCGGCTCTAAATTGGCTACCGGAGTTATTGCTCCTGTACGCCCAACCTGATAAGAAATGGATTTTAGTTTTGTTGAAACCTGCTCAGATTTGAATTTGTAGGCCATAGCCCAACGCGGCGATTTTGCTGTATATCCTAATTCGTCTTGAAAATGTAAGTTGTTTACTTTTATTACAACGCCATCTGTTTCATAAGGTAATTTATGACGCTGGGTATCCCAATGGTCTATAAACTCAAAAACTTCCTGCATGCTGTGAACCAACTTGGCTTCGTTTGGAACTTTAAATCCCCATTTTCTGGCAGATTCTAATCCTTCGTATTGTGAAGAAAAAGGCAGGTTGTTTCCAGTTACAAAATACAATAAACATTCTAGCGGACGTTTTGCAACTTCTGCACTGTCTTGTAGTTTTAAACTTCCGGAAGCTGTATTTCTTGGGTTTGAATATGGAGTTTCGCCTATTTCAATTAATTCCTGATTCATTTTTTCAAATCCGGCAAAAGGCAGAATGATTTCGCCTCTTATATCAAATTTTGGAGGATAGTTTCCTTTTAATTGTAAAGGGACTGATTTTATTGTTTTGATGTTGTTGGTTACCTCATCTCCCTGAAATCCGTCTCCGCGCGTTAACGCCTGAACTAATTTTCCGTTTTCGTAGGTAATGCTAATTGAAGCTCCATCGTATTTTAATTCGCAGGTATATTGTAAATCTACATTTCCGAGTACTTTTTGAATTCGGGTTTCCCAATCCAGCAAATCTTCTTTAGAATAAGAATTATCCAGCGAGTACATTCTGGTTTGATGCGCAATGGTTTTGAAATTTTTGGTAATTGATCCTCCTACTCTTTGTGTTGGCGAGTTTTCATCAAAAAATTCTGGATGTTTGCTTTCTAAATCTTGAAGTTCTTTTAATTTAATATCAAAATCATAATCAGAAATTGTGGCGTTATCTAACACATAATAATTATAATTGTGTTGGTTAAGTTCGTTCCTTAAATTTTGAATGGTTTCTTGAATACTCATAAATATTAAAATAATGCGGATTGTAAGTCTGAATAAATGAATCTCAAAATTAGGATTATTTTTATTCAAATGCATTAAAAAACAAAAGTTTTAAAAAATCAAAAATCAAGCTGTAAATTCATACAGCCTGATTTTCTTCTTGTCCATCATTCTTAAAAAAGAATTAAGAAAAACCAACTTCCAATGGTTTCTTGGTTTTATATTTAAGCTCTGATAATCAAATTATTAAAACTCAAATATAAAACTATTTTTGGATAATGATAAAGTCGGAACGTCGGTTTAACAAATGCTCTTCTTCGGTACATTTTACGCCGTTTTTACATTTGTTTATTAATCGACTTTCTCCATAACCAATAGCGCTTTCAATTCTTGAAGCATCAATATCCTGCGAAATAATATAATCGCGTGTAGATTTGGCTCTGTTGTCTGAAAGTTTTAGGTTGTAAGCGTCTTTTCCTCTTGAATCTGTGTGTGATTCAATTTTGATTCTGATGTTTGGAAATTTTTTCATGATAAAAACTACTTTGGTCAATTCTTCGATTGCCAAAGGTGTAATATCATATTTGTCGTAATCAAAATAAATTGGGTTTACATCTACTTTTTCTACTCCTTTTTTCTTCACAACCAAATCGTCGTAATTGCTAAGTTCAAAGTTGATGTCTTTTACTTCGCCTTCATTTTCAGTTCCAGTTTCAACTGTTCTTTCATCACTGCTGTAATTTGGTTTTGCGGCGATCATTTTAACTACTTTTCCGCACGGAACTACTATCGCATATTTCCCTTCATAATTGGTTTTTGTTTCGCCAAGAACTTCACTATAAGAATTATATGCCATAACTACAACATCTGTAAGCGGCAGTTTCGATTTTCTGTCTAATGCCATTCCCGAAATATTCTGATTGCAGACTGGTTTTCCTTTTACAAAAGAATAAATGTCATCGTCGCCTTTTCCTCCTGCTCTGTTGGAAGAAACATATCCATATACACCTGCTTTATCGAGTACAAAAGAAAAATCATCTTTGTTACTGTTTATAGGCGCACCTAAATTGCGTGGAGTCGAGAAAGATCCGTCAGACATCATTGTACTTTCGTACACATCTAAATCTCCCCAGCCGTAATGTCCATCTGAAGAAAAATAAAGTACTCCGTTTCTGAAAAAAGGGAAAACTTCATTACCAAAAGTATTAATTTTTGGTCCCAAATTTACTGGCGAGCTCATCGTTCCGTCGGCTGCAATTTTTGCGTAATACAAATCTGTTTCGCCATAACCGCCCGGCATATCAGAGGCAAAGAAAAGCCATCTTCCGTCTTCACTTAAATAAGGATGTCCTACAGAATATTCGTCACTGTCGAAAGCTACTTTTTGCGGATTTTCTAATTTATTATTTACGATGTCGCCTTTGATGATCTGAAAATTATTGATTTTGTTTTCATCTACAACCAATTTATTTTTCTTCACAATATTGGTCGAATAGTAAATCGTTTTTCCGCTGCTGTCAAAAGATGCCGTTGCTTCGTGGTATTTGGTCATTACATTGGCTAAAAACAATGTTTCGTTGAACAAACTTCCGTCGGCAGGATTTCTTTCGGCCAAATACAGATTTAGAAAAGGCTGATTGTTCCAGGTGTATAACTTTTCGCTGAATTTTGTAGTATCTCTTGCGGATGTAAATACTATTTTATCCATGAAATAAGTGGCACCAAAATCAGATTTACTGGTATTAATATCTAAATTTTTAATGGTATAAAGAGATTTTGCTTTTGCCAGACTGTCCATTTGTGCTTTTTGCGCAACGTATCGATTGACTTCTTTTTGATCTCCTTTTTTCGTTAAATATTCTTTTGTAACTCTATCTGCTTCATCATAATCCATAACGGCTTTCATGGATTGAATGTAGCGTAAATAGTAAATATCGGTTAAATTATTGCCTTGTGCTTCATATAATTTTCTATACCATTTTAGCGCATTTTGCGAATCTGAAATAAAATAATACGAGTCGGCAGCATTTTTTAACGTTTGAGTCGATGGGCTTTTTATGTTTTGTAAAATTTCCTCGTATGCTTTTGAAGCATCTGCGTAGGAATAATTTTTAAACAAAGCGTCGGCTTTTTTTAAATTAGTCTGAGCATAACTAAATGTAAAACTCACGACTAAACTTAGGATATACAATTTTTTCATAGGTTTTAGATTTAGAAGAATCGAGGAGATTTAATTTTGTCTTGACTTTTAATGAACTGATAACGAAGGATGATTTCGTGTGAACCATCGTTGTATTTGTTCAATTCGCTTACGGTATAATCGAAAGCGTATCCGATGTAGAAACTTTTTGATATTTGGAAACCTGCCAATATACTAACAGAATCATCTGTTCTGTAGGCACCTCCAATTACAAATTTTTCTGCGATCATAAAATTCGCCGATACATCAGCAGAAAGTGGTGCTCCACTTACTGCTTTTACTAAAAATGCCGGTTTGAATTTTAAATTCGGACTTAAGTCAAAAACATAACCTCCCATTAAAAAATAATGCATACGCTCATAATCTACAGATTCCTGAACATCATCGTAATAATCGTTTTGAATGAAGTTTGGAATTGAGGCTCCTATATACCATTTGTCTGTGTAGTAATAGATACCTGCTCCAACTGCTAATTTCATCTGATTATCAATGTTTTGATTTAACAAAACATCATTATTATTATAATATCTTCCTTTACTCCAATCTATGTTTAACATTCTCATTCCTGCTTTTAGACCAAATGCTAATCTTTTTTCATAACCTAGAGGTACTGAATAAGAGAAGTTTCCGTCAAGATAGAGTTCGTTTGATGGACCAATTTTGTCGTTTACGACGCTTAATCCTAAACCAACTTTCTCGTTTCTAAGCGGTGACTGAATAGAAAACGATTGTGTCTGCGGCGCACCAGAAATTCCAACCCATTGAGAACGGTGGAGTAATGTTGCTTCTAAATTGCCGGTAGACCCAGCATAAGCTGGATTTACCGCCATTGTATTGTACATATATTGTGTGTACTGTGGATCTTGCTGTGCACTGGCACAAACCGTGATAAAAGAACATATTAGAATGAAATATGTTTCTATTGATTTTATATATAGTTTCATAACGATACTTATTTAGTTAATTAAATTAGATGATTAATAGAAGCTTATCTCATAATAGATAACCAGCCTTTTTTAACCGTTCCATCTCCAATGGTTATCACATAAAAATAAGTACCTGTTGGCAGCATATCTCCTCTATTAACAACTCCGGAAACATTGGCTGTTCCGTCCCAATCGTTTTCATAATGTACTTTGCTGTATACTAATGCACCGTATCTGTTATAAACTTTCAACTCGTTATTTGGATGTGTTTCGATACAGTCGATTCTGAACAAGTCGTTGGCTCCGTCATTATTTGGAGTAAACTCATTGTAAACTGTTAAACATATTGGTTCAACAGAAGCCGAAGCTGAATTGTTTGATGCATCAACATCTAATGGAGTTGAGATTTCTACAGTTGCCACATTTAGATAATTACCGCTTGGTAATACTTCAGCCACAATGGTTAACGTAACACTTTGTCCAGCATTTAAAGTTGGAATTGTCCAAAGCTGTGTTCCGTTATCGTATGTTCCTAAAGTTGTAGAAGCACTTATTAAATCATAACCACTAGGCAATAAATCACTAACTATTGTATTAATAAAACTACCTTCTCCAACATTGTTTACTGTTACAGTAAAGGTTACATGATCACCAAAATTAGGTGTCGGATTGTCTACTGTATTGGTAATTGTTAGATCAGAACATGTAGCAACGGTAACGTTTAATGTTTTAGTCGTTGTTTCGTCGCAGGTGTTAACGTAAGTAACTTTAACTGTACCTGGACCAATATCAGACCATGAAACTGTTACAGATCCGTCTGCGTTTCCGCCTCCAGAAGTAATGGTTCCGTTGGTAACTGACCAAACATAATTTGATTTTCCGTTTGCTATTGAATAAGTCACTCCTTGGAAAACACATGGTGTATTATCTGTAGAAGTAAGCTGTACTAAAGCATCGTTTTCAAAAGCAATTGTTATTGCTAATCTTGCCGCGCTGTCACAACCATTTGTTGTATTGCTTAAAGCTCCTGCATAATATGTTCCAGCTACAAGTGGCGTATTTGCCGCTAATGCTGTTCCTCCAGTTGCAGCAGAATAGAATACTACATTTGGCTCATTTACCAATATATTCGCTATTGTTGGTATTTTTGATAAACAGAATGTTTGTGTTGTTCTAGGTGTTGTAACAGTACCCGGAGTATTAACAATTACATTGACTGCTAATCTTACTGGATTTTCACATCCTATTGCACTTGAAACTGCACCGTAATAAGTACCAGTTGCTAAAACTGTTGCTGATGGAAGTGCTGTTCCGCCTGTTGCTGTTGTATACCAAATTACATTTGCTTCATTTACCTGAATATTACCAACTATTGGCGCATTTAGCGTACAGAAGTTTTGAGTAGCTGCATTTGTAGTTGGTGTTGCACTTGGGTTAACAACTGTAACATTTACTTGTAAACGTGTTGTGCTTTCACAACTTGTCAGCGGATCTATAATGTTTCCATAATAAACTCCTGTTGTTAATGCTGTTGTTGCAGGAATTGCTGTTCCGCCAGTTGCTGTACTGTACCAAACTACATTGGTTTGATTTACCTGAATACTTGCAATTGTTGGTGCATTTACTGAACAGAAAGATTGTGATGCATTGTTGGTTGTTGGATTAATTGTGTTTCCAACTGTAACAGTTACCATTAATCTTACTGAACTTTCGCAGCCTGTTACCGGATCTTTTATAGCGCCATAATAAACTCCTGTTGCTAAAGCTGTTGTTGGAGCAATTATTGTTCCGCCTGTTACAGTAGCATACCATACTACATTCGCTTCGTTTACCTGAATATTTGAAACTGTTGGATTTGTTCCTGAACAGAAAACCTGAGTTGCAGCAGTTGTTGTAGGCGTTGCAGGATTAGTTACTGAAATAGTAACAGCTAATCTTACATTGCTTTGACAACCTGTTGTTGCATCTAATAATGCAGCATAGTAAATTCCATTTGCTAATGCTGTTGTTGCCGGAATCGCTGTTCCGCCTGTTGCAGTGCTGTACCAAACCACATTTGTTTGATTAGTTTGAATATTTGCCACTGTCGGCGCATTCACTAAACAGAAATCTTGTGTTGTATCTGTTGTAGTTGGCTTTCCTGGATCGGTTACTGAAATCGTAACGGCTAATCTTACATTGCTTTCACAGTTTGTTACCGCGTCTAATAAAGCAGCATAATAAACTCCGTTTGCTAAAGCTGTTGTTGGAGCGATTGCTGTTCCACCTGTTGCAGCAGCATACCAAACTACATTGGTTTGATTTACCTGAATGTTTGCAACTGTTGGTGCATTTACTAAACAGAAATCTTGTGTTGTATCTGTTGTAGTTGGTGTGCCCGGATCGGTTACAGAAATCGTAACGGCTAATCTTATTGAACTTTCGCAATTTGTAACTGCATCTAATAATGCTGCATAATAAATACCACTTGCTAAAGCTGTTGTCGCTGGAATCGCTGTTCCGCCTGTTGCTGTGCTGTACCAAACTACATTAGTTTCATTAGTTTGAATATTCGCAACTGTTGGCGCATTTACTAAACAGAAGTCTTGTGTTGTATCTGTTGTTGTAGGCGTTGCAGGATCGGTTACAGAAATCGTAACAGCTAATCTTACATTGCTTTCACATCCCGTTACTGTATCAACTAATGCTGCATAATAAATTCCGCTTGCTAAAGCTGTTGTCGGAGCAATTGCTGTTCCACCTGTTGCAGAAGCATACCAAACGACATTTGTTTCGTTAGTTTGAATATTGGCAACTGTTGGAGCATTCACTAAACAAAAATCTTGTGTAGTATCTGCTGTTGTTGGTGTTCCCGGATCATTTATTGTTACGGCTATTGCTAATCTTACAGTGCTTTCGCAGTTTGTTGCTGCATCAAAGATTGCCGCGTAATAGTTTCCGGTTGCTAAAGCTGTTGTTGTTGGAATTGCTGTTCCGCCTGTTGCAGCGGTGTACCAAACTATTGTTCCTACAGCCGGTGCATCAATTTGAATACTCGCAACTGTTGGAGCATTCACTAAACAAAAATCTTGTGTAGCATCTGCTGTCGTTGGTGTTCCCGGATCATTTATTGTTACGGCTATTGCTAATCTTACGGCACTTTCACAGTTTGTCGCTGCATCAAAGATTGCCGCATAATAATTTCCAGTAGCTAAAGCTGTTGTAGTTGGAATTGCTGTTCCTCCTGTTGCAGCTGTGTACCAAACTATAGTTCCTACTGCCGGTGCATCAACCTGAATGTTTGCCACTGTCGGTGCCTCTAATAAACAGAACTCTTGTGTTGCATCCGCAGTTGTTGGTGTACCTGGATCGTTTACTGTTACAGCTATAGCTAATCTTACAGCGCTTTCACAGTTTGTTGCTGCATCAAAGATTGCTGCATAATAATTACCCGTTGCTAAAGCTGTGGTTGTTGGAATCGCTGTTCCGCCTGTCGCAGCTGTGTACCAAACTATTGTTCCTACTGTTGGTGAATCAACCTGAATGTTTGCTACTGTCGGTGCTGCTAATAAACAGAATTCTTGTGTCGCATCTGCTGTTGTTGGTGTTCCCGGATCGTTTACTGTTACGGCGATTGCTAATCTTACAGCACTTTCACAGTTTGTTGCTACATCAAAGATTGCTGCGTAATAGTTTCCAGTAGCTAAAGCTGTTGTAGTTGGAATCGCTGTTCCGCCTGTTGCAGCTGTGTACCAAACTATTGTTCCTACTGCTGGTGCATCTATTTGAATGTTGGCAACTGTCGGAGCATTCACTAAACAAAAATCTTGTGTAGTATCTGCTGTTGTTGGTGTGCCAGGATCATTTACTGTTACGGCGATTGCTAATCTTACAGCACTTTCGCAGTTTGTAGCTGCGTCAAAGATTGCTGCGTAATAATTTCCAGTAGCTAAAGCTGTTGTAGTTGGAATCGCTGTTCCGCCTGTCGCAGCTGTGTACCAAACTATTGTTCCAACTGCTGGTGCATCTATCTGGATATTGGCAACTGTTGGCGCTGCTAATAAACAGAACTCTTGTGTAGCATCCGCTGTTGTTGGTGTTCCCGGATCATTTACTGTTACGGCTATTGCCAGTCTTACGGCACTTTCACAGTTTGTTGCTGCATCAAAGATTGCTGCGTAATAGTTTCCAGTAGCTAAAGCTGTTGTTGATGGAATCGCTGTTCCGCCTGTTGCAGCTGTGTACCAAACTATGGTTCCAACTGCTGGTGCATCAATTTGGATACTCGCAACTGTCGGAGCATTCACTAAACAAAAATCTTGTGTAGTATCTGCTGTTGTTGGTGTTCCCGGATCATTTACTGTTACGGCTATGGCTAATCTTACAGCACTTTCGCAGTTTGTGGCTGCGTCAAAGATTGCTGCATAATAATTTCCGGTTGCTAAAGCTGTTGTAGCTGGAATCGCTGTTCCGCCTGTTGCAGCTGTGTACCAAACTATTGTTCCAACTGCTGGTGTATCTATCTGGATATTGGCAACTGTCGGAGCTGCTAATAAACAGAATTCTTGTGTTGCATCTGCAGTTGTTGGTGTTCCCGGATCGTTTACTGTTACAGCTATTGCTAATCTTACAGCACTTTCGCAGTTTGTTGCTGCATCAAAGATTGCTGCATAATAGTTTCCAGTAGCTAAAGCTGTTGTTGTTGGAATCGCTGTTCCGCCTGTTGCAGCTGTGTACCAAACTATTGTTCCAACTGCTGGTGTATCTATCTGGATATTGGCAACTGTCGGAGCTGCTAATAAACAGAACTCTTGTGTTGCATCCGCAGTTGTTGGTGTTCCCGGATCATTTACTGTTACAGCTATTGCTAGTCTTACAGCACTTTCGCAGTTTGTAGCTACATCAAAGATTGCTGCATAATAATTTCCGGTTGCTAAAGCTGTTGTTGATGGAATCGCTGTTCCTCCTGTTGCAGCTGTGTACCAAACTATTGTTCCAACTGCTGGTGCATCAATCTGAATGTTGGCAACTGTCGGAGCATTCACTAAGCAAAAATCTTGTGTAGTATCTGCTGTTGTTGGTGTTCCCGGATCGTTTACTGTTACGGCTATGGCTAATCTTACAGCACTTTCGCAGTTTGTTGCTGCATCAAAGATTGCTGCGTAATAATTTCCTGTAGCTAAAGCTGTCGTTGTTGGAATCGCTGTTCCGCCTGTTGTAGCTGTGTACCAAACTATTGTTCCAACTGCTGGTGTATCTATCTGGATATTGGCAACTGTCGGAGCTGCTAATAAACAAAATTCTTGTGTAGTATCTGCTGTTGTTGGTGTTCCCGGATCGTTTACTGTTACGGCAATTGCTAATCTTACAGCACTTTCGCAGTTTGTTGCTGCATCAAAGATTGCTGCATAATAGTTTCCAGTAGCTAAAGCTGTTGTTGTTGGAATCGCTGTTCCGCCTGTTGCAGCTGTGTACCAAACTATTGTTCCAACTGCTGGTGTATCTATCTGGATATTGGCAACTGTCGGAGCTGCTAATAAACAGAACTCTTGTGTTGCATCCGTAGTTGTTGGTGTTCCCGGATCGTTTACTGTTACAGCTATTGCTAGTCTTACAGCACTTTCGCAGTTTGTTGCTGCATCAAAGATTGCTGCATAATAATTTCCGGTTGCTAAAGCTGTTGTTGATGGAATCGCTGTTCCTCCTGTTGCAGCTGTGTACCAAACTATTGTTCCAACTGCTGGTGCATCAATCTGAATGTTGGCAACTGTTGGAGCATTCACTAAACAAAAATCTTGTGTAGTATCTGCTGTTGTTGGTGTTCCCGGATCGTTTACTGTTACTGCTATGGCTAATCTTACAGCACTTTCGCAGTTTGTGGCTGCGTCAAAGATTGCTGCATAATAATTACCGGTTGCTAAAGCTGTTGTAGTTGGAATCGCTGTTCCCCCTGTTGCAGCTGTGTACCAAACTATGGTTCCTACTACTGGTGTATCAATCTGGATATTGGCAACTGTTGGAGCTGCTAATAAACAGAATTCTTGTGTTGCATCTGCAGTTGTTGGTGTTCCCGGATCGTTTACTGTTACGGCTATGGCTAATCTTACAGCGCTTTCACAGTTTGTAGCTGCATCAAAGATTGCTGCATAATAGTTTCCTGTTGCTAAAGCTGTTGTAGTTGAAATCGCTGTTCCGCCTGATGCAGCTGTATACCAAACTATTGTTCCTACAGCCGGTGCATCAACTTGAATACTAGCAACTGTCGGTGCTGCTAATAAACAGAATTCTTGTGTTGCATCCGCAGTTGTTGGTGTTCCCGGATCGTTTACTGTTACGGCTATTGCTAATCTTACAGCACTTTCGCAGTTTGTCGCTGCGTCAAAGATTGCTGCATAATAATTACCGGTTGCTAAAGCTGTTGTAGTTGGAATCGCTGTTCCGCCTGTTGCAGCTGTGTACCAAACTATTGCTCCAACTGCTGGTGCATCTATTTGGATATTGGCAACTGTTGGAGCATTCACTAAACAAAAATCTTGTGTAGTATCTGCTGTTGTTGGTGTTCCCGGATCGTTTACTGTTACGGCGATTGCTAATCTTACAGCACTTTCACAGTTTGTTGCTGCATCAAAGATTGCTGCATAATAATTTCCAGTTGCTAAAGCTGTTGTAGTTGGAATCGCCGTTCCGCCTGTTGCAGCTGTGTACCAAACT
The DNA here is from genome assembly GCF_004368785.1 of Flavobacterium sp. 270. GTDB lineage: Bacteria > Bacteroidota > Bacteroidia > Flavobacteriales > Flavobacteriaceae > Flavobacterium. Next base: position 795,554 of record NZ_SODM01000001.1, read on the forward strand.
ATTGTTCCAACTGCTGGAGTATCTATCTGAAGACTGGCAACTGTTGGAGCTGCTAATAAACAGAACTCTTGTGTCGCATCCGCAGTTGTTGGTGTTCCCGGATCGTTTACTGTTACGGCTATCGCTAATCTTACAGCGCTTTCACAGTTTGTGGCTGCATCAAAAATTGCTGCATAGTAATTGCCGGTAGCTAAAGCTGTTGTAGTTGGAATCGCTGTTCCGCCTGTTGCAGCGGTGTACCAAACTATTGTTCCTACAGCCGGTGCATCAACTTGAATACTGGCAACTGTCGGTGCTGCTAATAAGCAGAATTCTTGTGTTGCATCCGCAGTTGTTGGTGTTCCCGGATCGTTTACTGTTACGGCTATTGCCAGTCTTACAGCACTTTCGCAGTTTGTAGCTGCGTCAAAGATTGCTGCATAATAATTACCCGTTGCTAAAGCTGTCGTCGTTGGAATCGCTGTTCCGCCTGTTGCAGCTGTGTACCAAACTATGGTTCCCACTGCTGGTGTATCTATTTGGATATTAGCAACTGTTGGAGCATTCACTAAACAAAAATCTTGTGTAGTATCTGCTGTAGTTGGTGTGCCTGGATCGTTTACAGAAATTGTAACCGCCAATCTCACTGAACTTTCACAATTTGTTACTGCATCTACAAGTCCTCCGTAGTAAACACCGCTTGTTAAAGCTGTTGTTGATACAATTGGTGTACCTCCTGTTGGAGATGCATACCAAAGAACTCCCGTTTGATCGGTTTGGATACTTGCAAATGTTGGAGCATCTAATAAACAGAAATCTTGTGTAGTGTCTGTAGTAGTTGGTGTTCCCGGATCACTAACGATAATTACTGCTTCCTGAAGATCTCCTGCTAAATTTTCACAGCTTGTATCGCTTGATACTGCTGCAAAATAAGATATTGGACTCAACGCTTTTGTTAATCCTGTAGCCGTTAAAGCTCCTGTTGTTGCATTTATTGCATAAGTAACTCCGTTAATTGAAGCACCATCTGCAATAGGCAGCGTTTTATTATTATCTAAATACCAAGTAAATATCGGATTTGTTAATGATGTAGTTGGTGTTAATACTCCATCAACATCATGACAAATTACTGCATCATCAACTGTAATATCTGTTGCTGTAGATGGTGGTAAAATTATAAATGTAATTTGTTTTCTATCTGCTGCTGCAGTTTCACAAAATTCATTTGAACTAACTCCAACATAATAAGTATATGTTCCCGGAGTTAAACCGTTTACAGTTAATTGATTTGTTATTGCACCCGGAATTAACTGGCTTGTAGTACCATTAAAACTATACCAGTAATAGACAGGATTTGTTAATAATGGAGTGCCACTTAAGCTTGTTGCTAAAGTTACAGTGCCACTTGGAGAACAAATTGAAGTTGTTGTTCCTCCATTTAAAGTAATGTCTGTTAAGGCATTTACTGGACTTGATGCTCTAACCTCAACGGTTACTTCACCTCTTGCCAAAGCTTCACAACCGTATCTTACAGGCTGAACATAATAAGTATAAATGCCTGCTGCCAATGTAGCCGGAACTGTATAAGTAATACCATTAGCAACGACGTTACCTCCTGTTGGTGCATCATACCAAACGTATGTAGAACAGGCCTCTTCTGGTATTCGTAAGGTGACATCTGTTCCCGGACAAACCGTTACCTTATTATTAGGATCAGCTCCTATTACTTCCGTATTGGCAACTCTTTCAACGGTATGAACTCTTAATTGATCTAATACTCCAACCACTCCTCCTAAACGAATTCTAACTCTATCGTATGGTTCCGGTTGTGAATTTACAAGAACTACAGCCATTGCATTTCCTGTTAATAATCTTAGATTTAGTAATGAACTACTATTATCAATTGGTGTTCCTACTGCAACATTTCCTAAATAGCGCTGTACACTAAATCCTGTAAGTAAGTTTACACCTAAAATAGTTCCTGGTTTTGAAATTACTATTCTTAATGTGTCGCTTACGATTGATGGAGTTTTAAATGCTACGGTTAAATCAGCTGCAGCAAGTGCCCCAACACCGCTGTACATGGTAGCATAAGTTGTAATATCATTATCTGCTACATTCCATGCATCGCTTACCCCAACTGTAGCAGTTAAAGCTCCTACGCCTAAATCTGTTGCTCCATAATAAATATCCTGAATATCTCCAGGCGTACAAGCTACTGTAGCTACAGATTTTGTATAATAAGCGTCAAATACTTTTGTATTTTGAGCAACACTTAAAATTGATGCTGATTGAATTCTAATTCCATCATAATCTTGTGGACCTGTAGCATTTGCAGGAACAAAAGTAAATTCGAATGCACTATCGCCAGACAATAAATTTAAAAGTGATCCTGAAACAGATTGTAAAGCTCCAATATCAACTCCGTTTTTAGTTCCGATTACTGATAAATTTTGTCCTAATGCTACTGCACTATATTCAGATCCTAATTTAATAGTTACTGGAGTTCCTTTTACAATATTAGCCGGCCATTTTAAATCCTGCCAAGTTGTTCCAATACCTAAAAGTCCTACTCCTGTAGTAATTGTAGAGAACGTTTGAGGATTTCCGTCAACCGCAGCTGCTCCGTTTGTTACTGCTCCGGTTATAATTGAATTTGATGTTTGTGTAGTTGCATACACTCTTTCAGTTAATAACTGACAAGTGCTTATATCAACAACATTTACAGTAACAGTACCTGTTCTTGAGCAATTTGCATTACTCGCAACTACTGTATATGTATATACTCCTGGTGTATTTAAAACTCCAGTTGTAAATGCAGGTCCAGTTAAAGCATTTCCTTGCTGATCAAACCAAGCTATAGTTCCGTCTGATGTTGCGTTTAATAACACACTATCTCCTGGATTTATAGAGATTGAAGAAGTTGTGATATTCAAAGTTGGCAATGCATTAATTGTAACTGTTACTGGTAATTTAACAGATGGACAAGTAACGCCGTTACCTTGAGCCTGAATAGAATAAGTACCACTTAAAGTTATATTTGCTGCCTGATCTGCAGTTATTGCATTATTTGATGGATCATAAAAAGTATACGTTGTATTTCCTGTATTATCATACGGTGTAATAGCATCTTTAAGATTTACACTTCCGCATCCTACTAATGGCGCTGCAGCAACTACTAAAGGAGTTAATACAGGATAAGTTACTGTTACTTCTTTTAAATCCCCAGCTGCATTTTCGCAATTTGCTGTAGAAACTACAGAAACAAAATAAGAATATGGTGCACCCGCACCAGTTAATCCTGTTACAGTTAATGCACTAGTCGTTGGGTCAATAGCGTAAGTCTGACCTACAGAACCTGTACCACCATCAACTATTGGAATCGTTTTTGCCTGATCTGCATAATATTTAAATTGTGCTCCGGCAAAAGCTGCCGTTGGAGATAAAACAATTCCTCCTGCACAAGTCGCTTCTTGAGGAGTTGCAATTGTAATATCAGCTGCAGTTCCATAAGGAAGTACAGTTACAGTAACAGGCTGACGAACACTATTAATACATGTTCCTCTTGTTGCTTCTAAATAAAAAGTCGTAGTATTAGCTAATGGCAATGTTGGATTAACAGCTGCTACAGCTCCTCCTGTTGGTGAATCATACCACGTAAATGTTTCAGTTCCTGAAGCAGTAGCTGCCAATGTTGCAGTTCCTCCTGCACAAATAGGCGCAGCATTACCAGTTATTGTCGCATTTGGATATCTGTATGAAGCTCCGTAAATTTTTAGACTTCTTAACAAAGAAACCGTTCCGCCTAATCTAATTTCAATTTTGTTAAATGCTGCTGCAGTTGTAAAACTAGCTTTAAATCTATTTCCTGATAATAATTGTACATTTAATAAATTACTAGTAATATTTACTCTGTCATTATTATAAGTAGTCCCGTTATATGTTGCCAAACTTATATAAGATAAAAGACTTAAATCAAGAAGTCCTCCAGGAACCTCTAATTCTACATCAATAATATCTCCTGCTTCTCCCGGATTCGGAAAAGTTAATGTTTGTTGTATATAACTTCCAAGTAAGCCAACTGTTACAGGTATAGTAAGTGTAGAAGCTGTGTTGATGTTTCCATCTACAGCATTAGCATCATCAGCAGAATTACAAAGTACACATAATAAGCCCGGATCTAATTCTACAAGTTGTGAATTAGGCTGCAAACAATTACTAACTGTATTAATAACAACCACATTTACAGCAGTTCTTACACTGCTTTTACAACCTCCAACTGTATTTCTTGCTTCAACATAATATGTTTTATTAGCCGTTAAAGCTGGTGAAGGAGTAAATGTTTCAATATTAGTAGCCAAAGCAGTTCCACCAGTTGCAACATCATACCAATCGTAATCAACACCAACAACTGGATTTGAAACTTGTAAAGCAACATTTTGTCCAGATTGAATTATTACGTTAGATGATACCACAGTTGGTGCTGCTGGCAATGGAGTAACAATTAGAGGTATCTCAGTTCGTGCAGGCGATATACAAGTTCCAATTACAGCTTCAACAAAATAACTTGTATTTGTTGTTAAAGCTGGAGTTGTAAACGAAGTACCTGTAGTTACTAAATTTCCTCCGGTAGCTGCATCGTACCAATTGTAAGTTGTTCCCACAACCGGTGATGTTACCGTAATGGTAGAAGTTCCTCCAGCACATAAATTTACCGGAGAAGCACTCAATGCAGGTGCAACAGGATCATTAACTAAAACGGTTACAGCAGAACGTTCGCTGTTTACACAACCATTTCTAGTTAATTCAACATAATAAGTTGTTGTTGCTGCTAATGTCGGAGTAGGAAATGCAGCTGTAGATGCTAATGCAGTTCCTCCGGTAGCGGCACTAAACCATTGCACACTTTCACCAACTGCAAGAGCAGCAGTCAAAGTTGTATTTTGTCCGCTGCAAATTGTTTTAGTTCCGGTAATTGCTGGAACTTTATATCTATAAGTAGCCTGATAAATATCTAAGCTGGTCAATACAGTAACTGCAGCTCCAAATCGAATTTCTACACGATCAAAATTTGCTCCGGCTGTTATACTCGCTTTAAAACGATTTCCACTTAATAATTGTAACGTAACCAACGAGTTGTTAGTAATTAAAACTCTATCATTATTATAAGTGGCTCCGTTATAGGTGGCTAAACTCACACCGCCTAATAAGGCAACATCAGCTAAACCACCGGGTAAAGCCAGTTCTACATCAACAATATCTCCTGCTTTTCCAGGATTATTAAATTGAACTGTCTGTTGAATATATCCGCCAAGTAATCCAACCGGAAGTGTCAATCGTGCAAAAGTTGCAGGATCACCATCAACTGAATTATTAGGATCTGTAGAAGTACATAATAAACAAAATCCGTTTGTACTCGTCTGTTGTGCACCAGCTCCTAAACATCCGCCAGGGGAAGTAGTAATAACAGTAACCGTTACCGGAATTCTTGAAGCACTTACACAATTTCCCGTTGCGCTTTGAGCCTCTACATAATACGTTTTTGTAGCTGTTAAAATTGGTGTCGTAAAGGTTGGCATGTTTGTCGCAACTGCTATACCACCTGTTGGCGCTTCATACCAATTTAAAATAACACCCGGTTCAGAAGTCATTGCGTTTAAAATCGCATTTTGTCCTGATTGAATAGTTACACTTTGCGTAAGTACAGTTGGCACTGATGGCACAGCAGTAGCTACTACATTAACCTGAGTTCGGGAACTTAAACAAGTTCCTATTGAGGCTTCGACATAAAAGCTTGTAGTTCCCAAAGGAACTGTTGGCGTATATGAATTTCCTGAAGCTAATGAAGGACCTCCAACAGGTCCTGCGTACCAATTATAAGTAGTTCCTGAAATTGGATTAATTACCGATAAAGTTGTTGATTGTGTAGCACCAGTAGAACATATTGCAGTTCCTGTTGTATTTATCGCTGGTGCTATAGGATTAGAAACATTTATAACAACAGGCAGACGATCATTTCCTTCACAGCTTGTCGCTCTTGATACACCTATATAATAAGTAGTATTAGCTGTTAAATTTGGCGTTGTAAAAGAATCACCTGTTATCAAAGGAGTTGTAGATGTTGCTGAGTCATACCAGGCAATATTAGTTCCTACTGCAGGTGTTGCAGATAGCGCTATTGAAGTTCCAGAACAAATTGTCTGTGCCAAACCTCCTGATACAGTTGGTTTTGCAAAATCTAAACGAACATCGTAAATTCTTAGATTAACTAATAAACTTAAAAGTCCACCGGCCTGAATTTGTATTTGATTGGTATCACCAGTTACAGTAAACCTTACCTGAGCAACTGAGTTACCATTTAGCAAATTCAAATTCAAAATTGGACTATTAAGCGATACGCTTGCGCCAACATTCGTTCCAGACAGCTTGGCCTGAACAGACACATTAGAAAACAAACTCAAATCCAACAAACCATTGCCTGTACCTAGATACATTACAATTTGGTCTCCCGCTTTCGCAGTCTGATTCAGTGTCAAGGTTTCTTGTGCAAAACACGCTAAACCAACTGCATTGGTCAGGGTTGCATAAGTCGCTAAGCCTGCGTCATTATCGTAAGCATTAGCAGGACTATCTACATTTAAACCTACACATAATAATCCGCCAACGCTGTTTGTTTGAGACACAGGTCTGCAAAACGATTGGCCAAACGAATTAGTACATACAAGTAATAAAAATAATAGTCCTAATAATCTCTTCGTGAAGAAGAAATCATAAATAGTAAAATTTTTTTTCATAATTTGGAAGATTAGAAAATGGACAATAAAATACTTGTTGCAATAAGCACGGGTGCTTAAGCAATTATAAAAACATTAAAAATCAATGAGTTAAAACGTAATTAAGAATCTTGGCAAATAAGAATTCAAATTACATTTCATAAAAAATATGTTTTCTGTTTATAAATAAACAGCAGAGAGAGCGTAACTTTATCCTGTCGAAAAAGCAGCAGATTTTACATGATGCCAAACATTTGCTGCAGGACTGTTTACATTTAAACTTACACATAACAATCCGCCTTCACTATTGGCTTTCGGCATAGAACCGTAAAACAATTTGTCAAGTGAATTTACACATTCATGTAATAGAATTAAAAGTCCTGAAAATCTCTTCTGAAAAGCGAGATCATAAAAATTAAATTTCTTTTTCATAATTTGGAAGATTAGAAAATGGACAATATTATGGCCGTTGCAATAAGCAGGAACGCTTAAGCAATTACAAAAACACTAAAAATCAATTAGTTAAAACATAATTTAAAAACTTGGCAAATAAGAACTCAAATTATATTTCATTAAAAAATATTTTATGGTTAATAAAATATTTACCGCATACTTATCCTGTTGAAAAAGCAGCTAAGCTTACATTATAACAACAAGCGTTGGCAGAATCATTTACATCTAATGTTGTACACGATAATTTAGCATGGTTAGTGGATTGCGACATAGAGCCACAAAACGATTGACCAAATAAATTAGTGCATGCAAACAATAAAAGTAAAAGTCCCGATAGCCTCTTTTGAAAGCAGAGATCATAAAAAATAAAGTTTTTTTTCATAATTTGGAAGATTAGAAAATGGACAATATTATGGCTGTTGCAATAAGCAAATAGGCTTAGGCAATCAAAATAAACGTTAAAAATCAATTGGTTGAGATGTAATTTAAAATCTTATAAAATAAGAATTGACATTACATTTCACTTAAAAAAAATGTTATTATGTACAAAAAACACTTAAGAACATATTCATCCTTTCGGAAAAAATAAAAACTTTTAGGGAATATTGATCTAAATCAATCTTCCATCCGGAGTGATTTGTTGTGCATAAATTTTCTAAAAAGAAAATTTAAATAATTGAACGGGGGAGTTCTTTAAAATATGCAGCTGCATTCAATAATTATAGAAGGTGATTAGTCATTCTATAAATTTTGCCTATTTAGAATTAATTCTAAAAATTGAATACATTAAATTTTAAACAATATTTCTTTGATTAAAGAAATACAAAAAGTTATCTATTAACAAGCCTCAGAGACTGGGGGTTGAAAATAAACAACTGACATAGGGAGATTTTTTTTGAAATAAGTTTACAAATAAATTAAAAGTAAATTTGAGAAACAATTTAATATTGTTTCTGAAAGTCAAAAATAAATCTAATATAATGAAAAGACCAAATGCAAACTCGATAAAGAAAGTAACTGTCAATTCCATAAGCAAACTAATTTAGTTAGTATTAAAATCTTCAAATTTGAATCCTAAAAAACATCAAAAAAATTATAATTCATTTTACCATATAAGTAATTAAAATATAGAACATTTTGATGTTGTTTAAAAAAGCAACAAAATGATTTTGTTTAACTTTTGTTTCTTAAAATTAAGAAAAATTTAAATATTAACCAAACTTTAAAACCCTTGTGTTTTCGGACTCTCAAAAAAAATAGTTTGAAAAAAAAGGTTAAAACATCAGAAAAATCAATGTATTTCAAGCAAAAAATGAATATGATAAATTTTACAAATAATTAAACAGTTTTTCGTTAAAGTTTTAAAAAGTAGTACAAATACTACAATAAAAAAGTTACAATCGATTGTTTTTTTAAGAAAAGTATCTTTTATGAAGAATAAAACTTACAATTTTTATACAAATTCAGTTTTATTGAATAATTATAAAAAAACAGGTAGAAATACGGGGGCAATAAAAATTAAAAATGTAAACAAATGTTAAAAAACAAAAAAAAGGCAAATAATTTAACACCAATCATTTACCTTTTTTAACTAAGTTTTATCTTATAAAATATTAAGATTCAATAATTGTATTGATCTGTTTAAACAATTGTCCATCGCTTAAGAAAGCTCCCTGCTGAATTAATTCAAAAATAGAACCGTTTCTATCCTCAGTAAAAACCTTCTTTCCAACCTTCATTTCAATGTTCTCTGTAAACATATTATCACTCAGCCATTGCAAACCATCTTTTGTTAGAAAATCGGTTTCAGGAACCAATGATTTTAGCACAATCGACTGAACATGAGTATCAAAACATTGAAACAAAAAGATATGATTTCTAGAAAAATGCTCTAAAAATTCCGCTCTGGACAACACACCTTCCCAGATCAAATCCGAAAAAATATCAAGTTCCTGCTCTGCCACTTCTGGTTTATTTTCTTTAATAGAATCCCATTCTGCTTTATCAATCGCTTGTGTCGCTAAAAAGCTAGAAAATTCTGCATGTAATTCATCAAATTGCTCTTTTGTTAATCTTGCGTATTTCATTATTATTTTTTCAAATTATGTCCCTAAATAGCTTTTTAATTTTCTAAAGTATTAGACAAAAAAAGCCCCCTCAAATGAGGGGGCAAATTTACAACATTTTTTAGCGGACTAGAAAATATATCTAATACCAAATTGCATCTGCCATCTGGAGTTTAAACTAGCATCATAACTAAATGTTTTAGTTTGTGTGTTAGTAAAAGTATAAGTTGGCGTATTTCCTGCAACTGTAACACCAATTGGCTGTACACTTGTAGGCACCTGAACAACTCCCCAATCTGAATTAAGCAAGTTGCCAAGATTTAAAATATCAATACTAAACTGAATCGTATTCTTTTTTTCTGAAGCCGAAGAAACTTTAAAATTATAATCCTGAAGGAATTTAAAATCCCATTTTCCTCTCCACGGAGAAATTGCTCCATAACGCTCGGCATATTGGCCTCTTCTGCTTCTCAAATATTCATCTTGTTCAATAAATTTATTAAAAGCGTCACCTTGTCCAGCTCCGGTAAATGTCATTTGTTCAATTTCTGCCGTCGTAGGAATATAAATTAGATCATTAACAGCAGATCCGTCATTATTAATATCACCTCCATACGTATAGCTAAAACGACCTCCCTGAGCATATTCAAAGAAAGTAGAAACAGTTGAAGCCCATTTGTCATTTCCATACTTCCATTTTTTTGAAGCAACACCAATAAAACGGTGATTATCTCCATATTTAGAATTAGAAAGAACATCTTTATTTACATTACCCAACGCAGGATTAAAGGCAAATGCATCACCGGTAATTTCTGCTTCTATTGAATTCACATCCTTAGAAACCAAATAATTATAAGCTAAACTTGCGTAAAGACCATTATCAAAAGTTTTCTGAAGCTTAATAGAACTGTTAAAAGCAAATCCTTTATTAGAATTTGTCATTACATAAGCATTATTGGCTCCTTTATCTGCGGCAGTATAAATCATTCTTCCATCTACGCCTCCCAAAGTTCCTGTTGGATCTTTTAAACCCCAGTTCTGTACGTGTACACCATTAATATCTTTATTATAAGACATATCCAGCGTTAAAATATAATTACCCTCAAACTTATAATCAAATCCTAGACTCGTTCTCCAAACCTGTGGCCATTTGTAATCCGGATCCATAATCTGAAAAAAACTGTCATCTGCCCCACTTACCTGATTACCAAGCCAAACAAAAGGAATTCTACCTGTAAAGATTCCCGATCCTCCACGCAGCTGCGAAGTTGCTTTTCCTTCAATATCCCAATTAAAGCCCAATCTCGGCGACCATAAAATTTTATCACTTGGTAAATCTGTCGAAATTAATTTTACCGCATTTCCAGTAGCCGGATCAAAATAATCTACAGTATTATCTCTTCCTGCTCCACCATTCTCAGTATCAATATATTTTTGAATTAAATCTGCCGTATTAAAGTACAACGGTTTATCTGCTCTTAAACCCAACGATAGCTTAAAATTATCCGCAATACTCCAATCATCTTGTGCATAAAAAGCCCATTGTCCCACATTTAATTCTGCCAATTTCCAGCCATTATCAGCTCCAACTGCAAAATTATTTTTAGCATCATAAATATCCTGAGCATACTGTAAATTTTGAGCAACTATACTCGTTGCATACGGCTGAGCAGCATCATTTAAAAAATCCTGCGTAGTAAAATAAGGCGTGAAAAAAGTTCCGGCATAACCATTCGGATTTCCGAAATTATCATATCCACCAAGATTAAATGAATTAGCAAATTTGAATTTCTCAAAAGAAGTTCCAAATGTAAAAGAATGTTTTCCAACTGTGTAATTCAAATTATCAGTAATCTGAATTACTTTTTGGTCTAAAGTATTGTTTATAGAAAAAGGCTCGTGACCCGCAATAATATAATTTGCTCCCGATCCGTCCTGAATATTAATTACCGGAGCTGGTTTAGAAAATGGATTTCTATAATCATTAAAATGCGTATATCCGGCTTGCAATTTATTAGAAACCGTTTCACTGAATTTAGAATTCAGTTCCAGCAAAAAAGAACTCAGTTTATTATTAATCTGATAGCCAGAATTTTGAAATTGAAGAATCGATGCATTCGGACCTCTAAATCCAAGAGCCGTTGGGTGTGCTGGTTTATCTTTAGAAGCATCAAGGAAATTGTAAATAACCGCTAATTTATGATTATCAGTAATATTCCAATCTACTTTAATAATTCCTTTACTAGAATTTGATTCATGAATAAAGCCCTGATAAGCACCTGTATCATAACCTAAATTTGCCAATGCATTTTTAACCGCTATTAAATCCGATTCTAAAACTCTGGATTCATTAATCCCAGTAACGCCGTCATTATTATTAGCAACAAAATTAGAACCTAAATCGCTTCTTTTATCAATTTCAAAATTTCCAAAAATGAATAATTTATCTTTAATAATCGGAGCTCCTAAACTAAATCCTGCCTGAGTTTGCTCTAAAGAAGGTACAAAGATTTTTTCGCCTTTTATTTTACTTCCCGTCAAATCTTGATTTCTATAAAATGCATAAGCCGTACCATGAAACTCATTTGTTCCAGATTTTGTTACCGCATTTACAGAAGCCCCCGTAAATCCAGATAATGTTACATCATAAGGAGCAGTTGCAACTTGAATTTGATCGATGGCGTCTAATGAAATTGGCTGAGAACCAGTCTGACCTCCCGGAGTTGCGGCATCTAATCCAAAAGGGTTATTAAAAATTGCTCCATTTAAAGAATAATTATTGTACTGATCGTTTCTACCTCCAAAAGAACCTCCGCTTGCCGTTGGTTCTAAACGTGTGAAATCATCCGCCGATCTGGAAATTGTTGGTAAAGCCGTTAATTCTCTTCTGCCAATTGTAGTTTCGGCACCAGTTCTATTGCTTTGAAATACTTTGTTTTTGGATACGACTTTGACTTCTTCTAAAGTTTGGCTTTGATCATTTAAAACAACATCTAGATTAAATGCTTTTCCTAAATCAAGATACACATCATTATATTCCTGATTTTGATAGCCTACAAAAGTAACCACAATTTTATATGGGCCGCCAATTCTCATATTCAAAATATTAAATCTTCCGTCTTCATTAGATAAAGAAGAATATTTTGATCCTGTAGGAGTATGAATTGCCAAGATGGTTGCTCCTGGCAGAAGTTCGTTGGTAGAACTTCTTACAATACCCTTAATACTCGATGTTGTAGTCTGCCCTAAACCGATGTTAAGGCTAAAGACACATAGTAATAATGCAAAGATTTTTTTCATTTTCCCGGTTTTGAGTGAGTTAATTCCCTCAAAATTAGGCAAAAAAAAATCACTCCTAGGAGTGATTTTTATAATTTATTAACAAAAAGCTAACATACTGTTATTTTTCTGCAACAATTTCGTATGGTAATTCAACAATTACATCTCTGTGTAAACGGATGCTTGCAGTATATTTTCCTGTACGTTTTACGATACCGCTTGTGATGAATTTTCTATCAATAGCGTTACCAGATTTTTCTAATGCCTCAGCAATATCGATGTTTGTGATAGAACCAAAAAGTTTCTCTCCACCAGCTTTAGCAGTAAGTTTAATCTCAAGAGCTTTAAGAGTTTCAGCTTGAGCTTTTGCATCTGCAACAACTTTAGCTTCTTTGTGAGCTCTTTGTTTTAAGTTTTCAGCTAAAACTTTTTTAGCAGAAGGAGTTGCTAATGAAGCAAATCCTTGAGGAATTAAAAAGTTACGACCGTAACCTGGTTTTACTGATACTACATCATCTTTAAACCCTAGGTTTTGTACGTCTTGTTTTAAAATAATTTCCATGTTGTTGTCCTTTATATTTCAGAAGTTAGGTTCCATTTGACCGGAAACCAACAACTATTTTTTTAATATACTATTTTAATAAATCGGCCACGTATGGCATTAAAGCTAAGTGACGAGCTCTTTTTACAGCTACAGAAACTTTTCTTTGGTATTTTAATGAAGTTCCAGTTAAACGACGTGGAAGAATTTTTCCTTGCTCGTTAACGAATTTCAATAAGAAATCAGCATCTTTATAATCGATGTATTTGATTCCTGATTTTTTGAAACGACAGTACTTTTTAGTTTTGTTTGTTTCAATGTTTAAAGGCGTTAAATATCTGATATCTCCGTCTTTTTTTCCTTTTGCAGATTGTTCTATTGTAGACATAATAATTAAGCTTTAGTAGATTTTAATTTAGTTCTTCTTCTTTCAGCCCAAGAAATAGCATGTTTATCTAAACTTACAGTTAAGAAACGCATAACTCTTTCGTCACGTCTAAATTCAGTTTCAAAAGCAATTAGAACTTCTCCAGCTACTTTGTACTCAAATAAGTGATAAAAACCACTTTTTTTGTTTTGGATTTCGTAAGCCATTTTTTTAAGACCCCAATCCTCTTTAGATACCATTTCAGCTCCTCTGCTAGTAAGAAATTCTTCAAATTTCGTTACTGTTTCCTTCACCTGAACCTCAGATAAAACGGGATTTAAAATGAAAACAGTTTCATAATGATTCATAAATACAATATTTATTTGTTAAAATTGGGTGCAAAAGTAATCATTAAATTTATATATACAACACTTTTTTTCTTTTATTCGTTATAATGCAAAAAATAACCCACGACTTTAGTTTTTTTACCAAATAAATAATACATTTACTATTGCTATCCTGAATTTATTCTAAATTTTAAATGTTATGAAGCTAAACTGTGTTGTTGTAGATGATAGTTCTATACAGAGGACAATTATTGCAAAATTAGTTAATAATCACCCAGGTTTGCACTTAATCGGGGACTTTTCTAATGCAATTGAAGCAAAAAGCTGTATTTCTCTTAATAATATTGACTTAATTTTTCTTGATATAGAAATGCCTGTTATTAATGGTTTTGATTTCCTTGACGGACTAAAATCAAAACCTCAGATTATATTTATTACTTCTAAAGCGGAATATGCTTTAAAAGCTTTTGATTATGATGCTACTGATTACCTGCAAAAACCAATCGCTGTTGATCGCTTTAATGCTTCGGTAAAAAGAGCAATCGATATGCATTTACTTAAAAAAGAAGTAAAAGAAGAAGAAGGCGAACATATTTTCATTAAAAGTAATCTTAAAAAACTAAAAATTTTTACAGCAAAAATCAAATGGATTGAAGCTTTTGGTGATTATGTAAGAGTGGTTACCGAGGACGATAGTAATTTGGTACTTTCTACAATGAAATCTTTTGAAAATGATTTATCAAAAGAAAAATTTATTCGCGTACACAAATCGTACATTATTAATATCGATAAAGTGGAACGCTTTAACAGTAAATTTGCTGAAATTGGAATTACTAAAATTCCTTTAAGCAGAAACAAAAAAGAAGACTTAGTAAGAGCACTTTCTACTTCTTCTTAAATTTAATAAAAATCGACGTTTATTACAACTTTTATAGCTCTGTATTGAGCAACAGCTTCAAAACTATTCAGCATTTTCTGAATAGTTTTTTTTGTGCCTCCTAACGGCACATTCTGCGGAATTTTAATTAAGATAGTACGAATGTATTCATTTCTGATTCTGCTTATCGCCGGCTCTTCTGGCCCGAGAACAGGCATTCCCAAATTCTGGCTTAAAACCTGATACAGCCACATAGAACCTTCCTTTAATTTATCAAAATCCTTGTGCTTCAAAGTCAGCTTTATGATTCTGAAATAAGGCGGATATTTATAAATTTGACGGTCATACAACTGTTCCTTATACATACCTATATAATTATGGTTTGTAACCTGCTGAATCGTATTGTGATTCGGATTATAAGTCTGAATAACTACTTTACCTTGTTTTTCTGCTCTTCCGGCTCTTCCGGCAACCTGAGTCATCATTTGATAACTGCGCTCAAAAGCTCTAAAATCAGGATGATGCAACATATTATCGGCATTCATAATTCCAACAAGACTTACATTATCAAAATCCAAACCTTTTGCCAGCATTTGAGTTCCAACCAAAATATCTATTTCTCTATTTTTAAAAGCATCAATGATTTTTTCAAATCCAAATTTACCACGCGTTGTGTCCTGATCCATTCGGCTGGTTTTAGCCTGCGGAAAAAGAGACAATAATTCCTGCTCAATTTGTTCTGTTCCAAAACCTTTTGTGGTCAAATCAATACTAGAACAGCTGTGACAATGGGTTGGTTTTGCAATAGCATAACCGCAATAATGACATCGAAGCTGATTTTTATGTTTATGGAAAGTCAAACTCACATCACATTGCTGACAATGCGGCACGTGCCCGCAAGTCATACATTCTATTATAGGCGAATATCCTCTTCTGTTTTGAAACAAAATCACTTGTTCACCCAAAGACAAAGCTTCGGCAATTTCTTCTATTAAAAGATCACTAAAATGCCCCGTCATTCGTTTTCTAAAATGCTTGTCTTTAAGATCGACCAAAAGAATTTCAGGCATTCGAACATTATTATAACGTTCTGTAAGCGATACTAAACCGTATTTATCGGTTTGTGTATTAAAGTACGTTTCTATGCTTGGCGTTGCCGATCCTAAAAGCACTTTGGCTTTATGAAAATTAGCCAAAACTATTGCAGAATCTCTGGCATGATATCTTGGGGCAGGATCAACTTGTTTAAAAGTCTGCTCATGTTCTTCATCAACAATCAATAAACCTAAGTTTGCAAACGGCAGAAATAAAGCCGACCTCGCTCCTATTACGATCTGTGCTTTTTCGGCATTTTCGAGTGTTTGTTTCCAAACCTCAACTCTTTCATTATTACTGTATTTGGAATGAAAAACCGCTACTTTATCTCCAAAATGAAGACGCAGACGAGAAACCAATTGCGTAGTAAGTGCAATTTCCGGCAATAAATACAACACTTGTTTACCAAGTGCTAAATATTCTTCTATTAACTTAATATAAATCTCTGTTTTCCCGCTTGACGTTAAGCCATGAAGAAGACAAACTTCTTTCTCAATTAAATTTTGTTTGATTGCTGTAAAAGCTGTTTCCTGAGCTTCGCTTAATTGCAATTGCTTGTCCGAAGCTTGCCCTTGATAAGAAACACGATCGTGCTGCAGAAAATATTCTTCAAGGATTTCTTTTTCTATTAATACTTTTACAACTGCCGAAGTTGAATTTGAAACTTCGGTTAATTTTTTAACTGTAATAGGTTTCTTTTCTGTAGCTCTTAATTGAAAATAAGCTAAAACAATTTCTTTTTGTTTAGCAGCACTTTTAAGAACTTCCAGCAATTGTCCTAAACCTTCGTCTGTTTCGTATTTGGTATGTAATTTCACATAACGAATCAGCTTTGGTTTGTAACTTTCTTTTATTTCTTCTTCTAAAAAAATAATATCTTTTGAAATCATTTTTTGAAGAATGGGGATAATGTTTTTCTTATTTAAAATCGAGATTATATCCTGAACTTTAAGAGAACTTTGGTGGTGTAATGCTTCGTATATCAAAAATTCATCATCAGAAAGTTCGCTGTCATTTATAACAACATCCGCTTTATGCGAAATAATCGTTTCACTTTCTAATAATAAGCCACTTGGAAAAGCACCACGGTACACGTCGCCAATACCACACATATAATAATCTGCAATCCAAAGCCAGTGTTTAATCTGGATTTCGGTCGCAATGGGTTTTTCGTCTAATATTTGATGAATTTCTTTTGCTTCGTATAAGTTTGGAGCATTTTCATGAATATCCAAAACCAACGCCGTGTATATTTTACTTTTACCAAAAGGCACCGTAACCCGCATTCCTTTTTTTATAAAATGGAATTCAGTTTCAGAAATACGATAAGTAAATGATTTAGCTAAAGAAAGCGGTAAAATAACTTCGACGAAATACATGTAAAGATTTTATAATCTGTAAAATTACTTTTTATTTAATTTATTAGACGTTTTTGAGTTATTATATTCCTGAACTAATTTTAAAGTATGAATGAGCGATGTTGTATCTGCCCAATCTTCATGACCTGGAATAATATATACCGGATTTTTAAATTTCTGCTGTACTTTTTTAATCGATTTTTCCCATTCTTTTACATCAGAATCGGCAAGATAACCTAAATCTTTCGCGGAAGCGCTTTTTATAAAACAAGCTCCGTAAAGCACTTTTTCTTTATCAAACCAAACAATAATATTATCAGGTGCATGTCCCTTTCCCGGATAATAAACTTCAAATTTATGCTGCCCAACTGTAAATATTGTATCATTTGGCACTATAAATTCGGCTCTTGGTTTATTCTCTTTCTTTAAAATTTCATCGGTAAGTTTTCCAGAGTAAGTCTTTCCTTTTTGTTTATAAAATGCAATTCCTCCTGCTCTATCATCATGAGAATGCGTTGCAAAACACATTATAACTTCTTTGTTATGTCTTGCTTTTATAGTGTCTAATAAAGGCTGAAACTGGGTTTCGTCCCAGGGCGCATCAAATAAAACAACACCTTTGCTGGTTACAAGATATAGCGCATTGGCAGAAATTAAAGTTCCGTTATAATCATGAAAAGTTTTATAAACATAAAAGTCACCCGTAAGATGACTTATTTGCAATGGCGAATTCTTAGTTTGTCCAAAGCTGTTTGACAGTATGGTTAAGAAAAAAATTATCGATGCTAATTTTCGCATTTTTATGATTTCAAAAATGATTTTTTAGTTTTTCACTCGTGTCCAGTATTGCGTTCTTCCCATAATAGCAACTCCTACATAACCACGAAGTTTTAGTTTATCAGCAGAATCTAATGTAATATAACATTTGTATTTTTTACCGTTTGTAGGATCTAAAATTGTACCTCCATTATACTCCTCACCGTCTTTTTTAAGACCGTTAATAATAACCATGCCTAAAATTGGCTTGTTTTTTTCGGCTCCGTCACATTTAGTACAAACATCTTTTTTATGGCTTTCACGCAGAATCTCTACAACTTTACCATATACTTTACCCGATTTCTCATAAACCTCAACAACTGATTTTGCTTCACCTGTTTCGTCATCAATCGTTTTCCATTTTCCAATAACAGTCTGGCTCTGAATTGATCCTATTGTTAGGAAGAATACACCAATCGTTAACATCCAATTTTTCATAATATTATTTCTTTTTTTGTTTTAATTTTCTGATAGAAGCGTTCAATTCGAACCCTAAAAGCAGAATCATACAGTTTATCCAAATATAAAACATTAGAATTAATAATGTCCCAATAGAACCATAAAGTTCGTTGTATTTTGAAAATTTTATAACCCAAATCCCAAAAAAGAACGAAGATATAACAATTAAGATGGTTGTAAAGACGGATCCAATGCTTATAAAAGGCACTTTATTGTACTGTTTAGTACCATAACGTAATAATATTGAGGATGTTATCAATATCATTAAAACTACAAATAAATATCGGCCTAAAATTATGAGTGGAATGTTGTCACTAAGTACATCCTGAATGATTGTTTTTTGGATAAATACCTCAAAAACGACAATTGTAGCTACTGTAACAAACAAAATAATAGTCATGACGAGCGAAATCGCCAGCGCAACTAAATACTGGCTGAAAAACCCACGTTTATCAAAGACATGTTTAGAAGATTCAAAACCACTTAAAATCCCGTTAATACCATTTGCCATCAAAAAAATAGAAAGCAAAAATCCCGATGATAATAATCCCGAATGACTATTATTTAAGATATCACTAATAATCTTATTGATTGCATCGTACGTATTTGGAGGAACGCCTTGCTGTACAAACTGCAAAAAATCCTGCTGAAATCCTTCTATCGGTATAAAAGGGATTAAGTTTAAAATAAATAAGGCAAACGGGAATAAAGCCATAAAAAAACTAAAAGAAACGGCACTCGCATGATACGAAAATGCTCCTTCAATAATTCCCAAAGTGTACATTTCAAGGAGATCATACAAGGAGAAACCTTCTAACCACGGAAGTTTTATGTTTTTAAAAAGCCGAACTACAGAACGCAGCAACGGTATTTTTTCAATCCGATTCTCTATCTCTTGAGACATAGCTTTATTTTAGATTTTTGATTTTAGAATGTAGATTTTTGATTTTTAGAATATAGAGTATAGATTTTAGAATATAGATTTATAAAATAGTATTTAAGTCAATTCTAATTAAACTCATAACTTATAATTCAAAACTCATAACTTTTAAAACGCTTTTAAACTCAAATCCATGTTGTAAACAGAATGTGTTAATGCTCCTGATGAAATATAATTTACACCGCATAACGCATATTCTCTAATGGTTTTTTCGTTGATGTTTCCCGAAGATTCTGTCTGGCATTTTGTGCCAATTAACTGTACAGCAGTTTTTGTATCTTCATAATTAAAGTTATCGATCAGGATTCTATGAACGCCGTCGCTCAAAAGGATTTCACGAATTTCATCTAAATCTCTGGCTTCTACAATAATTTTTAAATCCAGATTATTTTCTTTCAAAAATTCTTTGGTTTTCTTAATCGCCAATGTAATTCCTCCTGCAAAATCAATATGATTGTCTTTTAGCATTACCATATCATAAAGCGCAAAACGATGGTTTTCGCCACCGCCGATTTTTACAGCCCATTTTTCGGCTACTCTAAAATTTGGCGTTGTTTTACGTGTATCTAATATTTTAGTACCTGTCCCTTCAAGCAACTTTGCGTATTGACTTGTTTTTGTGGCAATTGCAGACATACGCTGCATGGTATTAAGAACTACTCTTTCTGATCTTAAAATAGATTGTGAACTTCCCGAAACCTCAAAAACAACTTCACCATATTCTACGTGCGTACCGTCTTCGATAAAAGTTTTAATTTTTAAGGAAGGATCTACATATTCAAAAATCATTTTTGCAAGTGCAACACCTGCAATAACGCCTTGATCTTTTACTAATAATTTAGCTTGACCGTGTGCTTTTTCTGGTATACAAGCTAACGAGCTGTAATCGCCTGAGCCTACATCTTCGCGAATTGCATTACTAATTAATAATTTTAATTCGGCTTGAAATTGTACTTCGCTAATCATTTTTTATACATTTTATTAAGATGCTAAAATAGGATATATTTTGTGGATTTAAAAGCTTCGGCACTTCTAAAAATTTTAAAACTCAAAAATACAGTTTAATTATTGAAAGAAAAAACTTAAAAAATAAAAACACCTGCATATTTAAATTTTCATACTAAAACCGACTTTAATTTTAAGAAACATTAAATATCTTTGAGGTTCATTAAACAAAATTATGGGACTAATTAAAGATATTTACTCGGTTGCTTTTTACGAAAATTTTGGTCAGGCTGTCGCCGAAGTACTTCCGGGATTCAATAAACAAAAGTTTATCGATACCATTTATGAAGGCGATTTTGCTCAAAAAGAATGGAAAGACCGAATGAAACATACTACTGTTGTCTTGCATCAGTTTATGCCGGAGAATTTTGGCGAAGCCACAGCTGCAATTGATAAAATCATTAATAAGCTAAAGAAAAATAAATTTACAGAAGGAAATCTGGCGTTTATCTTTTTTGCCGATTATATCGAAATGTACGGTTTAGACGATTTTAAAACTTCGGCAAAAGCCTTTGTTTCTATTACACAATTTATTAGCTGTGAGTTTGCCGTTCGTCCGTTCATTTTAAAATACAAAGAAAAAATGATCGACGAAATGACAAAATGGTCTTTGCATGAAAGTGCTCATGTACGCCGTTTAGCCAGCGAAGGAAGCCGTTCGAGGTTGCCGTGGGCAGCGGCAATTCCGTTTTTGAAGAAAGATCCAACTTCGATTTTGCCTATTTTAGAAAATCTAAAAAACGATCCCTCTGAATATGTACGTCGAAGCGTTGCTAATAGTTTGAATGATATTGCTAAAGATAACCCCGAAATTGTGCTGGAAATTGCCGGAAAATGGAAAGGTTTGAGTAAAGAAACCGACGGAATTATTAAACACGGATCAAGAACTTTATTAAAACAAGGTCATCCCGAAATTCTAAGTCATTATGGTTTAGAAAGTTCTAATATTGAACTTTCTGATTTCGAAATTAAAACGCCTGTTGTAAAAATTGGAGAATATCTGCAGTTTCAATTCAACCTGAAAAACCTTAATAAAGACCCCAAAACAGTTCGTTTAGAATATGCTGTTCATTATAAAAAAGCAAAAGGACATTTAGCAAAAAAAGTATTCAAAATAAGTGAAAAAATCTATCAGCCTAATCAATTAATTAAAGTCGAAAGAAATCAATCTTTCAAAATAATCACAACCCGCGTTTTTCATACGGGAATTCATGAACTTTCTATTATTATTAATGGAACTGAGAGTGAAAGTTTGAAATTTGAATTGAAAGATTAAACACGAATTGCACTAATTAGCACAAATTTCTCCATTTTTGTCAGGCTGAGCGAAGTCGAAGCTCTCATGCTGAATCACTTTGCGGGGCTTCGACTTCGCTCAGCCTGACAAAACTAGACTTTACTTTACAATAACATAAATGAATTGCATACTCATTCCTTTTTCTTACTTTTATAGTTAATACCAAAAATAAAATTTGTTAATCTAAATTAAGTTACAAATTTCCATCACAACTGTAATTTTGTTTCAACTAAAAAATACCACATGTCAAACATCAGTTTAATAATCGAAGAACGCGCCGCTAATATTGGCAATTTTATGGTAGGGAGATTACTTCCCTTTCGTGAAAAAAGAGCCGTTGGACCCTTTGTATTTATCGATCATATGGGACCTGCACATTTGAGTGACCATGAAAACATGGATGTGCCCCCACATCCGCATATCGGACTTTCTACTCTTACTTTTTTATTTGAAGGAAGCATTATGCACCGTGATAGTTTGGGAACAGAATTAGAAATAAAACCTGGCGCTGTAAACTGGATGACGGCTGGAAAAGGAATTGTACATTCTGAAAGAACGCCAGAATATTTAAGACATTCTGATAAAATGCTTCACGGACTTCAGATTTGGGTTGCGCTTCCGAAAGAATTAGAACAAATGGATCCGAATTTTGCTCATGTTGAAGCATCTGATATTCCGCATTGGGAAGAAAATGGCGTTTCTTATAAATTAATTGCCGGAGAAGCTTTTGGCAGAAAATCGCCAGTTCCTGTTTATAGTCCGTTATATTTCATTGAAATAAAAAGCGAAACGACTCAAAAAATCAATATCGGAAAAGATTTATTTGGAGAAAGCGGTTTGTATATTTTGGAAGGAAGCATTAAAAGTGGTGAACATACTTACGACCCAAAACAAATCCTGATTACCAACGACAGCACTTTATGTGAGTTTGAAATTACAGCAAATTCTACCGTTTATATTTTTGGAGGAACTCCGTTTCCGGAAGAACATTTTATCTTTTGGAATTTTGTTTCTTCTGATAAAGAATTAATCGAAAAAGCCAAAAGAGACTGGACAGCACAAACATTCCCAAAAGTTCCGGGAGAAACCGAATTTGTACCATTACCTGAACCAAGAATCAAATAACTATGGATACTATAGCAGCACAAATTGACACGCGATTATATCGCACCGAAATAAAATCAGCAAGTGGCAATATCCTAATTGCAGATGAACCTCAGGAAATTGGCGGTAAAAATTTAGGTCTAAATCCGACAGAACTTTTAGCAGCTTCATTGGCTTCCTGCACAGTAATAACTTTACGAATGTACATTAATCGTAAACAATGGGAAGTCTCTGAGATAAACGTAAAAATTGATTTTGAAAGAGATTCTGAACGAAGTGTATCGGTATTTACAAGAAAAATAGAAGTAATTGGCGAGGTCGATGAAACGCAAAGACAGCGATTAGAGGTAATTGCGAACAGTTGCCCAATACATAAAACACTAACACATTCAATAGAAATTAAAACTACATTAATATAATAATCAATGGAAATTCAACAAATAAACGATACCAGAAAAGGCTATTTTGAGGCTGTAGAAGACGGAAAAGAAGCTGGCAAAATGACTTATACCTGGGCCGGAGATTCTAAATTTATTATAGATCACACAGAAGTCAGTGATGAATTTGGAGGAAAAGGTGTTGGTAAAAAACTTTTGATGGCCGTTGTAGATTATGCCAGAACAAATAACGTAAAAATAATTCCGCTTTGTCCTTTTGCAAAAAGTGTTTTTGATAAGGTTGAAGATATACGAGATGTACTTTCTTCTTAAGAAACAGAGGTTCAGAGGCTTTTTACTTACTATAATAGAGACGCACAGATGTGCGTCTTTTTTTATCTCTTTAATTATTAAGGATGCTCTCTTTGAACCTAACCTTTGAACCTCTGAACCTTTGAAGCTCTGACACTCTGAAGCTTTGAAGCTTTAACAAAAATTTTCAAATCTCCTCTAAAACTCTTACATTTGCATGTAATTTAAACCTAGACTATGACAAGGATAATTACATTTTTCTGTTTTTTTATTGCTCAAATTGGCTTTTCTCAAACGGCTGCGACATATTTAGAAAAAATTAGAAACAACGAAGCACTTTCTACTGCTTTTTTTCAACAAATGCCTAAAGGAGGCGATTTACACCACCATTTTTCAGGATCTGTTTACGCAGAACCTCTTCTGGAAAGAGCTATTGCAGAAGACTTTTATCTGAATTTAGAATCTATGGCAGTTTCTAAAACCAAACCAGCAAAAGGCAATTGGGAAACTTTTTCTTCGCTTAAAAATAACGGAAAACTAGATTTTTACAAACAACAGGTTATGCAAACGTGGTCTGCAAAAGATTACAACGGATCTGTTCCTTCTGATGATTTGTTTTTTGATTCTTTCCAGAAATTCGAAACCACTATCGCAGGTCATTTTGCTGAAGGTTTAATCGAATTAAAAAAACGCGCCATTGCCGAAAATGTAAGTTATATCGAAACACAATTATCTACAATTCCCTGCGATATGAATGTTTCTGATTTAAGTGATTTCAATACAAAACTTCGCCAAACAGAAACACAAAAAGACGAAAAAGCGGCTTTTAAACTTTTAGATGAATTGTACAAATCTTTACAGCAAAAAGACGCTAAAAAATACGCCGAAGATTTCAACACCAACTTTATAGCAAAACTGCACAAAGATCTTAAAATGGACGACGATCGTTTTACGATGCGTTATCAAAATTTTGTGCTTCGTTTTATGGAACCGGTAGATTTATTCAAAAATCTAGTGATTGCTTTTATCTCAGCAAACGACAGCAAATTGGTTGCCGGGGTAAATATTGTTTCTCCCGAACATGGCGATAATTCTATGAAAGATTATTGGCTGCACATGATTATGTTTAAATACTGTCATGCAAAATACAGCGACGTAAAATATACGCTTCATGCGGGCGAATTAACTTTAGGATTGGTACAACCGGAAGAATTAACATGGCACATAAATTCGGCTATATATATTGCCGGTGCTAATAGAATTGGACACGGAGTTGATATTGCTTACGAAGCTAATTCATATGATTTATTACGTTATATGACAAAAAATAATATTCCGATTGAGATCAATTTAGCTAGCAATGAATTTATATTGAAAGTAAAAGAAAACAGACATCCATTTTCGCTTTATAAAGAGTTTAACGTGCCAATTGTAATCAGTACAGACGACGCCGGAATTCTGAGAACCAATATGACAGAACAATATGTTTTACTGGCAAAAAGATATCCTGATGTAACTTACGAAACGATTAAAAAATACGTTTACAACAGTATAAATTACAGTTTTATTAAAGATGAATCTGTAAAAAAACAACTTTTGAAAGATTTGGATAATCATTTTAAAACTTTTGAGACAAAATTCTCTAACAATTAAAAAATCAGCTGAATCTGCTAAATCTGCGAGAGAAAAATATAGTTCCCGCAGATTTAGCAGATTTGGCAGATATTTCAAATAAGATTATATGATTCTGGAAGCTGCTTTTCTTTATGTAAAACCTGATTTGGCACATCAATTTGAAAATGACTTTGCCAAAGCAAGTCAGTATATTTCGTCTATCGATGGTTATTTAGGGCATCGTTTAGAAAAATGTCTTGAAGTTGAAAACAAATATCTTTTATTGGTTGATTGGAATACGCTCGAAGACCATACAGTTGGTTTCAGAACTTCTTCCGAATATTTAGAATGGAAAAAGCTTTTACATCATTATTACGAACCTTTTCCTGTTGTAGAGCATTTTGAAACCGTTTTTGAAAATAAAAAAAAGCACACAGATTAGATCGATTAAACGGATTGGCACAGATTTCTTTAAGTATTAATTCGTGAAAATTCGTGTAATTCGTGGCAAAAAAATAATCCGTGTTAATCCATAAAATCTGTGGCAAAAAAACAAAACAATGAATATCAAACTTATCGCCATTGGCAAAACAGACAATAAAGCTTTACAAACTTTAATCGACGATTATACGAAGCGTTTGTCTTTTTATATCAAATTTGATTTGGAGATTATTCCTGACATTAAAAACGTTAAGAATTTATCTGAAAGTCAGCAAAAAGAAAAAGAAGGCGAATTGATTCTTTCGAAACTTACGCCAACCGATCAATTGATTTTGTTGGATGAAAATGGAAAAAACTTCTCGAGCGTTGGTTTTTCTGAAGAACTGCAAAAGAAAATGAATTCGGGTATTAAAACCCTGGTTTTTGTAATCGGCGGACCTTACGGATTTTCGGATACGGTTTATAGTAAAGCGCAAGGGAAAATTTCGCTTTCGCTAATGACGTTTTCACATCAAATGGTACGTTTATTTTTTATCGAACAATTGTACCGCGGATTTACTATTTTAAGAAATGAACCTTATCATCATCAGTAAAGATTTTGTTTCAGGTTTTCTTTGTTTTAGGTTTTAGGTTATTAGCCGCAAAGACGCTAAGTCGCAAAGCTTACTTTAAAATTAAGTTTACAAGATAAATTCTACTGGAAGTCTATCAAGATTGTAAGTCACATGTTTATGCAGTAAAATTTTATATTGAAGATATTCTTCGTAACTCATATTCTTATCAAATACAAATACTAAATCTGGTACTTTATTAAATTTTATACTGTAAAATTGCTTTAATATTTCTGATATTTTTATTTCCACATTTCCCATAAAAACCTGTTTTTTACCTTTCGTAAAGTAAACCACAAAATTTTCTTTATTTGGTCTTTCCATTTTATAATACACTTTCGTGAAAGGAACAAAAGCTAAATTCTTTCCGATTGAATCGGCATACGAATAATAGTTTTCAGCTTTTTCGTTTTTGTGTGCTTTTTCGGCGCGCTTTTTTTCCTGTAGTTTTATCACTTCCGGAATTACTAATTTTAGCGGTAAACGTTTATCAATATTAAAAATCCAATTGGTAGAAATGATGCTGTTTTTTCGGTTTACCTCTGCAATAGTATCTTTGCCATCGATTTTAAAAAAGATATAAATCGGCGAAAGATCTTCTACGTTTTTAACGATTGAAACGTTTGATTTTGGTAATAAAACGTCTTCTTTTTTTCCGCAGGAAACAAGAAGAGAAATAACCAACAGAATGCTGAAAAATTTTAGTTTAAACAATTTGAAACTGAATATAGTAATAAAAAACAGAACACTTCCAAATACAAGTATTCCTAAAAAAGCATCAATTAAATAACTTAAAATTTCTGTTACGGTATAATATTTAAAAATCAAACCCGGAACTTTCCAAACTACTAAAAATGCGGGAAGAAACATCAGGATAATAGTTCCTGTTTTTTTTATTTTAGAATCAGAATCAGAAAAATTGAATCTCAAGAAATTGCAAAAATTATCAATTACAGAACAAAACAGTAATACACACAAAATCAAAAAGTAACTAAAAAGAATAACATTGTTTTCATCAATATAAATATATTTATTACTTAATATTTTTAATTGTAATACATCTTTGTCAGTACCAAACATAGCTTGTAAAGCTGCTTTCAAATAAGTAAAAACATAATCTATACTCCATAAATTATTTTGATATTTTAATATCATAAACGAACAAATAATACCAATAGAGCATATAATTGTAGGAACGAATAGAATTATTATTTTTTTATATAATCTCTTAGTAAAAAAAGCAAAAGGCAAATCTTGTTCTGCAATAGCACGCTGCTCTTCTATTTCTGAAGTTTTCCCAAATATATTTATAAAAGAACTAGTCGGAAGCCATCCCAAAATAAAATTAGTTTCTCCGATTTTTTTAGTGTACAGAGAAAATCTTGGGCTTACAAAAATTGAAAATTCTAAAACTCTAATCCTAAATATAGAACATAGTAATAGATATAAAGAATTACACAAAAACATAAATAAAACAATTAAAAAACCTAGAATTACCAATTTGAAATTAAATAGATTCATAAAAATTAAATGTTTTATTATAGATTAAGTTTATTAAACAAAGTAACACATTCTACCGCCTCTTTCACATCATGAACACGAAGAATTTTTGCGCCTTTTGTCAAAGCAATTGTATTTAAGAATGTAGTTCCGTTTAAGGCTTCTTGCGGTGTATTATTTAATGTTTTATAAATCATCGATTTTCTCGAAATTCCAGACAAAACAGGCAATTCTAAAAGATTAAAAAGTTCCATTTTCTGCATTACTTCATAATTCTGATCAGTTGTTTTGGCAAAACCAAAACCAGGATCCATAATTAAATCGTTGATTCCTAAACTTCTTGCTTTTGCCACTTTTTCAGAAAAATAAAAAAGCATTTCTTTTATAATATCTTCATATTGCGTCATACTCTGCATGGTCTGCGGATTACCGCGCATGTGCATCATTATGTACGGAACATTGTATTTGGCAATTACATCAAACATATTTTCGTCAAGTCCGCCCGCTGCAATATCATTTATAATTGCTGCACCGCTTTCTATACTTGCTTTTGCAACTTCAGCTCTAAAAGTATCAATCGATAATAATGTATCCGGAAAATGCTTCAAAATCAATTCAATCACCGGAACAATGCGCTCAATTTCTTCTTGTTCAGTCACAAATTCTGCACTTGGTTTACTGGAATATGCACCGATATCGATAAAATCTGCGCCTTCAGAAAGCATTTTTTCTACCTGAGGAAGTATTTCAGATTCGTTATTATATTTTCCGCCGTCAAAAAAAGAATTTGGAGTTACATTTAGAATTCCCATTATTTTAGGAATACTCAAATCTATCAAACGGCCTTTACAGTTTATAAACATTTTGCTTTAAGTTTTTGTTTCAGGTTTGAAGTTTTAAGTTTCAGGTTGCCATTAACAATTTGTTTAGAAAAAACTTGAAACAAAGAAAACCTGAAACTTGAAACTATATAATATAATCCTTATTTTTGAAGAAATTTTAGCAAATATACAGCATATAAATGAAGAATACTTCCTTAGAATTTGATAATGTAATTACGGTTTGCCGCACTTTGTTTATCAATAAAATGACAGATTACGGCAGTGCATGGCGTATTTTACGACTGCCTTCGCTTACAGATCAAATTTTCATAAAAGCACAAAGAATCAGAAGTTTACAAGAAAATGAAATTCGTAAAGTTGATGAAGACGAAAAAGGAGAATTCATCGGCATTATCAATTATTCAATTATGGCTTTGATTCAGTTAGAGTTAGGTGTTGTAGACCAGCCAGATTTAAACGTAGAAAAAGCAACCGAATTATACGATGCTCAAGTTAAAATAACCAAAGATTTAATGGAAGCCAAAAACCATGATTACGGCGAGGCGTGGCGCGATATGCGCGTGAGTTCGCTTACCGATTTGATCCTCCAAAAACTCCTTCGTGTAAAACAAATTGAAGACAATAAAGGAAAAACTATCGTTTCTGAAGGTATCGATGCTAATTATCAGGATATGATTAATTATTCTGTTTTTGCTTTAATATTAAATCCAATTAATAAATAAAAATCCAATACTAAAATCCCAAATTCCAATACTGAAAACTTGGAATTTGGGATTTAAAAAATTGGAATTTAAATAAATCACCCCATGAAAAACATAATTACTCAATTCTCCCGCATTTTTGTCGGCGTACTTTTTATCATTTCCGGATTAATAAAACTGAATGATCCAGTTGGTTTCTCTTATAAACTGGCAGAATATTTTAGCGAGCCGGTTTTCAATATGCCTTTTTTAGAGCCTTTGGCTTTAGGATTAGCGATATTTTTAGTGATTTTAGAAGTAGTTTTAGGAGTAATGTTATTGGTGGGTTACAAATCTAAAATGACCATTTGGGCTCTTTTACTTTTAATCGTTTTCTTTACATTCCTTACCTTCTACTCTGCTTATTTTGATGTGGTAAAAGATTGTGGTTGTTTTGGAGACGCTTTACATTTAACGCCTTGGCAGTCATTTACTAAAGATGTTGTATTGCTTTTCTTTATCTTAATTTTATTCATTAATCAACGATTAATTAAACCATTATTTTCTACGCCACAAACCAATTTTGCAGTTTATGTAAGCGTTGTTTTATGTGCATTTATGGCGGTTTGGGTTTTAAATCACAATCCGATAAAAGATTTCCGTCCGTTTAAAGTTGGAAACAATATCGAGAAAGGAATGGAAATTCCGGAAGGCGCGCCAAAATCTGTTGTAGAAATGATTTTCATCTATAAAGTAAACGGAGTTGACAAAGAATTTACCGAAAAAGAATTAGGTAATATTCCAGCCGGAGCCACTTTTGTAGACAGAAAAGACAAAGTGATTACAGAAGGTTATGTGCCTCCAATTCATGATTTTACAATGGTAAAAGACGATTCTGATTATAAAGAAGAATTATTAAAAGAACCAAAATTAGTAATTTTTGTTACTTATGATTTGGCTTTATCTGATCCAGCGGGAATGAAAAAACTGGAAAAAGTAAATCAGGAGGCAAAAGCAAAAGGATATAAAGTTATTGGAATGACAGCTTCTGGCCCAGAAGAAATTGCAAAAGCAAAGAAACAATACGGCTTAAATGTTGATTTTTATTTCTGTGATGCAACAGCTCTTAAAACAATAGAAAGAGCAAATCCAAGTATTGTAGTTTTACATAAAGGGACTGTGGTTCAGAAAGTACATTATAACGATGCTGATGATTTAAAGTTTTCTGACATTGCTTATAGCCTTTAGAAAATAATATATTATTTTAGTTGACGCCAATATTCTTTTTATAGATTATTGGCGTTTATTTTTATCATATATATTTGAATAATTGCAAACATTAAAAATCTTATAAATTTCAATTAATGAAAAATTACACTTCTTTTCTTTTCTTATTTCTAATTCTATCTTGCAACAACAAACAAAGTCAGGTTCAACAAATTAATCCAAATGAACTTCATATCAATACTATTGTTCATGATTCTTTAACCTCAGAACAAATAGAAAAGATAAAAACTATTCACAATGTATTTGCAGAAGTTGATAAAAGCAGTTTGGAGCAGACTATAACAGATTTTAAAAGAGATTTACATCCTGAAAGTGAAATAGAAATTTGGCTTCAAATGGCAAATGCCTATGAAGGTTATCTTAGCAAAAACAAAAAAAATCTAGAAGAGAAAAAAGAGGTTTTTAAATTAATCCTGTCTCGATCAATGCAAAGTACTGAAGAAACTATTAAAAATACAGATTTAAAATACCTGAGTAAAGAAGATGCAGAAGAAGTTTTAAGTTTTTATACGAATGTTCCAAAACCTTTAACAGTTGAACATAAATAATAATTCTAAAATGCAGTTATAAAATCTAAATAAAAACCACAATGAAAAATTTATTTAATCAAATCTTTTTTCTATTTATCTTATTTTTTAGCATTTCAGGTTTTACCCAAACAAAAACAAATCCAGATCAAGCCTACATCTTTTTCCTTCACAATAAATTTATCGAAGAAAACGACCTCAACGTTGCGCATCCAGAATATGGAAAAGCCGAATACAACGAAATTATTAATTCTTTTAAAGCTTCTAACTTTATTGTTTTCAGCGAAAAGAGAAAGAAAGATACCAATGCCGCAGATTATGCAGAAAAGGTTGTAAAACAAATTAAAGGTCTTCTAAAAAAAGGAGTTAAGCCAAATAAAATTACCGTAATCGGAACTTCAAAAGGTGGTTACATCGCACAATACGTTTCTACTTATCTGGAAAATCCAGATGTGAATTTTGTTTTTATTGGTTGTTTTCGAGCTATAGATATTACAGAAATTCCAGATATTAATTTCTGTGGTAATATTTTAACGATTTACGAGAAATCAGATATCTATGGCGTGTCTGCGATTAAACGTAAAGAAACTTCAAAGCTGAAAGTAAATCATTTTAAAGAAATCGAATTGAATACCAATCTCAAACATGGCTTTTTATACAAAGCTTTAGACGAATGGATTGTTCCGTCTAAAAAATGGGCTAATGGAGATTATGAGCTTAAATAAAATCTAAAGTTCAAAAACATTTTTCACGACGTTTTTTTATCTGTTTTTTACTTTAGACAAATAAAAAAACATCATTTTTTTATTCCTTAAAAAATCGATTCTCGAAATTTCACTCAAAAAATCAATTTTCACAACGAACTATTACGATTTCAGACCCAATTTTCTAACCGAAATTTCTGGTTTTGTGATAAAATAATGCTGTGTTCAAATTTTGTTAATCTCCATTTGGCATTCGAATTGTTTGATTAACTTTGTGAATTCAGTACTATATTTAAAATAACAATAAACTTATATGAAACAAATTGCTTTATTACTAATTGCATTTATTACTTTTTCATGTTCTCAAGCACAAAAAACAAGTTTCTCTGAAGGAGCTTTGTCTGAAAAATTATTAACTCTTGACGGAAATCAAATTACTTTTAAAAAAATATTAAAAAAATACAAAGGAAAAACTTTGGTTATCGAAGTTTGGGCTTCTTGGTGCGGTGACTGTGTAAAAGCAATGCCTAAAGTAAAAGAACTTCAAGCCAATAATCCTGATGTTTCTTACTTATTCCTTTCTGCTGATAAAACGGCTGAAAAATGGAAAATCGGAATTGATAAACACGCACTTAACGGCGATCATTTTATGATGAATGACGGTATGAAAGGTGTTTTTGGAAAAGCAATTGATTTGGATTGGATTCCGAGATATATTATTGTTGACAAAACGGGTAAAATTGTATTGTACCGCGCTATCGAAACTGATTTTGATAAAATCAACGCTACATTACAAGGGTTAAAAAAATAATTTCAATGTCAATTGCAAAAAATCAATTGCAATACAAATGAAAATAAAACTTCAAAAAACAAAAATTAAAAGAAAACAAAAACTACCAAAATGAGAAAAAAGATTGTTGCAGGAAACTGGAAAATGCATAAAAACGCAGCACAGACTGAAGAATTATTAAGTGAATTAATTACTAAAATACCAGCGCAAACAAATGCACAAGTTATTGTGGCTCCAACATTTGTAAATTTACAAGCTGCAGCTGCAAAAGTAAAAAACACTACTATTAGTGTTTCTGCTCAAAACGTTCACCAAGCTGAAGGCGGTGCTTTTACTGGAGAAATTTCTGCAGAAATGTTAACTAGTATTGGTGTAAATACAGTGATTCTTGGTCACTCTGAGCGTAGAGCTATTTTTCACGAAAGTGATGCTTTAATTGCTAATAAAGTAGATACAGCATTAAAACATGACATGACAGTTATTTTCTGTTTTGGAGAAGAATTAAAAGATCGTCAATCTGGAAATCATTTCAATATTGTTGAAAATCAATTACGTGACGGTTTATTTCATATTGCAAAAGAATCTTGGTCTAAAGTTGTTCTAGCTTACGAGCCTGTTTGGGCTATCGGAACTGGAGAAACTGCTTCACCAGAGCAAGCACAAGAAATGCACGAATTTATTAGAGAAGTGGTACGTAAAGCTTTTGGAGCTGATATCGCTGACGAAGTCTCTATTTTATACGGTGGTTCTGTAAAACCAGAAAACGCTAAAGAAATTTTCTCTAAACCAGATGTAGACGGTGGTCTTATTGGTGGTGCAGCTTTAAAAGCAGATGATTTCTTAGCTATTGTTACGGCTATCTAATTTTAGATTTTAAAATCCTTATATAAAAAAAAGCGTTCGCATAGCGAACGCTTTTTTTATGCTTATTATTTCTTCACTTATAACTTATAACTCTAAACTCCTAACTTTAAAAAGCCTAATTTATAAACCATTGCAGCATCGGGCAATCGTATTTTTTGAAAGTTGAAGTAGTTTTATAAACCGAATAAAAATCATATAACTCCTTGCCTGCTTTAAACGGACTTGGTTTGTCTTCTACAGCCACATAATCGGCGTAGAAACCGTAATAATTACATTCAAAAAGCATTAAACTCGCCATTGCTTTCTGGTCTCTAGTTTTAGCCATTTTTAATGCTTTTTCATAATAGAATTTAGCCAATTTTAAGCCGTAGTAATTTCCATTTTGATATTTCTTTTCTGTCTCACTGTTTTCTCCATAAATATAATCGATATAAGAATCACTTCCAGACGACCAGTCATATGCCAGCATCATCCAGGAATTTCCTAAATACGAAACATTAAAATAAGCGTGTGCCAATTGCAGATTGCTTTCTGCTGTATTTTGTTTTTTCAGCTCGATCAATTTGGCAATAAAATCGGTTTTATTAAAATGATAATCGAATTTTCGTTCTTTATCTTTTTGCAATATTTTTGGTAGAAATGGATTTTCGTTTAGATAACTTTTGTACTCATAATTTTTATCCCAGAAATCTTTTGGCATACTAGAAAAGGTGCTGTAAGCCAATTCTAAATTATTGTTTCTAAAAGCAATTGTTCCTTTTAGATCTCTGTAATAATCTGCATTTGGCGCAATAGTTCCGGAGCAAATATATTTTTCAAAAGGCGTTTTATCTTTTTTCTGCTGTAAAGCAATCAAACGATCTGTATCTTCTACGGTGGCGTGACGGTCAAAATAACCAATATACGTGTAATAATACGGATTATTGTAGATCGAATAATCTCCTGCATTTTTATTCTCCGATTTCATAAACAATAATCCAGCCGTAACTCTATCGCCTTTTTTGAAAAATTCATCACTGGCAATTCGGTATAAAGTGTACAGATTTTTAAATAATCCGTTGTCTTGTTCTACTAAATTTTCAACAGAATCGAAATAAGTAAAAAGCTGATTTTGTACTTTTTCACTCTTTAGATCTTCTTGTTTTAATGCGACCAAAGCAAGCTGAATATTTTTCTGCATTTGTATAGACGCATTAGCATTCGCAGAAATCATATTGGTATATTTTTTCCCTAAATCTACCTCATCATCAATAAAACAAAGTTGTGCAATTGCTGTTGTTACATACTCTTTTTGCTCTCCAGAAGTTTGTTCACGAATACTTATCAAAAAGTCTTTTACTTGTCTTAAATACAAAATATCTTTAGAGAAATTTTCTTCTTTTGCTTTCACATAATTCTGATACCAAACTTCTTCATTAAAAACAACCGATGGAGATCCAGTTGTGTATTGAGGCGTAAAAATCCAATCTTCGAGTTTATTGATTTCTCTTCCAATCAAAAAGCTCAAATACATACTATTTGGACTTAATTTATAGACTTCTTCAATATTTTTTAAATCTGGCGCCGGATTGCGAAAACCTTCAATGGATAAAATTACGCTTCGTTCTTCATCGTTTTGTGCTAAAGCCAATGTTTCCTGCGTTAATTTCCAATTATAATGCTGTAAAACGGCAAACGATTTTTCTTCGCAAGTTGCAAAAACTTTACTTAACAAATAGTTTTGCAAAGGCAGATTATCAATACACAAAGCTTTATAATACAATGCCCACGGCTCTAAAATTGTGTTTTTATTATTGGCAAAATAGGTATCGTATAAACGAATAACTTCTTCTTTATCTTCGCTGTAAAAACTGTATCTTAAAATTAAAAAAGCATAACGCTGTTTTAAAAAAGCATCTTTTGCTTTGCTAATCTTTTTATCAAAATTATTTACGTCTGCTAGTTTATGATCTTTACTTTGATAACCAATAGTTTCCCACGATTCCCATTTTACATCAGTATTACTGTTGTATTCCAGTTTTTTGGCAAACAAAATATATTCTAAAAAAGCTTTGTTTTTAGGTCGCAATAAAGTTTCTATAAAAGTGTTTTTCTCAAAAACCTTTTTTAAAGAATTTGTTTCATAAGCGGTTTCAAATTGTTCTGCATCGGTTTGATATAAAATGAAATTAACATCATCTGTATTAATCTGATTTCCTAATTTTTTCTTCCATTCTAAACAATTTAATTCCTTGTCCGCATCAGAAAATTTATCTGTAAAATAATAGCTGTCTGCGGCATAATAAAATGGCATGAGTTTAAAAAAACCTTCCCGTTGTGCTCTAAACAAACTCAATCTGCTGGCTTCTCCCGATATACTCCAACCACAGGCAAAAGAAACCTGAAAGCTTAAAACTAAAAGTAAACTGCTAAAAACGCGCATAAAAATCGGATATGTTTTGTGTTCCATAATCGTTTATGTATTTATTATCAAAAGAGAAAAACGTAACTCTGGTTTGGTTGTCAATCTTAATTTTGTCTTTGATAATCGAAATCATTTTGTCTAATTCTTTATCAGAAATTTTCTCAATTCTAATTTCATCACCATTTCGCAAATACGTCTGCCCTACCAAAATATCGTCTTGCAAAACATATTTATCTGTATCTGTTTTCTTTAGTTTTATAGTATCACTTCTCAATTCATTATAATCAGATAAAATTCCTTTAAACTGATTTCCCCTAAAAACGACTGCCCAGCTGTACAAAGGCAACGCAATATCCAATGGGAGCTTATAATCGCCGTGTGTAATATATTGCGCCAATTCATCGCTGGTTCCGATAGAATTTTTGGTCTTAAAATCGTCTGGTTTTGTCAGGTTATAACACATTAGCAAACCTTTATCTACTGGCGGTGTTCCGGCTTTTTCGGCATATTTATATTGCCAAAGTCTAATTGTTGAAGCAATTTTAGAAGCCGGTGAATTTTCTTTTATTCTTTTAAGCAGATAAAAATAATTCTCCTTTGATTTTTCTGTCCAATCGCAATCAATTAGAATTTCTTTAAAATCAACTTTTAATTTTGACAATTCTGCTGCTTTTACAGAATCATAATTTAATGGTTTAGCATTTTCTTTTCTGGTATTAACTTCCGGATACATTATTTCGTAAGTTCGTGTTTGGGCTAAATTTTCATTCATTGCAATGCCAATTTTCTGAACGCGTCTGGCAATTCTGGCCGCTAAACTGTCTAATTGTTTTTTATTAGACTGCAAAACAACTTCATTCGTAATAAAAATACTTGGCGTTATATCAGGATTACTTTTACTCAGATTAATATCTTTTATGGTGGCAACCGGCAGCGGTTCTTTTGAGTACGGATTCCAATCGACATCAAAAAAACGAACATACAGATGTTTTACATTCATATTTTTCATCAGCGAATCTTCTTCTTTTTGAAAATTCAGCTCTGTTTTCCAATAACAAAATGACCGAACTACTTCGTGTTCTTTTTCACAGCTCGCTCCATTTAACGCTGCAAAAAGCAAAATAAAAATGATATTCTTCATATTTTAAAAATCCTTACAAATTCAACTCAAATTCAACTCAAAATTAACACTAATTAATGTAAGGATATAGAATATTTATAAACAACTTCTGCTTTGTATTCTTACCTTTGCAAAAAAATTATTTATGTCGAATATATATTTAGGGTATCATTTTACAATTGAACCAAAAGAACCAGGATCAGAAATTCTAATTGCTGAATTAGGCGAAAAAGCATTTGAAACTTTTACTGAAACAGAAACCGGAATCTCTGCATATGTAAAGAAAGATTTATGGGACGAGAATATTCTGGACGACATTTATATTTTACAATCGGAAGAATTTAAGATTGAATATACAGTTGAAGAAATCGATCAGGTAAACTGGAACGAAGAATGGGAAAAGAATTTTGAACCGATTGATGTTGATGGAAAATGCCATGTTCGCGCTCCTTTTCACGAAAAAACGGATGCTGAATTTGATATCGTAATCGAACCTAAAATGAGTTTCGGAACGGGACATCATGAAACTACACACATGATGATTCAGCATTTATTAGAAATGAATGTTGAAGGCATGAAAACTTTGGATATGGGTTGTGGTACTGCAATTTTGGCTATTTTAGCCGAAATGAAAGGTGCTCAGCCAATTGACGCTATTGATATTGACAATTGGTGTTATTTGAATTCTATCGAAAATGCTGAACGCAATAACTGTAAACATATTACCGTTTATGAAGGCGATGCTGCCTTATTGCCAGGTAAAAGTTACGATTTGATTATTGCAAATATCAACCGTAATATTTTGTTGAACGATATGCAGACTTATGTAGATTCTTTGAATCCAAAAGGAACTATATTATTCAGTGGTTTCTACGAAGAAGACATTCCGTTTATCGATGCTTCGTGCACAGAAAAAGGTTTGACTTATGTTAAAAAATTTCAAAGAAACAACTGGGTTTCATTAAAATACGTAAATTAGTTAGTAATTACAACAGTACAAAAAACTAAAAAAAATGAGTACTAAAGAAAAAGTAAAAGAGAGGGTTCGGGAAAAAGAAGCTGTTGGTTTTAATAACGAAATCATTGTTTACAATGACGACGTAAACACTTTTGATCACGTAATTGAGACTTTAATGCGTGTTTGCAGCCACACACCCGAGCAGGCAGAGCAATGTTCCTTAATTGTACATTACAACGGAAAATGCACGGTAAAGACAGGTCCGATGGATAAATTAAAAC
Organism: Flavobacterium sp. 270; assembly: GCF_004368785.1. Taxonomy (GTDB): domain Bacteria; phylum Bacteroidota; class Bacteroidia; order Flavobacteriales; family Flavobacteriaceae; genus Flavobacterium. Next base: position 833,622 of record NZ_SODM01000001.1, read on the forward strand.
CACAATGTACACAACTTTTGGAAGCTGGACTAAGCGCCGAAATTGTTTAATTGCGAATAATATAAAAAACATTCAATTTTATTTTATATTTGAATAAAATTGAATGTTTTTTTATGGAAGAATACGGAAAGATATTAATTATCGCAATGCCTATTTTTTTGACATTAATTGTAATCGAGAAAATTTACGGCATTTATAAGAAAGACGATACTGCGCCTTTAATAGACAGCGTGTCCAGTATAAGCTCTGGAATTACCAATTCTGTAAAAGATGTTTTGGGGCTTAGTGTAACTTTTCTTTCGTATGAATGGCTGGTTTCTAAAATTGCTTTACAGCATTTAGAAGTTAGTGTTCTCTCCTATTTCATTGCTTTTTTTGTAATTGATTTTTATGGCTATTGGAGCCACAGACTGGCACATCAAATTAATTTTTTGTGGAATAAACACGCCATTCATCACAGCAGTGAAGAATTTAATCTTGCCTGCGCTTTAAGACAGCCCATTGCAAGTTTACTAAATCTATTTACTTTTCTATTGATTCCTGCAGCGTTGCTTGGCGTTCCGGCCACGGTGATTGCTATTACTTTACCGCTTCATTTATTTCTTCAGTTTTGGTATCATACCAAACACATTAAAAAAATGGGTTTTGTAGAAAAAATTCTTGTAACGCCTTCTCATCATCGGGTACATCATGCTATAAATCCAGAATATTTAGACAAAAATCATTCGCAGATCTTTATTTTTTGGGATAAACTTTTTGGGACTTTTCAGGAAGAACTAGATAATGTTCCGCCAGTTTTTGGTATTACAAGGCCGGCAAATACCTGGAACCCAATTCGTATTAATTTTCAGCATTTGACTTTATTGATTAAAGATGCGTGGCACGCACCAAAATGGAAAGATAAATTGACTATTTGGTTTAAACCAACGGGCTGGAGACCAGAAAATTTTGAAGAATTATATCCTGTAAACAAAATTGAGAATGTTTTTGATTTTAATAAATACGGCACGCAAAATTCTCAAAAACTAATTTATTGGTCTGTGGCACAAGTATTAATCACGCTTTTGTTTGTGAGTTATTTGTTTGATAATATTGCCAAAATTGGTTTGCCTAACATCTTTATTTACGGTTTTTTTATTTTTACCACTATTTATAGTTATACAGAGTTAATGGACAAAAGCAAGTACGCTGTTCTTTGGGAAGGACTTCGTTTTGTTGTCGTAATCGCGATTATAATGTATTATGGCGATTGGTTTGGTTTAAATCATGTTTTTTCCTCTAGTAATTACATCATTTTTAGTTATTTTAGCTTATCGCTTTTAGCTTCTATCTATTTTGTAACGATAGATTTTAAAACGAACCAAAACCAAACCGTAACTTCATAACCCCTATTATGAAAAACTCTTTATATTTTAAAATTTACATTGCGTTTAGTATCTTTTATCTTTTGATATTATTTTTACAATATGAGAGTTTCGATTTATTTCTAAAACCAATTTTAATTCCGCTTTTAGGTTTTGGAGTTTATTTTCAGCCTAAATTTCGCTTGCGAAAAACACTTCTAAAAGCTTTACTCTTTTCATGGATTGGCGATGTGGTTTTACTTTTTGCCGATATTGCCGAAATCTATTTTATTTTAGGATTGGTTTCCTTTCTAATTTCTCACCTTTTCTACTGCCTTCTATTTAATAAACAAACCAAAACTCAGAATAAAAGAAACAAAGTTTTATTTATCATCGGAAGTATTACCATTGCAGTTTATTTAATCGGGATGATCTCTTTTTTAATGCCGACTTTGGGCGATTTAGAAATTCCGGTAATTGTTTATGCCAGTATTATTTCTACAATGCTTTTGTTTGCTTTTAATGGATTTTTGGTTTGGGAAAAATCCGGACGTAATTATGTTTTTTTAGGAGCGCTGTTTTTTGTAATTTCAGATAGTATTCTGGCAGTAAATAAATTTCATTCTCCTATAGAAAAAAGTCCCTTTTTTATTATGTTAACTTATCTTGTGGCACAATATCTGATTGTAATTGGTATCATAAAACTTAATACTAACCGTGTCGAGGTTTAATCTGTTCTTTCTTAATTTAGATTAATGAAATAAAATGATTTTACTACTTACATTTGCAATACAAAATACGTTTTGAACATGAAAAAAATAACACTTTTTATCGTTTTAATTCTTTCAACTGCTTCTTGCATCAGCACAAAATCTACTTTGAAAAATGTAGATGACAATGCACCGGATTTGATCTTAAAGCAAAACAATACTTTTGCAATTACACTTTTTGCTACAGACAAAAAATACGGTTTTGATCCCGACTATCCTGTCAATATTTTTTACAGAAATACTAATGATGAAACTTTAAACGAAACTCGTTTCCTAAACGCTTTAGCAGGTCCAAACGGTGAAAAAATCACTTATACAAAATTAGAAACCTGTTGCCCTTTCCCGACCAAACGAAGCAATATGGGCGCTGGTTTTCTAAATGTTTACGAACTAAAATGGGAAGGTCAAAAGAAACCTGCTAAACTTTATTTAAACATTTACGAAAAAGGAATTTTAATGGTTCCGATGGGATTGAGTTTGAAGAAAGACTAGATTTAATTTTGATTGCGGGCACGAGCGGGACGCTCGCGCTAGCGATATGTAAACCTATTTAATGACAAGACAGTCATTGTATTTTCGCTGGCGCGAGCGTCCCGCTCGTGCACGTAAGGATGCTAAATTCAACTTTGCAATAATTATAACATGATTAAAACAAAAACAGCTTTTATAATTTTTATCGTTTTATTGCTTTTTGCATTTCCTTACTCCATTATACTTTCATCTTTTGATTCTGATTTTTTATCATCTATAATACCTGGCTGGAATACTACAATATATCCTTCAGGAGCTGTAGTTAAATTCTTTATTCTGCTATTTGTTTGTATTTTTTTATGGGAACTTTCAAAAATATCTACTGATGTAAGTGTAAAAAAAGCCATAATCTATTTTTTATTAACTATTCCAGCAATCTTAGCTGCAAAATTAAATCTTTATGAAATTTTTAATTTTAATTCAGATAATCCTGAAAATTTAATAGTACACATTAAAGTAATAACTTTTATAACTGTATTTATAAACACTATATTCTATCTGGGACAAATTCTATTTTGGATTTATTATAAGAAGCAACAAAAATTAACTTAATTTCTATCGCTAGCGCGAGCGTCCCGCTCGTGCACATACGTATATTAAGTCTTCTTAATAATCAAATATTCTAAATAAAATTAACTTAATTTCTCATAATTCCACTAAGGTCTAGTCCTGATAGAAGTGGAAATCATTTTTGTCTAAAATCTATTTTTTCCTGACTGGGCAGAGCGACTAACGCAAGCTTTTGAATAGATATTGGTAAAAAATATATTTTAAAGAAAAGTATTACAATTTTAACTTTTGTATTCATAAAAAAAACTTAAATCTTCATCTCTAAATCATAAATCATAACTACCTTTGCACTGTCAAAAAATTCATACTATGAACATACAACATATTCCACAAATTAAGCATACTGATAGCGGCAATTTCTTTTTACTAGCGGGGCCTTGTGCCATTGAAGGAGAAGAAATGGCTCTTAGAATTGCTGAAAAATTAGTTGGTATTACCGACAAACTTCAGATCCCTTACGTTTTTAAAGGATCTTTTAAAAAAGCAAACCGTTCTAGAATTGATAGCTTCTCTGGAATTGGTGACGAAAAAGCATTAAAAATCTTAAGAAAAGTATCTGAAACTTTTCATGTTCCTACTGTTACAGATATTCATACGAATGAAGATGCTGAAATGGCTGCACAATATGTAGACGTTTTGCAAATTCCGGCTTTCTTGGTACGTCAGACCGATTTAGTTGTCGCTGCTGCGAATACTGGAAAAGTGGTAAACTTGAAAAAAGGACAATTTATGAGTCCTGAAAGTATGAAACACGCGGTACAAAAAGTATTAGACTGCCACAACGAAAACGTAATGGTTACAGATCGTGGTACTATGTTTGGCTACCAGGACATGATTGTTGATTTTAGAGGAATTCCTACTATGCAGCAATATGCTTCTACAGTTCTGGATGTTACGCATTCTTTGCAACAGCCAAACCAAACAGCGGGTGTTACAGGCGGTAGACCAGATATGATCGAAACAGTTGCCAAAGCTGGTATTGCTGTAGGTGTTGACGGTATTTTTATCGAAACTCATTTTGATCCTGCTAATGCTAAAAGCGATGGCGCGAACATGTTACATTTAGACTATTTTGAAGGCCTAATGACCAAGTTGGTTGCTATCAGAAAAACAGTTAACTCATTTTAAATTATAATACTAAGTTCATTGAAAACAAAATTTTTATTTTTTGTTCTATTAGGTTTTTCATTAAACACTTTTGCACAAGAAGAAGTTACAGTAGAAAGATATACAGCTCACAATAAAGGAAAATTCTTTGTGTCATGGGGTGGTAACAGAGATAGTTTTACTAAATCTGATGTGAATTTCAGAGGTAAAGATTACAACTTTACAGTTGAAAACATGAAGGCTCACGATAAACCAAAAGGCTGGCATGTTGATTACATCAATCCGGCGAATATGACGATTCCGCAGACTAATCTTAGATTAGGTTATTTTTTTAGCGATCACTACAGTGTTACTGTTGGTTTAGATCACATGAAATACGTGATGACTCAGAATCAGATTGCAAATGTTACCGGAAACATCGATTTACCTGCAGATCAATCTGGTTCTATCTATAATGGAGTTTACAATAATACGCCTGTAGATATGTCTCAAAATGGTGCTATTGAAGGCGGTTATGAAAAAGGTGCAACTCAACCAGGTGTTCCTGCTTTTTTAATGTATGAGCATACAGATGGTTTAAACTACATTAATACTGAGGTTTCCAGACATGATGATATCTCAAAATTGTTTAGTTTACCAAATACAGATAAAGTTCAGATTAGTTTAACTGAAGGTTTGGGTGCTGGGGTTTTAATGCCGAAAACAAATGCAACTCTTTTAGGAAAAGAACGTCATGATGATTTTCACGTTTCTGGTTATGGCTTATCTGCAAAAGCAGGTATCAACTTTACTTTCTTCAAGTATTTCTATGTACAAGGAGAATTAAAAGGCGGTTACATCAACATGCAGGATATTAGAACTACGCAAAGTAATGAAGATAAGGCTTCTCAGGATTTCTTCTTCTTTCAAAGAATTATTATGTTTGGAGGAATTTTTAGACTCTAAAAAATACTCTAATTTATATTTTAAAAATAGCTGTCATTTTATTTGGCAGCTATTTTTTTTATCATTTACTTTGCAACTCAAAGTACTTTAATTGTACTTTTAAAAATATAAAATGAAAAAGTCAAAATATTTTCTTGTCGTTACTTTCTTAATTAGTTTTGCTTGCGCATTGTACGTTACGATGCAGGTCTTTCCGATGGATTCGTTTGGGAAAAACAAAACCGCAACGGGAGTTTTAAGTCAAGTTCAGGACGGAGATATTATTTTTCAAACGTCGGAATCAAAACAGTGCGAAGCGGTGAGAATCGCAACAAAATCTAAGTTTTCTCACTGTGGTATTATCTTTATTATTAATGGCAGACAATTTGTTTTTGAAGCTGTACAGCCTGTAAAACTCACATTGCTTGAAGATTGGATTAAACACGGCAGAGATAGCAAATATGTGGTAAAAAGACTGAAAAATTCTGCGACCGTTTTAAATGCACAAACCCTTGAAAAAATGAAGACTTACGCCAATACGTTTATGGGCAAAGAATATGACGCTTATTTTGAATGGACGGACACTAGAATTTATTGTTCTGAATTGATCTGGAAAATCTACAAAAATGGCGCTGGCGTTGAGCTATGTGATTTACACGAATTGAAAGATTTTAATTTGGAAGATGAAAGGGTGCAAAAAATCTTAAAAGAAAGATATGGAAACGATATTCCACTTGACGAAAAAGTGGTTTCTCCTTCTAACCTAGACGATTCAAAATTATTAGTTACTGTTATTAATACTTATTAGACACCATAAAAAGCTAATTCAAATCCTATTAGCTTTTTTATTTACTATTTTACTTTGAAATTCAAAGAACTTTTAAAAAAAACCAACCCAAAATGAAAGACAAAATAATTGAGCAGTTATACGAAAGCACAAAAAAGCCGTATCAAAAATATTTTAAAAAGAATAAACCGTGGAATATTGACAAAACTCAATTATTAGATTATCCAGAATATAGTTTGGGATATGCTCTGGGAAATTTTCTTTATAAAAATCATTTTGAAATACAGGAAAAATTAGAAGATCACGACATCATTCATGTCCTGACAAAAACAGGTGTTTCTGTAACTGAAGAAATTGGAATGCAATACTATCTTTTGGGAAACGGAAAAAAGAGCTTGTATTTGTTTTTAGTGATCTTATCCGGAACACCTTTTTATCCTAAATCCTTTTTTTATTTCATGCAGCAATTTAAAAAAGGATACCGCGCACATTCTTTTTATTATCTGAATTTTTCTAACATGCTGCACATGCCTATAGAAACGATTCAAAAAACTTTTAAAATCTAATCTTATGAAATCAATTAATAGAAAACCTTTTGAAGAAACGCAGTCTATTGACTTAACTATTGGAACTTTAGTAATCACTACCATTTTGTTTGTGCTGTACATGGTTTCTAATGAAAGTTCTAACATTTTGGTTCTTGCTTCGCCTTTTGCAGCTTCGATGCTGTTTCTTAATGCGATAATGTTCTTTCATTTAGTAGATAACTTTATCAAACTTCCAGAACAACGAATGGATATTGGAATTAAAATCCTGATTTTACTTTCTAACATTCCTATTACTTTTTTGTATTATTCAATTGTAATGAAATTATAGATTTAAAGTATATTAATAAACTAGTACATCAATCTTGTCGTTTCGAGCGGAGTCGAGAAATCGCACTCGTATCTCCACAATCAAAATCTAATCTTTGTCGAGCTACTTGCGGAGATTTCTCGACTCCGCTCGAAATGACAAGATTGTCGACTTAGAGATTTTAAGGCATAAAAAAAGCTGCAATTGCAGCTTTTTTTTATTTTCAGGAATTGATTCTTAGTTTGCTTTTGGAAGTTCGATTCCGTTTTGATCAATAAGATAGATTAATGAAGTCATTGTAGCGGCTCCAAGTTCTAATTCTCTTTTATTAACTGCATCAAATTTATCATTTGCTGCGTGGTGATAATCAAAGTAACGTTGTGAATCTGGTTTTAAACCTGCTTTTACAATCGCTTTTGAGGTTAAATGACTAATGTCTGATCCTGCGTGTCCAATTGTAAAACTATGAACTAAATAAGGCTCAAAAAAATCTTTAAATCCTTGTATTTTTTTCACGTTAGCATCGTCTGCTTCTATAGAAAATCCTCTTGGAGTAAATCCGCCAGAATCGCTTTCTAAAGCAAAAATATGGTTTTCGTTATTTTTCTTAGATTCTTCTTCGTATTTAGCACCACCTTTTCCGCCGTTTTCTTCATTCATAAACAAAACAACACGAATTGTATTTTTTGGTTTGTAATTTAAGTTTTTAAGGATACGAACAACTTCCATACTTTGTACTACTCCTGCTCCATCATCCTGAGAACCATCTGCTAAATCCCAAGAATCCAAATGGCCACCAACAACCATAATATTTCCAGGATTTACTGTACCGGTTAATTCACCAATTACATTATACGATAAAACGTCTGGAAGTGTTTGACAAGATTGTTTAAAATAAAATTTTAAAGCCGGGTTTACTTTTAATGATTTACTTAATAATTCTGCTCCGTTTGTACTGATTGCAGCTGTCGGGATATATTGCTCTTTTGGAAGATCACCGTAACTCTGTGCTCCTGCATGTGGGAAATCATCTAAACGTAAGTTCATCGAACGAACAATTGTTCCTACTGCACCAAATTTTGCAGCTTCTTTTGCTCCGGCAAATCTTTGGTCAACACAGGCTCCGTAAGATACAAATGTTTCAATATTTTCTGGGTTCATTGGTCTGTTGAAGAACACAATTTTTCCTTTTATTTTATCTCCTAATGCAGCTAAATCGCTAATTCCCTGTACTTCGATTATTTCTGCAGTAAGACCTGTTTTTGCAGTTGCTACAGATCCTCCTAAAGCGCAGATAGGCACAGCCGTTTTTTCTTTTCCATTCAAAATAAAAGCGGTTTCTTTTTCGCCGCGAACCCAATGAGGAACCATTACTTCTTGCAGATATACTTTATCCAATCCTAAGCTTTCTAATTGTCTTTTAGTGTATTGAACTGCTTCTTCGGCAGTTGCAGAACCTGATAAACGCGCGCCAATATCGTTAGATAAATATTCTAACCAGCTGTAGCATTTTGACTCGGTTAAAGCTTTTTTATAAAATAGTTTAATGTTTTTTTCATCATTTGACTGTGCAAAAGATGTCAATCCGTTTAAAACTAAAACAGTTAAAAGAATCGTTTTTTTCATGGTTTTTATAGCATTTTTGGGTTATTGCTTACTTTTTTTGTAAGCAAGACAAAGGAACAAAATTCCTTACAATTCAGACCCCTTTTCTTAAACCAATTCTCAAAAAAAAACCTCAAATAACAAATTTTTAGTTTGTTGTTTGAGGTTTTTAAATTTCAATAAAAGAAAATTATTTTACTTCTATAATCTTATTTTTTGTTCCAATTCCATTTTCGTTAAAAGGTTCAATTGTAAAGTAATATTTTGTTCCTTTATCCAAACCTCTAAAATCATAAGACTCATCTCCATAAACCATTATGCTATTGTATAGTTTATCTGGAGAAATTCCGTAATAAATATTATAACCAATGGCATCTGCCTGTTTTTTCCACGAAATCATCGCGTTTCTGGAATCAGCTGCATTTCTATTCACTTTAAAATTAGAAACCGTTTTTGGTTTATCTGCTAATCCATTTCCAAAAACTCTAAAATCAGAAACAGCAAACAGTCCGGAAGCATTATGAATGTTCACCATTTTGATATAACGCGCTTTGATTGCTTTTGACAATTCAACATAATCATGCGGAACATCTTTATCATTATTGGATTTATCAACCACTAATGTCCAGTTTTGGGCATCATCAGACATAAAGATTTTATATTGATAATAAATGTCCATCGCTTTATTGTACTGTGTTGCTTTATGATCTGCATAATTGATTTGCAAAGCATTAATTTCCATTTTTCTTCCTAAATCAAGTTGTAACCATTCGCCAGAATCGCTTGTTTTTGCCGACCAATAACTTTGAATGTTTTCATCGGTAAGATTTTCCGGGCCGTAGCAAAACTTTTCATATACTTTTTTACCCCCGTTATCTACTCGGTGCGTTTCTACTTCCATGCAATCTTCAGAAGAAGAAACGGTTACCGGTTTTTTATACGAAAGCAACATCCATCCAGAAGAAGCTCCTTTCGTCTGATCGCGCTGACTTGTTGGCAACACAATCGGGAAATCGCCGTAAGAAGTAATAGAATACATTACATCATCTTTATCAAATCCGGCAGGAAACATATCAACACGACGCTCAAAACGGTCTTTTATAGAAATTTTGCAAGTTCCTGTATTCCAGTAATTTCCAAAATTATCGGCAAAAGTATTTCCGTGTCCGGCTCCTATTACAAAACCTCCAGGTTTATAAGACATCGGATTGTGTTTTTGGTAAGTAAATGGTCCAAGCGGGTTGTCTCCAACATGCACACCATTTGCATAACCTTTAAACTCGGTTGCCGGCGCTCCGTACTGCATATAATATTTTCCGTTGTGTTTGGTCATCCATGCGCCTTCAATAAAATTTCCCCACGGTGCAGGTTCCATATCATTGTTTGGACCAAAACGCTCCCAGCCATGCGAGGCAGGATCTAAATTAACAACGGCTTTTGCTTGTCCGTAAGGCTTTTGAATATCTTCTACTTCTGTTGCTGCATAAAGCGGTGCGTAATCTGCTTGATTTCCTTTTGGAAGCCAAGTATTGTAATCTACCTCAACGCCTACAAGCGGCAGTTTTCCGCTTGAACCGTAGTACATATATACTTTTTTATCATCATCCTGAAAAATTGCAGGATCCCATGTTGGCAGCATTGCTCTATTTACATGTCTTGTCCATCTTCCTGATTTTGGATCTGCAGATTTCCAAACCGGGTGATCTTTTTGCCAAGTCGAACCTACATAAAATAGCGTATCGTTTACTACCCAAGCAGCAGGCGCACATTGATCATCGTCACCGGGATTTCTTTGGAAACTTCCGTAAACAAAGTTCCAATCTGACATGTCTTTGCTCCAGAAAAATCCTGCCTGATTGGTGGCAAATAAATAGTAATCTCCTTTGTAGGTAATAATTACGGGATCTGCACTCGAACGACGCGATTCTGGAATACCGTTGTGATTTTTGGTTGTAAAATTGTACCCAATATTTATAGGATTACAATAAGTTGTCGCCGGTCTATTGGGATCGAACCATTCTGTTTTTCCGGCAGTTTTTTGCGCCGAAATAGTAGTGTTAAAGCCAATCAAAAGCAACAAAATTCCTTTTGAAAGCATTAAAAATGTATTTTTCATTATCTAATTTTTTATGATTACCAAAAGCTTTAATAGTATTAAGAGAATTAAGGCTGTCATAGGTTAATTTTTATTCTTCAGTTTTTGTTCCAGAAGTTCAGGTTCGTTTGTGGTTATGTAATTGAATTTATTAGCAATAATCCAATCCATATCAGCAGCTTCATTTACTGTCCAGGCGTTTAGAATAATTTTATTGTCTTTTGCTTCTTTTATCCATTCCGGATGTTTTTTGAAAACCGAAAAATGATAATCAACTCCAGAAATATTATCTAGTTTTACTTCTTTTGGAGATTTATTTCCTTCTAAATACTGCAAAACGACTTTATTATCTACTAGTCTTATTTGTTTTAGAATGTCATAATCAAAACTAATGTAGATGGTATTTTTTTCTGCTTTAAGCCTTTTTACAGTTTCAACCGTTTTCAAGGCCGTATTTTTTCCTCGCTCTTTACTGATTTCTGATGGTTTTATTTCGCAGACCAAAAGTGTATGTTTATTATTTCTCTCTCCTTCAGAAATGTATTCGTATAAAGTCGGCAGTTTCTCTCCGTTTGAAAGTTTAAATTTCTGCAAGTCAGCATAATTGGTTTCTTCAATCAGCATTTTATTATAATGCGCATCGTGATTTATTACAAGCGAATCATCGGCTGTCATCCAGACATCAAACTCTGAACCTGCATTTTTCATATCAATTGCGTGTCTAAGCGATGCAATTGAGTTTTCCGGAAGGTTGTTTTTTTTCCATGCGCCGCGATGAGCAACGATACCCGTTTTTTCGACATTACAGGATGAAAAAATAATCAATATCAAAAGATTAACTGAAAGTATTTTAAAAGTATTCATTGTATAATAAGTTTAAATTCTATTTATCAGAAGAAAAATAATTCTTCTTTTACTTGTTTTTCTTTTAAAAAAAAGCCCTTCGCTAACCAAACGAAGGGCCGATCAATAATAAATAAACCAACTATTTAGTTAACTCGAAACTAACTTTCTTATCTGCGTTTGAATTTGTTCCAACAAAAACATCAAACTTTCCAGGTTCTGCTATAAACTGTAAATCAGAATTATAGAATTTTAAATCTTCTACTGTGATATCAAAACTCACCGTTTGTTTTTCGCCTTTTTTAAGCGTTATTTTTTGAAATCCTTTTAGTTCTCTAACCGGTCTTGTTACCGATCCAACTAAATCTCTAATGTATAATTGAACTGTTTCTTTTCCGTCAAAATTTCCTGTATTCGTAACGTCAACAGAAACGGTTACTTTTCCTGTAAAGTTCATTTTATCTGATGAAATTTTCACATTTGAATAATCAAAAGTGGTATAACTTAAACCAAATCCAAATGGAAATAATGGCTCGTTTCTTTCGTCAATATAATTTGATCTGAATTTTTCAAATTTTCCTTCTGTGTTAGAAAGTGGTCTTCCTGTATTTTTGTGTGCATAATAAATTGGCACTTGTCCTACGCTTCTTGGAAAAGTTGTTGTTAATTTTCCTGAAGGATTAACGTCTCCAAATAAAACATCTGCAATTGCATATCCAGCTTCTGTTCCTGCAAACCAAGCATTTAAAATTGCTGGAACTGTTGCTTCTTCTTCATTTATTACTAAAGGACGACCGTCAAATAATACTAAAACAACTGGTTTTCCTGTTTTAATTAAAGCTTGCAATAAGTCTTTTTGTGCTTGTGGAATTTCTAATTTTGTACGGCTGCTAGATTCTCCGCTCATTTCTGCAGATTCTCCAAGTGCAGCAACAATTACATCAGATTGATTCGCCACTTTTAAAGCTTCTGCTAATAATTCTTCTTTAGAACGTCCGTCGCGGTGTAAGGTTTTACCAAACATTGTTGCGTTCGTTTCAAAAGTTTCATCGTAATCTAAGTTGCTTCCTTTTGCATATAAAACTTTAGTATCTTTTCCTCCTACTTCTTTGATTCCTGCTAACAATGAAATTGCATTTTCCATTCTTGTAGCAACACTCCAAGTTCCCGGCATATTTTCTTTTGCATCTGCCAATGGTCCGATAAGTGCAATAGTTCCCGATTTTTTAAGCGGTAATACGTGGTTTTGATTTTTCAATAAAACCAAAGACTGCGATGCGATTTGGCGTGCTTCTTTTCTGCTTGCTGTTGTAAAAATTTCAGTTTTTGCTCTTTTTTCGTCGCAATATTTGTATGGATCTTCAAATAAACCTAAATCATATTTTGCTTCTAAAATTAATCGTACAGCATTATCGATTGTTTGGATAGTTACTCTTTTTTCGTCTAAAGATTTTTTCAATGTTGTTAAAAAACCTTCTCCAACCATATCCATCTCTACACCAGCGTTTAATGCTAAAGCAGAAACGTCTTGTAAGTTACCCATTCCGTGTTCGATCATTTCAGGGATTCCTGTAAAATCGGTTACTACGAAACCTTTAAAACCCCATTGTTTTCTTAAAACATCGGTCATTAACCATTTGTTTCCAGTTGCAGGAATTCCGTCGATTTCATTAAAAGATGCCATTGCAGAACCTACACCTGCATCTACAGCCGCTTTGTAAGGCGGAAAATAATCATTAAACATTCTGATGTGACTCATATCTACAGTGTTATAATCACGTCCTGCTTCTGGAGCACCGTATAAAGCAAAGTGTTTTACACAAGATAAAATAGAGTTGTTTTTAGACAAATCATGCTGTTGGTATCCATTTACCATTGCTTTTGCAATTTGGCTTCCTAAATACGGATCTTCTCCTGAACCTTCAGAAACTCTTCCCCAACGTGGATCACGAGAAATATCTACCATTGGCGAAAATGTCCAGTTGATACCGTCTGCACTTGCTTCCTGAGCAGCAATCTGAGCACTTCTTTCGATTAAACCCATATCCCAGGTACAAGATAATCCTAACGGAATTGGGAATGTTGTTTCGTAACCGTGAATAACGTCCATTCCAAAAAGCAACGGAATTTTTAAACGGCTTTGTTCAACAGCTATTTTTTGTACTTCTTTAATTTTTTGAACTGATTTAATGTTGAACAAACCTCCCACTTTACCTTCAGCAATATTTTTTGCTACATTTGAGCTGTTCGCTTGACCTGTAGTAATATCTCCTGATGTCGGCAAGTTTAACTGACCCAATTTCTCGTCTAAAGTCATTTTTGAAATTAACTCTGCTACAAATTCAGACTTTGGTTTAATTTTCACTGTAGTTTTAGTGTTCTTCTTTTGAGCATAACCCAAAACAGCACATCCTAAAAAAAGTAAGACTAATTTGTTTTTCATTCTATTATATTTATTTGTTCGTATTTGTTTTTTTCTGCTTAAACATCCAGTCATAAATAGCCTGATTGTCATAAACCCTTGTCCAGCTGTCGTGGCCGGCATCATCAAAAATAGTCAATTGCACATCTTTGGCATTGCACTTTTTTAGCTCTTTGTAAACGGTTATTGCATAATCTACTTTTACAACATCATCCATTAATCCGTGATAAATTCTGGTTGGAATATTGGCTATTTTACAAACTTCTTCTAACTGAATTAAATCAACAAAGCCAGCGACAGGTACGTTTGCGGCAAATAGATCGGGATGTGCAAAAGCCAAATTCCATGATGCCCAGCCTCCTGAGCTCAAACCAGTAACATATATTCTTTCTGAATCTATTTTATTTTCTTTTTGAATTTTCAAAATCAATTGATAAATGGATTCTGTATCCCAATTTTCATCTTCTTTGCATTGAGGAGCGAGAACATAAGCGTCTAATTCGTGGCTTTTTAAATACTTTAATGGGCCATGAATTTTGACTTTTTCAATGTCGGTTCCTTTTTCTCCATCACCAGAAATAAAAACTATTAATGGCTTTTTATCTTTTGTATTTGCTGGTTTGTACAGCGCGTAACCTAATTCGTAATTGGTTACTACGACTGTTTTTAGTTTTCCAGTTGTTTCGCTTTGCGCAAAACCAAATGCCGAAAATAATAGTATCAATAATGTTATTTTATATTTCATTTAATGGCTTTTAGATTCCGTATTTATTTGATTTAAATCCAAGTTTTGTTAAACCTTGTTTTACTTCCGGAGCATTCATAAATAATTTCCACAATAAGCCTGAACGGTAATTTTCGATCATTACTACTTCTGGTCCTTGATCTATTGCTAAATATCTTTTTGCTGTCCAGTTATTTTCTAAACTTACTGCGTCATAAAAGCCTGCAGTTCCCCAAGTTTCACTTTTATGATTTTCGTATAAATTGCGTATCACGGCAATTGATTCTTTTGGCGTATAAACTATTGAACTGATTGCTCCTGTTGGCGAAATAACGCCTTTGTCATTACTTGGCATGTGTGCATCATAACCTATTGATCCGTCAGGGTTTCTAGAATATGAGGCCGTTAATCCCCAATAATCTGCTCCGTAATATTTGAACTTTTTAGGGTTTTCGATACAATATTTATAATCGATTTCAACTTGATTTTTATTTAAATCCCAGTAGTTAGCATATTTATCGCTTAACTGATTTGGATCTAATCCAACATAAGAGTAATGCGCCCAGAATAATGGCCCTCCAAATTCTGCAGCACCATTGTGTTTTAGAATTAACGGAAGATTATATTTGGTATTAGAAGAAACAATAGCACCGTTTCTTGCCCAGCCTTCATGATATACTTTTGGATCTATCGAATGTGTTGGCGAAGATGCAGCCATGATATACGTAATTAAACATTCGTTGTATCCTTCTAGCGGAAAATTCATCTGCCAATCATAAGTTGGTGACCAATGCCAATACAATACATTTTTATTGTTGGTAAACCATTGCCATTCTACACCTTTCCAAAGTGCATCGTATTTTGCTGCTACAGCTTTCTCCTTTTCATTACCTGTTTTTAAATACTCACGAACAGTAATTATTCCTGAAATTAAAAATGATGTTTCGACTAAGTCTCCTCCATTATCTTTAGTCCCAAATGGTTTTACTTTTCCGGTATTTCCATCAATCCAGTGTGACCATGCTCCGTGAAAACGATCTGCTTTTGCAAGGAAATCAGCAATTTTATCTAATCTTTTTACTCCTTCTTCTTTTGTAACATATCCTCTGTCTATTCCAGATACAATTGCCATTAGTCCAAAACCTGAACCTCCGGTTGTAACTATATGTTTATCATTATCAGGGTAATTTCCGTCGGGATGAAAACGTTCTCTTGCTAAACCAGAATTTGGCTCTGCATAATCCCAAAAATATTTGAATGTTTGTTTTTGAACAGCGTCTAATAACTGATCGTCTGATAGTTTCTCTACAGAAGTGGTATTACTTTCTTTTTTATCCGAATGAACTCCGCAACTAAAAAAAGTTAGCGATAGTAATAGGAGTGAAAATCTAATCATTTCTAAAGTTTAATTTTAATATGGTAAATAAAATCACTTCCTCCAGAATTTGAAGGAAGTGATTTAAAGATTTTAATTAATAACCGCCTGGGTTTTGAGATGATAAACCTGCAGCTTGCTGTAGGAATGATGATGGAATTGGATACAATTCGTGTTTACCAACTACGAAAGTTTTTCCGTTCGGAAAACTAGGGCTTACATCAGCTTTCATTGCTGCTGCTGCTTGTCCTGTTCTAATAAGATCAAACCATCTGTCATGCTCAAAAGCTAGTTCTACTCTTCTTTCTTTCCAGATTGCAGTTCTTACGTCTGCCTGAGAAACCGCCGGAGTATCTCCTAAATTTGCTCTGTGTCTTACTTGATTTAAATAAGGAATTGCTGCAGAAGTTTGTCCTAATTCGTTTAAAGCTTCCGCTTTCATTAATAAAACTTCAGCATATCTTAAATATCTAAGATTGGTGTCTGTAAATTCCTGATTGTAAAATGCAGAAGAATAAGCTTTATAATTATATCTTGGATTACTTACGGTTGAAGGTACTTCTCTACCATCGTACAAAGTTGTTCCTCTAAAAATAATTGTTGCATTTTTTCTAACGTCTCCTGCTTCATATGCATTAGCAAGTCCTTCTGTTGGAGTATTGAATCCCCATCCCCATCCTCCAGCACCTCTTGGCGCTTGAGAAACACTGTAATTTCCGATTCCGAATCCTGGAGAAGAAGTTGTACCAATTCCGTTGATTTCAAAAATTGATTCTGGACCAAATTCTCCTTCTTTTTTAAACTGTATAGAATAATCAGACACTAAAGAATATCCTGTAACTTTATCACAGTTGTCAATAACTTTCTGCCAGTTTTTTTGGTACAAATTTACTTTTGCTAATAATGCATAAGCTGATCCCTGAGATACTCTTACTACATCTGCTCCTGTGTAAGTAGATTTTAATGGTAATTCCTGAGCTGCTGTATTTAAGTCACTTTCTATAAAGGCATAAACTTCAGCTGTAGTTTTACGTGTTAACTGCATAATTCTATCTTCATCATTACCAGGAATTGGTAAATGATCTACGATTGGCACTCCGCCAAATCCTTTTACCAAAGTAAAGTACATAAAAGCTCTTAAAAATTTAGCTTCTCCGTCTAATCTTGTTTTTAAAGCTGGAGTTACCTGATCTAATTTTGGCAACATTGCTATTGCCTGATTAGCTCTATTAATTCCTGCATAATTATAATCCCAAATACTTTGAAATGAAGGTGTTGAAGCATTATAAGTTAAAGCATCCAAAACATCTTTATCTGTACCTGTGTCTCCCGGATCAGATCCTTTGTCTGCATCATCAGAAATAATACTTGTTGCTCCGTTCCATGCAAAAGAAGACATGTCCCAAGCTAAAAATATGTTATAAACACTATTTATCATGGTAGTTGCTCCCTCATTACTATTAACTAATTCAGGGTCAGCAGGAATAGTTGCAGTTTGATCTACATCTAAAAATTCGTTTGAACATCCTGAAAAAAATAATCCAGAAAGTACAAAGAGTGATATATATAATCTTTTCATAATATTAAAATTTTAAATTAGCCCCAATAACAAATGATCTTAATGCCGGGTAAGCATCTAACTCAACTCCTTGAGTTCCTTTAACCAATTCACCATCTCCTAAAACTTCTGGCGAAAATCCTGAGAATTTCTGAGTGATGAATGGATTCATTGCATTTACATAAATTCTACAGAAACTGATAAAATTATCTTCGTTTAAAGGCAGTTTGTATCCTAAAGTAATGTTGTTGATTCTAAAGAAATCTGCTGATTCTAAATAGTAATTTGATGCTACTGGAACTTGGTTAAATGGTGCTGGATTTGAAGCATTTGTATTTGTTGGTGTCCAGAAATCTGTAGCTAAAGAAGCTTCTATATTCTCACCGTAAAAACGTTGTGCTTTTTTACCGTTGTACACTTTTGCTCCACCTGTACCGTAACCGTCTACAGAGAAGTCGATATTTTTATAATTTAATCCAAGAGTAACTCCGTAGTTCGCTGTTGGCAATACAGAACCCATATATTTTCTATCGCGGTTTTGGTCTAAAGCTCCCTGAGCAACTTTATCACCGTTTGCGTTAAAATATAACATTTGTCCGTTTGCAGGATCTACACCAGCATAATCGTATATGTAGAAACTACCAAGAGATCTGCCTACAGAAGTATTATCTAATATTTTAGTAACCTGACCGTTTCCTAAAGAACCTCCATTAGTTGTAGCTAACTGAACATTTTTTAGACTAGTCAATTCATTTTTGTTATGAGAGAAATTTCCTCCTACCCAGTAACTTAAGTTATCTGTGATTTTGTCATCCCAACGTAATGAGATTTCATAACCTTTGTTAGATACTTCTCCTACGTGTGTTGGAGATTCTAATGTAATTCCTGAAGTTGAGTATGGCTTAACATTTAAAATTGCATTATTAGTGTTTTTGTCATACACATCAAAAGTTCCTTTTAATCTGCTGTCTAATACTTCAAAATCTAAACCTACAGAAGATTCTTCTACAATCTCCCAAGATAAATTTGGATCAATTTGAGAGTTGATAGTAATACCAGAAACTCCATTGTAATCTAATCCAGAAGTAAATGACTGCACATTTAATGGTACATTTTGATTTCCTAATTTACCCCAAGAACCTCTAAGTTTTAATAAATTCAATCCTTTTACATCAGATAAAAAGCTTTCTTTTGTTACAATCCATCCTAAACCAACAGATGGAAAAGTTCCCCAACGATTGTCTTTAGAAAATTGAGAAGATCCGTCATGTCTTAAAGTACCCGTTAATAAATATCTGTCCATTAATTTGTACTGAAAACGTCCAAAGTAAGAAGCCAATCTTCTTTGATTCAAAGCTTCATCTTTATAACCTGTTACAGAAGACGCAACATTCACTCCTTCTAATGACCAATAATTAGAATTTGGATCTACATTTTTTCTGTCAATAGTTAATTTTTCTCTTGTTCCAGTTACATTAGACTCGATACCAGCTGTAACCTCAACATCATGTATTTCACCAAAAACTTTATTATACGTTAAGTAGTTTGATAAATTCCAGTTGAAATATTGATCTCTGCTTCTCGTTAATGTGTTTTTATTTAAACTGCTTGTATCATATCCTGACGCTACTCTGCTAGGATCTGCAGCTAACCAAAGTGCTAAATTATCAACATAATTATATTGCTTGTAAGTATAATATTCAGCATTAAATTGTGAAGTAAATTTTAATGATTTTGTAATGTCAAAATCCAATTTCAATCCACCTTGTAAGATAACTGTTTGTTGTTGTTCGTTAGCATAATCTAATGCAACAACTGGGTTTCCTACTGAATTGAATGAGTTTCCTGTTTCTGAAACTATACCATTTGAATCAAAAGGCACACCATATTTTCCGTCAGGAAAACGTACAGGAACTAATGGAGATTGTCTGTATGCTGAAGTAAATGCACTTAATGGTTTAGGCGTATTTTTGATTGAACTCACACTAAAATTCTGAGTTAATCTTAATCTGTCTGAAATTTTAAATTCATTATTACTTCTAAAAGTATTACGACCGTAATCTGTTCCGTTTAGAATACCTTTTTCTTCGTAATTACCAGCACTTAAGAAATATTTAATATTTTCTGATGAGCCTGAAAGCGAAACGTTATTTTGAGTATAAGTTCCTGTTCTTGTAATTTCGTCAAACCAGTTTGTATTATAAGGCTGATTTGCAGAAAATCTTCCGCTTGGGTAATCTTTTATTAACGCTGCATTACTATATTGTACGTATTGCGCACTATCTGCCATTTTAACTTTCTTTAAAGGTGTTCTAAAACCTGCATAGCTATCTATATCTACGGTTAGTTTTCCTTTACCTGCTTTAGTTGTAATCATGATTACACCATTTGCACCTCTTGTACCATAAATAGCAAGAGCAGAAGCATCTTTTAAAATTTCATAAGAAGTAATATCATTAGTATTGATATTATTAATGTTATCCGTTGGCATACCATCTACTACATATAAAGGACTTCTTCCTCCTAATGCGGTACCAACACCTCTAATAACAACTGAAGGCTTACTTCCTGGCTCATCTGATGTCGCTACCTGAACACCAGCAGCTTTACCTTGTATTGCCTGAGAAGCATTTGAGACTTTCATTTTGGTAATTTCTTCTGACTTGATTGAGCTGACAGCAGAAGTATTATCAATTTTCTTTCTCGTACCGTATCCAATTACTACTACTTCTTTTAGAGCAGTATCACCAGATTCTTTTAATGTGATTGTCATTGCACCTGCGGTCGCCGGTACAGATACTGAGTCAAAACCAAGCATAGAGATTTTTAGAGTTTCTCCAACTTTTGCATTAATGGCAAAGTTACCATCAAAATCAGCATCAGCAGAAGTTCTGGATTCTGGAGCACTTATTATTGCACCAGGTACTCCCATGCCGCTGCTATCTAAAACTTTTCCTTTTATTGTCTGTCCAGACATATACGCTGGCAGCAGAAGGAGCGCTAAAAAGCTAAAAATAAAATTTTTCATACAGAATGTATCGTTTAAGTTAGTAGAGCCAAATTAAACAATTACATCGTTGTAGTACATCAAATGCCACTACTACATAGCTACATCACTACATCATAATTCTTTATTAATAAGCTTTAAATCAATATTTTGACCTGATCTAAATTTTCATTAACATTACCTTATGATGTAGTAATGATGTATTGGAATTATATAAAAAAAGGATTGTAAAAATATAATATGTTCAAAAAATACATACCAATCTTACACAGTTAATAAAAATTTTGAGAGGTTTTCGTCTTGAGTTAGATTTAGTTTCTTTCTTAAACGATATCTGTGCAGTTCTACGCCTCTAAAAGAGATGTTCATCATAGGAGCAATTTCTTTTGAAGAAAGGTTCATTTTAAGATAAACACAGAGTTTAATATCTTTTGGAGTTAGATTTGGAAACTTCTTTGTGAGGTTAATAATAAACTCATTGTGAATTTGATTAAGGTTAGTTTCAAAAGTTTCCCATTCGTGTTTATTCACTTCGTTTATCTTAATTGCTTTTTTGATTTCGCTTTTAAGCTTATTAAAGTCTTTTTCAGAATCTAAAATATTCTGAATGTTCTCAATCATTTCGCTTTGTTTTGCAATTGATAAAGATTTCCCTGCAACTTCAGAAGATTTTGTTTGTAATTCTAATTCCAGAATGTGTTTTTCATATTCTTGTACATTGAGTTCATTTTCTGCTTTTAATTCCATCTCAAGAATTTCTCTTTGATGCTTCAATTCTTCTCCTTGTAGTTTTAACTTTTGTGTATAACGCAGCTTATTCCATTTATAATAGAAAAACAAAACTCCTCCTATTATTAATAGATACAATAAAATCATCCAAAATGAAAAATACCAAGGCTGTGCAACATTAAAGCTAAACTCTGATACTTTTTCCTGACTTGCGCCATCGTGTTTGTATATAGCGACAGAATGATAACCGCTGCTTAAGTTGTTAAGTACAATTACGCCATCTGAAACTGGAATAAAATCTTTCCCTTTATTTAATTTATAAAACAAATTTGGTTTACTGGCTCCGTAAATTCCAGAAATTACATTTATTTTAAGTTCTTTATTGAATTTAATTTTAGCATCATTTTCAACTAAAATATCATCGCTAAAAGCTTCTACTTTTAGTTTTTTGTGCTGTTTGTTTTCATATTTTAATTGTAGTGAGATAAAACCATCATCGAGATTTAAGAGATAATGATTGTCATATTTGAAAATTCTCAGGTTTTCGTTAATCAACTTTCCTTTATAATATTTCTCCTGAATGATATTCCATATAAATTTATTTCCCTCTGCATAAATATGATACAGAATTCCGTTTTGCAATACCATAAAATGATCTTCATCTATGGCGATGATATCTGATACATTTTTAAAATTAGCATCAAACAATTCGTTCTCTTCGAGTTTATTGGTAATCGAATTATAAGTGTACCAGGAATTGTTGATTAAGAAAAGTATCTCTTTTCTAAACTCAAAAATTTTAATGCCAAAATCGTTTTTTATTTTACTTTGCTGCGTAACGTTTTCTATTTTTTTCGTTTTGTAATTATCATCTAATAGAACACGATACAAGCCACGATAATTATCTGCTGCCCAAATTTCGTTACGTTTGTTTTGAGCTACGTATTTTATAGGTTTTGTAAGGTCTTTAATGATTTTAAACTTAGATAAATCAGAGAGATCGTCGTAAACTAAAATACCGCTGTAAGTAGATTGAAAATAAGTATTATTGATACTGCTTTTAGATAAATTCCATCCCCCGCTTACGCCATTAATTTTAGTCAGCGCGCCATTATCATAAGAAAAAGTTCCGTCGTTATGACCAATAACATAATTACTGCCAATTTTAGTAATATTCCAACCTTGGCCTTGCGTGTTGGGCATCATATTAAACCTGCCGGAACCAAACTCAAAAATACCATGATTTGAGGCAATTAAATATCCTTTATTCGTAGTTGCAACAGAGTAAACAGATCCTAATATTCCCGAATTATCATAAAAAAAAGAAATTGGAGAATTGACTTCTACGTGAGCAATTCCATTGTCTAAGCCAAGCCACAAATCATTTTCTTTATCAAAACCTATGCTTAAGATCGAATTGTTCATTAAAACATTGTTCCGATCAATATTCTTATAAGAATTAGAATTTAGATCTAAAATAAAAACACCTCTGTTTCCTGTACCGATAACCAATTTATTGCCTTTAATAAATTTGGCAACGTTTATTGTAGCCGATTTTAAAGTTTCATTTAATGGATTATTCCACGGTTTTAATCCGTTTTTTTCAACAATAAAGACCCCTTTTTTCTGTGTAAAAATATAGGTCTCGTTTTTGTATTTTTCTACGGCATGAACAACGGTATTTTTTAAAATATCCCATCCTTTTGGATTGCTGATATATTTGCCGTTCATTTTGTAAATACCATCTTTTACAGAAGCTGCATAGAGGTTTTTATCGACAAAAAAGCAATATGATATTAGAGATGGAAATTTTATTTTCTGAATGGTTTTTCCATTATAAATAAAAACATCATTGAAAGACTGAAAATAAAGTGAATCATTAAACCTGAATATTTTCCAAATTTCCTCGTTGTCTTTTTCATCAAATAATCTCAGGTTTTTGGTAATCGAGACATAATGCATTTTGCCTTCTTTTCTATACCAATAACCAAATTCTTTGTAAGAACCAGAATATATTTTATCTCCTTCTATTAAAATGGAGCGGATTATGGTTTTATTTGGCAGTGTATATTTTTCCCAGATCACACCATCATATCGTAACAGATAATGATTGTTCGCAAAATACATCGCATTATCATTTCCCTGCGCAACATTCCAGATTTGGTTATCTCCCTGATAATCTGATTTGCTGTAATTTTCTACGAAAGGAAGTAATTCTTGAGCTTGAATTTGAGAAGTGATGAAAAAGAAGAAAAGTAATTTTATAAGTATCGATTTCAAAATATTCAGATTTATATTCAAAGATACTGACAAATATTTAATTTCTATAAGTAAAAAAGCTTCTCGATTGAGAAGCTTTTTTACTTATAATATAGGATTTCTTAATTATGAAGCAAATGATAAACCTGATTTGCAATTTCGTATTCTTCATCAGTTGGCACAACCAGAATTTTAGTTTTAGAAGATTGTGTATTGATCTCTCGTATTTCTTTAGACCGAACCTGATTTTTTTCATCATCAATTTCAATTCCAAAATAATCCAAATCTGTACAAACTAGCTTACGCATATAAGAAGAGTTTTCTCCTATTCCAGCGGTAAAAACAATCGCATCCAAACCATTTAATACGGCAGTATAAGAACCAATAGTTTTTTTAATTCTATACGCATTCATTAATAAAGCCAGCTGGCAGTCTTTGTTTCCTTTTGCTGCTTCAGATTCGATATCACGCAAATCGCTATGACCTGTAAGGCCAAGCATACCGCTTTGTTTTAATAAAATCGAATTTACTTCGTCTGCTGTATAACCCAGACTTTTTACCATATAAAAAATTACCGACTGATCAATATCTCCGGCACGTGTACCCATTATAAGACCATTTGAAGGTGAAAATCCCATCGTGTGATCGATGCTTTTTCCGTCTTTAATCGCAGTCATACTGCAGCCATTTCCGAGGTGAATGGTAATAATTTTAGAATGATGTTCTAAATATGCTATCGCTTTCTCTGATACATATTTGTGGCTCGTTCCGTGAAAACCGTAAACTCTTACTTTATTTTCTGTGAGAAGATAATTTGGAATTGCATATTTATAAGCCTGAACTGGAATCGTCTGGTGAAAAGCAGTGTCAAAAACAGCAACTTGTTTAGCGTCTGCAAAAATTTCTTCGGCTACATTTATTCCAACTAAATGTGCTGGATTATGTAGTGGAGCCAATTCTGAAAGTTCCTTTATTTTTTCTTTTACTTCTTCTGTAATAATCGTGGTATCAGAAAAATAACTACCGCCATGCACGACACGATGCCCAACTGCTCCAATTTCTGATGTTGATTTTATAACTCCTTTTTCTGGATCTAAAAGCAAGTCGGCTACTTTCTGTAAACCAACTTTATGCGTTGGAATTGGCAATAATTCTTCATAAGAATCTGATACAGTTTTAAAAGTAATATTTGAAGTTTCTAAGCCAATTCTATCGATCATTCCCGTACAAATTACTTTGTTTTCGGGCATTACCATTAATTGATATTTTATTGATGAACTTCCTGAGTTTATGATTAGTATTTTCATTTTTTAAGGTTCTAAGAGGCTAAGGTTCTGAGGTGCTAAGCTTTTTTTTAAAGTTGCTAAGAGGCTAAGTTTCTAAGCAGATCTTCATTAAAAGCTTCAATATTTTTAATTTTTAATTCCTAATTTTTAATTGACTTATAATCCCTGCGCTTGTATCGCGGTAATTACAACTGTATTTATAATATCGTCAACGGTACAGCCTCGGCTTAAGTCATTTACAGGCTTATTTAAGCCTTGTAACATCGGACCGATGGCTAAAGCTCCGGTTTCTCTCTGAACGGCTTTATAAGTATTATTTCCTGTATTTAAATCAGGAAAAATAAGCACGCTCGCCTGTCCGGCTACTTCAGAATCTGGCATTTTGCTTTTTCCGACACTTAGATCAACTGCGGCATCGTACTGAATTGGTCCTTCGATTTTTAAATCTGGTCGTTTTTCTTTTACTATTGCTGTAGCAGCTCTTACTTTATCTACTTCATCACCTTTTCCTGATGATCCAGACGAATAAGAAAGCATTGCTATTTTAGGTTCTATTCCGAAAGCGAGACTTGACTCTGCAGACGAAATCGCAATTTCTGCCAATTGTTCTGCAGTTGGGTTTGGGTTAATGGCGCAATCTCCAAAAACCGAAACTCGATCTTCTAAACACATAAAAAATACAGAAGAAACTACTGATGAATTTGGTTTTGTTTTAATGAATTGTAATGCCGGTAAAATGGTATGTTGTGTAGTATGTGCTGCTCCCGAAACCATTCCGTCTGCGTGACCTTTGTACACCATCATAGTTCCGAAATACGAAACATCTTCCATTAAATCCCTTGCCATTGTAATGCTTACATTTTTGGCTTTTCGGAGCTCATAATACGTGTTAGCGTAATCTTCGTAAAGTTTAGATTTTATAGGATTGATTATGTTTACTTTAGAAAAATCAAAAGTAAGTCCGAGTTCTGTAACTTTACTTTCGATTTGTTTTTTATCTCCAATTATCGAAATATCAACCACATCCATGTCTAATAATCTTGACGCTGCCATGATAATTCTATCGTCATTTCCTTCTGGCAAAACGATATGTTTTCGATGTTCTTTGGCTCTTTTAACCATGTTGTATTGAAACATTTTTGGCGTCATGCCTTCTGGCTGAAAAGTGATCAATCTTTCGGATAAAGCATCAATAGCTACGTATTTTTCGAAAGTACTAATTGATGTTTCAATCTTGTGTGTATTGTTGGCATAGATTTCTGATCTAATGCTTCCTATTTTATTGGTAATATGATACGTTCCGCCATCAACCGCAATAATGGGAACAATTGCAGAAAGTCCTTCTATGAGTTTTAAAATACTGTCTTCCGGAATGATATTTCCTGTCAGGATAATTCCTGAAATAGTCGGATAATTAGCTGATTCATTAGCTTGTAATGCGCCCAAAATGATGTCTGAACGATCACCAGGCGTAATAACTAATGCATTATTATTTAAATGAACTAGATAATTATGCAATTGCATTGCTCCTACACTGTAATGTCCAATTTCGTTGTTTAAGTAATTTTCTCCAAATAAAACCTTGGCATTCAATTCATTTACAATTTCCTGCATCGTCGGATTATTCAAACTGGATATTAGCGGAATCGTATTTACCAAAACATTGGCTGGTAAATTTTTCTGCAGACTTTTTGTAACCAATTCTATATTTTTTGGCTGTACTTTATTGGCGAAAACAGATAAAACTTCAACTTCTTTTACTTTAAAGGAATCATAAACCAAATAAAGACTGTCTACTAATTCATCTAAAGTTTTCCCGATTCCAGATCCGATAATTATGGTTGGAATTCCGAGGTTTTTTGCAATTAAAACGTTTGTGTCCAGTTCTATTGAAGTTCCTTCTCCGGTAAAGCTTGTACCTTCGACCAAAACAAAATCAAAACGTTCTTCAAGTCGTTTGTATTTTTCGATAATCAAATCTAAAACTTCGCCTATTTTACCTTTATTTTTCTTTTTGATCAATCTGCTTTTGGTAATCGCATAAGCATCTTCAAACTTTATATCAAGGTTAAAATGCGAAAGAACTGTTTCTATATGATTGTCTACTTCGCCATCTACAAAATCTTCTACAATGGGTCTGAAATAACCAACTTTGGCCGTTTTTCCGATCAAAATACTCATTAAACCGAGTGTTATAATAGACTTTCCGCTATTCTGATCGCTTGTGGCAATATATACTGCTTTACTCATAACTATATTTTGAAGTGTAATAAATGTATTTTACATCTTTTTTTTAATGGAAATAAATGCTAAAACCAACGTCTTTTTTTGAAATAGATAATTAAAGCTATCACTAACAAAACCATACTGAACATGACAATAAAATAGCCGTTTTGCGTTTTTAATTCCGGCATATTTTCAAAATTCATTCCGTAAACTCCAACTATAAATGTAAGCGGAATAAATATGGCTGAAATGATCGTAAGCGTTTTCATAATTTCATTCATTTTTCGGCTTTGTTCCGAAAAATAAAAATTAGAAGCGCTTTCTAATGAACTCATATCAGATTCAATTTGTTCTAAAAGTTCTAAACTTTTTTGATGAAGTCTAATAAAAAAATTAAAGGTTTCTTTTTCAATTCCATTATACGTATCGTCATCTTTAATTGTTTTTAAATAATAAAGCGAATCCCGAAGCGGTACAATCGAACGTTTTAAAAAGTTTAAATTATCACGGTGATTTTCAATTTTCTCCAGAATAATTGGTTTTGCATCTTTTTTAGTCTGGTTAATTAAGGCTTCTACTTTATCTTCCTCATCTTCAAGCGTAATATAAAAATTTTCCATTACAGCATCCAGCAATAAGTAAAGCAAATAATCGACTTTTTTAGTTCTGACAATTCCGGCATGCGTGCGAATTCGCTCTCGAATGTGTGTAAAAAAATCGCTTCTTTTTTCCTGAAAAGATATTAAAATTCCATCTTTTAAAATAAAACTAATTTGCTCGGCGCTAATACAATCTGAATCTTCAGCAGGCAAAAGTGATTTTATATTGAAAAATAAAATATCCTCTTGTTCCTGAAGTTTGGTTCTCTTGGTTGTATTTAAAATATCTGCCAAAAGAAAGTCATCTAATTGAAAATGAGTCCCGATGGTTTTAATTAAATCAATATCGTTTAATCCGTGGATATTCAACCAGTTATTTTTTGTGTAATCGATACAGGTATCTAATGCCAGAATATTAAATCTATCATATTCAACTACATCTGTATTATTATAAACAAAAAGCTGCATCTCAGTCCGATGCTCTCTGTGAATACCTGTATATTCTAAATTAGTATGGTTTAACTTGCGTCCTTTCTTGTATTTAAGCTTTCTCATTCATGAAATGATTTATATAGTAATATTACAAAAAAGAATCCGAATGGGAAATGACAATTGTCAGTTTAACGGAGAGATTTTAAATAATTAAAGCAAAATAATAATTACTTATTATTAAAATTATTATTGCTAAATTTCCTTCACCAATAAAAGAAAAATGAGCCAAAAAATAAAAATCTCAATTCCAGAACCTTGTCATGAAAATTGGCTGGAAATGTCTCCAACAGAAAAAGGCCGTTTTTGCAGCAGTTGTCAAAAAAACGTAATGGATTTTACGAAATCTTCTGATAGGAAAATTATCAAAGAATTCAATACAAGCACAGATATTTGTGGACGCTTTCTAGTTAGCCAAACGAATAGAGAATTAAGTATTTCTAAAGAAAAAAAATCAATTTGGCTGGCAACAGTTTCTACAATAATAAGCTTATTAAGCTCTGGAAATCAGGAATTATTAGCACAGGGATCGGCTAAAAAGGAACAAACCGAAAACAAAATCAATACAGTAAATATCTTAAAGGAGAATGAGAATGAGAACGACAATGAAGAAATAGAAATTAACGGCCAGATTATCATTGATGATACAAATCCAAATTTTGAAGAAGTTGAAATTCTCGTTTATAACAAGAATAAAATATTTCATCCTTCTGCTGACGGTACGTTTTGCTTTACTGCAAATAAAAAGGATTCACTTATATTTAGCAAAACGGGTTTTGATAATTATAATACAATCGTATACAAACTATCTAAATTTGCTTACATAGAATTCTTTAAAGAAAATGAGAGAGTGAGTAATAGCTATACTGTTGGTGGTGCTTATGCCGTGAAAAAAAGAAATTTTTGGTATCGTCTTTTTCATAAAAATTAAATCAAAAAACCGAGAAAACCCGACAAGGTGTTAAAAACCTGTCGGGTTTATCAGAAAGTAAAATTACAACCCCCAATTGCAATTCACTCAAAGCAAACCTGACAGATTTTTAAAACCTGTCGGGTTTATTTCATTTTTATATATAATATTTTTTATTGCGCCTTAATAACTTTATAAGGTAAATTTTTAAAAACTCCTTTGGTAACTTCAAAAACATTTGGAGTTACGATTTTAGTCTGTAAAGCACCTACTTTTTCAGCTTTGAAACTAAATGTACCTGAAACTGTTTTTTTATCAGCATCCATAGCTGTAATCGTTATTTTTCCAGATTTAGGAAAATGCTCTCCATAAGAATTTCCATCTATAAGATAATAATTCAAAAACAATGCATTACTAGTGGTAACTACTGGTGTATCAACATCATCATCCTGATCTGTAAAAGTGTATTCTTTTAACGGCATTGCATCATTAGTTGTCAATTCACTTTCACAAGCCAATAAAAGCATTTGCGAATCGTCCTGAACATTGATATCAAAACGCTGTCCGCCGTCTTCACCTGGAACTTTAATTAAAGTAACACTGGTGATTTTTGTAGCTTTCCATTCAGTTCCATTGATTGTAGCTGAAACTGAGCCATTCTCATTGTTTTCTTCATTATCATCACTGCTGCAGCCTGCAAATAAAATTGATAACGATAATAATCCAATGCTTAATAATTTTTTCATGAGTGGTATTTATTTTGGTTTTGGTTAAGCAAAAAAACTACTAAAAAACCAGAAAAACATACGGGAAACCACATTGTAGAAAAATAATTTGAAAATAAAAAAAACGATAGGGTTTCAAAGCCTGTCGGATTTAACTTAAAAATTAGGACATAAAAAAACCGAGTCATTTCTGACTCGGTCTATTTTGGAATATATGGACAACATTTATTTTTAATTTCTAAAAGCCTTCCATATTTTTTAGCAAAAGCTTGTTTCAAATTATTAGTTTCTGTTCCTGACAATGGATTTCTGGAACTAACAATAAATCCAAATCTTTTTTCTTTAGGAATTTTAATAATACTAGATTCAAAAATGCTTATTGCACTAACTATCTGATCTAAAGCAACCTTAACGTCCTTTCCTTTTAATTCTACAAAATAAAATTCATCATTAGAATGTCTTACAAAACCAAAATCACATTTTTGAACTTGCTTTGAAGTTATTAAACAATCATCAATTCTAATTCTCGTAAAACACTCATTCGAAATAATTTCAAATCTTTTTCCATTCTCAGAAGCAACTTTACTTTTCAAACAACAATCTTGATTTGCTTCAATAAGATCATCAAAATTATTGTGCATATCGTAACTCTGTTAATTTATCAAATTCTTCAGAAATAATATCTGAAACTCCATCAATTGCATTAGTATCGATACTTCTGAATTCCTCATTTTTGATTGAATATACTTTTCCATCATTACGAACTTCATAAACAGAAATATCATCATACTCTATCCATTTGTCTTCAGATACAATCGAATTTATTTTTTCTTTTAAATAAGGATGTTCATTGAAAGTGTTTTTTGCAAGCATTAATGTATCAAGAGAGGAAAGAATATATGGACTATGGGTTGTTATTATAACTTTATGTTTAATGCTATTTACTTTTGATATAACATGGTCAATCAATTTTTTTTGTTTGATTGGAAATAAATTCAATTCTGGCTCTTCAATAATTATTCCTTTACTATAATTAAAAGTA
The DNA here is from genome assembly GCF_004368785.1 of Flavobacterium sp. 270. Classification (GTDB taxonomy): domain Bacteria; phylum Bacteroidota; class Bacteroidia; order Flavobacteriales; family Flavobacteriaceae; genus Flavobacterium. The sequence goes on from NZ_SODM01000001.1 coordinate 864,403, forward strand.
ACATCATTAGTTTTAATTTCATAATCAAGTACAAGTAATAAGGGAATTAATGATTGTACACCGCTTGATGCTTCACTTAATAACACTTTAGCATTGTTTATAAAAACTTCATCTATACCCTTATTATAAGTATAATTCAAAGCAAAACTTTCATATTTTACTTCTTTCATTTCATCTCTCGCAACTTCATATTTAGCTGCAAAATCTTTATAGCATTCAGGTAAAGCAACATTATTAGCTAATAAACCAAAAAGAGAGTTTCCAATTAAAGAAAATAGAATTCTTTCTGCAGGTACGTATGTTGAATTTCTATTTTTTAAAAAATGGTTTAGCGAAAACTTGAAAAAAATTTCTTTATCAAAATCTACAAATTGCGAAAGAACTGATTCTTTAGTTAATTCGTCTAATTTATTTTTAACATTATTAAGATTTTTATGTTTAAGCTTAACATCAACTAAAAAGATCTCATCATCTACCAATTGACATAAAACGTCATTCCCATCACAATATTTAATTTCTGTGTTATTTGTATCAAAATTAATATTATACCTTTTCAATTGACTTTTAAAATCTATTTTTAAAGAATCTGTAAGTGATAATAATAAAAAACTATCTCTAAATATCAAGATTAGCTTTGCCAAAACACTTTTTCCTGTAGAAGTATCTCCGATAAACACAACATATTTAGTCAAATCTATTTCAGCTTCTTTTATAGGTCCAAAATTTTTAACTATTAACTTTTCCATTTCTTATTTGTAATTACAATGTAAATATAACTAAAAAACCGAGTCATTTCTGACTCGGTTTTCATATTCAATATAAAAAAGTAAATTATTTTACTTCTTCAAAACTAACAAATACTGTATATCAACAATTTACAAATATATGGTACAAATAAGGTACAAATTAAATCTAATTTATTTCTAGAAAGCAGGTACTGAATAGAAAAAACATAACTATTAAATGAAAGGTTTTTCCGCTCATCTGACTTATATTAGAACAAAACTCTATTATTTTTACAAAGTTATTTTATAATAGTCCTTAAAACAATTTAAATGTCCTTAGAAAAACATATAGATTTTAATCAATTAACCCCTGATCAGTTCGAAGAGTTATGCTTCGAACTTTTGATTAAGCATGGCTTTACATCGATTACCTGGCGACAAGGTGGAGCCGATAATGGCAGAGACATAGAAGCAGATTTATCCATTTCTAATGGGGTGCTTGGTACATTCAATGAAAAGTTCTTTTTCGAATGTAAGAGATATGAAAAAGGGGTTCCTCCGTCTGAACTAAATTCAAAAATAGCATGGGCTGATGCTGAAAAACCGCAACATATAGTATTCTTTATTTCTTCGTACCTTACTAACAATGCAAGAGAATGGATTGAAAAAGTTAAGAAAGACCGATTTTTCAAAATTCATGTTGTCGAAGGAAAGACATTAAGTAGATTACTTGCCCAGCACGATGACCTGATTTCAAAATATTTTATAAAAAACAAATTTATTAATCTTTTAGATGAAACAATAAGTAAGTGGACTCTACATAACCTTACACCAAATTTTTGGACTTACTATTATCTTTTAGATAACCTCGACAAAGAGTCGCTGACTACCAACCAACTTGTATATCTTTATGTTCTATATTTCACTAACTATTCTAAATTAGAGGAACTGGAAAATGAAATTTATCATGGAATAGAAATTTCGGATCACATATATGAGCTAAGTGAAATACTAAAGAAAAAACATTCATGTGATCATTCGGTTTTAATTGGCGAATTTGATTTTGATACCCTAAGTGATGAAGGCTATCTAAAAGCGGACGAGGAAAGCAACTTAAAATTCAAATATGATTTTATTGCTTGTGAGGCTTCAACAAAACAACCAGATGGAAAAAGCTACAAATTATGTTATTATCTATTTAGACGTTTATCAGAAAATGAAAGTATTGAAATAATACTTCATCATACTTCGTCATTAGATTTTAAAATCCGCTACTCCAACAGCTACAATTTTGAACAATTCAGGGAAGCTCTAAACCTTGTCAACTTACGTCAGCCATTTCAGGATGAAGTTTTAGTACTTAGTAGTAATATGAAATAGAATTAATTCAGACTTTACTTTACTTCGTTTAATTTCACTGTTAGCTAATTAAATACAGAAGATAAAGCAGAAATATATGTTTTTTTTATATTTACTTAATACATTTTCACTAATCAAAATCAATAAATGCTACACGATTACGAAAAAATGACTTTTGAAAGAATACAAACTTTACCTCAAGGATTTTATCTTTCTTATGATAATGACGGAAATGTAGTTCTTTCGATTAAAGCAGTTGCCGGTGTAGTTACTTCTATTGTAAAGGGCTGCCCTATCACTTTATATTTAATTAAAGATGAAAAACTGACTACTTTGTATATTATTGATAATCCACAAATGCCATTATATTTTAAAGGGATGGATTTTACAGACAAACACACAGAATTCCCAAATTTCGAGGAAGTTGTGATAGAGCTGATCAAAGCAGAAAGTTTTTCATTAGTATTGTTGAACGAAGCAAATTATCAAATTGCAAATTCAAAAATCAACAAAGCAAATTCAATTAACATATTTAAAAAATGGCTTGGAGATAGTGAGCAAGTTTTTGAAATCATACTTTCCAACACCAGCTTAAAAACTGAAAACATGCCAATGTACATTGATTCATTTCAAAATAAAATATGGGATTACAAACTAATTCACAACAAAGCATATTTTAAGTTTGATGAGTACACTAAAGATGGAAAACATGGATATCATCAAGAGTTTTCATTTAGAAATATTCTTTCAATTTACTACGAACCAAATAAGGAATTATTTCATTCTATCAAAAAATCAAATGGAGAGGAATTTACAGATTTCGTTCTAATTTATGAAAGAGCGGTAGTGCTAATTGAATCAAAATATACTATTAGCTCTAAACAAACTATGTTTAATAAAGCAATAAGTAAAGCAGTAAAACAACTTGCGAATGCGGAAAAAACAGCAATAGAAAAGCCTGACTTCATTGCCGACCCTAAAGTGCGACAGGGGTTGGCAAATTTTGAAGTCCTTTTAAAAATATGCATTTTTTATGACGATGGAAGAGATTTATCAAACTCTTTTAAAAACATTTCTGCAAGTTTTACCCCTGAAACTTTACCTATTTTTATATCCATAGATATTTTTTATCAATTCGCTTCTTACCTACAAATTCATAATGAGAATTACAAATATTACATTATTAAAAATCTTCTGAGAATTAGAGCCGACTATTCAAAAAAGAACCAAATTATTATAATTAATGGTTTTAATATAAATACTGGCGTAATAGAACTTGTTAAATAGTACTAATTATATGTTATGTTACTAACAAAGCTTTATCTATCTCCCAAATTCCGCCTTTTGTATGACATAACATATCTAAGTAATCTTTTATATTTTCTTCAAGAACCACAAAACAAAGTAAATGCGTCGGTCTTGAAAATCCTACGTACATCATTTTTAAAGCTTCTTTTGCCCTGGCATCACCATCACTTCGATAATTATGATATTGGTTAAATAATGGATTAGGCAGAATTTCTTCAGGTCTTGTTTTTGTGCCTACTCTAGCAACTACCCTTAACTTGCTTGTTTCATATTTGAAATAAGAGGATTCAATATACATTGTGGCACAGTGGGTCTGTCCTTTTACGGCATGGATAGACTGTAGATCAATGTTTATTTCTTCATTAGAAGAAACCGAAACAGCCGGATTTTCTTCTTGTTCGAAGTTTACAGAATCGACAAATTCTTCTGACCTGCTTATGGAGCATGCTATAAAATCCTCTTCTTCAGCTGACCATCTTAAACCAATGAAGTCCGGGCCTTTTATAAATATTTTCAGATCTTGAAAAACCTCTTCTTTTTTTCCGTTAACAGTTGCATCAAATGCCCATGAGAATAGTTTAGCTTTAAAATCATTATAATATTCATCCCCCTGATTTTTCAAAAACTGCATTAGGGTGGATTTGGTAAATTTCCTTCCTCTTCCGTCGCGGATATACTCAAGGTCCAGGATTCTTGTAAGGCTGTTAAGAATGGAAGCTCTGGCAGCTCCCAGAGTCAATGCTCCTGCGTCGAAATGATAGATATATTTCTTCAGACAGTTAAAGTCCTCTTTTCTGACCCTGCTTTCCTTTGTATACTCGGAAAACAGCTTTTTCAGATAAAGTTCACTATTATCCTCCTCTTTGTCTGTTACCCAGCTAATTATCTTAAAGCCATTTTCAATATTTTTATCGCAGTTGTTTAACTGATGCTTTTTTATTAATTCAATAAATTTGCTTTTAATCTCTTTCCCTGTCGTGTCTCTGTTAATTAAAATTAAATGGGGATTTAAATCTGAATCTTTAAAAAGTCCCGTGACCTTATAGTTTTCAGGTCTCTGCAGTACAAATTTATCTACCAGATCAGCCGTTTTCGAACTTAGGCGCAGTGAATTTTGAATTCGCAGATCGACATAGGATTCTGCCTCCGCCTCTTCTCTTGTAATCCAGTCACAGGTCTGCTTTACTTTCCTGCCTGAACTGTAAATTGCCTGGTTTTTATCACCTATCCTCTGTATTACAGTTGGCGATTCTTTTCCAAAAAATATCTGATCAACGATATTTATCTGGTTGATTTCCAGATCCTGCATCTCGTCCACAAAAACATACTTGAAGCGCTTCTGGAGAATATTTTTCAAATCTGTATTGGATAAAATGAACTTTAAGGATAAGTCAAATGAGTCAATGTACTTAAAATAACCCTGTTTTCTAAGTTCATCATAAATCGTTTTGAGCTCCGCACCAGAAGGGGAAGAAAAAACCAGCCTTTTTTTCCAAGTTTTGGGAAAAATATCAGAATAAAAGCAGCAATCTTCTTCATTATATTCTATTCTTTTGACAAGCTCAATGATTTCAGTTAATGAAGGCTCATATCCTTTCAAAGTATTATTGAAATCGAACAGTATTTTTCTTTCCGTCTGTGTGAGCAGACTGGAGGTTATACGATCATAATTTTTTTGTATATTAAGAAGGGAATCATTTTTATCAATAAATTCTAGACTCCTAAACTTAACCAGCTGCTGTTTTTTATCAGCTATGCCATATTTCCCTAAAAAAACTTCTGTCAATGTATTGCGGCTTTCTTTGAGATATCGGCTTAAAATTGCATATATCTTGGATGATTTATTGTAAAAGATCTCTCTCGCAACCTTTTCATTAGAGAGTTCATCTTCATTTTTCGTGATATAGCTCCCATACTGTTCAAAACAAGCCTGGTTAGCAACATATCTATTGACAAAACTTTGAATAGTCCCTACATAATTTGGATATTGAAAAAGCTGCGGACAATGCTTCTTTATCTTTTTTTCAATTTCTTCAACCGCCGTATTGGTGTGGGCCAAAACTAAAATTCCAGATCCGTCTTCAAAAGGCATATTTTGTGCAATGCAGTACAGCTTCGCAATCAGCGCGGTCGTTTTTCCGCTGCCGGGAACAGCTAGGAGATCGCATGTTTCAAGATTTTTAATAAAATCTCTTCTTTCCTCATCAAAACTGCCACTGATAAATATCTTTTTTGCTTGAGTGATAAATTTTTCAATTTCCATTTTTACAGGCATGTTTAATTGCAGCGGCGATATAATAAAACGAGTCATCTTTCTTAAAACTGATCGTCTGCATTTTTTTAATCTCTTCACTCAACTCATAAGCCAGCTGCGTCTTTTGAAGACTTTTGCTCAATAACAGCTTTGCGAGTCCAATTTCCCACTCCATCTCACTGCTGCATGAAGTGAAAGTATCACTATGCACATTTTTTAAAACTTCTTTAAACAGACTGCCTAACAGTTCGGACCTTAATATGCACCATTCAAAAGTCCAAAACGGAGAAACAAACGGAATTACGAAATCACTATTTTTATCCAGGACTGCTTTCTTTTTTTCACTTCTAATCGTCTCAATGTCGTCAATTTTCTGCTTAATAAATTCATACTGAATATTCTTCCCAATTTTTATCGGCTTATCATCAGTACCAAGTTTTGGCTCTCTCTCATATTCTCTTTGGTCCAAATCAGTGATTACTGATACAGGCACTCCAAGTTCATCATCATCTGCCCTTAGGAAAATTTTAGAAAAGTGCAGATAGGCTGTGGATCCTACATTTACAATAGAGACTTCATTTTTAGTTAAGTCACAATTCATTTTTGAGGCGATTTCAGGAATTAGGATTTCTTCTGACCATCCTTCAACCAGAATTACTCCTCTTGCAAAAAAAAGATTGGATTTGGTTACATCCAAAAATCTTTTTAAGAATTCATAACTATTAGCATACTTACCTTCCTTTATCTCAGAACCTAAAAAAGTGTATTCTTCTCCCAAGGGAAAAACATTGCTGTTTTTACATATGATTAAAGACTTCAAATCAACTTTAGAGGCAATATTGGGACTGTGTGTACTGAGAATGAACTGAATATCGCTTTCGGCTTCTCTATCGAGCGTCTGAATAATCTTCATTTGGGCCTGGGGATGCAGGTGGGCTTCCAATTCTTCTATGAGGCATAACTTCAGACCCTCATAATTTTCCTTTTTTAAATGCAGCAGCTCCGCCGCCATAAAAAGCCGGTTCATTGTGCCTAATCCCAAGTTAGTGTGCTCATCAATGCCCAAAGATATTTTTTCAAGGATGCTTTTAATTTCGGCTTCTGTTATGTCAAATTTTGAAAAATGCCTTTCATCTATAAAATTTTTGAGAAACTTATTAATTGGTTTAACGATCTGGTCTTTATTGCTCTTTTGTCCTGTGGCTTTTTCATCATTATTGAAATAATCTTTAATCAAAGCATTCGCATCATCAAAGATTTCTTCCAAGTCATGTTTTCTGCCTTTTTCCTTTTTAAACAGTTTATGCTCCTGTAAAATCTGGGAGAGCCTGGAATTTTTCTTAGCCATCAACTCACTGTCAGCATCACGAAGAGCCTTAAGATATGTTGTTTTCAAGTACTCTCTCGCTTCTGCATTTAAAATATAACCTGTCCCATCCATGCCAGCTTTCACATCTGACGGGATTATTTTATCCTCTCGTAATTCCGCCTGATAAATTAGAATAAGCTTTGGTCTTGAAAGCCCATTTTCCAGCTCCCAGCCCAGCCATTCTATAAAATGCTTTGCTTCATCATTTGAGATGCCTTTAAAGTGCACTTCAATTCGCAACTTTTGCGAATCTTTAGCAAAATCCGATCTCTCCACTTTGATCCACTCGTATGCGTGGGTTTTGAGCACCAGTTTTAGTGCATCTATAATCGCAGACTTACCTGAATCATTCTCACCAATGAGAATGTTCATCCCTTTCTGAAAAGGAACTTCCAGATCAGCTGTTTCGATGTCAAAACCATTAGATCCTGAACCATACTTTCTAAAATTCCATAATTTTAATTCTGCTATATACATAAAATTTTTTAATGAAATACTTAATTTATGTTGGCAATAATATGTCATCCAAAAATAAATTAACATTTTTTAGATTATTTAAATGTTTGACATTCTATTGATGTCTGCTTCAAATCTTATTGATATTATTTTATTTATCTTCCACTTCATCAGATGAAATCTTATACTCTGTGCGATTAACATCGTATACTACGCTTTTAATTTCCACAGACTTAATGTGCGAAACTCTAATTGAATCCAAATCAATTGATAATGTCCCCTCTCTAAGATCAGCATCGTTTCTTTCCCATTCTTGTCCAGGTAAATCGAAAGGAAAATTTTGGGAATCTTTATCAGCATCTGGCTTTGATGGCATTCGCACCCACACTTTATAATCGTGCACTAATTCCTCACCATCCCAATCCATAAGGCTTACTTCAATAGTTGAACCCTTGATAACTTCAGGCGCAATAACTTTGGAAGCAGAATTAAATAAAGTTACATTAAGCCCTCCATCGGATTGAGCCGAAGGAAATATTATCCCATCAATTCTAAACTCTGATGCTAAAAACTCTGCAACAACTTGTGTAGCTAAATATTCAGCATGTTCGTCATCTGGCATTACCGGTTTAGTCAATCGTTGACTTAATTTTTTTAGAAATATTATATTCGTTATTCGACGAGCATAGCTTTCATCAAAATAACTTCCCTCTATATTTGTTAGCTTGAGAGCGCTTAAATCAAGTACCTGTAAAGTTCTCTTAATTTCAAAACGTGCTACTGCCACCTTACAACCTACTGGAGGTCTAATTTCTGCCAACGCTGTTTCAGGATTGACCGATCCGTAAAAAACTGAAATGCCTCTAGAGTTCATTCTACCTGCGGTAGCATATTCAGAAGGCGGCGGGCCAATTTCTTTATCGGGAAACTCCAGCGCGATTTTAAGTCTGTTATCGGATTGAAATGCCCTTGCCCTAAAGAGATGCCTCAATTGATTTTTAGGTCCAATTTTACGCACCACTGGTTTTTTTTTATGAGTATGCAAAGATTCAATATCCTCAAAAATAGATTTTAGAAGTTGCTCATGATTTTTATTAAAAAACCGAGTGCTAGTCTTAAGAGTATGCTCGAAATTTTCCCACTGCATCTGCCATTCAAAATCGTCGTGACTTTTAATTTCGTAAGATGAACCACTTTCAAACTCACTATTTTCTCCCATTTCCGCTGCGGAATGATCATAATGCCGATCTGCTAATATTTCTTGGACATCTGCCGCAATTTCTTCTTCAATTTCTGCAGCTTCCATAATTGCTTCAATTACTGGCATTCCATTATTTTCCCAACCAGAATTTTGCAGTTGATAAAAAGACCAGTTTTCTGGGGGATTTTCTGGTGATTGTATGTAATGCTGTTCAAATGCACTCTCTATTTTATCAGCTAAATCAATTAATGAAAAACCTTCAAGTCCATCATTTCCACAATAGGAACAACTGATTTTTGAACCAGTGTTTTTTATTATATTTTTTAAATGATTTTCACCTACACAATCATAACAAATATATTTTTCTGTACTAGTATCCGAATTCATAACTACTCACATTTTAGTAATAAATTGATATTGCGGCTTTATATATAAATAATGAGCTCTTGATAAAAGTACTCATTAAGATGCTGTAATTGCTTTAAAGAGTTGAATCCACTTTTCAATATATTCTTTTGGAATAGCATCTGTTTTTTTATTTTTTAATTGAGTCTTAGCAGCCATTGATACTACCACTTTCCAACCTTTTTCCAAGGTAACTCCGTTAGCTATTGCAAATTCTTCAATTTGACTAACAATTGGTCTTGACGGCGTGTAACTATCTTCAAAATCTACTTCATCTAAAGAATTAAAAAGTTTGTCAATAGCTTTTTTCAACAACTGATATGGTATCAAATCTTCTACTTCAGTTTGCTCAGTTCCGGTATATGCTTTCACTTCCAGTATTCTAGTTTCGAATCCCTTATATAATCCATCCAACAGCCTTTTCTTTGCATCTTCTCCACTTTTATCAGAATCTAAGATTATATGTGGCAAGTCATTTGCTTTACTTGATATCATACTAACCACTCCTGGTACACCTTTTACTCCACCTGACGGTATAAATACAATTTCCTGTTCAGGAGTTAAAAGCGATTCTCGAATCAAAAACCCTTTAATAGCACTAAGATAAAATTGGTCAGATGGCCCCTCAACCACTACACCCTGACAACCTTGTAAAAGAACATCTGAAACACTTAATCCTAAAGCAGCATGAACTGCATAAATGGATTTTTCATTTAGAGCATCACTACCTTGTCTTAAATTACTTGATGCGACTGTATATCCATCTTTGTCCATATACACTACTCTACATCTGTCAATATTAGAAGTATCGACAATAAACGGAGAATGAGTTGTGTTAATAATTTGATTATCCTCAGATAAATTATTAAAGAAAAGAGCTAGATCCTTTTGTGCTAAAGGATGTAAAGTAAGTCCAGCTTCATCAAGTAATAATATTGCATCTTTGTGGTTTTCTTGACTCTCTACGAGAAAAATCAGATAAAAACTAATAAACCATTGCAATCCTGTACTTCTAAGTTCTAATGCTACTTCATCTGTCCTGATACTATCTGAAACCCAAATTCGAAAATAATCGCCATCTGCTTCAAATCTAAATTTATATTCACCTTGTTTCCACCATTCTCTAAATTTCTTAGTTAAATCTCCAGACGCTGATTGTAAAAGGATACTACGTTCTTCTTTATCATTTTCTGCATCTTTAATTTCAGCGCTCGTGGGTTGTACATTTGCATGTCCTCCATTACGTTGAATTGCCATTTCTTTTGGATCTTTTCCTAATTCTAAGATTTCTTGTGGATCTAACTTAACAAAGTCAAAAAGTACTCTCAATGTTCTAACTTGGTCTTCATTTATTTCAATACCGCTTACACTTTGACCGTTAAGCCATTTAATTACATTTGGAAGATAGATTTTGGATGATAAATTGCCATAATTTGAATAATAAACAAAAGATGGTAATACATCTAGAATTGCCTGATGTAAATCTGCATCTTTATATGGAATAATAGTTAATTCTTCTTGTTTTAGTTCTTCTTCACCCTCTACTTCTGCAGCTTCTTCTCCTTTAACAATTTCGATGTTAGCTTTTTCCATTTTCGTTGATATTGGATTACCGCTCGGAAACTCGAATGTATAATGTCGATCATAATAACGTCTCACAATAACAGATTTATCTCGTTGTAAATTACATTCAATTTTGGATTCAATATAGGCTATGCTCTCATCATCAATTTCAAACTCAGCAGTTATAAATCCTATGTCTTGCGGAGTTTTTCGAAAGGTACTTAATTTAGAAACTGGCATATCGTGCAAGATATCAATACTTCCTTCTCTAGCAGGGTTTAATTTCCATAACGCTAAAAGTAAATTTGACTTTCCTGCTTCATTTATTCCTACCAATGTGGTTACATCATCGCAATCAATCCAACCACTATCAACAACTGACCGGAAGTTTTCTACTTTATATCTTTTTAATATCATAGTTAATAAATTTTTGAACAGGTTTGTTTCTTATTTTTAATCCAGAAGAATTGATCTTTTAGAATTTATATCTTTTTTGTAAATGGTAAGAAAGGTAAAAGGGCTTTTTCTACGAAAGAAATCGAAACAAGAAAGCAAATTTTACAATCACACACAATACGTATTTATACTTGATTTATTCTAAAATAAAATTTTCACATTAATATCTTAAAGAGTTGCAAAAATTAATTAGGAAAAGAATCGAGACATCCATTTATTGTCAACTCAAAAAGAATGTCCTATTCTTAGTTAATTGTTTGTTTGACTTTACACTTCTTAATTTATGGACTGCGTAACAAGGTACTATTTATAGGTGCTTTTCGAACTTGGTCCGGTACGATTTCCCGGTATCACCGCTGAAATCACGAAATCAGGATAACTGACCGCCAGATTTGTTGAGGGTTTCAGGTGATGGATTCTAAACCAGTCTTTAAAATTAGCAGGCGCTTCTTTGGCCTTATCACTGAGCTCAAGGAGAACAAAAATTCCCAGCTGGTCATATCCGGAGGTATAGGTCTGGGCCTGTGCAATATAATTCTTCTCCAAAGCGGCCTGATCGGGTCTGAAGAGTGATTTCTTTAATTCGATTGGGATGGTAATAATGTCTTTTTGATAAAGTATATCCACACGCCCTCCGTCAACAAATTTTGCTCTCTCATGCCCAAGCCCGTCCGCAATCTGGGAATGCTCGAAAAAAGAAATCATGCTCTCCTGCAAATCCTGCTCGCTGGCATCCTGTCCTTTTCCGTTTGTTTCTAACTTACTGTAAAGGAATGGAAAACGGCTTTTATCATTGTCTACAAAAGTGAGTCTGGAATATCTGATAACCTCTTCCAGTATTTTCAGAAATGCCGTTTTTCTCTCCTGATCGTAATTTTTAAGAAGGGAATCTATCTCTAATGACAGGGTAAGATAAACCTGCTCTCCATAAATGCTTCCGGTCTTAAAAGGCAGCTTATTGCTGATGTCATTCTTGAGAAGCTCCGCAATGGCTTTCTCCCAAGGCAGGTTTTTATTTATTATCTTCTGGTAGGCGGCAATTCCGTCGTCTCCAAATTTCTGCTGCAGGGAAATCAGAAGCTCGTAATTTTCTGGATTGGGCTGCTCAGCATCGGGGAAAAACCCCGTTATTTTATCTATAAATTGTATAAGGTCTTCTTTAGCTGCGGATTTGAGCTTATTGAGCCTTTTCTTTTCTGCCTGAAGATGGACTTTATAAATATGAGCTTCTACTGTACTGAAGAAATTGTCATCAATACTTTTCATGAGCCCTTTGGCGTTACCATTAAAACTCCGGTATAAGCCGATCTCTGCATTGAGATCCATCAGAACGCGAACATTTGTGCTGAAGTCCAGCCACTCTTCTGATGAGCGCAGCATATCATAACTGGATTTGATATTTCTGATCATTTTAAAAATCAGAAAATCAAGCTCTAGCCCGTCCCTTTCATAAAGGTTTCTGAGGAGCAGTGCCTTTTCAAGAGCCGATAATTTTTCATCTGAATCTGTGGCATTATCAACTATGGCGGCCAGTATCCATTGTAGCAGCAGCAGATAATAAGCCGCATCGTCACGATTTTCCACTGAATCTGATGCTGCCTGAAAATACCGCTGTGCCTGCTGAAGGTTTTCGATCAGCTCTTTTATATCATCGCCGTCTATATTTTCCGAAATGGCGAACAATCCCAGACATATCAAACACTGGCTGGCTATATCAGCATTGGGGCTATCAGAAAGCCTTTTAAGGTTTTCCTTTGTCTGCGCTGTGAATACCTCTGGAAAATAGGGCAGATATTTCAGGCTTATAACCAGCAGTTCCTCCTGATCGCTGTTCAAAAAATCATTAACCAGCCCAGCAGTTTTAAATCTGTTGGCCAGCATTCCCGTTAAGGTCAGGTCACTGATAATTTTAAAGCAGGAGCGTCTTACATAGAGGTTTGGGGAGTTCTCTGCTCCCAAAAACAGAACATCGGACAGCTCCGATGCGCTTAACTGACTGGCCTCATCACTGGTGTAAATGTTATCTAAAAACAAAACCTGCTCAAAGATGCTTCCTGTTTTAAAAAGGTCTGAGTGTTTCTGATAATTATCCATTAAAAAACAAATTCATCTGCGTTTTTCATAAAAGTGCGCTTTTTATCGGTGATCTCAGAGAATTCCCTTAAAGCAGAGCCCACAAATATCTGCAGTTCATTTTCAAATCTGTCATTCACATTTTTAAAAATTTCCGCTAGCCCTTTAAGATGCTGGGGCACCATTTCTTCGCTTCCGGGCGAGTCAAATATCAGAAAGCGCGGATGTCTTCCCAGACTGTGTTCAATATCGAGCTGGATCAGACTGAGATAAAAAGCCAGTTTTGCCCTGAGTTTTTCCCCTTCGCTCAAGTCATTAAAGCCGATCTGCACTTCATTCTGGGTGTATATCAATTCATATTTTTCATTAATGCTGACCTGTGTAATGCTTTTCAAACCAAAGGCATTCACTTCTTTGAGTATGAGTGTCTCCAGTTTTTCTAAAATATCCTGATTTAACCTGCTTCTTTTTTTCTCCAGCGAAGAGAGTGCAAACTCCAAAACAGCTCTTTTTAGATTCAGGCTTTCAAACTCTTCCGAAACTGGGCTACTTTCCGCGCGCTTTATTTCTTCGAGCTGGAAATCCAGCACGGCCTGTTCCTTTATGAGCTGTTCCTTCTTTTCGAGCTGCTCTTTGTGCTTTTCACGTTCTATGCCTATCTGGGCAATATGTTCTTCTATTTCACTCATTCTTTTATTGTCTGCTTCGGCAGTTGGAAGCGAAGAAATCTTTTCATTGTAATTTTCCGCATTCTTTTTTGCCTCGCCGATAAGTACTTTTTTCTCATCGAGACTTTTAATTATTTTTTCCAGACGCTGCTGATGCGTTGTAATTTCCTCCTGGATCTGAGCTGATTTCTGGTCGATTTCATCCTTCTCTATCTTCTGATCCTTTGGTTCTTCCCCGCACAGGCTGCAGACATGATGCTCTTTCTCCTTTTCCTTTTTAGTCTCGCTGACTGTGATTTCACAGTGCGGACAAGACTTAATATCCAGATTGGTAAAGAAGCTCTGGGACTGGCTGTAAAGCTCCATGTTCAGGACCTGCCTTTGAAGCCTTACAATTTCCGCTTCCACTTTCTTCCGGTCGCTCTTCAGGTTATCAGATTCATCTTCAATACGGTTTTGCCTTGATTTTTCCCCTTGATAGGACTCGGTAAGTTCTCTATGCTCTTTTCTGACTCTGGCAACCCTTTGCTGAACTTCGGCATATTCCTCCAATAAAGGGCGCTCCTGAAAAATAATTGCTACATTATCGGTACCTGTCTCCAGTTCCGCCGTTACTTCGTTATATTTTTTCTCAAGTCCCGCTTTCAAAGATTTGGCCGTATCGGCCTTTGTTCCGCTGACAAGCTTTAGTTGGCCAAGACTCACATTCACGAGGTCCTGCTGCACTTTTAGCATATTTATAGGATAAGTTAGCGGCAGTCCCAGAACCATTTCGAAGATTTTTTTTCCCTGCAGTCCAATGCCTTCCTGTTCGAAGAATAAATGCTTGTAATTACTGGATTCCAAATAAATTGATTTAAAATAGGTCGCCCAACTCAGACTTGAAGTATTTAGGTCAACTGAATCCTTTGCGCTGTTTTTCTGGGTAAATTTCAAGACATAATATGAAAACTGCTCAAAAAAGAAACTCTGGAGTTTCTCTTCAAGTTCCAATGCGCTTCTAAAAGAAAACTCAACCTGTTTCTCCAGCGTATCGAGCTTAAATCCGCTTTTATAACTTTTGTACTGGTCAATACTAAATCGGTAAAGGCTCCCCCTGTCGCGCCCGGTGCGATCAATATGGCAGGTATAAGTCACTTTACCTACGGTAAACTCCAGCAGAATTTCCTCTATCCAGGGCTTTATGTCTTTTTTGATGCTATCCTTTCCGGTAAGGGCAAATTTTATGATTTTGAATACGGTTGATTTCCCTTTCTGGTTATCGGCAATCCAGATATTAATTCCGCTGTGGAAAGGCTGGTCAAAATTTAACACAGCTCCGGAATTCCTTATCCCTGAAAAGACAAGCCTGTTCAGACGGAGCGCTTTACCCACAGAGGCTGGACTGTCTTTGTTGTAGCTTTCTTCCAGAAAAAGTATATCTTCTATTTCCTGAACAGATAATTTATCCTCGAATTGTTTGTGAACAAAAGCAACAAAGTCCCTGTAATTAATATCTGTACTGCTCATAATAACTGTTTATTAAATCTCTGCTCATAGGCGTTCCTTACTTTTGCATTTATATTCTGAATATGGCTCTTATAGGAGATATTGCTGTACTCTGCGTAATTATATTGTCTGGTTTTGAGCTGGGAGCCCGTAAAGTGTCCGAAATATTTTTTAATGAGTTCACAGCGCTGGAAATACCACTGCACTGCAGGAATTGTCTTCAGATGGCTTTCGATCCTTTCGGCACAGTAACGGGTAACGTAATAATTTTTATCATATGTTTTTCCATCAGTTCTTCGTCTGCTTTCGTGTTTTAGAAAACCAATGCTGACATGAAAGGCTACCGCTTCATCAATGCTTTCATAAGCCCCATGGAAAAATTTCTCCATTTCTTCCACCCTTAGCTGGGGTTCATTATTTAAATAAATGTCTTCAATAACAGAACTTACTTCCTCTGTGGAAATAACATTATCGGCATCCATCAGATCCATGAGTTCCATTGAAAGAAAATCGGGATATCTGAGCAGAAAATCCAGCGCCTGAATTTTTATTTCAGTGCGGAACAGTCCAAAATAAGGGGAACCGGCATCCTGGCTGCGCTCGCAGAAAACATACAGAATTATTATGATGCGCAGCCTGTCTCTGTATTTTCTGAGAAAATCCTCCATAAGATAAACAAATTACAAATAGTGTTCTTAAATAAATTAAGATTTTTCGCTAATATATAAATTATTAGCTATGTATTTAAAAATTAAATGCGCAATAAATCACAGTAGATCGAATGCCGAGTTTTAAAAAAGCGCAATTGAAACAGGATGCTATTCCGACTTAGAGCGTGTAAAATCCATAATAAACTGAAGGCGCTACAAAGCGCCTTCATCTACAAATGAATAATAGGTTTCAGGAGTAATGATAAGATGATCCAGCAGTGTAATATTGAGAATGCTGCCGGCCTCTTTGACTTTTCTGGTTATCTGTTTATCAGCTTCAGAAGGTTTTATCTGTCCCGAAGGATGGTTATGAATCATAATCAGCGCAACAGCATTTGCTTTAAGTGCAGCTGCAAATATCAGCCTGAGGTCAACCACAGTACCGGAAATACCTCCAGAAGATACTTCTTAAATACCAAGCACTTTATTGGATTGATTTAAAAGCAAGATTTTAAATTGCTCGAAAAATTCTATTGTATCAGGATTCCAGGACTGAACTGCCAGCTGGTAAGCCGTTTTGGAAGAATTGATAAAAGGTCTTTCGGATGCTTTTACTTTTGTTTTGTAGACCAATTGGATTTCTGCTACCTGATTCCAGTTCTGAAGTGTTTTTGAAGTTTCCATGATTTCTTAAGTTTAAAGATTAATAATGGAACCTGAATCGGGAATGAGAAAGCGAGCGAAAAAAGCAACGCAATAAAGCAGGTTTTTTCACCTGCGTTTATGGGGGAATTTTTTTCTGCGAACCGCCTTTCCTTCCCGAAATTTGTTTCGAAATTAAGCCTGAACCCTGAAACAATATCCCCTTCAAGTGTCTGCGCCGCGGAATTTTATCAAAAAAAAGGCCGAAATCTAATTTTCGGCTCTTTCTTCTTTTTTGTTTTTCATGCGCTTCTTTATCTGGTAGAGATTCTGATTGAGAAGCTTCAATATCTGCTTATGATGCAGGGAAATCTTGTTCTTGTCTCCACTGCACTGCAGGACTTCAAGCGAGGGAAGCGCCACCTCTATGGTCTCCACGGGTTTGTTTTCAAATTTAGCCGACAGGATGAGGGAGTTTCTCTTTTTGTAGTATTCATTGGTAAATACGCAGTGGCGGAGTATATCGCCCTGTTCGAGAAAATCATTCACGCTTTCAATAACGCAGATGGAAAGATTCTCTTTTGTGAACTCAAGCCCGAAAAACTGTTTTTTCTGTTCTTCATAGCTAATCTGCGCTTGCTGTATTTGGGCTCTTAGTTCCTGTATATGGAGACGTCTTTGGATTATGCGTTTTCTCTCCACAAGCCTGTCATGCACTTCTTCCAAATTCTTAGGACATACCAAATCAGGATTATTCAAATCCTTTTTGAACCATTTAAGCAAGGAGATGTAATCTTCCCAAAGTCCAAAGTCCTTTACCTTGTAATTGTTCTTGGCGCAGGTTTTGACTGCCTGCCAGTTCTCCCTGATGTGCTGTGAGTGTGAGATCAGATAATGAAAAAGAAAATCGGTCTGCCCTCTCTTTAAGAGCGTCTCTGCGTGGGAATCTTTCAAAAGAGCGGTAAAAAGAACCTGCGGAGCGATGCCGTAGAAACTGCCTTTGAAGCCGTTTCTTTTCAGCACGGAAATCGCTTTTGAAGACGGATAGACTTTATAGGGATTGATGTGGAATTTGGGAGAATCCTCAAAACTCTTCGGCCGGATTTCAAGAGAAGTATAATATTTCCAAGCATCATAGGCATTTGAGAAAACGTTGGTGCCGATCGAGAGCGTTCTCACCTCCCCTTTTTCATTAATCCAATGTTGCATCACTTCCTTATGAAAATAAGTCGGCATGCAGTTCTTTTTCATGTCCTTGTGCGAACATATGATGCGCACCACCTGAAATCCCCCGCACACATCCAAGACAGCGAAATACTCTATTTTCTTGAAATACACCTGATTAAACTGTTGCATTTTCAACTTGCCTCTGCATTCCGTACAGTTGATATACTTTTGACAGGATGCTTTCTGTGCATCAGGCTTCCAGGAGTGGGCGCAGTCAAGGCAGTGGAATTTTCCCCTTGAAATCACGCCCCATTTGATGAAAATGTTTTTTTCTGCCCAAACCTGGATCTTTTGCGATACAGGCGAAAGGGTCTCACTAAGGGACACAATCTGTTTTTCTATGATGGTTTTAGGTATCATAGGTCAAAGAGTGTTAAGGTTTTTGATTCGGCTTTGGGAGTAATGACTGCCGTTTTTGCAACAACTGTATTCTGCGGAAGTTCGGGCATACTGGTAAACAAATCAACCTTTGCAGGCGGACTAGCCACTACCCTGCAATTAATGGGCTGAGGCTCTCCGATGCTGTCATCGGTGTAGTATTTGACCGCCATGTCAAATATTTCCTGATTGTCAAAGGCGCACAGTCCTGTTTTTTTGACCTCGCCAAAAATGTAATTGCAACAGCCCTCCAAGTTTTTGGATTCCTTGGCGAAGTCATTTGCAAAGACAATATCGGCAAGGGCGGTCTGATTGAGATAGTTTTCTATAGCGGTCTTAAAATTTTCTGAAGCTTTCATAAGGCATGATTTAAGATGAAATAAAAAGATTATTCGAAAGAGGTTCTGTAGATGTCATAACAGTACTCTTCAAAACAAAGCCAGCACATAAAGGTGTAATGAGGCAGACCGTAGCGGTCTTTAACCGCTTCCCCAATGGAATCTTCCATTTCTTTTCTGATGTCTTCCAAATCGTCAAGGTGTTCGATATAGAACTTTTTACAGTCGGCATGATAGATAAACTCTGTGACCATACCGCTGATGCATCCGCTGCTCTGCATATCTTCAAGGAATGCTTTGAGCTGTTCTTTTTTTGTTCCGTCATAAGACTGCATTTCGAAAAGGACTATCTTTTGGAATGCATCGTGAACTTCATACTCGGCGTATATTGATTTTTTCAAGGCTTTCATAACTCATTTTTTTAAGCTTGTACAATTGATTCGGATTAAAAAGGCAGGTCGTCAGGCTGTTCCTTTTTGCTGTTTTTGGCGGGAACGGCATTAGCCTGCACAGGCTGAGCATCGGAGACAAACACCAATATTTTGATGTTGCTTGTGTGAAAAGAGAGGCTTGCTACAGCCTTGCCCTCAGAATTAATATAGGCGTTCACTCCTATCCTGCCGTATAGTTCCACCATTGCGCCTTTTTTGAGCCATTGCGCAACACCCGCACTGAGCCAGTATGAACAGTCGATATAGGTGACTATTTTTGTTGTTTCCGTACTTCCTTTGGCTTTGTACGTATCGTTAACTGCTATAGAGAAGTTTACCACCTCCCTGTCTTTTGCTGTTTTGGCAACTACTGCATCCCTTGTCAAACGTCCTGTGATTTCCATGATTTCTAAATTTTAAATGATTACTTATTTTTAAAATTCTTTTCCCCTGCCTTTCCCACAAAATGTTTTCAAAAGAAAAAACGGAAAAAAAGAAAGCAGGAATAAAGCGGGCATCAAGGAAACAGAGGGCTATAAGTCCCGAAGGGCGGCACCGCCGTTATGCGCCTGCAGGATCCGGTGCACGCTAACTTGGCTGCCTTTTTATCCGTTTCTAATGAAAACAGCACTTATAAATAACTAAAAAAACAGCTTCATGAAAACCATAACAATTAACCCGCTGATTATGACATCGACAATTAACAGTTAAATTCATATCAAAATATTGGTTATTTTAGCCACTCAATTACATTAAAATAAAGGCATGGATGAATTTAAAACGAATCTCATAGAAAGCTCTACTGATATTTTAGAGTACGGCATTGATTTTTTTACCGAGAATGAAATCATTAAAGATTTCCCTATTATTGGGACTGCAGTAAAGATCGGATTTACTGTAAAATCAATCAGTGATAGAATATTTTTAAAAAAAATCGAACGCTTTCTATTTGAATATTCAAAACTGACTTCTTTGGAAAAAAGCGTTATGCATAAAAAAATACAGCTGAGCGATTCTGAAAAGAAGAAGACTGGAGAAGCTGTAATACTTTTATTGGACAGATTCAGTGATTTGAACAAGCCATACTTTTTAGCCCAATGTTTTTCATCCTATATAGAAGGCCAGCTACCTTTTGAGGATTTCATACGACTAGGAAGTGCAATTGATGCAAGCCATTCTGCTGATCTGCAAGATTTTTTAAAAGAGCCTGATAACCAAAAAGTTTTGGACAGGCTATTAAGAAGCGGATTATCTGAGATTTCCAGAAATGCTTCCTCCATAACTCAAAGCGGATCTTCACCAATTTTACTCTCTCTTGTAAAAACGAGTCTCGGCAAGACCTTCATTAATGTTTTCAGCAATACCCACCACTCTTAAATTCGAAATATGACACCGAAAGAACTATGGAAATTAAGCATTGATGATTTTAATAAGTGGAGAAGAGAAAATGATCTGCTTAAACTTTTTAACTGTTTTCAGAAAACCCTTCCTCACTTTAACGATTGGCTGAATGAATTTAACTTTACAATTGATTTCATATTAAATACGGATAAGCCTGGGGGCTTCTTTTATTGGGATACTGAAACGATACTTGTAAAATCCAGCGAACGGGGATTTGACCATTACTTCTTTGTTCCAATTGAAAACGAAGCACATGATAAAAGGCTACGTAAAAAGTCTGGCAGTGACACAGCAGTAGAATATAGGTTTATGCCTTATCTGCGATGGGCCAAAAATAAGCTTAAGTACGAAAAAATTATTGAAAGCAAATACAGCAGCCATGAGACCTTTAGATTTGTCTTAACAAATGCTCCAGATTCTCCCGAGGCGTCACAGACATTTATCGCCCCCGGCATTCCTGTTCTAAAACTGGGCGGTACAAAAATTAAGGGATGGGGGCATACTTCACATGTAAATTTAGATTTTGCTGATTTGGATTTTCTTCATGTAAAAGGCAATCATCATTTCAGCAACGAAACTGATATTTTCTTTTCAAGCTGCAGGAATTTACTATTTGAAAACAGTACAGTGAATTTCACCAATTTCTATAGCTGCCATTTTGAAAAATTACAGATAAAAAATTCACGTTTTAGCGGCACAGCATTCTTTAAATGCGATCTGTTTGGGGCAGACATTGAAAATTCAACCCTGTTAAATTTCGTGATTGATGAATGTTACATGCATTCATTTTCATTCAATAGGGTTGAAACAGATAATCTCATATATATACCACCTAAAAGAAATTGGTATTCAGGAGGTTCATTGACCTATGAGAATATAATGCATAATTATAAAAGGCTTCGTGTCCTCTATCAGAATAATGGTCACAGAAAAGAAGCAGGTGAAGCTTATTTTAATGAGAGGCTATATGAATTGAAATACAATAAAAGCAGCATAGAACATAAACGACCGATTAGGCTTCTATTTCAAATGGGATCCGACTATTCAAAGCCATTGATAATGGAGAATATAAATAAAGCTGGCTCCATAGCTTCTGACTTCTTTTCCTATATTATTTGGGGGTTCGGAGAGCGACCTTTCCGCACCTTGATTTCTTCTTTCATAATTTTAACATTTTACGCCATTTTTTATTTTTTTAGCGGAATAGCCACCATAAATCATGATTTGTATAATTCTATCTATCTTTCCATTATTATGTTCAGTACACTGGGTTTTGGTGACTTTGCACCATTTCAAGATGGCTATTATAAAATTTTCATGGTTTCAGAGGCTTTATGCGGAGTTTTTATTTTTGGGCTATTTATTGCGGGCTATGCTAATAAATCGAAATATTAACACTCTGTTTTTCTATATTTGCAAAATTAGCAAACCATCAATATTGACAGTTGGGATGCAATAATAATTCCGATTAATTAATTATTAATTTGAAGTAAAATAAAACTCACGCAATATTTAATATTTACCTTAAAAAATTTAACAGGGTTACTTTTTCGCAAACTTCCTATATCTTTTATAAAGCCTTCTAAATTCAGCTCTTGAAACGTCTAACCCTAAATCTGCGTAGGCAAACATCCTGTATAATAAATCATTCTCATATTCCTTTATTATTTCTTCACAAATATTATCTACTTTACTGTTACTAAATTCATAAGAATTAATTGCAGCAATATACATTCGATGTAGCAACGGAAATAGTTTATTAATTTTTGCAGCTTTGAATAATTTCTCAAAATGTTCGGGATAATGCATAAGATTCGCTTTCATCGAAAGAACAATAGGTTCAACAATACCAATTTTGGTATCAACAAAAGCACCAAGTTCCTCGGATTCAAGCATTACAATACCAGAATGAAAGAAGATGTGATCAGCTCGCCTCTGTACAATTTTACTATTTCCTAATTTCCCAATCACCTGAAATCTTATTAAGTGCGGATCATCGGAATAGTCTCCAAAATTCATATATGTTAAATGGGCAAGTACTAAAAACGGAAATGCATTACCAAAAAATTTATCCTGAATTCCTTCTCCGCTTTTAATTGTTATATCTCCAATACCTTCGTAATACATCCCAAGCATTTTCTCACTATCCGTTTCTTCAACCGTCGGTTCGTCTTTTATTAACTTGTTAATAATTTGGGAAAATACCATTTCATTCTCAGAATTACCAATATCAAATAAGACTCTCGCTGCAACCATTTCCCCATATGGAAAATATTCACATGTTTCAAGAAAAGTGCTATATGCTACATCTAAACTACTTTTAAATAATGGTATAAATTTTTCTTTCAAATATTCAATGCTATAACCTGCAATCAGCTCTGGAAGCTTTGGAACATAAACCCATTTATAGTCTCCTACAGGTCTTTTTTCAATGAACCCTGCGTTAAGTAATCTTTTTATAAGTTTTTCATCTAAAAATTGATCTGCAAAGGATTCTTCTACAATTCCTAAATTATAAGCCATTAACCTCAATTCCGGTTTGTCTTTGAGTGTTGCAATACTTTCAACAAAGACTTGAGTGAATTTTCTAAAATCTATTACTGTTTGATAATCAAATTGAATACTGTTCGTAAATAAATCAAGAAAAGCAATACTAGGGATACTGTCAATATAACCCATGGCTCCTTCGGAAGGTTTTTCTTTTAAAGCATCACTAATTATTAATCGCCATATTCGGGGAGTTCTAAATTCACGTGCATAAACTCCACCTCTCAAAATTCCTAAACTATATTTTTCTTGTAAAAAATCATTTGCTTTAAAGTACTCATCAGTTGTAAAATTTGAAACATTTTGACGAATAAATTCCTTTCCAATTAACGTAAGTGAATTTCTGTCAGGATGTTTAACTAAATAGCGATAATTAGATGTGTCAGTGCAGAGAATAATTCTTTGTTCACTAAATTGAAAGATATCTTTTAGCTCAATAATATGACGTGAAATGTCGGGATCTCCCTCAATTCTTAAACTATCAAAAATTACATTTATCTTTTTCGTGCCTTGCGTGTGAAAACTTGAAAGTAACCACTCACGAACTTTAGTATCATCAATTGGATAGCTAAGAGAGCCTGAAAGGAAATGAGATAATTTTCTAAACAAGGAATAAAAAATATCTTGACAGTCTATATACAATGTTGCATTACCTTTTTCTTTTTCTGATTTGAAGAATTGATAAATAAGTGTGGTTTTGCCTACGAATGCATCGCCAGTCAACAAAATGAATTTATCAGTCTCAACCTTTAGAGTGAGATCAGAAAGTACTGATCTTGGTACGCAAAATGAATTAATGATTGGCTTATCAAATTGATTTACCGTGCCTGTTAATTTATCAAAAGAGTTTGCAGATATACTATTAATTATTTCAAATAATACTCCTTGGTCATTTTGGATTATAGTTTCTATACTATTACGCATTTCATCCGCAGCTATGGATAGATTAGTTTTAACCAGATCCAAAAAACCTCGATCAATTTGCGAAACACTAAAAGGTTCATTTTTAATAGTATCATAAATTATATGATCAATACCGTTAGTTACAATAGTAATGGGGGTTATTTTATCAGTTAATCTGGCGTATGATATTCCTTGTTTAATATCTTCATTAGTTAACGGCAAGCCGGGCTTTTTTAATTCCAGTAAAATAATAGGCTCTTCGTTAATATAAATAAGTAAATCATATATACTTCTCTTAGCGTACTTTGTAGGCTCCTTACCATCAACAATTACATTGTGATGTCCAAACTTAATTGAAAAGTTTCTTTGACATCTTATCTCAGCTTTACTAAATGTAGGTAATAATTTACTTAGTATGTCGTTTACTCGATTTTGAAATTCAGACTCATTCATATAGATACAATGTAATATAAAATTAAGGACTCCTCTAAAGAATTTAAATTATTTCATTAAATTAAACTTGTGGATTATATTATAAGTTTCGATCATAATTATTTTTTTTCGCTATTATTTACACATATGTAGATTTACACAAATGTAATATTCTTAAGTAAGTTTATCTTTTTCTTTTTTTATTATCTTCTTTCTTTAATATTAATATGCCCGGCTCCTATTATTCAACAATCTCTCTATATAATGCTAAATCATATTTCGAATACACATCTTACTCAGCAGTTAATTACGCGATATCAGACATTATCAAATTTACGTGAAGCCTTTATTTTCATATCGTCATTATCTTATTAGTAAGTGATTTGCAATCAATAACAATTTCGTGGCTGAAAGGCATTCTGATCTGATCGAAAGTGTGTAAATCCCAAAGACCGTACAAACACAGGTCATGATAGGCCACTGTCCACATGATGAAACGCCAGCTGTATATGCCTAAACAAAACATCAACTTACCACATCATAAGATGAAGCCAATCAAACAACTTTTTTATTATGGGCTGTTGTCAAGCTACTTGAGAAATAATTAATTAAATTGAATAGGAGACGCTTTCCTATTCATGGCAACGGGTTGAAGATTAAAATAAAATACCGTTTAGATGCTGCTTATTTGCTATTACATACATCGGCATTTTACCATTGCATCATATGGAATTCATCGCGGTTTTCTAATCCAAAGGGAAGAAATCATCCAATTCTGACCTAACGAAAAAACAAAAATCACTTTTGCCGGAAACTCAGTAATTTCGTTTATCTGAGACTAGATCTCACCAGGGTTATATTTACTTATAAAATCACAAACCTTTACAATACTGACTTTATTGTCGGGATGTTTGTAAAGCAGTTTACCATCACCGATGTCAAAGAAAATTGGCGC
Organism: Flavobacterium sp. 270; assembly: GCF_004368785.1. GTDB lineage: Bacteria > Bacteroidota > Bacteroidia > Flavobacteriales > Flavobacteriaceae > Flavobacterium. Next base: position 889,632 of record NZ_SODM01000001.1, read on the forward strand.
GGCAGCTAAGCCCCAGCTTTTCCTTTCGCGTTTCCAGGAAAGGGTCAGTTTGTCTTTATCTTTAAGAATTTTATTTCTTTGTTCATCAAAATCAGTTTCTATTTTTATTAAATTTGTCTTGATATAAATGTCGATTGAGGTTTTTAGCTCCTGATATTCACCAGCATTTTCAGCATTCTCCAACTTTAAAAACGAAATTTCTCTTTTAAGCTGGGCAATTTCGACTTCAAGATATAGATGCTGCGCAGCGACGGATTTCAATTCCTCCATCAGAGCCGGTTTCAGATTTTCAAGTTCAGTTAGAATCTCTTTACGCTCCTTAGAAAGTTTCTCAATTTCTACACTATTTTCAAGAGCTGCACTTAAGAAGTGCTTGTTGCGTTTCAAGTCTCCCAACAACCTAAAAAATGTCTTTTTAGTAGGTATTGTATCGTAACTGATAATCTCTATCAGGGAGGAGTCGACAAATAAGTTTTCGCTCTGCCATATAAGTATAATCTGCTCGGCAAATGTTTCTGCATTTTTATTGTAGCTTTTAAAAAGATCAGTCACAGACTGTAATTCTTCTAATGCATCTTCCCTAGATTGGATTTCCGAAATCAAACCGTTTTGTTTTTTCTTTAAATTCTGCAGTCCAACAGAATTGTGTTTACTTAACAGACTTCGCTGTGTCAAATATCGAAGCTCGATTTCTGCCAGTTGTGCATCTGATTTATTTTCAGTAATCAAATTATCTTTAAAAGTCTGCGCATTTATAACCCAAATCATTTTTTCATAAAATTTTTCCCGCTCGACAATAGTTGATGAAGAAATCATGGAATTTTGAAATTCTATTACAATCCCATTTGGCGTAAAAATATCAGCTATATGTTTTTCGTTGTTCTTTTCTATAATTGTTTCCTGCCAGTCAACTGGAAATTTGTTTTTCCAGACCCTATGCCACTCGGTTTCACCTTCCTTCCATAAGTCACAATCTGCGTTATGGACATGTTGCCAATGCCAAATGTAAATTTCTCCACATTTTCCAATTACCTCTTTCTTGCAGAAGTCGCAAACAGCCCTTTGGCCGGAATAAGCAGGAGTATTTTTTTTTCCGCTAATGTCAATTGCATGCTGCATAGTCGAAATAATGACAATTAAGTTATGAATGTATGATTCAAAATCACATTGCATATATTTCCAAATTTATCATTTTTTCATTAATAAAAACTGTCCCAGGCGAGAAACGATCGAAAATCATAATACTGGTCTTCAATCTAATATGTATATATTAACGAATATAGGTATACAAATATAAAATTCAGCATCTGACTGCTGACGCCTTTGTATCTGAATTGCTTTGACATCCAATTCGATTTTAAGTTTAATTCTTGTCCTATTTTTTTAACACTAAATAAGTCAGCGCTGGATCATTCAGCAGGCGTTCCATTTCGGAATGAATTATATCCTGAACATCCTGTTTTATCTGAAGGTAATTGCGCTGGATCATTGCATTGTCAAGTTTTCGAACTGGAGGTATTTCCTTATAATTTTCCATCTCTTTTCTCAGTGCTTCATGGTCATTTATAATTTCGTTATGAAAGGTTTTGAGTTCAATTTTACAATCCGGATCATCAGCCACCATGCCCACAAATTCGCCAGAACTTAGTCCTGAGATTTTCGAGGGCGGGACTGCAGATTCCAATTGTTTTGAACGGCTGATTGAAGTGTCGGCGCTGTTGATCGACAGGCTTTCCCTGTCCTGCATAATTTTTCCGAATCGCTCTGATAATTGTTTGGAAGTATCTCCTGTAACCTGTCCGCTTACTATATTTCCAACAATATTCATAATAACATCTGCCTGTTCCCGCCCATAGTCCTTGCGGAGCTGGGTAAAGTCCTGAATACCCAGACAGGTTGCCACTTTATTGCTTCTGGCAGTAGCAATTAAACTGTCCATATTGTTGAGATATATTGTTGGGAATTCATCGAAGATGAGACTTGATTTCATTTTGTCTTTTTTGTTTACCAGCTTTACAAGCCTGTTCACATAAAGGGACAATACGGCCCCATATATTTGTATTTTCTGTGGGTTGTTTCCCATGCAGACAATCTTAGGTTCCTGGGGATTATTGATGTCCAAAGTGAAATCATTTCCTGATAAAACATAGTATAACTGCGGGGAAGAAAGCCTTGCCATGGCGATTTTCGCCGTAGCAATCTGCCCCTCAAGCTGGTCTGTGGCTTCCTGGATATAAGCATTAATAAACGGATTTATCAGTACTTCAATTTCTTTCTCTGTCCGAAGAAGCGTAAAGAGACTGTCATAATCCATCTGCATGAGTTCAATTACATGAGGCAGGGTACAGAATTCGCCATCCTTATACTTTCTGAGATACCATATAACGGCCGATAAAAAATTGATTGGCGACTCTACAAAAAAGTCTCCCTGTCTTTTTATCCACTCCCTGTTAAGCCCCATTAGAATAGTCCTGGCTGATTCCGAAGCATCGGTTATATCTTCCATGCTCTGCGGGTCCAGCGGATTACACCTGTGCATAATATTATCAAAATTTATAAAGTAACATTTGGGCAGGATTTTATAAGCCTGTTTGTTGTTTTCAAATGTATTATAGACAATTTTTGAGAGGTCATCATATTTAAAATCATAAACAAACATACTGAAGCCTTTTTTTATATGCTGGGTAATAACGTGGCGAATCACAAAATAAGATTTACCCGATCCCGGAGTGCCCAGAACCATTAACGCCCTGAATGGATTTATAATATTTATCCAGCTGTTTCGCAGTTTATCTTTTAGATAATATCTGGCGGGAAGGTTAATAGAATATTCATTCTCCAACAGTCTTTCTTCCTGTGGAAAAGTCTCATTGAGCTTATTGAAAATGTCCTTGCTGTTCAGCGTGTTTTTTATAATCCGAGAAACCATCGTTCCGCCGGAAAGCATGATAAGAAATCCAGTCGAAGTAATTACAATATAAACTATTGCTTTATGTGTCTGCAATGAAAATAACAAAAGCGCAAAATAACTTATAAAATAAATGAGCATTCCAGAAATACAATAAGCAAAAGCAACTTTGTAACTGATCTTTTCATTTTTTCTACCCTTTGCACCAATAAGCGAAATCACGAGAAATCCGAGAGCAAAAAATTTCGATTTATGAAAATTATCAAATAGCCCTGCACGATAAATACCGCCTAAAATTTTATCGGTAAACGCGCTTACCAGCTGCCACTGCTTGAAGGCTGAATAACAATAATAGTAAAAGTGAATTACCAGAATGATAATCCCTATGAGCCTTGTCATATCCAAAATCTTTCTCAGTGCCTGGTCATTTTCTCCTGTCTGCATTCCCATGATATTAATTTTTTATTGATTGTCTGACTGCCCTTTTCTTTTTTTCTTCCTGCGTTTTGCTTTAAGCTGATTGGGCAGGTCAGCCTGCGCGGATTCCATCCTGGTCAATACATCCAAAACTTTAGCCAGAGCAGTATCAAAACCATCAGTTTTACTAATTTCAAATAAATCTTTATTTGATATACTTCCCATTAATTCAGCTTTAGATTTTATGTTTATGTCCTTATCGGAACCCTGTAGAGTTTTACCCATTAAATTACAGCGTTCCTGTACTACCTTTGCGCTGTACTGCCTGCCTAAAACGCTTCCATTAAATACACATTTTGTAGTATGATCCACATAGGTGATTCCGTAAATCATCCCGGCAGCACTTTTTCTTGAAATAATATTAATCCCTTCTTTTTCGAGCAGTTTTCCCAGCTCGGAAAATGAAATGCTTTTATTAAGAAGCGCCAGGTCCACGGCATTCTTTATCCTGTTTTTCATCGATACACTTCCACTACCTGCGGATATAAATTTTTGCTCTAAAAATTTAAGAGTCGGTTTATTATAAAAATCACTGGCTTTAATAGGAACACCGATAGGTTTTCCATCACTATCAAGTATTCGATACACTAATCCTTCTGCTTTAAAAATCCTTGAGTCTTCAGATCCCCTGTCAGCAAAAACATTGTAGAGTTGCAGCACTGCATTGAGTTCAGAAAGATTTGAATATTTATAGGTTGAAAGCACTCCGTTAAGCACTGCTGCAATCGCTTTTTTTGATTGCATCTTTCCGTATGAAACCTTCTGAACATTGATAGGCTTAAGAACCTTATCAATATTGTTTTTACGCCCCTGTGCGGCTACTAAAGAGAACATCTTCTCTATTTCTTTACGGGCTGTTTCAGACTGGTTCCTGCCAATATTGTGCATGTCGATCCTGCTTCCGTCCTGCTTTACCTTTATAGACACCAGATGAATGTGTGGGTGTCCAGCATCATGGTGGCGGTATACCAGATAAGGCTGCGCGCCAAAACCAATTTTCTGCATATAGACATCTGCGATCTGCATTAATTTTTCGTTGGTTAATGAGGTTTCAGAGGGATCAAAATTCAGGGAAATATGCACGCTATTGCGCTTTACATTCTCATTTAAAGTATTTTGATTGAGCAGTCTACTGAGTTTCATTGTGATACTCATTTTATCCACTTCAAGAGGATAATTCCCCTCGCCTATGCATTCCGCTGCACCTTGTTTTACCTTATTTTCATTATAGTTGAAAATGTTGTGCAGTGAAGTTCCTGTCTTAATTACTGCAACCATTTTCGGGAGATTTTCTCAATATATTTATTTATCTCTTCTACCTTATTCAAGAGTATACTTCGCTCCAGTTCATGATTGATAATCCAGGTTTTAAATTCCGGAATCTGCTGCAGTGTATGCAGCTTTTTTACTGCCTGATTAAAGTTGTTTCCCAAGGCCTTAAGTTCAGTTCTGAGTCTGATAATCTCGAACATAAATTCATCCAGGGACTGATTGCGGTAATTGGTTGTGATGGGTTTATTAAACAAATATTTACGAATATATTCACTTAATTTGCGACAGGTTGTAGCCTTCCATTTACGTTCAATTCTTGCATATTCTGCAGGCGTAAAACGCAGACCTACAATACGCGTTCTGTTTGAATTTTCCTTTTCCATCTTCTCTCATTTTCATTAATTTCAAACTCTTTTTCTTCTTTCAGTTTCACTGCTCACGAGTTCCGAGTAAAGAGCAGCCAGATTCGGTTGTTTAACAACCGGACATCTGGCCGATTGCAGGAACGTGGCAATCTTTAAGCTATTTTAAATATCATTTTAGAATTTCTGCATTTCTGCCGATCACTTAAATCAAATCGCAATAGAAACAGTATTTGAAAACATCTAAGGATTGTTTCTAAAACTATACGAAGTTAAGTAAGCTCCGTCTATTCAGCCCATCATGGACATATTATGTCCATGATAATTAAGAAGTCTATTTATACTTTTGTATTAATAAATATTAATTTAAAAACGTGAAAATTATGATGACAACAAATGACGTAGCAAAGGTTTTCGATACTATTTTTAGTATCCCGGGCATGAATGAAGTAGTGAAGATTGATATGAAAATTTCACGGAAAAATGTGCTTTTATTAAACCATGTAATTGAGCGTGGGCTCGCGGCAAAAGGCGATGATAAATCATCGCTCTTTTTGACCAGTATTCCCCAGGAAAATCTCCAGGAATTAAAACAATTTGGAGATGAAATTCTTCAAAAAGCGGGACTTATCGAATTCAGTGAAAAACTCAGTACGCTGAGCGATACCGGAAAGTAAATATGATAAGAAAACTAATTGATGCCAATAAACAAAATATTGTTTATTGGCATATCTTTTTTATGCTGGAAGGCAATCTTTATTTTTTAACTAACAATTGAATGCTATTGAATAATCCGTGCCTGTTTTTGGTAACAGCCAAGATAAGTGGTTGTTGTAGATTTGTTTTAGTTGTAATTAACAAAATATATTAACCTATTTGAATACTTTTTTAAGAATTACAAAGAGAGTTTACTTCGTATGTTAAACCTTAAAACTGATCAAATAATCACTTTAAATGAAATCATGAATTTAAACAAAAATATAAAGATTATCGCCCTAAAAATAATCTGTCTTTTGTATGTTATGCTTTTTATATATGCAGCTACCAGCAAAATATTGGATTTTGAGAACTTTGAAGTGCAGCTTGGACAGTCTCCACTATTAAGTATATATGCCTCTTGGATTTCCTGGCTGGTAATTACTATTGAACTATTAATCGCTGTAGCACTGCTGCTCCCCAAATCGCAGCTAATAGGTTTGTATGCTGCACTGGGTTTGATGACAATGTTTTCTGCTTATATTTTTATAATTCTTAATTTCAGTTCTTTTATTCCGTGTTCCTGCGGTGGAATCTTAGAAAAAATGAGCTGGAATATGCACTTGATTTTTAATTGCACATTTATTGCCCTGGCGCTTTTTGCAATTGTGCTAAACAAACGGCAAAACAATAAAAAAACCACAACTTTAGCCGCTACCGGGATAGTCAAATTAGCAGTTGGAATTATGACTTGCAGCATACTGATTGTCTTGATTTTATTTCTGTCTTCGGAAAATATCATACATCATAACAACCCTTTTATAAGACGTTATCCAAATCATCCTGCTGAGTTTTCAAATACAATAGATTTAAAACATCATTCATATTATATTGCCGGTTATACAAATAACAGGATCTATCTTGGAAACTATCAATATCCCATGTATGTACTTTCATTGGACCAAAATCTAAAGAACAAAAAATTAGATAAACTGCATTTCGATGCAAAAAAAATCCCCTTCCAATCAATTACGATAAGTGTCAGAGAACCCTATTTTTATTTATCGGACGGCAATGTTCCCGTGCTCCTTAGAGGGGATATGAAAAACTGGACCATCACTAGAGAATTAAACTCAGTCCCTTACTTTACAAGGTTAGTCCCAATTGACAGTAGCATGGCTGTATTCAGATCAAACAATTCAAAAAAGCTGGCAAATGTTTTGGGAATTTATAATGCTGACGCCGAACAAAAAACAACATATAGCAGAGAACTTCTGCAGAGTCGCAATGATGGCATTTTTGATACTGATGGAACGCTTTTGTACAGCGAAACGGCAAAGAAAATTGTCTACTTATACTATTACCGCAATGAATTTATGACCGCTGAAAAAAACGGAAAACTTATCACCAGAGGACATACCATTGATACCATAAGCCATCCAAATTTAAAAGTTTCACTCCTCAAGGATGGAAAACAATATGCAATGTCTACGCCATCATTTGTAGTAAATGCAAATGCCGCAGTAGTTAGCAATCTGCTCTTCGTGCACTCCAGGGTAAAGGGCAGGTATGAGAATAAAAAGTTATGGGATAAATCCTTTATTATTGATGTTTACAATTTAAAAAACCATAGCTATCTGCTAAGCTTCCCCCTCTTTCACACTTCCAGTTATGTTCTTAGTTCTTTTGTGACAACCGACACCCATCTATACGCTATAATAGGAAAAGACCTTGTGGTTTATGAATTCAAAAAAATAATAAAAGATCAAATTAATTGATCCAAAATTTACCAGCGCTGGTGACAGGAAATAGATCGAAACCTGTAGAAAAAGTAGATCAAATTATAATTTTAAAATTAATATTATGAAAAGTTTATTTTTAAAAAATGGAATGCCTGTGGCAGCCGTATTATTGGCAATGGCAGGCGCTTTTGCAACTACCTCCATGCAGAGTTCGACAAAAGCAGATACCCTTGCAATCCGACCAGGATACTTCCCTGATTCAAACGGAGATTGTACAGAAGAAGAACCAATAGATTGCTCTAACATTCAAAAGCCGCAGCTATGTCGTCTTAACGTGACATCAGGTCCTGTTGCTTATGAAAAAGATGACCAAAACAATTGTGTTCAACCTTTATATCGTGTTGTAAATGGTCAGTAATTTTCATTATCATGGAGAATGCAGTCCCCATTGGGACTGCATTTTTATATAATTTCTATTGCATTCCCTTGTCAATCCAAGAATAGGAACGATCATCCTTCAAAAAGTAATTAAACCATTCTATCATTCGTACGGTAATGTCCTTTTGATTATCAGGTTTTATTAAAACATGACCTTCGTCCTTATACAAAAGCATGATACTTTTTTTCTTTAGTCGGCGAAGTGCCAAGTAAAATTCCATGCTCTGATGTATATCAACCTGCTGGTCATTTTTACCGCTCCACAGCAGTACTGGTGACTGAATATTAACAGCATTTGGAAGAGGCGAATTTGCAGCATAGATTGACGGCATATCATGTGGAGATCCGCCCATATTCCATTGTTCGCCCTCAAAGCGCCACATTTCCGGATTTCCAGATCTGCCGACAGAATAATAAAGGCTTACCAGGTCCGTGATCGCCCCACTGGCGATTGCAGCAGCAAACATAGGGGTCTGTGTAATAGTAAAAGCGGTCTCATATCCGCCAAAAGAATGTCCCATAAGGCCGGGCGGAATATCATCAAAAGTATACAGAACCGAAGTTTCTTTAGAAGAGTATCTGGCTTACACCACCGAGGAAAGCGAGAAGGTGAAAATGAATGCTTACGCGGCAAAGTTCGGCGGTGATATCAAAAAAGGCATTGCAGCACTGGCCGGCGAGATGAGAAACGGAATTTAAATGAAAAGGAACAATGAAAAAAAGACTAATTACCTGCCTGATTTTGCTGCTGCTTGTTGGCACTCCGGCAAGACCTGCTGCGAAAACCGCGGCACTGCCGATACTTGAAATCGTAAAGGCAGTTACCAAAAAGGTCATCAAAGCCATTGACCTGAGGATCCAAAAACTTCAGAACAAAACCATCTGGCTTCAGAATGCCCAGAAACAGGTTGAAAATGTGCTCTCCAAATTAAAACTTGATGAGATCTCGGACTGGACACAGAAACAGAAAGACCTTTATAAAGGCTACTATGAAGAATTGGCTAAAGTAAAATCTATTATTACCTATTACCAGAGGATCAAAGATATTACCCAAAAACAGACAAAACTTGTACAGGAATACGAAAAGGCGTGGAACCTGCTCAAACAGGACACCCATTTCAAAGACAGCGAGATACAGTATATGGAACGTGTTTACTCGGGCATTTTGGAGCAAAGCATCAAGAACATTGATCAGATCTTTTTAATACTGGATTCCTTTACCACACAGATGAGTGATCTCAAAAGACTTGAAATCATCAATACCGCCGCTGACCAGGTTGATGCCAGCTATGATGACCTTAGGATGTTTAATGAGCAGAATATGCTGCTGAGCCTGCAAAGGGCCAAAACTGACGCAGATGCAACCCGGGTGAAACAATTTTACGGAATTCCGTAATGCAAAGAAAAAAATCATGAAAAAAGTGTTTTTACTGCTCTTGGCGGTACTATTAGTAACCCAGCAAGAGATCCATGGACAGGCAAAGCAGCGAAAGGAACTCCTGCTGCAGATTGCGGCACTTCAGGTATATATCGACTATGCCAAAAAAGGGTATTCAGCCGTGTCCAAAGGACTCAATTTTATCGGCGATGCAAAAAGAGGTGAAGTGAATCTGCACGGTGCTTATTTTACCTCACTGTTGAAGATTAATCCAAAAGTCAGGAACTATTACAAGGCTGCAGAAATTCTCTCAATGCAAATTAAAATAATGAAACTCTATAAAAAGACCTATGCCGATCTTAAGGCAGGCGATCTGTTTCACGGCAGTGAAATGGATTATATAGAACGTTCTTTTAAAAGGCTGCTTGAGAACTGCAGCTATACCCTGGACCAGCTTTTAGTTCTCACTACTGACTCGAAACTTGAACTCAAAGATGACCACAGAATTCAGAGGATTGATGAGCTGCATAAGGCCATGCTGGACGATTACAATTTCTGCATTTCTTTCAGCGGTGATCTCAAACTGCTTGCACTGTCAAAGGCGGCAGATCAAAAAGAGGCTAAAGATAGTAATGCCCATTACGGGCTATAAATTTATAAGTGATGAAAAAGATATTGATTTTAGGGCTGCTTATCTGCCTGTCTATAATGCCCGGCAAAGCCCGCGCCCAGTCAGCAGAAATACAGCAGCTGATCCTGAACATTGAAAAACTCTCCCAGTTTAAAAAGATCCTAAGTGATATGAAAAAGGGCTATGAACTGCTCTCGGGAGGTTATAAAACGGTGAAGGATATGTCGCAGGGCAACTTCAGCCTGCATAAAACTTTTTTAGACGCCCTTATGCAGGTAAGCCCGGCGGTAAAGAATTACAAAAGAGTGGGTGAAATTGTAAATTTTCAAATACAGCTGTTAAAGGAAAGCAGAAACGCGCTGAACCGGTTTGCGCGAAACGGCAGTTTCACTTCGCAGGAAATTGGATATTTTGAAAAGGTTTACGCAAATCTTCTCAGCCAGAGCCTGCGCAATCTTGATGAACTCACTATGATCATTACAGCTGATAAACTCAGGATGTCCGATGATGAAAGACTACAAGCGGTGGATATGATCTATCAGCAGATGCAGGATAAGCTTCTTTTTCTTCGAGATTTTAATGCATCGTCAAATATTCTGGCACTGCAGCGGGCTAAAGAAAAAAAAGATGTTTACGCTTCCAAAGAACTTCAGGAACTTAAAAACTAAAGACATGAAACTGCCAATAAAAAACAAAATTGTTCTCACAGCCCTGCTGCTGCCCTTTTTAAGCCAGGCCCAGGGACTGGGTGATAACATGCAGAGCCTGCACTTGGTGCTGGACCAGCTTTATGATGAGATGATGCCCCTGTGCGGCAACCTGCTGGCTGTAGGACAGGGAATTGCAGGGTTTGGGACCATCTGGTACATCTCCTCGCGTGTCTGGAGGCATATCGCGGCAGCAGAGCCGATTGATTTTTATCCGCTGTTCAGGCCTTTTGTAATCGGATTCTGCATCATGATTTTCCCCTCGGTACTGGCCCTTATCAACGGGGTTATGAAACCCACAGTTACCGCAACGGCTGCTATGGTAACAGGATCCAATAATGCGGTCGCGGTTCTTTTAAAAGAAAAAGAAAAGGCAGTGAAGCAGACCGATCCCTGGAAAATGTATGTAGGAATGGCAGGCACAGGAGACCGTGATAAATGGTACAAGTACACCCATGACGGCGCAGACCCATCTGATGAAGGCATGCTGGCAGGTATAGGCAACGATGTGAAATTTGCCATGGAAAAGGCTTCCTATAGTTTTCGGAATTCCGTTAAGCAGTGGATGAGCGAGGTGCTGCGAATTTTATTTGAATCGGCGGCGCTCTGCATCGATACACTCAGGACCTTTCAACTGGTGGTACTTTCCATTCTCGGACCGCTTGTTTTCGGCATTGCTGTTTTTGACGGATTTCAGCATACACTGACGGTCTGGCTCGCGAGATACATCAACATATACCTCTGGCTTCCTGTTGCTAATATTTTTGGAAGCATTATCGGCAAAATACAAGAACTGATGCTCAAGTTGGATTTGTCCCAGGTGCAGTCCACCGGCGATACGTTTTTCAGTACTACTGATATGTCTTACCTAATATTCATGATTATCGGCATTATTGGCTACTTCACTGTGCCTTCAGTGGCTAACTACATCGTTCATGCAGGCAGTGGCGGAGCCCTTGCCCAGAAAACCACAACCCTATTCAGCACCTCAGCCAGTTCTGCAGTTTCCAAGACATCGCAGGGGACAGCAATGGTTCTGGATTCAATGGGAAATGCCGCAGGAAGGATGTCGCAGAGCATGTCTGCCTCCTCGTCGTCTGCTCCTTATTTTGAGGAGAAAGGAAATTATATGAGCGACAGGCTTAAAGGAAATTCAAAATAAACTAAAAAGATCATCCCATGTTCAGCAAAATGAAAAATATAGATACCGCATTTAAATACGTGAGAGGCTTTACTATGCTGGTTGTTGCGGGCTGCATTGTGATATGCTGCTTTACGCTTTACAAAAGTTTTCAGACTGTAAGCCGGATGCAGGATAAGGTATATATCCTTGCGGCAGGAAAAGCTCTGGAAGCATATGCGTCAGACAGGAAGGATAATGTGCCTGTTGAAGCACGAGATCATATTAAAACTTTTCACCAATTTTTCTTTACCCTTGACCCAGACGATAAAGTAATCAAGTCCAATGTTACTAAAGCCCTTTATCTGGCTGACGAAAGCGCTAAAAGAATTTATGATGACCTGAAAGAAAACGGCTTTTATTCCGGAATCATTTCGGGCAATATAAGCCAGACCATCCAGATTGACAGTGTAACTGTCGATATACAGGACTATCCCTACCACTTTAAATGTTTCTCGCGGCAGAACATCATCAGAACTACCAGCATTTTGAAAAGAAACCTGATTACGGAAGGGAGTCTGCGCAATGTATCAAGAAGCGACAACAATCCGCACGGTTTTTTAATTGAACGTTTCAATACGATTGAAAACCGAGATTTAACTGTTGAAAACCGAAAATGACAGGTTATGAAATCATTGTTTAAAAAACGGGAAACTGCATTTACATACCATAGGCACTATCTCTCTGCACAAAAAAAATGGTCTGAAAAAATGAGCAGTCTGGCGGAAGGGTGTTCAAAGAGGAAGCTAATTTCTCTTCTCAGCTTATTTGTTATCCTATCGGCAGGCTACCTTCTTTATAACATTTATAATGCCTTTTCAGAAAAGGAAGTTCAACAGGTAAAATTTTCAGAACAGACTGTAAAAATTAAAATAATCGATTAAAAAATAAAGACATGGAACAGAAGACGATATCAATTAAAGAAGCAAAAAAACGAAAAATGCTTTTGGCTCTGCCGATCATAACACTTCCTTTTATTACCATTCTTTTTTATACTCTGGGAGGAGGAAAAATGGAAGCTGCAGTGGCTGAAAATGAAATAAAGAAAGGATTTAATTTTAAACTGCCGCTTCCAAATTTTAAAGAAGATTCTTCTTTGGATAAAATGAGCTACTATGACCAGGCTGCTGTAGATTCAGTCAAACTACAGGAGCAAATTAAAAAAGATCCAAACTATTCAAATCAAAAAGTTCTTGAAGAATCTTTAAAGGAGTTCCCGGAACTGGATTTTGCATCCCAGCGATATTCAAAAAAAAGAAGCGGCTTGAATGCAGTGACTCCGCAGGACAGAAACGAGCAGAAAATCTTTGAAAAACTGCAGCTTCTCCAGAAAACTATCAGCCATTCTGCAACGGTTAACAATTACAGCCAGGATATGAGGGAGTTCGAAAACTATGGCTCATCAAATGAAGTATCTGCCCAGATTAAGAACTTAGAACAGATGATGTCTGAAATGGGTGAAACGGCGCCGGATCCTGAGCTGCAGCAGCTAGGTGGCATGCTGGAAAATATACTGGATATCCAGCATCCTTCAAGAGTACAGGAACGTTTAAAACAGAATTCGGAAGATAAAAAAGGAAAAGTATATTCCGTAAACCTCAAAAATAACGCAGAAATTATCACCTCTTTACAAGAGAATACAGCACCTGCAAACACTTTTAAATTGAATGCCTTTTTCACCGCAGATGAAGATTTAAATCCAGATTATCAAAAAAATGCAGTTGGAGCTGCCGTGCATGAAACTCAGACCATTGTAAATGGATCGGTGATTAAATTAAGGCTCACCGCTGATATTACCCTTCAGGGAACTACAATTCCAAAAAACACTTTTGTATACGGCATGGCAATCCTGAAAGGTGAAAGACTTGAAATAAAGATAGAAAACCTCCAGCATCATGGTTCAATTTTTCCGGTGCAGCTATCAGTCTATGATATAGACGGAATTGAGGGAATATACATTCCTGGTGCCATCAACAGGGATGTGGCTAAAGCATCTGCAGACCGCTCGATTCAGACCCTTGGACTTGCCGGGGTTACTGATTCATGGGGAGCACAGGCTGCAGGAATGGGCATTGAGGCAGCAAAAAGTCTTATGAGTAAAAAGGTAAAACTCATAAAAGTACTGGTAAAAGCAGGATACAGGGTGCTGTTATATGATGAAAAACAAAAGAATTTAAAACCTTAAAAAAGAGAAAGATGAAAAGAATTAATTATTTGTTTTTAATGAGCCTACTGCTGGTTTCTGTTCTGGCTTATCCTCAGACAAACAGCAGCGAAACAGTTTTTTATGAAGACCAGTATAAAAATCTTCAGATCGGCTGTTCGAAAACTACCAGCATAGTTTTTCCCTACCCGATTAAAAGTATAGATAAAGGGAGCGCTGATGTGCTGGTGCAGAAAGCCAAAGGGGTAGAAAATATCCTGCTGGTAAAAGCGGCAAGACAATATTTTTTCCAGACTAACCTGACAGTAGTTACATCTGATGCAAAATTATACGTATTTGTACTGAATTACGATGAAGACTGCCCAGACCTGAATATAAAAGCAGAAAGTGCAGTTGCTGCAAGCAGAGATGTATTATTTACTTTAGAAAATGAAAATCAGAAAAAAATAGAGCAGTCTGCTTCACTGGCATTATCTAAAAAAATAAAGACCAGCGGTTTTAAAAAATCTAAATTCCAGATAAAACTGGAGGTCAGTGGCATTTTTATACATGAGGATGTACTGTATCTGCGCTTAGTATTTGAGAATAAATCCAAAATCAGCTACGATATCGACCAGCTGCGTTTTTTCATAAGAGACCAGCGAAAATCAAAACGAACTGCCTCTCAGGAAATAGAGATTCAGCCACTGTATTCAACTTCATCATCTGCGGTGATTCCTGATAAGTCTGAAATAATAAAAGTATTTGCGCTAGAGAAATTTACGATCCCAGAGAATAAGTATCTGACCCTTCAGCTCATTGAAAAGAACGGCGGAAGGCATTTAGAAGTCAACGTTAACAATAATCTGGCTGACAAAGTAATACCCCTCCCTTAATTCATAAATCTACTTTTAAAAACTCAAAAAACAGATTATGAATATAAACATCAATGAGACTGAAATGCTTTTAAGTCTTGCAGAGGAAATGGCTTCTTACGGCTACAAGTATGCCGCATTTCCTTGTGAAGTAATAACTGATCCCGATACCATTGAGTTCTTTATGAACTCATGGGATGCAATGGAACATTGTTATGCGATGACCACTGATAGAGACTATTTTAGGAGTATGACCATAGATTCACTTAAAAATGATTTAAATATAGTGATGCAGAGCGGTATTGACCTTTATAGCACCGAGAAACTGGATCTCACTGAATTTGTCCGATTGGAAAGAGAAAAGAAAGAACTATTTGAAAACAACTTAAATACAAACATTATGAATGAGAATAATTTAAAATACCTGAAAGACCAGCTGAAATATACTGGATTTGGAGAAACTTTCGATACTGAATTGAAAGAAAACATGCTGAAAGGAGATAAGGATTTTAAAATCATGCACACCGGCATTATCAACAATGGCGTCCCAAACCGAGATACCGTAACGGTTGAGCTGAACTTCAAGAAGTCAGACCAGACTGATATGTACTTTTTTAATTCCTATCATGTGAATCTTCAAAAAGAAGAAAACAAGCCGGGACTGCAGCAGACCTTTTACATCAATAATGATGCAGCCAGCATTACACTCAAAGAAGCCTATAATTTAATGGAAGGCCGTTCGGTAAATAAGGATCTTAAAACTAAAGAAGGAGAAAGTTACAATTCTTGGTTAAAATTCGATTTTAAACAGACAGACAATTCCGGAAATTTTAAGATTAACCATTACCATCAGAATTACGGCTATGATTTGGAAGCAAGCCTTGAGAAGCATTCCATAAAAGAACTCAGTACGCCGCAATATAAGGAAGACCTTGTAAATTCCCTTAAAAAAGGAAATCTGCAGTCTGTGACTTTTGTTGTCAGCGGCGTTGAAAGCAAAATGTTCGTGGAAGCAAATCCGCAGTTTAAGACTCTTAATGTATATGACGGAAACCTCCAGCGCATCAATCATCGAGAAAGCAAAGATGAGAAAAAATCTGAAGGAGAAAAAACTTCAGAAAAGCAATCTGACAAAAAACAGTCTGAGACCACTGAGGAGAATAGTGAAACTCCTTCGGCGAACAGACCCAAAAAAAGAAAACAGCAGTCTAATTCGGTTTAGAAATTTTAAAATTATTAAAGTTTAGATGATGAACCCGCAGTTTCCCGTAAATAGAGTAGAAATGGAATTCAGCCAATGGAAAGCAAGAGAGGAACGTTTCAATACGCTCTTTTCAATTACTGCGGCAGAAAACAAATCTTTATTGGCTGAGAAACTGCGGCAGTTCGACAGAATCAGAACGAAATACAAATCTTCAAAAAATGTTGAGGAGCAGCATACGCTTCAAATCCTTAAAATGGAAATCCATAGGATGTCAAAACAATTATATCCAAGTCTCATTTCACGTATCCTTAGGAAAATAATCACCAGCACGCAAAATCAGCTTTCACTTCGCAGTGAGGCAAAAAAAGACGAAAGAAACTTCAATTCGCTTAACGAGGAAGTGCAGCGTATCGGTTTTCCTGATTTATCCGAAAAATTAAAAAATCTTATTGACAAAGAACAGGAAAATTTCAGCATTCCTCTATCCTACTACATTAATGAAAAAGAAAAGATTACTCATACTCTTTCGTTTTCAAAAAATGCTGAAAGGCATTTTGAACTCGATGGATTTAAAAGCAGCATGCAGAATAATTCTGCACCAGAAGACAGCAGCAGGGAATATTACTTTAAAAATGGGCAGGAACGCAATTTTAAACTTAATGAAGTTTATAATTTATTATCAGGTCGTTCTGTAGAGCATAACCAATCATGGTTTCAGCTCGACTTTAATGATAGAGACGCTTCGGGCAATTATCACTTAAAAGAATTTCGAAATGAATATGCTTATGATTTAGAAAAGACTTTAAAGTCCATTCCTTTAAAAGAGATATCTAATACATACGAAATGGAGAAACTAAAACATGCTTTAAGACAGGGTGACAGAGTATCTGCTGTGCTGATTAAAAATGGACGAGAAAATCAGATTTATATAGAGGCCAATCCGCAGTTTAGATCATTGAATATCTATGACCGGCATTTTCGTAAAATCCAGACAGCTTCATCAAAAAACCAGGCAGCACCATTCCCGAAACAATCTGTCCAAAGAAGAATAAAATCTAAAATACAGCAGTGATGGAACAATTAAATCCTTTAACGGAATTCTTTAGATCGATAGAAAAAGACCAGCGCATCAGCATTACCCATATTGGAATTTTTGCGGCACTCCTTCAATTCAGAACAAATCAAGGCAATATCAATCCTATCAAAGCCTTCAGGCATGAAATTATGAAAATAGCCAAAATAACCGGCCCTGTCACGTATCACAGGTGCATAAAAGACTTAAATGACTACGGCTATATAAACTATGTCCCAAAAAAAAACAGAAATCAAAAAAGTATCATTTATTTTCTCGTTTAAAAGGCAGGTTCTGACATAGTTTTAAAATTAAACTTAAAGATCGAAATTATCGAAATAATAAAATGTAGAGGGTTAAGAAAAATATATCTATGAAACTATCACTGCAAGCGGCCCGCATCCAAAATTAATTATTGAATCATCACCAGCCGCAAGAATATGACTTGATTTAGGAGAAAATTTGAATTTCCTGCTCTTGTTTTTTTAAATATAATTATTGCTCAACTGAAGCAAAAAATTGGTGTATTCCTAACAGCCGGTAGCATTTTTTTAGCCCCGATAGAAGTGGAAATCCTTTTGTGCCGGGGTTCGGCGCAAAAGATTGAAACGAATAGCGGGAAAAAGCTCCTAAAAAAAAATTAATACAATTACAGATGCTAATCACCCCCAATTAGATTCCACCAATAATTCCCAATACCCGATTAATTCAGGCCGTGGAGAATTCTACTCACTTTTAGATTAAAAAGAAAAAAATCTATATTTTTCACAACACCATAGATTCCCTAATATTCGAAAATATCATTTAGGTGAATTTCAGCGCCAAAACTATGAAGATCAGACGCGTTTAAAAAAACAACCCCAAAACAAGAAAAATACTTTATACTATACGCCCCTCAACCCTTGCCCTGTCTATACTTTTTGACTAATTTTACACCATGACTCCCGATGAAATAAAACGCTATTTTGAAGCCACGCCACCACCAACCGAAGTGGACTGGAAGCCCTGGGCGAAAATCACAGATTCGCAGGTTTTTCTCAAAAGCTGCTACTCCACTATAAACAATTACAAAGGAAGCCTTGATATGTGCCCGGCATGGTGGCACTTAAAAGATTTCTATATGCTTGTAAGACGAAATTCACAGGAAACAAAAAGCGAGGATTAAACGGAATAAACTTGAAATTTCAGCTCTGTTTTAGATGCATCTTACACTTTCATCCTTCTAATTTTTACTTTTAACCGGTTATATTATTTTGCTGCCGCCTCTTTACGAGGCGGTTCAATCACAGTAATCAAAGCGCCGGAATAAGTTTTATTTAATAGGTTGTCTTTGTTCTTTTAAAAAAGATTCCCCGAAGATTTTCGGATAAATCCTGCCGTAAATTTTTCTAATTGCAATCCGCCGTAAATTCTGAATAAAGGGAAAATGCTTGTTTTTTACCTGTTTTGAAACCTCCCATAAAATAAGATATTTTCAATTTTGTTATCATTTGTAACATTATAATTTTTAAAATTGTTCTGATCTATATTAATTTTGACTTGTATAAAAAGGAGAAAAGAGAATGGAAAGGTCAATTGTACATATCGATATGAATACGTTTTTCGTGTCCTGCGAAAGGCTGACAAATTCCGAATTAAACGGAATACCGCTTATTATTGGAGGCGGTGAAAGAGGTGTTGTGGCATCATGCTCGTATGAGGCACGTCGTTTTGGAGTGCGCTCCGCCATGCCCATTCACATGGCCATGAAACTCTGCCCGCAGGCCAAAATCATGAAAGGGGATATGGAATTATATTCCCGGCTTTCCCATGACATCACCGAGATTATTCAGGAGAAATCCCCCGTGGTGGAAAAGGCAAGCATTGATGAATTTTATCTGGATATTACCGGCATGGACAAGTTTCATGGCAGCTACAAATGGACGAGTGAACTTGCCCAGACCATCACAAAAGAAACAGGCCTGCCCCTCACCTTTGCCCTTTCAATTAACAAGACCGTATCGAAAATCGGAACAGGAGAAGGAAAACAAAAACAGAATTTAGAGATTCCTGAGCATTTAGTGCAGTCTTTTTTGAATCCCTTGTCGGTTCAGAAAATACCGATGGTGGGCGACAAAACGTTCCAGCTGCTCTCACGCATTGGGATCCGAACCATTGAAACGCTCTCCAAAATGCCTTGCGAGGTACTGCAGCAGATGATCGGCAAAAATGGTTCGGAGCTCTGGAAGAAAGCCAATGGCATAGACAATAATCCTGTAGAGCCTTATACGGAGAGAAAATCCATTTCAACCGAACATACCTTCTCTCAGGATACCATAGATATTGACAGGCTAAAAAGGGTAATATTGGGAATGGTTGAAAAACTGGCTTTTCAATTGCGCTCGGAAGAGTGGCTGACATCGACTGTCACCATCAAAATACGCTACGCCAATTTTGATACCGAAACCAAACAGTGCCGGGTGCAGTATACTTCTGCCGATCACATCCTGACCAAAACCGTAACGGACCTTTTTGAGAAACTATACCAGCGCCGGATGCGCCTTCGCCTTATTGGTGTGCGCTTTAGCGGGCTGGTTCGCGGTACGTATCAGATCGATCTTTTTCAGGACACCGAGGAAATGCTCGCGCTCTATCAGGCGATGGACCGGATGAAAACCCGGTACGGATTTGACGCTGTGATGCGCTGCGCCGGGGCCTCCTTTAAACCCAATACCAAAAATGAAATTTTAAAACGCAAATCAGACTAATGTATCTCAATTGTCATTCCTTCCACTCCCTGCGCTATGGCACTATTCCCCTTGAGGATTTGATTTCTCATGCTGCTTGCTGTGGGGTTACCGCTATGGCGCTTACCGACATTAACACGGTAACTGGAATTTACGATTTTATAAAGGGGTGTGATGCTGCAGGGATAAAACCTTTGGTGGGCATGGAATTTCGCTCGGAGCATGAGCTGCGCTACATCGGCCTTGCCAAAAATGCATCTGGCCTTGCCGAGATGAACCGTTTTTTGACAAGCTACAATTATCAAAAAACTTCCCTTCCTCTCTTAGCTCCTGATTTTAATGATGTTTTTGTAATTTATCCTCTGGAGAATGCTCCGCTCTCACTTGCTGAAAACGAATATATTGGAATTCGTCCCGGACAGCTCCAAAAACTGGTCTTGTCGGAGTGGAAAACAAGACAGGAAAAAATGGTGGTTCTCCAGCCGGTGACCTTCCGCAGCAAAAAGGAATATAACCTGCACAAAATACTCAGGGCCATAGATCTGAACCTGATTTTATCACGGCTTTCTGTGGATGATTATTGCAAAGATTCCGAAATAATGGTACCTGAGCAAAGAATAGTGAACTGTTATGAGCAGTATCCGCATATTATTGCCAACACGCGCGAGATCATTGAGCGGTGCCATTTTGAATTTGATTTTGATACGCCTAAAAACAAGAAATTTTACACCAACAGCAAAAAGGATGATATGATCCTTTTGACCTCTCTGGCCAAGCAGGGCCTGGAATGGCGCTATGGTAAAAATAATGCCGAGGCGAAATCCAGAATGTTCAAGGAACTCAAAGTAATTGAGCAATTGGAATTTAGCGGCTACTTTTTGATTACAGCCGATATTATTCGTTTCAGCAACTCGCAGGGCTTCCTGCATATAGGGCGTGGCAGCGGTGCCAACAGCATCATCGCATACTGCCTGGGCATTACCGATATCTGTCCTTTGGAATTGGACCTGTACTTTGAAAGGTTCCTGAACCTCAACCGTAAAAGCCCTCCGGATTTTGATATTGACTGGAGCTGGAAGGAAAGGGATGTTATTCTTGAATACATTTTCTCACGCTACGGTTATGATCATGTGGCTTTCTGCGGCACCAATGTGGAATTTAAGTACCGTTCCATTTTCCGGGAAGTCGGAAAAGTCTTTGGGCTTCCCAAGGAAGAACTCGATGCGCTGGCTAAAAATCCGATGGAGCTGCATGCTACTAATAAAGTTGTGAAACAAGTCCAGGAATATGGAATGCTGCTGGAAAAATACCCCAACCAGCGAAGCATGCACTCCTGCGGCATCCTGATCTCCGAAGAACCTATTACCAATTACACCCCGCTTGAAATGCCCCCAAAAGGTTTTCCAATTGTGCTATTTGATATGCATATAGCCGAAGATATCGGCCTTGAAAAATTCGATATCCTGAGCCAGCGCGGGATCGGGCATATCGATGACAGCGTGAAGCTGATTGAGAAAAACCGGAGTATCCGCCTGAATATCCGCGATACCTCGATGTCAAAAAATGAAGCAAGCTGTAATGCGTATTTGGGAATAGGAAAAACTATCGGCTGTTTTTACATTGAGAGCCCGGCCATGAGGGGACTTTTGCGACGCCTGAAGTGCAACAATTACAAGACCCTTGTAGCCGCTTCCTCGATTATTCGTCCGGGTGTTGCGCAAAGCGGAATGATGAAAGAATATATTTTCCGCCATAACCATCCTGATCAATTCGAATATTTCCACCCTGTATTCCAGGAACAGCTTGGAGAAACCTATGGCATTATGGTCTATCAGGAAGACGTGATCAAAATCGCCCTGCATTATGGGGGACTTCCCGCCGCAGACGGGGATATACTCAGGCGTGCCATGTCAGGGAAAGGAAGATCCAAGGCGGCACTTCAAAAAGTGAAAGACAACTTTTTTGCTTCCTGTAAGGCGCAGGGGCATCCTGAGAAACTCAGCGAGGAAATTTACCGTCAGATCGAGTCCTTTGCCGGATACTCGTTCTGCAAGGCCCACTCAGCCTCTTATGCCGTGGAAAGCTACCAGAGCCTTTATCTGAAAGTGCATTATCCCATCGAATTTATGGTAGCGGTCATAAACAATCAGGGCGGTTTTTACCGCACCGAAGTTTATGTACACGAAGCAAGGATGTCAGGGGCTAAAATTCACAATCCGTGCGTGAACAAAAGCGAATTTGAAACCACCCTTTACGGCTTGGATGTTTATTTGGGTTTTATGCACCTGCAGAGCCTGGAATCCAAAATCGCAATACTGATACAAACCGAACGTGAACAAAACGGTGCGTATAAATCCCTGGAGGATTTTATTAACCGGATTCCCATCGGTATTGAGGGCATTCAGATTTTGATTTTCATTGGCGCGTTCCGTTTTACGGGCAAGACAAAAAATCAATTACTGGTGATTGCCCGGCTCATCATGGTAAATTTCAAGCCAGAGAACAGAAGCCTCATGCTTATTCAGGAACCTGTCAGGGAATATGAATTGCCCGAGCTGGCACGTTCTGCCTTTGAAGATGCCTTTGATGAGATCGAGCTTTTAAGTTTCCCTGTATCGCGCTCCCCTTTTGATCTGCTGCAGACAAAATTCCGGGGTGACGTAATGGCCAAAGACCTTTTAAACCACCATAAAAAGACAGTCCGAATGTTGGCCTATCTGATCTCCAGAAAACACGTGCCGACCAAAATGGGCGCCATGTATTTCGGCACGTGGATAGATGCCGAAGGAGAGCTCTTCGATACGGCCCATTTCACGGGAAGCCTTAAGGAGTATCCTTTTCAGGGAGGCGGCTGTTATTTGCTGCTGGGCCATGTGGAAGTAGATTATCACTTCCCCACTATTACCGTGACCAAAATGGCCAAGATGCCTTTCATTGCCGATCCACGCTATTCCAATGCTGATGACCGGCAGTTCACGACTCATGAAAAAATCAAGGAAGATGTAAGCATGACCCATAGGGCACCCTATCCGCAGGAACATGAAATTAATCTGCCAAGAAATAAAATGGCAAACTGAAGCATATTTGAGTCCGAAAATACAGTCCGTTTACCTTTTTATAATTGCAGTAATAGCTGCAGGTAAAGGGAAATGTATTAATTTAGACTGAACCGATCCGTTAAAATGTAACTGAAAACTATATAACAATGATCAAAACAAAAAAATTACCGGCCCTGGTGGTGCTATCACTTTTAATCTCCTGCACTTCAATATATAAATACCACAAGATGGTGCAAACAGACTATAACCTGAATCCATTCAGGGCCAGTGAGATTATCAGATCAGATACCACAGCAGGCAATTATATTGAGGCCGAAAAGAAAGAAAGCCTGTTTATATTTGAGGACAATAGTGATTTCATCTTTAAAGTTTCAAAAAATCCCCCTAAAATAGACATTGTGGACAGGGAAGGCAATAATTCCAGGTTTGTAGAAGAAAGAGGTTTTGAAATTACCAGCAAAAAAGCGGGGGACACTTTAATTGTGCGCTTTTTCCCAACCAAATCAACCCCTGATAACATATTGAAATTTGGGGCTGAATATAAATTTTTCAAATAAGACAATTGTTCGGGATAAGGAGAATTAGAAGTGTTTATTCACTTATTATACGGGTCTAGGTTCGAAATTGTATTACGCAGTTTTATTGTTATTCTACTGAGCTTCAAAATTGATTTATCTCTGATCAGTCCGCTGAGAGAATGCAAAGCATTGTAGAGGGCATCCTTGCCTATTCTACCCTGAATAAGAAAACCCAGCCCGTAGAGCAGATAAGCCTTGATGACATTATTGAGAACATAAAAGTTGACCTGGAACTTATCATAAATGAAAAAGGCGCCATACTGATCAAGGACGCGCTTCCCGATATACAAGGGGCACCTATTTTGATACACCAGCTATTCTATAACCTGATACACAATGCCCTGAAGTTCTCCAAAGCAGACCAGCCGCCGCGGGTCATCCTGTCTCACCTCATTATAAAGGATAAGCAAAGGGAGTTTATTGAAATAAGCATTAAGGACAATGGCATTGGACTTGACCCGGATCATTATGAAAAAATATTTAATGCTTTTGAAAGACTGCATTCCAGAGATCAGTACGAAGGGAACGGACTTGGCGTGACGCTATGCCGAAAAATTGCACTAAGGCATGGCGGCAGCATAATGGCTTTAGGCCAAAAAGATATCGGCGCGGAATTTATCGTTACACTGCCTTTAAAACAAACAGGAGATACTGTCTAGGAAATCACAACATCCTGCTTTGATATAATAAACAATCAGTATATTGTGAAATTTCCCTACCGTAAATACAAGGCGCCAATTAAAGATAATTGACGCGTTATTACACCCGTTCCCGAAAATTTTACACAAAAAGTTTATATTATGTAAGTTAATTCCAGTTTAATATAAAGAAATGTAAATAATTTCGCTTATATTTACCTTTATCCAGAAACCTTAAAATCTGCTTTCGCCAATTGCATTATTAATTTTAGTAACCTGGCTAATATAATTTTTGACCCTGGCATTCCAATTGGATGCTGCATTATTATATGGGCTTAAACTTAAACATAATGAGCGATTCAGAAACAAATAAAACAGCAAATAACTTTCCTGTTGTAGGTATAGGCGCCTCTGCGGGCGGACTTGACGCTTATCAAAAGCTCCTCTCGAAGATACCGGCAGATTCCGGAATGGCGTATGTCATCGTGATGCATTTATCCTCAGACTTTCAGAGCAATCTCAGTTCAATACTGTCAAAATATACGGCCCTTCCAGTTCAGGAGATTGTAAATGAAATTCATCTTGTCCCTGATCACATTTATGTAATCCCGCAAAACAATAACCTAATTGCAGTGGATGGAGTTTTAAAACTGTATAAAAGAAACCGCAGCGATAAAGTAAATAAGGCTATTGATATCTTTTTTGAATCGCTTGCCCAGGTACATAAAAGTTTTGCCATTGGAGTTTTACTTTCGGGCACTGCTTTTGATGGGACTGCCGGTTTAAAAAAGATCAGGGAAGCAGGCGGCGCCACAATCGCGCAGGATCCCGGGACAACACGTTTTAAAAGCATGCCCCAAAGTGCCATTGAGGCTGATACGGTCGATTTTGTGCTTGCGCCTGAAGCCATCCCTTCCAAATTAATTGATATCCGAAACAGTTATATCACTAGTCATGCCTACAGCGAAGAAGAGCATTTGTCTAAGGATGAAGAGCAAATCCTGGTTCAGATCATCCATCTTATTTTTTTAAGAACAGGAAATGATTTTGGCCATTACACGCAGCCCACAATTAGAAGACGCATTGCCAGAAGGATGGTTATCCTACAGAAACAAACCCTAGGAGACTACTATAATGCACTTCGAAACAGCAAGGAAGAGCAGGACCTGCTATTTAATGATTTTCTGATTCCCGTTACCTACTTTTTCAGGGACGAGCATTTTTTTGAATCGCTGCCCCATCTGGTTTTTCCTGAGTTGATCCAAAACATCCAAAACAATACCCTGCGTATCTGGGTTGCCGGATGCTCTACAGGTGAGGAAGCCTATTCACTGGCTATATGTCTTGATGAATATTTATCTGAGAATAGCCTGAGTGAAATTCGCGTAAAGATCTTTGCATCGGACATTTCGGAGAAATCAATAGCAAAAGCCAGAGCCGCCATCTATTCTTCGCAGGATGTCCAGCAAATCTCCGAGGCCAGACTGGCGAATTATTTTGCTAAAAAAGACGGCCAATATCACGCTCAGAAAGTGATTCGTGATATGTGCATTTTTGCGGTACATAACTTTATAAAAGATCCTCCTTTTGCCAGGATTGATCTGGTCTCATGCCGCAATGTGCTGATTTATTTTGATCAGACGCTGCAAAATAAAGCCTTGGGCTCCATTCATTATTCCCTGAAAGAAAAGGGTTTTTTATTGATCGGTAAATCAGAAACCACAAGCAGCGCAGAAAATTTGTTTGAGAGCATCGCAAAACAGGAAAAGATCCATGTACGCAAATTCAGCCCCGTTCGTTATGTGCCTGAGGCTTTTAAACCGGCACAGGTAGCTGAGCAAGCCATCACGGAAATAGCTAAAGTTCCCCCTCAAACTGATTTTAACAAAATAACATCAGGAATTTTACTTTCAAACTATACCCCGTCAAGTGTCATCATAAATGAGCAGCTGGAGATTGTACATTTCCATGGGGACACAAGCCCGTTTTTGTCACCGCCGGCTGGAAGGTCCAATTTTAATATACTAAAAATGGCAAGCGCGGAAATCAGCTTTATGCTTCAAGGTGCCATTTCAAAAATAAAAAAAGACAAAAAACCTATCCGTAAAGAGAACCTCCTTGTTAGAGACCAGGATTATAGCGTGTCTTTTGAAATAGTAACAATTCCTAATGATGAGTGTTATCTTATGATTCTTTTTCAAAAGAATTTGATGTCCGAGACTCAGTATGGGCAAAAAACTATAAAAAATAATATTGATTATAACCGTATTATAGAGCTTGAAAAAGAGCTTGACCAAATGCGTGAAGATATCAAACGCATTACCCAGGAACAGCAGACGGCACTCGAGGAATTACAGACCACCAATGAGGAGCTGCTCAGCAGCGGTGAGGAACTTCAGGCCCTCAATGAAGAACTTGAGGCTTCATCCGAGGAGCTGCAGTCCAATAATGAGGAATTGATGTGTGTAAACGATGAGCTTATGGACCGTCAGGATCAGCTTGTATCAGCGCGCAATTATGCGCAGTCAATCGTGAATACTATGCGCGAGCCTCTTATTGTTATTGATAAAGATGGCATAATAAAAAGTGCCAATCCCGCATTTTACAAATACTTTCAAACTACAGAATCGCAAACCGAGGGACACTGCTTTTTTGAAATTGGAAACTGCCAGTGGGATATTGCTGAATTTAAGGACCTTATCCTGAAGATACCGGCAGAAAATAAAGCGGTAGTAGATTACAAAGTGGATGTTGTCTGTCCGGGTATTGGCAAAAAAACAATGATGGTCAACGCGAACCCTATTGTTGATTCCAAACCCAAGGGAATGATTCTCCTGGCACTTGAGGATATCACAGAACTAGCTGCTGCCAATGAGCAATTAAGGTCTAAGAACAAGGAACTGCAAAAGAACAACGAGCAGCTGCAGATTTTTTCTGCTGCTGCCAGCCATGATCTTCAGGAACCGCTTCGTAAAATTCAGATGTTTTCCAGAAAAATCTTAGACCGTGATAAAAGCCTGGCTGAATCCACTATACATAACCTGGAGCGTATCGTGTTTTCAGCTTCAAACATGAGCCAGTTAATTGCCGATCTTATCAATTATACCAGAGTTAATTTTACGGATAAGGAATTTAAAAAGACCGATCTAAATTTACTTTTAAAGAAAACCCTTAGTAATACCAAAGAAACAATTAAAGAGAAAAATGCTGTTGTCTCTGTTTCGTCCCTTCCGGCGCTAACGGTAATACCCCATCAAATCCAGCAGCTATTCACCAATTTACTGACCAACTCCATTAAATATAGTAAAGAGGGTGCTGTGCCGGAAATTAGAATAGAAACAGCAGAACCTTCAAGTGAGGAAATAGCCGAATTTGTAGATAACCCTGATATTACTTATGTCAAAATCTGCGTTAGTGATAATGGAATGGGTTTTAGCAAAGATTACGAGGACAGAATTTTTAATCCTTTTTACAGGCTGCACAATCACAATGAATATAGCGGCAGCGGTCTTGGACTCACCCTTGTGAAAAAAATTGTAGATAACCATCATGGTTTTATAAAGGCATCAAGCAGAATCAATAAAGGAACAAAGATGTTTATTTATCTTCCCTTACAAGATCTAAAAAATTAGGACATCACGAAATATGAAAGGTACTGAATAAAATTCCACCTCAGTTCAGTGAATAAATTCAATGTATGCCTAATCGGAAAGGTGCCAACTGACAACATTGGCGCCTTTTTTTAATCCTTATTACATTATAAGTTACCATATCGGGCAAATAAATACGGGTACCTTAACATATATTATATATACATCCCAACATTGAACTGAAGAATTTATTGAGATTCAAAGGCAATTCCTTCTCAATCCTAACAAATGTCTATTTATCTGTTCAATTCTAATATAGGTTGGAAAAAAATTACGCGTGTGTTTTTCAAGCAGCGGTATAATCGAGACTATTTTGCCTTTATCTACTATATATTTTGCTGCTTCAATATACACTTGGCTCTCATCATCCATTTCAATTATAAAAGTATGATCAAATGGATCAGTAATCTCAACTGTGCAAAAATTCTCAACACAGGAGAACATACAATGCAAATCGATACAGTATCCTTTACATTCAACCAATATTATATATTCTCCCATCGGATTAGTATTTAAACTTACATATGAACTAAATTTACAAATGTTTAAAGAAATAAAAAATACATTAAACAAAATTTGCAATAAATTTATATAATCAAAATTAGATTATTAATCTCCTAGTAAATCCCGTAACTTAATAGTAATGGAATCTCAAAGATTAATATCTTAATCAGAGCTAAACAATTGGGGCAGAAAAATCAATTCTCCAAGACAAAAGAGGGCTTCTCGGGAGTCCTAGGCCACGATAGCATGAAATCTCTTTGTGCCGAAACCCGGCACAAAGAGATTTCAATGCATAGAGGGAAAAACTTCTGAAAACTGTTTTATAATCTTTTTCAACAACAGTTCCGCACCACGTGCAGGCATTATGGCTCTCGTCTTTTGTTATAATAATATCTATATCTTTTACAGGAAGTATCGATAAACCAGGCTTTACCTCTTTATGTTTATAGATGCTGAGTGTACCACAGTCCTCGATATAAACTCTTAACCTGTCCTAAATTTCTTATCTCTTTTTCCCGTAAAAGCTCAAATAACTGCTGTCTCGAAATAAAATGCTTTTCTAACTGTCCGATGTCAATAACTGAATCTTTAATTAGGGTAGCAACCTGCCCTGCATTAACTTCTCCCAGCTTCTGCTTATAAAAAAGTTTCTGGTAAGACTCCGCTGCAATACCAAAATTGTCAGTAATACTATTACTCCAATCACAATTCCGTGAGTTGGCCCGTGCATTGGCATTGCAACAATGGCACCTAGTGTAATGAATACCGCCTTTTCCGTTATAGTTAATATCGAATTGGTACGTTTTCCTAATAGCCGAACGACAAATACCAATGCCATATATAAAATAATGCTTCTAATGGCTACCTCAACTATAATTTCTGGAGGTGCTTCTCCAAATAAAATTCGATACCAATCATCAATTTTAATATCATCCTTATTCATAATGGGCTGTTTGTGTTCCACTACTTTCTTCTTTTCCAACCCTTAAACCTCTATCACCTCCGGATAGATTATTGCCAACTGGTTGAAATTCAGGCACAAGACCCATCACATTTATATAATATTTTTCAATACCCTCATCTGACACTTTCACCGCATCACTTAAAACCTCAACCTCTAAACCTATATGTTGCAACCAGCTTGCATTCTGTATGCAGAAGGATTTCTCATACCAATGAAAAGACCATTCACCCAAGATTAACAAATTTTCAACGGCATGATAGCCTTTAGTTTTTTCATTAAAACCACCAATCTTACTAATGTGCTTAGTAATTTCCTTTTTCTCTTCCTTGGTTATCAACATTCGAACTTTAAAAACCAAAGTTGCTTTCTAAGCTCCAGAGCATCATCACGATTAGTAGAAATAAAATCTAACTCATCATTTTTAAATAAGAATCAAATTAATTTGTACTCACGGCTTGCCGGATGGAAGCTACACACTTTAAATAGGTGTTGTTCTACTGCAATTTTTTCATTTGTGTTCACCTTCATTAATTTTAGAATAACAAAACTAACACAGATAGCAACAGCGTAACCCAGATTTAATGTTCCAATTTGAAACAAAATAAAAAAAAAATCAATAAAAAAGTCAATCTAACCAGATTGGCCTTTTTAAAATTAACACACTTTATTTTACTTTGCTAATTTTCTAATTCTCCAATTCTAGCCCTAGGGCAGATAGCAATGAAAATCCCTATGTGCCCGGGCTTGGCACAAAAGATTGGAACATTAGCGGGAAAAAGCTCCAAAAAGACAGCATTAAACACAATTGAAGATACTATTCACTCAAATTAGATTCCGGTAACAATTCTTAAATACTCGATTAATTCAAGCCCTGCAGCATTCTGCCCACCTGCATAACATCCAAGTCTCTTTCTGTAGCATCCGAATGATCTGGATTTGTTTTCTTTGAATTTTTCATTTCTTATCTTTTAAATGTTTGTGTATGAAGTGCATTTTTATAATGTCCAAACAAATTTAAAGCAACTAAAAATCAACTACTTACACAATTAACTCTGAGATTTATAACATTTTAGGTTTATTTCTTTTGCTCCATTATTTATCTGGAATAAAACACATTAAAAGACTGATAATTATACAATTACAAACTTTAATTCTATAAAAAAAAACACAAAATTGATACTAAATTTGATTTGATTAAAAGCTCTAAACTGACAAAGAAATTGTTCAATTAAATTTTAATATCATGGAAAATATCCTTAATCCTCAAACCCGCGGAAATCCCGGTTATTTAGCCGAAAAAAAAAATCTCGCCAATATCTGTCAATAAAATATTATACTGTACTGCAGGTTCTTTATTATTAGGAACTACTCTAAAGATTGCAGGAAAACGTTCTGTAGGTTCCTGGATCGCAAAATGGGCATTACCGCTACTTGCAGTTGGCTGCTATAAAAATTCTCTCCTTCTTCGTCTGATTTGCAAACAGAATAACAAAAGGAATAATAATCCTGACAAGACTGAAACGAGAAAACAATTTGGATCAATGTACTTCCTGAATCTTAAGAAAAAGGTGCAGGAAGTATATTTTCTATCCTTTATTAATTTAAATCTAAAAATATCAAATGATGGACTTTTACACTTTTATACAGCTTTTAATAGTTTCGATTATCGCAACGGCGGCAATGACATCGTTTAGTTGTTTTATGTCAAAACAGTTTCAGGAGCTTTACAAAGAGCCTGTTTTACTTTCGTTTGTACTTTCCAAATTAAAGATGGAATTGTCTGTCAAATCAGAAAAAATATTGGGCTGGCTCCTTCATTTTTTGATTGGTTTTTTGTTTGTGTTGGCCTATTATGTCCTTTGGGTAAAGGATATTTTGCCAATCTCAACTCTTAGTGCCCTATTATTGGGTGCTATCAGCGGAATAATTGGCATTATTTGCTGGATGTTTATTTTTAAAATGAGTAATCATCAGCCTCACATTGATTTTAAAGGCTATTATTTGCAGCTCTTTTTTGCTCATATAATTTTTGCCATTATAGCAACTGCTTTTTACTCGCTTTCATTAACTTTTTAATACTTACAAAAGCATGTCACTATCTAAATACAATCAGAAAAGAGATTTTAAAAAAACTCAGGAGCCAAAAGGTAAAATTGGAAAATCTGCACATGAATTGATTTTTGTGGTGCAAAAACACGCTGCATCTCATTTGCATTATGATTTTAGACTTGAAATGGATGGCGTACTCAAAAGTTGGGCAATCCCAAAAGGTCCGTCAACGGATCCTGCTGTTAAACGTCTTGCTGTAATGGTCGAAGATCATCCGTATAGTTATAAAGATTTTGAAGGTACAATTCCGGAAGGAAATTATGGTGCAGGAAATGTGATTGTATGGGATAATGGAACATATCAACCTGAAGATTTCTCTGAAAATCCTGAAAAAGCATTGATGGTCGATCTTAAAAAAGGACATTTGAGTTTTATTCTGAAAGGCAAAAAACTTAAAGGAGCTTTTTCATTGGTAAAATTACACGGCAAACAAGAAAATGCCTGGCTGTTAATTAAAAAAAACGATGAATATGTATCACATACTGATATCCTGACTCAAGACAAATCTGTACTATCACAAAGACCATTAGAGGATTTAGAAAAAAAATCAGAAAAAATAGTTCCCCAAGAAAAGGCAAAAACACCTTTTAATAAAAAGACTAAACGTTCCTTAAGTAAGGCTTCATTTATAAAACCAATGTTAGCAAATACAAAAACGGAAGCATTTGATGATTCGGAATGGGTTTTTGAAAAAAAATATGACGGTTATCGTGCCATCGCAGTAATAAATCCAAATAAAGTGGAACTATTTAGTAGGAATGAAATTTCCTTTGATATTCAATTTAAACCAATTGCCGATGAGTTAAAGAAAATTGATCATATTGCGGTTTTAGATGGCGAAATTGTGGTAGAAGATGAAAAGGGAAAAGCTAACTTTCAATTGCTTCAAAACTACCTCAAAACAGGTTTGGGAAAATTAAAATATTATGTTTTTGATCTTTTGAATTTAGATGGAAACGAGATTACTGAATTGTCTTTGCTCGAAAGAAAAGAATTACTCAAAATACTGTTTAATAAATATGCTTTTACAAATGTCTTTTATTCGGAACATACTTTTGAAAAAGGAATAAAACAATTTGAAATAGCCGAAAAAAATAAGGAAGAAGGAATCATTGCTAAAAAAACAAACAGTACTTATTTACCGAATAAAAGAAGCAGCGACTGGTTAAAAATTAAAACGTCTGATCAGGAAGAAGCGATCATTATTGGAATCACGAAACCTAAGAATTCACGCCAATATTTTGGAGCATTACTACTTGCCCAATATTACGGAAAAAGACTTCAATATATTGGAAAATGCGGAACTGGTTTTTCTGAATCAACGCTGAAAGAACTTTATACAAAACTTGAACCTTTATTTATTAGTGAATCTCCGCTCAGCGAAAAAATTAATTTGAGAGATGAAATTCAATGGGTAAAACCTAAACTGGTTTGTCAAGTAAAATTCTCTGAATGGACTCAGGATAAAAACCTTAGACATCCGGTTTATCTCGGTCTTAGAATTGATAAAAAAGCATCTGAAGTTTTTGTACCGTCTGATGTTAACAATAATACTCCCTTAAAAGAAGAAAAAATGAAAACTAAATCCCAGGATAAAACAGAAAATGATTATGACTTGAAAGTTGGGAAAACCGTACTTCATCTAACCAATCAAAACAAAATATATTTCCCAAAAGACGGAATTACAAAAGGTGATATTGTACAATATTATAATGAAGTTGCTCCTTTGATTTTGCCTTATCTTAAAAATCGTCCGGAATCCATGAATCGTTTTCCTAACGGAATTGATGCTCCTGGTTTTTATCAGAAAGATGTGGATATCGAAAAAATTCCGTCCTGGCTAAAAACTAAAAAAATATTCTCTGACTCGACTGATGCAAATGTAAACTATCTAATATGCAATGACAAAGAGACTTTGTTGTATATGGCAAATCTTGGTTGTATCGAAATTAATCCGTGGAATTCTACTGTACAACATATTGAAAATCCAGATTGGCTGGTAATTGATATTGATCCTGATAAAGATGATTTTAAAGAAGTTGTAAAAACGGCATTGGTTGTAAAAGAAGTTATGGAAGAATTGGAAACTCATTGTCTGTGCAAAACTTCGGGCGCTTCAGGATTACATGTTTATATTCCGCTTGGAGCAAAATACGATTACGATTCCATAAAAATTCTTGCTGAATTACTGGCGAAAGAAATCCAATTGCGTTTACCTGAAGCTACATCACTCGAACGCAGCATTAAAAAGAGAAATCACAAAATTTATATTGATTATCTGCAAAATCGCAGAGGACAAACTTTAGCCGCACCGTATTCTGTTCGCCCGAAGCCAGGGGCAACGGTTTCAACACCTTTGGAATGGAATGAGGTGAATGATAAGTTACATCCGTCGCAATTTACCATTAAAAATGTATTGTCCAGATTTGAAAAAAAGGGAGATTTGTGGGCACCGGTTTTATCAAAAGGTGCCAACATTAAGCACATTCTTAAAAAATTGGAAGAAAAACAAAAGGACTAAGACGAGTTTTTTCTTTCTAAACTCGCCTTAAGCATACTCATTAAATCATCACTTTGTTTGTGAACAACTTTTAATTCAGTTGGTTTCTGAACTTTTCCTTTGGCTTTCTTTTTAATTATATCCAAAAGTTTCGCTGTATATTCATCTTTAAAAGTGCTGATATCAAATTTCTCCGTTAGTTGTTCAATTAACTTATTGGCCATATCCAGTTCTTTTGTTTTTACTTTTGAAGCTGGAGGAAGTTTTAAATCTGTCGTATTTCTAATTTCTTTTTCGAATCTTATTCGGTTTAGAACAATGACATTTTTATAAGGTTTTAAAATAGCCAGGCTTTCTTTGTTGCGTAAAACAAAACGTGTTACACCAACTTTTCCCGAAGCTGCAAGCGAATCACGAAGCAATGCATAAGCATTCATAGCGCCTTTGTCAGGCTCCAGATAATAGGGCTGTTCATAATAAATACTTTCGATTTCTTTTTCGAAAGCAAAACTTTCAATATCTATCGTTTTGGTTTTTACAGCATCTGCCGCTTCAAAATCTGAATCTTCCAGAATTACATATTTATCATCGAGTTTATACCCTTTTACAATATTAGCAAAAGTGACTTCTTTGCCTGTATTTTCATTGACACGTTTAAACTTAATATTGGCATGATCTTTTTCATCAAGCATATCCATATCCAGACTGCTTTCCTGAACTGCCGAAAATAACTTAATTGGAATATTAATTAAACCAAAACTAATAGCTCCCGTCCATATTGCTCTCAAAGTTTGATGAATTAAAATTATTCTAAATTTAATACATCAGCGCTAATGGAGCCTTACATAATCTTTAAAAAATATTATATTTTTTCTTTGGACATTGCACATTTAAAAGAAGAAAACATTTACTTAAATATGTTTGTTACAAAAATTGATATAATTCTTTTTAGCTTTAATCATTAACAACTTTGAATATTAAAAAATCATCACGTTAATTTTAAAAAACTGGTCTACTAAAATAACTTACATAAAATGTTTAAAGACTGACATTTAAGCTTTCGTGGCAGAATCGTGGCACATGTAATATTGGAATGGATACCTTTTTTGCGACAATAAGCTAAGACGGTTTTGAAAAAGAGATTAACAATTTCTGACTCTACATTTTCGTGCGATCCCCAACAGGACATCCAAAGTAAATTCTTTAAGCAAATGAAAGTCAGGCACTACCAATAGTAAGCCAAATCCTCAATAAAATTTATAGAAATTCGTCCTGTTCCTGTCACAACAAGCCAAATGGCGCCAATTGAAGACAATGAGCGCCATTTTTTATTCAAAAAATTACTAATTAAAATATTTGGTAATTTTTTGTTTTCGCTTCCTTTTTTCAAATCACACCAGAAAAAAAATACCCGCAAACAATGCATTAAACCGCCTCAATATTTACAAAAATATAGGATATCCCATTGTCATTCTCGGTCCAATATGATTATGGATTTTAATTTTTATAAATAAAGTTCTTAAAATTTAATCTCCTGCTGAATCTTCGCATCGTAAAACGGTAAAATCTGAAAGATGCAATATATTAATCAGAGGTTAAACAATTGAGGCGAATATCAGTTCTCAGAACAAACAGGGTGCTGCAGCAGCCCTAGCCCCGATTGCTTCGCCAGTTCGCTTCGCTCGTGTGCCGTGAAAATCCTTTTGTGCCGGTGTTCGGCACAAAAGATTGCAAAGAATAGCGGGAAAAGCTCCTGAAAACCACTACTAAATATTCCACTCAATAACTACTTGAAAATAGAGATACTGTCCTCGAGTTGCTCCCGGGCAATAAAAGCCGTAATAAACTCTCGCACTTCAATGCCCGTTCCGCTCTCAATGTCAAATGAATTGATATGAAATTCTTCGTCCTGATCCAAAATATGTATGATCTGGGTGTAGCCCTTTGAAATCAAACTGCCCTTTAATTTAATAATATTGGACTGCTGTCTGCCGTCGAGCTGCTTTCGAACCTTTAGCTTCATCCCTTTTTCCATTGCCGGTAATTTAAAATAATATGTTTTTGGTATTTCATATCAAATGTAAAAAATATAAAATAATATTTAGTTCAGATACGCGAATTTAACTTGGAAAATTGATAATCAGAATCAAATAGCACTCAAATGAAAATTTAATAAGAATTGTGCATTTTTATATAAAAATAACTGAAGCTATAGTTTTAATTTTAAGCCTACTAACTTCTAAACTAAAAGTTATGCATCACGTATTACCATCACTGAACTGAAGAATTTCAGAGATGTACTTTTGATAACCTGAAAAATGCGCAAAAACAAACATATTCCCTCCATCTTTTGAGTCTTAAAAATTGGGGAATCTCCGCCTTATTTAAATCTAAATATATGAATGTCGAAAACACACAGGAACTTTATTTATTAGTGATGAATGCACCAGTCGGCATTTGCGTTTTAGATGCCCAAACACTGGTGGCCGAAATTGTAAACGACAGCTTTATAGAAGTGGCAGGAAAACCGCGCGAGGCAATTCTGGGTAAATTTTACTGGGATACTTTTGCCGAGGTAAGCCCATACTACCAAAGCGTTCTTGAAACTGTAATTTCTAAGGGCAAGCCCTACTCCATAAATGAAGCTGAACTTTCCCTGATCAGACACGGGAAGGCAGAAACTGTTTACGTAACTTTTGTTTATGCGCCTTTAAAAGATAACACCGGTGAGGTAAAAAAAGTGGCTGTATGGGTTATGGACAATACCCTGCAGGTGCTTCAAAGGCATAAGGTTGAAGAAAGTGAAAAATTTGCGCGTACTGTTTTTTACAATTCCCCTGTGGCAAAATTGGTTTACACCGGACCTGAAATGGTCCTTGTCCAGGCCAACGAGAAAATGCTTGAAATTTTCGGTAAGGGAGATTCCATTATTGGAAAGCCCATCATGGAAGCAGTGCCCGAGATGCAGCAGACGCATTTATTTGCTGCCTACCAGCACGTACTTACAACCGGGGAAATCCATTCCCAGAAAGCCGCCCGGATCATGTTTGTCAAGAACGGTTCGCCTTATTACGGTTATTATGATTACACTTACAAACCACTGCACGATCCAAAAGGCAGGATTCATGGTGTCATCTGCACGGCTATTGACGTAACGCAACAGGTAAAAGCCAACAACAGTCTTGAAGAAGCCGAGCAAAACATGAGAGGTGCAGTTGAACTGGCGCAGCTCGGCACATGGACCATTGATGTGGCCACCAATGGGCTGACCTATTCAGACCGCCTCATTGAATGGTTTGGCTATGATCCTTCTGCTCAAAACTATAGTGAAGTTATACCAATTCTTCTGGAAGAAGATCGCCAGCGTGTTGCAGATGCGGTAGCATGGGGACTCAATCCTGAGTCCGGGGGATTGTATGACGAGATCTATACGGTAATACATCCCATAACGGGAAAGAAAAGAATATTGCATGCCCAGGGCAAAACTGTTTTTGATCCCGAGGGCAAGCCTGTACGCATGAACGGGACTGCCCAGGATATTACCATCCAGATCGAGCTGCAGACCCAGCTGGAAAACCAGGTGCAGCAGCGTACCGAAGAGACAGCCGCGGTTATAGAGGAGCTAAGGGCTACAAATGAAGAATTGGAACAAACCAATGTGCAACTCATACATTCCAATGAGGAACTCGAAGAGTTTGCCTACATAGCCTCGCATGACCTGCAGGAACCGCTTCGCAAAATCAGCACCTTTGTGCAGCTGCTCGAGGGCAAAATTAGAGAGCATCTGGACGAAAAATCAGCAGGCTACGTCGATAAAATAAAAGACGCTACAAGCCGTATGAGCAAACTTATCCGGGATGTGCTCGCCTACTCTGCCGTGCCAAAAGATGACAGGGCTTTGGTTGCTGTAAACCTTGAGCATACTGCCAAAAATGCGCTGGAAGATTATGACCTGGTCATGGAGCGCACAGGGGCCAAAGTTACCTGGAACACCCTTCCGGTAATCCAGGGCATACCCCTGCAGATGTCCCAGCTGTTTTTCAATCTGATTGGAAATGCGTTAAAATTCAGACGCCCTGATGTGCCGCCCAGAATTAATATTCATTGCAGTATTGCCTCCCCTGAAGAGATCCGCTCGGCACATCTAAAAGAAGCAATGTCCTATTATAAAATCCAGTTTACCGATAACGGTATAGGGATGAAGCCTGAAGATACGCAGAAAATTTTTAGCATATTTAAAAGACTTCACGGGAAAAATGAATTTGCTGGTACGGGAATAGGACTGGCAATGTGCAAAAAAATTGTCCAGAACCATAATGGGGAAATCGATGCCAGTGAGAGCAGTGAAAACGGAGCGGTATTTAAGGTATATCTTCCAGCGAAAAATTAATATTTTCTAATTGGTGGCAGATTCATAATCAAGGCAGCAGACAAAATTGTGCTGTAATTATAATTTTACACTCAGTCCGGCAAGGGAAATGGAATGGTTCAAACTTTTTTATTCCTTTTGAGATATATTTTTTTCAGATACAAAAAAAATATTTTTAACCGGATTCACTAAAGCTTTTGCCCAGTGCAAAAGGAATACTCTTTTCAAAATCAGGATAAAGCCCGTAAAAGAGCTTGGTTTTTGTATATAGAGGTTTGCCCCTTTATTGAAAGTATCTTCAATATCATTGGGGTGATTGGAAGTGGAGAGCATAACTGTGGGAATCTCTTTTAGTTCCTGATCGCTCTTTATTTCTGCCAGTGCCTCCTTACCCCCTTTAACAGGCATATTTATATCGATGAAAACAATATCAGGTTTTGGTTCAGCCGGATCTTTCAAAGTATTGACCAGTTCCTGACCGTTCTCTACCGTAATTACTTCAGAAGGAATTTTTGTGGCACTCAGAGCTTCCTTAAACAATTCCTGATCATCTTTATCATCCTCGGCCAATATGATTTTTACTGGCTCTTTTTTTTCTAAGCCTTTAGCATTTCCGACGGGATTTTCAGAATTGATCATTTTAACCATTTTTTATAATTTTCCAAAAGTACTATATTAATGCGTACTAAAAAATGCTTTCAATCAACAATTTAAAAGCATTAATAATTTAGCATCCGGCGATATTGTTAATACCCTTGATTGGCTTATGAAAATTTCACAATTTTGTTTCAAAATTTCTTAGAAGCCACAAATTCAACCTTATGCATGGCGACTTCATTTCCCTATTGCGTTATTGTATAAGTAATGCTATGAAGGATTTTCTAAAACCTGTTAAAGCAGGGGTGCTATTACTGACAGAGCCTAAAGATATGATAATGGCTTTATGTTATAATTTAAGTCATTACATCCATTATTTTTTATTTGCTTTTTTTTCTTTTGAAGCTTTAGCTTTAGCCTTACTACCTAATTTGGTAGTATCCTTTTTTGTTTGTGAAGATATATCATATACTGAACCATCTTTTGCACTTGGTCCGGGACCAGTTCCGTTATTAGCCGTAGTGGTTTGTCTGTTTGCGGGCTTTTCTGGAGAGGAAATACTTCCTGCGCCAGTAACGCCTTTAGGTTCAGTATCGCTTGTACTGGTAGCATTTGTGTCAGTTCCTGTTTTTGGTCTAGCTGCTGATGCAGTATCAGTGGATGCTTTTGTTGTATCAATCTCATCGCTATATCCATCTTTATTATTTTTGCAGGAAAGTAACCCTATTGTTAATATGATCAGAATCATTTTTAATTGAGATAGTGTTTTCATAATAATAAGTTTTTCTGTTGCTAATAGTCAAATTTAAAATTAACATTACACCGGTTTTTACATAATTTACTTTGTATTTTATAAATCTTTAACTTAAATTTTAAAATTAAGGATTACACTCGCAATTTAAATTGTAATGAAAGAAGTCTATAACTTTTCACGATATTAATTTTTAGAAGAAACAAGGAGTTTTAATTTTAGCATTTGTTTTTAAAGGACTCATAACAAGGAAATATCTTGTGAAAGTAAGCACCAGTAAGGAAACTTCGCCCCAGCAGTTGGTACCAATGTTTAGTAATGAAATCATGTAAATCTTTGCGATAATTCTGTAAAAAAATAATGTATCAGTTTCTGAAATTTGTTAGAAAACAAATTGAAATGAAAAACCTATTACGCAATAACGGATTATGTATTTGCTTCTTACTCTTGTTTTTAGCATCTTGGGCTGGCCAGACAATCTTTGGTTTTAAAGAGCATAATAAGGAACTGATTGAAAATGGAAGCACAGCTATTAATCTTTCTGCATATCTCATTTCAGGTCATTTTATTCAATCGACTTTTGAAAACTGGGAAAGCGAGTTTCTTCAAATGGCATTATTTGTTGTCCTGACTATTTTTTTAATGCAAAAAGGTTCTTCAGAATCTAAAGATCTTGATCAGGAGGAAGAAGTTGACAGAGAACCCTCGCCTTCGCGAAAAGATGCACCATGGCCTGTAAAAAAAGGCGGATGGATCCTAAAAATTTACAAACATTCACTCACAATTGTTTTGTTCTTATTGTTTATACTTTCCTTTTTTGCCCATTTTTATGGAAGCTTAAAAGATGAAAATGAACAATTAGCATTAAAAGGAATGCCACTGGAATCTGCCTTTGATTATATTGGGGATTCGAGGTTTTGGTTTGAATCTTTTCAAAACTGGCAAAGCGAATTTCTATCTGTTTTTGCCATTATAATGCTTTCCATTTACCTCAGACAAATTGGCTCTTCACAGTCTAAACCTGTTGATGCTCCACATATGGAAACAGGAGAATAGTTAAAGTTATTTAAAGCAGAAATAAAATCTTATTATCAATAAAACTTATCATTATGCATACAGTCACACCATGGAGCGCAACGGCTCAGGCAGATATTGAAAATAGTGAACTGCTATTAGAAAGAAAAATTCCTGATTATACCTATCAATTTTACAACACGGGCGATTCTTTATGGATAGTTGCCATTATGCCCGAAAACGGAAAAATAGCTTTTCGTGCCGCATTTGCCATGAACAGCTGTTTTGAAGTTGCCAATCTTTTTGATGATCAAGACACGATTGTTATTGTCCTGAATTCCAGATTAGGAAGTTATGAAGTTCGTGTAAATTTCCCGGACTCTGTTTTGCATTATACTACGACATTTACAGCAAATACGCCTTTGATGATTCCGTTTTCGCCACGGGATATAATTCCCCTTACACAAAACGGAAGTGTAGAAAACACCAGTGGAAAAATTCATATGGAGCAATTTGGGTCACGATCCGGATTGTTATTTGCAAGCATTACAAAACCACAAACAGGATCGTTTTTTTATTTCCAAAATTTAACTTCCCTGTCGGAATACTGCGAATCAACCAAGACAGAATCAAAAAATACAGTTGGCGGAACCTGGCCCGAAATTGGGTTTCAGCTACCAACAACCAACGAGTTACCAATTCCTGCCGGCAAAGGTTTTATTATATCAGATGCTTATGTAATATTAGATACTGAAATATTTGAAGAAACAATATCTATTTGTGAACACTTCTTAAATAATCTTGTCAAAATATATAAAGTGCTCGAGCAGCCAAGAATTGAGTATCACAACTGGCCGGAAATTGCTCAAAAAGTAGTGGCAGATTTAACAAATAATAAAGGATCGTGGACACAAAAAGACGGGATTCCCTATTTAAGCGCCTATTTATGCGACTATGAAACACCGCCTGAAAGCATGGTTCAGCTTGCCGTATTAGCTCCATTTAAGGAATATGAAAAATGGAGTGGTGAAAAACAATCCGTTTGTGAGGATTTGATCAAAGGACTGCCCGCTTTTTATGATCCGAAAATAAATTGCATCAATCGCTGGCTTCCTTCAATGGTAGACAAACTGGATGAATCTGAGGAACAAAAGAAAGAAATGGTGATGGATTCCTGGTACCTGCATC
Source organism: Flavobacterium sp. 270 (assembly GCF_004368785.1). Lineage (GTDB taxonomy): Bacteria > Bacteroidota > Bacteroidia > Flavobacteriales > Flavobacteriaceae > Flavobacterium. The sequence goes on from NZ_SODM01000001.1 coordinate 931,364, forward strand.
ACCCGTTAATGAATCTGGCAAGGCTGGCATTACACGGCGAGAAAACAGCCGAAAAACTCTTATTGGATTCAATTGATTATGTTATAAAAGTGGCGCATCATTTTAAATATGAATGGCCCGTATTTTATAATATGCAAACTCTGGAAATAATCAAGGAAGAAACGGCTCCGGGTGCCGGAGGAGAAAGAGATGTTCCAGGCTCCTATGCGCACTTAATGCTTCTGGTTTTTAAATTAACCAAAGAAAAACGTTACTTAAACGAAGCAGAAAAAGCAGCAAAAAAGTTAGCAGATCTGGGGCTTAATATTTTATATCAGGCCAACAATACCGCCTTTGCGGCCGGTGCATTATTAGAATTATACAAAATAACCAATAAAAAGTTATACCTGAATTTAAGTTATACCTGCCTTACCGGATTATTTAAAAACATACAGCTGTATGACTGCAAATACGGATATGGTAAAAACTACACCAATTTCTTTTCCATCTTTCCTCTCAATGACGCGCCCTATACTGCTGCTTATGAAGAGTTAGAAGTATATGCTGCTTTATCAGAATATATGAGTCAGACAAATGGTGTTGCCATTTTACCAGCTTTAAAAACACTGCTTCCGGAATTCATTAAATATGCAGTTGGCAGAATTGCCTATTATTATCCTACAATGCTGCCTAAGGAAATGCTCTCGGAAGAAGTTAAAACAGGAGAAATCCAAGCTAATTTGTGGATTCCATTAGAGGATTTATACAACGGCTGGGAAAAAAGCGGTCAGGTAGGGCAGGAAGTATATGGCGCCGGAATGGCTTTTGGCGTTGTGCCAAGGCAATATATTAAAATAGACGACAATTTTCTGGTCTTTATTGATTATCCAATTATCGGGCAAACCAAAAGAGGAAATTCGATCACCATAAAATTAGATGGCGATACCGATATGAATTGTAATTTGAAAATTATAAAACTTAAAAACAACAAAATTCAAATGACAATTTCGCAGGATAAAGAAACCCTTAAACCCTTCACAGACAACGCCAATATACATGAATATAAAGTTTCAGGTCAGGGTTCTGTAAAAATTCAATGGTAATTTTTTTTAGAATTCGGCATAAGGAATTATAGTATGGATGAAAAAGTATTTTGTGCCTGACGGTTTTGTTTTTGAATTCTGGCAGCTTTTCATTATTCTGTTTTGCTACGGTTCATCAGGAAATTTTTTTGAATATCATAAAATCACCCTATAAAAATCAAATAATGGAACAATTAACAAATTACTTTGGACAAAACATTAAGGACAGACGAATTGTCGTAACTGGCGGAACAACTGGCATTGGAAAAGCAATTGCAGATGTTTTAGTGTCTCTTGGCGGACGTGTTCTAATTTTCGGAAGGGATCATGAAGATTTCAAAAACGCTGTTGCGGATCTAAAAAAGCAATTTCCGGACCGCGAGGTTTATGGCACTCCCGCCGATGTGACCAAAAAAGAAGACATCAATAAAATCTTTGAGATAGTAGATACTGAATTGGGGGGAATTGATATTCTTATCAACAACGCAGCATTAGCAGCTCCCGGAATCACACAGGAAACCTATGAAGATTATAAGTATATTATTGATACCAACATTACGGGTTATCTTGCTTTTGCTCAGGAAGCTGTCAAAAGAATGAAAGAACAAAAATCCGGACATATTATTAATATTGGATCAATGAGCGCTGAAAGCCGCAATCCCGAAAGTACTATCTATGTCGCAACTAAAACCGCGATAAAAGGCTTTAGTACCTCGCTGCGTAAAGAATTAAATCCGCTTGGCATTAAGGTTTCTCTAATTGAGCCTGGAGCGGTAACAAGCGATATGCAAACTGACCCTAAAGAAGTGCAGCGCGAAAAGGTAGACAAATTAGAAATGCTTGAAGCGTATGATATTGCCATGAGCACATTATTTTGTTTGTCACAGCCAAAGAGATGCGACATCGTTTCGATGCAAATTCGCCCACATCTTCAAATTATATAAAAATGGAGCGATTGATTCTCAGGATGGTAATTCTACAATCTGGAGGTAATAATATTATAAATTCAGATTAATTGTAAGAACTAAATTTGATTCTGTCGATTCTCAACATCACAAACACCCCATAATGTGAATAATAAACAAATCAAAAAATTAAATCTAACAAAAAGAAAAAAACTATATGAAAAATTTTCAAGACGAAAAACAGCGTGATTTGTCGACCAACAAATCTGATGGAACAAATAAGTTTCTGACTACTGATCAAGGCGTTCGCATTAACGACGATAATAATTCGCTAAAAGCCGGCGAAAGAGGACCTTCCCTACTCGAAGATTTTATCTTAAGAGAAAAAATCACACATTTTGACCACGAACGTATTCCGGAAAGAATTGTACATGCACGTGGTTCAGGAGCGCACGGTTTTTTTGAAGTCACAAACCCGATTCCCGAATTAACAAAAGCTGGATTTTTGCAGGAAGCAGGATTAAAAACTCCTGTATTTGCACGTTTTTCTACAGTTGCGGGTTCGAGAGGTTCTACAGATTTGGCCAGAGATGTACGAGGATTTGCTGTGAAATTTTACACACAGGAAGGAATTTATGATTTGGTTGGTAACAACATTCCTGTATTTTTTATTCAGGACGCATCAAAATTTCCTGATTTAATTCATGCCGTAAAACCGGAACCTCATAACGAAATGCCTCAGGCTGCATCTGCGCACGATACTTTTTGGGATTTTATTTCGCTAATGCCAGAATCGATGCACATGATTATGTGGGCGATGTCTGACCGCGCTATTCCAAGAAGTTACAGAATGATGGAAGGTTTTGGCGTTCATACTTTTAGATTGATTAATGAAGCCGAAGAATCTACTTTTGTAAAATTTCACTGGAAACCTAAATTAGGAACTCATGCCGTAGCCTGGGACGAAGCCCAGAAAATTTCAGGAAAAAATCCCGATTTTCATCGTGAAGATTTATGGGAAGCCATCGAAATGGGAAATTTCCCTGAATGGGAATTAGGCGTGCAAATCATTCCTGCAGAAGATGAACAAAAATATGAATTTGATTTACTGGACCCAACTAAAATTGTTCCTGAGGAATTAGTGCCCGTAACAATTGTGGGAAGAATGGTATTGGATAAAAATCCGGATAACTTTTTTGCAGAAACAGAGCAAATTGCTTTTCATCCGGGACATGTGGTGCCGGGAATAGATTTTTCGAATGATCCGCTTTTACAAGGAAGATTGTTCTCTTATACAGATACACAATTATCAAGATTAGGAAGTCCGAATTTTCATGAAATTCCAATTAACCGAAGTGTTGCGCCGGTTCACAACAATCAACGTGACGGACATATGCGTCAGGAAATTAATAAAGGACGTGTAAGTTATCACCCCAATTCTTTAGGAGGCGGATGTCCTTATCAGGCTAAGATTGCCGAAGGCGGATTTGCAAGTTTCAACGAACGTGTCGATGCACACAAAGTGAGGGAAAGAAGCGAAAGTTTTGCAGATCATTTTGGTCAGGCAAGATTATTTTTTAACAGCCAGACCGATGTAGAAAAAAGCCATATTGTAAAAGCATTGCGCTTTGAGCTTGGAAAAGTAGAAACGACAGCGGTGAGAGTTAGAATGCTGGGGCTTTTATCTCAGATAGATACACAGCTGGCAGAAAAAGTAGCGATGGGACTTGGCGCTACAGTACCACCAATATTAGAAACTCCAATTAATCATGGTGTATCTCCGGAAAACGAAAACGGAAATCAGGAACCTCAAATAGTAGATTCTTCTGTTGATAACTCTGATGCACTTTCTATGCTAAAAAACCCAACCAATTCGCCTACAATTGCTTCTCGAAAAGTAGCTATTATTGTTTCTGACGGCGTTTCTGAAGCCGCTGTTCAAAACATAAAAAAGGCGCTTTTAAAAGAAGATGCAAAAGGTTTAATTGTTGCACCACATTTAGGTTCTGTTCTAACTGATCAGGACGGCGCGCTTGCAGCAGATTTTAGTTTCTTAACCGCGTCATCTGTTTTATTTGATGCCGTTTATATTCCGCATGGTTTGGGATTGGGCGTTTTAGCTGAAAGTGACGATGTAATGGAATTTTTAAACGACGCTTATAAACATTGCAAAGTTATTGGTGCCGATGGCGAGGCAACAGGATTGTTGAACGATACACCTTTTGCTTCAAAAATAACGAATGACGATTCCGGAATTATTTTATCGGGCCAGGCAGGTACAGAATCGTTTGCATTAGAGTTTATAGAAGCTATGGCACAGCACCGTTTTTGGGAACGCGAACCAAACTTATACAATTAACATTCAAAATATAAAAATATGAAAAATCAGGAAAAACCAACAGAAAGCAAAGTTGCTGCAAAAGTCAGCAAACCAAATACTAGTGGTAATATTGTACAGCCTGCATCAGATGCAGCCGAAGATTTGAGAGCTTTATTTATTGATAGCCTTAAAGATATTTACTGGGCAGAAAATGCACTTGTTGGCGCTTTGCCCAAAATGTCTGCAAATGCAACAGCTTCCGGTCTTTCGAGCGCTATTATAGAACATCTTTTAATTACACAAAATCAGGTAGCAAGACTTGAAAAAGTTTTTGATTTACTTGGAGAAAAAGCAGAAGGAAAAAAATGCGAAGCTATGGCCGGATTATTAAAAGAAGGCGACAGTATTTTGCTTGAAACAACTCCTGGCGCTGTTAGAGATGCGGGTATTATTTCGGCATCGCAAAAAATCGAGCATTATGAAATTGCAACTTATGGCACCTTAGTCGCTTTTGCAAAAGCATTGGGCGAGAATGATGCTGCAAAATTATTAACGCAAACACTTGCCGAGGAAAAAGAAGCTGACTGCATTCTTAATGATGTTGCTTTAAACACAGTTAATGTCGTAGCGGCAGAATAAATAACAGTAATCTTACTTATTTTCATTTTACCTGAAAACATCTGTACTTCGTGCAGATGTTTTTGCATTCAAATTAAAATTTACATTAAAAATCACAATATGGAAGAATTTTTGCATGACATCGCTCAGCACATTGAAGGATATTATCAAAGTATTGTTGACATTACGCCAAAATTATTACTCGCGATTTTAGTAGTTTTAATTTCCTGGTTTATAGCTTCACGTGTTCATGGTTTTGCAGATCGAAGATTAAAAAGCAGAATGCACGATCCGTTATTGGCCACCTTTATTGCCAATCTTATTAAAGCAGTGCTTATTGTAATTGGGTTTCTTTTCATGTTTCGTGTTATTGGTCTTACCAGTGTTGCGCAAAGTATACTTGCCGGTGCTGGAATCTCGGCCTTTATTATTGGTTTTGCCTTAAAAGATATTGGCGAAAACTTTTTGGCTGGTATTTTACTGGCTTTCAAAAGACCATTTTCTGTTGGGGATATTATCGAAAGCAACGGTGTAAAAGGCAAAGTAGTAGCATTAAATCTTCGTGATACACAAATAAAAAGCGACAGTAAAAACATTTATATTCCAAATGCATTATTAATAAAAAATACGCTGGTTAACTTCAATAGCGGCGGTTATCTTCTTCAGGATTTTACCATTGGTATTGAATATGGATCTGATTATAAAAAAGCCCTCGAATTGATTGCAAGCGTTATGAAAGATGATACTGAAATTGTAGACAAAGGCTATTCTAATTCGGCAGTAGTATCAGGAATCGCGGGCGCTGTAATACAAATTATGGTTCGTTATTGGGTAAAAACAGACTTAAAAGTGACCGATGGTAAACACCGCTCTGAAATTGTAATTAAAGTTGCCGGGATATTAAACGCAAATGGGTTTGTTTTAAAATAAATGTTATTATGAAATTACTAAGAAAATTGATTGCGGCGAGCTTGTTTTGCATTTCTTATAGCACTTCGGCACAACAAATACAGACAGACAGGCCAAACGAAACCGAAAGTCCAAACGCTATTTCCAGGCATCATTTGCAAGTAGAATCCGGCTTTACGTTTGAACAGGACGATCACAAAAAAATCTTTGAAGTTCCGGAAATCGTTTTGCGTTACGGACTCGTAAAGAATCTTGAATTTCGTGTTGAAAGTGCTTTAAAAACAGAACATGAACAAAATAATGACCATTACGGAATTAAACCCATTGTTGTGGGTTTAAAATACCACATTGCAGATCATAAAGGTGCAATTCCTGATATTGCATTATTAGCTCGCACAAGTATACCATGGTTAGCTGATAATGCGTATCAGGAACCCAAATACAGTCCTGAATTACGGGTTTTAGTGCAGCATGAACTTTCCAAATCTTCTCATTTGGGCTATAATGCAGGGGTTCATTGGCTGCCTGAAAGGTCTAACCCGGAATATATTTATACCATTTCAGGAGATCATTCTTTAACCAAAAAAATTAAACTTGTTGTTGAAGCTTATGGTTTTGCTGAACCTGATCACCATGCTAAAAATACGGCTGATGCAGCCTTATTATTTCTTGTAAATAAAAATCTGCAAGTAGACTTTATAGCCGGAACGGGCGTGATGCATGCTTATTCAGATAAATTTGCAAAAATTGGATTATCATTTCGAATTTAAGTAAATCATTATGAAAAATCACAGAATTTATATTGGTACTTCGGGCTGGGCTTATAAGCACTGGATGGGAACATTTTATCCTGAAGGAACAAAAGCCAAAGACCGATTTGCTTATTATCTTGAAAAATTCAATACCGTCGAAATCAATAATACATTTTATGGTATGCCTTCAGAAGAAACTTTTTTGAATTGGAAAAATAACACACAGGATAATTTTGTCTACGTCATTAAAGCCAATAAATTTATTACCCACAACAAAAAACTGCACGATCCTGAGGTAACGCTCCCTCCTTTTATGGATCTTGTACAATTATTAGGCAAAAAACTGGGCCCTGTTTTATTTCAGCTTCCGCCATTCATGAAATCAAACATAGAACTTTTAGAAAATTTTTTAAAGGCTTTACCGAAGAAGTATCGATTTGTATTTGAGTTCAGAAATGCGGACTGGTATAAAGAAGAAGTTTTTACTTTACTGGAAAAATACAATTGTGCTTTTTGCATTTATGAATTAGCGGGACATATGTCTCCGCTTAAAATCACGGCAGATTTTGTATACCTTCGATTACATGGTCCGGGCAATAAATATCAGGGCAGTTATCCTTATGAAACTTTACAGCAATGGGCTGACCAGTGCTTAAAATGGGCAGCAACTAAAGATGTCTTTGTTTACTTTGACAACGACGAAAAAGGCTACGCGGCTTTTAATGCCTTAAAACTTCAGGAATTAACTTCTGGATAATTAATTCTCACATTAAAAACAAAAAAAAAGTTTACTAACATTAGTACACTTTTTTACATTTTTCAAACACTTTTTATCGTTTAGGAGCAGTTGTATTTGAATCTGTTCCCACAGAAGTAGTTTTCTTTGTGTTGCTTCTGCACCACCAGAACCGGTAGCGCCTTTTCTCGTTACGCTGGTAGTTTTCGTTTGTTCCGGTACTCGAAGATTTGGTGTCAAAACTGGTGCCTACTATTCTAGTGCTGTTTTTGTCAATTCAGTCGTGTTGCCTTAATTATCTGTCGGAACAGTTTCATTCTTTTTTAGGAAAATGAAAGCCCTGCAATGACCAGAAGCAATGTGGCTTTCGATTAAGTAAAGTTTTGACAAGAATGTTTTTATTAGTTTTTACATTTTAAAAAAAACAAATACAATACTTATTTGCTTATATAATTATTTACAAAATTTATAGACTAAACACCTGTAAATTATATAAGCAATCCATGTTTTTTTGTAAGAAAATGACCGCTGTCAAAAATACATTTGCTATAATATCAATCACTTAAACTCTATAACCCATTACAAACAAATTACTTTAATCACTATATACCATGATAAACAATTTAACGAATACCCAAAAAAAAACTATTACAAAAACAGATTTACTTAACAGCGGCGCGCTACAATATTATGACATGATTGTGTTTTGCCACCTTAGATGGCAATTTGTATACCAGCGTCCACAGCATATCATAAGCAGACTGGCATCTAACATGAAAGTTTTATTTATTGAGGAGCCAATTCATAATCATCAGGATGATACTACATCTGGAAATCTAATGGTTATAACGGAGAAACTGCATGTTTTACAACCGTATACAAAAGATATTGAATCTATAATAGATGTTCTTCCTGCTTATATTAAAAACAAAACAATTCCGGTTGGCTGGTTTTATTCGGCTTCATTTTCTCCTTTATTGGAACAAATTAATTTTGAAACTATTGTTTATGATTGTATGGATGAACTTTCACTTTTTAAAGATGCTCCGGTTCATCTTATCAATCAGGAAAAATACCTTATGGCGCATGCGGATATTGTTTTCACCGGCGGAAAATCATTGTATGAATCTAAAAAACAGCTGCATTCAAATGTATACTGTTTTCCTAGTTCTGTAGACGAAGCCCATTTTGCACAAGCCTTAAACGGAATTTCTGCCGCAGCCGATATTGCCAGTTTACCAAAACCAATTGTGGGTTATTATGGCGTAATTGATGAACGTATTGATTTGGATTTACTTCACCAATGTGCCAAAAAACTGCCTGACGTTTCTTTTGTTATGATTGGTCCTTTGGCTAAAATTGAAGATGCTGATCTTCCCAAAGAAAACAATATTCATTATTTAGGAATGAAATCTTATAATGAACTTCCTAATTATTTAAAAGCTTTTGACATCGCTATGATGCCATTTGCCCTGAATGATGCTACAAAATACATAAGCCCTACCAAAACCCTGGAATACATGGCGGCGGGAAAACCAATTATTTCTACCAAAATTACAGATGTAGTTCGCGATTATAGCGACAGTGTAACCTTAATCGAAAATGATGGTGAATTTTGTGATGCGATAGAAACTTTGCTTTCAAAGAATCGTCTGGAGATGGAAATGGAATACAACAAAATTCTGGAAAAAACGTCGTGGAATTCAACGGCAGATAAAATGGAATCAATCATTAAAAAATTTGCAAAATGAAACAAATAGACATTTTAATTATAGGTGCCGGAATCTCCGGTGCTGTAATTGCAGAACGGTATGCCTCGATTGGAAAAAAAGTTTTAATTATCGAGAAACGCAATCATATTGCAGGAAACTGCTATGATTACAGGGATGAAAATGGCATATTGGTTTCTAAATATGGTGCGCATTTATTTCATACCAATGACGAAGAGGTTTGGAAATATGTAAACCAATTCTCTGACTGGTATGAGTGGGAACATAAAGTAATCGCCAGAGTAGATGGCAAAACAGTGCCTATTCCGGTAAATATTACTACTGTAAATAAGTTGTTTGGCATTGCCATTTCTAACGAAGAAGAAATGAAAACCTGGCTCGAAGAACACCGCTCGCCAATTGCCAAACCTGCAAATGGTGAAGATGCTGTTTTGAGCCGCGTTGGACCATTTTTGTATGAAAAAATGTTTAAACATTATACGAAAAAACAATGGGATAAATATCCTTCAGAACTCGATGCTTCGGTTTTAGACCGAATTCCGGTTAGGACTAATTTTGATGACCGATATTTTTCAGATACTTATCAGGCATTACCCAAAGGCGGTTATACACAATTATTTGAAAAAATGCTGGATCATCCAAACATCGAAGTTTTACTGGAAACAGATTATTTTGATGTAAAAGATCAGTATGAAAATTACGAAAAACTGTTTTATACAGGACCAGTAGATCGCTTTTTTGAATTCAAACACAGTCTTCTTGAAAAATTGGAATATCGTTCTATCAACTTTGTAAGTGAAACCATCGACGCCGAATTTTTTCAGGAAAACTCCGTGGTAAATTACCCGGGAACTGAAGTTGATTTTACCAGAATTATCGAATACAAACACTTTGGAAACCAAAAATCAGATAAGACTACTGTTGTAAAAGAATTTACTGTAGATGAGGGAGAACCTTACTATCCGGTTCCCAACCCCCGCAATCAGGAAATTTATGCGCGCTATAAAGAAGAAGCCGACAAACTTGTGGATGTTCACTTTGTGGGAAGACTGGCCAATTACAAATATTTTAATATGGACCAGGCTTTTAAAAATGCACTGGATCTTTTTAATACATTAGAAAATAAACTTAGTTATAAAACAGCTGTTTAGATGGAACCTTTCACTACTTTTTTTATGGGGGGTTATGAATGTGCAGATCACATTAACCGCTCTGGCGAAAGAATTAATCTTTTGAAAGAAACACAGCATGATATTCGTTTTTCTGATGATTATCAGGCTTTGGCTTCCATTGGTATTAAAACGGTGCGCGAAGGGATTTGTTGGAGTGTAGTGGAGAAATCTCCTGAAGTTTTTGACTTTTCTGAAGTTCATAATCGAATGCTTGCCGCAGAAAAATTTGGGATTCAGCAAATTTGGGATTTGATTCATTTTGGATATCCAGACGGAATTTACCCTACTCATCCTCATTTTTGCAGTCGTTTTGAAAAATTATGTGAAGCTTTTACTTTGTTTTATAAACAGCATTCAAAACAGCCTTTATTTGTTGTCCCCATAAACGAAATCAGTTTTTTGTCCTGGCATTCAGGAGATGTGAGAGGGACAGTTCCTTTTGCGGTAAATAGTGGCTGGGATATTAAATACCATTTGTGCAAAGCCGCAATTTTAGGTATAAAAAAAATAAAAAATACAGATCCTGAAAGCCACATTATTTTGGTCGAACCGTTGGTAAAAATACACTCCTCTGATCCGGAAACTTTAAATGAAGTCTTTGATCTGAATGAAAATCAATATCAGGCCATGGATATTATTGCTGGCAGAATGTGTCCGGAACTTGGCGGATCTGAAGAGTTTCTCGAAATTTTGGGTTTTAATTATTACTGGAACTGCCAGTGGGAAATAAATGGGCAGCCAGTAGACTGGCCGGATTCAGGCCAAAAAAGAATTCCTTTTTCAGAATTACTGCAACAGGCATACAAACGTTATGAGAAACCATTGTTTGTTTCAGAAACAGGACATTTTGGATCAGGTCGTGTTGAATGGCTAAATGAAATTTCATCTGAATGTTTATTGGCCCAAAAAAATGGTGTCGATTTAAAAGGGATCTGCATTTATCCCGTAACAGACCGGCCAGATTGGGATGATCTTACCAAATATTGTGAATGCGGCATCTGGGACCTGGACGAAAACAGCAACCGGATTCCACACCAGCCATATATAGATGCTTTGCTGAAAGCACAGCTCAATTTTAAGAAAAAGAACTTTTTCAATCAATTTGTTGATTTTTTTAAATAATGTTTAATCAAAAAAAATATAAAATGGAATTAACGAAAACAATAACCGGAATTACATTTAGTGCATTTGATTTATTGCATGCCGGTCATGTAAAAATGCTTGAAGAAGCAAAATTACATTGTGACTATTTAATTGTAGGCCTTCAGACTGACCCCACAATTGACAGACCTGAGAAAAACAAACCCACACAATCTGTCGTAGAAAGATATATACAACTCAAAGCCTGCAAATTTGTAGATGAAATTATTCCGTATGCCACAGAGCAGGACCTTCAGGATATCCTTCAGTCATTTGCTATTGATGTTCGAATCCTGGGCGAAGAATACAAAGATAAAAATTTTACAGGACGCGAGTACTGCGAAAAAATGGGTATAAAACTCCTTTATAACAAGCGCAACCATCGTTTCTCAAGCAGCGGACTCCGAAAAGAAGTTTACGAACGTGAATGTTTAAAATTAGTATAATATGATACATCCCGATACAGAAGTACGCTTTATAAGCAAAGAAAAAGGATATGGCGTTGTGGCCACAAAACTAATTCCGAGAGGAACAATAACCTGGGTTCAGGACGATCTGGATCAGGTTTTTAGCAGAGAGAAAACAGCTAATCTAAAACCGTATATAAAAAAATACCTGGACACCTACTCTTTCACCAATAAAAATGGCGAAATGGTTTTGTGCTGGGATAATGGCAAATTTGTCAATCATAGCTTTAGGCCAAGCTGTTTTAGTACGCCGTACGATTTTGAAATTGCCATAAGAGATATTCAGCCGGGCGAAGAACTGACAGATGATTACGGTTATCTGAATGTCGAAAAACCCTTTTATGTTATTGATGAAGGCACCGAAAGAAAAACCGTTTATCCGGATGACATTCTTACTTTTCACGAAGAATGGGATGCCTTAATTAAAGAAAATGCTCCGGAAGTACTTAAAGTCGAGCAATCTTTAAGGACACTTATTCCTGAAAAGACGTGGAATGAATTTGTAAATGCTGTTTATCATGCCAATTCAATGAAATCGATATTGGAGTGTCATTATCAGCGTAATAATGTTGCTGTAAAAAGTGCGTCTTAGTTTGTACATTAATAATTTAACTAAAGTTTATTTTATGCCTTCAAATATTGTTATAAAATGCAGTAATACCATTGCTGCCAAAGGATGGAATATTGCTTTTGCAGAAAGCGCAAGCGCAGGAAGAATGGCTGCTGAATTTTCTATGACCGAAAAATCAGGAGCTATTTTGCGTGGCGGAATTGTTTGTTATGAAGTATTTGTAAAGGAGCAGATTTTAAATGTTCCTCACAGTATAATTGAAAAATGCACTCCGGAATCTGCAGATGTAACCAAAATACTGGCACAGCAAACCTTAAAAATATTCAATTCAAAAATAGCTGTTGGTATTACCGGGCTTACAACTCCCGGTGGCAGTGAAACTAAAGAAAAACCAGTAGGTACAATGTTTTTTCATATCATAACGCCAGATGATAAAATAAGTCACCGTGAAGTCTTTAAAGGCACACCAGAAGAAATTGTTTTGCAGGCAATTGATAAAACAGCAGAGCTCATAATAGAAAGTATTGCCAGACTTTAAATAAAAAAAACTGTATCAAATGGTGATTACAGGTTTTTCTTTCCTTATAAAAACAGAAAAATATAAGCTGCTCAATGGCAGCTTATATTTTTTTAATGCTTTACAGCATATTATTAATTATTTGATTTCAGGGTTCCTGATTCGTCCTGCTGTAAATCTGTTGGAGATTCAGGTTCATCATTTGTATTTAATGATGATTTCAAAGTCTCCTGATCATTTTCGTTCGGTTTTTCCTGTTCATCAGGGCTGAAATCTCCAGATCCGCTATATTGATTTCTTGCATTAAAACCCTGATCCGTATCTTTAAATTCCTCATTATCGGAATTTACTTTTTTTTGCTTTTCCATAATTTATTCATTTACGTTTCTATCTTCAGCATCATGACCTTCCAATTTTACAAGTTTGTTATAAATTCCAAGCAGTAAAAAAGGAGCAGCCCATTGCCCTACAAATAATGCATTGTGGCTTTTACCCAAACATTTTAGGGTAAGTGATGTTCCCATTGCAGCCAATGAGGCATACAAAAATAAATCTGACGGCAGTTTTGAAGTTTGTTCCTCAATAGCTTTTGCCGTAGCACCTTCTGTGTTTTGATTTTCTGATATCATAATAAATTTATTTAAAATTAATATTTGGAAAATTAAGCAGCTCAGGTAAGGTTATCTTACAGAATTTATTTCAAAACTTACAACATTATAAACATAAACCACATATAATCAACAAATTAGTAATATTTATTGTTTTTACTTTTCTTTTTTATTGTTTCATTCTCTCATCAGCTCCGTCATCTACACCACGTCCTTCAGGTATAGGCTGGTAAAGAGACCTTTAGTATCAGAGTATCTTACGCCATGCTTATATAATTTAAGTTGTAGTTAAAGTTCACATTTTCATTTATTAAACAATTATTTAGAGTTTCATTACAGATGTAAATTCAATAACAAATTGAAGTTTTTTTATAAAAAAAACATGATGTATTAAATTAATTTTAAGCTTTAATCCTCTAATAACTAAGCAAATGGAAAATTTAGAAAACGTAGACAACAAACAAAAACATCATTTTCACAGTCAGCATACCGACGCATCTGATAAAGACTCACGCGAAAATGCAAATACCGGTGACTGGGATGATGAACGTGATGATACCGGCACAGACCCTAACCGCTATAGCCCTGATAAATTTGAGCGAGGCAGTAACGATAACTCCGGCGGTGCAGGAAGCAGCGGAAGTGCGGCAACAAATAGTTAATCCTTAAAAAAAATTTACTTACTATAATTTATTAATCATGAGCGACGATTTAAACAAAAAAGGAATGCAGGACAGATCAAGAATTAATATGAATGAACCACATGAGGTCAGATACTGGACTGATAAATTTGGAGTTACCAAAGAGGAACTTCAAAAAGCAATTGAAAGAACAGGTACCAATTCTGTTTCAGAAATTGAAAAGGCACTGGATATACAATAACGTAAAAGATAAATATTATGCCGTGGTATAATGGGGATTACCCTCCATCTTATAAAAATCAGCCCGTAAAACTTCGGGACAAGGCTGTAGAAATTGCCAATGCACTACTAAAGGAAGGTACGGAAGAAGGTATTGCAATTGCAACCGGACTCAAGCGCGCACGTGAATTTTTTAAAAATGAGAAGAAATAAAACCACAATCTCAATAGCGCAGATAGGATATCCTGTTGATATAAAATGATAAAAGATGATGAAAACAAAAAATGAACCAAAGAGAACTATTTCGAAAAAAACAGATGTATTGTTAAAAAAGGGTGTATCGGCTAAAATTCCTTCTGGCATAAAGCCGATGCTTGCTACATTGGTCAATGCCCCATTTGATGATCCCGATTGGATCTATGAAGTAAAATGGGATGGCTATCGGGCTGTTTCTTATATAGACAAGGGTTCTGTTTCTATTTCATCGCGCAATAATAAATCTTTTTCAGAAAAATATTATCCTATTACAGCTGTCATGGAAAAGTGGCCCATTAGTGCGGTTCTTGACGGTGAAATTGTTGTTATTGGCAAAGATGGCAAAGCCAATTTCAGTGCCCTTCAAAACTGGAGAAGTGAAGCCGATGGCAATCTGATTTATTATGTTTTTGACCTTCTTTGGTATAATGGCATCGATATTATGTCGCTCACTCTTGTTGAAAGACAATCCATTCTAAAAGAAATACTTCCTGTGGGCGATGATCGTATTCGTCTGAGCCTGGCTTTTACCGGCAATGGACTTGACTTTTTTGCCGCTGCAAAAAAAATGGGCCTTGAAGGAATAATGGCTAAAAGAGCCACTTCTGCTTATAGCCCTGACAGCCGAAATAAAGAATGGCTAAAAGTCAAGGCAAATTTGCGTCAGGAAGTAGTAATTGGCGGTTTTACAAAAAATGACGGCTCGTCTAAACAATTCAGTTCTTTATTACTCGGTGTTTTTGAGAACGGCAAATTTCAGTATGTTGGCAAAGTTGGCACTGGGTTTAGTGATAAACTTCAAAAGGAAATGATGCTTCAATTTGCTCCACTAATTACAGAAAAAATTCCTTTTGCTAATGAACCTGATATTAATAAACCTTCACGATTCCGTCCTAATCCGCCAAATGCAGTAGCAACATGGCTAAAACCTGAACTGGTTTGTGAAGTTAGTTTTGCAGAAGTGACCAGCGATGGTGTTTTTCGACATCCTTCGTTTGAGGGAATGCGCTCAGACAAAAAAGCTATTGAAGTAGTGCGTGAAACTGCGGTCACAACCACAGAAATTATATCAGATCTTGAGAAAAATACAGGAGATAAACCCAACCTGGTTACTGCCCCTAAAAATACAGACCGAAAAACCCTGCTGAATCCTACCGAAGAATCTCAGGTAAAAAAGATAAAAGGACACAGCTTAAAGTTCAATAATTTAAGCAAACTATACTGGCCGGAAGACGGTTATACCAAACGTGATATGTTCAACTATTACTATCAGGTTGCTGAATATATTTTACCTTATCTTAAAGATCGTCCCTTATCTCTTAATCGTTTTCCGGGCGGCATACACGGACCTGGTTTTTATCAGAAAGATGTAAAGGGAAAAGCTCCTGATTGGGCAAAAACATTTCCTTATACAACAAGTGATGGCGAGGATAAGGAATTTCTTGTGGGCGGAGACGAAGCTACACTTTTGTATATGGCTTCACTGGGCTGCATAGAAATGAATCCGTGGTTCAGCCGGATTCAGCATCCCGATAATCCTGATTATTGTGTGATTGATCTTGACCCTGATAAAAATACCTTTGATCAGGTTATAGAAGCCGCAAAGGAAGTAAAAAAAGTACTCGATGCTATTGAGATCCCTGGTTTTGTTAAAACATCAGGATCTACAGGAATTCATATTTATATACCTCTTGGTGCAAAATACTCGTATGACCAGTCGCAGATGTTCGCAAAACTTATTGTATCAATTATTCATGAACAGCTGCCTGAATATACTTCTATGGAACGCCAGATCAAAAACAGGAAAGGAAAAATGTATCTGGATTTTCTTCAAAATCGTCCCGGCGCAACAATTGCAAGTCCTTATTCACTTCGGCCAAAGCCAGGCGCAACGGTATCTATGCCACTACATTGGGATGAAGTCAAAAAAGGGCTCACTATGAAAGATTTTACTATCCGGAATTCAATTGAGCGTATTAAAAGTGAAGGTGATCTTTTTAAAGGTACCCTGCAAAAAGGCATTGATATAGCCGCAGCACTTACAAAGGCGCAAAGCATCTTTTTTAAATAAAAAACACAAATTGTTGTGAGATTTTTGAAATCAAATACTCATTCAAAAAAATATTTCTACTATAATAATTTCAAAAAATGGAGGACATTATAAAACAATTTGAAATAGGTTTAAGGGCTCACCTCGAAAGTACATATGCTATTTTTAATGACCAGGATGAACTCAAAAAAATAGATGACATAGAAAAAACCGTCAATGATTTTGTTGATAGCTATTTACTTGAAACGAACTTAATAGCAGGAGATGTGGCGGTATCTGCGCAACGGGTTGTTGATGATTTTATACAATCAAAAATACTATAGAAAACAATTTTGTACCATCGGCAATTGTTATGTACACTATAATTTTTACAACAAATACAACGCATAAAGACGACATGGGAATTATATAACAATTTTGGAAAACTATATAAAAACAAGGTTTTTGTCACATTTATTTTTGTTTCAATCCTATTAATTATAAACTATTTCTTATGTATAAATCTAAACCAACTGTAGTTTTATTTCTTCTCTTCTCCTCTTTTATAAGTATTAATTGTGGAAATTGTGATGATGAAAATTACACAAGAGAAAAGAAAGAAAATCTACATGTAAAAAAGACCGATACCCTGACTTTTAAAAAACAGCCTTAGTTCATCAGCTACAACTACTGTTTTTATGTATCAATTATTTATTAAGCTTTAAAGTATTTGAAATAATTTATTTTTACTTAAAAACAAGATTCAAAATAATTATATCCATTTAGATTTAATGAGTTTTTCTCCTATAATAATGAGAGGCTAAAAATTTATTTTCATCAATCGCTGCATCAAAATTTATAGTATTATAAGCAGCCTCAGATAATACGATATCCGTTTGTTTTTCCTCAATAAGTATTTTACTGAGTAAATCAACAATAGCATCTTTACGCAATACTTTGCCAAATTCAATAAGTGTTGTAATAGCCGCGATGGAATAGTGTTCAATTTTTTGAACATTGGCAACAATAGCCGCATCTCGTACAGGGCCCTGTTCAGTGTATTCCAAGGTGCTTTTACTTTTGTTTATAAGGGCTTGAATGACAACACATTTTTTACCCTTACCTTTTACATCATTAAGTTCTAAAGCCTTTTGAAGTCTTATAATCTGATTTCTTGTAACCGCAGCATGATCATTCATAATAAAAATTAAATTTGGTGAAGATATATTGTGGATCAATTTTGGAATTGTTTTACTAAATAATCTCTTAGACCAAATCATTTCTCTTAATTGGTTCATAAATAATTTATGCAAACTATAATCCGTCGATAATGGGCTTGTGGCTTTCAATCTTTTGGTGGTGACTTTCATAAGTTTTCTGATTTTGTTACTTTTCAAACTTAAAACAAATAACATATTGATTCTTACATATTTAAGCATAAATATTATATTTTAATAATCTTTATTTCTTATCGTAATATGGAAATTATATAAGGAAAATGAAAAATTATGTAAAATCACTTGCTGCACTCATTATATTTTTGAAAAACACTAAATAGAAAGAAAAAAACTACAATACTATTTAAAATTTTAAATTTTAATCGATTAAATACTTATTTCATCGCTGAATAACATTTTTTAAACCTCTAGACCATTGTTGTTAATTTTAAAAAAAAAATAAGATTAAAAGTGAATCAATATTACCACGGACCATAAACAAATTTTTCAACCTTGCTAAAATGAAATCTTATGAAGTATAAAAATATTTTACAAATTGATGATGATTATGATGATTGTGAATTTTTTGAGCAAGCCTTAAAAGCTGTCTCACATGCACATTATACCGCAGTAACTAATCCGCTGGACGCGTTAAGGCTATTAACCAATAAAGAGATAAAGCCAGATCTTATTTTTATGGACGTTAATATGCCTCTGATGTCTGGTCCTGAATTATTGACAGAAATAAAAAAAAGGGAAGCCACAAAGGATATTCCGGTGATTTTATTGTCGACCTCCGGTATAATTTCTAAAAATCATGGTAAAGTGTCCGGAGCTACAGATTATCTTATTAAACCAAATACTTTCAATGAACTTAAAAATTTGATAAGAAATACACTCGTTTAATCGTAGATGAGTCTATTTCTTCTTCAACTAAAAATTTCAAAAAAGAAAATTTGAACCCCAATTCATTAAAATACAAAATCATGAAATTAATCACGACAAAAACACATGCGTATCTTGACTATATTGTGGGAATCTTTCTGTTATTTGCGCCTTTTATTTTAAAACTGGATCCTAAAGGGCCTGAAGGTCTCCTCTTTTTTATACTGGGTGCCGGATTGCTTTTTTACAGCATAATAACCCATTATGAATTAGGTCTTTTTAAAATAATTCCAATGAAAATTCATTTATTTCTGGATATACTTTCCGGAATTTTTCTTGCTGCTTCTCCATGGATATTTGGTTTTTCAGATCGGGTTTATCTCCCTCATTTGATACTGGGCTTATTTGAAATCAGTGCCGGTTTACTAACAAGTTCAAAATCAAATACAACTCTTTAATAAATTGCCACACAGAAAAGGAAATAATCTGCGGCAAAAAATGCAATTGTCATAAAAACAAATTTAAAAAGAGTAATGTTTTAGCATAGATCTAAACATGTAGATATCGTAACAAATTAGATTTTTTATATAAAATTAATTTCTAAACAGAATTTAATTTAGCCCACAGAACCCCTAAAAACATTAGTCATGAAAAATTCAAACAATACCTCTCACGGCCAGCTTAAAAAATGCCCTTATCATGTTTCAGTATATGGTGAGAATGGTTGCGAACTAATATACACTACCAAGTATAAGGGTGATTGGGGAGACTGGGATGAAGCTCCAAACAAGAGCAATGAAAGAAACCCAAAAGAAACCAGTACTAAAAATTCTCCAGCTTAATATACTTTCCGGTTTACTGAATTTTTATTTTTTAGACGAAAGCTGGAATTTATGGAATTATATAAAATTGGGCTAAGTTTATAAAAACAGACATTTTCCTAATTTCTCGCATTTGAAAAACATAGTCAAAGAGTTGATATCTATTATTTTAAATACAAATGAGAAAGTTTATATTGTTTATTTATTGCATAACTATTCCTGCGCTTACCTATTCGCAAGTACAAAATTATACACCAAAGGTAAAATTTGCTATTGAAACTTATGCATTTCTTAAAGGCCAAAGCACTGCTCTTGAAATGGTAGCCTTACAATTTCCCAAACTAAAACCTGATGTGACGGCTGTAGCAAAAAAAACCGTTTTATTTGAACGGGCACAACGAAATATAGAAAATTTTTTGAAAGATGAACTAAGTGATTCAGATTTTAATGTGATCGAAAACCGGATTAATTTTCTTTTAAAAGAACAATTCAAAAACCCCATTGAAGAGGAAAAGTATGCACGGGATTTTCTGGAAAAAGTCAAAGAAAGATCTCATTTTCGTGGGGATACATTGTTAGCAAAAGGAATTATCTCCTTTGCCTACCAGGATGCTCCGCATCAGGAAATTACTGATGGCCATGTAGAGACTTACACAACAAAAGGAAATCCTAAGGCAGAGCAGGAAACCGTAAAGATTCCTGTGCCCAAAAGCTGGCTGGCGGAAGAAGCAGAAATGCCCGAAACGGTTCAGCAGTTTACAAGTCATTTTGGAAATGGCAACGAGAAAATGCTGCTGGTAATTTATGATCTTCCTGAGGAAAACTTTATTTTGAATGCAAAGTCAATTACAGAGATGATTCCGCCCCAAACTAAACTTATTCGGACAGAAATATTAAAAATCGATGAAAATCCAGCAATCATGGTTGAGGTTGAAGAAACTGTGAATCAGGACAAGACAAAAATAAGAATGCTGCAGTTTATGTTTACTCAAAAACAAAAACTGTATTGCCTGCAAGGAAGTATAGGACCTGTTGAGATAAAGAAAAATCTGGAACCTGAGATAAAAAAATACGAACCACTATTCCGTCTTATTGCTGAGGGAACACAAATAGATTAAACATCAAATTCTAATATTTTATCAATTTTCTTATAAATTTATCTTTAGGCAAAATTTTATCTCTATTTTCTAGAGAATCAAAAAATTAAATAGAACCCCGTTTAAAGCAATAAAAAAATCGGAATAAAATTAATTTTATTCCGATTTTTTATTCTAATAATTCTAGAATCTTAATTGTTGCGTAGTGCGTGCATTAATTCTTTTTTATTCATCCTGGATCTTCCTTTAATGTCTGCTTTTTTTGCTTCGGCATAGAGATCTTTTTTACTTCTTTCCTTATAATCAGAGCTTTCTCCGCCTCTTTTTTCAGCTCCCTGACTATTTGATATTCGCGCAGATTTTTGTTTGCTATAGCCTTTATCGCGCAATGCTTCATATTGGTCCTTATCTTTTATTTGGGGACCCGGACTTTTACCTGGCATACTATTTAAATTTTAAAGTTAAAAATTGATTTGTAATCTTACAGATCAGATGTGTCTTTTTGATCAAAATCTTCATCTGAAGCGCTTTGTTCAGCATAACTTTCATCTCTTTTATGTCGAATATCATACTCTTCTTCGGTATCAGAACCGCTATTTTCATGTTGGTTAATCGCCGGATCTTTATTCTCCATAGTTTCAGAATTTATCTGATCTTCTTTTCGGGTAGAATTACGATTTTCAAAACCGTAACTTTCATGGGTTCCTGTTGTCATGATTTTAAATTTTTATAATTAATTATTTTTTCAAAAGTGGTTTTTTGATTTCAATTGTCGATTTCTCGTTAGTTCTGGATGAAGTGGGTTTTGATTCCGTTTTTCTAGCTGATGCTCTTGCACTCTGCGAAACATTATTATTGTGATTTAATACATTCATAATATTTTATTTAATGATAATTATCAAATTTACCGCAATCAAAAGCAACAAACTTATACTATTTCACAGCAATAATTACATTATTATCAGCATGTTACATAAACAAAAAAACACTTTTCAGAATTAATCAATAAGAACTGGAAATTATGCGCTTTGATTATCATCTGTACTATCAAATAATTTTATAACCAGATTCTTTAAGCGCAGTATATGTTCACCAAAATCCTCAATTCGTTTATTGAGAGAAAAAATAGTTGAATCATCTTTACTTCTACTTTTTCGTGATGCCAGTAATTGTAACATATTTCGCTTTTCTTCCAACATTCTGATAGAAACCCAAATAGATTCTTCAATCTTTAAATCCTGAATATCCTGCAATAATTTTTCTGTATAGACATGTCCTGTATAACATCGATATCTATCTGCGGGATCATTTTTTACTTTCCATAATCCACCGCCACAATCCGGACATACAAAATCACTTTGCACAGCAATTTTTTTAAGTTGATTTATATCGCTCATCATTTTTTCGGTTATATCAGCTTCTAGTTTCAATTCGTTAGGAATAGCAATCTGTGGAGGAAGAGGTTGACGCAAAAGGTCTTGTATGATATTTGGAATTTGCTCCAGATCTGCTACGTGGTCTACTTCTATTTTACGCAAAACATTAAATGGCATGTCCGGATATTCAGCCTCAGATGGACTTTGTACCATGCAGCGTCCGCCACAAGTTTTTATGGCATACATTCCAGATGTTCCATCGGCGAGCATACCGGTAAGAATAACACCAATCACCTTGTTTCCAAAATGAACGGCTGCGGAACGAAAAAGAACATCAATGGAAGGACGATGTTTATTCTCTTCCGGACCTTGATTGAGACGCATAATTCCCTCGCTTATTAATAAATGATTTTCGGGAGGAGCCAGATAAATTTTGCCTGCTTCTATTTTCATTTTATCCATGGCAACAACACATTTTATTGGGGTACTTCTTTGAAATATCTCAACAATATTATAAGCGCTGGATTTTCTTGACACATGAAGTACGATCATTACAGCAGCATCAATTGCTTGCGGCAATCCTTCAATTACTTTTACAATTGCCCTGATACCTCCTGCAGACGCACCTATGACAATAAGATTTCTTACTTGATTCATAATTATTTTTTCAATTCAAAAAATTTACATTTGATAACTTTCTATTGTTTAATAAAATCCTAAATAAGATAGCCTCATTTAGGATTTTATTATTAAACAAAAATTATTGCCAGGGATCCAGTACCACCTTCACACAATTATCTTCCCTCTTTTTAAAAATATCATAAGCATGTGAAATTTCAGACAAGGGCAGTCTGTGTGAAATAATATCATCAAGTTTTACTTTTCCCTGAATTACATATTCTAAAAGTTTATCTATATGCTTGTGCGCAGGTGCTTGTCCTCCCTTTAAAATGATTCCTTTATCAAAAAACTGACCCAAAGGAAAATTATCATAATTAACAGGATAAACACCCAATACCGAAACAATTCCGCTTCGTCTCACAGCACTCATACAGGCTTCTAATACTTTTATTGATCCTTTTTCAAAATTTACTGTTGCTTTTACGCGATCAGCAAAACTTCGATCGGGTTCAAAGCCTACCGCATCGATACAAACATCTGCTCCCCGACCTTGTGTAAGAGCCCTAATTTGTTCTACAACATCTTTTGCACCATCTTCCCAAAGTATGGTTGTGGCTCCTGTTGTTGCTTTGGCTTTGTCTAATCGATATTGCAAAGTGTCTACAATAATAACCTGATCAGCACCACGAAGCCAGGCACTTTTGGCCGCCATTAAACCAACGGGACCTGAACCAAAAATAGCAACGGTCTCACCGCCTTTTACTTCTCCCCAATCGACACCTGTATATCCGGTTGGAAAAATATCGGTCAGGAAAAGAACCTGTTCATCTGATAAATCTTCGGGAACTATTCTTGGTCCGTAATTAGCATATGGTACCCGAACATATTGCGCTTGCCCTCCATCGTATCCTCCATAAAGATCTGTGTAACCAAAAAGCGCTCCGCCTTTTTCGGTGAGTATTCCGCCTTCAGGTCCGTAATGTTCGGGATTACTATGTTCGCAATTTCCCGGAACATCATGATTACAGAAAAAACAATTTCCGCAAGCAATAGGAAAAGGGACTACAACACGATCACCTCTTTTAAGGTGTGTTACCGCTGATCCTGTTTCTTCGACAATGCCCATAAACTCATGCCCAAGAACCATAGGCCTTGGCTGAGGTAATCCGCCAGAATAAATATGGAGATCAGATCCACAAATTGCTGTGGAAGTAACTTTTAAAATTATATCATCTTTCTCTTTTAATTTGGGATCATCTACTGTATCATATTGTACAGATCCTGGTCCATGGATAACTGCTGCTTTCATATATTAGATTTTTTCAATTAATAAAAACCTAATTAATTACAATTAAAGGACTTACACTTACATTATTTGTTATAAATCTTACATATAAAACACAACTGGCAATCCTATAAATTTCAAAATTAAAATTGTAAAAATTCTATCATATTACTTTTTAGTTTTGATATGTAACGCTTTAGAAAAAGTTCATCCAAATAATTTGTTTTCACTAAACTTCTTAAAATATAAGATCATGAATAAATCAAACGATAAATTAAAAAGTGCCAGTATTACATCTGGCGATAATGTTTCTTTTTGGATAGATACTACATCTATTATCTCATACAATAAACCAGATCAGGATATACAAACAGAAGTACTTATTATTGGTGGCGGAATAGCGGGTCTTACCACAGCCTATAAATTGCTTAAGGCCGGTAAAAAAGTAATAATCGTAGAAGATGGTTTTATTGGCAGCAGTGAAAGCGGGCGTACAACGGCACATTTAACGTGCGCTCTTGATGATCGCTACTATTACCTTGAAAGTAAATTTGGTGAAGAAGCCGCAAGATTGGCGGCCGAAAGTCATAGCGCAGCAATTGATGAAATTGAGAAAACAGTAACTGATTTAAATATTGATTGTTCCTTTAAAAGAGTCAACGGATATTTATTTAGTCACCCAACTGATAAAGAAGAAAATCTGGACAAAGAACTTCAGGCCACACAAAAAGCGGGATTAAGAACTGCAATTTTAAAAGGAACTCCTGCCCTGGCAAATGCTGAAAACCAACGATGTCTGGCTTTTAGCAATCAGGCACAGTTTCATATTCTGCATTATTTAAAAGGTCTTGCCCAGGCTGTTACTTCTCTGGGTGGAATTATTTATACTGAAGCGCATGCAGAAAATATTACCAAAAAAGGAGCAAAAGTAAATGGTTATACTTTTTCGGCAGAATATATTGTTGTGGCAACTAATACTCCGGTTAATGATATAGTAACGATGCATACCAAACAGCATGCGTACAGAACTTATGTAATTGGCGGAAAAATTCCCAAAGGACTGCTTCCCTATTCGCTCTGGTGGGATACGGGAGATCAGGAATCGAAATGGGTTTCTCAGCCCTATCATTATGTTCGTGTGGAAAGTTATGACGAAAAATATGATTTGCTTATTTCTGGTGGTGAAGATCATAAAACCGGTCAGGCCGATGAGGAAGGAATTCCGGAAGCATCACGATATGACCGTCTTGAAGCCTGGACACGAAATTATTTTCCAATGTTAGAAGATGATTTAACATACAGATGGTCTGGTCAGGTGATGGAACCTGTAGATTCTTTGGGATTTATGGGGAAAAATCCCGGCGATGACAACATTTATATCATTACAGGAGACTCAGGAAATGGTATGACGCACACTACAATTGGCGCCATGATTATTTGTGATAGTATTACGGGCATTAAAAACAAATGGGAAGATTTATACAGTCCTTCCAGAATATCTCTGAGTACAGCTGCAGATTTTGTTAAGGAAACCACTAATATGGCTTCTCAATATTTGGATTGGATTAGTGGATCTGACTTAAAAAATACGGCTGATTTACCTGTTGGAGAAGGATCTGTACTTTCGTCAGGACTTAAAAAAATTGCTGTTTATCGTGATTACGACAATTCGCTAAAGGCTTTCTCTGCCGTATGTCCGCATTTGGGCTGTATCGTACATTGGAATAATGATGAAAAATCATTTGATTGCCCGTGTCACGGCTCCCGTTTTACTGTTGATGGAACCGTTATCAATGGTCCTGCCCAAAATGATTTAAGTAAAATTCATATCAAATAACAACAATTATGAAAGCTATTATACTTTTAGGAACCTTAAAAAATAAAGGCCTTTCGAATACTGAAATCCTTGTAGAATTTCTGGGCAAATATCTTGCCGAACAAAATATTGACTTTGAGGTAATCAGGCTGGCTAATCACACTATTGTTCCGGGAACCTACACACATATGGATGTCAAAGATGACTGGCCTGCTATTTATAATAAAATAATTGAAGCCAAAATAATATTATTTGCAACACCTATTTGGTGGAACAGTCATTCATCTGAATTGCAGCGCTGCATAGAACGACTTGATGAAGTTTATGATATTATCCTTGAGGGCAAAGATTCCCCGCTTGACGGCAAAATTGGCGGCGTAATTGTTACCGGAGATTCAGATGGCGTAGAGCATATTACGGGAAACATTGCTAATTTTTTCTGTAGTATAGGTGTTACAGTTCCTGCCTATACATCGCTGGGCGTCATTTGGGAAGGCCACGCCAAAAACGCGAAAAAAACCAAAGCTCAAATCCTCAAATATTATAAAACAAATTACGACAAGGATGCGCAGGCAATGGCTGAATCGCTGAAAAAAGCCAGCCAGTAAAACTGCAACTATACACCCATAAAATCCTGATAATTATATAATTATGAATTACAATTGTATAAGATTTAGACATTTGATCCATATAAATTTGACTGTATTAATTTTAAAAAACTTCTTATTATGAGCACAAAAGATTCTACATCACATGCTGCCAAAAATGGTGGCAATGATAAAAAAACAAGTTCAAAAAGTACGGATCAAAAATCAGAAAAAGATGGAAGTAAATCGGCAGTCAAAAAAAGCCCTGCTAAAAAGTGATCTTAAATAAAACACTTTATAGCCCATCTTTATAACTCTATAAAACCCCTTCCAAGAGCGGTTTTATAGAGTTTTTAAAAGTTCTAATACAATGGATATGAAAAATAAAAATGTACTTATTACCGGCGCCACAAGCGGAATAGGCTATGAATTTGCCAAAATATTTGCTGAAAAAAATTATAATCTTATACTGATTGCGCGCAACAGGGAAAATTTGAAAAAGACAGCACTTGAAATGAAGAAAATTTCAAATAATATTGAAATAACAGAAATTGCTATTGATTTGTTTGAAAGAGATGCTGCACGCGAAATATATAAAATCACAAAAGAGCGTCGGATTTTTGTTGATATTTTAATTAATAACGCCGGACAAGGCGAATGGGGCAAATTTAATGAAACTGATCTTGACCGTGAAATAAGCCTTGTAGATCTTAATATTAATTCGGTTTTGAGTTTAACTAAATTTTATCTCAAACCTATGCTTAAAAACGGGAAAGGAAAAATTTTGTTTGTTGCTTCTTCAGTATCAAAAGCACCTTCTCCGTATATGGCGGTTTATGCGGCTACCAAAGCCTTTATTTTATCTTTTGCCGAAGCAATATCGAATGAAGTAAAAGATACCAGTATTACAATAACAGCGCTTCAGCCTGATGCAACTGATACGGATTTCTTTCATAAAGCAAAAGCTGAAAATACCGTGACCTATAAAGAGAAAAAATTAACAAATCCTGAAAAAATTGCCAGAGAAGGTTATGAAGCTTTAGAAAAAGGAATAAATGTGGTGCAGCCCGGATTTAAAAATAAACTTCAGAGCGTGATCAATAATATTATTTCGGATGTTGTTATTGCCAATACTATGGAAAAACAAATGAAAATAAGCGATAAGGAAAAAGGCCGATTAAAGCCGGTACATGTGGCTTCTTTACGCGAACGTGAATCAATAAACTTTTATAAAAAAGCCAGTAATGGTGATTACTAATCTCATTTTTACACACTATTTACTTAAATATCTGATAAAACAGTGTACTTCCTTGTTTTAGATCTTGCTGAATCATGCTGATAATTTACTGTTTTTTACTATTTCTTCAGGATTGACACTCTGGAGGTACACTTTATCAGGTATAATTTAATAACTAAAAAAAATATTATGAAAACAACCACATCTCTGCCAGAAGCTTCCAGTAAAGGAACTTCTAAAATTAAAACAAATGTTTCAGCACTAGAAAGAATCCTTATGATCACGAGCGGCGGTTATCTATTATATAAAGGATTATCTCAAAATGATAAAAGTATTGCCAAGATAGGTTCTGGCACAGCAATGCTTCTAAGAGGAGTTTCTGGATATTGTCCCGTTTATGACGCTGTAGATCATCTTAAAAATGATAAATCCTCAAATGTAAATATCAGGATAAACAGTGTTATCGATAAACCTATCAGCGAAGTATACTCTTTTTGGCGTGACTTTGAAAATCTGCCAAAATTCATGAACCACCTTGAATCTGTAAAACCAATTAGTTATACCACTTCGCAATGGACGGCTAAAGGCCCTGGCGGAATTGGAAAAATTACCTGGAAAGCTGAAATTTTGAAAGATGAAAAAGAAAGGCTGATCAGTTGGAGTTCGCTTCCTGACGCCTCAATTAAAAATGCCGGAAAAGTTGTTTTTAGACCAAGCGGAAAAGGCACGGAAATCATTGTTACCATTTCTTATCATGCTCCCTTGGGAATTGCCGGCGAAAGTGCCGCAAAACTTCTCAATCCGTATTTTGAGAAACTGGTAAATGATGACATCATGAATTTTAAAACTTATTTGGAATCTCGTTAAACTTGGTTTCAGATACTTTTTTCTCTTAAAAAAGGAAGGCCTGTAATTCGTTACAGGCTTTTTGAATTTATATCTCTACAGAGAAAAGTCGTTTCTGTTCGAAACCAAGTATACTACTAATAAACATGATATTCTAATAAAAATAAAAACCTGTAATGATAGCATTACAGGTTTATTATTTTTCCCGACATTTATTATCGTCTTGGAGTTGTTGCAGTCGAATCTGTTTTTACAGATGTATTTCCTTTTTGAGTGGTCCCGTCTGCTCCTGACCCCGTAGAACCTTCGCCAGTTGCACCTGTAGTACCACCGGAATTAACCTTTGTTGTGTCGCTTGTAGAATTTATAGTGTCTACGGTTGTTTGCATTGTGTCTACTTCATTAGAATAATTATCTGCCGGAGCGGTTTCATTTTTTTTGCATGAAAATGCAAGTCCGGCTACCATAATAAGTAATGCTGCTTTGGTTTTAAATAGGGTTTTCATAATAATTATTTTATAGTTTATATTTTTTAAAAATAAAATAATACATAGTTATTTATTTATAGAATTATTCAAAAAAATTACAAACTACGCACCTGATAATAAGGCAGATGCTAATTTTATATGGAATTTTATATGAAATATTTTTATAATCCAGGACACGTTGCGATCATTTAATGGAATGCTTTATTACAAAAAAACCTGTAATCTCAATGCTAAGATTACAGGTTTTTTATGGTAATAATTCCCAAAAAAATTATTCTTCCTCTTCTTCACTTTCCTCATCAGAAGCTTCAAAATTGATATTGTTGTAAGCCACTTCCGTTAAGAGTGTATCAGCTTCTTTTTCTTCGTCCAGAGTTTGCTGTAATAAATCCAGTGCTTCATCTTCTCCTAAAGTATGTGCAAAAGCTGCCAATGTACCGTAAGTAGCAATCTCATAATGTTCAATTTTTTGTGAGGCAGCAATAATTCCCGCATCACGCACCGGGCCTTCCTGGGTTTCTTCCATAATGCTTTCGCCCTCTTTAATAAGACCTTCCATAGCTTCGCATTTTTTTGCCGAAGCTTTTTCGCCAATCAAATCAAATATCTGCTCCAATCTTGTTACTTGTTCCTCTGTAACTGTTAAATGATCGTTTATGGTAGTTATAAGATTTTCCGAAGTGGCATTTTTTGCCATTTTAGGCAATGCTTTTGTTAATGCTTTCTCTGCCCAGTAAATATCTTTTAGAGAATCAACAAATAGCTCTCTTAATCCGTCAGCTGCCGAAGATTTGGCTTTTACAGTTCCGCTTCCTTTTGCTCCTGACGGCTTTTTACCAGTTTGATTTTTGCCTGCTGATGTTTTTTTAGTTTGTTCTGATGTTTTCATGATAGTTTTAATTTAAATTAATAATCTCAAAAATATAACCTTCATTGTATCAGATTTTTATAAAATTACAATACCATTTTATAAAATTAACATAGATTTTTTAAGCAAATTGAGCAGCGTTGAGATTCTATAAAATTAGAATATTAATATATAAAAAAATTCACATGCGTCATTCTATTTTTGATAATAAAGGTTTTAAAAATAAAATTTAATTAGAAAAAATTTAAAATTATTACAACATGATACAAAAAATTGAATCGCCACAAAACGTAGTTGCTTTTGAAGCAATTGGAGAAATAACAGCGGATGATTATACCAATGTTGTGGAGCCGGCTATTAAAGAATTGATAAAACAAATAAACGAAATCAACTTCTTGTTTTTAATAGATACAGAAATTGAAAATTTTACTATGGCTGCCTGGATGGAAGATGCTTGGATTGGACTTAAAAATTTAGGAAAATGGAATAGAGCCGCAATTGTTACGGATTCTGAAAAAGCAATCGCGTTTACAGACAAATTTAGCTATGTGGTTCCCGGAGAATTTAAAGGATTTAGAAAAGACGCTTTTCACGAAGCAATGAATTGGGTTGCGGGAATAGCAAATAAAGAAATTGACAATCATTATAATTAATCATGCAGGGCGATAATAAAAAAAGAATCAACGAACACATGTCCAATGAAAGGACATTTCTTTCCTGGGTCAGAACCGGTATTGGCATCATGGTATTTGGCTTTGTAATTGTTAAATTTTCATTGTTTGTCAATCAGTTGCCGGCAAGTTTTTTTCAGGATTCTAATATTCCAAAAAATGGCTTTACTATTCTTATAGGTATAAGTTTAGTCTTTACAGGCGCACTTACCATTGTTCTGTCGTATTATAAATACAAACAAACGCATAAACTGCTTCAAAAAGGCGAATATTTGTATTCAACATTATTATTGACCATTCTCACAGTAACTATTTTTGTTATGAGTATTATCATAATAGCTTATTTAATTGTAGCTGCCTATCCGTTCACTTTTCAAAGTTTGTGATACTATTGTAAATTAGACAGTTTAAAAAATATTTCGCAATTACAATCCGCTTTCGGTAAAAAAAATCCCATTTTTAAAAATAAAAAGCCACTAGAATTTTAAAAATTCTAGTGGCTTTTTTTAATTAAAAACTCTGTGTTTAATAGCAATAAGAAAAAAAAGATTAAGGTTTTGTACCGGTAGAATCTCTACGGGGAGTATTTGTCGTAGATGATTTTCTTTTATTGGTTTTTTGCTTGTTCACCGTATCTGTTTTATGGGGCGATGAATGCTTTGTTCCTTTTGTACTTTTCTTCTTAGTAATTGTGTCAGTTTGCGTTGTTTTTCTTGGAACTTCCTGTGCAACTGCTACAGCAGTACCAAAAGTTAGAAACATTGCGCACGTTAAAAATAAATTTTTCATAATAACTTTTTTTTAAATTAATAATTTGACTATAAAGACCATAGGCATTTATCTTACGTCCTTTATGTTACAAATTTTGACAAGAAAACGAACTTTTTTTTATAATTATAAATTCATATTTATCATTATTCCCATATAAATCCAATTATTTTTTTTATTTAAAAATCGAATGATTGCTTTTTATAAGCTTTTTTATTATTACAACAACGTAAAGCACTGATAATTATATAATTGATAATTCTAATTTTATAAAAACCAATTCACTTAGAGGACTAAATTTGGTTTATTAATATTTAATTTATTAACTATAAACTTTAAATTATGAACACAAAAAATGCAGTTTCAGGCGCTACCAAAAATGGTGGTACTGATAAAAAAACAAGTACAAAAAGTACAGACCACAAAACAGGGACATCAAAAGACGAAAGAAAGTCTTCGTCAGGGAATCACAAAAAATCAGATACTGAACATAAGGAATCAGGTTCGTCTGGAAAATAATTTCAACCTTATATACTATTTGCTATGATAAATGACAACAACGAAAAATATGGTCAAAATGATCATATTTCTCAATCGGAGAATGAAAGTATGACTTCAGAAAGAATCGAGAAAAGAGATCCTTCAATAAATCAACATCACAACGATTCTTTGAACACATCTTATAATACTGATCAGTATGACTTGGATCGCAACCAAGGCGGAGATGATTTAAATGATAATGATCAAACTGATCCTTATTTTCAGAAAAATGCAGAAATAGCCCAGGATCTTGATAATGAACTCGAAAATGATAATGATCCCGAGAGAAGGACATTAGATGAGTATAGTGCCAATGATGATAATCGTGATGGCGATGATGATTTAGAGGAAGATCTTGAGTATTTGGATCAAGAGGATTTGGATGATGATTTGGAAGAAAATAATGAAGATGATTTTGATCAAAATGATACTCCCGATCTTGGAGATGATGAGCACAACGATAACATTTAGATCAGGACTTAGAAAATTCAAATATCAATGATCCGAGTCCTTTGCACCTCAAAGGTTTTAATTAGTAAGCCGTTAGAAAAAATTCTAACGGCTTTCATTTTTATTTGCTTTAAATTTCAAAATAAAAGAAGCTGTTTTATAAATTAAATTAATCTGCAGCATATTTATTATTCCAATACAACATTAAAAGTAAGGTAACAATGATACAAGAAGCGGTACCTTCAAAAAGTAAACACAAACAATATGTTGATACAGAAGGTTCTCCTCCAAACATAAAAGCCGAAGACAATGATTTTACATATGAGTCTCCGCCTTTTGCGTAACTATAAATAAGCAATGCCAAAATACTAAGCACAACCCCTGTGAAGGAAGTTACCATGGCCGATATTGCGTTTGGAACAAAACTATTTTTGCCTTCTGCAAGATTCATTTTTAACGTTCGGTTTACACCATAAAAAATGAAAAGAACATTCAGTAAGCGTAAATAAAATAGATGTGAGAGATTTAAAATTTCCATGAGAAGAAAAAAAGCGGCGATTCCTAAAAATATAAAAGAACCATTAATTATTTCCTTAGGTATTTTCATAATAAGACTTTTTAATTACACATAATTCGATCATAGATTTGATTAAATATAAAATTAATTTTTATGGATAAATATGAGGAAAAATAAACGACTATCATTACAAAATTAAGATTTGGATTTTATATTATTAAAAGATCTCACAGATGCATAAAGTTTATAAGAACAAACATGCGTTAAAAAACATGAGAATTATGTAACAAATTAATAAAATTATATAAATCCATCATATGTATCAATTTTAAATTTACAAATATCACCTACCAATTCTCAAAACACCGTTATGAAAACACAGAACATACTTACATATTTCTTTTTTTTTAATTTTAATGATAAATGCAAATTGCGCTCCAAATTGTGATGATGAAGACTATAGACGCGATGCAGAAGAAGCTTATACTATTCATACAGATACAATTTATATGTCACTAACAGACTAATTTTTTAACATACTCAATTTTTTTAAAAAAAAAAGCTTGTTGTTACAAACAAGCTTTTTTTGACACTAATCATTGCTTAATTATATAAAAAAATCTTACGAATGAAAACTGTTTTCTAATTTGCAAAACCAAAATCCAAACATAAATACCACTTACCATAAAATCTAAATTTCATATTTAATTAAAAAGCAACCCCACTTTAAAACAAACATTATGAAATATAAAAATATTCTACAAATTGATGATGATTATGATGACTGCCATTTCTTTTTTGAGGCACTTGCCGAAGTTTCATCTGCCGCATATACTGCTATTCATAATCCTGTAAATGCTTTAAAGCAGCTTACTGACAAGCAAATAAATCCTGATGTCATATTCTTAGATATCAATATGCCCGTTATGAATGGTATTGAGGTGCTGACTGAAATTAAAAGGAAAGAAAATATAAGACACATTCCAATAATTATATTTTCAACCTCCATACCTTCTGAAATAAAAACCATTTTAAAAAATCTGGGGGCCGAGGGTTATTACACAAAACCAAATGATTTTAATGTGCTAAAAAAACTTTTAAATAATTTATTATTTAAAAAATAATTATTGGCAAACTTTTAGGTTTAAAGTTCCTTCCATTTTTAAAAAACATGCGCTTTAACAATACCTTATATCCATTAAAAAAAACATTTTTAAAAATTGAAAAAGACTTCTTACCTTTGATTAAATAACAGCATTCTTAATGAAACTTCCTGTAATAAAACCTGAAAAAACCGAACAAAATTTTCCTGTCGTAGGTATTGGAGCCTCTGCAGGAGGATTGGATGCTTTTAAGAAAGTACTTAAATCTATACCAGAGAATTCTGGAATGGCGTATGTAATTGTACAGCACCTATCGCCGGATCATCCCAGTAATCTGACCGAAATTCTCTCTCAAAGCACAACCATTCCGGTTCATGAAATTATTAATGATATTAATCTGGCTCCCAATCATATTTATATTATTCCCGAGAATAATAACCTCATTGCAGAAGATGGCGTTTTAAAACTTTACACCAGAACCCGTAGTGATAGAAACAATAATATTATTGACACCTTTTTTGAATCTCTGGCCAATGTGCATAAAAGCTTTGCAATAGGGGTAATTCTATCAGGTACTGCTTTTGACGGCACTAACGGTTTCAAGAAAATAAAGGAATCTGGCGGTACAACTATTGCACAAGATCCCGACTCTGCAGCCTTTAAGGGAATGCCTCAAAATGCCATTGATGCAGATGTAGTAGATTATATTCTGGCTCCTGAACTTATAGCCCCGCAATTATTGCAGATACAGAAAAACTATACAACCAATCATGCCTTTAGTGAGGAGGAACATATACCAAAAAATGAAGAGGAAATCCTTTACCAAATTTTAAACCTTGTTTTTTTAAGAACCGGAAATGACTTTAGCCATTATAAACAACCTACAATCAGAAGGCGCATTGCCAGACGAATGGTTATTGTTCGCAGAGAATCATTTGAAGATTATTTTAATTTTATTAGAAATGATAAAACAGAGCAAGACTTGTTATTTAACGATTTTTTAATACCTGTTACCTATTTTTTCAGGGATTGTAAGTTTTTTGAGTCCTTACCCCATATTGTTTTTCCATCCTTAATACAAAATACAGTCAATAATACACTGCGTATCTGGATTGCAGGATGTGCCACCGGGGAAGAAGCCTATTCTATAGCAATATCCCTGCACGAATATCTTTCTGATAAGAATAATAAGGATATTAAAGTGCAGATTTTTGCCTCGGATATTTCTGAAAAATGTATCACCAAAGCCCGTACCGCAATTTATTCGGCACAGGATGTACAGCATGTTTCTGCGGCAAGACTACAAAATTATTTTACAAAACGCGATGGGCATTATCACATTAATAAAGCGGTTCGTGACATGTGCATTTTTGCCGTACATAACTTTATCAAAGACCCCCCATTTGCCCGAATCGATTTGGTTTCCTGTCGAAATGTACTGATCTATTTTGATCCTTTTTTACAAAATAAGGTATTAAGCTCTTTTCATTATTCCTTAAAAGAAAAAGGAATTCTGCTTTTAGGCAAATCCGAAACGACCACAAATGCACAAAATTTATTTGAGCCTATTGGTAAAAACGAAAAAATATATGTTCGCAAATTTGCTGCGGGACGATATGTACCTGAAGCTTTTAAACCCGCTAATATAAATGCGCGCGAAAAAGCCAATTTAAAGGATAAAAAAAATACTCCTGAAACAGACTTTAGAAAAATTGCATCTGATCTATTATTTTTGAAATATACTCCTGCAAGTGTCATCATAAATGAACACCTTGAAATTGTTCATTTTCATGGAGATACAAGTTTCTTTTTATTGCCATCACCAGGAAAGCCCAATTTTAATGTTTTGAAAATGGCGCGTGAAGGAATTAGTTTTGAACTCCGTAATGCTATTTTAAAAGTAAAAAAAGACCACAAGAACGTGGCAAAAGATAATATTGTAGTAAAAGGCCAACCGTATCTGGCTTCTTTTGAAGTAGTTGCCATCCCTAATGATGAAGAACATCTTATGGTTCTTTTTTATAAAAAACCGCTTCCCGAGTTCGATGCTGATAAAGCAAACGCGAAAGGATCTGACAAGCAGCGTATCATCGAACTTGAAAATGAACTTGCGCAGCTTCGTGAAGATATCAAACGCGTAACGGAAGAACAGCAGACAGCATTTGAAGAACTTCAGACTACAAATGAAGAACTACTAAGCAGCAATGAGGAATTGCAGGCAATGAACGAAGAGTTGGAAACCTCTACAGAGGAACTTCAGTCTAATAATGAAGAATTGATGTGTGTCAACGATGAATTAATGGATCGTCAGGACCAATTAACCTCGATGAGAAATTATTCAGAATCTGTTTTTAAAACTATTAGGGAACCTTTGGTGATTATCGACAGGGACTTTTTTGTTAAAAGTGCTAATCCATCATTCTACAAATACTTTCAAACCACTGAAAAAGAAACAGAAGGCCATTCTTTTTTTGAAATCGGAGATTGCCAATGGGATATTCCGGATTTTAAAGAGCTGATCTTTAAAATGGTTGGCGAGAAAACGGAGATTGAAGATTTTAAGGTCGAGACAATGTGCAAAGGCATTGGCAAAAAAATCATGATGGTAAATGCACGACGGGTTTTAAATGCCAAACCGGCCGGAATGATTTTACTGGCACTCGAAGACATTACAGATCTGATTACTGCAAATGAACTTTTAACGATCAAAAATTCTCAACTTCAGACTTATAACGAACAGCTTGAAGCATTCAGTTCTGCAGCAAGTCATGATTTGCAGGAACCACTTCGCAAAATTCATATGTTTTGTAAACGAATTATCGATAATGAGCAAAATTTAAGCGAATCCACCAAACATAATCTGGAACGCATGTTATTTGCTGTAACCAATATGAGCCAGCTAATTGCCGATTTAATCGATTATTCGCGTATCAATTTTATAGAAAAGGAATATAAAAAAACAGACCTGAATGTACTTTTCAAAAAAATTATTACAGATATAAAAGACACTATTGTAGAGTCGGGTGCTGTGATAACAATTGCTCCATTTCCGCAATTGAATATAATACCTTATCAAATACAGCAGCTTTTCACTCATTTAATCCTTAACTCTATCAAATACACCAAAGAAGGAATTACGCCGGACATAAAAATTGAGACCAAACAGCCTTCAACGGAAGAAATTCTGGAAATTGGCGCTAATAAAGATCTTAATTATGTAAAAATTCTGGTAAGCGATAATGGTATTGGTTTTAATCAGGAGTTTGAATCAAAAATTTTTGATCCGTTTTACAGATTGCACAACCATGACCAATATCAGGGCAGCGGACTTGGTCTTACCTTATCTAAAAAGATTGTATTAAACCATAATGGCTATATAACGGTCAGGAGCAAAGTAAATGAAGGAACAACTTTCTTTATTTATTTGCCATTGTCCTAAACAAGTACAAAAGATATCAGCGATGGTATCTTTTTTGCATTTTATAAAATAAATGTTCAAGTCATTTTTCTTTAGCGTTTTGATTCGAAATCTATTTTTCTTCCATGTATAATGTTTTATTTATTTTTAAATAAGAACCTTTGGATCGAATACATTTGACGATAAAAAGAACAGTAATGATTAACGTTTCTCAGGAACAATTCTTCGCAATTGGCAACATATTATTTTCATTGGCACTGGCATGTGAAGCAGCAGATTCTTTTGATAGTCACCGTTCGCTTATTGCAGTTATTAGGAAAAATAATTGCCGCTTATGAACTCACCAAAGCTATTCAGATTAAAAGACCAGCGCAGATTGTAAATCTTGGATCAGCACAAAGCAAATCATTTTCTAAAAGAAGATTTTATTGTTGTAATCAATTTGTAAAAAGCGATATAGATTCCAGAGATTGGGATTCGCCTATTATGAAACGCCGCCAGGCTTGTCTGTGCTTCTTCAATCCGGTCTTGCAATGACAGGTTTACAGGAAAGAATCTGCGGAACCGGCGAGATTTGAAATGGGCATCTTAGAAAAATATACAACACCATGAAAGCCAATGCAAGAGAGAGCATTGCGTTTCTTCACCTGAAATATATATCAGATGGAGCCGATGAGAATGCCGCTGAAATTGGATGGTTCAACCACAAAAAGCAACTACCGCTTTTGTCTTATTTTAATTTAAATAAAGCAAGGGCAGTAAGGAAAATCTGCTGTTCTTCCTTAGCATCGCCAATGAGTATAATATGGTTAAATTTCATAAATCAATATAAAAAAATTAGTTGATTTATTTCAGCATTTAAACCATTACAACTGCGCTAATGGGCGCCCTTCAACTAGTAGGGAGGATTTTTATCCAAAAAAACAGGTAAATAGATTGATTACCCAAGAATATAATCTGTATCCTATTTAAAAAATGACATAACATATTTTCTCATTTCTTTTATTTAAACAAGGGAGTTCTTTGGGATTTTTTTATAATCGACTTTGTACTTTATCTGATTATCTTTTTATAACAAAATCTAATAATTCTATAAAATGTTTTCTTACCACGTTTTTATATTTGACTCATTATCAACAAATAGTAATTAAATCACTTTTTTTAGGAACGCAAAATTGAATTATTATGAAAACTGAAAACACGATATCACGCCGCTCCGCGCTTACTGGTATGGGAGCTGTATTGGCAACTGCCTCAATAAATCCTATAATGGCCAATGCACTAAATTCCAATGAAATTTATATTTCAAATGGGACAGAAGATCCAAATACAAAATATCCACGACCACCCTTTAAAGAACAGTCTCAACCCTGGCCGGGTCTTGTCAGTAAAATGAATCCCAGACCAGACCATGGAGAAAAAAGCTATAAAGGCACAGGAAGATTAAAAGGACGTAAAGCACTTATCACGGGTGGTGATTCCGGAATGGGGAGAGCTGCTGCAATTGCTTACGCAAGAGAAGGAGCTGACGTGGCTATAAATTATTATCCTACTGAGGAAGAAGATGCCAGAGAAGTAATCCAATTAATAAAAGCCGAAGGACGTAAAGCTGTAGCAATTCCCGGTGATTTGCGAGATGAGGCATTTTGCAAATCACTTGTAGAACAAGCTGCAAAAGCACTTGACGGACTTGATATTGTAGTGAACAATGCTGCAAGGCAGCAAACACACGCATCAATACTCGACATTACAACAGAAGAATTTGACTGGACAATGAAAACCAACATTTACGCGCCATTCTGGATTATCAAAGCTGCCTTGCCCTATCTTAAGCCCGGAGCTTCTATAATAGGAACAAGTTCAGTACAAGCCTATGCTCCTACTGAGGATCTTTACGATTATGCCCAGACTAAAGCAGCCACTACCAATTATATTAAATCTCTCGCCAAACAATTGGCTCCAAAGGGAATCAGAGTAAATGGTGTTGCGCCCGGACCAATATGGACTGCCCTTCAGGTGAGTGGAGGGGCCACTATGGAAAAACTAAAAGAATTTGGTTCGCAAACCCCAATGGGAAGACCCGGACAACCAGCCGAATTAGCGTCTATCTATGTGCAGCTAGCCGCAAATGATGCGAGCTACGCGACCGGCCAGATCTATGGCTCCAGCGGGGGGGAAGGTAATCCATAATAGTAAAAAAAGATAACCGAAGTAAGTTACAAAGCGATGGGTCGCTCAAGCTAATAATCCACAAAAACGGATTTATAGTTCTGATCGGTTTGACCAATGTTCACAAAGTATATTATTTTACTTGCCATCGTGTCAATATAAACAAACGGACAAGGCATGTGATCATGATTGTCTTTGTTATTAATTTATTCTGATCCTTATAATTGCTCTATATGAAAAATCCAGATAAAATATTAACAAATATTCATAACAGACAATATCCGCTGCCAAAGAAGAAATGGAAATATTTTCAGCAATGGCATAAAACCATTTTTGTACATTGGGAAGTGCCTGTTTACTTTTTAGAAGAATATATTCCAGAGGGAATTGAATTGGATACTTATCAAAACATGGCCTGGGTTTCTCTGGTAGCTTTTGAAGTAAAAAATATGAGATTGAGAAACCTTCCTCCTTTCCCTTTTATATCTAATTTTCACGAAGTAAACCTAAGAACATATGTTATTAAAGATGATAAACCTGGTATTTATATGTTTTCAATTGAAACAGACAAACTAGCTGAAGTCTTACTTACACGAATATTTATTGGACTTCCCTACCAAAAGTCTAAAATAAAGAGAACATCAAGTCGGTTTGTTTCTAATAATAAAACGCTAAAACAAAATCTGGATCTTACAATTGGAAAAATCAGACCTCAAAAAGAAAAAACGGCATTAGACTTCTGGCTTACTGAAAGACATGCCCTGTATGATTATACGTGCAATAAACTCTTCAGGTTTGATATACATCATACACAATGGGACCTACAGGAATTGGATGTTACTGTAAATGATATTTGTTACAAAGCAGGAAAATATAATACCAGCATCTTGCCGGACAAAGTTCAATATGCGGAAAAGACTGATGTGGTTTTATGGGGAAAGGTTGCCATCTAGCATAAAAATAAATCCAAGGATCTATTTAATTATTCAAATAAAAAATCCTTCGCTTGTACCAACCTTTACAATGAGACCATTATATGGCTGGTATAAATTAGTTATAGGACATAACTGAAAAACCGATAGAATTCAACTCCACCAGCAGATCGGAAGATGTGAGTATGGACAGCCGCCTGCCGTACCGGCAGGAACATAAAATTAGCCTGACCAGATTAAGATTAACAATTAGGAAGTTTTTTTATTTGATTGTTGTGGGCCAATTTGCATCTATCCAAAACAGGGCTGATCAGCAGCCCTAGCCCCGATGGAAGTGAAAATCCTTTTGTGCCGGGGCTGGGCACAAAAGATTGCAGCGTATAGCGGGAAAAAGCTCCTAAAAATAATATTAGACCTCAAAAACAGTAGTATATACAATTGACCCGGGCCTGGGCACAAAAGATTACTTCACCGGTCAGTCGGCGCTCCGGTACAGCGTATAGCGGCAAGAGAGCCCCTAAAAAATGATATGACCGCTCTGGGTTTATTTCAAGAATCTCTGTTGCTCAATATGATGGGCAATGCCCTCTTTGGGATGGAAACCATCATCAAAAATAAATCATTGCTGCAAAATTCTGATTATTCCACAGCGCTGTAAAATTTTTATATTGGAATTATGAAACAATCTTTTATATTTACGTAACACCTTAAAACTGAATTAAAGATATTTTCGTTCTAATCTAAACTCACCCACCAATGTATGATAACCTTATACTTTTGAAAGACATTGTGGATAATACCCCTCTGCCTATAGCTGTTTATACCGGAGAAGAACTCCGGATAGCACTGGCCAACCCTGCCATGATCAAAACCTGGGGGAAAGGAGAGGATGTAATGGGGAAAAATTATCTCGAGATCCTTCCCGAAATTGGAAATCAGCTGATCTTTGACCAGGCACTCGGCGTATTTAAAACCGGGACTGCTTTTCATGCCAAGGACAAAAAGGTAGAGCTGATCATTGACGGGGTTTTAAAAACTTTTTATTTCAACTACAGCTTTATCCCCCTTTTTGACGCCCAGAAAAACATCTATGGCGTAATGAATACCGGTGTGGATGTAACGGACCTGCACCAGGCCAGAGAGCAGGTGCAGAATTCAGACCATTGGCTGCGTATGGCCGTCGGCTCCTCGGGCATGGGAACCTACCAGATCGACCTTGCGAGCAAAAAAATCACAACCTGCGGCAATTTCAATATCATCTGGTCCATAGAAGGGGAAGTTACCAATGAGCAGCTTATTGCCAGACTGCATCCCGAGGACCAAAAACTCCGTGAAGAAGCGCACCAGCAGGCGCAGACAACGGGAAAAATATCCTACGAGGCCAGAATTGTACATGATGACGGCTCTCTTCGCTGGGTAAAGATAGACGGCAAAATCATCAAGGATGAAAATGGAAACCCCACCACCATCATTGGCATTGTTCAGGATATCCACGAGCAGAAAGCCTTTGAGCAGGAGCTCAAAAGACAGGTTGCCCAAAATACAGAGGAGCTGCAAAGATCCAATGATGACCTGCTGCATTTCGCCGGAGTGGTGAGCCATGACCTTAAAGAGCCTGTGCGAAAAATAAAAACCTTTAACAGTCTTCTCAGAGGAGAACTGCAGACCCTTTTTAATGAAAATGCAGAAAAGTACCTGGATAAAGTAGATCAGTCCGCCCAGAGAATGCAGACGATCATCGAAGGCATCCTTGCCTACTCGACACTGGACAAAAGAGCACAGCCTGTTGAGGAAATAAACCTTGACCTGGTCATTGAAAATATCAAAACCGATCTGGAACTGATCATAAATGAAAAAGGAGCCATTCTGGTGATAAGTGAGCTTCCCCAGATCCAGGGGGCGCCTATCCTTATCCACCAGCTTTTTTACAACCTGATACATAACGCGCTGAAGTTCTCAAAAGCCGATGAGCCGCCGCGGGTGATCATCACTTCTACTATTATAAACAATCCACAAGGCATTGAGGTGCTGGAAATAAAAATAAAGGACAACGGCATTGGACTGGATCCCGTTTTTGCCGAGAAAATATTCACGGCCTTTGAAAGGCTGCACTCCAAGGACGAGTTCGAAGGAAACGGTCTCGGACTTGCCCTGTGCCGAAAAATAGCCAAAAGGCACAATGGTTCCATTACAGCTGGCGGGGAGAAAGACAATGGCGCTGAATTTACAGTGACCCTTCCTTTAAAACAGGCAGATGATTATATTTAGAAGCTTTTAAATAAATTAAAAAATTCCCATCGCCTATACTGCTTTTCAAATTGTGAATTTCAATTTGCAGATCATTCAACATATACTAAAAAGTTTTTAAGTAAACATAAAATGGAAGATTATGTTTATGGACAGCCCGCCCTGTACTTAATTGTATCTGGCGGGTTTATCAAAAATGGGCTCCTCAGCAGCCCCAGCCCCGATAGAAGTGGAAATCCTTTTGTGCCGGCGTTCGTCGCAAAAGATTGCTTCGCCAGTTCGCATGCGCTCGGGTGAAACGTATAGCGGGAAGAGCTCCAAAAAGACAGCATTATTTTCCCACAGCAAAACAAAGATTCCCTAATGCCCAAAAAAAAAGCTCTTGGATGCATTTCGATGTGCACAACCATGATGCTGGCTGCAGAAACCACTGATCTATCGTTTTTCCCACAGCCGCACGTTTTATAAAGTTCCCGATCAGCCGCCTCAAACCAAATTAAAAGAACTTTCCTGTTTTCTTCCATAATGCAAAAAAATAGCTTGATCAAATACAAATAGAATTATTTATTTAAAAACACAAAGCCCAATTCAATTGGGCATTATATCTGAATAACATCACAGCATCTGGATAAATTGTCCCGGCATAAAAAAACAGATAAGAATCCCAGATAAAAAACCACTACCTTTAAATCAGCGAACAGTAATCGAAAATGGATAGATTTTTTGAAAAATTAACCTCTCATCTGGCAAAAAATCCCAGACGACTTTTCTTAATTGACTCTGCGGGGGCTCTGCTAACCGCTGTGCTGCTCTGTGGAGTGCTTTCAAATCTAAGCCCCTATATTGGCATGCCCAAGACAACACTGGATTTACTCTTCTCCATAGCGGCTTGTTTCTGGCTTTACTCATCGGTCTGCTTTTTATTTTTAAAAACACAATGGACGCTTTACATCAGACTAATTAGTTTTGCCAATTTACTGTACTGCGCGCTGACCATTGCCTTTTTATTCATTCATTACAACAAGCTTACAATTCTTGATTTTACATACTTTTTAACTGAAACAGCAATCATCTGCCTGCTTGTTTATACAGAGCTTAGCGTATCGGGAAAAATTCTAAACAAGCGGTAATGGCAGTCAAATTATCTCGCGCCGTAAACCCCGCCTTTAAAATTAGCATTACATTAACGTTTGGTTTTTCCCAGAAACCCCTTTGAAGAGGTAACTTTGCGATTCTACAATACAATTTAGTAAAATGTTCAAAAAACAATTCGTAAAGGCCAAAAACCTGCTGATCTGGGGACAGGAAAAATTAACCAAAAAACAGTTTATTTTTCTCTCCAGTGTCCTTATCGGAATTATTTCCGCCTTTGCCGTGATCTTCTTAAAAGCCTTTGCGCACTGGGTCTATTCTTTTGCAACCTATATCAACGGCACCTTAAAGCTGAGTTTTATAAACAGCATCCTGCCGGTTATTGGTATCCTTTTAACTGTTTTTGTGGTGAAAAGAGTACTCGGTGGCACCCTGGAGAAAGAGACTTCACAGATTTTATATATTGTGGCCAGAAAAGCCAGCATTATTCCCAAAAAACAGATGTATGCCCAGATTATCACCAGCTCGCTCACCGTAGGGCTTGGAGGATCTGCAGGACTGGAAAGCCCCATTGTGATCACAGGCGCCGCTTTTGGCTCCAATTTTGCCCAGCAGTTCAAGTTAAGCTACCAGGAACGCACGCTGCTCATTGGCTGCGGTGTGGCCGCCGGTATAGCGGCCGCCTTTAATGCGCCGATTGCCGGGGTGCTCTTTGCTATCGAGGTGCTGCTGGTG
Source organism: Flavobacterium sp. 270 (assembly GCF_004368785.1). Lineage (GTDB taxonomy): Bacteria > Bacteroidota > Bacteroidia > Flavobacteriales > Flavobacteriaceae > Flavobacterium. The sequence goes on from NZ_SODM01000001.1 coordinate 975,800, forward strand.
GATGTCACCATTTCGGCCTTTACCCCTATTATGATTGCAGCTGCCACCGGAACACTGGTTTCCACCATAGTGCTTAATGAGAATATACTGCTGACCTTCAGGGAAAAACAGACTTTTGATTACCATAATATTCCCTTTTACGTCTTGATGGGGCTTTTCACGGGTTTTATTGCTGTTTTTTACGCCCGGAAATTTTTAAAAACCGAGCACTATTTTGCCCATTTAAAACTTGGCATCTATAAAAAAGCGCTAATCGGAGCCTGCGTTTTAGGACTGATGATCTTTATATTTCCCACTCTTTTTGGTGAAGGGTACGAAAGCATTAAAACCCTGGCCGATAAAGAGCCCGGAAAACTTCTGGAAAACACGCTCTTTGGAGATTATGCGAGCAACAGCTGGGTACTGCTGGCCTTTGTTGGTTTTTCAATGATGCTCAAGGCATTTGCCTCGGGAATAACTTTGGGAAGCGGCGGTAACGGCGGTAATTTCGCCCCTTCGCTCTTTCTTGGATCTTACGCCGGATATTTCTTTTCCAAGTTTTTAAACCTTACCGGCCTTACTGATCTGCCTGTCAGCAACTTTACCCTTGTGGGGATGGCAGGGATCCTCAGCGGCCTGTTTCATGCGCCGCTAACGGCTATTTTCCTTATCGCTGAGATAACAGGAGGATACGATCTGATGATTCCCCTTATGATTGTAGCCTCTGTGAGTTTTGCTGTTTCCAAGCGTTTTGAAAAACACTCGCTGGATGTAAAGAACCTGGCAAAAAAAGGAAATGTTTTTACCGGCAACAAGGATACCAATATCCTGTGCACCCTTGAAATTGAAGACCTTGTAAAAAAAGATTATCTTACTGTAGAGAGCAGTCAAAACCTTGAAAATGTTGCCGATCTTCTCGCGCACTCCGATCAGGTTATTTTTGGGGTTGTAAACGGTGAAAATGACCTGCAGGGACTGGTGTATTTTAATGATATAAGGGAGGTGATTTTCGATAATCTCAAAGCGGAAAATATCCTGGTAAAAGATATAATGGTACAGCCCATTCAGACTGCGGACCTCTTTGACAGCATGCAGACCGTTATGAACAAGTTTGAAAAAAGCAATAAGGCCTTCCTGCCGGTGCTTAAAAACGGGAAGTACTATGGTTTTATAACCAAATCAGATGTACTGGAATCGTATCGAAACAGGCTAAAATCAATGATTTTTGAATAAAACCTTCCTTGTATAAGCATCACTCAAACTGGCTTTGAGCTGTCATTTGCCCAATTTCAATAAATAATTTATTAAAATTAGTCTTATCTTAGCAATGCATGCCAAAAATAAGGCATTACAAAGCCCTGCTAATTTTATAGATTATGAGAAAAATTACAGACCTGCTCAACCTTCGAGACGGAGAAGATGACAGGGTAAAAACCCTGGAAGCGGTAAAGAACAATATAACGTTCAAAGGAGCAAACCTTTGGATTTTAGCCTGCGCCATTATTGTCGCCTCGGTTGGGTTAAATGTAAACTCAACAGCTGTGATTATCGGGGCAATGCTCATATCCCCTCTTATGGGACCCATTGTGGGGGCCGGATTCGCATTGGGTATTTATGATTTTTCATTGCTGAAAAGATCACTCAAAAATTTACTGACTGCAACAGTAGTAAGCCTGGTGGTTTCGACCTTATATTTTTACCTTAGTCCCTTCAAGGATGTGCAGTCCGAACTGCTGGCCAGGACTTCCCCAAATATCTATGATATCCTTATTGCCTTTTTCGGGGGTGTTGTGGGAGTGATTGCCGTTACAAGGTCAGAAAAAGGCAATCCAATTCCCGGAGTGGCTATTGCAACTGCCCTTATGCCGCCCCTGTGTACGGCCGGTTACGGGATTGCCACCGCGCAGTGGACGTTTTTTTTAGGGGCCTTTTATCTCTACTGCATCAACTGCGTCTTTATAGGAATTGCTACTTTTTTAATCATTAAATACCTTAACTACCCGGCCGTTAAACAGGTGGATGAAAAACACCAAAAACGGGTAAAGTATACCATTGCTTTTTTAATAACAGTTATGCTCGTTCCCAGCAGTTATCTGGCTTACTCGCTGTACAGGGAGCAGCAGTTCAAAAAAAATGCAGATCTTTTCATTGAGCGTGAATTCACCAATAAAGGATATACCATAGTGTATAAAAAAACTGATTTTACCCCTAAAGCTAAAAAACTCGAGCTGGCTTTCCTCTCCAGACGGTTTTCTGAATCAGAAATAAAAGAGCTTAAAGATAAAATGAGCCAAAATAAATACCTGGCCGGCACACAGTTGCAGATCCGTCAGGACAGCACTGACCGCTTCAATGCTTTAAAGGGCGATATCCTGAGCCAGATTAAAAGCAGTGAGAATGAGATGAACGTCAAGGACGTTAAGATCATGCAGCTGGAAAAGCAGCTGAGAAAGAACAAATTTGACAATCGTCAGATCTTAAAAGAAACCAGGGCTTTATTTCCCGAGGTAAGTTCACTCTCCATCAATAAAAGCAGCCTTGTTAATCAAAAAGACAGCATTACAACGATAACGGCCGTTATCTATGACGGCGCTAAAACTCTAAGTCCGGCCCAGAGCGACAAACTCAAGCTGTGGCTCAATGAGCGCCTGCTGGTAAAAGATGTGGAACTTTTCAAGAAACATTAAGTATCCCCAAGCGCTTTTTCTGCTTTTTATTGTACAGGCTCAAAATACAAAATCCTGAAATACCGGCAATTGTAGAGGCAATGAGTATCGCGAATTTGGCTTCATTTTGATGCAGTGCATCTCCAAAGGAAAGAAGTGCTATAAAAATCGACATTGTAAATCCGATCCCGCCCAGCAGACCAAGCCCCAGCACATGCATCCAGGTAACAGACTGGGGAAGTTCGGCAATTTTCAGCTTGACCGACAGCCATGACATTATAAAAATTCCAATGGGTTTGCCTAAAAACAATCCAAGGATAATACCCAGTCCCAGATTACTGAAAAGCCCTGATATCATCTCAGATTCAAAGGTGATGTTGGTATTGGCAAGTGCAAAAATGGGCATGATAATAAAATTCACCGGACGGGTCAGGGCATGTTCCAGTTTTTCAAGAGCAGACTCCGTATCATCCTCAGTAGTGGGCAGTGTTATGGCAACAAGAACACCGGCTATAGTGGCATGAATACCCGAGTGATGAATAAAATACCAGATAACTGCTCCGGGGATCAGGTAAAAAAGCAGATTTTTGACACCCATTCGATTAAAGATTATCAATAGGACAAACAATGCCCCTGCATATCCTAAATAGAGAAAATTAAGTTCCGAGGAGTAAAATACGGCTATTACTAAAATCGCAATAAGGTCATCGACAATAGCCAGCGCGGCCAGAAATATTTTAAGTCCCGAAGGCACCTTACTGCCTAAAAGCGATAAAATCCCCAGTGCAAAAGCAATATCGGTAGCCATTGGAATCCCCCAGCCTTTGGCCGTATGCGGATCGCCGTTGTTAAAAAAGAAATAAATTAAGGCCGGAACCGCTACACCTCCCACTGCGGCAAGCACCGGAAGGGAAGCCTGGGCAAATGAAGAAAGCTCCCCTTCCACTATCTCCCTTTTTATTTCCAGTCCTACAAGAAGGAAAAAAACAGCCATAAGCCCGTCATTGACCCAGAGTAGGACCGGATATTTTAAATGCAGCGAAGAAGTATGGAATCCCAGTTCAAAATTAAGCAGTTCCTTAAAACCATCCGACCATCCCGAGTTGGCAATCAAAAGCGATAGAAGTACACAGATTAACAATATGATTCCACCTGCAGAGGAGGATCGGAAAAAATGAGAAAAGACCTTAAGATTTATGAGTTTTGCCATAAATACAAATTTAACCCTTAAAAAATTATTCTCCGAGCTTATTTTAAAAATTAATCAAATTTAGACCTATCATAACCATAAAATAAGAGAGGCAGCACATACGGTCAATATGTCGTCATATTCCGAACTGTTACCTGCTGGCCATAAATTTAAAAGCCCCCAAAGTCATTAACTTCAGGGGCTTTTTGGATAAAATTTATATTCAGCAGCTCAATTTGACAGAGGGCCTCTTACTGCAGATTTTGATTCAAGGCTTATACAGGTTATTCAAATACCTTGCCTTATACAACTTTAAAAATTGCTCTCTGGCCTTTTAGCCTTTCATATGCAGTTTTGTATGATCTTAAATATTCTGATGGAGCTACCCCGGCATGTTTTATAAAAGCCCGGTAGCCGGTCGTCCTGGATTTAAATCCTGAGGCTAAAATCATTTTTCTTTTTGGAAATTAGAATGCTTTCCAATTTTGCTAAATAAAAATGTTTTTCTTTAGATGTTAATTTTTCAAATCCCATATTTTATTGATCTAATATCCAAAGCAATACCTACCTCATTTAATCCAACTATCATCTGATCTCTTTGATATCATCCATTTTCCAGCTTTTGTCAAAGTAAGCCGCGGTTGGCCCGTAAAAACGCATGTAGGTAAACCAGTGTTTCCCTGGCAGGGTCTGTACCCAGTTTTTCTCTTTTCCTGCAGGCGCCTTTGGACCAAAGTACAGGTCAACAGAGCCATCTTCATTTTTTATCAGGTCCTTACGCGAAGACAGATCAGCATTTTTCTGAGCATTATCAATCAGACAGCGTGTTGCCGAATCATAAATGGTAATGGACCAGAAATTAACCGCCGGCGGATTGGCGGGAACATTCAGCGTGTAATTTTTTCCCCCGTCCAGCCAGCTTCCATTGCTGTCATAATAGGATCCCAGATAAGCCTGGCCCACATTGGGGATTTTGGTAATCATGGCTTTTGAATAGGTAACCGCCTCGTAGAAATAAGAAGTCCTTTCGAAAAACTCATCATAATTGTCAGCATGCTGCGAGGGATCTTTGATAATCATCACATAATCCCATTTTTTGTCCGGCCAGTGTTTAACGTTTTCAAAACGTTTATTGAATGAATTTGCCATTGCCATCTGCTGTCCTTTTTCGGCCGCAGCAATTAATATTTTCTTTTGGCGCTCGTCCGGATTAAATGGTTTTCCTTTCTCTATTCCGAGATTCCGGAGCCAGGCCATAAAAAAGCGATCACGATCTTCTACCGGCTCATTTTGCAAAATAGCATGAAGCCTTTCCCAATAAGCAATTCCGGCGGGCTGAATTCCGTACCATTTTTTACCCGCCGGCGGGCTCACGACTTTTGTCGGTGTCGGATTAGCACGCTTATCATACGGATAAATTTTCACCTGTTTTACCAGAGTTTCAGTGACTTTTGGATCAGGATCCAAAGCCCTGAATCCAAAAAACATATTCACGGTATTGCAGGGAACTATAAAATATCCTGCAGGTTTGAAATCTTTCATAGTGGGCGGCACCAAAATATATTTTCCCCCTTTTCCTTTGTCCGGCCCCATTTCTCCAATTACGGCCTGCTCGCGCTGCCAGAAATCTCCAAGTCCGCCAGCGGTATGCCCTGCTGGCATTTCAATAACCGTTGGCCCGTTTGCCGCCAGATCAATAAAAGACATTATATAAGGCGTTGTAGCATTTCCGGTCAGGATTCCCAATCGATCATTGTAGGTGTTATAAAAAACCAGGTCATTGCTTGATGCATTGAATGTTTTATAATGAATCTGCTGCCACTGGGCAAAAGCCACAATTGGCAGTCCCCATAAATAACACTGCGTGGCCTGCTGAAAATCCATCTCGTCAAACAAGGCTGGAATTGATTCTTTTGAAGGCAGTTCTCCATCCATTTTTATTTCATTTCCCGAAGATGTTTGAACAGTTGTCGATGCAGTGTTTTCCGTTTCGGGCTTTTTACATCCAATATTTAAAATCAATGCGCAAGCCGTTAAAATTAAGAGGCATTTACTTTTCATGATGATCATTTTATATGGTTAAGCATTATTTAATTTCTTGAATTGGAGCAGGAAACCATTTGCCGTCCAGCACCGGTTTTTTCGACACATACATACGCATGGTAAGCGCAAAACCTTTTCCTGCCGGGGTTGGCAGCCAATTGCTTGGGATGGCAACTTTGGGCAGGGAAGAACCCAGCCAGATACTCAAAGAACCATCGGCATTTTTCTTTAATCCCGAAACGTTGTTCAGATTATAGCGCTTCAGTTTATTGTCCACCACCCTGTAATCCGGTACGCTGTACAAAGTGACAGACCAAAAAGCATTGACCAACAAATCGGGAATATCATCTTTTGGAAATTTAATCTCATAAACTTTGTCCCCGCTTAATAATTCTTTTTTGGAATCTGTAAGCCCGACAAAATAAATGGCCTCTTCTATTCGGTTGGCCCACAAGCCCCCGTAATTGACAATAGCCCTGGCCATAATATCATCGCCAAAATTACCCGCGGCATACGATACGGACCAGCCTCCTTTTTGGGTGCCAAAACCTTTTGCGCCTTCTAAAAATGCAGGAATTGCTTTTGTTTTAACAACCTGATCAATACGCTCTTTTGCCTTATTACCAGTTTTGGCATACTGGCCAACCGCAATTGCTTTTGCCTGATATTCTTTGGCTTTTGGCATTGCATCAGATGCTGAATCGAGAACCTCCTGGACCTTATCAAAAATTTCACCGCCAATGGGCGCTTTTGGAGTAAAATCAGGAATGGTGAGAGGCGGTGCGATTTTAATACCGTCTGGAACTATAAAAGTAAATTGCTCCTGAAGCTTTTTGGCCGTGGCCGAAGTTCCTTTTAATTCTACCCTGGCCAGCATTTTTACTTTTTCCGATGGCAGTTCCACTTTTACAACATCTGAAGGAATTGTCGGATTTGAACCTTTTAGAACCAGAGCAAATTTTCCCCAAGGTGTTTTGGGAAAATTTCTTTCGTTAATATTGGTTATTACTTCTCCCCAGCCATCGAGTAATTGAGCGGTATAATAACGTCCTTCAATTTTAGGAACATTCAAAATAACAGCATGATCCTTATCAACAGCGATCCAGGCTTCCAGATAAGCGACATCCAGATTTGGGTTTACAAACTGCGCAGAGCCAAGCGGGTTGTATTTGATTTTATTATACCCTGCTTTCTCCACATTAATATCATGATTTTCCTGCTGGATTACCAGATATCTTCCGTACAGATACGTATATGCGTCAATGATATCCTGATCAGATGGAACTGCAGGCTTTTCAGAACTTGCAGCAGCAGTTGGAGATGTGTTTTCTTTCTTGCATCCAGCTGCGATAAAAACCACAAAAAGTGTAATAAGTATTTTTTTCATTTTGCTAAATTTAATTAGGTATCAAATTTTATATCTCTATTTTATCAAAAATCCTTTTCAAGGACTATAATCTTTTAGTTTTTTAATGACCAAATTATTGTGGAAATATAAAAGAGACAACAGCTCGGAGTCCCCAATCGGGTCTTATATTGGAATGACCGACAACTGGTATTAAAGGCATAACGGCAAATTGCATGGTCTGTCCGCCTAATTTTGTAATGGCTCCAACATTTGGACTAACGGTAATAAGGGTTGTTTTTCCCTCCCAGTTTTGGGTAATCTCTGATGTGATTCCTAAACTCGCCCCGCTTTTATAACTGTGCGTTAAAAATATCTGGGTATAAAACTGATTAAAATCAGCCCGGTTTTCATTTCCCGCCACAGACCATATCTGATTGGCTAAAAAACCAATAGAAAGTCCTTTTCCCTGATGCATCACCAAAACACTTGGACCAATACCAAATTTTTCGGTTCCTAAAAATTTTTCGGTTGCAGTCGGGACCAAAAAAGCGGGACCAAATCCCAAAATAATGCCCTTGGTTTTAGGAGCAAAAAAAGCAGTTACAGTGGCATCACTTAAACCAAATTCATGCATATTTTCTCCTGTTACATCCTGCTGGTCTACCACGGGAAGAATGTAGCGTGTAATCAGGTTTAAATTATCACTCAATTTAAAAGGAATAACAGGCTGGATATTGATTTGGTATTTTGAACCGTTATAGGGACCAATTCCGTATGTTAAATTATTCTGCAGGGGAACACTGATCAAACTTGCAACAGGATTGGCCAGTTTATCTGCCAGTTCCTGGGCACTTGATCCCGATTTTTCAGGTTCTTCCTGTGCTGCGACGGAATAAGGAATAAGATAAAAAAATGCCATTGTCGCTATAAGGTAAAAGTGATGTTTAGAAAATTTCATAGTTAATGGTTTTATGTCAATATGCTAATGGAACTTTACAATTATAAAGACGTTTGAATTTAATGGATTCTAATCAGTCTTCTTTTATAAAAGTAGGAAAAATTACAACAAACAAAACACAACTGATTAAAAATTAATGCATTAATTTTATATCTATGATTTTTCAATGAAAATATTTAACTAAAAAAACTAATAACTGCTTGTGGTTTTCCATTCTTTTAACAGCGTATTTTGAAAATAAATTTACAAGTTTTTTCTTTAAAAGAGTTGTTGCAGATTTTGCCACAAAAGCTAAGTCGGTTTTAACATCAAGAAGTTTAACGATTGCTTTTTTGATTCTTTCATTCAATCCCCAACGGGACATCCAAACCAAAATACTAAAGACATAGAGAGACGGACACCTACATCCAGAAAGCCAATCTCTTCAAATCGTCCATAAATTTTATAGAAATTTATCCTGTTCCTGTCACAAACAAGCCAAATGGCGCCAATTGAAGACAATTGGAGCCATTTTTTATAATCTCACTTATTTTTATTAGTCTAAAGAGCCGGGCTCTCCAGCCGCCCTAGCCCCGATTGCTTCGCCAGTTCGCTTCGCTCGTGTGCAGTGAAAATCCTTTTTTGCCGAGGCTGGTCACAAAAGATTGGAACTTATAGCGGGAAAAGCTCCTAAAAAATAATATTAAACCTAAAAATAATATTAACACCAAAACCTTTTACTTTGATATAGGTTTCATCCAATCTCCAACTCGCCCCCACTCTGCCTTTTCTCTTCTTCATCTCTGACTCAAGCAAAGGTGTAAACTTATAAACCCAGCGCTGAATAGCAGCATGATCAAGAGAAGCTCCTCGCATTTTCATGATCTCTTGAGCATCCCGATAGCTTAATGTAAACCTAAGCTTAAAATATACGGCCTGCAGTATAATAGACTTCGGATAGCAATGACCTTTAGTATTCATGAGTTTAAGAATTAAAATGGCAAAGATAAAACTTAGCTTTAGATGCGACAGAACCAAAATTTCATACTAAAAATTATTTCGGAAACAATTCGATTGTGTCCAAACTCATACATAATTGAAACAGATAAATAATCTTTCTTGAGATTCCATATTAACTTTTAAATTGTGTCCACGCAGTAATATACATATTAAAGAAATTGTTCACTTACTTCCACATAGTTTCTTCTGTAATTTGCTTAGAAACTTAGTTCATCTTTGTATTGTTAACGATTTTCATTATATTTGTATTCCATATACTTTCTTTCATATGAAACCTTCTAAATTATTCAGAAACGACTTCAAACAAACTAGATCACTTGTAGAAGCTGGAATAACCAGTGCCAAAAATGCTATACGTCAATCAAAAGCTTTAGATCTCCCGGTTACCTATATTAAAAATGATATAATTTATGTTGAGGATAAATCTGGTGTGAAACAGCAAGGTACTATTGTACGAAAAGAGCAGCCTAAAAATTTAATCAAAGGAATGATACTTCGTGCCAAATAATAAAAGAATACGCGTTTTTGCAGGTCCAAACGGATCTGGAAAAAGTACGCTTCAAAAAGAACTTTCCAAAACTTACTTTTCTGAAATTTTTGTGAATGCTGACGAAATTGAAAGAAAATTAAAAGACTTTAAGCTTATTGATTTAAATGATTATGGAGTAGTTGGATCAGAAGATAGTTTAGCTGAATTTAAAGATCTTCCAGACTCAATCTCACTGATAGAAAAAGCTACTGCTGATAATCATAAAATCAATATCACTGTAAATGAAAATTGCATTGTAGATTATTCAGATTCTAAGCATACTTATGAGGGTTCGTTTATTGCTTCCTATATTAGACATCTAATGGTTAAGCACAATAAATCTTTTGTATTTGAATCTGTTTTTAGTCATCCATCAAAAATTGCACAACTTCAAGATGCAATATCCAAAGGATATAGAATTTATCTATATTTTGTATGCATTGACAGTCCAGAGGTAAATGCAGCACGGGTTGAAGACCGCGTTAACAAAAATGGACACGATGTGGAATACTCAAAGGTAGTACAGCGCTATTACAGGACGCTTAAATATTTGCATCAAATATTACCTTTATGTTACCGAGCTTATCTATTTGATAATTCAGGAACTAAACAAGAATTAATTGCTGAATTATATCACAACGATATGAAAATTAAATCCGATAACTTTCCTAACTGGTTTTTGGATTATGTACTACCATATTACACAGCGGAATAATTATTCTTTATATTGATTTAGAAATATAAAACTCTCATCAGCGTTGAGAGAAATTCACTCTAAAGCAATTAAAATCTAAACACAAAAAATATTTTTAGTTTCTATACCAATTACCAATAGCAACGAATGTTAATTTATTTTTATAATTCTTTGAAATACTCTTGAAAGTGATATATTAATTGTGTCTACTAAAGATATTTCACTGATCTAAGCAGCTATTGTAGCGCTAATTAACTTTGGTAGGGGTACCTTTTTTGCAACAAAACTTAAGGCGGCTTTTACGAAATATTTAACCCGTTTAAGTTTTGTGGCAGAATCGTGGCACAATGAAAAAGTACAACCACAGCAAAATAAGGCTCTAAAAAGTTTAGGTTCGAAAAGTGTATTACGCTCCTTGAAACAGTTGAAATCGTGTCAAAGAAATGAATACTGAAAGGATATAGTATTTTTCTTTAGATAACTTATCACATGTACTAAATCTCTTTAATAATATAATGGAGTAATATAAGTATCCTTGCGGCCTATTATCCCCCTATTTATTTCGATTATTATTATACTTCAATACTTCTGATTCGATTTCCTGTATTGTTTTCTTTTTGCCTTTAGAAATCCATTCTAAAAGTTCTTCTTCAAAAAAGTACAGCTTTTTACCATATTTATAGCACGGAATTTTTCTCTGCCTTACAAGAGTGTAAATTGTAGACTTTGCTTTTCCTATCAACCGGCTCGCTTCTTCAATACCGATGGGAATACTTTTTTCTTTAGATTCATATACCTGCACATTCTGAATCAGAAGTTTGATCTCGGCAATTTCTTTCACTAAGTGAGCTACTGCTTTGGGCAGATTCTCAAAAGAGATTTCGTTTGTGTCCATAACTGTCGTTTTTAATAGTTATGGTGCAAATGAAAAAAGTGTTTCAGCTGTGTTGTTCTTCACAGCTGAAACACCTGAAAAACACGGTGCTTTATACCTGTTGGTATTTAAAAATCTGCAAGATCTTCCATAATCTTTATAAGCCCTTTCTGTTCATCATCTTTGAGATGCGTTTTAATGCTGTTCTGCTCGACATCTTTTAAAGCTTCAGCAAAAGTCAGCTTTAAAAATTGTGCTGCTCTGTCCTGTATGCTGGCTTTAAAACAATTCCAGATATTCCAGCCAAAATGATACAGATCCAGATTGGACAGATCTTTTACTTTTACTGGTTTAATTTTTTCAAAATTTAGGTCTTCAGCATATATGATTATATTGCTGCCCAATTGCTTCAAATCATCATCCGACATGTACAGCGCAAACTCCTGCTGTGCATAACGGATGGCTGTATCAATTCTGGCCTGTTTTTTATTTCTGGCTGCATTTTGCCGCTCCTCCCTTATCTTCTCAATATCAATGGTTGCATTTTTATTTTCAAGCATTTCGGGCTTAATTAAAGCATCCTGCAGCTCCTCTTCTATTTTTACAAGGTCTTCATTTGGAATGGGGCTTTCAGGCGATTGCTTTTTTTCAGCCTTCAAAAAGCGATTCACCAATCTCTCTGCCAAATCGTTTAGAAATAAGCTTAGAATTGCAAACATTAAAACTCCAAATCCAGTGCTGATCCAAAAGAAAACGCCGGCCGTATATTCATCGGCGCCTTTTTCCAGCAGCACCAGTCTTCCGATTGCACCGACAAAGACACAGACTAAAAAAACAGACAGGTAAACTGTAATATATTCGAAGTACTTTATTTTCATTGCGCTCTTTTCTTTAAAGATTCCAATTGTATTGCCTGAGAAGCTCTGTTTTTCTTCTCATCTATTACCTTGGCGTAGATTTGGGTAGTTTTTACGTTGGTATGCCCAAGCATTTTGCTGACCGTATAGATGTCTGTCCCGCTGGACAGCTGCAGTGTAGCAAATGTATGGCGGAAGCAGTGGAAGGTAATGTTTTTTTTAATGCCGGCAGATTCAACCCATTTTTTCAGAGGTCTTGAAATCCACGATGGGTCCATCAGATCCTCAAAAACAAGCTGCCCGGGAAGCCTTGGCTCTCCGCAGAGTTGCAAAGCCTGCTCAGAAATAGGCATATATTCGACACCCCTTGTTTTTTTCTGGGTGAAATGCAGTTTGGCCATGTCGTCTTCCAGGTTTATCTCTTTCCAGCGGAGTTTCTGAATGTCGGAATGCCGCAGGCCGGTAAGCGCTGAGAAAAGCGCGGCTCTTTTAAGGACATCTTTTTCGCAGGGCGTTTCAGCCAGCACGTTCAATTCTTTAATGGTAAGATATTCGCGTCTTGATTCCTGCTCAGGTATGCCTTTTATTTTTGAAGACAAATCAACGGTTAGATATCCGTCGATAAAGGCCTGTTTTAAAGCCGCTTTAAATATGGAAAAATACCTTGCTGCAGTGTTGCGGGAAAGTATTCCTTTTTTGCCTCCGCCGAGCGGCGCAGCCAGCAGAAACAGCTTAAAATCTTCCGCCATTCTGCTGTCAATCTGGGAAAACACCAGCCTGCCTTTGGAATAGCTTTTTAAAAACTCTATGGTCCGCTCCCAATTGATCATAATGGATTTTGAACTTCGGGCATGCCTTTTTGCTGCCACAGAGGCAATGTATTTGATAAAATCCTCTTTTGCTTTTTCTTTCTGTTCAGCCAATAGGTTCTCAGCATCACTGTACAGATCTGTATTATCATATTCTTTCTGCCTGATTTTACGCACTCCGTCGGCATAGAGCATAATTTCACGGTCGGTTTCGCTTCTGGTGATTATTATTCCGTTATCGCTGCGTCTGGGCTTATAGGATTTTATGCCCTGCGCATCTGTACGGGCGGTTCTCTGCTTGTCCCACTCCACGGTTTTTACGGTTCTGTTTAAGTATTCACGGATTCTCTGTGGCGTTTTCTTTCCGGAAACCTCAACAGGATAGCTTTCTATATAGACATACCATTCCTCTCGGTCTTCTGCTTTTCGAAGACGCACAGTCACCTTGGTTTTTGCTAATTGTTTCATATAAAATCATTTCCGTTATACAAGTTATCAATTTCGCTTTTTGGAGCATATACATGCTTTCCGATCTGCCTGGTAGGTATTGAATATTTCCTGATATGGCTGTAGACAGAACCTTCAGATATCTGAAATCTCTGAGCAATTTCACCAATCGAATAGCAGTCTTCTATTTCAAGACTGTATAATTTTTTCTTCGGTGGGCTTTCAGCCTGCTGCAGGATGCTTGCAGGGCCGAACATCTCTTCCATAACTCTGCGGTCTATTCTTATAAGGCGAGTCCCCAGATTAACTGAAGGAATTTTTCCCTGACCGACAAGCCGGTAAAGGGACTTATTGGGAATGCCAAAAAGCATGCCAGCTTCCGCGACAGAAATAAATGCCCTGTTCTGGGGTATTTTATCTACCAGCGCTTTGATCCCCACTTCCTTTTTAAGCCGTATCATCTTCTGTTTGTATGCTTTTTTACTGCATACATGCGAGCAGTAAACAGAAGTCACGGTTTTAGGCAGGAATTCTTTCCCACAATTAAGACATTGTTTATCAGATCTTTTCATAGTCTTTGTCTCCCATTAAGGTACTATAAGGGTACATAAGGGACACTTTGTCTCCCTTTAAGTGCCGGTACAAATATGGTACAAATATATGATAAAAAACGATTAAAAAACAGCAGAAACAAAAATGCATAAAAAAGAAAAACCGCTGTAAACTTTACGTTTACAGCGGTTTAGCACTTATTGTTAACTGATATTAATCAGTACTTATTTGACTTCTTCGAATTCAACGTCTTCAACATTGTCACCTTGAGACTGCTCTTGTTGAGGAGCCGCTTGTTGACCTTGTTCACCTTGAGCGTACATAGCTTCTGTAGCTGTTTTCCAAGCTGCATTGATGTTGTCAAGAGCAGTTTGAATAGCAGTTAAGTCTTGAGATTGGTGAGCCATTCTCAATTCAGTAAGAGCATACTCAACAGCAACTTTGTGATCGTCAGCAAGTTTACTTCCTAACTCTTTCAATTGACTTTCTGTTTGAAAAATCATGCTGTCAGCTTCGTTTAATTTCTCAGCTCTTTCTTTAGCTATTTTATCAGCATCAGCATTAGCTTCTGCATCTTTTTTCATTTTTTCGATTTCTTCAGCTGTTAAACCAGAAGAAGCTTCGATACGGATATCGTGAGATTTTCCAGTTCCTTTATCAGTTGCAGAAACTTTGATGATACCATTTGCATCAATATCAAAAGTAACCTCAATTTGAGGAACTCCTCTTGGTGCTGGTGGAATACCATCTAAGTGGAAACGACCGATAGTTTTGTTATCAACAGCCATTGCTCTTTCTCCTTGTAATACGTGGATTTCAACAGATGGTTGAGAATCAGCAGCAGTAGAGAATACTTGAGATTTTTTTGTTGGGATAGTTGTGTTAGACTCAATTAATTTAGTCAATACACCACCCATAGTTTCGATACCTAAAGATAAAGGAGTAACGTCTAATAACAATACATCTTTTACATCTCCAGATAAAACTCCACCTTGAATAGCAGCTCCAATAGCAACAACCTCATCAGGGTTAACACCTTTAGATGCTTTTTTACCGAAGAATTTCTCCACTTCGTCAGCAATTCTTGGCATACGAGTAGAACCTCCTACAAGGATAACTTCGTCGATATCAGATGTAGACAAACCTGCATCTTTTAATGCTTTAGCAACTGGCTCCATAGAACGTTTTACTAAAGAATCAGTCAATTGCTCAAATTTAGCTCTTGATAATTTTTTAACTAAGTGTTTTGGTCCTGAAGCAGTAGCTGTTACGTATGGCAAGTTGATTTCAGTTTCTGAAGAAGAAGATAATTCAATCTTAGCTTTTTCAGCAGCTTCTTTCAAACGTTGCAATGACATTGGGTCAAGACGTAAATCAATACCTTCTTCAGATAAAAATTCAGTAGCTAACCAGTCAATAATTTCGTGGTCAAAATCATCTCCACCTAAGTGAGTATCACCGTTTGTAGATAATACTTCAAATACACCGTCTCCTAATTCAAGAACAGAGATATCAAAAGTACCTCCACCTAAATCGTAAACAGCAATTTTTTGATCAGTTCCTTTTTTATCTAATCCGTAAGCAAGTGCAGCAGCAGTTGGCTCATTGATGATACGCATAACTTTAAGACCAGCAATTTCTCCAGCTTCTTTAGTAGCTTGACGTTGTGCATCGTTAAAGTAAGCAGGAACAGTAATAACCGCTTCAGTTACAGTTTGACCTAAATAGTCTTCAGCAGTTTTTTTCATTTTTTGAAGAGTCATTGCAGACAATTCCTGAGCAGTATATAAACGACCATCAATATCCACACGTGGTGTATTGTTGTCACCTTTTACTACACTATAAGAAACTCTTTTAGCTTCGTTTGTAGTCTCAGCAAAAGTATGTCCCATGAAACGTTTGATAGAAGCAATCGTTTTTGTAGGATTCGTTACTGCTTGTCTTTTTGCAGGATCACCTACTTTAATTTCTCCACCTTCAACAAAAGCGATGATAGATGGTGTAGTTCTTTTTCCTTCTGCGTTAGGGATAACAACTGCTTCGTTACCTTCCATTACAGAAACACAAGAGTTCGTCGTACCTAAGTCAATTCCGATTATTTTACCCATTTTTTATATATTTAATTTTTGATTTAATTTTTAAACTCATGTGGCATAAGTCAATCTTTGTGCCAATATAAAAAACCAAATAAAATTGTCAGTTTACTATTGGCACGCCAAAAAAATCTGCCAACATGACATTTTCAGAACCTGACAAGTGTGGCAAATCAGTGCTTTAGCTGTCATTAAAGAGCTGTTTCTTGTCCCGACAGCTATCGGGACTGATATCTTTTTCTTGCTAAAGGAATAAGAAAAAAGATGTAGCTGCCATCAGGGCTAGACAATTGTTTCATAAGAAAAATTATTATTACAAATAGTATTAAAATTAATACATTCGTAAAAAATAAAAAAATGAACCCAGAATTAGAAAGCCGTTTCGACGAATTTGATAAACCTTTAATTATTCGCAGAAAATTATTGCCATGGTGGATGAAAACATTTTGCTGGATATTTATGATTTTGAGTATAGTAGCGATTGGAGGATTACTTTCAACTCCATTTTTTCCTAATTTTCATCTATCAATCTACGGTTTTGAAACCAATACACCAATTTCGGGAATAGGGATTTTTATCATTGCCATTATGATTTTTAAAGGATATGCTGCATATTCACTTTGGTTCGAAAAAGAAAATGCGATAAACATCGGTAAAATAGACGCTATTTTAGGAATTGTTATTTGCGTTGCTTCAATGTTTTTTGCACCGCTTGCTTCTGGCCCGGAAAATAATATTTTACCTTTAAGATTAGAAATTCTGCTTTTGGTACCTTATTATTGGAAATTGAACAAAATAGAATATACATGGGATAATTTAGAAGAAATTTAAAGCAACACTTTAACTTAATAGTTTTATATAATGAACATTGAATTATTTTTAGATTTAGATTATGATAATCAAAAATCTCAAATCATAACTATAGAGATAAACGAAAACTTATCTATTGGAGAACTTTTATCTAAAATTCATAAAAAAACAAAAACAAATCCATATAGAGAGATCAAATGGGGTGAGAATGTGCACAAAATATCATGTAGTTATTATTTTAAATCTGGAACTGAATTTGGTAATTTCCAAATGATTAGTGATTTAGAGCAAAAAATTAGTGATTTTCCAAAAAATGGAAAAAATCAAGAATTAAGCTTATTTATAGATGAAAATTTTGGACTGGTTAACTAACTACAACTTTGATCATAATTTAAGTTATTCATGTATAGTTGAAGATTTAAAAAAAAAAAACACTCTTGTTCTAATAGAAAACTTTCCCTTATGTGATAATGATTTTCAATTTTTCATAGATACTATTGGAGTTTCAATTATAGAAAATAGAAATAATAATAGACAAGCTGTTTTTGATGTAAAAGTAGCTAGACAAAATTCTTTTTTCGAATCGATTGCAAACTCAAACTTAGCCTTTCCATTACATACAGATTGTGTTGATTTTAATTCAATTCCAAATTGTATAGCTTTTTTATGTGTAGAACCAGCTAGCTTGAAAGAAGGAACAAATAGCTTTATGTTCTTAAATAACGTTATAAAACAATTATCTGAAAATACAATTCAAGAATTATTAAATAAAAAATGGAAATTTAGAAATCAATCTAGAAGTATTTTAACAATTGAGGATGAGCAATACAAAATTTGTTACGACAGAATAACAATGGAATCTTTTTCAGAAATAAGCAAAATTGAAATAGATAAGCTAAATAAACTTGATGAACTTTTTGAAAGTAACTCATTCAATATTAAATTAAAAAAAGGCGATTTAATTTTGTTTAGAAATGATTTAATGCTGCATGGGAGGAACGGAATTAATATAAATTCAAATCGATTAATTAAAAGAATAAGGTTTAACATTGATTTAAAAACTTAAAGCAGGTAATATTATAAAATAAATAATCTCGTAAAAAAACTTAGTAAAACCCAAATAATGGAAAACTACAGCATCATAATCTTCATTCTAGCAATAGTAATAGGTCTTTCAGCATTCGCAGACAAAGCAAAACTGCCCTATCCTATTTTATTGGTCATCGTTGGCGTTGCAATTGGTTTTATTCCAACTATGAAAGAAATCGAAATTAATCCCGAGATTATTTTCCTGATATTTCTTCCTCCATTATTATATGATGCTTCTTTTAATATTTCTCCAAAAGATTTTAAAACCAACATCAATACCATTAGTACTCTGGCGATTTCTTTGGTTTTTATGACTGCTCTAGGAATTGCAGTTGCAGTACATTATATGATTCCAGAAATGACATGGCCACTTTCTTTTGTTCTTGGCGCCATTCTTTCTGCTACAGATGCCGTCGCAGCAATCAGTATTACAAAAGGCTTAAAAATATCTCATAAAACAATCACAATTCTCGAAGGCGAAAGCCTTATTAATGATGCTTCTGCATTGGTGGCGTATCGTTTTGCCGTTGCTGCCGTGATGGGTTCTGCGTTTGTACTCTGGAAAGCAACTGTCGAATTTATAGTACTGCTTGGAGGCGGTTTTTTAGTTGGATTTGTACTGGCAAAAATTCTGGCTTTTATACTTAACAGGGTTCATAAAAACACTAATGTTACCATTAGCTTTATGCTTTTGATGCCTTTTATCGCTTATCTTGTTGCTGAACATCTGCATGTTTCGGGTGTAATTGCTGTCGTTATTTTAGGATTAGGTATTGCGCGTTTTAGCAATAAAATATTTCCCGAAAGCCTAAAAAACAATTCAAAAGGACTTTGGGATTTAATCATCTTTCTTTTAAATGGTTTGATTTTTATTTTAATCGGTCTCAATTTTAGGTATATTTTAAAAGACATTCCTAGCGAAATGATTCTGCCTTACATTGGTTATGCAGCTATTATCACTGTTGTTGCCTTATTAATTAGAATGGCAAGAATATTTCTTCAAAAAATCAATCTTCAAAAAGCGTTTCAGAACGAAAAAGGAAGAAGAAAAATCAGCGAACATGCACTTTTAGATTATAACAACAGTATTATTTTAAGCTGGTCCGGAATGCGCGGTATTGTGTCGCTGGCAATCGCAATTGGTTTACCTAAATTTCTGGAAGACGGAACTCCATTTCCTGAAAGAAATGCCATTATTTTTATTTCTGTGGCAGTTGTATTATTAACTTTGATAGGACAAGGATTGACATTGCCTTGGGTGGTAAAAAAATTGAATTCAAAAGAAAATAATCAAATTTAATTTCTAAAAATTTCTACAATGAAAAAAGGAGTCTATTTACTAATAACAGTCTTAATTTTTTCTTCTTGTAAACAATCTGAAAAACAAAAAGAAACCGAGAAACCTGAAAGTAAACCGGAGCAAATTGAAATTAAAAAAGAAACCGTAAATAGTGATTCTATTAAAAAACATGACACTTTTAATGAAGCTATTGCCGTTGCAGCTGATAATTTAAAAACATTTATTCCGAAAGATTACGAAGCAATTAATGTTGCAAAAGGCGATCTTAATCTGGATGAATTTAATGATGTAATTTTAGTTTTGCGAAAATCAACTGAAGAAACCACCTCAAATTATAATGAAAACAAACCTGATAAAAGGCCTTTATTAATTTTATTAGGTCAAAAAAATAATACTTATAAATTAGCTTTTAAAAACGATAATGCCGTTTATTGTATTGACTGTGGCGGTGTATTTGGAGATCCGTTTACAGGAATCTCCATTAAAAAGGGCTTTTTTTCTATTGAACATGGAATTTCGGGAGGTCATCATTGGGAGAATATTAGTACTTTTAAATATAATAAGGCTAAAGAAAATTGGTTTTTATACAAAGATCATTATCTAAATTACGTTTTAAACAGTGATACGAGTGACAATGCCGAAGCTTTAGTGGTTGATGTTGACAAACTTAAAACTGTAAAAGATTTTGGCGAAATTTCATTTCAGAATTTTAATATTTATAATGAAGAAGGATATTAATAAACTAAAACAATTAAATCATGGAATCTGAAATTATCTCAACAACACCAGAATCTGAAATTGTTACTACGAGAATTCTGAATTTTCCGCAAGAACTTGTTTTTAAAGCATGGAAAAATCCAGAGCTTTTAAAAAACTGGTGGGGGCCAAAAGGTTTTACGAATACTTTTCATGAGTTTGACTTTCGCGAAGGCGGAAACTGGACTTTTACGATGCATGGTCCCGATAAAGGCAATTATGAAAATGAAGTTGAATTTATTAAAATAGACGAACCAAATTTAATCGCCTGGAAAAGATATTCAAAACCACTTTTTCAGATTTTAACCACTTTTGAAAGTATTTTTGAAAACCAGACCAAAGTAGTTTTTAAAATGCTTTTTGAAACCGCAGAAGAATGCAATAAATTGAAGCCTTACGTGGTTGATAAAAATGAAGAGAATTTTGATAAACTTGAAGTTGAATTATCAAAAATAACGCTGTAAACAGATCATACAATTATATCTTATGATAACAACTAATCAAAAGAGAATATGTGTAGAGTTTATAATACAATTGGATGCTTAAATACTATACAGCTTGAATTAGTCAAAAATGATATTGACGAATTTAATTCGTTAAATGAATTAATTGATTTTCAAAAGAATTTTCATGTCAATAAAGAAAAGATTATTTCAGATCATAACATTCTTATTGAAGAAGAAAGGAAACTTCTAGAAAATGAAATTACAGAATTTAATATTCTTATACCACAAAGAATAAATGATCTAGAAAAACAATTAAGGAACAAACTTGATTATCTAAATCAGAAAATTGAAGATTTACCTCAAGCCAATTCTATTGTTGGAATTATTAAAGATTATTGGATAAATCTTGTCATCCATATCAACTTTTGGTATATACAATTTTTATTTCCCTTAAGAATTAACTTTTTCAAATATCAGGCAAAAAAGTTGATTTTAAATAAGAAAAAACGGTTCGAATATCTTTCTACAAATTTTAATGATGCTGTATACAAAAGCAGCTTATTAGATTTACAAAAAAATGAAAGAAAAAATGAAATTATAAATACACTTAATAATACAATTTACGGTGCTTTCGGTGAACAAAAAGTAGAAAATGTATTTAAAAAACTGTCTGACGATTATATTCTGATAAATGATTTTTGTTATACATTCCAAACTGCACTGAAACATAATGGTGATTATATTAAATCTATTCAAATTGACCATCTTTTAATTTCTCTATCAGGAATTTTTCTAATTGAAACAAAGAATTGGAGTAATGATTCGATAAATAATCTCGATTTACGATCTCCTGTTGAGCAAATACATAGAACTAGTTTTGCATTATTTAAAATTTTATCTGAGATTACAAGTAAATCAAATTTGAATTTTACAAGACAAAATTGGGGCAATAGAAAAATCCCTGTAAAAAATATTATTGTATTTACAGGGAATGTTCCCAAAGAACAATTTCAATTTATAAAAATCTTGGGCTTAACACAATTACTCTCTTATATAGAATACTTTAATGCAAGTTTTACACCAAATGAAACACAACAAATTGCAGATTCTTTAATTAATCTTTCAAGGCAAACACAAGTTACATCTAGATTAAATATTTGAATAAATCCATAAAATCTAACCATTATGAAAATTCCATTTGTTTTTATTGTAATTTCGATTTCTCATTAAATTACACAAAAAATGGTTTCATTTATAAAAGAATTATCTTTTCGCTGGTCAGATTTAGATCCAAATTTTCACGTTCGTCATAGTGCTTATTATGATTTTGGTGCACAACATCGTATCGAAATATTAGAGCAATTGGGATTAACTTTAAAAGTAATGCAGACGCAGAGTTTTGGACCTGTTTTATTTAGAGAGGAATGTGTTTTTAGAAAAGAATTAAAACTTTCGGATAAAATATTCATTCATACTAAAACTTCAAAAATGAAAGCCGATGCTTCGCGTTGGTCTATTGTTCACGAGTTTAGAAAAGAAGACGATACACTTTGTGCCGTAATTACGGTTGATGGCGCCTGGATGGATACTAAATTACGAAAACTAGCTTCGCCAACGCCAGCAATTGCAATCGAAGCTTTGAGTATTTTTCCAAAAAGTGATGATTTTGTTGGGCTTTAAAAATAAAAATCAATCCTTTATAAAATTCAAAAACCGCTGTAAATCAATACAGCGGTTTTTTTTATTTCATTTAAAATATTATTCGGCTATAATTTTAAAATTACGATTTAAATCTTCACCTGAAATATGGAGCATGTACAAACCTGATATTTTTTTATTGGCAATATTTAAAGCAAAAAGTCCATTTCCGTCAGAATCAATATTTTCCTTAAGAATAATTTTTCCAGTCATATCGCTTAAAGTTGCTGTTGCGTGCAATACATTATTATCTGGAATATGAATAAAAATTTGATTTTTTACAGGATTTGGATAAACTGTAATACTGGTTTGACTCTGATTAAATTTTTCATTGTTTAAAAATTGCTGTGTGTATAAAGCGGCAGTTTGTGTCGCATCCAGCGGATAATTAAATATTTGAAGTTCATCAAACAAACCTTTGTAAGATGCAGGAGCCGTTCCAGATGCCAATTCAATTTGTCCAATATTTCCAATAATCAAATCGCTCGCTTCGGCAATTCCGGTAACCGCAGTTTCGTCAAGTTCTGCAGAAAAAACGCCGTTGGTGTAAATTCTCATTTTGTGAGCCGTAACATCCCGCATAATAACCACATTTACCCATTCTCCTGTAAAATATTTTGCTGCAGCTGTTGTAAGTTCTTTTTTGGTGATATCATCGTCTATCGCAAAACGTAGAAGTCCGCCTTTGATCTCTATATTATATCTTTTACCCGTTGCTCCTGTTGTAGCATTTTTTGTAAATGAGCCTTTGCATAATACATAAATACTCGTAGAAGAAGAACTTGGCAATAATTCGGGCGCTGCTTTCATCCAAAATGAAAGGGTAAAAGAGCTTTTATCAAACAACAAATGATCTTGATTTGGGATATTTACCATAGCTTTATCACTTGGAGAAGTGGCAAAATCTATAGCATTATTTGCTTTTCCGGCTACTCTTACATTTGCATTATCATAAGCTGCATTTAATTTCCCGTGATTGGCATAACTGCTAATATCGGTAATTTTTTCTCCTGAAAGTGCAGCTTCTTTAAAAGGCCAATGTCCGACAAGACTTGGTGTAAGTGCGTGAAAATTCCATACATCGCCCGTTATTGTTCCTTTTGCATTTGTGGCATCAATTCTCCAGTAATAAGTTGCTGTAGTATTTAAACCCGTAACCTGATACGATGGACTTGCAACATAAGCGACATCACCCAATTTTGTTAAGTTTGAAGCATCTGTACCCAAATATACCGAATACGTTACGGTGTTAGCACTTCCGCTCCATTTTAGCGCTACATTACCATTTGTCAATTCTACACTATTTGATCCTGAAGCCGGAGTTGGAGAAATTGCTTTGGTCGGCGGTGTCGGAATTGCCGGCGTCGTTACAGAAGTTACTGTATTATAAACTGACGATTCTGTACTATTTGTTGCTTTAACTCTATAAAAATATGGTGTATTTGGCGTTAAACCAGAATCGTTATAAGTTGTAGTATTGGCTCCCAATGTGCTGATTACAGTAAAATCTGTTCCGTTTGCAGAACGCTCCAAAACATAATTGGTTTCGTTTGTCGCGTTGTCTCCCCAATTTACAGTTAAAGAACTGGTAGCCAAAACTTCGTTGGTTACGACGTTGGTAAAAGTCGCATCAGATGGCGGAATAATAAAATCAGGAGGCGTTTGATTGGTGAGTCCATTGATATATACTTCAATATTTAAATAAGGTGAATGCGATGTGCTTACAGCCAAAGCATCCGCAGTATTTTTATTCAAACCGTTGGCATCTTCCCAAGCATCAGGCATTCCGTCATTATCTGAATCTAAAGGAGCTGGAGCGCCATAAACATGTCCGGCTCCGCCATTAATAAAGCCAAATTGTGTTGTTAAATCAGTTTGTAGATAAACGTAAGTTGCAGTTGTTCCTTTAGAAGCTAAATCTGAAATCATTAAATTTTCTACCTGATCACGTCTCGGATACGATGCACCAACATTGGCTACAATTTTATTATAAGCATCCTGAGCTGATAACGCTGGATTTTTCATCGGATAATCATACGGCGTTGTCAAAATTGTGGCAATATCTCCGGTAGGATATCCTGTTAAATCTGATGGAACCAATGTTCCGTTTAATATACCGTCTTTATTATTGTCAAAATAATTTCCTGCGCCGTACAAAGAGAAATTATCATTTCCTCTGTTAAAAGGCGTTGTGATAGTCGTACTTGTATTTGGTCCTCCAATAAAATAATTATTAATGATATTTACATCTGAACTTCCTGCAGAATCTCCGCCCATAATATAGGCATCTCCAGATTCGGCATGTCCGTATGTATTTCCGTAGTTGCCCCAATTGTAGACAACATTATTTACAAACTCATTAATTCCTTTTATTTTATTGTTGCGTGTTTTATTGCAGATGTATAAATTCCCTATTAAACTTATTTTTCCGCCAGAAGGCTGAATCAATCCGCCTGCAGAGTGATTGTGACGATGTAATCCCTGCCCGATTATACAATTCTGAATTGTAATATTATCAGGACTTAAACCTTTACTGTCCCAGTTTATAGAAAAAACTTCGTCTGTTCCCCAGGTAAAAGTCATGTGGTCAAAAATCATGTCTGTACCATTTGCTAATCCCGAAGCGTCCTGATTCTGAGCCGTTCCGCCATAACGAATACGAAGATATCTTGCAATAGTATTGGTAGCTCCGGTAAAGGTAACTCTCGGTCCTAAAAACACAATTCCTTCTCCTGTTGCAGTCTGCCCCGCAATGGTAGTATTAGGAGCAACTACAACCTGAGTTAGTAAATTGACAATTCCTCCTACTCTAAAAATCACAAATCGGCCTTCCTGACTCACAGCATCCCGAAATGAACCGTGTCCGCTGTCGTTTAAATTGGTTACTAAATAAATCTGCGGATTTGCAGCACCTCGCGCTCCTGTGGTAAACCGGCCAAAACCCGTGGCTTCTGGAAATGCCAGTGTTTGAGCGCTTAAATGGCTAAATGTGCCAAATATTAAATAAAGCATTAAAATCTTAAAAACATTTTTAAAAGTAAAAGTATTTATTTTCATAAAAGTGTGGTTTGGGGGTTAGTTATATCCGAATTTAGCTATAAAATCAAAAGAGACTATCCTGTTCTACCCTGCTTTACACTTCTAATTATCAGTATTTTAAATTGTTTTATTGGAATTTAAAACAGGCTGTATTTCTTATTTTGGATGAAATAAAAATTGTGTAAATTAGCTTCTTCAACTCCAGAAGAATTATGATTGATTATTTAAAAGACTTTAGAATTGGGATTTTTATCGCAATTATTGTGATCACCACAATTATTTTGGGAGCAATAACCGAAAGGGTTCTTAAATACTTTTTATATCGAAAATTAACCGATAAAGAATACGATGCCACAGGTTTTA
This sequence comes from Flavobacterium sp. 270, assembly GCF_004368785.1. Classification (GTDB taxonomy): domain Bacteria; phylum Bacteroidota; class Bacteroidia; order Flavobacteriales; family Flavobacteriaceae; genus Flavobacterium. Next base: position 1,001,338 of record NZ_SODM01000001.1, read on the forward strand.
GATTCTTAAAACATTTGGTAATCACCGTTATTTATATTTTAGGTTTTGCTTTTGCTTTGATTCAAATTCCTGAATTTAAAATCATCGGACATTCTTTTCTGGCTGGTGCCGGAGTAATTTCTTTAGTTGCGGGTCTCGCTTCTCAGCAAGCTTTAAGCAATATTGTAAGTGGTATATTTTTAGTAATTTTTAAACCTTTTAGGATCAATGATAAAATTACGATCAACGGTTTTATTGGTACAGTAGAAGATATTAATTTAAGACAGGTAGTGCTTAAAGATGCAGAAAACAATAGAATTATTATTCCAAATTCAGTTATCAGCAATCAGATTATTGTGAATACCAATATGCACGATACTAAATGCTGTAAAATAATAGAAATTGGTATTGGCTACGAATCGGATATCGAAAAAGCATTAGAAATAATGAAGGATGAAGTCGCCAAACATCCGCTTTTTATTGATACCAGAACCGACGAAGACAAAGAGAAAAACACACCGCTGATAAATGCACGCGTCGTGGCACTTGGAGCTTCAAGTGTAAATATAAAAACCTGGGCGTGGGCAAAAAACTCTACAGATGGATTTGTAATGTATTGTGATTTACTGCAAAGCATAAAAAAACGTTTTGACGAAGCCAATATCGACATTCCATATCCGCAGCAAGTAGTTACTATAAAAAACAATCCTAATGAACTCTCTTAAAAATATTCCAGTCGAAACTTTAGCTTTATTTGCTGTTTTAGACGATTTGTTAATTGAACTTTTAAATTCGCTTACGGAAGAAGAATGGAATGCGCCAACTGTTGCCAAAAAATGGACTGTAAAAGATATTGCTTCACATTTGCTTGACGGAAATTTAAGAGGATTATCCATTTCCAGAGATCAATATTTTGGAGAAAAACCAGAAAACATCAATTCTTATGCAGATTTAGTGAACTTTCTAAATCAGCTTAATATGACTTGGACTAACGCCACAAAAAGATTGAGTCCAAATGTTTTAATCAACTTATTAGAAACAACCGGAAAACAATATCAGGAACATTTACAAACCTTGAATCCTTTTGAAAATGCTATATTTTCGGTCGCTTGGGCTGGAGAAGAAACATCTTTAAACTGGTTTCATATCGCACGTGAATACACCGAAAAATTCCTGCATCAACAACAAATTAGAGATGCTGTTGGAAAACAGGCGCTTTTAAACCAAAAATTATTTCTGCCTTTTATCAACACTTTTATGTATGCTTTGCCTCATACGTATCAAAATGTAAGTGCACCAGAAGGAACAATCGTAACGCTTATTGTGACGACAGAAATTGGCGGTCAGTGGAGCATTATAAAAAAAGAAAAACATTGGGAATTTATTGATTCTTTTGATAAAGAACCCGAAGCAACAATAAAAATTGATCCTGATGATGCGTGGTTATTATTTTCTAAAGGAATGACACCAGCAGACGCCAAACAAAAAGTAGAAATTCTGGGAGACAAAACACTCGGCGAAAACGCTTTGAACATTATCGCTGTTATGGCATAAGTTTTTTTGAAGTTCTAAACGCACATATTTTCTGATAATTTTAAGACTTTAAGCTTTGTTTTAAAAATGGTTAGCTTTAATTTTATAAGACTTAATCCAAAATTGGTCAGAAAATGAAAATAATAAAGCTCTTCCTATTGATATTTCCGCTCTTATGTTTTTCGCAGGAAGGAAATATAAAAGTATTAGATATAGATTTAAGCAATTATGAATATCCGTATCCTGTACATTTTTTAGAATTGAACAGTCAGCGCCAGTATCTAAAAATGACGTATATGGATGTTGTTCCGGAAAATTATAACAACAAAAATATCGTTTTGCTTCACGGCAAAAACTTCAATGGAGCGTATTGGGAAACGACTATAAAAGCCTTGACAAAAGAAGGTTTTCGGGTTATTGTTCCCGATCAGATTGGTTTTGGAAAATCTACAAAACCGGATAATTTTCAATATACATTTCAGCAATTAGCCGAGAATACCAAAAAATTATTAGACCATTTAGGAATTCAAAGAACGGCAGTTTTAGGGCATTCTATGGGTGGCATGTTAGCAACAAGATTTGCTTTGATGTATCCTGAAACTACCGAAAAATTGATTCTGGAAAACCCAATTGGTCTGGAAGACTGGAAATTGGTCGTTCCCTACAAACCTGTAGAATGGTGGTACGAATCGGAATTAAAACAAAATTACGAAGCCATAAAAAAATATCAAATGGCGAACTATTATGACGGTAAATGGAATGCTGATTTTCAAAAATGGGCAGAATTGAGCGCCGGATGGACTTCTGCGCCAGATTATGACAGAGTTGCCTGGAATTCGGCTTTATTATACGACATGATATTTACACAGCCGGTTTTATATGAATTTAAAAACATCAAAAGCCCAACACTTTTAATCATCGGAACGAGGGATAAAACAGCTTTGGGAAAACCTTTGGTGTCTGAAGAAGTAAGAAAAACAATGGGTAATTACGCCGAATTGGGAAAAGCAACCCAAAAAGCAATTACGAATTCTAAATTGGTCGAAATTCCAAATACCGGACATTTACCGCATATTGAATCTTTTGATCAATTTATAAAACCATTAATTGTATTTTTGAAACCCTAATTTTGTACTTTTTTTTGCTGCAAATTATACAAATTTACACCAATCAATTTATAACTCTTGTAAATAAAAAATCGTGTAAATTTGTGCAATTAGTAGCAGTTTTAATCTGAAATCTATAATCTAAAATTTAAATATATGTTTACAATCGAGCAAATAAAAGAAGCACATGCAAAAGTTAAAAGTGGTGCAGATTTTCCAAATTATATACAAGACTTAATCATTTTGGGCGTAAAAGGATACGATACATTTGTACACGACGGTCATGTTGAATATTACGGAGTTAACAATTATAATGTTACTGCCGATGAAAAATATGCAGAAATTAAAGTAGCTGATTTTCCTAATAAAGAACTTTTTATTGAGCTTTTGGTAAAACATCAGCACGGAGAAACCGATTATCTTACTTTCTGTAATGATGCTGCACAATGCGGTATCGCAAAATGGCGTGTTGATATTCTCGAAATGACTTGTACGTATTTCGATAAATCTGAACACGAACTTTTGATTGAAAAAATTCCCAGTTAAATTTTAAAACCTTAAAAATATATGACGCTGACTTTCGACCAAAAAAATGTTTCTGCTTTCAAAAAAATAGTTTTAGCTGTTTTTGCACTTGTTTGTTTTACAGGATATTCACAACCTAAAAAAACAAACCCAAAGTTTAAAGTAATTGCTTTTTATACGGGCAAAAATGATCAGGCGCATATTAGTTTTGTGCATGAAGCCAATAAATGGTTTCCAAAAATGGCAGAAGAACATCATTTTGAATACGATTCGACCAGTAATTGGGACAATCTGAACGCAAAGTTTTTGGCGAAATATCAAGTCGTTTTATTTTTAGATACACGACCAGAAACCCCAAGTCAACGCGAAGCATTTCAGCAGTATATGGAAAAAGGCGGCGCGTGGATGGGATTTCATTTTTCGGCTTTTGCCTTAAACCATTCGACTTATCCCCAAAACTGGGATTGGTACCACAATACTTTTCTGGGTTCTGGCGAATACGGAAGCAATACATGGCGTCCGACATCGGCAGTTTTAAGAGTCGAAAATCAGCATCCTGTCACCAAAAATCTGCCAAAAACTTTTTCATCGGCACCAAACGAATGGTACAGATGGGGTAATGATTTGCGAAAAAATCCAGATATCAAGATTCTTTTAGCGATAGACGAAAGCAGTTTTCCGCTCGGAACCGGGCCAAAACAAAGTGAAATTTGGCACAGTGGTTATTATCCCGTAGTCTGGACGAACAAAAACTATAAAATGATCTATGTAAATATGGGTCATAATGATATTGATTACGAAAACAAAACCAACAAAACGCTTTCGTACACATTTGAAAACAAAACTGAAAGCGAATTCATTTTGAATGGATTGTTTTGGCTGGCAAAATCAAAAAAATAAAATTCTACAGGCATGTCACATAAACTTTCTCCAATTATAAATCCAGAAGAATTAGAAGCATTAGATTCTTCTTCCATTATATTAATTGATGCAAGAGCTGGAAATAATGCGGAAGAAAATTATAAAAACGAGCACCTAAAAAATGCTCGTTTTGTTGATTTAAATCGTGATCTGGCAACGGTAGAAAAAGATCCGGCAAATGGCGGGAGACATCCTCTGCCCTCTTTATCAAAGTTTTCAGAAGTATTAACGAAACTCGGAATCTCACCTTTGAGTCATATTATTATTTATGATGATAAAAATGGATCAAACGCAGCTTCGAGATTTTGGTGGATGCTGCGCGCTGTCGGACACGAAAAAGTACAGGTTTTAAATGGAGGTTTGCAAGCGGCTAAAAACATTGGTTTTCCGGTAAGTTCAGAAACTGAAGTTTTTGATGCAGTCGAAGATTATCCTGTTAAAGACTGGCAGTTAGGCTTATCCAATATTGATGAAGTCGAAAACGCTCGAAATAACAACGATTTTATTGTAATTGATGTACGAGATAAAAATCGTTTTGATGGCCTTACAGAACCGCTGGATTTAATTGCAGGACATATTCCCGGAGCTGTTAATGTTCCGTTTAGTGAAAATTTAGACGAGAATGGCTTTTACAAATCTCCAGCAGTTTTAGAAGAAAAATATAAATCTATAGTTGAAAATAAAAATTCAGAAAACATAATCGTACATTGCGGTTCGGGAGTTACAGCCTGCCATACTTTATTAGCTATGGATTATGCAGGACTGCCAATTCCGAAATTGTACGTCGGTTCATGGAGCGAATGGTCAAGAAATGACCGCGAAATGGCATTAAAAGAAAATACATAATACCAACAAATTAAAATGCAGCATTGGGACATACTTTTATCTAATCAGGTAAATAAAAAAGCATTCATAGAAATCTTATTATCAGGCGAAGTCACAGGAGAATTAGCCATTTTTAACAACCAAAAGGGAATCTTATTTTCTGATATTGCGATCGAAAAATTTATAGAAAAAGAATATCAATATGACAGCGTAGAAGCTTCTCCGGATTCTCACAGACAATTACGAACTTTTTCATCTGGTGAACGCAAAAAAGAGTTTTTAAAATACTGCATCAATCAAAAACCGGATTTTATCATTTTTGATAATCCGTTTGATCATTTAGATCAGGCATCAAGAGTAATTTTAGCTGAATCATTAAAAGATTTAACCGAAGATATTGCCATTATTCAATTGGTAAATCGCGTCACAGATGTGCTTAGTTTCGTTGAGAATAAAGCACAAATTAAAGACAATACGTTTGAACTGCATCCTATTTCTAAGATCATCGATACTCAATTTAAAACCTTAAATACAGCCGGAATTCCAAAAGCTTTAGAACCGCATTCCTTTCACGAAAGTGTCTTAATTAAAATGGAAAATGTTTCGGTAAGTTATGAAGACAGAAAGATTGTAGACAACATTTCCTGGACAATAAAACAAGGTGAATTCTGGCAGCTTATCGGACCAAATGGTTCTGGAAAAAGTACCATTTTATCGTTGATAACCGGCGATAATCCAAAAGGTTTCGGACAAAATTTATTTTTATTCGGAAGAAAAAAAGGAACTGGCGAAAGTGTTTGGGATATCAAAAAACAAATCGGAATCTTCACCACTTCTATGACCGATTTATTTCAAAAAAGCCACACTTTAGAGCAAATGATTCTTTCGGGTTTCTTTGATTCTATCGGTTTGTATATCGAGCCAACAACGCACCAAAAACAGATTGTAACGCAATGGCTTGAAGTAATTGAAATGACGGCTTTAAGAAAAAAACGTTTCATCGATCTTTCAATCGGGCAGCAAAGAGTCGCTCTTATTGTTCGTGCAGTTTTAAAACATCCGCCTTTATTAATTTTAGACGAACCTGTAGAAGGTCTCGACGACGAAAATGTAGATTTGGTGATTCAGCTTATTAATACTATAAAACAAGAAACAAATGTGAGCATTTTATATGTTTCGCATCGTATAGAAGCTGGCCTTGCTCCTACTTCTGTTTTCGAACTTCTGCCAACGCCAACCGGATCAATTGGCCAAATAAAGCACTAAAACCATTAAGAGATTAAAACACAAATTCCACTAATTTACACGAAAATTAATCTGTGTAAATTAGTGGAATTTGTGTTTAATAAAATTATCTAATTTTCTAATTAAAAAATTATCTAATTAATTCTCTTCTTCCTCAGTATTATGCGATTTTGAATAGTTTCTCCATCTTTCCAGACAATCCTTAAAATCATCAGGAAGTTCAGTATCAAAACGCATCATTTCGCCCGTGTTTGGGTGTACAAAACCAAGCGTTTTAGCATGTAGCGCCTGACGTGGTAATGCTTTAAAACAGTTGTCTATAAACTGTTTGTATTTTGTAAAAGTTGTTCCTTTCAAAATTAAATGTCCACCATAACGCTCGTCATTAAACAACGGATGCCCAATGTGTTTCATGTGCGCACGAATCTGGTGCGTTCTTCCCGTTTCAAGTTTGCAGGAAATCAGCGTAACATAACCAAAACGTTCCAAAACTTTATAATGTGTAACCGCTGGTTTTCCAATCTCAGGATCAGCAAAAACAGCCATTTGCATACGGTCCTTTAAGTGTCTTGCAAGGTTTCCTTCAATAGTTCCGGCTTCTTCAGCAACATTTCCCCAAACAAGGGCAATATATTCGCGTTCAGAAGTTTTAGCTTCAAATTGTTTTGCAAGATGCGTCATTGCCGCTTCTGTTTTAGCCACAACCAAAAGTCCAGAAGTATCCTTATCAATTCGGTGAACCAAACCTGGACGTTCGCTGCTGTTCATTGGCAGATTATCAAAATGATGTGCCAAAGCATTTACCAAAGTTCCAGTATAATTTCCGTGACCGGGATGCACCACCATTCCGGGTTCTTTATTAATAAGCAATAAAGCATCGTCTTCATAAACAATATTCAACGGAAGATCTTCCGGAAGAATATGGTTTTCAAACGGTGGATGCGTTAACATGACCGTAATCAGATCAAAAGGTTTTACTTTATAATTTGATTTTACAGGAATATCATTTACAAAAACGCTTCCTTCGCTTGCTGCATTTTGAATTTTATTCCGGGTTGCATTCGGAATCATATTCATCAAATATTTGTCAATTCGCAATAGCGCCTGACCTTTAGGTACATCAAATCTAAAATGTTCGAATAATTCGTCTTCCAGATCTAAATTTTCAATATTATTGTTCATCTTTTGGGGTTTCAGTAGTTGGCGCAGCTGTGCTATCTGTCGCCTGACTTTCATCTACATAACTTGCTTTTCCATCTCCTAAAACCAAATCAATTTTAGAAGCTTTCAGCACACGGTCACCTACTTTTAAATTTCTTCCTTTGTAACGCATCTCTAAAACCATATCTTTTCCAAGATTCGGAATATAGGTAATTGTTCCTTGCTCAAGCCCTAAAGCTTTAAGAGTTGGAACTGCTTCACGATACGTTTTCTCAATTAAATCTGGAATTCTAACAGAAGAGAATCCAGAAGCATTAATTTTAATATATATTTTTCTTCCCACTTTTACTTTAGTTCCCGGCAATGGATCTTGCTCTACAACACTAAATTTTGGGAATTCACTTCTATAATCAACACTATCCAAAAGTACGTAGTCTAAGTCTAGTTCGTCTAATTTTGCTTCAACTTGTTCTTCTGTCAATTTAGCTAAATTCGGAACTGCAATTTCGTGTCCGTGATCCGTTGTAAAAGTCAGCCAGTGCATAAACAAATAACCTAAAACCGCAATAATTGCAGCAGCACCTAATACTTGTAAAAAAAATACACGACTTGTTAAATACTTACGTAAACTCATAAATTTATTTTTAGTTGTGGCAAAGATAAACCTATTTCGTTTCAAAAAAAATGATAATTTTGTTTAAAACAAGAAAGGTTTCAATGCCTGTTATTTTTAAAGGAGCCGTTTTATTACAGCGAAGTTTAAAATTAAAAATAATAACGAGAAAACAGAAATTTTGGTTCATTTAAACAGATTTATTTAAATTAAAAAAGTTTGCCCCGAATTTCAACTTGAAACCTGAAACAAAAAATTAAAACCTGAAACAAAAAATATAAAAATATAAAAATGAAAAACATTGCCATTATCATGGGCGGCTATTCCAGCGAATATAAAATTTCTTTAATCAGCGGAAACGTCGTGCATCAATATCTTGACAAAACAAAATACAACGGATTCCGAGTTCATATTTTTAAAGAAAAATGGGTTTATGTAGACGAAAATGATGCTGAATTTGCTATTGATAAAAATGATTTTTCGATAACGGTAAACGGCCAAAAAATTACTTTCGACTGTGTTTTTAATGCGATTCACGGAACTCCGGGCGAAGACGGATTAATGCAGGCTTATTTTGAATTACTTGGAATTCCGCAATCTTCATGTGATTATTACCAATCGGCTTTAACTTTTAATAAAAGAGATTTGCTTTCGGTTTTAAAACCTTACGGAATCAAAACGGCAATTTCATATTATTTAAATAAAGGTGATGTAATCAATACGGACGAAATTGTAAAAAAAGTTGGTCTGCCATGTTTCGTAAAACCAAACAAAGCAGGTTCAAGCTTCGGAATTTCAAAAGTAAAAACGGCTGCAGAATTGCCAATTGCAATTGAAGTTGCCTACAAAGAAGACAACGAAATCATCATAGAAAGTTTCCTTGACGGAACTGAAGTTTCTGTTGGTGTAATCAATTATAAAGGAGAAATTATCGTATTGCCAATTACAGAAATTGTATCAGACAATGATTTCTTTGATTACGAAGCCAAATACGAAGGAAAATCTCAAGAAATAACGCCGGCAAGAATCTCAGACGAGTTGACTCAAAAAGTTGGAGAAACTGCAAAACGTGCGTACGAAGTTCTTAAAATGAAAGGTTTTTCAAGAAGCGAATTCATTATTGTAGACAACGAACCGTATATGCTGGAAATGAATACAATTCCGGGATTAACTACAGAAAGTTTGATTCCACAGCAAGCAAAAGCAGCTGGAATTTCTTTGGAAGATTTATTTACCAATGCGATTGAGTTGGCGTTAGCTTAAACAAAGCTGCTAAGATACTGAGGTGCTAAGATTCTAAGATTTTAGCACCTTTTTTTATTCAAAAAACTTAGAAGCTTAGAAGTTCAGCACCTCAGAACCTTTAAAAAAAATCTATCATAATTTCCAGAAAAAAATAATTCTAAACATGGAAATTTAAATACAATTGTGCTTTAAAAACTTAGTAACTTAGTTTCTCAGAACTTTAGCACCTCAAAAAAATGAAACAAATTTTCGAATGGGAAAGACTTCTTTTTAATAATCTCCCACAGAATTTTCTGCTGGAAGTAATATTTCGTTCTACAGTTATGTTTATCATTTTACTGCTGACACTAAAAATGGCAGGAAAACGAGGCGTAAAACAACTTTCTATTTTCGAAACCGTAATTATAATTGCGCTTGGCTCTGCAGCCGGCGACCCGATGTTTTATGAAGACGTAGGTATTATTCCTGCTGCTGTAGTTTTTACTGTAATCATAATTTTATACCGTGCCGTAACCTGGCTTACAGGAAAAAGTAAAAAGTTTGAAGAATTTATAGAAGGAAAAACCGAATGTTTAATCAACGATGGTAAATTTTCGGTATCAACTTTCAAAAAAGAAAGTCTCGCCCAAGATGAATTTTTCACAGAACTCCGCATTAAATCAATCGAACATTTAGGTCAGGTAAAACATGCTTTTATAGAAACCAGCGGTGAAATCAGTGTCTTTTATTATGAAGACAAAGAAGTCGGATACGGTTTGCCTATTCTTCCGTCATTATTCAGTACAAAAAGTAAAATCATTCCAAATGATGGTATATATTCCTGCACCTTTTGCGGTCACACCACACAACAAAAAGCAGGAACAGCAAAATGCGATGTTTGTCATAAAGAAGAATGGGTTGTGTCTATAAATACTTTGAGAATTACTTAAATAAAATTCAATGGCAATAGCAATATCAATCTCAAAAAATAATACAATAAAAAAGCTTTAGCAACTTAGGAACTTTGTAACTTTGATACTCTAAAAAACTTAGACTCTTAGTAACTCAGAACCTTAGAAACTTTAAATAAATGCGCAAAGCCATATTTCCGGGATCATTTGATCCAATAACACTTGGTCATGAAGATATTATAAAAAGAGGAATTTCTCTTTTTGATGAAATCGTAATTGCAATTGGTGTTAATGCCGAAAAAAAGTACATGTTTTCACTCGAAGAAAGAAAACGTTTTATTGAAGAAACCTTCAAAGATGAGCCAAAAATTTCTGTAATCACTTATGAAGGACTTACAATAGATTTAGCCAAAAAACAAAAAGCTCATTTTATTTTAAGAGGTCTTCGTAATCCAGCCGATTTCGAATTTGAAAAAGCCATTGCACATACTAACAGAAAACTTTCTAAAATAGAAACTGTATTTCTTCTAACCGCTGCAAGCACTTCATTTATTAGTTCCAGCATTGTTCGTGATGTATTGCGAAATGGCGGTGAGTACGAAATGCTTGTTCCAGACGCTGTAAGGGTTCAGAAGTAAAACAACTTGCATATAATTTGTAAACGAAGTTATTAATAAGTAATTTCGCGCTTTCAAATAATTACAAAAAAATGAGCATAGATAGAGAATTAAGCAAACGAAGCGGATCGAAATGTGAACTTTGCGGCGCAACAGAAAACCTAAAAGTATATACTGTTTTACCAACTCAAAAAGGCGGCATTGACGAAAGTGTATATGCGTGCAGCACTTGTGTTGACCAAATCGAAAATCCGGATAATGTAGATTTAAACCACTGGAGATGTCTAAACGACAGTATGTGGAATGAAAACGTTGCCGTACAAGTTGTCGCTTGGCGTATGTTAAGCCGTTTGCGCGCTGCAGGTTGGCCTCAGGAATTGCTTGATATGATGTATTTAGACGAAGATACTTTGGCTTGGGCGCAAGCAACCGGCGAAGGCGAAGATGATGAAAACAAAATCATTCACCGCGACAGCAATGGTGTTATTTTAGAACATGGAGATTCTGTTGTTTTAATCAAAGATCTTAAAGTAAAAGGATCAAGTATGGTTGCCAAACAAGGAACTGCAGTTCGTAACATTCGCTTAGATCACGAAAATGCAGAATACATAGAAGGAAAAGTAGACGGACAACAGATTGTGATTATTACACAATACGTGAAAAAAATATAGCTTTTTTTGAGGTTCAGAGAAGCAAAGGTACAGAGCAACAAAGTTTTCGAACTGGAAAACAAACCTATGAACCTTTGCTGCTTTGAACCTTTGGACCTTAAATAAAAAAAGCTGTTCGATTAGAACAGCTTTTTTTTATGATTAGAGATAATGTTAGAAAAACTTTGTCTCTTTGTTGCTTTGAGGCTTTGACCCCAACAAATTATTTTTGGAATAATTTATTGATTTGATCTTTTACGAATGGCTCAGAAACATTATTTGTTGCTGCGTCTCTTTCTTTACCAGAAACCATAAATTGTACAGTTGCTTTGTCTGGAACTACGTTTCCAGTGTAGTGCAACCAAATGTAGTTGTTAGGTAACTCTAATTTGATGTCGTACAAAGGCGTTGCTGAAAAACCATTTACAATAATGCTGTATAAAGAGTTGTAAGCATTGTCTAAGTTTTTAAATGAAAATTTTCTTAAAGTCGACTCATCATCACTTTGAACGATGGTGTAATACACAGTGTATTCGTCTCCAATTTTCTGAATATAATTGTTATTTACTTTTCCTAATTTCTCAACAGGAACCGTTTCAAGAACCTTAACTTGTGCAAAAGAAACAAAACTAAAAAACAATGCGGTAAGAGTAATAATCTTTTTCATATGGTATTTGGGGTTTACTATTTTACGATCACAAAAAAACATAGAAATAATGAAAAAACACCCATCAAATCATTATTTTTTTAACACAAAATTGTAAATTTTATTGACAATAGATTAAATTACTGAAAATCAATAAATTATAATTTTAAATTTAACATTATAATTCACATTAGATGTATTTTAAAGCATGCATCCTGAGCGTAGTCAAAGGGTACGAACTGTAAATATATCACAAACGTCCTTCGACTACGCTCAGGATGACAAACTATAAATCTATACTATCAAAAAAATCTAAAATCTTAAATCTTAAATTTAGTACTTATCTTTCTCTTCTTCTTTCTTAACAACATTGCGGGCAACTTCAATCTTAAACTTTTTGCCCTTCATTTTTTCATCTTTAATATTTTTCAGTAAATCTTTTACTTTATTAAATTTTACCGCTGCAAAAGAGACAAAATCTTTAACTTCGATTAAACCAAGATCTTCTTTTTCTAATTTTCCTTTTTGAGAAAAGAAACCAACAATATCAAATTTATTCAATTTTGTTTTCTTTCCGCCACTAATATAAATGGTCTGATATTGAGGTGGTTTTGGCAATGAAGTTATATTATCTACATTTAAAACATCCATTTCGTAATCAACGTAATCCAATTTCTTTTCACTTTCGTGAATGATTAAATACGCCGTTCCAGATGCCTGCATACGCGCCGTACGTCCGTTACGATGAGTAAATTCGTCTTCTTTTAATGGTAAATGATAATGAATAACGTGTTTCATTTCCGGAATATCCAATCCACGTGCAGCCAAATCGGTAGTAATAAGATAACTCACACTTCCATTTCTAAACTGAATCAAAGCACGTTCACGCTCGTCCTGATCCATTCCACCGTGATAATACACAGAGTAAATTCCTTTTTCGTTTAGTGTATCGCTAATACGTTCTGCAGCATCACGGTGATTACAAAATATAATTGCCGATTCTGATTTTAAAGAACAAATCAAATTAAACAAACTTGTCAATTTATCTTTCGCAGGAGAAACTACCATTTTCATTGTAAGATTGGTCTTTTCTTCTTCCTCTGGAATAAAATCTAAAACTGTCGGATTTATGACTCTGGTATATTTTGGAATTTCAATATCTGAAGTCGCCGAAACCAAAACTCTTTTATTCAGTTTTGATAATTTTCCAATGATAAAAGACATTTGCTCATGAAAACCCAATTGCAAAGATTTGTCAAATTCATCCAGAATTAAAGTCTGAATTTTATCCAGTCTAAAAGTTCCTCTTTCGATATGATCGGCAATTCTACCCGGCGTTCCAATTAAAACCGCTGGCGGATTGCTTAAATTTTTAATTTCAGTATCTATAGAATGGCCTCCGTAACAGATATTTACTTTATAATCAGTTCCCATTTTTTTCCAAACCTGTTCAATCTGCAAACCTAATTCGCGTGATGGAACCAAAATTAAACATTGAACCGAAAGAATTTCTGGCTGCAACAATTCTAAAATTGGCAATAAAAAGGCTAATGTTTTCCCAGATCCTGTCGGAGAAAGTAATAAAACATTATTGTCGTTAAGAATCGCATCTTTAGCAGCTTCCTGCATTTCGTTTAAGCTCTCAATGCCTAAATTCGAAAGTATATTGTTGGAATGGTGTTTTTTATTCATTTTGCAAAAGTAGACAAAAAAGTTTTCTTTGTTTCTTTGTTTCTCCCGAAGCTTCGGGATCACGTTGAAATACTGGTTTATTTCAACGCAAAAGTTTGAAAAGCTTTATAAATATTTTGTTTCACGCAGATTTAAAAAGATTTAAGCAGATAAATAATTTATCAAATCTGCTCTAATCTGCAAGATCTGCGTGAAACAAAAAAACTATATTTGAATTCTGTTTTAAATATCTATTCATGAAACATTTTACTTTTCTTTTTTTACTTTTCTCGCTTACTACTTTCGCTCAAAACAACAAAAAATACGATACTTTTTTTGAGAAAGGAAACGGAAATCAAGCGGCAGATTATCAGGAAACCATAAATTATTATACCCTTTTAGCAAAGGATTTCCCGACGATTCAAATGGTAGAAATGGGCTTAACAGATTCTGGATATCCGCTGCACATGATTACTTTTAATCCAGAGAAAGAATTCGACTTTAATAAAATTCAGAAAAATAAAGCCGTTTTATTCGTCAATAACGGAATCCACGCGGGCGAACCTGATGGAATTGACGCTACAATGCAATTGTTTAGAGATTTGGCTTTAGGAAAAATTAAAGCGCCAAAAAATACCGTAATTGTTACGATTCCGGTTTATAATATTGGTGGCGCATTAAATCGAAACTCTACAACAAGGGCCAATCAGGACGGGCCGGAAGTTTATGGTTTTCGCGGAAATGCCAGAAATTATGATTTGAATCGAGATTTAATGAAATCAGATACTCAAAATACAAAAAGTTTTGTTGAGATCTTTCAGAAAATAAATGCCGATGTTTTTATTGATAATCACGTAAGTAACGGTTCTGATTATCAATATAAACTGACTTACATCATGACGCAGCACAATAAACTGGGAACTGTTTTGGGTGATTTTATGAATACCGAAATGATGCCGGCTTTAGTAAAAGATCTTCAAAATAAAAAAATAGAAACTACGCCTTATGTAGATTCTTTTAAAGATACACCAGACAAAGGTTTTGGGCAATTTGTTGATAGTCCGCGATACACTACGGGATATACTTCGCTTTTTAATACGATTGGTTTTGTAGTCGAAACGCACATGTTGAAAAAATATGCCGAACGTGTAAAAGTAACCTACGAATACATGAAATCGACAATTGATTTTATGGATGCTAATTATCAAAAAATTAAAGAGCTGAGAATTAAAAACCTTGAACAATATCAGCCGAAGAAAAAATACACTTTGCAATGGGAAATGGACAGTACTAAAACTACAAAATTCTCCTTTTTAGGTTACGAAGCAGGGTATAAAAAAAGCGAAGCCACAACCGGAAATCGTTTGTATTACGACAGAAGCAAACCGTATAAAAAAGACGTTCCGTATATAAAAGAATTCAAATCGGTTAAAGAAGTTGTCATTCCTACGGCTTATATAATTCCGCGTGGTTATTGGAATATTATAGAGCTTTTGAAGAATAACGGAATTACGTATTCTCAGCTTAAAAACGATACCATTGTTGAGGTTGAAAGTTACAAAATTGCCGATTTTAAAACGGCTTCTTCAGCTTACGAAGGTCATTATATTCATAGAAACACAACTATAACTTCTAAAATAGTTAAAACCGCTTTTGCGAAAGGTCATTACATCGTTTCAACAAACCAAAAAGGTGTAAAATATCTCCTTGAAGCTTTTGAACCAGAAGGCGTTGATTCGTTTTTTAACTGGAATTTCTTTGATGCAATTTTACAGCAAAAAGAACATTTTTCTGATTATGTTTTTGAAGATACGGCAGCAAAAATTTTAAAAGAAAATCCAACTTTAAAAGCAGAATTAGATTCTAAAAGACAAAGTGATGCCGTTTTTGCAAAAGATCCTGAAGCGCAGTTAGAATGGATTTACAAGCATTCTGTTTATTATGAAAAGGCACATTTGCAGTATCCTGTTTATAGGGTTTTGTAGTTTTTTTTTAACCGAAAGGTTTTTGGATTTTTGATTTGTAGATTGAAAGCTGTTGTACGAAGAGTAATAAATTTAATTTGCTTTATGGATTTCCATAATATATATTTATCAATTGCTAGCGCGAGCGTCCCGCTCGTGCCCGCCATCTAAATCAATAAAGATTCGCTAAATAATTGGAACGGGCACGAGCGGGACGCTCGCGCTAGCAGATGGAATTTGGAATTTAAAAATTGGAATTTATTACTATTCTTGATTCTTAACATTTTCTTCTTCAAACAACAACTTAATATTCTCATAAGAATTTTTAAGTGCCTCTTTGATTTGCTCCGGATTTAGCCATTCAACTTTTTCGATTCCTTCTTCCGCTTGTCCGTGTGTAATCCCTTCAAAATCAGACTGCATTTCGAACCAATGTGTGATTTTAAGTTTATATTTTCCGTTGCGTTTAAAAACGTGGTAGGTTTTTTCTAGTTTATTGGTAATCCTTAGTTGTCCAACACCTGTTTCCTCCTCGACTTCACGCATGGCGGTGTCTTCAATCTCTTCACCTTTTTCAATTCCGCCTTTTGGAAGATCCCATTTTCCGTTTCTGAAAATAAATAAAACTTCTCCTTTTTTGTTGTAAACCAATCCCCCGCCTGCTTTACTGACAGGAATTTTGGCCTTTAGGGTTTTCATTATTTCTTTTTCATCTGGATGATATAGATAGGCTTTTTGAATTTTATTTTGAAATATTTTTACTATAAGTTGCTCTATATCAATACTCTCCAATAGGAACAACTGAAAATTAGTCTCTTTCGAGATTTCATTTGTCAAAAAAAGTGGTTTGTCGTTTACAAAAACTTTATACATTTGTAGTATGATTTTTAACAAAGATACTGCCGAAAAAACAGCCGAATTGCTTTTGCAAATAAATGCAATTAAATTGAATCCAGAAAATCCTTTTACATGGGCTTCTGGCTGGAAATCTCCTATTTATTGCGATAATAGGTTAATTCTTTCATTTCCATCGATCAGAAATTATGTTCGTGATGAGTTTGCAAAGAATATTGAGAAACAATTTGGGAAACCAGATGTCATTGCCGGTGTAGCTACTGGCGCTATTGGAATTGGTATTCTTGTGGCTGAAAGCCTTGGACTTCCTTTTGTATATGTGCGTCCTGAAGCTAAAAAACACGGAAGACAAAACCAAGTTGAAGGTTTTTTACAAAAAGGACAAAACGTGGTTGTGGTTGAAGATTTAATTAGTACAGGAAACAGCAGTTTATTGGCTGTGGAGGCTTTACGTAACGAAGGTGCCAATATTAAAGGAATGGCTGCGATTTTTACGTATGGTTTTAATGTTGCTGAAGAGAACTTTAAAAACGCTAATATCGATTTGTACACGCTGAGTAATTATGAAAATTTACTAAACTTAGCAGTCGAAAAACAATATATTACAGAAGATCAGCAATCTGCTTTGCAGGAATGGAACGAGATTCCATCTACTTGGGGACAAGAGTAAATGATTTTAGATTTTAGAATGTAGATTTTAGATTTTGAAATGAGATTAAGATTGAAAATTGATTTTCATTTGGAATTTGGAATTTAAAATTTTGGAATTTAATTAAGAGGTTAAATATAAAAAACAAAAATATATGAACTTAGAAAGTCCAAAAGTTACCGTTCAGAAATCAGCTCAGGATTTATTTGATTTGTTGTCTGATGTAAAGAATTTTGAAAAATTAATGCCGGATAATATCGCTAAATTTGAAGTGATCGGCGATGATGCTTTTATTTTTGGATTGAAGGGTATGCCGGAAATCAAATTGAAAATGAAAGAAAAAGTAGCGCCAAACAAAATTGTTTTGGGTGCAGCAAGTGATAAACTTCCGTTTACATTGGTTTCTAATATTGACAGTGTTTCTGATTCTGAAAGTGCTGTTCAGTTGGTTTTTGATGGCGAATTTAACGCTATGATGGCTATGATGATTAAAGGGCCTATTAGTAAATTTATTGAAACTTTAGCTGCTAATATGACTAAGCTTTAATATTTATTAGCTCACATAAAATTATAAGTCCGATTTTACGATCGGACTTTTTTTTGTCCTTAAGACGCTAGGTTACAAAGTTTTTTTTGCTCGCAGATTTGGCAGATTGTGGGGATTTATTTCTCGCAAAGCCCAAAAGTTTTGTTTCACGCAGATTCTGCAGATGATTGTCTAAAAGTTAAATCTGCCTTAATCTGCAGAATCTGCGTGAAACAAAACTTTGCGTCTTTGCGACTTTGCGAGATTAAAAAAATTCAACATAACTCAAAATAAACATTTCATCCTGAAAAAACCACAGTTCAGAAACATAAATTATTTTACGTTAGACTGATCCCCGAAGTTTGTCCCATAAACCAAAACAAATATCAAAATGGAACCAGCTATTAAGATTTTAATTTACATTCACGCATTTTTTGGAGGACTTGGATTAATTACAGGAATTGGAAGTATTGTCGTTAAAAAGGGCGGTAAACTTCATAAACGAATGGGAAAATTATTTTCTATCGGAATGATAATGAGTTCACTTATTTCTTTGCCAATTTGCTGGATGCCAAAACATCAGAATGTATTTTTATTTCTTATTGGTTTATTTACCATTTATCTGGTTATTTCTGGAAACAGAGCACTCACTTTTAAAACCAAACCTAAAGCGGATATACTAGATAAAATTATTTCCGGAAGTATGCTTTTCTTTTCTGCAATAATGATTTCGATTGGATTATACTGTCAGTTTAATAACATCGCAAACGGAATCTTATTTACTTTCTTCGGCGGATTTGGACTTTATATGACGGTTAAAGATTTTATATTTTTCAAAAACTTTTCTGAAACCAATAGAAACTGGGTTTCTAAACATATAGGAAAAATGATTGGCGCTTTAATCGCTTCTATAACAGCTTACATTGTTGCCGGTCTAGGAATTGGAAATCTAATTGCGTGGATTACTCCATCAATTCTAGGAACTATTTATATCCTATATTGGAACAGAAAAATTACGCCTAAGGGACAAAGTAACAAAGAAACAAAGCTACAAAGTTCATCAGCTCAACCTATGAACCTCTGAACCTTTGCCCCTATGCCCCTCCTAATAAAGCATCTGAATCTCCTTAATATCAAATTCTGAAATTGAATCGTCTTCTAGCAAAACTTGTAATTTTCCTATTGCAGAAACACCCTGAATTATGCCCATGAAATTTTGATTTGCTGTATTTTTAAATGGCATCGGAATTCCTTTTCTAAACAAATTATTAAAATAATTTTTCGAAAAATCCTCAGAATCATTTTTCCATAAATCAATATTCTGCTGGATTTTTTCGATAATTAAGGCTGGCAGTATTTCTTTATCAAAATCATGTCCTGAAATTACTGCCAAAGAAGACGCGTTTGGTAATTCGTCGAAATTAGTTTGATTGACATTAAGACCTAATCCAACTACTGACACGATTCTGCCATCACTTTTGATGGTATTTTCGATAAGTATGCCACCAATCTTTTTAGTGTATGACATGATGTCATTTGGCCATTTTATACTTAATTCAGGAATATCAAAAGTTTTCAACACCTCAATTACAGACATTGCTACTATTATGCTAAGGTTAAATACCTGTTCGTTATCAAACAGAAAATCCTTTACCAACGCACTCATAATTAAGTTTTTACCCGACTCAGACTGCCACTTTGCTCCCATTTGTCCTTTCCCTTTTGTCTGATTTTCAGCCGTTACCACCGTAAAATTCTCTAGTTCATCCTGGCTGAATAATGATTTTAGGAAATCATTTGTAGAATCTATGGCATCGAGTTTGATTAGTTTCATTTAAGTAATTTAAATAACTTAATTTAATATTTTGTTAAGGTTCAAAAATAATGACAAATTTTGGTAACTTTACAAATTCATATAAAATAATTCATGGCGAAAAAGACTATTAATAATGATGTTCTGTTGGCGAACATAATAAAAGGGATTGAGGAAGTAAAAGGAAATGACATCGATATTCTTGACTTAAGAGAGATTGATACTGCTGTATGCGACTATTTTGTTATTTGCAACGGTAGCTCAAATACCCAGGTTAATGCCATTGTAAACTCAATACAAAAAACAGTATCAAAAGACCTTAAAGATAAACCTTGGCACGTAGAGGGAACCGATAATGCAGAATGGGTTCTTATGGATTATGTGCATATCGTGGTACATGTTTTCCAGAAACACATTCGTGAATACTATAATATCGAGAGCCTTTGGGGTGACGCCAAAATAACTACAATCGAAAACAAATACTAAAGAAAATTTTTCCTAATGGCTAAAGATAATAATCCAAATCCGAGTAAATTTAAAATAAGTCCTTGGTTAATATACACCGCAATACTTTTAGTTTTTTTATTTATAAGTTTTGCCACAGGAGGATCTAACTTAAGCGAACCAGCTCAATTAACTTCTTCTAAATTCAATACTTTATTAGAAAAAGGACAAATTGAAAAAGTTATTGTTTACAATAAAGCTGAAGCTGAGGTATATTTAACACAAGCTGCGCTAAAAGATGCAGCAAATAAAAAAGTAGCTAAAGATATTTTTGAAAGACCAAACAAAGGTCCTCACTATACTTTGGAAATTGGTAACGACCAGATTTTTCAAACTAAATTAGAAAAAGCAGTTGGCGAAGGCAAACTGAAAGATTTTAACTTTTTACAGAAAAACAACTGGAGCGATATCCTAATCAGCTTACTTCCTATCATCATCATTATTGGTGTATGGATTTTCATTATGCGTAAAATGTCTGGCGGCGCTGGCGGCGGCGGCGGACAAATTTTTAACATCGGAAAATCTAAAGCTAAATTGTTTGATGAAAAAACTGACATTAAAACTACCTTTAAAGATGTTGCTGGTTTAGAAGGTGCAAAAGAAGAAATACAAGAAATTGTAGAATTCCTTAAAAACCCTGAAAAATATACTAATCTTGGAGGTAAAATACCTAAAGGTGCTTTACTTGTAGGTCCTCCGGGAACGGGTAAAACATTATTAGCAAAAGCTGTTGCCGGCGAAGCTCAAGTTCCTTTCTTCTCTTTATCAGGTTCTGATTTCGTAGAAATGTTTGTAGGTGTTGGTGCTTCTCGTGTACGTGATTTGTTTAAACAAGCTAAAGAAAAATCTCCTGCTATTATCTTCATTGATGAAATTGATGCTGTTGGTAGAGCGAGAGGAAAAAGTAATATGTCTGGCGGAAACGACGAGAGAGAAAATACTTTGAACCAATTATTGACAGAAATGGACGGTTTTGGTACAAACTCTAACGTAATTGTTTTGGCTGCAACAAACAGAGCTGATGTTTTAGATAAAGCTTTAATGCGTGCAGGACGTTTTGACAGACAAATTTTTGTTGACTTACCAGACATTCGTGAAAGAGCTGAAATTTTTGCTGTGCATTTAGCACCAATCAAAAAAGTAGAAGGATTAGATCTTGATTTCTTAGCCAAACAAACTCCAGGTTTCTCTGGTGCTGACATTGCCAATGTTTGTAACGAAGCCGCATTAATTGCTGCGCGTAACAATAAAACGGCTGTAGACAGACAAGATTTCCTTGATGCAGTTGATAGAATTATTGGTGGTCTGGAAAAGAAAAACAAAATCATTACTCCAGAAGAGAAAAGAGCAATTGCAATACACGAAGCTGGTCACGCAACTGTAAGCTGGATGTTAGAGCATGCTGCACCACTTATTAAAGTAACTATTGTTCCTCGCGGACAAAGTTTAGGAGCTGCTTGGTATCTTCCAGAAGAAAGACAAATCGTAAGAACAGATCAAATGTTAGACGAAATGTGTGCTACAATGGGCGGAAGAGCTGCTGAAAAAGTAACTTTTGACAGAATTTCGACTGGTGCATTGAGCGATTTAGAAAAAGTAACACGTCAGGCTCGTGCTATGGTTACGATTTACGGTTTGAATGATAAAATCGGAAACGTTACTTATTACGATTCAAGCGGACAAAGCGATTATAACTTCTCTAAACCATATTCTGATGAAACTGCAAAAGTTATTGATGCTGAGATTTCAGAATTAATTGAAGGACAATACCAAAGAGCTATTCAGATCCTTGAAGAGAACAAAGACAAACTAAATCAGCTTGCTGATATTTTGATAGAAAAAGAAGTTATTTTTAAAGATGACTTAGAAACAATTTTCGGAAAACGTACTTTTGATAAAAACTTAGAAGAATACGTTTCGTAAATTATTCAACAAATATGTAATATTTTTTAAAATCTTAATTCAAAACACCCTTTTGAATTAAGATTTTTTTATCTTTGAACGTTTTCAATTAACATGTAAAGTATTTCATATAAAATGAATTTTTTCAAAAAAATATTTGGCTCTAGCGATGCCGCTTCTGACGAAGAAAACGAAAGTGAATATGGAGGAGGAAATCCAGCTCCGGATGGTCATTTATCTATAGACGAAAGATTCATTTTTAATTTTAAGAAAAATGGCGGTAAATTTTTGTATTGTGAGAACAAACAAGAAGTTGCTGAACAATTTGAAAACATTCTGGAAGAAAACGACTGGTTCGAAAATGAAGTTTTGTGTTACGAACCTGGTTTATTCAGTTTATTAGAGGAAAATAAATTACTTTACATTTCTCCTAGAAATCCTAAATTTTTACTTGCTTCTTGCGAAAATCTTATTGCAGACGAAGGTTCTATTTTATTTTCGTCTAAACAAATTAGACAAGACAAGCCAAACGAGTTACCTGCAAGTATTGTCATAATAGCCACAACAAGTCAAATACTTGCAATGAAAAGTGATGGTTTAAGCGCCATTAAACGTAAATACGAAAGAGACTACCCTACTAATATCACCACAATAAAATATTTCGAAAAAGCAAAAGAAGAAGACTTTACTCAATACGGAAGTGTTGCAAAAAACCTTTATTTGTTGCTTTTAGAAGATCTTTAAGATGAACGAAACACTTAAGAGAGCCATTTCTGGTGCTGTTTATATCGCTTTACTTTTAACTTCAATCTTGTTTTCTACCGAAAGCTTTATTATTCTTTTTGGCGTTTTTCTAATTATCACAATCTACGAATTTTCTAATTTAGTAAGTTTGAATAAAATCTTTTCGATTTTGTTTGGTACATTATTATATTCTATTATTGTTTTAATTAGTCATTACAACAAACAAACTTCTGCTTATCTAAATACTACTTTTAAATCTGATATTACTTTAGAAACCAATATTCAGCAGTTAGACCTTATACTTCTTGCCGTTACGGTCGTAATATCAATTAAATGTATTTTATTCTTATTTTATGACTCCGTTCAAAAAATAAGCATTTCCTCTAAATATTTATATTTATTGGGATACATTACGCTTCCTTTTATTTTTATTGTGAAGATTTCTTTTGGAACTAATGATTATAACCCAAAGATCATTATTGGTTTATTTGTACTTATCTGGACCAATGACACTTTTGCATATCTTGTTGGGAAATCAATGGGAAAACACAAGTTATTTGAACGTGTTTCTCCTAAGAAAACTGTAGAAGGCTTTTTGGGCGGTGCTGTTTTTGCTGCTTTTGCGGGCTTTTTAATATCAAAACTTTATATTCAGCCTAATCCTGATTTTAGCAGCAGGTCTATTTTAATATGGACAATTATTGCTGTTATTGTAAGCGTTTTTGGAACGATCGGCGATTTGATCGAATCAAAATTTAAAAGAATTGCTGGCGTAAAAGACAGCGGTTCTATAATGCCAGGACACGGAGGTATACTAGATCGCCTAGATAGTGTTATATTTGTAGCACCAATAATATTTTTATTTTATCAAATTTTATACTATGTTTCATAAAGAGGGAGGCCCGTCCATTTTATTAGGTACTACGTTTGCAGTAGCTGTATTATTAATTGCTGATAGATTTATTGATATCGCTTGGCTAAGAATGCTTGTGCAAATTGCCGGCGTTGTAATTTTGATTATCATTTTGCAATTTTTTAGAAATCCTAAAAGAATTGCAGTTAGAGACAGTAATCATATTCTTGCTCCAGTTGATGGAAAAGTTGTGGTTATTGAAGAAGTTTACGAAGGTGAATATTTTAAAGATAAACGTTTACAAGTTTCTATTTTTATGTCGCCAATCAACGTACACGTTACGCGTTACGCTATGGATGGTATTATTAAATTTAGCAAATACCACCCGGGTAAATTTTTAGTTGCATGGCATCCAAAAGCTAGTGAAGAAAACGAAAGAACTACTGTTGTAATCGAAAACGATACATTCGGACAGATATTATACAGACAAATTGCTGGTGCTTTGGCCCGCAGAATTGTAAATTATGCTGAAGAAGGTATGCAGGTTATCCAGGGAACTGATGCTGGTTTTATTAAATTTGGTTCTAGAGTAGATTTATTTTTACCATTAGGTACGCCTATTAATGTTGAATTGAACCAAAAAGCAATTGGCGGAAAAACTATAATTGCGACAAAAGCTTAAATGACCGAAAAAGACTTAGATACTCGTTTTTCTGAGGCTGTTGAAATTGCTTTGAAAATGACACAAGCCTCGCTGCCACAAGATGTGCAGCTAAGACTTTATGCCTATTACAAACAAGCAACTTTTGGAAGCGCTATATATCAATCAGACAATTTTGATCTTCGAAATGCATTTAAAACAAATGCATGGATGCAGATCAGCCATATTTCTATTGAGGAAGCAAAAGAGAAATATATCGAAATCATTAATTCACTAAAATAACTATCATTATGAAGAAAAGCATTGTTTTATTCAGTATTTCGGCTTCATTTTTATTCTTATTTTCTTGTCATGATAAAGACAAGCTGACTGAAGTTGTAGAAGTTCCACTGCCTACTAAAGAAGAAAAGATTACGATTGGATCTCCAAATGATGTAAAAGCAAGCCCTGGTTCTTTTGAACTTACGAAGCTTCCTTTTGCTTACGACGGATTAGCTCCCGGAATTAGATCTTTGACTCTAGAAACGCATTATTCTAAACATTATTTATCGTACACAAACAATTTGAATAAAGAAATTGTTTCTACAGAATATGAGAATATGTCTATTGAAGATATTCTTAAAAAGCTAGATTTAAATAATGCAAAACTGCGTCAGAATGCGGGAGGATATTACAATCATACGCTTTATTTTAATATTTTAACTCCAAAAGAGCAAACACCAAAAGATACTTTGGCAGGTTCTATAAATAAAGAGTTTGGTTCTTTTAATAATCTTACCAATCAATTTAAAGGTCAGGCCGAAAAGCAATTTGGTTCTGGATGGGTTTGGCTGGTTGTTGACAGATACGGAAAATTGCAAGTCACTACTACAGAAAACCAAGACAATCCTTTAATGAAAAATGCTTTGATTCCCGGAACTCCTATTTTAGGAATTGATTTATGGGAACATGCTTATTATCTGGATTATCAGAATAAAAAAGGAAGTTATATTGATGCTTTTTATCAACTTATAAATTGGGAAAAAGTCAACGAAAATTATATTGAGGCTTTGAAGAAAGTCAAGAAAGTATAAAACATAAAAAAAAGCTGATACAAATGTATCAGCTTTTTTTTATTGCTATTTTATCAATTAATAACTTTATATCCACAATCTTGTCATTTCATTTCGACGAAAGGAGAAATCGCACGCAGGATTCAATATTGTGGTCACGAGTGTGATTTCTCCTTTCGTCGAAATGACAACTTTATGCGTTTCTATCATTTATAAATAACAAAACTGAGCAGAAAAATCATTTTAATCCTTAAAATCTGTGGCCAAACTTTAAAAAATTGATTAGGCTTCTGCAGAAAATTACCCGTTATTCCACTTCATAAATAAAAGATTCAGATGGCTTGATTTTAATTTGCGCCACTCCTTCTCCATTCTTTACGGTTAAATATGTTTTACTTTGCTGATACAATTGATCTAAAAGTACGTAAGAACCATCTTTTAAATTCCATTTTGAAATAACATCAGCAGGAATCTTCAATTCAAATTCGCTTGTTTTATCAGAAGAAAAGTTAGCAACAACAATCAATTTTTGTTTTTCTGACCAACGAACATACGAATAAATCAATTCATCATAACCAGCATTATTTTGACGGTTTACAGATTGAATTTCCTGAAAATTTCCCATTAAAGCCGAACTCTTAATAGAGAAATTCAATAATCGTTTATAGAAATCACGCAGGTTTTTCTCGGATTCCGAAAGTTGTCCGCCATCAAATTTACCTTCATTCATCCAGTGTTGGTGATTTGGAACTCCGATATAATCAAAAATTGAAGTTCTGGAACGCGTTCCAAAACCAGCATTTTCATTTCCGGCTTCTCCAACTTCTTGTCCAAAATAAACCATTGTTGGCGATGTACTTATAGTTGTAGAAACCACCATTAGAGGTTTTCCTCGCTCTGGAGTTCCTGCAAATTCTGGACTTGCTAAACGTTGTTCGTCATGATTATCCAGAAAATGAAGCATATGATGTTCTATATCTGCCATTCTGTTTTGAATATCTGATAATCCGTTTGGGGAAGATTTTCCTCTTATAACGTCTTTCAGCTTATCATAGGTTTCTACCTTATCGTATAAGTAATCCATTTTTCCTAAACGAATGTAGTTTCTATATTCGTTCGGATTATAAACCTCCGCTAAAAGAAAAGCATCCGGATTTTTCATTTTAATTGCCGAGTTCATATAACTCCAAAATTCATAGGGAACCATTTCTGCCATATCATAACGAAAACCGTCTACACCTTTTTCAGTCCAGTACAAAGCAATGGCTTTAAATTTTTTCCAGGAATCTGGAACGTCTTTATCCTGCCAAAAAGCAAAATGATCCTGATATGATTTTTGATCAAAACCAGCCGGAAGTTCCGGAAAATCTTTAGATCCGTCAGGACGAATTCCATAATTTACTTTTACCGTTTCGTACCAGTCGTTTTGATCTGGTTTTACTTTACGCGAACCATTTCCTGTCCATTTAGCAGGATTTTCATCAAAAACGCCGTCAACAAGGGCATTCTTTTCTCCGTTTAACGGAATATCTCCATCGGGAATTAGAAAATGTTCATTCGGGATGTAGTAGAAATTATTATTTCTATCGTATTCAACTTTTACATTATCATCGGCACCAAAATCTCTCACGCCTTCGGGATTATTTTTCCCTTCGTATTTGCGCGCAATATGGTTGGGAACAATATCTATTATTAATTTTAAACCTGCTTTGTGTGTACGAGAAATTAAGGCTTCAAATTCCTGCAGTCTATTGGCAGGATTTACAGCCAGATCTGGATTTACATTGTAATAATCTTTTACTGCATACGGAGAACCGGCACGGCCTTTTACCACTTCTGGATCATCATTTGAGATTCCGTATGCTGTATAATCGCGAACTAATGCATGATGCGGAACGCCGGTATACCAAATATAGGTTACGCCTAAATCTTTGATTTCGTGAAGTGCTTTGTCTGTAAAATCATTAAACTTTCCAACGCCATTTTCTTCAATTGTTCCCCACGGTTTATTGGTTGTATTTTTATTTCCGAATAGGCGTGTAAAAACCTGATACACGACAATTTTCTTATCTGCAGGAACTTCTTCTTTGTATGCATTCATTTTTAAATCTTTTGTTTTACATGCCGCAAACAGCATTGTTACAGCCATTCCTGCAACAAAAATTCTTTTATTTATCATATTTAATTTTATAAACAGATTCTTTTCTAAATTAAAATTAAAGCAGCAATTTAGAAACCATTTATTAAATTTAGACTAATTTTTAAAATTCAGAAGAAACGAAAATCAATTTGTGTTGTTTTCATTTTAAAAAACTGAACTACAACGAAAGAGTGCTGTTTTTTGTTGATAACTTAAACTTTCAACATTCTTATATTTTAGAGTGAAATTTATGAATTATAAATTAATCCTAATATCCACAAAGGTTGCCTCCTTTTTCTTAAATTTGACAAAAATTTAATCAGTTGAAGAAATCACTCTTTTACATATCTTGTTGTCTGCTTTTATTAAGCGTACAGTTTACTTTCGCGCAAGCACCAAAAAAAATCAATATAGAACATTCTGATTATTTAGATGTTGATCAGGCTACAGCACCTGATGCAGTTTTGCTTACAGGTAATGTAAAAGTAAATCATGACGGCGTAGTGCTGACTTGTAATAAGGCGTATTTTTTTCAGAAAGAGAATTATCTAAAAGCTTTTGGAAATGTACAATTAGTACAGGGAGATACTTTATATCTTAACAGTAAGTATGCAGAATACAGCGGTAACTCTAAAAAAGCTTTTGCAACAGGCGACGCGGTAATGAGTTCTCCTGATACTACTTTAAAGACGGATACTATTAATTTTGATAGAAATGTACAGCAGGTTTTTTATAATACTAAAGGTACTATTGTAAATAAAGACAATACTTTGGTAAGTAAATCTGGAAGGTATTATGTGGCTGAGAAAAAATTTCAATTCTTAACTGAAGTTGTGCTTACAAATCCGAAATATGTGATGAAATCTAATCATTTGGATTATTACACCACTTCTGGACATAGTTATTTATTTGGCCCGTCGACAATTACAAGTGATGCCAATTATATTTATACTGAAAAAGGTTTTTATGATACCAAGAAAAATCTCGCGCATTTTTTACGAAAGTCTTATATAAAATACAATGACCGGCGTATAGAAGGCGATAGTTTATTTTATAACAGAAATACAGAATTTGCATCGGCTACGCGAAATGTAAAGATTACAGATTCTATAAATCGCGGTGTTGTAAAAGGGCATTATGCTGAACTTTATAAACTTAAGGATTCTATGTTTGTGACCAAAAGAGCGGTTGCGATTAATTTGGTCGAAAATGATTCTGTTTATATTCATGGAAAAAAATTGATGGTTACCGGAAAGGAAGGCGAAAGAATTTTAAGAGCTTACAACAACGTTCGTTTCTTTAAAGTTGATATGAGCGGTAAATGCGATTCTATTCATTCTAATTCTAAAACTGCTTTGACCAAACTGATCGGAAATCCGATTTTATGGAATGGCGAAAGTCAGATTACGGGAGATTTAATGCATTTAATTGGAGACAATCAAACAAAAAAAATAGATTCCCTAAAGGTTATTAATAATACTTTTCTGCTCTCGCGGGATACGCTCGGAACGGGTTTTAATCAGGTAAAAGGTCTTAATTTATTTGGAAAATTCAGGGACGGAAAACTGCATGATGTGGATATTGTCAAAAATACCGAAGTAATTTTTTACAGTCGAAATGATCAACACGAGCTTGTTGGAATCGATAAAAGTGTAAGCAGTAAAATCAATTTGATTTTAGAAAATAATGCCATTGAAACCATCACGCTTATCAATAATGTTGACGGAGATCTTTTCCCCGAAGATGAATTGCCCGAAAATGCCCGAAAACTTAAAGGCATGAAATGGCGCGGCGATGAACGAATAAAATCGAAAGATGATATTTTTACTGCCGAAGAAAATGAACTTAACGATAAATTGGTTAAAGAAGGAAAAGACGAAGAAGCAAAAGAAAATGTGCCAATGAAAATAAGGGAAGAAACCCTTAATTACGACAAAAAGAAACCAGCTGTAAAGCCAAAAGAAAAAGCAAAAGCGAAAAAATAGTTTTTTTGTTTCAAGTTTCAGGTTTAAGGTTTCAAGTTATGAAAAGCTAAACTTAGAATCTTAGCCTCTCAGAACCTCAGTAGCTTAAAAAAACCTTTGTCCCTCAGAACCTCAGTACCTTAAAAAAAAATGACCGATTTCATAAAATACCAGGCACAAACATCTCCATATCCTTTAGGAATGGAAGTTTCGCATGCCATTGGCTCTTATATTTACGACACAAACGATAAAAAATATTTAGATTTTGTAGCTGGAGTTTCCGCTTGTACATTAGGACACCAGCATCCGAGAGTAAATCAGGCGATAAAAGACCAGTTAGACAAATATTCTCACGTAATGGTTTATGGCGAATATTCGCAAAGCCCGGCGGTAGAATATTGCAAATTAATAGCTTCACTCCTGCCAGAATCATTAAATAAAACCTATTTAGTTAATTCGGGCACAGAAGCAATCGAAGGTGCGCTGAAATTGGCAAAACGTACAACAGGACGCAGTCAGCTTATTTCGTGTCATAATGCTTATCATGGCAACACAATGGGGTCTATGAGCGTTATGGGATTTGAAGAACGCAAACAAGCCTTTCGCCCATTGTTACCGGATGTTGACTTTATTACTTTTAATAACGAGGAAGATTTACAAAAAATAACCACTAAAACAGCTGCAATTCTTCTTGAAACTATTCAGGGCGGTGCAGGATTTATTCAGCCGGAAAACAACTTTTTAGAAAAAGTACGTAAACGCTGTGATGAGGTTGGCGCCATGATGATTCTAGATGAAATTCAGCCTGGTTTTGGAAGAACAGGAAAACTTTTTGGTTTTCAGAATTACGATGCTGTTCCAGATATTTTGGTCATGGGAAAAGGTATGGGAGGCGGAATGCCTGTGGGTGCTTTTACCGCTGCTGAGGAAAAAATGGATCTTTTGACAGAAAACCCAAAGTTAGGTCATATTACGACTTTTGGAGGTCACCCTGTCATTGCGTCAGCTTGCCTGGCTACTTTGCAGGAATTAACTGAAACAAATTTAATGGCGGAAACTTTAGAGAAGGAAAAACTCTTTAGATCGCTTTTGGTACATCCTTTGATAAAGGAAGTTAGAGGAAAAGGATTAATGCTTGCCGCCATGACAGCAACAGCAGAAATCACTAATGAGGTGATTCTGAGCTGTCAAGATAAAGGGCTAATATTATTTTGGTTGCTTTTTGAAGGCTGTGCAATACGAATTACGCCTCCGTTAACCATTTCTGAGGAAGAAATAAAAGAAGGATGCGCTATAATTTTAAATGTTATGGATGAAATAATGAAGAGAGAACAAAACGTTTAGTTCTTATTCATTATTTCGAATTAAAACAATACTAATTTTGAAATAAATCGCTAAAACGTAGTAAGATTTATTCTAAACACAACATAAAAATAACGCCATATTGTTAATTAAATTGTTCAAAACAATTAATTTTCATTCTCCTCAATACTAATATGGTTGCCTAAATTTATAACAGGCTAATTTCAAAAAAACAAAGTATGCAATTAAGCAACGAAGAAGAAGATTATAACCTATCCCTATCCAAATTTGAGTCGATGTTAAAAACTAACAAAGTTCTCTTTTTTGATTCTGAAGAATTTGAAGAAATTATTCTTCATTATTTAGACATAGGCAAGGCTAATTTAGCAAAAAAGGCCTTAAAACTTGCATTAGATCAGCATCCAAAATCTACAGGCTTAAAATTAGTACAAGTAGAAATGCTGGTTTACGACGACAAACTGGATATCGCTGAGAAGCTTTTGAATGAGTTGTACGCAATTGAACCTAACAACGAGGAAATTTACATCCAGAAAGCCAATATCTGCTCTAAAAGAGATCAACACGAAAAAGCGGTAGAATTATTAAAAATTGCTTTGCAATATACTGATGATTATGCTGATGTGTATAACTTGATTGGAATGGAGTATCTTTTTATGGATAATCTCGAGATGGCAAAAGACAGTTTCATCAAATGTCTTGAAGAAGATTTAGAAGATCAATCTGCTTTGTATAATGTGGTTTATTGTTTTGAATTTTTAGATCAAAACCAGGAAGCAATTGTATATTTAAATGATTATATTAATAAAAACCCATACAGCGAAATCGCCTGGCACCAGCTTGGCCGTTTGCATTATGGTGTGAAAGAATACGAAAATGCGATTCGTGCTTTTGATTATGCTACTCTTATTGACGATGAGTTTTTAGGCGCTTTTATGGAAAAAGCAAAAGCTTACGAACGTCTTAAAAAATACAATGAAGCTATTGAAAGCTACAACCGCACCATCGAGTTGGACGATGCAACTTCTTATGCGCTTTTGCGAATTGGGAAATGCTACGAAAAACTAGGTAATTCGGCGAAAGCAATTCAATATTACAACCAAACTGTGCACGAAGATCCGCTTTTAGACAAAGGCTGGATTGCTATTACAGATTTTCACGTTCGCCAGAAAAACTTCCAGAAAGCTTTATTTTTTGTAAACAAAGCGTTGGCAATCGACAATCAAAATCGTTTGTACTGGAAACGTTATGCAACGATCAATAAACAAATGAACTTTTTTGAAGAAGCTGAATTTGGTTATAGAAAAGCGGTAGAATTTGGAGATTATGCGTTGGATACTTGGTTATTTTGGGTTGATATTCTTCAGTTTTTAGGAGAATTTGAAAGTGCTATTCAAACTTTATTACAGGCTACTGAATATTTTCCGGAAGAAAATGAAATCGAATATCGTTTGGCTGGATTGTATTTTATGATTCAGGATAACACAAAAGCCAAATTTCATTTAAGCAACGGATTACGATTAAACTTTGATAATTACATACTTATCGAAGATTTATTTCCAGTTGTTTGGAGCAAGAAAACAGTAAAGAATTATATTGAAAAACATAGAAAACAATAATGGTTGATAATTTAAGAAGGCGTTTTGGCTTATTGGGCCGTAATATTAGTTACTCTTTTTCGAAAGGATATTTTACAGAAAAATTTGATAATGAAGTTTTTGCAGGCAACAGTTACGAGAACTTTGATATTTCTGAAATTGACCACTTAACTGGATTATTGAAAAACAATCCAGATTTAAAAGGGCTAAATGTTACGATTCCTTACAAAGAGCAGGTAATGCCTTTCTTAGATAAACTTTCAAAAAAAGCAGCACTTATTGGCGCTGTTAATACCATTAAGTTTACCAAAAGCGGAAAATTAAAAGGTTATAATACTGACTATTATGGTTTTAAAAAATCATTAAAACCGTTATTAGAACCGCATCATAAAAAAGCACTAATTCTAGGCACAGGCGGCGCATCAAAAGGTGTAGCTTTTGCACTAGATGAACTTGATATTCTCTACACTTTTGTTTCTAGAGAAGCCAAAGAAAACATTATAGATTACGATTTAATAAACGCTACAACTTTTGATAATTTTCAGATTATCATCAATTGCACGCCAGTTGGTACAAGTCCGAATATTGAGGC
Source organism: Flavobacterium sp. 270 (assembly GCF_004368785.1). Classification (GTDB taxonomy): domain Bacteria; phylum Bacteroidota; class Bacteroidia; order Flavobacteriales; family Flavobacteriaceae; genus Flavobacterium. The sequence goes on from NZ_SODM01000001.1 coordinate 1,034,102, forward strand.
TTGCCCTGATCTTCCGTATGAGTTTTTTACAGAAAAACACATTGCCTACGATTTGATTTACAATCCGGCAGAAACTACTTTTTTGAGAAAAGCGAAAGAAAATGGTGCTGTTATAAAAAACGGTTATGACATGCTGATTTTTCAAGCAGAAAAAGCATGGAAGATCTGGAATAAATAAAAAGGGATCTAAATAAAGTATTTATATTTTTTTTGTAATTTTATACTACTCAATTTTAAGTAGTTATGAAAAAACAATTACTTTATATTTTGCTTTTTTCTGTCACTTTCTCTGCAAATGCGCAAGAAACAAAAACCGAAGAAAAAATTCCGTTTGCAGAACCACGCTTTCACTATTTTCTGAAAACGTTACTCTTTTTCAACGAATATCTGGATACTGATGCTGGCTCATTTAATACTACACAATTACGAGCATTAGTTCCTATTGGTAATAAAGCCTGGAATTTAAGATTTGATCTTCCTTTAATATCAACAAATACTACGAACACAAATAAAACCGGAATTGGCGATGTGGGCGCTGGTATTACGTATATTCCTTACAGCAAGAACAATCAAGGTATTGCTGTAAGAGCAAGAGTTTATGCTAATTCTGCAGTTGACCCTGCTTTTGGGTCTGGAAAATGGGTATTTATGCCTGCCTTTTTTTATGGCTCTTACTTTTACGAAAGAAAAATTCTTTGGATTTCTACTCTCGAATATCAACGAAGCTTTGCAGGATCGAATACACGCGCTGATGTAAATACTGCTGTTTTGGACAATGTATTGCTGTATTTTTTTGGCAAAAACTGGATTTCCGGCGACGTAGCTTTTAGATACAATAACACCGTAAAGGGCTATCAAAACAATGCTTTTGTGGAGTTTGGCAGAAAAATAACCCCTACTAATCTTGCATATATACATCCAAGCGTGGCTTTTGGCGGCGATAAAACCTATAATTATGGCATAGAAGCCGGATTTCTTATCCTTTTTTAATTATTCTTTGATAATATTAAATTTACATTTACTGTAAAGAAAGAATCAAATCACTATATTTTTTTTATAAAGCATTTGTATAAAATAGGGATTTCATCGGAAAATCTGTTATAAATAAGGGATTTATTTTGTATTTAGGAACACCTTTAGTATCTTTCGCTCTGTTTACAATAAAAACCTTATACATTTAAAATGTTAGAAGAAAAGAATGATAACCTGCAGGAAGCAGACGGAAAATTAGAAATCGAAACTAACGATTCTACTCAAGATAATGCGATCGATACGTCGGATGCTGAAACAACAGCTGAAAATCCAGTTTCTACTACAGAAACTGAATCAGAAAATACTGTTGCTCCAGAAGATGATCATCAGGATGCATTAGATGCTATAACAAATTCGAATGCTGAAGAAAGTGAAGATGAAACGCTGAAAGAGCGTCATGACATTCCTATGCAGGATTACAACACTTTTGCAATGGATGCTCTTGTTGATGAGTTAAAAAAACTGATCAATATTGATAAAGTAATGTCTGTAAAAGATCACATCGAAGAAATTAAAAAAGCATTTTTACTACAATACAGCCATCTTTTAGACGAAAAAAGAGACGAATTTAATGCCACAAATCAAGATCCAAATGAGGAATTTGAGTATCATTCTCCTTTAAAATCTAAATTTGATGAATATTATAATGTTTTTAGAGAAAAAAGAAATGATCATTTTAAACATTTGCAAACCAATCTAAAAACGAATTTAGAAACCAGACTTGCTATAGTTGAGGAATTAAAAGAACTTATAAATCCGCAGGAAAACATTAAAGACACGCTTAAACATTTTAATGATTTAAGAGAAAGATGGAAAAATGCTGGATCAATTCCGAAAGACAAATACAACCACGTTTGGAATAATTATCACTTTCATGTAGAAAATTTTTATGATTATCTGCACTTAGACCGTGAAGCAAGAGATTTGGATTTTAAATACAATCTGGATCAAAAACAAAAAATAATTGCACGCGTTGAAGCTTTAGTCGAAGAAACTGACATTAGTAAAGCTTTCCGCGAATTGCAGGATTTACACCGAATCTGGAAAGAAGATATCGGACCAGTTTCTAAAGAGCACCGTGATACAATCTGGAACAAGTTTAGTGAACTGACTAAAAAAATCCACGATAAAAGAGAGGTTTTGTTTGAAAGCCAAAGAGCCAACGAACAACAAAATCTTGAAGTTAAAAAAGAAATCATTGGTAAAATTGAAGTTTTAGCTACAGAAAAAGTAAATTCTCACTCACAATGGCTGGTACAAATTCAGAAAGTAGAAGAACTTAGAAATGCATTTTTTGCTGCCGGAAAAGTACCATCTGAAGTAAACGAAGAAACTTGGGCTGCATTTAAAACTGCTGTTAGAAATTTTAATGCTTTTAAAAATTCGTTTTATAAAGACATTAAAAAAGACCAAAACGACAATTTAAACAAAAAAATGGCTCTTGTTGCAAAAGCCAAAGAATTGCAGGAAAGCACCGATTTTGGAGCTACAACTCCAATCATGAAGCAGATTCAGGAAGAATGGAAACAAATTGGACACGTTCCTAAAAAATATTCTGATAAAATCTGGAAAGAGTTTAAAGATGCCTGCAACCATTATTTTGATAAACTAAAAGAGCATAAATCTGAAGAAAACGTTGATGAGGTTGCTGCTTTTGATAATAAAAAAGCATACTTAGATATTTTAAGAGCTTTTGTATTAACTGGAGATCACAAAACAGATTTGGATGCTATAAAAGCGCATATCGAAATCTGGAAAGGTTACGGAAAAGTACCTTTCGCCAGACGTCATATTGAAGGAAAATTCAATAAAATTTTAGATGCACTTTTTGAAAAATTAAGTTTGAGTAAAAAAGAAACTGAAATGATGCGTTTCTCTAACCGCATTGATTCTTTGTCTGACAGCAATGACACACGTAAATTAGACAATGAAAAGATTTTCTTAATGCGTAAAATTGAAGAAGTTCAAAATGAAATTTTCCAATTAGAAAACAATATTCAGTTCTTTACCAATACTAAAAATGCTAAGAAAGAGAACTCAATTGTTCTTGAAGTACGTAAAAACATTGCTATCCATAAAGAAAGCCTTGATGTATGGAAAGATAAATTAAAACAATTAAGAAACTTAGGTCAGGAGTAATTCTAGTTTCTAATAAATATAAAAGCCGTAATGATGATTTTCATTACGGCTTTTTTTTTATGTCTTTACTTGTATTAAAAGTGTTTGCCACGAATTACATTAATTTCACTAATTTTTTTATTTTGTTTGTGTGTATAATAGAATATAATTCGTGTAATTCGTGGCAAAAAAAATCTAATCCTTTTAATCTGTCTGATTTGTGGCTTAAAAAAACACTAACTATTTGATAAAGTAAGAGTGTAAAATATTCCTTATATTTGATAGATTAGTAACTATTGACAATCAACCGAATAACATTCAATTATTAATTTTAATAACTAAGAAAATGAAATTTACAAGAAAAGCACACGCCAATTGGAAAGGAACTGGTATGGAAGGTACAGGAAGTATCAGTACACAAAGTACTACTCTAGATAATGCTCAATTATCATTTAAAACAAGATTTGCAGACGGTGTTGGAACTAATCCTGAAGAACTTGTCGCTGCAGCGCATTCAGGCTGTTTTACAATGCAATTAAGTTTTTTATTAAACGAAGGAGGTTTTACTGCCGATGATTTAACTACAGAAGCAACAGTAACGTTTGAAGACGGAACAATTACTTTAATCCATTTAGATTTAAAAGGAAAAGTTCCTTCAATTTCAGCAGAAGAATTTGAGGCAACTGCAAAGAAAGCAAAAGAAATCTGTCCGATTTCTAAGTTATTAAATACTACTATTACTTTGTCTGTTACTCTAGAGTAATAATATTTGCTCATTTTTTGTCATTCTGAGCGAATTCGAAGAACACGCAAAAAAATCCGCAACAAGGATTAAACTTTGTAGAATCTCTAGTGCGATTTCTCCTGTGTCTAAATGACAAGATTGAGAAAAAATAAAGAAAGCACAAAATCTTAAGCATAAAAAAACCAAGACTCACGTCTTGGTTTTTTTTATTCTAATAAAGAGATCTGATTACATTGTAGCTTTTAAAGCTTTTGCCTCAGCAGTCATTTCTAATGCTTTATAAACTCCTAATAATGTTTTAGAAACATCTTCATTTTTAGGATCTAACTCGTTTGCTTTTTTAAGGTAAGGAATTACACCTCTAAAAACTGACTCTCTTTCTGCTTTTAAAACGTCGTAACGTTTCATATCTTTTGCAGAAGTTCCCAATTTATTCATTTCATCAATGATTGGCTTCTCAGCTTCTAATTTTAAAGCAGCAAGGTTAAGATAAGCGTTTGTATAGTTAGGATTGATTTCTATTGCTTTTAAATAATACTTTTCAGCATCAGCATTATTTTTAGAATTTCCACTAATAACTCCTAAGTTGAATACTAAATCAGCATTGTTTGGTTCTTTTTGTAAAGCCTCACCAACTAATTTTTTGTATGTATCAAAATCTTTAGACTCTAAGTATAAATTAGCTTCTGTAAGAATTAAAGAAGCATCTTCTGGGTTTGCTTTTCTAGCATCAGCGATTGCTTTTTTAGCATCTTCGCTGCGTCCTTTTTGAACTAAAATTAACGCTAAGTTTTTGTAGATCTCACCTCTTTTAGAAGGAATAGCTTCTGTTTTAGGCTTTTCGTGAGTTCCTAATTTTACAGCTAAGTCTCTTTCGCTTGCAGTATTAAAACCGTCTTCGCTTCCTGAAACTTTGTTTAAAGCAGTATAACTAGTTCCTTTTCCAGAATAGTTTAACTTTTTTAACTCTTCGTACATTGGCAAAGCAGCATCATAATCTTGTGCATTTACAGAAGTTGAAGCCGCATAGTATAAATTGATTGTATCTTTTTTATCCAATTGATATGCATCGTATAATTTTTTTGCACCTTCAGCACTTTTGTTAGCCTGAGTATCTGCAATAGCTGCATTAATCAATTTTCCTTTAATTTGAGCAATTGAAGCTGCTGCCTGAGTTGAATATTTCTGTTTTCCAGAAGCATTTTCAATATCGATCAATTTTTTATAACTCTCTGCAGAAAGAGATAGATTTTTACCTGTCTCAATATTTTTGTCTGCAAGTTGTAAATAAGAGTTTCCTTGTATAAAATAATACTGAGCCTGTTCTACATCTTTTGCATTTACAATAAGATTTTCAGCATCTTTTAGTTGTGTAAGTGCTCCTTGAGCATCACCACTTTTTAATGCTTTTTCAGCATTCTTTAGTTGATCTTTCTGAGCAAAAGTCGCCGCCGAAATCAACAAAGCTGACGCGACTATTAGATATTTACTTTTCATAATGGTTTTTGTATATTTAATTTAATTATCTCTCTAGTTTATTCTTCAGATTCTTCTTCTTCAGAATCATCTTCGTCTTCTACTTCTTCTTCAGAGTCATCTTCATCATCTTCTGCTCCGCCTTCGTCTTCAAGAACTTCCAAATCTGGTTTTACTCTTTCGATCGCAGATTCAATAACATTTCCGTCTTCGTCAACAACCACTTCTGCTACATCGTCTTTCATAACTTTTGTAACTGCAGCGATAGAATCTTTTCCTTTCAGGTTAATTAATCTAACACCCTGAGTTGCACGACCCATTACACGAAGGTCTTCAATTGCCATTCTAATCGTTAATCCAGATTTATTGATAATCATTAAATCATCAGCATCTGTAACGGCATTGATAGAAATTAGTTTACCTGTTTTTTCTGTGATATTAAGTGTTTTAACACCTTTTCCTCCACGGTTTGTAATTCTGTAAACATCTTCTCCGTCTTCGTCAACTAATTTAGTACGTTTACCGTATCCGTTTTCAGTAACAACTAAGATCTGAGAATCATTAACATTCTCTCTATCAACAGTAACCATACCAATAACTTCATCAGTATCGTCTTTTAGTGTAATACCACGAACTCCGGAAGCAGTTCTTCCCATCGGACGTGTTTTTGTCTCCTCAAAACGAACTAATTTACCAGATTTAACGGCCAGGATAATTTGACTGTCTCCGTTAGTTAATTTTGCTTCTAATAATTCATCGCCTTCTTTAATAGTAATTGCAGCAACACCATTAACACGAGGTTTAGAATATTTCTCTAAAGATGTTTTCTTAACTTGTCCTTGTTTGGTTACCATTACAAGGTTATGACTGTTGATATAATCTTTGTCTTTTAGATCTTGTGTACAAATGAAAGCTTTTACTTTATCATCACTTTCAATGTTTACCAAGTTCTGGATTGCTCTTCCTTTTGCCGTTTTACTTCCTTCCGGAATTTCGTAAACACGCATCCAGAAACATTTTCCTTTTTGCGTAAAGAACATCATATATTGGTGGTTGGTTGCTACGAACATGTGCTCAAGGAAATCCTGATCTCTTGTTCCGGCGCTTTTTTGTCCAACTCCTCCTCTATTTTGTGTTTTGTATTCTGTAAGGTTGGTACGTTTGATATAACCTGCGTGAGAAATTGTAATTACTACATTTTCATCAGCAATTAAATCTTCGATACTTACATCGCCACCAGAATATTCAATTTGAGAACGACGATCATCACCGTATTTCTCACGAATTTCTTCTAGTTCTTCCTTAATTAATGCTGTTCTTAAATTAACGTCTGCTAATAAAGCTTTCAAATGCTCAATTAATTTCATTAATTCTTCAAACTCAGCTCTTAATTTATCTTGCTCCAGACCTGTTAACTGACGTAAACGCATCTCAACAATGGCACGAGCCTGAATATCTGATAATTTGAATCTTTCGATTAATTTTTCACGAGCTTCTTCTGTGTTTTTAGAACCTCTAATAATCGCAATTACTTCATCAATATTATCAGATGCAATAATTAATCCTTCTAAAATATGAGCTCTTTCTTCTGCTTTACGTAATTCAAATTGAGTTCTTCTAACTACAACATCGTGACGGTGCTCGATAAAGTAGTGAATCATATCTTTTAGGTTCAACATTTGCGGACGGCCTTTTACCAATGCAATGTTGTTTACACTAAAAGAAGATTGTAAAGATGTATACTTATATAAGGTATTTAAAACTACGTTTGGCGTAGCGTCACGTTTAAGGATATAAACGATACGCATACCAGTTCTATCCGATTCGTCACGAATATTAGCAATACCTTCAATTTTTTTATCGTTAACTAAATCAGCCGTACGTTTGATCATTTCGGCTTTATTAACCTGATATGGAATTTCGGTAACAATAATACATTCTCTTCCGTCAACTTCTTCAAAACCAACTTTTGCACGCATTACAATACGTCCTCTACCGGTTTTAAAAGCTTCGCGAACTCCTTCATAACCATATATTACACCACCCGTTGGAAAATCCGGAGCTTTAATATAAGTCATCAATTCGTCCACTTCAATATCATTATTATCAAGGTAAGCTAACGTACCATTGATAACCTCAGTTAAATTGTGTGGTGGCATATTGGTTGCCATACCAACTGCAATACCAGTTGCTCCGTTTACTAATAAAGTAGGAACTCTTGTCGGCATTACTTTTGGTTCATATAAAGTATCGTCAAAGTTCAATTGAAAATCAACTGTCTCTTTTTCGATATCTGCCATAATATCCTCAGAAATCTTGCGCATTCTTGCCTCAGTATAACGCATTGCTGCCGGACTGTCACCATCAACAGAACCAAAGTTACCCTGACCATCAACTAATAAATAACGCATACTCCATTCCTGAGCCATACGTACCATTGCATCATAAACAGAAGTATCACCGTGTGGGTGGTACTTACCTAAAACCTCCCCTACAATTCTCGCAGATTTTTTATGGGCAGATCTTGAAGTTACACCTAAATCATACATTCCGTACAGCACTCTTCGGTGCACCGGTTTCAAGCCATCTCTAACATCAGGAAGTGCTCTCGATACAATTACAGACATCGAATAATCGATGTAAGCAGATTTCATTTCATCCTCTATGTTAATGGGAATTAACTTTTCTCCTTCAGACATAAGTTGTTATATTAAATAATTATATTAGTTTCAAAGCGTGCCAAGATACGTTTTTTTGAAATTTTTTCAGCCATTTACTTACACTTATTTCAATGATTTATTAACAACTTTATTTTAGGTTTTAGTTAATAAATTAAGCGTTTTTTAACGCTTTTATTGTTATTTTTTTTGTCTATTAGCTGTCAGGAGTTCTTGAAGGGTACGGTTTTTGTTTTTCAAACTGTAAATCATTAAATTTACAATATCAATTATACATTATGGATGATAATTTTTCACCAAGAGTAAAAGATGTTATTACATACAGTAAAGAGGAAGCCTTACGCTTAGGCCACGACTTTATTGGTACTGAACATCTAATGCTGGGCATTTTAAGAGATGGTAACGGAAAAGCTATTCATATACTTAATAACCTTGCAGTCGATTTAGACCATTTACGCAGAAAAGTAGAAGTACTTAGCCCTGCTAATCTGGGCGTTGAAGTAAATGCCGAGAAGAAGAATCTTCATCTTACCCGACAGGCCGAAAGAGCCCTGAAGACAACCTTCCTCGAAGCAAAAGTATTTCAAAGCTCCTCAATTAGCACCGCGCACTTACTTTTATGTATCCTGCGAAACGAAAACGATCCAACAACCAAGCTGTTGAATAAGCTAAAAATAGATTATGACATAGCTAAAGAACAATATTTAAACATGACGCCAAACGAAGAAGAATTCTTAGAAAACTTGCCAAGAAACGAATCGTATAATGACGATTCAGGACAAGATGACAGTCTTAAAGAAAGCAGTTTTAATAATCCAGCCAATAAGTCAAACAAAAAATCTAAAACTCCGGTACTAGATAATTTTGGGAGAGATTTAACAGAAATGGCAGAAGAAGGAAAACTTGATCCTGTTGTAGGACGCGAAAAAGAAATTGAACGTGTTTCTCAAATCTTAAGCCGTAGAAAAAAGAACAACCCACTCCTTATCGGAGAACCTGGTGTTGGTAAATCTGCTATTGCAGAAGGATTAGCATTGCGCATTATCCAGAAAAAAGTATCTCGTATTCTTTTTAATAAACGTGTCGTAACTCTTGATCTTGCAAGTTTAGTAGCAGGAACAAAATACCGCGGGCAGTTTGAAGAGAGAATGAAAGCCGTGATGAACGAGCTTGAGAAAAACGATGATATCATCTTGTTTATTGATGAAATTCATACTATTGTAGGTGCAGGTGGCGCAACAGGTTCGCTTGATGCTTCAAATATGTTTAAACCTGCTTTAGCAAGAGGAGAAATCCAATGTATTGGAGCTACAACTCTTGATGAGTACAGACAATATATTGAGAAAGACGGAGCTCTTGAAAGACGTTTCCAGAAAGTAATTGTAGAACCAACCTCTGTTGAAGAAACAATTGCAATCTTAAACAACATAAAAGACAAATACGAAGATCACCACAATGTAACTTATACTCCAGAAGCCATTGAAGCTTGTGTTAAATTAACAAACAGATATATGTCTGAGCGTTTCTTACCAGACAAAGCTATCGATGCACTGGACGAAGCTGGATCTCGTGTACACATTACCAATATTGATGTTCCAAAACAAATCTTGGATTTAGAACGTCAGTTAGAAGAAGTTCGTGAGCTTAAAAATATGGTTGTTAAAAAACAAAAATATGAAGAAGCTGCCAAACTTCGCGATGATGAAAAACGCATAGAAAAAGACTTAGCTGCAGCGCAAGAACAATGGGAAGAAGATTCTAAAAACAACCGCATACAAGTTACAGAAGATAATGTAGCTGATGTTGTTTCTATGATGACTGGAATTCCTGTAAACAGAATTGCACAAACAGAAAGTAACAAATTAGCCAAATTACCTGAATTAATTCAGAACAAAGTAATTGGTCAAAACGAAGCTGTTCTTAAAATTGCACGTTCTATACAACGTAACAGAGCCGGACTTAAAGACCCGAACAAACCAATTGGTTCGTTTATTTTCTTAGGTCAGACTGGAGTTGGTAAAACACAATTAGCGAAAGTTTTAGCAAAAGAATTATTTGATTCTGAAGATGCATTAGTTCGTATTGATATGAGCGAATACATGGAAAAATTTGCGATCTCTCGTTTAGTTGGAGCGCCTCCGGGATACGTTGGTTACGAAGAAGGTGGTCAATTGACAGAAAAAGTTCGTAGAAAACCATATTGCGTTGTTCTTTTAGATGAAATCGAAAAAGCGCATCCAGATGTGTTTAATATGATGTTACAAGTTTTGGATGATGGATATTTGACAGACAGTTTAGGTCGTAAAATCGACTTTAAAAATACTATCATTATCATGACTTCGAATGTTGGAGCACGTCAGTTAAAAGATTTTGGACAAGGTGTAGGATTCGGAACTGCTGCGAAAGCGGCTCAGGCTGATGAAAACTCAAAAAGCATTATTGAAAATGCATTGAAGAAAACTTTTGCTCCAGAATTCTTAAATAGAATTGATGACGTAATCGTGTTTAACGCATTAGAAAAAGCTGATATTGATTTAATTATCGAAATCGAACTTAAAAAACTATATTCTCGTATTGCTGAGTTAGGATACAACTTAAGCCTTACTGACAAAGCCAAAGCATTTATCGCAGAAAAAGGTTTTGACAGACAATTTGGTGCAAGACCTCTAAAAAGAGCGATTCAGAAATATGTTGAAGATTTATTAGCCGAAGAAATCATTACTTCTAAAATTCATTCTGGTGATGAAATCTTAATGGACTTAAAAGATGATTCTCAAGAACTTTCTGTAGAAATACACAAAGCCGAAGAGCCGACTAATCAATAAATTAGTTTACATTTATAACAAAAATAATTTACCCGTTACGTTTTCATAACATAACGGGTATTTTTTTTGCATAATTTACTATCTTTAGTAAAAGCAAATAGCTATTTTTGAATTTAAATTATATAATAACAAACAAAGTATGCTTCAGAACAAGGTCATTTTAGGCAGCGAAGAATGGTGCTCTTTTCCCGAATTAGGAATTCCGACAATTAAAGCTCGTGTAGACTCGGGTGCCAAAACATCGGCAATGCACGCCATAAACATAGCTCCTTTTATTAAAAATGATGCCAATTGGGTAAAATTTGACATTAACCCAATTCAAAATAATATTAAAACTATCATTCATTGCGAAGCGCCTTTGGTTGATAAAAGAATTGTAAAAAGTTCGAGCGGTTTTAGAGAACATCGTTACGTAATTCAGACCAGCCTTAAAATTGGCGATGTAAAATGGCCAATAGAAATGACTTTGACCAATCGTGACTCGATGGGTTTCAGAATGCTTTTAGGACGTGAAGCTATGAGCGGTCGTGTGTTGGTAGATCCTGAAGAAAAATATTTATTAGGACAGCCAACAACTGAAGCTTTAAAAGAATTATACCAAAACTCAGAAAAAGCAAGTTCTGGTTTAAGAATTGGCGTTCTGGCCAGTAATCCAGAACTATATAGCAACAAACGTATTATGGAAGCCGGCGAAATGCGCGGTCACGAAATGCATTTTTTGAACATCAAAGAATGTTATATGAAATTGGATGCTAAGACTCCCGAAATTCATTACAGAGGCGGGAAAATCCTAAATCAGTTTGACGCTATAATTCCGAGAATTAGACCAAGCATTACTTTTTATGGATGTGCACTTACGCGTCAGTTTGAAGCTTTGAAAGTTTTTGTTTTAAATTCTGCTACAGCCATAACACAATCGCGTGATAAATTATATTCGCTACAATTATTATTAAATAGCGGAATCGACATTCCAACAACCGGTTTTGCCAATTCTCCTTTGGATACTGACAATTTAATTAAAATGGTTGGCGGTTCTCCTCTAATCGTAAAATTATTAGAAGGAACACAAGGAAAAGGTGTTGTTTTGGCTGAAACTAAAAAAGCAGCAGAAAGTGTTATTAATGCTTTTAAAAGCTTAAATGCCAATATCCTAGTACAAGAATTCATTAAAGAAGCAAACGGAAAAGATATTCGTTGTTTTGTTATTGACGGAAAAGTAGTTGCGGCGATTCAGCGTGAAGCTATGCCGGGCGAATTTAGAGCCAACATCCATCTTGGCGGAACAGCTTCTGTAATAAAAGTTACCGCCGAAGAGAAAAAGATCGCTATTAAGGCCGCAAAAGCTATGGACTTAAAAGTTGCAGGTGTAGATATAATTCGTTCCTCAAAAGGACCTTTATTGCTTGAGGTAAACTCTTCTCCAGGTCTTGAAGGAATCGAAGGCGCAACCAACAAAGATGTTGCCGGAGAAATGATTAAAGCGATTGAAAAGAATTTTAAACTGATATAGACATTTGTTCTTCAAAAGATTCATTTTAACTTAATGTCTCTTAAATATTTTAGCAGCTTTGTCAAAGTTTTAAAACTTTGACAAAGCTTTTTTATTTAACTTTAATAAAAAAATTATGTTGTTTCCCTATTCAGATATCATAATCAGAAGTATCGCTGTCTATTTTTTCATGACGATTGCGCTTCGGATTTTTGGCAAAAAAGAACTTTCGCAGTTAAATACCGCAGACATAATTCTGATTTTATTAATAAGCAACTCTGTTCAAAATGCGATGGTTGGGCCTGACACAAGTTTAATTGGTGGCTTAGTCGCAGCTTTGGTTCTGTTTGTTATTAATTTTATCATCAAAAAAATAACCCGCAAATACAAAGTAATTGGCGATTTGCTTTTAGACAAACCCGAAATCTTAATTCATGACGGAAGATTAGATTTTAAAGCGTTAAGTAAACTAGATATTTCTGATGAAGAACTGAAAGAAGCAATGCGCGAACACGGCATAGAATTCTTTAAAAACGTAAAATTGGCAATGCTGGAAATCGACGGCACAATTAGTATTATTTCTGAAGATCAGGATAAATTAAAACAAACGCACTATAAGCGAAAACACAATCATAAAAATCTACAGAAGTTTTAAATCTTATTTCTTCCAGAACTCATACCATTTCTTTTTAATATTCGACATTTTAAAATTGTCTATATTAAGGTTTTTTATTGTTGCTGTTGACAAACCAAATTCTTCAAGTCTATGATTCAGATTTACCAAAATATAATCTTGTTCTTTTGGGAATCGTTCTGCTATATTTTTATAATGAATTAAAAGCTTTTTATCTTTCATTCCTTTTAAGGCTTGTAGTGTGATATGAATTACCCTGTTTACATTGTCATTTAAACCTTGTATAAAGACTTCAAGATGATCATGTTTATTTTTTAATAAACCAAGAGAATAATACGTAGTAATCCTGATTTTTTCATTTTCATGTGAAGTGAATGGAATTATTACAGAACTGTAATCAATATCCATTTCTTTCAATAAATAAGTACAAAAAGAAAACGTCTCATCATCATCTATTCTGGATATATTCTTTTTAATTACTTCCAGCCAATCAGCGCTTTTATCTTTTGCGTACCAAAAAACAAACTGAAAAACAGCCAGTAAATTTTCTCTTGTATATTCAGTTAAGTAATTATGCGCTCTATCATAATCAAATTTGGTCAGGATTTGAAGGAAAATTTCTTTGAGTTCGCCAGAGCTTGTTTGGTATTGTTCTTCAATGAGATTCAAAATTTCAATATCAAGGTCTGCTTTTTTTAAAATAGCATACAGACAATCTTTTTTAACTTCAAATTCCACTGTAGAAGAATAAGTCTCTAAAAGATCTTTTGAAGAACCTCCCATACCATATCCAAACCAACTTGGAGTATCAATAATCAAATCACCAGAAATCACTTCATCAAGCCATCTTTCATACCAATCTAAAAATGTGGCCTCAAAAGCAAATTTAGGTTTTTGCCTGTCAATATCAATATTAACAACTTTTCCTTTATATTCCCCATTTAAAACTAGTCCATGTATATAAGAACAGCCTTGCGAGCCTAGAGGTAAAATACCCGAAAAGATTTTTCCTAATTCTTTTTCGTAATCTTCATCAGAAATATCTTCTTCATCAATTGCTTGTATCAAACTTTCCCAATACTCATCGGACATTTTAGGATATAAAATACAATTTGCCTTTAGATAATATGTTTCATCAAATAATTCATTTGTATTTTTCCCTAATGGATAAATACCATAAAATGGTCCTGCACAAGATGAACCATAACTCACTCCTCCATTTCCAATATGCAGTAAAAATGCTTTATAACTTTCAGGAAGAGAAACAGCATAATCATTTTCAAATTTTACAATATCATCATGATTTACAATTTCACCCACAATATAATTATGACTGCCGGCACCAAATACCTTTAAATCTTTATCAGCTTCTTTTGCTAAAATCAGCTTCTTTTTAATTCTTTCAATTTGATTCAACTTTTCCATTTCCACCTTTAAAACATTCATTTTTTCAATTCAACAAACATAAAAAAAATAGCACAAAATACTTGAGATTATTTAAAACAAAAAAGCTGAATTCAAAAGAATCCAGCTTTTTTTTATTTTGAATAAAATATGATTTATATCTCACATTTTATTAAATATCATTTTACGAATTAAGATATAAATACGCTTAAAAAGAAATACACAATACCTGCTAAAATAGCCGAAATTGGAATTGTTAAGATCCAAGCCCAGATTAAACTTACCGTTACTCCCCATCTTACTGCAGAAACACGTTTTGTTAATCCAACTCCGATGATAGATCCTGTAATTGTGTGTGTTGTACTTACCGGAATTTTTAAATGCTCTGTAAAGTATAATGTTAAAGCTCCTGCAGTTTCTGCTGCTACACCTTCAAAAGAACTTACTTTTGTGATTTTAGAACCCATTGTTTTTACAATTTTCCAACCTCCGCTTAAAGTTCCTGCTGCAATTGCAGAATAACAAGCTAAAGGAATCCAGCTAGGCATTACTCCTTTTACTCCCAATTCATCATTTGGCAATACAACATCTAACCAAGAAGCCATATGAACACCCGGATTTGTATTGATATAAACTGCAACTGCTGCTGCAATAATACCCATAACTTTTTGAGAATCATTTCCTCCGTGTCCTAAACTAAAAGCTGCAGAAGATACTAATTGCATTTTCTTTAATGCAGCATCTGCCTGATGAAGATTTAAGCTGCTAAATATTAAACAGAAAAGACTAACTGTTAATATAATAAAAGCAACTAAAAACCATTTAATATTATGCGGATCAAAAGCTACACTCCAAAAATGAGATTCAAATCTTGGCTTTTCAATTTCAGAAAATGGTACCATCTGAGTGGCTACGAACCAAACAGTTGCAATCATTAAAGCAACAGTGAAGATTTTAGGTCCAATACTTTTACGAGAAGCGTTTAATAACCAAATCGATATTAAATAAGAAGCCAGCGCTCCTAATAACGGTGCCAAAACAATAAAAGCAATAATGATAACAACTCCCGAAGGCATACCTCCATCTTTTCCTGCCTTATACCAGCTTACAATTTGATACCAATAATGAGTTGTTCCATCTTCGCCAATATAACCAGAAAAACCGTGTACAGCTATTGCGTGAGCGACTGCCGCCCCTGCAAAACCACCAATCAAAGTATGCGAAGAACTAGAAGGAATTCCTAACCACCAAGTCAATAAATTCCAGCAAATTGCTGCAATAACACCCGCCAGAATTACAACCAGGTTAATCTCCATAGTGTGCGCTGTTTTGGCAACAGTATCTGCAACACCAAATCCGAAAACCCAATAAGCCAGAAAGTTAAAAAATGCTGCCCAAAGTACGGCCTGAAAAGGCGTTAATACCTTTGTCGCAACAACTGTAGCAATAGCATTTGCCGCATCATGAAAACCATTGATGTAATCAAAAATTAAAGCTAATACTATAATAATTATAAGTAGCGTCATAAAATTATAACTTCAGAATGAAATGAAATTGAATTAAGAATGTTTTACAGAAATAGATTCCAGAATGTTTGCAACACTCTTACATTTGTCTGTAGCTGATTCTAAAACAGATAAAACTTCTTTATATTTAATAATGTTTTTAGCATCTGTTTCGTTTTCAAAAATTTCAAAAACTGCTTTATTGTAAACGTTATCAGACTTGTTTTCTAGTTTATTAATTCTAGCACAAGCATCTTTAATAATGTTCATATTTTTTAAGTTGCTCAACTCTTTTACTGCACTATCAATGTTTTGACAAGCCTCAAGGTTGATTTCTGTCATTTTTCTGATCGATTTTGTAATCTTGTCAACTTGGTATAATCTCATTCTGCTCGCTGCACCATGAAGGTAATCTGCAACGTTATCAATAGAAGTAATTAAGGTGTGAATATCTTCTCTATCAAATGGAGTAATAAAGTTTCTGCTCAATTCTAGATTGGTCTGACGTGTAATGTCTTCTCCTTTTTGCTCTAATTCATCAATTTTTTGAAAAAGAACTTCTCTTTCTTTTAATGGAAGATTTACAGCTTCGTGTAAGTTAGAAGCTAATTCAATTAAATTACTTGAAGCCTCTTCAAAAAGTGGAAAGAATTTTTTGTCTTTCGGCACTAAAAATTGGAAAATACTGTTTATTGACATTTTTATATTTTTGATAGTGCAAAATTACTTCATTAATACTTTGTAATGTTAAGCCATTGTTAACAAATCGTTTTCAATTTGGAAACTACCCAAGAACGACACGGTTTTCTCAATGTCGTAATGTAAGATCCTATCTTCCTTAACCAGAGGCACTACCTCTCTATAACTGCTCAAAAACATCTCTATAAAATCACTCGATTTTAGCGGTTCTCTGTAGGCAATTGCCTGTGATGCATTCATCAATTCAATGGCCAGAATTCGCTCTAAATTTTCTAAAACACGTAACGCTTTTGTGGCTCCATTTGCTCCCATACTTACATGATCCTCCTGCCCGTTGCTCGACACAATACTGTCAATACTTGACGGAGTTGCCAACTGTTTATTTTGGCTTGCAATGCTTGCTGCAGTATATTGCGGAATCATAAATCCGGAGTTTAATCCCGGATTATCCACTAAAAATGCCGGAAGATTACGCAATCCCGAAATCAACTGATAGGTTCTTCTTTCAGAAATACTTCCTAATTCTGCCAAAGCAATCGCCATAAAATCTAAAGCTAAAGCCAAAGGCTGCCCGTGGAAATTTCCTCCAGAGATAATTTGATCCGCTTCAATAAAAATATTTGGATTATCGGTTACGGAGTTGATTTCTGTTTTGAATACTTTTCTAACATAATCAATTGCATCTTTTGAAGCGCCGTGAACCTGTGGCATACAACGGAATGAATAAGGATCCTGAACGTGCTTCTTTTGCTGCGCGATAATTTCGCTTCCTTCCAAAAATTCGCTAATCCTCTGAGCCGTTACAATTTGCCCTTTGTGCGGACGTATATAATGTATCAATTCATTAAAAGGTTCAATTCTTCCATCAAAACCTTCCAACGAAATAGTTCCGATTAAATCTGCCAAATAAGAATATTTATAAGCTTTGATTAAAATATGAGCACCGTAAGCACTCATAAACTGAGTTCCGTTTAACAAAGCCAAACCTTCTTTAGACTGCAAAACGATTGGTTCCCAGTTAAAATGTTTTAAAACTTCAGCTGAAGTCCTTTTTTCTCCTTCAAACAAAACTTCACCTTCACCTAATAATGGTAAAGACAAATGAGCCAAAGGCGCTAAATCTCCAGATGCACCCAGCGAACCTTGTGTATATATAATAGGAAGAATATCATTATTATAAAAATCAACCAAACGCTGTACAGTCTGCAATTGAATTCCAGAATGTCCGTAGCTTAAAGATTGAATTTTTAATAAAAGCATCATCTTTACAATTTCGGAAGGAACTTCGTCTCCGGTTCCGCAGGCGTGCGACTTTACTAAATTCTCCTGAAGTTTAGACAAATTTTCGTTAGAGATTTTTACGCTATAAAGCGATCCAAAACCAGTATTGATTCCGTAGATTGGTTCAGAATGAGAGGCCATTTTTTTATCCAGATAATCACGGCATTTTTGAACGTTTACCTTTGCTTCTTCCGACAACTCGAGTACTTTATCAAAACTTAAGATTTCTTGTAAAGTTTCTAAAGTTATAGTTTCCGTACTGATATAATGGACTTCTCTCATGATGATTTTAAATTTAAAACGTCAAAATTCAACAAATCAACATTAAAAAGCAACATTTTATCACAATAATTAAAAAATTAGCAAAAAGGATTATTTACTTTTAATACTCAATAAATGCTAAATAAGGCATTATTAACATATTTTAAGCTGATTTTCATTTAAAAATCAAACCATTACTACTATAAAACTTTACCAATTATAATCTGAAATATATCAAAACCTCAACTTAACAGTTTTAATTTTAACAAATACTCAATATTGAAATACTCAAAAATGAAATATTAAAATATTCGCAAAAAGGAAAATATGGTTTTTTAACTCTTGCAAAAACTGTACTTTTGAAAAATCAAAAATGAAAAGTAACAGCACAAAATATCAATCTACAATGACAGTTCAAACAGGAACTGCAATTGCTGCTACAACAATTTCTACTACAACAATTACTACCCCTTAGGGGTATACACATTTACATATAATCCTGATTATCTATACTTTTTTCTTAAAAGAAGAAAGGTATTGGATACATAAAAATATTTGCATAAAAAGAAAAAAAAAAAACAATAGTCATAGTTTTCAGTTTCAGTTCACAGTTTATAACCTTTGAACCTTTGTAACTAAGAACCTTTGCACCTAAGACAAAACAAAATGAAAGTATTAAAATTTGGCGGAACTTCGGTTGCCAATGCTCAAAATATAAAACTCGTTCTCGAAATAATAAGTCAAAAATCTAAACAAGACAAAGTAGCTGTAGTAGTTTCTGCTTTAAGCAAAGTAACCGATTTATTGCAATTGGCAGCAGCAAAAGCAGCAGCAAACGACGAAGGCTTTAGAGAAATTGTAGCCGAAATCGAGAAAAAACACCTTGATACCTTAAAAGAATTAATTCCTGTAAGCGAGCAAAGCAGTCTGTTAAGCCACGTTAAAAGAATTATCAATCATTTAGAAACGCTTCTTGACGGTTGTTTTTTATTAGGCGAATTATCTCCAAGAACTGCCGATACGATTTTGAGTTTTGGAGAATTACTTTCGTCTTATATAATTGCGCAGGCCTATCAGCAAATTGATAAAAATGCAGTTTATAAAGACAGCAGAGAATTAATTAAAACAAATGCTGATTTCGGAAAAGCAGCGGTTAATTTTGAAATTTCAAACCAATTGATTCAGGATTATTTTGCTTCGAATGAATCAAAAATCAATATTCTGCCAGGATTTATTGCGCAGACTCTTGACGGAATCACATCGACTTTAGGACGCGGCGGTTCTGATTATACTGCAGCAATTATTGCAGGAGCAATTGATGCTGAACAACTTGAAATCTGGACTGACGTAAACGGAATGTTTACTGCAAATCCAAAAATTGTAAAACAAGCACAGCCAATTGCAACGATTTCTTATCAGGAAGCAATGGAGCTGTCGCATTTTGGTGCTAAAGTTTTGTATCCGCCAACAATTCAGCCGGTTTTAAGAAAAAATATTCCGATTTTAATTAAAAATACTTTTGAACCGGAAGCTGAAGGAACTTTGATTTCAAGCCTTCCTTCTTCAAATGATACTGTTGTAAAAGGAATCAGCCATATTGATAACATTTCACTTTTAACACTTGAAGGTCCTGGAATGATTGGAGTTGCGGGTTCTTCTAGACGCTTATTTGAAGTATTATCTCAGGAAAAAATCAACGTGATTTTTATTACTCAGGCATCTTCTGAACATTCTATTTGTATCGGAATTTTGAATTCTGATGCTGAGAATGCCGAAGCTGCAATCAACAGAGCTTTTGAAATCGAAATCGCTCAAAACAAAATCGATCCTTGTTATGTAGAGAAAGATCTTTGCATTATCGCTTTGGTTGGTGAAAACATGAAAAATCACCAAGGTCTGAGCGGAAGAATGTTCAGCACTTTAGGAAAAAACAACGTAAACATTCGCGCCATTGCGCAAGGTGCTTCTGAACGTAATATTTCGACTGTAATCAACGAAAGAGACGTTAAAAAAGCGTTGAATACTTTACACGAAAACTTCTTTGAAGAAAACACCAAACAGCTGAATTTGTTTGTAATGGGAGTTGGAAATGTGGGTGAAAAATTCATCGAACAAATCCACAACCAAAAGAAATTCTTAAAAGACGTTTTAAAAATTAATGTTCGCGTCATTGCTTTATCAAACTCAAGAAAAATGATTTTTGATGAAGACGGAATTTCGTTGAAAGACTGGCAGTCAACTTTAGATAAAGGCGAAGCTGCTATTCCAACAGAATTTATCGCTCGTGCCAAAGAATTGAATTTACGCAACAGTATTTTTGTAGATATTACTGCAAATGCAAGCGTTTCTGAAATGTATGAGAAATTCTTAAAAGAAAGTATTGCCGTTGTAACTTGCAACAAAATTGCTTGTTCATCTGCTTACGACAATTATAAAAAATTAAAAAGTTTATCACGCCAATACAACGCTCCGTTTTTGTTTGAAACGAATGTTGGTGCGGGATTACCAATTATTGATACGGTAAAAAACTTAATCGCTTCTGGTGATAAAGTGCATAAAATTCAGGCGGTTTTATCTGGAAGTTTGAACTTTATTTTCAACAATTTTGATGAGAATAATTCTTTCCACGATGTGGTAAAAGAAGCTGGAGTTCAAGGTTTCACAGAACCGGATCCAAAAATTGACCTTAGCGGAATCGACGTTGCTCGTAAAATCCTGATTTTAATTCGCGAAAGCGGTTACGAAATGGATATTGACGCCATTGCAAACGAATCGTTTTTACCGGCAGAATGTCTGGCAACAACAAACAACGAAGATTTCTTTGCATCGTTAATCAAACACGCTCAGCATTTCGAAAACATTTACAAAGAAGCTTTAGCCAAAGATTCAAGATTGAAATATGTAGCGCAATTCGAAAACGGAAAAGCAAGTGTTGGTCTTCAGTTTATTCCAAAAGATCATCCGTTTTATAATTTAGAAGGAAAAGACAATATTGTTCTTTTCTACACAGATCGTTATGTAGATCAGCCTTTATTAATCAAAGGTGCCGGAGCCGGTGCAGCCGTTACCGCTTCAGGAATTTTTGCTGATGTAATCCGAATAGGTAATATTTAGCCGCTAAGACACTAAGGCGCTAAGTTTCTAAGTTTTTTAAGCTCAGAAACTTAGAAACTTAAAATCTTAGCAACTTAGAAAAAAAATCTTTGTGACTTTGTGCCTTCGTGGCAAAACCAAAAAATAATGAAAGAAATAAAACTATTCTGTCCCGCTACAATCGCAAATCTCTCGTGTGGATTTGACGTACTTGGACTTTGCTTAGACAATGCGGGTGACGAAATGATCGTTCTAAAATCAGATCAAAAAGGAGTTCGAATTACTAAAATCGTGGGTGCCGATTTACCTCTTGAAACCGAGAAAAACGTTTCTGGAGTTGCAGCTTTGGCGATGTTAGCGACTTTAGACGAATTGGATTTTGGTTTTGAAATCGAAATTTATAAAAACATCAAAGCCGGAAGCGGCATCGGAAGCAGTGCTGCAAGTTCTGCCGGAGCGGTTTTCGGGATCAACGAATTGCTTGGAAGACCGTATTCCAGAAAAGATTTGGTTCAGTTTGCGATGCAGGGTGAAAAATTAGCGAGCGGAAATGCACATGCCGACAACGTTGCTCCTGCCCTTTTAGGCGGGTTTACTTTGGTAAGAAGTTATGCTCCGCTGGATATTATTAGAATTGATAGTCCGGAAGAATTGTTTGCTACTGTTGTGCATCCTCAAATTGAATTAAAAACATCTGACGCACGTTCGGTTTTAAAACAAACGGTTTCCTTAAAAAGCGCGATTATGCAATGGGGAAATGTCGGCGGATTGGTTGCGGGTCTTTACACCAAAGATTACGAATTAATTGGTCGTTCGCTTCATGACGAAATCGTTGAGCCATTAAGAAGTGTTTTGATTCCGGGTTTTGATTTAATTAAACAAACGGCTTTAGAAAATGGCGCTTTAGGTTCTGGAATTTCAGGTTCCGGCCCGTCGATTTTCGCTTTAAGCCGAGGAAAAGAAACCGCAGAAAAAATTGCAAAAGCCATGAGCGACGTTTACGAAAAAATGAATTTACCGTATGAAATTCATGTTTCGAAAATTAATCCTGATGGTGTTAGGATTTTATAACACGGATTTCGCGGATTTACATAAATTGGTTTGTGAATAAGGATTAGGACAAAGTTTTGCACGCAATAATTGTCAGGCTGAGCGGAGTCGAAGCCCGCGCAAAGTATGAACACAACGTTTGTCATTTCGACGAAGGAGAAATCTCCGCGAGAAACTCGACAAAGATTGGAGATTATCTGTACGGAGCTACTTGTGGAGATTTCTCCTTCGTCGAAATGACAAACTCTGAGAATTTACTATATGTCTTCACTTTGCGAGGGCTTCGACTCCGCTCAGCCTGACAAAAACGAATACATAATTGAAAATATAAAATATTGGAATTTGGAATTTTAAAATTTGGGATTTACTCTCCAAAAAATCTAAAATCTAAAGTCAAAAATCTAAAATAATGAAATACTACAGTTTAAACCATAATGCCCCAAAAGTTTCTTTTCAGGAGGCTGTAATACAAGGATTAGCAAGCGACAAAGGATTATATTTCCCAGAAAATATCACGTCTCTTGATCCTTCCTTTTTTGATACAATCGAAAGTTTAAGCCACGAAGAAATTGCCTTTGAAGCTATCAAACAATTTGTGGGCGATGAAATTCCGGAAGCCAAATTAAAAGAAATCATTGCAGATACTTTGGTTTTTGATTTTCCAGTGGTGAAAGTCGAAAACGGAATTTATTCGTTAGAATTATTCCACGGACCAACAATGGCGTTTAAAGACGTTGGAGCACGATTTATGTCACGTTGTTTGGGTTATTTCAATAAAGATAAAAAAGACGCTAAAAATACGGTTTTAGTAGCGACTTCAGGCGATACAGGCGGAGCGGTTGCAAGCGGATTTTTAGGCGTTGACGGTGTTGACGTTGTGATTTTATATCCGTCTGGAAAAGTGAGCGATATTCAGGAAAAACAATTAACGACTTTAGGACAAAACATCAAAGCTTTGGAAGTTGATGGTGTTTTTGACGATTGTCAGGATATGGTGAAAAAAGCATTTTTGGATGAAACTTTAGCACACAAAAACCTGACTTCGGCAAACTCTATTAATATTGCACGTTGGTTACCACAAATGTTTTATTTCTTCTTTGCTTACAAAGCTTTGAAAAGCCAAAACAAACCATTGGTTTTCTCTTGCCCAAGCGGCAACTTCGGGAATATCTGTGCGGGAATTATGGCAAAGAAATTAGGTTTACCAATCGAACATTTTGTTGCTTCTACAAACGTAAACGACACCGTACCAAGATTTTTAGAAAACGGAAAATACGACCCGAAACCTTCTAAAGCAACGATTTCTAACGCCATGGATGTTGGAAACCCAAGTAATTTTATTAGAATTCAGGAATTATACAATAATGATTTAAAGGCTTTCGAAAAAGATTTCTCTTCTTATAGTTATACCGACGAAGAAACGCTGGAAGCTCTGAAGAAAATTTATAACACCGACGGTTACATCGCAGAACCTCACGGCGCGGTTGGTTATTTAGGTTTGAAAAAAGAACTTCAAAATTTTCCTAATGCAATTGGTATTTTCTTAGAAACGGCTCACCCTATTAAATTCTTAGATGTGGTTGAACCTGCTTTGGGAATTACGCTTCCGATTCCGGCGCAGATTGAGAGTGTTATTAATGAGGAGAAAGTTAGTGTGAAGATTGGGACTTATGAGGAGTTGAAGGCGTTCTTGGGGTAACTGTAACTATTTCTCTTATATATATTTTTTGACCACGAATTCATTTATCTATTTGATGTGATTTGTGGTTTTCTTTTGAATACAGTTAGCTTTTTGTAAGTAAAATTATTATGTTTGAATCTTAGTATTAATCTTATCATATGTCATTAGGAAAATCTGTCAGAATATATTTAAAGGAAGGGAATGTCTCGGGAATTAAACTTGGAGAAGTTGTAAACCATACGATTCAAGCTCTTTCATGCCCAAGAAATAAAATTTCAGACTTAAATAAATACTTCTCAAAGGAAGTAAATCGCCCAGGAGTTTATTTTTTAATTGGAGAAGATGAGAATAATTTTAATACGGTATATATTGGAGAGGCTGAAAATGTTTGGGAAAGATTAAAAAATCACGATACAAAGAAAGATTTTTGGAGTGAAGTTATTTTATTTTCCAGCAAAGATGAAAATCTAACTAAATCTCATGTAAAATATTTAGAAAGCAGACTTATAAATATAGCACAAATAGCGGATAGATATAAAGTTGAAAATTCTAATTCTTCCAACTTAAGTTCTCTACCTCTACCTGATCAAGATTCAATGGAAGATTTTCTTCTAAATGTAAAATTACTTAATGGAACACTGGGACATAAATTTTTAGAAAATCCAATAAACATTTCTGAAACAAAAATTATTGATATTCCATTAACTACAACAACAGAAAGTTCTATAATTATCAATTCAATTGGCAATTTAAAGCTTGAATTAAAAGTAAAAGATATACTTGCATCTGCCCTTCAAACTGATGAAGGAATTGTAGTTTTAGAAAATTCTCAGGTTTCTGATAAAACCAAACCATTTGGCTATAGCACTTTAAGATCTGAATTAATTAAAAATGAAACAATCAAAGGTAATTCTCACGGAAGTCTGTATTACGCTAAAAATTATCTATTTGATAGTCCATCTGCGGCTGCGGCTGTAACATTGGGTTATTCTGTTAATGGCCGAAATGTTTGGAAAGACGAAAATGGAAAATCATTAAATGAAATTGAACAAGCTCAAGTAAATAAATAGAATTTTAAAAATACCCCCGCTCTCCGCAGTGTTGCGATCGCTGTGCGAAGTCTCCCGACTTCGTACCCGTTCCAATTAGTCTCAAAGTAAAATATAAATAATTGGAGCGGAATATAGGGCTGGGTACGAAGTCGGGAGATTTCGCACAGCACACGGTTATTGGAGTCGGAATATATAAATCAATATTTTATAGTTTCGATTTTAATTTTGTGTCATAATAAAAACTTATGAAAGGATTATTATTAATTGACAATGAAAAAATCGGCGAGGTAAATCTTATGGTTATTGATGAACCTATGGGTGCAATTGGCGGAGATTTTATTCCTTTCGAAAGTTACCAAAAATATCAAATTGAAATTCAGAAATACTATGATAAAAAAGGAATTGCAAATGTTCACGATTTCAATTTTAGAATTATACTTTCTGATAACACAGAACTTTATCCAGAAGGAGGAATTGGTGTAATTGATTCAAGAGATTTTAATGATATTTATGTTGAATCTGCCGGAAATTCTGAAGATGTAATTTTAAAAATAAAAAATAATACTTAAAATAAATGGCAATCTGGCAATATCTTCTAATCGTTGTTCCTGAAAAATCTATTCAAAATGATTATCAATGTATTTTCAAAAATAATAAAACCAAATTTTTACCCCAAACAAAATCTTTTTGGAAGGTTTATGATAAAGATGTTTCATCTATAATATCAGGAATTGATCAAATCATTAAAAGAGCTGACTGGAGTAGTGAGACTTTATTATCATGGAAAGGAAATACTACAAATGAAGAAGACAATGATTGTAGTATTTCTATAAACAAAGATAAAACACGGATTAAGGAATTTCAATTTCGAGTTGATTTAAGAAAAGAATCAAATCTTATAAATTTTCTTATCCCTATTTTGAAAATTTGCGAAATGAATAAATTAGTTTTAATTGACTTAAAAGGAGAAATTCATAAACCAAAAATTGAAGATATAATCACAAGTATCAAGGCTTCAAATGCAACAGCTTTTCTTAATGATCCAATAGCATTTTTGAAAGGTTTACCCAGCTCTTAAAAACTAAAGAAGAAACAATATCAAAAACATGAGCAAAATATACAATTCTGAAAAATTTGAAGTCATTAAAAGTTTAATAAGAATATCATCATGGTTCTTAATTTTAATATTGTTTTTTGCTATAATTTTCACTTTACTTTCTACTGGATTTGAAAGTTATTTCATTAATTATTGTATTGTCTTTCTATCCATTTTCGGATTATTTTTCAATGCTTTAACCCTACTTGTAGTTTCCATTTTATATAAATTAAAGAAGGAAAAAATATTTTATAATCTCAAAAAAGAATTAATATTATTTCTAACATCTTTTGTTAGTCTGATGCTTTTAAGTGGTTTAATACATTTAAAATATTAAAGAAAATAAAAAATTCATAATTAAATATGAAAGGTAGTAATTTTACTAAAAGAATAATTCAACTTATAATTGTCGGCGGATTATTTATGTTTATCCTTTATCGATCATATCAAACTGATAATATATTTGCCAACTTTTTTTATCTTATTTTAAGTGTTTTAGAAATCATTTTACTATCAAACGTGATTTCTGAGAACTTCATCAAATTTAAAAGAAATAAAAAAATTCAAAGTCTGGCACCGACTTTTGTAGCTTTCTTTCTTATTTTTTCGACTTTAAGCTTATACATCTATTATGAAACCCTCGAAAATTCTAAAACCTACATCCATGCATACGGAAATGGATTAATTATAGATTTAAAAGAAAATGGAAACTATATAATTAAAAGTGGAAGCTGGGGAGATCGGACTCATCATTATGGGACATACACAAAAAGTGATAGTATAATATATCTTGACAAAAAGATATTTGGAAAGATCAAAATTACTGGAGAATTCAAGCAAGGCAAAATTTATATAGATAAAGAAAAAGTTTCTGAAAATGTACTTTTTGAAACTTATAAAAGTAAAACATTCAAAAATGCTGATTACTTTTATATAGAATAATAATTCTACTTTTTCGTTCCCAACAAATACAAAATCTTAGTTGGCCCAGATTTTACTTTTCCAATTTCCCAATTAAAATTTGCTGCATTATTTAAATTCGAAACCAATACATTCATTTCGTCAACAGAATACGTTCGTAGAGAAGAAACAACGCCATCCCATAAAATTAAAATTGGCACGATCGGAATAAGATACGTAAAAATAATTCTGCCAATATTAAAAGGCCTGATAAAAGGCGTTGTCAGCAGAACAGTAATTGGCGAACCAATCATCGCAAGAATACTTTGAAAACTTCTTTCCTGACCTTCAAAAATAGCAATCGAACTATTACTGTCAACAGCATTTTGCAGGATTTGCTGTGCGTCTTTTGGCTTGAAATGATGTAGGGATAAAAACTGCGTTCGGAGTCCGTTTAGGTTTTCGGGAACGTTTCTGGCATCGATTGATGTTTTTATAAACTCGAAATTATTGGCTTGTTTTTGTGTGTATTCGAATGCATTAATATTTGGAAAATAATCGGTTAAAAGAATTTTTAAGTCCGGAATGTTCTTTCGCAATTCTTTATTGATCCAAATCAATCCGCCGCCACCGCCAGAACCTAAATCAATTATTTGATTGGTTTTGCTTTGTTTTAAACCTTTTTCTATAATCGGCACAATTCCTTTGTACATGGGAGTTTTATTAGAAAGAAACTGTAGAAAATCGGTCATATAATTTCTAATGAAATTCGGAAGCCAACTTTGATCTTCAAATTCGAACAAATGAATTCTTGCCATAATATTTTATTTTTCAAATAATTACAAATTTCAACAATCTTTTTTAAATATTTACTTACATCTATTTAAATATCTTCTTTTTCATTCCGTTTCAAATTGTAATTTTGCCGATCGTTTATAGATGAGTATTTCATTTTATATTTTATATCAAAAAACATGATTACAAAAGCATTACTCGAAGACATTCCTGCATTAAACATATTGATAAATTCTGCTTACAGAGGAGAATCTTCTAAACAAGGCTGGACAACCGAAGCAAACTTATTGGAAGGAAAAAGAACAAATGAAACCGAATTAAAAGAAATACTAAACAATCCAAAAAATACAATTCTGAAATTTACAGAAAACGATAAAATTATCGGTTCGGTTTTATTGGTTCAAAAAGAACATCAATTGTATTTAGGAATGCTCACAGTTTCTCCAGAATTGCAAAACAGCGGAATCGGAAAAAAGATGCTGGCAGAAGCTGAAGTTTTTGCAAAATCTTTGGGATTATCTTCGATCGTTATGACGGTAATTTCGGTTCGTGAAGAATTGATTGCCTGGTATAAACGCCATGGTTATGTTGATACTGGCGAAAGAGAAGCTTTTTCGCAGAGCGATATTCATGTTACAATTGCTGATAAACCTTTGGAGTTTATTTTTATGGAGAAAAAGATTTAGGGTTTAACCATAAAGTTTTTTATGCCACAAAGTCGCAAAGACACAAAGTTTTATTTTATTTTCTTTGTGTCTTTGCGACTTTGTGGCAACTTTTTTTTGTTTCTTTTAAAGAACAAGTTCAGTAAACAATCTCTGAATCGTTTTCTCCAGATCTTCACACAAACCGGGATGCGGTCTTGAAGTTTGAATCGCAGAACTTCTAATCGCCGTAAGCCATCTAAAACGTTCCGGAATTTCAAATTCCGCAATTGGTCCGCCGTCTTTGGCACCGTTAGTGATTTTTTCCAATGAAGTTAAATTGCATTCTAATTGTTCGATATCAAAATCATCAGAAAGTGCTTCAATTTTTGTTTTATTAAGATGAAAAAGTACTTTTATAAATTTAGCTTTTTTGCAAAACAAAATGATTCCAATATTTAGGAATTCTTCGCGTTCTACTCTTGGTACTACACGAATCACGGCATACTCATATAAGTGACTATCTTGCATTTTGAGCCTGATTTACAAAGATTTCGGAATTGTTTAATCTGGTCTGCAAAAACTGTAAATATACATTTCGCAATGCTTCCGGAGTTTCGTCTGTGTCTTCCCATTGTAACCATTCGAGGGGAATTGTATTTACAATTTCTTCTAAAATTTCTGGAGTTAAAATCGCTCTATATTCGGCATCAACTTCTTTTAAAAGTGAAGCCTGAGGCAACAAAACATGATCTTTTATCAACGCAAACGGACTTTTGGCATGTTGTTCCCAATTGTTCCAGGAATGATGAAAATACAAACACGCACCGTGATCTATAAGCCAAAGTTCTTTATGCCAGATCAGCATATTGGTGTTTTTAAAAGTTCTGTCGACATTGGTAATGTAAGCGTCAAGCCAGACAATCTGCGACGCCAATTTAGCATCTACAGTTGTTACAACGGGATCAAAAGTAATCGCGCCAGATAAAAAATGAAGCGCCAAATTTAAACCTTGACTTCCTTGCAGTAAATCCTGAATTTCTTCGTCAGCTTCGGTTCTTCCAAAGGCTTCGTCGAGGTTTGCGAAAACTAATTCTGGCAATTGTAGTTTTAAGGCTTTTGCAATTTGTCCGCCTACTAATTCGGCAATTAAAGCTTTTACGCCGTGTCCGGCTCCTTTAAATTTTAAGACGTATTTAAAATCGTCATCAGCTTCTGCCAAAGCTGGCAGTGAACCTCCTTCACGCAAAGGCGTAATATATCGGGTAACGTTTACCGTTCTAAGATCGAAGTTGTTTTCCATATTACAAACTTACGATTTTTGATTTTAGAATGTAGAGTGTAGATTTTAGATTAATTGTTTAAACGTAAAATTTTGTTTCACGCAGATTTTAAAAGATTTGAGCTGATTTAAATAGATTTTATTCTCTTTTTTTTGTCCTCCTGAGCGGAGTCGAAGGATCGCAAAGTTATTCCTCAAAGTTTAATTTCGTTGACGATTTTCTTTGTAGAGCTACTTGTGGCTCTTCTCCCGAAGCCTCGGGATCGCTCAGAGTGACATACTGTATAAAAAATTATCTAATTATCAAATTGCCACATTTTCTAATTCTCTAATTCCAAAAAAGCTTTTCCTAAATACTTAATAATAGTAGAAGCCGTAAAAGATTCGTAACCAAATTTTGGTAAAGCAATATCAGCAGTTAATCCGTGAAGGAAAACACCAATTTTAACGGCATATTTGGGTTCGTAACCTTGAGCTAAAAGACTTGTGAGGATTCCGGTTAAGGTGTCGCCGCTTCCGGCGGTTGCGAGCGCGGCGTTTCCCGTTGTATTTTCATATACAGAATTTCTGTTGATTACAAATGTAGGAGCGCCTTTCATGACAACAATGACTTTGTATTTTTCAGAAAAAGCAATTGTCTTTTTAAACTTATCCGATTCTGAAGTCCAACTGCCAATCAAGCGTTCTAATTCTTTTGGATGAGGTGTTAAAATGGTGTCTTCTGGAACTAATTCTAACCAGGAAATATTTTCTGAAATAATATTTAAAGCATCCGCATCGAGAACTAAAGGAGATTTATTGATTCGCAGAAATTCGAATAATGCTTTTTGTGTCGCAAGCTCCTTCCCTATTCCCGGGCCAATTCCGATGGCCTGCGGTTGTAAAGGAATATTAATATTGGTGATGGAATTTGCATTTTCGTCTGTAATTACCATAACTTCTGGTATGCTGATTTGCAGAATCTGATAACCACATTTTGGTACAAAAGCCGTTACGAGTCCGCATCCGGATTTGATACAGGATTTTGAGGCTAAAACGGCCGCTCCTATTTTACCATAACTTCCGGCAATAATTACGGCATGACCTTGTGTTCCTTTGTGTGCCTGAGGATTTATTGGTTTGTAGAATTTAAGAATTTCTTCTTTTGTAATTAAATAAGGACTTTTCATTGGGTTGTAATTATCTATTAAAATTACATAAAAAATAAAGACGAAATAGTTTCTTTTGAAACCTACTGCCCTAGCCCTGGTAGTAGCGGCATCCTTTTTATTTTTTCTTTAAAAACAAAAAGATATAGCGGATAACAGGAAATAGCTCCTAATCATTGCGAAATTTATAATTTAACC
Organism: Flavobacterium sp. 270; assembly: GCF_004368785.1. Taxonomy (GTDB): domain Bacteria; phylum Bacteroidota; class Bacteroidia; order Flavobacteriales; family Flavobacteriaceae; genus Flavobacterium. The sequence goes on from NZ_SODM01000001.1 coordinate 1,065,188, forward strand.
TATCATAATTTGATATTTTTTAAATAAATTTGCGATTCAATTTTATATAACAACACAATGAAAAATACTGCGCTTACGCACATACATGAAGGTTTGGGAGCAAAAATGCTGCCTTTTGCGGGTTACAATATGCCAATTACTTACGAGGGTGTTAATGCTGAACATGAAACGGTTCGTAATAGTGTGGGCGTTTTTGACGTTTCGCATATGGGCGAATTTTTACTTACGGGTCCAAATGCTTTGGCTTTGATTCAGAAAGTAACGTCTAATGATGCTTCGACTTTGACTATTGGAAGAGCGCAATATTCTTGTCTTCCTAATAATGACGGCGGTATTGTTGATGATTTGATTGTGTATAAAATGAAAGAGGAACAATATTTACTGGTTGTAAATGCTTCTAATATAGAGAAAGACTGGAACTGGATTTCGTCGCACAATGATTTGGGTGTTGAAATGAAAAATATTTCTGATGATTATTCTTTGCTGGCAATTCAGGGACCAAAAGCGGTTGAAGCAATGCAGTCTTTGTCTTCAAAAGATTTAGCAGCGATTCCGTATTACCATTTTGAGGTTGGTGATTTTGCCGGAATTGATAATGTAATTATCTCTGCTACTGGTTATACTGGTTCTGGCGGTTTTGAAATTTACTGTAAAAACAGTGAAGTAGAGCAAATCTGGAATAAAGTTTTTGAGGCTGGTGCACCTTTCGGAATTAAACCTATTGGTCTTGCGGCGCGCGATACTTTACGTCTTGAAATGGGTTTCTGCCTTTATGGAAATGATATTAATGATACTACTTCTCCGCTTGAAGCTGGTTTGGGATGGATTACGAAATTTAATAAAGATTTTACGAATTCTGAGAATCTGAAAAAGCAAAAAGAAGAAGGTGTTTCTAAAAAATTGGTTGCTTTTGAAATGCAGGAACGTGCGGTGCCAAGACATGATTACGAAATTGTTGATGGTTCTGGTGCTGTAATTGGTGTTGTAACTTCTGGTACTATGTCGCCTTCTATGAATAAAGGGATTGGTCTTGGTTATGTTACTGTACCAAATAGTACTATTGACAGTGATATTTTTATCAGAATTAGAAAAAATGATGTTCTTGCAAAAGTGGTAAAATTGCCTTTTTATAAGAAATAAAAAATTCTAAAATATATTGAAATGCGTTGCGATGAAAATTGTAACGCATTTTTTTTTGTTTTTTTGCCACGAATTTCACGAATCTTCACTAATTATTTGCCACGGATTAAAAGGATTCTAATCTGGTAAATACATTAAAAGTATATTTAAAATATACAATAAATATAATTCGTGCAATTCGTGGCAAAATTTAATCCTTTAAATCCGTATAATCTGTGGCAAAAAAATAATTTGTGCTGTTCGTAGTTTTTATTAATTCTCTCGTCGATATTTTGAAGTAATTACTGTCATTTATCAAAAAATTACCGTAATTTTAGTGTAAACGATGACTTTGACTTATGAAAAAAATACTATTAGTGTTTCTATTAACTACAAGCGCCCTATTGGGTCAAAATAGCGCTGCGACATGCGAAATACTAAACAAAATAAATGCACTTGTCCAGACCGAACATATTAGACCAAAACCTGTCAACGATAGTTTGTCGGTTTTTGTTTTTGATAATTTAATGAATGAATTGGATCCGTCGAGAAATATTTTCTTTAAGAGCGAATATGACGAAATGAAAGCTAAATACCGCTTAAAATTAGACGATCTGATTCTTGCAAACGATTGTAGTTTTCTCACCGACATTAAAGCTAAATATATAAATGGACTTACCAGAACTAAAAGTGTTTTGGAAAAGTTACAATTACAAGCTTTTGATTATAGCAAAAAAGATACGATTCGGTTTTATAAAAAATCATTTCCTTTTTATCTGAAAAAAGAGGATTTAGAAAAAGTATGGACTAAAAAACTGCGTTATCAGGTTTTGGATGAAATGGCTGATTCCAGCGAAAATCTAGATTCGCTTAAAACTAATTTTACGTCGATAGAAGCGGCTACAAAAAAACTTATTCTGTCTAATGAAATCTGTCGTATCAGCACGCTTTTAGAAAGTGCCGATAAACAGGAAGAGAAGTTATATAATTTTTTCTGTACTTATTTCGATCCGCATACTGCTTATTTCAGCGATGATTCTAAAACCAGTTTTGTGGCTTCACTTTCTAAAGAACATTTTTCTTTGGGAATGACGGTTAATCTGAATGAGAAAAACGAAATTATAATTGCCGAAATAGATCCGAATGGCCCGGCTTATCAAACGGGACAAATCAAAAAAGGCGATCAGATTATTTCGATTTCTAATCAAAAAGAAACATTAAAAGTTTCGTGTGCTTCGATGGAATCAATTTCTGATATGATTTTATCCGAAGCAAATAAACATATTACGCTTACGCTGAAGAGAAGTACTGGTAAAAGCTTTGATGTTTTTATTGAAAAACAAGTCATGAAAGACGAAGAAAATTCGGTTTTTAGTTTTATGATCGGGAAAGACAGTAAAATTGGATATATCAAAATTCCGAGTTTCTACGCTGATTTAGATGGAAATAGCAGAAAAGGCTGCGCTGATGATGTTGCCCGCGAGATAATAAAACTGGAAAGAGATAATATGAAAGGTTTGGTTATTGATTTGATTGATAACGGCGGCGGTTCTATGGAAGAAGCTATAAAATTAGCCGGTATGTTTATTGATTATGGGCCAATTTCGATTGTGGTTGATAATAAACAAGGAAAATCTGTGATTAATGATCCTTTTAAGGGACTTATTTATAAAGGGCCAATTGTTATTCTTGTTAATAGTAACACGGCTTCGGCGAGCGAATTTTTCTCTTCAATTTTACAGGATTATAACCGTGCTTTATTATTAGGAAGTACTACGCTCGGAAAAGCTACGATGCAGACTATTTTACCGCTTGATGAAGATAAAAGTACTGATTATTTGAAAATTACGATTAATAAATTCTACCGAGTTACAGGCAAAAGCCATCAATATGTTGGAGTTACTCCAGATGTTGTTCTTCCTGAATTTTATGAAGATATTTATCAGAAAGAAAGTGATTTTCCGACTGCTATTAAAAACGATAGTATTGAACCTATTTTAAAATACAAAACGTATGTAAAACGAAATCTTATTGACAAACTGGCTCAAAATAGTACTGCAAGACTGGCTGATAATTATTTCTTTAATAATATTAAAAAGATAAATGTAAAGATTGATCAGCTTGTAAATACTCCAAAGGCAGAAATTCCGATGACTTTAGAAGATGTTTTTGAGCAAAAGAAAATTGTCAATTCTCTTTGGAAGGAAATAAATACTTTTAATGATGAAAACAATCCGCTTGATGTTTATAATTCGAGTGTAAATCAATTATTACTAGGCGCTTATCCAAATGACAAAACAATCAATCAATATCAAATGGATAACCTGAAGACGAATCCGTACCTGAATGAGGCTGTAAATGTGATTAATGAGTTTAATGGAGCTAAATAGTTTTGTTTTTTGTTTCAGGTTTATTTTTGTTTCAAGTTTCAGGTTTCAAGTTTGATGAGTTTGCCATACCTAGGAACGAGGGAACTCCGTAAGAAACTAACATTTAGCATTTCTTAGAACATTAAAATTGTTTTCGAAATTCTATAGTCTTTATATGAAAAAAAATGCTGACAATTGAAATTTGGAATTTTTCTATTGAAATTTAATACATTCACTTATAAAAAAAAGAATACTTTTGATTTTGGAAAAATAAGGAATAACCGTATTTTTGCATCACAAAACTAAAAATTAGAAATGGGAAGAGCGTTCGAATTTAGAAAAGGAAGAAAAATGAAACGTTGGTCAGCAATGGCCAAAACTTTTACCAGAATTGGTAAAGATATCGTTATGGCTGTTAAAGAAGGCGGACCAAACCCAGATGCCAATTCTAGATTAAGAGCTGTTATACAGAATGCTAAAGCGGCCAACATGCCTAAGGACAATGTGGAGCGTGCGATAAAAAATGCAAGTAATAAAGATACGGCTAACTATAAAGAAATTTTGTTTGAAGGTTACGCGCCTCACGGAATTGCAATTTTAATTGAAACTGCTTCTGATAATAATAACAGAACGGTAGCGAATATTAGAAGTTATTTTAATAAATGTAACGGTACAATGGGAACTCAGGGTTCTGTTGAGTTTATGTTTGACCATACTTGTAACTTTAGAATTGCAAAAGGAAATCTTGATCCGGAAGAATTAGAATTAGAACTTATTGATTTTGGTGCTGAAGAGGTTTTTGAAGACGAGGACGGAATCTTAATCTACGCTCCTTTTGGAAGTTTTGGTGCTTTGCAAAAAGAATTAGAAAACAGAGGTCTTGAAATTTTATCTTCTGGCTTTGAGCGTATTCCGCAAATTACCAAAGAACTTACAGAAGCTCAAATCGCTGACGTTGAGAAATTAATCGAAAAAATCGAGGAAGATGATGACGTTATGAACGTTTATCATACTATGCAGGAAGAAGCATAATTTCTCTCTTTTATCATATACAAAAGCTCTGATTTTTTTCAGGGCTTTTTTGTTTTTGGTCTGTTTTTAGTGATTCAGATTTAAATAAAAATTTATATTTGTTAAATCTCATTATTAAACAAATTAAAAATACCATGAATTCAAAATATACCAAAATTGCCGTAATCGCATTAGTTCTACTTTTTCTAGTTCTTAGTGTTATCAGCTAGACAGTAAAATAAATGAGTTCTTATTTTAATAGATTTCAGGGCGGTATATTTACAATCATTAAATTCGATAATAAATGTTCTGTTTATTTTGGAGAGAATTCCTGGTGGCTTTTAGATGATTGGGAAAGCGATATTTTAAGCAATAATTACTTGAAACAAATCGAATTTTTAAAACTTGAATTTGAAGAAATAAGTAATGCATATAAAAGTGAGCAGTTTAATCTAAATAAAACTTATCATTATCTTCCTAGTTTATACCTTGATTTTGACAATAGAGAACTTTATACCCACTTCTTTGATCAGGCAATAGAAAATAGACTGATTGAAGGATGGAAAGGTTTGTTTATTGAAAATCAAAATACATTTTTAGAATTGTTTCCTCCAGAATCTCAATATTGGAAATAAATAATAAGAGACGTTTAGTCAACTAATAAAGTTTAAAACTAACATTCTATAAAATATGAATAATTGGTCAATAGATAATTTACAAAAAACCTGGTACTTAGTTTCTAAATTGCATCAAGGTCAAAAATACGGTGGAGACGAAGAGGGTTTACAAATTGAATATATTAATCATATTGGGAGCGTTGTTTTTGAAATTATAAACGCTTTAAACTACGATCAAAGTTTAAATGCTGAATTCGCTATCACTTGCGCCATGTTACACGATACAATAGAAGATACTGATTTTTCATTTGAAAAAGTTAAAGAACTATTTGGAGAAGAAATTGCAAATGGAATTAATGCTTTATCAAAGGACAGCAACATCAAGGATAAATCGGTACAAATGGAACAAAGTTTATCAAAAATTAAACAACAGCCTAAAGAAGTCTGGGCGGTTAAAATGGCCGATAGAATATGCAATTTATATGCACCGCCGTATTATTGGACTACAGACAAGATAGTAGAATATCATAAAGAATCTTTGCTCATTTATGAAGCTTTAAAAGAAGGAAATACTTATTTAGCCAATCGATTAAAAGAAAAAATAGATCATTATATTTAAGATGGCAGTTGCTCTTTAGCTTTTAAAAATTACAACTCAATCAACAAATAAAATTTTACATTTGCGATCTCACAAACAAACTAAAATACTATTAAAACATCAAAATATATTAAAGTCGCAGTAATTGCATCAGCAATATGTTTTTTTAGTATTAGCGTTATCAGCTAAAATCTAAAGCAAAAAAAGCTTTCTAAGTTCAAACTCAGAAGTCTTTTTTATTGACAGACTTTAAATTACTTTTTTGTGTTATTAGTTGTTTTAAGTCAATAAGTAAAAACTAAAAAAGAAGTACTTTAAGGGATAAAGATGTTAATGCTATAGTAAATTTTTAAATATGTTTTTTAAAATTGATATGAAAGGCTTTTTCCAAACAAAGGCAAGGTGTTAGGGCATGCAAATGGAGAATTTATACATGATGTAAAAACTATTTTACTAGTATTGGAAAAGGAGAAATAATCAAAAATACTCCTATTTTCGGTTATTTCTATTTCCAAAGGATATGTTCTGCAGAAACCGGCTTAATTATTAAATTTTAAAGTATGAATTTATTAGATTATAAAACATTTCAGACTGATATCGAAAAATATCTTTACGAATCCATTAATACTTTCAAATTAAGATTAAATGTAGATTTGAGTAAAACAGAAAACGAATCCCTTGATTATTATTTATTTTATGAAAATGAACATTGCATAATTTCTCTAAATCTTATAGATAGCTTTCCTTATTTAGATGTAACTCCTAAATTTTATTTAAAAAACTCAGATGAGCACATTGAAATTAATCAAGTCTATTTAAAACCATTTCTTTCAATTGATGAAAAAGAATTTGAAGCCTATTGTTTAGAAAATTATAATAATCGTTTTCTATATTCAGATGATTTTAACGATAAGGATAAAGGAACTATCTATTATAGTTTATATTCATTAAATGAAATTTTACTAAAGTATTACTACGATTTGTTTAAAGGCAAATACTCAATTATAGATTATAGAACATTTTCTAAAAGGCAAATTTAACTTTTTCATTTTCACGCTTGCGAAAGGGTATTATATCCAAGTGGTTATATGAATACGAACAAAGAACGGGCAAGAAAATTACCTCAATAAATGAAGCACAAACCCTTGTAAAAGAAATACGAGTAGCTGATAAAGCAGGTACTTTTAAAAATGATAAAGTAATTTTAGCTAATATTGAAAAATCTCCTGCTGTAGATGGTATATTTCAAAAAACTGGTCAGGGAGTACAAATTAAATCATGTACCGCAAATAAATTTATTGCAAGAGTAAATGATTCTTATAAGACGGCAATTGAGAATGAGCAAACAATTTATTGACAACATAAAAATATCTCTGTTCATATCGAAGTAATTGATGCAACTAAATCTGATATAATAAAAAGTTAGAGTAAATTGCAGTCTAATTCCCAAATTAATCAAAACATAAATACAATTGAAGAAATTGTAGTACATTGTATAGATGGCACTACCTCACTTAAAGTCCCGAAAAAATTATGATTATATTCAGAATATCTGAAGACGTAGAACGAAACATCAAAAAAATAAATCCTAATGGTAGAATTATTGGTGATTGGACCGGAAGAATTGTTATAAAAGAAAAAGAAGATCTGACATCTTTTGCAGTTGTTAATTTGTTGAAAAAAATGTTGACCATCTCAGGAAGACCATCCAAATTATTAATGTCTGATATGAAGCGTGTAAAAACAAACGATTATGCAACATGGGTAGCAGATACAGAAGACTTTGATTCATGGTTAGATAACCTTCAAGTCATTGATAACAGCATAGAATCTACTTTAGCTAATTATTATTTTGATTTATGTCTTGAAGGAAAGGAAAAGCATGTCATTAAAGATGGTGCTACTTTTTTATTGGCAGCTGATGATTATCCAACAAGCAGTATTTCCTTATCATTATGGTTGAAAATAAATGTTTTTTCAGAACTAATATGGGCAGGATTCAATGAAGAATCAAACCAACCTAATAAACTTTTATTGGGAAAAGAATGTGCCGAACATAATCGAAATGTTTTATCTGGTATAATAGAGCAAATAAAGAAAGATTTTCGAATAGAGCAACCTTTTATTTTTGAATCTGAAAATATGAACGGTATATGTGCAACTGGTTTTAAAAATGATTGTAATCAATTTAGATTTTAATAATTAATTAAAAAAATAAGTAGAAATCTCTTAACAAAACAAAAGCCTTCAGAAGTTCCAGTTCCGAAGGCTTTTTAATTCCAAAAAAATAATGCTTACTAAACAACATAAAAACTAACTAACTATTATTACCAAAGTTTAACTCTTATTTTGAAGTTATTTTTTTTGAAGGTGCATTTGTTATTTTCAACAAATAAGTTCCCTCTGGAAGATCACTGATAGTTAAACCATTACTTCCGATGATTTTTTGCCCTTGCGAATAAACCTCAACATTTTTATTTTCATTTACATCCTTTGTTGCAATAATACTACTCGAAGTTGTAGTTTTTGCTAAGGATTTGATTTTACCCGCTGTAGTATTTTTTGCAGCTGGTGATGAATCTGCCGAAGTCACAATAATAGCTTTAGAACTATCGTAAAGTTCTTCCACTTGTTCATCTGTCAAAGTAACATTATAAATCTTTAAATCGTCTATATCTGCATTTATACCAACTGTAGTGTTGATTTCTCCCAATCTAAAAATATTACCTTTAGTAGAACGGGTTATACCGTTTACAAATTTCAATAATTTACCATCACGGTATATTTTAGAAACTGTTCCGTCAAATGTTATCGTATAATTGTACCAGGTATATTTTTCAAGACGGGTAGAAACGATAACATCATTTGATGCGCCCCAGCCCGCCAAACTCAAATCTGAATTGGAAGATGTTGTTGCCTGTTGTAGTAAACCGCAGTATTGTGCATTGTAAGCAGTTCCGTAACCCCAAACATAATTTGCCGACGAAATATCGTTAAATCTCACCCAGATACTAACTGTTCTGGCACTGTTGCCTTGTGGAAGATCATCTATAACAGCTTCCATTGCCTTATTAGTAAGACGCTGTGCACTTTTTACAACTCCAGATCTATCCGTCACGAAATTATCCGTTCCCATGAAAGAAGTTGTATTACTAATATTATTTAATGTACCATTGAAATTAAATTCCTGAATCGGTGTTTGCGCATTAACATTCAAATAACTTACAAACATTAATGTGAGTAGTGATTTTTTCATAATAGTAGACTTTAGGATATTAAAAACATTCCGTGATTTTAACATAGCTAAACTAAATTATTATGTTTTTGGGAAGAAATTTTTCCGATAACTAACCTAAATAATCGTCAAAATAACCAAAACTGATCAAACTTACTATAATTAAAACCATACATTCTTACGTATAAATACGGTATTTATAATTACAAAAAGAATATTAACATTTAAAAAAGTAATGAAAACAAAAAAAAGCTGTTTGAAATTTATCCAAACAGCTTTGTCAATTAAAAAAAATCTATAAAATAATAAATTAGATTTTCTATAAATTCTATATCATCTATTTTGAAGTATTGGTTATCTTCAATAAATAAGTTCCTTCTGGCAAATCACCGATATTTGAGGCATTGCTTCCCATTATCTGTTTTCCTTGCGAAAAGACCTCAACTTTTTTAGGTCCGGTATATTTATCTGCTGGCAACGCTGTTTTTACAGGAGCTACAGCTTTTGCTGCAACAACAGCAGTTTTCTTTGCCGAACTAGAAGCTGGAACGGTCTCAGGCGCAGCTCCAGAAGGTTTTGAGCTTTTATAAGACTCCATAACCTGTTCATCTGTCATGGCCACGATATATATTTTAAGATCGTCAATATCAGCATTGATACCAACTGTTGCATTCATTTTTCCCAAACTCAAAATATAGCCTTTTGTTAAGCGCGGAATTCCATCTACAAATGCTAATAATTGACCATTACGATATATTTTTGAAGTATTACCATCATAAGTAATGCAGTATTGGTACCAAACTTCTTTAGCAAGTGGTACTGAAGCTACAATATTATTTGCTGTTTCCCAACCAGTCAAACTTAAATCAGCCTCGCCATTGGATACAGCTTGCTGTGATAATCCAAAATATTGAGCACTTAATGGCGTACCATAACCTAAAATATAATGTGGAGAAGTAACAGTATTAAATTTAACCCAAACCGATATTGTTCTGGGCTTATTAGCTTGCGGAAGATCACCCACTACAGCTTGTAAAGCTTTGTTTGTAAGCCGAACAGCTCCTTTAGGAGTCCCCATTCTGTCATTTACAAAACTAGCAGTTCCTAAAAAAGAAATTGTATTATCCTTACTGCTCGTATTTCCATCGAAATTAAATTCCTGAACAGGATTTTGTGCATTTGCATTTAAAAAACTTACCAACAATAAAGTGAGTAATAATTTAGCCATAGATTCTAGGGGTGTAGTTTTATTTAGATATTTTGTTAAAACTATAATTTTAATTCAACAGTACCAAAACATTCCTACATGTAAATGCATTATTCTCACAATAATTTAAAACATCAACACTCAAACATCAATATAGATATCTATAATATAGCCTCAAAAAAAAAACTCCATCACTTAGAATGGAGTTTATATCTCAAAAAGTAGTTTTTAATTACTTTACAAATTCAATTTTTTGAACTTCTTCTTCATTGATACTATCAAAGAATCCTTGTTCGTTCATCCAGTCATCACTAAATACTTTGCTCATGTAGCGTGAACCGTGATCTGGAAAAATAGCAATAATATTGCTGTCTTTTGTAAACTCACCTTCTTCTGCATATTGTTTAATCGCCTGCATTACTGCTCCTGATGTGTAACCCACAAATAAACCTTCTTTGCGAGTGATTTCTCTTGCAGAGTGGGCACTTTCTTCGTCGGTTACTTTCATGAATTTATCAATAATATCAAAATCTGTAGCTGCCGGAATCAAGTTTTTACCTAAACCTTCTATACGGTATGGATAAATTTCTTTGTTATCAAACTCTTTTGTTTCGTGGTATTTTTTCAATACAGATCCAAAAGCATCAACACCTAGAATTCTAATATTTGGATTTTGTTCTTTTAAGAATTTTGCTGTTCCTGAGATAGTTCCTCCGGTTCCGCTGCAAGCAATAAGGTGGGTAATTTTTCCTTTTGTCTGTTCCCAAATTTCAGGACCTGTAGAGTTGTAATGAGCATCAATATTCAGTTGGTTAAAATATTGATTAATGTAGACTGAACCTTTTGTTTCTTCGTGTAAACGTTTTGCTACATTATAATAAGATCTTTCATCATCTGCTGATACGTGAGCCGGACAAACATAAACTTTTGCTCCTAAACTTCTCAACATGTCAATCTTGTCTTTGGATGATTTTGAACTTACTGCCAAAATACAGTTGTAACCTTTTATTATACTTACCATTGCTAAACTAAATCCTGTATTACCAGATGTCGTTTCTATTATGGTATCTCCTGGAGAAAGAATTCCTTTTTTCTCTGCTTCTTCAATAATATATAATGCGATTCTATCTTTTGAGGAATGACCCGGATTAAAAGCTTCTACCTTTGCGTAGAAATTTCCTTCTAACTCTTCGGTGATTTTATTTAGCTTAATAAGTGGGGTGTTACCTATTAACTCTAAAACATTATTGTAAGCGTTTATTTCTTCTTTCATAAAAAAATAGTTAATCAAGGTATTTTTAAATAACCCTGATAGGTTGCAAATTTAACAAAAATTTTTTAATTAGCTTTCAATTTTTTCTAAATCTAATAAAAAACTAAATTCTTTTGCTAAGTCTTTTAAAGCCTCAAAACGTCCAGAAGCTCCGCCATGTCCGGCATCCATGTTAGTATCCAAAAACAAAAGGTTATTATTTGTTTTTAAATCCCTCAACTTGGCTACCCATTTGGCTGGCTCCCAATATTGTACCTGAGAATCGTGCAATCCTGTAGATACGTACATATTTGGATATTTTTGAGCTTTTACATTATCGTAAGGTGAATACGACAACATATAATCATAATATTTTTTATTGTTTGGGTTTCCCCATTCGTCATATTCTCCAGTTGTAAGCGGAATACTGTCATCCAGCATCGTGGTAATTACGTCTACAAAAGGCACCTGAGCAATGACTCCATTGTATAATTCAGGGGCTTCATTTACGATAACTCCCATCAATAATCCTCCGGCTGATCCTCCTTCTGCATATAAATGTTCAGGAGATGTAAATTTTTCGTTAATTACAAATTTAGAGCAATCAATGAAATCTGTAAAGGTATTTTTCTTTTTTAACAGTTTTCCATCTTCGTACCATTGTCTTCCTAAGTCCTCACCTCCTCTAATATGGGCAATTGCATACACAAAACCACGATCTAACAAAGAAAGTCGCGTTGAAGAGAAATATGCATCCATAGTAATTCCATAAGAGCCGTAAGCATACAGTAATAATGGGTTTTTACCGTTTTTCTGAAGTCCTTTGCGGTAAATCATCGAGATCGGAACTTTTACTCCGTCTCTGGCAGTTGCCCAAATACGCTCTTCGATATAATTTTCTTTATTAAAATTGCCTCCTAAAACCTCATGTTCTTTTAAGATTTCTTTGGTTTTAGTTTTCATATTAAAATCAATAACAGAAGATGGCGTTGCCAGCGATTGATAGCTGTAACGCAAAACATCGGTATCAAAATCGATATTGGTTGTGGTGTAAGCATTGTAAGTTTCGCTTCCAAAAGGCAGATAATAATCCGATTCCTCATTCCAAGGCATGATACGAATATGATTTAATCCATTTGAACGCTCCTCTACAACTAAGTAATTCTTGAAAATCTCAATATCTTCTAATAAAACATCTTCGCGATGCGGAATTACATCTACCCAAAATTTCTTTGCTGTCTTGTTTTCAGGCGTTTTCATCAATTTAAAATTCGTCGCCTTGTCTTTATTCGTCAAAATGTAAAAAGAGTCCTCATAATGGGAAATACTATATTCTAAACCGCGGACGCGAGGCTGAAACACTTCAAACTCTCCGTCGGGAGTATTAGAATCCAGAATTCTATACTCGGTTGTAAGTGTACTTCCTGAGCCAATTACAATATATTTTCTTGATTTTTCTTTGCTTATCGAAACATTAAAAGTATCGTCTGTTTCATTAAAAACCAAAACATCATCTTCTGTGTTTGAGTTTAATTTATGCCTAAAAACCTTGTCTGCTCTTAGCGTAACCTCATCTTGTCTAACGTAAAAAATAGTATTATTATCATTTGCCCAAACAGATCCTCCAGTTACATTTTCGATTTTATCTTCCAGAATTTCTCCCGTTTCTAAGTTTTTAATCTGAATGGTATAAATTCTTCTGCCGACAATATCTAGTCCAAAACTGGCAAATTTATTATCTGGACTTATACTTAAACCTCCAAGTTTAAAATAAGCGTGTCCTTTTGCCATTTCATTACAGTCAAATAAAATTTCTTCCGCTACAGTTAGGCTTTCTTTTTTTCTTGAAAATATTGGGTAGTCTTTTCCGGTTTCAAAACGGGTAATATAAAAATATCCATTATAGAAATACGGAACAGATGAATCATCTTCTTTAATTCTGCTTTTCATTTCTTCATACAATTTTCCCTGAAGGTCTTTTGTATGCGCTGTCATACTTTCGTAATAAGCATTTTCCTGATTTAAGTAGTCGATTACGTCTTTGTTTTCGCGGTCATTAAGCCAGAAATAATTATCAATTCGGGTTTCTTTATGTTTTTTTAATTTTTTTGAAATCACATTGGCCTTTGGAGCCATTATATCGTTTTGCATTGAATGAGCATTAGTTTTTTAAATACGAAGAAGCAAAAATAGTACAAACACAACAGAACAGAATTAATATTTTCTTAAAATATTCTATTGTTATACTATAGCAATATAGTAATTTTGTATGAAATAATTTAAAAATCAACAAAAAATGGATTTAATGGGAATGATGGGTAAACTTAAAGAAACCCAACAAAAAATTGAAGATACAAAAAAGCGTTTAGATACTGTTTTGATTGATGAACAAAGCGCTGATGGATTATTAAAAGTAACACTAACTGCTAACAGAAAAGTGACTTCTATTTCTATTGATGATTCTCTATTAGAAGATAAAGAACAACTAGAAGATTACTTAATTGTAACTCTAAATAAAGCTATTGAAAAAGCTACAAACGTAAACGAAAGAGAACTTGACGCTGTTGCAAAAATGGATATGCCAATGATTCCTGGAATGGATAATTTGTTTAAATAAGGTTCAAAGGCTCTGAGGTTCAAAGGGACAAAGATTTTCTCGTAGGAGTAATTCTTTGTCCCTTTTTTTATTGTTTAGATTCGCAGAACCTTAGAAGCTAAGCACCTTTGTCCCTTTGAACCTCAGACCCTTTGAACCTTTGACTAAAATTTCGTAAGCGTTTCCACAACATACGTATGCATTACTTCTTTGTAATCCAGATGCGTAACGATTCTTAGTTTATTGGGTCCTAAGGAACTTATTAAAATATTTTTCTGTTTTAATTTTTCTATCAAAAGCTGATCGCTGTAACCTTCGGCAAGTGAAAAAATCAAGATATTAGTTTCTACAGGTTCTATTGCTTCGATCCACGATTTTGTATTTAAAACTGCTGCGATTTCTTTAGCTCTTCTGTGGTCTTCTGCCAATCGTTCGATATTATTTGCCAAAGCATATAATCCGGCTGCTGCTAAATAGCCCACCTGACGCATCCCTCCGCCTAATATCTTTCTGATTCTCAACGCTCTATGAATATCAGCTTTACTTCCTAATAACACAGAACCTATGGGAGCGCCCAGTCCTTTTGACAAACAAACAGAAATGGTATCGAAAATTGCCCCAAATTCTTTTGGATTTTGTCTTTTTGCAACTAATGCATTCCAGATTCTGGCACCATCCATGTGGAATTTCAAATTATTGGCATCGCAGACTCTTTTTATATCTTTTAAATCATCTAAATCGTAACAAGCTCCACCGCCTTTGTTTGTAGTGTTTTCAACACATACCAAAGTTGTTAACGGACAATGTATGTCTTCAGGATTATTAATTGCTGCAGCAACCTGAGCAGCAGTTATCATGCCTCGGTTTCCGTCTACAAGACAGCAAGAAACTCCGCTATTAAAAGCAATTCCTCCGCCCTCATAGTTGTAAATATGCGAATATTTATCTGTAATTAACTGATCGCCGGGCTGTGTATGCAATTTAATTGCCACTTGGTTTGCCATAGTTCCAGAAGGAAAAAAAAGTCCCGCTTCCATACCAAAAAATTCAGCTGTTCTAGTTTCCAACTCAATAACCGTCGGATCCTGTCTGTAAACATCATCACCTACATGAGCATTAAACATATATTGCAGCATTTCGTATGTAGGTTTGGTAATGGTATCGCTAATTAAATTTATTTCCATATTCTAAAAACTATATCTTATTTTTGTACAGCAAAATTACGTATTAGTAGTAGTTATTCTGAGTAAGTTTCAGTAAATTTTAACTTGCACATTTCTACACACCAAATTAACGTAATAATTATAAAAAACATATAAAACTAGTATTAATTTATGACAACAACCGAACAAATAAAAGGTATTGTGGAGCGCCTTGGTGCGTTGAGGAGGTATCTTTGACGTTGATGCCAAACTAATTGAAATTGCTAACGAGGAAGAAAAAACCTTTGCACCCGATTTTTGGAACAATGCGAAAGAAGCCGAACTTATTGTAAAAAACCTTCGAAACAAGAAAAAATGGATTGAAGATTACAATAAAGCGATCGAGCTGACGGACGAATTGCAATTGGCGTATGATTTTTATAAAGAAGGGGAACTTTCTGCAGAAGAATTAAGCGAGCATTATAATACAACTGAATCTCATATCGAGAACATCGAATTTAAAAACATGCTTTCTGACGAAGGTGACAGTTTGAGTGCAGTTGTACAAATTACTGCCGGAGCCGGTGGTACTGAAAGCTGTGACTGGGCGGGAATGCTGATGCGTATGTACATGATGTGGGGCGAAAGTTATGGCTATAAAATAAAAGAACTTAACTTTCAGGAAGGTGATGTTGCCGGAATTAAAACCGTAACTTTAGAATTTGAAGGCGATTATTCTTTTGGATATTTAAAAGGAGAAAATGGTGTACACCGATTAGTGCGTATTTCACCTTTTGATAGTAATGCAAAACGTCATACATCATTTGTATCTGTTTATGTTTATCCGCTTGTGGATGATAGTATCGAAATTGACATTAATCCTGCCGATATCGAAATTACAACTTCACGCTCGAGTGGTGCCGGTGGACAGAATGTGAACAAGGTTGAAACTAAAGTACAATTGGTACACAAACCAACCGGAATTCAGATTCAGTGTTCAGAAACACGTTCGCAGCAAGATAACAGACAACGTGCCATGCAGATGTTACGTTCTCAGTTATACGAAATTGAATTAAAAAAACAACAGGCACAACGCGCTGATATCGAAGCCGGAAAAATGAAAATCGAATGGGGTTCGCAGATTCGTAACTACGTAATGCAGCCTTATAAATTAGTAAAAGATGTTCGTACAGGTTACGAAACCAGTGATGTTGACGGTGTTATGAACGGAAATATTGATCCTTTCCTAAAAGCATTTTTAATGATGATGGGACAAAAAGAGGAAGAATAAATGAATAAATATCTTAAAGGCTGTTTCTTTTTTATCGGGACTATAATTTTAATTTTTGCCCTGATAATAGGCCAATTTTTCTGGTCGTCTTATAACAAAAGAAAAAATGCCGAAATTGATTCAATAAAATATTCAAAAGAATGTGATTCTAATGATTCAATTACCGAACAGCCTGAGATTTCATTTATAAGCTTCAAAAAAACAGAACTCAGTCCTCTAAAGTTTCAAATACTAAGAGATGGAAAATTCATTCAGGATACTGTAATTACAAATGATTTTACAAAAGCCAAATACGATCCAGATTATAAGCATGTAGTTATTCCTTATAAGATTTTTCTAAAAACAGATACAATTGTTGTAACCACAAAAAATAAATTAATCTATTACATTTCCGGTTATCATCATTATGCTTATTTGCATTACGGCATGTTTGGTTATTTAGGAAGTCATGACTGTAGATTTTCTGACAATCCTACAATCAATAATCAGGTTTTTTCAAGCGCGGTACTTATTAGAGAATACGGCTGGATTAACCCTGAAATATCAAAACATATAAAGAAAATAAGTGTATCTGATAGCGTCGAATACTATAGTTTTGCTAAAAAATGCAAGATAAAAATAAAAGATACTGAACGGATTCTAAAGGAGAAAAGAAAAAATCAGGTTTTAAGATCTACCTCAATCGATGGATTTGAAGTTGGGCCGGCAAATAGTTACTACGTATTTGGCGAAGAAACAGAATCAGGAACACTTCCCGATGATTTAGTTCCCAGAAATCTTAAGCGTTATGTAATTAAAATAAATTGTGAAACCGGAGAATACAAACGTTATGCAAATTATCCTTTTGAGAATTAAGTTTTAAATTAAAGTTAGTATCTTTATTACTATACAAAAATACATCGTTATGATAAAATGGGCCGACATTATACATTTTTCTAATAAAGGAAATCCAATTCCTGATAAAAGAGTCGAAAAAACAGAAGCAGAATGGAAACAGCTTTTAACTCCCGAAGAATTTCAGGTAACACGGCTAAAAGGTACAGAAAGATCTTTTAGTTCTGAATTGTGCAGTTTATTTGATCCGGGAATTTACGAATGTAAATGCTGTGGTACTGTACTTTTTGATGCCAGCGAAAAATTTGAGTCTGGAACAGGATGGCCGTCTTTTACACAGCCATTAAAAGAAAATGCAATTGCTTACCATGCCGATAAATCATACGGAATGATTCGTGTTGAGGTTGTCTGCAATACCTGCGATGCACATTTAGGACACGTTTTTCCTGATGGTCCAGAACCAAGTGGTTTGCGTTACTGTATTAATGCTGTTTCTCTTTCTAAAATAAAAGAGTAAGTAAGTTAATTTAAAAATATTTCAAAAAGCGATTCCTTTACAAAAGCGAATCGCTTTTTTGTTTTAAGTCAATTAATAACCAGAATTTAGCTTTGGATATCGCTTGCTTTCTCTTCAACAAAAAAAGCATTGCTAGAATTTATCTTACTAATTATTCCCTTATAAAAATCAAATTCATAACATTTAACTAAAAACCATTTTTTACTCCTATTTCATCCAAGAAGTTTAGTCGGAAAGAATAAAAAAAGCACATTAAAGGAAATTCATACCAAAATTAACAATAATACGAATTCATTGTCTTAGTTTCTTACTTTTTCAAAGAACAAAAGCAACAAATACAGCCTCTAAAGTCTTACAATTACAATTTAAAAAAAGACATATTATAATGATAATCAATAAAGTATGCATGCATAATACTCTATTGTGAAAAGAAGTTTTAAACCTACAAATGACATATTTAAATGAAAAATCGAATGTTAACAGAAGTTCTAAATATTAGAAAAGAGTTAAAAAATTAATACATTTAATGTTAAATTTGTAATATTTAAACTATTATTTAAAATTATATCTAAAAAACTTGAAAATAAGATTAGGTAATTCAAATCTAATTTATTTTATTTGGTGAAAATTAGTTCCCTAAATCAATTTAATTCCAGTCAATGAAATCCTATTCAATTCAAGAAATTAATGAAGTTATACAAGGTGAAATTTATGGCACAACATCACAATGTATAACTGCAACAGAGCAATTAGAAAAAGCAACAACTTCCGAAATTTCGTTTATAGGAAACAAAAAATATGAAAAATACTGGGAATCTTCAAAAGCTTCTATAGCAGTAGTTAATGAAGATATTTCTATTGAACCAGGAGACAATCGTGCGTTTATTAAAGTAAAAAATGCTGATTTGGCCATGTCTCAAATTCTAGCACTATTTGCACCTCCTGCACCATTATTTCACAACCATATTCACAGAACTGCTGTAATAGACGAAACTGCTGTTATTGGCGAAGGCGCCCGTATTGGAGCAAACTGCTACATCGGTCCAAAAGCTGAAATTGGAGCTAATGCAACAATTTATCCTAATGTAACGATTTTAGACGAATCTACTATCGGAAAAAATACTGTGATTTGGTCAGGAACTGTAGTTCGTGAGCGTTGTCATATTGGTAACGATTGTATCATTCATCCAAATGCAACAATTGGAGCTGACGGATTTGGATTCCGTCCTTGTAAAGAAAAAGGTTTGGTAAAAATTCCACAAATTGGAAATGTAATCATCGGAAACGGAGTCGAAATTGGTGCAAACACTTGTGTTGACCGTGGTAAATTTAGCTCGACTATCTTAGGAGATGGATGTAAAATTGATAATTTAGTTCAAATTGGACATAATAGTAAATTGGGTAAATTCTGTATCATGGCAGGAAACAGCGGTTTGGCTGGTTCTGTAACTTTAGGAAACGGAGTTATTATTGGCGGAAGCGCTTCTATAAAGGACCACACTACAATTGGCGACGGCGCTGTTGTTGGAGCCGGATCTGGAGTTGTTGGCGATGTTCCTGCAGGGAAAACCATGCTGGGTTATCCGGCTGTTGAAGCTCGTGATGCTCTAAAACAATGGGCGATTTTAAAAAGAATGGTTTGTGATTCTAAAAAATAGATTCTTAGATTCTTAGATTCTTAGATTCTTAGATTCTTAGATTCTTAGATTCTTAGATTCTTAGATTCTTAGATTCTTAGATTCTTAGATTCTTAGATAAAAAAGCAGAAGCTGTTGCTTCTGCTTTTTTGTTTATAATGCTTCGCATTCGAAGCCTGTGATTTTCATTAAAATTATAATCTCTTTTATAATATTATTTTCGGTTTCAAAACGCAGGATATTATCACAATCTTCCAGATCGAAATTCCATTTTGTTTTTGGAAATAACCTATTCAATTTTGGAGAAACCTTTTTTACTTTCGAGATTGTATTGACATTTGTTTTAAATACTAAAACCATCGTTTTTTAAATTTATATTATTCAGCCTTTATCTTACTCAGGATTTTATTGTCGATGTAGAAAGTTCCAAACGGAATTATACACGCCAAAAGCACTTTCCAGGTTGTATGTTTAAATTTCCAATTCTGCTCTACGCCTACACTTAAAGTATTAAAGATAAAAAGCAAAAACAAAGCGCCATGAATTGTTCCGATTGGACGCGTTAAAAAAGGCTGATTAAAAATATATTTTAAAGGAACGGCTATAAAAAGTAAAGTAATAAGCGAAGTTCCTTCTAAAAAACCAATAATTCGTAATCTTCCGGTATTGGTAAGCAGTAAATTTTTCATAATAATTATCTAATATAAGGTCGGTTTGCAAGCGGTGAAAATGGCCACGGAATGGCTATAAAAATGAGAAATAAGGCAATGGAAAACCAAAAAAGCATGGTTCTGAATTTCTCTCTGTCTGTTTCTTTTCGTTTAGTCAAAGCAGAACCAATTGTAATAAAAACAATTGCCGTCAGCATTAATAAAATGTGGATTATTCCGAAGAAAGTAAAATCTAAATCCTGACTGGCTTCTTTAAAATTCTTCCAAAAATATTTAACTAAAGGACTTTGCACATAAACCAATATTCCAAAAATTAACTGAATATGTGCAATCGTAGCCGTCCAATGCCGAATTAAATTATCTTTTTTGGTAAAAGACAATTGTTTTGAATAGCCTTTATAGGCGATGTAAATCGAGTATAATAAGCTCGCTAACACAAACCATCTGATAAGAGAATGGAAGAACAAAAGAGTTGAATACATTGCTTCTGGATTAAGTCAATGCAAATATATTCAAAAACATACTAAGTAGTATGTTTTTGAATTGAAATTTATTTCAAACCATTCAAATAATTCCTAAACTCTTTTAAATAAACGACATAGCAGGAATTATCATCCTGAAGTTTTCCGAAATTCCGAATTCCCCAATAGCCAGACATCATAAAAAAAGCAACTTGTCTGCCATTTACATCTTTTCTTATCAATCCAGAATCCTGTCCTTTTATAACCGCTTTTTCGATATTTTCTATCCATAGATTTACAAGTTCAGAAAGTGCCTGGCTGAATTTAGTATTCCAGGGTGTCATTTCCTGCGTTAGATTTCCAACCGGACATCCGTATTTTACCTGCAAAAAAGGATCTTCAAGCAACAAATAAGAAATCATATTGTAAAAATCATCGATTGGATTTACGGAACTTTTTGCCGGATTTATAAAACTTTCCAGCATTGTTGGTCGTAGGATTTCATCAATAATCGCGATTCCCATTTCATCTTTATTTTTAAAATGGTAATAAAAAGCCCCTTTTGTAACCTGCGTATTGGCAATAATATCATCAATGCTAGTGGTCTGATATCCTTTAGAATAAATCAATTCAAAAGCTTTATTAAGAATCGTAAGTCGTGTATTGGCTGCTTTAGACATAAAAAATACTAATTAGTATGAAAAAACAAATTAAAGCAAAAAAAAGGACTTAACACTAACAGCCCAATTTTAGAATTGATTACTAAAAAGTATCTATTTAAAAATTCAGGAATCTCATTTATTTCAATTGATTTTGTAAATTAGCCAAGACTATTTTGTAAAAACATCAATTTCTTATGGATTTAAACTTCAATAAAAACGAAGATCACAATAAACTATTACTTTCTGATTTAAAACTAAAATTTGCCAAAGTAAAATTGGGCGGAGGCGAAAAACGTATTGCAAAACTTCATGGCGAAGGAAAAATGACAGCCCGCGAACGTATTGCTTATTTATTGGACGAAAATTCTAAAAGCATCGAAATTGGTGGTTTTGCCGGAGAAGGAATGTATGCCGAACACGGCGGTTGTCCGTCTGGCGGCGTAGTTGTAAAAATAGGATACATAAAAGGAAAACAATGTATTGTAGTCGCAAATGATGCTACTGTAAAAGCCGGTGCCTGGTTCCCGATTACGGGAAAGAAAAATTTACGCGCTCAGGAAATTGCAATGGAAAACAGACTGCCAATTATCTATTTGGTTGACAGCGCTGGGGTTTATCTTCCGATGCAGGATGAAATTTTTCCTGATAAGGAACACTTCGGACGCATTTTTAGAAATAATGCTCAAATGAGCAGTATGGGAATTACGCAGATTGCGGCCGTAATGGGAAGCTGTGTTGCCGGCGGTGCTTATCTGCCTATCATGAGCGACGAAGCACTGATTGTAGATAAAACAGGAAGTATTTTCCTTGCCGGAAGTTATTTGGTAAAAGCCGCCATTGGCGAAACTATTGATAATGAAACTTTAGGCGGTGCAACAACACATTGCGAAATTTCGGGCGTTACAGATTATAAAGCAAAAGATGATAAAGATGCTTTAGATAAAATAAAAAACATTGTAGATAAAATTGGCGATTTTGATAAAGCAGGTTACAGCCGAATTAAAGCCGAAAAACCTGCTCTGGAACCAAAAGATATATACGGAATCCTGCCGAAAGCCAGAAACGAACAATACGATATGATGGAAATCATTAATCGTTTGGTTGACAATTCAGAATTTGAAGCGTATAAAGAAGGTTACGGACAATCTTTAATTACAGGTTACGCCAGAATCGACGGCTGGGCAGTTGGTATTGTGGCCAATCAGCGAAAAGTGGTAAAAACCAAAAAGGGCGAAATGCAGTTTGGCGGTGTTATTTATTCTGACAGTGCCGACAAAGCAACGCGTTTTATTGCCAATTGCAACCAGAAAAAAATTCCTTTGGTATTTGTACAAGATGTAACCGGTTTTATGGTTGGATCAAAATCAGAACATGGCGGTATTATTAAGGATGGTGCCAAAATGGTAAATGCCGTAAGTAATTCTGTAGTTCCAAAATTTACTGTTATTGTCGGAAACTCTTATGGCGCAGGAAATTATGCCATGTGCGGAAAAGCTTATGATCCGAGATTAATTTTCGCATGGCCAAGTGCAGAATTGGCGGTAATGGGCGGTACTCAGGCTGCAAAAGTGTTAGCACAAATTGAAGCTTCTTCGCTTAAAGCGAAAGGAGAAATCGTTGATGAAGCCAAAGAAGCAGAATTATTCAATAAAATAAAAGCGCGTTACGACGAGCAGACTTCACCGTATTATGCTGCTTCGAGATTATGGACCGATGCTATTATTGATCCTCTGGATACAAGAACCTGGATCTCAATGGGAATCGAAGCTGCCAACCACGCTCCTATCACAAAACCTTTTAATCTGGGTGTAATTCAGGTATAGATTCTAAAATTAACAAACGCGTTAAAAATTTAGTAAAAAACTCATTTTCAGTGACATAAAATTAAATATATCATAAAAAGTTAGTAACTTTATTATGAATAATTTTTTAATCAAATGTAGTATCATGGAAAATGTAAAAAGTTTGAATAAATGGGCAAATTCGCACACTTATTTACCAGTAGATTTGGTACGTATTGTTTTGGGTGTTTTTTTATTTATGAAAGGTGTTTCGTTTGTCACCAACGTACAATACCTGCATGATTTAATTTCTCCAATCGATCAGTTTGGCGGCGGTATGTTTTTATTGCATTACATCGCTCCTGCACACATGATTGGCGGTATAATGATTGTTTTTGGATTACTCACCCGTTGGGCAATTGCAGCGCAGTTGCCAGTGCTATTTGGTGCAGTCCTTATAAATTTTATGGGACATATGCATTCTGAAAGCTTAATTTTAGCACTCGTAGTTTTATGCGTTTGCATTTTCTTCTTATTTTACGGAGGTGGAAAACACTCAGCAGATTACTACTTTAAAATGCAGCAATAAAAAAATTATCCTCAACTTAAAAAGTTGAGGATAAAAATCAGCATTTTTTAGAATGTTAATTAATTCTTTAAAATTTCGTTTTTTCTGTTTTATGAGCTAAATTCGCCACCATGAATTGGATTCGTAAGACCGTAATTTTTGTATCCCTTGTGATCATGACTTTTTTTGCTTCGCAAGCAGGAGATTCGGCCATACAAATTGTTGAAAAACAAAAAACCGATACCAATTTTTCTAAAGATATTGCCGATTCTCAGGCCTTTATTCAGCCTCAGGCAAGTTATCATTTTGCAGCAAACATCAAAACAAACTATCTTGGTGTAACCAAATGGTTTGATTCTTTATTGTTTGTTGTACCACAGCATCAAGTTGTAAACACAGTATCAAACTTTGCATACCAATTTTTTACGCAGAGCAAAAAAGTACTGTTATTGCTCTACGCATTCCATTTTTTCTGGTAAATAAATAATGAATTCCAGTCACTGGAAGAATGCTTTTCTTCTGGTCATTTAATCTTTTTCAATTCGAAAAAGATTTACTCTCATTATCATTTTATCACATTTAAAAGAACAAAAATGGAAACAAGTATTGTCCTCATCGGGCTTGCAATTGCTCTTATAGTAGCAATTCCCGTATATTTTTCTGCACGATCGAACGCTGCAAGCAAATCAAAAATTTTAGATATTAAAAAGAGATTCAATCCGGCACATCCGGAGAACTTTGACTTAACAGAATCTCAAAGCAATAAAACCTTAACAATTGATCAGAAAAACAAAAAATTTATTCTGATGAATTTCAATCCAAATCAGCAGGAATCAATCTTTGTCGATTTGAATACCATATCATCCTGCAAACTCATTCCAACCACAGATTCACATTCTGATACCATCATAAAGATTGATTTTGAATTTCAGGAAAAAGACACATCAAAAAAAATCACGATTCCTTTTTATGATTTTGATGATGACCGCATCAAACAAATAAGTGTCTATCAAGACCATATGTTTGCAAAAAAATGGCTTAAAATCATCCAAGATTCTATTTCACGTTAGTTATTTAATTCAATAAAAGAGGCTCAATTTGAGTCTCTTTTTTTTGCTTAATACATGACATTTGTCATTTTATTCTTTTGGCACATATTTTAATTTTGATGTAAACTAAATCCGTCATTATGAAAATTTCGCTGACTCAAAAATACAATGTTCCCGGCCCCAGATATACGAGTTATCCAACGGTACCGTATTGGAACGAAGCAAATTTTACATCAGAAAAATGGACAGCTTCTTTTCAGAAAGCATTTTTAGAAAGTAACTCAGAAAACGGAATTAGTTTATACATTCACCTGCCTTTCTGCGAAAGCATGTGTACATTTTGCGGTTGCAACAAACGTATTACAAAAAATCATTCTGTAGAAGAAACCTACATCAAAGCCGTTCTTAAAGAATGGAGTTTGTATTGCAAATTACTTCCCGAAAAACCTCTTATAAAAGAAATACATTTGGGCGGCGGAACTCCCACTTTTTTCTCTACAAATAATTTGGAACATCTTATAAATGGAATTTTCAGCTATGCTAATAAAGCTCCAGATTATGAATTTAGTTTTGAAGGACATCCTAATAATACAACTTACGAACAACTCCAGAAATTATACAATTTAGGCTTTCGCCGAGTGAGTTTTGGCGTTCAGGATTATGCAGAAAAAGTACAAAAAGCTATACATAGAATTCAGCCTTTTCATAACGTGGCAAAAGTTACTTTTTGGGCAAAAGAAATAGGTTATACTTCTATTGGTCATGATATTATTTTTGGTCTGCCCTATCAAACTATTGAAAATGTTGTGGATACGATCGAAAAAACAAATTCATTAAAACCAGACCGACTTGCATTTTACAGTTACGCACATGTGCCGTGGATTAAAGGAAACGGACAACGAGGTTTTAATGAAGAAAACCTGCCAAAAGATGCTGAAAAAAGAAAGTTATACGAAATTGGAAAACAATTACTTTCTCAAAACGGTTATCACGAAATCGGGATGGATCATTTTGCTTTAACTTCTGACAGCCTTTATAAAGCAGCGCAAAATAAAAAAATGCACCGAAATTTTATGGGTTACAGCGCTTCTAAAACACAGCTTATGATTGGATTAGGTGTTTCTTCTATTAGCGACAGCTGGTACAGTTTTGCTCAAAATACCAAAAATCTCGAAGATTATTATCAATTGTTAGAATGGGATAAAATTCCGGTTGTAAAAGGTCATATTCTAAACGAAGAAGATTTAATTATCAGAAAACATATTCTGAATTTAACCTGTCAGCTTGAGACTTCCTGGAATAGTAATTCTCTTTATTTTAAAGAAATTGATGCTGTTTTAGAAAATTTAGAAGAAATAGAAAATGATGGTTTAATTATAATTGAAGAAGGAAAACTCATTATTACGGAAGCTGGAAGACCTTTTGTGCGTAATATTTGTATGGCTTTTGATTTGCATTTAAAAAGAAAATCACCAGAAACCAATTTGTTTTCCATGACGGTTTAAGTTTAATGACAATTTGGAGTTGGCTGAACAAATAAACTCATATTTGAAGGTGAAATATAAGGAATTCCTAAACCCAAACCTCTCAGAATAAACAATACACCTATAATCACGGCTGCATAAGGAATTGCCTTTTGGATTTTATTTCTAAAAGGCATTCTTATTAATGAATTAATGTAAACTACAATAGTCATTAACGGCACCGTTCCTAATCCGAATAAAAGCATATACAAAACTCCAAAACTGGCGCTTTGCATTGCGATTGCACCAAACAAAGCGATGTAAACCATACCGCAGGGTAAAAATCCATTTAACAAACCAATAGTAAAAATAGATTTATAAGTTCTGCTTTTAAATTGACTGCCTAGACTTGATTTTATTTTGGCGATGATTTTATAAACTGGTTTAGAAAAGTTGTACTGCGCAAAAGTTTTTTCTGGAATTAAAACCACAATTATCATGGCTAAACCAATAAATATAGACATTTTCTGCTGTATTCCGGCAAGAAAAAAACCTCTGCCAAGTAAACCAAAAATTAAACCAATTACCGCATAAGCCGACAATCGGCCTAAATGATAGGTTATGATTTGAGTAACTCTTTTGGCTTCATTTTTACGATCTACAGGAAGCATCATAGCAATTGGCCCGCACATTCCGATACAGTGCAGACTACTAATAAGACCTAATATAAAAGCAGAATACAGCATTTTTTTAGTTTACATAAATTACTTCTTTCGTCAGGTATTTTTTGCCGGCGTACTGCCATTCCATATTAATATCCCAACGCCCTTTTATAAGTTTGTTTTGTGGAATAACTAAAGCGCTATTTGTTAAGGCAATTGATGTATTAAAGTCAAATTTTTTGTTTGACGGACGATACAACAATACATTTCCTTTTATTTTATCACTTTCAAATGTTGCTGGAAAAGCTATTTTCACTCCTTCAGTATTTTTATAAGTAATCGAAGGTTTTTGCTGTAAATCATGTGCATTCTGAATACGCGCCATTTCTTCCTGAAAATGCGAATCGTGTTTGTAATATTCTTCAACAACCAAATCATTATCGTATTTACTATTTGACTGTACTTCAAAAACAAAATATAAAATAAAGGTCATAAATAATGCAAACGCAATGACAATTCCTGTTCCCCAATTAATTTTCATAATCTTCTTTTTTTAGTTAAAACTTCGTGGTCCTAAAAAGTTTGTTGTGGTAGTTTCAATCAGGTTTTTGCCGTTATAAATTCCAATTTTCACTTTGGTTTTATCACTTTCAAGCAATGCCTGATCTATTTCTATAAATAAAGTTCCTTGTGAGATTCCTTCTTTTATAACTTTAAAATGCGTGTTACCCACATTTTTTATGCTTCCTTTTTGATCGATTAATTCAAAATGTATATCCTGAAAATCTTTCATTGTTTTGTTGACAATTTTATACGTATAAACATTACTGATTTTATCTCCTTTGTGCTGAAATAACTGTCCCGGTAAGCGCAAAACAATAGCTTGTACATCGTTTCTTAAGAACAACATGCCGACAAAAACGCTCAATAAAATACATAAAACCGCAGTGTAGCCTTTCATTCTGGCAGTAAACTTAAACGGCTCTTTTTTCTCTATTTCATCTTCAGAAGCGTAACGTATAAGTCCTCTTGGTAAACCAACAGAATCCATTATATGATCGCATTCATCTATACAAGCGGTACAGTTGGTACATTCTAACTGTGTTCCGTTTCTAATGTCAATTCCCATTGGGCAGACATGTACGCATTGATGGCAATCGATACAATCTCCTTTTCCGGTTAAGGCTCTGTCTTCTTTTTTACTGAATTTTGCACGGCCTTCTTCTTTTTCGCCACGTACAAAATCATAAGCAACATTAATTGATTTGTTGTCTAAAAGTACGCCCTGCAAACGTCCGTATGGACAGGCAATAATGCAAACCTGCTCACGAAACCATACAAAAACAAAGTAAAAAACACTGGTAAAAATAAGTAGGGCAATAAAATTACTCGATTGCGCAATTGGCCCTTCTTCAATCATTAAAAACAATTGATCACTCCCGACTAAGTAAGCTAAGAAGACATTGGCAATACCAAAAGAAATAAGGAAAAAGATTGTCCATTTTAGGGTTCTTTTTCTAATCTTTTCTCCGTTCCATTCCTGTTTAGACAAGCGCAGCTGAGAACCGCGATCACCGTCTATCCAGTATTCTATTCGGCGGAAAACCATTTCTAAAAATATAGTCTGGGGACAAATCCATCCACAAAAAATTCTTCCAAAAACAACTGTGAACAAGATGATAAAAACAACTCCTACGAGCATTGATATCACAAATAGATAAAAGTCCTGGGGCCAAAAAGGAAATCCAAAGATGTTAAATCGACGTTCTATAATGTTGAACATCATAAATTGATTTCCGTTAACTTTTATAAATGGATTTGCAACCAGAATAGCTAATAAAACATAGCTTACTATTTTTCTATAATCGTAAAATTTACCAGACGGCTTTTTAGGAAAAATGAACTTTCTTTTACCGCCTTCATCAATTGTTCCGATGGTATCTCTAAATGCTTCGTCTGGTAAATTTGACATGATATGGTATTATTGGTATTATTTTACTTGTGTAGTATCTGCAGTTTTTTTGCCTGCAGTCTCTTTTTTTGGAGCACTGTCATCAACCCAAATCTCACCATCTGGTGCTTTTGGATCTTTTGGATTGCTTCCTTGCAATGACAAAATATAACTTGCCACTTTCTGAATTTCTTTTGGTTTTAAAGTTCCTTTCCAGGAAATCATTCCTTTTCCGTCACGTCCTCCGTTGGTAATAGTGTGGAATAAATTTTTAATTCCTCCACCTAAAATCCAATGATCGTCTGTTAAGTTTGGCCCGATTTGTCCGCCGGCATCGGCGCGGTGGCAGGCAGCACAGTTTGTTGTAAAAATTACTTTCCCAGCTGCTAAATCTGCTTCATCAGTTAATAAAACAACCGTTTTTTCATCCATTAAATCTGGTGCTGTTTTCAAGTATTCTTCAACATCTACTTTAGCCTGAGCCATTTCCATTTTTAATTCTGTTTCCTGATCATTTCCTCCAAACAATTCGTAACGGGCAACATAAATAACTCCAAAAATGATACAGATATAGAATAAATACACCCACCACGGCGGTAAGTTATTGTCTAATTCTTTGATTCCGTCATAATCATGGTCCATTAGCAAATCGCCTTCTCTTTCTATAGGCTGCGTTTTGGTCAGTTTTTGCATCAAGTTTTTGTACCATTCTCTTTCATTAAAACTCAAACTATTTTCATGTTCTAGTTTGGCTTTTTCTTCTGGTGTCATTAATTGATACATGACACGGTTTACAGCATTTAATGTAATTTCTATTGCGATTAAAACGAATAAAAAGACAACTAAAAAAACCGAAAGCATTGGGTATTTTATAAATGCAGGACGATCTCCTGAATCAATAAAATATTCCATTAAACCAAAAACGATGAAGAAAATCACTGGGACTCTTACATATACTGGAAAAAACTTTTTCATTTTTTATCTATCTTTTGAAGTTATAATAAGTCCTTCATCCAAAGGAATTTCGCTCATTTCTCTAATCTTGTCTTTTTTATAGGAGAACACCCAAAAGGCTAAGCCCACAAAGAAGAAAAAGAATATTAGCAGAGAGAGTATCGGGTAAATTTCTATACCCGATATAGTCTCCATATTGTGTTTAATTTGTTCAAACATAGCGCTGTTATTTAGCTGTTTCTTTTACTTTTATATCAGTACCCAATCTTTGGATGTAAGCAATAAGAGCTACAATTTCACGCTCATTCATCGGAATGAATTTTTCGCCTTGCGCTGCTGCTTTTTTCTTGCTGTCCTCATAACTTTTTACAAAATCAGGATCGTTTTCTAAACTTTTTTCTATCGAAATTGCCTGTGTTCTTAATGCTTGCTGCGCATTTGCAATTTCAGCTTCAGAATACGGAACACCAAGTGAAACCATTGCCTGCATTTTCTTTTGCGTTAAAGAAATATCCATTGGTTTGTTATCAAACAACCATTTGTAACCTGGCATAATTGAACCTGCTGAAATACTTTGCGGACTCCAGAAGTGATTGAAATGCCAGTTGTCGTTATACTTCCCTCCAACTCTTAATAAATCTGGTCCTGTACGTTTTGATCCCCAAAGGAATGGATGATCGTATACAAATTCACCTGCTTTTGATTGTGGCCCATAACGTTCAACTTCACTTCTAAATGGACGTACTGATTGTGAGTGACAACCAACACAACCTTCACGGATGTATAAATCACGTCCTTCAAGTTCTAATGGCGTATATGGTTTTACACTGCTTATTGTCGGAATATTTGATTTGACCATAATCGTTGGCACGATCTGAATAATACCACCAATTAGAATCGCAATTGTAGCTAAAATGGTCAACTGAATTGGTTTTCTTTCTAACCAAGAGTGGAATTTTTCGCCTCTAATTCTATTACTGCTGATTCTTTGTAAAGCTGGAGCCTGAGCCAATTCGTCTTCGATAGTTTCACCAGCTCTAACTGTCATTATGATATTGTAAACCAATGTCAGCATACCTATAAGGTATAAACTACCACCAATTGCTCTCATCCAATACATTGGCATAATCTGCGTAACGGTTTCAAGGAAATTTCCGTAAGTTAAAGTTCCGTCTGGATTAAACTGTTTCCACATAGAAGCTTGCAGAAAACCTGCAACATACATTGGTACCGTATATAATATAATTCCTAAAGTACCAATCCAGAAATGGAAGTTGGCTAATTTTTTAGAGAATAAATTGCTTTTTGTCATTCTTGGAATCAACCAATAAATAATACCAAAAGACATAAATCCGTTCCAAGCTAAAGCACCTACGTGTACGTGTGCAATAATCCAGTCTGTATAATGCGCGATAGCGTTTACATTTTTAAGCGATAACATTGGACCTTCAAAAGTTGCCATTCCGTATCCGGTAATTGCTACTACGAAGAATTTTAAAACTGGTTCTTCACGAACTTTATCCCACGCGCCTCTTAAAGTTAAAAGTCCATTGATCATACCTCCCCAAGATGGAGCGATAAGCATTACAGAAAATGCTACACCTAAATTTTGAGCCCAGTTTGGTAAGGCTGAATATAATAAATGGTGCGGTCCTGCCCAGATATAAATAAAAATTAAAGACCAAAAGTGAATAATAGACAAACGGTAAGAGTAAACGGGTCTGTTGGCTACTTTTGGAATAAAGTAATACATTAATCCCAAGAACGGAGTCGTTAAGAAAAACGCTACTGCATTATGTCCGTACCACCATTGTACCAAAGCATCCTGAACTCCTGCGTAAACAGAATAACTTTTTAGTGCCGAAACCGGAATTTCGATATTATTAAAAATATGCAATACAGCTACGGTTACAAATGTTGCCAGATAAAACCAAATTGCTACATATAAATGGCGCTCTCTACGGCGAAGCATTGTACCAATCATATTGATACCCATTATTACCCAGATTAATGCAATTGCAATATCTATTGGCCATTCTAGTTCGGCATATTCTTTTGATGAAGTATAACCTAAAGGAAGCGTAATGGCTGCAGCAACGATAATAAGCTGCCATCCCCAGAAATGGGCATTACTTAAAAAGTCACTAAACATTCTGGCTTTTAGCAATCTTTGCATCGAATAATACATACCCGCAAAAAAGGCATTACCTACAAAGGCAAAAATTACTGCATTGGTGTGCAATGGCCTTAATCGGCCGTAACTCAGCCACGAAATCCCATCTGTCATGTTGGGAAAAAGGTACATAACCGCTAAGGTCAGCCCCACTAACATACCCACAACCCCAAACAGGATGGTGGCGTAAATGAACTTTTTTACAATTTTGTTGTCGTAATAAAACTGTTCCATTTCCATAATTATACTTGTTTTTCTTCTGTTTTTGATTTCTTGTCTTGAGAGGGAAATTTAGTTTCGTCATCAAAAAGCATTCTGACCGAAGGCGTATAATCATCATCGTACTGTCCAGATTTGACAGCGACTATAAAAGCAATAAAGAAGCCTATTGCCACGAAAATACTTACTGTGATTAATAGATAAATGACACTCATAACTTAAAATTGTGTTAACAAAATTATAAGGTAAGAGGCGAATAAAATATGATATTTATCATGCGTAGAGAAGAATGTTAAAATTAAAAAAAATATCAATACATTTATCGATATTTAATCATAATTTTCTCTTGCTGAAGTAGTTAGACATAAAAGTCACAAAACTTACAATCGTAATTGTACTCAAAGGCATTATAATAGCAGCAACCAGCGGCAGAAGATTTCCGGTAACGGCAAATGCAAGACCTATAACGTTGTACAGCAATGATAAAGCAAAACTCATTTTGATAATTAAAATGGCTTTGTGAGATAATTTTAAAAAGTAATTGAGACGCGAAAATTCGCTTGCATCTAAAATAGCATCACAGGCAGGAGAAAAAACATTGACATTTTCTGAGATCGAAATACCAACATTACTTTGAGCCAAAGCTCCGGCGTCGTTTAAACCGTCTCCGACCATCATAACGTTTTGTCCGTTTTGCTGGAGTTTTTTTATAAAATCAAGTTTTTGTTCGGGTTTCTGATTGAATATCAGCTCTGTGCCTTTGGGTAGAATATTTTCTAAATTGCCTCTTTCGCCATCATTATCTCCCGAAAGTACCTTTATTTGATAGTCTTTACTAAGCGTGGCAAAGAGCTTTTCTAAACCTTCTCTATATTGGTTTTCGAAAAGAAATTTCCCGTAATAAACATCATTTATTTTAATGTGAAGTGATGTTCTTTCTATTTCTGATGAATCTAAAACTGGACTTTCGACAAATTTTCCAGAACCAATTTTAATTGATGCATTTTCGGCGAAAGCTAAAATTCCTTTTCCGGTTATTTCCTCAAAATCGTCAATTTTGATTTTCTTTGTTTCTGGCAGAAAATCATACAGCATCCGGCTTAATGGATGGTTGGAAGCGCGAAGTGTATTTTTTATTAATATAAAATCTTCATCAGAAATTACAGTTCCTTCGTAGGTAATATTCGATTTTTTATTGGTTGTAATTGTTCCTGTTTTATCAAAAACGATCGTATTAACTTTTGCCAATTGTTCTATTACTAAAGCATTTTTGAGATACAATTTCTGTTTGCCTAAAATCCTTAAAATGTTTCCAAAAGTAAATGGCGCAGTTAACGCTAATGCACACGGACAAGCAACAATTAATACAGCTGTAAAGACATTAAAAGCAGTATTAGCATCAAAAAATATCCAATAACCAAATCCTGCAAAGGCAATTAAAAGCAAAATGGGCGTAAAATATCGGCTTATCGTATCGGTAATCGTTTTGTGTTTTTGGTCTACATTTTTCTGGAAAATCTCATTACTCCATAACTGCGTCAAATAACTTTGAGAAACAGAATGTAAAACTTCCATTTCTACAACTTTACCAATTTGTTTTCCGCCGGCAAATATTTTATCACCAGATTTTTTGGTAATTGGCACGGCTTCACCAGTCACAAAACTATAATCAATTTCGGCGCTTTCGCTGATTAAAATTCCATCAACGGGAATTAGCTCCTGATTTCTGATTAATAATCGATTTCCTTTTTCGACATCATAAATGGGAAGATTTTCTTCTGATGAATCTGGATTTATTCTGGTAACAGCAATTGGAAAATAGGATTTAAAATCACGTTCGAAACTTAAAAAACTATAGGTTTTTATTTGAAACATTTTTCCTAGTAACATAAAAAATACAAGGCCGGCCATACTGTCGAAAAATCCTGAACCGTAATTCATTACAATATCATAAGTACTTCGTACAAACATAATAATGATTCCTAAGGCAATAGGAATATCTATGTTTAACATTCTGGATTTAATGCTTTTATAAGCCGAAATATAATAACCGCTCGCAGAATATAAAAAGCTTGGCAAAGCCAGAATAAAAATTAAACCTCTAAAAAACGGTTTGTAATTATCGAGCCAAAATTCTTTTATTTCAAAATATTCGGGAAAAGACAACAGCATTATATTACCGAAGCAGAAAAAGGCAACACCAAGTTTATAAGTCAGACTTCTGTCGACATTGTTTTTACCTGTTTCGTAATTTTCTAAACTAATATAAGGTTCATAACCTATTGAACTTAATGTGTAAACGATAGTTTTAAGCGAAACCTGATCTGAATCGTAGGTTATACGTACTTTTTTCTCGGGAAAATTAACTTGAGAAATGTTTATGCCGGGTTGAATTCGGCTAAGATTTTCGAGAATCCAAATACAAGAACTGCAATGAATATGGGGAATATTTAAGGATACAATTGCGGTGTTTCCTTCTTGAAATTCTAGTATTTTGGAGCGTATCGCTTCGTTTTCTAAAAAATCGTATTTGCCTTGTATGTCTTGTGGCGTCGCTCCGGGAGATTTTGCAAAATCGTAATATGAGGTTAAATCGTGGCTGCTAAAAATTTCGTAAACTGTTTTACAGCCGTTGCAGCAAAAAAGTTTTTCATCAAAATGTATTTCTTCATTTTCATCAATGGCCAGACCGCAATGATAGCAATTTTGCGCACTCATAATTTGTTTTTTTAATGATGCAAAGGTCAAAACAACACCTTATTATAAACATGATAATTATCATTGCATATTTAAATTGAATTCTAATTTAAGCAAATAAAATATCGAAATCACAACGATTTGTATTTTCTTTATAAATTTAATAGAGATTAAGGCGTAAAACTCCGAATAATGCTTAATTTTGCAGCAAACAAATCTTGTCATGAATAAATGTGATCAATGCATTGTAAGACAGCTAAGCTCATTAAAAGCCCTTAATAAAGAAGAAGTAATACAACTAGCGAATAGCAAGACTACTTATACTATTAAAAAAGGAGAAGCTATTTTTGAGGAAGGAGAAGTAACCAATGGTGTTTTTTGTATAAAAGACGGAGTTGGAAAACTCTCTAAATTAAGTGCTAACGGCAAAGACCAGATTGTAAAACTGGTTAAGTCGGGAGAACTTTTAGGACAGCGCTCTATGATTAGTAATGAGCCTGCCAACTTATCTGCAAAAGCGATTGCTGATATGGAAGTTTGTTTTATTCCTAAAACCGAAATCTTAACTTTTTTCAACAACAACAATCAGTTTTCTTTAAACATGATGCAGTCTGTCTGCGAGGATTTAAAAGAATCTGAAAACGATAAAATTGCTTTAGTTCAAAAAACGGTAAAACAAAGATTGGCAGAAACTTTATTGGAACTGCACGATAATTTTGGCGAAAATGCTGATCATACGCTGAAAGTACAACTTACAAGAGAAGAATTGGCGGGAATAATTGGAACTGCAACTGAAAGCTGTATCCGATTATTATCTGATTTTAATAAACTGGAACTTATTGAATTATCTGGTAAAAAAATTATACTTAAAGACGTAAGAGCTTTAAAAAAACTGGCTGAGCAGTTATAGTTTTTTAGCTTCATTCCAAAATACATCCATTTCGGCTAAAGTCATATCCATTAAAGGTTTTCCTAATTCGCCGGCTTTTGATTCTAAGTATTGAAAACGTTTTATAAATTTTTTATTGGTGCGTTCTAACGCATCCTCCGGGTTCACATTTAGAAAACGGGCGTAATTGATCATCGAGAATAAAACATCGCCAAATTCAGCTTCTATTTTATCCTGATCTCCGGCTCTTACTTCTTCCTGAAGTTCTTCGAGTTCTTCTTGTACTTTATCCCAAACCTGATGCGGTTCTTCCCAATCAAAACCAACACCTTTTACTTTGTCCTGAATTCTACTTGCTTTTACTAATGCAGGTAAACTTCTTGGAACGCCTTCTAAAACTGATTTTTTGCCTTCTTTAAGCTTCAGTTTTTCCCAGTTTTGTTTTACTTCTTCTTCGTCTTTCACGACAGTGTCACTGTAAATGTGTGGATGACGGTGAATTAGTTTTTCGCAGATTTCATTGCATACATCTGCAATGTCAAAATCATTGGTTTCACTGCCTATTTTGGCATAAAAAACAATATGCAGCAACAAATCTCCCAATTCTTTTTTTACTTCGTTTAAATCATTATCCAAAATAGCATCTCCAAGTTCGTAAGTTTCTTCAATCGTAAGATGTCTTAAGGTTTGCAACGTCTGCTTTTTATCCCACGGACATTGTTCACGAAGTTCATCCATGATAATTAATAATCTTTCGAAAGCCTTAAGTTGAAGTTCTTTGCTCATTTTATTGAAGTATTTTGATTTTATAACCTATGTGTAAAAGTAAAAAATCCTGTCAAGAAAACATCTTAACAGGATTATTATATTTTGAATGTAACTAATTACTATTCTTCTTTTTTAGTAGCTGCTTTTTTCGCTGGAGCCTTTTTTGCCGGCGCTTTTTTAGCTTTTTCTTCTACAACTGGAGTTTCTTCTTTAGCTTCTGCTGCAGCCGGAGCTAAATCTGTTACTAATCCTTTTGCCTGAAGTGTGTTGTACCAGTTTAGTACTTTTTTGATATCTGAAGGATAAACTCTTTCTTCGTCATAATCAGGTAAAATTTCTTTAAAGTAAGCTGCCAGTGTAGCGTTGTCTTCTTTGTGAGAGATTGCTTGTCCTTTATTTTCCTTAGTAGCAATAAGTTTCATTACTTCGGTCAATGGTTTTTCGCCACCATGCGTATAAATCGAAATTTCAGATAATAAACTTACATTACTTTTTAAGCTTACAGTGATTTTTTTACCATCTGTTAATGATTCTGCTACAAATCCTGTACGAGTCTGCACCTTCAATTCGTATAAACCTGGTTTCCCAGAAACAGCTAATATTTTTTCTAAATTCATGTTTATTATAATTTGTATTAAGAATTTCGTTTATTATTTATCTTCCTTTTTTGGCTGCAAAAAATTTCATTCTATACTCCTGAAACGTTTTACCTTCGGTAATGTTTTTCAATTTCTTTTGTATTAAACGCTTTTTTAATGATGATATTTTATCAGTAAATAAAACCCCTTCGATATGGTCGTATTCGTGTTGAATAACTCTTGCAATCAATCCATCAAAAACCTCTGTTTTCATTACAAAATCTTCTTCGCAGTATTCAATTGTAACTGTTGGTTTTCTGTACACATCTTCACGAACGTCTGGAATACTCAAACAACCTTCGTTAAAACTCCACTCTTCACCTTCTTCTTTTAGAATCTTAGCATTTATAAAAGTTTTTTTGAAACCTTTTAAATCTTTTTGTTCTTCTGACGGTAAATCCTCATCATCACTAAAAGGTGTTGTATCAATAACAAACAAACGAATCGGCATACCTACCTGCGGTGCAGCAAGCCCAACACCGTAAGCGTTGTACATGGTTTCATACATGTTTGCTATTGTTTCTTTTAAGTTTGGATAATCTGGCGTAATCGCCTCACCCACTTTTCTTAAAACAGGATCACCATATCCTACTATTGGTAATATCATTTGTATTTTTTTAATGTATTTATCTACTGAAAAACCTGAATTTGATTCTCATAATTCAGCTGGCAAAAATAGTAAAAAATAGTCAATGAATAATTCTAAACCTATATTATCTTATTTTTTTGTCTGCTTCTTAAAATCTTATCCATAATTATGCCAAAATAATTCGTACAATATCTTATTTTTGCTAGTAAACTTTAACATATGTTTGACCGTATCTCCAAATTTACTAACAGTACATCTTTCTTAAATGCTTCAAAAGTAACGATTGCTTCTGTTGTTCCGGTCTTGATTTTGAATTTTTTGGGATATTTTGAAATTGGCTTTACAATTGCGTTAGGAGCTTTCTATACTTATCCAAGTGATATTGCAAGTTCATTGAGCCATAAAATAAAAGGGCTTATTGCAGCTTCTTTTATTGTTGCTATAGTAAATCTGCTTGTAAATTTTGCTTATCCTTATCCTGTTATATTTTATCCGTTTCTGGGATTTTTATTGTTTTTGTGTTCGATGATTTCTGTTTACGGACAACGCGCTACATTGGTTTCGTTTTCTGCTTTACTTTCTATCGCACTATCTTTTGGGCATATGCACGAAGGCTGGGAAGCTATTCAGTATTCGGGTTTTATTTTTATTGGAGGAATTTTATATTTAATTGTATCGCTTGTTTTTCATTTTGTACAACCTTATAAGTATGTTGAATTACAAATTGCAGAGGGAATAAAATTAACAGCAAAATATCTAAAGCTAAGAGGTGATTTGTGGAGTCCGGCAGCCAATAGAAAAACCATAATTGAGAAACAGCTGGCCGTTCAGGTTGATTTAAATTTGATTCACGAAGATTTAAGAAAACTGCTTATTGGTAATCAAAATGCATCTGCAACAACAAGCCAGAACAGAAAAATGCTGCTTGTGTTTATTACATTGGTCGAAATTCAGGAACTTGCTTTATATACTTCTTTTGATCATAGCAAACTGCATGAAAAATTTGCCAAACATCCTGATGTGCTTAGAACGTATCAAAATGTGGCTTATAAATTGGCTTCGACTTTAAAAAAGCTTTCTAAAAACGTGCATAATATTTCTGTCTATGTTGACAAACAAGAATTGAAAAATGAGCTTGATGCGCTTGAATTTGCGATTTTTGACTATGAAAAAAGTTTAGGTAAAGAAGAAGCTGCAAAAGGTGTTTTGATGCTGACGAATATGCTGAAATATGCTAAAAATCAGGTTGGAAAAATTAAAATTATCCAGCGTGCTTTTTCACTTGCTATGCAGTCTTACAAACTAAAAGATAAGGATAAAGAATTGGAGAAATTTCTAACGCCTCAATATTATCCTTTACGCACGCTGACAGAAAACTTAACTTTTTCTTCTTCTATTTTCAGGCATTCGATCAGGCTTACTATTACTATTCTTATAGGATTGCTTTTGGGAGATTTACTGCATCTTGAAAATAGTTATTGGATTCTGCTGACTATTGTTGTAATCATGAGACCGGGTTATGGTTTAACGAAAGAACGTTCTTATAATAGAATTTTCGGGACTATCTTGGGCGGTTTACTTGCTTTCGGAATTGTATCGGTGGTTCAGAACCATGTGGCTTTGAGTATTTTTACTATTATTTGTATGCTGCTTGGAATTGCTTTTACACAAATAAATTACAAAATAAGCGCAACTTTTGTGACTATGTACGTGGTTTTTGTTTACGGAATTCTAACTCCAAATGTAGTTGAGGTAATTCAGTTTAGAATATTAGATTCGCTTATTGGTGCCACTTTGGCTTTTATGGCAAACCAATTTTTATGGCCTGCGTGGGAGTTTATCAATACTCCTATTCATATCGAAAATTCAATTCGCGCCAATAGAAATTATCTTAAAGAAATTGCAGGTTATTATAATCAGAAAGGAGAAATCCCTACTTCTTATCGATTGGCAAGAAAGCATGCTTTTGTAGAAATTGGCAATTTGATGACTTCGTTTCAGCGTATGATGCAGGAACCAAAATCAAAGCAAAAAACACTGCCTTTGGTTAATAAACTGGTGGTTTTAAATCATTCTATATTATCGGCGCTGGCTTCTTTGTCAACTTATATTCAGTCGCACCAGACGACATCTGCATCAGAATCTTTTAATTATATTATAAAAACCATTTTATCAAACTTAGATCATTCTATTTCTATTTTAAGAAATGAAACGATTTTAACAGATACTTTTTTTGATAAGGAAGATGTGACGCTTCAGTTTGAAGAATTAAAACGTAAAAACTTTTTACGTCTGGCTACAGATGATGAATTGGATAAAGAAACGCGTCAGGCGAAAATGCAAGAAGCTCAAATGGTTATTGAGCAATTGATCTGGATGAGTAATCTTGCCGAAAAAATCTATAAAAACACAATAGACTTAAAAGCAACAAATCCAGATTAATTCATCTGGATTTGTTTTTATTACTTATAAAATTTGAGCTTAATTGTTTAGTTTTAAAACTTCTGAAGTTTGTTTTCTAAGTTTTTCTAAAAGCTCTGGTTTATCGTTTAATGTCTGACCATAAGAAGGAATCATATTTTTCATTTTTTCTTCCCATTCTGGTGTTTTAATTTGATCTGCAAAACATCTTTTGATCAAATCAATCATAATGGCAACGGCTGTAGAAGCACCAGGAGAAGCTCCTAATAAAACTGCCAAAGAACCATCATGTGTATTAATTACTTCTGTACCAAATTCTAAAACACCGCCTTCTTTTTCATCTTTTTTAATAACCTGTACACGTTGACCTGCTTTTTCAAGTGTCCAGTCTTTTGAACGTGCAGATGGAAGATATTCGCGTAAAGCTTTCATTCTGTCTTTTGGAGACTGACGTACTTGCTCGATCAAATATTTCGTTAAAGGAATATTGTGTAATCCAGCGGCAATCATCGGAATTAAATTATTCGCTTTTATAGATAATGGTAAATCTAAATAAGATCCATTTTTTAAGAAACGTGTTGAGAATCCTGCGAATGGTCCAAAAAGAAGTGCTTTTTCGCCATCAATTACGCGGGTATCAATATGAGGAACAGACATTGGAGGTGCTCCGACACTTGCTTTCCCGTAAACTTTTGCCTGATGTTTAGCAATAACCTCAGGATTGGTGCATTTTAGCCATTGTCCGCTTACAGGGAAACCGCCGTAACCATTTCCTTCTGGAACATTTGCTTTTTCTAATAAAGGTAATGAACCACCACCTGCACCAATAAATACAAATTTGGTATATGCTTTACGTTTTTGACCTGTAGATAAATCTGTGATTTTTATTCTCCAGGATTTATCTTCACGTTGTTTTAGTTTTTTTACTTCGTGATTAAAGTATAAAGAAACACCGTCAAGTTTTTCTAAATAATTAAACATACTTCTTGTCAAGGCACCAAAATTTACATCGGTACCAATTGGCATATAAGTAGCTGCTAATTTTTCGGTATTTTCTCTGCCTTCCATTACAAGCGGCATCCAGTGTTTTAACTGATCAAAATCAGTACTGAAAAGCATTTGAGAAAAAAGAGGATTTTGCTGCAGTGCTTCAAATCTCGTTCTAAGAAATTCTACATTATTTTCTCCCCAAACAAAACTCATGTGAGGAACGCTTTTGATAAAATTTTCCGGAGACGGAACTTTATTCTGTTGTACTAAATACGTCCAGAATTGACGGGAAAGTTCAAAAGATTCTGCAATACTAATTGCTTTCTTAGGATCAACGCTTCCGTCTGGCTTTTCTGGCGTATAATTTAATTCACAAAAAGCAGAGTGACCTGTTCCTGCATTATTCCAAGCATCAGAGCTTTCGGCAGCAGCAACATCTAATCTTTCGTAAATTTCAATCTTTATATCGGGTTGTAATTCTTTCAAAATCACTCCAAGAGTGGCACTCATAATTCCCGCTCCAATAAGTACTACTTCACTATTTGAACGTATTGTTTCGTCAGGCATAACAGTATTTTATTTTAAAGTGCAAAGGTACTTTTTTAATTGCAAAAAAAAAGTAATTTTTACATGATAAAAGTTAGGATTTTCTAAAAATTTTCAAAATTTGAGTCAAATTCAGACCAAAACTTAAAAACGCTTAGAAGAAAGATAGTCCTGAAGCATAATTGTTGCAGAAATTTCATCGATCAAACCTTTGTTCTGACGCTGTTTTTTGCTCAGTCCGCTGTCGATCATAGTTTGAAAAGCCATTTTTGAAGTAAAGCGTTCATCAACGCGAACGACTTTCATATCCGGAAAAATATTCGAAAAATGAGTTACAAAACCTTTAATTATTGAAGCACTTTCAGATGGCTGTCCATTCATTTGTTTTGGTTCTCCAATTAAAACTGCTTCTACTTTTTCTTTAGCAAAATAATCTTTCAGAAAATCAATTAAGGTATTTGTTGGAATTGTAGTTAAACCAGAAGCAATAATCTGCATTTCATCAGTAACGGCAATTCCGGTACGTTTTTGTCCGTAATCTATCGAGAGGATTCTAGGCATTTTTTTTAGTGAATTTTAATTAAAATAATCGGTGTTTTAAAATACCTATAACATGCACAATTTCACTATTTAAGTCAATTTTGATAATTGTTATATATCCTTTAAAAATATAATCCCGATAATCTCCATCATCAAAATATATAGACTTTTTAAAATGAAAAGGATTTACTAAATCCTTTTTTAAATTTTTTATTAATTCATTCTTGAATTTTCGCGCAGCAATTGGTTTATCTTTAGCAATAAAATGTACAATATCATTTAAATCATAACTAAATTCAATAGTTAGTTTAATCTTCATATTTAGAAATTGTATCTTCTAGTAAAACATCCAACTCTTCAAATGTACTGTATTGTACAGTGCCATTTTCTATTTTGGCAGCGCGTTCTTTTAGTTTTTTCTTGTCTTGCTCAAAATCAGGATCAGAAAAAGAGTCTTCTTCTACTATTTTTAGTTCATCAGAAGAAAATGAACTTAATAATTTCAAGATTTTCTCTTTAATCTCTGGCTGAAATTCTAATCTTATCGCTTCCATAATAGGTTCATTTTACAGATACAAATATAAACTTTTTTGAATCGATGTTTTTTAAATTAAGCTTAAAACTAAAAAATCCGTTCTGAAAATTCAAAACGGATTAGAATCCAACTATTAAAAAACTAAAAGAAAATTCAACAAACCTATCTATTAAATAATCTTTTAAAGAAACCTCGATGTTCTTCCTCCTCCTCTTCTTCCTCGTACTGTGCAAATTTAGATTGCGCTTTTTCGTGTTCGTAAATCAGCTCTTTGATATACTCTACATAAGATCTCTTTTTTTCTTCTAAAAATCCGATCAAATATTTCTCGCTAAATTCTACACCGCTTGCCGCTTCAATCTGCAACAGCTTTTTATATAAAGGCTCAATGTGCAGCGAAATTACTTCTTGTGGAACGGCTTGCCTTCTTCCAAAATAATTTACAATAACACCATTTTCATCTCTCGCGATATCAAAATCGGTAATTACCCAATAATATCTTCCCGACTTGGCTAAATTTTTGACAATGGCATGAAAGTTTTTTCCGTTTTTAAGATTTTCCCAAAGCACTTTAAAAATCACTTTTGGCATATCAGGATGGCGAATAATATTGTGCGGCTGTCCCATTAATTCGTAATCTTCGTATCCGCAAACGTCTATAAAAACTTCATTTGCATATTCTATAATACCAAATGCATTGGTTTTACTCATAATTACCTGAGTTTTATCCCAGGAAACTTCTTTATCTATAATCGTCTTTTGGTTTGGAAACTGATTTTCTTGATTCATGTTGTACTTATATATAATGACTTGGTAAGACTTTATAATTTTTGAATTTTGTTTCTAAAAATTAATGATGCAAAACTAATTAGAAGTAAAATCTCAAAATCTGACTTTTGTCATATTCTGATACAAATAAAACTTTTAGAGGTTGTTGAATTATTCTTAAATCATATAAATCAAAAATTTTTATTTATCAAATTAAAAACAAAAAGTTAAATCTGTAACATTTTCAAAGAGCATTCCTTTTTTGCATTTGGACAAATACGTTATCTTTGCCAAAAATTAAAACTATGAATTCTTTACAGACTATAATCGAACAAGCTTGGGAAAACAGAGCTTTATTACAAGAAACTACTACAACAGATGCTATTAGAGAAGTTATCGAGTTGATTGACGCAGGAAAATTAAGATGTGCTGAACCAGTTGGTGATAAATGGCAGGTTAACGAATGGGTTAAGAAAGCGGTTGTAATGTATTTCCCAATTCAAAAAATGGAAACATGGGAATCTGGTATTTTTGAATATCACGATAAAATGCTTCTTAAAAAAGGTTTTGCTGAAAAAGGAATTCGTGTTGTACCAAATGCTGTAGCGCGTTACGGAGCTTATATTTCTAGCGGTGTTATCTTGATGCCAAGTTATGTAAATATTGGTGCTTATGTAGACGAAGGAACAATGGTAGATACTTGGGCAACTGTAGGAAGCTGCGCTCAAATTGGTAAAAATGTTCACTTAAGTGGTGGTGTTGGTATTGGTGGTGTTTTAGAGCCATTACAAGCAGCTCCGGTTATTATAGAAGATGGTGCTTTTATTGGTTCTCGTTGTATTGTTGTAGAAGGTGTACACGTTGGTAAAGAAGCAGTTCTTGGCGCAAATGTATGTTTAACAGCTTCAACAAAAATTATCGATGTAACTGGTGATGAGCCTGTAGAAATGAAAGGTTTTGTTCCTGCTCGTTCTGTAGTAATTCCTGGAAGTTATACTAAAAAATTCGCAGCTGGAGAATTTCAAGTTCCTTGTGCTTTAATTATTGGTACTCGTAAACCATCTACAGATTTAAAAACTTCATTAAATAATGCACTTCGTGAATACGATGTAGCGGTATAAAGAAATAAATCTCAAAAAATAAAAAATCCAAATTCCAATTGTATGATTGGGATTTGGATTTTTTTTATT
Organism: Flavobacterium sp. 270; assembly: GCF_004368785.1. Lineage (GTDB taxonomy): Bacteria > Bacteroidota > Bacteroidia > Flavobacteriales > Flavobacteriaceae > Flavobacterium. The sequence continues at coordinate 1,109,798 of NZ_SODM01000001.1, forward strand.
GGAATTTCTTAAAGGTTATTTTTTGTTTTGAAGTTTTAAAAGCTTGGCATATTTCATATAAGATGAGAAAGCCTGAATCATAGAAAATGTAAATCCATCTAATCCGTTTAAAAAACCTTTTTTAAAAAAATAACATCTTACAAAAGATACTGTACCATTTAATAGAGGTTTAAAACTATCCGTTCTTTTTCCTTTATCATAAAGCTGTTGAGCTCCCCACGTTGTATACAAATTTTTCTTAGCGATAAATTGATCTAAGTTTTCCCAAGCGTAATGATTTATATGAACGTTTAAATGAGCTTTACTTTTTCCTGAAACTTTTTGATGCACTCTGTCTTTTGATGGAGAAGCTGTTTTTTTATTAAAAAAACGTGCTGTTTTATCTGGATACCAACCTGCAAAATCTATTTTTTTATCTCCCAAATAATTATACAGCCTAAAAGTATAAACATCAAAATTTTGATTTTCATGTTTTCCTGATAATATAAATTTTTCGGCATCTTCTGCTAAAATTTCATCTGCATCCAGATTTAAAATCCAGTCATTTTTGCAATATTGAAGTCCATGAACTCGCTGTGGTCCATCGCCCAAAAACGTCTGGGGAATAACTTTAGCTCCTTTTTCTTCTGCAATTTTTACTGTATTGTCTGCACTTAATGAATCTACAACAATTACTTCGTCACATATTCTAAACAGTGCATCTATACATTTACCTATATTTTTTTCCTCATTATAGGTAATAACCAACCCGCTAATTTTCATGTATCTTTTAAAATAATTTAAGTTTTCCGATCTTCAATTTTAACCTAAATCTAAACAGACTGTCCTCGCCTTTTATGTCAATTCTTTTTACTAAATAATTATTTTTAAAAGGAAATTTATTTACTCTGTTCCCAATTCGCAACCCATATTTTATGCCATTATCGCGCATAACTTTTTCAAAAACAGCAAATTCAGTCTCTTTCTTAGCATAATTACCAAAGGGATATGCCAAAATGGGTTTTATATCTAAATTATTTTTTAATATAAAATCATTCGACTTAATAAAATCAGCTTCTAATTCTTCTTTTGATAATGAACTATATCTTTTATGTTCAAAAGAATGATAACCCAACTCAATAAGATCACTGTTCAATCCTTTTAATTGGTCAACACTCATTATTTTTTCCTTTCCTTCAATCCAATAATCAAAATTACCAACGAAAGAAAATGGTATAAAAAAAGAAGCTTTTAATTGGTATTTTTCAAGCAAAGGAATTGCATACAAAAGCTGGCACTCTGTAACATCATCAAAAGTGATAATAACGCTTTTTAAAGGGAGCTCAGTTAAATTCTCTAGATCTTTAAAATGAAATGTGGTATAATTATTATCATACAGGAACTTCAATTGCGATTCTAGCTTTGACACAGAAATACTTAAATTCAAAGATTTAGCTTCCTCCACAACAACGTTGTGATACATTAAAATGGGTAATTTTGACATGCAATTTTTTTGCAAATCTATAGATAAATAGAATTGATTTAATCACAAAAAAGAAAAAATTAAACTAAAAATAATATTGGATACAGGAATAATTCTTTAATATAGGATTAAAAATCATTTTATTAATTGGCGAAAAAAGCTACAAGACATTAATACACAATAATATAAACACCATAAATACAACAAAGAAATTGTTCTTTTTTATTAAGATATTTAATAAATTACCTTGTGTATTTATGGGTATTATTTTTACAAAAAAGTTGTTTTTCTTTATTTAAGCTTATTTTGAAGTTTTAAAAGCTTAGCATATTTCATATAAGAAAAGAAACTTTGAATCATGGCGATAGACAAACCGTCGATTCCGTTAAAAATTCCTTTTTTGAAGAAATAACAACGAATAAAAGCAACACTTCCGTTAAGAACGGGTTTAAGCGCATTTATTCTCCTTCCCTGATCGTACAATTGCTGTGCATGCCAGCCAGAATATTGATTCTTTTTGGCAATAATCTGATCTAAAGAATCCCAGCCATAATGCAATATGTGCACTGAAACTTTTTTCTGGTTTTGGGCAATTATCTTTTGATGAACAATAGAATCAGACGGATGTGCTGTTTTTTTATTGAAAAAACGAACTTTATGATCTGGATACCAGCCCGAAAAATCGATTAATTTATCGGCAAGAAAGTTTTTAACTCTAAAACTAAAAGCATCATAATTACCATTAAGATACTTTTCTTTTAAAATAAATTCTGTTGCATCTGCATCAAGAAATTCATCTGCGTCAAGATTTAAAATCCAGTCGTTTTTACAAAATGGCAAGCCGTGTGTGCGTTGCGGGCCATCTCCTAAAAAAGATTGTTCGACAACAACAGCGCCTTTTTCTTTGGCAATTTGAACTGTTCGATCTTTACTAAACGAATCAACGATAATGACTTCGTCACATACTTTTTGTAAAGCATCGATACATTTACCAATATTTTTTTCTTCATTGAACGTAATTACTAAACCACTAATTTTCATTGGGGAGGAAATTTGATTATACACAAAAATATAACTTTTAAATTTAGTTTAGATTGTACACTTCTTAAAATAGTTTGTAATTTAGCCGTCTAAAGCGAATTTATACTCAATGAAAATATTAATTATTCAGCAAAAAAGAATCGGTGACGTATTAACAAGTACTATTCTTTGTAATAATCTAAAAGCAAAATACCCAGAATCTACTATAGATTACATGTGTTATCCTAATTCTATAGATGTTTTGATAGGAAATCCTAATATTGACAATATAATTCCTTTATCTAATAAAGTTAGAAAATCGATTCCGTCTTTATTTAAGTTTATTTTTCAGATTAGAAGAAAAAAATACGATGCTGTAATTGATGTTTACTGCAAATTAGAAACCAATTTAATTACGTTGTTTTCTGGCGCAAAGTACCGTGTTTCTTATCATAAATGGTATTCAAAATTTTTCTACAATTATAGTTACGAACGTTTTGATGCCGTAAAATCGGAGCATGGTTTAGCGATTGAAAACAGATTGTTATTGCTTAAACCTTTTATTCCGGAAAAAATATTGGATGTAAAACCTAAAGTATTTTTGACAGATGCTGAAATTACATCGGCTAAAAATCTTTTGAAAAGCAACAATATCAATACTGCTGAAAAGCCTTTGATTATGTTTGGAATTTTAGGAAGCGAGGTTTACAAAACTTATCCGCTCGAAAAAATGGCCCAAATTATTGATTTTACAGTCGCTAAAACCAACGCAACTATTATCTTCAATTATATTCCAGATCAAAAAGAACTGGCTTTAGAAGTATATAATTATTGCTCTGAAGAAACGAAAAAGAATATTGTTTTTGATTTATATTGTACGGAATTGAGATCTTTTCTTGCGCTTCTTTCGCAATGCGAAATGCTGATTGGAAACGAAGGTGGCGCTGTAAATATGGCAAAAGCACTTGACATACCTACTTTCTCTATTTTCACGCCTTCTGTAAGAAAAGAAACATGGCAGATATTTGAGAATGAAGCCAAACACACTTCTATTCACCTTAAGGATTTAAAACCTGAAATATACGAGCAGTTTACAGAACAACAGATAAAAGATAAGACTTTTATGTATTATGATGAATATCCGTTATCATTGATGCTGGAAAAACTAGACGCTTATTTTCAGGAATATAAAAATTGAGTGAGGTAAAAAATATCTTAATGAATAAAGAAAAGCAAAAACTATCTGTTTTAATTATTACATTAAATGAGGAACTTCATATACAATCGTTACTAGAAGATTTAGATTTTGCTGATGAAATAATTGTTGTAGATTCTTTTAGCAATGACAAAACTGTAAGTATTATTGAGGGTTTTCAGAATGTAAAACTAATCCAGAACAAATTTGTTAATTATACTTCTCAGCGAAATTTTGCTTTAGATCAGGCAAAGTATTCGTGGATTTTATTTTTGGATGCTGACGAAAGGCTGACTCCAGATTTAAAAAGCGAAATTTTGTCTAAAATAAACGATTCAAATCCTGCAAGTGCTTATTTGATTTACAGAATTTTTATGTTTAAGAATGTAAAATTAAATTTTAGCGGCTGGCAGACGGATAAAATTTTCAGGCTTTTTAATAAATCAAAATGCAGATATGCCGAAGAACGTTTTGTGCATGAAAAATTAAATGTTGACGGAACTATTGCAGTTTTAAAACATAAATTGATTCATTATTCCTACGCTGATTATGCTGATTATAAACTTAAGATGAAAAATTATGGCATCTTGAAAGCGCAGGAAAAACAAAAAAAAGGACAAAAATCATCTTTTTTACTGATGGCTTTTCATCCTTTATATAGTTTTCTGTACCGCTTTTTAATTCGTCTTGGTTTTTTAGACGGAATTAAGGGAATTATTATCTGCTATTTAAATGCGTACAGCATCTTTATTCGATATAAAGAACTTCGCAGGCTTACTTCTTCCAGAATTTAAGTTTCTTTTTCAGGCGTTTTTTTCTATGAAATTGCTCCTGAAAATCTGAAGTAAACTTCCATAAAATATCAAATATTCTTTGCTCCGATTCTACTGTGTATAGTTTTGCATATTCGTTTGCCATTACAGCAACCATTTCTTTTACCGGAGTTAAACGGCATAAGTTTTTCATACGCATTTCAAAAGTCATCGATTCGTGAAATTCCATTCTGTTTAAATCTACCAGATAAAAACTATACTTACCGTCTAATTCTTTTTTAATCAAAGTATTTCCTGGCGAATGGTCCAAAAATTCAATTCCTTGTTCATGAAGATCAAAACTAAATCTGGTAAACTGTCTTAAGATATTATCATGATCTGGATAATCTGGAATTTCTACCAATTCTCTATAAGTCAATTCTGTAACCAAATGTTCGCTGGCATAATAACTGTCTCTAAGCCCAAGCCAGTTAAAATTTTCCAGAAAAGCAATTGGTTGCGGTGTTCCGATACCTCTTTCTAATAAAATTGTTGCATACTCAAACGAACGTCTTGCTTTAGATTTTCTAAAGTATTTGTAAGCAATTTTGTTTATTAAATTCGGAATTTTAAACGATTTGATATTGATTGTTTTACCATTCAAATCAAACAATTTTATTTTATTGCGATCTCCATTTCCAAAAAGTTCACCCAATGAAGAATTGAATTCTTCTATAAAAAAGAAAACTTCTTTTGTATCGTTGAATCCTTTAGAAAACTTAATTTTTTTGATCATTTAATTTATACTTTAATATTTTTCTAATATGGGTTTCCAAAAATCAATCACTTTCGGTTTATTTATTCCGTGGCATCCAAAAGGCAATTGATTATTATTAATTTTTAAAGCTATTTCTGGCTTGCGGTCAATAGCAAAAGCTACACCTTCTTTATAATCCGGGATTTTAAAATCAGTATTAAATTCTGGGGCTTTCAGCGACCAAAACACATCTTCCATAAAATAAATTTCCTTTTTATCTGCCTTTAAAAAGTCTGTAATAAACTCACTTTTCTCTTTTGCAATGGCATAATGCGAAGCCACTTTACGAAGTGAAAAACCACCATTCCCAACTTTATAAAAAATCTGTTCTCTAATCTTTTTCTTTTTTGATTTGAAGTTTTTAATAACGGCATTCAATACTTTCTTTCCAAAAGTATCAACTGGAGTTGCAATCCATGGCGCGCCGATATAATCGTATCCTTTTTGACACCATTCTTTCAAATCATTTTTAAAAACAAAAGCATCCAACTGATAAATCAGCATGTACTCAACATCTAAAAAAGCTTCGTAAAATGAACTCGAAAGCAATAACTCATTATATCCTTCTATGTTTTTAAAATAGTGTTTAGGAAAGCTTTTTACTTCTATTTGGGGATAATTTTTAGTGATATAAGAATTGTCTAAACCTTCTGGCTGCACTAAAACAATATCAAATTCACCTAATAATTTTACACATTGCAAAAAGGATTTTTCTTCAAGTTCTCCAAAATGATCTTTATAAATTGGAATTACAATTTTTACCGAATCTTTCATTTTCTATAGTGATATTTTGTTTTTTATGGGTTTTAAAAAGCTGCCTTTAAAACAATTCAATTTTAGCTGCAAAACTTGAAAGGAACAAAAATAATCTTATAATTATGAAAAACTGAATTATTATGAACTAAATTTTAAAACTATACATTACAAGCAATAAAACTTGTTTACAGATTAAAAATTGCTTGATGAATATTCTATTTATGTTTAAAACACCTTCATAAAATTACCTTTTTGACACTCTATAATATGGCATAATTATGGAGTTTATTGTATCTTTGGCACTTCTTTGCCGTTAAAAAAGAATTAAATTATGGGAGATATAAATCAAGAAATCATAAACGCATACGAAGTCATTAAAGAAGGAGGAATTATTCTTTACCCAACAGATACGGTTTGGGGAATTGGATGCGATGCCACAAATGCTGAAGCGGTTGCTAAAATATACAAACTAAAACAACGTGCCGAAACGCAGAGTATGATTGTATTGATGAATGGCGAAAAGATGATGTACAATGTCTTCAAAAATATTCCCGAAGTGGCTTGGCAGATTTTAGATTTATCTGAAAAACCAACTACTTTAATTCTGGACGAACCAAGAAATGTCGCTAAAAATATTATTGCTACGGATAACTCTCTTGGAATACGATTGGTTAAAGAGCCTTTTTGTTTTAAATTAATGGAAAGAATGAAAAAGCCATTGGTTTCTACTTCTGCAAATATTTCAGGACAACCTACTCCAATTGCTTTCAAAGACATTAATCCAGAAATCGTAAAAGGAGTTGATTACGTAGTAAAATTAAATCAGGATAAAGTTGCCGGAAAACCATCGACAATTATCAAATTAACGAATGATTCGCAGGTACGCGTAATACGTAAGTAATTTTAGATTTCAGAGTTTAGATTTTAGATTGAAAACCTTTGTCATTAAGCTTTAGAAACTTAGCACCTTAGAAGCTTAGTTTCTCAGAACCTTAGACAGTTTTCAAACTCTCTATCAACCAATCAATATCTTCTTTTGTATTGTAATGGCTGAATGAAATTCTCAGGTTTGGTAATTTTAAATCTTCTTCTGAAAGCATTTCTTTTAAAACGTGCGAAGGTTTTATGCTTCCTGATTGGCAGGCGCTTCCTCTGGAAACCGCAATTCCTTTCATATCTAAACTAAACAAAAGCATAGAAGTTTTTTCGGAGGAAAAAGGCAGAATAATATTGATGATATTATAAAAATCTTCTTTTTTTCCATTGATTCTAAAGTTCGGAAAATGAATTTCGAGCTGTTCGATTAAGTATATTTTTAAATCGGAAATGTATTTTCTTTCCTCGTCTAAATTTTCGTAAGACAGAGACAACGCTTTTGCCATTCCGGCAATTTGATGTACCGCTTCGGTTCCGGCGCGAAGCCCTTTTTCTTGTTCTCCTCCAAAAATTAAAGGTTGTAATCCTGTATTTTTTCGAACAAAAGCAAAACCTACACCTTTTGGCCCGTGAAACTTATGTGCACTTGCTACTATGAAGTCAACAGGAGTCTTTTGCAGATCAATTTCTGTTTTACCCACAGATTGCACCGTATCAGAATGAAATAAGACGCCATATTGCCTGCAAATGGTTGTTACTCGTTCTAAATCTAATACCGTTCCTGTTTCGTTGTTTACGTGCATTAAACTCACGATTGTCTTTTTTTCATCAGACAGCAGATTAGACAAATGTGTTAAATCGATCGTTCCATCAGGATTGATATTGACATAATCAACCTGGATATTATAATCGGACTGCAACGCAAGTGAGGTATATAAAACGGCGTGATGTTCTATTTTTGAAGTAATGATACGTTCGACTTTGAGATCTTCTACGGCAGAGCGAAGAATCCAATTATCGGCTTCTGTACCGCCAGAAGTAAAAATAATTTCTTGTGCAGTGCAGTTTAAATGTTTGGCAATACTTTTTCTGGAAAGTTCTAAAATCGTTTTTCCGTTTCTGCCAAAACTATGAGTAGAAGACGGATTTCCAAAATCTTCTGCCATAACTTTGGTCATCTCTTGGATAACTTCAGGACGCATGGCAGTTGTAGAAGCGTTATCGAGGTATACTTTTTTCATTGTTGCAAAGTTAAGAAATATCAATTGTGAAATCTTAAATATCATTTGCCAAATTTTTCACTATTTTTGACCCAAATAAAATTACGATGAAAAAATATGCAAGCCTTTTGTTATTTGCGCTTTTACTAAACGGTTGTGACGATGGTGATTTAATGGTAGACACAATCAATTTTGAAGATATACTAGAATCTCAAAGCTGTCCTACAACAACTTCTGAAAATACCTTGATCTATAAACTTAAACCACAGGAAGCTCTTATGCTTCAAATGCCAAAAATAGGTGGTCTTATAGAAGATGATACAATTTACACCCGTGATATTAATAATAGCACCTTTAGAGTAGTTTACAGAGCTTATGACGGTGCAGTAGTCACAAATAATATCTGTAGCACTATACCGCCAAGTACACCTAAAGTTACCGAGGAATGGCTGGCAACAAATGGAAAAATCAATATTACATCGGCAGCGCTAACAACAACCAATGACACAGATGGAAGCAGCGTGATTACAGGCTACAGCAATAATATTGAATTTACCAATATAACATTTGCAAAATCCTCATCATCAATACCACAAACTAATATTCTTTATAAGTTTGGAACTTATTCTACTACAACTAAAATTCCGGCTTCTTTGATTTTTAGATCTACGACTGTTAATATGTGTCCAATTAATTCAAAAGCTTCAGATATTAAACAGGTTTATAACTATAATAATTCTTTTTATATTTCTATTGAAAATATCAGCAGCAATCTAATCGTAAACCAAGCTACAGAACCAGGTAAACCAAGAACAGCTTTAATTTCTGCTACAAATAACAAAGTATTTTATCGTACTACAGCACTTGATACAGGTACGCTTACCGATAGCTATTTTTGCAATTCAACTCCTCCTGTAACTCCGGCTATTGATCAAGAGTGGAGCGGACAAATTGCTGTGCCAAATGTAAGTGGGATTATAGAAGTTACAACAGAATCTGCCGCTAATATTTATACACATAAAATTGTGCTTAAAAATGTTATTATGGGAAAAAACCATAGTACATTTAAATTAGGAACAAGCTTTGTTTTGGGTACACTGACAACATTAGCTACGCCATAAAAGTTACCGCAAAGAATTTAAACGCAAATAAAATATTCTTACAAAAAAACGTCCGTTTTTCGACACTGATTTCAGGATTAAATCAGCTAGAAAAACGGACGTTTTTTTATACTTTAAAATGAGCTTTTTTACCTTCCGAAAAATAACTTATTTATTGTTTTGTCTAAAATAAACTTCGGTTGCTCCCAAGCCATATTTTTGATAATTGGCGTCGTGAAAATCAATCCCGTCATAACGGCCCAATAAAAAATCAAGTTCGGCTTTTAAAATTCCTTCTCCGACTCCGTGAATAAAAACGATTTTCGGGATGCGATTTCTAATCGCAAATTCGATATGTCTTTTTGCTGTTTCTGTCTGTAAAGTCAAAATATCATAATTAGACATGCCGCGTTTGTTTGGAACCAGTTTTTCAATATGTAAATCAAATTCCGGAGCCGAAATTTCACGTTTATCCTTGCGTTCTTTCACAAAACTTCTCGGTTTTGGCTCTGTTTTCTCTTCTGTAATTTTATCTAAATCAATTCTTTTAATAGAATTCATTAAATTACTGGAATCTTGAATCTTAAGTAATTCGTTGACAAAAAATGTCATCGTAAATCCATCCGTAGTTTCTACCAAAACCTCATTATTTTTTACCGAAACTACCGTTCCGTTAATGGCTTCGTCTAAGACAGAAACCTTATCTCCTTTAGTCAACATCCTGCTCTTCTTTATCTTGATTTTTACTTGGCGTTTTTGCACTCAGCTGCATCATTCCTAACATAAAAACTACAATTGCAATTACTGTAATGTAAATGTTTTTTTCTACGGATACCTGCTCATAAAGTGCTACCGAAATAGCAAGTATCATGATTATAATTTTAAACGTTTTCATTTTTTAAGTCCTTAAGATTTCAAAAGTAAGAAACTTTAAAATACCAGTACTTACCTCTAACTGTATTAGCTAAATATTTTTTCGTAAAATTGCAAAAAATAATCCCCATGAATTTAGAGAAATACATGATTCCCTGCCTCTTCAAAAAGCTCTTCGGAATAGAGTGTTTAGGCTGCGGTTTTCAGCGTTCTTTACTCCTACTTTTTCAGGGTGATTTTTCAGCATCTTTTAAAATGTATCCGGCTGTTTTTACTACCCTGCTTTTTTTCGGTTTAGCTGCTTTACATTTTATGGATAAATCAAAAAACTATCAAAAAATAATTTGGAAATCGGCGCTTCTAAATATCGTTTTTATGATTGGCGGTTATTACTACAAACATTTTTATTTTTGATGTTTTTGTAAGAAAAATTATTTTTTAATCTGATCCAGAATATCGTTCATCATCTCAATTTGAACTTTCTGAATTTCGATTAATTCTTGCTGCTGGTGCATAATCAAATGATCAATTTTATCATGAATCATTCTGATTTCTAATTCAGATTTTAGGTTGATCATATAATCTTTTTTGGCACGGGTACGGTCTTTTTCTTCCTGACGATTCTGGCTCATCATAATCACGGGAGCTTGCAGCGCGGCAATACACGACAGAATTAAATTCAGTAAAATAAAAGGATACGGATCAAAACCTTTATCGATTAATATCCAGACATTCGAACCAATCCAAATAATAATAAAAAGTAAAAACGAGATAATAAACGTCCAGCTTCCTCCAAAATCAGCAACTTTATCGGCTATTTTTTGACCAAAATTTCTGGTTTCTTCTTCATCTTCAACACTGCTTACAATCGATTTATCTTCTTTTAATGATGAAATAACATTTTTTTCGAGATCAGAAAGTGCTCCAATTTCTGTAGATAAATAGTTTGAGATGTACTTTTGGCGGTACACATTCAGTTCTTGCACGCCAATACAGTCTTCATCGCAAAAAGATGGAAAATCTTTTACAATTAATCCCAAAATAGGATCGTGTATAGAATTTCCACAAATTTTCTCACTTTCAGGAAAAGAAAGATCTGAAATTGCACTTTTAAAAGTCGGATTGTTTTTCATTTTGATAAATTTTACCGGCTAATTTACGCATTTAACTTCTTAAGAATCATATAAAATATTATCCTTTCTATTTCTTTTATTTATCACAAATACGATTCTCAAAACAAAATTTCTTTAGTTAATTGATGTTCTTATTTACAAAAAACACCTTACTTTTAACGTTTCAAAATTATTCATTCATTTTACCATTGTGACAAAAGACACTATCATACAAAACATCAAAGCGCTAAAAAGCCATTCAAACATAAATTACGGCATTAAAACCAAAACAGAAGACTTTACAGAGAAGCTTTTTTATACGCTTTTTGATTCGAATGCTGCATTGGACGAAAGCATTGACGAACTTGAAATACGCTTTAAAGAAATTGCTGTTTTAGCGTGCAAAAAACCAGAGAATTTATGCGGCTCTATCTGGGACAGGTTTCTGGAAAAATTACCTGTGGTTTTAGAAAAACTAAATCAGGATGCTGAATATATTCTGGAAAACGATCCTGCATCAAACAGTATCGATGAAGTTTATTTAGGTTATCCGGGCTTTTTTGCCATTGCTATTTACCGTTTAAGCCACGAATTATATCATCTTGATTTATTGCTTTTTTCGAGATTAATGAGCGAATATGCGCATAGAATTACAGGAACAGACATTCACGCAGGTGCCGATATTGCTTCCCCGTTTTTTATTGATCACGCTACCGGAATTGTAATCGGGGAAACAAGTGTTATCAAAAAACACGTAAAAATTTACCAAGGTGTTACTTTGGGCGCCTTGAGCGTTAGCAAAGACATGAAAAATGCCAAAAGACATCCAACTGTTGAGGCCAATGTCTGCATTTATGCGAATGCTACTATTTTGGGCGGAGGCACTATTATTGGAAAAAATAGTGTTATTGGCGGAAACTCATGGGTAACAAAATCTATTCCCGAAGATTCTATTGTTCTGAATACCACTACTACAGAAGTTAAAATAAAAGAAAAAAAATAATATGAATTCACATAAATTGCTAAACCTAATTGGAAATACTCCATTGATGGAAACTGTCAATTTGGTTAAAAATAAAAACGTAAAACTTTTGCTAAAACTCGAAGGAAATAATCCTGGCGGAAGTGTAAAAGACAGAGCGGCTTACAATATGATTGCTTCGGCTTTGGAAAGAGGCGAAATTAAAAAAGGCGATAAATTAATTGAAGCTACAAGCGGCAATACCGGAATTGCTCTGGCAATGATTGCGCAGTTGTTTCAAATCGAAATAGAATTAGTTTTACCTGAAGATTCGACAAAAGAACGCACACAAACAATGCGTGCTTATGGTGCTACAGTGATTTTAACGCCTGCCAGCGAAGGAATTATTGGTTCTAGGGATTATGCCGACAGAAAAGTGGCAGAAGGCGGTTATATCATGCTGAATCAATTTGCAAATGATGATAACTGGAAAGCGCATTATAAAACGACCGGCCCTGAAATCTGGAATGATACTGATGGAACGGTTACGCACTTTGTTTCGGCAATGGGGACTACGGGAACTATTATTGGAACTTCGACTTATTTAAAAGAAAAAAATCCAGCCATTGAGATTGTTGGCGCACAGCCAAGCGACGGATCTCAGATTCCGGGAATTCGAAAATGGCCACAAGAATATTTACCTAAAATTTTTGATGCTTCGAAAGTGGATACTGTTGTTGATGTAAGCGAAGAAGAAGCGCGCATTATGACAAAAAGACTAGCGTTGGAAGAAGGTGTTTTTGCCGGAATGAGCAGCGGTGGCTCTGTTGCCGTAGCTTTAAAAATTGCAGAAAAATTAGAATCGGGAGTCATTGTAGCCGTAATCTGCGATCGCGGTGATCGATATTTGTCTTCGGATTTATTTGATTAACAAAGATGCTAAGCGACTAAGCCTCTAAGGCGCTAAGCTTTTTTAGAAACTTAGAAAAACTTAGAAGCTCAGAAGCTTATAAACTTAGAAACTTAAAAAAAATGCTATACAGAAAACTAGGAAAAACAAACTTTAATATATCCGAAATCTCACTTGGCACTTGGCAGGTTGGGGGAAAATGGGGATCTGCTTTTGATAATAAATCGGCAGATGAACTTTTGAATACTGCTATTGATAATGGCGTAAATTTTATTGATACTGCAGATGTTTACGAAAACGGACTAAGCGAAACTGCTGTTGGAAGAGTTATTCGTTCCAGATCTGAGCGCATTTATGTTGCTACGAAATGCGGTCGTCATATTAATCCGCATGTAAGCGAAGGTTATCAGCCAAAAGTACTTCAGAAATTTGTTGAAGACAGTTTAAAGAGAATGGGATTAGAAACCATTGATTTAATTCAGTTGCACTGTCCTCCTACCGAAGTCTTTTATCGTTCTGAAATCTTCGAACTTTTTGATCGTTTAAAAGATCAGGGGAAAATATTAAATTTAGGCGTTAGTGTCGAAAAAGTAGAAGAAGCTTTAAAAGCAATCGAATATTCGAATGTAACTACCGTTCAGATTATTTTTAATTTATTCCGTCAGCGTCCTTCAGAGTTATTTTTCTCAGAAGCCAGAAAAAAAGATATCGGTATTATTGCGAGAGTTCCTTTGGCAAGCGGACTTTTAACGGGTAAATTTGATACCAAAACGACATTTGATCCTCAGGATCATCGTAATTTTAATCGTAACGGAGACGCGTTTGATAAAGGTGAAACTTTTTCTGGTATTGATTACGAATTGGGTTTAAAAGCTGTCAGCGCTTTAAAAGCTTTATTTCCAGAAACAGAAAATCTTGCTCCAATCGCCCTACAATGGATTTTGAGTTTTAAGGATATCAGCTGTATTATTCCCGGAGCTTCAAAAGAAAGCCATGTAATGTCTAACTTATCGCTGTATGGTTTACCAAAATTATCTCCAGAGAAAATTACAGCAATGAATAAAATCTACGAAGAATATATTAAGCCGTCTGTACATCAGAGATGGTAAAATAAGGTTCTAAGACTCTAAGGTTCTAAGGTTCTGAGTTTCTAAGTTTTTAATTCTTAGCAGCTCAGAACCTTAGAAACTTAGAAGCTTTTTCACGCAACCATTTCAACATTCTTCCATCTTATATAAAACTAACCAACCATTCACTAACCATGAAAAAATTAAGTTTTATATTAATTGTATTTTGTTTCGCATTTGCATCTTGTAATAATGACGACAAAGAAAGTACGATAGAAGAAGATGTTGCGAAATTAGAAAAGATGTACGATGATATTATCGTTTATTCGCAAGCTAATACTCTGCCATGTACTAATTCTACAGAATGGGGAATTATACAAGCACAACATGATGCATGCGGTCCAAGTAAAGGATATATTCCGTATGCAAAAAAGATAGATTTAAATATCCTCCAAAAAAAGATTGAAGCTTACAGTAAAGCACTTGGAGATTATTATACTAAATGGGAGATTTTTAATGATGTCTGCCAATGGAGTCCTCCTCCTACTGGTGTTGAATGTGTTGACGGAAAACCAAAATTGGTATTTAATCCTGGCGGATATTAGCCTAAATTAAATATCAAATTCAATTCTAAACTCAGCGCCTTTGTTTTTACCATCACTTACAGCACTTAGTCGGCCTTGATTTCTTTCGATAATTTTTTTACAAAGATATAATCCGATTCCTGTAGAAGATTCGTTTGCGGTTCCTAAACGGCTCATTTTGGTGAATTTCTTAAACAATTCGTCAATTTGATTTTTATCAAAACCAATTCCGGTATCAACAACAGAAACTATAAAAGTAGAATTTTCGCTATAGATTCTCACTTTAATTTCACTGTCAAAATAAGAAAACTTAACCGCGTTGCTAATTAAATTTACGATGACCTGTATCAGTAAACCTTCATCAATACGAAGTTTAGTCTCAACAAGTTCCAAGCTTAAACTCAGCTTTATATTTTTATCCAGCAAACGCTGTTCAACCTGTTCATTAATAAAAGGCAGAATATTAGGAAACAAAATAGACTTGGCTTCATGGTTTGATTTTACAACCCGGTCTTGTTCGTTTAATAATTTAATAAAATTTTCGATGTACCTAAATTGCAAATTGGTCGATTCGCAGATTAATTCAGCCAGACTCGTTACCGATTCTGATGGATTTTCACTTATAATTAATTTCGCCAAACCTTGCGGATTTCCGGCAAAATTTTTTAAATCATGAGAAAGCATATAAATCAAGTCCTGCTTTTCGTTGATAAAACTTTCAGCTTCATAAATTGATTCCTGAATATTACAAAGCAGTAAACCGGCCTCATCTGTATATTCTGTTGGCAATAACGATAATTTTCTGGAATTTCGATAATCGTTTAATGCTTTAGAAGCAATTGCAATAGGTTTTATTAGTCGGTTTAAAACCAAAAGCGTGATTAACGTTGCCAGCAATGTCATTCCTAAAGAAAAAACCAAAATAGAAGCTGGTGAAATATCGTGTCTAAAATAGAGTACAAAAAATAAAATTCCGATTAAGGGAATGTGTATACCAACAAATGCAACAAAAAGAAATTTGAATGCATAACTATTTTTCAGAAAGCTAATTTGTGATAAATTGTGATACAACTGCATAAAAAGTCGGCAATAATAGTAAGTTAGAATGTAATTTTTGGGCATATTACATAAACAAAGTTAACTTTTAAAGTTAATTAAACTATTATTTTAAAGAATTTCTAAAATATTTTCAAATTTAAATTTGTAAAAGTTTTCAAAGCATTATTTTTGCGCTATGGGAAGAAAAAATACAGACAAAATTGTCTTTCATCAAATTCAGGTTCTTGATGCAGGAGCCAAAGGAGTATCAGTAGCAAAAGCTCCTGACGGAAAAGTAATCTTTATACCGAACGTCGTTCCTGGCGATGTTATTGACATACAAACCTTCAAAAAAAGAAAAGCTTATTATGAAGGAAAAGCAGTAAAATTTCATGAATTATCAGAGCATCGTATAGATCCAATCTGTGAGCATTTTGGAGTTTGCGGAGGTTGCAAATGGCAAAATATGAAGTACAGCCAGCAGTTGTATTACAAACAAAACGAAGTAAAAAATCATTTACAGCGTATTGGAAAAATCGAACTTCCGGAATTTGAAACTATTTTAGGTTCAGACAAACAGTTTTTTTACAGAAATAAAATGGAATTTTCGTTTTCTAACAGCCGTTGGTTAACAGAAAAAGAAATTGACAGTACAGAAGATTTAGGCAACAGAAATGCTTTAGGATTTCATATTCCGAAAATGTGGGATAAAATTCTGGACATTTCAAAATGTCATTTGCAGGAAGATCCTTCAAATGCAATTCGTAATGAGATCAGGACTTTTGCTAACGAACATAATTTAGCATTTTTCAATCCTAGAGAACATTCAGGATTATTACGTACTGTAATGATTCGTACTGTTTCTACGGGAGAAATCATGGTTTTAATTCAGTTTTTTGAAGAAGATAAAAAGAACAGAGAATTAATTCTGGATCATTTATACGAAAAATTTCCACAGATTACTTCATTACAATATGTTGTAAACGGAAAACCAAACGACACTATCTACGATCAAAATATCATACTATATAAAGGTAGAGATTATATTTTAGAAGAAATGGAAGGTTTAAAATTTAGCATCAATGCAAAATCTTTTTACCAGACCAATTCTGACCAAGCGTATGAATTATACAAAATAACCCGTGATTTTGCCGGACTTACCGGAAACGAAACCGTTTACGATTTATACACAGGAACAGGAACAATTGCTCAATTCGTTTCTAAAAAAGCCGGAAAAGTAATTGGTGTAGAAAGTGTTCCAGAAGCAATTTTGGATGCCAAAGCCAATGCAGAACGCAATAATATTACGAATTGTGAGTTTTTTGTTGGAGACATGAAAGTTGTCTTTAACGAAGCTTTTATTGCCCGCCACGGCAAACCGGATGTTATTATAACTGACCCGCCCCGCGACGGAATGCACAAAGATGTTATAGAACAAATTATGAAAATTGCTCCACAAAAAGTAGTTTACGTAAGCTGTAACTCGGCAACGCAAGCACGTGATTTGGCTTTAATGGATGAAAAATACAAAGTAACACGCGTGCGACCAGTTGATATGTTTCCGCAGACGCATCATGTTGAAAATGTTGTACTTTTAGAACTTCGATAACATCAAATAATAAATGAAAAAAATAATTTCTTTCTTTTTAGTCTTAACTTTTGGCTTATCCAGCTGCGAGAAAGATGATATTTGTGATGCAGGCACGCCAACCACTCCGCGATTAGTGATTTCGTTTTTAAATAGCGCAAGCCCGACTCTACCAAAAAATGTTCAGAATTTAAAAGTAATTGGCGAAGGTCAGCCAGAAGGAATTATTTTTAACACAAGTGCAGTAGACAATACAAAATATCTGGCTAACGGCAGCAAGATTTTAATTCCGTTAAAAACCGATGATACAGGAACCGTTACTTACAGTTTTATCTATAATTTTGGTAACACAACGGGAACAAATACAGATGTTTTAACCTTTAATTACAAGACTAAACAAGTATATGTTTCCAGAGCATGTGGTTTTAAAACAACTTTTGAATTATTGCCAGAAGCAACGCTCCCGTTACCTGGCACTCACCCATTTGTTGTAGAACCAGATCCTGACGGTATCATCTGGATGAAGCAGATTAATGTAATAACCCCTAACATTGAAACAGAAAATGAAACACACATTGAAATACTTTTTTAGTTTTTGTTTATTGTTTTCAGTGTTATTAGTTCAGGCACAAGATACACTACCAACACCAACAAAGAAAATTGTTCAGGAGAAGCCAAAAACTGATGCTGCCAAAACTGCTAAACCAGTTATTAATGACGTAAAAAATGATACTGTAAAAACAGATCGTTACGGTTTGCGAGTAGGTGTCGATTTATACAAATTAACCCGAGGATTTTATGATAAAGATTATAAAGGAATCGAAATTGTAGGTGATTTTCGTTTAACGAAAAAATATTATCTGGCTGCAGAACTTGGTTTTGAAGATAAAACCACAGATGATGACAGATTAAACTCGTCTGCAACCGGAACTTATATAAAAGGAGGTTTTGATTATAACTTTTACCAAAACTGGCTTGACATGGAAAACCTTATTACAATTGGTTTACGTGGAGGTTTTAGTACTTTCAGTCAGCAGTTAAACAGCTATAAAATCTATAATCCGAACCCATATTGGGGAGAACAATCTACAATTATAGACGGAACAAAATATAACGGACTTACAGCGGGATGGCTTGAAGTAGCAATGGGACTAAAAGCAGAAGTTTTCAATAATCTTTTTGTTGGTTTTGGTGTACAGCTAAAATTATTAGTAATGAACCAAAAACCAAGTGGTTTTGATAACTTGTATATTCCAGGTTTCAACAGAACTTACGACGGAAATTTTGGCGTAGGTTTCAACTATACCGTTTCGTATTTTATTCCGATTTTCAAAAGAAAAGTCATTATTCCGGAAACGCCTAAAAAAGCTGCACCGAAAAAGTGATCTAAGGTTATAAGAGACTAAGAGACTAAGATTCTAAGGTGCTAAGGTTTCTAGCTCAATAATAAAATAAGCCACAAATTCAAGAATTAAATGATTCATGAATTTGTGGCTTTTACTTTTAATTAGCCCTAAAAAAAAGCTTAGTATCTTAGTAACTTAAAACCTCAGAGCCTTCTTACGAACCTATCTCCCTAATTCCTTTTACAAAAATCCATTTCATAAAAAGCTTCTCGCCGTCTTTGGTTTTAACAGCCTGAAATTTAGGTGCAATCAAAGTTGCCACGATAAAAGCAGTCATCGGAACCCAAAGGCCCGTTAATTCGGTATATCTAGCAACTAAATATCTGCCTAGGATAAATAATATCGCAAAGCATCCTAATTGATATAAAAAACCTCGTAATTGTAGTTTTGTCATTTTTTTTTAAGCTTCTAAGGTCATGAGATGCTAAGGTTCTAAGATTTTAATCTTGATAATTTAGCAAACTTGACCTTAATTATTTTAAATATTAACTTTATACTTATTTAGTTATAAATTCAGAAACTTAGCACCTCAGAACCTTAGCATCTTAGTAACTTAGTAACTTAGACTTGAAACTTCGTTCTCTTACTTCCTTCGTACATTTCGTATTTTACCAAACGCGCTTCTAAACTTGCATTAAAAAGTTTGATTTTTCTTGAAGGTTTTAATCCCACAAATTTCAAAGCTTCAAGATTTGCTGTGATAAACCATGCGTTTGTTCCCGGATAGCTTTTCTTTAAAGTATCACCAATATTTTTGTAGAACTCTTCCATATGAATATCCAAACGTTCATCATAAGGAGGGTTAAAAACCATGTGTAGTTTTCCTTCAACCGCTTTTTCAGAATCAAAAAAGTTATTTTCAGAAACCGTAACGTAATCCTCTAAATTGGCATTTCTAATATTATCCTTAGCTTTATTTACCGCACTTGGCGCTTTATCAAAACCTTTAATAGTATAATGAAATTCTTTTGTCTTTTTCATCAAACTGTTTACAATCTGATCAAACAAATCGTTGTCCCAGTCTTTCCATTTTTCAAAAGCAAATTCCTTACGGTTTATATTTGCCGGAATATTGCAGGCAATCATTGCAGCTTCGGCCAAAAAAGTTCCAGAACCACACATTGGATCTAAGAAATGGCTCTGCCCTTCCCAACCTGATAATAATAAAATACCAGCTGCTAAAACCTCATTTATAGGCGCAATATTAGTAGCGGTTCTGTATCCACGCTGATGCAGTGAATTTCCAGAAGTATCCAAAGCAACAGAAACTTGATCTTTATCAATATGTACATTAATACGTAAATCAGGAAAAGCTTTATCAATACTTGGGCGTTGCCCAGTTCTCTCTCTAAACTGATCTACAATAGCATCTTTACACTTTTGAGAAACAAACTCAGAATGGTTAAAATAAGTAGAATGCACCGTAGCATCAATCACAAAAGTCTGATTTGAGTTTAAAAGTTTAGACCAGTTTACACCAGAAATGCCTTTATACAAAGCCTGCTCATTATTAGCTCTAAAAGAATAAATAGGTTTCAGGACTTTAAGCGCAGTACGCAACGATAAATTAGCTTTATACATAAAACCTTTATCACCCTTAAAACTCACCATTCTTACCCCTTTCTCCACATCCTGAGCACCAAGCGCACGCAATTCATTCTCTAATATCTCTTCAAAGCCAAAAAAACATTTGGCAATCATTCTAAAATTTTCTTCCATCTTTATATTTGAATTAAAACAGATTTCAACCAAAAGTAAATCTGCAATAAAAACTTTACCCTGCACACAACGATTCATGAGGTATCGCTACGAAATAGTTATTTTTCGGCAAAAATACACTAAATTTGCGGTACTTTGAATTAATTGAAATAGAATAAATGTCTGAATCGCATAAACCGTCAAATCCAAATAACGAACCAAACAATCAAAACTGGTACACTTCATGGTTTGATACGCCTTATTATCACATTCTTTATAAAGATAGAAATTACCGCGAAGCACAAATCTTCATGGATAATCTTACGCATTATCTCAACCTGCCAGAAAAAGCAAAAGTGCTGGATTTGGCCTGCGGAAAAGGACGTCATTCTATTTATTTAAACCAATTAGGATTTGATGTTCTTGGCGCCGATTTATCAGAAAACAGCATTGCCGAAGCCAGCAAAAACAGTAACGAAACCCTGCATTTTAAAGTGCACGATATGCGCGAACCTTTTGAAGAAAAATTTGATGCTATCTTTAATTTATTCACCAGTTTTGGCTATTTCGAAAACGACGAAGACAATCTTACAACCCTAAAAGCTGTAAAAGAAAGTTTATCAGAATACGGTTTTGCCGTTATCGATTTTATGAACGTAAATAACGTAATCGAAACCTTAGTTCCGGAAGAAGTAAAAACCGTTGACGGAATCGATTTTAAAATCAAAAGATATCTTGCAGACGGACATATTTTCAAAGAAATAGATTTTGAAGATCAAGGCAATACCTATCATTTTACAGAAAAAGTAAAAGCCTTAACTTTAAAAGATTTTCAGGATTTAATGGATGAAGCCGGTATTTTTCTGCTAGATATTTTTGGAGATTATAAACTAAAAAAGTTTCATAAAACCGAAAGCGAACGATTAATCATGATATTTAAATAATCAACGATTAAACCCAAACGATGAATTATCTATTACCCTTATTCTCTGTACTTTTAGGATATATTGTGGCTTTATTTTTAAAACCACAAAACAAAACCAATTTAAAATTATTGTTGGCATTCAGCGGTTCGTTTCTATTATCATTAACCGTAATGCACCTTTTACCAGAAGTTTACGAAACTCATAATCATAAAATTGGTTTATTTATAATGGTCGGGATTTTATTCCAGATCATTCTGGAATTTTTCTCCAAAGGCGCAGAACATGGACACGTACACGGACACGCACAAATGTCGCAAATACCGTGGTTACTATTTATAAGTCTCTGTATTCATGCATTTCTAGAAGGATTTCCCGTAAGCCATCACCACGATTTAGCCATCGGAATTGCCATTCATCATCTGCCGATAGCCGTAATTCTAACGACATTTTTCATCAATGCAAACCTAAACAAAAAAGCCATTTTTGCTTTTATGATTACCTTTGCCATCATGACACCGCTAGGCACAGTTGCATCAGACTTTCTACCCATTTTAAACGATTATTACACCGAAATTACAGCCATTGTAATCGGTATTTTATTCCATATTTCATCGACAATAATCTTTGAAAGCAGCGAAGGACACAAATTTAATGTTGCCAAAGTTTCGATGATCGTACTCGGAATTTTATTGGCATTCTTTCTATAATCAGGGCGTGACCATATCATTATAAAAGGGCAAACTTACTTTACGCTTATACGCCCTTTTACAACGATACGGTCGGGCTATCCGCACTACTTCGGTAGTCTGCTCCTATCCCTCACGCAAAAAACACTCAGAATCAAACAAAATTCGTTATTAAAAGCCTTAAAATCTGAAGCTTTAAAGCTTTGCAACTTTGAGCTTTTTATAACTTAGAACCTTAAAAAAACTTTGTAACTTTGAGGCTTTGCAACTCTGAACCTTAAAAAACAATGACCTTTACAAAAACCACAGAACAAGCATCAAAATACGAACATTTAGAAACAATGTCCGTTCACGAACTGCTTACCAATATCAATAACGAAGACAAAACCGTTCCACACGCTGTAGAAAAAGCAATACCACAAATTGAAGCCCTTGTTGCTCAAGTAGTAAACAGGCTAAAATTGGGTGGAAGAATATTTTATATCGGAGCCGGAACATCAGGACGTTTAGGTGTTGTAGATGCCTCAGAATGTCCGCCAACTTTCGGAGTTCCTTTCGATTTAGTAAACGGAATCATTGCCGGCGGTGACACAGCCATTCGTCGCGCTGTAGAAAATGCAGAAGACAACGCAACACAAGCCTGGATCGATTTACAAGCACATAATATTGGAGAAAATGACGCCGTAATCGGAATTGCAGCATCCGGAACAACTCCGTACGTAATTGGAGGTTTAGAAACCTGCAATCAAAAAAATATCCTTACAGGTTGCATTACCTGCAACGCAGGAAGCCCGCTGGCTTTAACAGCACAATTTCCTATAGAAGTTGTTGTAGGCCCAGAATTCGTTACCGGAAGTTCAAGAATGAAAGCAGGAACAGCGCAGAAATTAGTTTTAAATATGATTTCTACCGCAGCCATGATTCAACTTGGAAAAGTAAAAGGAAACAAAATGGTCGATATGCAATTGAGTAATATTAAATTGGTAGATCGCGGTGTGAAAATGATTATGGGAGAAATTCCTGTTTCTTATGATGAAGCTTCGGAGTTATTACAGAAATACGGCAGCGTAAGAAAAGCTATTGATAATTATAACTTATAAGATACTGTTTGTCATTTCGAGGAACGAAGCAACCTCAGTTACAAAATAACACTTTAGTCAATTGCTAGTGCGATTGCTTCGTTCCTCGCAATGACAACCTGAAACTTGAAACAACAAAAAACCTGAAACAAAAAATCAAAAAATGTCAACAAATAAACAATTATTAGGAAAAGGAATTAAATACTTAACTGGCGCTTTGCCATTGATGTTTCTTGGCCCATCGTTGATTTACAATGCATTTCAAAATCAACAAAACAATTGGCATTATCTTGTTTTAGGTATTGGAATTGTAGCTTGTTTAAGTTCTATGTTTTTAATTTTCTACGGATTGAAAACGATTATGAAAGGTTTGTTTAATGACTAATTTGTATCTTTACTAAAATTCTCTATCATGGATATACAAGCAGAAATAAATTGGATACATCAAGAAATTATTGATTCAAACACTGTATATAATATAGATATAAATAATGCCTTAGAAGATATTTCAAAAGGAAATGTTTATAGCGAAGATCAAGCTAGAGAGATTGCAAAAAAATGGGGAAGAAAATAATTTAGACTACTACTTCCCTACAATAATTTATATTCTTCGAGTGCGACATAATGCACAACAACCTAAAAAACATTCATGGAAGGTATAATCCACATTCAGAAAACATTCGAGAAAGTCATTTATATTGATAAAAAAATAAACAATCGCGAGTTTGAAGATTGTGTTTTTAAAAACTGTGATTTCTCTAACAGCAATTTTGCTTACAATTCTTTTTTAGACTGCGAATTTATCGACTGCAATTTGTCTATGACAAGTCTGGCAGGTACGAGTTTAAAAAATGTTTCTTTTAAAAACTGCAAACTTTTAGGAATCGCTTTTAACGAATGTGATGATTTTCTTTTTCAGGTTTATTTTGAAGAAACAACTTTAGATTATGCCTCATTTGCTAATAAAAAAATGCCTAAAACAAAGTTTATCAATTCTTCTTTAAGAGATGTAACTTTCATTGGTGTTAATTTAACCAGTTCGGTTTTTGACAATTGCAATTTAGAAGGCGCTATTTTTAATGATACACAATTGGCAAGCGTCGATTTTAGAACCGCTTACAATTATAAAATTGATCCGGAATTTAACCCAATGAGAAAAGCACAATTTTCGACTCAGGGAATTGTGGGACTTTTGGATAAATATGATATTAAAATTGTATAATTATGAATGTATCAGAATCTTATTTAGAAAGTGTTAAGAAGCAATTTTTATATTATAAAATGTTGGGCGAAAAAGCCATAGCGCAACTCGAGCCGGAACAACTTTTTGTTTCTATTAACGAAGATAGAAACAGTATTGCGACAATTATAAAACATATTTCGGGCAATATGCTCTCGCGCTGGACTGATTTTCTAACTTCTGACGGCGAAAAGGAATGGAGAAACCGTGATGCTGAATTCGAAAATGATTGGCAATCTAAAGAAGAAGTTCTTTTGGCTTGGAATAAAGGCTGGGAATGTTTTGAGAATGCTTTAAACAGCTTAAAACCAGAACAGCTTTCTGATATTATTTATATTAGAAACGAAGGCCATACGGTTATCGAAGCGATAAACAGGCAATTAGCACATTATCCGTATCATGTTGGCCAGATTGTTTTTTATGCCAAACAATTAAAGAAAAGTAATTGGGATAGTTTGTCGATTCCGAAGAATAAATCCGGAAATTACAATGCCGAAAAGTTTGCTAAGGAAAAAGAAATTAAGAACTTTACAGACGATGAATTAAAGAGATTGAAATGATAAATTATTATGCGAATTTTGGCGGAACATGCTGGTGGATTTTAATTAAATTCTGTCAAACCAATTTAACGGAAGAACAGAGTTTTAAAAACAAAAAACGAAATTTGCTTTTTCTGACTTTTTTAACTTTGGTAATTTTCTTTTTATTCTTTAATTAAAAAGATCTTTTGAAAACGAATGTCCTAGCCCTGATGGGAGTGGCATCTTTTTCCTTAAAATACAACTTACAATTTATATGAAAAAAATTATATTCTTACTTCCGTTATTGGCCTTAGTATCGTGTTATAATGCAGAACATAACTGCAAGGATTTTAAAAACGGAAAATTTAAATTTGAATTTGAAGTAAACGGCGTTAAAAAAACTACTTTTTTTGAACGTAAAGATGGTATCGAAATCGAAACTTTTGATGGAAAAACCGATACTTCGACTGTTCGCTGGGTAAGCGACTGCGAATACATTCTGCAGAAAAAACATCCAAAAAATATGGCCGAAGAAAAAGCCATCAGCATGAAGATCTTAAACACAAAAAAAGATTCTTATACTTTTGAATTTGGAATGGTGGGTTCTGACGAAAAACAACGCGGAACGGTTTACAAAGTATACTAAAAGTTTAAGCTTTTACTGCCACAAAGGCACAAAGACGCAAAGAAATTAAATGCTTAGTGTCTTTGTGCCTTTGTCGCAAATTATTGTCATGTGTTTCTTTTACATTTCTTTTTTTAATAGTATTTTAGAAGCCTAATCTAACCAAATGAAAAATACCATTTCGCATAGAGTTGCCGACTTTTTGAAGAGTTATCCGCCTTTTAGTTTTTTGCATCAAGGAGATCTTGAAAAACTATCAGAACAGATTTCTATTGTTTATAAAGATAAAGACGCTGTTATTTTTGCCGAAAATGACAAAACTCATGACTCTTTTTATGTAGTTCATAAAGGTGCTGTGGCTTTAAAGAAAAGTGCTAAAAATACTGTTTTGGACATGTGTGACGAAGGCGATATTTTTGGTCTGCGTCCGCTTTTGGCGCAGGAAAACTATATTATGGAAGCTGTAGCGCACGAAGAAAGCATTCTTTATGCCATTCCTATTGCGGTTTTTAAACCTTATGCGCTCGAAAACAGAACTGTTGGTAATTTCCTGATTGAAAGTTATGCTTCTAACACTCGAAATCCGTATTCTGATATTCATAAAGACAAACTTTACGGCGATGATCTTGAGCATGATTCAATGCATTCCGAAACGCATTCTTTTGATTTACAACCTATTAAATATTCAAAGAAAATTGTAACCTGCAGTCCGTCGACAACAGCCAGAGATATTGCCAAAATCATGACGAAGAAAAAAGTCGGCGCAATATTGATTGTGGATGAAATGCTGCCAATTGGCATTATTACCGATAAAGATCTTCGTAATAAGATTGTTACGGGCGATTATTCAATTCTGACAACGGCAGAAACTATCATGACAAAACCTGTAATTACGTATCCTAAAAAAATGACGGTTACAGAGGCACAAATGGCAATGATGAAAAGCAATATCAGCTATTTATGTCTAACGAAAGATGGAACTACAAATACGAAAGCGGTTGGGATTTTATCGAAACACGATGTTATGGTGGCGTTGGGAAATAATCCCGCGGTACTGATAAAAGCACTGAAAAGAGTTAAAAAAATAAAAGAAATTAAACCGATTCGTAACCGAATTATGCAGCTGCTTCAAGGATATTTAGATCAAAATATTCCGATGAGCCTGATTGCTAAAATTATTACAGAACTGAACGAAGCTTGTACAACTCGCGTTATCGAAATGTCTATTGAAAAAATGAGCAGTCCGCCACCGGTAAAATTTGCGTGGCTGGCGCTTGGAAGTCAAGGCCGAAGCGAACAAATGCTGCATACAGATCAGGATAATGCGATTGTTTATGAAAATGTTTCGGATGTTTTTAAGGATGAAACCAGAATTTATTTCTTGAAATTTGCAGCGCTCGTTAACAAAGGTCTTTTTGAAATTGGTTACGATTACTGCCCTGCCGAAATGATGGCATCGAACCCAAAATGGTGTATGAGCCTGGATGAATGGAAAAATCAAGTGCATCATTGGATTACAAATCCGGGGAAAAATGAAGTTTTGCTTTCTTTCATATTTTTCGATTACAGCTTAACGTATGGTGACTCTTTCATTACAAATCAACTTTCGGATTATATTTTTGAAACCGTAAAAGCGAATCCTATTTTTTATGTGCATTTGGTAAGTGGTGCATTGCAAAGTCCTTCTCCTACAGGTTTTTTCAGGCAATTTTTGGTAGAACAAGATGGTGCCAACAAAGATAATTTTGACATTAAAAGAAGAGCTTTAATGCCTCTTACAGACGCTGCAAGAGTTTTGATTTTGTCACATTCTGTAAAATCGATCAGCAATACGTCTGAACGTTTTGAAAAATTAGCGGAGCTTGAACCTAACAACCGTGAATTGTATTTGTCTTGTTCGTATTCGTTTAGAGCTTTATTAAAATTCAGAACCAAACAAGGTCTTCTGCACCATGATTCTGGTCAATTTATTGCACTGGAAACTTTATCTAAAATGGAAAAAATAAAGCTAAAACGTACTTTTAAAACTATAAAAGAACTTCAGGAATTAATTAGCGTTCGATTTAATATTTCAAACATCGTTTAGATATGAGTTTATTTAATTTCTGGAAAAAAGAAGAAAATTTATTCGATGAACATATTACGATCGAAGAAACCCGTTTTGTGGTTTTAGATACCGAAACTACAGGTTTTGATTACGAAAATGATCGTATTTTGTGCATTGGCGCTTTAGTTTTACAAAACGGAAGTATCAATATTCAGGATAGTTTTGAACTTTATATTGAGCAGGATCATTATGATAAATCTACCGCACAGATTCATGGTATTTTAAAAGCCTTTGTCATTCAGCGTCCGAGTGAATTAGAGGCTTTGCAACAGTTTCTAGCTTTTTTAGGAGACTCGATAATTATAGCGCATCATACTGTTTTTGATGTCACGATGATTAATAAAGCCTTAGAAAGAAATGGACTTGCGGAATTGTCTAACAAAAGATTGGACACTGCTATTTTATATAAAAATACTTTAATTAAATCGCATTTGTTTGAACGCAAAGATCATTACACACTTGACGATCTTGCAGACAAATTTGATATTTCTAAAAAAGACAGACATACGGCTTTAGGGGACGCTTATATTACTGCTATTGCATTTCTAAAAATTGTAAAAAAACTAAAAGAAAAGAAAATTATTAATCTAAACCACCTTTTTAAATAAAGCCAAGATTATTTTTTAAGTTTTATTTATGAAGCTAAAATTTACATTTAATACCTAATATTTACATTTTAGTAATACATCCCTTATTATTTGTTAGCAATTATAAAAAATTAGCATAACATCGATTTCGTTATTGAATAATAGCTTTGTTTAAAAATAAAAAGCAAAGCATTATGAAAATTAATTTTTTAAAATCCGTAGCAATTCTAGGAATTACAGGTCTTTCTGTAATTGGTTGTCAAAATGATGACAATAAAGATTCGAACACTGTAAACGCTGAGATCGATTTTACATCAAATTCTAAAGTACCTCCATTTGTATATGCAATGAGTGGTTTTGAAAATCTTAAAATCAGTACGTTGATCAGTAGTGCAGATGTTTTACCACAGTCACCAACATTTGTTTATGGAGCACAGCCAGATGGAGCCGGACTTATGAAAAATCCAAACGGAGAAGGTTATATCATGATTACAAATCACGAAATAATACAATCTGTTTCTAGAGTTTATTTAGACAAAACCTTCAAACCTGTAAAAGGAGATTATCTTGTAGATGCAGTTGGTGGTATGACTCGTTTGTGTTCTGCAACTTTGGCAACTCCAGAAATTCACGGATTTGGTCCTATTTTTTTAACTGCCGGAGAAAGTGGTCAGGAAAGTATGGTACACGGAATTAATCCGTTAGGATTATCTACAGACAAAAGCAGAATGGATAGAGTTTTACCAGCTTTAGGAAAAGCGAGTATGGAAAACGCAGTGCCGTTGCCAAAAGAAGCTTATCCAGGAAAAACAATTATTCTTATTGGTGAAGATCAATCTTATGCAACGTCTCACGTAAGTGCAGGACAGTTGATTATGTACATGAGCAATACTGTTGGAGATTTATCAAACGGAAAATTATATGCTTTAAAAAGAACTGATGGAAATCAGGTAGAAACTACAATTAAGTTAAACAATTCATATCCAGTTTCTTTCGTTGAGATTCCGAACGCTAAAAACCTTACTGGTGCAGAAATTAATACGACAGTAAATGCTGCTGGAGCTATTCGTTTTTCTAGAGTTGAAGATGTTGATTACAGAAAAGGAAGCGCAAGCAACAACAGAGAAGTTTACTTTACTGCAACGGGACAGGCTACAGCAAATGCTCCAGTTGACGGATATACAATGTGGGGAAGAGTTTATAAATTGAAAATGGATGCAACAGATCCTTTAAAAGGGACTTTAGAATTGGCTGTAGAAGGTGACAGTACACCGGGAACAGGAATTATAAATCCTGATAACTTATGTGTTACAGAAAACTATGTTTACATTCAGGAAGATGGTGATAGTTATTATGCCGATGCAAAACACGATTCTTACATCTGGCAGTATAATATCGCATCAAAACAAAATAAACCGTGGTTAAATATGAATCACAAAAGAACTGATGCTGCCTGGAACGCTTTATACAACCAAGTTGGCGAAACAAAATTAGGAAGCTGGGAGTTTGGTGCTATGAATGACATTTCAGATTTAATCGGTGTTCCAAATACTTTTACAGTAAACATTCACCCTCATACCTGGCAGTTAGACGCATTTAAAAATGCAGATGGTTCTGGTACAAGCACTAACAAAGAAGGTGGACAAACTGTTATTATTAGAAACGTAGAGAAATAATTATTACAAGTCTTACTAATTCACGACCCTTATTTTTCTTAATAAGGGTTGTTTTTCTTTTTAATACTATGATGAAATTGAAACACTTTATTTCTCTTTTTTTACTTCTTTGTTTGTTATTTTCCTGCAAAGAAAATCAAGTTACAAAAGCTACCGTAAAACAAGATCTGTTTATTGATTTAAATAAATTAAACAATGAAATTGTACAATTTCAAAAAATTGTGAATGCCAACAAATCACAAAAAGAAATTGTAGAACAGTTTAAAAAATCCCGTCTGGCTTATAAAAAAGTAGAATGGGCTGTTGAATATTTCATTCCCGAAACGGCCAGATTTATGAATGGGCCGGCATTGGATGAAATGGAACTGGAAGAAAACAGATCTTTTGAACCGCATGGTTTTCAGGTTATAGAAGAACTTATTTACCCTGAGTATACTATTGAAAGTAAAGAAGATTTAGTGCGGGAAATTAAAATATTTGCTTCGAATATAAAACAGGTAAAAAATACTTTTGAGGTTATTACAATAAGTAATGATCATGTTTTAGACGGAATTCAGCAAAATGTTTTTAGAGTAATTGCTTTGGGAATTACCGGTTTTGACAGTCCAATTTTACAATCTTCAATTCCAGAAGCGGGCGCAAGTTTAATTAGCATTTCTAGTTATCTTGAAAAAATTAATGCCAACAGCAAAACACTTGCAGAATTAAAAAAGCTGACTCAAAAAGCACAGGAATATTGTTGGGCCAATACTAATTTCAACAACTTTAACAGGGCCGTTTTTATAACAGAATATCTCAATCCGATTTCTAAAAAATTAAAAGCTTTCCAGAAAGAAGAGAAGATAAAAAACATTAAAAAAAGCAGCCCGCTAAAACCAACAGCAGTAACGTTGTTTGACAAAGATGCATTTGATGTTAATGGTTTTGTTCTTTCTGAGGATTATAACTATACAGGCGATAAAGCTGTTTTGGGCGAAAAATTATTTTATGACCAAAAACTTTCTAAAAACAAAGACAGAAGTTGTGCAACCTGCCATCATCCGGAAAAAGCGTTTACAGATGGATTAAAAACAAATGTTTCGCTAAATGGCAGTAATCTAATGAGAAACACGCCTACCCTAACCTATGCTTCGCTACAAAACGCCCAATTTTGGGATATGCGACAGTTAGATTTAGAAAAACAAAGTATGGATGTGATTCAGAATAAAGACGAAATGCATGGTTCATTACAAGATATTCATGCTCAGATTTTATTGGATGATGGATATATCAAGCTTTTCAAAAAAGCCTATCCAAAAACAGCAAAGCCAGAAGCATGGCAAATTCAGAATGCGATTGCCAGTTATGTACGATCTTTAAATTCTTTTGATTCGAAGTTTGATCTTTATATGCGAGGACAACAAAATAACCTGACAAATCAGGAAATTGAAGGAATGAATCTTTTTATGGGAAAAGCAAAATGTGCAACCTGTCACTTTACTCCTCTCTTTAACGGAACTGTTCCGCCAAGTTATTCTAAAACAGAACATGAGGTGATAGGAATTCCAAAAGATATTTCCGGAAAATCCTTAAGTCCAGATACCGGACGCTATTTATATAATCAAATGCCTCAGTTGGTTGGAGCTTTCAAAACGCCAACATTGAGAAATGCTGCTATAACAGCACCATATATGCACAATGGTGTTTATAAAACCTTAGAAGAAGTTGTAGCTTTTTATAACAAAGGCGGTGGAAAAGGTTTAGGATATGCCGTAGACAATCAAACGCTTCCTTTTGATGAATTAAAATTGAATGTAAAAGAAGAAAAAGCATTAGTTGTCTTCATGAAAACCCTAACGGATAAAAGATACCAATAAAACCAAACTATATTATTACAAACAAAAACGCTGAGAATTTCTCAGCGTTTTTTATTCTTAGTTTTCTATAAACAAACGATACGGAAATACATTTGACGATCTGCTTTTTAAGTGTTTCATAAAGCTCTCGCACAAATAATCCCACTCCGTTGTAGATAATTTTTCTTTTTCTACCGAATTTGCTTTTATAAAAATATCAACCGTTCTACTGAATCCGGCCTTTAAAGAAATTTCTTTTCGCGTTCCTTTTTCAATTCTGACATCAGAAATTGTATTTTTAAAATGATTAAAACTCAATGCTTTTATATCGGCTGCGGTTACAATTCTTCCGTGTGTCAACAAAGCGTTGCGATACGCCAGAATTCGGTCTCTATTATTTTGCTTGTTTGTACCGCCTACAGTATTCGTCATTAAAGTTATCTGCCCGCTTACAAAAAACATATCGTCTGAAGATCCTAAAATTGTTCCAGCTTTTATATCATTTCCTTCTTCGGCGCAAGTTGACCAATAATTTATTCCAAATGATTTATTTGCAGATTCCGCATTTTTTGGTCGAATCATTAAATAGGGATCATTGTTTTTAGTGAAATTAGTTTCTTTGGCCTGTTGCTCTACCGAAGCGAGTAATTGGTTCATTTCACCGGAATTCCTGCAGGAAAATTAAAAGCAGAAGAAAAACAGAAACTCAACTCTATTGAACAAGTTTTAGCTCAGCGCGTTATCGGTCAAGATCACTGTATTGCAACTATTGCAGGTTCGATTTTAGAATCGCGCTCCGGATTAAGCAAAGCCGGACAACCCATTGCTTCTTTCTTCTTTCTAGGACCAACTGGAACTGGAAAAACGGAGCTTGCAAAAAGTCTGGCAGAATTTCTTTTTGATGATGAAAATGCCATCATCCGTTTTGATATGTCCGAGTTTAAGGAAGAACATTCTGCCGCGCTGTTGTATGGTGCGCCTCCGGGATATGTGGGTTATGAAGAAGGCGGCTTGCTAGTGAATAAAATCAGACAAAAACCATATTCCATAGTTTTATTTGATGAAATTGAGAAAGCACATACTTCTGTTTATGATGTTTTTCTTCAAATTATGGATGAAGGAAAACTGCATGATCGATTAGGAAAAGAAGGTGATTTTTCTAATGCTATCATTCTTTTTACATCAAATATTGGAGCAGATCATATTGTAGAAACTTTCAATCAAAATCAAATTCCGACACCAAGTTCTTTAATGGAAATTATGGCTAATTATTTTAGACCTGAGTTTTTAGGACGTCTGACCGAAATTATTCCGTTTGCTCCTATCAGTAAAGAAAATGCACTAAAAATATTTGAAATTCATCTTAAAAAAGAGTTTTTAGATTTACTAAAAACGATGAATATTACTGTTGAAATTCCGCTTGAAGCCAAACGTTTTCTTGCTGAAAATGGGTTTAATAATAAATATGGTGCAAGACCCATAAAAAGTATTATAAAAAGCCATTTGAGAAGACCGTTGGCTAAAAAAATCATTTCCGGAGAAGTAAGTGATGGTGATAAAATAATTGTTGCTATCGAAAACGGAGAAGTAAAATGGATAAAAGAAAATATTTTGGGAGTTACTATTTAAGTTAATATTAATTAACCGCATAAAAAAAACGCTGAGAAATTCTCAGCGTTTTTTGTTTATTTTAATCTAAAACCAAACCTATTTGACCGTCATCATCAAGTTCTGTTCCAACAGAATCTTCTTCTGGTAATTCTGGTTTTTCTGGAATTTCCTCTATTGGTTCTTCAAAAGGCAGTGGTTCTAATAAATTTACCTGTCTTAATTTATCAGCTGTTAATTGATTTCCTAAAGCTTTAAAACCTTTTACAGCAATAAAATCTTCAACATCAATATGTAAATCTTCTTTCTGAACTCCTTTCACTTTCGCAAAAACCAATTGCGCCATCGGACGATAATCTGTCGAAACGATTTCTAATTGCGAATTTGGATGATCTGTAATGAAACTTTCTTCTTTTCCTTCACTTTCCACAAGAAAACGTTTTAAGAAATAACGTTCTTTTTCTCCGTCGTAATAAATAGCCGAAATTGGTTTTTTCGGTTTCCATTTTTCCAGAACAATCATATCTTCATCAAAGTGCGTTGACAATTCAGGAATAATAACCTTCAATTTACCAGATTGGCTGATTACTAATATTTTATCACTTGGCTTAAATTCTCCCAATAATTCACCTCTTGCATCAACATTTAGACGTTTTACCGTATCATCAAACCAAACTTTTCTTGGAAGTAAGGTCGAAATTCCTTTCTCTTTTAATTCGATTTTCTTGATCGGATATTTAGTTACTAAATTTCCTTTTGAAGCTCGGCCTTTAATAGCCAAAGCAGCAAAATCTATATCGAATTTCAATTTCTTAATCGTTCCTATCTGGCGAAGTAAAATAGTAACTACCTCAGCTTCTCCGTTTGGATTATGAGAAAAATATACAACTTGCGAACCGTTTGTTCCGTTTGTCAAATCATAAGGTTTATCTCTTGTAACTCCCGTAACGTTGAAACGTTTAATATAAGACGGACCCGACTTTCCGTCACGATAAATCATATTGTAAATCGTGCGTTTATCGCTTTTGTCAAAAACGGCAATATGAATGATATCTTTACCCACAAACGTTTTGGCATCGACTTTTGTAATCATCATTTTACCATCTCGTAAAAACACAATTACATCATCAATATCCGAACAATCGGCTACGTATTCGTCTTTTTTCAAACTTGTTCCTACGAAACCTTCTTCTCTATTTACATACAGTTTTGTGTTTCTTAAAACCACTTTTGTAGCCTCAACATTATCAAAAACACGAAGTTCAGTTTGGCGTTCGCGACCTTTTCCGTATTTCTCTTTTAGTTTGGTGAAATAAGCAATGGCAAAATCAACTAGATGCTCTAAATGATGCTCTACTTCTTTCATTTCGTCTTCTAACCTTGCGATCAAATCATCGGCTTTATCAGAGTCGAAACGCGTAATACGAATCATCGGAATCTGCGTTAATCTTTGCAAATCATCATCGTTTATTTCTCTAACGAATAATTTTTTGAAAGGCTCAAATCGATCGTACAAGTATTTGTACAATGATTCTCTGTCTCCGTATAATTTAAAGTCAATGTACATTTCTTCACGAATGAAGATTTTTTCTAAAGTAGAAAAATGCCATTTATTTTTTAATTCTTCTAATTGAATTTCTAATTCCTGACGCAATAAATCAACGGTTCTTTCTGTCGAAATTTTCAACATATGAGAAACTCCGATAAATAACGGCTTATTGTCTTCGATAACACAACCTAAAGGCGCTACAGAAGTTTCGCAGGCTGTAAAAGCAAACAAAGCATCAATTGTTTTGTCTGGAGAAACGCCTGGGAAAAGATGAATTAAAATCTCAACGTCTGCCGCCGTATTGTCTTCAATTTTCTTGATTTTGATTTTACCTTTATCATTGGCTTTCAAAATACTATCAATCAAAGTTGTTGTATTGGTCGAGAACGGGATCTGCGTAATTACCAGAGTATTTTTGTCTAATTGGGCAATTTTAGCACGCACGCGCACACGTCCGCCACGCAATCCATCATTATAGTTGGATACATCTGCAATACCCTGCGTCATAAAATCCGGGTAAAGCGTAAATGGTTTTCCTTTTAATATTTTAATCGAAGCATCGATTAATTCGTTGAAGTTATGAGGCAAAACTTTCGTCGAAAGTCCAACCGCAATACCTTCTGCTCCTTGTGCCAAAAGCAACGGAAATTTTACCGGTAGATTATTTGGTTCTGCACGACGACCATCGTATGAAACACCCCAATCGGTAATTTTTGGAGAATACAAAACCTCTAAAGCAAACTTAGATAAACGCGCCTCGATATAACGCGAAGCCGCCGCACCGTCGCCTGTTAGTATATTTCCCCAGTTTCCCTGGCAGTCAATCAATAAATCTTTTTGGCCAATTTGCACCATTGCATCACCAATACTCGCATCTCCGTGTGGGTGATACTGCATGGTGTGGCCAACTACATTGGCAACTTTATTATAACGACCGTCATCCAACTCTTTAAGCGAGTGCATAATACGACGCTGTACAGGTTTAAAACCGTCTTCGATAGCAGGAACAGCACGCTCTAGAATTACGTACGAAGCATAGTCCAAAAACCAGTCTTTGTACATTCCGGTTACTTTCGTAATAACGTCTTCTCCTTCTTCTTCCTGATTTTCGTAAAAATGCTGTCCTTCAAATTGCTTAGCATCTACATCAATAATTTCGTCTGAATCATCGTCTTGATTTTCATCATTCTGATTTTCATCGTAATTATTTTCGTCTTCGTTTGGAATTATGTTATCGTCTTCTTCGTCTTTCATTTATTTTGATTCCGAAATTATTTATTTAACCTTACTATTTTCAATTGCATTCTGATTGTCTTTCTTTTTTAAACTTTTAATTATAAAAAAAGTAAGAGCAAAACTCAAAATGAACGCAATTATCATGTAAATCAATGTTTTCTTATTCATATTTTCTAAGCTTCTTCAAGTTCATCAATTTCTACCTTCAGATTCTTGATAATAAACTCTTGTCTGTCCGGCGTATTTTTTCCCATATAGAAAGATAATAATTGCTCTATCGACGTATTTTTATCCATCATAATTGGATCAAGGCGAATGGTATCTCCAATAAAGTTTTTGAACTCGTCTGGCGAAATCTCTCCTAAACCTTTAAATCGGGTGATTTCCGGTTTTGGTTTTAGTTTTTCTATCGCGTCTTTTCTTTCTTCTTCAGAATAACAGTAAATGGTTTCTTTTTTGTTTCGAACTCTGAAAAGTGGCGTTTGTAAAATATACAAATGTCCTTCTTTTATTAATTCTGGGAAAAACTGTAAAAAGAATGTAATCAACAACAAACGAATGTGCATTCCGTCGACATCGGCATCGGTTGCAATTACGATGTTATTGTATCGTAGTTTCTCTAATCCGTCTTCGATATCTAATGCGGCTTGAAGTAAATTGAATTCTTCGTTTTCATACACGATTTTTTTACTCATTCCGTATGAATTCAAAGGCTTACCACGTAAACTAAAAACGGCTTGCGTATTTACGTCGCGCGACTTTGTAATTGATCCCGAAGCCGAATCTCCCTCAGTAATAAAAAGTGTACTTTCTAAATTTCTTGGGTTTTTGGTATCTGGAAGATGCGCGCGGCAATCTCTTAATTTTTTATTATGAAGATTGGCTTTTTTAGCACGGTCTGTGGCCAGTTTTCTAATTCCTGATAACTCTTTACGCTCGCGTTCTGCCTGAAGGATTTTACGCAATAAGGCTTCTGCTGTCTGTGTATTTTTGTGTAAATAATTATCAAGTTTAGTTTTAACAAAATCATTTACAAAAGTACGAACAGAAACTGCCGGTGTTCCATCATCAGAACCCATATCTGTAGAACCTAATTTGGTTTTGGTCTGAGACTCAAAAACCGGTTCCATTACTTTAATACTAATCGCACTTACAATGGATTTACGAACGTCTGATGCTTCAAAGTTTTTATTGTAAAACTCACGAATGGTTTTTACAATTGCTTCTCTGTAAGCCGCTAAGTGCGTTCCTCCCTGCGTGGTGTTCTGACCGTTTACAAAAGAGTGATATTCTTCGCTGTATTGTGTTTTACTGTGCGTTAGGGCGATTTCGATATCGTGATCTTTCAAATGAATAATCGGATATTCTAAATCTTCTTCATTAATGGTTTCTTCTAATAAATCACGAAGACCATTTTCTGAAATGTATTTTTCGCCATTAAAAATAATCGTCAATCCATTGTTTAGGTAACAATAGTTTTTGACCATTTTAATAACATATTCTAAACGGAATTTAAAGTTTTTAAAGATCGATTCGTCTGGCGTAAAAGTGACTTTTGTTCCTTTACGTTTTGTAGTATCGATAACATCTTCTTCCTGAACCAGGTTTCCTGCAGAGAATTCTGCAGCTTTTTGTTTATCGTCACGAACAGATTCTACACGGAAATAATCAGACAAAGCATTTACGGCTTTTGTTCCGACACCGTTAAGACCAACTGATTTCTGAAAAGCTTTAGAATCGTACTTTCCTCCGGTGTTCATTTTCGAAACTACATCGACTACTTTACCCAACGGAATTCCACGTCCGTAATCACGAACAGAAACTGTTTTGTCTTTTATTGTTACCTCAATAGTTTTTCCGGCACCCATAACGAATTCATCGATACAGTTGTCAAGAACCTCTTTTAAAAGAATATAAATACCATCATCCGGTGATGATCCGTCCCCTAATTTCCCGATGTACATACCCGGACGCATACGAATATGTTCCTTCCAATCGAGTGAACGAATATTATCTTCGTTGTATTGATTTTGCTCTAGCATAAATGAATTAGGATTTTTGGCTAATGTACCATTTCTCATCAAAAAATAAAAGCGTATTTCTTTTTTGTTATGAATAATAACAGTTTAAAATCTATTTAAATTGATTTTAAAAAAATACAACAGCTAAAAATATAAAAAATCAGTTATTTTACAAAAAATTAAGATTTAATTCCAAGTACTTCTTTTGCCAGCGCAATCATTTCGGGAGTTCCCGTATTTTTATTTTTTTCGTCAGAAAGCTTAACAACACCTTGCCATTGTCCGTGATCCGGTTTTGTTTCTGTTAATTTTATCACCATATTCATAGCCGGAAGTCCAACATCGTTGGTAAAATTGGTTCCGATTCCGAAAGACATTTTTATTTTATCTTTGCAAAAATCGGAGATGATTTTTACTTTATCAAAATTGAGTGAGTCAGAAAAAACTATCGTCTTAGATTTTGGGTCAATTCCCATTTTAACGTAATGCGAAATCACTTTCTGGGCAAATTCTACAGGATCGCCGCTGTCGTGTCTTACGCCGTCAAAAAGTTTAGAATATTTTTTATCAAACTGGTTGAAAAATATATCTGTTGTATAAGTATCCGTTAGTGCAATTCCGAGGTCGCCGCCGTACACTTGCGTCCAATGTTCGAGTCCGATTGCGTTTGCAACTTTAAAACCATATTGCGCCGCATGAAACATAAACCATTCGTGCGCATGAGTTCCCAGCGGACGTTTATCATTGACCATTGCAAAGTGCACATTGCTTGTTCCGATAAAACTTTCTGAGCCAAAAGTTCGAAGTGTTTCGTTTACCAAAACATGAACATCATAAGAATGGCGACGTCTCGTGCCGAATTCTAAAATAGAAACGCCTAATTTATTGTAATTATCAATTTTAGATTTTGTGATTTCTTTTATCTTTTCATCGTGCAGACGAATTAAATGATTGGCTTTGTAAAATAGCTCCGAAATTAAAGCCATTAATGGTACTTCCCACAAAATAGTTCTGTACCAAAATCCTTCAATTGTTACTTTTATTTCTGAACCTTCCTGTGTGATTGTAATTTCAGAAGGATCATAGCGATAACCTTGCAGGAAGTCTAAATAAGTAGGATCAAGATACGGACAATATTTTGCCAGATACTGTTTTTCGTCTTTTGTTAATCGTAAATCAGCCATTGCATTGACCGAGGTTCGAAGTAAATTGGCAAATCCCGGTGGGAAAATATGTTTACCGCGATTTATAAATCCATAACGAACTTTTGCCTTTGGAAAAAGCTTTATTACAGCATGCTGCATTGTAAATTTATAGAAATCGTTGTCTAAGATTGATTTCAGGAAAGTTGATTCCATAAGTACTAACTTTTATACACTTATTGCTAAGATACGGCAATAAGACAGAAGAAAGAAAATAAGAAATTACTTTAACAAACAGTTTGAGAATTTTATTTCTAAATAACTTTAAAAGAAACAATACTATTATTATCCATAAAAAAAGTGATGTACTCGCCAATATTTTTATCGATAATGATATCAAATTCTAAGCCTCCTCTTTTTTCTTTTGAATTTACAATTCTAACAGGCTGGTTCTTTTTGTTGAGATAAAAAAGGACATCTTTCTTCGAAATATTTTTAATTCTAAAGGTAACTTTATCGCCATTTTTAGCTTCAATTAAACCCGATTTTGGCTCTAAAACTTCAGCATCATTTTCGATTAATTTATTATAAACTAAAGGTCCGTCCAGAAAATCTTCTTT
Organism: Flavobacterium sp. 270; assembly: GCF_004368785.1. Taxonomy (GTDB): domain Bacteria; phylum Bacteroidota; class Bacteroidia; order Flavobacteriales; family Flavobacteriaceae; genus Flavobacterium. Next base: position 1,149,691 of record NZ_SODM01000001.1, read on the forward strand.
ATCTAATCGATCTCCAAGAAATTCTCCCGAATCTGGAAAATGTTTCGTAAAAAAATATTCCGGCGGCGTATCAAAATAAATGGGCGCAAATTCTTTGGTCATTCTGCCTTTACTGCTGTCGTAATATCCCTGTCCCCAGGTTACATCAACTAATCTCCATTTTCCATCAATATAAACCATATTCCAGGCGTGGTCTGATCGAGAAGTTGTTCTGCCAATATCGGCAAGTCTGGTTTTTGAATCTCCTCTTATAATTTGAGATTTCAAACCAACTAAAGTGGCTAAATGACTGTACAAAGCTGTAAATCCCTCGCATACTGCTTTTTGAGATTTGAATGCTTTATTGAGCATATTATCATTTAACTGCTTTATTTTTTGCTGTTTTTCCTGCTCTGTTCTATAACTGAATCCTTGAGATCTTTGTGGATTTAAAAATGCATTTAAATCATAATTTATATTAAAAGCCATCCAGCTGAAAATTGCTCTGGCTTTGTCCCGATCTGAAGAGAAATCTTTCTGAATTCTTTCCGCCAAATCTTCTGTCGTATCAAAGCGTTTTGGATATTTTAAAACGATTTGATCGACTTTATTATAATTTTGCGAAAATGCAGGCGATAGAAAAATTACATTCAAAAGAAAGAATGTAAAAAGGATTTTTTTAATTGTCATTTACTAAAAATTATAATTAATAAGATTTAGCAAATTGGTTCTCAATTCTTCATTAGAAATTTCACCTTTTTGTACATCAAAATTGGTATTGAAACTTGGCAGTGAAAAACTTGCTTTGATTTCTCCTCCATAACGCGAGAAAGCATTTCTAGCGATTTCTAAAACTGTAGCACCGCCTCTTGGTCCAGGTGATGTAGACAATAACAACATTGGTTTATGCTGAAAAACATCTTTTTCGATTCTTGAAGTCCAATCGAAAACATTTTTGAATGCTGCTGAGTAATTTCCGTTATTTTCTGCTAATGAAACTACTAGAATATCTGCTTGTGAAATCTTTTTAAGGAATTCTTGCGCTTTTGGTTCCTGCCCTACTTCTTTTTCCAGATCTACACTAAATAATGGCATTGCAAAATCGTTTAAATCTAAAACTTCGACTTCGCCATTTTCAAATTGATTTGCAGCGTAAGCCGCTAATTGTTTATTGATTGAATGCTGGCTGTTACTTCCTCCAAAGGCAATAATTTTCATAATGTGGTATTTTTTACAATATTAAAACTTATAAGTGATATAAGTAAATATAAGATCTTAATTAAATTTATATTTAAAGTTAAAATATTACTTTATTATTCTGTAAACAAACACAGTACCAAAATTATCAAAACTTAAATTTATTTATATCACTTATATGGTTTCAAAAAAAATCATTCTTCTTTAACTTCAAAGATTTCTTTTTTTATTTCGACTGAATAATCGTTTGGCGAAATTTTTCCTCCATAAGACTGTGCATAAACTTTAGTAAATTCGGCTCCGAAATATAATATGATTGCAGAATAATACACCCAAACCAAAATTATAATAACCGAACCAGCAGCGCCGTAAACAGAAGCAATTGTAGAATTACCTAAATATAATCCGATTGCAAATTTACCTATCATAAATAATACGGCGGTGCAAGATGCACCTATAAATGCATCTTTCCATTTTATAATACCATCTGGCAGTGTTCTGAATATAATGGCAAAAAGTAGAGTGATACTAGCAAATACAATAACGATGTTAACGACATAGAAAAAATATACCGTGCTTTCTGGAAAATACAATTTTAGTCTGGCATTTAAAACGTCTAATGTCGCGTTTAGCATTAAACTGACTAACAATAAAAATCCAACAGAAACAATCATAGAAAACGACATTAATCTGTTTTGAATAAATTTCTTTAGACCTTTATTAGGTTTTGCGCGAAGTCCCCAAATGAAGTTTATGGAACTTTGTATTTCTGCGAAAACTCCCGAAGCTCCTATTAAAAGCATTACAACTCCAAAAACAGTCACAAAAACATTACTGTCTGAAAGTCTGACATTTTTTATAGCTTCTTGTATTTGTACAGCAGCTCCATCGCCGACTAAGCGGTTTATCTGTCCGTATAATTCGCCTGTTACTGCTTCTTCTCCAAAAAAGAAACCGCAGATTGTAATGATGATAATTAATAAAGGAGGAAGCGCAAATATGGTATAATAAGATAATGCGGCGCTTAGTTTTATGGCATTGTCATCATTAAATTCCAGAAAGGTATTTTTTAGTAAATGCCAGGATTTTGAAAATATATTTTGCTTTTTCACAGATCGTAATTTTTGAGATACTCTCAAATTTACTAAATATTGAAATATTGCGTATTTCGATATTTTTTGAAAAATTTATTTTATTTCCATGTGATTTTTTTTTGTCTCTCGCAGATTTGGCAGATAATGCAAATTTATTTATCTCAGTTTTGTCCTCCTGAGCGTAGTCGAAGGACACGCAAGTAGCTCTACAAAGTTAATCGACAATCTTTGCGGGGCTTCGACTACGCTCAGCCTGACAAGTAAATACTACATTTTTAAACACAAAAAAACCGCTGAATTTCTCCAGCGGTTTTCTCTATATTCTTTATTCTATCTTCTTTAGAAAAAACTACACATTAAAACGGAAATGCATTACATCACCATCCTTAACAATATATTCTTTTCCTTCTACTTTGAATTTCCCTGCTTCTTTTGCTTTTGCTTCAGAACCGTATTGTACGTAATCTTCGTATGAGATTACTTCTGCACGGATAAATCCTTTTTCAAAATCAGTGTGGATAACTCCAGCTGCTTGTGGCGCAGTCGAACCGATATTGATTGTCCAGGCACGAACTTCTTTTACACCTGCTGTAAAATAAGTTTGTTGTTTTAATAATTTGTAAGCAGCACGAATTAAAACTGATGCTCCCGGTTCTTGTAATCCCATGTCTTCAAGGAAAACCTGACGCTCTTCGTAGCTTTCTAATTCTGTAATATCTGCTTCTGCTCCTACAGAAAGAATAATAACTTCTGCATCTTCGTCTTTTACTAATTCACGAACCTGATCTACATATTTATTTCCGTTTACAGCAGCACTTTCGTCAACATTACAAACGTATAAAACTGGCTTTGCAGTAATTAATTGGAAAGATTCCATTAAAACTTCTTCGTCATTTCCTTGAGGAACAATTGTACGAGCTGATTTTGCCTGTAATAAAGCTTCTCTGATTCTGTCTAAAAGTGCTTTTTCTGTCTGCGCTTCTTTATTTCCTGTTTTAGCAGCACGATTTACTTTTTCTAAACGTTTTTCAACAGTTTCTAAATCTTTTAGCTGTAATTCGATATCAATAGTTTCTTTGTCACGAATTGGGTTTACATTTCCGTCAACGTGTACAATATTATCATTGTCAAAACAACGTAAAACGTGAATAATAGCATTACACTCTCTAATGTTTCCTAAAAACTGGTTTCCAAGACCTTCACCTTTACTTGCACCTTTTACCAAACCTGCAATATCTACGATATCTACAGTTGCCATTTGTACGCGCTCTGGTTTAACCAATTCTTCCAATTTGTTGATTCTTGGATCCGGAACGTTTACAACACCAATATTAGGTTCGATTGTACAAAACGGAAAGTTTGCACTTTGCGCTTTTGCATTAGATAAACAATTAAATAATGTTGATTTTCCAACATTTGGTAATCCTACAATTCCTGCTTTCATCTGTTGTTTCTGTTTACTTTTTATGTAAGCCTAGATTTCTCAGGGCTTTTTCATCAAAATAATTCATTATCTGAATCAATTTTAATGGTTTATGATTTACGTATTGATTTTGTGTTTCTACCAAAATGATATTTTTTGGCTTTAAAATTTTGCAAATATAAGATTTAATAGCTCGCAAGTGAAGTAAAAATGACGATTAATGCTTTTTAGAGTATTTTCTTAAAAATAATTAAACTTATTATTAAGTTTTTGTTAAAAAATATTACTTTTATCATTGATCAAACAAATAATTAAACCAAAACTCGATTAAACCATGAAAAAAATTGCATTATTTTTATTACTACTCAACACAGCATTTCTCTTTGCGCAAAAAGAGATTACTGGTGTTGTAAAAGACAAATCCGGCGCACCGCTTCCCGGTGTAAATATTCTCGAAAAAGGAACTTCAAACGGTGTTTCTACCGATTTTGAAGGAGGTTATATGATTAAAGTGAAAGAAGGTGCAACATTAATTTTTAGCTATGTTGGATACGGAACGATCGAAAGAGCCGCTTCGAGCAGTAAAATTGATGTTGCTTTAGACGAAAGCGACGGACAGGTTTTGAATGATGTTGTAGTTGTTGGTTCCAGAAACGCAAAAAGAACGGTTGTAAATTCTGCTGTTCCTATTGATATTATTAATGTGAAAGATGTTACAACACAAAGTGGAAAATTAGAAATAAACGAATTACTGCAATATGTTGCTCCGTCTTTTAATGCCAATAAACAATCGGGTTCTGATGGTGCCGATCACGTTGATCCGGCTTCTTTAAGAGGTATGGGACCAGATCAGACTTTGGTTTTGATTAACGGAAAAAGAAGACATCAATCTTCATTAATTAATTTATTTGGTACTCGCGGACGCGGAAATACAGGAACGGATTTAAATGCAATTCCGGCTTCGTCTATTAAAAGAATTGAGATTCTTAGAGATGGTGCTTCGGCGCAATATGGTTCTGATGCGATCGCAGGTGTAATAAATATTGTGACTAATGACAGTGTTGACGAATTAACCGGATCTATTACTTATGGTGTTTTTAATACAAATGCCAAAGGTGATTTCTTGCCTGGAACGCCAAACACAGATGGTTTTAGACTGGATCAGCACGGAAATGGAAATTCGTACGGAAAAGATCAGTCTTTTGATGGTGGCTCTGTAAAAATCGGTGCGAATTACGGAACAAAGATTGGAACAAATGGTGGTTTTGTTAATATTACAGGAGAATTTTTGAATAAAAATAAAACGCTTAGACCAAGTTATGATTTTAGAAAAGGTTTTGGTGATGCAGAAATTCAGGGTGTAAATTTATTTGCTAATCTTGCAATTCCAATTGCTGAAAAAACAGAATTTTATGCTTTTGGCGGTAGTAATTTTAGAGATACAGATGCTTATGCTTTTACCAGAAACGATGGCGAAAGAGTTGTAGAATCTGTTTATCCGGGCGGTTACACACCAAGAATTACTTCAAAAATTAATGATAATTCTATCGCTGCAGGAATTAGAACTGAAACTTCTGGCGGATGGAAATTGGATTTGAGTAATACTTTTGGAAAAAATAAATTTCAATACGATATTAAAGGAACTATAAATGCTTCTCTTGAAGACAAATCTCCACTAGAATTTGATGCTGGAGGACATAGTTTATTGCAAAACACGACTAATTTTGATGTTTCTAAAAATTATGATACTGTTTTAAAAGGTTTCAATCTTGCTTTTGGAGCAGAATTTAGATTAGAAAAATTCCAAATTTTTGCTGGAGAAGAAGGCTCTTACACTACTTACGATACAAACGGAAAACCAATCACGGATCCCACAACGCAAAGTGCACCTACAATTCCTAATCCTGATTATGATCCTACAGATCCTGATTCTTCGCCAACAATTGCAAGACCAGGAAGTTCTCAAGGTTTTCCGGGATACAGCCCTGCAAATAAAGTAAATGAAAACCGTACGAACTTCTCTCTTTATACAGATGCTGAGTTGGATATTACAGACGCCTTGATGGTGAGCGGTGCAGTTCGTTTTGAAAATTACAGTGATTTTGGAAGTACCGTAAACGGAAAATTAGCTTCTAGACTTAAACTTTCTGATCATATTAATTTAAGAGGTTCTGTAAGTACAGGTTTCCGTGCGCCTTCTTTGGCTCAGGTTTACTATAATTTACGTTTTACCAACTTTAACGCCAGCGGTGCGACAGAAGTTTTATTGGCTCCAAATGACAGTCCGGTTACGAGAGCGTTTGGAATTCAGAAATTAAACGAAGAAAAAGCAGTAAATGCTTCTCTTGGATTAACAGCAACTTTTGGAGATTTTACAGCAACTGTAGATGGTTATTATATTAAAGTAAAAGATCGTATTGTTCTTACCGGATATTTTGATGCAAGCGCTTTAAATCTTGGTGTTTCTGAAGCGCAGTTTTTTGCAAACGGAGTTGATACAAGTACTCACGGTTTGGATTTGGTTTTTTCTTGGAAGAAAACTTTTGATTTCGGACAGTTCGGAGCCACTTTGGTTGGTAACATTAACGATATGAAAATTGATAATGTAAAAAATGGAAATCTAGATGCTGATACTTTCTTCGGAAAACGTGAAAAAGCATTTTTATTAGCTTCTGCTCCTGACAGCAAATTTGGTTTAAACTTAAACTATTCTAAAAATAAATTTGATGCAGGTTTGGCTTTCACACGTTTCAGCAAAGTAGTTTTGGTAGATTATGCAGACGAAGACGATGTTTACAATCCTAGATTGGTTACAGATTTAACGATTGGTTACAAACTAACAAAAAATCTAAAATTAAGCGTTGGAAGCAACAACTTATTCAATGTATATCCTTCTAAACAAGATGAACAAGGAAATACCGAAGCTGGTGGATATTGGGATGCTGTACAAATGGGTTTCAGCGGAGCGTATTACTATGCAAGACTTGGATTTAATTTCTAATAGTTAAAGATAATTTTAAATAAGAAACCCGACAGATTTCAAAAATCTGTCGGGTTCAATTTTGCATTTTTTCAAACTTACATCTTAAAATCCAAAGCGCTTATAAGTCCTTTTTCTTCTTCTGTGGCTGTAAATCCTGATATGTCCCAGTAATTGGTTAAAATCTTATTCTTTTTATTAAACAGAGATTTCTCTTTAAAAACATCACTTTCATTATAAGTGAAATTTTGTTTGTTGAAGTTTGTAGTAATAAAATTGTTTCGAACCTGAATATTTTTGACCTGATCTTTTAAAATAAGATTATAGCCGATTTCTTCATTAGAACTCAATAAATAATAATCTGTGCCATCAAACCTGTAATTTACTTTTACCACAGATTTAGTAATATTCTTAGCGCCAATTTTTGTGATATCTTCCATCGCTGCAGCCGTTCCCGGTGTAATAACAATAGAAAATTCCATTATTAATTTCTTAATCGGATCGTAAATAATTTCAAACGTATCTACCGCTTCCTTAGAAGTATTCAATGGTGTTATAGACATTACATAATAATCCTTATTTGTAGAATGCCCTTTTATACCATATTCATATTCTTTCTTTGCTTTTGAATTTAAAACAGGATCAAAATAATTTAAATTATAATAGTTTTCCATTATATTATTCAAATTATAACCTTGTAAATCAGAACTTACATCGGTTTCAAGCAAACCGTAAGATCTGTTTTGTTCAACCAATAAAGTAGTTGTCGCTTTCTTTTGGTTTATCGCAAACTGAAAATTTACAAGACCGTCATTATAATAGGAATATTTGTTGTCGAGCATAAAAAACTCTCTAACATAAACTTTTAAACGGCTGGAAACCGCTAATTTTTTTATGGAATTGGAGACAATTTTCTGAAGTATTTTTTCTGGCGATTCTTTAGACAAAACAACTTCATCCAGCTTATTATCGTTGCTTTTTAGATAAACAACAAATTTTTGATCTCCGTTTAAAGATGTCCAACGTACATTGACAGTTTCGTAATCCGTTTGAGAAACCTGAACATTTGAGCCTCCGGTAAGCATAAAAGTTACTTTTCCCTCTGGATTACTCAATAAAATTTGTTTGGTTTTCATTATTACCACAGTTGCATTTTCTATGGGCAATTGGGTCTCAATGTCTTTTACAACAATAGAATATTCTGTGTTTTGAGCAATAATACCCACACTAACGAATAAAAAAAATAAAAGTATCAGTCTCCTCATAGGCTGTTTTTAAAATTATTTAAACAAGTGTTAAAAAATTATTACCAAATTAAGTGAATTAAATCATTAAATGCCAATACAATACCAAAATAAAATAAGAAATTAGCGAATAAAAAAAATCTCAAGCGCATTACTTGAGATTTTTCTTATTTTTTAGAATAAATAAATTTATTCGTTATGTAAAAACGCCTGACGCGCTAACAAAGTTTCTTCGTCTTCTACGTGATTATCATCTGGCACACAACAGTCAACTGGACATACAGCAGCACATTGAGGTTCATCATGAAAACCTTTACACTCTGTACATTTCCCCGGAACGATATAATATACTTCATCAGAAATTGGGTTTTGAGCATCATCTGCATCAACCTCAGTTCCGTCAGGTAAAATTATTTTTCCAGAAAGAGCAGTTCCATCTTTATATCTCCAGTCATCAGCACCTTCGTAAATTGCTGTATTCGGGCACTCTGGTTCACAAGCCCCGCAGTTAATACATTCGTCAGTTATAATTATAGCCATGTGATATTATTTTTTACCTTTTGCCGAAGCTCAAAGTCATTTTTAAATATTCTTTTTTTTATTTTTTTCCTGATAAATAAAGCTTCTTTAATAAAGCTGAGTGCTTACCATTAAAAAAACTTATTTTTGTGCAAAATTACAATCAAAACAATTCATAAGCAAACATTATGACATTAGAAACAAAAAAAAGTGTTTTTGTTGAATTAGGAAAATTTCTAAAACAATTTTCAGAATCCGAAACCATTCAAAAATCAGATGTTTTACACAATGATTTATTTTTTGATGATTTTCAAAAACTAATAGCTTTATCGCAGTCTCATAATGGCTGGTATACACCAGAGCAGGTTTATTTTGCGATACAATCCTGGGCAGATGCATTAACAGAAGAAAACATAAGTAAATGGCTTTCTAATTATTCTTTTGAGGAAGCTCAGAATGACTTAGAAGCACATCAGGAAGATCAACATTCAAAAACCGTAGCCTTAATATTAGCAGGAAATATTCCGTTGGTAGGATTTCATGATTTTTTATCTGTATTGATTACCGGAAATAAAGCCTTAGTAAAAACTTCTTCAAACGATCAGCATTTACTGCCATTTTTGGCCAAATATATTATTGCCGTTAATCCTGAATTTGCAGATAAAATCACTTTCGTGGAAGGAAAACTGGAAAATTTTGATGCTGTAATTGCCACCGGAAGCAATAACACGGCACGATATTTCGAATATTATTTTAAAGATAAGCCATCGATTATCCGAAAAAACAGAAATTCCGCAGCTGTTTTAAACGGAAAAGAAACCAAAGAACAATTAGAAGCTTTGGGTGAGGATATTTTTAGATATTTTGGTCTTGGATGCCGAAACGTTTCTAAACTTTTTGTACCTAAAGGCTATTCTTTTGATGCCTTTTTTGAAGCTATTTTTAAATACCAAGACGTCATTCATTACGAGAAATACGCTAATAATTACGATTACAACAAGGCGGTATTTTTAATGAGTAATTTTAAATTATTAGATAATGGTTTTCTAACAATAAAAGAAGACTCAAGCTACGCCTCGCCTATCTCGAGCGTTTTTTATGAATATTATGAAGACCTAGAAGACCTTAAAAATCGTCTTGCTTCTGATTCAGAACAAATTCAATGCATCGTAAGCAATAATTTAGTACCAAATAATACCGCATTCGGAGTGACCCAAAAACCTCAATTGTGGGATTATGCAGATAACGTAGATACTATAACGTTTTTGTTAACAACAAAGTAATAAATTGTTTAATTATTTCGAATTATTTATCGCTTTTTCGGCTCGTATTGCCGAAATTTGCGTCTTTAAAATTTTCGACTATTAACAACAACCATGAAAAAACACAACTACAGCGCAGGACCGAGTATTTTACCTCAGGAAGTTTTTGAGAAGGCATCACAAGCAGTATTAAATTTTAACAATTCTGGACTTTCTATCCTAGAAATTTCGCACCGAAGCAAAGATTTCGTTGCAGTTATGGATGAAGCTCGTTCGCTTGCTTTAGAATTACTTGGACTTGAAGGAAAAGGATACCAAGCTTTATTTTTACAAGGTGGTGCTAGTACAGCATTCTTAATGGCGCCATACAATTTGATGAAAGAAAACGGAAAAGCCGCATATTTAGATTCAGGAACTTGGGCAACAGCTGCCATCAAAGAAGCTAAATATTTTGGAGAAACGGTTGTCGTAGCTTCGTCAAAAGACCAAAATTATAACAATATTCCAAAAGGATACGAAATACCTGCAGATGCAGATTATTTTCACTGTACAAGTAACAACACTATTTTTGGAACTCAAATGAATGATTTTCCAGCTACAAACGTACCTGTAGTTTGCGATATGAGTTCAGATATTTTCTCACGTCAATTGGATTTCTCTAAATTTGATATTATCTACGCCGGAGCTCAAAAAAACATGGGACCTGCAGGAACTACTTTAGTGGTTATCAAAGAAGAAATCTTAGAGAAAAACGGAAGAACAATTCCTAGTATGTTAGATTACGCTAAACATATTAAAGCAGAAAGTATGTACAATACGCCACCTGTTTTTTCTGTATATGTTTCGTTATTGACTTTACAATGGATTAAAGCTAAAGGCGGTATTGCAGCAGTTGAAAAATTAAACGATGCAAAAGCAGCTTTACTTTATGCTGAAATCGACAGAAACCCATTATTTAAAGGTGCAGCAGCTGTAGAAGACCGTTCTAAAATGAATGTTACTTTCTTACTAAACAACGACGAACATGCAGCAACTTTTGATGCTTTATGGAAAGAAGCTGGAGTTTCTGGATTGCCAGGACACCGTTCTGTTGGTGGTTACAGAGCTTCTATTTACAACGCTATGCCTATCGAAAGTGTTCAGGTTTTAGTAGATGTAATGAAAGCTTTAGAAACTAAAGTTTAGTTTTTAATCTGCTTACAAGAAATATCTTAAATACCGGAGTTCTAGCCCTGATAGTAGTGGAAATCCTTTTATTTTTTTCCTTTAAAAAAATAAAAGATTGTAACGGATAGCAGGAAACAGCTCCAAATTCAAAAAAGAAAATTTAATCTAACTGAGTTTCTTTGCATTATACAATTCAAAGAAACAAAACAAGAAAAACATAAAATGAAAGTATTAGCGAATGACGGAATTTCTAAAAGTGGAATTCTAGCTTTAGAAAAAGGTGGATTTGAAGTTATAACTACAAAAGTAGCTCAAGAACAAGTTGCTAATTTTGTTAACGAAAATAATGTAAGCGTAGTTTTAGTACGTAGCGCAACTAAAGTTCGTAAAGATATTATCGATGCTTGCCCAGGTCTTAAAATTATCGGACGCGGTGGTGTTGGTATGGACAATATTGATGTTGATTATGCTAAAAGCAAAGGGATTCATGTAATTAATACGCCAGCTTCATCTTCAGAATCTGTTGCTGAATTGGTGTTTGGACACTTGTTTAATGGTGTTCGTTTTTTACATGATTCTAACAGAAATATGCCACTAGAAGGAGACACTAATTTTGAAGGTTTGAAAAAAGCTTACGCAAATGGTGTTGAATTAAGAGGAAAAACGCTTGGGATTGTTGGTATTGGACGTATCGGTCAAGCTACTGCAAAAATGGCGCTTGGTTTAGGTATGAAAGTTATCGCTGCAGATAGTTTTATTCCGCAAGTAGATATTAAAGTTGAATTTTTCGACGGACAATCTGTAACTACTACAATTGTATCTCAATCTTTAGAGTCTTTATTTAAGGAAGCAGATTTCATTACACTTCACGTTCCTGCTCAAGATGGTTACATCGTAAGCGATAAAGAATTTGCTATCATGAAAGATGGTGTTGGAATCGTAAACTGTGCTCGTGGTGGTGTTATTGATGAAGTAGCTTTAGTAAAAGCTTTAGATTCTGGAAAAGTTGCTTTTGCAGGTTTAGATGTCTTTGAAAGCGAACCAAAACCAGAAATGGCAATCTTAATGCACTCTAAAATCTCTTTGACGCCGCACATTGGAGCTGCAACTGGAGAAGCACAAGACAGAATTGGTACAGAATTGGCTTCACAAATTATTACATTGTTGAGCTAGTAAGAAAATAAATATTTATCTTTAAAGGGATTTATTACAAAGTTGTAGTAAATCCCTTTCTTTTTTCGTTAATTTTGTTGTCTAATTTTAAACTAATAAACCATGTTTGAACAATTAACACAATTAGTACAACAGTATGGGCACACAGCTGTTGTAAATAATAATGCCGTTCCAAACGAGCATAACGAAGGCGTAATAAATGAAGCAAATAATTCTATTTTTTCGGGATTACAAAAAATTGCTTCAGAAGGTGGTGCAGAACAATTGGCAGGTTTATTCAGCGGTAAAACTCCAATTGACAACTCCAATCCCGTTGTAAAAAAAATAACACAGCAATTGTCTGGAACTCTTGGAGAAAAATACGGATTAAGCAGTGAAGCATCGTCTGGAGTTGCTTCGGGCATGATTCCGCAAATTTTAAGTTCATTAGTAAACAAAGCAAAAGATCCAAACGACAGTAGTTTTCAAATTTCGGATATCATTTCTGCAATTTCTGGAAACAGCGGACAAGCATCTGGAATTATGGACACGATTTCTAAATACGGAATGCAATTTGGCTTAGATCAAAATAATGACGGAAAAGTAGATGTTGCCGATGTTCTTGTTGTGACCAAAACTAAAGGCGGAATAGCCGGATTTATTGGAAAATTATTTGGAAGTAAAGCGTAAGATTGAGGTTCTAAGATTCTAAGGAGCTAAGCTTCTAAGCTTTTTCTATTTAGTTTCTTATTGCGATATTATATAAAGCTGTTTTTAAAAACAGCTTTATTTTTTATACAGTTTCTCACTTAGAACCTTAGATACTTAGAACCTTTGTTGCTTAGAGCCTTATTATGTTAAATACTGAAAATCACCACTGATTTTTTTGTAAATTTATGAGATGAAAAACTGCATTTACATTTTAGTTATTTTGTTTACGATAATTGCATGCTCTACAGCTTCAAAAAATGTAGCAGATGCAGGAAATCCGCCTGTAACAAAAGCTGTTGGAAATGACACCGTAAGAATTGCAAACGATTCATTAGAATATGAAGTTATTATAATCGATAACGGTTTTACCAGCTGGCTGGCATCGAGAGCATTTCCAAGAAATTATTATTCGCTATCTTATCTCGAAAATAAAAATTACATGTACGTAACAGAATGGAATATAAGAGCGCAGCAACCACAGCGTTACAATCCAAATTTATACGAAATGACAATCGATTATCAGCCACACATTCATTATGGATACGAAGTAAATTATCTGATTTATAACTATATGATTTATTTTCAAAATACATACAAACAAAAACTCGGAGGCTATGTTCCGATACGATAATGTTACTATATTTGTAATCGTTACAAATAAAGAATGGAAAGATTAAAAAAGCGCTGGGGCATCACCTCAAACCTACAAGCCGTAATTATATTTATTGTATTTGCCATCACCGGATCGGCATCTGCATGGGTTTCTAGACCTTTTTGTGACTGGCTGGGCATCTACAAAGAAGATTTTGGCGTATTGTGGTTTACGCTAATCCGTTTAATCATTATTCTTCCCTTATATCAAATATTACTTGTTGCCATTGGAACTCTTTTCGGTCAATTCCGTTTCTTTTGGAACTTCGAAAAGAAAATGCTAAAAAACATGGGGCTTGGTTTTTTATTCAAAGATTAATTTCAATCTTTTTTCTGAATATAATACGTATACAACCACGTTAATGTAAACGATGGAATAATATCTGTAAACGGCAGAATTTCTTCTAAAAAAGCAAAAAAACCAGCCACCTTCCCTACGCGTCCTTTATACATATACGACATCAGGAAACCTGCAAGCGGCGCCCAGATAACATCTCCAAATTCTCCAACCAAAGGAATGGTAAACGAAAGCATTCCTATAGCATCAAAAAACAAACCCATTATAAGCTTTCTCTGTTTTTCCTCTTGTAAAACTATATTTTCTGTCTTCATCACTTTTTATTTTTTTGTAGTTACTGCAAATAGCACACCAAAATTTCCATCAGTCTGGATCCAGTTTTCAGACGGAACATATGCCCGAGATACAAAACCGTCTAAATATAAGGCATTTCGGCATCCTAAGTCTTTAAAATATTTTGCAAAATCGTAAAAATTAATCTCTTTTTTAGATAAGACAAACAGCACTTTTCCGTTTGGCAGAATTCCAACTCCGTTTCTTATATTCACATTCATTGAACCTTTTTTAAAAGCAGGATGAATCTCATTATCAATCACCAGCATCGGACCAGATTGCGTTGCATATTTAATTTTTCCATCATTTGTAAATTTTTCTGTCGTACAAATTTTAGGAATATTTTCAGTAGTTATATAAAACACACCATTTGGTTTCAAATAAAAATTGCCTGTTGCAGTAGTCGTATCCAAAGGAGATAAAATCTTTTGGTTTTCAATATAAAGTCCTTGAGGCGAATTATCTTGTTTGTACATTCCGCCATTCATTGCAAAATCAAGTTCTAAACCTTTTTTCTCTAGTATAAGTTTTAAATTCTCAATACTTCCAAAATTTTGATTCTTATCATCTTTCCAGAATAATTTCAAGTCTTGTTTTTTCAGATCAACTGTATAAGACAAAAAGAGAGCATCAGAGTATATTTTTGCATTAATAAAAAGCACAAAAAATACCATTGCCAATGTCACAAAACCAATTTTAACCTTCATCGCTTTCTGCACTATTTTCTTATAAATATAAAAGTTTTTTTTCAATAATCCTTTATACCAAAATCTTCATAAAATTTGTCAGAACCCATTCAATATCGACAGAATCTTTGTTTCTTTGTAAAAACAGTTTCATAAATGATACACGCAAAAAATATACATAAATTCTACGATCAGCTTCAAGTTTTAAAAGGAGTTGACTTGCATATTAAAAAAGGAGAAATTGTTTCTATCGTTGGCGCTTCTGGTGCAGGAAAAACAACACTTTTACATATTTTAGGAACGCTGGACAAACCGGCAAAATCAGATACTGAAACTACGCTAACTATAAACGGAGAAAATATATTAGCATTAAACGATAAAGCTTTATCGAAATTTAGAAATTTAAATCTAGGTTTCATTTTTCAATTTCACCAGTTACTGCCAGAATTTACAGCTTTAGAAAACGTGTGTATTCCGGCCTATATTGCAGGAAAAAGCCCATCTGAAACAGAAGCAGAAGCCAAAAAATTATTGAATTTCTTAGGTCTTTCGCACCGTATTGATCATAAACCTAGCGAACTTTCTGGCGGAGAACAACAGCGCGTTGCCGTTGCCAGGGCTTTAATCAACAAACCCGACGTTATTTTTGCCGACGAACCTTCTGGAAATCTGGACACGCTTTCTGCCGAAAATCTACATCAATTATTCTTTCAGCTTCGTGATGAATTCGGTCAGACTTTTGTGATTGTAACCCATAACGAAGAATTAGCCAATATGGCAGATCGAAAATTAGTTATGGTCGACGGCTTAATTAGTAATTAGGAGCTTAATCCTGCTAGGCCTTTACGTAATTCAAGAACTTTCATTTTTATCATGAATCAAAAAGAACTTAAAGAATTTTTAGACGAAAAAGTCATTCAATATAACAATCAGGATTTTATAGAAAGTGATCCTGTGCAGATTCCGCATTTGTTTACTCAAAAAGAAGATGTGGAAATTGCTGGTTTCTTAAGCGCTTCAATAGCGTGGGGAAATCGTAAAATGATCATTAAAAACTCACACCGAATGATGGAATTAATGGGCAACACGCCTTACGATTTTGTTATGTCGCATTCTGATGAAGATTTAGCCAGATTAGAAAATTTTGTACACAGAACCTTCAACGGAAATGATTTTGCAGGTTTTATAAAAGGCCTCCAAAATATCTATAAAAACCACAACGGACTTGAAGCTGTTTTTGCAAAAAATCAGGAAAATGATAGCTTGCAAAAAAGCATTCATGAATTTAAAAAAATCTTTTTTGAAACTGATCATCTTCCCAGAACACAAAAACATATTTCAGATCCCTTAAATAATTCCGCAGCAAAACGCATTAACATGTACCTGCGTTGGATGGTGCGTCAGGATGCAAAAGGCGTAGATTTAGGAATCTGGAAAAGTATTTCTCCCGCAGCATTATCATGTCCGCTTGATGTACATTCTGGAAATGTTGCGCGCAAGCTCGGAATTCTTTCGCGAAAGCAAAATGACGCTAAAGCTTTAGCAGAATTAGATCTTAAACTTAGAGAAATGGACGCGAACGATCCCGTAAAATATGATTTTGCTTTATTTGGATTGGGCGTTTTTGAAGGGTTTTAAATAACTTAAATTCGATTTTTTCTGTTTTTGTTTTCCCTAATCTTGTCATTTCCACGAAGGAGAAATCACACTCGTAACCATAACGATTATCAATTATTTTTGCGGAATCCCGCGTGTGATTTCTCCTTCGTCGAAATGACAAAATTAAGAGAATCATAATTTTCGTGAATTTAAATGCGTGCTTTTCAAACCTTTCAACATTGAATATCAGACAATTAAACATCTAAATTCTTCGAATCATTTGATAATCTAACAAACAAACCGTTATTTTAACGTACATTTGCACAAAATTTAATGTAAATGAGCACTTTCGAACAATTCAATCTTCCAAAATCACTGCAAAAAGCAATCGACGAATTAGGTTTCGTTAAACCTACTCCGATTCAGGAAAAAACTTTTTCTGTGATTATGTCAGGTCGCGATATGATGGGAATTGCACAAACCGGTACCGGTAAAACATTTGCATATTTATTGCCACTTCTTAAATTGTATAAGTTTACCAATACCAATACTCCAAAAATTGTAATTCTGGTTCCAACTCGTGAACTGGTTGTACAAGTTGTAGAAGAAGTTGAAAAACTGACCAAATACATGTCGGTTAAAACTCTTGGTATCTTTGGTGGAGTAAACATCAATACACAGAAAAAAGCTGTTTACGAAGGAATTGATATCTTGGTGGGAACGCCAGGAAGAACAATGGATTTGGCTTTGGACGCCGTTGTTCGTTTTGATGAAACTCAAAAATTAGTAATTGACGAGTTCGACGAAATGCTAAACTTAGGTTTCCGTACGCAATTGACAGCTCTTTTAGCAATGATGAAAGCCAAACGTCAGAATATTTTATTTTCGGCAACAATGACTGACGAAGTTGATGCTGTTTTAAATGACTTTTTTGATTTTCCGGAAGAAGTTACATTGGCCGCATCTGGAACTCCATTAGAAAAAATCACACAAATTACTTATAACGTTCCTAACTTTAATACAAAAGTTAACTTACTGAAACACTTATTACAAACAAACGAAAGCATGGATCGTGTTTTGGTTTTTGTGAATAATAAAAAGATTTCGGATATGCTTCATACACGTATTGAAGAAGATTTTGAAGGTCAGTTTGGAGTTATTCACTCTAACAAATCTCAAAATTATCGTTTGAGTACGATGGCAGAATTTCAGGAAGGAAATTTACGCGGTTTAATTACAACCGATATTATGGCGAGAGGTTTGGATATTTCTAATATTTCGCACGTTATCAACTTTGAACTTCCGGAAGAACCGGAACTTTATATGCACAGAATTGGTCGTACAGGTCGTGCAGATGCAAGCGGAACTGCGATTAGTTTTGTAACTCCTCGTGAGGAAGAATTTAAAATTGAAGCAGAAGTTTTAATGAACACAGAACTTGAAATCACTGATTTCCCAGAAGAAGTTGAAGTTTCAGAAAAACTAATCGAACCAGAGAAAGATCGTCAGCCGATAAAATTCTTAATGAAAAAAGTGAAACTTGATGGTGATGGTGCATTTCACGAAAAAGCTAAAAAGAACAAAAAAGTAAATCTTGGAGGCCCATCAAAAACCAAAAAGAAAACACACGGTTCTGTAAATAGAAATATGTTGAAGACTAGAGATAAGAAGAGAAAAGATAAGGATAAATAGATTTCTTTTTAAGCTTCTAAGGTGCTGAGATTCTGAGTTGCTAAGTTTTTTATTCTCAATATTAAAATATAAAGGCTCAAAGATTAATTCTTTAATCTTTGAGCCTTTATATTTATCTTAGAAGCTTAGCACCTTAGAAGCTTTAAAAAAAAACTATATCTTCGTAAAAACCAAACCAACTGGCGAACACAACTCGATTTTTTTATTGGTATCAGTAAGTTTTCCTGTTGTTTTATCTCTTTTAAAAATAATAATATCATTAGTATATTGATGTCCTACTAAAAGGTAATTTCCTGTAGGGTCAATTGCGAAATCTCTTGGGCCTTTTCCTAAAGTACTTACTTGCTCCACCAATTCTAAACTTCCGGTTTTAAGAATTTTGTAAACCGAAATCGAGTTAGCGTCTACACGGTCAGATACATATAAAAAAGCTCCGTCAGGTGAAATTTTAATCGCTGCTGCACCAGTTCCGCCCTTAAAACCTTTAGGCAAAATACTCGTTTCTGCTACAATTTTCAAGCTTCCGCTTTTATCGTAACTTAAAGTAGTCAAAGTTCCGTCTAATTCCTGAACTAAATACACAAATTTGCCGTCTTTACTAAAAGTCAAATGTCTTGGCCCGCTTCCTTTTTTTACATCAACACTTCCTTTCAGCGTTAAGATTTCATGCGCTGCGCCAGCACTGTACTTATAAATAAAAATTTTATCCAATCCTAAATCATTCGACAATACAAACTTTTTATCTGGAGAAAACATTACCATGTGCACATGAGCCTTTTCCTGACGTGCTGCATTTGGTCCTTTACCTTCATGCTGAATTAATTGTTGTCCTTCCGTAATACTTCCGTCGGCATTTTTCTTAAATACAGCAATGCTTCCGCCAGAATAATTGGCAACAATTACATTTTTATCATCATTAATTAAATGACAAGGATCTGCCCCTAAAGAAGCATTAGAATTTATAGGTTTTAGTTTTCCTGTTTTTGAATCATAACCAAAAGCACTTACAGCACTTTGTGTTCCGTTTTCGTTTACAGCATAAATAAATTTATTATCTGCCGAAACGGATAAATAACTAGGACTCACCACATTTTCTGAAGAATTTTTTAATGTAAATGCGCCAGTCGAGGCATCAAATTCGTAAACGTAAATTCCGTTGCTTTGACATGTGTTTGTATAAGTCCCTACCAGCAGATTAAATTTATTTTGCGCTTGGAGTGATGCACAAGATAAAGCTGAAAAAAGCACTATATATAATCTTTTCATATTTTTTATTATTTTTTTAATATGCTAAAATAGGGAATATTCTTTTTAGCCCCTTTATATTTAGTTACAAATAAAGTTACAATAGTTACATTTTTTAAACCACACTTCATTTTTAAATCATATAAGTTATATAAGTTCATTCTAGTAAAATGAGTAAAAATTTGAAAGCTCGATCTTAATTGAACTTATATAACTTATATGGTTAAAATAAAAAAACAAATTTGTATTTTTGACCAGTATCTTTGTGAAAGGCAAACTTTACGAAGTAAAAATCGAGGCCATAATGCATTTTAAACAACCCGAAATTCTATACTTTCTGTTTTTATTGATTGTTCCTATTTTGGTTCATTTATTTCAATTACGACGCTTTAAAACTTCCTTTTTTACCAATGTCCGCTTCTTAAAAGAACTTGCGGTTCAGACCCGTAAGAGTTCAAAAATCAAAAAACGATTATTATTAGCAACACGTTTATTACTCCTTACGTGTGTTATATTGGCTTTTGCACAACCTTTTTTTGAAGCCAAAGACAGTAAAAATGCAACAAACGAAATGTATATTGTTTTAGACAATTCGTTTAGTATGCAGGCTAAAGGAAAAAAAGGTGAATTGCTAAAACGTGCCGTTCAGGAATTATTAGAAAATACTCCAGAAACTGCTCAATTTTCATTGCTTACCAATACCGAAAACTATTGGAATACTGATATAAAATCATCCAAAAGTGCTTTACAAAACTTAAATTACAGTGCGACTCCGTTTGAGCTTTCATCAATTATGGCAAAAATAAAAGCACACAAATCGGCTCATAAAAAAGACATTGTAATTATTACAGATGCTGTTGGCTTGGCTGAAAAAGATGTCAAAAACATTGATTCTGAAGACAAACCATATTTCATAATTCCAGAAGCAGAACAAAAAAACAATATCGCGATTGATAGTGTTTACATCAATCAGACTTTAGAAAACTTTTACGAAATCAGTGTAAACTTATCGGCTTATGGCGAAGATTTCAAACCTGTTTCGATGGCGCTTTACAATCAAAATAAACTGATTGCCAAAACAATTATCAAGTTTGATGCTAAGAAAAATAAAATCAATTTTACGATTCCAAAAGAAGCATTTCACGGATATGTAACTATTGACGACAATGGTTTGAGTTACGACAACAAACTTTATTTTAGTATTTCGAAAACTAAAAAAACGAATGTAATTAGTATTGGAGATCCTGAAAAAAGTAATTTCTTATCCAGAATTTACACTTCAGCTGAATTTGATTATCATAATTATGCTATCAGCAGTTTAGATTATAATAGCTTAGAAAAACAGAATACTATTATTTTAAATGAATTAGAAGAAGTTCCGCAAGCTTTACAGACCACTTTAAAAGCATTTGTTTCTAAAGGTGGTAATTTAGTTATCATTCCTTCTGGAAAATCTTCGGTTTCTAATCTAAATACTTTTTTAGGCAATTTTGGAAAAATTCAGTTTAAAAATCTTGAAACCAAAAACAAATTGATTACCAAAATCAATTTTGATCATCCGTTGTTTTCTGGTGTTTTTGAAAATAAAATCACGAATTTTCAATACCCAAAAACTAATTCATCATTTGATGTTTTAAGTTCGTATCCTGCGGTTTTATCATATGATGATCAAACGCCGTTTGTAACTGCAATTCAAAATCCAGTTTCTGGAATTACCGTTTTTACTGCGCCAATAAATGCAGTAAATTCAAACTTTCAGCAATCGCCGTTGATTGTACCCCTTTTCTATAAAATGGGACAGAACAATCAAAAAACAGGTGTAAATGCATTGACAATTGGCAATAATCAACCTTATTTTGTGGATGTTTTATTGACTAAAGATGCTATTTTGGAAGTAAAAGGAAATGATGATTCTTTTATTCCGATTCAACAAATATTAAATAATAAAGTCAAATTAACATTTAATGATTTTCCTGAAACGGCTGGAAATTACAGCGTTTTTGATAAAAAAGAATGGGTAGAAAACCTAAGTTTCAATTATAACCGAAGCGAAAGTGATTTAAGCCAAGTCAATACAAATGTTGTTTCTGATTTTAAAACCGCCGATACTATTTCTACTATATTTAATACGCTGCAAACTGAGCGAACCGACAGCCAAATTTGGAAATGGTTTGTTATCTTTGCACTGTTATTTTTAGCATTAGAAATGGCAATTATAAAATTTGTAAAATAGTTTTTACCATTAAGAGTACTAAGCTTTTCCTTTATTAACTTAATTACTTAATGGTTTAAGAAAATTAAGATTAATGTTTCAATTAAAATAAATTTCTCTATATATGAAAATAATCATCAAAAGCGCCAAAATTATCGACTCTCAAAGTCCGTTTCACAATCAGACCGTTGATCTTTTAATTGCAGATGGTTTAATCGAAAAAATTGGGGTTTCACTTCCTAATGACGATGCAGAAATAGTACGTTTTGATGATCTTCATGTTTCTCAAGGCTGGTTTGACAGCAGTGTTTCTTTTGGAGAACCTGGTTACGAAGACAGAGAAACTATTGCAAACGGATTGAATGTGGCTGCAAAAAGCGGTTTTACCGCAGTAGGTTTACAACCTAACTCCTTCCCTGTTATCGACAACCAATCTCAGGTAAATTTTGTAAAAAACAAAGCAAATGGTTTTGCAACCGAAATTTTTCCTATTGGAGCTTTGACAAAAGCCAGCGAAGGAAAAGATATGGCTGAACTTTTTGACATGAAAAAAGCCGGAGCAATTGCTTTTGGAGATTACAATAAAAGTCTTGACAATGCCAATCTGCTTAAAATTGCTTTGCAATACGTACAGGATTTTGATGGTTTGGTAATTGTTTATTCGCAAGATCCAAACATTAAAGGAAATGGTGTTGCCAATGAAGGAATTGTTTCTACAAGATTAGGACTTAAAGGAATTCCGAATCTAGCTGAGGAACTGCAAATATCCAGAAACTTATTTTTATTAGAATATACGGGAGGAAAACTTCATATTCCGACAATTTCTACAGCCAAATCGGTTCAATTGATTAGAGAAGCTAAAGCGAAAGGTTTAAATCTTACCTGTAGCGCTGCTGTTCATCATTTGGTTTTGACTGATGAAAAATTAGACGGTTTTGATACTCGTTTTAAAGTTACGCCGCCGTTACGTACCGAAGTTGACAGACAAGCTTTATTAAACGGAATTGCTGATGGAACTATCGATATGATTACTTCAGATCATAATCCGATTGATATTGAATTTAAAAAAATGGAATTTGATACGGCTAAAAACGGAACTATTGGACTTGAAAGTGCTTTTGGAGCTTTATTAACGGTTTTACCATTAGAAACTGTAATTGCAAAATTAACTTCTGGAAAAGCGGTTTTTGGTCTTGAAAATAATACTATTGAAGAAGGTGCAAAAGCTAATTTTACATTTTTTACACCAGAAGGAAAATCAACTTTTACGAAAGAAAATATTCTTTCAAAATCTAAAAATTCTGCTTTTTTAGGAACTGAAATTAAAGGTTCGGTTTATGGAATTTTGAATCAAAATCAACTTGTTACTAAATAATAAAATGAATAATACAATCGACGAAGGCAAATCTATTGCAATCACCAGTTATATTTTAATCGTTGGCGTATTGATTGCTATGTCAATGAACTCTGAAAACAAAAATTCCTTTGCTTCATTTCATATTCGTCAGGCTTTAGGACTATCGCTTACTTTTATTTCTTTTGGAGCGCTGACCAGCAATTTTGACAGCTTTTTTATCACGTTTCCAATGTGGATTTGTGTTTCTATTTTGTGGGGTTATGGCATTTTTAGTGCTATTCAAGGTCAAACTAGACCAATTCCTTTGGTTGGTGGATTATTTCAGAAATGGTTTAAAAGTATCGGATAGATCAATTTCAAATTTTTAAATTCCAAATTCCAACTCGATAACTTTGTCAAAGTTTAAAACTTTGACAAAGTTCAGCTAAACCTAACAACTCTTAACTTATAACTCATCATTTCCGGCAATGAATCTATCTTTAGAATATAAAATACAAGCACCAAAAGTAATCTTAGACAAAAATCCCGTTTTGCTTTTATTACACGGTTATGGAAGTAACGAAGCTGATTTATTTTCGTTTGCTACAGAACTTCCAGATAACTATTATATCATTTCTGCGAGAGCGCCTTATGATTTGCAATACGGAGCTTATGCTTGGTACGCTATCAATTTTGATGCTGATCAAAACAAATTTTCAGATAACGAACAAGCTAAAAGTTCACGTGATTTAATCGCAAAATTTATTGACGAATTAGTTGCTAATTATCCTATTGATGCTAATAATGTTACTTTAGTTGGTTTTAGCCAAGGTTCTATTTTAAGTTATTCCGTTGCGCTTTCTTATCCTGAAAAAATACAGCGAGTAGTCGCAATGAGCGGTTATTTTAATGAAGAAATTATTAAAGAAGGTTTTGAAAATAATGATTTTTCAAACTTGAGAATCTTCGCTTCTCACGGAACTGTAGATCAGGTTATTCCGGTTGATTGGGCTAGAAAAACACCTGCTATTTTAGAGAAATTGAATATTCCGGTAGTTTATAAAGAATATCCTGTTGGCCATGGAGTTGCGCCACAAAATTTCTTTGATTTTAAAAATTGGCTGGAAAAACATAATTAAATTATGAAATCATTATTATCTATTTTTTTTCTTTTACAAGTATCATTTTGTTTTTCTCAGACTTATTATGGTCAAATTATTAATAAAGAGAATGATACTTTAAATGTACAGATTTCGATAAAAGGAAATATGATTTTTAAAAATAATAAAATATTATCTCTTCAAGAAAAAATCACGGTTATAGAAAATGGAACTTCAAAAGATTATTATCCAAAAGATCTAAAATCTTTTAAGATTAAAATGGAAGATAAAAAAGCTGTGACATATGACAATATTAATGATAGCATTTTCGGAGAAAGATGGTATTCGAAAAAAGTAAAGCTTTATTATACGCTTATAAAAGTTGAAACAAGGCAAAGTCCTTATTTTGCTATATATAGAGTGTTTTTGATTAAAAAACCTGGTCAGGAAAAAGTAACTAACTTAATTCCAAATGGGTTTAGCAGGTTAATTACACAAAAAGAAATGTTAGAAAAATTTACTGACTGCCCTATCTTATATGATAAAATCAAAACTGATGAAATTAAAATTAAAAATGAGGATGCATTAGTAAATTTTATTATTGATTACGAGAAAAATTGTTTTAGCAATTAAAAAATCTATTAAAAATGAGCTTTACAAAACTTGATAATCCCGCATTAATTTTAATTGATATTCAAAAAGGATTTCTTGATACTTCATATTGGGGCGGAGATAGAAATAATACAAATGCTGAAGAAAAAGCCGGAGAACTTCTGAAAATATGGAGAAGTAAAAACCTTCCGATTTTTCATGTTCAGCATTGTTCTTCTAATCCAAATTCAATTTTAAATGAAACTCACGCTGGAAATGATTTTCAAGATGTTGTAAAACCTCTACAAGGTGAAATCATCATTAAAAAGAATGTAAACAGTGCTTTTATCGGAACGAACTTAAAAGAGTTATTGGATAATGCTAAAATTACAAATCTTGTTATTATAGGTTTAACAACAGATCATTGTATTTCTACAACTACAAGAATGGCAGGAAACTTTGGTTATAATGTTTATTTGGTTTCTGATGCTACAGCAACTTTCAACAAAAAAGGAATAAATGGCGAAAATTTCTCTGCAGAAATAATTCACCAAACAGCTTTAGCAAGTTTAAATGAAGAATTTGCTACAGTTGTAACTACTGACTTTATCAAAGATATTATTTAGTTTCTCTGTCTTTGTCACAATAAAAATGATTTTTCTCTCGCAGATTTAGCAGATCAAGCAGATAAAAAAATCCCGCAAAATCTGCCAGATCTGCGAGAACCAAAATTGGAATTTGGAATTTTAAAAAATTGGAATTTCACTAAACTTATTGTCCAGTGTAAATAATCTTTCCAGCTTTCTTTAAAACATAACCTTTCCAAGGAATTAGCTGTAAATCATCTTTTATCCAAGAATCGCCTTCGGATTTTCTTTCTAAAGTGATGGATTCTTTTTGAGTATCGAGAAAAAGTTCGGCTTTGTTTCCATCAAAAATTACATATGCAACTGTTGTATAAGTTTTACCATCTTCGGCGTGAG
This sequence comes from Flavobacterium sp. 270, assembly GCF_004368785.1. Classification (GTDB taxonomy): domain Bacteria; phylum Bacteroidota; class Bacteroidia; order Flavobacteriales; family Flavobacteriaceae; genus Flavobacterium. The sequence goes on from NZ_SODM01000001.1 coordinate 1,175,145, forward strand.
TTAATTTCGTTCCGATTTCAAAAAGTCGAACGCATTCTTTTTTGAGAATTGACCACGTATAACCTGCTGAACCTTTGCATCCGTGTGCATCTGCATCTCCGCCTACAAGTTTTGGTTTGGCTTCTTCTTTTATCGTTTTAGTTTCCTGAGAAACCTTTTTCGCGCAGGAAAAAGAAAGTGTGATAAGAATCGAAAATAAAATTAGCTTTTTCATAGTCCTATTTAAATTTTAAAGGCAAAAAAAAATAGGATTTAAAATCCTATTTTTGATACAACCAAGTTTGATTTACTTCAAATGTAATATTTTCATCCATATCAACAAAGTATTTTAACAAGACTTCTCCCCATAATTCTCCGTTGCTGTAATCTGCAATGATCCATCTGTGGTTTAAAATTTTTATTTTATTGATGATAAATTTGTTCGCCCCTATTTGGTCTTGTCCTGTATATGGATTCCCTTTTGGATTTGAGTTTAGGTCTAATAATTTTTCGGTTACAACCGGAATCAGTTTTTCATACAAAATCACTTTTCCTCCGGAAGCGCTGTTATCAAAATAATCTTGTGCTTTTTCATTATGTTCTAAAGAAAAATAATCTGCGTCTGCTAATTTAGTCGCAACTAAATTTATACTGTCTCTTAGCTTTTTGGTTGTTTTCTCATATCTTTCTTCGCCAAATTTTACTTCGCGACTGTAAAACATATAAGTAAAAACATTCATTAATATCGCAAGGATAAAAAGATAAAGCATTAAGGATTTTTTCATTTTATAATATAATTAAATTGTAATTTCTAAATTATCGTAAGCCAAAAAGACGTTTTTAGGAAGTTGTTTCTGTACTTCTTCATGAAAACCTAAAACATGGCTGATGTGCGTAAGATACGCCACTTCTGGTTTGACTAAATCTATAAAATCTAAAGCTTCCTGCAAATTAAAATGTGTATCATGCGGTTCTACACGTAAAGCGTTTACAACTAAAACTTTTAAGTTTTTAAGCTTACTCACTTCCGTTTCGTGTATTGTTTTTACATCAGTCAAATAAGCAAAATCATCGATTCTGTACCCAAAAACCTGCAAATCTCCGTGCATTACATTTACCGGAATTGCTGTTTTATCTCCAACGGCAAAAGGTTCATCATTTTTTACTTCGATTGTTTTTACGCTTGGTGCGCCGGGATATTTGTTTACGGTTTCAAAAACATATTCAAAACGACGTCTAAGATTATCTATTACACGCTGATGTGCATAAACAGGAATTTCGCCCTGTCTGAAATTAAACGGACGAATATCGTCTAAACCGGCAGTATGATCTGCATGTTCGTGTGTAAATAAAATTGCGTCAAGTTTTCTGCATCCGCAAGACAACATTTGCTGTCTGAAATCTGGACCGCAATCGATAACATACGAATGATCGTCCCACGTAATCCAGATAGAAACGCGCAGCCTTTTGTCCTTAGCATCAGTGCTTTTACAAACAGGATGATCGACCCCGATAATTGGGATGCCTTGAGAAGTACCGGTACCTAAAAAATAGATCTTCAATTGGAGTTAATTTTTTTACAAAAATAGGATTATTTCTCTTTCATTAGAAGCCTAATTTGCTAACTTTGTAACAAATCTATTTAAAATAAAATGGGTACAGAAATAAAACTCAAAGGTGACAAGGTCATCGAACAGATTCCTTCTATAAAAGACAAAGCGTTACGCATTAATTTAAACGAGAACATCTACGGAACATTTGCTGAAATTGGCGCTGGACAAGAGACAGTTAGGCATTTTTTTAGATCTGGAGGTTCATCGGGAACAATTGCAAAAGCTATGTCTGCCTATGATAAAGATTTTAGTGATGCGGTTTACGGAATTGAAGGTGACGGTAGATATGTGACCGAAAACCGTCTTAAAAAAATGTTGACTTTTGAGGGAGAATTGATCGAAGAGCGTTTAAGCCGCGAGAAACATCCTAATAAACTTTTCTTTAGTTACGCCAATACTGTTGCAACAATAGATTTTGCAAAACAATTTAAAGGTCACGGCTGGGTTGGAATCCGATACCAAATTGAACCAGACGAAGCGTATAACGAAATTATTCTTCACATTCGTTTTAAAGAAACTGACGCTAGACTTCAACAAGAAACACTTGGAATTTTAGGTGTAAACTTAATTTACGGTGCTTTTTACAAATACAACGATCCAAAACGATTACTTCGTTATTTATACGATCACTTAGATAAAGACCAATTAGAAATCGATACGATTAACTTCTCAGGACCTCGTTTTGCAGATGTTGATAACCGTTTGATGAGTTTACAATTGGTTAAAAACGGAATGACTGATGCCGTAATGTTTAATCCGGAAGGAAAAAACATTCTGCCTGCAGCTATTTTGTACAAAAAAAACCTTTTGGCTTTAAGAGGAAGTTTTCGTCCGGTTACGAAAGTAAACATGGATATGTATGAGAAATCATTGAAAATGTTCCTTGACGAAAATAAAGTTGAAAAAGAAAATACTTTGGTGGTTTTTGAAATCACGCTTTCGAATTTACGTTCGGATGGTGAAATTGACGAACGTGACTTTATGGACAGAGCTGAGTTGCTTTGTTCTCTTGGTCAAACTGTTATGATTTCCAATTTCCAGGAATATTATAAAGTTGTTGAATATTTTGCTAATTATACCAAAGCGCGTATGGGATTGGCAATGGGTGTAAATAACTTAGTTGATATTTTTGATGAGAAATATTACCGTCACTTAAGTGGTGGAATTCTTGAAGCGTTTGGAAAATTATTCTACCGCGATATGAAAGTTTTCTTGTATCCGATGTTGGATGAAGATGGTGTTCTTATGAATTCTAGTAACTTAAAAGTGCATCCGAGAATGAAAGAATTATACAAATTCTTTAAATTTAACGGAAAAGTGGTTGACGTTGTAGATTACGATCCGCATAATTTAGAAGTTTTCTCTCGCGAGGTATTAAAAATGATCAGTCAGGGAAAACCGGGATGGGAACCAATGCTTCCGCCGGGTATCGCCGAAATTATAAAAGAACATCATTTATTTGGTTATCATCCTGAAAAGGAATTGAATCAGACTAATTAGATTAATTAGACAATTTAGATAATTTTAAATAATTAGATATTAAAAAAAATCCCTAAAAGAAAGAGTTTCTTTTAGGGATTTTTTAATGATTTTAGTTTTCATTTTATATGTCAGGCTGAGCGAAGTCGAAGCCCAGCTCGATGCCCTTCGACTTCGCTCAGGGTGACAACTTGAAACCTGAAACAAAGAACACTTGAAACAAAAAACTATTTCAAAATCTGCGCAGCGTGCTCTTTTGTTTTTACTTTTTCGATTACTTCATCAATAATTCCGTTTTCGTCGATTACGAAAGTTGTTCTGTTGATTCCGTCGTATTCTCTTCCCATGAACTTTTTAGGTCCCCAAACTCCAAATGCATTGATTACGGTTTTGTCTTCGTCGGCTATTAACGGAAAAGGAAATTCGTATTTGTCTTTAAATTTCCCTTGTGCTTTCTGACTATCAGCGCTAACTCCAAGAAGTTCGTAATTATTCGCTTTAAAACGCTCAAAATTATCTCTTAAATCACATGCTTCTGCCGTACAGCCCGGCGTGCTTGCTTTTGGATAAAAGAAAACTACTAATTTTTTTCCTGCGTAATCTGCTAATTTATGTGTGTTTCCGTCTTGATCTGTTCCTGAGAAATTTGGTGCTTTATCTCCTTTTTTTAGTGTAATCATATTTTTATTTTAGATTTTAGATTGTTGATTTTAGATTCCTGCAAGGTTTTTAAAACCTTGCAGGTATTATTTTTATAAACAATGATAACATTTTATCATGCTTAGTGTTTACTTTGAACTTAGATTATACCTACAAGGTTTTGTCCCGAAGTCTCGGGATTGCAGGAGAGCGAATTGTTAAACTTATAATTTATAACTCCTAATTTACAACTCTTAACTCTTAACTTAATTCACTATTTTTACGGGATTAAAATTACGGAAATGAATAAAGAAGCTCGCGTACAATTTGTTATAAATACGTTAAAAGAACTCTACCCTACTATACCTATTCCTCTTGATCATAAAGATCCTTATACTTTACTAATTGCTGTTTTACTTTCTGCGCAATGTACAGATGTTCGTGTAAATCAGATTACACCTTTACTTTTTGCTAAGGCTGATAATCCGTATGATATGATTAAAATGTCGGTGGAAGAAATCAAGGAAATTATTCGCCCTTGCGGATTGTCTCCAATGAAATCTAAGGGAATTCATGGTTTATCGCATATTTTAATTGATAAACATGACGGAAAGGTTCCGCAAAGTTTTGAAGCTCTTGAAGAATTACCTGCTGTTGGTCATAAAACAGCGAGTGTTGTTATGTCACAAGCTTTTGGAGTTCCAGCGTTTCCGGTTGATACACATATTCATAGATTGATGTACAGATGGAATCTTTCAAACGGAAAAAATGTGGTTCAAACAGAAAAAGATGCCAAAAGGTTATTTCCAAAAGAAACCTGGAATGATTTACACCTTCAGATGATCTGGTACGGTCGTGAATATTCGCCTGCACGAGGCTGGAGTTTAGAAAAAGATATTATCACCAGAACAATCGGAAAAAAATCTATTATTGAGGAAATGACGAAAGTTTAGAGTTTAGAGTTTGCATAAAATTGGCGCAGCCAATTTTGATATAAATAAGAAAGCCGAAGATTTATCTTCGGCTTTCTTATTTATAAAGTTTATTTCTTAGCACCTTAGAACCTCAGCACCTCAAAAAAACCTCAGCACCTTTGGAACTTAGAACCTTTGAACCTCAAAAAAAACCTACATCCCTGCTTTCAGAGAATTATATTCTGCTGTCATATCAAGAGATCTATAAATTCCTAGAAGTGTTTTTGTTGCTTCTCCATTTTTAGGTTCTATAGTCAGTGCTTTTTTAAGATACGGAATTGCACTTCTCGTTATATCATCTTTTCTTGCAGTTAATTTATCATATTCCTGCATTTCTTTTTTGCTGTTTCCTAAAGCATCTATCTGCTCTACTAAAGCTTTCTTAGATTGCAATTTTGCATAAGCAAGATTAATGTAAGCATCCAGGCAATTAGGATCCATCTCTAAAATCGAATTATAAGTTGCTTCTGCTTTTGGTAAGTCATTTTTTTCTAAATAAGAATACGCCAGGTTTTTGTTTACTTCCATTTTTTTAGAAGGAACAGACTCGGTTCTAGGTTTTTCATAAAGTCCAGTCTCGATAGCAGCTTGTCTCGCTTTAGGAGAAATAAAAAGATCTTCTTCTTTTGATTTTTTATTTGTCGCAAAGTAAAGAACGCCTTTTCCTGAGAAGTTAATTTTTTTAAGATGCTCGTAATACTTAATTGCCGAGTCAAAATCTTTTGCGTTTAAAGATGCGGCAGCGGCGTTAAATAAGTTAAGTGTATCTTTTTTGTCAAACAAATAAACCTTATAACTTTTTTCTGCGCTTTCTTTATATTTTCCAGCCCTAAAATCGTCCATTGCACCATTTACAAGGCTTGATTTCATTTGTTTTAATGCAATATTTGCTTTTATACTCGACTTAAATTTACCTGATTCATTTTCGTATAAAATTACATCCTGATAGGACTGAGATGCCAGCGTAAAGTTATTAGCTGCATCAATATTTTTAGTCGCTAAATCTTTTAATACATTTCCTTTTAAGAAATAGAAATCAGATTTATCTTCATCTGGTGCATTAAGAATAAGGTATTCGGTTTTGGTTAAAATTCCGATTGCATCCTGAGAGTTTCCTTTTTCGAAAGCATTTTGTGCTTCTTTTATTTGTTCTTTTTGTGAATATACACTAACGTTTACCAATAGTATTGATAAGATTATATATTTTATGTTCATAATAGATTAAGTTTGATTGTTGAAATAGATTTTTGGGTTTTATCTTTTACGCAATTTTTGAGTAACTGCACTGATTTCTAAATCTTTTATAAGATTTAAAATTTCATCAAACTGAACATTAATTAGAGTAGTTTTTTATCATATTAAATAATTTATTGGTTAAACTTCATTTTTTCTCTTTCTCAATTATACCTACAAATAAATACCTTTTTAACAATATTTACATTATAAATATCTTTTTAATTATTATTTTTTAAAAACAACATAATTATTTACCTAAAATAAAATTAAAAATCGAATACACAAATAAAATAACGGTATTTTTTCTATAAAACTTATTGTTTTAAATATCATAAACAATAACTTACTAAATATCAATATTAAACGATATTATTATTACAAAATGATTGTTGGAGAAAAATGAGCATAAAAACTATGATTACGTTTCTGCTTTCTTTGAAGTAATAAATTTAGGTTTTAAAAATAACCTAAATAAAAAACTCACTATCTGTATTTGCATACAAATAGTGAGCTCTTAAACCAAAACGACCATTTGGTTTTCTTTTGAAATAAACATCCGACAAAAAGTAGTGGGGCTGTTTAATTAGCTATAATTTCAAAACTCTTATCTTCAATTTTCACAACCTTTAACGCTTGTGAATAATTTAGTAAAAAAGAAACAACTTCTTTTTTAGGTTTTAAATCTTTAGAAGCTAATGCTTTTTTAGAGTAAATTTTCGCCATACTTTCAAAATGTTTTATACTAGTATAACGAGGTATTATCTAAAATAGTATTAGTTGGTTAAAATAATTTGATGTTTGTCAATTATTTTTCTTAAATTCATTAGCGCATAACGCATTCTGCCCAATGCTGTATTGATGCTAACACCTGTAAGTTCTGAGATTTCTTTGAAACTCATATCCTGATACATGCGCATTACTAATACTTCTTTTTGATCTTCCGGAAGTTCTTCGATGATTTTTTTAAGATCAACTTCTACCTGATCTACAATCATTTTATTTTCGATAGTTAAAGAATCGTCAGACATGATAGAGAAGATCGAAAATTCTTCGGTTTCTCTATACATGGGCATTTTTTTGGTTTTGCGAAAGTGGTCTACAATTAAGTTGTGAGAAATACGCATAACCCAAGGGAGGAATTTACCTTCTTCATTATAAGAGTTGCTTTTTAAAGTTTTAATTACTTTAATGAAGGTATCCTGGAAAATATCATTTGAAATATCTCTATCTGAAATCTTCGAATATATGAAACCATATATCTTAGATTCGTGTCTCTTTATTAATGTTGCTAAAGCACTTTCGTTGCCGTCAACATAATTTTTAACTAATAGAGCGTCTGGAATATGCAGATCAGCCATAGTACTACTTTTTTAGTTTCTGTTTTAAAATTTGGAGTAATTTTTTCTAAAAAGTAGTTTTGTGATATAGGCGTATCTTTTGAGTTATGTTAATATTGTGACCAAATTTAACAAATTAATATTTTAAAAAGCAAATAAAATGAATAATAATTGATACTAAAACATTAATTAATGTCAATTAAACTTAAACTTTACATTAAATATACTAAAATAATTCAAATTACAGTATATTTTTACAATAAAAAAATAGACATAAATAACTTACAACTAAGCAATTAAATAGCATTTATGTCTATTTTGAATTTATTTCTTAAAATTTTTCATTTTTTTATTGATACACGCGTACGTAATCAACATAATATTTTTGAGGCAGTACTTTATCATCTACGTCTGGTCCGCCAAAATTTCCTCCAATAGCTAAATTTATTAGAATGTAAAATGGCTTATTAAATGGCCAAGTATCGTCATTTTTAACTGGTGGATTGAAGGTATAAACTAATGTTTTATCTACAAAAAATTCAATTTTGTCTTTGTCCCATTCTATTGCATATACGTGATAACCTTCTTCGATTTTTGGAAATGCTGTTCTTTTTGTATTAATTGTATTTCCGTGGCTGTCTTGTGTATGCAGGGTTGTGTAAACCATATGCGGATCTCTGCCTATGTATTCTAAGATGTCAATTTCTCCTGTTTTTGGCCATTTTACCTCATCAATATTAGCTCCCAGCATCCAGAATGCCGGCCATAAACCATGACCAACGGGTAGTTTTGCTCTGGCTTCTATTCTACCGTACAGGAATTCTTTTTTCCCTTTTGTAGTAATTTTGGTCGAGGTGTATTTTTCTCCTTCTTTACGGGCTTCTATTACCAGATTTCCATCTTTAAATTCATGGTTGGTTGTGGTGTAAATCTGCCTTTCGTTATTTCCCCAGCCGCATAGATTTGGACATCCATCGCCTAGTTCAAAATTCCAAAAAGATTCGTTTAAACTTTTTTTATTAAAGTTTTCTTCCCAAACTAGTTTTCTTTTTTGCTGCTGTGCAAAGCAAAAACTGCTTATCATTAATACTATAAATATTTTTTTCATAGTGTTGTTACGTTTTCTAAAATCAAGAAGGCCAGCCGAAACTGACCTTCTATCTTCATTGTTACTAATTAATCTAACCTTATTGATATACTTTTACATAATCAATCTCCATAGAAGATTGTGCAAATGCAGGATCAATAGTACCGCCAAAATTACCTCCCATTGCTACATTCAAAATTAAGAAGAAGTCTTTGTTAAAAGGTAAAGTTGCATCATTAGGAACGGAATGAATTAACTCATCATCTACATAAATTTTTAGTGCTTCCGGACTCCAGATTGTTTTATAGATATGGAATTCTGTAGAAACATTTGCTATTGTTTTAGAACCTGTATTGGCGCTTCCTCCTGAGTGTCCAGGATAATGAAGTGTGCCGTGTATTAGGTTTTGGCTGTTTCCAACGTGCTCCATAATATCTATTTCTCCACAAGAAGGCCAAGCGTTTGTTGCATAATTTGCTCCCAGCATCCAGATAGCCGGCCATGTTCCGCCGCCAATTGGCAGTTTGGCACGCACCTCAACTTTACCATAAGTAAAAGCATATTTACCTTCTGATTTAAGTCTTGCCGAAGAATAATTAGATCCTCCAGATGCTTCTTTTTTAGCCGTAATTTTAAGCATGCCGCCTTGTACAATTACATTTGTTGCCGAGTTGGTATAATTTTGTTGTTCGTTATTACCAAAACCTCCGTTTCCTAAATCATAACCCCATTTAGCTGGGTCTGGTGCGCCATCTGTATTAAAATCATCTGACCAAACTAACTTTGTATAATCTGTTGTTCCGGTATTTTGATTTGGTTTTACAGTTGTAAAAGTATGGTACCATGCCAATGCCGGATTACCTCCCATTACTGCTCTTACGGTCATTCTGTTTTCTGTAATCGATAAGATTTCATAAGAACTTTGTCCGATATAATACCCCATAAATCCTCCGTCTGAGAAATTCATTGTAGTTCCTCTTGTTTGCTCAGCGTGTTTTGGATTTGCCATTACAACTGATTCAGATGGACTTAATAAAACCGTTTTAACTCCTTTTGCGTTATAAGCCACACAACCATCTTCTGTTAGAGTTGCTCCTGCTACGCTTGCAAAATCTTTATTAAAGAATGTTGCACCGCCGTTATCCAATTCATATTTCAACTGATCTCCAACAAGAGAAAAAGTTAATACATTTTCGTATAAACAGCTGCTTGATGGCGAACCTGCTTTTTCGAAAGGTGTTGCTCTGTAATAATCCGGAATGAAATTTTTCTCCGCATTACCATCATTTGGTCCAACTCCTAAATGTCCAACTTCTGATGCTGCCCAATACCATTTTTTAGATGTTCCGCCAGTTAACAGTTGTACTGCCTGATCGTCACTAAAGTTACTTTTTACTGTAACCTCTATAGTGGCAACACTTGCTACACCACCTTTTCCAGAAGCCATTACGGTTACTGTATAGGTATTTACTCCCGTTTTGGTAAAACGTTTTGTAGTTATTCCGTTTGGAGCATTATCTGTGGTTCCGTCGGTATATACATATTTGTATGATATAGCATTGTCTGCTTTGGCAGTAAATTTTACTGTTCCAGATCCGTCTCCGGTTGGATCTCCGGCTGTTTTACCTATGATTTCTGCAGTTACCTGAAGATTGGAAGGTGAATCGATTGCACCGAATGTAAAATCGTCTTTTTGACAACCCATCATCAAGAGAATCGTAAATAAGGATACTATTTTTATAATTATTTTTTTGCTCATGATTTCTTCTTTTAATTGGATTGTTTGATATCATCAAAGTAATAATCTACTCCAGTTCCTGCAACTCCAAAGTCTGGGAATAAGATTACTCTGTCGTATTTTATGCTGGCATTAAAGTTTGGTGCAGCTGAAAGATCAAATGTCAAAACCTGCCAAGCATTTGCTACAGTTGTTGTAGCGTGTGCTTCAAAATTTACGCTTGGATTTCCGTTTCCATCTTTTGGAGATGTAGAAAGTTCCATTTTGTATAAGATATCAGCTCCTACTTTTGGTGACCAAACGGTTACTTTTACTTTTGTTCCTTTATTAGCATCAAATGGAGTTTCTAAGTCTAAACTTGCTCCTGCCCAGGTTTCTGCTCCTGATTTTTTCTCTAATTTCACTACTTTATCAGAAACATTTAATCCGGTTTTATTTGGATTTGCTACTACAGAAGCATTAACATTACCAAAACCACCCCATGCAAAAGTTAATGCCGAAGATTCAAAATCAAAAGGCAATGATACTGATACTGCCGGCGATTTGTAGAAATAGATATTGTCTATAAATACTGTTCCTCCGTTTGTAGGTTTTGCAACAAATTTTAACTGGAATAAGTTTGCAACACTAAAATTGTTCTGACTTGTAAATGCAGAAATCGGAATATCAATACTTGTCCATTGATTGGCTGTAAGATCTTTTACAACTGGTCTTTCGTCTGGTCCCGGTTTGATTAGAGAAGTTTCAATTTTTGCTAAATCTGCTGTCCAAACATCCATGTGTAGATATTCCATGCTAGAAACGTCTATTGTTACACCGTCTGCCAAAGCAATTCCCTGATAGCTAAGTTTGATATAATTTAGCATTTTATCTCCATTAAGATCAAATTCTGCCCAGCTGCTTCCTTGTCCTGCTTGTCCCCAATCTGGGAAATAATTAGTTCCTGCTACATTCGTGTATTTAGAACCGTAAATTGAGATTACATCTGCCGCTTGTCTGTTTGGCGGCGTTGGTGCCGATGCAGTTGGCGAAACAATCAGTTTTGCAGTAACTTGTGCAGTATACTCTGTTGTTTTAATTGCTGCACTTTTAGAAACTACACGAACCGTGTAAACTCCAGCTTCCTGATACGTATAAGAAACAGATTCGCCGTTGTTTACTTTGATAGGATCTGGTTTTCCTGTTTCTCCAAAATAAACTTCATAAAACAAGGCAAAATCTGCCGTTGCTTTTACGGTTACTTTTTTAGATACAGATAAATCACTTTCTATTGTAACTACTAAATGTTCCGGAGCTTTAAAAGAAACTACAACATCATGATCTGCTTCTGTAGTTTTTCCGTTAACATTCATTGCAATAATCTTCGATTTATAAGTTCCTTCTTTATACGTATGAACGATATTTCCTCCTGATGGAATAAAATCTGATAGCGGACTTCCGTCTCCAAAATTTATTTGGTACTGCGTTGCACCATCTCCTTTAGGTATAAAAGTTACTTTTCCGGTATTATCCTGTGTAACTGTTGTTAGTGCCGAAACGTTAGCCGGTAAAGCTGCGCCATCTAAATCAACATCCAGAGTATCGCTTGAGCAAGCTATCAGCGTTGCTAAGACGAAAAGATTTATTATTAAATATATTTTTTTCATAATTGCTATTTTTTAATATCCAGGATTTTGTGCCCAGTTTCCGTTTGCAAACTGAATTTCTTCAATTGGAAGTGGAAATAATTCGTTTTTATTAGCTTTAAAACCAGGAATTGTTCCTACTGCTTTTCCTGTTCTAACTAGATCGAAGAAACGATGTCCTTCTCCAAAAAGTTCCAATCTTCTTTCAGCATAAATAAGATCTGTAAGTGCTGCTCCAGAAACTGCAACATCATGGTTATTGTCTCCAAAAGCACGTCTTCTTACCTGATTCAAATATTCTCTCGCTTTTCCGTCGTCAATTGCGCCTCTGTTATACGCTTCTGCTGCCATTAATAAAACGTCAGCATAACGAATTGATCTGTAATTGTTCGGATTCGTTAAGTTTAAATCTCCGGCTGCTGCAGCACTTCTTTTACGAGGAAGATATTTTCTATTGAAGTAACCTGTGTCTTCATTTCCTTTTCCGTAAGATACTCCGGCATTTGCTGCTGCAAAAGCGGCGATGTCCAGAATAGCAACGTCTTTACGTTTGTCTCCGGCTGGAAAAGCATCTGCAGATTCTTTTGTTGGGATATTAAAACTAAATCCTGAAGAAAAAATTGGTCCTGTATAGTTTCTAACACCGCTAAAACCTACCGCAACGTTACCTTCACTACATTGTAAACATCCAAATCCTGCTCCTTCGATATCTGTGTATTGTACTTCAAAAACCGATTCTACTCCGTTTTCTCCTGCCATTTCAAACATTGAATTGTAATCTGTTACCAGAGAATAAGAACCTGAATTTATTACGGCTTGTAAAGTTGTAGCTGCTTGTGCAAATTTATTTTGATACAAATACGCTTTTCCTAATAAGGCTTGTGCAGCACCTTTTGTAGCTCTTCCTTTTTGAGCAGCAATTGGAGATAAATTCGCAGCTGCAAAAGTTAAATCTGCTTCGATAGAAGCGTAAACTTCTGCTGTTGTGGAACGAGGCACTGTCGTTTCATCTCCAATTTTGAACCTTGCATCTCCTTTCATCGGGATACCACCAAACCATTTTACTAACTCAAACTGGTAGTATGCTCTCAGAAAACGTGCTTCGGCAATTAGCTGTGTTTTTCCTGTAAAATCGGTTTTATTCTGAAATTCAAGAATATAATTTGCTCTCTGAACTCCTGCAAACATCCAGTTCCAGATATCTCTAAGATTACTGTTTGTCGGCGTATGAATCATGTCGTCTATCTGCTGAAAACCAATAACGTCTGTTGGGCTTTCTCCTCCTGCCAAAGTATTGTCTGAGGCAATTTCTCCTAATAAAACATTTACATAAGAAGATTGCAATAAATCGTAAGCACCAATCAAAGCGTTATCGTAATCTGCTTTAGAATTAAAATAATTCTCGGAGTCAATAGAATATGCTGGAGTAGGATCAACAAACTCGTCCGAACAAGAGGTCGTTACGGTCGAAAGTACTGTTATCGCTACTAACGTTGTAATAAAATATTTTTTCATTTTAATTGAAATTAAAAATTAATGTTTAAGCCCAATAAATAGGTTCTTGGCACTGGATAAAATCCATAATCAATTCCGGCTCCAATAGGAGAACGAGATACATTATCTGCGTTTTGAGGTCCTGATGAAGCCCCCGGATCAAAACCTCTGTATTTGGTAAATGTGTATAGATTATTTACACCTGCGTAAAGTCTTAATTTTGAGATTCCGGCTTTTTGAGATACTGCTGAATTAAGCGTATATCCTAATTGTACATTTTGAATTCTGATGTAAGATGCATCTTCTACAAAATAATTAGATAAAACATTGTTTGCAGTTGCACCTGTTGTTACTCTTGGTGTTGAGTTGCTTGTTCCCTCACCTGTCCATCTGTCTAAAACATAGTTTAAACGATTGGCATCAGAAAGTGTTCTTTCGTAATTACGAACCATATCGTTTCCTACAGAAGCAAATGTGAAAACAGCAAAATCAAGGTTTTTATAATTCATTTGTAAATTGAATCCCATTGTAGCATCCGGAATCGGGTCGCCGATGTTCGTTTTATCTTTAGCATCAATAACTCCATCACCATTTATATCTGCATAACGAAGATCTCCAGGCGATGCATTTGCTCCTAAAGCCAATTGAGACGGATGTGCATCAACTTCTGCTTGGTTCTGAAAAATTCCATCTACTTTATATCCGTAAAAATATCCTAATGGTTTTCCAACTTCCATACGTGCAGCTGCAGGTTGTCCAACTCCAAAGTTTCCACCTTCCATAAACCCAGTTCCGTTATTTACTTCTAACACTTCATTTTTAAGAAAAGTTACATTGTAACCTAAACTCAATGAGAATGAATCAGAAATTTTTTCTTTGTAATCTATAGCAAATTCCAAACCTGAGTTTCTAACCGTTCCTGCATTTACAGTTGGAGAACTTGCTCCCGGTGCACCAATACCTGTAATTCCAGAAACCGGAATAGTTGGTATTAATAAATCTTTTCTGGTATCAATAAAATAATCCGCTACGATAAAGAGTTTATCATTCCATAATTTCATATCCAAACCAACATCAAATTTTTTGGCTTCTTCCCATTTCAAAGCAGGATTTGGAACCTGTCCTTGTGCCGTTCCGTTAGATAAAGCACCATCAAAAACATAAGTAGCTTCACCATCTAGAAGTCCTATATAACCGTAAGTTTTAATTTGATCATTTCCTAAAGTACCATAACTTCCTCTTAATTTTAAGAAATTCAAGAATTTAGATTCTCCAAAAAAGCTTTCGTCAGAAATTACCCAGCCCGCTGTAAAAGAAGGAAAATAACCTACTTTGTTTCCTGGACCAAATTTAGTCGAAGCATCACGTCTGATCATGGCAGAAAACAAATACTTCCCTTTGTAATCATATTGAAGTCTTCCGAAATAAGAAAGTCTTCTTTGATCGTAGTTGTAAGAAGTGTTTGTAAGCGTTTCAGAAATCCCTTTTGTCAAAGAAATATCTGCAAATTCCCAAGAATTATTCGGAACATCATAACCAGTTGCAGTAAGTCCGTTACCATATTCTTTAAAGATAGTAGTACCAAGAGTTCCTGTTATGTTATGATTTTCTAAGATTTTTGTATTGTAAGTTCCAAAAAGGTCAAACGAATAATTATTATCATTTACTGCACCTTGCGTAACTGTACTTCTTTGTACATCAAATACTTTTCCTCCGTAGCTGATTTGTTTTGCAAATGTTTTTGATTCGCTGTTTGAAGTATTAAAACCTATTGAACTTGACAATGTAAATCCTTTGAAGATTTTATAATCTAAACCAAAATTTCCGTTTATTTTTTTATAATTATAATCGTTATACGTATTTGCAATTTGTGCTAACGGGTTTATAATTTCTGTTCCTAATCCTGTAGTACTTGGCACTAAAGAAAAATCGCCGTTTTCATCATGAGGTTTTAATGTTGCCGGAACGTTTAATGCATTAAATAAAACAGATCCAAGACCATTTTCATTCAATGTATTTCTTGTAAAATAAGTATAGATTACATTCGTTTTCAATTTAATTTTACTGCTCAAATCAGCTCCTAAACCAATTCTTGCTGTATTTCTAAGAAATCCTGATTTGTCTCCGCCAATAATACCTTCCTGATCTAAGTGTGAACCGCTTATAGAGTAGGTAATTTTATCTGAACCTCCAGAAATAGTCAAATCATTATTAATGATTGGAACTCCTTTCTTAAAAACTTCATCCTGCCAGTTCGTGCCTTTTCCTAAACCGCTAACATTTGGGTAAGGAAGTGCTTTACCGCCGTTAGCATAACTTTCGTTTAATAAAAGTGCATATTCTGTAGCGTTTAGCGTTGGTAATTTTCTAGACGTTTCCTGAAAACCTGCATAACTATTAAAAGTAACTTTAGTTTTAGAATTCTTTTTACCCATTTTGGTCGTAATCAAAATGATTCCGTTTGCTCCAATTGTTCCATAAATAGCCGCTTGAGCATCTTTAAGAACCGTAATTGTTTCGATATCGTTTGGATTAAGGATTCCTAAATCTCCAACATATCCATCTATAATAACGGTAGGCGCGCTGTTTCCATTCGTAGCTATACCACGAATTTTAATATCCAGCGGTGCACCCGGCGAACCCGATTGTGTGGTTACGTTTACACCAGAAATAGTTCCCTGTAAAGCCTGCTCAATTCTGGTTGGTCTTAAAACATCTAATGTTTTACTGTCCAGAACCGCTACAGCTCCTGTAACTTCTCTCTTTTTTTGGCTACCATAACCAATAACAACAACTTCTTCTAATGATTTAGCATCATCAGCCATTTTTACAGTTACTTTCTGGCCCGACACTACAACTTCCTGCGTGCGAAAACCAATGTAACTAAATACAATTGTGGTTCCTTTTGGGATACCAGATAATTTAAAAGATCCGTCGAAGTCGGTGGTTGTGCTTTGCGACGAATTTTTAACTTTTACATTCACGCCAGGTAATGATAAACCTGCGCCATCAAGTACAGTTCCGTTTACATCTATATTCTGCGAAAATGCAAAAGATGTAAACAGCAACAATACCATTTGTAATAATTTAGATTTCATAATTAGTTAGTTTTTATTGAAAGATAAAATTATCCGTTCCACTTAAGAATACGTTAAAATTAACCTCAACAAAAAACATACATCCTAAAAAAAATAAGCTCTAAATACGGATTTCGTAAAATATATCCTTATTTAACTATAAATTCAGAATGTTAATTTCTTTAACAAATACAACAAAAAACCCCAACAAAAAGTTAATGTTGAGGTAATGTATAGTTTTTTTGAGTGATTTTTTGCTGTCCTATACAGCCAGAATATATTCTACTAAACCGATTTCGTGCTGTAAATCCATTTTTTTACGCAAACGGTATCGTTTTATTTCAACGCTTCGTACCGAAATGTTAAATAGCGGTGCAATTTCTTTTGAAGAAAGATTTAATCGCAAATACGCACAAAGTCGTAAATCGTTTGGCGTTAATAAAGGATGCAGTTGTTTTATTCTTTTTAAGAAATCTTTATCGGCATTATCAAAAGCTTCTTTAAAGATTTTCCAGGAATCTTCCTCTGTTATATTTTTGTTGATCGTACTAATAACCGATTTAATATTACTGCTGTCGTTTTGGTTGGTTTTCTTTAAATCTTCTTTTATAAAACTCAACAATTCATTTTTACTGTTTAAACTCATTGTAGAAACTGCCAGTTCTCGATTTTTAGTATCAACGTCAAGCGAAAGCTGTTCATTTCTTAATTTCATTAATTGCTGTTCATTTTCGAGTTCTTTAATCTCTAATAACAAATTGTTCTCTTCAATTAATTTCTCTTCCTGCTTGCGATAAAAATCATGATACGCTTTGTTTATAAAATATGCGCCGGCAACCATAATCAGGAAATAAATAAACCAAGCCAAATTGGTCAAATACCACGGTTTAGAAATTACAAAAGTATATACGGCATCATTCTGCAGAATTGTATTGGCATATTTCGCGCGAACTTTAAACGTGTATTTTCCCGGCGAAAGATTTTTAAAATTCACCGTAGCTTTTGTACTCCATTCGCTCCATTCGTTCTGAAAACCTTCGAGCAGATATTGGTATTCAGAATTGATGTATTTGTTGTATTCGGGAACCGTATAATTTATGGTGATATTATTTTCATTTGCATGAAAGCTTTCCTCATTAAGAATATCAACATTTCTTAAAGCTTCATTTTGTTTGTTGATGCTGATATCGGTTATTAAAACATTATAATTTTTAAAACTTAAATCATCAATATTTAAAGTATAATAACCGTCTGTAGTTCCGATTAAATACGTTGATTTTGAAATTTGCGTAATATTCTCAAATCCCTGCATCGAATTGGTAAGCGATGATGGAATCGGAATTACATTTTGTTTCAACTGATTACTCAATTTACTGGCAGAAAAATAATGAATGTAGTTTTTAGAAAACAGCCAGATTTTATTCGAATTATCTACAATAAGCTTCCCCGAAGTATATTCGTCTTTTTCGAAAATAGAACTTAACAAAGCATCTTTCTCAAAAAGTTTTGTTTTAGGATTTAGTTTAAAAATACCGCCTTTGTACGCATAATAAATAGCATTATTGAATTTGGTTAAACTGGCATTTTTTCCTTTCAACGGCGATTTATAAGTATAAAAACCATGAGCCTTGGCTAAAGATTTATCCAGCTTTAATCTAAAAATTCCTTTGTATTCGTGGCTTACATAAACATCAAAATTAGTAGTGATTTCAAAATAACGAGAAGAATAATCAAAACCCGAAATCTTATTTTTGAAAACCCATTGATTGTTTATTTTTTCTAAAACCGAAATTCCATAATAATTTCCCTGTAAAAGCTGGTTTTTATTTCCTGGAACAGGCTCAAATTTCCAGCTTCCCGAAGCCGAAAAAATACTTCTGGCCGAATCATTCGAAATAATAAAAGTACCCGAATCGTGTCCACAGAAAAGCGTATTATCATATACAAAAAGCGACCACACCTGTCCTTTTGTTCCGTTTATAAATTTAAACTCAGTATTGCTTTGGTTTGGCTTATAAAACAATCCCTGATTCGTCCCTACATACAAATTTCCGTTAAAAACTGCCGAAGCGTACACCGTTCCTAAAACTCCTGTATCATCCGTAAAACTATGCACAGGCGATTGAATATTAATACAATTAATACCATTATCAAGTCCTGCCCAAAGATTTTGGTCTTTATCCTCAAAAAGTGACAAAGCCGTATTATTACTCAAACCTTTGCTCTGCGAAATATGATACTTTAATTTCCCAGAATCCGATAAAATAAAAATTCCGTTAGAAACCGTTCCCAAAGCAAAACTTCCATCCTTCAGCATCTGGCTGCTGTAAACAAAACTCGATTTTAATTCTGCATCCACATCAGTTGCAAAACGCGTTAAAGTATTTCCGATTAAAGTATAAATCCCATCCAACTGCGTCTGAATCAGCAAACCATCATCAATCGGAAAAACATTTACAATCGTAAACTTTTTCAGAATCGGGTTATCAGAAATTAACTTTGCTTTACCGCTTTCAATCTCAAAAAGACCTTCTTTTATGGTTTGGAAATAAATTGCATTTTTGGCAGCAAACGATTTTATAACGCCATTTTTAGGCGCAATGATTTTAAATTTTCCAGTTTTAGTATCATAAATATAAATTCGGTTTAAGGATTGAAATAAAATCCATTGATCGTATTTCAGAATGTTCCAAAACTGCTCGTCATCTAAAATTTTACTTTTAATCGTATCGCTCAGCGAAGTATATTTTAGCTTGCCATTAGACTGTCTTGTCCAATAGCCAAAATTCATATAACAGCCCGTGTAGATTTTCTTTCCAATTACTTTAACCGATCGAATAATCGTTTCGTTTGGCGCAGGATAAAGCTGCCAAGTTGTTCCGTTATATTCCAGCAGCCCTTCATTATTAGCAAAATACAAATAATTCTGATCGTCCTGAGAAATCATCCAACTCTGGTTTCCCGCACCGTAAACAGCCGAAGAATACTTAACAATTGGCGGAAACTCCTGCGAAAATAGCATCGTGCTCAATAAAAGCAACAGTAAAGTAATTTTAGTTTTCAAATTTCTGGCAGTATTAATTTAATGTAAAAACAGTCCTAAAATAGCTTATTTTATGATTATATGAGCTGTTTAGAATGTAATTAATTTCTAACACATAGCTAAAAAAATGGGATCAAATGCAAAATTGTCATTTCGACGGAGGAGAAATCGCACTAGAAATTCCGTAACAATAATTCGTAATCTTTGTCAGGCTGAGCGAAGTCGAAGCCCCGTGCCAATTGGAGCGCCCTTCGACTCCGCTCAGGGTGACAAGATTACAATACTACCAAAAACCCAGCTGTTCAGACAAATACTGTTACAAATTGGAACAATGTCCTTAACAAAACTCAATTCAAAATTGATTACTTTTGTATAAATTGATTTTTTTTATGCAGATTGATCTTTCTACACTAGACCCAAAACATAATATAATAATTAAAGGAGCGCAGGTACATAATTTAAAAAATGTAGATGTAGCCATTCCAAGAAATAAACTTGTTGTAATTACTGGCCTTTCCGGCTCAGGAAAATCGAGTTTGGCATTTGATACTTTGTATGCTGAAGGACAGCGCCGTTACGTAGAAAGTTTATCTTCTTACGCGCGTCAGTTTTTGGGACGTTTAGACAAACCAAAAGTAGAATACATAAAAGGTATTGCGCCGGCAATTGCGATTGAGCAAAAAGTAAACACAACCAACGCTCGTTCTACTGTTGGAACTTCGACTGAAATTTACGATTATATGAAATTGCTGTACGCCAGAATTGGCCGTACGTACTCGCCTATTTCGGGACAAGAAGTCAAAAAAAACACCGTAACTGATGTAGTTTCTGATGTGAAAAAATTAGAACTTGACAGCAAATGGCTTTTATTAGCGCCTATTCATTTAGAAGAAGGACGTCAGCTCGAAGACAAACTAAAAGTGCTTTTACAGCAAGGTTTTGCCCGTATTTTGGTCAATAACGAAATGGTGCGTCTGGATGAATTTGAAGGTGCCAATCTTCATCAATTAGACAATAAAGACATTCTTCTTGTTATTGACAGGATTGTTGTTAAGGAAGAAGAAGAATTTTACAACCGTTTGGGAGATGCCGTACAAACCGCTTTTTTCGAAGGAAAAGGAATTTGCTTTCTACAGGAATTAAACTCAGATAAAAGATTTTCTTATTCTAATAATTTCGAATTAGACGGAATCACTTTTTTAGAACCCAACGTACATTTATTCAGTTTTAATAATCCTTACGGAGCGTGTCCGGTTTGCGAAGGTTACGGAAATATAATTGGTATTGATGCCGATTTGGTAATTCCAAACACATCGCTTTCGGTTTTTGAAAGCGCTATTTATCCGTGGCGAGGTGACAGCATGAGCTGGTACAAAGACGAATTGGTAAAACATGCTTACAAATTTGATTTCCCGATACACAAACCATTTTTTGAACTTTCTGAAGACCAAAAAGATATACTTTGGAAAGGTAATCAGTATTTTCAAGGTCTTAACGACTTCTTTAAGGAATTAGAGGAAAAAAATTATAAGATTCAGAACCGTGTTATGTTGTCGCGCTACCGCGGAAAAACAAAATGCCATGTCTGTCGCGGAAAACGTTTACGCGTTGAAGCTTCTTATGTAAAAATAAACGGCAAAACTGTTTCTGATTTAGTTGATTTGCCAATTAAACATTTGGTTACTTTTTTCAAAAATATCGAATTGGATGTTTACGAACAGCAAATTGCAAAACGTTTAATGATCGAGATCAACAATCGTTTGTCGTTCCTGACAGAAGTTGGTTTGGATTATCTTACTTTAAATAGAAATTCTGCAACACTTTCTGGTGGAGAATCGCAGCGTATAAACCTTGCAACTTCTCTCGGAAGTAGTTTGGTGGGTTCGATGTATATTCTGGATGAACCAAGTATTGGTCTGCACCCAAAAGATTCTGAACGTTTGATAAAAGTTTTGCTTTCGCTTCGTGATTTAGGAAATACTGTAATTGTGGTAGAACACGACGAAGATATCATGAAAGCTGCCGACATGATTATTGATATTGGACCCGAAGCCGGAACCTTTGGAGGAAATCTTGTCGCGCAGGGAACTTACGACGAAATCCTGCAATCTGAATCTTTAACAGCGAAATATCTTAACGGAGATTTAGAAATTTCGGTTCCTAAAAAACGCAGAAAATATAAAAATCATATTGATATCATTGGTGCACGCGAAAACAATCTTAAAAATATCGATGTTACTTTTCCTCTAGATGTTCTTACTGTTGTAACAGGAGTTTCTGGAAGTGGAAAAAGTACTTTGATTAAGAAAATTTTGTTTCCGGCCATGCAGAAAAAACTGGAAAACGCCTCCGAAAAAGCAGGTCAGTTTACCGACATAAAAGGTTCTTTTTCGCAGATTAAACATATTGAATATGTAGATCAGAATCCGATTGGAAGAAGTTCACGATCTAATCCCGTTACCTATATTAAGGCGTATGACGATATTCGTGATTTGTATGCCAAAGAGAAATTATCTAAAATAAGAGGTTATCAGGCTAAACATTTCTCTTTTAATGTTGATGGAGGCCGATGCGAAACTTGTAAAGGAGAAGGTTCTATAAACGTTGAAATGGTCTTTATGGCCGATGTGCAACTGCCGTGCGAAACTTGTGGCGGAAAACGCTTCAAAAAAGAAATTTTAGAAATCAATTTTGATGATAAAAACATCAATGACATTTTAACGATGACTATTGATGATGCCATTGCATTTTTCGAAAAAAACAAACAGACAAAAATTACTCAAAAACTACAGCCACTTCAGGATGTTGGTTTAGGATATGTACAATTAGGACAATCTTCTTCTACACTTTCTGGCGGTGAAGCGCAGCGTATTAAACTAGCTTCGTTTTTGGTAAAAGGCGCAACAAAAGATAAAGCTTTATTTGTTTTTGATGAACCAACAACGGGTCTTCACTTTCATGACATTAAAAAATTACTGGCTTCTTTTGATGCTTTAATAGAAAAAGGACATTCGATTATTGTTATTGAACATAATCTTGATTTAATAAAATGTGCCGACTGGATTATAGATCTTGGACCTGAAGGTGGTGAAAACGGCGGTCATTTATTAGCCGAAGGAACTCCTGAAGATATTGTGAAGGTTAAGAAATCTGTAACCGGGATTTATTTGAAAGATAAACTTTAAAAAGAAATTCCAATTTTTTAAATACCAAATTCCAATTCTTTCGAAAACACTTTTCTAAAAAAGTAATATCAGAAAATTGGAATTTGGTATTTAAAAAATTGGAATTTTAAATTTTTACGCTACTAAACATTTTTCCTCAAATGGAAAACCGTCTTCATCAATTGCAACTAATATTTTCTTTTCTTTTGATGCTTCTAAAGTAAGATAAAGCCATGCAAATGACCATAAGCCCAACGTAAGGCAAAAAATCATAAAATTTAAACCGTGGTTTACCGCTTTTCCTCCTTTAGACAAAACAGCAAAAAGAAATTCGTCGTTTCTTTCTTCAAGTGTAAAACCTTTATGAATCTTCTTTGATATCATATTAGAAAATACTTGTAAGCTCTGCTCCTTCACTGGTAGTCTCCTTTTCATAAGCTTAAAATTTTAAATTAATTTCTATATTATAAATTATAATACTTTTCTACTTGTTAATTTCAGCAAAAATAAGTAAGAAAAATCAATCTTGCAATACCTGCTTTTAGTGATTTTATGTTTTATTCTTAACAGAAACAAAAAAGTGTTAATAATTTGAGAATATAAATTTAGTTTTTATTGTATTAACTGCATATAAAACAACTGTTAAATTTATAGTACAAAAGCTATAAAATCAGATTGTTAACTTTTGTCTTTAAATACAAACGGAGGAGTTTCATAGTTATTGTCAAGATAATTTTCTGGAATGGTAGTTTTGTTGCCATCACGCAATGCACCATAATGCGGTGACATAATTTCAATTCCTGCTTCATTAAAAGAATCCTGAATATTTTGATGCAGCGACGAATAAATCCTTGGCTGTTTTGTGGGTTCTTTAGTGTAAACATTAATTTGATAAGAAACATAAAAATCATCTAAACTTGTCTGAAGCACAAACGGAGGCGGTGTCTGCTCTGTCATTTCTGTTTTCAACGCAGCTGCAATCAAGGCTTTGTGAATGTCTTTCCACGGTACATCATAACCAATTGTAACGGTAGTATGAATTAGTAAACCATTTGTAGCTTCTTTTGTATTTGCAGAAAAATTAGTTGAAGTACTGGATAATACGGTAGCATTAGGAATCGTAATATCTTCAAATTTTGGTGTTCTTATTCGGGTTACTAAAGCCGTTTTTTCGATTACTTCTCCGCTTACATCTCCAATCTTTATAAAATCACCAATCTTAAACGGACGCATATACGTAATTACTAATCCTGCAACCATATTAGCGATTGCATTAGAAGAACCTAAAGAGAATAAAATACCCACAAATACCGAAACTCCTTTAAAAATAGTAGAATCCGAACCTGGCAGATACGGAAAAATAATCACCAGCATAAAAGCAAACATCAAAAACCGAACGATATTAAAAGTTGGCATTGCCCAGTCGCTGTAGAAACCGTCTATCTTTATGTTTTCCTGTTTTATTTCATCAAAAAAGAATTTGATAATTTTTAAGGTATATTTAAATATTATAATAATAACAATTATGGCAAATAAACTTGGCAGAAAACCCACAAATCCCATAAAAGCAACTTTTGCAGGTGTAAGAACCCAGCGAAGTAAAGTGGTTGTATAATCTTCTGTAGCGGGAAAAATGCTGAACAATATTGGTAAAGAAAAATAAACAATCAAAATAAAAGTTACAATTTTAATGAATCCATAAAATCGCATTACAACAAATTGCTGTTTCTGTGGCGAAAGAATATTTATTGTATTATAATTAAAACCTTTAAAATACTTATCGCTGTTTTTTAAAATATAAACTTTTATTTTACTGAAAATCTTTCCGGCTAAAAACAGAACAAACCCAATAATAAAAATGAGAAGTGCTGTATATCCTAATCTTTTTGGAAGCTGTGAATGGTTTTCATTCTGATAAATAATCGCTTTTTTGATTAAAGCTAAATTTCGCTTTGCAATAAAAACAGCAGAATGATTTTCGACTTTGCCGTCAATATCCAAAATCGACATGATAACAAAATCGTCTTTGTAAACAATGTCCTGAGTAATTTCTGAAG
Source organism: Flavobacterium sp. 270 (assembly GCF_004368785.1). GTDB lineage: Bacteria > Bacteroidota > Bacteroidia > Flavobacteriales > Flavobacteriaceae > Flavobacterium. The sequence continues at coordinate 1,199,687 of NZ_SODM01000001.1, forward strand.
GTACAATCCTGATGGAGTCTTTTTCAAAAAAAGAATCTTCGTAAAGTTTTCTAATCTTTTCTGTAATAGTATTTGCCCTGTTTTCTGCAGCAAAAGAACCTACTTTATTGTATACATAAAATAACGTGTCTTTAAAAGGATTTACTGGATATCCTTTTAATTTGACTAATTTTTCAGTTTTTACTGTGTCTTGCGATTTGTTTTGCTGGGCAAAAGTTGCAGAAGAAAACAATACAATAAAGAACGCTAGAAAATAAACTAATCTTTTTTTCATATTTTATTAGAAATAAGTTGATTACCCTTTCTAACAAATATAAAAACAAATAAGATGTGATTTTTAAATTACGGACTGTTTTATCGAAAAGTCTTATTAAATTTTAACTCCTATCTTTTTCAAAAGTGAATCAATAACTGTATTGATATCTGTAGATATTTTAAACTTATAGTTTAAATAGATATACAATATGGTTACTAAAATCGATTTTAAAGCAATACTTATTAATTGATAAAATGGGAATTCCCAGAAGTAAAACAATAAAAACAATGCAAAGGTTAAGAGAATAGAATGTACTGTCTGCTTTGTAAACGGATAAAGATGCAGTTTTTTAACCACAAATTGCAGTTTAGCTAAACTATATAAAGTAATCGATAATAACGTCGCAAACGCAGATCCAAATATTCCCCAAATCGGGATAAAGATCATATTTAAAACAAAGGTTAAAAACACCAAAAGCAATCCTAAATATAAAACCATTCGGTAGTATTTAGTATTAAAAATAATGGCATTATTATTCCCCAAAATCAAATCAAAATATTTAGACATTCCGATCATAAATACAACCGGAATTCCTCCACTGTATTCTTTAGGAACCAATTCGTACAACTGGCTGATGTTTACAAAAATACACAGCATTACAAAACCTCCCACAAACTGCAGGTTAATCGAGGTTTTCTTGTATAAAGTATTCAGTTCTTCTTGTTTGTTATCGTGCATTAATTTTGCTGTAATCGGATATACAATCTGATGCATCGCACGACTCGGAACAGAAATTACCAAAGCAATGTAAGTCGCTACAGAATAATAAGCGATATTCTCAATTTTCATATATTGATTCAGCATCAATTTATCTCCGTCTAAAAGTAAATTGGCAACACTTCCAGAAAGAATAATGAAAAAAGTATATTCCATTACGTCTTTTACGTTTTGTGGAATGTTGATCTGAAATTTAGGCTTCTTGATGTAAAAAGCATAAAACATGGTTATTAAAAATGCAAGGAAATAAATAGCTGCAGTTACATAAACAAATTCTACCAAAGAAATCCAATGAAAATACAATCCTACTAAAGCAAAAGAAGAAAACAATCTAAGACCAACTTCTTTTATAAAATTGCCAAAAACGGAATGCATATGTACTCTTGCCCATGCATAAAAAATCTCAAAATATGCCATACAAATTCCTATAAAGGGAATTAAAAGCATAAACTCTTTTACAACTGGATTTTCTTTGGAAACGAAAGCCGTAATGTCATCAAAGAAAAAGATTCCGATAATTCCGAGTGGAACACACATTAGAATTGGAAATAATGCCGTAAAAGATAAAAACTGTTCTCTTTCTTGTTCTGTTTTATACTGCGAATAAAATTTGACCAGCGTATTTTGCATTCCAATTGCAAACAAAGGCATGATTACGTTTGCTGCAGATAAGATATAATTGGTTAATGCATAATAAGTTGCCCCTAAAAAAACTGGATATAAATAAAGCGTATTAATAGCCCCAATACCGAAGCCAATGTAAGTTATGATGGTGTTTTTGAAAGACTGATTTAAGACAATACCCATTTTTAATTTTAGATTGTAGAGTTCAGATTTTAGATTTTTGGATTATTATTCTTTAATCAGCTGCGCTAATTGTTTCGTTAGGTTTTTTCTGGAATATTGTTGTAAACCAACGCCGTAAGACTGTAATTTACCTTCTAAAAACTGATTATAAAAGTCCAAAATTACACTTTTTAATTTCGCTTTTTCAGAATAATCAAAAAATACTCCAGTATTTGTTTCCTTAATAATATCGGCAAAGTCAGAACCTTGCGGGCCAATGGCAATTATTGGACGGTTTGAGACCATGTATTCGAATAATTTCCCCGGAATAATACTTTTTGTATCTTCAGAATTAATCTCGATTAAAAGTAAAACCTGAGATTTTTTCTGATGCGCAATGGCTTCATGATGCGAAACATATCCTAAAAGGTTCAAATAATCATTTAGCATAAAATGAGCAACAGAATCTAGTACTTCCTGACTTACTGCTCCAATTAATTTTATTTCTAAATGCGTTTTAAAATCTGGAATTTCATTTAATAATTCTACCAGACATTCCCATAAAAACTGAGGATTTCTATCGGATAAAAACGAACCAATATGTGCCAGTGTAAATTTGGTATCTAAAGTCTGTTTTTCGACATTTTCGATATCGTAACCATTTGTAATAACCGAAATTGGCTTATTTGTAATGGCCTGAAATTCAGTTTTTGTAGTTTTGCTGGTAACAATAATAGTATCGGCAGCATTAAGCACTTTATGTTCTAGCTTTTTATGCTTGTTTGCTGCGTAATTAGACAAACGCAAAGATTTATGGTAACCAATAGTTGTCCACGGATCGCGGAAATCGGCAAACCATTTTACATTCAATTTCTCTTTTAATTCTAAACCAATTAAATGTAAACTGTGTGGCGGGCCAGACGTAACAATAGTATCTATATTGTTTTCTTTAATGTATTTTTCTAAATAAGAAACAGAGGGCTTTACCCATAAAACACGGGCATCTGGAATAAAAAGGTTTCCACGAACCCAAAGAAAAATTTTGTCTAAAAAACTTTGCTTTTTCTTATTCGGCATAATGCCTGATGCAATTTTTTTTGTTTTATTTTTTGAAAATATAGAAGCTAATTGATAAGGTTCTAAGATTTTATTTTTAAGAACAATTACCTTATCTGATACTTCGCTGATCAAACCCTCGTCTACAATAGGATAAGTTGGATTTTCTGGAACATAAACAATCGGCTGAACGTCAAATTCAGGCAGATATTTTACAAATTTCAACCAGCGTTGTACGCCAGGGCCTCCGGCTGGCGGGAAGTAATAAGTAATAATTAAGAGTTTTTTTTGTTCCAAGAAAATTGGTTTAAAATTAAAAATGTAAATGTAAAAGTTATTAGATCTTTTTTAAAATCATTTTCTTGTAGAATCTATAAAAGACATATAATATTAAAAGTACGTTTAAGACTAACCATAAGTTATAAAAAACCCAAATCACTTTATATTGATTTTTCATACTTGATAAACTGAAATATTCGCCCTGACTTTCATTATAAAAGTCATCATATCCCATCATAAATACTCCGCAAAAAATAAAAACTAATAAATCTAAAATTATAAAGCTAATAACTTTAATAATCAATTTATTTGAAATTTTCATATCTATTTCGATGATTTGGCCTTTATTATTTTACCATTTTTCAACATATAAGATAATTCAATAAGTACAAATAATCTCTCTAATCTTTCTAAATAAGAAAGTGATTTTATTTCAGTAATTCTTTTATACTCTAATTCTTCTGGTGTACCAGAATTTAATCTGCCGTTATTCATTTAAGAATTTTCAGCTTTACGATTTTTGCTTTCAAAATAAATTCCGCCAATCAATAACAACAACATTATTACAGAACTTGCTAATGCAATTGTACTTCCGGTTTTAATTACCTGAGGTTCAAACTTAAACTCTATAGTATGTTTTCCGCCTGGAATTTCCATTGCTCTTAAAACATAATCTACAGGAAAATGATCTGTTAATTTACCATCAACATAAGCATTCCATCCGTTTTTATAATAAATTTCAGAGAAAACTGCTAAACCGTCTTTTGCGTTATCTGATTTATATTTGATGTAGTTTGGTTTGTATTCTACAACTTTTATAGTTCCAGTTGTATCCCATTGTTTCTCTAAACGGGCATTTTGAAATTTGTTTTCATGATCATGAACATTAAAAACGGCTGTTTTCTTTGTATCAAGATGATCTAAAGCTTTCATTACATCGTCTGGCTTATTAACCAGTCTTACGTAGCTTACAAACCATGCGTTTCCGTTGGCATCAGGATTTATAGTCGGAATTTCTTTTCCTTCTTTGTCTGTTTGAATAACATACTTAACATTCAACATATTAAGTACTTCTAAATTATTTTTAGCAATTTGATAGTCAAATAACTGCTGCATTCTTCTAGGTTTTGCAGCATGATAACCTCCAATAGAATGATGAAAGTAAGACGCACGTGCGCTTGACATATTGCCGCTTACCTCAAAAACTCTATAATGTGTTGTGTCATGTAAAATCTGAGCATCGGCAGGAGTTTCCTGAAATGGTGCTGCAATTTCTACCGGACTTAAAAAATCTTTTGCCGAAACATATTTTCTATCCACAAAAAACAGATCAAAAATCATTAAAACACCAACAATGATTAAGGTTGTAGTCTGTGCAAATTTATTTTTAATAAACAGCCATAAAACTCCAAAAGTAACTACAATAAAGAATCCTGAACGTAGTAGATCTGCAGAATACAAAGTCATTCTGTCTTCTTTTAAAGCATCTACAAAACCTGGACCGTAAGATTGTAAATAATATTCGTCGTTAGCACTTGTGAAGTGGAAAAATCCTTTGGCAATTACAAAAATGATTATAATTCCTAAACCGAAAACTCCGGTTTGTATTAAAGCTTTTTGTTGTTGTTTTGGTTCGTCTTTTGCTTTGAAGAACGATTGTAATCCCATAACTGCTAAGACAGGGAAACACAATTCTAAAATTACCTGAATAGAAGATACGGCTCTAAATTTATCGTACATTGGTACGTAATCGATAAAGAAATCCGTCAATAAAGAGAAGTTTTTCCCCCATGAAAGGATTAAAGAAAATAAAGCTCCGGAAAGAAATACATATTTTATTTTTCTATCGTCTATAAATAATCCTAAAACGGCAAGGAAGAAAACTACAACACCAATATACGCAGGTGCAGCAACAATAGGCTGATCTCCCCAATAGGTTGGCATTCCAGATACAAAATCCTCTGCTTGAGAAGCAGGAACTCCCTGTTCTGTCATAAACGAATACATACGGCTGTCTGGCCCAACATTTTCATGATTAGAACCTCCAAAAAGTCTTGGAGCAATCAAGTTGAAACTCTCGGCAATTCCGTAACTGTATTCCGTAATATAATCGCGGCTTAAAGCATTTTCGTTAACCTTTTTTGTTCCGTCAGGATTATAAGTTAACTCACTATTGCTACGTGTACTAAACTTAGCGTATTCGCTTGTAGCCAATAAATTCGTTGCGTTTGCTCCGATCGCAAAAATTCCGGCTGCTGCCAAAACGCCAAACGAAATTAAAAGCGGTTTATATTCTTTTTCTTTGATAAAATTGAAAGCAAAATAACCTGAAAGTATCAATAAGAAAATCAATAAATAATAGGTCATTTGAAAGTGGTTGGCATTAATTTCTAATGCTACCGCAAACATGGTGAGCAATCCTCCCCAAATATATTTCCGTTGAAAAACGAGAATAAATCCGGCAATAACCAATGGCATATACGCAATAGCATGTGCTTTGGCATTATGACCAACTCCTAAAATAATAATTAAATAAGTAGAAAAACCAAACGCAACTGCACCTATAAATGCTTTTAACGGATCTGTTTTTAAAACTAATAACAATCCATAAAAACCTAAGAAGTATAAGAATAGATAATCAGCCGGACGTGGTAAAAAACGTAAAACGTCGTCTATTTTACCCACAAAATCGTTTGGATAATTAGCTCCCAACTGATACGTTGGCATACCGCCAAAGGCAGAATTTGTCCAATAAGGTTCGGCATGTTCTGTAGCTCTAAAGTCATTTTGCTCTTTTGCCATTCCGGTATATTGAGCAATATCCGACTGGAAAATTTGTTTTCCTTGTAAAACTGGATAAAAATAAATTAAAGAAACGAGAATAAAGCCCAGGATTACAAGGGCATGCGGATAGAACTTATTTACTATTTTCAATTTAGGCTGGTTTGGGTTAAATGATGAATCCTATATTTTAGGACACAAATCTAATCTATTTCTTCGTAATCAACGTAATCGCCAACTTTTTTGGTCTCGCGTGAAGTTTTTGCATTTGTAGTATCAATAATGATCTCGTCATTATTTTTACGAGTATTTTGCTGCCATGCATTACCTTGGCTATATTGTTGCTGTTGTTGTCTTGAAAAATTTTCGCCTGCTTTTTCAACTGCTTTTTTTACCAATACTGGCAAAAAGATTCTAGCTAAAAATTTAAAAATATAATAAAAAGCTATAACCCACACGATGGTTCTTAATAAACCTGAAAATGATGCTTCTTGCATAACTGTATAATTTTTTCCAAAATTAATAAATCCATTGTTTAAAATTAAAATATCAATCTTAAATAAATAATAAAATATGTACATTTGAAATGCGTTATTATTTTTTAATCAAAAAAACGTTTATGTCAAAAATTAAAAACTTACTTGCCCCGGTACTTTTTTTAGTTCCCCAGATTTTTTTCGCACAATACACCGATGTTATCAATTCTAATCGTCCCGGAGAAACAATGTCTGCTTATGCAGTTGGAAAATCAGTAATTCAGGCTGAAATTGGAGTTTACGGCATCAAAGAAAAACACGATTTACTAGATTATGACGGCAGCGGTTTTGGTACCGATATTACACTTCGATATGGTGCTTTTCTTGAAAAACTGGAGTTTGTTCTGGATCTGGAATATCAGGCAGAGCATTTTAATACTCCTTACACCAGTTATAAAAAAAACAATTTCAGACAAACTGTTCTTGGTGCTAAATATTTAATTTATGATCCTTTTAAAAATTACGAAAAAACAAAAAATATTTACAGCTATAAAGCCAATCATAGATTTGACTGGCATTCTTTAATTCCTGCCGTTTCTGTATTTGCCGGAGCAAATTTTGTAGGTGCAGATAATCCGTATTCTTTTTCGCCGCAGTCTAGTATTTCGCCAAAAATTGCCTTGATTACACAAAATCTTTTTGGAGATGGAAGATGGGTTTTTGTTACTAATATTATTGCAGATTATATTACTACAGATTACCCAAGTTACGGATATGTATTAACTTTGACGCACGGATTTAACGACAAATGGTCTGGTTTTGTAGAAAATCAAGGTTACAAAAGTGATTTTTACAGTGATGCCATTATTCGTGGCGGTGCGGCTTATTTAATTAATCCAAACTTGCAGGTTGATGCTTCTTTGAGTACTAACTTTAAAAATACGCCTTCTATATTTTACGGCGGTGTTGGAGTTTCCTGGCGCTATGATGCAAGTTATAAAGAAAAGCAAATGGAATTTAAGGCTGATAGAAAAGCCAGAAAGAACGACGATAATTTAAAAGATCCAAAGGATAAAAAAGAAACAGATTATCAGGAACAAGAAAGAAAACGTAAGTCTAAATACGAATAATTTAATAACAAAACCTCTTCATTAAATAGAAGAAATTTTACAATAAGTCTTAAATGATTACAATAAAAGAAGCCAAAACCAAAAAAGAACTAACTGAATATATTAAGTTTCCGTTTTCACTGTATCAAAACAATCCATATTGGGTTCCTCCTATTATTGCAGATGAATTAGAGTCTTTTGATAAAACAAAAAATCCTGCTTTTGATAATGCTGAGGCTTATTTTTATCTGGCGTACAAAAATAACGAAATTGTAGGTCGTATTACGGCTATCATCAACTGGGCAGAAGTAAATACCCAGCATAAAAGAAAGGTTCGTTTTGGATGGTTTGATGTTATTGATGATATCGAAGTAACTAAAGCTTTGCTTGAAAAAGTGTATGAATTAGGAAGACAAAACAATCTGGAACATGTAGAAGGTCCGATGGGATTTTCAAATTTAGATAAAGTCGGCGTGCTTACTGAAGGTTACGACCAAATGGGAACTATGATTACATGGTACAACAATCCGTATTATGTAACTCATTTTGAACAATTAGGCTTTCAGGTTGAGAAAGAATATATAGAAAGTATTTTTCCTTTTTCAAATGTAAAACCTGAATTTTTTCTAAAAGCTCAGGAATTAATTAAAAAAAGATACGGCTTAAGATCGCTTACTTTTACAAAAACAAAAGACATTATGCCGCACGTGGACAAAATGTTTGATTTGTTTAATGAATCGTATGCAAAATTGGCTTCGTTTGTAGCGATTTCAGACGTTCAGAAAGAATATTTTAAAAAGAAATACATCAGTTTTATCAATCCAGAATACATCAAATTTGTGGTTGATAAAGACGATAATTTAGTAGCTTTTAGTATTGTAATGCCAAGTTTTTCTGAAGCTTTACAAAAAGCAAAAGGAAAATTATTTCCGTTTGGATTTATTCATTTATTGAGAGCCAGAAAAAAGAGTAAAGATGTTGTTTTCTACTTAATCGGAGTGCATCCGGATTACCAAAACAAAGGAGTTACGGCTATTATTTTTGATGAATATTTTAAAACTTTTTCAGAAAAAGGAATTCAAAATTGCATCAGAACCCCAGAATTGGCCGAAAATACAGCCATTCATTTACTTTGGAAAAACTTTGACCCAAAAATTCACTGTCAAAGAAAAACGTATAGATTGGAGTTATAGATTCTCAAGATACAAAGACTCAAAGGCTCATAGGTTCAAAGCAACTTACTTTGTCCCTATGAGCCTTTGAGTCTTTGTACCTAACAAAAAACTATTGTACCGGTTTACAATCAACTTTTACGAGAGTATTTTTTTGATCAAATTTTAATTTTGATTTATCTTTAAAAGTCACTTTGTCATTTGCTTCTATAGTGTCACCATATCCTTCGATAAAAGTGGCGTCTTTATGTAAAAATGCGACTTCGCGAACAGAAGAAACTCCTTCAGATGTAAAGGTATATTCTGCAATAAGAGTATCTCCTTTCATGTTTCCAACCAGGATTCCTTCATTTTTATCTTTACCGCTTATATTGTAACTCAATGTACCGTTTACTTCCTGATGTGAGTTTACATTAAAACTTAAATCTACCATACTGTTATTTGCTGAATAACTATAACATTGATTTCCTGCAGGTTCTACAACTTCGGCTTCTTTTGGTGCGCTTGGAGTTATCGTGGGAGCCACTGGTTCTGTTTTTTTGCAAGAAACAAAAACAACCAAAATCATCATCGTTAGTGCTAATACTTTTTTCATAATGTCTTTATTTTATATTTTACTGTAGTATAAATTTAAGTGAAATATAAAAAAAATCCATTCTGTATAAGAATGGATTTTTTTACATAATTCCCATCTTAGGGAATCTATTTTTTTAGAAATTAAGCATCTAAATCAACTGTTGTTCTGCTTGCAATTTCTTTGTATGTTCCGTTTTCTAATTTTTCACGAATTGCTTCAAAAGCTGTAAGCGTTTCATCGATATCTTCTAGTGTATGTGAAGTTGTTGGGATCATTCTCAACAAAATAATTCCTTTTGGAATTACCGGATAGATTACGATAGACAAGAAAATACCGTAGTTCTCTCTTAAGTCATTTACCATAACCATTGCTTCTGGCACACTTCCTTGTAAATAAACTGGTGTTACACAAGTATTTGTATCTCCAATATTAAAATTTCTAGAACGTAATCCGTTTTGTAAAGCGTTTACATTTTCCCAAAGTTTATCTTTTAATTCCGGATGGTCACGTAATAATTGTAAACGTTTTAACGAACCAATTGTTTGAATCATTGGCAACGCTTTTGCAAACATCTGAGAACGTAAATTGTATTTTAAGTAATCGATAATGTCTTTATCTGCAGCGATAAATGCTCCAATATTTGCCATTGATTTTGCAAAAGTAGAGAAGTAAACATCAATATCTGCCTGAACTCCCTGCTCCTCACCTGCTCCGGCTCCTGTTTTACCAAGTGTACCAAAACCGTGTGCATCATCAACCAATAATCTAAAATTATATTTTTGTTTTAACGCAACAATCTCTTTCAATTTTCCTTGTTGTCCGCGCATTCCAAAAACACCTTCAGTAATAAACAAGATTCCTCCTCCAGTTTCAAGTGCCATTTTAGTAGCACGCTGTAGGTTTTTCTCCATACTTTCAAGATCATTATGCTTATAAGTAAAACGTTTACCCATATGCAGACGAACTCCATCAATAATACAAGCGTGAGAATCTACATCGTATACAATAATATCATTTTTAGTTACTAAAGCATCAATAGTAGAAACCATTCCCTGGTAACCAAAATTTAATAAATAAGCAGATTCTTTCATAACAAAAGAAGCCAACTCATTTTCTAACTGCTCGTGGTACTTGGTGTGACCAGACATCATACGCGCTCCCATTGGGTAAGCAGCTCCGTATTCTGCTGCTGCATCAATATCTGCCTGACGCACTTCTGGGTGATTTGCAAGACCTAAATAGTCATTTATACTCCAGTTCAAAATATTTTTCCCACCAAATTGCATTCTTGGACCAAGTTCTCCTTCTAATTTAGGGAATACAAAATACCCCTCAGCTTGTGAAGCCCATTTTCCTAATGGTCCTTTATTGTTCTGAATTCTTTCGAATAAATCTTTTACCATAAATATATTTTGAAGTAATAATTTTATTTTAACAGGGAGCAAAAATAATGATTATTATTCTAAAATAGAGTCAGCCATTTATTTTTATTGAAAAATACAATGAATATAAACCTTTCCAAAGTTTTCTTATTCAAAATGCTTTTCATATTAATAAGATTTAACTTTAAAAAACCAGCAAAAACATAGCTTAAAAATGAATTTACTGGTAATAAACGACAATTTTTCTTTAAATTTCCATTATGTAATTATTCTTATTTATAACCAGAATAATTTAAATCAGTTTGCGTCATTTATTCCCTAAACTTGGCGGTTTGTAATCAATTTTAGTTTTACCTTTGGTAGTATATAATTTTGTAAAATGTAAAAAATGGCTTTAAGCACCTCAAAAGATTTAAAATTAGCCGTTCTTATTGATGCCGACAACGTACCATACAGTAATGTAAAAGGTATGATGGAAGAAATAACAAAATTTGGCACTCCGACTACCAAACGTATTTATGCCGATTGGACAAAACCAAACTCAAATGGCTGGAAAGGAGTTTTACTAGAACATGCGATTACCCCAATTCAGCAATACAGTTATACAGTTGGAAAAAATTCTTCTGATTCTGCTCTTATTATTGATGCTATGGATTTACTTTATTCGGGAAAATTAGACGGATTTTGTATTGTTTCCAGCGACAGCGATTTTACGCGTTTGGCAATCAGGCTTCGGGAATCTGGCATGAAAGTAATTGGTATTGGAGAAAAGAAAACTCCAAATTCTTTTATTGTAGCCTGCGACAGGTTTATTTATATTGAAGTTTTGGATGGCGCGATTCAGAAAAAGAAAACCAAAGCCGTTGCAGACGTTAAAAAACTGATCGAAAAACCTGCTGAAAAAGCATTACATAAAATAGACAAACAGACTATCGATCTTATCGAAGCCACTATAGAAGATATCGAAGATGATGACGGCTGGGCTTTTTTGGGCGATGTCGGAAATCTAATCGTAAAGAAAAAACCAGAATTTGACCCAAGAAATTACGGTTTTTCTAAGCTTACGCCGATGCTGAAATCATTAACCGATATTTTAGAAATCGACGAAAGAGAATCAGACAAAAAAGGAATCAAACACGTTTACGTTCGTTTAAGATTCAATTAATTTATTACATTTTATTACCTATTTAATTCTTTAAAAACATGAGAAAGAAATTCTTTATTTACGGATTCTTATTGTTTCTAATTGTTCTCGCAGTTTACCTTTACACAAAACGAGGATTTTTGCTCGTAATTATTCTACCAATCTTATTGGTTGTTGGTATTTACAACGCAACTCAGACCAAACATGCCATTTTGCGAAATTTCCCTGTTTTAGGGTATTTCAGATATCTATTTGAAATGATTGCGCCAGAAATTCAGCAGTATTTTATTGAAAGATCTACTGATGGAAAACCTTTCTCTAGAAATCAGCGTTCTATGGTGTATCAAAGAGCCAAAAACATCGATTCGAGCACGCCTTTTGGAACACAGCAAAATCTTAATCACGATAGTTACGAAGGAATCAAACATTCTATATTTCCTGCAAAAGTCAATGAAGAATTACCGCGAGTATTAGTTGGCGGAAAAGATTGTAAACAACCTTATTTAGCTTCTCTATTTAACGTTTCGGCGATGAGTTTTGGTTCGTTGAGCGAAAATGCAGTTCGTGCTATAAATAATGGTGCAAAAAAAGGAAATTTCTATCAAAATACTGGAGAAGGTGGTTTAACTGAATTTCATCTTGCTGGCGGCGGCGATATTACCTGGCAGATTGGTACAGGATATTTTGGATGCCGTGATGCTCAAGGAAATTTCAGCCCTGAAAAATTTACTGAAAAGGCCAATCTTCCGAACGTGAAGATGATTGAAATTAAACTTTCGCAAGGTGCAAAACCGGGTCACGGAGGTGTACTTCCAGCCGCAAAAAATACTGAGTTTATCGCTAAGATAAGAGGCGTTGAACCACATACAATGATTCTTTCTCCTCCAGGACACAGTGCATTTTCAGATAGCAAAGGACTTATTACTTTTATTGCGCAATTGCGTGAATTATCAAACGGGAAACCTATTGGTTTTAAATTATGTATTGGTAATACAGCAGAATTTGAAGCTATCTGCCACGAAATGATTGCTGCTGATATTTATCCGGATTTTATCACTGTAGATGGTGCCGAAGGAGGAACTGGCGCTGCGCCTTTAGAATTTGCCGATGGTGTGGGAATGCCATTTGAGCCTGCTTTGATTTTTGTAAACAAAACTTTGATAGGGTTAAATATCCGCGATAAAATACGCATTATAGGAAGCGGAAAAATTATTTCTGGTTATTCTATTCTTCACGCTGTGGCATTAGGCGCTGATATGTGTAACAGCGCACGTGGTTTTATGTTTTCGCTGGGATGCATACAAGCGTTGCGTTGTCATAATAACGAATGTCCAACGGGAGTTGCGACTCAAAACAAAATGCTAATGAAAGGTTTGGTTGTAACCGATAAATCAGATCGCGTATATCACTTTCATAAAAACACACTGCATGCCGCTAATGAACTTTTGGCAGCTGCAGGCAAGAAAAGTTTCTCAGACGTTGATATCAATATCTTTATGCGTGGTGACGAATTTGCTAATTTATCAGATTCTTATTTTCCTGATAACTTAACCAATGTAACCAAACAACATTAAAAGTAAAAAAGCCTCTTCGCAATTGCAAAGAGGCTTTTTTAATATCTGTTTACCTAATTAAAGTTTAGCAGCTACTTTTTTATCAGAATCATCTTTTTCTAAAACTGCCAGTTCTTCTTTATCTACTAATTGCTTAGCCAGAATAAAGTTATTATACGCTAAAAAATATACATCAAAAGACACTCCCTCGTTTATTAAGTCTGCAGAAATTTGGTTGTTTTTAATCATTTCTTTTAACAGCGCCGGAAACGATTCTTTGTATGCTAATTTGTTTGCATCGTTTTCTTCCAGATTAGTTTCAATTCTAATTTCAATTCTATTGTCATTCAAAAATGCTTTTGCACTTGTACTGGTAATACCACTACCTTTTATTGAAGACGAATTATTGTAATTACTTACATGTTCCTGAATTTTCTGTTTGGTGTTTTTACAACTTACCAACAACAGTACAACAGCAAAAGCAAATGCGATTTGGGTAATTTTTTTAATCATAATTTTTTGGTTTATTAGTTAATTTTTAACTCAAACATAATAAACTTTTCACACAAAAGCAATATTCCGTTACAAAAAATACAAATGTAATTATTTGACTACAAATTAATTACGCTTAAATTTAATTGTAAAATATTAAGCCGCAAAAGCACATTTTGTACTAAAAAATTAAAACTAAAAATACCGTAAAGTCTTTGCTATTCTACAAAATAGACTTTATACGAGAAACCCAAAATCAATGCTATTTCAACAATTCAGGCAGTGTTTCATTATTGATTATTTCTTTAGAAAGAACCGTATTATCATTTGCTAAGAAATAGGCATCAAACTGAACGCCTTCTTTTACTACATCCTGCGGAATTTGATCACTATTAAGCATTCCTTTCAGCATTTTGCGAAATGATACTTCAGCAGCTGTTTTATTGGCTTCATTTTGCTCCAGATTAGTTTCAAACCTAAGTTCAATTTTATTGTCATCTATATAACCTCTGGCAGTTGTCAGCGTTACATTTTCACCTTTAAAATTAGCTGCAGTACTATTGTAGGTCGTAACATATTCCTGCAGTTTTTGCTTCGTATTTTTACAGCTTGCCAGCATTACAACCAAAATAATGGCAAATGCTATTGGAGTGATTTTCTTCATCATGATTTCTAATTTTTATTTTAGTTTTTGAAGTCTTAACAATGCTTCCAAATAATAATAATCTGCATAATTGATAGAACAGTCAATTTCGCTTCCTGCAGGTTTATGACCTGTTGAATGAAGTAAAAATGCCGAATTTACATCGTGGCTTTGGTATTGATCTGATAACGAAACAATCATCTTTTTAGATTTTGTCAGATATTCGTTTTTCAGGTTTTTATCTTTTGTATAAGAACTCAATTCCATAAGTGCCGAAGATACAATTGCTGCAGCAGAAGCATCTCTTGGCGCATTTGGAATATCAGGAGCATTAAAATCCCAATACGGAATTAAATCTTCAGTTGTTAATCGATCTAAATATACACGAGCTAGTTTATGGGCAAAATCTAAGAATTTAGGATCTTTAGTTTCTCTGTATGTCATTGTAAAACCGTAAATAGCCCAAGCCTGTCCGCGCGCCCACATACTGTCGTCACTATATCCTTGTGCTGTTCTTCCTTTTATTTTTTTCCCTGTTTCATAATCATAAATGATAACATGATAAGATGTGTTATCTGGTCTAAAATGATTTGCCATTGTTGTTTCAGCATGTTTTACAGCAATATCATATAATTTTTTACTTCCTCCATTTTTAGAAGCCCAAAACAACAGCTCCAAATTCATCATATTATCAATAATAGTATTATGACCACCCATTTTATTATGAGGCCAAGACTGAATTGTTCCTACTTTTGGATTAAAAAGTGTCGCCAAAGTGTCGGCAGTTTTCAAAATGATTTCTTTGTATTCTTTGTTTTTAGTTAAACGATATCCGTTTCCAAAACTATTGAAAACCTGAAAACCTAAATCATGGTCGCCGGCTTTGCTCACAGATAAAGGCGTCAAAAATCGGCTGAATTTATCGGCTTCTTTTTCCCATTTTTTATCTCCCGTAGCTTGATATAAATACCACAACTCTCCAGGCCAAAATCCGCTGGTCCAATCTTTATAACCAACAAATTTCCATTCGTTGCTTCCATTCGGAACCGTTCTTGGTGAAGTTCCGTCATTCGGAATTACTTTTAACGTTTTTGAAGCTTGTACTGCACAATATTCTAATTGCTTTTTGACATCAAATGATTTTGTTTCGCCTTTTTTCTGCGAATAACCAACGGTTACAGAAATCAGAAGCGCTGTTAATAAAGAAGGAAATTTTGGTTTGAGATTCATAGTAGTAGTTTTTTTTTTAGAACGCTAAATTTATAAAAATTACAAGCAGCATTCAAGAAATAAAAATCATTAGTCTTTTAGACCCACCAAATTCGTACTATTTTGCACTCTTTTTATATCTTTGTTAGGTAACAACAAAAGATATTTACTACAACTTGGGCAAATCCAGAATCTACTACACCCTCCTATTACTTTTAGTAATCTGTCTTGGAATTCTTTCCAGAAAAATTTCGATAGTACCGCTTTGCTGCGGTGATATTCTTTACGCAGTAATGATGTATATCTTAATTAGAATTGTATTTATAACTAAAAACGCATTTCAAATTGGCATTATTGCTTTACTCATTTGCTACGGAATTGAATTCTTGCAGCTTTATCAGGCTGATTGGATTGTCGCACTTAGAAATACCCTTTTTGGACGATATGTTTTAGGTCAGGGATTTTTATGGAGCGATATTTTAGCTTACACTTTTGGAATTGCTATTGCTTTTATACTCGAAAAAATTACTTTAAAATATTATAATTATGAATCTGGTTTTCGCATCAAATAATAAAAACAAAATCAAGGAAATACAAAGTATTCTTCCTGAAACTATTAAAATCTTAAGTCTTGAAGAAATCGGCTGTCATGAAGATATTCCGGAAACTGCCGACACGATTGAAGGAAATGCGATCTTAAAAGCTGATCATGTAACGCAAAAATACGGTTACGACTGTTTTGCCGACGACACTGGCTTAGAAGTTGAGGCGTTAAACGGCGAACCTGGTGTTTATTCTGCCCGATATGCGGGCGAACAGCGCAGTGCAGATGACAACATGAATAAACTTTTAGACGGCTTGGCAGATAAATCAAATCGCAGTGCAAAGTTTAAGACCGTTATCGCTTTAAATTTAAATGGAGAACAACATCTTTTTACGGGAATTGCAAAAGGACAAATTACACTGCAGAAAACAGGAAATCAAGGTTTTGGATATGATCCGATTTTTCAGCCGGAAAACTTTACGGAAACTTTTGCTGAATTACCTCTGGAAACGAAGAATAAAATTGGCCACCGTGGAAAAGCTACTCAGCAACTAATTGATTTTCTGAACGCAGCAAAATAATTGTTTAAAATACAACATTTTAATAGCGAAAAATTAAATTTCACGACGTGTTTTTTTGACATTTTAGTTGACAGCTTCAAAAAATGATTTTACGATTACCATAACTTTTTGATAATCAAATCATAACAAAAACACAATTCTTAAAATTGCATTAGTTTATATGAATAATTAACAGTAATTTTGCACCCTATTTTAAATACACATATGAATAAATTTGAACAATTAGGATTGAATGAATCGTTACTGAAGGCGATTTTAGATCTAGGATTTGAAAATCCGTCAGAGGTACAGGAAAAGGCGATTCCCCTATTATTGGAAAAAGACACAGATATGGTTGCGTTGGCTCAGACAGGGACAGGGAAAACGGCAGCTTTCGGTTTTCCGCTAATTCAAAAAATTGATGCTGACAATAGAAACACACAAGCATTAGTTTTATCGCCAACACGAGAACTTTGTTTACAGATTACCAACGAACTTAAAAACTACTCAAAATACGAAAAAGGTATTAATGTGGTAGCAGTTTACGGCGGGGCTAGTATTACAGAGCAAGCCAGAGAAATTAAAAGAGGGGCACAAATTATTGTGGCTACTCCGGGAAGAATGCAAGACATGATTAACAGAGGTTTAGTAAACATTAAAAACATAGATTACTGTGTTCTTGATGAGGCTGACGAAATGTTAAACATGGGATTTTATGAGGATATCGTATCTATTTTATCTGATACTCCTGACGAAAAAAGTACATGGTTGTTCTCTGCAACTATGCCACAAGAGGTTGCCAGAATTGCAAAACAATTCATGAGCGAGCCTGTAGAAATTACTGTAGGAACAAAAAATTCTGGTTCTGCAACAGTTTCTCACGAATTTTACTTAGTGAATGCACGTGACCGTTACGAAGCTCTAAAACGTATCGCCGATGCGAATCCGGATATTTTCTCTGTAGTTTTCTGTAGAACAAAACGTGATACACAAGCTGTAGCTGAAAAATTAATAGAAGATGGATACAGCGCTGCTGCGTTGCACGGAGATTTATCTCAGGCACAACGTGATGGTGTAATGAAATCTTTCCGTGGAAGACAAATTCAGATGCTTGTTGCTACTGACGTTGCTGCACGTGGAATTGACGTTGATAATATTACTCACGTAGTAAACTATCAATTACCTGACGAGATTGAAACTTACAATCACCGTTCTGGACGTACTGGTAGAGCTGGAAGATTAGGAACTTCTATTGTAATTGTTACTAAAAGTGAATTACGTAAAATTTCTTCTATCGAAAGAATTATCAAACAAAAATTCGAAGAAAAAGCAATTCCATCTGGAATCGAAATCTGCGAAATTCAATTATTACACTTAGCTACAAAAATTAAAGATACAGAAGTTGATCACGAAATTGACAACTACTTACCAGCTATCAACAATGTTCTTGAAGGTTTATCTAAAGAAGAATTGATTAAAAAAATGGTATCTGTAGAATTTAACCGTTTCATTGCTTACTACAAAAAGAACAGAGATATTTCATCTCAATCTTCTGGAGAAAGACGTGAAAGAAATGATTCTGAGCCAAGAGAATTCAATAATAACGGAGCAGTTCGTTATTTTGTAAACATCGGTTCTAGAGACAATTTCGATTGGATGTCGCTTAAAGATTATTTGAAAGAAACATTAGACTTAGGTCGTGATGATGTTTTCAAGGTTGACGTAAAAGAAGGTTTCTCTTTCTTTAACACTGATCCTGAGCACACAGAAAAAGTTATGGAAGTATTAAACAACGTACAATTAGAAGGACGTCGTATTAATGTTGAAATTTCTAAAAATGACGGTGGCGGAAGACGTGACCATAACGGACGTTCTGGTGGTGGAAGAAGTTCTGGACCAAGAAGAGAAGGAAACTTTGCTCCAAGACGCGAAGGTTCTGGAGGCGGATTTAGAAGCGACAGAAACTCAGCTCCTAGAGAAGGTGGTTTCAGAAGCGACAGAAACTCATCTGCTCCAAAAAGAGAAGGTGGTTTTAGAAGTTCAGCTCCAAGAAGTGAAGGCGGTTCTGATAGAGCTCCAAGACGTTCTGAAAGCTTTGGTGATTCACCAAGACCAAGAAGACCAAGAAGAGATTAATAATATTAATATCTTAAAATATAAATCCCAAATTCCATATTTAATTGGAATTTGGGATTTTTTCTTATATCTAAGAATCTCATCAGCACCTTTGTTAATTTTCTGATAATTATATTCGGAGACTGCGAAATATTTAATCTCGATTTACTACTTTTAGTGCTTTAAATCAGGATATGAAATATTTCGCAGTTTTCTTTTTTATGCTATTCTCTACTATTGGCTTTGCGCAAGACACAGAGTCTACAGTTCCTCAAAGAGTTTCAGGTTATATTATTAACGATAACAGTAAACAGCCTCTTTCTAATGTAAACGTCATTAATACAAATAAAGTACGTGGCGCAAAATCTGATGAAAAAGGATATTTCGAAATTGATGTGCAGGTAAATGACACATTGCACTTTTCTATTCTGGGTTTTCAATCTCTAAGAATCAGAGTTACAAATGACTGGATCAAAAATAAAGTAACCAGAATTCAGCTTACTGAAAAAGCTATTGCTTTGGAAGAAGTCGTGATTGCTCCATTTAGTTTAACCGGATATCTTGAAATTGACTCAAAATTAATTCCAACAAAAGAAAACTACCGTTATAGTATTTCAGGCCTTACACAAGGTTATGAAGCGGGAGAATATTCTCCAAATGCTTTCGGAAAAGTATTAGGATCAATCTTTAATCCTGCCGATATGCTTTATAATTTCTTCGGAAAAAATGGAAAAGAGCTCAAGAAACTGAAGGAAATGAAAAAAGATGATACAGTTCGAAATCTTTTAGAATCAAAATACGATCGTGAAACTGTTTCTGTTTTATTAGGCGTAAGCAAGGACGAAATTCCCGAAATTATGCATCGATGTAACTATTCTGATTCTTTTATCCAGACAGCAAACGATTTGCAAATTATGGATGCCATAAGTGCTTGTTACGAGCAGTATAAAGTCTTAAAACGAAATTAAATTTTTACTATAATATCAATCCTCAATTTACAATTGGGGATTTTTTTTGAAATATAATTCCTAAAATTCAGAATATTATATAAATTTACTTTAATAAAATTGAACCAATTAAAATTTCAAAGCTATGTCAAAAGGTCAAGACGCCAAAAAAACGGTAAAAAAAGAACCGCTTAAAACGGCTAAAGAAAAGAAAGAAGAAAAAAGGGATAAGAAGAATAACCCTAAAAGAGACTAAAGAATTCAGTCGCAGTTTTCAGTTTGCAACTGAGAACTGCGACTGTAAACTAAATTATTTAACCGGAATATTTGAAAGAATTTCTAAAACAAATTTCCAATATTTTTGAGCCGAAGAAATACTTGCTCTCTCATCTGGAGAATGCGCACCGTGAATTGTTGGTCCAAAAGAAATCATATCCATTTCAGGATAATTAGTTCCTAAAATACCGCATTCTAAACCAGCATGACAAGCCACAACTTTTGGTTTTTCGTTATTTTGTTTTTCGTAAATATCTTTTAAAACTTCTAATATTTCAGAATTTACATTTGGAGTCCAGCCTGGATAAGAACCTGAAAGTTCAACCTCGCAGCCCACTAATTCAAAAGCAGAACGCAATGCATTTGCTAAGTCGAATTTTGAAGTTTCAACAGAAGAACGCGTTAAACATCCAATTGAGATTTTACCGTCTTTTACAATAACTCTGGCAATATTATTTGAAGTTTCAACTAAATCAGCCATATCAGCACTCATTCTGTAAACGCCATTATGAGCCGCATAAATTGCACGGATAATTCCTTCCTGAACACCAAGATCCATTACTCTTTCTGGCAAATCGCATTTTACAATTTCGATAGAAAGATTTGGCTCAGTCGTTTTATATTCTGTTTTAATATCGTTGATGATTTCCTGCATATCATAAATGTAAGCTTCATCAAACATTTCAGAAATAATCACTTTTGCAACACTTTCTCTCGGGATTGCATTTCGCAAACTTCCACCGTTAATTTCAGCAACTTGTAAACCAAAGTTTTCAAAAGCATCAAACAACAAGCGGTTCATAATTTTATTAGCATTCCCTAAACCTTTGTTGATATCCATTCCTGAATGACCACCATTAAGCCCTTTTACGGTAATAATATGCCCAACTGAACCTTCCGTAACTTCTTCTTCATGATACGTTCTTGTAGCCGTTACATCAATTCCTCCTGCGCATCCAATATCAATTTCATCATCTTCTTCCGTATCTAAATTCAATAAAATCTGACCTTGAAGAATTCCTCCTTTTAGGTTTAAAGCTCCTGTCATTCCAGTTTCTTCATCAATTGTAAACAAAGCCTCAATTGCAGGATGCGGAATATCTTTGCTTTCCAGAATAGCCATAATTGTAGCCACTCCTAGCCCATTGTCTGCACCAAGCGTAGTACCGCGAGCACGAACCCAGTCTCTATCAACATACATATCAATTCCCTGTGTATCGAAATCAAAAACAGTGTCTGCATTTTTTTGGTGTACCATATCAAGGTGTCCTTGTAATACAATTGCTTTGCGATTTTCCATTCCCGGAGTTGCCGGTTTTCTGATGATTACATTTCGAATTTCGTCTTCAAAAGTTTCTAAACCTAAGCTAGTTCCGAAGTTTTTCATGAACTCAATTACACGATCTTCTTTTTTTGACGGACGCGGAACTGCATTCAAATCAGAGAATTTATTCCATAGCGCTTTAGGTTCGAGATTTCTTATTTCCTGACTCATTATTTTTTGTTTGAAGTTTAACAATTAAGAGTTTCAAAGTTACAAAGTTTAAAAGTTTTTCTGCCACGAATTACACAAATTAGCACAAATTATAATTGTTATAAAAGTGGATTCTGTCATCTTTTAGCACATTTACAGAATTATCTAAAAAAATAGAATCATTAATTAGTGAAAATTCGTGTAATTCGCGCCTAACTTTTTTTAATCAGTCAATAATGTATTTATATTTACGTATCTAAAATTTAAATTGTGAACCGAAAATACATTTTACCTTTATTTCTTCTTACTCAAATAGTCTTTTTAAGAATCCTGCCTTATTTTTCAGATTATGTTGAAGGTTTTTACAGCAACAATTTATATATCAGAATTTCTCATTTTTCGAGAACCGTTTTAGGTAAAATTCCATTTTCTGTCGGTGATTGTATCTATGCGGTGCTAATTCTTTCTGCCATTAGCTGGTTTTGGAGAATAAGAAAAACCTGGAAAGCAGACTGGAAAGATCATCTTTTAAAAATACTGGGTAAAATTTCGGTTTTTTACTTTTTCTTTCATTTTCTCTGGGCTTTCAATTATTATCGTAAACCTCTTTTTGAAAAAATGGAAATCAAAAGAGAATATTCAGATGCCGATCTTTTGGCTTTTACGAAGAGGTTAATTGTAAAAACGAATGAAGTTCAATATCAAATTACAAAAAACAAAAGCGCAAAAATCGTTTTTCCTTATTCTCAAAAACAATCTTTTAAAATGATTTTGAATGGATATGACAATTTAGCAAAAGAACATCCTTATTTTAAATATGATATTTTAAGCGTTAAAAAATCTCTTTTCAGCGTTCCGCTTACTTATATGGGTTTCGCCGGTTATTTAAATCCTTTTACAAACGAAGCTCAGGTAAATGATTTATTGCCAATGTATACTTTTCCACTTACTACTTCGCACGAAATGGCGCATCAGATTGGTCTTGCAAGCGAAAATGAATGCAATTTTATTGGCGTTTTAGCATCGGTTAAAAATGACAATTTATATTATAAATACGCTGGATACAGTTTTACTTTACGTTATTGTCTGGGAATCTGGCAGTCTAAAAATGAAAAAATCTTTGAAGTATTAAAGAAACAAGTCAACGTTGGGATTTTAAAAAATTATCAGGAAAGTCAGGATTTCTGGAAACGTTACGATACGTTTATTGATGAAGGTTTTCATTTTTTATACGATAATTTCCTAAAATCAAACAATCAAAAAGATGGAATGGAAAGTTATAGTAAATTCATAGATTTGACATTGAATTATTATAAAGGAAGAGAATTTTAGTGATAATATTGAATCTCTCTTGTGCAAATTTCGGTAAGTTTCAAACTATTTTTATCTTTACCTTGTTCCGTTTCCTTTTTTATCCAATTTCCCTTTTTATCATAAACATATTTCTTATTTATAACTTTTACTGTTAATCCTTCAAATGATATATATTCGTCAGAAATTATATTTTGTTCTTGATCATACCTTGTAATCTGCGTTTTATATTGTTGATGACCAATTGATCTGTAATTACCAATTACTTCTTCATCTTTTGTTTTATTTCCAAATTCATCATATTCATAAATAATATGGTAACCACAAAATGGTAATTTATCTGTATAAATATATATTGCTTTACTTTCTATTTTATTTCCTTTATTATCATACACGAAATATTCATCTGTATTATGTGGAAAAAACTTTGCTTTCTGGTATTTTTTAATTAGCTGATTATTTAAATTGTATTCATAACCGAACAAAGGAGACCAATTACAACTTTCATTGCTAGAAAAAACGCAATTTCCTTCTTCTATTAAGTTTCCTCTTTCATCATATTTATATTCAGTAATTTTAGTTTTTTTATCATTTCGAAAACTTGATACTGTCTTCAAAACACATTTATCGTTGGCATTATAACTACATTTTTCTACTTCGTACAAAAAGTTTGATTTATTTTCTTGAGTTTTTTCATTGTAATTACTAAATCCTCCATATAGATATTCTGTGTTTTCTATTTTTCTATTTTTATCGTCATATATAGATGAAGTTTCTTTAACCAAGATATTACTAAAATATTCTTTAAGACTTACTTGATTCCATTTTTTATCATATTGATAAATATTTCCATCAATTCCAAAATCCATTTTATTTATTTTTGAAACCAATTTATTTTCCTTAAAAGTATAATGAACTTCTTCTACTTTTAATCTTCTATTAAAAACATCTAATCCTAAACCATAATATATGATTGTCTCAGTGTTTCCTTTTCTATCAAAAAAATAAATTACTGAATCAGTCTCAATTTTGTTTTTCAAATAATCGGTTTTAATTTTTAGAGTCTTTATTTTATCATTTAAAACAACATTGAATTTATCATCCTGCTCCATAAAAAAAACTGTCTTTTTACTTTGACCATAAAACGAAAAAGATACTACGAAAAAACATACAATACACTTTGAAATTATTTTTTTCATAAATGTTTTAATCAATATTTTAATATTATTTTTTATTTACGGAATCACTTCAATATTAATTCCTTTATTCCAGTTTTTATGCTCATTTTCGTAATATAAATAAGCAGAAGAAGCTACTCCTTTATAATTTCCCGGAACAATGGCTTTAAGGTCAATATTAATTTTCTTAATTTCTTTAGGATCCATTTTTCTAAAATAAAAAACCAATTCGCTTCCAAAAATTTCATAATAATCAACAACATTTTTATCTACAAGTTCTTTTAACTGCCAAGGTTCTGGGCTTAATCCGCCAGGAATTCCTATTCTTGCAATTGGGTTTGAAATTTGTTCTAAACTTGTATTCTGAATTTCAATTTCCACTCTTGATGTCTCACTAATTTTTATTTTACTTTTTTCTGTTTTCGTCTTTAAAATTAGCTTGCATTCTTTAGAATTATTTGGGGTATAGGTATTATAATTTACATAAAACATATACGGAATTGAATTTTCTTCCGGAATCTGAATCGAAAAATTATTTTTCCCTGCATTGATTTTTAGATTTTCTAAAATTATATTACCGCTGATATTCTTTTTAGTTAAATCTATTGGTTTATTATTTAGATTCATTACTGCAGCGGCACTAAAAACTGATCTCGTATCTATTTTATTAAATTCTGAAATTGCTTTTAGGGTAAGCGCTGTTGCTTGTGTAGAGCCATATCCTAACATCTTTTTGGCTGATTGGATATAATCTAAAGCATCTAAAACTTGTTTTGTCACTTGTTCTTCTTTTAATAATGCAATAGCATAAAGTGCAGCAATCTCTATATTCTGAGAAACTCCATAGCTGTTAATAACAGATTGTTCTGCTTTTAAATTTTTGAATCCTTTTTTTTCAATTTCAATACTTATCAGCTGCATCAATTGTTTGTATTCTTGAACTTTTTGCAGGTTAAAAGATGCCAAAGCGACCAATTCCATTCTATATAAATCATTACTTTTTAAGGCTTCCAGAAGCACTTTTTGATATTGTTTCTCAATATCTTTTTGCCCAATTTCTGATAAAACATATACGATGTAGGCATTGTTTACTTCGTATTTTATTCCAGAAAAACCATATTTTGCAGGATTTGACTTAAAACCGCCTTTATCATCTTTTCTTGAATTCAGCCAGGCTATTGATCTTTCGATCATTTTTGTATCCACGTTTATAAATTCCTTCATTTCGTTAAACTGTAACAAACCATATGCAGTGAGCGCTTCGTTACCTGGATTTCCGCCATACCATTCAAAGCCGCCGTTTTTAGACTCATAGTTTTTCAGTTTTGTATAACCAGATGCTAAAAACATCATAGCTTTTTCTTTAAATTCTGATCCTGTATTTTTATATTTTAATAACTGCATCGCCATAATGTTTGGATAATTTGAAGACGAAACCTGCTCAAAACATCCTGAAGGTTCATGCATCATGCTTTCTAAACCGTCAAATATGGCAGAAAACGGATTGTAAAACAATTTGAATCCGGCATCAATAGAGCTTTCCATTGGATCAAAAATGGTAAAATCTGCATTCTGAGACTTTGTCCCTGAAAAAGCCAGCTGCACAGGAAAACCATTTGAAGAAACATCAATTGTTTTTTTGATTTTAGTTTTAAAATTTTCTGCTTCTAATATAATTTCCAATGGAATATTATTGGCGATTCTATTTGGAATTAATGCAATGTAAAATGTTTTAGATTCATTTGGTTTTAAGTCAATAAAAGAATCTTTTATAGTAGTATTTTTTCCATCAAAACTAATTTTACAGTTTAATTTTAAATTGTTTTCTGAGTTGTTTTTTACCCATACTGGTAGTGAAATAACATCTTCTTTTGAAGAATAAAGCGGCACTTTTACATCTATCTGAATTAATTCTTTTACAGCATAAGAAACTTCAGATTTACCAATATCTCCTTTATAAGATGTTCCTTCTGCTAAAATTTTAAAAGAAGTATTATCATCAGAATTACAAAATTCAAAATTTGCTTCGCCTTTATTATTAGTCTGAATAACTGAATTCCAGTAAATACAACTTCTAAAATCAGATTTTTCTTCAGTAATTGTCGATTTATATTTGGGTGCATAAAAATCTTCTGCTTCGTTTAATATCCTTACTCCCGA
Source organism: Flavobacterium sp. 270 (assembly GCF_004368785.1). Lineage (GTDB taxonomy): Bacteria > Bacteroidota > Bacteroidia > Flavobacteriales > Flavobacteriaceae > Flavobacterium. Next base: position 1,225,944 of record NZ_SODM01000001.1, read on the forward strand.
CTTATTAATATTCTGAAAAGTATAATTATATTTTTTACCCAGAAGAATTTTCCCATTCATCAATTTATTTTTAGTTGTTATTAAGATAACGCCATAATTGCCACTTGAACCATAAATTGATGTTGCTGAAGCATCTTTCAGAATGACAATTGATTCTATTAAACTTGGTGAAAGGCTTCCTAAAACAGCCGAATTCTCATTATTTGCATACGGAATTCCGTCTATAACAATTAATGGCTGTCCTCCTCCTCTGTTTCCATAAATTGATCCTGCGCCTCGAATCAGAATTCTTTCTGATGTATCTGGTTGGCCCGTTCCTGAACTAACCTGAACCCCCGCTACTCTGCCGCTTAAAGAAGATATAATTTCTCGCGATGAAACATAACTAACTGAACTTATAAGCTTTTTTCGGGACATTGTGCCATACCCTACCACTACTACTTCTTCTAATGCGGACTTGTCTGCATCTAAAAAAGTGGTATTTTTTTTCGGTTCTATAATTGTGCTTTCCTCGCTATTTATGGCTTTTTGTATGGTCTTGTAATGCACTTCTGTCTGAGTCGTATTAGAAAGCGTATCTTTCATCTTAAAAAAATCAGACTGATCCGACAATGAATTTTTGATAATACATTCTCCTTTATTTTTACTTTCGGCTGCCAAACATGCCAAATTAGAAAATACAACTCTATTAAATTTAAAATAACCACTTGAGTTACTTTTAGTTTCATAAACTTTTCCTTTATCTGTAAAAAACATCACTTTTACAGCAATAGGTTTTTGTTTATCATTTAGTACAAATCCCTCTATTACATTGCTTTTTTCGGGTTGTATATTTTTACTTTCAAACAATAATTTTACGAGGTCTTTTTGATTGTATTTTACCCAGCCTTGCGTATTTAATAACAAATCAATTGCTTCTTCTTTTAATTCGAGTTTTTTATTATCATCAAAATAAAATCTGGGTTCGTAAATTTTACCCTTTAATTCTGCTCCTAAAAACAGCCATGATAAAATATTATCTTGCTTATCATCGATGTAAGTCATCAGTTGTGAATCGACTACAGATATTGATAAATTTGACGAAATTGGATTATTATTTTTATCTTTTGTAAGAATAAAAACCTTTACTTTTTCTCTTGGCAGATAAGTTTCTTTGTTTGTTTTAATTTCTATTTTTAATCCATCTTGATAGTTTAGAAAAATAAGCCTTTCTGCTGCGATTCTATCTTCAATCAATAATGAAAAAGATTGAATTCCCATAGGAAGCTCTTTTGTATTTACATCAACAGTATTCCACCCCTGTTTTAAATTTACTTTAAATGATTTATGGATTTTTGACGTATTACGTATCAAAATTTTTCCCTCAATTGCTAACGGAGCATAAATATTCAAAACAACGTTTTCTGATTTCTTTTGAGCATTTATTACAAAACTATTTTTTGATGCTTCAGGCAATGCAATTTTTCCCTGAGATTTAAACGGAGAAGTTAATACGGCAAAGTATTTTTTATTCGCTTCTGTTTTCAAAATCACATTTCCCATTCCGTCATGGATACTTTTAAAATCGGCAATTTTATTTCCTGTTTCATCCTCAATAAAACCGCTCACATCCATTGGAAATCCAAATTCATTTTTTGCAATAAAAAATAAAGATGATGCTTCATTTAAAACAAAATTGCCACTTTCTGGTAAAAATTGTAAATCAACAAAATTCAGATTAATGGGTATTGCTCGTGTAACAGATTCTTTAAAATTATCGTAATCGAGCATTACATTTAAAATTCCATCATTTGATTTTAAATCATTTGGAAGTTTAAAATTAATAACTGCTTTTCCCATCTCATCTGTTTTTCCATGCAATGAATCTATTTTTTTTCCTGCAATAAAAATGTCGTAATCAAACATATAATTTCTTACAGGCTGGTTTTCTAAGTTTTTCAACTCAAAATCAGCTTCACATATTTCTCCTTTACCATAAGATTTCTTTTTAAAATCCAACGTCATTAATATCCTTGGCGAAACCACTTTTTGTACAAAAAATGTTTTCTCAAAAATATTGGCCGCAGTATGGCTTTGAATTCTGGTGTAAGCTCTTATTTTAAACATTCCGGGAGTCGTATTTTCAGAAATCGTATAAGAACCAGAAATACCTCCGTTTTCTACAGCATAAATCTGACTGGCTACTTTTTTGTTTGCTCCATCAAATAAATCTGTATAAACAAAATCGCTCAATGTAGTCGGACTGTTGTCAGCTTCTGTAATATATCCTTTAAAATAAAGTGTTTCTCCGGGAGTATATAATACATTATTTAAGTTTAAATATACTTTCTCATTAACTGGTTTTTGATAAATAGAATTCCAATCGGCTTCGATATTCTGGCTCAGTACGGCTTGAAATACTAATAAAAACAATATGTATTTTATATTTTGCATTGTCTTAAAATTTTATTGTTAAAGAAGAACCAAAACTTCTCATCATTGGTGAATTGAAATAATCTAATCCCTTTGTTTCTATAGAATTAAACATTGTATTATTGGTAAAAGAAGTTTTACTTTTAGATACAACAAAAGCATTATTCACAAAAAAGGAAATATTGATATCAAAACTACTGCTGTAAGGCAATTTATAACTTAGATTTATGGAGCTCAATCTAATATAAGTAGCGTCTTCAATCGCGTCTTCTGCTACACCTTCAACTCCATATCTTGTCCATCGATTTTGCTCTAGCGGAAGATTTGGGTCGTAAAACGATACTGCTTTTGTATTTTTCAGACCAGATTGTGTAACTCCGTCAAAAACATAATTTGTAATATTTCTTTGGTTTCCGGTCAGTTCAGATTTTCCGTAATAGTTTAAAGTCTGTTGTGTTCCATTCCAAATTTTACCACCCTGACTCCAATCAAAAGAAAAATTAAGTGTAATTCTTTTGTACTTGAGTGTATTAAAAAAACCAATTACAAAATCTGGATTTGAATTTCCTAAAATTTTGGGTTGTGAATCTTTTATTGGAAAACCATCTTCGCCGATTATTACATTTTGATTATTATCTCTTAAATAACCACTGCCAACAAGAACTCCCAGCGGCTGTCCAACAATATAATTTTTGTTAACATCTACAAAACCTGCAAATGGAATTTTAGTTTGGTCACTATTAAGGCTAGTAACTTCATTTTTATAATAAGTAAAATTAAAGTTAAAGCTATAACTCAAATTTCTTCCATAAATATTTGTTCTTTCAATTTCAACTTCAATTCCGTTTTGTTTGTAATTTACCTCTGGCGACCAATTAACCATATCCTGATTAAAAATAGGAACATATAAATTTTCTATTCTTTTGTTATAAAAATTCAGATTTAGATTCCATTTATAATTTAGATTATAATACAACCCAAAATTTGTAAATTTTTCTTTGGTGGGAATCGCATTTTTTGGCGTTATTAATTCTAAATTATTTTGAAGTTGGTGAAATTGATTTACCTGATATTGCAAAGAATTAAAATTCAAATTATTATTTTGCAATGAAGGCTCAGTTTTAATATCAGAATAATTAATACTAAACCAGATTGGTATATCAAAAAAGTTTCTCATTTCTGCCGAAGCAAGAAAATTAGTCATCAAATCATTTTTAACCGTTGAAGAATAATTAAAACTGGAATTCGCTTTCAAAGTAATTTCACCATAATAATCAAAGATGTCTTTAATAAGATAAGAACCATTTACATTATAAAAAACTTCGATTCTTTCCTGAGAAACATCAAGCTTATTTTGTGATAAACTATTGTTTGGAAAATCGGCCGGCGTGATAAATCCGTTAAAATAATTTCTTTCTAATTGTCGTTGCTGATACTTAAAATCTATTTTTGATTCTATAAATTGGCCATTAAAAAAGTTGTACGTGAAAGTTTCTGAAGCAGTAAGGTTTTTAAATTGCTCTATTCTTTTATCAAAATTAGGAGCATTATTTCCTGCAAAATAAAACCCTTGTCCATTAGTATTTGAAATTTTCGAAGACTGAAAACTTGCATTAACTACATTAGAAATAGACTCTTTTGAATATTTATGATTGAAATTAAAAGAAAATGTTTTGCTTTTATTCGTATCTAAATTATTTTCTATCAAATAATAAGGATTGTTTTCTAAACCAGAATAGCTTCGCTGTAAACCATTTGATAATGTAGATGCAGTTTTATTATCAAAATGAATTGGAGTGACTGCATTGGCAAAAATGATTTTATTTACTCCAAAATTTGCGTTAGAAAAGTTATTTTCAAAATCATTATAAGATAGAACAGTTTCAATTTTACTATGTTCTGAAACATTTCTAAAATATTTTAGAGAGCTTGTAATTTCATTGTTTCGTGCTGTTGGTATTGAAATAGTTCCTGCTTTATAAATAAAATTAACTTTCAGGAAATTACCTTTTGGGCTTTCAATTTGAGATGAAAAAGAGTATTTATTACTAATTGAATTTCGATAAAAATTATTTGGGTCATAAAGCTGCAGAGAATTTCCGTTTCCTGCTGTTTTATTTATTATATCACCCTGAGGATAATATTCTGATGGATTTCCTGAATATGATAAGGTATTGACATTTGGTCCCCAGCTAAAAATTTCATTACTATCAGGAGATTGATAAACTGTTTGACCGTTAAAGCTTCTTCCTTGTGCATATGTTGTCTGATATTTTGGAAGTCTGATTGGACTTGAATAAACAAACTCCTGATTCAATTCAAAAGATAATTTATTGTACTCAAACCCTTTTTTCAAACTATAAAAACCATTTTCATTTCTAGTAATTTTAAGTATATTTTTATCGCCCAAACCATCTTCAAGATTAAATTCAAATCTTCCTGAAGGGGCCGCAATTTTCACAGAATCACTTGGTTTCTTTAATTTCTCTGTATAATCACTACTTGTAATTGGATTAACGGATTCTCCGTTTTTTTGAAGAGCAAGATTCGTAATTCTAATCAATTTTGTTTTCATTCCAATATAAGAAATCGATAAGACATCACCAACTTTAACTTCTATTGCATAATTTCCATAAAAATCTGTACTGACACAATTATGTGTATTTACCACACAGACAGTAACCCCCGGAAGCGCCATGCCATTGTCACTAATATTACCTTTATAAATTGTTTGAGAAAAACCAATAGTTGATATAAAAAGAAAGAGTAATAGTTTTTTCATAAATGGTACTTTTATCTATAGAGTATAGTTTTTGGCAAAAAGTTGGGAAGATCTAAAAAATATTAGGATTAATACTAATTTTTATTCTATTATATTTTTTTTAATTTCACACTGTAACAAAAATGATTTTATAACTACTAATACCTATATGAGCGAAAGTCTAGAACAGTCATTTGTTGCGCAATTGCAGGAAAATCAGAATATAATCCACAAGATTTGTAGATTATATACTGCTGGAGAAGACGCTCATAAAGACTTATTTCAGGAAATTACTATTCAATTATGGAAGGCTTATCCAAAATTTAGAGGTGATAGTAAATTTTCGACCTGGACGTATCGTGTTGCGTTAAATACCGCCATAACCTTATACCGTAAAACCAAAAGAACCATATCTACCGTAGATTATGAAACGCATCAGCATTTTGTAAAGGATGTGGATTATAATTATGAAGAAGAAGAACAAATTAAATTGATGTATAAAGCTGTTTATCAATTAAATGATATCGAAAAAGCATTGGTTTTTATGTATCTGGAAGACAAAGATTATCAAGAAATAGCTATAACCTTAGGGATAAGCGAAGTGAATGCTCGTGTGAAAATGAACAGAATTAAAGGGAAACTTAAAAAAATATTAAATCCTTAAAGATTATTATGAAAGAACTGGATTTACTAAAAAAAGACTGGCAAAAGAACTCGAATTCTTTTGAACAAATTTCGGAGAAGGAAATTTATAAAATGATTCATAAAAAATCGTCTTCAATCGTGAAGTGGATTTTGATTATAAGCATTTTAGAAGTTTCTTTTTGGACGTTATCAAATTACTTTTCTAACATTGATGATTCTTTACAAAAAATGAATCATCCTGAAATTATATTGTACATGCAGATTTTAATGTACTTTAATTATGCCGTTGTATTTGTCTTTATTTATTTTTTCTATAAAAATTACAAAACCATCTCTACAACAGTTTCGACTAAATTATTAATGGGCAGTATTCTGAAAACCAGAAAAACGGTTCAATATTATGTTTGGTACAATTTAGGAATGATTGTCGTTTCTTGTATATTGAGTTTCTTTGTTGGATATGTCTATAATCCGGAAATGGCAGTAGTCCGCGAAAAACTGGCTATAAATGGTTTTGCAATGTTAGTTTCTGTCGGCTTGCTTGTAGTGCTTACTTTGTTTATTTTGGGAATCTTTTGGGGAATTTACAGATTGCTTTACGGAACGCTTTTACGTCGTTTGTATGCAAATTATAAGGAGTTGAAGAAAATTGATTTTTAGGAAAGGTTCAGAGGTACTTAGGTTCAAAGAGGCAAAGTTTTTTTTTAAGGTGCTAAGGTTCTGAGAAATTTAGCCGCTAAGACTCAAAGGCACAAAGGTTTTTGGTCTAATATTTTAAAATTGGTAATTATTAAAAACAAATAAAAGCCATTCAAATTTTGGTTTTAAATTGAAGAAAATATGGAGAACAATTATCCGCAATCCAAAACTTGAAACCTGAAACTTGAAACCCAAAACAATTCAAAAATCTAAAATCAGAAATCTAAAATTCCTAATAATCCCATCTTCTCATTTGGTTGAGTTCTTCTTGTACTTTTAGTTCTTCGGCTGGAATAACTTTTAAGAATGATGGATGCTGCTCTATTGCGTATTCTACTTTTTCTACGATTTCTTCGATTGTATCGTTTTCATAATCAATATCAAGAGGTTCTTTGATGATGAAAGATTGTAGAATTCCTTTCTTTTTCATTCGCAATCCTTTTTTATCAAACGAACGACGAAAACCGTCAATAACAATCGGGATTACGATTGGTTTATGCTGTTTTATAATATGCGCAGTTCCTTTACGAACGGGTTTAAACGATTTTGTAGTTCCTTGCGGAAATGTAATTACCCAACCGTCTTCTAGTGCAATTTTAATATTTTCAGTATCATTTGGGTTTACATCGCGTTTTTCAGTAACATCTACTCCTTTTGCGCGCCAGGTTCTTTCTACTGTAATTGCACCAACATAAGCTAGTATTCTTGGCAATAAACCTGCCTGCATAGTTTCTTTTGCCGCAACATAATACAGATTCATTTTGGGCTGCCACAAATAACCAATGTTCTTAATATTATCTTCACGTCCAGATAAACTTGCGTTAAAGACATGAAACATCGCTACAACATCGGCAAAATAAGTTTGGTGATTGGATATAAACAAAACATTGGTATCCGGAAGCGTTTTAATAATTTCAGATCCTTCAATCTGTAAATCATTAAAGCCTCTATATCTTCGGTGGGTCATGGCGCCCAGAATTCGGATTAGCCATTTCTTGATGAATAATATATGTCCAAAAGGATTTCGTTTAAACAATCCCATAGCAGTTTATCTTATTTTTTTGTTAGGTCGCAAACATACAAAATTTATTCATTTTGCCGTACTTTAAACAAATTTCGACAATAAAATCTTAATCTTATGAATATCAAATTGTTAAATTTTAAGTTTTATCAATTTTCTTTAAAAGTCGATTTTATAACTTCTCTCAACTCGCTTAAAATCATAGCGGTTGCGCCCCAAACAATATGATTTTGAATATTAAATGCCGGAACTAAAACATTAGATCCATAAGAAGTTGACAATGTGGCTTCGATAATGATTTCATCATTCAAAAAAACCGAAAGAGGCAATTCTATAACGTCCGCAACTTCTCTTACATCCGGATAAAAAGAAAGTTCTTCTGATGAAACTCCTAAAAATGGATGAACCAAAAAATTGCTTGGCGGAATATACACTGGCGTAAATTCCTTAATTATTTTTATTTTTTCTGGCAAAACGCCTACTTCTTCATGTGTTTCGCGCAAAGCCGTTGCTGCAAAATCTAAATCTGCTGTTTCGTACTTTCCGCCCGGAAAAGCGATTTGCGAAGAATGAACTCCATTATATGCATTCCTTACAATTAAAACTAAATGTGTTTTACCGTTTTTTGGATAAAGCAACATCATTACAGCGGCAATTCTAGGCTTTTTTTCTTCTAAATTAATGTTTTTCAAGGCTTCAAGTCGTTCTAGCGGCGCCATTTTTACGTGTGCCAATTCTCCTGGCAACGCTACGGGAATAATATTCTGAACATATTGCAAAAAATCTTGAAAATTCATGAGCAAAGTTTATTTTTGTACTTTCATTAAAAATATAAATATACTCCAGAAAACGCGTTTCTACAAGTTTTCTAAAATCAAAACCATAAAAATGTACAGCAGAGAAGAATCACAGAAGATGAAAAGAGAATTTTGGGTAGCTTTTGCCGAAAAATATCCGCGCAAATGGGTGCTGTATGATACAAAGATTAAAGATTTCTCTTTTAAATTTTATGTTGATAATAAGAAAGCTCAGGTTTTAATTGATATCGAACAAAGAAGTGATGAAAAACGAATTGCTTATTTTGAAAAATTAGAAGCGTTAAAAAATATTCTGGAAGACGAGTTTATCAAAGATTTAGTTTTCGAAAAAAATTATACGCTGGAAAGCGGCAAAACCATCAGCCGAATCTGGGTAGAAAAATTAGGCGTTGGTTTTAGCAATCGTAACAATTGGGAGGCCATTTTTGAGTTCTTTTTTGAAAATATGCACGCTTTAGAAATGTTTTATTTAGAATATGATGAATTTATAAAAGACATTGAAAACATTTAATAAATAAATCCTTATAACTAGATAGATTTAGTCAAAATTTTTATATTTGAAAAACCTAAATCTATAATGAGAAAACTTTTACTATTGTGTTTTTTAGTTTCATTTTCAAAAAACTATTCACAAACTGATTATGCGTTTGTTTACAATAATGATTCAATAATAAAAAAAGGCATTAGTCTTCATAATGACAAAAAATACGACGAAGCTCTTAAGGAGTATCGTAAAATTAGTAAAGTAGACCCTCAATATTTAAATGCTCAATACGAAATAGCTTTAACACTTAGTTCTCAAGATAAGAAAACAGAGTTTAGAGCCTTAACAGACGATTTGTACACTAAAGGAAAAATGAAAGATTTTCCAGAATTGTATCAAATTTATGGTATCTATTTAAGCAACGAAAAAGAGTTTGATTTAGCTGAAAAAATCTTCAAAGAAGGCGAAAAATATTTACCTAATTCTTCTAATTTTCTTTACAATTACGCCATTTTGTATGTGAGAAAAGAAGAGACTCAAAAAGCCGTAGATTTATTAGAACGTTCTATTAATAATAATCCAAATCATGCAGGATCACATTATCTTTTAGGTTCGCTTGCTTTTGAAAACGGAAAAATTACAGAAGGTACTCTAGCCATGATGACTTATCTGATATTGGCGCCAACTGGCCAATATGCCAATCAGGCTGTTTTGCATTTAAACTCAAATTACGGTCAGGATTTCCTTCATGAAAACAAAGTTGTTTTTTCAAAATCTGGAGATAATTTTGAAGAAATAGAAACGATTTTAAGAAACCAGTTACCCTTAAAAAAAGTATACAAAGTAAAATCTACTATTGACGATAAAATTACGCGTCAGATGCAGGCTGTTGCCGAATATGCGGTTGAACACAAAATGAGCGATGGCTTTTTTGAAACGTCTTATATTCCGTGGGTAAAAGATCTTGTTCAAAAAAATCAATTTGAAGCTTTTACTTATTTCAGTTTGCTTTCTATGGAAGATCAAATTGGTAAAGAACTTAACAAACAAAAGAAAAAAATACTCGCGTTTAATGATAATTACGTTCTAAAAGATTTTTGGAATGTATTTGGTAAAAGAAAACAAGATCTTTTTGGTAAAACCGAAGAAGTAATGATCTCGCTTAGAGACCGCAGACCTTTTATTATTGGGGTTCAGGTGAATGATAAATTTGAAGGAAAATGTAAATATTTAAATGCTGTTGGAAATCTAGCCGGTGAACTTAATTTTAAAAATGGAGAACTTGATGGCGAGCAAAAATATTATAATGATAAAGGCAATCTTACAGAGAAGAAATATTTTGCAAATGGAAAATTAACCGGCACCAGAACAACGTATTATGAGAACGGGAACGTTAATATATCTGAAAATTACAAAGACGATCTTTTAGACGGCATCAGTACTTCTTATTATCCGAATGGCGGTAAAAACTGCGAAATAAATTTTGCAAATGACCAGCGTAACGGAACTTTGGTTTGTTTGTTTGAAAATGGAGCTAAAAAGACTGAAATAGATTTTAGCAACGGCAAACTTAGCGGTAAATACAACTTATACAATCAATTAGGCGCTATAACGGAAAGCTACACTTGCAAAGACGACAAAATTGACGGAAACTATTTTGAATATTTTGACGGTAAACTTGTAAAAGCCGAAGCGGTGTATAAAGATGGCATAATCGATGGTTCTTTTAAGAACTACTATGTCAACAAAACTTTAGAAAAAGAAAACCTTTATACCGCAGGAAAAATCAATAAATCAACAGAATTTAATGCAAATGGTAAAAAGTTATACGAAACGATTTTTACTGACAAAGGAGAACTTGATACCTACAGCTATTTTAATGCTGACGGAGTTAAATATTTTGAAGAAAAATACAAATCGGGAGATTTAAAATCTGGACTTCAATACACTGCAAATTCTGAAAAACCAACAGAATTAAACTTAACCAAGAAAAATTTTGAGCTAAAAAACCTAGACGGAATTTTGAGAATTAAGGGTACTTTTGAAAAAGGCAAGAAAAACGGAGAATGGAAATATTTTTATAATAATGGTGTAGAAAGACTTAATGAGTTTTATCTGCAGGGAAAAGTAAATGGAATTATAAAAAATTACAACTCTAATGGTAATGTTGCCAGCATTTCTAATTATGTAAACGACACTATTCATGGTGTTTATGAGGTTTACAGCAGAAACTTAATCAACCAGGTTTATAACTACGATAAAGGACAGCAAAACGGGCCTTTTAAAACTTTCTACTCAAATGGCGCTGTAAGTACAGAAGGGTTTCTTAGTAAAGGATCTGTAGAGGATGATAAATTCACCTATTTTCAGAATGGAAATATTTCTATTATCGATCACTATATTGATGGTTATCTGGCGTATAGAAAAACATTTTCGCCTAAAGGAAAATTAGAAAACGAAATTGATTTTAAAAACAAAACCGGAAAATTTACTTACTCTTATAATGATGGTGTTTACAACAAAACCTATGATCTTAAAAATGGTGTTTTAGATGGTAAATTCATCATAAAAGACAAGTTTAAAACCAGCATGACCGATGCCGAATATTTAAACGGCGTACTTCATAATGTGCAAAAAGAATACAGCCCGCTGGGAACTGTTCTTACTGAAAAAAATTACTACTGTGGTAAATTAAACGGAATTAGTAAACACTATGATTATAATGGAAATCTACGATTTACAGAAGAACATGTTTTTGATGTTGAAAATGGAAAAACCATTCGTTATTACCACAACAAATTAAAAATGTCCGAATACAATCAGGAAAATGATTCTAATGAAGGCGAAACTGTTTATTACAATCAAAAAGAAGAACCGATATTAAAAGTAGGACACAAAGGAAATCAGGCTGTTTATTATATTAGAAAAAGCAAAACTGGCGAATTGAATGATAAAGTTGTAATTGAAAATCAGACGGCACAAATTACCTCTTTGTATCCGAATGGAAAAATTGCGATTCAATATAATCTTAACAAAGGAAATAACGACGGTAAGTTTGTTATTAATAATGTGGATGGAAAACCGGAATTTGAATGCGATTACAAAGACAATATTCTAAATGGTGACCGAATTGAATATTATGCTAATGGTAAAATCTACAAAAAAGAACATTTCACAAACAATGACTACGACGGTCCACAGGAATATTTTAAAGAAGACGGCAAGCAATGGCTGGTTGTTAATTTAAAAAATGACGAACTGCACGGAAACACCTTGATTTATAACGCTGGAAAACTAATAGAAACTAAAAAATATGATTCAGATGAATTGGTCGAAATTATCAGATAAAACTAGCATTCATCTTGCATTTTTTGTTTTTTTTTCAATTTCAGTAACAGCACAAAAATCGTTTCAGGATTTTAAAAATGTTTATCCCGACAATAACGAAATCATCTTGGATAACTCTGAGGTCTATGATATTTCGATTGCAAATAATGCACTTAAAATTGTACAGGACAATCATTATGAAGCGCTAATTCTAACACAAAACGGAATCCTTAATAACAAAGAATCTTTCTCGTATTCTGATTTGATTATGCTGAAAGGCTACGACGCTTACACTGTTCTTACCGAAAATGGAAAAGAGAAAAAGATAAAAGTTACGCAGAGTAATGAGAAACAATCGCAGCAAAATTCTATTTTTTATAATGACGTAAAAGAGCGCCAGCTTATTTTTCCGAGTTTAGAAACCGGCGCTAAAAAAGTATACAATTATCAAAACGAATTTCTAGATCCGCATTTACTGCATAAGTTTATATTTGGAAGTTATCTTCCGATGGAAAATGCTTCTATTGAAATTAGAACAGATAAAAATGTAGTGATTGATTATAAAATCTTTAATGATCCCAACAAAACAATTTCTTTTTCTAAAACAGAAAAAAAAGGAAAATGGGTTTATAAATGGGCATTGACCAATATAAAAGCCGCGAAATTTGAAGAAGGATCGCCTGGTTATTTATATGATGTTCCACACATTGACTTTTATGTAAAAGAATTTACTGCAAACAACAAAACGACACCGGTTTTGGGTGACGTTGCTGAATTGTTTAATTATTACAGAGGTTTTGTAAAAAACTTAAATAAGACCGAAGATCCAGATTTAAAAGCCTTTACATTAGAACTCACAAAAAATAGTAAAACTGATGAAGAAAAGGTAAAAACAATTTTTTATTGGGTAAAAGAAAACATCAAATACATTGCTTTTGAAAACGGATACGAAGGTTTTATTCCGCGCGAAGCGAGTTTGGTTTATCAACGAAAATTTGGCGACTGTAAAGATATGGCAAGTATTATTTCCTGCATGTCTAATTATGCCAATGTAAAAGACGTAACCATTGCCTGGATCGGGACACGAGAAATTCCATATTCTTATAATGATTTAGCGACGCCTTCTGTAGACAACCACATGGTTGCCGTTTTTAAAAAAGACAAAGACTACATCTTTTTGGATGGAACCGACAAAGAAACACGTTACGGAATCCCGACTTCTTTTATACAAGGAAAAGAAGTGCTGTTTAACGAAAATGATCAATACAAAATTTACCCTGTTCCTGTTGTTCCTGCAAACCAGAATGAGATTAAGGAAACGGTAAATTTAACAATCAATAACAGCAAATTAGTCGGAACTGCAAAAATGGAAAGATACGGCTATAACAGAAGTCATATTTTAATGCAGATTGGGGATGCGTCTAACAAAACGCGTCTTGACATGATAAAATCTTTAGTATTAAAAGGCAATAATAAATTTAATCTAAAGAATTTTAAAGAAGAAAATTTAACCAACAAAGACCTTCCTTATACAATTGATTACGATTTTGATCTGGACAATTATATTGTAAAAGTGGACAAGGAAATCTATGTAAATCTATTTTTAGACCGAATTTTAGAATCTACAACACTTGCAAAAGACCGTGTATCGCAATACGAATTTGATTATCTCACACAGTTTACAAATCAGTATGCATTAGAAATTCCGAAAAACTGCACGATAAAATACCTTCCAAAAAATTTCACTCTAGACAATGATTACATTAAAGCTGATTTTACTTATCAGCAAAAAGGCAATATGCTTTATCTTAATGTAAGTCTCGCGCAAAAGAAATTATTACTCAATAAAACCGATTTTGAGCCGTGGAATGAAACCATTAAAAAACTAAAAACCAACTATAACGAAACCCTAATTTTATTAGAAAAATAATGAAAAACCAATTACTAAAATCAATTTTTACCTGTATTGCTTTGTTTGTTACCTCAGTTTTTTTTGGTCAGGAATACAGCTTTAAAAATTATGACTGGAACGAAGCCGAGAACACGATTAATGTTCCTCAAAAATATAAAGACGAGAAAGAAGTCATTCTAAACCGAACCATTAAAATAGAAATGGTTATCGAGAAAAATCAGGCAGCACAGTATCGTTTAATTCACGAAAAAAAATACATCAATTCTGATGATGCTATTGAGCGTAACAACAAAATCTACATTCCGTTTGATAATGACGTAAATATTTTGGTTACGAAAGCGCGCGTAATTCAGAAAAACGGAAAAGTAATTACGCTGGACAAAAAAGACGTAAAAGAAGAAGTTGACGAAGAAAAAGGAATGAAATACCATTATTTCGCCTTAAATGGTCTTGAAAAAGGTTCTGTTATCGAAAAATTATATGTGTTTGAAGAAGCGCCAAATTTAAAAGGAAATACCGTAAAAATGCAGGATGAATATCCTATTGCAGACTGCAGTTTTGAATTGATTGCTCCAGAACATTTAGTTTTTAAAACCAAATCTTACAATGGTTTAAGCGAACCGGTTTTAGACGATAAAAAAATCGAACATAAAAAGATTTTAACTGTTACAGAAAAAGATGTACCTGCTCTAAGCGATGATGAAGAGTATTCTAATTGGAATGTGAGGATAAAACTTTTTAGATACAAACTAGACAGCAACACTTACACAGGAGGCAAAAATTTAAATAGCTTTAAAGAATATGCTACTTCAACTTTTGAAATAATTAATCCTGCTCTAGACAAAAAACAAGAAAAAGCGGTTGCCTCTTTTTGCAGCGGAATAGAAGTTTCTAAAGATCCTCAGGAACAAATCTGGAACATCGAAAACAAAATTAAAAAGACAATTGTTTACGATAAATATATTGATACAAAACCAGGTTTAAGCGACGTTATTAAAACCAAACAAGCTAATAGTCTTGATATTATACGTTTGTATATCGCCGTTTTTAAATATTTTAAAATTGAGCAGAATCTTGTATTTACTTCAAACCGTTACAAAATTCCGTTTGATAAAGATTTTGAAAGTCAGGAAAATTTAAGCGAATTTCTGTTTTATTTCCCAGCAGTAAAAAGTTACCTTACTCCTACTGAAATTGAATATAGAATTCCGCTTTTCCCAAATAATTTAGGAAATAACAACGGATTATTTATCAAAGAAAAAGTTTTTGCCGGCGTACCAATGGGAATTGGTGAAGTTAATTTTATCGAAATCCCGGGAACTGAAATCACACATGATTTTATGGATATCACGGTTGATTTTACAAAAGATATCGAAAATCCGCTTATCACAAGTAATATGACTTACGGAGGTTATTCTGGATTGAATTTCCAACCGATTAAAGATTTTGTTTCTGCAGAACAATACCAAACGATGCTGAAAAGTATTGCCGAAAATTATACGTTGAAAACAGAATATAAAACGCTTACAACAGAAAATGACGGAACTAATTTTATTGGTAAAAAACCATTTAAATTGAATTTGACTTTTGATGGTAAAGATATGATTCAGAAAGCCGGAGGAAATTATTTATTTTCTGTTGGACAAACAATCGGGCGCCAAATGGAGCTTTATCAGCAGAATAAAAGGGAACTTCCTATAGAAATTGAATATCCGCATTATTACACCAGAAAAATCAAAATTCTATTGCCAGATGGTGCTAAAATTAAAAACCTGGATAAGTTTGCTATGAATTTCAAAACAGAACTTAACGGCAAAACCGAAGCTGCTTTTACCAGCAATTATGCTCAAAATAAAAATGAAGTGACAATTGAAAATACTGAATTTTACAACATCATTAATTATCCGTTAACAAGTTTTGACCAATATAAAGCAGTCATAAACGCAGCTGCTGATTTTAATAAAATTGTTGTTATTGTGACACAATAGTAACAATTAAAATTCCAAATAAAAAATCCAAATTCCAATGTCTTACTTGATATTGAAATTTGGATTTTTTTTATTAAAATTTAAACTATTCTATTATTGAAAGACTTATTAAGTAGTTATCTTTTTAGCGTAAAATGACCTTTCTTAGCTATTCCGTTTTCAAATACTAAGTGAAACCAATAATCAGAAGATGGCAATGGTACTCCATTATAATTTCCGTCCCAGCTCTCACTCTTTCCTAAATTTTTTAACAATTTCCCATACCTATCATAAATATAGATATTATAATTCTGATCATTTATTCCTGTAATTTTCCAGTTATCATTAAATTCATCTCCATTTGGCGTAAAAAACTTTGGTATGACATAATCTTCTTCTTCGTTTTGCTGACAATCTGAGCTAACATTAGAAACATATAAATTTATTTTTGTCTTTGCACTGCAAGAAGTATTAGTTTCTGTAACATTAACAATTATCTCTTCAAAATTTTTGGTAGAATTAGTATAGGATTGATTAATCAAACTAGTAATATCATTTCCTTTTGTATCAAAATATGAAAAAGTAAAAAGTGAAGGATCATTTACAAGAACTGCATTAACTTTTGATAAATCAAATTCTGCAAGACCTGTTCCTTTCAAATCACATTTATACATATCCGATATAGGATTTAAGGTAAATGAAGAAATAGTTTGTAATTCAATTTTAGTTTCCTGAAAACAACTTGGATTATTTTTATTGGCTACTTTTATATTTATTTTTTCAGAATAAGGCTCAATATTAGAATAATTAACTGGTAAAGGAGACGGCAGTTTATTTCCTAGTTTATCTGTATAAGTAAAAATAAAATTGCTAGAATTTTCAACCAAATCCGTTTCAATTGATCCTAAATTGAAACTTGAAGAAAACCCATTTCCTAAATCAGCGCAAGATTTTAATACCGGAATAGTATTTAATACTGGTTTTTGCGTATTTACATAATTATAAGTATTAAAAATGTAAACTGCACCAGTATAGCCAATATAGTTTTGACCGTTTGCATCTAAAGCGTCCCAAAATGCACCAATAAATAAATCATTTTCATACAAAGAAATTGAACCTGCAAACCAATCACTATTCCGTTTTATGTTTGATACCACAGTTTGATATTCAGCCCAGGTACCTTCGTTTCCTTTTTTAAACATATATACATGTCCAAAAACTTTTGATAAATTTCCGTTGACATCATATTCATATTCGCTTCCCCGCACGGCTATTTGATCTTTATAGACTTCCATTTTATTACCAAAAGCAAAAAAATTAGCTGAGCCATTAGAGGCTCTTAATTTTTGATAACCATTCCATTCCCCGCTTGAGTTTTTCTTAAAGATATAAACACCACCTAACATAGTAAGCGGTCCCCCGCCATCTCCACTCAAATTAGAATCATAATCATCTTCACCTGGAGCCGCAACCATGATCCCGTTTTCATTGATTTTTACAATCTCACCAAATCTATCCTGCGTTGCTCTAAAATCGTAAGCCGTTAATTTTTTAGTTTCCTGCCAGGTATTAGAATTATTATTTTTTTCAAATACATAAGCTGCACCGGGCGAGTTAATTCCTTCTTCCACCGCGCCAACAACAATTGTATTTTTGTAAATAGCCACAGAATTACCAAAAGAATCTCGTCTCTCTCTATCGCTTGCTACTATTTTTTGTACTAATGACCAAACTCCATCAGTACCTTTATAAAAAATATATGCTGCACCTGCATTTTCTAAATAATTATTTAAACTACTATCTGTACTATTATATGATGAACCTACGACCATAAAATTTTCTGAAATAGCAATCCTAGAACCATAATTATCAAACAAAGAATTTTCGTCTCTGGCTATTTTTTGCTTAAATATATAATTATCATTACTATCTCTCTCGTACATATATACGGCATTTCCAGAAGGAATTGCAACATCACAACCAACAATTGCAAGTGTTTTTCCTTCCATAAATAATACAGAACCAAAACCACAATAGTTTCTTGCATCTGGAAGTGAAAGTTCCTGATATATTGTCCAGCCGTCGCAATCTTGTTTTGCAATATAAACTTTACCCGCATTTTCTACATTACCTACTTCTGTCTGATCTGCACCATATGCAGCATAACCATCATAAGTTGCGACAGCAAAACCAAAATCATTATCTCTAACTCTTACTGGTTCGACAATTTTAAAATTTTGTTTCCATTCTTGAGAAGAAACAGATAGTACAAAAAGTAACAAAAAAAATGTAGTAATATTTTTTATTTTCATAGTTAATTACAAAAAGTCAATGAACTGCTTAGCTAAACCGTAACCATATTATAAACAATAATATGATCATCATAATTAATGTAAAGCTGTTTGCGATAATCTTGCTTTTTGCGGGTTATTATAGAAAGTTTACACTCTCTTCCGTCGTTATCTTTGCACATAAAAGAATAGACAATATCGGTATCATTTTCTTCGCGTTCAATGTAATTCAAAATATTAAACAACTGAATTTCCATTGAATACACTACGATTCTATGTTTATTAGTATCTAAAATTACCGAAAGATTTACCAGATCCAGATTAGACCATTCTCCCCATTTACCTTTTTCATTTTTTTCCAGAACACTAAATCCAGAAGTTTTAAATTGGTACGTCTGCGCATAAGACTGCTGCAGGCCTAAACCTAAAAAAAGTAAAATTATATAAGTGCGCATAGCATTCATGGAGTATTTCTTACAAGTAGTTAAAATTCAAATTTAGTCTTTTCTTTGCAGGCAATTTCAAATTCCGACATCATTTCTTGAATTATTTTTTCAGCCGGCAGAATTTCATGAATAATTCCAGCAATCTGCCCAATTTCTAATTCGCCTTCATCCAGATCTCCTTCAAACATTCCTTTTTTGGCTCTTGCTCTGCCTAAAAGTGTTGTAAGATCTTCTTTAGAAGGACATTTTTCATACAAATCCTGAATATCCTGATAAAACTTATTTTTAACCAATCTCACAGGCGCTAACTCTTTTAAAGTCAAATGCGTATCTCCTTCTTTTACTTTAACTATTTTTTCTTTAAAATTATTGTGTGACGAAGATTCAACAGAAGCTGCAAAACGACTTCCAACCTGCACACCATCGGCACCCAGAACCATTGTGGCAAGCATTCCTCTTCCGGTTGCAATACCTCCTGCGGCGATAATCGGAATCTGAATTTTTTCTTTCACCATCGGGATCAAAGTCAGCGTAGTCGTTTCATCACGTCCGTTATGTCCACCAGCTTCAAAACCTTCTGCCACAATCGCATCAACACCTGCATCCTGCGCTTTTAAGGCAAAAACACTGCTGCTTACAACATGCACAACCTTAATCCCTTTTTCTTTCAGGAATGCAGTCCACGTTTTAGGATTTCCTGCCGAAGTAAAAACAATCTTTACCCCTTCTTCTACCACAATATTTATAATTTCTTCGATGTTAGGATATAACATCGGGATATTAACTCCAAAAGGTTTATCGGTAGCTTTTTTACATTTCTGAATATGTTCCCTTAATACTTCGGGATACATCGAACCTGCACCAATAAGACCTAAACCGCCAGCATTGCTTACGGCAGAAGCCAATTTGTAACCGCTGTTCCAAATCATTCCGCCTTGAATTATTGGGTATTTTATATTAAAAAGCTGTGTAATTCTATTCATTAAAAAATGCTGTTATTGTTTGATTATCTTTCCTGTTTTGCGCAATCCGTCAGCATCAAAAGTATAAAAATAAAGACCGCTTTTAAGGGCTTGTAAAGAAAGAACCGGGTTTTGAGTAGTAATTTGTTTCTCGATAAGTTTCTGTCCTAAAATAGAATAAATAGCAACCGAAGCCGTATTACTTTCGTTTAAAAACGAAAACGAAATATCGCTTTGCACAGGATTTGGAAAAACAGAAAAAGCATCAGAAGAAGCAACAAAACGTTCTACCCCCAAAGTCGATCCAAAATTCGGAATTCCATAACCATAATTATTATTTGGACTAGTAAATTTATCAGCTGATTCTACAATCATTTTTCGAATTTCTTTATTGGTTTTAGCTGGAAAAGCCTGCCATAAACACGCCACCATTCCAGCCATTATCGGACACGAAAATGAAGTTCCGTTGATCGTAGCAATTGTTCCTGTTGTTGTCGAAACCACTGCTGCAGTTCCCTGTGCCATGACATCGGGCTTTATCCGATTATCAAAAGTTGGCCCTATAGAACTAAAGGATGATTTTACTTTTGCATTATCAACAGATCCAACCGTAAGAACCGAAACTGCATCTGCAGGCGCACCTACATGTGGTTCTGCCGTATTACCCTCATTTCCAGCTGAAGCCACAACAAATATTCCTTTGCTAAAAGCCATTTCAGCACCACGCGAAATAAAAGTTGTAGTGCCATTCATATCGCTGTAAGTATGACTGTAATTAGTTTTATCAGAGGCAAAATAACCCAAAGAAGTCGTAATAATATCTACTCCTAAACTATCGGCTTTTTCTGCCGCTTCAACCCAAAGGGATTCTTCAACGGGATTTTCAGAAAGATCATTTTCTGTAATAAACAAATAATAAGAAGCATCTGGAGCAGTTCCTACCAAAGCATTTTCTTTGTAACCGCCCATTGTAGAGAGAACCATAGTGCCATGATCGTCGCCTGCATAAAAGTTTTCGCTTCTGGAAACAAAATCGTAACCGCCTAA
This sequence comes from Flavobacterium sp. 270, assembly GCF_004368785.1. Taxonomy (GTDB): domain Bacteria; phylum Bacteroidota; class Bacteroidia; order Flavobacteriales; family Flavobacteriaceae; genus Flavobacterium. The sequence continues at coordinate 1,246,736 of NZ_SODM01000001.1, forward strand.
AATTCTGTTATTCGTTCTCAGATTTTCAAAAGGCTGTGCCGTATTTACACCCGGGAAACCAGCGTCTAAAACCGCAATTACTTTACCCGAACCCGTATAATTTTGCTGATGTAAAACCTGTCCGTTCAACATCTGAATTTGATTGGCAGAAGTTCCGTAATTGTAATTGATCTCCGTTTTGAATTTTTCTTTTGTTTGAGCAATTTTATTTTCGGAAACTTTTTTTGAAGTAATATTTAAAGCTTTGTTCGCAAAAACTACTTTTTCTACAAACGTTAATAGTTTTAATGCATTAATATTGGCTTGAGTACCACGAATATGCAATGCGTTTAACCATTTTGATTTTGACATTATGATTATACCTGCACTGGCTTTTATTTGATTTACGTATGATTTTTCTAAAGGCGCATCGGTTAAATTTAAAGCAATATTTTGATTCGTCCTACGATCTAATGCTCTCTGCGAAAGCATTGTCAAAGGAGCGTCTAAATATTGCTGTGTATTTGGTTTGCCAGAAAAGTAAACCCACGCATCTTCTTCTACTTGCGAAAACATAGCAGAAGAAAAGAATAATATAATAAATGTAAAGTAGTAGTGTTTCATCGGATACTTTTTTAAAAGGAAAACCTTTGTAAAAAAGTATAAAGCTAAGAAATTACTCCCGAACCAACTAATTCATTATCGAAATACCAAGCAGCAAACTGACCTTCTGTTACAGCAGATTGCGGTTCATCAAAACGAATGTACATTCCGTCTTCAAACTGATGCAAAGTTGCTTTTTGCAAAGGCTGACGATAACGGATTCTTGCCATTACTTCCATACTTTCTCCAACTTTTAAAGCCAAATCTGTACGTATCCAGTGTACTTCTGATTTTTCTATAAATAAAGCTTTTCTAAACAAACCAGGGTGCTGGCTTGTTAAACCAGTATAAATAGTATTGGTTTCAACATTTGTAGCAATAATAAACAACGGATCTGTAGTTCCGCCCACGTTTAGTCCTTTACGCTGTCCGATTGTAAAATAATGTGCTCCTTGATGTTTCCCAACCACTTTTCCCATTGTAGGAAGATAATTTAGTTTTTGAGATTCTAATTTCAATTCTTCTTCTAAAGATAAACCAGCAGGTTTCTCGATATTGTAAATTGGATCATTTTTATCAATCTGAACTATTTTACCTTCTTTAGGCTGTAATTTTTGCTGCAAAAATTCTGGTAAACGAACTTTACCAATAAAACATAAACCTTGAGAATCTTTCTTTTCTGCTGTTACCAAATCCATTTCAGCAGCGATTTCACGTACTTCCGGTTTTGTTAAAGCACCAATTGGAAACAATGATTTTGCTAATTGTTCCTGAGATAACTGACACAAGAAATAAGATTGATCTTTGTTGGTATCTGCACCGGCAATTAATTGATAAACAGGTTTTCCGTCCACTTCAATTTCACTTTTTTGACAATAATGACCTGTTGCCACATAATCTGCACCAAGACTTAAAGCAATTTTCATGAAAACATCAAATTTGATTTCGCGGTTACAAAGCACGTCAGGATTTGGAGTTCTTCCTTTTTCGTATTCGTTGAACATATAATCAACGATTTTCTCTTTGTATTCTTCGCTTAAATCAACGGTTTGAAACGGTATTCCGAGTTTTTCTGCTACTAATAAAGCATCATTACTATCTTCTAACCAAGGACATTCATTAGAAATAGTAACCGAATCATCATGCCAGTTTTTCATAAAAAGGCCAATAACTTCGTAACCCTGTTGTTGCAATAAATAAGCAGCAACACTAGAATCTACACCACCAGAAAGTCCAACAACTACACGTTTCATTTTAACTCGTTTATATTTACAAGGGTGCAAAGGTACGCCAAAATATAGATAATTATAGTAGTTTTGATTAGTTTATACAATCCTGCTGTAGATAAAACTTATAGCTTTTTAATAGCGTAAGATCCTGTTTTGATATTTATATCTATTTAAAGTATAATTTTTCTCGCAGATTTTGGAGATTTAGCAGATAGTTGAAATAATTATTTAATATCAACTTAAAACAAAAATGTACTTAATGTATATCTTGCTTATACATTAAATACATTTTTAATATGTTCAATTTAAAACCTTTGTAGCTTAGAACCTCAGTACCTTTAAACCTTTCCTCTACTCCATTTTAGGTTTTGAATTCGCTTGGTAATTACTTTTTGGATCACTCATATTTACTTGCTTCGTTTTTCCTTTGGTTGTAAATTGCCACATTCCAACTTTTTTTCCGTTTAGAAATTTCCCTTTAGAAGCAACTGATCCGTCAGTTTCGTAAAAAACAGCATCACCGTTATACTCATCATTTTTATACGTTGACTGTTCTAAAAGCGATCCATCCTGACCCATTTTTTTATAGATTCCATCTCTAAGACCATTTTTATACATCATCTCTTCTGCCACTTTAGCATTCGGATAATATATTGTTCTAAGGCCTTCTAGTTTTCCGTTTTTATAATTTTCGAGCGTCATCAAAACGGTCGAAGCTTTATGATAAAACTTCCATTCGCCGTCGTGAGCTTTGCCTACTTCTTTTCCTTCGCTTACTTTATTTTTATTCTGATCGTAAAAAATAGTATACGAACTGCCATCATTTGCACTAAAATCGCGAGTCGCTATAACATCTCCTTTTTTGGTATCATCAAAAAACTTAAACACTCCCGTTTCTTTACCGTGGCTAAAAGTTCCTTCATAACGAGGTCTTTTAGATTCTGTATAAATTCCTTTCCATAATCCATCTTTTTTGCCTTCAGCATCCAATTTGTTTACGGCTGTCTGAGCATTCATAAAAAAAGCATTTAAGAAAACTAATCCGAATATGAGTTTTTTGTAAATCATTTTATACTTTGTTTTTTAGCTAAACGAAAATCTAAATTATAAATTATAGCGGTATAAAAAAAATCCCGATTAAATCGAGATTTTTTTATAGAACTTATTTCTTTTTATTCTGAGCTTTTGCAGCTTCTTGTTGTTCCATCACTTCTTGAAGACGTTGTTGAAACTTGCTTTGCTTTTTAGGCTCTTTTAATTTATTTTCCTGAATTTGAGCGTGAATTTTGTCTGTATCAACAATATAATTTTTGATTACAAACATAATTCCGATTGTGATTAAGTTTGAAATAAAGTTATACAAACTCAAACCAGCACCATAACTATTGAAGAAAATTAACATCATTAATGGCGAAACATAAATCATGATTTTCATCATTTTTGCCATATCCGGCATACCTTCTTGTTGCGGCGCTGCCATTTGCTGATCTCCAGAAGTCATTTTCATGTAGAAGAAAATTGCAATTGCAGCCAAGATTGGAAACAAACTGATATGATCTCCGTACAATGGAATATGAAAAGGTAATTTTACTACAGCATCAAATGAAGATAAATCGTCTGCCCAAAGGAAGCCTTTTTGTCTTAACTCAAAAGCAGATGGGAAAAACTGGAACGATGCATACATAAAAGGAAGCTGAATCAATGCCGGAATACATCCTGCCATTGGGTTTACACCTGCTTTGTTGTATAATTTCATTGTTTCCTGTTGTTTCTTCATTGGGTCTTTTTTGAATTTTTCTCCCAATTCTGAAATCTCAGGACGTAAAACTTTCATTTTAGCCTGCGACAAGAATGACTTATAGGTAATTGGCGACATAGCCAATTTGATAAGAATTGTAAAAATAATAATCGCAATTCCTAGAGACAATCCAATTGTTGAACTTAAGAATCCGAATAATGGAATAAAAATCCATTTATTGATCCATCCGAAAATCCCCCAACCTAATGGAATAATTTTTTCGAAATTTTTATCGTATGATTTTAATACTTTGTAATCAGCCGGTCCAAAATACCAGCTCATTTTATAATCAACTTCTCCGTTAGAAAAAGCTAACGGCACAGTTGCTTTAAATTGTTTTGTAAAAACAGTATCTATTTTTTCGTCTTTTACTAAGTTATCAGATTGCAATCTTGATTTCTCAAAAGCTTTATCAGTAGATAATATAGTAGTAAAAAAGTGCTGTTTAAAAGCTATATAACTTACCTTTTCAGGAGTTTCTTCTTTTCCTTCTCCGTTAGCACTTACAGAACTGTACTTTTCATCACCATACTCATATTCAATTTGAGCATAACGATTTTCATAAGATATACTTTTTTCGTTTCTGTATGTTTTTAAATCCCAAACTAAATCTAATGGTTTAGAAGAATTTAAAACTTTATTTAAACCTTGAGAACGAATATCAAAACCAACTAAATAATCGTTTGGTTTTAATATGTATTTGTATTCTAAAAATTCGTTTGCACCTGCTTTTAAACGCATTGACAAAACCTGATCTGCTCCAACTTTAGTGAGTGTTGGTTCAAAAAACAAATCTTTAGAGTTTAAAGTTCTGTTATCTGTCGTTTGTAATTGAATGTTTAGATTAGAATTATTGTCTTTAATTAATTCTACTAATTGACCAGAATTTTTCTCAAATCTTTTAAATTCTTTCAATGTAGCTTCAACTATGTAACCACCTTTGTTAGCGATTTTTAGTTTGATCTTTTCATTTTCGATTGTAGTAAAAGATTCTTTTGCAGAAGGAAGCGTTGCTGAATAAGCAAAACCACCTAAACTTTTTTGCAATTCTGCTATTTGAGCCGTGTCACCTGGCGTTGCTGCCGTAACCGGTACAACTGCAGTTTTAGTTTTATCAGCTTTAGCCTGAGCTTCTTGTTTAGCTACTAATTCTTTCTTGGCTTTTTCAGCAGCAATCTCTTTTTCAGAAGGTTGATTTTGGTACATAATCCAAATCAAAATTCCAAATATCAATACAAAACCAATGATTGAATTAAGGTCAAATTTTTTTTCTTCCATTATTGTTTAAAAAAGTTATTCGTTTAAGGCTATTAGTAATGAGTTGATCTCAAACGTTACATCCTCTTAGAATATAATTATTGTTTTTTATGTGAATTTACAGCAGCTGCTACAAAGTTTACAAAAATTGGATGCGGATTGGCAACTGTACTTTTGTATTCTGGATGATATTGTACTCCAATAAAGAATGGGTGATTCTCTAATTCTACAATTTCTACCAAACCTGTATCAGGATTAACACCAGAAGCTTTTAAACCAGCTTTTTGTAATTCGTCTGCGTATTTATTATTGTACTCATAACGGTGGCGGTGACGCTCCGAAATAGTTTTTTGTCCGTAAATTTTGTGTGCTAAAGTGTTTGGCTTAATATCACATTTCCAAGCTCCAAGACGCATTGTACCACCTTTGTCTGTAATTGTTTTTTGCTCTTCCATTAAATTCACAACAGGATGAGGCGTTTTTTCGTTCATCTCTGTAGAATTCGCTTCAGCGTAACCTAAAATATTTCTAGAATATTCGATAACAGACATTTGCATTCCTAAACAAATTCCGAAAAACGGAATATTATTTTCACGTGCATAACGAACTGCTTCGATTTTTCCTTCAATACCTCTTTCTCCAAATCCTGGTGCAACCAAAACTCCATCAAGAGGTCCTAGTTTTTCTTCCACATTATCAATATTAATGTGTTCTGAGTGTATAGAAATTACGTTTACTTTAGTTTCGTTTGCAGCTCCTGCATGAATAAACGCCTCTAAAATAGATTTGTAACAATCCTGCATTTCTACATATTTACCAATTAAACCAATATTTACGGTTTGTTTTGGGTTTTTTAAACGGCGTAAAAAAGTATTCCAAGTCTTAAGGTCTGGCAAAGCTTTTTTAGGTAAATCTAATTTCTTTAAAGCCACAACATCTAACCCTTCTTCAAGCATTAAATTTGGAACTTCATATATGGTAGAAGCATCAATTGACTGAATAACTGCTTCTTTTTTTACATTGCAAAATAAAGCTAGTTTTTGGCGTAATTCCTGAGACAATTCGTGCTCGGTTCTACAAACCAAAATATCGGCTTTAATACCGCTTTCCATCAAAGTTTTTACTGAGTGCTGCGTTGGTTTTGTTTTTAACTCACCTGCAGCAGCCAAATAAGGAACTAATGTTAAATGAATAACGATTCCGTTGTTTTCTCCTAACTCCCAAACTAACTGACGAACAGACTCTATATAAGGTAAAGATTCAATATCCCCAACAGTTCCTCCGATTTCGGTAATCACAATATCATAATCTCCAGATTTACCCAGCAATTGCATTCTGTCTTTGATTTCGTTGGTAATATGAGGAACAACCTGAACTGTTTTTCCTAAAAATTCCCCTCTTCTTTCTTTTTCAATAACCGAAAGATAAACTCTTCCTGTAGTAACGTTATTGGCCTGAGAAGTAGGAACGTTTAAGAAACGCTCGTAGTGTCCTAAATCTAAATCTGTTTCTGCACCATCATCTGTAACATAACATTCTCCGTGTTCATATGGATTTAAAGTACCTGGATCCACATTAATATATGGGTCAAATTTTTGAATAGTAGTACGGTAACCTCTTCCTTGTAATAATTTTGCCAAAGAAGCTGCGATAATTCCTTTTCCTAAAGATGAAGTCACACCTCCTGTAACAAAAATATATTTTGTTTGATTCATTCTGTTGTCTGTTTGTATGTAGTTGTGTAAAAAACTTGGCAAAAGTACAAATTTAATTGGACAATTTAGATATTAGACTTCTTAGATTTTTAGAAATTTAGATTGGTAAATTATTTCTTTTTTCAAATTAGAAATAAATACTCTTCTACGTTAAATTATTTTTATTCTTTACAATATTTCCAAGTATTAAAATGAAAATTTTATCTAATAATCTAACAATCCAAAAATCTAAATTACGGTTTCGGATATCGTTTTTTAATATTACGAATTAACTCTTCCAAACCATTCAATTTCAACTCATAAATAAGCTGCAGTTGCTGGCCTAATTCTCCTTTTGGAAATCCTTTATTCTGATACCAAACGACATAATATTCAGGCAAATCTATTAAATAACGTCCTTCGTATTTTCCGAAAGGCATTTTGGTGTGGGCTAATTTTATGAGAAGTTTATTGTCTTGTTCCATTTTTATAAAAGAAAAAGAAGCAAGAATAAAGAATATAGAATTCCCTTTCTTGCTTCTCTTGCAAAGCTATTATTATTTTAAAAAAATATTTCTATTTGATATGAATTATTTTTTAAACCATATAAGTTATATAAGTTCATTTAAATAACTAGAGCTTACATATAAACTAAAGTTTACTTATTCTATCAAACCATATAAGTTTTACAAGCATATATAAACTTAAATTTACTTATATAACTTATATGGTTTAAATCTTTATTACAGCTTAGAATCTCAGCCTCTCAGAACCTTAGCAACTTTAGTAATGCCATCTCACAAAAGCCTCCATTGCTGCGTAAGTTGCCAAACCTAATTGCTGATAAAGCATTGCCGTTTCGTGGTTTCTGTCTTCGGCTCTCTGCCAAAATTCTCTGGCATCTGTTCCTTGAAAAACAACTCCGTCTTTTTGAGATTGGTGTTTAAAGATTCCGTGGCGTTTTGCCAAAACCTGATCCGGGCTCATTGGTACCGCCATTTCAACTTCATCAATTCCCCATTCCTGCCAAGCACCGCGGTATAACCATAACCAGCAATCGTCCATAAAAGGTTTTGGTTTTAAAGCTTTTACAGCTTCAAAAATCGCATCCAAACAAACTTTATGTGTTCCGTGTGGATCTGCTAAATCTCCGGCTGCATATATTTGGTGTGGTTTAATTTTTTCAATTAAATCCATCGTCAATTGAATATCTTCTTTTCCGATTGGTTTTTTCTCAATTGTTCCAGTTTCGTAAAACGGAAGTTCCATAAAGTGAATCTGATCGTCTGTTAAACCAACAAAATGACTTGTTGCTCTCGCCTCTCCTTTTCTAATTAATCCTTTTATGTAACGAACTTCTGGAATGTCGATTTCGCTGTTCTTTTTATTCTTTAAAAAAGTCACCGCTTTTTCGTAAATCGTATCAGCCTCAGGGCTTTTGATTCCGAATTTTTCGTTGTAGTCAATTACGAAACTTGCAAAACGCAGCGCTTCATCATCCGCGACAGCGATATTTCCAGAAGTCTGGTAGGCAACGTGTACTTCGTGTCCCTGCTCCTGCAGACGCATAAAAGTTCCTCCCATACTGATAATATCATCATCTGGATGAGGACTGAAAAGCAAAACACGTTTTCTTGCCGGCTCTGCTCTTTCCGGGCGGTTAGTATCGTCTGCATTTGGTTTTCCGCCTGGCCAGCCTGTAATGGTATTTTGTAATTTATTGAAAATCTTAATATTAATATCGTAAGCCGGACCAGAATCTGCCAGTAAATCGCTCATTCCGTTTTCGATATAATCGGCATCGGTAAGCATTAAAATTGGTTTTTTAAGTTTTAAAGCCAAACCTAAAACTGCTTTTCTAGTCAGTTTATCTGTCCAGACTACTTTTTCTACCAGCCAAGGGCTGTTGATTCTCGTTAGTTTTGAAGAAGCTTCTTTATCTAAAATAAAAACTGCGTTATCGTGTTCCTGCAAAAATGAAGCTGGAACTCGATTTGTTACTTCATCTTCTACCGATTTTTTTACAATATTTGCTTTCCCTTCACCCCAAGCCATCAAAATAACTTGTTTGGCTTCCATGATTTTTTTCACTCCAAGTGTGATTGCTGTTCTTGGTGTATTGCTTAATCCAGAAAAATCTTTACTTGCCGCAACTCTCGTAATATGATCTAAAGCGACCAAACGGGTTTTAGAGTTTTGAAGCGAACCCGATTCGTTAAAACCAATATGTCCGTTACCTCCAATTCCCAAAATCTGCAAATCGATACCGCCCAAAGCTTCAATTTTAGCTTCATAATTATGGCAGTAATCTGCAATTTGTTCTTTGGTCAAAAGTCCGTCTGGAACGTGGTAATTTTCAGGTAAAATATCAACATGATCAAACAGTAATTCTTTCATAAAACGAACATAACTGTTGATAGAGTTAGGCTCCATTGGATAATATTCATCCAGATTGAAACTAATTACGTTTTTAAAACTTAATCCTTCTTCTTTATGAAGACGTACCAGTTCTGCATATAGTCCTTTTGGAGAAGAACCTGTTGCAAGACCTAAAATACAAGGCTGATTGTTTTTTTGTTTTGTTTGAATTAAAGCTGCAATTTCCTGGGCAACTGCTTTAGAAGCTTCTGTAGAATTTTCGAAAACCACGGTATTGATGTTTTCAAATCGTTTTTCGAAACCTGTTGCTTTGTCTATTTTACTTTTTAACATGATATATAGTTTTTTATTCTTTCTAACTTAAATTTCGAGATTTTTATTCTAAAAATACATGCAAATAATATGCATTTTTACACATGATTATGCGTTTTTTTTGCAAGACAAAGATAAGCCATTATGTTGTGTAAAGCCCAAAATAAAACATGAATTTTTTGTTAATTTCCAAGCAATATGTGATAATAGCAGCGGGAAGCAATTGCATTCAGATTTAATTTTCCAAAAAAAAAACCATCAATCTCTTGACGGCTTTTTTAATTATTTAACTACTAACTCCAGTTAAAAGTAATTCGTTTTTCAATTTCACTGCTTAAACTCAAAAATACTGGGCAGGTCATTGCTGTACGTTCCAGAATCGTTTTGTTTTTTTCATCTGCAACGCCTTTCATTTCAAAAACAATTTCAATTGCGCCAATACGTCTTGGCTCAGCATTCATTATCTTCGTTACTTCTGCTGTAGAACCTGTAAAATCTACTTCTAAATCACGGGCTTTGATTCCCATAACTGTCATCATACAGCTTGCTAGTGCATTGGCAACAGTATCAGTAGGAGAAAATGCTTCTCCTTTTCCGTTATTATCTAATGGTGCATCAGAAATGATTTCGCTTCCTGATTGCACGTGAATTGATTTTGTTCTTAAATCTCCTAAATAGGTTACTTTTGATGTCATTAATTTGCTACTTTTAAAGTTAAATCGGTGTCATAATATAAAATGTAAACACCTTTATTGGCGTGTCCACCATCTTCTTTTTTGTAATATTGAAACTTATTGTCAACTTGCTCCGTTGTCATTAAATCTGCTGTTTCCTGATATGTTTTTCCTTGTACTAAACGCATCATAGTATCAAAAGTTACATCAAAACCTCTTGTTGCGTATGTATTCGGATTTACTTTATTTTTTAATCTGTATTCTTTATCAAAAATGGCAACAGGCTGTTCGTCACTTTCTCTGGTTACCGAAGGATACATTAATTTCAGTTTGATCAAATTGTTAAAATCAATTTCGTCTGTATCCAATGTGCTGTTTGGTTCTAAAATTACCAGCTGCACCTGACATGTTTTTTGCGCATCAAGCATAGCTTTGATAGTAGTTTTTACCATAGCCGTGTTACCCGTTTCCATTACCACATAATTCATTCTGTTTGGTAATAAAAGACTTTTCAAATTGGCAACATCAAGTCCGCCAGTTTCAGATAAAGCTGCAAAAACAACTCCTTTCTGGTTTTGTTTAATATAGCTGACAACCGATTCTTTTTTCTTGTCTACTACAGCAACGATATTTCCGTTTTTAGAACGCATATAGTCAAAAATAGCATTTCGAACAATATCATTAGACGGAATTGACTGATACAAATTATCAATCGGGTTTGCACTATCTTTTGATAATGGCGAAATCACCGGAACATTGTACAAACGCAAAGTATTTGCTGTAGATTCAGCATTATTTTGATAAAACGGCCCGATTACAGCGTGGGCGTCCTGAAGCTTATTTTGAGCAATTAAACCTGCAACATTTGATGTCGTTTTTGTTTCCTGAGAATCATAAATTGCAACATCTATAGGCAATTTTAATGTTTTTGCCGAGTCAATAGCCATCATAGCTCCAGAATAAAAATCAAGCGTCATATTAAAAAACTTATCCGTTTTTACTCGATTATTGATGCTTGTTGTATCATTTTGCATTTTAGCTAAATTAAAAGGCAATAGCAAAACCAGTTTTTTACGATCTGTTTGTCCTCTCTTCTTAGTTAATGCTACTACTTCTGGATCAGCTTCATCTGATCTTACTGTTCCAACAATTTTTATACCGCCGCCACCGCCAGAAGTTACTTCTGGAGCTTTTGTTTCTGTTTTTTCAATAGGTTTTTCAACTGTTTTTACAACAGGTTGTTGCTGTGCTACGATTGGCACTGCTGCAACATATCCAGTCGGAACTTTTAAAACCATTCCTTCTTTTACTCCTTCAGAAAGTGACGGATTTAATTCCGTTAATTCTTCCTGAGTTAAATGAAATGTTCTTCCTAAACTATAAAAAGTCTCTTTTGGCTTCACCTGATAATCCATATAAGTGGTTATTTTTCGTGGAGCTTCTGTTGATTTTTTAGTTTCAGCAGGTTTTACGGTATTGGTTATTGGCGCACTTGCCGTTTCTGTTTTAGGCGCTGTTCCTTTTATTGTTACACGATAACCAACTGGAAGACTAGCTACAATTTCGGGATTACGTTTTTCTAAATCTTCAATAGTAGTATTGTATTGTTTTGCAATAGAATACTTGGTTTCTTTTGCCTGTACATCGTGATAAACATATTTTTCAGGTGTTTTTGCACTCACCGTTTTCGCAGTTGTAGCTACAGCTTTTGGCGCACTTCCTTTTGCTGGAATTACCAGTTTTTGTCCAATCTGAACGCCTGTTTTTTCCAAAACGGGATTTGCTGCTTTTAAAGCTTCATCAGAAATACCATATTTTTTTTCGATACTATAAAAAGTTTCTTTTGGCTGTACTTCATGAATTATTTCTTTTCCGCCGGCAGTTGATTTTACTGCAGCCGTTTCCGTTTTAGTGTTTCCATCTTTAGTCGGAATCAACAAAACAGTATTCGGAGGCAAAGAAGTTCTTGCATCTGGATTTAATGCATAAATATCATAAGGCGTAACCTTAAATTTTACGGCAATCTGATTAATCGTTTCTCCACTTGATACTTTGTATTTTACTACTTTTTCCTGCGAAAAAGCATTACAGGTTACAAAGAAAATAAGAGAAAATAATGTTGAATAATATTTCATATGGGCTTAAAACAATTTAATTTCTAATTCAAAAAACAAGTTACTCATTCTCTATAAAGCAAGATTCGCGCCACGAGTTAATTTTCTGCTAATTATTCTCTAAGGTCAATTTCTGCCTTAGCAATAATTACATTTTTATATAACTCATCTTCTTCCTTTTTCTTGCATTGATATAAAACTTCTTCCATATTTTGGAATCTATCTGAATAAACATAATACGAAAGACTGTTTATATTAAAGAAGAAACTAGCGTTAAAATCGCCAGTATCAATAAGTTTCATAATGAGCCTATCTCTTAACATTGCGTCCGTAAATATACCTAAAACTAAGTAATAGCCATTTGAAACTTGTTTAAGATTATCAAAAACTTCAACTTTTACTGTTTTATCAGTTCTAAGCGGATTTTCTTTCAGTTCGCGTTTCATTTCTTCCAAAGATACCGTTTTAGAAACCTCCGTTTTATTCTGATTTTTAACTGCTTCATCCTGATACTTTTTCAATTTTACCAAAGCCAGTTTATCATCAAAATTTCGGGCTTCCATGCTATAATAAGACGCTTTACTGATTTGTCTTTTAATCTCAATTTTTTTCTGATTGTCCAGTGAATCTATTTTAGCAATCAACAACTGATTCTGCGCATCACCCTGTTCCTGATCTATTTTGTAACGTTTTATTTCGTCAAGCGAAAGGCGTTGCTGCAAAGAAGTAACACTGTTCTTTTTTTCGCTTTCGCGGATTTTCTTTTTGTATTCCTGATTTTCCTCAACCGCAATTCTTTCCACTTTATTCATCAGTCCGGCGTAAGCTTTTCGGTTTTCTGCCAACTCCTTTTTTAATTCAGAAGATAAATCACTGGTTTGTCCGATGCTTGCGTAAGATTGTTTTTCAAGACGTTTCGATTCATCAATATTCATAACGTCCATTCTTTTCAATTCGACCAAATCATTATTCATTGTATTTACTAACGAATCTAATTTTGCCATTAAAATATCCTGTACATTTTTATTGGCTTCTAAAACCAATCTTAGTTTTTCAACTGAATTTTCTTTAGAGCCATTCATATCATTCAGATTGACTTTCAGATCATTAATTTTGATAATCTTCTGATTCATTTCTTTCTGAATAACCAACCGGTCTTTTAAATCGTCAATTTCAACCGTTTTGGCTTTTGTCTTTTCAACCACAACTTGTTTTTCCGCCAAAGCCAGCATTAATTCTTCACTTTCGTTTGCTGGTTTAATTGCTGTAGTATTGATGGCTAATTTGTTGCCTACAATTAATCCGTTTACAATTTCTGGATTTTGTGATTCTAACTGATCGATAGAAATACTGTATTTTTTGGCAATAGAAAATTTAGTTTCTTTGGGTTCAACCACATGAAAAACAGTTTCCTGATTGATTACGCGAACTCTTCCGTCTAACGTTTTTCTTTTGTTTGGAATTGTAATGGTCTGACCAATCTGCAATCCGTTTTGAAGTAAATCTTTATTTAAATTTTCTAAATCCTGCACCGAAACATTGTATTGTCGCGCAATACTGAACAAAGATTCTTTTGCCGTAACCTGATGTGTAATTTTTGAAGTTGACAGCACTTCTGTTTTAGGATTCGAAGTACTTTCTGGAATAATTAATTCCTGACCAATTTGTAAACCACCGGCAAGGATTTCCTGATTTGCATTTTGAATGGCTTCAACAGAAACATTGTATTGTTTAGATAAGCCAAACAACGTTTCTTTTGCTAAAACTATATGAGTTTGCTGCTTTTGATTTGTTTTTGATTCCGCATGAACAGGAATTTTTATAATTTGATTGTCCTTTATACCGTTTTGAGATTCGGGATTGAGCTTATAAATTTCATCAACAGATACTTTATATTTTTGGGCAATAAAATATGCCGTTTCTCCTTTTTGAATTTTATGTTCAATAATTGAATCTTGCGCAGTTATTCTGTTAAAAGACAAAATAAACACAAGAGAAATCGTTAAAAGTTCTCTCATAAATAGTAGGTTTAAAAAATTAGGGCTTTACAAATGTAACTTAATTTTAAAAATAGCACTATTCTTACCTGCATGTTTGTTACAACTTAGAACATTATTTTTTGCGACAATACATTAACCCGTTGCTATAAGTATTTCTAACACATAGAAATATAGTTTTTCTTGCGTAAAAAAGAGTATAAAAACAAATCTAGATTTACACACATAGCTATGTTTCTTTAGATAAATGAAATGCCTTTTTTATAGCTAAAGTTGAACTATGATTCTATGTGTTAAAAAATATTTGAATTTCTTCCAACAGATTAAATTATAGATTTTAAACAAAAAAATGCCCGTAAAATACGGGCATTCTTTTATTCTATTTCATTAATAATCAAAGATTATTCCCACTCAATTGTTGCTGGTGGTTTTGAGCTTATATCGTAAACAACACGATTCACACCTTTTACTTTATTAATAATGTCGTTAGACACTTTCATCAAGAAATCATAAGGTAAGTGAACCCAGTCAGCCGTCATACCGTCGGTAGATTCTACAGCTCTTAGCGCTACTACTTTTTCGTAAGTACGCTCATCACCCATCACACCTACACTATTTACAGGAAGCAAGATTGCTCCAGCCTGCCAAACTTTGTCGTATAATCCCCAAGATTTTAATCCTTCGATAAAAACTGAATCTACATCTTGCAGAATCTGAACTTTCTCTGGCGTAATATCTCCTAAAATCCTAATTGATAATCCAGGTCCCGGGAAAGGGTGTCTCCCTAATAATTCTGGATCTATTCCTAAAGTAGCTCCAACTCGTCGTACTTCATCTTTGAAAAGCATTCTAAGCGGTTCTACAATTTTTAATTTCATATAATCTGGCAATCCACCAACATTGTGGTGCGATTTAATTGTAGCCGATGGTCCTTTTACAGAAACCGACTCAATAACGTCAGGATAAATAGTTCCTTGTGCCAGCCATTTTACGTCTTCGATTAAGTGTGATTCATCATCAAAAACTTCGATAAATACACGACCAATTGTTTTACGTTTGGTTTCCGGATCGCTGATTCCGGCTAATTCGCCAAGAAAACGATCTCCTGCATCTACTCCTTTTACGTTTAATCCCATTCCTTTGTATTGATCTAATACATTTTGGAATTCGTTTTTACGCAATAAACCGTTATTTACAAAAATACAGTATAGGTTTTCGCCAATTGCTTTATTTAATAAAACAGCTGCTACAGTAGAATCTACTCCGCCAGAAAGTCCTAAAACTACTTTATCGTTTCCTAGTTTCTCTTTTAACTCTGCTACCATTTCTTCTACGAAAGCACCTGGTGTAAAGTTTTGAGGAACTTCGGCAATTTTTACTAAAAAGTTCTCCAGCATTTTTGATCCATCTGTAGAATGGAAAACTTCTGGATGATATTGAATTCCATAAGTAGTTTCGCCTTCAATTTTATAAGCAGCAAATTCTACATCATTTGTGCTTGCCAATTTTACTCCGTTTGTCGGTAAAGCTTTGATACTATCGCTGTGGCTCATCCAAACCTGGCTGTTTTCTGAAACGCCATCAAAGAAAACTTCGTTCTCTTTTATATAAGATAAGTTAGCTCTTCCGTATTCTCTTGTGTTAGAAGCTGCAACTTCACCTCCACTAAAATGAGATAAATACTGCGCTCCGTAACAAACCGCTAACATTGGAAGCTTGCCTCGAATTTGAGATAAATCAGGATGCGGCGCATCTTCTGCTCTTACAGAAAATGGACTTCCTCCTAAAATTACTGCTTTATAAGGTGATAAATCACTAGGAAAGTGATTGTAAGGGAAAATTTCGCAGAATATATTTAATTCGCGAACTCTACGCGCAATAAGCTGTGTGTATTGCGATCCGAAATCTAAAATAAGTACGTTGTGTTGCATGCGCAAAAATACTTTTTATATTTTAAAATGAAAAATCGGATTCATGAAAAAAAATATTTTTTTTTCATTTGAGCTGCTAAGATGCTAAGAATCTAAGGTTCTGAGGTTTTAGACGAGATGAAAACTTAGAAGCTCAGCACCTTAGAAACTTAGAAGCTTCCAAAAAATCCATATCTCAAAATCTTTCGTAAATACCAAAAACCCATTTAAACCAAACTATGAAATCAAAATTAATTGCCCTTTCTTTATTCTTAGCTGTATTAGTAAGTTCTTGTAGTGCTGTTGATGATTTATTGAGTTTTACTATTTCGAATCAGGCTTCGATAAAAATTAAAAGTACTTCGCCAATCAATCTGCCTTCAGAAATTATTACGCCGGATGTAACTACTAACTCTTCCACAGAATTTGCAAACAACAAAACAAAAGCAAATCTGGTAAAAGATGTAAAACTAAGATCACTGCAACTTACAATTGACAGTCCTTCGGGCAAAACTTTTACATTCTTAAAATCCATTCATTTGTATATTTCGACTACAAATTCTGATGAAATTGAATTGGCGTATCAAGACAATATCAACTCTTCTATGAATACGATTGATTTGATTTGTACCGATAAAAGATTAGATCAATATATTAAGGCTGACAGTTATAAAATTAGAACTCAGGTTACTTTAAAAGAAACTTTAACTCAAGATGTAACGGTAAAAGCAGCTATGAAGTTTAAAGTAACGGCAGATCCGTTTTAAAAAAGAGTCAAAAAAATTCAAAGCAACAAAGGTTCAGAGAAATAAAGTATAATTACTTTGTTTCTCTGAACCTTTTGCTTTTTAAGAAAAGTTAAAACTTTAAAAAAGAAAAAAGACTCCTTTATTTTTTCATTAAATTTATAGAACTGAATATAATCTTCTTTGCAATCCTTAAATATTAAGGATAGCGCAATCTTCATTATTTCAACCCATAAAACTAACTAGCATAACCAATGTTGCACCACAATTATTAATATTAAAAATATAATTTATGAGTAAAATAGTTGCAGAACAGTTAGTTGAAATGTTGGTCGAAGCTGGAGTAAAACGAGTATATGCCGTGACCGGTGATAGTTTAAATTATTTTAATGATGCAATACGAAGAAACGGTAAAATAAAATGGATTCATGTACGCCATGAAGAAGTTGGTGCTTATGCTGCTGCTGCTGAAGCTGAGTTAGACGGTTTTGCGGTCTGCGCCGGAAGCTGTGGCCCGGGACATGTACATTTAATCAACGGCTTGTACGATGCGCACCGCTCGCACGTACCTTTATTAGCTATTGCCTCGACGATCAATACTGGAGAAATGGGAATGGATTATTTTCAGGAAACCAATACAATTAAACTTTTTGATGATTGCAGCTGTTACAATCAGATGATTATGACGGCAGAACAAGCACCTCGAATTATACAAACTGCCATACAACATGCGTTTGGCAAAAAAGGTGTAGCTGTTATTGGTTTACCCGGAGATGTTTCTGAACTAAAAGCGGTTGAAAGCAATATATCTACACAATATTTTCATTGCAATCCCGTAATCAGACCTTCTGATCAGGAATTACAATTGTTAGCAAAAGCAATTAATGAAAGCACAAAAATAACTTTGTTTTGTGGTATTGGTGCAGAAAAAGCACACGATCAGGTTGTACAATTATCCCATCATATCAAAGCGCCTGTGGGATATTCATTTCGAGGAAAAATGAGCATTCAGCCTAATAATCCAAATGAAATTGGTATGACAGGATTACTCGGCCAGCCTTCTGCTTATCACAGTATGCATGAGTCGCATCTTGTGTTATTATTAGGAACTGATTTTCCGTACGATAAATTTATGCCGACAGATAACAAAATCATTCAGATAGATACAAGCTCTGAACGTTTGGGCAGACGAGCCAATCTTTATATGGGATTATGCGGTGATGTTGCTAATACCATAGACGCTTTACTTCCATTATTAGAAGCAAAAACAGATGATAGTTTTTTACAGGCACAGCTTAAATTGTACGCGACGGTAAAAGAAAACATGAATACTTATATTGAAGATAACGGTGATGAAGACACGATTCAGCCCGAATATCTTGCTCATATTATTGATAAACTAGCAGATAATAACGCCATTTTTACTGTTGATACGGGAATGACCTGTGTATGGGGAGCGCGTTTTATAAAAGGTACCGGCGAACGTAAAATGCTGGGGTCTTTTAATCACGGATCGATGGCCAATGCAATGCCAATGGCTATTGGTGCAGCTTTGGCTCATCCGGAAAAACAAGTTATTGCAATGTGCGGCGATGGCGGTTTATCTATGCTGCTGGGTGATTTAGCAACAATCAATCAATACAAGATTCCTGTTAAAATCATTGTTTTTAATAATCGTGCTTTGGGAATGGTAAAACTTGAAATGGAAGTTAACGGTCTGCCGGATAATGAAACCAATATGGTAAATCCAGATTTTGGATTAATTGCCCAGGCAATGGGATTTGAAGGTATAAATGTTCATAAACCGGAAGAAGTTGAAAGCGCTATTAAAAAAGCTTTTTTACACGATGGTCCTGTTTTACTAAATGTTTTTACAAATCCAAATGCATTGGCAATGCCGCCAAAAGTAGATTGGGAACAAGTTACGGGAATGGCAAAATCAATGACAAAATTAATGCTGGGTGGTAAAATGGAGGAAGTTCTTGATACTATAAAATCTAATTATAAACACTTAAAAGAAGGTTTATAAAATTGTATTTAAAATATTAAAACGGAGAAAAATTAGAATCAGAAATGGTTCTAATTATTCTTTCGTAACTACAATAGATGCTTTGAAACCTGCTGCCAGATTGTCCCAATAATCATTGGTTACTAAAGTTCCTTTATCATCATAAACTCTAATTTCTGCAGTGTTTCCTCCTAAAGAACCGATGTTTAGCGCTTCAAAATCTAATTTATTAAATCCGTCTACCAGATTAATTTGTACGGATTGAAAACTGGCATCTAATAACACCTGACTTCTAATTACCTGATCATTAGACGAAACTTTGACTAAATCACCGTCGATGGCGCCAAAATCACGGAATTTTACAATAAAATATTTTGATTTGGTTTTAAAGTCTCCCAACGAAATATTTTTCTTTACTAATTCTCCTCTGCCTTCTTTTAGTCCGGCAGCTTTTAGCGCTTTATCCAGATCTTTTTCCATTTTATCTACATAACGATCGCCGGGATTGGCAAAATCATTTTCTGTAGACATGGTAAATTTGCTTTTTTCTTCGCCAATCTGAAATTTTGATTTTGGAGTAATGCTCGTATGCTCAAAAACGTTTGGCGTTTTGATGCTTGGCACATCCATATTATCGGCCTGAGGGTCTTTTACCTCAGGAATTGGAGTCTTTTTGGGTTTTGCTCCAAACTTTGGAGCGGGAATCGGCTTATATTTAGTACCAAACTCTGTTTGAGCTGATACCACTATAGTAGTAAAAAATAATATGAAAAATAAAATCTGCTTCATTAAATAAGTATTATCGAATCGGCTTTTATAATTTGTATAAAATCAATAGCATAGCATCACAAAAATAGTATTATTTAATTACGCTCTGCAACTTTAAGACATTTATAACAATATATTAGGCTAATTTTTGGAATCAAAAAACTTGCCAAAAAAAGAAGTTCAAAGGAACAAAAGTTCAAAGACATAAAGACTATTTGTCCCTAAACCTCTGCCCCTCTGAACCTTTGAACCTATAAACCTTATTTAAAAAATCTCTAATTAACTTTAATAAGGGTTGTAGAAATGGTAGACAAATCGAGTGTTTTACCTATACTGTAGAAAAAGAATGTATAATCAGGCTGTGTAACTCCTGCATTCATACTATCGATAAAAGCTAATTTTTCGTATAAAGTACCGTCAGTAGTTTTTACACTAAACTTAACTGCATAATTGCCGTCTTTTGTTCGATCATAATCAAGTTTAGAAGAGTTTGTAACATCAAAATCAATTATTACCTGATTTGCGCTGGGTTTGTCGTCAACTTTACTAATCATCAATTTAAAATCAGAGGCTTTTATAGACGGCAGCGTTGTATTGTCCTCATCATTGTGAGAACAATTTGTAAATACAATTGATAAACTCAATAGGAGAATTAGATTAATGGCTTTTAGTAATGATAATCTGTTCATAAATTATAAAATTATAGTTAGTAAATATTCTAATCGGTTATAATAAAAATACATTTTAGTAGATTTAATCTTACAATATTAAATCTAAAATATAATTAAATAAAATATTTTGTAAGTTTTAACATATAAAAAATACAAAAACAAAACACACTATTAATTTGAAAAATTGTATCTCTAAAAAATTCTCACAAAAAAGCTTTATCTTTCTTGATAAGTAGTGAGTTTATCATTAAATTCAATACTTTAATTTTTTAAATCTTAAAAAATGGATTATATCGATTATTATAAGGCGTTAGACATTACCAAAACAGCTACGGAAGCCGATATAAAAAAAGCATATCGAAAAGCAGCGCGCAAATATCATCCTGATCTGAATCCGAATGATAAAGAAGCCGAGAAAAAATTCAAAGAAATAAACGAAGCGAATGAAGTTTTGAGTAATCCGGAAAATCGTAAGAAGTACGACAAATACGGAAAAGACTGGAAACACGCTGATGAATTTGAAAAAGCCGGTTACGATCCAAATCAGCAACAGCAACAGCGAACAAGGCAGCAAAGCAGTCAGGGCTATTCTGATTTTGGAGGCGATTTCTCCGGAAGCGACTTTTCTGATTTCTTTAATTCTATGTATGGCTCGGCAAATAGCGGCAGAACGCAGTCTAAATACAGAGGTCAGGATTTTAATGCAGAATTACAACTCGATTTGGCTTCGGCTTACACGACACACAAACAGAGTTTAACGGTTAACGGAAAAAACATTCGAATTACAATTCCGGCAGGTGTAGAAAACGGACAGGTTATAAAAATTCCAAATCACGGCGGCGCTGGTGCAAACGGCGGACCGAATGGTGATTTGTATATTACTTTTTTAATCGATAACAATTCTGATTTTAAAAGGGAAGGAAATAATTTATACGCAGATGTTCCGCTTGATTTATACACTGCCGTTTTGGGCGGCGAAATAAATGTAAACACTTTTGACGGTAAAGTAAAGATTAAAGTACCGGCAGAAACGCAGACAGGAACTAAAGTAAAACTAAAAGGAAAAGGATTTCCGATCTATAAAAAGGACAATCAGTTTGGTGATTTATATATTACTTATACTTTAAAAACGCCGATGAAATTGTCTGATAAAGAGAAAGAATTGTTTCAGGAATTAGCAAAAATTAGAAATCATGAGTAGTAAAAATTTAATTCAGATAAGACAATTTTGTTTGTATCACGAAATTGAAAATACTTTTATAACAGAGCTTCATAATTATGGTCTGGTTAAAATTATTATTCAGGAAGACGATGAATATTTAGAACCTGAACAACTGCCTTCTGTCGAAAAAATGATCCGAATGCATTACGATCTTAAAATTAATATGGAAGGAATTGATGCCATTGCTCATTTATTAAATAAAATCGAAGTTTTACAGCAAAACCTAACGGCTTCTCAGAATAAACTCCGCCTTTATGAAGAAAATAAATCTGAATAATTGAGATTCAAAATATCACAAAAAAGAATGATTTACAGTATGATTCAACCCAAATTAATCTCTTTTTGAAGAGCAGATTTTATAAATTGCAACGTAATTAATTAACCTGAATTTGTTTTAAAACTTGACAAAACAAATCCGCAAAACATAAAAAATGAAAAGAGAAAACATCTTAACAGGATCACCGTGGGAAGACAAAATGGGATATTGCCGCGCTGTAAGAATTGGGAATATCATTGAAGTTTCTGGAACTGTAGCTGTAGTTGACGGGGAAAAAGTTAAAGCTGATGATGCTTACGCTCAAACTTATAACATTTTGGAACGTGTTGAAAAAGTATTACAGGATTTGAATGTTGGAATGAAAGATGTTATTAGAACCCGTATTTTCACCACTGATATTACTTCTTTTGAAGAGGTTGCAAGAGCGCACGCTTCTTTTTTTAAAGATGTAAAACCTACAACTGGTTTTTATGAAATCAGCAAACTGGTTGCTCCTGAGTATTTAGTTGAAATTGAATTTACTGCTGTGGTGCAGGAATAATATTTTTTTTTGCCACGAATTGCACGAATTGTTTTTCGGTTGTCAGCCTGAGCGGAGTCGAAGGCTCATGCTGGATCGGGCTTCGACTCCGTTCAGCCTGACAAAAGATTTTTTATTCTTATCAATTAAAGCAAATCAAATTCGTGTAAATTTGTGCAATTCGAGGCAAACCATTTTAAAATCATTAATGACAATTCCAGACTCAAAACAATTAGTGTTAGACCTATTCAAATGGATTATCATTTGTGTTTTGATTGGCTTTTTTTCTGGTTCTGCGTCGGCATTTTTTTTGGTTTCTTTAGAATGGGTTACACAATTTAGAATTCATCACGACTGGATTATCTGGCTTTTGCCAATTGGCGGATTTCTCGTTGGTTTAAGTTATTATTATTGGGGCGAATCTGTTGTAAAAGGCAATAACTTATTGCTTGAAGAATACGAAAATCCCAAGAAAGTAATTCCGTTTAAAATGGCTCCTTTAGTTCTTTTAGGAACCTTACTTACACATTTATTTGGAGGTTCTGCAGGACGCGAAGGTACAGCAGTACAGATGGGAGGCGCAATTGCAGATCAGTTTACGAAGCTTTTTAAACTTGATAATTCAGAACGCAAGATTTTAATTATTTTGGGAATAAGCGCTGGTTTTGCATCCGTTTTTGGAACGCCTTTGGCCGGAGCTGTTTTTGCTTTAGAGGTTTTATATTTTAGTAAAATCAATTTCAAAAGTATTGTCTTAAGTTTTCTTACCGCTTATGCCGCTTATTTTACCGTAGAATTTTGGCAGGTTAAACACACGCATTACAGCATTCCAAATGTTCCGGAAATTACGCTGACCAATTTATTTTATACCCTTATAATCAGCATTTTGTTCGGACTTGCTGCTTTATTATTTTCCAGAAGTACTCATTTTTGGAGTTCACTTTTTTCAAAAATAAAATATCCGCCGCTAAGACCTTTTATTGGCGGTATCTTTTTAGCCGTTGCAATTGCTGGTTTTGGCTTTACAAAATTCTCGGGATTAGGAGTTCCGGAAATTGTAGATTCATTTTCAAATCCAAATCAATGGTACGATTTTCTACTTAAAATTTTATTCACAGGATTTACGCTTGGATGCGGTTTTAAGGGTGGCGAAGTAACACCTTTATTCTTTGTTGGCGCCACTTTAGGAAGCGCTTTATCTCTTATTGTTCCGATGCCAATTGCACTTCTGGCCGGAATTGGTTTTGTTGCCGTATTTTCGGGCGCAACCCACACTCCTATTG
Organism: Flavobacterium sp. 270; assembly: GCF_004368785.1. Classification (GTDB taxonomy): domain Bacteria; phylum Bacteroidota; class Bacteroidia; order Flavobacteriales; family Flavobacteriaceae; genus Flavobacterium. Next base: position 1,270,177 of record NZ_SODM01000001.1, read on the forward strand.
CCTGCACGATCATGGGAATGGAATTATTTGGCATTGCTCCGGGAATTTTCATCGCCATTGCCTGCACAATTGCTTATTTTTCTTCAGGTTCTGTAGGGATTTATAAATCGCAGATTGTCAAAGGGGCTAAGTATAAGTTGTACCAATATTTTTAAAATTCCAAAAATTTTAAATTCCAAATTCCAATTGGAATGACAATGCCAATGGCAATATCAATATCAATTGCAATATCAACTCAAAACTTATACTTCCAACTTTCAACTCATAACTTTAACTCATAACTTTTAACTCATAACTTTTAACTCATAACTTTCAACCTGAAACCTGAAACCTGAAACTTTAAACTTTAAACCTAAAACTTCAAACAAAAACCTCAATTCCCTAAAAGTGTGTTAATCTGTAAAATGATTTCAACATTACATTAAAAAAATGTAAATTCGCACACTATGAAAATACAAGATATTCAAGCGATACAATTACTGCTTGCCAGCCCAAAGAAAATCGCCATAATTCCGCATAGAGGTCCAGATGGCGATGCCATGGGTTCTACGTTAGGTTTATACCATTTTTTATTAAAAAACAATCACCAGCCTACGGTAATTGCTCCTAATGATTTTCCTGATTTTTTAGCTTGGTTACCAGGTTCTGAAACAGTAAAAATATTTGAAAAAGACACCGAAAACTGCACCAAAATATTAGAAGAAGCCGAGATAATCTTTACACTAGATTTTAACGCTTTTCATCGTACAGGCGAAATGGAACATACGTTAGCTAAACTAACTGCTCCGTTTATCATGATCGATCATCATCAAAAACCTGATGATTACGCTGCATACATGTACTCCGATACTACTTTTGGCTCTACCTGTGAAATGGTTTATAATTTCATTTCCTTTTTAGGCAAAAAACAAGATATCGATAAAACAATTGCAACTTGTATTTATACCGGAATTTTAACCGATTCTGGTTCGTTCCGTTTTCCGGGAACTACAGGAAACACACACCGTATTATTGCAGAATTAATTGATTTAGGAGTTGAAAACACTGAGATTCCGGTGCTATTGTTTGATAATAGTTCTTACAGCCGTCTGCAATTATTAGGGCGTGCTTTGCAGAACATGAAAATATTTCCAGATCATAAAACTTCGTACAGTTACCTTACACAAGACGAATTGGATTCTTTTGATTATGTAAAAGGAGATACAGAAGGAATTGTAAATTACGGTTTGAGCATACAAGGTATTAATTTTACTGCTATTTTTATTGAAAATAAAGACGAGAAGATTATCAAAATTTCTTTCCGTTCGCAAGGTGGTTTTGATGTAAATCAATTTGCAAGAGATCATTTTAACGGCGGAGGACATAGCAACGCTGCCGGCGGAAGATCGGAAGTTTCGATGGAAGAAACTTTGAAAAAGTTTGAAGATTTAGTAACTAAACTAAAAATATAACCCCAAATGAACTACCTAAAACTAAGCATTTACAGTCTGCTTTTTGCTGTTTTACTGGTTGGCTGTAAACACCACGAAGAAGCTAGGAAACCTATTTCCAGAAGCTCTGGCTCGTTTATGAAAAAATCGGCCGACCGCAACAAAAAATTAGTAGCCAACGAAGAAGATGTTATTAAAAAAATAATAAAAAGTAATCCTAAAACGAAGTATTATGCAACGAGAAAAGGATACTGGCTTTATTATGACGAAAAAAACACTACCGATCTTTCGTCACCAAAAAAAGGAGATATTGCTTATTATAATTTAGAAGTTAAAGATATTAACGGAAAAATTATTTATTCAGAATCAGATCTTGGGCCTCAGACTTATTATGTAGACAAACAAGATATCATGATGGGATTGCGTGATGGTATTAAATTGATGCATAAAAATGAAACTGTTACTTTCTTATTTCCTTCGCATATTGCTTACGGATATCATGGTGATAACAAAAAAATTGGACCTAATCAGTCTTTAATCTGCACGGTTACGCTTCGTAATTTTGTTCCGGATACAGCGCAGCCAACAACTGCGGTACCTGCTACGACTGCAAATGCAACAGGACAGACACCAAAACCTGCAGCGCCGAAACCTGCAGCCGTAAAACCAGCTTCACCAATTAAAAAAGACACAATAAACAATTAAACAAACGTTTTAAAAAATGAAAAAAAGTATTTTATTATTACTATTAGCCGTTACCTCATTTTATTCTTGTAAGGACGAACACAGTAATTTACCAGACGGTTTATATGCTGATATTGAAACCAATAAAGGACATATTATTGTAGAACTTGATTATAAAAAAGCACCTATCACTGTCGCTAACTTTGTAACTTTAGCTGAAGGTAAAAATGAATTTGTAACTCAGGAAAACCTTAAAAACAAACCATTTTATGATGGATTGAAATTTCACAGAGTTATTGAAGATTTTATGATTCAGTCTGGTGATCCGTTAGGAACTGGTTCTGGTGATACTGGATACAAATTTAAAGATGAATTCTCTGATTTGAAATTTGACAAAGCTGGTGTTTTAGCAATGGCTAACAATGGTCCTGGAACAAACAGCAGCCAATTTTTTATTACACACGTAGAAACGCCTTGGTTAGACGGCAAACATACTATTTTTGGACACGTTGTTGAAAAAGGACAAGAAGTAGTAAACAAAGTAATTCAGGGAGATAATATTATTGCTGTAACTATTGTTAGAAATGGTGAAGCAGCTAAAAAGTTTGATGCTGTAAAAGTATTTCACGATTATTTTGCAGAAATCGCAAAAGAGCAAAGCAAATATGCTGGTGTTCAAAAAGAAAAAGTAGCGTATTATGCTTCTATCAGACCTAAAGCTACAAAAACAAGCAGCGGTTTAGAATTTGTAATCACAGAAAAAGGAACTGGCAAAAAACCAGCTGCCGGAGCTAATGTTTACATTCACTATGCAGGTTTTCTAGAAGACGGAACTTTATTTGACTCAAGTATTGCAGACGTTAATAAAACTTTTGGAAAATTTGATGAGCAGAGAGCAGCTCAAAACGGTTATCAGCCAATTCCATTTCAGGCAGGCAAAAAAGACGGTTTGATTCCCGGATTTATTGAAGGAATTGAGCAGTTGTCATTTGGAGACAAAGCTGTTCTTTTTATTCCGTCGCATTTAGCTTACGGAGAAACTGGAGCAGGAGGGGTTATTCCGCCAAATGCTAACATCATTTTCGAAATTCAATTATTAGAAAAACCACAATAAATTCATAAAAATAATCTGTAGACTTAAATTAGAAACACGATGAAATTTAAATTTCTATTTTTATTTTGCTTGGCAGTAGTAAACATTCAAGCGCAAGCGACTAAAAAACCTGCTGCTAAAAAAGCACCAGTAACTAAAACAGCTGTAAAAGCTAAAGCTGCCGTAAATCCAAACGAGGGAATTTTTGCCACAATCTCTACTACAAAAGGAGATATTGTAGTCTCTTTAGAATATGTAAAAGCACCTGTAACTGTGGCTAACTTTATCTCTTTGGCAGAAGGTAAAAATCCTTATGTAAAAGTGGAAAAACTAAAAGGTAAACCATTTTATGACGGATTAAAATTTCACAGAGTTATCAATGATTTTATGATTCAGGGAGGAGATCCAGATGGAAACGGTTCTGGTGGTCCCGGATATTCTTTTAAAGATGAATTTGTAGAAGAATTAAAATTCGAAAAAGGTGGTGTTCTGGCAATGGCAAACTCTGGTCCTGCTACAAACGGAAGCCAGTTCTTTATCACTCATAAAGATACGCCTTGGTTGAACGGAAAACATACTATTTTTGGACATGTAGTTTCTGGTATGGACAATGTAAATAAAATTGTTCAGGATGATATTATGACCAAAATTACGATTACCCGCAAAGGTGCAGCAGCAAAGAAATTTGATGCCGTAAAAGTTTTTAGTGATGATGTAAAAAAACAAGACGCTAAGAAAGGCGAAAGCCAAAAAGTAGTGGCAGCAAAAGCAGCTTATTTTGCAGCTACAAAAGCCAAAGCTGTTACAACTGCTTCTGGTTTAAAATACGTAGTTACACAAAAAGGATCTGGAGCAAAATTGCCTGAAGGATCTACAATCTATTTTCATTACGCTGGTTACTTTGAAAACGGAGATCTTTTTGACAGCAGTATGTCTCAAGTTGCAAAAGCATACGGTAAATATGATGCCAACAGAGATGCTCAAAAAGGATATCAGGCTTTCCCTTTTACAGTTGGTAAAAAAGACGGAATGATTCCTGGTTTTATCGAAGCTTTGGATATGATGACAGATGGACAAAAAACGATTTTCTTTCTTCCTTCAAATCTTGCTTACGGAGAAAAAGGTGCTGGAGGTGTAATTCCGCCAAATACAACTTTGATATTTGAAATTGAAACTTACAACAATCAGCCTGCGAAATAATTATTTCAGATTAAAATAATAAAACTAAGCCGTCAAGATTCATTTTTTGACGGCTTTTTTTATTTCTTCTTTCTGTCAAATTCTTAATTTCAGCATCAATTTAAAACTTAAAATTACAGCAATAATAAGGTTTTTATAGATTTAATATTAAATCCTAAACAAAATAACTTACCTTTGCCGGCTTGATTTTTTTAAACTGAATAAGAAAAGATGTTACAAAATAACGTATTAAAGGGAGTGTTTTTAGTTGCATTAGGTGCTACAACTTACGGAATGTTAGCCACTTTTGTAAAAATGGCCTACTCAGAAGGTTATACAACTGCCGAAGTTACAACCTCTCAATTTGTATTGGGAATTATCGGAATTTTGCTTATTAATGCGTTTCAAAAAGCTAAAAACAAAGAAAAAGTTGTAAAAGCTACTTCAAGAAACATCATCAGTTTAATGACTGCCGGAACTTCTTTAGGAATGACGAGTTTGTTCTATTATCTGGCTGTAAAATATATTCCGGTTTCTATTGGTATCGTATTATTAATGCAGACGGTTTGGATGGGTGTTTTGCTTGAAATGATTTTAGAAAAAAAACTACCTTCTAAACAAAAAGTAATTGCTGTATTTATTGTTCTTATAGGAACAGTTTTAGCAACAAATATTCTTCACAATGAAATTCAGCTGGATTGGCGCGGTATCGCATGGGGAATTTTGGCTGCTGCTTCTTTTACTACTACGATGTTTACTGCCAATCGTGTAGCTACAGAAATTTCGTCTGCACAGCGTAGTCTATATATGCTTTTGGGTGGCGCTGTAATTGTATTTTCGTTTGCTTTTGCAACGCAGGTAACGCCTTTTAATCTTGAAATTTTCATGAAATGGGGAATTGTATTATCTCTTTTTGGTACTATTATACCGCCAATGCTTATGAACGCTGGTTTTCCTTTAACAGGAATTGGACTTGGCAGTATTGTTTCGGCATTAGAACTTCCGGTTTCTGTAACGATGGCTTACGTTTTATTAAACGAAAAAGTAGTCTTTACGCAATGGGTTGGAATTGTTTTGATCATTTTAGCTATTATTATCATGAATGTAAATTTTAAGCGTAAAAACTAGCCCTTTTTGCAGAGCATCAAAAAAACAGTCTTGTAATGTAATAATTGTTAATTTTTTTTATAATTTCGTGATAAAACAATCTTATCATGACTTTACCCTGGCATTTATATTTAATGGCTTTTCTTTATATAATTGCTGGAATCAACCACTTTAAAAATCCTGGAATGTACATCAGAATCATTCCTCCTTATCTGCCTAATCCCAAATTATTAAATAATTTAAGTGGAGCTGCCGAAATTATTTTAGGCATTCTCCTGCTCTTTCCTTCTCTTACACGTATTGCTGCATGGGGCATTATAGCACTATTAATTGCTGTATTTCCTGCAAATCTTTATATGTTTCAAAAGAAAAAAAGAGGTTTTTCTTTGTTAAATTTTATTTTATTAGTACGTTTGCCCTTACAAATTGTATTGATTTTATGGGCATACTTATATACCCTTTAACAATCAAATATTAATTAAATTTATTTACTATGAAAAAATTATTTGCTGAGTTCTTCGGAACTTTTTGGCTTGTTTTTGGAGGTTGTGGCAGCGCAATTTTTGCAGCCGGATATCCCGAATTGGGAATCGGATTTGTTGGAGTAGCACTTGCTTTTGGGCTTACTGTCCTGACAATGGCATATGCCGTAGGACATATTTCCGGGGGGCATTTTAATCCTGCTGTTTCTATTGGTTTATGGGCTGGAGGCAGATTTCCTGCTAAAGATCTTCTTCCGTATATTGTTTCACAATGTGTTGGAGCTATAGCTGCTGCAGGAACGTTGTACACAATTGCTTCTGGAAAAGCAGGTTTTGTCATCGATAATACAAGAGCAGGTGCTTTTGCATCAAACGGTTTTGGGGCTTTTTCACCAGATGGATACTCCATGATATCATGTTTTATAGCTGAATTTGTACTTACTTTATTTTTCTTATTAATAATTTTAGGAGCTACAGATAAATTTGCCAGCACTCCATTTTGCGGAGTAGCAATTGGTTTAGGTTTAACTCTAATACACTTAATTAGTATTCCGATTACCAATACCTCTGTTAATCCTGCAAGATCTTTATCTCAGGCAATTTTTACAGGTGGAGTACCCTTATCGCAAGTTTGGCTATTTTGGGCCGCTCCTATTTTAGGCGCTATAGTAGCTGGATTTATCTACAAGACATTATTACAAAATCATGCGGAAGCATAACATACAATTTTTCCCAAAAAAATAAATTAAATAATCATTTAAAAAAATAACATTATGGCATTTTTATATTTCTTACTTATTGGAGCAATTTCAGGTTGGTTAGCGGGTCAATTCTGGAAAGGTGCAGGTTTCGGACTTATTGGTAATATTGTAGTAGGTATTATTGGAGGTTTCTTTGGCGGATGGCTTGCAGGAAAACTTGGTATTGGCGGAGGAGGATTGCTTTGGCAAATCCTAATTGCTGCTGTAGGTGCCTGGATTTTGCTATTTATTATTAGTTTGATAAAAAAATCATAACAACACAATAGATATACTTTCAATAGTTATCTACTTTTATATTCGAGGAGAAAAAGATTTAAATCTTTTTCTCCTTTTTTTTCGCACAAAACTTCATATCTAAAATGTATCAATTAAGGTACAAAAATGAAAATTCAGCAATAAACCAATATTTATTTCATCAATTTAGTTAAATTTGAGGATATACATTATTAGATTATGAATGAGATTATAAATTATTTCGACACCATTCCGTCTTCTCATCGAAGCCTGATTTTAGTTGGAGGAATCACAATCTTCTGGCTGATAGAAAATACTTTTCCGTTGTTTCAAATGCAATACAGGAAATGGCATCATGCAGGAATTAATTTTTTTCTCACATTTACTACTATTATTGTCAATTTTATTTTGGCATTCATTTTAATTAAAACGGCTGCTTTTACTTCAGAAAATCATTTCGGAATTCTGCAATGGCTTCCTGAAATTCCCATTTGGCTTTACACCATTATCGGTTTGCTTTTATTAGACTTAATTGGAGCATATTTAGTGCATTTTATTCAGCATAAAGTAAAATTCTTATGGCGTTTTCATCTCATTCATCATACAGATACCTGGATTGACACCACAACGGCCAACAGACATCATCCTGGAGAAAGTGTAATGCGCTTTATATTTACCACTTTAGGAGTTCTAATAGTAGGAAGTCCGATGTGGATGGTATTTTTATATCAATCCTTATCCGTTGTGGCTTCGCAGTTTAATCATGCTAATATTTCACTTTCAAACAAATTAGATGTGTTTTTAAGTTACTTTATAGTTTCGCCCAATATGCACAAAGTACATCATCATTATGTACTGCCCTATACAGACAGTAATTATGGAAATATATTCTCTGTTTGGGATCGTCTTTTTGGCACTTTTACAACCTTGCCAAAAGAAGAATTAATTTACGGAGTAGATACGCATATGATGCCGGATGAAAACAATAAATTGAAAAATTTACTGCAAATTCCGTTTCAAAAATCAAGATCTGCAAAAAACAGTTAAAATCATTAAAAAAAGTATCCTAGATCGAACCAACTAATTATTTTTTTTATTAATATTGAATCATAAATTGAAAATCAATCTATTAATCATTAACCTCTACTTTTGAATTAATTTTCACGTGATGAAAAAGAGTAACCGCAAAGAATTGAATTGGGAACAAACTGAAAAACTTGTTTCACTGGCTTTAGAAGAAAAGAATCCATTTGAGATTATCAAAAAAGAATTTGGACTGGCAGAAAAGGAAGTATTGGAGATCTTGAAAAAGAAAATGCCACTTGAAAAATTTGAAATGTGGAAAAAGAAAGCGCTTGCAAATAAACCAAAACCAAAACCCGTTAAAATAGATGATTTTGATGAAGATTTGGATGGTAAGTATTATATAAAAAATAAACTAGACTAAAAAAAAACTCCTGATTTCAGGAGTTTTTTTTATATTTATAACAATATCATGTAACTTTTTTACATTTTGTAAGTCATATGCAAATAACTAAACATAATTAAATGAAAAAAATACTTTACACCTTAGCTCTGGCAGTAACGCTTTGGAGCTGTAAAACAGGTACAGGTGCAGCTAAAAGTAATGTTGTCGAGGTAAACATAAATCTTACCGATGTAAAAGACGATAAAGTCTTAGTAACAGTAACACCGCCCGCAATAAAAACAGACGAAGTTATTTACAGCATTCCAAAAACAGTTCCGGGAACTTATTCTACAGACAATTACGGAAAATATTCAGATGATTTTAAAGCTTTTGATGCTAAAGGAAATGCTTTAACTGTAAAAAGAATTGACGATAATTCGTGGTCAATTTCGAATGCAAAAACATTAAAAAAAGTTACTTATTTAACTGGTGATACTTTTGATACTGAAAAAGGCACTGGTTTTGGTAATGACGACGTTTTCTCACCAGCTGGAACTAATATCAACGCAGGAGTTAACTTCATGGTAAACACGCACGGTTTTGTGGGGTATTTTCAAGATAAATTAGATGTTCCGTATAAAGTTACCATTACACATCCTGAAACACTTTGGGGATCAACTTCAATGAATGATGAAGATGCAAGCAAAACTAGCGATGTTTTTACAACGCCTCGTTATGCCGTTTTGGTAGAAAATCCAATTATGTATTCTAAACCTGATTACACTACGTTTAACGTAAACGGAATGGATATTTTGATTGCTGTTTATTCTCCAACCGGAAAATTTACTGCAGAAAGCATTACTCCGGAAATGAAAACGATGATGACGGCGCAGAAAAACTTTTTAGGAAAAGTAAATTCTACTAAAAAATATACTGTGTTATTGTACTTATCAAGTATGGCAAAAGACGATGCGCACGGTTTTGGAGCTTTGGAGCACCCAACGGCAACGACAGTTGTTTTACCGGAATCTATGCCAAAAGAAAAATTGGTTGAGTCTATGAAAGATGTGGTTTCGCATGAATTTTTTCATATTGTAACACCTCTAACTATTCACTCTAAAGAAATTCAGTATTTTGATTATAATGCACCAAAAATGTCGGAGCATTTATGGATGTACGAAGGTGTAACGGAATATTTTGCAAATCTTTTCCAAATTAATCAAGGTTTGATTAATGAAGGCGAATTTTATACTCGTATTGCCGATAAAATTGAGCAGGCTAAAAGTTTAAACGATACAATGTCGTTTACTAAAATGAGTGCTAATGTATTAGAACAGCCATATAAAGATCAATACTTAAACGTGTATCAAAAAGGAGCCTTAATTGGTATGTGTATTGATATTATCATTAGAGAAAAAAGCAACGGAGAAAGAGGAATTTTGGATTTAATGCATAAATTATCGAATGAATATGGTATCGAAAAACCTTTTAACGATAATGAGCTTTTTGCTAAAATTACACAATTGACTTATCCTGAAGTTGGTGAATTCTTAAACAAATATGTTGCCGGAACTACTCCGATTCCTTACAATTTTTATTTGGCTAAAGTTGGTGTAACCAAAGCTTCTGAGAAAAAACCGGGAGCGGTTTTCTTAAAAGGACAAACACCATATATTAGAGTTGATAAAGCGACTAAAGAAATACTTGTTCGTTCTGATATCGAACAAAATGATTTCTTTAAGAATCTGAACTTAAAACCTAATGACGTTATCGTATCTGTAAACAACAAACCGTATTCTTTAGACAACATTTATGAGTTGATTACTGAAAGTGAAAACTGGAAAGAAAACGATGCTATCACGCTTAAAATAAAACGTGCTGGTAAAGAAGAAACGATAAAAGGTACTGTAAAATTACCATTTGAAGAAACTGAAACTTTTAAAGCTACTGATGCTTCAAAAGAGAAGCTTAAAAATGCATGGTTAAAAGGATAATTTCTTTTAACTCTTAAAATAAAAAAACCGACAAGTGATTGTCGGTTTTTTTGTTGTCAGGCTGAGCGTCCCGAGACTTCGGGAGAAGCCTCTGTTTGCTGAATCACGTTGTGTGAGCTATTTTGCGGGGCTTCTCCCGAAGTCTCGGGACGCTCAGCTTGACAAACTTTATGTGAAAATATCTTTGTCAAAGTTTTAAACTTTGACAAAGATTTATAATCTTATTTCTTCACTGGGAATTTCCAGTCAAATTCGTCTTTGGCATTGATTATGGCACCAACTTCAAATTTTACAACCTCATCAAATTCAGTTTGAAGAATAAACCAGTTGTCTTCGTTGAAGTAGTTTTCGAAAGTATCAAAAGTTTCCTGAGTGTATTTTGTTATTCCTTTTGTGGCTAAATCTTTCTTTACATCGGCAATTTTTCTTCCGATTAATTTGTATCCAAAAACTTCAAGATCATTGCTTGACGCGACTAAATAACCTAATTTCAAGTCTTCTTCCTGATAAAATGTCAATCTGATTTTTAATGCATTGTATACAAAAATCACATTATCATCTTCGTCTTTATAGTTTTTATCAGGTTTTCCTAAAGCAGCCGTTACATCGTTTTGCTTCATTCCGAAAAGCAATTTATCAATTCCTGATTTTAAGTTTATTTTCATGTTTCGTTTTCTTTATTTGAAATGCAAATTTCGTGAAGTTTTTTTGTTCCGCCACGAATTGCACAAATTTTCTCTATTTTTTTATTGTCAGGCTGAGCGTCCCGATACTTCGGGAGAAGCCCACGTGCCAATTGGAGCGCCCTTCTCCCGAAGTCTCGGGACGCTCAGGGTGACAACATTAAAATTTAATAAAGTTTATCATCTTTATCAATTGTCAATACTTGTTATAATTATTATTTAATGCGTCCTACTTTTTTTGCAATTGTTATGTAATCTTCAGATTCAACAAAATCTATAGCTTCCAAGATTGTTTTTTTCAAGGAATCTCTTTCCCTTTCTACAATATTTATCCCAAATTTAGCTATTCTAATTTCTAAAAGTATTTCTCTTTCTAATTTTGATCGAATTTCAACTTCTTTCCTATTTTACAAAAGACTTCCAGGAATTGGTTTATCTTCCGGATCTCTTATCCCTTTTTCTAACGACATTTTTTGAACAAATTCAACTTCATATAAAATTGATTCTTCTTTCGTCATTCTTAAAGTTATAGTTCCGCCATCCATCCAAAACATTACCTCTTCAATTATTATTTCTTCCATTCTAAAAACTCACTTAGTTTTGGTAATTCTTTTTATTAGGCTTCGCACTCATATAAAAAGTAATTTTCCCGCCATTAATAACATCAGAATGTTTTAAGAAAGGTTTAGAAAGTTGTTTTCCATTCAAAAGCACTTTACTCACAAAAACATTTTTATCCGATTGATTTACAGTTTCAACTTCAAAGTTTTTACCATTTTCTAAATTGAAAACAGCATTTTTAACCAACGGACTTCCTAATGCATATTCATCAGAACCTGGGGCAACAGGATAAAAACCTAAACTGCTAAAAATATACCAGGCACTCATTTGTCCGAAATCGTCATTTCCTCCCAAACCGTCGGCTCCGTTACGGTACATTTTTTTCAGAATCATTCTGATTTTATCTTGCGCTTTCCACGGCGAATTAGTCCAGTTGTATAAATACACAACGTGATGCGACGGCTCGTTTCCGTGAACGTAATTACCGATGATTCCTTCTCTGGTAATATCTTCTGTGTTTTCGAAATATTTATCCGGAAGATGCATATTAAACAACGAATCTAATCTTACGTTGAACTTTTCGTTTCCTCCCATCATTTTAATCATTTCGGCAGGATCTTGCGGCACGTATAAACTATAATTCCATGAATTTCCTTCTATAAAACCTTGTCCGTGTGTATCTAACGGATCAAATTCTTTTTTGAAAGTTCCGTCGTTTAATTTCGGACGCATGAAACCTGTTTTGGCATCATAAACGTTTTTATAGTTTTTAGATCTTTCGATAAATTCGTTATAAATATCGGTTTTACCTAATTTTTTAGCAGCTTGTGCAATAGCCCAATCATCATAAGCATATTCTAAAGTTTTAGAAACCGAAGAGCCGTTTTTGTCTTCTGGCACGTAACCCATTTTCATATAATATTCCAATCCATCATAATAAGGAACTTTGGCTGTATTTACACAAGCCTGAAGCGCCTTTTCGGGATCAAAACTCGTATTACCTTTTACAATTGCATCGGCCACTACAGAAACAGAATGATAGCCAATCATACACCAGTTTTCGTTGGCATAATGTGACCAGATCGGCAGCATTTTATGTACACTTTGATTTGCATGTGCCAGCATAGAACTTACCATATCTGTGTTTCGTTTTGGCTGTACAATGTTGAATAAAGGATGCAAAGCTCTATAAGTATCCCACAAAGAGTAACTCGTATAGTTAGTAAAGTTCTCGGCTTTGTGTACATTCATATCCAAACCTTTGTAATTTCCGTCAAGATCCATGTATTCTGTCGGACCTAAAAAGGCATGATACATTGCCGTATAAAAGTTAACTAAATCTTCTTTTTGAATGGTTTCTACCTGAATTTTATTCAGTTCTTTGTTCCAAACTTCCTGACTTTGTTTTTTTACTTTTTCAAAATCCCAGCCTGGAATTTCTTTTTTCATATTTTCTAGTGCACCAGCAGAACTTACGGGAGATAAAGCCATTTTTATTTTGATTTTCTCGCCTTCCTGCGTATCAAAATCAAAAAACAATTTTAGGTTTTGACCTGCCATTTCCGGAAAGTTTTTCGTCTGATCAAATCTCCCCCAAAAACCTCTGTAAACACTTTTTTCTAAAGCAGCTTGTCCGTAGCTTTTAATTGGTTTACTAAAAGACATGGCAAAATAAACCGTTCTGGTTCTTGCCCAGCCATTGGTCTGACGATAACCTGTAATTAATGTATCGTTTTCTACACGAACAAAAGTCCAAACGTTCTTCTTATCGTAATTATAAATTCCAGAGGTCAGGTCTAAAATAATATGCGCTTCGTCTGATTTCGGAAAGGTATATTGATGCATTCCTACACGCGTTGTTGCGGTAAGTTCTGCTTTAATTTTATGATCTTCCAGAAAAACGCTGTAATAAGCCGGTTCTGCTTTTTCTGTTGCATGCGAAAATGCAGATCGATATCCAGATAAAGGTTTTGAAGCAACTCCGGGATTTAATTGTAATTTTCCGGTTGTCGGCATGATTAGAAAATCTCCTAAATCTGAATGTCCTGTACCGCTAAAATGCGTATGGCTGAAGCCTACAATTGTTTTGTCTTCATATTGATAACCCGCACAGTATTTATAAACTTCGCCGTTGTATTTTCCGTTTAATCCGTAGGCAATTGTATCGGTTTCGGGACTTAGCTGCACGCTTCCAAACGGCACTGTTGCACCAGGATAAGTGTGTCCCATTTTGGCAGTTCCAATCATTGGATCTACATACTGAATAAGGTTTTTAAGATTATCGTTTTTTTTCTGTGCATTACTTGTGTAACCAAGTACCAGAATTAATGACCCAAAAAGAAAACTTTTACTTTTTATACTTTTAACCAAGTGTTTTTTTGCAACCATTCTGTGTATTTATATAATTATCAAATTATTATGAAGCAGTTTTGATGTCGAATTCTGCGATAGAAAATTACAATAAAATATGGGTTTTAAAAAATATAAAAATTCCTAAACTAAAATAGCTTTTGAATATCTTTGGTTTACAAAATGACAATTCCATCATGAAAAATTCTATTTTACTACTTTTCTTTTTTTATACAACATTCGGCTTTTCTCAAAAAATAAGCAGTTTTATATTGAATAAAGAACAAATAGTACAGCTAGAAGCTGATGGCTTGAGTGATTTCCCGATTTACAGGGCATATGAGTTTCAGAATAAAACGGGCGTTTGTGAATTGGTTTTATGCGAAAATCAGAAAAGCATTTCTAAAAAAGATACTTTGAATACTAAAATCCAAGCGATTTGTGCTATGAATGATCATGGCGGTTTTAGAGAAAGATGGAGAATTAACGATTTAATTGATACGGCTGAAGCTGAAAAAAATATTTGGTTCTGGACGAAATATTTCAGCGCGCAGGATCTTGACGGCGATGGCTATATGGATCCGGTTATTGTTTATGGAACGAGAGATGAAAATGACGAAATAAAACGCGTTAAAATCATTACGGTTTATAAAGATAAAAAGTATGCAATACGCGCAGTAGAATGCGATTTAGACGATTGCAGAAGTTTTAAAAAAGATGCGAATTGGAAATTGCTGCCACAAAAAATTCAAGTTTACATAAATCAATTGGTGGTAAAAATAAGAAAGGAACAAAATCTTCTTTTGAAAGATGGTTAGTCTATAATCTTTTCTTTAGATTTTCTTTTACGGCATCAAACCATTCGTCTCTTAAGATACTTAATACGATAGAATCGCGACGAACTTCGCTGTTTGCAGTTGGCATATGACTTCTTAAAACGCCCTCTACTTTACAACCGATGCTTTTCATGGCGGCAATACTGCGTTCGTTATTATTATCGGCACGAAATTCTACACGTACCATTCCGAGAGTTTCAAAAGCAAATTGAAGTAATAGAAACTTGCAGTGTTTGTTGAGTCCGGTTCCTCTAAAAGCAGAGCCGTACCAGGTATATCCTAATTGTAAGGTTTTGTATTCTAGATTGATGTCGTAAAAACGAGTGGAGCCAGCGTATTTCTGTGATTTTTTATCGAATACTATAAATGGAAATTCTTTTTTGCTTTCTCTGGCTTTGAGCGCTATATCAATGTAATTGATTAGGTTTTCTTTTCCGTCTGCTCCTACTAAGGAATATTTCCATGTTTCTGGTTCGTTAATAGAAATTTCTAATAAATTTTCGACATCTGATTCTTGCAAGGAACGCAATAAAACGGTTTCGTCTTCTAATATAATATTGGAGTTGAAATCTAATGTCATTTGCTTGAAATTTTTATTTGAAATTAATACTAAAATTTATTCACTCATTTCGTCATAACGTTCGGGAACCTGCGGATCGTACAGCGGACATTTGAATTCTTCCATAACACTCACTAACTGATTCATGGTTTTACCTTCAGTTCCATAGCAGTCAATTTTTACACTTTGTGGCGTGGTTATTACCTGAAATGCTCCTTTTCCGTTTGGGTTTTTCCAGCTGTTTTCATCGACTCTTTCCCATTGCGAAAAAATGGAATTGATTCTGTTTACAATTACTTCTACAGGAAGTTCCTGAAGCCCTTCTACTTCTTGTTTTTCTGCAAGAGCTTCGTAAACTTCATGATGATTTAAGTAAATCTCTTCTATATATCTCCAAAAAAGTAATTCGTACATAATGGGTGTGTTTTTGAAACCATATAAGTTATATAAGTTCATTTAAATAAAAGCACTGCATAACTTAATTAACTTATATAACTTATATGGTTTAATTTTTTTAATACTCGAAAGTTCCGTACTCGCTTTTTATCGTCAGTTTTTTACTTTCTGAAGCTTCTACTCTACCTACGATTTGTGCATCGACATTGAATGATTTTGAAATCGCAATAATGTCTTGTGCAATATTTTCTGGTACGTAAATTTCCATACGGTGACCGCAGTTGAAAACCTGGTACATTTCTTTCCAATCTGTTTTTGACTGTTCCTGAATTAACTTGAACAACGGCGGTACTGGAAATAAATTGTCTTTTATAACGTGTAAATCTTTTACGAAATGTAAAATCTTAGTCTGTGCTCCACCACTGCAATGCACCATTCCGTGAATTTCGTTTGGTGTGTAGGTATCTAAAATTTTCTTGATAATTGGTGCATAAGTTCTTGTTGGAGAAAGTACCAATTGTCCTGCATTGATTGGGCTGTTTTCTACTTCATCAGTTAAATTTACTTGTCCTGAATAAATTAATTCTTCCGGAACAAGAGCGTCGTAACTTTCTGGATATTTTTTAGCTAAATATTTTCCGAAAACATCGTGACGTGCAGAAGTAAGTCCGTTACTTCCCATTCCTCCATTATAACTTTTTTCGTAAGTTGCCTGACCAAAAGAAGTTAAACCAACAATTACATCGCCTGCTTTGATGTTTGCATTATCTACAACATCGCTGCGTTTCATACGTGCTGTTACGGTAGAATCCACAATAATAGTACGAACTACGTCTCCAACGTCTGCAGTTTCTCCTCCAGTTGAGTGAATGGTTACGCCAAAAGATTTTAATTCGTTGATTAATTCTTCGGTTCCGTTGATGATGGCAGAAATAACTTCGGCAGGAATTAAGTTTTTGTTTCTTCCAATTGTTGATGAAAGCAAAATATTATCTGTTGCTCCCACACATAATAAGTCATCAATATTCATGATTAAGGCATCTTGAGCAATTCCTTTCCAAACTGAAATATCGCCGGTTTCTTTCCAGTACATATAGGCCAAAGACGATTTTGTCCCTGCTCCGTCTGCGTGCATAATTAGGCAGTAATCTGAATCCTGAGTTAAATAATCAGGAACAATTTTGCAAAATGCTTGTGGAAATAAACCTTTATCAATATTTTTTATGGCGTTGTGTACGTCTTCTTTTGATGCTGAAACACCTCTTTGTGCGTACCTTTTGCTAGAATCTGAACTCATGAAAATTTGTTTGTGTTGATGTGTGGCAAAGATAATCCCTTTTTTTAATTCTTTGAATGATTCGGATACTTGATTCGCAAAAAAATTCGGCACGCTTTGAGCAATGCCGAATTCCTTCAATAAAATTGGTTATAAAAATTAAGGTTTTATCTTTTATCTCCAGTCGGGCATTGATGCGTTCTGGAATAATGTTGTTCTTGTTGTATTGTCACTTATGCTTGCGGTCTGAATGTTTTGTGCCGATAGTCCGTCGTTTGAGGTATTTACAAAGATAACTTTTGCTTCGTTTGGCGAGAATTTTACATCCAGATCATTAAAACCATTTTCTTTTTTGGTGTCTAATTCTGCTGCTGTATTTGTTGCAACTGTATAGATAAATATTCTGGAATCTAATCTTCTGTAAGTAGAATTTTCAAATCCTGATACATCTCTGGTGTAGGCAATTTTTTTATTATCCACAGAAATACTTATACCGCTTGCCGCTCCGGTTCCTCCAGAAAGTACTTGATAAAGTACATCTCCAGACATGTTTATTGCATATATTTCGACATTGTAACCTGATATATCATTTACTTTTAATACAATTTGAGATCCGTCCTGACTCCAGTCGCATTCTGATATAAATTTCCCATTTGGAGTTTTAAACAATTGTATTAAACCGCCTCCATCTGAATCGATACGGTATAATTTATCAAAATTTGGATAAATAATTTGTCTTCCGTTTGTGCTCCAACAGTAATTAACATGTTCCATATTGAATCCTGCTATTGGAATAAAATTCGTAATTTTTTTCACTTCGGTGCCATCCGGATTCATGGTGAAAATTTGGTTTAAAGATCCGTCAGAACTTATATAAGCGATTTTGTTGATGCTCAGATTTTTTCTGGGTCTGTAACTGTTTACCTCAGCAGAAGATAATTGGAGTTCGTTTCCTGCTTCGTCTGCGGTATATATAACGTTATTGTTTTTTACTTTTTTTACATATAAATATCTCGGATTTGGAAATGCCAAAGTGGTAAAGGAACTTGTTACACTATTTGTTGCTTTATTAATTCCATCATTTGCCGATACCTGCCAATAGTATTTTGTACTGTAACTTAAACCCGAAATGGTAAGTTTCATGTCTTTAAGATCGGCATAGGTTTTAATTTCGTCTGTTGTTCCGTTTTTTACCGTAACGGTATATGTCAGCGGATCTTTTTCCTGATCGGTTGCTGTCCAGGTTAAGTTTACGCTCAACGGCTGCGCTACAGCATTGTCAACCGGCGCGGTAAGTACCGGAATTTCTGGTGGTTTGTTATTGGCAGTTGAGACTTCTAACTCAAAAATAAGCTGCGCTGTCAAATCTTTTTCAACAGTTGCAGGTTCAAATCTGGCTGTAAAACCATCTTTTTGCGCCTGAAAAGAATACTTGCCCATTGGTACTTTTTCTATTACAAAATAGCCGTCTTTGTCTGAGAATACGGTGCTGGAAGTTGGACTAGAAGAAACACGGGCATTTTCTATTCCTTCGTATGTACGGGCATCTACTACTCTTCCTTTTATAGTTCCTGTTCCGTTGTCATCAATTTGCTCTTCACTACAAGAAATCAAAAGCATAAAACACATCAATATTTTTAATCCTATTTTCATTGCAGATTTGATTTTGTTAAACTTATATTGAATTTTTTCTGTAATCGTTTAAAAAACTGGCTCTTGTCTTATGGAGTCTTTATTTTTTCTTGTGCTTGTAATTTTTCGGGAAGTAATACGTCATTCCCATACCAAGTCTCCAGTAATAATCGTCTCTTGTTCCGTTTACGATATAATCAACATTATCACTAAAAGGCAGATTGTATTCGCCGTATAATTTTATTCCTAATCGTCTCGTGGCCATATATTCGACACCGCCTCCAAACTGAATTTTACTATGAAAGTTTTCGTAATCATTATTAAATTCAAAACCGTAGCCTCCATAAACAAAAGGACTCAGAATATCGCGCGGCAAAATGATACATTCGAGATTGAGATCCATAGAAAGATAACCTCTGTCTATTCTTCCTTTGTTTTGAATTTTGAATGCATTGGTTGAAGCACTTAAATTAAGAGCCGGAGTAAAGAAATATTTCAAGGCTCCTCTAATCATCTCCTTTGGCACCGGACTTTTGTAATCGCCTTGTATAATGGCTGTTCCTGCAGAGGCTTCTATTGCAAATCGGGCTCTTTTATCTTCTAAATTTCTGTCGTATAATTGTGCCAGATCGGCTTCGCTTTTTTCTTTATCGTATTCTGATACAAAAGCATCTATTTGGCTTTGAGGTGCATTTACTTCCCAAAGTTTCTCTTTTATTCCGTCTACTATAAGTCCCTGAACGGCTTTTTCTATAGCTTCTGTCACGGCCAACTGAATGGGTTCGTTTCTTGTAAAACCGGTTTCTACTTCTAAAAGTCGGTTTAGATTTACATATCGAAATAAACTAGCGTCTATACTTTGCGATAAAATTGTTTTAGAAACGTAAACGGTGTTTAGAATTTTTCCGTTTGAAGTTGAAACTAATCTTAAATATACCGTTACGCGATCTTGTCTGTATCTTGTAGAAGCGCCGGCGCCAAAATATCGAGCTCCAAAACCTCCGGTAATAATATTGGTATCATACGAAATAATACCGCCTTCTAATAAAACTCCCGCAAAAAGTAACGGTGACAATACGGTTTCATTAGGTTCTGCTTTTACTGCATATTCCTGACGTGTAGATCGAATAATATTTCGCTCGTTTAATAAATTACCCAGATTTTCACGTTCTATAGGAATAAACCATTTTGAGTCTCCTAAGGCTTTTATTAAAATAGAAGTTGCGCCTTGTGTAACTGCGGTACTAAACGTACTTCCCACATCTGTCGCTTTGTATTGCCCTGTCTGGTCTTTAAATTTATATACTCCTACTACGATCTGCTCTTTTGGTTTTGGCATATCTGTTAAATTGGTAGTGGCAGGAGTATTTTCTCCAAAAATAGCTTTCTGAACGCCTACTGGCTGATTAAAATAAGCGCCGCATCCTGAGAATAGGCAAGTTATTAAAAATAGAAAAAGGGGACTTTTATTCATAATTATATATTTTTTAATAATAAAACATGAACTTACTTTTTATATAAATCGAAAATATTGCAACTATTTACCGGGTATGATAACTTGTGTTTGTTCGCCGGTTTCTATATCCAAAATATTGACAACCATTCCTAAATTAGAATTATAAATATCTACAGACAGTGTCCCAAAAACATAATTCCCCGGAGTAAGTCCGGTGCCAGTTCCTGTGCCTGTACCCGTTCCAGTACCTGTGCTTGTTCCAAATTGATTATCAAATAATGAATTTGAAATTCTATTGAGCAATTGATTGTTTAAAGTGCTTTTAAAACGTTCTAAATCTGTCTGCTGTTTGTATCCGTTTGTGGTATCTTCTTTGTAATCATTTTGGGCTTGCGCCGAGCTGAGCATCCATTGATAATTGAAAGTTTCTCCGCCGCTAAAAGCCGGATTTATGGGTTTATAAGCAAGATCTTGTGCTGTAGAAACGGCACAGAAACCCAACACACATAATAGTGAAGCTAAATTTTTCATATTGCTGTTATTTGTTTTTCTACATTAAAAAAGCAGGCGCTTTAGGCAAAAATTCTTTCTCAATTATTAATATTGAGTTATTATTTTATTCTGTTTTTCGAGGTCTTTAAAATACTTAAACGCTTTTGATGCAGCAGATTCTGCCATGTATTTTAAAAAGTCTTCCTCTGGACGGGAAATAAATTCTTCTACTATTTCTCCATCTACCAGAATTGTAATTTTTGTTGTTCTGCCAAAAGTCAATTCTTCCTGAACGGTTACGATTTTTGTTGTATTAATTTTTAGCTTTGAATACTGCGCGTAAAAAAAATCATAAAAATCGTTTCCCAGTTTTGTCTTGGTATCATTGGCTACAATCCCTACCATTTCTATTCCATCTACAGGAATTGATTTTCCGGAATCTGATGCTGTATCTTCACCAAAAACAACACGGTCTTTGCCTATCAGTTCGTTTTTTTCATCATAAATCAATAACAATATTATAATCTCATCTTCTGGTGTAAAATTTACCTGTGTTTTAGAAAGTTCTACTTTTTGAATGGGTTCTAATGTGATTCTTCCGTCTTGTGCGTTATTTGATTTATTCGAGTTTTTTTTGTTTTTTTTGAATACAGTCAATTTGTATGATATATTTTTAAACTCTGATTTTAAGTTTTCTGCAGTTCCTGTAATGGCTAGTAAATTCTCGATTACTTTGGTTTCGATCTTCGCTTTTACTTCTATATGAACTTCCTGAGAAAATCCTAATTCAGAAAAAAAAATAGTAACAAGAGTAATTAGTAAGTTCAAATACTTTTTCATGATGCTATCGATTGAATATGTAAATGGTCCCCGAGTTTCCCGTTTGATTTATTATTAAATCTTTAGATATTGAATTTGAACCGGTACTGATTACCGATAAATTATTGCCATCCTGATTGATTGCCATTGAAGTGAGACCGCGAGAATACATCGAAAAATCACTTATATAATTGTTATTGCCTGTTTGTGTGTAGGACTGATTAATTTCATCAGCTTTTTTGTAGACATTCATGTAGTTGTTATTGCCTGTCTGTTGTGCAGTAACATAAGCGTTGTTGCTTATGATGTTTAAATTGGCCTGATTGTAGTTTCCAATTTGTGCAACAGTTACTATATTTCTGCTTTTAATATATTGATTTACTGTTTGATTTTGATTGCGATTGTAGGTTTCATTGATGTTAAATAAATAGTCACTCATACTCACATCAATTGCTTGAGAGAATATAATCCCGCTGATTAGTAAGGAAATAAAAGTGGCTAAATTTTTCATGATATTAGAATTAAAAAAAGGAAGAACTCAATAGATTAAGTTCTTCCTTTTCTTGGTTTTTTCTTAGTTAGATTGAATCACTATGCTTCCGTTTAAGAAACCAGTCTGAGTAACTGTACTCATATGATCGTTTCCAAATTGTGCAGTAGCAGCAAAGTTACCAGCTCCGTATTGTTGGATGCTAGAAGTGTTGTCCCAGCCCATTTGTAATGTAGCGGCATTGTTAAACAATCCGATCTGATCTGTAGATGCAGTATTGTCGTTTCCGAATTGAATTGTTGTAGAGCCATTAGCAAGACCAAATTGGTTGGTTGTAGCAGTATTAAAGTTACCAACTTGTAATACATCAGAGTTGTTGTAAGCTCCGATTTGAGTAGTTACAGCAAGGTTTCCGAACCAAATTCCCTGAGCAATACTAGAATCGTTATTGTCTCCAATTTGAGTTACTACCGCAACATTTCCTCCTCCTAACTGTCCAACAGTAGATGCGTTGTCATCTCCATATTGTCCTACAATTGCAACGTTAGCAATTCCGACTTGGTCAACATCTGAATGATTAGCAGCTCCTACCTGAACCACTAGTGCTCCGTTTAATAAACCTAATTGGTCTACATCACTTACATTTCCTTGAGCGAATGCTGCACCTACAAATAGCATCGCGGAGATGCTTAAAATTACTTTTTTCATAATAAATATATTTAATTGGTTATTAATACAAATTATTATGTAGGTCATTCAATTTGGGAGGAGCAATTTGGGAGTAATCTGGAGCATTTTTAAACCTCATTTGAAAATAAAATTCTGTGCTTATTTTCTCAATCTCATATTCAAAATTAGAAAACTTCCCCGAAAATTAAATCAGGTATAAATACCTATTTTACAATATCTTAGTATGTTTTCGATGAAATGTAAAACTATCTCGATGAACTACTAAAACGTAAAAAAATATAAGTCAGAATTTAGCTGCTTATTGAAATTTAGCTGCATTTTAACGTAAAGAATTATCAAATACAGGACTTCAAAACCATTATTTTAGCATAATCACAAAAAAAAGCCTGTCTTTTGAGACAGGCTTTTTTAGAAATGTTAAATTATAGTTACTTGGTAAACAATAATTCTCTGTATTTTGTTAGCGTCCAGCTTTCATCATCAACCAATAATTCTAATTTATCACAGTGATTACGAATGTCCTCAAAATAAGGTTTTACTTTATTGCAATATGCTTCTGCCATTTTTTGAGCATCTGTTAATTGATTGGCTGTTCTTCTTTCGTTTGTCATTGCCAATACTTTAGAATTGATTCCTTCTATATGACCAGAAATTTCTTTGATAAGTACAATCTGCTCTTTTGCAATAGTTTCAAATTCTTTTCCGAAGATTTCTTTTAATCCTTTTACATTTTCTATTAATGTATTTTGATAACGAATTGCTGTCGGAATTACATGATTTCTTGAAATATCTCCTAAAACTCTTCCTTCAATCTGGATTTTTTTAGTGTATTCTTCCAATTCAATTTCGTAGCGCGCCTCTGCTTCTACATGATTAAAGATTCCTAATTCGGCAAATAGATCCAAAGCTTGTTTAGAAACTTTAGCTTTAATTGCTTCTGGCGTAGTTTTAAAATTACTTAAACCTCTTTTTGCTGCTTCTTTTTCCCAAGCTTCACTGTAACCGTCACCTTCAAAAAGAATTTTCTTAGATTGTTTAATGTATTCTCTTAGGACATTAAAGATGGCATCATCTTTTTTCATGTCTTTAGAATCTATTAATGTATCTACTTCTGCTTTAAAGTCTTTTAACTGTTTTGCCACAATTGCATTCAAAGTTGTCATTGCGTTGGAGCAGTTTGCGTTTGAACCTACAGCTCTAAACTCAAATTTATTTCCTGTAAAAGCAAAAGGCGAAGTTCTGTTTCTGTCTGTATTGTCTAAAAGTACGTCTGGAATTTTACCCACAACATTCAGTTTTAGATCTGTTTTTTCTTCTGGCGAAAGTTTTCCTGTTGTTACGCTTTCTAATTCTAATAAAACTTTTGACAATTGTGCTCCAATAAATACCGAAATAATGGCTGGCGGTGCTTCATTTGCTCCAAGTCTGTGGTCGTTACTTGCCGTTGCGATAGACGCTCTTAGTAGAGTTTCGTAATCGTTTACCGCTTTTATAGTATTAATAAAGAAAGTTAAAAACTGTAAATTACTCATTGGTGTTTTACTCGGACTCAATAAGTTAACTCCTGTATCTGTCGCCAGCGACCAGTTGTTGTGTTTTCCAGAACCGTTTACACCTTTGAATGGTTTTTCGTGAAATAAAACTTTAAAATCATGACGTTCTGCTACTCTTTGCATTACATCCATTAATAAAGAGTTATGATCCACTGCAAGATTGGTTTCTTCAAAAATTGGCGCTAACTCAAACTGGTTTGGCGCAACTTCGTTATGACGCGTTTTTACCGGAATTCCTAACAACATACATTCTTGTTCTAAATCACGCATGTACGTTAAAGCACGTGTTGGAATTGATCCAAAATAATGATCATCAAGTTGTTGTCCTTTTGCAGAAGTGTGTCCTAATAAAGTTCTTCCTGTCATCATTAAATCTGGACGAGAATTGGCTAAAGCTTTATCAATAAGGAAATATTCTTGCTCCCAGCCTAAAGTAGCCGTTACTTTTTTTACGTTTTTGTCAAAATATTTACATACTTCTGTCGCTGCTTCGTCCATTGCAGATAAAGCTCTCAATAACGGAATTTTATTGTCTAATGCTTCACCTGTATAAGCAATAAATACAGTTGGGATACATAAAGTTGTACCGTATATAAAAGCAGGCGAAGTTGGATCCCAGGCGGTGTAACCTCTGGCTTCGAATGTATTTCTAATTCCTCCGTTAGGAAAACTAGAAGCATCTGGCTCTTGTTGTACCAATTGTGCGCCGCCAAATTTTTCTACCGGATCACTTCCGTCATACGATATATCAAAAAAGGCGTCGTGTTTTTCTGCTGTTGTTCCTGTAAGCGGCTGAAACCAGTGTGTATAATGTGTAACACCTTTTGCTAAAGCCCATTCTTTCATTCCCATAGCAATATAATCTGCCAGTTTTCTGTCTATTTTAGTTCCATGCTGAATGGCATCCCTAACTCCTTTTAAAGCATCCGAAGTTAAATACTGCTTCATTGCTTTTTCATTAAATACATTTGAACCAAAAAGATTAGATTTTCTATCTATTTCTTCAAAATGAACCGGCTTTCTTGTAGCAGCTTCTTGTAAAGCTTGGAAACGTAATGTTGACATGTATATAATTTTTAAAATTCGTACTATTTTTCTATAAAAAAACAGCAACAAATATAAGGAATAAAAAAGCCTGTTTTGAACTTAAATTTTAGATTTTTATGCGAAGATTTTTCAACAGAAGATGCTTTTTATAAAGAATAATGAATTTGTTTTCAAGAAATGTAACATTTTATAGTACTATTCTTCATTAAACAAACAATTTTTCGTAATATACTCTTTAAGAAAAGCATAAAAGTTACCAAATTATTACGAATTTATTTTTTTAAGGTTATAAAAATTGCTTTTTTTGAAATATACCCCTGTCAAAATTGCGCTTATCTAAAAAATAATATGTCGCTAAACAAAATAGCCCCCTATTTTTTACCGCTAGAAAAATTAAATCTATATTTGACCCAACGAAAAAAACAAAAAAATTAATTTATATTATTATGGCTAAAATTAAGTTAGAGTACATTTGGTTAGATGGATATGAACCAACTCAAAATCTTAGAAGTAAAACTAAAGTTGAAGAGCACGAAAATTTCAAAGGAACATTAGAAGAACTTGGTAACTGGTCATTTGATGGTTCGTCAACTAAACAAGCAGAAGGTGGTTCTTCAGATTGTCTTTTAGTTCCAGTTGCAATCTACCCTGATCCAACTCGTATTAACGGATACTTAGTAATGTCAGAAGTAATGTATGCTGACGGAACTCCACACCCTTCTAACGGAAGAGCTACAATTGATGATGATAATGATGATTTTTGGTTTGGTTTCGAACAAGAGTATTTCATCATGGATACTAAAACACAGCTTCCACTTGGATTTCCAGTTGGAGGATACCCTGCACCACAAGGTATGTACTACTGTTCTGTAGGTGGAAAAAACACTCACGGAAGAAAATTAGTAGAAGAGCATGCTGATTTATGTATCGCTGCAGGAATTAACTTTGAAGGTATTAACCAAGAGGTTGCTTGCGGACAATGGGAATTCCAATTATTCGCTCAAGGTGCTAAAAAAGCTGGAGACGAAATTTGGGTTGCTAGATACTTATTAGATCGTTTGACTGAAAAATATGGTTACTATATCGAATATCACCCTAAACCTCTAGGAGATACAGACTGGAATGGTTCTGGTATGCACGCTAACTTCTCTAACAATGTATTGAGAACATGTGGAGACCAAGCTACTTACGAAAAAATTTGTGAGGCTTTCCGTCCTGTTACTGCTGAGCACATCGCGGTTTACGGAGCTTACAATGACCAACGTTTAACTGGTAAACACGAAACTGCTTCTATTCACGATTTCTCTTACGGAGTATCTGACAGAGGTTGTTCAATCAGAATTCCTTTGATGACTGTTCAAAAAGGATGGAAAGGTTGGTTGGAAGACAGAAGACCAGCTTCAAACGGAGATCCATACAAAATTGCTGCTAGAATTATCAAAACTGTTAACTCAGCGCTATAATTTTAAGCTTACAATATATTCAAAAAGTGCTTTCTTAATTGAAAGCACTTTTTTTTTGACATCTCAGTTCGAGCGGAGTCGAGAACTTGCGTGCATTTCGACTTCGCTCAATGTGACAGACTTTGGAAGTTTCGATTAAGTATGAAAGTTTATCAGTTTGATCAGAGTCGATAACTTATGTATATTTTCACTTCGTTCAATTTAAAAATTAGAGAACTTTTTCCTAATAATTAATTTTTAAGTTGAACTTCAAAACCTATCTTTGTAAATCACTAAAAAATTATATCATGATTGTCTGGGGTTTATTTTTATTAGCCGTGTTTTTTATTCTTGCATTAGATTTAGGTGTTTTTAATAAAACGCCGCATATTATTAGTACTAAAGAAGCCAGCAAATGGACATTGATCTGGGTTACATTATCCTTTCTTTTTTCAGGCGTAATTTATTGGCTTTATACTACAGATTATATTGCAAATCCAGATCAATTGAAACCTGCCGTAGCTTCTATGAAGTTTATTACAGGTTATTTAATCGAATTATCTTTGAGTGTTGATAATATATTTGTCATTGCTATCATTTTTGCTTCTTTCAAAATACCTCAAAAATACCAGCATCGTGTTTTATTCTGGGGAATTTTAGGCGCTATTATTTTCCGTGGCTTAATGATTTTCTTTGGAGTTATGCTGATTAATAAATTTACTTGGACGACTTATGTGTTTGGAATCTTCTTAGTTTTTACAGCGGTAAAAATGTTATTTTCTGGAGAAGAAGAAGATTTTCACCCAAAAGATTCCTTTATATACAAAGCACTTGGAAAAGTAATTCCAATTACTTCTGAGACAGATGGTGAGAAATTTTTCATTTCTACCAAAACAGCAAAAAAAGCGGCAACTCCTTTATTTGTTGCTTTAATTGTAATTGAGGTTATGGATGTTCTTTTTGCAGTAGATAGTGTTCCCGCTATTCTTGCTATTACATCAGATCCGTTTTTGGTATTTAGTTCTAATATTTTTGCTATTCTGGGTTTACGTTCTATGTATTTCTTCCTGGCAAATATGCTGGCAAAATTCAGTTACTTAGAGTACAGTTTAGTTGCTATTTTAGCTTTCGTTGGACTAAAAATGTTATTGCATGATTTTATCCAAGTTCCAGAATGGGGCTCACTATTGTTTATAGCCGTATCTCTTTTAGTAGGAGTTCTGGTTTCCCTAAAATTCGGAAAAGAAAAAGAACTTACAGATTTAGATCAGGAATAATTTTCTTGAAATATATAAGCATAAAAAAGGAGATCTAATGATCTCCTTTTTTTTATACTTCTTGAGTAATTATTATAGTTTTACTCTTTTAACTTTACTGTCATCAATATTGTATTTTTTGATAACTGCATTATAATCTGAATAATCAGCTTTAATGCTAGATTTTGCAGTTCCTGAAAAAGCAGCTGGAACAATTACAATTCTAAAAACCTGATCTTGTGTCCAGTCTGAAGATAGAGTATTTAAATTAAAATCTGCTCCTAGAAAAACATTAACTCTATTGATTGTAAAATCATAGTTAAAATCTAGAGCACCACCATCATTCATGTAATATGTTTGAGGCATTAATCTCCAAACATCAGTTCCGCCAGATACAGCATATAAATGATATACCAAAACCACATCTGAAGTATAAATTGCAGGACTTAGAGGAATTGAAACAGCATAACCATTAGCTGAATTAAAATCTACTTCTCTCTCTAGAACTTCACCTATTGTGTCGCCATCGCCACCATCATCATTTGAACAACTAGAAAATGCCATCAATCCAACTACGGCGAATAATGTAAGTATCTTTTTCATAATATATTTTTTTAAGATTTGTATTATAAAGGTATTCCAAAAACCAAACCAAAAAAAGTTTTTGACCGTTCTTTCTTAATTATTTTCTTTATTTTTTAACAACTACCTGATTCTTAAGCAATATTTTGCTAAAAAAAAGTACATGATAAGGCAGTGAATTTTCCCAATATTCCCAAGTGTGAGCTCCTGGACGTTCTGTGTAATCGTGATCTACTTTATTATAAACCAATCTTCTGTGCAATTCTCTGTTAGGTTCAATTAAAAAATCATCAACTCCGCAGTCAATTATTAAAGGAAGTTTGTTTGCTTTTAATTTGTCAAGCATTCCTAAAACTGCATTTTGCTCGTACAGTTCCGTATTACTGCTTTTATCACCAAAAACAGGCTGCATTAATTTTACAACCTGAGCAGATGAATCTCTGTTAAGCATTACTGCCATATCTACTGCACCACTCATACTTCCGGCAGCACAGAATAAATCCGGATGTCTTGCCGACAAATACAACGCACCGTGACCTCCCATAGAAAGTCCAGTTATTACTCTTCCGGTTCTATTGCTTATGGTTCGATACGTTTTATCTACTTTCTGGATTACTTCTTGTGTAATAAAGGTTTCGAACTGACTTTCTTTATTTACCGGACTGTCTAAGTAAAAACTGAACGTTTCGCCTTCTGGCATCACAATAATAATATTGTATTGATCTGATAAGGTTTGAACTAATTTTTTGTTTGGCGTATTTTTTAACCAATCGCTAAAATGTCCGTATGCGCCGTGTAATAAATACAGCACTGGAAATGTGGTTTTACTTTTAGCATACGAATTTGGTAAAACAACCGCAGCTTTATAGGTTTTTCCCATAGCTGTACTTGCCACTTGCAAAGTATCTACTTTTGCTGCGTATGACATTGAGGAAATGCATAAGAAGAAAGCAAATACTAAAATTTTAAAGGTTTTCATATTTTGATTTTTTTTCGATTAAGGAATGTAAATATATTCAAAATAAATTATATGAAAAATCCGACTGCCTAAAGAAAAAAGCAGTCGGATTATATTTCAACCTAAATCGATATTACCAAATTACAACTCTCTCGTTTTCTTTCTGGTACATTTTATCACCTTCTTTTACATTAAAAGCTTTGTAAAATTCAGGAACATTTGCCAAAGGTCCGTTGATTCTAAATTGTTCTGGAGCATGTACATCTGTCGTTATTTGTGTAATCTTAGATTCATCTCTTCTGTTGATCATCCAAGAATAAGCATACGCCAAAAAGTAACGTTGATCTGGCGTTAATCCGCTGATTTTTTCGTTGTTTTTAAATTGCTTCGTTTTCTTAAAAGCTTCGTAGCCCACAACAACTCCGCCTAAATCTGCAATGTTTTCTCCTTGAGTAGCATCTCCGTTTACATGTTTTCCAAGAACTTCAAACTTATTATACTGCGATACAATTAGTTTTGTTTTTGCTTTAAATTTTTTCAAATCTTCAGGAGTCCACCAATTATTAAGATTTCCATTTTCATCATATTGACTTCCCTGATCGTCAAAACCATGCGTAATTTCATGTCCAAAAAATGAACCTCCAATAATACCGTACAATACTGCATCGTCTGGC
Source organism: Flavobacterium sp. 270 (assembly GCF_004368785.1). GTDB lineage: Bacteria > Bacteroidota > Bacteroidia > Flavobacteriales > Flavobacteriaceae > Flavobacterium. The sequence goes on from NZ_SODM01000001.1 coordinate 1,300,300, forward strand.
ATACGGCCTTCATAACCTGGCACAATAATATTACAAGCCGGAATTACAATTTCGTTGTTACTTGGGTTATAATATGCATTGTACGTTTGAGGATACATGTGCCATTCTGTTCTGTCAACTGGTTTTCCAAATTTATGAATCATATCTTGATAGTCCCAGCTGTTGGCACTCATTACATTGGCACAGTACGATTTACGATCAATTGTAAGACTGCTCATATCTTTCCATTTATCAGGATAACCTAATTTCATTACAATTTTGCTTAATTTTTTGAGTGCTTTTTCTTTTGTAGCATCACTCATCCAATCCAATTTTTTAATGTGCTCTGCAAATACATCGCGAACATTTGTACCAATTTCTTCTAGTTTTTCTTTTACACCTTTTGGCATATATTCCGCTACATAAACCTGACCTACTAATTCGCCTAAAGAAGTATCGGTTTGGTTAACAACTCTTTTCCAACGTGGTTTTTGTGTACTCACACCATTCATTACGGTAGAGAAGAATTTAAAATCTGCTTTTTCGATATCTTTATTTAAAAAAGAAGCATATGAATTTATTAGGTTCCATTTAAGATACGTTTTCCATTCTTCTGTAGTGTAGCTTTTTAATAAAGTATTAAATGCTGCAAAAAATTCAGGCTGTCCTACAATAACAGTATCGGCTTTAGGAACGCCTAAAACTGCCAGTGTTTTTTTCCAATCTATATTTGGAGTTTGTTTATTAAATTGATCTACGGTAAGTTTATTATAATTTTTTAAAGGATCACGCAGCGCTTCTAACTTTCTTGAAGCATTTGCAAGCTCCGTTTCTAGTTTTAAAATTCCCGCAGCATTTTTTGAAGCTGTCGCTTCATCTTCTCCCATCGATCTCATAATGGTTTTTAAATGAGTCGAATATGCATCTCTGATAGTGACATTTCTTTTGTCTTTTTCAAGGTAAAAATCCCTTTGCCCCATTCCTAAACCGCCTTGAGTAAAGAACACAGCATATTTGGTACTAATTTTATCGTCTTGGGTTACGTAAAAAGAATAAGCAGGACTTGCGCCAACAGTTTGTAAATGTGCAATACCAGCTACAAGACTTTGAACATCTTTTATTTCTTCAATCTTTTTTAATTCTGCATTAAGAGGAGAAAGACCCGCTTTTTCTATCGCGATTGTGTCCATACCAGACGCGTAAAAATCACCGATTTTTTGTTTATTAGTGCCTTTTGCAGCATCTTTATCTAAAGCAGATTTTTCGCAGATATTTTTTATTTGAGAATTAATAGTATCTGTAATAATTCGCATGATACCATTACTGCTGTCGGTATTTAAAATTGGGTTTTTCTTAAACCAGCCGCCATTGGCATAATTAAAAAAATCTTGCGCCGGGCTTACAGTTGTATCACGATTAGTGATTAAAGGATCTGAAAATGCAGTTTCTTTTTTACTACAGCTTGTAAAAGCTGTAATTGAAAGAACCAGAACAGTGGTTTTTATTAAATTCATATGTTTTGTTTGGTTTTGTTAAATCTGGATTAAAAATAATCAATAAAACGAAACAAAACATATAAATTTAGAACTCACATTACTTAATAGTAATCTTGTGTTCGTGACGGTATTGCGAAGCGCTTTTACCGGTATATTGTTTAAAGGATTTACTAAAGTGGCTAAAATTATTAAAACCACTTTCAAAGCAAACTTCATTTATGCTTATTGGTTTTTCTGCCAAAAGTTTTGAGGCGTGAACCAAACGATATTCGTTTACAAATTCAGTAAAAGTCTTATTAGAGATTTTCTTAAAATAACGGCAGAACGACGGCGTAGTCATACTCACCAGATTCGAAACCTCATCTAAAGCTATCGATTCCTGAAAATGATCCTTAACATAATTAAAAATGACATTTATTCTATCGTTGTCTTGTGTCTGTAATTCTAACGAAAAACCATCCGCATTTAGAAGCGTATACTCTTCTGAGGAATCTAATTCGTCAAGAATACTCAACAAGGTCATCAAACGTTCAAACGGAAGTTGGTTTTCCATCATCTCGATTTTCTTTCCGATTTTCTTTTTAGTTTCGCCTCCAAAAGCAATTCCTGCTTTTGCCTGACTCAAAACATTTTGAACCTTTTTCATTTCGGGAACTACTAAAAAATCGTTTCCTAAAAATTCAGGTTTAATATGAATAACAATTTCATTTTTATTTCCTGTTTGTTCATTTGTAAAACCACAATGGGGTAAATTAGAACCTATCAAAAGCAAACTTCCGTTGGTGTAATAAGAAACATGGCTTCCTATTTGTCTTTTTCCTGCCCCGCCATTTATATAAACCAGCTCAATTTCAGGATGATAATGCCATAAATGAGCTTTACTATTGGTTTTTTCTGCGTGTTTAGTGTAGGTAAAAGAACTTCCGTATGAATTAGATATCACTTCAAGAGCAGGGGCAATAGTCTTCATGATAAAATCTTTAAAATATAATAGCAAATTTAACAAAAACACCTAAAATAATTTAAATTTTAACCTATAACGGTTTCGTAAATGAGAATAAATCATTAAAACTGAGATTTTATTTCTGTGAAATTAACACCAAAACCGAGGTTTTTTTTGAGTATCATTTTTTTATCCTGTATTTTTTTTATTAATCGTATTTAATCTGCAGTTTTTATACATATACCCCATTTTTTGTAAGAAAGAAAGACTTTTTAACAGAATCTCATTTTCTGCAAAACATTGAAAAATAGTATCTCAATTAACAAAAACACCTCAAATAATTCAAATTTTAACCTATAACGGTTTCGTAAATGAGAATATAGCACATAAATTGGAAAATTGAGTTGTGCTGAAAAATGGATTTCCGAAGTAATTTTACATCAGAAAAATGAACTAAAAATTTAAACATAGAGAATTATGAAAAAGATTATAAAATTAAGTTTAGTATGCGCGGTGCTTTTATCAGGATTAAGTACTTATGCAATTGATGGTGGCAACGATTTTAACCTTCATGTATTAAAAGGTGAAGGCAGAATAATTACGTTTGCTCTTAATCAAACTCAAAAAGCAAGTTTAAGCATTTATGACAGCAAAGGAAATTTGATTTATTCTGAAAATGCTACTGGTAAAGACGGAATCTTAAGAACTTTTAGTTTAGAAGAATTTCCAGAAGGAACTTATTTCTTAGAAGTTACTGATGCTACTAAAAAAGTAAAATACGAAATCACTGTTGACGAAAACAATTCTGTGTTATCAAGACAAGCTGTATCATCTGTTTATACAGATGCTGCTAAAAATACTGGCGTAGCAGTACGCTAAAAAAGTTTATACTCGTAATACAGTATAAAAGTGAGGTTAGATAGTTAGTAAGTTTAAAAACTTTTAAAGTTTTAAAAACAGCTCTTTGTGGTTATTGAGCTGTTTTTTTTTGCTCTATACTGAACGTATTTATTTAACCGCAAAGAGCGCAAGGAAAAAACATAAAGGTTCGGCAAAGCTTTTATAAACTTTGCGAACCTTTCTGAAAATCTTAGCGCTCTTTGTGGTTAAATAATACATTTTACTTTTCTAAATCTTTAACAAATTGTAAGAAATACGGAAGATTTTACAATACATTAAACTAGAAGAAACATTAAATAATAATAGGTGAATTTAACAAAAACGATTAATTATATTTAAATTTTAACCTATAACGGTTTCGTAAATGAGAATATAGCACACAAATTGGAAAATTGTGTTGTGCAGAAATATCCATTTCAGAAGTAATTTAGCATCAGAGAATTAGAACTATTAATTTAAAAACTGAATGCCATGAAAAAGATTGTTAGATTGAGTTTAGTATGTGCTGTACTTTTTTCAGGAATAAGTACTTATGCAATTGATGGAAATGAAGATTTTAATCTTCATGTAATTAAAATGGATGGAAAAGTGATCACTTTCGCACTTAACAAATTGCAAAAAGCAGACCTATCTATTTATGATAAAGACGGATCTCTAATTTATTCTGAAAAAGCTTCGGGTAAAGATGGAATTTTAAGAACTTTTAATTTAGAAGAATTTCCAGAAGGAACTTATTATTTAGAAGTTGAAGACAATACAAAAACAGTAAGACACGAAATTACAATTTCTGATGATGCTTCTGTTTTATCAAGAAAAGCGGTTTCATCTGTTTATAAAGCAGGTTTTGCTGGAAATACTGGCGTAGCAGTACGCTAAAAAAGTTATACTGCATACAGTATAAAAGTGAGGTTAGATAGTTAGTAAGTTTAAAAACTTTTAAAGTTTTAAAAACAGCTCTTTGTGGTTATTGAGCTGTTTTTTTTGCTCTATACTCAATGTATTATTTAACCGCAAAGCGCAAATGAAAAACGCAAAGGTTTGCAAAGCTTTTATAAACTTTGCGAATCTTGTGAAACCTTAGCGCTCTTTGTAGTAAAAAAAACTATTCGAGTCACTTTTCTAAATCTTTAACAAATTGTAAGAAATATAGAATATTTTACAAATACTTAAACTACACGAAACATTAAAATATAATTACCATTTTAACCAAAACGATAGATATAATTTAAATTTTAACCTATAACGGTTTCGTAAATGAGAATATAGCATCGAAATAAGAAAATAGAGATGTGTAGAAAATTCAACTTCTGAAGTAATTTAGCATCAGAGAATTAGAACAATTAATTTAAAAACTGAATGCCATGAAAAAGAATTTAAAATTAAGTTTAGTATGTGCTGTACTTTTTTCAGGAATGAGTACTTATGCAATTGGCGGGAACGGAGATTTTAACGTTCAAGTGTTACAAGAAGGAAATGGTAAGCTGATAACTTTTGCTTTAAACCAAGTTAAAAAAGCAAACTTAGCAATTTACGACAAAGACGGAGTTTTACTTTACTCTGAAAGTGCAACTGGTAAAGATGGAATCCTGAGAACTTTTAGCTTAGAAGAATTTCCAGAAGGAACTTACTTCTTAGAAGTTGAAGATAATGTAAAAAAAGTGAGACACGAAATTACAGTTACTGATAATGCTACAGTTTTATCAAGAAAAGCAATTTCTTCTGTTTACAAATCTGATTTTGCAAAAAATTCAAGCGTAGCAGTTCGCTAAAAAGTTTAAAAAGTCGAAAAAAAATGTCATTAAGAACAGCTCTTTTACGGTTATAGAGCTGTTTTTTTATGCCCAATTTTAAGTTAAAATTGTTAGAAAATTAATTTATCGAAAATTATTCTTAATAAATTTTAAAGTGGTGATTTTATTGCAAAAAAAAATGTTTCAAAAAAAAACATCCACCAGCCCAGTATTTACGTACATAGCACAAATAAAGCACCGAAAGAGTTTCATTTCAGCAACTTATAGGTTTAAAAAACCTGTTTTTTTGCACAAAATTTAAATTTCTATTTGTAGTTTTACGCGTTCCACTTTAATAAATAACACTTAAAAACAATTAAAAACAATTTAAAAAAACATGACAAAATTCACCAAATTGGGCTTAGTAGCCGCCGTATTTTTGACTACTATTTTAACCTACGCAATGGATGGAAAAGGGGATTATATTTTGAATATAAAAACCGGAAATGGAAAAGTAATGACTTTTACATTGAACAACATCGAAAAATCTATTTTTTCTATTTATGATGAAAACAATAATTTGTTGTACACAGGCGATGCGTCTAACAAATTAGAGATTTCAAAAACTATAAGTTTAGAAGGTTTTCCAGCCGGAACTTATACATTAGAAGTAAAAGAAAATGACAAAGTAGTAAAACATGAAATTAATGTTGCTGCTAAAAAAGTTAAAACAGTAAAACTAGACGAGTCAGTGAACGAGAGTCCAGGTTTTCGTCGCTAACCGCCTTTTTTGCCCAAAAAAGTAAAAGACAGCCTATTTTCTTAGTGCTGTCTTTTTTTATTTAAGATATTATAGTTTAAACAGGGATTTGGTACATTAATAATAAATATCCAAAACAATCTTTTTATTCGAATTATCAATTATTTTTTCGATTCTCGCATAATATTTTTCATTTACCATCGGACAACCATAACTTAAACAAATCGGATTGATTTGTTCTTCGTACGGAACTTTACTGTATTTATGCAAAACAATATTCCTCAAAAAAGCATTATCATTTGTTTTGTCTAAACCATAGAGTTTATAAGCTTTTCCAAATTGTCCGTTATAACTATAACCTATGTAATATTTTCCTAATGAAGTACATTTGGAGTCATTAACATTACTAAATTTTAATTCTCCTTCAAATTTAGTTTCCGAACCAAAACCATGAGCAACCAAACCTTCGTCTATAATTTTATCTTTTTGCAAATCATAAACAAAAAATCGATTTCTTCCGGACATAATTTTCATGTCTATAAAAAAAGCAATTTTCTTATCGTAACCAGAACCACTTGCAATTAGCTTTTTTATTTCTTGAACTCTTTTTGAAAGTTTTAATGCTGTTTCTTTATCCTCTTTCTTGGATTTAATTATTTCTATTTTTTTAGAATTATCTAAAAGTATTTTTAAACTAAAAAGTATAATAATGAGAAGCAGAAAGTAGAGAATTGTTTTTTTCATTTTATTGATTGTCTTAATTGTACAAGTGTTTCCAATAATCTATTTTCTCATGCTAGCGCTCGTGAACGCAATCTAAATCAAATATTTATTTCTAATCTTTTTAACCACTATTCTACTTAATTATTCACATAAGCCAATCTTTGCGTGCACGAGCGGGACGCTCGCGCCAGCGACGCAAACTAGACATATTAAAATTTGTTTGTAATTACTATATTTTGTTAACAAACGTAAGCGCTTCCATATTACTCATATTGGTCATGGACAAAATTCCGTTCTTATTTTCATCAATTCCATTTATTTTAAAACAGAATTCATCTCCATCTTTGTCCATTAAAGTTAAGTATTCAATAGTATCATCAGAATTATTTCCACAGCTATGTGAGATCGTATATTTATACGTTACTGCAAAAATATCCTTGTTATAACTGTAAACCTTTCCATCCTGAGTAAACATCCATTTTATACTTCGGTTTGCATTATTATACCATGTTCCAATAATTTTTTTTGAAGAAGGATCTACACTTTGGCTGTATCCAAAAGTAGTGTGGATTTGAAACAGTAAAATCAAAATTAAAGATAGCTTTTTCATACTTTTTAGTGTTTAATTGTGTGTTTGAATTAACTACATATTTCAGAAATTATTTTCTCTTACAATGAAAAATATTTGAGTATTAAAGGTATAAAATATTTAAACTACTTTTCTGTAACATATAAGACTAAAATATTTTCATGCTAGCGGGACGCTAGCCCCAGCATGAGAATATTTATAAATACATAGCTTATTTATAAGCCCATTCAAAAAAATCTTCAATAGTATCATATGCCTTATAATACTCACCATATAATAAACTACCCTCATAAAAGAATATTCCTTCTCTATTTCTAATAAAGCCAACATAATCGCATCCAAAAGCATAATCGACTATTGGAATGAAGTCATTTTTATCTAAAGAAATATAGATTTCTTTAATTTCATTCATAGGAAGTAAATAACATAAATGTTGATTTGTGTATTCTCTTGTATTTTGTCCATTCATCAATAAATACAATTGAATTAATTCTTCTGAAAAGCCAAAATTAATTATTCTCTCTACCTCCTTAATTTCTTTTATAGAACTTGGTAAATTAATTCCAAATTCTAGATTTTTAAATTTATTGAACCATTTTAAATTATTCATTTTCGCAGCTGGCGTGAGCGTCCCGCTCGTGAACGCAATCTAAATCGATTATTTATTTTTATTTTATTTTTCAAAAGGTAAGTCAATCTTTGCGTGCACGAGCGGGACGCTCGCGCTAGCGGGCAGATCAATTATAAAGTTTTTTATATTCTTGTTGGGTATTATTTTTTTATAATCTTTTTATTTACGGAATAACTTCCATTAACCTTAATTTGCATATTATAAATACCATTTGGTAAGCGTGATATATCAACTTTATTATTTTTGTAATCTGATATATTACTTACAAGCTTTCCGTTTAAATCAAAAACCTGAGCGCTTTCAATAGTGTAATCATTATTTGTATTAATGTTTACAAAATCAGAAGAAGGATTCGGATATACTGATAAAAGGGGTTGTTTATCAATTGATACTGTGCTCAAATTGTTTGCATATTTCCAAAAAACATTATCTTTTCCATAATACAAATTATTTTTATAAACAATTGCATCCCATACATTGTTGAGCGCGCTAATATTTTCTGCTGTGTGCTTATCTTTATTAAATATCCATCCTTTCCTTTCATATTTTTCATCTACTGCCGAAGTAATAAAATAATCATTATTATTAATTGGATAAATAGTTGCAACATTAAAGTCTTCAAAAAATATAAAAGGTCTTGGTGCTGCTGGAGAAAGTTCTTGTAAAGCAGCTATCGAATAATTATTTAAATCCATAGAAAGCAAAGAAGTACCTCCAGTATTATTTGGACCACAGAAAAGTAATGAATTATCCGATTTTACTGCATTTGAAGGGAAAAAATATTTAGAACCAAAACCAGAATAGACTACTGAGGTATTTTTATTTTCTAAATTATATCTCCAAATTTCGATTCTATAGTTATCTGCCGCAAAAAATAAAAAATAGAGATTATTATCTACTTTTATAACAGTACTATAATTCACCAAAGTAGCTTGTGCATTCCATAAACTTGAAATAGCTTTTGTGTTATTTAAAGTTCCATCTGTCTCAAATAAAGAATACCTGCTTACAAAATACAACTTATCTCCATTTTCAATATACTGAGATAATGCTGATGTACCTCCTGGCCCTGATCCATTTCCATCTATTTCTCCAGTTATAGCAAATGTTCCATCAGCTGTTCCGTCACTTCTCCAGACCCTTGAGTTGTTACTAAGATAAGGTTGGAATGTAAAAATAAAAGTATTATTACATTTTCCTTCAAAAGTTACCTCGTTCCATATTGGTAAATTATCTTTTACTAATACAGTACCTTCCGAACTTCCGTCGGTTTTCCAAACTTGTAATATATTTTCTGTTTTAAGTAAAAAATAAATTGAATTTCCTACAGCAGTAATCGTCCAAACCCTTCCTTTTAGAAAATTTGTTACTTTTATCGTTCCGCTTGCTGTACCATCTGTTTTCCATATTTCACCATCAGAGGTTTCATCTTTTCCGATAAAAAATAATTTATCATTTAAAATTGCAGAACGTTTTTTTAGTAAATCCTGACCGCCATTCTCTTTTCCGGGATATATATCTTTAACAAGAGAAGTACCTCCCGTGGTTCCGTCACTTTTCCATAACTCACGCCCTGTATCATCGTTGCCGCTTAAAAAGAAAATATTATCCTTATATTCAATAAATCTTAGAGGAGTAAGGCTATTAAAGGAATAAATCTGCTGTTGGGCATCAGTTTTTGCAATTACAAATATTAAAAGTAATAAGAGTAGTTTTGTTTTCATTCAGGTTGTGGTTAATTATTTATTGGTTTACGAAAGTAAATATATAAGGATTTAAGATATTATTATATTCAAATAGAAGAATTTAAAAATAATTAAATTAAAAAACGCATTCAATTAACTTTAAAAGCTAATTGAATGCGTTTCAAAAAATTATAAAAATAAATATTACATATTCCTTCTATACTGATTAATCCTTATTTTACTAGATATTATAAATATTTTAGTCAACATATAGTCAATATATTCAAAAAAAAATTAAACTTTCAGACCTAACTACATTTTGAATATAAAACTAAATTACCAATAGAAATTCCTTGATTTTAGTGCTAGTATTTTTTAAATTATGCAAGTACGAATGGATTACAGTAAAATGTTTTTCCGTGACTAATTCCATGTCTAGCAATGCTGAATTAACTTCATTTCCAATTTCATTTACTTGTATGGCATCTAAATCTTCTGGCACGTATTCGTAAGCTATCTTAATGAGCGGAACAACAAATTCACTATTTAATTTAGCTCTATCTTTTAGACCTGAACTATCCATAATCGAATTGTCATTTGAAATCTTATCTATTAATTCTGAGTATCTAATAATGAATTCATCATCACCATTAAACTTCCATTTTTTCCTATCTCCTTCCTCAGAAAGTTCGACCTCAGCTCGATGATGACAAATTGAATAATATTTAGTGTATAAAAGTTGACGATATTGATAAAACTTAGCCTCATGATAATTATATTTTTTCATATAGGTTCTAAATTCATCTCGTAAAGATTCCCTGAAATCATAAAGCGTATATAACAATGTCATTAAATTGTTTATTTTCTTTATAGCTTCAATATTAGAAAATCCAATCTTTTTGTACAGGTACTTTATGTCTATAAACTGCAAAAAATCTACCTGAATATCAGGATGAAATACTAATTTAAAATCTCTGTTAGCATTATACGTTTCTAAATCTGTAATTTGCTTTTCAATTGAGCTATTTAATTCAATTAGACTATTTTTAAAAAGTGCCACTTCAGAGTTTTGAATTTCTGAATCTTCAAAATTTTTATCTGACTTTTCTTTTTGATAAACTTTTTCAGCAAGTTTAAAAGCAAAAAAAATGCTTAACCCACTTACTAATAAGGAACTTATTAATGAGAACCAATCAAACCAGTTAGGTGTGCTTTGACTAAAATTTCCAAATTGTAAATTAAAAAAAGAGTTCATAATTCTATTTTATAAATGTAAATTCAAGCTTTTTGAAATAAATCTGGATAATTCTTTAAGCAATTTGATTTGATTTTAACCAATCTACTAACTCTTCATAAAAACTAGTGGAAATATCTCTGTAAGAAACAAATATATCTTTATTTTCTAAGTCATATTTCTTTGTTCTCTCAACTAAGCTTAAAACAATATTAAACAAATTATTATCGAGCTCTTGCAAAGTTTTTAAAACAAAAGTATAGTTATGCTTTTTATTTGTATCACATAAAATAGCTACTAATTTACCAATATAAAAATCAACAACGCTAAAATTTATCGTTCCTCCGATTCGATAATACTTTTTTAATTCATTCAATTCGTTATCGTTACATTTAAAATCATCATAATCTAGCAAAAATTTATCCTCAATAAAACCTAAAGAATTATAAATTTCAAACATCTTTAAATGTTCAAGACAGTTTCCGATATGCTCTAATAGATTGTATGATAATAATCTTCCTAATGTTGCGTTTTGCGCAATAGTTAATTTTAGTGATGATGATAGATAAAATTCTTTATGACTCAAATAAATATGTAATAATTCATGAGTAAATGAATTGGAGCAAATATTTTTATAATCAATATAAATTATTGCTTTATTCCCTTTTACATAAACACCGTACTCCCTATTATCAGATTTATCAATAGATATATCAAATTTATCATTTAACAAATTCCATAAATCAGAATTTCTTTCATCAACTAATTTTTCAATCATAAATTATTTTATTAATAGTTCTAAACAGTATATTTTTACATTCACAATGAATTACCTTTGCCCTTTAGAAGAAATTGCTTGAGTTTTTATATCAAAAACGTGAAAAGCAACATTTGCTTTATTTCTTGTGCGTTTATCATCTGAAATAAAATAATCACAAAATGAACTAAAGTAAGCATGGTTGGAATCCCATAATCTCGCATAATTAGATTTTTCATTGTATTTATCTTTCCAGTACCCGATTAAATCCAACAATTCAAAAACTCCCCCAAATTTATTATGCAAGCCAAAGTTGTCATTATTTGGAAATTGGGCAACTGCATGGTCAATTAATCCTAGTAGTGAGAAACCTCCAAATGCTTCTTTTTTCTCATTAATCTGTTCAACAACTTCAGCTGGATTATAATTATTTAATTTTGTTACATCTATGCCTAATTGATTTCTGAAAACATTTTTTTGCTCTTCACTAATGTTATTTACCATTACTTTCATCATGTCTTGAGCAAATTCTACATCTTTGATAGTTTGATAAACTACAGAAGGTTTTTCAACTTGTTTATACACAATTTTAGAATCCAATTCATGAAATAAATAGTTATTGTTAGTTATCTCAGTAATTGTTCTAAAACGTTGTTGCAGCCTGCTTTTAATTTCTTCAGTACTTCCTTTAATTTCATTCGCCTCCTGTAAATGAGCATGTGAATAAAAAATTTTATTAATATTAGCGTCTACATTATTAATTAAAATTTCTGTAGTAATATTATTCTGTTCAATGTCAATTATAATATTATTATCAAGATAAGCGTTCATATTATCAAAAGTTAGAGTGTTACAAGTTCTTAAATGTTATAATATGTTTCTAATTGAAAACTTTCTATTAATTCTAAATGAGAATTAAGATTTTGTTCGTCAATTTCAATGGTTAAAAGCAAACCATTTTCTTTACTCCTATTCATTTTCGAAAAAACAATATAATCTGTTTTTATTTCTCTAATTACAGGAACTGCCAAATCATAATTTTTAAAATGAATCTGTATTTTTATCATATTTAAATCTTTAAATGTGTCATTTTTTTCTTTTAGGTTTAGTCCCTCCTTTTTGAAAATAGAGGTCTATTTCTTGCGATGCTTTATTTAATCTAAAAGAAGAAACCTTTTTCAGTGCTTTTCTGTCAACTAGGTCTCCTGTATCAAGAAAATATCCTAAAAAATCTATTTCATCGTCTACATCAATGTTTGGATTATTATAAAGAGGTATACGTTTTTCAAGATATTCAATAAAATCATCTTCATTTTCAATTATTTCTGAGAAAATCATTAAATCGAATAAACTACATGTCCATGCAAACTCAATATCCTTTTCAATCACCCCCATAATTTTTAATTCATGGATATTTGCAATATATCCAGAAAGATGCTCCAAAGTAATCGTTATTCTGAAGGTCTTCTTTAATTTATCGACTACAATTATGTTTTTTTTGTCATCATAAAATTCAGGATTAGAATCATCTTGAATATATTTATAAGCTCTGTGACTTTGATATGCACCATATCCTACTGTTTCTGATAATTGTCCACTTAAACTCTTTAAAGCACCACGTTTTGACGGAGCTGATAATCCACCTGCTTTCATTTCTATTATATAGTTCGCTTTATCCGAAACTATTAACAAATCCAGTTCTGTTTCAATTTTATTACCAATCTTATCAACTTGACCAGGTCTGTATTTAAGATTAAGATAAGATAACGAGTTGGGTATAAATTTTGAAAACAATTTAAAAGTCTTGTTTTCCAAGTAATTATCACGTGATTTAGAATATTTATTACCTAAAAACTTTTGTTCATAATACACTTTGTCAGCGTCTAAAATCAATTTTTCAGTAATAGAAAATAAATTATTTGTAAGAACATTAAAGCCAAATAGATAATGACTTCCACCATAAGAAATCACTGGTTTTAAATTAGACTGACTGTCATTCAAAGGCAAACCAGAAAATTTTGGATTTAGAAAATCCAAATTATCTCCAAATTCAATACTAAGAGATTCTACAATTTTTTTATGAATCGGTTTTCGATATCTTATTTTATACAATTCTTCAAATTGAGCTATGTCGTTAATTCCATATCCGCTTGGTTTATTTTGAGTACTAACAAAATCTGGATTGTCTACTAAAAAATTAATCATTGGCTTATCATCCCCCATTAAAAAAGAAGCTATACCCTGAGCTTTTTGCCATTCTTTAAATCTCTCATATGCTTTCCAATGTGGTATGCCATTTTCAAGAATTACACGACAATAATATGAATCCTCTAATTGCAATATAGTTTCTAATATATCCGCTGTGTTAAAACCATAATGTTTATGTAAAAAATCATCATGTCCAGAAAAAAGTTCTTCAAATATGGTATATATGTGTTGCATGTAACCATTTCCACGCATAAATAGAGATTCTAAAATTGTTTTGTAGCGTAGATGATTTTCAATTTCCGAATTTTTAGAATCTACAAACTCCGTCATCACATAGTGATTATATGTTTGTCTTGTACTTAATAACAACTCGATTAATTCATTTAATATTTCAGATGTTGGAGAAACTTTAGGGTTATTTTTTAATGCAGTCGAAAAACTTAGTCCATATTCCACCGCTAATTGTGAAGCTCCATCATCTTCAGAATTATCATGATTAACAAATAAATTATAGCATAATCCACCTAGTAATTGAAAATTGTCATAATTTGAAAAGATTTCAGTAATTCTATCAATTGATACTTTCAGTGTATCCAACAATTGAGGGCGATTTTTTTTTATGCTCTCAATTAGTTCGTTCTGTTGTTCCTGAGTCCTATTTGTTTGTAAAAATACGTTTTTTCCTTGCCTATATACTTTAACTCCATTTGTATTAAACTCTTCATAATTAGAATTAGTTCTTTTTTTCTTAGGAGTTTTCTTTTTATTCTTTGATTTTCTACCACGACTTAAAGGCATACTTTTATAATTTATTATGTTCAAAAAATCTTAACTATCAAAAAAACAAAAACTTTCTATTCGTAATCTTTTTTAAGTTTTGAATATTCAAAAAACTCTACGTGCGCATCATTGTAAATACTCTTAACAAATGTTGTGAATTGAGCTCCATTTACATTACGCAACGAGTCAAAAACTAATACCACAACTAACTTTAAATTTAGGTTAGTTTTAAATAGTTTTTCAAGTTTCTCACTTTGTAATAAAAAATCTTGAATCGATAGTTTTAATTTTTTATCTGATTTATTTGTTTCCCAGTATTTAATTTCTAAAATATATACAGTTTCTTTATTTTTTCCCATAGCATCAAGTTGCAATTTACCATAAGCAGTTGAAACGGAAATGTTTGATTGGAATACTATATTATATTTTAAGCTTAACTCTTGAACAGCCCAGCTTTCTGCATTTTTATGTATTTTCACCAAATCATCCTTAATCATTAGATTATTTTCATTTTGTGACTCAACTATCTTGGGCAATTCTAAATCTGGCGTTATAGGCTCTATACTTTCATTCTGTTCGTTTAAATTATCCTCTAAATCTATAATTTCTTCCTTAATTGGTGCTGTCTCTAAAGTTATGACCTCATCTAACTGCTTTTCATATATACTTTTATTATCTAAAACTTTTATAAAAGAATCATCACCTCTAAAATCACTAGGAGCATACAATTTAGTATGATGAAATATTACAAGTAGAACAAATGCCAAAAGGATAATTACGGGGAATAAAATTATAAACCATATTAAAGGTAATCTTTCTTCTGGCGTTATAAGGTTTGCTATACTTGAACTCAATACGAGACAAGCAAACCCGTAAATGAGCGATACAAATAAAGCTATTATCCCTAATGGGTTCTTTGTTAAACCTTTTGAATTATTCAAGAAATCTCCAATATTATTCATTTTTAATTTTTACAGTTATTATCAAAATAGCTACATTTAGTTGTTAGTTCACACATAGTAAATGTAAGTTTTATCGTAATGCTAATATATAGTATTTTTTAACACTTATAAAGTTTTCGCTTATTGTGTTCATTTTTTAAAAGTGTAAACATTATAAATATGAACAATCTTAATTCCAAACTTTATATTTATTCTGTTTATGGTGTTCATGCTAAAAACGTGAACAACGTGAACATGAACACTATTTTTTTAGATATTTGTTTACGACTCCTAGAGATATACATAATTCTGTAGCAATTTGTCTTTGTGTTTTACCAGATATTGATAATTCTTTAACTTTACCAATTATATTCTCTTTGTCCGTTTTCTTAAATTCTTTCAGATGAGTTCGTTCTTCAGCGTAATTTATAAACTCAAATTCCAGAAAATTTTCAGGTTTTGATATTTGGCAAACACATACATTTTCAGAATCATATATTTGTTCCGTGTTTCTCTGTTTTAGTTGTTTTAAGTATCTCAAACTAGAATCTGAAGAACTCTGTCCAATTGCAAATGCACTATCGCAAAAATTACTTAACATTTTACTTCCAGCTATATCATTAATACTTAAAGGTTTTGACAAATCTCTCTTAGGTGTATGCCCAAGAACCAATATTGATAATTCATGTTTGTTTTTTAATGCTTTCAATTGTTTCATTAATGGCAGTGCATCCTTAGCAGACTCATTTCCATTTTTAAGAAAAGTGATATTGTCTATAATAATTATTTTTGCACCTGTTGAAATAATTGAACGCTCTAAAGAATCACACAGATAATCTTCAAAATCCCTACCATCTGGCACTTCGGCATCACTATTAATTTCTATCCTTATAAAATTGTCATCGAAATCATAATGCTCGCTATAGTCTTTGGAATATCTATTTTCAAATTGCTTAATTGAAAGTTCAAAATCAAAATATAAAATAGCCTGTTTTGGTGAATCTAATTTGAAAGGTGCTATAGATTCATTCTTGGTAATACTATTTCCAATTTGGACAGCAAGAATAGATTTGCCTAAATTTGTATCTGCAAAAAGAATACACAATTCACCTTCGCACCAGAATTCGCCAAAAAGCATTTTGGGAATTGGTATATTCTTAGCCTCTTCAATCCATTGAGTAGCAGATTTAATAGTGAATAATCCAATATTATCATTTAGCCCTCTTGAAACCTTTTCTATCACAGCCACATCGCTTGTTTTAATGCTTAATTCCACTTCTTTACACATATCTACCATGACTTATGAATTAATAGGTTTAACAGCTTCTAATACTTCATGGCGCTTATAGTATACACGGTTTCCTATACCGTAACTTTTTAATTTTCCACTTTTAGTATGTTTCCATAAACTTGTCTTATTAAAAGAAAGAAGTTCACATACTTCATCTCTGGTCAATAACACATTTTCAGCGTTCATTTTTTCTGGAGCTTTTTCAAACATTAGTACTTTTAATGCTTCTGCTAATTGTTCAATTGTAATACCGTTTAATAAGATTTGATTATTCATTGTTATCATGTTTAAGATTATGATGCAAATGAAGATTAGGGTATTTTTAGGGATTCCCTAATTCGTATAATCAAAACAGATAAAATTAATAACCAATTGATTTACAAAACTTAAAACAATAAAAAAAAACCACTTCAAATTAAAGTGGCTTTGAGTTTATGTTTTAAATCAAAAAATTATTTATTTGAAAATGGTTGCAATTCAAAATTAAATAACTCCTGCAATGGTACTTCTAAAGTACGGGCAATTTTAAATATAGTACTAATAGTAGGATTTATTCTGACTGTCTCGATTCTAGCAATTTGAGATAATGTTAATTCGGAACGATAAGCAAGTTCTTCTTGTGAAATCCCCTTTTCAGAGCGTATTTCCTTAAGTCGCTTGGCAAGCAACTGTAAACCTTCTTGGTCGAAGATTAATTTTCGGGTTTTAGCTTCATCTTTTTTCACTTCATCAAAATGAAGATATAAATAACAAAATCATTATAGCACTTGTGCTATAATTTATATATTTGCCATACAATAACAAATAATGTTCACTTTAAAAACCAAAAACACAAATGAGAAAAGTATTTTTCCTAGAAAGAAATCTAAAACTAGATTACAAAATGTTTTATAGATTTTTATTGATACTGATAGTTTCAATTCTATCAGTTAGTTGTAATGACTATCCAGCTGACCTAAAACTCAAGAAAAAAGCAAATGATTTACGATATGATAAATTATCTGTTCAGGCAGACACATCAAAAACCACCAATGATTTTGAGAAATTATTAAATGATTATACCGAATTGAGTAACGATATAACAAGCTTTAACGGTGACTGTCAAAAAAGGGGAATTAGAAGTCGGGATAAACACATTCATGAGGTTCTAAAAGAAATAGCGCATTGCAAACAAGTATTGGCTACAGCCAGCCGATATGACTATGATTCATCATCAACATCATCAAACAGCAGTTCTTATTCGTCAAGCAAAACCTGCTCATGGTGCGGAAAATCTTTCAGTGGAGAGCACTATACTCATTTAGGCAAAATGTCAGATTGCTATAGAACAAATTCCACAACATCAATAGGATATTATTGCTCACAGAAATGTTGCAGTGAAGCCCGTAAGAGCTCATGTCCTACTTGCAGATAATCTTAAAAAGTTACATATTTGATATGATTAGACCATCCTGTTAGGATGGTTTTTGCTTTTAAGGCGTATTGTTTTATAGGAAAAATATTCATATTGCAATTTTAAAAGAGCACGTATCCTAATTATGAGACAATCCCTGCTATCCCAAGAACACCCCTGCATTATGCCCCCCCATGCCTTATCTTTTATGATAAAATAGTTAAGATTTGTAATCTGGTTACCTTTCTTATATTGCCCAAAATACATCTAATTTATATGCTATTATGATGCTGTGAACAGATTTTAATATATATTTTCAGGATTTCGGCATGATTGTATCACTTTGACACAGAAATTATCTAGTCCAAAAAAAATATTTTTCAAAAAAGTCCCAATAAGCTACACTTTGAAGAAT
This sequence comes from Flavobacterium sp. 270, assembly GCF_004368785.1. GTDB lineage: Bacteria > Bacteroidota > Bacteroidia > Flavobacteriales > Flavobacteriaceae > Flavobacterium. Next base: position 1,318,755 of record NZ_SODM01000001.1, read on the forward strand.
TTGTTAGTATTTATTATACAGATGCTTGATTAAAACCCTTGTATGGAGTTCTTGCATCTAAATAACAAAAAATAAATAGGAACAGATTAAAATATGAAATATGAGAATATAATAGAATTTAAAAATACTACCAAAGCCAGTAAAAGTAAAATATATAGATTTTACAATAAGAATGAAGATTTATTTTCAGCTACTATGCTAAAAAATGGAAAGAGAATATTTCCAATAGACCACGCACGCTATTTTAACAGTGAGGTAATGTTTGATGAAAATAAGATTCTCAGACAGGAAAACCAGTCTATGAGAAATTTAATTGATTGTCTGGAAGATAAAGACAGCCTGCAATCTACTTTGTGGCAGATGAATTGGAGTTTCTTCTTTACTGTTGCCTACAAATTAGACCGTAAAAAGAACAGTTGTTTTAAGCAAATGCACGGGGTTTATGATTATTTAGTTGAAAAGTATGGTAACACAACAGATTTAAGAATCTTCTTCACTACTGAACCGTTTACCAACCGAACAGGATATCATAACCATTTTGTAATATATATTGAGGATAAGAAACTACATAAGGAAATTGTAACCGATATTCAAGCATATTTCAGCTACGATAGAATTGATGTGAGCCAATATGATAAATATAAAGCAGGATTGTTTTACATGTCAAAAGATGGTCTGAACGGGGAAGACTGGGATTTTATCAATACCATCAAAAAATAAGTAATCATGAAAATAAAATTAACCTTATCTCAACTAAAAAAGATTCTGGAAAAAGAAGACCTAAAATTTCCAATTATTTTTAAACAGTCAAATTTTACACCCAAACAATTTGGTGAACTTTCAAAATTACTGCAAAATAGAAATCGAAGCTAATTTAAAAAAGTTCATTTCTATATTTTATGTTCACAGTGTTCACGTTTCTATTTATAAACAACGTGAACAAAAAAATCCATAAATACTCAAAAGTTTCACTTCTAATAATAGTGAAACTTTTTAAGTTAACTGAACCCCTATAAATAAAGGGCTGACAAAGATTTGGTAATTCTTGTCAGTAAAAAAGTTTCACTTTTGAGTGTTTTTATTTGTTTTTGAAACTTTTTGTCTGTATTTTTACATTAATAAACAAGAAAGCCATGAGCCTAAAAAATTCTTCTACTACTAGCGATTATTTAAATTTTGATTCGACTTTGAACAAAGCAATAAAAATTATCAAAACCGATAAGAATTTCAAATTAGGCTTTTTGATTGTATTCGGAATAAATGCTGGATTAAGAATATCTGATATATTGGAATTGAAACATGAAGATTTACAAAACAATTCTATTTCTTTAGTCGAATCAAAAACGAATAAAAAAAGAGTAATCAGATTAAACGATAATATTAAAAATGCTTATTCTTTACTAAAAGAAAGATGTTCAGAAAATACAGGTTATGTATTCACCTCAAACCAAAATACAGTTTTTAGCTCTCAATATGTTAATCGTAAATTAAAAGAAATCTTAGGTTCTAAAAATCTAGCAATTTCTACTCACAGTCTTAGAAAAACTTTTGGTCGCCAAGTATGGTCAAACAACAATGAGACAGATAAAGCACTTTTATACCTTAGCGAGCTATTTAACCATTCTTCACCAGCAATTACAAAAAGATATCTAGGAATTAGACAAGAGGAACTAGATGATATTTACATGAATTTGTAAGGCTATTTAATAAAAATATTTATTTTTACTAACTGCAATTAACATAATTTAAAGTTGATTTATAACTTCAATAGTAACATTCCTAAAAAGTTAAACATGAGCACTAAACACGAAATAGACACTTATTCAAAATTAGAACTTGGAGGAACTTTTTTTCTTGAAGAATCATTTCGTTATTTACATACTGCTTTGAAGTCCGAACATAGTTCAATATTATTTTCTGAAGAGTTAAACCTTATTGAACCATCTAAAGAAGACCGTGAAATAATTAACAAAACACACTTACCCGATAATGCAGTTGGAATTTTACAATCAAACATACCTGATGTTCTGACAAATGAAACGATAAGTTTAATGTCAAACGCTTGGCAAAAATCTCAATTAAGAGCAGAAACTGAAAAACACAAATTCGGACTGAATCATAGAATAGACTCAATTGAAATATTAGGTCATTTAAATAATTTTGGTTTCTTTATAGAAACTCTTGTAAATAGACATTTACTCTTTTTAAATCAGACAGGTGTAATTGACGAGTTTAGCTATGCTAGAATTTCCATTTCTAAGATAATGGAACGTTTAATTTATATTTTTAAAGATGATTTAAACAACAATAAAGTTCATTTGAATGAAATCACCAACCTGTTCAGTTTAAGAAATAAGACAGTACATTTTACACCTGACAATGCCATTGCATTGAAACCAAAAATATCGGAGCTGATACAAATATGGAATCAAAGTGTAAAAATTATTAGTAAATTAGAAAAAAAAGAAAAATTTAATGAAGAAAGCTTTTCAAAAAGATTAGAAAAGCACATAGCCGAAATTAAAACTAATTGGACATAAACTCAAGTACACAATATTTTACAAAATTAAAATATTAGCACGAAACATTATCATTCAAATCTAAATCCAACTTTAGCGAGTTTAATCTCTACTAAATCAACTGCTTTCCTTGAATTCATAGGGTTATTCTTACCGCTTACATCATCACGTAGCATTGGATTTATCATTGATTGAATTGTGGATGCCTGTGCTCCTGTAATAGCACTCAGAATCGTAGCCATGCTATTAACCGATGTATTAAAGGGTTGCTTCGTTCTTAAAAAATCAATGATTCCAAGCTTTTCTAAAAAAACTATTTTTGCAGTACTTGTAGTATCACTTAAATCAATAATTTCATCACTTTGTTGTAATTCACCATCATTTTCATGTGAATACCAATCAAGGTTTTCTTCAACTGTTTCCTCATAAAACATTTGAAACATTGTATTGTTTCTTAGTCTTGAATCCTTTGGTAAATCACTTATTTTTCTAGTAAGTAAATCATTGAGAATTTTTGAAAATTTCTTGCTCTCATTCTCTACTTCTTCGACATCTGTTTCTTTATTTTCTTTCAAATGAATCTCAATATATTTATTCCTCCTTTGAACTATATCAGTCTTTTGCTCTCCACGATGATGATTTATATAATAAATATCAGGAACTTCAATTCCATTATCTAATTTTATTTTTTGTATTAATGAAGCCTTATATCTTGCATGCTCACTCATCAAATCGTACAATAACTCCACATCTAAATTATTAGTTAAATCATATATATTTCTTCTAATATCAAATTCAGTTAATTTACTGCTTTCGTTAAAAAATGCTATTAATTTTGAAATACTCATTTAAAATTGTGTTTTATTCTTTCTATTTTCAAAGTGCCAATTTATTAAAATATTCTAACATCTGCGAAGCATTATCATAAGTTGTTTTACCAATATAAGATAAGAACATTGTTTCAGTTCCATGTGCTGTTATATTCATCAATATAGAGGTTGGTATTCTACCGTAAAAATTCGTAGCAAATGACCTTCTACACACATGAGAACTTATAACTTGCCATTTTTCATATTTGCCAACGGTTAGAGTCCTTTTTTCATCAATACGCATTTTACCCTTTACAATTGTATTAATCTTTGCTTCCTTACAGACTTCTTTACAATAGCTATTAAAGTTTTCTAAGTTTATTCTATAAGGCAATCCACTTTCTATTATTTCGATTGCTGAAGGAATCAAAGGAATAGCAACCTTCTTACCAGTTTTCTTTTGCTTTAATTCTATAATTTTCATTCCATTTATATCTTTAATATTTTTTTCAGTAATATCAAGCAAATCACCTGCTCTTTGCCCAATTAAACATCCTAATAACAGCCATTTCCTTGCATTAATATAAGCCTCTCGCTCTAACTTAACATTTTTAATAAGTTCTTGCTCAGCTTCAGTTAAAATAATGATTTCGTCTGGCTCTTTGACTTGTTTGATTGCTTTGATTTGTTTAAACTGTGGATGTGTTGGAATTCCATTTATAGATGCTCTATTAACTACTGCCCTCAATATAGAGATATAAGTACCAATATAATTTATAGAACGTCCTTTAGCTCTATTATACTTTTTAAAGACATCAATAAAATTTAAATCTATATCTCTAATAAGTATCTGTTTTCCTTTTAAATTATCTATCTCATATTTAATTATAAACTTTTTAAGATTTTCTAAATTTTTAATTGACCCCGAACTTAAATTATCACCAGAATTAATATAGGCATCTATAGAATTAGTTAAAATATCTAAATCAACCACTACAACTTTATTATTAAAAAGGTCTATCTGATGTTGCAACCATTCACCAGAAAATATTTGTCCTTTATCAATCGAATTATTATAGGCATCATTAATAAAAACTGATAATTTTTCTAGTTTGAATTTAATTGCTTTCAATTCTTGACTCTTCTGCAACGGCTGTCCTTTATCTTTACTCCAATCATTGGGATTAATAACAAAACCAGTTTTACGCTTCCAAACTGATTCTCTATTTATTGAATAACGAATGTAAATGTTTGCATTTTCATTTTTACTTTGAATAAGATATTTTATAGTTGCCATCCTTTATATTTATTATCTGTCAAATGTAAACAAAAAAAATACACTTTTAGTCAACAATTAGTCAACCAAAAGTGTATTCCGATAAATTCATTAAAATCTAAAAAACAACTAAAGCATTGAAAATACTAGGATTTTATTCACTTTGATTTAGGCGAATTACTCATTTTACATATTCCTTCTATACTGTCCGCCCACTTCAAACAACGCCGAAGTAATCTGCCCCAAAGAACAAACCTTTGTAGCTTCCATTAAATAATCGAATAAGTTTTCGTTTTTAATTGCAGCTTCCTGAAGTTTATTTAAATGCTCGTTTACTTTTGCTTCGTGAAACTGATGTAAATTATCCAACATCGTAATTTGATATTGTTTTTCTTCTTCGGTTGCGCGGATAACTTCTGCCGGAATTACTGTTGGTGAACCTTTTGAACTTAAGAAAGTATTTACACCCACAATTGGGAAATCTCCGTTGTGTTTTAAGGTTTCGTAATACAAACTTTCTTCCTGAATTTTAGAACGTTGGTACATGGTTTCCATTGCACCAAGAACTCCGCCACGTTCTGTAATTCTGTCGAATTCTTGTAAAACGGCAGCTTCAACTAAATCCGTTAATTCTTCGATGATGAAAGAACCTTGAATTGGGTTTTCGTTTTTCGCTAAACCTAATTCTTTATTAATAATCAGCTGAATTGCCATTGCTCTACGAACCGATTCTTCTGTTGGTGTTGTAATCGCTTCGTCGTAAGCATTGGTGTGCAATGAATTACAGTTATCATAAATCGCGTACAAAGCTTGCAAAGTCGTACGGATATCATTAAAATCAATTTCCTGCGCGTGCAACGAACGCCCAGAAGTTTGAATATGGTATTTCAGCATTTGTGCTCTTTCGTTGGCGCCGTATTTGTTTTTCATGGCTTTTGCCCAAATCTTACGCGCCACACGACCAATTACTGAATATTCTGGATCGACTCCGTTTGAGAAGAAGAACGATAAATTTGGTCCAAAATCGTTGATATTCATTCCGCGACTCAAATAATATTCCACGTAAGTGAAACCATTCGAAAGCGTAAATGCCAATTGAGTAATTGGGTTTGCTCCCGCCTCTGCAATATGATATCCAGAAATTGAAACCGAATAAAAATTACGAACGTTTTTGGTAATAAAATATTCCTGAACGTCACCCATTAATCTCAACGCAAATTCAGTTGAGAAAATACAAGTATTCTGCGCCTGATCTTCTTTTAGAATATCGGCCTGAACGGTTCCACGAACTTGCGAAAGTGTTCTTACTTTGATTTCATTATAAACTTCTTGAGGTAAAACCTGATCTCCGGTTACACCCAAAAGCATTAAACCTAAACCATTATTTCCTTCTGGCAGATCGCCTTGATAATGTGGGCGTTCTGTTCCTTTTTCTTTGTATATTTTGTTGATTTTTGCCTCAACCTCTTTTTCTAAATCATTGGCTTTGATGTACAACTCGCATTGCTGATCAATCGCCGCATTCATAAAGAAACCTAACAACATTGGTGCTGGGCCGTTTATCGTCATACTTACCGAAGTTAAAGCATGAACCAAATCAAAACCAGAATATAATTTTTTGGCATCGTCTAAACAGCAGATAGAAACTCCGGCATTTCCAATTTTACCGTAAATATCTGGACGTACATCTGGATCATTTCCGTATAAAGTTACACTATCAAAAGCTGTAGAAAGACGTTTTGCAGGCATTCCCGCACTTACATAATGAAAACGTTTGTTGGTTCTTTCTGGTCCGCCCTCGCCCGCAAACATTCTCGACGGATCTTCGCCTTCACGTTTAAACGGATATAATCCCGACGCAAACGGAAATTCTCCAGGAACATTTTCCTGCAGATTCCATCGCAGAATATCACCCCAAGCTTCGTATTTCGGCAAAGCAATTTTCGGAATCTGTAAATGTGATAAACTTTCAGAATGCGTGGCAATTTTGATTTCTTTATCACGAACTTTAAACGAGTAAACCGGATTTTTGTATTTGTTTACTTTTTCATCCCAATTCAGAATAATTTCCCAATTGTAAGGATCTAAATCCATTTTTACTTTATCAAACTGATTTAGTAAAAGATTTAAAAAAATTCTGTTTTCGTCATGTTCTGCAATTCCGCTTGGCAAAACAGTAGAATCGTCGATACCTGCTTTTATTATTTGAGGAACTTTTCCAGAAACAGATTCTATCGTTTTAAAGATTCCGTATAATTTCTGAGCTACTTTTTGCTGTAAAAGTGCCGTTTCATCATAACTTCTATTATTCTCTGCAATTTCAGACAAATAACGCGTTCTGTGTGGCGGAATCACGAAGATTTTCTCGCTCATTTCTTTTGTGATTTCAAAAGTCGATTTCAAATCAGAATCAGTCTTTTCTACCACTTTATCCATAATCGCTTTATAAAGCGTATTCATTCCCGGATCGTTAAACTGCGAAGCAATCGTTCCAAAAACCGGCATTTCGTCTGGGTTTTTATCCCAAAGATTATGGTTTCTTTGATATTGTTTTTTTACATCGCGAATTGCGTCTAATGCACCGCGTTTATCAAATTTATTTAAAGCCACTAAATCGGCAAAATCAAGCATGTCGATTTTCTCCAATTGTGTTGCAGCACCAAACTCTGGTGTCATTACATATAATGATACATCAGAATGGTCCATAATTTCGGTATCTGATTGTCCGATTCCCGAAGTTTCCAGAATAATCAAATCGTATTTTGCTGCTTTTAGAACCTGAATCGCTTCTGCAACATATTTAGACAAAGCCAAATTCGACTGACGTGTCGCCAGCGAACGCATATATACACGCGGATTATTAATCGCATTCATACGGATTCTGTCTCCTAAAAGCGCTCCGCCCGTTTTTCTTTTCGAAGGATCGACAGAAACCAATCCGATTGTTTTTTCTGGAAAATCTATTAAAAATCGACGTACTAATTCGTCTACCAAAGATGATTTTCCTGCTCCTCCCGTTCCGGTAATTCCTAAAACAGGAATTTTAGAATTCGTATTATTTTGATGAATCTGATCAAAAACCGGTTTTGCAATTTCCGGGAAATTTTCTGCAGCCGAAATCAAACGTGCAATTGCCGTTGGATTTTTATCTTCTATATGATCAATTTCTCCGTTTAATTTATCTCCAATCGGGAAATCAGCCTTTTCAACCAAATCGTTTATCATTCCCTGAAGTCCCAAAGAACGTCCGTCATCTGGCGCGTAAATTCGGGTAATACCATATTCATGCAACTCCGAAATTTCACTCGGAAGAATTACACCACCGCCGCCGCCAAAAATTTTGATATGCCCCGCTCCTTTTTCATGAAGCAAGTCATACATATATTTAAAGTATTCATTATGTCCACCTTGATATGAAGTCATTGCAATTGCATTCGCATCTTCCTGAATCGCGGTATTTACCACTTCTTCAACACTTCTATCATGACCCAAGTGAATTACCTCAACTCCGGTTGACTGAATAATACGACGCATGATATTAATTGCGGCATCATGCCCGTCAAACAAAGATGCTGCGGTAACAATTCTTACTTTATTTTTAGGAATATATGTTTTTTGTTGTTCCATTTTATGAATATGATAATTTTATGAGGGCAATTTACAAAATATTTTAATATTTGAATACTACTCTAACTTTATGTTAGCAAAAAAATAATTGTTTTTTTCTCAATATATAGGTAACAATTTTGATTTGAGATTGATTTAGTTAAAGAAAGCTTAAAGACATGGCAATTTCGCAACATTTAAACAAAATCTAAAAACATGTCTCTCAGCCTACTAAAGTAATTTAGCATTGTAGAAATGTCCCAAATTTTTACCAAAATCTACGTAACCTAAATAGTAACGTAATATTAAAAAAAATGAAAACTTTATCTTCAATCACCGCAATAATTATTTTGAGCTTTTTTATTTCTTCTTTCACCAAAACAGAGAATAATACAAATAAAAAAACTTTAAAAACTACCGTTTACCTTAATGATTCCAATAAAGTAGACGATGAAGTAATCAATGATTTCTTTAGAAGATACTCTGATTTAAAAAAATACAAATCTGACGTTTTGTCTTTGTACAAAAGCAGATCTTTTGGAACAATTTGGTATGACGAAGATCAAATCAACGAATTTGGTACTGTATTGTATGAAAAAGCTAAAAAAACAAATGATTTATCAATCCCTTACCAAAAAGAAATAGATCAGCTTTTTGATTCTTCATCTGAAACCATTTCTAAAACAGATGCAGATATGCTTTTAAGTTCATTATATATAATATATGCTAAAAACAGCATTTCAGAATCTAAGAAAAAAGTTTCTTATGATGCTATGCTTAAAGATTTTATGAATTATAGCACAATCGAAGCATCTACTGAAAAAGAAGATAACTCTTCTAAAGTTACATTTGAGCAATACTACAAATTACAAGATGCTTTAAAACAATATAAAAAATTAGAGAAATCAAATAAATGGAAACCTATTGTGGCAGAAACACCATACAAAGATTTACGTCCAGATGCTGTTTCAAATACAATTGCGCAAGTTAGAACCCGTTTGTATTTATTAGGAGATTTAAAAAATGATTCTAAAAGTGATGTTTATGATCGTGAATTAATGGACGCTGTAATGAAATACAAAGTTCGTAACGGATTTAAACCTAATTACATCCTTGCAGAAGAACACATTAAAGAAATGAATATTCCGGTTTCAGAAAAGATTGCTACTTTGAAGCTGAACATGGAAAGATGTCGTGAAATAGCAGCGCAAATGGCTAATAGTGATGAATATGTTCTGGTTAATGTTCCGTCATACGAAATGATTTATGTTAAAAATGGAAAAGTTCAATTGAAATCCCCTGTTTTTGTTGGAGCACCTTTAACCAAAACAACCATTTTTAATGGCGAAATTGACAGAATTGTTTTTAGCCCATATTGGACAGTTCCACAAAGTATTGTACAAAACGAATTAAGATCTAAAATCGCTGCAGATCCAAATTATCTTGCCGAACATAATATGGAAATGGTAAATGGCCAGGTGAGACAAAAACCAGGACCAGAAAACTCTTTAGGTTTGGTAAAATTCATGTTTCCTAATCCAGATGATATTTATATGCACGATACTCCATCAAAAACTTTGTTTGATTTTGAGAAAAGAACCTTCAGCCACGGTTGCGTAAATTTAAAATTAGCAAAAGAATTAGCGTATGCAATGCTTAAAGATTATCCGGAATGGACTCCTGAAAAAATTGATAAAGCTATGGCAGGAAAAACAGAAAATAGTTTTAAACTAACTAAAAAAGTACCAATCTATATTACCTATTTTACTTCATTAGTAAATGAAAACGGTGAAATTGGTTTCTTCCAAGATGTGTACAATCAAGATAGTGATTTAGATAAAGTTACGCCTCAGCAATCGGTTTCACTTACAGAATAAAATAAAACTATATACATATAAAATGAGAACTTTCTAACTTTTGAAAGTTCTCATTTTTTTGTTTTAAAAAACCTTAAGTTATTGATAAAAAGACTTTTGAAGGTAATTTCATTTTCATGAAAGCTGGAATTTTGCATTATAATTTATACCACTTAATAATTCCAAATTTAATTATCATGAAAACATTGAATATCGATGGATTAACCATTTTTGAAATTAAAGTATTAGTACAACAAGGCGGCAAATTTGTGGCTTTTCCTAATACGGTTTCTGTATTATTAAAAAAAATCAAAAAGACTTCTACTGTCTATTTTATAAGACCTGAAGAAAGTACTTTTAAATATTCGGCTTATTTTTTATTTCTAAATTTAATTATTGGCTGGTGGTATCTTCCCTGGGGGCCAATTTCCCTTATCAAATCTTTATTTTATCTTTTTAAAGGCGGAAAAGATGTTACACTTGATATCTTAGAAATTTTAAACGAAAATTTACCGTTATATAATCCCGATATTCATTATTTACAGACCGCATAATTAATTTCAGTCTTTAAAATATGTCTTAAAATGTGATTTTTAAATCGTTTTTAGACAATTATTTACATCATTTAAAAAGAAGTTTGCAAGTATTTTCAAGTAAGATATTTGAAAATTCTTTTTAATGAATATCAAATGAAAAAACAAATTTTGCTTTTTAGTATTGCCGTAATTTTGCTTACTGCTTGTAAAAACAAACCTTCTTCTGCTCAAAATTTTACCTCTACAAAAAACCTTATCCGGCCTACGCCTCCAAAAAATCAAGGTCCGCCCCGCATTTTATTTATAGGAAACGATCATACCGAATATTTGGTAAGTGCTCCTATTTTGTTTGCAGAATTTTGCAATATCAATAATCAGCCTATGAATGTTGAACAATTGGTAACGATGGGCGTATCACTTCAAAAAGTGTATGATACCAACAAAACAGAAGCAAATCAAAATTTTTCTAATATTGATAAAGATGGAAATTATTACGATTATGTAGTTATTCAGGAATCTACTCCAATAGCATTAGGAGAACTGGAGAATTACAAAGAAAATGTAAAAATGATCGTCGAAAAAATACATAAAAACAGCCCCGACGCAGCCGTATATATTTATGAAGGAATGTCGCCTGTACCATACACCGATTCTGGTTATACCGAAAATTATGAAACAATGCGCAAAAACGCACTTTTGGTAATGGGCTTTATAAAAAATGCCGGTTTATTAAGAGTTGGTGATGCTGTAAAAGATGCTTACGACGGTAAAAATGGCTATAACTATTTGGCAGGAAACAAAGACAATCTGCGTTACGGAAAAAACACACTTCACTTATTAAACGATGGCGGATTTATGCAGGCTATTTTACTTTACGCTACTATTTTTGATAAAAAACCTATTATTCCAAAAAAGCTTTTATTAATTAACGGCACCGACGATAAAGCCGAGATGAGAAAGCAAGAAGTTGCAAAAGCAATCAGTAATCCAAAAGCGTTAGAAGAAATAGCATTTAGCAATCGTTAGAATTACATTCTATTATATTTTAAAATCATCATCGTTTTTATGATGATTTTTTGTTTATAATCTTAATTGTAAATTAGAAGAATAACATTAACTTTCTAAAGTTTAATATTACATTTTTTATTATGCTCGACGATTATTATGAACCTGCAAACAGCTGGTGGGACAAAAACTGGAAATGGTTTGTGCCAACGGGATGTGTAACTATTATAATGCTTTTAGTTTTATTTGCTGCTGAAATTTTACTTGGTGTTGCTTCTATATTGACTGAATCTGATGCTTATAAAGAAGCAATGGATAAAGTACAACATAACGAATTGGTTGTAAAACAATTGGGCAATCCGATTGAAAAAGACGGAATGATCTCAGGAAATATTGATGCGGACGATGATAGTGGAAACTGCGATTTAGAAATTCCGATAAAAGGCCCAAAAGGTGCTGGAGTTTTGTTTGTTACAGCGCATAAAAACGGAAAATGGATATTTGATGAATTGTCTGTTTATGTAAATAAAACGAATACGGAAATTAATTTGCTTAAGAAATAAACTTTCTCATGAATCACTTCTTAAAACTTTGCACTTCTAAAGTTCTATTTTTATTCCTGTTTTTATTTTTAAATTTAAATACAGAAGCCCAAAATAAATACGCTGCTTATACAGATAAAATAACTCAATTTTCAAAACCTTGCAGGATTTTATACCACAATGTTGACAAACAAGGAAACGGTTCTATAGAATTTACAAATCAAAAAAATCAAGTTTTACGTTGTCGCTTTTTTAATCATAAACCGCAAGTTTTGCATGGCGGTATTGTGTATCAGCTTTTTTATTATGAGAAAAATTTACTGCAACGCATTGACTCTTATGATATATCTGGAAAGCCTGCCGGCGAAAGGGAATCTGAAAACGAAGCTGTGACTATTTTTATTATTGAGAAACCAGATCTCTACCACAAAAAGAAGCAAATTATCGATCAGGCCGAAGGTAATATTGATATGAAAGATGACAGTGCCGAAAAAATCATCAGAGTCCAATTTTTAGGTTCTGACAATTTACCGATTAAAGAAGAAAAGCCTTTTTACATTTCAAGTAAAACCTATTGGAATTATAACGATAGAATGTATTGGCCTTAATAAATAATTAAAATGATAACGGCATAATTGTTATTTAACAAAATGTTTATGCTCCCAAAATAAAATTGTGGCTTTGTTTTTGAATAAGTAGTATTTTTGAAACTTATAAAACCCCCAATAAATGAAAAAGATTATAATTTTAGTATTAGCATTTTCGCTTAATTCGTGTGCGCAAGTGCCACAGATTTTAAATCAATTGCCACAAATTGCCTCACAGATTCCGGGAGTTGGCGGTGTAGATATTGCTTCTGGATTAAAAGAAGCCTTAAATAAAGGAATTACACAACAAGTGAGTAAATTGACAGCAGTTGATGGTTTTTATAAAAATGAAGCCGTAAAAATTCTTATGCCTGCAGAATTACAAAAAGTAGATGCTACTTTACGTAAAATCGGATTGAGTTCACTGGCAGATGAAGGTATTAAGGTTTTGAATCGTGCTGCAGAAGATGCTGTTAAAGAAGCAACTCCAATATTTGTATCGGCTGTAAAAAATATGTCGTTTACAGATGCTAAAAATATCTTATTAGGAAATGACAGTGCTGCAACCAGCTATTTACAAGGAACTACAACTACTGCGTTGTACGGAAAATTTAATCCTGTTATTAAGACCTCATTCGAAAAAGTGGGTGCCGATGTAGTTTGGAAAAATATTATAACAAAATACAATACTATTCCGCTAGTGAAAAAAGTAAATCCTGATTTGACTGATTACACAACAAATCAAGCACTTGCAGGAGTTTTTAAAATGATTGCTGTTGAAGAAAAAGACATCCGTAATAACATCAGTGCAAGAACAACACCGCTATTAAAAAGTGTTTTTGCAATGCAGGATGGAAAGTAAGCTCTAAGGTTCTGAGATGCTAAGTTCTAAGATTAAAAACCTTGTCAACTTTGCGTAAATCTTTACGAACTTTGCGCTTAAAAACTAAACCAAAAAAACTAAACCAAAAAATGCAAAAAATAACGATTCTCATTCATTGCAAAGACCAAAAAGGAATTATTGCCGCAGTGACCACTTTTATTGCCAAAGTAGAAGGAAATATTACTTATATCGACCAACATGTTGATGTAGAGCAAAATGTTTTTTTTATGCGTCTGGAATGTGAATTTAGCAATCAGAATAGTAGTCTGGATGTTATAAAAGAAGAGTTTAATCAAACTTTAGCTGTTGATTTTAATATGTCCTGGGATGTATACAATCAGGAACAAAAACCAAAAATGGCTTTGTTTGTGTCTAAATATGATCATTGTTTGTTTGATATTTTGGGTCGTTACAGCGCTGGAGAATTAAGTGTCGAAATTCCGGTAATCATTAGTAATCATAATGATTTACGTTCTATTGCCGAGCGTTTTGATATTCCGTTTCATTGTGTTCCTTTTACAAAAGACAACAAAGAAGAAGGTGAAGCAAAACAAATTGAACTGCTTAATAAATATCAGATCAATTTTATTGTTTTAGCGCGTTATATGCAGATTGTGACACCAAAATTGATTTCGCTATACGAGAATAAAATCATCAATATTCACCATTCGTTTTTACCGGCTTTTCCGGGTGCAAAACCGTATCATTCGGCTTTTAAACGTGGTGTAAAAATTATTGGTGCTACAAGTCATTACGTGACAGAAGAATTAGATGAAGGTCCGATTATCGAACAGGATATTGCACGAGTTTCTCACATTCATTCTGTAGAAGACTTTATTATGAAAGGCCGTGATTTAGAGCGAATTGTTCTGGCGCGCGCTATAAAACTTCATGCAGAACGTAAGACTATGGTTTATAGTAATAAGACAGTGGTTTTTTCTTAAGGTTCTAAGTTGCTAAGGTTCTAAGATACTGAGCTTTTAAATCTTTGAACTTATTTCTTTTGCTCGCAGATTTAGCAGATTAAACGGATTTACACTGATTATATAAATAACAAACCCGACAGATTTAAATCTGTCGGGTTTTATTTTGTTTTAAACTTGAAGCTTTGCAACTCTGAACCTTTGCCTCTTAAAAGAAAAACCTTAGAAACTCAGTATCTCAGAACCTTCAAAAAAACCTTTATCTCGCAGTAATCAATAATCTTGGATCACTGAAGTTATTTACTTCATCCATTGTCATTCCTAAAGCATTTGCAACTCCTTCTCCGTATGCCGGATCGGCTTTGTAGCAATTTCTAATGTGACGAACCTGAATAAATTTCTGTGCTCCTCCTACTTGTCCGGCAGTGTTTTTAAAAAGCAGTTGTTTTTTCTCATCCGTTAATAAACGGAATAAAAGTCCTGGTTGTGTAAAATAATCGTTGTCATCTTCTCTAAAGTTATACGCGTATGCATCACCGTAAATTGCCAATGGCGGTTCTTTTATTTCTGGTGAATCCTGCCATTCTCCAAAACTATTTGGTTCATAATGTTTTCTACCTCCATTATTTCCATCAACACGCATTGCTCCATCTCTGTGGAAAGTATTGTAAGGACATCTTGAAGCATTTACCGGAATTTGGTAATTGTTTACACCTAAACGATAACGGTGCGCATCTCCGTAAGAGAATAAACGTCCCTGAAGCATTTTGTCTGGTGAGAAACCAATTCCGGGAGGAACATGCGCCGGATTAAACGCAGCTTGTTCTACTTCTGCAAAATAGTTTTCCGGATTTTTATTCAATTCGAATTCTCCAACAGGAATTAAAGGGAAATCACCTTTCAACCAAACTTTCGTTAAATCAAAAGGATGGAAACGGTATGTTTTTGCCTGTTCTTCTGACATGATCTGAACAAACATTTTCCATTTTGGAAAATTACCTTCTTCAATAGCACTGAACAAATCTCTTTGGTGGCTTTCTCTGTCGCCTCCAACAAGTTTTGCTGCTTCTTCATCAGATAAATTTTCGATTCCCTGTTGTGAAACTAAATGAAATTTTACCCAATGTCTTTCGTTTTGTGCATTTATGAAACTAAAAGTATGAGAACCAAATCCGTGCATTTGTCTGTACGTTTTCGGAATTCCTCTATCGCTCATTACAATCGTAACCTGATGCAATGCTTCGGGTAATAATGTCCAAAAATCCCAATTGTTATCAGCACTTCTTAAATTGGTTTTTGGATCACGTTTTACAGCGTGGTTCAGATCAGGAAATTTCATTGGATCTCTAAAAAAGAATACAGGTGTATTATTTCCTACCAAATCCCAATTTCCTTCATTAGTATAAAATTTCATGGCAAAACCACGAATATCTCTTTCGGCATCGGCAGCACCTCTTTCTCCTGCAACAGTTGAGAAACGTACAAACATTTCTGTTTTTTTACCAATTTCCGAAAACAAGTCAGCTTTTGTATATTGTGTAATATCATTAGTGACTGTAAAAGTTCCGTAAGCTCCTGATCCTTTGGCATGCATTCTTCGTTCCGGAATCACCTCACGATCAAAATGTGCCATCTTTTCTAAAAACCAAAAATCCTGTAATAAAACGGGGCCGCGAGGTCCTGCAGTTTGAATGTTTTGATTGTCTGGAACGGGAGTTCCTGTTGCAGTTGTTAATTTTTTGTTCGAATCCATATTGCTGATGTTTAATGTTTTATCAAATATACAAACTTATCGTTATCACATTAATAAACAAAATTGATTGTTATTATATTTTAATAATCAAAACTTATTTAACACTGCAGAAAGCTCAAAAAAGGTCTTAATAAATCTTAACTTATGTCCAACAAAGTAATAACAAAACCTTAACATCAAAAGATTCATATATATCTGATCTTTGTAGTGTAATAAACTGGTTATTTATTATTTTGGTTTTGGTTAGTTAAATGATGCCGGCGTCTTCGAGATGCCGGCATTCTTTTTTATATTAAGTTTGTTTTTTGTTTCAAGTTTCAGGTTTCAAGTTTGATATACTTTGAGTTTATTTAACCGCAAAGTCGCAAGGTTTTTATGCAAGAGATTTGAATAAACGCAAAGGTTCGCAAAGCTGTAAATAAAACTTTGCGAACCTTTGCGTAAATCTTAGCGAACCTTGCGGTTGAATACAAGCTCAAACAACTTGAAACCTGAAACCTGAAACAAAAAAACTAATTTCTAAGTCTTTCGTGAAGTAATTTAAAATAAGTAAAGGCTTTAAGAAGTCTGCTTCCGTGCCAGGAGAACATTTCGCCGTCTACAAAAACAGTTTTGGCGTGATGTGTAAAACGTCCGATTTCAAAAGCGTCTTCTTCTTTAAAAGGATAAGGTTCTGATGAAAGGAAAACCAAATCGGGATCGCCTTCTAAACGCATTTTTTTAAGTTCAATTTCTGGATATCGCCCTTTGTCTTCGTAAATATTTTTGAAATGATTTAGTTTTAATAGCTCATTTATATACGTATCATTTCCTGCAGCCATATATGGGTCTTTCCAAATAAAATAAGCTGCTTTTTTAATTTCGATATCCTGAATGTATTTTTTGAATTCGCTTAAAGCGAAAGCCAATTTATCGTTCCATTTTTGGGCTTCGGTTCTGCAATTAAAAATTTGACCGAAATCTGAAATCATCTGAAAATTATCTTCAATAGTTACAATATTGGTTACCCAAACCGGACAAATTGTACTTAACTGATTGACAATTTCTTCTGTGTTTTCTTCTTTATTACAAATGATAATATCGGGCTGTAGTAATTTTATTTTTTCGAAATGAATCTTCTTTGTACCGCCAACAATTTTCTTTGTCGATTTAAGATGATACGGATGTACGCAGAACTTCGTAATTCCGATTATTTTTTCTTCTAAACCTAAATCATACAATAATTCGGTTTGAGAAGGAACTAGCGAAATGATACGTTTTGGAGCTGTTTCAAAAGAATGTATCGTACCAAGTTGATCTGAGATTTGTTTCATTGGGTTTGTTTCAGGTTTTCTTTGTTTCAGGTTTCAGGTTGGATTGTGGTTCAACTGCAAAGTTCGCAAAGGTTTACACTAAGAGCGCAAAGATATTTTCTTTGTGAACCTTGCGAAAACCTTTGCGAACTTTGCGGTTAAATTTTAGTTCAAAGTAAGGCAAAACTTGAAACCTTAAACCTGAAACTTTAAACTAATAATCGAAGCCATTTCTTCCTGCACTTTCAAAGCTTCTTCTCTAGCTTTTTCAGCAAAATCAGTTCCTTTTGAAGCGTAAATAATTGCTCTTGCAGAATTAACCAAAAGACCAATTTTATCATTCATCCCGTATTTACAAACTTCAGATAAGCTTCCGCCTTGAGCGCCAATTCCTGGAACTAGCAAGAAACTGTCTGGAACAATTTTTCTAATTTCTGTAAAATATTCTGCTTTTGTAGCGCCAACAACGTACATTAGATTTTCACTGTTTTTCCATGTTTTAGAAGTTTCTAAAACTTGTTTGTACAATTCTTTTCCGTTTGTGGTTAAAGTCTGAAAATCAAAAGCACCTTCGTTAGAAGTCAGTGCCAGCATAATGGTGTGTTTATTTTCGAAAGCAAGAAAAGGCTCTACAGAATCTTTTCCCATATAAGGTGCAACGGTTACACTATCAAAATTCAAATCTTCAAAAAAAGCTTTTGCATACATACTCGAAGTGTTTCCGATATCGCCGCGTTTTGCATCGGCAATGGTAAATATCTCCGGATAATTTTCGTTGATGTAGTTTATTGTTTTTTGAAGCGAAAGCCAGCCTTTTATTCCATAAGCTTCAAAGAAAGCTGTATTGGGTTTATATCCTACCGTTAAATCGTGTGTAGCATCGATTATCGCTTTATTAAATTCGAAAATTGGATCTTCTGTTTCTAATAAATGTTGTGGCATTTTGGTTAAATCAGGATCTAAGCCAACGCATAAAAATGATTTTTTTTGAAGAATTTGTTCGTGTAGTTGCTGTGTTGTCATATTGTATTTGCTAGTGCGGCAAAATTACAAATAATATTATTGGTTTGCGAATGATTCTTTTTTGCCACGAATTACATAATTAACATCAATTCATTTACTATCACATTGAAGTCCTGTAACATCTGATGATAATTATGTAAGAAAAAACAAAAGCTGTTCTTATATCTTTGAAAAGAACCCTAAAATCAAACAATTATGAGCCTAAATATTGGAATTTCACCTCAGAACTTAAAGAAAAGCACGAGTATATTAGCTACAATTTTATCTAACGAGATGACTTTGTATGTAAAAACCAGAAAGTTTCACTGGAATATTTCGGGAAACAGTTTTATGGAATTACATAAATTGTTTGAAGATCAATATCGAATTCTTGAAGCTAATATAGATGAAGTTGCAGAGCGCATAAGCCAGCTTGGCGAAAAAACAATTGGAACGATGAAGGAGTTTATCGAAAATTCTACGCTTAAGGAATCTCCAAAAGAATATGCTTCGCAAAAACATATGCTGGAAGAACTTTTAGAAAACCACGAACAACTAGTGGTAGAATTTAGAGATTATATTCCTGTTTTTGAGGAAGGTAATAATGATTTTGGGTCTGCTGATTTTATTACAGGATTACTACAGGAACATGAAAAAATGGCTTGGGTTTTACGCCGTTATCAGCATTAAGGAATAAAAAGGTGTGAATTATGCAGCGTTGAATGAAATAAATGTAACAGGAATCCAAGCCATAATTTGCAATTTTACAATACAATTAATATACAAAACAAAACGTCATGAATACTACAGAAATAAAAGGAAATTGGAATGAGTTAAAAGGAAAACTTAAACAAAAGTATGCCGCTCTTACAGATGATGATCTAATGTACGCAGAAGGAAAAGAAGACGAAATGTACGGAAAACTTCAGCAGAAATTAGGTAAAACAAAAGAAGAATTTCATCAAATTCTGTCTGATTTGTAAAACCTTACAACTCAATCAGGAAATACCGTCTAGTACATATTATTAGACGGTATTTTTTTAATAACTTTATTCTAAAATACAATTCTACTCTTTAAAAACACTGTAACCACAAATAAAATAAGTATCTTTAACCAAATTAAAAAAAATGAAACTATTCATAAAGTTCGATATAAATACTATCTGTTCCCTTTATTTAAAACACAATCTGGAACAGCATAATATAAACTTTACTTCTCTTGGCTTTGGAGAAATCGAAATTAATGATAACCTTGACGCAGATGCACTAGAAGATTTAAAAACCAAATTGAGTCCGTGTGGTTTTGAAATCGTTGAAAATCAAAAAAGCGTATTAGTACAAAAAATTAAAGATGCTATTATTGAGCTTGTCTTTATGGATGACAGTAACAATTACAAAAGTTCTGTTTTTCTGGCCGAAAAGCTTAATCACAGCTATGGATATCTGTCAAATGTTTTCTCTGAAGTTACCTATTCTTCTATAGAAAATTTTATAATTTTGCAGAAAATCGAAAGAGCAAAACAATTAATTATTATAAATGAGATGAGTCTTACAGAAATTGCTTTTTTACTAAATTACTCGAGTGTTGCGCATTTGAGTACGCAGTTTAAAAACACAACTGGAATTACGCCGTCTGCTTTTCAGCGAATAATTAAGAAACGAAGAGAAAATTTAAAATAAAAACCCAAATACCATACTAAAATGCAGAAAAACGCATTATATATTTTATTAGCCGATGATGATGAAGATGACCGTCTTTTTTTTAAAGATGCGTTTGAGGAAATCAAAATACAAACTAATGTTGACTTTGTTCATGACGGAATGCAATTAATGGATCATTTACTGAATCCCGATAATAAACTTCCGGATATTTTGTTTCTGGATTTGAACATGCCTAAAAAAACGGGTAAAGAATGTTTGATCGAAATAAAAAAAACAGAGCATTTAAAAGATATAATCATTGCGATTTACTCTACCTCTTCGTCTGAAGAAGATATCGAAGATACTTTTATTCAAGGTGCTAATATTTACATTAAAAAACCAAGCGACTTTAATACACTTAAAAAAATAATTAACGAAGTAGTGACCGTAAATTGGCACTATCATACTTCTGGGTTAAATCGTGATAATTTCCTGCTGCGCCTAAAATAAGAATACCACAATGAAATGGATACCAAATTTTAATTCTTCAAACTCATTGAGAGTTATTTTTGTGATCGCAGTTTTCATTCTGTTATTTCTCTCTTCTATTGCTTACAAACATAACCAGGAATTGAATGAATCAAGCAAACTGGCTATGCATACGTATGAAATAAACATACAGCTGGAAAAATTAATGTCGGCAATAAAAGACGCCGAAACAGGGCAGCGCGGTTATATTATTACTCGTAATGCCCGTTTTTTAACGCCCTATATTTATTCTAGAGATAAAGTAAATACGTCGTTTATTACTTTAAAAAAACTAACTGCTGATAATCCGAAACAGCAGGAAAATCTCAAAAAGTTATTCAAAATAATTATTCAGCGTTTTGTTTCATTTGAGAATTGTCTAAAATACAGCGATCCTAAAACATATGATAAAAGAAAACTCGACAATCATATGTTTGGGGGTCGAATCCTGATGGAAAATATTCGTTTTAAAGTTGACGAAATGATCGATCTTGAGAAAACGTATTTAAAAAACAGACTTAAGATTTATGATGCAGAGATTTCTCTAAGTCCAATTTTCTCTATCTCCTTATTTTTAGTTGCCTTATGTTTTATTTTATTAGCATACAGACAAATCAGCCGTGATTTTCAGCGCTTAAAAATGTTCAACAAAAAACTTTTGATTTCGTCTGGATTGATGGCCGAATCTGAAATTATTGGTAAATTCAGTACTTGGCAATGGGATTTGGATTCTAATAAAATAGATTATTCCGACAATCAATATCGATTGTTAGGCGTTGCACCCAATTCTTTTGTACCTCAAAAAGATTCTTTTCTTCAGTTTGTACATCCGGATGACAAAGAAGCAATTGCTGCTTCTATGGACGGGATTCTTAAAAACAAACAACTTCCTTTTGTTTATTACAAAACTTTGCTTCCAAATCATGAAATCAGGTATTTTAAATCGACAGGAAAATTATTGACGGACCAGCAGGGAAGCAAAATTTTATTGGGAATTAATTTTGATATTACTGATGAGCATTTACTTAATATAGAACTTCAGGAGCGTAACAGAGAATTAGAAAAAAGCAATAAAGAACTGGCTTCTTTTAATCATGTTGCTAGTCACGATTTACAGGAACCGCTTAGAAAAATTCAGACTTTTATTTCTAGGGTTTCAGATGCTGATAAAGCGGTACTTTCTGAAAGCGCAAAAGACTATATTCATAAAATTGAAGTTTCGGCCAAAAGAATGCGTGTATTGATTGACGATTTACTTTTGTTTTCAAGAACCAATACTACCAAAAAAGAATTTATAAAAACTGACTTACAGGAATTGCTAGAAAGTGCAGAATCTGAACTGGGAGAAATTATCACCGAAAAAGGTGCTGTTATTGTAGCTTCAAAACTGCCTAAACTTGCCGTTATTCCCTATCAGATCGAACAGCTTTTTATTAACCTAATCGGAAATTCTTTAAAATACAGTCGTCCGGATATAATTCCAGAAATTACAATTGTAAGCGAAAAAGTAAATTCGGCAGATTATCCAGAACTTTTAGAAAACTCTAATAAGAAATTCAATAAAATTACTTTTACTGATAACGGAATGGGTTTTGATCCTTTATTTAAGGAGACGATTTTTGTTCTTTTTCAGCGTCTGCATTCTAAGACAGATTATCCCGGAACCGGAATTGGTCTTGCCATTTGTAAAAAGATTGTAGAAAATCATAAAGGCCATATTACGGCCGACAGCGTACCGAATAATGGTTCGGTTTTTACTGTATTTCTTCCCGAATAAATCCTCTAAAAAAACACATAAAAAGCGTTATATAAATCCATTATGGGAATTATATAACGTTTATTTTTTATGCTGTAAAGTAAAATCTTTCTTTCATTAGCATCTTTGTAATGTAATACTTAGGAAGTAATAATGACACTAGCGCCCCAATTGAAAGCGACAATTTTTAGACTATTTTTTTTAGGAATTATATTTTTTTTCAGCGCAGCGTGCAAGAAAAATAATCCGATAGAAAGTTCTTTAAAAGCGGAAACTTTTAATAAAAATGAAACCGAAGAAATTGAAGCTTTTTTTCTTATTTCGATGGCAAATGCAAGTAAATCTATTATTTCTAAAAGTAAAATTGCAAAACAAAAATGTTCAGAAATTAAAATACTGGAATTAAGTAATAAAGTTGAAGATCATCAAAATCAACTGTTGCAGGAAGTAACAAATTTGGCCGATAAAAGGCTGGTAATAATTACAGAAATAAACGCAACACACAAAAGAGATTTATACGCTCTTATTGATGCAAGTGGTCCCAATTTTAAAAATACTTATCTGAATTCTATCATCGCTTCTTTAGAAGAACAAATTCAACTTTTTGAATCCATATCTAAAGATACAAATGACAAAGCAATTCTAAAACTAGTACTGCAATATTTACCTGAACAATACAAGCTCTTACGGGAAACGGAGAGAATTAAAAAACAAATATTTTAAAAGCCTTTTAATACATTCAATTAACTAAAATTTTTTACTATGAAAATGCAATCAAATTTTTTATGCGCCTTAACACTTTTTTTAACAGCTTCGTTTGGAATGCTGCACGCTCAGGACACTAATGTAACTACCGAGTTCGGTGTAAAAGGAGGATTCAACATGTCTAATCTTACCGATAATCAAGGTGATGTTGACGACAATAATGTTTTATACGGTTTTAACGCTGGGGTTTACGCAACATTACCTATTTCAGATTTTGTTGCAATTCAGCCAGAGCTTTTATTTACTACAAAGGGTGCCAAATTAGAGTACGATAATGCTTTTGCGAATGGAGACGTAAAATTTAGATTAAACTATATCGAACTTCCTTTATTAGTAAGAGTAAACGTTACCAAAAACTTTAATATTCACGCTGGTGGTTATGCTTCTTATTTAGTAAGTTCTAAAGTAACAGGAGACGGAGCTACAGATGTTAACGAAGATATTGACACCGACAATTTTAACAAATTTGACGCTGGTATAGCTGCAGGTGTTGGTGTAGATTTTAACCCAATCAGCATTGGATTACGTTATAACTATGGTCTTACAACAGTTGGTAAAGAAAGAACAGTTTTAGGAACTACTTATACAGTTCCAGACGCAAAAAACAGCAATTTGACTTTATACTTATCGTATAAATTAAATTAAGAAATACGTAATTAATTATAAACCATATAAAAATAAAAACCATGTCAAACTTATTATACACAATCGCAGTTATTTTGGTTATACTTTGGGCTCTAGGGTTCTTTGTTTACAGCTTTGGAAGCATTATCCACATATTATTAGTTATTGCAATTATTGCAGTTCTATTTAGACTTATCAAAGGTCGCGAAATTTAAATCAACAAATTATTAAATATTAATCCATTAAATCAATTATTATGAAAACTAGCACAACAGTATTAGGAATTTTAGGAGCCGCAGCGGCGGGAGCATTTTTAGGAGTTTTGTTTGCACCAGACAAAGGAGCAAATACAAGAAAAAAAATCTCTGATAAATCTAAAGATTACAAAGATAATCTAAAAGGAAAAGTAGATGAAATTTTGAGCACTATTACTTCAAACGGTAAAGAAATTATCGAAGAAGGAAAATCAAAATTCAATGCTGCTAAAGAAGACTTTAATGCTATTAAAGACGAAGCAAAAACGGTAAAAACGAACTACTAAAAAGTGAATTTTTCAAACCATAAAACCCTATATCATGGAATCAAATGCAACAACACCTGAGAATCTTAATCTTTATGAAAAGGCAGAAGACTATACTAAAACAAGTTTAGAATTAATTAAACTTAAAACTATAGCAGCTGCTGCCGATGCACTGTCTACAGTAACATCAAGAATTGCGGTTGGCGCTGTTGTTGCATTTTTTACCTTGTTCCTTAATATAGGGATTAGTTTATGGCTTGGTAAATTGCTTGGAGAATACTATTACGGTTTTTTTGCCATGGCACTTTTCTACTTAATTGTAGCCGTGGTTATGCACAAAACACAGCATAAATTAATTAAAACTCCTATTGGTAACATGATTGTTTCCAGTATTTTAAAAGAAGAAACTAAAAACTGATTTAAATATTAAAAAGACTCTTATGGGAACTATTTATGACATTAATACCTTAAATCAGAGGATTCAGTTACTAGAAAATCGACAGGACGAAGAATGGTGCGCAATAAAAGATGAGATCGATGATATCAAAGAAAATTTGAAACCTCTAAATCTTATCCGCCATACGGTTGAAGAAATCAACGAAACTGTTGGATTTAAAAGTAACCTGGCACAATCGGCAATGAGCATCGGAATTGGATATCTCGCCAAAAGATTTATAGTCGGGAAAAGCGACTCTGTCTTTAAAGGCATTCTAGGATCTGTTTTACAGCTCGCTGTTACCAAATTAGTTTCTAAACCACATGAATCTTCAAAAGATGAAGAATCATCTCACTACGAATCATCGCAAGAGTAATTGTCTAACTTAAATACCTATTATCATGGAAAAGTTAAATACAATAATTATAAAAAATGGTGTGACCATCTACTCTAACCTATATAAATGTTTTGAATTTACGAGAGTATTTCTAGGAATCTAACTTCTATCATACGTTCTGGAAAAACGGTTGGTAGAGAAAAGACCATTCACTATACATATTTTTTTTAGAGGGACAAAGGTTCAGAGGCACATAGGTGCAAAGGTTCTAGCTCTCTTTTTAAAAATGAAAAAGACTATTTCGCGATTGTGAAATAGTCTTTTTTTTTTAAAGCTACAAAGGGTCAAAGGTTCTGAGGTACTAAGATTCTTTTTGCATATAAGCAAAATAAACCTTAGAAGCTTTCGTACCTTAGACCCTAAAAACCTTTGAACCTTTGTGCCTCTGAACCTTTGTACCTCTAATTAAAATTCTGATATATCGGAATTTTCAAACCCATATAAACATTAAAAGCTTTTGAATTATTCGATAAGAAATTCGTAACAATCGTACCAGAACCAACAAACAACGGACCAGCTCTAAAACCCGCTCCTATCTGCGTACCGCTGTATTGCATATAAGTTATGGGAACATAAAAACTGAATTGTCTTGTTTCATATCTTGGTGTAAGCGAAACTGAATTTGGAAGTATTGCTGCATTTACTTTTTCGGCATTTACCAATCCTAAATCACTGCTTAAATTCAGGTAGAATTTATTATCGATATTCCAGTCAAAGTTGGCATGAAAAGCGGTTGGCAAACTTACCTCTGCCCCTTTCTTTGAAGCAGTTTTGGTGTAGTTTTTATCAAAAAACTCGAAGATATCATCTGCATCATCAATATCAGCCTGAGTAACGCGTCCGTTTAAGTTATAGGTATTTTGTATGGCATCTTTGTAATTAATTTTACCGATATCAGTAACAGAAGCAGCAAATTTAATTTTATATCTGTTTCCTATACAAGTATGGCAGTTGGTACGATATTCATACGTAAAACCCAAATCTACGCCTACGCCTGCAGAACCCGTATCAAATTTTGGATCTTTCCCGTTTTCATAATCATAACTTGCTGCTGTGGTTAAAGTTCCTGTAGAATAATACTCACTCAAAGCCGGATTAACATTGTTTTTATTAAAAGCTACACTTATGTTATTACCGCTGATATATCCGTTTACACCCGACATTAAATATTTTACAGAAATCCCGCCTTTTAAAAAATGATCGTCACGGTCTAATAATACCGTTCCGTAGCTTGCGCCAATTTCTGCCCACGAATTAGTCGCTCCGTTAGGATTTCCGCCCGAAATCATAAAACTATTAGACACATCTATGTCTTTGTTTACCTGATCAAATAATTCTCCGTTTACGTTTACCATATTGGTTACACTTCGTACTCGCGTAAAAACAGCAATACTATGCGCAGGCGTAATATTAAGCATAAACGAAGGGCCTAAAATATCTACAGCAAAATTTCCGTTGTTATTGGCTTTAATGTGTTTATTTGATTCCTTATCAAAATCGTAATCACTGCTTAAAGATTCAAAAAAATTAACGCCGTACAAATCATTTTGTCCTGTGGCACTAATGGAAGAAATAGTGACATCGGCTCTGTACTTTGAATCTACAACGCTTGATGGATTAAATAATACACTCTGAATTCCGGCATAATTGTCGTCCCGAAATCCAAAATACGATTGACTGTTGGCATAAAAAAAGCCGCCTAAAAAGCAGCAAAATAGTAAAGTTCTTTTCATAAAATAATTGGTTGGTTGGTCTTTTTTTAGTTTGAAAGGTTCTAAGATACTAAGGTGGAAAGGTTTTTTCTATATTATAATTCGCTTATTTTTAAATATTTATAAAGTCTAAGAAAATACTTAATTGATAGTCTTGAGACGTGAGAAACTACGTTAAAGGAACTAAGGAACTAAGGAACTAAGCTTCTGAGGCACTAAGGTTTCTATTTTGTGAATATCTATTTTCAAGCAATAAAAAAGCCGAACTTTGTTCGGCTTTTTTATATCGTCAAGGTTAAAAGCTTAGCAACTTACAAACTTACAAACTTAGTACCTCAGATTAGAATACCTCTGACGCTTCCTTCAATTTCTCCATATTGTTTACCAGCTGTAATTCGGCAACAATTTTCTGAATGTCACCATTCATGATATTTCCAAGATCGTACAGCGTAAGACCAACTCTGTGATCTGTTACACGACCTTGTGCGTAGTTGTAAGTACGAATCTTAGCAGAACGGTCACCAGAACTTACCTGAGAAGTACGTTTAGACGCATCTTCAGCTTCTTTCTTAGCCAATTCTTGTTCGTACAAACGAGAACGTAAAACCGTTAACGCTTTATCTTTATTTTTATGCTGTGATTTCTGATCCTGACACTGCGCCACCAATCCTGTCGGAATGTGCGTTAAACGTACAGCAGATTTCGTAGTATTTACAGATTGTCCTCCAGGTCCAGACGAACAGAAGAAATCAACACGAACGTCATTCATATCAATCTGTACATCAAACTCTTCTGCTTCTGGTAAAACCATAACAGTCGCTGCAGATGTATGTACACGTCCTTGAGTTTCTGTCTGCGGAACACGTTGTACACGGTGAACTCCAGCTTCAAATTTTAAAGTTCCGTAAACATCCTCTCCGGTAACTTCAAAAATAACCTCTTTAAAACCACCAGAAGTTCCTTCGTTCATATCTACAACCGAAGCTCTCCAACCGCGGTTTTCGCAATATTTGGTGTACATTCTATACAAATCTCCTGCAAAAATACTCGCTTCGTCTCCACCCGTTCCCGCGCGAATCTCCACCATAACATTTTTAGCATCTTCAGGATCTTTTGGAATCAACATAAATTTGATTTCTTCCTCAAGTTGTGGCAAACGCTCTTTAGCTTCGTCTAATTGCATTTTTGCCATTTCGGTCATATCTGCATCACTTCCGTCGGCAATAATTTCGTTTGCCTCGTCAATGTTTGCAAGAACAAGAATGTATTCTTCTCTTTTGTCAACCAGAGCTTTAATACTTTTATACTCTTGGTTAAGCTGCACATAACGCTTTTGATCTGCAATAACATCGGGCTGAATAATCAAATCCGAAATCTCGTCAAAACGCTGCTTTACATATTGAAGTTTATCTAACATTGTATAATCCCTTTTATTTGGAGTGCAAAATTACGAAATTTTTCTTTATTGTTGATTGTTTGTGGGTTTATGTTTTTTGGGTGATGGTTTTGGATGAAATTTTGTGGAATTATGGTTTTTATTTGGAGCTGTTTTCTGTTATCCGTTACAATCTTTTGTGCCGAACCCCTGCACAAAAGGATTTTCACTTTTATCAGGCTAGGCATTTTGGTTTAATAGGCTTTTTATGATTTCCGCAAAAGTATTGAAATTGAAAGGAATTAGATTTGAGAATTATTTTTAATGCTTTTTTAGTTTATTTATATATTTGAAGAAACAAAGAACGAAATACTTCTTAAAATTTTTATTGACGTGAATTACTAATATAAAATTATTTTAATTTTATGAAATCAATATTTTTAGAAAATAATATAAATAGTGAAATTCTATTTACTCAAAATTTGAGTTCTCAAAATGGAAACGATTGCGAGGTAATTTCAGCCGCAAATCTAGTACAAGCCTTTAGCGGAGAGGTTCGTTGGGGCAGTAGAAATGAAGATAATTCAAAAATAGATTTATTGCTCTCTTTTGATCATCCTTGGAATAGTGGCCAAAGAACATTTCTTCTTACACAAGTAAAATCTGGGAAGTCATATGGCAAGGCCAATACTAAATTTATTAAAATTTATAAAAGAGGAATTCGAGAAGTCAAAGAATCATTAAATAACATTTGTTTAATTTGGTATGATCATGTTACAAAAGAAAACTATTGGGCATATATCCACTATAATACCATCTCAAAAAAAGCTGAGCTAGGCAAAAACCATATACTTACACCTGCAACAAAATTTGAAATTGCAAGATGTATAAACAAAAATATAGCCTTCAATAAATTCAACTCTAGAGGACTAATATTAAACTTTAAAAATAATCTTTTAAACAATATTTCTGAATATAGAAAATACACCAAGCAATTATATAGAAAAAATAAAAAAGTTTTGAATCCTCTTTTTGGGAATATCGAATTCACCAATTACGGTTGGAAACATATGTTTCGAAAAAGTAGATTAAAAAATTATAAAAAGGACTCTCTAACTATAATTCCATATCTCAAACAATTATTACTTCTCCAGCCAGATAGACATTGGATAATTTCTTTTAAAAAACACAAACACAAAGAGAATTTTATTCATTTTTATGAACATATATTAAGATATGAAAACATAAAAAATAATTTAAATGACGATAAATATGAAATTGTGATAAAACTTATTGAAGAAATTGCTTATCCAATTGAATGGAAGAAAGAAAATGTACTTTCCCAAAAAATTTCAAGAAAAGTAGTTTTTAAAAGCTGTAGTTTGAAAAAAGCCTAGCTTGGTGCATATGTGTTCATATAAGTTTAAATTTTGCAACATATAAGTCTTATAAACCAAAAAATGGTACCATTAAGCACCTTCTTTAAAAATGATACAATAGTACCAAACTTATAGAAATTTACTAAGCTTTGTGCAAATATAGATAAAAAACAATAAAATTAAAATTTATAAAACGTTGTGTAATTAAATAGACCCGTTAACGTAGATATTGTCCGTACTAATAGCGTGAATTTATAATCTGTCACCGCAATAATAAGTAAATATCAAATAAAAAAAATAAAGAAAAGTAAATAATAACTTCTTTCTAATAGAGTCTATCTTTGTAGGCATAGATTACAAATCCGGGGCATTAGGTTTGTGATTTATTGTCATGAATCGCTATAAGCAAGTTTCAATTTTAACTAAAAACTCTTAATTAGACCCCATCTTAACAACTAAAACTAGAAATTTTATGAAGATACTTATAGATAGTACTGAATATAAAAAAGATAGAAATTTTAATAAAAAAGACTTGTCTTTAATAAAAGATTTAGGAGATAGAAAACTGATAATCAATCATATTCCTTGGTTTGTTTTTAAAGAATGTACTTCTTCAAGTATATCGGAATCTACTCAAAAAGTTCAAGAAGCTATGTCAGCTTTAAATTCGTTGCCAAGATTGGGACTAGGTAGAAACGAAATAAGTGATTCTGAAACTGTTATTAATCAGTTATCAATCCTAGAAAATAAGATTGCTATTTCAGTTTCAAATCAATGGAGTAATTTTATCAAAACCTCAAATTCTATATTACACAAATTTGACAAAGATGATTCTGAGCCCGTTTTCGAAGATTATTTTTTAGGTAACAAACCTTTTTCATCTTTAAAAAATCGTAATGATATTCCAGATGCATTTATATATCAGACAATAAAAAAAATTAGTAAAAAAGAAAAATTATACATTGTAACAAATGATATAAAATTTAAAGAATCTATTGAAAACTCGATACCAAATACAACTGTTTATTTAAATTTCAAAAATTTGTATGAAGATAAAATATTTAAAAAAGTCTTAGAAACTTATGACAAATTAATTGATAATGAGAAAAAACTAGACTTCATTAATAGATATTTAAACAAATTTAAAACTGAAATTGAAGAAGAGGTTGCTGAATTTATTAATGATATTAACTATTTAGAGTTTTATGATGACAAATTAAAATCAGATGATAATTCAGCAATAATTCATTATATGACTGATCCAAAATTAGAAATTAATTTTACCGAAATAAAAATTATTGGAGAAGAAGCATTTGTACCAATATCAATAGAATGTAATGCTGATATAGAGTATGCGATGTTTAAAGCTGATTATTGGGTTTATAATGATTTACCTAAATATTCCGAAGAAATAAATAAACACTATTTTCGAATAGAAGATTCAGTAAAACTAAAATTAAATCAAATAGTTGCAATTGATTTAGATCATGTTAAAGTTGAAGAAGATGAAGATCAAGGTTTTGTACCTTTTGTATTATATAAATTTGATGAGATTGAAATAGTATAAAAAATCTTGGATATCAAATAGTCAGAATCGCGCAGACATTCCCCCGCTCTACGAAGTGTTTTCTTAGTCATCATCACGATCGCTGTGCAAAGTCTCCCGACTTCGTACCCGTTCCAATATTCGACAACGCAAATCAAATTTTTAATAAATTAAACACTTATAAATATTTTTCAATAATTTGTTTGAATTGAAAATTGAAACGGATTATAGTTGCGGGTACGAAGTCGGGAGACTTCGCACAGCGATGCAATTGTTGCCCACTCTAGCGCGACGCAACTTCATATAGAATTTGATACTTTACTTTGCAAATAATTCCCCTGCCACCAGACCCTAACACATTATCCTTTAATCCTTTTCTCTATATTTGCAAGAAAGGTCAACACTTTATCCTTAGAAATTAAAAAAGCAAACAAAGTGATAAAAATATGGATTGGACAGATAATAAGACATTATTAGAATATACAAAACGCACTAAATGTCAGGAAATATTTCAAGCTGTGTGTGATGAACTTGGTAAACATTATGAAGAAAAAGGATTTAAATATTCGCGTTCACGACCAAAACTAACATTTGAAAAAGGCGATATAAAACTTGTAATTTCATTTTGGTCGAGCAAAAGAAATACACCAGGCAACTCGGTTTCGTTTGAAATTTTACCAGATTTCTACTCCAAACAGGTGGCTAAAACGAGCAATATAAAAGGGTACTTATTTGGGCATACCGGTATTTTCTATCATAAATATACCGACAACCCAAAACAAATATTAGTAAAGCAAATATTTGGAGACGAATTGGAACGCATTGACGAATATAGTACTGAGTCACAAATAATTGAAAACAACTACTGCAACGTTTATGGAATTGACAAAGAAAAGTTTGATGCTATCGTAAAATTTATTGATGATAAAATTATTCCTTGGGTTTCAAAACTTGCAACCAAAGAAGGAATTTTGGAATTAATTACAAATGCAAGCCCTACAAGAATTTGGTCTTTAAACGGAAAAAGCACTAATTCTGACTTTGTAAAATACGTTGAGCTCAATTTTTCAGATATCGATATTAAAAAGAAATTTGATCTGTTATAAATCCGCTCTACGAAGCATCTTTTTATAATTACTACGATCGCTGTGCGAAGTTTCCTGACTTTCGTTACCCGTTCCAATATTCAACAACGCAAATCAAATTTTTAATAAATTAAACACTTCTAAATATTTTTCAATAATTTGTTTGAATTGAAAATTGAAACGGATTATAGTTGCGCGTACGAAGTCGGGAGACTTCGCACAGCGATGCATTCTGAATCGAAAAAACGCATAAAACCTCATTCTGAAAAGAGTTATGACAACAAAAAAGAAAAACTGGCTTAAAATTTTTATAGACAATTTACTTGATTTTATTTTAAATTAAAAAACAAAAAAATACGCAAAAGCCTTAAAACTTTTGCGTATTTCCTTTATATCAAAAAAGAGAAAAACTCTTACTTCCCTCCCAAAAATTTCTCCAAAATATTCAACCTTATCTTTTTCAGCCTGAACCAAACGTTTATAAAGTTCTACAACTTTATCAAACAATATATTTATTCCTCATTTTTAAGATGCAAATCTTTCAAAAGTTCACTTGAAGTTGTATCAAGTGCATCTGCCATTCTAACTAGAAGATTTATAGTAATACCTTGTTCATTTCTTAGAATTCTTCGTATAGTAGTTTCAGAGCAGTTACTTGCTTTAGCAAAACTGCTTTTGTTTCCTGCGTATTTATCTAGGAAAAGTTTATAAATCCTATCGACTACTTCTGCTTCTAATTTATCAATCGCCTTCATAAAACAAAGAAAAAGAAGTAACCTCATCAATTTTAAAAACAAATTCGACTTATAAGTCGAATTTTCTTATATTTGCGTGACATTGTTAAAACAACAAATATTACATTAATTCTAAAACTACAAGCCATGACAGAAAAACTAGAAGAACCAATAAATGATTTTTTAAAATTTGCAACCAATATCAATTATTTCACAAAGTTAAAACCCAATCTTAAAAATCATAATTTGCTTAAAACCGACGTAAACATAACATCTTATAATGAATTAATGCAATCGATTTTTTCTCTGCTCAGGACTAGCATTGCAATTCTAAAAGATGAAAAATCTCAAACCGCTATTGATGCCATGCTTTTACTCGAAATCGCCGTACAGCTTCTGCCAAATGATGAAATGGAATTGTTGGATGAATTGTATAAAATTCTTTGAGGTTAAACCTGACAGGTTTTTAAAACCTGTCAGGTTTGTAACATGGAAAACACTTAACTCTACAAAGTGTTTTAAATATCGCAATCGCTGTGCGAAGTCTCCCGACTTCGTACCCGTTCCAATATTCTACAATGCTTATAATAATTTGTAAGAATTTTTACTATATTCGAACAAAAAAATATGCAAGGCGGATATCAAATAAGAAATAATACTTTACCACATTTTATAACAGCAACCGTTGTAGATTGGGTTGACGTATTTACAAGAAAGAATTACAAAGATGTAGTTATTGAGTCTTTAAATTTTTGCATTCAAAATAAATCAATGCTTTTATATGGCTATGTGATTATGAGCAATCATATTCATATGATTGTACAATCTGAAAAAGGTGAATTATCAGATTTACTTCGTGATTTTAAAAAATTTACTGCTTCAAAAATTTTAGAAAAAATAAAATCTGAGCCTGAAAGCAGAAGAGAATGGATGTTAGAACGTTTTAAACTTGCAACAGAAACACATTCGAGAAACAAAAACTATCAATTTTGGCAATATGGCAATCATCCCGAAGAAATTTACAGCAATAAATTTATGTGGTCAAAATTAGATTATATTCATCTTAATCCTGTTCGTGCAGGAATTGTCGAAAAAGCGTCACACTATATATATTCAAGCGCTAGTAATTATGTTTCAGATATTGGATTAATAAAAATTGAAAAAGCTGATATCCCTACGGTTGATATATTAAATTTAAATAATTTTACAAAATACAATCAATATTAAAGCTAGAAAGTTGTAACGGAATATTGGAGCGGGTACGAAGTCGGGAGACTTCGCACAGCGAAAGTCACGCATCTAATCTCAATTTCTTGATCACAAATTGAAGCAAACCTTTATGGATATCAAAAAAATAAAAATTCAGCCAGAGGAAAACTTTGATAATTTTAGAATTAGTCTTTTGCATTCTTTAAAATTGTTTGACTATAATAAAGACTGTTTGATAGATTTTGATTCCAGAATTAAAAACTACTTTGATAGAAACAAAAATTTAAAAGTCGAAATTGAAGTCGACAAAACTAAATTATACCAAACAATTTACAATAAAAAGTTTTGGAATCTGCCGGATTACAAACAAGAAATTCCAGAAAATTACCCAATGCACGGATCAAATATGGAATGTCAGGCCTATTATGATCCGATTGTTATTGACCCAAAAAAGCACCAGGAAAATATCGAACAAACGCAAAAACAAACGCAATTGCAAGTAAATATTATTCTTGCTGAACTTGATTTTTTGAATCGGATGGAGAATATTGAAATAAAGATAAAAAACAAATAAAAAACAAACCGACATCAGAATGGAATTAAATAAAAATCATGGTATAATTATCTTTATTCCATTTGTTTTCTTTATGTTTTACAAGCCTGCAGTTTGTTTCTTAATTCTCGGAACTGTAGCCTTATATTTTCTATTAAGTAGTATTTTATTCTTAAATAAAATTAAAAAAAGCGGAATTGAAAGTGTTGGAAAAATTGTTTCCTATGAATCAGATAATGAAGGTTACAAAACTCCAATTATCGAGTTTGAAACCGCTGACGGGCAAAACCTTGCCGGCAAACCTTTTTTGCATACTTCAACAGACTTAGATAAATTTCAATCTTATAAAGAAAGAATTGACAAGAACATTAAAATAATTTACGATTCAGAAAACCCTGAAAAATTTATTTTAAAACACAATTCTGTAGGTTGTGGAATGGTATTAATGGGTATCGTTGGTTTGGTTTTTATTTTTCTTTCGATTGGAAGCTTACTGGGATATTTTGATATATTTAATTAGTAATAATTCACTTTGCCTTTTTGTTCTTAACAACCTTGTCCCTTTGTCCCTAAGAACCTTTGCCCCTTTCCTAGAAAATCCTTAATTTCGCTTACTAATCAAGAAAGAGAAAATGAAGGTCTGTATTGCCGAGAAACCAAGTGTAGCACGTGAAATCGCATCCGTTTTGGGTGCCAATACTAAACACGATGGCTATTACGAAGGCAACGGTTATGCTGTGACTTACACTTTTGGGCATTTATGTACCTTAAAAGAACCCAACGATTATAAACCACACTGGAAAAGCTGGGATTTGAACAATCTGCCCATGCTTCCGGAAAAATTCGAAACCAAAGTCGTTCAGAATGCGGGAATCGAAAAACAGTTTAAAATTATAAAAAGTCTTTTCGACAAAGCCGAAGTCGTGATAAACTGCGGGGATGCCGGGCAAGAAGGAGAATTGATTCAGCGCTGGGTCATGAACGAAGCCAATTATAAAGGTGAAATTCAGCGTTTATGGATTTCGTCGCTTACTACAGAAGCGATAAAAGAAGGTTTCGAAAACTTAAAACCTTCCGCCAATTACGATAATTTATATTACGCCGGATTTTCGAGAGCGATTGGCGATTGGCTTCTCGGAATGAATGCCACACGCTTGTACACCGTAAAACATGGCGGTTACAAACAAGTTTTGTCTATCGGACGTGTGCAAACGCCAACTTTGGCAATGGTTGTAGACCGATTTAAAGAAATCGAAAATTTTAAACCGCAGCCGTATTGGGAATTGCAGACTTTATACCGTGAAGTACTTTTTAGTTATGAAGACGGTCGTTTTCTGAAAAAAGAAGACGGGGAAATTCTGGCTGAAAAAGTTAAAGAAAGTGATTTTGAAATTGTTTCGATCGACAAAAAAAACGGAAACGAATACGCACCAAAGCTTTTTGATTTAACAGGTTTACAAGTGTATTGCAACCAGAAATTTGGATTTTCGGCAGACGAAACGCTTAAGATTGCGCAGACACTTTACGAACAAAAAGTAATCACGTATCCAAGAGTTGATACGACTTTTTTACCCAATGATATTTACCCGAAAGTAACAGGAATTCTGCAAAATCTAACCAATTATGCCGAATTAACACAGCCTATTTTAGCCAAAAAAATAAAGAAATCACCAAAGGTTTTTAACGATAAAAAAGTTACGGATCACCACGCGATTATTCCGACTGGCGTACAAAACAATCTGGCTTACAATCAGCAGCAGGTTTATGATATTATTACCAAACGTTTTATTGCTGTTTTTTATGATGATTGTCTCGTTGCCAATACTACAGTAATCGGAAAAGCGGCCGATGTAACTTTTAAAGCCACAGGAAAAGAAATTTTAAAGAAAGGTTTCCGCGTTGTATTTGAAGATCCAAACGCCAAAGAAAAAGAAGCCGATTTGCTTCCGACTTTTGTAGTCGGCGAAAAAGGGCCACACGAACCTTCATTTCTTCAAAAAGAAACCAAACCACCGAATCAATTTACCGAGGCAACTTTACTGCGCGCTATGGAAACCGCAGGCAAACAAGTTGATGATGAAGATTTACGTGAATTGATGAAAGAAAACGGAATCGGGCGTCCGTCTACGCGCGCGAATATTATAGAAACGCTTTTTAAACGTCAGTATATTGTTCGAAACAAAAAGCAGGTTTTACCGACATTGACGGGGATTCAGCTTATTGATACGATTCAGAACGAATTGGTAAAATCGGCAGAACTTACCGGTTCCTGGGAAAAACAGTTGAAAGATATTGAAAAAGGAACTTTTACCGCCAGTGCATTCATAACAAACATGAAACGTATGGTGGAAGCTTTGGTTTATGAAGTCCGCATGGAAACCAAACACGCTAATATTTCGCATGCGGCAACGATGCAGCAACCTGTTGTAAAAGCAGAGAAAAAGAAAACTTCTGGAATTTTGGCAGAAACGTGTCCAAAATGTCAAAAAGGAAATTTAATACAAGGAAAGTCTGCTTACGGTTGTTCTGAATATAAATCGGGATGCGATTTTGTACTTCCTTTTATTTTTTCAGACAAAAAAATTACGGAAAGCCAATATTTAAGATTGCTTCAAAAAGGTTCGACTGTAAATATAAAAGGTTTTAAAACCGAAACCGGAACTGTTGAAGGTTTGATTCGTTTTGAAGAGAATTACAAACTAAAATTAGAATCGAAAAAGACTGAACCAAAGAAAAAAACACAAGAAACATCGGCATCGGATTCTTTAACTTGTCCGAAATGTAAAAAAGGTACAATTCTAAAAGGCAAAACGGCTTACGGTTGCGGCGATTATAAATTAGGATGTAATTTTAAAGTTACTTTTGATGATGTAAGAGCGAAATTAAAAGATCAAAAACCTACTAAGGAATTGGTTTATTCTATTTTGAGTGCTAGTATTTAAGTATTGTTTTTTGCCACAGATTTAAAGGATTAAAATGATTTTTTGTTTCACGCAGATTCTGCAGATTCAAGCAGATTTATTTGATTTTTATATTAAAGAAATCTGCTTGATCTGCTTAAATCTATTTAAATCTGCGTGAAACAAATTCGTGAATATTCGTGCAATTCGTGGCAAACAAAATTTTTCATACTTTAGTACCTCAATACAACATCAAAAAATTCAAAATATATGTTTCAGAAAATTACTCTTTTAGCGCTTTTAATTGCTTTTGTTTCCTGTCAGAAAAAAGAAACTGTAGAAAAAGACAGAATCAAAAAAGCAGATTGGCTTATCGGAAATTGGGAAAATAAATCACCAGACGGATTACTTATAGAAAATTGGCAGAAACTGAATGACAGTACTTTTAGCGCTGCTTCTTACTTTATAAAAGGAAAAGATACTTTGCATTTTGAAAGTATTATTTTGGCTCAATTGGGCGAAACATTAACGTATAAAGCAACTGTAAAAGGTCAAAATGACGACAAACCGGTTGAATTTCCGTCTACAATTTCAAACGATAAACAATTGGTTTTTGAAAATTCAAAACACGATTATCCGCAAAAAATCACTTATACAAAAGGTGCAAATAATACTTTGACAGCTGAAATTTCTGGAAAAATGGATGGAAAAGTGACTACAGAAAAGTTTGTAATGACTAAAAAGTGATTCTTTAAGGGGCAAAGGTTCAAAGCTTCAAAGGTTCAAAGGAAAATAAAATTATATTAATCTCGCAAAGTCGCGAAGCCGCGAAGAAAACTTTACAAACTTTGCGACTTCCAATCGCTAGCGCGAGCGTCCCGCTCGTGAACGGAATCTTGTCTCGTACTGAAAAAAGTTTACATATTTATACCTTAAACAATAAAAAGTAAATCAGATTGCTTCATCTTTTTTTAATCTCGAAAAGTCGCAGAGACGCAAAGAAAAAATTTTAAAGATTTTTAATATCTATGCATCTACGAGCTGGACACTCGCACTAGCACAAAGCTATGCAAAATAAAACTTAGAACCTCAGCATCTCAGAACCTTAGCTAAAAAGCTACTCATTTTCCCCTATCTTATTGACCATAAAGATCATAAGAATACCTAAAACGGCCATTACCAGAAAAGCCCATTTCATGCTTAGGTATTCGGAGATAAAACCCACCATTGGCGGTACTAATAAAAATCCGAGATAACCAATTGTAGATATAGAAGTTAAGGCAGAACCGCTGCTTAATTTTGATGATCTTCCGGCGATGCTAAATACTAGCGGCACCACACAAGAAACTCCAAATCCGATTAAAACATAACCAAAAATTGTTGGATAAGCATAAGGTAAAATAAAACAGATTCCGAAACCTATCGTAATCAAAATGCCGCTGTAAAGAAGGATTTTTTTCGTGCCAAATTTCATTACACCATAATCTCCAAATATACGGCCCAAAGTTACCGCCGTGGCGAAAAAGACAAATGCTGCACTGGTTAATTTTGGAGAAGCTTTTAATATATTTTCAAAATAAATACCGCTCCAGTCGTACATGGTATTTTCGCAAGCCATTGATACAAAACAAATCAGAGCAAATTTGATCAGGTTTTTTTCTGGCATTGAGAAGAACTTCTTTTTTACCGGAACTGGCTCGTTATGAATACTCATTGGATAAAAACAAAACGTAAGCGCCATCATAAAAACGCTTACTCCCAACAAGTGATAGGATGGTGCAATATTTTGTGTTACCATTACATACCCTAAACCTGCTCCCGAAAAAACGGCAATACTCCAAACGGCGTGAAAACGTGTAATAATTGATTTTGGATATAATTTTTGAACTTCGAGAGATTGTGCATTAATGGATAAATTGAAAATATTTCGAGAAGCTCCAAAGATCAACAATACGATAACCAACTGCCAGACAAAAGCAACTAAACCAGGCAAAGAGAGTACAATATTAAACATAATGGCACCTAATAACATAATGTAACGGCTGCTGTATTTGTTTAATAATTTTCCTGTAAAGGGCATTGTAAGCATTAAACCAATCGGAAAAGCAAATAAAACGGCTCCAAATTGGGCTTCGGATAAATGTAATTGGGCTTGTATGTGCGGAATTCGCGATACCCAAGAAGAATATCCAAATCCGGAAAGGAAGAAAAATACAGTATTAGCGATACGAAATCCTCGGGGTGTATTTTGAATTTTTTTAAAGAAAGGTAAAATCATGAAGTGTGTTTCAGTTTACGACTGCAAAAGTAAGACATTTTGAGCGGTAAGTAAGCCCAAATAGGCAAAGAACGTTCTTTAAATGTGCATTTAACATTTTAAAAAAAATACAACATTAAAATAATATTAAAAATTGCATGAAAAATTAATTGTTAAAGCAATATTAAAATTTATATTTGCACTGTTTTTATTAAGTCTAAATAATAATACACTCGAAAGAACAATTTAATAATATCTAAGCCAATTAAAAACCCATGAAATTTAAAACCTTAAAAAATCCAAAGTATTTGTTTTTAGCCAGTATGCTTCTTACTGTCTTTACAATGTTTGGTCAACAAAACAACGGAAAAATAAAAGGAACAATTACAACGTCTGACGGAAAACCAGCTTCTGACGTAAACGTAATCCTTAAAAATTCAAAATATGGCACAACTGCCAACGAATATGGTGCTTTTGAATTTAGTAAAGTAAAAGCTTCTTCTTATACGCTGCAGGTTTCACTAATGGGTTACGAAACTTTGGAACAAGAAGTAACGGTTACAGAAAATGAAACAACTTCACTTAATCTGCAATTAAAAGTTTCGAATAAAGAACTTCAGGAAGTGATCATCAACAACAATAAAATGATCAACAAAAAAACAGATTACGCGGCGAGAATGCCTTTGACTAATCTGGAAAATCCTCAGGTTTATAATGTTGTAAGCAAAGAACTTCTTAAAGAACAAATTGTGGTCGATATTAGAAATGCAGTTCAGAATTCTCCTGGTGTAACTACTAAAATTTATCCTTCGGGCGGACTTGAAATTTCATTTAGAGGTTTCAGTACGGGAGTTAATGCCAGAAACGGAATGGAAAACATGACGGGAAGAAGTTCTATTTCTATTGATAATGCAGAACGTATCGAAGTATTAAAAGGACCTTCCGGAACTTTATTCGGATCTTCTGTTTCTTCTTTTGGTGGTGTTGTAAACTTGGTTACCAAAAAACCTTTTGAAGCCAAAAAAACCGAAATATCATATACTGGCGGCAGTTTTGGATTAAACCGTATTGCTGTTGATATTAATACGCCGCTTACTGCAGATAATAAAGTACTATTTAGATTAAATGCTTCTGCAAACACAGAGAAAAGTTTCTTAGATTATGGTTTTAATAAAACATTCTTAGTTGCGCCAAGCCTTCTTTACAAAGCATCAGACCGATTAACTTTTACTTTAGATACCGAAATTTACAATACAAATAATA
Source organism: Flavobacterium sp. 270 (assembly GCF_004368785.1). Lineage (GTDB taxonomy): Bacteria > Bacteroidota > Bacteroidia > Flavobacteriales > Flavobacteriaceae > Flavobacterium. The sequence goes on from NZ_SODM01000001.1 coordinate 1,360,024, forward strand.
CGCGTCCGACTTACGGAATTTCGTATGCTGCCGGAATTACAAACCCAACTGATCTTCAGATTGATTACAGGAAAAGTTTATTTCATGATGATTTAGATGCTAAAACCTCATCGGCTAAAGTTTTTGTTCAGGCAGAATATAAATTATCAGACAATTGGAAATCTACAACGCTTTACTCTTACATAGACGAAAATGTAGATCATAGTTACCAATATTATACTTTATGGAATTCACCGACTGAAGTAAAAAGAAGAGTTTCTCGTTTTGGACCAATTGCCAATCAGTTTACTAATATTCAAGAAAATATTAATGGTGAATTTTCTACAGGAAGCATCAAACATAAATTATTAGTGGGTGCCAATTACAGATTTACAAAAGGAACTTTTACTTATGGTACCACCGGCGATATTGATGTTATTGATGTAACGCAGCCTTTTGAACCGATTAGAAAAAGCCAAGCTGATGGGTTAATGTCTCAAATGATGTTTGGCGTTCCAGACGAACAAACGTTTAGTATCTATGCTTCAGACGTAATTAATTTTACAGATCGTTTGTCTGCTATGCTAAGTCTTCGTATGGATAACTTTGTACAGAAAAGGCTGCCAGATACAGAGGGTTATAACCAAACGGCTTTATCCCCAAAATTAGGTTTGGTTTATCAGGTGGTAAAAGATCAGGTTTCTTTATTTGGAAATTATATGAATGGTTTTCAAAATTCTGGCCCGGTAAATCAGCCTGACGGAACTTTATTAGTTTTAAAACCAATTTACGCCAATCAGTACGAAGGCGGTGTAAAAGTAGAAGCTTTTGATAAAAAATTAAGCACAACAATTAGTTATTATAACATTACTATTGATAATGCGACCAGAACAGATACAGACGGTTTTAGCATTCAGGATGGTAAACAAGTAAGTAAAGGAATTGATTTTGAATTAATTGCTAATCCTGTAGCAGGTTTAAACATTATGGCAGGTTATGCTTATAATGACAATCGTATTGTAAAATCATCAGATGCAACAATCGAAGGAAATAAAGCAAGCGGTGCGCCAGAGAACGTATTGAATTTTTGGATTTCTTATAAATTCCAAAATGTATTAAAAGATTTCGGACTTGGTTTTGGAGGAAATTATGTAGACAAACAATATAAGTTTGAAGACGAAAGTTTCTATAGCCCGTCTTATTCTGTTTACAATGCGACTGTATTTTACGATCAGCCAAATTGGAGAGTTGGTGTTAAGTTTAACAACTTAAACAATAAAAAATATTGGGACTCTTACGGAATGGCCCAAACACCTTCTAACGCTGCGGTAAATTTGACGATTAAATTTTAATCCCTATTTTTTTTGTTTTTTTTTGATCCTTATTCTTAACGGAATAAGGATTTTTTTTTGCTTTTTACACACCATTATTTAACAATTTTACGACGGAATTTTCAAAAATAGTGACTGTTAAAATAATATTAATTTCTACATTTGCAATTATTTTTATTTATTCTAAATAACAACAATGAAATTAATTAAAATAAACACCATGAATTATCTTAATCCAAGATTACAGCATTTTGCATACGCAATTTGTTTTTTCTTAATTTTTACCAGCAGCATTTTTGCACAACAAAACTCAGGAAAAATAAAGGGATCGGTAACTACTTCTGACGGAGAACCAGCTTCTGAAGTAAATGTAATTTTAAAAAATTCAAAACATTCTGCTATAACCAACGAAGATGGAGCTTTTGAATTTAACCGCGTTAAAGCGGACACATATACATTGGAAATTTCGCTGACAGGTTACGAAACTTTGGTACAACAGATTATTGTAAATCAAGATGCTACCACTACTTTAAATTTACAATTAACTGTTTCAGACAAACAATTAAAAGAAGTAATTGTTACCAATAATAGAGGAAAAAAATTCCCGAAACAAAGCACTTATGTTTCTAAAATGCCTTTAAAAAATCTTGAAAATCCTCAGGTTTATAATATTGTTTCTTCAGAATTACTAAAAGAACAAGCGATTACAAATTATGAAGATGCTTTAAAAAATGTACCGGGAATTCAGAAATTATGGGAATCTACAGGTCGTGGCGGCGATGGTGGTTCTTATTACAGCTTACGTGGTTTTGAAACTCAGGCCAATGTTGTAAACGGATTACCTGGCCTTACCAACGGAAGTCTTGATCCGGCAAACGTAGAAAGAATTGAAGTAATTAAAGGCCCTTCCGGAACTTTGTTCGGAAGCAGTGTCGTAAGTTATGGTGGTCTTATTAATACCGTAACCAAAAAACCTTACAACGGTTTTGGAGGTGAGATTTCTTATCTTACAGGAAGTTTTGGTCTTAACAGAGTTACGGCAGATGTAAATACGTCTTTGGACGATAATGATAATATTGCTTTTAGAGTAAATGCGGCATACCAGACAGAAAACAGTTTTCAGGATGCAGGATTTCGTACTTCGCTTTTTGTAGCTCCTTCTCTATCCTATAAAGTAAACGATAAACTTTCGTTTCTTATCAATACAGAATTTATGCAGGAAGAAAAAACAACGCCTTCTATGTTGTTTTTAGGAAGAGATGCTCTGTTGCAATATGCCAACTTAGCCGAATTAAATTATAACACAAATCTTTCTTTTAACAGCAATGATTTGGCTATGAAAAATCCGAGATTTAGTCTTCAGGGTCAGATGATTTATAAAATTTCAGACCAATGGACTTCTCAAACCGTATTATCAAGAGGTTCATCTAAATCTCAAGGTTTCTATTCTTATATCTATGATAATGAAGACGGAAATAAAGATTTTGGATTCTGGATTACAAAAGAGCAGTCTCAAACCGTTACGACAGATATTCAGCAAAACTTTATCGGAGATTTTAAATTAGGCAATATGCGTAATCGCGTTGTTGCCGGTCTTGATTATTTTGAAAGAAATGTAATGTACGGTGGTTCTGGATACGGATTATTATACAATCTTACTGCTCAAGGCGAAGTAAGACAACTTGATCCTGATGCTCCAAATTTCCTGACTCAGACTTCTGTTGACAGACTTTTGGCTAATGAACCAGCCGGAAATTACAATCCGCAGGATAAAACATATAGCGCTTATGCTTCTGATGTCTTAAATATTACGCCATCTTTATTAGCAATGGCAAGTTTAAGAGTAGATTATTTTGATACAGAAGGTGATGCAAATGCAGATGGCGACGAATATACGCAAACGACATTTTCTCCAAAATTCGGCTTAATCTATCAACCTGTTTTAGACAAATTATCATTGTTTGCTAATTATATGAATGGTTTTAGAAACATTGCTCCGGGCGCAACTTATGATACTGACGGAAACTTAATCGGATCTCAAACTTTTGAACCAGAACACGCCAATCAATTTGAAGCCGGAATTAAAGCTAATATTTTCTCTGATAAACTTACAGGAACAATTAGTTATTATGATATCAGCGTGGCCAATTTGGTAACAAGTAATCCAATGTTCAGCGCACAAGGCGGTGAAGCAAGAAGTAAAGGTTTTGAATTTGATATGAATGCTAATCCAATTCCTGGTTTGAGCATTATTGCCGGATACAGTTATAATGACAGTAAAATTACAAAAGGAGACGAAGGAAATGTTTGGTTAGATCAAGGAAAAAGACCGTTTTGGGCCGGACCAAAAAACTTGGTAAATCTTTGGGCAACGTACAAATTTGAGTACGGAACTCTTGAAGGTTTCGGATTAGGTTTTGGAGGAAATTATGCCAGCGATAATGCCATTTTGGATAGTAACGTAACTGGTAAATTTGTACTTCCTTCTTATACTGTAATCAACGGATCTGTTTTTTATAATTCGAATAAATTCCGTGTTGCTTTAAATGTAAATAATATCGGAAACAAAGATTACTTCAATGGTGGCTGGTCTACTTTAAACCCTCAAAAACCTAGAAACGTTGTAGCTAGTTTTGCTTATAAATTCTAAGATAATTTGAATTGTCAGGCTAAACAAAGTCGAAGCATTGTCAGGCTGAGATAAGTCGAAGTCCCCGCAAAGCACTTCGACTTATCTCAGGAAAACAAAACAAAAAAAGGGACTAATATAAATTAGTCCCTTTTTTATTAATCTTTTTAGTTTTTCAATTTACTTGGCAGATAGCCTAATGTCTTTTTGAAAGCTACTGTAAAATGATGCGGATTTTTGTATCCTAATTCCTCAGAAACAACACAAATCGGCATGTCTTTTTCTAGTATTAATTGTTTGGCGTATTCCATTCTAACCTCTGTGAGATAATTAAAAACCGTTGTATGAAATACAATTTTAAAGTATTTTTTAATTTTAAAATTATTCAGACCAACCTCCGCAGCGATACTTGCAAGCGTGTGTTTTTCTTTAAATCTGGTTTTTAAGATACTTTCAACTTTCAGAATTTTTACATAATCGCAGGCGCTTAATTCAACATTAGCCGGCAGATTTTCTTCTTCATTAATAATCGTAAATAAATACGAAAGAATCTCTACCATTTTTGATTCTAAAAACGCTTTCTTGATTGCTCCAGAATACGAACACTGCAAAATATCTTCGATTAAAATAGTAAGTTTTGGAGTAATGCTTTTGCTTTTTTCCCACATTACATAAGTCGTATGGTTTGCTATAGCCTCTGCCAATAAAGGAATCGTTGTTTTTAGATTCGGATAAAATAACTTTTCCAGATATTCTCCTGTAAATGTAATTTCGAGTGTTCTTCTCCTTTTGGTTCTATAATTTAAAACCCCTTTTATCTTCGGTAGATAAAATAAATTATAATGTCCCTGCGGAATATAAATTCCTCTTTCCTCTACATTTTCAGGACAATATTCGTTATCGCCTTCCATTTCGATGTGCAGTTTTACAAAAGAAAAATCATGCTCTACTTCTATCGAATATGGGTTTTCTATCGTCAAATCTCTTGCCACAACATGCACTCCATTGAGCATAATATCGGTTATTATGCCTTTTATACCTTTATTATCAAAGTTAATTTTCTTCTCAATAAGATCTTCTTTATTAAACCGGATCGGGTCGTTTACTACAACCGTTTCCTTTTTAAAGATGTCACTCTTCATCATTGTTTTCATCTCTTCCACTTTGTTTTGCGGTATTTTTCATCACACTCAACAACATCATAACTAACTGAATTTACGATAGTTTCACTTAATACCTTTTGCGTTTATAAAAATCCTTTTTGCGTTTATTGTGTTTTTATTAACATATTACTTTTGCGTAAAATTATCAATTTATAACTAATCTAAATAAAAACAACGTGTTTTTTATTAAAACCAATCCAAGAAAAATGTTAAACAAGCCATTATTAGTGATATTATTATTTTGCTTTTCTCTTACACAAGTAACAGCACAGCAAAATACGGGTTCTGTAAAAGGAACCGTAATTACGGCAGATGATCAAAATGCTGCTGCAGTAAATGTTGCCATACCAGAATTAAAAAAATCTGCCATCACAGATGAAAACGGGGTTTTTATCCTGCACAAAATCCCAGCCGGAACCTATCAAATAGAAATAAATATGATGGGACACGCACCGGCAAAACAACAAGTTACAATAAATGCAAACGAAACTGCCGCTGTTTCTTTTCAATTAGAATCTTCTTTAAAACAGCTTCAGGAAGTTGTAGTAGTTTCTGGTGCTAAAAAATTCGCAGAAAAGAAAAGCGAATATGTAGCCAGACTTCCTATAAGCAATCTTGAAAATCCACAAGTTTATACTGTTGTTCCAAAAGAACTTTTTCAGGAACAAATTGCAGTAGATTTTAGAAGCGCCTTAACAACTGCGCCAGGTTTAAGTAACGTTACACAAAGTGTAGGTTCTGGCGGTGTTGGATTAAGTTTAAGAATGCGCGGTTTTAGCGGCGCATCTGCAGCGGGTTCTATTCGTAACGGAATGAGTACAAACTGGGTAACCATGAGTGATCCTGTAAACTTAGAAAGCATTGAAGTTATCAAAGGACCGTCTGCAACATTATTTGGTTCTACATTAACTACTTATGGCGGACTTGTAAACAGAGTTACCAAAAAACCTTTTAATGTAACCAAAGGAGAAGTAAGTTATACTACCGGAAGCTGGGCTCTAAGCCGTACAACAATAGATTACAATACGCCAATTGACGAAGACAAAACGATGCTTTTTAGAATCAATGCTGCCTTAGACAATCAAAAAACATGGCAGGATTATGGCAAAAGCCGCACTTTTATAATTGCCCCATCTTTTACTTATTTAGTAAACGACAGATTAACTCTTGATCTGGATGTAGAAATGTATAATGGAAGCCGTAATTCGACTTACATTGGTTTAGGAAATTTAAATACCGAAACCTCGGGTTATAAAAGTTTTAATGATTTGAATTTTGATTTCAAAAAATCATATTCTACAGACGATTTGCAATCTGAAGCAAAAACTACAAATGTTTACGCTAAAGCAACTTATAAACTTTCTGAGCAATGGATTTCGCAAACCAATTTCTCGAATGCATTTACAAATAATAAAGCCAACTATTTATTTCTTCTAATAAATAACAATCCTGATGCAGCTGGAGCACCTTTATTGCAACGCCGATTAATGAACATCAACAGTGTCTTTAAAACCAGCGAAATACAACAGAATTTCATCGGAACTTTTAATATCGGAAACATCAAAAACCGCTTGTTAGTAGGATTAGATTATACTTATATCGGTACGAATGACAGCAGATGGTTCATCAATTCTTATGATGCTGCAGTAGGAAATCCGTTGACTCCGATAAATGGTAATGCACCTTTTATCAATCCAGAAAAATACCATCAATTAATCGCCGATCAGGATGAACCTTGGGTATTGAACAACAGAGATATGAGAACAACAAGTGTTTATGCATCTGATGTAGTTAATGTTACCGATAAATTGATTGCAATGGTAAGCGCGCGCTTTGATCATTATGAAGATAAAATTGATACTTACAATCAAAATGCGCTTTCTCCAAAAATGGGTTTGATTTATCAAATTGTAAAAGGTAAAGTTTCTGTTTTTGGAAATTACATGAACGGTTTTACCAATGTTGGTCCGTCTGAAACAGATCAAAGTCCAACTAACCCAGTTGATTTTAAATTAGAACAAGCCAACCAATTAGAAGGTGGTGTAAAAGTAGAATTATTAGGCGGAAAACTAAACGGAACTTTAAGCTATTATGATATTAAAGTAAAAGACAAAGTGCGTTATACCGATACTTTTCCGGTACAAGACGGAACCCAGAGCAGTAAAGGTTTTGAAGCAGATTTGATTGCTAATCCGTTTAGAGGTTTTCATGTTATTATGGGTTACGGCTATAACGAAAGCGAATATACTTCTGGAGAAATGAAAGGAAATACGCCTTATGCAGCGCCAAAAAATGTAGCCAATCTTTGGATGAGTTATAAAATATTAGACGGAAAAGCAAAAGGAATTGGCTTTGGTTTTGGAGGAAATACACAAAGTGACAGTTATGCCAACGACGAAAATACATTTACCGTAAACGGATACGCTGTAATGGATGCCACTGTTTTTTATGAAAAACAAAAATTCAGAATCGGTTTAAAATTAAACAACATTGCCAACAAAGAATATTGGACTTCTGATTATTGGTCTAATATGATGCCAACAAGACAATTAGTAGCCAACGTTACTTTAAAATTCTAATACACTATACAATTAGTTGTTGCCAAGCTGGCGTATCTTCATGGGGCGCCGGCTTGGTTTTTATCGTTTTACAATATGTTTGAAAATTCAAAAAAAACTAAAAAAAATTCAAAGCAAAAAAACAACTGGAGCAAACTCAACCACTGGCTTCATTTATGGCTGGGGCTTAGCTCCGGCATTATTGTGTTTATCGTTTCGCTTACAGGTGTATTGTTTGTTTTCTGCGATGATATTATTGATGAATTAGCCTATAATTCCCTTTATGTCCAGGAATTAAAAGAACAAAAATTGACTCCCGAAGAAATTTTAAAAGCTTTTAAAAAACAATTTCCAGATCGTAAAGCAAGTTATTTTATTACCTACCGCGATCCTAAACGAACTATAAAACTAGCTTCTTCTACTAAAGAAAGAGATTTGCAGTTTTCGTGGATTGATCCTTACACAGGAAAAGTCCTGACTTCTGGCAAAGCTTACGATTTCTTTTATGTAATTGCACATATTCATAGCGGACACATTCCGTTTGGAGATACCGGAAATCTTATTGTAGAAATTTCGGTCTGGATATTTCTTATCGAACTTATTACTGGACTTATTCTATGGTGGCCAAAAAAATGGAACCGCTCTACACGACAGCAGAGTTTTAAAATAAAAACAAATGCCAGATTTAAACGTCTCAATTACGATTTACATAATGTTCCTGGTTTTTATAATCTGCTTCCTGCGTTGTTGATTACTATTACAGGATTAATTATCGTAAACAAAACTTTAAACAAAACCACACACAAAATTTTTGATGGTATGCCTCGCGCTTATGCAGCCATTCGCGACATTAAACCAGAATACGACAGTACCAAAACATTTGCGCCTTTAAGTCCAATTATAGAAAAAATGTTTAAAGACAAAGCCGTTGAACAGGTAAAACTTTCTGTTGCAGCAAAAGACAGCATTACAAGTTTATTTGCGGTCGCAGCCGAAGATATTGGCTTAAAAGGTCTCCAGAACGGAAAGACGTTTTCGATTAACAGATATACCGGAAAAGAAATTGAAATTCCAGTAAAAGTCATGAACGGGCTCGATATAGACGACACAACAATGAACCTTCATATCGGATTTTGGGCGGGCTGGATCGGGAAAACATTAACCTTATTTGTTGGTTTAATATGCATGTTCCTGCCCGTAACCGGATTTTTAATTTGGTACGGAAGGCGTAATAAAAAGAAAAAAACTCAATCTGTTTAATATGAAAAAGATCTTCTTACTTCTACTCTGCTTTTACTTTAATACTGCATTCTCTCAGGACAGCATAACTATTGGCAGTAAACATCATATTTTTTCGAAAGCATTAAATGAAGAACGCAATTTCTGGATTTATCTCCCGCCCGATTACAACAATACCAAATTTGCTCCGGCAAAATATCCAGTTGTTTATTTACTCGATGCCGAAAGTAATTTTCATTCCTTTACCGGATTACAGCAGTCTTTGGCAAAAGGCCCGTACGCCATGATTCCGCAAATGATTGTGGTTGGCATTACCAATACCAACCGCACCAGAGATTTAACGCCAACGGAAGCCAATCGACAAGCCTTTTTTGATAAAAGCAAAAAGATGTTCAACCAAAGCGGCGGTAATAAAAATTTCATCACTTTTTTAGAAAAAGAACTTCACCCGTATATAGATTCCAATTACAGAACTTCGGGCTATAATATTTTAAACGGACATTCTTTTGGCGGATTAACGGCAACGAATATTTTATTACATCATACCAAATTATTCAATTCTTACATAATTATCGATCCGAGTCTTTGGTGGGATAACGAAATTATGATCAAAAAAGCAGATTCTATTTTCAATAAAAAAGATTTTGAAAAAAGAAGTATTTATGTCGCCATGGCCAATAAAATTAATATACCGCAGGACACTATGACCGATATGGCGAGAGGAATTAGAAAATTTGAAAATTTATTGAAAGCCAATAAAGCAAAAAATCTTCGCTGGAGTTTTAAATATTACGAAAATGAAGATCACGGCACGATTCCGATTCCGGCAGAATATGATGGCTTGCGTTTTATTTTTAAAGAACATTTGGTTCAGGTAAAACAAGCCGTACAAAATCCTTCATTAGTAGAAAAACAATATAATAAACTATCTCAAGAAACTGGTTTTACATTTTATCCTTCTGAAAGTTATCTGGATTGGATGGGAAATTATTGTTTGGATATCGAAAAACCAGATCAGGCGATTGTCTTTTTTAAATGGGCAGAAAAATATTATCCGTCAAGCAAAAATGTTTTAATTTCTTTAGAAAAAGCAAATCTTAAAGCTCAAAACAAATTAAAAGAAGCCGAAACTCCAAAAGAAGCCAAATTTAAATAGTTTTATTTTTAATTATTCTAAATAAGACTTATGTTTGTAGAAAATATCATTCCAACCATTTAAAACTTGATCTTATGAAATCAAACACTTTAAAAACAATAACATTTTTACTTTTAATGTTTGTTGCCGCACCTCAATTATTTGCTCACGCACTTTGGATCGAAACCAAAGCTACCGGAACAAAAGGAAAAGCTCAGGAAATTTCTATATACTTTGGAGAATTCTCTGAAAACGATATTACAAAAGCAGACAAATGGTTTTCTGATTTAAAAGATTTCTCTTTGGTTTTGGTTAGTCCATCAAAAAAAGAAACTAAACTTTCTACAAAAGCTTTAGATAATAAATACCAGGCTTTTTTTACTCCAGATGAAGATGGCGTTTACACAATCGTAATGCACCACACTGTTGGTGATGTTTACGGAACAATGAAACTAGATTACAACTCTAGCGCAACTGTAGTGGTTGGAAACAAAACAGCTGGAAATTATGCGACTGCAAACAACAATAAAGTGGTTGTGTTTTCTGAAAATGCTGATGTTGCTAAAAAGAACCAAAAAATTTCTGGATTTGCATTGTACGAAGGTGCTGCTGCAAAAGAGACAAAAATTAAAGTTATCGCTCCAAACGGATGGGAAAAAGAATTATGGACAAATGATAAAGGTGAATTTTCATTCACTCCTATCTGGTCTGGAAATTACATGGTTGAATATGCACAAACTGACAAAGCTGAAGGCGAGCATAACGGAAAAAAATATAATGAAATCTGGAAAATGGCTACTTACCAGATTGCAGTAAAATAATATTTTTTTGGATTTATATCTTTAAAAATTAATTTTCAATGGAAAGAAAACCTTGCTTTATCGGCAAGGTTTTTTTATGCCGTTTTATAATTTAGTTTTTAGTTGTTTCAGGTTTCAAGTTTAGTAAATAACCTCTTAATTTGTTATTTCGAGGAATAATAACAAAACCCTACTACACCTATATGCTAATAAGCAAATCAATTAAAAATTCCAAAATCTTAAGACAATCTTAAGACAAAACTAATAGAGTTTTAATGAAGAAAATACGTCTATAAATTTTGTTAAACCCTTTATGTGAATGTATATTTGCAAAAAATTATTTTTATTGAATCTAAATAAATACCATGAAATATACTTTACTAGTTACATTAGGATTAATAAGTTTTGCATCGTACAGCCAGCAATATTCAGGTAGTGAAACTACAGGAACTGTGAGCGATACTGTAAAAAACAAAAAAGGAGAATTACTTGATGAAGTTTTAATTACAAAAGGTAAAGAACCAAAACCTGTAACCGCAGTTCGTTCTGGTTTAAAACCAATGGATAACCCGCAAAGCATACAAGTTATCGGTTCTGAAGTAATTGAGCAGCAACAAGCAGTTCGTTTAAGTGAAGTAATAAAAAATGCAAATGGTGTTTATGTAGGTTCTGCTCGTGGCGGCGCTCAGGAATCATTTTTCTCAAGAGGATATGATATGTCTGCCAATAATATGTTTAAAAATGGTTTTCGTTACAATGCCGGTTCTATTCCAGACGTTTCTGGTTTAGAAAAAGTGGAGTTCCTAAAAGGAGGTTCTGCTTTATTATTCGGAAACGTAGCGCCAGGAGGTGTATTAAATCTGGTAACTAAAACACCATCATTTAAAAGTGGCGGCGAAGTTTCGATGCAATTCGGAAGTTATGCTTTCTACAAACCTTCATTCGATTTTTACGGACCACTTAATAAATCAATTGCTTTTAGAATTAACGGTTCTTACGAAAACTCTGAAAGCTTTAGAGATGTTGTAAAAAATGAGCGTGTATACGTTAATCCGTCTTTACTTTTTGCTGTTAGTTCAAAAACACAGATTACACTTCAGGGAGATTATTTAAGTGCAGACTGGACACCAGATTTTGGAACAGGAATCGTAGGAAAAAATATTCTGGACTTGCCTCGTGAAACTTTCTACGGATCGCTTTGGTCTAATGGTACTACAAAATCTGCCAGTGCTTCGGGATTATTAAATCATGATTTTAATAAAAACTGGAAACTTAACTTTAATAGTTCTTATCAAGCTTATAACAGACAATCAAAATCTACAGCTCAATTATCAACTGTAAAAGATAACGGAGACTGGACAAGACCTTTGGTACAAAACAAAAACTTAGAACAAATAGTTGGAGATCAATTAAGTTTACAAGGAAACTTTAATACAGGTTCTGTAAAACACCAAATCTTTACGGGTGCAGATTGGGAAAATTCATTTGCAACAGCTTATACTTTTGCTTTTAACCCAGCAAATTACGATACTATCAATCTTTATAATTTTGATCCGTCAACACAAAGAAATGATATTCCGAATGCAAGAGAAACTCAAATTGCAAAAACAGAAACCAATCGTTTTGGAGCTTATTTTCAGGACTTAATTTCTATTACAGAAAAAATCAAAGTATTAGCTGGCGTTCGTTGGTCTTGGCAGGAAGCAGAAGTTACTACGTACAAAGAAACGCTTGCAGGAACGGTTCAAACTGTAACTCCAGAAAATGCAGTACCTACAGTTGGTGCTAAAAAATTAGACAATGCTTTTTCTCCAAAATTTGGATTGATTTATCAGCCAAAAAAAGAAGTCTCTTTATTTGCCAGCTACTCTAGCTCATTTACGCCAAATACAGGAACAACTGCTGATTTAAAACCAATTGAACCTTCTATTATTGATCAATACGAAGCAGGTATCAAAACAGATTTCTTACAAGGAGTTTTGAGTACAAACGTTACAGTTTATCAAATTACAAATAGCAATTTAGCACAAACAGCTGAATTTAAAGCTGACGGAGTTACTCCAAATACCGATACTAACGTAAAAACTTTAAACGGAGAAACTAAAAGTAAAGGTGTTGAAGTTGATGTTACAGCAAGACCAGTTGAAGGTTTAAGCATTATTGCAGGTTACAGTTATAATGACATGCGTTACACTAAAACTTCTGGATTAAACGGAAGTACTATTGTAGGAGATCGTTTGGTAAGAACGCCTGCGAATACAGCTAATTTAAGTTTCTTTTACACTGTACAATCTGGATTATTAAAAGGAATTGCTGTTGGAGCAATCGGAAATTATATCGGAGACAGAACTGGAGGATGGAACAATCAATACGATGTTACTAAACCAGGAGGAATCTGGGACAGAGAAATTCCATTAAAAGGTTATACTACAATCGATGCATCAGCAGGATATACCTGGAAAAAGATTTCGATTTTATTTAAAGTATCCAACATTACAAACGAATTAAACTATACCGTTCACGAAAATTATAGTGTAAACCCGATCGCGCCTCGTCAGTTTATGACAAGCCTTCGTTACAAATTCTAAAAGATTGAATTAGATTTTATTTTTCCAAAGCTTTTTCTGCATTTTCATTTTTTGAGAAACAGAAAGAGTTTTGGTTTTTAAATATAAAACCTCATTTAGCCATAAATGAGGTTTTTGCTTTTAATAAAAGAAAGTGTTTTAATTCTTTTTACTTTTGGTGCACTAATAAATATAAAATTCAAACATGTCAGATTACACAAAAAACCAATTAAAAAAAAGTCTAGGATTAAGTTTTAATATCGCGGTATTAATTGGAGGAACAATTGGCGTTGGAATTTTACGAACTCCGGGGGCAATTGCCGGATTATTAGACAATTACTGGCTCATTATAGCTTCCTGGCTTTTTGGCGGTTTATTTGTTTTAATCGGCGCAAATTCTTATGCAGAATTGGCTACAATGCTCCCAAAAGCCGGAGGATCTTACAATTATATCAAAAGAGCATTTGGCGATTATGCCGGCTTTTTATCTGGCTGGTTTGATTATATTACCAATGCAATTCCGCCTGCTTTTTACTGCATCGTAATCAGCGAATACATTATTATCCTCTTTCCAAATCTGGCGAGTTTTTCTACTGTAATTGCAATTTCCTTATTACTTGCTTTTGTGCTCCTGCATTTAAGCGGGGTAAAAAACGGAAGCGCCTTTCAGCAGATTACCAGTTTCTTAAAAGTAATTTGTTTTGTTTGTTTGGTTGTGGCTTGTTTTATGTATTCTGGCGTAAAAGTGCCGGTTATTCAAAAAGACAATTCTTTCTTTCAGATTGGTTTATTGTTTGGATTTTTTAAATCGCTTCAATTAATAATCGGAACTTATAACGGCTGGAACAGCGTTTGCTTTTTTGCTGAAGAAAATGATGATCCGAGTAAAAATATTCCGAAATCATTATTCAGCGGTGTTTTACTGGTTGTTTCTATTTATGTTTTAGTCAATCTCGCATTCTTTCATGTACTTCCAATAAAAGAAATAGCCAAAACCAACCTTCCAGCTGCAGAAGTGGCAAAAGTTCTTTTTGGAGAAAATGGAGCTGTTATCGTTATTGTAATTTCTATTTTTTCATTAATAAGTATTCTAAATGCCTTTATGATGATTCCGCCAAGAATTTTATTCGGATTAAGTCGAGACGGCTTTTTTATCGAAAAAGGAACAAGCGTAAACAAAGGCGGAACACCAATTGTGGCGCTTTTGGTTTCATCCCTTTTTAGTTTATTATTAATCTGTTTTGTCGGTTCTTTCGAAGTCTTATTTTCCTTTGCAGCCTTTACCTCTGTTATCGTTTGGGGACTGGCTTATTTTTCTCTTTTAAGATTAAGAACTACAGAACCAGATTTACCAAGACCTTATCGTTCTAAATTCCATCCGTGGCTGACAATTTTGGCCATTTTGGTTTCAATCGCATTACTTCTTGGTTTTATTTACAGCGATCCAAAAGGGTTTGTAATTATTGTTTTAATTACTTTGGTTTCTTATCCTTTGTTTTTGGTTTTAAGAAAAAAGAAAATCAAATAATACCGATTATATAATGAATTTGAATATTTAATAAAAAACGATACTTTTGTATTTTATATATGAAATATGAACTACAACTTATCATTTCAGGAAAGAGCCAAGTTAAGCATGGAACAATTATCCAAGCAGCAACCAGTTACATTAGCCGAGGCCAAAGCTCAAGCGAAATGGCTCCAGACTTCAAGCACTTCAAAAAACAAGAAACAGAAATTCTAGAAAAATTTGTTTCAGAAAATAACCTTTGGATATTAAACATAGATATTAGTAGTTATGTTTCTGAAGGTGCGGAACAAAAAGTCTATTTAAAAGACGGAAAAAATGTACTTAAATTAAACGACTCTATATATTATACTTCTTGGGTTGATTATTTTAATAATTTATTATTAAACAATTATTTCTTTCCAGATACTGCCTACAATCTTTTAGGTTTTTATAAAGAGAAAGATATATTATATGCTGTTGTAGAGCAGCCTTTTGTAAAAGCAACACAAAAAACTGACCTCAGTTTAGTTAAAGAATTCTTATCTAATAATGGTTTCTTAAATACGAAGAATAATGATTATTTTAATCCTGAACTAGGAATTATTCTTGAAGACCTTCATGATGAAAATGTACTAACTGAAAATGGTATTCTTCAATTTATAGATACTGTATTTTATATTAAAAATACTTTTTATGAAAAATAAAACCCTACAGGTTCTAAACTGTAGGGTTTTAAAATATCTATTACTATATCTTATTTCAATCCAGCCAAACTCTGCTCGATTGTAGCAATTTTTGCTAAAGCATCGGCTTCTTTTTGTTTTTCGTTTGCCAAAACTTTTTCTGGTGCACCGGCAACAAATTTCTCGTTTGCCAACTTAGATTGTACCGATTTTAAGAAACCTTGTGTGTAAACTAATTCTGCATTTAATTTTGCAATTTCAGCTTCAACATCAATATTTCCGGTAATCGGAATAAAATACTCATTTGATTTTACACGGAAAGACAATGCGCCGTCTACTTTATCAGAAACGTATTCTAATGAAGTGATGTTTCCTAATTTGGTTACAACCGAATCAAAATAAGTTGAAGCTTTGTCGTTGTTCACTACTCTCAACTCAATTGTATCTTTAAACGGAATATTTTTGTCTTTACGAATTGTTCTAATTCCGGAAATCACTTCGATTGAATTTTCAAAATCAGCAATTAATTTTGCATCGAAAGATTTTAATTCCGGCCATGTTGAAACTATTAAAGCTTCTTCCGGCGTTCTATCATCGATTAAATGCCAAATTTCTTCCGTAAGGAAAGGCATAAACGGATGAAGCAATTTCAAGTTATTTTCTAACATTTCGATCGCTTTTGCGAAAGTTACGCTGTCAATTGGCTGTTGGTATGCTGGTTTGATCATTTCAAGGAACCAAGAACAGAAATCATCCCAAACCAATTTGTAAATTGCCATTAATGAATCTGAAATTCTGTATTTTTCGAAATTATCTTCGATATCAACCAAAGTCTGCTGCAACTTCGCTTCAAACCATTCGATTGCTACTTTTGAAGATTCTGGCTGCGGGATCGTTTCTGAAACTTCCCACCCTTTTATCAATTTAAAGGCGTTCCAAATTTTGTTTGAGAATGCTTTTCCTTGATTACAAAGTTCTTCATCAAACATAATATCGTTTCCTGCAGAAGCGCTTAAAAGCAATCCTACACGAACTCCATCTGCACCAAATGCATCGATCAAATCTAAAGGGTCAGGAGAATTTCCTAATGATTTAGACATTTTACGACGTTGTTTATCACGTACTAGACCAGTCAAATATACATTTGTAAATGGTTTTTCACCTGCATATTCGTAACCTGCAATAATCATTCTCGCAACCCAGAAAAATAAGATATCCGGACCTGTTACCAAGTCATTTGTTGGATAGTAATATTTAAAATCTGCACTTTCAGGGTCCATGATTCCACCAAAAACTGACATTGGCCAAAGCCAAGATGAAAACCAAGTATCTAAAGCATCAACATCTTGTTTTAAATCTTTTGTTTCAAGTTTAAGGTTTGAAGTTTTTTGTTGTGCTAATTTTAGCGCCTCTTCAATGTTTTCTGCTACAACAAAATCTTCTTTTCCGTCTCCGTAATAATAAGCAGGAATTTGTTGTCCCCACCATAACTGGCGAGAGATATTCCAATCACGAATATTGTTTAACCAATGCGCGTATGTATTTTCAAAACGTTTTGGGTGTAATTTAATATCACCATCTTCTAAAACAGATTTTATAGCTGGCTTAACTAAGTCTTCCATTTTCAAAAACCATTGATCTGATAATCTTGGTTCGATTACGGCTTTTGTTCTTTCAGAAGTTCCAACTTTATTTAAGTGGATTTCGGTTTTAGCCAAAGATCCATTTTCTTCTAATTCTTTTGCAATTTCGGTACGAACAACAAAACGGTCTTTTCCTTGATAATGTAATCCGAAGCTGTTTAAAGTTGCATCTTCATTAAAAATATCAATGATCTCTAAGTTATGTTTTTCACCTAAAGTCTTATCATTCATATCGTGTGCCGGTGTTACTTTCAAACATCCAGTTCCGAATTCTACATCAACATATTCATCTTCAATAATCGGGATTACTCTTCCGCAAATTGGAACGATGGCTTTTTTACCTTTTAAATGTGTAAAACGCTCATCGTTTGGATTGATGCAAATTGCAGTATCTCCAAAAATAGTTTCCGGACGTGTTGTAGCAATCGTCAAAAATTCCTCAGTTCCTTCGATTTTATATTTTAAGAAAAATAATTTTCCTTGTTGCTCTTCGTATATAACTTCTTCGTCAGAAAGAGTTGTTTTAGCTTCAGGATCCCAGTTTACCATTCTGTAACCTCTGTAGATTAATCCTTTGTTGTATAAGTCAACAAACGACCTAATTACAGATGCAGACATATCTGGATCCATAGTAAATTTGGTACGTTCCCAATCGCAGGAAGCACCTAATTTTTTAAGTTGTTCTAAGATTGTCCCACCGTATTTATCCGTCCATTCCCAAGCGTGTTTTAGGAATTCTTCGCGTGTTAAATCGTTTTTATTGATTCCTTCTGCTTTTAATTTCGCTACAACTTTTGCTTCTGTCGCAATAGAGGCGTGATCCGTTCCCGGAACCCAGCAAGCGTTGAAGCCTTTTAGACGTGCTCTACGAATTAAAACGTCCTGAATTGTATTGTTTAACATATGCCCCATGTGAAGGACACCAGTGACATTTGGCGGCGGAATTACAATTGTATAAGGTGTTCTATGATCTGGTTCTGAATGAAAATAATTGTTTTTCATCCAGTAATCATACCATTTATTCTCGATCGTTTTAGCGTCAAATTGTGCTGGAATTGTCATTTACTGTAGATATGTTTAATCGTTAATTTGTTTATTTGTTAATCGCGATTTCAGTTAATTGTTTATTTGTTTATAGTAATTCTAAAGAAAATTTATAATCAATTAAACAGTAACAAAATAACCACAAAAAACTTTGGTTTAATTTTTGTTATTGTTTACAAAAGTAAATAATTAAGTACACTATAAAAAGCGAATTAATAATTTGTGTGTTAATTAAAAGAATGTATATTTACTTACAACTTAAAAACAATTTCAAATGAAAAATGCAGCCTCTTTTATTGCAGTCTTATTGTTTAGTGCAATAGGTTTTGCTCAAAATGGCCCAAAAATTGAATTTGCAGCCCAAGACAACACAATTGATTATGGAAAAATTTCCAAAAGTGATAATGGAGTTCGCTCCTTTGAATTCACCAACACTGGAGACTCACCCTTATTAATTACTGGCGCGGAATCTACGGTTAGTTCTATAATTGTTACAAAACCTGCCGCAGCCGTTATGCCTGGTAAAAAAGGGAAAATCGATGTAAAATACAACATGGCTTCAGGACCAATTCGTAAAACAATTACTGTTGAAACTAATGCTGTTAACTATCCTGACGGAAGAGTTGCCTTAAAAATTAAAGGCGAAGTTTTATAAAAAAATTAAAATCTAAAAAATAGTAAAAGCCGTTTCTTTAAGCAGAAACGGCTTTTTTTATATTAAGTCCTTTTTTCCAAAACTTAAAAGGCTGCATAATTATTTAGATTCACAGTCAACCGTCGAAAATTTATATTTTACGTTATCGAAATCAATTGGTTTATCTTTAACTAAATAGGTTACGCCCATTGTTGTCTGCATTGTTCCGTTTCCTAAAATAAGCTGGCTTTCTCGTTTTAAAAATGCCATCGGATTTTTAAACTTTACACTTTTATTGGTTGCTTCTACAAAGGTGTAATCTGCAAATAATGTATCGCCATGAAATTCTCCGGTAATTTCGCCAATCTTTTGTGATGAAGTAACTTTCATTACCATGTTCCCTGTTAATTTTCCATTTTTTAAAGTATTCAATTTTAAATCAATGGTATCTTTTTCATAGATAGCTTTATAACATTGTGTACTCACCACTTTTTCAGCTTCGGCTTTGGCAGCGTCAGCTTGTTTTGTATTTTCATTTTTTTTACAGCTTTGTAAACTAATGCAGGCTAAAAGCAAACAAGATAAGGCTAGATTTCTCATAATTGATGTTTTAATTCGTTTGTTATTTTTATAAAATTAAAGAAAAAAGAAGGTAAAAAAAAGACTTCTAAATTAAATCTCAATTTAGAAGCCTTTTTTATTTTATTCAAAAGTGTTTTATAAATTCTTAATTACAAATTCACTTCTTCTGTTTAATTCATGCTCTTCTTCTGAGCAAGCATCATCGGTTTTACATTTTATAATTGGCACTGATTCTCCGTACCCTTTTGCTACAACTCTTTTGGCATCGATTCCAGATTCTAATATAAAATCTCTGGTTGAAGAAGCTCTTTTTTGAGACAGGTTTTCATTAAATTTTGCATCTCCCCTAGAATCGGTATGTGATCCTATTTCGATCACCATTTCTGGATATTTTTTCATCAAAGCCACTACTCTGCCCAAAACTACTTTAGATTCTTTACGGATGTACCACATATTGTAATCAAAATAAATAGGATCTGTTTTGATTATCAGACGGTCTTTATCTCTTACAACATCTTTTTCCTGTTTAAGGATTTGTTCTACTTTTTCTTTTTTCTTGATTTCAGCATTTACGATTTGATCTTTTTTAGCCTGAATTTCAGCTTCTTTTAATGCTATAGCATCCAAAGCTTCTTTCTTCTTTTTCTCTTCTGTCAAACGCTGTTCTTCTAATTTTATAGATTCTAAAGATCTAAGTGCCAAAGAACCATCATTTGTTTCGTATCTTATTTTTCCAGAAGTTATTGATTTTGATTCGTTGGTATATTTTTCTTTAAAAGCTACGATTATATATGAGCTTTCGCAGGCAACTGTAAAACTAAATTTTCCATCGGCAAGAGTCGCAACTGTTTCTAATGTCTTTTTATTCCCATCCTGAAGTATTACAGTAGCATTTTCTAAAACTAAATGTGTATCAAAATCTGTAATGGCTCCAGCAATATATTGTTTACAATCTTCAACAATTAAATCTTTCGTTTCTTTAAATTGATAGATATCATCTTTCCCTTTTCCGCCATCTCTGTTGGATGCAAAATATCCTTCTTTTGTATCAGAATCAATATTGAATGCAAAATCATCTAAATTTGAGTTTAACGGAAGACCAATATTTACTGCTTTAGAATATTCTGAACCGTTAATTTCTGAAACAAAAACATCCAGAGAGCCATATCCTAAATGTCCGTCTGATGAAAAATAAAGTTTATTATCTGCAGATGCAAAAGGAAACTGTTCTCTTTTATTGGTATTTACATTTGGACCCAAATTTTTTGGCGTATCAAATGCTCCTTTATTAACATTGACCGAAAAAATATCAAAAGAACCTAGAGTTCCCGGCATATCAGAAGCAAAATACAGTACTCTTTCGTCTGCGCTTAAAGCTGGATGTTCTACAGAATAATTTGGGCTGTTAAACGGAAGTGACGTAACATTTGTCCATTTTCCATTTACTAATTCGGCTTTAAAAATTTGAAGATTCGAAACTTTTTGATCGTTTCTTTTCTTCGTTCCATTTTTAGAATTATTTCTTGTAAAATAAATCGTTTTACCATCTTTTGTAAAAATGGCATTTGATTCGTGCATTCCTGTTTTTAATTCATCAGCAAAATAATGAACAATTGCATCTCCGGAATTTATGTCTTTTAAAGGAATAGTAACTATGTTTAAATATGTTTCATTGTCCCATTTATACTTTTTATCAAGAAAGTTTGGCTTTAACTTTACTCCTGCAAAAACCAAATTATCTTTATATTTTACTGCTCCAAACTCAGAATTTGGGGTATTTATGGCTAAATTTTTAATATCAAAACGTTTCCCGATTGCTGAAACATTTTCTAAAATTTTAATATCATTTTCGAAATTAGCAACATCTTCACTATTGCCAGATTTAGAATAATATTCTTTTAAAGCAGCGTTTGCATCTTCTACACTTCCCGTTGCTTTTAAGGTCTGAGCATATCTAAAATAAATTTCCCTGTCTAAATCTTTATTATAATTTTGAATCAAGAGTCTGTAGTAGCGCTGTGCTTTTACCAGATTATTGGTGTAGTAATAAGAATCTGCAAGATTTTTGATCACTTCTTGTGATGGTTTTTCTTCGGCTAGTTTTTCGTATAATGTAATGGCTTCGCTGTAATACGTCTTATCAAAGAACCTTTTAGCTCTGACCAAATCTTTATCTTGGGCGTTTATAAACTGTATTGAAAATACGAATATAATAACGAGTAGTTTTTTCATATTTTTCATTTTAAAAGAATCTTGGAGATTTATCAAAACCTTTACCTAATAAATCTAAATCAAAAAGCAGCATAATTTCGTGTGTTCCAGAATTAAACTGTCCTAAATTTGAAAGCGTATAATCGTAAGCATAACCTACTCTAAGTGTAGGTGTAACATTGATATTAAATAATGCACTCATTGAATCATCTACTCTGTATGCTGCACCAATTTCAAATTTTTCGTTGTATAAAACATTTGCTGTCAGGTCTACAGAAACTGGAGCACCTTTTACAAATTTTGCCATTACGGCTGGCTTCAGTTTCCACATATTATTAAGCTGAAAAACATATCCTGCAGTTGCGAAAGTGTGTATTTCTTCAGATCCGAATGCATTTACTCCAGAATTCTCTTCAATATGTTTTGATTTTAATAAGTTTGGAGCCGAAATTCCAACATATAAATTATCTCTAAAATAATACGCACCAATTCCGATATTAGGTTTTGTAACATTAATATCCTGAGCAAAAGCGGCATCTGTAGCAGGATCACCACTTTGTAAAACGAACCCGTTAAAATTGGTCTGCATAGATGAAAATCCAGCTTTTAACCCTAATGAAAGTCTATTTTGGCCTCCTAATTTTAATACGTAAGCAAAATCTGCATAGAAGTTATTCTCTTTTTTAGCGCCGTCTCCAATATCATCCGACTGCAGCGATAAGCCGACTTCGACTTTATCGGTTATAGCACTGTGTCCAAAAAATGAATAAGTCTTTGGCGCTCCAACGGCTCCAACCCACTGCGTTCTATACAGTCCACCAAAATTCATCATTGCAGGAACTCCGGTAGCATATGCAGGATTTACAATACTCATATTATACATATAATGTGTGTACTCAGGATCTTGCTGCGCTGCGGCGGGAAGTATATAAAAGAGAAAAGTTATAAAAAATATTATTTTTTTCATTTGAAAAATATATTAGAATGAGGTAAAAGATTATCGATTTAAATAAATACGTCCTTGTTTAGGAGGCTTATTGTCTTTATTAAAATTGATAATATAAAAATAGACTCCGTTTGGAGCTATTCCATGGCTAATACCTTCCGTTTCATAATTTAATCCGTCCCATCCTGGTTTATTTTTATGTCCTTTATACATTCCGTTTCCATATCTATTAAAGATTTCGATTGTATAATCCGGGTATAAAAAGTCAATATTTGGAATTATATAAACATCATTTACCCCATCTCCGTTTGGAGAAAATCCATCTGGAATAAAGAACGGATATTCTGGAGAATTACAATCTGTGAGCGAAATTGTTACTGGAAGTGCTTCAAAAGAAATACAATTTGTAGTTGTTGAAATATCAAATCCATAATAGGTTGCTTTATCAATCAAAGGAGTTGATGATGCCAATAAAGTTCCATTATTTTGAGCATTATACCAAACTACAGTAGATGGTGAATTTGTTTTATTAGACAAATCTAAAATCGTTGGATTGTCTGATCCACAGAACTTTTCTCCATCTATATTTAATTCCGGAGCATCTGTATCATTTGTAACAACCGAAACCATAGATGGTTCTGATGGACAACCTAGTGTAGTCACTCTTACATAATAATTCTCTGCTTGTAATGCTTGTGTATCCGCAAGTGGCGTCGTTGACGTTGCCGATGCATACCATTTATATTGAGCTCCATGTGGCTGTAGGTTTGCAATTGTTGCATTATCTACTTTACAAAACGGTTGTGGACTTACAACTGTTGGAGCAGCAGGAATAGGATATAATGTAAATGGTGTAAATATACCGGTTACACCAATAGCACAGGTCGTGGTATTGTTTTTTAAATTGGTAACAGTAATTGTGGTAGATCCGCTGTTTATGAGTAATTCTGTAGGGAGTTGAAAAGTAGCATTTCCATTTGTTACAGGAGATAAAACAACGGTTTGTGCAACTGCAGTATTACTTCCTGAAAGAATATATGATAAGGTAACATCTGTTAAAGTTCCCAACCCTGAAACTGCTGCCGAAACAGGAGACCCCAGACAAACATTAGAGATTTGCAATCTTAAACCAACTGCGCTAGGCAAAGGATCTATTAAAATTTCTCCGGATAAATTCGCAGCATTTACACAACCTGGTCCACCAACTTGTGTAATCGCTGTAATATTAATAGTTGAAGTTCCACTTTTTGAATTTAATATTCCCGGAACTACAAAATCATTTATTACACCTCCTATAGCTGTTACTCTGGCTATTTGAGAATTAGCGATATTCGCCCCTCTAACATTATAAATAATATCATAAGTACCATCAACAAGTTTGGCAGCATTTGTAATTTTAAGTGTTGCATCTTCATTCTGACAAGTTCTACCTGGTGTAATAACAGCACCTGATAAATCTGGAAGTGGAAATACATTTAAATTATCAGATAGATTATTGATAATATTTTGACAGGCTCTTTGACTATCGGATTTATAAATATTTAAAATCGTTACCGTAAAGACTCCTACTCGTTGAAAATATTCTGACTTAATAGGAAACCTAAGTACCCCATTTACAAAAGTAGCATCTATTATTTCTGTTGCTGCACGAGGTCCATTAACTCTAAAAGTTACTCGATAGTCCCCATCTGGTATAAGAGTTGGACCTCTGGTAATTGTTGCTGAATAATTTGCTGTTGCAATTTCTGTCTCGCATATATCTGACGTAACCTCAAGTCTACTTCCTGTAAAATCAAGTTTTTCTTCAATGCCTATTCTAAAACTTGTAACAGCAATAGGACAAATAGGATTTGTTGAAGGAACTCTATAGCTAAACACATAACTTCCAGTTCCCAATGTATTGTATATTTTTTCTAAGTTCACAAAATGATCTCCTTCATATGTTAGCTCTCCTGTACCAGAAAGCTCAACCCATGTTCCGCCAGAATCTTGTCCGGAAATCGAATTAAATAAATCATAATTTTTATAGTCCGACAGCCCATCACTGGCGCATACCTCAAATGGTTTGGCAACTCCTGATTCGGGAGCTCTAAAAACTGTAACTATTGCAGTTGATGACATAGCAGGGCAAGAGCCTATTGCTCGCATTGTATAAGTAAATTGAAAAGTTCCTTCTAAATTCTTAACATAAAGATTAGAACCTACATTACGATTGAGAATATCATCATGCCATTGTCCATTGGATTGTGGGCTTACAGCAACTCCATTAAAAGCCTGAAAAAGACTAAAATTTTCAACAGCACTACAGACAGATACATTAGGAGAAGTAACTCCTGAATATCCTCCAATAATAACCGTTACTGTAGATTCATTGTCTGTACATCCAGGAATTCCGGCAACGGTATAAGTATAGTTATAAGTACCACTTGCATGAATTAATTGGGCATTTAAAATTCCTGTCGCTGCATCCAAACCTCCGGATTTAAAATCATCTGTCCAAACACCGCCGGCAACTGGTGTTCCGCCTAACAAATTAAATAAATTAATCGTTCTACTGCTTGCTGCAGGAATATCACAAACATCAAAAGGAGTAAAATTATCATTACCTGCACACTGTGCATAAATATTGGATGAAGCAAAAGAGAAAAAAACAAAAAACAAAATTATTCGTAAGAAATTATTGTATTTTTTGACCATAAACTGTAATTTTTCTATAAACATACTAAAATATTAGCGCTATATAAGCAAAAATATGATTTTAACAGTTATTTTTTCACAAATTTCAATCAAATTCTAAAAACAATAATCAAATTCCTCATTTAAATGCAAAAAAAATTAATTATTTCAAATATTCATTTTTAAAGTTCATCTTGTAGTTTAAATCTGAATTTTAGAACCACACTATTTCGTTCTACTTCTAAATTTATCCAAACATCTTCTTCAGATTTTAAAAGATGATTTATTTGTTCTAAGGAATATTTATAAGGTGTTACATTATTAATACTTACAATAATATCTCCTTTCAGCAATCCGCATTTTTCTGCTGCCGAGTTTTTACGAATATTTACAATTTCGTAAATCGGCTTCAACATAAATTTATACTTAAAATCATTACTATTTTTATCATTATAGCCCGCTTCACGCATAGATGTAGCTACCTGTACAGTTTCTAAATGAACGGTTTCCTGAACCCATTGCAATCCATTATGCTGAATAGTTATACCACTTTTATTATAAGTAAAAGGCTCATAGTATTTATTGTTTTTTTTGAGATATAATTTTTGATCTGCATAGTCAAAAATTAAAGTAAAACGTTTTAAAACCTCTCCCCCTACAGATCCTATACGCCCGGGAACCATTTTCACATTTCGCACTGATGCTGAATCAGGAAAAGAAACAATTGGTTTTTTAAAGTCAAATTGATCAATCGAAAACTTATCTATTTTAGCACGATGTCCTTCAATATCACCACTGAATCCTTTTCCTAAAAAATCTGCGAAATTTTTTGCCGGCAATTTAATTTTATCGTTCTTAAAAATCCAAAAAGCATCACTGTTACCAATGTCTATTAGTAATTTTGCAGGCATACTTACAGTATCAACAATGGCAGTTGTACTAATATAAGGTTTTGATCTTTCTATTGTTATTGGAACTGATTTAAATTTCGTATCTATCTTTTTTCTGATATTTTCATTGTTAGAATGTACAATAACTTTCTTTTTTTGATAATTTATTTCGACTAAATTATTTTTAAAAAACTTATAGCCAATAATCCCATTTACTGGAATTCCAATCTGAGAAGACAAATTAAAACTCTGATCTAAAATAATATAAACCAAATGATTATTTGATTTAAGACCATGAGTTTCTAAAATATTGTTAGTCGATTTTAATCCTTCTACCTCTTCTTCACTGCCCAAACCTCTGAGTTTTATTTTTACCACATTATTAAAACTAACTTCTTGTTTTTCTTCCATACTAAACAAAATAGTTTCTTCAACACCAGAATCTAAGAGAAAATTTAATTCAATTCCGTTTACTTTTATTGGAATAAAAATAAGGTTATTGATCATTTTAAATGGTATAACAACCTTATTACTCTTATTTGCAATCAAAAAATCACCTTGTGCAGTAAGAGTAAAAGATAGGAATAACCCAAAAAACAATATGATATATTTTTTCATTGACAATATTTTAATATAAAATTAGTAAATATATTTATAATTGTTAGATTTTTGTAAGTACCCGTATTGTTTACGTTAAATTCGAAAAAAAAATGCAAATTTGCACTTCAATAATAAAGCTCATGCCAACAATTTCACAAAAAGGCAGAAACATGCCCGAATCACCGATACGTAAACTTGCTCCTTATGCAGATAATGCAAAGAAAAAAGGACTTAAAGTGTATCATTTAAACATTGGTCAACCGGATATCAAGACACCCGAAGTGGCCATCGAGGCGGTAAAAAACATTGAGCTGAATATTATAGAGTACAGTCCATCTGCTGGATATGAAAGTTATAGAAAAAAATTAGCGCAGTTTTACCAACGTCAAAATGTAAATGTCAACCCCGAAGATATCATTGTCACTACTGGTGGCTCTGAAGCCTTATTGTTTGCATTGGCCACAATTACAGATCCAGGAGATGAAATCATTATTCCGGAACCTTTTTATGCCAATTATCATGCATTTGCATCATCTACAAGTGCCACTGTAATTCCTGTCATTTCTACAATTGACAGCGGATTTGCTTTACCAAGTATTGAAGATGTTGAAAAATTAATTACACCAAAAACAAAAGCCATATTAATTTGTAATCCTGGAAATCCAACAGGATATTTATATTCAGAAGCTGAGATCAAACAATTAGCAAGTTTGATTAAAAAACATGATTTGTATCTAATTGCAGACGAGGTTTATCGTGAGTTTTTGTATGATGGAGACGATGTTCATTATTCTGTAATGAATCTGGAAGATGTACAGCAAAATGTAATCATGGTAGATTCTGTTTCTAAACGATACAGCATGTGTGGCGCAAGAATTGGTTGTTTAGTTACTAAAAACAAAGCCGTTCTTTCTACGGTAATGAAATTTGCCCAAGCACGTTTGAGTCCGCCAACAATCGAACAAATTGCCTGCGAAGCTGCTATTGATACACCTCAAAGTTATTTTGACGAGGTCATTGCAGAATACAAAAGCCGACGCGATACTTTAATTAATGAATTAAATAAAATCGAAGGCGTTATTGTAACAAAACCAAAAGGAGCTTTTTACTGCATAGCACAATTGCCGATCAAAGATTCTGATGATTTTGCGCAATGGCTTTTAGAAAGCTACAATCTTAATGGTGAAACTGTAATGATTGCTCCCGCTAAAGGTTTTTATTCGACTCCGGGAATGGGATTAAACCAGGTTAGAATCGCCTATGTTTTAAATCAAAAAGATTTAATTACTGCTGTAAACATTCTTAAAGAAGCTCTTTTAGTTTACAACAGTAAATAATAAATAACAAAATACCAAATTGTAAAAGGCAATAACTCATTGAAGTTATTGCCTTTTGTTTTAAAAAAAACACCTAATTAGTTCTATTTTAAATTATATCCAAAAAGTAACCACTAAATAGTAAAAACGATAGAAATGTTTTCCTTTTTATTAATTATCTTTACCTCCTTAAAAAGATATACCCATTATAATTGTAGTTTTTAATGATAAATAACGAAGATTTTTTAGACGAAATAGGAGACAATCACTTTAGCAGCAATGCACAAAACCCTTTAAGAAAGGATGCTTTTGATCTAAGTGATGAAGAAAAAATAGAAAAAATAAAAAAAGATGTCGAAAACATTCTACAAACTCTTGGAATGGATTTGACAGATGACAGTATAAAAGGAACTCCAAACAGAGTTGCTAAAATGTTTGTAAAAGAAATTTTTGGCGGTCTTAATCCTGCAAAACAACCAAAAGCTTCTACTTTTGACAATAATTACAAGTACGGTGAAATGTTGGTTGAAAAAAACATTACCGTATATTCTACTTGCGAACACCATCTTTTGCCAATTATAGGGCGTGCTCACGTGGCTTATATTTCAAGCGGACGCGTTATCGGTCTTTCTAAAATGAACCGTATTGTTGAGTATTATGCAAAAAGACCTCAGGTTCAGGAACGTTTGACAATGCAGATTGTTCAGGAACTTCAAAAAGCTTTAGGTACTGAAGATGTTGCCTGCGTTATCGATGCAAAACACCTTTGTGTAAACTCAAGAGGAATTAAAGACATTGAAAGCAGTACAGTAACGTCTGAATTTGGTGGTAAGTTTAAAGATCCTCAAACCAAAAGAGAATTTCTTGATTACATTAAATTAGAAACACAATTTTAATTTAAATAGATTTCGAAAATAAATCTCGAAAAATACTATCTTTCAAATAACAAATCGATTAATCATAATTAAGATTAAACAATAACATATCATGCCATTATATACAACGCAGTCTCTAAAAATATACAATTCACTTTCGGGTGAAAAAGAAAATTTCAAACCAATCCATGAAGGAAATGTTGGAATGTATGTTTGTGGACCTACAGTTTATAGTAATGTACATTTAGGAAATGTTAGGACTTTTATGTCTTTTGATGTTATTTTTAGGTATTTCCTGCATTTAGATTATAAAGTACGCTACGTTAGAAATATTACTGATGTTGGACATATTGTGGATGATGTTGATGAAGGAGAAGATAAAATCGCTAAAAAAGCACGTTTAGAGCAATTAGAACCTATGGAGGTTGTACAGCGCTATACGGTAGACTTTCATGATATTTTAAAGTCTTTCAACTTTTTACCACCAAGTATTGAGCCAACTGCAACAGGGCATATTATTGAACAAATCGAAATCATCAAAAAAATTATCGATACCGGAATTGGTTATGAAGCCAACGGATCTGTTTATTTTGATGTGGTTAAATATAACGAAACCAATAATTACGGCGTTTTAAGCGGCAGAAATATCGAAGATATGCTTGCTAATACACGTGATCTTGATGGACAATCAGATAAAAGGAATCCACAGGATTTTGCACTTTGGAAAAAAGCAGAACCAGAACACATTATGAGATGGCCGTCTCCTTGGAGCGATGGTTTTCCAGGCTGGCATCTTGAATGTACTGCAATGAGTACCAAATATCTTGGAAATCATTTTGACATTCACGGAGGTGGAATGGATTTAAAATTCCCACACCACGAATGCGAAATTGCACAAAACGAAGCGTGCACAGGTCAATCGCCGGTAAATTACTGGATGCATGCTAATATGCTTACTTTAAACGGTAAGAAAATGGCAAAATCAACTGGAAATAATATTTTACCAGGCGAAATTTTAAGTGGAGACAACAACATCTTAAGTAAAGCTTTTTCTGCTTCTGTAACTCGTTTCTTTATGTTACAGGCACATTACAGAAGTATTTTAGATTTTTCTGATGATGCCATTGTTGCTGCAGAAAAAGGATATAAAAGATTGATGGAAGCTGTTGATGCTTTACCAAATATTACAGCCGGCGCTTCTAGTTCGATTGATTTTTCTTCTTGGAAACAATTGTGCTACGATGCCATGAACGACGATTTTAATACACCCATTTTAATCGCTCAATTGTTTGAAGCTGTTCGTTACATCAATTTATTAAAAGAAGGAAAAGAAACTATTTCTACAGAAGACCTAAATACTTTTACAACAGCAATTAATGCATTTGTATTTGATGTTTTAGGTTTGAGCGACGAGAAAGCAGCAGACAGCAATAATGATAAATTAGAAGGTGTCGTAAATATGCTTATCGGAATGAGAAATCAAGCGCGTGCAGATAAAAACTTTGCACTTTCTGACCAAATTCGTGATCAATTGATTGCTTTAGGCATTCAGTTGAAAGACGGAAAAGAAGGAACCAGTTTTTCGATATAAATTTTCAATTTCTAATAAACCATGAAACTCACAACTCCATTTGTTTTATTAGTCAGGTTTTATCAAACAGCCATTTCGCCATTCACACCAGCGTCATGCAGATTTGAACCAACGTGTTCAAGTTATATGATTGAAGCCTTGCAGATTCATGGATTGTTTTATGGAGGATACTTAGGATTGAAACGCATTTTAAGTTGTCATCCTTGGGGAAAAACAGGATACGATCCCGTTCCAGAGAAGAAATGTTCACACAAACATTAACTTATTATAAAGACGAACTCTACTTTAAATATTTATTTTTACAATACACATAAAATACAAAAACATATGACACACGCCTTAAATATCATTTGGAATCCTTCAGAAGGAATTAATTTAGGATTTTTCATGATTCGTTATTACAGCTTAATGTTCGTAATTGCTTTCGGTTTAGGATGGTACATTATGAAAAAGATTTTCGAACGCGAAAATGAATCTATTGATAAACTAGATTCTTTATTTGTTTGGACTGTTTTAGCAACTTTGGCGGGCGCTCGTTTAGGACACGTTTTCTTTTATGATTGGGAATATTTTAGAAATCATTTACTTGAAATCATTCTGCCTGTTAAATTTGAACCAAAATTTGAGTTTACAGGATATCAAGGATTAGCAAGTCATGGTGCTGCAATTGCCATTATTATTGCGATGTATTATTACAGCAAAATGATTTTAAAACGTCCATTATTATGGATTTTAGATCGTGTAGTTATTCCTGTTGCAAGTGGCGCTATTTTTGTTCGTTTAGGAAATTTTTTCAATTCTGAAATTATCGGACACGAAACAGCTTCTCCATTCGGGATTCGTTTTTTACACGATCAATTTAGTAAAGCTGAAGCCGTAAATGCTACACAAATTCCCAATCCAAAAGACGCATATACTGCAATTGCAACCGATCCAAAATTTGCAGATTTGTTAGCTCAGGTTCCCGCAAAACATCCAACACAACTATACGAAGCATTCTGTTATATTTTTGTATTTGCGATCTTATTTTTCTTGTATTGGAAAACAAATGCAAGACTTAAAACAGGATATTTATTCGGATTGTTTTTAGTTCTTTTGTTTGTAGTACGTTTTATTGTAGAATTTGTAAAAGAAAGCCAAGGTGGATTTGAAAATGAATTAGGCATATTTTCAACAGGACAATGGCTAAGTATTCCATTTATAATTATTGGACTTTTCTTTGTCATTAGAGCTCAAAGAAATCCTTTAGCAACTTCTTAGTTAAGAAAAAGACTAAATATACAAACGCCCAATATTTTAAAAATATTGGGCGTTTTCTTTATAAGAAATACGAAACTCCAAATTCAATATTTTTAGTATTATAACCAGCATTTGTACTGGTAAATCCTGCATTTGAAACATGCCTAAAACTTGGACGCACATCAAATTGTATTCTTTCTATTTTAAAAGAAAGACCTAAAGCCAGAACATCCGCAAAAGCAAAACCATCAGACATTCTTTCTGTTTCTGTATCTGTAATCATTGGCCCGACACTTCCTAATACATATAAAGAAAAACTTTCATTTATCGGTTTTCTGATTAAAAATCCAAGATTAAGCACATATTCATGAATATCTTTTAATTGTGTATATAAAGCCCTCTTTTCAATAAAATTCGGGGTATCTGGTTTAACAAAATAAAGGTTTAGCAATTGATGTTTGGCGAAATTAATTTCTGGTTGTACCAAAATTTCAAATTGAAAATGTTTGGTTTCTTTTAATTTATAATAAAATTGAGCTTTATAAAAATGATTCACAAAAGTGTAATCTTTATTATTGAACTCACTTCCAAATCCGGAATTAAATCCAACGGCAAAATTACGTTCTTTTACTTGTCCATTCATCTGGAATGTTACTAGGAGAAATAATAAACTTAATTTTAGAATTCTAATCATACATCTGTTTTAGAGCATTAAATATAGCACAAAAAAAAGATCCAGTTTTCACTGGATCTTTCTATTATATAAACTAAGGTTTAATTATGCCTTATTGTGTTTGTCTTCGATTATATGTTTATCATCTGCAGAAATTGAATCTACCAATACTGGCGTTGCAATAAATAATGATGAATAAGTTCCTACAACGATACCAACTAACATTGCGAAGATAAATCCTCTAATTGATTCTCCTCCGAAGATAAACATTGTTAATAATACAATGATCATCATTAATGAAGTATTTAATGTTCTTGATAATGTAGTGTTAATAGAAGCATTTACGATATCTTCAAAAGTTCCTTTACGATTTCCGATGATGAACTCTCTAATTCTATCAAATACAATTACAGTATCATTCATCGAGTAACCAATTACGGTAAGAATCGCAGCAATAAAGTGCTGATCCATTTCCATGTGAAAAGGCATGAATTTATAACATAAAGAGTAAATTCCTAATACAAAGATTACGTCATGCGCTACCGCTGCAATCGCACCTAATGAATATTGCCATTTACGGAAAGATACCATTAAGTATAAGAAGATCGCTGCCATTGCACCAAGTACAGCCCAGTAAGAGTTTGTTTTAATATCTTCAGAGATAGAAGCTCCTACTTTAGAAGATTGTAAAACTCCAACTTTTTTACCGTCGAATGTATTCGTAAATTTATCATAAGAAACATTTGGGAAATATTTCGCCAATGCTTTGTATAATTTTTGATTTACTTCTTCATCCACAGCTACACCGTCTTCTTTAATTTTATATTTAGTAGTGATTTTCAATTGATCATCATCACCTAAAATTTTAGCTTCAACCGGAGTGCCAAATGCAGCAGATAATTCGTCTGAAACTGTAGTTGCATCAACTGGTTTTTCAAATTTAACCTGGAATGTTCTTCCTCCAACAAAATCAACACCTTCATCTAATCCGTTTACGAAGAAGATAGAAATTAAACTTACTACAACTACAATAGAAGAGAAGATATAAGTGAATTTTTTGATTTTGATAAAATCAAAGTGGAAGTTAGTAAACCAGTTTTTAGTAATGTTTGTAGAGAAAGTTAAATCTCCTTTTCCAGCAATATTTCTATCAATAAAGATTCTTGCGATAAAGATTGATGTAAACATTGAAGTTACGATACCAATAAGTAAAGTTAAAGCGAAACCTTTAATTGGTCCAGTTCCAAAAATAAACAAGATAGCTCCAGTTAAAACGTGAGTAACGTTTGCATCAATAATAGAACGCATTGCACCGTGCCATCCGTAAGATGTTACTACAGCTTCAGATAATGATTTACCTTCACGTAATTCCTCTTTTGCCCTTTCAAATATAATAATGTTTGCATCTACCGCAGTACCTAAAGTTAATACGATACCTGCAATACCTGGCAATGTTAGCACGAAACCAAAACTTGCCATAATTCCGAATAAGAAAAGTAAGTTTAATAATAAAGCAAGATTAGCGTATAAACCAGCTTTACCATAATAGAACACCATCCATCCGCAAACTAATAAGAATCCAATGATAGAAGAAATTGTTCCTGCATCAATTGCAGCTTGTCCTAAAGATGGTCCAACAACAGTTGATTGAATAATATCTGCTGCAGCTGGTAATTTACCTGCATTTAAGATGTTTGCTAAATCTTTTGTTTCTGCTACATCAAAAGAACCTGTAATTTCAGATCTTCCTCCAGCAATTGGTCCGCTAGTTACACCTGGAGCAGAATATACAATATCATCTAATACGATAGCGATATAACTTTTTTGAGCAAAAGCTCTACCTGTTAATTCTTCCCAAACTTTAGCACCTTGACTGTTCATTTGCATAGAAACAGCTGGTTTACCCATTTGGTCAAAAGTATCTTTTGCATCAGTTACAACACCACCACTCATAGCAGGATTATTGTCTCTGTTACCTTTTAAAGCGTATAATTCTACCGCTTCAATTTCTTTTCCTTTAGCATCTTTTAAAGTTGTTGGTTTACTCCAAACAAATTTAGCATAATGCTGATCAGCAGCTAATAAAACTCTAATTTCTGGTCTTTTAAAATACGCATTGATTACTGCAGTATCTTTTGGAGCAAAATAACCTAAAACTGGTCCGTTACCATTATTGATAATTTTATCAAATAATGGGTTGTTTCCTTTTTTAGTTTCAGTAGAATCTTTAGCATCTGTTAATAAAGCATTCAATGAATCTTTAACAACAGCTTTAGTTTCTGTTTTTTTGATTTCAGTCTTTTTTAAAGCTTCGTTAGTTGCTACTAAAAAGTTTCCGATTTCTTCTATTTTATAAGTTTCCCAGAACTCTAATTGAGCTTTTCCACCTAATAATTTTTTAATTCTATCAACATCCTTAGCACCTGGAAGCTCTACTAAGATTCTTCCTGTTTCTCCTAATTTCTGGATGTTTGGTTGTGTTACACCAAATTTGTCGATACGCTCTCTAAGTACTTTGTAAGCACTTTCTACAGACTCATCAACTTTTCTTTTGATCACTTTTTGAACTTGTGAATCAGACATTTGAAAATCGATTCCGCCTTCTCCTTGTAAACTTCTGTTTGCAAAGATATCTGGTGAAGCTAATTTTGTTGTTCCGCCTGAGTTTGCTTCAAAAGCTTCAAAAAACTTATTTAAATATGTTTTGTTTCCTTCTAAATTTGCCGTAGCATCTGCTAAAGATTTATTAAATACTGGATTTTTAGAATTGTTTGCTAATCCTTTTAAAACGTCTTTAATAGAAATTTGAAGAATTACGTTAATTCCTCCTTCTAAGTCAAGACCTTTGTTTAGTTGTTTGTTTTTTACTTCGTTGTAAGTAAAATCCGTAAAACCAAGATTCAGTACTTTTTCTTTACCAATAGAATCTAAATATTTTAATTCTTTATCAGGATTATCTCCTGCAAAAGCTTTGGCTTCACTTTTGACATTATTAGCCACATAGGTGAAGGAAAGTTGGTAAATACTTACCAATGCAAATAGAATTGCAAAAAATTTAATAAGTCCTTTATTCTGCATTATTACTAAAAATTAATTATGTTTTATTGTTTGTTTTTGTTTTAAAGTCCCATAAAATAAGCCCTGCCTTGATTTTTCTTAACTAAAAAACTAGATCACGAATTACAACATTTTTCTTAAACCGAGCAAATATATAATTTACGAAAAGATTAACCAATTTATTTATTAATTAAATCTCAAAAAAAAGACTGCAAAAGTGCAGCCTTATCTTTTTTTTACCAATTTCATTATACTAAAATCGATTTTAGGGCATCATTCATACCTCTAACCGCATCTGCACTTTTAGCAAATAAAGCTTTTTCCTGCTCGTTTAGCTGAATATCCAGAATTTCTTCTACTCCGTTTTTACCAATTATACAAGGTACTCCGATGCATATATCGTTTTGACCATATTCTCCTTCTACAAAAACAGAACATGCAATCATTTTCTTTTGATCGTTTAAAATACTATCTACTAAATAAGCAACTGAAGCTCCTGGCGCATACCAAGCTGAAGTTCCAAGCAGACCTGTAAGGGTTGCTCCTCCTACCATAGTATCTGCAGCTACTTTTTGCAATACTTCTTCTGAAAGAAATTCTGTAACCGGAATTCCATTATAAGAAGCTAAACGTGTTAATGGAATCATAGTTGTATCTCCATGACCGCCAATAACCATTGCCGAAATATCATTTTGTGGTTTATCTAAAGCTAAAGAAAGATAGGTTCTAAAACGAGAACTATCTAAAGCTCCTCCCATACCAATAATTCTGTTTTTTGGTATTCCGGTAGCTTTTAGAGCCAGATAAGTCATAGTATCCATAGGATTTGAAACTACAACAATTATTGTATTTGGTGAATGTTTTAGTACATTTTCGGCAACTGTTTTTACAATTCCTGCATTTATACCTATTAATTCTTCGCGAGTCATTCCTGGTTTTCTTGGAATTCCTGAGGTAATAACTACTACATCACTTCCAGCAGTTTTAGAATAGTCGTTGGTAACGCCGGAAACTTTGGTATTAAAACCTGTATTTGTGGCACATTGCATAATATCCAACGCTTTACCTTCGGCAAAACCTTCTTTAATATCCAACAATACTACTTCGCTTGCAATTCCTCTATAAGAAATAACATCTGCACATGTAGCTCCAACATTTCCTGCTCCTACAATGGTAACTTTCATATTTTATACTTTATCGGTTATTAATTTATTTGTCTATTCTTTAAAAAGACAATTCGTTTAATTGTCTAGTAAATTTAAACAATTAAACGAATTGGAAATTATTAATCTGATATTTTATGCGTCAATATTTGCATAAACCGCATTTTTCTCGATAAATTCTCTACGAGGCGGTACTTCGTCACCCATTAACATAGAGAAAACTCGATCTGCTTCTGCAAGGCTGTCAATAGTTACCTGACGTAAAGTTCTAAAGTTCGGATCCATTGTAGTTTCCCACAATTGCTCTGCGTTCATCTCTCCAAGACCTTTATAACGTTGAATAGCAGCACTTCCTCCCATTCTTTCGTTGGCTTGATCACGCTGAACGTCATTCCATGCATATTCTTTTTTATTTCCTTTTTTAACTAAGTATAAAGGTGGTGCAGCGATATATACGTGACCTTCTTCGATCAATTCTTTCATGAAACGGAAGAAGAACGTTAATATTAAGGTAGAAATGTGACTACCATCGACATCGGCATCACACATGATGATTACTTTGTGATATCTTAGTTTTTCAAGGTTTAATGCTTTACTGTCTTCTGCTGTACCAACAGTAACACCTAAAGCCGTAAATATATTTCTAATCTCTTCGTTTTCGAATACTTTGTGGTGCATCGCTTTCTCTACATTCAGAATCTTACCACGTAATGGTAAAATTGCCTGAAAGTTACGGTCACGACCTTGTTTTGCAGTTCCACCTGCCGAATCTCCCTCGACCAGGTAAACCTCACATCTTGCAGGATCCTGCTCAGAACAATCTGATAATTTTCCTGGCAATCCACCGCCACCCATAACGGTTTTACGCTGTACCATTTCACGCGCTTTTTTAGCAGCGTGACGTGCCTGAGCAGCTAAGATTACTTTTTGGATAATTACTCTTGCATCGTTTGGATTTTCTTCCAAATAATTTTCAAGCATTTCTCCAACTGCCTGAGAAACCGGAGAAACTACTTCTCTGTTTCCAAGTTTGGTTTTAGTTTGTCCTTCAAATTGTGGTTCTGCAACTTTTACCGAAATAATAGCTGTTAATCCTTCACGGAAGTCATCCCCTGCAATTTCGAATTTCAATTTATCCAACATTCCAGAAGCATCTGCATATTTTTTAAGTGTTCTCGTAAGTCCACTTCTAAAACCCTGCAGGTGAGTTCCTCCTTCGTGTGTATTGATATTATTTACATAAGAAAATATATTCTCTGTATAACTTGTATTATAAATCAAAGCAACCTCAACTGGAATTTCTCCTTTGTCGTGATCCATGCTGATTACGTGAGAAACAATTGGCTCACGGTTACCATCAAGGTAACGAATGTATTCTTTTAGTCCTTCTGTAGAATGAAAAACTTCGCTTTTAAATTCTCCTTTTTCGTCTACTTCTCTTTTGTCTGTAAAAGTAATTGTGATTCCTTTGTTCAAGTAAGAAAGCTCACGCATACGAGCTGACAAAGTATCATAAGAGAACTCTGTAGTTTGAGTAAAAATGGTGTCGTCTGGGTAAAATGTCTGACGTGTACCTCTTTTATCTGTTTCTCCGATTTGTTTTACCGGATATAATGATTTTCCTCTTTCGTATTCTTGTTCGTAGATTTTTCCTTCTCTAAAAACAGTAGATTTCATGTGAACTGAAAGGGCATTTACAACCGAAACCCCAACACCGTGCAAACCTCCTGAAACTTTATAAGAATCTTTATCAAATTTACCTCCGGCACCAATTTTAGTCATTACTACCTCAAGTGCAGAAACTCCTTCTTTTTTATGTAAATCAACTGGAATACCACGACCGTTGTCTTCAACTGTTACAGAACCATCTTCGTTTATTGCAACACCAATAGTATCACAATGTCCTCCCATCGCCTCATCAATAGAGTTATCAACAACCTCATAAACAAGATGATGAAGTCCTCTAACTCCCACATCTCCAATATACATGGATGGACGCATTCTTACGTGCTCCATTCCTTCTAATGCCTGAATACTATCTGCTGAATAATTGTTCTTCTTGATTTCTTCGCTCATATAATTTATTCTAAAAAAATGTAATTATTGTCTAACACGCAAATATATAAAAACGCGGTCTATATAACCACTAAAATACGACTTAAAGCACTTAAGTTATTAACAGAAAACACAATTTAAATTTGAAAAGTTTAAAATTCCAAATTCCAAAATGAGAAAAACGCAAAAAGGAATCTGTTTAATGTAAAAAAATCCGAAACAGTAAAAACCGTTTCGGATTCCTATATTTCCAAAATTGGAATTTGGAGTTTAAAGAAATTGTGATTTTCTTTATTTATTATTTTTTATTAAAATCTCCCGCATAAACAGAAGTCATTTTATCCAGACTTATGTATTTTTTCAAGACTGCATTTACTTCTTCTACTTTTAAGGCTTTTACTTTAGTTTCTAAAGTATCATAATCTTCTAAAACAATTCCATATTGAAGATAAGTATTTACTAAATCCATCAAAGTATAATCACTTCCTAATCTTGTTTTTCTTTCGTTTTGCCAGCTCAATAAATTCGATTTTAATTCATCTGCCGTAAATCCATCTTTTAATGCTTTCGCAACTTCTTCTTTTGTAGCGGTTTCTACAGCATTCTTTTTAGTCGGATTTAGAAAAGCATAATATTGCCAATACGCTACATCATTAGTAATTGGAATATTTACAAAAGATCCTGCTCCATAACTAATTCCTTCTTTTTCTCTTAATCTCATCGGAATTCTTGCAGTCAAAAAACCTCCGCTTCCTAAAATTTCATTCGCAATAAGTAATGCTGGATAATCTGGACTTTTTGTATTCATTTTAAAAGTGATTTTTCCAGTTGCAACAGCATTTTCTTTATCAGGCGTAATATAATCTTTATCTAGTTTTTTAGTATCAAAAAAAGTAGGCTGTACATGTTCGAATTTTGATTTAGAATTCCATTTTCCGAAAGTAGTTTCTAAAATTTCACCCGTTGATTTCGCATCCAAATCACCTACCACAGTTCCTACACCATTATTTCCGCCAAGAATATTGTGATAAAAATCAACAATTTCTGATTGTTTTATGCTCTTGTAAGCATTTATTTGCTCTTGAATTGTTGATGTATAAAAGATACTTCCTTTTGGATATCTTTCAGTCTGCTTTGCTATTTCGGTAAAAGCTATAGATCGAGGATCGTTAAGCTGCGATTCTAAATAGGTATTGTACTCTGCGATTGTTTTTGTCAATTCATTTTCCGGGAAAGTTGAATTTACCAATAGATCATTCAAAATTTCCATTACTTCTTTAAAATTCTCTTTGTAAGTAGAAATTCTAACCGATAAAGTTTGTTCGCTATAATAAAAATCTACACTTGATTTTAACTGATCTAAACGATCCTGAATTTGTTCTTTGGTTCTGTTTTTAGTTCCGGTTTTCAGCAGTTGGGCAAGAATGCCTCCAATATCGGTTTTGCCTTCCAGTTCCTTTTCATTACTTACAGGAAATTTAAAACTTGCCTCTACTTTACCGCCTTTGATTTCTTTTTTAATAAATCCATATTTTACACCGTTGCTCAATTTACCTTCTGTAAGATTCTGTTTCAGATTTTTAATCGATGCTTCAAACGGAGCTGCTTCTTTTTCTAAAGCTTTTCCTTTATACTCTTTGGTTAAAGCAGCAAGTTGTTCATCTGTATATTCTACAGGTTTAACTCTTTGTTCGTCTTTAGAAGGAATAAATATTCCAACTGTTCTATTATTACTTCTAAAATATTTCTCGGCAACTCTCTGAATATCTTCTTTTGTAAGCTTTTCTACTGCATCTCTATACAAATAACCCAGTCTGTAATCTCCAGCTCCAATAATTTCGGTAAGGTTTATAGTGTATGAAATCGTATTGTTTTTTACACTTTCAATTTGTTTAATCAGTTTTGCTTTGGCTCTGCTTACATCTTCATCTGTGTATTTAGTAGAACCTATTTTATCCAATTCTGTTTTTACGATTTCTTTTGTTGCTTTAACATCTTTATCATTTGGAATTGAAACTCCAAAATACATAAAAGCAGCATCTCTTAATGTTGGCTGCCAAGCATAAATACTTGTTACTTTTTGTGTTTCTACCAATGCTTTATACAAATACCCGGAAGGATCTGAAGTTAAAATTTCTCCCAAAGCATCAATTGCAGCGCCATCTTTGTCTGCATAAGGAACTGTATGATATAAAACACCAATATTTTTACTGTCACCCGCCCTGTTAAGCTCTACATATTTCTCTCCGTCTTGTGCCGGTTCAATGGTATAGGTTTTGTCCAAAACTCTCTTAGGTTTTGCAATAGCTCCAAAATACTGTCCTACATATTGAAGCGCTTTTTGCTCATCAAACTTTCCCGCAATAATCAAAGTAGCATTATCTGGCTGATAATATTTTTCGTAAAAAACGCGCAGTCTGTTTGCTTTTACTCTTTCAATATCTTCTTTACTTCCAATGGTACTATTTCCGTAATTGTGCCATAAATAAGCCGTAGAAAGTATTCTTTCCTGCAATACACTTTCTGGATTATTTTCTCCTATTTCAAATTCATTTCGTACTACCGAAAATTCCTTGTCTAAGTCTGTCTGCAAAATAGTAGCATTCACCATTCGGTCCGCTTCCATTTCAACACTCCATTTTAGATTTTCATCATTTGATGGAAAAATTTCATAGTAATTAGTTCGGTCGTACCAAGTTGTACCATTTGCATTTCCTCCTCTGTCAGAAAGCATTTTCTTGATGTCGCCTAAATTTTTAGTACTTTTAAAAAGCATGTGCTCTAATAAATGCGCCATACCTTTTTCACCATAACCTTCATTTCTAGAACCCACACTGTAAACAATGTTTACCACCATATTGCTTTGGGAAGCATCTGGAATAAAAAGGACTTTTAATCCATTATTTAACGAATATTCCTTAACGCCTTCGACATTCTTGATGTATTTTGGTGCTTCGGTTTTTTGTGCATAAACTGAACTCACAGCAACCAATGAGCAGCATAAAATCCCTTTAAGTAATAGGTTCCTCATAAATTATTTTTGGTATTAAATTGTTATTAGCAAACCAAATATAGTATTTTTCCTAATAGAGCAATTGGAGGCAGTAAAGTTTTATAATTTATTTCACACTTTTAAAAAAAAATCCGAAACAGCTAAAAACTGTTTCGGATTATATGAATTTCCAAAATTAGAATTTGGAATTTATTTTTTTGAAATTTAATTCTAAACTGCTATTCCAGATTTAGAAAATTCAACTCCTGCTTTTACGTGAGCCGCATTTGCTCTTCCGCTCGGATCAAGATTTTCCTGCCATTTCGGAATCCATTTACGAACGGTCTGTGCAGCGCTGACTTGTGGATAATATCTATGAAAAATAGAACGATACAAATACGCTTCTTTTGTTGTAGGCGAATTGTATGGAAACTCTGCACTTGCTCTTGCTAATTGCTCGTCTGTAACCTGAGTTGCACAATATTCTATTAATTCGTCCACCCAATTGTATCCAACTCCATCAGAAAACTGTTCTTTTTGTCTCCATAAAATTTCAGAAGGCAAATATGGATTTTCTGGTGTATCAAAAGCTTTTCTTAAAATGTATTTTTCAATACCATCATAAGTTTTAGGCTGCTTTTCTTCTGTTTTAATTCGAATCGTAGCATCCAAGAAATCTTTATCCAAAAACGGAATCCTTGCTTCTAATCCGTGTGCCATTGTTGTTTTATCAGCACGCAATAAATCTGCCGTAAACAATTTCTGAACTCTTTCTATAGTTTCATCTTGAAATTCTTCTTTAGACGGTGCATTTCTAAAATACAAATGTCCTCCAAAAACTTCATCGGCGCCTTCTCCAGAAAGAATAACTTTTACTCCTTTTTCAGCAATTGCTTTCGACAATAAATACGTCGGAACTCCTGCTCTTACTGAAATGATATCGTAAGTTTCTATATGATAAATAACTTTTTCTAAAATCTCAACTCCTTCTTCTACAGAAAAATGAATTTCGTGATGTTCTGTTCCTAAAAATGCTGCCGCTTTTCTTGCTGCAATATTATCTGGCGAATCTGCATGTAATCCTATAGAAAAAGACTGTAGTTTTTGACCGCTTTCAGCATATAATCGAGCTGCAATTGCCGAAGTCAAAGACGAGTCTAAACCACCCGAAAGTAAAACACCAACAGGTACATTACCCAATAAACGTTTGCGTGTAGCTTCAACCAATGTTTCGCGAATTACATCTAAATCTAAAGATTGATTTGCTTTTGAGTGATCTTCGTATTCAGGCTGATAGTATTTTACAAAACCCGTTTTTCCTGTATAATAATGTCCCGGAGGAAAAGTAGAAAATGATTTGCATTGATCTGCAATAGATTTCATTTCAGAAGAAAAATAAATTCTTCCTCTTTCGTCCAATCCATAATACAATGGTTTTATACCAATCGGGTCACGACCAGCAATATAATTGTCTCCGTCTATAACCACAAAAGCAAAATCCCCGTCAAGCAGATTACAAAAATCATATCCAAATTCTTCGTACAAATGCACAATAACTTCAGAATCTGATTTTGTTCTAAAAGTATGTTCTTTTAAAACCGTATTTTTTAATTCCTGATAATTATAAATTTCACCATCATGAACCATCCATGCTTTGTTTGTTCCCTGAATAGGCTGTTTACCAGTTTCCATGTCAATAATAGACAAACTTTCGTGGCAGATAATACTGCCATTTTCCATAATATGTAAATCACGTTCATCAGGACCACGATGCGCCATTCTGTTAGAAAGCTCATTTACGAGTTGCGGGTCTTTTCCTTTACCAATAACGGCCAATATTCCAGACATACTATTCTATTTTTTTATTTTATTTTAATTTTCTTAATACAACCACAAAGAAATGAACCAGTTATAAATTGACTCTATAACTATCATTTAATAAAAACCAAAAAGTATATGGTTATTTTATGTATTCTAATCTTAGTAATGTAACTTGTATTTGGGGAATGCCAAATATAAAAAAGTTAAGTTAAATAATTGCTTAAAATCATTTTTAAGTAATTGAAATAATAGAATTTAACAATTTAAGACAAGAAAAACGTCCCCGAGTAGAGAACGTTTTTCTGAAAATAAATATATACTAATTCTAAAAATTTAATTTTTATGCTTTCGCGTAAGCGTCGTCGTGAACACTTGCAACTGCTCTTCCAGAAGGATCATTCATGTTTTTGAAAGCTTCATCCCACTCTAAA
Source organism: Flavobacterium sp. 270 (assembly GCF_004368785.1). GTDB lineage: Bacteria > Bacteroidota > Bacteroidia > Flavobacteriales > Flavobacteriaceae > Flavobacterium. Next base: position 1,404,057 of record NZ_SODM01000001.1, read on the forward strand.
GCAATTTTTGTACTACAAGCTACACTTGCTTCCTGAGGCACACATAATGCTGCTGCATCACTTGGGAAATGTTCTGCAAAAATAGAACGGTAATAATATTCTTCTTTTGAAGTTGGCGTTTGAAGCGGGAATTTAAATCTCGCGTTTGCCAATTGTTCGTCTGAAACTTCTTTAGCTACCACTTCTTTCAAAGTATCAATCCAGCTGTATCCTACTCCATCAGAAAATTGCTCTTTTTGTCTCCATGCCACACTTTCCGGAAGCATATCTTCAAAAGCTTTACGAACAACCCATTTTTCCATCGGGTGTTCTTTGTTGATCATTTTATCTTGTGGGTTGATGCGCATCGCAACATCCATAAATTCTTTATCTAAGAACGGTACACGACCTTCGATTCCCCAAGCAGCTAAACTTTTGTTGGCACGTAAACAGTCGTACATGTGAAGTTTACCTAATTTACGAACGTTTTCTTCGTGAAATTCTCTTGCATTTGGCGCTTTGTGGAAATATAAATATCCTCCAAATAACTCATCTGCACCTTCACCAGACAGCACCATTTTGATTCCCATAGATTTAATAACTCTCGCCATCAACCACATCGGAGTTGAAGCTCTTACCGTAGTTACATCATAAGTTTCTAAGTTATAAATTACATCACGAACAGCATCTAAACCTTCCTGAATTGTAAATTTAATTTCGTGGTGAATCGTTCCAATATGTTTTGCCACAACCTGCGCTGCCGCTAAATCCGGAGAACCATCTAATCCTACAGAGAAAGAGTGCAATTGCGGATACCAAGCATCTGTTGTATCATCAGATTCAATACGTTTTTGTGCAAATTTTTTAGCTACAGCCGAAGTAATAGACGAATCTAAACCTCCTGAAAGTAAAACTCCGTAAGGAACATCACTCATTAATTGTCTGTGAACCGCAGCTTCTAATGCTTCTTTAATAGCAGGAATACTTGTTTCGTTGTCTTTTACAGCATCATAATCTGTCCAGTCTCTTTTGTACCATTGTACAAATTCACCGTCTTTACTTGTCATATAATGTCCTGGAGGAAACAATTCAATTTTTGTACAATATCCTTCAAGAGCTTTTAACTCTGAAGCAACATAAAAAGTTCCGTGCTGATCCCATCCAATATACAATGGAATAATTCCCATATGGTCACGAGCAATAAAATACTCATCTTTATCAACATCATAAATTGCAAATCCGAAGATTCCGTTCATTTCGTCTACAAAATGAGGCCCTTTTTCTTTGTATAAAGCCAAGATTACTTCACAGTCACTTTCAGTCTGAAAGTTATATTTTCCTTCAAATTGTTTACGCAATTCTCTGTGGTTGTAGATTTCACCATTTGCTGCAAGAACTAATTTTTTATCTTCTGTAAACAAAGGCTGCTTTCCTGAAGCCGGATCTACAATTGCCAAACGCTCGTGAGAAAGAATCGCTTTATCATTGCTGTAAATACCGCTCCAGTCTGGTCCGCGGTGGCGAATGATTTTAGACATTTCTAATACTTGAGGTCTTAATGTTTCGGCTTTTTGTTTTAGATCAAAGGCACATACGATTCCACACATAACTAATATATTTTTTTATTATAATTTTTATTTTGATAAGGCAAAGATGCGGTAATGGTTATAATTGAAAAACACAAAACACAATATCAGTTACAAATTAAAACCATAAAATCAATTTTACATATAAAATGTAAAATTTTAACATCAAAAAAAGGCTGAAACTTATAATTTTCAATTCTAACCAATAAAACAAGAGAAAACACAACGTTTACGAGATAAGTTTGAAGTATTTTCTAAGTAATTCAATTTTCATTGAAAAATTATTAGCGAGCCGAGTTTATACTGTACATAAAATGAAGTTTATTTATGTAAGTTGCTTTTTGAATGAAATGTGTTCTCGCAGATTTGGCAGATTTAGGAGATTTTTCTCTTGCTGTTTTCTCGCGATCTTGTCATTGCGAGGAACGAAGCAATCACATTTGCAAAGTCAAGGTATGTGTTATTTTTAGTGAGATTGCTTCGTTCCTCGCAATGACACAAAATGAGAATAAAAATCTAAATCTGCCAAATCTGCGAGCAACAAACCCTATTAAATAAGTTTACAAAACACTTTCAATAGTATAATGTGTCTTATTAATCTCAAAAGTAAACCCAACTTTATTCCCCATTAAATGAGAACCAAGCGGAGACTGCGGCGAAAGCGCAATAACATTTATTCCATCAATTGCAATTTTAGGAAGTGCAACACTTACGTACAGATAAATACCGTTGGCTTTTACTAAACTTCCAGAGATAATATTTTCAGTAGTTTTTGAAGCATCAATTTTATCCAGAATTGCTTTTTGAGCAATAGCTTCTTTCAGTTTATTGGTTAGTTTTTCCTGTTCGATATGCATCATCGACAAAGCCGTTTCGTGTTTATCGCCAGCAGAACCTTTTGCATCGTTTTTAGAATCTTCGGTCAAATTCGTAATCATGTCTCTAAAAACATCAATTCGATCCTGAACCATTTGTAGATAATGTGTATGTATTTTTTGTTTGAATTCCATTTTTTAAAGATACTAAGATTCTAGGCTACAAAGGTGCAAAGGTTTTTTTCCTAGTGCAAAAAAGTCAGCCACGAATTACACCAGTTTTCACGAATTTAAATTGTATTTATTATCTAATATCAAAAAATCTTTTTTAATCCTATAATCGCTGGTAAAAAAATTAGTGGAAATTAGTGTGTAATTCGTGGCCAAAAAAAATAGCCGTTAATTCTAAAATTAACGGCTATAAACCTTAGTAACTTAGTAGCTTAAAATCTTAGTCCCTTAGATTAAAAATCGAATTTATAATTAGCACCTCCTAAAACCTGAAATCCTTGTACCGGATAATTCAGCCATTTTTCATAAGCTTGATTTCCGATATTATTAAGTTTCAGGAAAAAAGTTAAACGCTCACTGTATTTGTAACCTAAATGCGCATTGGCATCAAAATAGCTTTTTAAAGTAATTGGCTCAGCAATTGCACCTAAGTTAAGATTAGACTGCATGTCTTTTCTTTCTCCCACATAAAATACATTTAAACCTGCGTACCATTGTTTCGTAATATTAACATCTAAAGTCGAACTCAATTTCATCGTTGGCAAATTCCAAGCTTCAACACCATTATCTGTATTATAACTGTTGAAAGTTCCGTTGATTCCGAAAGTTACATTTTGCGAAAAATCAGCTTTTAATTCTCCGTAAAAACGAAACGTTCTAATATCCTCATAAACAACTCCAAAAGAGTTTCCGTAAGCATAATTTTCGTTTATTATATCCTCTGTATAATCATTGGCTTTAAACAACGCTTTGTCTTTTTCATTTAGATAAGAACCTGTCAAATTATAATTTACATTGTTTGCTAATTTCCCTTTTAAACCAGCAAAAACAGTATATTGATTATTAGTTGGTCTAATATTTAAAGTCGGCGATAAAAATGGATTTTCAGTCACTAAATCAGCATAAGAATTCTGATTTATACTTCCGTTTACACCTGTATAAAAAATCATCAAATCACCAACCAATTTATACGAAGCGTTTACTTTAGGATAAACATAAAATTTATTCCCACTGTTTTCAGAATCTGCACTGTAAAATAATCCAGCTCCTAATTCAAGAGTCCAGTCATTTTCATGAATTACAAAAGTCGGCTCAATTCCAACATTGGTAAAACTGTATTTTACAGGTTCAATATTATCATGAGCATAATTATTTTCAAACGAACCGCTTACATGATCTACAATAACGTTTGTGCTGATAGCCTGATCCATTACATCAACTTTAAAAGTTGGCTTTACATAAAAGCGATTTTCCGATGAAGAAGAATTATCAGAGAAATGCGTAAATTTTGCTCCAATTTTATTCACGATACTTTCAGTAAATTCAACATTTCCGCCAAAAGTAATTGTGTTATAAGAATGGTTTGGATTAATTCCGTTTACCAAATCAAAACGCTGATCCGGAATAGTCGCTCCAAAATCTACTGGTAAACCATACCAGTTGTATATTTGATTTTGATAACCTAAATCTACATTCCAGGTAATATCACGGCTGTTTACGCCGTAACCCACATTCAGTGCAGTATCGTAAAATTCATCATTCAATTCTACATCTTTAATACCGCCTTGTGATGAATGATGACGAAACATTCCTGCCACATAATCGTTGTTTCCTAAATCCTGATTTACAAACAATTCTGCATTCAGCGTGCTGTAATTTCCAACTCCAACAGTTGCATAATTATTAAACAATCTTTCTTTCTTAGATTTCTCTACACCTTCTGCTTTTCCTTTAGACGGCGTAAAAGTCGACGCTACAGGAACAGACAAAATACTGTATTTAATCGTTTCTTTCGGCTGATTTCCAGTATCGTCAAGCGAAGGAGATTCTTTAACTTTAAAAGCATCAGAAACAGTCGGCGAATATGGTTTTACAACATTTACAGTTTCTGTCCCGATAGTTTCGTCCTTTTTTACCTGCGAAAATGAAAGCTGAAAAACAAACAGCAAAATCAAAATGATGGTTTTATTCTGGAAATTAATTTTCATATTTATTTTTTTTAAAGAGAAAAGAAAATAGAGTATAGAAAATAGATTTCTAAACTATGTGTATATTTTTTCTCTTATTCTATTGTCAATATTTTATTCTATTCTTAAAATCTTTATTCTATTCTTAAAATCTTTATTCTATTCTCTATGTTCTATATTCTAAAATCTGTATTCTATGTTCTGTATTCTTAAATCTAAAATCTACATTCTAAAATTTAAAATCCCTTAGGCTTCCCACTCGCCTTTAGCAACAAATTGTGCTTTTCCTCCAATATTGATATCAAATACATCATTAGTTAATTTTCCATTAAAATAAATTTCAGATGGACGACCGATGTAATCTCCCTGATGATTTGTTAATGCTATTTCCGGCAAATGATACTTTAAAAGATAGGCCTGTAAACACGTACTTGCGCTTCTTGTCGCAGCATCTTCCACTAATTGATTATGCTCAATACACAACATTCTGCTTGTAAGTTTAGAATTTTCTAAACTATAAAAATACAGACCTCTATGCTCTGTTTTGCAATGCTGTTTCAGCCATTTATCTGTCTTATCTTTATCTAAAACTAGATTTTCTAAAGCTCTTTTACTGTTTAAAGGAACAATTACAAAAGCACTTCCTGTGGTAACTTCTTGTATCAGATATTGATTGTCAAAATCATCAATTGTTAGATTGCTGAAAGACGGAAAATCTTCTTTAGCAAAAACATCCCAAAATTTAGGCTGTGCCGCTTTTAACCAAATCACATCTTCTGATTTCTGAATTTGAATGGGTCCAATCGGAACTTCTAATGTCATTTTTTCCGGAGCATTTTCGAATATTTTATTCATCAAAACCCAAGAAGTCCCAATTATTGGATGCCCTGCAAACTGCATTTCCTGAGCAGGAGTAAAAATTCTAATCGCTGCTTTATTATTTTCTTCGTCAAGTTTTGTAATAAATGTGCTTTCTGCGAAATTAATTTCGCGTGCAATTTGCTGCATTTCTTCTGAACTCAAATTTCCTGCATCCTGAAAAACAGCTAACTGATTTCCAGCGTATTTTTTATCAGCAAAAACATCAACTATATAAAAAGGTAAACTCATTTTTTTCTTTTTTTGATAAGAGAGAATAGAATATAGAAAATAGACTTCATGAATTGTCTATAATCTTTATTCTATATTCTTTTCTCTATACTCTATTTTCTTATTTATTAATCGACGAATTCGTTTTTGACTCTTCCGCTTTAATCGCACTTAATTCTTTTTTAGCTTCTTCAACAACATCTGGATAATCAGTAAAATTGTTAATTACGTTATCTAAAATGTACGTTGCCTGATAACTGTCTTTTAATCCGTAGAAGTTTTTCGCCATCAAAACCAAACTTTTTGCTCCGTAATATTTATAAGCAGAATAGTTTTTTGCCAGTTTCTGAACCGAAACATTTGATGCATCAAATTTGCCTTCTTTGGTTTTAAAATACGCATCGTAATACAGCGCTTCTGCAGCTAATTCGCCTTTAGAAGTTGTCGATAATTTCGCGTAAGCCTGTTTTCCTTTTTCTTCATCACCGGTCTGCATAGCGGCGCGCGCTACAATAATCTGTGCGTCTGATTTTACGTTTGCGTCTGCTTTAGGATTTTCTAAAACTTTATCCGCATACACTACAGAATTGTTATAATCTTTTTTATCGTAATAACATTTCATCAGGTTTGCCTGAGCAAAAGTTTTATTTTGCGGAGAATCAGCTTCGTTTTCTAAACGGCTTAAAACCGGAATTGATTTATCACAATCTTTCGCTTTCAAATAAATCTGTGCCAATTTTGATAAAGACTGCTCTGTAAACTCGCTTCTAGACTGACTGATAACGTATTGATAATTGGTACTCGCTTTAGTTTCAGAACCTTCTGCATAATACAATTGAGCCAAATAATAATTAGCCTCAAGTGCATGCATTCCCGATGGAAATTTGCTGATATAACCGCTAAATCCTACAATTGCCTGTTTACTGTTATTTTGACTGTATTGTTTAAATGCACCTTCGTAAGTATCATTATCCAATTCTACATCGGTAACGGCAACGAAATCTAATGTACGAACCCAAGAAGCATATTCATCAACTTTTCCAGAATCAACATAAATTAATCTCGCAGTTGCAACCGCTTCAAGAGCTTCGGGTGTTTTTGGAAATTCTGCCGCTACTTTTTTAAACTTTACCAAAGCCTGTTCATCACGATCTGAATTGTAATAAATCAAACCTTGTTTTAAGATCGATTTTGAAGTAAACGAACCATTTTTAAATTCAGAAATTAATTGATCGTAGGTTTTTATAGCCTGATCATTCTTTTTCTCCGCCACATACGTATTTCCTAATTCGTATAAAACATCATCACGATATTCTGATTTTTTATACATAGCCAGAAAGTTATTAAGCTCTTCTACTTTCTTGCTGTTATTCGACATAAATCCGTATGAAATCGCTTTTTGGTATTGCGCATAATCGGCGTCAACACCTTTTGCCGCAATTGCTTTCGCGTAAGCTTCATTCGCCGCACTGTATTTTGAATTTACAAATCTTGAATCTCCAAGACGTAAATACGAATCATTCAAACGAACTTTATCACTTGGCGAATTAGCAATCTGAGCTTCAAAAGAATTAGCTGCCTGATCGTATTGCTTCAGTTTAAAATACGTGTAACCAATATTATAATTGATGTTTTTGTATTCGTCTGTCGTTTTTGCCGCAGCTAATCCGGCAAATTGTTTGTAGCTTAATAAAGCATTCTGAAAATCGTCTGTAACATATTCAGTTTCTGCTTTCCAGAACGTGGCGCGTGCTGTATACTCAGGTGTTTTTTGTTCGCTTATGGCACTTTTAAACATTTTTCCGGCTTCGGTATAATTCGATTCATTATACAACTCTAAACCTCTGTAAAAAAGTACTTTTTGGTATGCTGCTTTGTTTTCTTGAGTTCTATTTTTTTCTAATAAAACCAATGCTTCTTTGTAGTTTTTAGTCGAAATATAAGAATCAACCAATAATTTTTCAATATCAGATCTGCTGGAATTGTTTGGGTATTTTTTTAAGAAATCAAGCAAAATTCCCGGAACGGTTTGGTACGCATTTCCGATATCGTAACTTACTTTAGCATAATTTAAAGCTGCATCTTCTTGAATTTCTGCATTAAAATCCATTTCAGAAGCGTTTTTGAATGCGTTCAAAGCTTCTTGTTTTTTGCCTGTATTTAAATAACTTAAACCTAAATGATAATAAGCATTTTGTGCAACGAAATCTTTTCCTTCAATAATTTTATTGAATTGAGAAATCGCTTTTTCGTAGTTTTTCTGCTCATAATAAGCATAACCTAATTGGTAAAAATCAGTATTGCTCCATTTTCCTTTTTTACCCGCATACTGCTCTAAATAAGGAATTGCTTTGTCGTATTGTTTTAAATTGAAATAACTTTCTCCGATAATTTTATTCAATTCTGATTTTTCGATTTCGTTTGATTTAGACATTGCTTTTTGTCCCAAATCAATCGCTTTTTGAAAATTTCCAAGTTTGAAATTCATATCAGCCTGATAATACGAAAGTTTCTCTTTGTATTTTTCTTCGCCGGAAACTTCGTCAAAATATTTAGTAGCCTCTTTATAATCGTCTCCTTCGTAAGCCATAAATCCTAAATAATATTTGGCCTGAGAACCAAATTCTGGAGAATTTACTACTTTATTAAAATACGTTGTAGCTTCATTTTTCTTTTTAGCGTTAAAATAACTGTACCCTTTTTGGAAATTAAATTTATCAGATTCCGTTTTGCTCATGTAGCTTTCATCCACTCTATCAAACCATTGCAAAGCTTTTGGATAATTTCCCTGCTCAAAAAAGTATTGCGCAACTTCTATATACGCCTGATTTTGTTTGGTACTTGTTGGATAATCGTCTACAAATCTTTCCATCAAATCATCGGCATTAGACTGATTGGTTCTGATGGCGCAGTTTGCGATGTAATAAGCGCAGTCTGACTTCACTTCTTCGGTCGTGGCTTTGTTTTTTACCGCTTCAAAAATAAGTTGTGCCGAAGCGTATTGTTTGTCATTATATAAAGCCAGTGCTTTGTCAAAATCCTTTAAGTCGTAAGTATATATAGCTGATTTTTGTGCCGAAACTGTGGTCGAAAAAAGGACAATTTGTAATAAAAAGAACCAGAAGAGTTTACGCATTTTAATGTTATTTAGTATTCAAATTTATCATTTTATACCGTTTATAACGAAACGTTTTGAGGTTTTATTATCAACAAATATTTAAAAATGGCAAATTTTACCGCACTTTAAACCTGAAAATATCGGTTCTCAAACTTTATAAACGCATATTTACTTAATTCATACTTTTACAGATTATGAGTCTTAATTCTTTTTGGCTCAAAAACTTACGCGATTTCTTAAAATGAACTTACATCGCTAAATTGGTTTAATTTAAAAAGCCTTTATTTTTTAAAGCTTTTCTTAAGAAATCATTCAAATTTATTTTGAATCCAACCGTTATCTTATTACTTTTACCATTCAAATCAATTTTATTATGTCGCAAACCGTACTATCTCTTAAAGAAGTCACTATATATCAAGAAGGAAGAAAAATTTTATCTCACATCAATTTAGATGTTAATCACGGTGAATTTATCTACATAATCGGTAAAACCGGTTCTGGAAAAAGCAGCTTCATGAAAACCTTATACGCTGATTTACCATTAACAGAAGGCGAAGGACATATAGTTGAGTTTGATTTGGCTACGATAAAAGAAAATGATATTCCGTTTTTGAGACGTAAAATTGGTATTGTTTTTCAAGACTTTAAACTTCTTCCAGACCGTTCTGTAAAAGATAATATGCTTTTTGTTCTAAAAGCTACTGGCTGGCACGAAAAAGATGCAATGGAGCACAAAATTGATGAAGTTTTGGACAAAGTTGGTATGAAAGATTTCGTAAACAAAATGCCTCACCAGCTTTCTGGCGGTGAACAACAGCGTGTTGCGATTGCAAGAGCTTTGCTAAATGACCCAGAATTTATCCTTGCCGATGAACCTACAGGAAATCTTGACCCACAGACTAGTTCTGAAGTTCTTGAAGTTTTAAAAGCGATTAATGCTGCCGGAAAAACCATTATCATGGCAACACACGATTATGCTCTGTTGATGAAATTCCCGTCTAAAACATTAAAATGTGAAGATGAAAGAATCTTTGAAGTAGTTCAGAGAAGCGTGTAATGCTTTCTATTTTAATTCCGGTTTACAATTACAACGCCGTTTCTCTTGTAAAAGAGTTATGGGAACAATGTAATTTTAGTGGAATTAATTTTGAAATTCTTTGTCAGGACGACGCTTCAAATTCTGTAATAAACACTTTAAATCAAGAAATTAATTCTATTTCTAATGGTTCGTTTTTTATAAATGAAACCAATTTAGGAAGAGGAAAAAACATCAATACATTAGCCCAAAAAGCACAATATGATTGGCTGTTAATTTTAGACTGCGATACTTTTCCGGTTCATAAAAGCTTTATTCAAAAATACTGTCATTCCATTTTAAATCAAAAAATGAATATTGTTTTTGGTGGTATTGTTTATGAAGATCCAAAACCTCAAAAAGAACAGCTTTTACGCTGGGTTTACGGACATCAAAGAGAAGCTTTATCTCTAAACCAAAGAAATCAAAATCCAGATTTTACCGCTTTGACTTCTAATCTTTTAATTAATAAAGAAGTTTTTTTAGCACATTCATTTGATGCATCTATTACTAAATATGGCTACGAAGATTTGTGCTTTTTTGCTGTTTTAAAAGCAAATCACTTTGAGATTTCTCATATCGAAAATCCAACTTTTCATCTCAATTTAGAAACTTCAATTCTGTTTTTAAACAAAACCAAAACAGCTCTGGAAAATCTTGTATTGCTTTATAATACGAATAAAATTTCTGAAGAAGAAAGCAAAATAATCAAAGCTTTTGAATTATTACAAAACCTAAAATTGTTACGGTTTACGAATTTTCTTTTTATAAAAAATAAAGATAAAATCGAACGAAATCTACTTTCTCAAAAACCATCTTTATTTTTATTCGACCTTTATAAATTGGCTTATTTCTCTAATCTAATTCAAGATTCTCACTCCTGCAAGGTTTCCAAAACCTTGTAGGTGTAAATACATTTTTTAAGTCCGTACAAACAAATACCTACAAGGTTTTGGAAACCTTGCAGGAAAGAAGAATCTTTATTAAAATTAGGCAATTAGATTTTCCAGAAACAGCTTCCACTGCTCCATTATTTTTGGTGTAGAAAATTTCTTTGTTGTTTCTTTTGCATTGATTCCTAAACGTATTCTTTCTTCTTCATTATCCATTAAAAAAGAAAGTTTTTCGACAAATATTTCTATATTTCCATCTGGAATTAAAAACCCATTTTTGTCATTTTCTATAATAGCTCTTGGGCCAATCGGACAATCAAAAGCGATGCACGGCAAACCAAAAGCCATTGCTTCGAGTAAAACCATCGGGAAACCTTCTGTTCTGGAAGTCATTAAATAAAGAGAAGATTCTAAATATTTCTGCTCAATGTTTTTTACAAAATCAAAGTAATTTATGGTTGAAGTAATACCAAGATTTTGAGCTTCTTTTTCTAAAAAATCAATATCGTCTGAGTAAATATCCAAAGTCCAATCGGGGTGTTTTTGGGCAATTTCTTTCCAAATCAACAATAATCTGTCTAAACCTTTTTCATACGAATTTCGTGCAATAACAAAAGCTTTTTTAGATTGCAAAGAAGAAGTAAATTCTGTTTCTATCCAAGCCGGATTTGGTATTACTTCAATGTTTTTAAGATTCCATTCTTTCAGACTTTCATCAGATAAAGCGACCATTTTGGTAAATTTTCCAGCCGCATAATTTTTAAACCAATATTTCAATTTTAAAAATAAACCAACCTGATGTCTTTTCTCTTCGATAAATTTAGATCCGTGGCATTCAAAAACTATTGGTATTTTAGTTTTAATAATAAATGGATATAAAAAGGCTTTTAACCCATTGTCTGCAACCAAAATTACATCTGGATTTATCTCTTTTACTTTTTGATTTACCGCTTTTTTAAGCGACATAAAAAAACGAAAAGCATTGCCGTTTAAGTTCATATTATGAAAAACTATTTTCTCATTAAACTTATAAAAAGGTAATTTATCCGAAGATTCGTTTTGAGATAAAACATGAACATCATAACCAAAATGTTCAACAAAATAGTTGGCTTTTACAGCCAAAACCCGCGCAACACCACCAGGATTTTTTATTTTGGGAACAATGTACAGCAGTCTCATTTCTTTGAATTTAGAAAAACATCATAATCCCGAATATAATCTGATTCTTCAAAAACATCTGAAGCAAAAACCAGACAAACTGCGCCAGAAGAAAAGTTTTCTAATTCTCTCCAAATTCCTTTCGGAAGATGCAAACCAACATTGGGTTTATTCAATAGAAAGCTTTTTTTATCAGTTCCGTCATTTACCGTAACTTCAAAACTTCCGCTTAAAGCGATCAAAACCTCGTGTTGCTCAATGTGTGAATGTCCACCACGAAAAGCAGAACTTGGAACATCAAAAAGATAATAAACACGCTTGAATTCAAACGGAAGAATTTCGTTTTGAATAAAAGCCAAATTACCGCTTAAGTCTTCTACAACCGGAATTTTGATTAACGATATATCTTGAATTGTAGTCATAATTTTATTTTCCTAATTCTATATTTAACACATAGAAACATAGTCACTGTATGTTAAAAAAAGGCGTTTCACTTGTATACAAACACATAGCTATGTGTGAGAAACGAGTTTCTTTTTACTACCTTTCAAAATCTAAAAAACCTATGTTTCTATGTGTTAAACATTTTTAAGCCTTAATTATTCAATATGTTTTTGCAATAAATCCATCCATAAATCACCTATTTTTTCTAATGAAAAAGGTTTTATGCTTTCGAATGTGTTTTCTTTAATTTCATGGTATAAAACTTCATCTAAAACCAATAAATTCATTGCTTCAGTCAGCTTTTCCCAATTTTGATTTTCGACTAAAATACCATTTTTTAGATTTTGAATCATATCTCTCGGGCCAAAATCACAATCAAAAGAAACAACCGGAGTTTTACATGCTAAAGATTCTAAAATAACATTCGGAAATCCTTCATTTTTACTGCATAAAACCAAAAAACGAGCTCTTTTCATAAATTGAAATGGATTGTTTTGATAACCCAATAAATGTACAAACTCAGAAACTTCGTTTTCTAAAATAATTGTTTTTAGTTTTGATTGATCGCCTTCGCCAATAATCACTAAATGTATATTTTTTTGCGATAAAATAGATTTTCCGTAACTGGAAATTAATTTATCAAACTGTTTAATCTCATTTTCGTATTGTCCGACCGCGAGAATAAAATCGAAATTTAGTTCTATTTCTTCATCCTGTTTTTCGAGAATTTCTTCTAGATAAACGGGATTCGGAATTGTGACTACATTTTTTAATTGATGTTTCTTTTCTATCAGTGATTTCATTTCTTCGCCAAGCGCAACATTTGCCAGACAATGATTATACATTAATCGCGTAAGCCACGAATTATTAGGCATATAATGATCGATCAGAAAACTGTGAATGGTAAAAATTGTCGGCGCATTATAAATAAACCGTGCCAAAATAAGTTCCTGAAGAATCTTGGTTCGAAATCTAAAATCAATAATAAAATCGAATTTATTACTTTGCAAATAATCGTTTAAAGCTTTGAGGCGCTTTGCTTTATTAAATAATCCGTTGCTGTTATTTTTGAGTAAACCGAGATTGACCAATTTTCCTGTGTAGGGAAAACTGACTTCGTTTAAAACAATAATAATATCAATTTCGAAACCTTGTTTTGCTAAGAAAAGAGACAAATTTGCCATTACTTTATCGCTCCCGCCTCCGCTTAAGCGATAACCTATTAAAGCAATTTTCTTCTTTTCGTTCGACAATATCATACTTGATTTCTTATTTTCGTATCAAATATATAACTCTTTAAAAACAATATGCAAGATAATTCATTGGTAACCATTATTTGTTTGTGTTATAATCACGAGAAATATGTTGTCGAAAGTTTACTTTCGGTGATCCATCAGAATTATCCTTTTGTTGAATTGATTATCGTGGATGACTTTAGCAAAGATCAATCTGTGGCAACGATTTTGAAATGGATTAAAGATTATCCGCAAGTTCAATTTATTGCTAATGAAACGAATTTAGGAAGTACAAAATCGTTTAATAAAGCTTTAAAATTAGCCAAAGGTGATTTTATAATTGATTTGGCTACTGATGATGTTTTACTACCAAATTGTGTTTCTTTACAGCTAAAAGCTTTCAAAGAAAGCCCATATAAAAACCTCGGAATTGTTTACGGAAACGCCGAATTAATTACCGAAAACAGCGCATTTGATTCTTATTATTTTCCTGTTGATTCTCAGAAAAAGACAATTGAAAAACGAGAAACGGGCGATATTTATTTAAGTGTTATTTCTGGCGGAAATAGTATTTGTTCGGTTTCTTCGATGGTAAAAAAAGCAGTTTTTGATGATCTGAATGGTTATGACGAAAATCTGGCTTATGAAGATTTAGATCTTTGGATTCGGGCTTCACGAAAATATGAAGTTGATTTTATTGATGAAATTTTGATTCAGAAAAGGATTTCGACTGATTCTTTGGGAACGCATTTTTTCATTAAAAATGATGCAAGATCTAAGAAAATTAATTTCTCTACTTATTTGATTATCAAAAAAGCTATTACTTTAAATAAATCAAAAATAGAACACAAAGCTATTTTAAAAAGAATGCATTTTGAAATGATTTTGGCTTATAAAACAGCTGATTATAAATTGTTATTGAAGTATGTTTTATTGGAAATCAAACAGCGTTTTAAAATATTTTTTGCTTGATTTTTTGTTATTTTTTGTCCCAAGTTTATCATTGCGAGGAACGAAGCAATCTCATTTGCAAGATCAACTTTGTGCTATTATTAGTGAGATTGCTTCGTTGCTCGCAATGACATACTTCACTAAATCGTCAGAAAATCATCTAATTGTTGCTTTTCTCCATGCCAGTCTCTCGTAATATTATTACGGATTAATTTTGCGGGAACACCGCCAATCAAGATATTTTCGCCTAAATTTTTATAATCTTTTGTGCATAAACTATTTGATGCAATCGTACAGAAATTTGGCGTTTGAGTTCCTTTTAAAATGGAAACTCTATTACTTACAAAATTATAGTTTCCGATAAAAATCGGAGCTGATTTCTGAAGTTTTTCACCTGTTTTAGTGTCAATTAAATCATGAAAATTAGTGTCGATAATTTGACATTCGGCACCGAAACGCGCATAATCGCCAAGAATAATTTTTTCGGTACAAATTAGTTTTGCATTTGAGGCCATCGAAGCCATATTTCCTAAAACACAAAGTGCATTTTCGCCCACAAAAACAAAATAATCTTTCCCGAATTGAAACTTTCCTTTAAAAACTAATTTTCCCTGAATTACAATTTCGGCAATTCCTTTGTGAACTGTATTTAATTCGTAAGGCTGTCCAAAACCAATCATTCCTTTCTGAATGTTTCCGTCTATTTGGATTTCACCAATTATAGATGTGAATTTTACTTTTCCGTAAAAGAAAACGGGCAGTTTTTTTGCTGTCGCGAATGGAAACTTTTTGAAATTAAAATACAGTGTTTTGGTCCAGTTTACCGAATAGTAAAATTGGAGTTTGTGATAAAAAGACCGGCATTGTCTGTAACTATTTCGAATCATTTTGATCGCTTTTTTTCTGAATTATGAACATCAGCATTTCTTTTAAATTCATCTTTTTATTGATTTGAGACAAACTAAAACCCAAAGAAACGAAAATCATTACTGTCAGCAAACTGTATTTTACGATTGGATTTTCTATTAACCGAATAAAAAAAGTAAGCAGACAAATGATAAAGCAAAGGAAATACAGTAAATAAAAATCTGCATCAAAATAAAAATCATATCGTTTTTTGGTGATGATTTTTAATCCGATAAAATGAAATAAAAAGTACAGACAAAAACTAAAACCTAAGCCTTCTAAATCGTAAAAATAATATCCTAAAACATTCATTACTAAAGATAAAACATTAAATCCGACGGCAGTTTTTATAAACATTTTAGAATCTCCTTTGGCAATTAAAATAAATCCCATTGACCAGGAAACGGCTCTGAAAAGCATTCCTAAAATCCCGAAACAAACCATTGGGATTATTTCGTTGAATTTCGGCGTATAAATTACTTTGATCAAAACTGGAATCAACGTTAAAAACAGCACAATGATAGGCGTTATAATCAATATTGAAATAAAAGCTTGTTGTTGCACACTTGACCTAATTTTCTCGTTATCAATATTAATAGACGCTAATTTCGGAAAATAATCGGTACTCATTACGGTAAAAATAATTCCGACATAAGAATTGAGCAATGTAAAACCTGCGTTGTAAAATCCGACTTGATCTAAACCTCCGTTTTTGCCAATGTAAATCTGAATTAGATACGTTGATAAAAGCGTTAAAACACTGCTTATAGTCAGCATAAAACCCAATTTTACAATCGATTTACTTTCAAATAAAAAATCTGATTTTGAAATTTCTTCTCGTTCCGTATTTATTTTATTTGAATAATAAAACGAGAAAATTAAAGATGCTAAAGATGCAATTATTATGGTTGGAAGTATGGCATCAATCTTTAAAAACATATAAAACGGAATGGAAAAAAGCAATCCGAATAAATTGCCATACAAATTGGCTTTAGCTAAAAATTGTAATTGTCTTAAACCTTGCAAAACGGCTAATTGTCCGGAAGACAATTGTTTAAACAATACAATAATTGACAGGATAATAAAGGAATAAGTCTGACTTGAATCTCCGAAAGTAATGATGCTTAATAGTTTCGAGAAAAAAATCGTCAAAATCATGCCGAATAATCCGGTAAAAAAAACGATCCTTTTTACAATTTGAATGATTTTAGAAGCGCTTTTTAAATCTTCATTTTTATAGTTTTCCGAGATATTTTTTACTGCGCTGGTTTCGATTCCTAAACCCGAAATACTGCTTATTAATCCTAAAGTAGAATTCAATAAAGCAATTATTCCCATTCCGGCGGGACCGATAAAAACGGCAATTAATTTGGTTCTGATGACAGAAATAAGGATCGAGAAAAACTGAACGCCTCCAAAAAGTGAAGTCGTTTTTAGAATTTGCTGATATGATTTTTTATCAGACACGAAACTAATATTGATTTAAAATCCTGATGATAAAACTCACCTCATCATGCGTTAAAACAGGACTTATCGGCAGGCTTAAAACTTCGTTATGAATCTTTTCGGTAATTGGGAATGACAGCTTATTCCAATCTTTAAACGCTTTTTGTTGGTGTGGCGGAATTGGATAATGTATAATCGTTTGTATTTGATTGTCAGTTAAATATTGCTGTAAAGCTTCTCTATTTTCTGTTCGAATAACAAATAAATGAAACACATGATTTTCTAAAAAATCCCAAAATGGAAGTATTATTTTGTCGTTTTTTATTTCTGATAAATAGCGTTTTGCAATCTTTCTTCGTTTGTTATTATCACTGTCTAAATTCGGTAATTTTAGGTTTAAAAATCCGGCTTGAAGTTCGTCTAATCTTGAATTTACACCAATATATTCGTTATGATATTTTTGTTCTGAACCGTAATTTCGAAGTGAAAAAATTACTTTTGCTAATGCTGTATCGTTTGTTACTACTGCGCCGCCGTCGCCTAAACAGCCCAGATTTTTTCCTGGATAAAAACTGTATGCAATTGCAGATTTTAGATTGTAGATTTTAGATTTTTGATCATCTTTGTCATTTGGAATTTGGGATTTTAAAATATTGGAATTTCCCCCAACTGCTCCATGCGATTGTGCTGCGTCTTCTACAACCAATAAATTGTTTTCTAATGCAATTTTATTGATTTTATCCATTTCTGCCAATTGTCCGTATAAATGAACAGCCAAAATAGCTTTTGTTTTTGGCGTTATTTTTTCTTGAATTAAATCGGGATTTATGTTGTAGGTTTCTAGTTTTGGCTCGACCAAAACGGGAACTAAATCGGCTCGTAAAATGGCTAAAATACTCGCAATATACGTATTTGCAGGAACGATAACTTCATCGCCTTTCTGGAGTTTTCCTAACTCGATATAACCTTTAAAAACCAAAACTAAAGCATCAAATCCGTTTCCAACTCCGATGCAGTAATCGGCTTTGCAATATTTAGCGAAAGCTTTTTCGAATGTTTCCACTTCTTTTCCTAAAATATACCAGCCGTTGTTTAAAACCAATTTCAGTTTTTCTTGAAATGCGGTTTCATACGGTTCGTTTATTTTTTTTAGGTCTAAAAATGGTATCATTATAAACTTATTTTATAAAAATCCTGATTGTAAACGGTACAGCCTAATTCTTGTTTTTGCTTTAAAAGTCCCGTGTGATAGCCTTTTTCATTTTCGTCATTTACGATTCCCATATCAAAAAAGTGTTTTCCTTCGCGTTTGTATTTTTCAATCAAATTAATGAATAAAAAATCAAGTGCTCTTACTTTTTCTCCTTTTTCTGAAGTGGCGCCGTATTGTGATTTTATGACGTTTTCGGTTTCAAAAATGGTAATTCCGGCAATAATTTCATCGCTTTGATAAACAGAAAACTGTTTTATATTTTCGGGAAATTTATGTTGTAATAGAGTGATTTCTTCTTTTGTATGAACTGGTTTTGCTTCGAATTTTTCCAGAAGTCTTGGTGCTAAAATTATTTCCCAAAAGGGAGTAAAATCTTCTTCTTCAACAATATCCAAATCCAGATTTTCGATTCTTCTAAAATGTTTGAGTTTACTTTTTGATATTTCTAAAGGTAATTGAAGATTTACGGCCAGATTCATTTCTTTGTGATGGAGAACTGCATTTCTTTTAAACAGAAAAAAGTCCATTTCGTTATTCCCTTTGGGGAAATAAAAATGCGGAATTGGCTTGTAATAAAAGGTTTCTATTTTATTTTCTTTCAAAAAAAACAAAATCTGATCTAAAATATTCTCAACTTGTTCTGCTTTTAATTTATTTAAAAACACCAAACCTCCGTACGTTAAACCTTGATGAGAATGTACCGAATTTCCGTTTTTATTGGCTGGTAAAACAGCTTTTAATTTTTCATTTTCAAATATTAAAAGCGAAAAATCTTCGAATCGATCTTTATGATATTCCATAAAATCACGCTGAAACAAAAATGTTGCATTTTTGGCATGCGAAATAAAATCATTCCAGATTTCTGCATCGTTTTGATTGTATTTTTTTATGGTATATAATATCAATATGTTTATTTTTTTGCCACAAATTTCACGAATTACACCGATTAATTTGTCGCGTTAAAGTTTTTTCTGTTATTGATTTTTACTTAAAATTCTACTAACTTATTTGAATTAAAGTCTTGTAAATTAGTGAAATTCGTGGCATTCTTTTTCTATTTATGATCAAAGGCTTTTAAATGCCATTTGTATTTTACGGCCATTAATCGTATTGAAATGATTACCAAAGAAGTGGCTAAATATAAAACATCATTGTTTAAGTTTAGTTTTTTCAAAATAAAAAATACAATTCCTCCAAAAATACAAATTGTAGCATAGATTTCTCTTCTAAAAATGGTTGGAATTTCATTACACAAAATATCACGCGTAACACCTCCAAAACAAGCTGTCATGGTTCCTAAAGCGATACAAATTACAGGATGAAGTCCGATTGAAATTCCTTTTTCGAGACCTATTAAAGTGAAAACTCCAAGTCCGATGGTGTCAAACAAAAATAGCGAAGTTCGCAGTTTATCAAACTTCTTTCTGAAAAGAATTGCAAGTCCAAAACCTAGAATAATTACGTAAACATATTGCAGATTAAGCATCCATCCTACTGGCGTTCTGCCTATTAAAATATCGCGAAGTGTTCCGCCGCCAACTGCCGTAACAAATGCAATGATAAAAACACCAAACGGATCTAGTTTTTTATGCATTGCCGTTAAAGCGCCGGACATGGCAAACGCCATCGTTCCGATAATATCTAATAAGTGAAACATTCTTTTTTGAGTTACAAAGGTTCAGAGGTTCAAGGGTACAAAGTTGAACTAAATATGTTGAAAAATCAATTTCAATTTCAAAATTCAATTTCAAAAATCAATGGCAATTTCAAAAATCAATTTCAATGGCAATGTAAAAAATCAAATTTCAATTATAATTTATAACTCATAACTTAATCATTCTACTTTTTAGTATAAATCGGACTTCTCTTCAAAAGATAGGTGATAGAATCCATCCAGCTGTCTTTTAAATTTAGAAAGGGTTTTCTGGTTTGTGAGTAGATTTTATCTGCGTTTTTATACATATCAAAATAAACATTGTAATAGTAATACATTTGTGTATTTGCTGTTGTCGTAGAATAATCGTTTGTTGTTATTTTTTTATTATTGTTGCTCACTTTAGCGTTTCCGGTATCGTATGTTGTCGCTGTAGCGCTTGTAGACATTGTAAAAGAAACTTTTGCTGCGATAATATTATCAACACCAAGAATTTTTTCGAGATCTGCAATTGGTGTTTCATCAATATTATTATGATCAATTCCGGCTTTGTGCAGCAAACTATTTGTGGTTCTTAAATCCTGAACGGTGAGCGGAAAAATATTAGAAGATTTGTCTATTAATTTATTATAAAGATCATTTTGAGCCAATTTTGCCATGTCTTCAGAACTTTGCTGATTGTCTGAGTTTACATAAGGAACTGGCAATACTGCAATGGTATTGGGTTTCATTTCGGCATTGGCAATAACCTGATTTGGCGAAGAATCGGGACTGGTTGTGGCGGCGTCAAAAGTTTGAGAGCGTCCGCTGGCAAAATCAATTCTGGCAATCTGTGATACATCAAGCGAAATTTGTAATGTTTCTCCGGGCAGGGAATACTCAACAGTTTTATCAGACATTTTAGCAATTGTACAATCTATAATCTGATAATCTTTTTTTACTATTCTGTCTAGTTTTTTGGCTTGTGAAAATCCTAAAACAGAGATAAAAAATACGGATATAACGGCTAATACTTTGGTAATTCTCATACTATTTCTAATTAAGTTACACTACTCTTTTTGGCTTTTCGGTTATGCCTTAAACAAATATAAGTATTTAACTATCAATATTATGAGATAAAGAAACAAAAACTGACTTTATTACATATTCTGTGTATAGAAATTGTAATCTTTTAAAATCACGCGAAGAAAATCGCTATTGTTTCCGGATTGATTTTTTATGCCGGTAACGGTTTCAATTTTGGCGACCAATTTATAAATTACTTCCTGATCGTTTTTTGCTTCGGCTTTTAGAAATGTTTCTTTGATAATACGCATATCATTGTCTGATAATTTAATTACCAAAGGATAAGTCGGCACATACGCGTCTCCGATTTCTTCTAAAATCGTATGGCTGATATTAATTTTATTTTTTAAAGTAATAACAGCCGTTCCCGCCGCCATGTCGCCCAATCGTTGTGCTTTTTTACTTGTAATTACAGAAATCAAAGCTATGAGTCCGTATAACGGAATGAGGTTAAAATCAATTATTCTAAAAAACCAACGCGTTAAAAAATCTCCAAAACTAGCTTGATAACCGTCTATTTTAACCACTTTTATATTTACTATTTTTTTTCCGATGGTTTGTCCTTCAAAAATACTTTCCATAGTAATGGAATAGATTGAAATGGGAAAAAGAAGTATGATAATAACGGCTCTACTGGACCAATTGTCTAGATTATCGAATATTTTGCCAAAACTAAAAACATATACCAACAGCAAAATCACAGCCACGATATAGCAGATTTTGATGAACAAATCGATAAAATAAGAACCCATTCTTTCGCCCACAGTTGCGGCTACAAAATTAATTTTAACATTTTGTGTTGTATTTATAGATAATTCTGACATATTTTATATTTTAGCCTATAATGAGAGAGATCGCCTTTATAAAGCAAAATAAAGAAAAATGGCTTGAATTTGAGCAAGCTATTTTTGGTAAAGCTAAAAAAAATCCTGACGAGTTGGCTAATTTGTACATTCAAATGATGAATGACTTGGCTTACGCGCAAACTTATTACCCAAAAAGTAAAACGGTGGTGTACTTAAATCACCTTGCTTCTCAGATTTATCAGAAGATTTACAAAACAAAACGAACGGAAAAAAACAGAGTTTTAGATTTTTTTCTAACAGAAGTACCGCTTCTGGTTTACGAGTACAAAAGATATTTGATCTATGCTTTTGTTTTATTTTTTGCTGCTGTTGCAATTGGCGTAATTTCTGCAAAAAACGATCCCGATTTTGTTCGATTGATTTTGGGTGATGATTATGTAAACATGACGCTGGAAAACATCAAAAAAGGAAATCCAGTGGCAGTTTATGCTTCTGGTGCCAACTGGGGAAGTTTTATCGGCATTACCGAAAATAACCTCAAAGTGGGCGCTACATCTTACTTTTTTGGCATTTTTGGAGGTATTGGAACTTTTTATATCTTGTTGGAAAACTCTGTTATGTTAGGTTCATTTCAGTATTTTTATTTTGAACATAATGTTTTCTGGAAGAGTGTGCGCGGTATCTGGATTCACGGTTCTATGGAAGTTTTTGGAATTGTGATAGAAGCTATGGCTGGATTTATTTTGGGCGCTTCGATACTTTTTCCTAAAACTTTTTCGAGAATGAATTCTTTTAAAATAGGTTTTAAAAACAGTTTTAAAATCTTTTTAAGCACCTTTCCTTTTACTATTGCTGCAGGATTTTTAGAAGGTTTTATCACCCGATATTCGGTTGATATGCCCAATTGGCTCAGCAGTTTTATTATTTTGTTTACGCTGGCGTTAATTTCTTTTTACTATTTGGTTTATCCCTTTATTGTCCATAAAAAAACAACTTCATTATAATGTTCGAACTTCATAAAAAACGAGAATTAAGCGATAATCTGGGAAATTCTTTTACTTTTTTTAAAACTTACGGAAAACATTTTTTCAAGATTTTCTTTGTTGTAAACGGAGGATTTCTACTCTTTTTTGGCGCTTTTATTTATTTGTTCCTCAAAGTAAATTTTGATTCCGTTCGCGATGCTAACGTAAATAACGATCCGTTTAATGCGCTGTTATCTTATTTTAATAATAACGAAGCCGTTTTGATAAGCATGATAGCTGTTTTTGCAGTCGCAATTATCGTTTTATCTTTATTTAATTATGCTTATCCGGTTTTATATTTAAAATTAATTGGCGAAAAAAATAGCAATGATTTTACCATAAATGAGATCATGACAAGCTTTAGACAAAGCATCTGGAAACTGATTAAATTCACAATCGGGTGTGTTTTTATAATAATGCCGCTTTTACTAATCACGCTGATTGTATTAATTTTTCTGTGTTTTATTATCGTTGGTATTCCGCTTATAATGATTTCAATACCTGCATTTTTTAGTTTTCTGAATTTTAGTTTTTACGCATATATCACAGATGACAAACGATTTTTTGAATCCTTAAACCATGCTTATCATTTAGTAAAAGAAGATTTCTGGAACACAATCGGAGCGACTTTTATCATGATGATGATCTTGCAGCTTATACAAGTATCTATTACTTTCTTCTTTTATTTTGTGGGAATTTCTATTTTTATTGCATCACAAATAGGAGCTTCTGGATTTAATAATGTAGAACCTTTTGAACCTTCTCCGCTGATTATTATTTTTATTACGGCTATCGTTCTTTTTATTATGGTATTAAGCAGTGTTTTTAATAACATCCTGATAATCAACCAAGGGATGATTTATTATAGTTTAGAGGCAAAAAATAGAAGTTTAAATACTGAAATTGATTTAATTGGCGACTCTAATGAATAAGTTTTTTATCCTTTTCTTTTTTCTCTGCAGCATTGGTTTTTCTAATGCTCAGGATACTATTGTTAAGGAAGAACCGCCAAAAATTGCCACTGTAAAATATACCGAAAAAGATATTCAAATTGATTCTGAAGCAGTTGAAGCAAAACATTTTAAAACCAATTTTAAGAAAAAATATACCGGCCCAGATTTTACATACGAGTTTAAAACTCCCGAAAAAAACTGGTGGGATCTTTTTAAAGAATGGCTGGCGAGTCTTCTTAGAGATTTATTTAGTCTTGGCACAACCGAAGCTTCTTTAAATTTTGCATCAATTCTAATAAGGGTTGTTGCTGTTATCGTTATAATTCTTGTAATTTATTTTATTGTAAAAGCGCTGATTAACAAAGAAGGTCAATGGATTTTTGGAAAAAATGCCAACAAGAGAACTATTTATTATTCTGATATTGAAAAGAATATTCATCTTTTAGATTTTGATAAATTGATTAAAGAAAGCATTCAGGCTGGAGAAAAAAGAGCGGCAATACGCTATTATTATCTTTGGCTGTTAAAAGTTATGGCGCAAAACCGCTATATCGAATGGGATATCGAAAAAACAAATTCTGATTATTTATACGAACTTCAAAAACCGGAACACAAAGAAGAGTTTACCTATTTATCGTATTTGTACAACTACATTTGGTACGGCGAATTTGAAATCGACGAAACTACTTTTGCTAAAGCAGAAAATAGATTTAAAAATGCTCTAAAAATATTTGGCAATGAATAAGTCTATCAAAATATACATTGCTGTTTTAATCTTTGTTCTCGCATTGATTTTAATTACAGATCGAAACGCTCAAAAGCCAATCGACTGGAGGCCGACTTATTCTGTAAATGATAAAATTCCGTTTGGTTTACATGTTCTGGATCAGGAATCTAAAGGCCTTTTCAAAAATCAGAAAATAGAAAAAATTGCAGCCGTTACGCCGTATGAGTTTTTAGATTCAAAATATGACGAAGATACTTTGGTGCAAGATTACAAGATAAAAGGTACTTTTTTAAACATTTCAGAAGCCAATTCTATAGACGATCAGTCTATGACGGAAATCCTGTATTTTGTATCGCACGGAAATAATGCTTTCCTGAGCATGAGAGAACTTCCGCCAACGTTACTAGATAGTTTAAAAATCAAAGTGAAATCAGATTTTGTGCCCAACGACAGCACCGCACTTTGGATCGCAAATAAAAAACTGAGCACTAAAAAGTACGTTTATGCTTCTGGAGTAGAAGATTATTTTTCTAAAATAGACACGCTAAACACCACAGTTCTTGGATACCAAAACAACGGTAAAAAAGGAAAAAAATTCGTCAACTTTATAAAAGTTCCTTATAAAAATGGAAATTTATACCTGCATACACAGCCTGCGGTTTTTACCAATTATTTTCTGCTAAAAGCAAACCAACATCAATATGCAGAAAATGTATTGTCTTATCTGCCTAAAGGAAATATTTACTGGTACACCAAAAATCCGCAGAATGAGAAGATTTCACAGTCACGTCTGCGTTATATTTTCAGTCAGCCGGCGCTAAGATCAGCGTGGTATATCTTTTTATTTGGAATGCTTATTTTTATGTTTTTTAATGCAAAAAGAAAACAACGAATAGTTCCAATTTTAAAGCCTTTGTCTAATTTAACCGTTGATTTTACAAAAACAATCGGCAATTTGTATTATCAGGAAGGCGATCACAAGAATATAATTGATAAAAAAATCATTTACTTTTTAGAAAAAATCAGAAACGAATTTCTAATTGATACTTCTAAATTGGACGATGAATTTATAAAGAAACTGCATTATAAAACCGGAAAAAGTGAAACCGATATTCAGGAACTTGTATTTTTAATCAATGAACATCGAAACAGTTATCACGGAAGTCTTGAAGAAGATTTAATTCGGATTAACAATGCAATCGAAAAGATTTTACACTAATATTTTATATAGAAATTAAAAGAAAACATACCCATCATGGACGATATTAATACACCAGAAACCGAAATCACAAATGAAAATGTGAATTTTGAAACGAGAATAAACTTAACGCCGCTTTTAGACCACATCAATATCATCAAACAAGAATTGGAAACAGTGATTGTGGGACAGCATAAAATGATCGATCAGCTTTTGGTTGCGATTTTATCAAATGGCCACGTTTTGCTTGAAGGTGTTCCCGGAGTTGCCAAAACGATTACAGCAAAATTATTATCTAAAACACTGAATATTGGTTTTAGCCGAATTCAGTTTACACCCGATTTAATGCCGTCGGATATTTTAGGAACTTCAATTTTCAACCTAAAAAATTCAGAATTTGAATTTAAAAAAGGACCTATTTTCTCGAATCTAATTTTGATTGATGAAATAAACCGTGCTCCCGCCAAAACACAGGCCGCTCTTTTTGAAGTTATGGAAGAACGCCAGATTACAATTGACGGTTCGGCTTATGTATTAGAAACTCCATTTTTGGTAATTGCAACCCAAAACCCGATTGAGCAGGAAGGAACATATCGTTTGCCAGAAGCACAGTTAGACCGTTTTCTATTCAAAATTACAATTGATTATCCAAAATTAAACGAAGAAATCCTGATCATTCAAAGAGAGCATTTGTTGCAGGATCATGGTAAACTTGAAGCCGTTAAAACTGTACTTTCTTCAGAAGAAATAAAAGGTTATCAGGCTTTAATTAAACAAATTAGAGTAGAACAAAACCTATTAGAATACATTGCGAGAATTGTAGTCAATACGAGAGAAAATGCTTTGTTGTATTTAGGAGCTTCTCCCCGCGCCTCGATCGCGATCCTAAATGCTGCCAAAGGTTTTGCTGCAATTAGAGGTCGTGATTTCGTAACTCCGGAAGATATTAAAGAAGCTGCTATTCCTGTTTTACAACACCGCGTTATCGTAGCGCCAGAACGCGAAATGGAAGGAATTACAAGTTCTGAAATCATAAAACAGATTATCGAAACGGTTGAAATACCGAGATAAGTTATGAGTTATGAATTATGTGTTTCCTGCAAGGTTTCCAAAACCTTGTAGGTATCTAAGATTCATCGCAAAAAATAAAAAAACAAGCTGGAAGAATAATACCTACAAGGTTTTGGAAACCTTGCAGGAAACGAAAGATTGAAAAACCTGAAACCTGAAACTTGAAACCTAAAACAACAAAAAAGCAAAACCCTTGAAACTACTTAAAAGTCTATACCTAAATAACTTCTTTTTCTACTTGCTTTTGGGCATTATAGGATTGTTTGTTTGTGCTTTTATTTATCCGAATTTGTACAACGGCGTCTGGTTTATTGTTTTGGTTTTGAGTACATTTCTGGTTTTGGATTTTCTACTTTTATATCTTGCCAAAACCGGAATCGAAGCTTCTAGAATTGCTCCCGAAAAACTTTCAAACGGAGATTTAAATCCGATAAATATTGACATTAAAAACCATTACACATTTCCTATTTTGGTTAAAATTATTGATGAAATTCCGTATCAATTTCAAGTGCGAGATTTCAAAATGATAAAAAATATTAAAGCTTCTGAGCAAAAAGAATTCGGATATGACTTACGTCCGACAGAACGCGGCGAATATTATTTTGGCGCTTTAAATGTTTATGTTTCTTCACCTTTACGATTAATTTCAAGGAGATTTACTTTTGATAAAGACCAAATGGTGCCGACATATCCGTCTTATATTCAATTAAGAAAATATGATTTATTGGCCTTTTCGAATAATTTATATCAATACGGAATCAAGAGAATTCGCCGAATTGGCCACACAATGGAATTTGAACAAATTAAAGAATATGTGCAGGGCGATGATCTTCGAACTTTAAACTGGAAAGCCACGGCAAAGAAAAATGCATTGATGGTCAATCAGTTTCAGGACGAAAAATCGCAGTCGGTTTATATGGCGATTGATAAAGGACGCGTGATGCAAATGCCTTTCGACGGATTGAGTTTGTTAGATTATGCGATTAATTCTACATTGGTTTTATCGAATGTAATTCTTAAAAAACAAGATAAAGCCGGAATTTTTGGTTTTTCTAAAAAGGTAGAAAACAGAGTTTTTGCAGAGAAAAGAGCTTCGCAGATGCAAAAAATATTAGAAACTTTATACAACATCAAAACTGATTTTTTCGAAAGTGATTACAGTCGTTTGTATGTTGATATCAAGAAAAACATCAACCAGAGAAGTTTGATTATTTTGTACACCAATTTTGAAACCATGGACGGTTTAAACCGCCAATTACCTTATTTAAAAGGAATTGCAAAAAGTCATTTATTAGTGGTTGTTTTCTTTAATAATACCGAATTAAACGCCATCATCAACAAAAAAACAGATACCATTCAGGAAGTTTACGATAAAGTTATTGCCGAAAAATTTATGTTCGAAAAACGATTAATTGCCAACGAGCTTAAAAAATATGGAATTCATTCGGTGCTTACACAACCCGAGAATTTGACTTTGGACGCTATTAATAAATATTTGGAAATTAAAGCAAGAGGAATTTTGTAGAATTGTAAAATAACACTTTAACTTCTATTTCATTTAAACTCCAACTTCTCTTCAAAGTAAATTCTTTTAATGACACAGAATAAAAGCTTTCTTTTATGTCCTATTAATTTATAGTTACGATACGTTATCCCGTAAAAATTGATTAATTAAATTAAGTAGTTTTGAAAATTAAAATTAATCAATTTAATTTCAAACTATAAAAAATGAAAAAAGCAATCCTAATTCTGTTCATTTTATTATGCTGGAAATCTCAGGCACAAAAAACCGAAAACATAATTATCATAACTACAGACGGCTTGCGCTGGCAGGAAGTTTTTAAAGGTGTTGATACGGCAATTGCCAATGATAAAAAATTCAATCAAGGTGACAGTACTTATATTTACAAGAAATATTATAGTGCAAAAAGTGAAGAAAGCCGTAAAAAAATAATGCCTTTTTTATGGTCTGAAATTGTGGCAAAAGGCCAGATTTATGGCAATCGCGAGTACGGAAATAAAGTCGATGTTTCTAATCCGTATTGGTTTAGCTATCCGGGTTACAGCGAAATTATGACCGGAAATGTAGATTTACAAGTCAATTCTAATGCTTACAAAGCTAATCCGAATGTCAATGTTTTGGAATTTCTAAACCAACAGCCTAAACTAAAAGGTAAAACTGCAGCGTTTGGCGCGTGGGATGCTTTTGATCGCATTTTAAACGAAGAAAGAAGTGGTTTTCCTGTTATTTCTGCCTTTGACAAAGTAGGTGGAAATAGGCCGACAGCGGTTGAAAAATTATTAAACGAAATGCGTGATAACTCGTTTAAGCCTTTTCATGAAGATGAATGTCTGGACGTTTTTACGCATTACGAAGCTTTAAATGAACTAAAAACCAAAAAGCCAAAAGTACTTTATATCTCTTACGGAGAGACAGACGAATGGGCACATGCAGGACATTACAGATCGTACCTTGATGCTCAAAATCAAGTGGATAACTGGATCAAGGAAATCTGGAATTTTGTACAAAATGATCCTCAATACAAAAACAAAACTACTCTATTTATTACTGTAGATCACGGACGAGGCGACAAAACAAAAACACAATGGACAGATCACGGCGCCGATGTTGTGGGAGCATCGCAAATTTGGTTTGCGGCTATTGGTCCTGAAATTGTGGCTAAAGGCGAAATGAAAAATGAATCTCAATTGTATCAAAAACAATTTGCGCAGACTTTTGCTAAAATTATGGGCTACACTTTTACAGCTTCACATCCGGTGGCAGAAGAAATTCCCGGACTTCAAAAATAATTTTAAAACCAAAAATATAATCAACTAAAACCAACCAACCCAAAATGAAAAAAACCTTATTACTTATTTTGCTCAGCGTTATTTTTACATCAAAAATAGCCGCGCAAAAAGACACACTTACGGCATATTATGAGAAAATTGAAAAATCTTTTAAATATGAATCTGGAAAAATAAAACTTTCCGAAGGCGAAGGAACGCTGAATGTTCCTAAAGGATTTAAATTTTTAGACGGTGCACAGACGCAAAATATCTTAACCAATTTATGGGGAAATCCAGAAGATAAATCGATTTTAGGTTCGCTTGTTCCAGACGGAAAAGGCGTTACGCACAACAACAGCTGGCTATTTGTAATTAGCTATCAAGGTGATGGTTACGTAAAAGATGACGACGCTGATGATATCGATTACGACGATTTGCTTAAAACAATGAAAGAAGATGTCGCTGCAGAAAATACAGAAAGAAAAAAAGGCGGTTATTCTGAAGTACAACTAATTGGCTGGGCTTCAAAACCGTTTTATGATAAAGACACAAAAGTGCTGCATTGGGCAAAAGAACTGCAATTTGGTAAAGACGAAGAACATACTTTAAACTACGATTTAAGAGTTTTAGGAAGAAAAGGAATGTACAATATTTCGGCTGTTGCGGGAGTAAACCAGCTTGCAGAAGTAAAAGCAACTATTCCCGGAATCATCAAAAGTGTTGAATTTGCCGATGGTCATAAATATTTAGATTTTGATGCCGATACAGATACTGTTGCTGCCTGGACAATTGGCGGATTGGTAGCCGGAAAAGTATTAGCCAAAGTTGGATTTTTTGCCATTTTAGCAAAATTCGGAAAAGTGATTGTAATCTCCCTTTTAGCAGGATTTGCAGCAATTAAGAAATTCCTTTTCGGAAAAAAAGATCAGGTTGTAACCCGTCCTGAAGAAGAAACGGCACTTTTGGAAGATAAAAATTCTACTGAGGAATAATTTTTTTTTTTTGCCACGAATTACACGAATTTACACGAATTATTATATAAAATGAATTCGTGTAAATTCGTGTAATTCGTGGCAAACTTTTTCTATAAACCTACAAGGTTTTAAAAATCTTGCAGAAAGCAAAAAACTCTGTACCTTTGCCCCTTTGCAACTCTGTACCTTAAAAAATGAAACAAATCACTTCAATACAAAATCCGTTTATAAAATCACTTGTTTTATTGCAGGAAAAGGCAAAAGCCCGCAAACAAACCGGTACATTTTTAATTGAAGGTTTAAGAGAAATTTCATTAGCCATAAAAGGCGGTTACGAAATAGAAACCGTTTTATTTTTACCTGAATTGGTAACTGAAAGTCAGATTAACAAATTAGTTAATTCGCCAGTTCCATTAATAGAAATCAATAAAGAAGTTTATCAGAAATTAGCATATCGCGATACTACCGAAGGAATTTTGGCTGTAGCCAAAACAAAATCACTGCAATTATCGGATTTAAAATTATCTAAAAATCCGTTGATTTTAGTAGCAGAAGCTCCAGAAAAACCCGGAAATATTGGTGCACTTTTACGTACTGCCGATGCTGCAAATCTCGATGCTGTATTAATTGCAAATCCAAAAAGCGATTTATACAACCCAAATATCGTTCGCTCCAGCGTTGGCTGTTTGTTTACCAACCAGATAGCAACCGGAACAACAGCAGAAATTATTGCTTTTTTAAAAGAAAATAAAATCGATTTTTACTGCGCTACTTTACAAAATTCAACTTCATACCACACACAAAACTTCACAACACCAACTGCTTTGGTTGTTGGCACAGAAGCTACAGGACTAACGCAGGATTGGCGCGACGCTGCAACGCAAAATATCATTATCCCAATGCAGGGAGAAATTGACAGTATGAATGTTTCTGTTGCCGCTGCAATTTTAATTTTTGAAGCGAAAAGACAGAGAGGGTTTTAGATTTAAAGCTGCAAAGGCTCAAAGTCACAAAGTTGCAAAGCATATTGGGTTGAACGAAGCTTCATTTGGCATCTAACAAATCTAAATATTGATGCGTTTTCACCATCAAAAATCTAAAATCTATCCCGAGGCTTCGGGACTAAAATCAACAATCTAAACCCTTGCGTATGTTCTAACTTATTCTTATTTTTAGTACTTGAACTATGCCGTTATGATAGAAATAGATATAGAAAAAGAAAACAAAGCTATTGCGCAGGAATACAAGGAATTACTCCGAATTAGTTACCAAACTTTAACTCCGGCCGACAAAAAACTAATTCGTAAGGCTTTTGACGTTGCAGTGGATGCACACAAAGAACAAAGACGTAAATCTGGCGAAGCGTATATATTTCATCCTATTGCAGTTGCAAAAATTGTTGCTTCTGAAATTGGATTGGGAGCGACTTCTATTGCTGCAGCTTTATTGCACGATGTTGTAGAAGATACTCCTGTTACGGTAGAAGAAATTGAGCGTTTATTTAATCCAAAAGTAGCGCAATTGGTTGAAGGTCTGACTAAAATTTCATTAGTACAAAAAGATTTGAATGCCTCAATGCAGGCAGAGAATTTTAGAAAAATGATTCTGACTTTGAACGATGACGTACGCGTTATTCTGATCAAACTTGCAGATCGTTTGCACAATATGCAGACTATGGATTCGATGGCGGAATACAAACAGACCAAAATCGCATCTGAAACTTTATACATTTATGCTCCTCTCGCCCACCGTTTGGGACTTTATAATATTAAAACTAAACTAGAAGATTTAGGTTTAAAATATACGGAACCGGCTGTTTACAATGATATTGTAAGCAAAATTAGAGAGACAAAAGAAGAACAAGATGCTTATATCAAAGATATTTCGGATGTTTTAAAGAAATCTTTAGACAACGAAAATATCGATTATATCATAAAAGGACGTCCGAAATCTATTTATTCGATTCGTCGAAAAATGCGTGCGCAAAATGTAAGCTTCGATGAAGTTTACGACAAATTTGCGCTTAGAATTGTTTATAAATCAGATCCGCATGATGAAAAATTTGTGGCCTGGAAAATATATTCTATCGTAACCGATCATTACAGACCTAGCCCGAGTCGTTTGCGCGACTGGATTTCGTCACCAAAATCTACGGGTTATGAAGCGTTGCATATTACCGTTATGGGTCCAAAAGGACGCTGGGTTGAAGTTCAGGTTCGAAGCGAACGTATGGATGAAATCGCCGAAAAAGGTTACGCAGCACATTACAAATATAAAAATGGCGCTACAGAAGAAAGCGGTTTAGATGTTTGGCTGAATTTACTTCGTGAAGCATTAGAAAATCAGGAAACCAACGCGGTTGATTTTGTAGAGGATTTTAAAATGAATTTATATTCTAAAGAAATCTTTGTCTTTACACCAAAAGGTGAAATTAAATCGCTGCCAAAAGGGGCAACTTCTTTGGATTTTGCTTTTAGCATTCACTCCGAAATTGGAATTAAAACCAGAGGAACTCGTGTAAACGGACGTTTGGTGCCGCTGAATCACGAACTTAAAAGTGGGGATCAGGTCGAAGTTATTACGTCTGCAAACCAAAAACCAACAGTAAACTGGTTAGAATATGTAACGACTTCGAGAGCAAAA
The DNA here is from genome assembly GCF_004368785.1 of Flavobacterium sp. 270. GTDB lineage: Bacteria > Bacteroidota > Bacteroidia > Flavobacteriales > Flavobacteriaceae > Flavobacterium. The sequence goes on from NZ_SODM01000001.1 coordinate 1,437,069, forward strand.
AATAAGATTAAAAACGTTCTTAACGAGAACACCAAAAAAATTGCAGAAGAAGGAAAAGAATTACTTACCAGAAAACTTAAGCATTTAAAAATCACTATAAATGAACAAGTTATCAATGAGTTGGTTAACTTTTTTAAACTTAAAACGAGTTTAGATTTATTTTTTAGAGTTGGAATTGGCGCAATTGAAAATCAGCAGTTAAAAGATTATGCTGCTCAAAAAAGCAATTCTTTTATCAATTTCTTTAAAAATAAAATTAAACGAAATAAAGATACTACTGCCGACGAGGATATTCATAAACCAGTCATCAGCAGTAATTATGATATGCTGGTTTTTGGAACTGAGCATGATAAATTGGATTATAAACTTTCTCAATGTTGTAATCCAATTCCAGGAGACGATGTTTTTGGATTTGTTACTATAAATGAAGGTATAAAAGTGCACAAAAAAGATTGTCCGAACGCAATCGGAATGCAGTCTAATTATGCGTATAGAATCATGAGCGCCAAATGGATAGATTCGTCTCAGGAAGAATTTAAAGCCATTATCAACATTACTGGAATGGACGTTTTAGGTCTTACGAACCAATTGACAAGAGTAATTTCTAACAATATGAGTGTTAATATTCAAAGTATTTCTTTGAGTACCGACGCTGGAATTTTTCACGGTCAAATTGCTGTTATTGTGAAGAATAATACGATTCTGAAGAAAATGATCAGCGCAATCAAAAAAATTGATGGTGTTGATAAGGTAACGCGAGAATACAGAACTTAAGTCTTTATAAAACAATCAAATGAGAAATGACCATTTAAAAATACCGGAAGTATTTTTTGACGAAAAAGGAGAACTTATCATCACGGCTTCTGATTCTTCTTCTAAAAATGATTTTGATTTTTTTAAAGGCAAATCGAACATTATCAATAAAAAACTAAAAACAAGACTTTCTAATTGTACAGAATGGATTGAATTTCCATCGACTCAGGAAATGTACACGATTCTAAACGGAATTGGCAACATCGATAATTTTCTCGCCACTTTTGACGGCGAACCTTTTGAGGGAATGACAGTTCGCTTGTTTAATCCTTTAACAAAATTATGGAGCATTTATTGGTCGGATTCTAATACTGGTGTTTTAGACAAACCTGTAATTGGTTCGTTTGAAAATAAAGTAGGCCATTTTTTCTCTAAAGACGTTTACGAAAACAAAGAGGTAATTCAGGTTTTTCGATGGGATGCAAGAGACGAAAATAATCCGGTCTGGAGTCAGGCCATGAGTGCAGACCAAGGAAAAAACTGGGAATGGAACTGGTATATGTTTATGACAAAAGTGAAATAATGAATTTGTTGGTTTTTTCATAAAAATACACAAATATGTTAAGATGCTTACCGAAACAAGAAAAACAATGGCCCTTAAAAGCCTAAAATAAGTGCATTAGAACTTACTTAATACAGAATTGAAAGTTAAACTTTGATCCTTAAACTTTTATTCATTAAAATAAAAAATTATCTTTGCAGGATATGACACTCATTTCAACTGACAACACTAAAAATCAAGAAATTGTAAAAAATGTTTTTACAATGTATCTTGAGCAAAAAGGGCATCGCAAAACTCCTGAGCGTTATGCTATACTTCAGGAAATTTACGATAGCGAAGAGCATTTTGATATTGAAAATCTTTATATCAAAATGAAAAACAAAAACTACCGTGTGAGTAGAGCAACTTTATACAACACGATTGAGTTATTGTTGGACTGCGCATTGGTTAGAAAACACCAATTTGGGCAAAATCAGGCTTACTACGAAAAATCGTATTTCGACAAACAGCACGATCATATTATCATGACTGATTCTGGCGAAGTTATTGAGTTTTGCGATCCAAGGATTCAAACCATCAAAAAAACTATCGAAGAAATATTTGATATTGAGATTACAAATCATTCTCTTTATTTCTACGGAAACAAAAAACAAAAACAATAGTCCAGGAAAGGCTTTATTTAGAAAAAAAAGAAAATTAACTACATAATCAGTAGGACAACTTAGATTGTCCCAACGCAAATTAAAAAAGAATGACCGTAGATTTATTACTAGGATTACAATGGGGAGATGAAGGTAAAGGAAAAATTGTTGACGTACTTACCTCAAATTATGATATTATTGCACGTTTTCAAGGAGGACCAAATGCAGGACATACATTAGAATTTGACGGAATTAAACATGTACTTAGAACGATTCCTTCTGGAATTTTTCATAAAAAATCAATAAACATCATCGGAAATGGTGTTGTAATAGATCCGGTAGTTTTTCAAAAAGAAATCGAAGGTTTAGAGAAATTCAATATTGATATTAAAGCTAAATTAATCATTTCCAGAAAAGCGCATTTAATTTTACCAACACACCGTTTGCTTGATGCTGCTTCTGAAGCTTCAAAAGGAAAAGCAAAAATTGGTTCTACTCTTAAAGGTATTGGCCCAACTTATATGGACAAAACGGGTAGAAATGGTTTACGTGTTGGAGATATTGAACTAGAAGATTTTAAAGAAAGATACAGAGCATTAGCAGACAAGCACGAAGCTATGATTGCTTTTTACGATGTAGCAATTCAATATAACTTAGACGAGCTTGAAAAAGAATTTTTTGAAGCTATCGAAGAATTAAAAAAATTAGATTTTATTGACAGTGAAGAATATATGTACCAAGCTCAAAAAGCGGGTAAATCTATTTTATGCGAAGGTGCTCAAGGATCTTTATTAGATGTTGATTTCGGAACTTATCCTTTTGTAACTTCATCAAACACTACTGCTGCTGGTGCTTGTACTGGTTTAGGAATTGCTCCTAATAAAATCAAAGAAGTTTACGGAATTTTTAAAGCGTATGTTACTCGTGTGGGCAGCGGACCTTTCCCAACTGAACTTTTTGACGAAGTTGGTGCTACAATGGCAAGAGTTGGTAACGAGTTTGGTTCTGTTACAGGAAGACAAAGACGTTGCGGATGGTTAGACTTAGTAGCTTTAAAATATGCTGTTCAGGTAAACGGAGTAACACAATTAATGATGATGAAAGGCGACGTTCTTTCTGGATTCGAAACTTTAAAAGTGTGTACAGAATACAACTACAAAGGACAAAATATTTCTCACTTTCCTTACAACATCGAACCAGAAAATGTAACTCCGGTTTACAAAGAGTTTAAAGGATGGAAAGCAGACTTAACAGGATTGACAACTTACGATCAATTACCAATTGAGCTAAAAGAATATATTGAATTTATTGAAGCTGAAGTTGGAGTGCCAATCAAAATTGTATCGGTTGGACCAGACAGAAAACAAACAATAACAAAATAATTCCACTAAACGCTCTGATAATCAGAGCGTTTTTTTTTATATAAAATATTTGCCATGAGAAAAAATCCGGAAATTAAAATTACAGATACCAAATTACTATCCGATAATTGGTATGTTTTAAACAAGGTTACTTTTGATTATAAAAAAGAGAATCAACCAGTTGAATCACATATTCGTGAAGTTTACGATCGTGGTAACGGCGCTGGAATCTTACTTTACAACAGTATTAAAAAAACCGTTATTCTAACAAGACAATTTCGTCTGCCGACTTTCCTTAACGGAAATAAAACCGGAATGATGATAGAAGTTTGTGCAGGACTTTTGGATAAGGATAATGCGGAGCAGGCGATTATTCGCGAGACTGAAGAAGAAACTGGTTATCGCTTAAAAAAAGTTCAGAAAGTAATTGAAACTTATATGTCTCCAGGTTCTGTAACCGAGATTTTGTATCTTTTTGTGGGTGAATACGAAGAAAACATGAAAGTTAGCGAAGGCGGCGGACTGGATGCTGAACAGGAAAACATCGAAGTGCTGGAATATACTTTTGATGAAGCTTATACCATGATTGAATCTGGCGAAATTACAGATGCCAAAACTATTTTATTATTACAGCATGCTAAAATAAAAGGTTTGGTGTAAGACAATTTTCATTATTTTAGATTTGAATTTAACTGCTTTATGATGTTCAAATCTAAAATAATGTTTTTTCTTTTTCTTCCATTTTTGATGGTTTCACAAAATAAGAAACTGACAATAAATGAATTAAAACAAGATCTTACTGTTTTTAAAGAAATAAGAGAACAAGCCAATTCTGGTCTTTATAAATACCGGACAAAAAAACAGATTGACAGTATTTATTTATGGGCATTTAATGAAATAAAACAGCCAAAATCCTTACTTGATTTTTATAAGATAATTTTAAAAATCACTGATTTTGAAGGAAGCACACACAATGATACTTCTCTGCCTGATGATTTTGAGAAAAATTACTTTTCCGGAAATGGATTTTTCCTGTATCCCATAAAACTTTTTAATAATAAAATTATTGTCAATTTTAAAAACGCAGCAATTCCTTTAGGTTCTGAAATACACAGCATTAACGGAAATAAAATTGACAAGATTATTCACGATTTTTATAAATATTATACCACAGACGGCTATAATATTACTGGTAAATCTATTGGAATAACTTCTTCTTTTGCTAAATATTTTGTTTTAGAATATGGATTGCAAAAAAGCTTTCTTGTTGAATATTCTCTTCCTCACGAATCTCAATTATTAAGTGCAATTATTGATGGAGTAAATAATGAAACAAGAAAAGAAAACTTCAAAAAACGTTACTCCTTGCCTATTGACAGTCTACAATTTAGCAGGGCTCAAAAAGACAAATATTCTTTTAAAATTCTAAACTCAAATACGGCATTGCTTTCTATACATACTTTTGTAATTGGCCGTAATGCAGAAGACAAAGAACATTTGGCGTATAAAAAATATCTCGACAGCTGTTTTGATATACTTTCTAAAAATACAGCTGTAAAAAATTTAATTGTTGACGTACGAGATAATGGCGGCGGGACTGACCCGAACGATATTTTGACTTTTTCTTATCTTTCACAAAACTCCTATCAGGAAAATGCATCGGCTTATGTAACTTTTCAAAATATTCCTTTTCCCAATTATTATGTTTACGAGGAAACAGAATCTAAAAAACAAAAAGAAGAAAGATTAGATTTTGAAAGTGAATTAAAAGAAGAATTTCCATATTTAAAAGACGGAAAATATTTTCAAAGCCCAAAATTCAATACAATATTACAGCCAGATAAAAATGCCTTTAAGGGGCAGGTTTATTTGCTTATAAGTCCGCGGATTGCTTCTGCGGGTTCCCTTTTTGCTTCATTAGTAAAAGGAAAAACAAACGCCATTATTATTGGCGAAGAAACGATGGGAGGCTATTTTGGGCATAACGGACATACTCCGGTTGAATATGAACTTCCAAATTCAAAAATAAAAACCCAGTTTTCTATAGTAAACTTAGAACAGGATGTTTCTAAAAAGCCAAATCAGATTTTTGGAAGAGGCGTAATTCCAGATTTTGAAGTTCCTCAGACTTTTGAGGATTTTATGCAAAATAAGGATACTCAGATGGATTATACTTTGAAATTAATAGATAAATTATAAAATGAAATTATTCAAAAAAAGATATCTCAAAATACTGCTCTTCGTTTTTGCAATTATGAATGCAATTGCATTTTTGCATGCTTATAAATTCACTCATTTTAAAGAAGATAATACCGAAAAGACAAAAAGCCCTGAAAAATTATCTTCTTTAGAGAAAGTGAAAACTTTATTTTTTGGAGTTAATAATCCCAAATCTAAAAACAGAAAATTTCCACCTCAAAAATACCAGACTTTAAAACTGAAAAGTAATAAAGAAATTGAATGCTGGCTTATTAAAAATGAAAACTCAAAAGGCACTGTTATTCTTTTTCATGGTTATGGCGGAGAAAAATCTTCAATGATTGACAAGTCAAATGAGTTTCAAAAACTTGGTTTCAGCACGATGCTTGTTGATTTTATGGGAAGCGGAAATTCAGAAGGAAATCAAACTACAATTGGTTATAAAGAAGCTGAGGAAGTCAAAACTTCATTTGATTATTTAAATCAAAAAGGAGAAAAAAATATCTACCTTTTTGGAACTTCAATGGGCGCAGTTGCTATAATGAAATGCATTAACGATTACAAAATACAACCTAAAGGAATTGTAATTGAATGTCCGTTTGGCTCTATGTATCAAACCGTTTGTGCGAGATTTAAAAAAATGAATGCTCCAACGTTTCCTATGGCTGGAATTTTATTATTTTGGGGCGGTATTCAAAATGGTTTTTGGGGATTTAATCATAATCCAACTGAATACGCAAAAAACATTAAATGCCCCGTTCTACTGCTTTATGGAGAAAAAGATAAAAGTGTAAGCCGTAAAGAGATAGACGAAATTTATGCTAATTTAGAAGGTGCAAAAACATTAAAAGTTTATAAAAACACGGGACACGAGAATTATTTAAAGAGAAATAAAACGCAATGGATCGAGGATATTAGAGCTTTTATGACATTTTGAAAATAATCAAATGAAAATCAAATAAACAATCCAAAAAATTGTATAACGCTTTTTAAGTACAAAAAAGTGAACTTTATCATAATTAAAACGACCAGTTATGAAAAAGTTATATTACATCTCAAATGCCCTTCTTTTAGTAGTTTTATCTTTATTGATTTCTTGTAATCAATCTAAAACGACTCGTAATGAAAAAGAAACAAAAACTCCAGAACATAAAAAAATTGAATACAAAAAACCAAGTTCTGTTGAATATCATTTTGAAAAAACCAAAGAATGGCTTAAAACAAACGGAGCCGACAGCAGTAAAGTAAGCATTGCTTATGCGGTGAACAGAACAGACAAAAATGGTGTAGCCAAAATGGATTCTATTGTGGTTCCTGCAGATTTTAGCGGTGATTTGGTTTACTATCTTCCTTTTCCGTTACACGTTAGTTCTTTAGAAGAAGTTTCTAAAGTTTTGATATTCTCTTACCCTACACAAACATTTGCTGCTTACGAAAACGGCGAATTAGTATATACCGGCCCAACTAATATGGGAAGAAAAAAAGATCCTACACCAACAGGATTATTTTTTACCAATTGGAAAGCCGAAAAAACAACGAGTACTTTTAATGACGAATGGGATTTAAAATGGAATTTTAACATCGAAAATAAACTTGGTGTTGGTTTTCATCAATATGAATTGCCCGGATATCCAGCATCACATTCATGTTTAAGACTGCTTGAAAAAGATGCCAAATACTTATACAAATGGGCTGATGAATGGATCTTGAAGGACAAAGAAAATGTAAAAGTAAAAGGTACGCCGGTAATTGTTTTTGGAAGTTATAATTTTGACGGTCCAAAACCTTGGTACGATTTAGTAAAAGATGCTAAAGCTTTGAACATTTCAGAAGCTGATATTGATTCACAGGTAAAATCTTTTATAACACAGATTTTAGAAAATCAGAAACTTAGAGAAGCTGAGCAGACTGAAGCATTATAATATTTTTTTTCCTGCCGCGAATTTTACCAATATATCCGAATTACTAGCATTGGGGTAAATTTATGGAATTCGTGGCTTTTTTTATTGTTGTTTTTAATGTCTCGCAGATTTTGCAGATTTAGGAGATTCATTCTACTATTATTGAGTTTAGAAATAAAAAAGGCGTAAGAATTAAATCTTACGCCTTTTGTTTTATAATGAAAGCTTAAATTATCTTGAATAATTTGGAGCTTCTTTTGTAATAGTAACATTATGAGGATGACTTTCTGTAATTCCGCTTGAAGTGATTCTCACAAAACGTCCAGATTCTTGTAAAGTCGGAATATCTTTAGAACCGCAGTATCCCATTCCGGCACGAAGACCTCCAATAAATTGAAGCATACTTTCGTTTAATTCTCCTTTGTAAGGAACACGACCAACAATTCCTTCCGGAACTAATTTTTTAACGTCGTCTTCAACATCTTGGAAATAACGGTCTTTTGATCCTGTTTGCATTGCTTCAACAGAACCCATTCCACGGTAAGATTTGAATTTTCTTCCTTCAAAAATGATAGTTTCTCCCGGAGATTCTTTTGTTCCTGCCAATAATGAACCTAACATTACACAGTCAGCACCCGCAGCAATTGCTTTAGGAATATCTCCAGTGTAACGAATTCCACCATCTGCAATTACCGGAACTCCAGTTCCTTTGATCGCTGCAGCAACTTCAAGAACTGCAGAAAATTGAGGAAAACCAACACCTGCAACGATACGAGTTGTACAGATAGAACCAGGTCCGATTCCAACTTTTACACCATCTGCACCATTTTCAACTAAATATTTAGCTGCTTCCGGAGTGGCAATGTTTCCAACAATTACATCAATTTCAGGGAATTTTGATTTTACTTCTTTTAATGTGTTTACCACACCTTCTGTATGTCCGTGAGCTGTATCGATAATAATAGCATCTACACCAGCAGCAACTAAAGCTTCTGCTCTTTGTACTGCATCACCTGTAACACCAATTGCAGCAGCAACTCTTAAGCGTCCTAAGCTGTCTTTGTTTGCGATTGGTTTTTGAGTTAGTTTGGTAATATCCCTAAAAGTGATTAAACCAACTAATTCATATTTATCATTTACAACCGGTAATTTTTCGATTTTGTGGCCTTGTAAAACTACTTCGGCTTGTTCTAGTGAAGTTCCTTCTGCAACGGTAACTAAGTTTTTACTTGTCATTACCTCAACAATGGCTCTTGAACCATTTTTCTCAAAACGTAAATCACGGTTTGTTACGATTCCTTTTAGGATTTTATTTTCGTCAACGATAGGAATTCCGCCAATTCCGAATTCTTTCATTGCGTTTTTTGCGTCTGCAATTGTAGAAGTCATTGGTAAAGTAACCGGATCAATGATCATTCCTGCTTCTGCACGTTTTACTTTTCTAACCTTCGCTGCTTGCTGCTCGATGGTCATGTTTTTATGTAAAACACCAATTCCGCCTTCCTGCGCCATAGCAATTGCCATTGCACTTTCTGTAACGGTATCCATAGCAGCTGATACTATCGGAACGTTTAGTGTTATGTTTCTTGAAAATTTTGATTTGATACTCACTTCGCGAGGAAGCACATTAGAGTAGTTAGGTACTAATAATACATCATCGTAAGTTAAACCTTCGCCGATGATCTTGGAGTTGTGTGCTATCATTGTTGCAATTTCTAGTTGAATTGCGTGCAAATATAGTGATAAAATTGGCAACTTGTTCACCTGCCTAATCATAAAATTGTATTTACAGGAAAGCGCTTACAAAATAAAAAACTCAATTGAAACCATATAAGTGATATAAGTTCATTTAAATACAGCTCGAAAATAACATGAACTTATATCACTTATATGGTAAAAAAAAATTCTATTGATTAGTCTTCTTTATTTTGAAATACGAAATTGAAACCAAATTGAAATGCTGCACTATTGGCTTTAGAAATATCTTTATATTCCAAAACATTATTAACGAGTGCATAAATATTAAAGCTTCCTAAAGTGCCGGAAAGTCCGAGTCCAATGTTTTTACTTGAAAAAGCGTCTAATGTATAAGTGGCTTTTACGTCTAATTTTTTGAAAATACTGCGTTTGTAAAAAGCGGTTAACGCTAGAATTGGTGATCTTGGTGCCGTCATGGCAAAAAACTGAAGTCCAACATCATTTAAATAACGCTTTTCTATATGACCTCTGCAATTGCAATCTTCATCTGAACGGTATTCTCCAAATGAATATTGAAGAGAAGAATATATTTTTGTGGGTCTCCAAGTGGTATATTTATTATAAAGTGTATCTCTTGGAATTGCTTTATCAAATTCATCGAAAACATTTTCAGGATCATCAGTTCCCAAAAAATCGGGATTTGCACCATTATATTGATACGTTCCTTTGTATTTTAATGTTTCAATATCTTTTGACTGTCTAATAAAACCAATATCAATTACACTGGCTGTAAACTGAAGATTATCTTTAAAATAGTAGGTAATTCCGGCATCAAAACCTAAACCATGACTTCCGTTAAAAAAAGTATTATGTACTACATCTTCGGCAATATTACCTTCGTATTCGTCTTTTGTAAATTTTGAAATACCTGACGTTTTCAACTCCATATCCGAAGATACAATCTGGTTATACAAATTAGGCGTTCCTGCATTCTGACCTGTAAAAACATATCCTGAATTCTTGGTTGAAGTAGCATTTGCACCGCTTTTATAAATTTTTACCCGACCGCCGTAAACAAATTTATCACTTACTTTTTTATGAAAACCTACATGAAATACAGAAAGTACTTCGGCTTTTAAACTAAGATCTCCCAGATTAAAGGATTTTCCGATGTAATTTTTGTTTCCATCTAATGCTAATATTGCAAGATCTTTGGGCATGAACATAAAAAAATCAAATTCCTGATACATTCCAAACGAAATATACGATTTGCTTTCTCTGCCTCCTACTCTAAAACCTCCAGAAAATAATTCTAATTGTTGGTTTGTTATTATTCTGTCTTTGCTGGATGATTTATTAACTACGTTTCGCACCTTATCGTTAAAATCAACGCCGTTATCTGCAAATAAATCGTAGGCAGAAAAACTGCTTGATCCCAAATTGGCTGAAACTCCGGATAAAATCGGAACACCAAAATAAAATTTATACGAAACATCGGCACCAGGATTTACAAGTGATGCCTGCGGAATTGAGGTAAAATTATATAGCACTTCTTTATTCTGAGAAAAAGAAGAAAGCTGGTAAAAGGCAAGTAATACTATTAATACTTTCTTCATTCGATTTCCAGATAGGCTGTTGCACTTGATTTTAATTTTATACGCCCCGTACTATTTTGATTTAACGGAGGACCCGAAGCAATAGTCAGGATAAAACCAATTTTAGCAGTTTGTTTTAATAAATCGAGTCTTTGATTTTCAAATACTTCAGTAGGATATTTTATAACATTAGAACTTCCTACATAAGCCGGAACAGGAAAAGAAATGGTTTCGAGAATATCATCATTTGCATTCAGTAATAATACATCGAGCCTAAATGTTCTGTTAATGGTATTTTCTACTTCAAAATTAAATTCGGCTTTTGTGAGTTCATCTCTAAAAAACCTATTTTTAAAAATATCAAAAGTACTTGTATCATAGATAATATGAGTTCCTCCATCATCCAAAAGCTGATTGGCAGCCACATCAAAATAAGCCAGATTTCCGACTACAACTGGCTCCAATTTTAAATCATTGACCTGATTAAAATCTAAGTCACTGGAACAAGAAAATAAAAATAGGGTGAGAAATAGTAAGCCAGTAGCTTTATTTATGAGGATTCTCATGATAAATTAAATTACTAATAATAATACAGAACTTCATTCTTATAGTATTATTATCCGTGAATAGTAAATTTAGTTAATTTTATTGGTAATAAAAAAAATAAGATTATTCTTTAATATCTATTATAACTATAGAAGGATTTAATATCTTTTCAAGATCATCGATTGTCAATAAATCTTGAATTGTTTTTTCTATACAGTTTCTGGTCAGTTCTTCTACTAATAGATCTGGAGGAATTAAATATAAACCATTAAGATTATTTCCAACATTCTTATCATATTCAGCAGCTGTCTTTACAAAATCATACGTCCAAACATTTAATCCATATTTTCTTCCGTCTTTCATGTAAACATGTATGTTGCAAAAATCACTATCAATTTTCCAATCATCTCCAACTTCTTCAAATTCTAGCCAAAGTTCAAAATCTTTCATAAATCTTTTTTTAATGAAACTTCCCAAACAATTTTGAAGCTTCATTATAAGCACTTTCAAAACTCAAAGAATTTAATCCTGTTGTCTTTTTATTGGCTGTAAAATAAGAGATTAGTTTCTCTGTCGGCATATTTCCGGTTAGTTTATCAGTTGCCATTGGGCATCCGCCAAAACCTTGTATTGCGCCGTCAAAGCGTGTACAGCCGGCTTTTGATGCAGCATCAATTTTCTCAAACCAGCTGTCGGGCGTAGTATGCAGGTGCGCGCCAAATTCTATTTGAGGATATTTCGGAATTAAATTAGAAAAAAGATACGTAATAACTTCTGGTGTTGAACTTCCTACGGTATCAGAAAGTGATAAAATTTTCACGCCCATTCCGGCCAGTTTTTCTGTCCATTGGCTTACAATTTCAACATTCCAAGGATCTCCGTACGGATTTCCAAAACCCATCGAAAGATACGTAACTACTTCTTTGTTTTTTTTATCGGCAATTTCCAGAATTTCTTCTAATGTGATTAAAGATTCTGCAATGGTTTTATGTGTATTTCTCATCTGAAAGTTCTCAGATATAGAAAATGGAAATCCTAAATATTGAATTGCTTCATATTCTGCCGCCAAAGCTGCGCCCTGCGTATTGGCAATTATAGAAAGTAATTTACTTGTTGTCTGCGAAAGATCAAGCTGTGCCAATAACTCGGCTGTGTCCTGCATCTGCGGAATTGCTTTTGGCGAAACAAAGCTTCCGAAATCAATTGTATCAAAGCCTACTCTAAGCAGAGCTTGTATATAAGCAGCCTTATTTTTTGTAGGAATAAAGGTTTTGATGCCTTGCATGGCATCCCGTGGACATTCGATAATTTTGATTTCTTTACTCAAAGCTTATTCTTTTGTAAAGGCTAAGTTAATTCCTTTTTTATAGAAATAAAAGTTATAATTTTCTTTAAATTATCGTATTACTAAATTCTGTAATAGTAAAGGATATTACAATATGAAGTAATAAATGAATGTATTACATATTTCTACAATAGATATAATTATTACCAAATTAAGTAATAACATTGAATATTACACAAAAACGTAATACAAAAAATAATTCCGTATATTTGTAATAGAAGTTTTATTTATTTTTAATTATATTTGAATATGACAAGCGTAATTACAGGCGATATAATCGACTCTAGAAAACAGAAAGAGACTAATTGGGTTGAAGGTTTAAAAAAAATCTTGTCTCCATTTGGAGAAACCCCAAGTCAATGGGAAGTTTATAGAGGCGATGAATTTCAAATCGAAATAAAAAATCCTGAAGATGCATTATGGTCTGCTATTTTGATAAAAGCACATTTAAGAGCTATAAAATTAGACGCGAGAATGAGTATTGGTTTTGGAGATAAAACGCACGATGCCGAAAAATTATCCGAAAGTTATGGCGGTGCATTTATTAATTCCGGAGAGCTTTTTGAAACTTTAAAAAAACAAAAAGTAACTTTAGCATTACGCACAGGCGATGCGCTTACAGATGAAAGATTAAATCTGATGCTACAGCTGGCTTTGACTTTTATGGACAATTGGCTGGTACAATCGGCAGAATTTGTTGCTCTTGCCATAGAAAATCCGGCTTTGTCGCAAGAAGAGTTAGGACAAAAATTAGGCATCAATCAGGCTGCGGTGAGCAGGAGACAAAAACGCGCTCAGTTTGATTTGATTATAAGTTTAGACCGTTATTTTAGAACACAAATAAAACAACTTACAGCCCCATGATTTTATTTATAAAACTACTTTTGGCACATTTATTAGGCGATTTTATCTGGCAGCCCAACTCTTGGGTAGCCGATAAGGAAGTTAAAAAACATAAAAGTATTTATTTGTACCTGCATATTTTACTGCATGGAATTTTGTCTGCCCTTCTGGTTGGAGAAATTCGGTTTATTCCTTATGCCGTTTTAATTGCTGTAATACACGGAATTATCGATTTGATCAAATTAAGTTTTCAAAAAAAGGAAAACAAACGCACTTGGTTTGTTGTAGATCAAATAGCGCATTTTTTGGTTTTAATTGGAATTGTTTTTCTCTATGAAAACAAAACAATAGATGTACTTTGGTTTGGCAGTCAGTTTTGGATTGTATTGACTGGAATTTTATTCATAACAAAACCGACTTCGATTTTTATTAAAATTATTATTTCTATCTGGAGTCCCGAAAACACAGAAAGTCACATTGACAATTCTCTTGCCAGCGCAGGGAATTATATCGGAATATTAGAACGTTTATTTGTATTCGGATTTATCCTGACGGGACATTTTGAAGCGATCGGATTTTTATTGGCCGCAAAATCTATTTTTAGATTCGGAGATTTACAAGAGGCCAAAGACAGAAAACTCACCGAGTATGTTTTAATTGGCACACTGATGAGTTTTGGTATTGCGATCGTTACAGGATTAGTCGTTCAGGCATTGCTTTTACAACTGCTGTAAAACTTTTTTGTTTATTGCTTTTATTAATGCCGGACCTTCGTAAATAAAACCAGTGTATAATTGTACTAAACTTGCACCGGCATTTAGTTTTTCGATTGCATCATCTGCAGAATGTATGCCTCCTACTCCAATAATTGGGAATGCTTTATTGCTTTTTTCAGAAAGAAAACGAATTACTTCTGTAGAACGTTTCGTTAATGGTTTTCCAGACAATCCTCCAGTTTCTGTTTGATTTGCAGATTGAAGACCGTCTCTGGAAATAGTAGTATTTGTTGCAATTACACCCGCAATCTGCGTTGTTTTTACAATATCAATAATATCCAATAATTGTTCGTCTGTTAAGTCTGGAGCAATTTTTAAAAGAATTGGTTTTACTTTTTGAGTACTTGTTTTTTGCTTTTCTACATTTCTGTTTTGCAAAGTCTGCAATAAAGCAGTTAAAGGCTCTTTATCCTGTAAAGCTCTTAAATTTGGTGTATTTGGCGAACTCACATTCACAACAAAATAATCAACGTGATCAAACAAAGCATCAAAACAAATGATATAGTCGTCAACCGCGTTTTCGTTTGGCGTTACTTTATTTTTTCCGATGTTTCCTCCTATCAAAACACCTGAATTCTTTTTTAAACGTTCTACAGCTTCAAGAACGCCACCATTATTAAATCCCATTCGGTTAATAATCGCCTGATCTGCTTTTAAACGAAATAAACGTTTTTTAGGATTTCCTTCTTGTCCAACCGGCGTAACAGTTCCTATTTCAATAAAACCAAAACCAAAATCAGAAAGCTCTTTGTATAGCTTGGCATCTTTATCAAATCCTGCTGCAAGTCCTACCGGGTTTTTAAATTTAATTCCGAAAACCTCACGCTCTAAACGACTGTCTTTTACTTCGTAAATTGCTTTAATAATTGATGAAACGCCTGGGATTTTTGAAATGAATTTTACAAATGAAAAAGTAAAATAGTGCACTTCTTCTGGATCAAAACAAAAAAGTATCGGACGAATTATCAATTTATACATAGTGAGTTGTTGTTATTTTTTCGGTTGCAAATTTAATTATAATACTTGAAAGTGTCCCTATATAGTTTAACACCATAATTAAATTTTATGTGATAAATATTCAAACACAATTACAGGCTCAAAATCACATCGTTTTTGTACGAATCTTACATTTTTTTTATAACTTTATTCTACTTAAAACTCTGACAATGAAAAATTTAAAAACATTACTCAAAAAATCAGCTTTATTCTGTTTGTCTGTGTCCTTTTTTTTAATTTCGACTGAAGGTTTTGGACAACGTAAATTAGGTGGTCACGGCGGCGGCATTCGCAAAAGCGGCAATGCTGCTCAAACAAGACCTGCAAGACAGACAAAGCCGGCAACACAAACCCGACCTGGTGCAAATGGTTCTGGCGTAAACAATAAAGCAACCAGACCTGCAAATTCTGGCAATAGAAACAACACAACTAATATTAATAGAAATAATAACACTATTAATAAAAACGGCAACCGAAATACCAATATTAGCGGTAGAACCCGAAACAACAATAACGTAAACATTAATGTAAACAACAATATCAATGTTCGTAATAATCGTAATACTGTTGTAAGAAGAAACAATACAATTGTTTATGTGCGTCCTCCTTATCGATACGGCGGTTATAGATACAATACTTTTCACCCTTATTATTACCATCCTTATCATCCCTATTATTGGGGGCCGGTTTGGCATCCGTGGGGATTCTTTGTTGCAACATTGGCAGTTACCGCTATTGTTGTTAGTGTAGAGAGCACGCAATATCATTATGATCAGGGAGTTTGGTATTCACCGTCAAGCGGAGGATATACGGCCGTACCCGCACCCGTAGGCGGAACTGTAAATAATATTCCGAGCGGGGCACAAACCGTCAATACCGGAACCGTCAACAATTATTATTACGGAGGAACTTATTATGAAAAAGACGGAAGTTCTTATAAAGTTGTTGCTCCAACAGCCGGAACTTTAGTCGAAAGTCTGCCAGAAGGCGGTGAAGAAGTTACTATAGGAGATGTAAAATACATCAAATTTGGAGAAACTTATTATCAGCCTGTTAAGGTTGATGGCAAAGACAAATATGAAGTTGCTCTTGTTGAGGAAGATAAATAAGTTCTTTCAAAATAATTTAGACAAAAAACTATATATCCTATAGAAATAGTAGAATTTTTATATCTTTGAAAATAAATTTATTTAAAATTTACAATCTAACCATAATGAAAAATAAAACCTACTGGATTATTGCAGTACTTGCCATTTTTATTATTTCTATCGCGTACAGTTTCACCAAACTAAAAACACCGAAAGAAAAAGTAACAGCAATGAATTGTGCCGAAACTCCAACTGTTTCTGGAGAATCTGAATTTAAACCTACAATCGTAAATAAAACTGCTTCCCCATCTAAAGCACCTAAAGGAATGGTTTGGATTCCGGGTGGAGAATTCTCTATGGGAAGTAATGTCGAAGATGAAAGTTTATGCAGTATCAAAGGCGTTACTAAAGATGCAGCTCCTATACACCGTGTATATGTAGACGGTTATTTTATGGATCAAACAGAAGTTACAAACGAAGAATATGCCGCATTTGTAAAAGCTACAGGCTATATTACAGTTGCCGAACAAAAACCCACAAAAGAAGAATTTCCGACTGCAAATGAAGAAGATTTAATAACAGGTTCGGTAATTTTTACTCCAACTGACAGTGCCGTAAATCTGAATAATTTTCTGCAATGGTGGAGTTACGTTGGAGGAACGGATTGGAAACATCCAGAAGGACCACAAAGCACTATAAAAGGAAGAGAAAAATATCCTGTTGTACAAATTGCTTATGAAGATGCTGCAGCTTACGCAAAATGGGCAGGCAAAAGATTACCAACAGAAGCAGAATGGGAATTTGCTGCTCGAGGCGGTAAAACCGGAAATCTTTATGCATGGGGAAATACACTTAAACCTAACGGAAAATTTCAGGCGAATATCTATCAAGGCAACTTCCCTGTCAAAGATGGTGATACTGGAGAAGATGGCTTTAAAGGAATTGCTCCTACTGGACAATTTGCTCCAAATCCTTACGGATTGTATGATATGGCCGGAAATGTATGGGAATGGGTAAATGATTGGTACAGCATTTCTTATTATAGCGAATTAGCCGAAAGCGGAAAAGTAGCTAAAAATCCACAGGGGCCGAATGCTTATAGCGATCCTAATGACCCAACTCAAATAAAAAGAGTTCATCGCGGTGGTTCTTTTTTATGTACCGATCAATATTGTACACGTTATATGGTTGGAACGCGAGGAAAAGGCGAAATACGATCTGCAGCAAACCATCTTGGTTTTAGATGTGTAAAAAGCATATAATTAAAAATAACATTTACCAAACGGATTCTATTTGCTTAGAATCCGTTTTTTATTTAAATTTAGATACGCAGACTTCAATAATCCTGCTAATAAAAATACTTATCTTTGCTAAAAAAACAATAAAATGCAACATATCATAGATCGTTTTATCAGTTATGTAACAATTGATACAGAATCTGATCCGAATTCTAAAACAACACCAAGTACAGAAAAACAATGGAATCTTGCCAATAAATTAGTCGAAGAACTAAAAGCAATTGGTCTCCAAGAGGTTACAATAGATGATAAAGCTTATATCATGGCGACTTTGCCAAGTAATGTAGATCACCAAGTGCCAACAATTGGTTTTATTTCGCATTTTGATACTTCTCCAGATTTTAGCGGTGCAAATGTAAAACCGCAAATTGTGAAGGATTATGATGGAAAAGATATTGTTTTGAATGCTGAAAAAAATATCATTTTATCTCCAAATTATTTCAAAGATTTACTTCAATATAAAGGTCAGACTATCATCACTACTGACGGAACCACACTTCTAGGCGCCGATGATAAAGCTGGAATTACAGAAATTGTTTCGGCAATGGAATATTTGGTTCAGCATCCTGAAATTAAACACGGAAAAATCAGAATTGGTTTTACTCCTGACGAAGAAATTGGCCGTGGCGCGCATCATTTTGATGTTGAGAAATTCGGTGCACAATGGGCGTATACTATGGACGGAAGTCAGATTGGTGAATTAGAATATGAAAATTTTAATGCTGCCGGAGCGAAAATTACTTTTAAAGGAAAAAGCGTTCATCCTGGTTATGCGAAAGGAAAAATGATCAATTCGATGTTGATTGCAAATGATTTTATCAATGAACTTCCAAAAGGAGAAACGCCTCAGGAAACTAAAGGTTATGAAGGTTTCTTTCACGTTCATCATATCAACGGAAGTATCGAAGAAACTGTTTTAGAACTTATTATTCGCGATCATAACAAAGTTAAATTCGAAAAACGTAAAAGTTTAATTGATAAAATCGCGAAGAAAATCAATAAAAAATTTGCAAAACAATTTGGTGAAGATATTGTAATTACAGAGATTAAAGACCAGTATTTCAATATGAAAGAAAAAGTACTTCCTGTAAAATATATTGTTGATATTGCCGAAAAAGCAATGCGCGAATTGAACATCAAACCGATTATTAAACCAATTCGCGGCGGTACAGACGGCTCACAATTATCGTATATGGGATTACCTTGTCCGAATA
Organism: Flavobacterium sp. 270; assembly: GCF_004368785.1. Taxonomy (GTDB): domain Bacteria; phylum Bacteroidota; class Bacteroidia; order Flavobacteriales; family Flavobacteriaceae; genus Flavobacterium. Next base: position 1,455,885 of record NZ_SODM01000001.1, read on the forward strand.
TTTTTGCCGGTGGTCATAACTTCCACGGAAAATACGAATATGTTCCTGCAGAAAGCATCCAGAAAGCAACAGACGTTATTGTAAAAATTGCAGAACTAACTGCTGTTCCAGGAATTTTTGATGCACCCGAAACACCTAAAAGAAAAAGATAATTGGAACCATCCGATAATAAGCACGTTTGGAACAAAGTCAATGGCTGGGAAGAAGAATTACTTTTCCTAAAATCTATTATTGACAAAACTGAACTTACCGAAACCATTAAATGGGGCGGTCCGGTTTATGTTTACAATAAAAAGAATGTTATCGGAATTGGAGGTTTTAAAGATTATTTTACCATTTGGTTTTTTAATGGCGTTTTTCTAAAAGATGAAAAAAAGAACCTCATCAATGCACAGGAAGATGTAACCAAATCATTGCGTCAATGGCGCTTTACTTCTAAAGATCAGGTAAACGAAAAAGAAGTTCTGGAATACATTTACGAAGCGATCGAAAATGAAAAACAGGGAAAAATAATAAAACCGTCCAAAAAAGAAGCAATTGTTTCTGAGCTTTTAAATATAGAAAAGGCAAAGAATCCAGCTTTAGCGGAAGCGTTTCAAAAATTCTCTCCTTATAAGCAATATGAGTTTTTGGAATACATTGAAAGTGCCAAACAAGAAAAAACTAAAATTACCAGAATTGAAAAAGTGATTCCGATGATTTTAGGTAATATTGGTTTGAATGATAAATACAGATAGTAAATTTTAGAGTTTAGTCCCGAAGCTTCGGGATAGATTTTAGATTCAGTTATCCGACTCTTTTGTCATCCTGAGCGAAGTCGAAGGATCGCACAGAAACTCCTCAAAGGTTATTTACACGCTTTACGTCATTGCGAGGAACGAAGCAATCTCACGATCAAAATCCAACTTTAATTAACAAAGTGAGATTGCTTCGTTCCTCGCAATGACATACGTATCAAAAATAAAAAATCCCAAACTCCATTTTAAATTGGAATTTGGGATTTATATTTTATTGGAATTTCTAAAAAATTATGCCTTTTTATTCAAAGCTGCGCTCATTTCCATAGAAATTGCAGAACGCTCTAATTTTAATTTTCCAGACATTGTTTCAATGATTACAGTAGTTTCTGCAAGCTCAACCACTTTACCGTGAAAACCGCTTTTTGTAATTATTTTATCACCTACTTTTAGGCTGCTTTCAAATTCTTTTTCGTTTTTCGCTCTTTTTTGTTGTGGTCTGATCATGAAGAAATAGATTACCACAAACATTAGTAGAAAAGGTGCAAATTGAGTTAATTGTCCCATAAGTTAAATTCTGTTTTTTGATTTATATTAATATATTTTTTTAATTGCTCTTCGACTACGCTCAGAGTGACATCGTGATTGGCTCTTCGGCTTCGCTCAGAGTGACAAAGTAATTGAAATTTTAAAAATCTTACATCAATCCTCTTCCTACTTTTATCATCTTTTTATTGGCAGTCAATTCTTTAACTAAATTATCTAAAATTCCGTTGATAAAAATACTGCTTTTTGGTGTAGAATACTCTTTTGCAATTTCTAAATATTCGTTAAGAGTTACTTTTACCGGAATTGATGGGAATTTTAAAAATTCGCAGATTGCCATTTTCAAAATAATAGTATCAATTTCTGCAATACGATCGCTGTCCCAGTTTGGCGTTTTGTCTTCGTATTCTTTTGCCAAGACTGATTCGTTAAGAACTGTTCTTCTAAACAAGTCTTTTGCAAAATCTTTGTCTTCCACATCTTTATACAATTTTGGAACTCTAAAGTCGTCTGAATCTTCAGTCTTAATAGCTTTCAATTGTTTGATAATGTGTGTGTTTACAACCGGAATATCATCAACCCAAGTCAATTTATCATCTTCCAGATATTCGTATAATTTTTCGTTAGGAACAATTACATCTGCAAACAAATCAATTACAAATTGTCTGTCTTCTTCAAATGTATTCGTTGTAGTGCTCATGTATTTTGCATACAATTCGCTTGATTTAATATCATTCAAAAGCAATAAAATATAATCATCGTTTAATGACCAGTTATTGATTTTACGATTTTCTAAAGCGATACTAAGGGAATTGCTTTCGGCAAGAAGTTGAAAAATTTTGTTATTGATAAATTTTTCGTTTGGATTACGTTCTGCAGCTGTTGCAAGATGTTTTTTGCTTGAAAGATGTAAAAAAACAGATTCTTTTTTGCAAATTTCTATCAACGAAGAAAGCATTATAAGATATAAGTCCTGAATATTATCTATGCTGTAAAAAAGAAATTTTTCTTCTTTTTCCAGATTATCAGAACCGCTTTGATGCATTGCATAAATGGACTGCATTACTTTAACGCGTATGTGTCTTCTATTTACCACCTTGTAAGAACATTTTAAAATTAGGCTGCAAAAATAAGAATTAAAGAGTTTATATTAAAATTTAAACCTATAAAAAACACTATTCGTAATCAATTAAGTTTTATTATAAAAAAAAGTCTCAGTTTTCGGTTATAGTTTTCAGATAATACGAAAAACTATAACCAAAACTGAGACAGAGAATTAAACTATTTGTTTAAAATTATTTTTTGCTGTTCTCGATTTTTCTTTGATCGATACGATTTTGAGCAATCGTAAGCGCAGCTTTATGCGTAGTAATTCCGTTTTTAGCAGCGTAATCGATAATTTCTAAAGTTGTGTTATAGATATTTTCGGTTTTGCTCATAATTTCAGCTTTACCATAATGCTCTAATTCAGCATAAACATTGATAATTCCACCAGCGTTGATCAAGAAATCCGGAGCGTAAAGAATACCTCTTTCAGTCAATCTTGCACCGTGAACATTTTCGTCTGCTAGTTGGTTGTTGGCAGCACCAGCAATAACTTTAGCTTTAATTTTGTTTACCGTATCGTTATTAATTGTTGCTCCCATTGCACATGGCGCGTAAATATCTACATCTGCAGTATATAAATCTTCGCCAGTATAAATTGTAGCATTATATTTTGAAGCCGTTTGGTATAATTTTTCTTCGTTGATATCAGTAATCGTAACCAATGCTCCTTCTTTAGTCAAATATTCAACCAAAGCCTCACCTACGTGACCAATTCCTTGTACCAAAACTTTTTTTCCAGCTAGAGCATCAGAACCAAATTGGCTTTTTGCTGCTGCTTTCATTCCTAAGTAAACACCGTAAGCCGTTACAGGAGAAGGGTTTCCAGAACCACCTCTTTCTTCAGAAATACCCGTAACATAAGGTGTTACATCTCTTACAGTGTCCATGTCTTTAGTTTCCATACCAACATCTTCAGCTGTAATATATCTTCCGCTAAGCGAGTGAACAAATTCACCAAACTTGCGCATTAATTCAGGCGTTTTTTGTGTTTTAGCATCACCAATAATTACTGCTTTTCCACCACCAATATTAAGTCCAGTAATTGCAGATTTATAAGTCATACCTCTAGAAAGACGCAAAACATCGTTTAGAGCTTCCCATTCCGTATTATAATTCCACATTCTAGTACCTCCTAAAGCTGGACCCATAACCGAATTATGAATACCAATAATTGCTTTTAAACCTGTATCTTTGTCATTGCAAAATACAATTTGTTCGTGATCGTCAAAAGATAATTGACCAAAAACAGGATCCATTTTTTGAAGTTCCTTTCCAGTTGCGAAAGTTGCATCCATAGCGCTACTATTTATTTGTTAAAATTATGAATTTGTCAAAAAGACATCTCAAACTTAAACAAAAAATACACATGTGCTAATTTTTTATCCTTATTATAACAATTAAACAATAGATATGTTTTAAATAAATTGTGTTTTATATTACTTTTAATTTAAGGTAATTTATAAAATCGTTTCTTTTCAATATCTAATTTCTTAAAAAAATGAAAGAATTAAGCTATTTAAACAAATACTTCATTAAATATAAATACAGTTTCTCATTAGGAATTTTAATCACCATAATCGCACAAATATTCTTTTTATACACTCCAAAGCTGGTCAGTAAGTCTTTTGATACGATAGAGAGCTACCTTAAATTGTCTGAAAGTGATCAGAAACTGCAAATAATTAGAAATTTCCATAAAGACGAACTGCTTCATAATGTGTACTTAATTATTATAAGCGCTGTTGTTGGGGGAATTTTAACCTTTTTAATGCGCCAGACTTTAATCGTAATGTCGCGTCATATTGAGTTTGATTTAAAAAATGAAGTTTTTAGACAATACGAAAACCTTTCTCAGAATTTTTACAAGCAAAACCGTACCGGAGATTTAATGAACAGAATCAGCGAAGACGTTTCTAAAGTTCGTATGTACGTTGGGCCGGCCGTAATGTACACTATCAATACTTTTATTCGTTTTGCCATTGTTATATTATATATGTACAATGTCTCGCCTTTATTGACTTTGTATACTATTTTGCCATTGCCAATTTTATCGTATTGTATTTTTAAATTAAGTTCAGAAATCAACAAACGAAGCACCACATTTCAACAATATCTTTCTAAAGTTTCAAGTTTTACTCAGGAAATATTTTCAGGAATTAGAGTTATTAAAGCAAATTCACTAGAAGACCAGCATCAAAATAATATGATCGCTCTTGCGGATGAAAGCAAAAGAAAAAGTCTGGATTTGGCGAAAGTGCAATCTCTTTTCGGGCCATTAATGATTGCTTTAATCGGAATTAGTAATTTGGTGGTAATTTATTTTGGCGGTGTTATGTACATCAACGGAACGATCAAAAATATTGGTACAATTGCCGAGTTTATTTTATATGTAAATATGCTTACCTGGCCTGTAGCTTCTTTAGGATGGGTTTCTTCGATGGTGCAAGAGGCAGAGGCTTCTCAAAAACGCTTGAATGAATTTTTGAAAATTGAACCGGAAATAAAAAATAACAACGAAAGCTCGTCTGATATTCAAGGTTTAATTTCTTTTGAAAACGTGAGTTATGTTTATGAAGATACTAATATTGAGGCTTTAAAGAATGTTTCTTTTACGGTTAAAAAAGGAGAAACTTTAGCCATTTTAGGAAAAACAGGTTCCGGAAAATCTACTATTTTATCTTTAATTTCAAGATTATACGATGTTACCGATGGAAAAATTACAATTGATGAAAATGAAATCAGCTCTTTAAATTTAAACGATCTCCGTAATGCTATTGGTATTGTTCCTCAGGATGCTTTTTTGTTTTCGGATACCATTAAAAACAATATCAAATTTGGTAATCAAAACGCAACCGATGAAGAAGTAATTGAAGCGGCAAAAAATGCTGTAGTTCATGATAATATTATTGCTTTTAACAAACAATACGACACGATTTTAGGGGAAAGAGGAATTACGCTTTCTGGTGGGCAAAAACAGCGTGTATCTATCGCGAGAGCGATTATTAAGGATCCTGCAATTTTACTTTTTGATGACTGTTTATCAGCGGTTGACACGGAAACGGAGGAAACGATCCTGAATAATTTGTTTGAAATCTGCAAAAACAAAACGACTATTATTGTAAGCCATCGTGTTTCGTCTGCAAAGAATGCAGATAAAATTATTATTCTGGAAGACGGAAAAATAATTCAACAAGGCTCTCATAATCAATTAATAAATCAAGAAGGATATTATGCAGCGTTATATTTAAAACAACTTTCGGAAAAAGAATTACTTTAAATGTTGCGTAATAGATAAATTTTTATGATTTTTGATTACTATTAATTCCAAAAATGATAGAACGTATTATGAGAGAAAATGACATGTTAGAAAAAGAAGAAATTTTTTCTAAAGTATTACGAGCCGGAAGAAGAACCTATTTCTTTGATGTGAGAGCTACCAAAGCTGACGATTATTATATCACGATTACTGAGAGCAAAAAATTTACTGAAGAAGATGGTTCGTTTCATTTCAAAAAACATAAAATTTACTTATACAAAGAAGATTTTAGTGCTTTCGCCGAAATATTAGAAGAAATGACCTCTTATGTCTTGAACCACAAAGGAGAGGAAGTAATTTCTGAAAGACACCAAAAAGACTTTAAAAAAGAATACGGTTCTGATAAACCAGAAGGTCAGAGAACTAGCTTTACCGATATTGATTTTGACGATATTTAATCCTATCATAACTTTTTTAAAAAGTACGAGTCCAATTGTCCTGCAATTTGGACTTTTTTTATACATTTTCAATTTTAGATTTAATCCCGAAGTCTCGGGATAGATTTTAGATTGTAACTTACTTTCAAAATATTTTAAAATGAAAAAATTACTTCTCTTAATTGCCTTTCTTTCTATAGGATTTTCTGCTTTTGCACAAAAATTAGAATACGAAACAAAATCAAATATTCAATATTATAATGTTACTGCAAATAAAAACGACAGCTATATAAACGAACGTTGTATTCTGGATATTTATTATCCTAAAAACAGTAAAGGTTTTGCAACTATTGTCTGGTTTCACGGCGGTGGTTTAACTGGTGGCAGTAAGGAAATTCCGGAAGCGTTAAAAAATAAAGGCTTTGCAGTTATTGGTGTAAACTACAGATTATCTCCTAAAGTAAAAGCAGCAAAATGTATAGAAGATGCAGCAACGGCAATAGCCTGGGCTTTTAACAATATTGCAAATTATGGAGGCGATAGTTCTTTAATTTTTGTTTCTGGACATTCTGCCGGAGCTTATTTGGCTATGATGAATGGTTTGGATAAAAAATGGCTGCAAAAAGAAGGAATCGATGCGAATAAAATTGCTGGTTTGATTCCGTTTAGCGGACAATGCATTACTCATTTTGAGATAAGAAAAGAAAATGGAATTCCAGAAAAACAGCCTACAATAGATGCTTTTGCACCTCTATTTTATGTTCGTGCCGATGTTCCGCCATTATTATTAATAACGGGAGACCGAGAACTCGAAATGTTAGGCCGATATGAAGAAAACGCTTATATGGCGCGTATGATGAAACTTGTGGGGCATACTCAAACAAAACTTTACGAAATGGACGGCTACGGTCACGGTATGACCGAACCTGCTTTTCCGCTTTTGGTAAATGAAGTAAACAGAATTATAAAAGAACATAAAAATTAACCCTTAATAAATCCACGGCAATGGAACCAAATTTATTGATATTACCCGGACTCGGAAATTCCGGCGATAAACACTGGCAGACTTTCTGGCACGAAAAATTTAAAACTTCTAAAAGAATCGTTCAGGACAATTGGGACGAACCTGTTCGCGAAGAATGGCTGAAAAGGCTCGATGAAGAAATTTCTAAACTCGATTCTCCAACTATTTTAGTAGCGCATAGTTTAGCTGTTTCTTTAGTTTTGCATTGGGCAGAAAGCAATACAAATAAAAATATTGTCGGTGCCTTTTTAGTTGCGCCTGCAGATGTAGATTCACCTGAACATACACCAGAATCGGTTCGAAATTTTGCACCAATGCCAATTTACAAACTTCCGTTTCCTTCTGTAGTAGTGGCAAGCGAAAATGATCCGTACGCTACTTTTGAAAGAAAACAATATTTTGCTACACAATGGGGAAGCGATTTTGTAAATGTCGGTCAACAAGGACACATTAACTCTGATTCTGATTTAAAATATTGGGAAGAAGGACAGCTTATTTTAGAACAATTTATTGCTAAAATAAAATAGTTTTCAAAATTCTCTCTCAATTTATAGATTTGTCAGACTGAGCGAAGTCGAAGCAAGCGCCAATAGGAACGCCCTTCGACTTCGCTCAGGGTGACAATTGCATTTAAAACTGAAAACTAACCAATTCTCAATCCATTATCTATTTTAAAATCGGGAGCTAATAAAATTACGTCTCCATCCTCGCCTACAGCGCCAAGAACCAAACATTCGCTCATAAACTTTCCAATTTGTTTTTTAGGAAAATTAACAACAGCTACAATTTGTCGGTTTAGCAAATCTTGTTTTAAATAGCGTTTGGTTATTTGTGCCGATGATTTTCTGATGCCGATTTCTGAACCAAAATCTATTGTTAGTTGATATGCTGGTTTTCTCGCTTCGGGAAAATCGTTTACTTCTATTATTGTTCCAACACGCATGTCGGTTTTTTCAAATTCACTCCAGGTTAAATCCATTTTTTTTATCATTTTCTACCATTACAAACCTATTAATTTTGTAATTAATACTACTAATTCTATAACCTTTTTCTGCTGCTTAGCTTTTAATTTTACTAGAGAAAAATTTTAAACTAACGTAAAAAAGATATAACATGGAACATACTGAACCAAATGCCTGCATGACAATTAAGGATTTTGAATCGAATTTAAAACAGGTACATACAGATAAATATATAGAAACGGCACAGAATGTAAGACTATATGTAAAAGATTATGGTACAGGAAAACCAGTAATTCTTATTCATGGATGGCCGCTTTCTAACGAAATGTGGGAATATCAAATCGATTTTCTGGTACAAAGTGGTTTTAGGGTAATTGCTTACGACCGACGCGGATTTGGTAAATCTTCTCAGCCTTGGGATGGCTATGATTATGACACGCTGTCTGATGATTTACAAGAAATAATTGAGCAATTAGAATTAACAGATGCGACTTTAGTTGGATTTTCTATGGGTGGCGGTGAAGTAGTTCGTTATTTTAGCCGTCATGGCGGAAAAGGAGTTTCAAAAGCAGCTTTAATTTCTTCTGTTGTTCCTTTTTTATTAAAAACAAATGATAATCCAGACGGGCATCCGAAGGAAAAAAGCGATGCTACGGCATCAGCTTTAAAAGAAGACAGAATTGCATTTTTAGACAATTTCGGGAAAACTTTTTTTGGTATAAATATCATCAATAAACCTTTGAGTACACCACTTTTAGAATATTACAGAGCGCTTTGTTCTGTGGCTTCTCCGCGTGCAACTCTAAAATGTGCTGAATCTTTTTCTTATACTGATTTTAGAGACGAATTAGATTTTGTAAAAGTCCCAACATTAATTATTCATGGTGACGATGACAAAATTGTTCCGATTGATTTAACGTCTAAAAAAGCCGCAGAAGGAATTGCCAACAATAGATATATTGTTTATGAAGGAGCGCCACACGGCCTTTTTTATACCGAAAGAGAAAAATTAAACAATGATTTACTTGCCTTTTTAAATTCGTAAATACTACACATTTATATTTGGTATCCAAAGAACTGCACTTTTAACGAAGTGTGTTCTTTGGATATTTTTTTTACAACCTGCGAAGTTTTATTCCGGAAATTTAAGTCTGTTTTTCATGAAACAGCATGAACACTTTCCAATAGATTACACTTGGTACTGTTGCTCCAGATTTTAATTTAAAGAAGACTGCGTCATCAAATGGAAGTAAACTATTTCCTGCAATTCAAAAAGTTTGCCTATCTTTACCGATCAATTTAGTTATCCTTATGGGGAATATATTATCCTTTACAGCTTTTGGTTTTTCGTTTTCTTTTTCAAGAAAGCCAATTACTGCTGTAATTATTTCGCATAATAAGGCCTTTATTAATTAGGCCTCCGTCTATTCCATTTTTCTTCATTCGGGCGGAGGATTTTTCCAGATTTTAGTTTTTATTTTATTTGAAAGAGATCAATCTCTATCAAATCATGTCCTGTTTTATTGCTTTATGTTTTTCATAGAGAAAATAAATTATAGCTTTTATAAAATCTAAATTATTGGAACCAAACTCAGCGCTGTAAAAACTCAAACAAGCATTAATATTTTAAATAATAACAATTATGAATACAGTAAAACCAATCCCTACATTTTCTTCGGGAGATTATAATCTTCTGAGGGAATTGATTTTGAAAAGTAAAAATTCAACAAACGCTAAAGAAGCCGGACTGCTTTCGCAAGAATTAGACCGTGCTGTAATTAGCAAAGAAGACATTCTTGATGATTCTATTATCCGAATAAATTCTAATATTACAATTGAAGATGTAAAAGCAGGAAAACAAATGAAAATTCAGATCGTACTTCCATCTGCCGCAAATGTAAAAGAAGGAAAAATTTCTATCCTCGCGCCTTTAAGTGTTGCTATTATAGGATTTAAAGAAAATGACGTTGTTGATTGGGAATTGCCTGCCGGAATAAAAACTTTAAAAGTAATTGCTGTGAGCAATTCATAACTTTTTTAAACACCTCCTTGTGACGGTGTTTTTTTATGCTTTATATAAAAAGAAAAAAGCATCCCGATCAAAGAATGCTTTTTCAAATATTTTTTATAATTGCGAATGAATATAATTCGTAATTGATGCAATCTGTGTATCATCAAGTTTCGCTTTTTTCTGCATGCGAACTAAGATTGGCGCCCATTCTTCTTTTGTAAATTTAGTAGGTTCAAACAATTTGTGGCATTTTGCACAATTGTTAGCATACAAATTTTGGCCTTCTGCCAATTCTGGTGTCAATGTTGCAGCTTTTGGTGTTGCTTCAGGAGTTGGTGTTGCTGCAACTGGAGCCGTTTTTTGAGTGCTGCAAGAAACTAGAAATAACGTTATTGCCGCTAGAGTAAAAATTTTTGATTTCATTAGCTTTGTTTTTGAATAGTAAATATAAAAAAATCCCATTCGTGTTACGAATGGGATTTTTCATTTTAAGATAATTTAGAACCTGTCTAATTACTTATTTTACTTCCATTAATTCAACATCAAAAATCAAAGTTGCGTTTGGCGGAATTACTCCTCCTGCACCTGCAGATCCGTAAGCTAAATGAGAAGGAATAACAAAACGAGCTTTGTCTCCAACTTGCAATAAAGCAATACCTTCGTCCCATCCTTCGATAACTTGTCCTTGACCTAATCTAAATTCAATTGGTTTTTTACGTGGGTAAGAAGAATCAAAAACTTTTCCAGTTTCCAAAGATCCTTCGTAGTGAACTGCTACAGTTTTTCCTGCTTCAGCTCTTTTACCATCACCTTTTTGAATCATTTTGTAACGTAAACCACTTTCTGTTTTATCAAAACCAGCAGCAAGTTGTTCCATTTTAGCTTCAGCAGCAGCTTTTTCATTCGCTTCACGTTTTGCACGAGAACCTTCAAAAGTTCTGAAAGCTTCGATAGCATTCCATTTCTGAGCTTCTTCACCTACTCTTACGATTTCTACAGACTCTAAAGCATCACCTTGAGCAACTGCATCAACGATATCTTGTCCTTCTACAACATGACCAAAAACAGTATGTTTTCCGTCTAACCAAGAAGTTGGTACGTGAGTGATGTAAAACTGAGATCCGTTTGTTCCTACACCAGAGTTAGCCATTGCTAAAATTCCCGGACGATCGTGTTTTAGAGTTGGGTGAAATTCATCATCAAATTTGTAACCAGGACCACCTGTTCCAGTTCCAGAAGGACAACCTCCCTGAATCATGAAATCAGGAATTACACGGTGAAATTTTAATCCGTCGTAATATTTATTTCCTTGAGGTTTGATTTTATTTTCTAAGTTTCCTTCTGCCAATCCTACAAAGTTACCTACTGTCCCTGGTGTTAATTCGTGCTCCAATTTTACTAAAATTGAACCTTTGCTAGTATTAAATTTAGCGTATATTCCGTTTTCCATTGTCGTATTTTTTAATTTGAATGCAAATTTACAAATTAATTTTTTATCAATTTGTGGTTTCTATTTTTTTAGTCCCGACGTTTCGGGATTGATTTAGATGTAAGTCCGTGAACTAATAATGATAATAAGGCCAAAACTGCGCCACCAATTGTAACAGCGTGCCATCCTCCCATTTTCCACAATAATAACCCATAAGCAGATCCGGCAGCAGTTCCTAAAAAGCTAAACGACATATATACTGTATTTAGTCTGTTTCTGGCTTCTGGCAGCAACGAATATACTCGGGTTTGGTTTGAAATATGAACGCCTTGAATTCCAACATCTATAAAAACAATTCCGATAATAATTCCGATTACATTTTCTGCCGAGAAATAGAATACAACAAAGCTAATAAACAACAACAAACAGCCGTAACCAACTGCTGCTCTTGAATTTCCTTTATCTCCTAATCTTCCAACCAATGGCGCGGCCAAAGCTCCGGAAGCACCCACAATTCCGAAAAGTCCGATTGTAGCACTGTTAAAATGAAACGGCGCATCGGAAAGCAATAAAACCATTGTGGTCCAGAAAGCTCCAAATTGTGCAAAAGAAAAAGAGTTTATTAAAGTAGCTTCACGCAAAACCGGCTGTGTTTTTATCAGCGTAAAAAGCGATTGCAATAATTGTCCGTACGTACCTTCAAACTGAGGTTTATTAGATGGAAATGTTCTCTGAATAATAAAGAATATTAAAAGACAAATTCCGGCAGCGATATAAAACATTGATCTCCAGCCTAAAATCTGACCAATAAGGCCGCTTAAGGTTCTGGAAAGTAAGATACCCACAAGTAAACCGCTCATGATTGTTCCTACTACTTTACCGCGTTCTTCCTGCGCACTCAAAGACGCAGCCAAAGGAAGAATAAGCTGTGGCACTATCGAAGTTATTCCGATAAGCAGAGAAGCTATTTGTAAAATTAAAAAACTTTTGGCTGTTGCTGCAATAAGTAAAGCAATTACAGAAGCAAAAGTGGTCATTAAAATTTGTTTTTTTCGCTCTATTTTATCACCAAGCGGCGCCATAAAAAACAAACCAAGCGCATAACCTGCTTGTGTGAGATACGTTATCGTTCCGGCATTGGCTTCTGGAATTTTAAATTCGTTGGCGATTAATACAATTAGAGGCTGGCAGTAATAAAGGTTTGCAACTATAAGTCCAGTGCAAACTGCCATAAATAAGACATTCGTTTTGGATAAATTCATTTTGCAAAAATACTATCTATATTTAAAAGATCAGTGTAATCCGCGTTGAAATTTAAAACACGGATTACACTGATTTTTTTCTTTTTTTTATTGAAATTGATATTGTCATTGACATTTAAAATACTATTTCAAAAAATCTTCTCGCATTGGACTGAATACATCGGTAAGCATTCCAGTTTCCAGACAAACTACACCGTGAATTGCATGTGGCGGAATATAAAAACTATCTCCTTCTTTTAAAGTCTGAGTAACACCACTTATGGTTACATCAAATTTACCGCTTGCTACATATGTTACCTGCGAATGATAATGTTCGTGCAAAACGCCAATGCCTCCTTTTTCAAAATGAACATTTACGAGCATTACTTTATCATCAAAAGCCAGAATTTTGCGTTTAATCCCTTCGCCTACAACTTCCCACTCTATTTCGTCTCCTTTTATAAATTCTTTGCTTGTCTGCATTATTTCTTGTTTTTAATTTGATTTTCAAAATTACTAATAAATTCCAGAACGTTTTTCAACGTTTTTTCATCAATAATATTTCCCTGATCGTCTAGCTTTCCTCTTATCCCCTGAATTAAAAGTTCTGTTTCGTCTGTAAATTTAGCTTCGATAGTTTTCATAATTAAGCTTAATTGTTCCTGTCCTTTTTCTCCAGATGCAGAAGCAGTTATTAAACCTACATTTTTATTTGAAAAAACGGTTTTAGAAACGCACCATTCTAAGGCGTTTTTTAAACTTCCCGGCAGACTGAACACATATTCGGGCGTGCAGATTATAACTCCAATTGCATTTTCGATTTTATCTCTTAAAATATTTACCGTTTCCGGAGGATTTTCAGTATCTAAATCAGGATTGAAGTGCGGAATAGTTTCTAAATCTTCAAAAATTTCAACTTCAAAATCTTTATTGATATGTTCCGAAATAAATTTCAGGATTTTAAAATTACTCGAGTTTTTCCTAGTGCTTCCAGAAATGGCGAGGATTTTTTTCTTTTGATTGTTCATTTCAATTTTAATTATGAAACTGCAAAGTTTACCGCAGCTTCAGAATGTATTTTTGTCGTATCAAAAACAGGAACCGAAACGTCTTCCTGACTAATTAACATCGGAATTTCGGTACAGCCCAAAATAATTCCTTCGGCACCATTTTCGATTAATTTTTCAATGATATTCAGATACGCTCTTTTGGTTTGTTCTTTAATTATACCGCGGCCTAATTCTTCTTTTAAAGTCTGTTGAATAAAATCACGTTCGTCTTGCAGAAAAGGAACAATAGCTTCAATGTTATTTTCTGCTAGCTTTTTGAAATAAAAATCCATTTCCATTGTGAATTTTGTTCCCAGCAAACCTACTTTTTTCAACCCTTTTTTATTGATTGCATCTGCAGTTGCGGTTGCCACGTGTATAATAGGAAGATGAATTTCTTTTTCTAATCGATCTGAAACTGCATGTGCTGTATTGGCACATAAAACTATGGCATCGGCGCCGCTTTTTTCTAAGCTTTTGCAGGCATTTAGAAGTAATTCAAAAGTTGCGTCCCAATCGCCGTTGGTATTATTTCGCTGAAAATCATCAAAATTTAGAGAATAAATAATACACTCAGCAAAATTAAGTCCGCCCAGTTTTTCGTTAATTCCTTCGTTTATAAATCGGTAATAATCAATTGTCGAAACCCAGCTGATACCGCCAACAAGTCCTAATTTTTTCATATTCTGTTTCTCTAATTGAGTGTTTATTATGGTTTAAGTTTATTTTTTTATTGAATGCTTTTAAGGTCTTTTTCCATTAATTGCAATTCATCTTTCAAATTATTTCTTTGAAAAAATGCAGCAAGTTCAGTAAGCCTTTTATTGTTATCGTAGTTTATTCCTGAATTTAATTTTCTTTGGCAGACAGAACATAATCGAATCACTTTTGTATCTGTTTCTACCAAACTATTTGTTCCGTTCATGGCGCAGTTTACTTCAACACAATGATGCAGACCAAACATATGTCCGATTTCGTGTGAGCAGATTTTTAGCAGTCGGGACAGGCACAGGTTAAAATTCTCTTCGGTTAATTTTCCATCCTGCAATCTATAAATAGAACTTACACCTATTTTTTGACTATAAGATGCTAATCCGAAAACGTAATTCCATTCGGGTTTAGGATATAAATCTACTTCCGTCAATCCCATTAAAGCAATTCTTTTTTCTGGTTTTTCTTCTTTTAGAATGTCATCCAAAATATATCCTGCTAAAAATTGTTCGTGACCTTCAGTACTAATTCTTCTGGCATTATTAGGAATAATATCATTTGAAGCTTTTTCTGCAATTTTGGTTTCCAATTGAAAAAAGATCGCCAAATATTCTCTAAGTAATTTTATTTGTTTCTTTTGCAAATCGGTAAAATTACCAATTGGTTTTACATAAATAATATTAGAATCTTTGGTTGGAACAATATGTTTTGAATTCATGAATTGCTCAAAACTCTGCCCTTTTTCTTTATGCATATCCAGCCATTGGCCTGCAGTTGGTTTACCTAGCGCAACATCATTATTTTTTACAGCCTTAAAATAAGGAGCTTCTATATAGACTACTTTTTCTTTACGAGGTTGTTTCTTAAGAGGCTGCTTGTCTTCTTTTTTAGAAGAATGACAAGAATAAAAAAGTACGATTGCTAAAAGAAAAAGTTTCCTCATAAATGGTTTTGTTTAGATTAAATTCTTCGAAATAAAATCACAGCTTGTTTTTATAGATTCAATAGCATTTTGAGCAAAATTATTTTCCTGTTCCACAAAAATGTGCTGCATTCCCGATAGTTTTGCTTCTTTAAAAATAGGTTTAAAATCTATAGTGCCTGAACCAATTTCTGTGTTTAAGGTTCGTTTTAATTTGTCCATATCTTTTATGTGCCACATTTTAAAACGGCCCGGATTTTCTTTAAACAATCGCAGCGGATCATTTCCGGAAAATACTACCCAATACAAATCCAATTCAAAAAAGACTAAATCCTTATGAGTTTCTTTGAGCAAAATTTCATATCCAGTAACGCCGTCATGTTTTAAAAACTCAAAATCATGATTATGATACGCTAATTTTAAACCTGCATCTTTACATAATTGTGCGGCTTGATTTAATCTTGAAGCAATTGTTTTATAATCCTGAATGTTTTTTCTTAAAGGCTCATCTACCCACGGAATTGTAAAATATTCATTTTTTAAAATCTTTGCGGCTTCAATTGCTGCCATTAATTCTGTTGTATTTCCATCAGCGAGAAAACTTCCCGAATTATAATGTCCGCTTATCGCTTTCAGGTTATTATTATCTAATATTTTTTTCAGTTCAGACGGAGTCAAACCCCAAAACTGATCTTTGATAGAAAAACCATAAGTTTCGACAGTGGTATATCCCGCCGCCGCTACTTTTTCTAAAACTCCTTTTACATTTTTAGGAAGTTCTTCTCTTAAGGTGTACAATTGTAACCCAATTTCTTTTTTATTCATAGTAAAGGCTAATGATGGTAAAGTTAAAACAGCGACAGCTGCCAAACTGCTATTTTTTATAAAGGTTCGTCTGCTAGTCATTGTGTGGTTTTGAAAGTTTATAAAGTAAATCTAACTTTATTTATGAGATTCTGAATCATCAAAATTATCAAAATAAGTAAAATCTTTGGTGATTTTTCCTTTTTCAATGGTGAAGATGGTGCAAATAGGAAGTTTAAATTTTGTGCTGTCTTTTGCAGTTCCAGTCGAAACAAATTCTACAATAATATGTTTTTCGTCTGACGGATAGATATTTACAATTTCATCATGCAAATCTGGAAAAATAGCATTTAGTGCCGTGTATTTATCAATGGTCTGTTTTCTGGTTTGGGTAATCATTTCTTTTCCGAAAGAAGGATCTTTAAAATCAGATATCGGAGCGTACATAGCGGCCAGCTCTTTCCATTGATGATTGTTGAAGTATTCAAAGTATTGTTTTACTATTTTTTCTTTTGCCGTGGGATCAAGATTCGGGTCTTTTGGCTCTTTGTTACAGGAAGCAAATAGTATTAAAGATAAGAATGCTAAAAATGTTGTTTTCATTACAATTCGTTTTTAGATTATCGAAAGTATTTCGACAGCTAAATTTAGTAAAAAAACAGTAATCAAAAAAAGGCCGAATTTTATTTGTTTAATAAAATTCGGCCTTTTTCTTATTTTGCACTTATGGAATTTTTTCCTAGTAAATCGACTGCGTTAATCTGCTGGGGCGGAAATACTTGTTTTTCTTTTCTCAGAGAAGCTATTTTTCCTTCCTTATTTACATATACATAGGTATAATTCCAATAATTGGAATCGCTTGATTCAGAACTACTATGACGGTTATTATTCGCATAAACCTGATCGGCATATATTAATATCTCGCCGCTTTTTTCATCATCTAAAGTGCGAATCGCTGGTCCCCAGTTTTTGATGAAATTCTGTTTTGTTTTTCCAACCCAATTTTCAGAGGAATTTTGTGTAGTTGAGCAGGATAAGCCCATTAATATGACGGTTAATAAAAGTATTTTTTTCATGATGAATACAATTAGGGGTGAATCTTTTTAATTTTACATTAAAAGTAAATCATTTTTTACAAAAAAATCATACTTCTTTCTTTATCAATATGTTAATAATGAGAATTATGTAACATAATCCGAAAATTGTATAAACTTTTGGTTCGGTTAAAATGAAAATTCTTTTGAACCTGATTCTCATTTTGCAAAATTTTAAGTTCTCAACTATTACTTTGTATCTTTGCGCCAGAACTATTGAAGAAAAAAAATGCGAATTGACATTATAACGATTTTGCCAGAATTATTAAGAAGTCCGTTTGAGGCTTCGATTATGAAACGTGCTATAGACAAAGGTTTGGTCGAAGTTCATTTTCATAATTTGAGAGATTATACAACAAACAGACAAAAAAGTGTAGATGATTATCCGTTTGGCGGTGGTGCCGGAATGGTTATGACGGTACAGCCAATAGATGACTGCATAACGCATCTAAAAAGTCAACGCGAATACGACGAGATTATATATATGTCTCCTGATGGAGAAACTTTGAACCAAAAAATGGCTAACAAAATGTCGATGTATGAAAACATTATCATTTTGTGCGGTCATTATAAAGGTGTAGATCAAAGAGTTCGTGATCATTTTATTACTAAAGAAATTTCGATTGGCGATTACGTTTTATCTGGCGGAGAATTAGGCGCTTTGGTTTTGTCTGATGCTTTAATTCGATTAATTCCAGGCGTTTTAAGTGACGAAACTTCGGCATTGACAGATAGTTTTCAGGATAATTTACTTTCTGGACCTATATATACACGTCCAGCAGATTATAAAGGATGGAAAGTTCCTGAAATTCTTACCAGCGGTCATTTTGCCAAAATTGACAAATGGAGAGAAGATATGGCGTACGAACATACAAAGAATAGAAGACCTGATTTATTAGAAGGGAATTAAATTTGTTTCAGGTTTCAAGTTTCAGGTTTCAAGTTTCAAGTTTTAGGTTTCAAGTTTGAAATACTGGATGATTTAACCGCAAAGCTCGTTAAGGTTTATTATTAAAGCCTTTTAAAAACACAAAGTTCACAAAGCTGAACTTATCTCGCTTTGTGAACTTTGCGAAAACCCTTGCAAACTTTGCGGTTAAACAGACAAACTAAATCGAACTGCATTTCAAACTTGAAACTTGAAACCTAAAACTTGAAACCTAAAACTTGAAACCTGAAACAATTTTAAACCTCATAAAATCAGTCAATTAAAAAATAGAAATTTGAAATTTATTTTGTTTGGAATTTTATTTTTTTTACCTACATTTGCACCCGAATTAGACTAACCTCTGGCGAGATCCGTGAATGTTGCTCTATATAAAAACCATAATTAAATTATCATGGCAGATTTATTAAAATTCGTTCAAACCGAATTAGTTGCTAAAAAAGATTTCCCTGTTTTCGGAGCTGGAGATACTATCACAGTTTTCTACGAAATTAAAGAGGGTGAAAAAACAAGAACTCAGTTTTTTAAAGGAGTTGTTATTCAAAGAAGAGGTTCTGGTAACACAGAAACTTTTACTATTCGTAAAATGTCTGGAGCTATTGGAGTTGAGCGTATCTTCCCAGTAAACTTACCAGCTTTACAAAAAATTGAAATCAACAAAAAAGGAGCTGTTCGTAGAGCTAGAATTTTCTACTTCAGAGAACTTACTGGTAAAAAAGCTAAGATTAAAGATAAAAGAAGATAATCATTTATCTCTTTGTTATAAAAAACTCGTTTCATATCAATTGAAACGAGTTTTTTTTTGTGCTTATTTTTCAAACTAATAAAACTGTAATTTTTTAATATTAAAATCGTCAATTTGACAATTATTTGAGCTCGAAATAACAATCTGTTAATTTGAGTTTTTCTAAATAAAACTCAACCGTTTTCGCTGCTATTTTATTATATTTGCTCCGCTCGTTTTGAGCCGAATACACCTTTACATCGCTGTATCTTGCGATACGACAATAAAAAAAAAAGAAATGACACAGAATTCAAAAATTTATTACACCTTAACTGATGAGGCGCCATTATTAGCGACTTATTCTTTTTTACCAATTGTTCAGGCATTTACTGCTACTGCAGGTATTGCAATTGAAACTAGAGACATTTCGTTAGCAGGTAGAATTTTATCTAATTTCCCTGAAGTCCTGACAGATGCTCAAAAAACTGGCGATGCATTGGCTGAACTTGGTCAATTGGCTACACAACCAGAAGCCAACATCATCAAATTACCAAACATTTCTGCTTCAGTACCGCAATTAAAAGCTGCAATTGCTGAATTACAATCTCACGGTTATAAAATACCTAATTATCCTGAAGAGCCTCAAAACGATGCTGAAAAGGAAATTAAAGCAAAATATGCTAAAGTTTTAGGTTCTGCTGTAAATCCTGTTTTACGTGAAGGAAATTCTGACCGTAGAGCGCCAAGAGCGGTAAAAAACTTTGCAAAAGCAAATCCACACTCTATGGGTGCTTGGTCTGCTGACTCAAAAACTAAAGTAGCTTCTATGTCAAATGGTGATTTCTACGGAAGCGAAAAATCACTTACTGTTGCAGAAGCTAATGATGTAAAAATCGAATTCGTTGGAAAAGACGGCACAACAACTGTTCTTAAAGCAAGTACTCCGCTAAAAGCAGGAGAAATTATTGATAGTTCAGTTTTAAGTGTAATTAAATTAAAAGCTTTTACTGCTGATGCAATAGCTGAAGCTAAAGCGGCAGGTGTTTTACTTTCTGTTCACTTAAAAGCTACAATGATGAAAGTTTCAGATCCAATTATCTTTGGCGCTATCGTTGAAGTTTACTTTGCTGATGTTTTCAAAAAATACGAAACTTTATTTGCTGCATTAAACATCGATACCAGAAATGGTTTAGGTGATATTTATGCTAAAATTGCAGGAAAACCTGAGCAGGCAGAAGTAGAAGCTGCTATTGATCAGGCAATCGCAAACGGACCTGCATTGGCAATGGTAAATTCTGATAAAGGAATTACAAACTTACACGTTCCGTCTGACGTTATTGTTGATGCATCTATGCCGGCAATGATTCGTACTTCTGGACAGATGTATAATAAAGAAGGAAAACAACAAGATACAATTGCAATTATTCCAGACCGTTCTTACGCTGGAATTTATACTGCAACAATCGATTTCTGTAAAAAACATGGTGCTTTTGATCCTAAAACAATGGGAAGTGTTCCTAACGTTGGATTAATGGCTCAAAAAGCAGAAGAATACGGATCTCACGACAAAACTTTCCAAATGAAAGGCGACGGTGTTGTACGTGTTGTTGATAATAAAGGAACTGTTTTAATGGAGCAAAACGTTGAAACTAATGACATTTTCAGAATGTGTCAGGCAAAAGACGCTCCTATTCAGGACTGGGTTAAATTGGCTGTAAACAGAGCTCGTTTATCTGATACTCCTGCTGTTTTTTGGTTAGACGAAAACAGAGCACACGATAGAGAATTGATTGCTAAAGTTGAAAAATACCTTAAAGATTACAATACTGTAAACCTTGATATTCGTATTTTAAATCCTGTTGCTGCAACAGAATTTACTTTAGACAGAATCATCAAAGGTTTAGATACTATTTCTGTAACAGGAAACGTTTTACGTGATTACTTAACAGATTTATTCCCAATTTTAGAATTAGGAACTTCTGCAAAAATGTTATCTATCGTTCCATTAATGAATGGTGGTGGATTGTTTGAAACTGGTGCTGGAGGTTCTGCTCCAAAACACGTTGAACAATTTACAGAAGAAGGATACTTACGTTGGGATTCTCTTGGAGAATTTTTAGCGCTTGGTGCTTCTTTAGAGCATTTAGGACAAACTTTAGACAATTCTAAAGCGATTGTTTTATCTGAAACTTTAGATCAGGCAAACGATAAATTCCTTGCAAACGATAAATCTCCAGCTCGTAAAGTTGGACAAATCGATAACCGTGGTTCTCACTTTTATTTAGCTTTCTACTGGGCTCAGGCTTTGGCTGCTCAAACTAAAGATGCTGAATTAAAAGCGATCTTCACTCCAATTGCTGCTGAATTTGAAGCTAACGAAGCTAAAATTGATGCTGAATTAATTGGTGCACAAGGAAAACCACAAACTCTTGGCGGTTACTACCAGCCAACTCCAGAGTTAGTAAGTAAAGCAATGCGTCCTAGTGAAACATTCAACGCTATTATCGCTCAGATAAAATAGTAAATATTACATTTACTTTATAATACTAAAAGACAGCTTAATCGGCTGTCTTTTTTTATCTTAACTAATGTTTAACAAACGTCGCGCAGTTATATTTAGTAAGAATTCTTAACTATGTAAATTCAAAACCAAGACAATGATTCCAAAAAATATAACCATATTTCTTCTAATTATTTTATCTTCTTTTACGGCCTTTTCTCAGGAAAAATTTACATTAAGCGGCACCATAACCGACAACAAAAATAACGAGACTTTAATTGGTGTAAATATTTATATCCCCTCTCTAAAAATCGGAACTACAACCAACGAATATGGCTTTTATTCGCTAACAATTCCGAGCGGAGAACATCAAATCGAAATTACTTATGTTGGGTATCAAACCATTCAAAAAACAATTACTTTAAATCAAAATACTAAAAATAATTTCGCTTTAAGCGAAGGTGGCGAAGAACTTCAGGAAGTGGTTATTACCGATAATAAAGGTAAAGTCAATATAAAATCGCCAGAAATGAGTACCAACAAACTCTCTATTTCTACCATCAAAAGAATGCCTGTGGTTTTGGGCGAAGTCGATGTTTTAAAATCAATTTTACT
Source organism: Flavobacterium sp. 270 (assembly GCF_004368785.1). GTDB lineage: Bacteria > Bacteroidota > Bacteroidia > Flavobacteriales > Flavobacteriaceae > Flavobacterium. The sequence continues at coordinate 1,478,000 of NZ_SODM01000001.1, forward strand.
TCTTCCGGGAGTTACAAATGCAGGTGAAGGCGCTTCTGGATTTAACGTTCGAGGCGGCGGTGCAGATCAAAACTTAATATTATTAGACGAAGCCACGATATTTAATTCTTCGCACGTATTTGGGTTTTTCTCTGTATTTAATCCTGATGCTATCAAAGATTTAAAATTATACAAAGGCGGAATCCCCGCACGTTACGGCGGAAGAGCTTCTTCTGTTTTAGACATTTACCAAAAAGACGGAAGCAGTAAAGATTTTCACATGAATGGAGGAATTGGATTAATCTCGAGCCGACTTCTTGCCGAAGGACCATTAGTAAAAGATAAAGGTTCTTTTTTAATTGGCGGAAGAGCTTCTTACGCACATTTATTTTTAAAACTCTCAGAAAAAAACAAAGATAATGCGGCTTATTTTTATGATTTAAATACAAAGCTGAGTTACAAACTAAACGATAACAACAGTTTATATCTGTCGGGATATTTTGGTCGTGATGTTTTTAGTTTAAATAAAAGATTTACGAATACTTACGGAAACTCGACCTTAAATCTTCGCTGGAATCATTTGTATTCTGATAAATTATTTTCGAATTTATCGTTGATTTACAGTGATTATTATTACGGACTTGATCTTGATTTTGTAGGCTTTAAATGGGATTCCGGAATTAAAAACTACGATATTAAGTATGATTTTAAACATTATATTTCAGATAAATTCAAACTAAATTATGGCTTAAGCGGTATTTATTATGAATTTAATCCCGGAACGATTAAACCAACTGGAGATGATTCTGGAATTAATCCAGACCAATTGGATAAAAAATATGCTTTTGAGCCGTCTGTTTATTTGGATGCCGAAAGTCAGCTTTCTAAAAAATTAACCGTTTCATACGGATTGCGTTATAGTTTATTTTATCGTTTAGGCTCATCTACAATTAATTATTATAACAATAATAATCCTGTCGTTTTTAATACTGATTTGCAGATTTACGAAAAAGGCACACCGTCTTCAACACAATATTTTGGCAAAAATAAAGTCGTTCAGGATTTTAATAATTTAGAACCAAGATTTGCAATATCCTATCAATTAAATGACGATCAGGCTGTAAAAGCAAGCTACAACAGAATGGCTCAATATCTTCAGTTAATTTCGAACACCTCATCGCCTACTCCGCTTGATGTCTGGATGCCGAGTGACAATTACATCAAACCTCAAATTGCAGATCAGGTGGCTTTAGGTTATTTTAGAAATATCAAAAATGGCACTTATTCACTTGAAGTAGAGACTTATTACAAAAAAATCCAAAACAGATTGGATTATATAGATGGTGCCGATTTAATTGCGAACGACGCTATTGAACAGGTAATTTTAAACGGACGAATGAGATCGTACGGACTTGAAGTTATGTTTAAGAAAAACGAAGGCAAATTTAATGGATGGATTTCTTATACGCTTTCAAAATCAGAACAACAAACGCCGGGAAGAACTCCAGAAGAAACAGGAATTAACAACGGGCAATGGTACAGTTCCGCGTACGACAAAAGACATAATCTAGCGGTTACATCTGCTTATAATTTGAATGAAAAATGGTCTTTTGGTGCTAATTTCGCTTTACAATCCGGACAGCCTGTTACGTATCCAAACGGACAATACGAATATTTAGGCATTACAGTTCCAAGTTACGGATTAAGAAATGAAGATCGTCTTCCTGCCTATCACCATTTAGATGTCTCGGCTACCTTAACACCAAGAAAAAATAAAGACAGAAACTGGAAAGGCGAATGGGTTTTTAGTATTTATAATTTGTACAATCGTCATAACGCCGCTTCAATAAACTTTCAGCAAAATGTAGATACGGGAGCAAATGAAGCTGTAAAAACTTCCATTTTCGGATTGGTTCCGGCGGTGAGTTATAATTTCAAATTTTAAAAATCACTTTCTGTAAAAAGATATATCATGAAAAAAATAAGCTTTTTAATCGTATTTTTTATATCGTTCTTCTTCATAAGTTGTGAAGAAGTGGTTGATGTTGATTTAGATACAGCGCCTCCAAAATTAGTCATTGAAGCTGCTATAAACTGGAAAAAAGGAACAGCCGGAAACCAGCAGACTATTAAATTATCTACCACAACGGGCTATTTTGAAAATGTAATTCCGGTTGTGTCTGGTGCCGTCGTATACATAAAAAACATTAAAAACCAGCAATTTAACTTTACAGAAGTACCTAAAACCGGGCGTTACGTCTGTAATAATTTTAAACCAGAAATTGAAGGACAATATACTTTGACTGTTATCTCTCGCGGCAATACTTATACAGCCAGCGAAACTTTAAAATCTGTTGCGCCTATTACCAGAATGGAGCAAAATAATGAAGGCGGTATTACCGGAACTGATATAGAAGTTCGAGCGTTTTATACTGATCCGGGTGATGAGGATAATTTTTATTTGTTTAAATATACTTATTCTAACAAAGTTACTTCAAGCTATTATGTTTCTGAAGACAAGTTTTATCAGGGAAACGAAATTTTCAGCAGTTCTGACGATGAAGATTTAAAAACGGGCGATAACATCGAAATCACGCATTACGGAATCTCAAAACAATATTACAATTATATGACTATCTTAGTAAGTATTGCAGGCAGTAATGTTGGCGGTCCATTTCAGTCACCTCCGGCAACCGTAAAAGGAAACATTATCAATACCACCGATAAAACAAATTATCCGCTTGGTTATTTTTCTCTTAGCGAAATTGACACAAAACAATATAAAATTGAATAATTTTGTAAGATGAAAAACCGAATTGAGTATTTAACCGAAAAAAAACTGATTGGTAAACACATCGAGATGTCGTTTATCGAAAATAAGACTTTTCAATTATGGAAAGGTTTTATGCCAAAACGCAGATATATTAGAAATTCGGTTGATTCTAATTTATATTCTCTTGAAGTTTTTCCTGATGGACATTTTGATAATTTTGACCCAAATAATATTTTTCAAAAATGGGCCGCAGTCGAAGTCATCGATTTTGAACATATTCCAGCTGAAATGGAGACCTTAATAATCCCAAGTGGTTTATATGCGGTTTTTATTCATAAAGGACCGCAGACAGAAGGGCACAAAACCTATCATTCTATTTTTGTTGAATGGCTTCCAAACTCAGAATACACTGTAGACAACAGACCGCATTTTGCTGTAATGGACGAAAAATATAAAAAAGACGATCCCGATTCTGAAGAAGAAATCTGGATTCCGATAAAAAATAAAATATAACATTATGTTAATCGAAACACTAAAATCGCTTTTTGATCGAGATTTAAACAAATTAAAAGTAGAAATTGAATCTTATCAAGATGAAACTCAACTTTGGATAATTGACAAAAACATTTCTAATTCTGCCGGAAATTTATGTCTGCATCTTATTGGAAACATCAATCATTTTATAGGAGTACAAATCGGAAAAACAGATTACGTTAGAAATCGTGAACTCGAATTTTCATTAAAAAATGTTCCAAGAACAGAATTAATCCAAAAAATCGAAGATACAATTGTAGTCGTTAATAACGCGCTTGATTCTGTGACACAAAGTGACTTAGAAGCAATTTATCCTTTAGTTGTTTTTGAGAAAGAAATGAAAACCGAATATTTCTTAGTGCATCTTGCTATGCATTTATCTTATCATTTGGGACAGATTAATTATCACCGTAGATTAGTTTTTTAAAGGTGCAAAGGTTCTGAGGTGCAAAGGCGCAAAGGTAGCAAGCGTTAAAAGCAAATCTAAAATCTAAAATCTAAAATCTACATTCTAAAATCAAAAATCAAAATGTCTTCACACCATATCGTACGCGACGACCAGGAACCTGCATTAATTATTGCCAACGGCGCAGCTTGTAATCCAGAATTATTAGGGCAATTGCTTGAATGGTCTCCACTTGTTGTTGTGCTCGATTCTGCTATGGAACGAGTTATAGATTTAGGCATAAAAGTAGATGTACTTTTGGGGGATTTCGACCGCGGTTTTGATCCCGAAATCTACAAAACCACACAATTTCCGATCGAAATTATTCGCGCTCCAGACCAAAACAAAACTGATCTCGAAAAAGCTTTTGATTATTTAATAGAAAGAAAAATTCCTGCTGTAAACGTAATTTGGGCAACCGGAAGACGTGCCGATCATACAATTACAAATCTTACCAATATTGTTCGTTATAGAAATCTGCTTAAAATTGTAATTCTGGACGACCATTCTAAAATATTTTTACTGCCTAATAAATTCGAAAAATGGTACACCGAGAAAACGCCAATCTCTCTAATACCAATTGGAATTGTAAACGGAATTAATTCTATTAATTTAGAATATCCGCTCGAAAACGACACCTTAACAATGGGGTACAGAACCGGAAGCAGTAATTCTGTCGCTCAGGACGGAATTGTTACCATTACACATTCTGATGGTGATTTGCTTTTAATGGAATGTTTTGATTGATTTTGTCACTCTGACCGAAGTCGAAAGGCAACAATCACAAGATTTTAATCGATTGGGATTTGGAATTTAAAACTTGGAATTTCTTCCAGATTCATAACAATCTTTTTTCCAAAAAAGGAATGACTATCTTTGCAGCAAATACACCAAATGAAAGCAATAGACAATTCTGAAAAAAACAATTTACATCCTCGAAATCTTCACCGTTCGCGTTATGATTTTGAGTTACTTACTACCAATTGTCCAGAATTAAAAAATTATGTTTCTATCAATAAACATCAAATAGAAACTATTGATTTCAGCGATCCAAAAGCCGTAAAAGTGCTTAATAAAGCTTTACTGCAAACCTATTATAATTTTGGTTTTTGGAATATTCCTGCTAATTATCTGTGTCCGCCAATTCCTGGCCGTGCAGATTACATTCATTATATCGCCGATTTATTAGCAGAAACCAATAACGGAGAAATTCCAACAGGAAATTCAGTTTTAGGTTTAGATATCGGAACAGGTGCGAATTTAATCTATCCGATATTAGGACACGCCATTTACGACTGGAGTTTTGTTGGAACCGACATTGATAAAAAAGCAATTGAAAATTGCAGTAAAATTATCGAAGCCAACCCAAAATTAATCGATGCAATAAGTTTACAGCAACAAACCGAAGCACGTTTTATTTTCAAAAATATTATAACTCCCGAAGATCGTTTTACGTTTACAATTTGTAATCCGCCCTTTCATGCGTCTGCTGCAGAAGCCAATAAAGCAACGAGCAGAAAAGTCGGAAACTTAAATCCAAAGGACAAGAAAACCTCAAATCCTGTCTTAAATTTTGGCGGTCAAAATGCAGAATTGTGGTGCGACGGCGGCGAAATTGGTTTTGTAACTCAAATGATTTACGAAAGTGCCAAATATTCAAGACAATGCCTTTGGTTTACTACTTTGGTTTCAAAAAAAGAAAACCTAAAAAGTATTTACAACATACTTAAAAAAGTAAACGCATTGAATGTCAAAACAATCGACATGTCGCAAGGTCAGAAAAACAGCCGAATTATTGCGTGGAGTTTTTTAACAGAAACGGAACAAAAAACCTGGAAAATTTAAAATTTTTCATTGCTTTTTATTCATTAAGTTTCGTAACTTAGAGATAAAACATCTCTATATGAACACACTTACACTTAAAAATACGTTGATTTCTGAAATCAATCAAATTGATGATGCCACTTTTTTATCTGCTTTAAAAACAATTGTAGACAGCAGAAAAGCATCTTCAGAAAATTTATCTGAGACATATAATTACGATTATACTTTATCTGAACAAGATAGTACAGAGAATAATTTTTACTCTCAATCTGAAATTATGACTGAGATTGAAAAATGGAAAAACGCATAAAATTTAAACTTAAAGTATATTTTAAGACCTTATAATTTTGATATTTTAAACCAAAATTATATTACGCAGTCCAGGTCTTTTTCAAGTACATTTAGTGTATCTAATTCACTATTATGCTTAAAAATTCACTACAAATTGTGGTCTTATTTCTTTTGGTCGGTTGTTCTGCTACAAAAGCAAAATTTGAAGATTACAGCTTTAAAACTAAAAAAGACAAAGACTCTTACACTCAATCTTACAACAAAGCTTTAAAACTTTGGGACATTCCCTATTCTGAAGAAGATATTAAAACTTCTTACGGAACGGCTCATGTCGTAATTGCCGGCCCAAAAAACGGTAAAGATCTAGTATTACTTCACGGTATGGATGCCAGTTCTACAATGTGGTATCCAAATATTAAAGTTCTTGCCAAAAATCATCGCGTTTATGCCATCGATTTTTTAATGGAACCCAATAAATCAACTTTAACAGCAAAACCGCTTTCAATAGAAGAAATTGCGATTTGGTACAATGAGATTTTTAAACATTATAAATTAAAAGATTTCGATATTGTGGCGGCTTCACGTGGTGGCTGGATCGCAACATTATTAGCGACTCAAAAATCAAATTCGATTGATAAAATTGTTTTGTTAAGTCCGGCGCAAACTTTTAAATTCATTGACAAAATCGGGAAAACATCTTCGGCATTAATGCTTAAACTTTTTCCAAACGAAAAAAAATTCGGAAAGACATTAAGTGCATTCTCAACCCATCCAGAAAAAATAAGTCCGATATATAAACGACAATTTTATCTTGCCAATAAATACGCAAAATCAAATTCGAGTATGCTCAAAATGCATCCTTTTTCGGATAAAGAATTAGAATCAATCCAAAATCCTGTTTTGGTTTTAATCGGCGACCACGATATTATTAACGGTAAAGAAAGTGCAGAACGTGCACAAAAATATTTAGCCAACAGCAAGATAAAAATCATAAAAGATGCAGGACATTTTTTAAGCATCGATCAATCTAAAATAGTAAATGATGCTATGATCGATTTCTTGAAATGATTTTTTTAGCCACGAATTATTTTTTTGCCACGAATTACACTAATTACACTAATTTTTTTGTGTAGGATTTGACCAAATTTCTGTACTCAATTTAATTCGTGTAATTCGTGTAATTCGTGGCAAAAAAACTAAAAACAATCTTTGTATCTTTACAAAACTAAATTTTCAGCCTCTAAAAATGAAATTCCAAGTCTCTTCAGAATACAGTCCAAAAGGTGATCAGCCGCAAGCCATTCAAAAATTGGCACAAGGCGTAGTTGATGGCGAAAAATATCAAACATTATTAGGAGTTACAGGTTCTGGTAAAACTTTTACCGTTGCCAATGTTATTGAAGAAGTACAAAGACCAACTTTGGTTTTAGCACACAACAAAACTTTGGCGGCACAATTGTATTCAGAATTCAAACAATTTTTCCCAAATAATGCCGTAGAATATTTCGTTTCTTACTACGATTATTATCAGCCAGAAGCTTTTATGCCCGTTACAGGAGTATTTATCGAGAAAGATTTATCTATCAACGAAGAGCTTGAAAAAATGCGTTTAAGCACCACTTCTTCCCTACTTTCGGGTCGTCGTGATATTTTGGTTGTAGCTTCTGTTTCTTGTTTGTATGGTATTGGAAATCCCGTAGAATTTAAGAAAAACGTAATTGAAGTTTTTAGAGATCAGGTAATTTCGAGAACCAAATTACTGCACAGTTTAGTTCAGAGTTTATACGCCAGAACCGAAGCCGATTTTAATCCCGGAACCTTCAGAATTAAAGGCGATACTGTAGAAGTTTATCCAAGTTATGCGGATGATGCTTTTAGAATTCACTTTTTTGGAGACGAAATCGAAGAAATAGAATCTTTTGATGCCAAGACTTCTCAAGTAATAGAAAAATTTAAAAGACTCACGATTTACCCAGCCAATATGTTTGTGACTTCTCCAGAAGTTCTGCAAGGCGCAATTTGGGAAATTCAGCAGGATTTAGTTAAACAAGTTGATTATTTTAAAGAAACAGGAAAACATCTTGAAGCAAAACGTCTGGAAGAACGAACTAATTTTGATTTGGAAATGATTCGCGAATTAGGATACTGTTCTGGAATTGAGAACTATTCGCGTTATCTTGACGGAAGACAAGCCGGTACTAGACCTTTCTGTTTATTAGATTATTTTCCGAATGATTTTTTAATGGTTGTTGACGAAAGTCACGTAACGGTTTCGCAGGTTCACGCCATGTACGGTGGCGATAGAAGCCGTAAAGAAAATCTGGTTGAATACGGTTTTAGACTTCCCGCAGCAATGGACAACCGTCCGTTGAAATTTGAAGAATTTGAAGCTTTACAAAACCAAGTAATTTACGTTTCTGCAACTCCTGCAGATTACGAATTGCAAAAATCAGATGGTATTTATGTTGAGCAGATTATTCGTCCGACAGGATTATTAGATCCAATAATTGAAGTTCGCCCGAGTTTAAATCAGATTGATGATTTAATTGAAGAAATTCAGGTAAGATGTGAATTAGACGAAAGAGTTTTGGTAACGACTTTAACCAAAAGAATGGCCGAAGAATTGGCAAAATATTTAACCAAAGTAAATGTTCGCTGTCGTTATATTCACTCTGAAGTGGATACTTTGGAACGTATCGAAATTATGCAGGATTTACGAAAAGGTATTTTTGATGTTCTTATTGGAGTAAACTTGCTTCGTGAAGGTTTGGATTTACCTGAAGTTTCGCTTGTTGCGATTTTGGATGCCGATAAAGAAGGTTTTCTTCGTAATCACAGATCGCTTACGCAAACTATTGGTCGTGCAGCGAGAAACTTAAACGGGAAAGCTATTTTGTATGCAGATAAAATTACGGCAAGTATGCAAAGAACAATTGACGAAACGGAATACAGAAGAACGAAACAAATCAACTTTAATACGGCAAATAATATTACGCCACAGGCTTTGAACAAAAAGATTGAAAGTGCTTTTACTAAAAATCCATTGGTTGAATATGAATTAGGTCATACGTTACCTGCTGCTGCCGAACCGGAAACAAAATATATGTCTAAAGGCGATTTGGAAAAAATGATTCGTGAAAAACGTAAATCTATGGAAAAAGCCGCTAAAGAATTAGACTTTTTACAGGCGGCAAAACTGCGTGATGATATTAAAAAATTACAGGAACAATTGGCTTAATTATGTTGTTCCTGAAATACTTTTAGTAAAATTTTCGGGTCAATAATGGCGTTTGGCGCATTTTTCATTAATCCTAAAATGCGTTTTACGGCTCCAGGATTTAGTCCCATTCCTAGCGCAATTTGTTGTATGGCCTGAGATTCTCTTTCGTGCAAAACTCCGTCGCAATACATAATCAATGCCAATCTGTAAAACTGCTGAATGCGTTGAAACTCTGATTTTAAAATAGAAGGATAACTTTCCTGATGAAATAAGTCAAGAAAAACATCTTTATTAATCTTTAATTCCTGAGCCACAATCCACAAAAATTCATATTCTCTTTTGTGCAATTCGCCATCTACAGTAGAAAAAGCAATCATTTCTAAAAGTAAACCCTTCTTTTCTATCTCGCTATTCATCTAATTTATTATTTTTAGCTAAATTATTGTTTTTAAATTAAAACACAAAAAATTGATGATTCGAGGATTTTTCTTTTTGATTGCATTATGCATGACCTCTCTTGGAAATGCACAGGAAAGTACGGCTTCTAAAAACGTCTCGACCTTTACTATTGAAGCGCCGCAACTCAAAACCACAAAAAAAATCTGGATTTATCTGCCCGAAAATTATTCAAAAAACATCCAAAAAAAATATACAGTAATGTATATGCATGATGCCCAAAATTTATTTGACGCTAAGACTTCTTTTGTTGGCGAATGGAATGTCGACGAAAAACTGGACAGCTTAAAAGCGCAGGTAATTGTGGTTGGAATTGAACACGGAAATGACAAACGAATTGAGGAATTAACGCCTTATAAAAACGAAAAATACGGCGGAGGAAATGCTGACAATTATCTTGAATTTATTGTAAAAACACTAAAACCTTATATCGATAAAAATTACAGAACCAAAACCAACGCAAAAAATACCATTATTATGGGAAGTTCGCTTGGCGGATTGGTTTCGTTTTATGCCGTATTAAAATATCCGGAAGTATTTGGAAAAGCGGCTGTTTTCTCGCCTTCATTTTGGTTTTCAAAAGATATTTTTGCTTTAGCCGAAAAAGCTCCAAAAATAAAGACCAAAATTTACTTTTTGTGTGGTGATAAAGAAGACGACGATATGGTAAAAGATATGACCAAAATGGAACGCTTACTAGACACAAAACGTTGTTATTGTCTGCATCTTACCAAATCAAAAATTGTAAAAGGCGGCGAGCATAACGAAAAACTCTGGCGCGATCATTTTGCAGAAGCTTATTTGTGGTTGAATTAAAAAAATAAAAGATATGGAATTGATTTTAAGAGAATACAATTTAAAACTAAAACACACTTTTACCATTTCCAGAGAATCGATTGATTTTCAGCCTTCGCTGATTGTTGAACTAAAAAGTGATGGTTTTTCTGGTTTTGGAGAAGCCACTTCAAATCCGTATTACAAAACTACGGTTCCGGTGATGATGCAGGATTTAGAAAAAATCAGAACCATTATTGAAGCTTCAGATAATGAAACTCCCGAAGTTTTTTGGGCAAAAATTTATCCGCATTTAGAACACGATATGTTTGCTTTGTGCGCTTTAGATTTGGCGTATAATGATTTATATGCGCGTAAAAAAGGCAAAAAATTATACGATTTATGGGACTATTCTATTGATAAAAACCCAATGACAGATTATACCATCGGGATTGCTTCTATAGAAAAAATGGTTTCTAAAATGCAGGAACTTCCGTGGCCGATTTATAAAATTAAATTAGGAACCAAAGAAGATATTGCGATTGTAAAAGAACTTAGAAAACATACTAATGCTGTTTTTAGAATTGATGCCAACTGCGATTGGGATGTTGACGAAACGATTAACAATTCGATTGAATTAAAAAAATTAGGCGTAGAATTTTTAGAACAACCTATAAAAGCTGATAATTGGGAAGGTCACGCGGCAATTTTTAAACATTCTGCTTTACCCATTATTGCCGATGAAAGTTGTATTATCGAAGAAGATGTTGCAAAATGTTTCAATCATTTTCATGGTGTAAATGTCAAATTGGTAAAATGCGGCGGACTGACTCCGGGGAAACGTATGATTGAACATGCCAAAAAATTAGGTTTAAAAACTATGGTTGGATGCATGACAGAATCTACGGTTGGTATTTCTGCAATTGCACATTTGTTACCACAATTAGATTATGTCGATATGGATGGTGCGCTGCTTTTAGCTCAAGACATTGCGACTGGCGTAACGATAAAAGATGGCGTAATCAGTTATTCTGAACTCAACGGAACTGGAGTAACTTTAATATAATAAGTATATTATTTTAACACATAGAGACATAGCTTTTCTTTGTCTATAAATAAAGGCATTTCACTTTTCATCAAAACACATAGCTATGTGTGAGAAACGAGTTTCTTTAAAAATTCTTTTATTGAATCTAAAAGAAATCTATGTTTCTATGTGTTTAAAAAACACAACATACCAAATTAACTTTAATTTAAATTGAATGAAAGTCAACCAATTTCCTGATCGAATTATCGAAATAGACCAAGAACAGTATTTGTATTTTGGTGGAACGGCTTATTTGGGTTTATCGACTCATAAAGCGTTTCAGGAATTGGTCATAAAAAATATTCAGAGATGGGGAACAACTTACGGAAGTTCCAGAAATGCGAATATAAAATTAACCGCTTATGATGATGGCGAAGCATTTTTAGCACAACATATAAAAGCCGAATCTGCCGTTACAGTTTCGTCTGGAATGCTGGCAGGAAAAATTGTTTTGGATGAATTGAATAAAGAAACGGATTGCTATTTTCATTTTCCGAACACGCATCCGGCGATAAAAACTTCTAATAGTTTACCTCTTTTTATTGAAGGCAAAATCAATTCACGATTATTAAGTATTGAAAAAGAAAAAATTACAATTCTTACCGATGGCGTTCCTTCTTATCAAACAAAAGCAATTGATTTATCGGTTTTAAAGGAGGTTTCAAAAAATAAAGAAATTACTCTGGTTGTTGATGAATCACACTCTCTTGGAATTCTAGGCGAAAATGGTTCTGGAATTTATTCGGAAATTGAACTTCCTATTAAACGAAAAATTCTGGTTTCTTCTCTGGGAAAAGCTTTTGGTTTAACGGGCGGCATAATTGCGAGTGATACTTCTTTTATCAATCAAATTAAAAAACTAGATACGTTTATTTCTGCTGCCGGAATGAATCCTGCTTTTGTGCAAACACTTGCTGAAGCCTCTGAAATATATAAGACACAGCATCAAAAACTCTTAGAAAATCTCATTTATATAGATTCAAAACTCATTAAAAATGAGAACATTAAATTTGACAAAACATATCCTTTAATTTATATTGAAATAGAAAGTATTACCGAAATTCTGAAAGCTAATAATATAATTATTGCCAATTTCAGATATCAGGAAAATTCAAAAGATATTAATAGAATTGTGATTACGGCCAATCATAAAAAAGAAGATTTAGACAAAATAATTAGTGTTTTGAATGAGTATAATTCTCGTTTGCAGTGATTTTTTGCCACTAATTTCACGAATTTACACGAATTATGATGCTTAAAAACGTACCTTTGTAAAAAATTTAGGCACAGTTTATAATTCCTGAAAAAGATTGCAGGAACTTGAAACGTGAAACAAAAAACCTGAAACAAAAAAAAATGACGAATAACGATATACTTAAAAAACTGCGCGTGGCTTTGATGCTCCGTGACGACCAAATAGTTGAAATTTTAGAATTAGTAGATTTTAGAATTTCAAAATCAGAATTGGGCGCTTTTTTTAGAGCCGAAGATCACGAAAATTATATGGAATGCGGCGATCAGGTTTTGCGTAATTTCCTAAACGGATTGGTGATTCATTTAAGAGGAACTAAGGAAAATCCGAAAAATCCAAATGATGTTTTAGCAAAACATAAAGCTGAAATTCCGAAGAAAGAAAATACTAAGGACAGACCAGAATTTAAAGCTGCACCAAAAGACAGCGAAAGAGCTCGAGGTGATCAGAAACCTTCGAAAACAGGTTCTGCTAACAGACCTAAGAAGAAAGAATTTCCAAAAGGTAACGGAAAGGTACAAGTTGTCGAAAAAGTAGTTTACAAAAACGGTAAGAATAAGAAATAATATACTTTGAGGTTTTTTACCACAAAGTTCACAAGGATTACGCAAAGTTCGCAAAGCCATATTGATAAAGCTTTGCGAACTTTGTGCTTTTAATCATAATCTAAGATAAAAATCTTTGCCTGCTTTGCGGTTAAAGAAAAAAAATTAGATCTTATTTTTATCAATCTGCTCAAAAAAAGCATCTTTATAAGTCGCACCAATCGGCAGTTCTTTTCCATTAATAAAAACAGAAAAACTATCTGTAGATTCTACATGTTTTAGCGCTATAACGTAAGATTTATGAATCTGAATAAAATCATTTTCAGGCAAAGATTCTATTACATTTTTAAGCGAAGAATGTGTAATAATTTGCTGTTTCTGAGTATGAATACAAACATAATTCTGCAGACTTTCTACATACAAAATATCATCTAAAATTACTTTCTGAAATTTGTTTTTCCCATCTGTTTTAATGAAAATAAATTCTGCTGTATTGTTAGTTACTACTTCGGTTTTAACCTCAGAATTCAGTTTTGAAACGGCTTGATAAAACCTTTCAAACGCAATCGGTTTTAATAAATAATCAACGGCATTGAGCTCAAAACCTTCTAAAGCAAAATCGGGATAAGCGGTCGTAAAAATCACTTTTACATCTTTAGAAATTATTCGCGAAAGCTGTAAACCCGTTAATTGTGGCATTTGAATATCCAGAAAAATAACATCCACTTTATTCGAATTCAGAAACTCTAAAGCTTTCAGCGAATCATTAAAAACGCCCACTTCTTCCAGAAAAGAAACTTTCTCGACATAGTTTTTCAGAATGCGAGTTGCAGGCGGTTCATCATCAATAATAATACATTTAAACTTCATGCTTATTTTTTTAATGGGATTTTCAGATACATTTTAAAGGTATTATTTTCTGCTGTTTTTTTAAGTATAAATTTATCTTTATACGTATATTCTAAACGTTTCATTAGGTTATCAAAACCAATTCCGGTTGAGTAATAATTTTCTCCTCCAATTGTATAATTAAAGGTAGAAATTTCTAAAAAATCGCCTTTAATATCAATTGAAATTATCGCTCTTTTTTCCGGATCATTTAGCTTTCCATGTTTAAAAACATTTTCTATAAAATGGATTAAAACCGATGGTAAAATCTTTTCAATCGTATAATCTCCTTCTATAGAAAAATCTAAATACAACTGATCTTCAAATCTTTTCTGCTGTAAATGTATGTAGTTTTTTATAAATTGAATTTCTTTAGAAAGCAAAGCTTCGTCTTTGTCTGTTTCTGTAATTACGTAACGAAGCAAGTCTGACAGCACTAAGACGTCGGCTGCTATTTCGTCATCTTTTCCAATTAACTGACTGTAAAACGAGTTTAAGGTATTGAATAAAAAATGCGGACTTACCTGTGATTTCAGCATTTGGAATTCGGCTTTTTTATTCTCTAAAAGTAATTCCTGATTTTGTTTTTGCGTTTCCTGAAAATGCCAGAATAAATAGCTTAAAGAACTTAAAACTACAGCCGGTAATCCGAAGAAAAAATTGTCTCTGACATAGAATGTTATTTCTCTGGATTTTTCTACATAATTATGAGTTCCAGTAATTTGAAATAGAATAATTTCCTGAAAAAGATATCTGACTCCTGCAAATAAAACTAACGAAACAGGAATCGTTAACAAATAAATAAAGATCTTTTTTTTGTTTAAAAACCAATTGCAGAATGTATAAAAATTGAAAACATAAATGGTGAAAATTGCCAGCAACTGCGTAAACGAAAACAGAAAAAATATTTTATTAAATATAAAAGTTCCGTCTTTTTGACCCACTCCGATGTCCCAAATATAAAAAACAATAAAAAGCCCAAAGAAAAGGACAATATGGTAGTAGAAAGGGATTTTTAGTCTCACGATTGTTTTAGAATATATTCAAAAGTACAATTATAGCTTTTAATGAAATCAATTTTTATATGAAACACGCATTTCTGTTGATGAACTATTAGAAATATTACATGAACTTTTTGAGATGGTAATTTCTATTGTTGATGAAATGAAACCTGGAGTTCATCAAAAATTAAAAAATGGGTTGTAAATCTCTTCTACTTTCGCATTGAATTTAAAACAAATCATCATCATGCAAAAAATCATTTTACTATTAGTACTTCTTACTTTAACTGCTGTTTCTGGTCAATCAAAGAAAAAGCAAATTTTAATTATTGGAACTTTTCATTTTGAAAATCCCGGACTTGATATCGCCAAAGTCAAAACTTTTAATGTTATGACAGACAAAAGCCAAAAGGAACTTGAAAATATTACGAATAAAATCAAGGATTTTGGCCCGGACAAAATTTTTGTAGAATGGAGTTTTGACAGACAAAATAAGCTGGATAAATTTTATGCTAAAAACACAGATAGTTTACTTCATAAAGATGCTGACGAAATTGTACAATTGGCTTTACGCTCTGCAAAGAAATTAGGTCATAAAAAATTGTATGGAATTGATTATAATGAAACTAATTTCCCATACGATAGTTTGACTAAAGGCATGAAAGAAGCCAATCAGTTGGATTTATTAAAAACCAATCTGGAAACAATGGCGTATTATGAGAATTCTTTTAATGAGAAAATTACAAAATACAGCTTAACTGAACTTCTTGTAGATACGAATACTAAAAAATCTAGTACAGATAATGTTTCATGGTATTTGGCAACGGCAAATCGAGGTGGAAAAACAGACAATTTTGTGGGTGCTTATTTGGTGTCTGAATGGTACAGAAGAAATCTTTATATGTATTCTTTAATTCAAAAACTTACAGAGAGTAAAGATGATAAAGTTATGCTGCTTTTGGGTGCGGGACATACTGCAATGCTGCGCGAGTTTATAAAATATGATCCTACTTTTGAAATTGTAGAATTGGAAACTATTTTGAAAAAATAAACTTTATGATTTAACTACAAAAGGTGCAAGTTTTTTTCACGCAGATTTGGCAGATTGAGCAGATTTATTCTTTTTGATAAAAATCTGCGTAAATCTTTAAACAAATAGAAAATCAGCTATATCTGCCAAATCTGCGTGAAACTAAAATACTGTAGTTATGCCGATTAAAAACAAAAAAATCCTAAGTTTTCACTTAGGATTTTTTATATAATTGAATTTCTTATTTAATTAAGAAAGTGCAGCTTTAACTTGATCAGCAGCTTCTTGGAATTGAACTGCAGATAAAATTGGCATTCCAGAATTATCAATTAATTCTTTTGCAATTTCAGCGTTTGTTCCTTGAAGACGTACAATGATTGGCACATTGATAGCGTCACCCATGTTTTTGTAAGCATCAACAACACCTTGAGCAACACGGTCACAACGAACGATTCCACCAAAGATGTTAATTAAGATCGCTTTTACGTTTGGATCTTTCAAGATAATTCTGAAAGCAGTTTCAACACGTTTAGCATCAGCAGTTCCACCAACGTCTAAGAAGTTAGCAGGCTCAAAACCAGCGTATTTAATTAAGTCCATAGTTGCCATTGCAAGACCAGCACCGTTTACCATACATCCAACTGTTCCGTCAAGATCTACGTAATTTAAACCTACTTCTTTAGCTTCTACTTCGATTGGATTCTCCTCACGGATATCACGCATTTCAGCGTATTTTGGTTGTCTGTATAAAGCATTATCATCGATATTTACTTTAGCATCAACAGCCATAATTTTGTTGTCAGATGTTTTTAACACAGGGTTGATTTCAAACATAGAAGCATCAGAACCAATGTAAGCATTGTATAATGCGTCGATGAATTTCACCATTTCTTTGAAAGCATTTCCAGAAAGACCTAAGTTAAAAGCAATTCTTCTTGCTTGAAAACCTTGTAATCCAACAGAAGGATCTACTTCTTCAGTAAAAATTAAGTGTGGTGTGTGCTCAGCAACTTCTTCAATATCCATTCCACCTTCAGTAGAATACATAATCATGTTGCGTCCTGTAGCTCTATTCAATAAAACAGAAACATAAAATTCAGAAGTTTCGCTTTCTCCAGGATAGTAAACATCTTCTGCTACTAAAACTTTGTTTACTTTTTTACCTTCAGCAGAAGTTTGAGGTGTAATCAATTGCATTCCGATAATTTGTCCTGCAATTTCTTCAACTTGTTGTAAATTTTTAGCAAGCTTAACTCCACCACCTTTTCCACGACCACCTGCGTGAATTTGTGCTTTAATTACGTGCCATCCTGTTCCAGTTTCGGCAGTTAATTGTTTTGCAGCAGCTACAGCTTCAACTGCATTGTTAGCCACAATTCCGCGTTGAATGCGTACTCCGTAACTCGCTAAAATTTCTTTTCCTTGATATTCGTGTATGTTCATAATATAGAATTTGTCTGGTTCTGAATTTATTTCAGAATAAAAGTGCGACAAAAATAGCAAAATTCAACTTAATAGTAAAATCTTTTTCAATTAAAAATAAGTCAAATCTATATTGACTGGATATTCCTTTTCAAAGAAAACAAATCGTTAAACAATTGCATACAAAAAGTTAACATTAAGCTGCTATAACGTTTGAGATTTAACAAAAAGATCAACGATTTCAATAGGTAAGAGACGATTTTTCTTAATATATTTTAAAGCCCATTATGATTTTGTCAATTCACAATGGTTATAATAATATTATTATCAATTAAGAACCCTTTTTCTAATATTACAACAAAAATGTAAGTGAATGTATAATTTCAATATAGAATGTTTAACGAAATCTTTATTTTTGTAGAAAAAATATCAAGAATGAGAGTTAAAGAACAAGGGCTTTATTTGCCTGAATTTGAACACGACAACTGTGGTGCAGGATTTATTTGTAATTTGAATGGTATTAAGTCAAATGATATTATTCACAAAGCATTGGATATCTTAATAAAATTGGAACATCGTGGTGCCGTTAGTTCTGATGGAAGAACCGGAGACGGAGCTGGAATTTTATTTGATATTCCACACGCTTTTTTTAAAAAAGTATGTGATTTTGAAATCCCTGAAACGCGTGAGTATGCAGTAGGAATGGTTTTTTTACCAAAAAGCAAAAACCAGGTTTCTTTTTGTATTAATGCTTTCGAATCTACAATCAAAGATCAGAATTTAAAGATCTTAGGTTGGAGAGATGTACCTGTTGACGTTGAAAATCTAGGGCAGATTGCCGCAGAAAAAGAACCAACAGTTAAACAAGTTTTTGTTAGCAAAAACGGTCAGGATTTAACTGAACAAGAATTTAATGCAAAACTTTTTGCAGCTAGAAAAATTGCAGAACACGCTATTAGAGGCTCTAAAACCTCTGAAAGCCATATGTTTTATTTTACTAGTTTATCGACAACTACTATTATATATAAAGGTCTATTGATGCCGGAAGACATCAGCAGATATTATATTGACTTGAAAGATCCAGACTTGGTAACGCGTCTTGCGCTTGTTCACCAACGTTTCTCTACTAATACTTTCCCTTCTTGGGATCTTGCACAGCCATTTAGATACATGTGTCATAATGGTGAGATCAATACGCTTCGTGGAAACGTAAGCCGTATGCGTGCTCGTGAAGAACTAATGGAAAGCAAAATTTTTGGTGACGATATCAAAAAATTATTCCCAATTATCTTAGAAGGAAAATCAGATTCTGCTTCTATGGATATGGTGGTTGAACTTTTATTGATGACGGGCCGTTCTTTACCAGAAGCGATGATGATGGTGGTTCCTGAAGCTTGGGAAAAACACCAGACTATGAGCGAGGAAAAGAAAGCATTCTACGAGTTTAACGCTTGTATTATGGAACCTTGGGATGGTCCAGCTTCTATTCCGTTTACAGACGGAAACGTAATTGGAGCTTTACTAGACAGAAATGGTTTACGTCCTTCTCGTTATACTTTAACACACAGTGGTTTCGTAATTATGTCGTCTGAAATTGGTGTTCTTGACATCGATCCAGAAGATGTAATTCAGCACGGTCGTTTGGAGCCGGGAAAAATGTTCCTTGTTGACATGAACGAAGGTCGTATCATCGAAGACGAAGAAGTTAAGAAAACAATTGTAACAAAACGTCCGTATAAAGAATGGGTTGATGCTAATTTGCTTCCTTTATCTAAAGTTCCTTACACGAACAACCCTACTCCTGTTGAAAAACTTGATTTTCAGACAAGACAACGTTTGTTTGGTTACACTATTGAAGATTTAAAAACAATCATAAACCCAATGGGATCTGATGGTGCAGAAGCTATTAGTTCTATGGGTAACGATACGCCATTGGCTGTTTTATCAGATCAGCCACAATTATTGTACAACTATTTCAAACAATTATTTGCTCAGGTAACTAACCCTCCTTTGGATGGTATTCGTGAGGAAATCATTACCGATATCAGTTTAGCAATTGGAGGCGATTTCAATATTTTTGAAATTGAATCAAAACAATGTAAAAAATTAAAAATCCAAAATCCGGTTATCTCAAACGAGGATTTAGATAAAATTAGAAACATTGATCACGAAGATTTTAAATCGGCTACAATTTCTACTTTATATAAAATAGAAAAAGGAGTTAACGGTTTAGAGCGTGCATTAGAAAAATGTGTTCAGGCAACTTTCAAAGCAGTTTCTGAAGGATGTAATATTATCATTCTTTCAGACAGAGGCGTGAGCGAAGAATTAGCGCCAATTCCTATGTTATTGGCTTGTTCTTACATTCACCACTCATTAAACATCTTGAAAGTTCGTTCTAAATTCGGAATCATAATCGAATCTGCAGAACCGCGTGAACCACATCATTTTGCTTTATTGTTTGGATACGGTGCAAGTGCAATTAATCCTTATATGGTTAACGAAATCATTCACGACCAGGTAAAAGAAGGATTTATTACTAAAGTTAAAGCTGATTACGCAATCATCAACTATAATAAAGCGACTGCAAAAGGAATCGTTAAAATCATGAACAAAATCGGTATCTCTACTTTACATTCGTACAGGGCTGCTCAGATTTTCGAGATTTTAGGTTTAAACAAAACATTCTCTTCTAAATATTTCCCTTACACACCTTCTAGAATTGAAGGAATTGGTTTGATGGAAATTGAAAAAGAAGTGAAGAAACGTTTCCAAAAAGCTTTCCCAAATTCAAAAATCGCCAACTTATTGCCTTTAGAAATTGGAGGTATTTACAGATGGAGACGTGGCGGAGAAAAACACATGTTTAACCCGACTACAATTTCTAAATTGCAACAAGCTGTTCGTTTAAACAGCCCAGAAAGTTATAAAGAATATTCTAATGCCGTTAACGAGCAAAGCTCAAACTTAATGACTATTAGAGGTTTATTCGAATTTAATAATTTGGATCCAATTTCTATTGATGAAGTAGAACCTTGGACAGAAATTGTGAAAAAATTCAAAACTGGTGCGATGTCTTACGGATCTATTTCGAGAGAAGCGCATGAGAATTTGGCTATCGCAATGAACAGAATTGGTGGAAAAAGTAATTCTGGAGAAGGTGGAGAAGATCCTAAACGTTTCCAGAAAGAAATTAACGGAGATTCTAGAAACAGTGCGATCAAACAAGTGGCTTCGGGACGTTTTGGTGTTTCGATCAACTATTTGACAAACGCTAAAGAAATCCAAATCAAAATGGCTCAGGGAGCGAAACCTGGAGAAGGTGGACAATTACCTGGAGAAAAAGTAGTGCCGTGGATTGCTGAAACTAGAAACTCTACACCTTATGTAGGTTTGATTTCGCCTCCGCCTCACCACGATATTTACTCTATTGAGGATTTATCTCAGTTGATTTATGATTTGAAAAATGCGAACCGTGAAGCTCGTGTAAACGTAAAATTAGTATCAGAAGTTGGAGTTGGAACTATTGCTGCCGGTGTTGCTAAAGCAAAAGCTGACGTTATCTTAATTTCTGGTTATGACGGAGGAACTGGTGCTGCACCACTAACTTCATTACAACACACTGGTATTCCGTGGGAACTTGGTTTAGCAGAAGCACAACAAACTTTGATTCTGAATGATTTAAGAAGCCGTGTAGTTTTAGAGTGTGACGGACAGTTGAAAACAGGTCGTGACGTTGCTATCGCTGCTTTACTTGGAGCTGAAGAATTTGGTTTTGCAACTGCACCGCTTGTAGCTTCTGGATGTATCATGATGAGAGCTTGTCACTTAAATACATGTCCAGTTGGTATTGCAACTCAGGATCCAGAATTGAGAAAAAATTTCAAAGGAACTCCAGAGCACGTAATTAACTTTATGTATTTTATTGCTGAGGAATTGAGAGAGATTATGGCTCAGTTAGGTTTCAGAACATTAAAAGAAATGGTAGGTCAGTCACAAAAATTAAATGTGAACAAAGCCATCAAACATTATAAAGCAAATGGTTTAGACTTGTCTCCTATTTTATACAAACCGGAAAAAGCGAAACATGTGCCAATTCACAATACAACACAGCAAGATCACGAACTTGACAATGTATTGGATTTTGATATCATTAAAGAAGCGATTCCATCTATCTATAGAAAAGAAAAAACAAGAGTTACCTTTAAGATTAAAAATACAGACCGTTCTGTAGGTGCTATTTTGAGTAATGAAATCTCAAAAATATATGGCGCACAAGGTTTACCTGATGACACTATTTTAGTTGATTTTGAAGGTTCTGCCGGACAAAGTTTTGGTGCTTTTGCAACAAACGGATTGTCGTTTAAAATTCACGGAAACTGTAATGATTATTTAGGAAAAGGACTTTCTGGAGGAAAATTAATTATCAAAGTACCTCCTACTGCAACTTTCAAACCTGAAGAAAACATCATTATCGGAAACGTTGCCCTTTACGGAGCTATTACCGGAGAGGCGTATATTAATGGAATGGCCGGAGAGCGTTTCTGTGTTAGAAATTCTGGAGCAACTGCGGTTGTTGAAGGAATTGGAGATCACGGTTGCGAGTACATGACCGGTGGTACAGTAGTTGTTTTAGGAAAAACAGGAAGAAACTTCGCAGCTGGTATGAGCGGTGGTGTTGCTTATGTTTACGACCCAAACAAGAAATTTGATGCTACAGTTTGTAATATGGAAATGGTTGCCTTTGATCCAATCGAGGAAGAAGACGTTACCAAACTAAGAAAACTGATCAAAAATCATTCATTGTACACCAGCAGTCCATTAGCAAAAAGAATTTTAGCAGACTGGGAAAATGAACAAAAGCACTTCGTAAAAGTAATGCCAACTGATTACAAAAAAGCATTACAAAGAATTGCAGAAGAGAAAAAAATAGAAGAATTAATTGCAGACTAAATTTTAGATTTTAGAGTTCAGATTTTAGATTTCTTCACTATGTCTTCCTGAGCGAAGTCGAAGGATTTGGAATTTGGAATTTCAGAAATTGAAATTTTTAATTAAAAATGTCATGGGTAAAATAGGCGGATTTAAAGAATATAGCAGAGCCGACGAAAGTAATTTAGCAGTAGCAGAACGTGTTTCTAACTACAACGAATTTACTATTCCGTTAGCAAAAGATAAAATAAAAGAACAAGGTTCAAGATGTATGGATTGTGGTATTCCTTTTTGCCACAGCAGCTGTCCGTTAGGAAATTTAATTCCTGACTTCAACGACATGGTACATCAGGAAGAATGGGAAAGCGCATTGAAGATTTTACAATCTACAAACAACTTCCCGGAATTTACAGGTCGCTTATGCCCTGCTCCATGTGAGAAATCATGTGTATTAGGAATCATTAAAGATCCTGTAGCTATCGAAAACATCGAGAAAAACATTGTTGAAAGAGGTTTTGCAGAAGGTTGGATTAAACCACAAACTCCTGCAAAAAGAACAGGAAAAACAGTTGCCGTTATTGGTTCTGGACCTGCAGGTCTTGCAGCTGCACAGCAATTAAACAGAGCCGGACACACGGTTACAGTTTTTGAAAGAGACAATGCAATTGGAGGTTTATTACGTTACGGAATTCCAAATTTTAAATTAGAAAAAGGAATTATCGACAGACGTGTGGCTATTCTTGAAGCTGAAGGAATCACTTTTAAAGTAAACGTAAATGTTGGAGTGAACTTTAGCGTAAGCGAATTAAATGCTTTCGATTCTATCGTTTTATGCGGTGGAGCAACAGAAAGAAGAGGTTTGCCAACTAAAGGTGCTGACAGCAAAGGAGTTGTTCAGGCAATGGATTTCTTGACACAACAAACTAAAGTTGTTTTTGGAGAATCTATTCCAGACCAAGTAAAAGCAACTGGTAAAAACGTAATTGTAATTGGTGGTGGAGATACAGGTTCAGATTGTATCGGAACTTCTAACAGACACGGCGCTAAATCGGTTACTAACTTTGAGATTTTGCCAAAACCTCCGGTTGGAAGAAGCGAGTCAACACCTTGGCCTTTCTGGCCTTTGCAGTTGAAAACTTCATCTTCTCACGAAGAAGGTTGCGACAGAAACTGGTTAATCAATACTAAAGAATTTATTGCTAATGATAAAGGGGAATTAACCGGATTAAAAACCGTTGAAGTACAATGGAAAATGACTCCGGGACAAAGACCTGAATTAATCGAAAAAGAAGGTTCTGAAAAAATCTGGCCTTGCGAATTGGCTTTATTAGCTTTAGGATTTACAGGTCCTGAAAAAACATTAAGCGAGCAATTAGGAATCGAAACGGATATGAGAAGCAATTACAAAGCTCATAATTATCAGACAAACGTTCCTCATATTTTCACTGCCGGAGATATGCGCCGTGGACAATCATTAATCGTGTGGGCTATTTCAGAAGGTCGCGAAGCTGCAAGAGAAGTAGATTTATTCCTTATGGGATCTACCAACTTGCCTACTAAAGGAAAAGGAGATTTACCGAGTTTGTAATTTTTTTTAAGGTTCAAAGGTGCTAAGGTTCTAAGGGACTAAGGTTTTCTCACTGGATCTTAAAACTGAAATTATAAAATCTCTATTCCGATAACAACATAACTACTAACAAACCCTTGAATTTATATTCAGGGGTTTTGTTTTTTACCACAGATTAGAAAGATTTAAAAGATTTTTTTGTTGCCACGAATTACACTAATTTTCACTAATTTCTTTTTGAAACTAAATAAAAAATCTGTGATAATCTGTAAAATTGTGGCAAAAAACCTTTGTAACTTTGAGCCTCTGCACCTTTGAACCTAAAAAAGATTTATAAAAATCTTTTTTAACCGACTTTTTGTTTAAAAACAAACAATTTGTTACAATTTGTTATTTTTCTACAATTTATTTGCTGATAGATAAAAGAGTAATAACTTTGCTCAAAATAAGTTTACAAATGCAAGCAAAAGATTTACTGCAGTTAGCAGACCAATTTGGAAGTCCATTATATGTTTATGATGCCGAAAAAATCCAATCACAGTACAACAGATTAACCAAAGCTTTCTCTAAGGTAGAAAACTTAAGAGTTAATTACGCCATGAAGGCATTGTCAAACGTTGCGATTCTTCAGTTATTAAAGAACATGGGGTCTGGTTTAGACACTGTATCAATTCAGGAAGTTCAGTTAGGGCTTCACGCTGGCTATGAACCTGAGAAAATTTTCTATACACCAAACGGAGTTTCTTTAGAAGAAATCGAAGAAGTTTCTGCAATGGGTGTACAAATCAATATCGACAATTTATCAATTCTGGAGCAATTCGGAACAAAACATCCACATATTCCGGTATGTATTCGTATCAATCCACACGTAATGGCGGGAGGAAATGCAAATATTTCTGTTGGACATATCGATAGTAAATTCGGAATTTCTGTACACCAGATTCCGCATATCTTGCGAATTGTTGAAAATACAAAAATGAGCATTGTTGGAATTCACATGCACACAGGATCTGATATTTTAGATATCGAAGTATTCTTGTATGCTGCTGAAATCTTGTTTGATACAGCAAAACATTTCAAAGATTTACAATTCTTAGATTTCGGAAGCGGCTTCAAAGTTCCTTACAAAAAAGACGATATCGAAACTGATATTGAAGAATTAGGTAAAAAATTATCAAAAAGATTCAACACATTCTGTACAGAATACGGCAGAGATTTAACTTTGATTTTCGAACCAGGAAAATTCCTTGTGAGCGAAGCAGGTTTCTTCTTAGCAAAAGTAAACGTAGTAAAACAAACAACGTCAACAGTTTTCGCTGGAATCGATAGTGGTTTCAACCATTTAATTCGTCCGATGTTTTACGGTTCACAACATTATATCGAAAATATCTCAAATCCAAAAGGAAAAGAGCGTTTTTACTCTGTTGTAGGTTACATCTGCGAGACAGATACTTTTGCAAGCAACCGCAGAATTCAGGAAATTAACGAAGGAGATGTTTTAGCTTTCCGTAACGCTGGAGCATATTGTTTCTCAATGTCTTCGAACTATAATTCAAGATACAAACCAGCCGAAGTGCTGTGGATGAACGGGCAAGGAATCTTAATTCGTGCTCACGAAACATTCGAAGATTTACTTAAAAATCAAATTCCGCTGCCACAAGAAGTTGCAGCAGTTTAAAAATAAAAAAAAAGAGAATATCAATGCTAAAAATCCTGTCTTTATGAGACGGGATTTTTTTTGCTGTGTGTTTTTAGCACGCAGATTTTGCAGATTAAGCGGATCTATTTTATATCGCAATGTCAGGCTGACCATAGTCGAAGCCCGCAAAGTTTAACTTCTTTAAGCTAAAACCTTTAATTTTCTGAACATTATCCTTCAGAAAAATCTCTTATCTTAAATTACACCATACAAAAGAATACCGCTTTTATTTATTACTGAAAAATACTATAGTTCTATTTTTTATACTATCACACAATTTATTTAAAAATATTTCCTACATTACCACTTCTTTAAAGGGTAAATATGCAGGAGTTACAATTAATTTCTACTGGTAAAGTTATGGCAGGCGGAACTACACAACCGTTTACTGCACTAGCATTAAATGAAAATGGAAATGTTGAAGAATATATTGTTAAAGCATTTACAAAAAAACAATTATTACAAAATGCCTCAGTTGCTAAAGAAATAATAGTATGTGAATTAGCAAAAATGTTTGATTTAACCATTCCAGAATACGGCATTATGAATTGCGCTCTTCAAGACCTACAAGGAGTTTATAAAGATGAGAGAATTGACACACTTGACTTAGGGGCTAAATTTTGCAGCAAATTCATGAGTCAGTATCCAATATTTACTAATGTAACTTCAAATATATTTTTAAAAGACTATGAAATATTAAACATATTTGCTTTTGATGTTTTTATATTTAATGTTGATAGAGGAGGATATAGAAATAAGCCAAACTTATTAATTAATGATAATGAGTTAATGATTATTGATCACGAATTAACTTTTCCTTTTATTAATAATAATTATCGGCAAATTGATTATGAACAAAACTTATCTTCATATCAATATTCAAAGCATGTTCTAATAAAATATATAAAATCACTCAATTTTAAGGATAGGGTTTTTAATGAATTTTTATTTAATTTAAACTCTTTAAATATTAATAGATTAGATTTAATTTTCGATAAATTAGAATATTACAATATACATTTTTTTGATAGAGAAAACTTTATGAATTATTTTGTATGGGCTAAAAATAATGTTAGTATTTTTGAACGATATTTGACTCTAATGACAAGATGAACAATAATTTATATACATACTGCCTTTTAAAATATAAACATTCTCCTTTTTTAGAGGAAAGTCTAAATATTGGTGTGCTTATATATTTCTATAACTCTAGAAGATTTGTGTTTAAATATTCCAAAACATTAAATAGAATTAAAAGTATCTATGAAAATGTTCCTGAAAAAACAGTAAAAGAATACACTAAACAAATTGACATAACACTTAAAAGATTTAAAGATACATATGACAATCTTTTTCCTTTAAATGATTCAAGCTTAAAGCATTTTTTATCCTCAACCATTTTACCTAAAGATGATAGTGTTCTTCAATTTTGTAATTTTAGAACCGATTCTTTAAGAGGGTTTACGGAAGAATTTATTGAAAGTATACTTATTGATAAATTATTTGTAGAGGATATTAAACAATATCATTATCAACCTCAAGAACCTAAGATTTTATCTAGATTATATAATAATTTGAAAAAATTAGGCTTTGATGAATATAAACACAATAACGATAGATTCAGAGAAGATTATATATTAACTAATGAAGCAGGAACAGAATTTAAATTTGATATTGCTTGGCAGAATGGAACTTTAAATTTAATAAAGCCTATTAGCTTTGATCTTAAAGAAAGTCGAAGTATTGCTGATAAAGCTCATAAAAATTTTGGTCAATTTTATGATCTACAACAAGAAGCTATTAATAATAAACTACGATATGATTTAATAGTTGGTGAGCCTAACGACTCAAGACTCTACAAAGAATTTGAACATGCAATTTCATTATTAGATAATCTTCCAAATGTAAAAATCATTCATGATAGTGAACTTGAACTTTATTCAGAGAAAATAGTTTCTGCAATCTTGTAAAATAAAAGAGATCTTTTTTATAATCTTCTACCACAAGCGCGAGCATCCCGTCCGTGAACACAAGTCAAATAAATTTACAATATCAACCTTTACGGGCACTAATGGCACAATCCTTCTAGCGATCAGTCGAATTAAATAAATAATAACTCTCGTCCGAAAAAACTATATATTTGTAATTCATAAAAATTAAATACCTTTGAATTATGAGCACAGCAACAAAACCAAAACATATTGGCAGAAATATCAGCCGAATCAGAGAGCTTAAAGGTATGAAGCAAGAAGCACTTGCTATGGCAATTGGCGTAACGCAACAAACTGTTTCTAATATTGAAGCAAGTGAAACTATTGATAAAGAGAAAATTGAAGAAATTGCAAAAGCTCTTGGCGTAACTGTTGAAGCAATAGAAAATTTCTCGGAAGAATCCATTTTTACTTTCTTTAATAACTTTTACGATAATAGTTCTATTAGTGGTGCTCAAGGAATTAATACTAACTGTACATTCAATCCTTTAGATAAAGTTATAGAACTTTACGAACGTTTGGTTCAGGCTGAAAAAGACAAAAACGAATATTTAGAAAAATTACTAAACGGGAAATAATATTCGCAAAATATAAATCTACTAAAGCACAAATATCTTTCGATTTTGTGCTTTTTTTGTAAGCGAAATCTTTACGGTTAAAAATTAATCAATATCAAAAAATGATATAAATGAACTTCAAACAAATCGATGTCCGTAAAATAGATTCTACAGGAAATTTCAAATTAAATCACGATTACATTCTTTCTTATGACCATTTTGATGGTTGGTCTGAAAGATTATTGGGTATAGGTATATATATTGATTTAATTTTTGAATGCAAAGTTGATATTCATTTTTACAAACTGAATCGCGATAGAACCAGGTATGAAAAACAATTAGAATGCGAAATACCTTCGGAGATTAAAAATATAATTTCGGAAATAATGAATCTAGATCACTTAACATTAAAACATTATTATGCCGATATTTTTCTGGAAGATTCCGGAAGGCAAGACTATGTTATTAATCATTGTGGCGTATCACACAATATTAGGAGAGGAACGATACTTAAAAAACTACAAGCAGAAAATCGATCCGAAGAATTGTTTTTCGATTTAATTGAACTTTTTGAAAAATGGCGAGAAGCTATTTATCAAGAATGTTTAAAAGAACTGTAATTACGTAGTATTTTTTTGCTTTGTACATCAAATTCAACAAAACTCAAATAAAAAAAGTATTTTAGCTTTACCAAATCAAAACCCAAATCTAATGAAACTTACGATTCCCTTATCGACACTACTCCTATTACTTACTACAAATTTATTCAGCCAGACAATCGCTGATTTAAAACTAAAAAATAAAGAAATTCCTAAAAGCTATACCTTTAGCGACAGTGATATTTGTATTACGCCTCAGGCTTGTACTTTTTATAATGATATTGCAACTTACAGCAACATTGTTGGAGTTGTAAAAAGTAAAGCAATCCAAAGTTTTAGAAGCAAAACAGATCGCGGTTCAATCATGTATTTTGAATTTGAACACACTTTTAAAGGCGATAGATTTCTACAAGGATTACTATGGGGAAAAGCCGGCGAACCAACTGAAGAACACCCGGAAGAATATCTTGCAAAAGGAAAATTTCTGATTATCTGGAGTTTCAAACCAGACAGCACTCTTAAAGAAAAATCAGAAGCTAAAATAGAAGCTCTTTTGCCTTAAGTTTAAACGGTCGCGCTGGCATTAGAATAAATTAAACTTCATCTAATCTTTAATTTTAATTCGTAATTTCGGCAAATTAAAAAACATAAAAATGAAACCACAAATACGCGTTCTACTTTATTCCCTATTATTTTTCACTTATAGTCTTTCCACTTCACTTTTGCTTTTATTAGGCGAAAAATTAAAAGATCATAAGTTTATCACTTTAGGCTGTGGTTTTTTCCTGATAAATCTTGCTTTTTCTTTTTTAGTTCTAAAATGGACCTATTTATTAAATATAGTTTGTTCTATAGTTATTGCTGTATTGGCTCTATTCTTAGCTTTAAGATTTGGAGATTTGCATCTGTTTTCTCAATATGACGCTTATGGCGTAAAAACTGCACTAATTGCTTATCCTGTTTTTTCTATTTTATTTTGGGAAATTGCTTATCAGATTAAAGCGAGAAAAAAATAATTTAAATTAATTTGATTTAAAATTTATCTCGCTAGCGCGAGCGTTCCGCTCGTGCCCGTAAAGCATTTTACATAGATTTTTCCTAGCTATCGGGCACGAGTGGGACGCTAGCATTTGGCAACAACTAATTATTCCACCAAAAAACGTATCTTAGTAAAACAAACAACTAACTATCAAATAGTTGAAAGTTTTAAAACTATGAAAAATACGGAAGAAATCGCATCACGTTTTAAAGAAATTATCCTAAACGGAACCTGGGTTGCCAATACCAACTACAAACAGCAGCTCGAAAATATAGATTGGAAAACAGCTACAACTCCGATAAAAAACCTAAATACCATTGCCATTTTAGCCCAGCATATTGATTATTACATTGATGGCATAAATAACGTCTTTAGAGGTGGTATGCTCGACATAAAAGATAAATTTAGTTTTGACTTTCCTCCTATTACTTCTTCGCAGCAATGGGAAACTTTCCTGGCAAAATTCTGGGACGATACCCAAGAATTTGCTTCTCATATTGAACAAATGACCGACGAAAAACTCAATGAAGGTTTTGTCGATGAAAAATACGGAACCTACCGCAGAAACATCGAAGCAATGATTGAACACAGCTATTACCATCTTGGTCAAATCGTTATGCTTCGAAAAATTTTAACTGAATAAATAAAAAAAATCATAAAAAAGTATTGCGCAACCAAAAAGTTGCATATATTTGCAACTGATTGATTGCGTATTTAAATAATTCAAAATGAAACGAGATATTTTTCAGGCGATTGCCGACCCAACCCGAAGAGCGATTTTAGTATTGATTTCTTCAACTGCATTAACTCCAAATGCAATTGCAGAACAATTTAATACAACGCGTCAGGCGGTTTCTAAACATATTAAGATTCTTAACGAATGTGAATTATTACAGGAAAAAAAATTGGGACGAGAAATCTATTATCAACTTAAAATTGACAAAATGAAAGAAATAGACAAATGGTTGGAACAATTTAAAGAAATCTGGGAAAACCGTTTCAATCAACTGGATCAAGTATTACTTAATTTAAAAGCTAAAGAAAATGAAAACTAATCTTTTAATGGATTTTATCGTAGACAAAGAAAATTGTTCGGTAAACGTAAAACGCGAATTTAATGCTCCGCTTGCCAATGTTTGGTCTGCTTGGACAGAAGCTGAAATCTTAGATCAATGGTGGGCGCCAGCTCCTTTTAAATCTAAGTCAAAAATTATGGATTTTAAAGAAGGCGGCAGAAGATTATACGCTATGATTGGTCCAGACGGACAAGAACGTTGGAGTACTTTTGATTATACATCTGTTTCTCCAAAAACAAATTTTAAACATACCACTACTTTCTCCGATGCTGACGGAAATCCAAATTCTGAATTTGGAAGTTCTTATTGGGATATTACATTTTTGGAACAAGGCGAATCTACTCTTGTTGACATTCATATTAAGCGCGATAGCTTTGAAGAATTAGAAAAAATTATCGAAATGGGCTTTAAACAAGGATTTACAAGCGCTATGGAAAGTTTGGATAAAATTTTTGAAGCTAAAAAATAAATTATATAATAATCTAAAATCAGAGATATGAAAAATAATCTTTTAATGGATTTTACCGTAGATAAAGAAAACAGTACAGTAAATGTAAAACGCGAATTTAATGCGTCAATTGCAAATGTTTGGTCGGCTTGGACAGAACCTGAAATCCTGGATTTGTGGTGGGCGCCTGCTCCGTGGAAATCCAAAACAAAAAGTATGGATTTTAAAGTTGGCGGAAGAAGAATTTATGCAATGGTCGGCCCGGAAGGCGAAGAACATTGGGCAATTGCAGATTATAGCGCAATTACGCCTAAAACAAATTTTAAATATTTGGATGCTTTTAGCGACAGCGAAGGAAATTTAAATACAGAATTTCCACGTTCAGACTGGAATGTAACTTTTTCTGATCAGGGAGATTTGACTGTTGTTGATGTTATCATTAAGCACAAAAATTTGGCTGATTTAGAAATGATTATTCAAATGGGCTTTAAAGAAGGATTTACTAGCTGCATGGAAGGTCTAGATAAAGTTTTTGAGGAAAGAGCGAAGTAGTTTAATACATAAAAGTGTCTTTTTATACAATGATAAATCTCCATTGAGCTATTGCTTTATGGAGATTTCTCTTTTTTGAAAAAACATAATTTTGAATTAATCAATTAAGGTTAAACTGATATTTTGTATTTTCGTTTAAATAAATAATACTACCCAAAAAACAAAATGAACAAATTTTTCACCCTTATCCTGTTGCTTTCTTTTTCAACATTTATTTTCGCTCAAAAAAATAAAACTAAAACCACAGAAACAAGCAAACCTTTTGTTTTGGGAGTTATAGATGAAATTGAATCCAAAGAATTAAACGAAAAAAGAACATTAAATGTATACCTTCCGGATGGTTACAAACCAGAGAACGCAACAAAATATCCGGTTATTTATTTGCTTGACGGATCTGCAGATGAGGATTTTATTCATGTTTCTGGTCTTGTACAATTCAATAGCTTCGAATGGATCAATCAGGTTCCGAAATCTATTGTAGTGGGAATTGCAACTGTTGATCGAAGAAGAGATTTTACATTTCCAACAACAATTGCTTTAGATCAAAAAAGATTTCCAACTACTGGACATTCGGATAAATTTATTGCTTTTATCGAAAAAGAATTACAGCCTTTTATCGAAAAGAAATACAAAACAACCGAATCTAAAACTATAATCGGACAATCTTTGGGTGGTTTATTGATTACCGAAATTTTATTTAAAAAGCCTTCTCTTTTTAATAAATACGTTATTACAAGTCCAAGTTTATGGTGGAATAATGGTTCGCTTTTAAATGAAGATTCTGTTATTTTTAAAGATACTTTTACTCAAAAAACCGAAATTTATATTGCAGTTGGAAAAGAAGGTTTAACGCCAACAGAAATTCCGAGAGTTATGGAAGTTGATGCCAATTTATTAGCCGAAAAAATCAAAGCTTCAAAAAGCAAAAATGTAAAAGTTTATTTTGATTATTTGCCTCTGGAAAATCATGGTTCCATTTTACATCCTGCGGTTTCAAACTCTTTTAAATTTTTCTATCCTTTAGCTAAAGAATAAAATAAGGAAATTTTACCGCAAAGAGCGCAAGTCATTTTTATCGTATAATAAGTTCGCTAAGCATTTTAAATTTTACTTTCACAAATTCACGAAAGTAAAATTTAAAATCTTAACTCTAAACATCTAAAATCTTTACCCCAACCATCCTTCTCTATCCAAACTTCTATATTGGATCGCTTCTGCAATATGCGATGAAATTATATTTTCTGAATTATCTAAGTCAGCGATACTTCTCGAAACTTTCAGAATCCTGTCGTAGGCTCGCGCAGAAAGGTTCAGTCTTTCCATTGCGGTTTTGAGTAAGTCTTTTGATTGTTGGTCTAAAACACAATATTCGCGGATCAATTTACTGCTCATTTGTGCGTTGTAATGTATGTTTTCTACTTCTTCAAATCTTTTAGTTTGAATTTCTCTTGCTGCAGTAACTCGTTTTCTGATTTCTACACTGCTTTCGGCTTTTCTCTCGTCGGCTAATTTTTCAAAAGGAACTGGCGTAACTTCTATATGAATATCAATTCGATCTAATAATGGACCCGAGATTTTGCTTAAATAACGCTGCATTTCGTGCGGTGAAGAAGTATTCGGCATACTCGGATCATTAAAAAATCCACTTGGGCTTGGATTCATACTTGCCACCAACATAAACGATGAAGGATAAGTAACTGTAAACTTGGCACGCGAAATTGTCACTTCGCGATCTTCCAGCGGCTGTCGCATTACTTCGAGTACATCACGTTTAAATTCTGGTAATTCATCCAAAAACAAAACTCCATTGTGCGCCATCGAGATTTCTCCCGGCTGCGGATAACTCCCTCCTCCTACTAATGCAACGTTCGAAATAGTATGATGGGGACTTCTAAACGGTCTTTGATTCATTAAGCCTACTTCTTTTAGTTTTCCGGCAACGCTATGAATTTTAGTGGTTTCAAGTGCTTCACGCAAAGTCATTGGTGGCAAAATACTGGGAACTCTTTTTGCCAGCATTGTTTTTCCCGCTCCGGGCGGACCAATCAAAATTATATTATGTCCTCCGGCAGCCGCAATTTCCATACAGCGTTTTATGCTTTCTTGCCCGCGGACGTCTGAGAAATCAAATTCGGGAAAGTCTAAGGTTTTATAAAACTCTGATCGAGTATCTATTACTGTTGGTTCTAATTTGTTTTTCCCAGAAAAAAAATCAAGTACTTCCTGCAGATTCGAAACTCCGTAAACGTCTAATCCGGCAACAATTGCTGCTTCTTTTACATTTTGAATCGGAAGAAAAAATCCTTTATAACCTTCTTCCTTGGCTTTTATGGCAATGGGCAAAGCACCGCGAATAGGCTGTAAAGTTCCGTCGAGAGAAAGTTCTCCCATTATAATATAATCTTCAATTTCGGGAGCATTTATTTGATTGGAAGCTATTAAAATTCCCATTGCTAAGGTTAAATCGTATGATGAACCTTCTTTTCGCAAATCGGCAGGCGCCATATTGATGGTTATTTTTTTACCCGGCATCGAAAGATTGTTATTTTTTAAAGCTGCTGCGATTCGGTAACTGCTTTCTTTTATAGCGTTGTCCGGCAATCCAACTAAATGATAACCAATCCCTTTATCCATGTGCACTTCAACAGTAATTGTTGTTGCTTCTACTCCAAAAACGGCACTTCCGTAAACTTTTACTAACATAAAATTATATTCATTAAATCGATTTTAAATCTAATGAAAATAATTAAATTGTAGTTATTTTATTACAAATAAAATATTTTTAAAACTCCAGCCCAATCTGATTCTTAATCTCCTCCACAATCGCACTCAAATCCAAACTATTCTGATGCGACCATTGTTTACTTTCTATCATATCGTTTTGAATACAATAATGACATTCGAGAGCTTCGTGTGCATAACCTTTTCCAAAAGTTGGGAGATTAAAAGCTGCTTCGTGATTGTCTTTAAAAATAGAATAACCATCGGCCATAAACCATGGAGAATTAAGTTCGATTCTGCCTTCCGTTCCACTTATTGAAGCTTTCATATTCGATTCTGACACAAAACCAGCGTGTAGAACTGCTTGTGCATTTTCGTAATGTAAAATCATAGTAGTCTGCAAATCGACACCCGATTTATGGTAGGTAGATTTTGCTATAATTTCTTTTGGTTTTCCTAATAGTATATAAGAGAGAAATAGCGGATAAACGCCAACATCAAAAAGAGCGCCTCCTCCCAATTTTTTATCGGTCATTCTGTTTCCTTCTAATTCCTTTACAAAAAAAGCAAAATCGGCATTGATGTATTTTAAATCTCCAATCACGCCGTTGTTTATTTTATACAAAACTTCCTGAACCGATGGAATAAAACGCGTCCAAAAAGCTTCCATAAAAAATTTATTGTGCTTTCTTGAAGCTTCAATCATTTTTTCAGCATCAGAATAAGATAATGCAATCGGCTTTTCGCACAGAACATGTTTGCCGTTTTCCAATGCTTTTATAGACAATTCGGCATGCGAATCGTGTGGCGTTGCAATATAAACGATGTCAACTTGTTCGTCTTGAAAAAGAGCGTCGTAAGAATCATATGCATTTTCAGCATTATATTTTTGGGCAAATTCATTTGCTTTATCAGTATTTCTAGAAGCAACAGCAACTAAAGATGCATTTTCTATCAACACTAAATCGGTTGCAAACTGATTGGCAATATTTCCAAGACCAATAATTCCCCATTTTATTTTGTTCGCGTTTTTCATAAGACTTCTATATATGCTTCAATTCAAAAGGTTTATCAAATATTTATCTAAAATAATCAAAAAACATTTAAAAAAAATAAAAGCCATATAACATATATTTCATATTTTTAGCAACAAATCAACAAATATCCAATGAAAAAAGCCCTACTAATGTTCTTTTTGACTGTTTTTTTAACAAAAATGCAGGCTCAAAGCTATTTCCCTGTAAACGAAAGTGTGCAGAACAAAAACAAAAACTACACTGTTTTTACCAATGCCACGATTTATGTTACTCCAACTCAAAAAATTGAAAAAGGAACTTTACTGATTCAAGATGGTAAAGTTACCGCGGTTGGAAATGCTGTTACTATCCCCAAAAACAGTATTGTTATTAATCTTGAAGGAAAAACAATCTATCCGTCTTTTATTGACATTTATACCAATTTTGGAATTGAAAAACCAAAAGGTAATTTTAATGGGAGAAACAATCCTTTGTACGATACCAAAAGAGCCGGTTATTATTGGAACGAAAGTATTCGCTCTGAACTGAATGGTTACGAGACTTTTAAGTATGATAATGTTAAGGCTGAAGAATTGCTAAAAGCAGGTTTTGGCGTTGTCGGCACTCATATTCCTGACGGTATTGCTCAGGGAACCGGAGTTTTGGTTGCTTTAAATAATACTGAAAACAGCAAGCAAATTATAGCAAGTAAAATTACAAACCACTTTGCTTTTACAAAAAGTGTTTTGACAAATCAAGCCTATCCAAGTTCTTTAATGGGTATGATGGCTTTGCTTCGCCAAATGTATCTGGATTTAGATTGGTACAAAAAAGGAAATTCTGAAACTAAAGATTTATCATTAGAAGCTTTGGCAGCGAATGAAAAATTGGTTCAGATTTTTGCGACCGAGGATAAACTGAATAGTTTAAGAGCGTCTAAAATTGCGAAAGAGTTTGGCTTAAACTATGTTTTAAAAGGAAGCGGCAACGAATTTGAAAGAATCGAAGAAATCAAAAATACAAACGCTAAATTTATTATTCCGATCAGTTTTCCTGAGGCTTATGATGTTTCTAACCCTTATTTATCTAATCAGGTAGAATTGGCAGATATGCGTTTTTGGAATCAGGCGCCTACAAACCTTAAGGTGCTTGCAGACAACGGAGTTACTTTTGCTTTGACTACTGATAAATTGAAAAAGATTGAAGATTTTAAACCTAATTTATTAAAAGCTATTAATTATGGTTTTGATAAAACGAAAGCTTTAGAAGCCTTAACTACAATTCCGGCCGCCATTTTAGGAAAAAGTAATGAAGTTGGAAGTTTAAAAGCGGGCAGTTATGCCAATTTTGTGATTACTTCTGGCGAAATATTTGACGAAAAAACGGTTTTATTTGAAAACTGGGCTCAGGGAACTAAATATATTGTAAATGATATTAACGCAAAAGATATTCGCGGTAATTACGATTTAACAATTGGAAATGATACTTATAAATGGAAGATTGACGGAACTGAAACGGCGCCAAAATCTGAAATCACTACTGTTGCAGACGC
Organism: Flavobacterium sp. 270; assembly: GCF_004368785.1. GTDB lineage: Bacteria > Bacteroidota > Bacteroidia > Flavobacteriales > Flavobacteriaceae > Flavobacterium. Next base: position 1,515,270 of record NZ_SODM01000001.1, read on the forward strand.
AAAAGTAACGAATACTTTTTCGGTTTCTAAAAACTGGATTTCTCTTGTTCTTAAACCGGCAGATACTATAAAATCTAATTTTACACGTTTGACTGGATTTGTAGAAAAACCAGAAATTTTATCTGGAAAAGCAGTTTTGGCTAACGGAAATGAATTGAATTGGTCTGCAAAAAGAACCAGCGCTTTTGTTGCTGTAAAAGATACAGCTAAAGCAGAAAAACCAAATGTTATTATGCCAACAACGTATCCGAATGTTGCTTTTGGTGATGCTAAAAAACTGACGGCTCAAACTTTGCTTTTTAAAAATGCTACAGTTTGGACGAATGAAAAAGACGGTATTTTGACGGAAACGGATGTTTTAATCAAAAACGGAAAAATTGCTGCTGTAGGCAAAAATCTTTCTGATGCCGGAGCAACCGTTATTGATGCAAAAGGCAAACATATTACCAGCGGTATTATTGATGAGCATTCGCATATCGCCATTTCAAAAGGTGTAAACGAAATGGGTCACAATTCGACTGCAGAAGTTACGATTCAGGATGTTGTTAATTCTGAAGACATTAATATTTACAGAGATTTAGCCGGAGGTGTAACTATTTCGCAATTATTACACGGTTCCGCAAACCCAATCGGAGGTCGTTCTGCTATTGTAAAATGGAAATGGGGAGCTGCACCAGAAGAGCTGTTGTACAAAAACCAGCCTAAGTTTATCAAATTTGCTTTGGGAGAAAACGTAAAACAAGCCAATTGGGGAATTCAAAATCCTACTCGTTTTCCGCAGACCAGAATGGGTGTAGAACAGGTTTTTACAGATTATTTTCAGCGTGCTAAAGAATATGACGAAAGCTGGAAAGCTTTTAATGCTGGTTCTAAAAAAGGAAAAGCGCCAAGAGTTGACTTAGAATTACAAACTATTGCCGAAATCATCAATAAAGAAAGATTTATTACATGTCACTCTTATGTAGAATCTGAAATTTTAATGCTGATGAATGTTACCGAAAAATTCAATTTTAGAGTAAACACTTTTACGCATATTCTTGAAGGTTATAAAGTTGCCGATAAAATGAAAGAACACGGCGTTGGAGCTTCTACATTCTCAGACTGGTGGGCTTACAAATTTGAAGTAAACGATGCAATTCCGTTTAACGGGCCAATTATGCACAATCAAGGTTTAGTTGTAGCTTACAATTCTGATGATGCAGAAATGTCAAGAAGATTAAATCAGGAAGCTGCAAAAGCAGTAAAATATGGTAATATTTCTGAAGAAGAAGCTTGGAAATTTGTGACTCTGAATCCTGCTAAACTTTTACATATTGATGATAAAGTTGGAAGTTTAAAAGTGGGCAAAGATGCCGATGTTGTTTTATGGAGTGATAATCCTTTGTCTATTTATGCTAAAGTGGAAAAAACAATTATTGATGGCGTTGTTTATTTTGATCTTGAAAAAGATGCTCAAAAACAATTGGCTAATGATAAGGAAAGAAGCATTTTAATTGGACAAATGCTTCAGGAAAAAAACAAAGGAATGAGCACGCAGAAGCCAGCCAGAAAAGAGAAAAAAGAATATCACTGCGATACTTTAGAACAATAATAACAGCGCTTTTTAAAGAATTTTCAAAGTAAAAAAAAGATAAAATGAAAAATAACCACCTCTATATATTGCTGCTATTGTTTTGTGCATCGCTTCAGATAAACGCACAACAAATACCAGCACCAAAACAATCCAAATCAATATTGATTTTAAATGCTACCGCACACTTGGGTAACGGAACCGTAATCCAGAATAGTGCAATTGGTTTTAAAGACGGTAAAATTACGCTAGTAGCAGATGCTTCGACTATAAGACTTGCAGCTGGTGCATACGACACTACGATTGATGCTGCCGGAAAACACGTTTACCCGGGATTTATTGCTCCAAATTCTACTTTAGGTTTAGTAGAAATTGATGCCGTAAAATCATCAGACGATCAGGAAGAAATCGGAAGTTTTAATCCAAACGTAAGAAGTATTATTGCTTACAATTCAGAATCAAAAGTTGTAGAAACTGTTCGCCCTAATGGAGTTTTAATCGCACAGGTTACACCACGCGGAGGCACAATATCAGGTACATCTTCTGTTGTACAATTAGACGCCTGGAGCTGGAAAGATGCCATTTTAAAAGAAAATGACGGAATTCATCTTAATTTTCCATCCAATTTTAGAAGATCAGGATCATGGTTTGAGCCGGGAATAATAGAACCTAATAAAGATTACCCCAAACAAGTAGAGGAAATAAATGCCTTTCTTGCCAATGCCAAAGCTTATAATTTAGATGCATCTAAAGAAAGAAATATAGTTCTGGAAGCTACAAAAGGGCTTTTTGATGGAGCAGAAATTCTTTACATTCATGCAGATGAAGAAAAGCAGATTATAGACGGGATTCAGCTTGCCGTTGACAATCAGATTAAAAAGATTGTAATCGTTGGCGGATTCGAAGCGTATAAATCTACCGATTTATTGCAAAAATATAATGTTGGCGTATTATTAAGACGTGTACACGATATGCCTACAAGCGCTGATCAGGATGTAAATCTGCCTTATAAAATGGCTAAAATGCTTACTGATAAAGGCATTGTTGTTGGATTAGAAAACAGTGGTGACCATGAGCGTATGAGCGAAAGAAACCTGGCTTTTTTGGCTGGAACTTGTGCTGCATTTGGTTTAGATAAAGAAAAAGCTTTACAATTGATTACTTCTAATACTGCTAAACTATTAGGAATTGAAACCATTTGCGGTACACTAGAAACGGGTAAAGACGCAACATTATTTATTTCCGAAGGTGATGCTTTAGACATGAGAACCAATAAATTGACTTCGGCTTTTATTCAGGGCAGAACGATAAATTTAGAAACTTTTCAAACTAAATTGAACGACAAATTCAAAGCAAAGTTTAATCAGAAATAGATAATCCATTCTCATAATAAGGGCGCCAATTGAAAATTCAGTTGGCGCCTTTTTTATTTCAAAAACATTGTATTTTCATCAAACTACTTATTATTTATGTGCAATTACTCTTAAATTATGCATTATTTTCTTGCTTTTGTGTTAACACAGCATCAAAATTTGAGAATTTCTAAACTTCAAGATTAGCAAATTGTAAATTTTACATAGATTTTAACGTATAGATAAAAAATTTAGGGGGTCAAAATGAAAAATTAACAAAAATTAAACATTAGACTCTATTTTTTATGGGGGTATGAAATGATTTTATACTTTTATCAAAAATTTTAAAACTAAATAACTATGCGAAAAATTATTTTAAGTGTGATTCTTATCACTATTTTGGTACTAACCTTTATTTCGAATTTTATCATCGCTGATAACCCAATTCCAGCCGAAGCCGTAAAATTTGATACTGGAGATACAGCTTGGATGGTCGTTGCAACTGCTTTTGTATTACTTATGACACCAGGTTTAGGATTTTTCTACGGAGGTATGGTAGGTAAGAAAAACGTTATCAGTACTATGCTTCAAAGTTTCATGGCAATGGTAATTGTTACTATTCTATGGGTTATTGTTGCATTTGGATTGGCTTTTGGCCCTACAATTGGCGGCATCATTGGAGATCCAACTAAAAACTTATTCTTTGAAGGTGTTGGTACCAGCACTGCCTGGAGCCTTGCACCAACTATTCCTTTCATGTTATTCGCATTATTTCAAGCTAAATTTGCTATCATCACGCCTGCTCTTATTACAGGTGCGTTTGCAGAACGTGTTCGTTTCTGGGCTTATTTACTATTTATGGTTTTATTTATATTAATTATATACGCTCCGCTAGCGCACATGACATGGCATCCTGATGGAGTATTCTTTAAAATGGGAGTATTAGATTTCGCCGGAGGAACAGTAGTACACATGAGTGCTGGATGGGCTGCTTTGGCTGGAGCAATGTTCTTAGGAAAAAGAAAAATCCAAAAAGTTAACCCTGCAAGAATTACTTACGTATTATTAGGTACAGGTTTATTATGGTTCGGATGGTTTGGTTTTAATGCAGGTTCTGCTTTAGGAGCAAACGGATTGGCTGTTCAGGCTTTAGGAACTACAACTGTTGCCGCTGCCGCTGCTGCCATGGCTTGGGTTTTCCTTGATAAAATCTTAGGACATAAATTATCTGCTCTTGGTGCTTGTATTGGAGCTGTTGTAGGTCTTGTTGCTATTACTCCTGCTGCTGGTTTTGTAAGTATCTCTCACGCTATTTTTATCGGAGCTTTTGCTGCAATTGTAAGTAATATTGTTGTAAGCAAATTCCCTAAAGGAAAAATTGATGACGCATTAGATGTTTTTGCTTGTCACGGTGTTGGTGGTATGGTAGGAATGTTGTTAACTGGAGTTTTTGCTTCTAAAGCTATTAATCCTGCAGTTGGTGATAATCAAGGTTTAATCTTCGGAACACCAACATTGTTCATCAACCAATTAACTGCATTAGTTGTAGTTTCAATCTTTGCTTTTGTTGGTTCTTACGCTTTATTCTTCATTGTAAACAAAATTACACCATTAAGAGTTACAGAAGAGAAAGAAGAACTTGGTTTAGATATTTCTCAACACGGAGAATTCTTATAAGAAATTAATCCCACAATTTGTTCTTGATAAAAAAAGCGCTCTAAATTTGACTTAGAGCGCTTTTTATTTATTGTAGATTTTAGATTTTAGAATGTAGATTCCAGTTGAAACTTGAAACTTGAAACCTGAAACTTGAAACAAAAACCTTATTTAAAATTAGCAATTCCTTCTTTCAACCAATTTAAATATTCATCTGCACTTACATAACTAATTATTGGTTTATCAGTGTGAAGATTTTTACCTTCTAAATCAGTTAAAACATAAAGAGGCTGTGTATTGGTTTTATATTTTGAGATCATAAAATCGGTCCATTTATCGCCAACTGTGATGATTTTATCTCCAGATTTTGTTACAAATTGCTCGCTTACCGGCAATTCGCGTTTATCATCAACATAAAGCGAAATCAAAACAACATCATTTTTTAAGATTGGTAAAATAGTTGGTTCAGACCAAACATTGTTTTCCATTTTACGACAATTTACGCACGCATAACCTGTAAAATCCAGCATAATTGGTTTGTTGATAGATTTTGCATACGCTAAACCATCTTCATAATCATGAAAAACCATAATTCCGTGCGGGCCTAACTCTGCGCCTTCCGGCAATCCTTTTATCGATTCGGCAGAAACGGCTCCGTTTCCAGATCCTCCTACTCCAAACGGACTTTCACTATATTGCGGTGGCGGCGGGAATGCGCTGATTAATTTTAAAGGTGCTCCCCAAAGTCCCGGAATTAAATAAACCGTAAACACTAAAGTAAGCAATCCTAAATACAATCTTCCAACCGAAATATGATGCAGCGGACTATCGTGCGGCAGTGTAATTTTTCCGAATAAATATAAAGTCAGCGCTCCGAAAATTGCAATCCAGATCGCGATAAAAACTTCTCTTTCTAAGAAATGCAATTGTAAAACTAAATCGGCATTTGATAAAAATTTGAAAGCCAAAGCCAATTCTAAAAATCCTAAAACAACTTTTACTGTATTCAACCATCCTCCAGATTTTGGCAATGAATTTAACCAGCCCGGAAACATGGCAAACAACATAAATGGCAATGCCAATGCAGACGAAAACCCAAGCATTCCGACAACGGGAGCAATTCCTCCATTTGAAGCTGCTTCAACCAATAAAGTACCTACAATTGGCCCTGTACAAGAAAAAGAAACAATTGCCAAAGCCAAAGCCATGAATAAAATTCCGATTAATCCGCCTTTATCAGCTTGTTGATCTGCTTTGTTTGCCCAGGAATTTGGAAGCATAATTTCAAAAGCCCCCAAGAATGAAGTAGCGAAAATCACTAAGATTATAAAGAATATTATATTAAACCAAACATCAGTAGACAAAGCATTTAGAGCATCTGCACCAAATATTTTAGTTACAATAAGACCTAAAATAACATAAATAGCAATAATAGAAATTCCGTAGAAAATTGCATTTCTAATTCCTTTTGCTCTGCTCTTACTTTGTTTTGTAAAGAAACTTACCGTCATTGGAATCATTGGGAAAACGCAAGGCGTTAGCAACGCTGCAAATCCTGATATAAACGCAATAAAAAAGATCGACCATAAGCTTCTTGATGGTGCTTTTACCGGAACCTCTTCTGCAGCAGAAATTCCTGCCGGAGCTTTATGAACATCAGTTTTAGCAGAATCTACAGCAACAGGTTTTATTGTATCAATAGCCAAACCAACTCTTTTCGTATCATCTTCTTTTACTTCAGAAACTGTAGTTGGAGCTTCCATTTTGAAAGTTGACGGAACCGGAATAGAGAATTTTTTATTAGAATTAATGCAAACTTCTTTACAAACCTGAAAATCAAAATCAACATCAACCGATTTTAAATTGGGATTCAGAATTGTGATTTCCTGCTCGATATGCGCTTTTCCTTCAAAGAAAGTTTCGTTTACGCCAAAAACATCATTAAATGCTGTTCTGGTTTTTCCTTCCTTTGCTTTTCCAACCAGATTATAATTTCCTTTTTGATTTTTAAACGCAATTTCCAAAGCAAGCGGACCGCCGTCTGGAGTAAATTGCGAGTACATATGCCAGTCTTTTTCAATCGTTCCATCAAAAATAAGTACAGCATTGTTACCGGATTTTTTTTCGATTTTAGCCGTCCATTTTACCGGTTCTAAAATTTGGGCATTACCTTTTGCAAAAGCAAAAATGAAAAATAACAAAAACAGTATGGATTTATTCCAAACCCTTTTTGATAATATCGTTTCAGAAGATTGAGTAAAGTTCATTATTGTAGTTCTATTTTAAGTATTTTATTTGTGGTATTTTCTATTTTAAAACGTTCGTCCTGACGCATTCCGACAACCCAGACAATCTGATTATCAGAACACAAAATCCATATTTTTTCCTTTTCTATTAAGGATAATTTTTCATCTTTAAAAAGCTTGCTCACTTTTTTAGACTTCCCATTCATTCCAAAAGGAAGAAAAACATCCCCTTCATTCCATTTACGTAAAACCAAAGGAAACTGGATTTTTTCAGCGTCCACAAAGATAACTCTATTTGAATCTATAGTAATGTCATCTACTTGACAAAGCTTTAAATTTAAGGGAAAATTAACGTCTGTGTCACTTTCGTGAATTTCATATTGCTCGTCTTCATTCGAGTCTGAAATCGGACTTAAAATCAACGTTTCTCTGTTCTTCAATAATCGAAAATCATCCGACAAAACTTGTTTACCAGACTGACTTTCAACCAAATCATAAATATCATTCCATGCCGAAAAACCAAATTCATTTAACCATTGGTACAAATACGATTTATAATTGGGTAATTTTTTAAGCTGTATTAAATCAAAATGAATATCATCACCCATTTCTTTTGCCACTTGCTGATAAATCATAATCGATGCATCTTCAACCATTTCCTGCGATTCTTGCAAATACGATTGTGTTTTCTGAAAAACATTCAAAAAATTAGGATTGATTTCCTTTAAAATCGGAATCAAATCATGACGAATTTTATTTCGCAAGTATTTGTTTGAAGCATTACTGCTGTCTTCGCGCCATTCGATATTATTTTCCTGAGCATATTTCAGGATTTCCTCTCTTGAAAAAGGCAAAAGCGGACGTATAATTTTATCGTTTTGTTCTGGAATTCCAGTTAAACCTTCAATTCCTGTACCTCTGGTTAAGTTAATAATAAAAGTTTCCAGATTATCATCTGCGTGATGTGCTGTTAGAATATAATCGAAGTTTTTAGTTTTCAGAAGCTCATAAAACCAGCTGTAACGCAATTCACGCGCCGCAACTTGTGTAGAAAGTTTGTAATCTTTCGCGAAAGCTTCAGTATCGAACTGCGTTATAAAAACGGGAATATTATTTTGATCGCAATAATTTTGAATAAAATCCTGATCGCCAAAACTTTCTAAACCTCGAAGTTGAAAATTGCAATGTAAAACAGCGATTTCATAAGGCAATTGATTTAATAAATGAAGTAAAACCATACTATCTAAACCTCCGCTAACGGCAAGAAATATTTTTTTGTTTTCTAAAAAAGAAAATCTGGACGAAATGTGATTTTTAAAATTTAAAAGCATTTTATAAAAGTAAAGAATTAAATTTTATCTATTTTTAAATGAAATGTTAAGCGTTATGTTTTTTTTTCAGCCACTAATTACACGAATTGCACTAATTTTTTCTCATAAATTGAGTAGCTTTTTGCCACAGCTTAAAGGATTAAAATGATTAAAAAATCTGTGAAAATCTTTTTAATCTGCGGCAAAAGAAAAAATTAGTGCAATTCGTGTAATTCGTGGCTAAAAAACTACCGTAAAACTTCATGCATTGCTTTTGCTTTCAATAAACATTCTTCGTATTCTTTTTCTGGAATTGATTGTGATGTAATGGCGCTTCCGACAGAAAAAGAAACGTATTGATTTTCCTGATTGTATAAAATACTTCTGATCACGACATTAAAATCAAAATCTCCCGAAGGCGTAAAATATCCCACAGCGCCACTATACAAGCCTCGCTTAGTTTCTTCCAGATTTTCGATGATTTTCATTACCGAAATTTTTGGCGCTCCTGTCATACTTCCCATTGGAAAAGTGGTTTTTAAAACATCAACCGGAGAATACTGCGGATCTAATTTTGAAGTAATCGTCGAAATCATTTGATGCACTTGCAGAAACGAATAAATCTTGCAAAGTTCTACAACTTCAACAGAACCTTTTTGTGCGGTATGCGATAAATCATTGCGGACCAAATCGGTAATCATGATATTTTCTGCACGTTCTTTCGCATCGTTTTCTAAAAATGATTTCGATTTTTCGTCTTCAACCAGATCAGAAAAACGTTTTGAAGTTCCTTTTATCGGCTGAGAAATCAATGTTTCTTCCACTTTTTTCAAATAACGTTCTGGCGAAGCAGAAAGCAAAAATTGTTTGTTATTTTTAAAAAAAACGGAAAAAGGCGCTTGTGAAATTTCGTTTAGTTTCTGAAATTTTTCTAACGGATTTATAATGGCATTTTCAGCATAAAATTCCATACAAAAATTGGCTTCGTACATATCACCTGCGTGAATGTGTTCCAGCATTTTTGTTATCTTTTCGATGTAAAATTCTTTTGAAATTCTTTGTTGAATTTCAATTTTATCTAATGTTTGAAAAGCATCAGAATCGGCTTGAATAATTTCTTCAAAATCATCTTCAACCTCATCATCACACAAAAATAAATATTGGATTTCGAGTTCATTTTCTTTCAATAAAAATATTTTTTTAGGTTGAAAGAAAAACAAATCCGGGAAATTTAATCCATCAAAATTGGATGATTTTAAATCTTCGACATTGTTTTTTAAATCGTATGCCAAATAACCTAAAAGCCAGTCTTTTGTGGTGGATTGATATTGTTTTAAATCGTCGAAAGCGTTATGAAAATCGGTTTTTATTGAAGTAAAAGCATCTACAGCAAGCAGACAATCAAAACTTGAGTATTCTTGCGGATAGGAATTGCTGTCTAAAAAAACAACCTCACGAAATTGTTGCGACCAACTTAAAAGCTGTTGTTTAAACTGCTCTGGATTTGCAATATGTTTATGAATTGAAACTCTCAAAAATGAATAAATTTTAGACTTCAAAATTACGACAAAAAAAATCCGTCTATAAAGAGAATCCATAAAAATATTTGGCACACTTTTTAGTACAGCAGAAATAGTTCGCTTTACATTTTTATTTTTTCACTGCAGGCAAATCTAAAATAGTATTAAGCAAAAATTACATTACAGCATTTAAAACATTTATTAATCAATTTAAAAAACACTTATGAAAACAATTGCCAAATTAAGTTTGTCTTCTTTAGTAATTATCGCGTTACTATTTTCTTGCAAAAAATCTGAAGCTACCTCGGGTTCAGAAACCGCAGATTATGCTGCTGCTGCTTCAGACAGCACTTCTGTAATTTCCTCTTCTGCTGCTGTAGAAAAAAAGGACAGCAAACAAAAATTTATTAGAACTGCTGATCTAAGATTTAAAGTCAAGAACGTCGCGAAGTCAACTTATGCAATTGAAAATGCTGTTCAGAAATTTGGAGGTTTTGTAACCTATACCAACTTACAAAGCACTATACAAGAACAAATTAAAACCAAAATAAGCCAAGACAGCACACTGGAAACTACTAAATATTCTGTAGAAAACAATATCACGATTCGAGTACCTAATACGCAGTTGGATACGGTTATTAAAACCATTGCCAAACAAATTGATTTTCTGGATTTTAGAGTAATCAAAGCCGATGATGTTTCGCTAAAAATATTAGCCAACCAGTTTTCTCAAAAAAGAAATACAGCAAATGAAAAAAGAGTAGAAAAAGCTATTGATACAAAAGGCAAAAAAATAAATGATGTTATGGAAGCCGAAAATACTTTGGCGAATCAGAAAGAAGCCAATGACAACGCTATAATTGATAATTTGTCTATGCAGGATCAAATTAATTTCAGCACAATTACATTGCAGTTATATCAAAACGAAACTATTAAACAGGAAATAAATGCAAGCGAAAAAAACAGCGACTCTTACAAACCTAATTTGGGTATTCAGATTGTTGATGCTCTAAAAAGCGGCTGGTATATTCTTGAGGCAATTTTTGTATTTTTCCTTAACCTTTGGCCTTTTATATTGATTAGTTTAGGAGGCTTTCTTTTATATAAAAAATACAGTAAGAAATAGCAAAAACTGTTAATAAAGTAACATTTTTATAAGAAAAAATTCGTTATATTTGACATAGTATTCCATTAATCCTAAATATGGATTGTATTGGTTGAAAAATTCTCAATAGAAACGACGTTTAAAATTGATTTTCATTTTATACGAGAAATCAGATTATAACATTTCAAGCACATAATTATTTTTTTAACCTCTTAAAATCCTAAGTATTATGAAAATTGCTACGATTATTGTCCGAGTTTTGATTGGTCTTTTGTTACTTTTTGCTTCTATCAGCTTTTTCTTTAAGCTTGCCCCAGAACCAGAAGTTACCGGAAATTTTAAAGCATTTAATATGGGCTTAGTGGCCTCTACTTATCTTTTACCACTTGCAAAATCTGTAGAATTACTTTGTGGTATTGCCTTTATAACGGGACGCTTTGTAACATTGGCTAATATTTTGATCTTACCAATTACAATCAATATTTTGTTTATTAATTATTTTATGGCTCCAGAAGGTTTGCCAATAGCCGGATTACTATTCTTGGCCAATTTATTTTTGATTTACAGATATTGGGATAATTATAAAACTGTTTTTACTCCTTAAATCCTATTTGAACGAAATAATAAACCCGATAGATTCAAAAATTTATCGGGTTTTCTTTTATTATTTTCTGTCGTGTTTTACCCAAACAAGTTCAGAAGTATCGTAACCAATCTCTTGTGCTTTTTTTAGGTAATCCATTTTTATATTTTCCGGAATACTGGTTTCTCTGGAAAGTATCCACATGTATTTTAGGCTTTCGCCGATAACCAATGCATATTTGTAATCTGGATCTATTGCAATAACATTATAACCTGCATAAAAAGGACCAAAAAATGAGACTTTTAGCATAGCAATGTTGTCCTTTTTGACAAATTTAGCTTTCCCGATGCTCTGTTCCCACTTGTCTTTTCTGACGTTATAGCCCTTATTATCAACTTTTATAGTGCCGTTATCTTTTAAAGAATATTCTGCGGTTACATTATTCAATCCTTTTTCATACTTAAAATCCAGTCTGGCAATTTCGTACCATTTACCAAGATATTTGGCCTTATCAAAATTTTTGACAGCCTCAGCATTTTTCGGAATTGTAGATCCGCAAGAATAAAGTACTAAAGCAATTCCTGCCCCGAGTAAGATTGGAGCTATATATTTATTTTTCATGATGATACTTTTTTATAGAGTTATAAAGTTACCATCAGAATTCATAAAATATTTTACAGAATTATCTCTGATTCTTATATTATAAAGTTAGGAATCAATCTGTTATAAAACAAAAAAACCGTCAGAAAAAACCCTGACGGTTTCTAAAATATATTTTACGTAAATATTATACGTGTATTGCTCTGTTTTCTGTTGCTGCCAAAGCTGCTTCTTTTACCGCTTCCGCGAAAGTTGGGTGCGCGTGGCTCATTCTTGAAATATCTTCAGCAGAAGCTTTAAATTCCATTGCAGTAACTGCTTCAGCAATTAAATCTGCTGTACGTGCTCCAATCATGTGAACTCCTAAAACTTCGTCTGTTTTTTCGTCAGCTAAGATTTTTACAAATCCATCTAAATCAGCACTTGCTCTTGCACGACCTAAAGCTTTAAATGGAAAACTTCCAGATTTATAAGCAATTCCTGCTGCTTTTAATTGCTCTTCAGTTTGTCCAACTGCAGCAACTTCTGGCCAAGTGTAAACTACACCAGGAATCAAGTTATAATCGATATGTGGTTTTTGACCTGCTAAGATTTCAGCAACCATAGTTCCTTCTTCTTCCGCTTTGTGTGCTAACATTGCACCACGAACAACATCTCCGATTGCATAGATATTTGGAACGCTAGTTTGTAAATGATCGTTTACCTCAACTTGTCCTCTATCAGAAATTTTTACTCCCGCTTTGTCAGCGTTTAATCCGTCTGTGTACGGACGACGACCAACAGAAACTAATGAATAATCTCCTTCAAGAGTGATTGTTTCTCCTTTTGCGTTTTCAGCTTGAACTGTTACAGCATCGCCGTTTCTTTCTACTGATTTTACTTTGTGAGAAACGTAGAATTTCATTCCTTGTTTTTTCAACACTTTAGTTAATTCTTTAGACAATGAACTGTCCATTCCTGGAATAATTCTATCCATGAATTCTACTACAGAAACCTGAGCACCAAGACGTAAATAAACTTGTCCTAGTTCGATTCCGATAACTCCTCCTCCAATAATTACCAAGTGCTTTGGAACTTCTTTTAAAGCTAAAGCTTCTGTAGAAGTGATGATTCTTTCTTTATCAATTTTGATGAATGGTAAAGATGATGGTTTTGAACCTGTTGCAATTACTGCATATTTTGTTTCGATAGTTTCTGATGTTCCGTCAGCTTTTACAACTGTAATGTGCGTTGCGTCAACGAAAGAACCTAAACCATTAAAAACCGTGATTTTATTTTTGTCCATTAAGTAGTTGATTCCACCTACGGTTTGATCTACAACTGCTTGTTTACGAGCAACCATTTTCTCTAAATTGATTTTTACATCACCAGAAACTTCGATTCCGTGATCTGCAAAATGTGCAATTTCCGAATAATGGTGTGAAGAAGCCAACATTGCTTTTGATGGAATACAACCTACGTTAAGGCAAGTTCCTCCTAAAGAGGTGTATTTTTCTACTATTGCTGTTTTGAAACCTAATTGTGCGCAACGAATTGCTGAAACATATCCTCCAGGACCTGAACCTATAATGACTACGTCAAATGAACTCATAGTATTTGTTTTTATTTTTAGCGGTTACAAAATTAAGGAATTAAGTTTTGTTTGAAGTTTAAATCTGAATGTTTTTTGTGTGAAATTTGGGGTGTGGGTTTTTACCGCAAAGAGCACTAAGAGTTACGCAAGGTTCGCTAAGTTTTTTCTCTAATCATGTACTTTTTGCTCACAAAGACGCAAAGTTTTTTAATCCAACATCATACTTTGTGGTCCACCTCTTCTGCCAAAAATTTCTTTCCCAGATTTTATAAAGTTAAATAATCTGGTAATTACCCAAAGAAGTTCATCTTGATTACAACAATAGTCTTCAATTTCTCCAGTTATACTATAATCTGAAACATTAAACCCCTCTTCAATATCATTATACCAAATTATTTGAGATCCAAAAATAGCTACAACCCAAAAACCACCTCCCATTTCCCCATATTCTTTTTCTTCCCATTTTATTGGATCAATTTTAATTAAATCCCAGAAATTTTTCAATTCATCAGTAAGGCCTTTTTCTGTACTTACAATTTCATTATTAAGTTCTTGTAAAGATATTGGTGTCCATTCTTGCATTACTTTTTTATTAAAGTTTTAAGTAAAGGTTTCTTTTCAGGATTTCTTGAAGTATGAAACACTGAATAAATAATTATTTCACTTTCAATAATTTCATAAATAATAACAAATGGAAATTTAACCAAAGTCATTTCACGGTAACCTGGCGCTTTTTTAATTTCGAATAATTCTGGATTTGTCTTTAAAACCTTAAGATAAGATTTCATATAATTTAGAAATTGCTTCCCTAAACCTTTACTTCTGTTTTCGTAAAATTCAATAGACTCATCAATCTCTTTTTCAGCTAATGGTAAAATTTTAATCTTAAAAACCATATTTGGTATTCAAACGTTTTTCTGCTTCCTCCCACGAACTTGCTTCAACTTCTCCAGACAAGTATTTTTCTCTTTCTTCTGCAACTATGTTATAATGAGAATCAGAAACTGTTGACTCTTTTTCATCATGATTTATGGCATCAAAAACACTTTCTAAAAGCTCTAATTTAGAATCGTCTTCAATGAATTTTCCAAAATCTTTTATCAGCTTGCGCCTTAATTCTTTTACTTCCATTTTGCTTGCATTTTACTTGCATTTGGAATCAAATTTAAGATTTTTAAGTTTTGGATTGTGTTAAGAACTTTATTTTTTGCTCGCAAAGGCGCTAAGACGCAAAGTTTTTTCATCAAAGTTGTCATTTCGACTGAAAGGAGAAATCGCACTAGTAGCTCCGTAATAAAAATCGACAATCTTTGTGGTTACGAGTGAGATTTGTCCCTCTGAACCTTTGAGTCTCTCAAAAAGCAATCACCGTAGAATTCTTCACCTCACTAATCATAAACATACTTTGAGTACTTCCAATATGTTGTAATGAAGTTAATTTAGTTACCAAAAATTCCCTGTAAGCTTCCATATCTTTTACGAGAACTTTCAGAATATAATCGTAATCACCGCTTACGTGATGACATTCTAAAACTTCTGGGAGTTTGATTACTTCACTTTCGAATTTCGTTAAAAATTCTTTGGTGTGCTGAATCAATTTTAAATGGCAGAAAACAACAAATCCTTTTTCGATTTTAGATTTATCTACCAATGCAACGTAGTTTTTGATAATTCCCTCGCGCTCTAATTTTTTGATTCTTTCATAAACCGCAGTTACCGAAAGATTCAGTTTTAGAGATAACTCTTTGTTTGTCTTTTTACTATCGGTTTGAAGTAAAACCAGGAGTTTTTTATCTATCGCGTCTAAAGTCATTTTTTATTGTCATTGCGAGGAACGAAGCAATCTCATCCTCAGTTTGGTATTTGGTTTGTTATCAAATGAAAGAAAATCTACTAAACTGGATTTTCATCATCAAATTTAGATTAAAAATCAACATAATTTAACTTTAATAGTTTAAAAATCTAATTTTATCTTCACTTATTGATTAATTTTCTAAATAGATCGTATTTTGAATGGAATTTATTTTAAAAATAAATGTTCTTAAAAAAAATAGTTTCAGGTTTCAGGTTTCAAGTTACAACAACCTGAAACTTGAAACCTGAAACAAAAAAACAATATTAATCAGAGGATGAGATTGCTTCGTTCCTCGCAATGACAAAAAATGAAAAACTTCAACCCAGCAGACAAAATCCAGGATTTACAATATTTCGGTGAATTTGGCGGTGTAAATCCGTCGATTTCAGATTCTTCTACTTACACTTTTTTATCGGCAAAAACCATGTTTGATACTTTTGAAGGCAACATGGAAGGCTGTTATTTGTATTCGCGCCATTCTTCGCCGAGTAATTTGTATTTAGACCAGGCTTTGGCGGCGATGGAAGGCACGGAAACAGCAAATGTTTCGGCTTCGGGAATGGGAGCGATTACGCCTACTCTACTGCAGTTATGTGGTGCGGGCGATCACATTGTTTCGAGCAGAACGATTTATGGAGGTACTTATGCTTTCCTTAAAAACTTTACACCACGTTTCGGAATTGAAACAAGTTTTGTTGACATCACAAAATTAGATGTTGTAGAAAAAGCAATTACTTCTAAAACCAAAGTTTTGTATTGTGAAACAGTAAGTAATCCGCTTTTAGAAGTTGCAGATATTACTGGTTTGGCTAAAATTGCCAAAAAACACAATCTGAAATTGGTTGTAGATAATACATTTTCGCCTTTATCGGTTTCTCCGGCAAAATTGGGGGCAGATATTGTAATTCATTCCTTGACGAAATATATTAACGGAAGCAGCGACACGGTTGGCGGCGTGACTTGTGCTTCTAAGGAATTTATTAATGCACTGAAAAATGTCAATTCTGGCGCAAGTATGCTTTTAGGGCCAACTATGGACAGTTTGCGTTCTGCAAGTGTAATGAAAAATCTTCGTACGCTTCATATCAGAATTAAACAGCACAGTTATAATGCCGCATACTTAGCCACTAAATTTGAAAATGACGGTTTAAAAACAGTTTATCCCGGATTAAAAAGTCACCCAAGTCATGAATTGTACAAAACGATGATTAATCCGGAATATGGTTTTGGCGGCATGATGACAATCGATGTTGGCACTTTAGCGAAAGCGAATGAATTAATGGAGCTAATGCAAACCAGAAATCTTGGTTATCTGGCGGTAAGTTTAGGTTTTTATAAAACACTATTCAGCGCGCCGGGAACTTCTACATCTAGTGAGATTCCGTTAGAAGAACAACACGAAATGGGATTGACAGATGGTTTGATTCGTTTTTCTATTGGATTGGATAATGATATTGAGCGTACTTACGAAATGATGAAGACTTGTATGGTTGAGCTTGGGGTTTTGTAGATTATTTGTCGAAGGCTAAACTTTTTTTCTCGCAGATTTAGCAGATTAGGCAGATCATTTAATTAACAAAGAAATCTCCTTAATCTGCAAAATCTGCGGGAAGCAAAAAATAAAAAAGCCGTTCTAAGATTAATTTCAGAACGGCTTTTTTATTTATAATTTATAACTCTTAACTTATAACCTGAGCATTAAGCTTACTATTTTTTCTACTATAAGTAAAGTAAATCAAAAGTCCGATAAGCAACCAGATTGTAAAATAAATCCAGTTCCAAACGCTTAATTCGGCCATCATATACAGACAGCAGATTAATCCTAAAAGCGGAATCAAAGATAAATTTTGTCTGAATGACCAAACCGCTAATCCAACCAAAACAAACAAGAAAATCCACATTGGAATTTTGTGTTTGAATAAGCTAAAACCTGTTTCGTATTTTAAGGAATCACTAATAGGAAGTCCTTTTACAACTTCTGCATATTTTACTTCGTCGTCTTGATATTGACTTAATAAATGCTCTAAATCTGATGTTTCGGCAGTTTTGTTACTAACGTCAATACTTTTTAAATAATTAAAAACTTTATCAGAATCTGTTTTATCTAAAGAAGTTACAATTGTTGTTGCATCAAAAGTTTGCGCTTCATTATTAATAAAAGCCATTGTAGCTTTGTTGTTGAAAGCAAATGCATAATAAATTCCGGCGATCATTAAAACCGGAAGAATATATTTTGAATTGATATAAGGCGTTTTGAATTTTCCGCGTGGAATTTCTGGTTTGTTCTGTAAAACCAAAACTCCGGCACAAACTAAAACGAAGGCAAATAAAGTTCCTATACTGCATAAATCAGTTACCATAGTAAGATTTAAAAACAAAGCCGGAATAGCAACCACAAATCCGGTTACGATTGTAGCAAAAGATGGCGTTTTGAATTTTGGGTGAACTGTAGAGAATTTCTTTGGCAATAAACCGTCACGGCTCATACTCATCCAGATACGAGGTTGTCCCATCTGGAAAACCAATAAAACGCTCGCCATAGCAATTACGGCACTTACGGCGATAATTCCTGACATCCATTTTAGGTTTAATTTTTCGAAAACAAATGCTAAAGGATCTCCAACATTTAATTCGTTATAACGCACCATTCCGGTTAAAACCAAGGCAATGGCAATATATAAAATAGTACAAATAATAATGGCCCACATCATACCACGAGGTAAATCGCGTTGTGGGTTTTTACATTCTTCTGCTGTTGTAGAAATGGCGTCAAAACCAATATAAGCAAAGAAAACTGCTGAAACTCCTTTAAGAACACCACTTACTCCATTTGGTGCAAACGGATCCCAATTGGCTGTATCTACATAAAAAACACCAACTGCAATTACCAAAAGAACGATACAAAGTTTTACCACAACCATTAAGTTACTCGCATTACGAGATTCTTTCATTCCTCTGTAAACCAAAGCCGTAATCAAAATAATGATAAATAAAGCTGGTAAATCGGCAACAAAATGAAATGATCCTATAGTTGGCGCTGTTGTCCAGGCCGTATGAGCAGCTTGTAATGCAACGCTAAGATTTTCGAAAGATTTTCCGCTTCTGATTAACGCTTCGGCATCTGCATAACCGTTTGACGCTGTTAGATAATCCATCTGAATCCATTGCGGGAGATGAATGCCGCCACTCTGGAGCAGTCCTGTAAAATAATCACTCCAAGATATCGCGACCGTTATATTCCCGACGGCGTATTCCATAATTAAAGCCCAGCCAATAATCCAGGCAATGATCTCTCCAAAAGCAACATAAGAATATGTATAAGCACTTCCTGAAACTGGAACCATCGAAGCAAATTCGGCGTAAGCAAAAGCCGCAAAACTACACGCTAATGCTGTAAATAAAAACAAGAAAATAACTGCCGGACCTCCGTCTGCACTTGCTTTTCCGATGGTACTAAAAATACCGGCACCAACAATTGCTGCAATTCCAAAAGCGGTTAAATCTCTAGTCGTTAAATGCTTTCCAAGCGCCTCATGACCGTCGGCTTCGTTTTTTGCTACTTGTCTTAATATATCTTGTACCGTCTTTTTTCGGAATAAACTTGAAAATGCCATATATTGGTTTGCGGTTAAAATTAATTTAATTTAGTCTTTAAGCTTTTATTTTGCAAATAATGCAAAAATTATCTTGATTTCAAATATATAAAACGATTTTGTTTTAGCTGCGATTTTTTTTTGCCACGAATTACACTAATTTCTCGAATTTATTTTTTCGCTCCCAATAACTATCAGAGTGCTATATATTTTTTCTCTCGCAGATTTGGCAGATTGAGCAGATTTTTTTTTATTTCCAAAATCCGCTAAATCTGCCAAATCTGCGTGAAACAAAAAATCCTTGCGAATTTTGTGGTTAAATCACTTTAGACAACTTCTCAAAATCGTAACCGGATGCTGTGCTTCTCTCTTCGTTCCGTCATAAATTTGGTGACGGCATGAAGTTCCTGCAGCGGCTATTTTTACGTTTTCGGCGGTGGCACGTACTTTTGGGAAAAGCGTATCTTCTCCCATTTGCATACTTACATTATAATGTTCTTTTTCGTAACCAAAAGATCCCGCCATGCCGCAACAGCCGGAATTATAAATTGTAACCGTATTATTTTTAGGAATATTCAGCATCGCGAAAGTCGCTTCAACAGAACTTAATGATTTCTGATGACAATGTCCGTGAATTTTAATTTCTTTCTTTTCTTCAGAAAATGAATCTGGCGTTATTTTTCCGTCGATGATTTCTTTTTTGAAAAATTCTTCGATTGTAAAAGCATTTCGGGATAATTTTTCTGCGTTTTCCTTATCATCCGCAAGGCGTAAATATTCATCTCTAAAAGTTAGAATTGCCGAAGGTTCAATTCCGATTAAAGGTGTATTTCCTGAAATGATATCTTTGAAAACGGTAACATTATGATTGGCAATTTTCTTGGCTTCTTCCAAAAATCCTTTCGAAAGATACGTTCTTCCGCTTTCTTCATGATCTACAATTAGAACTTCGTAACCTAATTTCGTCAATAATTCAAAAGCATCGATTCCGATATTTACATCGTAATAATTAGTGAATTCATCGTTAAACAAATACACTTTTCCGTTGTAAAAATCTGTGTTTTTTGGTTTTTGATTCGCGTACCATTTCTTAAAAGTCTTTTTCGCCAAAAGCGGCACTTGTCTTTCCGGCGCGATTCCCATTGTTTTTTTAACGAAAGACTGATTCGAAATGAAATTGGTTATCGACGGGAATTTGCTTCCCATTTTATTGAGTTTTGCGTTATTGGCAAAAATCTTATTTCGGGTCGAAAATCCGTTTGCTTTTTGGTATTGGTATAAAAATTCGGCTTTTAAAGTCGCAACATCCACATTACTCGGACATTCGCTTGCGCAGGCTTTACAGCTTACACACAACTCAAAAACTTCGTAAAGTTCTTTCTGGTCAAATTTATTTTCTTTTTCAGAATACGTCAAATATTCGCGTAAAGCATTTGCTCTGGCACGTGTCGTTTCTTTTTCGTTTTTTGTAGCACGATAACTCGGACACATCGCTCCTCCTGCCGATGGCAATTTTCTGCAATCTCCCGAACCGTTGCATTTTTCGGCCGCACGCAAAATTCCTAAACTGTCTGAGAAATCTTGAAACGTTTTAATATCCGGTTCTACTCTTCCCGAAATCACACGATGATTCTCGTCCATTTTCCATGCGTTGACAATCTTGCCGACATTCAAAACAGAATTAGGATCAAAAGCAAGTTTAATACGTTTCAGCAAATCGTAATTTTTCTCGCCAATCATGAACGGAATAAACTCCCCGCGTACGATTCCATCGCCGTGTTCACCGCTTAATGAACCTCTATATTTTTTTACCAAATGCGCAACATCGGTCGCAATGGTTCTAAATAATTTTAAATCTTCGGTTTTCTTCAAATTCAAAACCGGACGCAAATGCAGTTCTCCCGCTCCGGCATGCGCATAATAAATCGCTTCCTGACCGTGACGCAGCATCATTGCCGAAAATTCTGCAATATATTCTGGTAAATCATTTACTTCAACCGCTGTATCTTCAATAGAATCGGCAGCTTTGTTATCGCCAACGATACTTCCAAGAAGTCCAAGTCCGGCTTTTCTGAGTTCGTTTGCTTTATCAATATCAGCACCGTAAATCTTTACGCTGGCGTAACCAAAATTATGTTTCTCTAAATCAGCAATTAAAGCATCGGCTTGTTTTTCTGCATCTTCTAAAGAATGCGAAGCCACTTCAAACATCATAATTGCTTTAGGTTCTCCAACTAAAAAGAAACGATTTTTTACGTGTTCGCGATTGGTTTTCGTACAATCCAAAATCGTGTCGTCAATCATTTCGCAAGTGTACAAATGATGTTTCATAGCTATCACAACCGATTCTAAAGATTCCTGAATCGTATGATAATGCGCCACAACCATAATATTATGAGCCGGCGGTAAATCGTCTACTTTTAAAGTTGCTTCGGTCGTAAAAACTAAAGTTCCTTCGCTCCCGCAAAGCAGTTTTCCAAGATTTATGGTAGGTTCTGTTCCGCCAAATAATTCTGATTTTAAGAGAATATCAACCGCATAACCTGTATTTCTACGATGGATTTCAGGTTTCGGAAACTCTTTTATGATTTCTTTCTGAGTCGCTTCAACTGAAAGCTCATCGTAAATCGTTTTGTATATTTTATTTTCTAAAGTGTCACCTTTTGTTTTTTCGATAAATTCAGCCGAAGTCAAATCTTTAAAAACAACCTCAGAACCGTCGCTCAAAATTCCTTTTAGTTCTACAATTTTATCGCGCGTAACGCCGTATCGAATCGAAGTTGTTCCAGAAGAATTATTTCCAACCATTCCGCCAATCATAGCGCGGTTAGAAGTCGAAGTAATGGGTGCAAAAAATACACCGTGGGGTTTTAAGAATAAATTCAGTTCGTCGCGAATAACGCCCGGCTGCACCATAACCGTTTTTTTAATCGGATCAAAATCCAGAATCTTAGTAAAGTTTTTAGAAACATCAATTACAAGTCCGTCGCCAACCGCTTGTCCCGCCAAAGAAGTTCCCGCAGTTCTCGGCGTAACCGAAATCTCGTGACGCGCCGCAAACCGGATCAGTTTTGCAATATCTTCAATAGTTTTGGGTACTGCTACCGCTTTTGGTTTTATTCTGTACACCGAAGCATCGGTCGAATAAAGCGTTTTATGAAGTTCATCGTATAAAAGTGTTCCTTCTAATGATGCCGATAATTGCTGTAACTCCTCTTGTATTGACATTATATTCTTTTTTATTCTGAGTTACAAAAATAGGTTTTTTTTGAGGTTCTGAGGTACTGAGGCCCTAAGGTTCTAAGTTTTTTTATTCCTTTTTGCCACGAAGACGCTAAGGCACAAAAATTTCCTGAACAAACTACAATCTCAAATCGCTATTGCCTCTGAAAACAACAAAAAATACAACAAGCAAAATCACACACAAAACAAGAGAACCAGATCGTAAACGCTTATTTAACTCGCTCGAAATTTCAAGAGTGAGCGTAAATAAGAAAAGAAAAAGTCCCACAAAAAATAAACCTAAAGTAGAAATCAGCATAAAAAGTATTCTTTCACCTATTAAGATTTGGCTAAGCGTATAAATCTCATTTACGATATAAACGAAAAAATAGATAAACCAAACCCAATACAAAAAATGAAAAATATAAGCCGATGTTGATTTCATACAGTATTAAATAATTGAGATTTAAAGAAACGAACATACAAAACAATTCAGAATTTGGCTTGGAAACTTAGGGATAAAAAATTAGAATTTTATTTAGGTATTTCCCCAATCTTGTCATTGCGAGGAACGAAGCAATCTCACTAGAAACTCGACAAAGAATCCACACAGTTTGTCATTTCGACGGAGGAGACTCGAGCGATAGCGAACAGACGAAGTAAATCACACTAGAAATTCCGTAACAATTGGCGACAATCTTTGTGGTTATGAGTGCGATTTCTCCTTTCAGTCGAAATGACAAAATTGCGGATTCAAAACACAAAAAAAGCTCCGCAATCGCGAAGCTTTAAATAATATTCTAAAAACAAACCTTAAACAGCTTTAGCAACCACAACATTACTACAAGCCTTAAGAATCTGTTTATCTGAAAACGCAGACAAAGTTTCTGCCAGATTTCTGCTGGTTCTTAAACAGCTTAGCATTTTGAGTCTTAAATCCCGATCGTCGCCAAATTCTGTTGTGAGCATTAACTCAAAAATTTCCTGTAGGTACAAAGGCTGTTCTTTAAAATCGCCCTCAAACCAAAGGTCTGAAACGAAATTGGCCACGGAGGGCATAACATCGTGATGTGATGTTTTTTGATTTTCTTTTTGCATAATAGAAAATGTTAGATACACAAATACCTCGCTTTAGGTGTGCAAAACATTCAAAGGAATGATTTAGGACAGTTTCCCGTTCCTTCACCGTGGCGAGGTATTCGCTTATTTTTATTTTAAAAAAGTTTAGGATTTCTCCTTTGATTGTTTTGCGAAGTAAAGATAATACTTTTTTACAAAAAGAAAGAATTAACTTACTTTTTAATATTTTAACCTAGAGACTTAATGTAATTCTTTACAAGCAATAAATTATTATATTGATTTTGTAAAGAACTTGTCATACTCTCAATAATTGGTCTTGTGTAAATTTCGTTAGAAAGTGTTCTTTGATATATAGTTTCTGACAAACATTCCTCATAATTACTTTTAATAAATTCTAAATATTTCGCAAAAGTCAAATTCTGAAAAAACAATTGATTAGAGCAATTATTTTTTTCAATATATTTTTCCAATAAATCTTGAACTTCCAAAGAAGTTTTTTGATTTACTTTAAAATTTATTTTGAGGTTATCCATTTCCTCTTTTGGCTCAATAAATTTAATTTCTTGCGGTTTTTGACTTTGTACAAAAGTGATAATCGCTATTACGAGTCCTATTGATCCAATAATAATTTCAGTCGTCATAATTTTTTATTATTAGTTTTCTAATAAATATTTCTTTACTTCATTTTCAATTAATCTTGTACTAATAAAAAATGGTTTTTTATCAAGATTTATTGAAATTATATTGTTTTTATAAACATAAGTTCCTTTAAAAACTCCAATCGGAGAATTTACATTAAAATTCCCCATATTGTTAATGCAAGTAAGATGCCCATCCTCATTTTTCAAAAGAAGTTGGAGTTTCTCTATAAGTTTATCAAATGATTTTTCGTAATTTACAGAAATTTTAGACATACCTATTCATTTTCAAGAGTTTCTTCAACAATTTCGCCTAATGTAGCATCAACTTTATCAGCCTGTTCTTTTAATATTTTTTTAGATTTATTATCTAAAATTCTTGCAATTTTTGAAAGACCTGGGATTTTTTCTAACTTTTCAACTGCGTCTGATAAATTAGCACTTTTTTCAAGAGCATCCATCAAAGGATGATCCGATTTATTATAATCTGAAATTAATTTTCCTGGGTTTTCAGAACTAACACTTAAAATATTATAGAGCAATTTTATTTTCAAATCATTTGATAGTTCCTCGTCATCGATTGAGTTAATTTGATGTGACAGACCTTCAAATGTCTTACTCAATACTTCCTTATGCGTATATTCTTCAATAAGTCTTTTTGAAAGATTTAGTTTTTTATTTGCAGAATAAGCAATCCATAAAACCGGTATGTATAATGGTATAATAGCAAGCACAAATCTAGGACTATATTCTAGAACCTCAATTAAGGTCTTTTTCTCAAAAATAAAAAAGATACTTAAACAAAAAGGAATTAAAGAAACCCCAGCTAAACCTAAAGCGGCAATTCTAAAAGTAATGGCGAATTTTTTACTGTCTTCAATTTCTCTATCTTTCTTTTCAGAATATGCAAATGATAATCCTGTAGTTAAAGCATTAGGAAGAAGTTTATTTATTTTATTTAAAACAGAATTATAATCACTATTCCATTTCTTTTCAATTTTCTGATAATTTGCTTCTTTTTCTTTAATAAAATTATTATAGCCTTCCATTGTGTCACGTCTTATCAGTGAAATATCTTTTTCAAGATTAGCAAAATCTTCTTCTAATGATTCATATGTACTTTGAATCTGATCTTTTAATCCTTCTACTTTTGTCTCAATCTCTACACCTTCTTCATTTGTTTCAGTCTCAACATAACCAAATAGGTCTCGATATAAAGTGTCAATATCTCTTTTCTTAGATTGAATAGATTTTTGCAACGTTTCTATCTTACCACTTATCACCTCTCCATTTTCAAAATGACCTTCAAGTGTTTCAAGTTTTTCAATAAACGATTCATTTTCTTGAAAATTTTCTTCTAAAGCAATAAGATTCTCATTGATTTTTTTTGAGCGAGAATCTAAATCAATACTAAATTTATCAATTTTTTGAAAACTACTTTCTGATCTAGTTTCAATGGATTTAATATTTGTTAGGCAAGTTTTAGCTTCTCGCATTTTTTCAGCAGAAATTTCAGCATATTGAATAGCTAAATCTTTTGCTTCATTACTTTTATTTCTAAATTCTGAGGCTTTTCTAGAAGACTGCTTAGCATCTTTCTCAAAATCGGAAGTCTTTTTTTCAATTTCATTTTCTAAATAATTTAGTCTTTCCCAAAGTTTTTTTCTTTCTTCGTCTAAATAATAAATAGTATCTACAACGGCATTTTTATCCATATTAAGTTATTTTAAAATTATAATTAAATAATATTTATTTTTTTTCTAAATAAAAAAACAAACCAAAGCTAAAAAGTATAAATTATACTATTTTACGCAAAACCATAATTTCCAAAAATATAAATTAGATAATCTGTACAACCACGTAATTATACCTGTTTATTTAACAGAAAGATTTCAAAATAACAAATATTCATTATTTACTACATTTATATCAAAAACAAACCACTTCAAAAAAAATGAACAAAAACATATCAACCCTCTACCAAATCTCCCAAAAACAAACCCGAAAAATAATCGGTTTAATGTCTGGAACTTCGCTTGACGGGCTTGATGTGGCGCTTTGCGAAATTTCTGGAAGTGGCGAAACAACTCAGGTAAAAATTGCGGAGTTTGAAACTATTAGTTATTCGGAAGAAATTAAAACCGAAATCCGTAAAGTTTTTGCTCAAAAAACAATCGATTTTCAGCATTTGGTTTTGCTCAACGAATGGATTGCGCTTTTGCATGCGGGGTTGGTAAACGATCTTTTGCAGAAATGGAATATTCCCGCACACGAAGTCGACTTAATCGCTTCGCACGGACAAACGGTTTTGCATGCGCCTAAGTTTTTGCATCAGCAGGAAAAATTTCCGAATGCGACTTTGCAAATTGGCGATGGCGATCATATTGCGGTCAAAACCGGAATCATTACACTTTCTGATTTCAGACAGAAACATGTCGCTGCGGGTGGCGAAGGCGCGCCTCTGGCCGTGTACGGAGATTATATTTTGTTTGGCAAAAAAGACGAAAACCGAATTATGCTCAACATGGGCGGAATTGCCAATTATACCTATCTCCCCGCTTCTCTAAACGCCGAAGACGTTTTTGTTACCGATACCGGAACGGCAAATACCTTAATTGATATTTACACCAAACATTATTTCCCCGAAAAAAGTTATGATAAAGATGCTGAAATTGCGCAAAGCGGTACGGTAAATCAAACGCTTTTAGCAGAACTAAAAAAAGATGCGTTCTTCCAGAAAAGTTTCCCAAAATCGATTGGTCAGGAAGTTTTTAATTTTGAATTTGTACAAAAAGCGCTTTCAAAAACAGGTTTGCAAAACATTTCGGCATCAGATTTGCTTGCGACTCTTACACGCCTGAGTGCCGAAACTATTGCCGAAGGAATTCTTTTTACCATAAATAATACGAATATAGCGCCCGAAGATTTTCATATTTATATGTCGGGAGGCGGAACGAATAATCCGTTGTTGGTAAAATGGTTAAAGGAATTACTGCCGTGCGAGTTTCACACCAGCGACGATCTTGGAATTTTGAGCGATGCTAAAGAAGCGGTTTTATTTGCCATTTTGGCCAACGAAACTGTGGCTGGAGGAAATTACAATTTCGGAAACAGTAAAATTCCGTCTGTGACAATGGGGAAAATTTCGTTTCCTGATTAAAAGGGTTTTATTTCACGCAGATTTGACAGATTAAAGCAGATTTAATTGATTTTTTTAAATAATCTGTGCTTATCTGCTTAATTTTTTTTTAAATCTGCGTGAAATATTTTTTTGTTCTCGCAGATTTGGCAGATTGAGCGGATTTATTTTTGCTATATTTATAATAATCTGCGCTTATCTGCTTAAATCTTTTTAAATCTGCGTGAAATATTTTTTTGTTCTCGCAGATTTGGCAGATTAAGCAGATTTATTTTTGCTTTATTTATAAAAATCTGCAGTGATTTTTTCACCGCAATAAAATCTGCAATATCAGCCAAATCTGCGAGAGAAAAATTTTAGCCAAAGAATATCAAATAAAATCTATGTAAATTAGTCTAATCTGCGACAAAAAATAAAAACTTAACTTTATATGAAATCCTAAGAATTACCGTTCAAATTATAATTCTTTAAATATTTATTATAATCAGCTAAAAAAACTATTTTTGGTTTTTGTTAAAAAACATTGAAATGCATAAAAATCAGTACGTAATATTCTCTCTCCTATTTATATTTTTCTTGACATTAAATTCTAATGCGCAGGAAAGAACCATGTACCCAAAAAACGAATTTAGAGGAGTCTGGATTGCAACTGTTGTTAATATTGACTGGCCAAAAGCAAGCATAGACAACGTTGAGAAAGAAAAAGCTGATTATATCGAGATTTTAGATACTTACAAAAAACTAAACTTCAATGCCGTAATTGTACAAGTTCGAAGCGTTGGCGATGCTTTTTACCCGTCTGAATTGGCGCCTTGGTCACGTTTTCTGACCGGAAAAGAAGGTGTAACTCCAAATCCGTATTACGATGCATTGGCTTGGATGATTGAAGAAGCACACGTTAGAGGTTTTGAATTTCACGCCTGGCTGAATCCGTATCGCGCGACTTTCGATTTAAATAAAAATCTTTTAAGCCCAAATCACGACTTATTTAAACATCCGGAATGGATGATTGAATACGGCGGAAAATATTATTACGATCCTGCTTTGCCGGAAGTTCAGACGCATTTAACCAAAGTCGTAAAAGAAGTTGTCGATAAATACGATATCGATGCCATACATTTTGATGATTATTTTTATCCGTATGCCGTTCCCGGAAAAGTATTTAACGATACAGCATCTTTCAAAAAATACGGAGCCGGTTTAAGTCTTGCCGATTGGCGCCGAGCGAATGTGAGCAATTTTGTACACACGATTTCTACGACAATAAAAGCCAGCAAACCGTGGGTACAATTCGGAATCAGTCCGTTTGGAGTTTGGAGAAACAAATCGGTAGATCCAAAAGGTTCAGAAACACAATCGACAGCAAATTATGACGATTTGTACGCCGATCCTGTTTTGTGGATGGACCAAAAATGGATTGATTACATCATGCCTCAATTGTATTGGAGTATGAATAACCCGAGAGCTTCTTATTCTAAATTGGTAAAATGGTGGTCTGAAAACTCTAATAATACTGCGGTTTATATTGGTCACGCTTCATACAAAATTAGAGGCGATGGCGATAAAAGCTGGAATTTTGCTACCGAAATTCCTACTCAGGTTGATTATGCCCGAAGCTTTAAAAAAGTAGGCGGAAGTGCTTATTTCAGCGCTAAATGGTTTATCAACAAAAACTTTGATGTGGTTCGTCTTTTGGCCGATAATCAATATAAATATCCGGCGCTTCCGCCTGCAGTTCCGAATTTAAAACGAATTGTAATTGATATTCCGACCGTAAACGAATTTGTAAAAGACAGTTCGTTTTACACCTTTACAATCAAATCGCCGCTGAATACAAAAGTGCGTTATATGGTAGTTTACGGTGCAGATCATATTTCAAAAATCAACACAAACGACGCTACCCAGATTATTGAAAAAGTAAGAGTGCGCGATATTGATAACGAATTTACATTTTCGGTGCTTGCACAAAAAATGAATCAGTATAAAGCTTGCGCTGTAACTTTTATTGATTATTTTGCAAACGAAAGTACCCCAACTACGATCGACTTAAAAAAGACATTTAAAACCTATACTCCTGCGCAGCCAAATGAAAACAGATAATAAACCATGGTTCTGGATTCCGCTTCTTAATTTTGCATCTGGTTTACCATATGCCGTTATTATTTCAGTTTCGGTTATTATGTACAAAAACCTCGGAATTTCTAACGAAGATATCGGTGTCTATACCAGTTTATTATATCTGCCGTGGGTTATAAAACCGCTTTGGAGTCCGTTTATCGAATTGAACGGAACTAAAAGAAAATGGTTTTTATCAATGCAATTGCTGATTTCCCTCGCGTTTTTAGCCGTCGGATTTACGATTCCGCAAAACGGATTTTTCATAATGTCTTTGGCGATATTTTGGGTTGCCGCGTTTGCTTCGGCTTCCAACGATATTGCTAGTGATGGTTTTTATTTATTGGTTTTACCAGAGAATCAGCAGTCTTTTTTCTTAGGAATCAGAAGCACATTTTATAGGCTTTCACTTCTTGCCGGAAATGGTTTAATTGTGCTTTTAGCCGGTTATCTGGAGCATAAATATGGAGACAATACCAAAGCTTGGTCGTATACTATGATTGGTGTTGGTTTGTTAATGACGTTTATTACGGTTTACAATTTTATATTCACACCAAAAACTGAAATTAATCTTGTCGAAAAAAACAAAGATCATCATCAAAATTTCGGTGACATTTTTGTGAGTTTCTTTAAGAAAAAACAAATTGGTATTGTATTGGCTTTTATTCTGGTTTTCAGATTGGGAGAATCGCAATTGCTCAAAATGCTGAGTCCGTTTTTATTAGATACAAAAGAATTGGGCGGAATGGCTTTAGAAACCGAATCTGTCGGAATCATTTATGGAACTTTAGGAATTTTAGCTTTAACCATTGGAGGAATTTTGGGCGGAATAGCCATTTCTAAACACGGACTTACAAAATGGATGCTTCCAATGTTTTTGGCGATGCACCTGCCAATTCTCGGATTTATTGGTTTAGCGCATTTTCAGCCCGCTGCACTTTTTCACCTTCACATCGATTTATATTTTTTCGAAATAAATTCTAATCTTAATCTTTATACTTGCCTAACCGTTATACTAGAGCAGTTTGGTTATGGTTTTGGATTTACAGGTTTTATGATGTTTTTAATTCATGTTGCCGAAGGAGAATCAAAAACAGCACATTATGCACTTGCAACCGGTTTTATGGCATTAGGAATGATGCTTCCGGGAATGCTGAGCGGTTATATACAACAATTTTTAGGCTATCAAAACTTCTTTATTTGGGTTTTTATTGCCACAATTCCAAGTCTTATATTATCACGTTT
This sequence comes from Flavobacterium sp. 270, assembly GCF_004368785.1. Taxonomy (GTDB): domain Bacteria; phylum Bacteroidota; class Bacteroidia; order Flavobacteriales; family Flavobacteriaceae; genus Flavobacterium. The sequence continues at coordinate 1,545,672 of NZ_SODM01000001.1, forward strand.
TTTAATTTTCCCGAAAGATTTTGGGAAAAAATCAGAAGAAGTTTAACCCCAAATCAAACATCTTACCTATGGAAATCAATGAGAATTTACAGAACGAACGCAACCTAAAAGGCGCCGAGTTCGAAAAAACCGGAAATCTAGAGAAAGCAATTGAATTGTATGAGGAAAATGTAACGGAAGGCTTTAAAGGAAATCACCCTTACGATCGTTTAGCCACGATTTACAAAAACCAGCTTGATCTCGAAAACGAAATTCGGGTTTTAGAAAAAGCGATTGTTGTTTTTGAAGAAATTACAATTGAAGACCGATTAGAAGGGCTTCCGAAGTTATTTCGTTTTAAAAACAGATTAGAAAAAGCAATTGAAACTAAGAAACAATTGGCGAAACAAAAGAAAGCTAAACTGAAATAAAAATACAAGAAGAAAATTTGCCACAAAGTCACAAAGACGCAAAGTTTATTAAAAACTAACAAAAGAAAAACTTTGCGTCTTTGCGAGATTAAATTAACAATAGAACAAAAAATCTGTGATTTACTTCTATGTTAGAAAAAAATCACACAAATAAAGCAATAAATCATGATTAATATTAAACGAACCAACTCAGACGATGTCGATTTTATAAATCTGGTTGCTTTATTAGATCAGGATTTGGCAATTAGGGATGGCGAAGATCATGCGTTTTACAATCAGTTTAATAAAACTGATAAAATAAAACATACGATTGTTTATTATGAAAATGATATTCCGGTGGGATGCGGTGCTTTCCGCGAAAAAGAAACAGGAAAAACAGAAATAAAACGTATGTATGTGCATCCTGATCATCGCAAAAAAGGAATTGCTTCTGCAATTTTAAAAGAACTCGAAATCTGGGCCAAAGAAGTGGGTTATACTTACACCATTTTAGAAACTGGGAAAAACCAGCCCGAAGCGATTAACTTATACCAAAAATTAGATTATACCATAATTCCAAATTATCCGCCTTACGAAAAAATGGATAATAGTGTCTGCATGCAAAAGACTTTATAATAATGAAAATGACAGCCGAAGCTTTAAAACAACGCGTGGGACAATTCTTTTTTCCCGCTGTTTTTATAAACGATACCGAAGAAAATATTCAGGAAACCGAACGTTTAATCAGAAAACATAATATTGGCGGACTGACGTTTTTTCACAGTCGTGCGAGCGCGGCGACCAATTACGAAAGCAAGAAAAAAGTTGTTTTCAACGACGACAGCTACGAAAAAATCAAAGCCTTAATTGTTCGTTATCAAAAATGCGCTTCAACACCGCTTTTAATTAGTATTGATGCCGAATGGGGTTTAGCAATGCGCATCGAAAAAACACCTCAATATCCGTACGCGATTACGCTTGGCGCTTTGCCTGAAAGTAAATCAGATTTGGTTTATGAAGTTGGAAAACAAATTGGTTTAGACTTAAAAGCGGCCGGAATTCATTACAATTTATCGCCTTTGGCAGACATTAATAACAATCCAAATAATCCCGTTATTGGTTATCGTTCTTTTGGCGAAAACAAAGAAAAAGTCGCAGATTTTGCTGTCGAATATTTAAAAGGAATGTCTGAAGTTGGGATTTTAGGATGTCTAAAACATTTTCCCGGACATGGAAATACCAATGTAGATTCGCATTTAGGCTTGCCGGTTTTAAAAGAAACTTTAGAAGAATTATTAGAAAACGAATTATATCCGTTTATAAAAGGAATCGAAAATAACGTCGATTCTATTATGATTGGGCATTTGGCTGTTCCGAGTTTAAACGACGGAAAAGATACTTCTGCAACATTATCAAAAGTAATAATTCAAGATCTTTTAAGAAAAAAATTAGGTTACGACGGTTTGGTAATTTCTGATGCTTTAAACATGCACAGCGTTTCTAAATTGTATGAAACAAAAGGTGAATTAGAATGGGAAGCTTTTAATGCCGGAAACGACGTTTTATGTTTCGCCGAAAATGTTCCCGAAGGAATTGAATTTATTCTGAAAAATGCTTCGCCAGACCGCATTTTCGAAAGCTACGATCGTATCATGAAAGCCAAAGAAAAAGTTGGCATTCTAAAAAATAGTGATTTTGCTTCGGGCGAATTAAACTTTCAAAATGCTTCTGTTTTAAATACTAAAATTGCAGAAAACTGTATTACAAAAATCATCGATAATTCAAGTAGAGAATTGGTTTTTGAAGCTCAGAAAAACAATCAATTAGCCAAATTGAGTTTGTATAAAAATACAGATAATACATTTTTTAAAACTTTAAATTCAAAACTAGCTTCTCCAGAATTTGCTTTTGAAAATTTAGAAGGTTCCAGTATTTCTGAAATAAAAAAATCACTTGAGAATTTCGAAACAATCTTAATTTCATTATTTATTCCGAAAGCAAAACCTGCGAATAATTTCGAAGTAAATAAAGAAGTTTTGGATTTACTTTCAGAATTGCTTCAAACCAAAAAATGCGTGATTTACGTTTTTGGAAATCCTTATGTTTTGCCAATAATTCCGAATCTTAAAAAGGCTTTTGGACTTATTCAGGCGTATCAGGATTTTGAAGAATTTCAAGAAATTGCCGGAATTCAATTTTTGCAAAATAATTCTTTCAGCGGAGTTTTACCCGTAAATATTGATCTTCAGTAAGTTAAAAAGTTAAATAGTCAAAATTTATCAACTTATAAATTTTTATAATCACAATTTATTGCAATCAACTTGGCTTATACCCTACTTTTGCATCAAATAAATTTTTAACGTAAAACGAAAAATATGTCTTTAGTAGGAAAAAAATTCCCAAGTATTGCAGTAGATGCTATCTCAGAAATGGGTGATAATTTAAAAATCAACGTTTTTGAAGAAGCAGTAAACAACAACAAAAAAGTACTATTGTTCTGGTATCCAAAAGATTTTACTTTTGTATGTCCAACAGAATTACACGCCTTTCAAGCTGCATTACCAGAATTCGAGAAAAGAAATACTATCGTAATCGGAGCTTCTTGCGACACAAACGAAGTACACTTTGCTTGGTTAAACACTCCAAAAAACAATGGTGGTATCGAAGGTGTAACTTACCCAATCCTTGCTGATACAAACCGTAACTTATCTAACATTTTAGGAATTTTAGATATCGATTCTACAGAATACAGCGAAGAAACAGATTCAGTTATCATCGAAGGTTCTAACGTAACTTACAGAGCTACTTACCTAATTGACGAAACTGGAAAAATCTTCCACGAAAGTGTAAACGATATGCCATTAGGACGTAACGTAAACGAATACTTAAGAATGGTTGATGCTTACACTCACATTCAGGAAAAAGGAGAAGTTTGTCCTGCAAACTGGGAAGCTGGTAAAGAAGCTATGTCTGCAGACAGAGTTAGTACAGCTGAGTACTTAAGTGCGAACTAAATTAAGCTTCTGAGGTTCTGAGTTGCTAAGCTTCTAAGCTTTTCACTGAACTTTTAGATCTTAAACACAATTCTACAATACAGTCACTGGGTTCTAAGATTAAAACTTAGATCTTAGAACCTAGTAACTTATATTAAATCAAAACAATTTTACTAAAGTTATTCGGTTCCAGAAGAAAGCTTAGCCTCTCAGAACCTTAGCAACTTAGTACCTTAAAAAAAACAATATGTTAATCGACTTAAACGAAGATACGTTAGCAGATTTAGTTACTAAAAACGAAAAAGTAGTAGTACAATATTCTGCTTCATGGTGTGGAAACTGCCGTATTATGAAACCAAAATTCAAAAAATTAGCAACAGAAAATGAAGCTATCACTTTTGTTTTGGTTGATGCAGAAAATTCTCCGGAATCAAGAAAATTGGCTAATGTGAGCAACTTACCAACCTTTGCGACTTTTGTAAACGGACAATTGGTTGGCGAAACACAAACCAACAAACAAGAAGTTTTAATTGATCTTGTTAATGCAATTGCTTAATAAGATTCGTTAGACTGGCTTAGATTTTTAGACATTTTAGATTATTTAATTTATCTAATATCTAAAAAGTCTAAGAAGTCTAAAATGTCAAACAATCTAAGAAATCCAACATGAAATTACCCGTAATAAAACAATTAACGCAGTTTATAGAAGAAAACGATCAGGATTACATCATCGAAACGATCGAAGTTTTAGAAGCCATGACCGAAATTCCGTCCCTAAAAGACGAAGAATTAGACGTAATCGGCGAATTAATCTCAAACATGTACGGTGCGTTAGAAGTGCATAAAATGGTAGTTCAGGGAACCGATAAAAAAGAAGCTTTAAATGCGTTTATGAAACGTGTTCTGGGTTCAATCGATAAATAATCGACCTCTTTTTCAAAATAAAAAACAAAAAAACATGACTGAAGAAAGCGTTTCTGTAAAGAGGCGCTTTTTTTTTATGTGCAAAGTCATTGCGAGGAACGAAGCAATCTCATGCAGATTAGACATTTCATGTTTATCGATTTACTTTAATAGTGAGATTGCTTCGTTCCTCGCAATGACAAATCAAACCGTTTGTCATCCTGAGCAAAGTAGAAGGACCGCAAAGTATATCGACAAACATTAATAATTTTAGATTAATTAGTTTCTTACGTGGACTTCGACTCCGATCAGCTTGACAGACAAAAACAAGATTCAATGTCACCCTGAGCGAAGTCGAAGGACGCTTCAACAAAAGGTCTTCGACTGCGCTCAGACAGACATGGTAAAACCATCAAATTCCATAAAAAATAATTCTCTTAAGACTCTCCTAATTGTTACCAGAAGCAACAACAAATTCTTTTAGATTCAAATATTAATCCTTACTTTTGAACCTCATTAATTTAAACAAAAAACATGGCTTCAATAACATTAGGAGGAAATCCAGTTCATACATCAGGCGAATTACCAGCAGTTGGTTCACAATTAGCTGATTTCAAATTAGTACAAAACGATTTATCAGTTGCTTCATTGAGTAATTTTGCTGGTAAAAAATTAGTTTTAAATATTTTCCCAAGTGTAGATACAGGAACTTGTGCAACTTCTGTTAGAACATTCAATGCAAGTGCAGGCAATTTAGAAAACACAACTGTTTTATGTATTTCCAGAGATTTACCATTTGCTCAAAAACGTTTCTGCGGGGCTGAAGGATTAGAAAATGTAGTGAATCTATCTGATTTTCAAACTGGTTCTTTTGGTAAAGCAAACGGTTTAGAAATTGTTGACGGACCATTGGCAGGTTTACACTCAAGAGCTATTATTGTTGTTGACGAAAACGGAAAAATCACTCATACAGAACAGGTTGCAGAAATTGCAAACGAACCAAATTACGAAGCGGCTTTAGCAGCACTATAATTTACAAAATGGAATTCCAAAAAGACAATACTTTTGTTAAAGGCAGACTTAAAAGCGTTACTTACGCTTTTAAGGGTGCTGTAAAACTAATCAGTACCGAACATAGTGTTATGGTACAATTTTCGTTAGGAATAATAATGACTATTGCTGGTTTTTATTTTCATATTTCTCATGAAGAATGGCTTTTTCAAACCCTTGCAATTGGTCTTGTACTAAGTATTGAAGGTCTGAATACCGCTGTAGAAAAAGTAGCAGATTTTATTCATCCTAATTATCACGAAAGAATTGGATTTATTAAAGATATTGCTGCAGGAGCGGTATTTTTTGCCGCATTGACAGCAATAGCTATAGGCTTGATTATTTATATCCCCAAATTTATATAGGCAACAGGAAACGCAAGAATGGCAAAAACAACCAAAAAAGAAACTGTAAACAAAAAAAACGATTCCAAAACTGAGACTAAAAAATCTTGGAAGCTTACCAAACAACAAAAATTTGTTTTGGGCTGTCTTTTGGTACTATTTTCTGTAGCATTATTAGTTGCATTTATTTCTTTTTACGTAAACGGACAATGGCAGTTTGATCAAAGTGCTGTAAGCGAACTCGGAGATCGTACAGAAATAGTAGACAACTGGCTTGGAAAATTCGGAGCTTATCTTTCGGACTTGATTGTATATAAAGGTTTCGGACTTGCTTCTTTTGTATTTGTGCGTTTGTTTTTCCTTACGGGAATGTTTTTCGCGCTGGAACTTTCTACTTATAAATTAAAAAATATCTGGTTCTGGGATTTATTTGCCATTATCATTGTTTCTATTTTATTCGGATTTTTTGCTACTTCAGCACCAGAATTGGGAGGAACAATTGGCTATGAATTAAATTTATTCCTGCAGGATTATATCGGGAAAACAGGAACTTTGCTAACACTGCTTTTCGGGTTAATCGTTTATTTGATTTTTAAAATTAAATTATCCCCAGAAAAAATTCAATCGTATTTTGATTCTACTAAAAACGAATTTAAATCAGAATTAAATACTTTAAAACCTGTACCTCAACCAGAAAGCGCTTATAATCTTGAAGAATTTGCAGTTGAGGAAGTAGATGAAGAATTAGATAATATTCATCTAAAAACTGTTGATTCTCAATTTGAAATCAACAAAGAAGCTTTAAAACCAACGATTAATAATGCCTCAGAAATTGATTTGAATCCTATTTTAAAACCGGTTCAGATGAATATTAATCCAATTTCAGAAACTCCTGTTCATAATGAAGAGTTTGTAGTTGAAAAACCTGAGGAAGAAGATATTATCGAAGAAAATCTGGCATCACGTCTGGTTGCCGATTTCGGTTTATTTGACCCAACTTTAGATTTATCAAATTACAAATTCCCAACCATCGATTTATTAAAAGAATATTCGACTGGGGGCATTACAATTAATCAGGAGGAATTAGAAGAAAACAAAAACAAAATTGTAGATACCCTTAGAAACTACAAAATTGAAATTGCTCAAATTAAAGCTACCGTTGGTCCATCGGTAACTTTATACGAAATTGTACCAGAAGCAGGAATCAGAATTTCTAAAATCAAGAGTTTAGAAGATGATATTGCTTTGTCACTTTCGGCATTAGGAATTCGTATTATTGCGCCAATTCCAGGAAAAGGAACTATCGGTATTGAGGTTCCGAACAAAAACCCAACTATGGTTTCTATGAAAAGTGTAATTGGTTCTGCTAAATTTCAGGAAGCTGAAATGGAGCTGCCAATTGCTTTAGGAAAAACCATTTCTAACGAGACTTTTGTTGTCGATCTTGCTAAAATGCCTCACTTACTGATGGCTGGAGCAACCGGACAAGGAAAATCTGTTGGTTTGAATGCAGTATTGACTTCACTTTTATACAAAAAACATCCAGCTGAAGTAAAATTTGTTTTGGTGGATCCTAAAAAAGTAGAGCTTACTTTATTCAACAAAATCGAAAGACATTATTTAGCCAAACTTCCTGATACCGAAGATGCTATTATTACAGACAATGCAAAAGTTGTGAATACTTTAAACTCACTTTGTGTTGAAATGGATAATCGTTATTCCTTATTGAAAGATGCGATGGTTCGTAATATTAAAGAATACAACGATAAATTTAAAGCCAGAAAATTAAATCCAGAAGCCGGTCATCGTTTTTTACCTTACATCGTTTTGGTTGTCGATGAGTTTGCCGATTTGATTATGACGGCTGGAAAAGAAGTCGAAATTCCGATTGCTCGTCTGGCTCAGTTGGCGCGTGCTATTGGTATTCACTTAATTATTGCAACACAAAGACCATCTGTAAACGTAATTACAGGTTTGATTAAAGCGAATTTCCCCGCGAGAATTGCATTTAGGGTAACTTCAAAAATTGACTCAAGAACAATTTTAGATACTCAAGGTGCCGATCAGCTGATTGGACGCGGAGATTTACTATATACGAACGGAAATGATGTTGTGCGTGTTCAGTGCGCGTTTATTGATACTCCTGAGGTTGAAAAAATTACTGATTTTATTGGTGGACAAAAAGCATATGCCACGGCTTATTTGCTTCCGGAGTTCGTTGGAGAAGAAAATGGCATCAATCTTGATATAGACATTTCCGAAAGAGACACGCTATTTAGAGAAGCCGCAGAAATTATTGTAAACGCACAACAAGGTTCTGCATCTTTATTACAAAGAAAATTAAAGTTAGGCTACAATAGAGCCGGTCGATTAATCGATCAGCTTGAAGCTGCAGGAATTGTTGGTCCGTTTGAGGGCAGCAAAGCACGCAGCGTAAATATCTCCGATTTAAGTGCTCTGGATCAATTTTTTAATAATGAACAAAATTAACCCATCATGAAAACGAAAATTCAGGAAATCACAAACAATTCTATCACAAACATGACTAAAAAGTGTTTTCAATTGGCATTTTTAATGCTTTTGAGCTTCACTTCTATTCAGGCTCAAGATAAAAAAGCCAAAGATTTATTGAACGAAGTAACTTCAAAAATAAAGAGCTACGATAATATCGTTATCGATTTTAAATATTCTTTAAACAACGCTAAAGAAAACATCAATCAGGACAGTAAAGGAAATGTAACGATGAAAGGCAATCAATATGTATTGAATTTTATGGGCGTTACTAAAATATTCGACGGACAAAAAACATATACTATTGTTCCTGAAGACGAAGAAGTTACTGTTTCTAAAGTAAATGAGAAAGATGACGCTGCGATTACGCCGTCTAAAATGCTTACTTTCTTTAATTCTGGTTATAAATACAATATGGACATTGTTCAAAATGTAAAAGGAAGAAAAATCCAATACATTAAATTAGTTCCTACAAGCGGAAAAGATCAAAGAAAAGAAATTCTTTTAGGTATTGATGTACAGACAAAACACATCTATAATTTGATTGAAACTGGAAAAAACGGAACAAAAACAACTTTAACCGTTAATTCTTTTAAAACCAATCAGCCATTATCAAAAAATCAATTTACCTTTGTAGCGAGCAAATATCCAAAGTACTACATCAATAAATTAGATTAATTACGGTTGAAAATTTTAGACAAATACTTATTAAAAACATTCCTGGTTACATTTACTACGGTATTTGTAATCCTTTTTTTTATATTCATTCTTCAGACTGTATGGCTCTTTATTTCTGAGCTTGCTGGTAAAGATCTGGATTTAATATTGGTTGTAAAATTCCTTCTTTTCTCCATGCCGAGAATCATTCCGCTGGTTTTACCGTTATCGGTTTTACTGGCTTCTATTATGTCTTTCGGAAATCTGGCAGAAAACTATGAATTTGCAGCTATGAAATCTTCTGGAATATCATTGCAGAGAGCAATGCGCGTTCTGATTGTTTTTATATGTGTATTAAGTATTGTTGCCTTTTGGTTTGCCAACAATGTGATTCCGTATGCGGAGTATAAATTTGTCAACTTTAGAAAAAATATTGCTCAGGCTAAACCAGCAATGGCAATTGCCGAAGGTCAGTTTAATGATGTTGGCTTTTATAATATTAAAGTGAATAAAAAATCTGGAGAGAATGGAAACATTTTAACCGGAGTTACGATTCATGAAAAAGCAAATAATGTTGGCGAAAACAAAACTGTTATAAAGGCTAAGGACGGAAAATTGATTAGTAACGAAAATTCTAGTATTTTAAAACTAGTATTAAATGATGGTTATTATTATCAAGATGTTACACCAAAAAAATATGAAGATCGTGCTAAACTACCTTTTATAAAAGGCGTATTTAAAAAACACATCATCAATATTGATTTATCTGAATTGAATAAAGTTGATGACAGTAAAGAAAGCATAAGTAGTACAAACGGAATGTTAAACGTAAATGAACTGCGTTACACTTTGGATTCTTTGAATAAAAATCTTGATAATGAAATCATTTCATTTTCAGAAAATATAAATCAGCGTGTTGGAATTCGAAAATCTCCAATCGCTACGCCAGCAGAAAAGATTAAAAAGAAAAAAAGCTTACCTGCCAATCTTTTATCTTTATATACCAACAAACAAAAGGCCGATATTTTAAGAATGGCCAGCAGTAATGTTACCAGCAATGTTTATTCTATTGAATCTACTCAAAAAGATTTAAAAGATAAACAACGAGAAATCAACAAACATTTAAGTGCTTTGTACGAGAAATTTGTTATTGCTTTTGCTTGCTTTTTAATGTTCTTTATTGGTGCTCCACTGGGTGCTATTATTAGAAAAGGCGGATTGGGTTTACCAATTGTATTTGCGGTTTTAATTTTTATTACTTTCCATTTCATCAATACTTTTGGAAAAAGATTATCCCAAGAAGGTGGAATGACTCCATTTATGGGTTCATGGATGTCTTCTTTTATATTGTCACCACTGGCTGTATTACTTACATATCGTGCTACAAACGATAATGGATTAATCAACTTTGATGCAATTACAACTCCAATATTCCAATTATTTCAAAAAATTGCTGAACGGTTTTCCCCTGTTCAAAACAAACAATAATTATGTCAACAACAAAAATACAGCTAAATACCATTGAAGAAGCTATAGAAGATATTCGTCAAGGTAAAGTAATCATCGTAGTTGATGATGAAGATCGTGAAAACGAAGGTGATTTTTTGGCTGCAGCCGAAAAAGTTACTCCAGAAATGATCAACTTTATGGCGACTCACGGGCGCGGACTAATCTGTACACCACTTACTGAAAGCCGTTGTAAAGAACTTGATCTTCGTGCTATGGTAACTAATAATACAGATCACATGGAAACTGCTTTTACTGTTTCTGTTGATTTAAAAGGTCAGGGAGTTACTACTGGAATTTCTGCTGCTGACCGATCTAAAACAGTTCAAGCTTTAGTTGATGGCAATACAAAACCACACGATTTAGCGCGTCCTGGACATATTTTTCCTCTCATTGCGAAGCAAGGTGGTGTTTTAAGAAGAACTGGCCATACGGAAGCTGCTATTGATTTTGCAAGATTAGCCGGTTTTAAACCTGCAGGTGTTATCTGTGAAATCCTGAACGAAGACGGAACTATGTCGCGTTTGCCGGAATTGATAAAAGTGGCTAAAAAGTTTAATTTAAAATTAGTTTCTATTGAAGATTTAGTAGCTTATAGAATGCAGCACGACAGTTTGATTGTTAAAAAAGAAGATTTTGATATCGAAACTCGTTTTGGAACTTTTAGATTGAGAGCTTACGAACAAACTACAAATAAACAAATTCATATTGCATTAACGAAAGGAACATGGAATCTTGGCGAACCTATTCTAACCAGAATTCACTCTTCTCAAGTAAACAATGATTTACTTGGTACTTTGACAAACAATGCAGAACAACAACTGGATGATATGTTTAAAGTAATTAATGAGAATGGTAAAGGTGCCGTGATTTTCATTAATCAGGATATGACAGCTGTAAATCTTTTAAATAGAATTTCTGAGCTTAAATCTTTACAATCTGAAGGCACATTAAAAGCACCAAAAGTAATCATTGACAGTAAAGATTACGGAATTGGAGCTCAAATCCTGCACGATATTGATATTTCTAAAATCAGATTAGTTTCGAATACTGAGCAAACTAAACGTGTTGGAATGATTGGTTATGGACTTGAAATAATTGAATACGTACGTTATTAATATGGGAACATTAGAAGAAAGAATTTTAAAATCTGAAACTCATATTTTTAAAGCGGTTTTTCCGAGTACAACAAATCATTATGATACTTTATTTGGAGGTACAGCGCTTCATTTAATGGACGAAGTAGCTTTTATCTGCGCTACTCGTTTTAGCCGTAAAAAAGTAGTTACGATTTCTACCGGTCAAATTGATTTTAAAAAAGCGATTCCGGCCGGAACTTTAATTGAATTAGTGGCAAAAGTTATAAATGTTGGAAGAACAAGCTGTAAAATTCACGTCGATATTTTCATGGAACAAATGTATTCTGAACTCCGCGAAACGGTAGTTTCTGGAACTTTTTCGTTTGTTGCGGTAGACGAAAATAAAAAACCAACACCAATTTTAGACAATTTGGATTAATTTTTTCCAAAATACCTTTTCGGAAATACTGATAATTAGATACTTGAAAATTAAGTTAAAAAAATCACCGAAAAAGTTTTGAGAACCAAAAAAGCGTCTTATATTTGCACTCGCAATCAGAAAATGGTAGCAACATACTGGAGAAATGGCAGAGCGGTCGAATGCGGCAGTCTTGAAAACTGTTGACTGTAACAGGTCCGGGGGTTCGAATCCCTCTTTCTCCGCCAGTAAGAGTTTCAAAAGAAATTTTAAAAATCAAAAGCCTTTAAACACTAGTGTTTAAAGGCTTTTTCGTTTTTGCAAACTTTTCAAAAAGCACATGTTTTATCAAAGAATGGTGGCACAATTAGTGTCCCACTTTTTTTGAGATGTTTTTTCTCAAAATTGGACCACTAAAACAAAAGAATTTCCCGGGAATTCCCTGCTGTTAATGGGCTCTCTTAAAATTTTTAATTCAATTTGATTATTAATTTTAAAACTAGATAACATGCTAAAATCTGAGAGGGTTAACCGAGACGGAGAAAGTTCTATTATTCTAAGACTTTCTTATAAAAACAAAAGAATTACAATTAGTTCTGGAAAATTCATCTCAAAAGAAAGATGGATCCAGACAAACCACCTGAAGAATACACTGAAGGCGGAAAAAGAAAAGGTAATCAAAAGTTTTCTCGATCTCATGCAGCTTAATGCCGAAAAGAAGTTTACAGAACTCTTCAGAATTGATCCTGACGTTGATCTGGAATTGCTAAAAGCTGAACTTACAGGGAAAGCCAAAATCGGCCAGCATCAAGGTTCTTCCATAATTGAAATTATGGAAACATACAATATATTCTTCACCAAAAGAGTCAATTCTGGATAACGCGCAGTGGCTTCACTGCAGAAGTACAAAAGAGCGAAGGATTTACTTCTGGATTTCATCACCAATAGCTACAAAAAGGAAGATATGCCGCATCTGAAATATCAAGCTCGTTTGTCTTTAAATTGGAGCAGTTCCTTAAATACGAAAGCAGTTTTAAAGACCAGACAGGCATCAAAAACAATTCGGTGGTAAAATATATGAAAATGCACAAAACTGCCTGTAATTATGCCGTTAAAATGGATTTGATCATAAAAAACCCATTCAACGTTTACGACGGAAGGCTTAACGTAAAAGATGCTGTTTTCCTGACCCAGCAGGAACTTAATACGATCGAGAATAAAACATTTCCAACGCCCCGTCTGGAAAAGGTAAAGGACATATTTCTTTTCAGCTGCTATACAGGATATGCGCCTGTCGATGCCATGGATCTGGCCGAAAGAAACTTATCTAAAGATTCAACTGGAAATTTATGGATTATGACAAGCAGAGCCACAACTGCCATTAGAGCAAATGTGCCTGTATTACCGACCGTTGAGAAAATTATTTCTAAATATAAAAACCAGCAGAAAGGTCTTATTCCCAAAATTTCCAATCAGAAAATGAATGCGTATCTTAAAGAAATCGCCGATGTCTGCGACATAGACAAACATCTTACCTGGTATGTTGCAAGACACACATTTGCAACCACGTAACCTTAGGAAACGGAGTAAGACTCGAGAATGTTTCTGCAATGATGGGACATACCAATACCAAGCAGACGCAGCACTATGCAAAAGTTTTGGATGTAAACATTATGGAAGATATGGAGAAACTTAAATCTAAATTTATGTGACATTCGCCTATCAAAAAGACTTCTGAATTTGAAGACTCTTAAAGAACTTCAATTCATTTAGAGTAGAAAAGCAAGTTGAAGGATAACAAAAATTTTGCAATACATTTCCAATTGCGTCCGCAGTGCGAACGCAATTGATATGGAAAGAAAAAAGTATTTTTTTTAGCTTTTAAAACTGATCTAATTAATATAAATAGCCCTAAAAGATCAAATACCTTTAACTTCTAAAAAATAAAAACATATAATGATGTTTGTTATTATGAACATAAATATGGCTCTGTCGCATCTGTCAGAATCAAATATAAGAATTTAAGTAATGTAAAATTTAGACAGCCAATTTACAGAAAGATCAAAACATAGTTACACCTGGTCTAACCATCTGATTCTTCCTCAGCATATGCACCTCAAGGTTCGTCTGGCCGATTCAAAACTCTTAAAGCCTAATCCGTTTTGTATGAGCCACTTGATAAAACGATGATCTTGTTTTACAATATTGTTGAGATATTTACACTGTCGGATTTTAATATTTGAGAACGAACACTTGTTATAGACTTTGATAGCAGCAGTATTAGAACCGCTTTTATCAATATTTATTACTCTTGGCCTGTAATTATTACTAATTGCTTTAATTAGAAATGACTGCGCGCTCATTATCTTCCTTTTTCTGGTCTAAAGAAAGTCTACTGGATTGCCTAATTTATCTACCGCTAGATATAAATAACACCAAATACCTTTTACTTTGATATAGGACTCATCAAATCTCCAACTCGACCCCACTCTGCCTTTTCTCTTCTTCATCCCTCACTCAATCAAAGGTGTAAACTTATAAACCCAACGCTGAATCGTGGCATGATCCACAATCACCCCTCTAATTTTCATTATTTCTTCAACATCCCGATAACTAAGTGTAAATCTTAATTTGAAATATACCGCCTGAAGAATTATGTATTTTGGATAACAATGACCTTTAGTATTCATTTTTTAATCGGTGTAAAGTTCTAAAGATAAAAGTTATTCCCAGACGCGACAAAACCAAGTCAGCTAACATTACATCAATTCCTTATTCGTTGTCTATCTTTAATTAGTCAGCGGATAGAAATTCATTAACGCAAATCAAATTAGCTTTTAATATTTCACTCATTAGTTCATAATCAATATTAGTAAGCACATCTCTATCTGTATGAATATCTATATTCGATGAGTCGCTGCCTTCAATGGTTAATAAAGCTGGATAATTAGCATTAATAAATGGAACATGGTCACTTGCATATGGGGTATATGATACATCAACCTTTAAGTTAGTATAGTCTGAAGCAATTTGACTCAAAGCCTTTACTAATTCTTTTGAAACTTCATGCCCTTCCACTAGAACGCCATAGTTATCTCCGTTTTTACGGGCAATCATATCCATATTTATGATGCCAAGGATCGTTTCCTTAGGCATCGTATTAGAGACATAATGCTTACTACCATAAAGACCTAATTCTTCTGCACCAAACAAAATAAAAATCAGGTTGTTTGGGTACTCAATATGAATTAGTTGCTCTGCCATTTCAAGAACACCAGCTGAACCTGATGCATTATCATCAGCACCAGGAGCTAATAGATCATATCCATCTTTATTAATTGAGTCAAGGTGAGCACCAACAATAAATGTTTTAGGTTGGTTTGATACACCAGATTTTGTAGCAATTACATTAACAGTAGATTTATACTCACCTTTATTAAGAACCTTGAATTCTTGTAAATTCACGTCATATCCCAAATCTTTCAAATAGTTTTTACAATAATCTACGGCATTGAGATATTGTTTACTGAATGCAAATCTCGATTGTTCTTTACACAAATTATCTAAATGTTCTTTTAATCGCTCTTTGCTTACTGAAAACGTATGTGGTAATACTTTTCTACGTGAAATATCTTTATGAACTCGAAAAAACACCTCTTTATATTTACTCAATTCCTCGATTTCCCAACAAACGTGTTTGTGTTGTATTATTTGCTCATATTCTTCACTATCTAATTCAACAAAGAGATATCGTCCAAAATTCATGAGTGGAACTATATCAGGTTGTTCATTTTCAAATGAACCTCCTTTTTGAATAACAAAATAAATTGTCTTTGTTGCAGTTATGGATTCTATTATCCGAATATTTGATTTAATAAAATCAATCTCTCTAGAGGTTATAAAAACATAAAGTTCATCGAACCGATAAATATATTCAAGTTCATTGCTAAAAGAGAGCAATGAATCTTCAATTTTTATTTTGTGTAATTTCATAATATAAATTAATTTGACGGTAAATTTTTCTTTGGGATTTCACAGGATATTATCCACGGTTGATTCTTATTGTCTCTATTTTTCCACTTATTTAATTCTTCTGCAAGTTCCTTTTCGGAACGAACACGTTTCCCATATCCGCCATTAAAAACTAAAGGGAAATTTTCATAAGACCATCGATTAAGTTCAACATATTTAAGTGGCGGTTTATTTTCATTAAAATAGGAACCATCAATAAGGTACTGCTCAATAGCATAAAGACTGTTATCAAGAATAATAATCAATGCAGGTACACAATACTTTACCATAGTTGAATATGATTGGGCAACCATTTGGAAGCCCCCATCTCCTGAAATTATTATTGGATGTTTCCCATTTTTAAGGTATGCACCAATAGCCGCTGGCGTACCTTGCCCAATTGACAACCATACCGGATTGGCTAAATACATATCTGTATTTGGCATTTGAAGGTCTGCTCCTGAAAAACTACCCAAGCAAGTATCTAACACCACTTGAATATTTTCTGTTGATTTCAAAAAGTTATTTACAGTTGAAAATATTTGGTCATGACTGAATTCATCAGAAGTATTAAAGGCTACTGTTTTTTGGGGTATTTGAACATTTGATTTGATTGACCATTGGATAAAAGCATCAATTACAGATTCTATAGCGATTGGTGAAAAATATTTGGTAGATACACGGGCTTTATTGAAAGCAACATCAATCATAAAGTTATATTTTCGTTTAATATATTGTCTATGGTCTATACCCCAAATACAACCAAAACTAATTGGACAGTCAGAATCATCAATTATTTGAAACAACTCCTTTTTATGAAATAAATCGCTATCATAAGTTCCAATAAAATTTGGATGCGATTCTGGTAAATAAGATTTTGCTAAAACAGTAGTAACAAACGGAATATTCCAATTATCAATTAAGATTAGTATTTTATCTCTTAATTGTTTTCTAACAATTTCAACCCCAATAAAAAGTATTGGGGACTTTGCTGCCGATATTTTTATTTCAGCCTCACGAATAAAATCAGCACTGGCATTATGGGTTTCTTGAGGCAAATTAATTGTCTCTTCTGGCAATTTTTCATCCCAGCAATCTTGAGGTATTTCAATATATACAGGTCTTTGTTCTATTTTAGCTGTAAAAAAAGCGACATCAATATATTCTTTCGTTTTTGCTAAATCATTTAAAATTTCTGAATAGACAGTAATCTGTCGGAAAATATTCAAATCTGTTTGGTCTGCTCCTGTAGAATGTGAAAATAGACTACCCAACTCTCGTTCAATTCGCACATCCTCTTGTGTCGGCCCTCCATTTATTATTATCACTGGTACGCGCTCAGTAAATGCACTTGCAATCGCATTTACTAAACTTAATGTACCAACTCCATAAGAAACACAGACTGCTCCAAAACCACCACTACGTCCATAACCATCAGCAATGTAACCGGCTTCAAGTTCGTTTGTTGTTACAACATATTCTACTTCATTATCTTGGTCAATTGATTCAAAAAATCCTGCACACGAAGTGCCTGGAATGCCAATTACATGATAACATCCGTTTTCCTTTAACTTTTGAAGGATATATTCTGCAATTGTCATATTTTATGTTTTAGAATGTGAATACAAACATTTACCGCAGATTCTAAAGCACCTTGTATCCACGAATGGGTTAACGAACAATGTTCTCCCGCAAGAAGGACTCTTTTTTCTGGCCTTACAAGTTCTTTATGCAAATCAGTTTGGTCGCCAGGATTAAAAAATGCAAATGCGCCAGAACTCCATTCATGATTATCCCAGCTCCAACGTACAGAGTCTACCACATCATCCATATTAGAATCGGAATGAATTTTTTTCAGTTCGCCACGAACATAATCATTTATACTTTCTTCTGGAATACTATCAATTCTCCTAGCATGCATCCCCCATGTATAAGATGATAACAGTAGGGTTTGAGACGCAGATTTTGTTTCATTCTTCTCTATTGCATTATCTGAAGGATACCAAGTATGTCCTAATCCTCCATCCCAAATGCTACCTCCACCAAAAATCTTATCGTCTTGTTCCCAAAATCTTTTTTTACAAAGGCTAATAATTTTTGAAGATGAATCGTAATTAACATTCTTTATAGCATTGATTTTTTCTTTGGAAAATGCATTTTCAATTTCTACCCTTGAAAGCACACCTAACGGAATAGTGCATATAACCCAGTCGGCTTTAATACTTTTTTTCTCACCGTTATTAATATAAATTACCTCACCATACTCATCTGAATTAATAATTTTTGTGACAATTGAGTCCGCAGAAATTTTAGTCTTTATTGAAGAAACGAACTTTTCTACGAGCAAATCCATTCCTCCTTCAATTTCTTTAAATCCGTTAATCCACACACCTTCATTTTCTTCTCTTAAATGTTCCAGAATTGCAGTGTTTAAATAAGTGGTTACACCGTAAACAGAGCATACATATTCCATAGCTGCTTTACTAATTTTAGACTGGCTAAGATTATTATAAAGTGAGTTTTGATCTAAGTCAACTAATTTCTTATCGTTAAGAATATCTTCTGAAATTAGCTGTAGCTCTAACGGGGATAAAGATTTTAATGTTTGAATAACGGATTTCATCCAAAAATCATCTTTGCTCATTAATTGTTCTTGACCAGTTAAAGGAAATAGAGGCTTTAAAGATTCATATCCTGATTCATTCCTTTTTACTCGCATTCCACGTATGTAGGCGAATGCTTCTTCATTTTCCTGAACAAATTCTCTGGTCTTTAATTCAAAGTGATTCACATACTGTAACGTTAAGTAGTGCCCTTCTGGGATACGCATTGCTCCAAATTCTGCATAAGTATCACCTTTTCGATAAGTTCTGATACGGCCTCCTATGTGATCTTTCTGGGCTTCTAAAATCGTAACACTGTACCCTTTTTTCTCTAATTCATACGCGCAACAAAGTCCTGCAATACCTGCGCCAATAACAACAACGTTACTTTTGGAGACAACGGAGGAAAAATCATGAAGGTTTGCTCTTGTAGTAACAGTCTTTCTTACTTCTTTTTGAGAAATAACTTCTCCAATTAATTCCTTAGTTTTTGAACTGTAATGTCTCATATGTTAGCTGTAATTAAACCTGTTCTGTACATTAAAATATGCTCTTTAACTCTGTGCTCTTGTCCAACAGTTATTTCTTTCATCCAATCATCATCAACATAGTTCATATAATTATGAATAGGCGCATATTCGCCTATTATACAAGCATTATGAGGTAGACCAACTTCGGGTTTTTCATAATTTGCGTCACTGTGGGCTGGAGTGTCATGTACATGATCTCCTACACTATTACAACCTCCTTGAAAAGTATGAAACAAACCCAACCAATGACCGACTTCATGCACACCTGTCATTCCTAAATTATATGGTGCTGCCTTACCCTCTGGTAAAGATTCATCTAAAACTACCACACCATCAAGCATAGGATCCCCTGCTAAATCAAATGGAAATGTAGCCCATCCCAACAAACCTTTCCCAAGTCCACCTGTATAAAAATTCAGATATTTTCTAGCATCTGCTCCCAAAGAACTTTTAGCTTCTCTCTCAGATGCAGAACCATGTCCCATATAGTACCAATTCTTATTATCAATGTATTGAACATGTTCTTCTTTATAAGAAAACACCAACCCAGTTCCTATAAATGCATCATTTAATAGAGTGATTTGTTTTTCTCTTTGCTGTTTTTTAATTAGACCACTAGCACCATAAGTTATGTGGTGGAATCTAACTTCTATATCCAGTTTAACAAACAATACTCTTCTCAATTTATTTGCAAAAATTTCTCTATCCACTCGCAGGATATCAATAGGGGTTGGGTTTTTTGTCGCACATCCTCGACCGTATTTTACAAATTCCTCTTGATTTGCAAATTCCATGTTGTTTATTGTAAATGCCATGATTTTAAATTTAATTTTTGTTCTAGATTATATACCACGTGTAAATTATAGTTTAGTTCCAAGTATATTGATTTACTTGGTCACAAAAATGGCCATCCACGTTTTACAGCCATCTTAAGAACAGGACTCTTACCACAAAACTTGATTTAAAAAATTAAAGTTCGTTAAAAACGCAAAAAACATCTTTGGAACTCCAAAAGCTCCTACTATTGGAAGTTAAAGCATAGCGTTAAAGATTATTTATAGGAACAAAAAGAATCAAATTATAAATGCTATTTACCTTCCTATGGTGTTTTACATTATGCTGTTAGTCAATTTAAGTATTTCTGTTACTGTTACAGCTACAAGAAGTTTGCAATTTCGAAATAGTATACTGTCTGAGTGCACTTAATTTGATATAAAATCACAAAACTTACTACTCTCACTCTAAGCACCGTAAGAAAAAATTCCTTGCAGACACTTTGAATGACTGTTTTCTAATTCCTACAAATTTCTTAATTGATTAAAGCAGCGATTAAGAGCTACATTTTTAATCACTATTATATAATACAGTTAAACAAGTTTAATCTGTTATAGTTAATCTTACACCTGGTGCATTGCTAGCCGCACCACCTCCATAAAATGTTTCACCAACTACTGGAATAATTTTCCATGCACACCACTCAATACCACCCGGCAATTGAACTGTTGTGTGCGCTTCACCGCCACTTGGAATGTCTTTTAGTATACCTGTCGCTACTCGGTTTGAATCGTTGTCTTTAACAGCAACTTCTGCAACTCTAAAGTCAACAGATGATTCATTGATTACTGAGATACTAATTGGATAAAATACCACATCGCTCTTCTTAGCATTTTTTGCTAATGAGAATTTAATTTCTGCTGATTGTTTTTCCATTTTTTATTTGTTTTTTATTTATTTGACACTTCGCCTAATCTCTTCAGTTTAGACTTACCCACACTTGTCCATAGAAGTCTTGTCAATATCTTTTCAAACTTGCTCATAAGGTTTCTATCCTTTTATTTGGCAAGACCTTCTATGCGAAAACATTCTATAAGTTCAATAAAAAAATACATTTTGATTTTGCACTTAAGTTCCTTAATGCAAAATCTTTGTTTACAGTAGTTTTCTTTGTTGTTTGATTTACTTTTTTGTATGCTATAAAAAAAGTACACACAGTCAACAATAAGTATTCTTCTTCATGTAGTAAAACACTTTCAACCTTGATAGTTACCTAAAAAATACCATTTTTACCATCTGGGCAATTATCTTTATGGATAATATATTTACACCAATTCTTGCCAGCTTCCCAAGTTTCTGATGTTCCGCATCCGTAGTTTGAAGTCCTCTTAGCATTTTGCTTCCACTTACAAAGATCACGTTCAAACCAATAAGAATTACCATAAGTGCCTCAGTTATCTAAAACAGACACATCTCCTTTCGGGTCTCAATCTCTTTTAGTTAAGATTCTTACATCATTATTAAATTCAGATATGAATTTAGATGTAATGTATTCCAAATCTTCAATGGAAATCTGGAGTTCTCTAGCAGTCAGACTTTTGATTTTCTCAATTCTTCCATTTAAATCTTGTTTCATTTTGTTTATATTTTTGAATTGCTTACTCTAGTCATTTCAGCTTGCTTGTTGCATACTCATTTATATTGTGTCGGTTTATGCTTGTCCTACTTTAGATGGCAATTAATTAATCATCTTTTTTTAATAAATTTGATATTATAATTGTCTTGTAAGGTTATAGCCAATCTGTTTATATTTTTGATAATATCATAAAGCCATATAACCTATTCACTACCCTTTTGCCAGTAAAGGCAATAAAATAAGAAACACACTAGGCAAAAAAAATGCTAAAAACATAAAATATATTGATCATATCATGTCAGTAAATAAACCTAACCTATACAAACAAGACATATAAAACACTGCAAAACAACAACTTAAAATATATTCACATGTTAAAAGTATAAAATATAGTTTTACTTATAACAAGTAGATATACCTGTTTTATATAAAGCAATCAAAAAATAAACATTTTACAGAAATGAAATTATAAGATTGGATATAATTGCAATTAATAAAATTCATTTAAGTTCAATACTTAAACCGTATGACAACGATAAATTAAAAACTCGCGAAACAACAATATTACATGAAAAGCATTGGAGGATTTACTTAATATCTTATTGTTAGATTAATTACTTATCGTAATTTTGAAGAAAATAAGCGCATTGGAAAAGTCGCGCAAATAAGAGAGATTTGCCTTTACTTTGGAATTAGATAAAAAACTTTAATTTTATTCAAAGTAAACCAGAATTGAATTTTAGACGTTTAACTTGATGTAAATCAACTATACTCATGGGAATATTCTTTTATTTAATTTGGCTATAAAAAAATCAGTCCCCAATTGTGACTTTAGAACTATTCTAGCATCCTTGAAATTTATGCTTTAATATCGGCACGCAGATTAATTAACGATTGAAAAACTTTAATCATGTTTACACCAAATTTTAAAAGGTCAAATTTACTTCTCAACTTTATAAGCATTATATGCAATCTGTCCCCGTATGTAACCTTTCCAACAAATGATGTTATGTACATAAACTTAAAATAAAACCTTATTATTCTTTTGAGTTTTTTTGATGTTATTTTATTTGGTGAAGAATAGATTCCATATATTATAAACTCATCTTCAAAATTATAAACTTCAGATTTACAAGAATACAATATTATCATTACTTCGCCCTGCGGTCTTTGGGAAAATGAAAGAGTTCCGCCTTTTTCACTTAATAATTCAGTACCACTAAGATTTGTGTTTTCGTCTTTTATTTTATTTATAATCCCCATGGGATGTTTTCCCATGGGGATTATAAATAAAATTTTGATTTACATATTCTGTTTTATCAAAGTAATCTTCACTAAATGACAAATAAAAAAACTCAAATTTGAAATTTTTTTCAATTCTTCCAGTAAAGGGTCATAAACATTTTTAATGTTTGTTTTTAAATTTTCCCAATCCTTCCGATTATCAATGACACGCTGCAATCCAGATTTGAATTTTTTATTCTGCTGTATAGAAAATTTATTATAGTTCATTTCAAATTATAGTTAGTATCTCTTTTTTATATTGTTTTCAAATCTTTTAGATCCTGTACTTTTTATAAGTGATTATTAAATTGCAGTAAAAAAATTATAATGATTATTGAATTGCTATATTTCTTTTTTAGTACTAAAAAGAGCATTATACTCATGTAAAAAATCATCAATCTAATCTCCATCGAAATATCATTGCTATCTGTTAGCTATAATTTTTTTCAAATTAATTTTCCTCCACCAACTTATATTCAGATTTATTATAACAGTGTAAATAATTTTATCTCGTTTCTGCTTCCTCTTTTCACGGTCGCTTTCATTCTCAATTGAAATTTGAGCTATTTCGAAATCAATTTCCCCATGCATTTGAATTGCTTTACGAATTCTCGGGTAATCGCGAAGAAGTCGAATTGCTTGCTCTTGACTTTTTAATGAGTCCAAGCGGTTACTTTTGACAAAAACTTTATTTTTATCGTAAAAAGGCAAATAATCAATCATTCCGTCGATCCATTCAATACTAACTTCCAAAGGTAAATAACCATTTTCAAAATAAAAAAACTCTTCACTAACAAATTCAATATATGCAGGAGATATATCACTTTGCAGGCCACTCCATTTTGTAATTTCCTTAAAATTCGAAACACACTTTTCCATCGTTGCAAAATGAATTTGTTTCTGAGAAAAAATGTATGTAGCCCACAATCCTAACAAAGAAATTGCTGTTACACAATAAGAAATAATTTCCGCTAGATCTTTAAAGTTATTGACTCCTGATTCCATTTTAATTAGTTATTTTAGCTTACTAAAATAAGGGCATTTTTTTTCAACTTACAATTGTTTTTTAAACTCTAATATTTTTTTTACATTCCTTCACACAGACTAACTCTAGTCATTATGTGAATTCCGTGGAAATACGAAGCTACCTCAAATAAAGCATCTCTAACTTCTGGAAGAACATTATCCACTTTGTGAAAAGCTTCAATTATATTATCTTGATCATCAAAAACAATCATTGTTACATTACTTTTTTTTTCGACCTTTTTTTCCTCTATCTCTTTTATTATTCCCTCAATATTTTCCTTTTCGTTAAATTTTTGCATTGTATTTTTTTCAATATCAAGTGCTGAATTTTTGGTTATTGGATACCGGAAATAAGAACTGTCCTGATCATATTTTGAAATTATTCTAAATAAAGTTGCAATTTTCTTGTACTCCTGCCAATCACCTTTTGGCGCCAAATCAGTCAGTTTTTGAATGTTTGGAAGAAGTAGAGAGTTTAACCAATAGTCATAAAGCTTGTCAATGAAGTGAGAAGAATACAATTTCCTCCATTTCCCATCGACAAAAGCTTCCGGCTCATCACTATCAAAAGCGACGCTACCATAATCAATTTTAAGCTCTCTATGGAAAATTATTATCAGAGATTTTAGATATAATTCAATAGCATGTCTAAAAAGAAAATTTTGAGGCATTTCTGCTTGCTGTGTTAAATCATAATGTTCGAAATGATTATTCATTAAATGTTCTGCGCTATGATAATATGAGTCAGCTGTCACTCCAAATCCTAAATCAGGATGCAATTCTATCCCTGTAAGCAAATATTCCATATTTTCAATTTTAAGATTATAATCTGAGTATATTAGTTTAAACTATGAATATATTTTAAGTTTAGGAAAAAAATCAAGAATTCGAAAAAAACAAATCATAATTAATAAGGAAACCATACTAACTGGCAATAGATTTCGAATAAAATAATTAAAGCTGCATTCGTCTTGTCCTTTAATTTTGATAATTTCAAGGCCGTTTACTACATATTCGATTTCTATCTTATCTGAGATAGAATACTTTTTCCAATAAGTTTTAATGCCGTTTTTGATTTTTTTCCCATCTACATTATAAAAATATTCTATATAATTAACATTATAAACATTCGTTTTTCTGCCTTCATACAACTCCTCTACAACTTCCTCACTTCCTACATAAAAAACAGTCCCATAAGTTGTCTTTTTTTTACTAAATTCCAGATCAAATTTATTTTTGTCATACGAAAAAATAAAGTATATCCATGTTATAATGAAAGAGATTATGTAAACAATTATAAAAAAATTATTTTTCTTTTGAGCTTCTGGTCTTGTCATAAATGTCTAGTAAAATTAATTCCTTTAAAATGATACATGGCCAATTCCTACCAAAACTACGTTTCTATTAAACATTAAACTTTTATTTAATTTTAATTATTTTTATTTTATATTGCTCATATAATGCTATATTTGAACCCCACTTTGTTTTAATTTAAAACATCTGATTCAATTTTTACTCTGTTTCCTGTTCCTATTATTTTTGCAGTATACTGATTTTTCAATTTGTCTAAATAAACTACATCTATTTCATATTCACAATCTTTAATATGTTTTTCTGTTGACGCTCGACCAAAAATATATCTGCTTTTACCTTTATCTAAATCACTGGGCAAATGTTCATTGTGGAGTACAATGTCATTTGATATCAAGTTAAAGGCAATCAGCTTAGCATCTTCCCCTTTATTGTTTAAATCTATTTTAAGTTCTCCAGTAAAACCAGTATAACCAGCACCATTCAACCATAGATTAGGTCTAACACTTAGTTTGAGTTTCTGTTCTTCAATATCACGCAATTGCTCAAACGCATCATTATTACCTCCTGTTAATAATGATGTATTTCTAAAAATTTCAACTTGTTGTGCTACGAGGTCGTTGTGGTTTCTCATAGTTTGATTTTGAGCTTCCAAAAGTTCTATATGGGCTTCTTTATCTTTATCCCGTCTGAAGAGAAAAAGGAAAGCAAAGAATGTTGCAAGTGATCCTAAAGCACTAAAAATTCCAAAAATGAAATTTGCTAATTTAAAATCTATCACATAATTATTCATAAATATATTATCTTGTTTTTAAAAATACATCTAAAATGTTCTGTTACTACAAAATTGTGGACTAATTTTTTAAGTCTTGAGTTAATTTGGTGAATATTTCTTCCAACTCTTCTGTAGGATGAAACCCAAAATCCATTTTTGAATGTACAAATAAACCATCTTCATAAGTAACTTCATTAAGTGAATGAGGTAAATCCTCAATAGAATTTTTATCCGAAAGTTCAGAAATTGGTACAGAGATATGATCTCCATTTTCTTGTTCTCTCCATACATAAGCAGACTTTGTCATTACATATAGAGTTTGCTTATCTTTTGAAAATCCCCTTTTCACAACTATATAATCTCCATTATGGTTTCTAAAGAACGGCGCTCTCTCTATCAAATTATTATAATATGCCTTCAATGGATGACCTTCAAACATCTGTGGTGTACTTGGATATTCGTTTGGTTTATCATTAAAATGGTTAATACGTTGAGCTGCATTAGGGGTTTTAGACATCATGTAATTTGGCTGGCTGCCAGACGGAGTTTCAACAATTTCTCGATTAAATATCCATTCTCCTAATGAACCTCCTTTTAATGGTTTGTCACTATTTGCCCAAGACAACATTCGTTCTAAGCTTATTTGCGCCTCTCCAATTGATACCGTACACATCCATTCATAATTTGGATCTGCAAATTTGTCTCTAAATTTTGAAGGGTTGGCAAGAAATGCTTCAATGCTTCCACAAATAATTTCAATACGCTTTGCTGTAATTGGGTTAAGTAAAATATTTTCTAATCTTGTTACCCAACGTAAATTGGTTGGCCTGTTATTTTGTTTGTTAGTATCAATATGGTCAACAACATGTTCTTTAGTTGGCGCTTCGTTATGAAATGCTGTTGCAACTATGCGGTGAATTCGAACAGAAGCAATTTCCAAATAGCCTGTTCGAATGTTTAGTTTGCCAAAAGTCCAATTGTTGTCCGTTGGTCTTGGTCTTTTTCCCTCAAGTGGGTAACGTAATACTGCTCCATTATCACGAACAGAATAACGCTCATTTTTGTAAATACATTCACTTTCTTGTTTGAAGTCTTTCAAGTCAACCATAGTAAGTTTCTTTATCAATTTGATGCTCTTTAACAGCAACTCCTCAAATGCTGACCATGAACGCTCTCGCGTTTATCTTCTTTTTTTAATTGTAACTAAAGTAGAAACAAACATATATTTTTCTAGAGGAGTTCCTTGAATTCTTTTATATATCTGTTCATTGCAATAACCATTTTCATTTTTTTATTATAAATATCAGCACCTAAGTAAATTTCATAATTTACTTCTCCAATATTTATATTTAAATCGGATATGATTTTTTATATTTACTTTTCAATACATTGAACTTTAAAAGTACAAACCTAACTTTAAATTAAGCCTAAAACCCACAATCTTTACAAACCTATGTTATGGACTTTTATTTTCATTCAAAGTATTGAACTTCCAATGGTAGATAGCTTTCGTCGTCATATGATGAATATTTATACTAAGCACCGCATACATATTGAAATCAAATCTTTCCGTAGGAATGTCTACATATCGAAAAGGTTGTCTTTTTAAAGAGTCTGAAATTTTAGTTTTTAATTGTTGAGGTAAAATTTGTAATAACTCTTGATATTTCACTTCATCAAAATCAAATGATCCTGCAAGTTTTTGAATACCCCCTTCAGTAATGTAAGTTCCAAAATTACAGTTGATTGAATATAGGTTATCTTCTAATTTAGCAATAAAAGCAATTCCTTCCATTGGAAAACATATAGGTTCATAAAAGTTTTCCTCTATTCCAAACCTCATAATGAATAATCCCATATCCCATTTGAAATCTTTTAAATGGGGGTTCTTGACAAATTCTGGATTTAAATGTTTCTCTAATTCTTTCCAATTCTCTTTTAAATCTTTGATGTGAAATTGTAAAATAGGATCTGTTTTTTTACATTGAAAATTCATTTCCATTACATAAACAAAAAATTTCACTTCTTATTTCTTGATGTACAGCATAACTATATGCCTGAGCAACATTCTTTCCTTCAAAAATATTTTCAGAAGGACGCTTAGCATCTAGAATCCATTTATTTTCTCCATCAATTTCAAATGTGTAATCTGGTATTATATTCACATTATGTTTTTTTGTTCCGAAATAGCAAAATGGGTGTTTTAAATTTTTACTTCGAATTATCTTGTTTTTAGATGACGCACTATATCCTAGCTTTTTTAAAATTGGTAATACTATTTCTTCTCTTACGGCATCCTCTTTGAAATCTTTTGAATCCAATAGATTAAAGTCGAAATCTTTAAATAAATCTTCAAATTCATTATCTTCTCCAAAAAGTTGATTTAAATAATCATATTTCATGTCTTAACTATATTTAATTGTTTTTCTTTAATTTTCTATAACTTATCCGCTTGAAATGTTTCGGACTTCGAAGACGAGTACTTTCTTCTAAATTAAAATACGGCTTAAAACGATAATTCCCGAATATTTGTTAGTGCTTATTCTTTGAATTTTCAAAATCATCTCAAATACAAAATCAACTCCGTGGTAAGACAATTAACTAATCAATTCTATTTATGCTACGCTTTTATTTTCCACATTGTTTAATACTGAATTTCTTGAGATTGCTAATATAAAAAGTAAAGCAAATGAAATTATGAATATCTGGGTCAAGTTTAAGTTTAAATAGCTGAAAATAAAACCTATCATTATAATATTTGTAATTCCTAAAATCCAAAAATAAGATTCAGTGATTAATTCTAAATGATTAACTCTTGCTGTTATTCTTGATTTTATTTTTGTGAAAATTTCTAATTCTTTCGGGTATTTAGTGAAAAAATTATTTTCTTTTAGCCCTTTGAAATCTTGATTTGAAATTGCATCGATATAAGATAAATCATTAAAGTTGATTTTTAGTAATAAGATTAAATATATATTTGTAATAATTATTACAATAATTAAAAGTATAAGAAAGATTGAATTTTCTTTTACTTTTTCTACGGCAAATAATGTTGTTGCAATGAGTATGGGCAGTCCAATAATTTTTTGAGTGAGATTATTTAAAATTTCAGAAACGTCTTTAAAATATTTAGATTTATATTCATCATACTCTTTTCTAATTTTATCGATAGATAAGTTGTTTAAATAAATCTCAAAATTTATTTTCGCATTATTTGTAATGTCGTTTAATTCCCCAAAAACATTGTTAATTCTATTATTAGCATCATATCTACTAGCATATTCAATAATTGAACTTTTTAAAAATTTTGGTAAATGATGATTCTGCTCAACAAAACAATTTTTGAAATTCTCCAGATAGTTATTTAAATTTATTTTCTCATTAAAGTGAAATATTTCGTTATAATATTTAATAATTAATCTGCCTTTGTCAGTTAAACTAGTAAAAACTATTTTCCGTGAGATATCATTCAAATAATCTACAAAATGAAAAGCTTCTTCAGTATCAACTTCTTGACTTTTTAAAAATTCGATGAATTCTTTAAACGAAATAGTATTTTGGAAAAAATAGTTTTCAGGTTCTTCTTCAAAATTTACAAATGTTATATTGTTTATTAATGAATAGGGTAAATTACCTATGTTCAATATTAAAACCTCATCATTACTTTTTATTTCTGTCAATCTTAAGTAAGAATTGAATTCTGAATAAATTTTAATTGGTAAATTTTCTTTTTCAACACTAATAGTTTTATATCGAATATTTTCATATTCAATTCTTAACGCAATTAATTGATCTTCCATATTTTCAGAATATTGAAAATCAATTACATCTGCTTTAATTTCAAATACAGATCCTTTAAAAATTTTAAATATTTTTTTATGAATATCAATCATTATGTATTTGTAATTTCATTTCTCAATGCCTTAGCAAAATTTTCTGATTCAATTATTACAAGATTTGGGTTATCATTTGATAATCTAACTTTTTCATTCAATACGCCACGTGAAAATTTCAAGTTTATTCCATCTCTATTGACTTCAAGTTTAATGAATTTTTTTAATTGTATTTTATTAAATCTAAATTCGGTATCAATAGAAATATTTTCCTGCTCAGCATAATTTGTTATTGTATTTTCATTTTGATAAAAATGTTTGCTCAACTCCCGTACGTTTATCGTGTCGTTTGAACTACTAGAAGCAAAGCTATAAACCAAATTTCGGAATTCTTCAATATCAAATGCAGTGTTCGTGTTTGGATTTATTGGAGGTTCAATTTGTGTAATTATTTTGTAAAGTGATTTTGTATAATCAATACTTGATTCAAGTTGTTGAATTGAAATCCAACTTTTAAAATATTCGGATACTTCTTTTTGCCTTAATTGCGTGAATGAAAGGTAGTTTATTTCCTTATTTTCAATTCTATTTTCATTTATACGACAGGCCATCGCTAAATTTTTTGTATCAACATATTCAATTGTTTGTATTGAATATGAATTTGTTGTTTTTTTTAAAATTTTGCCTTCTACATCACGAATTAAAAATACTCCAAAAAAATTATAACCATTATCTGTGTACTCAGTGAAAACAAAATATCCACCAGTTGCAAAAAAGACAGGTTTAATCAATTCAACTAAATTTCCTATAACTTGTCTTGTAAAACTTATGAAGTCGTGCATAGTTCTTGTAGAAGTTCTGTAATCTGTGAACTTTTCAGGAAAATATTTACCTTCTGAATCATCAAATATTGCATATAAAATTCTATCACTTCTAAAACTATCAGAAAGTGCAGTTACTAATGCGGTAGATTCATCACTAATTGGTATTAATTCTTCGGAAAGTATCAAATCTACTTTTTTACTCTCACTTTCTTTTTTTAATTCGTGAATAATAATCTTATTTAATATCATACTTTGTCATTTGGTTGTTGAATTCTCCTGTTTTTGTGGTAAGTTTAGCATAACTGAATTATTCATGCTACAGAATGTCTTAATACCGTAATTTTTCAGATAGCGTTATACCATTTATTAGCTTTAAATACCAAACTTATAGAACCTGTTTTATTCTCATTTACGGATTTCCATAATTTCTAATGAAAGAAGCAAATTAGTTTTTTAATATGGAGAAAAACCAAGTATAAATACGTGTTTTGTAATTTTAACTAAATAAAAAAGATGGCTAAGCATCTTTTTATGAATATCTATTTTTCTTTAAATCGAAGTCAAAATCTAATAATTCTTATGGAATACTAAGACCTGTGGTTGGCTTTGTGGAGCAGGAAATATTTCAGGATTAAAAAAGGGGAACAAATTTGTGGATATTGCGCAAAAAATTTTTAACCTCTGGCTATTTATTGAAAATATAAATATGTGCATGAATTCTATTTTAAATATGGATACTTTTAGTTATTGCTCTGGTTTCACTTGGATTTAGTATCTAATTTTATTTTCTTTACAAATAATGTCAAAAAATTTTCTGCAATAAAAAAAACATTCTATATTTGCACCCGCAAACAAGCGAAATGTTCGCGTCTTATTGGAGGAATGGCAGAGCGGTCGAATGCGGCAGTCTTGAAAACTGTTGACTGTAACAGGTCCGGGGGTTCGAATCCCTCTTCCTCCGCTGAAGGCTTAAAACTTAAAGATAGCAAGTTTTTCAAAAAAGCCTAAAACAAGCGGTAAACCCTGCAAATCAAAAGATTTGCAGGGTTTTGTCTTTTATACTCATTTTCAAAATTTTCAAAAATGCTCAAAAGTTTAGTGCGACAATCATGGCACAGTCAGAAATGGACTTCATACTTTTTCTCGCACAAAAGTTAAGGCGAATTTTACGGATGTTTCACTGGTTTAACTTTTGTGTTAAAATCGTGGCGTATTACATTTTACAAAAAATAAAAATTCAGTAAAATAAAGTTTGCCGTGTTTAGGTTCGAATCGGCAAACATCCATCTTCACATATAGAAACATGTAAAACATAAAAGAATATGCTGATGAACTTCTTATGAAATTGCTGTTCTACTGAGGTAAAAAAATGGTTTATTTCTAAGTGAACGTACTGGAATCTTAGATGTTTTCGGACGTTATAATTTCACAATTAAGGAAGACGAACCGCTAGACAAAGAGGTTGCCGTTGATCCTGAAATGCTCGGTAAAGTCTTTGAAAACATGTTAGAGGTCACTGAGCGGAAGAGCAAAGGTGCATTCTACACACCTAGAGAGATTGTGCATTTTATGTGTCAAGAAAGTTTAATAAATTATTTGCATAATGCCTTTAATGATCATAGAGACTATACTTCAGACAAAAAAAACATCATAATTACAAAATCTGATATTGAAGATTATATTCATCACGGACATTTTGCTATTGAAAACAACTTTTTTCTTAACAATGATAATGAAACAATAAATAATCAATATCAACTTCCCGAAAGCATACGCAATAATGCTGAAGTAATAGATAAAAAACTAAGTAACATTCTTATTTGCGACCCAGCAATTGGATCTGGTGCTTTTCCGGTAGGATTATTACATGAGTTGGTTAATGCACAATTGGTATTAAAACCATATTTTGGATTAAAATACTTAAAAGAAAAATTCCATCAATTCGGATTTGATGAGAACGAAAATATAAACGAAAGTCGATACGTATACAGATTAAAACGTCATATTATTCAAGAAAGTATTTATGGAGTAGATATAGATGCAAGTGCTATTGATATCGCCCGTTTAAGATTGTGGCTATCACTTGTAGTAGATGAAGATGACTTAGAACCAATTGAAACATTGCCAAATCTAGATTATAAAATTGTATGTGGTAATTCCTTAATAGGAATGCCAGAAGAAATTTTTTGGAACCTGCAGGTATTAGAAGAGATCGAGACCTTAAAACCCTTATTTTATGATGAAACTGATGAAAAGAAGAAGAAAGAATTACGAAAAAAAATAAGTTCAAAAATAAAGGAGCTTTTGGATGAAGCTGAAAATTTTTCGGGATATAAAATTGATTTTGACTTTAAATTGCATTTTTCTGAAGTGTGGCACAAAAAAGGAGGATTTGACATTGTTATAGGAAACCCTCCATATGGCTTATTAAATAAAAAACAAAATCAAAATTTTGCAATTACAGTTAACTCTGAACATTTAGATTATTTTAAAACTTCAAAAAAATTCGAATCAGCAAAAGGAGGGATTATAAACGTTTTTCGATTGTTTATTACACAATCTGGAATACTTCTCAATGATAATGGAATTTTTGCGGAGATATTTCCACTTGCGTATACTGGTGACGTTACGTCAAAAAATATTCGTGAGCATAATTTAAAGAATTTTAGCATCATCGGAATAGAGGCGTTTCCAGAGAGGGACAATGAAAGTAAACGCGTATTTAAACATGCAAAAATGTCTGTCGCGATTTTGTTTTTTACTAACAAAAACAAACCTACAGATGAATTTTATTTAAGAATTCATTCAGATAAATATATTGATTATTCAAATGATAAAGTATTATTAACTAAATCTGATATTACGAAACTAGATCCAAATTATTTTACTATTCCTGTCTTATCCAAATCGGATTTACAAATTCTACGTAAGGTATATTTTAATCAAAAAAGAATTTCAGAAGTTACAAACTGCTACACAGGTGAAATCGATTTATCTCTCGATAAAAAATACCTACAGGAATCAAGTAAATTTTCGACTTTACTGAAGGGTGCTATAATAGGAAGGTATGAGATAAGACTTAAAATGAGTCAGGGAGAGATAATGTATTTAGATTCAGAAGAATATTTGCAAAATAATAAAGGCAGCAGATCTACACATTATAAATTTGACAGAATCGGAATGCAGGGAATAACAGGAGTTAATGAAAAAATGCGCTTAAAAATGACCTTAATTCCTAAGGGAGTTTTTTTGGCAAATTCTGTAAATTATATTTTGATGCCTGAGGGTTTATATCAAAATAAACTAGCTTTATTACAACTAAATAGTGAACTACATAATTACATATTTAAACTGACAAGTACAAATAGTAATGTTAATGGTTACGAAGTTAACAATTTGCCAATTATTATAAATTCAGTACACAAAGACATTGTCAATATCGTTGTTGATTACATGCTTTTTATTACAAAAATAAATACAAACCAGAATAATATTTTACAATACAAATTTTTTGATTCTCTGGCTTCAGCGATTACTTATGAACTTTATTTTCCTGAGGAATTTAAAAAAGCCAATAAGGAAATTTTAATCAATTTGATTAATTTAAGTCCAATCTATGATATAATGACTGATGAAGAAAAATTAGCAGTTATCCAATCTGAATTTGAACGTTTATATGATGATAGACACCCTGTTAAATTCGCTATTGAAACACTTGACAGTATAGAAGAAATTAGAATAATTAAAGAGACTCTCAAGTAAAATATAAACAAAGATCATAATTAATATATTCCACTCAAATTAAAGTTGCACAAAGCACTCATGTTGAAATAGTATTTCTTTTATCTACGTTATATATCAAAACTGTTAAAAATGAAAATTAAGACAATCACTATAAATAAGTATAAAGCTTTTACAAAAGAAGAAAAAATTCCAATTAATGAAAAAAATGTTTTTATTTATGGTGAAAATGGCAGTGGTAAAAGTTCATTATACTACGCGTTAAAAGATTTTTTTCAGTCAAGTGTTGAACCCATTGATATGATCTCATTACGAAATTATACGCTTTCTGATGGCTTAACCGATTGAAATGATTTAACTAAAGACACTAATACAATTCCAATTACTGATGCAAATAGATTAAAAAGTTTTTTAACATATAAACATTTATTAGGAATCCACAACGTTAAAGTTTCGCAAGAAATTGATGTATTTGAATTAATAGTGAATGGGGTTTTAAAACATTTTAAATCCGCTACCATTACTGGTAGTGTTGAATTAGGAATTCTTTGGAATGACTTACATAAAGAACATGCCAAAGAATATGGAAGTGGTAAAGAGTTTTATTATGCTCGTCAAAAAAAAGCATCTGTAGAACGTAAAGCATTAGCCTTTAATAATGCAATAAATAAACTTTTTTTAACAGGTAATCCTGATTATTTGGCACCAAGCGTAAACAAAATATTAAACGAATTATCACCTAGGTTTGAAAATTGATTTTAATCGGCACACGGTAACTATTAATGAATGGGGCAATATTTCGATACCGAAAATTATATTAGAAGTCGAATCTCAAGGTGTTTTATTAAATACTAAAGCACCACATTTTTCTTTAAACGAGGCTAAATTATCAGCTATTGCCATAAGTATTTTTTTAGGTGCGATTCTTAGACAAAGTTCTTTTTCAAAAGACATTAAGCCACTTTTTTTAGATGATATACTAATAGGTTTGGATAATGAAAATCGATTAAAACTATTAAATTTATTACAAGAAAAAGATGTACCAGTTGCAGATAAAGTTTTTAAAGATTTTCAAATTTTCATTACAACTTATGATAGACATTGGTATGAAGTAGCAAAACTTAATTTACCTAATTGGAAGTTTATTGAATTTTATAAGGGTTCTAATGGTCCAGAGATATTTCATAATCAAAAAACAAATATTGAAAAGGCTAAAAGTTATTTTAATGCTTTTGATTTTCCTGCCAGTGCAAACTGCCTTAGAAAAGAATGCGAAAATATATTAAAAGCCAAACTTCTAGAAACCTATACGGTTGAAAAAGGAATTAAAGGACTTGTAAAATCACCAGATTTAGAAACCTTGATAAATCGATTAA
Organism: Flavobacterium sp. 270; assembly: GCF_004368785.1. Lineage (GTDB taxonomy): Bacteria > Bacteroidota > Bacteroidia > Flavobacteriales > Flavobacteriaceae > Flavobacterium. The sequence goes on from NZ_SODM01000001.1 coordinate 1,581,246, forward strand.
AAGAATATTATGAACATCTTAGTATTCAACCTCCAAACGATTTAGTACAAAGTCTGCAGAACTATAAAAGCATTTTATTCAATCCCATGTCACATAGTGATTTAGAAAGTCCAATTTATAAAAATGATCTTGAGCTAGCTTTTAAAACAATTGACGATTTGCAGAAGATAGTTTTACCAATAAGAAAAGTAATAATAGAAAAGGACAGTCTATTTAATCTTGAGCTACCTACAATAAATTATACCGCCGAAATTGTTATCGCAAAAGATGCTTATCTAGTTGAACACAATTCAACTAAGAGTATTAGCCCAATAGAGTTCTTTTTTAAAACTTGGACTAGAGAAGGAATTGAATTTGCAGTTCCTACTGGAAGCCCGCCAAATGCATTAACTAATAATGATAGATTAGAAAAAATAAAAACAAGTATTTTTACTATCAAGAAGGCCGTTGGCGGTTTGAATGTCACTTGTATTGATCGTGGACAAGCTGAAATTAGCGAGGAAGATATATTAAAAGCATTAGTTTTTGCTGGGGAGACAGCATTTGATATTATCGAAAATTCGAAAAAATAATTATATAATTTTAACAAAATGATTCAGATAGTGAACATATATAATGAAGATAATGCATTTGCATAGGTAATAAACCCAAACTTTTTAATAATGCCCTTTAGTACCCTGCTTTTTTTGAAATATCTTTCATCACTTTTTTCCACAATTTCAATTTCTGAAAATTGAGTTTCAAATAAAGCGTCTAAAAATAAACATTTTAGCTTATGCTTTTCTCGGCCTAAAATAAAACGCTAGTAAATTTGCGAACGGAATCCCCCTATTGTTAACTTTCAATAGTTGTTGTTTTTTTTAGGATCTTTAAAGAGAATTTCTTCCTGTTCAAATTGCTTTTCCATGTTTTTTCTTTAATATTTTCTGGATAATATATCAACTTCACTGCGCACAGTTTCTTAGTTTTTTTATCACTTAACTTTTAATTATTGGTATTTTTTCATCATTTCTGAAATTCTCTTCCTTAATGTATTTTGCAGAGCAATAGGCTCAAGCACTTTGACCTCAGCACCATACTTTAAAAGTTCCATTACAACCTCATTTGTTGGATGAATAAACAATTCTATCAATAGACCTTTTTCAGTATCTGAGACGACTTTTTGAGAAGCATGAAGCGGAAACGATTTTATATAATTGCCTTGCTGCCAAGAAAATTCTAAAAGTAGCTTTTGTGCCGGTTCATACTTTTCAATGCCGAAGGAGTGCCGGTAAATTTTATCCACATTGCAATTTACCTGCTTGAATTTAGTTTCCAAAATTCTAAAATCCGTAATGCGGTCAAAACCAAAATTTCTGACTTCTCCATTCTTAGTATCAACGGCGATCAGATACCAGCGATGCTGGGCTTCCTTTATGGCAATAGGCTTAACAGTCCTTTGCGTTATTTCCATATCCCAAAATTTGGTATGGGTAAATGATACCATATAATAATTCTGTATGGCATATAATATTCCATTTAAAAGATGGGTGCCAGAAGATTTTCGGCATTCTAAATAAACACTCGGCGTAATTTTATTTCCGCCTTTTAATGCCTGGTGGATGGAAAAAGATTCAATCATCCGTGAGACTGAAGCATTTTCAATTCTATCCTCAATATAATATACCTTGTCCTTTCTATCATATTGAATTAAGATTCCAAACAAATCATAGATATCAGTTTTGTCTCTGTCAAATGTCCTGTTGGAGTATTCAAATTTACCGCCTAAATCATCGCTTTCCAGTTTAGTCATTACGTACTTATGTATCTCCTGAAAACTGCTAGGAACCGAAGTCAATTTCTCAACTATATATAAGTAACGTTTGTAAAATCCAACTTTTGCCATAATCCTTAAAATTTAGAAGTGCTAAAATACCTATTTACTCCGTCATAAAATGTCGCTTAAATTTTAATCTATTTTAAATCTAAGTGACACACTTTGTCGCTGTGGTGGTATACCTTTGAAAATTAAAGATAAAAAGACATAAATTCAAAAGCAATTAGCTCTAAACATTGTCTTTCTGGTTTTATTTAATAGATTTATAAAAAACTAATGAAGCCAAATTAATTACAAAAAAGCAAAAAAAATGAAAAATCGTTTCTTTGAGGAAGATGAATTTAAAAAATGGCTTGTTACAAATCAGATTACCAGTGAGGACTCGGCATATAGCTATTGCTCTTACGTAAATTCTGTTGAAAAAAATTTTCATTTTAATTCTAAAGTAGAAGATATTGCATCCGGAAAATTAAATAAAACATATCCTGACTTAATTATTGAAATACTTCAGGCGCTGTCCGAAAAAAATATTGCTGAAAAAATAAACAAATCTTCTAAAACATTACGCAACTGGAAAAGCGGATTTATCGCATACGGCGAGTATTTGGCGACGAATTTTGAGAACAGCACTGAAACAGGTTCTGAAGAAATCAGCAAGGACAATTATACATCATTTGATTCGGAATATTCCAAAGAAGACATATACAAGAATTTTACTTTTAGATTAATCACACAGGATCGCTTTTATGAAAATTTGTATTTCCCTGTAAGTTTTATTAAACGAATTTTTTACAGAAATAAGGAAAAGCTTTTCTTTGATAATTGGATCAATTCTATATTAGATGATACTGTTTTACATTTTAAAGATTCCGAAAATTTGTTGAAAAACATAAGCCACATTTTCTTTGACAATCAGGGCATCAAGGCAAAAATCCTTAACAATGTTTCGAATTTATATACCAAACTTCCTAATAATATTGATAAGGAGCCGTTCATCTCTAACGAGATGAAAAAAATAGCATTGGATCACTGCAAACCGATGCTTACGATAATCAGGGATAATCATCATCAATTGATCGAATTGCAAAAAATAACAAATGATATTAATAGAATAATTGGAAAAGGCAAAATTAATCGAACTGCATTAAGTCAAGCCAGCAGACAGCTGTTTGAGCAAAGCTATCTTGATACAATCAATCTAAACCAGCTGAAAGCAGAATTAAATATTATTGCAGACGAAACCTCATTACAATTAATGGATGCTAAATTTAACTCAAGCAAGGGAGCTAATTAGCTTTTCAGCTTACTTAAAAAAGGCGCTATGGATAAAATTAAAGTCATTAATGAAATTATAAACAATTATTTTAAGCAAAATAAGGATATCGACATTATTAATGCAAAAGATTTGATGCCGGACTTTATCCGCTTAAAAGTCTTTGCCACAGATCAAAAGAATGGTCTTCCAATTCGAAAAATCCTGAGAAAGCTCGATAAGGATAACCAACTGCATTTGATTCCACATGTTTATTTCGAAAGAAAGTCTAAAAACACAAATTGGTTCTTCAGAAGAGCAACCGATTCTGTAATAGAAATAAAATCTATAGAAAGAACTAGGTCAAATAAATCTGAAAAAACAACCGGGAAGACATCCAAAAATCGCGATGAAGATTATATCTTAGATTTGTGTGATAGAATTTTGAAAAAGAAAGGATTAAGACAGTACAGGTTTGATTTTTTAACTGGAGATTCCGGCAGAAAACTTCCTGTAGATGTTTATTACGAGAACTTATCACTTGTAATTGAATACAGAGAATATCAACATACAAATACGGTTGATTTTTTCGACAAACCAGACAAACAAACCGTTAGCGGGGTCTGCAGAGGGGAACAGCGTAAAATTTACGACCAAAGAAGACGCAATATATTACCTGAAAACAATGTGAGGCTACTTGAAATCGATTATTCTGAATTTGATAATACTAAGAATAAAAAGATTTTAAGAAATGAAGAGAATGATTTGAAATATATTCAGAAGAGGCTGACTAAATACATAAAGACTATAGATAAATAATATAAAAACCAACAAACTATTTTTTAATCAAACCAAATAAAAAAATGAATAAAATAGAAAAATTCACAGCAGAATATTCAAGATTATATCAGGAGTTAGAGAATGGCAATTTTGAAGTAGAGCATGATGTATATTCCCTGGAGCATTCCTTACAGGAAGAATTAACATATTCATTCGGAAATGAAGGAGAAAAATTCCAAAAACTACTAAACAAAATAAAAAAGATGAAAAAAGAATTTGATTTTTATGACCAGGAAGTAGAACTCGACAGAATGTTCCCTGACCGCCACGATGACGATTTTGATGAGGAAAGCATGAATTATGACAGTGTATTTGGTGACGATTAAAAAGTTCAAACATAATACTGCGGTTTTCTAAATTTAAATTATATGTCCGCCATAATATGGCACTAACCAATGATAATTTTACTTTTCAAAAAGATCATTTTAGATGCATAAATTAAAAATCAATCTTCACGGAGAAAGCTGGATGCTAAAAAAATTCAGCTGTTCAAAAGAAGATTTTGTTCTTTGCACAAAAGCTGCAGAAAATATGAACCTTATAATAACTGAGGCGCTTCTCGATCCTTTTTTTTATTACTACCTAAAAAGTAATGTGATTCCATCTCTTGAAAACTTACCCGGAATAAAAATAAACGGGCTACTAAACACGCCCAAAAATCAGATTGAAATAGTACTGGACGGAAAAAGACTAAAGAAATTAAATATTGAAAATTTGACAAATCAGCTGTCTCTTTTCCCACTATACAATATTCAAACCAAAAACTCATCAGAAATGGATGAAACCGGAATTTACATTGAACAAACAGCTATTGGTTTCGTCGGGAGTTATGAAGCAGAAATTGATTATTTCAACATAGAAGACCTTACTTTTAATCTGATTAAACACGGTGAAAAACTTTTATTCCATTATCCATCCTATAAGACGAAAAGCTTTAAATTAAAAAAGAAATCAACTTTACTAACCTATCAAAACTGTTTTGAAATCAGATAAGTTTATATCAGCACTTCATAATTGTAAAAAATTCCATAATTTAAAAAAATACTTTCTCTACATTAAATTAAAAATTCTGCGACAAGTATTGGCATATCAAATTATTTTCTTTGTTTAAAAATGATGATATTTATAGAAAGGACGACCTTAAGTTCATTTAGCGAAGAGTTAGCAAAAAGAACAGAAAATATTTCCAAAGGTCACAGTAAAATTGATGGTATTTCAACTGGTTTTGATGAACTTGATAATTTAACAATGGGATTTAAACCTGGTGATTTAACTTTAATTACAGGAGTCGACGGAATGGGGAAAACTCATTTTTTACTGAGTTTAATTCAAAAAATAGTTTTTGAGAAAAAATATAATGCCGTTTTCTTTTCTCTGCAGATGAGCAAGCAGCAGGTCCTTTCAAAAATTTTATGTCAACAAAAGAATATATCTGAAAACATTGTCGGGATCACAAATATAAATGAAATGGAAAATTTCCCTTTGTATTTAAATGATTTCCCTGCTCTTACAGTCTCAGATATTGAAGAAACCTTATCATGCGTTCCTCCTGACTTTGCCAAAATTATAATGTTAGACTCTTTAGAGTTATTAAGTATAAATAAAAAAGATAAAGTTGGCAAAATTTTAAACAAACGAGAATTAACTAAAATAGTTTTTAAACTAAAAAATTTAGCTTTAAAATTAAATATACCGATTGTACTGCTTTCAAATCTTAAGCTAGCGCAGAAAGAAATTGGAAAAAATCTATCTAGGCGGCCAACTTTATTGGATTTAAGAACCTATGCGCCTATAGATACTTATGCAGATTTAATTTTACTGTTATACAGACCCGAATATTATAAAATTAAAGATTGGGATGATGAGGAGAACAAATCAACAGATGGCGAAGCAGAAATTATCATAGCTAAAAGCAATTATGGAAAACTTGCTAATGTCAGGATAAAATGGAATGTTTTCAAAGACTTCATATAAAGTGAAAAATAAAAAATCAAACAAAATAAAAGCATTGTTCACAGCAGTTCTTCTATTGTCTTCCCAGTAAATTAAAACTAAAAAACAAGCCATTTCAATAGTTTTTAGATAATTACCCTTCAAAATTATTTTCAACTCAAACTAATTAACAACAAACCGTCCTGTCTGGCTTATTTTTTTACATCATAATTTAAAATCAGGTAGTTTTACTTGAAAATCAAGATAGCGAAATTCCGAAATTTACAGTCATATAATATTACAGGATCCTTAATGATAGAAAAAAAATACTGTATTACGGAAAACCGTTTTTTACTCAGTTTCTTATTTTTTATTTTCACATTTATTTTACTCCGCCATAAAATGGCAGACAAGGGATTTACTTTTGAAAAATAAAACTATGTTCAATTTAATATATTTCAAAATGACTAATCTCTACATTTAATGAACACCTTTACTGCAGTAGATTTTGAGACGGCAACCGGTTATAGAAACGGTTGTCAAATCGGATTGGTTAGGGTTGAAAATGGAATCACTGCCAAAGAAATAAATTTATCAGTGCAGCCACCTGGGAATTTCTACTGGAGTCGATTTACAGAAATTCATGGAATCTCATCAAAGCAGACAATTAATGCTCCAAGTTTTGATCAAATCTGGCAGATCATAGAACCCTATATATCAAATCAAAATGTTGTGGCTCATAATAGTTTTGGATTTGATTTTCCTGTTCTGGAAAAAACACTTGATCATTCCAATTTACCAATTCCTAACTATAATAAAATCTGTACTTATAAAATTTACGGATCAAAATTATCTAACTTGTGCAGGCAACATAATATCCTGCTCAACCATCACGATGAACTGAGCGATGCGAAAGATTGTGCTGAGTTGTATTTGCGTTCTCTTTCATTATAATGAATAGGTAATTTTAAAAATTTAATTCAACTAAAAAAATAGCTCATAAAATATTAAGATCAAATCAAAAAAGTCAAATCCTTAATAGAAATAATCTGCATGAATAATCCATTAATTTCATTAAAAAAATACTTAGAAAAAGAAAAAACTTTTCTAATACCAAATTATCAAAGGGGATATGTCTGGGGAAAATCCAGAGATTCTCAGAAAAATTCCGTCCAATTCTTAATTGAGAGCATAATAAATTGCTATAAAAATAAAACCGAATTATTTCTTCAAGGAGTAACAGTGTCTGAAACTGAATCAGAATCCAACATAGAGTTAATAGATGGCCAACAAAGAACGACTGCTTTATACTTAATGCTGCTTTATCTAAAATATGATGGGAGATTTTCAATCAATTACACGGTAAGAACACAATCTCAAGAATTTCTAAACTCTTTAAAAACCAAAAGTACGGAGGAAATTATTGAGTGTTGCGCAGAAAATTCAGAGGAAGAATTTCAAGATATTTTTTATTTCAAAAAAACAATAAGAATTATTCATCAAGAACTCAAAGATTTTGACAAAACGGATCTTATTAAATTTTTAATAGATGATGAAAAAGTAAAATTCCTTTATATTAATATCCCAAAAGAAAGAGCCACTACTGTTTTTAAAATGATGAATGGCAATAAAGCTGTCATGCTAACAGAAGAAATAATAAAGGCGGAAATGCTTCGCCTGGTCTCAAATCGTAAGATTGACAAAGAAAATTTAAACGAAGAAGCACTTGAGGCTGTAAGGTGGAATGAAAATCTTACTAGAAGTAAATATGCAAGGGAATGGGATAAATGGCTATATTGGTGGAATAAGGACGATGTAAAAAAATTCTACCATACGGAAAATGTTATGGGCCTTCTGATAGAAACTTTCTACAATACAAGCAATTCAAAGGAGAATTATAATTTCGAAAACTTTAGAGATAATTTCTTACGTGGCAATGACAATACTTTTCTTTCCAAAGATGTATTTTATAAACTGCGTCAACTTCAGAAAAAGTTTGAAGATGTTTTCTATAGTTTTGATGAGCAAGAGCATCAAAAGAAACTTCATAATAAAATTGGGGCAATATTGACCTTATATAGCATTGAGGATCGTAAAAAGTTTGTTCAACGCTATTTTGCAATGCATGAGCCGATTAATATTGATGAATACTTGAAACTAGTTTATTTAGGTCTAAATTTTTCACAAGTCGATAAAGTATTAAATAAAAATGACAATTCAGATGAAATTCTTACAGAAAAGAAAGAGGATTTACTAAAAACTTTAAACAGTAACAACTTATACCAAGAAGATAACTATCAAGCATTTACTCAATTATTACGATTAAACATTGAAGAAGATACAAAACTTGGAAGGAAATTCGATTTTTCTATATGGAATGAAAAATCCTTGGAGCACATTCATCCCAAATCTAAAGTGTATCGCATTGAAGATGGCCTTATAAAGAATGGAAATAATGAAATAATTGATAAGGACATTAAAGATCTCGAAAATGATTCTACCTACCTGAATAGAGAAAACTTTAATAAAAATGGAACCGAACACTGTATTGGAAATCTAGTTCTTCTTTATAAAAATGAAAATTCTAGTTTTGGTGCTAAAGATTTCAATGATAAAAAGGCTTTATATTTCAATTTAAATAGAATCAATACTTTTCGAAGTCGACATCTGTTACATACTATTTCTGTATTTGCTCAGCAAAAATGGGGTGTCGAAGAAATTCTACAGAAAAAAGAAGATTTTATTGATGAAATAAAAAAATATTATGAAATAAAAGAATATTATGAAATATAACAGATTGACTACCGGAGAAAAATACACCTTATATAATTTATTTTCTAATGACAATGTCGTGATTATTCCAGATCTTCAACGAGACTACTGCTGGGGGAATATATCAAATGACAGGGATTTAGTTCATGACTTCGTTAAAAATATAATTGATAATAGTAACTCAGAATTGAATTTAGGCCTGATTTATGGCTATGAATCACCTATAGGTCATATTCAACTTTGTGATGGACAACAACGCATTACAACACTGTTTTTATTGTTGGGTTTAATAAACAAAAAAAGCAGAAATGCATTCCAGAATCAATTGATATCACTTTTTGAGTTGGAGCATGATGATAAAGATCCTTATCTTCAATATTCCATCCGTGAAAGTTCTCTCTACTTTATAAGTGATTTAGTATGTCATTTTTTCATCGCTGAAAATACTTTAACAGTAAGTGATATTAAATTACAGTCTTGGTATTTCAAAGACTATGATCTTGACCCCAGTATTCAAAGCATGCTTAGCGCCTTACTAACAATTGAGCAGCAAATCATAAATATAAATGCTCTTGAATTAGGCGATTGTGTAGTTAATCGTCTGTCATTTATTTATTACGATATGGGAACCAAAAGAAATGGAGAAGAAACATTTGTGATCATCAATACTACCGGAGAACCTCTTACCGCCACAGAAAATTTAAAACCCCTTTTTATTGGCGCTCAAAAAGCAGAAAAGGCAGAGTACTGTAGCCGAAAGTGGGAAGAATGGGAAACTTGGTTTTGGAAAATGAGAAGAGGAGCAGGAAATAAGGAAAATGATACAGCGGACAATGGTTTTAGAGAGTTTTTGCGATGGATCACTCTGTTAAATACAAATGATACTGAATTCAAAAGAATACAGGAAACAAGCCTTTTCGATTTTGATCTTAACTTTGATGTTGATGAGATAAATGAATATTTTAATATTGTAAAATATCTATTTGAAGATTCTGATTTATTTAATAATAATTTAGACTGGCTAGCTCCAAATGAGGTAAATAATCAGATCGTTTGGTTCAGACTTCTACCCATAATAGAGTATATAAAAAAGTTTGGCAAAAGTAATATACGAAATACCATTAGAGTAAAGACATTCTTTAAAAATCTTTCAAGAGTTGATAACATTTCAAAAGCAGTTGGTATTTTACTTCCTGAAGCAATAAACATTATCAAAAAAATGGATTCTGATGATATTGCCGAAATCATAAATTTGTATGGATTATCTACACAGATTCTTACTGAAGAGGAACGCAGAAAATTTACTATTTACATCGAAAATCATGGATCAAGGGTAGAGATGGAAAATGCCTTATGGAAGGCTGAGGAACATCCAATATGGAAAGGAGAAATTCTTACACTGGTAAATTGGACAACAATTGATGGTAATTTTAATTTTACATTATTTAACGAATTCAACAAGGTGTTCTGCAAATTATTTTACGATACTCTCAAATATCCGGAATTAGATATTACGAGAAGAGCACTGCTTACAAGAAATTTAAAGGAATATCCCAGAAAATTTAAAGGATACACCAACACTTCATTTTGCTGGGAATACTCAGATTGGCAAACTTTGATCAATGAAAATGAATTAGAAATCGGCAAGTTTCTGCATGAATTAATTCATGCTTCAGACATAGATTTAGAATTGCAGTCTATGATTAACAATAATCTTCCAGAAAAAGAATTTGATGAGTTTGTAAAAATTCCCGAATTATTAGAATATTGTACTCAAAAAAATATTCAATATTCTCATAAAGATGGCTGGCTCCTGGTGAGTGGTCAAAAAACAAGTGGTGATTATGCTATTCTCAAGTTTTATAGAACTTATCTAGACATGAAATCTGTTCCTTTTTGGGATATTGAGGCTTGGAAAGTTAATTTTTATGGAACTTATGGCAGATGCATTTACTTTGACAATAAAGAAGCGGATATCGCGATTGACTTAATTTTTGTCGATGAAAGTAATTATAAAGTGGAAGTTTTCAGACGAAAATCGAATTCTGACAGTATTAAAAATGATTTATTGTTTTTAGAACAGGATTTAAATTGGAACGGCGTTAGATATGAATCCAACTTAATTAATATTCAAGACAGCATAGAACTGATAAAGAGAATACAGCACACTAATTTTAGCAATATTGTGAATGACTCTTCTGTAAAATATTCAATTTAATTGTGACGTACCAGATATACAACTATTCTAAAATAAAAAGTTTCTTTAACATAAATACAAGTGAAAAATCAAATTTAAAATTTGACAAGAAACTCATAAAACAATAACTGAATTGTTTTATCATAAAAAAGGGAGACAATATTGTCTCCCTTTTTTATGATAAATAGTTTTAAAAATTTGACCATCCGCAAAAGGTGTAACTAATCGGTCACTTCAGTAAACAATGAGTTTAAATCTGTTAATTAAAATTTAGCGTCACATTATGGCATAGTGGTCTGTTTTCTTTGTTTAATGGGAAAGCCGAAAACCATATACAGAGTAAGCATAAACTAAAAAAACAAACTATGTCACAAATGATTACCAAAGACAATGAATTGATCAGAATCAATCCAAGCAACACTAACAAGATTGAATACTCAACAACTTCCGGCAGGTCATGGCATGTAAGGTATTCGGGATCTTCATACGGAAATTTTCAAGATTTGACTGACAATGGCAAAGAAATATTAGCAACTACCTCCAAAGGTCTTTACTGCTCTACTACCAACGGAAGAAGCTGGCATAAAAGAAACAAACTTTTTAGTAAATTATTACAAACGACACACTTTGACAGTGTGTCGTTTTATTTTTGATGACAGCAAACCAAACATTTTAACCCATGATTCGAAATTATGATGAGCTAGTGATTTACATTGCAAAAATTGAAAAGCAGATTCCAAAACTTAAAGCTGAACAGCAAAAGCACATTTATAATCTAAATTTTAGAAATGCAAAAACAACTCTAGCAAAACGACAGTTTATAGAATTGCAAATTTTAAATTACATTGGATATTATCAAGAGAAAATCAAAAACCACCATCTTGAAAATAAATTGTATGGTTCCAAACTAAGTTGCATAAAAATGTCTTATCAAACCAAAACTATGACAAATGATCTAATTTATTGTCTGCAGCAGCTTATGATCGAATGTGATGAACTTAAAAACGACCTTTGGATATTTTCAGTGCTAGATTCCTATTATTGTCTTGCAATAAAAGATAAAAGAAAAAAAATAATTTTTAAAATGGAAGAAATTTATTTTGAGTTAGCAAATACTATACTGTTTTCAGATGAAAAAGTTAATGCAAAACAAATCTATAATTATAATTTGATAGTAGACTTTTTTAGTAATTATTACATCTCAGCTATTGAAAATTTGGAAGAAAAATTTAGGCATAAAAAATCAGACTCGAATTTCATTCAGTCACTTGCAAAACTTTTCAATGCACCTACAATAAAAATGAAACAATTCAAATCAGAAATTGAAAAAGAAACAGAAGAAACCACAAATCAGCTCAACTCTCTAGTAAAAACAAAAGAACGTTTTGAGCAACTGAACAGAATCGTTCTCAATCACTTTTAAGCTAGTCCATAATTTAAATACTTTATAAAACAAGGTTTCAGTTTTAAAACTGAAACCTTGTTGGAAACTAGGCTCCTGCTCCTAATGTTTGAATAATTCCAACAGTCCAGATTATAGGTTTCCACAATATAACAAAACCAATAATCGATAATATTGAAAATACTGCCCAAAAAGAAAAATCATACGCTAATGTAAACTCTGGAAAATAACTCATGAGAAAATAATAAACCCCAAATGGAATTGCCAAAAAAGCTACAACTATCCAAGCTATGCATTTTATAAGGAATGCTATAATGTTTAATAAAAATTGAAATAACATAGGTTTGATTTTTATGACGTTAGTCGAGTTGAAAATTTAAATTATTGTTTTACCTTGCATGCTTATTGTCAGGATTATCGTCGGCAGCAATTATCAACCCGGTTGCTAATAAAGATAATCCCGCAGTAATCATTCCAATCGTCTTGGGACTTTTATTCGAATAATTTGCAATTGCTACTCCTGCAGCAACACCAGTGTTTAGAATCGAACTTAAATTGCTGAAGTCAAGTTCTGATTTCGATTTTTTGAATAATTTTTTCATAATACAGTTTTAAAATTTGGTGGCTAAAGTATCCCTTCATCACGACAATTCTTGTCGCTCTTTTTTTAAGTAAAAAAACATTTGCGACACGCATTGTCGTTTTAGATTTATACTTTTGAAATATGAAAGAAAACAACCAAACACATTTAAATGCAACTCAGGTTTATCGCACCAAAATTTTAGTGGAGACTTTAAAAAAATACTCGTCGGTACATCGTAATGCATTAATAAAAGAGATATGTGCGAAGGAAACTTCCAAAATATCTATACGCACATTACAACGAGATATAAAGTTGCTGAATGAAAAATACGGTATCATTATTAAACTCAACAGGACCACTTCAAGTTATTGGTTAGATGATGAGAAATCCGCCACTATTGATTCTTTTCTAAGTCATGTCGAAATTCTTGCGACAGCTGAATTAATCAGGTCTAATTTTAACGAGACCAATAATGCTTTGGCATATATTGAATTCGAAAATAAAGCTACAATTTCAGCCACGCCAAATTTCAAGACGATTTTAGAAGCTATCCATCAAGCATTGCCCATTACTTTTAAACATTTTAGTTTTTATCATTTAAAGGAAGAAAATTATACTCTAAAGCCTTACTTTTTGAAACAATATCAAAATCGCTGGTATGTTGTTGGAGAGACTGAAAAAGGGTACCGTACTTTTGGGATTGATCGATTGAAAGATATTACAATCGGTAACAAAAAATTTAAGCAAAAGACTGAGGAAGCAATGGACAAGTTTAGGAATGTTGTCGGACTTAACTATGTTGATCATGAATTGCAAAAAGTTATTCTTTCATTTGATATTTCACAGAGACCTTACGTTGAGTCACTGCCTTTGCATCATTCTCAAAAACAAATCAAAATTGATAATGAAAAAACTTTTGATATTGAATTACATATTCATCCCAATTTTGAATTTAACCAGCAGGTTTTGAAGTATGGAAGTTTAGTAAAAGTTATTGAACCAAAATGGTTAGCTGAGAAGGTCAAAAAAGAGATAAAAAAAGCCTTGGAAAACTATAAATAATTTAACAAGAAAAATTTATATTTGAAAATAATACCAAAATCAAAATGATAACTATTGACAGATCCTACTGCAGTACCGAAATTGATATAATGTTCAGAAAAGAACCTTAATGGAATTATAAATCTTAAAACGAGGATTTAATGATTTTCCTTGGTTACCACGATTGCTATAATGAGAAACACTTTATAGAAGAAAGTCTTAAGGTTTAGAGCAAATACGCTCTTCCGAAGCCATTTTTATGACCTATAGACAACTTCTCAGCAATGAGTAAATTGCCGAAGTAGTAAATTGTGGTAAAATCACTTCAGAACGCTCTAAACTATCAAATGATCTAAAAGAAAAGGAATTGTGGAAAATTGGTTACTTTAAAAAAGCTGATGCGGACATTTTGAATAATTTAAAAAATAAAAATAAAAATGAATATAAATACTGACTCTATCAATTCTAACCAAAATAATATAGGATTAACTAAAAGCGAAAATTGTATAAAAATCATATATAAAAATGATACCCAAGAAGTTAAAATTGAAAACGAATTGTATGAAGAAGTTGGTGTAGCATCCCAATGCAAAAATTTAATTTTTGAAAATAATTCTAAAAATAGTATTGAAACTTGGTTTGCAGTTTTTTTATTAAAACTTCACGAAGAATTGAACGATGATTTTACTATATATTTTGAAGGTTCAGATAAAAATGTTATTTTAATAAAAAATATAATCGAAGAGTTCAATTATGACTATAAAAGAAACTTCTCTTTTAGAACGAAAGATCAGCTTGAGGATATTAAAAGAATAATAAAATTACTTGAAAAAAATGAAAGTGAATTAATTCAAAATACGATTCGAAATTATGATCTTACTTCTTTTTCCAATATACTTGAAAATAACGAAGTACCAATTGTGGTTATAGCTACAATGAGTGCGGGTAAATCCACCTTATTAAATACATTTATTGGACAAAATTTAATGCCCTCAAAAAATGAGGCCTGTACTGCAACCATTTGCGAGGTTAAAAAGAGTGAATTCGATATTATCACAGGAGAGGTGATAGATGAAAACAATGAAATTATACAAAAAAAAGGAGAAATAAATTCTCAAATAATTTCTGAATTTAATGACAAAGGTAACAATCGGTATTTGAAAATAAAGATTGAGAGCCCCATTGAGAATATTAATGTGGAGGGCATGAGTGTGGTTTTGATTGACACTCCAGGCCCAAACAATTCTTCAAACCACAAACACAAGGAAATCACTTACGATTTAATTAAAAATAAAAATAAAAATGCCTTAATTCTTTATGTTTTAAATGCAACGAGTTTAGGAATACATGACGATAAAAATTTACTAAGTGAAATAAAAAATACTTTAGAAAATCAAGGCAAAAATGCATTGGATAGAATCTTATTCGTTTTAAATAAGATCGATGGATTAGACCCTGAAAAAGAAAAAATAGAAGAAGTCTTAAATAACTGTAGAAAATACTTGGAAAGTAATGGAATAAAAAATGCAAAAATATTTCCTGTTTCTTCAAAATTTGCATATTTGGCTACAAGAGACTTTGAAAATTTAAGCCGATCAGAAAAAAGTGATTTAAGAAATTTTAGAGAAAAAATGCTTCCTGATCCTGCTGATGATTACATTGGGTGTAACACTATTAAGGACGCACCTATTCCTGAATATATTAAAGAAAAATTTTACAACGATGCACTTAAAAGTGATAAGTTGGCTTCATTTCACTACTCTGGTTTTTCCTCACTAAAATATTATTTAGAACAACATATTAAATACAATCATAAATCTTATTTAATAAATCAATTATTAGAAATATTAACTCCTTTATTAGATCATGTAATTTCTATCAATAAAAGGGAATTAAAAAACTCTAATGCAGAAATAAATAAGCAATATGAAGAATTAATCCAATTTCAAGATTTTTTAGATAAGAAATATGATGATCAAAAAAAAAATCTTCATGAAGAAATTACAAATTTAAAATTTAACGAAACTTTTTTTATCAAATTAAAGCTCCAAACTGATAAAGAATTTGACAAAATAAATATGTTGCTTAAATCGAATCAAATAAGAAAGGAAATTTTTTTGGATTTAAAAAACCAATCAGAAGATATATTTACGAACTTAAAAATTAGTTTAGAAACCTCAATAAAAGCAGATTGTGAAGATTCTATTAATGAGTCCTCAAAAAATATGAATGAAATTATCAGAAAAACTTTTTCAAAATTAATCCAAGAAGCTCCAATATCTGAAAATAATACTGATAATTTTATTAGTGAAATAAAATTATTGATAAATCAAAGAAAGTATGAACAACAATCATCAGTATTAAAAGGATATAAAGATGAATCATCTATTTGGTTTAGATGGTTCGGATTTGGAACAGAGAAAAAAACTCCTATTTATGAGAATGTAGCATACATTAATGGTACAAAAGTATATAATGAAATTTTCTCACCTCTTCAAAACGAAATTCAAAACAAAATAAATGAAGCAAAGTTATCATTGCGAAACAATGTTAAAAAAATTAAAGAAAACGGTTTTAGGACAATAATACTAATCGAAGAAAAACTTCAAGAAAAGAGGAATCAATATGGCCAAAAACTCCAAGTAAAAGCAATGAGCGAGAAAAAAAGGAATGAAATTCAGCAACAACTGTTTGATTTAGAATTAAACAAAAAAATAATTTTAAATATTGAAACGAATAATGGTTAATTATAAAGATTTTTCAAACTTCATAAATGAGGTAAATTTAAACAATGTATTTAACATAAAATCAGAATTGAGTAGACTTATCATGTTTCTTAATGGAGAAAAGAAACTTATAAATGAAGCAATTGATTATGCTACTGAGAATAGCGATTTTAAGTTTGAAGAGCATATTTATTTTCCATTAGAAATTGAACTTACAACTGTTGAGGATTATTATTCTTATGAAAAAGCTCTTCTTTTAGATAATTTTTCTGAGCAAAGACTCCATAAAGTAATTGAATTATACCATCAGCTTTCGAAATCAAAAATCGCTGAAGAAACTAATACAGAAGCTACAGTAAATAAAAAGCAAATTGTCATGGTAACTATAGTGGTTGTTGTTTTAGCGGCGGTTGCATATAAATGTTTAAAATAATATGGAAAATATATCTACCACAATACCTGAAGAAATCTCCACTTATTTATCCAATTTACTATCTAAAAGTTATTTAATAAAAAATGATTATCAGATTTTACCGAAAGACTCAAAAGCTAAAGAAATAAATCTTAACACCTCTATTCGGTTATTACATTTAACCAAATTTGTTTATGAAAACGATATTAGCATTGTAGATAAGTTTGCCTCAGTATACTCTTCTTTACATTCATTAGAATCAACTATCATTATTAAATTAATTTCAGATGGAAAAAAATGCGATCTATATTATGGAATTAAAAAAGACAGTGATGCAGCAAAAAGCCTAAAAGTATTGAAAGGTTCTATTGAAGGAAATTTCCCAGGTACAACTTTTAAAAATGATGAAACCTTAAAAACTCCAGAAATAGAAATTTTACGAAATAAACTATTCGAAGAAATTACCGAGATTTCAACAGTATTAGGAGTGCCTTCATTAAAAAATAGTGAGGATGAGAATTTTATCCAAGGAATTGAAAATCTAGTAAAAGGAATGCACGGAAAACCATTTTCTGCACTTTTTATCGCCGATCCAATTAGCTCAAAAGAAAATGAAGTTGCCAAAGCTATTTTTGAAAATATCTACACCGAGCTTTCTAGCTTGAAAGAACAAACTTTTAACATCGGAGAAAATGAATCCGATGCTTTTACAGAAGGAATAACTGATACAATTGGTGAAACAATTGGTTCATCAATATCATATACAAAATCCAAAGGAACTAATAATTCAAAAAACGAAACCGTAAATCCCCATATCCTAAAATCCATTTTGAATACATTGAAAGGATATAAATCTATTAATAATACTAGCGGAAGTTCTGAAACCGAATCTGAAACAACAAGTAAAAATAATTCTGAAAATAAGAGTACAAGTAAAAATAATTCTGCATCAAAAACTACTGGAAAATCCAGAAGCTTTCAATTTACAAGAGAAAGCAAAACCATAAGCAATTTGTTAGAGAATTTAGATTTAAAATTTGAAAGACTTAACAAAGGAGAAAATATTGGTTTGTGGAATGTAGGGATTTATTTTCTATCAACTGAACCTCAAAACAGTGTTGTAGCTGCTAATATTTACAGTGGAATTATTAAAGGAGAAGATTCAAGAGTAGAGAAATCAGCTATCAAAACTTTTATAAAAAAAGAAGACGAAATCGACTTGGTTTCTAATTATTTAAAAAACTATGAACTCCCTTTTATCCAAATTAATAATTCTGACTACGGAAATTCGTTAGGAACAATTGTAACAAGTGATGAACTAACCATACAGTTATGTCCTGCTCAAAAATCTATTATTGGATTGGATGTTATAGAAGTAGCTGCTTTTGGAAACAATTTAAAAAATTCTAACCTTGACTCTGCAATTAAAATTGGAAATTTATTTAATTATGAAAAAGAATACAAAGTCAATTTCAATTTAGATATCGACAAACTAACAGGGCATCTATTTGTAACCGGAAGCACAGGTTCTGGAAAATCTAATCTAACCTATCAGATACTTGACGAATTATTAAAAAAGAAAATCAAGTTTATGGTAATTGAGCCTGCAAAAGGCGAATATAAAGATGTTTTTGGGAATAGAAACGATGTCAATGTATTTAGCACTAATTCATATTATAGTCAGTTATTAAAAATAAATCCTTTTAGTTTTCCATCAGAAATTCATATTTATGAACATATAGATCGATTTATAGAAATCCTTAATGCATGTTGGTCTATGGAAGCAGCTATGCCTGCTTTTCTAAAAGAAGCTATTGAATTAGTCTATCAAAAAAAAGGCTGGGACTTAGATGCATCCAAAAATTTAATTAAAGAAAATAGCTTTCCCAATTTTAGCGATTTATTAGATGTCTTACCTAAATTAATTGAAGAAAGCAATTATGGTCAGGAAATTAAAAATAATTATACAGGAGCGTTAGTTACTCGTATAAGAAGTATGACAAACGGTTTATTAAGACCTGTTTTTACTAATACTGAAATTACCTCTGAAAAATTATTTGATAAAAATACAATTATTGATTTGTCAAGAGTTGCTTCCTCAGAAACGAAATCGCTTCTAATGGGAATTATATTTATGAAATTGCAAGAGTATAGAATTGCCAAAAGATCAGGGAACAATAGTGCTTTAAAACATGTTACCATCATTGAAGAAGCACATAATCTATTAAAGAGAACCAATTCTGAACAATCTCAAGGAAGTTCAAATTTACAAGGAAAATCCGTTGAAATGATTTCGAACGCTATTGCCGAAATGAGAACTTTCGGGCAAGGTTTTATACTGGCAGATCAAGCTCCTGGCCTATTAGACCCTTCAGCTATTAGAAATACAAATACAAAAATATGTTTACGATTACCATCGCAAGAAGACCGTGAATTGGTTGGAAAAGCAATGAATTTAAATGAATTACAAATTAATGAATTAGCAAAATTAAAAACAGGCGTTGGAGCTGTTTATCAAAATGATTGGCAAGAAGCAATGTTATGTAAGTTTAGTCATTTTAAAGATACTGAACAGAAATTTGACTACCAATCAACATCCGAAAATTTACAAAATGCTAAAATATTTATTTCAAAGCAACTTGTTTCTAAAAGATTAGGAAAAGAATTAGACATTGAAAAGTTAAGTTTACTTTCAAAAAATCCAATTTTCAAAGAAATTGTGTTTTACGTTAAACATAATTCTTTTACAGAAAATGAAATTGCTAAAAAACTATATGAATTGCTCGAAATAAAAATGATTTTAAAAATCATTAATTGCAATATTGATGTTGAAAAACAGGAAAAATGGCTTCAATTATTCACAAATGTACTAGAGAAAAAATGGTTTAAATTTGACAGTATTGAGACTTTGGAAATTAAACACCTTGTACTAAAACACCTTGCAAATATAAATAGATCTGTTTACGAAAACATCTATGTTTTCAATTATAAAAAGTCAAAAATTGATATTCAAATAATAAACAAATAAAATTATGGCCATAGAACCGATAACAACATTAGCTACTGAAGTTGGGAAAGAGACAATCAAAGAATCTGTAAAAGAAGTAACGAACGAAGTAGTTAAAGAAGGATTAACCGATACCGCAGAACTTGGATTAGGTGCTGAAGCAGTTGAGGCTACAGAATTATTAGAAGCAGAAACGGCTGCATTAAATGAAGCAAAAGTTGAAGTCTCTGCAGAATTTGCAGAAGTAAGGGAACAAATTCAAGCAATTGTTGATTTAATAAAAAGTTTTGAATTCGATTTTGAAAATTTTATTTCTGACCCAGAATATATGCTTTCTAAAATTGGAGATGCTAATGTATTTTTAAAAGATTTAAGTACAAGAATCACTGATGTTTTAGAATCCGATTATGTAAAAGATTTAATAGATACATTAGATAAAATTGATAAGGTTTTAAAACAAATACAATCCTCTGGATCAATTGATCTTGATGATTTAGATGATAATGAAGGTTTAGATGGTTTTGGTGATGGTGAATAAAAATCATCAATTCAAATTTTAATTTAGGATATCATGCTTGAATTTACCCAAAAATTGAATTGTGAAACAGTAAAATACTCTATAATGTCGTACTAAATCAAATTAGTAATATCGATTATTTTAGCAATTTAACCTCTCAGCTCAAGTGAGGAAAGCACAAAAACAATATAAAACCAAAATTCAAAAAAATCTCAAGTTAAAAATAATAAACATATTAAAAATCAACAAATAGAATTCATAACCCTGAGGTCACCGGTTCAAATTTCGTGCTAGCTAATATAAAAACTAAGAAAACAGTTTTCACGATACTCAAAAAAGAAAAAAACATAAGATCCATATTGTTTGAAATTTTTACTTAAACATAGATAACTATGAATGCCGGTTATCTTATCAATGATACATTGGGAATTAATAAAAAAACTAACTTTCAGAATCAGGTCTATTTTTCGAAATTCTCCGCCTATTTCTCGATTTTTTTTCCTACATTTACAGAGGTTAATAGACCCAAGAATCTTAAGAGTGCCCTATTAGTGCCCTTGTTTTTTTGACATAACATGATCCCCAGTGTTTGCTGGTGCTTACGATACAGGTGGCGGAGCCTCTTTCTCCGCTGAGAGCCTTAAAAACAACCTTTTCAAGTTATAAAAAAAGCCTAAAACAAGCAGTAAGTCCTGAAAATCAAACGATTTTCAGGACTTTTCTTTTATACAGCTGTACATGATGAATTTCTTATTTTAAAAAGTCTAATAAAGTAAAAAGTTTTTCAATATCTTACTTAAATGAATGATGTTGGTTTAAATATATATATATCAACTCAGAACAAACAATGCGTAATTCAGAACATTTCTCGTATAGAAATTAGGTGAAACCACTATATTTGAAATGTAAAAAATAATCTGCTTAACAGATTAAATATGAATTTTATCCAAACTCAATTAACGGTGAGAATTTATTTTAGCTTAGTTCTGATATTAATACAGTTTTTATCTTTTGGTCAAAATTCTTTTCAATCGTTGAAGCAGGATCTTGAACACAAAATAGTTTATTCTGATTTCAGAAAAGCTTTAGAAATCATTAATAAAAACAGGGAACGCTATAATGACGCAGAAAAAAATGACCTGGATGTCATAAAGGTTAAAATTCTAACTGAATTTGGACTTTATGATGAAGCTTTTAAACTTTCTCAGCATCTTATAGCTAACTCTCAGATTACAGAAGAGCAAAAACTGAAAATTCATGTTGAAAGGGCGCTTATATATGAAATTAATGAAGAGAATAAATCATGCTTATCAGAATTACAAAAAGCCGAAGCTCTACTTTTAAAACACCCGGAACTTAAAGTTAAGAATTATACCAATTTCCTTATTAGAAAATCTTCATATTATAGAGTAAATGGTTTTTCTAATAAAGCATATGAACTCGCTATTCAAGCAAAAAAGTATGCCGAATCTGTAGATGATAAAGTAAATATGCCAGTTGTAGAACTGATTTTAGGACTTGGTAATAGAAAAACAAATCCCGAAGCTGAATTACTGCATTACCATCGTTCACTTTATTTATACAAGAAACTGAATCATTTTGAAGCGGTTATTTCAATGTATTGCAATTTCAGCCATTTTTATTTTTCCAGGGATAATTATAAAATGGCTAATGTTTATGTGGATTCTGCTATCGCTATTTCATCAAAATCAAATGTTTTGGATTATAAGGCGGATGTTTTTCAGATGAAAAGCAATATTTTGGAAAAACAGAACAAAGCAGATTCTGCATTGTATTATTATAAAATTGCTTCAGAATTATTCAGAAAATACAATGGTGAGCAAAGGGATCTTAAAGTTAAAGAACTTGAAATAGCCTATAATTTTGAGAAGCAAAAAACTGAAAAACAATTGCTTCAAAAAGATATTAAAACCACAAGATTTCTCAATGTCATACTTTTTATATTGATTATTATTTTAGCTTTTTTTACATGGCAGATTGCAAAAAACAAAAGAAAAATTGAAATCCAAAAACAAAAAATCGCTGAGAATAATATAACACTAAAAAATAATGTGGAAGAGAAACAGTTCCTTGTTCAGGAATTGAATCACCGCGTTAAAAATAATCTGGCCGTTATTTTAAGCTTGATTGATTTTCAAAAAGATCAGGCAAAAAATGAAAATTACAAAAATAGGTTTGATGATTTGTATCAGCGTATTAAAACAATAAATATTGCACATGAGCTTTATTCTTACAATGTTAATTATAATGACAATGCTTTAATTGAAGCCCCTGATTATATAAATAAAATACTCGAATACCATCAAAACAGTACATTAAGAACGTTCAATTATATAAATGATATTGAACTAATTTATTTTAATGTTGATAAAGTTTTATCTCTTGGACTTCTTGTAAATGAATTGGTTACAAATTCTATAAAACATGCTGACTCAGGAACTAAGAACCTTGTTGTACATCTCGCGCTTAGAAAAACGGATAAAAATACAGTTGAATTAAATTATTCTGATAACGGTACCGTTTTTAATTTTGAAAATAACAAAGATTCTTTAGGACTTTTTATTATTGAAGGGATGGTTAAACAATTAAAAGGCAGTTATACAAGAGAAAAAGCGAGTTATAATATACTATTTCCAAATGAGTGAACATAATAGCAGAATATTAATTGTAGAAGACGAAGTTTTAATTGCATTCTCATTAAAAAAAATGCTGGATAAATTTTTCGTTTCCCAAATCGCGCATGACTTTGAAGAAGCAAAAATTCTCTTGTCTCATAAATTGTTTGATCTTGTTCTGATTGATATTTCCCTTTCCGGTGATAAAACGGGCCTTGACTTAGCAGACTTTATCAATACTACGATTTCCATTCCTTTTATTTTTACTACAGCATTGACAGATTCAGTTACTCTTGAAAAAATAACGAATCTCAGACCGTCAGCTTATCTCTCTAAACCAGTAGATAGTGTTAATCTGATTACTGCAATAAAACTTGCTTTGGCCAATGAGGACACTATTTTTAAAATTGAACTGGGAAAACAGGTTTATTATTTTCAGTCGAAAGATTTTCTCTTTGCTGAAGCTGATCATGTTTATGTTGAGATACATTTGAGATCGGGTAAAAATCAGATTCTGAGAACAACGATGACTTATCTTGAAGAAGTTTTTCCATCTAAATATTTTAAAAGAATTAACCGCAGTGTTGCTGTAAATCCGTATCATATTTCAAAAATTGTAAACGACAAATTATATTTAGAAGATAGGGTTTTTAAAATCTCTAAAAAGTTTTGATTGTGTTTTAGAACAAAAAAATGGCGTTTCAGAACATTTATTTTAAGTTTAGATTAGAAAGCAATAGTTTTAAAACTACAAATAAAACTAACCTAATACTTAAGACAGATGAAAACTTCTACTTCTTTAACTTTTGGTGAAATTTCTTTTAAAGCTTCACATAACTCTTATGAGCGTAATGAGACCATTTCCGATCAATTAGATTTTGATCCGAACGAGCCTTATCAAAGTGGTTGTATGGCTATAGAACTTGATATCATAAGGCAATCGAAGGATTATGAAAATGGTGAAATTACCAGCGGGTATTTTAAGGTATCTCATACGTTAGGGAATACTACTGCACCTCATCTTGATGAATGGTTAGGTTACATATTTGGCTGGCATAACACAAATCCAAATCATTTGCCTATTGTTGTATATATAGATATCAAAAGCAGTGAAGGCGGTTATTTGGATTTTGGCGACAGAATAGATCAGTATTTGACTAAATATTTTGATAAATCAATCATATATACACCTGGAATATTATATTCATCTCAACCAAAAGAAAACGGAGATACTTTCAATGATTTATGCTCATTTGTAGTTCAGAAAGGCTGGCCTCAAATTGACCAAATGTCCGGAAAAATTATTTTCTGCCTGACAGGTAATCCGGATTGGAAAAAAACTTATGCTGATTCATCTGATTTATTGACTAACAGACTTTGTTTTAGTGATAATGGTGCGGAAGAAGAAGCTCCTCCAACAACTGGTAACCGTATATTTTTCAATTTTGATATAAAAAAGAAAGATAAATGGAACGATATGATAAAAAAATACAGCACTAACAATTTAATTACACGCGTTTACGAAGTAAACAATCCAGATCTTTGGGAAAAAGCCCTGACTTGTACATTTAGTGCAATTGCTACAAACAAAATCAGAAATAATAAATGGGCATACGTTAGTAATCAAGGTCATCCATATCTTAAAAAGCTGATTAATCTGCCCCCGTTACCTCCTTCTCAACTTAAGTCTATAAAAAATATAGCCAATAATGAATACAGGACAGATCATGCAACAAAAATGAGCAGCGATTATAAAAAGTCGAATTGTGATTTTTACTTTGAAAGCCAATATGACGGCATTGATATTTTCGCAATAAAAAACAAAAAGAATAATCAATATTTTTCTGATCATATCATCACTATGAAGAGTGAGGTTAAAAGTATTAACCAAAAATGGAAATTAATCAAAGTTGAAGGAAAGGTAAATCAATATTATATTCAAAATTTAGGAAATCTAAAATACATGACAAAAAGAGCATCTCAATTATCTGATAACAATGGGTCCAACGAAATTTACGAATTAGAGGAAAGGCAATTGTAAGCAAAATAAAATAATCTTATATGAAAAAACACTACTCTTGTATCTTAATACTTTTCTTTTTTGTATTTTCTGCTAACAAAGTTTATACACAACCCTATTACACCCTTCCACAATGGAACACTCCAGGACATATACTATAGGGAATGTCAAGGTTGGATTTAATTATTCTGGGACTACAGGTTTAGGCGGTTGTTGGGGAATAAACTGGACAGAAAAGGATAATGGCTATTTTACCTTTACTTTTGATGTTCCTGTTGCCGGCGTACGCATTTATGGTGTCGATTGGGATAGATCTTCATCAATTACACAAAATATCGCAGTGTCAGTCAATGACAATCCTTATAATCTACAGGCTTCTAACCTGTCCTCCTATTCTTATGGTAATTCCTGCAATCAGGGCAGCAGAACCGCACAAGGCAGTATATCTGGTGGTAATTTTATAAATGGCTCCGGTACGTTAACCATTACACAACCCAGAATCACTACTTTAAAAATACAAAATTCAGGTAATGGTAATTGGGGCTTTGCTGTAGAAATACTACCACTTTTTGTGACAGCCAATACTCCATGTACAGGGAGCGCATTAAATCTGACGTCAGATTTTGCAGGCTTAACCAGCGGTGCTTCCTACAACTGGACAGGCCCGAATGGTTTCACCTCATCACTTAAAAATCCAAGTATCGGTAACGCTACTGAGGTTAATTCAGGTGTTTATACCGTAACAGCAAGTAATGGGAGTGTAACAGCTTCACAAACAAAAAATGTTTATGTAAATCCCATACCTAGTGTTAATGTTATTAATAACCAAATACTTTGTAATGGTTCTTCAGTAAATGCAGTTAATTTTAGCAGTCCTGTTAATAAAGGGATAATGTGCGGGAATGTCAATGAAGGAGACATCTTAAACCTCACTGCTCCTCCAGGTTCTATATTTAATGATATACTATTTGCCAGTTATGGAAATCCTGTTGGAAGTTGCGGTAATTTTGTTTTAGGCACTTGTAATTCACCCAACAGCACTACCGTAGTATCGAATGCTGCTTTGGGCAAAAATTCTTTTAATCTTGCAGCTACCAACAATAATTTTGGAGATCCTTGCAACGGTATGGCAAAAAGTCTAAAAATACAGTTGGGTTACGATATCCCCGTAACCTATTCCTGGACAAATAACAATACATTAATAGGTCTTGCAGCTTCCGGCACTGGGAATATTCTATCTTTTATAGCTACTAACACTACCAATACACCTATTACGGCCACTATAACTGTTACACCGAAATATACCAATGGAGGCAGTTCTTGCCAGGGTACTTCAAAAACATTTACAATTACCGTAAATCCTACGCCTAAAATTACGACTCAACCAATTTCCAAATCAATTTGTAGTGGAGAAAGCGCCACTTTTACTGCCGTTGCAAATAATGCTTCAACTTATCAATGGCAGGTAAATACGGGATCAGGTTTCATTGATATATCAGACGCCGCACAATACTCAGGAGCAACTACAAATACGCTGACTATTAAAGTTTCAACATTGTTAAATGACTACAAATATCGGTTATTAGCCTCCGGAAGCTGTGGTCCTGCAGCGATTTCCAATACTGCAACAATAACAGTTCCAACAATAAGCGGTACTGTAATTGTAAATAATGTGAGCTGCAATGGCGAATCTGACGGAAGCATCAACCTTACACCATCGGGAGGAACTTCTCCATACACATTCAACTGGAATGGAGCTGCAAACACAGAAGACAGAACAAATCTTCCTCAGGGAACTTACAATGTAACAATAACTGATTCTAAAGGCTGTATTGGAACAGTTTCTGCGACAATTACAGAGCCAAATATAGTTGATTCTCCGACTGGTGATGCTATCCAGAGTTTTAACGCCGGAAATGATCTGAATGCCTTACTAGTTACCGGTCAAAATGTTAAATGGTATGCCACGGCAGTAAATGCATCCAATCATGTTAATGAGCTTCCGTTAAGCACAATAATCATAAATGATACAACATATTATGCTACTCAAACCTCAGGCAGTTGTGAATCGCCAACCTCATTGGCTGTCAAAGCGTATAATCCGCTCTTGTCTCTTAATGATACTATAAAACCTGATTTAGCATTGAGATTATACCCAAATCCTGCGAAAGATATGCTGTATTTAAATTCGGAAATTGAAATTGACAAAATTGTTATTTTTGATATAAACGGAAGAATATTGCTAGAAAAGACATTGAATGGAGATCATAAAATTAACATTCAGGCTTTGGCTAAAAATGTATATTTTATTAAAATTTTTACCCAAAATAAAGGAGAAGAAAAAACTATTAAATTTATTAAAGATTAGATAATGAATTAAAATTTGCCCCAAGTCCCAAAATAAAAATCCATTTCTTTCGAAATGGATTTTTTAATTTTAAATAGATTGGACTTGTATTTTATGTTTTAACTCCATTCCGGAAACTGAGTTTTATTTAAGTCAAGCTTTTCAATTTTACTCATATCTTCCTGATCGAGTTTGAAATCAAATATATTAAGATTCTCTACAATGTGTGCTTTTTGTGAAGATCTTGGAATGGCAACAATACCACGCTGATAATGCCATCTAAGATTTACCTGGGCAACAGTCTTGCCGTGCTTTTTAGCAATTTGAGAAAATATTTCGTTTGTAAAAAGTCCATTACGGCCTTCTGCAAAAGGTGCCCAAGCTTCCATCTGGATATTATGCTTTTTTAGCACTTTATATGCACTGCCCTGTTGATAATAAGCATGTGTCTCAATCTGGTTTACAGCTGGTTTTACCTGAGCATAAGACAAAAGATCTGCTAATTGGTATGAATCAAAGTTGCTTATACCAATTGCCCTGATTTTTCCTGCTTTGTAAAGTTCTTCCATTGCCTTCCATGATCCTTTCACATCACCTCTTGGACGATGTATAAGGTAAAGATCCAGATATTCAAGTCCCAATTTTGACAGTGTCTCTTCAAAACCTTTTTTAGCATTTTCATAACCGGCATCATCAACCCATAATTTTGAGGTAACAAAAAGATCTTTTCTGTTAACTCCGCTTTGTTTTATTCCTTTGCCTACCGCTTCTTCGTTACCATAGACTTTTGCGGTATCAATAAGACGGTAACCAACTGATAAAGCATCGGCTACAGATTGCTGGCATACGTCCCCTTTAAGTCCATAAGTTCCAAATCCGAGCATGGGCATTTTTATGCCGTTATTAAGCTTAACATTCGTAATTTCCGCAACAACATCGTTATCCATTAGGGTATTGCCAAATAATTGAGGCATTCCAAACAGGTTTATGTAAATTCCAGCAGCTGCCAGTTTTGCGCTGTTTTGTAAAAATCTGCGTCGGCTTATTTCGTTTTTGTGGTCTTGAGAATTCATATTATTTGTCTATTAGTCAATTCATATCAGTTCATAAAAATATATATAATATTTTAAATAGAATGTTTAATTTTCCAATACAAAGTAATATTTAGAAGAGGTCAGGAAAAAATCGATTTTTTAAAAAAGACATTTTTAACTTCATAAGTTAGAACAGATATCTTTTCTAAAATTAAAGCCTTTTTGATTCAATTCATTCTTAAAATTCTTTTAGCAAATTATACACTTTACTGAATTTATTAAAAGAATCCGCATATACTTTTGTATTAGCAGTATTTGGGAAATACGTTTTTTCTATTTTATTTTGATTTTTGACAATAATTCCTGTCGATTGCATGCCTATTAAAACAGAACCCCACGCAGAACCTTCAATAGTTTGCGATGTCTGTACTTTCATCTGAAAAATATCTGCTACAATTTGCAGCCATAATTCACTTTTTCCGAATCCGCCACTCGCCATAATTATTGTTTCTTCTCTTTTTTGAGAATCAGGCAATAAAATTTCTGTAATTTGAAATAGCCCAAATAAAATACCCTCTAAAGTTGCCCTTACTAAGTGTGCCTGCGTATGAATAATCTGCATTCCCAAAAGAGAACCTTGTGCAGATGCATCCCAAATTGGAGCTCTTTCTCCCAGCAAATAAGGCACAAAAAGCAAACCTTCAGAACCTGCAGGGATTTTTTCTGCTTCTTCAAAAAGTTGTTCGTAAGAAACATTTGTTTTTAAAATAGTCTCTTTCAGCCATTGCAGCACAATAGCACCGTTATTTACAGCTCCTAATGAAAGATATTGATTTCCATGCAAATGGTAACATTGCGTTCGCATATGCTCGTCTACAAAAGGTTGGTCTATAGGTAACCGTACTGCTCCGCTTGTGCCAATTGTTAAAGCTATAAATCCCTCATTCATCGCTCCGGTACCCAGATTAGCCAAAGGGCCGTCTCCACCGCCTATTATATATAACAAACCATCTAAAATACCTTTAGCCTGATGCGTAACCTCATATATTGTTGAAAGTTGTTCTGATTTTACTTGCAATAAATCAAGAATTTCTTCATCCCATCTTAAAGTATGGATATTCAATAATCCAGTACCCGAAGCCATTGAAGTATCAATACCATACTCTCCGGTAAGATGATGCCATACATATTCCTTTATACTAATAAATTTATATGTTTTGAAAAAAATTTCAAGATCAAATTCTTTAAACCAAGCAATTTTCGTCATGGGCGAAAAAGGATGAATCGGAATTCCTGTTTTTTTATAGAAACTTTTTCCTTGTTCAGCATTTTTAATTTTTTCGGCTATTGCGGTTGCTCTGTTATCTGCCCATAAAATAGCATCTGTAAGCGGTTTTCCGGTTTTGTCAATTGCAATAATACTTTGCATTGCTGCGCTAAAACTGATAAATTGAGGCTGTATATCCTTTGTAATTTCGCTGATACACTTTAAAACCGTCTCTAAAATCTCCTGCGGATTTTGTACGCTCCAATCCGGTTTTGGATGATACATGGGATAAGAATGCGAAAGCTGTTTTACTACATTTCCATTTAAGTCAAAACATACCGCTTTTGTTGCCGTTGTTCCAATGTCAATTCCGATGTAAAATGATTTATTATTTTTTATTTGATCCATATATTCAGTATCAATACTCCAATTAATCCCATAATTCCAATAATTGTTTCCATAACCGTCCAGGTTTTAAAAGTCTCCGAAACGCTGATACCAAAATATTCTTTAAACATCCAAAATCCAGTATCATTAACATGAGAGCACATTAAACTTCCGGCACCAATAGAAAGCACCATCAATTCGGGACTTACACCCGAAGCTATTACTAAAGGCTGAACAATTCCTGCTGCAGTTAATCCGGCAACTGTGGCAGATCCCAAAGCAATTCGGATAATAGTCGCAATAAGCCATCCTAAAAACAAAGGAGAAAGCGAAGAATTCTCAAACACTTTCGTTAAATCTGTTCCTATTCCGCTATCAATCAATACTTGTTTGAATGCACCGCCTGCGCCAATTATTAAAATTATCATTGTCGCAGCACTCAATGCAGTACCAGACTTATCCATTATGTCCTGCATTTTTCTTCCGCGAAAAATACCTAATGTAAACAAGGCGAAAAGTACCGCTATTAACATTGCCGTTAAAGGGTTTCCTATAAATAATAAAACAGGACGGAAAGAACTTTGTTCCGGCAATGCTAATTCGCTAAATGTTGCTGTTGCCATTAAAAAAACCGGAACCAATGCCGTTAGAATACTAATTCCAAAAGAAGGCATTTCGTTCTCTGTAAATGTTTTACTTTCAAATAAACCTTTTGGCGGAAAAGCATTGATTTTTTTTATAAACTCGGGAAAAATAATTCCTGCTGCTAAAAGTGCCGGGATTGCGACCAATAGCCCATAAAGAAGTGTTTTGCCAATATTTGCTTTAAAAATAACTGCAATTGCTGTTGGACCTGGATGTGGAGGCAAAAAACCATGTGTTATAGAAAGTGCCGAAGCCATTGCAATACCCAGATAAATTACAGACTGTTTTGTTGTATTAGCTACTGCAAAAACCATCGGAATCAAAATAATAAAACCGGCGTTGTAAAACATGGAAATTCCAACAGAAAAACCCGTAATTACCATTGCCCATTTGATGTATTTAATACCAAAAGCGTTAATCAATACTGAGCTGATTCGTTGGGCAGCACCACTATCAGAAAGCAAATTTCCTAAAATAACGCCAAATGAAATTATTAAGATCAAAGATCCTAAAGTACTCCCTACTCCAACTTGAATGGAATTAATTAAATCGGTAAAAGGCATTCCTTTTAAAATTCCGACAAAAAAAGAACTGATAATTAAGGCCAGAAAAGCGTTGATTTTTGCACCCGAAATTAAAACCAGCAATAAAAGAATACTTGCAATCAGAATCAGTAAAGACATGAATTATAATTTTAAAGATGATAACGTTATCAGTTTAATATCTGATTCGTAAAAATATCACTTTAAATTAAGTACTGATTATAATTTGAATTTAATTTTAATACTTCATCTGCCTACTTTATCCTTAGATCAAACTTTAGATTTTTTTTTCTTCCTTCCCAGCCAGATAATCAATCCTGTTATGGGTAGTGTTAAGGCAAAAAGTGTAACTAAAAAGGCAATTATTTTAGTTGGATAACCAAAAACACTTCCTGTATGAATAGGATATACAAGACGTTTTACCTTATCTCCATTACTGAAAGCTGCATAAGGTCTTGTTTCAATATTTTTGCCGGTATATTTATCAAAATACACAGCACTTGACTGATCTGGAATTGCAATATCCAAATGCTCCTTTAATACTTGTATGCTGTTAATGGTATCTGATGGAATCCTGATTTGAATATTTCCTTTGTAAGGAAAAATGCTATCTGTGCTGTTATAAATATTTTGATAAAAAGCAGTATGATCAAGTTTTGGGTCTGTTTTAGTTGGATTTTCTACTTTTAACGATACCTTTTTTACAGCTCCGTCGGCCATAAAATAAACTCCTTTTTCAAACCATTTAAAAGACCACACTAAGCCTGTCAAAGAAATAATCAATAAAAATATAAAACTGTAAAAACCAAAAGTCGAATGAAAATCCCAATTGATTCTTTTAAATGAACCGCTCCATTTTACGCTCAACCGCTGTTTTAGGTTTTTTATTTTTTTTGGCCACCATAATATAAGGCCGGAAATTAACATAAATACAAAAATCAAACAGGAAATTCCGGTAATAATTTCTCCTACATCCCCAAGTAACAACTGTCTGTGCAGTGATAAAACAATTGAAAAAAATCTTTCCCTTTGTAAAACAGTACCTAATACTTTTCCCGTGTAGGGATCCATAGAGAAAATCTGTGATTCCTTATCCTTGTTTTTTCCAGAAATAACTATCGTACGGGCAGGATCATTGAAGGTGCTTATTCTGCTTATTTTTTTGATGGAATAGTCTTTTTCCAAAACATTAATACAATAATCTAAACTTTTTTTAGAAGTCCCAATTGAAGTTACAGTGTAAAATTCGGGGTTTATAAATTGGTCAATTTCTTTTTCAAAAACCATAAGGCTTCCCGTTAAAGCCACTATAAACACAATTAAACCTGAGCCAAGACCTAACCAAAGATGAAGCCAGCCAATACTTTTTTTCAATTTTTTATTCATTTTCTAAAAGAGTTCTTACCTATATTATTTTACTTAGCAAAAAAACTTTAGAAGAAACTATAAATTTGACTTTTACTTAATTCATTTGCTATTGGTCAAATTTACTTTTTATTTAGAATAATTATAATTAGTAGTGAAGAAAAATTAAATATTTTTTTTGATTGGCTAAAGTCTGCGTCTGTTATGATTTGCTTTTTATCAATTACGAGCCATTAATTTTTATTGTTATAACTATAACCAATATCAATCTTAGTATTTTTCGGATATAATATCTGACAAATGGAATACTGTTTTTTAGGATATTTTTCTATCTTTGAAACTCAGGATTTTTAAGCCAAATGGCTTTATCTTTGAGCTTTTAGAAAAATTGATATTCATTATGGAACAGAAAATACATCAGGGAAGAAACGTAAAACGTTTTAGAGAAATGCTTAACATAAAGCAGGAAGCATTAGCTTATAATCTGGGCGAAGACTGGAACCAAAAGAAAATTTCTATGCTAGAGCAGAAAGATGTAATTGAAGACAGTTTGCTGAAACAAATTTCAGCTGTATTGAAAATTCCTGTGGAAGCTTTTCAGAATTTTGATGAAGAACAAGCGGTGAATGTTATTTCTAATACTTTTGGAGATAATGCTTGCGTTGGAAATCCAAATTCTACATTTAACTTCAATCCTATCGAAGAGTTGAAAAAACTTCACGAAGAGAAAATTGTTTTGTTTGAGCGTATGTTGAAAGAGAAAGATGAAATGATTGTTAGACTTGAGAAATTGATTGCTAAATAATTATTTTTAAAGATATATTGATTTTGGAAAGAGACTTTTAGGTCTCTTTTTCTATTTTTGACAGTATCCCTGCTAGCTAGCGCGAGCGTCTCGCTCGTGCCCGCAAAGAATTGTCGTAAATTTAATTCTGAATTCATCGTTGCGGGCACGAGCGAGACGCTCGCGCTAGCGGGGGAATTCTTCACTGTACTTAGACTGCCATTTTGATGATGCTCTTTTTGAATATCTTTCCATATTTTTACACTTTTGTGTAAACCTATTTTAGGACAAGACACGCTAGTGGGAGGCAACGTTTAAATATTTCAATAATTATTAAGGATAGCAATTTTGATATCCCACCATATATAAAATTATAATAAAAATAATATGAGCACATCTATTAAATACAGTAACTATCTTGGTAATGAGATAAGTTATTCACAGGTAAATAATCTTCAAGAATATTATAAAGTATTCTTAGAAAATAATTTACCTTTTAAAGAAGAAAGATATCAAAATGGATTATTGATCAATACTTCTTTTTATGTTACTTCTCAATCTCAAATAGATACTATTTTGTTGGCAAACCCTGGAGTTTCATTTGAATATGAGCATTTAGTTAATGGCCATAAGGTTAAGGAATATTTAAGTTATAATAATAGTATATTGGCATATAAAAGAATTTTAGTATATAATTCAATTGACAAAACTATTTGCTATTGTAGATATAAATTAGAAAGAAATGTTTTTATCCCAGAGGAAACAGAAAAATACTATTATGAAAATGGAGAACTTAAATATAAATTTGACTATATCAATAATGATGGAACCTTATATATGATATATGATGAGATATTTTATCAATCCGATATTTCTCCTGAAGATATAGGTAATCCAGATAAGACTGATTTCACATGGGTTGGTTTTGAATATTATCAAAATGCTGAACCAATAATTCCGTTATAACATTAGCCTCGCTAGCTCGATCTTGGAAATTAAATCTGTCTGTTTTAGTAAAAAAGAACAAAAGCAAAACCTAAAAATATTTATTTATTACGTGCATGAGCGAGACGCTCGTGTCCGCAACGATTATCAATTAATATCAATTTCTAAAACAGTTTGATCATTATCGCCATAATTTCTTGCTGAGCTGTATTTCCAATCTACAGGATTAGTAACAAAACCTGTTTCCAGAGGATTATTATGAATATATTTTAATTTCTGTTCAAAGACTTTTAAAGACCAAATTTCGATGGGTTGGTTATTCTGCTGCCAAAATTGCCTAAATTTTACATTACTGCTTTTTTTGCCTGCTCTTTCAAACATCCAAAGCATCCATTCTTTTCTACTTTCTTGCGGATTTTCTTCAATTGTTTTAAGCATTTTTCGAGAAGTAAATCCTTTAAAATCTCTTATGAGACCTGAAGGATCTCCATTTGATGATCTGAAAATTAAATGAATATGACTCGGCATAATGCAATAACCATAAAGTTCCATAGATTTATTTTTACGACAATAATCTAATGATTCAATTATATTTCCAAAATATTCTTCTCTTGTAAATACATCTATCCAATAAACAGTAGCAAAGCTTATGAAGTAAGCTCCTGTTTTTTCTCCAAACTTATATTTTCTGCTCATTTATTTTTTCGCAATAATATAAGAAATAATTTACATTAACAAGCATCTCGTTCGTTCCCTGACTTTGCGTTCACGAGCGGGACGCTCGCGCTAGCTTAGGAGATTTAGAAAACAATAACAAGTCTATATAAATAAAAAAAGAGACATCAAATACAGTTTGACATCTCTCTTTAATACAGCTTTCACGAATTAATCCTGATCGAAAACTTTTCCCAAATGTTCTTCCATAATAAAATAAGGGTCATCAGTGTGTGTCATCGACCTCATATGAATTAAACTGGTTTTACTCATCATTCTGAGCATTTGTCTTCTCTCGCAAGGGACAATTTTTCCATTTTCCACCCTCTGGCCTGCCGTAAAAGCACTTCTTCCGTGTGCGCATAAGTGATTATTAACGAATATAACATCTCCAGAATCTGGAATATAATCGCTATTAATCAACTCTTTGACCTCGTTCCAGAATTCAGTTAAATTGTAAAGCGCTTCTGGAGTCTGTCCGGCCTTTTCATTAAATATCTGCTCTGCTGCATCAAATCTGATAAAAGGCAATTCCTTATTTCCGTATAAAACAGAAGCCAGCGGGCCACTATTTGTTTCCTCCTCATAATTAGCGTCTTTGGGACATTGGTAAATAGGATCGAAAAGTTTTTCCATTATTTTATTCACCTTGCCATGAGATCGTACCGAGTAAAGTGTCGAAGGAACTCGCTCTTCATTTCGCAGATAAAGAAAGCTTAAAAAATCAGCCTGATGCATAAGAAACGCATCTTCGGTATGAACATACAAATTTGTTTTTGACCCCGATCCGGTCTGTGTAACCGCCATTTTTTCGTCTGGAATAACAGCATGAAGAATACCGCCGCCTTTTCGCTGCGCATAATACTGCACAGGTTTTGAGGGAACTGCTCCATGCAGCAGCGAACAAATAAAGCCGTATTTATTGAGTTTAGAATAATCGGCACTCTGCCAGTTAGCGGGGGTCGGCCCTAGATGGTCCTGATCTACTTCTAAAAGTCCTTTAAAGACAATTGCTCCATACTGGTCTGCCGAAAAATCTGTTCCAAAACGGCTTAAAATTCTGGCTATTCTTTCTGGAAGAAGCTGAAAAGAATGCAAATGGAGCGCTGCTATATAATCTGGATTTTCATAGCTCTTAAACGCTTTCTCCAAAAGAGCACCCACATGAGATAAAATATTTCTTTCCTGAGGCGTAACCTCCACTATAAGCGGGCTTGTAGGAATCTGATAAGCATAATTTTCTTTTACAGGTATTTCATCATCAATTAAGAATTCTGATTTCATTTTATTAGTTTATTTAATAGTTAATAAAAATTGGACAAATAAAAAACACAAACTACTAAAACCAACCTTTATACAATAAAACATTGTCCCGATACATTTCAAAAACGTAGAGAATTTCGTATAATTTTTTTTCTGTTTTATTTTTTTTATAAAGATTAATTTCTACATTTGCTCCTACTGTTTTTATTCAATCTAAATAAAATCTACTTACAAATATATTTGTTTTATAATTTAAAAAAGAATTTTCTTAGAAAATTTATTAAAAAAATATGAATATTAGTACTAAACCCAGTAAAATCAAGGCATCAGATTTTACAGCTAGTCGAAATAAAATTTCAAAAATCATTCGGAACAGACGAAGCATTTATGCTGATGAGTTTTTAAAACAGAATATTTCTGATGAATTATTAAATGAAATTTTAATCAACGCGACTTATGCCCCAACGCATAAAATGACAGAACCGTGGCGATTTATGGTCTTTAAAGATGATTATTTAAAACAGCTGGGTTCGTTTTTGGCTGCTTATTACAAGGATTTTTATTTTGAAAAATTTCCTGCCGAAGTTGCACTGGAGAAATACAATCTTCTTAAAGAATACCCGCTTAATTCGGCGTGTGTTATTGGAGTTGTTATGGTTCGCAATTACAAAATAAACTTACCCGAATGGGAAGAAATTGCCGCCGTTTCATCTGCCGTTCAAAACATGGCGCTCACCTGCACTGCCCATAATATTGGGAGTTACTGGAGTACATCTGCGGGTGCCATTGACTATTTAAAGCAATTTGATCTCGCCGAAAATGAAAAATCTCTGGGTTTAATTTATGTTGGATATTATCCTGCAGATCTTGAACCTTCAAGAAAAAAGAGAACGCCTGTTGCTAACAAAGTAACTTATTTTAAATAACCTCAATTCTAAAATTTAATCATTATGCAAAACCTATTAGACAACGATCAGGATGTCATTGTTAAAAGTGTTACAGACCATTTTTATCAGGATATTTTTCATGAAAATTCCGGAACTGAATATAACAACGCAATAGCATCCGTACAAAAACGTGTGGCCGGTTTTCTAGAAAATACTAAAATTCCATTCAGCGGTATCAAACCAGATGAAATAAGAAATAAAGTCGAAGCTGTAAACTTAGAGCAGCCTCTAAAAGATTACGAAAGCCTTTGGGATGAGATCGATGAAATTTATGTAAATCACGCAACTGCTTATCATTTACCAGAATATATAGCACATTTAAACTGCCCTGTTGTAATTCCTGCTTTGGCAGCCGATGTATTGATAAGTGCAATTAATTCATCGCAAGACACTTACGATCAAAGTGCCGGAGGAACATTTATAGAAAGAAAACTGATTGCCTGGACAGGTGAACAGATTGGATATAACGAAGATTGTGATGGAATTTTTACAGGCGGCGGGTCTCAAAGTAACCTTATGGGTTTGCTTTTGGCAAGAGATTACTTTGCCTTGAAATACCTGAATTGGAATATCAAATTGAATGGATGCCCTCCTGAATCTAGTAAATTCCGAATTTTTGTTTCTGAGAAATCGCACTTCAGTAATCAAAAAAATGCTTCTATTCTGGGTCTTGGCGAGCAGTCTATTGTTCAGGTTGTTACCGATAGCCGATACAGAATGGATGCTGCAAAATTAAAACAAGCCATTATTGAAGAAAAGGAAAAAGGCAACATTCCGATTGCCATTGTAGCTACAGCGGGCACAACAGATTTCGGTAATATTGACCCATTAACAAAAATAGCAATTCTGGCAAAAGAGCATGAATTATGGATGCATGTAGATGCTGCTTATGGCTGCGGTTTATTGCTGACTGATAAATACAAACCTTTGCTAAACGGCATCGAACAAGCTGATTCTGTAACTATTGATTATCATAAATCGTTCTTTCAGCCTATTTGCAGCAGTGCTTTTATGGTGAAAAACAAACAGCATCTTCATATCATAAAACATCATGCTGATTATCTAAATCCTAAAGAACAGGATTATGATGAATTGCCAGCTCAAATCAATAAGTCTTTGGTACAAAGCACACGCCGTTTTGATGCTTTAAAACTATGGTGTACACTACGCTATATGGGTAGAACCAAACTGGGTCAATACACGGAAACCATTATTGAAACTACACAAGAAACTGCTGAAATATTAGATAATGATAAAGATTTTGAACTTTTAACTGATTCTGATTTAAGTGTTTTGGTTTTTAGATATAAACTAGCCGGCTGGCCTGGAGATACCTGCAAAATGAATTTGTACATCAAAAAGAAAATGTTTTTTAGTGGCGAAGTTTTAGTGGCAAGCACAAAAGTGGATGGCATTTTTTACCTAAAATTTACTATTCTGAACCCATTAACGACTATTGCACACATTAACAATATTCTTTCAATCATAAAAAAACACGGAAATGAATACATCTTCTCCTAAAGAAATTGCTCAGGAAGCAGTCGATATTACGTTTACTATTTTACTTAATTGCTGCTTACGCGAACTGGACAACAGCAGTTTTTACGAAGGGATTCCGAAATACGATCCTGCATTAAAATCTTTTATGTCTAAGTCTAATCATGAACTTCATTTAAAATTAGATTTTCCTGTTGATAAAGTTGAGGTGTATGCACCGATACGCTACAGATCTGAAACCTTTAGACATTTGTATGATTTTCCGGTGATGGAGCGTGACCTTACAACTGAAACTGTAAAAGAAATAGATGCAAACCGTCTTCTGGAATTAATTACAACTCATGTAAAACAGCAATATCCGACAGCTGATTCTAAAAATGTAAAAAACAGAATGCAGTTGAGTACGGAAAAAATAACGCAGTTTTTAGAACATTTTAAATCGACAGGGCAGCAATTTAATAAACCTGATATGTCATTTATCGAGGCGGAACAATTATTTCCGGCAGGACATTTACTTCATCCGCTTACTAAAGGACGCGAAGGTTTTACGGAAGCAGAAGTTTTAAAATATGCTCCCGAAACCGGAGGTTATTTTCAGTTGTATTATTTTTTAGTACATCCTGATCTGGTTAACGAGAAATCTGTAGAAGCTATTTTGCCTTCCGATTTTGCAAAAACAGCAGTTTTAGAAGCAAGTAAAGGAGATAAAAAAGTACACGATTTACTAGAGAAAAATAGTGATTGGAAAGTGATTCCCATTCATCCGTGGGAAGCTGCACATTTTAAAAACCAAATCTTATTTGATACGCTGGTAAAAGAAAATCTGCTTATTGATTTAGGTGAATTTGGAAAAGAATTTACAGCTACCTCATCAGTAAGAACGGTATATAACAATGAAAGTGATTATATGTATAAGTTTTCCCTTCACGTGAAAATCACAGGAGCGGAACGTATTAATCATTATCATGAACTTCACAGAGGTTATGATGTATCGCGACTCATGCAGACCGCTTGGGGAGATAATGTAAGAGAAACATATCCAGACATTGAATTGATTTGTGATCCGGGTTTTATATCTGTTTCTTATGATGGAAATATTATCGACAGTTTTTCTACCAGTGTACGTCACAATCCGTTTAAAACTAGTGCAACAGAAAAAGAAAAGAATGTAAGTTTAGTGGCTTCTTTATGTCAGGATTCTGTATTAGGAGAATCTTCCAGAATACAGGAAGTAATTGAAAAAGCTGCTGAACAAACGGGCTTATCAACAGAAAAAACGAGTGAACTTTGGTTCAAACAATACATAGATATTATACTTGGCGGTGTAGTAAAAATGTTTAATGAGCAAGGAATGGTTTGCGAGTGGCACCAACAAAATACTCTTGTACAACTGAATGATGCTTACCTGCCTGAAAAATTATTTTTCCGTGATAATCAAAGTTTTTTATTCCGAAAATCTTTTGAAGAGCAATTAAATACTATCGTACCCGGATTATCTGAAAATGGGAAAATGTTTATTCCAGACGATCGTTTATTCAATTTATTACTTCATTATTTCTGGGTAGGAAATATTTTGGCAGTTGTAAATACTTTTGGCGCCAGCGGACTTGCAACCGAAAAAAATCTCTTAAATATTCTCTATGACAAATTAGAGGATTTACAAAAAGAAGACGAAAGCGGTCTGGTTACGTTTATTCTCGAAAGCAGACATTGGAAAGTAAAAGGCAATTTACTTACGGCGCTAAATGATATTGATTGCGGCGGGAATCCTGCCGGTGTGACCCGTATCAATTTTCCGAATGTTTTACACAAACGCTTTTTCTCAGAACAATTGATAAATCCAAAAGGAAAAGAATTGGTGTACAACCGCTATTTCCCTAAAGAAGATGTAACGATTAGTTTACGTCCTGTTGATATAGATAATGATCTGGAAATGATGCATGAATGGTTTCATCGTGACCATGCAAAAGCAGCTTGGAAAATGGACTGGTCGCTGAAAGAACTTGAAACGTATTACAGAACATTGCTTCCGAGTGACAGTTTGTACAGTTATATAGGAATGGCAAACGGTGAACCGACTTTTAATATCGAAGTATACTGGCCGACCCGTGATGTTCTAGGAGATTATTATGACGTTCTGCCGACGGATTATGGAACGCATCAATTTATTGCGCCGACAGATCCAAAGCAAAAATTTGTTTCACCATCTACACAATGCATGATCGATTATGTGTTTGCGCAGCCGGAAGTCGGAAAAATGGTTGGCGAAGGTGCTGTAGATTCCAGAGCTTCGATGATGAACAAAGCTTTTCATGGTTTTAAAATCGATAAAGTCATTGAAATGCCGCATAAAACATCCAATCTTAATTTTTGCTATCGCGAATGGTATTGGGACAAATTCCCTCAAAACAAAGACATTGTAATCAACGCTGAAGCAGAGCATAATCTTATAAACCAATAATATGGAAGATCGTAAAGTATATTCATTAATAGGCATTGGCATCGGACCTTTTAATTTGGGTTTGGCCGCTTTGTTAGAACCGGTTGATGACGTTTCATCACTTTTCTTTGACCAAAAAGAACAATTTAACTGGCATCCGGGACTGCTTTTTGACCATGTTACCTTGCAGACTCCATTTTTATGTGACTGTGTTTCAATGGCTGATCCTACAAGTAAGTTTAGTTTTTTGAATTTTCTTAAAAAGACAGATCGTTTGTATAAATTCTTTATCCGCGAAAATTTCTTTGTATTGCGTAAAGAGTATAATATGTACTGTCAATGGGTGATTAAACAATTGAAAAATTGTCGCTTTTCATCGAGTGTAAAGGAAATTTATTATAAAGACGGTCTTTATGAACTGCACGTTTTTCATAAAGACGAAGATCAGACCAAAATTTATTATTGTGAAAAATTAGTATTAGGAACTGGTACTGTACCTATACTTCCTGATTTTGTTGATTTACAAGAAATGGAAAAAGTTTGTCATACGTCAAGCTATCTTTTTAGAAAAGAAGAAATATTAGAACAGGATACCGTTACTGTAATTGGTTCCGGACAAAGTGCTGCTGAGGTTTTCTTTGATCTGCTTCAAAACAGACCTAAAAACTTAAAACTGAATTGGTATTCCCGTCCCGATCGCTTTTTTGCAATGGAATATTCTAAACTAATTTTAGAACATACATCCCCGGATTACATCGACTATTTTCATCAAATGCCGGCTTCGACTCGTAAAGCCATGCTGGATCGTCAGAAATCACAATTCAAAGGCGTAAATTTTGATTTACTCAACGAGATTTATGATCATATGTATGCGCTGAGCGTAGATAATGATGACATTGGCGTAAAGATCAGACCGAATATTCAATTGGATGATATTACTGTGGGAATTCATGGAAATTATGAATTGCATCTGGAGCAGATCGAGCAGCATAAAAAGTTTACAGACCCTGCTGACTATGTAATTTTAGGTACCGGATATCATTATCAGGAACCTCAATTTCTTAAAGATATACAGCATCGCATCAGCAGGACTTCAACAGGCAGTTATGATGTAAAAAGAAACTACAGCATTGATACTAACGGAAGCGAAATTTTTGTACAAAACGCAGAAATTCATACGCACAGCTACATTTCTTCTGATTTAGGAATGGGCGCTTACCGCAATTCTTATATCATTAATGAAGTAGCAAAACGTGAAGTATATAAACTAGAAAAGAGAATTGCTTTTCAGGATTTTGACCTTTCGCATATTGCTGCAGAAAAAGCGGAGGAAATTAGTATTTAACACACATCTAAAATGAATATAGAAACAATACCGCACTTAGAAGTTTTTACCGCTCCGGTTTGGGAAAAGGTAAATCTTAATCTGCTGGCCAAGAGTTTAGCCGAATTAATGCATGAAGATGTTGCCAAACCTACGATTACGGGCAGTGAAAAAGATGGGGCTAAACATTTTAAACTGACTACTGATTTACCAGAGGTTTACTATACTTTTTCAGCTTATCCGAGACTTTTGGAATATTGGCATATTGAAAAGGAAAGTATTCAAAGATGGGAAAACGGAATAGCCGCGCCTGCTAAAGATGTTCTTTGTTTTTTTATGGAATTACAAAAAACCTTTGGCATTGATTCTTTTACATTGGCAAAATACACCGAAGAACTTCTCAATACCTTATATGCTGATGCACATTTGTTCACCAGAGAAAAAATTAGTGTTTCCGATCTTGTTGAAGCCGATTATCAGACTATTGAGCACCAAATGGAAGGTCATCCGTGGGTGATTGCAAATAAAGGCCGCGTTGGTTTCAACAATACCGATTATCATAATTATGCTCCCGAAGCCAATAAAAATACAGATTTATATTGGCTGGCAGCGCATAAAAAAAGAGCTTCATTCAACTCTTTGGAAACGATCAATTTTAGTGATTTTTATACTGAAGAATTAGGTATAGAACTTTATAAAAGATTTCAGGAAAAGCTTCGTAATATGAAACTTGCGGTTGAAGATTACGTTTTTATTCCCGTACATCCGTGGCAGTTAAACAATAAAATTTTACTGCAATTTCATCAGGATCTTGCCAATCAATATTTAGTGATTTTGGGCAAAAGTGACGATATCTATTCGCCTCAGCAAAGTATTCGAACTTTCTTTAATTTAAGTTATCCGTCAAAACATTATGTAAAAACGGCGATCTCAATTTTGAGCACAGGAAATATCCGCGGCTTATCTCCAAAGCAAATGGATATTG
This sequence comes from Flavobacterium sp. 270, assembly GCF_004368785.1. Taxonomy (GTDB): domain Bacteria; phylum Bacteroidota; class Bacteroidia; order Flavobacteriales; family Flavobacteriaceae; genus Flavobacterium. The sequence goes on from NZ_SODM01000001.1 coordinate 1,624,885, forward strand.
CGCCAAGAGTTACAAAATGGGTAAAAGAAATGCTGGATAAAGACCCGTATTTTCAGGAAAAAGAAGTAGTGCTTTTAGGCGAAGTTGCTACCGTTTCTTATCGCCATCCGCAGTATAATGCAATAGCCGACAGTCCGTATCATTACCGCGAAATGTTAGGTGCATTGTGGCGAGAAAGTGCAGAGAAATATCGAAAACCTGAAGAAAAATTAATGACAATGGCCTCTTTATTATATGTTGATGATAGTGGCTGTCCTTTTCTACAGGAATTAATAAATGCCTCAGGATTGAGCATCCAAAGCTGGCTGGAGCAATATTTAGAAGTGTATTTAAAGCCTTTGCTGCACATTTATTATCAGCATTCTTTATGCGTAACACCTCATGGCGAGAACATTATTTTAGTCATGAAAAACGGTTTGCCACAACGTATCATTATCAAAGATTTCGTTGATGATATTGTTTTGACTGAAGAAGCCAAAGCAAAATTACCGGCAGAACTTAAAGACGGTCTTATACAATCTTCTAATAAAGAAAACACGCCTTTATTTATTTTAATCGGTGTTTTTGATGCCTTTTTTAGATACCTGTCTGATATTCTGCATACGCACATGGATTATGATGAACATCTTTTTTGGAAAACCGTAATTGGATCAATTGAAGAATATCAGCAAGACAATCCACATTTGACAGACCGATTTGAAAAATACAATCTTTTTGAGCCGGAGTTTAAACGATTTTATATCAATAGTTTGAAATTGCTAAATAATGGATATGCTGAGCAAACAGGTTTTGCCGTGCCGAAAAAAGGAAGTAAACTTCCAAATCCGCTTTATGTTATTAAGCAATACGAGATGAAAGAGTTTACAGCCATTAGTAATGAAACAATACAACATCAATCATGAAAGTAGTTGTTCTTCGATTGCAATCTTATACAGATTTGTTTCTTACTGCGGTATTAGGCCGCGAAAAAAAGTTTACCTCAGGCAGTATTAATAGGGCAATTGTATTGCTTGCCGTACCAATGGTGCTGGAGCTGGTTATGGAATCTATTTTTGTTTGTGCCAGTTTATTTTTTGTGAGTAAACTTGGCGCAGCAGCAGTTTCTATTGTAGGTTCTACAGAATCTGTTATCAGTTTTTCATATTCGATTTCTATTGGTCTCAGCATTGCGGCCTCAACTTTAATTGCCCGTCGCGTTGGCGAGCAGAACTTTAAGGAAGCGAGCGTTACAGCTGTACAGGTAATAAGTATAACCGTAATTGCTGCTATTCTAATAAGCATAATCTGTTTTATATGGAGCGATGAAATATTGGGATTAGTAGGCCTTTCTCCGGCAATGATACAACAAGGGAGTTTGTATGCAAAAGTAATGTTTGCTACTTGCGGTTTTATTATTATCCGTATTGCGCTAAATGGTATTTTTCGAGGTGCTGGTTACGCTTCTATTGCCATGCGCACACTATGGCTTTCTAATGCATTAAACATAATCTTGTGTCCGCTCCTTATTTTCGGATGGGGTCCTGTACCCGCATACGGACTCTTAGGAGTCGCTATAGCGACAGGCGCAGCTCGTTTTATCGGAGTTTGTTATCAGGCATTTCATTTGATTAAAGGATCAACCATTATTCAAATTGGAAAACAACAATTGGTACTTCATCTTGAAACTTTTAATAAAGTATTGAGACTTGCTTTTGGAGGTATGTTGCAGTATTTGATTCCTGCATCAAGCTGGCTGTTTATGATAAAAATTGTTTCTCATTTTGGAGGAAATGCCCTTGCAGGTTATATCATAGCGCAACGCGTTGCTTCTATCGTTACTACACCGGCTTGGGGTATCGGAAATGCTGCAGGAATTTTAACCGGACAAAATCTGGGCGCACAACAACCTGAAAGAGCCGAAAAATCAGTTTGGAGAGCAGGTATGATTAATATGTGTTTTTTGATTACGGTAGCAATTGGATGGATTTTTATGGCAAATCCCGTTGTCAGGATTTTTTCTGATGTTCCCGAAGTGATTGATCACAGCACAACCTACATTCATATTATTTCTATTGCCTATGTATTATTAGGATATACAATGGTTATTTCCAGAGCGCTCAATGCAGCCGGAAAAGTTATGATTGTTACTCTGCTTTACATTCTCATGTTTTACGTGATACAAATACCGCTTTCATTCGCCTTTGGCGTAGTAATGGGTTTTGGTCCCAAAGGTATTTTTGCCGCCATATTAATTTCAGAGCTTGTATTGGCTTTTGGCTGTATCACCATATTCAGAACTGGAAAATGGAAGCTAGCTAAAGTTTAAAAATAATAAAATATAAATAAATTAAAATAAGATCATTATGAGTACAACACAAGAATTACATCAAGTATTTGCAAATGCGTTTGAAATACCTGTAGAATCCGTTACAGCAGATTTAGAATATCAGGGTATTGTAGAATGGGATTCTATGAGTCATTTGCTTTTGGTTGAGGAACTAGAGAGCTTTTACAATGTTTCAATTCCTATGGAAGATATTCTGGAAATGGGAAGCGTTGATAAAATAAAGGCAATACTGAAGAAAAACGGTGTAGAAATCCAATAATTTCAAAAGAAAAAAGTATGGGACTTTATGATTTAATTCAAAAAAACAAAAAATTAAATTTTATAGATGCAAAAACCAAAGTTGTAAAAACGTTCAACGAAATACATGAATCTTTAGATATTGAAGATTTGCGTGCCGTTGTTTTCATTTACAATGACAATCAATTGCCGGCAATAGAAACGTTCCTGAATTTTTATCAAAAAAAGTACACGGTGGCTTTGCTTAATTCGGGTTTACATCCTACGTTTAAACAAAATCTGGAAGATGAATATAAACCTGCTTATATCTACGATCCGTCAAGAGCCGCAGTTGAAGATTATGATTTAAAACAAGTGTCTGAAAGTATTTCTTTATTTAAAAAAAGAGAAATTCGCCTCTACCCTATTCATGGAGATGTAAAGCTTTTAATGAGCACATCAGGAACTACCGGGTCGCCTAAATTTGTTAAGATTTCAGATCAAAATCTGGTTCAGAATGCCTTATCTATTATGGAGTACATGCCAATAACGGAACACGATGTTGTTCCGTTAAATGTGCCTATTAATTTCGTGTATGGTTTCTCGATTTTTACAACAAACTGCATAAAAGCAAATACAATTGTATGTACAGACAGAGATGTACTTCAAAAAGAATTCTGGTCAGATCTTGCTCATTATGGCTATTCTACACTAAGCGGTGTTCCTTATTTTTATGAGTTACTGCATCGCTTTGGTTTCTTCAAAAAAGACACTCCTTCTGTACGTTATTTTACCCATACGGGCGGCATGCTGAATAAAGAACTGGCGAACGTAATTTCAGATTATACTCAAACTTATAACAAACAGTTTTTTGCACAATATGGACAAACGGAAGCCAGCGGCAGAATGGCTGTTTTACCGCCAAAAGATTTTCAGAATAAAGGAACATCTATAGGATTTGCTGTAAAAAACGGAAGGTTTGAAATTGATGAAAGTACGGGAGAACTTATTTATTACGGTCCCAATGTTTCCGGAGGTTATGCCAATAACATTTTTGATTTACAGCATTATGATTATACCGACAAACTTTATACAGGCGATTTAGCAGAAAAGGATGAGTTTGGTTATTATCATATCAAAGGACGTATTAAACGTATTATAAAATTATTTGGAGTCCGTTTAAACCTTGATGAAGTTGAGGTTTTACTCAAAAATGAATTAGGCGGACAAACCTTTATCTGTATCAGTGTTCAGGACAAATATCTGGGTATCATACATCAGGATGAATTTTTACAACGAGAAACAATAACTCAGGTGATAAAAGAAAAAATGGGATTACATGCCAGTTCATTAAAAACCTATTATTTCGATCAAGTGCCCTTAACCGTTAACGGTAAAGTAGATTATCCTACTATAAATAGAAATATCAACGAAAACGAAAATTCATTTTTAGCTGCAAAAGCAGTTATAGGATAATTTTAAATATTTAATAAACAATAGGTTGTACAGACCGAAATAGTAAACATAAAAACTTATGGAACAGCAAAGTAAAAGAATTGTAGCACTGGATCTTATAAAAGGAATGAGTGTTATAGGAATGATTATCATACATACACTACTAACATTTGCCGATGTCAAATCGCAGTCGGAAACCTTTATTGGCAATTTTATTGTTTTTCTGGGCAGAGGAACTTCTATTTTCCTGATCTGTATGGGAGTTACATTTATGACTTCTCGCCATCAAAGTCTTAAAAGCTCGATAACGCGTGGCGGACTGCTTTTAGGCGCTGCTCTTTTAATGAATTTTTTAAAGTTCATTTTTCCTGTAATTTTTGGTTTTGCACCCGATAATTTTATCCAAAGATACGGATGGCACGGGCCAATAGAGCAACAGTATTTGTATTTAATGTTATTGGGCGATATTTTGCAATTAGCAGGAATGTCTTTGCTGTTCATTGGTTTTATTAGAAAATACGTTACCAATAAATACGGAATTTTAGCTATCGGTATGTTAATCGCATTAGTTTCCAGAGAAGTAAGCGGGATCAATTTGGATATTCCTGTAGTTAATTATGTCTTAGACCTTCTTTTCAATAATGATTTTCCGGCATACGTTTATTTTCCTGTTTTTCCGTGGATGTCTTTTATTATCATTGGAATGTTTTTTGGCAAATGGTATCAGGAACTTAATTATAACAGACCGCAATTGTTTAAAAACATGTTGTTTACCGGAATTTTGTTTGTTGCTCTGGGTGCGCCTTTAGTCTTCATTTACGGAGATTACAATTATAATGGTTTTTACCATATGGGTCCGGGCGGTGTTGTTTATTTTGCAGGCTGGACATTAATTTTTCTATGGATTCTTTTTAAAATTTCCGAAAATATTAAAGAAAATAAATTTATAAAACTTCTAAAATATTGCAGTAAGAACCTGACTTCTATGTATATGACACAATGGATATTGATTTCCTGGGGAAAAGGTATTTTTGGTTTTAGATCGAATGGAATAACAACTGTATTAGCACTTATAGGACTTTATATTATACTAACTTTTTCGGTTCAGATACTTATAGATTCTTTGAGAAAAAGAAAGCAGAAAGCTAAGGTTATTGAAGTTGCAAATTAAAATTTAACATATTTTATTACCATTAAGGATATTATTAATAGATAATTTCATACTTTTGATCTTTTATTTATTCTAAATAAGAATAGTGTATAATCCTAAGTATATTTCATGAAGCTCAAAATAGCATTGCTCTTTTTATTATCGTCGACATTTTTAATGGCTCAAAACACCATCTCTGGTAAAGTAAATGATGAATTTGGAAATCCATTGGCAGGAGTTCACATTCAGCTTTTAGGTACACAAATAAAAGCAGAAACAAATGCTGGTGGACTTTATCAGATTGAGAATCTAGCAACTGGACGATATACAATTGAAGTGAGTTCAGATGGATATATTTTAAAAAAACAGACGATTGTTTTAGAAAGTTCTTCCAATACTTTGGTAAATATAACTTTAGAAAAAACGGAGAAACCATTAAAAGATGCAGAGAAATTAAATGATGTTCTTGTAAAAGGTGTATCTGAAAAGCAAAAAAAAGAGGAAACAGCACAAGCGGTTTCAGTAATAGAAATGCGTGAAGCTAAGTTTAAAACTGCTGATTTGGGCGAAGTTCTTGCTCAAACGCAAGGTATAAGTGTAAGACGCAGCGGCGGTTTAGGCTCCAGAACTAATTTTTCGATGAACGGTCTAACAGGAAATCAAATTCGTTTTTTCTTAGACGGAATTCCTTTGGAATATCACGGTTATACTTTCGGAATTTCAACAGTTCCGGTAAACTTAATCGATCGTGTTGAGGTTTATAAAGGAGTCGTTCCTATCGAATTTGGTGCAGATGCTCTTGGCGGCGCTGTCAATTTAATAACTCCGAAAATAAAGTCTGGTTTCAGTGGCTCTTTTTCGGCTCAGGCGGGATCGTTTGGAACTTACAGAACATCGCTAATCCTTAATAATTACAATGAAAAAACCGGATTTTTTATAAAGGCAAACGGATTCTACGACACTTCTCAAAACAATTATAAAGTAGATGTTGATGTTGCAGATGATGCCGGTAAAATTAAAAAAGTAACCGTACCAAGATTTCATGATGCGTACAAAGGCTACGGAATGCAGTTAACAACAGGTGTAAAAGACAGAACTTGGGCAAAGGAATTAAGCATCGAAGGATTTTTTACCGATTACACAAAAGAAATTCAGCACAATCAATTAATGGTTGGAGTTCCTTATGGAGAAGTAATGACCTACAGAAAATCGGCTGGATCTGTCCTTACCTATCGCAATGACTTTGGCGAAAATGTTGCCTTAGATGTTATTTTTGGATATAATTACCGTGAACGTCAATTTACAGATGTATCTGATTTTGTCTACAACTGGTATGGCGAGCGTATTCCTGGTTCTGCAGGAAATGTTAGTGGAGAGATTTCAGAATCTACCGGCCCAAGTGATACTTATACTTGGAATAATGATGCTTTTTCACGTTTAAAAGCTTCATGGAAAATTAATAATCAATATGCTTTAAGTTTTACTTCGGCTCCTACTTATTCTAAACAAACCGGAGACGACAGACTTATTACTGGCTATGACCCGGCCAGCGCTATACGAGATTTGTTTACATGGGTAAATGGTGCAGATTTTAAAATAAATGCTTTTGATGAAAAATTAGAGAATATACTTTTTGTTAAACATTATTTACAAAAAATCAATTCAGAAGAAAAGATTCCGTCTAATAATACTGTAATAAAAGAAGACAGAAGCGTAAACTATTTTGGTTTTGGAAATGGATTCCGTTACAAATTTACAGAACAATTTTCTACCAGACTTACTTACGAATACGCTACACGTCTGCCTCAGACAGACGAATTATTTGGAGACGGCCAATTTGTACAAGGCAATTTAAATTTAAAACCCGAACGCAGTCATAACGTCAATTTTGAGCTTTTCTTTAAATCAAAAACAAATTATGAAACCAGCAATTGGCAAGTACAAACCAATTTATTTTTAAGAAAAATAGACAACCAAATCTTATTTGTTCCAGCTCTGGACCGTAATAATATTTATCAAAATGTATTTGCCGCAACTTCTAAAGGAGTTGAGGTTTCCGGCAGCTGGACTTCAAAAAATGACAGATTTTCATTTCACGCAAACAGCACTTATCAGCACTTTTATAACGACTCAAACGAAGGAATATTTGCAGCTTATAAAGGTGACAGAGTACCAAATCAACCCTATTTTTTTGCTAACGGCGGTGTAAACTATTCTTTTCTTAATCTAATGGGAAAAGCAGATAAATTATCACTTTTTCTTGATGCGAGATATGTTTATGAATTCTTTAGAAGCTGGGAAAGCGCATCTGTAAATCCATTTGTGATTCCGAGTCAGCAGACTTTTGATTTTGGCACAACTTACCATAATAGTATAAATGGAATTAAATATTCCATAACCGGGGAAATACAAAACTTAAGCAACGAAAAAAATTATGACTTTTTTGGTGTACAAAAACCAGGAAGATCATTTAATATCAAACTAGTAACTCAATTTTAATTATAATTATATATAACCAACAGGTATGAAAACAAATCGATTTTTTAAAAAATATGCTGTATTAGCAATAATGTGTTCTGTATTTGCATTAACATCATGTAGTTCTGATGATTCTAAAACAGACGGAGGTCAAGGAGATAATCCAGCAGTTATAGCGTCAGTTCGTGTAAATACTCCGGCAGGTAGAGTTTTTTATTTAGGAGCATACGCTAAATTCCCTTCAACTCTAGATTATAAAACGATGACAGAGATAGGCCCAAATGCAACAATATATTCTTACGGTGAACATCCTTATGTTTGGAATGGCACGGCTTCTACTTTAACCAAATACAATGTAAGTAATGATATGAAAATTTCTAGTGCAGATGCAGTAAGTCTTGCAGGTACTGGAGTTAGCGGTACTTTTGGTCCTCCTGCTTTTGTGTCTGAAACGGAAGCATATTTTTTCGCCTTAAATGATGGAAAAATTATCAAGTTCAATCCAACAACTATGACGATAACAGAAACGATAGCAGTGACTCCATTACCATTTAGTAATGATGCTGGTATTAAAACAGCTACTTATATGAGTTATGTTACTTCTGCAAAAAAAATCATTTTGCCTGTTGCAAATACGCCTACTGATTATAATAAGTTTCTGCAATACGGGCAGATTGCCGTTTTTGATATTGCATCAAAAGCAGTTACTTATGTTAATGATTCTCGTGTTTCAATGGGGTATCATACGTTTGCAAAAGGAAGTGATGGCTCATTATATTACAGACCATCTCGTGAGACTAACATTGCATTAGATTACAGCACTGTAACGGGTAATCCATCTGCAAGCGCATTATTAAAGGTAAATCCTAATGGAACATTTGATGCTAACTTTTTTGTTGATTTAAAAAAAGCTCTAAATGCGCATTCTGTAAATGTAGTGGCGTATGTTAACGGAGATAAAGCGCTTGCTCAATATTTAGATAATACTTTTACGCCGCCAGCAAAACCTGCTGACTGGTACAATGCTCCAACAAAATTTGCACTTGTAGATTTAAAAACATTAAAAGTGGAACCTTTTACTTCTTTTGAAAAATACGGAACAGTTTATACTGTAGGTACAATTGATGGTATCGAATATTATGGTAATATCACGGCTCCTGATGGTAAATTCAGTCTTTTAAAACAAAATGGAGCTGCTGATTTTGAAGCCATTTCTGAAGCACTTGGCGGTAGTTTAATTTTTGTTGGGAAATTAAGATAATATCCTATATTATTTTTTATAATAATGATTTCTAAATATACAATTCTAAATTAGACTTGTATCACTTACAAACAAAAGGCTGTCTTTGTCGGACAGCCTTTTGTTTATTTTTTATTACCATAAAACATCCTATGAGAATGAGCAGCATTAATGATTATCAAATTCCCTGCGGTTGTAAAAAGTATCATCATCGCTTGACCCAAAGCGGGACTCGTCATCAGGGTAATAGGAATTCATTACTCTTCTTTCATAGTTTCTGTCAAAATTATGCTGCTGGTTGTATCTGCTTGTTTTTCTAAATGTATTATACCCTATACTATTAGCCATCACAATTTTGGTATCTTTATTTATGCTGACAGATCCAATCGGTATGATAATATGGCTATCTCCATCCTTATACACAAACTCCTTTCCATTATCATTTGCTATAGCATCATGAATCTCATTTTTGCTGTCGTCAATTAATGCTTTATCTACGTTTACATCGAGATAGACAACGCGCTGCATATCTTTATTGACCCAAAGATTATCGATTTTACCTATAGTTCGGTTGTCAGCATCTACTATTTTCCATCCTCTTATATCAGAGTAGTTTGAAGCAATTTTATAATCAGAAAGTTCGTCCAGTCTGTATAAATTTCTATCTTTATTTTCCATACATTCTTTTTTATATTATAATTTTTTATTCCGGCCTGATTCCTACTTAATTTCCAGTGCTGTCTGCACTTGTAGTGTTTTCGATTTGCATTCTGTTTTCTACTTGCGCCTCGTTATCTCTAACAAAGATGAAATATATAAGTGCTGCGATTAACAGGACTGCTAAAACCCATGGCCATATAGGCTTCTTTTTCTCAATTTTGATTTCTGCCATAACTTATCTTTTTTATTATTAACATTTTAACTTATATTAAAGGTACAAATGAGTATGGCGTAAAAAGTATTTAATTTCATCCAGAAGTTATACAATTCCCAGTAAACTAAAAATCAACAAGCATCTTATAAAAAATGAGGTTAAGAATTTAAATCACAGCCGATAGATTTGATTATAAAAAATACCCTGATGATTTTTTGGAAAAAATCATCAGGGTAAATCAATTCTAGACTTTATTATCTAAATCAAAGAAAATCCATATTTCTATTAAAAAAGCAAATTTATTACTTTACAAACTCAATAATAAATCCTCCTTTTGGAGCTAAATTATACTGCCATTTGGCCGTTACAGGATAAGTCTCAATCTTAAAATCCATTAACGGATCGCTTCCCTCAGAAATAATTCTGAACTTAGAAAAACCTTTGCTGTATTTAGTAAGATCAATAGAAACGGGTGTCGCAGCATTAGTTCCATTTATTCCGATAATATAAGAAAGCGTATCTTTTTTACGGGATAATATTATCGCCTTGCCAGGTTCTGCAATTACACATTCTGTTTTGTCCCAAGTTGCCGGCATTTCTTTTAATAAGTTCTTAAGTTCATTAGGAAGTGAATTAAACACTTCTTCTGAATCGGCAAAATGAATAATTCCAGATGTATAAATCATTGCCATTGCCAGTTCATGCACCGCTGTGTTTAAGCGCGTATATTTTCTAAAAGTAAGCGCAAACGGTGTGTAATCTGCTGGTCCGGCAACGTTTCTTGTAAAAGGCAGTACCGTATTTTGTTCGGCCGCTTTTTCAGGAAACTTTGGTTCGTAAAAATAACTTTCTGTTCCTAAAATAGCTTCTGCTGTTACAAAATTGGGCCATGTTCTGTGCCAGCCTCTTGGCATTGTAGTACCATGCAGGTTTACAAGCAGATGTTCTTTGGCAGCATCTTCAAAAACAGATTGTAAAGTTCCCATTATTTCTTGTCTGTCAGAGCACCAAAAATCTATTTTAACGCCTTTTACTCCCATCTCAGCCAGTTCTTTAAATCTCTTTTTTCGTTTTACCGGATCAAAATATTCTGCTGAATATCCCCAAACTAAAGGCTGCACTCCTTTTGACAAGGCATGATCAATAATTTTTCCTTCTTTGTTGGCTTTTTCCCATCCGGCATCAAAAAGCGTATATCTAAATCCAAATGAAGCAGAAACATCAGTGAATTTATTATAAATTTCAGGGGTAAAATCATCTGGATGCGACCACCATGACCAGGCCGCTTTTCCCGGTACTATCCATGAAGTATCTTCAATTTTAGATGCCGGAGCCAAATCAGTAATCAATGTTGACAATAATATATCTCCTGCTTTATCTCCAATTATAATAACTCTCCAAGGCATTACCCACGGCAAATTCGATTCTGGATAAGCATTTGCTTTTTCTGCTAAAGGCAAAGTAAATTTTTCGTCTCCTTTTGCAAAAGCAATTTTATAAATTCCAGCTGCAGAGTCTGGCTCGAAATGACAGCCGGGAAATGAACCATCTGTTCCTGATTCTGCAATTAAAACCCAATTTTTAGTATCATTTACATTAAAAAGTGCCGGCATACACCATCCAACCGATTCATTTCGGGCACCGCTTATTGGATCTCCTGACTTCACATTCACATAAAAATCCTCATAACCCGGAGTATAATCTCCTGCTTTGTTATAAGGCTGCAACCAGCCTTTTGCATTTTGATCGATATGAAATCCCGTTATTTCATTTTTAAGAACTTGAGTCTGTTTACCATTATTATCGAATTTGTATCTAAAAGCAACACCTTGTTCGCCGGCAATTAAATCTATGGTCATTAAAGCTCCAAGCTTGTTTTTAAAAGTGATACTTTTAGTTTTAAAAACATGATCTGCTATTTTATTATTGGACACTTTAAGTTCGTATTTTTCACGTTTTTCTCCGATAGCTGAATTTTTTACAACGGATAATCCAGCCGTAAAATCATCATTTTCAAAACGCAGTCCAAGCGGAGAATCCAAAATAATAGCTTTATCCCGACGCGTTACTTTATAGGATAATTTTCCATCTTGAGTTAAAGACAAGGATATTTTATTTAGATTGTCCTTAGACTTTAAAGAAAGTTCATTTTGTGCTTTACAGTTGGTCAATACAAAAAGCATCGCGGACAGCAGTAAACTTAAAGATCGATGAATAAACATTTTTTTCATTTATATAATTTTTAGAGGTGATAGTCAATTTTGTTATCTGCTAAGTCAAAAGCGTACGTAATGGTTTCATTATAAACTTGTCCCGTTTTAAATATTGTATTAGGAAAATGCAAATGATTTGGGCTGTCAGGATAATATTGGCATTCTAAACAAAGTCCGTCAAAAGGCTCGTAAAGTTTAGAATGTTCGCCGATAACTTCACTTTTTAAGTAATCGCCTGTGTACAATTGTATGCCTGGATAAGAGGTAAAAACCCGCATTATTCTTCCTGATTTTTCTTCTGTCAATTCGCAAACTTTATCTTTATCCAAAATATAATAGGTATTCAAGCCTTTACTTTTCATTACATCTCCTAATAAGTCATTCTGAAAAATATAGTTATTGGCAGAAATAATTTTTCCTGTCGGAATATAATCGGGAGTATTTTCTAAGATTTTATCAGCCTGAATCGTGAGGCGATGCTGTTGTATTTTTTCGGCACAAGCCGATAAATTAAAATAAGAATGATTCGTAAAATTTAGTGGTGTTGGTTCATCGGCTACAGCCAAAAATTCAATTTTAAGCTCGTTTTTATCTGTCCATTTGTAAATCACTTTAATGTCTAAATTGCCCGGAAAACCGCCACTTCCATTTTTACTTTCAAGACTAAAAATTACTGTATTCTCTTTTATGATAAAATCAAAAACTTTGTTGTTAAATCCAGCCGAACCACTATGATTGTTGTGTTTCCCATCATTTTTATCCAAAAAAAAAGTTTTATCTTCAATAGAGAATTCAGCATTATTAATTCGGTTTGCAAACCTTCCAACAGTTGCTCCTATATAACAGGAATCTTCTAAATAACCTTCCAGAGTTGGAAATCCTAAAACTACATTTTCTTTAATTCCGTTTTTGTCCGGAACTACTATGGACTTTACTACGGCTCCATAATTAAGCAGTTCAACGTAATTTTCGTGAACATTCGTAAGTCGAAATTTAAAAATTTCTTTTCCATTACAAACCCCAAAAGGCTCGTATGTAATCTTATTAATAGGATTCATAATTTATTAAAAAAAGGATTTGAAAACACTATCCTTAAATAGTATTTCAAATGTAACTTCGATTATTAGCTTAAAAATGGACATTATTTTTAAAAGCATGGATTAAATTACGATATTTGAAAAATAAGTTTTGACAAAATGAAGAATTCATCACAAAAAGAAAAGATAAAAGTCAAAGAAGGTTTTTTAGGACAGCGCATGATCGTGATTCCTAAAAATATACTTTCGGGCATTAAAAAGAATGCATTGATTTCTGGTTTGTATTTTACAGACATTGGTGTTTTCCCTAATGCAAGTCATCATTCAATGAAACGTAAACACGGAAGCAAACAATATATCCTTATTTATTGTTATAAAGGTGAAGGTGTTATTACTAAAGAAAATAAAACCATACCGCTTAAAGCGAATACTTTTTATATTATACCACCAGAAACAGCGCATGATTATCATGCTTTAAAACAAAATCCGTGGAGTATTTACTGGATCCATTTTACCGGCCCGCAGGCACCTCATTTTTATGAAAAATTCATCACCGAACATCCCGATACTGCACCGCAATTGTCATTGGAAGAACGACGCATCGAACTTTTTGAAAACATACTGGATGTTATGGAAGACGGTTACAGTCTTAGTAATCTTGAATATGCTAATCTTTCATTGTGGCAATTATTAAATGCCTTTTTATACGAACGCTATTTCATCAAAAAAAATAGAAAATTTTCAGAGGATAATACTATTGAGTCGGCAATAGATTATATGAAAGAGCATTTGGATTTATCTTTAAAAATCAATGAGGTTGCTGCTTATTTTAATTACTCTTCTTCTCATTTTTTTACCTTATTCAAAAAACAGACGGGTTATTCTCCTATCCATTATTTCAATTATTTAAAAATGCAGAAAGCCTGTCAATATCTTAGTTTTACTACTATGAGTATAAAAGAAATAAGTTTTGCGCTGGGGTTTAATGATCCGTTGTATTTCTCCCGTCTTTTCAAAAAAGTAATGAGTACTTCGCCAATACAATACCGCACCGAATATAAACAGTAACGCAATTGTTTTCGTATTTTAGTTTATCATCTTAAAAAATCAGATTATAATCCATCTATTCAAAAAAAATATCCATAAATCAAAGGTTACCATTCTGCTAATTTTACAAAAGCTATAAAACCTTTTTATGAAAAATTATAATTATACCTTTTTATTATCAATTAGCCTTGTTGCAGCATTGGGTGGCTTACTCTTTGGCTACGACTGGGTTGTAATTGGTGGTGCAAAACCATTTTACGAAATTTATTTTGGCATTTCAGATTCTCCTGCTTTACAAGGCTGGGCTATGAGCAGCGCTCTTGTTGGCTGTGTAGCTGGTGCAGCCGTTGCGGGCAAACTTGCAGATACTTATGGCAGACGTCCAATGTTAATTGCTGCGGCCGTATTATTCTCCTTATGTGCGTTGGGCACCGGAGCATCAGAAACTTTTACAATATTTATTATATGGCGTATTATTGGCGGTATCGGGATTGGGATTGCATCGACAATTTCGCCTTTGTACATTGCCGAAATCGCTCCACAGGAAACCCGCGGTCTTTTTGTATCTATAAATCAGCTTACCGTAGTTATCGGGATTTTAGCAGCACAAATAACCAATATGGTCATTACTGAGGTTATTCCTGCAGGCTATTCTCATGCTCAAATTCTGGCTTCTTGGAACGGACAAACGGGATGGAGATGGATGTTTTGGGCAGGATTTTTTCCGGCTGTTCTCTTTTTTATTCTAATGTTTTTAATTCCCGAAAGCCCAAGATATCTGGCTAAAAAAGGAAAAAATACTACTGCAGAAGAAACGCTTACTAAAATTGGAGGATTGGCTTACGGCAAAGAAGAGATCTCAAAAATAAAAGAAACTTTTACACACGAATCAGAGAAAACCGATTTTAAAATACTGCTTGATAAAAAAGCTTTGCCAATTCTAATAATCGGAATTGTATTAGCCGCTTTTCAACAATGGTGCGGTATTAATATTATTTTTAATTATGCGCAGGAAATCTTTGTTTCTGCAGGTTACAGCATAAACGATTTGTTTATGAATATTGTAATTACCGGTAGTATAAACCTGGTTTTTACTTTGGTTGCTATGGGAACTGTAGATAAACTGGGACGCAAAAAATTAATGCTTTTTGGGTCGGCAGCATTAGCTGTAATTTATGCTTTACTGGGTTATTTTTATTACACGAATGTTACCGGTTTTCCTTTATTAATGCTGGTATTATTAGCCATTGCCATCTATGCAATGTCTCTTGCTCCTATTGTCTGGGTTATTTTATCTGAAATATTCCCTAACAGAATTAGAGGTGTAGCGATGTCTATTGCAACTTTTGCACTCTGGATTGCTTCTGCTCTATTGGTACAAACATTTCCAATTTTCAACAATTACCTGGGTACGTCGGGAACTTTCTGGCTGTACGGTATTATCTGTGCCTTAGGATTTTTGTTTGTATTAAAAAAACTTCCCGAAACCAAAAACAAAAGTCTTGAAGAAATTGAAGAACTGATGGTTTCTGATTCAAAGAATATTCAATAATTTAAATTTCATTACATCATGCAAAAAGTAAATGTTTGGAAGGAAAAAATAATCCTGCCAACTTATGAGGTGGGCAAACCTGAAAAAAATCCTGTATTTATTGAGAAAAGAGTGTATCAGGGAAGTAACGGATCTGTATATCCATATCCTGTTATTGAAAAAATCGCAGACGAAAAAACAGACAAAGAATACCAAGCTGTATATCTTGAAAATGAATTTGTTAAAATAATGATTTTGCCAGAACTCGGCGGACGTGTTCATATGGCTTATGATAAAACCAAAGAACGTCATTTTGTCTATTATAATCAGGTTGTAAAACCGGCTTTGGTTGGACTTACAGGCCCGTGGATTTCTGGCGGAATTGAGTTTAACTGGCCGCAACACCACAGACCAACAACTTTTGATCCTGTTGATTTTA
This sequence comes from Flavobacterium sp. 270, assembly GCF_004368785.1. Lineage (GTDB taxonomy): Bacteria > Bacteroidota > Bacteroidia > Flavobacteriales > Flavobacteriaceae > Flavobacterium. Next base: position 1,640,891 of record NZ_SODM01000001.1, read on the forward strand.
CGATTGAGGAACATGAGGACGGCAGCGCAACAGTTTGGTGCAGTGAGGTTGAACGTATGTTTAGAACCAAAGGAATGGCGGGTTTCAGATTATATCCTGACAAAGCTTATTTAGAAATTAAAGCGCAATTGTACAACAGAACATCGTTTCCGCAGACTTTTTTATGGTGGGCAAATCCGGCTGTAAAGGTAAATGACGATTATCAATCGGTGTTTCCGCCAGACGTAAATGCGGTTTTTGATCACGGAAAACGTGATGTTTCTTCTTTTCCGATTGCAAAAGGAACATATTACAAAGTAGATTATTCTCCGGGAACAGATATTTCCCGTTATAAAAATATTCCGGTTCCTACGTCTTATATGGCGATTGCTTCAAAATATAATTTTGTGGGCGGTTACGAAAATGATTCTAAAGGCGGTTTACTTCACGTAGCAAACCACCATGTTTCTCCTGGGAAAAAACAATGGACTTGGGGACATGGCGATTTCGGCCGTGCCTGGGACCGCAATCTTACGGATGAAGATGGCCCGTATATCGAATTAATGTGTGGTGTTTATACGGATAATCAGCCTGATTTCACCTGGATTATGCCGGGCGAACAAAAGGATTTTACGCAGTATTTTATGCCGTATCGTGATTTGGGTATTGTAAAAAATGCTACCAAAAATGCGATGGTCAATTTAGAAAGCATCGATAATAAATTAGTTATTAAAGCTTATACAACAGGAGTTTATCCCAACACAACGGTTACTTTAAAAAATAATGAAACTGTTCTATTTCAAAAACAATATGATGCTTCACCGTACAATTCGTTTGAAGAAACAATTGATTTTAAAAACAATGAATCTTTAGAAGGATTATCAATTTCTGTAACAGATGCCGACAATAAAGTTTTGGTAGATTGGATGTACGAAGGCCCAAATGAAGCTGAAATTCCCGAAGCTGCAAAACCTGCTCTTGCACCAGAAGATATTCAAAATAACGAGCAATTATTCCTGACTGCACAACATTTAGAACAATACCGACACGCAACTTACAGTCCGATTCCGTATTATGAAGAAGCTATTAAGCGCGATGCTGGCGATATTCGCTCAAATAATGCGATGGGATTATGGTTGATGCGAAGAGCAAAATTTGAAGAAAGTGAACCTTATTTTAGAGCTGCGATAAAAACATTGACGCAGCGAAATCCAAATCCGTATGAAGGCGAAGCTTATTTTAATCTTGGTTTATGTCTTAAATATCAAGACAGATTTAAAGAAGCGTATGATGCATTTTACAAAGCTACCTGGAATGCTGCCTGGCAAAATCAGGGTTATTTTTATGTTGCGCAAATTAATGCCTTAAATAATGATTACGAATTAGCACTTACACATATTCAAAAGGCAATTTCTAAAAATACCGAAGATCATAAAGCGTTGCATTTGCAAGTTGTTTTACTTAGAAAATTAGGACAGGAGCAAAAAGCATTACAGCTCGTAAATACCTATTTGGAAAGCGATTGTTTTAATTTTGGATTGCTTTACGAAAAATATCTTTTGAGCAATGACAAAAAAGAGCTTGCTTATTTCAACGGATTGATAAGAAACAACATTCATACGTATATAGAATATGCATTAGATTATGCGGGCGCTGGTTTTTATAAAGAAGCTGCAGCATTGTTGTCTGAAGGCTTAAAAGATGAAAATACGTATCCGATGGCTTGGTATTATGCGGGTTCTTTTTATCAAAAATTAAATGATTTCGGTCAAGCCGAAAAATGCTTCAAAATGGCCTCTGAGGCAAAACCAGATTATTGTTTCCCAAATCAGATTGAGGCTGCTTTACTGCTTCAAAACGTGATTAAGAAACAAACTAATGATGCAAAAGCTTTGTATTATTTGGGTAACTTTTGGTACGCCTCCAAGTTTTATGACGATGCTGTTTCTTGTTGGGAAAAATCGGTTGCTATTGATGACAGCTTCCCTACCGTTCATCGCAATTTGGCTTTGGCTTATTATAATAAATTAGAAGATGAACAAAAAGCTTTAAGCAGCTTAGAAAAAGCCTTTTCGTTGGATTTACAAGATTCCAGAATTTTGATGGAACTGGATCAATTGTACAAACGTTTAAATAGAGATTTAGTTTTTAGACTTGCTTTCTTAGAGAAACATTTAGAATTGGTAATTCAAAGGGATGATGTTTATTTAGAAAGAGTGGCTTTGTACAATCTTTTAGGCAAACACGACAAAGCGCTTACCTTGTTACAAAACCGAATTTTTCATCCGTGGGAAGGCGGCGAAGGAAAAGTAAGCGGACAATATCTTATCAGCCTGACTGAAATTGCGAAACAACAAATCACGGCAGGAAATTATGATTACGCTATTGAACTTCTGGAACAAGCTCAATTTTATCCTGATAATTTAGGCGAAGGAAAACTGCCGGGCGCTCAGGAAAACGATATTTATTATTGGCTTGGTGTCGCTTTTGAGAAAAAAAATAACATAGAAGAAGCTAATAATTGGTGGCAAAAAGCAACGCAAGGATTAGAAGAACCAACTGCAGCTATTTTTTATAATGATCAACAGCCGGATAAAATTTTCTATCAAGGTTTGGCTTTTCTAAAATTGAATCAACAATCGGAAGCGGATAAACGTTTTGAAAAATTAGTTGCTTACGCTCAAAAGCATTTAAACGATCATGTTACTATTGATTATTTTGCAGTATCACTGCCAGATCTTATGATTTGGGAAGATGATCTGGATAAACGTAATAAAATTCACTGTTTGTATATGCTTGGATTAGGTCTTTTAGGATTGGATAAAAAAGCTGCATCCGAAGAGACTTTCGAAGCTGTACTTTCTGAAGAAAAGAGTCATTCAGGAGTTACGATACATTTGTCATTATTAAAAAATGAAGTATCGGTTTCTGTTTAAGTTTGGTGTTTAAATGTTAGTTAGCCCCGATAGTTTAAAAAACTGTCGGGGCTTGTGGTTTAATCCGGTGCTTATCCTGCAAGGTTTCCAAAACCTTGTAGGTATAAAACTGTAGATGAGAAGATTACCAAACTATACCTACAAGGTTTTGGAAACCTTGCAGGAAAATCAAAATAAATGATTTAGTTAGCCGGCCTGTTTTCTAATTTGGTTCCCCAATTTTTATTGGGATTAGGTCCCATAATAAATTCTAAAGTACCGCCAGCATCTAAATCAGATTGATTAATAAAGGTTTTGGTATAGTTTTTACCATTTAATTTTGCACTTTGAATGTAAATATCTTTACCAGAAACGTTTTTGGCTGTAACTTTAAAAGTCTTGTTATTTTTTAATTGAATAACAGATTCTTTAAGTATTGGAGAACCAATAACATATTGACCACTTGCAGGATTTACAGGATAAAATCCCATTGCACTAAAAATATACCAAGCCGAAAGTTCGCCACAATCATCATTACCAGAATAACCCGATGATGTGGTATTGTACATTTTCTTTAATATGGCTGATGCATATTGCTGCGTCTTCCAGGGCTGGCCTGCATAATTGTATAAATAAGCAATATGATGACTTGGCTCATTACCGTGTGCATACTGCCCAATAAAACCCGAAGCATTATCATTTACTTCTTCTGGTTTGTCTTCTAATGTAAAAAAAGTATCTAATTTTTGAGTAAATAAACGATCACCGCCTACTAAACTCACCAATCCTTTTACATCTTGAGGAACATACCAAAAGTATTGCCAGCCGTTGCCTTCTGTAAACGGGTATCCTCCATTTGCGCCATATTTTAACGGATCAAATGGACTAATCCATTCGCCTTTATCATCTTTGGCTCGAAAAAAACCTATCTCTTTATCGTAAAGATTTTTATAGAATTGTGACCGTTTCGTAAAATGGTTGTAATCATCTGTTATACCTATCTTTTTTGCCAGTTGTGCTACACACCAATCGTCGTAAGCCATTTCTAATGTTAAGGAAACAGATTGTGATTTTAGGTTTTCCGGAATATATCCGTACTTTTCCCAAATACCAAACGGTGATCCCGGATGTTCTCGTTCTGCGGAATTTTTTACGGCTTCAAACGCAGTTGCGGCATCTATACCCGGCAAATTTTTAAGTACAGCATCTACCACTACCGGAATCGCATGATTGCCAATCATGCAATAATTTTCCTGTCCCCATAACTGCCATATTGGTAAATAACCAAATACTTTATAGTACTCCAGCATACTGTTTATAAAATCTGCAGAACGCTCTGGTTGTACTAATGTGTACAAAGGATGTGCGGCACGATACGTATCCCACAAAGAGAATGTTGAGTAATAGGGTTTGGATGATTTTCTAACCGTAAAATCAGCTGATGGGTAATCACCGCTAACGTCTGATAAAGTATTCGGTTGTATAAAAGTATGATACAAAGCTGTATAAAAAATCTGCTTTTGCTCTGGCGTTCCGTCAATTTTTATTTTCCCTAGTTCTTTTTCCCAAACGGTATCAGCGGTATTTTTTATCCCTTCAAAATCCCAATCCGGAATTTCAGATTCTACATTCAAACGTGCATTTTCTATGCTTGTGGCAGAAATTCCTATTTTAACCAAAACCTCTTGTTGCATTGAGGTATCAAAATCTAATAGGACACGTATTGCGTTACCGTTTACAATTTTAGGATTATCATAGTTATTATTGCCGTCAACAACATGACTATGAATTACAGGTTGTGAAAATTCAGCATGAAAAAACACTTTTCGCATTGGTGCCCAGCCTGTAATAAGGCGATAACCTTCGATAGTACGATCGTTTGGAAATGATAATTGCGATGCAATAATACGCGTATTCCAATCTGATTTTTTCATCGAATGATCTAAATCAATTACGATATGTGCTTCTTTATTTTTGGGAAAACTGTATTTATGAAATCCGGCATGTGTAGTTGCCGTAAGTTCGGCTTTTATCTGATAATCTAAGAGCTCTACGCTATAATATCCCGGTCTGGCGGTTTCTTTTTTATGAGAGAATTTTGACTGATATGCATTTTGTCCCACTTCTTCTTTCATTACGGGACCGCTAAACGGCATCAACATTACATCAAACAATTCGGCTACACCTGTACCGCTTAAATGGGTGTGGCTGAAACCCACAATTGTGGTGTCATTGTAATTGTAACCGCTCGCCACACTCCAATCTGGGGTATTTCGGGTGTCTGGACTAAGCTGCACCATACCAAACGGCACAGTAGCTCCCGGATAATTATTACCAGAAAGCGGCGATCCATGTGCAGCTCCTGTACCTATAAACGGATTTACGTGTGTGGTGATTTTTTCGATATGCTGTGCACTAAGAATTATTGAACTTAATAAAGCACCGCAGAGTATTATTTTATTTATAGTCATTATGAAAATTGATAAAAAATAATCCTGTAAGCTTCAAAACGACTTACAGGATTATTGTTATTATTGTTTACAATTTAGAAGATGTGATTTCTTTCAGTTCTCCGTTTACCTTAACTTTTACTTTTGCTGGTACTGCAGATTGTATTTGGTACTGCGTTACTTTACCTTTTTCCCATTTCATATTTATGGTAAAATTTCCTTCGGCTTTGAGTCCTTTTACTTCCCCTTGATTCAACCAAACGTCTGGCATTGCAGGCAGTAATTCGATAAATCCGGCATGGCTTTGAATGAGCATTTCGCCAATTCCGGCTGCTGCGCCAAAATTACCATCAATCTGAAATGGCGGGCCTGCCGAAAGCAAATTAGGATAAACGCCTCCTCCTGCTCCATAATTAATATTCGTTGCCAAGGTTGGTCTCAATATTGTTTTTAATAATTTGTAAGCTCGGTTTCCGTCTTTCAATCGAGACCAAAATAACATTTTGTACGCTATAGACCAGCTTGGTCCATCATCGCCTCTTACCTCCAGCGTTTTCTTTGCTGCAGCTGCAAGTTCTGGTGTTCCTTCTGGCGTGATCAACGGCGCAGGATATAATCCGTATAAATGAGAAATATGACGGTGCTGTGCGTCTGGTTCTTTATAAGGTTTTAACCATTCCTGAATTCTTCCGTCCGGACTTACAACTCCCGGCGGCGGTAATAGTTGTAATCTTTTTTCAAGATCATTTCTTAAATCATTATCTAATCCTAATTTTTTAGAGGCTGTTATTACATTATCAAATAATTCACGAACAATTTGATTGTCTATTGTCGGCCCCATGCAAACGTGCGCATCTTGCCCGTTTGGTAAAAAAAATGAATTTTCTGGTGATACAGATGGCGAGGTTACGAGCCAGCCTGTTTCTGGATCTTTTACTAACATGCTGTTGTAAAACTGAGCTGCGCCTTTGATAATTGGATAAATTTCGGCTAAATAAGCCTGATCGTTTGTGTACAAATAATGGTTCCATAAATTGTTGCACAACCAGCCGGAACCAGCTTTTGCAATTCCCCACGAAGCACTTTCTCCTGGTTCTGTAAAACCCCAAACGTTGGTTATTACGTGTGCGACCCATCCATCGGCATTGTAATAGGCTTTTGCTGTTTTTTCGCCGAAAGGCACCATCTTTTTTACCAAATCTTTTAACGGAAGGTTTAATTCTGATAAATTACCGGTTTCTAATGCCCAGTGATTCATTTGCACATTTACATCAAGATGATAATCTCCGTTCCAAGGTGTTTGTACTTGATGCGCCCATAAGCCTTGCAAATTTGGCGGAAGCAGTCCCACTCTTGTGCTGCTGATACTTAAATAGCGTCCGTATTGGTAAAACAAAACCGGAAGTCCTGTATCTGAATCCGAATCTTTCATAAAAGCATCTAAACGCTCGTTTGTCGGAAGTATATTTTTTGTTGATTTCCCAAAATTCAAAGCCACACGATTAAATAACTTTTGATAATTTTGGATGTGTATTTTCTTCTGATCCTGATATTTTTTCTGCATTGCTGCATCCAAAATTTTATCTACCAAAACTTCAAAAGCTTTGTCTTTAAAATCTGTTCCTGCACTTATAAACAATACTACTTCTGTTGCATTTTTGATTTCAATTTGATTATTATGGAATGATGCAGAACCGTCTTTTAATTGCGCTTTTACTTTTGCTTTATAGCGCATTCCTTTTCCGTCAATTCCATTGTTGAGCTGACCTGTCATAACAAGGGAATTGTCATTGCCGTTTTCTGTTTTAAAATGTTCCGGCCTGTCTAATTGAACAGTAAAATTCAGTTTTCCTTTTTTACTTGATGTCAATCTGACAAAAGCTGCATCATCACCAAAACCAGCAAAATATTCTCTTTTATACGTTACGCCGTCAATTGTAAATTGGGCAGCTGCAACTGCGGTTTGTATGTTAAGATTTCTAGTGTAATTGGCAGGCTGTGATTTGGTTTTGTAATCAAAATTAAGGATCATATTTCCTAAAACCTGATAACAGCCAAATTGTACATTGGCTCCGTCCCCGCTTCCTGAGCCCGGGCCTGTGCATACAAAATTCTCATTGATGAGTTTTTCTGCATCGCTATTTTTATTTGCCAATAGCAACTCTCTTATTTGGGGCAGAAAGGTATATGCTTTATAATTGTTGGCATCCTGCGGTGAGCCACTCCATAGGGTAATATCATTAAGAACCAATTTTTCTGTTGTGATGCCGCCATCGGGCATAATTCCTAAACGACCGTTTCCTAATGGCAGTGTTTCTTCCCATTGCGATGCGGGTTTGGTGTACCACAACTCCAACGGATTACTTTGTGAATACCCTAAAAAAGGTAACAATAGGAAAAGTAAAGCTTTGTGTTTTTTGATATTCATAATTGTATTTTTTTGGTTAGATTAAACCTAACAGGTTTACTTCCGAAACCATTATTTATTATAAGGAACAGCTTTTACAATTGGTTTTTCTCCATTTTTTAAAGCCGATTCATCAAATTCTATTGTAATTTCTCTACTTTCTCCTTTTAGCAAAGTAAAATAACTATCGCTCACAATTGCCGGTAAAATCTGAGTTCCTGTTTTATCATTTAAAGCTTGGATATGGATTCCAAAAGCAATTCCTGACGGACTTGAAATTTTTGATTTTACAATGTATTTTCCGTTTTGTTTTACAACTTTACTGGACACATTTACATTTACTTTTGGCAGTTTATTCAGTTCGGTAAAATCTTTCATATTAATACCTCTCCAATAAAAATTCTCACTGATTAGTTTATTTTGAGCGTCTTTTAATTTTAATCGAATAAAATGTACCGGACTCAAATCTGATGTGTTGGCATCGGCTCCAAAAACTTTAAAATCATAAAGTGAATATCCCCATCCAGAACCGCGTTTTATGCCTAACATTCTAACATAACGTGCTTTTATTTCATCAAAAGAAATAGTTTGAATTCCTTGTTTTCCGTCTTTTATAACACTCGCATCTGTCCAGTTTTGAGCGTCTGTACTTACTTGAATTTTATATTCTTTTCCGTATGCATTCTCCCAGTTTAATTCTACTCTGTTGATTGTAAATTCTTTTTCAAGATCTACATAAATCCATTCGTTGTCTGTCGCATTGCTTGCCCATCGGCTGTTAGCATCTCCGTCTGTAACTTGTTTGGCATTTCCGCCTTCTGTTGAAGATACAACAACATTTTTTTGAAATGCTAAATCTTTTTGATTGGAATAAAAAGGAAGTACAAAACTCTCTGTTGATGTGTTGGAATAGGAATCTATAACGGCATTTTGGCTGAATTTAGTCACTGGTTTGCCATCTATATTGTAAACAACGGCTTCAGCATTCAGGTTTTTAAAATCTGTTCCTGTAGAATTGATTACTTTGACTGAATTGTTTACCGGATTCCATTGAATGTGCATGGGTTCACAAGCCGATTTTACGCCCCAATACGCTCCTGTTAAATCGTAATAATAATCATAAGTCTGCCAAACCATGCTTGGATAAGACGACTGGCTCATCCAGATCATAATTCCTGAGGCATCTTCCCACATATGATCCAGCCAGCCTTCGTACATGGCTTTGTTGGTTTCTATATTTAAAAGCTGTGCTTTTGTGGTATATTCTTCCAGATTATTTGGTGTTCCATAACGTTCAGATATACTTTTATCATAATTATCTGGACTTGCGTTAAAGGCTTTTTGTCCAAAAAAATGTTTGTCCCACATATCATTTCTTGGCCACCAGTCTTTTTCGGGAATAAATTTCTTAAAGCTTTCTATGTTCGGAAAAACGGCTGTTCCTATTTCAGATCGTAAACCCCAGCTTGGGCCGTCTCCCGTGCCCACATAGGGTTCCGGATATTTGGTAAAATAAAACCTCGGATCTTTATTTCCCCAAAGTCCGCTTCCGCTAAGATTTCCTGTGTTTGAGCAAGGCTGATAATAACGATCGTTATTATCAAAAGTTTTGATGTTTTCTGCTATCCAGCCGTTCAACGGCGGTTGAGGAACGCCTTCGTTATTACCACACCAAAGTGCTATGCTGGCATGATTTCTAACGCGTTTTATTTTTTCGATTACGTTACTATTAAAAACATGAATGTCTAATGGCAGATTCGGATTTGCATTTAGCCAAAAGTCATCCCAAACCATAATTCCATATTTATCGCAGGCTTCGTAAAACTCGTTATCTGTTGTAGAACCTAACCAGTTACGAATGATATTGTAATTCATTTCTTTGTGAAGTTTGACTTTTAGATCATATTCTTCACCACGGCATCGAAGCATATATTCGCTCATTCCCCAATTTCCTCCTTTTAGAAAAACTCTTTTTCCGTTGATGGAAAGATGCAGCACGCCACCGTCTGTATCATAAGTATATTTTCGAATTCCGAAAGTTACTTTTTGAAGGTCTGAAACTATATCGCCAACTTTAAGTGTAAATTGACAGGTATATAAATTAGGATTTCCGTAACCGTTTGGCCACCATAATTTAGGATTTGAAATGGCTAATTCCGGAAACTGTTCTTTATTAATTTTTACATTGGTGAGTCGGTTTGCGTCGAGACTGATTTTTTTAGAAAAAGTGATGTTTCCGGGCATTATTACACCTGTCAAAACTCCTTCCTGATTTTGTGCCGAAGAATTTTTAATATCCAGTTTTATCTGAAGATCTGCACGCGCATTAGAAACTAAATCACTATGTATCCACGGATCTACAATGGTAATTTTGTTGGTATTGGTTAGATAAACATCATCTGTAATTCCCGAATTTAATCCGGGTACATACGGCATCCAATCCCAGCCTGCGCTCGAAATATAAGTTGGACTTCCGTAATTGTTTAAAGGCTGCTTTGGAATGCTTACCAATATTGCGAGAACGTTTTTCTCTTTGCGATGCACTAATTTGGTAATGTCAAATTTCCCTCTTTGCATCATACCGCTTAATACGGCTATTTTTTTTCCGTTAAGGTAAACTTCACCTTCGCGATTGATTCCTTCAAAATTTAGCCAGATTATATCTTTTGTAAAATTTTCGGGTACAGTAAATTCTGAGCGGTACCAAAAACTGCGATCGTATTTTGCCTTATCAACCTGATAAATATTGTCTCCAAAATTGGGATCTTTTTCTAATCCTGCAGCTACGTAAGAATTAAAAACCGTTCCGGGAACAACGGCATTTACCCAATTTACAGTAGCATAATCCGGAGTAAATATTTTTAGGCTGTCTTGTCCTACTTCTGCTTGCGGTTTAATTTTCCAAACGATATCAGAAGAGTTTAGACTTACTTTGTTTTGAGAATAAATACTTAATGATAAAGCGTTTAAAACCAGTAAACATATAAAAACGGGAATGTTATTAAACTTCATATTGTTATTTTTCTTGATTTACAAATTGTAAAATATTAAATGATGAATGCCATTTTGGAATAAGTTTTTTTTAACAGAAGACGTACTAAGTACTGTTATTACCTAAATCCAAAATGGCATTACAAATCAAAACTGTGATATTAACCAAATCACAAGAACAATAAATAAAAATTACTTTAAAACTATCTTAATCGATATTAATATCCTGGGTTTTGATCTTCTGGATTAATATCTTCATTTTGTAAAATTTCTGTCAACGGAATTGGATATCTGTTATTAAAATCAGCTATTGTACCGCTTTGTGCAGCCCATTTGTTACGTGCTTTTACATATTGTACCAGTTTGCCTGTACGAATAAGATCCATTCTTCTCCAGCCTTCAAAAGCAAGTTCACGCATACGTTCGTCCAGAATACGCTCTCTAAAATCAGCCTGAGAAAGTCCGCTCCAGTTCATTCCAGCTGGCAAAGTTCCGCCAAAAGCACGTGTACGAACCTGATTTACATATCCTTCAGCATCACCAGTACTTCCTAATTCGTTTAAACATTCTGCATAGCAAAGCAATACATCAGAATAACGCATATAAAGTTTGTTTTTTCCTGAGTTCCAGAAAGATTGTTTTCCGTCGATACGAATATCTTCATACTTTTTTACGTGTGGATCTAATTCGTCGCCGCCAAAACCAGAAGGAATTGTTGGCACTTTTCCTTTATAAGTAAAATCATAACGAATACTTGCATCTTTACGAGTATCTCCAGCTTCCCAAATACCGCCGTCTACTTTGTTTTGGTAACAATATTTTGTTGGTACTAATAAATCGTATCCTCCAAAATAAGCGTATTGATATATGTTTGCAATTGCTCTAGATCCTGTCTGCCATTGTATTTGGTTGTTGTCCGGGTAATTGTTGTTGAATTGAAATTCGTAAAGCGATTCTGGAGAATTAGCATGATCCGGGCTAAAAACATCAGCATAATTAGATAATAAACTGTATTTTCCAGAAGTTATAACTTTACCAAACCATTCTTTTGCTGTAGTATAATTACGAACACCTGATGCTTCTGGTGCGTATAAATATACTTTACCAAGTAAGGCCTGAGCAAGATATTTTACAGGAAAAGCTTTATTGGTTTGTGTCGTTGGTAAATTAGCTTCGGCTACAGTAAGATCGTTTATGATGTAAGTATAAACATCTTTTAGCGGTTGTCTTTTATACCCTAATTCTTTGGTATGTGCTTTGTCCAAAATCGGGATTTCTCCCCAATACTGCGCCAATTCAAACATTAAACTTGCTCTGATAAAGCTAGCTTCACCAAGCAGGATATTTTTACGGGCAACATCTGCTTCTGTATTATTGTTTAGTGCAAATATTGCTTGCGCCGCACTGTTTACAACCGGCCAGCGTGACTCCCATTGTTCTGCCAATGCTGTGTTTTCTTCAGAAAGATATCCGTTGTAATAATCTAATCCCGCTTGTCCCGGAGTTGTCATTACCTGAAATGCACCTTGCTGCGTTTCGTCTGTTCCTAATTGAAACATTAATCCTCCTCTGTCTTTTTGTACGTTTCTCCAAGAAGAATACATTCCTAAAAGAAGCGGTTCTATATTATCCAATTTCGAAAAAGCCTGCTCTTCGGTAAGAGAAGTATTTGGATCCTGCTCTAAAAAATCACTGCAGGAAGCAAAAAGCATTAGTAATGCCATTGCTGATAAAATTTTTACTTTCATAATTATATTTTTAATTATTATCGAAATTTATTTTTATAATGAAACATTTAAACCTAAGACAAACATTCTTGAGTTAGGATATCCATCTCCTCCTTCTGGGTCGTATCCTTTGTATTTTGTGATCGTAAATAAATTAGATCCTGTAACATAAAGGCGAAGATTTTGAAGGTAAACTTTTTCTAAAAGCTGGCTTGGCAGATTGTATGATAATGTAAGCGCATTTAAACGTAAGAATGATGCATTCTGAATCGCTAATGATGTTTCATAACTGTTGAATCTTCCACCGCCATAATAAGCTCTTGGTACATTTGTATCCGTATGCTCTGGTGTCCAACGATCTAATAAATCGGTGTGTGCAGCGCTCATTCCGCCAGAACTCATGTAACTTTCGTAAGCAGAACTAATTCTTCTTCCTCCAATAGAGTAAGCAAAAACAGCGTTTAATCCGAAACCTTTATAAGTGAAATCTGTTGCAAAACCTCCGTATAAATCAGGATCTGTATTTCCTACTACATAACGGTCTTGGTCATCAATTTTACCATCTTTGTTTCTGTCTACAGGAAGAATATCTCCTGGCTGAACGCTTCTTCCTCCAAAATTAATTTTACTGATTTCGGCCATATCTGCCGTTTGAGCAATTTTATCGAATTCAAAAACATAAATTGAGTTGATCGATTTACCTACGAATAAATTTCCTGTTCTCTGAATTTCAACTCCAGTGTAACCGCCTTTGTTGTAAATTGCATCGGTATCTCCGTATAAAGCTGTAATCTTATTTTTGGCAGATGAAATGTTTCCGGAAATATCCCAATTCAAATCATTTGTTTTTAAGATTTTATAATTGGCACTAAACTCAAAACCTTTGTTTACCATTGTTCCTACGTTGTCTACCATATTTTTAAATCCAGTTATAGTAGAAAGTGTACGAACCATTAATAAATTTTCGTTTTTGATATTGAAATAATCTAAGGTTACAGAAAATCTGTTATCTGAAGTTGCAAAGTCTATACCGCCATTAAATTGCTTTTGTCTTTCCCATTGTAAATCAGGATTCCCTAATCTTCCGTCTGAGTTATACGTTACAGTTCCGTTTGTAACTGTTGGTCTGTATTGGCTCACATAACCATAATTTGGAATGTTTTGATTTCCTGCAATACCGTAACTTCCACGAAGTTTTAATAATTTAATGGATTCTACAGATTGTAAAAATTCTTTAGCAATATCCCAGCCTAAAGCTACAGATGGGAAAGTTCCCCATTTGTTATTGGCTCCAAAACGAGAAGAACCATCTAAACGAGTTGTAACTGTTGCAAAGTATTTTTTATCGTACGAATAATTTAATCTTCCTGTATAAGATAATAATGTTGTTGTGATAAAATCTGAACCTAGCGTGAAGTTTGGTTTTTGCGAAGCTCCATTTAAGTACATATAAGTAAAATCATCTGAGGCAAAACCTCTTGCATCTACTTGTGTGTAATTGTTTGTGTTTTTTTGAACAGAAAAAGCTCCAAGTGCACTAAAATCGTGTTTACCAATTACTTTACTATACGTTGCTGTATTATCCCATTGGTAATTCAGTTCGCTATATCTGTAATGATTTGCATCTCCGTTTGCAGCATTTCTAATAGATTGTCCTGTATCAATTGGCTGATAAGAGAAGTTTGCCTGATCTGTAATATCTACAGAAAAAGTAGTTCTTAAATTTAATCCGTCTGTAGGTTTGATGTTTACAAAGTTACTAGACATTAAACGATTCTTAGAACTTGTATTGTCGATTGTCAAACTTTTTATAGGGTTGTAAGCGTCTGTATTTAATACATCTCCGTATTTTAAATACGTTGCATTTGGGTCAATTGGCAATAATGGATTTGCTCCTAATGCATTACCAAAAGCACTTCCGTCAATGTAACTTGCAATACTTCTTGAAAAAGTAGTATTTGTACCTATTTGAAGCCATTTTTTAACGTCTTGCGTCAGGTTGATTTTTCCGTTGTATCTTTTGAAAGATGAATTTTGAAGAAGTCCGTCCTGATCTGCGTAGTTAAAACTCACAAAGTACGAACCTTTTTCACCACCTCCGGAAAAAGAAAGATTGTAGTTTTTCTGAACTCCTGTACGAGCTACTTCGTCTAACCAATTATAACTTTTTCCTGTTCTGTAAGACTCTAATTCGTATGGGGCAAATACTGTAGAACCGTCAGATTTTATTTGATTGATGTAAGCATTACGATCAGCATTAGGATTTTGGTCCATATATTGATTGGCAAAAGCATCTACTCTAAGATCAAATAATTGCTGACCATTCATTAATGGCAGTGTTTTACTAAACTCAGACATTCCTACCCAAGTATCAAAGTTTACTTTACCTTCTCCTTTTGTACCTTTTTTGGTTGTAATTACAACAACTCCATTGGCACCTCTGGCTCCGTAAATCGCTGTAGAAGAAGCATCTTTTAAGATATCGATATTAGCAATATCGTTTGGATTTATAGACTCGAATCCTCCGTCTATAATAAGTCCGTCAACAACAAATATTGGGTTTGTACCAAATTGTATCGAGTTATTTCCTCTAATTTTGATAGAACCACTTCCTCCAGGTGTTGTATTTTGTTGTACATAAACACCTGCCGCACGTCCCTGCAACGCCTGAACAGCATTGGCAGTAGGTGTTTCGAGTAATTTTTCTCCCGAAACATTGGATACAGCTCCCGTTAGGTCACTTCTTTTTACTTTGGCTCCTACTACAATAATCTCGTTTAATTCCTGAGTGTTTGGAACCAGGGAAACATTTAGAACGGAACTATTAGCAGCAGCACTTTTTGGCGTGAATCCGATGAAACTAAATTCTAAAGATGATCCGGGTTTAACATTGGTTATTTTGTAACTACCGTCTATATCTGTTGAGGTAGAGTTTTGTGTGCCTTTTACTAAAACTGTTGCACCAGGCAGTGGTAAATTTTCATTATCTGTAACTTTACCGGTGATGGTTTGGGAATAAAGTGTACCGGCGGACATCATAACTACTAAGAAGCATAAGTATCTTATTGCAATTCTCATAATGATTTGGTTTTTTAGTTAATAAATATTGAGTTAGTTTTTTTGAATATTGAGCATTGAAATAAAGAAAAGCAAGTTGACTTATACTATACTATACTACAACAATACAAACATACAAATATTTTCATAACATCCAAATTTATGTTTTAAGAATTTGTTATTTTTTTTGGGTATTTTTTTCTGCTTTACCATAAATACATGTTCTAAAAAATGAAAAAAGAAATAAAGGCAGAAATAAAATAAAGAAATCTCAGACAAAAAAGATATAGCAAACTTTAGTTTGTCATTTCGACGTAAGGAGAAATCGCACTCGGGATTCGGCAAAGATTGGATAATTCACTTTGAGGAGTTTCTAGTGTGATTTCTCCTTACGTCAAAATAACAAGATTAAGGAAAGGCTAGAGAATTGTTACGGAGTTTCTTGCGGAGATTTCTCCTTACGTCGAAATGACAAAATTGTCGATATATCTTGTGTTATACGTACGGCAAGTGCATCACTACATAAAACCTTAGAATCTTAGAACCTTCCCTAAGCTATTCCCCATTTTGAGAA
Source organism: Flavobacterium sp. 270 (assembly GCF_004368785.1). Classification (GTDB taxonomy): domain Bacteria; phylum Bacteroidota; class Bacteroidia; order Flavobacteriales; family Flavobacteriaceae; genus Flavobacterium. The sequence continues at coordinate 1,656,991 of NZ_SODM01000001.1, forward strand.
TAAAACAAAAATACCAACCATACCAATTAAGAGAGCGGTAAAATACCAATAACGGTTTTTCCAAGGCGATAATTCAACAGATTCTAATTTGATTTCGGTGTAGTGATAATTAGGATAAAACTTCGAAACAAACAACATGCATCCTACTGTAAAAAGGAATAATATTGCCAGCATGTGCAAATAATGAAGTTGAATATCTAGTATATAATTAAAGATTACATAACTTAAAATAAAGAATATCATTCCGATTTTGGCAGCTTGAGGCGGTACTTTTTTAGATATAAAACCAATTAGAATTATGGTAAAAATTGGCAGGCAGAACATTCCCGCAAGTTGTTGCAAATAGGTATAAAAACCAGCTTTGCTAAACAATATAAACGGTGCAGAAAACATGGCTAAACCAGAAACAATTATTTCAAATTTACGTCCTGTATAGACCAAATGTTTTTCTGTAACTTCTTTATTTCTTTTTTCTAACCACGGCTTATAAAGATTAAGTACAAACAGTGTACTGCTGCTGTTTAATCCTGCATTAAAGGTACTTATAGCTGCCCCAAGAACAACGGCCGCTGTTAAACCAATCATGATTGAAGGCAGTGTATCTTTTACTACCAGAGGAAAAACCTCAGCTGTATTTTCAAGATTTTTATACAAATGAACTCCCAGTAATCCCGGAATATTAATAATAAAAGGACATAAAAGTTTTCCTAAACAAGCCAGTCCCATACCTTTTTGACTGTGAGATAAACTTTTTGCCGAAAGTGCCTGCTGCACAATAAATTGTTCCATTCCCCAATAGTACAGGTTCATGATAAACATACCTGTGAAAATAGTACTAAAAGGTATCTCATCGCTTTGGGTTCCAATGGAATTTAAATGTTCTGTATGCTGAGAAAGTAATACATGAAGTCCTTTTGACCAATCGCCATTACCTAAAAATTTAAATCCGAAGTACGGAAAAGCAATACCAATAGTTAAAAATCCGATACTCAAAATAGTATCACTAATAGATATAGCTCTTAAACCTCCCAAAACCGAATAAGCGCAGCCTGTTAATCCGATTAGCCAAACCATGATCCAGATGTTCTGCCAATACGTTAATTGTAAAGGCTGTAAAAAATTGAACATTCCCGTAAGGGCAACTGCTCCTCCATACAATACTGCAGGAAGCAAGTTTACGATATAACTGCACAAAAATACAATTGACACTAATTTTTTGGTAGAATCGTCGTAGCGTTTTCCTAAATAATCCGGAATTGTCATGGCTCCGGTACGAAAGTAAATAGGCAGAAAAAACTCTGCAACAAGCAGCATGGCAAGCACAGAACTAACGCCCCATGCTATCACGCTCATGTTGTTGGTATAAATAGATTCGTTTTCGCCTATAAATTGATTTGCACTAATGTTGCTTAACAATAATGCTCCTCCGACTATAAGAAAATTGTTGTTGTGATCTGCAAAAAAAAGCCCTTTTGTGGTTTGTACCTTTTTTGTTCTGGTTTTTATTCCCGATATTAAAGCAATCAGACCTGTAATTAGTAAAAAACTAATAATGGACAAAATACTCATAAATTACAACGAATTTCTATCAACGAGAACTGTTGGTATAATTTCCTGAATCTTTTTACGGTCTAAAACAAAATTGGCCGCTTTTTTTCCCATTTCAGAGAAATCTGTAGAGAATGTTGTTACGCCGTCAAAGATGATTTCTTTTACGATATCATCATTATGCGAAATAAATCCGATGTCGGTGCCAATCTTAAGTCCTTTAACTTTAGAATCTTTAAGCATTTCCCAAAGTTCGAGATTGTGAATTGTAAAATATACTTTTCCTTTTTCCAGAGAACCCGATACGTATTCTTCTTTAATAACGCCTTTGATATTGTAATCTTTCATGAATCTTTTAAATGAATTTAAAATTTCATCAGGTTCTGCAGACGATGGTTTAAAAAAGAAAATGATCTCGTCGTATTTTTTAATTTTATCTTTTAGCTGCACAAAAGCATTGTAAGACGAATCTCCAAACTCTTGTGCAACATAATTATAATCTTCTTCTGTTTGTATATAACGGTCAACCAAAAGTACTCTGTTGGTTGGCAGTTGTTTTAAAACCGCAGGCGTTTTTTTACTCGGAATTGGTGCAATTACAAACATTCCGTATTTGCCTTTTATACTTTGAATAATGTTTTCGAAAGTATCAAAATTATTGTGGTGAAAGAAAATATCGAGCTGAATATTTTTACCCAAACCTTTTCTGAAATTCTCGTAAAACGTTTCCTGAAAAATATCAAAAGCAAAGATAAGCAGTGCTACTTTTAGCTCCTGTTTTACATCATTGGTCGCGACAAAATAACCCAATCGGTTTTTTGATTCGATAATTCCTCTGTGAACAAGTTCTTTGTAAGCCTTTGCAATTGTTTCTCTGGCAAAACCTAATTCACTTATAAAAGTATTGACAGATGGTAGTAAATCACCTTTTGAAACTAATTTTTCTTCAATGGCGTTTATTATTCCCTGAACCAACTGCTCGTGCTTTGATAACGAATTTACAGTTTCAAGGTTCTTTATCTGTTGAATAATTTGCTTCATAAACGTTTTAATAGGTATTTATTTAGAATATAATACAAATATATACTAATGTTTGATATTTAAGCCTTTGTAATTTTTAAAACAACACTGCTATTATTTGAATTCACATTTGGGTTAATTCCAACCTGCATTAAGAAATCTCCCGAATAAACTGCAGTTTCTACCGCCGCTTTTTTATCTGGATAAATATTGATTTCTTCTACTTTATAATTTTGACCCGCTTGTAATCCTTTTAGTTTAATAGGTAAATGTGTCCCTGCTTCGTATCTTGAATTTACCAAATAAGTAAAGACTACAGCTTCGTTACCATTTTTATTGACAAACATTACCGATGCAGCTTCATTTCCCCATGGATTTTGCAAACGGTATTGATCGCCCTGCCAGATTGTACTGCTCAATTCGCCATAATTTTTGATGGCTTTTTGGGTATAGGCTAAATCTTTTTCGTTTAGATCTTTTACTACAATATCAAAACCAAGTCTGCCCATCATGGCAACATCGATACGGTATTTTATAGGTTGTTTTCCCCAATCGGTAACGTGTGCAGCGATGGTTAATGCTGGATAAAAATACGAGTATTCCCATTGCATGTACACGCGCTCTAAAGGATCTGTATTGTCACTTGGCCAGAATTCTGTAAAATATTTAAGCGCTGCATAATCTACTCTTCCGCCGCCACCAGAACAAAGCATCATTGGTACTTTTGGATATTTTACTCGAATACGCTCCAGAACTTTGTAAAGTCCCGTTACATAATCCGTATAAAAATTAGATTGTTTGTCTTTTAAATTAGACGAATACGCATTGTAAATCACCGCATTACAATCCCATTTGATATAAGCCAATTCTGGATTTTCTGTAAAAAGATTATCTACAACTCCATAAACAAAGTCCTGAACTTTTGGATTTGATAAATCTAAAACCAATTGATTACGGAAATAATGTTCTGTTCTTCCTGGTTGTTTTACAATCCATTCCGGATGTTTTTTGTATAAATCACTCGCTGGATTTACCATTTCCGGCTCAATCCAGATTCCAAATTTTACCTGATTGTCTTTGGCTGTTTTTACTAAAGTCCCGATTCCGTTTGGAAGTTTCTTTTTGTTTACGTCCCAGTCTCCCAAAGCAGCATCGTCATTATTACGAGGATACGTATTTCCAAACCATCCGTCATCCAATAAAAACATATCTACGCCTAGTTTTTTAGTATCGGCGATAAGCACTTTTAGTTTGTCTTCATCAAAATTAAAATAAGTTGCTTCCCAGTTGTTTAATAAGGTTAAACGGCTTCCTTTTCCGTCTAATATTTTATAATTTCTAGACCAGTCGTGCAAGTTTCTGCTCGCATTTCCTTTTCCTTTTGATGATAAAGTGTACCAAAATTTAGGTGTTGTAAATACCGTATTTTTAGCCAGTGAATAATTTGCAGCTGCATTATTAATACCCGAAATAACACGAAGATTATTTAACGGATCCAGTTCTAAATCGGTACGGAAATTTCCTGACCATTCTAAACCTGCAAACAAAACTTTCCCTTCGTCTTCTGTTGCTGGTTTGTCCAGCGATACCATAAATACTGAAGGCTGGAATAAATTGGCACGAGATCCTAATTTGGTATCTAATACTTTTATACCGTGAGTTAATTTTGTTTCTTCGGGTTGCATTTCTTTTGCCCAATCGCCATGATATTGATTCAGCCAAAAGTTGCTGTATCCTTTCAAATATAAATTTGCCGAAGCGTATTTATTTAAAGTAATATTTGCTTTTTCATTATGGGTAATAGTTGTCCATTGCTCGATAACATCTGTATCGTAATAAGCCTGAATAAACAGGTGAACTTCAATTGGATAAACTGGATCTTTTAGCGTAATTTCTGTTTGAGAAATTCCTGTTTCAATAGTAGTTGTTTTATGGCTTACATATAATAAATCCAATGATGTATTTCCGTCGGCATGTGTTACTGCAATTGCAGGTTCTAACAAGTTTTTAGAACCAGAAGGCGTATAAGCAGCATTGTAAATACCGGAATAATCGGTTCCCTGACGAAACTGATTTTGTATTTTTACATACTCTAAATCATTTGCTAATTTTTCTCCTAAATAAATAGTATTCACTTCTTTTCCTGGAGTTACTTGTAAAACGAGCGCATTGCTTTTTGTTTTAACTGCAATAATTTGCTGCGCCATAACAGGACTGCAATAACTCGCCAGAATAAAAAATGCTATCGTAAATGACTGCCTTAAAGTTGTAATGGATTTTTTCATTTTATTATATTTTTATGTCTATTTCTTTTTTTGTGTTATGCCCGGCCAAAGATCTGTTCTAAAAGAAGATGCCGGCAATCCAGATATATTGGTTAAATTCCCGTTTGGATTATCTGCCCAATTGTATCTTACGGCTGCTGGATTTGGAACTTCTTTTGAAGAAACCTCAACTTTACCGTTTACTATTTTTGCTTCTGCCCAATAAAATTTTTGATCTGTTCCTGCAACAGAAAAACCTTTAAGAACGTTGTCTTTGGCTTTTATACTTTCATTAAAATCAAAATCTATTATAACTACATTTCCTTTTATAGTATAGGTTTTATAAAGCGGTCCTGAATAATTAATTTTGGTATTGTACAGTTTTGCCAAAGCAATATTCGCTAAACGATCTCCTACATCTTGTTTATTTTTTGGATGAATATCTTCTGCATTTCCAATATCGGTAATAACGGCCATTCCGGTATTGGGAACTGCTTTTAAAGTCTTGAATTGCGCTTCTCTCAACTCTGCCCAATCTGAATCTCCCGGCTGTTCTTTTTGTTGTTTGTAATTGGCCAATTGAACAAAGAAAAACGGCAGGTTTTGATCTTTAAACTGGTTTCTCCAATCGTTTATCAACAGCGGAAATAGGGTTTGATACTGATACGCTCTTTCTGCATTACTTTCTCCCTGATACCAGATTACGCCTTTTATTTTATAATCTACCGAAGGTGCAATCATCGCGTTGTAAATTGCGCTTGGTCTGTTTTGGCCTTGAGCCAAATATGGTTTTGCCGGAAGGTCTTTACTATCTGCGCCAATATTATATTTCCAGTCTCCGGCTAAAGAAATTGTTTCTTTGTCTGATTGTAATGCGATTTTTTCATCGCCATAAACTCCCCCATTTCCTGCTCCGTCATAAACTTTTATGGCAATGGTATTTTCTCCTTTCTTAAGAAATTGAGATGGAATCGTATAATGGCGTTCTACATTATAACCTTTAGTTTCGCCTATATAATTGCCATTCACCCAAATAACATCATCATCATCTGCGAAATAACTCAGGCTGAAATCTTTACTATTATCAGAAATAGTAAACTTTTTTCTGAACCAGACGATTCCATCAAAATTCGACATTCCGTTACTGTCAAAAAAAGAAGGCAGTTTCATTGTTTTCCATGATGAATCATCAAAATTGGGTGTTGCCCAAATTGCTTTTTCATGCTGAAATCCTTTATCTGTACTCGTAAGATATTTTTCCCACGCTGCTATTTCAGTATTGTATTTTTGTTGTAAAGCTTGTCTGCTTGTTTCCGATTTCATGGCTTCAATCTCAGCATCAAAATCGTGAATTGTGGTTAACGCTCCAGAACTTGTCCACGCTTCTATAAGCGTTCCGCCCCAGGAAGAATGTATTAAACCGATGGGAATATTTTTTTCTTTATAAATCTTTCTGGCAAAAAAATATGCTGTTGCACTAAAATCGGCTATCGTTTTAGGACTGCAGACATTCCATCCGTCGTGTTGTACTTTTAGTATATTTTGCGGTAAAGTATTTTCTATATGTTCTGCCTGTAATAATCTTATTTGCGGATAATTGGCGTTTGCTATTTCTTCTTTATAATTATTAATTTTTCCCCAGCCTTCTAACGGCATTTCCATATTACTTTGGCCGGAACACAGCCATACTTCGCCAATTAAAATATTGGTTAACGTTTTAGTTGTTCCGTCGTTAATCGTAATCGTATAAGGTCCGCCATAAACAGGTGTTTTTAAAACCACCTTCCATTTGCCGTTTTCAACATTTGTTTGGTATGTTTTTTTATCCCACGAACTTGTAACTGATACGGATTTCTGATCGCTTTCTCCCCAAAACGGAACTGCACTTTTTTGCTGCAAAACCATATTATCGGTAAAAAAAGACGGTAATTTTACCACAGCATTAGCGCTATTAGATACACTAATAAAGAAAATTAAAAGAACAATTCCGTTTTTAAAAAGATGCTTTTTCATGCTGATTAACGATTTACAATTTTAAACAAACGAGCATCTTTGGCACCAAGATTTAAATTAATGGTGTTGTTTTTTACCTCAACATTTTCCGCTGTAAAAACATCCTGCAATTTATAATTGCCATTTTTTACACCTAATCTTTCCAGAGGAAGTGCGTAATTTTTATTCGTTTTTCCGAAATTTAAAATACTGATATACCAGTCATTGCCTATTTTTTGTTCAAACACTTCGGTTGTTAGCTTTCCTGTATTTCCTTCTAATGGACGAAATGCCACACCATTTGCAACAATTTTAAGTAATTCTTTATTCTGAAGCCATTCTTTTGCGCGTACACTCCAAATACCCTCTTTACTGTAATCGTCTCCTGTGATTAATGTTCCTGTAATTACGGCTGAGATCAATCTTGCCCGATTTTCCTCTTCGGTTACATCGGCAAAAACTACATGATCGGCATCAATATAGTCATACGAATAGGTTTGCCACCAGCCATAATTTACACTATTTAGTGTGTATTGTGTATGCTCAATAGTTTTCCAAGCATCGCACGCAATACGACGAACGTGAGCGTAACGTGACGTTGCCATGTTTGGCGAAATTGCAGCATAAATAAGCATTTGCCCGTCTAAGGCATTTACCAAATGTTCCATTCCTACTTTATAAGCCTGCATTCCGGTTGTGACATTTTTATCGTAAAAAGAAGTAGATTCTGCTGCAGCATGTCCCAGAAAATCAATTTTAATCATTTTGAAGCCGCACGCTTTGAGTTTATTTATCACGTAATCAACACGTTTTTGCGTACCAGGATGTGTTGGATCAATTGCGCGTGCGCCATCAAAATCAAAATAAGTATTTCCGGTTTTAGTCCACATTTCACCAAAAGTATAATCGCTTCCTTCCGCTTTTCGGTTTGGTCCGCCTTTCCATCCCCAATCTGTAAAAGGTGCCCAGTATGCTCCCGGTTCTAATCCTTTGCTTTTACAATAATCTGCAAATTCTTTTAATTTGCTAAAATCTCCTGTAAATCCTCCTTTTACCATATTATCCCAAAAAGAATCGAGATCTATGTAAGCAGTATTTCCAACACGAAATTGCGGAATTGAGTTTGCAAAGAAATCAGCAACTTTTGTGGTATTTTCATAATTGATTTTTTCCATCAAAACTCCCCAGCTATTCCAGCCTACCGGAGTTGGTTTGTTCCATTCAAATACATACGGTTTTTCGATAATGCGGTTGGTTTTTGCATATTCTTCCATTCCATTTCTCCAATCAGAATAATAGCCTACGAAGAATTTTGGAGATGCTATTTTATTTCCTTTCAGCATTCCGTGTGCAATACTGTCACGTGTAATTTCTTTTTCTGAATATCCTGCCCATGCAGAAAATAATGATTCTTTATTTTTATTGATCGATTTTACAGCGCTTTTCCAAACAGTATGTTCTAAAGAACCAATTACAAAACCATTTCTGGATGTATTATTAAATAAGACTCCAACTTCTGAACTTGTATTATCTGAAATCGTGTCTAATTTTTTTGAATTATAACTAATGAAAGCATCATTATCATAAGGAACAAAAACAGTCTGCAGGTTTTCTGTTTTATCAAAAGTGATTTGTCCTAAATCTAATGGCGAAATATAATTTGTTGCCATTTGCTCGCCCTCATTCTGAATTTCTAATTGCGTAATAAAATAAGAATGCTGCTTATAAGTATAAAAACTTTGTTTAAGAGTTGGCAGGTTATTCTTTTTATAAACAAGTGTATATTTTATTCCTTTACCCAAATCGTCGGTGATTGGTTCTTTTTCTAAAGAAGCTGTTGTATAATCATCAGTAGAAATTGTTTTGCCATTTACTTTAATCGAAGCTTTTGCATTTGTAAAAATGTTTTTTCCAGATTGAATTACACTAATTGTTTTTTGCTTTCCATCATAAAGTATTGATCCATTTTTACCAAAATCTATTTTAATATTTTTTTGCGCCACAATTGGTACACAAAAAATAACCATTAATAAAAGTGATAAAAATAATTTTCTAACCGACAGAAAGTGTTGTTTCATTATATAATGTTTTAAATTCATTATCCTATTCTATACTACAATGATACAAATTAAAATTAATTTGACAAGGACTTCAAAAAAAAATGTTTGAGAACGCTTCCAAAAACTGATTTAAACATCAGTAAATCAAATTATTATTGCATTTAAAATATTTTTATTTTTTTTCTTCATAATTAAACCGATGCTAAACATTTTACTGTTAAGAAGCATTTTTCCACTCTTTTAGAAGCTTTTTGTTTTAAAATTTCATCTTTTAGTATAGAAAGTGATTTTGATTTATGATAAAAATGTAATTTTTTAATCCTCATCTAATAGCTGAAAATATAAACAAAACACAAATTAAGCTTTAAAAAAAAATAAAATCAATTAATATTTAACAATATACTAATATTTTTCTTATCATTGTAGCACAGTATAGTATAGTACTGCATTTTAACTAACTAAAAATGAAATATTATGCACGAAAAAATTACAAAACAGCGAACAGCAGGTAAAAAACTCCTGACAGTTCTATTTTTATTATTGACAATTTACAGTCAGGCTCAGACATATGAGTTTGAAAACGGAACTCGTACCAACAATGCAGATATACAAAACTGTGATTCCTGTTCGGGAAAAATAGTAGGTAACCTAGGAGGCAACAGCAGTGTTTCTGTAAATGTTACTACGACAGCTGCAGGCTGGTATAATTTACAGTTGTTTTATTGTACAGGCGATCCGCGTACCATTCGTTTAACAGCTGGTTCGGCTGCTGCAATTTCAATTCCATGCGACCCGAGCGGAGGCTGGAGCACAGCGGCTTCAAAAAATATAAGTGTTTATTTAAACAACGGAACAACTGCTCTTTTGTGGGACAATACAAATTCCTGGGCTCCCAATTTGGATAAATTTGTTCTTACACCTATCGCTGCCGGAAGTAATCAGACTATTAATTTTGGGGCAAACAATAGTATCGTTTATAATCTAACTTCTAAGACTTACAGTATAAAATTTAATGGAGCAACTGTAATTACCAACGCATCTGCTTCTGCAAATAGTGATCAGCAATATATAAGCGGTAATTTTGCTTCGGCAGTGTACACTTCAGAATCTTTTACGGATAATATTGGCAGCGGAACTAAGCATATTTTTACCTTAAGTGGGAATTATACTTTAGGTATGCAGCAGATTTTTTATACTTATATGAATAAAAATTATCTGGCGCTGCAGGTAGTTTTAACTGGAAATGGATCGAACTGCTATAGAATGTCGCCATTAACAAGTTATCAGGTAACTCCAAATTTTGGTACTGGAGATACAAGAGCTGTTTTTGTACCTTATGATAATGATGCATGGATAAGATACAATGCTTATCCATTGAATGCTGCTGATTTTACGGCATCTGAGGTTACCAATATTTATAACAATACCAACAGAAAAGGTTTGGTAATTGGTTCTTTGGAACATACTAAATGGAAAACCGGAGTTACGGTAAATGGTGGCGGTTCTTCATCGGCTTATGTTTCGGTTATTGCAGGATGGACAAAACAGGACATAACAAGAGATACCCGCGGACATGGCTGGGTAAACGTAGGGCAGACAAGTTGTCCTTCGCCAAAAATAATGATAAATGCCAACGATGACTGGAGAACTGGATTTGAAGAATTTGCACAAGCCAATGCTGCATTGCAACCCAAATATATTTTTGACTGGACGGCTCCAAAACCTATTGGATGGAACAGCTGGGGCGCTATGCAGACCAGCATTAATCTAACGAAAGCCAAAGCTGTAGTAGATTTTTTTCACGATGACTGTCCGGCTTACAAGACACAAGACAATACTTTATTTATTGATCTTGATTCTTATTGGGATAATATGACGGATGCTCAGCTGGCGCAATTTGTTACTTATGCAAAAAGCAAAGGTTATAAAGCCGGTATTTACTGGGCTCCATTTGTGGATTGGGGCAAATACAATCGTCAGGTAGAAGGCAGTTCATATAATTACAACCAATGCTGGACAACTGTTAATGGAGCTCCATTTGAGCTGGACGGCGCGTATGCTATGGATCCTACAAGCCCTGGAACTAAGGCTAGAATAAAATATTTTATAAATCGTTTTAAAACTGCGGGATTTGAAATGGTAAAAATAGATTTTCTTACCCACGCCAGCATTGAAGCCGACAGTTTTGTTAATTATCAAATTCATACTGGTATGGAAGCGTATCAGGAAGGTATGAAGTATTTAGTTGATGAAATTAACGGAACCATGCTGGTTCAGGCTGCAATATCTCCGAATCTTGCAACTGGTCCTTTTGTACACATGCGACGTATTGCTTGTGATGCCTACAGCACAATAAGCGATACCGATTATACGCTTAACAGCACTACTTACGGCTGGTGGCAAAATCAGATTTATGATTATCTGGATGCTGATCATGTGGTTTTCGGAAATTCTTCTATCGGGCAGAATCGCGCGAGATTATTAAGCAGTGTAGTAACGGGAACAGTTACAAATGGTGATGATTTTTCTGTTTCCGGACAATGGAAAGCTACGGCGCAGAACCTTTTACAAAATAATGATGTTATGGACGTTGCCCGTGCCGACATGCACTTTATTCCTGCTGATGGAAATACCGGATACAACGCAGCCAATATTTTTTCGGCTGCACATAATAACATTACTTATGTTGCGGTATTTAACTATGGTAATACTTCAACAACTAATACTATTAATCTAAGTCGTCTGGGTTTGGGTTCTGGAAATTATACGGTTAAAGAATTGTATTCTGGTACTACAAGTACAACACAAAGTACATTAAGTGTTCAATTACCGCAGGCTGATGCTGCTTTGTACGCCATTTATCAAGGACCTATATTGAATACTCCTTCTTATAACTGGGGAGTTGCTTCTACCAATTATGTTTTTCCTAATCCGGCATCAACAAATTTTAGAATAAAATTTGATCACGCTATTAGTGGTCCGGCTGCACTCTCTGTATATGATCTGTCAGGCAAAGAGGTTTGGAAAACTTCTATCATTGCTGAGGATATGATTAGTTCAGAAATACCTGTGAGCGGTCTTACTAATGGGGTTTACTTGATAAAAGTTGTAACGCAAGGAAGTCCTGTTCAGAATTTTAAGTTTGTGAAGAAATAGGCAATTGTATTTTAAAACCTGATTTTTCATAAATAAAAAAAGACAACCAATTGGTTGTCTTTTTTTATTTATTTCTATCTAAATTTATTGTTGTTTTTAAACTTATACGTAAATTCTTTAGATTGTTTATTTCCTGGTAAATCATATTTCATTACAATTTCGTAATCGCCATAACGCATAAATAAATAATCACTGTTTAAGAAACGCTTTCCGATTGATAAACTGGCTGTAACTCCATCAACATAATCATTTATAATTTGATTATTTAAATCAATCCAATCTTCTTTATAAATCAAAGGTAAGTTATACTTGTATGGAAAATTACTTTTTGTCCAAGACTGGTTGACATCATTTTCAATACTTGTTATGTAATAAGCATTCAGCGGAATTGCCTTAGCAGGAATTATTCCCAATTCACTGGTATCTCTATTTGTAATAGAATAACTTCCATTTAACGGATAATCTCTATACAAATAAGGATATATATCTGTCATGTAATATTCGTCATTAAGTTTAGACTGAGCACTAATAATTGGCTTATTATCACTGTAATTTACTCCCTGCAACTCGACAATATCAAAAGCTTCCTGACTTGTGATTGTATTAGTTAAATAAATAACATCTGAATATAATACTCCAAAATTGTAATTTTTTGTTGATATCGCATCCATTTTAGAGTTAAACGTTTTGTATTTACTTGTTGTAAAGGCATAAGTCAAACGCTCAATATCACCTTCTGATTTTGAAACTGCATCTGCTTGATTTTCCCTTATTGATATATCATTTCCGCTATCGCTAATTGTATTTGTTTTTTCTGCTGCAACAGCATTATTCTGCTGTCCGGCTTTTAAATTACTAGCAATTAAAAAATTATATTTTTTCTCCTGATCTATATTTGGCAAATCATATGAAATCTCGTTGGAATTTGTATCATATTTAAATGCTGTAGTTTTCATATCAGAAGTGCCATTTTCATTTAATTTTACTTTAGTTTCCCATTTTGTGTCTTCAAATAAATAATCCTGACCTCGTTTAAGCTGAATGTAACCTTTAGGGTATTCATCTTCAAGAAAATATTTTTGTTCGACTACCGGATAAGAATATTTTACATTTGTGAGCGGAATATAATTTGGGGCTCCTCCTGTTGTAAAATCTCTTTCTTCTACTTCTTTCGCTACTTGTCCATCAACTTTTATCGGCTGAAAAACGCCGTTTATCATTTTTTGGAAACTTACCTCAACCTGAACTTTAAGCGGTTTGTTTGGAGGTAAAATATCCGTCGAAACAAAATTTGCTTTGTCTTTCATTGAACTCCATTCTATAGTTCCTGGAATTTCTGTTGTGCCGTCTAAAACCTTAAATTTCTCTAATATTACTTTATAAGTAACATCGCCTGCATCTTCAGGAATCACAAAAGCTTCGTTTACTTTCATAGAAAATGCTGCTTGTGGAACCGCAAAAACATCAATATCTGTTGAGCTCTGTTTTGGAGTTACATCTGTTATTAGTTTTATTCCTCCTAATGGCGACGCATTCTCAAATTGACATTCTTGTCCTATTTCTAGTTTGAATCTGAATTTTCCTTTAATTAATCCTCCCAAAATATTCATATTTCCACCTACATAACCACGCATCCAAAATGGGTTTGGCAATTTTGCTTGTAATAAAACCGCTGCTCCTCCTGAAATAATTGGCACTTTAAACTTTAAGAAAGATAATTTGACTCTTATTCCTAGTTCTCCTTGCAGGTACGCATAAGATTGTCCATTTGCATACCAGCCATTTATCCCCACTCGATCACCAGTATTAGAGCATCTGGCTTCCTGATAATCTTTTAGCATAATATCAAATCCCATTCCTGCCTGAAAACGGGCGTAGAACAATAAGAAACTTAAATCTCCGGTATCAAAATCTAAACTTGCTCCAAAGGCTAAACCTCCACCATTTGCCAATGAATTTTCGTCTCGCATATAATCTAATTCTTTGGCATCTACGCCCAGAATTTGTGCAACGATAGCCGGTGGCGGCGGACTTCCCGGAAGCAGTGTACCTGCCATAAAATAACTTGTTGTTTTTAGGTACATTCCTGCAACTCCTAGTTTTACGCCACATCTATCATCTGGAGTTCCCATATACATATACCAGTCTTGCGGGTCTTTATGAAAAATTCCCCAAACTGCTCTTCCGCCTGGTCCTGTTCCCGAAAGAAAATTTCCTGGTGTATTAATATAAACATCTGTTGTAGCATGCATAGAGTGATTCTGGAAATCAAACTCTACCGCAGCTGCCATTTTTATACCTACTGCAGCGGATAAATCACCTGGAATTGCTTCTTTTGCTTGTGGTATATATTTGCTTGCAAAGGATCCTGAAATATCGCTTTCTGTTACCCCCAAGAAACTTGTTTTTGAAGTAACATTTGAAGCTACTTTTCCCATCAAATCACCAACGTTTTTTAAGCCCGGTATTTTGGCCATAACATTGGCTTTTCCAAAAATAGCTAATCTGTTTACTCCTCCTTTTGAGTTAAACGCAATTTCAAAACCTGCTTCGCCATCACAAACGGATTCTGAACCAATACTAAAATAAATCAAAGCTTTAATTCCTAAATTTATTTTTTCATCAGGAGTATAACTTAATCCTGATGGAGAGAAATCTCCAATTGCTATATCTTGATTTCGATGCATTTTATAATAGGCACCTCCACCAAAACCATTAATCATAAAAGGGGATGGAACTGGAGGCCATTTTACTGCGGCATCAAAATACCAATATCTAAAAGTTTTACGCCCAAAAATTGCTTTAGCTTTTACATTGATCATATCTGCGATACCTACTTCCAGATCAGCATTAAAACCGTCTCCATATACAGGATCATCATCCATTAGGATAAGACCTCCTTTTATTGTTAACGAACTGAATTGACAATCAATATTAATCGCAGATAAATCTAATCCGTCATATTTACATCGCTGCCTAAAACCGTCATCATACATTTTGCCTTTTATCCCTATTCGGGCTGTGGCTCCTGCTCCAATAGCATCCATTAAATTAATACCTAAATCAAAATCGATCCGGGTATTATCTCCTTGTATCGCAACATTGATATTCCCAATGGAAACAGGAAAATTACTAAAACCAACAGTACCTTTGTAACCAAAATTCCTAACTGCAATTACTGGTGAAACGGTTTGCAATTGCAAGTCTTCAAACGTTAGACCTTTAAAATCTATCGTTTTTTTACCTTCTACTTCTGTTTCATCGGTAGCTTTTTTATTTGTTCCAAAAGATATTGAACCATTTAAATTTGCTTTGGGTAAAAATTTCCCGTTCACTAACTTTAATTCGATAGAACTATTGGGCAGCAGAACTGCTTTAGCTTTCCAAATATCAAATGCTATTGAATCTTTGGTAACAACAGTCAATCTCTGTTCTTCCATCGAAATAAAACCATTATACGCTAAGCCAAATTTCTTCTGTTTTGCTGTTGCTGAATCTTCTGTAGTCGCTTCCTTTTTTTCTGTTGGCTGTTTACTAATAGGCAACAGAATCTGGCCATTTAAATTTGCTTTTACAAATGTATTGGCCGCGATTGTAACATCAATATGATCTAAAGAATATGCCCATGATTTCTCTTGACTGGTAATTCCTTTATCAAGCGGAAAGACGTTGTCTGCATAAAAAGTTCCCGAAACCCCAAACTTATCAATAATAAGATTCTGTGCTCCAACCCTAATTCTTTGTTTATTTGATGCTGTATCTGATGTTTGAAATTCTTTTGGAAGCCCGACTTCAAAAGTTTGTATAAAAACGCCTTTCCAAGCTTCCTGACTTGGCATCAGCAAACCATTTTTTGTGTAATAATCCGGAAAAGAAACCGTTGGGTCATTTCTTAAATCACTTAAATCAAGTACGGCATTATTGACCAAAAATTGAAAATTACCTTCAAAATCTTTTCCGTTTCTTTTATCTTTTAAAACAAAAGGCTGTAAACTTACATTAACCAAAATATCGTTCCATCCGCCCGCAGTAAAACTAAATTCACCTCTTACTCTATTAGGAATTGATGCTGTAGCTCCGTTTGGATATGTAAAACCAATAGTTGTCTGGCTTTCATTAACAGTGTTTGACCCCGAATCAATTGGTAAAATTAAATCTCTTGAAAACTCAACAGCTCCAGAAATTTTCATTTCCTTAAACCCGTCGCAATCTATAGTAACGTAGGTAAGATCCTTAACATTTCCTGTTTCCATGTTAAAGCCACCGTAAAGTGAAACCTGCCATTTGTTTTCACTAAATGGAATGTCAACATTACCAAGCAGTACCAATTTTGCCTCACCAATAATCCCTCCCTGATGTGATAATTTTACATTATCTGCACCAAAAAACAAATGCATTGGCTCTCCATTATTATTTTTCTGAGGAATATCTACTCTACAAAAAACTGTTAGTGTTGTATATTCAGGTGAAAAAACAGCTTTTGTAATTCCGATCGAATATTGAACATTATTGATCGTATGACGTATCCCAACTGGCAATTCTACCAAATCTGCATTTGAGAATTGATCTACCCAATGCTTAGATTCTTCTATTTTAGTGATAGACCCCGAAGCTGCTGCAACTTCCTTTGAAGCAGTTAAATCTTGTGCATAAGAAAACTGAATTGAAAGTAAAACAAATAAAAAGTACAACCGTAATTTGATAGATCTTTTCATAGACAAATAATCCGTATTTTTAATAGAATTGAGCATGGCAATTTCTTTTTTATATTTTGATTCTAATTTCATTAGAAACTATATCCGTAATTAAAATTCAGCATTATATCGTTGTTTCCTGGTTTATTTGTTGAACTCCTAAACATGGAAATCATTCCTAATGTAAAATTGTGTTTTTTGAGTAACGTATAACTGTTGTTAAGTTTGACACCAAAAACAGAACTTGTGCTAATATCACTTTGGGTATTATTGTATAATAATCCAAAATTGGCATTCATTTTTTCTTTCAATAATTTCTTAGAAACACCAACAGAAGCTCCTAAAGATGAATTATCAAATTGACCAACTTGGTTATTAGTATAATTTAGAGAGCTATTTAAGGCTGTTTTAATTCCTAAAAAATTAATAGTATGTGCCAAATTATAGTTCTGAACAGTACTTGCCTGACCTTTTCTTATTATTCCTCCCTGTTCATTGGCCTGACCTGCAATACTATAATTAAAATTCATGTTTTGGTTTTTCTTTTTTCCAAAAGCGTAGGTTAGATTAAAGTTGGCATTTTGAGATAATTGTCTGTAATCTAATGTGTCTGACGCTACAACATTCGGATTATTTATAAGTTCAAATTGATCCAATTTTCTATTGGTATATGTTGAAAAATTAGAATAACTTCCAGTGAAATTAATCTGATCGGTAACTTTATAATTCATGTTTATTGAGCCTACAACTCGCTTAGAATCTTGCTTTTTTTCTTGTGCTAAATTGTCTCTTTGAAATCCTAAACTAGCATTTACTGTAATATTGTCTTTATAAAAAGGACGTGAAAACCGCATAGCAATATTTTCTAGATCATTATTAAAATACATTGCTCCGAGCGTATTGTAGTTAGGGTCTATACGTTCGTAAGTTAATCCAACAATACTTTTTTGAATCGAATAATCGAAATTAACATTTACGGCATTCAAATAATTTGTACTTTCTTTAGACGAAAAAAGCTTGTCTCTGTAATTTCCTCCTGAAATTGTTTTTGCTCGCGTATCATCTGTTAAAACAGATAAAGCATATTCAACATTAAAAGTCAAATCTTTCATTAAAGAAGTATTAAAACTCAAACTGTTTACCCAGTTTTCTTTTGGAGTAACGCTATTTTCATTTCCAGTAAATGTTATAGAATTTTCGTTGTCTTTAGCATAAAAACCAATCCAGCCAATTTTGTACTTTTCTTTTTCAAAGCTTGTTTTAATTCCATAACCAAAACGCTCATAAACCGGTACTGCTCCTATTCCCTCATCTTCATTTACAGCCTTTAATAATTGCCCTGCCATTAAACTAATTTTAAAAGGATTTCTTGGTGTAAGTTCCAGCCCAATTCCTCTAAAAGGGTGACCGCTCAAAGTATAAGGCGAAAATGTCATACTCACATTTCCGATATAAGCTTTAACCCATTTGTATTTGGGCATTATACAAATCCTGTTAAAATCAAAAGGAGCGGTATAACCCAAGTTATTTCCCTGATTGGTAATGCTGTAAAACACAGGAATATTAAAACTAAAAGCACTAATATTTAAGTTACCCGAAAGTAGATAAGTAAAAGGCTCACGAGAGTTTTGCTGATTTGAATTGTAAAATATAGTATTGGCATTAATACCACCAGTAACTTTAAAGTTCGGCTTATAAAATGTCTCTAAATCTACATCCTGCGCATAGGTATTTCTACTTACAAGACAAGCAAAAACAAGCAATAGCCGTAACAAATTCTTTTTATTTTTTATCGTCATTTGTCAGTCAGCGTTATTGTTTTTGCACTTTGATGTCACACAAAATATAGGAACTTGTTCCGTTTTTAACCATTTCTTTTATTTTAATAGCACCTTTTCTTCCATCTTGTGTTTTAAACAAAATTATTCTTGGATAGGTAAAACCAAATTCTTGTGCTCCAGATGCACTGTAACTTATATTCAGTGATTTTATAGTTGTATCATCTACCATTGCATCAAATTGTGTTTCTGTAAAATTCAAACCACAATTGCATAAGTTTTGAGAGTTTATAAAGATGGTGCTCTGTGCATTTTTCAATCCCAAGAAACCATAATTATTAACCTGATCTGGAGATATAAATTTATTGCTCGTAAAATTGCTGTTTAGACCTTGAAAAACAATGTCGATTAAACTGCTGTTTTGGTCATTAATTTCATTAGCCTTATACACTTGTCTTGTCGAAGTCGAGAACATTGCCCCAATATTATTATTGTTGTGAGCCGTATTTATTCCTAATTTAATATTAGAAAAAACACGCAGATTGGTATCTGATTCTACAGTAATTGCTGTAGAATATTTTTGACTTGTCTTATCGTTAGAAGCTTCTAAAGTAACCTGATGTAATCCTGCACTTGTAAAAGTAACTGTTGGATTTTCTTCCGTAGAAACAGCAGGTGATCCTCCTTCAAATGTCCATTTATAATTGGTTGCACTCACCGATTTATTGGCAAATTTAATAGTTACCGGCAACTGATAATCATCATCATTAAAATCAGGTTCATAAGCAAACAAACTCACTAAATATGGAGCAACATTTACAGTTTGAATCTGTTTTCGGGATTCAAATCCATTAGAAACTGTTAGTGTTATATTGTGATCTCCGGGTGTTGTAAAAACAACATTTGGAGGAGTTTTTCCTGAAAAAGAAGCTGGCATTCCATCCTGAAAATCCCAGGCAAAAGTCAATCCTTCGCCAGCCGTTGTATTTGTTAAAACTACTTCTACAGGCGAATAGGTACTTTTTAATACTTCATTTTTAAACTGTATATTAATTCCCTCTTTTATTACTACTGCTTTACTGATTTCTGTAAACTCTCCGTCTGCATTACTTGCACGCAATTTTATGGTATAAGTACCCTGTTTTGCATACAATATTTCGCCGGGATTTTTTAAAGATGAGGTACTTGGACTCCCGCCTTCAAATTCCCATTGATACGTATCTGCACCGGTAATTTTACTGTCGATATTGATAATAACAGGAACAGATTCATCTCCGCTTACATACGAGGTCGTAAAATCACCTTCTACAGCTATAACTGTTTCCTGATAACAAGAAGTAATAACAATAAATAAAAATAAGAGTAAAGTTTTTTTCATTCTGGTTGTTTTGAAACCACTGCACTTTTTGGGGTTGCAGTGGTTTTTAAGTATTTTATTTATTTGGTTGCCGCGTCCAATTTGGCTTGGTAATCAGAAATTTTGATTATGCTGTTGCTCGTTAACAAATACAGGTCATTGTTTTTAAATTTAAAGCTATAAATAAACTTCAAATCAATTTCTGAATGGTATGATAATTTGGTAGTTCCTGTGAAGATTTTTAATTGTGCATCTGCAAAAAGTGACAAGGTATTATCAGCAAGATTAAATTTATAAATTCCTTTTCCCGAAACCGAAACATACATATCATTCTTTGAGTCAAAAGCAATATTGTTATAAAAATTATCCGTATTTGTTGTCGAAGACAATGTTGTAACTTTCCATTGATTATTAACATACTCTAATTTTCTAATATTTGAACTAACGAAAGTAGTTCCAGAATATAAATTATCTATAAGGTATATAATATTATTGTTCGATACTAATTTAGATACACCTCCAAAACTAGCATTTAAGCCCGTACCGTCTACTATTGCATTTTTACCAGAACCAGCAACAAAAACATCTCCTCCTGATTCAGGCAAAACGCGTTTGATATTCTTTGCATTATAATCACTGACAAAATAGGTGTTGTCATTGTTTCCTGTGATTGCTATAAGCCTGATTTTATCTGCAAGCGGAGAACTAATTGGTTTCATTGTATAAAATGGATTCAGTTCCGTAAAGTTATTTTCGAAACGAAATATTTTGTCAGTCTCACTTTTCAAGCCATCTCCTATTAATAAAAATTCTCCTGCATTACTTACTGCCATTCTGCCTGAAAAAGGAATGTCATTGTTTATCCCTTTTAATAATGTTAATTTTCCATCCTTATCAATTTTTTGAAATTTCCAGATGTAATCTTTGTCATTTGGTGTTTGCCCTATAAAAAAGACGTTGTCATCTTTATCGATTACAAAATCATCAGCGCCATAAAATGAATCAAAATCAGCTTTAATTTCCCCCTTTTTCAACTCTACCGGCTTTTCCGCGTCGTTATTCCCTGAATCTGAACTGCAACTCCCCAATACCATAAAAATCTGCAAAACTGCCGCTAATAAAATTCTCTTTTTCATTTAATCTTTCTTTATAATTTATATTTATTTAACTTAATTTATTTCTCTTAGTCTAATTTTAATTATCATTTTGCACTAACTGATATCTAATCTTAAAATATTTAAGGCAAGATCAATTCCTTTTAATTGATCTAAATTTTGTTTACATTCAAATGCCCTTTCATCAATAGATATTATCTTTTTTTCAATAAAAAATTCACTCACTAATGATATATTTATAAGGAATCTATTATTTAATAACATTGGATATTCTAACTTATTTAGGGTGTATTTTTTATCAAGTCCTTTAATTATTAAAATATTTTTGTCTTCAATGAAAAAAATATTTGTTATTAATAGGTATTTCTCGTTTACCATTATTCTAAAAATTAAAAACCTGATTCTATTAATTGTTTAATATTTATATACTCTCATCACTTAACACGAATAATTTTTGAATATGTTTAAAATTAATTACTAATACATTATATATTTTTTAAATACCAATTTTCAGGTGGCTTCCTATATAATACAATTTCAAATTTGCCACATATTAGGCATTCAATAAATCTTTCTCCTACTTTATTAATCTCATTATCATTAAAAGCAACATCTTTAATTACGAGATCTTCTTTTTTACAATGCGGACAATTAACAATTACATTTATATCATTTCTGAATTTTTCAACAATATCTATCCATTTTTTTCTTTCTTCCATTTATTCAAAATAGATTAAATGTTTTCTAAATTTGTTATGTGATTTTATGTTTAATATTTAAATAAATCTGTTTATTTATACCGAAATTTATCAATTTTATCAAAAAAACTACAAACCATCATAAATTATTTCAAATGATTGATATGCAATTCTTATCTGATTTTGGTAATGTTCATTTCCTTCTTCTCCTTTTAGCATAAAATATCTATAATCATCTACATCCAATTTCATTTCTCTAAAAACAAGTACAAAACTCATTTCCCCTCTATATTGTTCAGCTACTTTTACTTTTTTGCCTATTATACCAGAGTCAAAAACCAAAGGACAATTATTAAATTGTATTCTTATATTCGAATTTTCAAAACTCATGGATATTTTTTTTTGATTGTAATAATGAATTATAGCGTGTATTTGTAACCCTAAAATTTCTGTAATTCTCTCCATATATTAATTAGTCACTACATTTGAAATACTCTTGATTCTTTTTTTCAATTTTATATAGTACATCATAAAAACCAACCCATTCCAATGATATTATTTAACTATTTTTTGATGCGGTTCTAATATTTCTACGATATTTTCATAATATAAAACTTCACCATTAAATAGAACACCATTTTCTGAAAAGTCTTCTAAACCTAAATTCTCAAACTTAAAATCATCTGCTCCGTATTCAAAACAAAGTTTTTTCAAATCTCTCAAAAAACTATTTAGCCTTGGAGTATTTAAATAAGCTAAATCAGAGTTGTCTATAGGATATTCAAATTCATAACATTTTTTATTTTCTAACCTTAAATTAAATATATCATTATCTAAATAATAATATAATTGAATACCTTTTGTACCAATGTCTAAAACTACTTTTATTGGTGCACAAGTGTATCTGCTGTTCAATTCTTCAAATCTTAGAATAGGGTCAATAGATACTATTTGCTCTGGTTGCTGTTCATTATTAATGAACAAAATACTAGGAAATACCCATGAATCATTATAGGTATGAATAAATAACAAAGGATTATGATATCGAATATCATCGAACATATTTTTATATATCAGAAATTTGCTTTCAAAATCACTAATGTTTTCAAAATGTTTTGTTGATGTTGCTATACCAAATCTATTTGACAAACGTATGTAGTCCCATGCAAAAGAAATTTTTGATTTTAAAAAAAAATCTATAGATTCTTGTTTCTCCCACCTAAGAAAACCGTAAACACTATGCTCTGCTTCAAAATCACACCAATAATCTGAAGAATTATTTACTTTAATATCATTTTTTTTCATTACCAATCAGTGTTTTTAATAATAAATCTACCATTTGCATTTTCAATATACAGCTCTTTTACTTTCTTTAAATCTATTAAAGGAATTTGATTGCTCTCATTACCAATAATACTCAACTGTCCATTAGCCAGATCTCCATTTTTTATTTTAGATATGAAATCAGCTTTTGTAGAATTGTAAAACGGATTATTTGAAGAACTAATATTTAACTTCCCATAATGATTTGGATATTGATTTTTAAACGATGTACTTAACTTACTCTCTACTGTATATTTATCAACAATTGCTTTCAAATTGCTTTCAACAGATTTAAAGTTTTCACCACTTACATTTTTACATTCGACTAAAGCATTTTTAGTAGTTATAGTCACATCCACCTCATCAGCATTTCCACTCCATTTTTTAGATATATAGACTTCATCACCCTGATTCATCCAATACATACCTTCGTTATATTCATTCAACAAATCAGTTGAAGCAGATGAATTTACATTGCCTGCATTTACGGGTTTTCTAAATACACTATTTAAATTTTCTAATAAGTCTTCAGGATTTTTAAACTTAGGATTTTTTGCCAAATCATCTATCATTCTCAACATTTGGTTGTTTCCAATAGCATCATCTACATACATTGCTCGTATAATAATATCATCTACAACAGATTCTGGAATTTTTAACTTAGTCAAATTTTTTGTAACTGACTTAACAATCTCATTAGTACTTTGTATGATCTCATCAGAACTTTGTACCGCTTCATCCAACCACTTTAATTTTTTCAACGAAAGTCTTTCAAATTCAGGTAATACAACTGAAAGTGCATTATTTATCGCAATGTTTCTGTCATCTGTTACAGCTTCGTTTGTTAAGATATAAGCTATAAAAGCCGGCATTAAATAATCGTTCTCTCCAAGACGTATATGAACAGGATCATTTTTTTCTATTGTCCCTAAATCTACTATTTTTTTATCTGATGAAGTTAGATTACCTGTTTCAAAATTATGAACTGTATATCCAATCTCATATTTTGTTTTAGATGTATTATCACCACACCAGCTTATTATTTTAGTATAATTTCCAGGTTTAAGCCCATCAATTTGATAGGGCTCCATCAAATAAAACTGACTTTTGTTTATTTCATCTGCTGTCCAATTTTTTAATCCAATTTGTGATAGAACTCTGATATATTGTGGTCTATAATCTAAATTTAATTTAGTAAACAGATCAGCAAAAAAAACAATATTACTTTCTTGTTTGCCAAAAATCCATTTACTATCAATATTATTTAAAATATTTAATACACTATTATTTTCATTAGTTCCTAAATAGTGTATAGAACATTTTGAGAGTATTTGCAAATCTTCCCATAATTTGTCATTCCCTCGAGCTCCAATAATAAAATTTGGAGCTTCTGCGTATAAAAAGTCAATTTTATTACAATCATTTCCTGCTATTTGAAATGCCTTAGTAAAATTATTTACAACATATTCTTTTGCTTTTGATCCTGTTTCCCCAATTGAATAACTTAAAAATCCGAGTAAAGCATCATAATCTGAGATTTGAGTTGTAGTTAATTTAATTGCCGTCTTGTCTTGTCCTTCGACAATTTTATCGTATAAATAATTAAAATCATACGTAATTTTAGACTTTCCAAAATCAATATTTAGACCAATTGGAGAGTTATTAGCAGAAAGCGTAATGTTTTCTTTTCGAGTGCTCAAAAGACCTATAAATTTCAAACTTTTCTTTATACCGTTAGTTTCAAATTCAAAATCTTTATTGATCTTTATTGTCTGTGGCATTCCAAGACCAGAACCTGTAAGTTCAAAATCTTTCGTTAAAAATTGAGTATAATCAAACAAAACTGTTTTACCCGAATTGTCCCGCATCCAAGTAATTAATTTTTCAAAATCAATACCTTTGCTGATCTTTTCAAATAATGCTTCTTGTTCTTTTTTGTAATTATCAAGCTCTGTGAACGCATCATTTACTTTAGCGATATTTTTGGAATTTTGATTTCCTTTAGTGGTAAAATTATTAGAAGCCAATTCAATAAAAACAGGATCTAAATCGGCAATTTTTTTCTTTAAATTCTCTGGGACGTCAGGAGCGCTAACTAATTCTTTGTATTCTTTATCAGCTTTTTCTAATCCTTCATAAATTTCTTTCCAATTCTTGTTATATTCATTTTCAGTAATTGTACCAGCGACTTTTTGTTTTTCTAATTCATTTGCCCTTTTAAATAAATCTGCAATTCCCGATATTAGATCTTTTGCGTCACTAATAATTCCGTCAAGACCTACAACATTTTTCCAATCAGAATCATAAGAAGTTTCAACAACACCATTAATCAATTTATAATCTGTATTGATCGTAATGTTATTAAACTGAACCGCAATTTTAGTTTCGTTTAAGTAAGGCACAATGATATAACCTTTACCAGAATAAGGTCCATGACCTTGCAGTTCTAATACTGTTACTGGGAAATCTCCTGCTGTAAAAGTTTCACTCTCAATTAAATTTGTAAGCGGTTTTTGGTTCTGGATATTAATTTGTGGTATAATTCCACAATTGTAAGCAGGCACTCCATTGGTCTGCGTAGGGGTTGTAAAAGTACTGATTCCAGAATACGTAAACGACTGGACTCCATCTGTTGCAGGATCACAGCTGGAACCTACTCTAAACTGATAGGTTACTCCAGGCTCCAGATTGGTGAGCAGACTTTGTGTATTTAAACTATAAGACGAAAACCATTCTGCATTGCGAACATCTTGTTTTTTATATTGTATTTGGTAACGGGTATGTTCTGGAATCCCCTGCCAGCTTAACCTAACAGTGTTGGTGCCTTGAGCTTCGCTTAGTAAAAAAGTCGGAGCTGCACAGCTGCTGGTGTATTTAAACGCATATATCTCGCTGTAACCATCGTTTTTAAATACCGAATTTTCTGAAAGTCCCGTTGTAGATATTGCTCTTACACGCCATGCATAACGCATACCCGGAGTAAGAATAGGCATGCTTAAATTGTATAATAATGCAGTACCAAACAAGGTTTCTTCGTACAATAGAGACGCCATCTGAAATGCAAACTGCGGATCTAATGTGGGATCTATAAGTTGTTTTAATTCAAATTTATACGAAATATTAGTTGCATTAGTTTGCCTTGGTGTCCAGGTAAAAACAATATTCGGGAATTCGCTTGCAGCAATTTGTTCGTTTCGCTGCGGTGTATTGAGCAGCGGAGGATCGTTTAAAATTAGGTATAAACTGGCACAGCTTTTTTGCGATATTTTTTGGTTGGTTACAAAATCATATAGTTCAAAGCAAAAATTGTACATTCCTTCCGGCAACGGATTTGCATATTGTGCTGCTGTAATACCTTGCAGATTTTCTAGCCTAAAAAGTGCTGCAATATCTGTATTAGTAAGCGTTTGCAATTCACCTCCATTAATAAATATAGGTCTTTGCCCTTGTATAAAATCACTGCTCTGTATGTTGAGTCCGTTACCTTGAATATAAAGTTTTAAACGCACCTGCCTTTGTGATATCGAAATATCAGTTGGATTAATCAGCAGCTGCATTTTAGTATCCATACTATTCGCATAATCTGAAATCTTTACGCTGTACGGACTATTAAAAACAGGCGTTAACTGAACAGGATACAACTGGGCATAGCCACTTAAACCTGAAAGTACTAACAGAACAAATAGATATATATTTTTAAGAAGGTTCTTCATTTTTAAAAGATGATAATTTTTTTAACAAGAGTCTGTTGTTCTGTTTCTAATACAATAATGTATATTCCAGCTGCAAGTGAGGTATTAAAATCTACTTCGTAATTTTTCTTACCTGATTCTTTTTTCTGAATCATAGTATTTTGTCCTGCAGCAGAAAACAATCTTAAATTTATCGGATTGTTATTTTCTAAGTTAACAATCGCTTTAAAATTACCATCATTAGGATTTGGTGTTATAATAAAGTCAATAATAGATTTAGAGGCATTACCCGAATTTGGCATTGTACCGCGTTCTTCTACCATGATGTTTTTATTGTAAGAAGCATAACATTCGCCCTGAGTTTGAAGCAATCCGATGGTGTAAGATCCAGTGGCATCAAATTTTAGAGTGATGTATTTTTCTTTCTGCTCTACAATTTTCACACCTTTAGGAATTACCCATTCTGTACTTTCTCCAAAAGGATTACTTGTATTTATTAAAATAACTTCTTCGTCAAGATAGGCTTGTGAACTCAATAAAAATTCAGCACTAATAGCAGCCTGACTTATTTTTATTACAATTTCATCTTCTGCAATACAACCTAACCCAGAAGTAACTTTTGCATGATATGTTCCTGCTTTTGTTAAACTCACTTTTGCTTCGTTTGAAGAAAATCCGTTGGTAGAAGTCCATGCGTATTGTGCTTTATCATCGTTGATTGCAGCATTTAATTCTAAAGTCTGATCAATGCATAAAGTTCTGTCTGGCCCTAAATCGATCACGATTTGGTCTGGATTTTTAAGAACAAATCTATTTTTATACACGCAGCAATCTGGACAAGATATAGTAACTTCATAATTACCTGCTTTTAGATTGTTCAGATCTTTTGTAGTTGCTCCTGTATTCCATAAATACGAATAAGGTAAATTCCCTCCCGTTACGTTTAGCACAATAGATCCATCATTACCATTAAAACAAGCAGGATCTTTAGTGATTTCTGTGCTTCTGATTCCGTTAGGATTTCCAACAAAAATACTTCCCTGAACACTGCAGCCTTTGGCATCTGTAACTCTTAAAAAATAATTATTTGTGGTTAAATTTTCTATTCGTGGCGTAATTGCTTCATTTGTCCATTGATAAGTATAAGGCGGCGTTCCTCCTGAAACATGTGCTTCTGCCCAGCCATCATCTCCGGTTGTACAGCCTACATCAAATTTGGTAAAAGTTAAATTTAATTTTGAAGGCTCTGGCATATCCTGCGTTACATCTATTTCTTTGGTTAAAATATTGTTTACATAAGTTCCCAATTTTATACCGTTGGCATCTTCAATATTTAGTGCATAAATACCATTTGATACATTTTCGAGTGTTTCATCATGATCATTCCAAGCTGTCCAGGAGTTGTCTTTTTGCCTTTTCTTCCAAGTATAAAAATAGTTTAAGCCGTTGTTTTGTTCCGCTTTTAACGGAATCCCGCCTGTTACATGAGCCACAAGAATTCCGTCTTGAGATTCGTCTCTTTGGCCGTCTACCGGATTTGAATCTGTTTCGTTTCCAAATTCATTATTCGCATTACAAGAAATGGTTCTTATAACCTCAAAAACAACTTTAAGCGGCGCTGGTTCTTCTAGTGTAACACTAGAATCTGTTACGTTACAGCCATTTTTATTTACTGCATCTTTGTATTGTGCATCACGAACAGTTAAGAAATATGTATCTTCTGAAACACCATTTAATGTGATTTCATAAACATTATTATTAAATTTCGCTGTTGTAGATTTCTGAATTACTCCTTTACTGTTTTTCCATTCGTATTCATACGTATTGTCTTTAAAAATCTTACCACCGGTAACTTCAGCTACAATTTTTCCATTTGTAGCCTGATAAAAACTCGGGTTTAAAACTTGTGTATATTTTACAGCAAGCGGTGCATCTGGTTCTGTTATAGTCACACTTTTCTGCGTTATACATCCTCTTCCGTCTGTAACATACACCAAATATTCCCCTGCTTTTAAAATAGTATTCTCTTCAATTTTAACATCATTAGACCATACATAATGATAGGGCAATATACCTCCTGTTGCTGTTGCTGTAGCCCAGCCATCATTTCCTCCATTACAAAAGACATTCCCTTTTGTTATTGTTACTGATAATATGGATGGCTGTTCTAAGAACTGTGTTACATCAATTGGTGTTTTCAATTGATTATCGACATAAGTTCCCAACATGATTCCGTTTCTGTCTTTTATATTTAAAGCATAAGTACCATGCGAAAGGTTAGATGCAATAGCTCCTTTAATTGCTGGTAAGTCTTCCCAAGTGTTATCTTCCCTTTGTTTTTTCCAATAAAAATAATAAGGCTCTCCATTATTATCGGAATCGAATAATGTTACACCTCCTGTTACGTGTGCCACTAAAACACCATCTTGTGACTCATCACGCTGTCCGTCATTTGGTGTAGTGTCTACATCACTGCCAAATGCATTTTTTGCATTACAAGAAATTGGATGCGTTATTTCAAATAACACTTTCAACGGCGCTGGATCTGTCAATTCTCTTATAGAATTTAGAATAGAACAATACACTATTTTACCAGGTGTATCTTCATAATTTTCATCAGTAATGGTCAAATAATAATTACCGGCAGGAACTCCATTCAACGTTATTATAAATTTTCCATTAATCACCTCAGGAGTGGTTTTCAGACTAGCCCCTGCCTCATTTTTCCATACATAATTATAAGACTTGTCACTTTTTGGAGTTCCTCCCGTTACTTCGGCAACAATACGTCCGTTTGTTGCTCCAAAAAAAGCTGGAGGTGTAGTTTCCAGATATTTCAAAGCTAACATTGCTTTTGGCTCTTCTATTACTTGACTCCCTTTTATATAACAACCATTTTTATCTGTTACCAAAACGAAATATGTTCCTGCAATTAATTGCGTTAAAATAGCAGTATCACCTACTTTTACTCCGTCACTATCACTCCAAACATAATCATAAGGAAACTTTTCATTTCCTCCTTTAACCACTGCTTCTAATGAGCCATTGTTTCCTTTAAAACAAGAAACATTTACAGTTTTGAATGTTAATTCTAATTTAACCGGTTCTGTTATAGTAATGAGATCAGGTATTGCCTCTGTTAACTTTACTGTATTATAAGTTCCCTGAGACATTCCATTAGCATCTATAATATTAAGGGAATATTCTCCTGCAGAAAGACCTGTCGCTACGGCTGTTTTTTGATCGTCTAATTTATCCCAATTCTTTGTATCTGGATCCTGTTTTGACCAGATATAGGTATAAGGCTTAACTCCTCCAACGACTGTAGCTGTTATAACTGCATCCGAAAGTTTATTTTTATTTCCTATTATAGGTTCTAAATTTTCTGTGTTACAAGAAATAGGAGTTGTTTCTTGTAGTGTAATATCTATTTTCTCTGGTTGAGTTAATATTTTAGAAGATTCGATAATAGAACAAGCTGTTTTATTTGTAGCAGCATTGTAATTTTTATCTTTTACAGTTAATTTGTACTCTCCATCTGGAGCATCGCTTAATGTTATATTATAGGTTTTATCTGCGGAATTATATGCTGCAGATGCAGGCATTACATCGCCGTTATCATTCTTCCATTCATAGCTATATGTTTTATCATCATTAATTGTTCCTCCGGTTATTGAGGCTACAATTTTTCCGTTAAATGCTCCATAAAAAGTGGGGTCACTTGTAAAAGTGTAGTTTACAACTAAAGGTCCATCAGGCTGCGATATTGTTTCTGTTAAAATTTTATCTTTATCATTTTCCTGTGCAATACATCCTTTTTTATCTCTGACTTTTATGCTGTATGCAATGGGAACATTTGATATAGGATATAATCCTTTCAAAATCTGTGTTGTGCTTTTTGTATCAGTAAAAGGTATCCAATTAACGCCATTATCTAACGAATATTCGTATCCCTCTTTACTTCCTCCAGATGCTGTTATGGTTAAAGTTCCATCTTTACTTCCGTTGCAATTTACGTTGGTTTTACTTAAACTAAAATCTACTGGTGCAGGTGCCGTTATATTAAAAACAAAAGGATGATCTGCATCAATTGGAGGATTTGTATTGAATCCATTAATAAATCCAATAAAATCAAGACCGTATTTTCCTGTAGCAAAATCACACGGAAATGTATAACTATTATTACTATCAAGAGTTATTTCACTACTTTGTGATGAACATATTACTCCTTTCCACTTTTGCGTAATTTCATCAAATTCTCTAATAGAGAAAGTAAAATGTTCTCCTTGAAACAAAGGTCTGTCAAACTTCATAACCAACTTACCATCCTGAGTATTAAAACAAGTGGTTTCAATCTCATTGTGTGAAGCAATTAGTGGGGCAGATTGACGCACTACATAATAAACTGGATCAGAAAAAGTATTACTGCAAGCTTTCTGTCTAAAGTAAATTTGTCTTCCGTGATATTTTCCTGCATCAGCACCTAAAATTGATTTGGCATTTATTGTAATACTTGATTTAGTATTAAACTGTGGTAAATCAATCCAATCTCTGGGATTAGAAGTTGGATTAAATGTATATTGCCAGTTATATTCTGATGGAAAAAAACCTGTATTAGAGTTTATTGTGATATTTGTTTCTGTTGGTAAATCTCTATTGGCTCCAGGATCAACAATAACTAGAATCGGACGAACTTTTACATTAAAAAGCGAGCTTCCTAATCCATCTCCTGAATTTTCTACATTCTTAAATTGCTTAAATTCAAAATCATAATCAAAACAATTAAATTTATTTGTAGAATAAATTCTTCCACTATTATGCGGTCTGTTCCCGTTACAAGATTGTCTATCGTATCTGGATGCAGAAAAAAACATTGATACTGGAGTTTTATCTGCTGTAAATGTATTTGACACATTAGGATAACTTGTGGTTTTCCTATCATCTGTATAACTCACACTTAGAACCTTCAAATTATCTTTAGGCGTACTAAATTCAAGAGTTACAGATGCGTCTCCACAATTGTGATGTTCATCTCCATAAGCCCAGCCATTAAAAACAATTTGGTAGGAACCTACTACAGGACCTTGCGCAAAACCAAGTCCTGAAACCAATAAAATTATCAATAAGTAAATCTTTTTCATAGGTTTAATAAACAATGTTTAAAATTTCCTGTTTTGCAGGGCTGTTGCTTTGCAAATTGGGTATTAAATGGTATTCGTATTCTGTATTTATTTTTAGGCTGCGATCTTCTAACGTAAAGACATCACCATTTAATTCCTTCCATAATGTTGGCGGAGTTCCTTTTACATTTTTATAAATACTTAAGCCAATCACCTTGTCTTTATTTTTGATGTAATCCCAAGTCAGGGTTATTTTTTTTCCCTCCCTGTCTGGAAGTCCCTGTAAAAAATTTATTGTTTTAACAGGAGTAAAATCAAAAACCGTAACGGTTATGGTAGAATGATCTATAGAAGACCAGTTGGTTTTATCCTTGGCTAAAATGGCATATTGGTAGATTTTTTTGTTCTCTACCCTATCATCTGTATATTCTTGAATGGTATCGTTTATCTGTTTGATTTCAATCCATTTTTCCTGTCCTTTCTCTCTCCTTCTTAGGCTATAACTTACTACATCTTCGCTATAACTTCTAATCCATTTTAGAGTAACTTTTCCGTCTTTGCTTTCATAATCTTTAAAAATAGGCGCTGCAGGAGGAATTTTATCTGGTTTTTCTAAAATCAAAACGTCTGATGGATCTGAAATATTAAATCGCATGTCTTCAGCTGCAATTTTATAATAGACTTTGCTATTGGTCATTTTTAAACTCACGCTGTCTTCGTATTCATTACCTACAAAAGATTTATGATAAATATCGATAAACTCTTCATCCGGATTATTTGCTTTTAGAATTCGATAACCCCTTAAATCTTTTTCAATATTTGGTTTCCATTTTATTCTTACTACCCCCAAAGTGTCAATTGCACCTTCCAGGCCTATAGGTTTAGCTGGCGGAATCGAATCTACAGGCTGCACCAATATACTTTGAGAAGTAAGTCGCTGGTTATTTTTACCAATTGTAGTAATCGTAAAATAATTGGAAGGATAAAGACTTTGCTTATAATTTAATTTTCTTTCGGCTGGAGGGATAATTTTTGAAACAACCGCATACGGTCCTTTATCTTTATCTGCCAAATTAATTTCGTAACCCTGAATAAAGTTTTCCGATTCTTTTGGATAATCCCAAACCAGATTTACTTCATTTGAATTTATGATCTGATAATCTACTAATCTTGCCGTCACTACTACTCCAGAAGCTCCTGTTGCCGTAATCGGTTTGGTTATTTCTCCTTTTTCTCCAAATGAGGTAATACCAAATAGCCTGTAATGATACATTTTATCATTTACGCTAAGTGTATCAACATAATACATGTTCTTAGACGGGTGATCTTCTTTATCATTTAAGTTTACCAGAGGAGTGTTTGATATCGGAGTAAAATTGATTCCATCAGAAGATTTCTCAACCATGAAGGAAGTGTATATTCTTTTAAAAGTTTGATAATCCCAGGAAAGCATCACTTTTTTATCATCGCCAACAGCTATAAAATCTGTTGGAGCAGGCAATGCACTATAATCTTTTAAACCCACCATATAAGAAGCTTTTTTAACCTTTGGAGTTTCAAAAACACTTATTTGATAGGCATAAACTTCATTAGCTTTCACATCAGTATCAACAAAACCCCAGCCGGCTTTTTCTGCAGCTGCAAAATTCATATCGGCTGCATACAGCGCAAATGTATAGCGTTGGTCTAATTCGTCTGCAGTGTTTATTATTCGGGATAAATCTCCATCTTTAGCACCCGAAACATCAAAGCTTTCTCCATAAATTGCCTGCGCAATAATGGCTGCGTTATTGTCTTTTTGAACTAAATCAATCCAGGAATCTAAACCGTCAGGTTTTAAAGGTGCAGGGGTTAGAAGTTTTTTTTCTGGTTTCGGTACTATTTTACCATCACGCAAAACCGTAATTCTATTAATTACAAATCCTTTTTTATTTGCTTTCTGCCATTCTATTGGTGAATTTATTGCCCAGCGCAGTAAGATTTTATCTTTTTGAGCTCTAGCATTTACCATAATAGAAATTTCTTTGTTTTGTGCATTACCTAATATGCTTAACAAAGTGAATAAAAACAGCAATCTGAATTTCAACATTCTAGTAATCTTTTTTGTGTTAAAAAAGTGCAAAAGTATTATTTAAAACTTGATAAACAATTTTTATATGTTAAATAATAATACTTAAAACTTATTAAATAAATATTTTTTATTTATAAAAAACTTTAATAACCCACCATTTTTACTACAACTATAATCTTTTAATTGACATTTTGTTTTATTTAAACCTATAAGTACAGTTTTAAAAAAAGAAATTCAAATTGATCAGTTTAGTATTACTTTCATGTAAAATTTTTTTTGCGAATATATGTATTAATCTTCTATAAATAAGTTCTGAAATTCGTCAAAACGATAAATAAATCAGTTGAAATGCCATTTTTTCGGTTAAACTACAAAAAACCCTATAAAATTACGTATTTGATATTTTTATAATTTTATGCTTGTAATAGTGGAATATAATCCGTTAAAAAACAAAAGATTAATCTTTTATATCTTTGATAATAAAAATCTGCATGAAGCTTTAAACAAAATCTCTCTTAAATTTAACCTTGAATCACAACTCCTATTTAAAAAAAAATTAAATTTGGCTACCCTAAATCCTCGACTTCAATTATGATTCAAAAAAGAAATTTAATTAGTTTATTGGCTTTGTTAATGGTACTGTTTTTTTCACCACTTGCCTACTCTCAAACTTCACAGCCTAAAAAAGAAAACCGTTCAAAATTATTTGAAGAAACAACAACCGACAGTGACTATCTTACGGCTATCGAAAAAGCTTCTGCTGCAATGGAAACTGCTTTTAACGATGCTGATTTTGATGGAGAAAGCCGTCATTTGTTTGGTGAAATTAAAAGAACTCAGGGCAAATTAGATCTTCTTTTAACGAATTTAAAAGGTGCAAATCCTAATGTGCGTAACCAGCAGATGTATCGCGTTGTCCTAAAAGAACTTTTACAAAATCTGGAAGAACAGAATACGGCAATTAACCTGCGTAACACTAATCTTGAAAAAATTAAAGGACGCCTTATTGCACTTCGTCAGGATAAAACTTTAATGTCGCTTATAAAAGATACCATTCGCAGAAAACAATTCAAGAATGAATTTGGCAATCTTAGAAAAAAATATCGAAGTACTGATAGTTTAATGACCAAAAACCAAGGTATATTAAACGATAAAAAAAGACTTACGGTACAGCGAAAAATTGCTGTTTCGAATGCATTGGTTACGGTAGAAAATACTCTTGAAAAATCTGGAATCAGTATTCTTAAGAAAGAATATCCGTCTTTATGGAGTATTAATGATTCTGTTTCTAAAAAAGGAACGTCTCAAAATATTAAAGCTAAAATAATAATCGAAAACAATGTTGCCGCTTATTATTTAAGTTACCGCGCAGGAGGATTGATTACTTTGTGCTTTCTTATGGGACTGCTGGCTTGGTACATTTCCAGAAATCTAAAATATCTAAAGGAGAATGGCTATATCGAAAATCTTGAACTTTTAGAATTTAAATATTTAAACAGAGGCATTTTACTGCCAATTGTCGTAATTGCCCTTAATATTGCTGTGGTGAGTAATTTGTATGCTCCTGCGCTGTTTTTAGAAATATTGCAATTGCTTTTATTGGCTGCTCTTACCATATTATTCAAAAATAAATGGTCTGGAGTGGCAATGCGCAACTGGCTTTTGCTGATTGTTCTTTTTGTTGCACTTTGCTTTTTAGATCTCTTTATTGGTGTTGGATTCTTACAGCGCTGTATTTTTATTGTGATCAATATTTTAGGAATTCGCTATGGTCTTGTTCAAATTAAAAGTCTTAAACATGAATTGTATATTAAAGGATTTTTTAAATGGGCGAGCATTCTTTTTATTGGCTTGAATGGTTTATCCATTTTGTATAATCTTTTTGGAAGGGTTACGCTTTCAAATATGCTAACGCTTACTTCGTTTATCTCTCTTACTCAAATTGTTGCGCTTAGTGTGCTTCTGAAAATTATTTTAGAAATCATTCTTTTACAAATTTATACCACTCGTGTAAAACGCGGTATTGAGAAAATTTTTGATTATGAGGTTTTATCTGAAACCTTAAAAAAACCTTTTATCATCGTAATAAGCTATATGTGGCTTATCGTAATTACTTCTAATCTAAATATTTGGGAATCATTACGAACTTCTCTAGCAACATTATTAAGTTATCCGAATACTATCGGAAGCATTACGTTTACTTTAGGAAATGTTGTTCTGTTTTTTATTATTATTTGGGCGGCGCATTTACTTCAAAATTATGTGGCTTACTTTTTTGGCGAAATTGAAGATGAAAATGAAGAAAACGTCAATAAAAGACAGCATTCTAAATTATTAATTACCAGACTTGTGGTTTTAATTGTTGGGTATCTTCTGGCGGTTGCCGCTTCTGGAATGCCTTTGGATAAACTGAGTATTCTTTTGGGTGCTTTAGGTGTCGGTGTTGGTCTTGGATTGCAGAGTGTAGTCAATAATTTTGTTTCGGGTATTATTTTAATTTTTGATAAACCAATTCAGATTGGTGACGTTATTCAGATTAGTTCTGATTCTGGACGCGTAAAAGCGATGGGACTTAGAACGACTAAAATTAATGCGCCAAATGGTGCAGAAATTATTATTCCGAATGGTAATTTATTGTCTCAAAATATTACAAACTGGACGTATACTGATAATTTTAAATTAGTAGAAATTAATATTGAAATTACTGGTGAAGTTGATCCTGAAGTTATTAATACAACAATATTAGAAACTCTTGAAGGTATTCAGTTAATAAATAATGATAAAGCACCGCAAATTTATTACACGGCAATTTCTGATGGAAAATTCCAATTATTGGTAAAATTCTGGTGCAGTATTTATCGTACTGAAGAAACAATAAGCAGCGCAAGACAAATTCTTTACACTAATTTTAAAGCTAAAGGACTTAACTTTTCTTCTTAGAAATTTCAAATAAAAAAATCAAAAGCCTTTAAATAGTATTATTTAAAGGCTTTTGATTTTTATAAATATGCTGAATAAATTTTAACACATAGAAACATAGATTTATGCAAATTTCATTGAGATTGAAAAGATAAATTTATTTATCACACATAGCTATGTGTTTTTCTGCAAGTGAAACGCCTTTATTTTATAAACAAAGAAAAACTATGTCTCTATGTGTTTAAATTATTTAATCTTTTAATGAAGCTTCAAAAGGCGAGGCTGGTAAATTTTCTTTGTTATAAAAATTAGCATTGTCTGGATTGTCTGCCCAAGCGTATCTCACTTTTACAGGATTTGTAACAGCATCACTCGAAACGATAACTTTATCACCTTCTATAACTGCATTTGCCCAAACAAATTTTCCGTCGGTTCCTGCAATGGCAAAACCTTTTAAAGTGGTATTGTCTTTTGCCATTAAACCTGATCCTGTGTCTGTAAAACTTAAGATTAGTTTGTTTTCTTTTTGTTCAATAGATTTAAAAAGCGGACCTGATGCAACTAAGTTTTTCTCGCCATAAACCAGTTTTCTTGCTTGAAGCGAAAGCCTTTTACCGACATCATATTTATTTAAAGGGTGAATATCGTTCCATTCTCCTAAATCTATTGTGACCGCCAATCCTGTATTTGGAAGTTGCAATGTATTTAATTGCTGCTGTCTCAATGCTGCCCAATTACTTTCTCCCGGTTCTGGTTTTGGATCCATAAAGTTGGTTAGCTGTACAAGTAAAAATGGCAGCTTTTCCTGATGAAATTCTGCTCTCCAATTATTAATTAGAGTTTCCATTAATGAAAAATATTCAGACGGGATTCTTGTACTCGATTCGCCTTGATACCAAAGCACACCTTTTATCGGATAATTTTTTAACGGCGCAATCATAGCGTTATAAAGTCCAACTGGTTTCCATCTTACAAAAGTCTGTCCTGGTAATGGCAGCATTTGGGCACCTAATTTATATTTCCATGATCCTTTTAAATCAATTGTCTCGTTTCCAAATGTCAATTCGTATGGTTTATCGGTTACAAATCCGCCTCTTCCCGTATTGTTTATTACTCGGATTGCAATTTCGTTTTTACCTTCTTTTAAAATATTGGCATCAAAATTATAAATCCTTGGCGGATACATGTACGATGTTGTACCAACGAAATGTCCGTTTACGTAAACAGAATCTGCATCTACAATTCGCCCTAAAACCAGTCTTGCCGTTGTCGCATTTACTTTAGAAATGGTAAATTCTTTTCTAAACCAAACTACACCATTTACATTTCCAAGTTCGGTTTCTGCCCAATAACCCGGAATATTCATGGTTTTCCAATCTGAATCTTCTAGTTCTGGTTCTGACCATTTATTTTTTAATCCGATATCGGTCGAATTTACTAATTGATACCAATTATTACTGACTTGTTTGTCGCCGTCTTCAATCTGTTTTTCTAAAGTTCCGTCTTTAAATTTTAGATATTCCTGATAATATTGCGGGAATTTTTTAATGCCTTCTTCGTTTATCCACGATTCTGCCGGAGAACCGCCCAAAGCACTGTTTATTAATCCGATTGGGATTTTATATTTCTCGTAGATTTCGCTCGCAAAAAAATAACCAACCCCTGTAAACTGCAAAACGCTAGTTGGGGTTGCTGCTATCCATTCGCCTGACGAAAAATCTGAATTTTCATTTTTAAAATAATATTGATCGGGAACTAAAAATTGTCTGATATTGGTATTTTCAGATTTTGCGATTACGTCTTTGTATTTATCTTTTAGACGATCCATAGGAAGTTCCATGTTTGACTGTCCCGAACAAAGCCAGACATCTCCAAAGAGAATATTTTTCAACACAATTGTATTGCTGGCTTTTAAAGTCATTTCGTAAGGACCGCCGGCTTTTTGTGACGGAAGAACAATTGTCCATTTTCCGTCTTCTGAAGTTGTGGTTTTGTATGTTTTGTGATTAAAGTCTAGTTCGACTTTTTCTTTTGGCGACGCCCAGCCCCAAATATTGACTTTTGTATCGCGTTGTAAGATCATATTATCACTTATAAGACGAGGGAGTTTTATTTGAGAAAATGTACTTGCCGTTATCAGGATTGCGATTAGCAGTTTTATTTTTTTCATTTTGATGTTTTAATTTTTTGCCACAGATTTTACAGATTAAAAATGTTGCCACGAATTACACGAATTGCACGAATTATATTTTAATTTATTTTTAATTTATTTTTAATTTCTCGAATGCACTCATTTAAAATTAGTGAAATTGGTGCAATTCGTGGCAAACTTATATTGTTAAGAAAAAAATAATCCATAATATAAAATCCTTTCAGATCTATACTATGGATTATAACCAAACTCAATATTAAGGTTTTACTAACTCTCCTGAGAATCCCAAACTCACATCTTTTCCTGCAAGTCCGTCGGCTGTGCCTTTGTACGCATGTTTACGAACGTAATTTGCATCCCAAAGATTTGGTGATTCGTCAGGAAGCCAGAATTCGTGTTCTTTCGAATTATCTGAAACTCCCCAAATTGTAATACCGTATTGTTGCGGCACCGGAATGTATTTTTTGTACATATCGATAACATATTGATACATTTCTGCCTGAGAAGCTTGTTGTGCTACTGTTGGTGCATTGGTTCCTAATCTGATGTCTAATTCTGAGATTTTGATTAGTTTTCCAGATGCTGCCAGTTTTTGGAACATTTGAACAATTTTAGCTTTGTCTGTTGTCAAAGAAATGTGCATTTGAGTTCCGATTCCGTCAACGGTTGCTCCTTTTCCTTCGATATATTTCACATAATCAATTAATCCATCACATTTTGCAAGACTCGATTCTAAGTTATAATCGTTTATGAAAAGTTTGTCTGTCGCATTTCCGTACTGACGGGCTAATTTGAATGCTGTTACGGCATAATCTTTTCCTAAGTATTTTACCCACGAGAAATAATCTGTTGCAGTATCGCCTTCGTTTCCAGATCTCATTGTTCCGTCTTCTTTCATAGGTTCGTTTACAACATCCCAAGAAAAAACGCTTGTTTTATAATGTGTCATCATTTTAGAAATCCAATCTGTCATGGCATCGTTAATGATTTTTGCTTTTTCAACATCTGTTTTTTCAATAGTAACTGGTGGTGTTGCACCTCCGCCTCCAGCAGATCCGTCTGTTACTAAAACATTATCAATGTAATACGTTCCGGCAGTTCCGCCTAAATCAAAGTTTAATCCTGTTTCGGTTCCGTTTCCGGTAAATTTCCATTCTACTAATTTCCAAGTTGTAGAAGTTGCCTGATCACCTTGATAATGCGCTGTTGTTCCGGTTGTTGAACATCTTACAGAACCAGTAGCTTCTGAGCGGATCATATAAGAAACCGTGTATTCTTTGTTTAAAACCAACATAGAACTAAAATCTGCATGAATCTGAGTTTTCCATTGGTTAGCAGCATCACTAGTTGCATTTACTACTTTCATTGCTCCGTTGCCTTCGTACGCATTTGCTGCAGCTGCTAAACTTAATGCATTATCTGCACCGTTAAATTTTGACCATCCACTGATATCTGTATTAAATTTACCATTGGCAACCATATTGATTACTGCTCCTGCAGCATCCAGATCTACAACTGCAAAGGTATTTACATCAATCAAATACGTAACATTCGGAAGATATCCTAAATCCAGATTGAACTGAAAACTGGTGCTTGCTGCTTTAAAATCTCCCGGCGCTAATTTAATTTTAACTTGCTGCCATTGTGACGTAGTTGCAAAAGCTTCTGTCTGACTTGCTCCTGTATTGTACCAGTCTTTATATGGGTAAGAATTGTTTAATGATGCATTAAAAGAAATACGTCCTTTTCCTGCTACATCAGATTTGACGTAAAATGAAATTTCATAATTATGTCCTGTAACTATTGGAACATTTGGAGATGTCAATTGCAAGTTGTAGGCTGCAGAAGAACTTGCGCTCGACATTAACTGAATCGCTTTTGTATTGCTGGCTAGTCCTGCATTATCAATTACTGTAATTCCTTTTCCTGGGTTATTTCTCGCCCAGTTTGTAAATGTCCCGTTTTTTAAACCTGCGTTGTCTAGAATATTAGTTCCGCTTGAACCTGGAATTACTGTTGGGGCAATAATACTGTTTAGATAATTTGCATTTTGGTTGGAATGCCAAACTAAAGTATGTCCAAAAACTCTCAAACCTGCTTTTTTTGTTTCGGCAATAAAAGCATCAACGTTTGTAAAGTTAATTTCTCCTTTTACGTTTACCATCGCGGCGTGTTTCATTTCGTAACCCGGCGTAACCTCATCAAAATTTTCATTTACAATTTTTCTATAGGTAGCATCGGTCATGTATAAACTCATTCCAATTCCATTTCCGATTCCAAAATCAGCGTAATTTTTTAATGGTTCGTAACGGCTTATTTTTTCAACTAATGCCAGTGGCAATTCAGCACCAGTTACTTCACCATGAGTTGGGTCTTTTTCCCATTCCATCAGATTATCATCACAAGATGAAAAAATCAATAAGGAAGAGGCTAATATAGGTAGTATCTTTTTATATTTCATTTTGATGTTTTTTTAGTTAGCGAAATCATTGTAAACCGGTGTATCTAAGGAAACTATTCTCCAGTTGTCTGTGTAAACTTTTACCGAAGTTGCTTTTGCAGGAAACTCAACTTCGCTTGTGTTTCCTAAAACATCTTTTAATTTTACATCAGAATTTTCAAAATAAATACCGAAGTTTTGATACGTTGCTGCTTCACGAAATGCCAAAACAGTTTCGAAAGTAAAGGCTTCTTTAGACCAAGCGTAGAATTTGTTTAGCGGAATTGTTACCGTTACCCATCCGGTAGTCTGGAAAGCAACTGATTTTCCATCTATCAGCCAAGGCACATAATTGTAAACTGCACCTGCCCATTCTCCTCCGTTGAAGTTGTTAACTGTACATATCTTTAAAAATCCTGAATCTTTCCAAGCATCCGGAACATAGATATCAAACTGAAAAGCGACTTTATCAAGCGGTGTACTTGCCGGAATAGAAGCTGCAAATTGTGTTCTCCAATTATCTACTCCAGTTCCTGCTGTCCAAACTTCTGACTGGCGATTTGCACCAGCTGTAAATGATGCAATTTTTGCCGGACGATGTGGTGCGTATTTTCCTTGAGAAACATTTCCTGTTCCAATCGCTGCAGATTCTAGATCTGCCGGAAGAATCATACTTGCTCTATCCCAAGAACCTTGAGTTCCTATTCCGTCAAAATTTATTAATATTCCTTTTTTACAGTTGAAATAAGCTGGTGAATAAGCACCTCCGTTTGATCCCTGAACAAAGATTGAACCTCCAATATCTGAAACGCCGCTTGGTACTTTTACTGTAAAAGATTCTCCGTCTTCGTCTGAAACTATTCCTGATGTTACTTCTACATTACCAGGAAAAACTACTTTGCTTATTTCTGTTAAACCTGTTCCTGTAACGGTGATGGTTTCACCAGCATTAGGCATTGTGTTTGAAATATTGGTGATAGCCGGTTTCCCTGAACGGATATCAAATTTAAAAATGGTTTCGCCGCTGTCTTTTACAAAACGAATTGTATTACGATCTGCA
This sequence comes from Flavobacterium sp. 270, assembly GCF_004368785.1. GTDB lineage: Bacteria > Bacteroidota > Bacteroidia > Flavobacteriales > Flavobacteriaceae > Flavobacterium. The sequence goes on from NZ_SODM01000001.1 coordinate 1,699,450, forward strand.
GGATCTGCTTCTATTGTTGGTGTATCTGCCGAAACGTTTATCAACATTGAATTATCGGATACAAAAACTACATTAAAATAAGTTGAATATCCGTTGATATAAACTCTTTTTAGACCTGTAAATCCTGAACCTTCTATACGTAATGCTTGTCCTAATCGGGCAAAAGTAACTTCTCTGTCCTGCACTGTAGAGTTTACATCTTCCAGAAACACTTTGCTGATTACGATTGTGCCGCCATCAGAATCGCTGTTATCACAAGCTGTAAATAACATACTAGAGATCATCATCACTGCAAGAAGTGCGATAGATGTCCAATGCTTTTTATTTAAAATATATTTCATATAATCTTCTTTTTAGCTTTATTATTTTTTCAATACTAGAATAAGTCTTTTATTCTTTCTTCTGTAAACTGATACGGAACGGCACTTTCTCTCAACAATGGATTTTGTACCAATTCTGATTCTGGATAAGGCATAAGAAAAATAGATTCATCAACATTGCCTATAGATCGCTGACTGCTGCTTCCTGCCGGATCTATACTTACTGCATTGGTTGCTGCATCGTAAAGAATTGGCTGTATAGTTCCTCTATTTTGTCCCGTTATGTAGTTTACAACTTCTTGTTGTTTGTAATACGATCTGCGAACTAAATCGTACCAATATTGTCCTTCCATACATAATTCTACTCTTCTTTCGTGAATGATATCAGCGTAAGTAAGTGTTGTTTTTGGATCTAAACCTGCACGTACACGCAGTTTGTTTACTCCTGCCAAAGCTACTGCATCTGCCGTTGAAGCGTTGTTTCCTAAAGCCGCTTCTGCATAGTTTAGATAAACTTCTCCTAAACGAAGCATATAAGTATTTAATGCAGAGTTCATACGAGTAATTTTTGAGTTGTCTTTTGTTGACCCAACTACTCCTTTTTTAACGTTTACAAAATTATTCGCGTGATCTACCGTGTAACCTCCGTTTGATTTGCTGATTTCTGCATAAAAATCATTGTCTGCCATCCAGGTTGCTTTACGGCGTACATCTTTAGACTCATATTCTTTTAGAACATCATAAGAAGCTCTTGTCCAATATCCCCAAGCCGCATCGTCTCCTGTAATATCAGATCCTAATGCAAAATAAGCTTGTTGTGTATTGTTTACTCCATAATCTCCATTTGGAACCCATTGTAAGGCAAACATAGATTCTGAATTGTTGTTATTGTCTACCATAAACAGGTCTGCATAATTGGTCATTAGGCTGTATGGCCCAGAAGTCATTACTTTTTCTGCTGCTTTTTTAGCCAGATCCAAATATTCCTGATTACGTGTACCGCTATTTGGATTACTGCTTAATCCTGAATAAGAAAGGTAAACACGAGACAACATTCCAAACGCGCTGTATCTTGTTAAACGCCCTGCTTGTCCTGCTGTTTCCGGAAGATATTTTGCAGCATATTCTAAATCGCGAATGGCAAATTCGTAAACATCTTTTACCGGATTTTTGTTTACAATTGGATTTTTAACCAACTCTCTCGGATCTGTAGAAATAATTACATCTCCCCATAAAGAAGCCAAATACCAATAAGCCGTTCCTCTCATAAAACGTGCTTCGGCAATGTATTTGTTTTTTACTGTCGCACTTACTTCACTGTCTGTAATACCTATAATTACGTTGTTGGACTGCTGTACAACATTATACAAAGATCCCCAAGCCGAAACTAATGGTCCTGTTAATCCTGTTTCAGACAAATCTGTAAATGGATAAACATAATCAGAATAGGGTGCGTACAAGTTATCTGCGCGTCCGTCGCCTAAACCGTAATAAAATTTATCATTAAAATCAAACCAAACTTTATTGTATAATGGTCCTGTAGCAGCCTGAAAATCGGCTTCGGTTTTATAAAAATTTTCTTTTGTAATTAAATCTTCTGGTTCAACATCTAAAAGATCACTACAACTAGTCCAAACAAATGGCAATGCGATCAAAAGAACCGAGTATAATATTTTTTTTGTTTTCATCGTTAGTCGTATTTTAGAAATTAACATTTAATCCAAGAGTAGTAATAGTTGGCGATGGATAACGTCCGTTATCAATACCTGATAAAAGTGCATCTTGATTAAGAGATCCAACTTCCGGATCGTATCCTTTGTATTTTGTCCATGTTAATACATTCTGCATGTTCGAATATATTTTTATGTTTGAAATACCCCATTTTGCATATAATTTCTGAGGAAGATTATATCCGATAGAAATATTTTTTAATCTCACATAAGAACCGTCTTCTACAAATCGATCACTAAAACGGTAGTTTGAAGAGGAAGCTGCAGACGAAGCTGCGATTCTTGTCATGTTAGGGTCTCCTCCAACAATTTGAACGTTACGATAATCATTCGGACCATTTGGATCAATTAATCCTAATTGTGCGTATCCTAAAGCCGAACTCAATAAATTAGTGTTTTCACGTGGATTTTCTAACCAGCGTCTTTGGTAGTTTACCACATCATTTCCGTAAGAACCTGTGAATAAAATATTCACATCAAAACCAAGAAAAGAGAAAGAGTTACCAAGACCAAATGTAAAATCAGGCGCAGGGTTTCCGATGTATTCTCTATCTTTTTCATTGATAACCCCATCATTATTTACATCTTTAAAAATGTAATCTCCAATCCAAACACTATTTTCTCCAATCTGCATTCCTTCTGGAAGTGCTGTTGGTTTTACAACACCGCTTTGATCTTTATAATAGAAATCAGTAGCTTTTTCAAAACGTCCGATTACTTTATATCCATAAAATTGACCAATTGCTTCGTTAACCGCAGTACGCGTTACGATCGTAACATCAGAACCTTGCTGAATGGTTTTATTTAAGATTCCAGTTTCTGTATTAAGAGATAAAACTTTACTTCTATTCATAGAGAAAACAAAATTAGATTTCCATGAAAAATTGTTTCTCTCCAAATTCAAGGTATTCAAAGTAAGCTCAAGACCTTTATTTTCAAGCGATCCAACATTTACCCACGGCGCAGAAGTAGATCCCTGTCCAGTTGTACCTACATAAGCCGGAAGCGGTAAGGCAAGCAGTAAATTTTCTGTTTTCTTATAATAAACATCGGCAACAAGCTCTACTTTATTATTAAAAAGACCTAAATCTAATCCGGCATTGCTAGAATAAGTAGTTTCCCATTTTAAATCTTTGTTTGCCGTATTTGCTGCCAATAATCCTGTTCCCCAATTGGTTGCAGAAGCGCTGTAAGTTGAAGTAAAAGCATTATTTGGAACGTTTTGATTACCAACTGCTCCCCATCCTGCTCTTAATTTTAAATTATTAATGGTTGTATTCCCTTTTAAGAAATTTTCGTTTGAAATTTTCCAGGCAATTGCAGCAGATGGAAACCATCCCCAACGATTCTCGTCAGCAAATTTTGATGAACCGTCTCTTCTTATCGTTGCTGTCAATAAATATTTATCATTGTATGAGTAAAATAATCTTCCGAAATAAGAACTTATAGAACTTGTACTGCTTCCGTTTGAGTTTTTAGCCGTTGTAGCATCTCCGGCATTCAAATCTGTTGCACCGTTTGTTAAATATCCAGATCTGTATCCGTATAAACTTTCCCAGTGCGATTCTTGCATTTCTTCTCCAAGCATTACATTAATAGTATGCTCGTTAAATTTTTTATTGTACGTTAAAACGTTATTCCAGTTCCAATAATCGCTGTTAGATTTTGTTCTGCTTCCTTCTCTTACATCATTTACCAACGCCCCAAATTTGTATGACGGACTGAAGGTATACGAATTAGAAAAACCGTAATCTAAAGAGTATTGTGTTTTGAATTTAAGGTCTTTTGTAAAACCAATTTCTGCATACGTATTGGCTCTTATTCCGTAGCTTTCGTTATGATTGTCTCTGATAGAAGCTAAACCAATTGGATTGTTTTGAACGAATTCTGTAGTATCAGGACCGTCAAAAGTTCCGTCGGCATTGCGAACAGCAACGTTTGGTGTTTGTTTAAGTGCTGTTAAAATCAAAGAATCATCAGTAACTGTAGTTTTTTGATTGGTATTGCTTAAAGCTAAATTTACTCCAACTTTTAAGAAACTTTTTACCTGAGAATCTACAACCCCTCTAAGATTGAAACGATCAAACGAAGAACCAATTGCAATACCATCTTGGTCTAAATAACCAACTCCCATTGCATACGTTGTATTGTCTGTACCTCCGGAAGCAGATAAATTGTAACTCTGCATCATAGCTGTTGTAAACAATTCTTTTTGCCAGTCTGTTCCTTCTCCCAATAAATCTGGACGGATAAAAGTATTATCACGCTGTACAATTCCAAGATCAGAACGTGTGTTTTTTAATGTACCGTATTCTCTAAGATTAAGCATATCTAAATGCTTCGGGATTTCCTGCCATCCTACATAACCATCAAAAGTTAAAGAAAGATCGCCTTTTTTACCACGTTTAGTAGTAATAATAATAACACCATTTGCTGCTCTAGATCCGTAGATTGCTGTAGCAGAAGCATCTTTTAATACATCCATAGAAACAATATCGGATGGATTTATTGCTGCTAATGGATTTGTATTTACAGAACTTGTAGATCCGTCGATGATTACACCGTCTATTACAAATATTGGTTCGTTTGATCCGTTTAATGAACTTATACCACGAATACGGATTGATGAACTTGAACCTGGCGCTCCACTGTTTTGCTGAATCTGAACTCCCGCTGCACGACCTTGTAAAACCTGATCCAGCGTTGTTACTACAGATTGTTGTACCGCAGCACTGCTTACAGATGAAATGGCTCCGGTTAAATCTCCTTTTTTCATTGTACCGTAACCTACAACTACAACATTATTAAGTGTTGTAATGTCTGGTGCCAATGTAACATCTATTTTGCTTTTTGTACCAACGGCTACTTCTTTAGTCTGATAGCTTATAAAGCTGTAAACTAAAACTGCATTTGCAGGCAGTGATTTAATTTCATACGTTCCATCAAAATTAGAAACGGTATTGATCTTAGTTCCTTTAACGATAATGTTAACTCCCGGTATTGGTCCGTTACTGTCAGAAACAGTTCCTGATACAGTAGTTTGAGCATTTACCGCAGCAGAAAACACTAACATAAGGAACAAAAAGCCCAAATTTTTAAAGTATTTTGATTTGCTTTTAGTAAGTAAAAAGTTAGTCATAAATAATTGAATTTAATTAGTTAATAGTATGGTTTAGTTAGTTTTTTGTTGAGTGACCTTTTTAACATTCATTTGGTAGAATTAAATAACTAAACAGGTCATTGTTTGAACAAATATATATAAAAAACAATAATACACAATCGGTTGCGTTAATTATTTTTAGTAATTATAAAAAAATAGTATTAAAAAAAAGCATTATACGTATTTATAATATTATTTTGTTGAATATAATCTAAAAACAGCCATTTGTATTACGAAAACGTTAGAGATAATAAATCGTTTGGTTGAAAATCTTAAAAAAACCATAAAAAGAACAGAATCAAATATTTTTTTTAACAACTGCTTTTTTATGCCAAATTTGAAATATTAATATTACCAAAAAATTTGAATAAACGTTTAAATAAAGATCATATTTAAAGCTTTTACATACTCAATCACAATATTTTAGAAAGAAGTCGAACAAATTTTCAAAAAATGACAACAAAAAGCAATCGGTTGTTTTTATTGTAAAAAAAATCTCTCTTTAAAATAATTTAAAGAGAGATTAATGACAGCAAAAGTGTAAATAAGACGTTTATAAATTCATCTTTTTTGCATCTTCTACAAATTGTTTTAATCCAATGTCTGTTAGCGGATGTTTTAAAAGTCCTTTTATAGCAGACAAAGGCCCCGTCATAACATCAGATCCTATTTTTGCACAATTTACAATATGCATTGTATGTCTAATTGAAGCCGAAAGTATTTGAGTTTGATAATTGTAATTATCGTAGATTTCTCTGATTTCAGCAATCAAATGCATTCCGTCTGTAGAAACATCATCTAATCTTCCTAAAAAAGGAGAAACATAAGTGGCACCTGCTTTTGCGGCCAATAATGCCTGACCCGCAGAGAATACTAAAGTAACATTGGTTCTGATTCCTTTAGACGAAAAATATCGGCAAGCTTTTACTCCGTCTGCAATCATTGGCAACTTCACTACAATCTGCGGATGTAAAGCTGCAAGCTCTTCTCCTTCTCTTATCATTCCCTCAAAATCGGTAGAAATAACCTCAGCAGAAACATCACCTTCAACAATATTACAAATGTCTAAGTAATGTTTTAGTATATTGTCTTTTCCGGCAATTCCTTCTTTCGCCATTAAGGAAGGATTGGTTGTAACGCCATCTAAAACACCCATTGCCTGAGCCTCTGCGATGTCTGATAAATTGGCTGTATCCATAAAAAATTTCATAATTAGTTGGTTTAAGTGTGGTTTGAAAATATAAAAAGTAATCTTTTTTGTTGTATTATTTTGTTGTTTCAGTAATTATTGTATTCATTTTTCATACTGTAGAGACGCACAGCAGTGTGTCTACGCATGCAGAATCCGTAATATTCGTCATTTCGACTGAAGGAGAAATCACACGCGTAGCCACAATGCTGGATATCTAGTGTGATTTCTCCTTTCAGTCGAAATGACAAGATTGTGGTTACATTATGGAGTTACTTATCGAGGTCCTTTCTTCGTCAGGATGACAAAGATTGTGTAATATAATTTTGTGAATAGGATTGTAGATGCTGTATGTAGACGCACTGCTGTGCGTCTCTACAGCCAATAGGATTGAATAATCAATCTCAAAAAAATCTTTTACAGTGAACGAAAATGTGCATTCTGATAAGTTCAATCTTCAAAAAACATTTAATGAAAGAATTAATCCCTTAAATTTCATTAAACAGATTTCATTTTATCTTTTTCAGCAATCAAAAAATAGTAACTAAACCTTCAATCTATTTCTTTAAAAGCTTTAATTTCAAAAACTACTTTCATAATCTTCATACACATTCTCTTTATTTCACTTTTAGGTTTTACTGAAAAACAACTCAAAACACATTTTAACGTTTTACGACTATAACATTATAATGATTGTCGTTCCGTTTTTAAAATTTGGTTTGATTTGAATTGTTTTTCAGTTTTTACAATCAATTAAATATATTGATTGATGATATTTTCGAACAATTCTTGTTTACCGCTCTGTAATGTTAACTCGCCATTTTCGTGAGCGATATTGTAAAGATCTTTAAGGTCTAATTTTCCGTTTGCAAAATCTTTTCCTTTTCCAGAATCAAAAGAACTGTATCTTTCTGCTCTTAATTTTTCGTAAGAAGAAGAAGTAATAATTTTATCTGCAGTCAATAAAGCTCTTGCAAAAGTATCTGCTCCGCCAATGTGTGCTAAGAAAACATCTTCAAGATCTGTAGAATTTCTTCTGATTTTTGCATCAAAATTAACTCCTCCGCCTTGTAATCCGCCAGCTTTTAAGAATACCAACATCGCTTCTGTAGTTTCCTGAATGTTGTTCGGGAATTGGTCTGTATCCCAACCGTTTTGGTAATCTCCTCTGTTTGCATCAATACTTCCTAACATTCCAGCTTTTGCCGCAACTTCTAATTCATGTTGAAAAGTATGTTGTGCCAAAGTAGCGTGGTTTACTTCGATGTTGATTTTAAAATCTTTATCTAAACCATATTCACGTAAAAACCCAATTGCTGTTGCAGAGTCAAAATCGTATTGGTGTTTAGATGGTTCCATAGGTTTTGGTTCGATAAAGAAAGTTCCTTTAAAACCTTGTGCTCTTGCGTAGTCTCTAGACATTGCAAGGAATTGCGCCATGTGGTCTAATTCTCTTCCCATATCGGTGTTAAGCAAAGACATATAACCTTCACGTCCGCCCCAGAATACATAGTTTTCCCCGTCTAAAGCAATTGTTGCGTCAAGCGCCAATTTTACTTGTCCACCAGCACGAGCCACAACATTAAAATCTGGATTTGTAGCCGCTCCGTTCATAAATCTTGGGTTAGAGAAACAATTAGAAGTTCCCCAAAGCAATTTAATTCCAGACTCTGCTTTCTTTTGTTTTAAGTATTCTGTAATTGCAGCAATACGTTTTTCTGATTCTGCGAAAGTTGGTCCTTCAGCAATTAAATCGTAATCGTGAAAACAGAAATAATCAAATCCCATTTTGCTGATAAATTCAAAAGCAGCATCTGCTTTGTCTTTTGCAGCCTGCAACGGATCTGATGATTGATCCCAAGCAAAATTTTGAGTTCCTGGTCCAAACGGATCACTTCCTTGTCCGCAGAATGTATGCCAGTATGCAATGGCAAATCTAAAGTGCTCACGCATTGTTTTTCCAGCGACAATTTGGTCTGGATTGTAATATTTAAACGCTAACGGATTATCTGATTCCTTTCCTTCAAATTTAATTTGTCCGATACCTTTGTAGTATTCTTTATTTCCTAAAGTTATCATTTGTCTTTTTATTTATTTGTTAATATTAATTCTAATTCTTGTTTCCATTTTTGATACGCCTTTTCATAAGGTTCTTTGTTTTTAAGCGGTAAAAACGTCATTACGTGGTCGTTGGTCGTAATACTTGAACCAAATTTGTTGTAATCACCATCTTTTAAACCAACCGCTCTCGCTGCGCCGACTGCTCCGGTTGTATTGTAAATTTCGATTTCGTGGCCGATAAGCGTTGCAACAGTATTGGAGAAAATTTCTGAACGAAATAAATTATCATTTCCGGCTCTAATTACATCAATAACGGCATTGTCGTCTTTTAAACATTCCATTCCGTACACAAAAGAAAAAGCAATTCCTTCTAAAGAAGCTCTAAACAAATGCGCACTGTTGTGAATGTTTAAGTTTAAATTCAGGAAATGCGTACCGATGTTTTTATTGTTGAACATACGTTCTGCACCATTTCCAAACGGAATCACCACTACTCCATCAGATCCTACAGCGATTTTAGAGGCTTTACGATTCATTGTTTCGTAAGTTTCTGTTCCCATATTATTACGAAGCCATCTGTACTGAATTCCTGCTCCGTTTATATTTAAAAGCTTTCCAATTCTTGGTGCTTTTTCCTCGTAATTTACGTGTACAAAGTTGTTAACTCTGGTACTTTTGTTTCCAGCAGACATTTCGCTTACGGCATAAAAAACACCCGAAGTTCCGCCCGTTGCAGCAACTTCACCGGCTTTTAAAACATTCAATGCCAAAGCATTGTTAGGTTGATCTCCTGCTCTGTAAACCACTGAAATTCCGACTGGAAGACCTGATTCTTTTGACGCTTTTTCGTTTAAAAATCCTTGATTGGTAAAATTTTCTACAATATTTGGCGTCAAACTTTTATCGATTCCGTAGTACTCTAATAACCAATCTGCTACTTTATTTTCTTTGTAATCCCAAAGCATTCCTTCAGACAAACCGTTTTTAGTTGTCGTGATTTCGCCTGTCAGTTTATAAGCGATGTAATCGCCCGGAAGCATGTATTTGTAGATCTTATTGTAGATTTCCGGTTCGTTTTCTTTTACCCATTTTAGTTTAGAAGCAGTAAAATTTCCGGGAGAATTTAATAAATGACTCATGCATTTTTCTTTTCCCAACTCTTCGTAAGCTTTATTGCCAATTTCAACCGCACGGCTGTCACACCAAATAATGGAATTTCTTAACGGACTTCCTTCTTGATCTACAATTACCAATCCGTGCATTTGATACGAAATACCAACGCCCTGAATTTTTGAAGCTTCGATATTGGCTTCGCGAATGGCTCTTTTGGTTGCAGTGCAAATGTGCTGCCACCACATTTCAGGATCTTGTTCTGCCCAGTCTGAATGCAGGGAAACAATTTCCATTTCGTTTTGAGGTTCATTCAAAACAATTATTTTCTTTCCAGTTGCTGCTTCCACTAAGGCTACCTTAACCGAAGAACTTCCAATATCATATCCTATATAATACATAACTTATAATGATTCTCTTAATATTAAATTTGTTGGTACATAATGCTGCACAACCTCATCGTGCGTTATAAATGCTGCTGCTCTTGTTCCTAATTCTTTAAAATCAGTAGAAACAACTGAAATTCCTTTGTATATAAATTTCTTCATTGGCGTTTCGTTATACGACAAAAAACCAACGTCTGTTCCGGGCTCTAAATCTTTGTCTTTGCACTGCTCTAAAAAATGACCTAAAACCCTGTCGCTTACACTTATATAGGCAATTCCTTTTTCTATATTAAACTCTTTTGGGTCTGTTATAATTTTATATTCAAAATCATAATCGGCACAAAATTTCTTAAAATACTCCGCTGTTTCCTGTGGATGATTGGTATAGTTCGGATATACAAATTGTATATTTTTATACTTTCTAAACAAATCTACCGCTGGTATCAAAGACTCGTAAAACGCTTTTCCAAAATCCTGAAAAATGTAATTATTTTCTTTTTTTGAATGTGTGTTCCAATCGATCAAAAGCAATTTATCGTTTGATATTGCCGACAATGTTGGGATGATTTCTTTGTGGTCAAAATTCATGACCACATATTTGTAATACTTCCCAACGCTGTTATTGATGATGGTTTTAAAAACATCAATATTATAATGATGAAACTGCACATCTGTAATGACATTATCTGCTAAATTATTTACAAAAGAGTGGTACAAAACCTCTTTATAAGCCTTGAATGTATCTAATACCAAAAGCACTTTTCTGGTTTCGCCCGAAACATAATATCCTTTATTGGGTACAGAATCAATGACGTTCTGGTCTTTTAATATCGAATAAGCTTTAAAAACTGTATCTCTTGATAACTGATTTGTTTTACAAATACTATTTACCGACGGCAGTAATTCTCCTTTTTGTAATATGTTCTCTGCTATTGCATTAGTAATTCCATTTACCAATTGCTGGTATTTTGGAATGTCACTTTCATGGTTAATAACAAAGACAAATTTTTCCTGATTTTCGTTTTGCATACTGTTCTGTTCTGGTATGCTAAACTAGCCGCTTTTATCCAATAAAAAAAATAGTTTTGGTTAAATAATGTTATCTTTTTTGAATGTTATAATATGATTTTCGACAATCTTGTCATTTCGACGAAAGGAGAAATCGCATTCGTAACCACAAATGCCGGAATCCCGCGTGTGATTTCTCCTTTCGTCGAAATGACAAACTGGGTGTTCGTTTCCTCAAATCAATCGATCGCTCTTCTAATCCCGTAAGGATCAATAGTTACAATCGAACCGTCTGCTAAATGTTCGAGTCTCGTTACTTTCATGCTTCTTAAGTGCGTAACTCCTTTTGACAAACTTGAATCATGGTAAAATAAATACCATTCATTATCAACTTTACAAATTGAATGATGTGAAGTCCAGCCCACTACAGGATTTAAAATTCTGCCTTGATACACAAATGGTCCGTAAGGATTATCTCCAGTTGCATAACAAATAAAATGCGTGTCGCCTGTCGAATAAGAGAAATAATATTTTCCGTTGAATTTATGTACCCATGAAGCTTCAAAGAAACGACGATCATTATCTCCAGCTGTTATAACTTCGCCGTTTTCATCCAGAATTTTAATTTCTTTTGGCGCTTCGTCAAACTCTAACATGTTTTCTGTAAGTCTTGCCACAATTGGCCCCAATGCTGGTTCTTTTCCGGCAGGTTCTTCGTTGTCCTGATCGTATTTATTATTTCTATACTTCTGAAGCTGACCGCCCCAGATTCCTCCATAATAAATATAATGCTTTCCGTCTTCGTCTTCAAAAACAGCGGGATCTATACTATAACTTCCTTTTATTGCTTCTGCTTCTGGCTTAAAAGGCCCAACTGGAGAATTGCTTACGGCAACGCCAATCTGAAAAATTCCGTTGGCACGTTTTGCAGGGAAATACAAATAATACTTTCCGTTTTTGCAGGCTGCATCTGGCGCCCACATTTGCTTTTCTGCCCAGGCAACATCATCTACATGCAGCGCAACTCCGTTATCAACCGCGATTGAATCGATGCTTTCCATCGAAAAAACGTGATAATCTTCCATTCCGAAATGATCGCCATTATCGTTAAACGGAATTCCTGCATCTACATCGTGCGAAGGATAAATATATATTTTACCGTTGAATACATGCGCCGACGGATCTGCTGTGTATATGTGAGAAACTAAAGGCTGCGAAATCGCGTTTTCGTTTATCTGCTCAAAATTAATTTGTTCAATGCTATCTTCAGGCATACTGATAATTTTATGTTTTTAATTAATAATTAACTTCTTCTTTGTTTAAGCTCTGCTTCTATCTGTACTTCCATTTTCTTATCGATTTTATAGAAACACAACAAACCGCATCCTATTAAAAATGGAATTGCCGGAAAAACACTTACTAATAATTTGATTCCGTTTATGGCTGTATCAGTCTGTGTCAGCGAATTTGGAACGTAATGAAATGACCCTAAAAACAATGTTGTTAAGGCACCGCCAATACTTAAACCCGCTTTTAAACCCACCATCATAGCCGAAAATATAATAGCGGTAGCGCGGCGGTTATTCAACCATTCCGAATAATCGGCAACATCTGCAATCATGGCCCAAAGAATTGGAATTGTAATTCCGTAGAAAAATCCGTGAAGGATTTGAGAAAGAAATATGATAAGAATATCACCCGGAGGTAAGAAATAAAATCCAAGAATAAACAAGGTAGAAACAAATAGAAAAATCCCGAATATGTTTCTTTTTCCGTATTTATCGGCAAGGTTTTTAGACAACGTAATGCCGACAATCATAAAAATAATACCGCCTGCATTAAACAATCCGAAACCTGCAGAAACGGGATCATTACCAAAATGATTTAATCCGATATTGGACAAGAAATCTAAAATGGGCTGAATAAACAGCGCCAATTCTTCTTTGTTTACGTAATTTTCAAAATAATACACATAAGAACCGCCTTTCATTGCCAAAGTAATAAATACCAATGTTGTCAATGTAAGCATGATGATCCACGGTTTGTTTTTCATCAAATCTCTCAAATCTTCTTTGATGCTTGATTTTTGCTCTGGTTTTGGAATAATACGTTCTTTGGTAGTTAAAAATGTGATTAAAAGCATGATTGTTCCCACGATGGCCAAAACCGTCATTACTTTCTCTATACCAACTGCTTTGTCTCCGTTTCCGGCACTTTTGATAATGCCTAACATAAAAACCTGAACAAAAAACTGCGCAAACATAACCGCCACAAAACGGTAAGATGACATACTGTTTCTCTCGCCCATATCGCCCGTAATTACGCCGCTAAGCGCCGAATAGGGCAAATTGTTACTGGCATAAAAAAGCAATAATAAGGTGTAAGTTACTACAGCATAGATTACTTTGCCTTGATAAGAGAAGTCTGGCGTAGAAAAAGCCAATAACGCAACGCAGCCCAAAGGAACAGCTGTAACTAAAATCCAAGGTCTGAATTTTCCCCATTTGGTACTGGTTCTGTCTGCTAAAACCCCAATAATCGGATTAAAAATAAAAGCCGCAATTAAGCCAACAACTAACATTATTATGGAAGAATCTGTTGGAGATAATCCATAAATATCAGTATAAAAATAAGCCAGATATGTCATCAAAGTCTGGAAAACTAAATTTGCCGCTAAGTCGCCTAAGCTGTACCCAATTTTTTCTTTGATGGATAATTTTTGAGAAATGTCATTCATTGGTTGGTAGTTAATATTGGTTTATTTAAGCAAAAGTGGTTTTTATTTTTATATTTCGTGTTAGCTCCTGCAAGGTTTTCAAAACCTTGTAGGTTTATTTTTTATCTGTCTAATTTTTAAAATCTTTATGTTAAACTTATACCTACAAGGTTTTGAAAACCTTGCGGGAAAGCCAATTGCAAATCAAAACAATCGGTTGTGTAAAAGTATATAAAAAAACATATTACACAAATTTATATTACTTTATTTCAATAATAAATATAAAAACAACCGATTGTTGAATAGTTAATAAATTAGATTATTGTTTATGCTAAAATTTTATTGTTTTATTGAATTTAACTGTTCAATACTGTTCTTCGTTTTTTTAGATTTTGGCGCTTTTAGCTGCAAAACACTATCGTAAGCTTTCTTATGCTTTAGGTTTTTATCAAACAATAAAGGATAATTTGTTCTTCCTTTTATCGGCCAGTCGTTTAGCCAGGATTGTCCGTCATGAACTCCCCAAAAAGTTACGCGGCTAATTTTGTCTTTATGCTTTAGGAACAATTTAAAAATCGAAGCATAACGTTCTGCTAGTTTTACCTGAACAGCATCTGGAAGCGTTTCCGGATAAGGATTCATTGCAGCGCTTCCTTCAAAATTCTGGTTTACATCTGCTCCTTTTAAATCCCACGGATTTGGCAAAACTGTAATATCCAATTCTGTAAAAGCAACTTTAAGACCCAATGCAGAATATGCCAAAATACTTTTTTCGATTTCTTCTAATGTTGGACTTTCTAATCTCCAATGTCCCTGAATACCAACACCGTCAATCTTTCCGCCGCTTTCTTTGATTTTTTTGACTAATTTAATTACACCTTCTCTTTTTGCAGGTTCGCAAATGTTGTAATCGTTGTAATATAAATCGACTTTTGGATCTGCTTTTGCTGCCAATTTAAAAGCATCTGCAAGATAACTTTCGCCAAGCGTATTCAGGAAAACCGATTTACGTAAAGTTCCGTCTTCGTTTAAAGCTTCATTTACAACATCCCAAGAATTAATTCTGCCTTTGTATTTAGAAACAATCGTTGTAATATGATCTTTCATAAAGGCTTTCATTTCGGTGCTGTCTTTAATTTCTGCCATCCAAGGCGCGAGCTGACTGTGCCAAATTAAAGTATGTCCGTGAATGAACATTTTGTTTTTCTGACCGTACGCCACATATTTATCCGTTAGCGTAAAATCGTATTTGTCTTTTGCCGGATGCACAAACATGGATTTCATGATATTTTCTGCCGTAATTGCGTTAAATTCTTTTTTGATTAAAGAATCTTCTTTGGCATTTTTTTCTTCGATTTGGTCTGCATTTAAAGCCGTTCCGATATAGAAATCTTTTTTAAAGCTATTTTCTAAGGATGCTGTATTTTCTTTTTTCTGAGCATTACAACTGCTTATAACCACAATGGATAAGAGCAGTAGATATTGGTTTATTGATTTCATTACTTTATTATTTTTGGTTGATAGTTAATAGTTTTGTCATTGCGAGGAACGAAGCATTCTCACTAACATTGCGTGACAAACTTTGTGTCTCGCAATTACACTTTGCATTATATTATTTCTTAAAACTCTCCGGTGGTCCCAAATACGATTCCTTCAATTCACCTGTTTCCGTTTCGATTACAATTTTTTGAAGTACTAAAGCCGGATCAACGCCAAAGATTTTCAAAACATGATTTCCCGATTTTTCAATGGTATGCAAAGAGGTTGTAATTTTAATATTATCTGAAACTGATTTTCCCCAATTATTTTCACAATTATCAGCGTTGATATTCATAATCTGCGGTTTTTCTGCATCAAAAGCAACACCGTATTTTAATCCGTCTCCGATTGAAAAATTGATCGTTGGCGAAAAATAAGCATGAACTTTTACTTTTCCTGTGCTAAAGAAATGTACATCATATTCTAATCTTGGCGAACTTTCTGTTACTTCAATACTTTTATGATTGGAAGGTTTTAAAGTTACACCCGAATCTGTTTTTCCGAGATTTGGAATTACCGTCCATTGAATAATATCTCCATTTATAGCTTTAGAATAATTTTTAGCTTCTATAGAAATGCAGCCGTTATTTTCTACAAAACCTTGTACTTTACTTGGATCAATATTATTAGCATTTACCTCAACATTAAACTTTTGGTCTTCTGCAAAAACTGTAAAATGGCTTTTTGTTATTCCTTTCGGCGCTTTTTTCCAATCAATATTTACACTAATTCTTTCTTGAGCATGTATTGTTCCTTTAGTTATAGAAAGTAAAATCCAATTATTTTCAGGAGTAATTTTAAAACTAAAATTTTTTACACCGCGATTAATCAAATCAATGTAAGATGCTTTATTTTCAAGAGAATTAAAACTTGACAATACAATTGTTTTTTTATTATTTGAATCAAAAATTTCTTCAGTTCCATCAATAGCAATTGCCGGATTTACTGCGGTATCATAAAAAACACGCTTCGTATTCGGAATTACATTTGTTTTTGGTTCCTGCCAATTGGTGTAACCAATATGCGTCTGCGCCATCATATGGTTCCACTTTCCGCCAGACAATTTGGTGTGAAAATCATTCGTAAGAAGACTGTCTTTTACAAATAATTCTTTTACTTTTTCTGCATATACATTTGCTTCATTTCTTCCCTGTTTTGCGTAAAGCTGGTTTTTTGCTGTTGCTGCGTAAAGTTCATTTAAGTTTGAACTCGCCAAAACCGGAAACAAAACCAATTGATAATAAGCATCTTTATACTCTGGTTTTAATTTTTCATTGACTGAATTCGCTTTTTCAACCAATTTTTTATAATCAGCAATGACATTATCCCATTCGTTATAATTAACTAAACTGTATGTTTTTGCATCCAGCAATTCTGGTTTTCTTCGTGCATTGTATTTGGTGTAGAATTTTATGATTTGAGCAATTTCTGGTGCATTTTCTTTATCAAAATTCTCCGTTGCCCATTGTGTGTAATATTGCTCTAAATTATTGGCATTCCATTTTTCCGGATTCCAAGCCAAATCCAGAAAAAATTCCGTTGGAAATTCCATTGGTTTGATGTCGCCAACATTTACAATCCAGATTTTATCTACACCGTGTTGATACGCCAAATCCATTTGTTCCCAAGTACGCTCAATTTGGTTGGTGTTTATCCATTTATAATTTCGCGGACCACCCACATAATCGTAATGGTAATAAATTCCGTAACCGCCTTTTCTTGGTTTTGCATCGAGTTCTGGCAGTTTACGGATATTCCCCCAATTGTCATCGCACAATAACAGCGTTATATCGTCCGGAACACGCATTCCTTTGTCGTAATAATCCTGAACTTCTTTGTAAAGCGCCCACATTTGAGGCGTTTCTTCGGCAGGTTTTTTGGTTACTTCTGCAATTATATTTCGTTGCGTTTTTACAATATTTTCCAGAAGCTCAATTGCAGTGCCCTGCGTCATAGGTTCGTCGCCATCGCCGCGCATTCCTACGGTTACGAGGGTTTCTTTGTTCCCCATTCTTTCAATACCTTGTTTCCAGAACGCTTTTAGATTTTCTGCATTGGTATTAAAATCCCATTTTCCTTTACCAAAATTTGCCCATTCGGCGTGCGCTCTGGCTAGCGGTTCATGATGCGAAGTTCCCATTACAATTCCGTATTCGTCTGCTAAATCTGCATTTTTTGGATCATCAACATAAAACATTCTTCCCCACATTGACGGCCACAAATAATTGCCTTTCATTCTTAAGATTAACTCAAAAACGGTATCGTAAAATTTAGCATTAAATCCGCCGTATTTTTCAAATGCCCAACCTGACAAAGCCGGCGCTTCGTCATTGATAAAAATGCCGCGGTATTTTACTTTTGGTTCTCCCTGCGAATGAATTCCGGGTAAAACATGCAATTCTGATTGTTTTTTAACGGGAACATCGGCCCAGAAGTACCAAGGCGAAACCCCAATTTGATTAGACAAATCATAGATACCGTAAATCGTTCCTCTTTTATCTGAACCTGCAATTACCAAAGCTTTTTTGATTCCTTTTGATGGATTATTGACAATTTGTGTGGTAAATTTTTCCCATTTCCCTTTTAGTTCGTTTCCGTCAATTTTACCTTCTTTGGCCAATTGATCGATGATTTTACTTTTTCCTAAAGTTCCTATAATTACAACAAAATCTGCTGTATCAGAAATTTTGTTTACTCGGTTTAGATGTAAATTGGTTACTTTAAAAAGATCATTTTCTAAATGTCCTACAACTTTTAAAACTCCGGAAAAATCATTATTATCAACTAAAATCGAAGCTATTTTTCCTTTTGATGCCAAAGGAAAATTTTCGGCAGAAGCTTCATTTACTACATATTTATCTGGATTTATGGCGTACGATTTTGTACTTAATCCAATTAGAAAAAGCGACAAAATTGTGTGGGTTATTTTATTTTTTAAATACATCAATAAAATGATAACGTTTTTATTTAATCTCGCAAAGTCGCTGAGTCGCAAAGCTGTTTTTCTTAAGTCTTTTTAATTAAACTTTGCATCTCTGCGTCTTTGCGAGAAACTTTCGTCAGATTAAAAAACTTTAAACAAATGCTTTACAAATTCAATTTATAAGCAATTCCCATTTCTAAACCTCTTAATTCGGCGAGACCTTTTAATCTTCCAACAAGAGAATATCCGGGATAGGTTTCTTTTTCTTCATCAACTGCATGCAGAAATCCGTGATCCGGGCGCATTGGCAGGCTAACTTTTGTTTTATTCATCAATAAAAGCAATTTTTCTACAATCGCTCCCATATTGGCGTCTCCATTTAAATGTTCTGATTCCCTAAAAATGGTTTCGCTTTCGCGGAAGGTATTTCTAAGGTGCAAAAAATGAATTCTGTCATCGCAATCCTCAATAATTTTCTCCAGATTATTGTTTGGATCTGCGCTTAACGAACCGGTGCAATAACAAAGTCCATTTGCTTTTAACGGAACAGCTTCAAAAATCGCCTTAATATCTTCTTCTGTCGAAACAATTCGCGGTAATCCTAAAACCGAAAACGGCGGATCGTCTGGATGAATCGCCAACTTAGAACCCAATCTTTCTGCAACCGGAGCTACTTCTGCTAAAAAATAAATCAGGTTTTCTCTTAGTTTTACATTGTCTATTTCGGCATAATTATCTAATAGAGAAAGAATTTGTTCTGCCGTAAAATTTATTTTACTTCCCGGAAGTCCTAATAATACATTTTTAAAAAGCAGTTCTTTTTCTGAAGCCGAAAGTGTATTGCCAAATTCCAGTGCTTTTTGTTTCTCAATTTCAGAATAATCATTTTCTGAGTTGGGTCTCTTCAATAAAAAAACATCAAAAAAAGTAAACGCTTCCTGATTGTATAACAGTGCTTTGCTCCCGTCTGGATTGATAAAATTATGATCGGTTCGAACCCAGTCTAAAATGGGCATAAAATTATATGTGATAATTTTGAGCCCGCATTCGGCTAGGTTTTTTAAACTTATTTTATAATTTTCAATGTACTGCAGATAATTTCCGGCTGCTCTTTTTATTTCTTCGTGTACGGGAAGACTTTCTACAACTGTCCATTCTAAACCTGCATTTTTTATAGTTTCCTGTCTGGTTTTTATTTCTTCAATCGTCCAGATTTCTCCAACGGGAATATGGTGCAAAGCGGTTACAATTCCTGTTGCTCCTGCTTGTTTGATATCGATTAAATTTACGCTGTCGTTTGGGCCGAACCAACGCATTGTTTGCTGCATTTTTATCATACTCACTCTTTTTTTAATCTCGCAAAGGCGCAGAGTCGCAAAGTTTTCTTTTAAGTCTTTATAAATAAAACTTTGCGCCTTCGCTACTTTACGGGCAATTTTCTTCGTTAATTTTTACAATTAAAAACCGATGCTGTTTCCTCCATCAACAGGTAAAACCGTACCTGTAGTATATTTTGATTCCCTTAACGCAAAATAATAAACTGCATCTGCAATATCCGAAGGTTCTCCCAGAAAACCCATTGGCGTTCTCGAAAGTACTTTATTTTTTCTTTCGGGATCGTTATCCAAAGCTGCCGCCGACATTTTGGTTTTGATAAAACCCGGAGCAACACAATTTACTCTAATTCCGGCTGGTGCTAATTCTGTTGCCATTGCGCGCGTCATAGATTCGATAGCGCCTTTGCTCGCAGAATACGCAATTACTTTTGGGATTCCGTATTGTGAAGCCATCGAGCTGATGTTTACAATACTGCCTCTCCCGTTTTCTTTCATGTTTTTAATCACTTCTCTGCTTACTGCAAAAACGCTTAATAAATTGGTATGAATTATCGAAAGAAAATCTTCATCGGTTACGTCCGGAATTTCTTTTTTCATGTTGATTCCAGCATTGTTTACCAAAATATCAATGGGTCCTTTTTGAGTTAAGTTTGCAATCATAGCCGGAATTCCCGCCAAATCATTCAAATCAAATATCACCGGAATTGCATTTGCTCCAATTTCTTTACAAGCATCTTCTGTTTTATCTTTTGATCTTCCTATAATGTAAGTTGTGATTCCGTTATCACAAAATTTTTTTGCTGTTGCAAAACCCAAACCTGAGTTTCCTCCTGTTACAATTGCGGTTTTTGTACTCATAATTTTATTTGTATAATTAATTTCCCGGTGCAAATGGAAATTTTAAAGATTGAAAATATTCTAAAGTCTGCGTTGGTTTTTCTACTCCTGAGGGTAATTCTTTACCTGAAAATTGTTGAAAATAAAGCAAACACGCATCACGCCACCATTTTGCTTCTTGATATTGAATATTCAGCAGCATCTTCACTTCTTTAAAACGCTCGCTGTCAACATATTTTTCGGTTTTGTTCCAAGTTTCCTGCATCGCTTTTACTTGGTTTACCCCTTCTTGGTATTTTAGCGCCATTCCGTCCCAAAGGTTATGTCCGTTTTTAAGTTTATAATCCCAGGAAACATGATGAAACCACAATAAATCTTTTTCTGGACAAGTTTCTAAGTTATCAAAAATATGGGCTGCTTCGGGCGCATATTGTGCCACGGCATTTGTTCCCGTTTTAGATCTGTCGAAACCAATTCCGTTTTTATCCGCTTTATGATAATATACCGGATTCCATTCTGGTCTTGATAAATTGCTTACCCACGGTCCCGGGCCGTAATGATGTCCGGTATCCATAATATGATGCAAACCCAAAGGTGTCATGTAGTTAACGACTGCTTCGCGTGAATCGATCATCATTTGTTTTATTGGTCGAATAAAATTTTCATCAGTAGAAAAAGTACATTTTAACCATTCATCTGCGATGGTTTCTGCGTCTAAATACGGATTCCATGCCAGTCTTCCGAAACCGTACCAATTGGCTTGCGCAAAAGGATGTCCCGTCCAGTTTATGTCATTTCCAATGTTAGCAACACCTGCAATTCCGGTGATTTTATTTTTATATAAAGAACCGTCAATAACTTTTGCAACGGTAGAACCTTTTCCTCTTTGAAATGTATCTGATTCTAAAACTTCCTGAAATAATTTTGGAAGAAAAACCAAATGCGTGCTAAAACCTAAATATTCCTGCGTAATCTGAAATTCCATCATTAAAGGCGTTTTTGGCATTGCTCCAAATAACGGATGAAATGGTTCTCTTGGCTGAAAATCAATCGCTCCATTTTTTACCTGAACGATTACATTTTCTTTAAATTTTCCGTCATACGGCTGAAATTCTGCGTAAGCTTGTTTCGCGCGGTCGTTGGCATCGTGTTCAGAATATACAAACGCTCTCCACATGATTACGCCACCAAAAGGCGCTACAGCATCTGCAAGCATATTGGCTCCGTCTACGTGATCTCTGTTGTAATTCTGCGGGCCGGGCTGCCCTTCAGAATTTGCTTTTACCAAGAAACCTCCAAAATCTGGGATTCTTTTGTAGATTGCTGCCGTTTTTTCTTTCCACCAATTTATTACGTCTGCGTCTTTTGGATCTGCGGTTTTTAAACCTCCAATTTCTATTGGCGCAGAAAATCTTGCTGTTAGATAAACTTTTATTCCGTAAGGTCTAAAAACATTCGCTAAAGCCTCAACTTTTTCTAAATATTGTGGTGTCAGGATCAGCGCGTTTGCATTTACGTTTGTTAAAACAGTTCCGTTAATTCCAATTGAAGCGTTTGCTCTGGCGTAATCAATATAACGCTGGTCTATAAAATCCGGAAGTTTCTGCCAGTTCCATAACGAAAATCCCGCGTAACCTCTTTCTACGGTTCTGTCCAGATTATCCCAATGATTTAATATTCTGATGTTCGTTTTTGGCGAATCGATTGTATTTAAATTTTCAATGGATTTATTGGTCTGGATCAATCTTAAAAAACTATAAACGCCGTACAAAACCCCAACGTCTTTTTTCCCACTGATTAAAATGTGTTTTCTGTTTTTTATTGAAATGGATTTAAGAATAAAACCTTCGTCATTTATTTGATTAAAATCTATTTGTGCCGCTTTTAAAATTTCTGAATTTAAAGAAGTCTGCGAACCAATAATTATGGAAGATTGATCTAATTTTGATTTAACCGATATTGTAGTTCCAACCATATCAGTCAAAGCTGTTTGTAATTCTTTAGATGAAATAGCTGTAGTTTCAGAATTTCCAAAAGAAACGATTCCCTGAATTTCAGAAAGGTATTTTGTTCTTAAATTATGGTCTGTAATTTTATCGTATTGAAGCCATAATTTATAATCCTTTTGAGCCGATGCCGTAAGGGAAATTATAAACATTAAAAGCGTCAATGATAAAAAATTCTTTCTTTTATTCTTCATACTTAATTTAAATCAATCAGAAATATTTTCATTCTCTTATCTTCATAAGTTTTAGATTTAGACAAAACTATTTAATAAAATTCTATCTAAAAAATTGCATTATTCAAAATAAAACAACAATTGCAATCGGTTGCGTAAAAATATAGTATTGTATTAGAAGAAAAAAATTTTAGCTCATTTATTTTTATAAAAAAAGCAGGATACATTAAAATGCATCCTGCTTTTTATTCCAACAATTAAAAAATAATTATGTGTTTTATCTTTTGTAATAGGCAACAATACTGGCTTTTGCCAAAGTCTGGTTCCACAAATTAAAACCAACAATTGCCGGATTTGTATTTTCATCAACTCCTAACTTATCGGTTTTTAAAGCGTAAACGGTTATTAGATATTGATGAAATCCGTGTCCTTGTGGCGGACATGGGCCTCCGTAACCTTTTATTCCGTAATCTGTAATACTTTGTACTGCACCTTTGGGAATCAAATTGCTTTTTACCGTTCCTGCATTTGCAACTAACTCGTTTACGTTTGCCGGAATATCAAAAACTACCCAGTGCCAGAATCCGCTTCCTGTTGGGGCATCTGGATCGTACATGGTTATGGCAAAACTTTTTGTTCCTTCGGGAACGTTTTTCCACAATAATTCTGGGGATTGATTGTCTCCAGAACAGCCAAATCCGCCAAATTCATTAATTTTAGAAGCTTCTCCTCCTAAATCTTTACTGGTTAGTGTAAATGTTTTTTGTCCAAAAATTGAAGTTGAAAAAATCAAGGACACGATCAAAATTAAACTTACATTTTTCATTTTATCTGGTTTTAAATTTAAAGCAAATTTAAATTTGAGACCAAAAAAATAAGTTTAGATAAAGGATCAAAAAGTGTTGCTAAAAGTTCAAATCTTTTACGTGCTGCTTTGGCGTAACGCCGTATTTGGTTTTGTAGGCCTGACTAAAGCTGGATAAGTTTTCGTAACCAATTTCAAAATAAACTTCAGAAGGTTTCATTTCCTGATTTAATAGATAATGAGCGTGTTCCAGTCTTTTGTTTTGAAACCATTTTATCGGCGATTCTGAATAGTGTTTTTCAAATTCTCTTTTAAATGTCGACACACTCATATTGCACAAAAACGCGAGTTCTTTTAAAGTTAACTTGCTCAGACTACTGTTTTTTTCAATTGTCCGAATGAATTTTTGCGCTGTATTGTCGTTTTTTTCAATTAAAGAATACAGAAAATCAGTTCCCCATTTATCTGTTAGATACAGCATTAATTCATCAAACTTAACTTCTAAAAGTTTTCTTTGAGTCTCTTTTGAAAGTTTAGAAATATCAACGAGACTGTTTACAAAACGCGTTAGAAATTCATCATAATCAAAAGCGTGTACCGATTTATATTCTGCAGTTTCGGTTTTTTGTGGTTCCATTTTTCTAATGAAATTCAAAACCATTTCATTGGTAAAAAACAAAAGCACACTTCTGTAATTTGATGTTTCAGAGAATCTTTCTGTCATAAGACTGTTTCCTGATCTCATCATTACAAAACTGGACGCATTTATAGACACGACGTTATTATCAAAAATAACTTCTTTTTTTCCTTCGATAAGAAAGCTGATTATGTTTTGATTTAGAACAATCTGCTGTTTCAGAATTTCTTTAGAACTGTAGTAATCTACAACCTGAACATGGTGTGATTTTTCTAAATTTAGTTCGTCTGGAAGTGTAATTATTCTCATAAGTATTTATTCTTCAAACATTAAAAATGATAAAGAATATATTTGTTGTGTTATACTATTTTACTTTTTTGAAGATTCGCGTGCGAGTACTTCTGTATTTAAAAAAGTAATTTCTTTGGCATCATCATTTTTAGCCGATTTCAGATTTTTGATGATAATTTCTGCCGCCGCTTTTCCCATTTTTTCGGCTGGGTGTGTTATTGTAGAAAGATTTGGATCTATGATTTGCGAAATCGGGTCGTTATTAAAACCAATTACTTTTAATTCTTCAGGTACTTTTATACCGCGTTTTTTTGCTGTTTGTACGGCACTTACTGCGATAATATCTCCAGGCGCAAAAAGTCCGTCCGGAATAGGATCTAAATCAAATAATTGATTGCTTGCTATTACACCGTCTTCGTATGTAACTGATTTTAAGTTGATGATTAATTCTTCGTCTTCCGGAAGATTATGATCTTTTAAGGCTTGAACGTAACCTCTTTTTCTTTCGCTGTACAAATTTCCTAATTCAGATCCGGCGGTAAGGTGTGCAATTCTAATACAACCTTGTTCGATAAGGTGTTTCGTCGCTTTATAACCTGCTGAATAATTATCAATAACAACTCTAAACGTGTTGTAATCTTTTGGAACCCTGTCTACAAATACAAGCGGAATATTATTATTTGAAAACTGATGAAAATGCGCCGTATCTCTGGTCTCCATTGCCAGTGAACAAATTACGCCACTTACACGATTGCTGTATAAGGACTTAGCCATATTTACTTCTTCAAAATACGAGTCATGCGACTGCATAATAATGACAGTGTAATCCGATTTTTGAGCTGTAATTTCGATACCGCTAATTAAGGAAGATAAAAAAGGCTGTGTTACGGTTGGAATTAAAACACCAATGGTTTTGGTTTTGTTACCGCGCAGACCGGCTGCTAAAGTGTTGGGAACAAATCCCATTTCTTCGGCAGTTTTTTTTACTTTTTTTATCGTTTTATCACTTATCGTGTGATGATCTTTTAAGGCTCTCGAAATCGTAGATGTAGCCAAATTCAGCCTTTCTGCAATATCGTAAATCGTTACGTGTTTATTTTCTTCCATTGCAATAGATAATAGGAACTGTAAATATAAACTTTTTTGCGACAAGATGATATTTGGCTTCTTTTTTCCTTATTTGTCTTTCTTGTCTTTTAGGATTTTCCCATCTTTAGTAAACTCTAAATCAATATTATTGGTTAGGTCAACATCCAGATCTTTATGCCCGTAATCAATATGTATAATTTTTTCTTTTGGATGATTTTTGGCTACATAATCTTTTATCTCCTGCGGAATAAATGCCGTGGGAATTGGCTTGTCTCCGCCATCAACTTCACGGTACGAACCGTCTTTCCAGAATTCAACTTCGGTGCCGTCTTTTAGTTTTACTTCGTATCCTTTTTCGCCGTGTTCTGCATCTTTTTTTACGGTTTCTACTGCCACATTATTAAAATGTTTTTTTAGAAAATCTTGTGCGGGTTGTGGCAATTCTGTAATTGCAATTTTCTTTTGCGCGTTTGTCGTTATTGCAAATCCGAGCAATAAAGCGACTAGTATTATTTTTGTTTTCATGATTCCTTTGATTTAATTTATCTAACTAATTTACAGCTAGTTAAAATCATTTCAAATCAATTTAAGAAATCTTTAATTTTTATGAGGTATATTTTGACAATTTAGAAACCTGAAATTGTTTTATCGAAATCGTTATATCACAACTTCTTTCAAAAAACTTAATTAAAAACACATCACTTTAACACTTTTGTAGTATTTTTAACCCCTCAAGCTAAAAAACTTGATTCTTTTAAATCCCAAATTTACAAGACTTTAACTTTGCTCAGCTTTTTATTTGAGTACAAAAACAAACTTATGGCAGGCAGTTTTAGAACGCTTCTTTTATTGATGTTCTTATTTTTATCTTTTGGTATGCAGGCGCAGATTGAAAATAAAAAGAAGGTTCTTATTGCCAAAAATCCTGCAGAAATCAGGGAAGAAAAAAACATTAAAACGCTGTATTCTTTATATAATAACGGCGACGAAAAAACGGCGTATAAAAAAGCGCATTCTCTATTAAAATCTACCAAAAATAATCGTTCTATTGCTTGTGCCGATTTGCTTCTGGCGTATTATTTTAATAAAAGATCGGTTATTGATTCTTCGATTTATTTTACCAATCAGGCTTTACGTTTCAATACGGTTGTCAACGATTCGCTAAAAAACAGGCTTTTTTCTTTGGGGTACAATATTCTTGCGATTAATTATAAGAAAAAAGGTTTGCTGAATGAAAGCAAAAAATGGCATATTAAAGGGATTCAGGTTTCTCAAAAATACAACGAAAAAAATCTTTTTTATACGCATACGCATGGTCTGGCTGTTGCTTACAGCGGATTGGGCGATTATGCTAATGCTTTAAAATTATTTAAACAATGTCTTGAATATAAAGAAGATGAAGAAATTGTTTTGGGAAGCTGCATTAATATTGGTGATATTTATTCTGAATTGAAGGAATATGATAATGCCAATTTATATTATAAAAAAGGAAAAATACTTTGCGATAAATCAAATAATTATCAAGGAAAAACGGCTATTTTAATGGGGCTTGGCGCGAATTATCAACTTCAAAATAAAAATCAGGAAGCGCTGAAAGCATATCAGGAAGCGGTTGTGATTGCTGATAAATATGAATTGAACCAAAACGCGATTATTGCACGCGGGAATATTGGCGATGTTTATATTGATCTTAAAAAATATAATGAAGCGAAAGTTATTTTGTCTGAGGCTTTGCAGAAAGCGGTAAGTTTTGGTCTACTGCAGAATCAGGTTTATCTTTATGATGAATTAAAAAAGATAGCTGTAGCGCAGGAGGATTATAAAAACGCGTATTCTTATTTTGGAAAGGCTTCTAAGCTTAAAGATTCTATCAATAAACTTCAGAAAATAAAGGAAATTAATGAGCTTGAAGTGAAATATCAAACGGCTCAAAAACAAAAGGAAATTGAGGTTTTGCAGTTTGAAAATGCGGCTAGAAAACTGACTTTGGAGAATCAGGAAGAGGCGATAAAAAATATGCTTCTTCAGGAGGAAATTTCGAAGAAAACGAATGAAAATACGATTTTGTCGTTTCAGAATGCTTCGAATAAAAAACGAAATGAAATTTCTCTTTTAAAGAAAGATCAGCAGTTAAAAGCGTTAGAAATCAATCAACAGAAGAAAACGAGAATGTTTACAATTCTTGGTTTCTTGATTTTTCTGATTCCGATAATTGGGCTTCTTTTTCAATATTACAAACGTCTTAAGGCGCAGCGTCTATTGAATATAAAACAAGTCGAGATCAGTTCTCAAAAAATTGACGGGATTCTGAAAGATCAGGAATTAATGCTTATTAAGGCTTCTGTAGACGGTCAGGATAAGGAACGTGAACGTATTTCGCAGGAATTGCATGATAGTATTGGCGGTAATCTGGCGGCGATAAAATTGCAGTTAAATCATTTGGCGGATTCTAAATTTCCGAATATCCACAAGATTAGTTTACAACTTGACGAAACGTATCAGCAGGTTCGAAATTTATCGCATACTTTGCTTCCGAAGAAATTCAGCCACAATAAATTTTCTGAGGTTTTAGAATCATATTTGAATAATATTAGTGAAGCGAGCCGTCTTAAAATTACTTTTTTAACTTATCCTAAAAAGGAAATTAATGAGATGGATGAAGATATTCAAATTGAAACTTTTAAGGTTATTCAGGAACTGCTTACGAATACTATTAAGCACGCAAAGGCATCGGAAATTGAGGTTCAATTAAACCTGATTGACAATATTTTGAATGTTTTATTTGAAGATAACGGCGTTGGTTTTGATGCTGATAATCAGACCAAAGGAATTGGCTTTATTAATCTGGAAACAAGAATTAATAAACTGAATGGTTCTTTTTTAATTGATTCTAAACTGGGAAGAGGAACGATTGCCAATATTGAAATTCCTGTTGAAGAGAAAGCCCCAAAATCTAAACATAATAGAAAAGGAATTGATTTGAAAGAACAGCTTGATGAATTGAAAAGCAGTTTTTAAATTTGTTCTTTAATGAATATAAATGATGAATAAAATAAATCTTCTTATTGCCGACGATCATACGATGTTTCTTCAGGGGCTTATTTCGCTGTTGGAACAGGAACCTAATATTACGATTGTTGACAAGGCAGTAAACGGAATTGAGGCGCTTGAAATTGTAAAAAAAGGGGTTGTTGATTTTATTATTCTGGATATCAGCATGCCGGAAATGGATGGTATTGAGCTGAGTAAAATTCTAAAAAAACAATATCCGAATGTCAAAATACTTGTGGTGAGCACGCACAGCAACGTGATGCTTATTTCGAGATTGATCCGAATTGGTGTAAATGGCTATTTACTTAAAAATGCCGAAAAATCAGAATTGTTGAAAGCGATAAATACGATTGCTGCGGGCGAGAATTATTTTGCTGAAGAATTGGAAGAAAAGCATATTCTGAATAGTTCTAAAATTGAAAAACAGGTTTCGAATTTAACGGAATTGAGTTCGCGCGAAAAGGAGATTTTGGTTTTGATTGCGCTTGAATTTAATACTGCTGAAATTGCCGAAAAAACTTTCATCAGTCTGAATACGGTAAACACGCACCGCCGTAATTTATTGTCTAAACTGAATGCAAAAAATACGGCAGGCCTTGTAAAATATGCTGTTGAAAATGGTTTGGTCGATTGATTTATTCGAATCCATTTCCTAATCTGTAATTTAAAACTAACCCAACAGTGTCTGGAATTACGACATTGTCTAAGGATTTATTGTAAGTGCAGATTACTCTTAAATTGTTTGATAAATGAAATCCGGCTAAAAAATTTATCGTTTTTGAAGTTCTGTAACCGCCTCCAAATTCGAGTATGTTTTTATAATTTACTAAGAGATTAAAATCGGCCTGAAATGGCGCGCCTTCTGTATATTTTAATAATATACTTGGGTTTATGAGAACATCTTCAAACCGATCTGTAAATACACGATATCCGAAATAGCTGTAATAAACGTTTTCTAAATTGGTATTGTTTTTTTTATTGAATGTTGTGCTCAATACATTTGGCGCTGATAATCCAAAGTATATTTTGTCACGGTTGTATAAAAATCCCAATCCAAAAGTAGGTGTAAAACTGTGAACATTTTCTTGAAATTCGGGATCGTTTTCGAGACTCAATTGTGTTAAGTTTTCATTGTAAATCATGGCTCCGGCGGTTACCCCAAACGAAATAACATTAGGATCGTATGCCCACCATTTTCCGTATTTGTATTCTGAATCGTAAAAGATTTTATACGAATAGGAAGCGAAGAAATTTGTTGTATTGGTTACTCCTATTTCGTCATGAGAAATTCCGGCTGCCAAACCTACATTTTCTGACCAGGTTAAAGTATTTAGAGATATATCAAAGTTTTTCGGACTTCCTTCTACTGAATTAAAATATCCATTTGTTGTAAGTGCAATATCTGTGTCTGCGTAATAGCCTGCGTGTGCGGGATTTATTAATACTGCATTGTAATTGTAACTGGAAAAAACGGGTGTCTGCTGTCCGTAAACTCCATCGATAAAAATGATTATAATGAGAGCTGTCAGGATATTTATTTTATTTTTCATGAATTAACGTTTTAAAACAAGGTATCCCTTGAGTTTTTTAAAATGATGAGGCTGATTTACACGGATTTCAAAGAAATAAGTTCCTTCCGGAAGCTGATTTGCTCCAAGATTTCTGCTTCTGTTGGCAGTTCCGTTAAATACATTGGTTGTATTATTGTAACCTTGAGTTTGGTAAACCAAATCTCCCCAACGGCTGTAAATCAACACTTCATTGTTTGGATATTGGGTAATATCATCTATTTCCCAGACATCGTTTATGCCATCATTATTGGGCGAAAAACCGTATTTGGTTTCGTCTTTGTCTAATGGCAATACGTTAATTGTAACTGAATCTTCGGTTTCGCAGCCGTCTTCATTTTTAAAAATTACGGTGTATGTTGTGGTTTCTAAAGGCGATGCAATTGGGTTTGAGATTTTACTATTGTTTAATCCTAAAATTGGCATCCATTTGTATGAGCCTTTTTCTAATGAAATTGCCTCAAGTTGTACCGTTTGTCCTTCTGTTATTTGTTCATCATCGCCAGCATCGACCATTACTGGATTTGTATTAAGCTGAAAATTGCAAAAGGTACTGTTGTTGTATTTATCTGAAACGGTAATTTTTATTGTCATTCCTTCCTGATACGTACTTCCTGCAACTGGATTTTGAATGATTTTTGGGTTTGGATCTGTATTGTCTGTCGCAAAAATCATTTTGGTATAATCTGGAATTACTTTGGTATTACAAGAAAGTAATTGATCTGTTATACAGGTAAATGCAGGCGCTTGTGTATCTGCGGTAACGTGAATTACAAAGGAACAAGAAGCAGAATTTCCGCTGTTGTCTGCCGTATTCATTGTTACGCTCATTCCGTCAATAATTGATGATCCTGCAACCGGATTTTGAGTTACGGTTAAATTAGAATCGCAATTGTCTGTTACGGTTATCAACGTGCGATAATCTGGTAATACAGCACCTATTGCCAGGTTTTGATCTGTAATACAGGTTATTGACGGCGCTGTAACATCCGCGGAAGCGTTAATTATAAAACTGCATGGTGTACTGTTGTTAGAGTTGTCTTTGGCTGTGATTGTTACGGTCATTCCGTCAACAAAAACACTTCCCGCAGTTGGACTTTGCGTAATTACCGGATTGGCATCGCAATTATCTACAGCTGTAACTAAAGGCGTATAATCTGGTATTATACTGCCACAAGATAATATTTGATTCCCAATACAAGTGAGTACTGGCGCGGTCACATCTGCGGAGGTGTTTACTTTAAAACTGCAAATTGAACTATTGTTTGAAACATCTTTTGCTGTTATTGTGATCGTCATTCCGTCTGTAAGTGCTGTTCCCGGAATTGGATTTTGAGTTAAAGTTGGTGTTGCATCACAATTGTCTGTTACGGAAATTAATGTTGTGTAATCTGGAATTGTACTTCCACATGATAATGTTTGATCTCCAATACAGGTAATTACTGGTTTTGTAACATCCGCGGAAGCGTTAACTTTAAAACTACAAGTTTCATAGTTTGCTGATGCATCTGTAGCAGTTATTGTTACGGTCATTCCGTCTGTAAAAGCAGATCCTGCTATTGGATTTTGAGTTACAATTGGCGAAGCATCGCAATTGTCTGTTACTGAAACTAAAGTTCTATAATCTGGAATTGTATTGCCGCATGAAAGCGATTGATCTCCAATACAAGTAATGACTGGCTTTACAACATCAGCGGAAGCGTTAATTTTAAAACTGCAATCTGTATAATTTGTTGACGCGTCTGTAGCTGTTATTGTTACGGTCATTCCATTTGTAAAAGTAGTTCCGGCAATTGGGTTCTGCGTTAGAATTGGTGAAGCATCACAATTGTCTGTTACTGAAATTAAAGTTCTGTAATCTGGAATCACTGCACCACAAGATAATGTTTGATCTCCGATACAGGTAATTATTGGTTTTGTAACATCCGTGGAAGCGTTAATTTTAAAATTACAAACTGCATAATTTGTTGATGCGTCTGTTGCGGTTATTGTTACGGTCATTCCGTCTGTAAAAGCAGTTCCTGCAATCGGATTTTGAGTTATAATTGGTGAAGCATCGCAATTGTCTGTTACTGAAACTAAAGTTCTATAATCTGGAATTACTGCGCCACAAGATAATGTCTGATCTCCAATACAGCTAATTACTGGTTTTGTAACATCCGCGGAAGCGTTAACTTTAAAACTACACGTTGCATAATTTGCTGTTGCATCTGTAGCGGTTATTGTTACCGTCATTCCGTCTACAAAAGCAGTTCCTACAATCGGATTTTGAGTTAGAACTGGCGAAGCATCGCAATTGTCTGTTACTGTAACTAAAGTTCTATAATCTGGAATTGCATTGCCACATGCAAGCGTTTGGTCTCCTATACAGGCAATTACTGGTTTTATATTGTCTACAGCTGCATTTACGATAAAACTGCAATTGGAGTAATTAGTCGATACATCTGTGGCTGTAAAGGTTACTGTCATTCCTGGAACAAAAGCACTTCCGCCTACAGGATTTTGGGTTATTGTTACTGCTCCTGCACAATTATCTGTTGCAGAAATGAGGTTTCTATAATCTGGTAAAAGAGCGCCACAAGCTAAAGTTTGATCTCCTGCACAAGTTATTACTGGTGCTGTAAGATCTGGAGTCGCGTTATGAACTGTAAAATTACAATTGGCGTAATTTCCAGATTCGTCTGTATATTTTATATTGATTTGAATTCCGTCATAAAATGGAGTTCCGGGCACTGGTGTAATTTCGTAATGAACATTTTCGTTGCAATTATCGGCCAGATTCATCATTGGATCTATGGCATAATTTGGAATTAAATCGCCGCAATTTAATGTAACATTTGTTGGGCAGGTAAACGTTGGCGCTTCTGTATCTGCACCCGATGCGTGGACTGTAATACTGCAATGGCTTTCGTTTCCGGCATCATCTTTTGCTGTAAAATCAATCTTCATTCCGTCAAAAAAAGTAGAACCCGCACCCGGAAATTGCTTAACATCGATATTGGTATCGGTGTCGTCTGTTACAGTTAGTAAACTAAAATAATCTGGTATTAATGATCCGCAGGCCAATAATTGATCTCCCGGACATGTTATTACGGGCGCCACAACGTCGCCAGCAGTTGAAATAGTAAAACTACAAGTTTGGTAATTAGTGCTTGCATCTGTTGCTGTTAATGTTATGGTTTGTGTCCCGCCTGTGTAAACTGTTCCAGGAAGTGGTGTTTGAGTTCTTATGGGATTATTGTCGCAGTTATCTTTTACTGTAATTGCTGTTTTGTAATCTGGAATTATGTCTCCAATTGCTAATATTTTATTTGTCGGGCAATTGGTTATAACCGGTTTTTCTGTGTCTGGAATTACGGCTTTTCCATATATAATATATGCTTTACCAGGATCTTCGTTTACTTTTATAGATTCAAATGGAGAATAATATTTATTTGCTCCAATAATTACATCATCAAAACCATCATTATTGATATCGCCGGCAAAATTTACTGCATTGTTATAAGCATAGCTAAAGGTTATTTTAAAGCCGTCTTTTACGGTAAATGTGTTAAGATCAAAAGGACTTGTCCAGGTCGTTTTTCCGTATAAAACACAAACAGAATTACCTCCGTCTAAGAAAACATAATCATCAATTCCGTCGTTATTAAAGTCTCCAATGCTGCCAAATTTATCTCCCGAAAATCCGTTACTTATTTTAAATCCATTCGTTCCGTTAAGATTAGCTAAATCTACAGAAGCAGGCAAACCTGAAGATCCAAAAAGAATAAAATTTCTATTGAATGCAATATCATTAAATCCGTCATGATTTATATCTCCAATTTTACTTATACGCCCGTATTGTAATGATTCTGAAGAATGCTGTACAACAAAACCATTACTGCCGTTTAAGTTTGCTACGTCAAAAGTACCAGGAAATCCTGAACGTCCGTAAATAACATAATTCTTAACCCCTTCATAATTCCCTATAGCAATATCGGGAATTCCGTCTCCATTTATATCTCCTAAACCTGCTGCAGATCTTGCTACTTTATCTGTGGCAGAATTACTTGTAATCACACATCCGTTGGTACCATTTATATCTGTCCCCAACATTAGAGCTGGAAAGCTTCCATTTTTACCATATATAATGTATACCTTTTTAAAAGTACCCGCACCTGCAATTGCGATATCAGGATGACCATCATTATTAAAATCGCCAATAGTATCAATACTTTCTCCTAAAGTTTCATAATAATTTGAACCCATAAAAGTAAAACCATTGGCACCATTTAAGTCTGTTAGTAAAAATTCAGCTGGAAATCCGCTCGTTTTTCCAAATATTATATAAACAGCCCCCACTGCCCATGTAGCGCCTTTTCTAGTCGGTGAACTGAACATAAAATCATCTATTCCGTCACCGTTAAGATCTCCTGTACCAGCGGTTTTGTATCCTGTGCGGTCATCTGCTATGAGATCAATATTATCGCGAATTTTGAATCCATTTGTTCCGTTTAAGTATTTTAAATCAACAATTGGCGGAAACCCAGAAGCTTTTCCAAAAACAACATAGACGCTTCCTTTTATCATATCATTTGTGTTTCCAAAAGCTCCCGAAAATGGATATGAAGCTCCTGAGGCACTAACAATAAAATCAGTTAATCCATCTCCATTGACGTCACCAGCTTTATTAACAGCAAAACCTGTGTTTACATTTCCATTTTCCCCATAAATTACAAACCCATTAGAACCATCTAAATTTTCAACGGAATAACTTGAAGTTTTGCAAGTTGGTGAAGCGACCGGTGCCTTAACTTTTACCAAAAAAGAACATGTTGAAACATTTCCTGATAGATCTGTTACCGTGATAGAAACATTGGTGTCTGCTGTAAAAAGAGTTCCTTGAGGTGGATTTTGTACAATTGTTAAGTCAAAATTATTAATGTAAGTACAATTATCAATTAAATTAGGCAAGAAGGAAACGTAATCTGGAAGCGATGAATTGACAAAGAGCTGTTGATTTACCGGACAATCGATAGTTGGTTTTACAGCATCAATACGATCAAATGTTTCACCATAAAAAATATAGGCATTTCCTTTATCATAATCATGATCTGCATTTCTAATATATCCCAGTACAAAATCATTTTTTCCGTCTTGATTAAAGTCACCAATTCCGTCGACATCACATCCGAAGATATTGTTTGTGTAACTGTCGTAACTATCAAAAACCTGATACCCGACTGTTTTTAATATTAATTTTTCATTGATTATTCCTGTTGCGGTATTACCTCCAAACACAACATAAACAGCGCCATTATTGCTAATTCCTCTTTTAGAAGAAATTGCAATATCGTCTTTACCATCATTATTAACATCACCAAGATCATTAACATTAAATCCGAACTGACCACTAATTTTCGAGCCTTGAAAAACAACACCTGTACTTGCTGTTAGACTTTCAATTGCAAAAGTGGATGGAAACAAATTTCTACCAAAAACCACATACGCTTCACCAACTGAATAATTACCATTAAGCTGTTTTCCAGGAGCCCCGATTAAAATATCATCAATTCCATCATGATTAAAATCGCCGGCACCAGAAACAGATTTTCCAAAAATATTATATTGACCTGTATTAGTAATGATAAATCCATCTGATGGACTCAACGTTTGGATTTGAAGAAGTGAAGGAAAAACTAGATTTTTCCCAAATAAAACAATTACTCTTCCTGTATTTGAATCAGTACTCTCATCATAAGAAGGACAGCCAAATATTAAATCATCGATTCCGTCATTATTAATATCACCAGCATTTCTTGCTGTAGCGTCTAAACCTGATAATGGCTGTGTATATCCTTTAACCGTAAATCCATTAAGACCTGTTAACGAAGAAGTATTTAAATTAGCAATTGAGCCGGAACCAAAAACTACATAATAATTTGCGAGATAGCTAATATTATCTGTAATAACAATATCATCAATTCCGTCATGATTAACGTCTCCTGCAAAACTTACATCTTTAACGGAAGTTACTGTTGCGACATCCAAAGTAATAAATACTCCTTTTGAATTATCTATATCAGTACGATTGTATAACGCCTGAAAACCGGTATTTTTTCCATAAAAAACAATAGCAGTTGCTTTTGAAGACGGATCAAAATTATCACCAATAATAATATCGTCAATTCCATCATTATTAAAATCGCCGGCAGTGCTGAGCATTGAACCTAATTTTTCTTCTGCTGCAACTCCCCTAATGACAAATCCATTGGTTCCGTTTAAGGTGGAAACATCAAAAGTATCAAATGAAAAACCTGATCCCCCAAAAATCACATAAATTTCACCTACGTTTGACGTTCCACCAAAATCGGCTCCTGGAGCTCCAATCATAAGATCTGGAATTCCGTCTCCATTAATATCTCCAGCAGATTTAGTCATATATCCCAAATCATCTTGAGCTGTTTTCCCAGAAACAGAAAAACCGTTTGCTCCATCTAAAATAGATTTTGATACTTGCGGACAACCATTTTGTCCATAAGAAACAACTGCTCTTAAAAACAGAAACAAGACTAGAATAATTTGAAAATGATTTAATTTTCTGATATTATTTACCATGCTGATATACTATGTTTACACTAATTCAAAAGCGCAAAACTATGGTACACGTAAATTCTATACATCACTATAAATAATGATTTTTAAAAATAAACATCTATATTTTTTTATGATGAATAATTAGTTATAACAATATCGCATTGTAAATAAAACATTTAGGATCTATTTTAAAGTAAAAATTGTATTTTTATGAAAACCTAAATAGATAATCTATGCGTTATTTTTTCATTGTATTTGTATTTATTTTTACCGTTTCCTGTAAAAACGAAACTCAATCATCAACAATTTCAAACTATTTTACTTATGATTCTAAAGACAAAGTAGAAAGTGCGGGAGTCAGACTGATTCCTATAAAAACTCCGATAGGAGAATTTAAAGTCTGGACAAAACGATTTGGAAATAATCCAAAAATAAAAGTTTTGCTATTGCATGGCGGACCTGCAATGACTCATGAATATATGGAATGTTTTGAAACATTTTTTCAGCGTGAAGAGTTTGAATTTTATGAATATGACCAGCTTGGTTCTTATTACAGCGATCAGCCAAAAGACAGTTCGTTATGGACAATTGATCGTTTTGTAAATGAAGTAGAACAAGTTAGAAAGGCAATTGGAGCAGATAAAAATAATTTTTATGTTTTGGGAAATTCCTGGGGAGGAATACTTGCTATGGAATATGCGCTAAAACATCAACAGAATTTAAAAGGCTTGATCGTCGCAAATATGGTTGCCAGCGCCCCAGAATATGGAAAATATGCTGACGAAGTACTTGCTAAACAAATGAAACCAGAGATTTTATCAGAAATTAGAGCTTTAGAAGCTAAAAAAGATTTCGCAAACCCACGTTACATGGAATTATTGATTCCAAATTTCTATAACGAACATTTATGCAGATTAAAAGAATGGCCTGACGGATTAAATCGAGCGAGTAAACATGTAAATGGAGAAATTTATACTTTAATGCAAGGTCCAAGCGAGTTTGGAATCAGCGGACGTTTAGCTAAATGGGATATTAAAAAACGTCTTCACGAACTTGCTATTCCAACACTTATGGTTGGTGCCAAATATGACACAATGGATCCAAAAGCAATGGAAGAACAAAGTAAATTAGTTCAGAAAGGAAGATTTCTTTACTGTCCAAACGGAAGTCATTTAGCAATGTGGGATGATCAAAAGGTTTTTATGAATGGTGTAATTAAATTCATTCACGATGTTGATCAAAATAAGCTGTAAAAAAAAACTTCAATTAGCATAGCCAATTGAAGTTTTAGTACTCAGAGCGGGACTTGAACCCGCACGAACATTGCTGTTCACTGGATTTTAAGTCCAGCGTGTCTACCAATTTCACCATCCGAGCATTA
>NZ_SODM01000002.1:0-787647 GCF_004368785.1 Flavobacterium sp. 270
GCGCTGTACCATTTAATTCCTGTTCCTGATGGAAGAAGATCACTTACCTTTTTAGCATCAGCCGAGCAGAATGTCTGCGCCGAAGCCGCCGGTGCTGACGGCGTAGTATTCACCGTTACACTAACTGAAGTTCTTGTGCTCTCGCATCCGTTTGTAGTCTGGCTTACAAAATAAGTACCTGTAGCCAATACCTCTGTGCCTGCATATAAAGTACCGCCTGTTGATGCGCTGTACCATTTGATTCCTGTTCCTGATGGAAGAAGATCACTTACCTTTTTAGCATCAGCCGAGCAGAATGTCTGCGCTGAAGCTGTCGGTGCTGATGGAATGCTGTTAACCGTTACTGCAGTCACAGCTGAAGATATACTTTTACATCCTGAAGCTTCACTAACCTGAACACTATAATTTCCTGAAGCTGTTACCGTGATAGACTGTGTAGTAGCTCCATTTGACCATAAATAGTTATAGCCATTGCTTGAAGTAAGAGTTACACTTCCTCCTGTACAGAATGTTGTTGCACCGCCTGCAGTAATTGTAGGCTGTCCTGGAGTTGGGTTAACTGTTACCGCTACTAAAGTTCTCGAACTCTCGCAGCTATTTAGCGTCTGACTTACATAATAATTTCCTGATGCAAGGGTTTCTGTCCCTCCATATAAGGTACCTCCTGTAGAAGCATTATACCATTTATATCCTGATCCGTTTGGACTCAGGTCGCTTACCTTTTTATTATCCGAAGAACAAAAAGTCTGCGCTGATGCTGTTGGTGCAGCTATATTGTTTACTGTAACTGATACTAAAGTTCTTAAACTTTCGCAGCTATTTAGAGTTTGACTTACATAATAATTACCTGAAGATAATGTCTCAGTTCCTGTATAAAGAGATCCGCCTGTATTAGCTGTATACCATTTTAAAGCCGTACCTGTCGCAGCTAGATCACTAACCTTTTTATTATCAGCAGCACAAAATGATTGAGAAGAAGCAGTTGGGGCAACAGTGTTGTTTACTGTAACAGAAACTGATCTTCTTGTACTTTCTCCACAGCTATTACTCTGACTTACATAATAAGTTCCTGTTGTAAGGGTTTCTGTACCTGTGTATAAGGTTCCTGCTGTTGAAGCATTATACCATTTTAAACTAGTTCCTGTGGCAGTTAAATCACTTACTTTTTTAGCGTCAGCAAAGCAAAATGCCTGTGATGAAGCTGTTGGTGCTGCCGGAATTGTATTAATAGTTACTACAACTAAGGTTCTTGCGCTTTCTCCACAACTATTAGCTGTCTGACTTACATAATAATTACCAGATACAAGATTCTCAGATCCGTTATATAAAGTGCCACCTGATGACGCATTGTACCATTTGTATGTTGGTCCGTTTGGACTTAAGTCGCTTACTTTTTTATTATCAGCAGCACAAAATGACTGAGCTGATGCTACAGGTGCTGAAGATGTAGAATTTACTGTTACAGATACTGAAGTTCTTGAACTTTCACATCCATTTGTGGTCTGGCTTACATAATACGTTCCTGTAACCAATGTTGCATTTACCGCATATTGTGTTCCGTTTGTTGAAGCATTATACCATTTTAAAGCGACTCCCGAAGCAACTAAATCACCAACTTTTTTATTTTCAGAAGAACAAAATGTTTGAGATGAAGCTGTTGGCGCTGCAGGTTTAAAAGTAACCACAGCTGGGGCTGATGCACTAGTTACACAACCCGAAGAACTTATTCTTTGTACTGTATAACTACCATCAGTAGTTACTGTAATTGTTTTAGATGTATCTCCTGTTGACCATAAATAGGTTCCACTACCCCCCGATGCAGTCAAAGTTACACTTCCTGTTGCACAGGTAGTGGCACCACCTATAGTGTTATTGCTTGATGGAAAATTAACTGTTACAACAACTGGTTTTATAAAAGTACATCCATCTGATGATACTGCTTTTATATAATAAGTACCTGCTGTAGAAACTGA
The DNA here is from genome assembly GCF_004368785.1 of Flavobacterium sp. 270. Taxonomy (GTDB): domain Bacteria; phylum Bacteroidota; class Bacteroidia; order Flavobacteriales; family Flavobacteriaceae; genus Flavobacterium. Next base: position 1,974 of record NZ_SODM01000002.1, read on the forward strand.
AGATGGCGAAGACAAAGCAGTCGATGCATTAGAATTTGTCCAATATGAAAGTGTCAAATTTGAAGAACTTCCTGAAGTAATTGCCGGAACTGTTAAATCTACAGTTGACGGAGAGCAAACTGCCGCTGGATTTGTAACTACTAGATTCGCCACTTTTGGCGTAACTGCAGCACTGGCTGAATTATTTGCTGTATTAGTATCTATTGCATTTGGTAACGATGCTGTATTAGTATAGTTTCCAGATGAATTTACTGTAGCAACAATTTTTAATGTCATTGATGTTTGTGCTTCTACGTCACCAATAGTCCAGATACCAGTTCCTGAATCATAAACTCCTACTGATGGTGTTGAGCCAACGTAAGTATAACCAGAAGGAAGCAAATCATTTACTGAAACTCCCGAAACATTATTACCTCCTAAATTACTTACTTTAACTGTAAATTCTACATTAGATCCTAAACAAGGTGCAGCATTATCTACTGTTTTTGTAATTCCTAAATCTGTACATAATGTTACATTAACAGGTTTTGATTGAGTTTGGGTTCCACAAACTAAAGTAGAGCCTACTGAATAAGCTCCTGTTTTAGTAGCTGTATAAGTTGCTGAGTTAGCTCCAGTAATAGCAACTCCGTTATAATACCATTGATATGGTGCAAAACCTGCTGGTGTTGTTAATTCAGCTGTATTATTTGTACAGCCTCCACCTGAAATATAGGTTAAAGTTGGGTCTTCGGGCTGCGCTGCAAAATTTGAGAAAAATCCTGCCATAGAGAAACCCCCAGCCTGTTGTACAATCGAAACAGTCATTTTAGAGTTGCTCGCTATAGAAAGAACATCTGGACTTCCTATCTGTACACTATTAAAATTTATTATATACCAACCACTTGTACCTATTTGATAACGGGCACCAACACCAGATATGGTTGCAATATTAGTACCATTTACTGTTACAACATCTGTAGCACTTCTTAGAAGTATATATCCAAAATAATCTAATGTTCCTGAATTATAATTTCTAAATTTTGCGGTTTCAATAAAATTAGATCCTCCACATTCGGATACTGGTGCAATAGTTGAAATATCAACCTCACAGCCTTGAGCTGTTCCTGAATAAACAGCAACTCTTTTATCTGCAACAATACGAGATGCTGTAAAATTTGTGTTTGTAGAACCATTCACAAAAGTGTAAAAATTTCCTGCTTGCGCCAAAGTAACAGTATTGGTAGAGACAAGCGTCCCGGTAGTAGAGTAACCCTCTACTGTTACAACTGTATTGTCTTTTGTAGCCACAACGGTAGTTTGTTCAGCTGTACTGTTTCCAGTTCCTCTTTCCAAAAAATATTCTGTTCCTAAAACAGCTTCTGGAGGAACTTGATTATATGCACTATCTCCACAGCCATCCGGCGTATCTATTGCCGCACATGTATTCATCACAACAGGATTCGAAGATTCAACTAATGATCCAATATCTGCTTTAAACAAATAACTTTGACCTGAATTTAATGTAGTTGTAACAATACCATTAATTTTTATTGTCGTATTATCAGCAGTAGCCATAATACTATAAATAGGACGTTGATCTCCATAACCCCCAAAGTTTCCTAAAGAACCATTCCTGTAATAACCTATCCTAAATCTTATTCCTAGTCCTGCATCTCCAAAACCTGTCAATGCAGCATTTCCTTTAATATCTTTATCTACATCAGTACCTGCTAAAGCATCAGAAGCAACGTTTCTTAAATTAATAGCTACTGGAGCACTAGCTTTAACAATTAATCCTGCTCCTTTTAAAACAGTATTAAAAGCATATGCCTTAGTTGTATTTGGTACACCAGTAAATCTGTATACTGCGGGAGTTCCTTTAACTGCGGTTAAGTTAGTTACTAATGTCCCATCACTTTTAGACAGAACAATATTTACTGTGCTTGTAGAATTTGTCGCTATGACAATTTCATTAGCATCATTAAAATACTGCCAAGGAGCTGGCGCAATATAATGCTTGGTATAAAATTGAGCAGAAGCACTGAAAGTGATTAGTGAGAAAAAAGCAATAAGAAAGTTTAATCTAAAAAAATTAGATCGATTAAAAGTAATGTTACGCATAGACAGCTGAGATTTGTGGAACAGAAATATCAAAAGCCGACGAACCTGATGCGGTTTTCAGCTCATAGATGAAATACGAAAAAATAATGGGATTGGATTTTGCAAATTCAATAAAAATCTTAAAAAGATTTTTATAACAATTACATAGCATTTGGACCATAGTCATGATAGGTTCAAAGACACAAAATGTGTTTTAGGTTAATAGTAGTTTTGGAGCAGCGAAAATATGCAAAGCCCTAAAAACTAGCTACATTAGTCGATAAACTACCCATAAAAACGTTGAATAACACATTTTGACGACAAAAAAGCATTTTAGAAGTCGAAAACTATAGACATTTAACAACAAAAGTGTTAAAACGAGGTAAATTATTATTGACATCTTAAATTCTTACAAAATTTAATGCCAAATATTCAAAAAACACAAGGGTTTTCACGTGAGAAAATTACCCGTAAAAATAACTCAAAAGACTAAAATACAACCAATTAGACTAAAATTAAATTAACATTAATTTGATGTTATTTTAAAAAATTAATATTACGTTTTAGGCCTTCGAATTTTGTTCTTTTTATAGGTGAATTTTTAAAGACAACTCGAAAAGTTTCCTCGGTAATTTCAAGCCAATCTTTTTTAGAAAAAGAAAGTATTTCAGGATTTGGATTAAATAACGGTTCTGAATGTGGTTTAGAAAAACGATTCCAAGGACAGACATCTTGGCAGGTGTCACAGCCAAACATCCATTCATCAAATTTTCCTTTCATATCGTAAGGAATATTTTCTTTTAATTCGATGGTGTAATATGAAATACATTTACTTCCATCTACAACATAAGGTGCAACAATTGCTTGCGTAGGACAAGCATCAATACATGCGGTACAGGAGCCGCAGTGATCGCTTACAGCATGATCATATTCTAAATCTAAGTCTATAATAAGTTCGGCAATAAAATAAAAAGAACCCACTTTCTGCGTTAAGAGATTACTATTTTTACCAATCCATCCTAAACCACTTTTAGCAGCCCAAGCTTTATCTAAAACTGGAGCAGAATCTACAAAAGCGCGACCAGAAACATCACCTATGTTTTCCTGAATTGAATGCAGAAATTCTTTTAATTTTTCTTTAATTACAAAGTGATAATCCTGACCATAAGCATATTTTGAGATCTTGAAACTTTCATCATTTTGAGATACATCAGGATAATAATTAAGCAGAAGAGATACAACACTTTTAGCATCATCAACTAATAATGTTGGATCTAAACGTTTATCAAAATGGTTTTCCATGTATGCCATTTGGCCATTGCGATTATTCTTTAACCAATTCTCAAGTCTCGGTGCTTCTTGCTCTAGAAAACCAGCTTTAGAAACACCACAAGAAAGAAAGCCGAGTCTTTTAGATTCGGCTTTTATAAATTGCGTGTATTTTTCCTTATTAGTCAAACTATTTATTGTGATTTTTAACCCATGAGGCAATATCAGATATATTTTGAATTTCCGTATCAGGTGAATTCATTCCTACATCATGTCCTTTACCTGGCCTAATAATCAAATTAGACTCTATACCCTTGTTTTTTAATTCTTTATAGAGATTTTGAGACTGGCTTACATTTACAAGCGGATCAGCATCTCCATGTATCAATAATGTTGGAGTATTTGTTATATTGTTAAATGGACTTATAGCGGTAAATGCGGCATTGTCTCCATTTTCATTCAGCTTTGCTCCCGCTAGTTTTTCAATGATATCAATATGTCCATTCTTTTTAATAAAATCTAGTGATTCTAAAGAATCTAATCTTGATGGCGCACAAAGAGCAGTTATAGATTTCATGTTTTTCTTAGTGTAACCATAAAGCAAAGCTAAATGTGCTCCTGCACTAATTCCAACAATATGATAACCACTTTTAGCAAAACCATATTTGTTTGAAACATTAGACACATATCCTACAGCATCATCAATATCAGATAATAAATCTTTAGCCGATATTTTATCTGTTACATAGCGATAATCTACATTTGCTACCACAAACCCAAGATTCGAAATATCTTGTGCATGTTTACTTGTATATTCTAAACCACCCATAGACCACGCTCCCCCATGAAGTAATATTATTACCGGTGCATTATTTAAATTTCCATCAGGCAAATAAAGATCCAATACTTGTTGCGATGATTTTCCATAGGAAAGATGTTGCACCGTTTTAGCTTGCGCTAAAGAGCAAAAGTGAATCAGAAATAAAAAAAAGGTTAATTGTTTCATATCTTATTCGAATAAACCGCCTTGAATATTTGTGTTTATTTTTCCTAAATGTTTATAAGCTTTATCGGTAACTTCTCTACCTCTAGGAGTTCTCATAATAAAACCTTCTTGAATTAAAAAAGGTTCATAAACTTCTTCAATAGTTTCACTACTTTCACTCACAGCTGTTGCTAAAGTAGAAAGTCCAACCGGACCTCCTTTAAACTTACTGATAATAGTAAGCAAAATTTTATTATCCATTTCATCAAGACCATGTGCATCAACATTTAATGCTTTTAAAGCATATCGAGCAATCTCTAAATCGATAGTTCCATTTCCTTTAATTTGTGCAAAATCACGAACTCTACGCAATAAAGCATTTGCGATACGAGGTGTACCTCTGCTTCGTCCTGCAATTTCAATAGCAGCGTCAAGAGCAATTGGCATTTTTAATATAGAAGCACTACGCTCAACAATTGTCGTTAAGAGTTCAGTAGTATAATATTGTAAACGAGAAGAAATACCAAAACGAGCCCGCATAGGTGCAGTTAATAATCCTGATCGCGTTGTAGCTCCAATTAAGGTAAAAGGATTTAAATTGATTTGCACCGTTCTTGCGTTCGGTCCAGATTCAATCATAATATCAATTTTAAAATCCTCCATTGCAGAATATAAATATTCTTCTACGATAGGGCTTAAACGGTGAATTTCATCAATGAATAAAACATCTCTTTCGTCCAGATTGGTAAGTAAGCCAGCTAAATCGCCAGGTTTATCAAGAACAGGACCAGAAGTAATCTTTATTCCAACTTGAAGTTCATTAGCCAAGATATTAGCCAAAGTAGTTTTTCCTAATCCAGGAGGGCCATGAAACAAAGCATGATCCAATGCCTCGCCACGCTGATTCGCTGCAGCAACAAATACTTTTAAGTTTTCTAAGACTTGGTCTTGTCCTGCAAAATCATCAAATGAAAGAGGCCGAAGTCTTTTTTCAAGATCTAATTCTTCTGAGTTGTATCCGTTTGTAGTAGGATCTAAGTTTTCATTCATTTTACAAAGATATACAAAGTAATCAGTTTGTAAAACAGTAATGTGGTACAGAAAGAATTTTAACTAAGCAAAAAAGGCTGTCCAAATTGGACAGCCTTTTAAATATATTTTAGTGGTGTAAAACTTCTTCACCTTCTTTCATTGGTACATTTTGAGGAACAAAATCTACATCGTGATTCGGGTTACTGTAGTCATACGGCCAACGGTATACGTGAGGGATTTCACCTGGCCAGTTACCGTGAATATGTTCTACTGGAGTAGTCCACTCTAATGTTGTAGATCTCCATGGATTTTGTACTGCTTTTTTACCGTAGAAAATACTGCTAAAGAAGTTATACAAGAATACCAATTGGAAAGCACCTCCAACAAGAGCAAATGTTGTAATCAAAACATTCACATTTTGTAAATCATCAAATAATGGGAAGTTTGTATTTGTATAATAACGTCTTGGTAAACCAGCTAATCCAATAAAGTGCATTGGGAAGAAAACTCCGTAAGCGCAAACTGCTGTTACCCAGAAGTGAATATAACCTAAGTTTTTATTTAACATTCTTCCGTACATTTTAGGGAACCAGTGGTAAATACCAGCAAACATTCCGTAAAGTGCAGAGATACCCATTACTAAGTGAAAGTGAGCAATTACAAAGTAAGTATCGTGAACGTTAATATCTAAAGTACTATCTCCTAAAATGATACCTGTTAAACCTCCAGTGATGAAAGTAGAAACCATTCCGATAGAAAATAACATTGCAGGGTTAAATTGTAAGTTACCTTTCCATAAAGTCGTAATCCAGTTAAATGCTTTTACAGCAGATGGAATTGCAATTAATAAAGTAGTAAATGTAAATACAGATCCTAAGAAAGGATTCATACCTGAAATAAACATGTGGTGACCCCAAACAATTGTAGATAAAAATGCAATTGCAAGAACAGACATAATCATCGCTCTGTATCCAAAGATTGGTTTACGAGAGTTCGTAGCCATAATTTCAGAAACCAGACCCATTGCAGGTAAGATTACGATATAAACCTCAGGGTGACCTAAGAACCAAAATAAGTGTTCAAACAATACAGGAGAACCACCTTGGTAATGTAAAACTTCTCCAGCTATATAAATATCAGACAAGAAGAATGAAGTACCAAAACTTCTATCAAAAATTAATAATAACGCAGCAGATAATAATACCGGGAATGAAATAACACCAATAATAGCTGTTACGAAAAATGTCCAGATAGTAAGAGGAAGTCTAGTCATAGACATTCCTTTAGTTCTTAAATTGATAACAGTAACGATATAGTTCAAAGATCCCATTAATGAAGATGCAATGAAAATAGCCATTGAAACTAACCATAAAGTCATACCTGTTCCAGATCCTGGAATTGCTTGTGGTAAAGCACTTAATGGAGGATAAATTGTCCAACCTGCAGAAGCTGGTCCAGCTTCAACAAATAAAGAACTTAACATAATTACAGCAGATAAGAAAAACAACCAGTATGAAATCATGTTCATAAACCCAGAAGCCATATCTCTAGCTCCAATTTGAAGCGGAATAAGTAAGTTACTAAACGTTCCACTCAAACCGGCCGTCAGTACAAAGAATACCATTATGGTACCGTGAATTGTAACTAAAGCCAGATAAATATCATTTGCCATTACACCATCAGGTGCAAATTTGTCTCCTAATAAAACATTGAAGATTTTGAAAGACTCTTCCGGCCATGCCAATTGCATTCTGAAAAGCAAAGACATTGCAATACCAATAATTCCCATAACAATACCTGTAATTAAGTATTGTTTAGCAATCATTTTGTGATCAATACTAAATATATATTTGGTAATGAAAGTGTCCTTATGGTGATGTTCGTGCTCGTGATCGTGTTCGTGTCCGTGATCGTGTGCTTCTGCTGACATATATGTATACTTTAAATTTTCTTAATAATATTATTATTTCATTGCAACTTTAGCTACAACAGCTTTAACAGTGTCAATAACTGCTTTAACAGTATCTTGTACAGCACTATCTTTAGTAGTAGCTTTACCTTCTTCAGCTGGTTTTTCAGTAGCAGCTGCAGCTTTAATATCTTGAGCTAAAGTAGTTTTTTCGCTTAACCATTTTTTATAATCTTCAGGAGTATCTACAACTACTTTCATTTGCATGTTGTAATGAGAAGCTCCACAAATTTTGTTACATAATAATAAATAGTCAAAAGTATAAGGATCTAAAGCTGTACCACCTTTAGCAACTAACTCAACACTTTTTTCTGCTCTAAGTTTATTAATGTTTGAAACTTTTTCAACCATAAATGGCAATTCTCTATATTCTGCAGTTGTGTAAGTTGGAACGAAAGCAAATTCAGTAACCATACCTGGAACACAGTTCATCTGCGCTCTAAAGTGAGGCATATAAGCTGAGTGCAGAACGTCTTGAGAACGCATTTTGAAATGTATTTTTTTCCCTTTTGGAATATGTAATTCAGAAACTACGATATCATCTTGCGCATTAGGATCTGACATATCAACTCCTAAAGTATTGATACCTTCAATTAAACGAACGTTAGCTTTTCCTAAAACATTATCTTGACCAGCATATCTAGCCGTCCATTTAAATTGCTGAGCATATAATTCAATTTCGATTACATCTTCATCTTTATCAACAAACATAATGTTGTTCCAAGCGTACAATCCATAAAGAATCAAACAAGCTAAAACTACAGATGGAATAATACTCCAGATTGCTTCTAATTTATTACTGTCAGCAAAGAATAATGCTTTTCTATCTTTATTACCTCTATTTTTAAAAGAAAACCAATATAATAAACCTTGAGTAATAAATTGAACTATGAAGATCAAAACCCAAGTAATATTCATTAAACTATCTACTAAAAGACCATGCTCAGAAGCAGGAGTATGAAGCGCTAAATTACCCCATTTTAGTAGACCGTAAATAGTAAATATATATATGAAAGCTAAAAAGCCAAACATAACATATCCTTGAATATTATTATCATTATCTGATGCAACTTGAGAATCGTCCGAAGAAGATCCTACTTGAGTAAGATCAAATATCTTGGTCAATTGCCATAATGCAACTGCTAATAAAACTACAACTATAATTACCAACAAACTTGTCATCTGTTTATTTCTTTAAATATTAATAATGAAAATGTTTACTTTCTTCTATGAAAGGATTTCTTTTTGCTAACAGAGGAGCTTTAGTTAATGCAGTAAATACAACAAAAATAAATAAACCTAAGAAGAAAAGAATAGATGCAATTTCAGGAACTCCAATAAACCATTTATCTCCAACAGTACCAGGCATAATCATATTAAAGAAATCAACATAATGACCTAATAAAATTACAACACCAGCCATTACAATAATCCAATTAAGACGTTTGAAATCAGTATTAATTAAAATCAATAAAGGGAAAACAAAGTTCATAACAACAGCTCCAAAGAATGGAAGGTTATATAATTGAATTCTTGTTATAAAATAAGTAACCTCTTCCGGAATATTAGCATACCAAATCAACATAAATTGAGAGAACCATAAGTAAGTCCAGAAAATACTAATACCGAACATAAATTTAGCTAAATCGTGAATGTGGCTTGTATTTACGAAATCTAAATATCCTTTTGATTTTAAGTATACAGTAACTAAAGCAATAGCAGTAATACCACTTACAAAGAAAGAAGCAAATACATACCATCCAAATAAAGTACTGAACCAGTGTGGATCAAATGACATAATCCAATCCCAAGACATAATAGACTCAGAAACTATGAAAAACACTAAAAATCCAGCAGTTTGTTTGAAATTCTTTTTATAATTTAAATCATCATTAGCATCATCTTGAGCTAAACAATTTTTTCTAGTAGCATAATTATATAAATTCCACCCTAATAAAAACACTGCAGCTCTAACAATCCAGAAAGGAAAGTTTAAGTATCCAGATTTACCAGCAATGATAGCATCATAATTTGCATTTTTAGGGTCTGTAACCCCTTCTCCTAACCATACAAAAATATGATTAAAATGAAGTCCACATAATACTAAAATTATAAAAAAGATTAAAGAACCAACAGGTAAGTAAGCAGTAATACCCTGCATAACTCTAAACAAAACTGGAGACCAGCCTGCTTGCGCAACATGTTGAATAGCATAGAATGCTAAAACTCCCATAGAAAGAAGCAAGAAGAAAATACAAGCAACATATAATGCAGACCAAGGCTTATTTTGCAATTGGTGCAATACGTGATTTAAATGCTCTTCTTTTTCCTTAGAAGCGCTTACTTCTGCATGCTCGGCACCTTTGTGTTCTTCATAAGAAGCTACAGCACCTTCATGATGTTCTGCAGTTGTATGAGAAGCTTCAGCAGCTTCTCCATGTGCAGCACCATGAGATCCATGACCATCTGCTTCTAGAATTTTTTCAACTTCTTGAATATTTTTAGGTGCACTTAAAAAACCATATCCAATCCCTAATAAACCCAAAGCCATTAGGATGATAGAAAAAGTTTTTAATTTACTTGAAAATGTATACATATCTATTACGATCAGTTTTGTTCAACAATTATAATTGGCTTTTTAGTTTCAGAACATAGTCAGCAACTAACCAACGTTCGTGAGCACTTAATTGATTTGCGTGCGAACCCATTGCATTTAAACCATAAGTCTCAACATGAAAGATACTTCCTTCTGTGATATCTCTGTCTTTGTAGCTAGGTACTCCAAGAAATTTTTCTCTTTCAACCAATTTACCTTTACCGTTTCCAGCTGCACCATGACAACTAATACAGTAAATTTCGAAAAGTTCTTTTCCTTTTCCAGAATTTCTCTCTATAGAATCCAAAGGTGATTTTGAATTGGCTTTTGCTAACTCATAACCCGCAGTTGAATTTTCATATTCGTAAGGTTCAAAACCTCTATTAATAGTTCCTACAACAGGAAGCTGTCCTTCTTTTCCTCCTTTAAATATTTTTGCCTCTGCGTAAGGTTCATAACCTACTGATTCATACATATTAGGAAAGTACTGATAGTTTGGTGCCGAATTATTGTGGCAAGAAGAAACTAAAATCGTTATACCAACTAAAAGTGTTATTTTATATATCCTTTTCATAGCTACAATTAATTCTTTTCAATTACTTTAACTTCAACTGCTCCTGTACCTTCGAAGAAAGAAATCAATTCTGCTTCGTTATTGTTTACGGCAACCTCCATTAAAAAGTGGTCATCTGTTGTTCTTACATCAGGATTTTCAGCTTGTTTAAATGGCCATAATCTACTTCTCATATAAAAAGTGATAACCATTAAGTGAGCAGCAAAAAATACAGTCATCTCAAACATAATTGGCACAAAAGAAGGCATATTCTGAATGAAACTAAAACTTGGTTTTCCACCGATATCTTGTGGCCAGTCATGAATCATAATATAACTCATCATGAAAGTTGCAAAAGAAATCCCAACACAACCATAAAGGAAAGCACAAATTGCTAATCTAGATGGTGCCAATCCCATAGCTTTATCCAAACCGTGAACAGGAAATGGAGTAAAAACTTCTTCGATATGATGATGTGCTGCTCTAGTTGATTTTACAGCATTCATCAAAACATCATCGTCATTATAAATGGCGTATATTACTTTATTACTCATGATGTGAATTTTTATTTTCTTTTCTTTCTCTAATATAATTATCTCCAGTTCCTTTCAAAATTGTTTTTACCTCTGCCTGAGCAATTACAGGGAATGTTCTAGAGTATAATAAAAACAACACGAAGAAGAAACCAATCGTCCCAATAAATATTCCAATATCAACAAAAGTTGGAGAGAACATTGTCCAAGAAGACGGAAGATAATCTCTATGCAAAGAAGTAACAATAATTACGAATCTTTCAAACCACATCCCGATGTTTACTACAATCGAAATAATAAATGAAAACATGATACTTGTTCTTAATTTTTTAAACCACATAAATTGTGGAGAGAAAACGTTACAAGTCATCATTGACCAATATGCCCACCAGTAAGGTCCAGTAGCTCTGTTTAAGAAAGCATATTGTTCATACTCTACACCTGAATACCAAGCTACAAATAACTCAGTGATGTAAGCAACCCCAACGATAGAACCTGTAATCATGATTACGATATTCATTAATTCGATGTGTTGAAGTGTAATATAAGCTTCTAAGTTAGAAACTTTTCTCATGATGATCAACAAAGTGTTTACCATTGCAAATCCAGAGAATACCGCTCCAGCAACGAAGTATGGAGGGAAGATTGTTGTATGCCATCCAGGAATTACCGAAGTAGCAAAGTCCATAGATACAATCGTATGTACTGAAAGTACAAGTGGTGTAGCTAAACCAGCAAGAACCAAAGATACTTCTTCAAAACGCTGCCAATCTTTTGCTCTACCACTCCATCCAAAACTTAGGATAGAATATACTCTTTTATTAAAAGGCGTTATTGCTCTATCACGTAGCATTGCAAAGTCAGGTAATAAACCAGTCCACCAGAAAACCAATGAAACTGAAAGATAAGTTGAAATTGCGAATACGTCCCATAGCAATGGTGAGTTAAAGTTTACCCATAAAGATCCAAATTGATTTGGAATAGGTAAAACCCAGTATGCTAACCATGGACGTCCCATGTGAATGATTGGGAATAAACCTGCCTGAACTACCGAGAAGATAGTCATAGCTTCTGCAGAACGGTTAATTGCCATTCTCCAACGTTGACGGAAAAGTAATAATACCGCTGAAATTAATGTTCCAGCGTGACCGATACCAACCCACCAAACGAAGTTAGTGATATCCCAAGCCCAACCAACTGTTTTATTTAATCCCCACGTTCCGATACCGGTAGATACGGTGTAAATAATACAACCTAATCCCCAAAGGAAGGCTATTAATGCAATAGAAAATACAATCCACCATTGCTTGTTTGCAGGTCCTTCAACAGGAGCAGCTACATCTACTGTTACATCGTGATAAGATTTATCACCTATAACTAAAGGTTTTCTAATGGGTGCTTCGTAATGAGACGACATAATCCTTTATATTGTTTCTTAATTAATAATTTTTTGTACTACGTATTTCTAACTTTAACATGGTAAACCACATTAGGTTTTGTTCCAACATGTTCTAATAAGTGGTATGATCTTTCATCGGCAGCTAATTTAGCTACTTTACTTTCTTTATCATTAACATCTCCAAATATCATTGCCCCAGAAGAACAAGCGCTAGAACAAGCTGTTTGGAATTCTCCATCAGCAACTGGACGTCCTTCATTTTTCGCTTTTAATTTTGTAGCCTGTGTCATTTGAATACACATAGAACATTTCTCCATAACTCCACGAGAACGAACATTTACGTCTGGATTTAATACCATACGACCTAAATCATCATTCATGTGATAGTCAAATTCACTGTTTTTGTTGTACAAGAACCAGTTGAAACGACGTACTTTATACGGACAGTTGTTTGCACAGTAACGAGTACCTACACATCTATTGTATGCCATGTGGTTTTGACCTTCACGACCGTGAGATGTTGCAGCAACAGGACAAACTGTTTCACATGGTGCATGGTTACAGTGTTGACACATTACCGGTTGGAAAGCTACTTGAGGATTGTCCCCAGGTTTTTCCATTTCGTTAAATGTAGACAATGAACTAGATAAACCAGCAATATTTTCTTTTCTTTCGTTATCTCCAGCAAAAGTACTTTCAGAAGAGTAATATCTGTCAATACGCAACCAGTGCATATCACGACTTCTTCTTACCTCTGCTTTACCTACAACAGGAACGTTGTTCTCTGCATGACAAGCAATAACACATGCTCCACATCCAGTACAAGCGTTTAAGTCAATAGACAGGTTAAAATGATGTCCTGTAGAACGATCAAATGACTCCCATAAATCTACTGTTGTAGCAGCAACTTCTTGGTGATCTAAAGATACCCTTGGTTGTTCGTTCCAATGTTCAGCATCTTTAGTATTAAAGATCTCTAAAGTAGTTTCTTTAATAATATCTCCTCTACCCATTAATGTTTTCTGACCTTGAACACAAGCAAACTCATGTACTCCATCAGCTTTCGCTAAAGAAACAGATTGAACACCATTAAAGTTTTTATATAAAGCGTAAGCATTTAAACCTACTTGCATTTCTTCTTTTAAAGCAGCTTTACGACCGTAACCAACAGCTAAACCAATTGTACCAACTGCTTGTCCTGGCTGAACAATTACTGGAACATTTTCTAATTTAGCACCGTCAGCAGTAGTAATAGTAACATAACTACCATTTAAACCACCATTTGCAACAATTTCGTTAGATAAACCAAGTTTTTTAGCATCTGCATTAGAAACTGTAACATAGTTATCCCAAGAAACTCTTGTGATTGGATCTGGAAACTCTTGTAACCAAGGGTTATTTGCTTGTTGTCCATCACCCATACCCGTTTTAGTATATAATACTAACTCGTAATCTCCTGTTGATTTTGATTTTGAAACTGCAGATGCTGCAGAAGCATGATCAAAAGAACCAGCAGTTAAAGCTGTAGAACCTATTACAAATACACCATCATGTAAAACCTTGTTCCATGTAGAACCTACTACTATACCTGCAGAACTAACTTTAAGATAATCGTAGAAAGATCCAGAAACTCCGTTTAATGATAATAAAACTTCCTGAAATTGTTTTGTATTGAATATCGGACGAATAGTTGGCTGTGTTAAACTATAAGTTCCTTTAGTGATCTCAACATCTCCCCAAGACTCTAAGTAATGAGGCGCAGGAGCAGCAACTGTAACAATTGATGCAGTTTCGTCTTCTTTTAAAGAAAAAGCAACTGATGTTTTCACTTTTTTCAATCCTGATACAAAAGAAGCAGAATCTGCTAATGTATAAACAGGATTAACTCCACTCATTATTAAAGTATGAACACTTCCAGCATTCATATCTTTTAATAACTGTGCAACAATTGCATTAGAACCTTTTCTAATTTGTCTTGTTCCTACAGTACTAAAAGACTCACTAGCTAAAATTTGATTAATAGCTAAAACTAATAATTGAGCATTTTTATCTTCAATTCCAGATACTAAAACTCCTTTTGAACCTGCTGCTTTTAATTGCTGAGCAGCTTTAACTACATCAGCTTTAAATTTAGCATCTAAAGAAGTTCCAACAGAAGCACCTGCAATAATATTGTAAATTTCAACTAAAGCTTGCTTTTGATTAGCAGTATTCATCGGAATACGCTTGTCAGCAGCAGCTCCAGATAATGTCATGTTTGATTCGAACTGAAAGTGACGAGACATTTTTCCGTTTTGCGGAATACGTCCTTGTGCATATCCACTATCGTATCCACCACCTTGCCAATCTCCTAAGAAATCAGCACCAACAGAAACAATTAAAGAAGCTTTTGAAAAATCATAATCAACTAAAGCTCTTTCACCGTAAGCTGCTTCAAATGCATCTAATGCTTCTGATGACGAAACTGCATCATAAACAACATGCTTTGCATTTGGGTTTTTCGCGATAAATTCAGCAATTAATCTTTCTGTAGATGGACTTGCTAAAGTATTTGTTAATAATACTATCTGTCCGCCTTTTGCTTTTGCATCAGCTACACTTGATTTAATTTTTAAATCAACAGCTGACCAGCTGCTATTTTTTCCATCCAATTTAGGTTCTTTCAAACGCATACTATCATATAATGATAAGATAGACGCATGAATTCTTGCATTGGCTGCAAACTTAGCTCCAGAAATAGTATTGTTTTCAATTTTAATTGGACGACCCTCACGAGTTTTTACTAAAAGGTTAGCAAAATCAAAACCATCAAAAACAGTTGTTGCATAATAATCTGCAACTCCAGGAATGATTTGTTCTGGTTGTAACACATAAGGGATAGACTTGTGAACAGGACCTTCGCAAGCAGCAAGTGTAACCGCTGCAGTACTAAACCCTACGTACTTTAAAAAGTCACGACGTGAAGTTCCAGATGAAGCTAAAGCATCTGCATTTCCTAAGAATTCTTCAGTAGGAATTTCTTCAACAAATTCGTTATTTCTAAGCGCCTCAACAATAGAACTATTTTCTAGTTCTTCAACACTTTTCCAGTATTTTTTGTTTGATGACATTGTATATAAATATTAAAATCTTAATAATTCGATTAATAGTGGCATTTACCGCATTCTAAACCTCCCATTTGCGCTGCAGTCAATTTTTCTACACCGTATTTTTTAGAAAGTTCAGCATGAATTTTATCATAATATGCATTTCCTTCCATCTTAACATCAGTTTTTCTATGGCAGTCAATACACCATCCCATTGTTAATTTAGAATATTGCTTCATGATTTCAAATTCCTGCACTGGACCGTGACAAGTTTGACATTCAATTCCAGCAACAGAAACGTGTTGTGAGTGATTGAAGTAAACAAAATCAGGCAAGTTGTGAATACGAACCCATTTTACAGGCTGCGTTTTTCCAGTATAAGCTTGTTTAGTTTTATCCCAACCAACAGCATCATATAATTTCTGGATTTGAGCATCGTAAAAAGCTTTGCTGTACTCAGCTGTAGCTGTAGTTTCAGCAACTTCAGAGATGTTTTTATGACAGTTCATACAAACATTTAATGAAGGAATACCAGCAGTTTTACTTACACGTGAAGCTGAGTGACAATATTTACAATTGATCTCGTTATCTCCTGCGTGAATTTTATGAGAATAATGAATTGGCTGAATTGGTTCGTAGTTTTGATCTACACCAACCTGCATTAAGTAAGCATATACAAAGTAACCACTTGCCAAAAGCAAAAAGATAGAAGTAACCAATACTAAAAATTGATTTTTAGCAAAAGCTTTCCAAATTGGCGTTCTAGCTTCTCTAGGAGCAACCTCAATACCATTTTTATTTGCAACTTTAGTTAAAACCTTGTTTACCATGATTAACATGACAACCAAAATAGCCATTACTAAAGCAAGAGCACCTAAAATAATATTATTTGAGATTCCACTTCCCTCTTGAACACCACCAGTTGGCAATGTAGCTGTACCTGGCGCAGGAGCTGCGTCTACTTTTACTTCAGAAGTATAAGCAATGATATTATCAATATCAGCTTCTGCTAATTGAGGAAAAGAAGTCATTACAGACTTATTATTTTCTTCAAAAAGTTTAACTGCAACAGCGTCTCCTGATTTAATTACTTCAGAACTGTTGTGCACCCACTTGTAAATCCAAGCCATTTCATGCTTAGCCGCAACTCCTCTTAAAGCAGGACCTGTTGATTTAGCATCTAATTTGTGACATGCAGCGCAATTTGCATTAAAAAGTTCTTTCCCTTTTACTGGATCACCACCCGCTGTTGCGGCTGGAGCAGCAGCTGCAGGTGCCGCAGGAGCTGCAGCATCTTGAGCAAATGAAGTTAGGGAGAAAATCAGCGTTAGCGATAAGCTAAGCATTAATTTTCTTGAGATCGAATTATGGTTACCCACCTTTTTCATATAGTATAATAATTATCTACTAATTTTTGGTATGATTTTTTCTGTAATAAACCAGTTAAAAATATATACCTTCTTTTAAAACTTGCACAAAAATACGACTTATGAGTTATTCTCAAAACCTTAAAATACTCTTAAATACCAATTTATATCAATTCTAAATAAAATTAAAATTTTACACTCAAACTTTAAATACTATTTTTGCATAAAAACCATCACATTATGAGAATTTTAACTCCCTCTAAAAGTGTTTTCTTAACACTGACAATGCTAAGCTTAACATATAGCATTAACGCTCAAGACCAAAATTTAACATTAAACCAAGATCCCAAATTTGAGCAATTACTTAATGACAAGAGGAAAATTAACAATACATTAAGCACAAACGATACTTATAAAATTCAAATATTTAGCGGGAAAAGCGAGGAAGCTAAAAAGACCTTATCAGACTTTAAAAGAGAATATACCGATATTGACGGCACTATCATTTTCAACACACCGAATTACAAAGTAATGGTTGGCAATTTCAAAACAAGAATAGAAGCTGAGCGTAATTTAGGGGAAATTAAAAAAAGATACAAAAGTGTGTTTTTAATTAAACCCAGCAAATAAGCCCATTTAAAACAACACACAAGCCACTTAAGAACAACTTATGCGTTTTATTAATTAAGCCTCAATATATACTTTCCTAAAAAGATTTTCAAAAAGAGACATAACAAAAAAAGTCCCAATTTTCATTGGGACTTTTTTTGTTATAAACTTGAATTTTATTTCAATTTTTTCTTGATTGCAACTTCATGATATGCTTCAATAACATCTCTTTCTTCGATGTCATTGTATCCTTTTATTTGGATACCACAGTCGTAACCTTTACTCACTTCTTTAACATCGTCTTTGAAACGTTTCAAGGCCACAAGCTCACCTGTGTGCACCACTACTCCATCTCTAATAACTCTAATTTTAGAAGATCTTAAAATCTTACCATCAGTTACCATACATCCTGCAATAGAACCAACTTTAGAAATTTTGAAGATCTCACGAATTTCAGCAGTTCCAAGAATTTCTTCTTTCATTTCAGGAGCTAACATTCCTTCCATTGCATCTTTTAAGTCGTCAATAGCCGCATAGATAATAGAATAATAACGGATATCGATTTCTTCTTTATCAGCAAGCTGTCTCGCATTTCCTGCAGGACGAACATTAAATCCGATAATAATTGCATCAGAAGCAGAAGCCAACATAACGTCAGTTTCAGTAATTGCTCCAACACCTTTATGTATGATATTGATCTGAATTTCTTCTGTAGATAGTTTAGAGAACGAATCTGATAATGCTTCAACAGATCCATCCACGTCTCCTTTAAGAATTACGTTCAATTCTTTAAACTGACCTAGAGCAATACGACGACCAATTTCGTCTAATGTAATATGTCTTTGTGTACGTACTGATTGTTCTCGCATTAATTGAGAACGTTTAGATGCAATTTGTTTTGCTTCTTTTTCGTCTTCAAAAACGTTGAATTTATCACCAGCTGTTGCCGCACCATCTAAACCTAAAACTGATACTGGAGTTGAAGGACCTGCTTCTAAAACAATATGCCCTCTCTCATCATGCATCGCTTTAACTTTTCCGTGGTGTTTACCAGCTAACATATAATCTCCAACTTTTAATGTTCCGTGTTGAACTAATATAGTTGAAACATATCCTTTTCCTTTATCCAAAAATGCTTCTACTACAGTTCCCTGCGCTGCTTTATTTGGATTAGATTTTAAATCAAGTATTTCCGCTTCTAATAAAACTTTTTCAAGTAATTCTTTCACACCTGTTCCAACTTTTGCAGAAATATCATGTGATTGAATTTTCCCTCCCCAGTCTTCAACAAGTAAATTCATACTCGCCAAACGCTCTTTGATTTTCTCAACATTCGCATTTGGTTTATCAATTTTATTGATTGCAAATATAATTGGCACTCCCGCAGCTTGTGCGTGAGAAATCGCCTCTTTTGTTTGTGGCATGATATCATCATCCGCTGCTACTACAATGATTGCGATATCGGTAACTTGAGCTCCACGTGCACGCATCGCGGTAAACGCCTCGTGACCTGGTGTATCTAAAAATGCAATTTTTTGACCATTATCTAAAGTTACTCCGTAAGCCCCAATGTGCTGCGTAATACCCCCAGATTCACCAGCGATAACATTTTCTTTACGAATATAATCCAGTAAAGATGTTTTACCGTGATCGACGTGACCCATTACAGTAACAATTGGCGCACGAGCCACTAAATCTTCTTCTTTATCTTCAACTACCTCGATAGCTTCTTCAATATCTACTGTGATAAACTCAACTTCATAACCAAACTCGTCAGCTACAATAGTTAATGTTTCAGCATCTAGACGTTGGTTCATGGTTACCATGATTCCAAGCGACATACAAGTTCCAATTACTTTAGTAATCGGCACATCCATCATGATTGCAATTTCACCTACAGTAACGAATTCTGTAACTTTAATAGTTTTACTTCCTTCGTCAAGTGCTCTTTGCTCATCATCAGATTTCTGACGGTGTGTTTCTCTTTTATCTCTTCTATATTTAGCCGCTTTAGATTTTCCTCCTTTACCTTGAAGTTTTTCAAGAGTTTCTCTAATTTGGTTTTTTACTTCTTCTTCAGTAGGCTCTACTTTTGCTACGATTGCAGGACGATTTCCTTTTACAAAACCTGGTCTTGCACTTCTGTTAGCATTAAAACCTCCACCACCAGTATTTGGCGTAATTTTATTTGGATTTGGAGTTCCCGGCGCATTACCTGTTGCAGGTCTTGGCGCACCCGGCGTACCTGGTTTAGGAGCGATTCTTTTACGCTTATTTTTGTTAGCGTTATTATTATTTCCAGCTCCTGGAGCTCCCGGTTTATTTGGAGTTATCTTCGGATCTTCTTTCTTTTTCTTAGGCTTATTGAATTGAGACAAGTCAATTACCTGACCAGTAAGAGTCGTTCCTGATAATTTTTGATATTGAGTAGTAATAGCTTCTTCTGCAGTAGAAGGATCAGTTGAAACAACTGGTTCCGGAGCTGTTTTTGAAGTCTCAGCTTTTACTTCTTTTTTCTCTGTAATAATAGGTTTTTCTACCTTTTTCTCTTCAGAAACTACAGGAGCAACCACAGGCTCAGGCTGTACAATTTCTTTCTGAACAGGTTTTTCTGTTTGAACAGGAGGAGTAACAACCACTTTTGGTTCTTCAACTTTTACCGGCTCTTCAGTCGGAGCAACCGCAGCAGGTTTCTTTGGATTTAAATCAATTTTACCTACTTGAACAGGTCCTGTTACAACAGCTCTCGCTTTTATAATTTCCTGTTGCTTTTGACGTTCCTCGTCTTGTCTGCGTTTGTCTTCAATTTCTTTCTCACGCTCTACACGTAACGCTTCTTTTTCTTTTCTTTTCTCTTCTCCAACCTCTTTAGAAGCTTCCTTATTCCCCTTATCGCCCGCAAATTGGCTTTGTAGGATATTAAATTCGCTATCAGAAATTTTCGCATTTGGATTTGCATCAATAGCAATTCCCTTATCTTTTAGATAATCAACAGCTCTTTCTAACGAAATATTTAATTCCCTTAAAACCTTGTTTATTCTTATTACTCTCTCTTCAGACATATAACCTTTTTATTATTACCTTTTTCGTTGTGTTGTTAGAGCCAATACTCAGCTATCGCCTAGCTATCAAACTCTTCTTTTAGTATTTTCATAACGTCTAGAATTGTTTCCTCTTCTAAATCTGTTCTTCTTACTAAATCTTCTACTTCTTGTTTTAAGATACTTTTTGCTGTATCTAAACCTATTTTAGCAAATTCTTCTATTACCCATTCTTCAATTTCGTCAGAAAACTCTGTTAATTCAACATCATCTTCGTCTGCAACTGTACCGGCAACGTCTCCTTCACGAATTACATCTAATTCATAACCTGTAAGCTGACCTGCCAATTTAATATTATGGCCACCTCTACCAATTGCCTTAGAAACTTCTTCTAATTTCAAGAAAACTTCCGCTCTTTTATTTTCTTCATCAATTTTGATAGAAGAAACTTTTGCAGGGCTTAGTGCTCTTGTAATAAACAACTGAATATTGTTTGTATAGTTGATTACATCGATATTTTCATTTCCTAACTCACGAACAATTCCATGAATACGAGATCCTTTCATACCTACGCAAGCTCCAACCGGGTCAATTCTATCATCATAAGAATCTACCGCTACTTTTGCTTTTTCACCAGGAATACGAACTACGTTTTTAACTGTAATTAAACCGTCGAATACTTCTGGAATTTCTTGTTCAAATAATTTTTCTAAAAACTTCTCAGAAGTTCTAGACATGATAATTTGAGGCTTATTCCCTTTTAATTCAACGCTTTCAATAATTCCACGTACATTATCTCCTTTACGGAAAAAGTCAGATGGAATTTGTTTTTCTTTTGGAAGCACAATTTCATTTCCTTCATCATCAACCAAAATTACTACTCTTGGGCGCACGTGGTGTACCTCTGCAGTATAAATATCTCCAATAATATCTTTAAATTGCTTGTAAAGATTTGTATTATCGTGTTCGTGAATTTTAGATATTAAGTTTTGACGCAATGCCAAAATAGCTCTTCTTCCTAAATCAATCAGTTTAACTTCTTCAGAAACTTCTTCACCAATTTCAAAATCCGCTTCAATCATTCTTGCTTCTGTCAAAGTAATTTCTTCATTTTCAAAATCAAGATCTTCGTCAGCAACAATAACTCTTCTTCTCCATATTTCCATATCTCCTTTATCAGGATTTATAATAATATCGAAGTTATCATCAGAACCGTATTTTTTCTTTAATGCATTTCTAAACACGTCTTCTAAAATTGCCATAAGCGTTACACGATCAATAAGTTTATTATCTTTAAACTCTGAGAATGAATCGATTAATGCTAAATTTTCCATGCGAATTCTTTAATTAAAATGTTACTGTAACAATTGCCTCTTTAATTTCTGTATAAGGTATTTGTTGCTCTTTTTGAACTGTTTCTTTTCCTTTTCCTACTTTTTTCGGTTCTCTCGCTTCCCAAGACAAAATTATAAAAACATCATTAGCTTCCACTAATTCTGCTTCAATTTTTTCAGTATTTGTGGTAACAATCAACGTTCTACCTACATTTTTCTTGTATTGTCTTGTTAATTTTAAAGGAGAACCTACTCCAACTGATGCTACTTCCAGCGAAAAATCCTGCTCTTCACGATCCAGATTATTCTCAATTGCACGACTAATATCGATACAATCCTGCAGCGCCACTCCATTATCACCGTCTAAACCTACACTAATTTTGAAAGCATCCGAAACAGCCAGGTCAATCAAAAAGATTGATGGCTTTTCTAAAAGAGCCTCCGTAATTAATCTGTTTACTTTTTCTTTAAATGTCATAATTTTATAAAAAGAGGGGACAATTAGTCCCCTCATTATTTAGATTTTAATAAATAACAGTGCAAATATAGTGTTTTTTTTATAAATCAAAATAAATAGATTGCTCTAAAATATTTCTTATCTTTATAGTAGCATTAAATGTAACGGAATATTCATACTATTTAACCCAAAAAATTATGAAACGAATTTTAGTACCTACCGACTTCTCAGAACACGCAGAAGATGCTTTAAAAGTTGCTTCACAAATTGCTAAAAAAAATGATTCTGAAATTGTCATTTTACATATGCTCGAATTACCACACCAAACAACTGATGCCATTATGGGCGGTGTAAGCATTCCTGAAACGCTCTTTTTTATGAAAAAAGCCAACGAAATGCTGGACGAAGTATCCGCAAGACCTTATTTGGACGGAATTCCTGTGACTGAAATTGTAAAACTAGACAAGCCTACCCACGGAATTTCACAAGTTAGCAAAGAGTATGATATTGATTTGATAATAATGGGGTCTCATGGTTCTTCTGGTATTGAAGAATTATTAATAGGATCGAATACCGAAAAAGTAGTACGAAATTCTGAAATTCCGGTTTTAGTCATCAAGAAAGATATTTCTAATTTTAATGCCGCTAATATTGTTTTTGCTTCTGATTTTTCTTCGGAAACAAAAAAACCATTTGAAAAATTCTTGAATTTCACCAAATTCTTTGATTCAAAAATACATTTGGTTACAATCTGTACACCAAACAGCTTTAAACCTACTCATGCAATTCAAAAAGCAATGGGTGAATTTATTTCTGAATTTAACCTGACAAATTATTCTACCAACATTTACAATGACACTAATATTGAAAAAGGAATTATTAATTTCTCCAATAGCGTCAATGCCGATATCATCGGAATGTGTACGCACGGAAGAACCGGTTTTGCACACTTTTTTAACGGAAGTATTAGCGAAGGCTTGGTAAATCATGCGGTAAGACCTGTAATAACTTTTAAAGTTTAAATCAAAATATATGTAAGCAACATTACTTTTAGTTAATTACACCAAAAGCTTCTCGATCGGGAAGCTTTTTTTATGCAAAAAAAATGAGCTTTATAACAAAGTTAACTTGAGCTTTCCAGCAAAGTTAAAACAAGCATTTGTGAGGAACTTTGTCAAATATAAAAATCATAAATAAAAACAACATGAAAACAATTGACAAGATTTATATCAATGGTGAATTTGTAACACCAAAAGGAACTGAATATTTTGACCTTATAAGCCCAACAACTAATGAAAAATTAGGACAAGTTCTTTTAGGAAATAAAGAAGACACTATTGACGCGATCGAAGCAGCAAAAACAGCTTTTAAAACATTTTCCCTAACAACTAAAGCAGAACGTATTCAATATTTACAAAACTTGCAGGCTTCGATTAAAAAGAGAAAACAAGAATTCATAGATGTAATGATTGAAGAATATGGAGGCACTTTTCAATTTGCGACAGTTAGCTTTGATTATATTTTGAAAAGTTTTGACTCGGCAATAAACTTATTAGGCACTTATTCTTTCAACAAAACAATGGGACAATCTGAAGTTCAGATGGCACCAATTGGAGTTGTCGGAATTATCATCCCCTGGAACTCAAGTAACGGTTTTATATGCGGAAAATTAGCAACTGCGATTGCTGCCGGATGTACAACTGTAATAAAACCAAGCGAAATGAGTGCACAGCAAACACAATTAATTCTGGAATGTTTTCACGAAGCTGGCTTACCAAAAGGAGTTTTTAACATTGTTAATGGTTTAGGCGAAATTGTGGGTGCAGAAATTAGCCGTAATCCAGATATTTCTAAAATTTCATTTACAGGCTCAACTGTTGTAGGTAAAATGATTGCCAAAGAAGCAGTAGACAATTTAAAACGCGTAACATTGGAGCTTGGCGGAAAATCTCCAAACATAATTTTAGACGATGCCGATTTATCAAAAGCAATTCCGATGGCAGTTGCCGCGGCTTTTATGAACAGCGGACAAGCCTGTGTTGCCGGAACGCGTTTATTAGTTCAGGAAAATAAATTAGACGAAGTAAAAACATTAATTTCAAACATTGCCTCAAAAACAATTGTAGGCGATCCGAAAAACGAAAACACGGCTGTAGGACCAATGGTAAGCAACAAACAATTTGAACGCGTTCAGAACTATATTCAAATTGGAATTAATGAAGGTGCTGAAATTTTAGTTGGTGGATTAGGAAAACCAACAGGTTTAGAAAACGGGAACTTTGTAAAACCTACCGTTTTTGTAAATGTAAACAACCAAATGCGAATTGCAAGAGAGGAAATTTTTGGTCCGGTTTTATCTATTATTACTTATAAAACAGAAGAAGAAGCTATTGAAATCGCCAACGACACCACTTACGGACTACAAGCTTATGTGAGCTCTGCGGACGAAGAAAGAGCATATAGAGTTGCATCACAAATAAATGCCGGACGCGTTCAGGTAAACACAATCGGACATGATCCAATGGCACCATTTGGCGGATTTAAACAATCTGGAATAGGCAGAGAGTTTGGAACAATTGGACTTGAAGCTTATCTTGAACCAAGAGCTTTAATTAGATAATTAAAAAATCTTTAGATACAGAAAGTTTTCTACTCGAACTTTCTGTATCTTTTTAGTAATTTTACATTATGTCATCAATCAAAACAAGTACAAAACCCAAAATATTATATTCCTGCTATTTTGCGCGAAGTCGCGAAGGAGAACATTTTATTCCCGAACACGTGTTTAGTTTTCAAATAGCCGGAGAAATGATCGCTTCAGACAGCAAAAAGACGTATCATTCTAAGGCTGGTGATTTTCGTATCAGCAAAAGAAATCATTTAGCCAAGTTTGTAAAAATCCCGCCAGAGGGAGGCGAATTCAAAGTCATATCTTTGTTTTTAGATCAGGAAATTTTACGTGAGATATATCAGGAATACCAATTTAAAACCGAAAAAAAACCTCAGGACGATGCCATAATTCCGCTAAATCCACATCCATTATACCAATCTTTTATGACTTCGCTTTTATCTTATCTAGAAGTCGAACAGGAAAACAATGAAGTTTTGTTTAATTTAAAAATTAAAGAAGCCATTCATCTTTTACTAAAAATAAACCCTGAACTTAAAGATATCCTATTTGATTTTAATGAGCCTGGCAAAATAGACCTGGAAGCTTTTATGAACAAGAATTTTCATTTTAATGTTCATTTAAATCGTTTCGCGTATCTTACCGGAAGAAGTTTAGCAACCTTTAAGAGAGATTTTCAAAAAGTATTTCAGGAAACTCCCGGACATTGGTTATTAAACAAAAGACTTCAAGAAGCCTATTATTTAATTAAAGAAAAAGGAAAAGCTCCATCTGAAGTATATTTAAATGTTGGTTTTGAAGATTTGTCTCATTTCTCCTTTTCATTCAAAAAGAAATTTGGCGTTGTTCCTTCTTCCCTATAATGAAAAAGTAAATTCCAATTTCACACCTGCTTTAAAAAGAAATTCCAAATTCCAACTCTAAAAACTTAATCAGTTTAAAAGTTGGAATTTGGAATTTCTTATTTGGAATTTTCCAGAAAATTTATTGCATAAAAAAAGCCTCTCATTTCTGAGAGGCTTTATGTTGGTCTACAAGGACTCGAACCTTGAAAGACTGCACCAAAAACAGTTGTGTTACCATTACACCATAGACCAGCAGTGCTGTTAAGCGGGTGCAAAATTAGAACTTTATTTAAGTTATGCAAATTTTAAACGAAACTTTTTTCAAATAAAAAAAGCCTCTCATTTCTGAGAGGCTTTATGTTGGTCTACAAGGACTCGAACCTTGAAAGACTGCACCAAAAACAGTTGTGTTACCATTACACCATAGACCAGCAATGCTGTTAAGCGAGTGCAAATTTAAGGCTTTATTTAGTTTGTGCAAACTTTTTGACCAAAAAAAATCATTTATTTTATTTTTTTTAACTTCAAAAATCTTACTGCCAACCGAAGCACCTCATAAACAACGCATTACTTTTTAAAGATAGTTTTGTAGAATTTTATGTTAATGCTCTTTTCTTTCCATAAAAAAACATTTTCTTTGTAGGATAGAAAAACATACAAAATTATAACACCTAAATATGGCACAATTCAATTTCAATAAATGGAATACTATTATTGGTTGGTTTGCATTTGCAATCGCTTTAATTACCTACACACTAACTGTTGAACCTACCATGAGCTTTTGGGATTGTGGCGAATACATTGCTACAGCCGCTAAACTAGAAGTTGGCCACCCTCCGGGAGCGCCTTTGTTTCAAATGATGGGTGCTTTTTTCGCCATGTTTGCCATAGATGATCAACATGTGGCGGTAATGGTAAATATGATGTCTGTTTTCTCTAGCGCATTTACTATTCTATTTATGTTTTGGTCTTCGTCTATGATTTTGAAAAAAATTGTGGCTCGTTTTGCCGAAATTGATCAAAATAATTCAGTTGTTATTTTAGGAAGTTCATTTGTGGGTGCTCTTGCTTATACTTTCTCAGATAGTTTCTGGTTTAATGCAGTAGAAGCCGAAGTTTATGCAATGGCCTCTTTATTAATTGCTTTACTTTTCTGGCTTGGATTACGTTGGGAACAAGACATGGATAAACCTAAAGGAAATAAATGGTTATTAATCATTTCGCTTGTTATCGGGCTTTCTTTCGGAGTTCACTTTATGGCTTTGCTAACTATTCCTTCTATAGGCTTCTTATATTATTTTAAGCATTACGAAAAAGTTACCATCAAAAACTTCCTTATAGCGAATGTTGTTGTTATTGGTATCTTATTGTTTATTTTCAAATTGCTTTTACCGCTTACAATGGCTTTCTTCGGAAAAACAGAAGTTTTTATGGTAAACAGCATGGGAATGCCTTTTGATTCGGGAACTATTTTTGTCACTTTAGTTCTTATCGCTTTCTTTTATTTTGGATTAAAATTTACCAAACAAAAAGGATTTGTTTTCTATAACACGATCATTCTTTGTATTTTATTCATCTTAATTGGTTTTTCTACCTGGATGATGCTTCCTGTGCGTGCAAATGCAAATACGGTTATCAACGAAAATAAACCGTCTGATGCTGCCGAAGTTTTAGCGTATTACAATCGTGAACAATATGGTGTAAATCCTTTGTTTTATGGACCTCAATACACAGAAGTTTTTGCCGGTCTTGATGCAACAACTCCTTATTTGGACAAAAAACCTAACTACGAAAGAGATTATAAATCTGGTAAATATATTATTACCAATAATTTTAAGAATGCAGATCAGAATATGGATGACAACCAGAAAACGATTCTGCCAAGAATGTGGAGTACAGAAGTGCCACACATTCAAAACTATATCAATTTTACAAGTCCTCCAAAATTTAAAATAAATAATGATTATAATTTTGAAGATGATTTACAGAAATATGGTATTGATCCTACGAAATTAAGCGAAGAGGAATACAATAAGGCTATTGAACAATTACGTCACGAAGTTGAAAAAACAGTTTCTGAATTCAGACAAGCATATGCTCAAAAACAAATTGACAATGAGGGCTATGTTAAATTCTTAAAAAGTTACGGAGATTACTTGATTATTGAAAAACCATCAACAGCAGAAAATTTTAGTTTCATGTTCGAATATCAATTTGGATATATGTACTGGAGATATTTGATGTGGAATTTTGTTGGCCGTCAAAGTGACAATCAAGGTAAGTATGATAATCTTGACGGAAACTGGATTAGCGGCATTAAGGCTCTTGATTCTATACACTTAGGCTCTCAGGATAATTTACCAAGTGATGTTCTAAACAACAAAGGCCGTAACGTTTATTTCTTCCTGCCTTTTATTTTAGGTTTAATTGGAATAATGTATCATGCTAATAAAGATCTTAAAAGTTTTTATGTTCTTTTGGCTTTATTTTTATTTACTGGAATTGCCCTAAAAATTTACTTAAACGAAAGGCCTTTTGAGCCTCGTGAAAGAGATTATGCTCTTGTGGGATCTTTTTATGTATTTGCTATCTGGATTGGTTTTGGAGTTTATTCTCTTTATGAAAGCTTCCAGAAATATCTCGCTCCTAAAATTGCAGGTCCTGTTATTATTGCTGCAAGCTTATTAGCAGCTCCTGTTTTAATGGCTTCTCAAAACTGGGATGATCATGACAGATCTGGTAAATATACAGCTGTTGCAATGGCAAAAGCTTATTTAAGTTCTTGCGATAAAGATGCTATTTTATTTACTATTGGAGACAATGATACGTTCCCACTCTGGTATGCCCAGGAAATTGAGCACTACAGAACAGATGTTAAAATCGTAAACACAAGCTTAGTGAACACAGATTGGTATATTGACCAAATGAAAGCTAAAGCTTATGAATCTGATCCGTTACCAATCTCATTTACGCATGATGAATACGTAGGAGATAACCGAGATTATGTGGCTCATATTCAAAAAACAGAAACACGCTGGAACATTGTTGATTTTATTAATTTTATTAAAAATCCAAAATCAACGGTACAAATGCAAAATGGACAAACAATCCATTTTTATCCAACAGATAAAATTAGAATTAACGTTGATAAAAATACCATTATCAAAAATAAAGTCGTTAATCCTAAATACAATGATTCTATTGTACCATACATTGATCTTACTATAAAAGGAAGCGCGCTTTACAAAAACCGTTTAATTATGCTTGATATTATAGCTAATAATAATTGGAAAAGACCAATTTACTTTAGCGGCGGTGCTTTTGATGATGAAGATTATTTATGGATGAAAGATTACCTGCAATTAGACGGTATGGTTTACAAACTAGTTCCTATTAAAAATACGCCTTCAAAAGATGGCGGACCTATGGATATGGGACAAATTGATGCCGATAAAATGTACAATATCGTTATGAAATGGGATTGGGGAAATAGTAATGGTAATATCTATCATGATCCTGAAACCAGAAGAAACAGTATTACCTACAGAACTAATTTATCGCGCTTAATGGATCAGCTTATAGCTGAAGGTAAAATTGATAAAGCTAAAAATGTAATCAATCTGGCTATTACTAAACTGCCGTTGGATAAATACGGCTATTATTCGCTGGTAGAACCTTTTGCAAATGGATACTATAAAGTAGGAGAAACGGCAAAAGCTCAAGATTTGTTGAATAAACTGATTCAGAAGTATAAGGAAGACTTAAATTATTACAGCACTTTATCTGCTTCAGACCAAACTGATTTAGCAATTGATATTATTACAGATATCGAACGTTACAGAAGTTTATTGCAGGTTATGAAGGAAAACAAGGATGTAGCATTCTACGAAAAACACAAGAAAACTTTTAATACGTATGTAAATGTTTTTGAACGTTTTGGAAGAGAAAAAGAATAATAAGATACGAAAAATATACTGATTAAAAAAATGCAGCGCTGTTTGATAAATAGCGCTGCATTTTTTAATTTTACGTATATCTCTAAATCATTTCATCATGAGCTTTTATTGGGTAAAAACAAATTCATTTATAAAAAGGGTATTTTCTAAATATTGCTGGGACATTCCTAATAATGAAAAGAAGATATACCTAACTTTTGATGACGGTCCAACTCCCGAAATTACAGATTGGGTTTTATCTGAATTGAAAAAATTTGATGCAAAAGCCACTTTCTTCTGCATCGGAAAAAATATAAAAGCGAATTTAGCCTTATTCCAAAAACTGATAACCGAAGGACATTCTATCGGAAATCATACGATGAATCATGTAAATGGCTGGAAAATCCACACAAACGATTATATCGAAAATGTTAAGAATTGTGCTCATGTACTAGAAGAGCAGGAAAAAACATGCGATCGTTTATTATTTCGTCCTCCTTATGGAAAAATTAAAAAGACACAATCTAAGATACTCCGTAAATTAGGTTATAAAATTGTGATGTGGGATGTTTTAAGTGCAGATTTTGACCAATCTATTACTCCGGAAAAATGTCTTGAAAACGTTACTAAAAACGTAAAATCAGGAAGTGTGATTGTATTTCATGACAGTGTAAAGGCATCTCCGAATTTAAAATTCGCATTGCCTAAAACCTTACATTTTTTAAAAGAAAATGGATATTCATTTGATATTATTCACTAAATAACATCAACTTTAGAAGTGTATTATACCCCGAATTGTTCCTGAACAATTCCGATAATAGTATTTGCATCAAGTTCTCCTGACTGTCTCCAGATCATTTGACCTTCTTTATAAATCATTAAAGTCGGAAGTCCTTTTATACGAAGCGCTTCTGCCAGTTCTTGATTCTTATCTACATCAATTTTGATTACTTTGGCTTTATCACCAAGCGCAGCCGCAACATCCTTAATAACAGGATGCATAGAAACAGACGATTCATTCCAATCTGTGTAAAAATCAATTAACACAGGAACTTGAGCATTTATTAGTTCTCCAAATTTTGACATAAAACCAAAAATTTAAATTTTTTTTAATCTACAAAAGAGATCAATATTATACAAATGTAGCATTTTTAACGAATTAAGCCACATTGTTGCCCTTTTTTAGTTCTATAACTGTTATTTCGGGCATGATCCCAACTCTACCTGGATAGGCATGAAAACCAAATCCACGATTAACATAAACGTAACGACCGGCTTCTTCGTATAAACCTGCCCATTGTTTATAAATATATTGTGCGAGACTCCATTTAAAATAGCCCGGAATTTCGATACCGAACTGCATACCGTGCGTATGACCCGCTAATGTTAAATGAAAGTTCTTTGGATGCTTTTTAATTTCGTATTCCCAATGACTTGGATCATGACTCATTAAAACCTTAAAATCATCTTGATCAACATGCTGAGAAGCCTTGTTTAAATCACCGGCTTTTTTAAAATTCTGTCCCCAATTCTCTACACCAATCAACGCGATTTTATCATCACCTTTCTGGATGTAAGTATGCTCATTTAGCAAAAGTTCAAAACCAATTTTTCCGTATAAGTCTTTTATCGCTTGAAAATTCTCATCTTTTTCTTTTTCAGAAGGCCAGGTTACATATTCGCCGTAATCGTGATTTCCTAAAACAGAGAACTTTCCGTATTTATAGTTTTTTATTCTTTTAAAAGTCTCTAACCACGGATTCATTTCTTTTGCATGTGTATTTACAATATCTCCTGTAAACAAAATCATATCCGATTCTTGCGCATTAATCAAATCAATAGCATAATTGATCTTATCCGGATTATCAAAACTACCACTGTGCACATCTGAAATCTGAGTGATTCTAAAGCCATCAAAAGCGTCTGGAAGATCTGGAAAGAAAACAGTCTGCTTGATCACTTTAAAATTATATTTTCCTTCAAAAATTCCATAAATTAAAGACAAGAACGGAATCGCAGCAAGTCCTAAAGCGATCTGGCTGACAAACTTACGTCTGTCTGGCATTATTTCCTTTCGAGGCGCATTATACATGCAATAATTTAAAATACTAGCTCCGATTCTAAAAATATCTTCTCCAAATAAAATTAATGTAATTACAATTTTAGGAACATAAATTAAAAGCATCAATCCCATGGTAAACATGGTCTGTTTGGTTTGTCCAACAGAACGATCAAATTGCGTAAAAGAATAGATAATAAAAATTAAAAGCAGTAAGCTAATAATTTGATAACTAACCAGAACCCATCTAATTTTGATTAAAGTTCGAAAAGCTTGATAAGAATAAAACTCTACAAATAAAAAAAGAGCACAAAGGATTACAAAACGAAAGATCATTGGTTATAGTTTTAAGCAAAGTAACAAAGAATGAAAATTTTATTGCTTTTTATTATCAAAAATTTAACTCAATTAAACCGCAAAAAGCTGATAGATTTCTCCATCAGCCTTTTTTCTGTTAAAACTATTATTATCAACGTTGTTTCATAAACAAAATCCTAATCTATGAAACCAAAAAATCTAAATTAGATTTTTATTTTTTTGCTTCAGCTTTTGGAGCTGCTTCTGTTTTAGCTGTAGCTGCTTTTTTGTCTTCTTTTTTGTGGTGTTTTTTCTCTTTTGGAGCTTTAGTTTCTTTTGCTGGTGCTGCTTGTGCTGGAGTTGCTTGTGCACTTACCATTGCTGTTGTTCCTAAAACTGCTACTGCTAACATTACTAATTTTTTCATGACTTTAAATTTTATAAATTAATTATTATTTGATTATTTATAAGCCAAAGATATAATCAGTAAATGAAGATTAAATGAAGATTAATAGGGTTAAAAAAAATTAACTTTTAATTGGGTTTTGCAGTTTCCGGAAACGAAAGAACAAAGGTTGTACCTTCGTTAATTATTGAAGTTACGTTGATTTCGATATGATGAAAAGAAGCAATACTCTTAGCAATAGCAAGCCCTAATCCCTGCCCTTCCTGATCTGAACTGATTCGGGTAAATCGGTTAAATATTTTTTCGATCTGAAAAACATCCATTCCAATACCAGAATCTGCAATAGAAATAAAATACTGATCATCCTGAAAACCATCTGAAATAATAATTCCGCCATTTTCTCTATTGTATTTGATCGCATTGGTAATCAAATTATAAATTAGAATATGAATTAGAGTCTTATTTCCTTTAAAACTAAAATTATGCTGCATGGTATTCGTGAAACTAAGCCCTCTGTCTTCTATTCTATCCTGAAGGTCTTCCTGCATATCTGTTACCATTTCTCCAAAATGAATTTCTTCATCAGTAGCATATTGATTATTTTCGATTCTGGAAATCAGCAGCAAATTATTGATGATCTTTTTCAGCATGTCTAAAGTTCGCAGTGAACCCGCAATTTTATCTACTGCATTATCATCCAAAGAATCATTTTGCAATAAATTTTCGAATTTGTTTTTTAGAAGTGCAATTGGCGTAAGAAGTTCGTGCGAAACATTAGAAATAAATTGTTTCTCTTTTTTAAAAAGTTCCGCAATACGATCCATCATTTGATTTAAAACAAAATCCAGTTCTCTAAAATCCCGCGATGCCGCTTTTATCGGAGTATGATCAAAAGCTTCAGGTTCGTTTACGCGTCTAATTTTAGTATCAATAATTTTATAAAAAGGTTTTAGCAGATATTCAATATAAAAGGTATCGGCCAAAAAAGTAATCAAAAGCACCACAACGAAAACAATAATAATAAAAAAACGAATAATAAATGTAAGGTCTTTTATTTCGCTGATACTACTTCCTATTTCAAGTTGATAGCCTTGATTTTCATAAGTAAAAAAGTGACGCAGAATTCGGTATTCATTATCCTCTCCTTCTATAACTCTGTAATCATTGCTAAAAGTAGTTTTCTTTTGAGTAGGTTTTGCAGCAGCTCTTGAAAGCACCAAAAATTCACTGTGCAGTGTAGAAAATTGAGAATAAGTATCGGTAGAATCGGCAGTGTTTTCTATAAAATCATTAATTTCATTTCGATTTAAATGATCAATAAACTTTTTCTCTTTTTCAACCAGACTATTATTAATATGCCGGTAAACTACTTTTTCAACCAAAATGGGTAGCATCAGCCACAAAATCAAGATTAACAACAATCTTGTTAATGCATTAAAAATAGCCAGTTGGTGTTTTATTTTCAAAGTAATTTCTTTTTAAGCATTAATACGATAACCAACGTTTCGAACTGTTTCAAACCAGCTGATATCGGTATGTTTATCAAGTTTTTTTCGGAGATTTCTAACGTGCACATCTATAAAATTCGAATCTGAATTTACTTCCAGAATATCGCCCCAAATATGTTCTGTGAGCTGTAATCTGGTAATTACACGATTTTTATTTAAAACTAAATATTGAAAAATATCAAACTCCTTTTTGGTTAAATTAATCGGAATGTCATCATAACTTACTTTATAATCCTGCAGCTGCAGACAAAATCCGTGTACGATTAAATCATTCATCGTATAACCGTGCATTCTGCGAATAACCGCAAACAAACGCGCACTAAGTTCCGTTAAAGCAAATGGTTTTGTCAAATAATCATCGGCACCAAGATGAAGCCCATTAATTCTGTCGTCTAATTCGCCGCGGGCCGTAATTACGATAACAGCCATTTTTGATTTTGTTTTACGAACTGCTTTTAGAATTTCAAAACCATCGCCGTCTGGCAGGCCAAGATCCAAAAGCATTGCATCATAATCGTTACTGTTGATTTCTTCGAGCGCATCACTGCAATTATGAGCAAGTTTGCACACATAACCGCCATTGCATAAAAAATCGTAAACTTCTACAGCTAGTTCTTTATTATCTTCAACAACTAAAATATTCATAACTATATAGGATTGTAAGCGCAAATAAAAGTAAGAAATTATAGAAAGTACTGTTGCGCCTTATTAAAATATTAACGTATTAAAAAAAGCTGATAAATTTCTTTACCAGCTTTCCATCATCTGCATTTTTCTAATTACCCTTTCTGTTTTACTGCCCTTGTCATGTTTTTTGATAGTAAAACAAAATTTGCATTTATTTTTTCATTTTTGCAGTTTCTGTTTTAGAGGCTTCTTTTTTCTCTGTTTTAGCTTTTTTATCTGATTTTTTATCTGATTTTTTTTCAGCTTTAGCTTTTGGTTCTTTAATCGCTTTTACCTCTTTTGCAGGACCAACTTTTACTGCCGGAGGAAATGCATGTACCATTGCGCTTGTTCCTAAAACTGCTACGAGTAACATTAAAAAATTTCTCATGATTTCTATTGATTTAATTAATAACCTTTTAATTATAGACCAAATTTACCCCTGTAAAATGAAGAAAAAATGAAGAATACTGGCGTCATAAAAACTTTAACTTGATATTAACGAATGCCTTTTTTTCACCATATAAGTTATATAAGTAAATGTAAGCAAGATATCTTTAAATGAACTTATATAACTTATATGGTAAAAAAAGATTCTGTTACAAAACTTAACTATTTAAATTCGAAAAACAGAATCGATTTTAAACTCAATTGATTATTTTTACGGACTAAATTTTTTTATATGTCAACTCAAAAACGTCTTTTTCTTCTCGATGCCTATGCATTAATTTTTCGCGGATATTATGCTTTTATCAAAAATCCGAGAATAAACTCAAAAGGAATGGATACATCTGCAATTATGGGTTTTATGAACTCACTTTTGGATGTTATTAAAAGAGAAAAACCGGATCATTTAGCAGTTGCTTTTGATAAAGGAGGAAGTCATGTACGTACAGAAATGTATGTAGAATATAAAGCCAATCGAGACGAAACTCCCGAAGCAATCAGAATTGCAGTTCCTTATATTCAAGAATTACTGCGCGCTATGCATATTCCTATTATAGAATCTAATGGTTGTGAAGCCGATGATTTAATTGGTACAATTGCAAAACAAGCCGAAAAACAAAACTACAAAGTCTTTATGGTTACGCCTGATAAGGATTTTGCACAATTGGTTTCTGAAAATATTTTCATGTACAAACCTGCCCGTATGGGTAATGGAATTGAAATTTGGGGAATTCCTGAGGTTCTAGCCAAATTTGAAATCGAAAGACCAGAACAGGTAATTGATTTTCTTGGAATGATGGGCGATGCTGTCGACAATATTCCGGGACTTCCTGGTGTTGGTGAAGTTACCGCTAAGAAATTTTTGAAAGAATTTGGAACAATGGAAAATCTTTTGGCCAATACGCATTTGCTAAAAGGAAAAATGAAAGAAAACATTGAAGCTAATAAAGAAAAAGGTATTCTTTCTAAAAAACTAGCTACAATTATTATTGACTGCGATGTTACCTTTAATGAAGAAGATTATGAGTTAACTCGTCCTGATATCGAAAAAACAGACGCTATTTTTCAGGAATTGGAATTTAGAAGAATGGCGGAACAATTTGATAATTTATTTAAAGTTGGTGGAACTGCCGAAACTGCGAGCGCACCAGCTGATGCCAAATTATATAAAAAACCACAACCAAAAAATGAAGATCAATTTGATCTTTTTGGTGGTGGAAATACTGATGGAGAAAATACAGAGCAAGCAAGAACTTCATTTTACGAGACTTTAGAAACTACACCTCACTCCTACCAAGCAATTGAAGGTGATTTAGGAGTAAAATTGCTTTTACAGAACCTGCAAAAACAAACTGCGGTATGTTTTGATACTGAAACGACAGGTTTGGATGCTTTGCATGCAGAATTGGTTGGAATTTCTTTCTCTTATGAAAAAGGAAAAGGCTTTTATGTTCCGTTTCCGGAAAGTCAGGAAGAAGCACAAGTTTTAATTGAAAAATTTGTTCCGTTTTTTGAAAATGAAAACATTGAGAAAATTGGTCAGAATTTAAAATACGACTTGAAGATTTTATCGAAATACGGAGTTACTGTAAAAGGAAAACTTTTTGATACGATGATTGCGCATTATTTGATTAATCCGGATATGCGTCATAATATGGATATTTTGGCTGAAACGTATTTAAAATATTCTCCAAAATCTATTGAAACTTTAATTGGCAAAAAAGGTAAAAATCAAATCTCAATGCGTGATGTTGCTCTTGAAGAAATCAAGGAATATGCTGCAGAAGATGCCGACATTACGTTACAATTAAAAGAAGTTTTTACATCTGAATTAGACAATACCGAAACTAAAAAATTATTTGACGAAATCGAAATTCCGTTAGTAAGTGTTTTAGCCGATATGGAAACCGAGGGAATTCGTCTTGATGTAGAGTTTTTAAGCGCAATGTCTAAAGAAATGGATGTTGAAATTAAATCTTTGGAACAAAAAATTTACGAAACAGCTGGAGAAAAATTCAATCTGGCTTCACCAAAACAATTGGGAGATATTTTATTTGATAAAATGAAAATTGGTGGTGCCAAACAAAAGAAAACTAAAACCGGACAATACGCAACCGGTGAAGAAGTTTTGACTTATCTGGCAAATGACAACCCAATTGTAAAAGAAATTTTGGACTGGCGCCAAATGGTAAAATTACAGAGCACTTATATTTTGGCTTTGCCGGAACAAGTGGACAAAAAAACACTTAGAGTTCATACCGATTACATGCAAACCGTTGCCGCTACGGGACGTTTGAGTTCTAATAATCCGAACTTGCAGAATATTCCGATTCGTACTGAAAGAGGTCGCCAGATTCGTAAAGCTTTTGTGGCACGCGATGAAAACCACACTTTAATATCTGCCGATTACTCGCAAATTGAATTAAGAATTATTGCTGCTTTGAGTGGCGAAGAAAATATGATAGCCGCTTTTCAAAACGGAGAAGATATTCACCGAGCAACTGCGTCAAAAGTTTTTGATGTTGCTTTAGAAGAAGTTTCACGCGAACAAAGAAGTAATGCGAAAACGGTAAACTTCGGAATTATATACGGTGTTTCTGCTTTTGGATTGAGCAGCCAGACTTCATTATCAAGAAGTGAAAGCGCCGCTTTAATTGAAGCTTATTATAAAACATACCCAAGATTAAGATCTTATATTAATGAGCAAATAGAATTTGCACGCGAAAAAGGATATGTACAGACTATTCTGGGTCGTCGCCGTTACTTAAAAGACATTAATTCTGCAAATGCAGTTGTAAGAAGTGCAGCAGAACGAAATGCAGTAAACGCACCAATTCAGGGAAGCGCTGCCGATGTGATTAAAATTGCCATGATTAACATTCATAAAAAATTAAAAGAAGAAAACTGGAAATCTAGAATGCTGCTACAGGTACATGATGAGCTTGTGTTTGATGTTCACAATGATGAACTCGAAAAAATTCAGCCAATGATTAAACACGAAATGGAAAATGCATTTTTAATGGCAGTTCCTTTGGAAGTGGAATTAGGATTGGGTAAAGATTGGCTGGAAGCACATTAATATTAATTTCAGATTTTAGATTGTTGACTTTAGATTTGAAAAACATCTAAAATTGAGACATAAAAAAACCATCAGTTTCTGCTGATGGTTTTTCTTTTTTATTTTTTTCGAGTTGATTCTCTTTCTTTCAATTTTGTTTTGATGACAATCGTTTCGTAATTTGAAGTTTCTTCTTCCGATTCTTCTAATCTTTCGATTAATTTTTTGGCAGCAACTTCGCCAATCTCGATTCCGTGCTGACTTACTGTTGTTAAACTTGGCGACAAACGTCTCGAAGCTAAAATTCCGTCAGCAAAACCTATTATCGAAATATCTTCTGGAACTCTGTATCCTTTTTTCAAACTAACTCTTAATGCAGCAACTGAGTCATTTTCATCCAAAGCAAAAATTCCGTCGATTTTATTATCAAAAAGAACATCCAATTTACTTTTCATTTCATCTTCAGAATCTGTTCTAATAATAATTTTTTCGTTTACCGGAATATTATTATCTTTTAATGCTTTTAGATATCCATCTGCTCTCAATTTACCCACACTTAAATTATCTACAGAAGAAATAAGGGCAATATTTTTACATCCTAAATCAATTAAATGCTGTGTAGAATTTAAAGCCGAATCAAAATCGTCAACTACAACTTTATCGCATTCTACTTCATCAGCAATTCTGTCAAACATTACTATAGGAGTTCCATCATTTATAATAGCCGAAAAATGATTGTAATCCTGAAGTTTTTGCGCTTCCTGAGAAACAGATAAAATGAAACCGTCTATTGTTCCATTACTCAACATTTCAAGCGTGTGTACTTCTTTTTCTAAAGATTCATTAGAAATACACGTAATTACATTATAACCTTTTTTATCGGCAACTTTTTCAATACCGCTAAAAACCTTTGCAAAAAAGGAGTTTAATATATTAGGTATAATTACTCCGATCGTTTTGGTTTTACGATTCTTCAAATTCAAACCAATAACATTCGGTTTATAATTTTTGAGTTTGGCATACTCTTTAATCTTCACCTTTGTTTGTTCGCTGATTTCAGGGCTGTCATTTAACGCTTTAGAAACTGTCGACACAGAAACACCAAGTTCTTTCGCTATTTGTTTTAGAGTTGCTTTAGCTTTCATCCAATTGAATTTTATGTAATTAATACAAATATAATAGAATTACTGAAATTACAACAAAAACTACTGAAAAGCAGTGCTAAAATTGAGAATCATTTTACTTAGAAAACAAGTTTTTAAAAAAGAATCATTTGATATTTAAATTAGAAAAGAATCTTTATTATTAAGTAATAACTTACTTAATAGCTGTAAATATGTTAAAAAAAGATTACACTGATAAAAAAAATTATGAAAAAATTATTATTTCCGTTTTTTAAATAATAAGTAATTACAAGTGTTTTTTATTAAGAATTAACAAATAAATACATCTAAAACGCAACAAAACTAAGTTTTTTAATAATTATGTTAAAGAATTTTATTACAATTTTTAACGTATCTTTAATATAAATGATGCTAAAAAAAGAAAAAAGCAAAATAATTCAAAAACCGCATCTCCAAAAATTTCGTTAATAAGTTAAGACCAATGTTATTAACCTTATAAAAATCTATTATTATGAAAAACGAAGTTAAAATTCATGAAGTTGATCCTTCATTGAATAGCAGAAGGAGCTTTCTTAAGCTCAGTGGATTAACATTAGTGACCACCGGTTTGGTCTTGGCTGGTTGCAGCAACAATGATGATGATAATGATATGGAGGATACTTCTCTGCCTGGAGTTAGAAATGGTGTGTTTGATTTAGGCTCCGGTGATTTTGGAGTACTGACTTACGCTTATGCTTTAGAGCAGTTAGAAGCAGACTTTTATACTAAGGTAGTAAATGGCAGTATGTTTAATTCTGCATTCAGTTCTTTAGAACGAGAAGTCTTAACCGATTTATACCATCACGAAGTAGTACATAGAGATTTTTTTAAAGCAGCATTGACCGGAGCACTTCCTGATCCTAGTTCACAATTACTGCCTACTTTGGCTTTTAATTATGGTTCTTTAAATTTTAATAGTCGTAACGAGGTATTAGCAACTGCAAAAGCACTTGAAGATACAGGAGTTGCAGCTTATAATGGCGCGGGAAGATTAATTAAAAGTCCTGATTATTTATTATTAGCCGGAAAAATTGTTTCTGTAGAAGCAAGACATGCTTCTGCAATACGTAGTTTGATTAATCCAAATTCTAAAGATTTTGCTGGTGACGATATTGTAAGCGATTCAACCGGGTTGGATGTAGCTAAAGATCCTTCAAAAATTTTACCAGTTGCGGGAGGATTTATTACAACAAAATTTACCGCTAAATATCTACCTTAATACTAACCAGCTTAATACTTAGAAATTATGAATATTTTAAAATTAATAGAATCCTTCACTGATGATAATTTAATGAAAAGCACGGGTTCTCGCAGAGACAGTTTTTCACAGTTTGGAAATATCGGAAAAAATCTGGCGCTAGCATCAATTCCATTCGGATTATCAGCTCTTGCCAATAAAGCAATGGCAAAAGATATTACTGCAACTCCTGCAACTCCTATTGGAGCTTTGCAATTTGCATTGACCTTAGAATATCTTGAAAACGAATTTTACGCTATGGCATTAGATTCCGGAGTAATTCCGGCTTCTGAAAATGGCGGACGCGATTTAAAAGTTTTTCAGCAGATCGCTGCGCACGAATCAGATCACGTAAAATTTTTAATTGCAGGATTAGGCGGTACAGCAAGTGCCAATTTTGTCCCAAAACCTACTTTTGACTTTACTGTTGGTGGTGCATTTAATCCTTTTGGAGATTACCCAACATTTTTAGCATTAGCACAAGCTTTTGAAGATACAGGTGTTAGAGCATATAAAGGTCAGGCAGCAAACTTAATTACTACACCTGATTTATTAACTGCTGCATTGCAGATACATTCTGTAGAAGCACGTCATGCCTCTGAGGTACGAAGACTTCGCGGTTTAAAAGGATGGATTTCTAATGCCGAAAGAGGTGCAGGAATGCCTCCTGCAACACAAGCCGTTTATGATGGCGAGGGAGTAACTATGCAGGCAGGATTTAATACTGCATCTGCATTTGGAGCTGCCGCTGGATCAGAAGCTTACGATGAGCCTCTGACTACGCAACAAGTAGTTGACATTGCAAATATATTTATTGTTTAACAAAACAATTCTAAATATTGAACCGCCTTCACTTTATTGTGAAGGCGGTTTTTTTTTATTGTTTTAAATTAAAAACATAACCCCTGATTTTCAGCATATAAAATATTCTTTTAAGGTATTTGGTTTTAAAATAATTAATTGTACTTTTGCATCCCCTTTATTGGGGATGGAATGTTTAATTAAAATAATATTATGGACGCATTAAGCTACAAGACAGTTTCAGCTAGCAAAGCCACAGTAACTAAAGAGTGGATTGTTGTTGACGCTGAAGGTCATAACTTAGGACGTCTTGCTTCAAAGGTTGCAATGATCTTAAGAGGTAAGTACAAGCCAAGTTACACACCGCACGTTGACTGTGGAGATAACGTAATTGTTATCAACTCAGAAAAAATTAACCTTACAGGTACAAAGATGAATGACAAAATTTACATGCGTCATACAGGTTACCCAGGAGGACAAAGAACTTTAACTGCTAAAGTATTGCAATCTAAAAACCCTGCATTATTAGTAGAAAAAGCTGTAAAAGGAATGTTACCTAAAAACAAATTAGGAGCAGAACTTTTTAGAAATCTAAATGTTGTTGTAGGATCTGAGCACAAACAAGCAGCTCAAAAACCTAGAACTGTTAACCTTAACGATCTTAAGTAATGGGAGTTATTCACAAAATCGGTAGAAGAAAAACCGCTGTTGCACGTGTATATGTTTCTGAAGGAACAGGAAAAATCACTGTAAACAAAAAAGAATTCGCAACTTACTTTCCAACTGCAACTTTACAATACAAAGTTTTACAACCAATGTCTATGACAGAAAATGTAAACAACTTTGATGTAAAAGTAAACGTTTACGGAGGTGGTTCAACTGGTCAGGCAGAAGCTGTAAGAATGGCATTAGCTCGTGCAATGTGCGAAGTAAATGTTGAAAACAGAGGAATCCTTAAACCAGAAGGTTTATTAACAAGAGATCCAAGAATGGTTGAACGTAAGAAATTCGGTCAGAAGAAAGCTCGTAAGAGATTCCAATTCTCTAAACGTTAATATTACCTATCTTGTTCAGATGGGACAAGACATACTCAATTATTTATTGAAATTAAAAAACACAGTTATTGTTGCTCTCCTACCGAGGTAGGAAATAGTTTAGCATCTAAATGTATAAAGCCTGGGAAACCGCCATTTATACATTGCTAATCAACAGAACGTAAACTAGTACAAAAATGGCAAACAAAATAGAAGTTAAAGACTTACTAGAAGCAGGTGTTCACTTCGGACACATGACTAGAAAATGGGATCCAAACATGGCTCCTTACATTTATATGGAGCGTAATGGTATTCACATTATCAATCTATATAAAACAGCAGCTAAAATTGAAGAAGCTAACGAAGCTTTGAAAAAAATCGCTGCATCAGGTAGAAAAATTTTATTCGTAGCTACCAAAAAACAAGCTAAAGACATCGTTGCTGATAAAGCAAAAGCTGCAAACATGCCTTACATCACTGAAAGATGGCCTGGTGGAATGCTAACTAACTTCGTAACTATCAGAAAGGCAGTAAAAAAAATGTCTTCTATTGATAAAATGAAGAAAGATGGTACTTTCATGACTCTTTCTAAAAAAGAGCGTTTACAAGTTGATCGTCTTCGTGCTAAATTAGAAAAAAACTTAGGTTCAATTGCTGATATGTCTAGACTACCTGCAGCATTGTTCGTAGTAGATATCAAAGCTGAACATATCGCAATAAAAGAAGCACAAAAATTAAACATTCCAGTTTTCGCAATGGTTGATACGAATTCTGACCCAAGAGAGGTTGATTACGTTATTCCTGCAAATGATGATGCTTCTAAATCAATTGACAAAATTTTATCTTTAGTAACTGCTGCTGTAATCGAAGGTCTTTCTGACAGAGGTTCTGAAAAAGAAACTGAAGTTGCTGCCGAAGAAGCTCCTGCTGTTGAAGCTGAAGCTGCTCCTGCTACTGAAGAATAAATCAAACTTTAAATTCCAATTTTAAATTCCAAAATCCAAAATAAAATTAAAAACATTATGTTGATAATTTAATAAAATTGGAATTTGGGATTTAAAAATTGGAATTTTTACTTTTAACATTAAAATTCAAAATATTATGGCAACAATTACTGCTGCAGACGTAAATAAATTAAGACAAACTACAGGTGCCGGAATGATGGACTGTAAAAAAGCTTTAGTTGAAGCTGATGGAGATTTCGATAAAGCTATACAAGTCCTTAGAGAAAAAGGACAAAAAGTTGCTGCTAACCGT
The DNA here is from genome assembly GCF_004368785.1 of Flavobacterium sp. 270. Taxonomy (GTDB): domain Bacteria; phylum Bacteroidota; class Bacteroidia; order Flavobacteriales; family Flavobacteriaceae; genus Flavobacterium. Next base: position 45,628 of record NZ_SODM01000002.1, read on the forward strand.
TCTGACCGTGAGTCTTCTGAAGGAGCTGCTGTTTCTTTTATCAATGCAGACAATACTAAAGGAGCTATCATTACTTTAAACTGTGAAACTGATTTCGTAGGGAAAAATGAAGCTTTCGTATCTTTAGCTAAAGCTTTAGTTGAAAAAGCAATCAATTTCTCTTCTAAAGAAGAATTTTTAGCTTCAGATTTCAACGGAATTACTGTTGCTGAAAAATTAATCGAGCAAACTGGTGTAATCGGTGAAAAAATCGAAATCGGTGGTTTCGAAATTTTAGAAGGAGCTTTCGTTGGATCTTACGTTCACGTTAACAAAATTGCTGCTTTAACAGCTATTTCTGCAAAAGTTGACAACGCTGAGACTTTAACAAAAGACATCTCTATGCAAGTTGCTTCTATGGGAGCTGATACATTATCTTACAAAGATTTTGATCCTGCTTTTGTTGAATCTGAACTTGCTGCTCGTATTGCTGTAATCGAAAAAGATAATGAAGAAGCTAAACGTTTAGGAAAAACTTTAAAAAATGTTCCTAAATATATTTCTTTCTCTCAATTAACTCCAGAAGTTATCAAACAAGCTGAAGAAGATGCTAAAGCTGAATTAAAAGCTGAAGGTAAACCAGAACAAATCTGGGATAAAATTATTCCTGGAAAAGTACAGCGTTTCATCTCTGACAATACTACATTAGATCAAGAGAAAGCTTTATTAGACCAAAACTTCATCAAAGATGACAGTAAAAAAGTTAGTGATTACGTTAAAGGATTCAACGTTGAAATTACAGGTTTCAAAAGAGTTACTTTAGGTTAATATATTATTTTTTCAATACAAAAAAGCCCGAATAATTATTTATTCGGGCTTTTTTATTTCAGCTTTTTTCTAATTATTTTTTATCTGTAATAGGAAAATTTCTTGCTCTCATTAAAGCATCAGATTTAGGAGCTCTTCCTCTAAAGTTTTCATATGCTTTTTCCTGATCGATAGTATTACCTACACTGAATACATTATCGTAAAGACGTTTTGCAACAGCTTTATCATAAGGACCTTTACCTTCTAAGAAAGCTTCCCAAGCATCTGCATTGATAACATCAGCCCATAAATAACTGTAATATCCAGCAGAATAGCCATCCCCAGAAAAGATGTGTCCGAATTGTGGAATTCTATGACGCATTACAATCTCTGACGGCATATTTAGCGCGTCTAAAGTTTCTTTTTCAAATTTATGAGGATCAATAGTTTCTGTAGCTAAGTGAAGCTTCATATCTACTAAAGAACTTGAAATAGTTTCAACAGTAGAAAAACCTTCGCCAAAATTAGCTGCTTTCTCAATTCTTTCTACCAATGCTTTTGGCAATGGCTGATTTGTTTTATAATGTAAAGCAAATTTATTTAATACTTCCGGAGTCGCTAACCAGTGCTCTAACAATTGAGATGGAAACTCAACATAATCTCTTGCAACAGATGTTCCTGCTAAACTTGGATAGGTTACGTTTGAACATAAGCCGTGTAAAGCGTGTCCAAATTCGTGAAATAAAGTACTTGCATCTTCCCAAGAAACCAAAATCGGCTCATCTGTACTTCCTTTAATAAAGTTACAGTTATTAGAAACAATTGTAAGCACATCCCCATCCAGTTTTTGCTGATCGCGATAAGCATTCATCCATGCTCCAGAACGCTTTCCTGCACGTGCGTAAGGATCAAAATACCATAATCCAACCGTTTTACCCGTAACTTTATTACTTACTTCCCAAACACGCACATCTGGATGATATACAGGAACATTTGTAATTTGTTTAAATTGTAAATTAAACAATTCACCTGCAACCCAGAACATTCCTTCGCGCAATTTCTCTAGCTGTAAATAAGGCTTAACTTCATTTTGATCTAAATCATATTTCGCTTTTCTAACTTTTTCAGCATAAAAACGATAATCCCAAGGCTGAATTTTAAAATTCCCACCTTCAGCATCTACAATCTTTTGCATTTCTGCTACATCATCGTGTACTTTTTCTACAGCAGGTTTCCAAACAGACATCATTAGGTCTAATGTTTTCTGCGGATCTTTTGCCATTTTATTAGACAAGCTCCAATGTGCAAACGTAGGAAAACCAAGTAATTTTGCTTTTTCCTGACGTAATTTTAAGATTGAAACCAAAGTTGAATTATTGTCATTTGCATTTCCGTTATCGCCACGTTTTACAAAAATATCAAAAGCTTTTTCTCTTAAATCTCTGCGAGTCGAAAAAGTTAAAAATGGTTCGATAGAAGAACGTGTATTTGCCACGCACCCTAAAGCATCTAATTTTCTTTCTTTAGCCTCTGCCATTGCAGCATTTTTTACTTCTGGAGGAAGACCATCAAAATCTGCTTCTGTTTTTAATGCCACATATTGATTATGTTCTTCTGCCAATAAATTCTGGCTGAATTTTGTATAAAGTGATGCTAATTCTGCATTAATTTTTGCCACTTTTGCTTTATCTGCTTCATTTAATTTTGCACCTTCACGAACAAAATCTGTGTAATACAACCAAATTAAACGTTGCTGCTCACTCGTAAGCTTTTTACTTTCTTTTGAGTTATACAAAGTTGCTACTCTTTCAAAAAGTTTTTTGTTTTGATTAATTTTATCTGTAAACTCAGAAAACTTTGGTGACATTTCTGTATCAACAGCATTAAATTCCGGACTGCTCAAATTAGATCTAAAGATTCCGTAAACCGTAGCAATTCTTGTAATTGTTTTACCCGAACGCTCTAAAGCTGCAATTGTATTATCAAAAGTCGGTGCTTTTGGATTGTTAGCAATAACATCAATTTCATTCAGTTTCTCCTGAATTGCAAATTGAAGCGCCGGCTTAAAATCTGAAACCTTATATTGATCAAAAGCTGGAACACCTCCGTAAGGACCTGTCCAGTTTTTTAATAAAGGATTTTCAGCATTGGTTTGTGCGTTTGACGCAAAAAAGGTTGTACCCATGAGAAAAATTGTCATTAATTTTTTCATTATCATTAATTTGCTTTAATATAAATTAAACTTGTTGTTTCAAAAATAACCAAAAATCATCAATCTATAGAAAAATTTAACTTTAAGACCATTTAAAAACTAAAGTTTAAATTAAAATCAAACCATTTTAAATTTTGAAGAAATAGCTTAAATTTGAAAATCAATTTAACAAACTACTATGTTTAAAACCAGAAGAGAAATTGTATTTGTAATTCTTGCAGGTATTTTTATAACCAATGCCGTTGTGGCTGAACTTATTGGAGGGAAATTAATTCAGATTGGGCCGTTTGTAATGAGCATAGGAATTCTGCCTTGGCCAATTGTTTTTCTAACAACAGATTTAATAAATGAATATTTTGGAGAGAAAGGTGTAAAAAAACTTTCTTTTATAACAGCCTGTTTAATTGCTTATGCCTTTCTTATATTATTTATGGCGATCGTAGTTCCCGCCGCAAAAGGGATAAGTCCCGTAAATGACGAACAATTTCAAGCCGTTTTTGGGCAGAGTATGTGGATTATTGTTGGAAGTTTAATCGCTTTTATGGTATCTCAATTGATTGATGTCTGGATTTTTTGGTTTTTTAAGAGAAGAACCGGCGAAAGAAAAATTTGGCTCAGAACAACTGGTTCAACTGTAATTTCGCAGTTATTTGATTCTTTTATTGTACTTGGAATTGCTTTTTGGTTACCCGGAAAAATTGATTTTGATACTTTTATTTCATCTGGTTTAACGGGATATATTTTTAAACTTTCTGTAGCCGTTATATTAACCCCTCTTATATATGCAGGACATCATCTGATTAAAAAATATTTAGATAAAGATAATCTTCAAGAAAATAATAAAGAAGATTTACAATAATGAAAAATTATAAAATATATTTTTCAATCCTGATCTTATATTGCTTTACAGCTTGTACAGAGAATATTAAAAAACAGGTAAAAGACACTACCGAAGGAATTACAAACAAAGTAGTTACTATTTCAGAAAGTACTGCAGCAACAGTATCAGGCTATAAAAATGCAATTGTAAAAAAATAACAGCTGCCAAAGAAATCGTTTCTGAAACTGTAGAAACCAAAACTGACAGCGTTGTAGAAAACCAAATTGGAAATGAAAAATTTCTAGGAATTACTTATTTCAAAAAATTTCTATCGGATTGCAAAACAGGAGAAACTTTAACACAAAAAGAACTTATTGAAGAGCATAACATTCCTGCCGACGGAATAAAAATGATAAAAAGTATTACCAAAACAGCCGAAGATGAAATTGAAGTGAAATGGAAATCGACTTGGTTTGTAGAACGAATTTCTGATGCAAAATTTACAGATGCTAAAATGAAACTTAAGTTTGAAGCTAATAAAATGTATACTTCTGGTAAAGCAATTGGTATAAAATACAATAAGAAAGTCTATAACAACTTAATCATAATTGGAAACAAGGCTTACATTCCATCCGTAAAAGGGTATCATTGGAAAATAGGCAAATAATTTATTCTAAATAATTCAACAATAACATTTTATGAATTTTGTAAGAAAAAACATCTCTTTAAATTGTTTTTTCTTACAAAATGATTTATTTTTGTTAAAAATATTAACAAGTAAAATCATAAAAAAATGAAAAATTTAAAAGTCTTATTTTTGTCTGTAGTGGCATTGGCATTATCCGTTTCTTCTTGTAGTAATGACAATAACAATGAAGATACTAACACAAATGGATCTCTTATAGGCAAATGGGAACTTTCTCAAGTGGGAACTATCCTTGGAAACGAGGAAGTATTACAACCATATACAAATGATGGCTGTGATAAAGATGTTGTAGAATTTACAACAGATGGCAAATTTATAGACCGCTATTCAGAATTTACAAATAATGCTTGTAAAGCGTATACTCAGGAAGGAACATGGACAAAAGATGAAAACACACTATCAAAAAAATACGCGTCTAATGATTCTGAAAAATTTGAAATCACTGAATTATCTGGAAGCAAGCTAAAAGTAAAAGAAACATATAGCCAAGCAGGTATAACAGTTATAGCCATATCTGTTTACAAAAAAATCTAATTAGAAGATTAAAATCTTTAAAACCTCAAATCAATCTAGATTTGAGGTTTTTTTATACATTTGAAAAAAAACATGGAACCAATAAGATGTAGCTGGTGTTTGTCCAGCGATTTATATAAAAAATACCATGACGAAGAATGGGGCGTTCCTATTTACGATGATGCATCTTTATTTGAATTTTTAATTTTGGAAACTTTTCAAGCCGGTTTAAGCTGGATTACCATTTTAAATAAAAGAGAAAATTTTAGAGAAGCTTTTGATCATTTCGATTATAAAAAAATCGCCAATTATTCTGAAGACAAAATAGAAGAGTTACTTCAAAATACTGGAATTATTAGAAATAAATTAAAAATTAAAGCGACAGTTTCTAACGCACAAGCTTTCATGAAAGTGCAAGGTGAATTTGGCACTTTTTCTGATTATATTTGGAAATTTACCAACGGAAAACCAATTATAAACAATCCAAAAACATCAAAGGATGTTCCCGCCACTACTCCACTTTCAGACGAAATCAGTAAAGATTTAAAAAAAAGAGGTTTTAAATTTGTCGGTTCAACCGTAATTTACGCTCATATGCAGGCAACTGGAATGGTCAACGATCATGCCGAAGATTGCTGGACGAGAAGATCCTAAAAGTTTATTTTGTTTCAGGTTTCAGGTTTAAAGTTACGGTCGTAATTAACTATTCGCAAAAAACTTGAGACCTAAAACCTGAAACAAAAATAAATTTAAACCAAAAATTCATTACATTTGCTTCACACTTTAGGGGTGTCTGCAACATTGCAGGCTGAGATTTTACCCTCTGAACCTGATCTAGTTCATACTAGCGTAGGGAAAAGTAAGATGACTTCACGCACGCGTTTACGCGTATTTTGCAGCCATTCCTATTGTGTAACTATACACTAAACTTAAAGGAATGGAACTAAAAATCAACCAACAATTCAAAACATTCGATGCTGAAACTTTTAGCGTTCAGGCATTGCTCGATCTCGAAATTCCGAACAAACAAAACGGAATTGCCGTTGCTGTTAACAACACTATAATTCCAAAACTCAAATGGAATTCCCATTTCATTCAGGAAACGGATGAAATTATTATTATTTCTGCCACTCAGGGTGGTTGATAACAAATTCCAACTCTAAAAATTCCAAATTCCAATTTAGAATATTAAATGGAGACGTACTACTGTGCACCTTTACGGAATACATTGCATTAAAACACAATCAAGATCAAACTTGAAACCTGAAACTTGAAACAAATAACTTCTCTTATGACAAACGAAGAAAAAATATCCAGAACGCCTTTTCCTAATTCAGAAAAAATATATGTTGATGGAGAAATCCATCCTATAAAAGTGGCCATGCGCCAAATTAAATTAAACGACACCAAACTCTCAAATGGAGGCATCGAAAAAAATCCTCCCGTTACAGTTTACGATACATCAGGAGCTTACACTGATCCTAATATTCAAATCGACATTAGAAAAGGACTTCCACGCTTACGCGAAAAATGGATTCTTGACAGAAATGATGTTGAGATTTTAGACGAAATAACGTCTGATTATGGACAAAGCAGATTGAAAGATGAAAGTCTAAATCATCTAAGATTTGAATATTTACATCAACCAAAAAGAGCCAAAAAAGACGCAAATGTAACGCAGCTCTATTACGCCAAACAAGGAATTATTACTCCAGAAATGGAATACATCGCGATTCGGGAAAACCAAAGAATCGAGCTTTTAAACGAACAAACCAAAGCCATGCAATGCCAACACGCAGGTCATAGTTTTGGGGCCAATACACCAAAAAGTAAAATTACACCAGAGTTTGTGCGAAGCGAAGTTGCCATTGGTCGTGCTATTATTCCGAATAACATTAATCATCCCGAAAGTGAACCCATGATTGTGGGACGCAATTTTTTGGTAAAAATAAACGCCAATATCGGTAACAGCGCTGTGACTTCGAGTATTGAAGAAGAAGTAGAAAAAGCCGTTTGGGCGTGTCGTTGGGGTGCCGATACGATTATGGATTTATCAACCGGAAAAAACATACACGAAACCAGAGAATGGATTATTCGAAATTCTCCAGTTCCAATTGGTACTGTTCCAATTTATCAGGCTCTTGAAAAAGTAAAAGGAATTGCCGAAGATTTAACTTGGGAAGTTTTTCGCGATACTTTGATTGAGCAGGCAGAACAAGGCGTTTCGTATTTTACGATTCATGCCGGGGTTTTACTTCGTTACATTCATTTAACCGCGGATCGCGTTACGGGAATTGTTTCTCGCGGTGGGTCTATTATGGCAAAATGGTGTTTATTTCATCATAAAGAAAACTTTTTATACACCCATTTTGAAGAAATCTGCGAAATCATGAAACAATATGATGTTGCTTTTTCTCTTGGCGACGGCTTGCGCCCGGGTTCTATTGCAGATGCCAATGATGCCGCACAATTTGCCGAATTAGAAACTCTTGGTGAATTAGCCAAAATTGCATGGAAACATGATGTTCAGGTTTTTATTGAAGGACCAGGCCACGTACCCATGCACATGATTAAAGAAAATATGGACAAACAATTGGAACATTGTAACGAAGCTCCATTTTACACCCTTGGGCCTCTTACAACAGATATTGCACCGGGTTACGACCATATTACTTCTGCAATTGGCGCCGCTATGATTGGATGGTACGGTTGTGCAATGTTGTGTTATGTTACGCCAAAAGAACATCTTGGTTTACCAAACAAAAAAGATGTAAAAGACGGTGTAATCACGTATAAAATTTCGGCACATGCTGCTGATTTAGCCAAAGGACATCCGGGAGCGCAATACCGAGACAATGCTTTGAGTAAAGCACGATTTGAATTCCGTTGGGAAGATCAGTTTAATTTATCACTCGATCCCGACACTGCAAGAGAATTTCACGATGAAACTCTTCCGGCTGAAGGCGCAAAAGTGGCGCATTTCTGTTCTATGTGCGGTCCAAAATTCTGTTCTATGAAAATATCTCAGGAAATTAGAGATGTGGCTGCAGCCGAAAAAGGTATGCAGGAGAAATCAGAGGAATTTATCGAACAAGGGAAAGAGATTTACATTTAAGAAAAAAGAATATAGAGTAAAGAGAATAGAATAAAAATCTCCATAATCTGCTAAATCTGCGAGAGAAAAAACATGATCGTAATATCAAATCCAATTGCAATAGCAAACGAAATCAATCTAATCCATTCTCTTTTTGAGGAAGGATTAGAATTGTTTCATTTGAGGAAACCAGATTATTCTTTAGAAGAAACTCAAAATTTTATAAATCGAATAAATCCAGATTTCAGATCGCAATTGGTATTACACAATCATCATCAAATTGCAGAAGATTTTGGAATTAACAGAATTCATTTTTCAGAAAAAACAAGAAGTTCAAGTTTAGTTCCTGCAAGGTTTCCAAAACCTTGTAGGTATTCCACATCAACTCATTCAATTAAGGATTTCAACACTTTAGAAAATCATTTTGAATATGCTTTTCTAAGCCCAGTTTTCAAAAGCATTTCTAAAGAAAATTATGTTTCTGAAATTGATTTATTCGAAGCTCTAAAATCAAGAACAAACACAAAGACAAAAGTTATCGCTTTGGGCGGAATCAATTCTGAAAACATTCAAAAAACTCTTGAAAATGGTTTTGATGACGCCGCACTTTTGGGAGCAATTTGGAGCAATGAAAATCCTTTAAAACAATTTAAATTATGTCAGCAAATCGTCCGTACACACTTACTATCGCAGGTTTAGATCCGAGCGGAGGCGCTGGTGTTCTGGCGGATATCAAAACTTTTGAACAGCATCAAGTTTCAGGTTTTGCGATTTCGACTGCTAATACTATTCAAACCGAAAATCGATTTTATGATATTCAATGGACAGATTTGAGTTTTGTAATTCGTTCGATAGAAGCTTTATTTCAAAACTATAAAATCAAAGCTGTTAAAATCGGAATCGTGCCAAGTTTAGATTATCTGAACCGAATTCTCTCGACTATAAAATTCCTTTCTCCGACAACACAAATTGTCTGGGATCCGGTTTTGAAATCTTCAACTGAATTCGAATTTATGGAAATTACTGATGCTTTAGATTTAAATAAAATTCTCTCCCAAATCGATTTGATTACACCTAATTATAATGAAATAATGTTCTTATTTCCTGATTTTTTCTCGAATCAACTTTGGCTTAAAAATGAAATTCCAACAACTATTTTATTAAAAGGCGGACACAATGAATCAGCAATTGGTACAGATCGGTTATTTCTAAAAAATGAAATTATCGATTTGATTCCGTCAGAAAAAAAATGTTACGAAAAACATGGTTCCGGCTGTGTGCTTTCGGCTGCAATTACTGCAAATCTAGCTTTGAATCAAGCCCCAAAAGAAGCTTGCAAAAATGCCAAAACCTACATAGAAAAATACCTGAGTTCAACTTCAACTTTAATCGGATATCATTATGTACCCTAAACTGCAATACATATCGCAAGGCGAAACAATCGAAGAACAATTGTACAATATTCATCAGGCTCTTGATGCAGGATGCAATTGGGTACAAATGCGTTTTAAAAACCAAACCGAGAAAGAGGCTGTTACTTTAGCGGAAGCGACAAAACTTTTATGCGAAAAATATCTGGCGAATTTTATTGTAAACGACAATTTACATCTCGCACAGCAAATCGCTGCAGACGGCGTTCATCTTGGTTTGACAGACATGAAAATCGATGAAGCACGAGCCATTTTAGGAAATACAAAAATCATCGGAGGAACTGCCAATACTTTTGAAGACATTCAGAATCATGCAAAAAATGGCTGTGATTATATTGGTTTGGGGCCTTTTCGGTTTACGAATACAAAAGAAAAATTAAGTCCGATTTTAGGCTTGTCCGGTTATTTTGAGATTCTTCAAAAACTGAAAAAAAATAAAATCAACATTCCGGTTTATGCTATTGGAGGTATCACATTGCGGGATTTAAATCCGTTGATGGAAACTGGAATTTATGGAATTGCTGTTTCTGGTATTATCACAAAAAGTGACGAAAAAGCAACTCTTATTCAACAACTAAACGAAAAATTATATGCAAACGTCATTGTTTAAAATTGGAGATAAAACCCTGACTTCTCGCCTATTTTTAGGAACGGGAAAATTTGGTTCGAATATCGAAATGGAACGCGCGATTTTAGCCTCGGAAAGCGAATTGGTAACCGTTGCCTTAAAACGAATTGATTTAGAAACTGAAACGGATGCTATTTTATCGCACCTTAATCATCCAAAAATCAATTTATTGCCTAATACTTCTGGTGCAAGAAATGCCAAAGAAGCCATTTTTGCTGCGCAATTGGCGCGTGAAGCTTTAGAAACAAATTGGTTAAAACTAGAAATTCATCCTGATCCAAAATACTTAATGCCAGACCCGATAGAAACTTTAAAAGCAACTGAAGAACTGGCTAAATTAGGATTTATCGTTCTGCCATACATTCATGCTGATCCTGTTTTATGCAAACATTTGGAAGATGCTGGAACTGCTGCCGTTATGCCTTTGGGTTCGCCAATTGGCAGTAATAAAGGCTTAAAAACTATTGATTTCTTAGAGATTATTATTGAACAAAGCAATGTTCCGATAATCATTGACGCCGGAATTGGTTCTCCATCAGATGCTGCAAAAGCTATGGAAATTGGTGCCGATGCTATTTTAGTAAATACTGCAATTGCGGTTGCAGGAAATCCGGAATTAATGGCGGAGGCTTTTAAAGAAGCTGTTATTGCAGGTAGAAAAGCGTTTGAGGCTAAACTAGGAAAACAGTTTAATCATGCGGTCGCTTCTAGTCCTTTGACTTCTTTTTTATATGAGTAGTTATTTTTCTCCCGCAGATTTTGCAGATAACAGAGATTTTTTATCAGCTTAATCTGCAAAATCTGCGGGAGAAAAAAATTTAAAAAGAAAGAAAATTCTTAATTTTATTTTTTAATAATTTAATTTAGAAAATATGTTAGAGAATGAAATCTCATATAGAATAAGAGGATCAATTTTTAAAGTTTATAATTTATTAGGACCGGGATTATTAGAATCAGTTTATGAGAGCGCACTGTATTATCAATTACAAAAAGATGGTTTAAACGTCATCAAACAAATTGATTTACCTGTAAAATATGAAGAAGTGATATTAGATGTTTGCTTCAGACTTGATTTATTAGTTGAAGACAAAGTAATTGTTGAATTAAAATCTGTTGAAGAATTAAAGTCAATTCATTTTAAACAATTAAATACTTATTTAAAATTAACAAATAAAAAACTCGGGATATTGGTCAACTTTAATTGTACTAATATTCTAGATAGTATACATCGCGTAGTAAACAAAATATAATCCGCTTAATCTGCAAAATCTGCGAGAAACAAAAAAATGAAAACATTTAAATCGGTTTTTGAAAACTATGATTGGGATTCCATTCAATCTAAAATATATCAAACTACAACAAAAGAAGTAGAACAGGCATTAGCAAAAAACAAAAGAAATCTTGATGATTTTCTGGCATTGATTTCACCCGTGGCGCAGTCATATTTAGAGCAAATGGCACAACAATGTCACGAACTCACTAAAAAACGTTTTGGGAAAACCATTCAAATGTATGCGCCATTATATTTAAGCAACGAATGCCAAAATATCTGTACGTATTGTGGTTTTAGTTTAGACAATAAAATCAAGCGAAAAACACTTTCAGATGCTGAGATTAAACTTGAAGTTGAGGCTTTAAAAAAAGCGGGGTTCGATCATGTTTTATTAGTTACCGGCGAAGCAAATTATACCGTAAATATTAATTATTTTCTGAATGCAATTACACAAATAAAAGAACAATTTTCGATTATTTCTGTTGAAGTGCAGCCACTTTCTACAGAAGAATATGTTCGTTTACACGAAGCTGGTGTTTATTCGGTTTTGGTTTATCAGGAAACGTATCATCAGGAAGTTTACAAAAAATATCATACAAAAGGTAAAAAGTCAAACTTTGATTTTCGACTGGAAACTCCCGATAGAATTGGAACTGCGGGAATTCATAAAATAGGTTTAGGTGTTTTATTAGGTTTGGAGGACTGGCGAACGGACAGTTTTTTTAATGCTTTGCATATCGATTATCTACAGAAGAAATACTGGCAGACCAAATATTCTGTTTCTTTTCCGAGATTACGCCCAGCTGAAGGAATTATCGAACCGAATTTTATTATGGATGATAAAGATTTGGCACAGCTTATCTGCGCGTATCGTTTATGGAACGAAGATTTAGAAATTTCGATTTCTACACGTGAAAATGAGAAATTCAGAAACAACATTATTCCGATTGGCGTTACGAGTATGAGTGCAGGTTCTAAAACCAATCCGGGTGGCTATGTTGTTGATCCGCAATCTTTGGAACAATTTGAAATCAGCGATGAACGTTCAGCAGAAGAAATTGCACGAATCATAAAAAAATCAGGTTACGAACCCGTTTGGAAAGATTGGAGCAAAAGTTACAAATAGAAAAATTCCAAACTCTTTAAAATTCCAAATTCCAAACAATCTAAAATCAAAAAATGAGTACTATTATACAAGAATTCTTGCGCTACAACAGACAAACTATACTTCCAGAAATTGGCGATGAAGGTCAGGAAAAAATCAAAAATGCAAAAGTATTGGTTATTGGCGCGGGTGGTTTGGGTTGTCCTGTTTTGCAATATTTAGCTGTTGCGGGAGTTGGAACTATTGGCATTGTAGATTTTGATACCATAGAAATTCATAATCTTCATCGGCAGATTTTATATACGGAAGATCAAATTGGTTTTTCTAAGGCTTTAACAGCAAAAGCAACTTTAGAAAAACTAAATCCGTTGATTAATGTTATTGCTTTTGAAGAAAAACTTACGGAAGAAAATGCATCAAAACTTATCGAAGATTTTGATATAATCGTTGATGGTTCGGATAATTTTAAAACGCGTTATTTGGTTAATGACACTTGCGTAGAATTAAACAAAACATTGGTTTATGGAAGTATTTTAAAATTTGAAGGACAAGTTGCCGTTTTTAATTATAAAGGAAGTAAAAATTTACGCGATTTATTTCCGGAAATACCTGATCCAAAAGATGTTCCGAATTGTAATTTGAATGGTGTCTTGGGAACTTTACCCGGAATTATCGGCAATATGATGGCGCACGAAACTTTAAAATTGATTGTAGGATTACCAACTTTACAAAACGAATTAATTGTTTTTAATACGCTGGATTGGAATTTTACAAAACTGAATTTTTAGAAAATAACTGAATCTCCTACCTTAATAATTCCAGAATTTAAGCTGACGATATTGGTTCCGAATAAAACAGAATTGTTCACATTTCTATATTTGGCTAAAGTTTTCAAAGGTTCTTTTTTTATAATTCCCTTCTTCGGATCATTATTTACCATAATACATCTTCCGCAGGGTTTTATGTTTTTAAATTGTACTTCACCAATTTTAAAAGTATCATAATCATCTTCTTCGTGAGCAACTTCACTACTAACTACTATGTTCGGACGAAATCTTAAAATAGTAATTTTATCTTCTAGTTTTTCATTCAAAAAATCCAAACTTTTTGTTCCGATCAGTAAATACGGATAACCGTCGGCAAGACTTACATTGTAGGTTTCTTTTGTGCGTGAACTTTCATGTTTACGCGCTCCAATGTTATTGATTTTAACCAATTTGCATTGAAAACCAAGTTGTTTACTAAACCATTCCGATGTTGCTTTATTAACCTCAACAACTTCACTTTTATCTTCCCAAACTTTTGTTTCTATTGGAGTTTCCAAATTTTCATCTATAGAAAATTCATGTTTTTGATCTTGAAAAGTGATGCTGATTTTTCCGTCTGAAATCTGCGGATAAAACTGACTCATGATCGGATATTCGCGTTGTGTTACGTGTAGATTTTCTGCATTGATCAACATCCATCGACGATCGTTTTCGAATCCCATTTCTTCGGCTAAAACATTTTTACAGCTGATTCCTGCCAGACTTTTGATCGGATAAATATAAATTTCTTTTACAACATGAATGGTGCTCATTTTACTCACTTTTTAAAATAGATATAAATACTTCGCGGTCAATTTCGACACAGCCTAAACTTTCTAAGTGTGGATTATAAACCTGACAATCCAGTAATTTATAATTGCCTCTTCTTAAATATTCAACCAAAGCTATAAATGCCACTTTTGATGCATTTGAAACTTTAGAAAACATACTTTCTCCACAGAAAATATTTCCTAAATCAATTCCGTACAAACCGCCTACTAAAACTTCATCCTGCCAAACTTCAATAGATTTTGCAATTCCTTTTTCATTTAATGCGCAATATGCATCAATCATTTCATTGGAAATCCACGTTCCGTTTTGCCCGTCGCGTTTTATTTTTTGGCAGTTGGAAATTACGTCCCTAAAATTTTTATTAAAAGTAACTTTAAATATTTTTCTGTTCAAAATATTACGCATGCTTTTTGACACAATCAATTCATCCAAAAACAAAACCATTCTCGGATCTGGCGACCACCAAAGAATGGGTTCTCCAGGATTAAACCACGGAAAAATGCCGTTTTTATAGGCTAATTGTAAACGTTCCGGACTTAAATCGCCTCCAATAGCAAGAATTCCTTCTTCATCGGCTTCTGAAACTGGCGGAAAAAATAAGTCTTTTGATAAATAATGCATTTTTAAAATAAATTTCAATTTAGAAATTCCAAATTCCAACACTTGAGAATACTCAATATTAAAATCCCAAATTCCATTTTTCTTAAAGTTACCTCAATCTAAATAAAAACAAAAATTCCAAATTCCAAACAGATTAAAGATTTGGAATTTGGAATTTAAAACTATTGAAATTTAACCTTTTTAGAAAGGTAAATCGTCTGGTTCGTCGTTGTTTACGTTTGTTGCTGGAGCAAAAGCTTCTGCAGCAGGCATTGGAGGTGCTTGTGAAGGTGCTTCGTTTCCTACTCTTTCGATTCTCCAACCTTGGATACTATTAAAATATCTAGTTTCTCCTTGTGGATTAACCCACTCTCTTCCTCTCAAATTGATAGAAACTTTTACTGGCTCTCCTTGCTTATAGCTGCTTAACAAATCGCATTTATCTTGTGTAAATTCGATTAAAATATGTTGTGGATATTGCTCATCTGTAGTAACAACTAATTCTCTTTTTTTAAATGAGGCACTAACTTGTTGCTCCGGATTAACCACTTTTACTTTTCCTATAACTTCCATCTTCGTTCGTTTATATTAATTATTGATTCTTTTCTTATTTTTTTGCTAAAAGCACTTTCCACGCCGACAAAACATCATCTTTGTCGAGATATTTTTTGGCTTCCAAATGTATCTTTTCCTGATCATCGGAGCTTAATACTCCTTTTACAGAAAAATTTTCCTTCACAAATATACTAACTTCTTCCGTTGTAGGCAAGGATTCTATGTTGCCTAATTTGCCAAGATCATTTCCGTTAAAAACGGGACTTTCTTTGATAAAATTCGGAATCACATCTACTCCAACGCCTAATGTTGTGAGTGGTTTTGGCACTTCAAAAAGTCCTTCGTTTGATCTTGAATACCAATTACTTCCTAATCTTGAAACCAAATCTATTTTATGCTGATCGATTGCTCCGTTTTCGTCTACAATCGACTCGTGAATGTGCATTTTTACTACTTCACAAAGTATCAAATTTCCTGCTCCGCCTTCGGTTCCTAACGAAATAATCTGCGTGACTTTGCACTCAAACTGCACCGGAGATTCTTTTACGCGATATGGTTTTACCAAATCTGACGGAATTTGTGTAAGTCCGGCTTTTAGAAATTCATTTACGCCTTCTGCATATTCTGTACTTGCCAAAGAGGTTTGCTGTACCATGTCATAATTTACAACATTTATTACGACTTCTCGGGTTGCTTCTGCATTTATCAAAGTATGTTTGACTGTATTGTCGCGTACCCTTCTTGCAGGTGAAAAAACCAAAATTGGCGGATTGGCACTAAATACATTAAAGAAACTAAATGGTGACAAATTCGGAATTCCTTTTGCGCTTATTGTACTTGCAAAAGCAATAGGTCTCGGTCCTACAGCGCTTTGCAGATAAGCATGCAGTTTTACCGTTGGTATCTCTTTTGGATCTATGCTAATCATATTTTTTTCTTTTTAACTGAATCTCGTTTCAGCTGTTACAAAAGTATAGAAATCCTTTAATTCCGTGAAATAGTTTTGGGTTTAAAAACAAAAATCTTTACGGTTTACAAAATATTAAATGTGTATTATTCGTTATATTTATACCTCAAAAAAATGCATATGTCTTTTTCCGAAAGAAGAAATACAACTCGTTGGATAATTATTTTTATTTCCTTTTTAATCATTACTCTGATTCTCTGGAACACTTATACTTTTTTTCAAATTTTTAAAAATGAGGAGCGTTTAAAAATGAATCTTTTTGCGAATGCACAGATTACTATTGTAAATGCTAATGAAAATACTGATGTTGAACTTCCTCTGCAAATTTTCAGTAACAATACTTCCATTCCTGTCATGCTGATGATGTATGATAAGGTGGTGAGTTCTAAGAATGTTCCCGATGCTGTTCTTAATGATAAAAATAAGACAAAGGCTTTTTTAAATAATTTAAGAAATGAAAATGAACCTATAATTTTTGAATATGCTCCGGGAAAATATCAAAAACTGTATTATGGTAATTCAGAATTACTTAATAAACTTAAATATTATCCTGTTGCTTTATTGCTGATTATATTTTTGTTTGTGGCTTTGATTTACAATTTCTATAAAAGTACCAAAATGGCTACTCAAAATAAACTTTGGGCAGGGATGGCTAAAGAAACGGCGCATCAAATTGGTACTCCGCTTTTTTCTTTAATTGGATGGGTTGAGATTTTGAAAACTGAAGATATTGATCCTTCTATTACTATTGAGATTGAAAAAGATATTGAGCGTCTGCAGACTATTACAGATCGTTTTTCTAAAATTGGCTCTGTTCCGGCTTTAGAAGAGCACGATATTATTGCCGAAACTTTAAATACTTATGAATATCTGCAATCGCGTTTTTCTAAACAAGTTGCTTTTTCTTATCAGGGTCCAAAAGAACGTATTCTTGTTATGATTAATCCGACATTACATAGTTGGACTATCGAGAATCTGGTTAAAAATGCTATTGACGCCATGAAAGGTAAAGGAACATTAGAACTTCAGATTGAACAGGATTTGCATCATGTAAAAATAAATGTAAAAGATTCTGGTACCGGAATTTCTAAAAAACAATTCAAAACTATTTTTGAACCGGGATTTACAACCAAAAAACGCGGCTGGGGATTGGGACTTTCTTTAACGAAACGTATTGTTGAGGAATATCATAACGGAAAAATTAAGGTCTTACATTCTGAAATTGGGAAGGGAACTACTTTTCAGATTTCGTTAAATAAAAAAGTGCAGTAGTTTATACTGCACTTTTTTTATATTAATTTAAAACTGGGCTTCGACTCCGCTCAGCCTGACAATCAAAATTTAATTTATAAATTAGATTGAATATCTTTTGCTAAAGCTTCAAATTCTTCTTTAGAAAGTTTCACTTTGTTAATAAAACGCATTTCATCCATTTCATTTAACGGAATTAGATGAACATGTGTATGTGGAACTTCAAGACCAACAACTGCCATTCCGATTCTTTTGCAAGGAACTGTTTTTTCTAATGCTATTGCAACTTTCTTAGAGAACGCCATTAAACCTAAATACAATTCGTCATCCATATCAAAAATCTTATCGATTTCTTGTTTTGGAATGCAAAGTGTATGCCCTTTGGCATTTGGGTTTACGTCTAAAAATGCAAGATATTTATCGTCTTCTGCAACTTTATAACTTGGTATTTCTCCGTTTACTATTTTGGTGAATATACTGCTCATCGTGAATTGTTTTAGTCTCTTGAGATTTCAAGAATTTCAAATTTCAAAACACCATTTGGCACTGTAATTTCTGCTACTTCTCCAACTGATTTTCCAAGTAAACCTTTTCCAATAGGAGAAGTTACCGAAATTTTACCCGTTTTTAAATCTGCTTCGCTTTCTGCAACAAGAGTGTATTTCATTTCCATTCCGTTGCTTTGGTTTTTGATTTTAACATTAGAAAGCACCAATGCTTTAGAAACATCAAGTTGTGATTCGTCTATTAATCTTGCATTAGAATATACTTCTTCCAATTTAGCAATTCTCATTTCTAATAATCCCTGCGCTTCTTTGGCAGCATCATATTCTGCATTTTCAGATAAATCTCCTTTGTCTCTTGCTTCTGCTATATCTTGAGATGCCTTTGGACGCATTACACTTTTTAGGTGCTCCAATTCATCTTTTAATTTTTTTAATCCTTCTGCTGTATAATAAGATACTTTACTCATAACTTCATCGTTTATATAAATACAAAAAATCCCATCGGGACGGGATTTCTTATTACAAATATACTATTATTTTTTATAGTACATAATTATATGTTAATCATATAAAATTCAAAACTAAATAATTTAAATTTGTTTCACTAATTCTTATTAAAGTAATGAAAAAAATCTGCCTCTTTATTGTATTTGTTTCTGTGCTTTTTTCTTGTAGCGATAATGGCAACAGCAACAAAAATCCATACATACCTAATTATTCTATAAATGCGTATTTAGACACCAATCTGCCTTTATATAATAACTTAAAGTACATTAGCAATCCTGTATTTGTGGCCAATTATGGTGCAAAGGGATTAATTATAATGAAAACAGGCGAAGGAACCTACAATGCTTTTGATGCTGCCTGCCCTAATCAGGCCGTGACATCTTGTACTGCAATGACTATTGACGGCATAAATGCGGTTTGTTCCTGCGATAAGACTTCTTACAATTTATTTACTGGTCTTGGCAATAAAGAATACCCAATGAAACAGTATCGAGTTGAAGCCAGCGGTACCGTTGTACACGTTTATAACTAAAATAAAAAAGCCTGAAAATTTAAAACTTTCAGGCTTTTTTTATTTTCAGGATATATTAAAATTTCAGTGTTAATCCTACCAGGAAATTAATTCCTGCCTGTGGATAATAGTATGGATAAATATCATACATGGCTCCGTTTGAAACATATTTTTTATCTAAAAAATTATTTACCAAACCTGTTATGATAATAGATTTAAAAATTGAATTGGGTTTAATCTCATAAGACGCATTAAAATCATTTACAAAATAATCTGCCAGTTTTGCTTCCGGTAATTCAATATTGTTCATGTATTGTTCGCCAACAAATTTTTGCAGTAAAGAAAGATGCAAACTTTTAATTGGGCTGTAAACAATTATATTTCCTGCAATAACAGCTGGTGAATAGGCAATATCCTTTGTTCCGTAGTTTTGACCTTCTACCGCTAAATCAACATTTTTATTACTGCTTAATGTAAAGTTTGGTCTAAGAATAAATTTTTCTGAAAGTGCAATTGTCGCATCAACCTCAAGACCTAAACGATAACTCTTTTCGCTGTTTGAACGAATTGGCGAACCTACATCGTCTAATCTTCCGGTTAAGATCAATTGATCTTTGTATGCCATATAATAAACATTAGAATTCAATTGAAATTTCTCTGAATTGAATCTCCAGCCTAACTCAAAATCGTTTGATTTTTCCGGTTTTACATTTCCACCTTCGTAATCGGTTCTGTTTGGTTCACGATTGGCTCTTGCATAAGAAAAGTATAATGTATTTTTTTGATTGATTTCGTAGTTTAAACCAGCTTTTGGATTAAAGAAATTAAAAGTATCATCTACAACTCCAGTTTCATAACTGTTTGCTTTATATCCTACTCTTCTGTATTGTAAATCTCCGTAAAAACTTAATTTTTCTGTGAATTGATAATTTGCTTTCGCGAAAATATTCCCGTCCGTTTTAGTTGAGAAATCATCGTAATAATGATCGCCCAATTCTGATTGAGAAGCATATCTTGCCCAAATTACTTTTCCGTAATGATCGCCTTCATATTTGTTCCAGCCTCCTCCAAAAATAACATCCAGTTTTTCATCTTTGTATTTTGCAGAAAATGTAGTTCCGTAAAAATCATTATCTAACCATTTCTGGCGAATTAAATCGGTGGTTGTAATTGCTCCTACAGGATTTAAATTATAATCGGCCATGTCGGCATCTTCTTTATAATTTTCGTAATACCCTTTTCCTTTTGTATAATGAAAAGCTAAGTTGGTACTCCATTTATCAGAAACAGATTCACTCCAATGTAATTGATAATGATCTTGTTTGTAATTATCGGTTTCATTGTCATAAAAACGAACATTTCCAAATTCATCTGTGTACATTCCTGCCGAATTAAAAGTACGATTTGAATTTAAAGTTTCAGCATCAATTCCGTTCCAGGATTGGTATGTTTTTTCTGTTCCACCAAAAACCAAAGCTTTAATTAAAGTCGTTTTTCCAACATAAGTTCCTTGCAGAAAATATGATTTTAAATCAGAACTTGCTCTGTCTACATAACCGTCAGATTTTATTGTAGACAAACGTCCGGCAAGTTCAAAATGATCGTTTAATAAACCTGTACTAAATTTTACGGTATGTTTGTGAGAATTGAAACTTCCGTAAGAATTCGAAATTTCACCATTTGCTTTAGAAGCATAATTATCGGTCAGCATATTCAAACTTGCTCCAAAAGCTCCAGAGCCGTTAGTCGAAGTTCCCACACCACGCTGTAATTGTAAACTTTCTACAGAAGAAGCAAAATCGGGCATATTTACCCAAAAAGTTCCCTGACTTTCTGCATCATTGTACGGAATTCCGTTAATCGTAACGTTAACTCTTGTAGCATCACTTCCGCGGACTCTGATTCCGGTATAACCCATTCCGTTTCCTGCATCAGAAGTCGTTACAACAGACGGAAGGTAATTCATCAGAATTGGAATATCCTGTCCCAGATTTCTAAATTTGATGTCTTTTTTATTCAAATTACTAAAAGAAACAGGTGTTTTTGTAGTAACACGAACTGCAGAAACCAAAACCTCATCAAGAGAATTTACTTTGGTAGAATCTTTTACCTGTGCATTAGAAGACAGAGAAAAGAATAAAGAAAATAGAATAAAGAAAATAGATTTGGTTGCGTCCAGTTTTAAAACCTTAGAACCTTTGTAGCTTAGTACCTCAGTACCTTTAAAAAAAGTTTTCATTCGTAAATAATTACGAATAAAAGGGGGAATTATTCTTTGTTAAATTAATAAAATTGTTTCACGACAAAATATAGTGTGCACGCTAAAATTTGTCGTTTTTTCCCTTAGCGACATTACTCGCTCAGGTTCTTTGGGTATGATCTCAGCTCGTTATTTAGAGCACCCCTTTGAGACAGGGCAAATGTAAGGCTAAAAAATCAAACTCCAAAAAAACAAATTCCAAATTCCAAAAATTCACTTTTTAGTAATTCTTTGTTGGAATTTGGAACTTGAAAATTGATTTATTCGAAATTAGGTTTTCTCCTTGATTGTTTAATTTCAGAAACGTTCTTTTTGTCTTTAATTCGTTTCTTGATAACTGATTTTGGAATTTTGGTTGCTTTACGAATTTTAGGCACAAACAATCCTTTTTTTATGATTTCTAAAAAACGCTTTACAACAATCTCCTTATTTTTAAGCTGGCTTCGATCTTCATCACAATTCAGAATCAAAATATTTTCTGATGTCAAACGTGCCGCTAAATTCATTTGAAGTAAAGCTTTTTCTTCTTCAGATAAAGATTGAGAAGCATTCAAATCAAAAGACAAAACTACTTTTGAAGAGACTTTATTTACATTTTGTCCGCCGGCGCCACTGCTCCTAACGGCTTTAAAGCTTAATTCTGATATGATTTTCTCGCTTTCCATTATTGAGGCTGATGTGCCGGTTTTAATAAATCGTTTACCGTTTTAACCGGGTTGAATGTTATCAACGGAACCACAACAAAAACAGTTAGCCAATTTGCCATCGCTCCATTCCATAATCCTGGAAGTTCGTAGCTTTTTACCACTTTTCCGTCAGCACTTTTTTCTACAATAAATCCTGTTGTATGATCTACAAATTCATTCAGATCAAATTTTTGATTCTTATAATTTTTGATACCGCAAACCAAATCAACTGGATTAAAATGTGTTGCCTGAGTTAAAATTTTGGCTTGTTTTTTATTTTCTATATCTACTTGAGAGGTTTCAACAATTTGCAGCGAAACATGACCTTTTTCATTCATTACCCAAAACGGACCTCCGCCTGGTTCACCTTCATTTTTAACCATTCCGCAAACTCTGATTGGTCTATCCAGCAAATCTTTAATTTTATTGATTTTATTTTCGAAAGTAAATTTGCTTAAATCCTCAGTGATTTTTATGTTTAGTTCCTGTTCTAGAAAGGAAACAACTTCATCAATATTATTTTCTGTAATTTCTTGATTATCGATCGCTTGTAGATAACTAAAAACTTTTTGCTGTATTTCTAATAAAATACCTGCTAAACCTTTTTTATACAATGTAATTTGATCTATATGATTCTGAATTACATTATCAATGTTTTTAATGAAAATAATATCACCATCAAGTTCATGCAGATTTTTAATCAACGCTCCATGTCCGCCTGGTCTAAAAACAAGCATTCCATCTTGATCTCTCACGAATTTATTTTTGCCATCAATAGCAATAGAATCGGTACTCTTACATTGATAAGAATAGCTTATATTAATTTGAGTATTAGAATCGCTTTCTACTTTATGTTTTACTTGTTTAGCAGCTTCTTCAAATAGATCCTGATGTATTTCTGAAACTGTAAAATGCAGATTAGAAACGTTATTTGCACAAGCATAGTGAACACATTCGTTCAAATGTTCCTCAATTGGATTTGCAATATGTGTTTTGTATTTATGAAATGGCAATACTGCTTTAGGCTTATTTGCAAAATCAAATTGCCCCAAAGACAATATTTCTTTTATAAAATAGTAATTTTTGTAATTTCTGTCTAAGGCATCAAAGTCAGGGTAAAGTGTCTTTAGTTTTTTATCTACTGCTTTAAAAAAAGCAAACTTCTCCATTGCTACAATAAAAATAGGCAGCTCTTTATTTTTCTTTCTATTAATATAGGCGTTTATAGTTTCGGTATCAATATCAAATTCATTCAAAAAAGTCTTCAAAAACTTAAACATTCTTGTTGCTGCTCCAGAAGCGGGAACAAATTTGTTTATTTTTAAATGTTCTTTCTGATTGTCGTAAAAAAGCGCTTTTTCTTCAAAATCAGTTTCAGACAAACTTAAAATTCCATTGTTTATAGTTGCCGGACTTATTAAATTACTTTTTGCAATTCCTTTTTTTAATATTTTTAATTGTTTAAAAACATTTTCAAAAGAAACTCCATGATTGTATAACTGCACAAAATCTTCAGAAGAAAAACCACGTTCTTTAGCAATAGCAAGATTATCTACAATAGCAGTTGCTTTTGCTAAACGACTTTCTTCGTTTCCGGAAAGTGTTATAAAAGGTTTTTTAGCATCAATTAAAGTTTGTTTGAAAACAGAAAAAACAGTTTCTCTTCCATCAGGAGTATCCCTAATATCATCTTTTTCCCAAGGAACGTCAATGTCTGTCAGGAAAAACAAATCGTATTCATGTTCTAAAGCCGCTTTATCTAAATGTGGATCGCAGAAACCGTAATACATTTCAGAAAAAACTTTAGTTACCATTAAATTGGTATCAGAAAACAGATATTTTGATGCCGTAGCCAATTTTTCGTTTTCTAATGCAGTTTGACCGTAAGCAATAGGCATCATATCATCGGCAGTACAAATATGCTGATTCTCTTCCCATTTTTGCTGTAAATAATCGCGTGCAAACTCGGGAACCCACTCGGTTTCGTATTGAGCTGCAAGCTGTTTTGCTAAAGTTGTTTTACCTGTACTTTCAGGTCCAAATAAAGCAATTTTTATTATAGATGTTTTTTGCTGTCTAAGATTTTTCTCCATTCTAAATAAGCTGAAATAGCCAAAATTGTAAAAATTAAATACTGAAGTGACAGCATCCCTAAGCCGCGATAAGCATAAAGAGGCACTACAATAATGTCGCCAATAATCCAAAGTGTCCAGTTTTCGATTTTTTTCCTGGCCATGTACCACATTCCTGCAAAAAATATTCCAGACGAAACCATATCGACATAATTGTCTTTTTTGATTTCGTAATCAAAATATTTATAAATCCCGAAAACCACAAATACAGTTACGACAAACAATAAAATTCCGATGATTTTTTCATTAAAACTTGTTCTCGTAATTGGTAAATTCTCCTCTACAGTTCCTCCTTTTGCCCACACATACCAGCCATATATGCTCATAATAGAAAAATATCCATTAATAATCATATCACCAATATAGCCAGCAATATACAAAAGATAAACCGATATTACAGTAGCAATTAATCCTGTAGGATATACCCAGATATTTTCTTTTTTAGCAAACCAAACGCTTAGAATACCACAAACAAAAACTAAAAATTCTAAAGCAATATGCCATAGCGGTGCGTTCTTGTAACTGTCTAGAAAAAAATCTATCATTGGGGCTGATTTTTAATTATGATTCAAAAAAATGGCTGTTATTTTCAAAAGCTGTTCCTATCACCACCAAATCTGCACCTGCCTTATGCGCGCTCTCAATTCCGTGCAAATCTACAATTCCTCCGCCAACAATAATAGGAATTTGAATATTTTGAGATATTAACGCTATCATTTCCAGCGGAACTGCCTTTTTTGCTCCGCTTCCTGCTTCTAAATACACCAATTTGTTACCTAACATTTCACCGGCTTGTGCTGTTGCCAAAGCCAAATCAAAATCTTCACGATCTAAAGGCTGTGTTTTGCTAACTCTTGCCACTGCTGTTTCGTTACCGCTTTCTATCAAAATATAACCTGTTGAAATAATTTCCAGATCTGTTTTTTTAAGAATTGGTGCTGCCTGAACCTGATATTCAATTAAATAATCCGGGTTACGGCCAGACAATAAAGACAAGAACAAAATAGCATCTGCCTGAGGTGAAATCTGCGACGGATCTCCCGGGAAAATTACAACGGGCAAATTTGTTTTTTGTTTTAACTCTATAAGCAATTCATCTAAAATATCTGCCTCCACAATACTTCCTCCAACAAATATATGTGTGGCGGGAGATTGGTTTATTTTAAGGAGCAGATGTTCTAAATTTTCCCAGACAATTTTATCCGGATCCAAAAGAATAGCTAGAAGCTTTCGCTTTTCAGTCTTAGCTTCAACAATCTGTTGGTATATATTGAGTATTTTTTGTCTCATAGCGGGCGTAAAAGTAAAAGTTTTTTAATGCAGAAGAACTATTTTGAATCAATTATATTTGTGTGCCCACTTGAATATTAAAAGACAAATTTATGATCGCAATTGAACTGTTAGAAAAATACGGGGCTTTGAAGAAAGTTTACGACAAAACTTCTATCATTTTTGAGGAAGGTAAACTGCCCGCAAATTACTATCAAATTATTTCGGGCGAAATAAAAATGAATAATTATAACGATGACGGGCGGGAATTTATTCAGGGTATTTTTTATAAAAATCAATCTTTTGGAGAACCTCCTTTATTTTTAAATCAAAATTATCCTGCAAGCGCCGTTGCTGTAGAAGATTCTGAAATACTTTATCTCTCCAGACCAAACTTTATGCGATTGCTGGAAGAAAATCCCGTAATAAGCCTAAAAATCATCGAAAATCTGGCGCAGCGTTTGTATTACAAATCGGTTATGGCGGCCGAAATGTCTACACAAGAACCAGAGCATCGAGTATTAAAATTGATTGATCACGGAATTGCATATTTTAATTTTAAAAAAGACCAAAATGGTTATCTCATTAATTTTACCAGACAACAAATTGGCGACCTGACTGGTTTACGTGTAGAAACGGTGATTAGAACTATTAAAGCTCTGGAAAAGAAAGGGGTACTAAAGATAATTAACAGAAAAGTATATCGATAAAAAAGTTCTTGTTTTATGATTTAAGTCATAAAACTGTAGTGTATTGTGGTGGTAAATTTGCCTTATAAAACACTATATATCATGACACTTTATAACACAACATTCGAAAATTTCAATAAAAGTTACATTGGTTCTGCTACGATGGCAGTAATTGGACAAAGCTGTCTGGGAGCTACCGCAGCAATGTTTGTATTAACAAACGGAACATCTGCAACACAAATGATTCAATTGGCAATTATCGTATTTACAAATATGTTTGCCAACACTTCTATTCTGGCACAAATGAGCCATAAAACAGTTTTTAATTTGATTTTAACGAGCGTATTTTTTAGTACCTTGTTTATTATTATCAACAATACTTTAATATGAGAAAGCAGATAGAAAACAGAGCTGATGTTGCTTTTTTAGTACATCAGTTCTATGCTAAAATAAGAACCGATGAAGAAATTGGTTTTTATTTTAATACGATGATAAAAGACTGGGATGCGCATCTGGAAAAATTGACAGATTTTTGGGAAACCAATTTATTTGCAGTTAAAAAATACAAAGGAAACCCTCATGCGGTGCACAATAATGTTGATGAGCATTTTGAAGGTAAAATCACATCAAATGAATTTGGAATCTGGCTTAACTATTGGTTTCAGACTTTGGAAGAACACTTTGAAGGTGAAAATGTAGAAACTTTAAAAAGACGCGCCAGAAAAATGGGAACGTTTCTTTTTATGAGTATGTTTGAGCATCGAAAAAAATTGGCGGAGGCTAATCCGGATTTATAATTAACAGCTTATTTCGTCATTGCGAGAAACGAAGCAATCTCACCAACAATAACACAACGTGTATATCCAAATGAGATTGCTTCGTTCCTCGCAATGACAAGAAATGATTATTTCCACAAACTCAATATAATCGCTGTTGCCAAAATAGAAGCCAAATATCCAAAAACAATAATCATAAAAAACTGAAATGATTTGGCTTCAAAAGCATAAATCGGTCCAATAATCGAGACTACAAATCCTAGCCAGACTAAAAACGCTAATTGTATTCCCTGAGAAATTGTTTCGTATTGAAGACTATTTATAAGCCAGGCTAAAACAAATGCGAGAACTAAGTTTGCGCCTATTTGTATCGCAAAAGAAAGTGCCATAGACGGACCTTTTGCGAGTTCTTCTTGTGTTTTGTCTACTCCTTTCATGTAAGGAGCTCTAAATAAAACAGTAAACCAAAGAAAACCAATGGCAAAACTTACAAGCGCCGAAACTAATATTGCTAAAACATTACATCCTTCCATAATATAAATATTTAAAAATCAGATTATTAAAGTTACGATATTTATATTTTAATATCAGAAAAAATTCACAAAACAATAACTATCACTTTCTAATAAAATCCAAAAAATTGAAATTTGGATTTTTTTTATTTTGAAATTTAATTAGATTTATTTCTCGAAAGCAAAAACCAAAGTAAACTTATCTTCAGAATTCTCCGATTGAATTTCCTTGTAATGAACATCAAAATCCTTAACCAAATTATCAAAATGAAGACTCGCCTGAGTTTGACTTTCGTCTAAAGAAAAAGCCTCGATCTGAATATGGTCTTTAAAACTAATTCCTTTTTCATTTCTAATTTTAAAAATTGCTTCTTTAGCTCCCCAGATTACGGTCAGTTTTTTGACATATTCCTCAGAAAAATCAGGTTTTAAGTAATTGCATTCGTAGTCGGTAAATTTATCGCCAATTCTGATAATTTTCTCACGCTGCAATTCCATATCAATTCCGACAGTTTCATCACTAATGATTATTGCCGCAAAATGATACGAATGCGTTATCGAAATAAAATTATGACAATCAAAATAAGGTTTTCCAAATTCGTCATAATGCAAATCTTTATCCGTAAAACCCATTTCCTGAATCAGCATTCGTACGCTCAAAAAAGCACGCTGATGCATTTCAGATTTCATTCCATCCAATCGTAATTGCGTTTTCTCTTTCAGGACAACTTTGCTTCGCAATTCATCAAAAGATTCTGTTATTTCCCAAATTAAAATTCGGGTATTGTCATTGCATTGTATGGTTTGAAATAAAGGCATTTTTTTAGTTATAATTATAAATTGTGAGTTATGAATGGTTTTCGCAGAAATTATTCCACCATATAAGTGAATAAGTCAATTTAAGTAAGCATAAACAAACATTAAATGAACTTCTATCACTTATATGGTTTAAGCAAACAAAACATTTATCTAAGGTACAAAAGATTAAGCGATTAAACATTTCACAAATCTTACAGAAATTAGCAAAGTTTTAAAGTTATTACGTAAATTTGCAAAAATTTTACAATTCTACAAATATAATATAAATGAGTACTACAACTACGCCATATGTGGCTTTCAAAGTAAAAGACATTTCTCTAGCGGCTTGGGGAAGAAAAGAAATTGAATTGGCTGAAGCTGAAATGCCAGGTTTAATGGCACTTCGTGCTGAATACAAAGACGAACAACCTCTAAAAGGTGCTCGTATTGCAGGATGTCTTCACATGACAATCCAGACTGCAGTTTTGATCGAAACTTTAATCGCTCTTGGTGCAGAAGTTACTTGGTCTTCTTGTAACATTTTCTCTACTCAGGATCAGGCTGCTGCTGCTATTGCTGCTGCTGGAATTTCTGTATATGCATGGAAAGGTCTTGATGAGCAATCATTTGACTGGTGTATTGAGCAGACTTTATTTTTTGGTGAAGACAGAAAACCATTAAACATGATTTTGGATGATGGTGGAGATTTAACAAACATGGTTATCGATCGTTTCCCAGAATTGGTTCCTGGAATTAAAGGTCTTTCTGAAGAAACTACAACTGGTGTACACAGACTTTACGAAAGAGTAAAAGCTGGAACTCTTCCAATGCCTGCAATCAACATTAACGATTCTGTTACTAAATCTAAATTTGATAACAAATACGGCTGTAAAGAATCTGCTGTAGATGCTGTACGTCGTGCAACTGACTTAATGTTAGCTGGAAAAAGAGTTATCGTTTGTGGATACGGTGATGTTGGAAAAGGAACTGCTGCTTCTTTCAGAGGTGCAGGTTCTATTGTAACAGTTACTGAAATTGATCCAATTTGTGCTTTACAAGCTGCAATGGACGGTTATGAAGTTAAAAAATTAAACACTGTAATTGCTAATGCTGATATCATCATTACAACTACAGGAAATAAAGATATCGTTCTTGGAAGTCATTTCGAGCAAATGAAAGACAAAACTGTTGTTTGTAACATCGGACACTTTGATAACGAAATTGATATGGCTTGGTTAAACAAAAACCACGGTGCATCTAAAATCGAAATCAAACCACAAGTTGACAAATATACTATCGCTGGAAAAGATATCATCATTCTTGCTGAAGGTCGTTTAGTAAACTTAGGTTGTGCTACAGGTCACCCAAGTTTTGTAATGAGTAACTCATTTACAAACCAGACTTTGGCTCAAATCGAATTATGGAAAAACAGCGCTGCTTACAACAATGACGTTTACATGTTGCCAAAACATTTAGATGAAAAAGTTGCTGCCTTACACTTAGCTAAATTAGGAGTTGAATTGGAAGTTTTACGTGACGACCAAGCTGCTTACATTGGTGTTGAGGTTCAAGGTCCATTCAAACCAGAATACTACAGATATTAATAATTTTAGATTTCTGAGTTTAGATTTCAGATTTCTTTGATTTATATATTCAAACCCGAAAGATTTAAAATCTTTCGGGTTTCTTTTTTTTAATTTAAAATTAATCCGGACGTGCCACGCTCACGTAGATCAAGAACGAGTTAATTTAACAAGACATTTGAAGCTTTTTTATTTTATAATTTTAAATTTGAACTTAAAGCTTTTTAAACAATAGAAAATGATAGAAAAAATTTTATGTGACATACATGGCTCAAAAGAAATGTCATTTTCATGTATTCACATTGCAATGGCAATAGACGAAAAAGAAAAAGTTGGTTTCTATTATTCAGAAGCCGAAGGAAATCTTCCTCAAATTGCCTGGTGTACTTCATGCGAACAATATCTTCTCGATAATGGAGAAGAATGGACAGATACATTTCAGGAATTAGCAGATTTTAAAACACTATGCGCCGATTGCTTTGATGAAGCAAAAAATAATGAATTAGAAATCCATCTTAGATAAATAATTGCTCACAAATTCGAAAATATAATCGTTCGAAATATCTGGTAAAAAGTATTGTAATCAATCCCAAAAGCAAAACTGATCGCAGACAAGATGAACTCGAGTTTCTTAGAATAGAAAACGGCTATAAACTTATTAGTGTTTCTGCCACAAAAGATAATCTAAAATAATTCGTTCTACTTTAAAGTTTACCTTTGTAAAAAAAGTAAACATGAAGAATTTTTTATTTTTATTCGCAGCCATCATCTTCGAAATAATTGCTACTACGGCATTAAAAAAATCGGAAGAATTTACTAAACTCATTCCAAGCATTATTACCATAATTGGATATTGCGGCGCTTTTTATTGTTTAAGTTTTGCGATAAGAACTATTCCTGTTGGCTTTGCTTATGCAATTTGGTCTGGAGTCGGCATTGTTTTAATCACCATTATTGGTGCTGTTTTCTTTAAAGAAATTCCAGATCTACCAGCAATTATTGGTCTGGCATTAATTATAATTGGAGTTATCATTATAAATGTTTTTTCTAAAACTGTTGCACATTAATTTTAAAATATGAATTTCAGAAACGCAGTATTTTCAGATTTAGAAGAAATGCAAAAATTGTATATAGAAACCATTAAATCTATCTGCCAAAGCGATTATAATGAATTAGAAGTTGAAGCCAGAAAAAACAACTCAAAAATCATAACTTCGGATATCAGTATTACAGCAAAACCTTTTTTGAAAAGAAAGGTTTTATAGTAAAAGCTGAACAAAAAAATATCCGTCATAACGTTGAATTAATCAACTATAAAATAGAAAAGAAATTATAGTTTTTGTTTAGAGTTTAAGGTTTAGTTAAATAACCTGAAACAAAACAAACCTGAAACCTGAAACAAAAAAACTTCCGCAAGTTTCGGATTTTATAACCGCAAAACCCGACCGATATTTGTATTATAAAATCATACAAAATGAACACACAGGAAAACATTAATTATAATCGAATTGCAGAAGCGATTGATTATATCAAAACCAACTTTCGGGAACAACCTAATCTTGATGAGGTTGCAGAGAAAGTACATTTGAGTCCGTTTCATTTTCAGAGACTATTTACAGATTGGGCAGGAACAAGTCCGAAGAAATTTTTGCAGTATATAAGTGTAGAGCATGCCAAGAAAATATTAAAAGAGAACAATCAGGCGACTTTATCTGAAACTGCATACGAAACCGGACTTTCGGGCACTAGCCGTCTGCATGATTTATTTGTAAATATCGAAGGCATGACTCCGGCAGAATACAAAAATGGTGGTAAAAATCTTTTTATAAATTACAGTTTTGCAGAAAGTCCGTTTGGAAATATTGTTGTAGCTTCTACCGAAAAAGGAGTTTGTTTTATGGCTTTCGCCGAAAATGAAGCAACTGGTTTTGAAGATTTAAAACATAAATTCCCGAATGCTACATTCAATAGAAAACTTGATTTAGCACAACAAAATGCATTATTTATTTTTCAAAACGACTGGAGTAAATTATCTGAAATAAAACTGCACTTAAAAGGAACTGATTTCCAATTAAAAGTTTGGGAAACATTGCTAAAAATACCAATGGGACAACTTTCTACTTACGGCTCTATTGCACAGCAAATTGACAAACCAAATGCATCAAGAGCTGTTGGAACTGCAATTGGCAGTAATCCTGTTGCTTTTTTAATTCCTTGTCACCGCGTGATTCAATCTTCTGGAACATTTGGCGGTTATATGTGGGGAAACACTCGTAAAACGGCTATAATAGGCTGGGAAGGCGTTCAGTCAAATCCCAACATATAATATTCGCAGGTTTTTTTGCCACGAATTGCACGAATGTTCACGAATTAATTTTTAAAAAAAAATACGCAGAAAAATTTGTGTTAATTCGTGCAATTCGTGGCAAAAAACAACACCATTTAAAAAACATTCATGAAAAATATACAATCTAAAATTGCTTCTCTTAATTGGGACAGCATCACTGCATCTATGCACGAAAGTGGTTTTGCCATTATCCCAAATCTTCTTGACAACGAACAATGTGAGGACTTAAAAGCAAATTATTCGAACCCAAATTTATACCGTAAAACGGTTGTTATGGAGCGTTATCGTTTTGGCTTGGGCGAGTATAAATATTTCAATTATCCGCTTCCGGATTTAATAGAAACAATTCGAACTTCGGTTTATCCTAAATTGGCACCAATTGCAAATGCGTGGATGAAAGTTTTGAATATAAATACTGTTTTTCCGAATACACATGACGAACTTTTGGAACAATGCCATGCAAATGAACAATTGAAAGCAACGGTTTTAATTTTAAAATATGGCAAAAGTGGTTTTAATACGCTTCATCAGGATTTATACGGAGACATTTATTTTCCTATTCAAACCGTGCTTTTTTTAAACGAACCTGATGAAGATTTTACCGGAGGTGAATTTGTCCTGACGCAGCAAACGCCCCGCGCACAATCTAAAGCGATTGTGCTTAAACCTAAAAAAGGTGATATGCTTGTTTTTACAACTAATTTTAGACCAATAAAAGGTTCAAAAGGATATTATCGTGTAAACATGAAACATGGAGTTAGTGAAATTCATTCGGGAGAGCGTCATACTTTGGGAATTATTTTTCATGATGCTTTGACATAATTTATTTCTCGCAAAGACGCGAAGTCGCAAAGGTAATTGCTCTACTGTATTTTTTTAAGCTTTCTTAGACTTTATTCAAATCATTAGAAGAAAACTTTGCGCCTCTGCGTCTTTGCGAGATTCTAATCAATAAAAAAAATGATAATTATGCTTCGACATAACAACATTTCAGATTTCGATCTTCGAAATCAAATTAAAAAAAGCGAAATTTGCTTTGGTGGCAACCGGAAACTAAAAATCTACGGAACGCTAAAATGCAGTTCGGGAAAAAGAATGAAACGCGAAAACCGGGTTTTCTTTTTGTCTGAAAATGAAGCAAAACAAAATGGTTTCAGACCTTGTGGGCATTGTATGAAAACCGAATATCAAAAATGGAAAAATGGACTTATTTAATCCTGAAATAAACGAATCTACAAATCTGCTTCCAAAAGACGGAAAGGTAAATTATTACGGAAAGGTATTCTCCAGAGAAGATGCCGATTTTTATCGCGAAAATTTACTAACCACAATTGACTGGAAAAATGACGAAGCTGTTATTTTTGGAAAACTGATTTTAACGAAACGAAAAGTAGCTTGGTACGGCGATCATGAATTTGAATATACGTATTCTAAAACCACAAAGAAAGCTTTGCCTTGGACAGCAGAATTATTGGCTTTGAAAACTATTATAGAAAGGAAAACCGGCGAAACTTTTAATTCCTGTCTGCTTAATTTATATCACTCTGGCGACGAAGGAATGGCCTGGCACAGCGATGCCGAAAAAGATTTAAAAAAGAATGGAGCCATTGCTTCTGTAAGTTTTGGTGCCGAACGTAAATTTGCTTTCAAACATAAAGAAACGAAAGAAGTTGTTTCCTTGATTCTGGAACACGGAAGTTTATTAATTATGAAAGATACTACGCAAACGCATTGGCTGCATCGGCTTCCTCCAACAAAAACTACTCTTAAACCTCGTGTTAATCTAACCTTTAGAACAATCGTAAGGTAGAATATTATTTTTTAGACCTGACAGGTTTTAAAAACCTGTCAGGTCTATCTCGGTTAATTTTTATTCGCTACAGTATGGTAAGAAAGAGCCAAAGCGTCTTGAAACATTTCAAGTGGAACTTTATCTAAATCAACAAATGTCCAGCCCTGTTTTCCCCATTTATTTGGGATTGGATAGAAAAAATTTTCGCTTGATGCACAAAAAACAGATTGGTCGATTTCGGTAAATTTTAAAACTCCTCTATTATTTTTCTCGTCTATTGTTGCGAATATTTTTTTCTTAATCCGGAAAGAAGTTTTATCAAAATGCGGTTCTTCTGTTGCTTCGGGAAACGCTAAAGCTAAAGTTTTAAAAGTTTCAATACTAACCATAAATTATCAGTTTTAAACCATGTTTTACCAACCTTGATTCAATCCATTTTTAAGGACTTCATCGTATTTTTCTTTATCAAAAGAATATAAATTTGGTGCTTTGTGCGCCACATTACTTTTCTTTTCGTCGAGTTTCGTCAGGATTCCGATGTTGGTTATTTTTCTAAGAAAATTTCTTCTGTCTAACTTCTTATCCAAAATCGTTTCGTATAATTTCTGAAGTTCTGGAATGGTAAATTTTTCGGGTAATAAATTATATCCAACAGGCATTAAATTCAATTCTATTCGAAGTGTGTCTAAGGCTTTATCTAAAATTTCTTTATGATCCAGAATAAGTTCTGGCACTTCTTTATGATCAATCCACTCGGCGACCTCGTATTTATTTACAGGATTTGGAATTATCTTTAAAAAATCAACTAAGGCATAATATCCAATTGTTACAAAACGCTGTGTAAGCCATTTTCCCTTTTCTTCGTCTATATTAAGACGCTCTAAAATTGCTTTTCCAAAATGCTGATCGTTTCTTTTTATTTTTCCAAAAGTCGCAAATTGCCTTAAAAAAACGCCCTCAACTCCAGTTCGGGTATTTAGAACCGTAACTGCTGCGGTATCAATATCCTGATCAATTGGTATAAATCCTCCTGGCAATGAACATTGTAAACTGTCGGGAATTTTATTCAATAAAACTTTTAGCTGATTGTCATGAAAACCAAAAATCACACAATCTATTGATAACCCAGGCTGGTAATTTTGATTGTTTTCTATAATATCTTTTAACATTCTCTACTATTAAGTTATCAAGTCTGATCTGAAATGAATATGCAATTTAATACTTTTTGTAATTAAGGTTTAGATTTTTGAATCGCTGCATCTTTTTTTCCAATTAAAAATTGAAAAAAAACACAAGTGTATAAATCACAATTTTTATTTAAAATGAAAAAGTAATCAAAAAAATAAGTACATTGCGTCATAATAACACATTTAAGGTCTAAATTGTGATTATTCGACTGAAAAGAAAGAATAAAACTACGAAATGAACTTAGGTTTGCAGCGGTTTATAAAAAAGCGAGAAACGAGATAGTTAATGACAGAGATATGATTACCAATTCGTTAAAAAATATCAATAAAAAAATTAGGTCCAAAATCTGGACTTCTTTTGGTTTTGTTTCTAAAACTTATCTTTTAGAAGCTTCAATCAAATATAGCGAAGAACAGGAAAAAATTTTCAACCAAATGATTGTTGAAACTGAAGCAAAAGATAAAAAAGCAAAACGTGAAGCTTTTGACAAAGCTTTGTATGCTTCTTATAAAGGAATCGGCGCTATGGATTTTATAAATACGGTTTTAAAATAATTCAGAATTTTACCAATCATTACTGTTTTTAAACTTTAAGCTATTCTGTCTGGCTTTTTATTTCCCTTAGACTTTATACAATTTGTCTCTTAAAAATTGTTTACTCCTTACTCAATTGTCCTTTGTGGCTTTCTCATTTTTTTTAGGTTTTCTATTACATTATCTAAGATTAAATCTTTATAAATCAAGATAACGAAATGTTTATTTCCAGAAAACTGAACTTCTATTAAAATTAATCTAATCGTATTTATTTTTAGCAAAATTCTATATTTTTGTTAGAGACGAAAGATTTTACTTACTACTAATAAAAGCCGAACTATGGAAGAAGCCGTACATTTAGAAAATTACAAAATTCAAAAACCAGAACATTGGGCCAGTAACATTGATGATGCCCAACTTATAGAATATATTAAGGAATCTGATTTCTCGCAAAAACAAGCTGACGAAGGACGCGATTACTGCTATTTTTTAGACAAAATCTATTATACTAATGACAAAGAAAACAGCGAATATGCTTGTTTGGCGTACACACTAAATGAACCTTCGAATTTAGAAAGAGCTTCTGTTGTAGATATTGTGCTGGAAGAAAATGAAACGTATGTTATACACAGAATCAGTGTTTTGAGAGATGGGGTTTTGGTAGATAAAATTCCAGACACAAAAATTAAAATACTAGATAATGAAAACCAGAGTGGCGGTGGAGTTTTAAACAGTACCAAAAAAATTAACCTGACTATAAAAGATCTTCGCTTGTATGATATTTTGATTATGGAAGATTCCAGAATTAAAATCTTTACAGAGC
Organism: Flavobacterium sp. 270; assembly: GCF_004368785.1. Taxonomy (GTDB): domain Bacteria; phylum Bacteroidota; class Bacteroidia; order Flavobacteriales; family Flavobacteriaceae; genus Flavobacterium. Next base: position 82,078 of record NZ_SODM01000002.1, read on the forward strand.
GCGATTTTTTACGCAAAGAATTTTTAAAATATGTTTGGGTTGGTCCCGATAGTTATTGGGCTTATGGAAAATATAAATTTACTTTTAAAAACGATCGTCAAAAAACAATTGCTTACAAAAAAACCTTTTTTAGAGATACAGACGGAAATGTATTAGAACCTGAAATCAGTTATTTAAAACAAGGCGAAGAGTTTGTAATTGATGAAGAAAATTATATCAATTTTGTTGATACGAATCGCGAAATTTCTCCTTTTATAGATTTTGCCACAGACAGTAACTGGATTGATTTGTCGAATTATATTTATCCTATTTACGAAGAGATTTTTACTAAATCTTCATTGCAGGAATTTGCGCCAAACTTGGTAGAAAAACTTGATGCAATTACAAATAAAGACGAACAGCTGCAGTTTGCTATAGAATATGTGCAAAATCATATCAATTATATTTACAATGCAGATGAGATGAACGGCCACAAACCGCAGGAACCTTCTATTACTTATGAAAATAAGCAGGGAGATTGCAAAGCAAAATCGGTTTTGCTCAAAGTGGTTTTAGATTATATTGGTGTTGATTCTTCTATTATTCTAGTCAATTTCAACACTGACTTTTACATGAAATATTATTTACCGTCATTGCTGACTTTTAATCACGTAATTGTAAAGATTAATTATAATGGCGAAAGTTATTTTGTTGACGCTACAACCCGTGATGAATTTGGTTTGATCGAAAATCGCGGTTTTATCTTTTTCATGCATTATCTGGAAGTTAAACCAAATCTGGGATTACAGATAAAACAGCCACATCGTTTTTCTTATTATTGTGTGGATGAAAAATCGGAAGTGAATGTTCAGAATAATATTGGAAAACTGAAATTAACTACAATATACAAAGGAAATCGTGCCAATAATATGCGCAAGTATTTTAAGAATACAAACAAAAGAGAAATTATTGACAGTTGGAATAATTTCTTCTTTTACACGCTGAATTATTCGAATGACAGAAACGGAACTGATCTTAGAAATATATTTAAAGACGCTGCAATTGAGATTATCAGCGATGATAAAAAGCTGAACGAATTTAAAGTAGAATATAAAACTACTATTGAAAATGCTTATTTTACGGATGCGAAAAACAACCGTTTTTTAATGTATTTTGATCGAAATATTGTGAAGAACAGTGCACGAGATTTTATGCATAAAGACATTACGTTCTGGCATAATTTTGATAATGAAAGATATGAAATTAGTCTTCAGACAGATCAAACGATAGATGTTTCTGAGAAATTTACGATTCAGGAAAGCACGATCAAAAATCCGTATTTTGATTTTACCAGTCGTAAAAAAATCACGAAAAACGGAGGGACGATTTATATTGATTTTAAACCTTTGGTGAACTTAGAGATTCCAGAAAAAGATTTTGAAGATTTCAGAAATGCACATCACGATGTGGCAGACAGTAACTTCGGAATTGGGGTTGATATTATTGAAGATGGTTTTATGAATAAACTAAAATTCAATTTTAAAAAACGTTTTAACTAAGAATTAATTTTTCTAAATAAAAAAAGCGGAGCTCCTCAGGCTCCGCTTTTTATTTTAATTACACGATTTTAGAAATTGCAATTAATTTAATTCAAAATTAGATTTTAATTTAATATCTGCAGAAGAAGCTCCGATCATTACTTCGAAATCACCAGGTTCTGCCGTCCATTCTAATTTATTATTGTAGAAAGAAAGTTTTTCTTTGTCGATTATAAATTCAATTGTTTTAGATTCTCCGGCATTTAATTTCACTTTCTGAAAATCTCTTAATTCTAAAATTGGTCTTACAACAGAACCAAATTTATCTTTTAAGTATAATTGTACTACTTCTTCTCCGGCAACTTTACCAACATTTGATAATTTGAAAGAAACTTTAATCGTTTCATTACTGTTCATTTTAGTCGAAGATAATTTCAAATCAGTATAATCAAATTTAGTATAACTTAATCCGTATCCAAATGCAAATTTTGGAGTTGTTGGCAAATCAATATAAGCAGATTTGTAAACTTTATTTTCATTTACAGAAGGTCTTCCTGTACTAAAATGATTGTAATAAATCGGAATCTGTCCTACTTCTCTCGGGAAAGTGATTGGTAATTTTCCAGACGGATTATAATCTCCAAATAAAACATCAGCAATAGCATTTCCTGCTTCTGTTCCTAACCACCAAGTATATACAATTGCAGGAACATTGTCTGCTGTCCAATTAAAAACAAGCGGTCTTCCGGCATTTACTAAAACCACAACTGGTTTTCCTGTTGCCATAACTGCTTTTACTAAATCTTCCTGAACTCCCGGAATATGAAGATCGCTTCGGCTTTTTGCTTCGCCGCTCATGTCGTGTCTTTCTCCAATACTCAAAATTACCACATCGGCTTGTTTTGCGGTTGCAACAGCTTCTGCAAAACCATCTTTATTATCACCTTCTACTTCACAACCTTTTGCGTAAAGTAATTTTGTGTTTTTACCCACTTTATTCTGTAAACCGTCCCATTGCGAAACTACCCATTTGTTGTAATCTACGTTTGGTAATTCTACAGACCAAAATCCCATATTTGCTTTGTATTCTTTTACCATTGGTCCGATAAAAGCAATTGTTTTTAGGTTTTTAGAAAGTGGTAATGTCTGGTTTTCGTTCTTTAATAAAACGATACTTTTTTCTGCAACTTCTAGCGCAGCTTTTCTATTTTCTGGATTATTAAGTACTTTTTCTGCTCTTTTTTCGTCAGAATAACGATAAGGATCATCAAATAAACCTAACTCGTATTTTTTACGAAGAATTCTTTTTACAGCATCATCAATTAGATCAACAGAAACTCTTCCATCTTTTACTAATTCGGCTAAATTATAGCGATACGCATTACTTTCCATATCCATATCACTTCCTGCGGTAATCGATGCGTAAGCTGCTTCTTTAAGGTTTTTTGAATAACCGTGGGCAACCATTTCTCCCATAGATCCCCAATCTGAAACTACAAATCCCTGAAATTTCCATTTTCCTTTTAGAATATCTCTTTGTAAGTGCTCATTTGCAGTAGCAGGAATTCCGTTTAAATCATTAAAAGAATTCATAAACGTTGCTGCTCCGGCGTCTAAAGCCGCTTTAAAAGGTGGCAGATACGTTTCTAGAAGCATTCTCTCGCTCATATCTACAGAGTTGTAATCTCTACCGCCAACTGCTGCTCCATACGCTGCAAAGTGTTTTACGCAGGCCATTACAGAATTTAAATCGCCTAATTTATTTCCTTGAAATCCTTTTACTCTTGCATAAGCAATTTGAGAACCAAGATAGGTATCTTCTCCTGCTCCTTCCATCACTCTTCCCCAACGCGGGTCACGGCTAATATCTACCATTGGTGCAAATGTCCAGTGAATACCGCTTGCAGAAGCTTCTGTAGCGGCAACTCTAGCTGCTAATTCAATAGCTGCTAAATCCCAGCTTGCTGCTTCGGCTAACGGAATTGGAAATGTTGTTTTATAACCGTGAATAACATCCTGACCAAATAACAACGGAATTTTAAGGCGTGACTGCATTGCCAATTCCTGATATTGTCTGGTATATTTTGTTCCAATGATATTCAGCATTGAACCAATTAAACCTTGTTTGATTTCAGTTTGTTTGTTCGGATTTATGGTAATAGGTCCAGTTGCCTGATTGTCTCCTGTGTATTGATTAAGCTGACCAATTTTTTCTTCAATAGTCATTTTTTTCAATAGCGCATTTACTTTCTGATCTATTGTTTCCTGCTGTGCTACCGCTATAAACGATACCAGCAACAAGGTAAAAGTGGTTATTTTTTTCATGAAATTAGTGTTGTTACCAAACGTAAGTTGCTACTGAACCTGCATTTAATGTAGTTGAAATTTGTTTTTGATTGTATTTTATATTGAATGTTTCTGCTTCAGTTCCATCATTTTCTACAATTAGAACAATTTGTCCAGATGGTGTTTTAAAGGCTGCATTATATAAATTCCCGCTTATATTACTGCCTATTCTAACGGATCCTTCTGGAACAAATTTTGAGGCGTGACCAATAATATAGTAACCTACTTCTCTTTTTATATTTTGGTTTTGATCGATCATTAAAGCTCCTTTACAAGTAGAACAACCGCCTGGTGTAAAAGGTTTATAGAATTCATCGTTTGCCAATCCCCACGAAAGTGCATTTTTACTCCAGTTACGCATAGAACCAATTACTACATTTTTTACGCTCCATCTTAAATCATTCTCAAAACTATTTTTTGATCCTGTATATTGTTCTGTAAAATATAAATCTTTGTTTGGAAATGCATCGTGCACTTTTGAAAGCGCGCTGATATCTCCTTCGTATAAATGAAAAGCTGAACCTGTTACAAACGGAAGTGCTTTTGGATTGTTTAAAATCGTTAGAGGGTATTCTGGTTTGTTGCAGTTGTGATCGTAAACGATGATTTTGGTTTTGATTTTTGCTTTTGCGAAAGCGGGACCTAAATTATTTGCAATAAAGTCTGCCTGCTGTTCTGCCAGCATTAATAAACTCGGGTTATTTCCCGGATGCAATGGTTCGTTTTGAGGCGTAATGGCATCGATTGTAATTCCTTGCGCTTTCATTGCCTGAATGTATTTTACAAAATATTGGGCATAAACTTCATAGTATTTTGGCTGTAAGCTGCCGCCTTTAGTGCTTCCATTGTCTTTCATCCAAACTGGTGGCGACCACGGAGAACCCATAATTTTTATGTTTGGATTTATGGCTAAAATTTCTTTTAAAACCGGCACAACATCATTTAGATCCGGACCAAGATTAAAATGTTCCAGCGTTAAATCGGTTTGGCCTTCTGGCATATCATCATACGAAAAAACCTTTTCATTCAAATCTGAAGCTCCAATACTAATACGCAGATAACTCAAACCAATCGCGTCATTTTTTCTAGAAAACAATTCCTGAAGCAAGGCTTCTTTTTTGTCTTTGTCTAGTTTTAAGATCGTTTGAGCACTTCCTCCTGTTAGAGAAAATCCAAAACCTTCTATGGTTTGAAATTTTTGAGAAGTGTCTACTGTAATGGTTTGGTTTGAATTGGTTTGGGTATTAAAAACCAAATCATCCTGTTTTTTAAGTAGCGAAGATTCGTCTGATGCTGTAACCCAAGCTTCAGCTTTATTTGAAGCGCTTACTGCATTTTTTGAAGTACCGCATTTTATTTGTACTGCGATAAGCGGCAGTAAAATTAAAATTTGAAGTTTTTTGTTGATGTTTTTCATTTTAATCTATTTCTATTAAGACAGGTAAATGATCCGATGGATATTTTAAATCTTTTGAATCACTTAAAACTGCATGTTTTTTTACGGTTAGACCACTATTTTTAGAAATAAAAATATAGTCTATTAATAACGTAACAGGCTCATTATGTCTGAATCCGTTAAATGTTCCTGATGGGCCAAAAGGTTTTTCTTTCGATACTTCTCTGGTGTCATCCATTACTTTTTTGACTTCGGAAATTTGTGTGGTTTGAGGTTCTGAGTTAAAATCTCCCATTAAAAATGCCGGGTAATTTTTGGTGTTCATTTCTTTCATTTTAGAAAGTATCAGCTGTACTCCTTTTACTCTTGCTTCATTCCCCATATGATCCAGATGAACATTAAAAACCCAAAATAATTTCTTTGTTTTTAAATCTTTAAAAAGACCATAGGTACAAACTCTGTTACACGCTGCATCCCAACCTCTTGAAACCACATTTGGTGTTTCTGAAAGCCAAAATGTATTGCTTTGTTCTACTTTAAAACGATCTTTTTTATAATAAATCGTACAAGCTTCTCCTTCGCCTTTTTCTTCTCTTCCTATTCCAAATTTGTTATAATCTGGCAATGCCGAAGCAATATTAATTACCTGATTTGGTGTTGCTTCCTGAACTCCAAAAATATCCGGACTGTAAAATTGTATTTGATCTGTAAAATAATCTTTTCGGTTTGGCCATGCATTTTCGCCATCTGAAGCAACATCCAAACGAATATTATAAGTCATAATTTTTAAATTTTGACCATAAAATAAACCACTGCTTAAAAGCAATAGTATTACTAAAACAATTCTACTTATGTTTTTCATCTTTAAAAAATTTTGTTTCGGCAAAGCTAGTATTTCTGCGACTTTATCGGAAAAAACTTATTTAAATGTTTTAATTAATTATAGACTCTTTAGATTACTTTTTTGAATTGGCTTTTTTACTTTCTGAAAAATCTAAATAATTCAGATTCAAACCGCCTTTGTCAAAAACTACTTTGATTTTATTTGTTTCGGCTTTTAGTTCAACTCCAGATAAAATTGCTGTTTTCCATCCTTTGGTTGCCGGAAGAACAATTGTTTCTGATTTTATTCCGTTTTCAATTTCTAGATGAAGTTTTGCTTCAGCATCACTTGAATAACGAATTGCAACCTGATATTTATTTTGTTTTGAAACTTCAACAGTAAATTGCAGCCATTCGCCGTCTTCAATAAAGGAAACCTGATATCCGTTTGATCCTGAATCTTTGCATGGCAGAATATCAACTCCGTCATTTCTCATGGTATTACCTTTGTTCCATTCGTCAAATTTTCCTGTTGCTACTCTGTAGTTTACAAAATCTGTATCTGAATAGGCGTAACCGTTTGTTCCTAAATCGTATTGTGTTGCAGCAATCTTTCCGGGAATACTATGTTTTTTATAAGGTTTTGTATCATTGGTTTGCACTTGTCTAAACATGGCGTCTATTACATCTGGTTTTACGGTTACGTTTTCCATTTTGTAATTATCGGCCATTTTCATCAAAGTCTTTTTTGCAAATTCCGGAGTTGGTTTTTGACCGCCGTCTTTCCAGTATTTCAATAAAACATCATATTCCGGAATTTTGGTTACTGAGGTTACTCCTGCAATATTTTCGATTTTTTTCATTGGCCAGAAAGCCCAGCCAATATTGTTGGTTTCCATAAGTGTAAGGGCGTCTTTAAACCAAACATTAGAGTTTTCGCCGCTTTCTCCTAACCAAATAGGAACGTTATATTGTGTTCTGTAATCCAACATTTTCTGGATCGATTCTTTGTCATTGTGATTCCAATATTTATGAAAACTCAACGCCATATTTTCATCCCATAAAGGAAAAATTCCGTTGTAATTATTTCCCCAGCAGTTTCCTTCAATAATTACCATGTGGTTGGTATCTACTTCACGAATTGCTTTTGTAATGGCAACCATCAAATCTCTCAAAGGTCCGTTTGAGTTTTCGTCACAGCCATTTTTATTTGTTCCTGTAAAATTCCAGTTGGGTTCGTTTATGATATCGTAACCACCAATCCAAGGATTATCTCTATATCTTGAAGCTAATTTTTTCCATAAAGCAATCATTTTTTTCTGATTGGCTTCACTTTGCCAAAGCGATGGTTTTGTGGTATCAAAATCCGAAATTGCGGCATCATTTCCTTGTCCGCCTGGCGTAGCATGCAAATCTAAAATAAGATAGATTTTGTTTTCTGCACACCATTTTACCAAGTTATCGGTCATGGTAAAACCTTCTTCTATCCAAGTGATTTCACCATTCTTTTCTTGTTCTATTGGCGGTGTGTATAAATTGTAGTGCATTGGCAAACGAAGCGAATTGAAGCCCCAAGCTGCAAGAGAATCGACATCACGTTTTGTAATTCCGTTTGCTTTGTATGCTGCATAAAATTCCTTTGTTCCCTGCTCGCCTATTACGTCTTGAATTTTTTGTTTGATCTGATATTGCGGACTTGCAAATGGCTGTGTCTGTATCATATATCCTTCCTGCACCATCCATCCGCCAAGACCAAGACCTCTTAATATTACGTTTTTGCCATTTCCGTCTACAATTTTTTGCCCGTCTCTATGCAGAAATCCCTGCCCAAAAGAAGCAACCGAAACCAAAAGCTGTATAGTGATTAATATTTTTTTCATATCAAGAAATACCTTTTTTTAATAATTACTTTTACTTCCAAGTATAGGTTGCTACAGATCCTCCGCCTAGAGAAACTGCTGCCCATTTATTATTGTATTTGATGTTGAAATATTGTGTATCTGATCCATCATTTTCAACAATTAGAACTTTCGATCCTGTTGGTGTAATAAAGGCAACATTTTGTAAATTTCCGCTTATGTTACTGCTAATACGAATGGATCCCATTGGAACAAATTTAGAAGCATGAGCAATAATATAATACGCCACATTTCTCTGAAAATTGTCTGCTGATGTAATCGTGATTGCGCCTTTGCAAGTGGTGCATCCGCCTTGTGTGTGAGGTTCGAAAGAAGCATTGTTGGCTACATTCCATTCTAATGCATTTTTGCTGTAGTTACGCATCGAACCAATAATTACATTTTTAAGATGCCATTTTAAATCTCCTCCAAAATCTCCTGTAGAAGCTGTAAATTGTTCTGTGAAATAAACATTTTTAGTCGGATATGCATTATATACATCACTCAGCGCGCTGATATTTCCAGAATATAAATGAAATGCAGAACCGTCTACAAATGGAAACGCTCCGGCATTTGCTAAAACTTCTTTTGGATAATTTGGATTGTCACAGTTATGATCGTACGCTATAATTTTTGTTGAAAGACCGGCTGCTTTTAAAGCTGGACCTAAATTTGTTTTTATAAATTCTGTCTGATCTGCTGCTGCCATATACATACTCGGATTATTTCCGTCATGAAGAGGTTCGTTTTGAGGTGTAACAGCATCTATTGTAATACCTTCTGCTTTCATCGCCTGAATGTATTTGACAAAATATTTAGCATAGACGTCATAATATTGCGGTTTTAATTTACCTCCTATAAAACTGTCTTTGTCTTTCATCCAAAGTGGCGCTGTCCATGGGGTTGCCAAAATTGGAATTTTTGGATTGATGGCTAATATTTCTTTTAAAAGCGAAATGACACCATTTTTGTCTTTTGCAAGACTAAATTTTGCCAGATCAAGATCGGTTTCTCCTGTTGCAAGATCATCATAGGTAAAAGTAGATGCATGCAGATCTGATGCTCCTATACTAATTCTTAAATAACTTACACCAATTGCATTTTCTCCAGAACCAAATAATTCCTGCAATAAAGCAGTTTTTTTTGCAGCTGTTAATTGGTTGATCATATCGGCGCTTCCGCCTGTAAGAGTGTAGCCAAATCCGTCTATGGTTTGGTATTTTTGAGAATCTGAAACTTCTATATTTGGATATGTATTAGAAGTAGTTCCAAAACCTAAAATTTCAGTTTGTTTTTGCAACAATACACTTTGATCCGATTTGGTAAGCCAGGATTCAATATCATTTGTAACGGCTACTGGAGGATCAACTGGTGGCAAAACGGGATCAACGGCATCGTTTGAAGAAGAACATCCTAGCTGCGTGCATATTGTAGCCGCAAAAAATAATGTCTTTATGTTGGTGGTTAAACTGAATTTCATATTTATAGTTTTTAGTGGGCCGAACTGCTAGTAGACAATTGTCTGTATAGCGTGGGCTGGAATAGTTATAGTAGTTTTTGATGTTTTGTTTATTAGGCTGTAAACAATCTCTTTATCTGATTGGTTCATGACAATGGTAATTATTTTGTCATCAGAGTTTTTAAAAGAGGTGCTTAATAAACTTTTATCTGTAGTGGTTTCGATTATTCTTTTGGCGTTTGGCCTGATAAATTTTGAAAGATGTCCGATATAATAATACATCGGTGTATAGATCAATTCGTCTTTTGTAATATCTGCGTGTATCGGCGCGAAACAAAAATTGCCAACATGATTTGGACCTCCGTTTTGGTCTAAAAGAATATTCCAATCTGTCCAGCCAACGGTTCCGTTATTAAAATCGTTGATCATGTTAATTCCGTAGCGCTCTGCATTTCCCCAGAATTGAAAATTCTTCGCGTCAAATTTCTCGATACAGCCTTCTGTAAAAAGTAAATTTTTGTTTGGGAATGTTTCGTGAACTTTTCCAACCGATTCAAATTTTGGAGTTCCGCCGTTCCATGTTTCATACCAGTGAAATCCAATTCCCCAAACAAATTTTGAAACCTCTGGATCTGAGAAAACCAAGTTGGCCCTTTTTTCTAACATATCGCCACGATTGTGATCCCAGATGATAATGTTTTTAGAACCGAGTCCTTCTCTTTCTAAAGTTGGGCCTAAGATTTTCAGAAAATCTCTTTCGGCTTCTGGAGTATAAATACAAGATTCCCAGCGCTGTTTTGCCATTGGTTCATTTTGTACGGTTAATCCCCAAATTGGTATTCCTTCTTTTTCGTATGCTTTTATAAATTTAGCATAATAATTAGCCCAGGACTGGGCAAACTCAGGCAATAAAACGCCGCCGTGTAAAATATCATTATTGTCTTTCATGAAAGCTGGGGGACTCCATGGACTAACAAATAAGGTTAGTTTTCCGCCGGCAGTTTCAATTGCTTTTTTGAGTAATGGTATTCTGTATTTTTGATCGTGGTCTATACTAAAGGTTTTGAGATCTTTATCTCCTTCTGTAATGTAGGTATAACTATCGCTGCTAAAATCACAGCTATGTATGTTGGTTCTGGCTAATGTGTAGCCAATTCCTTTGTTTGCGTCGTAGTAAGCAGTTAGAAATTCTTGTTGCTTTTTTGGAGATAATTTAGCAAATACTTCGGCACTTGCATCTGTAATTGCGCCTCCGATTCCTAAGAAAGTCTGATCTGTTTTTTCAGCATCTATTGTAATTGCTACTGTTGATTTTGTTTGTTGTGAAGGTGTATTTGAGATTAAATTATTCGACAAAGACAACCTTAAGTTTGTGTTTTCGGCAGTCGTATAAACTTCTATTTTTTGATTTGATTTAGAAGCTGTAACAGCACTATTATTTGCAATTTTTGATGAAGAACAACTTAACTGCAGTACTAATATTGGGATTAATAAAATTTTAGGTGTGGCTTTCATTGGTTCTTTCAAAAATCGATTTAATTAAATTTAAAGTAAATAGAGGGCTAAAAGGATGATTCCGCTTAACCCTCATTTTTACTTAACTACAAAATATTAATAAACAAGCGTTTGTATTGCATGTGCAGGAATTTTAACTACTGTTTTTTCTGCACCGATAATTAAATTATAAACCAGTTCTTTGTCTGATTGATTCATTACAATTGTTGCCATTGTACCATCGGTATTCAAAAATGATGTACTCAACAAAGCGCTTCTGCTTACTGCAGTGCTAACTCTTTTTGCATTTAGGTGAATGAATTTTGAGAAATGTCCGATGTAATAATAAGAAGGCGTATAAATTAGCTCTCCCGTTGTTGTATCGGCATGAATTGGTGCAAAACAAAAATTACCAACATGGTTAGGTCCTCCGTTTTGATCTAAAAGAATATTCCAATCAGTCCATCCCGCAGTTCCGTTATTGAAATCGTTGATCATAGAAATTCCATAACGCTCTCCGTTACCCCAAAATTGGTATTTTTTGGCATCAAATTTTTCTACACATCCTTCTGTAAACAAAAGTCCTTTATCTGGATAAGCTTCATTTACTTTGGCAACGTTATCAAACATTGATGCGCCTCCAGACCAGTTTTCGTACCAGTGAAAACCCATTCCCCAAACGTATTTTGAAGCTTCCGGATCTGAGTAAATTACGTTTGCACGGTAATTCATTAAATCACGATTATGATCCCATGCAATGATTTTTACATTTCCTAGGTTTTCTTTTTTTAATGTTGGGCCAAGGAAATTTTTAATGAAGTCTCTTTCGTCTTCAGCACTATAAATGCAAGATTCCCAAGTTTGAACTGCCATTGGCTCGTTTTGGGTTGAAGTTCCCCAAATTGGAATTCCTTCTTTCTCGTATGCTTTTATAAACTTGGCATAAAAGTTTGCCCAAGTCTGGTAATATTCTGGTAGTAATAAACCACCTTTTAATACACTTTTATTGCTTTTCATAAAAGCGTTTGGCGACCATGGAGCAACATAAGTCAATAATTTTCCTCCTGCTGTTTTTATGGCTTGCTTTATTAATGGAAGGCGAAATTGTCTGTCATGATCTATAGAAAAAGTTTTTAAATCTTTATCTCCTTCTTCGATATAAGAGTAGCTTCCACTGCTAAAATCAGAACTTTGTATCGTGGTTCTTAGCAAAGAATAGCCAATTCCTTTTTGTTTATCGTAATAGGCGTTTAAAAATTCTGTTTGTTTTTCTTTAGAAAGTTTAGCAAATATTTCGGCACTTGCATCTGTAATAGCTCCACCGATACCCATAAAGGTCTGAAATTTTTTAGCTGGTTCTACAAAAACAGACGACTCTATTTCCAGAGGTTGTTTTGATGCTGAAAAAGTCAAATTATCTGTAGCTGTTAATCTTAAATTTGAATTTTCTGCTGTTGTGTAAACCGTTACTTTTTTTCCATTGGTTGTGAATTCTTTTTTTGTTTTCTGTTGTTGCGCCAAGGCTGTTATTGAAAACAAAAGACAAAGAACTTTTAAACTATTTTTTCTCATTCTTTCCTTAATTATTTAAATTCTGAATTGGAGCTTTTTAAAGACACTCGATCTATAAAAAACACATTTTAATAGCTTAAGGATTTAAAAATAGCCCATACTCATAATGATTATGGGCTATTTACAACCAAACTTAAACTTAACTTAAACTTTATTATTTATTTCTTATTGATAATGAGGGTTTTGTTTCAATTTAGTACCATTAAGCTCTGTATATGGTATTGGAAAAATCTCGTCAGTACCTGCATCAAAACCTCTGTCAGATAATGCAGCAGCTGCATCTCCCCATCTTACTAAGTCAAAGAATCTATGTCCTTCACCAGCTAATTCCATTCTTCTTTCTAATTTAATAGCTGCTAATGTTACAGGAACTGGACTTAATCCAACTCTAGCTCTTACTGCATCAAGTAAAGCTTGCGCTCTTGCACCAGATCCTAAAGCTTCTGCTTCCATTAAGTAAGTATCTGCAAGTCTGATAACATAAGAGTTTTGTTTGTAATTCAACTCTTGGTTACCACCACCTGTACGAACATCTGATTGTCTTGGAAGATATTTATTCAAGAAATAACCTGTATCCTGATAAGCAGGAATATAATCTGCTTTACCAGCCGCTTTTAAAGCTTTTAAATCATAAACAGTAGCTGCAAATCTTGGGTCAGTCTTGATTACATCGTATAATTTTTGTGTAATAGGATTGAAAGCCCATCCTGAAGGAAGGTCAGCAGCATCAGATCCTGCTGGTCTTGAATATCCTCTTGGTCCAACCATTTGGTTTAAAGAGTTACCTTCGTCTTTACCACCTCCCCAGAAAGTCCAGTCAGTGTTACCTGCACTACTATGAGATACTTCGATAAGTGATTCTGCATTAAACTTGTTAGAAGTAACCCATAAATCACTGAAGTTTGTAAGCAATTTATTTCCGTATTGGTTAGTCGCTCCCGGCGTACCATTTACTTGTGCTAAAATTGCAGCGGCTTCTGGTTTTTTACCTTCAAATAAATATACTTTTCCAAGTAATGCTTGAACAGCACCTTTATTGAATCTTCCTGCCTCAGTTGCAGCTACAACAGTATTTGGAAGAGCAGGAATAGCTTCTAATAAATCTTTTTCAATCTGTGCATAAATCACTTCTGGTGCTACTTGCTCAGGATCATAAATTGTCTGAGTTGTTAAAGGCTCAAGTACCAAAGGAATATTTTTAAACAATCTTACTAAATTGAAGTAGTAAAATGCACGTAGTGCTTTAGCTTCAGCTGTAAATCTTGATCTTACCGCATCACTCATTGTTGCTGCAGGAAGTTTTGAAATCAACATATTTGCTCTTGCAACACCTTGATAATGATCATTCCAGAAACTACCAGGAATGTTAATTGAAGTAAGTGAGTGCGTTGAGAAGTTTTGAATTCCGTTTCCATCTGTAGAACTACCTCCACCAGCATAAAAATCATCAGAACCAGCGTTTAACATTGCTACTAAATTTTCAAAACCACCAGTGTTTTTTCTTAATGGATCATAAGTTCCAATTAAAGCAGCATAACATTGTTGTTCGTTAGAAAAGTAGATGCTCGAGTCAAATTTTCCTTCTGGATTAATGGTTACAAAATCTTCAGAACAAGATCCCATAATAGCCATTGCAACAGCGGCACATATATATTTAAAATTTTTAGTTTTCATAATTTTTTAATTTTTAGAATTGAACGTTAGCTCCTAATAGGAAAGATCTAGCTTGCGGATATACTCCTTTATCTACACCAAAAACTTGACCTCCAATTTCAGGATCGTACCCTGTGTATTTTGTAAAAGTCAATAAATTTTCTCCAGTTAAGTAAAAACGAATTTTATCTGAACCAATTTTAGATGATAAGTTAGCTGGTAATGTATATCCAACTTGAACAATTTTTAAACGCGCGTAATTGCCACTTTCAAGATAAAAATCAGACATATTAGTGTAGTTTTTGTTCGGATCATTGTTTGTTAATCTAGGATAATCATTAGATGTTCCTTCTCCATGCCAACGATCTAAAGCATCTGTCTGATAATTTGCATTTAATACATCTAGTCTTCTTAAACCTTGGAAAATTTTACTTCCAGCTGCTCCTTGAGCAAATGCCATGAAATCAAAGTTTTTGTAATCTAAGTTAATTGTAAGACCAAAAGTATATTTAGGGATATTTGTTCCTAAGTATCCTTTATCAGCATCTGTAATAGAACCGTCACCATCTGCATCTACCCAACGGAAATCTCCAGGTCTAGCATTTGGCTGAATTAAATTTCCTGCCGCATTTTTGTAAGCTGCAACTTCAGCTGCATTTTGGAAAATTCCAGCAGTTTTAAATCCGTAGAATTCATTGAATGAATGACCAACTTCTGTTCTTGTAACAGGTCCCATAGATTGAAAACTAGCATCTCCAACAATGTAGTTAGTAGACGAACCTACATAAGTGATTTCATTTTTCAAGTAAGCAACGTTAGCGTTAACTCCTAAATTAAAATCTCCAAGTTTTTTCTTGTATCCTAATTCAACCTCAAAACCACTGTTATTCATATCAGCAACGTTTGCAGAAGGCGCATCAACAACTCCTACATATCCAGGAATAACAACGTTTCTTAAAATTCCTGTAGTTTTTTTCTTGTAGTAATCAAGAGTAAGATTAAAATCACTAAAAAGTTTTGTATCAAGACCAATTGTAGTTTGAGATGTTTCTTCCCATCCTAAATCTGCATTAGGTAAAGTTGAGTTACCATAACCTGTTGTAATGTCTCCTAAATTTCCAGTAGAATAATTATATCCTCCAACAACTAAACCTCTGTATTTAAAGTCATCGATATTATCATTTCCAACAACTCCATAACCTCCACGTAGTTTTAAAGAATTAACTACATCATTTTCTTTCCAGAAACCTTCTTTTGAAATTACCCATCCTAAAGAGAATGAAGGGAAAACTCCCCATTTTTTATTTTCTCCAAAACGAGTTGATCCATCACGACGAATAATTCCTGTGAAAAGATATTTCTCCATGTAATCGTAATTCGCACGTAAGAACAATGAAGCTAATTTGTGCTCAATTTTATCCTCTGTATTTGTTGATCTATCTGTTTGAGGAATGTTAAAGTTCCAAGAAGCATCTTTATAACTTGTTATTGGAAGTCCGAACATTGTTGTATTTACAACAGTTCCGATATTCTCAACATAAGCACCTTGACCTGCTAATACATTTACACTATGATTTCCAAATTTATTGCTGTACGTCAAGATATTTTCAAGAGTCCAAGCAAATGATTTTTCATTGTTTTGGTTAAAGTTATTTTTATCCGCTTTCATGTTTGGATTTAAGAAGAAAACAGGTGTAAAAGCTTCACTTCCCCAGTATGACAACTTACCTCCAAGTGTAGTTCTGAATTTTAAGTGGCTTGTAATATTAGCCTCTAAATAAGCATTACCAACAAAATCATCAGACCAGTTGTAAGCCCCTAATCTTGTTTGAGTATAAGCTAGAGGGTTTGTCATTTCTTGTTGTACTAAAGAAGAAATTCCGTAAGGATTTCCATTTCCGTCTCTAACCACATTTGGGTTTGTGTAGAAACCTGTACTAGCTACCGCTGGATCTGTAACAACTAATGGAGTAAGCGGATCTAAGTTAATTGCAGAACTTAATGGCCCTCCAAACTCACTGTTAGTATTTCCTAAACTACTTGATTTTTGGTGTGTGTAACCAAAAGTCTCACCAAACGTAAAATAATTCGAGATTTTATGTGTAGAGTTTAAACGGAAATTTTTCTTTGTATAATTAGAAATATCTGTTGTAACAATACCTTCCTGATCTTGTAAACCAAAAGAAGCATAAAAAGTAGATTTATCTCCACCCCCGCTAATACTCAATTCGTGCGTGTATCTGAAAGCTGAATTATTGAAAATTGCTTTCTGCCAGTCAGTACCATTACCTAATGCGCTAATTTGTGCAGGAGTATATTTTATAGCTCCGCCATCATTAACTGATTTTTCATTCATTACTGTTGCATACTGTTGAGCATTCAGCAAATCTAATGTCTTAGCTGGTGCAGAAGTACCAGCAAAACCATTATAGTTTACAGAGATTTTTCCAGATTTACCTTTTTTAGTTGTAACCAAGATAACCCCTGTTGCAGCACGAGTACCGTAGATTGCAGCAGAAGCAGCATCTTTAAGGACTTCAATAGACTCAATATCTGATTGGTTAATAAAACCAATTGCACCTGCATCTACAGCAATACCATCTATAACCCATAACGGATCATTTCCACCTTCTCTGAAAGTAGTTATACCTCTAATACGAACTTTTGAAGCTGAGCCTGGCTGTCCAGAAGTAGCAGCTACATTAACACCTGCAGTACGACCTTGTAAAGCTTGCTCAACACGTCCGTTTGGAACTTTCTCTAGATCAGCAGCCTTTACACTAGAAATTGCTCCAGTAACTACTGATTTCTTTTGAGTTCCGTATCCAACTACCACAACTTCATTTAATGATTGAGATTCTGGTTTTAGTTGAATGTTGATTTTTGTTCTTCCATTTACAGCTTCACTAACTGTAGTATAACCTATAAAAGTTACTACTAAAGTTCCGTTTGAAGGTACTTGTATTTGGAATTTTCCATCAAAATCTGACGCCGCAGCTTTAGTTGTACCTTTTAATAATACAGTTGCACCTGGAACTGGCATCCCACTTTCATCATTTATCATCCCATTTACTGTGACATCCTGAGCCACAGCCATAACCGAGAATAACAAAGACGAAACACAAAAAATAAGTAATTTTGTTAATTTCATTTTTCTAAAAATTTTGGTTAATTAATTAGTAATTCGATGCAATAATAATGTTAATATTTTACTATTTGCAATTAAATTTCATTACAAAAACACATCAAAGTAATTTTTTATACATTACAAAAACACATCAAAATTTTTATAAATATCTGATTTTTAATAAAATAAAAATAATTTTAACGATGTTATTAAAATGTTAATTACAAAAATAAACACTACACTAATATAAGAATGCTTATTTTTATAAAAAAAACATGCTTCTACATCGAGATAGTAGAGAGAAAACCACTCTAAAACACTACAAACAAAGAAGTTAACACCCCAAAACCAAAACAAATAAAAAAAATTATGAAATTGATAAAATCATATTTTTATATTACTTTTTTTACATTATTCACAATTACATTTTTCGGACAGGTAAAAGACATAGGACTTCCGGATGTAAGAAATTACAAGCGAAACGAATACAGAGGAGGCACTCAAAATTGGAATATTAATCAAGATAAGAATGGAAATTTATATTTTGCCAACAATAGTGGCCTTTTACAGTTTGACGGATCGTCATGGAAAAAATTTCCACTCCCAAATTTAACTTCTGTTAGATGTCTAAAAATTGATGATTCAGGAAAAATCTTTGTTGGAGGATATAATGAATTTGGTTATTTCCTTCCTGATCATAAGGGAAAGCTTAAATACACATCATTATCCAAGTATGTAGATAAGAGCAAAATCAAAATCATTGATTTCATTTGGAAAATTCATTCTTTTAATAATCAAATCGTTTTTCAATCTTTTGCAAGAGCATATATTTTTAAAAATGGGAAATTATCCATTCTAAAAGCACCAAAACGTTTTCAGTTTTCATTTGTAGTAAACAACAAACTTTATTTACAAGATATACAGAAAGGAATTTTGGAATATCGAAATGGTAAATTATACACATTACCAAATACAACCAGCCTTAATAACACAGAGGTATGGGGAATGTATCCTATCGCAAAAGACAAAATCTTAATTATAACATTAGAAAAAGGTTTGTTTACTTATGAAAACAATACCGTAAAACCGTGGAATACTGATGCAAATAATTTTGTCAAAAAAAATAACTCGCTTGGGGGCGAAATCATCAACAATAAATTTGTCGTTTTAAACTCCGTTTTGGACGGTATTATTATTTGTGATTTTAACGGAAAAATAATTCAGCACATCAATCAGAAGAAAGGACTGCAGAACAACACTGTTTTAACCTCTTTTATAGACAATAAAAACAATCTTTGGCTTGGACTCGACAACGGTATCGCATTTGTCAACGAAAGCTCTCCATTTACTTATTTTGGCTTTAGTTACGATATTAGTACTGTATACGCCTCAGTTATTCATGAGGGTAATTTATATGTAGCCACAAACCAAGGTGTTTTTTATCATGCCTGGAATAATAGTTTTAAAGAAGATGTTTTTAAACTTGTAGAAGGCACAACAGCTCAATCCTGGAACGTACAAGTTGTAGACAATGAACTTATTTGCGCAAATAACCGCGGTGCTTTGGTTATAAAAGGAGGAAAAGTAACCAATATAATAGATTCTAAAGGATATTTTGGCTTTAAAAAAATCCCTAATCATCCCGGTTTTTTTATAGGATCAAATTATGATGGATTTGCAATTTTCCAGAAAACAGCAAACGGTCTGGTTTTTAAAAATCAAGTTTCGGGATTTGACAAATCTTCTAATAGTTTTGAGCTTGATGAAACTTATTTATGGCTCAAAAAAGACGAATCTTTGTACAGAATGTTACTTAGTGATGATTTATCACGATTTGCTTCAATAAAAAAAATAAATCAGCTTACCTCGCAATTTAAAAATATCGGAAGCATTCAGCAAATTGATAATAAAATTTATTTTCAAACCCATAATCACTTTTATAAATACTCCAATGAACAGGATTTGTTTTATGAAGACAAAAACTTAAGCAATCTTTTTAAAAATATTCCTGTAATTAATGCATTAAGCCAAGATTCGCAATCCAATTTATGGTATGCTTTTGATGAATCTCTGGGAGTTTTAATGAAACAAAATAATAGATATAGAAACGTTGTCGCGCCATTTTCAAATTTAACCGGCAATCTGGTTAGCAATTATTTGTCTGTAAACACAATTGATCCTAAAAATATTTTTATTGGATTAACAGATGGTTTGGCACATTATGATTCTGAATTCTTAAATAATTTTGTGACTAAACCAAAAGCTTTTATTCGCAGTTTCTCTTTTCCGGGCGACACCATTGTTCTTGCCAACAATCAAAAGAAAACAGAAAATATCAGAATTCCATATTCGTCAAACCATGTTCGTTTTACATTTTCTTCTCCAACATATGAAAACCTGGAAAACGTACAATTTTCTTATCAATTAGAGCCTTTTGATGATAAATGGAGCAATTGGTCGAATATTTCAATTAAAGAGTACACAAACCTTCGCGAAGGCGATTATACAATGAATGTAAAGGTTAGGAATAGTTACGGAATCCAATCAGAACCCTCACAACTTTCTTTTGTAGTTTCTCCGCCTTGGTATAGGCATTTTTTAGCTTTAATGATTTATTTTATATTTTTTATCATCGGTATTTATGTCGTTTCGAATCGAATAAAAATGAAGATTCGAAAAAACAAATATTATGAAACTATAGAACAAAGAAGACTTTATCTGGAAAAAGAATCCAGAATCAGACAGGAGCAATATGACTTGGAAAAAGAAATTGAAAAATTAAAAAATGACAAGTTACAGATCAAAATTCTTGCAAAGGACAAAGAACTAGTTAATAATTCCCTGCAGGTTGTAAAGAAAAATAAAATTCTAAACGGAATTATTCATAAACTAAAAGAAATTGATGTTGAAGCATTAGACGACTCAACCAAGTTTCAAGTAAGTAAACTAAACAAGAGTATTGTAAAAGAAGTAAATACAGATAAAAGCTGGAAAGATTTAGAAAAACACATCAAAAACGTGCATTTTGAATACCTCAAACGTCTAAAGGAAAAATACCCAACTATTTCACCGCGTGAGCTCGATTTATCGACTTATCTGTTAATGAATATGTCCACGAAAGAAATTGCCGAAATCATGAATATTTCGACCGGAGGAGTTGAATTAGCAAGATACCGTTTAAGAAAGAAACTTGGTTTAAATAAAAAAGAAAACTTAATCGGATTCTTAATGAGCATTTAGAGAAAACAAAAAAAGCCATTCGTTACAGCGAATGGCTTTTTTTATTATGAAATAAATTCTAATGTTCGTTCCAGAGCCATTCCTCTCGAACCTTTTATTAAAATGGTATTATCATTAAAATGAATTGTTTTTAAGAAAGCTGCGAAAGCATCAAAAGTTTCAAAAAACTGGATATTCTCTTTAGAAATCTTATTCTCGTAAAATGATTTTCCTATCAGATAACAAATCGATTGATCTTGTTTTGATAGCGATTCTACGATGATTTTATGTTCCTGCTGGCTTTCGTTTCCTAACTCAAACATATCGCCAAGAATCATCACTTTATTCTGATTTTCCAATTGCAGAAAATTAGCAATTGCCACTTCCATACTACTCGGATTTGCATTGTAAGCATCTAAGATAATTTCATTAGATCCTTTTTTCAACAATTGAGATCTATTGTTTGCCGGAATGTAATTCTCAATCGCATGTTTTATATCTTGGTCTTCAACTTTAAAATAACGACCAATAGAAACTGCTGCATTGATATTATTTGCATTATAAAGTCCTATTAAATGAGAATCTACTGTGAAATTTTCGTACTGTACAACAACAAAAGGATTTGCTTGAATTTTCTCGATTTTCACATCAGCATTTTGCTTCTGAACACCAAAAGTAAATGATTTTATATCTTTTGTTTTCTCAATCTGAATTGGATCTTCAAGATTTACAAAAGCTGTTTTATTATTTTTAGAAAGATATTGGTACATTTCACTTTTACCTTTTATCACACCTTCAACACCGCCAAAACCTTCTAAATGTGCTTTTCCGAAATTAGTAATATAACCAAAATCAGGTTGCGCGATTTCGCACAAAAACTCGATTTCTTTTTGATGGTTTGCTCCCATCTCCACAATACCAATTTCAGTTTCTTTTGTAAAAGAAAGCAAAGTTAACGGAACTCCGATGTGGTTATTTAAATTTCCAACCGTAGCTTTAGTTTTAAATTTTTCAGCCAAAACAACATTAATAAGTTCCTTTGTCGTGGTTTTTCCGTTACTTCCCGTTAAAGCAATAATTGGAAGTTTTAAATAAGCACGATGAAATTTAGCCAGTTCCTGAAGCGTTTCTAAACTATTTTGAACCAAAACAGTTCTTTCATCTATAAAATAAGATGCGTTATCAATAATAACATATAAAGCATCTAAATCAAGTGCTTGTCTAGCAAAAGTATTCGCATCAAAGTTCTCTCCTTTAATAGCAAAAAACATAGAATCCTTCTCAATCTTTCTCGTATCAATTGAAAGGGATTTACATTGTAAAAACAAGTTATGAATGTCTTGAATATTCATTTAATTTTATTTTAATAGATCATAAAAGTAGAAAAAAAACAATAAAAAAATTCCAAATTCCATACTGAATATTCAGCTTTTGGAATTTGGAATTTTTTTTATTGGGAATTTCTAAATCTTAATTCCTTGGTGATTTTCTTCTTTCAGTTTTAGCACCTACTCTAGACATTGCACATCTGAAACCAATGTAATCAGTTGCCATATCTTGAGGGAAGTATCTTCTTTGAGCTGGATCTAACCAGTAAGCTCTATCTCTCCAAGAACCTCCTTTGTAAACTCTTACTTTATCATCGATAAGTGTAGTACGTTTACTAGAGTTATCATATTTTCTGATCATTTTACCTAAACTATCCGTTGTAACATTATGTTTTGGAGAGTTGTACATAGCTTGATCTGCTTTTGGACCTGATTCAGAATCTCCAAAGTCAAAATATCTAGAAGATTGTTTATCACCATCTCTATAGTTGATGTTATCACTTTGGCTGAAGTTTTGTCTCAAATATGTTTCTTGTTCGTCAACAGGAACCTGAGCGATTTCACCTGGAAGGTTTCTTGCCACAACTTTTCCGTTACTTAATGTATCGTATTTAATGTTAGCAGGAGTAACGATTTCAAGTTTACCGTCTTTACCAATTTTGTTTTTAGCATATTGATTTCCTCTAAAGTAGTTAAAATCATTTGCTTCATTATCAATAATAGGTCTGTAAACATCGGCAACCCATTCTGCAACGTTACCTGCCATATCGTATAGACCGAAATCATTTGCAGCATAGCTTTTTACAGCATTTGTAATATCTGCACCATCATCAGACCAACCTGCAATTCCACCGTAATCACCGTTTCCTTGTTTAAAGTTAGCCAATTGATCACCTTTGTTTTTACGTTTTGAAGAGCGAGTATAATCTCCAGACCAAGGGTATTTCTTTTGTCCTTTATAGATATTATATTCTCTTTGTCCAACATCAGCTGCAGCTGCATACTCCCATTCTGCTTCAGTAGGAAGCCTGTATTCTGGAAGAATAACTCCAGAAGAACGTTGTGCGTAAACATTTTTTGCTTCTGGTGTAGTACCGTCTTTACCTGCTTTTAGTCTTCTTCCGCTAGGATTTTTCTTTAATACTAACTCTTCACTTCCACCGTAAGTAGTAGATGGAGATGCAAGGTAAGCTTCTGTGTTGAATAAACTTTCAGCACTTACATCGTTAGTTTTAGCTCCTTTTTTAAGATAACCGCTTTTTTCTAAAACTGCCTCATTTACACGGTCAGTTCTCCATTTACTAAATTCAACTGCTTGAATCCAGTTTACACCTACTACAGGGTAGTTAGCGTAAGAAGGGTGTCTTAAATAGTTATTAGTCATCGTTTCGTTGTATCCTAAACGATTTCTCCAAACAAGAGTATCAGGCGATGCTCCTTCGTATATGTTTTTGTAATTTTCTTCTGTTGGAGGGAAAACTTTCTTTAACCACTCTAGGTATTCTAAGTACATACCATTAGTAACCTCAGTTTCATCCATATAGAATGATTGAACGTGTTGTTGGGTAGCTGTGTTATTCCAATCGTGCATAACATCATCTTGTACTTTACCCATAGTAAACGTACCTCCTTCAACAAAAACCAAACCAGGTCCAGCCTGTTGTTTTTTTCCTGCGTTTCTAGCAGCGGTTCCATTCTGACTGTCTACATCCCAACCAGTGGCTCTTGAAGCGTGAGAGGAACTCGACTTTTTGCTACAACTAGCCGTGCCCAACATCAATACCATTGACATCATTAATTGCAAGACTACAATTTTGTTTACTTTCATACTCATTCTTAGGTGATAAATTTAGGTGCTGCAATATAATAATTAACATTTAATTAGCAACATCTGTTCTAATAATTTTGTTTAGCTGTTTTTTTACCAGAAAATAACCTATAGTTACGAACGCAAAAATATACTTTTTATTATTTACTATAACATGAAATACTATATTTTTACTTACTAAAATATTTTTAATTAAATTTGGTTTTTAGCACCGATGAAACAAGCCTTAATCCTATATCTTTTTCTGATTCCAATCCTCTCATTTTCCCAGATAAATGGGGCTTTCACACTCGATTGGCAAAACAAAAAAGAGATGAGTTTTGGCGATTTCAAAACTACAATTCCGTACTTCACCGGCAATAGTTTTCGGTACGACATTACTAAAAAAAGCATAACGCTGCTCCTAAATCTGGATAATTTCGGCTATTCAGGAGGCAGTTCCATACAAATTACAGACGTAATTTACGAATCAATTTCAGCTGCTGATTTGGGAGATTTAGCCGTTGCAAACCTACCCGAAAAACCAAACGAATCACTCAAAACCGTCTCTTCAAGAGATAAAAAACAATCATTCTTGTCGCTTTCTCCTATTATAAAGAGCGGAAACAGTTTTAAAAGAATTAAATCTTTCTCTTACACTTCAAACAACTCAACATCAAAAAGTAACAACGCTTCTTCATTTCAAAAGTCAGCTACCGTTTACAATTCTGTTTTGGCTTCTGGCGACTGGTACCGCTTTTATATTGAAAAATCCGGAGTTTATAAAATTTCAAAAGCATTTTTACAAAGTTTAGGTTTTGACGCCGGAAAAGCTGATCCGCGAACCATAAAAATCTATGGTAATGGCGGACGAATGCTTCCTTTGGCCAATAATGCGTATTATCCAGAAGATTTAACCGAAAATGCCATTCAGATTACTGGAGAAAGTGACGGCGTTTTCAATAACGAAGATTATATCCTTTTTTACGCTGAAGGTGTTGAAAACTGGAATACAGAAAGCCAGACTAATTTAAATTTATTCGATACAAAATCATACTATTATATTACGACTGCCGGAGGTATTGGAAAACGAATTTCAAACATTAATCAGCCAACAGGAAGCAGCACTTTGGAGCTGAACACGTTTGATGACTATCAATTTCACGAAGTTGACTTAACAAATATTGCTCATTTAGGACGTCAATGGCTTGGTGAATCGTTTGATGTGAATCAGGATCAGGAATTTACTTTTAATTTCCCTAACATAGACACCACAGTTCCTGTAAAAATTGAGTTAAGCGCCGCTTCTGCTGCCTTCACTCCTACTTCTTTCGCAGTTGCCGCTAACGGACAAGCTATCGGGAATATTAATTTCACTGCTTTGGTTTCGAGTTCCGACATTAAATATTATCCCGGAAAACTTCCTTCAAACACCACATTTACTGGCGCTGAAACTGTAAAAATTAAACTTACCTATAATAATAATGGTGTCCCGGGATCAAAAGGCTATCTGGATTACATCAATCTTATAGCAAAAAGAAAACTTATCGGCACAGGAAAACAGTTTAAATTTCAATACGATGCTGCTGGAGCCACTACAGGAATTGCCAATTATACGATTACAAACGCCGCTGCTATTTCGCAAATTTGGGATATTACAGACCTATATAATGTATCCAAAATAGAAAACACCAATCTGGCTTCTTTTAGCTTTAAGGCTTCGTTAGGCGAAATCAGAAAATATATTACCATTGATCCTGCAGATTATTATACGCCGTTAAAGGAAAATCAATCTAAAATTGCCAATCAAAACTTAAAAGGAACACTTTTAAAAAACGCTCAAAACAGTTTTCAGGATGTTGATTATATTATTGTAGCTCCAAAAAATTTAGTTTCACAAGCCGAGAAATTGGCCGCTTTTCATAGAAGTTATTCTAATTTAAATGTAAAAGTAATTTCACTAGAAAGCATCTATCAGGAATTTTCATCGGGAAAACAAGATATTGCCGCTATTAGAAACTGCGTGAAATACGTTTACGACAATGCTTCTTCATCAGAAAAAAGAATAAAATACCTTAATTTATTCGGAGATGCATCTTTCGATTATAAAGATCGGATTTCTAACAATACCAATATTGTTCCAATTTATCACTCCTTAAATAGTAATACGGTTGGAGAATCTTCTTTTGCATCCGATGATTTTTATGGTTTAATGGATGCCGATGAAGGAAATGTAATTTCGTTTTTTGGAGGTATCGACATTGCCGTAGGCAGAATGTTAGTTTCAGATAATGCGCAGGCCGGAGAAATGGTCAATAAAGTTTTAGAATATCATGATGCTAAATCTTATGGAAACTGGAGAAACAATTTTGTTTTAATAAGTGATGATTCAGACCAAAGTTCTGATGCTTCATTACAATCCCGCCAGAATGCTTTAGCGGATGTGATAGGAACTGCAAAACCTTTTTTTAATATTGATAAAATCATTTTGGATTCTTATACTCAGGAAGCTTCCGCAGGAGGATCAAGATATCCAAAAGCCAGAACTGATTTTTTTAATGCTTTTGAAAAAGGAGCTTTAGTGTTTAATTATTTAGGACATGGCGGTGAAGATGGTTTGTCTAGCGAAAGAATTTGGGAGAAATCCGATGGTCAAAATTTAAACAATCAATATAAGTATCCTTTATTTATTACGATTACTTGTGAGTTTTCTCGTTTTGATGACCCAACAAGACCTACAGCTGGAGAATATACGTTTTGGAATCCAAAAGGTGGCGCTATTTCAATGTTAACCACCATTCGTGCTATCGGACAGTTTAATGCAGAGAATTTTAATGACAATTTGAGTAAAAATTTACTTTCATACAATTCTAATACCTACACTACAATTGCAGAAGCGCTTCGAATTTCTAAAAATGAAAATCCAAGTTCTTCCAGTAATGTTATTTTTTATATTGGAGATCCTGCTTTGATGTTAGCGATTCCAAAACCTCGAATTAATTTAACAAAAGTAAATGATATTGTGATTTCGCAGCCGATTCCTGATTTAAAATCATTAGCAAAAATTAAAATCTCCGGTGAAATTACAGATGAAAACAATATTCTTTTAAGCAATTACAATGGGGAATTGTCTACAGCGATTTTCGACAAAATAATTACTTCTTCTACCTTAAATAATGATGGATATAGTCCTGCAATGCAATTTAAAACTCTTGGAGAAACTATCTTTAGAGGAAATGCTTCTGTAACCAATGGACAGTTTGAATTTAGCTTTGTTGTACCGCGTGATATCCGAATTCCAGTTGATAACGGCAGAATTAGTTTTTATTCGAAGAAAAATCAAATATTAGAAAACCAATCAGGCTACAGCAGCGCTATTAAAATAGGAGGAATAAACGAAAATGCACCTCAGGACAATATAAGTCCGAAAGTTAAGTTATATATGAACGATGAAACTTTTGTATCTGGAGGAATTACAAACGAATCGCCTTTTCTTTTAGCGTTTCTTGAAGATGAAAATGGGATCAATACGGCAAGCGGCATCGGACATGATATTATTGCCATTTTAGATGGAGACGTAAGTAATCCGTACATTTTGAATGATTATTATCAGACAAAACTGGACGATTATACTAATGGAAATTTACGTTTCCCACTAAGAAATCTTGCTCCGGGATTACACACCATAAGCTTTACAGCGTGGGATGTTTACAATAATCCGGTAACAAGCGAGATCCAATTTACAGTTGTGGGCGACGAATCATTAACATTAACCCACGTTCTTAATTATCCAAATCCTTTTTCTACATATACGCAGTTCTGGTTTTCTCATAACAGACCTTATGAACCTTTAGATGTTCAGGTACAGGTTATGACGATTACTGGAAAGGTTGTCTGGACAAAAAATCAAATTATTACGACCGAAGGTTTTTTATCCCGAGAAATTACCTGGGACGGGAAAGATGATTTTGGCGACCGAATTGGAAAAGGTGTTTATATTTATAAACTTACTGTTAAATCGAATTTAACAAATAAAAAAGCAGAAAAGTACGAAAAACTTGTCATTCTATAAAAATATATATATTTGCATTACCGAAAATCTATTTAACCTCCTAAATGAAAAAAATATCACTCCTATTAATCTGTTTTTTAACTATCACATTTGTAAAAGCCCAAGAAGCACAACCCATAACTACTGGAGTTCCTTTCTTATTAGTTGCAGCAGACGCTAGAGCAGCCGGTTTAGGCGATCAAGGTGTCGCAACTTCTGCTGACGTTTTCTCTCAACAATGGAATCCGGCAAAGTATGCTTTTTCAGAAGACAAACAAGGCCTTTCTATCAGTTACACTCCGTATCTGACAGATTTAGCAAATGACATCTCACTTGGACAATTAACTTACTACAACAAAATTAATGAGCGAAGCGCGTTTGCGACAAGTTTTCGTTATTTTGGTTTTGGAGGAATTGAACTAAGACAAACTGGCGACCCAAACGAAGCTGTTAGAGAAGTAACCCCAAACGAATTTGCCTTAGACGGATCGTACTCACTAAAACTTAGTGAAGAATTCTCTATGGCAGTTGCTGCAAGGTTTATCAACTCTAATCTTAAAGTTGCCTCAGAAACTGTTGACGCAAAAGCTGCGCGTACATTTGCTGTAGACATTGCCGCATTTTATCAATCTGAAGAAATTGCCTATAGCGATTTTAACGGAAGATGGAGAGCTGGTATCAATCTACAGAATTTGGGACCAAAAATAAGTTATGATAACGACGATATTAGTTCGAACTTTATACCAGCTAACTTAAGATTGGGTGGTGGTTTTGACTTTATTCTAGATGATTATAACAAAGTTGCCGTTAGTGCAGAACTTACAAAACTTCTTGTGCCAACACCTCCAGGACTTGGAACGCCAGTTGATGGAAATGGAGATGGTGATTTTAACGATCCTGAAGACATTACACAACAAGAAGCAAACGATATTAATTATAAAAACTACAACGACATTGGCTGGGTTTCTGGAATTTTTAAATCTTTTGGAGATGCTCCGGGCGGCTTTAGCGAAGAACTAAAAGAAGTTACGTATAGTGTTGCTGCAGAATATATGTATCAGGATTCTTTTGCAATGCGATTAGGATATTTTCATGAAAGCCCGGAAAAAGGAGCTAGAAAATTCTTCTCTTTAGGAGCCGGTTTCAAGTACAATATCATAAAAGTTGATGTTTCTTATTTATTTTCAGCATCAAAAGTTAAAAATCCTTTAGAAAATACACTTCGTTTTTCTTTAACCTTTAACTTTGGAGACAAATACGAAACCTATTAAAGAGTAAAAATAAAAAAGCAATAACAAATCCAAATTTCTATATTTTAGAAATTTGGATTTTTTTTCCCATAAAAACAAATGAAAGAAATAAGCATTACATCATCATTTATAGTTTACGACAGCTTAGATGAGCTTTCAAAAGAAATTCAGGATTTAATGAACCAAGCTGTTGAAGTTCGCAAAAAAGCTTATGCACCTTATTCGCAATTTAGAGTTGGAGCAGCATTACTTTTAGACAACGGAAAAATAATTTTGGGGTCAAATCAGGAAAATGCCGCGTATCCGTCGGGATTATGTGCAGAAAGAACCGCTATTTTTTATGCTGGAAGCACTTATCCTGAAGCTAAAATCTTAAAAATGGCTATTACTGCTGCTTCAGACACCAACCAAACAACAGCTCCAATTCCTCCTTGCGGTTCTTGCAGACAATCAATCGCAGAATACGAAATCAGGCAGGAGACCCCTATAGAAATCTATTTTATGGGCGAAATTGGTGAAGTTTATAAATCGGCATCCCTTAAAAATCTGCTTCCTTTTATGTTTGATAAAAAGTTCTTGTAAAAAAAAGCCAAAAAGTCCCTTTTAAATTTTAGTTCTTAATAGGAATGTCTTATTTTTGCATCCCGACCTTTCGGGCGCAAATTTGTGGGAGGAGACTATTTTGCGTTTAAGGCAACAATTGATAACACAACAACTTTAGCAAAAGAAAGAATTCAAATGAAAGAAGTTACAAAAGAGGTATATTTAAAGTGGTACGAAGACATGCTGCTTTGGAGAAAGTTTGAGGACAAACTTGCAGCATTATACATTCAACAAAAAGTTAGAGGTTTTCTACACTTATATAATGGTCAGGAAGCTGTATTAGCAGGCGCTTTGCATGCTATGGACTTGACTAAAGACAAAATGATTACTGCTTACAGAAATCACGTGCAGCCAATTGGTATGGGAGTTGATCCTAGACGAGTAATGGCTGAACTTTTAGGAAAAGCAACAGGAACTTCTAAAGGTATGGGAGGTTCTATGCACATTTTCTCTAAAGAACACCGTTTTTACGGAGGTCACGGAATTGTTGGTGGACAAATTCCTGTAGGAGCTGGTTTAGCTTTTGCTGATAAATATTTTGAAACTGGCGGTGTTACTATGACTTATTTTGGTGATGGTGCTGCTAGACAAGGTTCTCTTCACGAAGCTTTCAACATGGCTATGTTATGGAAATTACCAGTTGTATTTATCGTTGAAAATAACGGTTATGCAATGGGAACTTCTGTAGAAAGAACCGCAAACCATACTGATATCTGGAAACTTGGTTTAGGATACGAAATGCCTTGCGGACCTGTTGATGGAATGAATCCTGTTAAAGTTGCTGAAGCGATGACAGAGGCTATCGAAAGAGCGCGTCGTGGCGACGGACCAACTTTCTTAGAAATGAAAACGTACCGTTACAGAGGACACTCTATGTCTGATGCACAATTATACCGTTCTAAAGAAGAGGTAGAAGAATACAAAAAAATTGACCCTATTACTCAGGTTTTAGATGTAATTATGGATCAAAAATATGCGACAGAAGAAGAAATTGAAGTAATTGACCAAAGAGTTAAAGATTTGGTTGAAGAATGTGTGAAATTTGCTGAAGAATCTCCATATCCAGAATTACAACAATTATACGATGTAGTATACGCACAAGAAGACTATCCATTTACACCTCATAAACTATAACATCATGGCGATTAAAGTAACAATGCCTCGTTTGAGCGATACTATGACGGAAGGAACGGTAGCGACTTGGCTTAAAAAAGTAGGCGACAAAATTAGCGAAGGAGATATCTTAGCTGAAATTGAAACAGACAAAGCAACAATGGAGTTCGAATCTTTTAACGAAGGAACTCTTTTACATATCGGAATTCAAGCTGGAGAAACTGCTCCTGTTGATTCATTATTAGCCATCATCGGTAACGAAGGAGAAGATATTTCTGCTCTTTTAGCTGGTGGTGATGCTCCTGCTGCTAGTTCCGAAGCTTCGGAACCAAAAGCTGAAGCAAAATCAGAAAGTACTCCTGCTGCTGAAACAAAAACAGAAGCTGCTCCTGCAAAAGCTGCAAGTGCATTACCTAAAGGTGTTGTAGTAGTTACTATGCCACGTTTGAGTGATACAATGACAGAAGGAACGGTAGCAACCTGGTTGAAAAAAGTAGGTGATGCTGTTGCTGAAGGTGACATCTTAGCTGAAATCGAGACTGACAAAGCTACTATGGAGTTTGAGTCATTCAACGAAGGAACTTTATTATACATTGGAATTCAAGAAGGAAACACAGCTCCTGTTGACAGCTTATTAGCGATCATTGGGCCTGCAGGAACTGATATTTCTGGAATTGCTGAAAATTATACTGCTGGAGGTGCTTCAACTACAAGTGCTCCTGTTGCTGAAGAAACAAAAGCTGCTCCTGCTGCCGAAAGCGCGACAGAAACAGTTGCTGATTCTTCAAACGGAAGAGTTTTAGCTTCGCCATTGGCAAAGAAAATCGCTTCTGACAAAGGAATTCAATTATCTCAGGTTAAAGGTTCTGGAGAAAACGGACGTATCGTAAAAAGCGATATCGAAAACTTTACTCCTTCTACACAAGCTGCACCATCTTCTAACGCTACTGCTCCTGCAGCAAAAGCACAAGAAACTGCTGCACCTGCTGCACCAAAAGTATTTGTTCCTGCTGGTGAAGTTTTCACAGAAGAGATCAAAAATTCTCAAATGCGTAAAATTATTGCTAAACGTTTGGCTGAATCTTTATTTACAGCACCTCACTACAACCTAGTGATCGAAGTAAGTATGGACGAAGCAATGGGCGCAAGAGCTACAATCAACACAGTTCCAGATACAAAAGTATCTTTTAACGATATGGTGATCAAAGCTTGTGCATTAGCATTGAAAAAACATCCAAAAATCAACTCTCAGTGGAAAGAAGATGCAATTATCATCAACCACCACGTTAATATTGGAGTTGCTGTTGCTGTTGAAGACGGATTAGTAGTTCCTGTATTGAAATTTACAGACGCTATGAGTTTATCTCAAATTGGTACTTCTGTAAGAGATCTTGCCGGAAGAGCTAAAAACAAAAAACTTGGACCACAAGAAATGGAAGGAAGTACTTTTACAGTATCTAACCTTGGAATGTTTGGTATTACTGAATTCAATTCAATTATCAATCAGCCAAACTCTGCTATCCTTTCTGTAGGTGCAATTGTAGAAAAACCAGTTGTTAAAAACGGTCAGATTGTAGTAGGAAACACAATGATGTTATCATTAGCTTGTGACCACAGAACAATTGATGGTGCTACTGGAGCTCAATTTTTACAAACATTAAAACAATACATCGAAAGTCCAGTTACAATGTTGGCATAATTCGCCAGTCTAAGTAAAACTTAAGATTATTTATATTAAAATCCCGTTTTGAACTTTCAAAACGGGATTTTTTATTTAATTTAGTTGCTTTAATTCAATTTTTAGCAATATGAAAAAAATATTTCTCTTCGCTTTATTTTTGACAGCTCTGGCGTGTCAGAAGAAAGAAACCACCAAAGAAACGGATAAAACAACGACAGCTGTAAATGACGAACACACGTTCTCTAAACCAGATTTAGCCATTGTAAAACATTTAGATCTTGATATTAAAGTTGATTTTGACACACAAACAATTTCCGGAAAAGCTTCTTGGCAGATTGACAATACCAGCAAAGGAAACGAAATTATCTTTGACGAAAACACGCTTACTATTACAAAAGTAACTTTGGGTGATGAAGAAAAAGAAACCAAATTTGAACTTGGAAAGGAAGTTGAATTTCACGGAAAACCACTTCATATTACCATAGAACCAAATACCACAAAAGTTAATATTTATTACAGTACAAGCAAAGATGCAGTAGCTTTGCAATGGTTAAATCCAGCACAAACAGCAGACAAAAAGAAACCTTTCGTTTTTTCTCAGGGAGAAAGCATTTGGTCACGCACCTGGATTCCGTGTCAGGATTCTCCGGGAATTCGTTTTACGTATAATGCAAAAGTTACCGTTCCTAAAGATTTAATGGCCGTAATGAGTGCTGTAAATCCTCAGACGAAAAACGATACAGGAGTTTATACTTTTAAACAAGACAAAGCAATTCCTTCTTATTTAATGGCAATTGCTGTTGGAGATATTGCTTTTAAATCTATCGATAATAGAACTGGAGTTTATGCAGAACCATCTGTTTTAAAAAGCGCTGCATGGGAATTTGCTGATTTAGGAAAAATGGTAGTTGCTGCCGAAAAACTTTACGGTCCTTACCGTTGGGGACGTTATGATGTTTTGGTTTTACCGCCAAGTTTTCCTTACGGCGGAATGGAAAATCCAAACTTAACCTTTTTAACACCGGGCGTTATTGCCGGAGATCGTTCGCTAACCAGTTTATTAGCACATGAATTAGGACACAGCTGGAGCGGAAATCTAGTTACCAACGCAACTTGGGATGATATTTGGTTAAATGAAGGTTTTACTACTTATGTAGAACACAGAATTGGCGAAGAAATTTTCGGTAAAAAAGAAGCTGCAATGCAAGATGTTTTAACCCGCAAAGATCTTGACGACAATATCGCAGAATACGGAAGCACAAATCCAGATACGCGTCTTAAAGTTTCATTAACCAACAGAAATCCAGATGACGGAATCAGCCAGATTCCTTATGTAAAAGGTTACAACTTCTTGAAAGTAATAGAAAATGCTGTTGGACGCGCTAAATTTGATCCGTTCATTAAAAACTATTTTGATGCTCATGCTTTTAAATCAATCACTACAGAAGATTTTGTAAAATATCTAAATGAAAATCTTATTAAAGATGATAAAGCGCTGGCTGACAAAATAAAAGTTGAGGATTGGATTTACAAACCAGGCGTTCCATCCAACATAATTCCATCTGTTTCTGAAGATTTTGCTGCTATAGATGCCATTCAAAAAAGCTGGAGAACAACTGGAGTTAAAGGATTAAGTCAAAAAATAAAATCAACTACAGAAAAACAACACTTTATAGATTACCTTCCTGCAGATATTACAACTAAAGAAATAGAAAGCATTGATGCAGAATTTAATTTTACTAAAGGAGGAAATTTTGTAATTAAAAGACAATGGTTTGTACAGGCAATTCGTCATCAATACAAACCGGCATATCCTGCAATTGAGCAATTTATGATTGCAACAAGCAGAACCGGATCTTTAATGACATTATATAAAGAACTGGTAAAAACACCAGAAGGAAAAACCTGGGCAAAACAGATTTTTGATAAGGCAAAATCTGGTTATCATGCTACAACAGTACAAGCTGTTGAAGGCTTATTAAAATAAATAAATTCTTAATTGATACGAAAGTCCCGATTTCACTAGGAAATCGGGACTTTTTTTATGCAAAAAACATGGCAGGGAAAATTGTCCACCACATAGCGTAAATTCTCCATGTTCTAAAATCTGGCATCGTCGCATCTTTGTAATGTCAAAAGACAACAAATAATAAACAATAATTATAACATTAAAAATTAAATAAAATGACACGATTAACAGCATTAAACCCAGAAGAAGTAACAGGAAAAACAAAAGATTTATTCAATGCCGTACAAGCAAAATTAGGAACAGTTCCGAACATGATGAGAACAATGGGAAATTCTCCAGCGGTATTAGAAGGTTATTTAAATTTGAGCGGCGCTTTGAGCCACGGAAAATTAAGCGCAAAAACTGGTGAACTTTTAGCTTTAGCAGTTTCAGAAGAAAACTCTTGTGATTACTGTGTTGCCGCTCACACTTTTATTGGAGAAAAATTATTAAAAGCAGATCCAGAAGTTTTAAAAAGTGCAAGAACAGGAAATGCTGCAGATGAAAAAACGCAGGCAATTTTACAATTTGCTAAAACTTTGATCAGCAAAAATGGTTTGGTAAACGATCAGGATGTTGCAGCAATAAAAAATGCAGGAGTTTCTGATGCAGAATTGGCTGAAACTGTAGCACACGTAGCTTTAAATGTACTTACAAACTACTTTAATAATACTGCAAATACAGAAATTGATTTTCCAGCAGTAGCAAGTCTATAATTACAAAACCACAACACAACTTAGACTAAAGATAGTTATGATTCATTTCGTAACTATCTTTATCTTTACAAAACAATTCGAGATTATGAACAATCAAAATGTTTTTACTTTAACAAATCCTCAAAGCGGTAATCTGGCATTCAAACTGCTTTCGTTTGATGACAATAGCCATTTTGACCATATACAGCGTAATAATTATTTTTCTTTAATTTGGGTTACTAAAGGAAAAGGCAAAGTAAAAGCAGATTTTGCAGAACATCATTTTGAAGAAGACTCACTCCTCGCCTTTTCTCCGTATCAGCCGTTTATGATTTGCACACAGGAAGATATTCAAGGAATTGCAATACATTTTCATCCTGATTTTTATTGCATACACATGCATCAAAAAGAAGTTTCCTGCAATGGCGTTTTATTCAATAATGTGTATCAGCCACCATTTACCAAAATCACAGATCAGGCAAAATTTACTTTTCAGATGGTTATAGATCAGATGAAAGCCGAAATACAAAATGCAGAATTGGCACAATATGAATTGCTGATTTCATATCTAAAGATATTTTTAATCACAGCTTCGCGATTAAAAACAGAACAATTGGAACAATTAAAATCTACACCGGATTCTAAAGAACCATTTATTCTTCAAAACTTAAAAGAT
This sequence comes from Flavobacterium sp. 270, assembly GCF_004368785.1. Classification (GTDB taxonomy): domain Bacteria; phylum Bacteroidota; class Bacteroidia; order Flavobacteriales; family Flavobacteriaceae; genus Flavobacterium. The sequence continues at coordinate 117,793 of NZ_SODM01000002.1, forward strand.
GCTATTGAAGATCATTTTAAAACCAAACATTCTGCCGGAAATTATGCCGAAATGCTAAATATTTCGCCAAAAGCTTTAGCCAAATTATCCAAGAATTATTTCAATAAAACACTTACAGACCTTATTGCCGAAAGAATTATTATTGAAGCAAAAAGAGAATTATACATGACGAACAAAACGGTAAAAGAAATTGCTTACGAATTAGGTTACGATGATGAACATTATTTCAGCCGATTCTTTAAAACGAATGCTGATGTTTCGCCACAACTGTATCGTGAAACGGTAGGATTCGGAAAAATGGCTTAATTTTTATTCTTAGCTTCAATCCATTTCGCCATGTATTTTGTGCTTTTTAAGGTATGATGCTGCAATAAACTTCCCATAAAATTATGCAGACGATGATTTTCAGAATCAGTCATTAATGTGCTTACTTCATCTATTAATGCAGCTCCAAATCCTTTTTTTTGGTAACATTTATTTATAATGGCAATTCCATTTTTTTGAGATTCTTTCCACAACTTCTCATCCTGATATAATGCAATTGCCTGTTTAGCAAAATGTTCAATATCATTAGAAATAAAACCATTCCACGGTAAATTGGCATGCATTGCTTCTGCTCCTACTTCTGTCGTTACACTTGGCGTGCCACATTGCATTGCTTCTAAAAGTTTTCCTTTTAAACCTGCTCCAAACCGAATTGGCGCCAAAACTACTCTTGCTTTTTTTACAATTTCATTAGCATCTGCAGCTCTTCCTTTTATAAACAACCCATTTTTAGGCTGATGCAATTGCAAGACTTTTTGTGACGGATAAGCGCCATAAACTTCTAAAACAGCTTCTGGAAATTCATTTCTGATCAAAGGCCAAATCGTTTCTTTAAGATGCTGAACGGTATTCCAATTAGGTTCATGAAGAAAATTTCCGATGAAAACAAAATGCTCTCGTTCTTCAAATAAGGGTAAGTTCAAAAGATCACTTTCACTCATTTCTTCTACTAAAAAAGGAAGATAAAAAAGCAGTTTCGAATCAATTTTAAAAACATCATTCAAAATTTTCATTTCAAATTCTGAAATTATCAGAGACAAATCGCATCTCAAAATACTGGCAATTTCGCGTTTAGCCACTTCTTCAGACAATAAATCAGTAAACTCAAAAGTTCTGTTTTCCTTAAAAGCTTTTTGCCTTGCTGTTCTTAAACAATGTAAATCTTCAGTATCTAATAATCGAATTGCTTTTGGGCATTTTTCAGAAACGCGCCATCCAAACTGTTCTTCGATCATAAAACGATCAAACAAAACTACATCAGGATTTAATTCGATTACAAAATCATCAAAACTAGAATTATTCAATTCTATGGCTTTTTTTTCTACTCCAAAAGCAGATAAATCAACCATAAAATCACTGTCTAAAGCCGGACTTGCAAAAGTAATTTCAAAATTATTTTCCTTAAAGATAGAAATCAACTGCATCATTCTGCCGCCAGCCGCAGACGAATTTGGTTCGGGCCAGACAAAACCAATAATTAGAAGTTTTTTTGTTGGATTCATTGTAAAATCTTTGAACTACAAAATAATGCTTTTTTAGCCGTATTTACACGATCTTTCCTGACTTTCGGTCGTAAAAAAAGACTAATTTTGCAAAATATAAAAGCTGCAATCATTATGTTAGGATTAAAATTGGCCACAGATCCACGTTGGGTAAATATAGTTGAATCGAATATCGAAGAAATTTTGACAGACCACGCTTGGTGTGAGCAGAAAGCCGCTTCAAATGCGATCAGTTTAGTTACCTATAACTCTGAACTAGAGGAATTAGTAACTGAAATGCTGGTTATTGCGAGAGAAGAATTAGAGCATTTGCAAATGGTGCATGACCTAATCAAAAAAAGAGGTTTGACTTTGGGACGTGAAAGAAAAGATCATTATGTAAATGAACTTTTTAAGTTTATGAAGAAAGACGGAAGCCGAAAAGACGCGCTTTGTGATCGTTTATTATTTTCGGCAATGATCGAAGCCAGAAGCTGCGAACGTTTTAAAGTGCTTTCTGAAAATATAAAAGACGAAGAATTAGCCAAATTTTATCGCGATCTGATGATTTCTGAAGCCGGACATTATACTACTTTTTTAGGTTTTGCACGAAAATATACCGACAATATAGATATTGATAAACGTTGGAAAGAATGGATTGAATATGAAGGTTCTATCATTACCAATTATGGAAAAAGTGAAACTGTACACGGATAGCGTACAGTTTCTTTTCTTTTAATTCATCCTTTTACAATACCATATCGTATAACACTTTTGTTATGTCAAAAAATAAAAAAAAATCTATCTTAGTAAAAATAGCAAAATACACAGGAATTACTCTTGCTGTAATTTTAGGGCTGTTGTTTTTAACGCCTATTGTTTTTGCGGATCAAATTAAAGAACAAATCAAAAAAACGGCCAACGAGAGATTAAGTGCAGAACTTAATTATTCTGATGTTTCTGTTTCGTTTTTTCGTCATTTTCCTTCGCTCACATTAACTTTAAATGACTTACATCTTAACGGTTCTGCGCCTTATACAAACGAAAAATTTATTACTGCCAAAGAAGTTTCTTTTGGTATAAACGTCGCAAGTTTAGTTTTTAGCAAATCCGTAAAAATAGATCAGATTTATTTGTCTGATTCTTTTATCAATGTAAAAGTCAATAAAAACGGAGAAGCAAATTATAATATTTACAAATCATCAGCAAAAGCTTCAAACCCAAAAGACAGTTCTGATACGGCATTAAAACTGGAACGAATTGAAATTATAAACAGTAAAATTATCTACGACGATCAATCGACCAACGTTCATTTTGATGCTTTAGGATTTGATTATTTAGGAAAGGGAGATTTAAATAAAGCGGTATTTGATTTGCATTCTAAAGCTAAAATCGAAAAACTGAATATCATTTACGAAAATGAACCGTATTTGATGAATAAAAAAATAGATGCCGATTTGATTACTCAGGTAAATGTAAACTCGTTGTCTTTCTTTTTCCAGCAGAACAACTTAAAAATCAATCAGCTTTTGGTCGATTTTAAAGGGAAATTTGATTTCCTGAAAGACGGCTATAATATGGATTTGGTTTTAAAATCAGACAATAGCAATTTATACGATGTATTTACCGCATTTCCTCCAAAATACATAACCTGGCTTTCTAAAACAGAATTAAAAGGAAATACAAATCTGCTTTTAACCTTAAAAGGAAATTATATTGCGTCGCAAAAAATTGCGCCAGATTTGAATTTAGATTTAAAATTAGACAATGGTTTTGTCAATTATGATAAAAGTGCTTTTCCTGTTTCTAATTTAAATTTAGAAGTAAAAACAACTGTTCCTTCTTTAAATCCGGATCTTTTAATTGTTGATGCTAAAAACTTATCCTTAAACATTGATAAAGATTATGTAAAGTCGAAGTTTTACATGAAAGGCATAAATGTTCCGGAAATCAATGCTGAGTTTAAAGCTAAAATTGATCTTGAAAAATTAAATAAAGCGCTCGGAATTCCGAATTTAACTTTAAAAGGTTCTTTGGCCGGCGATGTAAAAGCAAATGGAAAATTTGATCAGAAAAACAAACTTTTCCCTGTAACAAATGGCTTTATTGATCTTGAAAACGGATATTTAAAAACGCAATATTACCCAAATCCGATTACCAATATTATTATTAAATCTAAAATTGAGAATCAAAAGGGAACTTTTCAGGATTTAAAAATCAATCTTAAACCTGCACAATTTACTTTTGAAGGAAAACCTGTTTTTGTACAAGCTGATCTAAGTAATTTTGATGATTTAAATTATGATATTAAAGCAAAAGGCGAACTTGACGTAAACAAAATTTACAAAGTTTTTTCTCAAAAAGGCCTTGATTTAGACGGTTTTATAAAAGCTGATTTAGCCTTAAAAGGAAAACAAAGCGATGCCGAAAAAGGAAATTACAGCAAACTGAACAATAAAGGAACGCTGGAATTAAGAAACATCGGAATTGCTTCTGAATATCTTCCTCAAAAATTTATTATCAAAGAAGGTATTTTTAAAATCAATCAGGATAAAATGTCGTTTAATAATTTCTTAGCTGCTTACGGACAGTCGGATTTTACGATGAATGGTTATCTGCAAAACGTTTTTAACTATGCTACAAGCAAAACAGGAATTTTAAGAGGTTCGTTTACAGTTTCTGCCCGATATATTAATGTGGATGAATTTATGTCGAACACAACGGCAAATACAGCTGTAACTGAAGCTCCGGCAAAAACTCCGGCACCGCAGAACGAAGCAAAACAAACTGGAGTAATTATAATTCCGACCAATTTGGATTTACAGTTAATGGCAAATGCTCAAAAAGTATATTTTGATAAAATGACACTGCAAAATGCCAAAGGACATCTAAAAATGAATAAAGGCAAACTGAGCATGCAGAATACAGGTTTTAACCTTATTGGCTGTAATGTTGCCATGAATGGAAATTATCAGGCTGTAACACCTCAAAATGCAAACTTTGATTACAACATTAAAGCTTCGGATTTTGACATTAAAAGAGCTTATAATGAAATTGATGTTTTCAAAAAAATGGCCAGCGCCGCAGAAAAAGCACAAGGAATTGTTTCACTTGATTATCAGCTTAAAGGAAGATTAAACGGTAACATGGAACCTGTTTATCCTTCTCTTGCCGGCGGCGGAACGCTTTCTGTAAAAGATGTAAAAGTGAGAGGATTGAAAATGTTTAATGCTGTTAGTAAAGAAACAAATTCTAAATCAATGAAGAATCCTGATCTTTCTAAAGTCGATATTAAAACGACAATCAAGAATAATATCATGACGGTAGAACGATTTAAATTTAAGTTTGCAGGCTTTAGACCAAGAATTGAAGGAACAACAAGTCTGGACGGAAAACTAAACTTAAAAATGCGTTTAGGACTGCCTCCATTTGGGATATTCGGAATCCCATTAACCGTTACCGGAACTCAGGATAATCCAAAAATAAAAGTGGGAAGAAAAACAGAGGATTTGACAGAAACAAAAGATTCGGAATAGGTTTTTAAATTCCAATTTTTTAAAATTGCTTCGCCTGTTCGCTATCGCTCGGGTCCAAATTCCAATAATTTAGACTAATGAAAGCTTTGTCAAAGTTTAGAACTTTGACAAAGCTTTTTTATTACCATTTATTTTAAATACAATTCCTGAGAAACAAACAAAATACCTTTTGCCAATAACCATAGCAGCACTGCCATTCCTAAAAAACCCCATGTGTAGTTTGATTTTTTCCAATTAATAAAAAACGACGGGATTTCCCAATATTTAATTAGAATAAAAATGCTTGCTCCAATTATGGATACCCATATTAATTCTGGAGAACGAACATCAAAACTGTAAAACAAAACAATCGCAAAAAATACAGCTACAACGATTTGCAGATAATAATAATTCTTATAGTTATTTCTATAATTTTCTTTGAGAGAAAGTACTAAGAATGCCATAATTAACAAAGTTGTCAAAGCGGTAATCAAATAAGAAAAGAGAATATTGCTCTGCCCTACTAATACAACGTCAATAATTAAGGCTAAAATTGTACCGGCTGCAATAGAGCGAAAACTTCTTTCCAGTTTTTCATCTTTAAACGGAATCAAAATCAAACAGATATATTTCTCTAAATAACGCCAGAAAGGAAGTGCGTATACAAAAGTCAAAGTTGATATTACAATTTCGTAGTAATAAAAAGTGTCTTCGGGAACTTTGTAAATCACATACAAAATTGCAAGAGTCAATAACACAGCAGGAAAACAAATTGTTTTTATAGCTTCCCACTTATCATCTTTCCAAAAATTGTCTTTGATCTTAAAGACATATTTTTTCACTAAATATTCTCCTGTAAAAATAGCCGTTGACTGACTCCATAATAAGAAAAATCCAACATGAATCATAACCGTTCTCAATACCATTTCGTGAACCATACAACCGCCTGCAATGCAAAGAAGACCTATAAACAATAATTCATAAGTTAACAAAACCGCTGAAAACAAAAATCGGAATAAGGGAGCAAACTGCCTGATTAATATATCAATAAGAGAATTCCAGTAATTGCGCATCAGCGCTATTATTGAGCAAATTGCAATAAATGCTGCAAGATACAGCATCCAGTTTGTGAGCGACTGTGTCTGCATCCATAATTGTACAGAAGATTTTTTTGCTGGAGCATACAACAAATGCGAATTGGCAAAAATCTCTTCTGCCATTTTATTTCTAATGGTATCATTTAATGGCGGAAACTGATTTTTGTTTCGCAACCAGAAACCATCAGCATCTGAATTGTTTTTTTGTAAAATCGCAAAATCGTATAAGATCTTTTTTTGCGGTTCAGTCAGCATCGAAACTTCCTGAGTAATATTAACTTCTTTTGAGGAGCGGGCTTCTTTAGCATAAATGCTGATGCAAAAAAGAAATAAGAGGAATATTTTTTTCAAGTTTTGAGTAGATTTATTCAATCAAAAATAATAAATAAATTTACTCAATTGCTAGTTAAAAAATCAAATCTGTTTTTAATCGCAAAGAAACGCAAAACAAAAAACCCGTTCTTTTCAGAACGGGTTTTGTAATAAGTAGTCTAATGATTATGCTTCGAATGGAAGGATAGATACATAAGATTTGTTATCTTTTTTCTTTTGGAACTTAACAACTCCAGCTACTCTTGCGTGTAATGTGTGATCTTTACTGATGTAAACGTTTTCACCTGGATTATGTTTTGAACCTCTTTGTCTAACGATGATGTTCCCAGCAATAGCAGCTTGTCCACCAAAAATCTTTACGCCTAGACGTTTTGATTCTGATTCTCTACCATTCTTCGAACTACCGACACCTTTCTTGTGAGCCATGACGTATGAGTTTAAATATTGTTATTATTCTTTAGTAGCTTCTTTTTTTGCTTTTGGAGCTGCTGCTTTTTTTGCTTTTGGAGCTGCTTCTACTTCTTCAGTAGCTGCTGCATCTTCTGCTACAACCGCTTTTTTAGCTGCTGCTTTTTTAGTTCCTCCTGCTGCAGTAATACCTTCAATTACAATTTGAGTAAGATATTGTCTGTGACCATTTCTTTTTTTGTATCCTTTTCTTCTTTTCTTTTTGAAAACGATAACTTTATCTCCTTTTAAGTGTTGTAACACTTTAGCTTCTACTGAAGCACCTTCTATAGCTGGGGCGCCTAAAGTTACGCTTCCGTTATCGTCTAATAAAAGAACTTTGTCAAAAGAAACTTTTGAACCTTCTTCGTTAGACAAACGGTGAACATAAACCTTTAAGTCTTTGCTTACTTTAAATTGTTGCCCTGCTATCTCTACGATTGCATACATACCAAATTGATTTATTGATTTTTAAGGTTGCAAATATACAATTAATAATTTACTGTGCAATGTCTAATTTTAAAAATATTTAATCCGCCTTAAAGTCTGTTTTTCAAGGTGTTTTGGCACTTTAAAAGGAACATTTAGAGCCAAAATACTGTTAAAATACAATCTAAATGAAGTCAAATCTCAAAATGATGATTAAAAAAGTTATTTTTGATGTAACTAAAACCAATCCTAAGCTACCTACATTATAAGGTAACTAAAATTTATTAATCTTTATGAAAAATTCAATAATGATGTTAAGTGCAGCACTAATGCTCGGCGGAGTGGCTCATGCTCAAAAAGTAGCTTTTGAAGAATATAATTTAGATAACGGTATGCATGTTATCCTGCATAACGATCCTTCTGCTCCAGTTGTTATTACTTCTGTAATGTACCATGTAGGATCTAAGGATGAACGACCGGACAGAACTGGTTTCGCACATTTCTTTGAACATTTATTATTTGAAGGAACTCAAAATATAAAACGCGGCGAATGGATGAAAATCGTCACGGCAAACGGCGGTGTAAATAACGCCAATACTTCTGACGACAGAACGTATTACTATGAAGTTTTTCCTTCTAACAGTCTTGAACTTGGTTTATGGATGGAATCTGAACGTTTGATGCATCCTATTATTAATAAGATTGGTGTTGACACGCAGAATGAAGTTGTAAAAGAGGAAAAAAGAATGCGTTACGATAATCAGCCTTACGGAAATATTCTTCCTGAGGTGAAGAAAAACATGTTTAAAAATCACCCGTATCGCTGGACAACTATTGGTTCTATGAAGGATTTAGATGCTGCAACGCTTGAAGAATTTCAGGCTTTCAACAAAAAATTCTACACGCCAAATAATGCCGTTTTGGTTGTTGCAGGAGATTTTGAAAAAACCAAAACCAAAGAATGGATTCAGAAATATTTTGGATCAATTCCGAAAGGTGAAGTGGTAAAAAAACAAACTTTTACCGAAGAACCAATCACACAGACTATTAAAGCAACTTACGAAGATCCGAATATTCAGATTCCGATGATCGTTGCTTCTTATAGAACTCCATCAATGAAAACAAGAGACGCTAGAGTTTTAGACTTGATTTCTTCTTATTTAAGTGATGGAAAAAGTTCAAAATTGTACAAAAAAATCGTCGACGACAAAAAAATGGCGCTTCAGATTGGCGCTGTAGGTTTTAGTCAGGAAGATTACGGAATGTACATTTTGTACGGATTGCCAATGGCAGGATATACTTCTGCCGATATTCTAAAAGAAATGGATGAGGAAATTGTAAAAATTCAAACCGATTTGATTTCTGAAAAAGATTATGAAAAATTACAAAACAAATTCGATAATAATTTTGTGAACGCAAATTCAAACGTTGAAGGAATTGCAGAAAACCTGGCTTCTTATTATTTGCTTTACGGGGATGTAAATCTTATAAATACCGAAATCGACCTTTATCACTCTATAACAAGAGAAGAAATCAGAGAGGTTGCCAAAAAGTATTTAAACCCAAATCAGCGTTTAATTTTAGATTATGTTCCTTCAACCAAAGTTCAAAACTAAGAATATCGAATCATGAAAAAAATACATAAAGTTTTAATCCTTTTATTCCTAACTGGAATTATGCAAGCACAAGATCGTCCACAACCCAAACCAGGAAACTCACCAGTAGTCAACATCAAAAAACCTCAAACTTTTGTTTTGGCAAATGGCATGAAAGTCCTGATTGTTGAAAATCATAAATTACCTAGAGTAAGTTTTAATCTAACGCTAGACAATGCTCCTTTTACTGAAGGAAACAAAAAAGGTGTTGACGAATTAACCAGCAGTTTAATCGGAAACGGAACCAAAAAAACGCCAAAAGAAGCTTTTAACGAAGAGATTGATTTCTATGGCGCAAACATCAATTTTACTTCTCGTGGCGGTTACGCAAGTTCGCTGTCAAAATATTCCGGACGTGTTTTAGAACTTCTGGCAGAAGGCGTTTTACAGCCAAACTTTACTCAGGAAGAGTTTGACAAAGAAAAAGCCAAATTAATTGAAGGGCTTAAAGCCGATGAAAAAAGCGTTCCTGCAATTGCTAATCGTGTAGTTGATGTTTTGGCTTTCGGAAAAAACCATCCTTCTGGAGAATACATTTCTGAAGAAACTGTAAAAAACGTAACTCTTGCTGATGTTCAGGCAAATTACGCTACTTATTTTGTGCCTGAAAATGCTTATTTAGTAATTATTGGAGATATTAAATTTAAAGAAACAAAAGCCGCTGTAGAAAAACTTTTTAGCGGATGGAAAAAACAAAGCGCTCCAAAAAACACTTATCCAGATCCTGTAAATGTTTCTAAACTTCAAATTGATTTTGTTGATGTTCCAAACGCCGTACAATCTGAAATTTCGTTAGTAAATACGGTAAACTTAAAAATGAGCGATCCTGATTTTTTCCCTGCAGTAATTGCAAATCAAATTTTAGGAGGCGATTTTAATAGTTATTTAAACATGAATCTGCGTGAGCAGCATGCCTGGACTTATGGCGCAAACTCAAGTATTGGAAGCGGTAAATACGTTACTAAATTCAAAGCTTCTTCTGCCGTTAGAAATGCTGTTACCGATAGCGCTGTAGCACAATTTGTAAAAGAAATTAAAAGAATTAGAACCGAAAATGTTTCTGAAGATGTATTGAAAAACGTAAAAGCGGGTTATATCGGACGTTTTGTAATGCAGGTAGAAAAACCGCAGGCTGTTGCGCGTTATGCTTTGAATATCGAAACGGAACATCTTCCTGCTGATTTCTACGAAAAGTATATTCAGACTATAAATAATGTTACTTCTGCTGATATTAATCGTGTTGCCAACAAATATTTCCTTTTGGATAACATGAGAATTATAATTGCCGGAAAAGGTTCTGAAGTAATTGAAGGTTTAGAAAAACTTCAAATTCCGATTTTCTATTTTGATAAATACGGAAACCCTATTGACAAACCTGTTTCTAAAAAAGAAGCTCCATCTGGAATTACAGCACAAACTGTTTTTGAAAACTACATCAAAGCCATTGGCGGTGAGAAAGCAGTTTCGACAGCAAAAACACTTTTTATGACGGGGACAACAACAATTCCGCAAGCACCTTCTCCATTGAGTTTTATTTCAAAATTAGATTCAAAAGGAAAAATGATGATTTCTCTAAATATGGGAAGTATGGCGATAATGAAACAAGTTGTAAACGACAAAGGTGCTTATGTAGAACAACAAGGACAGCGTAAAGAGCTAAAAGGTGACGATTTAGCCGAAATGAAAGCAAGCGCCGCTCCTTTTGAAGAATTACGCCTAAGTAAAAGAACAGACCTCAAAGTAAGCGGAATTGAATCTATAAATGGCAGTGATGCTTATTCTATAAAAGACGGCAAAACTATTTATTACTATGACGTAAAATCAGGTTTAAAAGTGGCTAAACTAAAAGTAAAAGAACAAAGCGGTCAATCTACTACGCAAACGACTTATTTTAATGATTACAAAGATGTAAAAGGGATAAAAGTTCCTTTCAACATTGTTCAGAATGCTGGTTTTGAATTGGACATCAAAATGTCTGATATCAAAATTAATGAAGGCGTTTCTGATGGAGATTTTTTGTAAATAAGGTTCAGAGCCGCAAAGGCTCAAAGGCACAAAGTTTTCTGAAGGCTTTGTCAAAGTTTAAAACTTTGACAAAGCCTTTTTTTTTAAACAGGGGTTAAATTGGGTAATTGTTATGCAGATTATTTCGTTCCTCACAACAACAAAAATGTGGGTAATTAGGAATGGAATCCCGCGTGTGATTTCTCCTTCGTCGAAATGACAAACTAGGCGAAAAATCCCTTTAATCTGCAAAATCCGCGAGAAAAAAATTAAGCCTCTACAAGATTATTGAGTTCCTCAATTAGTACTATTTTTAAAAGTCTTTTCTTTTTTAGCCGATAAATAAACCCCAATCAAGATAATAAATGCGCCCAGAAACTGGATTCTTGTCAGCATTTCATTGTCTAATAATCCCCAGAAAAATGCCACTATCGGAATCAAATAAGTAACTGATGTTGCAAAAACCGGCGATGACATTTGTATCAATTTAAAAAAAAGAACATTTGCGATTCCGGTACCTAAAATTCCCAGAATCATAACAAAGAAAATAGAATGCTGTGCAGTCTCCAAATGTACTTTTTGACTAATATCGGTTGTGCTCAAAATAATTAAAGCAGGAATAAGCAGTACGGTAAAATTTCCGGTAGTAATACTTACCGAATTCAAATCTGGTAAATATCTCTTGATTAAATTTACATTTATAGCGTAACAAAGCGTAGCAATTACAACTAGAAGAACATAATAATAGTTTTGCCCAGGGTGCGCCGATGCACCGCTTAATACTAAAAGCAAACAACCAATTAAACCAACAAAAACTCCTAAAACCTGTTTTTTCTGAAACTGCAGTCCAAAAAATAAGATTCCAAAAATTAACGTATTCAGAGGGGTAAGAGAATTTAAAATCGCCACTATAGAACTATCTACTTCTGTCTCGGCGATAGCAAAAAAGTATGCCGGAATACAGGTTCCAAAAACGGAAGTAAGTGCCACAAATTTCCATTGCTTGCGCGAGATTTTCTTTAAACTTTTAAAACCAAAAATCAGGAGAAACAAAGCAGCAAAAATAATTCGGAATGAACCAACCTGAATTGCTGATAAACCAACCAATCCTCTTTTTATCAAAATAAATGAACTTCCCCAAATAAGGGAGAGTACAAATAAATAAATCCACTTTAATTGTTTTGCATCCATAAACTGTAGTTTACTGCAAATTTGTACTATTTTTATGAACTGACCGCCTGAATTTTATTAATTTTGCAAGAATGTTATTAGCAATTTAAAATTATATAAAATGAAATTTACAAAGATTATAGCTGCCATAGCAATTTCGAGTTTAGTATTCGTTAGCTGTAAAAAAGAAGAAGATAAAAATCTGGCTAATATCAAAAATATAGAATCTGCTTCGCTTAAAGAACACAAAGCAATTGCTCCTGAAAATGTACAAACAGCAAGTTTTGAAATCGAAGGAATGACTTGTGCAATGGGATGCGCTAAAACAATTGAAAAAGAATTATCTAATCTTGACGGAGTAGAAAAAGCTGCAGTTGATTTTGATACAAAAACAGCAACAGTAACTTTTGATAAAACAATTCAAAATCCAGAATCTTTGACTAAAGTTGTTCAAGAAACTGGAGACAGGAAAACATATAAGGTTTCGAATATGAAATCGTAATCAAAAAAGCATAAAAAAAACAGGCTTCTCATAATTATGAAAAGCCTGTTTTTTTTTTTATGTTTCAGGTTTCAGGTTTCAAGTTTCAGGTTACTAGATTCCTAATTAACTTTGTCCCTTTGTCCCTTTGTCCCTTTGTCCCTCTGCGCCTCTGAACCTTTTATTATTTCCACTTCAATGTTTCCATCAAATGCTGCATATCATTTTTAATATAACTTGCTGCAGGCATAATAGAATCAAAATTAGGTTTAGCATAAAAATAAACCGATCCTATTAAGAAATGCTTTGTACTGTCTGTAACGTAAAATTGAGAGTTTGTAGCGGCGTTTCCGTCAACCTGATAAAACATTCCATAAACCTTTTTTTGCGGGTTTAAATACGGCTGTTCTAGTATATCATCTGCTTTGATAACGTGCTCGTAAGTAAGTTTTTGAGCATCTCTTAGCAATTTATCAATATTACCGCTGACAGGTTTATAGGTTAAATAAATGGTCGCTTTCATTTTTGGATAAGTAATCGCAAAACCACATTCTTTTTCTCCTTTAATAATAGCTCCTTCATTCATATCAAAAGAAAACGGACAGTTATTTTCGAAATGAACATATTTTGCTTCGGGATAATCTAAACGAAGAAAACTTCCCGGTTTAGGAAGTACATCATCTTTACAACTTAAAACAGTCAACGCTAAAAGTATTGACGCTATTGAAATTGTTTTTTTAAGCATTTTATTCTATTGTTACTTTTATTTGTTTTATACGCTTTTTATCTACTGTTTCTATGGTAAAAAGACAGTTTTCAAAAGTTACTTTTTGATCTTTTTTAGGGAAATTACCCAGAATTTCCAGAATGAATCCTGCCAATGTTTCAGCTTCTCCTTTCTGATCTTCAAAAGCTTCTTCATCAACATCAATAATTCTATAGAAATCTTTCATGTTGATTTTCCCTTCAAAAAGAAAATTCTTATCGTCGATCTGAGAATAATTCAAATGTTCATCATCAAACTCATCGCTTATATCTCCAACAATTTCTTCAATAATATCTTCTAAAGAAACCAAGCCCGATGTTCCGCCATATTCGTCTACCACAATTGCCAAATGGCTTTTAAGGCTCTGAAAATCCTTTAACAAGTTGTCTAATTTTTTATTCTCAGGAACAAAAAAAGCTTTTCTCATCAAAGTCGGCCACTCAAACTCTTCTTTATCGATATGAGGAAGTAAATCTTTAACGAATAAAACGCCTTCTATCTGATCTATATTATCCCGATAAACCGGAATTCTTGAAAATCCTTTTTCGATAATCTTCGGACAGATGGTTTGAAATGATTCTGATATTTCTAAAGCAAAAATATCAATCCTCGGACTCATAACCTGCTTTGTATCTGTGTTTCCAAAAGAAACAATTCCTTCTAATATTTTTTGTTCTTCTGTTGATGTTCCTTCAGAATCTGTTAATTCTAAAGCCTGAGAAAGCTGATTTATAGAAAAATTATTCTTTTGTTTTCCTAATTTATTTTGCAAATATAAGGTAAGACTACGCATTGGCAGACTAATTGGCGATAGTAATTTGTCTAAAAAAGCGATTGGATAAACAAAACGTTTTGCAAATTTGATATTGTTACGACTGGCATATACTTTCGGCAGTACTTCACCAAATAGTAAAATAAGAAAAGTAACAATTGTAACTTCTAAAAAGAATTTTAAAGCTGGAGAATCTATACCGGTAAACATATGCTGTCCCATAAAGGCGAACAAGATTACAACTCCAATATTTAAAAAATTATTTGCCACCAGCAAAGTCGCCAACAGCTTTTTGGGCTTATCTAAAAGATTTGAAATGATCTTTCCTTTTGAAAGATTTTCATGGAGCGCTTCGTCAATTTCTTTTTGAGTTAAAGAAAAAAGGGCTACTTCTGCGCCTGAAACAATTGCAGACAAAAGAAGCAAAATAAAGATTCCGACAAAACCAATAATTAAATTGGTGTCTAAATTAGTAGAAAAAAGTAAACTGGGCTCCGGGTCCAAAATGTAAAAGATTAGTTAGGTGCATCAAAAAGGTAAATCATTTATAGGTAAACCTTCATTTGCCGCATCAAAGTTAGCATTTTTTACGGGTTCTGCATCGTGATTTGGTTTATGTCCGCCAGTTTCTTTTTTGGTAGTCAGGAAAGTAAATTCTGTAACCTGAATTTCGGTAGTATATTTTGTTGTACCATCTTCTGCCTGCCACTGACGTGATTTTATGCGACCTTCAACATAAATTTTATCTCCTTTAGAAAGGTATTTTTCGCAAATTTCAGCTGCTTTATTGCGCACAACTAAATTATGCCATTCTGTAGAAGTAATTTTTTCATTAGTCGTCTTATTAATATAAACCTCATTTGTAGCCAGCTGAAAACGTCCAATGCAATTCCCTCCATCAAAATAATGCATTTTTACATCATCGCCCAAATGGCCAATGAGCATCACTTTATTTAATGTTCCGTTCATAGTTTTTGGTTTTAGGTGGTTTTTGGTGGTAATTCTATCAAAGATACATTTTTTTAGCAATTTATTTCCTGCTTTTCGATAAAATTGTAAATTACGATGGGAAATGGAAATGTTTTCAAATTTGCCGCATCTACTCCATTTTCTATTTTTTCATTGATTTTAATTTTCCAAAATTGAATGTGCAGATGCTGATGTGAAAGTTTATGAATAACTGTAGTTTCATTACATTCTTCTATACCTATAATAGTATAGTCTGAAAAAATATTCTCGTGAATGGTTTTTGAAACAAAATCAAAACCAACAATTTCATTAGTTTCTAAAAGTGGAAACTCATATAAGTTATGCCAAATTCCTTTTGCCATTCTTTTTTGAATTAAAGTATTTCCTACAGCATCTTCGAGAATCAGATAATTAAAGAAACGATTGGTAACTTTTATCTTTTTAGATTTAAAGGGCAATATATTTACTTTCTTTTTTTGTAACGCTGCACAACTCTCATTAAAAACGCAAATACTACAATCTGGGCTTTTAGGTGTACACTGCAAAGCACCAAACTCCATTATGGCCTGATTAAAAATTGCAGGATTATCTTTTGGCATCAATTCTAAAGCAAGCGCCGTAAAATCTTTTTTGGTGGCTGGCAGCGCAATATCTGATTCAATGTCAAAATAGCGAGAAAGCACACGAAATACATTCCCATCAACAACCGGAACTTTTTCATTGTAAGAAAAAGAAGCAATTGCGGCAGCGGTATATTCACCTACACCTTTTAAATTTAATAAATCTTTATAAGAACCCGGAAAAATGCCGCCCAACTCATTTGCAACATATTGAGCTGTTTTATGCAGATTTCTGGCACGAGAATAATATCCTAATCCCTGCCAAAGTTTCAAAACCTGCTCTTCTGAGGCATTTGCCAAATCAAATACGGTAGGAAATTCCTTCGTAAACGCAAAAAAATAGGGCATTCCCTGCGCAACTCTTGTCTGTTGCAGCATAATTTCTGAGAGCCAAATATGGTACGGATTGACCGTATTTCGCCACGGTAAATCACGCTTATTTTGTAAATACCAATTTATCAATATGTTATGAAAATTCATTGCAAAATACTTAGAATACAAAAGTAAATGTTTATGTAATTAAAATTTAACGATTTAGCTTGATTAATTATTTTTTTAATTCCTATATTTGCAAACTCAAAAAAATAGTACATCATTTATAAAATAAAATAGGAAAGAAAATGACGAAAGCAGACATCGTAGCAAAAATTTCAGAGAAGCTAGGTCTTGAAAAAGGAGACGTTCAGGCAACAGTTGAAACTTTTATGGAAGAAGTTAAAACTTCATTAGAAACTGGAGACAATGTTTACCTAAGAGGTTTCGGAAGTTTTATCGTAAAAACAAGAGCTGAAAAAACAGGTAGAAACATTTCTAAAAACACTACCATCAAAATTCCAGCACACAACATCCCTGCTTTTAAACCTGCAAAAGTTTTTGTAGAAGGAGTTAAAACAAACAACGAAGCAAAATAATATTAATTAATCATAAAATCGACACGATATGCCAAGTGGTAAAAAAAGAAAGAGACATAAGGTAGCTACTCACAAAAGAAAAAAAAGAGCGAGAGCTAACCGTCACAAAAAGAAAAAGTAGTTTTAAACTACTTTTTTCTTTTTAACGTTCATTGAAATTTGGGAAATTTCAAAAATTCCAAAAAATAAAATCCAAAATCCAAAAATTGAAATATCAATTGGGATTTGGAATTTAAAATTTGAAATTTAATATTTCCCTCCGGGTTAATACCTGTTAAAAAATATTGTTTAATCCATCTGTAGATAAGATTTTAGATTTTGGATTTTAGATTTAGATTTTTCAATCTATATTCTATTCTCTTTATTCTATTTTCTGAAAAAACAGATAAAAATTTACAGTGTGAATAAAGAATTAATCATTAGATCTAGTTCTGAAGCCGTAGATTTTGCCTTATTAAAAGATGGAAAACTAATTGAATTACACAAAGAAGAAGAGAAAAGCAATTTTCAGGTTGGTGATATTTTTATTGCCAAAATCAGAAAACCAGTTGCCGGACTTAATGCTGCTTTTGTAAATGTAGGTTTTGAAAAAGATGCCTTTTTACATTATCACGATTTAGGTCCAAACTTAGCTTCCCAACTGAAATTCATAAAACTTGTAAGCGCAGGTAAATTAAAAGATTTCTCCCTAAAAACCTTTCAGTTTGAAAAAGAGATTGACAAAGATGGCATCATTACTGATATTTTAAGTGCCAATCAATCTGTTTTAGTACAAGTTGTAAAAGAACCTATATCTACCAAAGGTCCAAGAATAAGCGCTGAGCTTTCTTTGGCAGGAAGATTTATTGTTCTCGTTCCGTTTTCTGACCGCGTTTCTATTTCTCAAAAAATAGAAGACAAAAAGGAAAAGGATCGTCTAAAAAAACTTGTAGTATCGATCAAACCTAAAGGATTTGGTATTATTGTTCGCACAGTAGCCGAAGGCAAAAACGTAGCCGAATTAGAAAAAGATTTGCAGAACCTGCTTGGCAGATGGACTGCAATGTGTAAAAAATTACCAACTGCTCATCATCCATCAAAAGTATTAGGAGAGCTCAACAGAGCATCTTCGATATTAAGAGATGTATTTAACGATACTTTCAGCGGTATCCAAATAGATGATGAAGAGTTGTACCATCAAACAAAGGAGTATTTGCAAGAGATTGCACCTTCAAAACAGTCAATTGTTAAGTTTTATCAATCAAATGACACTCCAATTTTCGAGAAATACAATA
The DNA here is from genome assembly GCF_004368785.1 of Flavobacterium sp. 270. Taxonomy (GTDB): domain Bacteria; phylum Bacteroidota; class Bacteroidia; order Flavobacteriales; family Flavobacteriaceae; genus Flavobacterium. The sequence continues at coordinate 135,762 of NZ_SODM01000002.1, forward strand.
TAGAGAGACAAATCAAGACTTCGTTTGGAAGAACGGTATCTATGAGCAAAGGTGCTTATCTTATTATTGAACATACCGAAGCTTTGCACGTTATAGACGTAAATAGCGGAAACCGTTCTAATAAAGCAACTAATCAGGAAGATACTGCCATGGAAGTAAATATGATTGCAGCCGCAGAAATTGCCAGACAACTTCGTCTGCGTGATATGGGCGGTATAATCGTAGTTGATTTTATTGATATGTCTAATCCTGAAAACAGGAAAGTCTTGTTCGACTTCTTGCGAGAAGAAATGAGCGACGATAAAGCAAAACATAAAATCTTACCTCCAAGTAAATTTGGTTTAGTCCAGATTACAAGACAAAGAGTAAGACCAGAAGTTAATATTAAAACTAGAGAAGAAGATCCAAACAATGAAAATGGCGAAATTGAAGCGCCAATTTTAATCATTGATAAAATTAATTCTGATTTAGAAAGAGTTTTAAAAACCCACAAAAATGTTGTGCTTAATGTACATCCGTTTGTGGCTGCTTACCTCAGTAAAGGTTTTCCATCCTTACGTTCAAAATGGTTTTTTGAACATAAGAAATGGGTGAAAATCATACCTCGTGACGCTTACACGTACTTAGAATATCATTTCTACGATAAAAAAGGGAATGTTATTTCAGAATAAAAAAACAAAACCGCCTTTCTAAAGATTGGCGGTTTTTTTATGCTTTTTATTTTACCATTAAGACATTAAGATTCATTAAGCTAATCTTTTAAAAATATAAGCGAATTAAGAATATAGAAAGCCTTATTCCATAGAAATCATTCTCGCACAATTTCAACTTTTCTCGTAATTTCGTTTCCGGCTTCATCTACAACTGTTATGTAATGAAATCCAGCGCTCATTAGGATTGGTTTTTCGTGAAAAACTTTTGTCTCGCCTTTATACACATGATCTACGTACCAGAATAATTGTTTTTCTCTTTGCGAATAAGCAACTTTAAAAATTACTGGTTGCACTTCGCTGTTAAAATTCTTTGTCAAATAAATTTTGCTGTTTGTTTTTGGATAAATAAAATCCATAGAAACAGATTGTGTCCCTAAACAATCGTCTTTAAACGGCGGTAACGGCAGATATTCGATATGTTTGCCTTTATAATACCAAGCCATAACGGGCGGTAATACAAACCAGTTTTTAGAAACTATATTATCAACGCTTTCACAACTGCTATTGACCTGAAATTGTTCTGTTTTATCTAAATGAACCATTTTATGATACGGACAAACTGTTGTTGCTTTTCCTTTTTTAGAAACCCATTGTTTTATTTTCGGACAGCCTTCTTTTGCCAGATAACCGCTTAATTTACAAACCTCAACTTCGTCTAAATCTTTATATGGAGTCTGAAACCATCTTTGTCTTGGCAATAAATTAAAAACATCAAACAAAATTGGCGCCGCGCTGGTAACTCCTGTTAGCGTTGGTCTTCCCTCCCCTGTTGCATTTCCAACCCAAACTCCAACTACATATCTTGAATTTGTACCAATTGCCCAAGCATCGCGATTTCCGAAACTTGTTCCTGTTTTCCAGGCAATTTTTAGCGAACTGTCGTAAAACTTCCAAGCTTCATCTCCTTCCGGCCTGTTTACTTCTTCCATTGCGTTATATGTCAGCCAAATTGACCCCGCGCCTATTATATTCTTTTGATCGGTTTCTGAACCAAAATCGTTTTCAAAACCGTTTTTATAATTTAATTCTGTAAATTCGTTTGTTCGATATTGTCCATTGCTTTTATTAAAATAATTTATAGTTGAAGATAAATTAGAATAAGTTCGGCATAAATCCCACAAATTACTTTCGGCACCGCCCAAAATAAGCGAAAGTCCATAATGATCTGATGATTTATTGATGTTTCGTAATTTAAATTTCTGCAGTTCTTCATAAAATTTTTCTACTCCAAAATCCTGAAGCATTAAAACCGCCGGAATATTTAGCGAACGCGATAAAGCGCGATGTGCCGGAACAGCTCCGTCAAAAGTTAAATTAAAATTCTGAGGCGTATAACCTGCAATCTGCGTTGGAACATCGGCAACTAAAGTGTTCGGAAGCAATTCGCCATCATCTAGCATTGCAGCGTATAATAATGGTTTTAAGATACTTCCCGTACTTCTTGGTGCATCTATAATATCAACATCTTTTTGATGATCTTTGTCTGTTGGAGAATTTCCAACATAACTTACTACATTTCTGTTCTGAACATCAATTACCAAAACCGCCAGATTATTAACTTCGTTTTGTTTGTATTGATTGTAATAATACTTCGCAATTTGATTTACTCTATTTTGTAATGCAAAATCTAACGTTGTTTTTACGCGCGTTCCTTCTTCATTTTTCGCAACACGCTGTAGTAAATGTGGTGCGATTTGAGGTAAGTCAAAAGGTTTTTGAGGCAAAGGTTCGTCTATAGAAAGTTCGTAGGTCTGCTTATCAATTATACCTTCCTGATTTAATTTTAATAAAAGTCGATTACGTTTCTGTAAAAGTTTAATCTGATTTTTTCCGGGATAAATTAAACTTGGAGCATTTGGCAACACTGCCAAAGTCGCGCTTTCTGCCCACGATAATTGATGGGATTGAACCCCAAAATAACGCCAGGAAGCCATTTCGAGTCCAACGACATTTCCGCCAAAAGGCGCATGAGCTGCATATAATTCTAAAATTTCATTTTTAGAATATCCTAATTCTAATCTTGTTGCCAGAATAACTTCTATAATTTTTTCAAAATAAGTTCTGCCTTTTCCTTTCCTTGATAATCGAATAACTTGTTGCGTAAGCGTACTGCCACCTCGAACCACTTTTCCTGCTTTTCGGTTTTGTTTGATCGCATTTACCATTGCAACGGGATTAAAACCGGGATGTTTATAGAAATATTCGTCTTCAAAATAAACGATGCATTTCTTGAATTTATCCGGAACACTGTCTTGGGCAGGAAAACGCCATTGTCCGTCGCGCGCTATTTTTGCACCGAGTAATTCGCCTTCGTGACTTTCTATAACAGTAGAATAAGGTTCTTTGAATAAAGTTCGAGGTATCGAAAAATAGTAAATCAGCAAGAGCAGAAATGCAATTGCTGATTTTATTTTGTTCTTTTTAATCCAATTTATAATGCGCTGAAAAAGCGCTTTTAATTTATTTTTCAATCTATTTAAGTTTTAGCACACTGATTAAACGGATTCAACGAGTTTTCGCAGTTTAATTAAAAAGCTGTGTAAATCCGTTCAATCTGTTTATCAGTGTTCCATTACCGTAACTATTTCACAACCTCAACCCAGAAACCTTTTGTTCTGGCTAAGAAGGTGTGATCGTACATTGCCTCACATTGTAATCCTGGCAGATAATAATTTCCTAAATACGACGCATTCAATAAAATTTTGAATGTTTTGGTTTCTCCGGCTTTTAAACCAAAGTAGAAATTAGTTCTGTCGTCTCGTATATCAATATAATCGGCTGTATTGTTTGTTGCTTCTCCATAATCGGTAAAACGAGTATTTACAATTTCGAATCCTGATGGTAAAATTTGAGACAACGCTACATTTTCTACACGTTCGTTTTTCTGATTTCTAATGGTAACTTCGGCAACAAACTCAGTTCCCTGTGCAATTTTAGAAACGTTAATTACACCGCCTTTTCTGTTTTTGAAAACAATATTGGCAGAAAGATTACTCTGAACAACATTTTCCTGACCAATTGGTAGAATTCCTGTATTTAATACGCGAACATAAATGGTATTCTTTTTATTGTTTTTTAAAGTAATACTATTTGTTCCTGATTTTACAACTAAACTTCTGTCTGCAACCGTTTTATTCGTTTTTATACTTTGTGCTTTTCCATCTTTACTAAACTGAACGTCGATTCCTTTTGGACCATTATTTAATGAGAATTTCGACATGGCATACAAACAATATGCTGTAGTCTGCGTGCTCATCCATTGATCACTTGCCATATTTTTGGCCAATTTCGTTGCCATTGTAAAAGCTTTTTGCTTCTGATTCAGTAATAACATTGTTTCCAGCGCCATTGCTCTGTTTCTGTCGCTTGAACCATAATAGTAATAATTATAATCGCTGGAATCCTCATCAATTTTACTGTTTAATAATAATGATGAAGCGGCACTATTTTGCCCTGCCAAAACATACGCTGCAGCCAAACGTAATTTACTTTCGTTAGAAATTCCTTTTGTTTCGCGCAATCTGTTCATCGATGATAAATCAGAAGAACCTGCCAACGCCAAAGTATACAAACGATACGCTTGTGCTAAATCATTTCCGTAACGTGGTTCAAAACGCCAATTTTTAGCTTCTTTTTTCTGGTATGAAGTCCATTTTGATTTAAAATTAATTGGCAGTACATAACCTTTTTTCTCTACTTCAATAAGGAAATGCCCTGCATAAGAAGTTCCCCAATCGTCTGCAATCGTATTTCCCTGCCAGTACGAAAATCCTCCATTTGATAATTGGAAACTTCCAAGTCTTGTAATTCCTGCCGTAACATTTTTTTGAATTAACTGCTGGCGCGTCGCATCGATATCTGCAACATCATTTAAGAACAATTGCGGAAATACTGACGATGTTGTCTGCTCTACACAACCATGCGGATATTGAATTAAATATTGCAATCTTCCGTTCAGGTTTATTGTCGGCATAGAAGAAACTTCTAATTTCGCTTTATTACTGCCGGAAACCCCGAAGGTTTTCCACGAAATAGTTTTAGAACTATTCGGTTCCAAAATCACATCAGTATATGTATTCGTAACCGGATTAGGATTTGTCATATCAATCTCAACATCGTAAGATGATTTCTCACTTCCAAAAGTGGCAACAATCTGCACTTTTGCAATTCCGGTCAGACTTCCAACTGCCAGATTAAAATACGCCATTTTTTCGTCTGGCTGCGCAAATGTTACTGTTTGAGTGGCATTTCCAATTACTTTTAATCCGTTACTGGTTTTGATCTGAACTTTTACATTTTTAATGTTTTTCTCTGTTGCAAAAACCGTAACCGGAATGGTTACTTTTTCTGATGGCGAAATTTTTCTTGGCAATGAAGCCAATACCATCAACGGACTACGAACCGGTGTTGCTTTCTCAACGCTTCCGTATGCGCTCGTTGCTGCATCACCCGCGACAACCATTGTTCGTACAGATCCAATATATTTTGGTAACGTAACCTGATGTGTTTTCGTTTCTCCTTTTTCTAATTTAAATGGCCCAAGATAGATTACGACTGGTTTAAAACGGTTGGCTTTTTTCGCTTTTCCACCGCCTAAATCCTGATCTCCACCAATACTAAAAATCTGATTTACTTTTCCGCCGTAAGCACCAATAACATCATCGTAAACATCCCAGGTTTTTACACCCAAAGCTTCACGAACATAGAAACTATCCCATGCATTTGGCGTTTTAAAACGAGTTAAATCCAATAAACCTTCATCTACAATCGCAATGGTATACGTCATTTCTTTGCCGGATTTTTCGCTTACTGTAACAGGAAATGATTGTTCTGGTTTTAAAACGTCAGGCATTTTTAATGCTGGTTCCAGTTTTGTGTTTTTATCTACAACACCAATCGGAACAATTCCGTACATACGTATCGGCGAATCGTTTTTGGTCGATGCATGCGGTTGTAAAAGTGTAATATTAAAATAGACATTCGGAGCCATTGCTGCCGTAATCGGAACTTCGACTTTTGTTTCTCCTTTCTGGGTTTTCACCCAAAGTGTCTGCACTACTTTTGATCCATTTTCTATCGAAACCAAAGCGCGTCCACCTTCACTTGAAGGAAACGAAATCTGTGCTTTTTCGCCTACAGCATAATCATTTTTATCTGTAGAAAAAACAAGCATATTTGCAGTAGATGCATCAGTATTTCTGGTTTTTCCAGACCAGATTGGCCAATCTATATTTACTGTTAATGCCGTTGCGTGCCCACCCGTTTCGTCTGAAACACGAATCATATAACGTCCCCATTCTTCATCCGTCAAGGCAAATTGAATACTTCCTTTTCCGCTTGAATCGGTATTTACTTTAAATGTTTTGTATGAAGTTGTCGCTTCTGATGAATTGTAATTAGACAAATTGTCGCTAGATGCATCCCACCACCAGCGCCATTCTACTTTATATACTTTTACCTCAAGATCTCTTACTGCTTTTGGTCTTCCGTTTTCATCAACCGTAACAATATCAAAACGATTGTTGGTTCTGGTTTCCAGCATTCCGTAACGGTTTACTTCCGGCGATTTTACTCCAACATACGTTTTATATGGCGAATAAGTCGTTGCCATTGCATCCATACTGAAATCACCGCCTTCTTCGTAAACTTTAGTAATAAAAGAAGCGCGAAGCATTCCCGGAGCCTGACCTTGCAGTTTTGGATTAATGTTTACAGTCGCTCTACCATTGGCATCTAATTTTCCTGAAAATATATTGACTTCTTCTGTACTAAATCTGCGTACTAAATCATCAAAAGTATATTTTTCGTATCCTTTAAATGTTGTTTTTTGTTCCGAGAATTTAGCCTGCATTTCTACATTCAGATTCTTGGCAATTGCACCGTGTAACCAAGCAACTTCAAGATTGCTTGAATTTGGATAAGACGAAGATAATATTGCTCTCTGGAAACTGTTTTTAATTTTTAAACGATTTGGTTTTATCGTTTCTATTTTTATGTTCTTATAAAATTTTGCACCACCAACGCTTACCATTGCTTCCCAGCTTCCTGTTGGCGCATCCTGATCTGTCGGCACAATAAAAGCGTAATGATTTAGCTCATTTGTCTTTTTAAAGATTTGATAAACAACCTTTCCGCTTGGATCTGATAATCTGAATTTTATCGGATGTCCTTTTGGCAATTTATTCGAAGCATCATTTAAAATAAAAGACAAATACAAATTATCTCCCGGACGCCAAACGCCGCGTTCTCCATATATAAATCCTTTTAATCCTTTTTGAAGTGTTTCTCCCGCAACATTAAAATTACTTACAGACAGCGAATTTCCGTCGTCAAGTTTCACGTAAGTGGCTTGATCTCCTAGCGTTACAATAGCAAAATAAGCAAATTTATCGATTTGAAATGTTGCAATTCCTTCGCTGTTAGTTGCCATTGTAGCAATTTTTTGCTGTTGAAAGGTGTACAAATCTACCCTTGCATTCGAAACGGGTTCTGTTGTAATAATATTATTTACAGCAAATAAATACGATTTATTCTCGCCTCTTTTGGCAATTACTCCTAAATCTGAAGCTAAAATATTGGTTGCAATTTTCGCATTGTAATAATATGAACCTGAACACGGATCCTGACTTTCTCTCCATTCGTAATCATCATAATAATAATCGTCGTAAGAGTTCTGGCTGTAATTCACATCGTTTTCGTCCACTTCTTCTTCCTCTTCGTTTTCATCAGAATCACTTGATGAACTGTCGCATTTATACAACGAGTATTTTCTTTTATACGAGAATTCTACTCTGTAAATTGCTCCTGGCTCGGGTTTAATTATTTTGGATAAATCCAGAGCAAAAGTGTTCCATTTTTTTAAATTGACCACTCTGTTTTCTTTCAGATTTATGGTTGTTTTGGCGACAGGCTGCGAAACTCTTTTTAAATTCTGCGAGCCGTTTAATTCGTTATTCTGTAGAAACTGCAGAATGTTATTTTTATAAATTTTATAAACCTTTACATCTACTGCGCTAAGATTGGCAGTTTCAAAATTCAGTTTTAAGTTATTTGAACTTGGCAGAATGGTTCCGTTTTTTACGAAACGCACACTTGGTTTTATCTGATCAAAAGAAATTTTCTGAGAATAGTTCTCTTCCATTTTCTTGCCGTACTGACTTTCTATTCCCTGAAAAACTTCCAGTAATAATTCGCCCGATAAACTTTGTTCTGGTGCAGCTTCTTCTTCTACAACTTCTGGTTCATTTTCTACTGTTACTTCCGGCACTGCAACAGCCGCGCTATCTACAGCAACACTTGCAGAATCTACGGCAACAGAAGCAACAGGCTCTTCTACCACAGCTTCATGAATGACTTTTGGTGCTGGTTTTTCGTTACTAAAATATACTTTTAGTATGTTTCCCTGAGTCGAAAATTTTAAATTATTAGTATTTTGAATGGAGACTAAACCGGCAAAATCCTGTCCTTTTTCCAGCGGTTCAGAAAAATTAATCATAACAGATTGATTGTTTTCATCTGGAACTTCGACTTTTACAATCTTAAATTGATTGATACTTGTAATTGGAAAGTTTATTTCGCCTTTTTGATCAATATCAAAATCATTTCCGTCGTAAGCGATTTCAATTTCACTTACTTCAGAGAAACGCTGTATATTATCTATAATAAATTTGAATTCTTTTCCTGATTTTACAGCATTATCAAACGTAATTTTCAGATCAGTTCCTTTCTGGCTTGCCGAAACTAGTTTTTGGGCCGTTTCGAGATCTATATCATCTGCCGTTTTTAATACACAATTTAAGTATTGAATTTCTTTACTACGAGATTGAATATCCAGTGTATTTATTGTAAAATCCTGTTTGATGGTTTTTACGGTAAAATTGAATTTAGAAAGTTTTTCTTCTTGTTCTTTAGGAAGCGTAATTAGTTTATCTAAGTTTAAAGTAACCTGATATTCTGTTCCTGCTTTTAGTTTTTTCTCTGGAATAAAGGCAATTGTATTGCTGGAAAGTGCCACAACTTTACCTTTTACGCTTGGCGAAATATCAAATAAATCGTCGTCTAATTCTTCGTTGATTTTCCATTCTTTTTTATCGAAAGCCAAAACGACACGTATGTCGGATTGTGAGGGGACTATGCCGCCGGTAAAACTAGTTATGTACTCTTTGAATAATGAAAAATCGGAATTAAAATCGGCAGCTGATTTTCTGCCACAGGCTTGAAAAATAAAAAACACAAAAAATACGAGAACTAATCTTTTTACTTTCACTTTGAATAAAATTAACGGTTAGAAATTAAGATTGTATATAACGCTTTAGCATTTTACAATTTAAAATCATAACTGTAAAATGTTAATTATATTACAGTAAATGTATGATATTTTTATTTTATTTTTAAGAAGAAAATTCGGTAAACGAATGTTAAATTTATGTACAAAGATGAAAGTGATTTGTCTGAATGTAATCTACACCATTATTTACGTTTTGACGCAAAAAAACGAATCATCAAATCGGCAGCTTCATTGGCCATAACGCCAGAAACTACAGTTGTTTTAGGATGAAGTTTTGTTCCCATTGTCATAAAACCGCGTTGCTCGTCGCGCGCGCCAAAAACAATTTTTGTAATCTGGCTCCAGTACAATGCGCCAGCACACATTTGACAAGGCTCGAGTGTTACATACAAAGTACAATCTTTAAGGTATTTTCCGCCAAGAAAATTGGCTGCAGAAGTTATCGCCTGCATTTCAGCATGAGCGGTAACATCGTTTAATAATTCGGTTAGGTTGTGCGTTCTTGCAATAACTTTGTCAGCAACAACAATTATGGCTCCAACAGGAATTTCGCCTTTATCAAAAGCCATTTCAGCTTCTTGCAAAGCTTTCTTCATAAAATACTCGTCGGTGAAAGGATTTATCATAATTGCAAAAATACATTTTTAGTTAGTAATTTTTATTACATTTATTTTCTGATATTTAAATATGAGCACAAAACACAAAATCACCATTCCAGAACCCTGTCATGAAAACTGGGACAAAATGACTCCAAAAGACAATGGAAGATTTTGTTTGAGCTGTTCTAAAACTGTAGTAGATTTTACCAAAATGATGTCTGAAGAAATTCAGCATTTTTTCATTCAAAATCAAAATGATAAAATATGCGGCAGATTTAAAAAATCGCAGTTAGATACGATTACAATTCAAATACCGACTCAAGTTTTATACTCACAAACCAATTATTACAAAATGTTTTTATTGGCTTTGTTTATCGCAATGGGAACTACTTTGTTTAGCTGTGCCGATAAAGAAGGAAATAAGAAAAAAATTGATAAAGTTGAAGTAGTAAAGGAAGAAACAATAAAAGAAGAAACGGATAGACATACAAGCCTAGGAATGCCACTACCAGAAAAGGATTCTTCTAACAATACCACTCAACCAAAAATAGATAAAGAATCAAAAAATAGCCTAAAGACAAATAAGAAAGCCGTTTGTTCTCCTGAATCATCTTCTAAAAGCACAAAAGCACAAACGCCTAAAGAAGAACCTGTTTATAATGGAGGAGTTGCCATTGACACCAATGCAGAATTTCCAGGAGGAATTGAACAATTTTATAACTTTTTCGCGAAAGAATTTAAAAAACCTGAAAATTCAGGAATTTCAAAACTCAAAATTAACCTCTCATTTGCAGTCGAAAAAAACGGTTCTGCATCTTATCTCCAATCTGTTCCTGAAATTGATAATGCTATCAAAGAAGAGATTATCAGGGTTTTAAATTCATGCCCTAAATGGCAGCCTGGAGAAATAAATGGTAAAAAAGTTAGAAGAATGTATTCATTACCTTTAGTATTACAATAAAGGTTCTTCTAAGATCGCAGTAATAAAATTAAAACCGTAAATTTGTTTTTTATCTTAAAATGAAAAGCAATTTAATCTCCAACATAAACAATCCAGCCGATTTACGTTTACTCGACGAAACTCAATTACCAGAATTGGCAAAAGAATTACGTGATTTTATTATTGATATTGTTTCGGTAAAAGAAGGGCATTTGGGCGCAAGTTTAGGCGTTGTAGAGCTTACAATCGCTTTGCATTATGTTTTTAATACACCCAAAGATTTATTGGTTTGGGATGTTGGACACCAAGCTTACGGACATAAAATCCTAACAGAAAGAAAAGAGAATTTCCATACTAACAGACAACTCGGTGGAATTTCCGGCTTTCCCAAAAGAGCTGAAAGCATTTACGATACTTTTGGCGTTGGCCATTCTTCTACTTCTATTTCTGCTGCGCTTGGAATGGCGATTGCATCCAAATTAAAAGGCGAAATCAACAAAGAGCATATTGCGGTTATTGGCGATGCTTCTATCGCTTCTGGAATGGCGTTTGAAGGTTTGAATCACGCAGGGGTTACAGATGCCAATATTTTGGTTGTTTTGAATGACAATGCAATCGGAATTGATCCAAGTGTTGGCGCTTTAAAAAAATATCTGACTGCTGTAAAAAACGGAAAAAACCCAAAACAGAATAATATTATAAAGTCTTTAAATTTTGATTATTCTGGACCGATTGACGGTCATGATCTTCCGGCTTTGATTAAAGAATTAAATCGATTAAAAAAGATAAAAGGCCCAAAATTTCTTCATATTGTAACTACAAAAGGAAAGGGTTTACAACAGGCCGAAGAAAATCAGGTAAAATATCATGCTCCGGGAAAGTTTGACGCTTCTACGGGCGAACTTCAATTAAAATCCGAAGAAAATTTACCTCCAAAATATCAGGATGTTTTTGGTTTAACGATTTTAGATTTAGCCAAAAAGAATCCAAAAATTATCGGAATCACGCCGGCAATGCCGTCCGGAAGTTCCTTAAAATTTATGATGGACGAAATTCCGGAACGTGCTTTTGATGTCGGAATTGCAGAACAACATGCGGTAACTCTTGCAGCTGGAATGGCAACGCAAGGTATGATTGTGTATTGCAATATTTACTCTACTTTTTTACAACGCGCTTATGATCAGGTTATTCACGATGTAGCATTGCAGAATCTGCCTGTTATTTTCTGTTTAGACCGAGCTGGTTTGGTTGGCGAAGATGGAGCGACACATCATGGTATTTTTGATATTGCTTATTTACGCGCAGTTCCGAATATGATTGTTTTTGCACCAATTAATGAAATTGCACTTCAAAATATTTTATACACGGCTCAATTGGGATTAGATCATCCGATCGCGATTCGATATCCGAGAGGTCGCGGTGTTATTGCGGATTGGGAAGTAAAAAATTTCGGACACTATCAATTAATTGAGATTGGAAAAGCAAATTGCTTAAAAAAAGGAACGAAAATTGCTGTGCTATCAACGGGAACTATCGGAAACAACGTAACGCTGGCAATAAACGAATGTATAAATTCTGAAGCTATCGCGCATTACGATTTTCCTTTTGTTAAACCACTAGACAACAATCTTTTAATTGATATTTTTTCTAGTTTCGAACGCATTATTACTATTGAAGACGGAACTATAAAAGGAGGTTTTGGAAGTGCTGTTTTGGAGTTTGCAGCCATGCATAATTTTAAAAATAAAATAGAAGTTTTGGGTATTCCTGACGCTTTTATTGAGCATGGAACCGTAAATCAACTACAACAATTGTGCAAAATTGACGTTAAAAGTTTGATAAATCTTTTTTCTAACGATGTAAAATAATTATTTTGCAGCACCAAAAAAAATACCAAAATGAAATTATTGCGTTTTACCTTTCTGCTTCTATTACTTTTTTGTACCTCTAATAACTTTGCTCAAATTATTAAAACAACTTTAGGTCCAGATCAAACTCCGCCTCCGCCTTCTAACTGGAGTAAAAAGAATCAAATTGGTTTTGACATTTCTGAAATTGCATTTGTGAATTGGAGTGCAGGGGGAACAAGTTCTGTTTCAGGTTTATTTAAGGGTGAATTTAATAGAACTTACGCAAAAAAGAATCATAAATGGGTAAATGAGCTTATTGTAAAATATGGCTTAAACAAACAGGACGGTATCGAATTGAGAAAAACAGATGATGCGATGCAGTTTAACTCTACGTACGGATTTAGAAAAGATACGCTTTCAAACTGGTATTATTCTGCTAAATTAAATTTTAATACGCAGTTTACAGACGGTTACAATTATCCAAATCGAGATGTTGCCATTTCTAAACCTTTTGCACCAGCGTATATCTTTTTAGGAGCTGGAGCTGAGAACTCAAATAAAGCCAAAAACAGAGTGTTTTATTTCTCTCCAATTACATTAAAAACCACTTTGGTTTTAGATCAATACTTAGCAAATCAAGGAGCTTTTGGTGTTAAAAAAGCAGTTTATATGGCTGACCCTCTTAATCCTGATGCTCAAATTCTGGTTGAAGAAGGACAGAAAGTAAAAGCCGAATTTGGTATTTTATTTACTGGATACATGAAAACGGAAATCTACAAAAACGTCTTCTATGAAAACAGATTAAGTTTATATACCGATTATCTTAACCGTTTTGGGAATGTTGATATTGATTACGACACAAAATTAGATCTTGTCGTAAATGCTTATGTAAAAGCAAATATCGGGCTTCACCTTGTCTATGATGATGATATCAAAACCAAAAAAGATGTTGTTGACCCTGTAACAGGATCAACAAGTCAGGTTAATGACGGGCCAAGAATGCAGCTTCGCCAGGTTTTAGGAGTTGGTTTAGTATATGCTTTTCAGTAATTAATTCGGTTTTCTTCCGTTAATCATTTCGAATAATTCCAACGCATTTCCGTCTGTTAAAAGTGAAACATAATGACAGATATGAAGCAAACGCTCGTATAAATTAGTTTTGTCTAAATGGTGTTTTTCTGGCAGCATTTTTAGAATTAATTTATCGTAGTTTGACGCTGTTCCTTCGTATTTGTTATTAAAAGCAGTGATGAATTTATCTAACAAGGTTTGAATTATTTGATAACCAACAATTTCTTTCTCAATAACTTCACGGCTTTGGTAAATTTTGCTGACACTCAAATTGATAATATCATCCATTTGAGCTTTGTATTTACTTTTATCCGTTAAAGCATAAGGAAAATTTCCGGCTAAAATTGCTTCTTCATTTTCGATAAAAACACTTACGGCATCATTTATTAAAGTTCCAATTGCAAGCGCTCGCAAATAACTTATGCGGTCTTCTTTGGTTGTTAATGTTTTGTATTTTGCAACGCCAATATTGTCTTTTACCAATTTTATAAGGTATTCTAAAGCATAATCTTCAGAAACTAAACCAAGATTTATTCCGTCTTCAAAATCGATAATCGTATAGCAAATATCATCTGCAGCTTCTACTAAATAGGCCAAAGGATGTCTTTCAAAACCAATATCATCGCCAGATTTATTGGCAATCATACCCATATCTTTGGCTACTTCTTCAAAAAACGCTTTGTCGGTTTGAAAGAAACCATATTTTTTATCGGCAATATTTGAAGTTGGTTTTTTAGGAAGACTTTCTTTTGGATATTTCATAAACGCACCCAAAGTGGCATAAGAAATTCTCAAACCGCCTTCTATTCCCGGGCGACTTGCTGTAAGTACAGAAAATCCGTTTGCATTTCCTTCAAAATCTACTAAATCCTGCCATTGTTTGGCAGTTAACTGGTCTTTATATTTTTTTCCGTTTCCGATAGAAAAATATTCTCCAATGGCTTTTTCACCAGAATGTCCAAAAGGAGGGTTCCCGATGTCGTGCGCCAAAGATGCGGCTGCAACAATTGCCCCAAAATCATTCATGTGATAACCATGAACTTCTTTTAAATACGGATATTTTTCGATGATTTTTTTTCCAACCAAACGACCTAATGAACGGCCTACAACAGAAACTTCTAAACTATGCGTAAGGCGCGTGTGCACAAAATCTGTTTTAGAAAGTGGAATTACCTGTGTCTTATCCTGCAACGATCTAAATGCAGCCGAAAATATAATTCGGTCATAATCTACCTCAAAACCTAAACGGGTATCATCTTGTTCTATACGTAATCTTTTGCCTGTGTCGCCTTGTTTTTTTAGAGATAAAAGTTGTTCCCAGTTCATTATAATTGTAGATTTCTGATTTTAGACTTTAGATTGAAAGGTCAAAAATACGTTTTATTTTAGGATTATTTAAATTCTAAAACTCCAACGCCGTACTGTGTTTAATTTCGCCCATTACAAAAATACTGTTCGTGTTTCCAATGTTTTCTATTGTCGATAATTTATTCATTACAAAATCCTGATAACCAACCATATCCTGAACCAGAATCTTCAGCATAAAATCGTAATCTCCGGCAATATTATAACATTCTATTATTTCTGGAAGCGTAACAATGTCTTTTACAAAATTGCTTCCAACATTTCTGGCGTGTTCTTTTAGACGCACATTACAAAAAACCGTCATAGCGGGTTGCAGCGGCACAAGAAATGAGAGCAGCGGTTGAAACTGCAGTTTAGTTAATCCTTTTACTTTAATAATTTTTGTTTTTTATTGCCAGCTGGTAAAGTCGAAATCTTGTAGTTATAAATTGTTTCGATTTTATTAGCTGGCATTATTTTTATTTGTAAAATTGTTTTAGAATATTCTGTTATAAATTCTTTTGAATGTCTTTTTTTAGTAAAATTCTTAAGAAACACTATCTTGTTATTTAAATTAAATTATATTTGAAATTAATTGCAATTTTTAAAATATACCTCAACAATAATTTAACAATTTGAAATGACAAAAAAAGAATTAATTGAGAAGATAAGCTTTGGTGAAAGCATTGCAGAACAAGAATCTGATAAACTAAAAGATTATTTTTTTCAAACAGAATATTGGAAATCTATAAGAGGAGGTAAGAATGACATTGTTTATGGAGCTAAAGGAGCCGGTAAAAGTGCTTTGTATACAAGTCTTGTTAATGATATTGACAGCTTATTTGATGAATCAATCTTAGTCTCTCTCGCTGAAAATCCTACTGGGAACACAGCCTTTTCGAACTTAACTAATGAACCTCCTACTTCAGAAATTGAATTTATAAGACTTTGGAAGCTTTATTTCCTTGTAATCACTTCAAAAGTTTTAGAAGAATATGACATAAAAGATGTTCATGCTACAAAAATTCATCAAATATTAGTCGATTGCAATTTAATACCTGCACAAAACAAATTAGCCAGCTTTCTAAAAGTTTGTTACGACTTTATGAAATCATTTAGAAATAGTAAAGAAATTAGCACAACTGCAGAATTTGATCCTATCAGTGGCATGTATTCTGGACAGAAATTTTCAATATCATTTGGAGAAACGTCGAAAAGTGATTTTGAAAATGGCTTGATTCCTATAGAACATGCTTTTGATCTTCTTTCTAACTCTTTAAGAATAAACAAAATAAATCTTTGGATAATTATTGATCGATTAGATGTTGCTTTTATCGAAAGTGAAGAATTAGAAACAAATGCATTAAGGGCACTATTTAAAGCATATTTAGATTTAGCGCAATATTCTCAAATAAAGATTAAAATTTTTCTTCGAGATGATATTTGGCAAAAGATTACTGATGGTGGATTTAGAGAAGCTAGTCATATAACGAAATTTCAAAATTTAAGTTGGTCTAGAGAAACCCTTTTAAACCTACTAATCAGGAGAATACTAGATAATAAAGATTTAGTAGAAAATTATTCTATAAATAAAGATGAAATATTAACAGATATTTCTCAGCAAGAAGAGCTTTTTTATAGATTATTTCCAAGACAAATTGATGTTGGCTCAAAAAAATCGGAAACTATTGATTGGGTTTTATCTCGAACGAAAGATGGTAAAGGAATTAACACTCCTAGAGAACTAATTCAATTATTTGGTCATGCAAAAACTATTGAATTAAAAAAATTAGAAACAGGCGTAGATAACTTAGAAAATGATCAAATTATATCTCGACAAGCTCTTAAAGAAGCAGTACATGAAGTAAGTAGACAACGATTAGAACAGACTATTTATGCCGAATTCCCAGATTTAAAAGTATATATAGAAAAATTGCGAGGAGATAAAGCTGAACATTCCTTAGACACTCTAAAAGCAAAATGGAATTGTTCAAATGAAGATTGTATAACATTTGCGAATCGTTTAGAAAAAATAGGTTTTTTCGAACAAAAAGGAAAAACTTCTACACCAAAATATAAAATTCCTTTTTTATATAGATCATATTTAGATATAATTCAAGGTGTTGCTAGTTTATAAACAAAAAAAAAGCACTCCAAATAAAGAGTGCTTTTTAAAATTGAAGTCTATATTTTAATTAGAAATTCTTTGAAACTCCAACAGAAAATGCTTTTCCTAAAGTAAAATTAAAGGTTTTAAGATCCCCTACATGATCATCAAAATTTAGAGTACCATATCTTAAGCCTCCAATATTAAAATTTAATCCAAATCCTTTATGAACATTAATAAAAATTCCAGGAGTAATTCCTGTGTAAAATCCATCTGCTGTTTCTTTAAATCGACCGCCAGTCTGAAGATCGCTTTCATTTTTTTGATTTTGAAAACCTAAACCTAAATCTGTATAAAAAGAAAAAGTTTGATTTAATGTTTTAGTATAACGAATAAATCCTCCTACAGAAAAGGTATTTGTTTTTTGCTGCAAAAAATCATTATTCTTATATTTTAAACTACTTATTCCCCCTTCAATACCAGCTGTCCAATTTTCGTGGAACTGGTAACCTACTTTTGGGGAAAAACTAATGTAATCTTGTTTACTATCTCCAGGATTATATTCTGTTTTTTGAGAATTATAATCAATACTTCCCATAACCAAAATCGACCCTTTTTGGGCATTCGCAAAGCTAAACATAGTCAATGCAGCAATAACTAGAATTTTTTTCATAAGTGATATTTGTTTAATTTTAGTTTAATTTAACAAGAAAGATGCCAATCACTTATTTTGTTAAGTTCTTAACAAAATACACTCAAAAACAACAAATTAAAAGATTAAATCTGAATGTTTTAGAAACAAAAAAAGCACCCAAATTAATGAGTGCTTTTTTAAAAATTGAAAAAAAATCTAGATTAGAAATTTTTAGAAACTCCAATATTAAATGTCTGACCAAAATTGAAGTAAAAGTTATTAACGTCTGGTCCGTTATTATCATAACTTAAAGTATTGTAACCTAAACCACCAATACTGAAGTTAAGACCAAATCCTTTTTTCATATTGATAAAAAGAGCTGGAGTTACACCAACATACATACCATCTGCTTTAGATTTGTCTATAGTACCATTATTGTTATACGTTTTGTCTTTTTGATTTTGGAATCCTGCTCCTAAATCAGCAAAAACAGAAAACGTTTGGCTCAATGGCATAGAGTAACGTAAAAAAGCTCCTAATTTAAAAGCATTAGTTTTGTATTCTGCTGCTCCTAGTTGATCATTTTTTGAAGATGCTACAGTAAATTCACCTCCTACAGTCCAGTTGTCATTAAATTGGTAACCTACTTTTGGAGAAAAACTAAATTGGCTTGTTTTTGCTTCTCCTATTCGGTAATCTGTATTCTCAGAAGTATAACCAATGTTACCACCTACTAAGATTGATCCTTTTTGAGCGTTTGCAAAACTGCATACTGCGAATGCAGCAATAAGTAAAAATTTTTTCATGATTTGGGGTTTTAATTTTAAAATTCAGTAACCCTTTAGCAATAACGATGCCGTCTGCACTTAGAATTTTATATTTTATTTAAGTTCTTTGAAAGCTAAATTTTAGCAATCAAGACTATTTCTGTTTACTTTTGTAGCAAATAAAAAGTCTATGTCGATAGAAGTAAACAGCATATCAAAAAGTTACGGAGAGCAAAAAGCTTTAAACGAAATTTCGTTTTCAATTCAGAAAGGAGAAATCGTTGGATTTCTTGGTCCAAACGGAGCAGGAAAATCTACTTTGATGAAAATTTTGACCACTTATTTACTTGCCGATAGTGGCTCAGCCCTTGTAAATGGCCACGATGTCATGACAAACCAAAAAGCAGTGCAACTTTCTATCGGGTATTTACCAGAGCACAATCCGTTGTATTTGGATTTGTATGTTCGTGAGTATTTGGCTTTTAATGCCGATGTTTACAAGGTAGAAAAATCAAGAATTGAAGAGGTAATTCAACTGACAGGCTTGTCAGCCGAAAGCCATAAAAAGATAGGACAATTGTCTAAAGGTTACCGTCAGCGTGTGGGACTTGCCAATGCTTTACTGCACAATCCGGATGTTTTGATTTTGGATGAACCAACTACTGGTCTGGATCCTAATCAGTTAATGGAAATCAGAAATGTGATTAAAAATGTTGGAAAAAATAAAACGGTTTTCCTGTCAACTCACATCATGCAGGAAGTTGAAGCGATTTGTGATCGTGTCATAATTATTGACAGAGGACAGATTGTTGCCGATAAAAAATTAGACAAATTAATTTCTGAAGATAAACAGCAAGTTATTGAAGTTGAGTTTGATTATCAGGTAGAAGAACAATTATTGGCGAGATTAGAAAACATCAGCACGTATATAAATACGCACGACATGACTTGGGAACTTACTTTTGTGACCGAAAAAGACATGCGCCCGGCAATTTTTGATTTTGCCAATGCCAACGGATTAAAAACTTTGCAATTGAATCAGAAAAATAAAAATCTGGAAGCTGTTTTTAGAGAAATTACTAAGTAAAAGTTTCATTCACAGTTAAAAAAAACTCATTCTACTATTGAATGAGTTTTTTGTTTATGAATTAAATATGATTTGAAATTATATTTCTAAATCGCTAAGAACAGCTTTCATTTCCTCAATTACAATCTTAATATCTTCTTCTGTAGTTCTCCAATTGACAAACGAAGCTCTGATTCCTTTTCTGTTTTGATACACGGTTGGTGTCATAAACACTTTTCCGGTATCATTCAAAGCCGTTAAAAACGGACTTACTTTTTCCTGATTGTGTTCTCCTTTTAAAGTAAAACAAACATTGTTTAATCGAATTGGAGCTAGGAGTTCAAAATTTCCGTCTTCTATTAATTCGTTTCCAAAATGTAGTGCCAATCGCGAACTGTTTTCTACAATATCGCAAAAGCCTTCTTTTCCGTACGCTAATAAAGAAAACCAAACCGGAAGCGCTCTCAAACGACGTGAATTTTCAGGAAGTACATTTAAGTAATTGAAATTCTCCAACGGATTTCCTAAATATGGTGCATTAGAATTCTGAAAAGTTTCGATCTGAAGATTCATGTGCTCTTTTTTTACCAAATAAAAAGCACTTTCATACGGCACATTCAACCATTTATGACAATCAATTGTGATGCTGTCTGCTCCTTCCCAACCTTCAACAAGATGTTTGTATTTATCTGTAACCGCTGCAAAACCTCCAAAAGCAGCATCTATATGCCACCAGAAATTGTATTTCGTTTTTAGTTTTGAAATAGCTTCAAAATCATCAAAATCGGCTGTATTTACCGTTCCTGCACTTGATATTAAAATAAAAGGTTTTCCGTTTAATGCTTGAATGTTTTTTTCTAAATCTTCAAGATCAATTGCTTCACGATTTCCTTCTACAGTTTTAACTACAGTATAATTTTGACTTCCAATTCCTAACATCGATAGTGTTTTTACAGAAGAAGAATGCGGTGTTGCTGTTAGAATATTGATTTTTTCAGAAATTCCGGTTTTAGCAAAATCTTTTCCAAATTGCGCGCCAAACCATTGTCTTGCAACGCCTAAACAAGTAAAATTAGACATTGTTGCGCCCGTTACAAAGCCGCCAAGAAAATCTTTCGGAAGATTTAATAATTGCAATAAAAGATGAATAGTTTCAAATTCTATTAAAGCCGACGCTCCACCCTGCGCTTTTACTGCCTGCGTATTTTGATCGTAAACTGTTGCCAGCCAATCACCAACAATAGAAGCCGGAGTTGAACCTCCCGTTACAAATCCCCAATATCTTGGTCCTGGAGAAGATACCATAAGAGGGGCTAATCTTTCATTAAATTCGTTTAAAGCTTTTAGAGATCCTAAACCTAATTCGTTTAAATCACGATTAATATCAATAGTTGCTGTATTTGAAGTAGGGATATTTTCGAGGTTATTTAAGAAATCAATTCCTTGTTGTTTTACTCTATCAAGAATATTTTCAATTTCATTTAAATCATGTTGTAATGCTGCGTTCATTTTTTGTGTGTTGAAATATTTTTTTTCGAATTTAAGGAATAATCTTTATTCAATAAAAAAACAACAAGAAAACCTTTACCTTTTCATTGCAAAATGACCTTTATAAACTTTTCCGTTTTCTCTTGTTACAACAAACCAATAATCAGAAGCTGGCAAATTTTGGCCATTAAAAGTTCCATCCCAAGATGTGTATGCATTTAATTCTTTAATGAATTTACCGTATCGATCAAAAATCTTGGTATTGATTTTGGGTTCTGTTTCAGAGAATTTTATTCCCCAAGAATCATTAAAACCGTCTTCGTTTGGAGTAAAGAACTTCGGATAATTCAACAGAAATACTTCTTGGTTTACGGTACCGCAGCCGTTTTTATCGCGAACATATACTGTATAATCGCCAGTTGCTAAACCCGAAAAAGTATTGTTGTCCTGATAAGTTATTCCGTCAATAGAATATTCATAATTGCCCAGACTTGTGTCTGCCAATTCTACCACAATTGTATTATCAGCATCCGTCCAATCCTGAACAGTAAGATTCTGAATTGTGGCTGTATTAGAAAATTTTACCTGAAAATCTTTGGTTGAAGAACAAATTGCATTGCCATGATTTTGAGTAACGGTAACGGAATAAGATCCTGTTTCTGTAAATGTTTTCGCTTCTGAAATTTCTCCTGTTGACCATAAATAGCTGTCAAATCCTGTACCTGCGTGAACCTCAACAGTTGCGTTTTGGCATAATGAGACAATTTCTGGAATTGCAATTATTGGAACGTTTACCAATGTCAAATTCAATTGTGCCACTTGGTAACATTTATCATTAGAATCAATTCTCACATAAATTATAATACTTCCTGCAGATAAAGTATAACTCGAAACATTGCTGATTTGTTCTAATAAAGTTTGATTTTCTGCACCTTCTAAACTTTTAAAGTAACTAAAAGTACAAGAAGTACAAGTTGCTATCGAAGCATTATAACTGGTAAGATCTAGTGTTTCAGATCCATCATTTAACTCATCACAGATGTTAGACGAAACATTATGAATAGGCAGGCTTGGAGCAACAATTGTAACTAAAACTGCTAAACGATTTGCACTTTGGCAGCCATTTATAGTTTGAGAAGCAAAGTAAGTTGTACCGTTTACTAAACTTTCTGTTGATGCTAAAACGGTTCCGTTTACTGCGCTGTCGTACCAAACAACATTTGTTCCTGTAGCTTCTAAATTAGAAATTGCAGGTTTCTGACTTGTACAAAAATTTTGCTCTAAAAGTCCAGCTGGCGCGGCTGTATTTTGAATATTAATTACAACTGGAATTCTTTCGCTTTCGCAGACCGCAACTGTCTGAGAAGCATAATATGTCATGTTTTTTAGAATTTCTGAATTAGACAATAGATTTCCGTTTACCGGTGCATCGTACCATCTAATAGTATTGCCAGTTATATTAATATCCCCTACAACCGCATTTTGCTGCACACAAAAGATTTGGGGAGTTTGAGCCGTTGGAAGTGGCTCTGTATTAATGTATGCTTTTATTGCTGTTTCTTTTGGAGAAAGAGAAACGCATCCTAAATCATTTTTTATAAGGATTTGGTACGTTCCAGGTACTAAATTATTTTTTGTGTTTGAAGTTGTCCATGTCGCTCCGTTATCAAAACTATACACTGCTGCAATATCAGAAACTGTTATTGTTCCTGTTGCAATTAAACAATCGGGCTGTGTAACTGCAATTGTTGGCGTTGGCGGATAGCCGGGCGGTACTAAAATAGAAACCGAAACTGCCGCTGTTTCACAACCCGAACTATTTCTTGTTTTTATTAAATAATCTCCTGCTTCAAATCCAGATTTTGAATTATTCGTTGACCAAGTTGCTCCGTTATCAAAACTATATTCGTAATCTGAACTTGTTATCGTTATTGTCCCTAATGGATTAGAACAAATAACGGGCTGAATTACCGAAAAAGTTGGAGTCGCACTAGAAGTTGCAACCGTATTAATGTGCGCCATTAAAGGACTAGAAACACAACCTGTACTTAATTTTGCTGTAACATTATAATCTCCTCCTGCCAATCCAGAAAAAATACCTGATGGTTGATAATTTGTACCATCAATACTATAAGTCGTATTTGCTGTTGTGGTTATACTTATAGTTCCAGTTGGCACATCGCATGTAGGCTGCACAGTCGTGAAAGTTGGGACAACGGTGCTTTCATTTACTTTAAAGCTGATAGTATTTGATACGACTCTACAAGAAGCCGATGAAATATTCGCGCTTTGCGCAACCGCCATGCGATATAAATAAGTGCCCACTGTCGGGTTTGGGACAAAAGAGTACGTTAATGTATTTGCTCCGGAAATATCTGACCAAGTAGTTCCGTTATCTGAACTTACCTGCCACTGGTACGCCGGATTTGAATATCCGGAAGAAACTGTTCCTGTTAAGGTATAAGTCTGCGAATCGCCTTGGCAAATCGTTAAACTGGTATTGGCATTGTTTTGAATGGTGGAAGTAACGGTTGGCCCGCAAGCTCTAAAAGTAATATCGTCTAATGCAATATCGTTTCCGGGTGCGGCGCCGGCTTTATTATTTCGCATTCTAATTACTACAGTAGAAATTCCCGCCGGAGTTGTAAAAAAGAAACCATATTGTTTCCAAACTGCACTAGAACTTAAACCAATATCGCCTGTATTATATGTCCCTAATATTGTACCTGTTGTAGACTCAATTGTAAAAGTAATATTAGGCGGACTTGTATCGTTTGATCGCAGCAAATTCAAAATCCAGGCTGCAAACTCATAAGTTGTGTCGGGACAAAGATCGGTAACTGTATTTTTATAAAAATAATCGGTTGTAGAAAGACTTGCATTTACAACCATCATATAGCCGCCGCCAGTATGATCTGTTGTTGTCCACCAAGTTCCGGCAGTGTTGGTTGCTTTTTCGATTGTATAAGAACCATCGTTAGGAAAATCTGCTGTAGTATAGTTATAGCTTGTAATTCCTGTTCCTAAAGCAGTTCCGTGAGATGTAGTTCCTGTTCCAAAATCAATTTTGACAACAGCATCTCCCAAGCTTCCAGTACATAACTGTGCATGCACCTGGAAGCTGAAGAAGAATAAACCTAAAATAAAAACGAAATTATTTTTCAAGACTAAAAAACATTTTATCCTCAGTAAAACTACTTTATAATAAAATGAATTATTAAACTTTTATACTAACGCAAACAAAGTGTCGATATATAAGAAAGTCTTATCTACCAATGCGTTATTTATTTTTTGATTATTCTACCATTTTGTCTTTTCGGAAAACCGTGAAATTACCATCGAACAGATTAAATCACCATTGACATTCAGCAAAGTAGCAATTGGATCAACCAAAGTTCCTAATATCATGGCGACCGGTAAAGCCTGCTCCATTGGCAATCCGTAAACCGTAATTGCTAGAACTTCGCCAATATAACCTCCATTCGGAATCCCTCCTTCTACAATTGAAACTATAACAGTAATTCCTAATGCTAAAAGTATGGTTGAAGGTGAAGTAAAATCTTTTCCAAACATGGCAAAAAGCACGGTGATTTTTAAAATTGAAGACATACTCGATCCGTCCTTGTGCAAAGGTGCACCAAGCGGAATCACCAGGTTACGGACGTGCGCGGGAATATTCATTTTTTCTGCTGCTTCTAGATTTGCCGGAATTGTGGCAATACTGCTGCAAGTTCCCACTGCGGTTAAAGCAGGCGTAATATTGTTGCTCCAAAAAACTCTAAAAGCTCTTTTTCCTCCGGCTATAAAAGCATAAATACTAAAAAAAGTGAAAAAGTAAAAAGTACAGGCTCCGTAATAAACGCCCAAAGGTTTTGCATAAACACCAAATAACTGCGGACCAAAAACACCAACTTGGTAAGCAAAATAGGCTCCAAGACCAATTGGGGCCATTTTCATTATGATGTTTAATAATTGTTTCATGACTTCGTTTCCAGAATCCAGAAAACTTCTAAAACTACTGCCTTTTTCGCCAGATTGCAGACATGCAAATCCAATCATGAAAGAGAAAATAATAAGTGCCAGCATACTTTTTCGCGAAAGCAATTCGAAGAAATCATTTACAGTCAGCAATTTTGCAATCTGGTCGCCAATACTTCCTGATTCTATATGTTCTAAAGGTATTTTTGAAATTATAATACTTTGATGTATCGGAAAAAGATAAACCGCAATAATCATTACCATTGCCGAGATTAAGATGGTTCCCAGAAAAACCAAAACCATAATTATAAACAGTTTCCCTAATTTTTCTGTTCGTTCTAAATTAGCAATTGAAGAAGCTATGGTAAAAAAAATGAGCGGAATAATGGCTGTGAAAAGTAAATTTAGAAAAATATCTCCGAGCGGTTTTATGACCTCAACACCTTTTCCGAAATACAATCCGAGAATACTACCTAAGATTATACCGCCAAGAAGCAAAAGAATACTGCTGTAACTTTGTAAAAAATTGATCTTTTTACCTTCCATAATTTTTTAGAAAATTTAGACTTAAAAATAGCGATATAATAGATTAAATATTGAAAGTTAGCTGATATTTTTTAGCCTTTTTGTCATTGCGAGGAATGACAAGATTGTGGCAAAAAATAATAATATAATCTGAGTGAATCGTTATTTCTCTAAAACAATCGTTGTATAATCTCTGTTGACCAATTCGCCTGTTTTGCTTTTTACTTTTTCAGTTAAAGTTTCTTTGTAAACGATTTTGAAAGAAGTTCTCTCAATTAAGTTTTGCGCTTTTTCTGTACTGTAAAGTTCAAATTCGAATTGCGTAAATGGAAGTGTTTTCATAAAACTTTCCTCTGCAAACGTCAAACAGAAAGTTCCGTTTGGTTTTAAAACCCTATAAATTTCTGAAAGTAATTCTTCTGGCTTCTGCCAAAAATAAAGTGTATTTACTGTAAAGATTTTATCGAAAAAAGAATCCTGAAACGGAATCAAATTTCCATCATAAAGGGAGAAGAAAGCTTGTTTTTGAGAAACAAAATTTCGGTTAATTTGTCTTGCTTCCTGAAACATCAAATCTGACATTTCTAGTCCGTAATATTTTAGGTCTTTGGCTTGTTCCAATAAAAACTCAACATGTCCAGCGTTTCCGTGACCTAATTCGAGAATTTTATTTGACGAAGAAATATTCAAATTCTGAATCGAATGATGCGTCATATTGATGTTCGTTTCGTTCATCATATTGGCCATTTCGATTCCTTTTTCTCCTGAAGGATGTTTTAATTGAGAGGCAATGGCTTGTAATTCTTCTTGTTTCATAAGAGTAGATTTAAATTCCAACATCAAAAATTCCAAATTCCAAATTCCAATTGTGCAATATCTTTGTCAAAGTTTAAAACTTTGACAAAGATTAAATTCTATCTTTTTTCTACAATCTTGTCATTGCGAGGAACGAAGCAATCACACTAACAAAAACACAAAGATATACAACGTGAGATTGCTTCGTTCCTCGCAATGACAAAAAGGCTAAAAAATATGACTAGCGATCTGTCTAATATTTTCAGATTTCCCCATTGAATAATAATGTAATACAGGAACTCCGGCCGCTTTTAATTCTAATGACTGCTGAATCGCCCATTCGATTCCAACTTGTTTGATTGCAGCATTATCTTTACATTGATCTACGGCGTGAATTAAATCTTCCGGTAAATCAATTCTAAAAATCTGCGGTAAAACCTGCAAGTGTTTTTTTACTGCAATTGGCTTAATCCCTGGAATAATAGGAACTGTAATTCCCATTTCTCTTGCTTTATTTACAAACTCGAAATATTTCGCATTGTCAAAAAACATTTGCGTTACCACATAATCGGCACCAGCATCTACTTTTTCTTTCAGTCTTTTTAAGTCCGATTGTAAAGATGGAGATTCTAAATGTTTCTCCGGATAACCCGCAACACCAATACAGAAATCGGCTTTGTTGTCGATATCCATTACTTCATGAAGGTATTTTCCTTGATTTAATAAATTGATCTGTTTTACCAAATCAATCGCATAATCGTTTCCTCCTGCTTTCGGAATAAAATATTGTTCGTCTTTCATGGCATCACCACGCAAAGCCATAATATTATCAATTCCTAAGTAGTTACAATCTACCAAAAGATATTCTGTTTCTTCTTTGGTAAAGCCTCCGCAAAGTACGTGAGGAACTGTATCTACATTGTATTTATGTTTTATAGAAGCGCAGATTCCAAGCGTTCCCGGACGCATACGAGTTAATTTTTTATCTAAAAGGCCGTTGCCTTTGTCAATGTAAATATATTCTTCACGAGAAGTCGTTACATCAATAAACGGCGGTTTAAACTCCATTAATGGATCGATATTATCGTATAATTCCTGAATGCTTTTCCCCTTTTGAGGCGGAATAATTTCAAATGAAAATAATGTATTTCCTTTGGCGTTTTCTATATGTTCTGTTACTTTCATTATTTGTTTTTGTTTCAAAGTTTCAAGTTTCAAGTTTCAAGTTCTCTACAGCAACCTGAAACTTTAAACATGAAACCAAAATAACTTTTAGTTAATCTGCTATATTAGGGTTTAACCATTTCATTGCGTAATCCAGCGGAACATTTCTGCGTTTCGCGTAATCTGTAACCTGATCTTCTTTTATTTTTCCGAGTCCGAAATACTTACTTTTTGGATTTCCGAAGTAATAACCCGAAACCGATGATGCTGGCCACATTGCCATACTTTCTGTTAAGGTTACTCCAATTTCTTCAGCAACATTTAAAAGTTTCCAGATTGTTGGTTTTTCCAAGTGATCCGGACATGCAGGATATCCTGGCGCTGGACGAATTCCTTTATAATTTTCTTCGATCAAATCTTCTTTAGACAACGTTTCTCCCGGATCGTAGCCCCAATAATCCATACGAACTTGCTCGTGTAGATATTCGGCGAAAGCCTCTGCAAAACGATCTGCAAGCGCTTTAACCATAATCGAGTTATAATCGTCAAGATCTTTTTCAAATTCGGCAGCCCATTCGTCTACACCAAAACCTGTTGTTACACAGAACGCGCCCATATAATCTGTTTTATTGCTTTCTTTTGGAGCGATAAAATCAGCTAAAGCAATATTCGGAGCACCTTTTGTTTTTTGAGACTGCATTCTCAGCGTTAAGAATTTCTCTAAAACTTTTCCGTTTTCATCACGCAATTCGATATCATCATCGTTTATCTGATTACAAGGAAAAATTCCGTAAATACCTTTTGCTGTTAGTTTTTTCTCTGCCAAAATAACTTTCAGCATTGCCTGAGCATCTGCAAAAACCGAAGTTGCTTGTTCGCCCACAACTTCATCCGTTAAAATTGCCGGATATTTTCCGAACAATTCCCAAGTTCTAAAAAACGGTGTCCAGTCAATATACGGAACTAAAACATCCAGTTCCACTTCAACGATTTGCTTACCGATTTTCTTTGGCGTTACCGGAGTATATTCGTCCCAGTCTAATTGCAGTTTATTTTTACGAGCCTGCTCAATCGTTAAGAAATTTTTATCTCTCGAACGGCTTAAGAAAGTCTCTCTAAAAGCATCGTATTCTGCACGAATATCGCTTGCGTATATTTTTCGGTTATGATCTAACAGATTTCCTGCAACGGTTACGGCTCTAGAAGCATCGTTTACGTGAATTACAGTTTCTCTATATTGAGGCGCAATTTTCACGGCCGTATGTGCGCGCGAAGTGGTTGCCCCACCAATCATAATCGGGATTTTAATTCCTTGTTTGTCAAGCTCTTTGGCCAAATAAACCATTTCGTCAAGCGAAGGCGTGATCAGTCCGCTTAATCCGATAATGTCTACTTCGTGCTCGATTGCCGCTGCAATGATTTTTTCCGGAGGCACCATTACACCCAAATCTACAATCTCGTAATTATTACAAGCTAAAACCACCGAAACAATGTTTTTACCAATATCGTGAACGTCACCTTTTACAGTTGCCATCAGGATTTTTCCGTTTCCGGATTTATCTCCCGCTTGTTTGCTCGCTTCAATAAATGGCAGTAAATACGCAACGGCTTTTTTCATTACACGCGCCGATTTTACAACCTGAGGCAAGAACATTTTTCCGCTTCCGAATAAATCTCCAACCACATTCATTCCCGTCATCAAATTGATTTCGATAACTTCAATTGGTTTTGTTGCAGCCAAACGCGCTTCTTCTACATCTTCTTCAATAAAAGCATCAACTCCTTTTACTAATGAATGCGTAATACGCTCCTGAACTGTTCCTAAACGCCATTCCTGAATCGCTTTTTCGTCGCTTTTTACTTCGCCTTTTACATTTTCTGCAAAATCCAAAAGTCTTTCGGTTGCGTCGTCGCGACGGTCAAGAATTACGTCTTCTACGTGCTCTAATAAGTCTTTTTCAATATCATCGTAAATCGTCAACATTTCTGGATTTACGATTCCCATCGTCATTCCGTTTTTGATCGCGTGATACAAGAAAACCGAGTGCATGGCTTCACGTACGTGATCGTTTCCTCTAAAAGAAAACGAAACGTTACTCACACCACCACTAATATGTGCATGAGGCAGATTGTCTCTAACCCATTTTGTTCCTCTAAAAAAGTCGATTGCATTTAAACGGTGTTCTTCCATTCCCGTTGCAACCGGAAAAATGTTCAAATCGAAAATAATATCCTGCGGAGGAAAACCAACCTGATTCACCAAAATATCATACGAGCGCTGACAAATCTCAACACGACGATCGTAATTATCGGCCTGACCAACTTCGTCAAAAGCCATAATAATCGCCGCTGCACCGTATCTTTTTATCAATTTAGCATGATGAATAAAAGCTTCTTCTCCTTCTTTTAATGAAATGGAGTTTACAACACTTTTTCCCTGCACAACTTTCAAACCAGCCTCAATGATTTCCCATTTTGAACTGTCGATCATAATTGGCACTCTCGAAATATCCGGTTCAGATGCTATTAAATTCAGGAATTTGGTCATTGCCTGAACTCCGTCAAGCATTCCCTCGTCCATGTTAATGTCGATAATCTGTGCTCCTCCTTCTACCTGCTGTCTTGCAATATCAAGCGCCTCGTCATATTTCTCTTCCTTTATTAAGCGCAAGAATTTTCTTGAACCTGTTACGTTTGTACGCTCTCCAATGTTTACAAAAACACTTTCGGGCGTAATAATTAACGGCTCTAATCCGGCTAATACAAGGTCTCTTCTTTTTTCAGTCATTTCTTTTAAAGTTGCTAAGCTTCTAAAGGGCTTAGGTTCTAAGTTTTTTATTCTTTATTTCTTCCTGCTCCCGAGGCTTCGGGACGAAACCTTGTAGGCATTTACTTTTCTATAATTTTATTTTGGGCGTGTCCTCCGGCCGGGCTATCCGTTACAAGTCCTCGCTCTTCCTCCGTCAGGCTTTGGGCTTTTCACTTCTATCCCTCACGCAGTACTACCAATCATTTGTTCCTAAAGAACTTTTACTTCCATTTTGAATGCTCTATATATTTGCAAGTTACTCCTGCATCATATATGTAATATTTAGTTTTAGTAAATCCTGCTTTAACTAATGAAATTGAATCTGGTTCTAATTCTTCTTCTAAAACTATATAGTTTTTTTCTGGGTTGTCTAAATCGTATTTTACTTTATAAAACTTATTTACCTGCCCATAATCAATAGAAACCTCAGCTAAAACTTTTTTATTTGTATAAAAATAATATCTCAAAGACCTAGTTTTTCTGTGGTATTTGACTCTAGTTGTAAGCCCTATTGTTTCTCCTTTTAAATTTTTATCGTGTTCATCATACTTCTTTTCATTCTTATTTGAAAAGATACTAACCACAAATATTAATGCAAGCAGGGCTACTCCTACAATTCCTTTTATTTTATCTGAATCGCTTTTGTTTTCTTTCACTTTTTAATTTTCAATCGAAAAAATTCTATTGTTTCTGAATATCTTAATTTCAATTTAACCTACAAGGTTTTAAAAACCTTGCAGGAACATGACTTTACGCTAATACTGGCGAAACTCTCGGCTTATAATCCTTCGCAACTTCAGCCATTAATCGAATATGATCTGGAGTAGTTCCGCAACAACCACCAATAATGTTGATTAAATTATCGTCTAAATATTCTTTGATAAAAGCCTGAGTTTGTTCTGGTGTTTCATCGTATTGTCCGAATGCGTTTGGCAATCCTGCGTTTGGATGCGCCGATACATTGAACTGTGTATGTTGTGCTAATGTTTTTAAATACGGTTTTAACAAATCGGCTCCTAAAGCGCAATTGAAACCAACACTTAATAAGGGAATATGCGATACTGAAATCAAAAACGCTTCTACAGTTTGCCCGGAAAGTGTTCTTCCTGAGGCATCTGTAATCGTTCCAGAAACCATGATTGGAATATCTATATTTCTTTCATCTTTTACTTCTTCAATCGCGAAAAGCGCCGCTTTTGCATTTAAAGTATCGAAAATAGTTTCTACTAAAAGTAAGTCGCAACCTCCGTCTAGTAAAGCTTCTACTTGTTCTTTGTAAGCGATTCGTAAATCGTCAAATGTTACGGCTCTGTAACCCGGATCGTTTACATCTGGCGACATACTTGCGGTACGGTTTGTTGGTCCGATTGAGCCGGCTACAAAACGTGGTTTTGATGGATTTTTAGCCGTGAATTCGTCTGCAACTTCACGAGCAATTTTAGCCGATTCGTAGTTTAATTCGTAAACCAAATCTTCCATGAAATAATCGGCCATCCCGATTGTGGTTCCAGAAAATGTATTGGTTTCTACGATATCTGCGCCAGCTTCGTAATACGCGGCGTGTACATCGCGAATGGCCTGCGGTTGTGTCAGTGATAATAAATCATTATTTCCTTTTAACGGATGTGGAAAGTCCTTGAAACGTTCACCACGAAAATCTTCTTCTGAGAAGTTGTAGCGTTGTAACATGGTTCCCATTGCTCCGTCAAGGATCAGGATTCTTTCTTTTATTGCTTCTTTTATAGACATATTGTTTTGCCTTTTGCCACTAAGACGCTAAGACACAAAGCTTTTTTTATAATTTAATCTTGCGGCTAAACCTGACGAGGTTTAAAAACTCGTCAGGTTTAAACTCAAATGATATGTTTTAATTTGTTTCCAAAAGTTCACAATTGTGGCTCTTTAGCCCCGATTGAGCCGGTATCCTCGGAGAGATATAGGCGAAAGCGGGAACCCATGACGGCAAAAAATGCGTCAATGAATCGCTCCTTTCACTAAATTTTATTCGGTGAAATTTAGTGTAATGTTGTCAGGAAAAGTTTTGAGAAATACGAGTAATGTATTTGTGTTATCTATCTTAGATACTGTATTTACAGTATAAAGTAGAATTTAGCACCTTCTTTATGGTAAAGGGTTGCTAAGGTTTCATCGGGTCTATCCCTCCGCCTTTCGTGATAACTGTCAATAAAATTATGAACGGTGCAAAGTAACGACATAAAGCCGTTAATTGCAAGTTTTTTTTAAGATTCTAAGCGACTAAAGTTCTGAGGTTCTAAGTTCTTTTATAAGCAACTAGGTTAATAAGCTCCAAAGGTTCAAAGTTTAAAAACATTTGAACAAAAAAAGCTCGAACTTATTTAAAAGTTTGAGCTTTCTGTTAAGATCTTAGCGTATTATTCCGTGATTGGCTTGTTATTTGAGATAAAAAATGGTGTTTAGAAACTTCTGTCCCATTTTAGAAATGTATCCATAACTTCTTGATGATCTATTAATTCGTTAGCGGTCATCTTGATCTCATTTTCAATTTTTGCCTTTTCTTCGGGTGCTAATTCTTCATTCCAATTGTTCATAATAGATAATTTTTGAATACTTTCTTAAAGTTACGATTTTATCTTGGTTTTTCAAATACCAAAATCAAATTTTTTATTTTAAGATACAAAGCTACTATGCCGAAGTTTCGGGAACAAGAAATGAAGATTAAGTTAATGTGAATAAAATTTTAAAGGTGCTAAGGTTCTGAGATGCTAAGGTGCTAAGCTAAAAAAGCCCAAACTTTAAAAAGTTTGAGCTTTACTATATAAAAATCTTAGAATCTTAGTCTCTCAGAAACTCAGAACCTTAGACAATCGCTTTCACAACTGCTTTTGGCGCCTCTTTACGTGTTCCGTCGAAACCGTCTACTCCTGATACTGTTGTATATTTTAATACGTATTTTTTACCCGGATTGATGATTCCGTATGCAGCCTGACACATTAAAGTTGCTTCGTGGAAACCACAAAGAATTAACTTTAATTTTCCCGGGTATGTGTTTACGTCTCCAATTGCGAAGATTCCAGGAATGTTCGTTTGGTAATCTAAAGCATTGTTTACTTTGATTGCGTTTTTCTCGATTTCTAATCCCCAGTCTCCGATTGGACCTAATTTTGGTGTTAATCCGAAAAGTGGAATAAAGTAATCGCATTCGATTTTACGGTGCGCACCGTTTTCTTCGATATCCAAAGATTCTACGTGCTCAGCACCATTGATTCCAATTACTTCTGCTGGAGTAACTAATTTAATTTTACCGGCAGTTTTTAATTCCTGCACTTTTTCTACAGAATCTAAAGCGCCTCTAAATTCGTTTCTTCTGTGAATTAAAGTTACTTCTGAAGCTACGTTTGCTAAGAAAATTGACCAGTCTAACGCTGAATCTCCTCCTCCTGCAATAACAACTCTTTTATCTCTGAATTTCTCCGGATTTTTGATGAAGTATTTTACTCCTTTATCTTCATAAAACTCGATATCTTCAATTAGTGGCTTACGAGGCTCGAAACTTCCTAGACCTCCAGCGATAGCGATAACCGGCGCGTGAAATTTAGTTCCTTTGTTTGAAGTTACGATAAAACTTCCGTCTTCTTGCTTTTCTACTGTTTCAGCACGTTCTCCTAAAGTAAAACCTGGCTCAAATTGTTTAATTTGTTCCATTAATCCATCAACTAAATCTCCTGCCAATACTTCTGGAAATCCAGGTATATCGTAGATTGGTTTTTTTGGATAAAGTTCAGAAAGTTGTCCTCCCGGCTGTGGTAAAGCATCTAGAATGTGGCATTTTAGTTTTAATAATCCTGCCTCGAAAACGGCAAATAAACCTGTTGGTCCTGCTCCAATTATAAGTATATCTGTTTTAATCATTATGGTTGTTGTTTATAATCATTCTTAATAACGCAAAGAAACGAATAAATCCTTGTACTTTCAATGATTTTTATCATTTATTTCTTTTCGAAACTTTTTACTCTTTATTTTTTAATGACGAAGTAATCTCGTTCATTCTTTTCACCTTTTCTTCGAAATCGCCTTTTAAGGTTTTTCTATATTCATTCAGGTTTTCGACCATTGCATTGATATCTTCCGGAATTACTTCTTCAAAAAACTCGCGAAGCCTTTTTGCTGTTGTCGGCGATTTTCCGTTGGTCGAAATGGCAATTTTTACATTTCCTTTTGTTACGATTCCGCCTAAATAATAATCACATAAATCGGGCGTATCGGCAATATTGCAAATCAAATAACGCTTTCTGGCCAAATCATAAATTCGTTTATTGACTTGTAAATCGTCTGTACAAGCAATTACCATATGACGCTTTTTGAGCATTTTCTTTTTAAACTTCGATTCGGTTAAAGTTATCGAAGGATGTTTTTCTGCCAAAACTTTAATGTCCAGATGAAAATCTTTTGCTACGACCTCAACATTGGCATTCGGACTCGATTTTAATAAAAAAGAAAGCTTTTCTAATCCAACATTTCCTCCGCCTACAATTAATACATTTAGATTGTGCAGTTTTAAAAAGATCGGATATAATTCGTTTTGTTCCATTTTAATTTTTTGTTTCGTCGAAATTACAAAAATCTGACGTTACAATATTTATCTCAAACCACGTTTCCCACGGTTGAAACCGTGGGCTATATTTTTCAATCTTTCGTTTTATTAAATTGACATTCAATTTAATTTTTGCATTGTTTCCCGGATTAAAATCCGGCGCTACAATATTGATCGTTCTTACGGAACTTATCTTGCGATTTCTTTTGATAAAAAATTCTTCTTAGAAACCTTTACCTTTAATTTGCTCCCCCGGATTAAAATCCGGCGCTACAATATTGATCGTTCCTACGGAACTTTATCTTGCGATTTCTTTCGATAGAAATTCTTCGTAGAAACCTTTTAATTTATGGCTTTGTTTTACAACTTCTCCAAGAACAATAATTGCTGGCGAACTCAGTTTTTGTTGTTTTACAATTTCTTCAATAGAATTTACTGTTCCAACGCCTACTTTTTCTTCTGTCGTTGTTCCGCTTTGAATGATCGCTACAGGTAAATCGCCTTTATTTTCTTGTTGAAATAATCTCACAATTTCGTTCAGTTTGTGCATTCCCATTAAAATCACAACAGTTGCTGACGATTTTGATGCCAAAGCAACATCTGAAGATAATTTTCTGTCGGATGTTGTTCCGGTAATCGCCCAAAAGCTTTCTGAAACGCTTCTTTTGGTAATCGAAATTCCGAGACTTGCCGGAACTGCTACTACTGAAGATATTCCGGGAATTACTTTTGTTTCAATTCCGAAGCTTTCTGCGAATTCTATTTCTTCACTTCCTCTTCCAAAAATAAACGGATCTCCGCCTTTTAATCGAACAACATGACCGTAAGTCAACGCATTATCAACAATCAACTGATTGATTTGATCCTGCCTATAACTGTGATTTCCTTTTCGTTTTCCAACAAATAATTTGATGGAATCTTTTGGAGCATGCGCCAGAATTTCTTCATTCGCAAGCGCGTCGTACAAAACCACTTTCGCTTCAGCAAGTGCTTTTACGGCTTTTAGCGTAAGCAAATCCGGGTCTCCGGGACCTGCGCCAACTAAAGTTACTTTGGGTTTTATGGTATTATGCATTTGCTAATTCTTGTGCTCTGTATTTTTCTATAATTGCAAAAAATGCAATTCCTTCTTCAATGTATTGTTTTGCGAAAGCTTCAGAAGGCTCCGTTTTATTGATTTGGTAAACCAATTCGTTAAACGTTGTCGGCAAACCGATTTTAGCGCTTTCAACAAAAACTTTATCAAATAAATCTACGATTCCGGCGTGGTTGTTTGTTTTTTCGTTTTCAGAAAGTAACAATGCTTTCGCACCGTTTACAAATCCAGCGTAAGCGTGATAAATTGCATCTGACCATTTTCCTTCGTCGAAAGATTCCTGAGCGAAAGTCAATTTGTCTTTTGCTTCTAATAATAAAGTAGCAACCAAATCAATTACAACTCCGGCACATTCTCCAACTCCAACCGCTTTTACATAATTGTCTGCATTACCCCAATCGATAAAATCAGCTTCTGTTAAGTTGGTTACGTCTGCGAAAGGTTTTAAGATTTCATAGAAATATTTCTCTCCTTTTGCATCGTAATAGTTAAGGAATTTTTCGCCGTTTGCATTCGCATCAAAATCATTCAAAATTGTACGTAATGCATCTGGTCCTCTTCTACTTGGAATTTTGATTACTTTATCTGCAAAACGACCTTCTCCGTTTCCTAATCTTCCTCCACCCAATAAAACCTGCAACGCTGGCGCCACTAATTTTCCTGAGTTGATAGACATTCCCTGAAAACCAATTGCCGACATATTATGTTGTCCGCAGGCATTCATACAACCTGAAATTTTAATCTCAATTTCGCTGTTGTTTCTGTACTGAGGATATTCGGCATTAATTACTTTTTCTAATTCTTCAGCTATACCGGTACTACTTGCAATCCCCAAATTACAAGTATCTGTACCCGGACAAGCTGTAATATCTGCCGTAGAATTATAGCCTAAATGAACAAAGTCCAATTTGGCTAATTCCTGATAAAAGAAAGGAAGATTCTCTTCTTTTATGTGGCGGATTACAATATTTTGACGCAATGAAAAACGTAATTCATTGGCTCCGTAATTTTTAATTAATTCGGCTAATGCTCTGGCTTTATCGGTATAAAAATCTCCTAATAAAACTTTGATTCCGATAGCGTAATAACCTGCTTGTTTTTGTGCAATTACATTTGAAGCTTTCCATGTTTCATAAGCTTCTTTGTCTTCAATTGTAACTTGCGGAACAGCTAATAAAGGTTCCGGAATCGGACCTTCAAAAGCAGTTGTATCTATTTCGTATGTTTCGAATGCAATTGCTTTTTTCTCTTTTTCAACTAAATCTAAGAAAACATCTTTTCCGATTTCTTTGATTAAGAATTTCATACGCGCTTTCATTCTTTTTGCACGTTCTCCGTAACGATCAAAAATTCTGATAATTCCTTCTGCTGTCGGGATAATTTCGTTTACCGGAACAAACTCAGAAAGCAATTCAGCGTGCGCTGGCTGAGATCCTAAACCTCCACCAAACATGATTTTAAATCCGCGTTGTCCGTCTTTGATTTTCGGAATAAATCCTAAATCGTGTAAATAACTCAAAGCCGTATCTTCGTCTGAAGAAGAGAACGAAATTTTGAATTTACGTCCCATTTCCTGACAGATTGGGTTCCTCAACAAATATTGAAACATGCCGTGTGCATAAGGCGAAACATCAAATGGTTCGTTTACGTCTACACCAGCCAATTCGCTTCCTGTAATATTTCTCACTGTGTTTCCACAAGCTTCACGCAATGTAATATCATCTTTAGCCAGATTTGCCCAAAGCTCAGGAGTTCTGTCTAAACTTACATAGTGAATCTGAATGTCCTGACGCGTCGTAATATGCAGACGCCCGGTAGAATATTCGTCAGAAACTTTTGTGATACGCACCAATTGCTCGCTGGTAACTTTACCATAAGGCAATTTAATACGTATCATTTGTACGCCTTCCTGACGTTGTCCGTAAATTCCGCGCGCTAAACGAAGACTACGAAAACGCTCATCATCAATTTTTCCTCCACGGAATAAGTGAATTTTTTTCTCTAAATCGATGATCTCCTTTTGTACGATCGGATTTTCTATTTCTGTTCTAAAACTTTCCATGTTCTTTTTCGCTTTAGGCTTTATTATCTAATGAATCCTACTCCTGCAGTTGTGTTTGTTGCAGTGTCAATTAAAATAAAAGCTCCGTTTGATTTGTTGTCGTTGTAGGCATCAAAATACAAAGGCTTGCTTAGTTTGATAGTTACTTCTCCAATTTCGTTGATTGCTAATTGCGAAGCTTCTTTTGTTCCTGAATAATCAGTTGAGATTGTATTTTTGATACTTTCTACTTTCGCCAAAACTCTGTTGGTATTGTGTTGTACCAAATATTTTGTTCCTGCAACCAGTTTTTTACTGTCCATCCAGCAAACTGTTGTTGTAATATCTTTTTCAATTTTTGGAAGCTCGTCTGATTTTACAATCATATCGCCTCTTGTTACATTGATGTCATTTTCTAATTCGATTGTTACTGAAGAACCTGCAACAGCTTCATCAAATGTTTTATCGAAGAAATGAATTTTAGTAACTTTTGATTCTGTTAAAGAAGGAAGAACTGTTACTTCATCTCCAACTTTAATTGAATTTCCGTATAATTTTCCAGCATAACCTCTAAAATCATGATATTCTTCTGTTTTTGGACGAATCACAGTCTGAACCGGGAAACGCGCTTTTCCTGGCTCGTAAACATCATGAGAATGTAATCCTTCTAAATGTTCCAAAACAGTTTGTCCGTCGTACCAAGTCATGTTTTCTGATTTGTCAACCACGTTTCCGCCGTTGATTGCGCTTAACGGAATATAACTTACGTTTTGTTCTTTGAAAGTACTTTTTGCATTTAATGCCTGAAAATCAGCTTTGATTTTATTGAAAACTTCTTCTGAATAATCTACTAAATCCATTTTGTTGATGGCAACAATTACCTCTTTTACTCTCAATAAATTATTGATGAAAAAGTGACGGTACGTTTGCTCAATTACTCCTTTTCTGGCATCGATCAAAATAATAGAAACCTGAGAAGTCGAAGCTCCTGTAACCATGTTTCTCGTATATTCTACGTGACCCGGAGTATCGGCGATAATGTAACTTTTCTTTGCTGTAGAAAAATAAATGTGTGCAACATCAATCGTAATTCCCTGCTCTCTTTCTGCTACTAATCCGTCTGTCGCCAAAGAAAAATCAAGATAATCGTATCCTTTTTGTTTACTGCTTTTCTCGATTGCTTCGATTTTATCTGTTGTCAATGATTTTGTATCGTACAATAATCTTCCGATCAAAGTACTTTTTCCGTCATCTACACTTCCTGCTGTTGCTATTTTTAAAACGTCCATTCTCTTTATTTTGTTTCAGGTTTCAAGTTTCAGGTTTCATGTTCTCTCGAAACTTATAAATCTGTATGTTTTTTTGATTCTTCTAACTTCTAACTCTTAACTACTAACTTATTAAAAGTATCCTTGTTGTTTTCTTTTTTCCATCGCCGCCTCAGATCTTTTATCGTCGATTCTGGCTCCTCTTTCTGAGATTGTTGATGATCTGATTTCGCCAACAACTTCTTCGATTGTTGCCGCGTAAGATTCAACAGCCGCTGTACAACTCATATCTCCAACGGTTCTGAAGCGAACAATTCTTTCTTCGATTTGTTCGTCTTCTTCTTGGTACACAAAAGGAGAATGTGACCAGATTAAACCGTCTCTCAAAAAAACTTTTCTTTTATGTGAAAAATAGATTGATGGAATCTCGATATTTTCTTTTTCGATATAACTCCAAACATCTAATTCTGTCCAGTTTGAAATTGGGAAAACACGAACGTTTTGACCATTTTCGATTTTTCCATTCAAAATATCAAACAATTCAGGTCTTTGATTTTTTTCATCCCATTGTCCGAAATCATCACGAACAGAGAAAATACGTTCTTTCGCTCTTGCTTTTTCTTCATCACGACGCGCTCCACCAATACAAGCATCAAATTTGAATTCTTCGATTGCATCTAAAAGTGTAGTCGTTTGCAAGCTGTTTCTACTAGAATATTTTCCGGTTTCTTCCACCACTTTTCCTTCATCAATAGCATCCTGAACATTACGAACAATCAATTCTAAACCTAATTCTTCAACCAATTTATCTCTGAAAGCAATTGTTTCAGGGAAATTGTGTCCCGTATCAACGTGCAATAGAGGAAACGGAATTTTAGCAGGGAAAAATGCTTTTTGTGCCAAACGCACCAATGTAATAGAATCTTTTCCTCCTGAGAAAAGTAAAACCGGTTTGTCAAACTGTGAAATTACTTCTCTGAAAATGTATATTGCTTCACTCTCTAAAGCGTTTGTTTTTAATACTGAACTCATTGTTGTTTTTTGTTTGATATTTTTAGTTTCAAGTTTCAGGTTTCAAGTTTTACTAACCTGATCTAAAATTCTCCACTCTATATTCTATATTCTTTACTCTATTTTCTTTTTCTAACTAAGGACTTTGGACTAATGACTAAGTACTAATTCCTTACTCTTTCTTAGCACCGTGTAAACCACATTCTTTATGACTTGATTCCCACCACCATCTTCCGGCTCTGATATCTTCTCCTGGGAAAATTGCTCTTGTACAAGGCGCGCATCCAATACTTACGAAACCTTCTTTATGTAAAGCATTTTGCGGAACATTAAATTCTTTTAGATGATTTTCAACTTCTTCTAAAGTCCATTTTAATAATGGATTGAATTTAATGATGTCAAAACCTCCGTCGTATTCAAACAGATTTAAATCGTGTCTGTTTTCTGATTGTTCGGCTCTTAGACCTGTAATCCAGACTGCATTTCCAGCCAAAGCTTTTCGTAACGGAACCACTTTTCGAATAAAACAGCATTCTTTTCTGTTTTCAACCGAATCGTAAAAACTGTTCGGTCCTTTTGTTTGAAGCAGATTTTCTACTGCCGTCGCTTCCGGAAAATAAACTTCGATTTGTTTTTTGTATCTTTTTAATGTTCTGTGAAAAACATCATACGTTTCCTGAAATAATCTTCCCGTATCTAAAGTAAAAACCTTAATATCAATATCATTTTTGAAGATAAAATCAGTAATTACCTGATCTTCCTGTCCAAATGAAGTTGAAAAAATAACTTGGTTTGGATATTTTTCTGCCAGAAAACTTAACGTTTGTTCCAGCGAAAAATCTTTTGTTTGTTCTAATAATGACTCTACAATTGTCGCACTCATATTCTCTTTCCTTTCTAAATCTTTATAACAATTTAGATAATGTTTTTAAACTCAATAAGATGATTAAGATTCCAACCGCAATCATCATTGATTTTCTTTTAATTTTATTTACTAAAAATGCCGCAATTGGTGCTGCAATCACTCCTCCTAAAATCAATCCGATAATTACCTGCCAGCCGTGGATTCCTCCAAAAAGCATGAAAGTGATTCCACTTGCAAACGAAATCGCGAACTCAGCTGCATTTACAGAACCAATCGTATATTTCGGATTTCTTCCTCTTCCTAATAAAGTTGAAGTCACAATCGGCCCCCAGCCTCCGCCTCCAACTGAATCCATAAAACCTCCAAAAACAGCTAAAACGCCTAGTTTTTTGGTTTTCTTTTTTTTAACATTTTTCTTTAAAGCTTTCTTTATAATGATTGCCGCTAAAACAATCATGTAAACCGCAATAAAAGGCTTAATTACATCACCATTAATTACATCAGACAATAAATATGCTCCTGTAATCGATCCTAAAACTCCCGGAATCAACAAATGTTTTACCAGTTTTTTATTGATGTTTCCAAAACGATGATGCGAAAGCGCTGACGCTCCCGTTGTAAACATTTCAGAAACGTGAACTGCCGTACTACTTACTACTGGCGGCACTCCATAAGCCAATAAAAATGACGTAGAAGTTGCTCCGTAACCCATTCCTAAAGCTCCATCTACCAATTGAGCAAAAACTCCAATTAAAAAGAACGCTAAAAGATTTTCATCAAAACCTTCCAGGAAACTGTTCCATGAAAATTCGGCATGATGATTATAAATCAATGTAGCTACCAAACCTAACAATAAAACAACAGGTATTATAACCCATAATCTTTCTTTGGATAAAGCATCAGCTTTAATCGCAGTATTGTTTAACTTAAGTTCATTTTCCATACTTATAGGATTTGTTTTTTGTCTTCCAAAATCCATTACCCTATCGGCTTAGTAGATTACTTTGCAAATGTACTATATATTTTGAAATATCAAAACAATATATTTACTTTTTTGCGTTAGTAATTCCCTTTAAACCATGATAAAAGACATTCTAAAGACGATTAGTAATTAATTTAACAAATTAGTTATTGGTTTGTGAGATTCTAACAAGTCAATCTAATTTTGTGATTTGCAAAAATACACATTTAAAGTCTACAAAATCTATAGGATTATTATAAAATTGTATTTACTTTTACCGCAAAATTTTTTTATTTATGGATTTTCAGATCGGTCTTGTCATTGCAGGTTTAGTAGTTGGTTTTATTGTTGGATTAACCGGAGTTGGAGGCGGTTCTTTAATGACGCCGATTTTATTGTACTTTAATATCCCTCCTACAACTGCCGTTGGAACCGATTTACTTTATGCCGCTTTTACTAAAGCCGGCGGTATATTTGTCCACAATAAAAAAGGTAATATCAATTGGAAAATTACAGGCTGGCTTACTTTAGGAAGTGTTCCTGCGGCTTTGGTCACTTTATGGATCTTACACAGTATTAAAACAGATATTGAAACCGTAAATCG
Source organism: Flavobacterium sp. 270 (assembly GCF_004368785.1). Classification (GTDB taxonomy): domain Bacteria; phylum Bacteroidota; class Bacteroidia; order Flavobacteriales; family Flavobacteriaceae; genus Flavobacterium. Next base: position 178,318 of record NZ_SODM01000002.1, read on the forward strand.
CGTTATCAAACACAGTTTGGGCTGGGCATTATTATTTACCTCAGTTGCCATTATCTTTAAACAAAAAATATTAAAATTTTCCCAGAAACACGCCGGAGATAAATTTCACAGCGAAAGCACTACTCAAAATATGCTGACTATTGCAATTGGTGTTTTACTTGGCGCAACGGTAACTTTAACATCAATTGGAGCGGGAGCTTTGGGAACTGTTACTTTATTCTTCCTTTATCCATTATTACCAACTCCTAAATTGGTAGGAACTGAAATTGCGCATGCCGTACCGTTAACGTTAGTTGCAGGAATCGGTCACGCTTCTATGGGAAATTTAGATTTAGGATTATTAGGCCAATTACTAATGGGATCACTTCCAGGAATTTATATGGGAAGTATGTTAAGCGGAAAAGTTCCTGATCAGTTTCTTAGAAATGCAATTGCAGTGATGCTTTTTATTGCTGGATATAAACTGATTTTTTAAATAGTTTTTACCATATAAGTTATATAAGTTCATTTAATTAAACTTTTAAACACAAAGTCTAAAATGAACTTATATAACTTATATGGTTTAATTTATCTAGAATGCTATATCTGCTAAGGAATTACTTTCTAATATTTTAAGTGTATTATCTCTTACTTCCGTCATTAAACGGCGTGCTGCGCAAGTCGTTTCATCATCGCAGTCGTCGCATTTTTCGTAGAAATTGTGACTTGCACAAGGTAATAGCGCAATCGGACCTTCAAGAATACGATAAACTTTGGCCATGCTGATATCTTTTGGATCTTTTATCAGATAATAACCGCCGCCTTTTCCTTTTTTGGCTCCAAGAAAACCAGAGTTTCTTAGCAGCAATAAAATGCTTTCTAAAAATTTAATCGAAATATGTTCACTTTTTGCAATTTCAGCAATTTGTACGGGTTCGTTATTTTCGCGTCTTGCCAGATAGGTTAAAGCTTTTATTCCGTATTTTGTTTTCTTTGAAAGCACGTAGGATGATTTTAGATTTCAGATTGTTGATTTTAGATTTCTCTTGTCAACAATCTAATTTATTAGAAAACAAAAGTATGCTTTTTACATGACTTATACTCTACTTAATCTATCTTATTTAAAAAACGAGTATTATTAAAACGAAAAAACGATTTTCAACAGTATAAAATAACGTCAAAAATCGCCTTTAGATTAATATAGAATTAATCACTATTTCATCATTCCTGTCCTATCAAATTTATAGCGTTGAAAATTTCCATATCTTTTTCTAAATCTTTCTTTTCGACCACATACGTTTTAGAAAGAGAATCATGCCATATTCTCTCTGATTTTCCTAAAAAAGATAGTGCATCAAAAGGAATTAAACGACAAAGAGTTCTTATACAAATAATACCAAAACTCGGCTTTAATCCATTTTCATTTACTACAATACTGCCTGTAATAAATTTTCCAATTGTTCTACTGAAAAAACTTTCAAAAAACAAATAATAAAATACTGCAAAAGAAAAATAGGTTCCCCAGATTCCTAAGCTTACCAAGATATCCGACCATATATTATAAATATTTATTTGAAAAATATTTCCTGTAATAACTATAAGAAATGAAACAACAAATATCAAAATAAGAATAAATACAAAATCAATAACACAATTAAAAAATCGATCACGATCAGAAGTTAATAATTTCTTTTCAATAATATAATTGGCATTGTTCATATTTCATTTGTTTGAATGCATTTCATAATTAAAACGGTTCATGTTCTTCTCGGTAAAAACCAAAAAGAACTGCAATTAAAGATCCAATTCCTGCTATAAAGCACAAAACTGCACCTGCTATAATTTTTAAAGATATTATTCCTGATTCTGTCCAAACATGATATGTAAAATAAGAACAGATAAAACTAACCAAGAGGAAGAAAAAAGCCCAAAAATATCCTTTTCTATTTTGTCTTTTAAACTCTCCTCCACCTGCTAAATATAGATCATTTAGCAGCGCTGTGGCTTGTCCAAAAGTCATTCCTCTATAATCTGCAGTTAGACTTTGAACGATATATTCTCTTTTTGTGCCGTCGAGAACTTCTTGAATGGCGTATTCAATATTTACTTCACTTATTCCGTATTCTGTATATCTTTCAATTACATTATTAAATTTTTTCATCTTGAGCAATTTAGGGCGATTTGGTTCAATTTTAATTACAATAAAAAAGAGGTAATTTAAACAAAAATTACCTCTTTTAACATTTATGATAAATTAATTTTAATCCAGCGCTTGCTTTAAATCTGCAATTACGTCTGCTACGGTTTCTAAACCAACAGAAACACGAACCAAACCTTGCGTGATTCCAACAGCTAATTGATCTTCTTCAGATAATTTGCTGTGAGTTGTTGAAGCTGGGTGCGTTACAATCGTTTTTACATCTCCGATATTTGCAGAAAGAGAACATAATTTAATTTTGTCCAAAAATTTTCTTCCTGCTTCAAGACCGCCTTTAATTTCGATCGCAATAATATTACCGCCTAAAAGCATTTGCTTTTTGGCAATTTCATATTTTGGATGTGATTTCAGGAATGGATATTTCACACTGTTTACATTCGGATGGCTTTCTAAAAACTCCGCCACTTTTAAAGCATTTTCACAATGTCTGTCTACACGAACAGCCAAAGTTTCTAAACTTTTTGACAATACCCATGCGTTAAATGGCGACATTGCCGGTCCTGTATTTCTTGAAAATAAGTATATTTTACGAATTAATTCGGCATCACCAACGGCAACTCCTCCTAAAACGCGTCCTTGTCCGTCCATTAATTTTGTAGCAGAATGAACTACGATATGTGCACCATATTTTATTGGCTGTTGAATGTATGGCGTTGCAAAACAGTTGTCGATAATTAAAATCAGATTGTGTTTTTTTGCAATTTGACCAAGAAGCTCCAAATCAACTACATCTACACCAGGATTTGTTGGCGTTTCAGCATATAGAATTTTAGTATTTGGTTTAATAAAACTTTCAATTGTTTCCGGTTTGTTGATATCGAAATAAGAAGTTTCAATTTTCCATTTTGGAAAATACGTCATGAACAACGCGTGAGTTGATCCAAAAACGCTTCCTGCAGAAACAATATGATCTCCTGATTCTAATAATGCTGCAAACGTAGAATATATTGCTGCCATTCCAGTTGCAAAGGCATAACCTGCTTCTGCACCTTCCATCGCACAAACTTTATCTACAAATTCTGTTGTATTTGGATTGCTGAAACGAGAATAAATATTACGGACTTTTTCTTCCGTAAAAGAAGCTCTCATGTCTTCTGCATCTTCAAATACAAAACTTGATGATAAATACAAAGGTGTTGAATGTTCCTGAAATTGTGATTTTTCTAAATGTGTGCGTATTGCAAGGGTCTCAAAACCCAAATCTTCTATATTCATTGTGTTGTTTTTTTGTTTTAAACACGAATTGCACTAATTAGCACAAATTCGATTTCTTTTGAAATTTCACAGAGATTCGCGAAGTAAAACACAAAGTTTTACAAAGGATTAAATGTGAATTTTCAGTAAGTCAAAAAAGAATTATCTAATTCTCAAATTGACTAATTATCTAATTAACTTAATTCTTCGTTGTTTAAAACAACTTTGTATTTTATTGTTGCTGTTGGTTCAACCGTTTTGGCTACTGAACAGTATTTCTCGAAAGAAAGTTGTGCCGCTTTTTTTGCTTTTTCCGGATTGATTTCGCCTTCTAAATAGAAAACCACATCAATTTCTTTGAATGGTTTTGCTTCTTCAATTTGTACACGTGTTCCTTCAACCTCAGCATTAAAAGAAGTGATTTCCTGACGTTGTTTCTTTAGAATTGAAATCATATCGATAGCGCTACATCCCGCAACTCCCATTAATACTAATTCCATTGGACTTGCACCTAAATCGCTTCCGCCAAATTCTGCTCTGCTGTCAACGTCAACTATATGTCCGCGTTCATTTTTTACTTTAAAATGAAAAGCGTCGTTTACTCTGTTTAAGGTTACTTTCATTGTGTTGTTATTTTTTTTGTTTTGTTGTTTTTTTCCTGTCATTGCGAGGAACGAAGCAATCACACTAACAATCACACAAAGCTTAATTTTGCAAATGTGATTGCTTCGTTCCTCGCAATGACAAACTCAATCTAAAATCTAAAATTACTCCTTATCCGACAATCTCAAAATATCTCCAAAAACTCCTCTCGCTGTAACCGCAGAACCTGCACCGGCTCCCTGAATTACAATTGGACGGTCTCCATAAGATTCTGTATAAATTTCGAAGAAAGAATCTGACCCCTTTAATCCGCCCAAAGCGGTGTCTGAAGGAACAGAAACTAATTTTACTTCTAAAACTCCTTTGTCATTTTGAAGATCTCCAGACAATTCTCCGATATATCTTAAAACGTGATTTGGTTTTTGATCTGCTTTTACTTTTTCGTAAATCGGATCGAATTCTTTTAATTTCGTCAAGAAATCAGAAACGTTTCCGTCGCGTAAATGTTCCGGAATTAGATTCTGAATTGAAATTTCTTCAAATTCATTTTGCAAATCTAATTCTCTTGCCAAAATCAATAATTTTCTTCCCACATCATTGCCACATAAATCTTCACGCGGGTCTGGCTCCGTATATCCGTTGTCAATTGCTTCTTGCAAAATCTCGCTGAATAGAGCATCTTTTGCAGAGAAATTATTGAATAAATAACTTAATGTTCCAGAGAAAACTCCTTTTATTTTCGTGATATTTTCACCCGAAAGGTGTAATAATTTGATCGTATCAATTAATGGCAACCCTGCACCAACATTGGTTTCGTACAAATAATTCTTTTGGTTTTCTGCTAATGATTTTCTGATTTCTTTGTAGAAACCATAGCTTAATGTATTGGCTACTTTATTCGAAGAAATCAAATCGAAACTGCTTTCGATTAACGAAATATAGTTTTCTACAAAAGAAGCACTTGCCGTATTATCAATCGCAATTAAGTTTTCTAAATGGTGCTCATTCGCGTAGGCGATAACATCATTAATGGTATAAGCCTGCCCTTCTTTTTGAATTTCATTTTTCCAGTCTGAAGTTACGCCATATTTATTTAAAAGCACTTTTTTAGAATTCGCGATAGCAAAAACATTCAGTTTAATTCCTTTACGTTTTTCGATTGCAGCAGAAGATTCTAAAATTTGATTGATTAAAGTTCCACCTACTAATCCGTGGCCGAAAATCGCAATATTGATTTTTTTAGAAACTCCAAAAATCTCTCCGTGAATTACACTTAATGCTCTGTTTAGTTCTGATTTTTTCACCACCAAACTCACGTTTTTACCCGTAACGGTATTATTGAATAATATCGGAACTATTTTATTTTTGATTAAAGCGGTATATGGTTTATGGAACGTACTCAAATCCTGACCAATAATCGAAATTACCGAAACATTATCTGTTACCGTGATTTGGTTTACATCTTTAGAATAAAAGTCATTTTCGAATTCTTTTTCTAACTCAACCATTGCTGTTGTTGCTTTTTCTGTTGCTACAACCAAGCCGATTCCTCTTTCTGAAGATCCCTGAGAAATAATACTTACCGAAATATTATTATCTCCCATTACTTTAAAAATACGAGCATCAACACCGGCTTTTCCTAGCAATCCGCGACCTTCTAGATTTACAAGAGAAACGTTTTCTAAAACAGAAAGTGTTTTAATTCCTTCTTTTGAAGAATCTGAAGTAATTAAAGTTCCGCGGTTTTCGTGGTTGAATGTATTTAAAATTCGTAACGGAATATTTTTCTCTAATAACGGAATTATCGTTTTTGCATGAAGAATTGTTGCTCCAAAATTGGCAAGCTCGTTTGCTTCGTTAAAAGATAAAAATTCAATTTTTTTAGCATCGGCAACTAAATCCGGATTTGCTGTGTAGATTCCGTCAACGTGTGTAAAGTTTTGAAGTTCTTCTGCATTCAAATAATTTGCTATTAAAGATGCTGTATAATTACTTCCGTTTCTTCCTAAAGTTGTGGTGTCGTTGTTGTTGTTTGAACCAATAAAACCTGTTACAATGTTTACGGTTTTTCCGTTATGTTCTTTAAAATAATTGACTACGTTTTTCTTAGAAAGCTGTTCTAATGGTTGTGCATCACCAAATTTAGAATCTGTTTTCAGCAAAGATCTTGTGTCAACAAAATTGGCCGGAATTCCTTTTTCGATCAAAATTGCAGTCAGCAATCTAGCCGAAAGCAATTCTCCTTTAGATAAAATCTGATCTTTAATTTTGTTGCTGTAATCGCCAATAAGACTTACGCCTTCAAAAAGTTTATCTAAAACATTAAATTCTTCTGATAAATCAACTTGTGGATAATCTGAAATCTGGTATTTTTTAAAATTCTCTAATAATTCTTTGTAACTGCCGTTTTTTGCAGCAATGCTTAAAATAAATTCAAGTTCGTCTGTAGCGTTTCCGCGCGCAGAAACTACAACAGCAATTTGTTCACCCTGATTTACTTTATCTGTAATAATAGAGACAACCTTGTTAAGTCCTTCTCCGTTTGATAATGATTTACCTCCAAATTTTAATACTTTCATTTTATTTCTTTATTGTTTCTGCCTTAAAAACGTCGGCAAGTAAATGATCTAATTGTTTGTACTCGATTAAAAAAGCGTCATGTCCGTGTACGGAATCTATTTCGCTATAAAAAACATTGTCTTTAAATCGCTTCAATTCTTCATACGTTTCTTTGTTTTCTCTGGCCGTAAAAAACAAATCAGAATTAATTCCGATAATATGTATTGAAGCTTTGGTTTTAGATAATAAAGTTTTAAAGTCTTCGCTGTTTCTTGTAATGTCTATTGTCTTAAGCAATTGATTCATTAGTTTATAAGAAGACAGCTGGTATCTTTTTTGCAATTTTTCTCCGTGATGTGCCAGCCAGCTTTCGATATTAAATACAGAAAGTTTCTCGTGGGTTGTACGTTGAAATTTTTCTTTGAATGATTCTGGAGATCTGTAACACAGCATTGCGTGAATTCTGGCATCTTCTATTGGTCTTGAAGAATTGTTTAGAATCTGTTCTTGCAAATAGCAATTGGCAATCATCCAGTCGGTCGATTTCCAATCGGTCGCAATCGGAATTAAGTGTTCTGTGATGTTGGGTTCAAGTGCGAGCATTTCCCAGGCAATTCCGCCGCCGACAGAGCCTCCAATTATAGCAAAAAGCTGTTCGATTTTAAAGGTTTCAATTCCTTTTAGAAAGATTTTAGCAATATCTCTTGTTGTAAAATCAAGATAATTTTCAATAACAAAAGAATCGTTTCCGTTTCCGGGAACATTAAATGCTAAAACGGTATATATGTTGGTGTCTATTGTTTTTCCTTCGCCAATTAAATCATTCCACCAGCCTTTTTCGCCTGTAACCTCAGCATTTCCTGTTAAGGCATGATTTACTAATACAATTGGCGCTGTATGTAATGGCAGACCAGAAAGTGTAAAACTTAATGGTAATGTAGAATATGATGCACCACTTTCTGTGATGAAATCTTTTATTATGATGGGATTGGTTCTATTTTCCAATTTTCAAATCTTTTATTTTTGATTTGTATCTGGAAATATTAAAAAGAAAGCCTAGAGTTGAGCTAGAGAATTTCTTGTTGTTATCTTTCCACGTTTGGGCGTGGTAGAATGCAGCACCTTCTTCGAATTAACGAAGGGTTGCTAAGGATTCATCGGGTCTAATCCCTCGTCCTTTCTTTATAACATTTCAATACGTTTTTGAACTTAAAGGTGCAAATTAACTACTATTTTCTTAAACAAACAAATTTTATCGAAACTGATTCTTTATTTCTTTAAACATCTTACAAAACAGAAACTCTTGTACGCAAAAAATTACCGAACGTAAAGATCAGTAAAATTAAGCGGGATTTACCCTATTTGTACGACACTTTCGATTTTAGATAAAAAGTGTTTCATTCTCTTTTGAATACATCAAAAACAATAAAGAATTTGGTACTTTTTTCTCCGCTGTATCTGTTTCGGTTATGCCAAATCTTGGATGTGCCAATTCATTTGCTGGTGGCGGCGGGTTGTTTCTTTTTGTTCTTCTGTTTTTCAAATTAGAAATTTTTTCTGCTAAGTAGTTTAATGTGCTCATGATATTTTAAGTTTAAGTTAGTTCTCGTTTTATAATGATTATTATTTGTTTATGTTTTTGTTACCTCAACCAAAAGGAATAAAAAAACCCTTTTGGATCACAATACCAAAAGGGTTTAAGTTTTTTACAACTCTATATACTTTTAGTATCAACAGACGCGTACACAAATACGTGCGACGTTAAACATCTTGTTCATCTGTAGGGACTTATTCATCTGTGATTTATATATTTTTAATTCTTGCATTTTCTGTAAATTTAAAAAGCCTCTCAAAAAAATCTTGGGAGGCTTTGCTATATTATATTATGTTTTTCAACATTTAAGCAATACCTATCCCAACGGTTTTAACCGAAATGGCACAAAACATTTTGTAGACATTTAAATTCATTTGATTAGTAGCTTTTGGGTTTAACAAATATCGAATTATTTTTTCTATTACACAAATAATAATGAAGAATTTAATTACAAAAAACGTTAAAAAACAACCTTTTAACGTTAAAAAACATCTTACAAAAAATAAATCTTAACAGAAATAGGTTAAAACTTACATTTTTCAAACTTTACTTTGCTTATATATCTCCACAAATCAGATTATCAAAGAACATTTCTTTCCTTTTTATGAAGGATTTAAAGCCAGACCGCTTCTTTATTTTTAATTTTTTCGGCTACTTTCAAAATATCAGTTATAATTCCTCTTGAAATTGCCTGTTTACATGCCGAAGCGCTTTTAATAACAATAGGAACATTGGCGTAAGATTGTGTATAAATTTCAAAAATCGTATCGGAACCTTTTAATTGTCCGATTGCAGAAGTTAAAGGTTCAGAAACCAATTTAACTTCCAGCGTATTTTTCTGAATATCAAATTCTCCAACATACCTTAAAACATGATCTTCGGCCTGCGTTATTTTGGTTATTTTAAAATATCGGTCTATTGCTTCTTTATTTAGGATTCCGTTTTTTTCTAAATGTTCGTCTTTTATAAGTGAATTGATTTTTATGTCTGAAAGCTCAAAATCTTTTCCAATTTCTCTGGTTAGAATCAGCAGTTTTTTTGCGGTATCGTTTCCAGATAAATCTTCTTTAAATGTAGATCGCATCAATCCTAATAAACTGGCATCTTTGAGAACGGAAGAAAAAGAACTTTCTTCTGCAGCAAACCGATTGAAAACATAACTGAGATTGTCTGAGAAAACGCCTCTGATTTTTGTAATTTTTTCGCCCGAATAATACAAATCTCTTAAAGTCTGCAAAACCGGAATTCCAGTATCAACAGAGGTTTCATACAAAAACTCTTTGTCGTATTTTTTAAGATTTTCTCTTAGTTCTTTATAAAGTTCGATTGGCAGTGTATTGGCTTTTTTGTTGACGGCTACAATATTAAATCCGTTTTGGATCAAGGTATTATAATGACCAATCAATTCGTCACTTGCCGTGGCATCGACTGCTATCAGGTTTTCAAATTCGTTTGCTTTGGCAAATTCAATAATATCTTCTACTTTAAAAGGTACTGCCAATTGCACAAAATTTGTTTCCCAGGCATATCCAACGCCTTCTTTCTCGAAAAAAGCAACTGTAGAATTGGTAATAATCGGAAAATGAAAATCGATGTTCTTGCTTTCCAGAAAAAAGTCTTGACTTTCTACAATCTGATTGATCAAAGTACTTCCGATATTTCCAATTCCAAAAAGGATAATATTTATTTTAAGCTTCGACATAATTTTAAAATTTTATAAACCATATAAGTGATATAAGTTCATTAAAGAACAGAATTTGCTTAACTGAACTTATATTACTTATATGGTGTAAATTATTTACTGTTTTATAGTTCTTTTTCATAAAAAATCACCTCTAGCATGATCACAAATGCTAAAGGCAATTTTTCAAACAAAAAACAAAAAAACCTAATTTTTATTGATACTGTACTGAGATTCAGTTACGCTTGTAAAAACCGTTTGCAAATCTGCAATCAAATCTTCGATATCTTCAATTCCCACAGAAAGACGAACCAGATCTTTAGAAACTCCGGTTTCTATTTGTTCGCTGTCTGTTAATTGCTGATGCGTCGTACTTGCCGGGTGAATAATTAATGATTTTGTGTCGCCAATATTGGCCAAAAGCGAGAAGAGTTTCGTTTCGTCAACCACTTTTTTGGCAGCATCAAAACCACCTTTTAATCCAAAAGTGATTACGCCGCTTTGTCCTTCCGGAAGATATTCTTTGGCTAAATCAAAATATTTATTTGATTTTAAACCCGGATAATTTACCCAAACTACTTCTTCTTGTTTTTCTAACCATTCGGCCAAAGCCAAAGCATTTTCGCTGTGCTTTTTAATTCTTATTGGTAATGTTTCTAATCCCTGAATGATCTGAAACGCATTAAACGGACTCAAAGCGGAACCGAAATCACGTAAACCTTCGATTCTTGCTTTTGCAATAAACGCAGCGTTTCCTAATGCTTCATGATAAACCAAACCGTGATATCCGGCAGAAGGTTCTGTAAATTCAGGAAAATTTCCGTTGGACCAATCGAAGTTTCCGGCATCGATAATTACACCTCCTAATGAAGTTCCGTTTCCAGAAATATATTTTGTTAGTGAATGAATTACAATATCGGCTCCGTATTTAATTGGGTTTAATAAATAAGGAGTCGCAACTGTATTATCTACTATAAATGGCACTTTGAAGGCTTTGGCTTCCGCTGAAATAGCTTTTAAATCCAATACATCTAATTTTGGATTCCCTAATGATTCTACAAAAAATGCTCTTGTGTTTTCTTTTGATGCTTTTGTGAAGTTTTTAGCATCAGACGGATCTACAAACGTTGTTGTAATTCCTAATCTTGGCAAAGTCACTTTTAATAAGTTATAAGTTCCTCCGTATAAACTGTTTGATGCTACAATATGATCACCAGCTTTTAGCAAAGTTAATAATGTGGTAGAAATTGCCGATGCTCCAGATGCCGTAACAACAGCTCCGATTCCGCCTTCGAGCGCAGCTAACCGTTGTTCTAAAACATCGTTTGTTGGGTTATTTAATCTGGTGTAAATAAATCCAGCTTCGGCAAGACCAAATAAATTGGCAGCGTGATCTGAATTGTTAAATACATAAGATGATGTCTGATAAATTGGCACCGCTCTGGTTCCTGCGTTTTTAGTAACATCGTGTCCTGCGTGTAATGCGTTTGTTGAAAATTTTTGTGTGCTCATGATTTTATATTTTTTATATTGTTAATAGTATATTGTTATTGAATTTTGATATTGAATTTTGATATTGAATTTTGAATCTGTTTAATTGAAAAGATCTTCTTCTTCCAGATCATATAACTGAGCCAATAATGATTTTTGACCTTTGAAATATTCTTCCTGCCGAAATTCTATGGCTTCTCTTGTTGGTTCTTCTGATTTATTATTTTTTTGAGAATCTGTTCTCAATAAGTACTGAAATGCAATTGTGTTTATATCTAATGTTTTCATGATTTATAATTTTTAAAGTGTTGGAAATAAAAAACCCTTTTGGCTGGCTTACCAAAAGGGCTTATAGTTTAACTATAACAAAGATTTTATCTTTTACTTTTGGCAACAACAGAGTGGGGCGCATTTGCGCATCATACAACACATCATCATTTTGTCTGCTATTGTTTTCATATTATAAATTTTTAATTAGAATTCTTTATTTTTAAACTCGACTAATTTGATAGAGTAAATATATAAACTATTTTTAGACTACCAAGCAGAAATATAAATTTTAACATTTAAAAAGTATTTCTCAACATAAATACTGCTGTAATCTTTTTAAAATCCGTGTAAATCCGTGTCTTCGCGATAGCGAATCTGCGTTGTCCGTGTTCTAATTTTCAACGCTGATTATACGGATTCGCTATCGCGAAGACGCGGATTTAAAAGGATTTCTATTTTTAATTGAGAATTAAAATTTAAATCCTACACGTGCAAATGCAAATCTTCCGTTTAATCCGAATTGCGAAACGGCTCTTGAATACGCAAACTGATTGGCATTGCTTAAATCTGTACTCGGCGCCGGCGATAAAGTTGGCGTTGTATTGGTAAAAGCAGGCGTTGCAGGATTATTTCTGTCTGGATAAACGTCTCCTATATTATTAACCCCAAGTGTCAATCTAAAATGCTCGTTTATTTGATATCCTAAAGACAAATCGGTAACCACTTTTGCGCTGTATTCAGGATGCTCGTATACAGAAGAAAATCCATCTAAATTAACATCTGTTGCTCCTGGGTCTGTTACTTTTCCGAAATAACTGTTTCTTAAATAAATATCCAGCTTTTTGATATTGAATGTTGTCGTTAAGTTTGCTTTTAATCTCGGAATTGCTTCTTCTAAATAAACGCGGCTTGATTCTGGAAAAAAGGAATACACAAATGGTTCTCCCCCCGCATTTACAATAGATTGAGGAACATTTAATGCGCCTACTCTTTTGGTTTCGTTGTAACTAATGGCGAAATCATTTCTGATGGTGAAGTCCTGAATTACATCGTATTTCTGCGAAATCACGACATCTATACCTTTTGTTTCAGAGTTGATTCCGTTGGTCCAGAATGAAGCTCTTTCTACACCTTTTAGGTCAAAAGCTTCCTGAAATAAAGTTAATGCTTCTGCTTGTTCCGGCGAAGTTGCGCCTGTAATCTGTGCGTCTGTTGGTCTTGAATATTGTCCTGTTAATACAATTCTGTCGTCGATTCTTGTGAAATAGGCATCTGTAGAAATCGTAATATTTGCATCTGGAATTTTGAATGTAAATCCTGTACTGATACTTTTAGATTTTTCTGGTTTTAAATTTTCTACACCAATGCTTTTCGCTGCCTGAGAATCGTTTGTAAAATATCCTACTTGATAAGGCGAACCGTTGATAAACTGCGTTGAACTGGTTTCGAAATATTTTTGCTGCAATGATGGTGCTCTAAAACCTGTTTGTCCGGAAACTCTCCAATTGATAAAATCGTTCAATTTTAAAAGTGACGCCAATTTGAAAGTTACGGTATTTCCAAAATCAGAATAATTTTCAAAACGTGCTGCTCCGTTTAAAAGCCAGTTTTCTGTTGGGTTTAATTCTAAATCCACGTAAGCAGCAACACTTTTTCTGTCTTTTTCTTTAGCATCCGAAGGCTGAAATCCTGAGAATCCCTGCGCTCCTGCAGATCTTTTATTTCCAAAGAAATCTGTTACGATCAATGGTGATGTTGTTGGTAAAACCCCAGTAACCAAAGCTCCGTTTGTATCGTATAAACCGTATGAAGCTTCTTCGCCAGCTTTAATCTGATAGTTTTCATATCTAAATTCTCCTCCAAAAGCTACGTTTAAACCTTGTAAAACATCGTATTTTTTACTGAAATCTAAATTGGTTGTGCTTTGCAAAAACGAAACTTTTCCTGCATCAAAACTTGTAGCCGAATTGGTTCCTAATGTTGCATTGATAGTATTGTTTACATCATATTGAAAAGAGTTTGTTCCTAAATTGGTGCTGATATCGGTATCAAAACCAAATAATTGTGTTGTAACGCCAACTGCTGCTGAAGCATCCAAAATACCTGATTCAATTTCTGGTAAGAATCCATTTTCATACACTTGTGTGAAAGTTCCAGAACCGTTTGGCAATCTGTTGAAAGCATACGATTTTCCGTCACGATACGAAATTCCACCAAAAGAATATAATGCAGTACTTTCTGTAAGTGGATATTTTGCATTATAATAAACTTGCCCAGACGCCAATTCTGACTGGCCGACACTCATATTATAATCGCTTCTTTGCTGGCCTCTGTAATTAAGTTCGTTGTTGGTAACATCAAAATTCAGCGCCGTTTGCATTTGAGCAATTGTACTTGCTCCGGCAATAGCAGTTTGCTGCGCTGGAGTAAAATAACCAACCTGAGGCGCATATTGCTTTAAACTATTCAGTATTTGTGCCGAATTTGGCGTATTATTAATGTTGCCGAATAAGGAGTTTATCTGAACTCCGTTTTGTGCTGCTCTATTTTCGACCGCATTGTAAGCATTAAAAATGGCATTACTTCTAATTCCTGCACGGCTTGTTGCATCTCTGGTAACTGCGCTTCCGGTAACGTTTAAAAAACTTCCTGCTTTACCTAGAGAAGTTCCGTAGTTTAGGTTTACTTGTAAAGTTTCTCCGTCGCTTCCGCCTTCAAAATTATTAGAACCCGAAGACAAATTGGCTCCGTACTGCACGTCTCCCGAAAGGAAATTGGCATTTTTCTTTAATACAATATTAATGACACCTGCAATGGCATCAGAACCATATTGTGCTGCCGCGCCGTCACGCAAAACTTCGATTCTCTCGATGGCAAATGACGGAATTGCATTTAAATCGGTTCCTACAGATCCTCTTCCCGGCGATCCGTTTATGTTTACCAGTGCGCTGGTGTGTCTTCGTTTCCCATTCACTAAAATTAAAACCTGATCTGGGCCTAAACCTCTTAATTGTGCCGGATCTACGTGGTCTGTTCCGTCGGCGGTAGAAGTTGGGTTACTGGTAAAAGACGGCGCCACATAATTTAGTATCTGAGTAACGCTTGTCGATGGCGCTCCTTTTGTAATTTCATTGATATTAAAAACATCAACCGGAACAGGAACATCTGTTTTTACACGGTTTTTACTTCTTGATCCAACAATGGTCACTTCAGACAATTCATTGTTTTTTAAAGTATCTTGTTCTACTTTGTTTTCTTGTGCATACAGACCTGAAAATGTAAAAAGGCTTGCAATAAGTACTAGGTTTTTTTTCATTACTTTTCTGATTTTAGTATTGTTTTTTTGTTTAAAAAGCTTGTGGTTAAAATATTGTAAAAACAAAAAACCTCTGCTGTAGGCAGAGGTTCTATTTATATTTTTCTGAAAAAAAATCTACAATAGCGTCTCTGCGGAGAACTCCGGCATCTTACAAGACATCATATTGCAAATAATTGTTTTCATTGTTTTTGTTAATTTGAAGTAGCAAAGTTGAGAACTATTTTTGAATCAGCCAAACAAAAACAAAAATATTTTCTATTACCCTATCAAATTAGTATGCTTGTGTTAAATTTCTATGGTAAAAAGTAAAAAAAGTTGAACTTTGATTTGCAAATCAAAATGGTTTCATACCTTTGCACCCGAATACAGAGGAAAAATTTGAACTGATTGCAACCTCTTCATAATGAAATGATTCGTTATGAGTACTGAAAGGTTATAGTTTCGGTATTAAAAAATGCTAAAGCAGGAATTCTCCTTTAGCCTTTTTTGCAATTATTTTCCTCGCTAAATTTAATATATACAAATTTAATACATTATTATGGCTTATTTATTTACGTCAGAATCTGTTAGTGAAGGTCATCCAGACAAAGTTGCAGATCAAATTTCGGATGCATTAATTGACAACTTTTTGGCATTTGATGCTGACTCAAAAGTAGCATGTGAAACTTTAGTAACAACTGGTCAGGTAATTTTGGCTGGTGAGGTAAAATCAAATACGTATCTGGATGTGCAGCAAATTGCACGTGAGGTAATCCGTAAAATTGGTTATACTAAAAGTGAATATATGTTTGAAGCGAATTCTTGTGGAATTCTTTCTGCTATTCACGAGCAGTCTGCAGACATTAACCAAGGTGTTGACAGAGCTAAGCCAGAAGAGCAAGGTGCTGGTGACCAAGGTATGATGTTTGGTTACGCTACAAACGAAACTGAAAACTACATGCCATTGGCATTAGATTTATCTCATAAATTATTACAAGAATTAGCAATTTTAAGACGTGAAAACAAAGAAATCACTTATTTACGTCCAGATGCTAAATCTCAGGTAACTCTTGAATACAGCGACGATAACAAACCAACTCGTATTGATGCAATTGTTATCTCTACTCAACATGATGATTTTGATGAAGAAGCTACTATGTTGGCTAAAATCAAAAAAGATATTATTGAAATTCTTATTCCAAGAATCATTGCAAAAAATCCAGCTCACGCTCATTTATTCAATGATAAAATTCAATACCACATTAACCCAACTGGAAAATTCGTTATCGGTGGACCTCACGGAGATACTGGTTTAACAGGAAGAAAAATCATTGTAGATACTTACGGTGGTAAAGGTGCTCACGGTGGTGGTGCTTTCTCTGGAAAAGATCCAAGCAAAGTGGATAGAAGTGCTGCTTACGCTACACGTCATATTGCTAAAAACTTAGTTGCTGCTGGTGTTGCTGACGAAATCTTAGTTCAGGTTTCTTACGCAATTGGAGTTGCTGAACCAATGGGAATTTTCATCGAGACTTACGGAACTTCTAAAGTAAACTTAACTAATGGTGAGATCGCTAAAAAAGTAGAAGCTATTTTTGATATGCGTCCTTACTTTATCGAGCAAAGATTAAAATTAAGAAATCCTATCTACAGCGAAACTGCTGCTTACGGACACATGGGACGTAAACCAGAAACGGTAACTAAAACTTTTTCTGCTCCTGGAGGAAACGAAAAAACGGTTACTGTAGAATTGTTTACATGGGAAAAACTTGATTTTGTTGACCAGGTAAAAACTGCATTTGGATTGTAATTTAGATTATTAGACTAGCTTAGATTGTTAGACAACTTAGATAGTTAAACATAAAAAATCCCGATTTCTAGAATTAGAAATCGGGATTTTTGTTTTTATTGAAATGAATTTATCTTTCTAATTTTACATTTGGTAATGTTTTCGGTCTGCCCGGATCGTTAGATAAAATCCATCCTGTGCGGTACATCCATTCTGTCATTTTGTGCAGTTTTACGTAATCGATGTTTTCCGCTTCATCCATTGGTGTGTGGTATTGGCTGTGTAAAACGCTGGTGTAAAATACAGACGGAATTCCTCTTTTTGCATAAGGTAAATGATCTGAACGGAAGTAAAAATATTCCGGATGTTCTGGTCTGTCCCAAAGTTTATCTAAATCAAATTTTGGTCCTTCATCGTTGGCTCTTTTAGCAATTGCTACTAAATCTGAAGAGTTTTCGTGAGGTGAACTTGAACCTAATAAAGCCGCTTGGTTTACATTATTTCTTCCGATCATATCTCCATTTAAAACGGCTATAATATCTTTTTCAGGAACTGTAGTATGCGATGCGTACCATCTTGAACCTAACAATCCTCTTTCTTCTGAACCGTGAAAAACAAACAATGCCGTTCTTTTTCCCGGTTGTTTTTTATATGCTCTTGCAATCGCCAACATGGCAACACAAGTACTTGCGTTATCATCGGCTCCGTTGTAAATAGAATCTTTACCGTATTTTTGTCTCACTCCGTCGTGATCTTGGTGTCCGCTAAAAAGAACGTATTCATTTTTTAATTTAGGATCTGTTCCTTCTATTGTTCCCACAACATTTACAGACGGATATCTGTAGGTTTCAGAAACTACTTCTGTAGATAATAAGTCTTTTGTATTTTTCAAAAATTCTAACTGATCTCCGTGAAGCCAAAAAACAGGCATTGTTGTACCAATTTTATCACGAACGCCTTCAATTCCGTAAATACCTCTTGTCATTTGCGGTTCAACCTGAGACCAGCTTTCTTCTCCCAGTTTATCAGCAACCATAATCATTGCCGAAGCGCCTTTTTTAACCAAAAGGTCATAATATTTATTTCTCACAAGACCTGGATAACGTCTGTCAAAAAGCGAAATATCATCTGCAATTCCTTCTTTAGAAGCTAATATAACAACTGCTTTTCCTTTGATGTCTGCTTTTTCAATTTCTTCTTTTGTTGCTGCCCCCAAATATACTATTGGCGCTTCCACTTTTGTATTTGTGGTTTCTGCTACCAGAACTTCACTCCACAATTTATATTCTTTTGTTCCGATTTTAAATTTTGTATTTGCTGTAACCTGATGCCTGTACAAATCAAAAAACTGAAAATAAGTGCCGTCATCACCGGCAGGTTTCATTCCGGCTTCTTTTGCTTTATTCGCCAGCCACATAGAGACTTTTAATTCGTCTAAAGTTCCTGCTTCGCGACCGTTAAAGTGATCGCCGGCCATCTCATACATGTCTGTTCTAAGATCTTTATCAGTAATTGCCGTTACCAAAGGTTTTTTAACTGCCTGAGAAAAAGCTATTCCTCCAGAAGCAAGTAAAACAAGGATCATTTTGTTTTTCATAGGATTTAATTTTATAACTCAAACTTAATGATTTCGAGACAAAAACTTTGATTTTTTAACAACAAAAACCGTTAATCACATGTAATCAAAAAACAAATGGCTGTCTATAGAGACAGCCATTGCATTTTTGATAAGTTGTATGTTTTAGTAAGTACCGTTTTGCATTTTGCTTAAAGTCTCACGAATTTCACTTGCTGTTTGTTCTTCAACCAGACTGTTTAAATACTTTACTGCTAAAGTCTGCGTCTCGATTGCTTTTTGTTTTTGTCCGTCTTTATAATACAGCTGCGCCAAAGTATCTAAATAATATGGATTATTTTTGGTTACCGCCAAACTGTATTCTGACCATTGAATTGCTGGTTTTAAATAACCTGAATTTACAGGATTTTCTACAACAGACCAAGCCGCAGAATTGCATAAATTAGAATGATAATCTTTAAAAGCAGTCCATCCGTCATAAGAATATTCATTTGTGCTGTCTAAAGAAGTAAACATTTCGTCTAATTTTTCTATCGCATTTCCTTTTTCTGTACCTAAATAAGTATCAAAATAAGTGCTAAATTCTTTTAAATAAACCGTATCGTCGCCACTCGCTTCACTTTCCTGAGTCAGATAAGCGAGGTAATTTTTATAACAGTCAAAACCACCTTTTCCGGATGCGATTAATTTTTTATAGATTGAAATTGTTTTTGTCTGATTGGCTTTTCCTTCAACTCCTTCTTGCGCTATATAAGTATTTGCTTGTAAAGCAGATGAAATCTCCGCACCTACATTTCCCATTACAGGAACATAATCAACTGAATTTGATCTTTTTTCTGCATTTAAAATTTCTATTGCATCGTAATGTTTGATCAGGTAATCTATAGAAAGAAAATCGGTATCGTTAAGTACTCGGTCTTCATTAAAAAACTGTTTCGAAAAACCTTGATTTTTAATTTCTTTTACAATAGTTTCAGCAAGTGCTAAATTTGGCTTTGTATCTTTTTGATGTGCTTCTATCAGTTTTTTCCAGATTTGAGCAACTTCTTTTTTGTCCAAATTAACTTTAACTACTTTAAAATCTGCCGGATCTTCAACTTTATCTACACTATATTCAGAATCATAACTGTACGGAAGTTCTAATGCCGATGCTTTACTAAAAGCAGCAACCAAATCTGCGTCTGTTGCTTTCTTGTTCTTAGCTGTTTTGCTGAAAGAAAGTAATGCATTTGTTCGCTGCAATTTTTTGTAGAATTCGTCATAATAATACAATTTTGACTGCTGTTCTGTAAGCGTAGTTTTTGCAACGGCAAGAACATCACCTTCTCCATTTAAAACAATCACATTTGGACCATCAGAAATTTTATTGGTTTTAAGCCATTTTTTATCATCGGCTGTAGCCAGATAATAATTATAGATGTCAAATTGCGGATCGTATTTGTCATACATATTGTATGTCGCCTGTTCTTCCTGAGCTTTTACAAAAGCATCAAAATCGGCTTTTGCTGTTTTATTTTTGGTGTCTGTATAAACGATCAAAAATTTAGCCGGTGTATTTTTAGTAACGTTTATTGCGCCTTTTAAATTGTTTTCTACTTTTAGTTTAAAATCAATTTTGCTCGGCGTATAAGCTTCTACAACAGTTGCTGTCGTGTCTACTGCTACTAAGGGATTTTCAGTTGTGTAAGTATCTTTTCCTGGATACGTCCAATTAGAAACAGTTTGGTTTTCTACTGCTTTAACCGTCGATTCTTTAGCCGGAGGTACATCTTTTTCATTCAAAAATACCAGCGGATTTAATCCTGCTTTTTCAGAAATACGAAGCTCGTTTGTTTTTTTGTCTAAATAGCCCTGAATATTCAAATTAGACAAAAGATTTGGCTCGTATTTTATCGTGATTTCTGCAACATCTTTTGGCAGTTCGTATTTTGCAATTTGAGTTTGAACGTCATAATAACCTTCATTAACCAAATACAAATAATCGGCACGATCAATTTCAAAATCCAAAAAGGCTTTATCAAAATCCGGATTTGTTTTGTATTGAATATCTGAAATTTTTTGATAATTTACGGCTCCAGAACCGTTTTGTGTTCCTATATATAAGGAATACAATGATGAAGAATCTGGAAACTTAATTTTTATTTTCTTGGCATTTTTTTCTCTTTTAAAATCAAGATCAAAAATACTTCCTTCTTTTTTATCATTAATAAACAAAAGCGAATCGCCTTTTATTTCGTAATTCCCTGAACTAAAAACCAGTTCATATTTATTATTTTCTAATAAGTTTAATTTAATCTGTTGTCCTTTATTTGTAGACAGATACGAGCCTTTTTCAATACTTTTTGTTTGAGAAAAAGAAGTAAATATGAAACAAAAAAAGATTGAAAAACTCCATACAATATTACGCATGCTATAAATTTTGATTGTTAATATCTCTAGTAAAGATATTTCATTCTAATTAAAATCTAGCATTAAAACGAAAACTTAATAGTTAAAATACTATAAATTATATTTCATTGAAAAAATAATGTAACGTGGCTGCACAGTGTATTGCGAAACTCTTGTAGAAAACTGCGAAAAGCTGTCGTCATTTAAATAAGTCGTATTTAATAGGTTTGTCGCCGAGATTTTATACTCCCACTTGCTGTCTTTCTTTTGATAAATTAAACTCGCGCTCAAAAAATCATATTCGTTATCAACCGTTTTATTAGAGTTGTAGTAATGATAAAATTCATATTCTGAAACAAAAGAAAAACTATCCAAAAAGTAATAATCTAATCGTGCAAAAGGTTTGTCTGTATAATAAGTAGAACCGCTGTATTGATTAATTAAAGCATTATAACCAAATTCTAAGTTTGGAAAATTTTTATAATTTGTTGAAGCTTTTACGGTATAACTTTGACTAAAACTTTCTGTTGTTGCCAATACATTGTTTTGGATATTATTGAATTTTGACCAATTGAATGTAGCATTTGCCGATGCTTTATAATTCTTCAAAAAAGAGCGTCCGTAATTTCCCATTCCAGAAAAAGTTTCGTCAGCAAGATTAGAATTATAAGGTGTAGAAGATTGATTTACACCTGTAAAATCGGCTTTGGTTTTTATGGCATCTACTTTTTTGGTGTACGTTGCGTTGGCAAAAATGTTTTCAAAATTGTACATATTGTATTTGAAATAACGCAGCGAATGTACTTGTGAAGTTGCATTTTCTAAATAGCGATTTCCGCGGAATAAACTGCTGTAATCGGACAAAACATAACCAGAAGCTAACTGATTTATATCTGTAAAATCATTGGTTAATGAAAAATTATACGTTAATGTTTCTGATTTTTTGATTTGATATAAAACAAAAAAATCAGGCAGGACTTTCATGAAATTCTGCGAATAATCTGTTCCTAATTGCGTGTTAGTCATTCCGTATGAATGCAGACTTACTCCGGGAGTTAAAGTAAATTTTCCGGTCAGGATTTTATAATGAAATCCCAAGAAAACATCATTAAAATTATAATTTACATTGTTATTATTTTCGGTACTTTCTAAGTCATTTCTATCACCATTATCCAACATTTGAAAAATATGTGAATCGAAATTTTGATGCGAATAAGTATTTCCTAAAGTAATATTGATGTTGCTTTTTGGCGTTACCATGTAATAATAATCCAGCTTTGCATCTAGTTTATTGGTTTTTACAAATCGATCCTGATTTAAATCGTTTCTGTTTTGTCCCAAAATGTATCCAGAAAAATCAAAAGGCTGCGAGCGTAAATTGGCATTATAAAATGGATTTTCGTCTTGATATAAATGCTGCATTTCAAAAGCAAATATATTTTTACTGCTTTGGGTATAATACAAACTCAAATTCTGGTTTACCGATGTAGGATCTTGTTTTTTATTGGTTAAAATTGTTTCTGTCGCAGTATTATTGTTTACAACAGATTCGCGCAGCAAATCGGTATCTTCATCTTGTTTTGAGAGTTTGGTTAAGATATCATAATCAAACTGAAATTTTGCATTTGGTTTATAACTTGAACTTAATTTAAAAAGTCCTAAATTATTTTTCTGATGTGTTTCTTCGTCTCTGTTCTGCTGATCACCAGAATCTAAAATCGTTGTTTTTGACTTGGTTTCTAAATCTGTTTTTGATGTCGAAAGAATTCCAAAACCGCTAATATTCCAGGCTTTATTCACGGAATAAGCAAAGTTAGTAGCTCCAAATTTGGTTTCGATTTCTTTGGCGCGATTGTTTCTCAAAATCGAAATTCCCAAATCATTAGAAGAAAGATTAAAGTTGCTTCCTCCTTTTTTCATCATATTTTTAAAGCCTCCGGTAAATTTAAAATAATCCTGCGCGGTAAGTGGCAATTCACCAATATTATTAAAATTAGTAATTAGATTAATGCTGTATTTTGGACTGTAATAAAACAATTTGGGGTTAATAATATAACGGCTGTCTAATTCTCCAACGCCAATTCCTGCAGTCATATCGCCAAACCAAAAGTTCTTTTTCCCTTCTTTTAGTTTAATATTCATAGCCACATTATCCTGATCATTTTCTAAACCTTTTAGCTGGCCAACTTCATTGTAATTTCTTAAAACCTGAACTTTATCAATGGCATCTGCCGGAATATTTTTAACTCCAAGTTTGGTATCTCCGTCAAAGAAATCCTTTCCTTCAACCATTAATTTAGAAACTTTTTTTCCTTCTACTTCTATTTCTCCATCGGCATTTACCTCTACGCCAGGAAGTTTTTTAAGTACGTCTTCCAGTTTTTTTTCTGTTCCTGTTTTAAAAGAATCTGCATTGTACACAATAGTATCTCCTTTTATAGAAACCGGCATTTCGCGTACAATTTCTACACCTTCTAATTCAATTCCTGCATCATCAAGAACAATGTTCTGCGTCATGCTTTCTGTGGAAGTTGAAACTGCAATTTCTTTTGATTTCATTCCCAGAAAACTCACTTTTATCGTGTAAGCCGTATTTGGTTTTAAAGTCAATTGAAACTTTCCTTTGTCGTTTGTTATTCCGTAAGAATCCATTGCTTTTGTGGCCGTATTTACAGCCATGATGTTGGCCATTTCTAACGGATTTTTCTGTCCGTCCTGAATGAAACCATCAAAACGAATACTCTGAGAAAAGGAAATTGAAGTCAATAAAAAGGCGAAGAAAAAGTATATTTTTTTCATTAGAAGGATCTCAAGTAAGGTATAAAATTATCGTCTGATCATGACCGGACCTGGCCCGCCGCCGTTTCTGCCACGGTTCATTTCTCTAAATTCTTCCATTTTTTTAATGACAGTATCATCGTAATCTTTTTGAGAAATTACTTTTCCTTTTGTAGATGGTTTTATGGCTACTTTGTCTTTAGCATTCAGTACAATTTTAGAACATAAAATTACCGTTCTGCCATCGTTTATTTCTAAAATTAAACCCGGAAGTCCCCAGTAATTTTCTGGTCCCTGATTCACCGGAATTTCTGGCGAATACCAAGCTGTTATTACCACTTCTTTTGGCATTTCAAAATTATCTTCAAAGTTGGTTTTAGTCCCTTCGGTTGTTTTTTTAGTATCGTCTTTTTTCTCTTCCGGCTTTTTGTCGTCGTTATTTTTAGGTCTGAAATTTCTAAAATCGGTTTTACTGGCTTCTTTTACTGCTGTTGCTTTATAACACGTATAACCTCCAATTTGTTTGGTTTCAGATTCTAATTTCCAGTTTAGTTTAGGCAGAGAATCAACAACAAGAAATTCTTTCCCCATAAATTCTTTATCAACAGTATACGATTTTGTTTTTACATCTTTGTAGAAAGTGCCGCCGCCTCCCATAAAAGAATTCATCATTATTCGCATACCGCCGTTTTGTTGTCCCGGAGCGTCAAGCTTTTCTTCTTCTTTATAAATGGATGCCGATTTATCGAAATTCAGAATGAATGTTTTTTCGAGCATTTGTTTCATACGCTCCTCCATATTTTTCTGCATTTCTGGCGTAATATCTCGGTTTGCACGCATTCCGTCAAATTTAGGCGCTTGTGTTTTAGACTCATAAACCGCCATTCCCTGAAAATCTTTTTGGGCCTGCATCTGCGTGCCTAAAAGCATTAAAACTCCATAAAATAATATCTTTTTCATTGTGGTCTTTTTTTGATAGTTGAGTAAGCCGGATAAACTTACAATCAAATGTATTATTAATTTTAAAATATTAAAACTTAAATATATCAATACTAATAAGGTATCGACAAAATAGCTGATTATTAAGACAATTTAAATTTAAAACAGTTTAACGCGGAAATTCTTCTAAACTTGTAGTTTTAATCTGTTCTGATGTAGTTTTTTTGTAATTTGGCGCTTTAGAATTCAACTATTATGAGGAAAATGGTACGCAATTTTTTATTCTTATTTTTTATTTTGTGTCCATTAGCACTTGCTTTTTCGCAAAATAAAAAAATAAATGCCACGACTATTTCTCGTATTGCAATTGATGCTGATGAATTTTTAGGTTACGATTCTTTTGGATATTCTTATCAGATCAAAAACAACGTCTTTAGTAAAATGAAAGGAAATGAAAGTTGGGAATACAAAAACATTTCGTTGGGAAGAATTGCTAAAGTCGATCTGCAAAACCCGCTTAAAATCGTTTTGTTTTACGAAGATTTTAATACCGTTATTTTACTCGACAATCAGCTTAATAAAATTACGGAGATTAATTTTTCTCAAAACAATATTCCTATTGTGGTCACGTTTATTGGTATGTCTGCACAGAATCAGTTATGGATTTACAACGCATTGAATCAGCAAATTGGACTTTTTGATTATTTAAAAAATGAATATAAAACGGTTTCTACGCCATTAACTGAACCGATAAAATATTATCAGACTGATTTTAATACTTTTTATTGGATTGATAAGAAGAACAACTGGTTTTCGTGTGATATTTTTGGGAAAACTACTGCTCTTGGGAAAACAGCTGATTTTGATAAAATTGAAATAATTAATAATCATCAATATATTTTCAGCAAAGCTAATTTGCTGTATTTTACAGATAATAGCCACACAAATCCAGATGATGTTTCTGAGATTGAAGTTTTAGAAAAAACCTTTAACAAATTTTATTACAAAGACCAAATTTTATCTATTTTTACAGCTAAAGAAATTTTAAATTATAAAATCGTAACACCGTAATGCACATAGCAATAGCAGGAAATATAGGGGCAGGAAAAACAACTTTGACTAAATTATTGGCGAAACATTTTAAATGGGAACCTCATTATGAAGACGTAGTTGATAATCCGTACCTAGATGATTTTTACCACCAGATGGAACGCTGGTCATTTAACCTTCAGATTTATTTCTTAAACAGTCGCTTCCGTCAAGTGCTTCAAATTCGCGAAAGCGGAAAAAAAATCATTCAGGACAGAACGATTTATGAAGATGCTTATATTTTTGCGCCCAACTTATATTCTATGGGTTTGATGACAAGCCGCGATTTTGAAAATTATACTTCTCTATTTGAATTGATGGAATCTTTGGTAAAAGCGCCGGATTTATTGATTTATTTAAGAAGTTCTATTCCAAATTTGGTGGGACAAATCCACAAACGCGGACGCGAGTACGAAAACTCTATTTCGATTGAATATTTAAGCCGTTTGAACGAACGATACGAAGCCTGGATTCAGACTTATACTAAAGGAAAGCTTTTAATCATTGATGTTGATAATATTAATTTTGTTGATAATCCAGAAGATTTAGGAAACATCATTAATAGAATTGATGCTGAATTGAATGGGTTGTTTTAGAACACGGATTTCACAGATTTACACGAATAAATAAAATGCCTCTAAAAAATTTTAGAGGCATTTTATTTTTTAATATTATTTTAAAAATGGAAATAAAACCTATAAAAACTGAAGAAGATTATGATTTTGCATTAGAAAGAGTAAATGTTTTATTTGACGCAAAACCAAATACAGAAGAAGGAGATGAATTAGACATCCTAGTTACTCTTATCGAAAAATACGAAAAAATACACTACCCTATTCCGGAACCAGACCCCATTGAAGCAATTAAATTTGTAATGGAACAAAGAGGTCTTACAGATGCTGATTTAGGTATTTTATTAAATAGCCGTTCAAGAGTAACTGAAATCTTTAAAAAGAAAAGAGCCCTTACAATAAAACAAATTAGAGTTTTAACAAAAGAACTTCAAATTCCTGCTTCTATTTTAATCAAAGAATATTCTTTAATCCCATAAAAAAAGCCTCTAAAATTTTTTAGAGGCTTTTTTTGTTGTTAATAGCTTTGCCAAAGTTTAAAACTTTGACAAAGCTGCTCTTTATTTTGCTGTTTCAATTTGTGCTTTTACCTCTTCTTCAGTTCCTTCAAAAACTTGCGTAGTTGTTTTTCCATTAGAAGTTATGGTAACTGTTCCTTTTGTAACACCATTTATTGTTGACATTTCAACTTGCTTTTTAACCAATTTACTGGTATCAAAACAATCTGTTTTTTGATGAATGTATTTTCCGTTGGCATCAAAATTTGCTAAACATTTTGCAGTTTCTTCTGCCGAACATCCTTTTTCTTTGCACATTTTTGCACATTCTTCTTTTGTCATTTTAGACATATCACCACATTTAGAATGCCCTGCAACATGCATTTCTGTTTTTTTACAGCACGAAGCCATTGCGGTTGCTTCCGAACTGTGTCCTTCACCTAAAATTGGTGCAATTACTAAGCCTATTAAACAAGTCAATTTGATTAAGATATTCATAGACGGTCCTGAAGTATCTTTAAACGGATCTCCAACTGTATCTCCAGTTACCGCTGCTTTGTGAGCATCAGAACCTTTATATGTCATTTCGCCGTTGATCATTACTCCGGCTTCAAAAGATTTTTTAGCATTGTCCCAAGCACCTCCGGCATTGTTTTGAAAAACTGCCCAAAGCACTCCAGAAACAGTAACTCCAGCCATATAACCACCAAGCATTTCTGCAATTAATTGATTATTATCAGCATAAACCAGCTTTCCTAATAATACAATTGCAATTGGGAAACCAATTGTTAAAATTCCTGGCAGCATCATTTCGCGTAAAGCAGCTTTTGTTGAGATTTCAACACATTTTCCGTATTCTGGCTTTCCGGTTCCTTCCATAATTCCTGGAATTTCCTTAAACTGACGACGAACTTCGTAAACCATATCCATTGCCGCTTTTCCAACAGAATTCATGGCTAAAGCTGAGAAAACTACCGGAATCATTCCGCCGACAAATAACATCGCTAAAACAGGTGCTTTAAAAATATTGATTCCGTCGATTCCTGTAAAAGTTACATACGCTGCAAATAAAGCTAATGAAGTTAAAGCTGCAGAAGCAATCGCAAATCCTTTTCCGGTTGCTGCAGTTGTATTTCCTACTGAATCTAAAATATCGGTTCTTGTACGAACTTCTTTTGGTAATTCGCTCATTTCTGCGATTCCTCCTGCGTTATCAGAAATTGGTCCGAAAGCATCAATTGCTAACTGCATTGCTGTAGTCGCCATCATTGCAGAAGCTGCCAATGCAACTCCATAAAATCCTGCTAATGCATAAGAAATCCAGATCGCTACAGCAAACAAAATTACAGTTGGAAAAGTAGAAATCATTCCGGTTGCCAAACCTGCAATAACGTTTGTTCCTGCACCAGTTGAAGATTTTTGCACGATTGCCATAACTGGTTTTGTACCTAATCCTGTATAATATTCCGTAACGGATGAAATTGCACCACCAACTACTAATCCGACTAAAGTTGCATAGAAAACACGCATCGAAGAAATCTGCTGAGAGCCTTCTCCAAAAAATTCCATTGTCATGACTTCTGGAAGCATGTGTTGTACCAAAAAGAAACAAGCAATCGCTGTTAAAACAATCGAAACCCAGTTTCCTATATTTAATGCTTTTTGCACTTGTGCTTCTTTAGCATTATCATCTGATATTTTTACTAATAAAGTTCCTATAATTGAAAATAAAATCCCGAAACCGGCAATTGCCATCGGAAGTAAAATTGGGCCAATTCCGCCAAAAGCATCGTTGATACTTCCGCCCATATCTTTAATAACATAATTTCCTAATACCATTGCTGCTAATACAGTTGCAACATACGAACCAAATAAATCGGCTCCCATACCTGCAACATCTCCTACGTTATCTCCAACGTTATCTGCAATTGTTGCCGGATTACGAGGATCATCTTCTGGAATTCCAGCTTCTACTTTACCTACTAAATCGGCTCCAACATCGGCAGCTTTAGTGTAGATTCCACCACCAACTCTTGCAAATAATGCAATTGATTCTGCACCAAGAGAAAAGCCGGCTAATGTTTCGAGAACAACAGTCATAGTTTCAGTGTCTTTCCAAACACCGCCCGATAATAAATTAAAGAAAATTATAAAAAAGGTTGTTAAACCTAAAACTGCTAAACCAGCAACACCAAGCCCCATCACTGTTCCGCCTCCAAAAGAAACTTTTAAAGCTTGTGGTAAACTCGTACGCGCAGCCTGTGTGGTTCTAACGTTTGTTTTGGTCGCAATTTTCATTCCCATATTTCCTGCTAAAGCGGAGAAGAATGCGCCAAAAATAAATGCAACTACGATTAATAAATGTGTTTTAACTCCCGGAATAAAAGTAATTCCGGCTAAGGCAACACTTGCAATAATTACGAATATGGTTAATAATTTGTATTCTGCTTTTAGAAAGGCGAGCGCTCCTTCGTAGATGTGATCTGAAATCTCTTTCATCTTGCCATCTCCAGCGTCTTGTTTTAAAACCCAAGTCCTTTTTATTCCCATGAAAAGTAATCCTAAAACTGCCATAACAATTGGCAGGTAAATCATAAATGCATTCATAATATATTAATGGTTTTGGTTAATAGTCAACAATCTAACTAAAACGAATTTAAACAAAAAAGCAATACTCCTAACGGAGTATTGCTTTTTTTATAAAATATGAGGCTAAAAATTATTTAATGCTAAATAATCCCTCTGGTTTGTTTTCGATATCGTTAAAACGTTTTGTACACTCTGCAATAATAGCAAAAGCTTCGTTTACGTCTCCCCAACCTTCAACATCCACTTTTTTGTTTTCAAGATCTTTATAAACCTGGAAAAAGTGTTCGATTTCTTTTACTAAGTGTGGGTTCATGTCTGACAAGTCAGTTAATGAATTCCAGATTGGATCTGAAACTGGTACACAAATAATTTTTTCGTCTGGTCCTTTATCATCTGCCATGTGGAAAACACCAATTGGTTTTACTTCCATAACACATCCAGGGAAAGTTGGTTCGTTTACTAAAACCAATACGTCAAGAGGGTCACCGTCAAGAGCTAAAGTTTCCGGAATAAATCCGTAATCAGCCGGGTACATCATTGAAGAGAATAACATTCTGTCGAAACGCATTCTTTTGATTTCAAAATCGTACTCATATTTATTTCTGCTTCCTCTTGGTATTTCGATTAATACATCGAAAGTCGTTAGTTTGTCTGCGGTCATTTTCTTTTTTTATTATATCTATAATTTCGGTTGCAAAAGTAACCAAACATTCTATTTTTACAATAAAAAAACAGGTTAAATTATCTGCATTATTGTTTAAAAAACAACGTTTTAATAGGTAATTTTCCGATTTCGCTTCGTCAGGTAATAATGCCAAAGCAAATATGTGGCATAAGACCGATACGGACTCCATTGCTGCGTATGGATTTCCATTTCATTTTTGTCATGGATATTCAATAATTCTTTAATTGTATTTATGACTGCAATATCGCCAAGCGGAATTAAATCAGGCTCTTCCAGACAAAACATTAGATAAATATCAATTGTCCAGTTTCCAATTCCTTTTAACTTTATAAGTTCTTCACGTACTTGTTGTGCCGATTTTGAAGCAAGACTTTCAATATCGAGTTCTTTGTTTAAAACTGCTTCCGCTAAAATTTTGATGTATTTTGTTTTCTGACGGCTGACTCCGAGATTTCTAAATTCTTCATCAGATAAAATAGCCATTGTTTCGGGATTGCAAGTCATATAAGCTTTTATTTTTAAGAATGTAGCTTTTGCC
Organism: Flavobacterium sp. 270; assembly: GCF_004368785.1. GTDB lineage: Bacteria > Bacteroidota > Bacteroidia > Flavobacteriales > Flavobacteriaceae > Flavobacterium. The sequence continues at coordinate 208,645 of NZ_SODM01000002.1, forward strand.
GAATCTACAGAAACTTGCTGTTCGAGTATTAGCAATACTAATGTCTCAAAACCCTGTGGACGTTTTGGAATTTGTGGTAATCCGTATTTTTCTATAATTTCTAGAAAGATGGGACTTTTTAATGAAAGAAAATCTATGGCTTCCTGCATGATTTAAATTTAGCTTCAATTTCAAAATTAAATAAAAAAGAATCTAGCAAAGGCATTAAGTCGCAAAGTTTTGTTTCACGCAGATTTTACAGATTTGAGCAGATTTAATAATTTAAAACATTTTCATGAAAAAATCTGTGGAGATCAGCTTAAATCTGTAAAATCTGCGTGAAATAAATATCCAATAAAAAAGTCGCAGAGAAATAAACTTTGCGACTTTATAACTTTTTAACCTTCAGCTTTGCCTAAAAATAGAATCCAAAAGATCCTTTTACAGCAAATTTATTAGCATCCGGATTATTTAAATAACTTCCTCTCCAAGAAAAATCGATACGGAATACTTTAAAGATATTACCGATTCCGGCATTGTATTCCCAGTATACATTTTCTGGTGCAACATAAGGCTGATCTGATGCATTTATGGCACGATTGGCATTAGAGATAGTTCCGTGTACGGCTTTTATACCAATAAATTCTCTCCAATTTAACTTTCTCATAAATGGAACTCTGGCGAATAATCTTCCTCCAAAATCATGATTCCACTGTAAAGTAGTATATTGATCAGTTATAAACTCGTAGAAATTTAAGTTACTAAAAGTATTTTCGATCGTAAAATAAGTCTGGTTTCCAGGAATAACACTCATTAGTCCTAACGGAATTGTACCAAAAGTTTTCCCGGTTTCTAAAATAATATTTGATCTTCCTAAAGGCCCAATAATAATGGGCTGTTTATAGAAAACTTGTATTTTTTCGTATGCAAAATCGCTGTCCAGAACTCCTTTAAGACCATAACTAAAGTTTACAAAGAAATGACTAAAAGGACTGTCAACTAAATCTCTTTCAACACCAAAACCAATCGTTTTTCGTTTTGGCATATATTCAAACTGAATATTAGCTTCTGATTGTTTTACATCACTTTTGATCACACCGGTCGGATTTGCAGCTGATGGCAAAGTAGTGTAATAATCTAAACTAAATGTTGGCGATGCCGATTCTAAAGTCCTGTATGAGAAGCCAGCCGAAACTACAAAATTCTTTTTAGGCTCCATTTCAAACGAAACGTTACTTAAATTAATGTTCGTCAATTTTCCGTTGCTTCCTGTTGTAAACAATGCAGACGAGGCAAAACTTCTTCCTAATATATCGTTTGTTGTCGTTAAACTGGCCCCAATTTGCTCGATGTCGCGCCTGTTTCCTCCGGAGATAATGATTCGGTTTTTCTTATCAACCATCCATTTTCCAGAAACACCATATTTAAATTTACTATCGTCAAAACCATAAGCTGTGTAAGCTTGTATACGCCACGGATCATTCGGTCCAAAGTACGTACGTCCTCCAACTCTTAAACGTAAACCTTCAACTTCATTATATCCAAAAGTTGAGAATATAGGTCCAAAATCAAAGTTTTTAAACTCAACATAACCGCTTCCTAAAATCGAAACCAGACTATATAATTGCTTAAATCGCTTGACCGTTTGCAGTGTGTCGAGCATTTTATAAATGCCTTGTTCATCTTTATTTAGTTTTTCAAAACGGTTTTCTTCCCAAAAATCATCCGGTCGTTCATAGACTGCATTGTCTATAAAATTGACTTCTTCTTTATAAAATTTCTCTGGTTTTGGGATATTAAATTTATGGTTTCTGAATAAAGTCGTTCGTTTACCGTAAACTCCTTTTGATTTTTCTTTTTTATTCAAAGCAAAATCAGACATCATATAATCACGTGTCAGTAAGAAAACAGAATCGTTTTCTACTTCAAATTCCTGTTCGATATAAATATCTTTTACCCAGTTAATATTGGCACTTTTAGTAACGCCCATATTAATTTTTTTGATGGCAAAAGTGGTATCATTTACCCAGAAATCTCCTTTAAAAGTCAATTCGTTTTTACGTCTTGGATAAAAAACAATATTGTAACACCATTTTTTATCAATATAAGCACTGTCTTTCAAGACATAATTGTAAACATCGATTCCTGTTCGCGAAAGCGGACTTGTAAAACTTTTATCAAAAAATTTAAGGTGATTGTCGTAAATATTATAATCAGAATAAAGGTCTTTTACAAAAGCCAAAATCTGCTGATTTCCATTAAATCCAGAGGTTTTGCTTCCGGTAATGTTTTCTTTTGTCTTTTTTAGTTTGTTATCTCCATAAACATCATATACCGATTCATTGATAAAGATTGGCAGATATGTTTTTCCGGTAACATCAGAAGTATCAACATGATTAAAGATAAACTCCATTCCTTTAAAGAGCTTATTTTTCATAAAAGCACTGTCGATCGTGTTCATATCAAACTCGACTTTTTCGTACTTCTGCATTTGGTATTGATTGAAAAGATAAAGACCGTTTTTACGCTTTCTTTCCCATATTTTTCTCAAAATATCCAAAGCTGGATTGTTCTTTTTGGATGTCTTTCCTGTAAAAATTACAACTTCGTTAAGCGCTTCAGCTTCGCCAAGAACAATTTTAAAATCGTAATTAACGGCTTTTTCCAGTGGCACTTCTTTATCTGAAAAACCAGCAGAAGTTACTAATAAAGCGGTATAAGTATTTGGAGATTCCAGATAAAAACGTCCATCTTCATTAGAAACAATTCCTGTATTTGACCCTTTAAAAACAACATTGGCAAAAGGAACAGGCTGATTTGATTTATCCAAAACAATTCCACTCACTTTAGTTTGTGCAAAACCGATATTCACAAGTGCGAATACAAAAAACAGGCTGAGTAAAATTATTCTTTTCATATTTTGACAAAAAAAAACTTCACCAATTATTCTGACTGATGAAGTTTTTAAAGTATGTTTTTATTACTATTTGTACATTACTTTTTTTACTGCTTTTACTACATCAGCTGCATTTGGCAACCAGTCTTTTAGTAAAACAGGAGAGTAAGGTGCTGGCGTGTCTGCTGTCGTAATACGCTGAATTGGCGCATCAAGAAAATCAAATGCCTGCTCTTGTACGATATAGGTGATTTCAGAAGAAATACTTGCAAATGGCCAAGCTTCTTCTAAAATTACTAAACGATTTGTTTTTTTAACAGAAGTTAAGATCGCGTCTTTATCCATTGGACGTACTGTTCTTAAGTCGATAATTTCGCATGAAATTCCTTCTTTAGCCAATTCATCAGCAGCGATAAAAGCTTCTTTGATAATCTTTCCAAAAGAAACGATAGTTACATCTTTTCCTTCACGTTTAACATCTGCAACTCCTAAAGGAATTGTATATTCTCCGTCTGGCACTTCTCCTTTGTCACCATACATTTGCTCAGATTCCATGAAAATTACAGGATCGTTATCGCGAATTGCAGATTTCAAAAGCCCTTTTGCATCGTAAGGAGTTGAAGGCACAACAACTTTAAGACCCGGAGTATTTGCAAACCAGTTTTCTAAAGCTTGTGAGTGAGTTGCTCCTAATTGACCTGCAGAAGCAGTTGGTCCGCGGAAAACGATTGGCACATTAAATTGACCACCAGTCATTTGACGCATTTTAGCAGCGTTATTTATAATTTGATCAATACCTACTAAACAGAAGTTGAAAGTCATGTATTCTACAATTGGTCTACATCCGTTCATTGCAGAACCTACTGCAATTCCAGTAAAACCAAGCTCAGCAATTGGAGTATCGATTACTCTTTTTTCGCCAAACTCTGCAAGCATTCCTTTTGAAGCTTTGTATGCTCCGTTGTATTCTGCAACTTCTTCGCCCATTAAATATATGGATTCATCGTGACGCATTTCTTCGCTCATCGCTTCGCAAATGGCCTCTCTAAATTGTATTGTTCTCATATTTATATTGTATGTTGAATTTTCTGAAGAGCAAAAATAAATATTTTAAATAACTTAAAAGCATAAATTGAATTTAAAATACAGGAACTTCTTTCTCTTTGCCTCCATTTAACTTTTTAAAAATTATTGTGATATTTACGAAATCGTTGTAATTATCCTTTTATTTCTTAAAAAAATTTTAGACAAATTCAACTCTATTTGTTTAATTCTAAAATTTATAAAATTACACCATACTAACGTAAGAACTGAAAACGTAGTATAAATTGACGTAAAGTTTAACACTTGTTTACACCACTCTAGATTGTAAAATTACTAAGAATCAATAGAAATGAGTAAATTTTTAATTTTGTTTGCCGACAAAAAGCCTTCAATATTAAACAATCTTCGAAATCGTAATAGTTTTTAAAAATATTATGCATGCATAGTATAATTATTCCAAATTAAATTCTAAATTTGTAAAAGCATATTACAAATTCAAAATATATACTTATGAAAATATTGGTTTGCATCAGCCATGTGCCTGATACTACTTCAAAAATTAACTTCTCCAATGGTGATTCAGAATTTGATACCAATGGCGTACAATATGTAATTAATCCTAATGATGAGTTTGGTCTTACTCGTGCAATTTGGTTTCAAGAACAACAAGGTGCTACTGTAACTGTAGTAAATGTTGGAGGTCCAGATACAGAGCCAACTTTACGTAAAGCATTGGCAATTGGTGCAAACGAAGCAATTCGTGTAAACGCTAATCCAACTGATGGTTTTTTTGTTGCAAAACAATTGGCTGAAGTAATTAAAACTGGCGGATACGATTTAGTAATTGCAGGAAAAGAATCTTTGGATTATAATGGCGGAATGGTTCCTGGAATGATTGCCGGAATTTTAGGTTCAAACTTTTTAAACTCTTGTACAAGTTTAACTGTTGACGGTAATAATGTAAAAGCGGTTCGTGAAATCGACGGTGGAAAAGAAACTGTAAGCACTACTCTTCCTTTAATTATTGGAGGTCAAAAAGGTCTTGTTGAAGAAAAAGATTTACGTATTCCTAACATGAGAGGAATTATGACAGCGAGAACTAAAGCACTTACTATTTTAGAGCCTGTTGATGCTCCTGTAAATACAAAAGCAGTGAAATTTGAAAAACCAGCTCCTAAATCTGCAGTAAAATTAATTTCTGCTGATAATTTAGATGAGTTAATCAATTTATTACACAACGAAGCGAAAGTAATCTAGTAATCAGTATTCAGTCGCAGTTTTCAGTTTTTCGAACTTGAAACCTGAAACTTTAAACTCTTAAACAAAAAATTATGTCATTATTAATATATGCAGAATCTGCAGAAGGAAAATTTAAAAAAGTTGCTTTTGAATTAGCTTCATACGCTAAGAAAGTGGCTGAAACTTTAGGAACAACTGTTACTGCTGTAACCGTAAACATCAGCGATGTAAGCGAATTAGCAAAATACGGAGTTGATAAAGTTCTAAAAGTAAACAATGATAAATTAGCTGGTTTTACTGCAAAAGCTTACGCCGATGTTATCAAACAAGCTGCTCAAAAAGAAGGAGCAAAAGTAATTTTACTTTCTTCAACTACAGACAGTATTTATCTTTCATCATTAGTTGCTGTATCATTAGAGGCTGGTTTTGCTTCAAATGTTGTAGGACTTCCTGTAAGCACTTCACCTTTTCAGGTAAAAAGAAATGCTTTTTCAAACAAAGCTTTTAATATTACAGAAATCAATACTGATGTAAAAGTTCTTGGTCTTGCTAAAAACTCTTACGGAATTTTTGAAAGCGCCGGAGCCGGAGCTGTAGAAGACTTTAACCCAACTATCGGTGATAATGATTTTGGTGTAAAAGTAGAATCTGTAGAAAAAGTAAGCGGAAAAGTTTCTATCGCTGATGCTGATATTGTAGTTTCTGGCGGACGCGGACTAAAAGGCCCGGAAAACTGGGGATTGGTAGAAAATCTAGCAGAAGTTTTAGGTGCAGCAACAGCATGCTCTAAACCTGTTTCTGATTTAGGATGGAGACCTCATAGCGAGCACGTTGGACAAACAGGAAAGCCTGTTGCGACTAACTTATATATCGCAATTGGTATTTCTGGAGCAATTCAGCATATTGCGGGAATCAACTCATCAAAAGTAAAAGTGGTAATCAACAGCGATCCAGAAGCTCCTTTCTTTAAAGTTGCAGATTATGGTATTGTTGGAGACGCATTTACTATTGTACCAGAATTAACAGAGAAATTAAAAGCTTTTAAAGCACAGCATTCATAATTTAAAAATTCTCTATAAATTTATAGCTGCCTAAAAATAAGATAATCGTATCTTTGTTTTAGGCAGCTTTTTTGTTTCACATTTTTTGATTAAAATTGCAGCTTTATTTTCCAATCAAAAAAAGCACTAAAATGAGGCATTAACTGCCCTTTTTTACCAACATATATGAGTCTAGTAAAACTATCTATAAAAGGAATATCATACAGTCAAACTCAAAACGGGGCTTATGCCTTAATTTTGAATGAAGTTGACGGCGAAAGAAAATTACCAATCGTTATTGGTGCTTTTGAAGCTCAATCAATTGCTATTGCCTTAGAAAAAGAAATAAAACCTCCTCGCCCATTAACACACGATTTATTCAAAAATTTTGCCGAAAGATTTGATATTGTTGTAAAACAAGTAATCATTCACAAATTGGTTGACGGTGTTTTTTACTCTAGTTTAATCTGCGAAAGAGATAAAATAGAAGAAATAATCGACGCCAGAACTTCTGACGCTATCGCATTGGCATTGCGTTTTAATGCGCCAATTTTTACTTATAAAAACATTTTGGATAAAGCCGGTATTTACCTTAAATCAAATACTGCTGACACTGATCAAGGCGCACAGGAAATTGATGATGTACTTTCTAACCCGGAAACTTTTGGACACGAAGAAGAAAGCAATCAATCTGGAGATGTTTATGCAAAACATAGTTTACAAGAGCTTAATGATCTTTTAGATCAGGCAGTTTCTCAGGAAGATTATGAAAAAGCAGCCAAAATTAGAGACGAAATTTCTAAAAGATAATTTCAAATTTTAAAAAAACTAATCAAATTAAAATGAATATTAAAGTCATAATTTTTTTAGTAATTTTTATTATTTGTGGGTGTTCCAGAAAAACCAATCCTATTGAGGCGTATAGAAATTTAAAAGAAAACAGAACGCTTAGTACACATATTCCAACTGAGCCATTATCATTAAACGAAAATCACAAATTAGAATTAAAAATTAGTGATTCTGTAATGACTTATGGTGAAAACGAAAAAAAAACTTATACAAACTATAAAGGTTACAATTTTACCTTAGAATCGAATAAAAAATACAAATTAACTATTAGCAGCATTTGTGATTGTTTTGGTTTTAAAAAATATATGTTTATCCCTTTAGCATCAATTTTAGATCAAAACGGAATGACAACAAAAACAGAGGAACTGCCTGATACATTTGATTATCGATATGGACCTCTATCCTTGAATAAAACCTGGATAATAGAAAATACAACGAATGGCAATTACAAATTGTACCTTGCTTCGAATAATAAAAATCTAAACGAAAGTATTTATAAATTTTTCACTAATCCAGTGCCGATGACGATAAATATTAAATCAACAACGGTAGGAAAATTTACAATTAGAATTGAAGAAATAAAACAAGACCTATGAAACAATACTTAGACCTAGTAAAACACGTATTAGAAAACGGCAACCAAAAAGGAGACCGTACGGGAACTGGAACCAAAAGTGTTTTTGGCTATCAAATGCGTTTTGATTTAAGTGAAGGTTTCCCAATGGTTACGACCAAAAAATTACACTTAAAATCGATCATATACGAATTACTTTGGTTTTTAAAAGGTGATACTAATATAAAATATCTTCAGGAAAACGGAGTTAAAATCTGGGATGCCTGGGCAGATTCAAATGGAGATTTGGGACCAGTTTACGGACATCAGTGGCGCAACTGGAACAGTGAAGAAATTGATCAGATTTCGGAATTAATTACAGAATTAAAAACGAATCCTAACAGCAGAAGAATGTTAGTTTCTGCTTGGAATCCTTCTGTTCTTCCAGATACTAAAAAATCATTTGAGGAAAATGTGGCAAATAATAAAGCCGCTTTACCTCCTTGTCATGCCTTTTTTCAATTTTATGTAACAAGTCCTGATCCTGAAAAAGGAGAAACAAGAGGAAAACTTTCCTGTCAATTGTACCAAAGAAGTGCTGATATATTTTTAGGAGTTCCTTTTAATATTGCATCATACGCACTTTTAAACATGATGATTGCTCAGGTTTGTGATTTAGACGCAGGCGAATTTATTCATACCTTTGGAGACGCACATATTTACAACAATCACTTCGAACAGTTGGAATTACAACTAACACGTGAACCAAAACCATTACCAAAAATGATTTTAAATCCAGAGATTAAAAACATTTTTGATTTTGATTACAATGATTTTACACTTTTAGATTATGAACCGCACGCTGGCATAAAAGGAAGTGTTGCAGTATAAAACATAAAAAAAATATCCGCTCAAAAGGCGGATATTTTTTTTATACTACTAATACACTATTTTCGCTTCCTGCATACTCATTCCATTGGTAAGAATCTGCTTCGGGATCGTTTATATATATTCCGTCGATTACATATTTAAACTCGTAAATTGCATCTTTAACCAAATCGTAAGTTGCTTTAAAAGTTCCATTTTTGAGTTTACTTAAAGTTCCTTCTTCAGCATTCCAATTGTTAAAATCGCCAACAACTGCAGCAGAATTTGCTTCTTTAGCATCAATAGAAAAAGTAACTTTACATACTGGTTTCGTTTTAATAAATTGTTTCTTCAAAGACATAACTGTTTAGTTTTTAGATTTATACATTAAAATTAAGCAAATTCTTTCAAACATCAGATACCGCTCTAATCGATTTACGAGAATATTAAAAACAGCATATTTTTTTAGTCATATCAATAATTTAAACTGCCTTATATTTTGTATTTCAAATTGTTAAGACATTTAAAGACAAATATTCTGCGGTCAAAATAGTATGTTTTCAAAATAAATTTTAACTTTATAAACTCATTTATATCTTATGGAAAAAGAAGTGCACGAACAATATGAATATGCAAGAAGAAGATTAAGACAGAAAAAAATCTTATACTTTCATTTTGTATTGTTTCTTATAGGAAGTTTGTTTCTATTTGTTGCAAATAGGTTTTTTGGTTTTGGTGCTAATACAGATCAAAACTGGTGTATTTGGGGTATTACGATATGGCTTTTTATATTTATCCTGCATTTTATAAAGGTTTATATTACAGATCGATTTATGAATAAAAAATGGGAAAGAGAGCAAATTGACAGACTTGTTGCTTTACAGCAAAAAAGAATTACTCAGCTAGAATCCAGAGTAAATGAGGATACCGAAAATAAAATTTAGTTTTAGAATACCATGATTATAATGATAGCGGCTGTTGCCGAAAACAATGCTCTTGGAAAAAACAATGAATTGGTATGGCATCTGCCAAATGATTTTAAAAGATTTAAATCATTAACTACTAATCATCATATTATTATGGGGAGAAAAACTTTTGAGAGTTTTCCGAAACCATTACCAAACAGAACTCATATTGTAATTACACGCCAAACGGATTACAATCGCGAAGGTTGTATTGTTGTTGATAGTATTGAAAAAGCAATTGCATTATGTCCGGAAGATGAAGATTCTTATATTATTGGCGGAGGCGAAATTTATGAACTCGGAATGCCTCTTGCTGATATTATCGAAATAACCAAAGTACATCACAGTTTTGATGCTGATGCTTTTTTTCCAAAGATTAATAAAAATGAATGGATGCTGGTAGAATCGGAAGAAAATTTTAAAGATGAAAAACATCTTTATGATTATACTTATGAAACTTACATTAGAAAATAAAAAAACATCCTCTTTTGGAGGATGTTTTTGTAAAAACGATTGATATTTAAATCTGACCCATTCAAGAAATAATTTTGTTAAAAATCACAAATGTTAAGAACACTTGAAATAACTGAATAACATTTAATGTGAATTGAGACCTAAATCTCAAAACGCCTTTAATAACAAATACCACTAAGATATTAAAGGCAGAAAATTAAAATTTCCAAAAACAAATTTAATCCTAAGAACGTATTTTGCACTTTATAAATAGTATTTACCCCAAGAACAATACTTTTTCAAAACTACTTCAAGAACAAATGATTACCAGCGCAAAAAAGCAACCATCTGATTAAGTCATTGAATTATTATCAACCATTAGAATTTTCATCATTTTTACTTCAGCAAATTTCTTCATAAAATCAGCATTGCACAATACCCACTTTTAGTGATTTTTTAAAAATACCCACTTTTAGTGATGGCTAAAAGACCATACAAATTGCTAGAAAAAACAACTTTCTAAAACATTTTATTACAAAGTAAAAAACTCAATTACAGTTAAGCTAGATTGTTTATATTTGCCTAAATAAAAAAAATGTCTGAAAAAATAACTCCGTATAAAGATTCTACTCTTGGTAAAAAAGAGCAGGTAACTCAAATGTTTGATACCATTTCTGGGAATTACGATAATTTAAATCGTGTAATTTCATTTGGCATCGATATTAAATGGCGAAAAAAAGTATTAAAAATAGTTTCAGACAAAAAACCAAATCACATTCTTGACATTGCTACAGGAACTGGTGACTTAGCTATTTTACTAGCACAAACTAATGCAGAAAAAATTATTGGTTTAGATATTTCTGCCGGAATGCTTGAGGTTGGAAAAAAGAAGGTTGCAGAAAAAAAATTATCTAATGTTATCGAATTGGTATTAGGAGATTCTGAAAATATGCCTTTTGAAGATAATTCTTTTGATGCGATAACTGTTGGCTTTGGTGTTAGAAATTTTGAAAACCTGGAGAAAGGTTTTGCTGAAATTTTACGCGTTTTAAAACCAAATGGTGTCTTTGTAATTTTAGAAACTTCGGTTCCTGAAAAAACGCCTTATAAACAAGGATATCGTTTTTATACTAAAAATATTCTTCCTATTATTGGAAAATTGTTCTCTAAAGACAATGAGGCTTACGGCTATTTATCTGAATCTGCAGCAGTTTTTCCTCATGGAGAAGTATTAAACAATATTTTAAGAAAAATTGGGTTTATAGATGTTGTGGCTATGCCTCAAACTTTTGGCGTCGCAACTATTTATTCTGCATCTAAAAAATAGTATGAAAAAAATTGTAATCTTACTTTTATTAGTCTTAACGACCAACGGATATTCTCAGTTTGCTAAAAATATGTTTAGCAAAGATCCTATTATCAATCTTGAAAACTGGCAGAAACAACGCCTTTATTTTGGATACTATTTAGGTTTTAATAGTTTCGACTTTAAATTTGATTACAAAGCTCCTCCTACTGAAGACATTCAGGTAAAAAAAACTACCGGATTTAATGTGGGTGTTGTTGCTGATTTAAGACTGCAGGAATATATCAATCTTCGTTTTGAACCTGGATTGTATTATACTAAAAGAGATTTGTATTTCCCAAATTTCACTTCAGAAAACGATTATTTCAGAGAAGTAAATAGTACTTATATTCACTTTCCTTTATTATTAAAATTTTCTGCTTTACGAACTGGGAATATTCGCCCTTATTTGGTTGGCGGAATGTCAACGACATTAAACTTGTCGAGTAATGCAAAATCTCAGGACGACAATTTTCAACAAAAATTCAGGGTAAAACAATGGACTGCTGCTTACGAATTAGGTTTTGGAGTTGACCTTTTTACCGAATATTTTATTTTCTCTCCTTCTATAAGAGGAATGTTTGGTATTTCTGACGAATTAATCCGTGATAATCCTGCTAATGGCCCAAGCCCATGGACGGATAATATTGATTCTATGAAATCTAGAGCGATTTTAATAAATTTTACTTTTCATTAAAACAAAAGCTTAACTATTTCGTTTAAATTCACTGAGAACAATTGCGGTTGCAGAGGCTACATTTAAACTTTCGGTTTTTTGAAGGTCTCCAAATCTAGGAATTGTGATTCGGCTGGTGATCATTTTTTCAATTTCTGCTGAAATACCATTGCCTTCATTCCCCATAATAATGATTGCATTTTGAGGCAGATTCGATTGATAAATATTTTCACCGTCCATAAAAGTTCCAAAAACAGGTAGTTTTGTTTGGCTCAAAAAAGTTTTCAAATCAAGATAACTTACATTTACTCTGGTAATTGAGCCCATTGTGGCCTGCACTACTTTTGGGTTGTAAATATCTACGGTTTCTTTTGAACAGATTATTTGTTTGATGCCAAACCAATCGCAGAGACGCATGATGGTTCCTAAATTTCCAGGATCACGAATATCGTCTAGAGCCAGAATTAAACCTGAGTCTATTATTGGATTTTCGGCAGGAATTTTGAAAACTGCCAAACATGTATTTGGAGTTGATAAAGCACTTATTTTTTTAAGTTCTTGTTCATTAATAAGAGTGCGTTTTGAAATCTGAACAGATTCAAAATCATTGAGTGTAGTATATAAATGCTCTAATTCAAAATTGGATTGCAACAATTCTTGAATTACTTTTACTCCTTCGGCAAAAAATAATTGATTTGCAGAACGCTGCTTTTTTTGATGTAAACCTGAGATAAGTTTTATTTGGTTTTTACTAACCATAAAATAATGTACTTTTGAATTAAATATTTAAAAACACTTGAAAAATAATTCCACAAAAATAATAGCATTTATTCTAATAGCAACATTAATTTGTGCTTGTAATGCCGTAAAAAGAGTTCCCGATGGAAAAAATCTTCTTGTAAAAAATAATATTCTTGTAAACAGTAAGTCTACAAATGACGAAATTGCAGCTAACCAAATGTACCAAAAACCAAATGGTACTTTGCTTGGATACCGCTTACGCTTAAACTTATACAATTTAGCGAAACTAAATCCTGATTCTTCTTATCAGGCAAAATTTAAAAATAATCCGGGCTTGTACGAGCGTCAGTCTAAAATTTTATCTGCAAAACAAGTAGATCGTCTAGGACAGTCTTTTTTGTACAAAGGTATTCATGAATTCTTAAAAAACACTGGTGAACCGCCTGTTATTATTGATACTGCCAAAACTAAGAAATCTTTATTACGCCTAAAATTCTATTATTTTAACAATGGTTATTTTAATGTAACAACAGATTATACGATTGATAGTATTGCCAGAAAAAAAGCGCAGATAAATTATAATATAACTACTGGACCGGCTTACACTTTAGACACGATTAGCACTAATATAATGACTCCCGCTTTAGATTCATTATACAAAACCAATAACGAGCCTTCATTTTTAAAATCTGGAAATCAATATAAAACTTCTGACTTTGAGGAAGAAAAAAACCGTATTACAACTTATTACAGAAATCACGGCGCTTATTTTTTCCAGCCTACTTATGTTACTTTTGATATTGATACTATTGGCAAGAAAAACAAGGCTAACGTTACCTTAATTATTAACAACAATAATATTCAGGAAAGAGATTCAAGCAGAACAGAACCTTTTAAATTGTACAAGATTAGCGATGTTAATATTTACACGGATTATTCTGCAGCTAATTCAAAAAAGAAAATTGCCGACAGTACAAGTTATAATAACTTTAATTTATACAGTTACAAAACATTAAAATACAAACCACGTGCTATTACAGATGCTATCTTTATTACCAAAGGAAGCACTTTTGCCGATTTTAGAACAACTCTTTCTTCCCGATATTTAAATAATTTAAAGATTTTTAATTATCCTTCTATTCAATATGAAGTGGATAAACGCGACTCAACAGCGCAATCTTTAATTGCAAATGTATATTTAACGCCAAGGAAGAAATACAGTTTTGGAGCTACTTTAGATTTGACACACTCTAATATTCAGGATTTTGGAATTGGAGCAAGTTTATCGGAAACGATTCGAAATGTATTTAACCGAGCAGAAACTTTAGAAATCTCTACCCGATTAAATATTGGATCTTCGAGAGATATGGCCAATCCGAATAATAATTTCTTTAATGTATCTGAATACGGAGTTGATTTAAAACTGAATTTCCCAAGGATATTATTGCCTTTTGGAACGGAGAAGATTATTCCGAAAAGTATGATTCCTTCCACGCAAATAACTTCGGGTTTTTCTAAACAGCGAAATATTGGTTTGGATAAGGAAAACTTTACCGGTGGTATTGCCTACAATTGGTCTCCTAAAAGACACAACACAGCAAAATTAGATTTATTGAATGCGCAGTTTGTGCGTAATCTAAATCCGGGAAATTACTTTAATGTATATACTTCATCTTATGATGATTTAAATAACATTGCAAATGTCTACAACACGGAGGGAAAAGCAGAAGTCGATTCTCAAAACAACTTAACGATTCCCAAAGGAACCAACGAATTTACCAATCTGGTTTTAACAAAACAAACAGCATTACAACCCGGTGACGCACAATATCAAGATGTTGAGAGTATTGAAGAAAGAAGAATACGTCTGACCGAAAATGATTTTATTTTGGCCACAAGCTATACTTTTACCAAAACAACCAAAAAAGATTTACCAGACAATAACTTTTATCAATTTAGAACAAAAATAGAATCGGCAGGTAGTTTATTATCGGCTGTTTCTGCGATTGGTAATTTATCTAAAAACTCGAGAGGAAATTATGAAATATTCAATTTAGAATATTCAGAATATCTAAAAACCGAATTTGATTATATTAAACACTGGGATTTTGGAAAAGAAAAAGTACTGGCTGTAAGGGGCTTTTTTGGAATTGCAATTCCATTTGGAAATTCAGATTACATTCCGTTTTCACGAAGTTATTATGGTGGTGGTTCAAATGATAATCGCGCATGGCAGCCGTATGCTTTGGGACCGGGAAGCACAAACGCCGTAAACGATTTTAACGAGGCAAATATGAAACTTGCTATGAGTGCCGAATTTCGCTTTAAAATCTTCGGCGATGTTAAAGGAGCGATCTTTGCAGACGCCGGAAATATCTGGAATGTACTCGATAATGTCGTAGATCCGAAAGCAAAATTTGACAACTTAAACGATTTAGAAGAAATTGCTTTGGGTTCAGGATTTGGTTTACGTTACGATTTAAGCTTTTTTGTTATTCGTTTAGATTTAGGCTTTAAGACTTATAATCCGGCACATGACAAGGGAGACCGATGGTTTAAAGAATACAATTTTGGGCACTCGGTCTTAAATTTTGGAATAAATTATCCGTTCTAATGCTAATTAATTCTTATTTTTGCAACCTAAAAACTAAAAACAACTATAAAAAAAATTAAAATGGCACACAACATTAAACCGGGAGTAGCTACAGGAGATCAAGTTCAGGAGATCTTTAATTATGCAAAAGAAAAAGGTTTTGCTTTACCAGCTGTAAACGTAACTGGATCTAGCACAATCAATGGGGTTCTTGAAACTGCAGCAAAACTAAACGCGCCAGTTATCATCCAATTTTCAAACGGAGGAGCACAATTTAACGCAGGTAAAGGTCTATCTAATGCAGGTGAGAAAGCAGCTATCGCTGGTGGTATCGCTGGAGCAAAACATATTCACGCTTTGGCAGAAGCTTACGGTGCAACTGTAATTTTACACACTGACCACTGTGCTAAAAAATTATTACCTTGGATTGACGGTTTGCTTGATGCTTCTGAAAAACATTTTGCAGAAACAGGAAAACCATTATTCAGTTCTCATATGATCGATTTGTCTGAGGAGCCAATCGAAGAAAATATCGAGATCTGTAAAGAGTATTTAGCTAGAATGAGCAAAATGGGCATGACATTAGAAATCGAGCTTGGTATTACAGGTGGTGAAGAAGATGGTGTTGACAACTCTGATGTTGACAGCTCAAAATTATACACACAACCAGAAGAGGTTGCTTATGCTTACGAAGAATTATCTAAAGTAAGCCCTAAATTTACAATCGCTGCTGCTTTTGGAAACGTTCACGGTGTTTACAAACCAGGAAACGTAAAATTGACTCCAAAAATCTTAAAAAATTCTCAGGATTTCGTTCAAAACAAATTCAACACTGGTCATAATCCAGTAGATTTCGTTTTCCACGGAGGTTCAGGTTCTACACTTGAGGAAATCAGAGAAGGAATTAGCTACGGAGTTATCAAAATGAACATTGATACAGATTTACAATTTGCATATACAGAAGGAATTCGTGATTATATGGTTAAAAACCTTGACTATTTAAAATCACAAATTGGTAACCCAGAAGGTGCTGATGTTCCTAACAAAAAATATTATGACCCAAGAAGATGGGTACGTGAAAGCGAAGTGACATTCAATACAAGATTGGAGCAAGCTTTTGCTGACTTAAACAACGTAAATACACTATAATTTCAGATTGCTGATTTTAGATTTTAGATTTTCATCAATCTAAAATCTAAAATCTTAAGTCTAAAATCAAAAATCAAAAATATGGCTTGGTTTAAAAGACAGGAAAAAGGGATTACGACCGCTACAGAAGATAAGATGGACGTTCCGAAAGGATTGTGGTACAAATCTCCTACTGGAAAAATTATTGATGCTGACGAATTAGCAAGAAACTTGTTTGTAAGTCCAGAAGATGATTTCCATGTTAGAATTGGAAGCGCAACCTATTTTGAGATTTTATTCGACAATAATGAATTTGTTGAATTGGATAAAAACATGACTTCTAAAGATCCTCTGCATTTTGTGGATACAAAAAAATATGCAGAAAGATTGAAAGATGTAATGGAAAAAACTCACCTGAAAGATGCTGTGCGTACAGGAGTGGGAAAATCTAAAGGAAAAGAACTTGTAATCTGCTGTATGGATTTTGCCTTTATTGGTGGATCTATGGGAGCTGTTGTAGGTGAAAAAATTGCAAGAGGAATTGATCACGCGATCAAAAACAAAATGCCTTTTGTAATGATTTCTAAATCTGGTGGTGCCCGTATGATGGAAGCAGCTTATTCTTTAATGCAATTGGCTAAAACTTCTGTAAAACTAGCACAACTTGCTGAAGCTGGATTACCTTACATCTCTTTATGTACAGACCCAACTACAGGAGGAACTACTGCATCTTACGCTATGTTAGGAGATATTAATATTTCTGAGCCTGGCGCTTTGATTGGTTTTGCTGGTCCTCGTGTTGTTCGTGATACTACAGGAAAAGATTTACCAGAAGGTTTCCAAACTGCTGAGTTCTTATTAGAGCACGGTTTCCTTGACTTTATCACGCCTAGAAAAGATTTAAAAGACAAGATCAATTTGTATATCGATTTGATTCAGAATAACAATATTAGATAGTTTTAAAACTTCTAAAAATAGAAATCCCAAGAAATTGCTTCTTGGGATTTTTTTATATCTTTAATTTAAATCTTATTCTTTATGACTAGAATTTTTATTGGTTTTATAACTTGCTTATTTCTTTTTAATTGCACTAAAAAAGAATCTAAAAAGGTTGAACAAAATTTTCAATTTATTATTTCTCAAGAAAATGAGAAATTTTTAAAGGAATTAAAAATAAGTAAAATTCCGCCACCTCCTCCTGGGTTTTATGGATATAATCAAATCATTATAGACAAAAACAATAATTTCTATTTTTATCACAAAGAAAGCATAGCATGGCATTGTGTTCCATCAGATAGAGATACTATTCCAGATTTTATTAATCTTGAACCAAAAGATCTTATTAGAATCCCCAATTACAGTGTTGTAGATTTCATCAAACAAAATGTATCAAACCAAGATTATCGACATAGAATGCTTGTAATTGGATCCCAGAATGATACTATTAAAAATAAGGATTTCAAAAGAATACTAAATTTTCTAAATGATCAATCTAAAAGCGGAATAACAATTTTCAGTGTAAGAAGATCAACTCAACAAGAAGATACTGTTATAAATTATAAGATACTAAATAAATATTATAATTCAGATGAAATTAAGTGGGATAAAAACAGAATTCAATTCCCGTTTGTAAAACCAAAATTATAAAACTCATTTCGGTCTATTTTTCTTTAATTCATTTTCTGCTATTTCAAAAACCAATTTTTCACGCCATTTTGCATAACGTTGTTTAAAAACTAATTTTATTGCGCTGTCAACAGCTCCGTGCATAAATAAACTCCAAACGCTTGCCATTTTTCTGGTTATGGAACTATCCCAAGCACGAAGTGTTAAGGAGAAAGAACCATCGATATAACGCATCCAGTGCCACATTCCGGTTGGCATAAACAAGGTGTCGCCATGTTCCAGAAAAACTTCATAACCTTGAACTCCTTTCAGAGCCGGAAATTTTTCAAAATCAGGATTTGCAACATCGTAATCTTCTAATGCGTAAGTTGTATTAGGAAAACAATAGAGTCTTTTCTTCCATTTATTATCAAATAATATGATGTGTTTTCTTCCTCCAAAATGAGTATGAAAAAGATGAGGCAGATCGATATCATAATGTAAAAAAGTAATCGCTTTTGAACCTCCAAAAAACATCGCAGGCATACTTTCTATAAAACCGCCCATTAATTCTTTCGGAACTTTTACATCATTAACTAAATCAGGTCTGTGCTTAAAAAGATTGAAGAAAAAAATTCGCAAATCTGTCGGTTCTCTTTTTATTAAATCGAGATATTCGCCAAATTTCATGCTGGCAATCGAAGCATTGATTACTTTGGTGGGATCTGCTTTTGAATTATCGACTAATTTAACTTCGATATCTCCGGCAATTTCCTTAAAATAATCAGTAGACCATTTTTCTCTTGCTGGCCAGTCTTTCGTTAATCCTTTTATAATTAAAGGCTTCCTTTTATCTAAATAGTTTCTTTTGAATTCTTCTCTGGTAATAGAATCAACAGTGTCTACAGGATTTAAAATAAAGCTCATCTATTATTATTTTTTGAATTAAAAATGTATGCTTTAAAAATTCTAAAAAAAATAGTTTCAAAAATTCTCAACCACTAACAAAGATAGACGTTTATTACATACCAGTTCGAATTGCTTCAACGGGATCTAGATTTGCAGCAGAAATCGCCGGCAGAATCCCCGATATTAAACCAATAAGTGCAGCTAAGCCGGTTCCTAAAAGAATATTTCCTAAGCTTAAAACAAATTCAAAATCTAATAATTTAGTCAGTAAAAGAGAAATTCCCCAAACCATCAATAAACCAATTATTCCTCCGATTACGGATAAAATAACAGCTTCAAATAAAAACTGAAATAATATGAATTTATTTTTCGCTCCCAAAGATTTTTGGATTCCGATAAGATTTGTACGCTCTTTTACAGAAACAAACATAATATTGGCAATTCCGAAACCTCCAACCAAAAGAGAAAATCCACTAATAATCCAGCCTACAACATTCATCTGACCTAAAATTCCGTCGATAAAATCAGTGAAACCCGAAAGAACATTAACAAAGAAATTATCCATTTCTCCTGCTTTCATACCACGAATTGCTCTTATTTTTTGTGCAACTTCTGCTTTATAAGCATCCATATCAATTCCTTTTACAGGTTTTATCACAATTACAGGCGTCATAGAATCGCTGTCACCATACATTTTACGTAAAAAATTGGCCGGCAGATAAACAGAAGTATCATTGCTGTCACCAAAAAATCCGGCACCTTGTTTAGCAATAACTCCAATTACGGTAAAACGCTGTCCGTACAAACGAATATTTTTCCCTATCGGATCAGTAGATCCAAAAAGTCCATCGGCAATGGCGTATCCTAAAACAATTACAGCTGTACCAGAATTTGATTCAGATTCATTATAAAATCTTCCTTTATCAAAACTTAAACCGTCAATATCCACCATTTCAAAAGAAGAAGGTACAATATTTACATCGGCAACTGTTTTAGAATCGTATTTTAAACTTTCGTGATTTACAAAAAGCTGATAACCGACTTGTTCTGTATTATTGAGTGAATTTTTAAGGCCAATATATTCGTCATATTTCACATTTGGAAACTGTTCCCTTTTCCATTGTGGAATTTCTGAAGGTCCAAAGCAATACTTCATTAAATAAATTGTATTTTTATCTAAGCTGCTCAAATCTTTAGAAATTTTTCGATCTAAAGAATCAACAGCTGCCAACACGGCAATTATCGAAAAAATACCAATTGTAACACCAAGTAAAGACAACAGTGTACGCAGTTTATTATTTCGTAATGCGTTTATGGCAAAGCTTAAACTTTCTTTTAATAACCTTAGATAAACAATCATATTTTAAAAATTTTCAATAAAGTAAAATTCAATAATTTAAAAACAAAAACCTAACAAAACTTAACTTACTCATCAGTAGATTTTTTTACCATATTGTTACATCAATTACTTTAAAATAATATTTAAAAAAACTACTTTTGCAGTCTGAAAAATATAACTACACAATGAGCACAACAAAAAAAATACAATCTGCATTAATTTCTGTTTTTTCGAAAGATGGTTTAGAGCCAATTGTTAAGAAATTACACGAACAAAATGTAACACTTTACTCTACTGGAGGAACTGAAGAATTCATTAAAAACCTTGGTATTCCGGTAGTTCCTGTTGAAGATATTACTTCTTTTCCTGAAATTCTTGGAGGAAGGGTAAAAACTTTACACCCGAAAATTTTTGGTGGAATTTTGAATCGTCAGGATAACGAAAGTGATGTACAGCAAATGAAGGAATTTGATATTCCTCAGATTGATTTGGTTATTGTTGACTTATATCCTTTTGAAAAAACGGTTGCATCTGGTGCAAGCGAACAAGATATTATTGAAAAAATTGATATTGGAGGAATTTCATTAATTCGTGCCGGAGCAAAAAACTTTAAGGATACTGTAATTGTTGCTTCTGTAAACGAATACAGCTTGCTTCTTGATTTAATTACAAATCAAGACGGAGCTACAACTCTTGAAAACAGAAGATTATTGGCTACAAAAGCATTCCATGTTTCTTCTCATTATGACGGAGCTATTTTTAATTATTTTAATACAGACGAAACGATCTACAAAGAAAGTATTGCAGGTGGCCAAGTTTTAAGATATGGTGAAAACCCACATCAAAAAGGCTTCTTTTTTGGAGATTTTGATGCTATGTTCAAAAAAGTTCACGGAAAAGAATTATCATACAACAACTTACTAGATGTTGACGCCGCTGTAAATTTAATTGCTGAATTTAAAACTGACGGACCAACTTTTGCAATCCTAAAACACAACAATGCATGCGGATTAGCTTCTAGAAAAACAATCAGTGAAGCTTATTTAGCAGCTTTGGCTTGCGATCCGACTTCTGCCTTTGGAGGTGTTTTAATTTCAAATGTTAAAATTGATTTGGCTACAGCTCAGGAAATCAACAAATTATTTTGTGAAGTTGTAATTGCGCCAGCTTATGATAATGAGGCGATTGAGGTTTTACAAGAGAAGAAAAACAGAATTATATTGGTTCAAAATGATGTTGAATTACCATCTCGTCAAGTAAGAACTTGTCTTAATGGTTTGTTAATTCAGGACAGAAATAATATTACGGATAATAAAGAGCATTTAAAAACCGTTACAATTACAGAACCTACTGCTCAGGAGATCGAAGATTTGATCTTTGCTTCTAAAATCTGCAAGAATACAAAATCAAACACTATTGTATTTGCTAAAAACGGAACATTGATCTCATCTGGTACAGGTCAGACTTCAAGAGTTGATGCTTTAATACAAGCTGTAGATAAGGCAAAAGCTTTTGGATTTGATTTAACTGGTGCTTCTATGGCAAGCGACGCGTTTTTCCCGTTTCCGGATTGTGTTGAATTAGCTAAAAATGCAGGAATAACTGCTGTAATTCAGCCAGGAGGTTCGATAAAAGACGAATTAAGCATAAATTATTGCAACGAAAATAATCTTGCAATGGTATTTACAGGAACACGTCATTTTAAACATTAATTTGTTTAACTTTGTTCAAAATATTTTTTAACATTTTAAACCCCTAAAAAACTTATGGGATTTTTTGATTTCATGACCGAGGATATTGCGATAGATCTTGGTACCGCAAACACTTTAATCATTCATAATGATAAAGTTGTAATTGATAGCCCTTCAATCGTTGCACGTGATAGAATATCAGGCAAAATTATTGCTGTTGGTAAGGAAGCTAACATGATGCAGGGTAAAACACATGAAAATATCAAGACCATAAGGCCTTTGAAAGATGGTGTAATTGCTGATTTTGATGCTTCGGAAAAAATGATCAATATGTTCATTAAAAGTATTCCTGCATTAAAGAAAAGAATGTTTACTCCAGCGTTAAGAATGGTAGTATGTATTCCGTCTGGTATTACTGAGGTTGAGATGCGTGCAGTAAAAGAATCTTGTGAGAGAGTAAACGGAAAAGAAGTTTACTTGATACATGAGCCAATGGCAGCAGCAATTGGTATTGGTATCGATATCATGCAGCCAAAAGGAAATATGATTGTTGATATCGGAGGTGGTACAACAGAAATCGCTGTAATCGCATTAGGGGGAATTGTATGCGACAAATCTGTAAAAATTGCAGGTGACGTTTTTACAAACGATATTGTTTATTATATGCGTACGCAACACAACTTATTTGTTGGAGAAAGTACTGCAGAGAAAATAAAAATTCAGATTGGAGCTGCTATCGAAGATTTAGACGGTCCTCCAGAAGATATGTCAGTTCAAGGTAGAGATTTACTTACTGGTAAACCAAAACAAGTAGATGTTTCTTACCGTGAGATTGCAAAAGCATTAGATAAATCAATTCAGCGTATTGAAGATGCTGTAATGGAAACATTATCGCAAACTCCTCCAGAATTAGCAGCAGATATCTACAATACTGGTATTTATTTAGCTGGTGGTGGATCGATGCTTAGAGGTCTTGACAAACGTATTTCTCAAAAAACAGATTTACCTGTTTATATTGCAGAAGATCCTTTACGTGCTGTTGTACGTGGTACAGGAATGGCCCTTAAAAACATTGCAAAATTCAAAAGCATCTTAATCAAATAAGATTCTTTAACTAATAATCAAAATACTTTTATTAGAGTTGAATTGAGAATATTTAACTCTAATAAAATTTGAACCTATAAGCATATCCTGAAACAAAATAACCAAACAAGAAATGCAGCAAATTTTTAATTTCATTATAAGAAACAGTAATCGATTGCTGTTTTTGCTGCTTTTAGGTATTTCGTTGTCTCTCACAATTCAATCACATTCATATCACAGAAGCAAATTAATCAGTTCTGCTAATTTTTTAAGCGGAGGTGTTTATGAAAGAATCAATCATGTAAATGAATACTTGAATTTAAGAACTGAAAATGACGAACTTGTACTTGAAAACGCAAGATTAAAAAGTCTTTTATTCAACAAAGAAGACACTACAAAATTACCTTTGGCTGATAGTATAAAAGGAGTAAAACCTGCAGATATTATTGTTTCAAAAGTAATACACAACTCATACAGCACACATGAGAACTTTATTACTTTAAATTCAGGAGAAAACGATGGTGTTAAACCTGACATGGGAGTAATTAACAGCCTTGGTATTGTTGGTATTATAGACAATACTTCTCCTAGATATTCTACTGTAGTTAGTATTTTGAATATGAAGTCGCAGATTAATGCGAAACTAAAAAAATCAAACCATTTTGGCTCCTTGACCTGGGACGGAAAAAGTACAGGTTTTGTTCAATTAGTGGATGTTCCTAGATTAGCCACTATTAGAAAAGGTGATACTATTGTTACTGGAGGACAGTCGGTAATTTTCCCTGAAGGAATTAATATCGGAACAGTAGACAAAATATATAAAAAGGATGACTCTAGTTTTTATGTTATAAACGTTAAACTATTTAACGACATGACTAATTTAGGTCACGTGTACATTATCAAGAGTAAAGACAGAGAAGAACTTATTAATTTAGAAAACAAAGGAAAAGATGAATAGCGCATTGTTAGTCAATATTTTTCGATTTATTATGTTGCTGGCAATTCAGATTGTTATTTTTAATAATATGAATTTCCTGGGCTACATAAGCTCTTTTCCATACATCTTATATATTATTTTATATCCTGTAAACAGTAATAGAACCGGGCTGATCATTTCTAGTTTTTTACTTGGACTTACGATGGATATGTTTTGTAATTCTGGCGGTATTCATGCTGCGGCGTGTCTTGTACTAGCTTATTACAGGCCTTATATTTTTAAATTTTCATTTGGTCTGAGTTACGAGTATCAAACCATAAAACTAAACGAATCATTGACACCCGAAAGGTTTTCATTTATTCTCGTATCGGTTTTATTGCACCATATTGTATTGTTTATATTAGAAGCTTTCCAATTTAATTTTATTTGGGACATTCTGCTCCGAACTTTGTTTAGTACAATATTTACAATAATCACTTCAATCATAATAATATATCTTATTAAGCCTAATAAACGATGAGAAAAGTCCTGCTGCCCACTTTAATTATTATTGCAGCATCTTTGCTAGTAATTCGGATATTTTATCTGCAGGTTATTGATGATTCGTTCAAACTAAAATCAGAAAATAACGCTATTAAGAAAAAATATGATTATCCAGAAAGAGGTTATATTTACGATAGAAATGGCAAACTATTAGTTGCCAATCAGGCATCTTATGATATTATGGTGATTCCTAGAGAAGTAAAGGAAGATCTTAATATTAATGAGTTCTGTGCTTTATTAAACATCACAAAAGAAGATTACGATAAAAGAATTGCAAAGGCTAAAGTATATAGTCCGAGATTACCATCTGTCTTTTTATCTCAGTTAAACAAATCTGAATTTGCTGCTTTTCAGGAAAAAATCAGAAAGTATGAAGGTTTCTATTTTCAAAAGAGATCTCTTCGTGATTACGAAGTAGATTACGGCGCAAATATTTTTGGATCTATTACTCAGGTAAACGAAAAAATAATTGCTAAAAACCCATACTATAACAGCGGTGATTTAATTGGAAAACAAGGTGTTGAAGAAAGCTATGAAGATATTTTACGCGGTATAAAAGGTGTAAAATACATTCAGAAAGACAAATACAACCGAGAAATAGGTTCTTATAAAGAAGGAAAATACGATACTATTGCAGTAGCCGGAGAAGATATCAATTTAACTATTGATGCTGAACTTCAAAAATACGGTGAAGAATTAATGATCAATAAAAGAGGTGGAATCGTAGCCATTGAACCTGGTTCTGGTGAAATTCTAGCTTTAGTAACTGCCCCTTCTTATGATCCGGGAATTTTGGTTGGAAGACAAAGATCTAAAAACTATACGCTTTTGTATCATGATTCTATTGCAAAACCTTTATATGACAGAGGACTTTTAGCAGAATATCCTCCAGGATCTCCTTTTAAAATTCTAACGGGATTGGTTGCACTTCAGGAAGGTGTGATTAATGAACAGACTACATTTATGTGTCATCACGGATTCAGCTACGGAGGCGGCCGTTTTATGAAATGTCACGGTTTTGGACCACATCAATTACATAACGGTATTTATAATTCTTGTAATACGTATTTTGCACAATCGTATATGCTGACGATTAATAAATATAAAGATCCGGGACAAGCCGTAGATGTTTGGAGTGACCATGTTAAGAGTTTTGGGCTAGGTCAGTTTATGGGTTACGATTTACCAATCGGTAAAAGAGGAAATATTCCAACCTCTAAAACCTACAAGAAAATCTATCCTAACGGCGGCTGGAGAAGCACAACAATTGTATCTAATGCGATTGGTCAGGGAGAGGTTTTAATGACCCCTATTCAATTAGCTAATATGATGGCAACTGTTGCCAATCAAGGATTTTACTATACTCCTCATATCATTAAAAAAATCGAGGGAAGAAAAATTGATACTAAGTTTACAACAAAGCATGTTACTACAATTGACAAAAAATATTTCCCGCCTGTTATAAGTGGTTTATTCGATGTATATAATTTTGGTACTGCTCATGCGTTGAGAGTAGAAGGCATTGATATTTGTGGAAAAACAGGTACTGCAGAGAATTTTGCAAAAATAAACGGTAAAAGAACACAATTAGAAGATCACTCAATATTTGTAGCTTTTGCGCCTAAGGACAATCCGAAAATTGCAATTGCCATTATGATCGAAAACGGAGGATTTGGTGCTTCTGTAGCTGGTCCTGTTGCGAGTTTGATGATTGAGAAATATCTAAAGAAAAAAATCTCAAGAACAGATTTAGAAATTAGGGTTTTAAACAAAAGTTTGGCAAGCGAATACGCAAAAGTAGCGCCTCCAAACCCAGCCAGTATTATAGAATCTACACCAAGAGATTCTACTTTAAGAGCAAAAATTATTGTTCCAAAAGTGGTTAAGCCAAAAGAAGAAATTAAAAAAACACCATTAGACACTACTGACAACTAACAAAGATTATTTCAAATGAAAAATCAAAGTGTAAAAAATAACATTGACTGGATAAGTGTCTTTATTTATATTGCCTTAGTAACATTAGGGTGGTTGAATATTTACTCCTCTTCGTTATTATCTACAGACGGAACATACCAAAAACAATTGATTTTTATTGGTTGTACAATTCCTTTGATATTTGTCGTGCTTTTTGTTGATGGAAAGTTTTACGAAAAATACGCCAGTATTATTTTTGGTGTCGCACTTTTATCATTGGCAGGTTTATTTCTTTTTGGAAAAACCATTGCAGGACAAAGATGCTGGTATGCTATTGGAAGTTTTACTTTGCAGCCTTCTGAGTTTGCAAAAGCAGCTACATCACTTGCATTAGCCAAATATTTAAGTGATTCTCAGATTAATTTAAAAGATGTAAACAGGCAGGTACAGGCATTGGCAATTGTATTTTTACCCGTAATGCTTATTTTACCGCAACCCGATCCTGGAAGTGCCTTGATTTACAGTATTTTTATTGTTGTTTTATATAGAGAAGGTCTGCCTTCCTGGTATGTTTGGACAGGTTTTATAACTATTCTACTGTTCGTATTAACACTCGTTTTAGAACCGTATGTCGTTATTTTAATTGCTTTGGCAGTATTAATGATTATTCATTTTAAAGGACGTGCCGTCGATCGAAATGTGCTTTTAAGCGCTATTTTGCTGGCTATTATTTCGGCTTTTGTTTTGTCTGTTGATTATGTTTTTGATAACGTTTTTAAACAACACCATAGAGACCGTTTTAATATTTTACTTGGGAAATCGGTCGACATGAAAGGAATTGGATACAATACCAATCAATCGGAAATTGCTATTGGATCTGGAGGATGGATTGGAAAAGGATTCTTGGAAGGAACGCAAACTAAAGGTGGTTTTGTTCCTGAACAACATACAGATTACATCTTTACCACTGTTGGTGAAGAATGGGGTTTTGCAGGTTCATTGGTTGTTATTTTACTTTTTGTTGGATTATTTTTAAGGGTAATTTATTTAGCTGAAAGACAGAAAACAAAATTCAGCCGGGTTTATGGCTATTGTGTTGCCGGAATTTTATTTATTCACTTCTTTGTAAATATTGCAATGGTTATTGGGATTTTCCCAACTATTGGTGTACCATTACCGTTCTTTTCTTATGGGGGATCTGGACTCTGGGGCTTTACTATCCTACTCTTTATTTTCTTGAAAATGGATGCTAATAAAGTTAATGAATGGTAGCTGCTGCAAAGGTACTAAGGTGCTAAGATTCAAAGCTACAAAGGGTGTACCGAAATATAAATATTAGAGACTCTACTTAAGATATTATACATAAAAAAGTCCGAAGTTTTTAAGCTTCGGACTTTTTTGTATTTATATATTTCTATTATATTTTTTCGCTTGGTCTCTTTTTTAAGAGTTTTAAAAGAACCGGGAATGTTGAGATTATAATAATGATTATAATGATGTATTCTATGTGTTTCTTTAAATCTATTCCTTGTTTTAAAAATACGCCGTATAAATAGTGTCCTGCAAAAATCAATATGAAAGACCATAAAACTGAACTCACAATATTGTAAAACATGAATTTCTTTTTATCCATAGAAACTATTCCTGCAATAATTGGAGCAAAGGTTCTGAAAATTGGTAAGAAACGTGCATAAATTATAGCCTTTCCACCATATTTTTCGAAGAAATCTTTAGACTGTAAAAGGTATTTCTTTTTAAACCAAAATGTATCTTCTTTTTTAAAGAGATAATAACCACTTTTTGCACCAAACCAATACCCAGTCATGTTACCAAAAACTCCCATAGTTGCAACAGCAATAGAAAGTAAAAGTACATTTACAAAATCACTCGGAATATCTACAACATTTTGAATTAGGTCGCGGCTATAAATACCTGCTAGAAAAAGTAAACTATCTCCGGGCAGAAAAAAACCTGCAAAAAGTCCTGTTTCAGCAAAAACTATAAACAAAACAATAAAAAGACCAATTTGAAAACCTCCTATACTTAAAGTAATATAAAATTCAGGGTTTACTAATTGTGTCCATTCAAAATTATTCATAAAAGTTTGGTTATATTTATAAGTCGTGAAAGTAGCAATAATTTACCTTAACTACAATAAAATACGGTATTTTAAAGATAAATTAACTATTAAAAAAGCCCAAATATTACCTTGGGCTTCAAAAAATATTACTCTCTAACGTACTTGCAGCAAGTATGCAAATTGTCATAATCTGCTTCGGCCGCTTTAACTTCTTTAGTATCATGTCCTACTTTTGCAATCGCATTATTCAAGTCTGCTGTCGATGATTTTTCTTCATTTAAAATTACCGTCAATTGGTGTGAAGTTATGTCCCAATTGGCAGTCTTAACGCCCGGAACTCCAAAAGCAGCTTTTTCGATACGTTTTTTACATTGCTCGCAATTACCATTTACCTCTGTTGTATATTTTAAATTCTTACTTTTTTTAGCTTGTGCCTGAGCTGAAAAACCAACAAAAGTTACTAGTATTATTAAAATTATTTTTTTCATTTTTATAAATTATTAATGTTTAAAAATTTGTTATTGCTATTGCTATTAAATTTGATATGTTAACTTATTTTATTTTAAATCTTAACCCGGCATAATACATCTGCCCAAATATTGGAGCGTATGCTATTGAAGCATCAAAGTTAGGACCAAACGGATCTTCTGCACCCAAAATTGCTTTTTTCTGTTTGTAATTTCCAATGTTTTCTCCACCTATATAAACTTCAAAAACTGGAGAAAAAACTCTTGTTACCTGAAAATTCATAACTGCATAAGAGGGCGAAAAATCAGGAAATTGATCTTCCACAGGATTTGATGCCGTATAAGGCAATTGTTGTTTTCCAGACCAATTAAATGTATAATCAAACTTCCATTGTTTATCGTCATTTAGAGCCGTTTCATATTCTAAATTTCCTAAAAAACGATGTTTCGCCTGTAACGGGCGCTGAAAAGTACCGCGCAAATAATCGGTTTGAATGTCGTAATATTTATAAGCCGTTCTCAGATTTAGATTATGAATTAGTTCGTAATTAAATTCAATCTGCAAACTGTTTGCAAAAGAATTTCCTTTTAAATTATAAAATAAAACTTCCTGTGGACTTTGCATCAAATCTACAACGGCTTGATTTTGAAAATCAGTTCGGTAGACATCAAAACCTGCTTCTGCATTTTTATTAAAAATTTTAAATTTCTGCGAAAAGCTAACGCCATAATTCCATGCAATTTCAGGATTCAAACCATAAATTTTTCCATTATTATCTAAAATCGAAAAAGTTCTTGAACTTGCAAAAAGCTGTTGGTTTTCGGCAAAAATATTCGCCGAACGTTTTCCTCTTCCGGCAGAAAAACGAAGAACCCCATTTTTCCATGGATTATATCGCATGTGCAAACGTGGCGTTACAAAAAATCCAAGCCTGTTATGATTATCTACCCTTCCTCCTAATATTAAACTAAAATTATCGGTATTGTCATAAGTATATTCAAAGAATGCTCCAATCGAATTATCAATTCTGCTGTAATCGTTTACGTTTACAAATTCCTGATATTGATCGTACGTAAAATTTAGTCCGGTTGTAAATTTGTGCATCGTGTTATTGATAATCGAATTGAATATTAAATTCGAATAAAAGCTATTTTGCTTAATATCATATTGATTTAAACCGTAATACGAATCTTGCTTATGACTATTGAAAGCATTTTGAAAACCAATACTTTGAAAAGGCATATCGGGAAAAACATAGCCGATTTTTGTAGAAACATCAAAACGTTCTGTATTGATTTCTGAGCCCCAATAATTGGTCGTTCCCTTATCTCTGTCTTTATCAAAATCTACTTCGCCAGTTTGTTTTTTATCATTCATATACCTGAAATTGATAAAACTAACTAAACCGCTTTCCGGATCGTAATATTGATATCGGTTTAAAATATTGACTTGTTTTCCTAACGGATTATCCAAAAATCCGTCGTTGTTCATGTCGTTTTTTGCTACGCGAGTATTTCCGTGAAGAAACAAACTCGTTGCCCATTTATCGGATAATTTTTTATTAAAATGAGTATTTAATTCAAAACGTGAATCGGTTGAACCGTAGGCGTTCAAAAAGAATGGAATGTCGTTTAAAGGTTTTAAGAGTTCGGTATTAATTTGTCCCGAAATGCTTTCATAACCATTAATAACACTTCCGGCGCCTTTAGTTATCTGAACACTTTCAATCCAGGTTCCAGGTGTAAATGATAATCCGTATGCCTGAGAAGCGCCTCGAACCGAAGGAATATTTTCCTCGGTAATCATTAAATATGGACTCGTTAAACCGAGCATTTTTATTTGTTTTGTTCCGGTTAAGGCATCAGAAAAATTGACATCTATAGACGGATTTGTCTCAAAACTTTCTGCCAGATTACAACAAGCGGCTTTCAATAATTCTTTACTTGTAATTACTGAGGTATTGGCGGTTAGGGTATAAGATTTTTTAATTCCTTTTTGCTTTTTAGTGACTTTTACTTCCTCTAAATCTTCTTGTGAAAAGACAGAAACGGAAAGCAAAATCATTACTAAAAGCATGATATTTTTTTGCATAAAAAATTGATTTTAATGTGAATTAGAAACTGTTTTTGAGAGTTTCAGACAAGAAACAGGCAAACAGTAAAATACAAGCTATAACAGCTTGATTCTAAACATTAAAATCAGGAATAAAAAATGTATTGATTGTATAATTTGAATAAGGGGGGCGCATTCGCATCTGAATAATACGAAATGATCTGTCTGCTTTTGAAGTTTGGAACTGATAAAAAAGCAATTGGTTTGTATTCCTGAATTACGGCAGGAAATGCAAATTGAAAAAAGAAAAACTTGAGTGTAGCATTATCTGATTTTTTTTCCAGATGTACCACTTTGTCTTTACAGCAAGATGATTTTTTTTCGGAAGCACCACAACATTTTTTTTCTGGAGATCCCGAAACTGTAGTATTTAAAGATATCGAAGCTATTTTTCCGCCGCAATAATGCACATCAAAAGCAAACCCAATGTTGGAAACCAACAATAGGAACGCTAGAAATAATCCTGTGCACTTTTTTAAATTCATACTGCAAAACTATTTAAAAGACTTGAAATAAAGGTTAAATAAAATGTTATTTTTTAGAATGCTGCAACTGATAATAAAATGCGGGAATAAATAACAGCACAAATATGGGCTGAATGATAAATCTTCTAACATAAAAAAGAAGCCAGCTCGCATCTGGAAAACATTTTAGAATAATAAAAAACATTCCTAAAAGCAGAAATAGAAAAACAACATATAAATAGGTAGTGAATTTTAAAATTTCTTTGTCCTTAAATAATGTATAAATCAACAACAGCGATAAAACCGAATTTAAAATGTATCGAAGTAAAAGTCCGCAGAAAAGACTGAAAATATTTACTTCCGGAAAAGGCCGGTTTAAAAAATCAGATTCAAAATAATCCAGGAAAGGATCGTAGAACAATTGATTTTCAAACGCCCTGACAACACCAAAACATAATACGACAATAATGGTAATTAGAATTTTTGATTTATTCTCTTTTATCTTATTTAGCATATTTTGAGAATTTGTTTACCCAAATAATCCACAAAAGAAAAACGTAACCATAAATAATCAGCGGAAAGACAACACCGTGCAAAAAATGGGTGTTTTCTGGAAAATGAGATACCAGCACGGTCAGTAAAGCAATTCGAACCACATTTAAAACATAAATAGAGAAAATTCCAAAAAGAACAAAAAGTAAGGTTGTTTTTAGTTTTCCAGAAAAGGCAAGGACAAAAGCAATAAATAAAATAATGACACTTACAGCATTACAGCCTTCAATAATACGAGCCCAACTCTGACCGTTGAATATAATATCGAACCAAGCATTTGATTCGTTTTTCTGAACTTTGACATCATAATTAAACCAATGCATGAGTTGTTCTACATTCCGGCTTACCATTACAGTTATTCCATCCGCTTCATTAACTTCAAAACAATTTAAATAAATCTTATAAACTACTGTAAGCGCAATATAAGCCGCAAAAAAAGTGCTTATAAAAATTAAGAAGGGTTTAAATTGTATTAAATATTTTTTCAAGTGAATTTTTTTTTCAAATTTATGTTTTTTTGACTTCAGCTTTAAATACTTTTGTATAAAATTTTTACATCATGACATTTCAAGAATTACAACCAAAGATAAGCGCTATTGTTTCTGATACTACTATTGTTAGAGACGAAAAATTATTGGCAATCTGCCAGTTATTAAGCGAAAATATAGAATATTATAACTGGGTTGGTTTTTATTTTGCTAATCACGAAACTAAGACTTTACATTTAGGACCTTATGTAGGTGCCGAAACAGATCATACAGTAATTCCTTTTGGAAAAGGAATCTGCGGACAGGTTGCAGAAAGCAATGCTAATTTTGTAGTCCCGGATGTTAATGCGCAAGATAATTATATTGCCTGCAGTTTTACAGTAAAATCTGAAATCGTTGTTCCTTTATTTGTTGACGGAAAAAACATCGGTCAGATTGATATTGACAGCCACGTAATTGATCCTTTTACTGAAGCTGACGAAAGATTTTTAGAATTTGTAAATCAAGAAGTTGCTAAATTATTCTAGAAGAACTATTTTTAATAGAAAAAATAGAACTGAATGAAAAGAAACATCTTCCTATTTTTGCTTTTCCTAATTTCAGTTCATCTGTCTGCGCAAATTAATATGGTGTCTAAAAAAATCTTTTTAGACTCTTTAAACCGCGAATGTAAACCTGAAAATCAAATTTACACAAGAGTAATTACAAATTACTCTCAACAAAGTGTTCGCTATGTTGTGACTGACTTCTATAAAAATGGAAGAAAGAGAATGACTGGCTGTACGTTAGACAAGGATATTTTGAAGAAAGACGGCGAGTTTATCTACTATTTTAAAAACGGTTCAAAAGAATCTGTTATAAACTTCAAAGAAGACCATAAAGAAGGTAAAGAAATAAACTGGTACGAAAACCAAAGCAAAAAATCTGAGAAACAGAATGTTTGGAATCCTAAAACTAAAACTGTTCAAACTTTAATTCTAAATTTTTGGAATAAAGACAAAGAACAAGTTGTAACGGATGGAAACGGGGAATATGAAGGAACTGAAAATTTTGTTACAGAAAAAGGTGTTCTTAAAAATGGATTAAAACAAGGTATCTGGCAGGAAAATGATACAGTTCTTAAAATTACTTTTACTGAAAATTATGATAAAGGTGTTTTATTATCCGGAACAAGCATTGACGAGAACAATGTAAAATATTCGTATTCGTCTCTGGCACAGAAGCAAATGCATAAAAAAACACAATCAAATCATTAAAAAAGTATTATTTTGAGTTGAAATTACATAATCTTTAAAATTTTCAATCTTTAAATTTATTTTTTCGGAAAAAAGATGTATTTTTGCACCCGTCTTACAAAAGATGTATGACATACATAAAAATCATTAAATAATATTGGAATGTATTTAACTAAAGAAAAAAAAGAAGAGATTTTTGCACAACACGGTGAAGCAACAAACACTGGAAAAGCAGAATCTCAAATTGCATTGTTCACTTACAGAATTTCACACTTAACTGAGCACTTGAAAAAAAATCGTCACGATTACAACACTGAGCGTTCTCTTGTACTATTAGTAGGTAAAAGAAGAGCTTTGTTGGATTACTTGAAGAAAAAAGAAATCAACAGATATCGTGAGATTATCAAAGTATTGAATATCAGAAAATAATCAATATAGAAAAGAGGTGCGAAAGTGCCTCTTTTTTTATTTAAAATTTTAGACATCAGATTTAGATTTTAAATTTACAAACACATTAATATTGATTTTTGAAATTGATATTGGCATTAAAAAAAGTTTGGTTTTTCATTGGGTTTTAGAATACAACAACTACACACAACAACACTACAACACAACTAAAACCCATTGTATAATCAAAAAGGAAAAAAATTATGATTCCACAATTATTTGTAGAAAAAATCGATTTAGGTGATGGCAGAAGCATCACAATCGAGACAGGACGTTTAGCAAAACAAGCTGATGGTTCTGTAGTAGTAAGAATGGGAGATACGATGATACTTGCAACAGCAGTTTCAGCACGTACTTCTAACCCAGCGGTAGACTTTTTACCATTAACGGTAGATTATCGCGAAAAATTTGCAGCAGCTGGTCGTTTCCCAGGTGGTTTCTTCAAAAGAGAAGCACGTCCTAGCGACAGCGAGGTGTTAACAATGAGATTAGTAGACCGTGTTTTACGTCCGCTTTTCCCAGACGATTACCATGCAGAAACTCAAGTTATGATTCAATTAATGTCTCATGACGAAACTGTTATGCCAGACGCACTTGCTGGTTTAGCTGCCTCTGCAGCATTAGCAGTTTCAGATATTCCATTTTACAACTTAATTTCTGAAGTACGTGTTGCGCGTATCGACGGAAAATTAGTAATCAACCCAAGCAGAGAAGATTTAGAAAAATCAGATATCGACATGATGATCGGTGCTTCTATGGATTCTGTAGCAATGGTTGAAGGTGAGATGAAAGAAATTTCAGAAGCTGAAATGATCGAAGCTATTAAATTTGCTCACGAAGCTATTAAAGTTCAAATTCAGGCGCAATTACGTTTACAAGCTGCTTTTGGTAAAAAAGAAATTCGTACTTACGAAGGTGAGAAAGAAAACGAAGAAATTTACAAAAAAGTAAAAGCTGCAGCATACGATAAAATTTATGCCATTGCAAAAGTTGGTTCTGCTAAACACGAAAGAGGCGCTGCATTTGCTGAAGTAAAAGAAGAAGTTAAAGCTTTATTTACTGAAGAAGAATTAGCTGCTGACGGTGATTTAGTTTCTAAATATTTCTACAAAACAAACAAAGAAGCTGTTCGTAATGTAGTATTAGAATTAGGAGTACGTCTTGACGGTAGAAAAACTACAGACATCAGACCAATCTGGTGTGAAACTGATTATTTACCAAGAGTACACGGTTCTTCTTTATTTACACGTGGAGAAACTCAAGCATTGGCTACGGTAACTTTAGGAACTTCTAGAGAAGCTAACCAAATTGATTCTCCATCTGAACAAGGTGAAGAGAAATTCTACTTACACTATAACTTCCCTCCTTTCTCTACTGGTGAAGCAAAACCATTAAGAGGAACTTCAAGAAGAGAAGTTGGTCACGGTAACTTAGCTCAAAGAGCATTAAAAAATATGATTCCTGCAGATTGTCCTTATACAATTCGTGTTGTTTCTGAAGTTTTAGAATCTAATGGTTCTTCTTCTATGGCAACAGTTTGTGCTGGAACAATGGCTCTTATGGATGCTGGAGTTCAAATGGTAAAACCAGTTTCTGGTATTGCTATGGGATTAATTACTGACGGTGAGAAATTTGCTGTATTGTCTGATATTCTTGGTGATGAAGATCACTTAGGAGATATGGACTTTAAAGTAACTGGTACTGCTGATGGTATTACTGCTTGCCAAATGGATATCAAAATTGACGGATTACGTTACGATATCATGGAACAAGCCCTTAACCAAGCTCGTGACGGACGTATGCACATTTTAGGTAAATTAACTGAAACTATTGCTGCACCAAGAGCTGATGTAAAAGCACATGCACCAAAAATCATTACCAGAACTATTCCTGGAAACTTTATTGGAGCATTAATTGGACCTGGAGGAAAAGTAATTCAGGAATTACAAAAAGCTACTGGAACAACTATTGTAATCAACGAAGTTGATGAGCAAGGTGTTATCGAAATCTTAGGTACAGATCCGGCTGGAATTGAAGCAGTATTGGCTAAAATTAAGTCAATCACTTTCAAACCACAAATGGGAGAAGCTTACGAAGTTAAAGTAATCAAAATGCTTGATTTTGGAGCTGTAGTAGAATACACTTCTGCACCTGGAAACGAAGTATTACTTCACGTATCTGAGTTAGCTTGGGAACGTACTGAAAATGTTACTGACGTAGTTAATATGGGAGACGTTTTCCAAGTGAAATACTTAGGAGTTGACCCTAAAACTAAAAAAGAAAAAGTGTCAAGAAAAGCACTTTTACAAAGACCTCCACGTGAGGACAAAAAAGAGTAATCAGATCTTAGTTTACTAAAGGTTTATTCATAGAAAACCCCAATTCATTTGTTTGAATTGGGGTTTTTCGTTTAAGCTTATATTAATAAACTACATTTTATCGGGTTTTTATGATTTTTATAACATTTTTTTAATATTTTTGAAGCCACCAACCAAAAACATTAAAACCACCAATCCTTTGAAAAAACTTCAAAAAAAACCATATTTTATAATTTTATTTGGATTATTCCTAAGCTTTCAAAGCATTTATAGTCAAAACAACAATGAAATTTCAACCTATAATTGGTTTGATAAAAACTTAGGTGTAGAGTCTCTCGACTTCAAAAATGGACCTGCACATTTCAATTTTGATAAAACTGTCGAAGGTCAGAACCGTTATTATATCTCTGATCAGTTTAAGAATGGCAGCATTAACTACAATGGTCAAAATTACTATAATATAGATTTGAAATATGATATCTATGCTGACGAAGCGATTATAAGACCATACAACGAAACAAATCATACGCAAAGCAATCTTATCAAGGAAACCGTTACTTTCTTTAAAATTGGGAATGAAAAATTTGTTAATCTAAAAGAATTACCTGCTGGATACAAACCTGGTTATTATGAAGAAACTCTTACTGGAGAAAACTCAATACTCTATATAAAATATTACAAAGAGAAAAAAAATGTTCTTAAAGACAATCTTTTTCTAATTGAATTTGTGCAGAAATACGATTTTATACTATTAAAAGACAACAAATTTACATTAGTAAATGACAAAAAAGAAATCATAAAATTGTATCCTGACAAAAAAAGAAAAATAAACGATTTCTTTTTTATGAATAGAAATTTGAGAAAGGATGATCCTGGATTATTTATGAAAAGTCTAATGAAATACATTAACAATTTTAATCTCTAGAAAATCATCCAAATGAGAATTTTTACTATTATTTTATTATTTTTTGGTTTAAATCAATTGATGTATTCGCAAGACCAAAAATCCACAATTAGCATTAGTTACAGTAACATTA
Source organism: Flavobacterium sp. 270 (assembly GCF_004368785.1). GTDB lineage: Bacteria > Bacteroidota > Bacteroidia > Flavobacteriales > Flavobacteriaceae > Flavobacterium. Next base: position 246,235 of record NZ_SODM01000002.1, read on the forward strand.
CACAAATTGAAGTTTTAAAGAAAATTGAAGCTTCTACAAATTTTAAATTTTATTTTCAAGACGAATGGTTTGATAATAAGGTTTTAATTTCCGGAACGTTTTCTAACAAAACAATAGAAGAAGTACTGTCTAAAATTTTTAAAGAAACTGATCTTAATTTTTTTATTGATAAAAATAAGATCATCTTCACCAAAAACAGTATTATTTACAACAAGTATCCGGTTAAAAATGCAGCGGATACTAAGAATGGTAAAACACCAATCTTCTTCAAACAATACGATTCGGTCACAAAAGGAAAAGCAAACACTCCAGATGCTTCAATAGCATTAATTGGTAAAGAAGAAATAGATTCTGATATTGATTATTATACTCTTTCTGGTCATATTACAGACTTAAAAGATGACAAGCCTTTGGCAGACATTACAGTGAAAGCAAAAAACACAACGGCTAGTACAATAACCGATGCGACTGGTTTTTATAGTTTAAAACTTCCAACGGGAATAAGTACCATTGAAGTTGAATCTCTAATTTACAGAAATACTTCTAGAAAAATAATGATTTACAGCAACGGAACTTTAGATTTTTCTATTGTTGAAAAAATAAACCAGCTTAATGAAGTTGTTGTAAAAGGAAAAAGCACTCAAAATGTTAGGACTGCCATTACGGGCGTAACAACAATTGAAGCAGAAGGAATTAAAAATATTCCCTTGGTTTTAGGAGAGAGAGATATTCTAAAAGTTGCCTTAACCATTCCTGGAATAAAAACTGCAGGTGAAGGATCATCTGGATTTAGCGTTCGAGGCGGAAAAGAAGATCAAAACTTGGTTCTGTTAGACAACGCAACAATATACAATCCTACTCACCTATTTGGTTTTTTCTCTTCTATTAATCCATACACAATCAACAAAGTAGACATTTACAAAGGCGGTATTCCATCGGAATTTGGAGGTAGATTATCTTCTGTTTTTGATATTATTTCTAAAAATGGAAATACAGAAAAGTTCACTGGAGAAGGTGGTGTCGGGCCCGTAACAAGCAATCTAACGGCATCAATTCCTGTTGTAAAAGGCAAAGCGAGTTTATTGGTTGGTGGAAGAGCCACATATTCTGATTGGATCTTAAAAAGTCTTGATGATGAAGATCTAAAAAACAGTGAGGCTTCTTTTTATGATTTGTTTGCCAAATACACGCACAAAATAAACAAAAACAATTCTGTTGAAGGAACTGCGTATTACAGCAAAGACAAGTACAGCATTACTCCAGACTCACTTTATCAATACAGCAACAGACTTATTTCGCTAAAATGGAAACACGCTTACAGCGAAAAAACCAGTAGCGAATTTAATGTTACCAACAGTGAATATAAATTTAGCATTAACTATGACTCGACAAACCCTGAATCTTTTGTTTACAAATATAAAATAGACGAAACTCAGGCTAGTTTAAAATTTAATACGGCTTTTAAAGAAAAACATAAGTTTACTTACGGAGTTCAAAGTAAATTATACAAAGTTAATCCGGGAGAAATAAATCCAAACGGATCATCTTCTATTGTAGATCCTTTAAAATTAGACATCGAAAAAGGTTTAGAATCGGCGATATTTTTTTCTGATAAATTTGAAATTACAGAAAAATTACTGCTTGATGTAGGAGCCCGATATTCTTTGTATGCAGCTTTAGGGCCGTCAACTCAAAAAATATATGATGATGGCTTTCCAAAAACACCTTCTACAGTAGTTGAAGAAAAAACGTATGCCAACAATAAAGTAATTAATACTTCTGGAGGTTTTGAACCTAGAATTGGTTTGCGTTATATTGTTGATGAAAATTTCTTTATCAAAGCTGGTTTCGATAAAAACTTTCAATATCTTCATTTATTATCAAACAATACTACTCAGGCACCTACAGATACTTGGAAATTATCTGATTTGAATGTAAAGCCCGAAAGCGGTTTGCAATATTCGCTTGGTCTTTTCAAAAAGCTAGATGATAAAGATATTGAGTTAAGTCTGGAAGGTTATTACAAAACATCTAAAAATATTTTAGATTATAAAGTAGGAGCCAATATAATCTTAAACCAGGATTTAGAAACAGAATTACTTCAGGGTGAAGGAAAATCGTACGGAGTAGAATTTTTATTAAAAAAACCTAACGGAAGACTTAACGGATGGATTGGTTACACGTATTCTAGAGCATTTATAAAACTAGACAGTCAATTTAACGATGAGAAAGTAAATAACGGCGATTATTTCCCTACAAATTTCGACAAACCTCACGATGTGAGCATTGTAATGAATTATAAATTTACACATCGTTACAGTTTTTCATCTAATTTTGTTTACCAGACCGGAAGACCTGTAACATATCCGATAGGTAAATATGTTTATAATGGCGCCGAATACACGCTTTACAGTGACAGAAACAAATTTAGAATTCCAGATTATTACAGACTAGATATAGGAATAAATATTGAAGGAAATCATAAAATAAAAAAATTAACGCATAGCTTTTGGAACATTTCAGTATACAATGTATTAGGCAGAAACAATCCGTATTCGATCTTTTTTGTAACGCAAAATGGGCAGATAAAAGCGTATCAGACTTCAATTTTTGCCGTTCCGATTCCAACAATTACTTATAATTTTAAATTTTAAAAGATTATGAAAAAAATCTTACTATATAGATTCCTTTCCGCATTATTCCTCACATCTGTATTTGGGTGTACAACGCCATACAATTATCAAACTAATGGCTATGAAGATATTATTGTGATAGAAGCAATGATCACAAACGATTATAAATATCATGAAATAAAACTTTCAAGATCTTATGCACTTGAAGAAAGCGCTCCGAAAACGGAAACACAAGCAATTGTATATGTTAGTGACGATGCTGGCAATACATATGAGTTTGTAGAAAGTAACGGCTCATATATTTCCAAAATCCAATTTCAAGCTGTTGCAGGTAGAAAATATCAATTGCATGTTCTTACTAAAAATGGGAGAACTTATCTTTCAACTCCAGAAATATTAACAACCCAAACTTCTATAGAAAGCTTACAAGCCGCAGCTGTTACAAAAAATAATGTTCTCGGAGTAGAAATAACAGTCAATAGCACAGATCCTACAAACACATCCAAATATTACCGCTATGAGTACGAAGAAACATCTAAAATCGTGGCTCCAAAATGGTATAGCGAAAAAGCTGTAGCAAATGGCAGAAGGATAACATTTGTACCAAGAACAGAAGAAGCCCGTATTTGCTTTACAAGCAGAAAATCAAATGAGCTACTTACAACAAATACGAGCGATTTGACTGAAGATAAAGTGAGTAATTTCCCGGTTAGATTCATTAGCAGTTCAGATAACTTTATTAGAAGCAGATACAGTATATTGGTAAAACAATATGTTGAAAGTTTTGCCGCACATACTTTTTACGAAACATTAAAAACAATATCAAATTCCGGAAGTATCTTATCACAAACACAACCAGGTTTTCTTTCTGGAAATATTAAATCAGTTGATAATCCCGGCGAAAAGGTAATGGGTTTTTTTAATGTAAGTTCTTATTCTGAAAAACGATTGTTTTTTAATTTTACGGATCTTTTCCCTAATACGAGACTTCCAGAATACCAATATTATTGTCCTGCTGAAATTCCAGAAATCGAAATTGCTGATTATTATTATACTTATTGCGCTAATACTATAGGGCCATCTTGTCAGAATGATGTAATTGTAGATTTGATTACTAAAAGGATAAGAGTCTTTTTCCCAAATGACAGCCCATCTTATTTATTATATCCTATAGAATGCGGCGATTGCACCTCTTTTTCATCAAATATAAAACCATCATTTTGGATAGATTAAAACATATAGCAGTCTTAACTTTATTGTTAAGCTGTCAGCAGATTATTTTTGCTCAGAGCAATACTGCTTTGGTAGAATTGAATGAAATTGATAAAAACCTAAACGAATCGGTTTTTATCACTACAAACACCAATTCTTACCTAACAGGAGAAACTTTGCTATACAAGATATTTTGCATTAACAAAATAACTAATGTTCCGACAAAATATAGCAAAGTTTCCTATTTTGAACTTATTGACAGTAATAAAAAAGTTGTTTTTACCCATAAATTGTTTCTTGAAAACGGAAGTGGAAACGGCGATTTTTTTATTCCCACTACTTTAGAAACCGGCACTTACAAAATTGTAGGTTACACAAACTGGATGCTAAATAAAAATGCTGACGAATATTTCACAACCGATATTTACATCATAAATCCATATCAGGAAAAGCTTACTACAGCAAGTTCTCAAAACGGAATAACAGTTTCTGAACCTGTAACGGATAATAATATTTCATTTGGTTTTCAAACGAAGACATTTAACAATCGAACTCCGGTTGAGCTGAAAGTTAAAACAGCTTCTGATGATTTCTTAAAAGGAAATTATGCAGTATCTGTGAGAAAAGCAGATGGTTTCCTTACTCAAAACAAAACATCTTTTAAGGATTATCAATTAACAAATCAAAACAAAGCTTTTAATACTCCTATTAACAACATAAATTTTGTTTTGCCAGAATTGCGAGGCGAAATTATATCCGGTAGAATAGCATCTGCAGTGGGAAACATACAAAATAAAAAAATAGCACTTTCGATTGTTGGAAAAAATAGCGATCTAAAAATAACCAAAACAGATGAACAAGGCAGGTTTAATTTCAATCTGGAAAAAGCAAACCCGGGAGCAAACATCATCGTTCAAATTCTTGACGAAAACAAAGCAGATTATACTATTGAAGTAAACAAAGCCAAACAAATTGATTTATCTAATCTTGCATTTTCTAATTTTCAGCTTACTGCAGCATCTAATAGTATTATAACAGAAAGACTGATTTCAAGTCAAGTAGAAAATGCGTACTACAACATAAAAAAAGATAGTTTAATTACTCCTGTCAAACTTATTCCTTTTTATGGTGCGTTATCTAAAGAATATGTATTTGACGATTTTACAAGATTCCCGACAGTGCAGGAAACTATTACCGAAGTCGTAAGCGGTGTAATTTATAAGAAAACAAATAATAACTATGAAATACAAGTTTACGATTATGATGAAAATTATGAATCTGTATTGCCTCCACTAGTTACTGTAGATGGTTTAATATTGGAAAATCTTAATGAGTTTTTTGCTTCGAGCCCAAAAAATCTTTACAAAGTAAATGTTGTAAAAGGACTTTATTATTATGGTGCAAAATCATTTAACGGATTAATTTGTTTTACAACCAAAAATGGCGATTACGAAACAAATCTTAAAGGTAATTTTCTAATAAAACCTGAAATTTTGAGACCGCAGCCTAAAAAAGAATATTTTCAGCCAGATTATTCCAATAATAAGAACTCCAGAATTCCTGATTACAGACATCAGCTTTTGTGGCTTCCGAATGCAGATTTAAGCAAAATAAATTCAGACATTCAGTTTTATACTTCTGATGTTTCAGGAAAATTTGAAGTTACTTTAGAAGGTTTTTCCGCAAGTGGTAAACCTGTTTTTATAAAAGAAATTATTGATGTAAAAGATGCAACTTTAAATTAAAATTTTAAATCCTAATTCAACTAAATGAATTGGGGGTTTTTTTTTGAATTTAAAACGCAACCTTTTTGGCTTTTTTAGACTATTAAATGATAGCAAACTATAAAAGTCATTACAATGAAACATCCAGCACATAAAACAATTTCTCTCTTCCTTTTATTTTTATTGTTTTTAATAGCAGGATGCACTGATTTTGATGATAACGCACGCCTTTTTAGTGCCGAAAATTTAAAAAACCACGGTGCAATATTTGAAAAAAAATCTGAATTATACCAAACTCTAAAAAAGGCAACAGCAAATGAAGTATCAGCAGGTGAAGAACCGCCATGCGTCGAAATCATTTATCCTTTAAGTCTTGTAAAATACGACAGCGAACTCCGCCCAATTGGTTCTGCAAATGTTAAAAGCGATGCCCAATTCAGTCAGCTCTTGTCCAATCTTCCCGAAGAGGAATCACTCAGTATCAGTTTTCCTATAAAGACTGTTTTAGCAGACAATACGACCTATACTGTCAACAACAATTCTGAATTAAATATAGCATTAAACAATTGCACAAGAGATGATATTATAAGAACTTTTACGGATGCTTTTGTTTCTCCATTCGAAATTAAATCTATTTTTTGGAAAGTTAAATATTCTGAAAATGGAGATAATACTTATTACAGCGGTATTTTTCAGATAAGTACTGGAGGATTTCTTACTTTTTACTATAACAATAAAAAGTATCACGGTACTTGGTTCTTTTTAATGGTTGATGATAAACTACACCTTAATATAAATTTAGATGACACTTCTGAAGTTGGCAAATATTGGAATATGGATAACGCTATGGAACTTAATGGTCCCGAAATGATTATAAAAACGCTTCCTAAAAATATTTTGTTAGAGCAGATTATAGAATCGAGAATTGTTTATAAAGTTGGCGATAAAGGTCCGTCTAAAGGAACCATTTTTTACGACAAAGGAGAATATACTAATGGCTGGAGATATATAGAAGCCGCTTCAAACGATTTAAAATCATCAGAATGGGGATGCGCAAGTTCCGCCATAACAAAAGCCAGAAACTCAGAAATAGGAAGAGGTGCTTACAATACTGCACAAATCTTACGATACCATGACAGCCTGGTAAATTATTATAAAAATCCTGCAATTTGCAATCCTGCAAATGACGGAAGTCTATTGGCTAAATATGCTGTAAGATATATTCAGGAACAAAGTGCAGACTGGTTTTTACCTTCTTCAGAAGAATTGGAATTAATCCACAAAAATCTGTATTTAAATAATTTAGAAAATTTGACTAACTCAAATTATTGGAGTTCTACAGAAATAAACGAAGCTGCGGTATCAACAATTTTGTTTGAAACAGGCGAAAAAGTTTCAACACCAAAAATACCAGCAAAAAACACCGTCAAAGCCAGAGCGATAAGATACTTTTAATATTACCTATAATAATCCGCTTACAATTTTATACATTTAAAAACATCTAAAATCATTCATTTTTGAATCAAGATCAATTAATAAAAGGATGCGTTCGGCAAAACCGGAAATCTCAGGAAGAACTTTATAATTTATATTATAAAACTCTTTTTGTTTTAAGCCTCAAGTATTGCCCTAATGATGCTGAGGCTGAAGATAATCTTCATGATGCTTTTATTGAAATATTTACGAGTATAAAAAACTTTAAGGGAACAGGAAGTTTTGAAGGCTGGATAAAACGAATAACCATAAATAAGGCGATTGCCCGGTATAAAAATTCGAGTTTTTTAACCCCAATAAAGGATGATATTACTCAGGATGTTTTTATTGATGACAGCGAAATAGATTTTTCACTCGATTATATATTGTCATTAGTACAAGAACTCCCGCATCAATATCGCTTAGTATTTAGTTTATACGAATTGGATGAGTTCTCACATAAAGAAATCGCATCGATGCTTTCTATAACCGAAAGCACTTCAAAATCTAATCTTTACAGGGCAAAATTAATATTAAAGGAAAAAATTACATCAAAAAAAACATTCCATAATTACCAAGTCAACCATGGAAAATAGAAACGAAATTGGCACAACTATCAAAGATAAACTGGCGCTTTTGGATAAAAAGCCAAGCGATAAGTTGTGGGCCTCAATAGAAAGCGATCTAAACAAAAAAAGAAAAAGAAGAATTTTATTCTGGCTTATTCCTAGCCTATTAACCGCTGTCGTCTTAACGTCTGCTTTCTTTTTTATAGAATTTGATCAAGAAAAAGACAACTTATCAAACGACAAACAAAAACAAATTACAACACAGCAAAATCCATCAAAAGTTTCTATAACAAATACAACTTCAAAAGTGGCTGTTTCTAAAACCAAAACAAACACAAAAGGTACAGAAGAACAATCTACAGAAACAACAACAATTAAAAAAAGCCGAACCGAGAAACTTATAAAAGAGTCTAAAAAATTAATTCTTTCTACAGATGAATATGAAGAATATGAAGTGGTTAAAAAATACAAAGTCATTGTAAAAAAGAAACAAACAACCACGACCCATAAAACGTCATTTCCTAAAATTGCAAAAACAACAAAAAAGCCATACAAAGCTCCAATAAATAAAAACAAAATCAATAAAAAGAAACCTCTAAATAAGCCAAAAAAATCAACTCCATTTCCAGCAACTAAAGCAACTGATTCAATTAATGACAAAATTTTTTCTAAAGAAATCGGTAAAAGCGATAAAATCCTTCCTTCTATTACCGAAGAAATAAAAGTTACCGAAAAAGACAGCGCAGTCGAAAAACCAAAAAGGCAGACAACTCCAAAACGAGAATATGTAAAAAGAGATTATCCGCAACAAAAAGAAAGTTCTGATGCAGAATATAGCGTTTCTGCATTTTATGGACCTGCCCTTTTTGGTTCTTTATCCAATCAATCTATGGTAAACCCGATTCTTTCCAATAGGTCTAAAGGTCATCCGATAACTTCACATTATGGATTTTATTTTAAATCGATGTATAACAAGCTGGGATTTAGAGTTGGAGTTTCTAAAATAAATTTAAAAATCACAACAAGTTTAGATCAAAACCAATTAATAACGAACTACAATAATATTACACTAAAATATTATTCCAGCGAAATGATTAATAACGAGTTTAAAAATTCGGGACCGGTAGATTTAGAGCAGAAGTTATCGTATTACGAAATGCCTTTGGAATTTAATTATGCCTTAAAAAAAGACGAAAGCCCATTTGGCATAGAAGTTTTTACAGGATTTAGTATTTTAATATTAGATGATAATAAACTATTTCTTTCATCTGACAAAATAAAAAACAAGCAGATTGGTAAAGTTAAAAGTATATCTGAAACCAATTTGTCTTATAATCTAGGATTAGGCTTAAACTACAAACTAACAGAAAAAATTCAATTAGATTTTAATCCAATTTTCAAATATTATCTCACCACTTTTAATGAAGGTAATGCCTCAAAACCATATAGTTTGTCTATCCAATCTGGAGTAACTTATAAATTTTAAAAATATTTTTAAATTAATTGTAACTTTTTGAATACTTCTTACGTATAACTATTTGTACACTTTAAAAAAATAGGGAGACAACAACATGAGACAACTTAAAATTACCAAGCAGGTAACCAATCGTGAGACTGCATCGTTAGACAAATATCTACAAGAAATTGGAAAAGTTGACCTAATTACCGCTGATGAAGAGGTAGAATTAGCACAAAGAATAAAGGCTGGTGATCAAAGAGCATTAGAAAAATTAACAAAAGCCAACCTACGTTTCGTAGTATCTGTGGCAAAACAATATCAAAATCAAGGTTTAACACTTCCCGATTTAATTAATGAAGGAAACTTAGGTTTAATTAAAGCGGCTCAACGTTTTGATGAAACTCGTGGTTTCAAATTCATTTCTTACGCTGTATGGTGGATTCGTCAATCGATTCTTCAAGCTTTGGCAGAACAATCACGTATTGTTCGTTTACCATTAAACAAAATTGGTTCTATCAATAAAATCAACAAAATGTATGCTTTATTAGAGCAATCTAACGAGCGTCCGCCTTCTGCTGAGGAAATTGCAAAAGAACTTGATATGACTGTAAACGACGTAAAAGAGTCTATGAAAAACTCTGGTCGTCACTTATCTATGGATGCACCTCTTGTTGAAGGTGAAGATTCTAACCTTTACGACGTTTTACGTTCTGGTGAATCTCCAAACCCAGACAGAGAATTAATCCACGAATCTTTACGTACTGAAATCGAGCGTTCTTTAGAAACATTGACTCCAAGAGAGGCAGATGTTGTTCGTTTGTATTTTGGTCTTGGCGATCAGCACCCAATGACTCTTGAAGAAATCGGAGAAACTTTCGACCTAACTCGTGAGCGTGTTCGTCAGATTAAAGAAAAAGCAATCCGTAGATTAAAACACACTTCTAGAAGTAAAATTCTTAAAACTTATCTTGGATAAACAATATTAAATTTCAATATTTAAAATTCCAAATTCCAACTAAAATTGGGATTTGGAATTTATAATTTGGAATTTTCTCCCAAACAACAGTTTGATTGACTGTTCGTTTTTTGATTGATGATTGAAACTCCGGCTGATTACCGGAGTTTTTTATTTTCTTTTTTGAACCATTAAGGCATTAAGTTTCATAAAGAAGAAAATTTATTAACTTATTACAGAAGCAATTTAAAGCAAAAACTTAATTTTCTTAATCTCTTAATGGTTCAAAAGAAAACTTTGCGGTCAAAAAAATTTATCTTTGTAAAAAACAACACACAACTACAAAATGAAGAATACACTTATAGCACCTTCTGTACTTGCCGCTGACTTTGCTAATTTGCAGCGCGATATCGAAATGATTAATAACAGTCAGGCAGATTGGTTTCATATTGATATTATGGATGGCGTTTTTGTTCCGAATATCTCCTTTGGAATGCCAGTTTTAGAAGCTATTTCTAAGCATGCAAAAAAATATATTGATGTGCATTTAATGATTACTGATCCAGACCGATATATTAAAACTTTTGCCGATTTAGGAGCAAATGGTTTAACGGTTCATTATGAGGCCTGCACACATTTACATAGAACTTTACAAGCTATTAAAGCAGAAGGAATGAAAGCCGGAGTAGCTATTAATCCTCATACTAATATTGACTTACTTGAAGATGTTATCAACGATATTGATTTAGTTTGTGTTATGAGCGTAAATCCTGGCTTCGGCGGGCAAACGTTTATAGAAAACACTTACGATAAAATAAAGAAGCTAAAAGCTTTAATTACACACAAAAATGCTTCAACACTTATCGAAATTGACGGTGGTGTAACAAACAAAAATGCAAAACAATTGGTAGAAGCCGGAGCTGATGTTTTGGTTGCCGGAAGTTTTGTTTTTAAAGCAGAAAATCCAGTTACAACAATTGCAGATCTAAAAGTTTTGACTGCTTTTTAAGTTTTTCAAATTCGGAAAGAAATCAATTCCAGTCCTTTTTTCTAATGTTTCAATAGTAACTACAAAATCATAAAGTGACTTATCGCTGTCTTCATTTGGAACCAAAAATGCAATTGCTTTGTGTTCCTTTCCAGATTTGGCTAAGATAATTTTATAAAAACATTTAGGGACAGCAACTTTTTCTGTCCCTATTTTTTTGTCTGAATCATCCAAAATTCCGCCTGTTACTACATAAATATCATTATACTTTTCTGCCCAATAACGTGTTTTCTGTTCTAGTCGGTTCCATATACCAGAATTAAAATCATGTTTTTGAGGCGAAATGTTCGAAGTATAAAAAGTATCATTATAAGCGTTTTCATCAAATTCCATATCTGCTGCAGGGCAAAGATGTCCTTTATCATAACCCGAATTTTTATAATTTCTCCAATCTGCAGAACCCGTCGTTACTTTTGGATCTTCTATAAAATAAGGGCGTTTATAATTTCTGTTTATCAAATTCTCTTTCTTCAATTCATACGCAACCCATTCGGCCTGCTCAAATTTTTCATTATAAGAAAGTGTGTAATATTGATGTTTCACAATTTGTTTAGTTGTAGAAGTCGGCAAATAAGCAAAAGAATAAGTCGAATAGGCAGTGTTTTGACTTGATACAAGAGAAACAGGTTCTTCCTGAATTAATTTCTTATCAGCACTTATTCCTTCGACAGTACTTTCTTTTTTACAAGACACAAATACAACGGTAACCAAACTTAACACAATAAACCATTTCATATAACGTAATTTTATTTCGGGATTAAACTTACAAAAAAACGCTCCATAAATTAAATTATGGAGCGTTTTAATAACAAATTAATTTTCTTTCGAATTAAGATTTTACCAGCTTATCTTTTTTCATTTTAGGAGAAACTGTATTTTTCACAAGACCTTTCGTTTGTAAATCATCCAAAACGTTTAATGCTTCTTCAACATAAACATCTTTAGCTAAAGCTTGATGCCAAACGTCTCTTTTCTCTTTTAATGCAGCATCGCTTTTCATTTCAAGATCTTCATAAGGCAATGATTTAAACACTAAATCATTTTTATAATCCGAGATTGGTTTGTATTTTTTACCTTCATTTTCTACTTGTTCCTGAGTAGCTTTAAAGCTTTTGATATTTAAGCTGTATGTGTTTTCTTTGTTCTTAATATCAATCCATTTTGCATTGTCTTCAATCAATTTAAACTGATCGTTTTGAGCGATTCTGTTTTTACTATTTAAGATTGCTTTATTAAAGTTTTCATTAGAAGTCCAGGTAGCATAATCTGCCGGATCAATTTTATCCCAAGGCATTGCATTGTCAATATCTCTCTCACCCATTTTTAAGTAAGCATAACGATCTGGCATAACAACATCACTATGAACACCTTCTAATTGAGTAGAACCTCCGTTTATTCTATAAAACTTTTGTCCTGTAATTTTCAACGCTCCTAAATCTCCATAGTTTGCATTACGAACAAATTGGTTTAGATCTAGTACATTTTGTACCGTTCCTTTTCCGTAAGTTTGTTTACTTCCAATGATTACGCCACGTTTGTAATCCTGAATTGCAGCAGCCAAAATCTCTGATGCCGAAGCCGAGAAGCTGTTTACCATAATAACTAACGGTCCGTCCCACTCGATTTTTTTATCTTTATCGTATAAAACTTCTTTCTTTTTACCAGCAGATTTCACCTGAACAATTGGTCCTTCTTCGATAAATAAACCAGCAATATCAACTACTGTAGAAAGAGATCCACCACCGTCATCACGTACATCAAGTACAATACCGTTGATGTTTTCTTTTTTCAGTCTTTCAACTTCAAGTGCAATATCTTTTCCGGCATCACGACCGTCTTTATTTTCAAAATCGATATAAAATTTAGGCAGATAAATTACGCCATATTTCAATCCGTTTTTCTCAACAATACTAGATTTAGCGTACGTTTCTTCAATTTCTACAACATCTCTGATAATCGTAATTACTTTGATGCTTCCGTCAACTTTCTTTACCGTAAGTTTTACTTCAGTTCCTTTGTGTCCTTTAATTTTTTTCACAACATCATCCAAACGCATCCCTACAACATCTACAGGCTCTTCGTTTCCTTGTGCAACTTTCAAAATTAAATCTCCGGCTTCTAGTTGTTTACCTTTCCATGCCGGACCTCCAGAAATCAATTCATCAATTTGAGTAAAATCATTTTTCTTAGTTAATCTTGCACCAATTCCTTCTAATTTTCCGCTGATATTTACATCAAAACGGTCTTTTTCTTCTGGAGCAAAATAACTTGTATGCGGATCAAAACGCGCCATGATAGAATTCAAATAAACAGAAAACCAATAATCTCTATTTAAATCTTTAATAACACTAAAGTTATCATCTAATGATTTTAACGAATTGTCACGAGTTTCTTTTTCTAAAACTGCAAAAGTTTTTTCTTTGTAAGCAGGATCTTTTTTCTTCTTTTCGTCTTCAATTTTTTGTTTTGTAACCAGCGAAGAAAGTGTAGATAACTTGATTTGTTTTCTCCATCTTTCGTTAATTTCTGCTAAGTTCTTTGCATACGGAATGTGCTCATAATCGGCATTAAAAGTCTCGTCAACATCATAATTAAATGGTTGAGCCAAAATAGTCTTATAACGTTTTTTGCTTTCTTCCATACGTTTCATCAATCTTGTATAAGTAAGGTTGAAAAACGTAATATCTTTATTCAAAAACTGATCATCCAACATCAACTCATATTGCTTAAATTCATCAATATCAGACTGTAAGAAGAATCTTTTTGAAGGATCTAAAGCTTCTATATAATCTTTAAAAATTCCTTTAGAAAATTCATCGTTTACTTCTGCTGGGTTATAATGCCCTTTTTCAATAACAAATGCAAGTAATTCTAAAAGTGTTTTATCTTTATTTGGATCAGGATCTATAGACTTATCTGCGTTCATTTTAAATGCAAACAAGGTAAGCGACAAGCATAATACGGCTATAAGTATTTTATAATTTCTTTTCATAAATTCAATAATAGCATTCATCAATTTTTTTATCTAAGTTACGGTAAAAACTATGCCACAACAGCCAAGTTCATTGTAATTTTTTGTTAAAGATATAAAAATGTTTGACGCCCGAAAATCTTCTAGGAATTAGTTAACAATTTTTATTTTATTTGTAATTATTCAACCCAAAACTGTTACTACATTTGTTTTTTAAATCCTGTAATCGTTAAAAATTAAAAATAATGAAAAAAGAAAAACCCCTTATTTTAGTGACTAATGATGATGGTATTCTAGCTCCCGGAATCAGAGCTTTAATAAGCGTTATGGAGACGATTGGCGAAGTGATTGTAGTGGCTCCAGACAAACCACAAAGTGCAATGGGCCATGCAATTACTATAAATAATACTTTATTTTTAGATAAAATATCCAAAGAAGGCGACCTTATTACGGAATATAGCTGTTCTGGAACTCCTGTAGATTGTGTGAAATTGGCAGTTAATAAAATTTTAAAAAGAAAACCTGACCTTTGTGTGTCTGGAATTAACCACGGATCGAATTCTTCTATAAATGTAATTTATTCCGGAACAATGAGCGCCGCGGTTGAAGCCGGAATTGAAGGTATTCAGGCGATCGGATTTTCATTATTGGATTTTGACTGGAATGCTGATTTTGAACAAATAAAATCTTTTGTCAAAAAAATAACTTTAGAAACACTTAACAATAAACTTCCCGAAGGTGTTGTTTTAAATGTTAATTTTCCGAAATTAAAAGAAAAGGAAATCAAGGGAATTAAAATTTGTCGTCAGGCGAAAGCTTATTATGCGCAGAAATTTGACAAAAGACAAACGCCTTACGGAAAAGATTACTACTGGCTTACAGGCAAATTTACCAATGAAGATAAAGGTGAAGATACCGATGAGTGGGCTTTGGAAAACGGATATATTTCTGTTGTTCCGGTACAATTTGATTTAACGGCACATCATACTATGCAGCAACTTAATACTTGGAAACTAAATGGATAAGAGAGATTTTTTTATTGGCTTTATAATCGGAATTTTTACTTCTCTTTTAGGAAGTTATTTGTTCATTACTTTTTTTACCACTTTTGATATCTCGACCGAACTTGGCGTTATAAAACAATACGGCTATCTAGGCAAAATAATTACTTTGGGCACTATTTTAGACTTGGCTGTTTTTTTGCTTCTTCTAAAAAAGAACAAAGAATTTATGGCCAGAGGTGTTGTTTTGGCCGTGATTGTTCTGGCAATTTCTACTTTATTTATTTAAATCCTATCTTTGCAATTCAGAAAATTGTCTGCTGACAATTGAAATCCCTTTTCAAAAAAATTGATATGAAATATTACATAATTGCTGGCGAAGCCTCTGGAGATTTACACGGTTCTAATTTAATGAAAGCTTTGTATGAAGAAGATCCTCAAGCCGATATTAGATTTTGGGGCGGTGATTTGATGCAGAAAGCAGGCGGTACTTTGGTAAAACATTATCGTGATTTGGCATTTATGGGTTTTATTGAAGTTGTTTTTAACCTAAAAACCATTTTAAGCAATATCAAAGTCTGCAAAAAAGACATTTTAGAATTTAAACCTGATGTTTTAATTTTTATTGATTATCCGGGATTTAATATGCGTATTGCAAAATGGGCTAAAGAACTGAATTACAAAACGCATTATTATATTTCTCCGCAAATTTGGGCTTGGAAAGAAAATAGAATCAAAGCGATTAAACAAGATGTCGACAGAATGTTTGTGATTCTGCCTTTTGAAAAAAGTTTTTACGAAGACAAACATCATTTTCCTGTAGATTTTGTTGGGCATCCATTAATTGATGCTATTCAGAATCAGCCGGCTTTTGATGAAGCTTCTTTTCGAAAAGAAAATCAATTGGGCGAAAAACCAATTATTGCAATTTTACCTGGAAGCCGAAAACAGGAAATTACCAAAATGCTGAGCGTAATGTTAAGCGTAGTAAATGATTTTCAGGATTATGAATTTGTAATTGCCGGTGCTCCAAGTCAGGATTTTGAATTTTATCAGCAATTTATCAGCAATAAAAATATCAAATTTGTTTCTAACAAAACTTACGATTTACTTCGTTCTTCTACAGCTGCATTGGTAACTTCTGGAACGGCAACTTTAGAAACGGCTCTTTTTAAAGTTCCCGAAGTAGTTTGCTACAAAGGAAGTAATGTTTCTTATCAAATCGCAAAACGTATTATTACTTTAAAATATATCTCGTTGGTAAATTTAATTATGGATCAGGAAGTTGTAACCGAATTGATTCAAAGTGAATGCAATACGAAACGTATTAAAGAAGAACTTCAAAAATTATTAGAACCTGTTTATCGCGAAAAACTTCTAAAAAATTATGATTTATTAGAAGAAAAACTGGGCGGAGCGGGCGCGAGTAAAAAGACTGCAAAACTTATTGTTGCCGATTTAAAACAAAATTAAAAAAATATTGTTTTGAAAAAATTGATCCTCTTTTTGCTTTTAGCAGTCGCTTTTACCTCATGTAAATCAACTTCTAGCGTTGTAAGCAAAAATGAACCTAAAAAAGAAAATAGATCTTTGGTCAATAATCTGATCGAAAAAGCAACAGATAATATTGGCGTGAGATACAAAGCTGCCGGAACAACAAAAAATGGTTTTGACTGCTCCGGTTTAGTTTACACGACTTTTGAAAGCGAAAACATTAAACTTCCCAGAAGTTCTTTTGAGCAGGCAAAAGTTGGAAAAATAATTCCTTTAAGCGATGCTAAAAAAGGCGATTTGATTTTCTTTAAAACCAACAATAGCAAACAAATAAATCATGTTGGGTTAATCACCGAAGTTACTTCAGATGAAGTAAAATTTATTCATTCTTCTACTTCAAAAGGTGTTATTATTTCTTCAACAAAAGAATCTTATTATAAAAATTCTTTTGAACAGGTAAATCGAGTGATCAATTAAAGAATAAATTATTTATATTCTTTTTCTTACAAAATTTTAATACTTTTATCTCATGAAAGTATTAGGTTTTCCTTTAGTTAAAATTACTATTAGCTTCATTATAGGCATTTTTGTTTCGTATTATTTAGTCCCTTCATTGTTTGAAGCTATTACAGCATTTGCTGGCAGTGTCGTCCTTTTTGTATTGTCTTATTTTTTAAATCAAAAGAACAAAAAATATAATTCCTTTTTTGGTTTAAGCACTTATATCATTTCTTTTTTTACCGGATTAGTAATTCTGATTTTGCATACAGAAACAAATGAAGCATCAAATTATACACATTCAAAATCAGATTCTAAAAACCCTTCTTATATAACTTTTACATTACGGGAAAAGCTAAAAAGCAATGATTACAATGATCGGTATATCGGAATAATAAACAGCATTGCAAACAAAAAGTATTCGGGTAAAATTATTGTCAATATTCAAAAACACAGCACGCCAAATTCTTTAATTATTGGCAATACAATTAGAATAAAAACATTGTTGCAGTACACAAAAGCAAACAAAAATCCGAATCAATTTGATTACAGCAGTTATCTGGCAAACAAGCAAATTTATGCTCAGGTATTTTGCAAAAAATCAGAAGTAAAAGTCAGCAGAAAAATTCAAAAAGACATTTGGTATTATTCTGGACGTCTGCACGCCAGAATACTTCGTAATCTGGAAAAAGCCAATTTTAACAAAGCGGAAATGAATGTTGCTCTTGCATTAATTCTAGGCCAGCAGCAAGAAATCTCATCTGATATTATACAAGATTATCAATATTCTGGCGCAACTCACGTACTTTCGGTATCTGGTCTACATGTAGGATTTATTATGTTGTTTATTGCTTTTATTTTAAAACCAATTCCTAATACTAGAAGAGGTTCTGCAATAAAACTAGCTGCAATTTTATTTTCATTGATTGCATTTGCCATTATTTCTGGTTTATCACCATCTGTACTGCGCTCTGTTGTAATGTTTTCTTTTGTAGCCATCGGAAATCATTTACGCAGAAGTGGCAATATCTACCACACACTGTTAGTTTCTATTTTATTGATACTGATTTTCGAACCTTATTTCTTATTTGATGTAGGTTTTCAATTGAGTTATTTGGCCTTGTTTTTTATTATTTGGTTACAGCCTTTATTAAAAAAAATCTGGTCGCCCAAAAACAAAATAATTGTATATATCTGGGATACTTTGACGGTTTCTTTTGCAGCGCAAATTGGAACTCTTCCGTTGTGTTTGTATTATTTTCATCAATTTCCGGGATTATTTTTTATAACGAATATCATCATACTTCCTGTTTTATCTTTTATAATGATTGCAGGGATCATAGTAATGTTATTTGCCGTTTACAGTAGTCCGCCATTACTTCTCATTCAAATTTTTGAAAAGAGCATTTTTCTTTTAAATCAAATGATTCATTTTGTCGCTTCGTTTGAATCGTTTGTTATTCGGGATATTAGTTTTAATTCGTATTATCTCTTAGGTTTTTATCTCTTTATAATTTCAGGTATTATTTGGTTTAAGAAACCGACTTACACCAAATTTACAGTTGCTTTAAGTTCAATAATTTTGATACAGCTTTCGTTTATTTACACTAAAAAAGAAATCGAAACGCAACAAGAATTTATTGTTTACAATACCAAGAAACAAACGTTGATTTCTCAAAGATCTGGAAAAACAATTTCTCTTTTTACAAGTGATACAATTGATACAAAAACGAAAAGAAATCAAATATTCACTTCTTATTTAGTAGGCAATTTTGGAAATTTAAAAGAAACCAACTTGCTTAAAAACACAATGTTCTTTAATGGAAATAAAATTCTCATTATAGACAGTACTGGTATTTTTGAAACGAAAATAAATCCTGACATTGTTCTTTTAACTCAGTCGGCAAAAGTAAATCTTGATCGCGTATTGCAAAAGATCAGCCCAAAAGTAATCGTAGCAGATGCATCAAATTCCTATTCTATTTTAAAGAACTGGCAAGTAAGCTGTCTTAAAAAAAATATCCCTTTTCACGCCACGAGCGAAAAGGGATTTTATAAGTTAAATTAAAAGTTTAATTCACTATTCTGGATGCAAAAGTAACTCACAGTCTTTAATCCACAATTTTGGACCTCCTGGTTTATAAGAAACTTTGCCAAGCGCATTAAAAGTTGTTTTACCTTTTCGAACAGACGCTAATGCAAAACATACCTGTGGCAGTTCTTCAACCCCAAAAGCATTTTTTATTTTCATATTCTGTTCTCGTATTGCATCAGACACACTTTCATCAGATAAATCAAGCTTTACTAAAATCACATTATCACGTGACCACACGGCAAAATCTGGCGTTTTAAAAATTTCACTTTCAATTTTTAGCGGTGCTCCGGCAATAGTAAAATAAATCAGTAATGGTTTTTTTTCTTCATTACTCATTGTAATAGCATCATTAAAGTTCGTCTTCCAAAGAATATTCTGTGACTTCATGGAAAAAGAAGCTAAAACAAACAGTAGGATAAGTAGTTTTCGGACCATAAAATTAGAATATTTTTACGTTAATGCGACTAAATTAACATAATATCCTTATAAAACAAGTCTATTTACTGTCTAAAAATGAAAAAAAATCACGGAAAATGAATTTTACCAATTAAATCCTAAATTTTTACCGATATGAAAAAAAAAGGCGTTTTAAAATATCAATACACATGATTCAAGAGACAAATGGATTGAAAAAAAATATCCCTCTTCGCAAAAGCAAAAAGGGATATTAAGTGTGCTTAATTACGTTTAATTATTCACTTGGATGCAGGATTGCATTTGCTTCTGCAATCCACGCTTTTGCACCTCCTGGTTTGTAAGCCAGTTTGCCTAAAGCACTAAAAGTTGTTTTGTTCTTTCTAATAGAAGCTAATGCATAACATACTTCCGGTAAGTCTTCAACACCAAATGCTGCTTTCAATTTAAGATTTTGTTCTCTATCACCGTCAGAAGCAGAAGAATCTGATAAATCAAGTTTTACTAAGATTACATTATCACGTGACCAAACGGCAAAATCTGGGGTTTTAAAAACTTCGTTTTGGAGATTATCTGATACACCTGAGGCAGTAAATAAAATCAACATTGGTTTATTTTGTTCATTACTAATTGCAATGGCATCTGTCATGCTGGTTCTCCAAGCTAGATTTTGTGCATGCATAAAAAATGAACCTAAAAATAATAGTAGGATAAGTAATTTTTTGGTCATATTATATTGGTTATGGTTAGTATAGTATGACGAAATTAACATAATATTTTAATTTTCCAATTTTTATTGAGACAAAAAATACATTATATGTTTTTTTTATATAAATTAAATATCATACTAATAATTTACCTAAATGTAATTGAAAATAAAATCTTACGAAACAAAAAAAACTCCTTACAATTACGTAAGGAGTTTTTTAAATATTTTGACCTAAAGTTATCTACATATTAAGATTTCTTCGGATGAACAATTTCTTCTGCAACGGTTAACCAAGCAGCAGGACCGCCTGCAACATAACCCGTTTTACCAAGTCCTTTAAAATTTACTCGCCCATCTTTAGTTTCAGCACTTGTAAAGAAAACGGTTGGAAATCCCTGAATTCCAAAAGCTTGCTGTAACTCATTATTCTGATTTTTAAGTTCTGGTGTTTGAGGTACTGCTCTAGGATAATCTAATTCTACCAAGACAACATTATCTGCTGCCCATTTTTTAAATTCAGCCGTTTTTAGCACTTCGTTTTGCAAACGAATACACCATCCGCACCAATCACTTCCGGTAAAAAACAATAACATTGGTTTTTGTTCCTTATTACTTATAGTAATGGCTTCTTTAACATCAGTATACCATTTTAATTCTTGCGCCTGACTTGCAAATGCTCCAATTAAAAAGAAAGCTATTAGAAATATTCTTTTCATAATGTTTTAATTTTGGACAAATTTAAGCAAAATTTGAATTACAAAATGTCGTCTATTTTACTTCTTGCATTAATTTTTTAATTAATGGTGTAGCAACAATCAAAACCACACCCGCAATTAATGAATATATGGCCAATTGGTAATATCCGTCTGTGTATGCAATAAGTTTAGACATTAAGGTTGTTCCTGTATTCGCATTAGACATTTCAGATCCTAATTTACCTGCAGCTAATTGACCAAAAGCACTAGATAAGAACCATAATCCCATCATCATACCAAATAATCTTTTTGGTGATAATTTTGTAATTACAGACATTCCAATTGGGCCAATGCACAATTCTCCGAGTGTATAGATTAGATATCCTAATGCAAAAACATTTAAAGAACTTAAGCCTTGCGGATCGATAAAAAATCTTGCACTGTAAAAAATAAAAAATCCTGCAGCTAATAAAACAAACGAAAGTCCGAATTTTATAACTGTATTAGGTTCAATTTTTCTCTTGTACATAAAAATCCAAAGCAAGCCGATAAGCGGACTAAAAATGATAACATACAATGAGTTTATACTGTTGTTTACCACATTTGGATCTATATTAAAAAACAACAATTTGTTTGATAAATTGTCTTTTGCAAATAATGATAACGAACCTCCTGACTGCTCAGAAATAGCCATAAACATAAAATACCCGAAGATAAATATAAATGCAGCCATTAGTTTGTATTGTTGTTTTCTATCTTTTATGTTAATCAACTCATATAAGAAGTATCCAACAGCAATAATACCAATTGTGTACATAAAATAATCTGTATAATCAGAATTGATTACCATGATATATACAAGCGGAATTACTAACAATGAACCTGCATAAACTGCAATTTCGTATGTTTTTCTTTTTGATGGCAAAGCGTTTTCCAGAGGAGAATTTCCAATTGGAGCTAAATATTTTTTAGTCAAAAGAAACGTAACGACCCCGATGATCATAACAACCGCGGAAGAAAGAAAACACAGACTCCAAGAGTAATTTTTTCCTAAATAAATCGGAATTGCACCACCCAACATTCCACCAATATTGATTCCGGCATAAAACAATCCGTAACCAGCATCTCTACGACCATCATTTTCATGATATAACTCTCCTACCATCGAAGATACGTTGGGTTTAAAAAAACCTGTTCCGATAATAGACAATGTTATACCGTAATAGAAAAAATCATGCGGCGAAGCTGCGATCAGCAAATTCCCCAAAATCATGATTATACCACCAAAAAGCAGTGATTTTTTAAAACCTAAAACTTTATCGGCAAATATTCCTCCAATAAAAGTAAAGGCATAAACAAACGCTTGGATTGCTCCGTATTGAAGATTAGCTTTTCCTTCAAGTAAACCTAATTGATCTACCATGAAAAATGCTAAAACTCCTCTCATTCCATAGAAACAAAAACGTTCCCACATTTCAACTAAAAATAAATACCACAATTGTTTTGGGTATTTGCCTTTAAAATTTTGAATTCCTTCTAAAGTAAGCTCGTTTTCCATTTTATCTAACACCATGCATCATTTTTTTCAAGAAAGGAGTCAACGCAAATAACACAATTGCAGCAATTCCTGTAAGCACAACGAATACCATAAAGAACTCGTTTAAGTTATGAATTTCAAATCCTGCAAAAAAGTGATTTGCTGCACTAATTTGATGCTTGTCTAAAAGAGCCAATTGCTCTGCAGTTGGCGTAACTGTTTTATCTAATATAGCCTGAAGATCAATTCCTAATTCTTTTGCTTTTGCAAATTTATCACCTGTTGCAGGCAAAATAGAACCTAGAGTTCCTCCTAATGCATAACCAGAAGCATTAGACAAGAAAAACACTCCGTATAATAAAGAAGCAAAACGTTTTGGAGATAATTTACCTACCAATGATAAACCAATTGGAGATAAACATAATTCAGCACAAGTATTTAAGAAATATAATAAAATCAACCATTTCACTAATAACAAACCAGAAGTCCCAATGTATGAAACCTGAGTTGCAATCATGAAGAAACTAATCGAAATGATCACCAAACCAACTGCTAATTTTACAGGAGAAATTGGTTCTTTTCCTTTTGCTCTAAGCGTATCCCATAATATACTGAAAGGAACTGCTAAAGCCACAACGAATAATCCGTTGAAAATCTGAACCATCGATGCCGGCATTTGAAAACCAAAGAAGTTTCTATCTGTCTGGTTATCTGCAATAAAAGTTAAAGAAGAACCAGCCTGCTCAAACGCAGCCCAAAAGAAAATAATAAAGAAAGAAACAATATAGATTACGATAATTCTATCTCTTTCTACTTTTGTTAATGAAGAATCAGAAATGATTAATCCGGCCAAAGATAAGCCGCTGGAATAGATTAAAGTATAAATTAAATTCTGTCCTACTACATAGTGAAAGAACAAGCCTAAAACTAAGAATGCAACACCAGCAATAGATAAAGATTTACTAGAAAAATTGGCTTTTTGAGCTTCTCCTTCTTCAAAATCTGCAGCTTCATTTTTAGAAGGCAAACCTCCTAATGGTCTTCCTTCCGGAGAAACCACATATTTATTTTTTAAGAAGTAAAAAAGCAAAGTTCCTAAAAGCATAGCAACAGAAGCCGCTAAGAATCCCCATCTAAAAGCGTGTATATCTCTAATACCGCCAGTATCTTTAACATCTCCTAACAAAGGACAAATTGATTGCCCTAAGAAAGCTCCGATGTTAATACCCATATAGAAAATAGTAAAAGCTGTATCTAGTTTTGTTTTTTCTTGTTTTGGATATAAACTACCCACCATACTAGAAATATTTGGTTTAAAGAAACCATTACCAAAAACAATAGTTGCCAAACCGCAGTACATAATAGCTTTTGCCAGACCTAAATTTCCTTCAAAAACACTACCGCTGGTAAACAACAGTAATTGCCCGATTGCCATTAATAATCCGCCTAATAAAATACAATTTCTGTTTCCTAAAAAACGATCTGCTACAAAACCTCCCAACATTGGAGTCAAATAACAAAGACCAAGAAAACCACCATAAATTAATGAAGCTTCTTCTTCTTTCATTAATAATGAGTTAACAAGAAACAACGTCAATAAAGCACGCATTCCATAAAAATTGAACCTCTCCCACATCTCCGTTCCAAACAATACCCAAAGTCCTTTTGGATGCGCTGATTTCACTTGAGTTTCTCCCATATTATTCATTATTTTATTTTAGGTTATTTTTAGATTTTTAGGTTATTATAAATTTGCTTTGATAAAGTTAGTCATTTTATTGTACAGCTGAATTCTCGTTGCACCACCATAAATTCCGTGGTTTTTATCTGGATATATTTGAGAATCAAATTGTTTGTTTGCCTGAATTAATGCTTCCATCATTTGCATAGAATTTTGCACATGAACGTTATCATCACCAGATCCGTGAATTAATAAAAACTTACCTTTTAATTTATCAACATGATTTATTGGAGAGTTTTGGTCGTAACCACTTGCATTTTCCTGAGGCGTCTGCATGTATCTTTCTGTGTAAACACTGTCATAAAAACGCCAGTTCGTTACAGGAGCTACAGCAATAGCCATTTTGAAAACATCGTTTCCTTGAAAAATACAGTTCGAAGCCATAAAACCTCCGTAACTCCATCCAAAAATACCAATACGTGAAGCATCAACATACGGATAAGCACCAATTACTTTTGCTGCATCAATCTGATCTTCAACTTCATATTTTCCTAATTCTTTTTGTGTTACTTTTTTAAAGTCGGCACCTTTATAACCCGTTCCTCTTCCATCTACACAAGCTACAATATAACCTTGCTGTGCCAATGACTGAAACCAGTAATCATCAGAATTATTCCAGTCATTATTTACCTGTTGTGATCCTGGACCAGAATATTGATACATGAAAACAGGATGTTTTTTTGAAGGATCGAAATCTTTTGGTTTCAAAATCCAAGCATTTAATTCATTTCCTTTAGCAGTTTTTAAAACAAAAAACTCTTTTGTAGGCAAATTATAATTTTTCAGTTTAGCAGATAATGCCTGATTATTCTCAATAACCTGAATTTCTTTACCCGATTTTGCTTCGTTTAAAGTGTAAGTTGTAGGCTGAGAAGCACTAGAAAAAGTATTAATATAATATTGGAAATTAGGGCTGAAAGTTGCCGCATTTGTTCCTGTAGTTTTAGACAAAGCTGTTTTATTTTTTCCGTCTAATGAGATGCGGTAAATTGCTCTGTTTATAGAACCATTTTCTGTAGATTGATAGAAAATAGTTTTAGATTTTTCGTCGAAACCGTAGTATGAAGTTACTTCCCAGTTTCCTTTTGTAACCTGATTTTTAAGTTTTCCGGTATTATCATATACATAAATATGATTGAAACCATCTTTTTCGCTTGTCCAGATAAAACTGTTATCTTTTAAAAATGTCAAATTATCAGTAACATCTACATAAGCTTTGTCTTTTTCATTCAAAACTAGTTTTGCGACTGCCGTTGTACCATCAACAAACAACAAATCAAGATTATCCTGATGGCGGTTTAAAACCTGTGCAGACAATGTATTATTATCATTTGTCCATTGTAATCTTGCTATATAAAAATCATTATAATTTCCAAGATCTACTTTTTTAACAGCATTACTCGCCGCATCATAAATATGCAATGAAACTACAGAGTTCTTTTCTCCCGCTTTAGGATATTTAAAAGTTTCGATTGTTGGGTATAAATCTTTATGAAAAATTGACATCGAAAATTCTGGAACTGCACTTTCGTCAAAACGAATATACGCTAGTTTTTTACTGTCTTTACTCCAGTCAAAAGCCCGGACAAAAGCAAATTCTTCTTCGTAAACCCAATCCGTAATACCATTAATCACAGCATTTTTCTTTCCGTCTGTAGTAACTGCAGTAGATTTTTTTGAAGCTACGTCGTAAACATATAAATTGTTTTCTTTAGCATAAGCAATCTTAGTTCCGTCTGGCGAAAAAGTCGGCTCCTGCACCTGAAAATTAAAAAGCTTAGTAAGCGATTTAGAAGCTATATCATATAAAAAATAATCTGCTGTAAAAGAATGGCGAAAAATTTGATTTGAATTGCAGGCAATTAAGATCTTTTTTTCAGAAGCATCAAAAGTATAACTGTCAATTCCGTCAGCTAATGCTGCATGATTTTTAGTATCTATTAAGTTAGAAACTTTTTTTAGCGTTGCAAAATCATACAAATCGATCTGCATGGTTCTGTTTGCCTGATCAACATTTAGCACCGTATATCGATCTGTATTTTTCAAAGATTGCAGTTCATCCATCCCTTTAGCTCGGAATGCTCCACCATAAATATCCTCAATAGTGATTTTTTGTTGGCCAAAAACGGTTGCAACCAAAAATAAAAGAACAAGAGTAATTTTATTTGTATTCATTATAATTTATTTTAAACATAAAAAAGAGTCCAATTTTAGTGAAAAAAATAAACATAATACACATTTTAAGTGTTAAATGTTAAAAAAAATAACGATTGCGCTTTTTGATGTTTCAAATACATTTTAAAGAAAACTCTTAAAATGGTATATTTGCCGCAACATTATTATTTAATATACTGAGAATGAACAACGCTGTTGCCGGATTTTCTAAATTATCCAAAAAAGAAAAAATTAACTGGATCGCTACTGAATACTTTTCTACACCAGATGAGGCTGTAAACATTATAAGAAATTACTGGAATTCAGACGACAAGCTCCAACAGCTGCACGATGAATTTATCGAAAATACGATTACCAATTTATATATCCCTCTTGGAGTTGCTCCTAATTTTTTAATCAACGGAAATTACAAAACCATCCCTATGGCTATTGAGGAAAGCTCTGTAGTGGCTGCAGCATCTAAATCTGCCAAATATTGGGCAACACGCGGCGGGTTTAAAGCAACTGTAATTGATACCGAAAAAATTGGTCAGGTGCATTTCATTTTCAACGGAGACGCTCAAAAATTACATACCTTTTTTGATCAAATCAAACCAAAATTTTTCTCAGACACGCAAAGCATTACTAAAAATATGCAGCAACGTGGCGGCGGAATTCTAGACATTCAGCTAAAAGACAAAAGAAATTTACTGGAAAATTATTTTCAATTGCACGCCACTTTCGAAACGAAAGATAGTATGGGAGCCAATTTCATCAATTCTTGTCTGGAACAATTTGCAACAACATTAAAAGAAGAAGCTCAAAATTCTGATTTACTTTCAGAAAACGAAACGCTTCAGGTGGTCATGAGCATTTTATCTAATTATGTTCCGAATTGCGTAGTTAGAGCCGAAGTTTCCTGCCCTATCGAAGACTTAAAAGAAAAACATATTACCAATCCGCAAGAATTTGCCGAACGTTTTGTACAGGCTGTTCAGATTGCCGAAGTTGAACCTTTTAGAGCCGTTACGCACAATAAAGGTATTATGAATGGTGTTGATGCTGTAATTTTGGCAACAGGAAATGATTTTAGAGCTGTAGAAGCCGGAATTCATGCTTATGCTTCCAGAAACGGACAATACGCGAGTTTGTCGCACGCCAAAATAGAAAACGGAATCTTTACTTTCTGGTTAGAAATACCTCTTGCTTTAGGTACCGTTGGCGGATTAACTTCGTTACATCCTTTAGTAAAATTGTGTTTAGAGATTCTTCAAAAACCTTCGGCAAAAGAATTAATGGAGATTGTTGCCGTTGCTGGTTTGGCACAGAATTTTGCAGCTTTACGTTCTTTAACTACAACCGGAATTCAGGAAGGACACATGAAAATGCACTTAAATAATATCCTCAACCAATTTGAAGCCAACGACGAAGAACGTCATTTGATTAAAGCTTACTTTAAGAAAAATGCTATTTCGCACAGTGCCGTAGTTGAGTTTATAGAAAATTTACGAAAATAATTAGAAGCTATTCCCGCTATCCGCTGTATCTTTTGGGCTGAACCCCACCCCAAAAGGATGCCGCTGCTATCGGGGCTAAAAATATAGAATGAAAAATACCTTTTACAGTAACGGAAAACTTTTAATTACAGGAGAATACTTAGTATTAGACGGCGCCAGAGCTTTTGCATTACCTACAAAATTCGGTCAAAATCTAGTAATAGAAAATGGTTCCAATCAAGAAATCAAATGGAAAAGTTATGATTTTGACAAACACGTTTGGTTTGAAGATAGTATTTCTTTTTCTGAGGTAATAAACAATCCTGAAGTCAAAATAGAAACGGTAAAAACTACTTTAATTAATATTCTGCACGAAGCTTATCTACTCAATTCAGATTTTATAAATAATGCCGAAGGATATATCGTTTATACACAACTTACGTTTCCTAAAAATTGGGGTTTGGGCACTTCTTCAACTTTATTGAACAATATTGCACAATGGACAAAAATTGATGCTTTTACATTGCTTAAAAACAGTTTTGGAGGAAGTGGTTATGATATTGCCTGTGCACAAAACAATACTCCTATAACATATCGCTTAGAACAAAATCGTCCGGTGGTTGAGTCTGTAAATTTCAATCCAGATTTTACTCAAAACATATTCTTTGTTTATCTAAATAAAAAGCAAAACAGCAAAGCCGCTATAAATGCTTATTACAATAACAAAAACCAGCATTTAGCCGAAAGTATTGCAGCTAATAATAAAATTACTGATGCGGTTATAAATGCCAAAACACTAAAAGAATTTGCCCGTGCTTTAGAAAAACATGAAATTCAATTGAGTAACATTTTAGAATTGCAAACTATTAAAGAAATTGCTTTTCCGGATTTTAATGGTGTGGTTAAAAGTCTTGGTGCTTGGGGCGGTGACTTTGTAATGGTCGTTTCTAAAGAAGATCCTAAAGAATATTTTATATCAAAAGGATATGAAACTATACTTACTTATGCAGAAATGATTTTATAGAACTCTAATGTTATAAATTAAGGCAAAAAACTAATTAAGATTTACTTTCTTATTTTTAGATTCTTTTGTTTCGAGTCGTCTCACAATTTGATTTTCCTGTTCAGTCTGTTCATTCGACTCTATAAGGGTATTATGCAGGCGTTCTGCCATCTTTTCTATACTATTAGTAATAGAATCATAAACCAGTTCCATTCTGCGGTGTTTTTCTTCTTTTACCGCTTTCAAAACATCTTCTACAAAAATCTTATCGTATTTTTCGGCAACAGAATCACGAGTGTTGGTTAATCGTATTACATTGTCGTTGCCCAATATTGTTACCTTAAAGTGCTGCTCTTCGTTACTTAGATAGTATTTCCCTCCCAGTTCATCACAATTGATGTCGGTGCTAGGTACTTTAAGCAATTCAGTAATAATTCCAAAAATATGATTCTCGATTTTGGAATATACTTTAGGCTTCTTTTTAAAAATCTTAAGCATTCTTAAATACCGCAACATTAAAGTAATTTTTTTATCATTTTCACTTTGTTTTTGTCTTGATTTTCAGACAGATATATGTTTACTAAAATAAAAATCGAGACAAATTAACTGTAATATTTTTAATATCCCAAATTTTTCCTATTATATTTCCATTATTCCTATATAGTCAGAGATATTTAACAGATTATTATTACAAAAACATTTAATATTTTTCACATTCAAACATAAAAAACCCGAAACATTCAAAAGAACATTTCGGGCTTTTTTATAGCTGTTTACTAGAGACTAGTAATTAAATTGTAACCTGTTGTCTTCGATTTTAGCATTGCTTTTTAAAGCTGGTAAAACTCTGTTTGCATCAGATGCGCTTTGAGCTTTTACTTTCTCGATGTAAGGAGCGTGATTTGCAATTGCAGGCGCTTTTACTGTACTAATGTTTTTTACAACATAAACTCCAGTATTTCCTTCAATTGGAGCAGAAACTTTGTTTGCAGCTAAAGCAAATGCATTACCAACAACTTTTGGCTCTTGTCCAACTCCACCAGGTAAAACTGGATTGTCTAAAGTAACATTAGTTGCTTGTTGTACTGCTACACCAGCGCTTTTTGCTACAGCTTCAAGACTAGAACCAGTCATTTTAGCTTTTAGAATTTCAGCTTTTTTCTTGTTTTTCAAGATTGGCTCAACATAAGGTCTTGCCATAGTAACAGAAACTAAACCTGATTTGTTTTCACCTTTATATTGTGCAATTACGTGACCAATATTAGCAATTTCAAAGCGTTTTACGTCTCCAGTACTAGTTTCTTTGTCAAATGCCCATCTTACAATGTTACGTTGGTTTCCTAGAGAACCAAACACTTCATCCATAGCTTTTGCAGTTACAGGAGCAGCAACTTTTAAACCTAATTCTTTTGCAGTAGCATTAAAATCTTTATTAGCAGCATCCATTTCAAATTTAGTTGCTAATGTAAATACTTTATCAGAAGTAGCTTCAGATGGCTCGATTTTTTGAGCAATAGTAGCTAAACGAATTCCGTCTTGTTTGTCAGTGATTTTGATGATATGAAATCCGAAAGGAGTTTCTACTAAACCAACTTTTCCAATTCCGTTGCTGAATACAAAATCATTAAATGGTTTTACCATTTGATTTGGACCAAAATATCCTAAATCACCACCTTGTTGTGCAGATGAATCATCAGAGCTTGTAAAAGCCAACATCATGAAACTATCTGGATTTGCCTGAACCTGAGCTAAAATTTCTTCTGCTTTAGCTTTTGCTTCTTCTTTAGTTCTTTTTTCTTTTTGGTTTGGAGTTTGAGATCCTTCGTAACCAATTAAGATGTGACTTGCTTTTGCGTTAACGCCAGCTTTAAATCCTAATGATTTAGAAAGACATAAGTATTTTCCAAATACGTATGGTCCGTAAATTGCACCTGGAGCTAAGCTGAATAATTTATCAGCATCAACCGCAGGAAGACTATTTTTAGCCACGTAAGTTGAATCGTATGGTACATCAGAATTTGAGTTTACAAATTCTGCAATGTTTGTAGCATTTCTAAAACCTGCTAATGTATCGTTTTTACCCGTTTTTGCGTTGTAAACAACACTTCCTGATAATAAAGATGTCAATTTAGCTCTAATTTCAGCTTCGTCTTCTTTAGAAGGTTTATCTTCTACTAAAACGTATTGAATTTCACGAGTGTCATCTGCTTTAAATTTCTTCTCGTTTTTCTTCATATAATCTACGATTTCAGAATCAGAAATTTTTACATCACTATCTTTAATAGAAGAATATAATGCACCAGCATAAGCAAAATTTACTTTGTTAGCTTCCATTTCATATTTCAACTTTCCTTCACTAGCAGTTGTGTAAAGTCCAGCTTTGATTAATGTATTGTAGATTTGAAATTTTGCGTTTAATGCAGCGTCTTTTTCTTTTTCAGCAATATATTGTGCAGCTTCAGGATTAGTTTTGAAATAGTCTTTGAATTTTACAATATCAAAAATACCTGCAGCATTTAAGAACATAGGGTTTTTTCCAATATTTGGATCTGCTTTTAAAACTTCAATTAAGTGTTTTTCGCCAACTCTCAATCCTAATTTATCAAACTGAGCAGATAATAAAGCGATTGAAACTTCTTGATCCCAAACTCTGTTTGCAGCTTCAGTGGAAGTAATACCTTGTCCACTTTTTTCAACATTACTAACTTTAATTCTAAAGTCTTCAAATGAAATATCTTTTCCATCGATGCTTCCTACATCTTTTGAACTTTGACTAAATGTTCCTTTACCGATAAGATCTTGGATTATAAATGCAAATAATGCAAGTGCAATAACTCCTATCAATAAAGCGGAACGCTGTCTAATTTTTGCTAAAACTGCCATTTTTATGTTATTAATTTTATATTCAGTTTGCGAAAATACAATTATCTAGTTAATAACAATACAACTAGCGTTTTATTTTGCACAATTTTTTTAATTAATGAAAAAAATCACTCTTTTATTGTCATTCTGACCAATTCGATTTTCTTATCTGTTGCTTCTTCTATCACAAAATGATAGTTATTTATGATGATTTTATCCCCTTTTTGAGGTATTTCTTTGGTAGAATTTACTATAAAACCTCCTAAAGTCCCGTAAGAATCTTCTTCAGGAATCATTAAATCGTAGGTTTCGTTTAAGTATTCAACATCTAATCGAGTAGAAAACAAATATTTACCTTCTCCAAGTTCTTGCTCTATCAATTCTTCGTCAGAATCATGTTCGTCTTCAATCTCTCCAAAAAGTTCTTCAACAATATCTTCAATGGTTACAATACCAGAAGTTCCTCCGTATTCATCTAAAACAACCGCAACATTTTTTCGCTTTTTAATAAGCAGATTTAAGGCGTCTTTTATTAGAATTGTTTCCGGAACAAATTCTACAGTCATTAAAACTGATTTTATTGTTTTCGGCTTTTTAAACAAATCAAAAGAATGCACATAACCAACAATATCATCTAATGAATTTTGACTGACTACAATTTTAGAATAACCGGTTTCTATAAACAATGCTTTTAATTCTTCGACACTTTGAAATATGTCAATATCTACAATTTCTGTTCGCGGCGTCATGATGTCACGAGCCTTAACTCCAGAAAACTCTAAAGCATTTTGAAAAATCTGAATTTCAGAATCTACTTCTTCATCATCCTCTACAGCATTCATCTGCTCGGTTATGTAATTTCCCAATTCTATTTTACTAAAATACAATTGTACAGGATCGCCTTCGGTTTTGAAAAATTTGCTCAAAACTAAATCTGCTATCCATATAAAAAAACTAGAGATATAATAGAAAAGCCTGTAAAACAAATAGGCAGGAATTGCAAATATCTTAATTAAGGAATTGGCATAAATCTGAAAAAAGACTTTCGGAAAAAATTCTGCCGTTATCAAAACTACAAAAGTTGCGATTAAAGTCTGAATAAGCAGACTTGTTATCTCAGAAAACTGAAATGTTGATTTGGTAATCCAGTGAAGAATTAGATCACCCATAAAAAAACCATAAATCACCAAAGCAACATTATTACCAATAAGCATTGCGGCAATAAATTTTGATGGATTTTCAGTAAGTTTAGTCAGGATTCGGGACAGAAAATTATCTTGCTTTTTTTCGATTTCAAGATAAATTTTATTCGAGGAAATAAAAGCAATTTCCATTCCCGAGAAAAAGGCTGCTAGTATTAAACATAATATTATAATACTAATTTCCATTTTTACTGTTTTTTATTACGATCATCAAATTTCCTGGCAAATCTTCTTCTAAAGAAAAACATAAAAA
This sequence comes from Flavobacterium sp. 270, assembly GCF_004368785.1. Taxonomy (GTDB): domain Bacteria; phylum Bacteroidota; class Bacteroidia; order Flavobacteriales; family Flavobacteriaceae; genus Flavobacterium. The sequence continues at coordinate 279,433 of NZ_SODM01000002.1, forward strand.
CAGCCATTCCTGCAATTAAAAAACTTAAAGTAGATTTGTCATTTCCTTCATTAATTTTTGTAAATCCGTCATAGACAAAATAAACTGCAAATAAGATGTAAACGTATTGTGTATATTTTAAATAACCCATAATCTTTATTTTTATTCGTTTGATTCAATCTCACCGCTTATTCGCTGCGAATTGATCACTTTAAAATCTTTGCTAAAATCAATTCCTTGTCCGTATGAAACTCCTTTAGCATCTGTTAATTTAAATTTTCTTTCCGTATAAAACCATTCGTTTTTCTGGTCGAAATACAATTGTTCCGTTTCTAAAACCTGTCCTTCTTCAGACGTGATTTTCACTTTTCCCTGTAAATCAATTATTCCTGTAGTTTTATACGAAACGGCGTAATTTGATTTTATAAAAGTACGCTTTTGTTTTTTATCATATATGGTAAGATCGATTCCTTTGGGAAATTCTGTAAAAGGGAAATCCAAATTAGAATAATCCAGCATTTTTGGACTAATAAGCACTCCTGTTATGCGTCCAGAATCGGTATATTTAATGTTTACAGTATCGGCATCGCTTCCCGGTACAAACTCAGAGAAGTTAATTTTCTGGACGTCTTTAAAATTACTTTCGCACCCAAAAAACAATGCCACAGTAAAAACTGTGACAACTGTTATACTATATTTCTTTAGTAAATTCATTCGCCAAATGTAGTAAATTGCAATGAGCTTAAAAAAACATAAAAGCGTATGCTTAGTTAAATTTACTTTTTACAAACCATTTATCATTGAAAGAGAAACTTACGCTGAAGTTTACATAATTTTCCTGAACTAAGTTTGAAGATACTGTACCTCTTTTACCAAACTCAACTCCTACATTGACATTGGAGAAAGATCCCGGAATTGGAATTCCTGCACCTAAAGTCATTCCGACATCATTTATTGATTCGTTATTGACTACTAAACCGATTTTCTCGTATTTTAAACCAGCTCTATATGTAATTCTGCTTAAGTAACTTGTAAATGATGCATAGTTTGGAAGGTAATATCCTCCAATAGCATATTTTGCATATTTTTCGTAACGAACTGTTTCGCTAGAATTGTAATAATTTGCAAATTGACCGTTTCCTTGAAAAGACATCGAGGTTCCTACTAACCATTTTCTGGCTTCTCCGATACCGGCACCAATTGTTAGTTTGTTTGGTAATTTTAAATCGTCTTCATGCGGATCATAAGAATATGGAAGCGGATCTCCATTTACCGAAATAACTCTTGTACTTTTTGAACTTAAAGTACTTGCAAAAGTATAATTCAAACTAGTAAACAAACTTAATTTTTTATCGATTTTCTTTTGATACATAGTACCAATATTGAAGTTAACTCCAGATAACTCTGCCGTATTTACTTCTGCTGTTTCGTTTTGAACTCCAGTAATTCCTTCTACACTTGTTGTAGTGATTTTACCAAAATTGTATTGCACATCAGCTCCAATATTCCAGTGTTTATTTACTTTATAACCTAGACCAAAAAACACTTTATTTACACCACCTTTTCCGTCAAGCTGTGTACTTGTTGCTCCTTCAGTATCCGTATTATTATCAAAAATTTTATATCCTACAGAAGATAAAGGGATCAAACCAAAAGCTGCTCCGAATTTTCCCATCGGAACTCCAACCGCCAAATAATCAAAAGTAGATCGTTGTGCTTTTTCAGATTGTGTACTGGTTTTTAAATTAGATGTCCCGAAAGTACCTCCAACAGTAAACGTTGTCTGAATCAAACTAGCATAACTTGAAGGGTTTTCTATATTCAAGTGAATACTATCCTGCTCTACAACAACACCTGCCATAGATCTGTTTTCAAGAGTTCCCTTGAATCTCACATCTCCAATTCCGTAGAAAGAATAAGGCGAGGCTGTACCTTGTTGAGCGAATGAAACGAACGATATAAGCAAACAAGCGCTTATTATAATTTTTTTAATCATTGTCGATTTTATATTGATATGTTTGGTTCAAACTCTCCAAAAGGAAATTTGAATTGGCAAATATGGTATTTTTTAATCGTTTAGCCAAAAATTCTGCATCGCCTCCCGTTAAAATTATTATAAAATTTGCAAAGTTTGCTCGATATTCATCGATAAAACCGTCAATCTCATAGACCAAACTGTTAACAACTCCCGAATGAATCGCCTGTATTGTTGAGTTTCCTATATAATGTTCCGGCGATTCTAAAGTCAGCAAAGGCAGTTTGGCCGTGAACTGATGCAGGGATTCATATCGCAATCTAAGTCCCGGCGAAATCGCTCCGCCCAAATAATGATCATTTTCGTCGATAAAATCGTAGGTAATACATGTTCCGGCATCAATAACTAATCTGTTTTGTTTTGGAAATTGTAAAGTTGCGCCTGCAGCCAAAACCATACGGTCAATTCCTAAAGTTTTTGGAGTCGCATATTTATTTATGAAAGGAAAAATGTCTTCATTGGTTAAAAAATGGACTTTAAGCTGTTTTTCGAAAGATAAAAAAGACTCTTTTTCGATTTTTCCGACTGATGCAACGATTAAATCAGAGCAATTTTGAAATTTTTTTAAAATTTTTTTAATTTCTTTTTCGAATTCTTCTTTGTCAAAAATAAAATTTTCCAGAGCAGTATTTCCCTCAAAGACAGCTGCTTTAATTCTAGTGTTTCCAACATCAACCGTTAAAATCATGTTTCCTTTTTTGTTTCTGCGAAGATACGAATTGATTTTTTTTAAAAAATGTTTTGGATAAACGAAAAATGATTCTATCTTTGCACCCGCAATCAGCACGGTGCCTTAGCTCAGATGGTAGAGCAATGGACTGAAAATCCATGTGTCCCTGGTTCGATCCCTGGAGGCACCACCTTTAAAAACCCGAATAGCAATATTCGGGTTTTTTGTTTTTAATACTTTCCTATAGATTTTTTAACCGAAAAGACACAACGTATATTTCTCAACCTAAAACAAGATTTTGCGAACCTTGCTTAAATCTTAGCGTTTCTTTGCGGTAAAACTTTTTCTACTAAGCCTTTTGTTACTTCTTGTGCATAATCTCAAATTGTCAATAAATAATTGGTTTTTGTTAAAAAAGTATTGACTGAATAAAAATATATCTTCTATATTCGTAAAAATATATTTTTATCTTTCTTTTACTAATAAGATTATAAAGCAGTTTTATGAGCAAAACTTCTACTAAGGGCATTTGGAAAGTGATTTCGGCATCTTCAATGGGAACCATGATTGAATGGTATGATTTTTATATTTTTGGTAGTTTGGCAGTTGTCATTTCAACCAAATTTTTCCCAAGTGACAATCCTACTGCAGCATTTTTATCTACGCTGGCGACTTTTGCAGCCGGATTTGTAGTTCGCCCTTTTGGTGCTTTGTTTTTTGGAAGACTTGGTGATATTATTGGTCGTAAATATACTTTTATGGCTACTTTATTATTAATGGGAGGTTCTACTTTTCTCATTGGATGTATTCCGAGTTACGAAACGATTGGCTTTTTTGCGCCTTTATTGGTTTTGATTCTTCGTTTATTACAAGGTCTTGCTCTTGGTGGCGAATACGGCGGCGCAGCAACATACGTAGCCGAACACGCACCGGTAGGACAGAAAGGATATTGGACTTCCTGGATTCAGACTACGGCAACTGTCGGACTTTTTATTTCATTAATGGTTATTCTGGCCACAAAAAATGTGCTTTCGCCTGAAGATTTTGATACTTGGGGATGGCGTGTTCCGTTTTGGGTTTCTATTGTGATGGTTGGGGTTTCGTATTTAATTAGAAAAAATATGGACGAGTCTCCAGTTTTCGCGAAAGCGAAAAAAGAAGGCACAACGAGCACCAATCCGCTAAAGGAAAGCTTTGGTAACCGATATAATTTAAAATTTGTTTTACTGGCTTTATTTGGTGCTACAATGGGTCAGGGTGTGGTTTGGTACACCGGGCAATTTTATGCGATGAGTTTTATGAAGACGGTAATGAATGTGGATTCTTCGCAGGTTGACGGCTTACTGGGAATTGCGTTATTAATTGGAACACCGTTTTTTATCGTTTTTGGATGGCTGAGTGATAAGGTGGGACGTAAATATATTATGATGTCTGGGATGCTTCTTGCCATCCTATTTTACAGACCAATTTATAAAATGATGTACAACACTACAGATGTTACGTACAAAACTGAAATTGTCGAAAAAACAAAACAAACTACAGAAACTAAAAGCAACAGAGATGTCGTAACTACGACACAAAAAAATTATACTGATGGTACAACCGCGGTGGAGAAAAAAACGTATGTACCTAATAAAGAAGCACAAACAAGTATTTCTATTGCAATAAATTCTAGTGATGAATGGACTTTGATTTTCCTGGTTTTTATACAGGTTTTATTTGTTACAATGGTATATGGTCCGATTGCAGCATTTTTAGTGGAAATGTTTCCTACTAAGATTCGATACACTTCGATGTCGCTGCCGTATCATGTTGGGAATGGAATTTTTGGAGGTTTGCTTCCGGCGATTTCAACTTATTTTGTAACGCATGCTAAAGAAGCTGGAAAACCTGATTTTTATCTGGACGGATTATGGTATCCTATTATTATTGCTTCGGTCTGCTTTGTAATTGGAATGATTTATATTGATAATAAAAACAAAACTACTCACCTTTAAATTTTTAGAACATGGACGCGATTAAACAAATTTTGGGTGTTTTATGGGTAATCCTGGCAGTGGCTGCTGCTTATTTTTGCGTGTTTGAATTTGGTTTACCTAAACTGCTTTCAGACAAACAAGACGATTTAGTATTTGGTATTATTATCCTTTTTATTCTAACACCGCTAATTGTTCTGGGTCTGGGAACTTTTGGTTATTTTGCTGTGATTGGAGAATACAACAAAAAGAAATAAACACAAGACCACAAAAAACCACAAAATAAAAAGGCTGTCCAGAAATAGACAGCCCTTTTACATTACTAACCAAACCTAATTCTTGATAAACTTCACGACTTGAATTTTGTCATTTTCGTCGAAAGCTTTTACTATATATATTCCTGTTTTTAAATCGTTTACTGCAAACTGAAAATCAGTATTTCCGTTTGGCGTATAACTTTTTACTAATTGGCCTGAAAGGGCATAAACCTGCACTTTAGATGCTTTAAAATTTAAAGTAAAATAATTGGAAACCGGATTAGGGTACAAACTTATTGTATTTCCTTTTTCAAAATTTTCTATTGCTAAATTTGCTTGTTTATTACCGTAAATTCTATATTCGCCCGGAGCTAAACTAATTGGCGCAGAAGCATCTGTAATATTTACAGCTGAATTATCCATTAAATTATACCAAGTTCCTGTGTACTGAAATCCTGTTGGTACATTTTGTGTTGTAACATCAAAATTGGCTATGATTAAAACATCTTTTAATTGTGTTGAAGCCAAAGCTGCATTGGTGATTTTAATGTTTACACTTAATGAATTTGCGCTGGCAATTGTAGGCGTTCCTAAAAATACAGGTTCTACAGTTTTAAGCGTAATCATTTTTGCCCAATCGTTATAGATTTTATTTCGGTTTGAATCTCCTGCCCAATTTTCTACCCATTGAGGTTGTGGTTTTGTATCGAGTTTACAATCGCCGGGAATTGTTCCTGATGCATCATTTACAGTGCCATTGTTACAAGTAAAAATAGAATCGTCCCAGCCTAATTCTCCAAAATGCCAAATCATTTTTGGACCAGGAACTAATAAAGAAACCGCTCCAATAGCCGGCATTCTTGATAATGCAGTATTTAATGTTTTTACATTATAACTTGCTGAAGAAGCTCCGTATTGAACATTTTTGTACATTAATCGTTCTTCGTCATGACTTTCTGCATAACCCATTAAGCGGTTTGCGGTAAAACCTCGACTGGCACTTGCCATTTTAGAAATATTACTATCCGTTGCATATCCCATAGATAGTTGATTGTACGGATCGGTCATTTTTCCCCACATCATCACGCCTTTACTTGGTGTTTCTCCAACTCTGTAATTGGCCCATTGCTGTTCTTCGGCATCCGTTCCCAAATGTTCAAAAATGGTATAATGTGTTGGATCAAGATTCCACGAATAATCAGCATATTTTTTTAAAATATCTACTCTGTCTTGCTGATACTGATTAGTACAAGATTCATCTAATGCTGTACAAGCTTGTGTAAATCCTTTTGTTAAATCCCAACGAAAACCATCAATTTTATATTCTTGAATCCATTGTTTTACAACTCGTTCTACATAATATTGTGTTTTTAGCGATTGATGATTAAAATCTTCACCTACACTATAAGTATGTTTTGCAACGGTATTAAAATATGGATTTTCTGCTGTTGGAGATCCAAAACCATCACCATCAGGATCATTCATCCACATTCTTACCATTGGATTTCTTCCGAATGCGTGGTTTAGAGCTACGTCAAGAATAACGGCAATTCCGTTTTGATGGCATAAATCGATAAATTCTTTTAGTTTGTCTGAAGTTCCGTAAAATTTATCCAAAGCCATGTGAAATGAGGTATTATAGCCCCAGCTTTCGTTACCTTCAAACTCCATTACAGGCATTAATTCGATGGCATTTATTTTAAGGTTTTTAAAATAATCGATTCTGTCAATCAAGCTTTGGTAACTTTTACTGGCATCAAAATCACGAACTAAAACTTCATACACTACCAATTTATCTTTCTCTGGTTTAGTAAAGTTGGTAACCTGCCAATTGTAAGCGATTTGTCCTGTTTTTAAAACCGTAACTTCAAAATTTTGTCCTGCTGGATAAACCGGCATATTTGGATAATTTGCTGCCGGAATCGAAGCATCATCATAAGGTGACAAAACTAAAGTAGAATAAGGATCTGCAGTTTTTACCATTGACGGAGAATTGGCCAACGGCGTTGCATCTACAACCCAATATTGATACGTATTATTAACTCCGGAAACTAAACCTGTAAGTTCTATCCAAAATTTTCCAGACACTGGGTCTTTTTTCATGGCATAGGCCGATGTTGGCTGCCAATTATTAAAACTTCCGGCAACGTAAACAAAATCTTTTAATGGAGCATCTAAAACTAATGTTGCTTTTGATGCATCTGAAGTATTATAGTTAATTCCGTCAACTAAACCCGTTGGCATTGCTTCTGAAACCGTATTTGGATTTACAACTACCGAAAACTTTTTGACGATTGTTGTGGCTCCCTGAGTTATACTTAATTCATAACTTTGATTAGCTGTAACATTTGTATCTGCATAAGAATAACTTGAAGTACTTGCATTTGTGTTGATTGTCTCTCCGTTTGATTTTAAGGTATAACTTGCTGTTCCATTTGTATTTGTAGCAGCAATACTAAAATTTGCGCCAGAAGCAATAATTGAAGTGCTGTTTTCTATCGGAGAAGTCAGTGAGACTTGAAACGATCCTACTTCAACTGTAATATCCTGCGATTTTTTATCGCCAGTTCCATCTTTGGCTTTAACAAGAAAACCAATTTTTCCTATGCCGTTTCTGGCAAAATATACAGAAGGTGTAATTGTTTTAGTATAAGTATCTGTTCCTGCATTGTATGTAAATGCACTTGAATCACTAGATGCTGTCCAGGATCCGTTAGACGGACTATCGGCTTGATTTGTATCGTTTACATCATAAGACCACGACCAAAGGTATAAAGCATGAGTTGCACTTATTCCCCACGAAGTTTCGTTAACACTGGTTCCATTAATTGTAATGGTTACGGATGCAGTATCTTCAAATGTTGTTGGATTTATTGTATAGGTCACTGTCTGCACTTGAGCAGAAACAGCAAAGGACAACAATAAAAATAATATTAGTAAAGTTCTTTTCATAATAATAGTGGTTAGCTAAATAGTTAGTTGGATTAAAAAAGGGCTATCCGCAGATAGCCCTTTTTAATATTTAAGAAGTTTATTATTGATTTGGAATCATTACATAACTTCCGTCTAAATCATTGAAATAAATTAGATATTTAGATTTTGCTACCGGAATATTATCTCCAGTTCCTCCACCAGAGAAAGCAGTTTTGCCTCCCCATGAAACATCCCATGCATCATTTGCTCTAAATTTAGCTTCTCCATCATTTAATGAAGTCACACCCAATGTCCAGATGTGTGCATTGAAAGATGATTTTACCATTGCTGTAGAAGCATCCCAACCTTTAGCTGTACTGCTTCCTATAATACCTACTGTAGAATAAATTGCTGCACCAGCTCCAGCTGCGTATGGCTCTAAAGTGTAAGTTAACTTTTGAACATCCATTTTGAATTTATAATATCCATCAGCAGTGATTTCAATACTTGCTGGATCAGGATCGCCATCAGTTCCTCTGTAAGCTAATGCCCCAGCAGAACCTCCGTACATTGGAGCCCAGTTTCCTAGGTTTTTAATAGCTTTGAAATATCCTTTTTTAAAGAATCCTGTAAATACATATTCATTAGCATTTGTTCCGCTTCTGAATAAGATTTGGTTTCCTTTATTGTTATCCCAGCCAGAAACAGTTGCATCTCCAACTAAATACCAGTCATTAAAGTTATAATCAACTTTTCCAACATAAGGAGTTACAGTAATTGTAATCAAACCCTTTCCTGTTTGTACAAAACCACCAGATACATTTGAAGCAATCTTTATATCATACATTGCTGCTATTTCTGGTTTACCACCAAGATCAATTGCTGCCTGATTCAAATCTTTGGCTAGAATTGAAGCTTCTGCAATATTTGTTGTAGTTGCAAGCGTTTTTGCCGCAGTAAAATCCCCACCTTTTTTATCAATCAATAAGGTATATTTTATTACTACGTCTGTAGAATATGCAGCAGCAGACCAAGTAAATTTAGCTGCTTCTTCTTGTGCTTTTTCAACATCTAAAACATACGTTTTCCCTGTTGCTGGTGCAGTAATCTCTGGCACTGTAACAGCGTCAAGAACTTGTCTTTCGTCTACAGCATCCGCATTACACGAAACCGCCAATACACCAATAAATGCGATTAAAATTTTATATATATTTTTCATTTTAATGGTTATAAGATGTTAGTACCCTGGATTTTGCTTCAATGTTGGATTTGCCTGAATGTTTCTTGCAGGAATTGGCATTAAATCTCTGTAAGCTTCAGTTGCTCCTCCATTTACAGTACCACCTTTCCACTGCCAGATTTTAGATCCGCCGGTAAATTTCCCGAAACGAATTAAATCTGTTCTTCTGTGACATTCCCAGAACAATTCTCTTCCTCTTTCATCTAAAATAAAATCAAGAGTTAATTGTGCAGCTGAAATATTTGTTGCGCCCGCTCTTGTTCTGATTTTGTTTACATAACCTAAAGCTGTATTTATGTTTCCTGTAGTTGCTCCTCTAAGAGTTGCCTCAGCATACATTAAATAAGCATCAGAAATTCTGAACATTGGGAAATCGATATCTGGCATATCATTTCTTTGAGCAGCAGTACCGTCAGAATTAACATTGATGTATTTTGTTACCGCATAACCATCTGTAAAAGTTCCTACGTTACTGATATCTTTAGCTTGTCCGTCTGTATAAAAAGTTCCTCTTTTATCACCCGTTGCAGTAGCGTCTGGAAAAAGGTTTACAAACTCTCTACGAGTTCTAATCCCTTGCCATCCACCGTCCATACCTCTAGACGCTGCATTCATAGTTCCTCCAATAGAAGCGTGCATGATAAAACTCATTCCTCCACCAATAGCTCTAATTGCATTACCATCACCAACAATTGGGAAGATAACTTCGCTTTGAGCACCGTTTCTGTTATTATCTGCAGCGAATAAGTTTCCGTAAGGAACATTCGCAAAAGTATAACCTGAACTTGTAATGATATCATTTAACAAAGTTGCAGCTTCATCATTTCTTGCAGTTCCTGTGTATACTTTAGCATTTAAATAAACCTGAGCTAATAAAAATTTAGCAGCCGTTTTATCAACTCTACCGTATTCGTTTGTTTTTGAAGCTGCAAGGCTTCCGTCTAAATCTTTTAATTCAGATTCAACAAAAGCAAAAACTTCTGCTCTTGTTTTTTGTTCCGGATAAAAGAATCCAACAGGATCTTTTTCTGTAGTAATTGGCACATTTCCGAACAAATCCATTAAGTTGTAGTATGAAAATGCTCTTAAGAAACGAGCTTCTGCTCTAAAAGTTGCAATTTCAGCTTTTAGGTTTGCATCAACATTTCTTGCTGCTAATTTCTCATCTGTAGTTTGTCTTAAAAACTCATTGGCAACACTAATGTGGTAAAATGCTCTAGAGAAAGCTCCAGCCAAAAATTCGTTAGCTGGTGACCATGTTTGAGAATTTAATGTTGGCAAAGTACCATCTGCCCAAGCAATAATAGCTTCGTCTGTTGTAAATTCCTGAGTTACAAAAAGTAATCTTAAGTAACTACTAAAATCTCCTCCAAGTCCAGCGATATCCGGGCTTTTTGTTGGAACCGCAGCATCTCCATCTCCATCATTACCACCTACATAAAGTCCAGCGTATAATTTTGCCAAAACTTCTTTGTACGATTTAGGATCTTGAAAAAAGGTCTCAGATAAAAATTCATCATCATCCTTTGGCGTCACATCTAAGTCGCTCGTACACGAAGTAAGCGTCATATTTAATCCTAAAATAAATAGGAAGAAATAAGATATATATTTAAATGATATTTTCATTTTGTTTATTTTTAAATTTTTGATTTTCAGTCTACTATTAGAAATTCGCATTCACTCCAAACAAGAATGTTCTTGCTCTTGGATAAACATTATTATCAATTCCGTTGAATTTCTCAGGATCTAAACCATTGTATTTCGTTAATACGAAAACATTCTGTACACCAGCTGTAAATCTTAAAGAAGCAGCTTTAATTAAGTTTTTATCAAAAGTATACCCAAGAGTAACATTATCTAATTTTATGAAAGAAGCATCTTTAATAAAATAGTCAGACAAATAACGCTCTGTACCATTATCTTCAAAAGTAAAACCTGTATTGAAGTAATCAGAACTTACGTTAGACAAATCTGTTTGTCTTCTTAAACCAGCATCAGAATATCCTAAGTTAGAACTTACGTTATCAAAAATATGGTTTCCAACACTTGCTCTCCAGTTCATTGTAAAATCAAACTTTTTGTAGTTTAAAGTAGAAAATAAACCAAAAGTGTAATCTGGTGCTACTTTAGCAGCTCTGTAACGGTCACCCGCATCGATTTTTCCATCTCCGTTTCTATCCACATAAGCTCCAGCAATTGGTCTTTTGTTAGCATCGTATAATTGCTCATAAACAAAGAAAGAGTTTGGAGCATATCCTACTGAATTGATCAGGATTTTGTTTCCGCTTCCTCCGGCAATATTATCACCCGCTAAGTAACCTTGAAAACCAGGAACAGTAATTCCTAAATTACCAATTTTTTGATCAATATAAGTAGTATTAAAAGCTACATTCCAAGTCAAATTATCTGTTTTAACGATGTCTGACGCTATACTAAACTCGATACCTTTTGTATCTACACTACCAATATTAAAGAAACCTTGATTTCTAATATTTGCTCCATCAGGAACTGCAATATCAGCTAATAAATCAGTTGATTTTTTATTAAAGAAGTTGATCGAACCTGTAATTCTATCATGTAAGAATCCGTAATCGATACCAACGTTAGTTTCTGCCAATTCTTCCCATTTGATATTTTCGTTGTATCCTTCTGGTCTAGCTGTAGAATATACTGTATTACCAAAAATATACTGAGAGTTAATTGTACCAATGGTTACTCTACGTAAATAATCGTACTGCGCAGAAATATCCTGCTGACCAGTTGTACCGTAACCTACTCTTAATTTTAAAGTAGATAGTGTTGCATTCCCTTTTAAGAATTCTTCTTCAGACAAGTTCCATGCAAAAGCAGCTCCACCAAAATTACCCCATCTGTTCGCTTCAGAAAAACGAGAAGTTCCGTCTCTTCTGTAGTTTAAAGTCAATAGGTATCTGCTGTCATAACCTAAATTCAAACGACCGAAGTACGATTGAAGGTTAACATCTGGATCTGTAGCAACATCCTCGTTAGGATTTGGCTGTCTAACTTCTCCAGAAGAATATTTCTCTTTTTGAAACAATTGGTAGTTGTAACCAGCAGTTGCATCAATTTTAAATTTCCCTAAATCTTTAGTATAATTAAAGTAAGCATTTAAGTTTTTGTTCTGTAATGCATCTGTGTAACTATTATAGTTTCCTAGATTTACATAAGCTGCATCAGTAAATGGTTTTGGCTGATATCCTAAAGCACTTTGAGTACTTACTTCAGTAAATCCGCTGCTGTCAAATCTATCGATTCCAGCTTCTACCACAACTCTTAAATCTTCGAAGAAATGAAGTTTGTAGTCTAATCTTACGTTACCCCATTTTCTTGTAGAAGTTGCTCTTCTGTTGTCTTGATTTAATCTTGCAACAGGGTTTCTTGCTGGTAACAATGGTAAGTTTCCAGTTGGCTCTAACCATTCAAAATAACCTCCGTAACGAGAACCTGCCTGATAAACTGGTTGTGTTGGATCAAATCCGATTGCACTTCCGATAACCGCTCCTTCATCTTGAAATTGGTTTTTACCAAAAGATAAATTTCCGCTAATGTCAATTTTTAAGTGATTATCAAATAAAACAGGGTTTAACGATATCGATGTCGTAGTTCTTTCAAAAGAAGTGTTTCTTAAGATTCCAGGATTATCAACATTTCCAACAGATAAACGTACTGGTAATTTATTAAATAAAGAACCACTTACAGAGATATTGTTGTTTGTTGTAAGCGCTGTATGGAAGATTTCATCCTGCCAGTTTGTATTAGCATTACCTAATAAAGCTTGTTGAGCAGGTGTACCTTTTGTGTTTACCAATTCGCGGAATTGATCTGCACTCATTACATCTACTGTATTAGCTACAGTATTGACACCAACCTGAGAACTAAAGTTTACTTTAACTCCGCCTTTTGTTCCTTTTTTAGTTGTAATAACGATTACACCATTTGCAGCACGAGATCCGTAGATCGCAGCAGCAGAAGCATCTTTAAGAACTGTAAAAGACTCAATATCATTAGGATCAATAGTAGACAAGATACTTGTAGCTCCACTTGGAACAGTGTTACTTAAAGGCAATCCGTCTAATACAATTAAAGGTTCGTTTGAAGCATTTAAAGAAGATCCTCCACGGATTCTAATATCTGCTTTTGCACCCGGTGCTCCTCCTCCTGTTACATTTACACCCGAAATACGGCCGCTAATTAAACTTTCTGGAGTTACGTTAATACCTTTATTAAAATCTTTAGCAGCAATTTGAGATACAGATCCTGTTGCGTCCTTTTTCTTAACAGTACCATAACCTACTTGTACCACAACTTCCTTAAGTTGATTCGTATCTTCTTCTAAAGAAATATTTAATGATTTTTGACCATTATAATCAATGGTTTCAGTTTTATAACCGATGAAAGAAACGATAATTTTGTTACCGTTTTTAACATTTGACAGCTGGTAATTACCATCAAATCCGGTTGATGTTCCGCCCGGAGCACCTTGTACACTTACATTTACCCCTGGTATTGGCTGACCTGTAGCTTTGTCAACAATAGTTCCACTTAAAGTACTTTGAGCTAGTACAGTAAACGGTAACAATAGGAATAAAAATAACAACTTTTTGTAAATTGTTTTCATACTTTTTGTTTAAATTAGTTTTGAGTTTTTGTTTGTTAGTTAAGTTTTTAATTTTACTTCGAATTTCAAAATTATGAATTTATTAACATGCTCGACCAGACACCAATTATAATGCGTTACGAAAACGTGGTAGTGTTGAAAACTTTCTATTTTTTGTAATCTTTTCAGTCAAAAATTATCAATTATTAAAATAAAATCTACCTTTATTATCAATTAGATTTTTTCATATAAATAACATGAAACGTAAAATAACCCTAAAACAGATTGCAAAGGAACTCGACGTATCGATTTCAACTGTCTCAAAATCACTTAGAAACAGTCTGGAAATCGGGGAAGAAACGCGCTTAAAAGTGCAGGCTTTTGCCAAGTTTTACAACTATAAACCTAACAACATTGCCCTTAGTTTAAAAAATCGGAAAACCAAAAGTATTGGTATTATCATTCCGGAAATTGTACATTATTTTTTCTCTACTGTAATCAACGGAATTGAACAGGTTGCCAATGAAAATGGATACAGTGTTGTGATTTGTTTGTCGGACGATTCATTCGATAAAGAAGTCCTAAATATGGAAATGTTAGCCAACGGAAGTATCGATGGTTTTATCATGTCTCTTTCTAAAGAAACGCAATACAAAGGTGATTTTCACCACATTACAGAAGTTATCAATCAGGGAATGCCAGTCGTAATGTTCGACCGCGTGACCAACGATATTTTATGCGATAAAGTTATTATTGATGATAAAGCTGCAGCGTATGAAGCTGTTCAGAGTCTTATTGATAATGGGCGTAAAAAAATCGCTCTTGTAACAACTGTAGATTATGTAAGCGTTGGAAAATTAAGAACCGACGGTTACGAAAAAGCACTATTAGACAATGGTTTATCTTTCAACGAAGATTTAATTATCAAAATTGAAGATGTTGATACCTGCGAAATCACAATTAGCGAACTCTTACACGCCAGAGCATTCGATGCCGTTTTTGCTGTAAATGAGCTTTTTGCCGTTACCATTATCAAAACAGCAAGTAAAATGGGACTGAAAGTTCCAGAAGATTTAGCCGTAATTGCTTTTACTGACGGAATTATCTCTAAATATTCAACGCCAAGTATTACAACCGTTAGCCAAAGCGGTGAAAAAATGGGTAATAAAGCAGCCAAAATGCTGATCGAAAGACTCGAAGCCGAACACGACGACGATGAAGAAGAAAACGAAAATTATACTACCGAAGTGATAGAAACACATCTTATAAAAAGAGAATCTACTGACTAATTTTCTTAAAATCAACCTTTTCCAAAGCCATAATTAATATTTATGGCTTTTTTGTTAGCATATTTAAAAAAATAAATACTACTTTTACGGCGCTCAAAGCTTTTACTTTTACTTCGAAAAAATAGTAAGTTTTGATAAGCAAAGCGCTTATCGTATAATTTTTCAAATTACGATAATGGAAAAGCGTAAATTAAGTTTCTGGGAAATTTGGAACATGAGTTTCGGTTTCTTGGGAATACAAATGGGGTTTGCATTACAAAATGCAAATGCCAGCAGAATTCTTCAAATTTTTGGTGCCGACGTACATGAACTTTCGTGGTTCTGGATTATTGCTCCCCTTATGGGATTAATAGTGCAGCCTGTTATTGGTCATTACAGCGATAAAACCTGGGGAAGATTCGGAAGACGAAAGCCTTTCTTTTTAGTTGGCGCAATTTTAGCCTCTGTCGGTTTAGTTTTAATGCCACAGGCTAATATTTTCATTTCTGTATTGCCTGCTTTATGGGTCGGAGCTGGAATGTTAATGATCATGGATGCTTCTTTCAACATTGCAATGGAACCTTTCCGTGCTTTGGTTGGAGATAATTTAAGAACAGATCAGCGTACTGCCGGTTTTAGTATTCAAACTTCATTAATTGGTTTTGGAGCCGTAATTGGTTCTGCCCTGCCTTACGTTTTAGCAAAATGGTTTCATGTTTCAAACAGTGCTGTTCCGGGAAGTGTACCGCTAAATTTAACTTTGTCGTTCATTATTGGTGCAGCAGTTTTAATTGGTTCAATTTTAGTTACCTTATTTTCTACTAAAGAATATTCGCCAGAAGAATTAGCCAATTTTGAAGACCCTCAAAACGAGGAAGAAATCAAAGAAGAAGAAAAATCAAAACTTTCAGACATTTTTACAGATTTTGCAAAAATGCCAACCACAATGCGTCAGTTAAGCTGGGTACAGTTTTTTTCTTGGTTTGGTTTATTCGGAATGTGGGTTTTTACCACTCCGGCAATTGCACATCACATTTACCATTTGCCGTTAAGCGACACCTCAAGTCAGCAATATCAAGACGCCGGCGACTGGGTCGGAATTCTATTTGGTGTTTACAATTTAGTTTCAGCCATTATCGCACTATTTTTTCTGCCATACATCGCTAAAAAAATCGGACGAAAATCAACACATTCTCTCTCTTTAGTCATTGGAGGAATCGGATTAATTTCTATTTATTTTATGCCTAATGAAGACTGGGTTGTTCTACCAATGATTTTAATTGGCGTGGCTTGGGCAAGTATTCTGGCAATGCCATACGCAATTCTTGCAGGATCTATAACCCCTAAAAAAATGGGTGTTTACATGGGAATCTTTAACTTCTTCGTAGTTATTCCGCAGATTGTAAATGCACTTATTGGCGGGCCAATTGTAAAATATCTTTATAATGGCGACGCAATTTATGCCCTAATTACAAGCGGTGTAAGTTTCTTAATCGCTGCGGCATTAGTTTACAAAGTAAAAGATGTTGACGACATTACTATTAAATCATAAATAAGAACCACTACTTATAATGAAAAAAGCATTCATATTCGATCTTGACGGTGTAATCGTAGACACTGCCAAATATCACTTTTTGGCTTGGCAAAAAATTGCACAGTCATTAAACATAAACTTTACACACGAAAACAACGAGTTACTTAAAGGCGTAAGTCGTGTTCGTTCTTTAGATATTATTCTTGAATTAGGAAATGTTACTGTTTCGCAGGCAGATAAAGACAAATTTTTAATTCAAAAAAATGAAGATTACTTATCTTATTTAGTTGACATGGACGAAAGCGAGATTCTTCCAGGAGTTTTTACAATTCTAAAACTATTAAAAGATAAAAACCAAGGAATTGCACTGGGCTCAGCCAGTAAAAATGCAAGACCAATTTTAGAAAAAACAGGGATCATCTCTTACTTCGATGTTATTGTTGACGGAAACGACGTTACCAATGCAAAACCAGATCCTGAAGTATTTTTAAAAGCAGCTCAATTATTAAACATTGATCCGAAAAATGCAATTGTATTTGAAGATTCTATTGCCGGAATTCAGGCAGCAAACATAGGAGAAATGGTAAGTGTTGGAATTGGTGAGGAAACAATTTTACATGAAGCCGATTATATTTTTAAAGATTTCACCGAAATCGACCCAAGCTTTATTGAGGAATTAATTGGATAATTAGAAAATGTGACGATTAGATAATTCCTTCCGAGAGAATTATCCAGTCATCTAATTGATAAATTCTCTCAATTAAAAAAATGTAAAACAACAGCAATTCATTAGAAAAAAGTCAACGAATAATTATCTAATTATTCAAATTGGCACATTTTCTAATTAAAAAATTATCTAATTTAAAAAATGAATCAAGATTATATAAAACCAGACAATTGGTCGATCATCGAAGAAGGATTTGATGCAGACAGCGTAAAATCGTCTGAAAGTCTTTTTAGTATCGGAAACGGTGCTATGGGACAACGTGCCAATTTTGAAGAAAAATACACTGGAGAAACTTTCCAGGGAAGTTATATTGCAGGAATTTATTATCCGGACAAAACAAAAGTGGGCTGGTGGAAAAACGGTTATCCGAAATATTTTGCCAAAGTATTAAATGCGCCAAACTGGATTGGAATTGACATTGAAATCAATGAAGAAAATCTTGATTTAAACAATTGTACCGAAGTTAGAAATTTCCGCAGAGAACTAAACATGCAAGAAGGATGGTACAACCGTTCTTTTGAAGCAGTGCTGAAAAACGGAACCGAAATCGCGGTAAACGTTCGTCGTTTTCTTTCTATGGATTTAGATGAAGCCGGAGTTATCAAATACGATATTACGCCTTTAAACAAAGATGCTAAAATCGTTTACAAACCGTATATCGATGCTGGAGTAACCAATGAGGATGCGAACTGGGAAGAAAAATTCTGGGAACCGCTTGAAGTTAAAAAAGGTACAAATGAAGCTTTTGTAACCGCGCAGACTTTCAAAACGCATTTTAAAGTTACGACTTTCATGCACAACACGATTTTGGCAAACGGAGAAAATATTAATGTTTCACCTTCCACAATCGATTCAACAACAGACAAAGTTCAATATACATACGGAACTATTATTGCAAAAGGACAAACCTCATCAATTCAAAAAATTGGCGGATATACTGTTTCTTTAAATCACGAAAATACTTTGGCTGGAGCCGAAAAAGTAATCAAATCTGCAGTTGGTTTAGGTTATGAAACTTTACTTCAAAACCAAATTGATGCCTGGGCAAAAATCTGGGAAATGTCAGATATTACTATTGAAGGCGATGTGAAAGCACAGCAGGGAATTCGTTTCAATATTTTTCAATTAAACCAAACGTATTCCGGAAAAGACAGCCGATTAAACATTGGACCAAAAGGATTTACCGGAGAAAAATACGGCGGATCTACATATTGGGACACTGAGGCTTATTGTATTCCATTTTATATGGCTACTAAAGATCAACAAGTTGCAAGAAATTTATTGACGTATCGTTTCAATCAATTAGACAAAGCGATTGAAAATGCAAAAGATAATTTAGGGTTCAAAAACGGCGCTGCACTTTATCCAATGGTTACCATGAATGGTGAAGAATGCCACAACGAATGGGAAATCACACACGAAGAAATCCACAGAAATGGTGCGATTGCTTTTGCGATTTTCAACTATTACCGTTACACCGGAGATTACTCTTATATCCCAGAAAAAGGATTAGAAGTTTTAATCGGGATTGCGCGTTTCTGGCACCAAAGAGCCTCTTTTTCTACTGTTAAAAGTCAGTACGTAATTCTTGGTGTTACAGGTCCAAACGAATACGAAAACAATATCAACAATAATTTCTACACCAATTATATTGCAAAATGGTGTATCGATTTTGCTGCTGAACAAATTGATAAAGTTGCTTCAGAATATCCTGAAGATCACAAACGTATTCTAGAAAAAACAAATCTTGAAGTTGCTGAAATTCTCGAATGGAAAAAAGTGTCTAATGATATGTATTTCCCTGTTTCAGAAGAATTGGGAGTTTATTTACAACAAGACGGTTTCTTAGACAAAGATTTAGTTCCCGTAAAAGATTTAGATAAATCACAACGTCCAATTAACCAAAAATGGTCTTGGGATCGTGTTTTACGTTCGCCATACATCAAACAAGCCGACGTTTTGCAGTGTTTTTATTTCTTCGAAAGTCATTTTTCTAAAGAAGAACTAAAACGTAATTTTGAGTTTTACGAATCGTTTACCGTTCACGAAAGTTCGCTTTCCCCTTGCGTACACTCGATTCAGGCTGCAGCTTTAGACAAAATGGATATGGCGTATACATTCTATTTAAGAACTTCTCGTTTAGACTTAGACGATTACAATAAAGAAGTAGAAGAAGGTTGTCACATCACGTCTATGGCCGGAACTTGGATGAGTATTGTTGAAGGTTTTGGTGGTATGCGAGTTGTAAATGATCAATTGCATTTTGCACCAAAAATCCCGAAAGAGTGGAAAGGCTATTCGTTTAAAATCAATTTCAGAAATCAAATTTTGAAAGTAACTGTAAATCATAACGAAACAACTTTTACTGTTGATGGCGATCAGGATTTAACAATTATAGTGAATGGAAAACCACAAACAATAAGTAAATTCGTTCAAATAAATTAAATTACAATACACTTAAAACTTAAAAAACATGAAAAACTTATTTTTCGCAAGTTTAGTTCTGTTTGCGGTTAGCACAATTGCTAAAGCGCAACAATTAAAATCTCCCGAAGGAAAGTTCGTAATGGAATTTTCGCTTCAAAGCGACGGAACTCCAACTTACAATTTAAAATACAAAAACAAGGAAGTTGTAAAAACAAGTAAATTGGGTCTTGAACTTAAAGACGACAAAAAATCTCTACTAAACGATTTTACAATTGCTGATTCTAAAACCACCACTTTTGACGAAACCTGGAAACCGGTTTGGGGCGAAGTGGACAACATTAGAAATCATTATAACGAATTGGCTGTAACATTAAACCAAAAAAGTACAGACAGACAAATCGTAATTCGTTTTCGTTTGTTTGATGACGGTTTAGGATTTAGATATGAATTTCCAGCGCAAAAGAATCTTACTTATTTCGTAATTAAAGAAGAAAGATCTCAATTTGCCATGACTGGAGATCATACTGCTTTTTGGATTCCGGGAGATTATGATACTCAGGAATACGATTATACAAAATCGAAATTGTCTGAAATTAGAGGTTTATCTCAAAAAGCATATACAGCAAACGTTTCGCAAAAAAACTTTTCTCCAACAGGAGTTCAGACTTCATTAATGCTAAAAACGGCTGACGGAATTTACATCAACTTACACGAAGCTGCTTTGATCAACTATTCTTGTATGCATTTGAATCTGGATGATAAAAACATGATTTTCGAATCTTGGTTAACGCCAGATGCAAAAGGTGACAAAGGTTATATGCAAGCGCCAAGTCATTCTCCTTGGAGAACAATTATGGTAAGCGACGACGCGAGAGAAATCTTAGCTTCAAAAATGACTTTAAACTTAAATGATCCTTCAAAAATTGACGATACTTCTTGGATTAAACCCGTAAAATATATCGGAGTTTGGTGGGAAATGATTACAGGAAAAAGTTCTTGGTCGTACACAAATGATTTTCCAACAGTTCAATTGGGAGTTTCTGATTTCTCAAAAGCAAAACCAAGCGGAACACACGGAGCAAACAATGCTAACGTAAAAAAATACATTGATTTTGCAGCTACAAATGGTTTTGATGCTGTTTTGGTTGAAGGCTGGAACGAAGGCTGGGAAGACTGGTTTGGACATTCTAAAGATTATGTTTTTGATTTCGTAACACCTTACCCAGATTTTGATGTGAAAGGTCTGCACGAATACGCAAAATCTAAAGGCGTAAAAATCATCATGCACCACGAAACTTCTGGTTCTGTTCGTAACTACGAGCGCCACATGGATGCTGCTTATAAATTCATGAAAGACAACGGATACGACGCTGTAAAAAGCGGTTACGTTGGAGATATTTTACCTCGCGGTGAAAATCATTACGATCAATGGATTGTAAACCATTATCAATACGCAATCGAAAAAGCAGCAGATTATAAAATTATGGTGAACGCTCACGAAGCCGTTCGTCCAACAGGAATCTGCAGAACATATCCGAACTTAATTGGAAACGAAGCAGCAAGAGGAACAGAATACCAAGCTTTTGGTGGTTCTAAACCAAATCACGTTACAGTATTGCCATTTACAAGATTAATCGGTGGTCCAATGGATTACACTCCTGGAATCTTCGAAATGGATATCAGTAAAATGAATCCGGACAACAAATCTCACGTAAATAGTACTATCTGTAACCAATTGGCATTGTATGTAACTATGTATAGCCCGTTGCAAATGGCTGCTGATACTCCAGAGAATTATAATCGTTTTCCAGATGCTTTCCAATTCATTAAAGATGTAGCAGTTGACTGGTCTGAAAGTAAATATATCGAGGCTGAGCCGGGAGATTTTATCACTGTTGCCCGTAAAGCAAAAGGAACAAACAACTGGTTCGTAGGAAACGTAAACGGAGAAACTTCTCGTACGTCAAACATAGATTTCAGTTTCCTTGAAAAAGGCAAAAAGTACACGGCAACAATTTATGCTGATGCAAAAGATGCGCATTACAAAACAAATCCGCAGGCTTACACCATCAAGAAAATTGCTGTAACAAACAAATCAAAATTATCGCAGCTTTCTGCTCCGGGCGGAGGATATGCAATAAGTATTATCGAAACCAAATAACACCCTAAAAAGACAGGTAATTTTCCCCAAGATTGCTTGTCTTTTTTTATAAAGCTTACTTCCTGCAAGGTTTTCAAAACCTTGTAGGTTTAATATACTCAAAGTACATCTATAAGTTTATATAAGATATACCTACAAGGTTTTGAAAACCTTGCAGGAAGTATAATTTTTCAGTAATTCAGATTATGAAAAAATCATTTACAATAATTATTTCAAGTTTATTTCTTTTAAGTTGTGATAAAAAAGAGAAAACTTTTGATTCTCTAGAATATTCTTTTGGAGGAACATTTAGTGAAGTTTATTCTCTTAAATTCACTGACAATGATACTGTTTATGTATATCAAAAATGGATTGCGAAAGACTTTGACGACAGTATCTCTGATCCAAAAAGCAAAACACAATATTATGGAATTATAAATCTCGAAGAAAAACTAAAACTATATAATTATATAGAAAAAGTCAATCTCTTCAAATATAAATCAGAATACTACGAACATTATCTTGATGGAAGTTGTTATGCAATTGCTATAAAAAAAGACAATAAAAGCAAAACAATATTTGCTCATAGCCATAAAACTCCGAAAGAGATTGATTCAATTGCGGGATGGATAAACAAGGTCAAGAAAAACCTTCATTTAAAGAAGACTAATAAACATCTTATTTATAAAACTTCAGATTCCGTTTTTCCACCTCCTCCTCCACCGCCTATAAAAAACATCAACAATTAAATCTTCATTAATTTAAAATTCAAATTATGAATATCCAAAAAACATACTTTACTACAAACCATCTATTCTACAAACTAATTCTACTGGTTCTCTTATTTACCGCTTCCGCGAAAGCGCAAATCCAAAAAGTAGAACCGCCTTTCTGGTACGCCGGAATGAAAAATCCGGAAGTACAGATTATGTTCTACGGAAAAAATATTGCACAATATGAAGCTTCGGTTTCCAACAATGTTGCGATTAAAAATGTAGAAAAAACAGAAAACCCTAACTACGTTTTCATTACAATTGATACACAAAACTTAAAAGCTTCTGAGCTTGTTTTTTCTTTTAAATTGAAAAACAAAGTCGCTTTTACTCAAAAATATTCGCTTAAAGAAAGAAGAGCCAATTCTGCTGACAGAAAAAGTTACGATGCATCAGACATGATGTATTTAATTATGCCGGATCGTTTTGCTAACGGAAATCCGAAAAACGACAGCGATCCTGTTTTAACTGAAAAAGGAAACCGCGCAGAACCGGGCGGGCGTCACGGCGGAGATCTCGAAGGAATTATCAAAAACTTAGATTATATTTCGTCTCTTGGCGCAACGACAATTTGGAGCACGCCTTTATGCGAAGACAACGACAAACAGCATTCATACCATACTTACGGACAATCGGACGTTTACAAAATTGATCCGCGATACGGAACCAATGATGATTACGCGCGCTTATCTGCAGAAATGCACAAAAAAAACATGAAACTGGTTATGGATTATGTAACCAATCATTGGGGAATTACACATTGGATGATGAAAGATATGCCAACCAAAACCTGGTTCAACCAATTCGAAACTTTCACGCAAACACATCACAGACGCGAGGTAATTACAGATATTCATGCTTCAAAAATAGATCAGGAAGTTTGTGTTGATGGTTGGTTCGTACCTTCTATGCCGGATTTGAATTTAAGAAATCCGCTTGTGGCAAAATACTTAACGCAAAACGCTATTTGGTGGATTGAATTTGCAAATCTTGACGGTTTCCGTGTTGATACTTATAATTATTCAGACAAAACAGCAATGTCAAATTGGGCAAAAGCGATTACAGATGAATATCCAAACTTTAATATTGTAGGTGAAATCTGGATGCACAATCAGGCAAATCTAGCTTTTTGGCAGAAAGACAGTAAAGTTGGGGCAATTGAAAACTACAATTCGAATCTTCCAAGTGTAATGGATTTTACGCTTCAAAGTCAGGTAACTTCTACTTTCAACGAAGACGAACCAACTTGGGAAAACGGATTGATTAAATTCTACAACAATTTTGCAATGGATTTTCTATATCCAAACACCAATAACATTTTGGTTTTTGCCGAAAATCACGATACAGATCGTATGAATGATAAATTCAAATATGATCTTCCAAAATACAAACTGGCTATGACTTTATTGGCAACAATTCGCGGAATTCCCCAAGTATATTACGGTTCAGAAATCGGAATGGGCGGAGACAAAAGCAAAGGTGATGCCGATATTCGTCAGGATTTCCCAGGCGGATGGGCTGGCGATAAAAACAATGCTTTCACAAAAGAAGGAAGAACGGCACAACAGGCTTCTTACTTTGATTTCACTTCAAAATTATTCAACTGGAGAAAAACAAACGAAGCCGTTCATTTCGGAAAAATGACGCATTATATTCCGGAAAACAATACTTATGTGTATTTCAGATATACAGATGCAAAAACGGTAATGGTCGTTTTCAATAACAATGCAAAAGAGCAAGTTGTAAAAACAAACCGTTTTAAAGAAAACATCAAAAACTTTAAATCAGGAAAAGATGTGATCACCGGAAAAACATTTGATTTAAGTTCTGAAATTAAATTGGAACCAAAATCGGCAGTGGTTTTAGAATTGGAATAACAATATTTTTCTCTCGCAGATTTAGGAGATTGAGCAGATAATTTAAAAAGAAAATCTGCTGAATCTGCGAGATCTGCGAGAAACTATTTTTTTTTCGCCACGAATTCACGAATTATTTTTCACAATCTTTGAGAATAAAAATTCGTGAATTCGTGGCTATTTTTTTCAACATTATGTACGTCTAAAAAATTCCTAAATAATGAAAAAATACGCTATCCTTTCTTTATCTTTAATATTCATAATTACGAGTTGTTCTGGCTCAAAATCAGTTTTAATGAATACAGATATTTCAAAGACACCTTTCGTTTGGGAAGGCGCAAATGTTTATTTTTTACTTACAGACCGTTTTTACAACGGAGATAAATCCAACGACATCAATTTTAACCGAACCAAAACTCCCGGAAAACTCCGCGGATTTGAAGGCGGTGACATTATAGGAATTACAAAAAAAATCGAAGAAGGTTACTTCGACAAACTCGGAATCAATGCGATTTGGTTTACACCGATTGTAGAGCAGATTCACGACGGCGTTGACGAAGGAACCGGATTGAGTTATGGTTTTCACGGTTATTGGGCGAAAGACTGGACAGCTCTTGATCCCAACTTCGGAACAAAAGAAGATTTAGCAAAATTGGTTAAAAAAGCGCACGAACACGGCATCAGAATTGTTCTGGATGGCGTTATTAATCACACCGGACCCGTAACTCCAGAAGATCCCGTTTGGCCTTCGGACTGGGTTAGAACAGGCGTTGTCTGCGATTACAAATCTTTCGAAAACACAACAATGTGTACTTTAGTCGAAAATCTTCCGGATGTCAAAACTGAAAGCACTCAAAATGTAGAACTTCCTCCTTTTTTGATTGAAAAATGGAAAAAAGAAGGCCGTTACGAAAAAGAAATTGCTTCGTTAGACGAATTCTTCAAAAGAACAGGATATCCAAGAAGTCCAAAATATTACATCATAAAATGGCTTACCGACTATATTACCGAATTCGGAATTGACGGTTACCGCGCCGATACTGTAAAACATACCGAAGAAGGCGTTTGGGCCGATTTTAAAAAAGAATGTGATTATGCTTTCGCGAATTGGAAACAAAATTATCCTCTTCAGGTTTTAGATCAAAACCCGTTTTATACGATTGCCGAAGTTTACGGTTACGGAATCAGCGGTGGTCAGGATTATGATTTTGGTGATCGAAAAGTCAATTATTTTCAAAACGGCTTCAACAGCATGATTAATTTTGAATTTAAGTGGAATGCCGGACAAAGCGATTATGAGACTTTGTTTTCGAAATATTCCAATCATTTAAATAATGAGTTAAAAGGTTATTCAGTTCTTAATTATATATCTTCACACGACGACGGTCAGCCTTTTGATGCCAATCGCTCAAGAGGTTTTGAAGCAGGAACTAAATTATTGCTTTCACCCGGAATATCTCAGGTTTACTATGGCGACGAATCGAATCGTTCTTTGGTAATTGAAGACGCTCAGGGAGATGCGACTTTGCGTTCGAGCATGAATTGGGACGATATTCAAAACAATTCTGACACACAGAGAATGCTTTGGCATTGGCAGAAATTAGGTCAATTTAGACGAAATCATCCTGCCATTGGTGCCGGAATCCATTCAAAAATTGAAAGCGAACATTACGTATTTTCAAGAACATATTCTAAAGGTTCATTTACAGATAAAGTAATCATTGGTTTGGATTTACCGGAAGGAAAAAAAGAACTTCCTGTAAACACCATTTTCGAAAACGGAACAAAAGTAAGAGACTGTTTCTCTGATCAGGAAACAGAAGTTATGAATGGAAAAGTGATTATTGATAGTCAATACGGAATTATTTTACTGGAGAAAATTTAAATTTTTTCTCTCGCAGATTATGCAGATTATGCAGATAAAAAAATCTGTCGAATCTGCTAAATCTGCGAGAAACCTTTTTTTACACAGATTATTTAAAAATCCCATTTTACTTTCTTTGCACCTTTGTACCTTTGCATCTCTGAACCTTATTCAAAAAAAATGCTGAAAATAGCACACAGAGGCGCCAAAGCATACGAACCTGAAAACACGTTAAAAGCTTTTCAAAAAGCATTAGACTTAAATGCAGATGGAATCGAACTCGACGTTCACTTAAGCGCCGACGGAAATATCATTGTAATTCACGACGAAACCATCGATAAAATGACCAACGGAAAAGGTTTTGTAAATACCTTATCTTTGCCGGAATTAAAGCGTTTTTTAATCGACGGTCAATACGAAATTCCAACTTTAAAAGAAGTTTTTGACTTGGTAAATAAAAAATGCCTGATCAACATCGAATTAAAAAATGCCGATACTTTAACGAAAGTTGTTTCATTAATCGATGAATATGTTTCGGATAGAAATTGGAGTTACGAGCATTTTATCGTTTCGAGTTTTGATTGGAATGCTTTGCAGGAAGTTCACAATTTAGATTCTAAAATTCCAATTGGAGTTTTAGCAGAAACCAATCTTGATTTGGCTGTGGCTTTCGCCGAAACAATAAAAGCAAAAGCCATTCATCCGTATTATCATTTATTGAATGAGGAAAACACAAAAGCCATTCAGGAAAAAGGATTTCTGGTTTTACCGTGGACGGTTAATATTGAAGAAGATATTCAAAAAATAAAAAGTTACAACGTAAACGGAATCATTAGTGATTTTCCAGACAAAATATAAAGTAAAGTTAGCCACGAATTACACAAATTTTCACGAATTAAATCATGAGAAACTTTGTCAAAGTTTAAAACTTTGACAAAGTTGCAAAGCAAAAATCCTTTTAATCTGTATAATCTGTGGCAGAAAAAAATTAGTGCCAATTCGTGTAATTCGTGGCAACCAAAAAAAATTATGATTAAAAATTTCGACATAATTATCGTTGGCGGAGGCGCTGCAGGATTTTTTACAGCCATTAATATTGCTGAGAAAAATCCGAAACTGAAAATTGCTATTTTAGAAAGAGGAAAAGAAGTCCTTTCTAAAGTCCGCGTTTCCGGAGGCGGGCGATGCAACGTGACACACGCCTGTTTTGAACCGAATGAATTAGTCAAATTTTATCCGCGTGGCGAAAAAGAACTTCGCGGGCCATTTCATCAATTTTGTTCCGGCGACACTATCGAATGGTTTGAAAAACATCGTGTCGAATTAAAAATCGAAGAAGACGGGCGAATGTTTCCCGTTTCGAATTCTTCGCAGACAATTATCGATTGTTTCTTAAAAGCAACCGAAAAATTAGGTATAAAAGTACTTACAGGACAAAGTGTACAATCTATTTTCAAGAAAGAAAATCATTGGAAAATTGACACGCAAATTGAAAATTATGCTTGTGAAAAATTAGTAATGGCAACCGGGAGCAATCCAAAAATTTGGGAAATGCTTCAGGAACAAGGTCACGCGATTGTAAGCCCCGTTCCTTCCCTATTTACTTTTAATATTAAAGATTCCCGTATAAAAGAATTACCGGGCGTTGCGGCGCAGGTAACTGTAAACGTAAAAGATACAAAGCTAGAATCAACGGGACCTTTATTAATCACACATTGGGGAATGAGTGGTCCTGCAATCTTAAAACTTTCGGCTTGGGGTGCCAGAACTTTATTCGATAAAAATTATCAGTTTACGATTTTTGTGAATTGGTTAAATGATGTTGATACTGAAGACGCAGAAAAAATCCTCAAAGATTTAAAACAGGAACATGCAAAAAAAGCAGTTTCTAAAAAATCCCCATTTGATTTCCCAAATCGTTTGTGGGAAAGTTTGGTTTTGGCTTCAGAAATTGATGCAGAAACCAAATGGGCTGACTTATCTAAAAATCAGTTGCAAAATCTGGCTTTACAGCTTACAAAAGCAAAATTTCAGGTAAACGGAAAAAGTACTTTTAAGGAAGAATTTGTAACGGCTGGAGGAATCGATTTAAAAGAAATCAACTTTAAAACTATGGAAAGTAAACTGCACGAAAATCTTTATTTTGCTGGAGAAATTGTAAATATTGATGCCATTACAGGCGGTTTCAATTTTCAAAATGCATGGACAAGCGGTTTTATTGTGGCAAATAATATTTAAGAATAAAATGAAATTTAAAGGAATTATTTTTGATTTAGACGGAACATTAGTGAATTCATTACACGATATTTCAGATGCCATGAATATTGTTTTAACAGATTTAAATCACCCCACTCACACATACGATACTTATCAATATTTTATTGGAAGTGGTTTGCGAAATCTGGTCAGCAAAGCTTTGCCTTCAACGCATAATTCTGATGAGCAGGTTCAAATTTGTTTTGATTTTATGATAACCGAATATCGCAAAATCTGTACTTTAAAAACAAAACCATACGACGGCATTTTAGATTTACTAAATAATCCGGCTTTGGAAAATATCAGAATGGCTGTTTTTTCTAATAAAGCAGATGAACTGACGAAGAAAATAGTGTCCGAAATATTTCCAGAACATTTTGACGAAGCGGTTGGTTTAAGCACGGAAGAATTGAAAAAACCAAATCCGTTTGAGGCTGTAGCAATCAGTAAAAAATGGAATTTAAGTCCGGAAGAAGTTCTTTTTGTAGGCGATTCTGATATTGATATGCAGACTGCCGTTAATGCAAATATGTTTCCTGTCGGCGTTACCTGGGGTTACAGAACCGAAGAAGAATTGAAACAAAGCGGTGCAAAAGTGGTGATTCATAAAGCTTCGGAATTAATTGAAATCCTATAAAAATGCATTCTTCATTACAAAAGCAAATCACAGCAATTGCCTCTTTTTCTGAAAATGAAATTGAGAAA
The DNA here is from genome assembly GCF_004368785.1 of Flavobacterium sp. 270. GTDB lineage: Bacteria > Bacteroidota > Bacteroidia > Flavobacteriales > Flavobacteriaceae > Flavobacterium. Next base: position 308,671 of record NZ_SODM01000002.1, read on the forward strand.
ATTGCTTCTTGTTTTGAATATGAAAAATTCAATTCTAAAGAATATATTTCTAAAATGGGAAAAATCAGCAACAGGATTTTTTTCATTTTAAATGGTTTAGCACGAGTTTATTATTTAAAAGACGGAAAAGAAATTACTACTTATTTAAGCTGTGATGAGGGTTTTATTGCTTCGTATTCCAGTTTTATAAATCAAACACAATCATTTGAGAATATTCAGTGTCTTGAAGATTGTGAAGTTCTTTCGATTACTTTTGAAAATATGCAATCTCTTTACAAGGAAATTCCAAACTGGGAACGCGTAGGGAGAATTTTAGCTGAACAAAATTACCTTTGCATGGCAGATCGTGTTTTAAAACTGCAAATGATTCCCGCCAAAGAAAAATATCTTGCTTTTTTAGAATCGGCTCCGGCCAAAATAATTCAACGAACACCTTTAATTTACATTGCTTCGTTTCTCGGGATTACGCCCGAATCTTTGAGCCGAATCCGCCAAAGTATTTCTTAATTCTTAACATTTATCAAGTGGATTGAGAAGCGGAATTCAAATCTTTGTCAAAATAAAATTGCAAAAGATGAAAAATATTGCCAAAGACGTTTATCAGATTTCCCTATTTCCAAGAAATGCCATAAATTGTTATGTAATTGAAGATGTTTTAATTGACTCTGGAATCAGAAGTTCCGGAAGTACAATTTTAAAAGCTTTAAAAAACAAATCCATAACCAAACACGCACTTACACACGCCCACGCCGATCATCAGGGAAGCAGTAAAGTAATCTGCGAGACTTTAGGGATTCCGCTTTTATGCAGTGAACCTGAAAAAGCTTTGGCTGAAAATGGAAATGTTACATTTGAATATCCGAATCCAAATCATTTTATCTCCAAATTTCAGCAAAATTTCTGGGCCGGAAAAGGTCATCCAGTTTCTCAAACTTTAAAAGAAAATGATATAATTGGCGGATTTACAGTTATTGAAACACCAGGACATTCAAAAGGTCATTTATCTTTTTTCAGAGAAAAAGACGGCGTTTTAATTGTGGGTGATGTCATGACCAATATGAATCTTTTAACAACAATAGTTGGGCTTCATGAACCACCGAGTTTATTTACATCTGATAAAGAAACTAATCGAAAATCCATTTTGAAATTAGCTTCTTTAAAACCAAAAATACTTTGTTTTGGGCATGGTCCTGTTTTATTTAATAATGGCGAATTGGAGAAATTTTCAAAACGCTAATTAAATAATTAACAAGAATTTACAGAATCCGTAAGTTTTCATTAAGAGCATTCTAATAATTTTACTTTCAACAAATTAATCTTGTATGAAAGTAAAATTACTTACCACAATTTCTTTTTTCACTTATCAGCTTACTATTTCCCAAACAGAAAAACTTCTTAGCGGAAAAGTCATTGATCAAAATTATCCACTCAAAGGAATCGAGGTTATCAACAAAACAGCAAAAACCAGTACACGGACAAATGAATTAGGCGAGTTTTTAATTTTGATCAACCCGAAAGACAGTTTGCTTTTCTTTCACAAAGATTATTTTTTTTCCCGTTTGAAAGTTACTTCAGAACAAATTCAAACCAATAATCTTGTTGTAAAAATGGTTTTAAAACCCGAAGAACTTGAAGAAGTTGTAATTACTAAAATCAAATTTGACCACGTAAAATCAAACAGAAATTCTCTTATTGTTCCATATAGTCCATTACAAAGCGCTACAGGAGTTTATATGGGGAATATTCCGGGCGGAATAAATCTAATTGCAGCTGGCAGTATGATTGTAGATTTATTTAAGAAAGACAAAGAGAAACCTAAAAAGAAAACTCCAGAAATAAGTTTTAAAGATTTAATCGAAACAACTTGCTCAGAAGATTATTTTATTAAAGATTTAAAATTAAAACCTGAGGAAAAAGAGCTTTTTATTCAATTTTGCGATGCAGACCCACAATCAAAAATTCTTGTACAGCAGAAAAATTTACTTTATACAATGGACTTTTTATATAAAAAAAATGAAGAGTTTAAAAAACTGAATTCTGGCATTAAAAACTAAAAACCATTTTATGAAAGTAAAACTACTCACAACTATTTCATTTTTTACCTATCAATATAGTATCTCTCAAACGGAGAAATTACTTCACGGAAAAGTTATTTCTCAAAATTTAGCTCTAAAAAATGTAGAAGTTATTAATAAAACAGCCAAAACAAGCACCACCACAAACGCTTCTGGAGAATTTTCTATTTCAGTAAAAGTTCATGATAGCTTATTGTTTTTTGCTAAAGATTATTTCTTCACCCGTTTAAAAATCTCTAATGAAGATATAACTACAAACAATCTTGTCGTAAACTTGATTCCGAAAACTGAGGAATTAAATGAAGTAGTTATCACCAAAATTAAAAGTATAAAAATTGTTGATAATGTTTATAATCGAGAAGCAATTAAAGAAATACAAAACCGAAAAAAATTTAATGATTTAAACCAACAATATTTACATATTAATGATGGAAGAATTGTAAATGCTATAAGTTACAATCACCCTATTTTTGATAGACCAAAGCAAAAAATTGAAGATGACCATCGTTTTAAAAAACTTGTAATTGCTTCTTGTTCTTCAGATTTTTTCATTAAAGATTTAAAGATAAAGCCTGAAGAAAAAGAAATTTTTCTAGATTTTTGCGATGCCGATCCAAAATCTAAAACACTTTTAGAACATCCAAATATTTTGGCCGTTATGGATTTTTTGTATGCTAAAAATGAAGAATTTAAGAACCTAAAATAGTTACATGAGAATTGTCATTAAACAAAAATCTATTTATTCAACCACCAAATACTAGCATTCAAAATAGCAGCAAAACCCACCCAAGCCATATAAGGAATCAATAAATATCCCGCAGTTTTATTGATTTTGATAAATTTTAGATAGGTTTCATAAATCATCAGCCATAAAAGAACAATTTCTACCAAAGCCAGCATCGGATTTTTTAATCCGAAGAATAAATAAGACCAAATAGCATTCAAAGTCAATTGAATCAAAAAGAAGCCTAAAGCTTTCTTTACTTCCTCATTTTGTTCTTTTATTTTATCCCAAACCAACCCTGCGGCAACAGCCATTAAAATATAAAGCAATGTCCACATTGGCATAAAAATCCAATTGGGCGGATTAAAAACTGGTTTTGCAATTGTCGGATACCATGTTTCTACACTTGGTCTTGTTACCAAACTTGCAGAATATCCAACTGCTAAACAAACAATTAAAGCTATTATAATTTTGACGGTCTTATTCATTCTATTTAATTTTTAGCCAAAAATAAACAAAAGAAATTTCAAACCGTATAAGCTATATAAGTTCATTTTAGTTTAAGCTTGGTTTATAATTTCTTATATAACTTATATGGTTGAATATTTTAAAACTATCTTTGCCAAAATTTTATAATTCATGTTTACAGCAGCTGATTTTATTCCAAATAAATACACTTCAACAATCGAAAACGGAAACTTTGAGTGGAGCGCTCCCAGCAATATTGCATTAGTTAAATATTGGGGGAAAAAAGACAATCAGATTCCGGCAAATCCTTCGGTAAGTTTTACGCTAAATAATTGCAAAACGATTACTAAAGTTGCTTTTTCGAAAAAAGACATTTCTCCCGAAGTTTCGGGATTGCTCAATGTGTCAAATGGTTTTTCTTTTGATTTACTTTTTGAAGGAAAACCAAAAGAAGATTTTAAACCAAAAATTCAGAAGTTTTTAGAAAGAATTGAAGTTTATCTGCCGTTTTTGAAAGATTATCATTTTACGATTGATACACAAAATACATTTCCGCACAGTTCAGGAATTGCTTCTTCGGCTTCTGGAATGGCTGCTTTGGCGATGAATTTTATGAGTTTGGAAAAAAAGCTAAACCCAGAAATGACGGATGAGTATTTCTATCAAAAAGCATCTTTTTTAGCGCGCTTAGGTTCAGGAAGCGCTTGCAGAAGTGTAAAAGGACAAGTTGTTGTTTGGGGAAATCAAGCAAATATTGAAGGAAGTTCTGATTTATTTGGAGTTGAATTTCCGCATACAATTCATCAAAATTTCAAGAATTATCAGGATACTATTTTATTGGTTGATAAAGGCGAAAAACAAGTTTCGAGTACTGTCGGACATGATTTAATGCATAATCATCCGTATGCGGAAAGACGTTTTGCACAGGCGCACGAAAATCTGGATTTGTTGATTTCGATTTTTGAAAATGGAAATATCGAGGAATTTATCAAAGTTGTAGAAAGTGAAGCATTGACTTTGCATGCTATGATGATGACTTCGATGCCTTATTATATTTTGATGAAGCCAAATACACTGCAAATCATCAATGCAATCTGGAAATTTAGAGCCGAAACCCAGATTCCAGTATGTTTTACTTTGGATGCCGGAGCGAATGTTCATGTACTTTATCCTGAAAACGTTAAAGAAAAAGTACTTCAATTTATTCAAGCTGATTTAGTTGCATTTTGTCAGAATAGTCAATACATTTGCGACGAAATTGGAAACGGTGCAATTGCATTGTAATTTTCCGTATCTTTAGTTAAATTTATTAGTTATGGATATTCAATTAGACAGAGAAGAAGCAATGAAAATGTTGCAGGAAACGGATGATCATTCATTGATAATGAAAGTTAAAAAAATGCTTGAAAAAAAGAAAAAAGATTGGTGGGATGATTTGACTGAGCAACAGAAAGCTGATATAACTCAAAGTGAATTAGAATTTGAAAGAGGTGAAGTTATCAGTTACGAAGATGTGATGAAAAAATACAGATAGTGAATCTAAAAGTAAATTTCTCAAAGACAGCTGAGAAAAATTTAAATGATGTTCTAGATTTTATTGAAGCAAGATGGTCTGAAAAATCTAAAAAAATGTTTATTATAAAGTTTGAAAAAGCAATTTCAATAATAATTATGAATCCTGAGGTTTTTCCAAAATCATCCATCAATAAAAAATATCGTAAATGCGTAATAACAAAACAATCAAGTTTGTTATACACTTTTAGTTCAAATGAGATTAAAATTCATACCATTTTCGACACCAGACAAGATCCAAATAAAATAAACAAAAGACATTAAATAAAAACATGAAAGGACCATTATTTTACTCGAAAATATTACTCTTTGGAGAATACGGAATTATCCGCGACTCTAAGGGACTTTCTATTCCTTATAATTTTTACAATGGTACATTAAAGAAATCCGAAGAACCTTCGGCGGAAGCTATTGCATCAAATTCAAGTTTAAAACGTTATGTTGTTTATCTTGAAACTTTACAAACAGAACAGCCAGAATTGGTTGCTTTTGATTTGACAACTCTAAAAAATGATGTTGAAACGGGTATGTATTTCGATTCTAGTATTCCGCAAGGTTACGGAGTTGGAAGCAGCGGTGCTCTTGTTGCGGCAATTTATGATAAATATGCAACCAATAAGATTACAGTTTTAGAGAATTTAACTCGTGAAAAACTATTACAGCTTAAAAATATATTTTCTCAAATGGAGAGTTTTTTCCACGGAAAAAGTTCTGGTTTAGATCCTTTAAACAGTTATTTGAGCATTCCGATTTTAATTAATTCTAAAGATAATATTGAAGCTACAGGAATTCCTACTCAAAGTTTTGACGGGAAAGGCGCTGTGTTTTTATTAGATTCTGGAATTGTAGGCGAAACGGCTCCAATGGTAAACATTTTTATGGAAAACCTTAAAGATAAAGGTTTCCGTACGATGCTGAAAAACCAGTTTGTAAAATACACTGATGCTTGCGTAGAAAACTTTTTGCATGGAGACATGAAATCGTTATTTACCAATACAAAGAAACTTTCTAAAGTTGTTTTAAATAACTTTAAGCCAATGATTCCAGAACAATTTCACGGAATCTGGCAGCACGGAATTGACACAAACGATTATTATTTAAAACTTTGTGGTTCTGGTGGCGGCGGTTATATTCTTGGTTTTACAGAAGATTTAGAACGCGCCAAGGTTTCTTTGAAAGACTATAAATTAGAAGTTGTTTATCAATTTTAATTTATAATTTATCCTAAAATTTATCGTTTACATTCAGTAGTTATTATTCTATCTGCCTTTTGATTTTGTTACTTTGTCGTATTTTTTTATAAAAAATTTATACTCAGCAATATGAAAAGCATTTTAAGGATTATTAAAACTACTTTTATTGGAGGGATTCTTTTCTTAGTGCCAATTGCTGTGCTTTTAATTCTTATTGAAAAAGTATATCATATTGTACAGAAAATAACACTTCCTTTATCGAGTCATCTGCCAAAAGTAAAAATATTAGGATTGGCACTGCAGGAAATAATAGGATTGCTGATCATTATTGTTATTTGTTTTCTGGCTGGTATAATAGCTAAAACGAAAGCTGCAAAAAATTTGATTTCGAAACTTGAAGACAGTATTTTAAGTTTGATTCCTGGATATTCGTTTATGAAAGGAATCAATGAAAAGCTCTTAGGAATTCAAAATGAAAACCTGAAAGTGATTTTGGCCCGTGTAGATGATGGGTGGCAATTTGCTTTTTTAATTGAGCAGATTAATGAAGATCATTTTACTGTTTTTGTTCCAGATGCACCAAACCCAATGAGTGGAGGTGTTTATTTTATGGAAAAAGAACGCATTAAAGAAGTTCCTATTTCGCAAAAGGAAGCTATGGCTTGCATAAGAAAACTTGGATTTGGTTCTTCAAATTTATTAAAAGATGTACTTTAGCATTAATATACAATTGCATTTTAAAATAATATAACCCCACTAAACCACTAATGTTAAGCAGAAAGAATAAAATTTTAGCGATGAAAGTTATTAGTTTGTTCTCTGTAGTAAGAGGTTATAACATTCCTATTATTGTTTTAGCACAATATTTATCTTCGATTTTTATATTGGCTCCAGAAAAAGGAGCTTTAGAAATTCTCCTTGATTTTAAATTGTTTTTGATTGTTTTTGCTTCGGCGCTTACAATTGCTTCTGGATATATTATCAATAATTTTTACGATAGTCAGAAAGACTTAATTAACAGACCGAACAAATCGATGCTGGATAGATTGGTGAGTCAGAAAACGAAACTATCAGTTTATTTTACTTCAAATTTTATTGCTGCTTTGATGGCTTTGTTTGTTTCGTGGCGGGCTTTTTTGTTTTTTTCCGGTTATATTTTTCTGGTTTGGTTTTACTCTCATAAAATAAAAAAATATCCTATTGTAGGCAATTTGACTGCTGCTTTATTGGCGGTTATTCCGTTTTTTGCGATTTTATGGTATTTCTACAATTCTGTTTCTTTTGAAGAAATCGAAGATCATATGAGTCATTTTGTGGTTATTTCGGCACATGCTATTTTCTTATTTTTATTGTTGCTGATTCGCGAAATGATAAAAGATTTGGAGAATCTGAAAGGTGATTTGGCTAACGATTACAGAACAATTCCGATTTTATATAATGAAAGGACTTCTAAACAAATTATTACTGCTCTGACATTTTTAACCTTGATTCCGGTTTATATTTTGGTCAACGTTTATGATGTAGGTTATATGGATATCTATTTTTATGCTTGTTATGTGGCAATGCTTTTTTTCTTGCTTTATTTATGGAGATCCAATTCTAAGGAACAATATTTACTTTTGCACAATGTTTTGAAATTCCTGATTGTTTCGGGCGTTTTTTGTATTGTGCTTATAAATCCCAGCGTACTTTGGCATGGGAAAAGCCTGCTTTTGAAATCTTAATTTTTTTTGGCTCGTAGATTTTGCGCATTCAACAGATTTTCACTGGTTTTATTTTTATTGATTTTAAAATTTTAATCTCGTTTTTGTAATTTGATCTTTCTTTAATTTTTTAAAAGAAGCCTTTTGATTGTATCTAGCCCCGATGGAAGGGAAAATCCTTTTATTTTTTTCCTTTAAAAAAATAAAAGATTTGGAATGAACAGCGGGAACTATGTTTGAATAAATGCCAATTGTGATGCTTCTGATCATCAAAACATTACGGGTATTAATCTAAGAACAACGAACTTAGGAATATTTGGCAAGAATAAACTATCTTTGCACAAATTACAGAATTTATGAACAATAAGGAAGGCAATAATAAAAGAGGTGGTTCTAGACCAAATAGCTCTAGATCAAACTCTAACAAGCCAAAACCTGCGATGGCTAAACGTGCTCAAGGGCCGAAGAAAGTGAAGCCTGAAGTTAAAGCGGCACAAGAAGCTGCTGAACAAAAAATTAAGAAACAAAATCAGGCTCCAAAGAGACAAAAGGCTTCAGATGAAATTCGTCTGAACAAATACATTTCAAATTCTGGAGTGTGCTCTCGTCGTGATGCAGATATATACATTCAGTCTGGAAATGTTAAAGTAAATGGCGTTCCGGTTACTGAAATGGGTTATTTAGTAAAATTAAATGATGTTGTTAACTTTGATGGTGTTGTTTTGACTCCTGAAAAGAAAGAATATATTTTGCTGAATAAACCTAAAAACTTTACTACAGCTCTTGACGAAGGTCAGGAATATCGTAATGTTTTGGAGTTGGTTCGTGGTTCTACTACAGCAAAAATTGGTCCTATTGGCAGAATGGACAAAAACACAACTGGTTTATTATTGTTTACAAACGATACAGATATGATTCGTAAATTTACATTACCGAATCAGAAATCTTCTAAAATTTATCAGGTTTCTTTGGATAAAAACCTAAAATTTGAGGATTTAGAAAAAATTAGCAAAGGGTTGGTTCTAGACGGACACCGCGTTTTTGTTGAGGAAATAAGCTATATTGAGAAAGAAGCGAAAAGTGAGGTTGGCCTAAAATTACGTTCTTCCAATGTAAAAGTAGTTCGTGCAATTTTCGAACACTTTGAGTATGATGTTTTACGCATTGATCGTGTTGCATTTGCCGGTTTAACTAAAAAGAATTTACCTAGAGGTAATTGGCGCTTTTTGACAGATCAAGAGGTAATCAATTTGAAAAACGCATAAGCATAACCCAAATTGATTGAGAAATATAAATCCTGTTTTACTTTTGTAAAATGGGATTTTTTTATTTAGAAACTGAAAAAGTTATGTCCGAATAAAGTAAAAATTGATCTTCCCATTGTTTGGTTTTTATCTTCAACGGTTTCATAACAAGTAAAACCTAACATGATTTTGATTCCAGGAGGGATACTGTTTAAAACATCTCGTTTTTGGTCTTCTAAAAGAAGTTTTAAACTTTTTAATAATGGGGTATTGTTTTTAAGGTACGAAACAACTAATAAGGCTGAGAAGTTTAGGATTTCTCTGGCTGTTTCACTTTTGATTCCGACTTCGTTTGAAATCATTTCGGAGATTCTGCCTTTTTTGTTTGAAAAAATTTCTTTTAATAAAGTGTTCCCTTCTATGCGGTAACAATCGTCTACAGATAAAATTCGGCCTGAAGTAAAATCGACTTCCTGATAAAAGGTTGAATCGTCTTGAATTTGGTTAACTAATTCTTTGTAAAAACCAGTTTCTTCGGCTTTATTATATAAGCCCATTAAAACTGTACCAATCGAAACATCTATTCCTTTTATTAATAGTGCATCATTTTCGAAATAAAACTTGTTTAATTTGGAGACAACGTTAGAAGAAATAAAACGTCTAAGTTCAATTTGTAGGTTTGGGGTCATACGATTAACTTATTAAATTATTTAAATCAGTTCAAAATAATCGACAAAGTGAGGCTTTTCATCGTTTATCAGGATAAAAATATAAAATAAATTAACATTTCCAAAAAATTAGTTAAAAATTTACTTTAAGGATTTGCAGGACTTTATCTTAAAAAAATAAGAATCTCAATAAACATAACGCTTTCGTTATCAAAAGAATCAAAAATAAGGAATAAAAAAAATTAAGAGTTTTTTTTAAATTAAAAAAAGATAAGAAAATGCTTAAGGGTAATTTTAACATTTAAAATAAAAATGCACGATTTTGCCAGACAATATTCAGAAACATACCAAGATAAATAATGCAGAAAAGAAAGTTTATAAAACTTGATGCCAAAAATCCTAATAGTGATCCTGTTGCTGCTTTTAAAGCGCGTTTATGATTTTGAGAATCATACAATAATTCTCCTATAAGCGCTCCTAGAAATGGCCCAATAATAACTCCAAAAGGTATTGGTGCCAAAATACCAACGATTAACCCAATATTGGTTCCCCAAACTCCGTAAGAACTTCCCCCAAATTTTTTGGTGCCTTTTGCAGGAATCACATAATCTAATATGGTAATTATTATAGTTATAATAAGTGTAATTACTAAAACCCAATAATTATTCTCTACCGATTTTGTGAGATATAAAAGTAAGAGGCCAACCCAACAGCTTGACAAACCCGGCAACACTGGTAAGAAACTACCAAAAACACCTACAATCATACAAACAAAACCTAGAAGTAATAATAGTGAATCCATATATTTTTTTTTGTAATTTTGCACTTACAAACTTTACATTAAACCAATCATGCTAAGACTTTTAAGATTGTTCATTTTCATTATTTTGATCTTCCCGATCAACAATATTGTATGTGCACAAAATAAAAAACTTTCGCTAGACGATAAAATACTTCAAGACAGCATCTATAAAAGCAACAAGAAAAAAATATTAAACTTTTCTATGAAGGATTTTGATGCTCTTTTCTTTGAATATTTTAATCGCAAAAATGACCGAAATATTATTTTAACTAAAACCGAATTTTATAATTATACTGTTCAGATTGCAACTTTTTCAGACCGATTGGCAAAATTGTATCCGGATCAAAAAACTATAGCTGCTCAGAATAAAGAAAAATGGCTATCTGAAAGTTATGAAGATTATCTGGAATACAAAGCTTCTCAGAAAAAATAATCGTATTTTTATACCACTCTTTAATTTATCTAATCCAAAATCACACTCTTGAAGTATATTCCTTTCTTTTTGATTCTTTTGCTTTTTAATTCTTGTCAATATTTTGAGAAGAAGGTTCCGTCTGAAAAAGATTTACTTCAAAAAGAATTAAAATCTATCAATTGGAAAGAGGTTGATGAATATCCAACTGTAGCAGACTGCGAAAAAATTACGGATAAAAAACTTCGTCAGCAATGTTTTTTTGAGGTTATGTCGACGCTGATTCAGGAAAAACTCAATATTGATACTTTGTCAATTATGTACCCAGAACTTGATACGATTGAGGTAAAAGTGACAGTTTATCCTAATGCTGCTCTTAAATTTGAACCGCAGTTTCGCAAAGATTCCACTGCTTACGATACTACAAAAATTGATAGTATTTTACGCGCGCGCTTAGTCGATTTTCCGAAAGTAAATCCAGCAATTAAACGCGGTGTTCCGGTAAAAACACAATTTATTCTTCCTGTTATTTTAAAAGCTAAAAAAGACAAATAATTTATTACCATATAAGTTATATAAGTACATTTTAGTTAAAGTGAATCCTTCAAAATAAGCTTATATAACTTATATGGTTTAAAAACTTTATTTTGAAAACGTTCTATTCTTCCACTTATAACTTCCAAACAAGCTGTAAAATGCTACTGCAGAACTAAAAAAAGGATATAAAAGACTGCTTAAAAGTACGCTCTTCATTCTTGTTTTGGTTAAAAATTGATTTGTGATGTAAAGCAATCTAAAGTCTATTGCAAATTTTAAAAAAGCAAACAAAACGAAAAACTCCCAAAGCCAGATTTTTAAAATCAATCCGATAAATCCGATCGCGAAACTTAGATTTCCGAAGAAAACAATCAGACCTAAAATTTTCCCGAACATACTTTGATAAGAACTTGTTTTGGCTGCCCAACGAACGCGCTGGTAAAACAATGATTTCCAATCTTCTGTTGGTTTGGTCAATACAATAGCTTCATCTGATTTTAGATAATGAACTTCGTTTGGGTATAAATTTGCAACTTTTTGGAGTAAAAACACATCATCTCCGCTTGCAATTTTGTCATTTCCGTCAAAACCATTCAGTTTTTGGAACAATGACTTTTTGTAGGCAAAATTTGCACCGTTGCACATAAATGCTTTTTGAAGACCAAAACTTCCGATTGTTGCGCCTTGCAGACTCGTAAGATCCAATTGCTGAAAATAATGCAGAAACGAATTTTTGCAATCGTAAGTAACTGCACCAGCAAGCATAGAAACTTGATTCTCCTGAATATAATTATCAAAAGCTAAAAGCCAATTTTCCAGTACAATACAATCTGCATCAGTTGTAATAACCCAATCCGTTTTTACATGCTGCATTGCAGTTGTAATGGCATCTTTTTTTGGAGAATTTGATACTCGAATATTATCTATTATTGAAACTTCAAACCTGAAACCTGAAACCTGAAAATTTTCATCTGACTCATCATCAACCAAAATAACTTCGAACAAATCATTTGGATAATTTAGTTTTGAAATACTTGCTAATAAATTTGGTAAATTTTCGGCTTCATTTCGAAAAGGCACTATAATTGTAAAACTGGTTTGAGGCTTTAAATTTGTTCTTTGATGTTTTTTTATTTTGAAAAAACCATAAATAAGCAGACCAATTGTAATGGCATAAATACTTAATATGGCAAATAAAACAAAACTCATTCTGTAGTTTTTGTTTTAAAATTCAGCACATAATAACTTCCTAAAATTACAGGGAGAACAACATTTAAAAACCACATTAAAGTCGTAATAAAAACAACAATCCATTCGTTTACACCTAATTTTCCGAAGAAATAAATGGCGACACTTCCTTTTACTGCAAAATCTAAGAACTGAAATGTAGGCAATGAGGATGCTAAAAAATAAACCGATGTAACGGTTGCCATTAAAGTTAAATAGGGCAGATCAACATCAAATGCCAAAAACAAAAAGTAATATTGATGCGAAAAAACGATGTAACGGCAGATTCCTAAAAGGATATTTTTTTGATGAATAGACTTCGGAATTTCGTTAATTTTATGAAGCAGTTTTTCTATTGAATATCCTTTGATTTTGATCTTTTTGATAGAAAACAAAACGATCAAAATTATTATAAAGCCGCCAAACAAAACAGCTACGGTTTGCGTCGTAATTACATTAAATTTTGCATTGAAATATAATAAACCGAAAACGCCGTATATTACCGTTAGAATCATCTGGATCCCGTTGCAGATTAAGTTTAGAAAAACCACTTTTTTAGCTTCTGTTTTCGGGTAATACAATGCTTTTCCTGCGTACTCTCCTACTCCGTTTGGTGTAAATATTCCTGCTGTTAATGCCGCTAAAACTTGTTTTGTTGCTTCTCCTACAGAAATTTGACGAATTACTTTAACAAGATTCTGCCATTTTAGAATTTCGAAATAGCGATTTAAAACACTCAAAAGCAAAATAAAAGCAATTCCTACAACAGATTGATTTTTCCGGAATAAAGCAATGAATTTCTGCCAGTCTAGTTTGTTATTGTTTGCCAGCTGATCGTAAATAAAATAAAATGCGCCGCCAACAACCAAAAGTTTGACTAGAAGAACAAGGAATTGTTTAGCTTTGTGAGGAATTGAAATCATGCCGCAAAAGTAAACAATTTGAGAATGAGAAAATGTGGCAATTAGTAAATTAGACAATGATTATTCGAGGTTCAGAATAACTTGAAACCTTAAACTTGAAACAAAAACTCTCTTGACAAAAGAACGCATCATATTATACTTTCTTTTATTTCTTGTATTTGCATGCAAGAGAATTGAGAATAATTCTCCTAAAATGTATGTTAGAATCATGGGAGAAAATTCGTGGGGATATAATGATGAAAAAGGAAAAGTTCTTATTCCACTAGGAAAATATAAATTTCTAAACCCTATTGATGAAAAAGGGATGATTTTTGCAAATAAAGACAACAAATATGGTTATATTGATATTCATGAGAATATAATTGTTCCGTTTGAATATGATGATTTAACTGTTTTTTCTGAAGAACTGTCTTGTGTCAAAAAGAAAGGAAAATTTGGGTTTATTAATAGAAAAGGAAAAATCGTAATTCCGCTCCAGTTTGAAAACGAAACTTATTTTAGAAAAACAGGATTAGCACTTGTAAAAAAAGGAAGTCTTTATGGTTTTATAAATAAAAAAGGGAAAGAAATAATTCCTATAATTTATGAAAATGCACAAGTGAGTTTCTTTGACAGTTTAGTTACTTTGAATAAAAAGGAAAAATGGGCTTTTTTTGATTCTTTTGGAAAACAAAAGACCGACTTTATTTATGACAAAATTGCTTTAACGGATATAGATATAAAAGGAGAAAGCGGTAGTACTTTTTGGAAAAATGGCTTAATCCTAGTTCAAAAAAACAAACAAATTGCCTATTTGGATAAAAATTTAAAAGAAATAATTCCTTTTGGTAAATATGAAACAGGAGAAAGATACAACGAAAACAGAATTGCTATCGTTTCTAAAAATCTCAAATATGGAATCATTGACGAATTTGGAAAAGAAGTAGTAAAACCAGATTACAATATTATTGAACATCCGCAAGAAGATTATCATGAATCTGAAATTTTTGCAGCCAGAAAAAGTAACTATCTGACTTTGTTAGATAAAAATGGAAAGAAAATATTTGATCGAATAAAAGACTTTTCATTTGATCACGCTCGTATAAATAATAAGATTGAAAAAATTTACCATATTCAGGATCTGAATGGAAAATATGGGGGAATAAATACAAAAGGAGAACTAATAATTCCTGTTATATACGATGAATTTCAGGATTTTAGGAGTCAACAAAATGCTATTGTAAAGTATAAGGGAAAATTTGGACTTATTGATTCTAACAACAAAATTACTTATCCAATCAACAATATATCAATCGAAACGAATCCTAGAGAGCCTGACTTCTATATTGTAAACAAGAATAATAACTTTGGAATTTTAAATAAAGATTTCAAAACTATTTTAGATTTTAATTATCAATATTTATCTCCTTGCTTTTATGATCGAAAAAATAAATTTATAGCAAAGAAAAATGGTAAATATGGAGTTATATATAGAACTGGAAGAATAATTATTCCTTTCGAATATGATGAAATATCAAATTGGGTTGAATATGGCCCTGGTTCAAATTATCATTTTGTAGAAAAAAACAACAAACATGGCTTAATTACGAATGAAGGTAAATCAGTTATTCCGCCAATTTATGATACTCTTTTCTATGAGAATGATAAAATAATTATTCTTTCAAAAAATGGAAAATATGGCGTCGTTACAATTCAAAACAAAGAAGTAATTCCTTTTACTTATGAAAAAATCTATATTGAACCAACCATATTTTCTAAAAAGGAGCAAACAGAATTTTACGTTTCAAAAGATGGGAAATATTCAATCATAAACAATAAAAATGAGATAATTAAATCCAACATTTCAAAGAGCGAAGTGGAAGATAAATTCTCGCACTATAATTAAGAAAAATTGACAAAAGAACGCATCATATTAGGCATTGACCCTGGAACAACAATTATGGGTTTTGGATTGATAAAAGTCACCAATAAAAAAATGGAATTTTTGCAATTGAATGAATTGCAGCTTTCCAAATACGACAATCATTACCAAAAACTGAAAATAATCTTCGAAAGAACCATAGAATTAATCGAAACACATCATCCAGACGAAATTGCGATTGAAGCGCCTTTCTTTGGTAAAAACGTACAATCGATGTTAAAGCTTGGTCGTGCGCAAGGTGTTGCAATGGCGGCGGGACTTTCGAGAGATATTCCTATTACGGAATATGAACCAAAAAAGATAAAAATGGCGATTACCGGAAACGGAAACGCCAGCAAAGAACAGGTTGCTAAAATGCTTCAACAGCTTTTAGGTTTAAAAGAACTTCCTAAAAATCTGGATTCAACTGATGGCTTGGCGGCAGCAGTTTGTCATCATTTCAATTCAGGAAAAATCGTGGCAGGAAAAAGCTATTCTGGCTGGGACGCTTTTGTAAAACAGAATGAAGATAAGATTCGAAAATGAGTTGAAAAATTAATGTGTCAATGTGTCAATTTGAAAATTAGATTATTTATTGACAACCGCATGAATTATCTAATTATCTAATTTTCACATTCTCTAATTAAAAAAAATGAGCGGAATCTACATTCACATACCATTTTGCAAGCAGGCTTGTAACTATTGCGATTTTCATTTTTCGACTTCGATAAAGAAGAAAGACGAAATGGTTTTGGCTTTGGCTAAAGAAATTGTTATGCGAAAAAATGAAATTGATAATGTAATTGAAACGATTTATTTCGGTGGTGGCACTCCTTCTGTTTTAGAAAATTCTGAAATACAGCTTTTAATTGATACAGTTTATGCGAATTATAAAGTTGCTGAAAATCCGGAAATTACACTCGAAGCTAATCCTGATGATTTATCTGCTGCACGAATTTTAGAATTATCCAACAGTCCGATAAATAGGTTAAGTATCGGAATTCAGTCGTTTTTTGAAGAAGATTTAAAAATGATGAACCGCGCTCATAATTCGGCGGAAGCTAAAAATTGTTTAGCGGAAGCTACTAAGTATTTTGATAATATTTCGCTCGATTTAATTTACGGAATTCCGGGAATGAGTGACGAAATGTGGAAACAAAATATTGAAACGGCACTGAGTTTTGGGATTCCGCATATTTCAAGTTACGCTCTTACGGTTGAACCTAAAACAGCTTTGAGCAAATTAATTCAAACCGGAAAAATTGCTGAACCTCAGGATGAAGTGGCTTCTAATCACTTTATGATTTTGGTTGAAACACTTCAGAAAAACGGTTTTATTCATTACGAATTATCGAATTTTGGGAAAGAGAATTACTTTTCAAAAAATAATTCGGCGTATTGGCTCGGCAAAAAATATATCGGAATTGGGCCTTCGGCACACAGTTATGACGGCGTAAAACGAGGTTGGAATGTCGCGAATAATTCACTTTATATAAAATCGATTCAGGAAAATAAACTGCCAATCGAGACTGAAATTTTGACTATTTCTGATCGTTATAACGAATATATTATGACGGGATTGCGAACGATTTGGGGCGTTTCTCTGGAAAGAATTGAAAAAGAATTCGGTTCTGAATATTTAGATTATTTGAAAAAACAAAGTCAGAAATTCTTAAATGACGATTTACTTTCAATCGAAAATAATATCCTGAAACCAACTTTAAAAGGAAAATTCCTCACGGATGGAATTGCTTCAGATTTATTTTTTCTAAATTTGGAAGAGTAAAAAAAATAGCCACGAAGGCACAAAGGCGCAAATTATTTTAAACTTTGTGACTTAGCGTCTTTGCGGCATAAAAACCAAATTTGTGTTAGCAAAAATCAACAACTTCGAAATCGATCTATCAAAACCTATTGATATCTCAATTCCATTAACGAATACAGACGAAAATCCGATTGCGTGGTACATTGAAAAACCCAGCATTGAACCTGTAGTTTTTGGAGATTGGATCGGGAAAGTTTCTGAAGGAAAATCTTCGACTAATTTCAATAATATTTTCTTTAATCCGCATGGACATGGAACTCACACGGAATGTTTGGGACATATTACAAATGATTTTTATAGTATTAATCAATCGCTTAAACAGTTTTTCTTTTTTGCAAAATTGATTACGATTGAACCTGAGAAAATTGAGGAAGATTTTGTTATTACTAAAGAGCAGGTTTTGCATGCGTTGAGTGCTTCGACTCCGCTCAGCATGACAATTGAAGCTTTGATTATCAGAACGCTTCCAAATCAAAAGGATAAAAAATCTAGAAAATATTCGAATACAAATCCGCCTTATTTGGCTGAAGATGCTGCAGTTTTTATCCGCGAAAGCGAAATTCAGCATTTATTGATTGATCTGCCAAGCGTTGATAAAGAACATGACGAAGGAAAATTATTAGCGCATAAAGCATTTTGGAATGTAAAAGATGCGCTTCATTTAAATTCGGACGCACGATTAAATGCAACAATAACAGAAATGATTTATGTTCCAGATGAAATTGAAGACGGAGATTATATTCTAAATCTTCAAATCGCTTCGTTTGAAAATGATGCGAGTCCGAGCAAACCTATTTTATATACCATTTCAGATTTTAGATTGTAGATTTTAGATTCTACGGAAGCAAAAAATCTGAATTCTAAAATCTTAAACCTACAATTAATATGATTACAATATCAAAAGATAAAAACAAACTCGACGTTCCATTTATTCAAAATTTTTTGAAAGACATTTATTGGGCGGCCGGAAGAACTATTGAAGAAGTGCAAAGAACAATCGATGCTTCGGTTTGTTTTGGAATTTACCTTGACGGCAAACAAATTGGTTTTGCGCGCGTTATAACCGATTATGTGGTTTTTGCTTATTTAATGGATGTTTTTATTTCGGAAGAATTTCGTGGAAAAGGCTATTCTTCTTTATTAATAGAAAATATGATGAATGATTCTGAGTTACAGGAAGTAAAAATCTGGCGTTTAGCAACTACTGATGCTCATTTTTTATATGAAAAATTTGGTTTTAGAGTATTGGCGCATCCCGAAAAAATGATGGAAAAAATTATCAAATGAAAACAGTTATCAAACTCGAAGAATTAGGATTATTTATCCTGGGCATTTATTTATTCAGCCTTTTACATTATCAATGGTATTGGTTTTTGGTCTGGATTCTGGCACCGGATTTCTCTATGATTGGTTATGCTTTTAATGCTAAAGCTGGCGCATTCTCTTATAATTTATTTCATCATAGAGGAATTGCGGTTTTGCTTTATCTCTTAGGAATTTATCTCAATAACGAAGTGTTGCAACTAATTGGAATTATCTTATTTTCTCACGCAGCAATGGACCGCTTCTTTGGTTACGGACTAAAATATGAAACTAGTTTTGAGTACACGCATTTGGGTAAAATTGGCAAAAATAAAGTGGATTAGAAATGATATATTTGTAATACACATCTTTCAAAAAACAGAAAATGAGAACACTAGCCTTTTTTAATATCGCAATTAATTATTTAGGTTTTTTAAAATCGTTCTTATTAGTACTTTTTGTTTTAATTCAATTTCAACATCTATCTGCCCAAAGCTTAAGTAAAAAAGATACCGTTAATTTTATTTATTATCCGGATAAAATAATGGTTCGTGCCAATTTAAGCACACAGACCGATACTTATTTTTTAAAATCAAAAGAAAGTGTCAATCTAAAATTAATTCCCAACAACGATTATAAATTGTTTTTTACGGTTGATTATAAATTTATTGGTTTTAGTTACGGCTTTGTTCCTAAGATTTTTGGTGCAAATAATGACAATGATTTAAAGGGAAAATCGTCTTTTTCAGATTATAACTTTCGTTTATTTTTAGGCAAATGGCTTCAAAACTTTAATTATAGTAAAGTCCGCGGTTATTATGTCGAAAATATGGCTGATTTTGTCCCGGACTGGCAAGAAGGAAAAGATCCTTATCTGCAATTTCCGAATTTAAAAGATGAAACTTTCGGAATGTCAACTTCTTATGTGTTTAATCCTAAGTTTTCTTTAAAAAGTATTTCTTCTTTTACAGAATGGCAGAAACATAGCGCCGGCAGTTTTATCCCGACATTTTCGTACGAATACAATCGCTTTTCTTTTGATCAGGAAGGGTTAAATTCTAAAGAAGATAACTTTAATTTTAGATTGGGTCTGAGTTATTTTTATAATTTTATCATCAGCGAAAAATTCTATATTGCGCCCAATTTTACACCATCAATAGGCATTCGTTTTTCTAGAGATAACGCAATTGATGACAATGTAAGAACTATTGATAAAAATACTTTTTTTACAAGATTTTTAGAAGGCGGTATTAAAGCGGGTTACAATTCGAATAATATTCTTTTTGGCGCGGGATTTAATTTTAATGTAAACTGGTACAATGAAGACAGCAAAAGTCGCACTGAGAATGATAAAGTATTTGGATTACTGTATTTTGGATATCGTTTTGATGCACCAAAATTTATTGCAAAACCAATAGAAAAAACCGAAGAAAAATTAAAACTATAAAGTGATTATGAACTTAGAAACATTTTACGAATATTGTCTTTCAAAAAAAGGAGTTACAGAACATTTTCCTTTTGATGAAGATACGCTGGTTTTTAAAGTAGGCGGCAAAATGTTTGCTTTATCGTCTTTATCACAATGGGAAAAGAACGAAGCTTCGGCCAATTTAAAATGTGATCCCGACCGAGCAGAGGAATTAAGAGCGGAATATGACGAGATAAAACCAGGCTATCATATGAGTAAAGTGCATTGGAATACGATTGCTCTAAACGGAAATCTACCTCTTAAAATGGTCAAGGAATTGATAGATCATTCGTATGAATTGGTTTTCAAAAGTTTGACAAAGAAAATTCAGAATGAAATTACTGACCCCAGGTAAAATTTTTACCGAACAGGCGGAGCAATTAGAAAATTAGGCATTACATTTGCAACGTCAGTAAAAAAACTTAGCTGGTTTACAGCTTAGAAACTTAGCAACTTTATAAAAAATGAAAGAACAATTTAAAAAGTTTTTAAACGAAGAACAAGATCCAAAAGCGATTGAAAAAATCACTTCTAAACTCAACGATTTACTTATGAAAGGTGAAGAAGTTGGATATATCGCTGTTCAAAAAAAACCGGCAATTACTGTTTTTCCAGATAGTATTGTATTAACAAATAAAAGAATCATTATCTGTAAACCGAAAAACTTAGGTCTTTCTATGGATTTTACAGATTATACTTGGGACGAAATTGTTGGAACTTTTGTAAAGGAAGGCATTTTGGGTTCTGAGTTTTCTTTTTCTACAAAAACTGACATTCAGACTTCTATAGATTATATCCCGAAAATTCAGGCTCGTAAAATTTTTACTTATGCTAAAGAACAATTGGATATTCTAAAAAATCCTGTTGCAGCTACAACTCCAATAGTTGAAACTGTACAAGTTGAAGAAGTTGAAGAGGAAGAAGACGAAATTGAAGAAGTTGAAACCGAAGAAGTAACAAGCTATGCAGAAATTTTACCTGCTGCGCCTGTTTACGAAACTTACGAACAAATTCAGCCTCAGGCACCAGCTCCAACCGGAGATCGTAAATTAAGCGAATTGTCTAAAGAAGAACTTTTTGATAAACTTCAGAATTACAAAAAGTTATTGGATAACGGTTTGATCATGCAAGGTGAATACGATGCATTCAAAAAAGAAATATTGAGTTATATGTAATTTTAGTACTTAGTTTCAAAGTTCTTAGTCTCTAAGATTTATTAACTTAAATAAAAAAAGCCAGAATATTAATTTTACTGTTTCTGGCTTTTTTATTTTGTCTATAAACTTTTACCCATATTAAAAACTAAGGACTTTCAGACTAATAACTAAGAACTTTTACAACGTCGCCTTCTGCTTTTCTACAAATTTATGCGATTGCAGTTCCAACAATTCCGTTGCGTTTTTGCGTTGCAGATCGTAGAGACTTTTATCTTCGGCAATATCGGCGTAAACCCTGTCGTGCATCGATGCACTTGTTTTTTTCAATAATTCGCGTTGGTATTTATTTTGTTCCAAAGTCGCTTTCATTGCGGTTTCGGCTTCTTCTTGTTTAAAGTCGAATTCTCCTTTTGGAGCTAATAATTTAGCGATAATTGGCGAAGTTTCGATTGCCAAAAACAACAACATGATAAAAAATGATGGTAACCATGGAAGTTTATTCAGCGCATTGATACGCGCCATTAAACCGTCAAAACCTTCAATAATGGGTTGTGTCTGCGAAACTTTTTTGTCTAAATCTGCCTGAAGCTGTGTTCCTGCTTTTTCTTTTTCAGCAATTTTTGCTTCGTTAGTTTTTTTCAGAATTTCAAATTCTTTTAGAGAAGCATCGTGTTTTTCTCTTTTTTCTTTGTAAACCGGACCTTTTCCCAGTTTTTTAGTTCCAGTCGTTCCTTCGGCTTCTGTTATGTAAGTGGAATATAAAGCGTTTACTTCTTTTTCTTTTTTAAGAATATCTGCTTTCAATACTGCGATTTCGGCTTTGTTTTTATCTAAATCAGATTTGAAATAATTACCAACTTGTTTTTTATTCGCCAATTCCATTTCGTTTTTCTCTTTCAACAAAACAGTATTAATTTCTTTTTCGAAGATTTTTATTTCTAATGGTTTCGAAATTACGATTGCAATAATAATAGCTAATGCAATACGCGGAGTCGCCTGCAGGAATTCATCCATAAAACGATCTCTTTTTTTAATTGTCGAAACAATAAAACGGTCAAGATTGAAAATTAATAAACTCCATACAAAACCGAAAATCAAAGCCGGATAAATAGAGTCAAAAACAGTAAAAAGCGCATAAGCACTGGCAAGGAAAGCCATAACTGCGGTGAAGAAAACGGTGGCGCCAATACCCACATATTTGGTTTGTTCGCCTTCTGAACAGCCATCGAGAAGATCGCGGTCGGCTCCTGAGCACAGGATAAAAAATTGTTTTAACATGATTGATGATTTTTGATTGTGATTGATAGGGCAAATTTAGCGCCAAATTTTTGATTCTCACATAAATAGTTGATTTGTTTTTGCATTCTGGTTTGTTTTGGAACACAGATTTAACCGATTGAACGGATTTTCACGGAATGGAAATTATTATTTTTAAATCTGTTTAATCCTCTTCATAGGTATTCCGTTTATCAAAGATGTTACAAATGTAATTTAGGCCCAAAATACAAAAACGGACTTTTCGCAGCCATGAGCAACGGAATGACGTTTCATTATTATACTTGGGATTTGTTGCAAAAACGTATTGACGAAGCTAAGAAATAAGTTTTTTGTTTCAGGTTTGTTTGTTTCAGGTTTCAAGTCTCAGGTTTCAAGTTTCAGGTTTTTAGCTTTGAACACAATACTGTCAGGCTGAGCGGAGTCGAAGCCCCGTTCCAATTGGAGTGCCCTTCGACTCCGCTCAGGGTGACAAACGAAAACTGACTTCGCGTTTAGGGTGACAAATAAAAACAAAAAAGCTGTTCATTACTGAACAGCTTTTTTTAGTTTGAATTAGTAATTGCCCTTATTCTGTAATCGGTGCGCCAGCCAAGATTTCGGCATTGGCAAACTCTTCAAATTTGGCGAAATTAGCTTTAAATTTCTGTGCCAATTCAATTGCTTTTTTATCGTATAAATCTTTGTCTTCCCAAGTATTTCTAGGATTTAAAATTTCGCTAGGAACGTTCGGACAAGATTGTGGTTTTGCAATTCCAAATACATCGTGGTTTTTAAACTCAACATTGTCCAGTTCACCGTTTAATGCAGCGGTAATCATAGCACGAGTGTATTTAAGCTTCATACGGCTTCCTGTTCCATACGCTCCACCTGTCCATCCAGTGTTGATTAACCAAACTTTTACGTCTGCATCTTTCATTTTTTTAGTCAGCATTTCTGCGTAACGCGTTGGGTGCAAAGGCATAAATGGCGCTCCAAAACAAGCAGAGAAATTCGGCTGTGGTTCTGTAACTCCTGCTTCTGTTCCTGCAACTTTTGCCGTGTATCCAGAGATAAAATGATACGCAGCCTGACCTGGAGTCAGTTTTGAGATTGGAGGCAAAATTCCGAAAGAATCTGCCGTTAAAAAGAATATATTTTTTGGATTGTGCCCAATAGAACCTGGTTGAATATTATCAATATGTGTTATTGGGTAACTTACACGTGTATTTTGAGTGATCGAAACATCATCATAATCAACTTCGTTTGTTCCCGGTTTGAAAACTACATTTTCTAAAAGCGCTCCTTTTTTGATTGCTCTAAAAATGTCTGGTTCGTTTTCTTCTGTTAAATTAATAACTTTAGCATAACAGCCACCTTCAAAGTTAAAAACAGTGTTTTCGCTTGTCCATCCGTGCTCATCGTCACCGATTAATTTACGATCTGGATCTGCCGATAAAGTTGTTTTTCCTGTTCCAGACAATCCGAAGAAAATGGCTGTATCTCCTGCTTCACCAACATTGGCGCTGCAGTGCATTGGTAATGTATTTTCAAAAACTGGCAAAATGAAATTTAATGCAGAAAAAATTCCTTTTTTCATTTCTCCTGTATAACCAGTACCGCCAATAAGGGCGATTTTTTTAGTAAAATCAAGGATTGCAAAATTAGACTGACGCGTTCCGTCTACAGCAGGATCTGCCATAAAACTTGGCGCACAGATTACCGTCCATTCTGGAGTAAAGTTTGCCAATTCTGATTCTTCGGGACGAAGAAACATATTATAACAGAATAAATTAGACCATGCAGTTTCGGTTACAACACGAACATTTAATCTGTAATTTGGATCTGAACATACATAAGAATCACGAACAAAAACTTCTTTGTCTGATAAAAATGCTGTTACCTTATTATATAATTTCTCAAAAGCTTCAGACGAAAACGGGATATTTACATTTCCCCACCAAACTTTATCTTCTGTAATACTGTCTTTTACTATAAAACGGTCTTGCGGAGAACGACCAGTAAATTCACCTGTATTAATTGCCAGTGCCCCTGTAGAATTCTCAACGCCTTGCCCTGACTGCAAAGTAATCGCGTGCAATTCATCTGCAGACAATTGATACCGAACTTTTGCATTTTCAATTCCTAAATTTTTCAACGAAATCGATTGCGCGAAAACTGTGTTAGTGTCCATAATTTTTAAGTTGTGTGTGATATTTTATTAAAGAATCAGATTTAAACTGATTCTGTTTATTACTATAATTCACAAAATGAACTTGTTATATTCTTTCTTGTTTTTCGGAAAAAATATTAAAAATTCACAGAAGCGACATTATATGTTATTAATGACACAAAATTAAAAATTAATTTTCAGATAGAATTTTTTATTCTGGATTTTATGATTTTCTCCTCAAAATTGTAACAAATAATACCGCCCAAGCTATAATTAATAGAAAACCTCCTAAAGGAGTTGCGAATACGATAATTTTAGAATCAAAAACGGTAACATCTTTAGTAGCTAATAAATAGATTGATCCGCTAAAAAGTACAACACCCGCTACTACTAAATTATAGATTGTTTTAAGTGTTTTTTCTGCAATGTCTTTTCGGGTTGACAAAAAGAATAAAAAGAAGGCATGATACATCTGGTAGCGAACACCAACTTCAAAAGTATTTAATTGATCTACAGAAAGATACTTCTTTAATAAGTGAGCTCCAAAAGCCCCCAAAATAATAGCCAACATTCCGATAAAAGCTCCAGTTAAAACGATTCTTCTTTTCATAATAGATATACTTTCAATTTTTAAACAAAAATACTTCAATCACGCTAAAAAACGCTTTACTTTCTTGACTTTTTTAAATATAAAAAGCAGTGTTAATGTTAAATTTGAAAAAAAATATTTCAACTTTATTACATATTTAATTGTTATATTTATAACATTTAAATATATTTGTGTTAAATAATTACAATATGAGAAGCGTTTTAATAATTGGAGCCGGAAGATCTGCATCTTCTTTAATACGGTATTTGCTTTCAAAATCAGAAAGTGAAAAACTACATCTTGTTGTTGCCGATTTATCTTTGGCTTTGGCCGAAAAGAAAACGCAAAAACACCCAAACGCAACTCCAATCGCTTTAGATATTTTTAATGCTGATGAAAGAAGAGCTGCCGTAGAAAAAGCTTCGATTGTAATTTCGATGCTTCCGGCGCATTTGCATATCGAAATTGCAAAAGACTGTCTTCAATTTAAAAAACATTTGGTAACGGCTTCATATATAAGTGATGCCATGCAGGAATTAAATCTGGAAGCGAGATCCAACAATCTCATTTTTATGAATGAAATTGGTCTTGATCCCGGAATTGACCACATGAGCGCCATGAAAGTTATTGACGAAATTAGAGCAAAAGGCGGCAATATGCTTCTTTTTGAATCTTTTTGCGGTGGTTTGGTAGCACCCGAATCGGATAATAATCTTTGGAATTATAAATTTACCTGGGCGCCACGAAATGTTGTTTTGGCCGGACAAGGCGGTGCAGCAAAATTTGTTCAGGAAGGCACTTACAAATACATTCCGTATTGCAATTTATTTAGACGAACAGAATTTCTAGAAGTTGAAGGTTACGGAAAATTTGAAGCCTATTCTAACCGCGATTCGCTAAAATACAGATCAATTTACGGTCTTGATGATATTCTGACTTTATATAGAGGAACAATTCGTAGAGTTGGTTTTTCTAAAGCGTGGAATATGTTTGTACAATTGGGAATGACAGACGACAGTTATGTTATGGAAGATTCTGAAAACATGAGTTATCGCCAGTTTATAAATTCGTTCCTGCCCTATCATCCAACAGATTCTGCCGAAATAAAAATGCGCTTGATTTTAAAAATTGATCAGGACGATATTATGTGGGATAAATTGCTGGAACTGGATTTATTTAACCCAGATAAAAAAGTGAATTTACCAAACGCAACGCCTGCTCAGATTTTAGAAAAAATACTAACCGACAGCTGGACGTTAGAACCCGACGATAAAGACATGATTGTCATGTATCATAAATTCGGATATGAACTCAACGGCAAAAAAGAACAGATTGACTCTAAAATGGTTTGTATTGGCGACGACCAGATTTATACTGCAATGGCAAAAACAGTTGGCTTGCCGGTTGCTATGGCAGCATTATTAATTTTAAACGGCAAGATTACAACTCCTGGCGTTCAGCTTCCTATAAACAAAGAAGTTTACGAACCTATTTTGAAAGAATTAGAAGAGTATGGCGTCATTTTTAATGAGCAGACCATGCCTTATTTTGGATACAATCCTGATTTATTTTAATCTGATTTAGTTTTTTTGAGAATTTTTTTTAGTTTTTAATTTTATCCGCTTCTATTTCTAGAAGCGGATTTTTTTATGTTTTATTACGTGCTGATCATTATTGGCAAAGAGTACATAACCCTTACCCGTTTTCCATTAATTGAAGCGGGAGTCCATTTTGGCGAAAGTTTCAAAACGCGCGCTGCTTCATCTCCCAAACCATAACCCATATCTTTTAAGATTATGACCTCATTTACAGAGCCGTCTTTTTCAATTATAAATTGTAAATACACTTTTCCCTGAACTTTATTTTTACTTGCTTCTATGGGCATGTTAAACGTTTTGCCTACAAATTTGTAAAAGCCGTTCATTCCGCCCGGAAATTCTGGTTTTATCTCAACGTCTGCCAATTTGCTTGCTTCTTGCTTTTCAATTGCGCTATTTTCTGTTTCTTGTGCAAAACCTTTTGCACTTAAACATAGTAAAGCAAGGAATACAATTGTCTTGAAATTTATTCTTGAAATTAATTTCATATTTAAATTTTATATAATTATTTGTAACTAAAATACATCTTTTTTATTTCTCTGGCTGAATCATAATTGGCAGATTATACAACACTCTAACCGGCACACCTTTATCCATGCCTGGATTCCATTTTGGCGAAAGTTTTAAAACACGAACAGCTTCATCTGCAACTCCATGTCCAATATCTTTTAAAATCTTAAACTCAGACAGAGAACCATCTTTTTCTACTATAAACTCCAGATAAATTTTTCCCGCTGTTTTATTATCCGCAGGTGCTTTAAAATTCTTTCCAATAAATTTGTAAAACTCAGTCATGCCTCCAGGAAATTCGGGCTGTTTTTCTATCGGATCATTATTATTTATTACACTTTTTTGCTGCTGCTTATTTTGCTGCGCAATAGTCTTGGCACTAAACACAAACAACAACAAACCAGAAATAACGGCAACACAAAATACTTTTACAACAGCTGTAACAGGAGATTCTTTTTTGGTCATCATAACGAAACGTTTTTTAGTTATTAAATAATTAATATTACTTGCCAAAGCAACATTTGTCTTGTTTGAAGCAATATCAAGCAATAGATTTTGATAATGAGAAACAGCATTAAATTGATTGTTTACAGCTTGATCTGCCAGAAATTCGTGATTTAGTTTTATAGCCTTTTTGTAAAAAATCAACAACGGATTAAACCAAAATACAATTTGAAGAAATTCTACAAATAAAATATCCAGACTGTGTTTTTGTTTTAAATGTGCTTTTTCGTGCGCAATTAATTCAGATGGAATTTTATTGTTTTCAAATTCGACTTTATTAATAAAAATGGCATTCCAAAACGAATGAGGCAATATTGATTCCTGCAGTAAAATCACTTTTTCACCACTAATAAATCGTACTTCATTTGTTTTTGCGTTTTTATAAAAAGCATATAAGTTTATGGCAAAACGTAATATCAATATAAAAACGACAAAAAAATAAAGCCTCAAAATAACATTACTCAAATTTAGATTTTCAATAAATGCAGTTAGACTTTGATTGCTTTTCTGAATCACCAAATCATCTAATTGAACATATTCTATTTTATTTGAAATGGAAGATTCAAAAGAGACAAATTGTAATGGAATTGTTAGACTAAAAACCAAACTCAGCAACAGATAAGCACGATTAAAACGAAACATTTTTTCGTTTTCCAGCCACAACTTATATACTGCGTAAAAAACCAAAAGCAGTATTCCTGATTTTAAAAGATAGTTTATCATTTTTTCTTTTTTTGAATTTGCGAATCAATTATTTTTTTGAGTTCTTCTAATTCTGAAGTCGATAAATTGGTTTCGGTAGTAAAAAACGAAGCAAATTGCGATGCCGAATTATTAAAAAAATTGCTGATTAGTCCTTTTACATGTTTCGAAAAATAATCGGTTTTCTTTACCAGCGGATAATATTCACGAGAATTTCCGAATTCATTATAAGCAACAAATTTTTTATCAATCATTCGTTTTAGAAGTGTTGCCACGGTTGTTGTTGCGGGTTTTGGTTCTGGATACGCTTCAAGCAAATCTTTCATAAAAGCTTTTTCAAGCTTCCAAAGATGTTCCATTAATTGTTCTTCTGAGTTTGATAATTGCATTTTTTTTAAGGTTCTAAGGTTCTGAGATGCTAAGGTTCTAAGTTTTTTACTTTGCCCTAGTTCTTAATTCTATTTTCTTTACTCTATTTTCTGTTCAGAGATTAATTCTCCGTTTTTGTATTTTTTTAACTCTGTTAGTTTTCCTTTATCAGAGTAGAATTTCCAATTTCCAAAATAGAACCAATGAGATATTGAGTCATTAACTTCTAATTTAGTATTTCCTTTAGATTCTATTTTTCCATTTTCGAAATAATTTTTAACGATGCAAATTCCGTTTTTGTATTTTTCTGTTTTGTAGATTTTACCATTAATAAAGGTTTTCCATTTTTTAACAGGCTGATCATTTTTATAATATTCAATAGATTTATATTCTACACTATCCTGGACATAAACATCGACCCATTTTCCTTCTTTTTTATGATCGATTTTCTGGTTTACAGAAGCAGTTTTACAACCAAAGAAAGAAAAAATCAATATTGTGAAAAGGATTTTCGGATTCATTATGCTCTACATTTATAGATTTTATTCTACAAATGTAGAGTTAAATTTCAAATGCGCAAGTTTTTTCTTAGAAAAGATTCTAAGTCACGAAGATTATGAGGTTCTAAGTTTATTTTAAAACAGATAGACTTAGTCTCTTAGAAACTTACGAACTTAGAAAGCGTTAGGGATAGAAGCGATATCCTTTTTATTTTTCCTTTAAAAATAAAAAGATATAGCGGATAGCCCGGCCGGAGGTAACGCCCAAAATTTAATTCAAATTCCAAAAGTTCAAATTCCAAATTCCAAAAAAAATCCGCTCATTGCTAAACGGATTTTTAGGCTTTAGATAATTAATTAGGTGATTGAATTGTAATGGGCAAACTATATGCAGTGTTTACTGCTGTTCCATCTTTAAGTTTACCCGGAATCCATTTTTTAGTTAATTTTATACATCGAATGGCTTCTTCGCCTGTACCGTAACCGAGATCTTTTAAAATCGACGTTTGACTTACAGAACCATCTTTTTCGATTATAAAACCAATAATAAGCTGTCCTTTCAGCCCTGCTTTTTCAGGACTTTTAAACTGTTTCGAAAGATCTATGTAAAAATTTTGCAAACCTCCCGGATAAGTTGGTTTTTCAAAAACTTCTGCAACAGAATATATTTTTTCTCCAAAACCTCCAGTTGCCTCAATCTTAATGGGCAAAGAGTATAAAGCCCGAACCGCTTCTCCTTTATATTTTCCGGGAATCCACTTTGGAGAATTTTGAAGTACTCGAATTGCTTCAGTTCCCGTACCGTAACCAATGTCTCTTAAAACTCTAATATCTGCTAAGGATCCGTCTTTTTCGATTATAAAAGTAACATAGATTTTACCCGATAACCCTTGAACTTCTGGTGTTTTATAATTGGCTCCTATGAATTTATAAAATTCATAGATTCCACCCGGAAAATCTGGTTTTTCATCCAATTCAGACATAATCAGAAAATCCTTTTTTGTACTTGCAACTTGTTGTGCTTGAGCTTTAGTTTCTGCAACAATAAAGAGAATAATTAAAGATAGAATAGGTAAAAGCTTTTTTTGAATTTTCACGATTGGTTGTTTTTTGGTTATACATAGTAACTGCAATTTTAACAAATAAAACAATACAAATATTTTTATTTTTCAATAAAAAAATCCGCTCATTGCTGAACGGATTTCTATCGTATTTATCTTTGTCAAAGTTTAAAACTTTGACAAAGATTTAAAATCTAAAATCTGACATCTAAATTCTAAAATTACTTCGAAAGCTCTACAAAATATTTATAAAACAAAGGAATTGTCTCAATACCTTTTAAGTAATTAAAAATTCCAAAATGCTCATTTGGCGAGTGAATAGCGTCGCTGTCCAAACCAAATCCCATTAAGATTGTTTTGCTTTTTAGTTCTTTTTCGAATAAAGCTACAATCGGGATACTTCCTCCAGAACGAACAGGAATTGCCGGAACTCCAAAAGTTTCTGTATACGCTTTATTTGCTGCCTGATATCCAATGCTGTCAATTGGCGTAACATAACCTTGTCCACCGTGGTGCGGTGTTACTTTTACCGTAACTCCAGATGGCGCAATGCTAGTGAAATGTTTGGTAAACAATTCTGTAATTTCATGCCAATCCTGATTCGGCACTAAACGCATTGAAATTTTAGCGAAAGCTTTGCTCGCAATAACTGTTTTTGCTCCTTCACCTTGATAACCACCCCAAATTCCGTTGACGTCTAATGTCGGACGAATTGAATTACGTTCGTTGGTTACATATCCTTTTTCACCGTAAACATCGTTTAGGTCTAAAGCTTTTTTATATTTTTCTAAACTGAAAGGCGCTTTTGCCATTTCGGCTCTTTCTTCTGCAGATAATTCCTGAACTTTATCGTAGAATCCCGGAATCGTAATATGATTGTCTTCGTCGTGAAGCGAAGCGATCATTTTTGCCAAAACATTAATTGGGTTTGCTACTGCTCCGCCATATAATCCTGAATGTAAATCACGGTTTGGTCCCGTAACTTCTACCTCAACATAACTCAAACCTCTTAAACCAGTCGTGATAGACGGTTGTTGGTTGGAAATCATTCCAGTATCTGAAATAAGGATTACGTCGTTTTTCAGTTTTTCCTGATTGCGTTCTACAAACCAAGCCAAACTTGCTGAACCAACTTCTTCTTCCCCTTCGATCATGAATTTTACGTTGCAAGGCAAATTGTTCGTTTGCACCATATATTCTAATGCTTTTACGTGCATGTACATCTGACCTTTGTCATCACACGCTCCACGTGCAAAGATTGCTCCGTCTGGGTGAATGTCTGTTTTTTTGATAACCGGTTCAAATGGCGGCGAAGTCCATAATTCTAATGGATCTGGCGGTTGCACATCATAGTGTCCGTAAACTAAAACCGTTGGAAGATTTGAGTCGATTATTTTCTCTCCGTAAATGATTGGGTAACCTGGAGTATCGCAAATTTCGACTAAATCACAGCCTGCTTTTGATAAACTTTCTTTAACAGCTTCGGCAGTATCGATAACATCTTGCGAGTATGCGGTGTCGGCACTTACCGACGGAATTTTTAATAATTCGATCAACTCATTGATAAAGCGATCTTTATGTTGTTGAACGTATGCTTTAATGTTTTCCATTTAAATAATTTTTATAGAAAGTCAAATGTACGAAATAGAAAATGAATATTTTTTTTCAAAAAACGCTTTGATTATTGGAAACTATGCTTATCTTTGCACCCACAATTACGCGGATATGGTGAAATTGGTAGACATGCCAGACTTAGGATCTGGTGCCGCAAGGCGTGTAGGTTCGAGTCCTATTATCCGCACTAAAAAAAGCTTCTGAAGATTTTTCAGAAGCTTTTTTGTTTTTGGTACACTTCTGCCTTTTTTTATTAAAGTAAAACTCAATTATAATATTGAAAATAACTCTCTTAATAATTTACAAAAATACTTTTCTATCTTTGATTAATTAAATATAAAAACTTTATTTTGAAAAACTAACATCTTATTCGATTATAAATAAGCTATCTTAATAAATATGAGAAAATTTAAAACTTTTGACACTACTCGAGAATATTATGAAGAATTATCTTTTAAAGAGTTTGAGAAAATTCTTGATAAAATGGGGTTTAGTTCAAAAGATTTAAAATACTTAAGTAGCGAACAACTTAGAAATAAATTAGAGGAATTAGACAACCTATTAAAGAATAAAGAGCTTAACGAAAAGCATTCTACTAGCTACTTTGAAAATGAAGATTATATTTTAGAAGATAAAAGATCAGCAAAAAACCGCGTGGGCTTTTATATCAGTATAGAAACAAATTTAATTGCAAAGAAAAAAGAAGTTTTTGAACTTTTGAAATCAATAGAAAGAGATGACAAAATTGATTCTGTGAGCAAACTAGTCAAAAACATTGAAAATAAAGATTTACAAACACAATTAACAAAAGAGCTAAAGGAGCTTCAACAACAAGCAGGTAAATTTGCACAAGAAGAAAAAGCAATAGATAAAGAATTTAATAAAATTAATTTGATAAAAGAAGAACTTGAATTATCAAGGTCAAGGTTAGACATTTTTGATAAAAAATCTCAAATATGGTTAAAAATTTTGGCTAAAGAATCAATCGCTTCAATTTTAGGAGGAGTGATATTATTTATTATGACTGTTAGTTTATTAGTTTCAATGTTTATAGGAATCAAAACAACTAGCATAATCGAAAATGCATTTCTATTAATCTTAGGGTATTTCTTTGGTCAAGCTGTTAGTAAAAATAAAAACGAATAGATCTTCAATGTTTTTTAGATAAGACACTAATTAGAGAAATCTAATACAAATAATAAATTAAAAATATTCTCATATGAAAGAATTAATAGATAGTTTAAATCTTCCAAAACAAATATTAGATAAAACAGAAAAACTTTTAAGTACACTATTAGGCGAAGGTTTTCATGAAATAGGAGGTATTTTTGGTAACAAAATGAGATTAAAACGATTGGAAAATCAAATAAAGATATTAGATAAAGCCAATCAAATTATGGAAAAAAATGGTAAAAAACCGCATCAAATTAACTTAAAAACCCTTGTTCCATTATTAGAAAAATCTTCATTAGAAGAAAACGAAAATCTTCAAATTAAATGGGCAAATCTTATTTCAAATATTGCTTCTTCTAAAGAATATGGAATTGAACACAAATTAGTAATTACTCTATCTAATTTATCTTCAGAAGAAGCAAAAATTTTAGACTATTTACAATCTAAATTTAATTATAGAAGAGATCAGATTCTTGAGAGATCTCTATTATCTCATAGAAAATATAATGAAATAAATCCTAACACAATAATATTCTCATTCAATGATATAAAGAAACAATTTAATTTAACTACTGAATTTGCTAATATTTATATTGATAATTTAGAATCCTTAGGAATCCTTCGCAATGATGATCCCGACATAGATATTGAAGATGGGTTTTCTGATGGAGAAATTGTTGAAGATAAGCGCAGAGGAATGGAGCAGGCAGTTTCTTTAAATCTAGATTTATCTACTACATACTCAAAATCAGAAGATTATTATTTTACTCCTTATGGACTTTATTTCGTAAATCAATGTAAAAGCATTTAATAATATCAAAGAACAACTACAAATTTATATATACACTATATAATTATTTCTACGCTTATTAAATCATCAATCAACAAATCGATTTTGTTTTAAAATTATTCTTATGTTCCAAAAATTAGCCTTTGTACTTCTTCTTGTCTTTATTTTAAATTCCTGTGCCGTTCAGCAAAAAAGCTTAGAAACAGACGATTGGTATGCTTTTACAAAAGCAAATACCGCAAGACAAGAACCATCAAAAGTATACGAGTTTACAGATGGAATGATTCGTATGTACGGAGAAGAAAATGGTTGTTTGATGACTAAAAAAAGTTATAAAAACTTTGAACTTACTTTAGAATATAGATGGAATCTTGAAGAGAAATACAAAACAAAAAGCACCAAAAACAGCGGTGTCATGTATAACATTCCTTTGGACGCATCTGATAAAATCTGGCCAAAAGGAATTCAATTTCAGATAAAAGAAAATACTACCGGCGATTTTATCTTTTTGGATCAAGTGACCGCAAAAGTAAACGGGAAATCGATCGAAGCCGGTGCAAGTGTGGTTTCTGCTAAGTTTTTAGCCAATGAAAATCCGTATGGTGAGTGGAATTCTGTTGTGATTAAATCTTTCAACGGGAAAATCACGCAATATTTGAATGGTAAATTGGTAAACGAATGTACGGAAGCTTCTTCTACAGAAGGGAAAATTTCGTTGAATTATGAGCATTCGCCAATTGATTTTAAGAATATTAAATTGAAAAGTATTCACTAAAAATGAGAATATCGAAAGAAAGAAAAATAGAACTTTTTGTTTTTGCATTAGCAATTATATTTATCTTAACTAGTTTTATAACCTTTAGAGGTTTTCATGCCAAATTTTACAATAAAACTGGAGAAGATATCGATTCACTTATCATTGCCGGAACTTTAATAGGAGAACTTAGAAACAACAATTCTACAGAAAAAATCAGTTTTAAGAGTTTCGAATTTGACAGTAGTTATCCATATGACGAAATAAGCGGCATCATAAAAAACAAGAAATTAGATCAACTAAACTGGAGCTGGTGCGGCACAGAAAGATATACCGAATCTAAAGGCTCTTATAGTTTTGATATACGAAAAGCAGTTGACGAAAAAGGTAATGATTGTTTATATTTAGTAGAACATAATAAAAAAGCTTTTTTCGAAGGAGAGTGAAATTTTGGCTAAAGCCTTTTCTTTCAAAACATAAAAAAACCTCCAGCTAAAGCTGAAGGCAATTCATTGAGTTCAATGTTTTAAATGAACTTATATTTCTTATATGGTTTAAAAACTTAAGCTTTCAACAACTCCAAAATCTTATCCACATTTACTTCACTATAATCATTAATATAAAAATCACAAGGCGGAAGCTGTTCTTTGGTATGTGTGCTCAAAACGCCAACGACTTTCATTCCGGCATTTAGCGCTGCGGAAACTCCCGAAAATGAATCTTCAAAAACCACACAATCCGACAGAGAAACACCAACACGCTCTGCTGATTTTAGATAAACTTCCGGATCTGGTTTATGATGTTTTACGTCTTCGCTAGACATCATCGAATTCATTTTGTTTTCGATTTGTAAAGCGTTTATAATCAAATCGAGATTGGCGCGCGGTGCAGAAGTTGCAACAGCAGTTTTAAAACCACGTGATTTTAGTTCATCAAGAAACTTCAAATAATGCGGAATCGTTTCTACTTTGTCTTTATAAATTTCACGGAACATGGATTCTTTTTCGTCTTCTAGTTTTGCAAGTTCTTCTCCGGCAACAGAACGCTTAAAGAAATGCGTCATAATGTAGCCGTTATGTTTTCCGTACATATGGTCTTCAAATTCGTCTTGTGTATAAGGAATTTTGTATTTATCAAAGAAGGCTTCAAAAGCTTTTACGTGATGCGGATTGGTGTGACAAATCACGCCGTCCATATCAAAAATAACACATTGCTGGCTCATATATTTTAGTTGTATTTTTAATGTTGACAAGATACTGATAAGTGTTGTTTGTCGCAAAGTTTAATTTTGCCACAGATTAATAAGATTAAAAGGATTTGTCTCTCGCAGATTTGGCAGATTTAGGAGATTTTAATTCTTGTAAAATAATCCGCTTAATCTGCCAAATCTGCGAGAGTAAAAAACTTTGTGTCTCTGCAACTTTGCGAGATTAACTTAAACTTAACCAATCCAAATCCTGCTTTTAACTAAATCTACCGTCTGTCTTAAATGCTGATTCAACGCAATAAGAATAATTAAAACTACCAAACCATAACCTACAATCGTATAAATCTCCATATTTGTTAATAAGGTTGATTGCTTGGCAACGGTGCTAAAAACTTTTTTCAACGCCAAAGTATTAGATTCGTCAAGCGAATATCCTTTTGCCATAAAACTTTGGCTTGTTTTGGCTAAAGTTTCCTGCGTTTCTGCACTACTGTCGGTTACGAATTGACTTAATTTCAAGAAATGTTTTTTGTTTAAAAATACAACCGCATTCTGCATAATGCAAAAACCAATTGTACTTCCCCAAAATCTTCCCGAAACGCCGACAATTCCAGAAGAAACTGCCATATTTGCAGGAACCGAAGAGGTTGTAAATAAAATCAAAGGCACAAATAAAAGTCCTACTCCAATGCCTTGTAAAACGTACGGAATTATAATATCACTCAGCGAAACATCGGGCACAAAAAGAAACGTAAACCAAAAATGAAATACTGCAATAAGCGAAAATCCAATCATAAAAATGTATTTGGTCGACATGGATTTCATCAGGAAAATTGCTCCGAGAATTAATCCTATTACATTTCCGAATCCGTTGATGTACTGCACGCCCGCCACTCGCGACGGGTCCCAATTCCAAATTGAATACATGGCTCCGTGACAAAGGCTTAATGTTGCTCTGCTGATATAAAAAAGGAAAAATAACAGAAAACCAATACGGAGATTGGCATATTTGAAAACTTCAAAATTAAAACTTGGTCGTTTTACCAAAAGTTCTTTAAAGATAAATAAACCTCCCGTAATCAGCGAAATCATTAACATGAGAACCATTTGTGAAGATTCAAACCAATATTTTTTCTCGGCATAAACAAAGAAATAAGCTCCGCAGAGAATTGAAGTCAGAATCAGGAAATAACTCATCCAGTCGATTTGGTATAACGGAATTTTCTTTGTGATTCGATGTCCTTTAAAAGTAACTAAAATCAAAAAAACATTCAAAACCTGAAGCATTCCCGAAACATACAGCATGTATTTCCAATCGTAATGATCGAGAAACCAAACGGCAATATTCATAATAAAAGGTGTTGATAATAACAGCGAGCCGTAATAAAATGAAAACCCAATAATTATGGCATTTTTAGAATGAAAACGCTCAATCAATAATTGTCTGATTGTAATTACAGGCAATGCCATTAAAATTCCTTCGGCAACACGCATCAATAAAAAAACGGCAAAATTGGTAATATAAGCTGACGAAACAATCGTGATTCCGATAAGGGAATAAACCATCATCAGATAATTTTTGGTTGGAAAAAAACTCGAAAATCGACCTTCGATTAAAATTGTTGCCAGCAAAGTTCCGTAGGTTACGCACATTGCAAACTGCAAATCTTCGGGCTCAATGTCCAGAAAACTTGCTGCATAAGTTACGTTTGAAGTATAAACTCCAAGCAAAATCATCGAGTGCAGCAAACAGACAAATAATATGATAATTATTGCCCAATTTGGAACCCAGGATTTAAAAATACTCGTATCGTTCATTTTATTGATGTGCTGCAATAACGGTTATATTCATTCCAGCTCTCAGGAAATCGGCTTTTTTGTCGGTTTCTTTCAGCTGAATTCTAACCGGAATTCTTTGTTCTATCTTCACAAAATTTCCTGTTGCGTTGTCTGGAGGCAAAAGCGAAAATCGCGCGCCACTCGCCGGAGAAAGTGAGGTAATTACACCCACAAAATCACGATCGCTTACGGCGTCGGCTTTTATTTTTACTTCCTGACCAACCGTTAAATACTGCAATTGAGTTTCTTTAAAATTGGCAGTAATCCATTTTTCTTTACTTACAATAGAAAGTAAAGTTTGTCCTTCTTTTACCATTTGTCCGGGCTGCAAAATTCTTTTTCCAATCCAGCCGTCGTAAGGCGCTTTAATTATCGTGTACGAAAGGAATAAAGCCGCATTGTCTGCCACTGCTTTTTTAGATTCTATATTGGTCTGTGTTGTCGGAACATTGGCCTGTGCCTGCGAAGTGCTTAAGTTTGCAGCGTTAATACGATCACGCATTTCCTGATAGTGTGCCTGCGCAGCTTCATAATCTGCTTTTACTTTTTCTAATTGCTGAGACGTTGCCGCTTCTTCTTTTACAAGCGCTTCGTAACGTTCAAATTCGAGTTTTGTTTTCCACAAAGTTGTTTTTGCTCCGGCCAATTGTGCTTCGCCAATTGCGGTTGAAGTTGCGCTTACTGCCACACTTTTCTCGGCAACAATACTGGTTTGTTTCGCACTTTGTACATCGGCCAAAGCCACATTTAGTTTCGATTTATACTCTCTATTATCAATCACCACTAAAGTATCGCCTTTGTGCACAAACTGATTTTCTTCAAAACGAACTTCCTGCACATATCCCGTAATACGCGACATAATTGGCGTAACGTATTGCTCGACCTGAGCATCATTGGTTTCTTCGTGATTACGATTGAAAACATAAAACCAAATCCCTAAAATAACGCCGCTGATAACCAGCGCACACGCAATAATTGTAATTATAATATGAAACGATTTATTTGCTCTAGTTTCATTTTTAATCTTTACCATAAACTTATATCTATCTATTTCTATTCTCTATATTCTATTTTCTCTAAAAAACTAAATCTCATTTGGCATTGCGCCTGCTGTATGCAGTAATTCGTAATGTTTCATAACGGCATCAATTCGGGTTGAAATCTTATTGTATTTTGCCTGTAATAAAGCGTTGTCCGCATCAACCATTTCGGTAATTAAAACCAATTGATTAAGGTATTTCAGTTTTACAATTCTGTAGTTTTCGTCTGCCAGTTCTAAGGCTTTATCAACCACAACAAACTTTTCGAGAATCTCTTCGTATTGTGTATGATTTTTGAATAATTCGTCCTGAACTTTATCTTTCAAAATCGCTGTTTGATTTTCCTGCCACTGAATTCTGGTATTCGCCATTTGAACTTTGGTTTTGTTTTTATACAAACCCGAAATATCAAACTTCGCAGAAACTCCAATTTGCCCTAAAGTGTACAAATAAGGATTTGGCGGAAAAAATTTGTAGTTGGGATAATTAAAACCGTAATTTCCGAAGAAATTGATGCTGGGATAATAATTGCCCTTTACCAGATTTAATTCGGTTTTTCTAATGTCAACTTCCTGATCTGCTATTCGCATTTCTTCATTTTTAAAAGCTTTGTTCAGATAAGAATCATACGAATCAATTCCGTTCATTTCGTCCAGATTTTGCGTTGTATCGATGGTTATTTCCTCGTTTTCCGGAAGCTGAACCAACGTTTTAAAATCATGAAGTGCGATTTTGATGTTTTTTGAATTTGTCAAAGCATTTAATTCACGATCCGAAAGTTGCAATTCGGCACGGATAACTTCATTTTTAGTAACCGTTCCGTGTTTTTGTAAGGACTGCACTTCTTTCAATCGGCTTTTTTCTTCTTTGATATTTTCTTCAAAAATTTTCTG
This sequence comes from Flavobacterium sp. 270, assembly GCF_004368785.1. Taxonomy (GTDB): domain Bacteria; phylum Bacteroidota; class Bacteroidia; order Flavobacteriales; family Flavobacteriaceae; genus Flavobacterium. Next base: position 348,441 of record NZ_SODM01000002.1, read on the forward strand.
AAGTTCCATCATTTTATAAATTGCCAAATACGTATCCACTACCGCTAACTGAATATCGTTTTCTGTTTTTTCTTTTTTAATCTGCGAAATCTGATTTTCCTGATTGGCAATTTTTATCGCATTGTTGATTTTATTTCCTGCGTAAATAGGCATCGCAAACGAAGTTCCAACTTCATAGATTTCCGGAATTGCTTTTGTAACTACTTTGTCTTTTAAGAATCCGCTTCCGCGAAATTCGGTGATGTTGGTAATTCTGGAGTACATTCCGTTTAGTTCTATTTCCGGAAGGCGCTGTTCTTTATTTTCTTTAATGTTTTGCTCAGAAAGCGTAATCTCAAGTCGAGATTTAAGGATGTTTTTGTTGTTTTCTTTGGCTAGTTTTATCGCTTCGTTTAGCGTAATCGAATGTACTTGCTGTGCCTGCGAAGTACCAACTGCTAAAACAATTAAAACTAACATTACCTTTTTGAGAAAACAATCTACTGTAATAATCGATTTTTTAAGGAACATAAGTACATAAATAATTATGATGCAAAGTTCCTTCATTTTTTTATTGACTGATAATTCTAAAAAGCCAAGAACGTATTCATTTCAGCCAAATGTTAAAATATTGTTTTCCGAAAACGTTATATTATAACATTGAGAAACAAAGGGTTGTGTTTCACGCAGATTTGAATAGATTTAGGCAGATGTGGCAGATTATTTTTTAATATTCATTTTGATAAAAATAAAGATTTGCGTTAATCGCTTTAATCTGTAAAATCTACGTGAAAATTATACTCTCGCAGATTTTGGAGATTTAGCAGATATTTTTAAAATAATTTACGCTCATAAAATCAGCTTAATCTGCCGAATCTGCGGGAGAAAAAATTATTTCTGCTGTTCCAAAATCTCTTCACGATTAGAATAATCAGACGGACGCTGTCCAAGTATTTTAAAAAAAGTATTACTAAACGTTGGAACACTATTATAGCCCACTTCCAGCGCTATTTCTTTTACAGAAAGTTTTCTTTCTAATAAAAGTTCGATTGCCTTTAAAATTCTTCTAATGGTATAATATTGAATGAAAGACATTTTGAGATCTTTTTGAAATAAACGTGATAACGATCTTTCGCTATAGCCAAACTCATGCGCTACGTTTGAAAACAAAATGGTTTCGCCCAGATTATTCTCGACGTGGCGTAAGATTTTACCAAGTCGTTTGTCTTTGGGCTGTGGTAATTCTAACGGAAGATTGGTTGGACAAATCTGTGGTAAAATGGCTTTTATGGCTTTAGCAATGGTAAAATTAGGCGTTCCTTCTTCAAGATGTCCATTCCAGCGATTGGTAAAAAGCATCATTTGAAGCAAAAGGTTATTTACAGGATAAATGCCTTCGTTTTTATAAAATTCATCTTCGCCATTTTCAATCGGAAAATACAGATTTCGCATCATCACCTGTTCCGATTTTGGTTCGATGCTGTGTTCTAATCCGGCGGGAATCCAAATAAAATGTCTTGCAGGTAAAAAGTAAGATTTCGTTTCGGTTGTCACAAAAACTACATCGCCTTCTGCATAGAGCATTTGTGCTTTTTCGTGTTTATGTTTTGGAACAAACAATTCACCCATTATATTATGATGACAATAAATGCTTTTTTTATCGGCATCTACTTTCTCGATATAATATTTATCTACTTTAAAGGTTGGTTGTTCCATTGAATTTTTTTAACCGCAAAGAGCGCTAAGTTTTACGCAAAGTTCGCTAAAATTATTTATTGGACAGATAATTTGCTCGCAAAGACGCGAAGTCTTCATTTTTTTAGCCACAGATTACAGGGATTAGAAGGATTTTTGTTTCACGCAGATTGAAAAAGATTTTAGCAGATGTTTAGATGATTTCTTTTTTAATGCTCTTGCAGATTCGCAAATAAATTAAAAATTTGTCAAATCTGCGAGAGAAAAAATTATACATTCCAACACAAAAAAATCAAAATTAAATCTGCAAAATCTGCGTGAAAGAAAAACTTGGCGTCTTTGCATCTTTGCGAGATTAAAAAAAACTTTGCTTGAGTCTTCGGCACAGTTAAGCAAAAAAAAATGCCTTTTCTTAACGAAAAGGCATTTTTAAAAAACTAAGCGGTCTGGACGGGACTCGAACCCGCGACCCCATGCGTGACAGGCATGTATTCTAACCAACTGAACTACCAAACCCACTGCTTATTGTGAGTGCAAAAATACAACAGAAGTTTGATTCTGCAAGGGTTTTTGCGAATAAAAATCAATAAAATTTTAACCCCTTAAATTCCAATATTTTAAAATTTCAAATTTCAACTTTATAAACCTATTTTTTACAATCTAGTGCGATTTCCCGTTCCTCGAAATGACAAACTACACTTAATTACTCACAAAAAAATGCAAGGTTAAAAAAAAGGTTTGAAAAGCTTATTAAAAAAACCTTGCGTAAATCTTAGCGCTCTTTGTTATAAGAAAATCTTGCTATAAATTTTGGAATTTGGAATTTTTCCTGGATTTCAGGATTGGATTTTACCTTTTACAAAAGGTCTTAAATCAAAAAAGCCATCCACAAAGTGGAAAGCTTTTCATTGGTCTAACTACTAAACCGAGCTGAGAGTTACAAATTCTCAGCAAAACAACACAACTAATCTTAGATACCGTATTTGGGCAAAAAAGCCTTTCTTTACAGAAAGGCTTCTCCCAATATTGCGGTCTGGACGGGACTCGAACCCGCGACCCCATGCGTGACAGGCATGTATTCTAACCAACTGAACTACCAAACCTCTGCGTTATTGCGGTTGCAAAGATAGTACAGAATTTCATTTCTGCAAGTGTTTTTATAAAAAAAATTAAATTTTTATTTTAATCGTTATCCAAAGTTTTGTTTTTCAACTAAATAAGTGGTTAATATTTTTTCAAAATTATCGCCCACATTTACCGAAACGTACTTAATTTGGTTCTTCGCGCAGGTTAAAGCTAGATTTTTAAAGTACGCTTCTGCTCTTTTTTCGTATTCGTCTTTTACATTATCAGCATAAATGGAGACTTCTTCTCCTGTTTCTACATCGATAAATTTGCGAGGTGTATTGTCAAAATCAAATTGAAGTTCGGTTTTATGATCTACAACATGAAATAAAACTACTTTATGTTTATTATGTTTTAGATGCTGTAAGGCGCTGAATAACTTCTCATCGTCTGCCGACTGAAACATATCGGTAAACAAAACAATCATCGATCTGCGGTGCATTTTCTCTGCAATCTGATGAAGATAGGTAATGGTATCGGTACTTTTTTTGACTTTTGGCTGTTCTAATAATTGCTCCAGTTTATTCAAAAGCATTCTATGATGACGATCGCTTCCTTTTTCTGGCGCGTAATATTCGTAATTATCTGAGAAAACACTCAAACCAACGGCATCGCGCTGTTTCTTTAAAATATTCATTAAAACTGCCGAAGCCAAAACCGCAAAACCAATCTTTTTTTCGTAAAAAGGCTGATTTGATTTCAGTTCCGGATAATGCATTGACGACGAATTATCGACAATAATGTGACAACGCATATTGGTTTCTTCTTCAAAACGTTTGGTATATAAACGGTCAGTTTTGGCAAATAATTTCCAATCGATATGTTTGGTGCTTTCGCCGGCATTATACACTTTGTGTTCCGAAAATTCGGCAGAAAATCCATGAAACGGACTCTTGTGCATTCCCGATATAAAACCTTCTACAACTTGGTTTGCCAACATTTCGAGATGCTGAAAACTGGAAACTTTCTCTATTTCTGATTCGATTTTCATTCGGTTTCTTTTTTAATATTTTGTGCGCGGTACAAACCGTCTGTTGCCTGAAACAATTTTCGCTTCAAAATCGGACTAAAATTAGGGTTTTCTTTTAAGAATTTCTGTACTTCATCAAAAGCATATTTCGACGAATATTTTCCAATCGTATTGTTCAGCCAGTCTTTCGGAAAGAAAATATCTCCGGTACGCTGAATTTCATCAATCAAATCTAATGAAAATCTGATATACTTTTGTGCACTTTCCTGACGCAACGGATGATGAATATTAGCCAATCCTACAGAAACCCATGATTCTTTTTCTCTGTTTTTATCGTCTTTTAAAGATTCCATAAAAGCATTTCTAACGGATTCTTTTTGAGATAAAGAGGGAAGCAGAAATTCAAAACGTTTTACTTTGTCTGGATTTGTAATCGCAGTTTTCGCTTTCGCTAAAATTTCATCGGCTTTTTTATGTTTAAAAATCGCCAGATTCATTGCCATATTGGTATAATCGTCTTCGTTTAATTTTAAGCCCGAAATAACGGTTTCTTTCGTCCAAATCTTGTATAATTTTTCTTTTCCAGAATCAGAATAGGCAATTGAACTGAATAAATTGAATAATGTCTTTTTGATATTACTTGACAAATTGGTTTGCAAACGCTCGAAAAGAATATTTTCTAATTGTTTCTGACTTGCAATTTGTTGTTTTTCGGTCAGGAATTTCCAAAATATATTGCTGGTTGAATTCGTGATTATTTTCAAAACCAATTCATTTTGTTCCGTTTGAATTCCTTTTACGAAACAATCAAAAGCTTTTATTGGCGAAACATTTCCTGCTAAGGTGTTTTCATAAATATTAATATAAGTCGAAGCTCTTGCAACCTCATCTTTTAGAGTTAAAACAGACGCTATAGTATTCCCGTCAAGCGGAAAAACTCCGTAACCGAAACCATTATAATTGTAAATTACATCAATTGGTTTTGGAAGTCCAATAACTTCTTTTAAAAGCAAATCTCTTTCTTTTAAATTGACATTTACCACTTTTACACTATCATTGTAAACCAAACCAATTTCAAAAATCTGAGGCCAGACATTATCCGATTTACCTTCTGCTTCTTGAAAGATTAAAAAACTCTTGATTCTATTTTGATCATCGTAATCAACTTTATCTGTTATAATTGGTCTTCCCCATCTATTTACCCAGATTTCACTCCATTTCTTCATATCGAGAGGAGTTTCTGCATCTAAGATTTCGACAAGATTATTCCAATCTGCGTTGTCGTTGGCATATTTCTCAATATACTTTTGAATTCCTTTCTGAAAAGCTGCTGCCCCCATAAAAGCTTCAAGCTGGCGCATCATAATGGGCGCTTTGTTATAAATAATAGCACCGTAAAGTGAGCCTGCATCTTTTAGATTTTCCAAATGTTGTTTTATCGGATGTGTTCCTAACGAACGATCTTCCGCGTAAGCGTTAGGATAATGCGCCGTAAGAAACTGCAGATTATGATTGACTTTCGGGAAAATTGGATTCATGATTTTGTCGGCCATAAAATTGGCAAAAACTTCTTTCATCCAAACATCATCAAACCATTTCATGGTGACTAAATCGCCAAACCACATGTGTGAGGTTTCGTGCGCTATTAGTTTTGCGCGATCTAATTTCTCGCTGTCGGTTGCGCTGTTATCCAGAAACAAAGTCGATTCTCTGTATTGAATCGCGCCAACATGTTCCATTCCGCCATATTGAAAAACGGGAATTGAAGCGAAATCTAATTTCTGAAATGGAAATTTATAATTGGTATATTTTTCTAAGAAATCTACGGATTGCTGGTGCAGTTTAAAAATGGTATCGGTGCTGCTTTGTATTTTTCCGCGATCATTTTCGCGATACAAAAAAGTCATTTCTCTGTTCTCCGGTTTCTTTGTAACGCTATTAAATTTTCCGGCTACGAAAGAAAACAAATAAGTGCTCATTTTATCTGTTTCACCAAAAGTATATTTTGTAAAACTGCCTTGCTCTTGTTTTTCTTTTACAAATCCGCCAGCGAGAACAGACCATTCTTTTGGAACAGTTAGACTCAATTTATAAGTTGCTTTTATATCGGGCTGATCAAAACACGGGAATAAGGTGCTCGCACGATCCGGAACTAATAAAGTATAGAGAAAATCATCGTTTCGGTTGAGAGATAAATTTCCGGCAATGAATGAAATTACAATCTCGTTTTGCCCTTTAACTAATTTATCAGCAGCAATAACAATATGTCCTTTTTCATGAACAATAGCAATGCTTTTTCCGTTTACCAAAATTGATTTTATATTTTGGGTTTTCTCTTTAAAATCTAAATATAAAGGTTCGCTTAAATCAGCTAAAACAAGATCTAAACTAAGATTGGCATTAATATCCTGCTGTTTTTCATTCGGAATTTCAAAAGACAATCCGTACGTAACTTTTGAAATTTGCTGTTTTCTAAAACGCGCCATTTGTTCTGAAACACCGTTTTCTAAAATAAGATTTTCGTTCTTTTTTGACTGAGAAAAACCAGAAGTTAGTATTATAAAGAAGATAAGAAGGCTGTAGAAAATTTTCATTTTTAAGGAATATAAGATTCGTAAAAATAAAAAAAAAGTTTGCCACGAATTGCACGAATCCTCACGAATTTTATTTTTCATTTTAATATGAAATCATCAACCAAAAAATGTAACCTCTCAAGACAAAAAATAATTTGTGAAAATTTGTGGAATTCGTGGCAAACCGAAAATCAAAAAAGGCTTGACTCTCGCCAAACCTTTTTCAACTAACTAATTCAAAGCTATCCAAATTAGAATTATTCCGTTTGTTGAAAATCAAAGCTTAAATCTCCTGCATTATAACTTGCAGAAACATTTGTTGGAAAAGTTTGTGTAGTTCCCGCAAGCCATCTGTATTCATTAATCGTAATATTCCCAGCAACAATTGGATAAGTTACATTGCTATTATCTGCTTTACTCTTTTTATACCAATCATTAGAATTCATGGTAATCATGTATTTTTTGTCTTTGTCTAAAGCCAATTCACTGATTTCTTTAGATACCTGAACGTCTGCAGTTGCAACATTTAAAGTTTCTGAACGCAATACTGCTTTTGATGTATAGTCCCAAATCGTAACACGAACCGCTGCATTTATTGCAGGAAGTTTTAAAGTAATTGCTTTAATTTTTCCTTTTACAGTTGGTGTAAATACCAATCCGAATTCATAATCTCCAGAATTTACAAAGTTTGCCACAGTAGTAAATCCTGTTTGTGTATAATATGCCGTTAATGGGTTTTCTGTTGCAAATGTTGGTCCATTGTCTTTGTCACTGCTGCAAGAAACTGCAGAAAGTGTAATAATTAAAAGTGCAAGAATTGTTTTTAAAGTTTTCATAATAATTTAATTTATCTCGTTCTTAATTTGGTTTTATTTCTCTTAATTATATCAGTACGTTTCTTCTAAAATTTAGAGTTGAATATTGAAGTGCGAACAAACTTCTTCGTAACTCATTTTAGAATAATCTGTTTTTGCAGCTTTTCCTGTCGTGGCTGCAACGCCTCCTGGAATAAGTATATAGCGCCATGAAAGAGATGTTGGAAGTCCTACTGTTCCGTCTTGTGCATGTTTAAATCTGAACAGTTTGATTTTCTGTAAAGTTGAAATAGCTGTTATCGTATTTACTGCACTGCCTGCTGTAGAAGTGTAAGGCAGTGCATAAGTGCCACCCCCAAAAGACATATAAACTAATATGGTTCCTTTTGAAAGAATATCTGATGATAGTTCTGGCGCATTAATAGAAGTAGACAATCCAGATGTCCCATCTATCGTTTCTGCAACTGCTGTTGGAGCTGTTATCCAGGCGCTATAAATAACATTTGCTGTTCCTGTTGCTCCTTTTTGTCCGTCAACTCCGTTAGTACCGTTAGTTCCATCAGCTCCGTCGTCACCGCTGCATGAAACAGCAAATAATGCAATTGATAAAAGGGTAAAAATGGTTTTTAAAATTTTCATAACATTTTGGTTTAAAAATTGATTAAATAATTCTTTTTTAACTTAATAGCTTTATTTTTGCATCAATCAAAAGGCATTATTGATTTGTTTTTGATTAATTACATGGCAAATGTGCGTGATTAAAATCGGCATGAAAACCACTAATAGACAAACAACATTTTAAATAGACAGACGACCAATTTTTAGTCGTTTTAGCGATTTTTTTATTTAATTAAGTTCCGTTTTATGGTTAAAAAATACACTTGTATTATTGTTGATGATGATGAAATAGACAGGCTTACGGCGCTTTCGTATGCTAAAAAATTTCCAATTTTGGATATTGTGGGTGTTTTTGAATCGGCAGAAAAAGCGTTACCGTTTATCGAAAGAGAAAAAGTTGATATCTTGTTTCTGGACATTGATATGCCGGGCCTAAACGGCATTGATTTTAGAAAACAAACGTTAGAGATTCCGATTTGTATTTTTATCACCGCGCATCCGGAACATGCTGTTGAGAGTTTTCAGATCGAGACTTTAGATTTTATTGTAAAGCCATTAAAACTGGATCGCTTTACCCAAACCATAAACCGAATTGAGGAGTTTATGGAAATAAAACTAAAAGCTTCTCTTTTTGAAGCAAGCATTGGCGGTGACACTATTTATATAAAGGAAGGCCACGAACAAACAAAGGTAAAACTCCACGAAATCTTGTATCTGGAAGCTTTAAAAGATTATACGCTTGTGATTACAGATAAAAAAAGGCATTGTGTTTTGTCGAGTATTGGAAATCTGCTGAAGGAAGATCATTTTCAATCTTTTATTAGGATTCACAGAAGTTATGCGGTTCAAAAGCAATTCATTCAAAAAATAAATTCAAGTGAAATTATCTTAAATAACAATATTGCCATTCCGGTTGGAAGAAGCTATAAAGAAAACCTAAACCTGATCTCATGAGAAAGTTAGGTTTCTTGCTTTTATTCTTTATCAGCTTTCCTGCTTTTGCACAGCAAGAACCTAATTTGGCGCGATACAAAACCGACGCCGAAAAACTGAAAGTCTGGCTGCAGTATTGCAAAGCATTTTTAGAAACCGAAGATTATCCAAAACTTTTAAAAGCTGCCGACAAAGGAATTCTTCTTTCAAAGAAGCATTATGCATATACGTCGAAGTTTTATTTCTTAAAAGGAAATGCATACGAATTCAGCAATAATCAAAACCAAAAAGCTTGTGTAAACTATGAGACTGCTTTAAAATATGCTCAAAAAGCCAGGCATCTCAAGAATGAAACTTCTGCTTTAATGCGTCTTAGTTATGCGTATTACGCTCTTAATGACACTTTAAAAAGAAAGAATTTAGTACACTATATTAAGCAGGTTCTTGACACAACAAAAAGCGTTTACGTCAAATCTGTTCTTAACGGAAGTCTTGGCGAATATTACCTTGACAATGCACAATATGAAACTTTTATTAATTACCAGCTAAAAGCTATTAATTACAAAAAACAGCTCGACAAAAATGTTGCAAACGAAGAAACCATTGGTGTCTCGTACAGCCAGATTGCGGCCGCATATACCAAAATGAAGCTTTATAATAAAGCGCTTGAGTATTTAAGTTATGCAGAACCTTACATCAAAACTTCACCATATATAAGTGCATTTTCCTGCAATTATTATCTGCAGTGTTTTGTTCCTCTAAAAAAGCTGGACAGCATTAAAAAATACTATAGTCTCATTTATACCTATCCAAACAAAAAAGATTCTTTATTTCTTAATTTGAGTTTTGCAAACAGAAGTGTATCTGAATACTATGCAAATCAAGGAAAAATAAACACGGCATACAGTTATGCTAAAAAAGCTATTGTATTGGGTTTAAAATCTAATGATGAAGATATTATCATGGAGGCCAATGCTGTAATGGGAAGGATTTTATATGAAAAAGGAGAATATAAAAGCGCAATAGAAACACTTAAAAAAGCCTCAAAAAATGCTTTAGCATACGACAAAGAGTCTTTTGTAAATATTAATAAAAAACTATCTCAAAGTTATGCCGCATTAGGAAATTGGAAAGAAGCTTACCAATACAATGAAATTTACAGCAAAGCCAATGATGAAATGATGCAGCAATCGGCAAAACAGAACATTTCTAATGCCGAAGCCCGTTTTCAAAACAAAGCCAAAGGGCAGGAAATCAAGAATCTTTCGATTCAGAATACCATAAAAAACATTCAGATTGAGGAAGCAAAGAAACAGCGTTACTTCTTAATTGGCGGTCTTTTATTGGTTGCCATTATCGGATTATTGCTTTTTAATCAAAGTAGAAACCGCAAGAAAACAAATCAACAATTACAGCTTTTAAATCAGGAATTAGACGAGGCCAATAAAATTAAGGCTCGCTTTTTTGGCATTTTAAATCATGATTTAAGAAGTCCGGTTTCTAATTTAATTCACTTTTTACACCTTCAGAAAGAAAGCCCGGAATTAATTGATGAAGAAACAGCTTTGCGTATGCAGACCAAAATTATTTCTGGCGCCGAAAATCTTTTGTCTTCTATGGAGGATATTTTACTTTGGAGTAAAGGACAAATGGACAATTTTAAACTTCATTCTCAAAAAATTCCGGTTGCTGTTTTATTCGAGGAAACAAAAAAACACTTTTCGAGTGTAGAAAATGTCGCTTTTGTTTTTGAAGATCCTGAAAACATCACTTTAGAAACAGATGAGAATTATTTAAAAACAATCATCCGAAATTTAACCGGAAACGCCATAAAAGCACTTGATAAAAAAGAAAACGCCAAAATTGTCTGGAAAGCCTGGAAAGAAAACAATCAAATTTATCTTTCTATTACCGATAACGGATCTGGCGGCACGCAGGAACAATTTAAAGCTTTATACGATGACTCGGAAGTTATCGGAATTAAATCTGGTTTAGGACTGCATCTTATTCGGGATTTGGCAACGGTTCTTAACTGTAAAATAGAAGTGAATTCGCAACAAAATTCTGGAACTGTTTTTACTATTGTTTTTTAGTTTGCCACGAATTGCACTAATTTTCATTAATTATATATTTGATGTTGCTTAGAAAAAGTTGCCACAGATTAAATTATAATTCGTGAAAATTAGTGCAATTCGTGGCAAAAAATCCTTTTAATCCATATAATCTCTGGCAAAAACCTTTATAAATAAAAAAGGCTTGACTTTCGCCAAACCTTTTTTATATAAATCATAATCTTACGATTACAACAAAGCGTCTAAACTATCTGCGTAAGTTTGTTTCGGAGCAACTCCTACTTGTTTACCTACAACTTCACCTTTGTGAAAAACTAAAACAGTTGGTATGTTACGCACACCATATTTAGCAGCGAATTCTTGGTTTGCATCTACATCTACCTTACCAACAACTACTTTACCAGCGTACTCATCGCTTAATTGGTCAATAATTGGACCAACCATTCTACAAGGACCACACCATGCTGCCCAAAAATCTACCATTACTGGTTTATCTGATTTTAAAACTACTTCGTCAAAAGTAGCATCTGTTATTGCTAATGCCATAATATTTATTGTTTAAATTATGTCTGAGTTATTAATGTTCAAACTAGAGTACAAATTTAAAACTTTAATACAAATGAAACACCATAGATAAATTAGTTTTCATTATAAATGCATTGTTAATAGTTATATAAATCCCACATTGCCCGAATCTGTAGGTTTTAACTCATGTAATTGGAGTTGTAATTTAACAAAACGTCAAAATTTTATAGTACCTTTAATCATTTAAGAAAAATCCACACAGATGAAAGAAACTTTACATAAAATAAAAGATTATCTCCAATCTGTACATTTTAGAAAATATGCCAGACGCTTTGGTATTTTTCTTTTAGCCTTTATTGCATTACTCCTTATTGCCTGCGGTGGTTTGTCGGTTTACTTTAATCAAAATAAAACCGAAATCATTGCTAAAATTAATAGTAAAATCAATGAGAATATTAACGGAAAATTTCATATTGGCGATTTTCATTATAAATTTCTAACGGGTTTTCCTAACTTTACTTTAGCCTTAAAAGATGTAGAAATTAAAGACAATCAATGGCAGACACATCATCATACTTTGCTAAAAGCCAAAGAAATAGAAGCGAGATTAAATGTTTGGAGTTTATTGCAGCACGAAATCAACATTCATAAAATTATAATCAACGAAGCCGATATTTATGTTTATAAGGCCGAAAACGGTTATTCTAATGCGGATATCTTTAAACCTAAAAAGAAAAAGACCGCAGAAAACAAATCAAAACCAGAAACTACAATTGATGAAATAAATCTTAGTGATGTTCATCTAATTATAGACAATCATTTAGGTCATAAATTATTTGATTTTGAAGTTGCAGACTTAGACTCAAAAGTAGATTTTGACGACGATGACTGGCAGACCAATTTGTATCTGAAAACCAAAATAAACAGTCTGGCTTTTAATACCGTACACGGAAGTTTTTCTAAAGAAAAAGTCCTCGAAGGCAATTTTGATGTTTCTTATTCTGATGAAAATCAAAAAATAAATGTTGAGACCAAAAACCTAAAAATTGGTTCGGATGCTTTTGATATTGCCGCTTATTTTAATCTTGCTAAAGGCAATGGACTTTTCGGAATCAATATCGGGACGAATATTTTATGGCAAAGTGCTTCTAATTTATTATCGGGAAACATTAGTTCAAAACTAAATCAGTTTGATTTGAAAAAACCAATTGCCGTAAACTGCGACATTAAAGGCGATTTTAATGCAGAAGGCGATCCTAAAATTGTGGTGCAGGCGGTTATTAAAAATAATGAACTTACAATTCCCGACGGCGGTTTTACCGATTGCAGCTTTAGAGGAATTTTTACCAATAATTTCAACCCAAAAAAAGGATTTAATGATCCTAATTCGGCTGTTGTTTTAACGCATTTTACAGGAAATTACGAAACTATTCCGCTTAAGATTCCGCAAGCTGTAATTAGCAATTTAGAAAAACCAATTGCAACCGGAATGGTAAATGCTGATTTTGATGTGAAAAAACTAAACGGAATGATGAACGAAAAAATGATTCATTTTGAAGACGGACACGCCACTGCCAATTTGAGATTTCAGTTTGATATTGTGGGTTTATACATTAATAAACCGCGTTTTATAGGCGATGTAAATATCAAAGATGCTACGTTTGATTATCTTCCGAAAAATATTCGGGCAGAGAAAACAGCGATACAATTGTCGTTTACAGAGCAAGCGCTTTTAATCAAAAAAATTGCTTACAAACACAAAAAGAATATCATTCAGGTTGACGGAAAAATCGATAATTTTCTGAATCTTTATTACGACGCTCCCGAAAAAATGGTGGTAAACTGGAATATTTACTGCCCCAATATTGACGTAAAACAATTTTTGGGAGTTCTGAAAAAATCGCAGTCACAACAGGTTGCACAGAAAAAATCTCCGAAAAAAAATGTCAATTTCTCTAACCAAATGAAATCGGTAATCGAGAAATGCATTGTAATTATTAATCTAAAAGCCGATAAAATAAATTATGGAGCGCTGACCGCGACCAATACGCGTGCAACCCTGCAAATGCTGGATTCGAAACTGCTCCTGAAAAACGGAAACGTACAAACTTCTGGCGGCACAATTGCATTTAATGGCGCGATCGAACCGAAAGGAAATTATTATGTTTTTAGTTCGGTAGCGCAGGTAAACCGCGTGGATATTGCGAGTTTTTTAAAGTCTTTTAATAACTTTCAAATCAAATCTTTTAATCCAAAAAACATAAAAGGAAAACTCAGCAGTAATGCCAACGTTACCGGATTAATGAGTGCCAAAGGCGATTTGATTGTAAACTCGATGCGTGGCAAATTAAAATTTAATGTCAATCAAGGTGCTTTAGTTGATTTTGAGCCAATTGTAAAAATGGGCAAATTTGCGTTTCCGTTTCGCGATGTTAAGAACATTACGTTTAGCGATTTGTCTGGAGATCTTAATCTTCGCGGCGAACAAATAGACATTAACGATCTTACCATAAGTTCTAGCGTTCTTAATTTAGATATAGAAGGTGTTTATTCTTTTGGCCGAGGCACAAATCTTGCGCTTACTGTCCCGCTTCGTAATTCTAAAAACGATGCAAAACTAGAAAGCAAAGCAGAACGCGATGCTGTTAGGGAACGCGGCATTGTTTTGCATTTGATTGCTGCAGATGATGATGGGAAGATGAAAATTAAGTGGGGGAAGAAGGGGAAGTGAAATAGCTTTGTTATAAATTTATAAGAGTGTTTAATTATTATTTATATTTACTAAAAACAAATTATAAATAATGCCACAACCCAAAAATCGACTTTGGACACGAGACGAATTTATCGTTGCCTTCAATTTATACCTTGCAATTGAATACAAAAATATTAACGATAAAAATCCAGACGTTATCAAATTAGGAAAACTTATCGACAGAAGTCCTGGTTCAATATCCGCAAGATTAATAAACTTTGTGAGCGTAGATCCACGCAGAAATAGTGGTGGTTTAAAAAATGGAGGGAAGAATATCCAATCAATCTGGGATGAATTTTATAACAATAGAGAAGAGCTATCATTTCAAAATGAAGTAATTATTGCTGGTAAAGAAAATACATCAATTGAAAATAAATATGAAGATATTCTTTTTGACCTAAAAGATTTAAAAGGAGAAACTGTTACTCGTGAAATAAAAGCTAGAGTAAATCAATGCCTTTTTAGAAAAATGGTATTAATAAATTATTCTTTTAAATGTGCAATAACAGGAATCGACATTCCTGAACTATTATTTGCAAGTCATATAATTCCTTGGTCAAAGAATGAAAAAGAAAGACTAAATCTAGAAAACGGAATATGTTTATCTGCACTTTATGACAAAGCTTTTGATACTGGATTAATTGGAATTAATACAAATCATGAAGTGATTTTTTCTTCTCTACTTCAAAAGAAAAAAGATACGGATTTTTTCAAACTACATTTTTCTCCAATAGAAAATCAAAAGATACTTAAAGCTCAAAAACATTCACCAAGAAAAGAATTTCTAGAATATCATTTAGATACAATTTTTAAAAAATAAAAAAAGCCACTACAAAGTGGCTTTTCTAATTTAATCATTCAACATCCAAATAAGGATCCAAAATTTCGGCTAATTCATTTAAATAATAAAAACTCGAATCGAGCCATTCTTTATTTACAGCATTTCTTTTTTGATCTTCATAAATAAGCGTTTGTGCTAAAATGAAATTTACTCTTCTAATGTACTTTGCCATGTCTTTTGAGTCGACTGAATTATTAAAAAAATCAGTTAATTTCGATTGAGTTTCTTTTGAAAGGTTGTTTGTAATCATAATTTGAAGTTTTAGGGAAAACAAAACCCGCATGGGTTAGCTGTCCTACGCCTTCAAATTCGCGATGCGGTTGTTTCCAATACCGCCAGCATACCACACGGGCAAAAAATTTTGTTGAGTTCATAATTCGAAGTTTAGGAATTACAAACATACAAAATCAAAAATAAATTGTAAGTTTTTTCTTTATTTTGTTTTAGGGTCTAAAATGTAATTTTCCTTTACTTCTAAATTACAAAATTGATAAACACACCTTCAAAAAAATTCATAATGTTTTATTAACTCACTTGGCTTTTAAATCTCAAAATAATAGCTTTGAGAAACAATCATTAAATATAATCCGATTATGAAAGTACAAATCAACACCGACAAAAACATTGAAGGAAGCGCAAGATTAGAATCGTATTTTTCTGCCGAAATAGAAAAAAGCTTAGACCGTTTTGAAGACAAAATAACACGCGTAGAAGTACATTTTGGAGACGAAAACGGCGAAAAATTCAGCTTGCATGATAAGAAATGTGTAATTGAAGTTCGTCCTGTAAAATTACAGCCAATTACTGTAACGGAACATTCTGATACGCTTGAAAAAGCTTTTAGCGGGGCTTTAGCCAAAGCAAAAAAAGCGTTGACTACTACTTTCGAAAAAATAAAAGAACACTAAAAAGTTTAAACCATATAAGTGATATAATTTCATTTTAGTTTTACTGGAAAGAATTAATCTCGCAAAAATACAAAGCCGCAAAGTTTATATATACTTTGCGGCTTCGTGTTTTATATTTGTTTTTTAACCAATAAGAAAGAAAACTTAAATTATCTTATATCACTTATATGGTTTTAAAAAAAATTATGATTTTGGTAAAGGCGCACCAACCGCAATATCGCAACGGTGTCCCGGTTGTCCGTGAGCAGGATTCATACCTTCGGCAACCTGATTGTTAGTTTCTGTACTTAACAAAGCTGGAACAGGATTATTTCCTGCCGGCGGTGAAACCGTAAAGGTCTGCGAACTTGATCCGCTTTGTGCAGAATTTGTAGCAGCAACTGGTTTTGCAACTGGCGAATTTAAAGGTGCTCCTACCGGAATATCACATCTGTGTCCAGGTTGTCCGTGCGACGGATTCATTCCTTTTCCCACTTTTACAGGCTGTGCAACTGTAGTTGTTACTATTCTTTGTTGCTGTTGTGCCGGATTTACTTGTACAGTTTGTTGTTGTGCTTGAGCAGTCGTAGTTTGTGTTGGAGCAGAATTTAACGGCGCGCCAACAGCAATATCGCAACGGTGCCCCGGTTGTCCGTGTGCAGGATTCATTCCCTTATTTTCACTCAAAACCGTATTTGGATTTGAAGGCAAAGCTTGAACTGCAGGCGTTGCAGCTTTAGTAGTATCTTTTGCAAGTCCGAGTCTAATTAATTCAGACGTTGCGGTTGTTTTCTGAGGTTCTAATTCTTTTTTGCAGGAAACAAGAACTAAAGAACTGACTGCCAAAGAATATAGTAGGATTTTAGTATTCATAGTGGTATTTTTTAAGAGCTCTCAAATATACTTGTTTTTTGAATTTAAACCATATAAGTTATTTAAGATATTTTAAGCATTTTGGTTAGAGGATTTCTCTCAAAGAAGCACAATTTGTTTTTCCCGCAGATTTAGCAGATTTGGCAGATTTTTTAAAATAGCAAAACTAAAAATCCCCTAAATCTGCTAAATCTGCGGGAAAACGATCACTTGCTACAAATTAAATGAACTTACATAACTTATATGGTTTAAAAAATTTAATCCTAACTTTATACCAAACAAAACTTCATATGAAAAAATCTATCTTACTTTTAGTATTCATCAGCGCTTTCGCGAATGCGCAAACTACAGAAAAAGACAAAATCAATCAGACGCTTGATACTTGGCATAAAGCTGCTGCCGATGCAAAATTTGATGCGTATTTTAGTTTAATGTCTAGCGACGCCATTTTTATTGGTACAGATGCAACCGAAAACTGGACGAACCCAGATTTTAAAGTTTGGGCAAAACCTTATTTTGACAAAGGTAAAACCTGGAATTTTACAGCTTTGGAACGTCATATCTTTTTTGACAAATCTGGAAAAATTGCATGGTTTGATGAATTACTAAATACACAAATGAAAATCTGTCGCGGTTCTGGTGTTTTAGTTAAAGTTGGGAAAGAATGGAAAATTCAACATTATGTTTTATCGATGACAATTCCGAACGACGAAGTTGATGCGGTTACCAAAATAAAAAGTCCAGTTGAAGATGTTTTGATTGATAAGCTTAAGAAAAAATAAACATTTTAAGCCATTCTTATTATAATCCTAACTTTTCTAGCGCTTTACAAGAGAATATGTCAAATTAATTTTAATACAATTGGCAATAATAGTCGTAAATTAGAAGTTGAAAATAAGATTGTGTCAAAAAAACGAATTGAATTTTGTAAAATTGACTAAAATAAAAGACAGCCCTCTTATTTAACAGCCCTTGAAATCAAAATATTTATTTTTTTTTAACTTTGACCCCAAAAAAAATAGGGTTAAATAAAGTATTTGAAAAATGAAAATAGAAAGACGCTGGATCATTTCCTTTATCATTATTAGTATCGTTTGTATTATAGGTGCATTTTGGCCAACGGTTACTGAAAATAATAGTTATGTATTATCTGAATTTGGAACTACAGATCATATTGTTCCTGCTGATGTTGCCTGGATGCTTACATCTTGTTGCCTTGTATTGATTATGACTCCGGGATTATCATTTTTTTACGGCGGAATGGTCGGTAAGAAAAATGTAATTTCTACAATGCTTCAGAGTTTTATCTGTTTAGGTGTTGTTACACTTTTATGGGTTGTTGTTGGTTTTAGCCTTGCTTTTGGAGATCCGATTGGGTTTGGATCTGGAGATCACTTTTATAGTTTCTTCGGAAATCCAACTACTTTTGCTTTTATGGACTATGTGAACATTTTGCCGCATAAAAAATTAGCCAGCACAATTCCGTTTATGCTTTTTGCTTTGTTTCAAATGAAATTTGCGATTATTGCACCGGCAATTATTACAGGTTCATTTGCAGAGCGTGTTCGTTTTATCTCGTATTTAATTTTCATTAGTTTATTTACCATTTTTATATACGCTCCTTTGTGTCACGCTGTTTGGTATCCAACAGGAGTTTTAGGAAGTTTCTTTGGTGTTAAAGATTTCGCAGGAGGAACTGTAGTTCACATGAGTTCTGGTTTTGCAGCTTTGGCTGGCGTTATTGTTTTAGGAAAAAGAAAAAACAGTCTTCATATTCCAACCAATATTCCGTTTGTATTATTAGGAACAGGAATGTTATGGTTTGGCTGGTTTGGTTTTAATGCTGGTTCTGCACTTGCAGCCAACGGAACTGCCGCTATGGCTTTTGCAACGACAACCACTTCATCTGCAGCTGCTATGTTAACCTGGATTTTCTTTGACCGAATGAACGGAAGAAAAGTTTCGGCTTTAGGAGCTTGTATCGGCGCCGTTGTTGGTTTAGTTGCCATTACTCCTGCTGCTGGATTTGTATCGGTTCCAGAAAGTATGTTCTTTGGTTTTGTAACTGCTTTGGTTTCAAACTCTGCTGTAAACTGCCGTTTCTCAAAAAGATTTGATGATACTCTGGATGTTTTTGCTTGTCACGGAGTTGGCGGTATTATGGGAATGATTCTAACTGCTATTTTCGCTCATGGTAAAGATGCCAGCTTACTTCACGGAGGCTGGAGCGTTTTCGGACACCACATGATGGCTTTGGTTTTGGTTTCAATTTTCACATTCTTCGGAGCTTACTTTTTATTCAAAGTAACCAACTTTATTATTCCACTTCGTGTTTCAGAAGAATCAGAACATATCGGATTGGATTTATCACAGCATGACGAAACGCTTGATCCTTCTTTATTGTCTGTGCATGAACAGCATTACGGGTAAAAATATATTTTTATTAGTTTGCCACGAATTGCACTAATTTTTACGAATTAATCTTTATCTCTGATTTTTACACAAAATTAAACAGAAGAAAAATTTGTGAAAATTCGTGTAATTCGTAGCAAAAAAATTTTAAAACACACTTTGCACAGTATTCATTCGTTTATATTCCTTAATTTTGCTGAAAATTTTTGTAAAAGTGGGAAGTAAAAATAAACTAAAAAGATTCAGAGAAAACGAAACATTTGAAAACGTTTTTCAACCAACCAGAGAAGAAGTTGTAGGCAATTTAATGCCCTTAAGAGGAAAATGGAATTCTGATTTCTTTAAAAATGATAATCCTTTAGTTTTAGAATTAGGATGTGGAAAAGGAGAATATTCTGTTGGATTGGCAGAAAGATATCCTAACAAAAATTTTATCGGAATTGATATTAAAGGTGCTCGTTTCTGGAGAGGTGCAAAAACTGCCGTAGAAACTGGCTTACATAATGTTGCTTTTATTCGTACTCAAATCGAATTAATCGATCATATTTTTACCGAAGGTGAAGTTGACGAAATCTGGATTACTTTTCCGGATCCGCAAATCAAATACAAAAGAACAAAACACAGAATGACAAATTCTGAATTTTTAAAATTGTATAAAAAAATCCTTAAAAAAGACGGTGTTGTAAACCTTAAAACCGACAGTGAATTTATGCACGGTTATACTCTTGGATTGCTTCATGGCGAAGGTCACGAGGTATTGTATGCCAACCATAATGTATATACAAATGAGGGAAGTCCGGAAGAGGTTACTGCATTCCAGACTTTTTATGAAAAACAATATTTAGAAATTAACAAGGCAATTACGTATATTCGTTTCAAAATTAAAGATTAATTTAATTTCAAAACAAATATTGTTAACCCATTAAACCACTGAATGGCCTTACTTACCCCTTTACTTTCAGGTTTCATTGCAGCTATCATCGGGATTATTCCACCAGGTTTAATCAATATGACGGCAGCCAAAATAAATCTGAAAGAAGGAAAAAAGAATGCTTTATGGTTTGTTATTGGTGCTGTTTTAGTTATTCTTTTACAGGTTTCTTTAGCTGTTTTATTTGCTCAGGTTATTGATAACAGACCAGATGTTGTGACTTTGTTGCGTGAAGTTGGGTTTGCTATTTTTTCTATTCTAACGATCTACTTTTTGTTTATCGCAAAAGAACCGAAAGCCAAAAAATCTAAAATCAAAAAGAGCAGCAAAAAAAGTCGTTTCTTTTTAGGTATGTTGCTTTCTGGTTTAAACTTTTTCCCGATTCCGTATTATGTTGTTGTAAGTGTTACTTTGGCTTCTTATCATCTTTTTGCGTTTGAAAACAACGTGATTTTTACTTTTGTTTTAGGTTCTGTTTTGGGCTCTTTTGCTGTTCTTTACAGCTACATTGCGTTCTTTGGAAGAATCGAAAAGAAAACCGATTACATAATGAGAAACATGAATACTATTATTGGAAGTATTACTGGTTTAATTTCTATCGTAACACTTTTTAATATTTTAAGTTATTACTTTGGGTAATTATTTTTTGCCACAGATTTAAAGGATTAAAAAAGATTTTTTTGTTGTTCTCGCAGATTTTGCAGATTAAGCGGATATTTTCTTGAAAGCTTTTAACTTTGGCATTAATTTATTAGCCACATTAAACTGATTATTCTTTTAATAGCTTTATAAAAAATCCTTTCTAATCCTTATCCCGATAACTATCGGGAGTGCATAAAAATCAATTTCTATGGCTGAAGAAAATTTTTTCGAAAGAGTATATGTTATTGCAAAACAGATTCCGTACGGGAAAGTAACTTCTTATGGCGCTATCGCAAAAGCTTTGGGAACTGCCCGCTCTGCGCGAATGGTCGGCTGGGCAATGAATGCGTGCCATAATAGAGATGATATTCCGGCACATCGTGTTGTAAATCAAAAAGGTCTTTTGACGGGTAAATTTCATTTTGACGGAACTAATTTAATGCAGCAACTTTTAGAAAGTGAAGGTATTAAAGTAGTCAACAATCAAATTGTAGATTTTGAAAAGCATTTTTGGAAACCAGAAGTTGAACTTTAAATTTATTTCACCATATAAGTGATATAAGTTTATTTCCTTAATTTATAATCTCGCAAAGTCGAAGAGTCGCTAAGATTTATTACTTAAAATGAAAAACTTTGCAACTCTGCGACTTTGCGAGATTCAAACATACATACACCTACAAGGTTTTGAAAACCTTACAGGAGCCTAAAATGAACTTATATAACTTATATGGTTTAGAAAAATCAAATCAAGCAAATCACAAAATCGGTTTTGTCTTCATCTGTCTGACAACTTAAATAACCGCCATGTGCTTCAATAATATTTTTAGAAAGCGTTAATCCAATTCCGGCGCCGTCTTTTCTGGTGGTAAAAAAGGGTAGAAAAACTTTGTCTTTTATTATTGGATCAATTCCTTTTCCGTTATCCGAAATCACAATAAAAAAGCGATTATTATCCGTGTAACTAGACAGAAACATTTTTTTATCTGTCTTTTCTTTTAAAGCATAAATACTATTTGTAATCAGATTTATGATAACTTGTTCCATTTGGTTTTTATCAATTAAGATAGAACGGGAACTTTTGATTTCGTTTATTAATTCGATATTTTCATCTTTCAGAATCGGATTCATAATTCTGAGACAATCATCAAATAATGCATTAATCGGCGTCATTTGCTTGTTTGGAGTTGGCAACATCGCCAGTTTTCGGTAATTCTCAACAAAAACCTGCAAATGGTCGCTTCTGTTTATAATAGTCGAAATACTGCTTTTAATGTCGTCAAAATCTTCTTCTTCAAGCTTTTCCTGATCTACAATCTGCAATAAATTTTGAGACAATGCACGAATTGGCGTCAGCGAATTCATTAATTCATGCGAAATAATTTTCATCAGATTAATCCAGGCTTCTTTTTCTTTTTTCTCGATCACACGCTGAATGCTATCCAGCAAAATGATAAAATATTCTTTGTCGTAAGTCTGCGTCTGCGAAGTCTGCAAAACAAAAGTCTGCAAATCCTGATCTTCTATTTTTATGGAAATTGCCGATTTTATATCTGTAAAACCCACTTTTTCGATTTCGTCACAAAGCGATGGCAGGTAATTTTTAAGGTATTTCCAATGACTTACTTTTGGCACTTTAAACAAGTCCGAAAAGCAGTCATTCATCATAAAAATATTCCAGTCTTCGTCTTCTTTTTCCAGAATCAAAGCTGCAGTATCAATATTGTCCAGAATCGAACGATAGATCAGTTCTTTAGAAGTCTGTTCTTGTTTTTGAAATTTTAATGTGTCGTATAAAAGATATAAGTTCCTAAAATTATTTTTTTTATTTTCTTCCGGGAAATTGGCAGAAAAGTCATTTCTTAAAATCGAAAGCAAGATTTTATCATAAAATGAAAATTGATTTTTGATATAAAAATACAATTCAACCAATAATACAATTCCAAATAAACCGGCTAAAACTGCATTATAATAAAACCCTTTTCCGATCAGAAAAAGACATCCAAAAAAGAATATCATAATGAGCAAAACTCGTGCAAACAAACCGTTGTAAAGTTTTTGGTTTTTCATGTTTTATTTCTTTTTTGCCGCTTCCTATAGTTATCGGGAGTGGCAAATTTATTTTAAATCGTATTTTTCAATTCTTCTGTAAAGTGCAGCTCTGGAAAGTCCAAGTTCTTCAGCAGTTTTACTGATGTTACCGTTGTGTTTAAACAAAGCTTTTTCGATTGCCATTTTTTCCATTTCAGACAAAGGATTATCATCTTTCTCGTCAAAATCTTCAAAATTGAGAATATCTAAATCAGTTACAGAAATCGTATTATTATCCGATAAAATCAAAGCCCGTTCGATTTTATTTTCCATTTCACGAACATTTCCTTTCCACGGATATTTTTCTAAATAAGGCGCTGCATTTTCTTCAAAACGCCAATTGTTCTGATTGTATCTTATAGCCAATTGTTCTAAAATAAAATTCGCCATCGGAACAATATCGTCTTTTCGCTCGCGCAGTGGCGGCAGATAAATTTCCATCGTATTAATTCTATACAACAGATCTTCTCTGAATGTTTTGTTTTTTACTTCGGTTTTAATATCACTGTTTGTTGCCGCAATAATCCGCACGTTGAGAGGTCTTGCTTTGCTTTCGCCCAAACGAGTAACAGTTTTGGTTTGTAAAACATGCAGTAATTTTGCCTGAAGATGGAGCGGAATATTCCCAATTTCGTCCAGAAAAATAGTACCGTTAGCGGCCATTTCAAATCTTCCCGGTGTATCTGTTTTAGCATCTGTAAAAGCGCCTTTGGCATAACCAAAAAGTTCACTTTCGAACAAACTATCACTTAGCGAACCCAAATCTACGTGTACAAAAGGCGCTGTTTTGCGTTCTGAATTTTGGTGAATAAACTCGGCAAAAACATATTTCCCAGTTCCATTTTCGCCCAAAATCAAAACATTGGCATCGGTTTTGGCCACTTTTTCGGCAATTGAATACGCGTGTTTTATTTTGGCAGAAGTTCCGGTAAAATATCTTTTATCCGTTTTTTCAATGACTTCTTTTTTAGTGTTCTTTCTGCTTTCTGTAACTGCTTTATCAATTATTTCGAGTAATTTTTCATTATTCCACGGTTTTAAAACATAATCAAAAGCACCAATTTTTATACCTTCAACAGCGGTTTCTATTTTACCAAAAGCGGTCATCAAAATCACAATAGTTTTTGGCGAAAGTGTTTTTATTTCTTTAAGCCAATGAATTCCTTCTCGTCCATCTTCAAAACCAATCCGATAATTCATGTCTAATAAAACCACATTTATTTCATTTTCATTCAAAATTGAAATGATTTTTTTGGGGCTGCTGGTGGTAAAAATGGTTTCAAAATGCTTTTTCAGAATCATTTTTGCCGAAAAAAGAATTTCTTCCTGATCGTCTACGACTAATATTTGAGCTTGTTTTTTTCGCATGGTATCTTTTTTTGTCCGATTCTGAACGGTCAACTGTTCATTATCGGACACTCCTTTTTTTGATGGTTTTTAAAGCTTCTTTAAAATCAACACTTTACAAATAATAATTTTTATGGCACAGTATTTACCTATTGATTATCAGTAAATTATTTAAAAAATGGACACGGTAATTCCTCGTAAAAATAGAAAATTTAGATATCTCACAATAGCAATTGGTGTTTTTTTAGCTTTGCTGGTAATCGTATTTTTTGCTTTTAATAGTAAAAGAAGTTTAAATGTAAAAGCAGATGAACTTTCGATTCAGAAAGTAGAAAAAGCTTTTTTTGAAGACTTTGTTGTTTTTCAGGCTAAAGTAGAACCATTGAATGTGATGCTGGTAAATGTTACCGAAGGCGGATCTGTAAAAGAGATTTTTGTAGAAAACGGCGCAATGGTTACCAAAGGTCAGTCTTTAGCACGTTTGTACAACCCGAATACTGAACTTAATTATCTTACTCAGGAAACGGCAATTATTGAGCAGATTAATAATTTGAATAACGGAAAATTGAACATTAGAAATCAGGAATTAAACTTAACTAAAGATTTGGTTTTAATTGAACATGATTATAATGACGCAAAAAGATTGTACGACATGAATTCTAAATTATTTGCGAAGGATGTAATTTCTAAAAATGACTGGAATACTTTTAAGGAGAATTTACGTTTTCAGGAAGAACGTAAAAGAACGATTCAGCAAAGCATTCAAAAAGAAAAACAAAGCAATCAAGTTCAGATTTCACAAATAAACCGTTCGATACAAACAATGGAAAAAAGTCTGGATATTCTTCGAAATAATAAAAAGAACTTTTTGATTACGGCGCCGGAATCGGGCAGATTGACTTCTTTTGAACCTGTTTTAGGAAAATCGTTTCAAGCTGGAGAAAGTATCGGAAAAATAGATTCAAAACAAGGTTACAAACTTGCAGCTGAAGTGGATGAATTTTATCTGGAAAAAATTAGAGAAGGTTTAAAAGGTCAGGTAGAATTTAAAGGAAAAAATCTCGAAGTTTTGGTTAGTAAAGTAATTCCAGAAGTAAAAAGCGGTCATTTTACAGTCGAATTGGTTTTTACTTCTAAGGAAGATATCACATTGCAAGACGGTCTTAGTTTTGGGGTAAAATTAATTTTATCAGAGAAAAACAAAACTTTGGTTGTGCCAAAAGGAAGCTTTAATCAAGATACGGCAGGAAAATGGATTTTTGTAGTAAAAGGAAATAAAGCGGAAAGAAGAAACATAAAGTTAGGCCGCGAAAATCCTTCTTTCTATGAAGTTTTAGAAGGCTTAAAAGAAGGCGAATCGGTAATAACTTCTTCTTATTCTGACTATAAAGACATCGAAGAGTTAGCAATTAATAAGGAATAGTTTGTTTTGTTTCAAGTTTCAGGTTTCAAGTTAAAAACCTGAAACCTGAAACTTGAAACAAAAAAAATCAATCATCAATCAAAAAACGAATACAATAACATTTTAAAACCAAAAAAAATTATGATAACAATTCAAAATTTAACCAAAGTTTTTAGAACAGAAGAAATAGAAACTGCTGCTTTAAGCGGTATCAATGTAGAAATTAAAAAAGGCGATTTTCTAACGATAATGGGACCTTCTGGCTGCGGAAAATCGACTTTACTAAATATCATCGGACTGCTGGACAGCGCTACTGGCGGCAGTTATAAATTATTGGATCAGGAAATGATTGGTTTAAAAGAAAAAGGAAGAGCTAAAGTCCGCAAAGAAAATATCGGGTTTATTTTTCAGAATTTTAATCTGATTGATGAGCTTTCGGTTTACGATAATATCGAACTGCCTTTGCTTTATAATAATGTAAAAGCATCAGAAAGAAAACAAAAAATTGAGGCTATTGCCGAAAAATTAAATATTGCACATCGTCTAAAACATTTTCCGCAGCAACTTTCGGGCGGACAACAGCAAAGAGTTGCGGTTGCGAGAGCCTTGGTTAATGATCCTAAAATTATTTTGGCGGATGAGCCAACAGGAAACTTAGACAGTAAAAATGGTAATGAAGTAATGGAACTTCTTACGGATCTGCACGCTAAAGGCGCGACGATTCTGATGGTTACGCACTCTGATTATGACGCTTCTTTTTCGCAAAGAACGATTCATATGAAAGACGGTGTTATATTTTCTGAGAAACTAAATCAGAGAAATGTGGATGTTTTTATGGACGCTAAATAAATTAAAGATGATCAAAATTATTGTTACTGCATTTGTAATTCTGGTAGAATTAGTATGCAAAATATTGACTATTATATAAAGTAAAACAACCAAAAAATAACCGACATGATTTACAATTGGTTTAAAATATTTATTTACCATTTAAAGCAAAACAAACTGTTTTCGTTTTTAAATGTTTTAGGATTGAGCATCGGAATTGCGGGTGTTATTTTCGCCATTTTATATTGGAATAACGAAAACGCATACAATCAATGGAATCCTGAAAAAGACAACACGTATCAGGTTTTGAATAAAATTGGAATTACGGGCGATACCTGGGCTTCTTGCTCGATACCGTTTGGAAATACCTGTAAAGCCACTATTCCTGAAATTGAACAAATCTGTTTTTTGAACACTTGGTATAATGATGGTGCGATAAAATATCAGGGAAAGAAATTGATCGATAAAAAGATTCTGGTTTCTGATGGTAACTTTTTTGATTTTTTCCGTTTCCCAATTATTAAAGGGGCTAAGAAAGATGTTTTGAAAGAAAAAAACAGTGTAGCTGTTTCTGAAGAACAGGCAAAATTGCTTTTTGGAAATGAAGATCCGATCGGAAAATCAATTACTTATGATAACACTGTCTATATTGTAAAAGCGGTTTACCAAATTATTACGCCTTCTTCTGTTGAACCCAATTATGTTTTTAGCGGTATTGTACGCGAAAGTGATCTCAACAGCTGGGGAAATTTTAGTTATGGTTTAATGATTAAGCTTAAAAAAAATACAGATCCTGCTGTGGTTTTAAAGAAAATGCAAAATGTAAATTTTGTGAACAGAACTTTAAAAGATGCTAAAGAAAGCGGCCAGACTGTAGCGCAATATGTAAAAGAAAACGGAGAAATCCAGATTATTCTTGACCAATTAAATACGGCTCGCCTGCATGGAACAAAAAGCTCGGCAGGTGCTAATTTTCCTGAAAGAGACGGTAATCTAAAGTTACTTTATATTATGGTTGGCTTGTCTATTTTGATATTAGTTTTATCGCTGGTAAACTATATTAATCTGGCAACGGCATCTGCGATTAAACGTGCCAAAGAAGTTGGTGTGCGTAAAATTGTAGGCGCAAGCAAATCTCAAATCATTTCGCAGTTTATTTTTGAAACGGCTATTATTGTAATCTTATCTATTCTTTTTGCGCTGGCTATTGTAGAACTTTCTCTTCCTTACTACAATATTTTCCTTAAAAAGACATTAACATTAAATGGTAGTGAATTTTACCTGCAGCTCATTTTTATATTTGTATTAGTCATTGGACTTGCGGGTATTTTTCCTGCCGTTTACATTTCAAACTTCGAAACTTTAAAGGTTTTAAAAGGTAATTTTTCAAGAAGTAAAAGCGGTATCTGGATTCGAAATTCTATGCTTATTTTTCAGTTTGGTATTGCTGCGTTTTTTATCATTGGCGCTTTGATTGTAAATTCTCAGGTTACTTATATGATGAATAAGGACCTCGGATTTAGCGGAAGTCAGGTAATTAGAATTCCTTTTAATTATGATGATTACAATACTAAAGGCAAAAAATATTACACGACGAAACAAGAAATTCTTAAAATGTCGGGTGTAGAAGAAGTATCAACTTTTGCAGGCACTTTTGGCCAAAGTACCAATTCGAGTTCTGGTTTTACACACAATGGTGTTTTTGTACAGCCTCGAAATGTAGAAATGGATTTTGATTTTCTTGAAATGATGAAAATTAAAATTGTTGAAGGCCGTAATTTGTCTCCAAAATTTGCTTCGGATACTATAAACAATTGGCTTATAAACGAAGCTTGCGTTAAAGCTTTGGGGCTTAAAAAACCAATTAATACTATAATAACTTCGGGGTGGAGCAAAGATGGATCTGATAATTTAAAATTTAAAGTTGTTGGTGTTGTGAAAGACTTTCATATTACTGGTTTTCAGAATAAAGTACCACCAATGATTTTTATTAACTTAAAAGTTTTGGAAACAAATAATTTTCAGAATGTGTATGTAAAAGTTTCTCCAAATAATTTGCCGGAAACATTATCTAAACTAAAAGCCTATTGGGAGAAAAACGTTAATCAGGATTATCCTTTTGATTATGAATTTGTAAACAAAGGTTTTGCTAAAACGTATCTGGAACAAGTAAAACAAAAAGACTTGTTTTTTATCCTGAATCTTGTTGTAATTATTATTGCCATTTTTGGTTTGTTTGCTTTGGCTTCGTTCTCAATGGAAAGACGATTAAAAGAAATTGCCATTAGAAAAACTTTAGGCGCAGAAACAGATATGCTTTTAAAAGAATTATCGAAGCAATATGTTGCTTTTTGTCTGCTTGGATTTGTCATCGGAATTGTTCCGGCTTATATTTTATTACAGAAATGGCTTGAAGATTTTGCTTTTAGAATTGGGATTTCGCCAGTTCCGTTTGGAGTTGCGCTGATTTCTTTACTCGTTTTAACTTTACTAATTGTATTAGCAAAAGCCTATCAGGTAACGAAAATAGATATCTTGAAATATTTAAAATACGAATAATTTGTAGACCATTTTTAAAAATTAAACCCGTCAGATTTATAAAATCCGACGGGTTTCTTATTACTATGAACCTTTGTAGCTCTGTACCTTTGCGCCTAAATTATTTACTTCATCGTAACAGAATCCGAATAAAGCAGTTTGTCTAAACTTGTGTCTCTATCGTAAACATCTGGAAAGAAATTAATTTCGCCATTGTCCTGAACCCAGGCCGTAAAATATCCAATATAAATTGGTATCTTCTTTTTAAGCATGCAGGTTGTTTCTTTTTCGCCGTTCATTGCCAGATCAATTTTCGTTGTAGGCCAATCCGGATCATCTTTTAAAATTGCATACGCCAATCCTTTTGCTTCTTTTACGTTGATACATCCGTGACTAAAGATTCGTTTTTCGAATTCAAATAAACTCTTTGCTGGCGTATCGTGCAGGTAAATATCATTTGGATTTGGAAACATAAATTTTACTAAACCCAGCGAATTTTTTGGCCCTGGTTTTTGTCTTACGCGACCACCGTTCCATTCCATATTATGATCTGCCAAATAATTTTTATCACTTGCCATCTGCAGTTTTAATTCGTTTTGAATAATGCTCGTTGGCACATACCAATACGGACTGAAAACAATTCGATCCATATCGCCACTAAAAATTACGGTTTCTGTCATTCTGGAACCCACAAAAACATCGGAAACTAAATCGTATTTGCCGTCTTTCACAAAAATCAAACGAAACGACGGAATATTGACCATAATATACCGATCTGCTTTTGCCAGTTTTGTCGGTATCCATCTGCAGCGTTCCATATTCAGCATAATGGTTTTTATTCTTTTTGAAATGGGTTCATTCAACTGATCGATATGTTCTTTGGTTAAAGTATAATTCAATTTTAGTCCATATCTTTTTTTATAATTCAGAACTCCTGCCATCAATTCTTCATCATAAACATTACTTTTAGAATCGTGAGAAAGATCGCCAACAACAAATAAGCGCTGTCTGACATCTTTTACAGTAGAAGAAGTATCAAAAGGTTTCAGCTCTTTGTAATTGGCTTCGTCAATGGTAATTTTCTGCCACAAATTATCAGTTTCTATTTTACGGTATTTTTTTAATGCATCCTGAAGTTTGTAATATTGGCTGAACAAAAGATTATCGTCTTTATCTAAACGATTAGAATCTACAATTAGTGAATCTAATATTCTGGAATACGAAATAGTTTTTGCTGGCAGAAACCATCCAATTTTCTTCAGTGTCGCAGGATCAACGCCAGAATAAACATTGCTTGCGTAAAAAACATACATATTGGTAAGCAGTAATTCAGTTTCCAGCTGAGAAGGTTTTTTGGTCACACTTTCGTTAAAAGCTTCATCAATTTCATCTTTATAAGGCATGATATTATCTATACCCTGATCTTTTAAAACATTAACTTTTTGGTATAACAATGCACCAAATTCGGTAATGTTTTTTTCATCATACCAAATCGATTTGTATTCTTTATTTTTATAAATATCTTGAACATCTTTTTGATACTTTTTTAGTTTCGGATATTTTTTATAGAATGCCGCAATTGCCGCCGCATCAATAGAAACAGCCGAAACAAGCTTTTTAGTATTGAATACATTTTCAGAATTGTGAATCTCTTTTTTATTTATTTCATTAGAAAATGAAGTAAATGAAAATGCAAAAAAGCTGATCGCAATAATTACAGTTTTGGAAGTAAAATTTCGCATATTTTTTACGGTTTAAATTTTTAAAATAAAGTGTATTTAAAAAAACCGAAAACTCAAGAATAGCTCCTAAAATAAGTTTTCACAAATTTTTTCAATTATAAGAAAATCATCGATTTAGGGTACTCAAATATAACCAAGATTATTGATATTTAAGGTATAAAAAGTTCAGAATTTTCATTGTAATTTGATTATTGTGTATTTTTAAATCCGATTTTAAATAAATCCAAAAAAACATTTAATTCTACTTAATCTATTAAAGATCTTGATTTGAAATTATAAAGAATCATTTTGAACAATCTCAATATCAATAAATCCAATTTAAAAAAGTTTAAATCCAAACTTAATCCGTTATCTTTGCAGTCTGAAATCAGTTTAAATAAATACAATGCTTAAATCGATTTCGTTCAATAGAAAATAGCACATCAAAATGAAATTAGACAGAAAAGAAATTCTTAAAGCTCTAGAAACAATTACTATAGCTGGAGAAGGAAAAAATATGGTTGAAAGCGGCGCTGTTGCCAATGTTATTACTTTTGGCGATGAAGTTGTGGTAGATTTAGTACTTCATACACCAGCAATGCACATTAAAAAAAGAGCCGAAGATGATATCAAAAAAACAATTCTTGAATTGGTATCTCCTGAAGCAAAAATTAAAGTAAACATTAAAGTAGAAACTCCTGAGAAAAACGAAATTAAAGGTCGTGCTATTCCGGGAATTAAAAATATTATTGCCGTTGCTTCTGGTAAAGGCGGTGTTGGAAAATCTACTGTTACAGCAAATTTAGCTGTAACATTAGCAAAAATGGGATTTTCTGTCGGAATTTTAGATGCTGATATTTACGGTCCTTCTATGCCAATTATGTTTGACGTAGAAAACGAAAAACCAGTTTCTATTACTGTTGACGGAAAATCAAAAATGAAACCTATTGAAAGTTTTGAAGTTAAAATGCTTTCTATTGGTTTCTTTACAGCTCCAAGTCAAGCTGTTATCTGGAGAGGTCCTATGGCTGCAAAAGCTTTAAACCAAATGCTTTTTGATGCAGACTGGGGAGAATTAGATTTTATGCTTCTGGATTTACCTCCGGGAACTGGAGATATTCACCTTTCTATCATGCAATCGCTTCCAATAACTGGTGCGGTTGTAGTAAGTACACCGCAAGCTGTGGCACTTGCAGATGCTAAAAAAGGAGTTGCAATGTTTATGCAGGATAATATCAATGTTCCTGTTTTGGGAATTATTGAAAACATGGCTTACTTTACACCAGAAGAATTGCCAGAAAATAAATATTACATCTTCGGAAAAGAAGGAGCAAAAAATCTTGCAGAAGATTTAAATGTTCCATTTTTAGGAGAAGTTCCAATCGTACAATCTATTCGTGAAGCTGGAGATTACGGTCGTCCGGCAGCACTTCAAACAGCATCTCCAATCGAGGGTATTTTTGAAGAAATCACTAGAAATGTAGTACAAGAAGTTGTAAGCAGAAATGAAAGCCTGCCTGCAACAGAAGCTATCAAGATTACAACAATGGCAGGATGTTCTGCAGTTAAAAAAAACTAGATAATGAGACAATTCGATAATTAGATAATGTAAATTAGATAATGAGGAAATGAAATAATTAGATAATGTTTAAAATTTTCTAATTATCACATGGACAAATTATCTGATTAAAAAAATTATCAAATTATCCTATTTTCTAATTGACACATTAATATTATGACAACAGAAGAATTAACAAGCAACGTATTATTAGCTCTAGACGAAATCAGACCATTTTTAAAGTCTGATGGAGGTGATATTTCTCTAATCTCTATAGACGATGACAAACATGTCAAAGTTCGTCTTGAAGGAGCATGCATTAGTTGCAGCGTAAATCAAATGACTTTGAAAGCAGGAGTTGAAACGACAATAAAAAAATACGCACCACAAATTGAAACTGTGGTAAATATTATGTAACAAAAATGCGTTTTTGCTGAGTACTTCAATTCTGACAATTAACAAGAATAGTAGGCCTTAAGTCGATTTTGTGTTTAAAAAAATAATAAAAACACTAAACATCACTGTGTTTTTGCGTTTTTAATAATAAATAGCTCGAAGTTTTAAGAGATTTTGATAAGGAATTGTTACATTTTAATCTAAATTTGTAACATAATCCTAAATCTTAAATTATGAGAAATTTTTACGCTCTTTTTTTATTATTGTTTTTTGTTTCCGTAAGTCATGCACAGCAAACTGGCGAAACTTTAATTGTTGATAAAGCCTGGGTAAATGAAGCTGAAGAATGGTCAGATTTCCAATACACAGGACAAATTGTTTTTTCAACTAACATCAGCGCCGAAGAAGGAAGCCTTAGAATTGGCAACTATGATTTTTTATTTGACTTTAGCGACGGGAAAGCAAAATTTGCAAACAAAGCTACATACAGCTCTGCAGAATTTTCTCATCCTAGAAAAATAAAAGAACTGACAGATAAACAAGGAGTGGTAAACTCAACGTATGAAGGTACTTTAATTTTTCAATCTGATAAAGACTATTATTCTGTAATTGCTTTGGTAACCTTATTAGAAAAAGGAGGTAATACAATTGGAGTAAAAATGCGTCTTAAAGACAGTAATAGAAAAGAATACGCTTTTAGTCTAAAACAAAGTTAACTAAATATTGAGGATTTGATCACGTTATTAGATCCAGACCAAAATTCCAAATAATTAAAATGGATGTATTAATAAAGATTAAAGATCGAGAAGGAGTTATACATGAATTACAGGCTCCTACTGATATGGCAATGAATATAATGGAGTTATGCAAGGCATACGAACTTCCTGTTGAAGGAACCTGTGGCGGAATGGCCATGTGTGCTTCCTGCCAATGTTACGTTCTAAATGATGTTGCATTACCAGAAATGGGAGATGAAGAAGAAGCCATGCTTTCGGAAGCATTTTATGTTAAGTCTAATAGTCGTTTAGGCTGTCAGATACCAATTACAACAGATTTAGAAGGACTGGAATTAGAATTGGCTCCAGAATATTAAAAAAATAAAAAAAGCGGGAAACTTAAATTTCCCGCTTTTTTGTTTTAAAACATTAAGGCCGACAGGCTTTGAAAATTCAACAGATTTAAAACATAAAAAAACCGTAATCACATTTCTGCGATTACGGTTTTTTCTTTATAACAATTTTCTTTAATCTCAGATTAAACCAAACCAGCCTGAATTAAATATTCAGCAATTTGGATGGTGTTTGTTGCTGCACCTTTTCTTAAGTTGTCTGCAACAATCCACATATTTAATGTATTTGGCTGGCTTTCGTCACGACGGATTCTTCCAACAAAAACATCATTTTTACCTTCTGCATACAATGGCATTGGATATGTAAAAGTATCCAGATTATCCTGAACCACTACTCCATCTGTATTATGAAGAATCTCGCGAACTTCATTTACATCAAAATCATTTGTAAACTCAACATTTACTGCTTCACTGTGTCCGCCTACAACTGGAACACGAACTGCTGTTGCTGTAACTCTAATTGTATTGTCACTAAGAATTTTTTGAGTTTCGCGAACTAATTTCATTTCTTCTTTAGTGTATCCGTTTTCTTCAAAACTATCGCAGTGCGGGATTGCATTTCTGTGAATTGGATATTTGTATGCCATTTCTCCTTGTATTCCTGCATACTCATTTTCTAACTGTCTTACTGCTTTTACACCAGTTCCTGTAATAGATTGGTAAGTAGAAACAATAATTCTTTTGATGTTGTATTTTTTATGCAAAGGCGCTAAAGCCAAAACCATTTGAATTGTAGAACAGTTTGGGTTTGCAATAATTTTATCTTCTTTTGTTAATGATGATGCATTGATTTCTGGCACTACCAATTTTTTAGTAGGATCCATTCTCCACGCAGATGAGTTATCAATAACAGTAGTTCCTGCAGCTGCAAATTTTGGAGCCCATTCTAATGATGTATCTCCACCGGCAGAAAAAACAGCAATATCTGCTTTTAAATCTACTGCATTTTGCAATCCAACAACTTTATATTTTTGACCTTTATATTCAATTTCTTTTCCAACTGATTTCTCAGAAGCAACAGGAATTAATTCTGTAACCGGGAAGTTTCTTTCTGCTAATACTTTAAGCATGATTTCGCCAACCATACCAGTGGCACCTACAACTGCTATTCTCATTTTTATATTTTTATAGTATGAATTAATCTAATTTGTATTGCAAAAGTAGGTATAATAAAAACCAAAACAAGGGGCTTCACAAAAAATAACAAAATGTTACAAATTAAACAAATATTGAAATTTGTTTAATTGAAGTTGTTTCTTATATTTTTAAAATGAATAAATATTTAAGTTAATTATCTTTTTATAAATCCAGCTATAATATTGTCACCTAGATATTCCTTATTTGATTCCCAATAATAGCATTCAGACGTTCTGTAATCATCAAGATTTAATTTATGGAATTCATTTTTGCTATTGGAAGCATTAACCCCAATTTGTTGTAACAATACATTTATTTCTCCTTCATTAATTTTAACAGCATTTTTATATAACTCTCCATAAAATTCGAAACTTAGATATGCAATTATATATTCTTCAAATTGAATTTCTTTAGCAAAATAATGAACTAATTCGTCTCCAAAACGCAAATTTTCATTATCAGAAACATAATCTAAATTTAGCTTTAAATTCCAATGAAATAGATGATCTTCATCCAAGAAAATTATTGCAAAGTTATCTTCAAATGCAACTGCTAATCCATAAAATTTTAGCTTATCAATATTAATTGGCAATCGTCCAATCAAAGCACTTGTATTATGTCCCATTAAGCTTATCTATTAATTATTAAAAAAAAACCGCTTCAATCAAGAAGCGGTTAAGTTAGACTTAGTGTAGCGGTATTATATTTTTATTTATTTTTTAATAAATCTCTAATTTCTGTAAGTAATTGTTCCTGAGTTGGTGGTGCAGGAGCTGCCGGAGTGTCGTCTTTCTTTTTGACGCTGTTTAATCCTTTGATGATTAAGAATAAAACAAATGCTACAATTATAAAATTAATTACTGCCGAAAGAAACAAACCATATTTTACACCGCCAAAAGCAGTTAGATCTTCTATCTTAGATAAATGAGCCGCATCCAAGGCAGGTTTTAATACTAAAGGTGTAATTACATCTTCAATAAACGAATTCACAATTTTACCAAAAGCTGCTCCAATAATTACAGCAACAGCAAGATCAACTACGTTGCCTTTCATTGCAAACGCTTTAAACTCAGAAAAAAATCCCATAATTGATTGTTTTAATAATGAATATCGAAAATACGGAATTTTCTTGAATATTTTTACTTTATCTAAAAAATACCCGTTTTACGCGCTGCGAGATACTGGTCATAATTTCATACGGAATGGTTTTAAGCGCTACTGCCATTTCTATTACCGTTGGGCTTTCGCCAAAAATAATTACTGAATCTCCTTCTTTACAATCAATCTCGCTTACGTCAACCATAAGCATGTCCATGCAGACACTTCCTACTATATATGCTTTTTGATTTTTTATCAATACATATCCCACTTGATTTCCCCATAATCTTGAGATTCCGTCGGCGTAACCAATTGGAATTGTGGCAATTTTTGTTTCTTTTTCGGCCATAAATCGACGTCCGTAACCTACGCTGTCGCCAGCCGGAATGGTACGAACCTGAGAAATAATCGATTTTAATGTTCCTACATTTTCCAGATATTTTTGTTCTGCAGAATCGTTAGAAACTCCGTATAAACCAATTCCTAAACGTACCATATTATATTGTGCATCTGGAAAATTACTAATTCCGGAAGTATTCAAAATATGACGGATCGGATTGATTTTTAATTCTGATATCAATCTTGATGATAATTTTTCGAATAAACTAACTTGTTTCATCACAAAATCAAAGTGCTTCGGTTCATCGCTTGTTGCCAAATGCGATAAAATACTTTGAACATGAACTGTAGAATTTCCTCTTAAAGTCGCAATTAATTCTTCAATTGTATTGTCTTCAAAACCTAAACGATGCATTCCTGTATCGAGTTTTATGTGAATTGGATAGTTTTTTAACTTCTTTTCTTCTGCAATTTTCAAAAATGCTTTTAAACCTTTTACACTATAAATTTCAGGTTCTAGCTGATATTGAATAATCGAAGGAAAACTAGTCGATTCTGGATTTAAAACCATAATTGGGAGTTTAATTCCTCCGTTTTTCAACGAAATTCCTTCATCGGCGAAAGCCACACCTAAATAATCTACTTTATGATGTTCCAGTAATTTTGCAATTTCCAAACCGCCGTTTCCATAACCAAAAGCTTTTACCATAACCATTAGTTTGACGTTTGGCTTTAGTTTTGATTTGAAAAAATTAAAGTTATGGCTAATTGCATCCAAATTAATTTCCAGAACCGTTTCATGTGTTTTTTCTTCTAACAGCGAAACAATTTCTTCAAACTGAAATGATCGTGCTCCTTTTATCAGAATGGTTTCGTTGGCAAAATTCAAACTTTCAATTGCATCAATAAATTCGGCAGTGTTTTGAAAAGTAGTACAATTCGAAAATTTAGAAGCGTAAGAAGAAATCGTCGGCCCAATTCCTATTACGCGGTTTATTTTATTATCCGAAATAAGCTGTGCGACTTTAGAATATAATTCTTCGTTTGAAAAACCGCTCTGAAAAATATCGGACAGAATTACGGTTTTAGAAACATTTTTATTCTGGCTTTCCAGAAAATCTAACGCAATTTTAAGCGACTGAAAATCGGAACTGTAACTATCATCAATAATACTGCAATTATGAATTCCGTTTTTAACCTCCAAACGCATTTCTACGGGATACAATAATGAAACACGATTCTGAATTGTTGCTGCATCGTATTTAAAGTACAATAAAACTAATAAACAGGAAATTGCATTTTCTACAGAAGCAGCATCGCTAAACGGAATTTCTAAATCAAAAGTTTCGTTTTTGTATCGATATTGAATGCTTGTTGTTTCACTTTTACTGCTCTTTTTTTCAATAAAAACATCAGCAGTATTATCAGTAAAACTCCACGAAAAAAGAATTCTGTCTGCTAAAGGATATGTTGAAGAAAACTTAGTAAAACATTCGTCAACGAGTTTATTCTTCTGATATATAATTTCTGTTGAATGCTTAAAAAGCAATAATTTTTCGTTGATTTTCTGTTCCAGATTTTCAAAACCTTCATCGTGTGCAGAGCCAATATTGGTTAAAACGCCAATGTTGGGTTTAATGATTTTTTCGAGTTTGGCCATTTCATTAACGGTAGAAATTCCGGCCTCAAAAATGCCAAGATTATGTTTTTCATTAATAGCAATAACAGACAACGGAACTCCAACTTGCGAGTTATAACTTTTTGGACTTCTGATAATATTATAATCCGGGCTCAGCAGGAAATTAAGCCATTCTTTTACGATGGTTTTTCCGTTACTTCCAGTTAATCCAATGATAGGAAAATGAAATAAATCACGATAATAACCTGCAAATTCCTGCAAAGCTTTTTTGGTGTCCTTTACCACCAAAAAGTTGGCTTTTCCAGAATAGTTTTCAGGAATATATTGCACGACAAAATTCTGAACACCTTTTTCTATCAATTCAGGAATGTACAAATGAGCATCATTATTTACACCCGATAAGGCAAAAAATAAAGTTTGTGAACCGTTTTGAAGCGAACGGCTGTCGATCGAAATATGATCTATAAAAATATCCGTATTTGAGCCGTTCCATTCGGCATCAAGAACCGAAATAAGGCTTTTAAGATTTATGCTCATTTAAAAAAGTTTCTTTTTGTAAAATTAAAAAAGTTTGCCACGAATTGCACTAATTTACGCTAATTTTAATTGTTGCTGCATACAAAAAACAAAACTCATTACGTTTTAATTCAATAATCTAATTCGTTAAAATTTGTGCAATTCGTAGCAAAAAATTTTATATTTGTTGAATACCACAATTGTACTGTTTTGAAAAAAATCCTGCCTCTCTTCTCCTATATACTGCATCCGATTTTTATATCGATGTATGCTACTTTATTTTATCTTTTTTGCAAAAAGGATATCTTTTCTAATCAGGAAAAATATTTTGTTTTGTTTCAGATTCTGATTATTACTATTGTAGTTCCTATTTTATTTTTCTTACTGCTTCGTTCAACAGGACATGCAAAATCGATAATGCTGCCGGAGACTTCGCAGCGCAAAATTCCGCTTATTCTGCAATGTTTCTTGTATATTTTATTGGTAAAAAGAAGTATTGTTGTGGTGCGTTATCCAGAATTGCATTTCTTTTTTCTTGGTGCTTTATTCACTACTATTTTAGCATTAGTCTGCTCGCTTTTCAAGATCAAAGCCAGTTTACATATGGCTGCTATTAGCGGTTTAGCAATATTTGTGATCGGATTAAATATTCACACACAATTACACAATCCGTATTGGCCTGCTTTCTTGATTTTAATGACTGGAATTGTTGCTTCTTCTCGTTTAGAAATGAATGCTCATACGCCAAAAGAGCTTGTAATTGGATTTTTTATCGGGATATTTCCGCAATTATTGTTTCTGTATTTGTGGCTATAAAATATAAAAAATCAAACCTGCATTTAGGGTTTTCAGGTTGATGTTCTGTCCATCAATTGTCTTTGCAGATTTAAACAACGGATTTAAACCATAATACAAATACAAATTCCAGGTATTATAACCAGCAGAAAGATAAGCGCCGTACTGAATTTTATTGATGTCTGGATTATTATTTATTTTATAGGTTGTTTCTCCATCGTCTAAAATAGATGAATTTGAAAAAACATAACTAAACTTCATTCCGCCATAAATTCTCCAAAACTTGGTACTCTCAAAAGTCGAATTTCTCCATCTAAATTCAATTGGAACTTCTACAGCATATTGCCTGTATCGGTTAGAAACAAATTCACCATAACTGTTTACGCCATAAACCAAAGCACCAGTCCCATCCTTAGAAATATTTAGATTTTGAAAATAATTCTGATAACTCAATCCAGCACCTGCAGCGATGGCAATTGTTCGCATTTTATTTAAAGGAATATCGCGCAGAAAACCACCAGACAGACCTAGAGAAAATTTATTTTGTTTGAAACTTTGAGGAACATCGGTAAACATATTATAGGTCATCGAGAAATAAAATTGGTCTTCGCGATACAAAGAATCAATTTTAACCACAGGTTTTATCTCAGGCTTAACTTCGTCCTGAGCAAACATATTAAAAAACGTTACAAAAAATAAACAGCTAAAAAGAAATCGCATATCGTATTTTGGTTTTATAGTGGTTTTCAAGTAAACGTTTTTAGGGTTGATTTATTTCACTTACAAATATAATATAATGCTGCCTCTGGATGCGATTAGAACGCAATTATTCTCTTTTTGATGGCGATTAAAATCATTTGCTGCACTTTTTTTAACAAAATTAGAATAGAGTCCAAAAAATAAATCAATTTTCTTTAGATCTTTTATACCTTTGTCAAGGATGAAAAAAAAGCAACTCATATTAAGTTTGTCTTTGGCTGCAGTGGTATTGTTCTCAATACTATTTCAGTCGATACACAGTTATGAGCATATTGCAAAACAGCTTTCAGAAAAACAATGTCACCACAACTACAATGATCCTAGTGGTGAAATAACGCACCAGCACCATAATTATGACTTATGTTATGTTTGTCATTTTGCTTTTGGAAGTTATATTGTACCTGATCATTTTTCATTTCAATTCCATACTTTTCAAAAAGAAATTCCATATTTCTTTACCTTTTCAGAAAATGTTTTTACATCTCCTGAAAGTTCGTATTTATTACGTGGTCCTCCCGTTGCTGTAGTTGCTTAATTTTTCGAAGTATTCGAAATAAAAAAAACAAAAACACTTTCTTTTTTAAATTGATTTTAAAAATCAGTTCAATTTTCCAGTCTTAATATTTATTAAGATCGGAAGGTTTTACTATTATTTTCATTTCATTTTACAAAGAAAAATCAATTAACTATAGCATCATTTTCAAATGAAAAAAATAATATTAGCCCTTATTCTAGGCTTATCGAGCATGCTGCATGCTCAAAATTCTGTTTCTGGAACCGTAATCAATTCTCAGAACCAGCCAATGCCGGGAGTTTCTGTATATGCACCCGAATTACACAAAGGAACAACAACCGACGCCAACGGAAAATATGAATTTACAAATCTGCCAAACGGAAGTTTACGACTTTCTTTTGCCTTTGTAGGTTTTACAACGCAGAACAATACAATTCCTAAATTAGTAAAAGAAAACACTTTAGACATTACGCTTTTGGAATCTGTTTTTGAAATGGACGAGGTTATTGTGTCTACTCCTTTTAACAAACTGCAATCGCAAAATGTTATGAAAGTGGAGCATGAAAGCATTAAAACTTTACAGCAAAAGGGAACTTCAACTTTAATTGAAGGTTTGGCCACGATTCCCGGAGTTTCGCAGATTTCAACTGGAACTTCTATCGGAAAACCTGTAATTCGAGGACTTAGCGGTAATCGCGTTTTAGTATATTCTCAAGGTGTTCGTATCGAAAATCAACAGTTTGGTGATGAGCATGGTTTAGGGCTTAATGATGCCGGAATCGAAAGTGTTGAAGTTATCAAAGGCCCGGCTTCTTTATTGTACGGATCGGATGCTTTGGGCGGTGTTTTGTATTTTAATCCTGAAAAATTTGCTGACGCGAATACTTTTAAGGCTAATTTCAGTCAAAAATATTTTACGAATACACAAGGAAGTAACTCATCTATTGGTTTAAAAACTTCTACTGACAACTGGAAATTCTTAGCTCGTGGCAGTTTCAACACGCATTCTGATTATAAAATTGCTGATGGAGACCGCGTAACGAATTCTCGCTACAACGAAACTGATTTTAAAACGGGTGTTGGTTACAGTAATTCTAGTTTTTCTAGTGTTTTAAGATACAACTATAATAAATTGGATATTGGGATTCCGGAAGACGGAATTGCCGAGCAATCTTCTAGCAAAGACACTCAATTCCCGAGACAAGGAATTTTTAATCATTTGTTGAGTTTAAACAACGTTATCTTTTTTCAAAACTCAAAATTAGATGTTGATTTAGGTTATATTTCTAATGACAGAAGCGAATTTGAAGACAGCAATGTAGCGTCTTTACATATGAGATTGAATACGCTTAATTACAATGCAAAATATCATTTCCCTAAATTGGGAAAAATTGAAACTATTGTAGGCGTACAGGGAATGCATCAGACAAATAAAAATTCCGGGGAAGAATATTTAATTCCAGATGCGACTACAAATGATTTTGGTGTTTTTGGAACTGCAAATTACGAATGGGACAATAGTGTTATTCAAGCCGGATTGCGTTTTGATAATCGAAATGTAACTTCTGATCCGCACGGAATTGATGGCGAAGAAGGTTATTTTCAGCCTTTAGACAAATCATTTGACAGTTTTAATGCTTCTCTTGGTTATAAAACAAAATTGGCCGAACCTTTAACGCTACGTCTAAATGTAGCAACTGGATTTAGAGCGCCAAACTTAGCGGAATTAACTTCAAATGGTGTTCACGAAGGAACAAATCGTTATGAAATTGGAAATGCTGACTTGAAAACAGAACAAAACGTTCAGACGGATTTAAATTTAGAATATAAAAATACGCACTTCGAATTTTTTGTAAACGGTTTTTACAATCACGTAAACAATTATATCTATACTTCGCCAACTGGAGAGGTTAGAGAAGACAACGATGTTTTTGCTTATATTCAGGATAATGCACAATTGTATGGTGGTGAAGCCGGAATTCACTTTCACCCTCACCCATTAGACTGGTTACATTTTGAAACAAGTTTTGAGACTGT
Organism: Flavobacterium sp. 270; assembly: GCF_004368785.1. Lineage (GTDB taxonomy): Bacteria > Bacteroidota > Bacteroidia > Flavobacteriales > Flavobacteriaceae > Flavobacterium. The sequence continues at coordinate 390,925 of NZ_SODM01000002.1, forward strand.
TACAGGTAAAAAAGACAATAACGATTATCTGCCTTTAATTCCTGCAAACAACTGGAATAACACGCTTAGAACAGAATTTAATATTAAAAACTGGCTGCAGGAAGGTTTTGCTTCTTTGAATGTTTCATCAACTTTCAGCCAGGATAATGTCAGCGGTTTCGAAACGGCTTCTAAAGGTTATACTTTGGTAAACCTAGGCTTTGGAGGAACTGTAAAACTAGGAAAAACTGCCTTTGATGTAAATCTTAATGGAAACAATTTATTCGATAAAAAATATATCGCCCATCTTTCGAGATTAAAAACGGACGGAGTTCCTAATATCGGACGAAATATAGTTTTGGGAGTGAATTTTAATATCTAACATTTTTAAACCATATAAGTGATATAAGTTCAGTTTAGTGCCAATGCTTTCCTGCAAGGTTTCTAAAACCTTGTAGGTATGTCTAAGTTTATTGCATTTACTTTTGAAAATTATACCTACAAGGTTTTAGAAACCTTGCAGGAAAAACTAAACTTATATCACTTATATGGTTTAGTTTTCACAACAAAAAGTGTTATTTTTGTTACAACACATAAAATTAACTATGAAAAAAACATTTTTACTAATGGCAGTCACAACCGCAGGAATTTCATTTGCACAAAATAAAATTCATTATCCCGAAACTAAAAAAGGAGAAACTGTTGATGTTTATTTTGACACTAAAGTAAGCGATCCTTATCGCTGGCTTGAAGATGATAAATCTGCCGAAACCGGCGCTTGGGTAAAAGCTCAAAACGAAGTAACTTACGGTTATTTAGATAAAATTCCATTTCGCGAAGAACTTAAAAAGCGAATGGAAAAACTTTGGAATTACGAGAAAATCAGTGCGCCTTTTACACAAGGAAAACATATCTATTATTCTAAAAATAATGGTTTACAAAATCAATCTGTTATTTACAGAAAAGGAGAAAATGGTAAAGATGAAGTTTTCTTAGATCCAAATACATTTTCTAAAGATGGAACAACTTCTCTTGGTGGTTTAGATTTTTCTAAAGACGGAACAAAAGCAGCTTATGCCATTTCTGAAGGAGGAAGCGACTGGAGAAAAGTGATTATTATTGATGCTTTGTCTAAAAAAGTTTTAGAAGATACTTTGGTTGATGTAAAATTCAGCGGTATTTCATGGCTTGGCAACGAAGGGTTTTATTACTCTAGTTATGACAAACCAAAAGGAAGCGAATTGTCTGCAAAAACAGATCAGCATAAATTGTATTTTCATAAATTGGGAACACCTCAAAAAAATGATAAAGTTATTTTTGGAGCAGATCAAAAAAGAAGATATGTTAACGGTTATGTAACAGAAGATGATCATTATTTGATTATTTCGGCTGCAAATTCTACTTATGGAAATGAGCTGTATATTAAAGATTTAACCAAGTCAAACAGTCCGATTACAACTATTGTTGACAATTTCAACAGTGACAACAGTATTATAGAAACTGAAGGAAGCAAACTTTTTATCGACACGGATTTGAATGCGCCGAACAAACGTATTGTAACGGTTGATGTAAGCAATCCGAAACCAGAAAACTGGAAAGATTTTATTAAAGAAACAGAAAATGTTTTATCTCCAGCAACAGGTGGTGGTTATTTCTTTGCTAATTATGTTAAAGATGCTGTTTCTTTAGTTTTGCAATATGATTATAACGGAAAATTAGTTCGCGAAATCAAACTTCCGGCAGTAGGAACTGCAGCTGGATTTGGCGGCAAAAAGAAAGAAAAAACACTTTATTACACTTTTACTAATTATACCACTCCGGGAAGCGTCTTTTCTTTTGATCCAAAATCTGGAAAATCAGAAATTTACCAAAAACCTCAAGTGGATTTTAAAAGTGAAGATTATGAGTCTAAACAAGTATTCTATACTTCTAAAGACGGAACTAAAATCCCTATGATTATTACGTATAAGAAAGGATTAAAATTAGACGGTAAAAATCCAACAATTCTTTATGGTTACGGTGGATTTAATATTAGTCTGACTCCAAATTTCAACATTGCAAATGCAGTTTGGATGGAAAATGGAGGTGTTTACGCTGTTGCCAATTTAAGAGGTGGTGGTGAATACGGAAAGAAATGGCATGATGCAGGAACGAAACTGCACAAGCAAAATGTATTTGATGATTTTATTGCTGCTGGTGAATATCTAATCGCTCAAAAATATACTTCTTCTGATTTCTTGGCAATTCGCGGAGGTTCAAACGGAGGTTTATTAGTTGGAGCAACAATGACACAGCGTCCAGATTTAATGAAAGTAGCTTTACCAGCTGTTGGAGTTATGGACATGTTACGTTACAACGCTTTTACTGCAGGTGCAGGATGGGCTTTTGATTACGGAACTGCTCAGGACAACAAAGAAATGTTTGAATATCTTAAAGGTTATTCTCCAGTTCAAAACGTTAAAAAAGGGACTCATTATCCTGCAACAATGGTAACAACTGGAGATCATGATGATCGTGTTGTTCCGGCGCACAGTTTTAAATTTGCATCTGAATTACAGGAAAAACAAACAGGCGATAATCCGGTTTTAATCAGAATTGATGTAAAAGCTGGGCATGGAGCAGGAAAATCTGTTGCTGCAAGTATTCAGGAAAATGTAGACATTCAAGCGTTTACACTTTACAATATGGGCTTTAAGGCTTTGCCTTCAAAATAAATTTATAAAGATTTTTTTAGCCACAAATTCACGAATTATTTTGTGAGTTTGTGGCTATTTTTTTTGCCACGAATTACACGAATTATTATTTCACGCAGATTTAAAATGATTTTGGCTGATTGATACAGATTTATATTAAATCTGCGCAGATCTGCAAAATCTGCGTGAAATAATAATTCGTGTAATTCGTGGCAAACCTTTTTTAAACAAACGTTTTCTTTTAAATTTGAGGAACTAAAAAACCAAAGAATGGAAACTATTAGATGGGGAATAATTGGCTGTGGGAATGTAACGGAAGTAAAGAGCGGTCCTGCTTTTCAGAAAATACCAAATTCAGCTTTAGTGGCTGTAATGCGAAGAGATGCTGCTCTTGCCGAAGATTATGCCAAACGCCATAACGTACCAAAATGGTACTCGAACGCCGTCGATTTAATTAACGATCCAGAGGTTGATGCTGTTTATATTGCAACACCTCCCTCTTCTCATAAAGAATATACGATTTTGTGTGCCAAAGCCGGAAAACCGGTTTACGTAGAAAAACCTATGGCTTTAACATTTGAAGAATGCAACGAAATGATCAGCGTATGCAAAGAACACAATGTTCCGTTATTTGTAGCCTATTACAGAAGAAGTTTACCAAGGTTTCTCAAAATAAAAGAATTAATTGACGAAGGAAAAATTGGAACGGTAAGACACGTAAATTGTGTTTTATACCATCCGTTTGAAGAACGCTATGACGACGAAATCAACTTACCGTGGACTGTGATGCCTCATATCTCTGGCGGTGGGATTTTTGTTGATTTGGCTTGCCATACTTTAGACTTCCTGGATTTTGTTTTAGGACCAATAAAATCGGTTCGCGGACATGCAAGTTCGCAACTTCTGGCTTATCCTGCCGAAGATGCTGTTTCGATGTCATTTTTATTCGAAAACGGAATTCACGGTTCTGGTTTATGGAATTTTGCCAGTTTTGAACGTTATGACAATACCGAAATTGTGGGCGATAAAGGCAAAATATCCTTTTCTACTTTTGGAAATGATCCAGTTCATGTTCAGTATTTGAATGGCGAAAAAGAAAGTATTACGATTGAAAATCCGTTGCATATTCAACAGCCTTTTATAGAAACTGTTGTTGCAGAACTTTTGGGTAAAGAAGACGCTTCTCCATCAAAAGGAATTTCAGGCGCGAGAACGACTTGGGTAATTGATGAAGTTTTGAAAGAGTTTAGAGATTCTTCTATATAATGTTTTTACACTTGTTTTGTCATTCGAGAAACTAGGGATGAGAAAACTGGAAAATTTAAAACTTAAAGACAATAAAAAAGAGGATATCAAATGAATATCCTCTTTTTTTGTAAACTTAAATTGTATAAAATTATAGGCTGTATTTAAGACCAACTGTCAAACCAATACCACTAATTCCAACATAAGTACTCACATCATCAGTAGCTTTAGTACTATCAAAACCAGCCGCATTTGTTACTTTACTATTTGAAGTAGAATTAATTGACTCCACATATTTAGTATGACTTGCAGAATAAGAAGCATCTGGACGAATAGTAGTTGCTGTATTTAATTTATCTACACCATTTTCAGTATATATTTCTGTTTCTTTACTTTTTCCATGTACAGTAAAGTTACGGCACTCTAATTCAGCAAAAGCAGAAATGTGTTTTCCTAATTTATAAGAAGTACCAATAGAAGCCATAAATCCAAGTGAAGGATTAGGTTTCACAACATCTTTTGAATAAGCATCTGTTGCAGCAACCTGATTAGCACCTACAAAGGTAGTATATTGTCTGTCTGTTTTAATGTCTAAAGTACCGTGAACTGGAACAATAATTCCAACTTTAGTATACGGTTCAAAACCATGAGATTCACCTAAAAACATTACCAATGCCGGAGCGATATCAAAAGCTTTGATTTGTCCTTCCGCAGTAAAACTTAAATAAGTAACTGGCACAGTAGCTGAAGGGGCTGGAGTGACCATTCTGTCTGTAGTCTGAGCCATTGTTTTAGTATTACTAGTATAGTAATTTGCTGCTACCTCAACTCCTAAACGTGTAGAAAAACGGTAACCTGCTGTAATACCACTTCTAAAACCCTGTCCAAAAGAACCTGTAACACCTTCTCTAGAAACTAATTTATTATTAGCTAATGTACCTGCATAAACATCTCTATTTGGCAATTGACCTCCAACAGTTGGAAATTCAGTAGAAGCAGTTTGATTGAAGTATGATCCGCCTAATTTAAAATACCAGCTTTCTGGTTTATCTGCCTTTTCAGTTTGCGCTACTGCAACAATAGAGCAAAACATTAATCCTAATACTAATAGGTTCTTTTTCATAATTCTTGTTAATTAATTTATACAAACTTAAAGCATTTTAACAAAATCTTTGAGCTTGAATTGTTAGACTTGGAACGAAAACGTTGTAATTTTGGGCAATATTACTAAAAAAGTATTATGCGTGCATATTTTTAACATAATTAAACCCTAATATGTTAAAATTTTAACTGTTAAATTTTTAGTTCAATTTAAAATTAATCTGCATTTTCTCTAATTCCTGCAATAATTCATTGGAAATCCTCACTTTTAGGCGTCGGCTTGGCATCGTTAATTTGGTTACAACCTTTATTTCTTCTACTTCATTTACTTCCTGAATTTTAGTCTCCTGAACGATGTCTTCGCCATCATTTTCGTCTTCAAAAACAGGATCTTCGGCTTCTTCAAAATCAGTTGGTGTTTCTACCGCTACTAAGCGCTTTACATTTTCTAATTCCATGATTTCAAAAGTTACAGAATTATCACCTTTATTAGCATTAAATAAAGCACTTAGATTATGAATAAATTCGGTTTGAAGATCTTTTACATTCAATAATAAAATCAACTTTTTAGCAAAAGCTTCCAAAATATCCTGCAATTGTCTGATTTCAACAAACTGCATTCTTGGGTCTGATTTTTTACCGGTATCTTGATTTACCCAGCCGTCTTTTATTAGAATTTTTAGAAAGGCAAAATTATTCTGAAGCAGGAAATGACGAAATTTTAGGTATTCTTCACCAAAAATCTTAAACTCATAACTTTCATCATAACCTTCTAAGTTGAATACCGCCCAGCCTTTTCCGTTCTTGGCTACACGATGCTGTACATTATTAATGATTCCGGCAAACGTTAGATTTTTTCCCACATATTCATTCATACTTTTCAACGCTTCCAATCGGGCATTACAGAAGTATTTCATTTCAAATCTAAAATCGTCGAGCGGATGTCCTGAAATGTAAATCCCGACAACTTCTTTTTCTTTTGCCAATTTTTCCATCGTGCTCCAGTCTTCACATGGCGGCACAACTGGCTCGGCAATCTGAACTTCACTGGCTTCTCCAAACAAACTTACCTGAGATGAATTTTCATTTTCCTGAAATTTCGATCCGTAACGCATCGCTTTTTCGTAGAATGTAATTCCGTCGCCATCATCGTGGAAATATTGGGCTCTGGTTGTTCCTTCAAAAGAATCAAAACCTCCGGCCAATGCTAAATTCTCAATCGCTTTTTTATTCGCAGCGCGCAAATCAATTCGCTTTGCCAAATCAAAAATCGATTTATATCTTCCGTCTTTTCTATTTGCTACAATCGTTTCTACCGCTCCGGAACCCACACCTTTAATCGCTCCCATTCCGAAACGAACAGCGTAATCATCGTTTACCGTAAATTTATAGTACGATTCGTTTACATCTGGCCCAAGAACCTGCAAGCCCATTCGCTTACATTCTTCCATAAAAAAGGAAACTTGTTTGATATCATTCATATTATTAGAAAGTACCGCCGCCATATATTCTGCCGGATAATGCGCTTTTAAATATGCCGTTTGATATGCAATCCAGGCATAACAAGTCGAGTGCGATTTATTGAAGGCGTAACTCGCAAATGCTTCCCAGTCTTTCCAGATTTTCTCTAAAACTTTCGCATCGTGACCTTTTGCAGAAGCTTGTTCTACGAACTTAGGCTTCATTTTATCCAGTACGTCTTTTTGTTTCTTACCCATCGCTTTACGCAAAACGTCGGCCTCACCCTTTGTAAATCCTGCCAAAGACTGAGACAAAAGCATTACCTGCTCTTGGTAAACTGTAATTCCGTAAGTTTCTGATAAATACTCGGCACAGGCATCTAAATCGTATTTGATTTCTTCGTCACCGTTTTTTCTTCTTACGAAAGACGGAATATACTCTAAAGGTCCCGGACGATATAATGCGTTCATTGCAATTAAATCTCCAAAAACCGTTGGTTTCAGATCCTTCATGTATTTCTGCATTCCGGGTGACTCGTATTGGAAGATTCCAACCGTTTCTCCTCTTTGGAAAAGCGCATACGTTTCTTCATCATCAATCGGGAAAGTATCCGGATCAAGATCAATATTAGTTCTATATTTTACCAGTTTAACGGTATCTTTTATCAGCGTAAGGGTCTTTAGACCCAAAAAGTCCATCTTCAAAAGACCAGCACTTTCTGCAACCGAGTTATCAAACTGTGTTACATATAAATCCGAGTCTTTTGCGGTGGTTACAGGAACGTAATTCGTAATATCCGACGGCGTAATGATTACCCCGCAGGCGTGAATTCCCGTATTACGCATCGAACCTTCCAGAATTTTTGCCTGTTGAATGGTTTCTCCAGCCAAATCATCTTCATTGGCAATGGCAATTAATTCTTTTACATTATCAAATTCATCAGATCGAAGGGCTTTTTTGACCTCATCTTCACTTTCTGAAATAAAACGCGCCAAATTCCATTTTGACGGCATCATTCCCGGAATCAGTTTTGCAATTCTATCCGCCTCAAATAAAGGTAAATCCAATACACGCGCCGTATCACGAATTGCCGACTTGGTTGCCATTTTACCATACGTGATAATCTGTGCCACCTGTTTTTGACCGTATTTATTGATTACGTAATCCATAACACGACCACGACCCTCATCATCAAAATCGATATCAATATCGGGCATCGATACACGGTCAGGATTTAGGAAACGCTCAAAAAGCAAATCGTATTTAATCGGGTCAATATTGGTGATTCCGAGACAGTATGCAACCGCAGATCCGGCTGCAGAACCACGACCCGGACCAACCGAAACGTCCATATTTCTGGCTTCGGCAATGAAATCCTGAACAATCAAAAAGTAACCCGGATATCCGGAATTCGAAATCGTTAAAAGTTCAAAATCCAAACGTTCCTGAATCGATTCTGTAATTTCGCCATATCTTTTTGCTGCACCAACCATAGTAAGATGTCGCAAATATTTATTTTCACCACGAACTCCGCCGTCAGCTTCATCTTCGGCAACTACAAATTCTTCCGGAATATCAAATTTAGGAAGCAATACGTCTCGATAAAGCGAATATCCTTCAACCTTATCTACAATTTCCTGAATATTTATAATGGCATCTGGAAGATCTGAAAAGAGCTTTTTCATCTCTTCTTCCGATTTAAAATAATATTCCTGATTCGGAAGTCCGTAACGATATCCGCGTCCGCGACCAATTGGCGTTGCTTGCTTTTCACCGTCTTTTACACACAGCAAAATGTCGTGTGCATTGGCATCTTCTTTATTTAAATAATACGTATTGTTTGTTGCAATTAATTTGACATTGTGCTTTTGTGAAAACTCAATCAGTGTTTTGTTCACACGATTTTCGTCTTCCTGATTGTGGCGCATTACTTCCAGATAGAAATCTTCGCCAAATTGTTCTTTCCACCAAATTAAAGCTTCTTCGGCCTGAACTTCACCAATGTTTAGAATTTTACTTTGAATTTCTCCATATAAATTTCCAGACAAAACCATGATATCTTCCTTGTATTGCTCGACAATTTTTCGGTCAATTCTGGGAACGTAATAAAAACCGTCGGTAAAAGCAATCGACGACATTTTTGCCAGATTGTGATAACCATTTTTGTTTTTGGCTAATAACACAACTTGGTTTCCGTTGTCTTTTTTAGATTTATCTAAGTGATTATCGCAGACATTAAATTCACAACCTACAATTGGTTTAATTTCGGTTTCTGTTGGTTCTTCACCAGCTTCAACCAAAGCTTTATTTTTTCCGGAAGCAGCTTTATTATGATTCATAACAGCGCTCACAAAGTGGAAAGCGCCCATCATGTTTCCAGTATCGGTCATTGCAACAGCTGGCATTCCATTTTTGGCTGTAGCCGAAACGATATTTCCAATTCCGATTGTGGATTGAAGAACCGAAAATTGTGTATGATTGTGTAAATGCGAATATTTTGCTGCTTTAAAATCTGCTTTTGCAGAATCTGAAACTACAGTTGGTGTTTCATCAACTTGTAAAGCTTTGATCTGCTCTCTGATTTTATCAGAAGCGGCTTTTAAATTGATATGTTTTAAACCAATTAAAGGAAATTCTCCTGGGTTCCTTTCCTGAAATTCCTTAAAATAATCTTTAGGAACACCAAGTTCTTCTTTGGTAAAAACTTCTCTTCTTATTAATTCTAAAAAACAACGCGTCGTCGCCTCAACGTCGGCAGTTGCGTTGTGCGCTTCCGCGAAAGGTTTATCGAAAAGATAACTGTGTAATTCTGTTAAGGTTGGAAGTTTGAATTTTCCTCCACGACCTCCAGGAAGTTGTAATAGTGAAGCCGTAACTTCGGTACAAGTATCTAAAACAGGCATTGAAGCCATAGGAGAATCAACACCCATTCTATGGAATTCAGCTCCCATAATATTGACGTCGAATCCTAAGTTCTGACCAACGATAAATTTGGTTTTGCTTAACGCGATATTGAATTTCTCCAAAACTTCGGCCAGCGTGATTCCGTCGGCTTCTGCCAATTCGGTAGAAATTCCGTGAATACGCTCGGCATCGTACGGAATATTAAATCCGTCTGGTTTTACCAAATAATCCTGATGTTCGATCAGCGTTCCCATTTCGTCGTGCAATTGCCACGCGATTTGTATACAGCGCGGCCAGTTATCAGAATCGGTAATGGGCGCGTCCCAGCGTTTTGGTAATCCGGTTGTTTCGGTATCGAATATTAAATACATATATTTTTATGGAAAAGTCAATTTTTAAATCCCAAATTCCAAAACTTTCTTATTGCAATTAACTGACAATATGGAACATAACTAAATGCGAAATGAAAAATGGAAGGAATTCAAATTTACGCTTTTTTTAGAGAAATAACGAAACGAAAGTTGTTAACAAAAGCACTTTTAACACCTTGGCAGAATGTAATTCGTAAAATTTTAAACACATAGAAACATAGGTCTTGGTTTTATAAAAAGAAGCTTGAAAAAAATCTAGATTTTTAACACATAGCTATGTGTATTCAAACAAGTGAAACGCCTTTGTTACGATTCTAAATCTATGTCTCTATGTGTTAAAACAACTGTACTCAAAGCACTTTAACTTTAAAAATCTTCGATTATTCATTTTGGATACTCATTGCACCAAAATGAACACTTTTAAACTTGACTGTATCCTGAACTTTGCTTCATCAAATTATAACAATTAAAAAATAATAATCATGAAAACAATTTTTATCACAGGAGCATCATCAGGTTTAGGAAAAGCAACAGCTAAATTATTTCAGGCAAAAGGCTGGAATGTAATCGCAACCATGAGAAATCCTGAAAAGGAAACAGAACTTTCTACTTTAGAAAATGTAACGCTTTTACCTTTAGACGTTACCAATTTTGAGCAAATTCAAAGTACCGTTAAAAAAGCTTTGGAATTAAGCGATATTGACATCGTTTACAACAATGCAGGCTATGGCTTAATAGGTCCTTTGGAAAGTCTTTCTGATACTCAAATCACCAAACAGCTTGACACTAATTTATTAGGCGTAATTCGTGTTACAAATGCTTTTATTCCTTATTTCAGAGAAAGAAAAAGCGGTTTATTTATTTCAACAACTTCTATCGGCGGATTACTTGCGTTTCCTTTAGGATCCGTTTATCATGCCACAAAATGGGGATTGGAAGGCTGGAGCGAAAGTATGGCTTATGAATTGAATCCGTTTGGAATAAACATTAAAACGGTTTCTCCAGGCGGCATCAAAACAGAATTTATTCACGGTTCTCTGGATACACGAACAAAACCAGAATACGAAGCCATGACCAACAATATGTTTGCAGGTGTGGATGCAATGCTTCAAATGGCCTCAACTCCAGAACAAATTGCAGAAGTTGTTTATGAAGCCGCTACAGACGGAAAAACACAGTTGCGATATGTGGCTGGCGAAGATGCAAAAGCGCTTTACAAACAAAGATTAGAACAAGGCGATGAACTGTTTCGCGAAGAATTTGGCAAACAATTCTTTGGTGCTTAATTTATTCGAATAGCTTTCAGACTTAAGAAATCTGAAAGCTATTTTTAATTTTTATACATTTATATCATGGAAAAGAAAAATAATAATCCTGCAAAAATTACGTCAATATCGCAATTTCATAGTTTGCTGAATCTGTCAAAACCGCTTAATCCTATGATTAGTCTGGTTGATAATACACAGCTGGTTGTAAGTGGCGATTTAGACAACAACGCTTTTCTGCTTGATTTTTATAAAATATCTTATAAGTTTTCTACTAATGGAAAAATAGGCTACGGTCAGGGTTATTATGATTTTAATGAAGGTGGTTTAATGTTTGCTTCTCCTAATCAGCTGATTTTTACGGATAACGAAGAAGGCGCGAAATATGGCGGCTTTACTTTACTTTTTCATCCCGATTTTATCCGCAATTATCCTTTAGGGAAAACCATAAAAAAATACGGTTTCTTTTCTTATGATACTAATGAAGCACTGCATCTTTCTGACCAAGAAAAAAACATTATTATTGGATTATTAACAAGCATTGATAACGAACTTCATACCGCTATTGACGAAATGAGTCAGGATGTAATTGTTTCTTATATTGATGTTTTACTTAATTACAGTAATCGTTTTTACAAACGTCAGTTCATTACCAGAAAAACAATCAGCCATGATTTATTATTGAAAGTTGAAGATACGCTGGACAATTACTTTAATAATTCCGAAAGCCTAAAAAAAGGCCTGCCAACAGTTGACTTTCTGGCTTCAAAAATTAATGTTTCTTCACATTATTTAAGTGACATGCTTCGAAATTTAACAGGGCAGAATGCACAGCAGCACATTCATTCTAAATTAATTGAAAAATCAAAAGACTTTCTGATTTCTACTAATCTTTCGGTAGCAGAAATTGCGTATCAATTGGGTTTTGAATATCCACAGTCATTTAGCAAATTATTTAAAAAGAAAACGAATCAAACTCCTTTGGAATTTAAAAATGCGTTAAATTAATATTTAAAATTATCCGTTCTATTGGATCAATTTTTCTCTTCGAATTCATAAAAAAACATAAAAAATCACTTCTTGGATGTCGTAGTATTTTAGTCTGTTTTTTAGGTCATAGAATGATTCTAAAAAGGCATTTTAGTGTTATAAATGAACAAATTTCTGCAAAATCAAAAAATAACAATTATTACTATTTTTATTCATTTTGTTACATTTTTTCAAAACAATTACTATATTTTATAGTGATTTTGAGATAAATTTGCAAACTATTAAAACAAAGAACAAACAAGCAGAACTAAATTTGAAAGAGAAAAACAAAATCAGTTTCTAAATCATTTTTCTGTCAAATTTGAATTCACAAAAGCCATTTCGCAATTTGTAATTTAGTTTGGGTATCGTATATAATGAAATATTGAAATTGACTGTTTTTTACCTTTTTTTAATTTTGCTTACCTATTATAATCAACAGGAATGGCTGTAGTTATAAAATTACAATTAAAAAAAAATAAAAATGAGTAAGACATTATTTGACAAAGTATGGGATTCACACGTTGTGCGTAAAATTGAAGATGGACCAGATGTGTTTTTTATTGACCGTCATTTCATTCACGAAGTTACGAGTCCTGTTGCTTTTTTAGGATTAAAATCAAGAGGCGTTAACGTTTTATACCCAGAACGTACTTTTGCAACTGCAGATCACAATACACCAACTATAAACCAGCATTTACCAGTTCAGGATCCATTATCTGCTAATCAGCTTCAAGCACTTGAAGACAATGCAAATGAATATGGAATTTCACACTGGGGATTAGGTCACCAAAAAAATGGAATTGTACACGTAGTTGGTCCTGAAAACGGAATTACTTTGCCAGGTGCTACTATTGTATGCGGGGATTCGCATACGTCTACTCACGGTGCTTTTGGAGCTATCGCTTTTGGTATCGGAACCTCTGAGGTTGAAATGGTGCTTTCTACTCAATGTATTATGCAGCCAAAACCAAAGAAAATGCGTATTAACGTAAACGGACAACTTAGTAAAGGTGTTGGACCAAAAGACGTTGCGCTTTATATTATTGCTCAATTAACTACTTCTGGAGGAACGGGATATTTTGTTGAATATGCTGGTGATGTTTTTGAAAACATGACTATGGAAGGCCGTATGACAGTTTGTAACTTAAGTATCGAAATGGGTGCTCGTGGAGGAATGATTGCTCCTGACCAAACTACTTTCGATTTCTTAGAAGGAAGATTATACGCTCCAAAAGGAGAAGCTTGGACAAAAGCTGTTGAATATTGGAAAACTTTAAAAACGGATGCTGATGCTGTTTTTGATGCTGAATTAAACATCAAAGCATCTGATATTGAACCAATGATTACTTATGGTACTAACCCTGGAATGGGAATTGGTATCACAAAACATATTCCGAACGCTAAAGAAGTTGAAGGCGGTGAGGAAACTTACAAAAAGTCTTTAGCTTACATGGGCTTCAACGAAGATGACGTAATGATCGGAAAACAAATCGATTACGTTTTCTTAGGAAGTTGTACAAACGGACGTATTGAAGATTTTAGAGCTTTTGCTGAAATTGTAAAAGGAAGAAAAAAAGCGGATAATGTTACAGCTTGGTTAGTTCCGGGTTCTCACGTTGTTGAAGCGCAGATTAAAGAAGAAGGAATTTTAGATATTTTGACAGAAGCTGGTTTTGTATTACGTCAGCCTGGATGTTCTGCATGTTTAGCAATGAACGACGATAAAGTTCCTGCTGGAAAATATGCAGTAAGTACTTCAAACAGAAACTTTGAAGGTCGTCAAGGTCCTGGCTCAAGAACGCTTTTAGCAAGTCCAATTATGGCTGCTGCAGCTGCGGTAACAGGAAAACTAACGGATCCGAGAGAATTGTTCTAGTCAATTTCAAAAATCAATTAAAATTGTTTTTAGGTTATAAAGATTTCATTCCAGAGAGAAAAATCTAAAATCTAAAATCCAAAAATCTAAAATTAAAATGGCATACGATAAATTTAATATACTTACAAGCAGCGCAGTTCCGTTGCCAATTGAGAACGTTGATACAGATCAAATTATTCCAGCTCGTTTCTTAAAAGCTACAAAACGTGAAGGTTTTGGAGACAACCTTTTTAGAGACTGGAGATACAACGGAGACGATACTCCAAAAGCAGATTTCGTTTTAAACGACTCTACTTACTGCGGAAAAATTCTTGTTGGAGGAAAAAACTTCGGTTCAGGATCTTCAAGAGAGCACGCTGCATGGGCAGTTTACGATTACGGATTCCGCGCTGTGGTTTCTAGTTTCTTTGCTGACATCTTCAAAGGAAACTGTTTGAATATTGGTGTTCTTCCAGTTCAGGTGAGCCCGGAATTTGCTGAAACAATCTTCAAAGCAATCGAAGCTGATCCTAAAACAGAATTAGAAATCAACTTACCAAACCAAACAATTACTTTATTGTCTACAGGTCAACAAGAATCTTTTGCTATCAACGGATACAAAAAGAACAATATGATCAATGGTTTTGATGATATTGATTATTTACAAAATATTAAAGGAGATATTCAGGCTTTCGCAGATAAACTTCCTTATTAATAGAAATCACATTCAGTCTATTAGACCCGACAGGTTTCAAAAAATCTGTCGGGTCTTTCTAAGTTAAATAAAAACACTTCCCAAAAAAATGAATGACAATAACATTGTAGTACCTAAATGGTATTCAGAAATCAAAAAAGATTCTGAAGCAATTTCGTTTTCAATGCCGTCAGATTTACAAACAGGAAGTTTTCTTCGAACATTAGTTGCAACCAAAAAAGACGGTCATTTTCTGGAATTAGGAACTGGAACCGGATTATCACTTGCGTGGATGATCGAAGGAATGAATGGAAATTCTAATTTAATTTCGATAGACAATTCATCAGAATATCAAAATATTGCAAAAAAGTATTTTCAGCAATCCAATGTTTCATTTGTTTGTGAAGATGCCGAAAAATGGATTTTAGATTATAAAGATTTAAAATTTGATTTGATTTTTGCCGATGCGTGGCCGGGAAAATATGTGGTATTAGAAGAAACATTAAACTTATTAACTTCTGGCGTCATTTATTTAATTGATGATATGTTACCGCAACCCAACTGGCCTAAAGATCACGATAAAAATGTCGAAAATCTTATTCAGGATTTAGAAAAAAGAAAAGACATTCAATTGACAAAAATGTGCTGGTCAACAGGCTTGATTCTGATAACAAAATTATAAAGCATAATTCGGCTTACTAATAAAGCTAACAATATAATGGAAAAAAGAAAAATTGAAATAATGGATACGACGCTTCGTGACGGTGAACAAACGTCTGGAGTATCTTTTTCTGCTGCAGAAAAACTGACCATTGCACAATTATTGTTGGAGGAATTAAATATTGATAGAATCGAAATTGCGTCAGCACGTGTCAGTGAAGGCGAATTTCAAGGCGTAAAAGGCATTATGTCCTGGGCCGAAGAAAAAGGATATACCAACCGAATCGAAGTTTTGACTTTTGTTGACGGCGGTCTTTCTATAGAATGGATGAAAAAATCGGGCGCTAAAGTTCAGAATCTTTTAACTAAAGGCTCTCTGAATCACCTTACGCATCAATTAAAGAAAATTCCGGAACAACATTTTTCTGAAATAGCTCAAGCTATTTCTTTAGCGAAAGAAAATAATATTGAAACGAATGTTTACTTAGAAGACTGGAGCAACGGAATGCGAAATTCTCCTGAATATGTTTTTCAATATTTAGATTTTTTGACAAAACAGCCTGTAAAAAGAATTTTACTTCCAGATACTTTAGGCGTTTTAATTCCGTCGCAGGCATTTGAATTTATTTCGAAAATTACAACAAAATATCCTAATACTCATTTTGATTTTCATGCTCATAACGATTACGATTTAAGTGTTGCCAATGTTATGGAAGCTATTAAAGCGGGAATAAACGGACTTCATGTAACCGTAAACGGAATGGGAGAACGTGCAGGAAATGCGCCTCTTGAAAGTACTGTTGCAGTTATAAATGATTATATGCCAGAAGTTAGCATCGGCATAAAAGAAACCTCTTTATATTCTGTAAGCAAACTGGTTGAGACTTTTACAGGCTACAGAATTCCTGCTAATAAACCAATTGTCGGAGATAATGTTTTTACACAAACTGCCGGAATTCACGCCGATGGTGACAACAAAAACAATCTGTATTTTAATGATTTACTTCCGGAACGTTTTGGAAGAAAAAGAAAATATGCGCTCGGAAAAACTTCCGGAAAAGCAAACATCGAAAAAAATCTTCAGGAACTGGGTTTAAAACTAAACAACGAAGATTTGAAATTGGTCACCCAAAGAATCATCGAGTTGGGCGACAAAAAAGAAACCGTTACCAAAGAAGATTTACCTTATATTATTTCTGATGTTTTAGACAGTCATACGTATCAGGATAAAATCACGATCGATTCTTATATGCTGGTTCATTCTAAAGGAATGCGTCCATCGACAACTTTATCTCTAAATTTAGATGGAGAAATAATCGAAGAAAATGCACAAGGCGACGGACAATTTGATGCTTTTATGAATGCGCTTTCGAAAATTTACAAACAAAAGAAATTAACTTTACCAAAACTGATTGATTACGCTGTAAGAATCCCGCCAGGAAGTAGTTCTGACGCTTTATGCGAAACCATCATCACGTGGGTAAATAACGGAAAAGAATTTAAAACCAGAGGTTTAGATTCAGATCAAACAGTTGCAGCAATCATTGCAACACAAAAAATGCTTAATATAGTTTCCTAAGCTTCTAAGATGCTAAGTTGCTAATGTTCGAAGATTTGCTGGAACTTAGAAGCTAAGTATCTTAGGAGCTTAGAGCCTTTAAAAATAATGCTAGGAAAAGCTTAGAATCTTAGCAACTCAGAACCTTAGAACCTTTTAAATAAAAAAGAATGAAATTAAACATAGCCCTTTTAGCCGGTGACGGAATCGGACCAGAAGTTATCAATGAAGCTGTAAAAGTATCGGATGCTATTGCACAAAAATTTGGACATGAAATTACGTGGAAACCAGCTTTAACTGGTGCTGCTGCAATTGATGCAGTTGGTGAACCTTATCCAGATTCAACACACGAAGTTTGTAAAAATGCTGATGCAGTCCTTTTTGGAGCGATTGGCCACCCTAAATACGATAACGATCCTTCTGCGCCTGTAAGACCAGAGCAAGGTTTGTTAAAAATGCGTAAAGCATTAGGTTTGTTTGCAAACGTAAGACCAACTTTTACATTCCCGTCATTATTAGATAAATCTCCATTAAAAAGAGAAAGAATCGAAGGAACTGATTTAGTTTTCTTAAGAGAATTAACTGGCGGAATTTACTTTGGAGAAAAAGGTAGAAAAGATAACGGAGACACTGCTTTTGACAACTGTGTTTATACAAGGGCTGAAGTACAACGTTTGGCTAAAAAAGGTTTCGAATTAGCAATGACCCGTTCTAAAAAATTATGCTGTGTTGACAAAGCAAACGTTTTGGAAACTTCTCGTTTGTGGAGAGAAACAGTTCAGGCAATGGAAAAAGATTATCCGGAAGTTACGGTTTCTTACGAATTTGTTGATGCTGTTGCAATGCGTTTGGTACAATGGCCAAACTCTTATGATGTATTAATTACTGAAAATTTATTTGGAGATATTTTAACAGATGAAGCTTCTGTAATTTCTGGTTCAATGGGATTAATGCCATCTGCCTCTATGGGAGCTGAGGTATCTTTATTTGAACCTATTCACGGTTCTTACCCACAAGCTACCGGATTAAACATCGCTAATCCAATGGCTACTATTTTATCTGCTGCTATGATGTTTGAAAACTTCGGACTGATGGAAGAAGGAAAAGCAATGAGAGATGCTGTAAACAAGGCTTTAGAAGCTGGAATAGTGACTGAAGATTTAGCTGACGGAGGCAAAGCATACGGTACTAAAGAAGTTGGTGACTGGTTAGCTACGAATGTATAATTAGTTAATTTTTGTTTCAGGTTTCAAGTTTCAGGTTACTACTGAAACCTGAAACTTGAAACAAAATAAACCTGAAACAAAAAAAAGGCGTCAATGAAAATTGACGCCTTTTATATATTTAGAAAAAAATATTAATATCCTCCTCTACCACCACGGTCATTTCCACCACGGTTGTTTCCGTAACCTCCGCGGTCATTTCCACCACGGTTGTTATTGAAGCTTCTTCTTTCACCTTCAGGTTTTGGTTCAGATTTATTAACCACAATTGCACGACCTTGAACAGTAGCTCCGTTCAATTCATCAATTGCTTTTTGAGCTTCAGCATCGTTTGGCATCTCAACAAAACCAAAACCTTTGCTTCTTCCAGTAAATTTATCAGTGATAATTTTAACTGAATCTACTGCTCCGTAAGCCTCGAAAGACTCTCTTAAATCTGCTTCCTCAATACTGAATGGAAGGCTTCCAACAAAAATGTTCATATGTACTTATTTATAATAATCTCACAAATGTAATCTTATTTTTCTCTAATCTACTATATATTAGCTTATTTATGTTTTTATTTTGATTTTTAAAAACATATTCTAATAAAACCTATTAGTTCCGAGATAAAAACTTAAAACTCAGCCGTAACCTGAACGGGTACTTTATAAAAAACACCTTCTGTAAAATTTACTTTTGGATTTTCAACATTTCCGGCGTCAGAATTAATTGCCGTAAATTTAAATGTTCCAGAAATGGTATTATTTTCACGATCAAATTCAGTAATTACAATCTGTCCGTTACCTTTATTTTTACCCGTAGAAAATGAAGCTAAATGTCCAGGTAATGCATTAGAATAAGAAGCTTTAGAAACCTCATCAACACCAAGATTATAAGTTTTAACAGCCAGAGAAGCCGTAATTAAAGTCACTTTTTCATAGCCCAAAGTTCCTTCTATAGTCATACTTCCATTGGTAGTCATATATGCAATATGATTTTGTGCTCGCCAAAAAACATTGTCTTTTAAGGTTTGAAATGCCGGATTATTAAATTTTACATCTTCTGTACACGAAGATATTATCAATAGTAACGGCAGAATAAACATCCATTTTTTCATAGATTGTGGTATTTGAAAAAAAATTCTAGGCAAAAATACCGTATTTAACAGAAATAAATAAAATTTGAATCAAAAAACAATTCATTTTTTAACCAAAAACATCACTTTGCCTATTAAATATAATTTTGAACGAACTATTCAGAAAAAAAATTATATCTTTGCGGCCTTAATTAATAGAGGTCGAGTACCTCAAAATTTAATCACACGATTATGTCAGTAAAAATTAGATTACAAAGACACGGTAAAAAAGGAAAACCTTTTTACTGGGTTGTAGCTGCAGATGCACGCTCAAAAAGAGATGGTAAATACTTAGAGAAAATCGGTACTTACAATCCAAACACAAACCCAGCAACTGTTGAGTTAAACCTTGACAGCGCAGTTAAATGGTTACACAATGGTGCACAACCAACTGATACTGCTAGAGCAATTCTTTCTTACAAAGGTGCTTTATTGAAACACCACCTTGATGGAGGTATTCGTAAAGGAGCTTTAACTCAAGAACAAGCTGATGCAAAATTAGCTGCTTGGTTAGAGGCTAAATCTGGAAAAGTTGATGCTAAAAAAGACGGTTTATCAAAAGCGCAAGCTGATGCTAAAGCTAAAGCTTTTAAAGCAGAACAAGAAGTTAACGCTAAACGTTTAGCAGCTGCAGCTAAAGCTGAGGCTGATGCTATCGCAGCTGCTTCTGCTACAGAAGAAGTTGCTGAAGTAGAAGAAGCTACAGAAGAAGCTCCTGCTGCTGAAGAGAATAACGAAACAACTGAAGCATAATTTTAGCCAGCGATAATGCGTAAAGAAGAATGTTTTTATTTAGGTAAAATCGCTAAAAAATTTAGTTTCAAAGGTGAAGTTCTGGCTTATTTAGACACAGACGAACCTGAGTTATACGAAAACCTGGAATCAGTGTTTGTTGAATGCAACAAACACTTGGTTCCTTTTTTTATTGAAACAAGTTCACTACACAAAAACGATTTCCTTAGAATTCGTTTTGAAGATGTAACTACCGAAGAAGAAGCCGATGCGCTTCTTGGAAATGGTATTTATCTTCCTCTTTCTATGTTGCCAAAACTTTCTGGCAACAAATTTTATTTTCACGAAGTTATTGGTTTTGAAATCGAAGATCAGCGTTTAGGCGTTTTCGGTAAAATTGCAGCTGTAAACGATACCACTGCACAACCTCTTTTTGAGGTTTTAAATGGCGAAGTCGAAATGTTGATCCCAATGATTGACCAATTTTTGGTAAAAATCGACCGCGAAAATAAAAAAGTCATCATGAACCTGCCGGAAGGGTTGGTTGAGATGTACCTTTAGTTTTAAATTCCAATTTTTTAAATTCCAAATTCCAACTTTTGAAAAGGAAATTCCAATAGAGAAATTCCAAATTCCAAGATTGCTGAGAATTGAATTTATACTTTTTTATTTTTGAAAGAAAAAGACTATTTTTTATCTTTTAATTTATCTTTATAATCTCAATTGGAATTTGGGATTTAAAAAGATTGGAGATTATTATGAGTAAACCATTTGATTTAGAAGAGCGAACTTTTTTGTTTGCTAAAGAATGCCGAAACTATATTAAAATTTTACCTAAAACAATTTCAAATATCGAAGATGGGAAACAACTCGTTAGATCTTCTGGTTCTGTTGGAGCTAATTATATTGAAGCGAATGAAAAACTTGGAGATAAAGATTTAATTTTCAGACTTAAAATAGCACGAAAAGAAGCAAAAGAATCTAAATTTTGGATTCGATTATTACACGAATTAAATCCTGAACAGAAAACACAATCCGAATCTCTTTTATTTAAAATTGAAGAATTACGAAAAATTCTATCAGCAATAATTACTAAAACATCAAAGTAATTAATCCCTATTTTAATATTATTTTTGCTGCTCATCATTTCCATTGGTATTTGGAATTTCTCTATTGGAATTTCCTTTTCAAAGTTGGAATTTGGAATTTAAAAAATTGGAATTTATTATATGTTTACATTCAAACAATTCTCTATAAAGCAAGACAAAACCGCAATGAAAATCGGAACCGATGGCGTTTTACTAGGCTCTTGGGCTCCCGTAAATCATAATCCGTTTAGTGTTTTGGATGTTGGTGCAGGAACTGGAATTATTGCTTTAATGCTTGCTCAGCGAACTCATGCCGAACAAATTGATGCTCTTGAAATTGATGAAGAGGCGTACGAACAAGCTGTAGAAAATTTTGAAAGTTCGCCTTGGGGAGATCGTTTATTTTGTTTTCATGCTGGTTTAGATGAATTTATTGAAGAACCAGAAGACGAATACGATTTGATTGTATCGAATCCGCCGTTTTATTCTGAAGATTATAAAACCGAAAATGAGCAACGTGATTTAGCCCGTTTTCAAGATGCCATGCCTTTTGAAGAATTGGTCGAAGCTGCCGATTTATTACTTTCTGAAAACGGAATTTTCGCTTTAATCATTCCTTTTAAAGAAGAAGAAAATTTTATCGCTTTAGCGAAAGAATCAGAATTGTATCCCGTTAAAATTACCCGCGTAAAAGGAACTCCAACTTCGGCTGTCAAACGCAGTTTGTTAGCTTTTAGCCGAAATGAAAATCCTCAAATCGAAATCGACGAATTGACTATTGAAATTGACAGACATGTTTACACACCAGAATACATTGAACTTACTAAAGAGTTTTACCTGAAGATGTAAATTGCTTTAGCTGAATGGTTTTATACTGTTTTTTATACCTGTTCAAAAACACTCTTAAACTGATACAAAATTCTTTCAATTAATCTTAAGTCTTCGGTTACGATTTCAGCGCTTCCTTTCATTTCCTGCTGAAAAGGAATTTGTTTTTTATACGAAGTCTGCAATCCGTTTGGAAGAGCGACATCTAATAATAAATTACCGTCTTTATCGGGAACTAAAGAAATATTCAGGATTTTACCGTATAAAACCCCAAATTCTCGGTCGGGAAAGTTAGCGAGTCTGATATTTACACGCTGTCCTACTTTTATTTTTCCAGAATTCAAGGCTGGCGCTTTTACTTTACCAACAAAACCATTTTTGGCATCGGGTATGATCGAGAAAACATTATCGCCGACGTTTATAGTTTGATTTTCTGTCCAGACCTGCAGAAAAGTAACAACACCGCTTACTGACGATTGTAAGGAATAGGCCAATTCCCAGTCTTTTATTACTTTTTTAAGCTGATAAAAGGACTGCGCCATGTTCCTTCCGAGGTTTACTTCTTCTTTAGTGCTGTTTACATGCGAATTCTGGCTCGATTTTGTATTATCGATCAAAGAGGACTTTAATTGAGAAATCGACGAAAGAAGACTCTTATAACCCTTCATCGCCTGAAGATAGCTTAATTTTTTGGCTTCCATTTCCTGAGCCGAAATAATGCCTTTGTTGAACAAGGTTTCAAAACGGCCGATTTCGTTTTTCTGAAGCTGTAATTCGCTTTCGTTGATGACTTTTTGTTGCTGCAGAATATCCAGTCGTTCTTTGATTTGGATTTTTTCTGAAACCTGTGCTCTGTTTTCAATTGCAAATGGCTGCAGGTCTTTGTTTAATTCCTGCGCCTGATAGTCTTTTTGAAAAACGGCATAAGCACTTTCAATTTCTCCTAATTGTTTGTTTTTAAGTTTCTCAAACGGAAACACTTTTTTAGGATCATTGATGTCATAACCGTCTACTATTTTTTTCAATAGAAAAACATCTTTGTAATTGGCCGTATTTTCAATAATAGCAAGTACGCTGTTTTTAGATACTAAAGATTTATCATGTACAAGAATGGCTTCAATTCTTCCCGATGATTTGGATACAATTTTCTCCGGCGGTATATTGGTTGTGATAACAATTTCTGTATTTACAACATCTGGATATTTGATAAACCACGATACAAAAAACAGCATTACAATGATAACAAATATCAGAACTGTTCCCCAGCGGATCATCCAGTGCGGTACTTTGGTGAGAATGTCCTGAACTTCTTCACTTCTTAATTCGAATGTGGTATCTTCTGCCATGATCAGTTTCCTAATTGTAATTGATTTTTAACGAGCTCAAAATAATTCCCTTTCTGCTCTACTAGTGCAGAATGACTTCCAATTTCGATGATTTTTCCTTTATCTAAAACCACAATCTGATCGGCATTCATTACGGTGCTTAATCGGTGCGCGATTACAACGACAGTTTTGTCTTTGAAGAAAATATCCAGCTTTCGCATAATTTCTTTTTCATTGTTTGCATCTAAGGCTGAAGTAGCTTCATCAAAAAACAATATTTCGGGATTTTTGTACACGGCTCTGGCTATCAGCAGACGCTGTTTCTGTCCTGTGCTCATACCGGTTCCCTCTGCTCCAATTTTGGTGTTATAACCCAAAGGCAGTTCGCTGATATATTCTTTTATATTGGCAACATCTGCAGCATAAACTAAACGTTCTTTATCTACTTTGTCAACTCCAATGGCGATATTATTGGCAATAGTGTCGCTAAAAATAAAGCCTTCCTGCATAACGGCTCCAATGTTAGCACGCCAGGCTTTCTGCGAGATATTTTTGAGCTGTGCATTTCCGATCGTAACTTCTCCTTTTTCGGGTTCATAAAACTTAAGAAGCAGTTTCATCAAAGTGGTTTTTCCGCTGCCGCTTACCCCTACTATTGCCGTTACTTTATTTGCTGGAATGGTTAAAGTCAGATTGTCTAATACCGGAATATCAGATCCTAAATAGCGGTAAGAAAGGTTTTTGATTTCAATATCTTCATCATAAGGAACATCACTGCTCTGATGGGTTTCCTGCTGGCTTTCATCTTCTTTTTCGTGAATTTCAGATAATCTTGCCAGTGATATTTTAGCATCCTGAAGTTCTCTCACAAATTCAATTAATTGCGTAATAGGTCCGTTTAAACTGCCTACGATTGAACTGATGGCAAGCATCATCCCTAAAGTTATCGAACCGTCTATAACGAGTTTCGCTGACAGGAATATGATGAAAATATTTTTTAATTCGTTGATAACAGAAGAACCAATAGTTTGTGTCTGTTCTAAAACCAATCCTTTTATCGAAACCCTAAAAAGCCTTGCCTGTACATATTCCCAGCCCCAGCGTTTTTGTTTTTCGGCATTGTGGAGCTTGATTTCCTGCATGCCGTTGATGAGTTCCATTACTTTGCTCTGTTCCTGTGAAACTTCGGCAAAACGTTTGTAATCCAGTACTTCCCTTCTTTTTAAAAAAAGTGTAATCCATCCAAAATACAGAAGACTTCCTGCAAAAAACACAAAGAATATCTTCAGATTAAAATAAGCTAATACGCCACCCATCACAAACATATTGACAACTGAGAATAAAACATTCAGAGATGATGTGGTCAGGATTTTTTCGATACGGTGATGGTCGTTTATACGCTGCATAATATCGCCTGTCATCCGCACATCAAAAAACGAAATTGGAAGGTTCATCAGTTTTATAAAAAAATCTGAGATCAGCGATATGTTTATTCTGGTGGAGAGATGGAGCAATATCCAGCTTCTGATAAGTTCTAAACCAGTTCTTCCTGCAAAAAGAAATAACTGCGCAAAAAGTATTAAATAGATAAAATGAATGTTCTGGTTTTGTATCCCAACATCTACGATACTCTGGGTTAAAAACGGAAAAATAAGCTGTAATAAACTGCTGGCAAGAAGGCCGATACTCAGCTGCATTAAAAAGGATTTGTAACGCAGTACATACTGCGACAAAAGTTTAAATCCTAAGCCTTTGTTTTCTTCTTTATCAAATTCTGACTGAAAAAATTTTGGGGTTGCTTCGATCAATAAAGCAATTCCTTCTTTTGTAGATTCGTCTGCATTATTACCGATCCAGAATTTTATAAAATCTTCTTTATTATATTCGATTAAACCAAAAGCGGGATCAGAGATATAATATTTATCTTTTTTTATTTTATAAAGTACTACATAATGATCTTTATTCCAATGAAGTATACACGGAAGAGGAGCTTCTTCTAATCTGGAAACGGATAATTTTACACCCAGGGTTCTAAAGCCAATTTTTTCGGCTGCATCACTCAAAAAAAGCAGATTACTTCCTTCACGAGTTGTTTCACTGCTGTCTCTCAACTCCTGAATATGGATTGTTTTACCGTAATGTTTCGCAATTATTTTTAAACATGTCGGACCGCAATCTTTATGATCTGCTTGTTTATAATGTGTGAATTTTTTCACTTTATTTTGATTTATTCAAGAGCAATTTAAGAATAAATTTTCTTCTTGGTACATAAAAAAACAGAGAAGATATATATCTTCTCTGTTAGGTATTTAAAAACGTATTTATTTATAATACAATTTCTCAAGGATGTGGCACTTGGTTAACCCTAACCAAATAAAATTAACCCAGTGCCCTTGCTCCTTAGAATCCCTACACCAATCATCAATGTGGGGAAATTGCTCAATGTTCCACGATTGAGCGCCTATACATTCAAAAAAAACATGACTAAATTCTAAATAAGGCTTTATCGTATTACTTTATAAAAGTTTAAAATCAGCAGCAAACACGGCTCGAATCACAAATGCCTGGTAAAGTATTTGTGGGACATAAACCGCCGTTTGGTATTAAAATGCATCCAGCTTCTATAGCATAAACCCAGCAATCAGGTATTCCTCCCTTGATTGTTTTCTGTTCATTTTTACTAATATTTTGAACATCTACCAGATTTAAAATCTTCTTTAGCATAAACAATACCATTTTAATAGTAACAGAGTAATTTTATTTCTCTGTTACTATTTTAATTACTCAAATTAGCAAGCATTATATTTATCAGCAGCAGCATTATTGCAATTTAGCTCTGGTTGTCCTTCGCTAATTTTTATTTGCTCTGCTTTGGTCAATTTTTTAGTGTCTTTATTTTTTAAAAATTTTTCTAACATTGTATTAAATTTTTATTGTTGCTTTATTTTCTAAAATCAGTTTTGGTTTAACAGCTTCCTACGTAACTAACCGGAACACAACTCCAGTAAGAAGGAACAGTACCAAACTCTGTACATCTTTTTGCTTTAAATCCATCTTCACAAATTGGTGCATTGCCACCAATAATTGTTTTTTGTTCACTTGCAGTTAATTCTACTGCACCTTTCAATTGTAAAATACTTTTTAACATAATCGCAGGTTTTTAATTTAGGTTTGGGGAGATAATTCTTTTTATGCTGTTTTTTCTAATACTTCTTCTACATCTTCCATAAAGTCATTTAAGAAGTATTTTAGTTCGCTCAATTCATATTCGTTAGGGAATAATCTTTCGTTTACAATTTTAACGGGCGTGTAATTAAAATTATTTTTAGAACACCACTCGTACTGTTTTTGTATTTCCTGATTAATCATCATACTCACAGAATCTACATGCCATTTTTTGAGCCATTTTTTAAGACCCATTCTTTTTATATACCAATCTGAAATCGCTTCTACAGTTTTTCCAGGTGTTGCTCTATTTATGGTTAATAATCTTTCGACAATAACTTTGTACGGATTATCATTATTTTCTGGATTGATATTAAACAAAACATTCAAAAATATTTTATCAGGATATCTTAAAACCAAATCAAATGCTTCTTGAAATGTTTTATAACAATGTCCGCAGCTTGGGCTGATGATGATCGAAAGCTTAGCCACAGCATTTTTATTTCCAAAAGTCAAACCTCTTAAATCATCAAATCCTTTTGGATAGATTACTTTTTTGGATAAGAAATTCAACAATGAATAATTTCTTTTAAATTTTTTCAGCTCTTTTAAAGAGTTATCGTTGTCTAATATATTTCTCAACATCGACTTAATTACGGCCCATATTGGGATAAAAAGGATGAAAGAAAACAAGAACGGGAAAATCGTATTAAAAGTAAAATTCAATGTAAACAAGTCTGATGAAAACCAAATAACGCTTTGTGTAAAAATCAAAAATGAAACTACCAGACACATTACACACCATTTTTGAATCTCAAATTTTTGAATCCAGATTGAGCATACGATAATCGGGATTGATAATAGACTTAAAAAGCCCACAAAAACAGATGATGCAAAAGGCTGAATTAATAATGCTATAACACTAGAACTGAAAAACAGTAATGGTAAGTCTGAAAAATTAACCCATTTATTATTGCCTTCATCAAAATTTAAAACCGAATTACAAGATGAGTTGATACTTAAATTACAAAATCTTGAAATAACACTATTTTTAACTCCTAATTTCTCTTGTACGATAAAAAAGCTAACAACCAATCCTATAATTGATGTGGTTAAAAAAACCATGCTGAATAAACTATAAGTATGATAGAAAAATGATAATCCGGTTAAAAGCAAAAGAGGCAGAAAATATTTTACCCAATTGTATTCAACTTTCAAATTTTCTCTTGCAACAACATTATTAGGTTCAATTGCAACAATTACTCCATTCCAATCTAAAAGGAAATTTTCGTAAGTCATTTTTAAGCCGCTTTTTTTGCTTGTATTAATACGAACAAAATTTTTCGCCTTTTCTACCAATATTAATTCGTCTTTAAAATATGCCAAAAAATTTGCAGGCAAATCAACAATCTGCTCTTTCGAAACTCTTACTGCTGCGTTCTCAATCGAAAGCAAATCAAAAGAATCTGTAATAGCAAATAAGCTAGGATAATTTGGATGAGAAAGAAACAAATCTTTAAACTCATTTTTTATATCCGAGTATCTGTTTATTTGTAGAAATTTTTGGACAAGTTTTAACATCGTTATGGACGCTTTAAAATCATAATTACAGTACAAATATTGGTGTTTTTATTGGAAAAAAACATGCAAAGGCACACATTTTATTAATTATACCACATACAATTTATAAATTATGCCAGTCATAGGCAATGCGTTAATTTATTGGATATCAATTAATTAACCTCAATGTTTTCAAAAAAAAAGCTTAAAAACCTCATTTCCGATTAAAGGTTTATCTTTTTCTCTAGTTTTGATAAAGAAAGAACCTCATTACGCTTTGTCGTAAAAAAAACAAGCTGACAAGCTGTAAATTCTGAGGCTTAGAATTGATGTAAAATCAATAAAAAAGACAAATTAAAATAGAGTTTACAAGCTCTAAAAATCAAAAATTCATCTTATAAACAAATCTTAAATACACATTAAAATGAAAAAAAAGGCATTAAAATTTCAAGATTTTCAAAATGAAGAGTTGTCTAAAAAACAACAAAAAACGGTTAGAGGCGGTGACGGAGATGGTGAGCCAAAAGATCCAGGAAAAAACGGCGGAAATGGAAATAATGCTGAAGAAGAAGCACAAAGAATTTATTTAAATAAGATATAACTTAATTATAGAATCATTATGAAAAATATAAACGTAAAATTTGAAGAATTCGAAAACGAAAAATTATCAAAAAAACAACAAAAAACAGTTAGAGGCGGAGGCGGAGATGGCGAACCAAAAGATCCAGGGAAAAATGGTGGAAATGGAAATGGCTAAAAATTCACCTCAATATATAATATAGTAACAACCACTAAAAAATCCAAATCATGAAAAATATAAACACAAAATTTGAAGAATTCGAAAACGAAAAATTATCAAAAAAACAACAAAAAACAGTTAGGGGCGGAGACGGAGATGGTGAGCCAAAAGATCCAGGGAAAAATGGTGGAAACGGAAATGGTTAAATTTGTTTTTTGAAAGCATGATAAGAGTACTGAATAATCACAGTACTCTTATTTATTAAATATTATTTGCAAACTGAGCTGGCGATACTCCAGTTCTTTTGCGAAATGATTTTGCAAAAGATACCGCATTTTTAAAACCAACACTTTCGGCAATCGCCTGAGTAGAATATTTACGATATAAGTGATTAGTAATCATCTGATTAATCACATAATTTATCTTAAGTTCATTAGAATATTCACCAAAAGACTTACCAAATCGCTTGTTTACAATATAGGATAAATAAGTTGTATTTGTTTTTACTTTTTTGGCCACATAAGTCAATGTAAAATCGGCATTTAAATATTCTAGTTTTTCTTCTAAAGCCAGCAATTTTTCGACAATTTTATTCTCTTTTGCCTCATCAATAGTCAAATTGGCATTTTCTTTCTTTAGGCTAATGTCTTCTGGTTCCGGAACTTCAATTACTTCTATTGGTAGTTCGATTTCTTTCTTCTCTAAATTAGCTTTAAACTCTTCGATCAAAGCATTCATTTTTTTATGAGCCTTGTTCTTGTCCCGTATATTTTTAACCAACAAAAATACTATTCCAACCACAAGTAAAACATAGAATACCTTTAATGCTTTGTTCCAAAAAACTTCATATTTGTATTTTTCCTGGATATCGAGCATTTCATCTCCCAGATTTTCAACACCTAATTTATAATTAACCTCAACTGCCTCATCTCTTAACTTTCCTTCAAATTGTTCGTAAGCATCCAGATAAATCTTAGAATGTTTATACGCCAATTCGGGTTCATTTTTTAGATTATAAATCTTCGCCTGAAGGTAATTTGATTTTAAGAAATTATTATTTTTTAATTTTTCCTTTGCAGCAAGAGAATCAACTCTTTTAAAAAAAACTAAAGCTTTATCGTATTTTTTCATGGCAAAATACAAGTCTCCCAAATTGTAAGTTGCAAGTTGAAGAATGCCTATATTATTATTTTGCTTAGAAGAAAAAATAATATCATAATATACTTTCTCTGCATTTTGATAATCATTTTTAATAAAATAGATATTGCCCAGACTTAACTTGGCAGTAATCTTATTATCTGTGAATTTTTGAGAAAATGTAATGGCTCTTTTATAGAAATATTCAGCTGAATCTAACAGGAATCTTTTGGTTTGGTTTTTCATATAATAACCTTCATAGGAGTTTCCTAAGTTGGTATACATGTTACTCTTACTATTCTGAAATTGATCTTTTTCGTACAAATTTTCATTTTTATCCAGAAAATTGTTGTTTTGTTTCAGAATTCTAATAGAAAGTTGATAGTTACCAACTTCCTCATTAAGCAGCGCAATGTTGCTTTTAAATTTTATGATTTGAATAGCATCGCCAATTTTGGCAGACAGTTTTATTCCGTCCTGATAACTGCTGAGAGCCCTGCTAAAATTGCCTCTCTTCCACTCTGTCAGACCTTTGTAATTATTTATATAAGAATTTAATTTTGTTTTTTCATCAGACTCTGGCATTTTTTTTAAATACTTAATTGCCAAAGCGTATTTTAGGTCAGAAGTTGCTTTATCTCCTTTTAGTTGATATAAATACGAAGCCGCAGCATTGGCAAATGCCAAGTGCTTATTATTCTCCGATTGCAGCATTTGATCTGCATATTTGAGACCTTGATCCAAATCTGAGTTCATGCTAAATCGAATTTTATCCTGTAACTCAGAATACTCCTGCTCTGTAAGCTCTTTTTTTGGCTGAGCAGCTGTAGTATTCAGTACAAGTAAAAATAAAAAAGAGATGATCAGCCTCATTTAATTTGTTTTTGGAATTCAAAAATAGTTCATAAATAATCAATAAACTACATTTAATTTGCCAAAATCCTATTAATTTTATGAAAGCCTTTTAAAAATATCACAAAATAGCCTTGTTTTGTTATATTTTTATTGCGTAAATTTGTTTTGTTAAAAACATACAAAGATGAAACCAGACTTATTTCAAGCTCCAGATTATTACAACCTTGACGATTTATTGACAGACGAGCACAAATTAGTTCGCGAATCAGCACGTGCATGGGTAAAAAGAGAAGTTTCTCCTATTATAGAAGAATACGCTCAAAAAGCAGAATTTCCAAAACAAATTATAAAAGGACTTGGAGAAATTGGTGGTTTTGGTCCGTACATTCCGGTCGAATATGGCGGAGCAGGCTTAGACCAAATTTCTTACGGTTTAATTATGCAGGAAATAGAACGAGGTGATTCTGGTGTAAGATCTACTTCATCTGTACAATCTTCTTTGGTAATGTATCCGATTTGGAAATATGGAAACGAAGAGCAAAGAATGAAATATTTGCCAAAACTGGCAACTGGTGAATTTATGGGTTGTTTTGGTTTGACCGAGCCAGATCATGGTTCTGATCCTGGAAGTATGATTACTAATTTTAAAGATATGGGCGATCATTATCTTTTAAATGGTGCTAAAATGTGGATTTCTAACGCTCCTTTTGCAGATATTGCTGTAGTTTGGGCTAAAGATGAAACAGGAAGAATTCACGGTTTAATTGTAGAACGCGGTATGGAAGGTTTTACAACACCTGAAACTCATAATAAATGGTCGCTTCGTGCATCATCAACCGGAGAATTGATTTTTGACAATGTAAAAGTTCCTAAAGAAAACTTATTACCAAACAAATCTGGATTAGGTGCTCCGCTTGGTTGTTTAGATTCTGCACGTTACGGAATTGCGTGGGGCGCAATTGGCGCTGCAATGGATTGTTACGATACTGCATTGCGTTATGCTAAAGAAAGAATTCAGTTTGGGAAACCAATTGGAGGAACGCAGTTACAACAAAAAAAATTAGCTGAAATGATAACCGAAATCACAAAAGCACAGTTATTAACCTGGCGTTTAGGTGTTTTAAGAAACGAAGGAAAAGCAACAACGGCTCAGATTTCTATGGCAAAAAGAAATAATGTCGATATGGCGATTCATATTGCCCGCGAAGCCAGACAAATGTTGGGTGGAATGGGAATTACAGGCGAATACTCTATTATGCGCCACATGATGAATTTAGAAAGTGTGATTACTTACGAAGGAACTCATGATATTCATTTGTTGATTACAGGAATGGATGTAACTGGAATTCCAGCGTTTAAATAACAGGCAACTATTAAATAATATACAAAAACAATATTAAAAGCTTCTTCTTACCGAGAAGCTTTTTATCTTTGTACAAAATTTATAAAAATGAATATTGAAACTATAAACAATAGCATTCAACCTCAAAAAGACCAGCTTTTAAAACATTCTTTATACAATAAAATTCAAAACATTGATGATTTACGAACTTTTCTAGAGACTCATGTTTTTGCTGTTTGGGATTTTATGTCTTTGTTAAAAGCTTTACAAGCCAAACTTACCTGTACTACAACACCTTGGTTCGCCACAAAAAATCCTGAAACCAGATATTTAATCAATGAAATTGTCCTGGCAGAAGAAACAGATTTAACTATTGACGGAAGAAGACAAAGTCATTACGAAATGTATCTTGAAGCAATGATAGATTGCGGCGCTGATACTAACGGAATTAATAATTTTTTGTCTGAAGTAAATTCGCTTCATAACATATTTGTAGCCATCAAACAAAGTGCATTGCATCCTGATGTAAAAGCTTTTTTAGATTTTACTTTTAGAGTTATTGAGGAAGGAAAACCACACGAAATTGCCGCTGCGTTTACCTTTGGAAGAGAAGATCTTATCCCAAGTATGTTTACTGAAATCCTTAAAAACTTTCAGAAAAACCTGCCTGAAACTAATTTAAGCAAATTACTATACTATTTTGAAAGACATATCGAACTGGATGCTGACGAGCACGGACCAATGGCCATGCAGATGATTACAGATTTATGCGAAGATGATACTGAAAAATGGAAAGAAGTGGAAGAAATTTCGATTCTGGCTTTAGAAAAAAGAATCGGACTCTGGAACGCTATCGAAGAAGAAATTCTGATGAAAACAGAAATGGTGTAAAAACCAAATCAAGTTATTTAACGTAACTATTTGTTTAAAATGACCCGAAACTTAATTGATCCCGATTATGAAAACGCATTTCAAACAAGTAGTTACTTTTTTATTTATAATACTTTCGTTAGGCTGCAGTTCTGAAGAAATGCCAACAGATCCTACTACACCACCACCAGTTGTTGTAACGCCTCCGCCAACAACTCCTACATTGCCAATTTCTACTTCTGTAAATTATCTCGCTTTAGGCGACAGTTATACCATTGGTCAAAGTGTCTGCGAAACCTGCCGATTTCCAGAGCAGCTAAAAGCCACTTTAAAAGCAATTTATCCAACATCTGCTTTTTCCTTAAAAGTTATTGCCAAAACAGGCTGGACAACTTCTAATTTGATTAATGCAATAAATACAGAAAATCCGGATCCAAAATACGATTTGGTTACGCTGTTAATTGGTGTAAACAATCAATATCAAGGAAGAGATTTTTCTATTTACGAAAAGGAATTTCCCGAATTGATTGCCAAAGCAGTTGCTCTGGCCAAAGGAGACAGAAAAAATGTAATTGTCGTTTCAATTCCAGATTATGCTTATACACCTTTTGGTACTATTCAAATGCAAGGTCAGGGCGAAAGGATAAGTTCAGAAATAAACAAATACAACACTTTTGCCGAAAATTATTGCATCAGCAACAATATTGTTTTTGTTTCTATTACAGATATTACAAGAAAAGGTTTAGAGATCCCTAGTTTAGTCGCTGCAGACGGCTTACACCCTTCTGAGAGCGCTTATAATCTATTTGTGGAGAGAATGTTGCCTAAAGTAAAAATAGCGCTTCAGGAGTAAGATTTTAGGATTTCAAATTCTCCATTCGTTTGAAATGCAAATTATTACCAAAAATAACTGCACCCGTCATAAACGGAACAAAATGAGAAAATTGTCTAAAAAGATCCATTCCTGTTTTGAGTTCCTCATTTAATGTGTCAAATATTCCTAAACCAATAAAGAATAAGCAAATAACAAATAGACAAAATTGAACTTTATAATGTGTCTTGATCATAAATTAATAAATTTATAGTGCTAATTTATTTAAATCCTTGAGAAGTTGTCTCAAGGATTTTGTTTTTATTTATAATTTTCAAAATCAACCTCTACTTTTTCAAAAAGTTCAGAATCTTCTAAAATCGAACTGATCCGAATTAAACCTTCCTGATTTCCATCAGCCATTATAAAAGCAAAACCCCAAATGTCTTTAGAAATTGTAAATTGGCCAACATCAGAATCAAAGGTTATTAAAACCTCATCATTCATCCATAAATCCAGAATATCGGTCATTTTTGGATTTATCGTAACAATTGCATTTAGCAAATCAGAATTAAAAGTTTCGCCTTCTGCTCCTCCAAAAATGTCAATTAAAAGTTCTTTTGATTTATAACCCGGTCTTAAATGATACTGATACATTTTAGTCATTTATTCTCGATTTTTTTATAATGATATCCTAGATTATAAGTTGAACCAGCCCAAAACATAAAGAGTAAAGCACCTGAATTGTCATAAGCGTAATGTACCAAAAGTCCGTTGTCTTTCGTTAATCCAATTCTGGTTTTATAATTAGTATATCCTCCAGCAAGATACGGAACCCCGTTACTTTTTAAGTAAGTATTATCAAGATAAAAAAATCCGTCTTTTTTTAGTTCGCCTCCTAATTCTATACTGTCAATTTTAACGTTGTCTTTCTGTGTAATAAATTTCATCCGGTTTTGACCTGCAGCTTTTAGCTCAACAGTATAACTTTCGGAATAATCATATTTTGCTTTGTGAGATTTTACAAAATAATTCAAATTGTACATCGATTTTGATTCTAATGTTTCTATTAGCTGCGGTTTCCCTTTCTTATCATAACTGCTGTCGGGAAATAACGCATAAAGCCCTTCAAATGTTTTTAAATTAAAATCTGATACTGTTTTTTTGTTTCCCATGACCATTTTATTCGAAAATCCGGCGCATCCTGACAAAAACAAAATAATAAAAAGGGCGTATAATATTGATTTCATAGCGTAATAATGCTCAAATTTGAAATCTAATTTAGGTATAATTATCTTATTTTTCTTCCTTAAACAAAAATCTTTACGCAACCTTTTAAGGATTTAATCATCTTGTTTATAATGTGATACTATTTTCAGATCAAAAAACTAACCCAACCACTAAAACCTAAATTATGAAACAAATCATTTTAATTTTAACTCTAATCTTTCTCACATCCAGTTGCAGTAATGATGATAAAAAACTAGACACAAGTAATATTGTTGGCACATGGAAACATTATGAAGAGTATGACAATTTTAAATGGAATAAAGTTAAGGACAGCTACACTTATACGTTTAATGCCAATGGAACTTTTAAATCTACTCGTTTTACGGAATGCATAAAAGGAAAATATTCTGTTGTTTCAGATAAATTAACATTAGATTACGACTGCGATGAATTTACTACTCAAGTAGAATCTCCAGCTGGTACATTTATAGAAAATTATAAACTAGAAAAAGGCTATATCTATCTTTCACCAACTTATAAATCTTGCTTTGAAGGATGTGGTTCTAAATTCAAGAAAATCAGCGATTAATTATAAAACAAATAAAAACCCTTGTGGTTAAATTACAAGGGTTTGTTTATTCAAAGACAAAACGGTTTCTTATAAACCTGCTAATTTCTTTGCTTGTTCCTGCGCATTCACATTCTTCGGATTTAATTGAAATGCTTTTTTATAATTTTTAATTGCCTCTTTTTTATTTCCTAAACTAGCAAGCGTTTCTGCATAACTATCATAAGTATTTCCGCTCTGCGGATAAAGATCTACATTCAGTTTAAAAATCTTTAAAGCTTCTGTCTGCTTGCCTTCTCCCAACAATCTGTATCCAAAATCATTTACTTCATTTTCATCCAAATTAAAAGCCGTATCCTTCTTTTTTAGGTTTTCTGCAACTTCAAATGCATTATTATATTTTTGTTTTATCAATTCTCTTCGTAATTTCTTTACCGAAGCTGATAATCCAAACCCATTTGCTTCATGCATTTCAGGAATGTAATAACCACCAATTTCATCAATAAAAAACTCAGGATTTGCCCCTTGAAGGTTGGTTAAAACCACAATCGAAATATCATCTTTTGGATAAACAAAAAATGCAGATCTCATACCGCCGACTGGCCCAATTGCAGGATGTTCTTCTCTTATAACCGTTGGCCAGCCAATTGCGTAGCCATTTACTAATTTATTAAAACCGCGAATTCGACCGTTGTTTAGAATTGCCGGATTCCAAAGTAAATCTAAACTTGATTTTTCTTTTAATAATGTTCCGTTTTGTAGTGCAATAATCCATTTTGCAATTTCATCAGAGGTAGAAATTATTCCTGTACAAGTTCTAAAATATTCTGGAAATTTTGCATAACTATTTCTCACTTCAGTAGTTGTAACCCATCTATCATTAACAATATCTTGAGTAGTGTAAGCTCCCGCAGAATTAGGTATTATATCATTTGAATCTCCAAAACGAGTTTGTTTCATTCCAGCTGCTTTAAACTGACGTTCTTCAATAAATTTAGTAAAATGTACACCGCTTATCTTATTAATAATTTTTCCAATAATAACATATCCAGTCTGATTATAGCGAAATTTATCTCCAGTATTAAATTCCATCGGCAATGTCTTTACCTTTTCCCAAGAACCATTTTCGGTATCGGCTAATAAATTTTCTTTTCCATCAATAATGTTCGGAAGTCCTGAAATATTAGAGAATAATTGTTGAATGGTTAGACTTTGCCACGCGACCGGCAAATCTTCTAAGTATTTTGAAATCGGGTCGTTAATATTTAGTTTTCCTTCTTCCTGAAGCTGCATTACCGCAACACCAACAAATGCTTTTGTACAAGAATTGATATTAAACATGCTTTTGTTTGTCACGCTAACGCTATTCTCAATATTTGCAAGTCCATAACTATTGCTTTTTACAATTTTACCGTGTTGTACAACGGTAAGCTGTAATCCGGGAATTTGCAGTTTTTCCATTTTATCTTTAAGAAAAACATCTATACTGTCTGCAGATTGTTTCGTTTGAGAATTTGCTGTAAAACCAATTAAAGCGGTTAAAAAAGAAAATACCAGAGATTTTGAAAAAAATATTTTCATGATTGTGATTGATTTGATGATTTGATTGATGATTGATACCTGATGTCTTTTTACTAATTGGCCATTGTCGTAATAAGAAAGTTTCAGGCATTTTAAATCAAGACGAATCCAAAACAGATTTGCTACACGTTTTTTGAAATTATTTTTAAATTCAAACCCAATAACAAGATTAACTGTTTAATTTTTAAATAGTTATACAAACATTCTTTAGGTAAAATTATTTATAAATCTTATTTAGATCTCTTTTTGTTTTTAAACAATATTTAGCTAGCGCGAGCGTCCCGCTCGTGCCCGCATTTTTGTCTCGTCTTGAAATAAGTTTACATATTTCAGAACAATATACCTTTACTTTGATTGCGGTCACGAGCGGGACGCTCGCGCTAGCGGATGAGGATAGAAAAATATCAATCTATTTATCTTCTAATATAGCTTTTCCTTTCGTTAACCATGAAAAACCAAAAGCCTCAACTGCCAATACTTCCATCCAAAAAGTAATCGGATAATTGTCGTAAAAATTTGGAAACAAGATTTTCGAAAGGCCAATAATTAATATCGACAATACAATTATAGTAGCACAGCATCTATAAATTCGATTTCTTATCTTTTTTCTTTTGCTTCTTTGTTCAACAGGACAATCTGATTTTGTAAACAAAAAAGCAGACATATAAGCCAGTGCTAAAAGAAAAATAGCAGCGCATGCAAAATGAAAATACATTCTAAAATCACTAACTCTTAAGGTCGTAACACTTATCACTTTGAAACTTTCTGGAAGATTATCTGTTGGAAAAAGCAATAACAATAACGAAGAAAAACCAGCAATCGCCGAAGTATAAAAATCTCTCGGTGCTTCGCCTTTATAGATTAATAAAAAAACGGAAAGCATACTGACTATAATAACAAAAACACCGCTTGCACGAGTAAAATAATAATGACTTATTGAGGGCAAAATCGCCACAAAATTACTGTCTATATAAAGAGTAAGAAACAAAAACAACGGCAGTAACATACCCAAAGTGCCTACAATTTTGCGTAAAGTATTCTGATTTTTTAAAGCAATATCGCCTGTTTGTTCGTAGGTTATTAAAGATCCCAGCGCTTTTTCTGATTTTGACATAGGGTTTGTTTTTTGATTAGGGATAATAAATGTAAAAACTTATTTTCTAATTAAAGCAAAAAGCAAACGTAAATATATTCTCACGATAAGAAACTGATTAAAAAACAAAAAGTCCCATATTTCATTTTCATGAAATATGGGACTTTATTTTGCAGAGAGGAAGGGATTCGAACCCTCGATACAGTTGCCCATATACTAGCTTTCCAGGCTAGCTCCTTAAACCACTCGGACACCTCTCTATTTGGGTTTGCAAATAACACAAAAAAATCTGAGTTACAAAAGTAAAATCTCACATTCCTTTAAATGCTTTTTCTAAATTCTTCCATAAACAATTTTACGGCCTTTTTTTGATAACCGCCAATCGTGAGCATAAACGAATCTCTTCTCGTTGGGACTCCTGTAATCTGGATTCCTCTCAGGTTATCCCAGCCTTTTAGGGCTTTTTCTGCAACTATGGTTGCCCAATCGCTGTCCTGCACCATTTGCAATAAGGCATGAATAGAGTTTAATTCTATCGAAATTTTAGGCGTCATTTTATTTTTGGCGAATAAATCTTCGACAAATTCTCTCGAATTAGAGCCTTTTCCCGGCAAAACAAGCGGAATTTCTTCTATTTTCTTGAAGGCTATTTTATCTAAAGCGGCCAGAGGATGCGATTTTGAAACTGCCATAACCATCTGTGAAGTAAACAAGGGTACTTTTTGTACGGGAAGATTAATTTCATGCGACGAAATAACCAAAACCAAATCTAACTCATTGGTCAATAATTTTTGTTCTAAAGCTTCTGTAGTTCCATATTCTACAACAATTTTTAAGTTTTGATATCTCTTTGCAAACGTATTGATTACGGGAAGAATCAAAAGTCCAAAAATATAGGTTACGCCAATTCGGAGTTCACCGCCAATCATTTCGTTTAAATCTTCGATTGCCTGTTTTCCGTTTTCTACATTTTCCAAAACTTGTTTGGCGTGAATCAGGAAAACCGATCCGGCTTCTGTAAGCTGTACTTTTTTTCCGATCCTTTTAAACAAAGGCATTCCGAGTTCTTCTTCAAGTTTTTTAATTTGCTGCGAAAGTCCGGATTGCGTTACAAAACAGAGTTCGGCTGCTTTTGTAAAGTGAAGTACTTCAGCCGTTTTTATAAAATATTGCAGTTGATAGATTTCCATATTGATAAGTTTTAATACTTATTATAAGTAAAATTATTAATTTTTCTAATGAAATCATAATTCCGACCTTTGTATTAAATATTTAAGGTTATGTTTAAAGCGTTAAAATCAAGAAATTTCAAGTTATTCTTTTCCGGTCAGTCTGTTTCTGTTATCGGAACATGGCTTCAGAAAACAGCCGTAAGCTGGATGGTTTACAGCATAACAGGTTCTGTATTTTTACTGGGATTGGCGACTTTTTTAAGTATGATTCCCTCCTTATTTTTAGCACCATTGGCAGGAAGTATTATTGGTCGTTATGATAAACACCGCGCCATGATTGTACTTCAGTCTTTGGCGATGCTGCAAGCCGGAAGTTTGGCTTTCCTGATTTATCTTAAAATATATAACATCAATTTTATTCTGGCGCTGAGTTTAATTCAGGGAATTATCAATGCTTTTGATATGACTTGCCGCCAAACTATGATGATTGATATTGTAAACGACAAAGAAGATCTTGCGAATGCGGTGGCGCTGAATTCTACAATGAATAATTTTGCCCGAATTGCCGGTCCTGCTTTGGCGGGTATTATTTTGCACCAATATGGTGAAGACATTTGTTTTATCGGGAATTTTGTGAGTTATATTCCAGTTTTGATTTCGCTTTTTATGATGAGAATTCCAAAACACATCAAAACCGAAAACAAACTCAATATGCTGGAAGATCTTATTGAAGGTTTTGATTATATTAAAAAAGAAACCGAAATGGCAAGAATGCTTCTTATGCTAACTTGCAGCAGTATGTTTGTGATTTCTTTTAATACTTTGATGCCGGTTTTTGCGAAAGATATTTTTAGCGGTAACGCACAGACTTTTAGCTGGTTTGAAAGTGCTGCCGGAATTGGTTCTGTTATTGCTGCTGTTTATCTTGCTAACTTAAAATCAGCCAATAACATGAATAAAATAATGATTTCGGCTAGTTTATTATTGGGCTTAAGTATTATCATTTTAGCGGTTTCCAGCAGTTTGACCGTAACGCTTGTTTGTATGACTTTGAGCGGTATCGGAATGATGGGACAAACCTCATCTATTAATATTTACATTCAGACACAAAGTACTGTAAATATGCGTTCCAGAAGTATTAGTTATTATATGATGGCGTATCAGGGAATGATTCCTGTGGGAAGTTTGATTATTGGATATGTTTCTCACTCGCTTGGCGTACGAACTACGGTTGCGATTCAGGGTGTAATTTGTATTATTTCTGTGATTGCTTATGTGTATTACAAAAATCAAAAAACTGTTGAAGAATTGGAGAGTTGTCCGGTTGAGTATAGAAATTCCAAATTTTAAATTCCACCATATAAGTTATATAAGAAATTATAAGTTAGTTTTATACTTAAACTAAAATGACCTTATATAACTTATATGGTAAAATTTAGATTCTACGAAATCTCCCCACGCAAAGCAGTTTCAAAAATAGTTTTGAAATTTTTTGCTTCTATTTGATGACCAAGCAAATACATTAGTTTTGTAATTGCAGCTTCGGTTGTAATGTCTTTTCCTGAGATTACGCCTAATTCTTTCAAAACAGTACTGGTTTCGTATTGTCCCATATTTACGCTTCCGCCAGAGCATTGTGTTACGTTTACAATATGTAAACCTGACTGAATTCCTTTCTGAATTAGGTTTAAAAACCAAGCTTCCGTTGGTGCGTTTCCAGAGCCGTAGGTTTCCAGAACAATTCCTCTTAAGTTTGGAATTGCCAAAATTGATCCTAAAACAGTTTCGCTCATTCCGGGAAACATTTTTACAATGGCTACGTGATTGTCTAAATTCTTGTGAACAATCAATTTAGCATCGGTTTTTATCGGGAGGAATAAATGAGAATTTAAAGTAAGATGAACGCCAGATTCTACCAATTCTGGATAATTTGGCGCTGTAAAAGCTCTAAAATGTTCTGCATTTACTTTTGAGGTTCGGTTTCCGCGGTATAATTTATATTCAAAATACAAACAAACTTCGTGAATTACAGGTTTTCCGTTTTCCTGAAGTGATGCAATCTGAATCGCTGTAATAAGGTTTTCTTTAGCATCGGTACGCAAATCACCAATTGGTAATTGTGATCCTGTAAAAATGATAGGTTTCGCTAAATTCTCCAGCATAAAACTCAATGCCGATGCAGAATACGACATTGTATCTGATCCGTGTAAAACAACAAAACCATCAAAAAGGGTGTAATGATCCTCGATAATTGTGGCAATTTTTGTCCACATTTCGGGATTCATATTTGAGGAATCGATTGGATCTTCAAAAGAAATCGTTTCGATTTCACAATCCAATTGTTTTAACTCGGGAATTTTTTGCAATAATTTACTAAAGTTGAAAGCTTTGAGCGCTCCCGTCTCAAAATCTTTACTCATACCGATTGTTCCTCCGGTATAAATTAAAAGTATTTTGGCTTTAGATGACATCTTGGTATTTTAATTTATTGACTACAGGATTGGCATACATGGATAAAAATCCTAGTCTTGTAACAGGATTATCGCTGCCAATTCTCATTTCTAAACGACGCTCAAACAATGATTTCTCGCTGTCTTTGTATAAATGAGCAAACTTATTGGTTTCGTTTAAGATATCGTACGCAATAAAATTTGTCGGCCATAATTGGTAATTCTTTAAAATAGTATCATCAATTACTTGTGCCAAAGCCTGAATCTGCTTATTTGCATTGTCATTTTCGGCCACAATTTGGTCAATTTCTGTGTTTAAAACATCACCAACAGAAATATGTATTCTTTTTTTAGTTCCCATGATACCACTTAAAATGGTCATGAAATCTTCGTTTTTTTCTTTAATATAAACTTCGTTGTTTGCTTCTGCCATTAATTGCGGCATTTTCAAAACATCTGTAGGATCGTATTCGTACGAAATAGAAACCGGAACAATTTTTATTTTCTTAAAATAATCCATTAAATTGGCTTCATCAGAACCCATTCCGATCATTTTTAAAACTCCTGGATTGGTTTCGTCATTTCCGTCTTTAGTACGTCCTTCTCTTTGTGCAATCCAAACCGAACGATTTTCGCGAAGCAGTAACTGCCCCATGTATTCTGCTAATAATTTAGAACTCTGTAACATTTCTCTTGGCGTTAAACCTCTTAAAACCAAAAAGTTTCTATTTAGTTTTGCCAGTGTGCTTAAAAATGCTTTTTTAACCAGATTGTCTCCAATTGCAGAAGCTGTCATTACCAAACCATGTTCGAATAAGCAAACATTTAAAAGTGTAGTATCTAATAATATGTCTCTGTGATTCGAAACAAATAAATAAGAAGTATTGGGCTCTAGTTTTTCAAAACCCGATGTAGTAAGTCCTTCAGAACTTCTTTCGAGTACTTTTTGAATGGTATTATAGATAAAATTGCATTGAAAATCACGAATCGAGTGTGTTTTCTTAAGTTGTTCTTTCCAAGCATCATCCTCTAATTCCGGAAAAGTAAAATTCATCATGGCTTTCATCATCGGATGATTGACTACACCATGAAGTGCTTCATTTATTTCTGAATCATAAAACGGTCGAATGGCATCAAATCTCTGCATTAATATCAATTTTAGTGGGCAAAAGAACAAAAAAAAAACTAAAGTATTGTAAGGCGATAGTTAAATCCCAAAAACATCTTTGGAATTCTGAGTGGTTCTTGAAGCGATTTCTTCTTCAGAAACGTCATATATATCTGCCAGCTTCGCAATTACATTTACCAAATAACTGCTCTCATTTCTTTTTCCGCGGTACGGAATTGGCGCCAGATAAGGTGAATCGGTTTCTAAAACGATATGTTTTAAATCGATTTGATTCATAAACTGATCGATTTTTCCGTTCTTGAAGGTTACTACACCACCGATTCCTAATTTCATATTATATGAAATTGCTTGCTGCGCTTGTATTAAAGTTCCGGAAAAACAATGAAAAATCCCAAACAAATCTTCAGATTTTTCTTCTTCTAATATTTCGAAGATTTCATCAAAGGCTTCACGACAATGAATTACGATGGGTAATTGGTATTGTTTTGCCAGCTGAATTTGTCTTCTAAAAGCGATTTGCTGTTCTTTTAAATGCGTTTTATCCCAATACAAATCGATTCCGATCTCGCCAACAGCGTAGAATTTTCTTTTGGCCAATTCGGTTTCAACATGTTTTAATTCGTCCAGGTAATTATCTTTCACGTAAGTGGGATGCAAACCCATCATGAGGAATACATTTTCGGGATAATCTTTCTCTAAATCATACATGGATTGCGTTGCTGCGGCATCAATTGCCGGAATAAAAAAACGGGTTACTCCTGCATCTATTGCACGCTGCATCATTTCGTTACGATCCTGATCAAATTCTTCAGAATATAAATGCGTGTGTGTATCGGTAATTGTTATAGTAGGTTTCAATGGTCTAATTTTAAAAAAAGCAAAATTACGATAATAATAAGGACTTTTACAATGATGCTTTTTATAGAACGTTGATGACGCGGATTTAAACGGATTTTTATTATTGTTTTCTACACTGAATGTCATTGCGAGGAATGAAGTAATCGCATTAAAAAAATCAAACTTCGTGTAAGCATAGTGAGATTGCTTCGTTCCTCGCAATGACTATGACGCACAAACCTTTGTCAAAGTTT
Source organism: Flavobacterium sp. 270 (assembly GCF_004368785.1). GTDB lineage: Bacteria > Bacteroidota > Bacteroidia > Flavobacteriales > Flavobacteriaceae > Flavobacterium. The sequence goes on from NZ_SODM01000002.1 coordinate 434,849, forward strand.
AAAACTTTGACAAAGGTTGAAATTGTTTATCAAGGACCAAATTTTTTACTTATTTCCCAGACTCAATAAATAATAAAGCACGTTCTAAAACCTCATCTCTGCCTTCCTGAATTCCTTTTATGGTTGGTTTAACTTCGATATCCGGAACAATTCCTATTCTTTGTGTTTCGCGTTTATCAGGATAATAAACTCCAATTCCTGTGTATCTTGTATGAAATTGTTTCAAATCAAGTTCAATTACATTTCCATCAGCACCTGCAGTTTGGCTTCCAATAATGGTTGTATTTCCGGCAGTTTGAAAGCACATTGCTGTCCATTCTGATTGGCTTAAAGATTCTTCATTAAGAAGAACAATTACTTTTCCTTTGTAATTATCCTTATTTTCTGTACCTCCCGATGATCCTTCTGTCCATTTAAATCTTCCAGGATAACTAAAATCTGGATAGGTATAAATTGCAAATTTTTCTTCGTGAGCATTTAGGAACTTGGCAATATCATCATAAGTACCTCGGGGATAATTTCTTAAATCAAATACAATTGCTTTGGTGGCTTTTAGCGATTCAATCATATCCGGAACATTTTCAATTTTTAGAATTCCCATATCTACATACCCAATATTGTTGTCTAAAACTTTAAATTTTTCCTTTTTTTTCTTCTTTGGTCCTCTTTTAAATTCATTACGATGAGAATCATGATAATCATACCACGTCATTGCTTTTGTTGTGTATTTGCCGTCTTTTAAAAACTCAACATTTACGTTGTCCGAATTGCTAATTAGAAATTTTTTAATAAGCTTATCTAAAAGTGAAGGCTCATTTGAAGCAGTAAATAAATCCCTGTATTCTGCAATGAGATCTTTAATTGTTTTGTCGTTAATTTTTGTAATTACGTCTCCCACTTTTATATCATCGGACTGAGCCAGACTGTCTGCTAAAATCTTTGTAACAACCATTTTGTTATCCATAATTTTGCAGTCTGCGGGAAAATATTTTCTGTCCTCATCAAATTTACTATACTTATATATATAAAATTCTACATGACTATCATTGAGCTTAGATGCTGCTTTTCTCATTGCTGTGTAAAAATCGTCTTCATTTTTAGCATCAAGTACTAGAGGAATTGTTTTTTCTAAAGTGATGTCCCATTTCTGATCCATTACATATTTATATGAAAAAAAATACTCAATCAAATTCCAATACATAAACAGCGTTACAATTCTAGATTGTTTATTATCAAAGGTAAGATCAAAATAATTTCCATTTTTAAACGGTCTAAAGTCTGGTCCGATTTCTTCATCGGTTTGAAATCTGTTTTGTTCTATAAATCTCAATTTTTTCGAAAGATTTTTTGAAAACAATTTGTTGCTGTTGATCCACGACAAATCGAAGTTTTTATCAAAATATTCAACACCTTTCTGTGGAATAATTGGAGCAATCACCGGAACTTCTCCCAAAGAATCTATCCAGTTTGTCATTATTAAAGAAAACTCTTCTTTAGTTTGTGCTTGTTCTATTTTTGGTAAAACATCAAGTAACTGCTGGTCCCAGTTAAAATCTCCTTTGGCCACCTTAGGATGATAGTATTTTAGGAAACCCCATATTTTGCAAGTAGCGGTAAGTTTTTCGGTTTCGGTTATTTTGGGATTTGATAATACAATTTGAGAAAATGTGAGAAGTAGTAATAGGGTAATTTTTTTCATTTTTAGGCTTGTGGTTTGTTTTTTGGTTTGCCGAATGTAAATATTAAATTTTAATATCGATGTATTTTACGACAAAACATACACCGTTTGTCATTGCGAGGAACGAAGAAATCACATTTACAAAATCAAACTTTGTATCAATATTAGTGAGGTTGCTTCGTTCCTCGCAATGACAACTTTATCTACATTAGAAACAAAAAAACGAGGAACATCAATTAAGAGATTCCTCGTTTTAATTTTAATAACAACTTTTTTTAATCTAATTCATCAAGCAATTGCTGTACTTCATCGTAATTTTCGTAATCCTCAGAAATGGTCTGCAGGATTTCTTTACAGCCTTTATAATCTTTTTGTTTTAGTTTTGATAAGGCAAGATTCCAAACTGCTTTTTCTTTGTATGCAGATGTTCCTGCTTTTAGTTCTATAAAAATAGTTTCTGCTTTTTTATATTGATCTTCTTCTAAAAGTGAAACGCCATAAAAATATTGTATTTCGGGTGTCTTAACTTGTTTTAAAATGGCTTCAAAAAGCGGAATTGCTTCTTCATATTTTTTCTTATTGAAGGCTTTTTCGGCTTGTTTTAAGGTTACAGAAACTTCTCCTCTTTCTGTAAAATAAGCTTTTTCGGGATGGTTATAATCTCCAAAATTTGGATTCTGATTGTAATCAAAAAAGAACAATCCTGCCAGAACAGCTATAGATGCTGCAACCGCATAATACCACGGTTTAAGCAACACCACTTTTGATTTGTTTTTATTGAAATGATTGTCGGATATTCTGGTTAGATTTTCTACGAACGCTTCTCTTTCCTCTTCATGACCGAATCTGTTTTCTAACTGAAAATGCACTTCTTTGAAGGTTTCCAATTCTGAAGCCATTGCTGCGTCTTCAGATAATTGTTTTTCAAAAGCAATTCTTTCATCAACAGTCATTTCGCTTTGAAGATATTGGTCGAATAATATATAGCGTTCTTCGTTCATGACTAATTATTTTTTTAATGATTTAAAGTTTTTCGTTTCCTGAATCCACTGTGTTAACTGGCCAATGCATAACGATTTCTTTTTACGAACATATCCGTAAGTCACGTTTAGTTTTTCGGCAACTTCTTCCATCGATTTAATGCTAAAACTCAACTTTAGTAATTCCTGGCATTTGTCTCCCAATTTCTGAAACATGGTGTCAAAAAGCTGTTGTTTCTCATCAAATTCTTCGGTGTGAGCAATTAATTCCAATGCAGATTCATTCATAGATACAATGTCTTCTGTAATTGTTACCCCTTTATTAGAAGATTTTTTAAATTCATTAAGCCATTTTCTTTTGCAGAGTAAAAAAAAGTACGCATCAAAAGGACAAGTGAGCTGCAGTTTATTGGCTTTGGCCTGATTAAAAAGTAAAATCATGATTTCCTGAACCACATCTTGCGCCTGATCTTTGTCTCCAGAATTGTTCATGATGAAAAAAACCACTTTGGGAACATATTTTTTATAAATGGACTGGATAATTGCTGAATCATTTGCAGCAAGTCCTTCTATATAAATTTGATCAGGATGAATTTTACTTTGGCTCATAAAAAACTTTTTGTAGCTAATTTAGAAAAGAATCTTAAATAAATTTCAAATTAAGGGGTAACAATTAACAAATCAAGTTGATATACTGGTAAAATCTTTTAAAATCATTAAAAAATTAAGAGAAATGGAAAGTTATCAATTTATAGACGACAAAAATCTGGATCAGTTTCAGAAAATGCTTTCTACGAAAATCAGAAATGGTTTTGTAATTACAGAGCAGAACGACAAGTTACCTTATGTGGTTTTATCGAAAGAAAAAAAAGCCATCAATCATCCGCTTCATCTTTTTATCACTTTTATAACGCTGGGACTTTGGGCTTTGGTCTGGATTTATCTTATCGTGGCGCATTCGCATAAAAAAAACATTTTGGTTGCGGTAGACGAAGACGGAAATCTTTTTGAAGATAAATGCCTTTCAAAAATAAATTGAAAAAAAATAAAAAAGTGGGGTAACAAATTTTAACCGCAGTTGATCTACTTATATAAAACTTAAATAAAATAAAAACAGGGGTAACAATTTCTCCGCAATTAACATCTATTAAAATTTAACTATTAAAACTGAATATCATGAAAACAAATTTTAAATCAATCGGACTTTTATTATTAGCAATAACGACAACTTTAATAAGCTGCGACAACAGCGATGGTGACGACAACAATTTGGTTTTGCCTCCTACCAGCGCAGCTTTTAAAAGTATCAGCGAAAAAGGAGTAAAAAGAAATACACAAAACTTTACTGTATCTCCTGTAAGTGGTGTGATTTCATTTACATCTGCAAAAGGAGTAAAAGTAAACATCAACGCAAGCTGTTTGACTAAAAACGGAGCTGCAGTAACAGGAGCAATTGATATTGAATATATCGAACTTTTTGATAAAGGAAATATGCTGGTTACCAACAAACCAACTATGGGAGTTACGGCAGACGGAAAGAAAAACTTATTGATTTCTGGCGGTGAATTCTTTATTAAAGCTACTCAGGGCGGTGTTGAACTTCAGGCTTCCTGCTCAATGAATATGCTTGTTCCTGCAGCTCTTACAGATGGTGTTGATAACACGATGACTTTATGGACTGGTGCGATCGACGATGCCGGAGAATTAGCTTGGAGAGAAGCAAAAGCTGGTGCTGATGGAGCGAACGGAAAAGGCGGCGTACAAGGTGAAGGAAATAATTATTATGTGACTTTTGGAAATTTTGGATGGACAAATGTTGACCGTTTTTACAGCGATCCAAGACCTAAAACGACTATTCTTGCAGATGCCCCTGACGGTTATGATAATACGAATAGTGCTATTTATTTGTCTTATGATGGTGAAGGAACAAATGCTTTGGCAAAATTAGATACTTATACCGCTGCTGGATTGTTTAGCGAGCACTACGGACAAATCCCGATTGGATTAAAATGCCACGTGATTTTTGCAACCGAAGATAATGGCCAATGGCGTTATGCTATCAAAGCAGTTACGGTTGCTGCCAACGATATTTATACTTTCTCTCTTGCCGAAACAACAGTCGGTACAGAAGCTCAACTGGTAGCAGCAATCAATGCTATTCAGTAACTTATAAATACTTTTTTGAGAAAAAGTGGTGATTTGCTCACCGCTTTTTTTTACATTTAATCCTGTTTTAAATTCATTTTCATGATTTTAAGACCCAAAACTGTCTAGTTATGAAACCACAACTGTCTATTTTCTTTCTTCTATTTTCTATTTTTTCAATAGGACAAACCAAAGTAAAAGACACCATAACCCGAAGAGCCAATATTATTTACAATCAGAACGGAAATCAGGTTTCTTTTAAACCAGAAACACCGCCTCTGATTCCGATTGCGGGCGCGCCAAAACCAAGTTATTCTTATTTATGGGAACTTGGCGACGGTCATTACAGCAAAGAAGCGGAGCCAAAACATGTTTATAAAAACAAAGGAACTTACACCACAAGACTTGCCGTAACCAACAATTACGATAACGGAAAACCTCCGGCAACACGTCCAAAAAAAGTCGCTGTAAATGATATTACGGATACTAATTATAAAGATATTGCTTCGATTGCGGATCAAAATGGATTTTCGATTTTAAAAAACTGCGATCCAATTCCAGATCAGGAAATGGTAGTTGTAGTAAGTTATCAGAATTTAGAAAATTATGTGGCGAGCGGGAAGCTTTATTTGTTTTATAATGAAAAGCAATTTAAGAATAATAATTTTGAATTGGTCGATTTTAGAACCTATGCCAACGAACGCGAAGTAAAAGAAAATACAGTTGCTTCTGTTGATGATCTTGACGATACAAAGTCTTATCTGGCTTCTGCCGAAAGTAATTTTAAAACCAAAAAATACAGAAACACAACGACCGAAGAAGATTTGGATGCTTCGTTATTAGACGCTCATAAAACGTATCATAATGTTTCTGTTTTGGAGTTTGATGATGCCAATCCGAGTGAAACCCGAAATGTATTTTATACTTTTAAAACAACTCCGGAAATGATAAAAGATACAAGCGCGACGGTTACGATGCGCGGCATTTTTGTTCCGAATAGAAGTTTTAAAAATCATAAAGTAAAAAACCTCGAAATGGAAATTGTAACTTCTCACGATCCCAATAAAATGGGCTCTAATGGAAGTTTTATGAATTACAGATTGGTGCGCTTTAAGAGGATAAATTTTAAAACCCGTTTCCAGAATAACGGCAAAGGGCCAGCGAGAATGATTCGTCTGGAAACTGATATTCCCGATATGTTTGACAAGAAAACATTTAAGGTAGAAAGTATGTATCCAGAATGTCCGATTTGCCCAAAAGGCGAAGAACCAACCGTAAGCTGTCTGGATACTATTATCAAACAAAAACAGATTTTCTTTACTTTCAAAAATATTTACCTGCCCGGAAGTGAGCAGAAAAATGTACACGAAAAAGACAGCACAAAAGGTTTTGTAAAATATTCAATGAAGTTTGCTGAAGATTTTCACAAAGTAAAAACCCGAAGCCGAACTGCAATTATTTTCGATAAAAACGAACCTATTATTACCAATTATGCTACTACCCGATTTTTGCCCGGAATCTCGATTGGCGCAAAAGCAGGTTATAATTTGTACCCTGATTTAGATAACTCTACAAGTTATTTTGTTGGTGCGACGGTTTCGCCTTTTAAATCGTATCGCTTTTATTGGCAGGCAGAATGGGTAAATAGCTTAAATAAATATGATAGTGCAACTACTATTGTAAACGATGTTATTGTCAATGCAAATGGCGTAAAACAAAGGCAGCGAACTACAACTAGCACCGAAAACAAAAGTGTAAATTGGGAAGTTCCGGTTCTTATTCGCTATAACATTAATAATTATATTGGTGTTGGTGCAGGTTTGCAGGCCAATTTTAATGTTTCGCAGGAACAGAACCAAAGTATAAAAATTGAGACTTTTGAGGGTGATTCTGATAAATTTATAATTAATACAGAAGAAAAATCTAACTCTATTAAAGATTCTTTTACTGGTTTTAAAACAGGATTTTTACTTGATTTAACTGTTGGTGCAGCGCGAATTGGTCCGAGCTTGGGCGCACGATATGTAATTAATTTTGAACAGAATTTTAATTATTTTCAGTTTTATGGAATTTGGAAGTTTTAAGAAAAATTTTAAACCATATAAGTTATATAAGTTCATTTTAGTTGTACTTTAAGTCTAATTATATGCTCTTTTTTGAAGTTTTACATTATCGCACTATTTTATATGACCTTACATAACTTATATGGTGTAATTTTTCTCTTCTTAACTCTGAATATTTTCGGGCAGAAACCGATTGCTCCAGAAGATAAAATATATAATGCGATTGATGTTTTTACTGAGAATCCTTCCGCGGAAGCGTTACAAAATCTTGCCAAAGAAGAAGCTGATTTCTGGAAAAGCGCTAAACCAAAATCTAAAGACGAACTTTTGGCAATTGTGGTTTTAAATTGTAACAAAGCCTATTTTGAAAATCAATTTGGTCAATCTGAAAATGCTATAAAAAGCTACGAAAAAGCCTGGCAGCTGTATCAAAAAAACAAATTAAAAAATTATGATATTATTGAATATTGCCTGAAACCTTTAGGCAATTTATATACAATTATTGGCGATTACGACAATGCAGAAAACACGATAAAACAATATTATTTTATTGCTAATCTGGAGAAAAATGAACCGCAGAAAGTGGCCGCGATTCTTAATTTATCGAATGTATATCAGAATACAGGAAATATCTATAAAGCAATTGATTTAATCGAAAAAACCATTCAAACTGAAAAACTGACTTCTTCTCAGAAAGGTATTTTATTGAATAATTTAGGAACCAATTATTTTTTAACTATTGGCAGTCCCTACAGCAAAGTAGATGTTTATGAATTAACAGAAAGTTCTTTTTTGAAAGCGATTTCATTATTAAAAAATGATAAATCACAAACGGAAACGTTATCTAACTCGTATCGAAATTTAGCCAAACTAAAACTGCAACTTCAAGATTATAAAGCGGCTTCTGAATATTTTAAAAAAGCGCAAACAGAATTTAGTAAAATCAAAAATCAGGAACCTCGAAAAACAGCTCAATTCTATTATGAGATTGCGCTTCTTGCATTTAAACAAGGAAATACAGCAGATGCAAATCAAAATATTCAATTTGTTTTTAAAACGCTTCTTCCAAAGTATTCAAACGCAAAAAATATTCTTCCAGACCAAAATTCTCTTTATGCAGAAACTATTTTATTGGATGTTTTAGATTTACAGGCCGAAATTTATCTGGCACAAAACCAACCTCAAAATGCTTTAAAAAGTTATACGCTTTCATTTTATATCGAAGATTTGTTTCAATCGCTTTTGGTTTATGAAAATTCTAAAATTGTAACTCAAATCAGGAACCGAAACCGAACCGAAAAATGCATCGATATTTATCTTTCTCTTTATCAAAAGGATAAAAAAATGAGTTATTTAGAAAGTGCTTTTTTACTTTCGGAGCAAACAAAATCGGTGGTTTTAAAAGATCACCTCAGCGAGACTAAAAATCTTTCTAGAGAAGAAAAACTCATTTTACAACAGCTTCAAAATTGGAATACTATTATTGTAAAAGAACAGCAAAAACGGGAATTGGCCGATATTTCTAAAATTAACGAAGCTATTCAAAAACAAAATGAATTGATGTTGCTGCTGAAAAAAGATAAAAATAATAAGGCAAAGGAAAGCAACACTGAATTTGATTTACAAAAATTATACGCCAAATTAGAAAATGACAATGCTGTAATGGTTAACTATTTTTGGGGTAAAAAAACAACTTATGCTTTTACGATACAAAACAATTCTATTTCAGTAAAATTATTGTACAACGCCCCTATGTATTTAGAGCCTGTACTTGGGTTTGTTTCTCTTTTTAGCAATGCCAATACTATTACAAATGATCCTCAATACTATAATAAAACAGCTTTTCTCGCTTCTGGTATTTTGAGACTGCCGAAAAAATTGCATTATAAAAATCTTGTAATTATTCCAGATGGTATTTTAAATTTCCTTCCTTTTGAAGCTTTAATCACAAAGCAGTCCAACACTACCAATTTTGCAAAAATGCATTATTTATTGAATGATTTTAATGTTGCTTATAATAATTCGGCTTCTTTTTATCTGAATTCAGTTCCATTTTCTAAAACTAAAAAAACGGTTTTGGGTGTTTTTCCCATTTTCGAAAAAACAGATTTTGCTTTGACTTTCTCTAAGAATGAATTGCAGTCTATAAAGAAAAAATTTGATGGTCAGTATTTCGAAAACCAAAATGCGACTTTTTCTAATTTTAAAAATAATGCTGCTAATTATTCTATCATACATTTGAGTACGCATGCTTCTTCGGGCGATTTGGAAACGCCTGCGAGCATCAAATTTTACGATCAGGAAATCTTATATTCAGAATTGTATAATTTAAATCTAAAACCTGATTTGGTAGTTTTAAGTGCCTGCGAAACTGGAATTGGAAAACTCTATAAAGCGGAAGGCGCAATGAGTGTTGCACGAGGTTTTCAGTTTGCCGGCGCTCAGAATTTATTGTTTTCGTTATGGAAGGTTAATGATTTTACAACTTATATTTTTATGAATGATTTTTATAAAAACATTAAAAGCAATCAATCTTATTTTGAAGCAAATGCCAATGCAAAACGTGATTTTTTGAAAGATTCCGATATTCCAAATGCTAAAAAATCACCTTATTACTGGAGTGCTTTTGTGTATTACGGAAGTATTACGCCACCCGAAAAATCTTCAAATTATATCGTATATATCATTAGTTTATTGGCTGTAATTGGTTTATTTTTGATATTCAATCGTTATCAAAAATGGAAAAACTTCAAAAAGTCCTCAAAAAAGAACAATACCGAAAAATAAAATTTAAAATTACTAAAACCCAGCATTTGTCTATTAAGGCAAAAATCAATGGCGTTTCCGGAAGTTTTATTTTAGATACAGGCGCTTCTAATACTTGTATAGGATTTGAAAGTATTGAACATTTTGAATTGCAGGCAAAAAAATCTAAAACCAAAGCTTCCGGCGCTGGCGGAACGGGCATGGAAACTCAGATTTCGGCCAATAACATTTTGAAAATCGGAAGCTGGAAAAATAAAGATTTTAGTATTGTAATTTTTGATCTTTCGCACGTTAACGAAGCTTTAGAATCTTATAAAGCAAAACCTGTTCACGGCATTATTGGTGCTGATGTTTTGCTGGAAGGAAAAGCTATTATTGATTATTACAATCATTATTTGTATTTGAAATAGAATATTAACTTACCTTTTACGAGAAACCGTAATTTTAACAATATTTATAGTATTATATTTGTTGTACCATTTTAACAAATCTGATACTATGAAAAAAACTCTACTCTGTTTTCTTTTATTGTTTACCTCTATTTTTTATGCCCAAGTAACTTCTATCACAACTTGTAGTGATGTTCCTTTTAATTTAACAAATCTTAAAGCCGATTTTATTGGTAACTTAGATCCTGTTGAAACAAGTGTAAGTTATTTTTTAAGTCTTGATGATGCATTAAATAATACAAATGTAATTGCAAATCCAACAACATATATTGGAGCTGCAGGCATTTCAAAAATTTATGGCAGAATTGACAATAATGGAACTATTACAACCAATTATTTTAATCTGACTGTATTTAAGCCTTTGACTGTAACGGCTTCTAATCTACCAATACTCTGTAAAGGAGATAGAACTTCATTGACTGTTAATGTTTCTGGAGAATACAGCTCTTATCAATATTCTATAAACGGTGGCGCTTTTACAAGTAATAATTATTACAACAATCTCCCTGCTGGCGTTTACACTATAAAAGTAAAAAGTCCAGATAATGTTTGTCCGGATGTTACAATTAATCATACCATTACAGAGCCAAACGCATTACTTGCAACAGCTGCGATTTTAAACCAAAATACGATCATTACTACTGTTGTTGGTGGAACTGCTCCCTATGTGTATTCTTTAGACGGCGCTGTTCCTCAAACGAATAATATTTTTCCAAATTTAAATCCTGGTAATCACAATATAATTGTAAGAGATGCTGCAGGTTGCGAAACAGTGGTAGCTGCAAATGTTTTGCCTCCTTTAAGTGCAGTTGCAGCTATTGTTAAAGAATTAGACTGTACAAATAGCGGTGCTGTGTTAAATATTATTGGTGTCGGCGGGCAGGCTCCGTATGTTTATTCAATAGATAATGGCTATACCTATCAACCATTTAATGTTTTTAATAATGTAAACGCTGGTACTTATCACATAATTGTGAAAGATGCTCAAAATACAACCTCCAATCCTTTTTTAATAACAATAAACCCACTTGTGCCGTTGGCGATAAATTCTGCCATTACTAAGCAAATAGATTGCAATAGTAATGCTATTATAAACGCAAATGCAACTGGAGGAAGAACTCCTTATCAATATTCTTTTGACGGCGGTATTACTTATACCAGCAGCAATGTTTTTTCTAATGTAACTGCAGGAACTTATGCAATAACTGTAAGAGACAGCAATGGGTGTATTTCTACATCTCAGTCTATTACTATAAATCCAGTTTCACAAGTAATTGCAACAGCTTCCAGCACGACATTATTCTGTGCTACAGAGAAATCGACATTAACGATTACTGCGGTTTCTGGACAAGCTCCTTATCAATATTCTTTAAACAATAGTGCATATTCAGCCAGCCCTATTTTTACTAATCTGAGTCCAGGAAATTACAATATTTCAGTAAGAGATGCTAATGGATGTTTATCTACATTTCAATACACGATAATATCGCCATTACCAGTATATCCGGATTTGAGTGTAAATGGTCAGACTTTGACAATTACAGGTCAAGGGGGTACTGTACCTTATCAATATTCTGTAGATTCGGCTGCTTTTCAGAGTAATAATGTCTACACGAATTTATCTGCAGGGGATCATTTTATAAAAATCAAAGATGCAAATGGTTGTCAATCTTATGATTTTATTGTTTCTATTGAAGTTCCTACTCCTTTAACTGCTGTTTCCACAATAACTAAAGAATTGGATTGTATGAGTAATGCGTCAATACAAGTTAATGCAGCAGGAGGTACTCCGCCATATTTATATGCTATAAATGGAAGCGCATATCAAAGTAGTTCTAGTTTTACTGTTTTTACTGCAGGAAATTATGTGATAAATGTAAAAGATGCTCAAAATACTGTCGCAGCAACTTCTGTTGTTGTATATCCAATCACTCCTCCAACATTTTTGTATGAAAAGCAGAATACAAGATGTAACGGATCAAGTGATGGCAGTATTAGAATTATAGCATCAGGAGGAAAAGCTCCTTATCTTTATTCACTTAACAATGGCCCTTATCTAAATAATAATTTTTATACTGATTTAAGTTCTGGCATCTATACTGTTAATGTAAAAGATGCTAACGGATGCTTATCATATGAAAATACTATAATGATTGCACAGCCTAGTACAATTACAGCAGATGCAACTCTTGCTGCTCAAAATATAACAATTGCTGCAACAGGAGGAAACTTGCCTTATCAATATTCGTTAGACGGATTAAGTTTTCAATCTGATAATACTTTTGTGAATTTACCTGCTGGAAACTACAAGGGCTGGGTAAAAGATGCTCAAGGTTGTACATCTTCATCAAACACTATTGAAATTTCTAATGTGCCTTTAAGTTCTGGTGGTATGACAGTTAAACTGATAGACTGCCGAGGCAATGGTGTTCTTCGCGTGATTGGATATGGCGGAAATCCTCCCTATACATATTCAATAGATGGAGGAACAACGTTTCAAACAAATGATACTTTTTATGATTTAAGCGCCGGAATTTATCCTCTTGCGGTAAAAGATGCTTCGAATACAATTGTAAACAATCTTTCTTTTGGACTAAATCCATATATTCCTGTAACAGGCACTACAGTTGTTACCAAGCTTTCAAATTGTATCAATAATGGCACAATAACTGTTTCTGGAAATGGAGGTCAAATTCCTCTTTATTATTCTATTGATGGCGGCGTAACATATTCTCAAAATAATACATTTTCTGATCTTCCTGCCGGTAATTATACTGTATTTGTAAAAGATAGCTTTGATTGTGTTTTTGCTCCTATTTCTACTGTAATAGAATCTTCTGTTCCATTAGTTGCAACAGCTTCAAACACACCATTATCTTGTGCTAATGATAAATCGACAATAACAATTACTGCGTCTGGAGGACAAGCTCCTTATTCATATTCTTTTGATGGCGGAATTACTTTTACCAGTAGCAATACTTTTTCTAATGCAGTAGCTGGAGTTTATTCAATAATTGTAAAAGATAATTATGGATGTATTTCTAACACATCATTTATAACTGTTAATCCTATTACAGCACTTATCGCAACGGCTACTATTACAAAAGAAGTTGATTGCATCAATGGAGCTTTCAGAGTAGATGTAACAGGTGGAAAAAGCCCATATCTGTATTCGATTAACAACGAACCTTATACAGCAAGCGTACCTCTTTTCTATAAACAAGCAGGCACTTATACAATAAATGTTAAAGATGATGCCAATTGTATTGCTACTGTGGCAATAACCTTAAAACCATATACTTCTGTTAGCGCTACCACAATTGTTACCAATGCAACTTGCGCAGGAACTGCAAACGGTACGATAAGAGTTAATGCAAGCGGAGGAGTTCCACCATATACTTATTCATTAGATGGTACTAATTATCAAACCAACAATATTTTTAATAATGTAATGGCCAAATCTTATGTTATTAGAATTAAAGACGATCGCAGATGTATAACAAACGTTGGAACAGTTGTAACACAACCCACAAATTTAGCTGTGACTTCAACAATTAAAAATGTAACTTGTAAAGGTTTGAACAATGGATCAGTTTCATTAACCGTTTCTGGTGGCAAATCTCCTTACACCTATTCAAAAAATGGATCAACGTATTCATCTAATCCTAATTTTACTTCTTTGACTGCTGGAACTTATACTTTTTATATTAAGGATGCTAGTGGCTGTATTGTATCTTATAATTCAACTATAACTGAGCCAAATTCTTTAGAATTAATTACGGATATTAAGACTTTAAACAACGACGAACAAATCGGAGCGTATATCAAATTAGATGCTACTGGTGGAACAGCACCTTATTTATATTCTATAAAAAATGAAACCTCGGGCGTAGTATATGCTCAAAACTCAACAATAAAGATCTATAGTGGTATGCTTGCAGGTTTATACACAATGAGTGTCGTTGATGCTAACGGATGCCAGACAACAAAAAACAATATAAATATCACATTGGCTAACCCAATTGTACTGAATGCTATTAAAACATATCCAAATTGCATCAATAGTTACGGGTCTTTAAGCGTAAATCTTTCTGGAGGAGTACCTCCTTATTATTATTCAACGGATAAAGGAGTAACTTACACAACTACAAACACGGGAATGACAAATTTACCTCTTGGAATTCATTCATTATTGGTAAAAGATGCAATTGGCAATCAAGGTCAAACCCATATATCTGTAAAATCATATGTTCCTCCAAAAATGACTCCTATTGTTACTTATGAAACCTCAGATAACTATACTTCTGGTGTAATAACTGTAAGCACTAGCGGCGGAACTGCTCCTTATTCTTATACAGTTAAAGGAACCAGTGCTAGCAGAATACTAATAGAAAATCAGACTTCTACTATCTATAGTGGATTGCCAGCTGATACCTATACTATATTTTCTAAAGATTCTAATGGTTGCGAATCTGCAAAAACTGAAGTAACTCTTACAATTCCAGAACCTATTTTAATAAATGCATCAATTAGTAGTCCTTTAACATGTTCAAATAGTACCACATCTTTAACTTTTAGTGCAACTGGAGGAACTGGACCATATCTGTATTCAGCAAATGGTGGCAGAGGTTATACCTCAACCGGTATTTATACTGTAGAAGCAGGAACTTATAATCTTTATATAAAAGATGCCCTTGGTAATACAAGTTGGATACTTTATAAAATAAACCCTTATATTCCTTTAATTGTTAGCAATACTACTCAAGATGTAAATTGTTATGGAGCTGGAGACGGAACCATTACAGTAACCGCAGCAAAAGGAATTGCTCCTTATACTTATTCAATAGGAAATGGATATACAACATCGAATGTTTTTACTAATTTAAGTGCTAAAACATACACTATAAGTGTAAAAGACGCTGTAGGATGCATTAGTACATCTAATGCTACAATTACGCAGCCAAATAATTTATCAGTATCTACTGTTATTACTAACAGCGCTACTGTCGATAGTAACGACGCAAAAATAACAGTTACTGCTTCTGCTGGAACTGCTCCTTATACTTATTCGCTTACGGATCAAAATGGAATAATGATAACTTCTCCTCAGTCTTCAAATATTCTTGCAAATTTACCAATAGGTACCTTTAATTTACAAGTTACTGATGCAAAAGGATGTACATTCATTAGAACAGGATTAAGAATCACTTCAAATATAGTTTCTGCTACAGTAGTTGTAACACCTATTACTTGTACTTCTTTGGGTACAATAACAATAAATACAGTTGGAGGTAAACTGCCATTCGTTTTTTCATTTAATAATGGTGTTACATGGGGAATTTCAAATGTTGCTAAAAATTTAAATCCGGGTAATTATATCATTAAAGTTAAAGATACTCAGAATAATATTGTTACAGTTTTAGCTACTATAGCACCTTTAGAACCATTAATTATCACAGCAACACTTGTCTCTCAAATACACTGTTATGGAGGTCCTGATGCTGTAATACAACTAACGGCAATTGGAGGAAAAGCTCCTTATTATTATTCTTTAAATGGAAATGCTTATCAATCGAGTAATACCTTTTCGAATCTTTCTGCCGGCGATTATCAGATTAACGTAAAAGATAGTAATGATTGTATTATGGCTATAATTTATAGAGTAACACAGCCTTCATTATTAACATCTACAGTTGAAGTTAAGAATCAATCCATAACAATTAATGCTCAAGGTGGAACAGGTGAAATTAGATATGCAATCTCTCCTAATCTAAATATCTTCTCAACAAATAATACCTTTGAAAATTTAGACTCTGGAATTTATACTGTAATCGCGCAAGATCAAAATGGATGTGTGATGCTTTGGGAGGTTTCAGTAGATCCGCCGGCTCCAATTACAGAAGAAGGCAAAAATGAGATTGTTTACGAATATAAACCTGGACAAACTTTAGGCGATATTGTCATTGAAGGTGAAAACATAAAATGGTACAGCAGTCAAAATAGTCCGACTAGCAAAACCGTTGAAACAGTTTTACCACTAACAACCGTTTTGGTAAATGGCGTAACCTATTATGCGTCGCAAACTGTAAACGGAATTGAAAGTAAAGATCGTCTTGCAGTAACGGCAAAATTAAACGGATCTCTTTCTACTCCTAATTTTGATTTAGCAGGTTTTAAATTTTATCCTAATCCGGTAAAAAATATATTAACTGTAAACAACACTTCTGTAATTGATGAGGTGCAAATCATATCAATTTCCGGAGAATCTGTTTTATTGAGAAAAATAAACAATACACATTCTGAAATTGATTTATCAAACCTTTCTACCGGAGTTTATATCTTAAAAGTAAAAGCTGACGGTAAACAAAAAGCAACAAAATTCATTAAAGAATAATTCAACTTTAATCACAACAAAAAAGCCTTCATTTTCTACAATGAAGGCTTTTTTTATATCGAATGATTCTCTTAACTAATTATTTTCTGCCTTTGGAACAGCATGCTTTTTCAATGAAAAATAAGCAACAATTGTACTTAATAACATTAAAATACCACCTAATATAAAAGGCGCTCCGGCAAATTTAAATGGAGCATTTTCATGCGTAAAAAAGTAAAACGTATTTGCCATCATAGGCGGCCCGATAATCGCAGAGGCACTCATTAAACTGGTTAATGTTCCCTGAATTTCTCCTTGCTCGCTTGGCAATACTTTACTTGCAATTACAGATTGAAGTGCCGGCCCGGCAATACCGCCAAGGCAATACGGAATTAAAATCACAAATATCATCCAGCTTTCTGTTGCAAAAGCAAACAATAACATTCCGATTGTGTATAATGCCAAACCTGTGTAAATACTTTTCTCGTTTCCTAATTTTGGATTTATCCACCGAATTAAAACTCCTTGTACCAATCCAATTAGTAAACCAATTATTCCTAAAGAAATACCGATCATTCGTTCATCCCAATTAAATTGATAAATCGTGTAGAAACTCCAGTTGCTTTGTACGGCATGTCCGCCAACATACAATAAAAACATGGCAGAAATTAATCCGATTAAAGTTGGGTGTTTTTTTAAGCCTAGAATAGCTCCAATTGGGTTGGCACGCTTCCATTCGAAATTCCTGCGGTTTTCTTTTTTTAAGGATTCAGGTAAAATGAAAAATCCGTATAAAAAGTTAACCATACACAAAACCGCTGCAGCATAAAACGGAACTCTAGATCCGTACTGACCTAACAATCCGCCAATAACTGGCCCTATAATAAATCCTAAACCAAAAGCAGCGCCTATTAATCCAAAGTTTTTTGCTCTATTTTCGGCAGTACTCACATCTGCAATATAAGCTGATGCTGTCGTAATACTTGCTCCGGTTACTCCTGCAATTATTCTTCCGATGAACAACCAAATAATTGTAGGCGAAAAAGCCAATAAAATATAATCTAATGAAAATCCAAAAAGAGAAATCAAAATGATTGGTCTTCTGCCATATTTATCACTCAAATTTCCAATTACGGGTGCAAATACAAACTGCGTTATCGCATACGCGAAAGTTAACCAGCCGCCAATTTTTGCTGCTTCACTAATGTCGCCATGAATCAATTCTTCGATTAATTTTGGGATTACAGGAATAATAATTCCCCATCCTGTAATGTCAATTAACATGGTTATGAAAATAAAACCAATCGCGGCAGATTTATTCTTTTGTAGCATATTTTTAAAAATTAATTACAAATAAACAAAAAATCCCAAATTCCAATTAAGGAACTTGAGATTTTTTGTATTTGAAATTCTAATTTGGAATTTGGAATTTCAATATTGAGATTTTAAATTCTTAGTGTGTATGTTTCGGATTAAAACCGTCTTCACTTAATTCTGTGTGCTCATAATCAGCAACCATTTCAGCTTCGTAATCGATTTTTTCTCCTTTAGAGAATTTCTGAATTAATTTCTCCATAATGTTATAAATAACCGGAACTACAATCAAGGTTAAGAATAAAGAAGAAATCAATCCTCCGATAATTACCCAAGCCAATCCGTTTTTCCACTCAGCTCCTGCTCCAGATGCCAATGCAATTGGGAACATACCAAATACCATCGCAATTGTTGTCATCAAGATCGGACGTAAACGTGCGTGGTTTGCCTGAATCAATGCTGTTCTGATCGATTCTCCGGCCGCTCTTCGCTGGTTGGTATAATCGACAAGCATGATCGCGTTCTTACACACCAGACCAATCAACATGATGATACCTAAGATGGTAAAGATATTTAATGAGTTGTTTGTTAATGCTAATGCTAACATCGCACCAATAAACGAAAGCGGAATTGCAAACAATACTACGAATGGATGCGCGAAACTGTCGTACAAACTCACCATTACAAGGTAAACCAAAATAATAGCGGCCAATAAAGCGATTCCTAAAGTACCAAATCCTTCAGATTGGTTCTCTTGGTCACCACCCCAGATATAGTTAACTCCGGCTGGTTTTTTAAGTTTGTCTAATTTAACCTGCCATTGTTGTACAATTGTTCCAGAAGGAACCCCAACGTTTTGTCCTTTTACCGTTACAGACGCAGATTTATCTCTACGCTCTAGCTGGCTAGGTCCAGAACCTTCTGTAATATCTGCAAACTGAGACAATTTAATTTGTTGTCCTGCAGCGTTTACAAAAATCAAATTACTTACGTCAGTAATACTTTTTCTGTCGAATGCATTGTACCTAATGTTGATATCGTATTCGTATTCTCCGGCTCTGTATTTACCATCAGTGTTTCCACTAAAAGCAGTCTGCATGGTAAGACCAACCGTTTGAAGTGTTAATCCTAAAGCAGCCATTTTATCACGGTCCACTTTTACGTTAATTTCAGGGTTTCCGTCCTCAACCGTTAATTTAATCTCAGTTGTTCCAGGAATAGTACGTAATTCAGCTTCAGCTAATTTAGCAAAAGCCATAGCGCTTTCTGTAGATGGACCTGTTACGATCAAACCTAAAGTTGCATCTTCTGCAGTTCCTAAGATACCTACAGGAACGGTTTTTACTTTTGCACCAACTAATACTTTTTCTAACTTACGTTTGATTTTTGCTGCATAAACATTCGCATCATCGGTACGATCTTTTTGCTCGATCATTTTTACGTCGATCTCTGCTTTGTATGCCGTAGCCTGAGATGCACCAAAACCTTCACTCGTTTGTCCTACAGTTGTAATTTGACTGTGAACATATTCTTGTGATTTTAAAAACGCTTCTGCTTTTTGCGTCATAAAGTTCGTTTGTTCTAACGACGCATCTTTTGGCATTTCAATCTGAACTAAGAACTCCCCACTATCAGAAGATGCGAAGAACTCTCCACCGATGAAACCACCGCCCATTAATCCAATTGTAGAAGCAAAGAATAATACCACTACAACTAAAATGGTTTTAATATAGTGATCTAAACACCAAGTTAATAATCCTGAAACCCAGTCCGTAAAACGAGTTAAATAATTTTCGAAACCAAGAATAATTCTTCCAAATAAATTCTTTCCTTCAATATGCTCTAATTTACCATAACGAGATGATAACCAAGGAATAATTGTAAATGAAGCTAAAAGCGACAATAAAGTTGATATAATTACAGTTACACAGAATTGTGTAATAATATTAGAAACCAATCCAGAACTCATCGCGATTGGCAAGAACACCACCACAATTACTAATGTAATAGAAGTTACCGTTCCACCAATTTCGGCAGTACCATCATACGAAGCACGAATTCTGCTCTTACCCATTTCCATGTGTCGGTAAATATTCTCGAGGACCACAATCGCATCATCGACCAGAATACCAACCACAAGAGACAATCCTAATAAACTCATTAAGTTTAAAGTATAGCCCATTAAATAAATACCGATGAAAGTTGCAATCAACGATGCAGGAATAGATACCATTACAATTAATGAGTTTCTAATACTGTGAAGGAAGAACAACATTACAAAGGCAACAAGTACAACCGCGATTAATAAATCGTGTACAACAGAATCTGCAGCTTCAAGTGTAAATATTGTACTGTCTTTTGCAACTTCTAATTTTAACTGGTTTGATTTATAATCTTTTTCAAGAGTAGCAATCGTTTTTAATAACTGCTCACTTACCGCAACGGCATTGGCATCTGATTGTTTTACGATTTGTAAAACGATCGCGCTTTTTTGATCTACACGAGAAATTTTCTCTGCAATTTTCTGAGTATCCTGAACATCGGCAATTTCGCCTAAACGAATCTGAATTCCGTTTTGAGAAGAAACTACTAAGTTTCTTAATTCATCAACACTTTTATATTTACCCGCTAAACGAATTAATATTTTTTGATTTCTAGTTTGGATATTTCCTGTTGGGAAATCTAAGTTTGATGTTAAAATATTTTGCTGGACTTGCGGAACAGACAATCCGTAACCCTGCATTTTTACAGCATCAAGATTTACCTGAATTTCACGCTCAGAACCACCAATAATATTTACCTGCGCCACACCTTGGACACGAGATAAAATAGGAGCGATTTTTTTGTCAATTAAGTCATAAAAAGCGGCTTCGTCCATTTTTCCGTTAGCACCAAGCGTCATAATTGGTAAATCACTCAGCGAGAATTTGGTTAGCGCCGGCGTTTTTACATCATCTGGCAAATCACTAATAATCGCATTAATTTTTCGCTGTGCATCATTCAAAGAGAAATCCACTTTTGCGTTAGATGTCAGAGTAATCGAAACGATAGATAAACTTTCGTACGATTTCGAGTCAATTTTCTTGACATTCTCCAGAGACCCAATCGCATCTTCAATTTTCTTTGTTACGGTATTTTCAACCTCACTTGGAGAAGCTCCAGGATAGATTGTAGAAATTGTAATAACGTTTTGTTCAAATTTCGGGATCAGCTCATAGCCCAATTGGCTGTAACTGAACAATCCACCAAGTGTCAGAATTGTAAACAATACAATTACTAACGACGGACGTTTTATGGATATTTCGGCTAATTTCATATGTTTTTTTATTAAGTCGTTAGTTTTTAAGTCCTGAGTTCCTAGTCGTTATTTAATGCTAACGACTAAGTACTCTGTACTAATAACTAATTACTCTTATTTAATAATTTCTACTGTATTTCCGTCTTGTAAGTTAATCTGACCAGTCACGATTACTTTTTCTCCGTCAGTTAAACCATTGATGATTTCAACCTGATCTCCTAAAATTCTTCCAGCAGTTACTTTTCTTAATTTTGCTACACCGTTTTGAGCTACAAAGATTTCGTTGCTGCTTACACTTCCAACAAATGCGTTTCTAGGTACAACCATCAAATGTTGTTTTTGTTGGTTTGATGCAAAATTTGCAGTTCCGTACATACCCGCTTTTAGGTCGTTGTTTGTGTTGTTTGTAATTTCGATTTCAACTGGGAAATTTAAAGACGCGTCTGCTTTTGCAGCAATAAAAGTAATTTTTCCAGAAAAAGTTTTATCAGGATAAACACTAGCCGTTACATTAATATGATTTCCTAGTTTTAAGCTTGCCACTTGGTTTTCATTTACAGTAACTGTCAGTTTTAATTTAGAAACATTTACAATATCAAACAAAGCAGTAGCTGGCGTTGCTGCTAAAATAGATCCTGGCTCAATGTATTTTTTATTAATAAAACCATTAATTGGTGCTTTTACTTTAGTATCACCAACATTAATATTAGCTTGTGTAAGGCTTGACTGAGCATTTGTCATCGCCAATTTTGCCTGATCTAATTGTTGTTTTGTAACACCACCCGTTTTAAAAGCATTTTCGTATCTGCTGTAATCCGATTTAGCGTTTTGATAAACTGCTTGTGCTTGTTGTGCATTAACATTTATTACATCACCTCTTACAGTTAATAAAGCTTGTCCAACTCTTACATAATCTCCTTCTTTAACTAAAACGTTGATTACTTTTCCAGATTTTTCTGCAGAGAAAGTCAATTCCTGAATTGGCTCAAAATTTCCGTTTGCAACAAAGTCTAATGAAACTTCTTCTGTTTTTACATCAGAAACTTTTACAGAAACTGCCGCATTTTTTTCGGCAACGATATCTGTTTTTGCTTTATTCTTTTTCTTATTATTATTTAAGACATATCCAATCACACCCAAAGCTGCGATTATGATTACGATTGTTATAATAGTTTTCTTCATTGTAATTAGTTATTTAATAAGAGATTTAAGTTCGCCTTTTGATTTAATTAGTGCTACTTCGGCAATTTTATAATTTAAAACTGCTCTGGTATAGTTATTTTGAGCTTCCAGAGATGCATTTTCAGAATCTAATAAATCTGTTAATGATGCTAATCCCTGAAGGTAATTGTTTTTTGTATTGTCTAAAATTTCTTTAGCCAATCTCATATTTTCTTTTTGATTCTCGATAGTTACAAGATTATTCTCCATTTGCGTTATTGCATTTCTATAATCTAAATCAAGAGAAAGTTTAGTGTCTTTAATATCTTCCTGAAGCGATCTGATTTGTACATCTGCTTGTCTAACTTTAGCACGAGTTCCAAAACCTGTAAAGATTGGTACGTGTAAGTTTAATCCAATTGCAGAATAATCAGACCAGTAAACTCCATCAGCAGGTTTTGCAAACCAAGGAAATTGAGGTCCCTGACCAATATAGTTATAACCTGCAGTTAAAGATAGTGTTGGATAATATCCTGCTTCAACAGCTTTTTTATTGTATACCAAAAGCTCTTCTTGTTTTTTCAAAAGCAGATATTCTGTTCTGTTTTCAATATTTGGCTCTTGAGTTAATGCAGCCGGAACAACTTCAAATTCTTCTTTTGGCAATACGATTTGAGTTTCAATAGGCATTCCCATATAAAACTTTAAAGCATTTTCCTGTAATGTAATTTGATTTTTAATTTGCTGACGTTCTGTATCAATGTTAGACATTTTTACTACAATACGATCCAAGTCAATTTTTTTAGCTAAACCATTGTCAAATTGTCCCTTTACGATATCACGAACTTTTGTCGTATTCACAAAATTACTGTCTAGTAAAACTAATCTTTCTTGCTGTACATAAACAGAATAATAGTTATTAGCAACTCTTTCAATTACTTGTTCTTCTGTTAATTGATCGTTTATTTGATAAAATTCACGAGTAGATCTTGCTGCTTTTAATCCTGTAAAAACAGATTGATCAAATATTGCCTGAGTTAATGAAAGTCCGGCATTTGATGTAAACTTTTGACCAAATGCTGCCTGAATTGTTGTTCCTGGCTGACCAAATCCTGCTCCGTCAATAACAGTTGTCTGAATAACTGGATTGTACGTTATGTTTCCGTTTGCAGAAATTTGAGGTAATGCTCTCGAGCGTACTTCCTGAATTTTATATTCACTGTTTTCAACCTCCAGCTTCGACTTTTTAGCGTCTGACTTATTCTGAAGCGCGTAGTTAATCGCGTCCTTTAAGGTTAGAGTGGTTACTTGTGCGTTGGCAGACAAGCCAATTGTACACAAAAATATAAGAATGACTCTTTTCATAGTTACAATTTATTTTTAAAGTTGAATATCTCCATCTTCCTTTTAGATATTATGGCGATTTTTTGATGATGATTAATTATTGATTCTTTTAAGCTGTTTTTCCAGTTCTAGTATTCCTAAAGGAGTAGACATTGCTCTGGTATGATATTCTAAAGCTTCTAATTCTAATTGCTGTGATTCTTTGTCTGAGACTGTAGTTTCGTTAATGTTAAAAATTAACGTGTAATAAAATCTCACATATACATCTATGTTCAAATCTGCTCTGTATAATTTTTCGCGGATTCCTTTTTCGATGTTTTCTCTAAACCATTGACTGCAGAGATCAATTTCTTCAGTCATTATTTTTTGGTAGATTTCTGGGTAATGTTTTTTTAGCTGATAGATTGGCGAAGAATCAATACTGTTTTTAAACATTTCACAAAACATTTCGCGAATCTCAAAATTCTCATGAATAGCATTGTGATTTTTGGCCACTATTGTATCGATAACTTCATGTACCTGTTTATGAACTACTTCAGTACTTTCCTCTATTAAAACTTCTTTATTACAGAAATATTTGTAAATCGTTTTTTTAGAAATACACATTTCACCTGCAATATCATCCATCGTAACACTTTTAAAACCAAGTTTTAAAAACAATTCGCTGGCCTTTGCTATGATTTTATCTTTCATTTTAATTCCGAATTGCATTACAAATATAAATCGGAAACTTAAATTCTAAAAACAGTTTCCTTTATAAATGTAATATTTTTACATTAATTTATTAAGAGCGTAAGATTTATATGCTAAATTCTAAGTTTGCAATCAGTTTAATATCTTTTCCTAGAGCCAAACCTCCGTTATGGTTAAAAGAATTATAATCCAATCCAAAATCCTGACGTTTGATATCTCCTTTAATTTCAAAAGCAACTTTTCGCTCACCATTGTATGTATTCACACCAATAAACTCAGCATCAAGTTCTACCACTTTAGTAACATCTTTTATAGTTAAATCTCCTTTAAAAAAATTGATGTTATTATTCACCTTTTGAAATGAGGTAGATTTAAAACTTATAATCGGATGCTCATTTACATCAAAAAGATCCTGAAGCTGTAAATACGTATCGATTTGCTGAAAACTATCATTTTTGTTATTAATATCTAAAGAAAACTCAACCGATGCATCTTCAATTTCATTGTCTTCAATATCCACATGTCCGCCAAACTTATTTGAAGTTCCACCTAAATAAGCAATTATAGAGTGTCTCATTTTAATTAAAACATCTGATTGGCTAGAATCTAAAGTCCATGTTGTTTTCATAATATTGGCATTTGTTTAGTTTATAAACTTCTAAACTGGTTCTTGGAAACTTTTTTAGTGTTTCGAGTTTCCAATTAAAAATGCAAATATAAACAGGAAACTTTAAACACCAAGAAAGTTTCCAAGTTTTTTTTTGAAAAATTTTAACAGCTCCAAAAAAGACATTTCTAAAACTATTTTTCGTTTTCATTTATTAAAGCAATAATTCATATTTGAATTGTATCTTTGAGCCTCGTAAATCAGATTTTCATTTTTATGCACGATATTAGTCAGTACCAGGATTTCTTCATCACTTATTTAAAGAATCAAAACATACAGAAAGAACCCAAAAACCTTTATGAACCTATAGATTATATATTAGGTCTTGGCGGTAAACGTATGCGTCCGGTATTAACTTTAATGGCAGCAGAAGTTTTTGATGCGAATTACGAAACAGCACTTCCGGCAGCAATGGCGGTTGAGGTTTTTCATAATTTTTCGCTTGTTCATGATGATATTATGGATGATGCGCCTTTAAGAAGAGGACAAGAAACCGTACACGAAAAATGGGATCTTAATACCGGAATACTGTCTGGAGACGCGATGCTTATTCTGGCGTACCAATATTTTGAGCAATACGAACCTATTATTTTTAGGGACTTAGCCAAATTATTCAGCAAAACTGCTTTAGAAGTTTGCGAAGGCCAGCAATGGGATGTAGATTTTGAAAAAAGAAATGATGTTACGATTCCCGAATATCTAAAAATGATCGAATATAAAACGGCTGTTTTGGTTGCCGCTGCCATGAAAATGGGTGCAATTGTTGCCAAAACTTCTGAAAAAGACGGTGATTTAATTTATGATTTCGGACTTAATTTAGGTTTGGCTTTTCAGCTTCAAGACGATTATCTGGATGCTTTTGGAGATCCGGAAACTTTTGGAAAACAAGTTGGAGGTGACATTATCGAAAACAAAAAAACCTATTTATATCTGAAAGCTATTGCGTTTTCTTCGACGGAAAAAGCAGTTGAATTGAAAGATTTATTCACTTTAAAATTAGAAGATAATTTAAACAAAATAGAAACTGCTAAAGCTATTTTTAATGAATCAGGCGCTTCAAAAGCAACTCAGGATGCTATAGAAATGTATACTTTTAAAGCTTTTGAAACTTTAGAAAAAATGGACATCAACGCAGAAAAGAAGAACATTCTAAGAACTTTCGGCGAAAATTTAATGGGCCGTAAAGTGTAAAAAATCCAATATCAATGACAATTACAAAATTCAATTTCAATAATTGAAATAATATTTAAAATTGGCATTGATTTTTGAAATTGATATTGTAATTGATTAATTATGTTTGTAGCACCAAAAAACACAGAATCTTTACTTGAAGAAGCGCAAGCTCAAACTTTGTATCTAAATCTGATTGAGCAGATTAACAAAGATTTTAATCTGGCAAACGAAGGAATCGATTTCCCGTTGAGTATTTCTCCCGATGAATTAAAAATTCAGCTTCACGAAAAAATCTACAGAATGATTCAGTACAAATTTGCTGAATATTTGAATCTTCTTTATATTATTGATGTTTCTGAAAACGAAATAAAAAGCCTCGACGGTTCTGATTTAGTAATTCTAGCCGAACAAGTTTCTTTTTTGATTTTAAAAAGGGAATGGCAGAAGGTTTGGTTTCGGAATTTTTACAAGTAAAAGGTTCAAAGGTGCAGAGGCTCAAAGGCACAAAGTTTTTAACAAGGTCTTTTTGGGTTCAATTGTCGAATTTTCACAAGTAAAGTTAGTCGGTTACCAAAATACTATAACTTTCGGGTCTTACTGTTTTTTTTAATTTATCTAATTCATCAACAAGCCCAAAACCTTCAGTATCAATTTTACTACCTACAATCTCGAAGCGAAGATTTTTAAAGCAAATCTTTGCTATTCCAACTGTCTTTGTATTTTTTTTAAAAATAAAAATATCTCTGTATTCGGCAATACAAGAGCAGGCTTCATTTCTTAAAGAATCTTTTTCACTAAAAATATTCTTAATCGCTTTCTCTTGCTTTGATGAAAGTTTTGATTTTTTATAATTATGGCTCAATAATATTTTCTCAAAATCCTCATTTGGAATTGAATCTGGAAAACTAAATTCAAAAATTCCTAAAAATTCTTTCTCCTTTTTGCTTAGCTTTTCTTTACGAGCTAATTTAAAAAAATCATCTTCGGAGAAATTCAAGTAATAATGCTCTATTTTATCAGAATCAAAAAAAGGTTTTAATTCTTTCTTTGCAACTTTTTCATTATCACCTTCTTTTTTCGCAGCATGATTACAACTTAAAAGTAAAATTGAAGTAATTATTAAAATACATTTTTTCATTAAAATAAGATTAAAAAACCTTAGAATCTCAGCATCTCAGAACCTTAGAAACTTCTAAAAATACACTCTCACAAAAGGCATAAATCCAGATTCGTACAAACTTTTATCAGGATCGTACAAAACATCGTAACGAGCACCAATTGTAACACTTCCGGTTCTGTAACCTGCACCGAGATACAAGGCAGTGTTCCAAAAATTATCAGAATATGCGGGTCTGTAAGGCGTTGAATCATAATCTGTATTAACGCGAACTTGTTCTAATTCTGCTGATAACTGAATTTCCGGAATTGGGTTTACAAGCCCAATTAAACTTCCGCCATATACAAAAGAACTGTAATAATTTTTAGAAGACAAATAACCAAACTGCAGTCCTACTCCAACTGCAACAATCTCATTTACATTATATATTGCACTTGGCAGAACCGAAATATCCGTATAACCAGAACCAATCCCTAATCCGAGTCCTCCGCCAAATTGTACTTTATCCCAAAAATCGTTGCTGTTGTCTATAACATATTTTTGCTGCGCTGCAACATTAGAGGAAAATAAAACTGTCAAAATCACAAAAAAAGAATTGAAAACGATTGAAATTTGATTTTTACTCATAGTTAACATTTATTTTAACAAATTTTTACGTAAAAGTACGTAAAAAAAGGATTTAAATAAATGCGATTGTTGTACTTTTGCCATTCTATTTAACAAAAAGTATATTCAACATATTATGGATAGGTTTTCATTTTTAAATGCAGCGCATACAGAGTTTTTTGCACAATTATACGATCAATATTTAGTAAATCCAGACAGTGTAGAGCCTAGCTGGAGAAGTTTTTTTCAAGGTTTTGACTTTGGACAAACGACTTATAATGACGAAAATCCGGTGCAAACAATCGTTGAGTACGTGACTAGCGACAACACAGATTACAGTCAGGTTTCAGAAAAACTAAAGAAAGAATTCAACGTTCTAAAATTAATTGACGGATACCGTACACGCGGACATTTATTCACGAAAACAAACCCAGTTCGTGACCGTAGAACTTCATCTCCAACTTTGGATATTGAAAACTTCGGTTTATCTGCAGCTGATCTTAATACGGTTTTTGATGCAGCACAAACAATCGGGATGACACCTTCTTCTTTAGAAGCCATCGTAATTCGCCTAAAAGCAATTTACTGCCAGCATATTGGTATCGAATATATGTACATTAGAAATCCTGGCGTTGTAAAATGGATTCAGGATAAATTAGCAGTTGGTAACAATCAGCCTAATTTTTCTACTGACGAAAAGAAAACAATCTTAAATAAATTAAACGAAGCTGTTTCTTTTGAAAATTTCCTTCATACTAAATATGTGGGACAAAAACGTTTTTCATTAGAAGGTGGAGAATCTATTATCCCGGCTTTGGACGCTTTGATCGAAAAAGCTGCTGAAAAAGGTGTTGAACAATTCGTAATGGGAATGGCTCACCGTGGTCGTTTGAACGTTTTAGCAAACATCTTCGGAAAATCTACTCAGGATATTTTTGGCGAGTTTGACGGTAAAGATTACGATCAGGAATATTTTGACGGTGACGTAAAATACCACTTAGGTCTTACTGCTGACAAAAAAACAAGATCTGGAAAAAGCATCAATATCAATTTAGCACCAAACCCTTCTCACTTAGAAACTGTTGGAGCTGTTATTGAAGGTATTACCAGAGCAAAACAAGATAAATATTACGCAGACGATTTCTCTAAAGTTTTACCAATCGCCGTTCACGGTGATGCTGCAATCGCAGGACAAGGTATTCTTTATGAAATTATCCAAATGGCACAACTTGACGGTTACAAAACTGGAGGAACTATCCACATCGTAATCAACAATCAAGTTGGTTTTACTACAAACTATTTAGATGCTCGTTCGTCTACTTATTGTACAGATGTTGCCAAAGTAACGCTTTCGCCAGTATTACACGTAAATGCTGATGATGCAGAAGCAGTTGTACATGCAGTATCTTTTGCTTTAGACTACAGAATGGAATTTGGCCGTGACGTATTTATTGACTTATTAGGATACAGAAAATACGGTCATAACGAAGGCGACGAACCTCGTTTTACACAGCCGGTTTTATATAAAATCATCGCTAAACATAAAAACCCAAGAGATATTTACGCTGAAAAATTATTATCAGACGGCGTAATTGATGCTACTTATGTTAATGGTTTAGAAAAAGAATACAAAACGAATCTGGAAGAAAACTTAGAAGCTTCCCGTAAAAAAGATTTGACTATCATTACTCCATTCATGAAAAACGAATGGGATGGTTTTGTTCAGGTTACGGATACGCAAATGCTTCAAAAAGTAGATACTAAATTCCAAAAAGAAGGTTTAGATTCTATCATCAATACAATTTCAACTCTTCCATCTGATAAGAAATTTATCAGCAAAATCACAAAAATTGTATCTGACAGAAAAACAGGATATGACAATAATACTTTAGACTGGGGAACTGCAGAAGCGTTGGCTTATGGTTCACTTTTAACAGAAGGATTTGATGTTAGAATTTCTGGTCAGGATGTTGAAAGAGGAACTTTCTCTCACCGTCATGCTGTTGTTAAAGTAGAAGATTCTGAAGAAGAAGTAATTTTACTGGATGCGATTGAAAACAAAAAAGGAAAATTCGGCGTTTTCAATTCACTTTTATCAGAATACGGAGTTCTTGGTTTTGATTATGGATATGCATTAGCAAACCCGAATGCATTGACAATTTGGGAAGCACAATTTGGGGATTTCTCTAATGGAGCTCAAATTATGATTGACCAATATATTTCTTGTGGAGAAGATAAATGGAACAACCAAAATGGTATTGTTTTATTATTACCTCACGGATATGAAGGACAAGGAGCAGAACACTCTTCTGCAAGAATGGAGCGTTACTTACAACTTTGTGCCAGACAAAATATGTATGTTGCAGATTGTACAACGCCAGCCAACTTCTTCCACTTGTTGAGAAGACAAATGAAAACGAATTTCCGTAAACCATTGGTAGTTTTCTCTCCAAAAAGTTTATTGCGTGATCCAAGATGTGTTTCTACAGTTGATGAATTAGCAAACGGAAGTTTCCAGGAAACTATTGACGATAATACAGTTGACAAAAAAGGTGTAAAAACTTTAGTTTTCGTTACTGGTAAATTCTATTATGATATTGTTGCAGAAAGAGAAAACAACGGAAGAAATGATGTTGCAGTAGTTCGTATCGAGCAATTGTTCCCTTTACCTGTAGAACAGCTTAAAGCAATTATCGCACAATATCCAAACGCAGACGATTATGTTTGGGCACAAGAAGAGCCTAAAAACATGGGAGCTTACAGCTTTATGCTGATGAATTTTGATCTTGTAAAATGGAGATTAGCTTCATTAAAAGCTTACGCTGCACCAGCATCAGGAAGTTACACACGTGCAAAACGTCGTCATGCAGATGCGATCAGAATGGTATTCGATAAAGATTTATTTAGATAAAAAATAATTGTTTCAAGTTTAAAGTTTCAGGTTTAATGCTAACATGAAACTTTAAACAATTAAAACTTTAAACAAAAACAAAGATGATTTTAGAAATGAAAGTCCCATCACCAGGGGAATCAATAAAAGAAGTTGAAATTGCAACTTGGTTAGTAAAAGACGGTGATTATGTAGAAAAAGATCAAGCGATTGCTGAAGTAGATTCGGATAAAGCTACTCTTGAATTACCTGCTGAAATGAGTGGTGTAATTACATTAAAAGCTGAAGAAGGTGATACAGTTGCAGTAGGAGCTGTAGTTTGTTTAATTGATACAGATGCTGCAAAACCTGCAGGATCTGCTCCAGCAGCTGAAGCTAAAGTTGAAGCGCCAAAAGCGGAGGCTCCAAAGGCAGAAGCACCTAAAGCTGAAGCGCCAAAAGCGGCTCCGGCAGCAACAAGTTATGCAGCAGGAACTCCATCTCCGGCGGCAAGAAAAATATTAGACGAGAAAAATATAGCGCCAACAACAGTTTCTGGAACTGGTAAAGGCGGAAGAATTACTAAAGATGACGCTGTAAACGCAGTACCATCTATGGGAACTCCAACTGGAGGAAGCCGTGGATCTGAGCGTACAAAATTATCTATGTTGCGTCGTAAAGTAGCAGAAAGATTAGTTGCTGCTAAAAACGAAACTGCAATGTTAACTACTTTCAACGAAGTTAACATGACGCCAATCAACAACATCCGTAATGAATACAAAGATGCATTCAAAGCAAAACATGGTGGTCTTGGTTTAGGTTATATGTCATTCTTTACAAAAGCGGTTACAAGAGCTTTAGAATTGTTTCCAGATGTAAACTCAATGATGGATGGTGACTACAAAATCGCTTACGATTTTGCTGATATCTCTATCGCAGTTTCTGGACCAAAAGGACTAATGGTTCCTGTAGTTCGTAATGCTGAACTTTTAACTTTCCGTGGAATTGAAGCTGAAATCAAAAGATTGGCTTTAAGAGCTCGTGACGGTCAAATTACAGTTGACGATATGACTGGTGGTACTTTTACAATTACTAACGGTGGTGTTTTTGGAAGTATGTTATCTACTCCAATTATCAACCCTCCACAATCAGGAATTTTAGGAATGCACAATATTATTGAGCGTCCTATCGCTGTAAACGGTAAAGTAGAAATTCACCCAATGATGTATGTTGCTCTTTCTTACGATCACAGAATTATCGACGGACGTGAGTCTGTTGGTTTCTTAGTTGCAGTAAAAGAAGCTTTAGAAAATCCACTAGAATTATTAATGAACGGCGATGCTAAACGTGCTTTAGAATTGTAGTTGTAGTAATTTTTACCATATCCTAAAACCTGTTCATTTACTTGAACAGGTTTTTTTTTGCACAATATTAGCTTAAGATTAGCTTAAGATGTTAAATTTTTAAAAAAATGTAAATTTTACCCTTTAAAAAATATTTAATTTAGAATAAATAAGAATAACTTGTTTTGTTTTGATTCATAACTTAGATTTGCACTATTAAAATCAATTCTAAATAAAATGAAATTCAAATTTACTATTTCGGTTTTGAGCTTTTGCTTTTTTCTTTTAGCAGGAACTTCAGTTTCGGCACAAGAAAAAGCGACAATAAAAGGTCAAATCAGCATATCAAACAATGACGCTGCAGATAATGTTTCTGTAGTTCTTAAAGGAACAAAAATAGGAACAACTACTGATAGTCATGGTTTCTATGAAATTAAAAATATTAAACCAGGAAATTATGTTATTAGAGTTACTTCTGTTGGATTTTCCAGCAAAGAGAAAAGTGTAACTGTTAATAATGGTGACGAAATAATTGAAGATTTCAAAATTACTCCAAACTCTGAAGAGTTGGACGAAATTGTAGTAAATGGCGGTTCTAAAAAAAATACTTTTGCTCGTAAAGAAACACAGCAAGTATCAAAAATGCCACTTAAAAATCTTGAGAATCCACAAGTTTATACAACTATCACAGGCGAATTATTAAAAGAACAAGTGGTTACTAATCTTGATGACGCTCTTAAAAATGCACCAGGATTAAGTCCGCTTTGGGCTTCAACAGGACGTGGCGGCGACGGGTCGGCTTATTTTTCTTTAAGAGGATTTGCTGTTCAGCCAACTATGATTAATGGATTACCAGGTTTAACAAACGGAAATGTAGATCCTGCTAATATTGATAAAATTGAAGTAATAAAAGGACCTTCAGGAACTTTATTCGGAAGTAGTTTAATCTCTTACGGAGGTTTAATTAATCTTACAACTAAAAAACCATACGATCATTTTGGAGGCGAAGTAAATTATACTGCCGGAAGTTATGGTTTAAACAGAGTTACTGTAGATGTAAATACTCCGCTTGACGACGAGCACAAAGTAAACGTTCGTGTAAACTCTGCTTATCATACAGAAAATAGTTTTCAGGATGCAGGATTCAAAAAATCATTCTTTTTTGCTCCTTCATTATCTTACCAAGTAAATGACAAACTTTCGTTTTTCATTAATACAGAATTCATGAACTTTAAATCTACTAATGCTACTATGTTATTTTTAGATAGAGGTACAGCTTTAAGAGTGCATAACTTAGATGAATTAGGTTATGATAACAAACGTTCTTATACAAGTAATGAACTTGCGATTGAAACTCCTTCATACAATCTTCAGGGACAAATGAATTATAAAATTTCTGATCAATGGACTTCTCAAACTGTATTCTCAAGAGGTTCATCATCATCAGAAGGATATTATGCTTATTTATATGAAGGCACACAATATGCACAAGCTGCAATAAGCCAAGGAATTGTTTTAGGACGTTTTATGAACTACCAGAATTCTACAACTTTAACAACAGATATTCAACAAAACTTTATTGGTGACTTTAAATTGGGTAATTTAAGAAACAGAATTGTTGTTGGTCTTGATTATTTTAATAGAGGACAAATTGATAATGGTACCGGATATGTAGCAAATGGTAATATCTATATTGGTAATCTGGATTTAAAAACGGTAAACGAAAATCTTTACGGAATCACTGATCCTGCAGATTATATTACTAACGGTGATAATGGAAAATTAACTAAAACTGGTGCTGACTCTGTATTAGCTTCTGCTCCTTTAAGCAATAATAAAACGAAACAAGAAGTATACAGCGTTTATGCGTCTAACGTAATTAACTTTACACCAGCATTATCTGCAATGGCAAGTTTACGTGTTGACCGTTTTATGACTGCAGGTGATTTAAGCACAAAAGCAGATGATTTTAATCAAACTGCTTTTTCTCCAAAATTCGGATTAGTTTATCAGCCAATTATCGATAAAGTGTCCCTTTTTGCTAATTATATGGATGGTTTTGCTAATTCAGCTCCTGTTACAGAAATTTTAGCTGATGGAAGTACTCGTCCGAGAACTTTTAATCCTGAGCACGCCAACCAATTTGAAGTAGGAACTAAATTAAATATTTTTAGAGATAAACTATACGCTACATTCAGTTATTATAACATTCAAGTAAAAGATCAGGTATATGTAGTATATGGTGCTACAACTCAAACTGCTTTTCAGGATGGTGCACAAAAAAACAAAGGTTTTGAAGCAGAATTCGTAGCAAACCCTATTAACGGATTAAACATTGTTGCAGGATACAGTTATAACGATGCTGTTTTACTTGCTGGAGATCCAGATTTCGTAGGTCACAGACCAGAAAGCGGTGGACCACAAAACTTAGCAAACTTATGGGCAAGCTATAAATTTCCAGAAGGAGACTTAAAAGGTTTTGGTTTAGGATTTGGAGGAAATTATGCAAGTAAAAACAAAATCATGAACCGTACAGTTGTTGGAACATTTGCGCTTCCAGAATATACAGTATTAAACTCTTCAATATTCTACGGAACAGAAAAATTCACCTTGACATTAAAAGTGGACAACATTGCAAATGTTGATACTTATGATGGTTGGTCTACAATCCACCCAAAAAATATGCGCAGTGCATCTGCAAGTTTTTCATACAGATTCTAATCTAAAAAAACACAAAAGCATCTTTCTAAACGTTTAGAAAGATGCTTTTTTAAAATTATAAAATCATGATAACAATAGCCAGTATTTTCGTTTTTATCTCTTTTTATATGTTTTATTACACTTCTAAAAGAGCAGTGCTAACTTATAATTACAGTTTTGAAAAATGGATGAACAGCAATCCAAAACAGACTAAAATTACAGGTTTGGTTTTGCTTCTTTTTGCTTACTCGGTATGGCTGTTTACGCAAGCATTATGCTGTGGCACTTTATTATTTTTTATTCAGTTAATGACGGTGGGGAGTTTAATTATTTTGCTTAAACCGCTACAGGTTATAAACACTAAAGCAGTTGCGGCGCTTTTTATTCTAGTTGCACTATTAGAAATTTATTACTACTAAATATGCCTGCAAATCCTAAATATCTCACGCAGTCTAAATGGCAGCGTTTTCTCAAAATAACAGCTGCTATACTTGGCGGTTATTTTGTTTCTGTGACATTTCATTTGGCTTTGGCTTCCTGGTTTGATCGTGCAAATGTTCTTATCACGATGGCTTTTACAGGTTTTATACTTTGGGTTGCTTTAATGGTTGTTGCATTTTTAGCAAAAAGCGGCTGGAAAATCTGGGGAATTTATTTACTGCTGACCGTTTTATTTTGCGGTATTATTTATCTCGGACAAACTTATAATCATCCTATTACCAAATAATTTATGAACAACAGAAACTATAATATTTATTTTCACACACATACCGTAAGCGGCATTGTGATAAGCGTTGTATTGTTTGTTATTTTCTTTGCAGGATCATTTTCTTTTTTTAGAGACGAAATCATCAATTGGGAACGTGGCGAATCTGTTTCTCTTACTAATGAAAAACAGATTAATTACGATGATGCCTTAAAAATATTAGATAAAAAATACACTTTAGCCGGAAGAAACATCTCGATTTCTAAAGGGAGTAAAGAAAGACGCGTAAATGTTTATATGGAAGGAACCAAAGACAGCTTGGCTCCAGCTAAATTAAAAGAAGGAAGCTTTTTTTATTTAGATACCAAAAATTTCAAAACATATACTTATGAAGAATCGTATTCTCTAGGCGAGTTCTTATACAGACTTCACTTTTTGGCTCAGGTTCCATATCCTGTTGGTTACTACCTTTCGGGTTTTATAGCATTGTTTTTCTTATTTGCGATTGTAACGGGAGTTCTGTTGCATTGGAACAAAATTGTGTCTAATTTTTATATTTTCCGTCCAAAAGAGAAATTAAAAACTCTATGGACAGACGCTCACACGGCGTTAGGAATGATTGGTCTTCCGTTTCAGTTTGTATATGCCGTTACAGGAGCATTTTTTATGATCAAATTACTTATTGTTGCACCCGCCGTTATGGCCTTGTACCAAGGAGATGATAAAAAACTATACGACGATTTAGAATACAACAATCCTGATTTTAAATTTGAAAATAAAAAGATAGCCAATCCTTTTAGCGTCAATGAATTTGTTGCAAAAACAAAAAACACCTGGAAAGATTTTGAAATCACAAGCGTTGAAATCAAGAACTATGGAGATGCCAACATGCATGTTTTAGTTGAAGGTGAAATGCCAACCGACAAAAAATTTACAGCAATTGGTAAAATTATTTACAAGATTGCTGATGGTAAAATCATTGCCAAAAAAGATCCGGTAACACAGAATACCTATTTAGACGGAGTTAAAAATGTTTTATACCGAATTCACTTTGGTGATTACGGAGGATATGCATTAAGAATTATCAGTTTTGTTCTTGGTATTATTAGTTGTTTTGTTATTATATCCGGAGTTATGATTTGGCTTGTTGCGCGCGACAAGAAAAATATGCCCGAGAAAAAACGCAGATTTAATAATGCAGTTGTTAGAATATATTTGGCCGTTTGTTTGAGTATGTATCCCGTGACTGCCATTGCATTTATTGTAGATAAAGTTTTTTATCCATTAACCCAATCTGATATTTATAGCGTTTATTTTATAACCTGGCTGGTTTTAATTGTATTTTTCCTTTTAAAAAGAGACATTAATTTTACCAACAAATGGTGTTTGATTTCTGGAAGTATTTTAGGTTTTTTAATTCCTATTGCAAATGGAATCTGCACAGGAAACTGGTTCTGGAAAACTTTTGCACAAAATCAATTTCAGATTTTCTTTATTGATATTTTCTGGATTGTTTTAGCCTCGATCACTTTGTATGTTTCTTTTAAATTAAAAAAAGTGAAGAGCGAATAATCCGCTTTCGCGAAAAACCATCAAATTAATTGATATAATTTGCGGATTGTACATTTAGAATTACTTTTGCTTTTTAGCAATTCTAAAAGAAAGAATAAAATCTTTCGCAATCTGCAAAATGAGTTTTATAAAACAAGTACGTTTTCTACATAAATGGCTCGGATTAATTTCCGGGCTTATTGTTTTTATTGTCAGTATTACAGGTTGTATATTTTGTTTTCATGACGAAATAAAAGACATTACCCGCAAAGAATGGCGTATTGTAGAACCTCAAAACAAACCCTTTATACTTCCAAATGTTTTACAGGAAAAAGCTCAAGAAATTGCTCCAAATGTAAAACCGACAATGGTTTCCTATTACGGAAAAAACAGGTCTGCCATTGTTTACACTTATTCAGAAAAGGAAAGTCTATATCTTTATTTTAATCCTTATACAGGTAAATACTTAAAAACCGAAAATCCCGAAACGGATTTCTTCATAATTGTAGAATATATTCATTTGTATCTCCTCCTGCCCGATTATATCGGAAAACATATTATTGGCGGTGCAACAATTATATTTATTCTGCTGCTCATTTCTGGAATTATCCAGTGGTGGCCAAAAAGAAAAAGTGATATCAAAAGAAGCTTTACCGTAAAATGGGCTGCAAAATGGGCGCCGTGTAAACTATGACTGGCACAATACTTCGGGATTTTATATTGCTATAATTGCTGTTATAATAGCCATAACAGGTTTAACTTTTACTTACGAATGGGTCGGCGATGGCATTTATAAAACGTTCAATTTTGGAGGAGATAAAGCCATAGAAACAATAGCACCAACAATAGATACCACAAAGTTTAAGAAAAACAATTTGCTTGCGATAGACAGAGCTTTTATCGAAACGATGAAACAGCAGCCAAAAGCCGAAATGTTTTTTATAATCTTACCCCAAAACAAAGGCGACATAATCAATACTGGCGCATATCCGCATACTTTACGATTCGATCATCAGAGTAATTATTATTTTCATCCGTCAAGCGGAAAATTAATTCAGAGCGATCCTTACGACAAAAAGAGTTTAGGTTTACAAGTTGTAGAAATGAATTACGGCATTCATACCGGACAGATTTTAGATTTACCAGGCAAAATTATTGCTTTTACAGTAAGCTTAATCGCTTCTGCTTTACCTGTAACAGGTTTTATAATTTGGTTTGGAAGAAGAAAGAAATTTAAAAAATAAAAGCATAAAAAAACCGCCCTATAAAGGCGGTTTTTCAAATTATCGAAACAATCTTAATTTCTGTTTGCAACAGCATTTTTTTGTAAATTTTTAATAGATGCTATTTTGCTATTTTCGTAAGCAACTTCGCTAAGGTTTTTTTCATTAAAAAACATCCATTTTCCCGTTTTCAATCCGTCTGTGTATTCTCCCACGGCAACTTTATTCCCTTTTTCATCATATGATACCCAAACCCCGTCTAATTTACCATCTTTAAAGAAACCTTCTTGTTGTACATTACCATTTTCATAATAATAAGTAGCTTTTACTCTGTTTCCAACAGCTTCTAATTCTGGTTTACTTTCTTGTGCAACTAAAATTCCAGAGAACAATATTGCAACTAAAATTACACACTTTTTCATATCTTTAGGTATTTAATGTTATCAAATCTTTATCAAATATAGTTAATTGTTTACATTAAAAAAACTTTTACTTAACAATTTGGTAACATTGACTAAAAGCTTAACATTGGAAAATAGCTAAAAACAAAAAAACCAACGCTTAAGCATTGGTTTTACTGGTATTTTAGCGAAAAACTAAATTTACGATAACGTTGTAAATTTCGTAAATAAATTACTTCAATAATGTATTTAACTGACTATCAAGAGCTGGATCTGATGGTCGCGCAGCTTCAGAATTGATAATATTGCCTTTTGGATCAATTAAAATAAACCTCGGAATTCCCGTTACACCATAAGCCATAACAAACTCAGATTCCCAATCTTTATCGGCAAACAATTGTGTACCGCCAAGATTTTTATCCGTTACAAATTTTTTCCATTTTTCAGCATCTTTTGCTTTATCAATAGAAATACTCACAAACTCAATATTCTTTCCATGATATTTCTCTTCTATTTTTTGCAAAAAAGGAATCTCAGCTCTACAAGGAGCACACCATGTTGCCCAAAGATCTATATATACGTATTTTCCTTTTAGATCAGACAGCTTTGTTTTTCCTCCTTTATAATTAACGTAATCAAAATCAGGAGAAGGTTTACCTTTCATTTTATTTGCTTTTGATGCACTTTCATAATTTTGAACTGAGAATTCGTGAAAACGCTCAAAATTACTTTTCATTGCAGTTTTAAATTCCGGATCAAAATTTCCTTTCTCCAAACTTTCAACATCTGTCTTTTCCTTAGCTTCCAGGATTGCTGCAAATTCAGCTGGTTCTTTAGAAAAAGCATTCTCTATTGTTTCATTTCTTAAAGCTTGTTGTGCCAAAAAATTACTTTCATCAACACCTTTACCGCTGAAAACGATAGTTTCATCAAATTCTTTTGCATTCATAGTTAAATTTACCACAGAATTTGGTATCAAATATAACCTAGAAGATTCAGTTCCGTCGGAAAACACATAAAATCCTTTTGGCGCATCAAATGAAGCCACAAAAGTTTCCTCTTTGTTAATCGGAATAACTTGTTTAAAATTATTATTTCCTTTAATGACTAGAGTATCGCTGTTTCTATTAGCAATTTTAGCCGTAAACTTAATTTGATTCTTGCTTTGCGCCGTTATATTCAAAACACTAAAAATCGCCAGACCAGCAACAAAAAGTTTTTTCATAGGTTTAAAAATTTGTTTTTACTGATTCAAAACTAAATAAATTAAAGCTGTGAAAATTTACAATTAACAAAATATTTAAAATTATTAAGCATCAGTGATCACTTTACTATATTAATTTGAATTTTGTGTTTACTTTTGCAGTCTAAAATTTTGATCATGTATAGAAGTCATAATTGCGGCGAACTTAACGCCTCAAATATTAATACGGAAGTTACACTAGCGGGCTGGGTTCAAAAATCCCGCGATAAAGGATTTATGAACTGGGTTGATTTACGTGACCGTTACGGAATTACACAGCTTATTTTCGACGAAAGTCGTACTGATAAAACTGTTTTTGAATTGGCAAAAACTCTTGGACGCGAGTTTGTAATTCAAGTAAAAGGAACTGTTATTGAGCGTGAAGCCAAAAACAAAAATATTCCGACTGGTGAAATCGAAATTTTAGTTTCAGAATTAACTATTCTAAATGCTGCGCTTACACCTCCATTTACTATTGAAGATGAAACTGACGGTGGTGAAGATATCAGAATGAAATACCGCTACCTTGACATTAGAAGAAATCCTGTAAAAAACAGTTTGCTTTTCCGTCATAAAGTAGCAATGGAAGTTCGTAAATATCTATCTGATTTAGATTTCTGCGAAGTTGAAACTCCTTATTTAATTAAATCGACTCCAGAAGGAGCGAGAGATTTCGTTGTACCAAGCCGTATGAACGAAGGACAATTTTATGCTTTGCCACAATCACCACAAACTTTCAAACAATTATTAATGGTAGGCGGAATGGATAAATATTTCCAAATCGTAAAATGTTTCCGTGACGAAGATTTACGCGCAGACCGTCAGCCAGAGTTTACTCAGATTGACTGCGAAATGGCTTTTGTAGAACAAGAAGATATTTTGAATGTTTTTGAAGGATTGACAAGACATTTACTTAAAGAAATAAAAGGTATTGAAGTAGATAAATTCCCTAGAATTACTTACGACTATGCCATGAAAACATACGGAAATGACAAACCAGACATTCGTTTCGGAATGGAGTTTGGCGAGTTAAACGAATTTGCACAACATAAAGATTTTCCAGTATTTAATGCTGCAGAATTAGTTGTTGGTATTGCAGTTCCGGGAGCAGGAAATTATACAAGAAAAGAAATCGACGCCTTAATTGACTGGGTAAAACGTCCACAAGTTGGCGCTTCTGGAATGGTTTACTCAAAATGTAACGAAGACGGAACTTTTAAATCTTCTGTAGATAAATTTTACAATCAGGATGATTTAGAACAATGGGCAAAAATTACCGGGGCAAAACCTGGCGACATGATTTTTGTACTTTCTGGACCGGCAAACAAAACACGCGCACAGCTTTCTGCACTTCGTATGGAACTTGCAACTCGTTTAGGATTGCGTAAGCCAGAAGAATTTGCACCACTTTGGGTTGTAGATTTCCCATTATTAGAGCTTGACGAAGAAAGCGGCCGTTACCACGCGATGCACCACCCGTTTACATCTCCAAAACCAGAAGATATGGCTTTGTTAGAAACAGAACCAGGAAAAGTTCGTGCCAATGCTTACGATATGGTTTTAAACGGAAATGAAATTGGCGGAGGTTCAATTCGTATTCACGATAAAGCAACGCAGCAATTAATGTTTAAATATTTAGGATTTACTGAAGAAGAAGCAAAAGCTCAATTTGGTTTCTTAATGGATGCTTTCCAATTTGGTGCACCACCACACGGAGGTTTAGCATTTGGTTTAGACCGACTTGTAGCTATTTTAGGTGGACAGGAAACAATTAGAGATTTTATCGCATTCCCTAAAAACAATTCTGGACGCGATGTAATGATCGATGCTCCTGCAGCAATTGATGACGCACAATTAAAAGAATTACATATTAAAGTTGATTTAGTATAACTTTAAGATTTCTTATATAAAATCGCAGCTAAATATTTTAGCTGCGATTTTTTTTATAAACTAAGGTCAAAAAGACCATAAATTGCAGAACGACAAAGTCATAAAGTTCCTACTTTTTGAACTATATTTAATATACGGCTATTAAAGACTATTGAAACTCAAACCAACGCAATATAAATAGCAAAAACACTGTAAATCAATAATTTTTACAAAAAATTAACACCTTCTTGTCTTTTGTATGAATTTATATCTTACATTTGCTTCATTATAAATTATTATTACAATTACAATGCGTACAGGTACAGTAAAATTTTTCAATGAATCTAAAGGTTATGGATTCATTACAGACGAAGAAACAGGAAAAGATATCTTCGTTCACGCTTCAGGAATTAACGCGGAAGAATTACGCGAAGGTGACCGTGTAAGCTATGAAGAAGAAGAAGGAAGAAAAGGGAAAGTTGCTGCTAAAGTAGCAGTAATCTAAGAAAAATATAGCAATTTATTTTTTTTGCCTCTGAATGGTTTTAAAAACGTTTCGATTAATTTCGAGACGTTTTTTTTTGTCCAAATCTTAAAAAAATATTAAAAAAACGCAAAGTTATTTATAATGAATAAAAATTAGACTTAAACAGACTTTCCGCACCTACTTATATCCGCATTTAGCTTGTGATTTACAGAGTTGCAAGTTATCTTTGTGGCTCATTTTTTAAGTAAAAAACCTAAGTTTATGCAATCTGATCAATACAATTACATTCCTATTTTAATGCAGTGCATTCTGGCTGTTGGTTTTGTGGTAGGAACAATCATAGTTTCTGGAAAATTAGGCCCAAAAAGAACTTCTGAAGTTAAAGATAAAAACTTTGAGTGCGGTATCGAATCTGTTGGTAATGCCCGTATTCCTTTTTCAGTAAAATATTTCCTTGTTGCTATATTATTTGTTTTGTTTGACGTAGAGGTTATTTTCCTTTACCCTTGGGCAGTAAACTTCAAAGATTTAGGAATTGAAGGAATGCTTAAAATGATCGTTTTCATGGCTTTGCTTTTGGTTGGTTTTTTCTACATCATCAAAAAGAAAGCTTTAGAGTGGGAATAATGATTTTAGATTTTAGATCTTCGATTTTAGATTTATCTATTATTGCGATTTAAAGTTTGAATTCAAATTAAAATACTGATTTAAAAAAATTGATTTTTTATTTAACGATTTACCCAAATCTAAAATCTAAAGTCTAAAATCTAAAATAAAATGAGCGATTCAAAAGTAAATATGGTTGCACCGCCGGAAGGAGTTGTAGGAGAAGGATTCTTCGCTACAAAACTAAATGATGTTGTAGGTTTGGCAAGAGCCAATTCGTTATGGCCTCTTCCTTTCGCGACTTCATGCTGTGGTATCGAATTTATGGCTACAATGGCTTCACATTACGATTTGGCACGATTTGGATCTGAGC
Source organism: Flavobacterium sp. 270 (assembly GCF_004368785.1). Classification (GTDB taxonomy): domain Bacteria; phylum Bacteroidota; class Bacteroidia; order Flavobacteriales; family Flavobacteriaceae; genus Flavobacterium. The sequence goes on from NZ_SODM01000002.1 coordinate 478,047, forward strand.
GTGTGAGTTTCTCTCCACGTCAGGCAGATATGTTATTGGTAATGGGAACTATTTCTAAAAAAATGGCACCTATTTTAAGACAGGTTTACGAACAAATGTCTGAGCCTCGCTGGGTAATTGCAGTTGGAGCTTGTGCTTCATCAGGTGGGATCTTTGATACTTATTCAGTTTTGCAAGGAATTGACAAAGTTATTCCGGTTGATGTTTATGTACCAGGATGTCCTCCAAGACCAGAACAAATTGTAGATGGAGTTATGAGACTTCAAGATTTGGTAAGATCAGAATCTGTAAGACGCAGAAGTTCTCCAGAATACCAAGAATTATTAGCTTCATATAACATTTCATAAAAATGGCTTTAGAAAATAACCTGATCCAGGATAAACTTACCGAAACATTTGATTCAAGTGTTTTTAACTTCCGTGAAGAAAGAGATATTTTTACTCTGGAAACATCTGCTGATAAAATAACAGCTTTAATTCTATTCCTAAAAAACGATTCTGATTTACGTTTTCACTTCTTAACAGATTTATGCGGTATTCATTATCCGGATAACGAAACAGATCGTCAGTTTGCAATTGTATATCATTTGCACAATTGGTACGAAAACAAACGTTTAAGAATCAAAGTATACATCAATGGTGAAAAACCGGAGATCAAATCAATTTCAAATATTTTCCCAAGTTCAAACTGGATGGAAAGAGAAACTTACGATTTCTTCGGAGTTAATTTTATCGGACATCCACAATTGAAACGTATTTTAAATATGGATGAAATGGTGTCTTTCCCAATGAGAAAAGAATTCCCAATGGAAGACAGCGGAAGAACGGACAAAGACGACAGATTCTTTGGAAGAACAACAACAAATTGCTAAGAAAAAATCATATAATTTTTCACATTAAATAAATGTCAGAACTATTATTACCACCAGAGCATCGCTATGCTAAAATAATTAAGGAGAGATTAAACGACGACGGAAGCGAACTTTCTGTTCTGAATTTAGGTCCTACTCACCCAGCTACTCACGGTATTTTTCAGAATATCTTATTGATGGATGGTGAAAGAATTCTTGAGGCTGAGCCAACTATTGGTTACATCCACAGAGCATTCGAAAAAATTGCCGAAAATCGTCCTTTTTATCAAATCACGCCGCTTACAGACCGTATGAACTATTGCTCTTCTCCTATTAATAATATGGGATGGTGGATGACTTTAGAAAAATTATTGAATATTGAAGTTCCTAAAAGAGCACAATATTTAAGAGTTATCGTGATGGAGCTTGCCCGTATTACAGATCACTTGATTTGTAATTCGATTCTTGGTGTAGATACTGGTGCGTATACAGGTTTCTTATACGTTTTTCAATTTAGAGAAAAAGTTTACGAGATTTACGAAGAAATTTGTGGTGCTCGTTTAACAACCAATATGGGAAGAATTGGTGGATTTGAAAGAGATTGGACTCCAGAAGCTTTCAAAAAAATTGATGCTTTCCTTGAAGAATTTCCAGTTGCCTGGAAAGAATTCGAAAACTTATTCGAAAGAAACAGAATTTTCCTTGACAGAACTGTAAACGTAGGAGCTATTTCTGCTGAACAAGCAATGGCTTACGGATTTACAGGTCCAAACTTACGTGCTGCCGGAGTTGATTACGACGTTCGTGTGGCGCATCCTTATTCTTCTTACGAAGATTTCGATTTCATTGTTCCTGTTGGAAAATCAGGTGATACTTACGATCGTTTCTGCGTGCGTAATGCAGAAGTTTGGGAAAGTTTAAGCATTATTCGTCAAGCATTAGATAAGATGCCTGCCGGAAATGAATACCGTGCAGAAGTTCCAGATTACTACCTTCCTCCAAAAGAAGATGTATACCATAATATGGAATCTTTAATTTACCACTTTAAGATTGTAATGGGAGAAGTACCTGTACCAGTTGCAGAAATTTATCACCCAGTTGAAGGTGGAAACGGAGAATTAGGATTTTATTTAGTTACTGACGGAAGCAGAACTCCATACAGATTACACTTTAGAAGACCTTGCTTTATTTATTACCAAGCGTATCCAGACATGATCAAAGGTGCTTTGCTGTCTGATGCGATTGTAATTTTATCAAGTTTGAATGTAATTGCAGGAGAATTAGACGCATAAAAAAATTACAGATTTTAGATTTCAGAATTTAGATTAAAAAATTTGTGCCTTTGTGCCTTTGTGGCAAAACAAGAATAAAATGGAAAGAAAACATTACAAACAAGAAATAAACATGACTGAGGCATTGATGAACCGCATCAATGAATTGATCAGTCATTATCCTGAAGATAAAAGAAAATCGGCTTTACTGCCTGTTCTGCATGAAGTGCAGGATGCGCATGACAACTGGTTAAGTACTGAATTACAGGATAAAGTTGCTGAAATTTTGCACATCAAACCAATTGAGGTTTATGAAGTGGTTACTTTTTATACCATGTACAACCAAAAACCAATTGGAAAATATATGTTCGAATTCTGCCAGACTTCTTGTTGTTGTTTAAATGGTGCCGAAAATTTAATGGATTATACTTCTGAAAAATTGGGCATTAAAATGGGCGAAACAACTCCAGACGGAATGTTTACCATTGCTGGTGTAGAATGTTTAGGTGCTTGCGGATACGCTCCGATGATGCAGTTAGGCGATTTCTACAAAGAAAAATTGACAGAAGAAAAAATCGATCAGTTAATTGCTGATTGTAGAGATGATAAAATAATATTACACGATAAATAAGATGTCTCAAAAAATATTATTAGATAAAATCAATGTTCCGGGAATTAAAACCTACGAAGTATATCGCCAAAATGGTGGTTATGCTTCTGTAGAAAAAGCTTTAAAAACCCTTACTCCGGACGAAGTAACTGAAGAAGTAAAAAAATCTGGATTACGTGGTCGTGGTGGAGCTGGTTTCCCTGCGGGAATGAAATGGAGTTTTATTGACAAAAAATCGGGAAGACCAAGACATTTAGTTTGTAATGCCGATGAGTCTGAGCCGGGAACTTTTAAAGATCGTTATTTGATGGAATTTATTCCTCACTTATTGATCGAAGGAATGATTACTTCAAGTTATGCCTTAGGCGCTAACCTATCTTATATCTACATTCGTGGAGAATATATGTGGGTTTTCAAAATCTTAGAAAGAGCAATCGCCGAAGCTAAAGCTGCAGGCTGGTTAGGAAAAAATATATTAGGTACAGGTTACGATTTAGAATTACATGTACACTGTGGAGCTGGTGCTTACATTTGCGGAGAAGAAACTGCGCTTATTGAGTCATTAGAAGGTAAAAGAGGAAATCCTCGTATTAAACCACCATTTCCAGCTGTGTCTGGACTTTGGGCAAATCCTACGGTTGTAAACAATGTAGAAACTATTGCAACTGTGCCGTGGATCGTAAACAATTCTGGAGACGATTATGCAAAAATTGGAATTGGACGTTCTACAGGAACTAAATTAATTTCTGCTTCTGGACACATCAAAAATCCTGGAGTTTATGAAATTGAATTGGGTTTAAGTGTGGATGAATTCATGAATTCTGACGAATACTTAGGAGGAATGTCTTCTAGCAGACCTCTTAAAGCTTTTGTACCTGGAGGTTCTTCTGTGCCAATTTTACCAGCTGAATTAATTTTTAAAACAGCAAACGGAGAAGATAGATTAATGACTTACGAATCTCTAAGTGATGGTGGTTTTGCTACCGGATCTATGTTGGGTTCAGGAGGATTTATCGTTTATAATGATACAGCATGTGTAGTAAGAAACACATGGAATTTTGCTCGTTTCTATCACCACGAATCTTGCGGACAATGTACACCTTGCCGTGAAGGAACTGGTTGGTTAGAAAAAATATTATGGAGAATCGAAAACGGTCAAGGCCGTGAAGAAGATATCGAATTATTGTGGAGTATTCAAAGTAAAATTGAAGGAAACACAATTTGTCCGCTTGGTGACGCAGCTTCTTGGCCAGTAGCAGCCGCGATCCGTCACTTTAGAGATGAATTTGAATATCACGTTCGTTTCCCGGAAAAAATCAAAAACAGAGAACACTTTGTTGCCGAGCCTTTTTCTCAGGTTAAACATTTAGTAGGCGGTAAAGTAATCGTATAAAAATATAAAGCAGAAGTTAAAAAGTTAACAATATTAAAAAGGACAGCAAACTCTTTTCAATATTCCGACTTTCAACAAAAAAAGTTTAAAATAGTTTCAAGTTTCAAGTAATTCTAGTTTCAATACCGATAGTTATCAGCATTGAAACCTTAAACCTGAAACTAAAAAAACAAAATAAAGAGATGAAAGTAACCATTGACGGTCAAAGTATAGACGTAGAACCAGGAACAACAATCCTGCAGGCTGCACGTATGATTGGAGGGGATTTAGTACCACCAGCCATGTGCTATTACTCAAAATTAAAAGGCAGCGGCGGAAAATGTCGTTGTTGTTTAGTTGAAGTTTCCAAAGGTAGTGAGGCTGACCCAAGACCAATGCCAAAATTAATGGCATCTTGCGTAACAGGATGTATGGACGGTATGGAAGTAAACAGTAAATCGTCTGCAAGGGTAACTGAGGCACGTAAATCTGTAACGGAATTTTTATTAATCAACCACCCATTAGACTGTCCTATTTGTGATCAGGCTGGGGAATGTGATTTACAGAATTTAAGTTTCGAGCACGGAAACCCAAAATCTCGTTTTATTGAAGAAAAAAGAACATTTGAACCAGAAGATATTGGTCCAAATATTCAACTGCATATGAACCGTTGTATTCTTTGCCAAAGATGTGTACAAGTTGCAGATCAATTGACAGACAACAGAGTTCACGGAGTATTAGACCGTGGAGATCACGCTAATATTTCTACCGGAATCTCAAAAGCTATTGACAATGAATTCTCAGGAAACATGATTGATGTTTGTCCTGTAGGAGCTTTGACAGACAAAACTTTCCGTTTCAAATCAAGAGTTTGGTTCAACAAACCTTACAATGCTCACAGAGAATGTACTACTCCGGGATGTTGTGGAAAAACTACGGTTTGGATGTTTGGAGGAGAAATTCAACGTGTAACTGGTCGTAAAGACGAGTACCATGAAGTAGAAGAATTTATCTGCAACAGCTGTCGTTTTGACCACAAAGATGTAAATGACTGGGTTATTGAAGGACCAAGAGAATTTGAAAAAGATTCTGTTATCAACCAAAATAACTACACTCAAAAATTAGAGAAAGTTACTATCGATACTGAAAAGAATATACTTTTAGGTAGAGACGAAGACCGTAAAAAAATCAGTATGGCTGAAATTCCATTAAACACTAACAATAAAATTTCTTAATGATGGTAGATAGTGCATTTATTATAGAAAAAAGTGTTGTTATTGTGGTAGTTTTTGCTGTAACCATGATTATGGCAATGTATTCTACTTGGGCAGAACGTAAAGTAGCTGCTTTTTTACAAGACCGTGTAGGTCCTAACCGTGCAGGTTGGGGAGGTTTATTACAACCACTTGCAGATGGTATGAAATTGTTTTCTAAAGAAGAATTTGAGCCAAATACTCCAAACAAATTTTTATTTGTTCTTGGACCGGCAATTGCAATGAGTACGGCTTTAATGACGAGTGCTGTAATTCCGTGGGGAGATCATTTAGAAGTTTTTGGCAGAACAGTTGTTCTTCAGGCTACAGATATTAATATTGGTTTATTGTATTTCTTCGGAGTTGTATCTGTTGGAGTTTACGGTATCATGATCGGTGGATGGGCTTCTAATAATAAATTTTCATTGATGGGAGCTGTTCGTGCTGCTTCTCAAATGGTTTCTTATGAAGTTGCCATGGGATTGTCAATGATTGCTTTATTGATGATGACTGGAACTTTAAGTTTGAAAGAAATATCATTACAGCAAGCTGAATGGCATTGGAATATATTATATCAGCCATTATCTTTCCTTATTTTCTTAATCTGTGCTTTTGCTGAAACAAACAGAACTCCTTTTGACTTAGCAGAATGTGAATCTGAGTTAATTGGTGGTTACCATACAGAATATTCATCTATGAAAATGGGATTCTACTTATTTGCTGAATATGCAAATATGTTTATCTCGGCTACTATTATATCTGTATTATTTTTTGGTGGCTACAATTATCCAGGTATGGCTTGGATGACGGAACATGCAGGTGTAAATATTGCAAATGTTTTAGGAATTGCAGCTTTATTTGCTAAAATCTGTTTCTGGATATTTTTCTATATGTGGGTTCGTTGGACGATTCCAAGATTTAGATATGACCAATTGATGCATTTAGGATGGAAGATTTTAATTCCGCTTTCTATTTTAAATATCATCGTTACTGGTGTTGTAATCTTAAGACACGAAATAGCTGTTTTCTTAGGATTCTAAAATACCGGAGTACCCTAGCCCTGATCGAAGCGGCATCCTTTTATTTTTTTCCTTTAAAAAAATAAAAGATACAGCGGAGAGCAGGATTAGCTTCAAATAAAAATAAAATAGATTTTGAATTTGTTTGTTCAAGTTGAAAATCATAAATCATAAGTTTAAAAATGTCGATAGAAACTATATCATTATCGGGTAGAAAAAAAATGGTCTCTAATAAAGAGATGACTTTTTTGGAGCGTTTGTATCTTGTTGCGATTGTAAAAGGTTTGTTTATTACACTTAAACACCTTTTCAGAAAGAAAGTAACAATTCATTATCCAGAACAAGTACGTGAAATGAGTCCTGTTTACCGTGGTCAGCACATGCTGAAACGTGACGAACAAGGCCGTGAAAACTGTACTGCCTGCGGATTATGTGCTTTGTCATGTCCTGCTGAAGCTATCACAATGAAAGCTGCAGAGCGTAAAGCAGATGAAAAACATTTGTACAGAGAAGAAAAATATGCTTCTATCTACGAGATCAACATGTTACGTTGTATTTTTTGCGGTTTATGTGAAGAAGCATGTCCAAAAGATGCTATTTACTTAACAACTTCAAAAGTGTTGGTTCCTGCAAGCTACGAAAGAGAAGATTTCATTTTTGGAAAAGATAAATTAGTGATGCCTTTAGAAATGGCTATGAAAAACGCTCAACTTAAAAACGCTAACTAATGATACATATACCTGATTTTGCACATGCAACAACTATACAAATTATATTTTGCTTCTTAGCGTTTATTACTGTTGCAACTGCTTTCCTTACCATTTTTAGCAGAAACCCAATTCACAGCGCTATTTATTTAGTGATCTGTTTTTTCTCTATTGCCGGACATTATTTATTATTAAATGCTCAATTTTTGGCTGTCGTACATATTATAGTCTATTCTGGAGCGATTATGATTCTGTTCCTGTTTACGATTATGTTAATGAACCTTAATGAGCAGAAAGATGTGCACCGACCAAGAATTACACGTTTGGGTGCTATCGTTTCTTTTTGTTTGATCGTAATTGTTTTGATTGCCATTTTTATCAACTCTAAACCAATTATGGGTGCGTATGATTCTACTGGCGAAGATTTCCAATCGATTCAAGTATTAGGTAAAATATTATTGAACGAATATATGGTTCCGTTTGAATTTGCATCGATCTTGCTTTTGGTAGCGATGATTGGAACTGTATTATTGTCTAAAAAAGAAAAATTAAATAAATAATGGGTAATATATTAAATCAAATAGGTATTGAAAATTACATCTTTTTAAGTGTTGTACTTTTTTGTATTGGTGTTTTTGGTGTATTGTACAGACGAAATGCTATTATCGTTTTTATGTCTATCGAAATCATGCTGAATGCTGTAAATCTTTTATTTGTTGCTTTTTCAACATACCATCAAGATGCACAAGGGCAGGTTTTTGTATTCTTTTCGATGGCAGTTGCTGCAGCAGAAGTTGCGGTAGGATTGGCAATTTTAGTTTCTATTTTTAGAAACTTAGGCTCAATTAGTATCGATAATTTAAAAAATTTAAAAGGATAAACAGAAATGGATACCAATTTAGCTTTAGTTTTAGTTTTATCTCCTTTTTTAGGATTTTTACTTAATGTTTTTTTCGGTAAAAGCTTAGGAAAAACAGTTTCCGGAATTATCGGGACTGCTGCCGTTGTAGTTTCTTTTGGAGTTACGCTTTTACTTTTCTCTCAGATTACTTCAGATCAAAAAGCCATTCAGGTTACTTTATTTGACTGGATTCAAATTAGTAATCTTAAAATTAATCTTGGATTTTTATTAGATCAATTATCGGTTCTTTGGTTGCTTTTCGTAACTGGAATTGGATCTTTGATTCACTTATACTCTATCAGTTACATGCATGATGACGAGAATATGCACAAGTTTTTTGCGTATTTAAATCTATTTGTATTCTTCATGATTACACTTGTAATTGGAAGTAACTTATTAGTTTTATTTATCGGTTGGGAAGGTGTTGGACTTTGCTCGTACTTATTAATTGGATTCTGGCATAAAAACCAAGATTACAATGATGCTGCGAAAAAAGCTTTTATCATGAACAGAATTGGAGATTTAGGTCTTTTAATCGGAATGTTCATTATTGGTTCAATGTTCTCAACTTTAGATTATGCTACTTTAAAAACCGCAATTGCCGGAGCTTCAAACCTAAATATTCCGTTGCTTTCTTTAGCTGCTTTATGTTTATTTATTGGTGCTTGTGGTAAATCTGCACAGATTCCATTATATACTTGGTTACCTGATGCGATGGCTGGACCAACTCCAGTTTCTGCATTAATCCACGCGGCTACGATGGTTACCGCTGGTATCTTTATGGTAACGAGATTAAATTTTGTTTTTGATTTAGCGCCAGACGTTCAAAACGTAATTGCTATTATTGGAGGTGTAACTTCATTAGTTGCAGCAACAATAGGTTTAGTTCAGACGGATATCAAAAAAGTATTGGCCTACTCTACTGTTTCTCAATTAGGGTTAATGTTTTTAGCGTTAGGATTTGGTGCTTATGAAGTTGCCGTTTTCCACGTAATCACACACGCTTTCTTTAAAGCTTGTTTATTCTTAGGTTCAGGTTCTGTTATTCACGGGTTACACGGAGAACAAGATATGCGTAAAATGGGTGGTTTGCGTAAAGCAATGCCGGTTACGTTCTGGACAATGTTAATTTCATCATTAGCTATTTCTGGAGTTCCACTTTTTTCAGGTTTCTTCTCTAAAGACGAAATTTTAATGACCGCCTTCCACCATAACATTCCTCTTTATGTTATTGGATCTATTGCTTCTATCATGACAGCTTTCTATATGTTTAGACTGATGTTCTTAACTTTCTTTAAAGATTTTAGAGGAACTGAAGAGCAAAAACATCATTTGCATGAAAGTGACGGTTTAATTACTTTCCCTTTAATCATTTTAGCAATTCTAGCCACTTTTGGAGGATTAATCAGTTTACCTGGAAACAGTTGGTTAAATGAATATTTAGCTCCTTTATTTACTAAAGTGGCTGGCGAAGAACACCATTTAGGAACAACAGAATACACTTTGATGGGTGTTGCTGTTCTTGGTGGATTAATTGGAATTTTAATCGCTTATGTGAAATATTTCAAACAAGATAATGTTCCTGAAGCTGACGAAAACATTACTGGTGTTGCCAAAGTTTTATACAACAAATATTATGTAGACGAAGCTTACGATGCAATATTCGTTCGTTCTATAAATGCATTATCAAGATTCTTTAGAGATTATGTCGAAACTGGCTTATCTGCTGTTGTTTTTGGATTAGGTAAAATCACTAATGAATTGGCTTTTCAAGGAAAGAAATTACAAACCGGAAGTATCGGATTATATCTTTTTGTTTTTGTTTTAGGCCTTTGTGCGATTGTTTCCTATATATTTTTAGCTCAATAATTTAATAACTATGAACGTTTCTCTTATATTAATTATTCTTCTACTTGGTGCTTTTGTCACTTATTTTTCTGGTGATAAATTAGCTTCAAAAGTAGCTTTGTTCTTTAGTTTAACTGCTTTAGGATGTTCTTTAGTGTTGTTAAATCATTTTTGTGCTGGCGAAAATATCAGCGTAATAAATGCCTGGATCAATCAGCCAAAAGTATCGTTGGTGCTAAATGCAGACGGATTGGCAATTGCAATGCTTTTATTAACGGTTGCTTTAACACCGATTATTATATTCTCTTCTTTCGGAAATGAATATAAAAATGCTAAAGGTTTTTATGCTTTAATTTTATTTATGGCTTTTGCAATGACAGGAACTTTCCTTGCTGCAGATGGTCTTTTATATTATATTTTCTGGGAATTGGCACTTATTCCAATTTACTTTATTGCACTTATCTGGGGTAACGGAGATGCAGAAGAACGCAGAAAAGCAGTGGTTAAATTCTTTATTTACACACTTGCAGGTTCATTGTTCATGTTGGTTGCTTTTATTTATTTATACCAAAAAGCTGGAAGTTTCTTAATCGAAGATTTCTACAAACTAAACTTATCTGCAACTGAGCAGTTATGGATATTCCTGGCTTTCTTTTTAGCATACGCTATTAAAATTCCAATCATTCCTTTCCACACATGGCAGGCAAATGTGTACCAAAAAGCACCAACAGTTGGAACTATGCTTTTATCTGGTATCATGTTAAAGATGGGATTGTACAGTGTTATTCGCTGGCAATTGCCAATTGCGCCACTTGCTGCAAAAGAATATATGTATATTTTTATTGCTTTAGGAATTGCTGGTGTCATTTACGGCTCTATCGTAGCCTTGAGACAAAAAGACTTAAAGAAATTATTAGCTTATTCTTCTTTGGCTCACGTTGGATTAATTGCTGCAGGATCTTATACTTTAACTCTTGATGGTTTACGCGGTGCTGTAATGCAAATGATTGCGCACGGTTTTGTAGTAGTTGGATTATTCTACGCTGCAGAAATCATTTACAGAAGATATGAAACAAGAAATATTTCAGAGATGGGCGGTATTCGTACACAGTCTCCAAAATTTACTTCTATGTTTTTAATTTTACTGTTAGCTTCTGTTGCGCTTCCAAGTACTTTTAATTTTGTTGGAGAGTTTACAGTATTATATAGTCTTTCTCAAATAAACATTTGGTTTGCTGTTTTAGGCGGCACTACAATTATTTTAGGAGCTTACTATATGCTTAAAATGTTTCAGAATGTAATGTTGGGAGAAACTAATGCTAAACCTTTTGCAGATGTTTCTGTGAATGAAGGAATTTCGTTAGTAGTAATTATTGCGGTTTTAATATTCTTCGGATTTTATCCAAAACCTATTACAGATTTGATTACGCCAAGTTTAGAAAACATTCTAAACGTTATCAACAAGAATTAATATTTTAAATAAAAATAAATTAGGTCATCAATAGTATATTAGATTTCCTAAATCAAAAAAGCAAAAATGAATACATTAATAGCAATTACAGGATTGGGTATTTTCTGCCTATTATTTGAAATTCTTAATTTCAGAAAAGCCATTGTTCCATTTACTATCCTTGGACTTTTGGCTGTTTTGGCACTTAATTTTTCAGAATTTGGAGCTGCAGAAAGTTATTACAATAACATGATTAGAGTGAGTAAGTTTTCTACTGCATTCTCGTCTTTGTTTATCGTTATAACCATTTTCCTTATCGCATTAAGTCATAATTTTTATGAAAATCATCAAAGTAAAATCTCCGATTATATCGCTATAAAAATATTTTTATTGGCCGGAGGTGTTGCCATGGTTTCTTTTGGAAATTTAGCAATGTTCTTTTTAGGAATCGAAATTTTATCTATCGCATTATATGTATTGGCTGCAAGCGACCGTTTGAATTTAAAGAGTAACGAAGCGGGTATGAAATACTTTTTGATGGGTTCTTTTGCATCTGGTATTATCTTATTCGGAATTTGTTTGATTTACGGAGCAATGGGAAGTTTTGATGTTGTTGAAATCAGCGAAAGCTCTCTTTCTGCAGAATTACCAATTTGGTTTCCAATCGGAATGGTTTTGATGGTAATTGGAATGTTGTTTAAAGTTGCGGCTGTACCTTTTCACTTTTGGGCTCCGGACGTTTACGAAGGTTCTCCAGCGTTAACTACTGCCTTAATGAGTACTTTGGCAAAAGTGATTGCTATTGCTACACTTTATAAACTAATTTTTGAATTGAATTTAATTCCATCTTTAGACAATCAAGGTCTTTTAAGCACTTTTGAAAACATTGTTGTAATTATTTCTATCGCGTCTATGACTGTCGGAAATATCATGGCCCTTCGTCAGGTAAATGTAAAACGTATGCTGGCATTTTCAGGAATCTCGCATGCAGGTTTCATGTTGATGACTTTGCTTACTATTTCTACTTCTGCAGGTGTTTTATTGTATTATTCTGCTGCTTATGCATTAGCCGGAATCGCTTCTTTTTCTGTAATTTTATACGTATGCAAAAATCAGGATAACGAGGATATCACTAACTTTCATGGTTTAGGAAAAACAAATCCTTTATTGGCTGCGATACTTACAGGTTCATTATTATCTATGGCAGGTATTCCGATTTTCTCAGGATTTTTTGCAAAGTTATTTTTATTCAACCAAACAATTCAGGCAGGATATATTGCGTTAGTAATTGTTGCGGTTATAAATTCTATTATTAGTGTTGGATATTATTTCAAACTAATTTTAGCCATGTATTCTAAAGAACCAAACGAGGAACGTACAGGAAAACCTTTCTTGATTTATGCTGCTGCAATTCTTTCACTTGGTTTAAATATTGCTTTAGGTTTGTTTCCTTCATTAGTTTTAGACTTATTGAAATAAAAATTTCAATCTTAATAAATACAAATCCATCAAAAATTATCTTGATGGATTTTTTATTTTAAAGCTATTTTATCAACGGAAAAATTCATGTTAAAAATTTAACTTAAATAAGTTCTCTTCAAAAAAACTCCATATATTTGAATTCAATTAAATGTATTAGAAATATGATCTTCAATTCAAAAAATCCATTTTTAAGCGACAAGCGTTTTTCATCAAATGCTGTTTCAAAAGCTGAAGAAGTACACCATGCACAAATTATTGATTACGATCAGGAAATGAGCGTATCGGGTACTATAAATAAAACAGCTATTTTATTTTTAATATTATGTGCATCATCCATGGTAACGTGGTGGATGTTTTTTCAGGGAATGAATATTATGCCAGTGGCTTTAGGCGGTGCAATTATTGGATTTATCTTAGTTCTAATTTCTGCATTTAAACCACAAGCATCTTCTTATTTAGCTCCGGGTTATGCCTTATTTGAAGGTTTATTTATTGGAGGAATCTCTGCTATATTTGAAATGAAATTTCCAGGAATTGTAATTAACGCAGTAGCCGCAACATTGGTTACTTTTTTAGTTTGTCTGGGTTTATATAAATTTAAAATTGTAAAAGTTACTGAACAATTTAAATCAGTAGTTGTTGCTGCTACATTAGCTATCGCAACTTACTATTTAATTTCTTGGGTAGTTTCTATGTTTACTTCTTGGCAGCCTGTTCATTATGGAAATTCTATGATGAGTATCGGAATCAGCGTTTTTGTAATTATTATCGCTGCTTTAAATCTATTTTTAGATTTTGATCAAATCGAAAAAGGTGTACAACAAAGAATGCCTAAATATATGGAATGGTATGGCGCTATGGGACTAATGATTACATTGGTTTGGTTATACATCGAATTCTTAAGATTATTATCAAAATTGTCAAGCAAAGACTAAATTCTTGTTTCACATACATTATAAAAAGCCTTTTTTGGATATCCAAAAAAGGCTTTTCTTTTGTTCTTCTATTAATAAAATTGGATCTAATTTTATCCTTTCTTCTTCTAAAAAATTGAATTATTCTATTTATTTGATGACCTTTTTCTCTTCAAAAATAAATTCAAATTATTGATTTTCATCAAAATTTACTTTTCTAAATTCAATTAATTTGTTATTTTTCTTACAAAATAATATTTCTAGAATAAATTTTTATTTCTGTTCAAAAATCCATTTTTTTCAAATGATTTCTTTTTCTCAAAAAAATAAGAAGTCAATAAAAACAGCGCTTAGCATCTGCAAAAAACATTATGTAATAAATTGCATTTAGTGTAATTTATTACATAATACTCATTATAAAGTACTTATTTTTTCACTATATATTTTTTTATAGCTAAATAATTACAATTATTCGAAATAATATATATTTTTGTGTAATCGATTACAATTTAAAATTGCTTGTCGGTAACAAAAAACCACATATTACTTACTATCAACTTAAAACCACACAATCATGAAAAAAAACCTACTTTTTTTGGTGCTTTTTTTTGCGGCTATGCCAACATGGGCACAGCAAATTAACGAAGCTTTTGGCTGGCTTGAATCAGCTTTTGTAAAATGGCAGCCGGTAAGCGGCGCACAAACCTACAATGTCTATTATACCGGAAATGGTAATGTTGACAAAAAAATTGACGATCAGCTTATTAGAAGTTACGGCTCTTATTTTAGAGCAGACATTCCGGGACTAAAAGCTGGAACGTATACCGTAAAGGTAAAACCTGTTATTTCGGGTTCTGAAGGAACAGGAACTACAACCGGAAATTTAACTGTTGCTGCTCAAGACAGAAATGGCTTTGCTTTTGAAGGCGGACGTGTTCCTGGAGGCTACAAGGTAGATGGAACTCCGAAAGATAATGCGGTAATTCTTTACATTACTCAAAACACCAAAAACACGATTTCTATGAATATCACCGGAGCAAGTGCAAATCCTTGCGTCGGTCTTCAAAATATTCTTTATGCGATCAAAAAAGGAAAAGATACTCGCCCATTCATCATTCGGTTAATCGGAAATATTACCGATATGACGGTGATGGAAGGCGGTGATGTTGTAATTGAAAACTCAAATAATGCATCGAGTTATGTGACAATCGAAGGAGTTGGTACAGATGCTGTCGCAAATGGCTGGGGCGTTCGTTTAAAATCAGCTTCGAATATCGAAGTAAGCAATCTTGGCTTCATGAACTGCAACAGTACAGCCGGAGATAATGTTGGAATGCAGCAAGATAACGACCACGTTTGGGTTCACAATTGCGATTTGTTTTATGGAAATGCAGGAAGTGACGCAGATCAAATAAAAGGAGATGGCGCTTTGGATAATAAAACATCAACTTACATTACACTGTCTTACAATCACTTTTGGGACAATGGTAAAGCAAGTCTTTTAGGTTTAAGCGAAGGAACAACTTCTGGCCTTTATATTACGTATCATCACAACTGGTTTGACCATTCAGACTCACGTCACCCGCGCGTACGTTACTATTCTGCTCATATTTATAACAATTATTTTGATGGCGTTGCAAAATATGGTTCAGGATCTACAATGGGATCTTCACTTTTTGTGGAAGGAAATTATTTCAGAAATAGTAAACATCCGATGCTTACTTCACTTCAGGGAACAGATATTTGGGACGAAGCCAATCAGGTAAATAATGCTGGAACAATGGGAACATTTTCTGGTGAAGCTGGAGGATCAATCAAATCATTCAACAATACTTTTGATGCCGATATTGCTACCAATAATATGCGTTTTGTAGCTTATGGGGATACAAATCCGTTATATAATATTTCAGGAAAAATTAGCTCTACAACAGATTTTGATGCTTATGCGGCATCAACAAGAGGTGAAGTTGTAAGTAGTTCAGTTAAATCTAAATCGGGTGCGAATACTTACAATAACTTTGACACCGATGCAGCTTTATATGTAAAAACCCTAACTATAGATCAGCCAGCAACAGCGAAGACGAAAACAACTCAATACGCTGGACGTGTGTCGGGCGGTGATTTAAAATGGACATTTAACAACGCAACTGACGATACTTCTTCAACTGTCATCGCTGCGCTAAAAAGTGCTCTAACCAACTATACAGGAACATTAGTTTCGGTACAAGGTGAAGGAAATCCACCATCTGGAAGCCAAACTTTGACTTCTACTACAAACAATAATCAAACTGTAACAAGCGGCACTGCAATTGGAACAATTGTATTTACTTGGGGCGGAGATGCAACAGACGCAACCGTAACAGGATTGCCTGCTTCTGGAATTAGCTTCGTAAAAAATACTACAGCTAAAACCATTACAATTACTGGAACTCCAACCGCTACAGTATCGTATTCTATTGCTACAACCGGAACTACTGGTACACCAGCAACTGGATCAGGAACTATTACCCTAACATCTGCAAGCAATCAAACACTGACTTCTACAGCTAACAATAACCAAACTGTAGTAAGCGGAACAGCAATTGCTTCAATTGTATTTACTTGGGGTGGAAGCGCTACAGATGCAACCGTAACTGGATTACCAGCCTCAGGAATTAGTTTTGTAAAAAACACAACAGCTAAAACAATTACAATTACTGGAACTCCAACAGCAACTTTGTCTTACTCTATTGCTACAACGGGAACAGGAACTGTGGCTACAGGATCGGGAACAATTACGGTTACTTCTAGCGGAGGTTCTGGCAGTGAAATACAAAATTTTACAACTTCAGGAAAAACAAGCAGTTTTTGTGCTATAACAGGAAATCTGTCTACTACAAAGGGAACTGTAATGTATAATGGTCTAACATTAACGCAATGTTTGAAAATAGAATCTTCGACAAGCATTACGTTTACAACAACTCAGGCGAGTACTTTGACTCTTGTTTTTATTGAAAGTGCCGCTACAATAAAAGTAGACAATGTTGATAAAACAGCTTCTGGTGGTATTGTTACGGTATCATTAGCTGCGGGAAGTCATACGATTGCCAAAAAAGATACTGCAAATTTATTCTACATGAGTACAGTTTACAGTGGAGGAACATTACGACTAGCGAAAGCAACAGAAAGTGTTGTTGCAGAGGAAGATTTGAATACAGAAAACACAAAAGTGGCTTTATATCCAAATCCAGTTTCTTCTACTTTGTACTTGACGAACTCAAATCAGAAAGTAGAAAAAGTTTTAATCTATAATATATCAGGAATATTGGTAAGCACATCAGGAAAAGATGCAGAAAGTATCGATATGAGCAGATTAATTCCTGGCACCTATTTAGCTAAAATATATACTGCAAATGGTACTTTTAATCAAACCATTCTGAAAAAATAATACTAATCCAATTTTTAACAACTAAAAAGGCTTCCAAGTTTGGAAGCCTTTTTTATGAATTCTTATGATTTACAAATCAAATTTTATTCCCTGTGCTAAAGGAAGACTCGTTGTGTAATTGATTGTATTGGTTTGTCTTCGCATGTAAATTTTCCAGGCATCAGAACCAGATTCGCGTCCGCCTCCGGTTTCTTTTTCGCCGCCAAAAGCACCGCCAATTTCAGCTCCAGAAGTTCCGATATTTACATTCGCAATTCCACAGTCTGAACCTACAACAGATAGGAATCTTTCTGCTTCACGCAAATTATTGGTCATAATTGCAGAAGATAAACCTTGTGCAACGCCGTTTTGGAAATCAATTGCATTATCAACTTCACCAGAATATTTAATTAGATATAAAACTGGAGCAAAAGTTTCGTGCTGTACAATTTGGAAAGAATTTTGAGCCTCGGCAATTGCAGGTTTTACATAACAGCCGCTTTCGTAACCTTCACCAGAAAGTACGCCGCCCTGAACTAAAATATTTCCTCCTTCTTCTACAACTTTATTCAAAGCTGCTGCATACATTTCGACCGCGTGTGTATCAATTAGCGGGCCAACATGATTGTTTTCGTCAAGCGGATTTCCTATTCTTAATTGTTTGTAAGCTGCAACCAAAGCATCTTTTACTTTATCGTAAATACTTTCGTGAATAATTAATCTTCGTGTAGAGGTACAACGCTGTCCTGCAGTTCCTACAGCACCAAAAACAGCACCAATAACGGTCATTTTTATATCTGCATCCGGAGTAACAATAATGGCATTATTTCCCCCTAATTCTAATAACGATTTTCCTAAACGTCCGGCAACAGTTTGCGCTACGATTTTCCCCATTCGGGTAGAACCGGTAGCAGAAATTAAAGGAATTCTGGTATCAGCGGTCATTAATTCACCGATTTTATAATCTCCGTTTATCAGACAAGAAATTCCTTCCGGAAGATTGTTTTCTTTGATAACTTGTGCAATAATATTTTGACACGCAATACCACAAAGAGGTGTTTTTTCTGAAGGTTTCCAAACGCAGACATCACCCGAAATCCAAGCCAAAGCAGTATTCCAAGACCAAACGGCAACCGGAAAGTTGAATGCAGAAATAATTCCGACAACTCCTAAAGAATGATATTGCTCGTACATTCTATGTCCCGGTCTTTCTGAATGCATGGTTAATCCGTGAAGCTGGCGTGAAAGTCCAACTGCAAAATCGCAGATATCAATCATTTCCTGAACTTCGCCATAACCTTCCTGCAAAGATTTTCCCATTTCGTAAGAAACCAATTTACCTAAAGCTTCTTTATTTTGACGTAATTTTTCTCCAAACTGACGTACAATTTCACCACGTTGCGGCGCAGGAATTAATCTAAAAGTTTTAAAAGCTTCCGTTGCCGACTGCATAACTTTTTCGTAATCCTGAGGTGTTGACATTTTTACCGAAGCAATTAACTTTCCGTCAACTGGCGAATAACTTTCCAGGATTTCTCCCGATGAAAAGTTTTGTAATCCTGTTGATGTTCCTTCATTTATCGTTTTGATGCCCAATTTTTCCAGAGCCTCATTCATTCCAAATTGCGATGCTATTGTTGTCATTGTAACTTTTTTAGTTAAAATTGTTATATTTTTATGTAAAGATATTATTTCGAATGGAATATCAATTCAATTGAATTGTTAAAATCAAAGTAAATTTAGGGTTATTATTTATGAATATTAGAAAAGCTAGCCTATTTATTCCTCTTAATTGTTGAAATTTGCAACAACAAAATTACTTAGATTATGAATATTTTCAACAAGCTTTTGATTTGCTTTATTTTAATTTCTTCGAATGCTTTTTCACAAAAAGATAAAAGTTCTTCTTTTGAAGTAATCCCTTTGGGCGTAAAAGGAGGAATTGATGAAAAAAATCTTTCCGCTTATTTATTAGCGCCGGCAAAAACAAACGATTTTATTTGTTTGGATGCGGGAACGGTAAATGCAGGAATTGAAAAAGCTATTGAAAATAAAACTTTCAAAGTTTCGACAAGTGAAGTTCTACGAAAATACATAAAAGGGTATTTTATTTCACATGCGCATTTAGATCACGTTTCGGGTTTGATTATAAATTCTCCCGCTGATTCTTCGAAAACAGTTTATGCAACCAATAAATGCATGGAAATGATGGAAAACCATTATTTTAATGATGAAACCTGGGCAAATTTTGGCGATAAAGGTCCAGGAAAACCTTTAAAAAAATATCATTTTCAAACCTTAAATATTGCCGAAGAAACTCCGATCACAAATACAACAATGACGGTAAAAGCTTTTCCGTTAAGTCACGTAAATCCGTTTGAGAGTACCGCTTTTCTAGTTAAAAATGGAGATAGTTACGTTTTATATTTAGGAGACACAGGACCCGATGCTGTAGAAAAAAGTACAGATCTTCATGATTTATGGACGGCAATAGCGCCGTTGGTAAAAAATAAACAATTAAAAGGAATTTTTATTGAAGTTTCTTTCCCGAACGAGCAACCTGATCAATTTTTATTTGGGCATTTGACTCCAAACTATTTGATGAAAGAACTGCATTCACTAGAAGAATTGGCAGGAAAAGATTCTTTAAAAGGTTTCAAAATTATCATTACACATTTAAAACCTCCAGCTAAGAATATTGTAAAAATTAAAGAGCAGTTAAAAAAACAAAATGATTTAGAAATTCAGATTATTTATCCAGAGCAAGGGAAAAGATTTGAGTTGTAGTTTTTGCCACAGATTTCAAAGATTGAACGGATTTGAAAAATCAAACCATTAAAAGATTTTAGATGTTTAACTAAATCTTTTAATGGTTTATTTTTTACTATTTCTTCGCCACAAATCTAGGATCAGTTTCCATTACAGTTCCACAATTATCACAAGTTCTCAATTCTTCCGAATTATAAAAATGTTCAAAATGGGGAAGGAAATCTTTCTCGATATTATGAAGTACAAAAAACACTTCGTAAAGTTTATGATTGCAATTGTCACAATGCCAAAGTAAGCCGTCTGTATAACCTTTTCCGGCACGTTTACGCTCAATAACTAAACCTATAGAACCTTCTGAACGAACTGGAGAATGCGGAATTTTCGCAGGATGCAAATACATATCGCCGGCATTTAAAACCATTTCTTTACGCTCTCCATCTTCCTGAATCACCACTTTTATGTTTCCTTCTAGCTGATAAAAAAGTTCTTCGGTTTCGTTGTAATGATAATCTTTTCGGGCGTTTGGCCCCGCAACGATCATAACAATATAATCTCCTGAATCTACATAAAGATTTTTGTTTCCAACTGGCGGTTTAAGTAAGTGACGGTTATCTTCAATCCATTGTGTAAGATTGAACGGTTTTGCTATTGACATTTTTTTTGAGTTTCTAAGATTCTGAGTAGCTAAGATAATGAAAAGATTTCAGTCGCAGTGCCGGTTTTTCAGTCTCAACCAACTAAAATCACAACTTTATAAATATTCTTTTAATAAATAGAGATAGACAGGAAAATGGTCGCTAAAACCAACTTCAGTTAAGGAATGCCGTAATGGATAACCTTTATACTGCCCAGAAGTCTGAATAAGATAAGGTCTGTTGAAAATACCTGCTTTCCAGAATTTAAATGAACTAAAATCAGGCTTTAAAAGTGATTCGGTTATAATAATCTGATCAAAAATATCCCAGGAATCCCGAAAAGCAATTGTTCCCATTCCTTTATTTGCCATTTCTTCAAAAGGATTGTACATTCCGAATTCGGGAACTTCTGCTTTTTTTGCTTTTGCACCTAAAGCAATTTTAACGCTTTTATTAAACGGACCGTCATTCAAATCTCCCATAGTCAGCACTTTTGCATTTGGATTTATCTGCTGGAGTGAATCGATAATTTTTCTGTTTAACAAACCTGCTGCTTCACGAAATGTACTACTTGCTTTTTCACCTCCTGATCTTGAAGGCCAGTGATTCACAATGATACTTATTTCTTCGCCATCTAAAAATCCGGTAACCAAAAGCTGATCTCTTGTAAAAACACGATTATTATCAGGAAGAATTTCAACTTCATCGTCTGTTTCTACATTCTTTTCTTCTTTGATTACTGGTTTATTTTTGTAGATATATAAAGGTATATTGGAGAAAGAAGTTGGTTTAAAATATTTCTTTTGATACAACAAAGCGACGTCGATACCACGTTTGTCTGGCGAATCAAAATGAATAATTCCGTAATCGTAAGGAAGCAATTTCGGTTCTTTTAGTAGATCTTCGAGAACGCCACGATTCTCTATTTCTGAACCTCCAATAAGTGTTGGTGCATTTGAATTTTCCGGCGTTCCGATTTCGGATATTACGCGTGCCAGATTTTGTAGTTTCTGTTTATATTTTTCTGTTGTCCAATGCTGTGCTCCGTTTGGTGTCCATTCATCATCATTCGTAAAAATGTCATCGTTTGTATCGAAAAGATTTTCGAAATTATAAAAGGCAACGGTATGGATAATATATTTTTTGGATTGGGAATTGGAAACTTGAACGAAAAGAAAAAGAAAACAAATTTTAAATAAAACTGTGCGCATACATTATGATAAATTAAAAAAAGGCACAATTTAATAAATTAATATTTTGTAGGAAATTTATTTGTTTTGTTTTTCAGTTATATCTTTGTTACTCTCGAAAAGTCTTGTAACTTGCTTAGAAAATTTGATAATCTACAAAATGAAAAAAATTCTCGTTTATGCCTTTTTCTTTAGTTTTCTAAATATTATTTATGGGCAAAAAAACAGTTCGTTTGCAGACAATATCAGAATAAAATATAAAATTCCAGAATTAGCATACGCCGTTGTTTCTTCAGATTCAATATTAGAAATTCAGGCTTTGGGATATCAGCGTTATAATTCTTCTTATAAAGCAAAAATTGATGATAAATTTCGTTTAGGATCTATCACAAAAACGGTTACGAGCTATATTGCAACTCTTTTAGTTAAAGAAGGAAAAATAAAATGGGACACTAAATTCTTTGATTTATATCCTGAGTTAAAAGCAAAAAGCAATGGTGCATTTTATAATTTTACTTTGAAGGATTTTATAACTCTTCGTGCTCCTATCTCTACTTGGTCTTACAACAATGAAACACCAACTCAAAAAGAAATCAAAGGAAATAATCAGCAGCAACGTTATGAATTTATTCGTTGGTTTTTTAAACAAAATGTAAATATCTCTGAAAAGCAAGATCTTTATTGGTCGAATCCAAGTTATGTTGCAGCTGGGCTAATGCTCGAAAAAGTAACAGGCAAAACTTACGAAACTTTAGTAACGGAATTAGGAAAGTCATTGAACATTGATTTTCAGTTTGGACAACCAAATCTAAAAGATGAGAATCAACCGTGGGGACATGATGAAAATTTAAACCCTGAAAAACCATCATTAAATTATAAGTTAAACTGGCTTTCGTCTGCAGGAAATATAAATGTAAGTTTACCTGATTATTGTAAATTTGTTCAAATGCATCTTCAAGGTTTACAAGGAAAATCAAAATTATTGACTAAAGAAGAATTTTACAACATGCATTATGGCTTCTCAGAATTCTCTTTTGGATGGAATTCTGAAACTAATAAAAACACATTAAAGGAATATTCTTTTCACAACGGAAATCCAGGAACATTTTTAACCAAAGTGTATCTTTGTGCAGCTATCGATAAAGCTTTTATAATTTTTTCCAATGTACAATCTGAAGAAGCAGACAAGGGACTAATGCTTTTACTTGATCAATTACAAAAAAAATACGGCGGATAAAATAAATATATTACGTAAATTATATTTTCAAATAATAATATCAATTATGAATAGAAACAGCTTTCAATACTTAAAAAGACATTTTACTTTTTGTAAAATCCTATTTCTTATTTTTGCTTTTCAATCATTCAACTGTCAATCACAACAAAACATGATAACACCACCTTATTTACAAAAAGGAGATACTGTAGCCATTTTAGCAACTGCAAGAAAAAATATAGACGACAACTTAAAACCAACTATAGATTTATTACACAGCTGGGGTCTTGAAGCTGTTGTTGGAACTTCAATCGGATTAGATTTTAATCAGCTTGCAGGAACCGACGAACAACGCGCTGCCGATTTTCAGCATCAGTTAGACAATCCAAATATTAAAGCAATTTGGTGCGTACGCGGTGGTTATGGAACTGTGAGAATGGTTGATTTACTTGATTTTACAAAATTCAAACAACATCCAAAATGGGTTATTGGTTTTAGTGATGTAACCGTTTTACACAATCATTTAAACACGATGGGTTACAAATCTATTCATGGTGTTATGCCGGTTACGATTCCTCGTGCAACTCCTGCTGCAATTAGTTCTATGAAATCGAGTTTGTTTGGCGAACCACTTTCCTACTCTGTTGGTCCAGATAAAATGAATCGTTTTGGGAGCGCAACCGGAGAATTAGTCGGCGGTAATTTATCGATTTTATACAGTTTATTAGGTTCTCCATCTGCCATAGATTGCAAGGATAAAATTTTATTTATTGAAGATCTTGATGAATACCTATATCATATTGATCGTATGATGATGAACTTAAGACGTAACGGCTGTATCGAAAATCTGAAAGGAATTATTGTAGGCGGTATGTCTAAAATGAAAGACAACGAAGTTCCGTGGGGGAAAAATGCCCAGGAAATCGTTGACGATGTGACAAAAAAATATAACATTCCAGTTATTTTTAATTTCCCAGCCGGTCATATTCAGGATAATCGTGCTTTGATCATGGGAAGTACTATTTCTATGGAAGTTACTGCTTCTGGAAGTACTGTTGTTTTTCAGAAATAGTCAACTCTTTATTTTTCTAAAGAAAGAATACCACATTACATAAATTAAATCTCGCAAAGACGCAAAGTCGCAAAGTTTTAAAATGCTTTGCGACTTTACGTATTTACGAGCAATTATATAGCCACTAGTTGCACAAATTTTTACGAATTATATGATAATTTAAAGAAAAAAATTAGTGCCAATCCTTGCAAATCGTGGCAAAACTTGAAACCAGAAACCTGAAACATAAAAACTAAAAAAAAATGGCAGAACATAATGAACTAGGAAAAAAAGGAGAAGAACTTGCCGTAGAATTTTTAGAGCAGGACGGCTACGAAATTCTAGAACGAAATTGGGTTTTCCAAAAAGCCGAAATAGATATTATTGCGCAAAAAGATGCTGTTTTGGCAATCATAGAAGTTAAGACGCGTTCGAGTTTAGATTTTGGTCTTC
This sequence comes from Flavobacterium sp. 270, assembly GCF_004368785.1. Lineage (GTDB taxonomy): Bacteria > Bacteroidota > Bacteroidia > Flavobacteriales > Flavobacteriaceae > Flavobacterium. The sequence goes on from NZ_SODM01000002.1 coordinate 502,444, forward strand.
CACAGGATTTTGTGAAGACAAAAAAGATTCAGCTTCTCATAAAAGCAGTAAATGCCTACATAAACGATAGGGAAAAGGATTTTAATGACGATTGTGAAATTCGATTTGACATAGTTGCCGTCCATAAAAACGGCGAATCATTTGCAATTGAACATCTTACCGACGCTTTTTATCACTTTTAACATATTTTTTTAATGTTATAATTGTAACAATTTGTTTTTTTATTTATATTTGCAAAGATTTATAACATCGCAATGTTAAATTAACCAAACCGATTTACTTCCAAAAAAAAAAAGAATTATGAAAACTGTTTCATCAATCGTAGAAAATTACATCAAAACCAAACCCTTTCTATTAAATGCCTTGTCGCTGGGGATTATCAATCTAACTTCACTTTCTCGTAATATTATGACCGAGCTGGAAAGTGAGTTTGGCAAAGAGGTAAAACAAGGAGCTGTTGTTATGTCTTTGAAACGGCTTACTGAAGAACTGGATTTTAAACTAAATCATAAAATTAATAAGGTAATTAGAAATATTGGCGAAATCACGGTACGTTCTGAACTAACGGATTACACTTTTGCTGCTTCTGAAACTGTTCTAAACAAACAAGCTGATTTGATTTCTGATATCAACACTTTATCTGATATTTTTTATACCTCATCTCGTGGTGTAAACGAAACTAATATTGTGGTAAGCAGCAGTGTAAATCATTTGGTTGAAAAACACTTTATGAGAGAAAAGCTGATTCAGAAATTAGATAATCTGGCTTCTATAACAGTAAAATTACCAAAAGAAAATATTGTTGTTCCTGGTATTTATTATTTTATTTTCCAACGTTTGGCTTGGGAAGGAATTATTATCAATGAAGTAATTTCGACTTCAAACGAATTTACAATTTTAGTTGGCGAAGACCAGGTTGATGTTGCTTTTAAAGTGATTAAGGATCTTAAAAACTAATTTAGAATTCCCTCGAGAATCTTCTTTTGATTCTTCCTATATAATCCTTTTGTCTCTTACGCATTGAAGACAAAAGGATTTTTTTTATCACTAATACTTCGTTATCCCTTGCCTTGAGATAAGAATATTCTGAAAAGTAAATTCTAACTTAAAATTTTATTTTGAAAAGCGTCAAAGAGACACTTACTTGTAAAAAGCGACTTGCGAGGGTTTTTTATATCATTTCTTAAAAATTGTAACAAAAAATCCGAATTAAGTTTTTTTATATATAATTTAATGAGAATATAATTTTTATATATTTGCCATAGAAGTCAAGTACAGACTCACATTTTGATAGTATAATGTAATTAGAACTCAATAAAGACTAATTAAATTGTTAGAAGTAAGCGGCCATAATGAAACAATATTGGTAAGTGAACTCAAAGAAGGAAACGAAAAAGCTTTTCGAAAACTTTTTGATTTGTACTATCAGGATATTTATGGATACAGCATAAGTCTTTTAAAATCAAAAGAAGCCGCTGAAGAAAATGTACAAGATGTTTTTATGAAGGTTTGGCAGTATCGCGAAAACTTAAATATTGAACAATCATTTAAGGCTTATATTTTTACGATTGCGCGAAATCAGGCTTTTAATGTTTTGAACAAAGCTGCAAACGATATTTTATTAAAAGAAGCGGTTTTTTACGAAAGTCAAAAATCACATGAATACGGAGATTACTTAATTCGGGAAGCCGATTGCAAAAAACTCCGAAAACAGGCCATACGACAACTGCCTCCTAAACGAAAGCAGATTTTTAAGATGTCCCGGAAAAAAGGAATGACTTATGAAGAAATAAGCGAAGAACTCGGAATTTCGATAAATACAGTCCGGAACCAAATGAGTAAAGCTTTAGAATCTATGCGGGGCTTTTTTCAACTTCACGACGAAATCATCTAACCAAAACCACTATAATACCCTAAAATCACTCTTCGGAGTGATTTTTTTTTGCGTAATTTCCAGTCTTGTTTCTCCTTCGTCGAAATAACAAACTAGATTTTCTACTTTTTTCTTAAAATAATTTCAGATAAAAATCTCAACAAAATCAACACGTTACAAGGTTTTTACCTTTTAGCAAATGTTAAAATTTAAAAATTTACAACGTTTGAGTAGTACTCAAGTTCTCTTCGACTGTATTATATAAAGAACCAGTACTAAAATCAATTCGTAATGAATTCAAATTCTGAAATTAAAAGTCTTTTACAAAAGTTTGTTTTAAATCAATGTACCCCTGAAGAAACAGATGAAGTAATAGCGTATTACAAAAAAAATAAACTTACAGATGATTTTCCTTCTGTAGAAGAGGTGAAAAACCTTTTGGATGAAATGCCAAAAATGAATCAGGAAACGGCTGATGCTATTTTCATGAACATTTTGGCTTCAAACAAAGAAGAAGACCAAACTGTAATTGAACTTCATCCGAAGAAATCTAATTTTAGAAAATACATTTCGATTGCAGCTTCGCTTTTAGTTTTAGCTTCTGTTGGCTTAGCGTACAAGCAAGGTCTTTTTACTACAACTAAAGAAGTTCCGTTTGATTTTAAAAGCAATGATATTGTTTTACAATTAGAAGATGGAAATGTTCAGATTATATCAGAACTTACTTCTGCACAGGTAAAAGACAAAAAAGGAAATATTATCGGAAATCAAAATGGTGACAAATTGGTTTATGAAATGGAAGCTGATCCGGAAAAACTCACTTACAATACGATTAAGATTCCGTATGGTAAAAAATTCCAATTGCAATTGTCAGACGGAACGTTGGTTCATTTAAATTCTGGAACGACTTTAAAATATCCGGTAAAATTTATTGCCGGCGAAAACAGACAGGTTTTCTTAAATGGTGAAGCTTTTTTTGATGTTGCTAAAGATAAAAAACATCCTTTTGTTGTTAACGCTGACGAATTGAATGTACGTGTTTTAGGAACTCATTTTAATATTTCTAATTATCCTGAAGACGCTGCAACTGATGTTGTTTTGGTTGAAGGTTCTGTAGGAATGTACAAATCAAGCGAAGAATTTGACGCTGCTAAAAACACGATTTTAAAACCGGGTTATAAAGGAAGTTTTAATAGAAACAATGCATCTATTTCTACCAAATCTGTTATTACAGATATTTATACTTCCTGGATAAACGGCGGTTTAACTTTTAGAAATATGACTTTCAAGAACATTATTACAAAGCTTGAAAGACGCTATAATGTTACAATTGTAAACAAAAATGAAAAATTAGCCAACGAAAAATTCAACGCCAGCTTTAAAGAAGAATCTATAGAAAATGTAATGAGTTATTTTAATGACATTCATGGCATTAACTACACTATAAAAAACGATCAAATACTAATTAAATAACCACTAAACCATGAAAAAATATGAGAATAAAAAAGTACTAAAATAAAAAAATCGGAAAGAGCTGCGAACAATTTCCGATTAACTAAGTGATTGAATATAACGAATTAACTACAATCAATTAACAAAATTATGAAAAAAAAATCTAAGAATAATGGGTTTCTATACTCATTGTTCCAAAATGACCTAAAATTGAAACTAACTACACTACTTATTTTGGTCGCCATGTTTAATATTAGAGGGAATACTTATGCCCAAAAGACAAAAGTTTCTTTAGAATTAAACAATTCAACAATCGAAAAGGTTATTGAGACCATTGAACAAAAAACTGATTTTAGGTTTATTTACAAACTGAATGATATTGACTTAGATCGAACAATTTCTATTTCTGTAAAGGACCAGTCAATAAATGTTGTTTTAGATAAACTTTTTAAAGGGACTTTAACTGAATTTAAAGTTCGCGATACTCAGATTATTTTAAAAAAACCAGAACTAAAAACGCAAAATACATCGTATCAAAAACAAACTGTAACCGGTATTATTACCGATGAAAACGGTTTGCCATTGCCCGGGGCTTCGGTTCTTGAAGAAGGCACAAAAAATGGAATGGTAACTGATTTTGACGGAAAATATAAACTTACTGTAGAAAGCAGTTCTTCTGTAATCATTGTATCTTTTGTTGGATACAAAGAGAAAAAAGTTGTTGCCAGCCAAAACGTTATTAACATTCAGCTTATGCCTGATGCCACAGATCTACAAGAAATTGTTGTGGTAGGTTACGGTTCTACAGTTAAAAAAGATGTTACCGGAGCTGTTTCTTCAATTGCTGCAAAAGACATGAATCAAGGCGCAATAGTAAATCCATTGCAATTGATTGCTGGAAAAGCAGCAGGTGTAAATATTACTCAGATAGGCAGCGAACCAGGTTCTGGACCAAGTGTGCGTATTAGAGGAATTGGCTCTTTAATTGGAGGAAACGATCCGTTGGTAGTTGTCGATGGGATTCAGGGAAATATGGATTTATTGAATCAGGTACCTCCAAGTGAAATTGAAAGTATTGATATTCTAAAAGATGCTTCTGCGACTGCTGTTTATGGTTCTAGAGGTGCGCCGGGTGTAATCATTGTAACGACAAAAAAGAATAAGGCCGGAAGAACAACAATAGAATATAACGGATCAACGTCATTAGATTTTATCCCAAAAAAACTGGATATGCTAAATGCTGATGAGTGGTGGAAAACTGCTCAAAGTTTAGGAACGCCAGCTTCGTCAAATCACGGTTCAGATACAGACTGGTATGGCCTTCTAACTCAGACAGGAATAACACAAACACATACTTTATCATTTGGTGGAGGAACAGATAAATTTAGCTATAGAGCTTCTTTGACAGCGATTTTACAAGAAGGAGTTGTTATTAATTCTGATAATAAAAAATACATCGGACGTCTTCAGGCAACACAAATGGGCCTTGATGATAAATTAAAACTGACTTTTAATTTAACGAATGGTATCATTAATGGAAATAATAGTATTGCAGATATTGGAACTGCCGCTTATATGTCTAATTTGATTACAAATGCTTATTTAATGCGACCAACAGATCCTGTTTTAAATCCTGATGGAAGCTATTTTACAGACCCTAATGTGTTTCAATATTTAAATCCTTATGCAGCTGCTCAAACAGTTACGAATGAAAAACAGGAAGACAATTTATTTGGAAGCCTGAAGGCGGATCTTGATCTGGCTAAAGGATTAACAGCCAGCTGGTTTGGAAGCTGGAGAAAAACAAATGAAATGAATGGTTATTATCTTCCTGCTTCTTCAACAAATGCCAATGCAATCGATCAGAAAGGATACGCAAACATTAGAAACAAAAAACAAAATGAAAGATTGACAAATGCCAGTATTACTTACAAAGGAACATTTGGCGTTCACAACATAAATGCGCTGGCTTTGTACGAATGGCAAAATCAAACGTATCAGGGAAATTATGCACAGGTAAAAGGATTTATTAGCGACAAAACTACTTACAACGCAATGCAGCTTGGTGATTTGTCAAAAGTTTCTCCAGGCGATATCGAATCTTATAAAAATGACAGAACATTAGTGTCTTTTTTAGGACGTGTAAATTATTCTTTGCTTAACCGATATTTATTTACAGGAAGTTACAGACGTGATGGATCATCAGTATTTGGAGCAAATAACAAATGGGGAGATTTCCCTTCTGCTTCTGTAGCTTGGCAAATCAATAAGGAGTCATTCATTAATCCGAATGTTTTTAACGAACTAAAATTACGTGTAGGATATGGTGTAACAGGAAATCAACAAGGGCTTTTGCCTCAAAACTCTATCGCATTAATTGGTAACCGCGGATTGACTTATTTTGGAGGTCAGCAAATTACAAATTACGGTGCAAAACAAAATGCTAATCCTGATTTGAAATGGGAAACCAAAAAACAAACCAATATTGGTCTTGACTTTGCATTTTTAGATAATAGATTAAGAGGAACAGTAGATGTTTATGATGCAAAAACAGATGATTTATTACTAGATTATACATTATCTCAACAAGGAAATGATTACAATTATATAAAAGCTAACGTAGGAAGTATTTCAAACAAAGGAATCGAGGCTTCTTTGGCATATGATGTAATCAAAACACAAAACAGTACACTTACATTGGCAGGCAATGTTTCCTTTATGAAAAACGAAGTTCTGAACTTAAACGGAAGTTTTAATGGACAGGAACTAACAACAGCTTATGTAGGCTGGGGAACTGCAAACTCTTACCTTGTAAAAGGAAAACCAGTAGGTGCCTTTTATATTCTGCAATCTACAGGTGTAGACGGCAATGGAGCAGAAACTGTTTTGGACCGTGACGGAAGCGGAGGCCCAATCAATCAGAATGCAGACAGTCCTGACCGCTATTATGCTGGTTCAGCTTTACCAACTTATACATTTGCTTTCAATCCAAGTTATAGATACAAAAACTTTGATGTTTCTATGTTATGGAGAGGTTCTGGAGGAAATAAAATTTACAATGCATTGGGTCAAAGATTAAGTATGCTTGAAAACGTTGGTAAATCTAATGTTTTATCAAGTGCTGTTGACAAAGGAATTGTTACTTCTACATACGGTTCTGACGTATGGCTGGAAGATGGATCTTTTATCCGTTTAGATAATGTTACAGCGGGTTATAATTTCCGTTTTACTGACAAGTATATCGATTCTATCCGTCTTTCTCTTACCGGAAATAATTTACTGTTGATTACCGATTATAGTGGCATGGATCCAGAATTAAACATTAGCGGAAGCGGTAATCCTGCTGACAATTTTGGTGGAGACAAAGGAATTTATCCACGTACCAGAAGTATTGCATTTGGTCTAAGTGTAAAATTTAAATAGTAAAAGAAATGAAAATCAAAAATATAGTATTGGCAGGAAGTGTATGTTTCCTTGCCTTGTTTAGCTGCACCGATATTAGTGAAAATATTTACGATCAATATCCTGCAGATGAATTTTACGCCACTCCAGAAGGAACGAATAGTTTGCTGGCAAGCGTTTATGCCCAAATTCCGGGCGAATTTACCAGAGACGGTTACAATGGTGTTGGTTATGCAGGAGCAGATAATGGCTGGTATGATATGAACTGTATGTCATCTGATGAACAGGTTATTCCTCATAGAAACGATGGTAACTGGCAGCAGGATTTTGCACGTTTTCACAAACATGGCTGGCTGCCAACCGAAGGTATTATCAACAATACCTGGAACTGGTTGTACAGATGTATTTTTAAAGCCAATTTAGCAATACAGCAATTAGAAAAATCAAATGCCGATGCTTCAAAAATTGCAGAAGCTAAAACATTACGTGCTTTTTTCTATTATTTATTAATTGATGATTTTGGAGATGTTCCTTTTTTTACGGATAATACTACCCCTGCCGATCAAATTCCGCAGGCAAGCCGAAAAGAAGTCTATAATTTTGTGGCAAAAGAACTGAAAGACAACGCAGAATTACTTTCTAATACCAAAGGCGGCGAATACTACGGAAGATTCAACAAATGGGCCGCTTATACCTTACTGGCAAAAGTTTATCTGAATGCTGAAGTTTACACCGGTGAAGCAAAATGGGCAGATTGTTTAGCAGCTTGTAACAAAGTAAGCGAAGGCGGATTTACACTTCATTCGGGTGCTGCTGATGCTTCAAGCCCTCTTGGAAACAAGTACTATGAATTATTTGGAGATGTTTCTCCTCAGGACGAAACTATTTTATCTATTTACGCTACTATAGACGTTTTATCCCGTAATGTTTATGCGGTTAGAAGTCTATATGGCCCTCACGGAATAGCAGCACTTCCATATAATGGTTGGAATGGTACTATTGTTCCTAAGCAATTTTATCTAAAATATGCTGATAACGATATTCGTAAAAAACAGTTTTTAGCCGGAGAACAGCCAGGAGGTATTAATTATACGCTGGATGTTGCTTCTATAGATCTTCCGGGAGCAGATCCGCAAGCTGGAGTTCGTGATATTAAATTTTATCCTGCCGGAGCAAATACGGGAGGCGGAGCTTCTAATGATTTCCCAATTTTTAGATATGCCGATGTAATTTTAATGATGGCTGAATGTAATGTTCGTTTAGGAAATTCTGGTGCAGCAAAACCTTTTGTTGATGCCATCAGACAACGTGCAGGTTTAAATGCATTGGATGCAAACCCAACTCTTGACGATATCTACAACGAAAGAGGATTTGAGTTGAACTGGGAAGGACACAGAAGACAAGATATGATTCGTTTTAATAAATTTTTATTAGCAAACGAATTCAGAACAGAATCACCTTCTTTTAGAAAGTTATTCCCGATTCCAACCTCAGCTTTAAATGCGAACAAAACGCTAAAACAAAATCCGGGCTACCCACAATAAAAAACTATTATGAAAAAATATATAAATAAATTATTCGTATTAGGAAGTTTACTTTTTTTAGGGACATCCTGTGAAACGGAAAACGCTACAGTAACGACTTTAAAAACAGTTACTTTTCCAACCAATATTGAAGTTTCTGCAACTACATTAGTATTAACAGAAGACACACAAGATAATTCTGTCGCACTTGTTTCATGGCCGGCAGTAACTTTTCCTGTTGATGCGCCCGTTACATATGCTTTACAAATTGATGTAGTAGCTGATATTACTGGTCCAACTGCCTGGCAAAAATCTAAGAGAATCGAAGTTGGTGAAGATGTTTTAAGCAAAGCCATTCTGGGTAAAGACTTAAACAAAATAGCGGTAGACTTAGGTCTTTTACCAGAAAAAGAAGGAAAATTAGTCGTTCGTGTAGAAGCTTCTTTAGATCATAAAACTTACTCCAATACTGTTACTCTTAGCGTAACTCCTTTTGAAAGAAGTGTTGTTTTTGGCGAAATATACATGCCGGGAAGTTACCAGGGATGGGGCATTGAAACAGCTGCTGCACTTACTGCTATTCAAAAAGGAATTTATCAGGGCTACATGACTGTTCCGGCTGGACAAGGGCTTGGATTTAAACTTAACAAAGAAAGAAACTGGGCACAATTTTATGGAGCTGGAGCAACTAATTCTGATTTAAAGGATATGAGTGATACTGATTTTGCACTTCCTGAAGTAGGTTCTTATCAAATCAAAGTAAACTTAAACACTCTAAAATGGACAGCCACACCATATGCATGGGGAATCGTTGGACCAGCATCTGCAACAGCTGATCAAACAGCAGGAGATGCTAACTACGGATGGAATCATTCTGTACCAATGTCATACGATCATAAAACCAAAACATGGAAAATTACTGCCAACCTTTTAGCAGGAGCATTAAAATTCAGGCTAAATGATAATTGGACAATAAACTATGGTCCAGCAGATCCTTCTACCAATACGATTAATCTTGACAATGGCGGTTCTTATACCATTGGTGAAGCAGGAACGTATGAAGTTACTTTTACAATAAACGAAACAGATCCTGCAACTACAGGTTATCCTGCAACTGCAACCTGTACTATCGTTAAAAAATAATCTAACATTGTAATATAGCTAGATTAGTTTGAGTGATACCTGCCTTTTTTGAGCGAAAGGCAGGCTATCTTAAACTCGCAGCGTATTAAATCAAATTCTACAAATATGAAATCAAATATAAATATCATATACACATTAATACTTGCATTGGCATTTGTTTCGTGTAGTTCATCAGATAGTGATTCTACCCCGCCTTCGCCATATACACAATATGGAACCGCTTTCGAAAAAATGCCAAATAAAGAAGACGCCATCATTTACCAAGTAAATATTCGTGCCTTTAGTCAGGAAGGAACTTTAAAAGGTGTTCAGGAAAGACTTTCTCAAATTCAGGAATTAGGAACAAATGTTATCTATTTAATGCCTGTTTATCCTGTTGGAAAAGTAAAAGCTTCGGGCGAATTGGGTTCTCCGTACGCCGTACAAGATTATAAAGCTGTAAATCCAGATTTTGGAACGCTGCAAGACCTTCAGGTTTTGGTTGAAGAAGCACACAAAAAAAATATGGCAGTAGTTTTAGACTGGGTTGCCAATCATACTGCTTGGGATAATGCATGGATAACACAACATCCGGATTGGTACCTAAAAGATGCAAACGGCAACATTACAATTCCTCCAGGAACTAATTATAATGATGTTGCTCAATTGGATTTTAATAATAGTGAAATGAAAGCTGCAATGATTGATGCTATGTCTTATTGGATATATTCAGCAAATGTTGATGGATTCAGATGTGATTATGCCGATTTCGTAGCTCCTGGTTTTTGGACAGAAGCCATTACAAAACTAAGAAGTATTAAAAAAAATCAGAAAATATTAATGCTGGCTGAAGGTTCAAAAGTAAGCCATTTTGTTTCTGGCTTTGATTATACTTTTGGCTTTAATTTTTTCAGTTCTTTAGAAAAAGTATTCAAAGACGGTCTATCTGCTTCAACATTACAAACTTCAAATGCTACTGAATATGCAAATACATATAATGCAGATAATAAAGTAGTAAGATATACCAGTAATCACGACGTAAACCTAACAGATGGTACGTCTCTTGAACTCTTTGGAGGTAAAAAAGGATCTATAGCTGCTTTTGTTGTTGCTTCTTATTTAAAATCTGTTCCGATGATTTATAACGGACAGGAAATTGGATATGCACAAAGACTTAATTATTTCTCTAAAACTCCTATTGACTGGTCTACAGCAGATAATGATATGCTGGCAGAATACAAAAAAATAATTGCTTTTAGAAAAACAAGCAATGCTATTAAAACGGGAACTTATACAGGGTATAGCAGCGATGCCTTAAGTGCTTTTACAATGATAAAAGATACTGAAAAAGTACTTGTCCTTTCTAATTTAACAAGTGGAACTGTAAAATATCTAGTTTCTCCTGCGTTAAAAGGAACATGGAAAGATGCTTTTACAGGAACTGCAGTAACTCTTGGAAGCGAAACTACCCTATTGCCGTTTCAATATATAGTATTGAAAAACTAATTACCTACGCAACTTTAAAAATTAAGTTAGATTTGCAAAAAATATAAATACCATGAATTTTCAATCCAAAAAAGCATTGCTTAAATCTTTAAGCAAAACGGCTGTCCTGTGTGTTTTTCTTCTTGCCAACTCCGTATGGATTCAGGCACAGGAGATCACTTCACCAAACAAAAATCTTTCTTTAAAATTTGAATTAAAAGATGGAGGAATTCCTTCTTACCAATTATCATATAAACAAAAAGCCGTTATTAAACCAAGTTCTTTGGGATTAGAACTGCAAAATATGCCTTCGTTTTTGGATGGTTTTACCGTAACAAATACAGCACAATCTTCTGTTGATGAAAATTGGAATCCGGTTTTAGGTGAAGAAAAAACAATACGCAACAATTACAACGAATTGGTTGTCACTTTAGCGCAGGCGAAAAATAACAACAGATATATTAGAATCCGTTTTCGTTTATTCAACGACGGATTGGGTTTTAGATATGAATTTCCGAAGCAAAATGATTTAAGTTATTTTGTAATAAAAGAAGAACGTACTGAATTTCAATTGGCTGGAAATCATAAAATTTTCTGGATTCCGGGAGATTATGACACCAACGAATACGCGTACACAACTTCTAAAATTTCTGAAGTTCCTTCGCTGATGAAAAAAGCGACGATCGAAATCAATTCGCAATGGCCGATAAAAGAACTAGCCGTACAAACGCCATCAATGATGAAATCTGATGACGGATTGTATATCAACATTCACGAAGCGGGATTAATCAATTATCCGGCAATGTATCTGGAATTGGATGCTGCAACATACAAAATGCACAGCCATTTGGCACCAGACGCAGTTGGAAACAAAGGTTACATGCAAACCGATGCACAATCGCCTTGGAGAACGATTGTAGTAAGTGATAAAGCGACAGATATTTTGGCTTCAAAATTAATTCTGAACCTTAACGAACCAACCAATTACAAAGATGTTTCGTGGATAAAACCTGTAAAATACATCGGAATTTGGTGGGAATATTTTGTTGCCGGAAAAAGTACGTGGGCTTTCGGAAAAGAAAACAATGTAAAATTGACGGATGATTTTTCGAAATTAACGCCAAACGGAAAACACGGCGCTACAACAGAACGTGCAAAAGAATACATTGATTTTGCTTCTAAAAATGGATTTGATGCGATTCTTATTGAAGGCTGGAATATTGGCTGGGAAGACTGGATTGGAAACTGGAAAGAAGAAGTTTTTGATTACGTAACAGCTTATCCGGATTTTGATGTAAAAGCGGTTCATGCTTATGCAGCTTCAAAAGGAGTGAAAATTATCATGCACCACGAAACTTCTGGATCTGCAACCAATTATGAGCGTCGTCTGGATCGTGCTTTTCAGTTTATGAATGACAATGGTTATGATGCTGTAAAAACAGGTTATGTAGGGAAAATTATTCCGCGTGGCGAACACCATGACGGACAATGGATGGTCAATCATTACATCAACGTTGCCAAACGTGCAGCCGATTATAAAATTATGATTGACAGTCACGAAGCCGTTCGTCCAACGGGTTTAAACAGAACTTTTCCGAACTGGATTGCACAAGAATCTGCAAGAGGAACTGAGTTTGAATCTATGGGAGGTTTAGCACCAGATCATACTACGATCCTGCCTTTTACAAGATTAATGGGAGGCCCGATGGATTACACTCCGGGGATTTTCCAAACCGATCTTTCATATTACGGAACAGGAAGTACACAACGCGTCAATACAACTTTGGTAAAACAATTGGCGTATTACGTAACGATGTATTCTCCGTTGCAAATGGCAGCTGATATTCCGGGAAATTACGAGCGTTTTCCAGATGCTTTTCAATTCATCAAAGACGTTGCTGTAGATTGGGACAACAGTTATGTGCTTGAAGCAGAACCTGGAGATTACGTAACAATCGCCCGTAAAGCAAAAGGAAAAGATGCTTGGTTCGTTGGTGGAATAACCGATGAAAATTCAAGAACAGCCAACATTACTTTTGATTATCTGCCAGCTGGAAAAAAATTCATTGCCACTATCTACGCCGATGCTAAAGAAGCAAACTGGAACCAAAACCCTCAAAAATACACGGTTAGTAAAGTTGTTATTACCTCAAAAACAATTTTAAAACAATATCTGGCTCCAGGAGGAGGAGTTGCGATAAGTATTAAAGAAGGCAATGCTTCAGAATTAAAAGGATTGAAAAAATTATAGATTACTAAGTTTTTTTTGCCACGAATTGCACAAATTTCCCGAATTACCAATTGCTATTTATTCTAATTGAAAAATAAAATTGGTGTAATTCGTGCAATTCGTGGCAGGAAAACTATTGCCTAAACTCAGGCAAAAATTAAAAACTTACTATTGAAAACTATTAACCACAAAATGTTTGTCAAATTTTAAAACAATGCGAGTGAGAATGAATTTTAGTTGAAGATGCTGACAAGCATACAAAAAACGAAAAATTATGAAAATCAACATTACCACAAGATTATTTCATATTACGAAAACTGTATTCTGTTTTCTATTATTATTTGCAAGTTCCCTGTATGCACAAGATCCCGCTCAATACGGAACACCTTTTGCCGGCGTGCCCGACACAAGAGATGTAAACATGTATCAGGTACATATTCGTCCGTTTAGTGCCAACGGAAATTTAGCCGGAGTAACCGCCCGTTTAGACAATATAAAAGCACTCGGAACCAATGTTATTTATTTAATGCCCATTTACCCGCACGGTACCGATTCGCGGAGTTCAGCTTCGCCCTATTGTATTAAAGATTTTAAAGCCGTAGGATCAGAATATGGTTCGCTTTCTGATTTGCGTACCTTAGTAGACGGCGCACACAGTCGCGGAATGGCAGTTATTCTGGACATCGCCATCAACGGAACTTCTTGGGACAATGCCTGGACAACCTCGCATCCTGAGTATTATCTACGAAGCGGTACAACAATTCAGCAATTAGGAAACTTCTCTGATATTGCAGCACTTGACCTTAACAGTTCTGCTACGCGAAATGCGATAAAAGATGCTATGCGTTATTGGATTCTCGCAGCAAACGTAGATGGATATCGTTGTGATTATGCTAATAATCCACCGCTTGATTTCTGGTCAGAAGTAATCGGAAACATTCGAGGAATTACTTCTCACAAATTATTAATGCTTGCCGAAGGCGACAGACAAGCCAACTTTACAGCCGGATTCGACATGAATTTTGGTGACAGATGGTTTTGGAATGCCCTAAAAGATGTGGCAGCCGGCGGTCCCGTTTCGCAGCGTTTTCAAACTATTAATGATTACGAATATGTAAACGCAACAGGCTCCAATCAAGCCGTTCGTTACACCGGAAATCACGATACTTACACGAATGATAATGGTGTACAAAGACCGTTTGTAATCTTCAACAACCATAACGGAATCGTTGCTAACTTCTTAGTTTCTGCTTATATGAAAGGTGTTCCTTTTTTAATGAGCGGACAGGAAATCGATTACGAACCAAAGACTGATTGGCCTTGGACGAACTTTAAATTCAACTGGTCTCAAAATCCAACTGCAGCGGCCGATTTCGCTAAAATTCTAAATTTCAGAACGAGCAGTGCAACCATCAGACGCGGAGATTTAACGATGTATGCCAACGACGATATTAGTATTTTCACCAAAACCTTAGGATCAGAAAAAGTAATCGTAATGTCTAATTTACGAAATGCTTCAAAATCGTATGTAATTCCGGCTGCTTTGGCAGGAACTTACGTTAATCCTTATAACAACAATGCCTCGGTAACTTTAACAACCGGTGCAACGAGAACATTTGCTGCTTACGAATATTTGGTTTTAACGAATGCTAATGTTCCGGTTGTTGCCGTTACAGGTGTTTCTGTAAACCCAACAACAGCAACAGTTGGTTTAGGATCAACACAACAATTAAATGGTGTAATTGCTCCGGCAAATGCAACCAACCAAAATGTAACCTGGACATCCAGCAACACAGCTGTTGCTACTGTAAACGCTTACGGTTTAGTTACAGCTGTAAGTGCAGGAACAACCACAATTACAGTAAAAACAGTTGACGGAAATAAAACCGCAAATTCCGCTATAACTGTTGCTGCAATTCCAGTTGCTTCAGTTAGTGTTTCGCCAACTTCGGTTAGTTTGTATGCGGGCAATACACAACAAATTGCTGCTACGATTGCTCCGGCAAATGCTACGAACAAAAATGTAACATGGTCTTCGAGCAACAATGCAATTGCAACCGTAAATTCATCTGGATTGGTTACAGCAGTTACTTCAGGATCGGTCATGATTACAGCGACAACACAAGACGGAAACAAAACAGCGTCAGCTGCCATAACTGTAAATCCGAATACTAATTTTACGGTTTATTTCTATAAACCTTCTAATTGGGGAACTGGAATTAAAATTTATTATTGGAGTGCTTTACCAGCCGGAGTTTTAGCCAACGCAACATGGCCGGGCGTAAACATGACTGATTCAGGAAATGGCTGGTACAGTTATACTTTTACAAATGTAACTTCGACCAACTTAATTTTTAATGACGGAACTAGTCAAACTGCCGATTTAAGTAGAAATAAAACAGGCTGGTACATGAATAATACTTGGTACGATTCTAATCCGGGAACTGGTGTTGCGGTAACAAGCGTAAGTTTGAGCCCAGTTTCAGCATCTTTAAATGTTGGCGGAACACAGCAATTAACTCCTACTGTTCTTCCTTCTAATGCTACAAATAAATCGGTAAATTATAGTTCAAACAATACTAGTGTTGCAACTGTAAATACTTCTGGTTTAATTACCGCTGTCGCAAATGGAACTGCAACCATTACCGTTACCACTGTTGACGGAAGCAAAACAAGTTCTTGTGCGGTTACGGTTTCAACAACCTCAACCGGAGGCAGTTATTTCACGATAAAAAACAGATGGACAGGTGCTTATTTATCTGATGCAGGAACAAATGTGGGTTACGGAACAACTGTTTCTGGCAACAATTACAAATGGCAGAAAATCGCAATTGACGCTACTTATTTTGTATTGAAAAATGTAGCAACCGGAGAATTAATCAATATCGAAGGCCAAACGGGATCTGTACAATGTAACATTACAGACACTACTTTCTGGAGCGCACAATGGTCTAGCGATTACATAGACGGAACCTGGACAAGACTTAGAAACAGATGGCAGTCTGGAAATATTATTCATATTGAAAATCAAACGGGTTCTGCACAATACGGAAATTCTCAAGATGGATGGTTTAGCGCGCAATGGCAATTGGAACCAACAACAGTTGGAACAGCAAAATCGGCGCTGAAAATTACTGATGTTTCAGAAACGGAACAAGTAATTGGCATTTATCCAAATCCTTCTATAAATAATGAATTTCATGTTTTATTGCCACAATTAGAAAATGGAGATTCTGCTGCAATTATCGTTTCAGATATGAACGGAAGAACAGTTTTAACTCAAAACCTTTCTTCTTCAGGACAAATTAACCATCATTTAGCCGAAGGTTTGTATGTTGTCAATATTAATTCGAAAGAATTTAATGTGACAAAAAAACTGATTGTGAAATAAGAATTTGAGTTTATAAATTGAAAAGGCGCATGAAAATTTCATGCGCCTTTTTTATAGTTTTTTTGATACGAATTACACAAATTAACACGAATGTATAAAAAGAAATTTGTGACAATTCGTGAAATTCGTGGCAAAAAAAAATTTAAAATGAATAATTCAGAGCAAATCCAAAATCATTCTTTGATGTTATTTCATTGAGATTTAATACTGGTTTAAATGCTAATTTTTCGCTTACATTAAACTGCGATAAAGCAGCGTCAATATTAGCATCAATAATATTTAAGACATAAAAACCAACGATAAAAAGCGCTGATAAATCTCTGTTTCGTTGAAACCCTTTTTGCGCCGTTATCAATTGGCTTTCACTTAAACTCTTTAAATATTCAGAATTACTTGTGTTTCCTGCAAGTCTGCTTTTATATTCATTCCGATAAAGAGTATAGCTTTTCTGATTGTCAAGATAAAGAAAAACACTGGTTCCAATTGCTCCATAAACTAAAGGAATTTTCCAATATTTCTTATTATAGGCTTGCCCCAATCCGGGAAGTATTGCCGAGTAAAATGACGCTTTTGCTGGACGCAAAGGATCAATTGTTTCTGATTTTAAAGTATCATTTGCAATAATTTGATTCTTTTCCTGAGCAAAAGTTATAGTTAATCCAAAAAATAAAAAGAGTATAATGAAGTGGTATTGCATGAAAGTTTCTTTGAAAATTTTCATCAAAGAAACCTTTTTGTTTCTAAGTATTTTCTTAAATAAAATACAAATAAAACCTAATATTTGATTTAGTTTTTTACCTCGAATTAAAATTTAATCTTAAAATAGAATTATTGGAAATTCGTGGCAACTAAAAAAATTATTCCCCCAACAACTCCATCAATTCTAAAGCTCTTTTAGTAGACTTTACATTATCAAAAGTCAATAAAAGTCTTAAACCATTGGGAGTTTGTTTTTCTTTCATCTGGCAAAGATTACTGTGTGTAGTGACAAATTTCAGAACCTTATTAAAACGTTTAGATTGATAATAATCTGACTGTTGATCGGCAACAAAATAGCCAATCATTTTGCCTTTTTTCATGACTAATTTCTCAATACCTACACTTGTCGCAATCCATTTTATGCGAATACTATTCATCAAGGCATTAGCGCGCGGAGGCATTGGACCAAAACGGTCAACTAATTTGTTTTGAAAAATAACCAATTCCGCTTCGTTTTTAACGGAACCTAATTCATTATATAAACTCAAACGTTCTGTAACATTATTAATATATTCATCAGAAAATAAGAGCTCAAAATCGGTATCGATTTGTAGATCTTTTACGTATTCTTTGGTTTCGATATCATTTTCTTCCGGATACAAATCTTTGAATTCGTTTTCTTTTAATTCCTCAATCGCTTCGTTCATGATTTTTTGGTACGTATCAAAACCAATTTCATTAATGAAACCGCTTTGTTCACCGCCTAATAAATCTCCTGCGCCTCGAATTTCAAGATCTTTCATCGCAATGTTAAAACCACTTCCCAATTCGCTGAACTGCTCCAACGCCTGAATACGTTTTCTGGCATCTTCTGTCATTGACGAATACGGCGGACAGATAAAATAACAAAATGCTTTTTTGTTGCTTCGCCCAACGCGCCCGCGCATTTGGTGTAAGTCTGATAATCCAAAATTATTGGCATTGTTAATGAAAATTGTGTTGGCATTCGGAACGTCCAATCCGCTTTCGATGATTGTAGTTGCGACCAAAACATCAAAATCTCCGTTCATAAAACCTAACATCAATTCTTCCAGTTTTGCGCCATCCATTTGTCCGTGACCAATTCCTACTCTTGCATTTGGAACCAAACGCTGAATCATTCCGGCAACTTCTTTGATATTTTCGATTCTATTATTGATAAAGAAAACTTGTCCGTTTCTCTGAATTTCATACGAAATCGCATCACGAATTATTTCTTCATTAAAACCAACTACATTCGTTTCAATCGGATAACGATTTGGCGGAGGCGTTGTAATTACGGATAAATCGCGCGCGGCCATTAACGAAAACTGTAGCGTTCTCGGAATTGGCGTTGCGGTTAATGTCAGTGTATCAACATTCGCAGCAATCGTTTTTAATTTGTCTTTTACGTTAACCCCAAACTTCTGTTCTTCATCAACAATCAATAAACCAAGGTCTTTAAAAACTACATTTTTGTTGACTAATTGATGTGTTCCTATTACAATGTCTAGTTTTCCTTCAGCTAAATCTTTTAGCGTTTGCGTTTTTTGTTTTGCCGTTCTAAATCGGTTTAAATAACCAATTGTAACCGGCATATCTTTCAATCGTTCCGAAAAAGTTCTAAAATGCTGATAGGCCAAAATAGTCGTCGGCACCAAAACGGCAACTTGTTTACTATTATCAACGGCTTTAAAAGCAGCACGAATGGCAACTTCTGTTTTTCCGAAACCTACGTCGCCACAAACCAGACGATCCATTGGGCGATCGCTTTCCATATCGGCTTTTACTTCTGCTGTCGATTTGGTTTGATCTGGTGTATCTTCATAAATAAACGAACTTTCTAATTCGTTCTGCAAATAACTATCCGGCGCAAACTGAAACCCTTTTTCTAAACGACGTTTTGCATATAACTGAATCAAATTGAATGCAATATGTTTGACGCGCGCTTTGGTTTTTTGTTTTAAAATTTTCCAGGCGTTCGAACCTAATTTGTATATTTTTGGAGGTGTTCCGTCTTTTCCGTTGTATTTTGAGATTTTATGCAGCGAGTGAATGCTTACATAAACGATATCATTATCAGCATACACTAATTTTATGGCTTCCTGCGTTTTTCCTTCTACCTGAATTTTCTGCAAACCGCCAAACTTCCCGATTCCGTGATCGATATGCGTTACATAATCGCCTACAGAAAGTGCGGTCAATTCTTTTAGCGTAATATTCTGTTTTTTAGAATAACCGTTTTTGATGTTGAATTTATGATAACGCTCAAAAATCTGGTGATCTGTGTAAGCTGTAATCTGGTTTTCTTCATCGATAAAACCTTGATACAATGGCAGTACAATGGTGTGATATTGTTTTCGGATATTCTCTGAATTGGCTTCGTCTAAACTTTCAAAAATATCGTGGAAACGTTTTGCCTGCGTTTCATTAGAACAGAATAAATAATTCTTGTATCCGTTAAAATGATTGTCACTCAGATTATTCAACAATAAATCAAATTGTTTATTGAATGAAGGTTGTGGCTGCATGTGAAATTCAAAACTTTTTGTGGTTTTGAAAATGGGTTTAGATGCCAATTCTACAATCGAAAAATCTAAAGCACGTTTTATAAAGGCAGCTTGATTTAAGAATAATTTCTCAGGTTCGGCGTGTTTTATTTCTTTCGAAAGTTTCTCAAAAGCTTCTTCGGCTCTTGTAAATTGTTTGTCTAATTGAGAAAAAAGTCCGTCTGTATTTTGAATAAAAATAACGGTTCTTTCGGCAATATAATCTAAAAAGCTTTCGCGGTTTTCCTGAAATATCTTGTTTTCGACATTCGGGATAATCGTGATTTTTTTATGTGTTTCTACAGACAATTGGGTTTCTACATCAAAACTTCTGATACTGTCAACTTCATTTCCAAAAAACTCTATTCTGTACGGATGATCGTTTGAAAAAGAAAATACATCGACAATTCCTCCACGAACCGAAAATTCGCCGGGTTCTGTAATGAAATCGACTCTTTTAAATTCGTATTCAAACAAAACTTCATTAATAAAATCAATCGAAATTTTATCGTTTAAAGCTACTTTTAATGTGTTTTTATCGAGTTCTCTTCTGGTTACCACTTTCTCAAAAAGCGCTTCGGGATACGTAACAATTATGGCTGGTTTTTTACGGGAATTGATTCGGTTTAAAACCTCAGCACGCAATAAAACATTGGCATTATCGGTTTCGTCAACTTGGTATGGACGACGGAAAGAGGCAGGATAAAACAATACATCCTGCTCACCAATCATTTGTTCTAAATCGTTTAAATAATAAGCAGCTTCTTCTTTATTGTCTAAAACAATCAGAAAAGGAAGTTCTGTTTTTTTAAAAACAGAACGAATAACAAATGAAACTGCAGATCCCAGCAAACCGCCGAGATGCATTTTTACCTGATTCTGCTCTAATAACTGCGCCGCAATTTGCTGCGTTTTTGGTAAATTATCGTATGTTGTATATAAGGCGTTTTTACTCAACTTGTAAATTTTTATCGACCGGAATTTCGCTTTTTATGGCTCTTGTTGTGTCTAACATTTTTAAGAAATCAGCTTCTCCTTCTTCTTTTGGTATTTTACTTTTCTCAACCAATTTGTCCATTTGTCTTTCTAACGAAACCAATTCTTTATTGATATCTCCAACGAGAAAAGTTACTTTTTCGTCTGGAATTTTACTTAAATGAATAAATAAATCCAGCATTTTAACTTTGGTAATCAAAATTGAAATACGGCTTCTGATTTGAGGCTGATTGAATGTTGCCGGAATATTATTGTTTAAAGCCATTGCTTTTTTTGATATCGCAGTTGACTTTTTCTGAAATGCTCCGATTGTTTTTCTTGGTTTGTCTCCAATTTCTTTTAAGAAATCGCGCCATTCTGTCCAATTTCTAACATTTTCTTCAGAAACTTCGTTGATTGGCTCTTCTATAAAGACCCAGCCTTTATTGATATTATTAAAGATAACTTCCTTTTTTTTGGCTTCTTTTAAGTTTTCTGCAATGCGCTGTTCATCTGCATTTTGACAGGAATGCAGCACAAAAATCAAAAGCAAAAAAAGAGATATTTTATATTTCATCTGGTAAAACGTTAAGTCGCAAAGTTACAAAGTAAATTTACAATTATGAATTCTGTTTTTTGCTAAAGATTTTATAAATCAAGGTTATTTTTTTGCCACAGATTAAAATGATTTTTTATTGTGTGAGTAAAATAATCTGTGAAATCTACGGCTAAAATTCTTTTAAAATTAAATAGCAGAAAATTTATGATGGCGAATAATCCAAAAAACAAACTTCATTGTTGTTAAATTTATAATTTCATCTATTAAAAAACGTATTTATTTGCGAAAACGTTATATTTGTATCTCTAAAAATTACAAAAAATGAATCCAAAAATATTGATCATTGGTGCTTGCGGTCAGATTGGGACAGAACTGACTCAAAAATTACGCAAGTTGTACGGAACAGAAAATGTTATTGCTTCTGATATCCGAAAATTAAATACGGACGTTGTTAATTCTGGTCCTTTTGAAGTGGTCAATGCTTTAGATTTTAACCAAATTGAACATCTTGTTGAAGTTCATAAAATTACCGATATCTATTTGATGGCGGCGCTTCTTTCTGCTACGGCGGAGAAGAATCCTGCTTTTGCATGGGATTTGAATATGAATTCTCTTTTTCACGTTTTAAATTTAGCGAAAGCAAAAAAGATTCAGAAGATTTTCTGGCCTTCTAGTATTGCTGTTTTTGGACCAACAACTCCAAAAGAAAATACGCCACAATATACTATTATGGAACCTTCTACCGTTTACGGAATTAGTAAACAAGCAGGAGAAAGATGGTGCGAATATTATCATAATATTTATGGTGTTGATGTTCGTAGTATTCGCTATCCGGGCTTAATCAGCTGGTCTACTCCTCCGGGCGGTGGTACTACAGATTATGCTGTTGATATTTTCTATAAGGCTATTGCCGATAAAAAATACGAGTGCTTTTTATCGTCTGAAACCAAAATGCCAATGATGTATATGGATGATGCGATTGAAGCAACGATTAATATTATGAAAGCTCCGGCTGAAGAAATCAAAATACATTCGTCTTATAATTTGGCTGCTATGAGTTTTACTCCAACTGAAATTGCTGCCGAAATTAAAAAACATATTCCTGAATTTGAGATTACGTATAATCCAGATTTCCGTCAGAAAATTGCGGACAGCTGGCCTGCAAGTATTGATGACAGTTCTGCAAGAGAAGACTGGAACTGGAAACATACTTTTGATCTTGAATCTATGACTAAAGATATGCTAGAGCATTTGAGTTAGATATTGAATTGCTATAAAATAAAAAGTCCCGTCTAAAATAAACGGGACTTTTTTTATGTTTTAAAATGAAGATTATTTTACTTCAAAAACATTATTTGCAGGTTTCACATCCGCCATTAATCCGCTTGGATCAATTGTGATTTTTTTGATTGCTGTTTTGTTTTTATCGATTGTAAAACTGTAGTTCGATTGTGCCCAAGCCCAGTCTTCAAGAACTGTTCTTTTTACATTCGGATTTGGATTTGGTTTAATGAAATTCATCATTCTTAACGGAATGTAAAAACTCTCTGAAGTTCCGTCTGTATATTCTACAGTTAAATCAATAGGCATTGGCATTCTTCCAATTCTTTCTAAACTTATTGTAGTTTTTCCGGCATTATCGGCTACGTCTTTAATTCCGTAATCAATTGTATTTCCTGTTTGTGCCCAATCTACTAAATACCAGTCTAATTCTGCTCCAGAAACTCTTTCTGCAGATCGTTTGATATCGTTTGGTGTTGGATGTTTGAATTTGAAATCGTTAAAATACCTGTGCAATGTCGCGTCAACATTTTCTCTTCCGATTACATATTCCAATTGCGAAAGGAAAATACTTCCTTTAATATAAGAAGCAATACTGTAAGATTTGTTTTCTTCGTAACGATCACCGTGTGTTGTTAGTGGCTGTTCTTTTCCAGAATTTACTAAACTGTAATAAGCAGCATAATTTCCTTTATATGGATTTACTTCTTTTTTATCTCCTTTTAATTCGTTTGCCGCACCGTTTTGAATATAAGTTGTAAAACCTTCATCCATCCAAGGGTGTTTAGATTCGTTTGAAGCTAAAATATGCTGAAACCAAGAGTGTCCTAATTCGTGTGTAGCTGTTCCAACAATTCCGTCAACAGTTCCGTTTCCTAGCATCAAAGTACACATTGCATATTCCATTCCGCCGTCGCCGCCCTGAATAAAAGAGTATTGTTTGTACGGATATGCTCCAACTCTATGATCATAGTAATCCATTACTTTAACCATTATTGGTTCTACTTTTTTCCAGTTTTCTACAACTTTTGGTGTGTTTTTGTAGAAGAAATGTAAGTCGACATCGTTTGGTCCTTTTACAACATCATGTACATAATCTTTGTCTGCAGCCCACGCAAAATCGTGTACGTTTGGCGCGATAAAATGCCATGTCAATGTTTTTGCTTTTTTAGGATAAGTAACTGTTACTCCGGCATCTTCGTAACCGTGTCCGATTTCATTTTTATCCTGAAGATATCCTGAACCTCCTATTGTATATTCTTTGTCTATTGTAATTTTTACATCAAAATTACCCCAAACTCCGTGAAATTCTCTTGCTATATAAGGATCTGCATGCCAGCCTTCAAAATCAAATTCGGCCAATTTTGGATACCATTGCGACATAGATAATTCTATTCCTTCTGAATTATTACGTCCAGAACGACGAATCTGTACTGGAACTTGTCCGTCAAAATCTAAGGTAAAAGTAGTTTTAGAATTAGGTAAAATTGGTTTCGCCAAAGTTACTTCTAAGATTGTCCCTGAAGTTCTGGTTTTAGCCGTAACGCCATCTTGTTTGAAGTTGATAATTTTTAAAAATCCAATTTCGTTTGGTTTTAAAGTTTCAATTCTACTTTGTTTGGTTTCTTTTCCAGCATCATCTTTAATTTTGGTTACCATTCTCGCATCCGGATCTTTTATGGAATGTAAACGTGCGTCCATTTCACTTCCTGGTTGAAAGGCATTTGGATATAAATGATAGAAAACTTTTCTAAGTGTATCAGGAGAATTGTTAGTATATACTAACTCTTGTTTTCCTTTGTATTGATAGTTTTTTACATCCATCGATACCTCCATTTTATAATCGGCGTGTTGCTGCCAATATGGAGCGTTTTGTGCAAAAGCTGCGTTTAAACCAAAACTCAAAAAAGAAAGTAGAATAATTTTATGCATATTTATTATAATAGAAAATGGAAGAGCTTACACTCTTCCATTGGATTAGTATTGTATTGTAATTATTTTTTTGACATTTTTTCTGCCATGATTAATGCATTGTAAGCATTTACCATTTTACCTGTTTTAGAGGTTTCTGCTAATGGTTTTACTTCGTGTTCTTCTCCTAATGCTACATTTGCAGGAAGCAAAACTCCAGAATCCATCAAGATGTGTTTTACCTGTGATGCTTTTAATTTTGGATAATAAGAACGAATTAAAGCCGCAACTCCAGCTGCATTTGGCGATGCCATAGAAGTTCCTTGCAAGTATTTGTATTTATTGTTAGGAACTGTTGCGTAAATTTCTTCTCCCGGTGCAAAAACGTCAACGTTTATTTTTCCGAAATTAGAAAATGCGGCTACAACATTTTGTCCGTACTCTTTATTGATTGCTCCAATTGTAAGGACGTTATCTGCAAATTCTTTTACGTTGTCTTCTGCATCATTTGGAAAGTTGATATTTTCTGTTTTATCAATATCATAACCGTCATTTCCGGCTGCATGTACAATTAAAACATCTTTTTTCGCGGCATATTTGATAGCATCATAAACCCATTTTTTGTGCGGAGAAAAACTTTTTCCAAAACTTCCGTTGATTACTTTTGCTCCGTTATCTACAGCATAACGAATTGCCAATGCAATGTCTTTATCGTATTCGTCACCATCTGGAACAGCTCTAACGGTTAAGATTTCAACATTGTTTGTAATTCCGTCACCACCTAAGTTATTACCTCGAACTTGCGCAATAATTCCGGCAACGTGAGTTCCGTGAAGTGCTTTTTCTTTGTCTGGACCAAAAACAATATTATTACCATAATGATTGTCTTTAATATCATCTGGATTATCGCCTAATATTTTTCTGCTGTCTAAATCTTTGTTTAGATTATAGTTGAATTGATCGTAAACCGATTCTCTGTATTCTTCTAAATCTGCTTCTGGATCAAAAGTTGGTCCGGCATTTCCAAAAATTTGAGTCATCACCATTTTACTTCTGGCCACTTTTGGATCTGTTGAAGTAATCGTGCTTAAATCTTCTAATTTGTAAGTTGTTTTATTTAACTCTTTTTTGATAGTATTATGCACATCTAATAAAAAGTCAACCTGTTGTTTGTCTTCCAGAACCTTCTTAGATTTTTCGTCGTACATTGCTAAAGCTGCTTTGTATTGTGCAGATCCATCATCTCCTTTTTTAATGATACGGGTTAATTCCAGATTTTCGTGTACAATATCTCCAAGGAAATTCCATCCGTGAACATCATCAATAAAACCATTTTTATCATCATCGATTCCGTTGCCTGCAATTTCTTTAGGATTCGTCCAGATCATTCCTTTTAGATCTTCGTGCTCAATATCTACACCAGAATCTACAATCCCTACAATTACTTTTACACCTGTTTTACCTTGTAGTAATTCGGCGTAAGCCTTATCTACACTCATTCCGGGAATAGTATCTTTTACTAAATCAAGATGGCTCCATCTTTTTAGATCATTTTCTGAAACTGGGGCTTTTTTTACAATTACTAAAGGTGCTGTAAGTGCTTCTTTAGGTGTTGAAACTTGTGCTTGTAAAGTCGCTCCGCAACTTGCTAATACAAGTAATGCAAAAGCAGATAAGGTATTTGATTTTATATGATTCATGTAATCTTTTTAATGTAAAGTTAAAACTTGCGACTAAATTATACTTTTTTGTTACAAAAAACTAACGATTAACAATGCCTTATGATATTTTGATGCTTTTTTGGAATGAATAAAAAGTAGATCAATGTCTAAAAAACAACAGTTTAGCTTATTTGTATTAAAAATCAGACAGCTCTTTTTGATTTTTTTAATGTCGCTTTAAGGAAAGTAAAAATAATAATCCCCTTTACGTTATCCCGTAAGGAATGCTCAACTGTAATTTGTACACTTGCGCGACTGAATCATAAACAAAATCTATGAAAACAAAACTACTCTTGCTGCTATTATTAGCAAATTTTACTATTTATGCTCAAATTAATTTAGTGCCTAATTCTGGATTTGAAACATGGAGCGGCTCTGTTCTTTCAAATTGGACAATCGCTAATACAGTAACGTCCAGCACAGATTTTATAGGAGGTCAATACAGTGCAAGACTGTCGTATACGACCTTGTCTCCAAAAATTACCGCTCAAGTGCCAATGAAAGCTGGTGTAACTTATACGGTAAAATTTAATTACAAATATCTTACGAGTAACTATGGTGGAGACCATCCGATTGCTTTAAACATTTCAAAAGCCGGAAGCGCCACTACTTTGTCCAGCAGTACTTTTGCAACAAATAATTTATGGACAGAAAAAGCAACTACTTTTACTCCTGATCAAGACCTCTCTTATGACTTGTCAATTTCTGGTTTTAGCTTTGACAATGCTGCTTACTCTTTTTTAATTGATGATGTTCAAGTTTATGTTCAGGGAACAGAACAATATACAAAAATTCCGGATGTTGAATTTGAAAAAAAACTGATTGCAATGGGAGTTGATTCTGGACCTACGGATGGTCAGGTTTTGACCTCAAAAGCAAAAACAGTAAAAACATTAGATTTCAATAACATTCCAGCACTTGCAGATCTAACTGGTATACAAGACTTTGAAATTTTAGAGTCGTTAAGTTATAATGGAGGCTCTTATTCAGCAGGTAATGGCGGAGGTGGTAAATTAAAAATTATAGACCTCTCTAAAAATACTAAACTGACCTCTCTGAACATTTATGCAACTCAACTTGCTAGTTTGGATATTTCAAAAAATGTCAATTTGATCACTATTAATCTTAGTGGAAATAAATTTACAACCCTTAACACTTCTTCTAACCTTGCACTAAAAAACTTAAATTTAAGTGCAAATTTACTTACTTCGCTGGATGTTACAAAAAATTTAGCTTTATATACTTTAGATATTTCATCTACGGGATTGTCTACTTTCAATCTTTCTAACAATACACAATTAGGAGGGCTGTATATTCAAAATCTTGGATTGAAAAATCTTGACGTTTCAAACCTTTTAGATTTAGTTGGTCTTGACTGTAGTCAAAATCAGTTAACATCACTTGATGTTTCAAAAAATACTAAATTGGCTTACTTTGCTTGCGATTCAAATCAATTGACTTCATTAGATCTCTCTAAGCATACCAGTTTAACTTTTTTCAAAGGCTCTAAAAACAAGCTTAAAAGTTTGAATTTCAGAAACGGAAAAAATACTTTAATTAGCACAGGTTCGTTTGACGTGAGAGAAAATCCGGAGCTTTCTTGTATAATTGTGGATGATGCTATTTATTCCTTAAATAAATGGGGAACCTATAAAGACTCGGCCTCGTACTTTTCAAATTTTGACTGTGCAACAGTGAGCCAGATTCCGGATGTCGCATTTGAAGAAAAATTGATTAATCTTGGTATTGATACTGATGGCAAAAATGGAACAGTATTTAATTCTAGTATCGCATCGATAACTTCATTAGACGTTTCAAACAGTTCTATTACTTCTTTAAGCGGTATTGAAGGATTTACGGCTTTAAAGACTTTAAATGTTTCTGGAAATTTATTACAAAAATTGGATCTTTCTAAAAATTCAGCTTTAACAACTTTAAATACTACTGGCAACGCTGCATTAAAATGTATTCAGGTTGCAAATCTTGACGTTGCTGCTAATTGGGCCGTAACTAAAGATGCTGCAACAAGCTTAAATATAGATTGTAATGATTATACTAAAATTCCTGATATTAATTTTGAAAATAAATTAATCGCATTAGGAATAGATTCTGGAACTCCTAATGGAAAAGTATTAACTAGCAATGTGAAAGATTTAAAATCATTAGACGTTAAAAATAGTGCTATTGCTGACTTAACCGGAATTGAGGATTTTGTTTCATTAAATACCTTACAAGCAAACAATAATAAAATAAAAACACTGGATCTTTCCAAAAATATTAATTTAACCTTTTTAGATATTAATTCTAATTATACGGTAGAAACTTTAAATGTTTCTAAAAACACCAAACTAACCCAATTGTATTGTAACAGTAATAAGATAACCAGCCTGGATCTTTCCGGTCTTACTGAATTAAGTATATTGTATTGCGGCACCAATCAGTTAGCCAGCTTAGATCTTTCTAAGAATACAAAATTAACTACGGTTAGAATCGACGAAAACAGAGCACTGACGACCTTAAATCTGCAAAATGGAAAAAATACTTCTATAAGTTCAATTAGCATGATATATTGTTCAAGCTTATATTGTGTATTAGTTGATGATGTTGCATACGCAAATTCAAAATGGACCAACAGCAAAGACGCAATAGTATCTTTTTCATTAACTTGTTCAACTCCGGAATATATTTCAATACCTGACCAAGAGTTTGAAAAAGCATTAATGAGTAATAATGTTGATGGCGTTTTGGATGGAAAAGTTTTAAAATCAAGAGTTGAAGCTACAGAAAATCTGACCTTTGATGGTAAATTAATATCTGATCTCACAGGTTTACAATATTTTAAAAATTTAAAAACTTTAGATTGTTCAAGCTCATTCAATTCAACTCCTAGTAAACTTACAAAACTAGATATTTCGGCGCTTACGAATTTGACTTCTTTGGATTGTTCTTTTCTTGGGCTTACTACAATTAATACTTCAAATAATTTGGCGCTTACCTATTTAAGAGCAACTTCAAATTTACTTACAACAATAGATGTTTCTAAAAATAAAGCATTAGAAACTTTATCAATTGAGAACAACAAAATCACTGAATTAAACGTCACAGGCAATACTGCTTTGATAGGTTTATATTGCAGTAATAATCCTTTGTCTGAAGTTAATGTAACAAAAAACAAAGCTTTACAATATTTGTATGGTACAGATTTATTAATAAATTCATTAGACTTATCGCAAAATACAGCTTTAAAAAATTTAGACATCGAAAGAGATAGAGTAAAGGTTTTAGATCTTTCGAACAATTTGAAATTAGAGTTTTTAAATTGCAGCCAAAATGGTTTAACAAGCTTAGATATTTCTAAAAACACTGTTTTAAAAGAAGTAAACTGCTACAATAATCGTTTACAAAATTTAAATCTAAAAAACGGAAATAATAAAAACTTTGTAATAAATGCATGGTATTACAGAGGATTTACAGAAAACGCAAACTTAACTTGTATTGAAGTAGATGATGTAGAATATTCGAAAGCAAATTGGGCATCAATAAAAGATGCTAAGGCAAATTACTCAAATTCTTGTCCTGCAGTATTAGTATATACAACAATTCCCGATACTAATTTTGAAAACAAATTAATTGATCTTAAAATAGACACGGATGGTAAAAACGGTAAAGTCTTAACATCAAGTATTTATACTGTAACTACTTTAGACGTATCTGCCAGTAATATAACTGATTTAACAGGAATTGAAGATTTTGCTTCATTGCGTTCCCTAAATTGTTCTAAAAATCAACTGAATAAATTATCTGTTTCCAAAAATATTTTATTAAATAGTTTAAAATGCAGTAATAATGAAATTATTGATTTGGATGTTTCTAAAAACACTCAATTAGTCACTTTAAGTGCAAGTTTTAACAAAATAACCAAATTAGATGTTTCTAAAAATACGGCTTTAAAAGAATTTGACTGTGCAAACAATAACCTTTACAGCCTAAATGTAAAAAACGGTAATAATATTAATATGCAAAACATGATTTTTGGCAATTTTACCGAAAATCCAAATTTACTTTGTATTCAGGTTGATGACGCTGCATTCTCTTTGGATAAATGGATTGCAAAAGATGCTAAAGCAAATTACTCAACAGAAGCATGTCAGGTAAATTTACAATACACGAAAATTCCAGATATTAATTTTGAGAAACTTTTAATACAGCAAGGTTATGATAAAGACGGTCAAAATGGAAAAGTTTTAACTTCTGACATCTCAAAATTGACTAGTCTTAACGTTTCTGATACAACTCTTAAAATTAGTGACTTAACAGGTATTGAGGATTTTGCTGAGTTGGAAGTTTTAAATTGCTACAGTAATGAACTTACAACCCTGGATCTGTCAAAAAACAAAAAATTGACGAATTTAGATTGTTCCAGTAATAAATTAACATCTCTTAATGTTTCTAAAAATACAGCTTTACAGTATTTACACTGCCGTACAAACAGCTTAACTGAAATTGATCTTTCACAAAATTTATTACTTTATTTTGTTGGTATAAACGACAATAAGCTTACTAACATTAATGTTTCTCAAAATTTAAAATTAGAAACATTTTATGCGTCTAATAATCTTATAACAAGTGTTGATCTTTCTAAAAATAAAGACCTAAAGTATCTTATTATTACAAATACAGCTCTAACACAAATAGATCTTACTTCTAATAAAGTTTTAAAGACATTAGATGTTTCCAAAAATAAATTAGCTTCTTTGGATCTTTCTCAAAATACAAGTTTATACTCCGTTGATGTAAGTTCAAATCAATTATCTACCTTAAATCTTAAGAATGGAATTAATTCTACAATGTCAACTTTAAATTTTACATCAAACCCTAAATTGTACTGTATTCTTGTTGATGATGTTGTCTTAGCAAATACAAAATGGTCTGGCAAAAAAGATGCAATCGCCACTTACAATACAGAATGTACTGGCGAAATAGTCGTGCCATCTAATAATTTTGTTATCGAAACTAAAGGAGAATCTTGTCTTGGTGAAAACAATGGTGAAATCAGTATAACAGCAAAAACTGCATTTGCATACTCTGCATCTATAAACGGAAAAGCTGCTGCATTTACCAATAATGCGCTAAAAGTTACTGCTTTAACTCCTGGAATTTATGCAATTACGATTACAATTCCGGGACAAATATTCGAACAAAACTTTAATGTTACTATTGCAAAAGGAGCAACTATTACAGGAAAATCTAGTATAACTTCTAGAAAAGTTGACGTTGAAATCACTGAAGGAACTGCACCTTTTACTGTTTTTGTTGATGGTCAGGCACAGTTTGAAACAACCGATTCTAATTTCTCTTTAGATCTTAACAAAGCTGCTTTAGTTGAAGTTGCTACCGCTAAAGCCTGTGAAGGTGTTTATTCTAAAAAAATCAGCACAATGGATGTTTTTGGAAGCTTAACTGCATATCCAAACCCAACAACCGGAAGTTTTGAAATCGAAATTCCAGTGAATAAAAATGAAGTTAAAATCGAAATTTACAATTTTGGAGGCCAATTAGTTTCTACTAAAAACTACACGATCGAAAATGGAAAAGCGCAATTGAATCTTGAAAATCAACCTTCAGGAATTTACGCTGCCAAAATCTATTTAGACACTCCGGAATACATTAAAATTATAAAAAAATAAAGATGAAGAATTTTATATATTTATCAATCATTAGTCTTGTGTTTATTTCTTGCGGAGGAGGCAGCGATGACTCAGAGCCTACACCTCCGACAGCTGAAAATACAGCGCCAACGGTACCGGCTTTAGTTGGCCCGACAGACAATAAATTGTGTTTAGACAGCAATGTTTCTTTTCAATGGAATAAAGCAACAGATCCTAACGGTGATGCTATTACTTATCAAATTCAAGTGGCAAAAGACAATGCTTTTGCGCAAATTGAAAAAACATTTGATGGAGCAGACAACTCTGCGTCTATCGCATTGACTAAAAACACAGCTTACTACTGGAGAGTAAAAGCAACAGACAGTAAAGGATTAGCGAGTACTTTTTCTTCTACTTTCAAATTTTATACGTCTGGTGATGCGGTGGTAAATCATTTGCCTTTTGCTCCAGATTTAACTGCACCTGCTATAAATGCTGCATTAAGCGGAACAACTGCAACTCTTAAATGGACTGCATCTGATGTTGATACTGCAGATATACTTTCTTACGATGTGTATTTTGGAATGGCAAATCCGCCGACTGCTAAAGTAAAAGAAAACGCATCTTCAAATACTCTTGATGTTACTCTGGAACCTGCAAAACAATATTATTGGAGAATTGTTGTAAAAGACAATAAAGGCGGAGAAACTATTGGTCAGGTTTGGAAATTTAAAACGAACTAAGTCTATTCTTTTAACTAAAAATCCCATTTTCAAATAATGAAAATGGGATTTTTCAACTAATATTAAATCATATTTTAGCCTATGAAAACAAAATTACTCTTATTGCTTTTACTAGCAAACTTTTCTATTTATGCACAGTATACATCTATTCCTGATGTGAATTTTGAAAACAAACTGATTAGTCTGGGTATTGATTCGGGCGTTGCCGATGGTAGAGTTCTGACGTCTAAAGTAAGTTCTTTAACTTATTTATATGTTGAAACCAGCTCGATCACAGACCTTACCGGTATCGAAGCTTTTACAGCTTTAAAAGATTTGAGATGTTCTTCTAATCGATTGACAAAGCTAAATGTTTCTAAAAACATTGCGTTAACCTCTCTCGAATGCAGCAATAATTTATTAACCACACTGGATATCTCTAATAATCCATTATTACAAAAATTGGACTGCTCTCTAAATAAACTTACAGCGCTTGATTTTTCTAATAATACAGCACTTAAAAATATTTATTGCAACAGCAATCAACTTACAACCTTAAATGTCTCTAAGCAGTTAATGCTGGAGTATCTTTTTTGTGACACCAATAAAATTGAAACTCTTGACCTTTCTCCTAACGTGAATTTGTCAACCTTAACATGTTACACCAATTTGCTACAGAATCTAGACCTAAGCAAAAACACTAAAATCCATTATGTACGAGCTCATGACAATCGTTTTATCAGTTTCAATATTCAAAATGGGACAAATTATTTGTTTGATGCTCCTCTTTCTACATTAACGTTTAGTAGTCCAAATCTAAAATGTGTTCAGGTAGATAATGTAGAAGAGGCAAATGTACGCTGGCCCAGATCAGAAATTGATGCACAATACAGTACATATTGTTCTCCTTATACCATAATTCCTGATGCCAATTTTGAGAAGAAACTAATTGCTCTGGGTATTGACAAGGATGGTGTAAATGGCAAAGTTCTAACAGCAGATATTACTTCGGTAACTTCGCTGAATGTTTCAAATAGTTCGATTACTGATCTGACTGGTATTGAAGATTTTCACAGTTTGACTAATTTATCCTGTGATGGAAACCAGCTTAGTACACTGGACATTACCAAAAATGTCTCTTTAACGACCTTAAGCTGTAATCAAAATAAAATAACTACTCTGAATGTATCCCGTAATACAGCCCTAAAAACGCTGTCATGCTCTTCCAATCAATTGACAAAGATTGACTTATTTTATAGTAGTTCTTTGCAAATTTTGGATATTAGTAAAAATAAAATCGAAAAATTAGCGGTGACCTTTAATGGAGCATTAACTTCTTTATATCTAGACGAAAATCTAATAACAAGTTTAGATGTATCAAACAACCCTGCATTAACTTCTTTATCTTTAAACGGAAATCAACTAACGATTTTAAATCTTGCGAAAAACACTTTACTTACCAATGCGTCTTTCAAATCAAATCCGGATTTGTATTGCATTCAGGTTAGCAGCTTAGCATATGCAAATACAAATTGGTCCGATAAAAAAGATCCTATAACATCTTTTTCCGCAAGTCCTTGTGTCTTTACAGATTATTTTACCTTAATTCCCGATATTAATTTCGAAAACAAACTAATTAGTCTGGGTATTGATTCAGGTGTTGCCGACGGAAAAATTCTGACATCCAAAGTAACTTCTTTGACCTCTCTAAATGTGTCACAAAGCTCCATTAAAGACCTTACAGGGCTTGAAGCTTTTGTTGCTTTAAAAACTTTGAATTGCGCGAACAATAGATTGCTTCACTTAAATGTGTTTAAAAACACGCTGCTAACCTCTTTAGAATGTAATAATAACCAATTAAACAAATTGGACTTGTCTAATAATCCGATGTTACTTGTATTGGAGTGTTCTAATAATAATATACTCGCGCTTGATTTTTCTAATAATACAGCGCTTAAATCCATTAAATGTTATAATAATTTTCTAAATAACATAAATCTTTCTAAACAATTAGCACTTGAAAGTCTGGATATTAATTTTAATAGACTTCAGGCCCTTGATGTATCTTCTAATGTGAACCTGCAGTCTCTGATATGTAATGGTAATTCGATAGCTAGTCTGGATTTAAGTAAAAATAATAAACTGACCACTATGCTTGCCCATACGAACGACCTAACTCGTTTGAATATCAAAAATGGAGCAAATATCCTATTCAGCAATCCTGGTTCTGCTATACGCTTCGATAACAACCAGTATCTAGTATGTATTCAGGTTGATGATATAGATTATAGTAATAAAAACTGGAGCAGTCAGAAAAACCCAGGTGCAAGTTTCAATACAGATTGTACTCCATATACTTTAATTCCTGATATAAACTTTGAACAAAAATTAATTGATATCGGGCTTGATAGCGGAGCCATAGATGGTAAAGTTTTGACATCTAAAATCAGCACTTTAAAAACCTTAAACCTTACCAAAAGTAATATTTCAGATTTAACAGGAATACAAGATTTTGTATCATTAACTAATTTATATTGCGGTCAAAACAGTTTAAAAGCATTAAATCTAAGTAATAATAATGCTCTAACTGTTTTAGATTGTATTAACACACAGATTACAGCTTTAGATCTAAGTAATAATCTTGCTTTAACTACTTTGTATTGCGGTCAAAATTCATTAACAGCATTGAATGTAAGTAAGAATACTGCTTTAACTGTTTTAAATTGTAATAATAACCAAATTGCAACTTTAGATGTAAGTAATAATGTCGCTTTAACTGACTTAACTTGTTACTCAAATAAATTAACCTCTTTGAATATTAAAGTAAATACAGCTTTAACAAAATTAGATTCTGGTTCAAACCAATATACTTCTTTGGATTTAAGCTCAAATACTGCCTTAACATTTTTGGGCTGTAATACCAGTCAATTAACCTCTATAGACGTAAGCAAAAATACTGCTTTGACGCTTCTTGATTGTCGTGAAAACAAAATAACCAACTTGGATGTTTCTAAACTCACTGCTCTAACAGAGCTATATTGTCAGTCTAATCAACTAAAAGATTTGGATGTAAGCAAAAATAAATCTTTGGAGCTTATAAATTGTTCAAAAAATCAGTTAACAACTTTGGACATAAGCGTGCATCCAGCCGCAATTGGTTTATATGCTAATTCTAATCAATTAACGAGTCTAAATTTGAAGAATGGAAATAATGCTAACTTTCAATTGCTATATCTAAATCTTACAAACAATCCAAATCTAAGCTGTATTCAAGTTGATGACAAAGCCTATTCTGATGCTAACTGGTCAACAAAAAAAGATGCAACTGCAAGTTACGAAGCTAATTGTACGTCTTATTACACTGAGATTTCAGATTCAAACTTTGAACAGAAATTAATTAATTTAGGAATTGACACTGATGGTTTAAACGGAAAAATTACCACTGCAAACATAAGTTCAATTACCTCTTTAGACCTTTCAAATAGTAACATTAAAGACCTAACAGGAATTGAAAATTTCACAGCATTAAACATTTTAGATTGCAGTAATAATCAACTTACGACTTTGGATCTTTCTAAAAACAGTAATCTTCAAATTTTGTATGTTACAGGAAATCCACTTGTATATCTGAATTTGAAAAACGGAAATAATCAAAATCTTATTGTAGAATCACAAAATGGTAAAAAAGCTGCCAACA
The DNA here is from genome assembly GCF_004368785.1 of Flavobacterium sp. 270. GTDB lineage: Bacteria > Bacteroidota > Bacteroidia > Flavobacteriales > Flavobacteriaceae > Flavobacterium. The sequence goes on from NZ_SODM01000002.1 coordinate 538,702, forward strand.
TTCCAGGTACTAGCTTTTTAGGGCTTATTAATTTAGGCTGTGTAAAAGTAGACAGCGCTCCTTATTCTAATGCAAACTGGTCAAGAATTAAAGAAGCAACAACAACTTATTCTGAAACCTGTACTTTAGGTCTTGAAGATTCTATTCTTGATAAAATCGTAATGTATCCAAATCCAACTAAAGGCGAAGTAAACATTCTAAATGTAAGCTTAGAAAAAGCGACAGTTTACAACTCGTTAGGACAATTAGTAAAAACATTTAATTTAGATTCGTCAAACACTATTAACACGATCAATTTGTCTGGTCTTCCAAAAGGAATTTACTATATATACTTAATCAATCAAGATGCAGCTTCGGCTAAGAAAGTAATAGTAGAATAATTACAATTAGTTAAACTAAAAAATCCCATTTTCATTAATTTGAAAATGGGATTTTTTTATGTTTTAAATGCTTTTAAAGAACTTCTTCGCAGGTCAAAACTTCTTTTAATCGAACGCCTTTTTCGGTATGTTCAACCGTTATAATTTGATTGTGCGCATCATGTTCCAGAAACAAATAATGATTATTATCTGCTGCATCATTTAAGAATTTTGATTTCTCCGGCATTGTCAATAAAGGTCTTGTGTCGTACCCCATAACATACGGAAGCGGAATATGTCCGGCTGTCGCCAATAAATCGGCACAAAAAATAATGGTTTTATCTTGGTATTTTATATACGGAATCATTTGTTTTTCGGTATGGCCGTCAACGTAGAAGATGTCAAAACCCATTTCTTTCGAAAAGCCGAAATCACTGTCTGGTCGTTTTACAAAATTCAATTGCTCACTCTCTTGTAAAGGCAAAATATTTTCAGACAAAAAAGAAGCTTTTTCGCGAGGGTTTGGTTTTGTTGCCCATTCCCAATGACTTTCATTCGTCCAATATTTAGCATTTTTAAAAGCCGGTTCATAACCCGTTTTATCAGAGTTCCATCCTACACTTCCGCCACAATGATCAAAATGCAGATGCGTCATAAAAACATCCGTAATATCATCACGGTGAAAACCATATTTTGCCAAAGATTTATCTATAGAATGCGAGCCCCAAAGCGAATAATATCCAAAAAACTTCTCCGATTGTTTGTCGCCCATTCCAGTATCAATCAAAATCAGTCGTTTTCCTTCTTCAATCAATAAACAGCGCGCTGCAATATCAATTAAATTATTGTTGTCGGCAGGATTCGTTTTATTCCAAATTGTTTTAGGCACAACGCCAAACATCGCGCCGCCATCTAATTTAAAATTTCCAGATTCAATAGGATAAAGTTTCATGAGCTTAAATTTTTAATAACAAACAAAGCTAGGAAATCCAATTTCCTTATGCTAAAATTTCCTATTTAAAAACTTTCGCTTTGTAGAAATAAATATAATCGCGAATTATTTTCTAATCTTCAACTAAAAGAAAAAGATTCGTGCAAAATAGTGCAATTAGTGGCAAAAAAATTATTCTAAAGTAATAGAAGCATTTCCCATTATTTCCTGCTTGTCGAAGAAATTGACAAAATAAGTTCCTTTTTTAAACTGATTTTCATCTGCATTCAAAACACCATAAACATTTATAGATTTCCCTTGAAAATCGGTACTAACAATAAAACTGTAAACCAGTGCTTTATCATTTCCAAATTCAATCAATTTATTTTCACCCAAAACATTGTTTTTCTGATCTAAAACCTGAATATAAAAAACTCTTTTTCCTGTTTTAGCAACAAGATTTCCATTTACAGTGAAACTTATTTTAAATTTTGTAGTACCTTTTGCTCTAGTAGTTTCCAACTCTTTTCCAGAGCTTTTTTCTCTAAGTGCTAATACCTTAAAATTGGATAATGCCAATTTTGAAGCATCTTTTAGTGTAGATTCTAATTTTTTTTGTTTCGAAATTAAAGTGTCATTTTCAGCTTTTTGCTTATACATAACCAAATTTTGACTTTCAATCTCCGTTAATAAATTTTTATTCTGAGATTTAAGTTTAGTAATTTCTACAACTTTAGATTCTAATGTGTTTTTAAAATCCGATAGCTGATTGCGATAAATCTTAATCTGAGCGACCGAAGGATTTTGAGAAGCCTTAATGATTTCCATTAAGTTTTCTACATTTTTTCTCTCAAGCTCAAGTTCTTGAGACAAAGCTGTTTTTTCAAGAATGGCAACATCATAAGCCAACTTTAATGTATTTAAAGAATCCAGTATATTCTTTTGAGCAAGATATTCTCTATTCGACCCCAAAAATTCTTGTTCTTTTACGGCTTCATTTGTTTTATTCTCATCACCCCCATACGACTCCATACTAAAAACAAAGACTGTTGCTCCTACTCCAAAAACAAAAAATACTGCTAAAAGTGCTGTTAACCACTTATTTGTGTATTGTTTTTTCATAATTACTCACAATTTCTTGCAAAAGTACCAATAAATATTTGCTATGAATGCGTATAAATACCCTTTTTTAACATATTTAAAACATATTTGATACCTAAATCTTACAAAAAGATATGATTTTTAATTAATTCGCAAAATTTATTAGAATTTCATTTTTTCCAGAAAAGTAAAATGATTTTTTTATTAAAATAACTTCTATCTATTTTAACATTTGTTATAATAATGTGAACCATTATGGAAAAAGGTTTTTAAGTCGTATCTTTGCAGATAATTTCATTTCAGCATTGACATACAGCACTTTAAAATGTAATAATTTGATTACTATTTTTAATGATTAAAAGGAATGTTGAAAAGATAAATACCATAAAAACAATGATAAAAGTTTCTGATACAGCCAAAAAGAAAATCATCGATTTGATGAGTGACGATGGTTTTGATGCCGCCCATGATTACGTACGCGTAGGTGTGAAAAGCGGTGGGTGCTCTGGTTTGTCATATGATTTAAAATTTGACAAAACGAAAGGCGACGACGATAAAATATTTGTAGACAACGACATAACAATTGCAGTTGAAAAAAAATCATTTCTGTATTTAGCCGGAACAACTCTTGAGTTTTCTGGTGGATTAAACGGAAAAGGTTTTGTTTTCAATAACCCAAATGCAAGCAGAACTTGTGGTTGCGGCGAATCTTTTTCACTATAAATAAAAGAACCTATAAAGCTTAAACGCTTCAAAAGTTAAATTTTTGTAGTGTTTTAAAAAAATAAAAAATGTCAAAATATACTGAAGACGATTTAAAAATCGAACTCGAAACTAAAGAATACGAATACGGATTTTATACCAATATAGAATCTGAGACGTTTCCTATTGGCTTAAACGAAGATATCGTAAGAGCTATTTCGCTTAAAAAAGAAGAACCGGAATGGATGACCGAATGGCGCATCGAGGCTTTTCGTGCGTGGAAAGAAATGATCGAGCCGGAATGGGCAAACGTTCATTATGAAAAGCCGGATTTTCAGGCAATTTCATACTATTCTGCTCCAAAGCAAGTAGATCCAAACAAGACATTAGACGATGTAGATCCAGAACTTCTTGAAATGTACAAAAAGTTAGGAATCTCTGTTGACGAACAAAAAATGATGAACAATGTCGCTATGGATATTGTTGTCGATTCTGTTTCTGTTGCTACGACTTTCAAAAAAACTTTGGCAGAAAAAGGAATTATTTTCTGTCCGATTTCTGAAGCCATTAAAGAACATCCTGAATTAGTTAAAAAATATTTAGGAACTGTTGTACCTCAAAAAGACAACTTCTACGCAGCATTAAACTCAGCGGTTTTCTCTGACGGAAGTTTCTGTTATATTCCAAAAGGCGTTCGTTGCCCAATGGAACTTTCAACTTATTTTAGAATCAACCAAGCCGGAACAGGTCAATTCGAAAGAACGCTTGTTATTGCAGATGCCGGAAGTTATGTTTCATACCTTGAAGGTTGTACAGCTCCTAGTCGTGACGAAAATCAATTGCACGCTGCTGTGGTTGAATTGATCGCAATGGACGATGCTGAAATTAAATATTCTACCGTTCAAAACTGGTTTCCTGGAAACAAAGAAGGAAAAGGTGGGGTTTATAACTTCGTAACCAAAAGAGGTTTATGCGAAACAAACGCTAAAATTTCTTGGACGCAAGTAGAAACTGGTTCTGCTGTAACATGGAAATATCCTTCTTGTGTACTTAAAGGAGATAATTCGGTTGGAGAATTTTATTCTATTGCCGTAACCAATAATTACCAACAAGCTGATACTGGAACTAAGATGATCCATTTAGGAAAAAATACTAAATCGACTATTATTTCTAAAGGTATTTCGGCTGGAAAATCACAAAACAGTTATAGAGGTTTAGTGCAGATTTCTCCTAGAGCGGAGAATGCAAGAAACTTTTCGCAATGTGATTCCTTATTAATGGGAAATAATTGCGGAGCACATACTTTCCCTTATATCGAAAGTAAAAATCCATCAGCAAAAATTGAGCACGAAGCAACTACAAGTAAAATTGGAGAAGATCAGGTTTTTTATTGCAACCAAAGAGGTATTCCGACTGAAAAAGCGATTGCCTTAATTGTAAACGGTTTCAGTAAAGATGTATTGAACAAATTGCCAATGGAATTTGCTGTTGAAGCTCAAAAATTATTAGAGATTTCTTTAGAAGGTTCTGTAGGATAATAAAAAAACAAAACAATATGGATCTTATCTTAAAAAATGTAAATAAAAAAGATTTTCCAGTTTTTAAATCGCTGGCAAAATCTCTTGGTTTTGAAATTGTTGAAGAAATAGAAAAACCATATAATCCTGAATTTGTAAAAGAGATTTTGGAAGCCAGAGAAGAATTAAGACAAGGTAAAGGGACTAAAATGACCATTGAAGATATAGACAAACTATGGAAATAGTTTTTTCTACTAAAGCAAAAAATGATTTGGTGTTTTGGAATAAATCAGGTAATAAAAAAATTCTAAAGAAAATTTCTGAATTATTAAGAGCAATTCAAGAAAATCCTTTTGAAGGTATTGGAAAACCTGAACCCTTAAAATATAATTTATCAGGAGTTTGGTCTAGAAGAATTGATCAAGAACATCGACTGATTTATGAAATTATAGACGAGAATACAATAGAAATATTAAATGTAATTTCACTAAAAGGTCATTACGAATAAGTATTAATGGAAAACAAAACAGTAATCATTTTAGGTTCTTCCAGAAAAAACGGAAACACAACAAAAATTGTGGATGAAATTTCTAAAGAACAATATATAGATGTAATTAATCTGAGTGATTATAACATCTCCTATTATGATTATGAAAGCAAAAATATAGACGATGATTTTCTGCCTTTGATAAGAGGAATAATTGAAAATTATGATACTTTACTTTTTGCAACTCCTATATATTGGTATAATATGAGTGGAATCATGAAGGTTTTCTTTGATCGTATTTCGGATTTAATCCGAATTGAAAAAGAAACCGGGCGAAAACTCAGAGGAAAAAAAATTGGCGTGATAACAAATTCTCATGACAATGAAATTGAAGAGAGTTTTTACATTCCGTTTAAAAAAACAGCCGATTATTTAGGCATGGAATATTTAGGACACGCGCATTTTAATGCAAATGTTCTGAACCAAACAACAAAAATAGAATTGACATTTATATAAAATAAAAAACAATGTTATCAATACAAAACCTTCACGCCGCAATTGGTGATAAAGAAATCCTTAAAGGAATCAACATAGAAGTAAAAGCTGGCGAAGTACACGCTATCATGGGACCAAACGGTTCTGGAAAAAGCACACTTTCGGCTGTTATTGCCGGAAACGAAAACTACGAAGTTACAGACGGAGCAGTTTTCCTGGACGGAGAAGATCTTGCTGATCTTGCTCCAGAAGAAAGAGCGCACAAAGGAGTTTTCCTTTCGTTTCAATATCCTGTAGAAATTCCCGGAGTTAGCGTAACTAACTTTATGAAAACTGCAATCAATGAATCTCGTAAAGCAAATGGTCAGGAAGAAATGCCGGCTAACGAAATGTTGAAAGTGATTCGTGAGAAATCTGAATTGTTAGAAATCGATCGTAAATTTTTATCTCGTTCATTAAACGAAGGTTTTTCTGGTGGAGAGAAAAAAAGAAACGAGATTTTCCAAATGGCAATGTTAGAACCAAAATTGGCTATTCTTGACGAAACCGATTCTGGTCTTGATATCGATGCTTTAAGAATTGTTGCAAATGGTGTAAACAAACTGAAAAGCGAGAAAAACGCAATTATCGTTATTACGCACTACCAACGTTTATTAGATTATATCGTTCCGGATTTCGTTCACGTATTATATAATGGTAGAATCGTAAAATCTGGCGGAAAAGAGCTTGCTTACGAATTAGAAGAAAAAGGATACGACTGGATTAAAGCAGAGAATTAATTTGTTTCAGGTTTCATGTTTTTTTAGTTTCAAGTTGAATTACATTTTGTAAGTTTAAACTTAAAAATTAATTAGACGGAAAATGGCAACGATTACACGATTTGAAGATTTAGAAATTTGGAAAGAAGCTCGACGATTAGCAAAAGAAATTCATCTTATTGCAGTTCAAACAGAGTTAAGATCAGATCTCAGATTTAAAAATCAAATAAAAGCTTCTTCGGATTCAGTTATGGATAACATTGCTGAAGGATTTGAAAGAGATGGAAATTTAGAATTTAGACAATTTCTTTCTATTGCAAAAGGTTCAGCCGGAGAAACAAGATCTCAGTTATATCGAGTTTTTGATTTTGAATATATTTCAGAAGAAAAATTCGAAACTTTAAAAAAAGATTACGAAAACCTAAGTGGTAAAATAAAAAACTTTATCACTTACCTTAATAAGAAGGATTTCAAAGGGAATAAGTTTCAGTGACAAACTTGAAACTTGAAACCTGAAACACCGAAGGAAACAAAAGAACAATGGATTTAAAAGAAAAATTAGTATCGTCTTTTATGGCTTTTGAAGAGCGTGTTGATGTAAATTCAGATTTGCATGACATTCGCACAACTGCTATAAAAAACTTCGAAAATAAAGGTTTCCCAACCAAAAAAGAAGAAGCTTGGAAATATACATCGCTAAACGCCATCTTAAAAAATGACTTTACGGTTTTTCCTAAGCAAGAAAATGCAATCGAATTCAATCAGGTAAAAAAATATTTTTTACACGAAATCGACACTTATAAATTAGTGTTTATTGATGGTGTTTTCAGTTCGCATTTGTCTTCTACAACACATGACGGAATCGATGTTTGTTTAATGTCATCGGCATTAACCAAACCAAAATATAAAATGGTTATTGATACTTACTTCAATCAAATTGCAAGTAAAGATGAAAGTTTAACTTCGCTAAATACTGCTTTTGCAAGTGAAGGTGCTTTTATCAATATCCCGAAGAAAAAAGTTGCTGATAAACCTATTGAAGTAATGTATTTCTCAACAGGAAATGAGGCGGCGTTAATGGTGCAGCCGAGAAATTTGATTATTGTGGGTGAAAATTCACATGTTCAAATTATTGAGCGTCACCAAAGTTTGAACGAAAATCCGGTTTTAACGAATTCTGTTACAGAGATTTTTGCTCAAAAACGCGCAATTGTTGATTATTACAAAATTCAGAATGACAACAGCGAAGCAAACTTAGTAGACAATACTTATGTTTCGCAGCAACAAGAAAGTCATGCTTATGTGCATACTTTTTCGTTTGGAGGAAATCTTACTCGTAACAACTTAAACTTTTATCATTTTGGTGAAAGATTGACAAGTACGCTTAATGGTATTTCTATTTTGAATGACAAACAACACGTTGATCATTATACTTTGGTAAACCACGCACAGCCAAATTGTGAAAGTTTCCAAGATTATAAAGGAATTTTCTCTGATCGTTCGACTGGAGTTTTCAACGGAAAAATTCTTGTAAATAAAGAAGCTCAAAAAACAAATGCTTTCCAAAAAAGTAATAATATTTTATTGAGTGACAAAGCGACAATCAACGCAAAACCGCAATTAGAGATTTTTGCAGACGACGTAAAATGTTCGCACGGTTGTACTGTTGGACAGCTTGATGAAACAGCAATGTTTTACATGCAGTCACGCGGAATCCCGAAAAAAGAAGCTAAAGCTTTATTGATGTATGCATTCTCAAATGCCGTAATCGAAAGTATTAAAATACCGGAATTAAAACAAAGAATTACTAAAATCATTGCCATGAAATTGGGCGTGAATTTAGGATTTGATTTGTAGTATTTCTTATTATCAAAATTAAAAACCGATAAGCTTATAAAAGTTTATCGGTTTTTTTATTCCTTCAAGGTTTCCAAAACCTTGAGATATTAGCGTTAGAATTGACACCTACAAGGTTTTGAAAACCTTGCAGGAGCAACCTAATATTACTTCTTTACACTTTCAATAATCCCCTTCAAAAAACCATTAAAATCAAATCCAGGTTCTTCTTCCCTAACTCCCATTCTCACAACCACCATATCCATTGACGGAATAATCGCTACCATTTGTCCTTGATAACCACTGCAATAAAACATATCGCGAGGAACATCTGGAAATTTTCCTCCGGCGTTTAACCAAAATTGAGCTCCATATTTCCCATCAGAAGTATTGGTTGGCGTTGCGGTATATTTTACCCAGCTTTCGTCTAAGATTTGTTCGCCATTCCAATTTCCTTTATGAAGATATAATAATCCGAATTTTGACCAATCGCGTGGTGTTGCCCATCCGTAAGATGAACCTACAAAAGTTCCCGACATATCTTGTTCCACAATCATCGAGTTCATTCCGATTTTGTCTATTACGGCGCTGTACCAAAAATCAAGATATTCTTGCTGTGTTTTAAATTGGCTTCTTAAAATTCTAGACAATAAATTAGTAGTTCCAGACGAGTAATACCAATGCGTGTTGGGTTTATATTGCGCCGGTTTGTCCATTTGCACTTTTCCCATATCTTCAGCCTGAAAAAGCATTTTTGTGGCGTCGCAAATTTTTGTGTAGTTTTCTTCCCATTCCAAACCAGAATTCATGTGCAATAAATCATTAATCGTAATAATTTTACGCTCATCATTTTTCCATTCTGCAATTGGAGCTGGTTTGTAGATGTCAATTTTTCCTTGTTTAGCCAAAACTCCAAAAGCTGAACTTGTAATACTTTTTGTCATTGACCAACCCAAAATCTTACTGTCTTTTGTGAATCCTGTATCGTATTTTTCGGCAATTAATTTGTCTTTATATAAAACTACAACCGCACGAGTTCTTTTCTTTTTTCCTCCATCTTTATCAAAAGCATTTTCAACTGAATTTTTTAACTTAGAATAATCAACATTTGAAAAAGTGGTATCTTTTGGTTCCTTATTTCCATAAGGAAAAGGAAGATTGTTTTCTAATTTTGTTCTTTTCGGAAGTAGATAAGGTTTTGAAATATCAAAATCATCATTAATCAAAGTAGCACCCAAACCTTCGCGATAAATTGCTTTTCTTTCTTTCAATCCATAAACGGTTGCAGTTGCAAATTTTCCTGTTTCATTTATGGAATTTTTTGCCAGATCAATCAGATTAATATCATTATCTGTTTTCTGAATTAAATCTAATGAACGATCATCCATAAAATGTCCGGAAGCGACACTTTTAGCTGAGAAACCAGAAATTAAATCGAGTTTAGGATAAGTAGTAAAACCAAAATACAAAAGAGCAATAACTAGAACTAGCGCGAGAAGTTTAAAGATTTTTTTCATGATTAATTTTGATATTTTAATGCAATATAATTAATTTATTCTCACGATTTTACAACCAAATTTAGAAATACAATTTGCATTCTACTTTAAATTTGCGAATTCATCATAAAAGCTTTCTATTGATAGCACCATAAAAGGAAATTATAGTTTTGACCGAGAAACCAATTTAGTTTTAGTACTTTTGTAAATAGATTTTTTCTAAATAAGACATGCTAGATATTCAAAAAATAAGAGCTGATTTTCCGATTCTTTCACAAACTGTAAACGGAAAACCTTTGGTATATTTTGACAACGGTGCAACTTCACAAAAACCACAAATTGTGATTGATGCGATCGAAAAATATTATCAGGAAATAAATGCCAATATTCACCGAGGCGTACACACTTTAAGTCAATTAGCTACAGATGCTTACGAGGTTTCTCGTGGCAAAGTGCAACAACATATTAATGCGAAATTTGCTCATGAAGTTCTTTTTACTTCTGGAACAACTCACGGAATTAATTTGGTAACAAATGGTTTTGCATCAATTTTAAAACCTGGCGACGAAATTATCGTTTCTTCTTTGGAGCATCACAGTAATATAGTGCCGTGGCAGATGTTGTGCGAGAAAACCGGAGCGACATTAAGAGTTATTCCGATTAACGAAGATGGTGAATTGATTTTAGACGCTTTTGATGAGCTGCTTTCTGAAAAGACAAAAGTGGTTACTTTAAATCATATTTCTAATGCTTTAGGAATCATTAATCCTATAAAATACATAATCGAAAAAGCACACGCTGTTGGCGCTGCGGTTTTGATTGACGGGGCGCAGGCTGTTCCGCATCTTAAACCAGATGTTCAGGATTTAGATTGCGATTTTTATGCTTTTTCTGGTCATAAAATGTGTGGTCCAACCGGAACTGGTATTTTATACGGAAAAGAAGAGTGGCTAAACAAACTCCCTCCTTATCAGGGCGGCGGTGAAATGATTAAAGAAGTTACTTTCGAGAAAACAACTTATGCTGATCTTCCTCATAAATTTGAAGCCGGAACTCCAAATATTGCCGGCGGCATTGTTCTTGGAACTGCGATTGATTATTTAAATAATATCGGTTTTGAGAATATTCAAAAATATGAAAATGAGCTTTTAGAATATGCTACAAAACGTTTATTAGAAATCGAAGGCTTGAGAATTTACGGAACCGGAAAGAATAAAGCTTCTGTAGTTTCGTTTAATATTGATGGTATTCATCCATACGATATTGGTTCTATTATTGATAAATTAGGAATTGCAGTAAGAACTGGGCATCATTGTGCACAGCCTATTATGAGTTTCTTTTGTATTCCGGGAACTATTCGTGCTTCATTTTCTTTTTATAATACAAAAGAAGAAATTGATGTAATGGTTGAAGCTGTAAAAAAAGCACAAACAATGTTAAGCTAAAAACTTTCTTATGAGAATATTATCTTTCTTGCTTCTAATAATTTTTATCGGAACTGGTTGTTCAAGTCAAAAAAAAGTAGATATGACATCAACTCAAATTGAATATTCTGCAGTTTCCCGAGGTCTTTATAAAAAAATAGTAGTTCATAATCAATCGGTTTCTGTAACAAAAAACAGAAATCAAGAAGCTGTAGAAAGCAAAATTGATTCGGCAAAATGGAACGAAATTGTTGCTGCATTTTCAAAAGTAAATTTGGACAATATTCCAACCTTGAAAGCACCAACCGAAAAACGCTTTTTTGACGGTGCCGCAATCGGAAGTTTAAAAATAACAGCCAACGGAAAAACATACGAAACACCAGGTTTTGACAATGGCTATCCGCCAAAGGAAATTGAAAAGCTGGTAAACTTATTAGTAGATTTTACTAAAGAATAATTATGACAATTAAAGAAATACAAAACGAGATAATAGACGAATTCTCAATGTTTGATGACTGGATGCAGCGTTATGAATACATCATCGAATTAGGAAAAAGTCTTCCGCTTATAAAAGAAGAATACAAAACCGACGAAAATTTAATCAAAGGATGTCAGTCTAAAGTTTGGCTTCAAGGGGAGCAAAACGACGATAAAATTGTTTTTACTGCAGACAGTGATGCAATTTTGACAAAAGGAATTATAGCGATTTTAATTCGTGCTTTCTCGAATCAAAAAGCATCAGACATTATAAATGCTGATACAGAATTTATCGATGAAATCGGTTTAAAAGAGCATTTATCAGCAACTCGTGCAAACGGCTTGGTTTCGATGATAAAAAACATTAAAATGTACGCTTTAGCTTTTGATGCAAAAAACAAGAATTAAATTTTTCGCCACGAATTTCACCAATTACACTAATTTTTTTTTCAAACTAATTAATTCGGGAAATTTGTGAAATTCGTGGCAAAAAAATAAAACAAAAAACAAAAATGGAACAAGAAATAGACACAAACGAATTAGGAGAATCAATCGTAAAAATTTTAAAAGGTATTTACGATCCTGAGATTCCTGTAGATATTTACGAATTAGGTTTGATTTACGATGTAATGGTAAATACTGATTACGAAGTAAAAATCCTGATGACATTAACATCTCCAAACTGCCCGGTTGCGGAAAGTTTACCAAGAGAAGTTGAGGAGAAAGTAAAAACAATCGAGCATATAAAAGATGTTGATGTAGAGATTACTTTCGATCCGCCTTGGAGCAAAGATTTAATGAGCGAAGAAGCAAAATTAGAATTAGGAATGCTATAATATTTGTTACAAGTTTAAAGTTTCAGGTTTCAAGTTGTTGGAACGTGAAACTTTAAACCTGAAACTAACTTTTTCACATGGAAGAAATAATCAATAAAGTTGCCAACAGCGCCTTAGAAGTATTTGATCTTGAGGATTATTATCCTAAAGGAATGCGTGTGCAGCTTGACATTTCGCAATGGCTTTTAGAAGGTTTTTTATTAAAAGAAAAAGACTTTAGAGAGTATTTAAAAAATCATGACTGGTCGCAATATCAAGATCAATATGTTGCTGTAAACTGCAGTACAGACGCTATTATTCCCGCTTGGGCTTTAATATTAGTTGCTGTTCAATTGGCACCTTTTGCCAAAAAAGTAGTCAACGGAACAATTGAGGATTTAGACGGAAGTTTATACGAGGAAATTTTACCTAAAATTGATTATTCTGAATATCAAAACAAACCTGTAATCATAAAAGGCTGTTCTAAGAAACCAGTTCCAACTCGTGCTTACATTTTAGCTGCCAACTACTTACAGCCATTTGCAAGAAGCATTATGTATGGAGAAGCTTGTTCTGCGGTTCCTTTGTACAAGGAATCTAAGAAATAACGCACTTTAACACCCAATTAATCCTACAGAATAAAGCGGTTTTTAGTATATTTGTTAATACACTTAAACTAAATACTATGAGAAAGATATTCTTATTACTCTTCGTTTTAGCAAACCTTACTTTTGTTCAAGCCCAAAATTCAGAAAAAGAATTAATTCAAAATACAGAAAAAGCCGTTAAAAAAATTAATGATACAATTGAAGGTGAAGGCTGGAAAGCAAAAGGAACTGTATCACTTTTATTGAATCAATCAAGCTTTAATAACTGGATTGCCGGCGGAGAAGATAGTTTCTCTGGAACTTTAGGAATCAATTACGACTTCAATTACAAAAAAGACGATATAACATGGGATAATAAAATCCTTGCGTATTACGGGCTTTTACAAACTAAAAATACAGACTTCGGAAAAAAAACAGACGACCGCTTAGAGTTTAATTCCATTGTTGGTAAAAGAGCGTTTGGCGAATGGTATTACTCTTATTTTCTAAATTTCAGAACGCAATTTACAACGGGTTATATTTACGGTCAGGATGCAAACGGAAAAGAAATCCGAACTGAAAATACTAAATTTATGTCGCCGGGTTATCTTACTACAGGTCCTGGTATTTATTGGTCTAAAGACGATAATCTAAAAATAAACTTTGCACCACTTACCTCAAAATTTACTTTTGTAGATGGCGCGTATACCAATGGTATAGATCAGGCAACAGGATTACCGTATGTCGATGGATCTTATTTTGGCGTTGATGCCAACAAAACGATGCGCTACGAATTAGGTTTTTATGCTTCTGTTTATTACAAATTGGCTATTATGACGAATGTAACCGCAGAAAACACATTAAATTTATATTCTAATTATTTAGAAGATCCACAAAACGTGGATATCAATTATTCTTTGAACATTGTCATGAAAGTAAACAAATTTCTGTCTGCCAATTTAGCTTTTCAAGCTATTTATGATGATAATGCTTTTAAAGGTCTTCAAACTAGAGAAGTATTTGGATTAGGAATTAATTTTGGATTCTGATCAGAAGGTAGATAAATGAAAAATAAAAAAGGCTTTAGTAAACTAAAATAGTTTAACTAAAGCCTTTTCTTTTACAAACAAAAAACCTCCAACTAAAGCTGAAGGCAATTGAATACTATTTTACAATTATATGTATCAAATTGGAATTTAAAATTTGAATATTAAACTTTTTATTCCTCTTCTTTTTCTTCTTTCTCTATTGCATCCTTATAATCGGGATATAAAAATTTATTGTAAGGGAATCTCGTAATATGTATCTGACGAACTGCTTCATATACAATCTCTCTAAACTCTTCAAAATTTTCTTTCTGAGTTGCCGAGATAAATAACGCTTTGTCCTGACCAACATTACTCATCCAAGTTTGTTTCCATTCCTCCAGTGTGTAGTGTCTTCTAGTTCTTTCGGTAATTAAATCATCCTCATCAATCGTTAAATGTTTGTAGGCATCAATTTTATTAAAAACCATAATAGTGGGTTTGTCATTACTTTTGATTTCTAACAAAGTCTGATTTACAGAGGCAATATGATCTTCAAAATCGGGATGTGAGATATCTACAACGTGCAAAAGCAAATCGGCTTCGCGAACCTCATCAAGTGTACTTTTAAAAGAATCTACCAATTGTGTTGGCAATTTTCTAATAAAACCTACAGTATCAGAAAGTAAAAATGGCAGGTTTTTAATTACCACTTTACGAACTGTTGTGTCCAGCGTTGCGAATAATTTATTCTCAACAAAAACATCACTTTTACCAATCGCATTCATCAAAGTCGATTTTCCAACATTGGTATAACCAACCAACGCCACACGTACCATCGCACCGCGATTGCTGCGTTGAATACTCATTTGTTTGTCGATTGTTTTGATTTTATCTTTCAATAACGAAATTCTGTCACGTACAATACGTCTATCCGTTTCAATCTCGGTTTCACCGGGACCACGCATACCAATACCACCTTTCTGACGTTCAAGGTGCGTCCATAAACCAGAAAGTCTCGGTAATAAATAGATACACTGTGCCAATTCAACCTGAGTTCTTGCATAAGAAGTTTCGGCTCTTTGTGCAAAAATATCCAGAATCAAATTGGTTCTGTCCAAAATTTTACAATCTATAATTTTTGAGATGTTTTTTTGCTGTGAAGGCGTTAATTCATCATCAAAAATTAAAGTCGATATATTATTCTCTTTTACAAAAAGATTGATTTCATCTATTTTTCCTGTCCCAACAAAAGTCTTCGGATTTGGGCGTTCCATTTTTTGCGAAAAGCGTTTAATAACTTCACCGCCGGCGGTAAAAGTCAAAAACTCTAATTCGTCTAAATATTCATTTAATTTTTCTTCACTTTGATTTTGAGTTATAATACCAACAATGGCCGTTTTCTCAAAATTTATAACTTCTTTCTCTAACATATTTTTGAATAAGATGCAAATTTAATGATTTGTGCACTACTACACTTATAGAATTAACATTTTAAGTTCTATTTATGAAAATTAAGATATTCCATAAAAAATAAAGCCATTTAAAAATTAAAAATCTAATTTCTAAATGGCTTTATTTTAAGGTAAAAAATCTTTATTCGTAAATAAACGTTTTCTCTGTTTTTACAATTCCATTTTCCTCAATTTGAGAACAAGAAATCGGAAAGTTTAATTTATTGTATTTGTATTTTCTGCTTACCGCAACTAAAGCTGCTGACGATGGACTAAAATTAACTTCGTTATTATACGATATGTCTTCAAAACTAAACTCGTCTTCATGATAGGAAATCATTGGCACAATCACTTTATAATTGTCTCCAAAAAGGTTTTGAACAATTAATTGTTCTACCGATTTTTTATCATCATAAGTATATGTTTTAGAGATTTTATCTCCAACTAAACCTTTGTGTTTAGATACGTTGTCGTTTACATAAACGTATTCGATTTTTCCGTTAATCTGTTTGTTTTTATCACGTGAAGTACGTCTTACAATAATACCATTCTCAACGATATATTCTATATCATCAACCAAATTTTGGTGATTGGTACTTTTCTTTGTGGTTACTTTTATTCTCGATCCTTCATACATAAAAGTTACCACTTTTGTAATGTATTCGTTACCTTCATGATATTTGTTTACAAATTTGATAATATTATTATCAGCATCATAAGTGTAGTTTATTACCTCTTTCCAGTCACTTCCTGTTTTTTCTTTTATCGTCATGTCTAACAATCCATTCTTATTGTAAAAGAATTTTTGAATAACGTCTGAAGTGGTAATAGTTTGAATTTTTCCGTCAGCAAATACAATTGTTTTATTTACAATCTCACCATCTTTATAATTCTGGTAATTTGTTTTTACAATATTAATTTGTTTAAGTCTAACCGGCGGGGCATCCTGACTGTATAACAAGCACGGGAAAACCATCAATAAGATGGCTATTAAGTAGATTTTTTTCATGGTATTTCTTTCAATTTGGGATGACCAAAATACAAAATTCCATCAAAATCTAATAACATCCTGCTTAAAAACTGCACATTATTAAATTATCATCTAAAAATCAATTCATTAATTTCATTTTAAAAAAATAGATCGTTTATTTTTCGCCAAAAATTTTAACATCATCAACCATAAAAGCGCCGTTTAAGGTTTTGTCTTTTCCAGAACCAATGTATCTAAACGCAATATTGATATTTCCTGTATAAGAAGATAAATCAATACCTCCAGAACTTATAAACTCGCGTGCAGGCGTTAATAGATTAGGCAGTTTTGCATTCAGTTTTGTCCATTTGGCTTTAGTAACATTCGATCCGTCAAAATTTGTCGAGACGTAAATTTCTAATGTATTTAAAGGAGAATCAACTTTTAAATCATGCTGGGCACTTCTAAAAGATAATATTGCATTTGTATAACCTGTCAAATTGATTTTAGGTGAAATCAGCCAGGCTATATTTTCAACCGCAGTTGTACTTGTTGTATTAAATTCGGCATAACCATTTCCTCCGTAAACCATGCTTTTCCAAATTTTAGTTCCTTTTTCTGCAATATTGCTCCAGCCGGGAAGTGCAAAATTTACATTGTTTTTTACCGATTGAAAATCTTCAGCAAAAAACGGCGTGTTTCTTTTTCCATTCATAACAACATCTTCTTCAGATCGAATCATCATTTGATAATCTGTACCGTATTTTGTCAATATTCCTCGAACTTTTCCGCTTCCTTCTGGCACAAAAATGTCTGCAAAATGGGCATAACCGCTGGTTCTGAAAATAATTTGATTTCCGGTTTTATCGCGTAGATTCCAATTTGTAGAACCGCCTACATTATTTACATCTTCAAAATAATGATGTCCCAAAGCCGATTCTGTAAACTCGACATTATCCAATTCTATTAAAGTATTGAGTTTGGCATCATCTAATGCTTCTTCTATAGAAACAACCCGAACAAGTTCGTTTTCATCAAGAGTTGTGCAGGAAGCGTTAAGCACGTTTTTATAATCGTTTTGCGAAATCCTGCCTATGGTTGGTAAACCTGCATTACTTACATACAAACTCCCAATCTGCATGCCTCCATATAGCAAAGCTGTAAATTGATTTTTTAGTTTGATGTAAACTTTTGTTCCAATTCTATAATCGATATACGTGTTTGATGCATCCACAGCAACAGAAAATCCTTTTGCAGAAAATCCTGTTTTTGGCACGGTCTGGAAATAGATCGTCTTAAAAAAGTTTCCGCCTTCATCACTTGAAACCACATAGGCTTCTATAATATCATCGTATAGATATTGTTTGGGAGTAGCTGTTGAAACTTCAATTACTTTATCGACTGTTTTGTTCACTGCTAAATCGGGTTGTGTGCAAGTTAATTTCGGGATTTCAACTTCGTTATTACAGCCGTAAAAAAGTAATGCTGTGACTGCAAAAAATATATTTTTCATTTTAAATAAGTGTTCAGATTTATAGACTAATGGTAAGGTTTGCGAAATAGGTTCTTCCGTATCCGTAATAATATTTTGACCCAAATGATGGTGTTCCGCTAGAAACATCTTGATTAAAAGCTCTAAAGTTTGCATTTCTGGCCTGCTCAAAACCGCCGGTTTTATAAATCGTATTTAATGCATTATTTACACTCATAAAGAGTCCGATATATTTATGCGAAATGCGCCAGGATTTTCCACCTGTAATATTGAGTAACATGACAGGATTAAATTTTTCTTGTTTTAATAATACGGCAGTTCGCTCTTCTGTTGCTTCTGGAAAAACATGACCGCTTTTAGAATTAATATAAAAATGCGGTGTGCGGGAAATTGGCGAAACGTCAATATAACTATCCGTTAGATAATTAATATTAGTTCCAATCCACCAATATTTTGGATCTCTGTATTCTAAACCTAATGAATATGCTTGCTGCGGCATTCCGGCTTGTTTGTAGTTTTTGAGATACGCTTGTCCAAAATCAAAAGTCGCAGGAACATTTGTTTTTGCTGCATTTGCATCGTTGGTTATTAAAACATCCGGATTACTATTATAGGTGTAATTACCATAGGAGGCTGCGAAAATAGTTTTAAGAGTGGAAGATATTTGATATTCAAAACTCAATTCAGATCCTATGTTTTTCTTGTCCAAATGAGTCAAAGTCTGACTCACAAAAGCATCGGTATTGTCATAACCTGCTCCATTATCAAAAATTCCTTCGGCATAAAAAAAGGACGTTTTTGAGGTGTTTTTTATCAAAGCATAATAAGCTGTTAAACGTAATTTGAGTTTCGGCGAACGATACACATAATTACCTTCGGCACTGCTAATGTTTTCGCTTTCAATTCCGTCAACAATATTATTATTTAATCTTGAATTTATAAACGTATTCCGAATCGAAGGCGCTCTTGTTAAATGTGATCCATTAAAAAACAATAATTGTTTCCCCGAGATTTTATAAGTAAATCCGCCTTTGAAACCGAAATTTTCAAAGTTGATTTTCTCGCTTTTTCCCAGAGAATTTGTCGGGTAAATCCCATTTTGGTACAATCCTTCTCTTTGATAATTGGAAACTGAATAAGATTGTGCTAAGTAAAATTCGGTAGTATTGTACGTGAGTTTAAACTGGGCAAAAGCATCAATTTCATTTGCCAGAAAATTATAATTATAGCCGTAAGTATCTCCTTTTTTTACTTCTCGATTTGGGTGCAATAAATCCGATTGCGATTGATCGCCTTTATAGAAAGCATCTATATCTTCAAAAAATAATCCGCCTAGTAAATCTTCCAAGCATTGAAAATTATGTGACTTTAGATTTCTATACGTAATGCCACTATCAAAAGAAACATTAGTCGAAACCTGTGAATTAAAATTAGAATTTACAGCGAAAGTTTTATCATCGGTTCTGTCTTCGTATAAAACATAATGGCTTTGTGCCGGCTCAAAACCAGTAATATTATGATCAGAATTGAATGTTGGTTTCTGATTGGCTTTGTACATCGCTTCCCAATTGATTTGAGAATTTTCTAAAAATAAATCTTTACTTTTTTCTGCATTTTCAAAATCAGGTGTAAAATCTCCAGAAAATTCGCCTTTGTCTTTTGCGTATAAAGAAGTAAAATAACTGGGCAGTTTTCTATAATATACAGGATCCGGACTGTCTACTTTTTGATAATCGAGATTGCTGTTTCCTACTTTCCCGAATTGATACATTATGCTGGAATTGAGGTTTGCTTTTTCATTTATCTTTAAATAATGATTGAGCATCAACAACGGTTCTTCTATATTTTTTACTCTTGCATTTCGCTTTTTACCATTTTGATAACCCCAATACGAATTGTACTTCTCTTCTTTTAACTCCGTTACTTCGTTTGTATTGGCAGAATTTTTTCCTCTGGAACTTGGTGTATAAAATCCGGTAAAATTTAGCGTTTGATTGTTGTTTAATTTTTTTTCGACACTAACAAAAACGGACTCTGCTTTGTAATTTGTTCCATCAAAATAGCCTTCGTCTGCCCAACGTTTTCCGGCAGAAACTGCATACGCCCAGCCCGAAGCATTCATTCCAGAAGCATACGTTGCAATTGCACGTCCGGTATAGGTTGTGTTGCTTCCTGAAAACGAAAACTGCCATCCTTTTCTATACATTGAGGCTCGTGTAGTGATTTGCTGTGTTCCTAAAATACCACCAAAAGTGTAAGTTGAAGGCGCTGCTCCTACAGAAAATTCCTGATTTCGCAGCACATTATTCAATCCTCCCCAATTGCTCCATTGCGGTCTTCCATCGTAGAGTTTGTTCATGTTCATACCATTAAGCATCATCGTACCGTTTTCGCTGTCTAAACCTCGGACTCTGAATCGGGCTTGTCCCCAATTGAACGCAGAAGCCTGCATAAAAGCATCTTTGGAAGATTGTAAAAGTCCTGATGTCATTTCTGAAGAACTGTTGTCGTCTGAGAAATCGCTATCTAAAAGTGTAATTAATGCCGCCGGAACTTCTTCTGAAAAAGTATCTTCTAATTGTAAAATCCCCAGATATATATTTTTTCCAAATTGGGACTTTATTTTTAAAAGCAAATCTTTGTAACCTTGACTGTGTATCAATAATAATTGTTCGCCATTTATAGACGAATGCAATTCGAATTTTCCGTTAAACTTTGTGAGTTGTGTTATGGTTGAATTCTGAATACTGACTACAACATTTTGAATAGGATTTTGTGTTTTTGCATCAACTACTATTCCGTTAAAAATAGTTTCTTGTTGGGCTAAACAAACTTTAAAAGACAATAAAATAAAAAAGATCAGGTATTTTTTTACCATAAAAAACTTCAATTTACTTTGAAAATAGATTTTGAATGAAGAATGTTTTTGGTATCAAAACATTTTCATTCTTATTTCAAAAGATAAAATTGGTTGTTGGAAATGGCATTATTTATTCAAAAGTAATCAAAAATAATAATTATAATAATTTTCTTGTTAATTTATTTTAATATAAAATATTTTATAGTACTTTTAATTAGTATTAAAAAGCAAATAAAGGTTCAAGCAGATTTTGCAGATTAAGCTGATTTTAAAATAGTTTAAATAATTTTATAGGATAAAAACACAATAAAAATCAGCTTAATCTGTAAAATCTGCGAGAGAAAAAAATATTATGCAGTTCTAATCTTAGAAACCATAAAAGCAATTAGAACGCCAAAGATTCCGATAAAGGCAAAAGAAAACTGAAGTCCAAAAGTCTGCGCAATATGTCCGATTACCGGAGGTCCCATTAAAAAACCAAGGAAACTTACACTCGAAACAATCGTTAGCGCTTCGCCTGGCGGAACGGTTGGATTTTTTCCTGCCATACTATAAACTGTAGGAACTATGGTGGCAACTCCTAAACCAACAAACATAAACGCTATAGTACAAGGAATAATATAAGGAAGAAAAACAGCTGTAAAAAGTCCGGCAGAAATCATAACACCGCTAATTTGCATAACACGTTCACGTCCGAATTTATTAATCAAATTATCGCCTAAAAATCTACCGCTGGCCATCATAATCATAAAAGAAGTATATCCTAAAACAACCAGAGGGCCGGGCGCTTTTACTATTTCTTTAAAATAAACACCACTCCAGTCAAACATTACGCCTTCGCTGGCCATACTGCAAAAACCAATAACACCAAGCCAAAGTAATGCGCTGTCTGGTTTTGAAAATAATTTTTTTCCTTCTGGTTTGGCTTTGATTTTTTCTTTGGCTCTTACTAAAAATTTAAAATTGAAAGCAACCATTAATAATACAATGACGCCAACAATTATAAAATGATGAAGCGGACTTAATTTTAAAGCCAGCATTCCTAAACCTACCAATGCACCAGAAAATCCAGCAAAACTCCACATACCGTGAAAGGATGACATAATGGTTTTTCTAAAAAGAACTTCGGTATAAACGCCTTGTGTGTTTACAGCGATATTGGCTAAGTTTCCGAATAAGCCAAATAAAAATAAGCCTAAAGATAATTGCAATGCTGTAGTTGCCAGACCAAGATTGACCAAACACAAAACATACATTATTAAAGAGAAAATCAAGATACGATGGCTACCGAATTTGGTTACCATTTTTCCCGAAAAGGGCATTATTACTAATTGTCCGACTGGGAGCGCAAATAATATTGAACCTAAATCGCCTTCTGTTAAATGTAAAGCACTTTTTATATCTGGAATCCTGCTCGCCCATGTTGCAAAACTTAAACCCATTCCGAAATAAAACATTCCGACTGCAAAACGAATTCGGTTTAAATAAGAAGCTTTTGCTTCTCTAAAAACTTTCTTGATTTTTCCTTTAGTTTGAAAAAACGATAATGGATTAAAATTTCCCAGCATAGTCGACCTGTTTTTGTAATATCTTCAAAAATACTAAAAAGCGCTATGAAACTACATTGCATTCAATTCCTTACTCCATTTATAACGTTATTGTTTATAAATTGAGTAGATAAATTAGTTCTAACACATAAAAATCTTTATAAAATAATTGCTTTTTGCTGTGCGTTACTCGCAATTGCAGCTTCAATTATCTTCATTACTTTTATACCATCTTGTGCAGTAACAGGTTCTGTTTTATTATTGGCAATGGAATCATAAACGCCATCAAAAAAACTGAAATAATTTCCCTGCAGTGTTGGTACTTTTTCGCGAACAGTATCTGTGTGCAAAAGACCTTGTAAGCTTTCTGGCTCTGTTCCCCAAGATTCTAAATTTGGTTTCTTTCCTGCTTTTAAATCGTCTTCCTGAACATCACCGCGAGGTTTTAAAAAAGATCCTTTTTTTCCGTGAATGGTGTAAGCCGGATTTGCTTCTTTTACAAAAAAACTTGCTTTTAAGCGAACTCTAAAATTGGTGTAAATCAACAGTAAATCGATCCAATCATCCACTACAGAATCTTTTCTTGTAACTCTAATATCGCCAAAAACTGATTTTGGCGAACCAAATAAAGCAACCGCCTGATCGATTAAATGCGGACCTAAATCTTTTAATATTCCAGCACCGCTATTGGCTGTTTCTTTGTGTACTTTTGGACTTAATATTGGATTATATCTGTCGAAGTGAAATTCGGCCTCAACTAAATCCCCCAAAACTCCGTCTTTTATTATTTTTTGAATGGTTTTAAAATCACTGTCCCAGCGTCTGTTCTGAAAAACGGCCAATTTTAATCCTTTTTCTTTGGCAATCGAAGCTAATTCTTCTGCTTCGGCTGCAGTGGTTGTAAATGCTTTTTCTACAACGGCATGTTTTCCTGCCAAAAGCACTTTTTTTGCATATTCGTAATGCGTTCCTACTGGTGTATTGACGATTACCAAATCGACGTCGTCTGCTAATAATTCATCGATAGCAGCATAACTTTTTACGGCTGGGTAATCTTCCTGAATTAGTTTTTTGCTTCGTTCCCAAGAGCCTAATAATTCAAATCCTGAGTGAAGATCTAAAAAAGGCGCGTGAAAAACTTTTCCCGACATTCCGTATGATAATAGTGCTGTTTTTATTTTTTGCATTTTGATTGTTTTTTACCATTAAGTTAATTAAGTTCTTAATGGTTCAAATTAAAACTTTATGTTTTTCTATTTTATTTTAGCTCTTTCGTATTGTTTTGGCCATTGAATTTCGTCGTTTAATTCTTTTGCAAAACTTAACGGCAAATTTGGGTTTCTCAGCGATTCTCTGGCAAACATAATTAAATCGGCCTGACTGTTTTCTAAAATATCTTCAGCTTGTTTTGACTCTGTTATTAAACCAACTGCGCTGGTTAAAATATTAGCTTCTTTTTTGATTTTTTCGGCAAAAGAAACCTGATAACCAGGCTTAACTGGAATCTGCTGATGAGACACTAAACCTCCGGATGTAACATCAATTAAATCTACGCCTTTTTCTTTTAATATTTTGCAAAGCTTTACAGATTCTTCGGGATTCCATCCTCCTTCTGCCCAATCTGTTGCTGATAATCTTAAAAATAAAGGCAGCTCTGAAGGCCATTCTGACTGGACTGCTTCAAGAACTTCTAATGTAAAACGGATTCTGTTCTCAAAACTTCCGCCATATTCATCGGTTCTAACATTCGTTAAAGGAGATAAAAATTGGTGCAGTAAATAGCCATGTGCCCCGTGAACTTCTATCACTTTATAACCTGCTTCAACTACTCTTTTTGTTGCTGCTTTAAAATCTGAAATTACTTTTTGGATTCCGTTTTTGTCCAAAGCTTCTGGAAGAAAGGGTTCATTATCATGATATAGAACCGCACTTGGTGCAACGGTCTGCCATCCGCCTTGAGCGAAATCTAACTTTTTATTGCCTTTCCATGGAGCCGAAACACTCGCTTTTCGTCCTGCGTGCGCGAGTTGAATTCCCGGAACTGCATTTTGAGAAATTATAAACTCGTTAATTTGTTTTAATTTTTGAATGTGTTCGTCTTTCCAAATTCCCAAATCAGAAGGAGAAATTCTGGCTTCTGGAGAAACCGCAGTTGCTTCCTGAATTATCAAAGCAGCACCTCCGATGGCACGAGTGCCTAAGTGCACTAGATGCCAATCGTTTGCAAATCCGTCGATTGCAGAATATTGACACATTGGCGAAATAACAATTCTATTTTTTAAAGTAGTATTTTTTATCGAAAGTGAAGAGAATAATAATGAAGCCATACATGTAACTTTTACTGGTTTTGGCCTACTTATAGATTAGAGTGCCATTTGAAAAGTAAAGTTACTGCATCTTGTTAAAACTAGAAATCTAAATGTTTATTAATTAACAAACATTTAAAACCTTATGTCTTATATTGCACTCTTATATTAAATAGAAAACGCTACTTTTGTGCGTTAAATACGAACTAAAAATACAAAATGGATATAGTTATCAAACTCTCTCAATTTCTATTGAGTTTATCTTTACTTATTATTCTTCATGAATTAGGACACTTTATTCCTGCAAAATTATTTAAAACCAGAGTTGAAAAATTTTACTTATTTTTTGATGTTAAATATTCGCTGTTAAAAAAGAAAATCGGCGAAACAGAATACGGAATCGGCTGGTTGCCACTTGGAGGTTATGTAAAAATCTCAGGTATGATCGACGAAAGTATGGACAAAGAACAAATGGCATTGCCGCCACAACCGTGGGAATTTCGTTCTAAACCGGCTTGGCAGCGTTTAATTATTATGCTTGGCGGTGTTACTGTAAACTTTATCCTGGCTTTTATTATCTATATAGGTATGGCGTTTGCTTATGGCGATACTTATGTTGCGAATGCTGATTTGAAAGATGGTGTTTTGGTTGAAAATCCAGTTATGCTTAAAGCTGGTTTTAAAACCGGAGATAAATTGATCTCGATTGATAATAAAAAAGTAGAAAATTTCGACAGTGATTTAAACATGAATATTATCATGGCTAAAAACATTTTGATCGAAAGAGACGGAAAACAGCAAACTATTACAATGCCGACAGATTTTGTAGATCAGTTATCTAAAACTGAAAAAGGTCTTTTGGTGAATATTCGTTCTCCTTTTGCTATTAAAGGCATTCCTGCAGAATCTGCAAACACTGCTTTAAAACCAAAAGATTTAATTGTGAGCGTAAACGGTCAGCAGACAAAATATTATGATCAGGTTAAAACGATTTTAGAAAATAATAAAGGAAAAACTCTTTCTGCTGTTGTTTTACGTGATTTAAAACAAACTCCTGTTACTATTAAAGTAGATAATAATGGTAAACTTGGTGTAATTGCCGGCGGTGTAGATATGGAGTCTTTAGAAAAATTAGGTTATTATAAAATAAGCACAAAAGAATATAGTTTCTTCGAATCTATTCCGGTTGGACTTACAAAAGGTAAAGATCAATTGATAGGTTACGGAAAACAGCTTAAAATGATCTTTAATCCAGAAACAAAAGCGTACAAACAAGTAGGTGGTTTTGCAGCGATTTTTAACATTTTTCCATCTTCTTGGAGCTGGGAAGTGTTCTGGTCAATCACTGCTTTATTGTCAATTATGCTTGGAGTTATGAATTTATTGCCAATTCCAGCTCTTGATGGAGGTCATGTAATGTTTTTATTATACGAAATAATTAGTGGCAGAAAACCGAGCGATAAATTCTTAGAAAACGCCCAAATGGTTGGCTTTGTACTACTTATAGCACTGCTTTTGTTTGCTAACGGAAACGATATTTACAAGGCAATTATGAAGTAGAAAAAAAAATCAAGAAAAAGAGTTAAAATATTTTTGAGAAACTAAAAAATCGATTATATTTGCACTCGCTAAAAAGAGCAACAACTTCCTCCTTAGCTCAGTTGGTTAGAGCATCTGACTGTTAATCAGAGGGTCCTTGGTTCGAGCCCAAGAGGGGGAGCAAACTTTTTTTAGCAAACATATTTACCTTTAAGGTGATTCCTCCTTAGCTCAGTTGGTTAGAGCATCTGACTGTTAATCAGAGGGTCCTTGGTTCGAGCCCAAGAGGGGGAGCTTATTAAATACCACTTACAAATTGTAAGTGGTATTTTTTTTGACTATTAATCAGAGCCCCGAAAGCTTTCGGGGTTGATTCGAGCCCAAGAGGAGGAGCTTAAAAAAAAAGACTATCATTACGATAGTCTTTTTTTTGTTATATACTTTTCATCCACAGACTACG
Organism: Flavobacterium sp. 270; assembly: GCF_004368785.1. Lineage (GTDB taxonomy): Bacteria > Bacteroidota > Bacteroidia > Flavobacteriales > Flavobacteriaceae > Flavobacterium. Next base: position 565,340 of record NZ_SODM01000002.1, read on the forward strand.
GTTTCAGATCGACAAAACCTCTTTATGTTCTTTGTGTTTAAATTAATCGCAAAGGTTCGCAAGGCTTAATAATTAAACTTTGCGAACCTTGTGTCCCGATAGCGATCGGATTGCGCTCTTTGCGCTTAAAAACGATTTCCTCACATCGTTTTACTTTTAAAAACCTTCATCATTTCCTCAGCCTTATCAATTTCGTTGATTGCTTTTAAGGATTGCGCATAGCGATAATAATAAACCGCTTCCAAATCTGTAGTCATATTAAAAAGTTCAGCATAGTATTTGGCCGCTACAACAAGATCATCTTCAAAATACGATTTGTCGGCTACTTTTTTAACCATTTCTAATGTTCTATAACCTTTGTCTAAAACTTTTTCGTAGGTATTTAAAACATTTACTTTAATGAATTTTGCTTTTTGTGCTGGCGGAATTATTCCGACTTTAACGGGTTCTATCTTTTTTGCAATTGTATCAACAACTATTTTTGTTGCGATGGCTTCAGTTGTTTTTATTTTTGTTCTTCCGTAGTTTGGCGTTACGGTTCGTGTGTTGTTCGGACCCAGGTCGTTTGTATAAATCATGTCTAAACTGGTAACTTCGTAAGTTGTTACACGGCTTCCAAAAGGCATGTTTATTTTTTCTTCAACGTGGTACGATTTTACAACAAGATCTTTTTTGGGTTTGTTGTCGGCAATTAAACGTGCATTTTTAATTTCTGGATTGGGAGAAGCGCTTTCGCTGCGCTGGGCAAAACAGTTAAACGAAAAAACACAGGCAATTGCGGTAAAAGGTGCTGCATAATTTTTCATCATAACTAATATTTTATTGGTTATACATTTTGAGAAACTTATATAAAGGTACTTATTGTTCTGTTTTTTAATTTATTATATCTACCAACAACCTTAAAAGACGTTAAAATGCGGTTTTTTAGGTTTAATGTTTACCGTGTTGTTTTGTACATTTGTATAACATCAAATAAAATGGAAAAAATTCCTGTTAGACATATTACTAATTCTCCCACTACATCAAATTCTTCTGAGAATTTCAGTATTCGGAATCTTGAGGATTTACTTTCGGAAAAAGATTTGATGGAAGACTTACATCGACATGATTTTTTTCATATTCTGGTTTTAAAAAAAGGAAAAGGATTTCACGAAATTGACTTTATTAATCATGAAGTAAAAGATCATACTGTTTTTTTCGTACGTCCGGGGCAGGCGCACCGGTTAGAATTAGACGCTTTGTGTTCTGGATATATGATTAAAATGAATGCTGCTTTTTTCAATTCTGAAAATAAAACTTCTAATCAATATTTACGCAAAACCGGCATTCAGAATTATTATCCGCTTGACGGAAATCAATTTCAAAAAATACTTTATCCACTCGATTATATTTTTGAAGAATATAATACGAAACGCGAAAACCATCTCGAAATCATAAAAGCCAACCTCAGCATTTTTTTTATGGAACTTACTCGCGAGCAAAAGAAAACAACCGCAGAAAAAACCAATTTGTATGCACAGGAACGTTTGGAGGAATTTTTAGCTCTTTTAGAAACGCATATTTTTACGCAAAAACAAGTCAGCGCTTATGCCGAAATGCTAAACCTTACTTCTTATCAGCTGAATGCTATTACGAAAACAATACTTGACAAAACGGCTTCGGAAATTATTACGGAAACTATTATTCTGGAATCTAAAAGATATCTTTTAGCAACAACCAATCAAGTGAGTCAAATTGCAGATTATATGGGTTATGATGATGTTTCGTATTTTATTCGATTGTTTAAAAAACATACTGGGTTTTCGCCGGAAACTTTTCGGCAGAACTTTAAGTAAGTGACATCAAACTTCAATTTTGTCCTATCTTTTAAAGGTGTTCCAGATTTACTTTTGAATTGAATTTTAATTGAATCCAAATGAAACAGAAATGGGACGAAAGATATAAAGAAACCGAATTTGCATACGGAACCGAGCCGAATATTTTCTTTAAAGAATGGCTGTCAAAATTTGAACCCGGAAAAATTTTAATGCCAGCCGATGGCGAAGGCCGTAACGGCGTTTTTGCTGCTCAATTGAACTGGAATGTCACTTCGTTTGATTTAAGCGCAGAAGGACAGCTAAAAGCTTTAAAACTTGCCAAAGAAAACAATATAAGTTTAGAATATAGTGTCGGTGATCTCGAAGAATTGGAATTCGAGAAAAATTCATTTGACGCAATTGGATTGATTTACGCTCATTTTTCCGCGGAAGCGAAATCTAAACTTCACCAAAAGTTAGATACTTATTTAAAATCTGGCGGAATTATTATTTTTGAAGCTTTCAGCAAAAGTCATTTCCATTTTAAAAAACAAAATCCAAAAGTGGGCGGACCAGACAATATTGATGATTTATTTTCGAAAGAAGAAATTCTAGCCGATTTTAAAAATTATGAAATCCTGCTTTTATCCGAAGAAGAAATTGTTTTGAATGAAGGGAAATTTCATATTGGAACTGGTTCTGTGATTCGGTTTGTGGGGAAGAAGATTTAGGTTTTTTATCTCATTTTTTGTCATTGGAACGTAGCAAACTCACTAAAAATGCATAGTTTGCCAAACATTGTGGCTACGAGTGTGATTTCTCCTCCGTCGAAATGACAAACTGAATGTTATATTCGTTGTGAAAAAGCGCAATCTTGTCATTTCGACGGAGGAGACTCGAGCGATAGCGAACAGGCGAAGCAAATCACACTAGAAACTCTACAAAGCTTAACCAATTTTGTCATTCTGAGCGAAGTCGAAGAATCCGTAAGAAACTCCACAATTACAAATAAAAACAAAATTCATTCTACAATTACAACCTGTCCGAAAAATTGTATTTTTGTTTTGGATAAAATAATTTTCAGGAATTTTAAATATCTTTGAACTATGACTACAACAGCAAAACATATCGGGAGAAATATAAGCCGTATCAGAGAGCTTAGAGGAATGAAACAAGAAGCACTTGCAATAGCAATTGGCGTAACGCAGCAAACTATTTCTAATATTGAAGGGAGCGAAACTGTTGAGGATGAAAAATTAAATAAAATTGCTGAAATATTAGGCGTTTCTGCCGAAGCTATTAAGAATTTCTCTGATGAAGCTGTTTTGAATATTATTGGAAACACTTTGCATGACGGTAGTTTTATTAATGGAAATGCATATAACTGCAACTTCAACCCGCTTGATAAAGTTGTCGAGCTTTATGAGCGTTTGGTTCAGGCTGAGAAAGATAAGGTTGAGTATTTGGAGAAATTGATGAAAGGAAAATAGGGATTTCTTTAGAAATATTGAAAGAAAGTTAACTAAGAATATGATACAAAAAACACCTCAAATGAGGTGTTTTTTTTTAAAATGATTTAGTGTATTTTAAAACTAAACTTGTATAATCCGTTTTACCTTTGTCTGACATTTTATAATCAGACAATGAAATAATTCTAGAATTTTCAATTGCTGCTTGACAGGAATTTTGATTTATTGGCGACTTATTTGAAAATTCTAAAGACAATTGATTGGTTTTTGAGGCTTGGTTTTTTTTGTCTTTTTCCATATTTATTCATTTATTAGTCCGCACTCTTTTAGAGAATGTATTGCTTGAGTTTCTAGTGTAGATAAAGCTTGTAAAGATTTTGCAACTTTTGGCTTTATAGTTGTAAAATCTCTTGAAACCTTCTTCCCATTACTTTTTCTTTCAGTAAAGTTAGTAAAAAAATTCAAATATTTACGAGGAGCTACACCATCAAAAATTAATATCCTTACTTTATCTTTACTATTTTCATCCTCTGTAATTGCATCATCGTGTAAAGTTATCCCTAAACTCTTTTTATATGGCTCAATATAATATACTTCTTTTATTCCAGCAACAATAATATGTCTAGCACAATTGTGACAAGGATATGTAGTACTAAATAGTTTACCATTAATCATTTTTTCTCCAGATAACTGACTTCCAGATATAATAGCATGCATCTCTGCATGTACAGACCTTGAAAATTCAATTAGATCCTTAATTTTCGAGTTTCTTAATTGATTTGCAAATTTATTAATCTTTTTTATATCAACTAATCCTTCATCATCAAAAAAAATATTATTTAAATCAGAATCAACATTTATTAATTCGATAATACTTTGAACTAAAGAGTCTTTTTGCTCATCATTACTACAAATACCTGTTTGATTACATCTAAAGTCGACTTTATCACCTTCTCTGTAAAGATTACCTCCAAACTTAGGAACATCATTCCATCCCGTTGATATTAAATTTCCTTTTTTACTTGTTATGGCCGCCCCAACTTGTCTTGATAAACACGCAGAATTACCTGAAGCAGATTTAGCTGCATACATTGCTGTTTCTTCAGATGTTGGAGTAACAATTGAACTCTCAAAAATAAGGTGTAAATATCTTTGAATTTTATCATTTAACTTATCTGAATTTTTTGTAGAAACTCTTAAGAAAAAATCTCCTTCTGTAAATGTACCTCTGACATTTTGACCATTTATATTATTATCATATTCATCAACGTCTATTATATTTCTAATTTCTTTCTGCGATAAATTTTTATTAAGTAAATTTTGTTCTCTTTCATGTTGAGGGGAAAATATACTAAATTGATAAAAATTATCAGTATAAATTTGCCTCAGTAATAATAATTCCTCTTTATTTTTTATAGAATTAAAAATAAAGCATCTTCTTCTACTCGTAAAATCTTCTGCTTTTGGCAATTCTCCTCCATCACCTTTAGTAGCTTCATGTACACGATTATTGTAAATATCTCTTATTGCTAATTCTACCAAAACTGAATTATTATTATAATGTTTTCTAATTGCATTTCCCTCATCTATTTTATACATCAATTTAGAATATTCCTCTGTGCTACCTCCTACGGGCTGAAATGCATTTATTTTATATTTATCAATATAATCGCTTAATTTTAAAACTTCTACCGTATAACCATATGTTTTTTCTAGTATTTCAGTTAATGAAGCTATAACTTCATCTTTCATAGAACCTATCGGTGAACAAATTCCTAAAAACAATTCTTCAGTAAAAGTATTTTTAACTTTTTCCCTTGTTGTCTTCCCTTTTATTCTTTCATCCTGATGTACAATTTCAAATTTTACTTGTTCCATTAGCTTTTTTTTAAATTTTTTGATTAAGGCTTAATAAAAAATTATACATATTAGTTGTATGTTTTTTAAGTTATATTTTTTCACATATTCAATTAAGAAATTAAAACTCAAATTTTATTACTTTATTAATATTACTTTTACGGAAAACCATATTCTAATTAGATATTTTAGACAAAGTAGGATAATTTATAAATTCTACAACACGTAAAAATACCTGTTTTGTCTAAGGAAACTTATTTTATCCAATCATGCGTTTTATATCTCCCAACATAGAGTGATTACACTACATTCTGCATTTTTTTCAAATTTTACAATTACTTTAGAAAATAAAAAAGCGCTGCAATTTTCATTGCAGCGCTTCCTAATATTTCAAAAAGTCTAATAAAACTTAAACCCCTAATTTCTTAGCAATCTCAGAAGGAATTCCACCTTTATTAACTAATAAAGCAGTCGTTTTATATTTCACGAAGTTTTTTGTTACAAACAAGAAACCTTTGTAGTCGTTTGTTTCTCCCCAAGAGTTTTTTACGATGTAATATTCTCTTCCAGTTTGGTCTTTTGCAAGGCCAATAATGTGCATTCCGTGGTCGTCTGTTGTGGTGTAATTATCAAACGCAGCCTGACGCATTTCTGGAGTAATTTCTGGTTCTGGTTTTGGTCCGTTAAACATGTCTGCTTTTTCTTCGGCAGTCATATCGTCGAATTTTTTTGTTGGTACATACGCCACACCATTTTTCCAGCTAAAGCTTTTTTCGCTTACGTCTGTTGCCCATGCTACAGTGTATCCTTTTTTAAGTGCATTATCGATAACGTCTGTCATATCGTTTACTTTTACATTGTAAACCTGATCAAAAGACCAGTTGTCTGGCACCATCATCGTTGTTTTTTGGTAATATGGAGAAGTTGTAAAAGAAGACATTTCTACATAATCATCTGGATTTATTCCCACTACTTCTTTTGCGAAAGATTGCGGCGTGTAATTTTTTCCTTTGTAAGTAAAATTATCCGGCACTTTTCCTAAATAAGAATCAATAACAGCAGCGTATGCTTTTTGCCAGTTTGGCGTTAATTCTCCGTTCGGGTTTTTTACCACAGCAGTTAGAAGTCCTTCAATCAGCGCTCCCATTTCGCCAAATTTATTTTTATCTGTTCCGTAGTTTAATCCTGTGTAAACTTCTCTCGGTACAGTTCCGTATTTTTTGTACATATTAATTACATCGTGCAATGCACCACCGTCGCCCAAAGTAACTGCTCCGTGCATGCGTACATAATTAATTCCTTTTTCTACATAAACATTTCTTGCAGAGAAAATCTGAGACAATTCTACAGGCTGTTTTCCTAAACGAATCATTTCTGACTCTAAGAATGAGTTTGTAGAATAACTCCAGCATGTTCCAGAAGATCCTTGAGCTTTTACAGATGTTGTTCCTAAATTTACTACTTCGGTAAATTTAAAGTTCTCTTTACTTTTATCACTTGCATTTAGTTTTAGTGAGTTTACTAAAACGTCTTGTGCAAAACAGCTGGTCGCTCCAACAAAAAATACCGACGCTGCAAGTACTGATTTGAATGAAAATGTATTCATAAATTATGTTTAAGGTTTTGAGAAATTAGTCTACAATGTTTCTAATTTGTTACAAAACAATTAAATTTTGTGTAATTTATTATATTTTTTCGGTTAATTTTTTCACAATCTTTTTATTAAGGTGTATTATAGTACAAAATATGCAAAAACAGATTGCTGTTTTTCAATCAAAACTAAATCACTTTTGTAGTTCTTAAATAAATAGTAATTTGGTTGCTGAAATTCCCAGCAAAAATCCTGAAATGTACGAACTCGAAAAAGAGAAATATTTAGGCAATACCAAAAACATTTTCAACAATACGCAGGGAATTGCTGTTGTAGAAACAGAATATCAAAGTAAGGTTTTTGAAGGCTGGCATTCCCATAATAATGCACATATTACATTGTTTCTAAAAGGCGGTACATCAGAAAAACGAAAAAATTCTACTATTGATGTTGGCCCCGGTTCGCTTTTATTTTACCACAGCGACGAATTGCATTTGAATCAAAACACACTTTTTCCTTCTAAAAATATCAATATCGAAATTGAAGAAAATCTGTTGAAAGAACTTCAGATTACAGAAGCTACAATAGAGAAATCAGTTCAGAATGCTGCTTTGACTAAATTTTTGATTCTAAAAATCTTTAAAGAATCTCAGGTTGCCGATACTTTTTCTGGCGACACCATTAATATGTTATTTGCGCAGTTGGCAAACTCTAATTCGCATTTGGATAAATTTGAAAAAAGTCCGTTTTGGGTTAAAAGTTTAAATGAATTATTGAATGACTGCTGGAACGAAAATCCGAATCTACAGGATTTGGCGCAGGTTTTAAACCTAAATCCGATTACAATTTCGAAACATTTTCCGAAATATTTTGGATGCACTTTGGGCGAATACATGCGCCGTATAAAAATAAATCGCTCGCTTTCGCTGATACAAACCAACGAAAGTAATTTGACGGAAATTAGTTTTCTATGCGGTTTTGCCGATCAGAGTCATTTTATAAGAACCTTTAAAAACCAAACCGGATTTTTACCTAAAGAATTTCAAAAAATTTAAAAAAGGCAAATTTCATTCTATTTTTTGTTTTTGAGGCACATTACTTTTGCTTCAACTTAAACATTTAAATACCAAATCTAAAAATGGAAACCCTGACTACAAAACAAAAAATATTTAATTTCCCTTTAACCAAAATTATACTTTCGTTGATCGTTTGTCTGGCTTTTGTCAATATCGGACAAGCTCTTTTTGGAAAATTATTATTGCAAACCCCGCTCGACAAAGATTTTAGAAATCTTATAAAAGGAATTATTGTTTCTGCTTTGGCTTTGGGCAGTTATATTCTTTTCTTCAAATATTATGAAAAAAGAGACGTTACCGAATTCTCTCTCAACAGAATTGCCCGAAATTTAATTATCGGAACTCTGATTGGAGCTGTTTTACAATCGCTGACTATTTTGGTTATTTATCTCGCTGGCGGTTATACTATTCTTGCTGTAAATCCTGTTTCGTTTATTATTATTCCGCTAACGCTTTCTTTTACGGCAGCAATTATCGAGGAAATTTTAGTACGCGGTATTCTTTTTAGAATCATGGAAGAAAAACTAGGAAGTTATATTGCTTTGATTATTTCGGCTTTAATTTTTGGTTTGATGCATTTGGCGAATGAAAACAGTACTTTGCTTTCTTGTTTGTCTGTTGCCATTGAAGCTGGATTATTACTTGGCGCGGCTTTTATTTACAGTAGAAATTTATGGTTTCCTATTGCTTTGCATTTTGCGTGGAATTTTATGCAGTCGGGAATTTACGGCGCCATAACTTCTGGAAATGCAAAAACAAATAGTCTGATTGAAGCTAAATTTGAAGGTTTAGAATTGATAACCGGAGGAGAATTTGGACCCGAAGGCAGTATTCAGGCCATTGTATTTTGCTCTATTGCTACAACTGTTTTATTGATTTTATCTCATAGAGAAAACAAAATAGTTTTGCCATATTGGAAGAAATAAGCTTTTTATAAAAACAAACCCGACAAGATTTAAAATCTGTCGGGTTTCATAAATAACTAACCAAATTGTATCATCTCATCCAATTGCTTCCAAAAACAATATAATATGCCCAATCTTCTGGGCCCTTTGCGACATCTACGCCCATGCGGAGTTTAAATTTTCGGGCAATTAAATATCTAAAACCGGTTCCGTAACTGTATTCTAATGGTTTTTTGAAGGTATCGCCCCAATCGCTAAATGCATTTGCACCGCCGGCATAACCCATCAAACTCCATCTTCGGTACAAATCCCAACGGAATTCTACTTCTGTAACTAAACTTGTTTTTCCCTGATATCTTCCCATTGGTACGCCGCGTAAATTTATTCCGGGTAAAAGATAAAACGGCGGACTTCCGAATGCTTGTTCTGCTTCTATTCGTAATCCTCCAATTAATTTTGGTGTTATGGGATAAAATCCGATTGCGGAAAGGTTGACGCGCCAGGCATCATAATCGCTTCCAATCGCATTGTCTGACCAGAAAAAATCAGACTGCAGCCGGATTCCTTTATCGGGCGTAAAAATGTTGTCCCGATTATCAAATTGTATCGCGCCGCCCAACTGACTGATGGTACTTTTGATGTCTTTATCTTTTACAAAATTAGGTGTATCGCCAGACGGAAGATTGATTTTTGAATTTAAAAAAAGATATTGCGGACCTGCGCTCCATTTCGGGTTATTAAATTGTTTTAACACCTGAGTATAAAAAAATGCAGTTCTAAAATTCAATTTAAATTCTTTGTCTTTAAGGTTCGGAATGTTATTTTCATAAAACGACAAATTCATATCACCGTAGCCGCCTGCAACCCGATAATTGATTTTTGATTTTATAAAACTTCCGGATCGAAAAGCACCAACCATCCAGCTTTTATTACTGGTGTACATTCCTAAAGCTCCTGTAATATCCGGATTTACAATTCTTTTTTTTCCGTTTTCATCAACAACCGGAGGATGTTTTTTAAGAAATACAGGCACTATAGCAACACCAAAACCACCTACCGCAGGTTCTGTAATTATTGTAGGAACGACGATAAACCCATTGGCATAAATTAAATAATCACTTAAATCGAATGCTCCGTCAAGAGAATCTTTTACTGTAATGTGCTTTTTTTGTCCAAAAGTATGATTTGAAAGCAACAAAAAAACAAGACTAAAGAAGAGAAGATTTGGTATGTTTTTTTTCATTTTCATCGAAATCTGAAGATTACTTTTTAAAAGAAAATCCGTTTGGTTATTCTTTCTTCGTACTAAAAACATGAGCCAGCGTGAGGAAAAAAGTATTACCCTGAAATCTGTTTATGGCAGAAACTTCTCCCAGCCAGCGCAAGCCAATTGTAGAGGTAGATTTTATGTGTATAAAATTAACTTCGGCTCCCACTGCTGCTACACGGTCTTTATCTCCTGTCCAGACAATCGGCCCGATAGGAATTTCATCATTGGTAACTTTATATTGCAAGTAGTAAATTAATCCCGCGCTTATGATCGCTTTTGGTGCTGTTTTTTCGGCATTAAAACAATAAAAGGTTTTTCCTAAACCGCCTTCAAGACTTAAAATATCTCCTGTTTTTATATCGGTATCTTTCTTTTTTCCGTTGATTTCATAAGAAACTGTTGTGGCAAAATGAAGCGTTTTTTTCTCATTAAAAAATAATGTAGTCCCCAGAGAAAACTCATTTATAAACATTCCTAATCCGCTGTTATCTGAGGCTCCAGCCGTATATTTTCCTGTTGGAAGATAAAGGGCATAACTAAACATAAAATCGGCTCTTTTTTTATGCCAGCCCAATTGTACCGGTATTAAATAAGTATCTGTAAATGCCAGAGAGCCATCAATATTTACATTATTTCCTTCTATTTTATTAGATGCAAATGCAAACAATGCTGTTGCACCGTAATTAGCTCCCAGAATTTTAAAATCGCTGACCCACGAAACTCCTGCTCCTGTTACAAAGGCATTGATATCTGGATTGTGCACCGAAATATCTCCGTCGCTGTTTCGTAAAGAAGACGCGGCATAAAAATAGCCCGGCACATAAACTGCCAAAGTATTTTCTGGAGCTAGCGTTCCAGACTGTAGTCCTACTCCGCCAAGAATATGTCCGCCTTTTAGCTGCGCATTAGACAAACTGGAAATTAGCAATACTAAAAATAGGATATGCCATTTTTGTATTGGTTTTGGTTTAAGCAATAATGTTCTCATGCTGTCTGTTTTAAAATTAATTCGGATTGACTTTCGCTTATTCCTCAATCATTATAAAACCCATTATTTAAAGCAATAAGCGTTTGATTTGTCTGTATTATTCTGGTCGTTTTAAAATATTGTGATGGTGATTTTCCGGTATGTTTTATAAAAGCCCTAAAGCAAGTTGTGCGGGATTTAAATCCAGATCCCCACGCCATTCCTTCGAGCGAAAGATCTTTCCATTCCGGATCGTTTATTTTGTCTTTAAAATATTCTATTCTTTATAAATTTACGTAATCCTGAAAATGAAGTCCAAATTCTGAATTAATTAAATTAGAAAGCTGATGTACCGCGATTCCCGTTTCGTCTGCTAAATCGCGTATCATAAAATCTTTTTTGAGAAAGAGTTTTTTATGGGTAAAAACATAATTTAATCTATAGAGATAATCTTCTTTTTTCTCTGCTCTAATTTCATTTACGAGAGGCTGATTATTTTTAATTTCATTAATCTGAATGGTAGCATCCTGAAGAAAATCAAAAGTTTCTTCTTCGTCATGAAAAATCTGAGGCTTGAAATAAAGCCATCCTACAGCAAAAAACAAGACAAAGGAAATTAGGAAATAACACGAAAGATCTACAATATCTGTTTCCCTCAATAAAAAATGATAAACGAATAAGGCTGAAAACAAAAACAGCACCATCAAATTGTAAACCTTTATCCAGTTTATTACTTTCATTCTATGAAACTGACTTCCTTTAAATTTTTTTAAATCATAGTTTAAAATCAGCATTGTCTGGCAGAAGATGTAAAACAGCCAGATTGTAAGCATTAAAATTGAAAAAGGATTTTTCGTTTTGGTTTCTATATAAGATATCAATTCAATATTTACATAACGGCCTGCATATACAATCAAGGTCATTATAAAATAAACAGCAAAAGGCAGAAAATGCAGTCTGTCGTATTTTCTGATTTTATTTTCTGAAGATAAAATGTCCCGTACATACAAATAAGAACAAGGTGCCGCTAAAAAAATAAAGGATTTTGTTATGATAAAAAAATCAGGGAAGTTTTTGACAATTTTTGATGCCAAATAAAAGTTATAGAGACTCACAATGGAAAGACTCATTAAAAACAATCCTAAAAAAAAGCTCTTAGAATAATTTTTCCTTGAAAACACTACTCTAAATGAAGCTGCAAAGCCAGCAATTGCTGCTACAAAAAAGAAAAACGAAAGTAGTATAGCCATCATGTTCTACGTTTAATTCATTTGTACTATCTCTTAAAGTGATTTAGAAAGGGGGGCTTTCTTTATTTTAAAGCACTGTTTGTCTCTGATTAAAACAAACAGGCTTTTTTGTAAGTGAGTTAAATGCTATTTTTTGGCCATGCCAGGCGGAAAGCCTTCCAGAATTTTTTTCACAGCGCCATTGATAAATTCATCGGGATTATCTGGTTTGCTATCTATTTGAGAATTACCTATTCCCTGCCAAATCATTTTTTGTGTTTTTGTAGACACAATATCGATTACCAGAGAACCGTCGACATAATCGTAGGTATCAACAGTTGTATTGGCAGTGCCCATCATAGCGCCTCCGCCCCAATAACCATAAGGACGATACATACCACCGTATCCATAAAAATTGGTATTGGCACTTACTGATGTTTTGTTTTTTAGAATAGTAACAGCATTTACTTTTAAATCCGGATTATTGGATTCTGTAAAGCCTTTGGCGATCATTTCGGTACGAATTGCTTTTGTAATTCGATCCGCATTTAATTGACTAATTTGACCTTCCTGAGCTTTTAAATCATAAACAGCAAACGTTTTAAATTCGCTGAAACTAATGCCGTGATCATAGTCGTTTGTAACTTTTACAGTAGGGGAACAACTGTAAAAAAGACCCAATAAAAATATTAGGATAAGGCGAAGATTTGTTTTTTTAATATTCATGTTTTGATATTTAAATTGTTAACTCGAATCTATTAAAATCTTGAAAATCCTGCTTGAACGAAAAGTTATAGAACGGTGCTTGTAGAATGCCAATGTGTTAAATAACAAACATTTAGTATTACACCAAAGATAAAATAATTTCTTTAATTATTTTGCTAAAGTGCAAAAATTCTTACTTATGCTTTATGCGCTATTATTTTTGTTAATTATTACGTTTGATTGTAAACTACTTAACTATTTTATCCTTCTTTTGTAAAAAATCAGATTTCGTTTGAAACAGGTATTCTTTGTTCTTTCACAGCTTTAAGCATTTTATTATAATCTTCTTCATTTTGGTCGGCATATAAAAGAGAAAATTTAGCAATGGCATCTGCAAATTCATCTCCTTTTCCTATATATCCGGATAAAACAGAAGCATCGCCCGTGCGTGCGTGGGCTCGTGCCAATGCCCAGCCGCATGCTTTTGCGTAATCTTTAAGGTTTTCTTCTTTCATTATTTCCAGAACTGGTTTTACTTTGGCATCACGAAGCTGACGCATATAAAAGAATTTATCTGTTCTGCCGTCTGTCCAGCCTAAAAGCATATCAGAAGCCGACTGCATTAGTTTTTGTCCCATAACAATACGTTCGCCCTGATGTTTGTATTTGCTTTTTGTTTTTACAAAAGGTTCTAAAACACTATGTCTGGCTTCTTTAAACTGTAAAAAAATTGGCTCTCCCGTTGCCGACATTAACAAGCTGATACCGCATAATGTACCTACGCTTCCTACTCCTACAACTTTCATAACTAAATCATGAAGCGAATACCGCTGTAGTAAAATCTGCTTGTCTTCTGATAATGATTTGATGTAACGCTGGTGCACAATTTCTGCTTCTTTCATTAATTCTTCTCCTTCAGTTCCTAAGGGATGATAAATTAATGGTGGTTCATCTTTTATGCGGGCGCGTTTTCCTTCCTGATACGTTAATTTGGCAAACTCCTTTTCGTGTGCCGTATATTCTGCTGCTTTTTTTAATCGTTTTTGTTGAAATTCTTTTAGCTCTTCGTCTGAGCCTAGTTCTATCAATTGGGCTAAATCAATATGGGCATACCAAATTTGAAGTGCAGATAGTTTGCTATATTCGTATAAATGTCTTTTATAACTGTCTGCTGCATGCCAGGCCAATTCTTTACAGATTTTTTCGGAAAAATTTCTCCATTTTCCGGCAATGGCAAAACTAGCGGCAAGTCTTTTTAAATCCCATTCCCATGGTCCGGGAAATGTTTCATCAAAATCATTAATATCAAAAACTAATTTTCTTTCTGGTGTGGCAAAACCTCCAAAATTCATTAAATGACAATCGCCGCAAATCTGAATTTCAAGTCCCGTACTTGGCGTTTCTGCCAAATCCGAAGCCATTATAGATGCTGCTCCTCTAAAAAAAGCAAAAGGCGATTCCATCATTCTGCTGTAGCGGATAGGCAGTAAACTTTCGACTCTGCCAACACTGGTTTCTATCAAAATTTCTATCGGATCTTGTCGGTCTTCTTTTGGTTTCCATTCACAATGACTAAAACGCGAAGTTGTTTTACGTAATGCTTTTCCTTTGGCATATCGTTCTTCTTTTGACGTGTGAGAGTCAAATATATTTTCGTTTTTTTCTGTGAAGGATTCAGCCATGATTTTATTTATTGTTGAAAATCATTTTTCTGGAAAAACAAAAGCAACTGTAGCCCGTAATCCCCAATCTGGTTTTAATTGATCTGGACCGACTATCGGTATAAGCGGTGATAATGAAAGCTGTACCACTTGTTTTCCTAATTTTGTAATACCTCCGATAGAAGGATTTAAAGAGATCATTGTCGTTCTGCCTTCCCAGTTTTGAGTTATTTCTGCATTTATTCCTAAACTCGCGCCGCTTTTGTAACTATGAGAAAGAAAGATCTGTGTGTAAAACTGGTTAAAATCTGCACGATCTTCATTTCCTGCTATCGACCAAATCTGATTGGCAATAAAACCTATCGTTAATCCTTTTCCCTGATGCATTACTATTGCACTCGGACCAATTCCGAATTTTTCGGTTCCTAAAAACTTCTCTGTAGCCGTAGGAACTAAAAACGCCGGACCAATTCCTAAAATTATTTTTTTTGTTTTGGGTGCAAAAAAGGCTGTAATTGTAGCATCACTTAAACCAAATTCGTGTGTATTGTCACCTGTAATATCTCTTTGATCTACAATTGGAATAACATATCTGGTAATTAGGTTGAGATTGTCTGTTAATTTAAAAGGAATTACCGGTTGAAAATTGATGGTATATTTTGAGCCGTTAAACAGTCCGATGCCATAATTTATATTATTCTGAAATGGCACACTAATAAGAGTTGCAACAGGATTGGCGAGTTTATCTGCAAGCTCTTGTGCACTTGCCCCAGATTTTGCTGGTTCTTCCTGAGCCACAGCAAAAAAACTGAAAAGAAAACAAATTATGCTGCAAAACAATTTAATTCCGGCATATCGTTTTTTGTTTTTCATGATCGTTTAATTTAAGGATTCTGCAGTCTTGAAATCAAAATGCAACAGTTCTCAAAAAATTGAAAAACTGTTACATTTCAATCCTTACTAATTCAAAATTATTTGTCTGCGAAAACTTTTTCAATCGTTGCTATTTAAACATACTATAGTTTTTAGAAGCCTTGTTTGATGAAGCATTATAGTTTACTGATAGCTAAATTCCAAAATAGTTGGTATGATTTACAAGTGATTGAAGAATTATCTTTTTAAGATGAGAATTTGTTTTAAAATGAATTATTTCTCTACAATTTCCGGAGGAAAATATTCCCCGCTCGAAACATCAGCTGTTGGTCCGTAAAACCGAAGCGTAAGATTATATTTTACATTTTCTATTGTCGGTAACCAATTCGATTTTGAATATTCAGCTAAAGGTTTTGGTGCAAATACCAATGTTAATGATCCGTCAGTGTTATATTTTAAGCCCGATTGATTGTTTAATAAATAACGTTTCATAGGATTCGGCAGAACCTGATATTTGGTTCCATCAACAGCAATAATAGACCAGAAATATTTTGATTTCTCTTTTGGAAGTGCTTCTTTCGGAAAAGTTAAGACATATGTTTTATTTCCGTCAAGACCAACTTTTGCATAGTAAATCGCCTCTTTTCCACTATTTGCCCAAATACCTACAATGTTTACAACGGTTCGCAATTGATAATCATTTCCATAATTACCAACTACAGGCGGACGCGTCCATCCATTTTTTGTCAATCCCAAATTTTGTATTCTTTTAAAAATTGCAGGCTGTGCAATTTCTTTAATGGCTTTGTCTATTTCAACTTTTCCTTTGTCGTCACTTTTCAGTAAATTTTCTACGGCTTTTACTTTTTCCTGCAAAGGTTCCATTCCTTCGTTAATATCAGTTTCAGAATTTAGTAAAGCCGTTGCATTTTCAAATAGTTCGGCACCTGGAAATTTTAAACTTTCAAAAAGCGGTACTTTTATTGGGGTTTCAATTTTTGGCTGTCCTTGCAGCGTTAACTTAAATTGTTTTTGAATTTTTATCGCTTCCTGAATATTTGCTCCTAATTCTACACGAGCCAAAACACGCGAAAGTTTACAAGGCAGATCAATTCTTAAAGCTCCTTCGGGAATTTTCGGGTTACTGCCTTTTAAACATAAAGCAAACTTACCGTAAGGTTGTTGCGGATAGTTTCGTTCGTTAATATTTAAGATCGTTTCTCCCCAGCCATTGAGCATGTGCCACGTATAATACCGCCCTGTAATTTTCGGAATTTCCAACAAAACACAAGTATTTTCATCAACGGCAACCCAGGCTTCGGTGTAGGCAACATCCAGATTAGGATTTGCCCATGCAACCCCGCCCGGAGTACGATAAATTAATTTATTCCACTGAAAACCTTCTTTTTCGAAATCAAGACGTAATTGTTTTAACACTAAGTCACGGCCTAGTAAATACGTATAAGCATCTGCGATATCTTTTTGAGTAACCGTTGCTGTTGTGTCTGCTTTAACCGTCGAATTATTTTCTTTTTGTTTTTCTTTACCTCCGCAGGCTGTAAGAAGTAAAAAAGAGAATATTAAAATCTTTGTTTTCATATTATTACTTTTTATGGTTTTGAATTGAAATTAGTTTAGATAACATCAATATTTTTACGGGATCTGAAAGAAGAATTTTCTTGTTTTTTTAGTAAATTGTTTCAAAATTAGCCAATAAATAAATGGTCATTTGCATTTATTGGTCTTTATATGGTTTCATTTTATAAAATGAAACATTAAAAAATATAATTTTTAATGTTTTAAACTACATTCTTTAAAGTTTGGGATGATGTTAAAAAAAATAATCAAATCGAGCCATAAAAAAAGCCATTCTTTCGAATGGCTTTAAAATATTGTTTTTTTGAAAAACTACTCTATTTCAGAAACTCTCATGGTATTTACCATTCCTTTCTCTTTAATTGGCATTGCAGCAAGGTTGATTAAGTAATCACCTTTTACAGCATATCCTTTTTCTACAGCAATTTTATTTACATCTGTTACAGTATCGTCTGTACTATTTTCATTATCATAGAAGAAAGATTTAACTCCCCATAATAAATTCAATTGTGTTAAGATTCTTCTGTTTGAAGTAAATACTAAAATATGTGCAGAAGATGGTCTCCAAGCCGAAATCTGGAAAGCAGTATAACCACTGTTTGTTAAAGTACAGATAGCTTTTGCGCTGATTTCATTTGCCAATAAAGCGGCTTGGTGACAAACTGTTTTAGTAACAAAACGTTTTGTTTTAATTTGTGGCGTGTTTTGAGGCACTTGAATAAGCGGAGAATCTTCTACAGCTTCGCAAATTTGTGTCATTCTCTGAATAACTTGTACCGGATAATTTCCTGTTGCAGTTTCTCCAGACAACATTACAGCATCAGCTCCATCCATTACTGAGTTAGCAACGTCATTTACTTCTGCTCTTGTTGGAGTTAAGCTAGTGATCATTGTTTCCATCATTTGTGTTGCAACGATAACCGGGATTCTAGCAATTTTTGCTCTGCGAATTAAGTCTTTTTGAACCAATGGTACTTCGTGTGCAGGAAGTTCAACTCCTAAATCTCCACGTGCAACCATTAATGCGTCACAATATGCTATAATTTTATCCATGTTCTCAAGAGCTTCCGGCATTTCAATTTTAGCAACGATTGGAATTTTATATTCAGAATGTTTAGCGATCAATTCTTGTAAATCTTGTAAATCGCGAGGTGTTTTTACAAACGAAAGTGCGATCCAGTCTACTTTTTGCTCAATTGCAAAAATTGCATCAGCAATATCTTTTTCAGTCAAAGCTGGTAAAGAAATTTTAGTGTTCGGAAGATTAACCCCTTTTTTAGATTTTAATTCTCCACCTTGAATTACTTTAGCAACAACTTCTGTTTTTTTATCTGTCGAAACAATTTCGAAAATCAATTTACCATCATCAAGCAAAATACGCTCTCCCGGATTAACATCATTTGGAAAATTTTGATATTTCATGAATACTTTTTGAGCATTTCCGATAATATCTTCAGCAGTTGTAAAAGTGATTTCGTCACCGTCATGCACTACTGTTCCTTCTTCCATTACACCAACTCTAAGTTTTGGTCCCTGCAAATCTCCTAAAATTGCTGTTGTGTAACCAAACTCTTCGTTTAGACCTCTAATGATATTGATTTTTTCTTTTACGCCTTCGTAATCTGCATGAGAAAAATTTACTCTAAATACATTAACTCCGGCCTCGATCATATCCTTGATAATCTCTCTTGTACCACATGCAGGCCCAAGTGTAGCTACAATTTTGGTTTTTTTGTTTGTTAACATTTTTTTTAAAAAATTAGATTGTTTTTTGATTTTATTTTATCAGTATCAACAGCATAAATAGCTGCAATACTCTCTATGGTATTTAATTTTTGTTGAATTTCTGAAAACCCAAAAGCCTCGTCGCCATTGTCAATTTTCAGGAAAAAATCTACTTTTTTGAATTCAGGCAGTAAATGAATTGTTGTAGAAACCTCACTTGTTCCATTAGAAAACAAATTCTGAGAATCATTCTTACTCACAGAAATGATTTCGTTTTTATTCTGAATTAAATTCCATGAAATTGCCTTTTCGGAATCATAATAATAGAATCTTGAAAAATTTGCCTCGCCTTCTTTAGTTTGAGCATGGATCTCGTTTTTGCTCTTACTTAAGTTTATCGGAAGGTTTTTATTGATAAAATAGGCCAGTCTATAATCTTCTAATGAAGTATGAATTGCCATTAAATAATAATCAATTTCGTCAAATTCGTCTAAATCCAATCTATGAATAGCCATTTCATGAAAAATCAAGGTGTAAATATAGTATTTCTAACGGAGCATCAATATATATGATAGGGTTGTTTTTGTTAACTTATAAACGAAAACGTTATAGCTTTAAGTTAGTTACAGCATTTTTGTAGCTATTTCTTGTCTATTTTCTCCTGAAATGCAAAATAAGCTCTTTGAGATGCTTTCTCTTCGGCCTTCTTTTTTGAAGTTGCTCTTGCTCTTGCAATTACTTTATCGTCTATACTTAGTTTTACACCAAATAAACGCTGCCCGTCAATTCCGTTATCTTCAAAAATATCATAATGGAAAACTCTTTTTTCCTTCTGACACCATTCGATAACCAAACTTTTATAACTAATTACTTTTCCCTCAAGTCTTGCTATATCAACATAAGGTGTAATTACTCTTTTTTGAATAAATCTTTCGCAGAATGGGTAGCCTTTATCTAAATAAATTGCCCCAATAAGTGATTCGAAAATATTTCCATGAATGTTTTCTCCAAAATGCTGAATTGGCACTTTGCTCTCTACAAAACGAACTAAATTTAGGTCTTTACCTAATTCGTTCAAATGTTCACGGCTTACAATTTTAGAACGCATTTTGGTTAAATAACCTTCATCGCCATTTGGTGCTTTGTTAAATAAATGTGCTGCAATTACGGCACTTAACATTGCATCTCCTAAAAATTCTAATCTTTCGTAGTTAATTGGATGCCCGTCCTGATCTAGTTTATTAGAAGAACGATGCGTAAATGCTTTCTTATAAAAACTAATATTTACAGGCTGAAAACCAAGTATTTTCTGAATAGTGTCAAAAAAAATCCCGTCTTCTAGAGAACGGGATTTAGAAAATATTTTTTTGATAATATTCATATACAGAAATTAGTCAACTAATTTTTTGAACAATACGCAGGCATTGTGTCCACCAAAACCAAAAGTGTTACTCATAGCAACATTTACCTCTCTTTTCTGAGGTTTGTTTAAGGTAAGATTTAATGCTGGATCGATGTTTTCATCTACTACACTATGGTTAATCGTTGGAGGAACAATACCGTGCTTCATCGCTAAAATCGAAGCAATAGCTTCAATAGCTCCAGCTGCACCAAGTAAGTGTCCTGTCATTGATTTTGTAGAATTGATGTTTATATTTTTTGCGTGATCTCCAAAAACTGCACTAATTGCTTTTAATTCTGCTACGTCTCCTAATGGAGTAGAAGTTCCGTGAGTATTGATATGATCAATATCTTCCGGATTCATTCCTGCATCTCTTAATGTATTTTTCATTACTGCAATAACTCCAATTCCTTCCGGATGTGGTGCAGTTAGGTGGTAAGCATCAGACGACATTCCGCCACCGCCAATTTCGCAGTAAATTTTTGCGCCACGGGCTTTAGCATGTTCGTAATCTTCAAGAACCAAAGCTCCTGCTCCTTCTCCTAAAACGAAACCATCTCTGGTTGCATCAAAAGGTCTTGAAGCTGTTTCTGGACTGTCGTTTCTTGTAGACAAAGCATGCATAGAGTTAAAACCTCCCATACCCGCAATTGTAATTGCTGCTTCTGAACCACCAGATACGATAACATCACACATTCCTAAACGAATGTAGTTGAAAGCATCAATTAAAGCATTTGCAGAAGATGCACATGCAGAAACCGTAGTATAATTTGGACCCATATAACCATTACGCATCGAAATGTGCGCAGGTGCTATATCGGCAATCATTTTAGGGATAAAAAACGGATTGAATTTTGGAGTTCCGTCACCTTTAGCATAATAAATTACTTCTTCCTGAAAAGTTTCTAAACCTCCAATTCCAGCGCCCCAGATAACACCAACTCTTTGTTTATCGATATTATCATCTGTAAGTCCGGCATCTTTAATAGCCTCATCACTTGCAGCAACTGCGTATTGAGCGAATTTATCTAATCTTCGAGACTCTTTACGATCCATAAAATCTTCAATATTGAAGTTTTTTACTTCACAGGCAAACTTCGTTTTATGCTTCTCTGTATCATAATACGTGATAGGAGCGGCTCCGCTAACCCCATTCACAAGTGCATCCCAATATTCCTGGATATTATTCCCGATAGGAGTAAGTGCACCTAATCCTGTTACAACAACTCGCCTTAATGCCATAAATGTGTATTTTGTACTTTAAACAAATAAAACCCACGCTTTCTTAAATTGTATTGTTTACTTAAGAGCTATGGGCATTACAATATAAATATATCTTTTTGATTGAATGTCAATCTAAATTTAAATTTTAAAAAAATAATAACACCCAGTTTTTAATAAATTCAAATTTCAAAAAACAAATTCCAAAAAAATTGGAGTTTGGAATTTCAAAAAATTGGGATTTTTTAAAAACCGGGTGTGATATTATTATTTTTTAGCTTCTTCGATATAAGAAATAGCTTGACCAACAGTAGCAATGTTTTCTGCTTGATCGTCTGGAATTTGAATATCAAATTCTTTTTCGAATTCCATAATAAGCTCAACAGTGTCTAATGAGTCAGCTCCTAAATCATTAGTGAAGCTTGCTTCTGTTACAACTTCGTTTTCGTCAACACCTAATTTGTCTACGATAATCGCTTTTACTCTTGATGCAATGTCTGACATAATCTTTAATTTTAGAATTTAATTTGTTGGCAAAAATAAAAAACTTTATTTTAAAACCATGATTTAGTTTATAAATGTGACACTAATTTATAAAATTAATTTCAAGAAAGCCCTTTTAATACTATTTATTTTCGATTTTTATTCCGTTTTTTGCATTCTAAAAATAACCTCTATTATGAAAAAAATTATTGTTTTTGCCTCAGGATCAGGAACTAATGCAGAAAACATTATAAAATATTTTGCCCAAACAAAAATTGCAAACGTCGTTTCTGTTTTTACCAATAATGCTTCGGCAAAAGTTATCGAAAGAGCAAAAAATCATCAAATTTCAGTTGAAATCTTCTCAAAAAATGAACTTTTAGAGCGAAACGTATTACAAAAAATAGAAAAAATCGACCCGGATCTGATTGTACTGGCTGGTTTCTTACTCAAATTTCCAGATAACATAATTGAAAAATACCCTAATAAGATCATTAACATCCATCCTGCCCTTTTACCAAATTATGGAGGTAAAGGAATGTATGGCATGCACATACATAGAGCGATAGTAAATAATAAAGAGAAGGAAACCGGAATCTCTATTCATTATGTAAACGAACATTATGATGAAGGTGGTATTATTTTCCAGAAAAATATAGCGCTTACAGAAGAAGACACGCCGGAAACAGTGGCTGAAAAGATTCATGAATTGGAACAAAAGTACTTTCCGGAGATTATTGAGAAATTATTAGAAGGCAAACTTTAAATTCCGATTACAAACTCAATTGCAAAAATTAATTGCAATATCAAAAAATCAATTTTAGATAAAGTTTGACTAATCTAAAATCTAAAGTCTTAAATCTAAAATAAAAAATGCACGAAGTACATATATATACAGATGGTGCTGCAAAAGGAAATCCTGGAAACGGTGGTTATGGTGTAGTGATGGAATTGGTTGGAACGCCGCATAAAAAAGAATTTTACGAAGGATTCCGCCTTACTACTAATAATAGAATGGAACTTCTGGCTGTAATTGTAGGTCTGGAAAAACTTAAAAATCCAAATATGAAGGTTTTGGTTATTTCGGATTCTAAATATGTTGTTGATTCTGTTCTAAAAAAATGGGTTTTCGGATGGGAGAAAAAAGGCTACACCGGCAAAAAAAATCCCGATTTATGGAAACGCTTTTTAATCACTTACAGAAAACATCAAGTCGATTTTAAATGGATTAAAGGCCATAATAATCATCCTCAAAATGAGCGTTGCGATCAGCTTGCTGTTATGGCGTCTCAACAGCCTAAGCTTTCTGTTGATGTTTATTACGAAACCGTAGCTTCTAAAGAATAAAAAAAACGCATCCAAAAATATATTTTTGGATGCGTTTTCAATTATTAACTCAAGTTTTTATTTACTGTTTGTCTAAATCTTTTGCTTTGTGAAATCCTGCAAGTAAACCAACTCCAGACATTGTAATGATTGTTGCCGGATAAATTACATCTGAATTCATACTTGTGTAAGTCGAAAGAAATAAAGCGATAAAAAATCCAAGTCCGATTCCGATTAAAAGAAAAGCGAAGTTCAAAACGAATATTTTCCATGCCGGAACTGCATTATCTCTTCCTTTTAAAAAGATACTGGCATCAACACCTTTTTCTATAAGGGCCAAACGCTCTCTGTTTCTTGTTGAATAAATAAGGTAAACGATCCCGAAGATCATTAGAAATAAACTAATTGGTATTAAAATTTCTACACTCATAATATTGTATTTTTAATTGATTGATACTCCATATGACGAGAGGAGTTTGATTTAGGTTACAAGTAAATAGAAAAATTTCAAAAAAAAATAAAATTCCAAATTTCAAGTGCGAATTAAACCATATAAGTAATGTAAGTTCTATTTATATTCCTTTGGAATTTGGAATTTCAAAAAATTGGAATTTTATTTTTTTTAATTTAGTTGTAACCTAATTAAATAAACTGTCGTCTTATATAATATGAGTACTTTAGAAGATCAACATTATATCGATTTAATTATACAAGGCGACAGCAAGGCTTTTGCCGTGTTGGTTGATCGTTATAAGAATATGATTTTTACTTTGGCGCTCAAAATGGTCAAAAACAGAGAAGAAGCAGAAGAGGTTGCACAAGATACCTTTATTAAAATGTACAACTCGTTGAGTAAGTTTAAGGGGGATTCTAAATTCTCAACCTGGACTTATAAGATTGCTTATAATACGTGTTTGGACAGTTTGAAGAAAAATAAAAAAGAAGAAAACAATATTTCGATAGATGAATTCTCGGCACATTTAATCAAAACGATGGATAACGCTTTGAGTGCTTTAGAAGAAAAAGAACGAAAGCAGACGATTCAAAATTGCTTAAATTTGTTACCAAGAGAAGAAAATTTTCTGTTGACTTTATTTTATTTTGATGATCAGAGTTTAGAGGAAATCGGAAAAATTATGGATATTTCGGCCAACAACGCCAAAGTGAAATTATTTAGAAGCCGACAGAAATTAGCCGCGATTTTAAAAAAGCAGTTAGAACCAGAAATAGTAGAATATTATGAAAGAGAGCGATAAAAATATAGAACAACTTATAGATAAAATGATGGCCGAAAATACTTTGGATTCGCCATCTTTTGACTTTACTTCAAAAATAATGTCTGAAGTTTTAATCTTGGAACAGAAAAAACTGAAAACCTATAAGCCTTTGATTTCACAATCGGTTTGGATTTTTATTGGATTGGTTTTAACAGGTTTGATTATCTATGCTTCTCTGTTTTCTGAAACTTCTCAAAATTTAGAAATCGGAAAAATATATACGGATAAAATTTCAAATCTGTTTTCTGGAATTCATTTATCAAAAACTATAATATATGCTATATTAATTGTTCCATTTATGGTTTTGCTTCAGATTGGAGTTTTAAAAAATTATTTTGACAAGAAATACAATCTGTAAGAAATTTTGTAATATCCATTTCAAGTCTACTATTTTTCATAACTTTGTATCGTTCATTAAATTTAAAAAGATGATACGTAAAACAATTACTCCTAAGAATAATATTATTGACCTTTCTTATGAAATTCCAAATAATCAAATTGGAAAATCATTGAAAGTATCGATCGATTTCGAAAATGAAATGGATCAAATTGAAAGTAATTTATCTAAAGAGGACTTTGTAAAATGGATTAAAACTGCAGAGCAATCTCCAACAATGTCTCTTGAGCAGTTTAATCAGAAATGGGAAGAAAAGAAGTTAAAGATTCTAAACAATATACGCTAAATATTACTAATAATTACTTTTACAATTTTACAAGAAATTGTTGATTACATTGCATTTGAAAAACATCAGCCGCTAAATGCAATAAAAATTGGTAACGGAATAAATAAAACAATGAGTAAAATCATTGAAAATCCTTTAATTTATTCTGAATGTGAAAACCTCCCTACAAAATCTAAAATTTACAGAGAAGCAACTTATAAAACGTGGTTAATTGTTTTTAAAATCAAAAATTATATTATTATCATTCTTGGCGTTTTAAGCGGAAAAAGAAAATCTTCATCATTTAAAAAACTTATATAAAAAAGAGAGACGTATTTTTTACAATATATTAGTTGCATTTTAAATTCAAAAAATATATTTTAATCCTTCAAAAGACTCGAATATAATTTACTCATTTACAATAGTTTTACTCCGAAATCGTTGTCATTATTTTATGAAAATTTTGAGAGTGCAAACCGTTGCAATATTGTAACTTATGAAGTATCTTTGCACCCTAATTCGAAATTCATAAAATGAATAAACTATTGATTGTTGGAACGGTTGCTTTCGACGCGATTGAAACTCCTTTCGGAAAAACAGATAAAATATTAGGTGGTGCTGCAACGTACATTGGTTTGTCTGCATCTTTTTTTAACTTACAATCGGCCATTGTTTCTGTAGTTGGCGACGATTTTCCACAAGAACATTTAGATTTATTAACTTCAAAAAATATTGATATCTCTGGTATCGAAATTGTAAAAGGCGGTAAAACCTTTTTCTGGAGTGGTTTATATCATAACGATTTAAATTCTAGAGATACTTTAGTAACAGAATTAAACGTTTTGGCAGATTTTCAGCCAAAAGTTCCTCAAAATTTTAAAGATTCAGATGTTGTAATGTTAGGAAACTTACATCCTCTAGTACAAAGCAGCGTTTTAGATCAATTAGAGAAAAAACCAAAATTAGTAGTTTTAGATACTATGAACTTTTGGATGGACTGTGCGCTTCCTGAATTATTGGATGTTATTAAACGTGTAGACGTTATTACAATCAATGACGAAGAAGCAAGACAACTTTCTGGTGAATATTCATTAGTAAAAGCAGCAAGCAAAATTCAGGACATGGGACCTAAATATGTTGTAATTAAAAAAGGAGAACACGGCGCATTGATCTTCCATAACAGAGAAGTGTTTTTTGCACCAGCTTTACCTCTTGAAGATGTTTACGATCCAACAGGAGCGGGAGACACTTTTGCAGGTGGTTTCTCAGGATTTATTACGCAAAGCGAAAACATTTCGTTTAACAACATGAAAAATGCAATTATTTACGGTTCAAATTTAGCTTCATTCTGTGTAGAGAAATTTGGAACCGAAAGGATGGAAACATTAAGTAAAGCAGAAGTAGCGATTCGATTACAGCAATTTAAGTCGTTAACTCAATTTGACATAGAAATATAATGCCGAAGAGCCTCGATAAAACGGGGCTTTTTTATTACGTTAATACACACAACTTACAACAACACACAAAATACAAAAAACAATGAGCGACGCTTTAAAACACGAATGTGGTATAGCCTTAGTTAGACTTCTTAAACCGCTTGAATATTACAAAGAAAAATACGGAACGGCTTTTTATGGGATGCAAAAAATGTATCTTATGATGGAAAAACAGCACAACCGTGGTCAGGATGGTGCTGGTTTTGCAAGCATCAAACTAGATGTAGAACCTGGACAACGCTATATTAGCCGTGTACGTTCTAATCACGCACAACCGATACAAGATGTTTTTAAGCAAATCAATGATCGCATCAATGAAGAATTGAGCGCACGTCCTGAACTTGCAGACGACATGACAAAACTAAAAGCTGAAATTCCTTATATTGGAGAATTGTTTTTAGGACATGTTCGTTACGGAACTTTCGGAAAAAACAGCATCGAGAGTGTTCACCCATTTTTACGTCAAAGTAACTGGATGCACCGCAACTTGATTTTGGCGGGTAACTTTAACATGACGAATGTTAAAGAACTTTTCGAAAATCTGGTTGAACTTGGACAACATCCGAAAGAAATGGCAGATACGGTTACGGTAATGGAAAAAATTGGTCACTTTTTGGATAAAGAAGTAATGCAATTATACCAAGACTGTAAAGCCGAAGGTTATTCTAAAAGAGAAGCTTCGCCAGTAATTGCAGAAAGATTGGATATTGCAAAAATATTAACCCGTTCTGCTAAAAATTTAGATGGAGGTTATGCAATGGCTGGATTATTAGGTCATGGTGATGCTTTTGTCTTTAGAGATCCAGCCGGAATTCGTCCAGCTTATTTCTATCAGGATGACGAAGTAGTTGTAGTGGCTTCTGAACGTCCTGTAATACAAACTGTATTTAATGTAGCTTTTGAAGATGTTAAAGAAATTGACCCGGGAAATGCTTTGATTATCAAAAAAAGCGGCAAAGTTTCGATGGAGCAAATTCTTGAACCTACTGTAAAAAAAGCTTGTTCTTTTGAAAGAATTTATTTCTCTAGAGGAAGTGACGCAGAAATTTATCAAGAACGTAAAGATTTAGGAAAACTAATTTTACCTGCAGTTCTTAAATCAATTGATAGTGATACAGACAATACTGTTTTCTCTTATATTCCGAATACTGCGGAAACTTCATTTTATGGTTTGGTTGAAGCGGCTCAGGATTTCCTGAATCAGCGTAAAAACAATTATATCTTAGAAAACAGAAATACACTTACTGCCGAAACTTTACAGGAATTATTAGCAGTAAAAATTCGTACTGAGAAAGTTGCTATTAAAGATGCTAAACTTAGAACTTTTATTACAGAAGACAGTAGCCGTGACGATTTAGTTGCTCACGTTTATGATGTTACTTATGGAGTAATCAAACCAACAGATAACTTAGTTATTATTGACGATAGTATTGTTCGTGGTACAACTCTTAAAATGAGCATTATAAAAATGATGGATCGTTTAAAACCTAAACGTATTGTAATCGTTTCATCGGCGCCACAAATTCGTTATCCTGATTGCTACGGAATCGATATGGCAAAATTAGAAGGTCTTGTTGCTTTTAGAGCAGCTTTGGCTTTATTAAAAGAAAGAAACTTATATCATATAGTAGACGAAGTTTATGCAAAATGTAAAGCACAGGAAAATTTCCAAGACAGCGATGTTGTGAATTATGTTACTGCAATCTACGATCAGTTTACTCCAGAAGAGATTTCAGATAAAATTGCAGAAATGCTTAGCTCACCAGAAATTAACGCCGAAGTAAAAATCATTTTCCAAAAAGTAGAAGATTTGCATATCGCATGTCCGAAAAATTTAGGTGATTGGTATTTTACGGGCGATTATCCTACACCAGGTGGAAATCGTGTCGTAAATAGAGCATTTATGAACTTTTATGAAGGAAAAGACGCTCGAGCTTATTAAAAAAGTATTAACAAAAGGTTAATTTGTGCATTTCATCGGTTTTTTTTACCGTTCATCCTATATGTTTGGTAAAAATGAAAAGCTATGATACTTTTGGAAAACCATAACATTAGTAGGTTAAGTTTATGGTAGATTTGGGGCAAAAAGGGTGGAAGAAATTCCACCTTTTTTATTGGAATAAACTCAAGTATTTCTAAAGCAACAAATTATAATCTCTTCGTCGGATATATTTGCAATTCGTCTATAAAGTTTTTTTAATAATTATAACTGCCATACATTTACTAAACCATAACATTAGTAGGTTAAGTTTATGGTAGATTTGGGGCAAAAAAGGTGGAAGAGATTTCACCTTTTTTATTGGAATAAATCCAAATAATTCTATCTCGATAATTTATCTTCTCTTTGTCGAATATATTTACCATTCATCTAAAAAGTTTTTTTGCTAATTATATCTATCGTACATTTACTAAACCATAACATTAGTAGGTTAAGTTTATGGTAGATTTGGGGCAAAAAAGGTGGAAGAGATTCCGCCTTTTTTATTTTCTTTAAAGAGAAAAGAACATAGATTATAGAATATAGACAAAATATAAAGGCACAAAAAAAGACGAGCACTTTAGGCACTCGTCTTTATTCTATTTTCTTTACTCTATTTTCTTATTTGTCTAAAGCAAATCTTCTTGCAACTTCTGTCCAGTTAATTACACTAAAGAAAGCTTCAATATAATCTGGTCTTCTGTTTTGGTAGTTTAAGTAGTAAGCGTGTTCCCAAACATCCATTCCTAAGATTGGAGTTCCACCATTACCAGCAACTTCTGGCATTAATGGATTATCTTGATTTGGAGTTCCTACAACTTCTAATTTTCCACCTTTTTGAACAACTAACCAAGCCCATCCAGAACCGAATTGTGTTGCACCAGCTTTAGCAAATTTTGCTTTAAACTCTTCAAAAGTTCCAAAAGAAGACTCAATTGCTGCCAACAAATCTCCTGTTGGTAATCCTCCACCGTTTGGAGACATTACTGTCCAGAATAAGTTGTGGTTGTAAAAACCACCACCATTGTTACGAACTGCTGCGTTTGATTTATCTAAGTTTATTAAGATGTTTTCGATTGTTTTACCTTCTAAATCTGTTCCTGCAATCGCTGCATTTAGATTTGTCGTGTAAGCATTATGATGTTTTGTATGGTGGATTTCCATTGTACGTGCATCAATATGTGGTTCTAATGCATCATATGCATAAGGTAATTGTGGTAATTCAAAAGCCATGATATATAATTTTATGGTTTATAATAATTTATCCCAAATTTAAACATTTAACTTTGGAATAGAAAATACTATTTCGTTATAATTCAATTTAATTAATTGATAATTTAGCTTTTTAAGATTTAAATACTTGTAAATCTTTATTTTCCGTTAAAAGTTGTCATTGTATTTTCTAATCCTGCAGTACCAAAATTTCTGATAATTTCTGCTGAGACTTCTAAACGTTCCGGCAATTTTGCTTTTTCTTCTTCATCCCAATCACCTAAAACATAATCTACTTGCTGTCCTTTTTTAAACTGATCGCTGATTCCGAATCTAAAACGGGTATAGTTTTGTGTATTTAAAATCAGATTAATGTTTTTTAATCCGTTGTGTCCGCCATCGCTTCCTTTTGGTTTAATACGGATAGTTCCAAACGAAAGATTCAAATCGTCTGTAATTACCAAAATATTTTCTAATGGAATATTTTCTTTATCCATCCAATATTTTACAGCTTTACCGCTTAAATTCATGTAGGTGTTTGGTTTTAAAAGAAAAAAAGTTCTTCCTTTAAATTTATATTCAGCAAGCGCACCTAGTTTTACGGTTTCAAAAGAAAGGCTTTCTTTTTTGGCTAAAAAATCTAAAACCTTAAAACCTATGTTATGTCTTGTGTTTACGTATTCTGCACCAATGTTACCTAATCCTACAATTAAATATTTTTTCATATAATCTGTGTTCTCTTCTTTTTCTGTTGATGAAAACAGTTTAGTTATCCATTTTATCATATCGCAAAAATAAGGTTAATTAGGTAATTTGGCAATTGGATAATTAGATAATTTGAAAATGTGACAATTAGACAATTGTTACTGGTCTTGGCTTAACCGCAATCCCGAAGTCTCGGGACGTAAGGATTTACGCATGGGACGTAAAAAAATCTCCCGCGGATTTTGGAGATTGAGCAGATTTTAATTTTATTATTTAGACGAGGACAGATATCCACAAGAAACTCCACAAAGAAAATAAACTTTAGCACCTCAGAAACTTAGAACCTTAAAAAAAAAGCCCCAATCGTAAGATTGAGGCTTTTTGTATTGTGTTTTGAAAAAAATTATTTTTTCTTTCCTTTTGCAGGAGCTTTTGCAGCTTTTGCAGCTTCTTGAGCAGCTTTCATAGCAGCACGAGAAATTCTTACTTGAGCAACAACAGTGTTGTCTGGGTGCATGATTTTGTACTCTGGTTTACCAACTTTAGTAACGTACAATTTGTTACCCATTTCAAGTGGAGTAATGTCAGCTTCAACGAAATCAGGAAGATTTGCTGGTAAAGCTTTAACTTTTAATTTACGTGTGTTAAGACGTAAAACACCACCTGCAAGAACACCTTTAGATGTACCAACAACTTTTACTGGAACTTCCATAGTGATTTCTTTGTCATCAAATAATTGAAAGAAGTCAATGTGTAAAATTTTGTCTGAAACTGGGTGTACTTGGATATCTTGCAAAATTGCATTGAATGATTTTCCTTTTCCAAGCTCAATCACAACTGTGTGTGCGTTTGGAGTGTAAACTAAGCTTTTGAACGCTGCTGCGTCTGCCGAGAAGTGTACTGCTTGATTTCCTCCGTATAACACGCAAGGAACCGCTCCAGCATTACGTAAGGCTTTAGTTGACACTTTGCCCACGCTTTCTCTTTCTGATCCTTTAATTGTAATCGATTTCATTGTAAAAAAATATAGTTATTAATAAATATTCTAATTCTTATTGTAGTGAGATTGCTTCGTTTCTCGCAATTACTACATTATAAATTTTCCACTAATGGAATTGTTGTGGTGCACCATGTGCATAACTTCTGCAAAAAGAGGCGCACAACTCACCACTTTTATTTTCTTAGATTCTCTCTTTAACGGGATAGAATCTGTTACGATTAATTCGCTTAATTTCGAATTCTCGATTTTTTCGTAGGCTCCACCAGAAAGTATAGCGTGTGTACAAATTGCTCTCACACTTAACGCTCCTTTTTCGATCATTAAGTCTGCCGCTTTTGCTAACGTTCCTCCTGTATCGATCATGTCGTCTACTAATATTACGTTACGGCCTTTTACTTCACCAATCAGCTCCATAGTATCGATAACGTTGGCTGCTTTTCTTTGTTTGTAACAGATTACTACATCTGATTCTAAAAACTTCGAGTAAGCATATGCTCTTTTTGAACCTCCCATATCTGGAGATGCAATTGTCAAATTGTCTAATTTTAAACTTTCTACGTATGGTAAAAAGATTGTAGATGCAAATAAATGATCTACCGGTTTTTCGAAAAACCCCTGGATTTGATCTGCGTGTAAATCCATTGTCATAACTCTTGTCGCTCCGGCAGCATCTAATAAATTAGCTACTAATTTTGCTCCAATCGGAACTCTTGGTTTGTCTTTTCTATCCTGTCTTGCCCAACCGAAGTATGGCATAACAGCTGTAATATGTCTTGCTGATGCGCGTTTTGCTGCATCAATCATTAACAACAATTCCATCAAATTATCTGCTGTTGGAAAAGTTGAACATACGATAAAAACACGTAATCCTCTAATTGACTCTTCATATGACGGCTGGAATTCTCCATCGCTATATGTTGACATTGTTACTTTCCCTAACGGAATTCCGTAATCTGCAGCGATTTTCTCTGCAAGATAAACACTTTGTGAACACGCAAAAATTTTAGCTTCTGGTTCTAGGTGCGACATTATAATTTGTTGTTTTGTAGTTAGTTGTGTGTGCGCCGTTTTAACGAGCTGCAAATTTAGAAAATTTATCCAACACTGAAAGGAAAAATTTAAGTATTTTTAGTAGAATTTTTAATTTTATTTTTTACATTTGCACCGTGTTAAAGGAATGACGCCATTTATGACATCATTCTATTGCGTTAAAATAATTGATTCAATCATTTATTTTTTCGTCTGCTAAGCCCGGATGGCGGAATTGGTAGACGCGCTGGTCTCAAACACCTGTGGGAAACCGTGCCGGTTCGACTCCGGCTCCGGGTACAAAACCTCTTCTTAACGGAAGAGGTTTTTTTGGTTTTACAACATAATTACCAAACTCTAAACTAATCCTTGACATGTGAATGTGTGGTTTTAAAATAGGATGTTTTGGCTGATTTGATGGTGCAACACGTCTTCTTTCATCTGTTGTGCCATTTGGTGTTTTACATTTTGGAACTGGTTCAATTACTTTAAGTTTTCCATACTAAAATGTTTTACGGAAAACCATATTCATACTTTAATTACAATTCCAATAATGAATTTACCACAGCCAATAACCCGCACATGAGCTTTCATTTATAATTC
The DNA here is from genome assembly GCF_004368785.1 of Flavobacterium sp. 270. Taxonomy (GTDB): domain Bacteria; phylum Bacteroidota; class Bacteroidia; order Flavobacteriales; family Flavobacteriaceae; genus Flavobacterium. Next base: position 598,454 of record NZ_SODM01000002.1, read on the forward strand.
ATTTTGCTAAGATTTTATTTTAATTCTTAAATTTCAATTTATATTTGTTTTTTTAATCAACCATATCAATTTACATTACACAAAGTAATTATTCCTTGAATAGACATAATAATACTCATTAAAAATTAATGAATCAAAAAAAAAATTATTTCCCGAATCTTAACGGCTTACGATTTATTGCCGCTTTTCTTGTAATTATTCATCACATTGAGCAATTTAAATTTATTTCAAATTTAGATAGTTTTTGGAATCTACCATTTATTAAAATAACAGGAAAACTTGGAGTAATTTTATTTTTTGTTTTAAGTGGTTTTTTAATAACCTATCTTTTATTAGCTGAGGAAAATTCTATTAAAACAATAAGTATTCGAAAGTTTTATATTAGACGAATTCTACGAATTTGGCCTTTATATTTTTTAATAATAATTTTAGCTTTTCTAGTTCTTCCTAATATTACTTTATTTACTTTACCCGGTTTTGGAAAAGAAGTTATTTATAATCATTTGCTATTAAAATTATTTCTGTATGCCATCTTTTTTCCAAATTTAGTACTATCTATGTTAGGAGTTGTGCCATATGCCTCGCATACATGGTCAATTGGAACTGAGGAACAATTTTATTTAGTATGGCCAGTGCTAATAAAGTATTTGAAAAAATACCGAATTTATTTAATGCTTTTAATAATAAGTTGTTATCTACTTATTGATAAATTTTTGAATACTACCTATTCAGATTTTTTACCATATAAAGTAGTAATTAGGGATTTTTGGTTAACTTTCAATATTGATTGTATGGCCATAGGTGGTTTTTTTGCTGTTTTATTAAGTCAAAACAATCGTTTACTTTCTATCTTATTAAATAGAAATCTTTTCTATTTAATCACGATAACTACGCTTATACTTATAGCTAAAGGCGTGTATCTTCCTTATTTGCACTATGAATTCTATTCTTTATTATTTGGCACAATTATTTTAAATTTTGCAGCCAATGATAAAATAAAGATTTCACTTGAGAATAATTTTTTAAACTATCTGGGAAATATTTCTTATGGCTTATATATGTATCATCCGATGATTATTATACTAACATTAGCGATTTGTAAATCTTTGAATTTAATAACAAACTGGTATATATATCCTTTAACTTTTGTTTTGACTTTTCTCTTGGCTCATATTTCATATAAATATTATGAAAAATATTTTCTTAAATATAAAATTAAATTTTCTAATATTTTAAGTGGTAGTAAAATTACCGAATAACAAATATTCACTTGTTTTCAATATTTCAAATCATTATCATAATTCTTGTCATTTTTTAAATTTCACAACTCGCATTATGCAAAACAGGAAAATTACAAGAATTAGCAATAAAACACAATTGATTTGCTTTTGTATGCAATTCCAAAGCCAATTCAATTTTATCTGAATCCGCAATTACAACTTTTGGATTTAATCGGACTTCTGTAAAACGACCGCTTCCGTCTGAATTTACTTCTAATGTTGCTTCAGCATCATCAGAATATTCTAAAACTTCAATTCCGTTTTGAGAACATACATATAAATACGACATCATGTGGCAGGAAACTATACTACTCAACAATAAATCTTCAGGATTATACAATTCTGGATCGCCTTTGAAAGCTTTTGCTGCGGAAATATTTAAAAGTGGTTTTCCTTCAATTTTGATTTGATGGGTTTTGCTGTAGAATCTTTTTGTTGATTCTATCTGACTTTTGGAAGTCCAGTTTAATTGTGTTTTGAATAAGTGCTTCATTTCGCTAAGTTAAGATTTATACTGAAACGAGTTGATCTCGCAAAGTCGCAGAGACGCAAAGTTTATTCTATTTATTGTCATTCTGAGGAACGAAGAATCTTCATTCTTCGTTCCTCAGAATGACAAACTTTATGGCTAATTAAAAAACTTTGCGACTTTGCGAACAATTTTACCCATAAAAAAACCTCAAAAGCATTACACTTTCGAGGTTTCTTCAGAGAATTAGAACTAACTAAACAAAGTTCTAAAAGAATTTATTTTTGAACCGAAAATTTAAAAGTAGTTTTCGTTTTATACTTTTCTCCCGGGTTTAAAACCGTTGTTGGGAAATTTTTCTGGTTTGGAGAATCCGGATAATGCTCAGTTTCTAAACAAAGTCCTGTTCTGTGAGCGTATGTTTTTCCATCACGTGTTGGTAAAGTTCCGTCAAGGAAATTTCCAGAATAGAACTGAATTCCAGGTTCGTCTGTAGTCATTTCCATAACTCTTCCGCTGGCTGCGTGGTACACTTTTGCGATAATAGTTTTTCCTTTTTCAGGATTGTTCAATACCCAGCAGTGATCGTAACCTTTTCCTCTTTCTAACTGTTCGTTTTTAACTTCGATATCTTTTCCGATTAATTTTGGTTTTCTGAAATCGAAAGGCGTATTGGCAACATCTTCTAATTTTCCTGTTGGAATCAAAGTTGCATCTACGGGAACCAATTTATCTGCATTTAAAGTCAATTCGTGATCTAAGATTGTTTTTGTAAAATCTCCAGATAAATTGAAGTAAGAATGCTGCGTTAAATTCACAACCGTTTTCTTATCTGTCGAAGCTTCATACAAAACTTCCAATTGATTGTCATTTGTCAAAGTATAAGTCACAAAAACTTGTAGATTTCCAGGATAACCTTCTTCCATATCTTTACTCAAATACGATAATTTTAAAGTAGCAGTGTCACCAGATTTTACCTCATCTGCTTTCCAAACTACGTTAAAATATCCCTTAGGTCCGCCATGCAAAGCATTTGGTGCATTGTTGATCGCTAATTGATAGTCTTTTCCGTCAAGCGAAAATTTTCCTTTAGCAATTCTGTTTCCGTATCTTCCGATTAAAGCTCCAAAAAATGGATTCTCTTTTTCGTATTGAGCCAAAGAATTAAAACCAATTACTACATTTTCAGAAACACCTGCTTTATTTGGCACTTTCAAATCTGTAATTCTACCACCAAAAGTGATGATATCCACTTCCATCCCATTTTGGTTTTTCAATTTATAACTATCGACTTTTTCTCCTTTTGCAGTTGTTCCATATTCCGATTTTTCAATCGTCACCAAAGCTTTTGTATCAGCAGTTTCAGTTTTTTCTGTATCTGCTTTTTTATCGCTTTTACATTGAACCGAAAGCGTCGCCAAACCTAAAAGCGTAATTCCAAAAATGTAACGTTTTAATCCTTTCATAAATTGATATTTTTAATTTTTGTAAATGGTTAGATGTTAAAAGTAAGAAAAAATCTTAGAATCTTAGTAACTTAAAACCTCAGCAACTTAGATTACAATCCATGCTGAAACAAATGAAAATAAGCTTCATTCGCATTGATTTTATCTTTAAAGTCTCTTACTGTAGTTCTTTCATCAATTACCAATAATTCGATTCCAGCGATGTCTGCTAAATCTTCCATATATTCAGTTGTGATTGACTGGCTGTAAACGGTATGATGCGCTCCTCCGGCTAAAATCCATGCTGTAGCTGCAACTTCTAAATTTGGTTTACAATCCCAAAGAACGCGTGCAACAGGAAGTTTTGGTAATTCAGCCATTGGTTTAACCGCTGTAACTTCGTTCACGATTAAACGGAAACGAGTTCCCATATCAACCAAAGAAACGTTGATCGCGTCTCCTGCTGGAGAATTGAATACCAAACGAGCCGGATCTTCTTTTCCTCCAATTCCTAATGGATGTACTTCACAAGAAGGTTTTCCGTCGGCAATTGATGGACAAATTTCCAACATGTGAGAACCTAAAACGTATGATTTTTGTGGTGTAAAATGGTACGTGTAATCTTCCATAAAAGAAGTTCCGCCTTCTAAACCGATACACATTACTTTTAAAGCTCTTACCATTGCAGCTGTTTTCCAGTCTCCTTCACCGCCAAAACCATAACCATCTGCCATTAATCTTTGTGTAGCGATTCCTGGTAATTGTTTCCAAACTCCAAGGTTTTCAAACGTATCTGTAAAAGCGCCGAATCCTCCTTCTTCAAGGAAAGCTCTTAAACCTAATTCTATTTTTGCTGCTTCTACTAATGAACCTCTTTGTGCTCCGCCTTCTTTTAAAGCATCAGTTAAATTATAAGAAGAAGCGTAAACTGCCAATAAATCGTTTAATTGCTGGTCTGTTACTTTCTCAATATGTTTGGTAACGTCTGATGAATCATATCCGTTTACCGACATTCCGAAACGAATCTGAGCCTCAACTTTATCACCTTCTGTAACAGCAACTTCACGCATATTGTCTCCAATACGAGCTACTTTTAGGTTTTGCAATTCATCCCAACCTAAAACGACTCTTGACCAGATTCCTAATTGTTTTTGAACTCTCTGGTCTTCCCAGTGTCCAACCACAACTTTACGTTTTTTACGCAATCTTGACATGATGAAACCGAATTCACGATCTCCGTGAGCTGATTGGTTCAAGTTCATGAAATCCATATCGATGCTTCCCCACGGAATTTCAGCATTATATTGTGTATGTAAATGACATAATGGTTTTTTAAGGATATTTAAGCCACCAATCCACATTTTTGCTGGCGAAAAAGTATGCATCCAAGCAATAATTCCGATACAATTTTTAGCCGAATTTGCTGCTAAACAAACGTCTAAAATCTGAGAAGGCGATTTTACTACATCTTTATAAACCACTTTTACCGGAATTGAAGACGAAGCGTCTAATCCTTTTGCAATAATCTGAGAATGTTCTGCTACTTTTCTTAGTGTTTCTTCACCGTATAATTCCTGGCTTCCTACTACAAACCATACTTCTTTTTGAGAAATGTCTATCATTTTTATTGTTTATTTTGTTTCAAGTTTCAGGTTTCATGTTTTTGAAAACCTGACAACTAAAATTGTTAGTTTATTGTTTTGTTATTTTTGTTTCACATTTACATTTCACGTTCCAACAACTTGAAACTTGAAACAAAGAAAACCTGAAACAAAACTCCTATTGTCCGTAATACGAATCTTTTCCGTGTTTACGGTTGTAATGTTTTTTTATTAATGAATCTTTTAATCTTGGTGCGTTCGGGTTTATTTGTAAAGTCAGGTAGGCCATTTCTGCCACAACTTCCAGAACTTTACTATTGTAAACCGCTTTTGCTGCGTTTTTTCCCCAGGCAAACGGACCGTGATTTCCAATTAAAACCATTTCAACTTCTTCATACGAAAGATTTTTTTCTTTGAAACAATCCAAAATCTGGATTCCGGTATTGTGTTCGTAGTTTCCTTCAATTAAATGATCTGCCATTGGCGGTGCGCACGGAATATCAGCTGTTAAATGGTCTGCGTGCGTCGTTCCGAAAATCGGAATATCTTGTTGTGATTGGGCCCAAGCCACAGAATAGGTTGCATGTGTATGTGCAACGCCACCAATATTTGGCCAGTTTTTATACAAATAAGCATGCGTTTTAGTATCTGATGACGGACGCATTGTTCCTTCGATAACATTATTGTCAAAATCGACAATTACGATATCTTCAGGTTTTAAATCCTCGTACGGAACACCGCTTGGTTTAATGGCAAAAACACCATTTTTTCTGTCCACGGCGCTTACGTTTCCGAAAGTATATACTACGAGGTTCAATGCATTTAACTGCATGTTTGCTTCGTAGCATTCTTGTTTTAAATCTTTATAAAGAGAACTCATTTTGAGAAATTTTAATAGTTGGATCTGCGAAAGCGCTTAATTGTTCGTAAGCTAAAAGCAGTTTATGATAAGCCTCTACTTTGTCTGTTTGAGGGAAATATTCTCCGTCAAAATCACTTCCTATTTTCTGGCTTGCCTCGATTACGTTTGGATAAATTTCTGCTGCAACCGCTGCGTAAATTGCTGCACCTAAAGCTGGCGTTTGGTCTGAAGCTGCAATTTTAATTGGCTTGTTTAAAACATTCGCCAAAGTCTGCATGATAAAAGGTGATTTTCTTGCAACGCCGCCAATTCCGATTACGCTGTCGATTTTTACACCTTCTTCTTCAAAACGATCTACAATTTTCTTCGCTCCAAAACAAATTGCGTTTACTAAAGCTTTAAAAATATGAGGTGCTTTTGTTCCTAATGATAAATTAGAAATTGCGCTTTTTACTTCCTGATTGGCGTCTGGAGTTCTACGTCCGTTGATCCAGTCTAAAGCAATTGGAAGACTTTCTGAAACTGGAATTTTCTCTGCTTCTTTTGTCAATTCAACAATTAATTTATCGCTGAATTCTTCTCTCAATTGTTCTTTTTGAGTTTCATTTAAAAGAGATGAAGACCCTAATAAATGTTCTGTCGGCCACATCAATAATTCTTTGTACCAGGCCAATAAATCTCCAAAAGCAGATTGTCCCGCTTCTAAGCCAATAAAGCCCGGAATTACAGAACCATCAACTTGTCCGCAGATACCGCGAACCGTTTTTGTTCCCACTTCATCATAAGAACCAACTAGAATATCACAAGTTGAAGTTCCCATAACGCGAACCAAAGTATTCTCTTCGATTTTTGCTCCAACAGCTCCAGAATGCGCATCGAAAGTTCCAACAGCAATAATAGTGTCTGTAGAAAGTCCTAAACGGTCTGCCCATTCTTGGCTTAATTTTCCTGCTGACAAATCAGAAGTATAGGTTTCATCGTATAAATTACCACGAAGCTGTGCTAAATACGGATGTAATTTTTCTAAGAATTCAACCGGAGGAAGTCCATTCCAGTCTGCGTGCCACATTGCTTTGTGTCCTGCTGCGCAACGACTTCTTTTGAAGGTTTTTAAATCTTTATCGTCGATCAACAAATACGTCATTAAATCGCAGTGTTCCATCCAGGTATGTGCTGCATTTCTAACTGCTTCGTCTTGTCTTGCAATATGAAGGATTTTTGCCCAGAACCATTCAGAAGAATAAATTCCTCCAACGTATTTTGTTACGTCTTCTCCGCCCCAGCTTACTGCCAGTTCGTTGATTTCGTTTGCTTCATTTATTGCCGTGTGATCTTTCCATAAAACCATCATCGCATTTGGGTTTTCTTCAAAACCTTTTGTCAATGCCAATGGCGTTCCGTCTTTTGTAACCGGAACCGGAGAAGATCCAGTTGTATCAATACAAATCCCTTTTATTAGTGAAGGATCAACTTTACTTTCTTTTACAACATTTTGAATTGTAATTTCCAGTCCTTCAATATGATCCAAAGGATGCTGGCGAAATTGATTTATCGATGCGTCACAATATTGTTTGTTTTTCCATCTTTTGTAATGAGAAACATTTGATGCCAACTCCTGTCCATTTTCAGCGTCAATAAGCACCGCTCGAACAGAATCTGTTCCGTAGTCCAATCCTATTACGTAATTTTTCATTTCTAAATTCATTGGTTAATTAATTGACAAATATAAAAATAATTAATTTATAAGTGTACAATAAACACTTAATAAAAATAAGCTTCTTAATTTTTACAGATAATGCATCAAATCAAGTATTTCGTCGAAAATCAAAATATAAATGTTGCATTTACATTTATAATGTTGCGATTATTTCATCTTAATTTTCAAAACCGTTACAGAGTAAGCAGGAAAATCATATTGAACTTTGTTTCCGATTACTTTAAATTCGCTTTCTTTCGGGCTGATTTTGGTCGGCGATGCAAAAGAATTTTCGTCATTTAAACCGTCTCCTTTTAAGGTTTCAGCAATTCCTTTTGAATCTAACCTTGCTCCTTTTAAATCAATTGAAACATTTTGTGGAGCCGAAGAAGTATTCACAATTTTTAAGATTACCTCCTTAGAATTCACATCTTTTACTGCAGAAGCAAACAAATCGTTTTGTCCAATTACAGCTTTTCCGTCTTTTGTAATGTTAATTAAATCGGTTCCTTTATTGTTTGAAAATAATTTCTGTACATAATAATTTGGAGTTCCGTAAGACTGCAAGTTGTTGAACCAAATCATGTCCGGCGTCCATTGCCAGCCTTCTTCATGCGCTAATAATGGCGCGTAAGAAGTCAATTGAACAACTTCTGCATTGCGTTCCATTCCTGTCATAAATGCGGCTTCAGAAAAAGCACATTCCCAGTTGTTTTTATTGTCCGGACTTGCAATTGCCACACTTTGTGCAGCATATTCTCCGGCAAAAATCTTTGGCCCTTTACGATCGTAATTGTCGTAACGCGTTACATTTTTACGAAACCATTCTGGATTTTTATAATAATGTTCATCAACGATTTCTGCATTGAGTTTTTTCAATTCTTTCATACCGTAATCGTAAAAATCTCCATCAGGAAATGGTCCCGTTCCTGAAACAATCGTGATGTTTGGATATTTGGTTTTGATGGCTTTTTGAAACACTTTAAAACGCTCGATATAGTCGGGTCCCCATTGTTCATTTCCAACTCCAATCATTTTTAAATTGAAAGGTTTTGGATGCCCCATTTCGGTTCTCAATTTCCCCCATTTTGTTTCTTCTCCGCCATTGGCGAATTCAATTAAATCTAAAGCATCCTGAACATAAGGATCAATTTGATCCATCGGAACTAATTCTCCGGTATTAAATTGACACGCCATTCCGCAACTTAAAATCGGAAGTGGTGAAGCACCAATATCTTCTGAAAGCTGGAAATATTCAAAGAATCCCAATCCGAAACTTTGGAAATAATCCGGCGCTGGACGGTGCGCAAATTCCATGTTCCAACGGTTTACTGCCGTTTCTCTGTCTTCTACTTTTCCAACCGATTTTTTCCATTGATAACGTTCTGCCAAAGTTCTTCCTTCCACAATACAACCGCCAGGGAAACGCAAAAATCCCGGTTTTAAATCGTATAATAATTGTACTAAATCTTTACGCAAACCGTTTTTTCTTCCTGCCCAGGTATCTTCTGGAAACAACGAAATATTGTCTAAATCAATTACGCCATTTCCTTCAAAAGTGATTTTTAATTTTGCTTTTGCTTCTGTTGCAGACGCTATTAATTGTGCGGAATAATCGGACCAATCTTTTGATGTTGGAACAACCGAAGTTTCTCCTAAAACTTTATTGTCTTTATCTATAAATTGAAATTTTATCTTCGAAATATTTCCAGATAATTTTGATGCTTTTAAGGTCAGATTGTATTTCAAATCTTTCTTGATTCCCATTCCTCTAAAACCGTCGTTGATTAATTCATAACCCGAAGCGTCGTTAATTGTTACTCGACAATAATTATGATTGGTTCCTTGTTGCGAATACTGAATAACATTAGCAATTCCGGATTGTTGATTTAGTTTGTGACGATCGCTGTTTGGCTCGTTCCAGCCCATCATCGGAAACAAAAATTCGAATGATCTGTTTTTGATCATTTCAGCGTATAATCCTCCGTCGGCCGCAAAGTTGATGTCTTCAAAAAACACCCCGTACATCGTTGGCTGTATTTTGGTTACAGTTTTTGAAACCTCAACTTGAAGATTATTTTTTTGTGCCGATGCTACAATGCTGCTAAATAATAGTCCGCAGATTGTCGCTTTTTTGATTAAATTTTGATTCATTCTGTTTTATTGTTTTGTGGTTTTTTGCCACGAATTACACTAATTTCTCGAATTTTTATGCTTTCCTGCAAGGTTTCCAAAACCTTGTAGGTATTATTATGTTTATAAAGTCTAAAAAATTAAACCTACAAGGTTTTGAAAACCTTGCAGGAATGAAATCCTACTTATAATCCAGCCAAACTTTCATTTTATTTACGCCTCGGTTTGACCATGAATAATATGGTATCGCTTTGAATTTTTCGTTTTCAATAACATTTACTCCGTTCAATAGATTTTCTTCTTTTTTTACTTTGAATGTATCTTTTGCACTGATATCTATTTTGTCGAAATTGTTTTTATTGTCTACTTCTTCAACCGCATAAACAATTGGTCCGTATTCTAAAGAAACTTTGTTTTTATTGGTTTCTACTTTTGAATTGGTTTCCACTTCCTGAACTTCCATTGGGAAATTAAGCGCGATTTTGTCTCCTTTTTTCCAAGTTCTTGTTAGGTTGAAATAACCATTTTCTGGTTGCATTGCGACAATTTCTCCATTAATAGTTATAGTTGGTTTTTGAGTTGAAGCTTTTTTATACGTATATAAATCTCCCGGCAAAACTTCATTTCTTGCCCAGCCCGGCACGCGAAGTTTTATGGTGAATTGGCTTTCTTTTTTTGGATTAACTGAAATTGCAATTTTTCCGTTCCAAGGATAAGAAGTTTGTTGCGAAATCTGTAAATCGGTTTTTCCTAAAGTGAAAGACGCGTTATTTGAAGCATATAAATTGACATACAAAACATCATTGGTTTTGGAATAAATCAATCCCGGAATCGATGGAATAAAACGAATCAAATTCGTCGGACAACAAGAGCAATCAAACCAAGCCTGACGCGTGCAAGAACCTCTGTTCGATTTAAAAACACCATCAGATTCTAAGGCGTTTGGATAAAAAAATTGTTTTCCGTCAAGCGAAATTCCCGAAATTAATCCGTTGTACATGGTTCTTTCTATAACATCAAAATATTCTGATTTCCCGTATAAATTATGCAGTCTATGGTTCCAATATACATCGCCGATTGCAGCACAGGTTTCGTTGTATGCGGTAAGATTTGGTAATTCGTAATTGGCTCCAAAAGCTTCTCCGTCGTGTCTTGATCCGATACCGCCTGTGATGTACATTTTTTTGTTCACCATATTATTCCATAAATTATTTACGGCATTTTCATAGGCTTTGTCTTTTGTTAAAGCCACAATATCGGTCATTCCAGCGTACATATAAACGGCTCTCACGGCGTGACCAACGACTTCGTTTTGCTGAATTACTGGAATATGATCTTGTGCATATTCGCCATATAATTTGTGATTTGCCGGATTTCCGCGATTGTCCAGGTAATATTTTGCGAGTTTTAGATACTCTTTGTTTCCGGTAATTTGATACAATTTCATCAAACCGGTTTCTACAATTTGATGCCCAGGAACTCCTTTTACCTGACCTGGATTATCACCAAAAGTTCGCACTAATAAATCGGCATTTTTGATGGCGATATCAAGGAAATTTCTTTTTCCTGTAGCTTCAAAATGTACAACCGCAGCTTCGATTAAATGTCCTGCATTATAACATTCGTGACTAATTTGTAACGATTCCCAGCGTCTTCCTTCAATTACTGGAACCCATTTTGCAGGCGGTTTTGCCGGATTTATAGTTCTCCATGTGGTTAAATAACCGTCTTTTTCCTGACCAATTTTTACAATCGCAATTAACGAATCTAAAACTCTTTCTAATTTCGGATTTGGTGCGCTGATTAAAGTGTTTGATGCGCCTTCGATTATTTTGTAAACGTCGGTATCGTCAAAAGGCATTTCACCTCTTACGGTTCCTGTTTTTTGTTTTCCTGCAATTAAGAAATTCTCAAAACGGCCTTCTTCATTACATTTCTGAATCGCGTATTGAATCGTAATTTCCTGCACTCTTTTAATAATCGGAAGCCAGAACGAATCATTCAATTTTACATTCTGAATGTTTACGGGTTCGATTTCATAACCCACTTTTATCGCCGAAGTTTTAGACGATTGTACGACATCATTTTTGGTCTCTTTACAGGAAATAAAGATCAAAAATGACAGGAAAATGGTAATAATATGGAAAGTATATTTTTTCATTATTTTGAATATTCTATTTTAAAACGGGCCATAAATCGGCATCCCAAGTCATTTCTTTTACTACCAATTTTGGCGTTCCGTTGGTTTTCTTTTCGTAGGCGTGATAAAAAATATAATCTTTTCCATCAAAAGTATAAGCGCTGTTATGGCCTACGCCAAAGTAATTTTCGTCGCCTTGAACTACAATGCTTCCACCACCTTCTGCTAACGATTTTCCTTCTTTATCCAAATAAGGTTCGGTTACATTTTTAGCTCTTCCTACGACCACTTTATAGGTGCTTTTTTCTCCGCGACAGCATAAATCCCAAGAAAGAAATTGATAATAATAGCCGTTTTTCTTAAAGATAAATGGAGCCTCAAGCGCGCCATCACCCGGATCTGAATCTGCTAATTCGAAAGTTCTTTTGCGTTTGGCAATCGTGTGCCATTCCTGTGGTTCTGCAATCGATTTTAAATCTGGATTTAATTTTACCAGTTTTAATCCTTCCCAAAAAGAACCGAATGATAACCACGGTGTATTGTTTTCATCAAAAACTAAATTCGGATCTATGGCGTTCCACATATCACGATTTGGATGTGACTGAATCACAATTCCCTGATCGACCCATTTGAAGTTTTTATCTTTTGGATCTAATGTTTTATTGATCGCAACGCCAATCGCCGATGTATTTTTCGCGAAAGCGGAAACGGAATAATACAGATAATATTGATTGTTATGAAATGAGATATCCGGCGCCCAAATATGATTTTTAAAATCGGCCGCAACGCCATCTGCCCAAACGGGTTTGTCTTTGAAAACGGGTGCTTCTTTATCCCATTTTTTTAAATCTTTAGAACTAAAAACACTGATTCCGTGACCTGTGCAAAACAGATAATACGTGTCTTTTTGTTTGATGACAACGGGATCGTGAACGACAATATCCTGCGCAAATGTTGTTGAAGCTATCAACATCATTAAAGTAGAAATGGCATATTTTATGTTTTTGTAAACCATATAAGTGATATAAGAAATTTAAGTTTGACCTTCGATTTCGGTGAGGCTGAAATTGTTCTGAATTTCTATTTGTTATTTTTTGCCACAGATTAAAAGGATTAAATTGATTTCTTTCTTTTCTAATCCTTTAATCTGACTTTATTTTAATTCACTTTTTTACCCCAGACTGGTAATCCTGCTGCATTAATTCCTGTGTAGCTTAAGGTTACTTTTCTGGTTGCTGTTTCCCAATCCCAAGCATCTGTTACGTTGCATTTTACTCCGTTTATAGTTGCTATTTTTTTGGTGGCATCGTACGACCAAACCCCGTTTACATCACCGCTTACTTTCTTGTCTGCTGTTAAATAAATGGTTACAGATTTCTGCATGGTTTTGTATTGATAATTCATCGTAATTTGTTCCCAGGTTCCTACCAAACTTCCTTCTGCAATTGTCGTCGCTGGAACTCCAGCATAACGTTCTGGTTCTACAACCGGCCAGCCGTCTTCTGTCCATTGAATGCCGTGAACATGTCCCATCATAACTGCGTTTGAAACTGCGATTCCGGCTACGCCTTCCGGTAAACGCGCTTGTGATGCGTAATACCATTGTTTGGTTGTTGGATTCTGAAAAACGGCACAATGCGAAAATCCAACCCAGCCTGTATGATTTTTAAACTGATACGGATGCGTTATCATCGGGAAACATTCTGCTCCTGTTGTAATGCTCATTCCTGTATTCGTTAGATAAGGGCCTAAAATACTTTTTGACCTCGCAACACGAGTATTGTACGCCACCGATAATTCATCATAAGCCAAAAACAAATAATAATATTGTGTGTCTGGATTGTAGATAATTTCAGGGCCTTCAAGTGCCTGCCAGCGGTTTGTGTTTACGTTACCGCGTCCTGCAATTCTAACTCCGTAATCGTCAATTGTTTTTAATTTGTCTGGTTTTCCGGTTGTCGGATTTAGTTTCAAAGCTGCAATTCCGGAATGCCAGGAACCGTAAATTAAATATTGTTCGCCTTCCGTAGTTTCTATAAAACTTGGATCTATGGCGTTGAATTTAAAATACGCGTCCCAATCGTTGCCTCCGTTTCGAATATAACTTTTTACACCGTCTGGTTCAGAACAAACCACCATTCCTTTGTCTGTCCAATTGTTTGAAGCTAAATCATCTGTTTCGGCTAAACCAATAAAGGCACGTTCTGACCAAGAAGTATTGGTGTCTGTTCCTGTAATTGGGTTTGTTACTACGATGCTGTAATACATTCTAAATTTATTGCCGACTTTACGCACACACGGCGCCCAATAGCCATAACTTGGATTTGTTATTGGAGGAAGAGCCGGATTCATTCTGGCTCTTTTATTGTTTAATGAATCTTTTACCCAAGCCGGAGCTGTTGTCATAGAAGATCCCATAAATTCCCAATTGATTAAATCTTTTGATCTTCTGTAGAAAAAATGTCCGTTGCCTTCGTGCGCATTTCCGTACGATGCATCGGTTTGATACATATAATAATAGTCTCCGGATTTTTCTACCGTTGGATCATGCACGTTGGCCAGATTCCATTGTGTTCTGTTTCCCCAGCTTGATATTGCTGTGTAATTATCGGCATACGTTGGCCCGGGAAAAGTTGGCACGACTACAACTGGCGGCGTAACTACAGGCGGTTCTGTTTCGTCCTTTGCTGGATCGTCACTGGAACAGCTGAGAACCGTAAGTGCTGTAAAAAACAGACTTATGTAAGTGGTTATTTTTAAAATCGAATTGGATCTTTTCATCTTTTTGCCTTTTATTTTCCTTCTAAAACAACCACTGAGAAAGGAGGAATGGTGATTTCAAGTTTTCCTTTTTTGTTTTCGAAACCTTTAAAAACTGTTGGCACAATTTTGTTTGGATTATCGAATGAATTGTAATCTTGTAATTTGGCCGATGTGATTATTGTTGCTGTGAAGTTTTTAACACCAAGTTCGTTTACATCAATTTCGATTTTATTTTTATTTTTTGCATCGATGTTTACTAACGAAATATGAACTGCGCCGCTTTTGTCTTTTGATGCTGATGCTGAAACTGCAGGAAGTGTTTCTCCATTAAAAGTATATAATGGCGATTGAAAACTTACCGGTAATAATTTAGCATCCTGATGTACAGCATACATTTTCATTACAGAATAGGTTGGCGTTGTAATCATTTTTGCTTTGTCTGTTAAGATTACAGCTTGCAAAACGTTTACACATTGCGCTAAGTTTGCCATTCTAACGCGTTCTGCATGGTTATTGAAAATGTTTAAAGTTGCTCCGGCCAAAACGGCATCTCTCATGGTGTTTTGCTGATATAAAAATCCCGGATTTGTTCCTTTTTCTACATCGTACCATCCGCCCCATTCGTCTACAATCATGGCAACTTTTTTCTCAGGATCGTATTTGTCCATAATAGCGGAATGTTTGGTAACCAATTCTTCCATTTTTAGGGCAGACTGCATAGTTTTGAAATATCCTTCTTCAGAAAAATCTCTGTCGCTTCCTTTTTTCTCCCAGTTAATAACAGCATAATGATGCACTCCAAGTCCGCCTAACATATTTAACGGAATGTTTTTCATCAAAACTTCTGTCCAATTATAATCGGAACTGTTTGATCCAGATGCAATTCGTGTAATGCCGCCGGTATTTTCCCAATCCGACATAAATGTGGCAAACTTGCGGTATTCTCCAGCATAATATTCTGCCGTCATATTGCCGCCGCAACCCCAGGCTTCGTTTCCGATTCCCCAGAATTTAACTTTCCACGGTTCTGTTCTTCCGTTCTTTTTACGAAGATCACTCATCGGACTTTTTCCACTGAAATTCGTGTACTGAACCCAGTCAGCCAATTCTTGAACGGTTCCGCTTCCTACGTTTCCAGATAAATAAGGTTCTGCGCCAAGAAGTTCGCACATATTAAGGAAATCGTGTGTTCCAAAACTGTTGTCTTCTGTTACGCCTCCCCACCATTTGTTTACAATAGTTGGTCTTTCTTGTTGCGGTCCAATTCCGTCTTTCCAATGGTACGTATCGGCGAAACATCCGCCCGGCCATCTTAGGTTTGGAATTTTTAATTCTTTTAAAGCTTTAACAATATCATTTCTAACTCCTTTTGTGTTTGGAATTTTCGAAGTATCTCCAACAAAAAATCCGCCGTAAATACAGCGTCCCAAATGTTCGGCAAAATGTCCGTAGATATTTTTGTTGATTGTTGGAGCATCAGCATTGTTTTTTACAGCAATAACTGTGGTCTGATTTTGAGCAAAATTCGCTTGATTACAAAGGGCAAATAGAAATGTGATTAAGAGTGTTTTTTTCATAGTGGTTTTATGTTACAATATCATGTGAAGATTTTTAAGCCTCCACATGATATCAGGTATTCTAACTAACTCAAATAAATATTTTATTTTTAATAACTGTCGTTTTGTTTGGTTCCGGGATTATTGTCCATTTCTAATTGCGGAATTGGATAATATTCTCTTCCTGCTGTATAAGAATTAAATTCTGCATCTCTTGTTTTTAACCAAGCCAATTTGGCTGCATCCTGAAGCCATCCCCAACGACGGATATCATCAAAACGGTGTCCTTCAAGCGGGAATTCTAAGAATCTTTCGTGACCAATTTGTTCTCTCATTTGTGCTTGTGTCATTCCCGGTTTTGTAACTGCCAAATCTGGAAGTCCAACTCTGTTTCTTACCATTTGAATATAAGTGTAAGCTCCCGGAGTATCTCCTGTTTCGTTTAAAGTTTCTGCATACATTAACAGAATGTCGGCGTAACGTAATAAACGCTCGTTGATTCCAGAACGCCAATCGTATTCGTCTGCAAATTCTCCATCAGAATTTTGGTATTTTCTACAGAAAATATCATTTAAATCTGCCGGACTTGAGGCGTAGAATGTGGCAAAATCTTTACCGTATAATTTGGTTCCCGGTTTGTTATAGAACATTGTGGCGTCTAAACGAGGATCAAGATCTCCTGTTTTTGTTTTTTCGTCATGAAATTCATTAAACAATGTCCAAGACGGCTGCACGTCTGTCCATCCAAAAGCTCTTGGTGCATAGGTGATTGCTCTCGCAGATGTTTTTCCCCAGCCAGAAGCAGGCGCACCGCCCCAGCCTAAATCAACTCCGCCGGCATCTCTGCTAAATTGAACTTCAAAAAGAGATTCCAGATTATTTTCATTTGCTGTTGTAAAGTTGTCACGGTAATTGGGTACTAAAGAATAAACTCCAAGATCTATTACTTGTTTAAAAGTCGTTTTAGCATTTGCAAAATCTTTAGTAAATAAATACGCTTTTCCTAAATATCCTAAAGCTGCACCTTTTGTAGCACGGCCTTTTTGGCCTGCATCTAATCCTGTTACGCCAGCATAAGAAGTTGGTAATAATTCTGCTGCGGTTTTAAAATCAGAGATAACTTGTGCCCATCCTTCTTCATTTGTTTTTTGAGGATAATAAACAGCAAGTTCTGTTGGCAATGGTACACTTTTGAACAAGTTTACAGCGTGAAAAAAGTATAATCCTCTTAGAAAATACGCTTGTCCTAAAATTCTATTTTTAAGTGCAGTATCTGCCATTGCGATATCCGGAACTTTTTCTAAAACCTGATTGGCACGATAAATTCCCTGATAATACGTTTCATAAGCCCAGCCGTATATAGCGGCATCTGCCACATTAGAGTTAAAATGACCCGCATTGTACATAGATCCCCAAGGGCTGTTTGTACGCGCATCGTCTGCTCTGGCATCTAATAATAATGGTGTACTTCTCATGTAAGTTCCATCTGTTAGTAAACTTCCGTAAGCTGCGTTTACACCCTGAATTGCATCTGCATCTGTTTTCCAGAAAGAATCTACTGCATTATTATTAGGATCCAGTTGTTCTAAGTCTTCGTTCTCCACACAGCTTGTTGTTACCAAAGCCACAGAAAAGAAAACTGTTATATAGTTAAATATTTTATATTTCATTTTAATACTTTTTTAATGGGTTAAACCAGTTTAGAAATTTACTTCTACTCCTAAAGAAATTGTTCTTGGATTAGGAAGAGATCCTGCATCATATCCTCTTGAGATCAATCCTTCGCTGTTAAAGTCTGGATCGTAACCTTTATACTTTGAAATAATCAATAGGTTTTGACCGTTTAGATAAACTTTTGCTTTTTGAATGAATTTATCTTTTAAAGGAATGTTATAACCAATTTCCATGGTTTGTAACTTAACATAATCACCGCTTTCGATGAATCTGTTAGAATCTCTGCTGTTTCCATTAGGATCACCAATAACTGGCGCTGGAACATTTGTATTTGTGTTTGTAGGTGTCCAATAATTCAATTCGTCTGTGTGATGATTTGTATATTGTCCAATCATCAAATTACGATACATAGCATTAAACACTTTATTGCCTCCGGCTCCCTGCCAAAACATAGAGAAATCAAAGTTTGAATACGAAGCGCTAAAATTTAACCCAAAACCGTATTTAGGAATTGTTACACCCTGAAAAGTTCTGTCGGCATCTGTAATTTTGCCATCATTATTTACATCTCTAAATTTAACATCACCCGGAGCTGCACCAGTTTGGGTTGGAGAAGAAGCTACCTCAGCCGCGTTTTGAAAAATACCAATAGCTTCCCAAGCAAACATTTCGCCTACAGATCTTCCTACTTCGGTTTTAGAAACGGCTCCATAAATTGGGTTACCGTTTATTCCGATTTTTGTAACCTCATTTTTTAAAGTTCCAAAGTTCCCAGAAATATCATATTTAAATTTGTTGTGGTGATTGCTGTAAGATGCTGTAAATTCAACACCTGAGTTTTGCATCGATCCTGCATTGGTTGTGATATTGGCCGGAAAAGCTCCTGTAGAATACGGAATTGGCACTCCCAATAATAAATCAGTTGATTTCTTCATGAAATATTCTGCCGTAAATTGTAAATCATTATTTAAGAATCCTAATTCCAATCCCACATTTGTACTAGATGTTTTTTCCCAGTGCACATTTGGATCTACTGCACTTACTACAGTTGTTCCCGGAGCTAATGCATTATTAAAATCATAACCTGCAAAGCTGTTTACTGTTGATGCAAAAAAGTATTGCGGAATTGTATTGTTACCAATTGTTCCGTAACCTCCTCTAAGTTTAATGTTGCTAACCCAAGATGGTAAGTGTATAAATTTCTCGTTGCTGATTTTCCATCCTCCAGAAAAAGAATAGAAATTTGCTGAGTTATTTATTTTGCTAAAAAGTGAGGTTTTGTCTTGTCTAAAATTTGCCTGAACTAAATAGCGGTCATCAAAAGAATAATTTAATCTGCTGATGTATGAGATTCCCGTAATAGTAAATTTATATTCTGAAGCATTTCTTGCGTCTGCATACTGGAGCATGCTGATTTCGCCCGGTTCATAACCAACACCTCTTGTTGTAATACTATGATTGTCTCGTCTTTCCTGAATCCATCCGGCTAAAGCGTCAAATTTATGTTTGCCAAGAGAAACTTCATAAGTTAGAATATTATTCAAAAATGTTCTTAGTTCATTTCCGGTTGTAATATCTAATGATGCTTCGTCATTTGTCGTAATGTAATACCAGCCTAAATCACTTGGCGGAATAAACTTTCTGTTTTCCCAGTCGGTTCTGTCGTAACTTATATCAAGTTTATATTTAAGACCTTTTACGATCTCAATTTCTCCCCAGACATCACCTAGGAAACGATTTCTTTTACCGCTGTTTTCTATAAGATTATTGTATCCGATTGGATTCATCGAAATGGCTCTCTGCGTCAAATTGTCTGTTCCTCCGTAACCGCCAAGTCTATTAGCATCATAAACGGGCATTGTTGGAACTGCTCCTAAAATATCACTGATAACCGTTTGACCAACATTGTATTCATTAAAAATTTCTTTATCAGATTGGGTATAACCCATTTTTACGCCGTATTTGAATTTTCCTTTTTTTCCATTCAAATTCAAATTTGTCGACAATCTCTCATAATCCTGAGGTGTTCTAATGTAGCTGGTGTTTTTAAAATAATCAACATTAAAATTATATGCGATATTATCTGCGCCTCCTGTAAAAGTCAGTGCTTGATTTTGAACAACTCCTGTCTGTAGCGCTTCTTTCTGCCAGTCTGTGTTAACATTAGAAATATACGAAGGACTTGTAGGATCATTTCCCGGTGCAATACTTACCGCAACTCCAGCACGAATATCTCTGTTACGTTCTGCTTCGCTTGTAATTTTCTGATAACCCGCACGGTCTGTTACATCCCATTTTTTTGCTACGTTCTGAAGACCAACAATAGACTTAAATTTAACTTCCATTTTGCCCGCTTTTCCTTTTTTAGTCGTAATAATTACAACTCCATTGGCACCGCGAACTCCATAAATTGCGGCAGAAGATGCATCTTTAAGCACCTGCATAGATTCAATTTCTCCCGGAGCAAAATCGTAAGGAGCATCCACCATAATTCCATCAATAATAAAAAGAGGGTTGTTGTTTGTAAAAGAAGTTATCCCTCTAATTTTGATGTTTACAAAACCTCCCGGTTCTCCAGACGACTGCACGGTAACGCCCGGAACTTGTCCCTGAAGCATTTTTGCAGCATCATACGTTACTGTCTTTTTAGCAGATTCCATGTTTACAACACTTACAGATCCAGTCAAATCTGCTTTCTTTTGCGTTCCGTAACCAATAACAACTACCTCGTTTAGTTTGTTAGTGTCTTCGTTTAATGCGACATCCACTTTAGATTGATTTCCTAGTGTTATTTCTTTATTTTGAAATCCTATAAATGAAAAAACTAAAACATCGTTTGGTGATGCTTTAATCGAATATTCTCCATCAAAACCTGTTGTAGAAACAGTTTTGGTTCCTTTGATCATAATGTTAACACCCGGCAATGGTAATTGGTCTTGTGCCGAGGTAACAACTCCGGTAATTACTCTGCCTTGAGCCGACATTTCATTAACAGAAAATAATAGCATAAAGAATGCTATAAGCCATTCTTTTTTAGGCAATAAAAAATTGCAATAAAAAGATAATCTTTGGTTTGTTATCATATTGGTTGGTTTAAGGTTGGTTAGTCTGTGGTTATAAGTGTTGTTTTCACATTTGTAAATTTAAATAAAAAAAAAAGTGCTAAACAAATTAATATCACAAAAAAAGTGAAGAAAAAAAACGCATATCGTAATTTAAGTGTGTTTTTGACATTTAAAAATT
The DNA here is from genome assembly GCF_004368785.1 of Flavobacterium sp. 270. Classification (GTDB taxonomy): domain Bacteria; phylum Bacteroidota; class Bacteroidia; order Flavobacteriales; family Flavobacteriaceae; genus Flavobacterium. Next base: position 619,316 of record NZ_SODM01000002.1, read on the forward strand.
TAGCGTTATTTTCAAAAAGCGAGGACTTTTTTGAAAGTTAATTGTGTAAAATTTACACTTTTTATCTAAACACCACTTTTTAATCAAAAAAATGCAACTAAAAATTGTTAAGAAAAATTTGTCTTTTTTTTATAATTTTAAAAGAAATAAAATTATTTTTTTGTAGTAAAATACTTTGTTTTTGTTTTAGATTTATTAATTTCGAATAATTTTTTTAAAAATAGTGTCCTGTAACTGTCCTGTTTTTGTCTTAAAAAGATCATAAAAAAATTTCGGCGTCACTTTTTATTAAAAATTATTTTTTTTAACTGTATTTTTGAATATCTAATTAATGTAAGTGTAAAATCTACATTAATAAATTATGAAACATATTAGGAAGTTTATATATTTACAAACAAAAAACAGAATATGCTAAACAGTTATAGCTCTGCCGATAAGGTTTTATTAGCGGTAGATTGTATCATTTTTGGGTTCGACCACCAAGGATTGAAAATACTTTTGATTAAAAGAGATTTTGCCCCAGAAAAGGGAAAATGGTCTTTGATCGGAGGGTTTTTAAAGCGTGATGAAGTGCTAGACAATGCTGCCATTAGAATTTTAAATACATATACAGGTTTAAACGATATATATATGGAGCAGTTGTATGCTTACAGTGATATTGATCGTGACCCTGTAGAAAGAACCATTTCGGTTTCGTATTATGCCTTGATTAATATTGAGAACCACAATGCCGAAATGATCCAGAATTACCACGCAGAATGGTTTAGTATAAACGATATGCCAAAATTAATTTTTGACCACGACGAAATGGTGCATTACGCCGTGAGAAGACTTCGTTACAGAACTTCTATAAAACCAATTGGTTTTGAATTACTGCCGGAAAAATTTACAATGCGTCAGTTATTAGAATTATACGAAGCGATTTTGAGTAAAGAATTAGACAAACGAAACTTTATCAGTAAAATCAATTCTTTAGAAATCTTAAATAAGCTGGATGAAAAAGATATGCAGTCTTCCAGAAAAGGATCTTATCTGTATACTTTTAATAAAGAAAAATACGAAGAAAAATTACTCAACGATTTTGTGTTGAATTTATAATTTTTTTTTGGCCACAGATTGTACGGATTAAAGGGATTTTCGCTGATAATTTTTTTTAAAATAAAACCCTCGCAGATTTTGCAGATTAAGCGGATTAAAAAAATCTCCTAAATCTGCAAAATCTGCGAGAAAAGAAAACTCTCTAAAAAAATCTCCTAAGTCTGCGGGAAAAGAAAACTCTCTTAAAAAAATAAAACCCTGAAAGTGTACAGCTTTTAGGGTTTTTTTTCTTCAATAAACTACTAATTAAATAACTAAATCTTTCCTTATTTAAGCCGTTTTATAAAATTTGGAAACCAAACAAATAAAATAAGTGTAAAATTTACATTTGCAAATGTAAGCAAAATTGTTTTACAAAACCAAAAAATGTATTCTTATTTTTTTTACAAATAATGTATTGATTTACCCGATAAAAATAATTTTACTTGTGATATAAACAATCATAAGCAAAAAACACTAATTAAAAATTTTAAAGAGAACGCCGCATTGTTAATGACGATTTGTTTTCTATTTGCTCTTTTGTACCGTTTAAAACCATGTCGGCAAGGATCTTTCCCATCAATTCAAAATGAGTAGAAATAGTTGTAATTCCGTTGGCGACAATCTTCTTTAGCGGCGTTTCGTTGTAGGAGATAATTCCAAAATCGCTTCCTAGTTTTAAATTCTGATTTCCGGCATTTTCAATCACGCGAACCAAATCCCGATCATTCGGAATCACATACAAATCTCCTTGCGTTATTTCGCGATTGGTAAATTCTGTGATAATTTCATTTTCAAAATTATATTTCTCACAAAAAGCCTCAAAACCCAGTTTCATACCAAGTGGTTCTCTAAAACCAGGGAAAATCAAAATCAGTTTTTTGTATTTATTCAATCCTTTTTTTGCTTTAAGCAGTCCTTCAAAAATATCTTTTTGATGATTTTGATAAATCGCAGGATACATATTTAGCTCCGGATTGGTCTGATCTAGTATAATTACATCATTTACTGGTAGGGTTTTTATCAAATCTGTCACATCATTTAAGTCCGTCGGCATAATTATATATTTCGTATAATTTCCGTTACTGTCATTTACGAGTTTTTTGAAAACCTGAATATTAAAATGGTGAAAGAAAATATCAACCTGGACATCTTTTCCGATGTGTTTTAAAAACGAATTATAAATGTCTTCTTTAAAAATATTTAATTCATCAAATAATAAGAAAACCTTCTGTCTTATAGTGATTTCAATGCTTTTCACGTAATAACCCTTTCCGGGAATGGCATAAATAATCCCTCTTTTTTTGAGTTCTTCGTACGCCAGCAAAACCGTATCGCGCGATATAGAATACGCCAGACAGACTTTATTAACCGACGGAAGCCGATCGCCTTTTATTAACTTTTCTTCTTCGATTGCTTTCTCTATTGAAAGAATTATCTGCCTATATTTTGGAAGTCCTATATTATTTTGTACAGAAATTACATTCATAAAAATTAAATTTTTTGTGCAAGATACAAAAACTGGTGGGTACTGGTATGTCTTTATAACAAATGTTTCTATTTTTGGATTTCATTTTTGGTAAAAATATTATGAAATTAAAACACATATCGCATTTACAGAACCAATCTAGTTCTAAATTGTTTGGTTTAATGCCTGATAATGAAGAAATTTATTCTTTTGAATTGGCGAACAAAAACGGAATGAAACTTAAGGTTATCAATTATGGCGCAACGGTAACTTCTTTGCAAGTACCGCTTTCTGATGGTAAACTGGTAGATGTTGTTTTAGGTTTTGATAATCTTCAGTCTTATTTAGATTCTTATAATCTGCCAAGCGCTCCTTATTTTGGAACTACAGTTGGCCGTTATGCCGGAAGAATTCATAATGCTTCTTTTACTTTAAATAATAAAACGTTTCAACTTACCGGAAATAATAACGGAAATACCCTGCACGGCGGTCCTTTTGGTTTTGGAAGAAAAGCATGGCAGGTTACAGATATAACAACTGGCGAAAATCCGTCTATTACTTTTGGTCTTTTAAGCGAAGATTTAGACGAAAATTTCCCAGGCGAAATGCACGTTTACTTAACGTATACGGTAACGGAACAAAACGAATTAAAATTAGAATACAAAGCGACCTCTACAGAAGATACGGTTATTAACTTAACGCATCACAGTTATTTTAATTTAAATGGTCATGATTCTACGGTTTTAGATCAGGAAATGTTTATCAAAGCCGCTAAAATGCTGGAAACAGATGCAAACAATATTCCGACAGGAAATTTTACAGATTTAACCAATCATGAATTCGATTTTAGAACAGCAAAAAAATGTCCGTTCCCGATTGACAATTCTTTTGTAATTAACTCTAAAAATGAAATTGCTGCAAAATTAATCAGTTCAAAAAACAATTTGCAGATGAATGTTTACACCGATCAGCCAAGCGTTCATATATATGTTGGAGGAAATTGTTTTAATACTTTAAAAGGAAAAGAAAACATTGATTACAATGCTCAAAGCGGGATTTGTTTTGAAACTCAAAATTTTCCAGATGCACCAAATCAAGAACATTTTCCGAATGCTGTTCTGAAAAAAGGAGAGCAGTATTCTCAAAAAACGATTTACAAATTTGAAAATATCGCTTAATAAACTCACCAAAAATACTATCACAACTATACTATAATGAATGCTATTTTAATACAAAATACAACTGCTTTTTTTGAAAAATCTTTTGGAGCTGCTCCTCAAAAAGTGGTTCTTTCTCCGGGAAGAATTAATATTATCGGCGAACATATTGACTACAATGATGGTTATGTTTTACCGGCTGCAATTGACAAAGTAATTTGTTTTGCTTTCGAAAAAAGCAATTCAAAAAAATCTAAAATCATTGCTATTGATTTAAATGAAGAATTTGAAATTGATTTAACGCAGGAAATAAAATTGAGCGATGCTGTCTGGACGAATTACATTCGCGGCGTAATCAAACAATTACAGGACAATGGTTTTTCTTTTGAAGGTTTTAATTGTGTTTTCAGCAGTAATATTCCGGTTGGATCTGGATTATCATCTTCTGCAGCGTTAGAATGCGGTACGATTTTCGGAATTGCATCTCTTTTTGATTTAGAAATTGGTAAAAAAGAAATTTCATTATTAGGACAAAAAGCAGAGCACTGGGTTGGTATTAACTGCGGTATTATGGATCAGTTTTCGAGCGTACATGGTCTTGAAAATAAAGTAATCAAATTAGACTGCAATACTTTAGAATACGAATATCACAATGCAGATTTCAAAGATTATTCTTTGATCTTGATGGACAGTAATGTAAAACATTCGCTTTTTACATCAGAATATAATACAAGAAGAATTGAATGCGAAGAAGGTTTAGCAATCATTAAATCTCATTTCCCAGCTGTAAAAAGTTTTAGGGATTGTACTGAAGAACAAGTAGTAAGCCTTCAGGACAAAATGAGCGAAAAAGTTTTTAGCCGAGTACATTTTGTTGTGAAAGAAATTAACCGGGTTATTAAAGCTTGTGATGCTTTGGACAAAGGAAATATAGAACTTTTAGGACAATTACTTTTTGAAACGCATTATGGTTTATCGCAAGAATATGAAGTGAGCTGCGAAGAGCTAGACATGCTTGTAGATACCGCAAAAGCTGATAATGCGATAATTGGTTCTCGTTTAATGGGCGGCGGTTTTGGCGGCTGCACAATTAATTTAATCAAAAAAGGACATGAAAATGAGGTTAAAAGTAAGTTTTCAAATCTTTATTTAGATACATTTGGGATCGAGTTAAAATTTTATGATGTAAAAATCTCAAACGGAACAACATTACTTTAATACCACTACCATTACAATGAAAAACTTTGACATTAACGAAGATCCGCACAGACGTTTCAATCCATTAATAAACGAATGGGTTTTGGTGTCACCGCATCGTGCAAAACGTCCTTGGCAGGGACAAAACGAAACTATTTCTACCGAGACTTTACCAAAGTACGACCCAACCTGTTATTTATGTCCGGGAAATGTTCGTGCAAACGGAGTAAATAATCCGGCTTACGAAAACAGTTTTGTATTCGAAAATGATTTTGCTGCTATGAAGCAGGACGAAATTATTTTTGAAGAAGATATCAAACATACTTTTTTTAAAGCAAAACCCGAACAGGGAATTTCGCGAGTAGTTTGTTTTTCGCCAAGACACGATCTTACTTTACCAGAAATGGAAATTGAAGGAATCGAAAATATCATTAAAACCTGGCAGAAAGAATATACCGATTTAGGAAATATAAAATACATCAACCACGTTCAGATTTTTGAAAATAAAGGAAGTGTAATGGGTTGCAGTAACCCGCACCCGCACGGACAAATCTGGGCACAGTCTTCTTTACCAACTCAGGTTGAGAAAACACAAAACAGCTTAAAATCTTATTACGACAAAAACAAAAGAACACTTTTGGAAGATTATGTTCAGGCCGAATTAAAATCTGGAGAACGTATCGTAATCGAAAACGATCATTTTGTGGCGCTTGTTCCGTTTTGGGCAATCTGGCCTTACGAAACTATGATTGTGAGCAAAAGAGCGGTTAACAAAATTACCAGTTTTACTGACGAAGAAAGTACCGCTTTCGCGAAAATTCTAAAGCAGTTAACTACAAAATACGACAATTTATTCAGCACTTCATTTCCGTATTCTTCTGGAATTCATCAATCGCCAACAGACGGTTTTGAGCATCCGGAATGGCATTTTCACATGCATTTTTATCCGCCATTGTTAAGATCGGCAACGGTTAAAAAATTCATGGTTGGTTATGAAATGTTAGGAGAATCGCAGCGTGATATTACACCTGAAAAAAGTGCCGAAATTTTAAGACAACAATCTGAAGTACATTATAAGAGTTTAGTAAAAATGGGTTAAATTTTATTTTTTTGAAAATGAAGGTCAAAATTTAACAGAATAATTAAACTACAAATGTAAAAAACACATTTGTAAAGCGCGGATTTATAATTTTTTATTATACTTTTGGCTTTCGCTCTTATTTTCATAAAAAAATAACAGAATAAAAACACATATCTCATTTTAAATCAACATAAACGATAAAATTATAGTTTTGAAATTTTTAAAATAAATATTTATTAAACCAAATTTTAAACAAACAATCACCTATACTAATTTTTTAAAATATTACTAACAATGAACCAGAACCTCGCTTTCGCAGATTATGCGGTTTTTATTATTTATTTCATCGTAGTCTCGGTCTACGGTTACACTGTTTATCGCAAACGAAAACAAGACGAACAAGATGCCAAAGCTTATTTCCTTGCTGAAGGAAATCTAACTTGGTGGGCTATTGGAGCTTCTTTAATCGCATCTAATATATCAGCAGAACAATTCATCGGAATGAGTGGTGAAGGTTTCTTTTTAGGAATTGCTGTTGCGGCTTACGAATGGCTTGCAGCTATTGCTCTTATTATTGTTGCAGTTTGGTTTATTCCGGTATATCTTAAAAATAAGATTTATACCATGCCTCAATTCTTAAAAACACGTTATAACGAATCTACTGCGTTGATTATGGCAGTATTCTGGTTGTTTTTATACGTTTTTGTAAACTTAACTTCTATCCTTTATTTAGGAGCAGTTGCTATTAACGGTCTTGCGGGAGGACAATATCTTCACATAATTATGGTTGGTTTAGCTGTTTTTGCTTTATTTATTTCTCTTGGAGGAATGAAAGTTGTAGCTTATACAGACGTTATTCAGGTTGCGGTTTTAATTATCGGAGGTTTAGTAACTTCTTATATCGCCCTAACAACTGTTGGACAATATTTTGGAGTGGGAGAAAATGCAATCGAAGGCTTCAAAGTTTTAATGAGAGAAGCTCCAGAGCATTTCAAAATGATTATTCCAAAACCTACAGCAACTTCTTCTCAATTGGATATCGATAAATATTTAACTTTCCCTGGATTGTTATCTTACCTTGCTGGTATCTGGATTATCAACTTAAACTATTGGGGTTGTAACCAATACATTACGCAAAGAGCACTTGGAGCAGATTTACAAACCGCTCGTACAGGTATCTTATTTGCTGGTATGCTAAAATTATTAATGCCACTTATCGTAATGCTTCCTGGTATTGCTGCTTATGTTTTATACACAAACGGACATTTACCTCAACTAGTTGGAGGAAAAGATGGTGCTTATTCTGCAGTATTAACTTTCTTGCCAACAGGTTTAAAAGGACTTTCTGTTGCTGCTCTTACAGCTGCAATTGTAGCTTCTTTGGCCGGAAAAGTAAACAGTATTTCTACAATCTACACATTAGATATTCATAAAAAATACATCCAAAAAGAAGCGGGTGAAAAACAACAAGTAAACATTGGTCGTATCGCAGTTTTTGCTGCAATGCTTTTGGCTGTTTTATTTACTTGGAATGACATCTTAGGCATTGGTGGTGTTGGTGGTTTCACTTACATTCAGAAATACACAGGATTTATTAGCCCGGGAGTTTTCGCAATGTTCTTCTTAGGTATGTTCTGGAAAAGAACTACTGGAGCAGCTGCTATCGTGGGTGTAATTTTAGGATTTGCATTATCAGTTTTATTCAATGAATATGCTCCAATGTTATTTGGAAACGACACACTTTTATACACCGCTTACCCTAACGGAAAAGGAGCTTTCGAGATTCCGTTCCACATTTGTATGGGATTATCATTCTTCTTTACAATGCTTGTAATGATCTTGATGAGTTTTGCTGGACCAAAAGTAAATCCAAAAGCATTTGAAACAGAACCGGGAATGTTTACCGTAAAACCACAAACAACAGTTTTAATCGTAATTACATTATTGGTTATTATTGCACTTTACGTGAAATTCTGGTAATTAATTTAGTTCAATTCTCTCTACTTTACAGCTGTTGTTTGATAAAAACAACAGCTGTAAAAATTTTAAAGAGTATCTGAGTTTATTTTTTTGCCACTAATTACACTAATTAGCACAAATTTTTACAATCATGGTAGAAAATAAATTCGTGAAAATTAGTGTAATTCGTGGCAACATTTTTTACTCTCGCAGATTTGGCAGATTTAGCGTGATTTTCTTAATCCTTTAAATCGGTTGCACAAAAAAACATCAGCTTAAACAATTTCAAATTATAATATCATGCAGTTATCATTAACCCAAAAAATCATTATCGTTACCGGAGGCGCAAAAGGAATTGGTTTAGGAATTTGCAAAGTTCTTGCCGAAGAAAATGCAATTCCGTTTATCGTTGGCCGTAACGAAAATGATAATCTTAAAGCTGTCGAAGAAATAAAAGCAAGCGGAAAAGAAGCTTTTCAAACCGTAGCCGATTTAACAAAACCCGAAGATTGCAAAAAAGCAATCGACGCCATTATTGCAAAATGCGGCAGAATCGACGGATTGGTAAACAACGCAGGCGTAAATGACGGCGTTGGTTTAGAAAACGGAAATTATGAAGACTTTGCAGCATCATTACATAAAAATTTGGTTCATTATTATTTAATGGCGCAGTACGCTCTTCCATATCTAAAAGAATCAAAAGGCGCAATTGTAAACATCGGTTCTAAAACTGCAGAAACTGGACAGGGCGGTACTTCTGCTTATGCTGCGTCAAATGGTGGAAGAAATGCTTTAACCAGAGAATGGGCGGTTGAATTATTAAAATACAGCATTCGTGTAAATGCCGTAATTGTGGCAGAATGTTTTACACCGCTTTACGAAACCTGGATTAATACTTTTGAAAACCGTGACGAAAAATTAGCTTCGATCACACAAAATATTCCATTAGAAAACAGAATGACAACTGCGGAAGAAATTGCCAATATGGTTGTTTTTCTTCTTTCAGAAAAATCAAGCCATACAACCGGACAACTTATTTATGTTGATGGCGGTTACACGCATTTGGATCGTTCTATTTAATTTTTTTTTGCCGCGAATTACACTAATTTCTCGAATTTTTTTTCTTTTTTGAATTAAAAAATTTGTGTGAATTTGCGTAATTCGTGGTAACTTTTTTCCTCACATTTGTCACCCTGAGCGAAGTCGAAGGGCGCCCCAATTGGACGTGAGCTTCGACTTCGCTCAGCCTGACAGGACTAGGTATAAAAAATCTTTTTAATCTGTGGCAAAAATTAATTTATCTGCGCATTATTCTTAAAATCAGTCGGCGTAATTCCTTTACATTTTTTAAAAAGCTTATTAAAATTCGAAGCCGTTTTATACCCGCATTCATAAGCAATCTCAGACATACTTTTGTCGGTTTCTAGTAAAAGTCGGCAAGCGTTGGAAACTCGGATTTCGTGGAGATAATCTACAAAGTTTTTTTTGGTTTTAAGTTTAAACATTCTGCAGAAAGATGTTGGTGTCATATTCGCGACAGCGGCAATTTCGATTAATGAAATATTCTTCTTGTAATTTTTATTTACATATTGAAAAACCTCCGAAAGTCTGTCGGCTTTTGGTTCTTCGTGCATTAAAGAATAAACCTCATCATTAATGTAAACCTTATCCTGACTTTCAGAAAGAATCGATAAAATTTCGAAAAGCCCAACAATTACTTCAAAGTCTTTTTTAAGAACTAACTTCTCTAATTTTTTTGCCAGCTGTTTATTGGTTTTTCCAGTAATGGAAATTCCTTTTCCTGCCTGAAAAAAAAGTTCGTTGATTTTCTGCGTTTCCTTTAAATCATAAAAGGCCGGTCCAAAAATATCTTTACTAAAATAAGCAACAATAGAATTGGCTTTTAGATCTGAAATTCCCTGATAATACATTTCGTCATTCAGCCAGACGTGCGGAATATCGGCACCCAAAAAAACCATATCACCCGGCTCAAAAGGCATAACTGAATTGCCGATAATTCGTTTACCAAAACTCTCTTTTACATAGACCAATTCCAATTCGGGATGCGAATGAAACGGCGCCTGAAAAAAGGGTTCAACCCGATTTAAAACCGAAACCGTTGTGTTTAAGTACGATGTTATTTTAGTTTGCTGCAATTTCATAAATGCAAAGATAATTAAAGATTAGACACGGATAATATTAGACTATTAACCAATTTATATATTGTTTAATTTTATTCTTCGTTTATTGCCCAAATTGTAGAGAAAATCAACGAATTAAATCGTTTGTAAAATCACAAAATGGAATAAAAAGAATGATAAAATAACACCATATGTTAGAGAATAAAACAAAAAAGTTAGTTGTAAAACTGCATCCGGATGACAATGTTTTGGTTGCCTTAACCGATTTACCAAAAGGCGAAACCATTTCTTTTGAATCTGAAGCTTACATTTTGCAAGACCTCATCAAAGCAAAACACAAGTTTTACATGCAGGATATGAAGCAGGGAGAAGAAGTAAATATGTACGGTGTTTTGGTTGGAAAAGTGCAGTGCGATGTGGCAAAAGGAAGTTTAATGACAACCGAAAATCTAAAACACGCAGCAGATCCGTACGCGTATAGAAATGCTTCTTACGAATGGAATGCGCCGGATGTTTCTAAATTTGAAAACAGAACTTTTAAAGGTTATAAAAGAAAAGACGGACGCGTTGGTACGGCCAATTACTGGCTTTTTGTTCCGACTGTTTTTTGTGAAAACAGAAATCTTGACGTTATCAAAGAAGCTTTGCACAAACAATTGGGTTATGCAGTAACCGACAAATACAATCAATTTACACACGAATTGTTGGAAGGTTATTTGAACGGAAATGACATCAACGATATTAATATTGAATTGAATCCGACACCAAAAAACAAACGTGTTTTTGAAAATGTGGACGGAATTAAATTCTTAAATCATCAAGGCGGTTGTGGCGGAACACGTCAGGACGCTTCTACTTTGAGCGCTTTATTGGCTTCTTATGCCAATCATCCAAATGTGGGTGGAATTACTTTATTGAGTTTGGGATGCCAGCATTTACAAGTTCAGGATTTTGTAAATGATGTAAAAAGACAAAATCCTGAATTCGACAAACCGTTGTTTATTTTTGAACAGCAGCAAACGGAAAGCGAAGAAGTTTTGATTACAAATGCCATCAAAAAAACTTTTGAAGGTTTAATCGAAATCAATAAATACGAAAGAACAGACGCGCCATTAAGCGATTTATGCATTGGTGTAAAATGCGGCGGAAGCGATGGTTTCAGCGGTGTTTCTGCAAATCCTGCTGTAGGTTATACTTCTGATTTGGTGGTTGCTTTAGGCGGAAAAATTCTTCTGGCTGAATTTCCGGAATTATGCGGTGCAGAACAAAATCTAATTGATCGTTGTGTTACCGAAGATAAAGCGAGAAAGTTTATTGATTTAATGGAATCTTATGATGAACTGGCGCATAAAGTAGGATCAGGTTTTCACATGAATCCGTCTCCGGGAAATATAAAAGACGGCTTAATTACCGATGCTATAAAAAGTGCAGGAGCTGCCAAAAAAGGCGGTACTTCTCCTGTAATTGATGTTTTAGATTATACCGAATTGGTTACAAAACCGGGATTAAGTTTGGTTTGTACACCAGGAAATGACGTGGAAGCTACAACAGGAAAAGCAGCTTCTGGCGCAACACTTATTTTGTTTACAACAGGATTAGGAACGCCAACAGGAAACCCAGTTTGTCCGGTTATTAAAGTAGCGACGAATTCTGTTTTGGCAAAAAGAATGAGCGATATTATTGATATTGACTGCGGACCAATTATCAGCGGTGAAAAATCTATTGAAGAAATGGGCGAGGAAATTTTAGAATATTGCATCAAAGCGGCCAGCGGCGAAATTATTCCGAAAGCGGTACAATTAAATCAGGACGATTTTATTCCGTGGAAACGCGGCGTATCTTTATAGCATCATTTCAAACTAAAAATAAATTATTAAATACATATAGTATGTTTTCATTACAAAATAAAAAAGCAATTATTACTGGCGGCGGAAGCGGAATTGGAAGAGCGATTTCGGTTTTATTTGCTAAGCAGGGAGCAGAAGTTCATATTTTAGAACTTACAGAAGAATCTGCAAAAGAAACTGTTGAAGAAATAAAATCAGCTGGCGGAAGCGTTTTTGCTCACGCCTGCGACGTTTCGAATCACGAAAATGTAAAAGCTGCTTTTGATAAAATCGGAAACATTCATATTCTGGTAAACAATGCAGGAATCGCACACGTTGGTAAAGTTGACACAACTTCTGAATCTGACTTTGACCGTATTATGAATGTAAATGTAAAAGGTGTTTACAATTGCCTTCATGCTGCTGTTCCGGCTTTAAAAAATGCTGGCGGTGGTGTAATTTTAAATTTAGCTTCAATTGCTTGCTGGGTTGGAATTCCAGATCGTTTTGCTTATTCTACTGCAAAAGGCGCGGTTATGGCAATGACATTATCGGTTGCGAGAGATTATCTTCATGATAAAATCAGATGTAATTCTATTTCTCCGGCGCGAGTTCATACGCCGTTTGTAGACGGATTTATTTCTAAAAATTATCCAGGAAAAGAAGAAGAAATCTTCGAAAAATTATCACAGTCACAGCCAATCGGCCGTATGGGAAAACCAGAAGAAATTGCTACTTTGGCCTTGTTCCTTTGCAGCGACGAATCGTCTTTCATTACAGGGTCTGATTACCCAATTGACGGCGGATTTATTAAATTGAATAATTAAAAAAATAATATAGCCACGAATTTCCACAAATTTTTTAATTAAGAATGAGAAGAAAAATTCGAGCAATTAGTGCAATTCGTGGCCAAAAAAACTAAAAAGAAAGAATATGAAACTTATTAGATTCGGAGAAGAAGGAAAAGAAAAACCAGGAATTCTTCTAAATGATAAAAGATATGACGTTTCGTCTATCGTAACAACAGATTACAACGAAGCATTTTTTGAAAATGACGGATTAAAGAAATTAGAAGAAGCATTAAAAAGCAATCCATCTTTACCAGAAGTAAGCGATTCAGTTCGTCTAGGTTCTGCGGTTGCAAGGCCTTCAAAAATTATTTGTATTGGTCTTAATTATGTAGATCACTGTGAAGAAACTGGCGCGCCAATTCCAGCTGAGCCAATTATTTTCTTTAAATCTACAACTTCATTGTGCGGACCAAATGACAATTTGATTATCCCAAAAAACAGTGAAAAAACAGACTGGGAAGTAGAATTGGCCTTTGTTGTGGGTAAAAAAGCAAGTTACGTTTCTGAAGAAGATGCTCCAAACTACATCGCTGGATATTGTTTATTGAATGATTACAGCGAAAGAGCATTCCAAATTGAGCGTGGCGGACAATGGGCAAAAGGAAAAGGAAGCGACACTTTTGCGCCTCTTGGACCAACAATGGTTACACCAGACGAAGCTGGAGATGTAAACAATCTTAAAATGTGGTTAACTGTAAACGGAAAAACATTCCAAAACAGTAATACTTCAAACTTGATTTTCAAGATTCCGTTTTTAGTACATTATTTAAGTCAATTTATGACGTTGCTTCCTGGCGATGTTATCAGTACAGGAACGCCTCCGGGAGTTGGATTAGGAATTAAACCAGATCCGATTTACATTAAAGCAGGTGACGTAATCGAATTAGGAATCGAAGGTTTAGGCACAAGTAAACAAACTGCTGTAGCTTATTCTCAAAAATAATAAAACCATTAATATGTCTACTCAAAAATTCTGTTTAGCCCTAGATTTAATAGACGACCAAGATCTTATTGCTGAATACAAAAAACTGCACGAAAATATCTGGCCGGAAATTAAAAAAAGCATTCAAGATTCTGGAATCGAGGTTTTGGATATTTATTGTACAGGAAACAGATTGTTTATGATTATAGAAGGTGATGAAAATTTTTCATTCGAGAAAAAAGACAAAGCCGATGCAGCAAACGAAAAAGTTCAGGAATGGGAAACTTTAATGTGGAAATTTCAACAAGCTTTACCGTGGGCAAAACCAGGACAAAAATGGATTTTGATGGAAAAAATATTTCAACTTTAAGTTATTAGTTAAGAGTTAATTCATAACTAATAATTAAAAAAGCGAGAATGCCGATTGGTGTTCTCGCTTTTTTATTTGTTCTTGAATAAAAAAAGCACAAATCATTTCTAAAATTTTAACAACAAAATTAAAGAAAAAACTTATATTTACATTTTTGTAGTAATATACTTATATTATTTATAATTTGTAAATTATGACACAATTATACATTCCAGATTTTTCGTATAATGATTATTTGACTTATCCGATAAAAAAAGAAGATACATTAGAAAGTGTTGCTCTCAAATTTGGTATCGAGTCAAGTCAACTCCGAAGTTATCACAACTTTCGTGCACCGTTAGAAGATGCCATTCGGGAATCTTTTCCTTCACATCTTAAACTTCTTATTATTGAACCCGAAAAGGTTGAATTAAACGAAGAAGAAAAAGAGCAAAACCGAAAAAATGTAGTTTTTAATGACGGACCTCGTAGACTATCTCTAAACTATTCGCATGGCGACAGAACTTATGGTGTAATTTCTACCATTCAAAGCGGTGATGCTATTAATACACTGAAAGAAGAGATCCGTGTACAATGGAAAGCTCAAGATCAAGGTTATCATTTTTTTGACCTAAACCGAACACAACCTATTTATGTCAATGACACTGCCGCCAGCACAATGGCAGAAGATATTGCCGAAAAAGCAGCGAAATCTTTATACCCATTGGTAGTTGTAGTAAATGAAAGTGGAAAATGGGTTCATATCAACAATATAAATCAAATTCAGGAACGATGGCTTGAGACCAAAAAACAGCTAAGAAAAAACTATAAAGGCAGTATAATCGAAAAATATTTTGCTCTTTATAATAAAAATCTCGAAAGCAGTGATACATTGCTTTTGGCACTTTCTAAAGATTGGTTTCTTAATGCCTTCTTTAACGGAATTCATACCGAATATCCTGAAAATTTATCCATCTTAAAAGAGATAAAATTTCCTTTTTTAGCTAAAAATGATTCTTTAAAATATAACGTAGAACAGAAACTCGACCATCAGCTAGATGTAGACAATTTAATAGTTCTGGATATAAATGGCGAGCTCAGTGATGACCGAAGTAAAACCGATTTTGAAAACGCCTTAAATATTCCTGTAAAAGAATATACCGAAGAAAAAGCAACAGGCTTTTATCGTGCCAAATATTTTTTAAACCCAAACAGTTACATGCCCGAAGCACTTTCTGTAAGCTGTACTTTGGCGATAAATGTTCCTCAAAAATACAGCATTACAATTTCTAATATCAAGGACAAAAAAGAATTTGTAATAGCCTCTCGAACACCAACGTTTGTAGGTATCTATAAAAAACCCAAAAAAGACTATACAGAATTCTGGTTGATCCTGATAATCATTATGACTGTAGCTATATTGATTGGCCTGGTAATATTCTTAAAACAACTTTAGCAAAATGAGTGAAAAACATTATGTAGTTCAAGGCGCCGTATGTCAGTGCAGCCTGAGCGTAGCCCCAGAGACAGATAAAATTGTTGTAAAAACCCAAGGCAAACATTTTGGAAATGAAAAAGAAACTTCTAAAAAACTACTTGCAACAACAAAAGAAATTGGTCAGACTCTCGAAAAAAATACTTTCGGAAAATGCAAAAAACAACCCACAGGAAATGACTTTAAACCTTGTCAGGCAGTAATAACAAAGTGGACTGGATTTTATGAAAAAGTTACGCTGAGCAACCAAGGCAAAATTCTATTAGAAGACAGCAAAGCAACCTGCCCGCTCGGTGCACCAGATTGCATTAAAATTATAGATCATGGCCAGATCGCAGAACCGTCTGAACAGAATTTTAAGACCATAAACCCAATGCTGCATAACATGATAAATCCTATGGTTGATGTTAGGGATTTATATACACAAGAGGCAAAACATGAGGGAATCATTTTTAATCAATAATTATTTTCAAAATGGCAAAAGGTGTTAAAAAAATAAAATGGGCACGAACAGGGCGAGTAATTAGCAACATGTCTGTTCCTAATAAAAAAGTGGTCATATATCCAGACCAAGAAGTTTCTTTTGAAATAGAATCATGGTACAATGACACAACCGAAGAAGAGAAGAAAAAGAATGTTACCTGGATATTACAAGAAGCTAAAACAAAAAAAGAAATTGCTAAAAAGCTAATGCTTTCAAGTGCACCAAAATTTGTAAGCATTCCTAAAAACTTATGTGGCCCTTATGAATATTATCTAGAAGCAAGTCTTTCTGGAAAAAGAGATTTTTATAACGAAACAGGATTAATCATTCGCGGTGACTGTCCTCCAAAAATCATCAGCAGTAAATGGTGCAGTACAAACAATGGAGATGACGTTCGGAAAACTAACTTTTTTTCTTATGGAGAAAAAATATATCTCAATTTAAAAACCGAAGGACTTAATGGTCATTTAAATTTATCTATTGATGTCTTTAGACGTATAACACTTGGTACTAATGTAAGCATACGAAGATATGTTAATGTTGCTGTTATTGATGGCGAAATAAATTTAGAAATAAATAATTCTTATAACTGGTATTCAGCCATTAAAAACAAAAAAGAAGTAGAAGAATTTTATGTACAGGTTTTTGATCCTGTTAATCGTACTTATATAACAGATAATAATAACGATACAGAACATGCTCGTTTTTTACGTGTAAAAAATAATATTGCTTCTATGGAAGTTAAACCTCCTGTAAATCTTTCGCCTCTAAAAGTGGGCGAACCAGATAAAAATTACATGAGTTATAAATATTGTAAGTATACAACAATAAAAATGAATGATAAACTTCTCTTTGATGAATCAAAATTGGTTAAAGGTCAAAGTTTAAGCAGATATATAAACATTCATTTATTTGCAGGCGGTAATGAAAAAAACAAAAACATAAAAATTGAATTAGGAGAAAAAATTCCGGGTAAATGTGAAAACCATAAAGGACAAGTTTTTGATATCACCGACTTGCAGAAACAAGGAATTCAAAATCCTCAAAAAATTTCACGTAATGCTTTTTCATTCGAAAACAATTTCAAATATAAATATGAAAACGATTATATTGAATTTTTCAAGAATTATATTTTACCTGTGCCTGCTGCCGAGGCTTTGGTACCACTTGCAACCTGTGGATATCAGCATATTTTAGATATTAAAATAAATCCTGATGTAGCTTGGGCATACCATTTTCAATATGATAAACCAGACGGCGGTTATTTTAGAGACATAAAAGTAACCCTGCAAAATGGTCTTAAAGAAGAACTGGACTATTCAAAAAAATATATCGCACAATTTATAAAGTACGCTTTTAATATTCAGATAGATTTTATTAACCAAGCAATTGCAGATTTGATCGTATTTTACTTAGAAAGCTCTGCAGACCATTTTGGTTTTGGTATTCATGCCTATCATACTTTTGATGAAAACCAACGAAAACCTGCTGTAATAATGGATTATACAGAAAAATATAAGTGGATTGCCAGAACCATAATTTTAACCTGTGTTATTCTCTCCGTTTTAGTAGATGCATTAATAATCTATTTAACCCGAGGTAAAGGTTCATTAACAAAAATAGGAAAAGTCGTTAGCGCAGTTGACAAATATGGTAACAAAATAGCCATAATGGGTAAAAGAAAAGGGTTTGAATTAATTGCGCCAAAAATAACAAGCTACCGAGCACAGTATTTTGAAAAACAGCCTGATGGCAGAATTGCCTTTATTTGGTTTACAATACGAAGACAAACATACTTTGGGAACTATAACTACAAAAGTAACAGGAATCGCTACAGTATTTGATTATGCCCGAAAAGCAATGTCTATTTTTGGAAAAATCACCCTCTTGAAAAAAATTCAGGATAAAATAAATAAAGTTCCAATCGACCCAAATAAAATGCCAAGCCCAATTAATACAAACGATGTTAACAAAACTATTGACTGGTTAGAAGAAGCTATAGAAAATGGTGCTGAGCGTATTTTTAAGGAACTTGGTCAGGAACTCAATTTCACACTTACTATCAAAGGAAAATATATAATTGATTACCAGGTTATTATAAACCATTTGACAGAAGCCATTAATATAAAAGACTTATTAGAAAACTATGTAGACAATAGCAAAGGTCTTATCGGTCGGAAAAAAGGTATAGACGCTGTTGCCTCCTGTGAACTTAAAACAGGTTATCATATAAAGACTGATTGGATAATTCGGTATGCCCCAAATTTTATAAAAGGTGTAATTCCGATAGTAGATAAAGAAGCTGAAGCAGAAGGAAAAGCCGAGATACACGGGAGTTTATTTTACGAACGTAAATATTTTTTCGAAAAACCGAAAGCCTATTATGTAGACAATGTTCTGTTTTCTGGGATTGCTGGGAGTTTTTCAGGGAGTACAAAAATGAAGGATAATGGAAAAGTTCCGAAAAATACTAATAACACAATTCCTGTAACCACATTTGTACTGATGGAGCCAAATGTTACTAAAGGAGAAAAAATATATTTATTTGAAAAAGATACAATCAATGAACCGAAATAAATTAAAAAAAATAATTGCATCATTAATGTTCGTTACATTATTTACAGCCTGTGGACAAGAAAAAAAGAAAAACATAAATGCTATGAAAACACAATACCCTGATATTACCGCTACTAATTTTGAGCAAAGATTATCTAATGCTGTAAAACATTATGAGATAGAACCAATGTATTATATGCGAATTAATAAA
The DNA here is from genome assembly GCF_004368785.1 of Flavobacterium sp. 270. Lineage (GTDB taxonomy): Bacteria > Bacteroidota > Bacteroidia > Flavobacteriales > Flavobacteriaceae > Flavobacterium. Next base: position 638,090 of record NZ_SODM01000002.1, read on the forward strand.
ATAAATTGTCTTTTGGAAATACTAATAAATGATTTTCCTGTTCATAAAGATTATGAACTCTCCAATTATGCAACTCCACTGGAAATTAATCAAGCAATATTGAAAAGTGGAGAGCAAAAACTGACCTATCGTTTATATCCTGTAGGCGATTTAATAAAAGAAGAATACGGCGAAGGCGATACTGTAAGGACACTAACAGACAATACTTCTATTTCTATATCAATTATTCAGATGGATAATAATGGTCAAAAAAGGCTTGAAGATGAGGAAGTGGTTATGAAGCATAATAGTTTAAAAGATATCAAAGGGAATTTTATTGCTTCTGGAAAACCTTACTATGAATTTACTTTTACTTTTAATGCAAATGTACCTTATAAAAATGAAGGCTGGAGCAATGGTCAAAATCTAAATAAATTAGATCAAAAACTATTAGAACAAAAAGCTATAGAATTTTATAAAGAATATGGAGAAACTTACCTAAATAAAGATGCAAGTTTACAAGCAAAAATAAATTTTGGAAAAGAAAAAAGAACGGCAATCGCACTCTATAGAAGATCAAATGATATAGCAGATTTATGGAAAGAGTATCAATCTGATATAAATGAAAAGAACTTAAAAATACTTCCTCTAGAAAATTATCGAATGGTTTTTTTTGGTAATAATCGCATTCTTTTTTTAAAATCAAATTCTTTAAAGTTAGGATACAGAGGATATAGTGCCTTATTAGTTGAAAGCGACGATTCAACAACAATGCCTGGAATATACCTATACTTACCAGAAGAAAAAAAACTTGAAGATGGTTTATATATGATAAATTAACATAAAAAACCCATCAGCGTAAAAGACCAACTCGAAAACTACGTAGACAACAGTAAAGGACTTATAAGCCGTAAAAAAGGTATTGACGCTGTAGCTTCCTGCGAACTTCAAACAGGCTACCATATAACCACAGATTGGATGATACGTTACGCTCCCAATTTTATACAGGGCGTAATACCCGTAATAGACAAAAAAGCAGAAGTAGAAGGAAAAGCCGAAATACACGGCAGTCTATTTTTTGAACGCCAATATTTTTACGAAAAACCAAAATCGTATTATGTAGATAATGTTTTGTTTTCTGGGATTGCTGGGAGCTTTTCGGGGAGCTTAGAAATGGAAGATAATCAACCTAAAGGCAAAAAAAAATCATCCCAAAAAATTCCTCCAAACCTCATTTGTTTTAATGGAACCGTATGTTGTAAAAGGAGAAAAAATATATCTTTTTGAAAAAGAAACAATTAATAAACCTAAATAATATGAGAAAATTATTTCTATTACTAATATTTCCAATAGTATTCAATTCCTGTGGACAAGAAAAAAAACAAAACAAAAAAACAATGAACACACAATATTCAGAAATTAACGCTAACAATTTCGAACAAAGATTATTAAATGCTGCAAAACATTACGAAAAAGAACCGATTTACTATTTGCGAATTAATAAAATCAATTGTCTAATTGAAATCCTTGTAAACGGTTATTATGTTCACAACGATTATGAACTATCTAATTATGCGACTCCTCTATCTATAAACCGTGCCATTCTAAAAAGCGGAGAACAAAAACTAACCTATCGTTTATATCCTATCGGAGATTTAATCAAAGAAGAATATGGCGAAGGAGATACTGTAACAACATTAACAGAAAATACTGCTATTTCAGTATCTATAATTAAAATGGATAATAACGGTCAAAAAAGATTGGAAGATGAAGAAGTTGTAATGAAACATATTAGTTTAACCGATGCTAAAGGAAATTTTATAGCGGCAGGAAAACCTTATTATGAATTTACTTTTTCTTTTAATGCACAAGTCCCTTATGTAAATGAAGGTTGGAATAACGGCCAGGACTTAACAAAACTAGATGAGAAATTGTTAGAGCAGAAAGCTATTGAATTTTATAAAATGTATGGAGAAATATACAAAACAAAAAATATTGATTTATTAGCAAAACAAAAATTTGGCACAGAAAAAAGAAATACTGTTGCAAGTTATAAAAGCTCGTCGCAAATTAATACTCTTTGGAAAGAATATTTATCTGACATTAATGAGAAAAATATAAATCCACAACCAATAGAAAACTACAAAATAGAATATCTCGGAAATAACAGAATAATTTTTTTAAAATATAAATCATTAGAATATCCTTATCGAGGAGGTGGAGCTTTACGAGTTGACTATACTGATAAAGATGGAGATGAAGCTGTTTTTATGCCCAATATATGTCTTTATCTGCCTGAAGGAAAAAAACTTGAAGATGGTTTATACATGATAGATTAATTATGAAAAAAATATTAGCCTTATTAAATCTTATGTTATTTATTTCTTCTTGTGGCCAGGAAAAGAAACAATCAGAACCTATTTCTATAAAAATTAATACAGCATATCCAGAAGTTAATGCAAAAAATTTTGAGCAGAAATTATTGGAAAGTGTTAAGCATTACGAAAAAGAACCGATTTACTATTTACGAATTAATAAAATCAATTGTCTAATTGAAATCCTTATTAAAACTTCTACTTATTATGCTGGCAATAAACTACCTGAAGTAAAAAACAGAAAAATTATCTATTATTAAGTCAATTAAAAATGAAATCAATAAATGTAAGTCTATATTTTTTATCCTTTGTTAGTCTTGTTTCCTGCCAAGAAAAATTATCTGAAAAAACAAAAAAAGAAATACAAGAGAAACAAACCTTTTGGCAAACACGAACTAATTTAATCAATAAAAATAAAACTACTATGGAATATCCTATAAAAAAAGACACAACGATTGGTAATGAAACAAGATTTAACTATATATATTTTCATAGTAGTTATTGGCAGTTTGAAGTTTATATAGACGATGTCTTTTTAATGAATTTTAAAGGTGAGATTACAAAAGGACATGGTGGCATTAATGGAGGTTATCAAACTAATCCATTACTACTAACCAGCGGAATTCATGAAATAAAAATAAGAATATATCCCGCTTATGGTGATGCTTTTTTTGATGAAGGAGCAATTGGATTAACATTTCAACATTACCGAGACGGAGATTTAAGAACAATGGTTTACGACGAAAAAATGCGTGGGATAGATGGTATTCGTCTTGATATTAGTAATGAACAATGGGTAGGCGACAAAGGTGAATATGGAACTTCCTCTTGGGTAAAAGCTCACTACGAACCAAAAACTCCACTTCCTTTAAAAGGACTACCTATTTACGAATGGAGAAGTACTTTTGAAGCTGAAGTACCCTACGATTTAATAGGCTGGAGAAATTCTATAAACTTGAAAAAAGAACAAGAAGACGAGAAGAAAAATATTAAAGAAGAACTAATTACAGAATATAAAAAAATATACGAAATTATAAAAAATAGAGATGTAGAAAGTTATTTAAAATTAATAAAACAAAGAGAAGAATTACTAGGAAAAACGATGTATTATACTGAAAAAGATCGTCAAGAAAAAATAAAAATGGCCGGAGATTTGCTTAACAATAGTGGTTATGAAGTAGAACCTATATTTCCCGAAACTTTTCAGTTAGAATACCAAGGCTATGGAAAATTAGCAGCTTTACTTCATAAAGCTGATGGCGAAGGCATTATTAGATTTCGAAATAAAAAAAATCCTGATGAAAACATTTATTTAGAATTTCTTTTCCAGCGAAAAGAAAAGGGAGGGCAACTAACCGTTATATAATCTACCAATTAAATCTTTTTTAATGAAAATTAATGACCTGAACAAATTACAAAGACCTTTATACACAATTGATCCTCACATATATTGTTCAGGAACCGTGTTAGTAAATGACGTTCCTGTTATAAATTGGTTTGGCAACGAAACAGAAGATGGATGTTATCTTGGCGCAATAGACATAAATCATGTTTTATTATAGAGTGGCAAATACAAAGTAGTTGGAAAAATGTTTCCGAGAAAAGGAAAAAAGACATTAACATAAAAATCGTCAAAATATAAAATTAAGCTACAACGATTATCAAAACATTCCTAAACTATCTTTTTTGAGTGAGTTTTTAGATAAATATGATTTGATTGTTTAATTCATTTTATACCTAATATGAATTAGTAATCTAAGAAATAGTGTTTTGCAAAATTATTTTAAATATATTTATCCTAAATTTTAAACCACTAAACCAAAAACATGAAAAAATTAGTATTAGCATTATTACTTGTTTCTGCTGCAGTTTCAGCACAAGATATGGAAGTAAAATCTGGAGATTTTGCCTTTCTAAAAGATCAAAAAGAAGTCAACGTTGTATTTGATTATAGCAATTTTACAATGATGAAAGAAAAAAAATCGGAAGCGCAATATGTTCAGGAACGTAAAGCCGAGCTGGATCAGAAAGCAAAAGGAAACGGAAGCATCTGGGAGAAAAAATGGATTGCTGCAAAAGAACAAATCTGGACTCCTAAATTTTTAGAGATTGCTAATATTGTATTGACTAAAGAACATAAAGATTTAAGTTTTCAGGAAAACTTAAAAACACCTTATACTTTAATCGTACAAACGGTATGGGTTTATCCAGGATGGGATGCTGGAATTATGAAACAGCAGGCAAAAGTTACTACAAATTTAAAATTTGTTGATTCTGCCGATAAATCAAAGGTGTTATTGGAAATCACCAGCGAAGAAGCTCCTGGAGATCAATGGGGAAATAATTATAGCAATGAAAGCAGAATTGGAGAAGGCTTTGCAAAAACAGCAAAATCGATGTCAAAACTTATAGCTAAGAAAGCTTATAAATAAAATCAAAAAAAAGCCCTGATTATTCAGGGCTTTGTTCTTTTTGCATATTCAATAAATACGCCATATTCTGAATCACATGATCATGTTTCTTTACAAAAGGATTTTCTTCGTTCCAGACATACCCTGCCAAAACGGAACAAATTTTTTCTTTTACATCCGGGTTTTCAGGTTGATGAAAAAATAAAGTCTGAAGATTTCCAGTGTACCATTCTTTCACGTAAGTGGTAAAAACAGCAATACCGCGTTTCATATATTCTGTAAACTCTACTTCCCAATCAACATCAATTCCCTGCGATTCCTTAATATATAATTTCGCTGCTAACATTCCAGATTCTGTTGCAAAAGCAACGCCGGAAGAGAAAACAGGATCTAAAAATTCTGAACTGTTTCCGGTTAAGGCAAAACCATCACCATACATTCTTTTTACTGCTCTCGAATAATTTTCCAATTTTACAGGTTGAAATAAAAATTCTGTTCCCTTAAATCTTTTTATATAATAATCAGAAAGCTGAATGGCGTTTCTTAAAGCTTCGGCGTTGTCTTTATTTTCAGAAAGCGAATTAATAAATTCTGTCGGTCCAACAACTCCTAAACTCGTATTTCCGTTAGAAAACGGAATTACCCATAACCAAACTTCCGTTTCCAGAATATCAAAAGAAATCATCGTTCCTTCCTCTCCTTCTGGTCTGTTGATATCTTTTACATGCGCAAATATAGACGAATGCGGATCTAAATGCGACGGTGTGTCAAGATCTAAAAGTCTTGGTAAAACACGTCCGTATCCGCTAGAATCGATAATAAATTTAGCATGGATTTCTTTTAGATTTCCATCTTTGTCTTTTACAATCGTTTTAGAATTTTTCCCTTCAAAAGAAACTTCCAAAACTTCTGTTTCAAATTCCAGATCAATTCCTTTTCTAATTACTTCCTCTGCCATTGTATTGTCAAAGTCCGCGCGAGGTACCTGCCAGGTCCAGTCCCAGCCTTCTCCGAATTTCTTACTAAAATCAAAAACACAGATTTCTTCGCCTCTTATAAAGCGCGCTCCGAGTTTTTTTTCAAAGTTCATCGCATCAAGGCTCTCAAAAAGTTCTGCTTCTGCAAAATGGTCCATAACTCTTGGGATAAGGCTTTCGCCCACAACAAGTCTCGGAAACTTTGTTTTCTCGACTACCTTTATCTTAATGTTATTTTTATGGAGATACGATGCAGACACACATCCAGAAGGTCCTGCACCAATCACTAAAACATCAACAAACTCCTTTATCATAATAGAAATGTTATCATTAATTAACTTACATTTGCCATCATCAAAATAACTACATTTATTTTGATTAATAAAATTAAATTAGCACAACCAAAAACGATTTAATGAATACAATTAATGAATATTTAAGTTTAGCAGAATTTGAGTCTATTATCTTTGGGAATAACAAGGTTACAATCAGCGATCTAGTTCTGAACAGAGTAAATGAAAGTTTCGATTTTTTAAAAGAATTTTCTGGAAATAAAGTAATCTACGGAGTAAATACTGGTTTTGGGCCAATGGCACAATACAGAATTAAAGAATCAGATCAGATTCAGCTGCAGTATAATTTAATCAGAAGCCACTCTTCTGGAACAGGAAAACCATTGAGCCCTGTTTGTGCAAAAGCAGCAATTTTAGCAAGATTAAATACGCTATCATTAGGAAATTCTGGAGTTCACCCTTCTGTAATTCACTTAATGGCAGAATTAATCAATAGAGATATTACGCCTCTAATTTTCGAACACGGTGGTGTTGGAGCCAGCGGCGATTTAGTACAATTATCACATTTAGCTTTAGTCTTAATTGGCGAAGGTGAAGTTTTTTATAAAGGAGAAAGAAGACCAACTCCGGAAGTTTTTGAAATTGAAGGATTAAAACCAATTCAGGTAGAAATCAGAGAGGGCTTGGCATTGATCAACGGAACTTCTGTAATGACAGGAATTGGTGTTGTAAATGTGCATTATGCAAATAAACTATTAGACTGGTCATTAAAATGTTCTTGCGCTATCAACGAATTAGTTCAGGCGTATGATGATCATTTTTCTGAAGAATTAAATCAAACAAAACGTCATAAAGGACAACAGGAAATTGCGTCAAGAATGAGACAAAATCTTTCTGACAGTACTTTAATCCGTAAAAGAGAAGACCATTTATATTCTGGCGAAAACACCGAAGAAATCTTCAAAGAAAAAGTTCAGGAATATTATTCACTAAGATGTGTGCCTCAAATTCTTGGGCCGGTTCTTGAAACTATCAATAATGTAGCTTCTATTTTAGAAGGCGAATTTAACTCTGCAAACGATAACCCAATTATCGACGTAAAAAACAAACACGTTTATCACGGAGGAAATTTCCACGGAGATTATATTTCGTTGGAAATGGACAAATTAAAAATCGTTATTACCAAATTAACGATGCTGGCAGAACGTCAATTGAATTATTTATTAAATTCAAAAATCAACGAACTTTTACCTCCATTTGTAAATTTAGGAACATTAGGTTTTAATTTCGGAATGCAGGGCGTTCAGTTCGTAGCAACTTCTACAACTGCAGAAAATCAGATGCTATCAAATCCAATGTACGTACACAGTATCCCGAACAACAATGACAATCAAGACATTGTAAGTATGGGGACAAATGCTGCGGTTATTACCTCAAAAGTGATCGAAAATTCTTTTGAAGTTTTGGCTATCGAAATGATTACAATTGTACAGGCAATTGATTATTTAGAACAAAAAAATAAAATTTCATCGGTTACCAAAAAATGGTACGATGATATTAGAAATATAATTCCAACATTTAAGGAAGATCAGGTAATGTATCCTTTTGTACAAAACGTAAAAGATTATTTGATCAACAGTTAGTATTGATCGCATAGATTTTCTATGTGTGTTTTAAAATTTTATGCCCCAAACGAATTTTAACTTTTATATCATTAAACATTGAATTTTAAAAATCATGAAAAAGACATTTATTTTTTTATTACTGGCAGGTATTCAATTTGTTAATAGTCAGGAACTGGCATTAGTTAAGAAAAATTCGAAAATTGGGTATATTTCCAAAGATGGATCTTTTAAAATCGAGCCTCAATACAAATCAGCCAAAAGTTTTTCTGAAGGTTTAGCCGCAGTAGAAGACAACGGAAAATGGGGATTTATTGATGCTAAAGGAAGCTGGGTAATTCCGGCCTCTTTTAATAATGCCAAAGAATTTAACAACGGTATTGCAGTAGTACAAAAAGAAAAAGACTGGGTATATATCAATACTAAGGGAGAAATTCTAAAAGCGCCTGCAACAGAAAAAATATTTGATTTTAATGATGGCGTTGCTTTTATAAGACAAGGCGACAAAATTGGATTAATCAATACTAAAATGACGGTTGTTTTAGAACCAAAATACGATCAGATCAAACCTTTTGAAAATGGTTTTGCCAGAGTTGAAAGCAATAAAAAATGGGGAATTATTAATACTTCTGGTAAAGAATTAATAACACCTGCTTACGACGAAATTGGTAATTATTTTAAAAGTACAACCTGGGCAAGAAAAGATAAAACGTTTGGAATTGTAAGCTCGGGAAATTTTATTGCCGTTGATGGTGCAGAAAAAATCTGGGATTTTGAAACTCAGGATTTAACGTATGCTAAAAAGAACGGAAAAATTGGTTTTATTGACTTAAAAGGAAACTGGACAATTCTTCCTATTTATGATAAAGCAAAAGCATTCTCAAAAAATTTAGCTCCGGTTTGCGTCGGATCAAAATGGGGATATATTAACCCAAAAGCAGAATTTGTTATTCCGCCAACTTACAGCGATGCAGAAGTTTTCAGCTCAAACGGGCTTGCTCCTGTAAAAGAAAAAAACTGGGGATTTATCAACGAATCAGGAAAATTAGTAATCCCGACTCAATACGGCATCACTTCAAACGGATTTGTTATTGCGTTATTTGTACAGCAGGACAAAGGATTTATGAATGGACTTGCCAGAGTAAAAAACGAAGGAAAATGGGGATTTCTGAGACCAGACGGAACTGTTTTAGGTAACCAATGGTTTGAAAACGCTGAAGTATTTTCTAAAGGAGCAGAAAAAACAATCGTAAATGAAGTCGCTGCCGAAAGTCCGAAACCTGCGGTAAAACCTGCAGCTAAACCGACCGCAAAACCAGCAGCTAAGAAAAAGAAATAACCAATAAAAAAATAAAGTTTAGAATATGAAATGTGTACTAGTAACAGGCGGTTCAAGAGGAATTGGAAGTGCTATTTGTAAAAAATTAGCCGTTGAATCTAGTTATCATATTTTGATTAATTATCATTCTAACAAAACTGCCGCCGAAGAAACACTTCATGAAATACAAAAATTAGGAGCAACCGGAGAAATTTTAGGTTTTGATGTTTCTAATTTTCAAGAAGTACAAGATACGTTAACAAAATGGCAGGAAGCCAATCCTGAAGCTATTGTTGAAGCCATTGTAAATAATGCCGGAATTACAAAAGATGGTCTTTTTATGTGGATGACTCCAGAAGACTGGAACGGCGTTATGAATACAAGTGTAAACGGATTTTTTAATGTAACACAGTTTTTCATTCAAAAAATGCTTCGCAATAAATATGGCCGAATAGTAAATGTGGTTTCGGTTTCGGGAGTAAAAGGAACTGCCGGACAAACCAATTATTCTGCTGCAAAAGGCGCCATTGTTGCTGCTACAAAAGCTTTGGCTCAGGAAGTGGCAAAACGTAATATTACGGTAAATGCTGTTGCGCCGGGTTTTATTAGAACCGACATGACGAGCGAACTGGACGAGAAAGAATTATTAAAAATGATTCCGGTAAATCGTTTTGGTGAAGCCGAAGAAGTAGCGGATTTGGTAAGCTTTTTGATTTCAAAAAAATCGAGCTATATTACAGGAGAAATTATCAATATAAATGGAGGAATTTATTCTTAGAATTAAAACTGAAAATTGCCACAAAGACACAAAGTCGCAAAGTTATATTAAAAAAACTTTGCGATTTCGCTCCCGATAGCTATCGGGATTGCGAGATTAAAAAACTTTGTCACTTTGAACCTTTGAACCTTTAAACCTTTGTTTCTATAAAAAAAATTACATATAAAAGACGATGAATAGAAGAGTTGTAATTACTGGAATGGGAATTTATTCTTGTATCGGAACTTCTTTAGACGAAGTAAAAAATTCTTTGTATGAAGGAAAATCCGGTATTCAGTTTGATGCTGAAAGAAAAGAATTCGGTTTTCAATCGGCCTTAACGGGAATGGTTCCGAAAGCAGATTTAAAAAACTTATTGACCCGCAGACAGCGTATGAGTATTGGTGAAGAAACCGAATATGCTTATATGGCTACAATTGAAGCATTGAAAAATGCCAATATTGATGACGCTTTTTTTGACGAACGCGAAGTAGGAATCATGTACGGAAACGACAGTGTTTCTAAAGCTATTATTGATGCTACCGATATTGTAAGAGAGAAAAAAGACACCGCTTTAATTGGTTCTGGAGCCATTTTTAAGTCGATGAATTCTACGGTAACAATGAATCTTTCTACCATTTTTAAACTTAGAGGAATCAATCTTACAGTAAGTGCGGCCTGCGCGAGCGGTTCACACTCTATTGGTTTAGCTTATTTTTTAATCAAAAGCGGTTTTCAGGATATTATTATTACCGGAGGCGCACAGGAAATTAACAAATATGCGATGAGCAGTTTTGACGGTTTGGGCGTTTTTTCGGGAAGAGAAAACGAACCAACAAAAGCGTCAAGACCTTTTGATGCCGATCGCGACGGATTAATTCCGAGTGGTGGCGGTGCAACGTTAATTTTAGAAAGTTATGAATCTGCTATTGCAAGAGGCGCGACTATTATTGCCGAAGTTTCGGGTTACGGATTTTCTTCAAACGGTGGTCATATTTCGACACCAAATGTAGAAGGACCAGCAACTGCAATGCAAAGAGCACTTGACGATGCACAACTAAAAGCATCGGATATTGAGTATATAAATGCACATGCAACCTCAACTCCAGTTGGCGACGGAAACGAAGCAAAAGCAATCTTTGAAGTTTTTGGTGAGAAAAATCCTTACGTAAGTTCTACAAAATCTATGACCGGCCACGAATGCTGGATGGCAGGAGCAAGTGAAGTAATCTACTCTATTATAATGATGCAGCACGATTTTATTGCGCCAAACATCAATTTAGAGAATCCAGACGAAGATGCGTTAAAATTAAATTTAGTTAAAACAACGTTAAATAAAAAATTTGACATATTTTTGTCCAATTCTTTCGGGTTCGGAGGAACCAACTCTGCGTTGGTGGTTAAAAAGTTTAAATGAAGCAATGAATAAAGAAGATATAATAGCACGGATTAATGGTTTTTTGGTTGATGAATTTGAAGTAGACAATGAAGACATTGAACCAGATGCTAATTTAAAAGATACACTTGGGTTAGACAGTTTAGACTACGTAGATCTTGTAGTTTCTATTGAAGCTAATTTTGGTGTAAAACTTGTTGAGGCTGATTTTGTTGGAATTGCTTCCTTTCAAAGTTTCTATGACCTTATAGAAGCTAAACTAAAAGCTAAAACTGCTTAATGAGCGAATGGGATGGCAAATCAAAAGGAACAGTTTTAGGCTATAGAATATTCGTTTTTTTAATACAAAAAGCGGGTGTTAAAGCAGCTTATGGCTTACTCTATTTTGTCGCTTCTTATTACTTTTTATTTTTAAAGAAAAGCAACAAAGCAATTTCTTATTATTTTAAAGAGCGCCTTCAATATTCCAATTTTAAATCTAAAAAAATGGTTTTCAAAAGTTACTATACTTTTGGACAAACTATTATTGATAAAATTGCGATTTCGGCAGGAATGCGAAATAGATTTACATACGAGTTTGACGGAATCGAAATCCTTAAAAATCTTTTAGCAGAAAAAAAAGGTGGTGTACTTATTAGTGCGCACGTTGGTAATTTTGAAATTGCCGAACACTTTCTGGGCGATATCGATCTTGAGTTTCAAATCAATTTGGTCACTACAGATTTAGAACATTCAGACATTAAAAAATATCTGGAAACCGTTACGCAAAAACCTACCGTAAAGTTTATCATAATCAAAGACGATTTGTCTCATATTTTTGAGATCAATGCGGCGCTTGCTAATAATGAATTGGTTTGTTTTACCGGCGATCGTTATTTTGAAGGCACAAAATCGCTGTCAGAAAAAATTCTGGGTCAGGAAGCCAACTTTCCTGCGGGCCCATTCTTAATCGCTTCCCGATTAAAAGTTCCTGTTGTATTTGTATATGTAATGAAAGAAGCCAACTTGCATTATCATTTGTACGCCAGAGAAGCGGTTGTAAAACATCGTGACGAAAAAGGACTACTCAAAGAATACGTAAAAAGCGTAGAAAGCATTCTGCAAAAATACCCTCTGCAATGGTTTAATTATTTCGATTTTTGGAACCAATTAAAAAATAAACAATAAACTAACACCCGTTATTATCTTTAATACGTATTCTTTTATACTTTTAAGAAATCTTAAAACAAGGTATGGAAGAATTCGACACGGTTATTATTGGTTCTGGAGTTGGCGGTTTAGCTACAGGTATTTGTCTGGCAAGAGCCGGTCAGAAAGTTTTAATTCTGGAACAGCATTATGTTCCCGGAGGCTGGAGCCACAGCTTTACCTTAAATGGCCAGCGTTTTAGTCCCGGCGTACATTATGTCGGACTGCTCGAAGAAGGATCTTCTACCAATGAATTGTATCGTGGTTTAGGAATTGCCAACGATCTGGTTTTTTTCCGAATGAATAAAAATGCGTACGAACATTGCTTAATTGGCGACGAAACTTTTGATCTTCCAGCGGGAGTTGAAAACCTCAAAAAAACACTTTCTGCCCGTTTTCCATCCGAAGAAAAAAACATTCACGAATATCTTACCTTAGTGGAGAGAGTAAGTTACGAGCTGCAGTTAATTCCAAAATTAAAAGGCTGGTGGCAAAAAATAACCGTTCCGTTTAGAACCAAACACTTTGGGAAATTTGCTTTATTTCCGCTAAAAAAAGTTGTCGGCTGGCACGTAAAAGATCCGATGCTGAAATCTGTACTTAATATTCAGTGCGGCGATCACGGACTTCCGCCAAACAGAGCTTGCTTTCCGGTACACTGTTCGGTAATGAGTCATTATTTTGATGGCGGTTTTTATCCAATGGGCGGTGGCGGCGGTATTGTAAAAGCCATGACAAACGGAATTAAAAAACATGGCGGCGAAGTTCGCGTAAAACAAAACGTCAAAAAAATTATTATCGAAAACAAAAAAGCCGTTGGAATTGAATTGGAAAATGGCGAAAAAATTCGAGCAAAAAATATTGTTTCAAATGCCGATCCTTCTATTACCTATTTAAATTTAATTGGAAAAGAACATTTAAGCAATTCGTTGATCAAGAAACTTCAAAACACAAAATATTCGGTTACGTCTTTAATTTTATTTCTAACATTAGATATTGATGTAACACAATTTAATATTGATTCTGGAAATATCTGGATGATGAAAGATGAAAACGATGATGACAATTTTGAAGATTTAATGACTAGCAGTATTGAAAACGGAGATTCATTTCCTGCCGTTTTTATAAGTTGTACAACACTTAAAGATCCGGCAAGTTTTAACGGACGATATCATAATTTTGAAATTGTGACGTATGTAAATTATGACCATCTAAAAGATTTTAACGGTTTAGACGATTATCACAATGAAGACTATAAAATCTTCAAAGAAAAAGTAACCAATAAACTGATGAACAATGTAGAGCGGATAATTCCAAATGCCAAACAGCACATTATTCAGGCAGAATTAGGAACTCCAAAAACCAATGAATTTTATATTAATTCAACCAAAGGAAATGTTTACGGAACCGAAAAAACACTCAATCAGGTTGGACCTTTTTCTTATAAAAACAAAACAGAAATAGAAAATTTATTCCTGTGCGGTGCATGTACATTATCACACGGAGTTTCTGGTGCAACGTATTCTGGAATTGCGGCGGCAGCTGTAATTTTAAACTGTACCTCAGATGATTTATTAATTGAAGATCCCGATCAGAAAATACGAATTTATGATGCCGAAGATGCTTCAACATGGCCCGAATGGATTCACACCAAACGATCGGATAAAATCCGAAAATTCATTCCAAAAAATTTAATTACTTTTGCGACAACCAAAGCCAAAAACTAAATGAAAAATGTTCTCGTTATTTATTACACCCAATCTGGACAACTAGAATCGATTGCGCAAAACATTGCAAAACCATTCTTGAATGACACAGAAATAAAGGTAACTTTTCACGAAATTCAATTAGAAAAACCATTTCCTTTTCCGTGGGACAAAAGCTCTTTTTTTGATGCTTTTCCAGAATCGTTTCTGCAGATTCCAAGAGAATTAAAACCCGTTTCAGAAGAAATCTTAAACACAAAATTCGACTTAGTACTTTTCCATTATCAAGTTTGGTATTTATCGCCATCAATTCCGATAAATTCATTTTTGAAAAGTGCCGACGCAAAAAAAATCCTAAACAACACGCCAGTAGTTACCATAAGCGGTTCCCGCAATATGTGGGTTATGGCGCAGGAAAAAATCAAAGTTTTACTAAAAGAAGCCAATGCACAATTGGTAGGTAATGTAGCGCTTGTTGACCGTGTTGGAAATTTAATCAGTGTAATTACTATTGTAGAATGGATGTTTTCTGGAGTAAAGAAAAAATATTTAGGTATTTTTCCGCTTCCGGGAGTTTCAGAAAAAGATATTCAGGAATCAGATAAGTTTGGAGAAGTTATTCTTTCTCAATTTAACCAGAATAAATTGCAGGATTTACAGCCAAAATTAGTCGAAATTGGAGCTGTTAAGATCAGTTCATATTTGGTTACAGTTGACAAAACTGCCAATAAAATTTTCAATAAATGGTCAAATTTGATTTATAAACATCAAAAAAATAGAAAAACGCTTCTTAAAGTATTTAATGTTTATTTATTCCTCGCTATATGGTTAATCTCACCAATAGTGTATATATTGCACCTTATTACTTACCCCATTAAGTTAAAATCAATAAAAAAAGAAACTCAATATTATCAAGGAGTTTAGAAGGAAATTAGATTATGTTTGAAGTATATATTACAAAAGCTGCAAAATATTTGCCAAATGAGCCCGTTTCAAATGATGAAATGGAAGAGTATTTAGGTCTTATCAACGATACTGCTTCTAAAGCAAGACGTATTATTTTGCGCAATAATAGAATTACAAGCCGTTATTACGCTGTTGATAAAACAGGAAAAAGCACTCACAATAATGCTGAAATGACGCGTAATGCTGTCGTGCAGTTATTTGATGAAGATTTTACACCTCAGGATTTAGAAGTACTTTCCTGCGGCACCTCAACACCGGATATTTTCCTTCCTTCGCATGCTGCAATGGTTCACGGATTATTACAAAATAAATCGGTAGAATTAAATTCTTCTACGGGAGTTTGCTGTGCGGGAATGAATTCGCTGAAATTTGGTTTTCTTTCTGTAAAATCAGGAAATTCAAAAAATGCGGTTTGTACAGGATCAGAAAAAGTATCTTCATGGCTTATCGCTCAAAAATACAATCACGAAACTACTAATTTAAAAAACCTTGAAGAGCAGCCAATTATTGCTTTCAAAAAAGATTTCTTACGTTGGATGCTGTCTGATGGCGCTGGTGCTTTTTTATTAGAAAATAAACCAAAAGGCGATATTTCTCTAAAAATAGAATGGATGGAAGCTTTTTCGTATGCTTACGAATTAGAAACCTGTATGTACGCCGGCGGAGATAAATTAGAAAACGGCGACATTAAACCGTGGAGCGATTATGCTCCGGAACAATGGCTGAACGAATCTGTTTTTGCTATTAAACAAGATGTAAAATTATTGGATGAATTTATACTTTCTAAAGGAGCAGAAAGTATGAAAGATGCCATGGATAAAAATAATATTACGTCTGATCATATTGATTATTTTATTCCTCACGTTTCTTCTAACTTTTTTGTGGAAGGATTGAAAAAAGGATTAAGTGAAAAAGGAATCGGAATGGCAGACGAAAAATGGTTTATGAATCTTTCGAGAGTTGGAAATGTGGGCTCTGCCTCTATTTATCTGGCATTGGAAGAATTGATGAATGCTGGTAATTTGAAAAAAGGAGACCGCATACTTTTATCTGTTCCGGAAAGTGGAAGATTCTCTTTTGCGTATGCATATTTAACCGTTTGTTAATGGAAACGACTTTACTTTTAGAAAAAGAAGCTGTCGAGAATTTATTGCCGCAAAAGTTTCCTTTTGTAATGGTCGATAAAATGTTTTCTTATACCGAAACTTCGTTGGTTTCTGGTTTTAAGATTGAAAGCGACAATATTTTTTCTAATAATAATACATTTCTTGAAGCAGGACTAATAGAACACATGGCGCAGTCTGTAGCATTGCATACAGGATATCAGTTTTTTTTGAAAAACGAAATTGCACCAACAGGTTATATTGGTTCTATAAAAGAAATTGAAATTAAAAGATTACCAAAAATCAACGACACAATACAATCTACAGTAACTATTCTGCAGGAATTTGCAGGGATTACTTTGGTAGATATTGTAACGACTTTAAACAATGAAGAAATTGCAAACGGACAAATGAAAACCGTTTTAGCTAAATAATGGAAACTATGAGAACTGCTGTTGATATTCAAAATTATTTACCACACCGGGCACCTTTGCTTATGGTAGATTTAATTTTGAATATAGAAGCCGATTTTGTAGAAACCGTCTTTTTAATCAAAGAAGACAATATTTTTGTAAGTAATGGTGTTTTTATTGAAGCTGGTTTGATAGAAAATACAGCTCAAACCTGTTCTTCTATTGTAGGCAAAAAGTATTTTTTTGACGAAAACGGAACAGAAAATGAAGATGTAAATCTAATTGGTTTTATCAGTGCGATAAAAAACCTAAAAATACACGAACTGCCAAAAGTCTACGATACGATTATAACCAGAGCAAGTTTGGTTTCGAAATTTGACGGCGGCGATTATACTTTATGCACCATGAGCTGCGAAAGCTTTCGTGATGACAAAAAACTTTTAGAGTGCGAAATTAATTTGTTCATTCAAAAAACGATTTCCGCTGTATTAAAATAATTCCAATCGAAAATAAACCGTTATGGAAAAAGAAAAAGTACCCCAGGATAGCAGTAATTTAACGAAAAACAACGTCAAAGAACTTTTGTACGCAACAGATGAAAATGGCGAATATACCACAACATTAAGTACAGGCTGGGAACCAAAAGCAATTGCACTTTCAAATTCTATCGATGAAATCAATGAACGAATTGCCGATGCCAAAAATCAGGTTGAAAATGGCGAAGCAAGTCCGATCTTGTATTTTATGGAATTGAATAAAATGGATTTAACCATTTTATCAAGCTATGTTGGTTTATGGAAATGGCGCGTAAAAAGACATTTTAAACCCAATGTTTTTGCGAAACTAAATGATAATACTTTAAAAAAATACGCTGACACTTTTGAGATTTCTGTTGAAGAATTAAAAAACAGCATTACCAAATAATGGAGTTAACTTTTACACATCACCAATCTGCGCACTGCGAAAACGGAGTGGCTTCGAACCTGCTTAAAAACAGCGGACTCAACATCAGCGAACCGATGGTTTTTGGTATTGGTTCAGGTTTGTTTTTTGTATATCTGCCTTTTATAAAAGTCAATCATGCGCCGGCAATTAGTTATAGAACACTGCCGGGACAGATTTTTAATAAAGTAGCGAATCGCTTAAATTTAAAAATAAAAAGACAAAAATTTTCTTCTGTTTCTAATGCCAATAAAGCCTTAGACGAAAATTTAAAAAACAATATTCCAACCGGATTACAAGTTGGTGTTTATCATTTAAGTTATTTTCCAGATGAATACCGTTTCCATTTTAACGCGCACAATTTGGTCGTTTACGGCAAAACCGAAACTGATTATTTAGTAAGCGATCCCGTTATGGAAACCGTTACAACTCTTACACACGACGAATTAGATAAAGTACGTTTTGCCAAAGGAGCTTTTGCGCCGCGCGGCCAAATGTATTATCCAATTCAAATTCCAAAAGATGTAGATCTGAAAAGTGCTATAATAAAAGGAATCAAAAATACCTGTCGTGATATGCTGGCGCCAATGCCAATTGTCGGTGTACGCGGCATCAAATTTGTGTCCAAACAAATTAGAAAATGGCCGATAAAATACGGCACTAAAAAAGCCAATCATTATCTGGCGCAAATGGTAAGAATGCAGGAAGAAATAGGAACTGGAGGCGGTGGTTTCCGTTTTATTTATGCAGCATTTTTACAAGAAGCTTCGGTTATTTTAAATAATGAAGAACTAAAAGTGCTTTCTAAAGAAATGACTCAGATTGGAGATTCATGGCGTGATTTTGCTGTAGAAGCTTCTCGAATTTACAAAAACAGAAGCGCCAAAGAAGATGCTTACAACACGATTGCCGATGAACTTTTGGACATTGCTAACAGAGAAGAAGTGTTTTTTAAGAAACTAAAAAAAGCAATCAGCTAGCATATTTTGAATCCCATTATTAAAATAGAATCCCTTTCGAAAAAGTACAAAAATGCAGAAATGTATTCTTTGAATGATTTTTCGCTAAACATATACGAAGGCCAGATTTTTGGTTTACTGGGTCCAAACGGAGCCGGAAAAACAACTTTAATTTCTATGCTTTGTGGTTTGGTAAAACCAACTTCGGGGCATTTTACCATTTATGATTTGAACTACGCAAATCATTCCTCAAAAATCAAAAAAATTATTGGCGTTGTTCCTCAGGAATATGCTTTATATCCAACATTAACTGCAAGAGAAAATCTGCATTATTTTGGAAGTATGTACGGCTTAAAAGGAACTGATCTAAAAGACAAAGTAGTCGAAACTTTAGATCTTTTAGGGCTTTTAAAATTTGCCGACAAACGCATCGAAACTTTTTCGGGCGGTATGAAACGAAGAGTAAATCTTATTGCCGGAATCCTGCACAATCCGAAAGTTTTGTTTTTGGATGAACCAACTGTTGGTGTTGATGTGCAATCTAAAAATGCCATTATTGATTATTTAAAAGTGTTGAACCAAAAAGGAACCACTATAATATATACTTCTCATCATTTGGCAGAAGCCGAAGATTTTTGTTCGAATATTGCTATTCTGGACCGAGGCAGAATTTTTGCGCAAGGATCACCAGAAGGATTAATTCATGCCACCGAAGAAGCCAGAAATCTCGAAGATGTTTTTATTTCATTAACCGGTAAAGACTTTAGAGATGGTGCATAAAATTTGGATGTCGGTAGTAAAAGAATTTCTTTTACTCAAAAGAGATTTAGGCGGATTGATCATTTTATTTATCATGCCTTTGGTTTTGGTTATTACCGTAACCTTAATTCAAGACAGTACTTTTAAAACCATCAGCGAAAATAAAATTCAGATTTTATTGGTTGATCAGGATCAGGGTTCTGTTTCTAAAACCGTTTTTGATAATCTGGAAAAAAGCAATTTGTTTACCGTAGTTACTCAAATTGACAATAAACCTATTACCGAAGAAACAGCAAAAGAAGCCGTCTACAAAGGAAAATTTCAATTGGCAATTGTAATTCCGAAAAATTTAAGTACCGATTTACAAACCAAGATTGATCAGAATGTAGCCAAAATTGTCAGCAGCATGGGTTTAGCCGACAGCACGGCAACGGCAGCACCTTCTAAAGTAATTAAAGAAAAAGAAGTAAAACTGTATTTTGATCCGGCGGTTCAGATGAGTTTTAAAAATGCGGTGATGAATTCGATTGATAAAATGATTTCACAAATCGAAACTAAATCTATTTACACTACTTTTCAAAATCAATTAGGCGAAGGAACAACTTCATTTGAACAAAAAAGTTTTATTACTTTCAAAGAAATAATTCCAAAAATCAACAACAAAGAAGTACTGCCAAATTCGGTACAGCACAACGTTCCTGCCTGGACACTTTTTGCTATATTTTTTATTGTAATTCCGTTGTCTATCAATATCGTAAAAGAAAAATCACAAGGAACATTTGTTCGGTTATTAACCAATCCGGTTTCTAATTTAATTGTCATTATCGGAAAAACTATCACCTATTCTGCAATCTGTATGATTCAGTTTTACATGATGGTTGCCGTTGCCATTTTTCTGTTTCCACATATTGGACTTCCTCCATTAAATATCGAAGGACATTTGTTTTTAATGAGTATCGTTGCTTTATTTTCTGGTTTTGCCGCAATAGGATTCGGAATTTTATTAGGAACTGTTGCCAGCACACAAGAACAGTCTGCTCCTTTTGGCGCAACAAGCGTTATCATTTTAGCTGCCGTTGGCGGTGTTTGGGTTCCGGTTTTTGCCATGCCAAAAATCATGCAGATTATTGCAAAATCATCTCCTATGAATTGGGCATTAGAAGCTTTTTACGACGTTTTATTGCGCAACGTATCTTTATTAGAAATCATTCCAAAAATAAGTTTATTGTTTTTGTTTTTTATAATCACAACCTCGATCGCACTATTTTATGACAAAAAGAAAAGAACAGTTTAACGAGGCTAGTGACCTAACCGTAACCCACGAAATCAGAATTCGTTTTAACGAAACTGATCCGCTTGGCATCGTTTGGCACGGAAACTATATTACTTATTTTGAAGACGGAAGAGAAGCATTCGGACGCCAGCACGGACTTACATATTTGGATATTGCAGCAACAGGTTATACAACGCCAATTGTAAAATCAAAATGCGAACATAAATTATCACTTCGTTACGGCGATGTGGTCACAATAGAAACAACAGTTGTTGATACTCCTGCCGCCAAAATGATTTACCGCTTTAAAATTATTGATGCCAAAGGCGAAGTTGCCTGCACCGGCGAAACTGTTCAGGTATTTTTAGACAAAGAAGGAAATTTAATGCTGACCAATCCTCCTTTCTATGAAGAATGGAAACGAAAAGTTGGGTTATTAAAATAAAACACAGATTTCACGAATTAGCACAAATTTTAAAATAGAAAATCTGTGCAAATCTGCTTTAATCTGTATAATCTGCGTGAAACCTTTAGACAAAATAAATCCGCTTAATCTGCAAGATCTGCGAGAGATTAAACACAGAATACCTACAAGGTTTTGAAAACCTTGCAGGAAAGAATAAAAACAGAATATAATGATTATTAAAGAAGTATATATTACAGAAACCAATTGTATCACGCCATTAGGATTTGATGTCGAGTCAAACATTGATGCTATTGTGAACAGTAAATCTGGAATTGCACAACACGAAGATCTTTCTTTGATGCCGATGCCGTTTTATGCTTCAATCATAAATAATGAGAAATTAAACAGTGCTTTTGAAAAAATAAGCACCAAAACAAAATATTCTCGTTTAGAGAAAATGATGATTTTGGCTTTAGAGCCGATTATCAAAAATTCCGGAGTTACATTAAATTCAAAAACGGGTTTTATCCTTTCTACAACAAAAGGAAATGTTACCGCTTTGAAAAGCGATTCTGAAGAAAGCTTTCAAAACGCACATTTAGATGTTTTAGCAAAAAACGTTTCCCATTTCTTCGGATTTACGACACAGCCAATTGTAGTTTCAAATGCATGTGTTTCTGGGATTTTAGCTATTTCAATTGCCAAAAGATTAATTCAGTCAGCGCTTTACGATCATGTTTTTGTTATTGCCGGCGATGAAGTTTCAGAATTTGTTTTATCTGGTTTTAATGCTTTTCAGGCAATGAGTGATCTGCCTTGCAAACCGTATTCTAAAAATAGAACCGGCGTAAGTTTAGGCGAAGCAACAGCAGCCGTTTTAGTTTCGGCGAATCCGGCAACCGCTAAAATAAAAGTTATCGGCGACAGTTCGATAAACGACGCGAATCATATTTCTGGCCCTTCAAGAACGGGTGAAGGTTTGTTTTTAAGTATTCAGAATGCTTTGAAAGAAGCTCAAATCGAAGCTCAAAAAATAGATTATATTTCAGCGCACGGAACAGCAACGCCTTTCAATGACGAAATGGAAGCGATTGCACTAAATCGTTTGGGTTTACAAAATGTTCCTATAAATAGTTTAAAAGGTTTTTACGGACATACATTAGGCGCTTCGGGATTATTAGAAACGGTTATTGCAATTGAATCTGCAAACCAAAATATGCTTTTTGAATCGAAAGGTTTTGATGAAATTGGCGTAAGCGAACCAATTAACGTAATTGAGAAAAACGAAGAAAAGAAGATTGATTTCTTTTTGAAAACGGCTTCTGGATTTGGAGGTTGTAATACGGCTGTAGTTTTTGAAAAAGTAAAACACGAATTGCACTAATTTTCACGAATTGAAAATGAAACTATCAAAATTCATATTTATAACTCTAATTCTTCTTTCATCATTTGGATGTAAAAAGAAAGAAGTGTCTGAATCTGATTTTGAAAAAAATGTAATTAACAATGTATTCATTGAAATTGTAGATTCTATTTATATGGATAGAAGAACTGTTCTACCACCACCACCTCCTCCAAGATTAGACCCTAAAACAAATGAGCGTGATACGATTGCACACAAAGAAATATTAAAAAAATATTGGCACGAACAAGACAGTATTAAAAAGGATAAAAATAGAATCTTAATAGCCGTTTATGATTTTATTGAAAACAATAAAATTAAGGATGATAAATTTGATTTAACGCCTTTTAAAAAGAATAAAAAATACGATTTTCAATATATGTCCAAATTTCCTGAAGAGCGATTTTGGGATATAAATGACAAAAAAAGTTCACTTCCTGTAGGCACAATATCAATTTCTAAAATTCATTTTAATAAAACTAAAACATCAGGAACTTTAAAAGCAAGTGCTTCATGTGGCGGTGGGAGATGCGGACGAGGATTTGAAATTACAATTAAAAATAGATCCGGAGAATGGCATATCAGTAAAATTATTGATACTTGGGTTTCTTAAAAAACAAATCTGTATTAAAAAAAATGACTCAAAACAAAACCTACATACAATCCTACATCAAAATAGAAAACAACGAAATTGTTCTCAACGGAACTTCTGTATTCAAAATTGAACCAACTGATTTCGCTGATTTCGCCAAACAAGCTTTACGTCATTTTGAGATTCAATATCCAAAGTTTTTCAAAATGGATGCTTTGAGCAAACTGGCTTTTTTGGGTTCTGAATTGCTTTTGAGCCCGATAACTTCTGCAGAGCAGGAAAATAATATTGCTTTGGTTTTGGCGAATAAATCGTCGAGTTTAGATACTGATGTAAAATATCAGGAATCAATTTCAGACAAAGAAAATTATTTTCCGAGTCCGGCGGTGTTCGTTTATACGCTTCCAAATATATGTTTGGGCGAAATAAGTATTCGTCATCAGCTGAAAAGTGAAAATTCTTTCTTTATATTTGATGCCTTTAACACAGAATTTATGTCGAATTATTCTAATATTCTTTTGAATACGAATAAAGCAGATACCGTTTTGTGTGGCTGGGTTGAATTTTTTAATGACAATTATAAAGCTTTTCTTTGTACCATAAGTGCACAGGAAAACACGAAATATATTAACGAAACGATCAATACTTTATACAATAAATAATCATGGAAGCATTAAAAGCAGAATTAAAAAACAAAATCATTACAACTTTAAACCTTGAAGATATCGCTGTTGAAGATATTGCAGATAACGATGCTTTGTTTGGTGACGGTTTAGGTTTAGACTCGATTGATGCTCTGGAGTTAATCGTGATTTTAGATAAAGATTACGGAATTAAATTAGTAGATCCGAAAGAAGGAAAAACTATTTTTCAGTCTATCGAAACTATGGCAGCTTATATTGACGCTAACAGAACGAAGTAATTTTAGATTTCAGACTTTAGATTTTAGATCTCTTAAACAGAAATATTAAAATCTAATTCAGATAATATGTCAACTTTGTCAAAGTTTAAACTTTGACAAAGTTCGAGCAAATCTAAAATCATAAATCTAAAATCTAAAATGACAAAAGGTGTTGCCATAACAGGAATGGGAATTATCTCCGCGATCGGGAATTCTGTCGAGGAGAATTATATTTCGTTAATCGAAAATAAAATCGGCGTTTCTAAAATTCAGAATATTTCTACTGTTCACGAAAATGTAATTAAAGTTGGAGAAATCAAAAAAACCAATTCAGAAATGATTGGCGAATTGAATCTTCCTGAAACTAATAACTTTTCGAGAACGGCTATGATTGGTACTTTAGCAGCAAAACAAGCTGTTGAAAATGCCGGCATTACCAATATAAACGAATTTAGAACCGGACTAATTTCGGCAACAAGCGTTGGCGGAATGGACATGACCGAAAAACATTATTACGATTATTTCGAAAAACCAGAACTGGTAAAATACATTACGTGTCATGACGGCGGTGATGTTGCAGATAAAATCGCAGAAGAATTAGGTCTTAAAGGAATGGTTACTACAATAAGTACCGCCTGTTCTTCGGCAGCAAATTCGATTATGCTTGGCGCACGACTTATTAAAACCGGAAAATTAGATCGTGTAATTGTAGGAGGTGCCGATGCTTTGGCAAAATTTACCATCAACGGATTTAAGACTTTAATGATTTTAACTGACGATT
Source organism: Flavobacterium sp. 270 (assembly GCF_004368785.1). Lineage (GTDB taxonomy): Bacteria > Bacteroidota > Bacteroidia > Flavobacteriales > Flavobacteriaceae > Flavobacterium. Next base: position 662,609 of record NZ_SODM01000002.1, read on the forward strand.
ACAACAAACCTTTTGACAACAATCGTAAGGGATTAAATCTTGGCGAAGCGGCAGCATATTTGGTTTTAGAATCGGATGAAGTTGTGGCAAAACAAAACAAAAAAGTCCTGGCAAGAGTTTCGGGTTACGGAAATGCAAACGACGCTTTTCATCAAACCGCTTCTTCAGAAAATGGAGACGGCGCTTATTTGGCAATGAAAAAAGCGTTTGAAGTTTCGGGTTTAAAACCTTCTCAGATTGATTATATCAACGTACACGGAACGGCAACTCCAAACAATGATTTATCTGAAGGAAGAGCTTTGCGCCGTATCTACGAAGATGAAAAAGTGCCTGATTTTAGTTCGACAAAACCTTTTACAGGACACACTTTAGCGGCGGCGGCGGCGATTGAAGCTGTTTACAGCGTTTTGGCCATTCAGAATAATGCCGTTTATCCGAATTTGAATTTTGAAACTCAAATGGAAGAATTCGATTTGACGCCGCAAACTACTTTAAAAAACAAAAATATCGAACACGTTTTATCCAATTCTTTTGGTTTTGGAGGAAATTGTTCAACCCTTATATTTTCAAAAAGCTAATGACAAAAAAAACATATATAAATGGAGTAGGCTGTATTTCGACTCAAAAAACATTTGATACTGTTTTTTTGGAAGAAGCCGTTGTAAATCACGATCAAAATGTACTCGCAATTGTACCGCCAGTTTATAAAGAATACATTTCGCCTGCAGCAATTCGAAGAATGGCAAAAGGAGTAAAAAACGGAATTGTGGCTTCATCACTAGCAATGAAAGATGCTAATGTAGAAAATGTTGACGCCATAATTACCGGAACTGGTTTAGGATGTATCGAAGATTCTGAAAAATTCCTAAAAAGCATTCTGGATAATAATGAAGAATTTTTAACGCCGACTTCTTTTATTCAATCAACGCATAATACTGTTGGCGCGCAGATTGCTCTTTTACAGCAATGCAAAGGCTATAATTTTACGTATGTAAACGGCGCTGTTTCTTTTGAATCGGCACTTATAGACGCTAAAATGCAAATTGAAGAAGACGAAGCCAATTCTATTTTAGTGGGCGGTGTTGATGAAAATGGGGATTATACTACTGCCCTTTTCAAATTAAACGGACGCATTAAAAAAGATAATTCCGGGCCTTATGATCTTTTGACTTCTGCAACAAGCGGTGCAGTTTACGGAGAAGGCACTAGTTTTTTTGTTTTACAAAATGAAAGAAAAGACAATACATACGCCGAACTTCTTGATGTTGCGATTGTAAATACATTGGAAGAAAATGAAATTGAATCTGAAATCAAGTCTTTTCTAAAATCAAATAATCTGGAGATTTCTGATATCGATGCCCTGGTTTTAGGTTTTGACGGAAATGCTGCTTTTGAAAATTATTATAAAAATATTGCCGAAAATGCTTTTGCACAAACACCTGTTTTATATTACAAACATTTGAGCGGCGAATACGATACGGCTTCCGCTTTTGCTTTTTGGATGGCAGCAAAAATCATCAAAACGCAGGAAGTTCCGGAAATTATCAAAGTAAATTCGTTTACAAAACCAGCTTACAACACTATTTTATTGTACAACCAATTAAACGGAAAAAATCATAGTTTTACGTTACTTTCAAAATGATAACGCATAAAAACATAACGATATTTTTTATTTTTTTGCTTTTTCTTTTAAATCTGCTGAATCTTTATATAACAATAAATTTTCTTTGGTTTTTGGGAATAATTGTAATTTGGATTGCAATAAACGCAATTGGTTCTTCGAGAATTTCTTCTAATTATCATGTAAAAGCATTCTGTAATAATCCATTAATTACGGAAAAAAAAATTGCGCTCACTTTTGATGACGGACCTAGTTCTTATACTTTAGAAGTTTTAGCGCTTTTAAAAAAATACAACGCCAAAGCAACTTTTTTCTGCATTGGAAAAAATATTAAAGCGCATCCTGAAATTGTAAAACAAATTATTGCCGAAGGTCATTTGATTGGAAATCACTCGTACAGTCATTCTAAATTTTTTGATTTTTATAATGCCGAAATGATAGCCGAAGAAATCAGGAAAACAGATAGGCTTCTTGAAAAATTAACTTCAAAAAAAATAAACTTTTTTCGTCCGCCTTACGGAGTTACAACACCTTCGATTCGAAGAGCTTTGCAAGCAACCGGACATAAAGTAATTGGCTGGAATATTCGTTCGCTTGACGGAGGAACAAAAAATAAGGATTTAATTTTCAATCGAATTATAAAACGTATTTCTCCCGGCGGAATTGTACTTTTGCATGATACTGCACCACACTCGGTTTTTGTGTTGGAACAGTTTTTGCAATTTTTACAGGAAAATAATTATACTGTAATTTCTATTGAAGAACTTTTGAATCTTAAAGCTTATGAAAACTAAAATATATCTATTCCTTTTATTATTAAACATTAGTGCTGTTTTTGCTCAGGAACAAAAAATGACGGATGCCGAAATTGCTTCTTTTAAACAAGATGTAAATGTAGTTTCGAAAAAAATCAAAACATTGAGCACTGATTTTGTTCAGTACAAACACATGGATTTTTTATCGAAAGACATTGAAACTTCCGGGAAAATGATTTTTAAAGAACCTAGTTTACTGCAATGGCAATACAAAAAACCATACAATTACAGCATCGTTTTTAAAAACGGAAAAATCCTGATTAACGACGAAGGAAAGAAAAGTGCGGTTGATATTGGCAACAGCAAAATTTTTGCCCGAATCAATAAATTAATTGTGGGCAGCGTGAGCGGGAATATGTTTGATGACAAAGAATTTACGATTTCGTATTTTAAATTAAAAGGACAAAATCTGGCGAAATTTATTCCGAAAGATGCAACGCTTAAAAAATACATCAAACAAATTGAACTGACTTTTGACAAAGAAGAAGCAACTGTCGTTCAGGTAAAATTATTAGAATCTTCTGAAGATTATACCCGAATTGTACTTAAAAATAAAGTGATCAATGCAAAAATCGACGATTCAGTTTTTACTAATTAATTGCTTTCTGGCAATTGTTTTAATTTCTTGCGGCTCGGTCACAAAAAATTATTCGCCTAAAAAATTAGATAAAACATCTTACGAAGCTCCCTATTTTTCAGACGCAAAAACCGATTATGTTTATAAAGCAAACATTACGGTTTACGGACATGAAATAAGCAGTATCTTTATTACTAAAAAAATCAACGACACAACGCACCGTGTTGTTTTTACGACCGAATTTGGCAATAAATTAATGGATTTTGAAATCTCTGAAAATGATTTTAAAGTCAATTCTATTGTTTCAGAATTAGACCGAAAAATATTGATTAATACTTTAAAAGAAGATTTTCGTCTTTTGCTGAAAAAACAATATTTGATTGCCGAACAATTTGAAAACGATTCTTTTGACATTTATAAATCAATAGACGGCAGCCGCGACAATTATCTTTTTATTTCGAAGAAAGATCAAAAACTGGAAAAAGTAGTTCGTGCGTCTAAAACAAAAGAAAAAATAACCGTTCTTTTTAATTCAGAAAACAATATTTTTGCTGAGAAGATTCAGATTATTCATCAAAATATTAAGCTTAAAATCGAGTTGAATTATTTTAAATCAGAGTAGAAAATTAAACTAATAATAAACTTAAAATCAATTCAAAATGAGAAAATCTTTCGTAATTGCATTTGTTTTATTTATCGGTATAGCATCTCAGGCACAAGTAACTGTAAGCCCGGGTTTAAGAGGTGGTTTGAATCTTGCGAGATTAACCAACATAGATTATAATAACACTAAATCTGATTTTTATATTGGTGGTTTAGTAGATATAAGATTTAATAAATATTTTTCGCTGCAGCCAGAATTGACGTATTCAAGACAAGGTTCTGAAGGCAGAGAATACAGTTTGACAGATAATTCGTATCGTAATGTAAATTACGATCTAAATTATGTAACAGTTGGAGCCGTTGCAAAGTTTAATTTTAAGGGAAGTGGATTTCACATTTTAGCGGGGCCTTCTTTTGATTTTAAAACAGATGACAATTTTGGCGATTTTGGTTACAGACCTGTCGATTTTGATTTAGCTTTTGTAGGTGGTCTTGGGTATACATTACCAAACGGATTAACTTTTGAAGCAAGAATTAAACAAGGCTTAATTGACATTTATGGTTATGATGGTCTGGATTATGATGACAACGGGGATTATTATTATGATGATATTATCCTTAATCAGGTTTTCCAGATTGGTATCAGCTATACATTTAAAATGAAATAACAACAGATGGTTTTAAAAGATTTTTACAACGTTCTTTCACAAGAAAAAACAGGAGATTCTAAATACAATTTTACGATTTTGGTCAATGAAAAACACGATGTTTTCAAGGGTCATTTTCCTGGAAATCCGATTATGCCGGGTGTCTGCATGATTCAGATTATTAAAGAATTAACAGAATCTGTTACCAACTCTTCGTTGATTATTCAAACGCTTGCCAATGTAAAATTTATGGCGCTTATTAATCCTGAGCTTACTCCGGAACTGCGTCTGGAATTGGACATTACGACCACAGATGATGATCTCGTTAAAGTGAAAAATACCACTTATTTTAACGATACTGTTGCTTTAAAATTAAGCAATAGTTATAAAAAGATATAATTATGAAACTATTATTGACATTATTTTTATTGGTAAATTTTGCTGCCACTCCAGATTTGGCCAGCATTAGAAAAATGTATTCCGATGTTGCTAAATCAGAAGCAAATGCAAAAGACTTTGTAGAAAAACTTTCGGGCGTTGCAAACACAGATGATAAAATTATGGTGGCTTACAAAGCGGCTTCGATTTTGTTAGATTCTAAATTTGAAAAAAAATTAGGCGAAAAAATAAGCCGTTTTAAAGAAGGCGCAAAACTGCTTGAATCTGTTATTGCAACCGAACAAAACAATATTGAAATTAGAATGATCCGTTTGAGCATTCAGGAAGATGTACCTGGAATTACGGGTTACAAAAAAAATATTAAAGAAGATAAAAAGTTTATTACAGCGCATTATGCCGAGCAAAATGACGCTTTAAAAAACTACTTAAAAGACTTTGTTTTACAATCTAAAAGTTTCTCTGCAAAAGAGAAGAAATTTGTGAAGTAAATACAAGAAAAAATCCCTCATGAAATCTATTCTGTCCCAGCAAGAACTGCTTAATTCTGTTAACTTTTGTGTTATTGTACCCACTTACAATAATCAAAAAACACTGCAAAGAGTGCTGGATTCTGTTTTAGGTTTTACATCAAATATTATTATTGTCAACGACGGTTCTACAGATGGAACGGCTGACATTTTAAAACAATATTCGCAGCTGACTCAAATTCATCATCCTAAAAATTTAGGAAAAGGAAGGGCGCTGCGAAATGGTTTTAGAAAAGCAATTGAAATGGATTTTGAATATGCCATTACAATTGATTCTGACGGACAGCATTTTGCATCTGACATCCCTGTTTTTTTGGAAGAAATTCTAAACGAACCCAATGCTCTTTTGATTGGAAGCCGAAACATGACAACGGAAAATGTGCCAAAGAAAAGCAGTTTCGGGAATAAGTTTTCTAATTTTTGGTTCAAATTCGAAACCGGAATTAAACTCGACGATACACAGTCGGGATTTAGATTGTATCCTTTAAAATTAATTCCAAAAGTATTTTATACCAATAAATTTGAGTTGGAAATCGAAGTTATTGTTCGCTCGGCATGGAAAGGAATTGTCGTTAAAAATATTCCGATTCAGATTTTGTACGATCCGGCAGAACGCGTTTCTCATTTTCGTCCTTTTCAGGATTTTACGAGAATCAGTATTCTAAATACTGTTTTGGTAATCAATGCTCTTTTGTACATAAAACCAAGAGATTTTTTTAGAAGAGCAAAAAAAAAAGGCTTTAAAAAATTCTTTCTCGAAGACATTTTAGAAAGCAGTGATTCTAATTTTAAGAAATCTGCTGCGATTGCTTTAGGCATTTTTATTGGTCTTTCTCCATTTTGGGGTTTTCAAACTATACTCCTTTTTACTTTTGCCGCCTTATTCAGGCTTAATAAAGTTATAGCGTACTTATCGTCAAACGTGAGTTTTCCTCCGTTTATTCCGTTTATTATTTATGGCTCTTTAAAGACCGGAAGTCTTTTTGTGTCTAATGATGTTCCTTTAGTTTTAGATAGTTCGTTAACGTTAGATGATATTCAAAAAAATGCTGCACAATATATCATTGGAAGTCTTATTTTAGCAACCGTTTTAGCGCTGGTTTCTGGTCTTATAAGTTATTTACTTTTAACCGCTTTTAGCTCTAAGAACAAAACAAATATTAAAGTATAGTTTTGCCACAGATTATACAGATTAAAAAGATTTTTTTGCCACGAATTACACGAATGTACACGAATTATAATTTACTTTTTTAAGAAAAAAATTAGTGTACATTCGTGTAATTCGTGGCAAAACTGTCAAAGATTGGAATCATTTTAATCCTTTAAATCCGTGGCAAAAAAACAAACAATAAACAACCATGCATCGATATTTTTACGCCATTCATTTATTTGTAAACCGAAACAAATCACTTTCGGTTGTTTTGGCTTTTTTGATGCTTTTAGCTTTCGGATTTTTTGCTTCGCAGCTTAAGTTTGAAGAAGACATTACCAAGCTTATCCCAACAAACGACAAAGCAGATGTTACGGCAAAAGTTTTGAAACAACTTAATTTTGCCGACAAAACAACCGTTATTTTTAAATTGGAAAAAAACGGTTCCAATGAAGATTTAAAAGAAATGGCGGCGGCTTTTTCAGACAGCGTTTCTAATTCCTGCAAACCTTATATTACCGGAATTCAGGGAAAAATCGACGAAGAAAATATTCAGGAAACTATAGATTTTGTTTACAATAATCTGCCTCTTTTTCTTAATGATAAAGATTACGAAAACATACAGCAAAAACTGCAAAAAGACAGCATTGCAGCAACTGTAGAGGGAAATTATAAATCTATCATTTCACCTTCGGGCTTTATTACTAAAGATTTTATTCTGCAGGATCCGTTTGGGATTTCTTTTATCGCCTTAAAAAAATTACAACAGTTAAATATTGGCGACGATTTTACACTCGACAATGGTTTTGTAATGACCAAAGACAAAAAGAAATTATTGCTTTTTATTACGTCCAATCTTCCGTCTAGCGAAACAGAAAAAAACACCATTCTTGCCGATAAACTAAAATCGATTCAGGAAAATTTAAACACAAAATTCAAAGGAAAAACTTCCGTAAGTTATTTTGGTTCAGCTTTGATTGCTGTTGCCAACGCCAAACAAATCAAAAGTGACATTATCTTAACCACATCAATCGCGATGTTTACGCTAATGCTGATTTTGATTTTGTTTTACCGCAAAGTTTTAATCCCGTTTATCATTTTTCTTCCAACGGTTTTTGGAGCATTGTTTGCGGTTGCTTTTTTATATTTCGTAAGAGAACAAATTTCAGCAATTTCACTGGGAATTGGTTCTATTTTATTGGGAATCACAATCGATTATTCCATACATATTCTTACGCATTACAAACACAACAGCGATGTAAAAACGTTGTACAAAGACATTACAATGCCGGTTATTATGAGCAGTTCTACAACTGCTGTTGCCTTTTTGTGTCTGCTTTTTGTAAAATCGGATGCGTTGAATGATCTCGGAATTTTTGCTGCCGTAATTGTTATGGCGTCGGCATTTTTCTCGCTTTTGATTGTTCCTCATTTATACAAACCGAAAGATAATCCGGAAGATCATAAAAAAAATGCGATCGATAAACTAGCACATTTCTCCTTTCACAATAATAAAATCCTAATCGGACTTTGTGTTTTAATTACCATTGTCTGCTGTTTTACATATAATAATGTTGGCTTCAATAACGATTTATCGCAATTAAATTTTGTTCCGAAGGAAATAAAAGCTGCCGAAAAAGATTTGGAAGAAAGCACGAGTTTAACTTCAAAAACCATTTATCTGGCTTCGTACGGAAAAAGTATGGAAGAAGTTTTGCGAAACAACAGCCAGCTTTTTTCTGATTTGTCTAAAGAAAAAAACCAAAACAAGATTTTAAATTTTAGTTCTGTTGGCGGGATTATGCTTTCGCAGCAAGAACAGCAAAAGAAAATTGAGAAATGGAACTCATTTTGGGATGCTAATAAAAAACAAATTGTAACATCTCAATTGATTTCTGAAGGTTCAAAATTGGGTTTTAAACCGACAACTTATACTGCTTTTTTTGAGCATTTAAATTTTAATTTCAAACCCATTTCTGCAGCAGATTATTTAAAAATTCAAGCTTTACAATTACACGAATTTGTTACAGAAAAAAATGGCTTTTTCACGATTTCAACATTAGTAAAGGTTGCTCCAAATCAACGTGATGCTTTTGTAAAATCGGCTTCCGCCAAAAATAATCTGATTGCGATTGACCGCCAGCAGATGAATGAAACTTTTTTCAGCACTTTAAAAACCGATTTTAATTCGCTGGTAAATTATTCGTTTGTTGCTGTAATTCTAATTTTGTTTTTCTTTTTCAGAAGAGTAGAATTGGTAATTGTAAGCTGTATTCCGATTGCTTTAACCGGAATTGTAACGGCAGGAATTATGGGCATTTTTGGCATTCAGATGAATATTTTCAGTATGATTGTCTGCACACTGATTTTCGGTCACGGTGTCGATTTTAGTATCTTCATGACAAGCGCACTCCAGAAAGAATTTACGAATGGCAAAAACGAAATTGCCATTTACAGAACTTCAATCATTTTGGCGGTTATAACTACTATTTTAGGAATTGGTGCCATGATTTTTGCACAACATCCGGCACTCCGTTCTATTTCTTCTGTTTCGTTGATTGGGGTATTTGCGGCCTTAATTATTACGTTTATTTTTTACCCGATTTTGTTCAAAGTATTTTTATCAAACCGAACAAAAAAAGGAAATGCGCCGTTTGAATTGCGAAGTTTAATTCACGGAATTATTTCATTTGCCTATTACGGATTGGGCGGTATTTTGATGTCGCTTTTCAGCATCACGATTATGCCGATTCTTCCGATTAAGGAAAAAACAAAAATGAAAGCGTTTCGATATGTGATTTCAAAATTCATGAAATCCGTTCTTTATTCAAGTCCGTTTTTACATAAAAAAGTTATCAATAACTTTAATGAAACATTCGAAAAACCAGCCATAATTATTGCGAACCATTCATCGTTTATCGATATTCTGGCAATGGGAATGCTGAGTCCTAAAATTATATTTTTGGTAAATGACTGGGTTTATAACTCTCCTATTTTTGGCGGTACGGTTAGAAAAGCCGGTTTTTATCCGGTTTCTGAAGGAATCGAAGGCGGTGTCGAACATCTGCGTCAAAAAGTAAACGAAGGTTATTCGCTTATGATTTTTCCCGAAGGAACACGTTCAGAAAGCAATCAGATTAAACGTTTTCATAAAGGTGCTTTTTATCTTGCCGAAGAATTTAATCTGGACATACTTCCGGTTTTAATTCACGGTGCATCAGAAGCAATTCCTAAAGGAGATTTTGTCATTCATCATAGTTATTTAACCCTTTCTATTTTAGAAAGAATTACACCTGAGAATCTTTCTTTCGGAAAAAATTATGCCGAAAGAACCAAACAAATTGGTGCTTTCTTTAAAGAAGAATTTCATAAAATCCGTCAGCAATTAGAAGGCGCAGATTATTGGAAAAAAATGCTCATTCACAGTTATGATTATAAAGAAATTGAAATCATACACAGTGTAAAAAATAATCTAAAAACGCATTTAGAAACGTATTATAAGCTGAATAAACATCTTTCGGCGAAAGCCAGAATTATGCATTTTGGAAATGATTACGGACAGCTGGATGTTCTTTTAACATTGCAGGAACCGCTGCGAAAAATAGATTCTTATAATGCTGACGAAGAAAAACTAGCGATTGCGAAAACCAATTATATTGTTACGAAAAGAAAAATCTCGTATTTAGAAAATCTGGAAACAGCTTTCGAAAACCAATACGACGCTGTTATTATTTCTGATGAAAATTACAAAACTGATCTCGAAAATATTATGACGCTAACACCGTTGATTATTCTTATTGACAGTTCGGGTTTAAAAGACACTTTGGTTAACTTTGGTTTTGAATGTATTTTAGAAGAAAATGCATTGCAATTGTTTAAGAAAAAATAGATGAAAGAGCATTACGATGTAGTTATTATTGGAAGTGGCCTGGGCGGATTAGTCTCGGCTATTATTCTGGCTAAAGAAGGCTACAGCGTTTGTGTGCTCGAAAAAAACAATCAGTTTGGTGGAAATCTCCAGACTTTTGTTCGTGATAAAACCATTTTTGATACCGGAATCCATTACATCGGAGGTTTAAGTGAAGGCGAAAATCTTTATAAATATTTTAAATATTTAGGGATTATGGATCATTTAAATTTAAAAAAATTAGACGAAAATGGTTTTGATATTATCTCTTTTGAAGACGATGAAAATGAATATCCGCACGCACAGGGTTATGAAAATTTTATTGATCAGCTGACTCATTTTTTTCCTGAAGAAAAGAAAAACTTAGAGGAATACTGCGAAAAAGTAAAAGACATTTGCAACTCTTTTCCGTTGTACAATTTGCAGTCGGAAGGTAAATACGACAGTGAAATTCTGGCGCTGAATGCCAAACAAACTATAGAAGAATTTACGCAAAATGAAAAATTAAAAGCCGTTTTGGCGGGCACTAATTTCTTATATGCAGGAATTGCAGACAAATCGCCTTTTTACGTTCATGCGCTTTCTGTCAACTCTTACATTCAGAGTTCATGGCGTTGTATCAATGGCGGTAGTCAGATTACGAAACAGCTTTTGAAACAGCTTAAAAAATACGGCGGCGAATTTTATAAATACAAAGAAGTTGTCCGTTTAAATATTGAAAACAACAAAGTGGTTTCGGCAGACATGAAAGACGGAACTCAGGTTTTCGGATCTCATTTTATTTCTAATATTGAATTGAAAACGACGCTGAAAATGGCGGGCGAAGAAAATTTTAGAAAATCATTTTACAATCGTGTTCAAAGTCTCGAAGGCGTAATTTCTGCCTTTAGTCTTTACATTGTTTTTAAACCGGAAACATTCCCGTATCTCAATCATAATCATTATCATTTTAAAAATAGTGCCGAAGTCTGGACAGCGCATGAATATGACGAAGATTCCTGGCCAAAAGCTTTTATGGCTTCCATGAATGCTTCTAAAAAACAAGAAATCTGGGCCGAAGGAATGACTTTTATCACTTATATGAAATATGAGGATGTACAAGAATGGGCAGAAACTTTTAATACGACTGTAGAAGACAATCATCGCGGTGAAAGTTATGATGAATTTAAGGCTAGAAAAACGGCTAAATTCTTAGTAGAAATTGAGTTGAAATTTCCGGGAATTACAGAATGTATAAAATCAATACATACTTCTACGCCACTTTCTTATCGCGATTATATTGGCGGCGACAGCGGTAATATGTACGGTTATGTAAAGGATTCTAATAACCCGATGAAAACTTTAATTCCGACAAAAACAAAACTGGATAATTTATATCTTACCGGCCAAAGCATAAGCATGCACGGTGTTTTGGGCGTAACAATTGGCGCTGTTGTAACCTGTTCTGAAATTGTTGGAAAAGAATATTTGGTAGCAAAAATTAATCAGACAGCTGAATAAAAAATGATGAGAAACCGAATTACATACTTTTTTTATGTCGGTTTTCTAATGATGCTGGCGTCCTGCGGTATATCAAAATCACAAAAACATCAGCCCGATCTTTCTGCTTATAATAATACAAAACCAGTTGTAACTAAATTATCTGACAGCGTTTTTATTGCTGGAAAAAATTCACTTCTAAAAAACAAACAAGGCATTTGGGAATTGTACGCAGAAGGCGATCCACTAGAAATTGGCTTAAACACCGGCGCGCTGACCGACTCGCTTTTGAAAAAACAACAACAGATATTTTTCTCTAAAATTGGCGATATCGTTCCCTCAAAATTCCAGCAGAAACTTCTTCGTTTTTTTCTGAAATGGTACAACCGAAAATTATACTTAAATGTTCCTGACGAATATCAGGCAGAAATTTATGGCGTTTCTCAATACACATCTCATGATTTAGACAATATTGCACCGCCTTATCAAAGAGGTTTATACCTGCACGCCGCGCACGATATTGGTCATGCTTTACAAGATTTGGCTTTAGTTGGTTGTTCTTCTTTTGCGGCTTGGGGCGACAAATCTGAAGACGGAAATTTAATTCTCGGACGTAATTTTGATTTTTATGTCAATGACGCTTTCGCGGAAAATAAAATCGTGGCGTTTATCAAACCAAAAGAAGGACATCCGTTTATGATGGTTACCTGGCCGGGCATGATCGGTGCCGTTTCCGGAATGAATTTAGAAGGTTTGACCATAACGATAAATGCCGGAAAATCGGAAATTCCGCTGAGTGCAAAAACACCAATTTCTATTCTGACCCGAGAAATTTTACAGCACGCCGCAACTATTGACGAAGCAATTGCGATTGCTAAAAAGAGAAAAGTTTTTGTTTCAGAATCTATAATGATCGGAAGTGCGCATGATAATAAAGCTATCTTGATTGAAGTTTCTCCCGAAAAAATGGACGTTTACGATGTTCCAAATACCGATCAATTATTTTGTTCGAATCATTTTCAGAGTGATGCTTACAAAAATGATAAGCGAAATATGTCGCAGATTGCCAACAGTCATTCAGAATATCGCTTTGAAAAATTGCAGGAACTTTTTAGTCAAAACCCAAAAATCAATCCTAAAATTGCTTCGGATATTTTAAGAAACAAAGACGGTTTGCAAAATAAAGCTTTGGGTTATGGAAACGAAAAAGCACTCAATCAATTTATAGCACATCACGGAATTATTTTTAAACCGGCATCAAAACAAGTTTGGGTTTCGGCAAATCCGTATCAAATGGGAGAATTTGTTTGTTACAATTTAGATTCCATTTTCATGGAAAGAAAAACAAAAACCCTTAATTCATTCGAAGAGGAAAATTTGAATATTGCTAAAGATCCGTTTTTAAAAACAACGGCATTTTTAAACTTTCAAAAATTTAAAATTGAAGACGATAAAATAGATTTATATTTAAAAAATAAAACAGAAATCTCTTCTGAGCTTATTCAAAACTACCAATCTTTAAATCCTGATTATTGGGTTGTGTATTATAAAGCAGGATTGTATTTTTACCAAAAGAAATCCTTTAAGCTTGCTCGGGAAAACTTTGAAAAAGCATTAACCAAAGAAATTACAACTGTTGCTGATAAAGAAGCAATTGAAAAATATTTAAAAAAAATCAGAAGAAAATGACCATGATTCCAGAAATAGAAAAGGATTCTTTAGGAAAGATTAAAATTTTTCAAGAGCAAAAATTAGCCGAACTTTTAGAGTATATCAGCAAAAATTCTCCTTTTTATAAAAGGCTTTTTGCCGGACAAAATATTGATATTTCGAAGGTTAAAACTCTCGAAGATTTACAGCATTTACCCGTAACTACAAAAGAAGATTTACAACAATACAATGATGATTTTGTTTGCGTTCCGCAGCATAAAATTATCGATTACGCTTCGACTTCCGGAACTTTAGGAGATCCTGTAACTTTTGGTTTAACCGATTCTGATCTGGATCGATTGGCTTACAACGAAGCCATTTCGTTTGCTTGTGCCGGAATTGCAGAAGGCGACGTTGTACAATTGATGACCACTATCGACCGTAAATTTATGGCAGGTCTGGCTTATTTTTTAGGTTTAAGAAAACTAAAAGTAGGTGTCATTCGCGTAGGCGCAGGAATTCCGGAATTGCAGTGGGATTCGATTTTAAAATATAAACCTTCTTACGTAATTACGGTTCCTTCTTTTTTATTGAAGTTAATTGAATACGCCGAAATTCACGGAATTGATTATAATAATTCGAGCATAAAAGGTGCAATTTGCATTGGAGAATCGCTAAGAAATGAGGATTTTTCGATGAATACTTTGTCTAAAAAAATTACTGAAAAGTGGGATATTAAGTTGTTTTCAACTTATGCATCGACTGAAATGAGTACGGCTTTTACAGAATGTGAACACGGAATTGGAGGTCATCATCATCCGGAATTAATTATTGCGGAGGTTTTGGATGAAAATAATAATCCGGTAAAAAATGGCGAAGCGGGCGAATTGACTTTTACTACTTTAGGTATTGAGGCGATGCCGTTGCTGCGTTTTAAAACTGGAGATATTGTACAGCTTCATGATGAACCTTGTTCTTGTGGGAGAAATACTTTCCGTGTCGGCCCGGTTATCGGACGTAAAAAACAAATGATAAAATACAAAGGAACAACACTTTATCCACCAGCGATGAATGATGTTCTGAGCGATTTTGATAATATCGAAAATCATATAATAGAGATTTCAACCAATGATTTAGGAACGGATGAAATCCTGATAAAAATTGCAGTAAAAAATCAAACTCCTGAATTTTTACAGGAAATAAAAGATCACTTTAGAGCAAAATTGAGAGTTACTCCAAAGATTGAATTTGCTTCAAAAGAAGTTTTAAATCCTTTGGTTTTTAACCCAATGAGCAGAAAACCAATTCGCTTTTTTGATTACCGTTAGAAAATCTTTTTAAAACCATATAAGTTATATAAGTTCATTTAAACAGCATGTAGACTGGAATGAACTTATATAACTTATATGGTTAAATTTTAGCCCTTTACCTTGACTTTGAATCTTTTGCCGTGAATTGAACTAAATGTTGTAATTTTGCAAAAAATATTGAAGATGGTCAAGATTGGCAACATAGAATTACCCGAATTTCCTTTATTACTCGCACCGATGGAAGACGTGAGCGATCCGCCGTTTCGCAGATTATGCAAAACGCACGGAGCAGACTTAATGTATTCTGAATTTATTTCGTCGGAAGGATTGATTCGTGATGCTATAAAAAGTAGAATGAAGCTGGATATTTTTGATTACGAACGTCCGGTTGGAATCCAGATTTTTGGAGGTGATGAAGAGGCAATGGCACTTTCGTCTAAAATTGTTACGACTGTAAAACCCGATTTAGTAGATATTAATTTTGGATGTCCTGTAAAAAAAGTAGTTTGCAAAGGTGCTGGCGCAGGAGTTCTAAAAGATGTTGATTTGATGGTTCGTTTAACCAAAGCTGTTATTAGAAGTACCGATCTTCCTGTTACGGTAAAAACACGTTTGGGCTGGGATGACAATTCGATTAACATTGATGAAGTTGCCGAAAGACTTCAGGATATTGGTGTTCAGGCTTTGACGATTCACGCCAGAACCCGCGCGCAAATGTATAAAGGCCACGCCGATTGGTCGCACATTGCACGTGTAAAAAACAATCCTAGAATTACAATGCCTATTTTTGGAAACGGCGATATCGACAGTCCGGAAAAATCTTTAAAATATAAAAACGAATACGGTATTGACGGAATTATGATTGGTCGCGCTGCGATTGGTTATCCGTGGATTTTTAACGAAATTAAACACTTCTTTAAAACAGGTGAACACTTACCTGCTCCAACTGTAAGCGATCGCGTTGAAGCGGCCAGAAATCATTTGCAATGGTCTATGGATTGGAAAGGCGAGCGTTTGGGAATTGTAGAAATGCGTCGCCATTATACCAATTATTTTAAAGGTATCCACTCTTTTAAAGAATACAAACAAAAACTGGTTACAACTGACGAACCTGAAATTTTATTCGCTATTATGGATGAAATTAAAAGGGTTTATGCAGATTATGAGTTTGCTTAAATATAATTTTTGCGAAATCTTTGTCAAAGTTTAAAACTTTGACAAAGATGTTTTAGTCATAAAAAAAGACCTTCATTTCTGAAGGTCTTTTCTATTATATAATTGTCTTTTATTTTACTGATTCTAAAATCTTAGTCGCAATCTCATTTTGTCCGCTTTCGCTAAGAAGGTAAACTCTGTCTTTATTGTTAGACAAATATCCTATTTCTAGAGTTATTGCGGGACAATTAGAATTTTTCAAAATGTAGAAATTAGCTTCTGCTATTTTTCCTTTTAAAAGATTTTCTCCAGAAACTTCATTAATTATCTTTTCTGCATTTTCTTTTGATTTCTCATAAAACTCTTTCTTTGCCGAAACGAATGCCTGAACTCCATTTGCATCCATATTTTCAGAAGAATTTATGTGCAATGAAATTACCAAATCAGGATTTAGTTTATTTATGATAGAAACTCTTTCGCTCAATTCCATAAAATGATCTCCTTCACGAAGCAAAACAATCTCTACATTTGAATCTTTGTTCAAAGCTTTGATTTTTTTAGAAATAGTTTCTAAAATCGTCTTTTCCTGAACACCATTGGCAACTGCGCCAAGATCCTGACCACCGTGCCCGGCATCAATAACAATGACTTTTTTTTCTAATGGCTTAAAAGCTAAAAGGGCAAATAAGATAACTGCACTAAAAA
Organism: Flavobacterium sp. 270; assembly: GCF_004368785.1. Taxonomy (GTDB): domain Bacteria; phylum Bacteroidota; class Bacteroidia; order Flavobacteriales; family Flavobacteriaceae; genus Flavobacterium. The sequence goes on from NZ_SODM01000002.1 coordinate 679,154, forward strand.
TTCCTAAGATTTTGATGTTGGTTTTCATACTAAATAGTTTTTGGTTTAGTTTATTTAAACGAAAATATTTAAGAAAAATTGTATCAAATTAAAGATTTTATCTTTTCTAAACTTCGCAAAATCTTTGTCAAAGTTTAAAACTTTGACAAAGATCTAGAACACAAAACAGACTTTCAATCAAGGTCTTTTATTAAACTAAACTTGAGTACGTTTCCATTTTCCTCTTTTGTAAAAGAAAATTCCAGCAAGTGTTATCGCAGTTTCAGCAACGGGAATTGCGATAAAAACTCCTTTTGGTCCCATATTAAAATGTTTTGCCAATAGATATGCCAAAGGAATTTGAAACAGCCAGAAACCGAAAAAATTAATTCCGGTCGGTGTCCAAGTATCTCCTGCTCCGTTGAAAGTATTGATTAAAACCATTCCTATTCCGTAGAAAATAAAACCGATACTCATAATCTGCAATGCTTCAACTGCAATGTTTTTTACCATTTCATCATTAGTGAAAAATGAAATAATATATTGACCAAAAACTAATGTAATAACCATGATCGATGCCATGAAAATCACATTGTATTTTGCCGTTGTGTAAACCGATTTTTCGGCACGCTCAATTTCTTTTGCTCCCAAATTCTGGCCTACTAAAGTTGCTGCTGCATTACTCAATCCCCAAGCCGGAAGAATGAAAAACATCATAATCCTTAATGCGGTTTGGTATCCGGCAGAACCGTGATCGCCACCTGTTGTCGCCACTAATTGCGCCAGAAAAATCCAGCTGCAAGATGCAATTACAAATTGCAGAACACCTGGAGCGGCAATCTTAATCAGGGCTTTTATTTGTTTAAAATTCGGGATAAAATAAGATGGAAATATTTTGAGAACACCTTTTCCGAAAAACAAATGATACAGCTGATACAAAACCCCCATGCTTCTTCCTAAAGTCGTTGCCATTGCAGCACCCGTTAATCCGAAAGCGGGAATTGGGCCTAAACCATTAATTAAAATGGGACATAAAATAATATTACAAATGTTGGCTAACCAAAGACTTTTCATGGCAATTGCAGCATTTCCTGCACCGCGAAAAATTCCGTTAATTAAGAACAGAAGCATGATACACAAACTTCCGCCAATCATAATTTGGGTAAATCTAAAACCGTGTTCGGCAGCATCCTGAGACGCGCCCATCAACAATAAAATGTCTTTGGCATAAATAAAACCCAGAATACTCATTATGCTGTTTATTACAAAAGCAATAATAATAGCCTGCATTCCTGCTTTTGCTGCTTTTACAGGATTTTTTTCTCCTATACGCCTCGCGACAACAGCGGTTGCCGCCATACTTATTCCGATTGCGACTGAATATACGATTGTAATTACAGATTCTGTTAAACCAACAGTTTGTATCGCAAAACTGCTGTTTTCTAAATGCCCTACGAAATATAAATCGACTAAGGCAAAAACCGATTCCATCATCATTTCTAAAACCATCGGAATGGCTAGAAGAATAACTGCTTTTTTGATGCTTCCGGCTGTATAGTCAAAAGATTCGTCGCCTTTTAAGGCTGTTTGTAAAGTGGTAAAAATTTTAGAAAATAAACTCTTTTTTATAGTTGTTTCTGTCATGATATTATTTAGGATAAATGAAAAATTGGTTCAGATTCAAAACCTGAACAGAAGTAAAACGTAAGTATCCTAATTATTCAAAAAATAAAATAGGATTAGGCAGAAACAATCATAGACTTGATTTTTAAGACGATAAATATAGGTAATATTTTTTTTACGAAGAAATATTTTAATTCAACAGCTTTTTGCTTACTCTGCTGCTGGCAATTAAAGAAGCCACAAAACCAAGTGAAATAATGGTTCCTAAAACTATCAACACATTTTCTAAAGTAAAAACAACAGGATAAGCTAACGTCGCTGTAATCATTATCAGCTCGTATTTTTGCTGTAATAAAACTAAAATCACACCAAGAATAAGCCCAATTATACCGCCTAAAATACTTAATAAAGTTCCTTGAAGTAAAAATATTTTTCGCAGATGATTGATATCTGTTCCAAGATTGAAAAGGGTTTTTAGATTTCCTTTCTTTTCCAAAATCATCATAATCAAAGCACCGATCAGGTTAAAGAGTGCTACGATAATTACTAGAGTAAAAATCAGATACACCACAATGTTTTCGGTATTAAGCATTTTGTACAGCGATTCATTTAGCTGTGCTCTGTTTTTGAAAGTCATCTTATTTTTAAAAATGGCCGCCAATTTAGATTTCACTAAATTTTCGTCTGCGTTTTCTTTTAATTTAAATTCAATTCCAGAAATCTGATTGGGTTTGTACATCAATAATTCTTGCGCTAAACCCAAATCGGCAAACACATATTTAGAATCTAAATCTTCGCTGATAGAATAAATTCCAACAGGAAGAACATCTGTTTTATTAAAAGCTTCTTCCGGATTTTCAAACGCACCTTTTCCAGGTTTTGGAGCAAATACCTGCAGTGGATTTTCGAAATCTAAAATTCCCATCGAAAAATCCTGTGCAATTCCGTATCCAATCACAACCTGATAACTGTCTGGTTTGATCCATTGTCCGTTAAAAAGTTTTTTCTTGATATCGTTTACAACCGGATAAAGACTGTCTACGCCTTTTAAGTAAGTAACCTGCTGTTTGTTTTTAAACAAAAACAAAACGCGTTCTTCTATAATTTTGGTGTACGAAGCAACGCCTTCAATATTTTTTATTTGATGCTGCTGATCGTGTGTAATATAAAATGATTTTCCAAGTGTACTTGTCATTTTTAAATCAGGATCAATTTCGTTTGTAAACGAAAGACTAAAAACTTTTAGTCCGCTAAAAACCGATAAAACCACAAACAAAGCCATTGTACCAACAATAATTCCCATGCTTGCAATGAGATTTATAATATTAATAGCATTGTTTTTGCTTTTGCTAAAAATGTAACGTTTGGCTATGTAAAATGGGAAATTCAATTTATGATTTTCTTCTTTTTTCTAAAAGATCACGGTTTTCTATTGGGTTTTCTCTGTTTGATAATGCGTTGTCGATTTTCTCGATATAATCTAAAGAATCATCGATAAAGAATACTAAATTTGGTACACGACGCAATTGCAAACGTACACGCTGTGATAAATCGTGTTTTATTAAAGTCGAATTAGATTTTATTCCGTCTAAAGTTTCTTGTGCTTTCTCTTGAGGAAAAATACTTAAATACACGGTTGCCACAGATAAATCTGTAGTAACACTAACTTTGGATACTGAAATTACTAAATTACTAATTCCGTTTTTTCTCACTTCACCTTGCAAAATATCAACCAAATCTTTTTGGATGACACCGCCTATTTTTTTCTGTCTATTTGTTTCCATAGTGCAAAAATACTATTTTAAATTTCAATCAATACTATTTCAAATAAACAATAGGATGATTTTTACCTACTTCTTTGTTTAAACTTTGTTTTTGATATATTTTCTTTTAGAAAAATTCAAAAAACGATTTAATTAATATAGTGAAAATTCTGGTTTTAAAGATGATAAAAATCATAACAATTGTAAGTATTGTTCTATAATTTTAATAGAAAATCTAACAATCTATATTATGAAAAAAAGAGAACCAATCAGTCATATTATGACCAAAAGTGTCGTTACCGTAAATCAAAATGATGATTTAAAAGATGTAGTCGAAAAATTAAAATCAAATTCTATACGGCATATTCCTGTTGTTAATGGCAAAGAAGTTGTGGGTATAATAAGTCGAACAGACATAAACCGATTGACTTTTGGCGCTTTGTTTGAAGGTCAGGAAGGAGCTGATGAAGCGATTCTGGATATGCTTACTATTTCGCAAGTAATGACTTCAAAACCTAAAACAGTTTCGCCAGATGCTATTATTAGAGATTTAGCTGAGATTTTTGTGAAAGAAGAATTTCATGCACTTCCTGTAGTGGATAATGGTAATCTAAAAGGCATTGTAACAACAACCGATGTTTTGAGGTATTTTTTAGAACAATACGATTAATTATTATGCATAAAAAAGGGAGCTGATTTAGCTCCCTTTCTATTATCTATTTTGTAACCATCCTTCCGGATTGTTGTTTGTTGTGTTTTGAAGAATTAAAAACTTAATTACCGTTTTTCCTGTATCTCCGCTGGTTCTAATTTTTCCAATATTTTGTTTGATGGTTACCTTCTCTCCTTTGCTTACGTAAACTTTACTTAAGTTTTGGTAAACACTGAAGTAATCTCCGTGTTGAATCATAACTACGGTATTTACAGGTGATAAAACCATGATACTAAATACTTCTCCGGCAAAAACAGATCTTGCGTTAGCACCATCTTCTGTTGTAATCTCCACTCCCGAATTATGCACCGAAATTGACGGATATAACGGGTGTGGCTGATCTCCATATCCTAACGAAATAAATCCTTTTTCTACGGGCCAAGGCAGTCTTCCGCGATTGGCTTTAAAATCAGCAGCTAAAACTTTATCTTCCGGAGTCATCGCAATTTTAGACGAAGAAACTGGTGCTTTTGGTGCAGTTGATCCAGGATTTTCTTTTGCTTTTTCTAAGGCTGCTTTTCTATTTGCTTCTGCAATGGCTTCACGAATTAAACGATCAATTTGTCTGTCGATTCTTTTAGACTCGCTTTGTTTTGATTTGATATCAGATGCAATTTTGTTTTTGTCTTTTTTAAGCGCGTTTACCAGTTTTTGCTGTTCTTTCTTTTCTGCTTCTAGTGTTACGCGTTCTTTCTGGTTTTCAACAATTATCTTTTTCTTGATCTGTCTTTGTCCGTCTAGTTTTGCATTAAAATCTACTAATTGAGCTGATTTTGATTGAATTTCTAAACCTTGATTTTTTCTAAAATTGGTATATTGTTTTAGATATTGTGCTCTTTTATAAGCTTGAAGAAAACTTTCTGAAGACAAAATAAACATGGCACGACTTTGCTCAGAACGGCTTTTGTATGATTTTAAAATCATTTTAGCGTAATCTTCCTTAAGAATTGTTAATTCTTTTTTAAGTTTATTTACCTGAACCTGATTGATGTACATATCGTTACTAATCAATCTTTCCTGCTTTGCTGTGGTATTAATTAATTTCTCTTTTAGCTTAATTTTATTCGCCTGAATTAAATATTCGTTTACTGCCGATTTTTCTTTTTTTCGTACAGACTGAAGCATTTTTTCATTGTCTTTTATTTCCTGCTGAATTTGAGCTTTTCGCTGTTCAAGTTTTTCTTGTTGCGAATCCTGCGCCCACATAAAAGTAGTGGCACATATAAAAATTAGGCTTAGGAGAAATTTTGGCATGTTTCTGTTTTCTTTTTGCAAATTTACTTAATTAAAACTTTCTTATAACCGCTTGGGACGCTGTAAGGAAAATTAAGTTCTTCATTAAATGAAATATTGTTGTAATTTAAATTAATATTTGTTTTCCCTTTTGGCTGCAACGCATTAATTTCAATCCCGGTTGGAAGTGTTCCCTGATCAAAAGTTTTGCTGTCAGAATATTTGATCTCTAACATTCTGTTTTCTGCCGGCTGCGAAATCTCTTCTTTCTGTACTAAGAATTTTTCAGAATCTAAATAAAATGCTTTTTTAATATTAGCATCTTTTTCATCTTCTAAACGGAATAGGTTTTCTACAATTGTCTGTGTGTATTTTCCTTTTCTTAAATCATCAAAAGCTTCACCAACTAATAGATTTTGTACTTTATTATAATCTAATTCTGTTCCTAGCCAAGTACTTAGACTTGTAAAATCACCGTCGTAATATGTACTGTTTATTTTTTCGTAATAACTTACTGAGCTTGGTGTAATCAAGGCTTTTGCCATTGTAATCCCCAAGAAACGAACGCTTATTAAGATTTGTTTGTCTTTTTCTATTCTAATTTCGGCGGTAACGTTTTGACTTTGTTTTTCATCAACATATCTGGCGCTTGCTTTTATGTATAATGTTTTGAAGTCTAGTTTGTTGTTATAATGTTTGTCTATAACTTTTTTATCTTCTTTTACCGGAGCAACTTCTGCCGTATTATTGCTTTGTACTGCAACAGCTTTAGATTTACATGAAATCATAAAAACTGCTATTATAAGGGCTAATATATATTTTTTCATCAGCATTTAATCTTTTACTTTTTGTTTTTTAATAACGCATTAGCCTTCAAAAAGTATTCCTCTTTTTTCTTTGCGTCGCCTAAACCATCATAAGCTTCTCCTAATTGAATGTTAAAGTTTCCTTCAAGCGTTTTATCATCCACCACATAATCAAGTCCCATTTCTAAAACGGTTTTTGCATTTTTAAATTGTTTTAACTGATTGTTTCCCAGACCTGCATAGTAATAAAACTGTGGCTGGCTTGGGTAAACTTCAATCATATACATTGCTCTTTTTGTCAATGGCTCAAATTGTTTTGCTTCTCTATACGCTTCTAGCAAAAGCAAATTGGTTTCGCGATCGGTATCAGAATTTGTTTTTAAGTCTCTTTCGTAATACTTAATTGCGTTTTCGAATTGGTTTTTACTGTGATAAAATTTTCCAATTTCTTTGGCAACATCTACTTCTTTATCATTGTCAAAATAGGCAATTGCTTTTTCTAAATCTGGCGCGTACTGCGGATTTTTATTCACATAAATCAAAAACTCATTTAAAGTTCTGTGTTTGATTTTAGAATCAATTTTTGAACTTGACAAAATGGTATTCATCGATTTAATTGCTTTATCAGCTTGGTTTGCATCGAGATATACTTTAAACAAACTTACCTGCGCCCATTCTGATGTTGGAATTTCTTTGGCTAATTGTTTTGCAACTTCTAAAGCTTTGTCTGTTTGTTCTGCTTTTGAATATAGAAAAATCAGATCTACATAATTGGATTCTTCTTTCGGATTCTTTTTGATCTGATCGATTAAATTATCAATTCCTGCACTTTGATATTTTCCTTGTGATAAAATCTGGTTTTTATAAATTTCACGATCAGATGATTTTCCGAACTTTTCATCCATTTCGTTAATCGCAACAAGTGCTTTGTCGAATTGGTTTGTAATCATATAAATAGAAATCAAATCGTCTTTGTATTCTTCATCAAAAACAATAATTTTCTGAATGGTTTCTATTGCCAGATTATAGTTTTTGGTTTCAAAACTTACATCGTAAATTCCGAGCCAAAACCATTTGTTTTTAGGATCTAACTGTGTGGCTTTTTCAAATGCATCTTGTGCATTTCTATAATTTTTAAGCGCTAGATAATTTTTTCCCAATTCAAAATAAGCTACCGCGTCATTAGGTTTTAGCTTGATACATTTCTCTAAAGACACGATTGCTTTATCGTAATTTTCGATTCCTTTTTGTTTTAATGATTCATAAAATGAGTCTTGATATTCATCAGAAGCCATAGCAATATCTTCGGGTTCGACTTGCGCCATAACCGAAGCTGCATTGCCAAGCAAAACGAAAAATAAAATTATCAGAACTCTTTTTTGTATCATTTTTTAAATTTCATTTAAAACAAAATGAATCTTTTGAATCGTTTTTTATTCTAAAACCGAATAATCTCCAATGCTGATGTTTGTAAACTTCCCGTCATAACTTACGTGATTTCCAATCATTGCATTATCTAAGTTAGCATTTTTTATCTGAGAATACGTCTGTACTAAACTATTTTTAATGGTACTGTCAGAAACATGAGTTCCTTTTCCTAAAGAAACATTAGGACCAACTGTTGCGTTTTTCAACACTACATTTTCGCCAATATAACAAGGAGGAATTATCGTTGAATTTTCTAATTTTACATCATAATCAACCAAATGTTCTCCGTCGTTGTGCAAAAATCCTAACATTCTAGAATTGGTTTCAACAGTAACATCTTTATTACCGCAATCCATCCATTCGTCAACGCTTCCGGTTTTAAAAACTTTTCCGTTGGCCATCATGGCTTTAATTCCGTCGTTGATTTGATATTCTCCTCCGTTCTGAATGTTGTTATCTAAAACCGTTTGAAGTTCATTTCTTAAAACTCCAACTTCTTTAAAATAGTAAATTCCGATAACGGCTAAGTCACTTACGAATTCTTTTGGTTTTTCTACCAACTCGATAATTTCGTTGTTGGCATTTAATTTTACAACTCCAAAAGCTTCTGGCTGATCTACTTGTTTTACCCAAATTACAGCATCTGCTTCTGGGTCAAGTTCAAAATCTGCACGTATTAAAGTATCCGCGTAAGCGATTACTGCCGGCCCAGAAAGTGAATCTTTTGCACACATAATAGCGTGTCCTGTTCCTAGTGGCTGATCCTGACGATATATTGAGGCTTTTGCTCCTAATCCTTTTGCAAGATTTTCTAAACTTTCAACAACATCTGCTCCAAAAAAAGCTTCATCTCCTAAAATAAAAGCTACTTCTTCGATTGGTTCTTTTAATATTTTAGCAATATCTTCTACTAAACGATGAACGATTGATTTTCCTGCAACTGGAATTAATGGTTTTGGAACTGTTAAAGTATGTGGTCTAAGTCGCGATCCGCGGCCTGCCATTGGAACAATTATTTTCATTCGATTTTAATTTTTATTGAAGGTTAAAAATCCTTCATTGGGTTTGGTCATTTTTTGTATCTGAATTTTGAAAACCGAAAATGAAATTATTTCACTCCCGTGCTTCCAAAACCGCCTTCACCTCTTGATGTTTCAGAAAGTTCTTCAACCTGAATCCATTCGGCTCTTTCGTGTTTGGCGATAATCAATTGTGCAATTCTTTCTCCGTTTTCGATTACAAAATCTTCATTAGATAAATTTACTAAAATTACACCTATTTCTCCTCTGTAATCGGCATCAACAGTTCCCGGCGAATTTAAAACTGTAACTCCTTTTTTAGCCGCAAGACCGCTTCTTGGTCTTACCTGCGCTTCGTAACCAATTGGTAATTCTATAAAAAGTCCTGTTTTTACGATCGCTCTTTCTAAAGGTTTTAACGTAATAGATTCTGTAATATTGGCACGTAAATCCATTCCTGCAGAAGCAATTGTTTCGTAGTTTGGTAAATCGTGTTGTGATTTATTGATTATTTGTATTTTCATTTTTATATTTAAAATTGATCCAAAAGTAGTCTTACTTTCTTTTCATTATTCCTTTAATAGTGTCTTGTTCGTAGTGATAAACCAAATACATAAATGCGATAAGCAATGGAATTCCAACATAATATTTCTCTCTAAATCCGTAAAAAGAAATTACAGAGAACAAAATTGAAACGCCTAAATAAGCGCCAATTTTTTTCATGTCGTAAGGTATTGGGTAATATTTATTTCCTAAAATATAAGAGATCAACATCATGCTTCCGTATGCCGAAATTGTCGCAATTGCTGAACCGTAATAGCTGTATCTTGGAATTAAAAAATAGTTTAAAACTAACGTTATGATCGCGCCTACAATAGAAATGTAAGCTCCAATTTTTGTCTGGTCTGTAAGTTTATACCAAACCGAAAGGTTGTTGTAAATTCCTAAAAAGAAGTTTGCCAAAATAATAAGCGGCACCACTTTCATGGCTTCCCAATAAGATTTATTGTCTAGCAATAACAGTTTTAAAACGTCTGCAAAAACAATTACTCCAAGAAGAATCAGCGAACCAAGAATTACAAAATATTTCGTGATTACGGCATAAGTCTGTGGTGCATTTTCGTTTTTAGCATGGCTGAAAAAGAAAGGTTCGATTCCTAATCTAAAAGCTGTTGCAAACAAAACCATAAATAATCCTAATTTGTAACAAGCAGAATAGGCTCCAACTTCAGATTTTGCAATATTTTCGGGAAGTAAATATCCTAAAAGAATTTTATCAAAATGTTCGTTAACCGCAAATGCAAGTCCGGCAACCAAAATTGGTAAACCGTATTTCATCATTCTTTTCCAAAGAACCGAATCGAATTTTCTTCCGAGTCCCAGATAGTTTGGAGAAAGCACCACAAATGTGGCTAAACTTGCCAACAGGTTTGCAATGAAAATATAAGCAATCTGGAAATTCTCAACATATAAATTATCCCAAACTGAATTAGGATGTGAAGCTGCAAGTTTTGGTAAATACAATAGGAAAAATATATTCAGCAATAAATTGATGATTACGTTTCCAATTTTAATCGCGGCGTAAACCATTGGTCTTTGGTTGGCTCTTAATTTAGAGAAAGGTACTAAAACCAAAGCATCTAAAACTAAAATCCAAACGGTGTAGGTAACATACTGAACGTCTACTTCGGCTAAACTTGCCAATGTATTTCTGAAAATTAATGCTACAAAAAGGAAAAGGATTGATGACCAAAAAATAGAAATTGTAGAAGTAGCAATTACGTTTTTCTTGTCTTCTTCGGCACTGTAAAATCTAAAAAAAGCCGTTTCCATTCCGTAAGAAAGTACCACATTAAAGAAAACCATCCATGATAAAACGATAGAAACTTCGCCGTATTCTGCGGTTGGTAAAATACCAGTGTACAATCTCACCAATAAAAAACTCAGCATTCTCGGTAAAACCGTTGCTAGTCCGTAAATAGCCGTTTGTTTGAACAGATTTTTATATAATCCCAAAATATAATTCTAATAAAGTTTGTAAAGCAAAAATAACCTTTTCTTTGAGATAATTGCCTAATTCTACAAGGTATTAAAGGATTGTTCCGATTTTATGAAGTTTCGTCGGCTGCAGTAAATTTTACATTTTTCTGCGTTTCTTTAGGTTCCGGAATGTCTTCTTCGGTAAATGTTTTTAGAATTTTTTGATTTAATTTTTTCAATTTTACAATTCTGTTTGCCTGATTTTGAACACATTTCTCAAATAAATTTCTGACAACTCTGGCGTTTCCAAAACTTTCGTCTTTCTCAGAAAACAATAATTCAAACGTGTCTGTCAGTTTTTCTTTTGCTTCTTCAGAAACTATAAAATCAGATTTTTTACAAAACGATTCAAAAATTTGAAATAATTCGTCTGGAGAAAAATGTTTAAAATGAAAGAATCTATTAAAACGAGATCTTAATCCTGGATTCGATTCTATAAAAATCTGCATCGGTTCTGTGTAGCCGGCAACAACAACAGCAAGATCATCGCGGTGATCTTCCATTCTTTTTATTAAGGTATTGACAGCTTCTGTTCCGTAATCGTTTCCAGTTAGATTTTGGGTTAATGCGTAAGCCTCATCAATAAACAAAACGCCGCCAAGACTTGATTCTACAGCGCTGTTTACCTTTGTCGCCGTTTGTCCGACGTAACCCGCAACCAAACCTTCTCTGTCGGTTTCGAACATTTGGCCTTTGGATAAAAATCCTAAATGCTTAAAAATTCGGCTCAGCAATCTTGCGACCGATGTTTTTCCTGTTCCCGGAGGGCCGAGGAAAACGGTATGCAAAGTAATTTCCACATTTTTTAATCCTTGCTTTGATCTCTTTTTTTGAATTTCTAATAAATTAATAAGCTCGGCAACATCTTGTTTTACTTCTTTTAAACCTATTAAAAGATTTAGTTCTTCCAGCACCTTTTCCAGCGTATCTTCTTCTGGTAAATCTGCTGTGTTTTTGTCTGTACTTTTTGATTTTTTCAAACCAAAAAAATCATTCAAAGCATCATTACTTTCAAATTTTTTATTAAAAGCAAATTGAATAAAATTTTGATATTTAGTTGTAATTTCTTCTAGTTTAGAATGCTTACTTTCAGATAAAACTTCTGGCAGTAAATATTGATTTTGCTGTTCGTTTTTAAATGTGATTTTATTTTCCTGCTTGATTTTTAAAAGTAGATTTTTAAAATCATTCGAAAAAACTAACTGATTTAATTGACTCACAGAATTGGCGTCTGCAAAATGTTTGTTTCGCAAAGCGTCATAATAATAGGCGAGAACAAATTGTGCTTTTTCGTTTTTTGTTTCAGGCAGTTTTTCGAAAAGCTCGATAATGTCCGAAAGAAAAAAATGTTCTGCTTTGAGCAGTAATCCCGATGAAGGAGAAACGCGATTGTTTATTTTCTGAATAAAATCTGAATCTTGATTTAACAGATTACAGGTTTCAAGAATACTGACCGTTTCTCTGTGTAAATCATTAATAAACGAAGCCGTAAAAACGGCTTCATTGGTATTTGTATTTGAATCTAAATATTTTTTCAGAGACAAAAATGATTCTTCAATAATCGATATTGGGTTTTTTTTTGACATATAAATTGTTTAAGAAATCATCATTTGATGTATAATTTCTTTTGATAATTCTAAGTGATCTCCACAATAATCTTTCCACGCCAGTCCCATTTCTCTCAAATCGTATTTGGCAACGATGGTTCCGTAGCTTTGTAATTTTCCGTCGATTGTCGGATAACCGATAACGTAAATTGTTTGCGCTAATTCCAAAGCCAATTCAATATCGTGAGTGGAGAAAATAACCGTGTTTACTTCCGAAGATTTTCCTAATAAGTCGAAGGCTTTTTTTACTTCCTGAATGTTACCAACGTCTAATCCTGAGAATGGTTCGTCTAAAACTATAAAATTATCAGACGAAAACAACTGTTCAATAATCGCAGTTCTTTGTCTTTGTCCTCCAGAAAGTTCGTTAGGATATTTGTCTTTGCAATTCTCTAAACCCCATTCTTTTAGGTATTGTTTTATTTTAGTTTCTTTTTCAGATTCTGAAAGTTTTGTTTTTCTCAGCGAAAACTTTAAGGCCTCGGTAACGGTTTTATGTCTAAATAAAGTGTACTTCTGATCTACCAAACCAATGTCGCCTTCCTTAACTGGTTTGGCCGCATTTGGTTCGCTGTTGTCAAAATCCCTAATTAAAACTTTTCCGGTATTTGAAGGAACCAATCCTGTCAATGCTTTAAAAAATGTTGATTTTCCTCTGCCCGATCTACCTAAAAAAGCAATAACCTGACCTGTACAATCTACATTTGGGCGGATAACATCCTTTTCAATTACATTTATATCTTTAATGATAACGGTATCATCATACGCCACGCTAAGATTTTCTACGTATAAAAGTGTTTCTTTAAATTCGTGTGTCATGATTATATTTTTGAATATCTAAATATGGCTTTTCTTAAGTAATTGATTCCTGAGTCTAAGCCAAGACCTATTAATAATATGATGATTTGAAGCGCAATAATACGTCCGGTATTCATAAATTTATCCGAGTTTTTAATTAAAAACCCTAAACCTCCGGAAGCTACAACAATAGATTCTACCGTAACCAACATCATCCAGGTAATGGCAAGATTTTGTCTGATTACATCAATAACATAATCTACTCTTCCTAAAATAATTACCTGCCAAAGTACTTCCCATCTTGTACATTTTAGCATTTTGGCGTGATCAAATTCTTCTTGCGGAATGTCTTTGATTACGGCAATTAATGAGGTTGTTAAAAACGTAGTTAAGAAAATAACCAAAATCCAAACCTGCATCATTCTTGCATCGTGAATTACCATTGTGATATAAAACGAAAGTCCTGTAAAAGGTAAAAATCGAAATTTAGTAACAAATTCTGAAATGGATTTTAATAACGGAATCGGCCATGAATAAGCTAATACTAATGAAATTAATGTTGCTAAAAAGATAGAAATAAAACACAATTTCAAAGAATTGAAAATATGAACTACTAATCCTTCCTTATATAATTCCTGAAAACCAGTCAAAACCTGACTTGGAGAAGGAAACAAATGTTTTTCGCCAGAAGTGGCAGCAAACCAAATAATAATCAAAAGAACTAACCACCCTGTTAAAATTAGGGTTTTATTGGTCTTTGATATTTTTTCAAAGGGCGTTAAAAATTTTATCATATTTATAGTAAAGGCTGTCCCGTAAGACAGCCCTTTTTATATTTAAATTATTATTTCAAGAAAGTAATAACTACACGTCTGTTAAGTGCTTTTCCGGCAGCCGTATTATTGTCACCAATCGGATCGTTTTGTCCTTTTCCGTCAACCATTTGAAAACGGTTTGCAGGGATTCCTTTTTGTTTCAAATAATTTACAACCGCTTCTGCTCTGCTTTTTGATAAAGCTAAATTAGAATCTGGATTTCCAATATTATCGGTGTGACCCACAACCGTTAATTTTGTGTTTTCTGCCTGAACCAAAAGGTTGTAGATTTTCTCTACTTCTTTACTTGAACTGTTAGAAATTTCTGCACTTCCGGTATTGAAATTAATTTTCCATTCCCCAGAAGCTACAACTTCAGTTGCTTGATTTGTATAATCTGCTTTATCTGCAGATGTTGACTCAATATCATTAATGTTTTTCAGGAAGAATAAATTTACCGCTTGTTCGTAAGGAACAACTGCTCCAACATTTTCGTTAAATCCAAAAGGATTCAATTCTGTTAAATATCCGGCAACTTGATTGTACACAGATTTATATCTGTTAACACCGTCTGATAAACCATAATACTGCATTGCATCAGCATAGTTGAAAACTTTAGATCCACCCATGTTATAAGTTAATCCGCCTTTTGTTCCTTGCTGACCTTTAAACATTTTATACCAATAATCTGCAGTTTCTAATTTGTAAGTATCTGCAACTGCCTGAGAAGCTCTCACTTTCCAGTCTTCATAATTTTTCATTTGGTTTGAAGCTGTAAGTGCAGATTTCAGAATATTAGAAACAATATCCGGATTTTTTTCTGCCCATTCTTTTACACCAATAATTGTTGTTGGCATTTGGTTGTTGAATTCTTTTGTAGAAACGATATCAACAAAACCAGTCAATTTATCAAAAACTGTTTTATCTCCAGGCGTCCAAGTTGCACAACCGTCGATTTTTCTGTTTACTGTTTTTCCAGTTAATTTTCCATCAACAACTTCTTTTAATGTAACTGTCCAACCTGTAGTTTGAGATTTAATCAATTCTTCAGCAGATTTAATGTAGTCATCATTTTCAGAAGGATAAATGTTTACTGCATCTGCATCGTAAGTTGCAGGATCAGGATTTACTTTTAAACCGTTTGCAAAACAATAGTTTACAGTCGTAACCCAGTCACCGTCTCCAAGAACTGCAGAAATTACAGCTCCTTTCATAGATTTTGGATCTGATTTCCAGCTTGGTGGCCCGATTAATTTATCTTCTCCGTAACTCATACCTACAGCACCCATAACTTGTACGTGGTATTTGTCTTTTCCGTATTTTTCGTTTAAAGATTTTTGAACAGAACTAATGTAAAATGGCGCACCATCTCCCATTATTATTACAGCAAAAGCACTTTTATCTGAACTTGGAAAAGCTTCGCCTTTATCAAATTCTTCAATAAATTTCATTTGCATATTACGCAATTCTGAAAGCCAGTCCTGACGGATAATTTCAAGATTAACTCCGTTTTTTTCCATCAAAGAACCTTTTGTTGTTTTAGGTCCACCGTTAGAAACAATAATTCCAGATTGTGCATTCCATGCATACGCAGCAATTCTTACTAAAGGTTTGTTGGCAACTTCTGAAGATACTTCAGTACTTGGCAATGGTATTTTTTGAGCGTTTGTAACGTTATTAACATCTGTTGAGTTAAGCTCCATTCCGTCTAATTGCTTCGAAACTGCCGTTTTAATTCCAGGAGAGATATAATAAACTCCGGCTAAAATTGCTCCAATTGCAACGATCACAATTAATAATTCAGAAAACGTAGTTAACTTTTCTGTTCTTAAAATTTTTCCCATTTTATATTTAAAATTTAAATTTATGTATTAAAAAATATCCCCAAAACCGCCGCTCGATAATTTATCTTCTTTGGTCATTTTATAATTCGGACTTGTATATTTTGTTGAGTCTGGAATCGTGTTGTCTCCCGTTTTAATTTCATCAGCCAATGAATCTAATCTTGAGTACAATTCGTCGTTATCAACAGAATATTTAGAAGTTAAAGCATCAATGTCAATTAAGTTTTCAGATGTTTTAGCAATATCCTGAGCAATTGTAGAAGTTACTACTTCAAGAGCATATTCTAATTCCCAGTCTTTTGTGAACATCATCGCGCTTTTTGCACTTTCTGTAGCTTCTTTAGCGTTTCTTGCAAACTCATATTCTTTTTGAAGCATCGTAACTGTGGCGTCAAAATCGGCAATTTTAATATCGATTGCTGTTCCAGCCAAAGTTAATTTTCTATCCATTTTTCCTAAAACATTAGCACGAACGCCATATTTTTGGATAAAACTTTTACTTTGCTCATATTGAGTAGAAATTCTTTGTGAGTCGCTAAGTTTTCTTGCCAGTTCACTTTGCAGCGCTACATACTCGTCTGTATCTTTAGCCGCAACTCCATTTACTTTTACCATTTCATCCATCGCAGATTTTAATCTTTCTGACTGACGCTGTAAACTTAAAACTTGCTCCTGAAATGACTTTGCTTCTTTTTCAGCTTTATTGGCTTCAATTTCCATTTCGCCTTTTAATCCTTTTAGCTTCGCTTTTGTATTTTTAAAAACTTCACGGTTTTTAATCATTTTTTGCTTTTGCTCTTCCAGTTCATTAAAAGGATTACTTTGAATTAATGCTTTATGAAGATTTTTGGTTGCAAAACGAAGTCCTTTCATAATAACAGGAAACATCATCACTAAGAAAACTAAGAACACTCCTGTTGCAGATAATGCGATCGCCTGCCCAAGCATTGTAAATAATGGCGGAATAATATAAGTCCAGACTAAATATCCTCCAACTCCTAACAATCCTAATGCTAAAGCCCAGAATAATGACTTTTCGCCTTTTTTAAGTACTCCGGCTTTTAAAGCAATTTCACCTTTAGATTCATCAAAGTGTTTTAAAATTGGTAATGATAAAAGAGTGCTTTTCTCTTGTTCGAATTTGTCCATTATAGATATTGATTAATTCCTGTGATTACAGTGTTGATTGATGATAATATTTTTTGTTTTGCTAAATCGTTGGCTTCCATCTTTAATTGAATTTCCGAAAGCTGTTCCATATTTTTTGGATCAATTTTTTGAAGTTCCATTTTCTTAGTCTCCAATTCTTTTTGAAGTTCAATAATTTTGGCTTCCAATTCAGAAATATTTTTAGACAGATTGTATTTTTCTTTTGTAATGTTATTGTCTAATTCTGATTTTTTAGATTTCCCAACAGTATCATATTTGGCGTATACCTTTTCAATTTCACTAATATAAAAACCTGATTTTTCTAAAAGAAACTCTTTTGTCAAATCTGATTTAATCGTTTTACCCATCGTAAAAGCCATTTGATAACTTTGCGGATTTGTAACTCCAACAGCCATTACAGATTTATACAATTCGAAAAAATCAAAACCTTCTGCGTTCAATGATTCAAAACCTTTATTGTAAACTTCAAAAATTTCGTTTAAAAAAGGATTTGTCACTGCGTTTCCCGGAAATGAATCGGTAGCCTGAGTTGGGAATTTATTATCTGATGTTGATAAAACTGGTGCTGCAGGCTGAACCGGAGCTGATCCTTCGTTCTTAGCAGCTTCATCATTAATGAAAAGGCTCTTCCAATTAAAACTTTCTTTTGCCATTGTTTTTAGTTGATCTATTTTTTAATACTTCTTTGGTTGTTAAATGTTATACGTACAAAGAGTTAAAAAGTTACTAATTATAAAAAATATAAATGTAAGTGTTTTTCATATATCGAGGTAACTATTTGTTATAAAGTCAGTTTGCTCTCGTCTAAAATTTTTACAAAATGAAAACCTTTTGGCCCATAGCCTTGATTGTAATAAAAACGATGCGCAGCAAAATTTCCTGTAAAGGCATCCAGAACAATACTGCTGCAATTTAAATCTATTGCTTTTTGTTCAATATAATCGGTTAGTAATTTTCCTATTCCTTTTGAGCGATATAACGGATTGACAACAAAATTGTCTATTTCCAGATATTTGCCCGTCCATAATTTAGTTGCAGACCAACAGCCCGTAATTCCCAAACAAACATCTTCATCAAAAACTGCAACCTGAATATAATTATGCGGTACCATTTCAGAAAGATATGCTTCATATTTATCAACAGAAAGATTTGGATACAAAAAACGTATCGTCTCAATTTGAGCTAACATCTCTGGGATAGTAGTGAGTTCTTGTAGTTTCATTTTGACAAAATAGATTTCCAAAAATAATTAAAAAAGAATTGACTTCCCCTAATTTTACAGATAGTTCGCTCTTAAGTAATAAAGAAAAACCTTATTTTAACACAAATGAGATAACTTATCTATTAATCATTAAAGTATGCTGCAGAAAAGTAATTATATGCCGAAAATAATTACAACATGTGAAATATATAAAATAAAGACAAAAATTATGTAAGATTTTTTTCTTAAACTCTTCTTAAATTTGCTTCACAGGGATTGAGAAAGCTAAATACAACCCTTATAAAAAAGGAAGCACTGGGACTAATAAAGCTTGTTTGTTCCCATAAAAGACAAAGCACAAGGGATTGATTCTGCTGTATTGTAACCCTAAAAAAACAGAGCATTGGGACTAATAAAGCTAGTTTGTTCCCATAAAAGACAAAGCATTGCAGGTTTTTAGGTGCCTGCAAATAAATTATAAAATGGTATTGATTCTCATTTTTGAATAAGATGAGAATCACCATTTTATAACTATTTCTAAAACAAAACAGTTATAATAAAAAAAGAGCAGACAAATTATTGTCTGCTCTTTTTTTATATGTCTTAAATAAATTATCCGTTTAAGGCTTCTGCTCCACCAACGATCTCTAAGATCTCGTTTGTAATAGCTGCCTGACGTGCTTTATTATAAGTTAATTTCAATTGATTTCTTAATTCAGTTGCGTTGTCAGTTGCTTTGTGCATTGCTGTCATACGCGCTCCATGTTCTGAAGCATAAGAATCACGAATTCCTTTATATAATTGTGTTTTCAAAGATTTAGGAATCAAAGCTAACACGATTTCTTCTTTTGAAGGCTCAAAAATATAATCTGCAGCAGTAACTGGTTTATCAGATTTAATTGGAGCTAAAGGTAAAAACTGTTCAACCTGAACGATTTGAGTAGCAGCATTTTTAAATTGATTATAAACCAATTCAATTTTATCGTACTCTCCAGACAAGAATTTTTCAGTTAAATTTTCAGCAATTCCAGCAACATTATCAAAAGTTAAATGATCAAAAATTGCATTATGATGACCGTGAACTTTATGACTTTTAGCTAAAACATCGTTTCCTTTTTTACCAATAGGAAAAACATCAACTTGTTTTCCTGCATAAAATTGAGTACGATTTTTAATCTCTTTAATTACATTGGTATTAAATGCACCACATAAACCTCTGTTTGAAGTTATAGCTACAAGTAATACTTTTTTTACTTCACGTTGTGTAGTGTAATCTCCTCCAACTTCACCCTCAAGTGTAGCAGAAAGATTTTGTAGTAACTCCGTTAATTTCTCAGCATAAGGGCGCATTGCAGTGATTGCATCTTGTGCTTTCTTAAGCTTTGCAGCAGAAACCATTTTCATAGCCGATGTAATCTGCATCGTCGATGAAACGGAAGTAATTCTATTACGGATTTCCTTTAAATTTGCCATCTATTAATTTGAGAATGTGACAATTTGAAAATTAGATAATTAGAAATATCCTAAGACATATCCAATTATCTAATTTACTCATTATCTTATTAGTTATATTTTGCTGAAATTTCTTTTGCTGCTTTTTCGATAACATCAGTAATGTTGTCATCTAACTTACCAGCTTTTAATGCATTAAGAGTATCTTTATGCTTGCTGTTTAAGTATGCTAAGAAATCAGCTTCAAATTCTTTTACTTTATTTACAGGAACGTTTCTTAATAAGTTTTTAGAACCTGCATAAATAATTGCTACTTGATTTTCTACTGTGTAAGGATCATTTAAACCTTGTTTCAAGATCTCAACGTTTCTTCTTCCTTTTTCAATTACATTTAAAGTAACAGAATCTAAGTCAGAACCAAATTTAGCGAAAGCTTCTAATTCACGGAATTGAGCTTGGTCTAATTTTAAAGTTCCAGAAACTTTCTTCATAGATTTAATCTGAGCATTACCTCCAACACGAGATACTGAGATACCTACGTTGATAGCAGGACGAACTCCAGAGTTGAACAAATCTCCATCAAGGAAAATCTGACCATCTGTAATCGAGATTACGTTTGTTGGGATATATGCAGAAACGTCTCCAGCCTGAGTTTCGATAATTGGTAAAGCAGTTAATGAACCACCACCTTTTACGATAGACTTGATAGAATCTGGTAAGTCGTTCATGTTTTTAGCAATTCCGTCATCAGCAATTACTTTACAAGCACGCTCTAATAAACGAGAGTGTAAGTAGAAAACGTCTCCAGGATATGCCTCACGTCCCGGTGGTCTTCTTAATAAAAGAGAAACCTCACGGTAAGCAACAGCTTGTTTAGATAAATCATCATAAACGATAAGAGCTGGACGACCAGAATCTCTAAAGTATTCCCCAATTGCTGCACCTGCGAAAGGAGCATAAACTTGCATTGGAGCTGGATCAGAAGCATTAGCTGCAACAATAACTGTATAAGCCATTGCACCTTTTTCTTCTAACATTTTTGCGATTCCTGCTACAGTTGAAGCTTTTTGCCCAATTGCAACATATATACAGAATACAGGTTTTCCTGCATCGTAAAATTCTTTTTGATTTAAGATTGTATCGATACAAACAGTTGATTTACCTGTTTGACGGTCACCAATTACAAGCTCACGTTGTCCACGTCCAACCGGGATCATAGCATCAACTGCTTTTACACCTGTTTGTAATGGCTCAGTAACTGGCTGACGGAAGATAACTCCAGGAGCTTTTCTTTCCAAAGGCATTTCGTATAAGTCACCACCGATTGGTCCTTTTCCGTCAATAGGAAAACCAAGAGTGTTTACTACACGTCCTACCATTTGCTCACCTACTTTAAGAGAAGCGATACGTTGAGTTCTTTTTGCAGTAGATCCTTCTTTGATTCCAGTTGATGGTCCTAAAAGTACAACACCAACATTATCTTCTTCAAGATTCAATACGATACCTTCCATACCGTTATCAAATTCTACTAACTCACCATATTGTACATTCGATAGCCCGTAAACACGAGCAATACCATCTCCAACTTGAAGTACTGTTCCTACTTCCTCTAGCGTAGCACCAGATTCAAAACCTTCTACTTGCTTTCTTAATATTGCTGAAATTTCAGCAGGTTTGATTTCCGCCATCTTAATTTATAATTTAGACACTTTTATGTGTGATAAAACTAATTACTTAACTCTCTTTTTAAAACTTGTAATCTGTTTGCAACAGAAGCATTGTATTGCTGATCTCCAATTCTCAAAATAAATCCTCCAATAATTGCAGGGTCTACAATGTTTTCTATTGTTATTTTTTTGTCTGACAATGTTGCAATTTTAGCTAAAACTTTAGCTTCTAAAGCTGCGTCCATAGGAATTGCTGTTGTAACTTTTGCTACTTCAATTCCGTTGCTTTGGTCATATACTTTAGAATATTCTACTGCAATTGCATCTAGAATCTCAAATCTTTTGTTTTCAAATAATAAATGAAATAAACCTTTAGTTACACCATTTACATTTGCAAAAACTTCTAATAAAGCACTTTCTTTAACTTCAACTTTTGTAGTTGGGTTTTGAATAAATGTGCTCAATTCCTGATTATTTTCAATTGCAGAAGCAATTGATTTCATATCGTTATTTACAGCTTCGGCAACACCTTTAGAGTTTGCTAAGTCTAAAATTGCTTTCGCATAACGAATTGCTGCTCTTGTACTTGCCATAATCTTAGTTTAACTTTACGTCACCTAACATTTTCTCAACTAATTTAGTTTGAGATTCTTTGTTAGATAATTCTTCTTTCAATAATTTTTCAGCAATGCTTAATGATAAAGTTGAAACCTGTGATTTCAATTCAGCCATAGCAGCATTTTTTTCGCTTTCGATAGCCGCTTTAGCCTGCTCGATCATTTTTAGACCTTGCTCTTGTGCTTCGTGTTTAGAATCAGCAATCATTTTCTCTTTCATTTCGCGAGCTTCTTTAAGCATAGCGTCACGCTCAGCACGAGCTTCATTCAAAATTCTTTGATTGTCAGCTTGTAAATTTTGCATTTCCTGTCTTGCATTTTCAGCAGAAAGTAATGCATCTTTAATACCTTGTTCTCTATCATTTACTGCATCAAGAATTGGTTTCCAAGCAAATTTTTTCAACAAAAGGATTAATCCAACAAATATTAATATTTGCCAAAAGAACAAACCGAACTCAAACTGATATATTAACTTATCCATTATATATGATTATAGATTTTAATTTATGTCTTTTTTAAATTGCTTAATGCAATTTGTAATGTTTTAATTTAAAACAATAGTTACAACCAACCGTTGCAACTATTGTTTTTGTGTTTTAATTACGATGCGAATAACGCAGCGAAACCAATACCTTCAATAAGTGCAGCTGCAATAAGCATAGCTGTTTGGATTTTTCCAGAAGCTTCTGGTTGGCGAGCGATAGCGTCCATTGCTGAACCACCGATTCTACCAATTCCTAATGCTGCTCCGATTACAATTAATCCTGCTCCAACGATATTTGGAATTACCATAATAAATATATTAAAAATTAAACATTCAAATTTGATTGTAGATTTTTGAATGTAGATTGTAGATTGAAAATAATCTGAAATCTAAATTCTGAAATCTAAATTTTAATGGTGCCCCTCCTCTTCGTGGTGGTGCTCTTCTACTGCTGAACCAAAATAAAGTGCAGACAGCATTGTAAAAATATAGGCTTGTAAAAATGCTACTAAAATCTCTAGTATAGAAAGTACAAATGATAATCCGAAAGAAAGACTGCTTCCAATCCAGCTTTTAAAGATAAACATTAATCCAATAATACTCATTAAAACAATATGACCTGCAAAGATATTTGCATACAAACGAATCATTAATGAAAATGGTTTGATGAAAACTCCTAACAATTCAATTGGCGCCAAAATAATTCTCATTGGTTTTGGCACTCCCGGCATCCAGAAAATGTGACCCCAGTAATTTTTATTTGCTGTAAGATTTGTAATTAAGAAGGTAAGGATTGCTAAAGAAAAAGTAATTGTTAAATTACCAGTAGCATTAATCCCTAGTGGTGTTAATCCGAAAAGATTTAAAAACAATACAAAGAAAAAGATTGTCAATAAATAACCCATATATTTTCTATGGTGTTTTAATCCAATATTAGGAATTGCAATTTCGTCACGAATGTAAACTACAAGTGGTTCGAAAATTCTACCAGCTCCAGAAGCGATACCTCCGTTTTTAGCATACGATTTTGCTAAGCTTGAAAATAACCAGAACATTAATAATGCTGCAGCAAAAATAGAAACTACAGTTTTAGTAATAGAAAAGTCTAAAGGACGAACATTTTCTGGGTGACCTGTTTTTTCATTTTCAGTAATTTCTCCAGAAGCATCTGTTCTGTAAATTTTACCATCATGGTGATTGATTACATAATATTTTCCATTTGATTCTGCAGTAGCATGACCGTGGTTGAATTTTGCTGAAGAGAAAACATGCAAACCTTCATCCCAAATAATTACAGGTAAAGGAAAACCATAATATTTTCCAGTCTCATCATCTTGAGTAAAAGTAAAATCATGAGAGTCTAATACGTGGTGATTAACAAATGCTTTAATCTTAGATTTTACATCTGTTGGTTCTGCCTCATGATGGCCTTCTGCAACAGCTTCGTGAGCTGCTTCAGTTTGAACATGTGCTGAGTCCTTTTCAATATTTGAAAAGCTCATTAATGAAAGACTAGCTACAAAAGCTGCAAGAATAAATCTGAGTGGTTTGTTTGAAATCACCATATCTGTGGAAATTCTTATTTTTTACGTTTCTAAAATTTGGTGCAAAGGTACATTTTTTATTAATATTCAAAAGGATATGAAAAATTATTTTTGAACCTTGTTTTACATAATCGCTATTTTAACGCTTTTCATTTAATAATCGGACAGTTAAAACCGTCTCAAATAACAAAAACAAAATAAATGTTATAAAAAAGTTCGTTTTTTCAACAGCGATGTCATGAATCTTATCTGATAAAATCGGTCGCAATACGATATAAGATAATAACATTTGAAGAAAAGTTCCTAACATGAAAAACATTCCGATGCTGTCAAATTTATCTTTTTTAAACTTTAATGTGATTATTAATAATAATGCAGCAAATGCGGAGAAAATTAAATACAGAGTTTCTATACTGTAATGAAAATTTTGATCATCAAGTTTAAAAAAAACAAAAACTGCCTTATGTAATATATAGGTAGTGACTGCAAGAAAAACTAAATGTAAAATTGATTTGTATATTTTAAAAAGCATCTTTCAATAATTTATGCAAAGATGCAACATTTATTTAAAGCACTTTTTAAAAAGCTGTTACTTTGTTTTGTTGATTTCGTTTACTTGTCGGATTACATTATATAATGCCAAAGCAACGCCAACCATAACTAATATCTTATTATAGTAGACTTTTTCACTCGGATGATTTTCATCAAGCCAAGTGCCTAGATATGAAAACAAGAAAATAATTGCACCCATTTGTATCGGAATATTAATGAGTGCAATCCATTTATTCCTTTGGTTTTTGTTCGGTTCCTTTTCCATCTTTCAATAGTACTTCTTTTGTATGTGTTAACATGGTACAAGTCGCTGTAAAATCAGCTCCGGGTTCTATAGAAAGTTTTCCAACTGCAACTTCACCGTGAATTTGTGCGGTCGCTTTTATATTAAGTACTTCTAAAACTTTTATTTTTCCGCGAAATTCTCCTTCAATATCAGCATTGTTGCAAATAATTTCGCCTTTTACAACTCCAGACGCTCCAATCACTAATTTTCCTTGTGATGTAAAATTTCCTATCAATTCTCCGTCTAGTCTAAAATCTGCTTTAGAAACAATATCGCCTACAATTGATGTTCCTTCTACGATTCTATTGGTTTTGCCTAAGAGTTCGGTTCCTGGCTTTTTAACTTTTTCAAACATTATATTATGGGTTTTGGGGGGCTAAGTAAGCGTCAAGGTTCTTTTTAATTTGAACCACTTTGTAGTTATCACTTGAAATGATAATTGACGGTTGTGCAATTTTATATTTTTTATCCTCACGGAAAACTTCTGCAAGATCTCTGGCATAAGCTTCATTATTAATTCCGTGAATAACAACAAAACTTTGGGTTCTTGTATATTTATCCAATGTTGTTGTAACCTTCATAAAATTCTCAAATTCTAAATATTTCTTAATAGCATCATCAACCTGCTTGGCTATTTTAGTATCACCTGCCGGAACTGGGTAGAGAACTTTCCAACTCTTTTTATCAACAGTTGTAAAACTAAGTTTTTCTAAACTTGGTACCTGTTTTTCTAAAATTTCTCGTGCATTTTTTCCTTCTTCACTGTTAGGATAATTATCTGCCACTGCTTCAAGATTTTTCTTGTATGCATCCAGACCATCTACTTTTCCTAAAGTTTTTGCTTTTAACAGTTCGTATTTAGAAACAATTTCATCACCAGAATATTGATTAATTAAATTATCAATATTATCTAAAATCATACTATATTCTTCCTGCTCATAAAGTTTGTACCACTTTTTGTATTCTGTATCAGGAGCCGAAATTTCGTTGGAATTGGTATTGTTTAATATTTGAGCATATCTCGAATTTGGATACGCTGTTGTAATATTTGATTTGATTGCTTCGGCTTTGGCCGGATTTGTAATTTGGTATATTTTATACAAATTATACATTGATGGCAAGATCAATTTTTCTTCTGGATTATTTTTCAATAATTGCTCGAGTTTATCACTGGCCAAATTGTATTCTTTGAATTTCTCCTTATATATAAGACCTAATTGATAATAGGCAAAATTACGTTCTTTACCAATGCTGTCTATTGCCAACTGCGAAGTAGGAAGTTGTTTTTCGTAAAAATCTGTGGTGTATTTTGGAATAACTATTGAATCTTTTAATGCATTTGCTGCCTCCAGATCATTAATAGTATCATTCATCGCTGCAGTATTAGCAGATTTTATTGATGCCAGTCTCCAATTACCGCCTATCGCTCTATTACCCCACATTTTTTTAAATTGTAGTTTTCCGTAAGCAACTGTTGTTGGATTATAAAAATAAAATGTACTTGCTACATCCGAATTGGCACCTGGAGGCATTCCAATTCCTCCCATCCCATCAGGTGGAGATGTTGGCTGTCCTAACGAATTTGGATTAACGGCTCCGTTTCCTGGAGTCTGAGCCTGAGAGTTGCGATCTATATTGGCTAATCTTTCATTTTCTTTTTCCATTAAAATACGTTTTGTCTCATCTTTCTTTTTAAGATCAGCAATATACGTTTGGAAATAGGTTTTTCTGTCAGCAGGAGGCAATCCGTAAACTTTGATAATACTATCGTTTCGTTTTGCAATTGCTTCGTACTTGATTACATTATCAAGATTTTTTCTGTTTTTTTGGATGAGTGCAAATTCTCTTCCTTTTGGATCTAATTTTACCAATGTACTGTCGTAGTATTTGGCAGCCATTGTATAATTGGTAGCTTTAAAATACATATCGCCGACGTTTCTATAAGTAGAAGCGGCTAAATAAGAATCTTTAGATTTTCTATGCAGCGATTTATTATAAAATTTTAAAGCATTTTCCTGATCTTTCTTTTTATCATAATAAACACCCATTTCGTAAAACAAGACATCATAATAAGGTCTGTTTTCTCGATCTGCAACCAGTTTATTATATGTTTTTAAAAATATGGTATCATTATCTTTTCCATAGTCAAACAATTGTGCTTTTTTAGCATAAGCATGCATCATGTATTTTCTGTCTGCTTTTCGATTCATATCGATCACACCGTCATAATAATAAATTGCACTGTCTCTTTTGCCTGCTTCCTGATACATCTGTCCGAGAATAAAACGGTATCGGGCTTTGTCCTCGTTTATTTTGCTGTATTCTTCTGCTATTTTAAGTTTAGTAACAGCACTGTCTTTTTGTTCTAAGTTTAAAAAAGCTTCTGCCAACAAAGCATTGGCATCAGAAAAGGTTTGTTTGCTTAAATCTGTCTTTTTTAATAATCTATTAATGTTTGTAATCACAATTGCGTCGTTTCCTAAACGCATATTGGTTTTCTCACGCCAGATTTTTGCAGTGTAAATATTACTGCTGTTTGGATATTTGTATAGAATGTAATTGAATGCTTCGAGTGCGGGAATAAAACGCTGGTCATAATACCTCGCTTTTCCGAGCATTAAATAAGCTTCATCGATCTGCGAATTTTTTTCTCTTCCACCAATATTCATCGAGTGTTTCTGAATGGCTTTTGTTGCTTTGGTTTCTGCTTTTTCAAAATCAGGATTCTTAGCCTTTGCTTCATCAGAAAAATTTTCATCGATCTGCATTTTTTCGATAGGCAGCATTTTCCAAAAATTATCCTGATTGTTTGCTTTTATAGCCATTAAGCCTTTATCCAGACCAATTCCTCCGTTGTACAAAATATTATATTTTGTGCTTAGCGCATGAGAATTTCTAGACAAAAAAGTGTTTTTCTTTGTAGAGCAAGCTATCAAAAGAAATAGAAACACAACAAAAAAACAATATTTAAGAGTATTATTTTTCAATAGAAAAGATTTTAAAACAATTAACTTCTAAAAAGTCGTTTTAGTATAATGACTGGTAAAAATACGCTTCTTTTTTGAAATTACAGGAACTTTATACTGCAAAAAATAATTCAAGTTCTTGTAAGGTTTCTTCTGATGTTTGTATGTCTTTTACAACCTCTCCTTTATTGAGTGCAACAATTCGATCACATACCTCTACAGTATGCTGTAAATCATGGCTTGAAACCAAAACCGTAACATTAGGATTGTCTGCCAATTCTTTAATTATTTTTTTTAAACGGCTTACTGTTGTCGGGTCTAAATTAGCAAAAGGTTCATCTAAGATTACTACTTCCGGATTACCAATTAGTGTTGCAATTATGCCTACCTTTTTCTGATTTCCTTTTGATAAATCGCGAAGGTATTTTTTGTTATTCAAAATTTCACCATTAAAAAACTCTTCGTGCTGCGCCAATAAAGCGTCAATATCTGCTTTGTTTTGATGGCGTAAATCTCCGATAAAATAAAAATATTCTTCAGGAGTCAGATATCCAATTAAGAAACTTTCGTCGAGAAAAGAACCTGTAAAAGATTTCCAATTTTCGCTTGTATTTACCTGAATATCATTGCTTTTTATACTTCCTGTTGTTGGCTGAATTAAGTCTAACAATAAACTAAAAAAAGTTGTTTTTCCAGCTCCGTTATTTCCTACTAGTCCAAAACTCTGTCCTTTTGGAATTTCAAGATTATTAATATTTAAAACTGTAGTACCGTTATATTTTTTTGAAAGTTGATTTACTTGTATCATGAGTAATTTTAGATTTTAGATTGTTGATTTTAGATTAAAAATCTCTTGTGTTTTCCTGTTTACTTAATTTTTTAATTATCAAATTTGCCAATTCTCTAATTAAAATTTAACTCTTTTGTTTGTAAGCACTTATCGTACTGTATTTTTCTGTTTTATATCTTTTTTCTATAATTGTAAAAACTTTGTCTTTAAAAATAAAACCTAAAACTCCAGCTCCTGCAACTAAAGCTAATGCCACGCTTTTATCGGCAAAATGAAGCCCAAGCCAATACAATAATGATGGTAAAAATATCTTTGGTAACGAAAGCAACATTCCATTAATGTTAAAAGCTTTTTTATCGCCAAAAGCACCTCCGGCATTGCTTAAATCAATTGGAGTTTTAGTAAAAGCACCTCCCAAAAGTACTAAATGCGAGTTGACTCCGATATTGTAAATTGCTCCAACAACGATTGTTAAGTAAATTTCCCATCCGTAAAAAAGATAAAACGAGGCTAAAATTGTCGAAACAAAAGTAGCAATAACAATGAGCCACCATTTTGAAGTAATATACCCTCGATACGGAATATTTTGTGTCATCATTAATTGATAATACGAACTGTCCCAGCTTGGTACAAATTGTCCGAAAACAAATAAAAACCCGCCCGACACAAAAATTCCAGCAAAAATATGCATCACTTCTGGCTGATGCGTATTGCCAAAAAAGATTAATCCGTAAAATAAAAAGATCACACTCATTACAATTGTTGTTTTAGATCTTTTATTTCTTTTAATTAATTTAATGTCATTTTTAAGAAACGTTCCTAAAGTTCCGAATTGATTGAGCCAAGAAAGATTTTCTGTTGTAGCAATATCTTCTTTTTTAGAAAGGCCGGCATCTAAGAACAGATTGTTTTTGAAGAATTTAAAAGTAAATAAGTACAGAATAATCAATACTAAAACCGGAATTAAAAACACAAATTTGGTTTGGTAAACCCCTTGAAAAAAAGGCGTTGTAAAAGTCGTAACATCAAACAATTTATAATATTGTGCGCCAGCCAAAACTAGAATCAAACCGATAAAAAGCACAAATAATTTATCGATATTACTTAAAATAATATTCAGAAAATTGTTGATATAAACTAAAGCTATAATTGCTAAATTCCACAAAATAATACCCGCAATATTATAACCTTCCAGAACTAGCACAAACGAAAACGGAACAAAGAAAAGCGCATGAATCCAGTTAAAAAAAGACAAAGCTGTTTTGCCCAAAGAAAAATGAACTATTGTTGGCTTTTTAAACGGAAGAACCAGTAAAGGTTTGATATTAAGTACTGGTATTGATTGTAATAACAGTCGTATAACTAAATCGAACAGAAGATAATAAATCAAAAATTTATTGATGGTTTGAAGAGGCTCAAGATTCATTTTCTTAAGAAGGTAAAATACTCCAGCTCCCGCACCTATAAAGATTAATGAAAAATAGATCATCAAAAAACCGATTAAGATTTTCATTACCAGGTTTTTACCAAATGATGCAGATCTTGAAAAGGCTTTCCATTCGAGATAAATAAATTTTTTAATCATGGTTATTCTGTTTTTAGGTTTTGTAGTAAGTGATCAAATGTAAGAAAACGTTACAAAAAAAGTTAAAAAAAATTTTTTCATGCCTCTCTTTTAGCTTCGTTTGCTACTTTTGCATAAAATATTCAACCATGCCTTCATTCTTAAAACTTATAATTAAAGAGGTAAAACGAGAAACAAAAGATGCTGTTTCTGTGCTTTTTAATGTTCCTGAAGAACTAAAACCTGACTATAAATTTATTGCAGGACAATATATTAATTTAAAATTAACTCTTGATAACCAAGAAATTAGACGCGCATATTCTATTTGTTCTGCACCAGAAAGTGGTGAATTACGAATTGCTGTAAAAGCGGTAAAAAATGGTTTGTTTTCTCAATTTGCCAATACTACTCTAAAAGCAGGCGATGTTCTTGAAGTAGGTCATCCTGAAGGAAAATTTACTTTTGAGCCAGAAGCAGAAAGACAAAAAAATTATGCTGCTTTTGCTGCAGGAAGTGGTATTACTCCTGTGCTTTCTATTATAAAATCGGTTTTGAAAAGTGAGCCAAAGAGTTCATTTGTATTGGTTTACGGTAACAGAACTCCCGAAGAAACTATTTTTCACCAAGAATTACACGATTTACAATTACAATATGTGGGACGTTTTTTCGTGCATTATGTATTTAGTCAGGCTAAAGCTGAAAATGCATTGTTTGGAAGAATCGAGAAATCTACGGTAAATTTTGTATTGAATAACAAACATAAGGAACTTCAGTTTGATAAATTTTTCTTGTGCGGGCCAGAAGAAATGATCAATACGGTTTCTGGAATTTTGAAAGAGAAAAATGTAAAAGAATCAGCAATTAAGTTTGAACTTTTTACTTCTTCTACAGAAGAACATGAAATTAAAGCTTCTTTAGAAGGACATACAAAAATTACTGTTTTGGTTGATGATGAAGAAGTTACTTTTGAAATGTCTCAAAAACAAACCATTCTGGATGCAGCATTAAAAAAAGGAATTGATGCACCATATTCTTGCCAAGGTGGTATTTGCAGCAGTTGTTTGGCACGTATTACAACGGGAACTGCAGAAATGACTAAAAACTCAATTCTAACAGATAGAGAAATTGCTTCTGGTTTAGTTTTAACCTGTCAGGCACATCCAACTTCTGAAACTATTTATGTAGATTTTGATGATGTTTAATCGTTAAAATCTCCATTTTTTAAATTCCAAATTCCAACTTTACAATTGGGGTTTGGAATTTTTTTTTCATCACATCTTTGTCAAAGTCAAAAATTGAAATTTAATTTTATGTTTATGAAATCAATTCGAGAAATATTTAGAAACAACGAACCTCTTTTGGATGAACCTGAAGTTAGTGAGCTTATTGATTACTGTAAAGAATTACAAGACGAAATTGTAGAATTTAAATTTCAGAAAACTGATAATAAAGAAATTGCAATGCTGGATATAATTAAAGAAGTTCTAAAAGGCTGCGAAGCTTTGGAAAAAGAACAAATGGAACATGAAAGATTTGGTTACGATGCTCCAGATTATAAAACGACTATTTCAAATCTTAAAAATTATATACACGGTCGATGTCGCGATGAGAAAATAAGGTTGTGAAAGATTTAAATTCCAATAAAAAAATTCCAAATTCCAATTTTGAAAATTGTTGTAAAACTTTGACAAAGATGAATACTCTTCAAAATTGGAATTTGGAATTTTTTTATTGGAATTTAATTTTTACAAAAGTGCCTGAATTCTTTTAAACACTTTTTTAGAAGATATTGTTCTCATTGCATCTTCATAACCTTCTACTATTTTGTTTCCGTAAACTGAAGTTGGTAATTGTGGATATAGGTTTCGGTCTGAAATTAAAGCATTTTCTAAACTTTGATTGAAAGGTAAAAATCCCGCATACGGATGTGTTGCGCCCCAAAGCGTAACCACTTTTACGCCCAGCATAGCTGCAATATGTGCGTTTCCAGAATCCATAGAAAGCATCACATCGAGATTGCTGATTAGTTTTAATTCCTGCTGAAATTTAATTTTTCCCGCGACATTTATCACATTTTTAAAAGGTTCAGAAAGTGAATCCAAAATTTCGATTTCTTTCTTTCCGCCTCCAAAAAGTAAAATAGTATAATCTTTATTTTCGGCTAGTTTTGCAATAACTTCCTGCATTAAATCTAAAGGATAAACTTTAGAATCGTATTGTGCGAAAGGTGCAATTCCGATTAAATTTTGATAATTTTCTCCAATTAAATCGGTAATTTCTGCACTTAAAACTGCTTTTTTAGGAAACTCTGGATTGGATAAATTTATACGAAAACCAAGTTCTTCAAAGACTTTTGCGTGTCTTGCAAACATTGACGGCAATTGTTCGAAAACTTTATTTTCTGCCCTTGTTAATTCTTTTTTCCCTTCACGTCCTTTATCAACTGTAGCTCTTTTTTTTCCGCTTAAAGCGAAAAGTAAACTCACAACCTTAGATCTTAATACGTTATGCAAATCTGCAAAAGCATCTATTTTGAGTTTTTTTACATCAAAATACAACCGTAAAAGTCCTAAGAAACCTTTGTGGCGTGCTTTTTCATCAAAAGCAAAAAAATCCAGATTTGGAATTCCTTCAAAAAAAGGTTTAAAAAATGGTCTCGAAATTACGGTGATTTTTACCGTTGGATATTGTTTTACAAAAGCGCGTAAAACAGGAACCGTCATGGCGACATCTCCCATTGCGGAAAGTCTCATGACGGCTATATGTTGAATAGTCTTGGACAAGTCTGCTGCCAACTATTTTTTATTTTGGTATAAAACTGGATTTAATTCGTCGTCGTTGTACATTTTCATCTGCTTGTACACTTTCATGAATTTATCGCCATTTTCGATATCTGTAAGCAATTCTTCGATCGCTGTAGATAAATCAGTTCTTTGCTCTAAAAGAACATTTAATTTTTCCTGACATTTGTCTCTATGCTCTTGCGAAGCCTCAGCACGAGTAGCTTCTTCCTGCATGTGATAAATTTTTAATGCTAAAATAGACAATCTGTCAAATGCCCAAGCAGGACTTTCTGAGTTGATTTTTGCACCGTCTTTTACTTTTACATCGCTGTACTTTTGTAAAAAGTAGCCATCAATGTATTCCACCATGTCTGTACGCTCTTGGTTTGAAGCATCGATTCTTCTTTTTAAAGTTAAAGCTGCAACAGGATCAATCTGCGGATCACGAATGATATCTTCAAAATGCCATTGTACTGTATCAATCCAATTTTTTAAATACAATAAATGTTCAAATTTATCTTTTGGAAAAGGATTGTTTATAGGTTGGTCAACATTATCAAACTGATGATAATCTTTTATACTTTGTTCGAAAACCGAATATGCTAATTTTGAAAACATGTCTATCTTTTTTATAGACACAAAGATACTTTTTATACTTTTATAGTCCGAAGAAAACCTTTAATTTTTCATTATTAGTAAAGTTTTCTTCATAATAACTCAAAATAATCATTATGCAAATTCATTATATCTCTGAAAATAACAGTGTATTAAACCATTTTTTAGGTCAAATTCGAAATATAAATGTTCAAAACGACAGTATGCGTTTTCGAAAAAATATAGAACGAATCGGCGAAATTATGGCGTATGAATTGAGTAAAACTCTGCCTTACAAAAATGTTGATATTCAAACACCGCTTGGCATTAAAAAAACAACAGAAATTGCATCTGATATTGTTTTATGTCCAATTTTAAGAGCCGGATTACCGCTTCATAATGGCTTTTTAAATTATTTTGATTATGCCGAAAACAGTTTTGTTTCGGCTTGCAGATTTCATCCTAATAATGATGATTATTTTGAAATCCGCGTTGAATATCAAGCAATTTCAGACCTCAACAATAAAACAGTTTTACTGCTTGATCCAATGCTGGCAACTGGACAATCAATTGTAGCTGTACACGAAAAATTAATGCAGAATGCCTCTCCAGCTGAATTTCATATCGTAGTCGTTATCGCTGCGCCGGAAGGAGTTGCCTTTCTGGAAAAAAACCTTCCTGACAACTGCCATTTATGGGTTGCAGCTTTGGACGAGAAGTTAAACGAGAAAAATTATATTGTTCCGGGACTTGGCGACGCCGGCGATCTTGCTTACGGAAGTAAATTATAACTGGGAGAAAAAAGTAAATAAACTACATAAAATAAGCACGTAAAAAACAATTTCGTTATTTAGTTTTTGCTGTACATATTCTACATGACTTGCTGCCATCATAGACAATGGCGCAATACTAAACAACAGTAAATCATTGCTTTTGTTTGGAGAAACGATGTAAACTAAAACAGCAATAAAAAAGCACGCTACAATTTTTTTATACGAACTGTGCAAAAGCTGTGGTCGGTTTGATAATGTACTTATCATAGAAACTACAAAAAATAAGGCCACTGCCGTATAGATCGAAAGTGCTCCGTTTTCGTAATTATCTTTAAAATAATCAATTCTAAAATCTACTACAGCACGTTTCTGAATAAATTCTACAGCATCAATATGAAAAATTAGAGACACCATTAAAAAAACTATTCCAACTGCTAAAAGTGCAATAAATGGCAAAACCCAGTTTCTATAATCCCTTGAAACGTGAAAAATAATGGATATAAAAACCAAGATCAAAAACAATACAGACCAAAATTGAAATAAAGAGGCTACAAAAATCCAAAAAGAAGCATCGAATATTTTTTCTTTTGATGATTTTAGAGATTGCAATGAAATCAGTCTTCGAAGCGATAATAAAATAAAAAATCCAGCATATATTACATTCGGATTATTAAAGATCGTTGGGAAAAATAATAGAAATAATAAGTAGAAAAATATCGCGTAACCGTTGTCTTTACTAAGCCCATTTTTTTTGACAACAAAATTAACCATGAAAAAAGATGCCAAAATAAAGCACAATAAACTTACTTTCTGAAATAACAAAAATGAGGAATGAACCCAAGAAGCATCTCGAATTTGGAACAGAAAAAAGAAAACCAGTATTAAAATTACAACCAATGAATAATTTAATGGCGTAGATTTTTTAAAAACACTTGTTATCATAAGGATATTTTATACTTTTGTGATTGTAAATATAATACTTGTTTAAAAGGAAAATCCCAACAAGTTGAAAAAAAGATTCTATAAATTGAATTTTAACTTCAATGCGTTACAAAACAATAAATAACATATAATTTTATAAATTATGACAGCTTTTTTTGAAGGAATACAATACTTATTCGTTAACATTTTATTCGCTCCTCTTGATTTTTTACGTCATTTAGAACGTAGTACTTGGTTTGGTGCTAACACTATCAACTGGATTTTTATGATTATTTGTGCAAGCGCAATCATTTATTGGATTAAACAATTACGCATTTTTGATGATGCCGGAACAGAAAACCAAGATACTACTGCTCACTCTTTCTTAAAGTAAGTCGAAGCCAATATCTTTTCTAAAATACATCTTATCAAAATTTAGTTTATCTATATTTTGGTAAGATTTTTTTATGGCCTGTTGGAAATCGTCTCCGTAAGACGTTACTGTTAATACACGTCCTCCGTTACTTAGAACTTTTCCGTCTTCTAATTTTGTTCCCGCGTGAAAAACGATAGAATCTGTAATTGTTTCTAAACCAGTAATTGTTTTTCCTTTTTCAAAATCTTCTGGATATCCGCCAGAAACCACCATAATTGTTGTTGCGCTTCTTGGATCAACTTCTAAATTGAAGTCTCCTAATTTCTCGTCTGCAACAGACAAAAACAATTCAACCAAATCAGATTTTAATCTTGGTACCACAACTTCAGTTTCAGGATCACCCATTCTTACGTTGTATTCAATAACGATTGGCTCATTTTTTACATTGATCAAACCGATAAATACAAATCCTTTATATTCGATTCCGTCTTTTTGGAAACCTTCGATTGTTGGTTTTACAATACGTGTTTCAATTTTTTCCATTAAAACCGCATCAACATAAGGAACTGGAGAAACAGCTCCCATTCCGCCTGTATTTAATCCTGTATCACCTTCTCCAATACGTTTGTAATCTTTTGCTGTTGGAAGAATTTTATAGCTTTTCCCGTCTGTAAGAACAAAACAGCTCAATTCAATTCCATCCAAAAATTCTTCGATTACCACTTTAGAACTTGCAGTTCCAAATTTGGCATGAACCAGCATATTTCTTAATTCTGTTTTCGCTTCTTCAAGATCCTGAATAATCAAAACACCTTTTCCTGCTGCCAAACCATCTGCTTTTAAAACATACGGAGGTTGTAATGTTTCCAGAAACTCACATCCTTTTTCTACTGTTTCAGCAGTAAAACTGTCATAAGCTGCAGTTGGAATGTTATGTTTCATCAAGAATTCTTTTGCAAATTCTTTACTTCCTTCTAATTGTGCACCTAATTTTGATGGTCCAATTACTGGGATATTTTTTAGACTTTCGTCGTTTTTAAAATAATCGTAAATCCCTTTTACCAATGGATCTTCTGGTCCAACCACTACTAAACTTATATTTTCTTTAAGCACAAGTGCTTTTACTGCTTCAAAATCGGTTGGAGAAATTGCTACATTTTCGGCAATTGCAGCCGTTCCCGCATTTCCTGGTGCAACAAAAAGTTTTTCGCAAAGCGGACTCTGAATCATTTTCCATGCAAATGCATGCTCTCTTCCGCCTGATCCCAATAATAAAATTGTCATGTGTTGTTGTATTTTAGTTGTGGTGCAAAAATAATTGCTTTTACACGTAAAAAATAATTAAATCTTAAAAAGTTAACTTTTAATCCCTAATAATGGTTGCTAAATATTATTTTTGAGGAAATTAGTCCTTCGATGTTTAAAATTTTTGACTTAGCGCTACAACTAAATGGTTATCCTCTAAAGAAAGCCAAATTAAAATTGCAAACAATAATTGCTGTTCCAAATGAAAATTTTGATGATTTTAATGAACAGCGAAAAAAAGAAATTGTCAATTTTCATTTAAATAATAATGCGTTTTACAAAGAATTAGCACATATAGATTCCTATCAAAATTGGTCCGATTTACCTGTTTTAAGTAAAAGGCATTTGCAAAGACCTTTATCCGAAAGGCTTTCAAATGGGTTTTCTTTAAAAAATATTTATACAAATAAAACCTCCGGTTCTAGTGGTGATCCAATGGTTTTTGCACGGGACAAATTTTCACATGCACTTACATGGGCAGATATTACTCGACGTTTTTTATGGTATAAAATTGATTTTAACCATTCCTATCAAGGTAGATTTTACGGTATGCCTTTAAATTTTTTAGACAATAAAAAAATCCGGATAAAAGATTTTTTTAGCCGTAGATATCGTTTTACAATATTTGATTTGTCGGATAAAGCATTAGAAAAAATATTATCAAAATTTCAAAAAAATAAATTTGATTATATAAATGGCTATACCACTAATGTCGTTTTGATGGCAAAGTATTTACAGAAAAACAACAAGGTACTTGTCGACATCTGTCCTTCATTAAAAGCCTGCGTTGTTACGTCTGAAATGCTTTTCGAAGAAGATAGAATACTATTAGAAAAACAGTTGGGCGTTCCTATAGTTAATGAATATGGATCAGCAGAATTAGGCGTTATTGCTTTTGAAAATTCTGATGGAGAATGGCAAATCAATACTGAAACATTATTTGTTGAAATATTAGACGAAAAGAATCAACCTGTGCCTTACGGAAAAGAAGGGCGTATTATTATAACAAGTTTATACAACAAAGCAAATCCTTTTATAAGATATGAGGTTGGTGATTATGGTATTTTGGATGAAAAAAGTACACCAAATAAACCTATTCTAAAAAAATTAATTGGGAGAACCAGCGATATTGCTATTCTGCCAAGTGGCAAAAAATCACCGGGAATGACTTTTTATTCTATTACCAAAAAAATCTTTGGAGATGATGGAAATGTCAAAGAATTTATAATAAAACAAGTCGAAACGGACGTTTTTGAAATAGAATACACTAGTGAAACCACCCTTAATACCTTTGAAATCACAAAAATTGAAAAGATATTTGAAACATATTTAGAGCCTAATTTAAAGTACATTTTCATTCGAAAAGAAAAACTCGAAAGAGGCAAAAGTGGAAAACTAAAGCAATTTAAATCATATTTATAATATAAATAAAATCTTACATTTGTTTTTTATTTAAAAACTTATGGATCATCATTCTTTACTTTCTGAAGAAACAATTTCTAACAAAATATATTTTATTCGCGGACAAAAAGTGATGCTGGATAGTGATTTGGCAATGCTTTATGGTGTTGAAACAAAAAGACTAAATGAACAAGTAAAAAGGAATTTATCTAGATTTCCTGAAGATTTTATGTTTCAACTTACTGAAAATGAATATATTTCTTCAAGGTCGCAAATTGCGACCTTGAAGAATGGAAGAGGTTCAAACTTAAAATATCTTCCTTATGTATTTACCGAACATGGCATACTAATGCTTTCAAGTATCTTAAAAAGCGACAAAGCCATTCAAACAAATATACAGATCATGCGAATTTTTACAAAAGTGAGACAAATGCTTTTGGATACAACTGAAATAAAAGTCGATATTCTTCAGATTCAGAAAAAATTAGAAAATCATGATAAAAATATAGAATTGGTTTTTTCTTATCTTGATGAGTTAACCGAGAAGAAAGAAAATGAAACGGATAGAGTGAAAATTGGGTATAAAAAATAAATTTGAGGTCACAAATTGTGACCTCAAATTTTATGATAATGTAAATGTATTCTTTAAGGTCACAATTTGTGACCTTAAACATAAATATTAATTCCTCTTAATATATTTCGGCTTAATCACCAATTGCGTAAACAAAAACCTCATCATCAGCAAAATAGAAAATACCAAGTTATATCCATGAAATTCTCTATAAACACCAAAATTATGTTTTATCAATTTGAATTTTGAAGATGAAATTGAATCTTTTCTAATTCTGTAAAACGCTAGAGGTTCTGGAACAGGTTTTGTTTCTCCAATTTGTTTTAGAATTGTCAACCACAATCGCCAGTCTTGTCTTTTTTGAGAAGCTGGTAAGATGATTTTTCCAAAATAATCTGCATTGTAAATTGCAGTTAAATTGCCAACATAATTGCAGAAAAATAATTGATTGTAAGTTAGCTTTAATGGCGCTTCTACCCTTCTGTTTAAATCTTTTCCTTCTTCATCAATACAATCATAAAAACTAAAAGTAAAGTGTAGATTATTATCTTTTAAAAACTGAATTTGTTTTTCCAGCTTTTCGGGAAACCACAAATCATCGGCATCCAGATAGGCGATATATTTTCCGGCTGCTTTTTCTAAAGCTATGTTTCTGGCGAAACCATTTCCTGAATTTTTCTCTAATTTAAATAGTTTTATTCGATCATCTTTTTGAGCAAATTCTTCAATTATAGAAA
Organism: Flavobacterium sp. 270; assembly: GCF_004368785.1. Taxonomy (GTDB): domain Bacteria; phylum Bacteroidota; class Bacteroidia; order Flavobacteriales; family Flavobacteriaceae; genus Flavobacterium. Next base: position 718,575 of record NZ_SODM01000002.1, read on the forward strand.
CAGTTTGATCTGTAGAAGCGTCATCGACCAAAATCATTTCCCAGTTTTGATAACTTTGATTCTGAACTGATTGCAAAGTTGCAGTAATGAACTTTTCAGTATTATAGGTTGGTATTATAATAGAAACCAATTCGCTCATTAGTATGCTTTTTTATCGCCTTTAAAAATATTTATTACGGTCTGAGAAATGATCTTTAAATCTAAAAAAAGAGACCAGTTTTCAATATAAAAAATATCAAACTTGATTCGGTTTATCATATCTCTTTCTATGGTAATTTCGCCTCTAAAACCACTTACCTGCGCCAATCCGGTAATTCCTGGTTTAACACAATGGCGTATCATATATTTTTTTACGCTGTTTCCGTATTCTTTATTTTGTGACCAAAGATGTGGCCTCGGGCCAACAACAGACATTTCGCCCATTAAAACATTATAAAATTGCGGCAATTCATCAACACTTGTCTTTCTCATAAACCTGCCGATTACTGTAACCCTCGGATCATCTTTTGATGCTACTGTTTCTGGTGTTTTGTTCATTTTCATAGAACGAAACTTATAACACACAAATTCATTTTCATCTATTCCAGGACGGCCTTGTTTAAAAAACACAGGGCCTTTAGATTCTAATTTTATTAAAATTGCCAACAGCGGATATAACCACGACAAGAGAAAAACAATTACTGAAATAGCAAAAACAACATCAAAAGATCTTTTAAATAATTTTATTGCCGGTTCGTTCAGCATCGTTTGTTTTAAAGATAATACAGGAAAAAATTCGTAATAATCAATTTTCAAATTCTTCGAAAAAATCTCTTTTGTGTCGGGAATAAACTTTATCGATTTATTGTTTTCGTCTGCAAAATCAATTAGATCTTTCAGGAAACTATTCGATACTTCGTTTAGAGAGCAATAAATTTCATCAATATAATTATCAATTACATACGGTTTTAAATCTGCCAGCTTTCCTGTAATTTCCTGATTTGTTTTTTTATCAGAAAAAAAACCAAGAAATCGATATCCGTAATCTTTTCTTGTTTCAAAAAAATCTTTCAATCGCATTGCCTCTGGCGTAAAGCCAACAATAACTGCGGTTCTGTAATTACTGCCGGTTATAATTCTATATTTTTTTAGATAAAAAAACAACGAAAACTTAAATACCGTGACCAATAATAACAACACAAATATGAAAATTGCGATATCACGTTCGCTAAATACCGCTTGTTTTGAAAACGGAAAAAAAGAAATTACTGCCAAAAGAAAAAGAATTCCTTGCTTAAAAATTTTTGAAGCAATTTCTAATGGCGTTGTAAACCTGTAAACATCATAAAATTTTATTGAAAAAGCGATTAAACCCCAAACTACAAATTGATAAATAATAAATACTAAAACATTCGAAACTTGCGTGTTAAATACAAAATAGCTTATAACTGCAATTATAACCAAATCGATTAATATACTAATTGGCCGGATATATTTTGAGTATCTTCCTATTTGCACCACCGCTTTAAAGTTAGTTACGCCTGCGTTTTCTTTTTATTTATGCTATTTTATATAATTTGAAAAGTCTTTGTGTTCTTCCTTAGAAAGTTCTTCTTTAGAAAGTGATCTAAAATAATCATATGTAATTTTCATTCCTTCAGAACGGCTTACTTTTGCTTCCCAGCCTAATAATTCTTTTGCTTTTGTTGTATCTGGCTGACGTTGTAACGGATCGTTTATTGGAAGCGGATGATATACTACTTTTTGGTTTGTTCCTGTTAGTTTTATAATTTCCTCTGCAAAATCTTTGATTGTAATTTCATCAGGATTTCCAATATTTACCGGATATACATAATCAGAATGCAACAATCTGTAAATCCCTTCTACCTGATCGTCTACATAACAAAAAGAACGTGTCTGCATACCGTCGCCAAAAATCGTTAAATCTTCTCCGCGAAGTGCCTGACCAATAAATGCCGGAATTACACGTCCGTCATTCAAACGCATTCTTGGTCCGTAAGTATTAAAAATTCTAACAATTCTGGTTTCTACGCCGTGAAAAGTATGATACGCCATTGTTATAGATTCCTGAAAACGTTTTGCTTCATCATAAACACCTCTTGGGCCTATTGTATTTACATTTCCATAATATTCTTCGGTTTGAGGATGTACTAACGGGTCTCCGTAAACTTCAGAAGTCGAAGCGATTAAAATTCTAGCTTTTTTTACTCTTGCTAAACCTAATAAATTATGTGTTCCCAATGAACCTACTTTTAAGGTCTGAATTGGAATTTTTAAGTAATCAATCGGACTTGCCGGAGAGGCAAAATGCAAGATATAATCTAATTCGCCCGGAATATGAACAAATTTTGTAATGTCGTGATGGTAAAATTCGAAATGCTCTAATTTGAATAAATGTTCAATATTTTTAAGATCTCCCGTAATTAAATTATCCATTCCGATAACATAATATCCTTCTTTGATAAACCGATCGCATAAATGTGATCCTAAAAAACCTGCCGCACCGGTAATGAGTATTCTTTTCATAATAATTATATTGAACCTTTGTTTTTTGGTAATAACTGCAAATATCCACAAATGTAATAAAATATCCGCCTTTTAAATTGTGTAATGTTTTAGTAAAAGGGAGCGCAAACTTTAATTCGTTTTTAATTTGGTTTATTCTATTTTTACGAAACTAAATTGATTTGTTTTGAAAGTTGTACATATTGTAGAAGCACTAGAAGGTGGTGTATATACCTATTTTAAAGATTTATCGACTTTCTTTGGCGACGAAGAGATAAATACTGCTGTAGAAACTACTGTTATTTACAGCGGTAACAGAAAAAGCATTGATCCTGAAAAAGTAAAAACAGATTTTTCTTCGGGCGTTCAGCTAATATCGATCAGCATGGCGCGGGAAATTGCTCCTTTTCAGGATTTAAAATCAACTTTTAAATTAATCCGGGAACTTCGAAAAATTAATCCGGATATCATTCATCTTCATTCTTCAAAAGCTGGTGTTTTGGGTAGAATAGCTTATTTTTTCTTATTCAAAAAAAAGAAACTTTTCTATACGCCTCATGGTTATGCTTTTCTGAGAACTGATATTTCGAATAAATCAAAAAAATTGTATTCGATAATCGAAAACAGTTTTCAGCGTATTTTTGGCGGAACAATAATTGCTTGCGGCGATACTGAATTTGAAATTGCAAAAAAAATCGGGCCGGCAAAATTAGTCCGCAATGGAGTTGATATTCCTGAAATCCGACATCATTTTTTACCTCATCAAAATTCTAAATTAACAATTGGTATTCTGGGTCGAATCACCGCGGCAAGAAATCCTAAATTGTTTAATGATATTGCTTTACGTTTTCCCGACTTCGATTTTGTCTGGATTGGTAATGGCGAATTAAATGCTTTAATTACAGCACCAAATATTCGGATTACAGGCTGGATTTTAGATAAAAAAAAGGTCTTCGAAGAGTTAAATACTATTGATATTTATATGCAAACCTCTCTTTGGGAAGGTTTACCAATTGCAGTTCTGGAAGCAATGGTTTTAGAAAAACCTGTAATAGCTACCAATATTATAGGAAATAAAGATTTGGTTTTAAATCAGGAAACAGGATTCTTATTTGATGCTATTGAGGAACTCGATTCTTATTTTGAAATTTTAAAAGACAATCAAACCAGAGTTTCTTTTGGCAAAAATGCTTTTAAAAGATGTCAGGAATTATTCGATAAAAATCAAAACTTTAAACAGCTTCTTGCTCTTTATAAACAATAACTTTTTGCTGCATCCAATAACTGGCGAAAATAGACGCCCATAAACCGCTAAACGCAATTCCATCAAAACGAAGCAAATAATCATCTGTTAAATTGCAAATGAAGAAGATGAGAAAAAACGAAAGTATAAGCGCGTTTTTTAAATCATAGCCGAAATAAGCAATTGTAAGCATATACAATAAAGCGACAATTGGACCTAGAATGCCAAACTTCAATAAAAAATCAAGAAACTGGTTGTGCGTCGGAAATTCATATTTAGCCAAAAAATGCTGGTTTGTTTCGGCAAAATATTTGTTTAATTCTGGTTTTCCATCAGAAGCGCCAACTCCAAAAGGCAGGTTTTTTACAGACAATTCCCAAGCCGATTTCCAAACCGAAACTCTGGTTACTAAAGAATTAAATACTTTAATTTCGGGATGATCAATTTCATCCAGCTTCCCTACTTTATCCATATAAGCAAATGTTACTTTTGAGTATTTCTCTTTCATGTAAGGATTTTTCTGAATGAAGATAAACAAGATTCCTCCCAATAAAACTATGGCTGTTACAACAATTAATGCCATTTTTTTAATGTTGATTCTGGTCTTAATTGCAAAAGAAACTACTAGAATATATCCGAGCAAAACACCAATCAACGCAATTCTGGTATTTACAAATAGAACAAAGAAAAACGACAACAGGAATACTACGAAACGAAATGTTTTAGAAATCGTTATTTCGTTATTTATAAAGCTGTAAAATACAAAATACAAGGCGCAGACCGATACAAAAGCCAAATGCATATTTAATGCCGGCGCGTGTATGCCAATACTGTCCGAGAACTTATAACCTATTTCAAATAAGTCAATTCCGTTTAGGTATTTTGTAATTAATTCCGGAAAAATGACTGTAAATCGTATCAGGAAAAATAAAATAAGAATTGTGGTCGCAATACAATAAATCTGAACTGTTTTTAGAAAATTAACGCGTTGATAATTTCCTATAATAAAAAGTGGAAATAACAATAACGAAGTGCTTTTCTCAAGTGCTTTTAATCCTTTTGAGTAAGAATCATTATTCCAAAAAAATAATATTTCCAGCAAAAGCGGCGATGCTATACAAAGTACTAAAATCAGGCTCGTTTTGGTAAATTTTAATCGTTTAACAAACAACAGATTAAATACTCCAAAAACAATAATAATAAAGGAACACGGTTTTCTGAAAATCATCAAAATGGCGATGATACACAAAAATATATTGAAAATTTTATTGAAGTTCTTTTCGGAAAGATTCATAGTATAATGCAAAATAAATTAATGGAAATATGCCTATTTTATGACGAACTGCTGTACCTAAATCCGGTTCGAAAACACCTTGCACAATAAAGAACGAAAAAATTATCAGCAATACTAAAAGTTCTTTTGGATATTTTTTCCTGTTTTGTAAACATTTTGAAAACCTGACAAGCAAGATATAAAATAACAAAAGCTGCCAGATTATAAATATAATAATCTGCGGAGAAAAGATATGTTTTAAACCGTTTACAGGAATATTGACCGTAAAAAATCCATAAAAAATTCCAATAGTTTCTCCATACCAAGTATCTGTTTTTACGGGCGAAACAATCATGGAATTAGCATCTGCAGATCCAATTCTATCGTTATTAACTAATTCCCGGCTGACTTCAGAAAGGTATTTTCCTTTTATAATGCCATGACTAAAGGACAAAAAAACAGCAATCAGCAAACCATAAAAAATAGTGGTTATGGTTTTGTTTTTGAAGCTTATCAAACTAATTAAATACATACCGCCGCCAATTATCGGAATTAAGGCATAATAAGGGCGATAAAAGGCTCCAAAAATTATTAATAGTAAAATGGTGCACCAGATTGTCTTTTTTAATGAAAATTGAGCATTTAAACACATAAAAACAATTGGAGAAACATACAGAAATGTCACGAATTCTTTTGATGGCATGGATACAAAAACAGCGATCATAAGTATGCCTAAATACACTAAAATGTTCTTTACGTTTACTCGCTCAAAATTATCCGGAATCCCGATTTTATATAAAATGTAGAGTAATATTGGAAATTGAATTAATGCAATTATAGGAAATGGCAAATATCTTAAACCTGTAATTTTGTAAAACAAAATAGTTAGCGGATAACTTCCAAAATAGCCTATTTCATTGTATTTATCATAAACCAAAATCGCCGAATCATAGAAAAATTTTGGAGGCAAAACAAAAAAAGCCAAAAAAGCGACAACCAAATTGGCCGAAGCGATAAGCAAAAATGCTGCAGTACTTTTTTTGATTAAAATTTGCATATTCGTTTAATAATTATTTTGATGCTCTATATCTTTTAGAGAAAGTAGTTTTTATGCGGTATCCGTTTAAAAAAAATATCAAAGATTTAAAATTCAGATATTTATAAAAATTCATTACTTTATCTACTTTTAAATTTCGATCTCTTTGCAGTAAATATTTCCAGGAAACTAAACCGTTCCAAATCACATTTTGCATTTTAGAAGACAGCACATAAAATTCTTTTAAAATTACAATATAATTGCTCGCCCAAAAGTTTTCTATCGCGAGATTCAGTTTTTCAGAATTTGTTTTTTCTTCTTGTAAACCGTGTTTTATCATTTCATAAATATCCATGACGTGTTTTTCGTTTACAGACGTTGTAATCGAACCTTTTCTGGCTTGGCGATAATGATAAAACGATTTGGAATAAACGCTGAATGTATTGATATAATACATCAGCTTCGCTGTCCATTCTATATCTTCTGATTTTCTTCCTAAAGTAAAAAACAAATTATTGTCTGTTAAAATAGCTCTTCTAATTACTTTGTCCCACGCGGCGGCGGCATATAAATCATAATAAACCAGATGAACCGCTTCTTCTTTAAAACTTCCTTTTTTGGCTTTTAAAAATTGCTGATTGTATTTACAGTTTACATCATTCGCAGAAAAAAAACGACTTTCTTCGTGTATAACTATATCTGGATTTGAGTCTTTTATCAAGTTATTAAGATCTAACAAAACATCGCTTCCAACCCAATAATCATCACTGTCAGAAAAAATAATATAATCTCCTTTTGCTGCTTTTAAACCTGCATTTCTGGCGTCTGATAAACCTCCGTTTTCTTTATCAATTATAATAATCTGCTGATGCTTTTCTTGGTATTTTTTGCAGATTTCTAACGATGAATCTGTAGATCCGTCGTTTATTAAAAGAAGTTCAAAATCAGTATAACTTTGACTTACAATACTGTCTAAACATTGTTCCAGATAATCTTCAACATTATAAACGGGAACTATAATGCTGAAAAAAACGGCTTGGTTTTGAGTCTTTATTTCTTCCATTTTAATGCAAAAAAACTTTTACTTTATCTTTTTGATAAATGATTACTGCCGAAACAAAATTCCAGAAAAAAGAAGCCGAAACAAAAGCAATTGCAGCGCCGTTCATTCCGTAAATTGGAATTAAAAATCGGTTTAAAACAAAGTTAATTAATACTGCAATAATTAAAACGATTTGAAATATGTGCTGTCTTCCCGTCATGTTGAGATAAACGGGTACAGAACCAAAAGCCGAACAAATTCCCTGACCAATTATTAAAATTAGAAACGGTTCTTTTGCTACAATATATTGATGCCCAAAACAAGACAAAACCTTTTCTGAAAAAATACACATAAAGAATATTACCGGAAATGTAATTCCCGAAATTAAACGTACGCTGTTTCGAACTGTTTTGTTGAGTTCTTCCATTTTTTGACTCGAAAAAAGTTCTGCTATTTTTGTTGATACTGTAATATTTATTGTAACAACAATAACCGAAACAATGGTCATTAATTTTACTCCAACAGAATAAAAAGCGACAGTTTCATCGTCTCTATATTTCTTCAGAAACATAATGTCAAAACACATCAATAAAAATATCGCCATACCGCTGATCGCTATTGGATACGATTTTAAAAATACTTCTTTGTGCGAAATCTTTTCTGTGACTATAATTTGTGCCGTAGTTCTAAAGTATTTGTAAACTAAGACAGAACTAATGAATGCCAATACTACATAACCGAGTAAAAAAACATCTACTAAATAAGTTTCCTGATGCCAATAAAATAAGACAACGGCTCCAATTATCAACGGAATATATTTGAGAACATTTCTAAACAATTCTGCTACATATAATTTGTCTAATGCTCTGAAAACTTCTGTGTTTAAAGTCGAAATTCCGTAAAAAGATAAGGTTGCGGCAGATTTTAGAAATATAGAATAAACGTCCTGATCAGAAAAGTAGTTGTTTACTACTTTTTCATCTATTAAATAAATAATTAATAAAGCAATTACCGAAGTCAAAATGAGCATTAGGATCATTTTGATATAAATATTTTTCAATTCTTCAAGCGCATTCAGACTTGCCAATCTTCCTTTAAAATATAAAATAGACTGATCAAAACCTAAAAGACAAATACTGCTGGCGGCCAAAAGAAAAGATCGCGCAAAATCATATTGTCCGACTAATTTTGGACTGTAGGATTTTGTCAAAAATATGGTAAAACCAAATAACAAAAGAACTCCAAGAATTCTTAAAACCAAAGTGCTTAAGCTTCTTTTTAAAAATGAGTTTTTGGAGATTTTCTCAAAAATGCTATTTGTTTTCAATTGAATTTCATGATGTTAAAGAATAAAATTATTGTTTTTTAAACTTTATTTATCTGTGATTTTAAAAGCTGGCGACGATAAAATTTCTGAAACAAATTGATAAAAACAAAAATAGAAAGGAAAAAAATTGGCAGTAAAAATTTAAAAATACCACTTACTATTTTCGTGTCATTTATGTTTAAAGACGCGTCTATTTCTTTGATTGTTTTATCGGCACTAATTAGTTTTAATCTGTTTTCTCCTTGTTCTTTAACTAACTTCTGCTTGGTTTTTATAATTTCGTTTAGCTGTGTATTTTCATTGTAATACACTAATTTATCGCTTTTTGTATTGTTTTTTACGGTGCTCGAAAAGCCATTTAAAACATTATCAATCTGAGCAATTATCGTGTCGTTTTGGGTAATTTCCTGTTGCAGATTTTTAAATCCTATTTTCTGGATTGCTTTAAAATATTCGGAATCGTTTAGGTATTTTAATAACGGTTCAACCATTTCTTTTTCATTCACATTTGTGTTTGAAACAAAAGAAATGGCATGAAAAGTATAGTTTTTGCTCGTTACATTATCTTCAAGGACTTTTTTTACTTCGCCAACCTCAGCCATTAACTTTATAAGCTCAAAGTTTTGTTCATTGTCCTCAATAAACTTATAAACGTCGGCAATGGGTTTAATTTCGATTCTTTTAATGCTTTTTGGATGCGAAATCCCCACAACATTTTTTAGGAAAACTGTGTCTCCAGAAACAATTTTGGCTTGAATTAAATCAATTTTAGAATACAGATAATCAACGCTTCCAAAATTTGGTCTTACAATAAGCTGATTTTGAAAGGTTTTTTTATGCGAATCTAAATACCATCCTAACCCAAATCCGAGTACTACCAGAACCAGAACAATAATCCAGTTGCGGACAAAAAACTGAATCGATCTAAAAATAGCAGCGCTTAGTCTCTCAAAGAAACCTCCAATGCTTCTGGAAAGCTGAAAAATATCAATTTCCTGATCTGTGTCTTTTTGCGGTAGTTTTGTACTCATTTATTGGTTTTATTTTATATTGAAAATTTGTTCCAAAATCTTAATTGTAATCAAATATGTTGGTTTTACGCCCGTAGTTCCCAGTCCGCCAGAAGCCAATGTGCTTCCCGTTTCCAAAGGATTATCAGATGCGTAATACGCATATCTTACTTTAATATCGTGCGGAACACTTTTTCTAATTTTTGATGCCGATTGTATTGCTTTTTGGTAATATGAACCTTCCATTTCAAGACCAATTACTCCCCAAGTCGATTCGTGAAAGAATTTTAATAAATCTCTGTTTTGCAATGAAGTTCCTAAAACGGTAACCATTGCGCCTTCAAAAACTGCGATGTCATTTCCTTCAAACATAGCGCCTGTTAATTCATTTTCGAAGAAATAATTATCAGCCGTTCCTTCGTTTATGTGCGCCGTAGGAATCATAATGTCGCCTTTTCCGCCTTCCAAAATTCCGGCTTTACCCATTATAGAAACCGATTTTACATTGAGTAAAGTATCTTTTTTAAATGGTTTTAAAAGTTCATCGATTGTCTCATACGCCTGCTCGCCAAACGCATAATCCATTACAATAATAACCGGTTTTTCTTCGTCTAATACTGCATTTGGAAAAGCTGTTTTTTTCCAGTCAATTTTTTCGGTATCAAAAATCTGAACATCAATATTGGTTCCAGAAGTATCTAAAATCGAAATCATTCCGTTTTTAAGCGCCAGTTCTTCTACTACATTTCTTGTGTCTTTGGCGCCGGACTTGCTTAATTCTTCATAGATAAAGAAATCTGTTTTGTCTTTGAATTTTGTTTTTAACAACGGCGTTGCAAAAAGAGAATTCATTACACTGTGCATGTTGGCACTTATTACGTGTATCGGACGTTTTAAAAGATTATTTGTTTTTAAAACCTCTTTGATATTGGTTGCCCAAATCTCTCCGTGTATGTGGTGTCCTAAACGTTCTCTTAAAACGGGACTAAAAGTTATCGTACGCTTATTACTGTCGATTACTTCTTCGATCGCTAGTTTTCCCAACCAGTAAATTACATGAAGAAAACGGTCTGGTGCATCCTCAGAACCAAAAGTGTCATAGATATCTAAAACTTCTTCAAAAGTTCTGGCTAAAATATTGGCAACGTGCGAAATTGCTTTTTCTTTTTCTATTAAAGAAAGTTTTTTGGTCTGCATTACAGCTTGCTCCAATTTCATCCAATCACGTGAAACTTCTCCGCCGTCATCAACGAGAACTCTGTTTTTTATTTTGTGCGATTCGATGAAAATAAAAGTCAAATGCGTCAGAATATCATAAATATCAGATCTTCCGCGCGTGATCTCAACATTCATTTGTTCTTCGTCAATTCGGTAGCAATTTCTTCTTCTTTTTGGAGGAACAATCGCTTTAAAATGAGATTTAGAATATCCTTCATCCGAAGTTAAATTAATAAATCGACATTGCTCAATTCCTATCGGAAGACGTTCTATAACGTATAGAAGTCCGTTTAATTCTACTTTTTCTTCGCCAATATTTCCGTAAATTTCCGGGCGCAAAGCCAATAATGACTCACGCAAACTATCGCCCGAAACACCCATTGGTTTATAAAAACCACGGTTAAATAAGTGGCGCATTGTAATGTACATTTTTTCTATCGCTGCAGATGATTCCTGAGCTCTTGATCTTGATATATGTTTGGTTTCTTTCATTCTTTTTATATTTTCGAACTTATAAATATAAGTTGTTTTTTCTATTTTAAATTATCTGCAATTTTTCTATCATTCGACAATCTCGGAATTTTATTCTGTCCGCCTAATTTTCCTTGCGATTTCATGTATTCTTGAAATCCATTTTTAGAAACTTTGGTTATAACTACTTTCTGCAACACATTTCCGGTAATTAAATCGTCGTAATAAATGTTTTGCTTTCGCATTGAATCGTCTATAGCTTCGGCGAAAGCCTGAATGTTTTCTGGCTCATTTTCAAATTCTATCAACCATTCGTGATAGGGTAATCCGCTGGCTGGCGTAATTTGAGGTGCAACAGTAAATTCGTTTATTACAATATTTGTTTCTGCAGTTGCTTCTTTCATTGCATTTTCGACTTCATTGGCAATTACGTGTTCGCCAAAAGCAGAAATATAATGTTTAATACGCCCCGAAACAATAACTCTATAGGGCGATAAAGACGTAAACTGTACGGTGTCGCCAATATTATAACGCCAAAGACCTGCATTTGTAGAAACAATCAAAGCGTAATTTACTCCGGTTTCAACTTCGCCAATCGTATAGCTTTTTGGATTTTCTGTAAAGAATTCATCGGCTTTTATAAACTCATAAAAAATACCTGAATTTAATAATAAAAGCATTCCTTTTTCTTTTTGAGAATCCTGATAAGCAAAAAATCCTTCAGACGCCGGAAACAGCTCTATGCTGTCTACTTTACGACCAATCATGCTTTCAAATTTTGCGCGATAAGGTTCGTAATTTACTCCTCCGTAAATGAACAAATTAAAGTTTTTGAATATTTCGCCTATTTTTTTTCCTCCACTTTTTTCCTGTAATCGCTCAAAATACATCTGAACCCAAGACGGAATTCCGGAAATAACAGACATGTCTTCTTTTATGGTTTCCTCCACAATGGCGTTTACTTTGGTATCCCAATCTTCAATACAATTGGTTTCCCAGGACGGCATTCTGTTTTTCTGTAAATATTTCGGAACAAAATGCGCCACGATTCCAGAAAGTCTTCCAAAATTGATTCCGTATTTTTCGGTTAAAATTGGACTTCCTTGTAAAAATATCATTTTTCCATCAACAAAATCCGCCTTTCCCGTTTCGTGTATATAATGTAAAATGGCATTACGTGCAGCGTTAACGTGAGTTGGCATTGATTCTTTGGTCAGCGGAATATATTTGGCGCCAGAAGTTGTTCCCGATGTTTTAGCAAAATAAAGTGGCTTTCCTTTCCATAAAATATCTTTTTCTCCAATTCTTACCTTATCTATATAAGGTTTAAGATCTTCGTAATCGCGAACGGGAATATTTTTCTTAAAATCAGCAACATCTTTTATTTTATCAAAATGATGATCAACACCAAATTGTGTTTCTTTTGCAGTGTTTATTAACTGCTTAAAAACTTTCTGCTGTGTTTCTACCGGTTTTTGAGCCCAAACTTGTGTTTTGTTATATATGCTGCGCGCAAATATTTTTGCCGCTACTGATTTAATAGACATCTTTTATGGTATTACTTCTTGTCTTTTTTATTTTTATCACGAGGTTTTTCGCTCGACTCCTTTTCTATTTTAGCTACTTCTTCTCTTAATTTAATTTCCTCATCAGTAACTTTCATGTCTACATCTGGTGTTTCTTCTTTTTCTGCCAGAATAGAATCTTTATTGAATTTTGCATATTCGAGTTCGCCTCTTAATACTTTCTGAATCCCTTTTATATAGGCTTCGTTTTTTCTTAAAGCGGTTTCTAATGAATCTGATTTTATGGCAAGTTCGGTTGCATTTCGTTTTAATTCAGAAGAAGAATATCCCGGAATGAACTCGCGCAAAGGCGTAAAAGCAATGATGAATGTTGTAATTAATATTAAAAAAATACCTCCCAGAGTAAATGTCACAAAAACATTCATCATATTGAGTTTGAACGAAAATCGCTCTTCAAAAGTATCTTCATTTAAAATTATTAACCGGCTTTTGGTAAATAATTTTCTTCTGAAATTTTGTTTCTTTTTCTTCGTCATATTCTTAGTAATAGGAGCAAATATAGTGATTAATCGTATTGTTGATGCTTGTGAGAATTTTATGAATGTGCTAAATTTATGATTTTATAAAATATTTAACGCACCTAAAAAAGAAGATTTTAAACCAAAAACACTTTTACTTCGTATATTTCTATATACATTTGCAGTAAAATAAGAAAACAATTTGCTTCGGCATAAATATATACAGTCATGGGAAGATTAGGTCTTACAGAAATCCTCGTAATAGTAGGTATTGTGATATTACTTTTTGGAGGGAAAAAAATTCCAGAATTAATGAAAGGTTTAGGAAGCGGAATTAAGGAATTCAAAAACGCTGCTAAAGACGATCAACCTGCTCCTGCAGTAAAGAAAGAAGAGGAAGAAGTTAAATAATAACTTTTAAACTTATTAAAAATCCCAAGCTACAATTGTATGATTGTAGCTTGGGATTTTTTTGTTTTAATAATTTTAGGAGTCTTTTTACAATGAAAAAAGTTGTATCTAATCTTTTATATATTTGCTGAAATTTACTTTTATGAAAAAAACTTTACTTTTTTTAATTCTTTTTATACAATTCTTTACATTATCTGCTCAAAATCCAACAAATGTTAAACGTGAATACGGCTCATATCAAGGATTTTCAGATGGAAATGTTTTTTCTACGGCAATACAACCAGACGGGAAAATATTAATTGGCGGTGCCTTTAGCTCTTATAGAGGAGACAAGGTTTCTAATAATATAATTCGTTTAAATCCTGACGGTACAAAAGATACTAGTTTTAGTGTTGGCAGTGGTTTTAGCAACTCAATGTATGCTAATTATGTGTCTTCAATTATTCTGCAAGACGATGGAAAAATAATTGTTGGCGGCGTTTTCACCAAATTTCAAGGATTTCCTCAAAATTATCTAATCCGTTTAAATTCGAACGGAAGTAAAGATACTTCATTCAATATTGGAACTGGATTTATGGATAATCCAAACGGTGGTTCTACGGTACTTTCAATGGTTAAACAAAATGATGGTAAGATCTTAATTGGTGGAGGGTTTTTAGGTTATCAGGGAGTAGCAAATAAATATTTGATACGTCTTAATGCTGATGGAACTAAAGATGCTTCATTTGATATTGGTACTGGATTTGATTCTACTGTAAATTCAATTGTCTTACAAAATGATGGGAAAATATTAGTGTGTGGAAAATTTACTAAATTTCAGGGAGCATCACAAAATCGTTTAATTCGTTTGAACACAGATGGAAGTAAAGATATTTCTTTTAACATATCTGCAGGATTTGATGATACTGTAAATAGTGTTTTAATACAGCCTGATGGAAAGATTGTAGCGGGTGGTTATTTTATGAGATTTGATTTTAATTCTCAAAATGGACTAGTACGTTTAAATTCTGATGGTTCTAAAGATTCTACTTTTAATATCTTAACGGGTTTTGGTTTTGCTCCATCTGTAACAGCTTTAGGTTTACAACCTGATGGTAAAATAATTGCGGGTGGTGGATTTCTCTCCTATAAAGGAATTTCTCAAAATCATTTGATTCGTCTAAATTCTGATGGAACCAAAGATAATTCTTTTGATGTAGGAACTGGTTACGGAATAGGCCAAACAGATCGTATTAATTTTATTGTTGTTCGACCAAACGGAAAAATATTAACCGGGGGATATTTCGATAGCTACAAAGATATTACTGTAAATAATTTTGTATCTATAAATAATGATGGAAGCAGGGATATTACTGTGCAAACAGGAAATGGATTTAACAATCCTGTTAATGCAATAGTTCAACAAACGGACGGAAAAATGATCGTTGCAGGCAAATTTACTAATTATCAACAAACTCCTCAAAATTGTCTTGTACGCTTAAATTCAGACAACACTATTGATAGATCATTTAATATTGGCACCGGTTTTTTTAATTATTGGGGGGGGGTGTCTGCTATTGAAGCTATTGCCTTGCAGCCAGATGGAAAAATAATCGCTGGAGGAGGTTTTACCGCTTTTCAAGGTGTTAGTCAAAAGCAGTTAATTCGACTAAATCCAGATGGAAGTAAAGATCCCTCATTTAATATCGGAGGTGGATTTGATGGTTCGGTTGGAACCGATAAAGTTCATGCAATTGCCCTGCAACCAGATGGAAAAATAATTGTTGCCAGTGATTTTTGGCAATATAATCAATCTCCAAATGGTAAGCTTATCCGTTTAAATCCTGACGGAAGCGTAGATAAATCTTTTAATATTGGATCTGGATTTAATTATGTGGTTGAATCAATAGTTCTCCTAGAAGACGGTAAAATAATTGTAGGAGGAGAATTTACAAAATTTCAGGGGCTGAATCAAAATTTTTTAATTCGGTTAAATGCTGATGGAAGCAAAGACAATTCATTTAATATTGGAACTGGATTTAATTATCCGGTAAATTCTTTAGCACTTCAAAAAGATGGTAAATTACTTGTAGGTGGGATATTTACATCCTACCAAGGTAAAGCACAAAAATATTTGATTCGTTTGAATACTGACGGAAGTCAGGATGATTCATTTAAAACTGGTACTGGGTTTAATTCTCATGTTCTGGGGATTGCAATTCAAGCTGATGATAAAATAATTGTCGGTGGAGAATTTACAACATATCAAAACTCTGTTCAAAATCGTGTTGCCAGATTAAATACTGACGGAAGTCATGATGTTGTTTTTAATCGCGCGATAGGAAATTTTAATTCTGATTCTAATGTTCGTACAATTAAAGTTCTGCCAGATGGACAAATAATATTGGCTGGAATATTTACTACATATAATGAAAACAATAGGTCTGCTTATATTATGGGATTAGAAGGCGATTATATTGCCACACCCTTAATCTCAAAAATTACACCAACAAACATAACCTGCACAACAGTTTCGGGAGAAGCTTCAATAACTACTAATGGAGGTAGAAGCCCTTATACTTATCTTTGGTCGAATGGAGCAACAACAACTAAAATTACTGGATTAGCTCTTGGCGATTATTCCTGTAAAGTAACCGATGCAGATTTAACCATAATAACAGAAAATTTCGAAATAACTTTAATTCCAGATACTGAAAAACCAACAATAACTGCACCAGTAGATGTTTCTGTAAATATATCTTCAGGATGTACTTCAAACGGAGTAGTATTAGGAAATCCAATAACTGCTGATAATTGTTCCATTGCTTCTGTAACTAACGATGCTCCAACAGCTTTTCCTGTGGGAAATACAACCGTTATTTGGACTGTAAAAGATAATAGCAATAATATCGCAACAGCAACTCAAATCGTTAAGGTAAAAGACATTGCTTTACCAACAATAAAGTCACCTGCTGCTGTTGTTATAAATACAATTTGTACAACAGCTGACGTTGTATTAGAAAATCCAGTAACCACTGACAATTGTACGGTGGCTATTGTTAGCAATAATGCTCCATCTACTTTTCCTGTTGGTAACACAACAGTTACTTGGACTGTTAAGGATGGTAGTGGTAATATTGCAACAGCTAAACAAATTGTTACTGTAAAAAGACTTGATGTAAAGGTTACTATTAATGCAGGAATTTTAACAGCTACTGAAACTGAAGCGACATATAAATGGCTTGAATGCAATAATGGTTCATTTATAGAAATTCCAAACGAAAATAAAATTTCTTTTACTCCTATTAAAATTGGAAATTACGCTGTAGAAGTTACTAAAAATGGATGTTCTGTAACAAGCACTTGCTATCAAGTCAAAACTCTTGGAACAAAAGATTTTGACTTAGAAAATTCCCTAAAATTATATCCAAACCCAACCAAAGATTTTGTCACAATTGAAATGAATGCATCTGATAATGCAAATTTGAAGGTTTTTAATATGAATGGACATTTCGTCCTTTCAAAAGAATTGAAAGCAGGATCTACAATAGTTAATATTTCACATTTAGCTGCTGGTGTATATTTATTTGAAATTTCAAATGAATTAGGATCTTCGATCAAAAAAGTAATTAAAAAGTAATTTATATTAAATAAAAAAGTCCAAAAAATTTTGGACTTTTTTATTTAATAATCTTAGAATTTGGAATTTAAATATTAAAATTTTTAAAGTATCATAGTAAGTTGAATTCTCTTTCTATCTTCATCAACCTCAGTAACTTTTACATCAACATGCTGGTGTAATTTTACCACTTCGTTTACATCACTTACGAAACCAGCTCTCAATTGAGAGATATGAACTAAACCGCTTTCTTTGATTCCGATATCAACAAAACAACCGAAGTTGGTAATGTTATTTACAATTCCCGGTAAAATCATTCCCGTTCTGACATCTTTGATTGATTTTACATTTGCATCAAACTCAAAAACCTTTGCTGACTTTCTTGGGTCTAATCCCGGTTTTTCAAGCTCTTTTATGATGTCTTTTAGCGTTAGCAAACCAATTTCTGGTGTAATATACTTTTCGGCCTTAATTAAGGCTGTTTTCTCTTTATTTGCAATTAAATCGTTTACCGAAAGATTCAAATCTTTTGCCATTTTCTCTACAACCGGATATGCCTCTGGATGCACTGCAGAATTATCCAGCGGATTTTTTGCATTCGAAATTCTAATAAACGCCGCACCTTGCTGATACGCTTTGTCTCCTAAACGTGGTACTTTTTTAAGTTGTTTTCTATCTTCAAATGGGCCATTTTCAGAACGATATTGTACAATGTTTTCGGCAAGCTTCTCCCCGATTCCACTTACGTAACTTAGTAAATGTTTACTTGCCGTGTTAATGTTAATTCCAACCGAGTTTACGCAGCGAATTACAGTACTGTCTAATTCTTCTTTTAGTTTGGTTTGGTCAACATCGTGCTGATATTGTCCTACTCCAATTGCTTTTGGATCTATTTTTACCAATTCGGCCAACGGATCTGAAAGTCGACGTCCAATTGAAACCGAACCACGAACCGTTACATCATAATTAGGAAATTCTTCTCTCGCAATTTTTGATGCCGAATAAACCGAAGCTCCGGCCTCAGAAACTATAAAAACCTGCAGCGGTTTGTCGAACGCGATTTTTTTTATGAAAAATTCGGTTTCTCTAGAAGCTGTTCCGTTTCCGATAGAAATCGCATCTATTTGATACGCATTTACCATCGAGCGGATTTTTTTTATTGCCATTGCTTCCTCATTTTGAGGCGCGTGCGGATAAATGGTTTCATTGTATAATAAATCTCCTTTTTCGTCAAGACAAACTACTTTACAACCGCTTCTAAAACCTGGATCGATTGCTAAAATTCGTTTTTCTCCCAACGGCGGTGCTAATAATAACTGACCTAAATTGTTGGCAAAAACCTGAATCGAGTTGGCATCGGCTTTTGCTTTGGCTTCCTGCAAAGTTTCATTTCCAATTGCCGGATTCAATAAACGTTTAAAACTGTCTTCGATCGCTAATTGTAAATGCGCTGTTGTATTATTTTGTTTTTTAATGATAATTTCATCAATAACGTCATATGCATCGTCGATATCAACATCAATTTTCATCTTAACAAAACCTTCGTTTTCTGCACGAAGCATGGCCAACAAACGGTGTGAAGGCGCTTTTGTCAAATTTTCATCCCAATCAAAATATTGACTGAATTTTTGCGCTCCTTCTTCTTCCGCTTTCTTTTTTACGACTTTAGTTCCAATCGTAGCTTTGCGTTGGTATAATCTTCTTAGTTGTTTACGAACGTATATATTTTCGTTAATCCATTCGGCAACTATATCTCTTGCGCCCTGAATTGCCGCTTCTTCATTTACCACATTATCATTAAGATATTGAGTCGAAAGAAAATCAATATCAACATCACTTTCAGACATAATTAATTTTGCCAAAGGTTCCAATCCAAATTCGCGGGCAACATCGGCTTTTGTTTTTTTCTTCTTTTTATACGGAAGGTAAAAATCTTCAATTTCTTGTAAATCAAAACTATCTTCAATTTTTTTCTTCAAATCTGGCGTAAGCGCTTTTTGTTCTTCAATAGATTTTAGAACCGCTTCTTTACGTTTTACAATCGCTTCATATTCTTTATGAAGTTTTGCAATCAGTTCAATCTGAACTTCGTCTAGATTTCCGGTCGTATCTTTTCGGTAACGAGAGATAAACGGAATCGTACAATCTTCTTCTAAAAGTTTTACTGTGTTTTGAATGTTAACCGCTGCTGTTGGTACAGACTTGGCAATGAATTGAATATTAGTCATAGCTTTAAATGAGATAATTTCTTGATTATAAAATGACTTAATCTGTTTGTTTAAAACCTTAAACAGTTAATCATTCGGGAGGCTAAAATAATATCTTTGTTTCTATTTTTTTAGCCAATGAAAGTTTTATTAATATATTTTTTAGTCGTAAATGTTTTCGAGTTTGCTATTGCTGGGTTTGACAAGTCTATGGCTATCAAACAAAAACGCAGAATCCCAGAAAATACTTTATTTTTCCTTGCCTTTATCGGCGGAACAATTGGGTTGTTAACAGCAATGTTTTTATTTACTCATAAAACGAGTAAATTTTCTTTTATTGCAAAATTTGCAGGAATTATTTTGATTCAAGTTGCTGTTGCATACTTAATATTTACTTATAAAAAGTAGATATTAACAATGTTAATAACTCCAAAAACAACATTTAAATAATTGATATATAGTTTTTTAAAATAAAGAAGCCAGGTAAATTTTAAAAATCCGCCCGGCTTCTTTATTTATATTGGTGCGTAGCACCCGATTTTTTTTGGCTTTTTACGAGCAAGCGATTTTATTCACTCTGTTTTGGTGTCTTCCACCTTCAAAAGCTGTAGCTAAAAAAGTTTCAACAATCTCAACCGCTTGTGGAATAGATGTATAACGTGCCGGAATGCTTACAATGTTTGCATCATTGTGTAAACGTGTTAAATACGCAATTTCTTTAGTCCAGCATAAACCAGCTCTCACTTTTGGATGTTTGTTAACCGTCATAGCGATTCCGTTTCCACTTCCGCAGATTACGATTCCAAAATCAGCTTTTCCTTCCGATACATCATTTGCAACCGGGTGTCCAAAATCAGGATAATCTACAGAATCTTCAGAGTCTGTTCCGTAATTGGTTACTTCATATCCTTTAGCTTTCAGCATTTCAACAATTGCTTTTTTATATTCTGGTCCGGCGTGGTCGTTTCCAATCGAAATTTTCATTTTTAATACTATTAAGTTCTGTGGCACAAATTTACTTAATAAATAAATGCTTGCCACGAATTACACTAATTTTCACTAATTTCTTTTTTAATCAATAGTTTTAAACATTATTAAAATCACAGTTATAATTCGTGTACATTCGTGCAATTCGTGGCAACAAAAACATCAATTCATAATTCACATCATATCAAACCTTTATCAGTTATTAACAATTTTGATAAGTATATAAGAACCTGATTATCAATAAATAATAAACAAGATTTTTGTTAAATTTTTATTGTGTTAATACTAAAACCTAAATCGTTGATATTCAGTTAACTTTAAATTAACACGAATTGTTAATAAGTAAAGAAAGAAAATTAGAAGTTTTTTTTGGTTGTATCATAAAAAAACCTAATCCAAAACTGGAATTAAAAATCCTAATAAAGTTTGAGGAATTTTTAGAAAAGTTATCAATATCAAAAATGCTATTTTCAACAGAAATCAACATATCAACTTATCTACAAAATGAATTGTTTTTTGGTTGTTAACCGTTGTTAATTAAAATTGAAAAAGGCTTAAAAATTAATCATTTAACTAAATATAACTATGTTGATAACTCCCGATAAGTAAGTAAAACTTCATTTCAATACTTTTAAAAATAAATTTATTCGACATATTAACACACTATAATAACCAACAAATTTTTTTAAATTTTTAAAAATCTTTTTTGTTGTATATAATATATGTTGAAAACTATTAAAGTTGAAAATCGAAAAAAAATATTTTTGAATTGAAATTTAGTTGATTCAGACAATTTTGAGAGGATTGTTAAGATTGTCCAGAATTTCCTGAACTTGTTCGAAATCGTTTGGATGAACTTTGAGTTTAATGCCACCCAGGGCTGCAGAATACATTGGTACGACAGAAAGCGTCATTTCGTTTTCAAAAAAATATGGAATTCCTTCCTGCTCTAATAAGTGTTTGAGAATAACTGTTTCGTGATCGTAATAAAATCTAGCGATCGTTTTAAAGCTTTCCATAAAAGGTATTTTTATAAAGATACGAAATGAGCAGCATTTAAGTTGAAAAAGCAATAATTTTAATATATGGGTCTCGTAAATTGTTTAAAATGAATGAAAAGCAGTTTTTTAAAGTTATAATTTTAATAATTCTATTTGTTAAAATCTGTAATCTGATATCTTATTTGTAATTTTAAACTTTATAAGAAAAGATATATGAGTAAGAAAATTAGAAAGCCGATAAAAAATGAGAAGGATTTCTCAAGCAAAATTGTAAAGATTTTATCGCAAAGCCCTAATAAAGTATTTAATTACAAACAAATAGCAGCAAAGCTTGAACTAGACGATACAAAAAGCAGAAACCAGATTATAAAAGATTTAAAAATTCTGGCTTCGTCCAAAAAAATTATAGAATCTGAACCTGGTAAATATTTAGTAAAAGCAGAAAGTCAGGATTATTACGAAGGAACAATAGATATGACAAGCCGTAAAACTGCTTATTTTATTTGTCCCGATTTTGCAGAAGACGTTTTTATTCCGACCAATAATTTGAATCGTGCGCTGGATAAAGACAAAGTAAAAGTTTACGTTTATAACCGAAGAAAAGGAAAAAGACCTGAAGGTGAAGTAATTGAAGTTGTAGAAAGAAATAAAACAGAGTTTGTTGGAGTTATTGACATTCAGGCCAATTTTGCTTTTGTTTCTACTGCAAATCCTAAAATGTACACGGATATTTTTATTCCGAAAGACAAAATAGGAGAGGCAGAAAACGGAGATGTTGTTTTAGTAACAATTGAAGATTGGCCAAAGAGAGCTGATTCTCCATTTGGATCTGTGATTAAAGTTTTAGGAAAACCTGGAGAACATAATACAGAAATTCATGCTATTTTGGCTGAATACGGTTTGCCATCCGATTTTCCGGTAGAAGTAGAGGTTTATGCACAAAAGATTGATACTTCAATTCAGGAAGCTGAGATTGCAAAACGTCGCGATATGCGTGATACATTAACGTATACGATAGATCCAAAAGATGCAAAAGATTTTGATGATGCTCTGTCTTTCAAAAAGTTAGAAAACGGAAATTACGAAATCGGAATTCACATTGCCGATGTTTCGTATTATTTGGAAGAAGGAACAATTTTGGATGATGAAGCATATCAAAGAGCAACTTCAGTTTATTTGGTCGATAGAGTAGTGCCAATGCTACCTGAAGTTTTGTCCAACTTTGCTTGTTCACTTCGTCCGCATGAAGAAAAATATACTTTCTCTGCTGTATTTGAAGTTTCTCCAACCGCACAAGTTATTAACCAATGGTTTGGTAGAACGGTAATTTATTCAGATCAGCGTTTTGCTTATGAAGAAGCACAATATATTATTGAAACAAAAGACAATACAATTCCAATTGATATTTCGATAACAGGTGAATCTTATGTTGTCGCTGATGAAATTGTTCAAGCTACTTTAAAACTAGATGAATTAGCCAAAATTTTAAGAAAGAAAAGAATGCAGAATGGTGCTATTTCTTTTGATAAAGTCGAAGTAAAATTCAACTTAGATGCAGAAGGTGAACCAGAAGGCGTTTATTTTAAAGTTTCTAAAGATGCCAATCATCTTATCGAAGAATTCATGCTTTTAGCCAACAGAAAAGTGGCTGAATACATTGGAAAACAAAAGAAAACCTTTGTTTACAGGATTCACGATGAACCAAACGAAGATAAATTGATTGCAATGCAAACTGTAATTGCAAAGTTTGGTTATAAAATTGACTTTAGAGATAAAGGCAATATTTCGAAATCATTAAATGCTTTGATGGAAGAAGTAAACGGTAAAAAAGAACAAAACTTAATTGATACTCTTGCTATTAGAAGTATGAGTAAAGCCAAATATTCTACAGATAATATTGGTCATTATGGTTTAGCTTTTGATTATTACAGCCATTTTACTTCGCCAATTCGTCGTTATCCAGACGTTATGGTACATCGTTTGTTACAACATTATCTTGATGGAGGTGCTTCTGTAGACGAAGAAACATACGAAACTAAATCTTTGCATTGTTCCAACATGGAAAGTTTAGCCACAAATGCCGAACGTGATAGTATTAAATACATGCAGGTTAAATACATGCAGGATCATCAGGATGAAGAATTTCTTGGTGTTATTTCTGGTGTTACCGAATGGGGAATTTATGTTGAAATTGTTTCTAACAAATGCGAAGGTATGGTTAGAATCAGAGAGATAAAAGACGATTATTATACTTTTGATGAAAAACAATATGCCTTGGTGGGGGCAACATCAAACAGTATTTTACAATTAGGAGATGAAATTTACGTTAAAGTAAAAAATGCCGATTTAGTTAAAAAACAATTAGATTTTCATTTTTTACGAAGAGCAGAATAGTTGTTAAATTTAAAAAAAAGAAACATGAAAAAATTAATTATAGGTGCTGCAATATTAGTTGCACAAATGTCTTTTGCACAGGTTACCAAAAATTTAGGAGATTTTGATACCGTTAAAGTTTACGATAAATTGAGTGTAAAATTAGTTCCTTCTTCTGAAAACAAGATTGTTATAAAGGGAGCAAGGGAAGCTGAATTAGAAGCTGTAAATAAAAATGGTGTTTTAAAATTAAGAATGCCTTTTCCAAAACTTTTATCAGGAAACGATCTTGAAGTTACTTTGTATTACAAACGTTTAGAGCTAATTGATGTAAATGAAGGTGCTTCAGTAACGAGTAACGAAACTATAAAAGCAACAGTTTTTAAAGTAAGCGCACAAGAAGGCGGAAAAATTAATGTAGATTTGGATGTTGATAAAATAAATGTAAGTTCAGTTTCTGGCGGAGAAATCACATTGTCTGGTAAAGCTTCTAATCAAGATGCAGGTTTAGGTGCAGGAGGATATCTTCTGGCAAGTAAATTAGCTACGTCTCAAACGAAAGTAAGCGTTTCTGCGGGCGGAAAAGCAGATGTGAATGCTTCGACCTTAGTAGACGCAAAAGTAAGCGCAGGAGGCTCTATTTACATTTACGGAAAACCAAAACAAATTAATCAGAAAACGGTTTTAGGAGGTAAAATCGAAGAGGTAAAGTAACTAATTGTATTTGAATGATAAATGATATTTTAACTGGGCTGCCATGGGGACTTTTTCTAAGTTTTATGGTAGGCCCGGTATTTTTTATACTAATTGAAACCAGTATTACCAAAGGATTTAGAGCTGCTATGGCTTTTGATTTGGGAGTAGTATTAGGTGATATTTTTTTTATAGGAATAGCTTATTTAGGAAGTTACAGACTTATTCAAAGCTTAAAAGATAAACCGGCATTATTTATTTTCGGAGGAATCATTATGCTTGCTTATGGAATCATTTCTTTTGTAAAATTAAAGAATGATGAAAAAATGGATGACGAAGAAATTGACCGCGATATTATAAAAAGAAACTACGGTAGTTTGTTTATAAAAGGCTTTATCTTAAACGTTATCAACATTGGAGTTCTTGGTTTTTGGCTGGCAGTTATTATTTCTGTAGGGCCAAAATTAGAAATGGAAAACGCTAGAATGTTTACATTTTTTGCATCGGTTATCATTACTTATTTGTTGGTTGATTGTATTAAAATTCTATTAGCCAAACAATTAAAATCGAAACTAACGCCAAATAACATTCTAAAAATTAAAAAAGTAATTAGTGTTGTTTTAATGATTTTTGGAGTGGTGTTAATAACGCAGGGATGGTTTCCGAAAGAAAAAGAAATGGTCAAAAATGCTTTTGAAAGAATTGAGAAAAAGTAATTAACTTAAAAATATACTGTGAATAAACTTTTACTTTTATAATATTAAACCTCTCAATTGAGAGGTTTTTTTATGATTATAAGTGTTGTTTGTCATTGCGAGGAACGAAGCAATCTTACTACAATGATTTAAAAATGTTTGATATTCTTAGTGAGATTGCTTCGTTCCTCGCAATGACAACAAGGCACAAAAAAACCTTCAAATTGCTTTGAAGGTTTTAGAAGCCTCTTCCGGATTCGAACATAATCTTTATCTAATTTTTTCTAAAAATTAACCACAAAAAAACCTCTAAATTTCTTTAGAGGTTTTAGAGGCATCGTCCGGATTCGAACCGGAGTAGGAGCTTTTGCAGAGCCCAGCCTAGCCGCTCGGCCACGACGCCATTACTTGAACGGATGGCAAAAGTAACTAAAATCTTTAAAATTCAAAACTTTAAAATGAAGTATTTTAAAAATTTAGGTTTTTGTTTTAGAAAATTACTTTCTAATTTCCGTCATTTTTATCGTAACTGATTCTACATCACCACCAATAGGAGGATTTATTTTAGAAACCCAAACTGTAGTTTTTGTTACCGAATTTATCTCTGCCAACACACGATTATTGATTCTTTTAGCAACATGCTCTAATAAATGCGAACGAATTGCCATTTCTTCAGCCACAATTTTATTCAAATGAACATAATCTACCGTGTCTAAAAGATGATCTGTATCTGCAGATTTTTGTAAATCAGTTTTAATTTTTAAGTCAACTGTGTAATCAGAACCTATTTTTCCTTCTTCGATTAAACATCCGTGGTAAGAAAAAGTTCTAATGTTTTTTAATTTTATAACTCCCATTTTATTATTGTTTCAAGTTTAAAGTTTCAGGTTTTCCGCCACTTAAGTAACTTTAAACCTGAAACCTGAAACCTTTTTTTTATCTTTGCTAAAATTACTATAAAATAATGGCATCAGAAGAGAAATCACTCAATTTTATTGAACAAATCATAGAGGAAGACGTAAAATTAGGTCTTTCAAATACTAAACTTCGCTTTCGTTTTCCACCAGAACCTAATGGATATTTACACATTGGGCACGCAAGTTCTATTGCGTTAAATTTTGGTTTAGGACTTGATTATCAGTCGCCTGTAAACTTACGTTTTGACGATACTAATCCAGAAAAAGAAGAACAGGAATTTGTTGATGCTATCAAAAAAGATGTAGAATGGTTAGGCTACAAATGGTCTGAAGAGCGTTATGCTTCAGATTATTTTCAACAATTGTATGACTGGGCAGTTTTATTAATTAAAAAAGATAAAGCCTATGTTGACAGTCAATCGTCTGAAGATATGGCGATTCAAAAAGGAACTCCATCTACAGAAGGTGTTGACAGTCCGTTTAGAAATCGTTCTGTCGAAGAAAATTTAGACCTTTTCGAAAGAATGAAAAACGGTGAATTTGAAGCCGGGACTCATATTCTTCGTGCAAAAATTGATATGAAATCTACTAATATGTTGATGCGTGATCCTATCATGTACAGGATTTTGCATAAACATCATCATAGAACAGGAGATACCTGGAAAATTTATCCAATGTACGATTGGGCACACGGACAAAGTGATTATTTAGAAGAGATTTCACACTCATTTTGTACACTTGAATTCTTGCCTCACCGTGAACTTTACGATTGGTTTTTAGATCAGATTTTAGACGAAAATAAACTACGCCCGAAGCAAAGAGAATTTGCAAGACGTAATTTATCACATACCGTTGTTAGTAAAAGAAAATTACAGCAACTAGTTAAAGAAAAGCATGTTAACGGTTGGGATGATCCAAGAATGTCAACAATTTCCGGATTAAGAAGACGTGGTTATACAGCAACTTCTTTGCGTAATTTTGCCAATACAATTGGTATTGCAAAACGTGATAATTTGATTAATGTATCGGTTTTAGAATTCTGTATTCGTGAAGATTTAAACAAAATTGCACCTCGTGTAATGGCGGTTTTAGATCCTGTAAAACTAGTAATTACAAATTATCCTGAAGGAAAAGAGGAGTGGCTTGAAGCCGAAAATAATCAGGAAGATGAAAGTGCTGGTTTCAGAAAAGTACCTTTTTCTAGAGAATTATATATCGAAAGAGAAGACTTTTTAGAAGATGCTCCGGCAAAATATTTCCGTTTGACTTTAGGAAAAGAAGTGCGTCTTAAAAATGCGTATATCATTAAAGGAGAATCTGTTATAAAAGATTCAGAAGGAAATATTACTGAAATTCACGTAACTTATGACACTGATTCTTTAAGCGGAAGCGGTACAGAAGCAAGTCAGAGAAAAGTGTCTGGAACTCTACATTGGGTCTCTATTCAACATGCTGTAGAAGCAGAAGTTCGTTTGTACGATCGTTTGTTTACAGATGAAGCTCCAGACAGTTATAAAGACAAAAACTTCTTAGATTTTGTGAATCCAAATTCATTAGAAATTGTAAAAGGATTTGTTGAACCAAGTTTATCAACAGCTCAAAATGAAGACAAATTCCAATTTCAACGTTTGGGTTATTTTACTGTTGATAAAGACTCAACTGCTTCAAAATTAGTATTTAACAAAACTGTTGGATTAAAAGATGCCTGGGAAGAAAAAGGTAAAAAAGAAGAAAACAGCATCAATAATTCTTTAAAAGATATCAATAAATATTTTAAAGTTGAGACAAAACCAGAACGTATTGCAATTGAAAGCGCAATAGGGGAGAGCATCAAAAATGTTTCCAGTTTTTCTTTATTACAAAATTCATTAAAGAAGAATATCAACAATAATAAGGCTTCACTTTTGTTTTCTCAATTTTTATTGAAATATTCAAACTGGAAATCTTCGGATTTTGAAGAAGACGATATTAAAAAATTATATACAATGTCTCTGAGAAGTGAATCTACTTATGTAAGATCGAAAGCACTTTTGAATTTGAGAGATATTGAAAATTCAGATTTGAGAAATCAATTTGATGATGAGATTTTAAAAGCATATTCAAATCCACCAAAAAATGCATCGGAAAGAGAAATTGAAATTCTTTCTGAAATGGTGAAGAAGTAATATCAATATAATTTATGAAAAGCGCTTTTATAAGCGCTTTTTTTTATTATTTAGTTTTTCTATTGAAATTTAAAAATTTATAATTTTAGTAGATCAAAACTAACCTTCATAAATTGATTCTAAGACGTTTTTTAAATACTTTCGATTCATTTATCATCTTTGTAAAAATCTTTAAATAGTAAGCTTTATTTTAGTTTTAGCTTCAATTTTAGACCTATTTAAGGCTTATCAACATTGGATTGTTGATAAAGTTGAAAATCAGAATTGATTTTCATTTTAATTGTGAATTCAAACTCAAAAAACCTACTCAATATTAAATATCAATTTTATTTATTACAAATAATAATTTAAACGTTTAAATTTATTATTTATAAAAACTATTATATTTTAAAATAATATAATTTATTTAGATTAAAATTGAACTTCATAAATTAAATCTAAGGCAATTTTTAATTTCTTCCATCACATTAATCATTATTTGAATAATTGTTGATTTAGAAGCTTTATTTAAGTTTTAGGCGTTATTTTTCTTAGTTTAACGGGTTATTAACATACAATTGTTTATAAAGTTGCTATTTTTATGACTACACCAAAAGTCAGCGAAGATTTTAAAAATTTAGATTTCCAACAGATTCAAAATTGAGTTGTATTCAAAATTTTAAAATTTACATTTTTGTTTGATGCATATTCAGAACAGAATTCTTAAAAAACAATTTTATGTCCCGATTTTCATTGTGATCTGTATTTGATAATATTTCGCGTAAAAGGTATTTTTCAGAATAGATTCATAATTTTCAAAATTACATGAGATTGATTTAGCGTTATTTTTAATTTTTAGATTTTCGGCTGACATTCATTTAAATCTTAAAAAAATAGAAATCATGAAAATTTTATATTTTACGCTGTCCTTATTATTTGCAAATATTGCAATTTCTCAAACACATCAAATTACAAAACACAATGGAGAAGAGTTAGATGTGAATTTTATTAAAAACGAAAATGGTTTAGTTTATTATTCTTTGAATGGAAGTTCAGAAGAAATGAAAATCAGTAAATATGCTATTTCTAAAATCACTAATAAACAGACCAACAAAACTCAGAAAATCTCCGACAAAATAATTGTAGATTCAAAAGACGATTACAAAATGGTAACAGTTCTGCCTCAGGAAAAGACAATAGGGCTGAAACAGGCCGCTAATTTTTCCGGAGTTTCGACCAGGACAAAAGGCGAACCGCCAATTGCAAATCAAAACCAAACTGCTATGAGAATCAAAACGCAGTCTGCATCAAATGGTTATCCGTTTGTAAGCATTGTTGAAAAATCTGATGGTAAATACGAAGCGGTTGCTTATGTGTATTAATTGTATTGTTAATTTTTGATAAATATCAATTTAATAACAATTTGTATTTTGAAAATTGAGTACCTTTATTAATCATTTAAATTTAAATATCATGTCTAAAAACTTAAATACAGCGGCAGCAATTTTAGCAGCAGCAGCGGCAGGAGCAGCCATCGGAATTTTATTTGCTCCAGATAAAGGTTCTAAAACGAGAGCTAAATTGAAGGAAGGAATTGATGATGCGGCACATAATATTAAAGATTCTTATGACGCAAGTTCTGAAGTGCTTCGTGAAAAATTTACAGGTGCAACAAAAAATCTTGATGGAACTTTGAATGATTTACTGTCGAATGTAAGTCATAAAACGGAAGAAGTAATTTCTTTTTTAGAAAAAAAACTGGCTGAATTAAAAGCCCAAAATGCTAAACTTCAGAAATAATATATTGGAAGCACAAATGCAATTGATTTTTTAGTTGTTTTTATTTATTAAAGTGGATAAAAAATGATTATTTAGTTGTGCATTTTGTGCTTCTTTTTTTAATTAAAAATTTAAATATGGCTTTTGAAGAATTAAAAGAAAATACAGAGAATATTCAGGAAAGCACTAAAGCTTACATTGATAGTAACTTAGCTTATTATAAACTCTGGGGTTTTAAAGTTGCAATGAAATCAACGACTTTAATATTTAAGTTTACTTTGATTTTATTATGTTTCAGCATGGTTATGATTTTCGGATCTTTTGCGGCTGCGTATGCTTTTGGTTCTTTATTTGGAAGTAATGCACTCGGATTTTTGGCAGTAGGAGGGATCTATCTTTTGTTTACAATTTTACTTTTTCTGATAAAAGATAAAGTTGTGGAAGGTCCTATTTTAGAGAAATTTTCAGAAATCTTTTTTAACGATTAATTTATGGAAGTAAAAAAATACTCATCGTATGCTGAAATTGAAAAAGATCTTGAAATTTTAAAACTAGAAAGAGAGATCAATTATCAGAAAATGGTTTTGAGTTTTCAGAAAACGAAAGAAAGTATTACGCCTGAAAATGTTTTGGGTGGGATTTTTTCTTCGTTCAAAGATTACTTTTCAAATTCTTATGGAAGCATTTTACAATCGGTTTTGCCCTTTGCAATCAATTGGTTTATAAATAAAAAAAGAGGCAGTTAAGCCTCTTTTTTGTTTTTGATATTTATTATTGTGCCGTTTCTGTTGGCTCTGAAGTATCTGATGGATTATAGTTTATGTCCGTATTGTCTGTTTTTTTAACTTTTCTAGGTTGTCTTTTCATTTCTTCTCCAATAATATTTGAAGCTGAAAAACTAGTTACCATACTGTTTAGCATATCACTTGCTGCCTGTGGAGAGTTTGGTAATAATATCAAATTAGAATTAGTATCAGCTCCAATAGCTTGTAGCGTATCATAATGTTGTGTAATTACGATTAATGCTGATGCTTCTTGCGAATTAATTCCAACATGATTTAAAACTTCAACACTTTCTACCAATCCACGTGCAATTTCTCTACGTTGATCTGCAATACCTTGACCCTGAAGTTTTTTACTTTCGGCTTCCGCTTTTGCTTTAGCTACAATTCTAATTCGTTGTGCTTCAGATTCAAACATTGCCGCTGTTTTTTCTCTTTCGGCCGCATTGATACGGTTCATTGCATTTTTTACCTGAATATCAGGATCAATATCTGTTACAAGAGTATTGATGATATCGTAACCGTACGTTGTCATAGCTTCATTCAATTCTCTTTTTACAGCAATTGCAATATCATCTTTACGAACAAACACATCATCCAAAATTAACTTAGGAACCTCGGCACGAACAACGTCAAATACATAAGCAGTAATCTGATCATGTGGATATTCTAGTTTGTAAAAAGCTTCATATACATGTTCTTGTATTACTTTAAACTGAACAGAAACTTTCATTTTAATAAAGACATTGTCTTTAGTTTGTGTTTCTATAAGAACATCTAATTGTTGAATTTTTAGATTAACTCGTCCAGCAATTCTATCAATTATTGGAATTTTTAATTGTAAACCCGAATTTCTAACGCTTGTAAATTTTCCAAAACGTTCTACAATAACACTTGTTTGTTGTTTCACAGTGAAGAAAGAAGACATCAAAATGAAGAATGCTAATACTAATAAGATAATAAATGCTGTACCCATGGTTATAAAATTTAGTTTTTATGAGCCCGTAAATTACGAATATTCTTCTAAAAATAAATTTCTAAATCATAAAAAAAACGCTAAGAACATTTGTAATGTTCCTAGCGTTTGATATTTTTTTACCATTAAGGTATTAAGTGATTTAAGCTTAGTTTTATGAACTTAAAGTTTTTCTATTTTTTTACCATCAAGTATAGCTTAATTTTTTTAATATCTTAATGGTAAAATTTTATAGTGTAGCAATTGCTTTCTGAATTCTCGAAATAGTTTCTTCTTTTCCGATGATTTCTACAATGTCAAATAGGTGAGGACCTTTCAAAGCTCCAACCAAACTTAGACGGAAAGGTTGCATCACTTTACCCATTCCGATTTCATTTTTAGTTAACCAATCTTTTACGATTGCTTCGATATTTGCTGAGTCAAAACCATCAATATATTCCAAAGTTGAAATCAATTCCTGCATTAAAGCCGGGGTTTCTTCCTTCCAGTTTTTGCTTGCTTTTTCATCATAAGATGTTGGCGCCTGGAAAAAGAAATCAGTCAAATCCCAAAATTCAGAAACAAAATGAGCACGTTCTTTTATAAGAGAAACAATTCTTGTTACATCAAATTTCGAAACATCAACACCTTTTTCTACTAAAATAGGAGTGAAGTCTTTCGCTAAATCAGCATCATTTTGTTTGATTAAATATTGGTGATTGAACCATTTGTTTTTCTCCGGATCAAATTTTGCTCCCGATTTATGCACTCGGTTTAAGTCAAAAGCTTCTACTAATTCTTCTAGAGAAAATAATTCTTTATCCGTTCCGTCATTCCAACCAAGTAAGGCAAGGAAATTAATAACCGCTTCCGGGAAAAATCCTTTCTCTCTGTAACCAGATGAAACGCCTTCTTCCGTTTTCCATTCTAGCGGAAACACAGGAAATCCTAATTTATCACCATCTCTTTTAGATAATTTTCCGTTTCCAATTGGTTTTAAAATCAAAGGTAAATGTGCAAATTCCGGAGCATCCCAACCAAAAGCTCTGTACAATAAAACGTGAAGAGGCATAGATGGCAACCATTCTTCACCACGAATAACATGTGAAGTTTCCATCAAATGATCATCCACAATATTAGCCAAATGATACGTTGGCATTCCGTCACTTTTAAATAAAACTTTATCGTCAAGAAGATTCGTTTCAAACTTTACGTCTCCACGAATGATGTCTTTTAAATGTAAAGTTTCGTCAACCGGAGTTTTAAAACGGATAACATAATGTTCTCCATTTGCAATTCTTTTAGAAACTTCATCAGCAGAAATTACCAAAGAAGTTTGCAATTTTTCACGGTTTGTATGATTGTAAATAAATGTTTTTCCTTCTGCTTCTTGTTCTTTTCTCAAAGCATCAAGCGCTTCC
Source organism: Flavobacterium sp. 270 (assembly GCF_004368785.1). Lineage (GTDB taxonomy): Bacteria > Bacteroidota > Bacteroidia > Flavobacteriales > Flavobacteriaceae > Flavobacterium. The sequence goes on from NZ_SODM01000002.1 coordinate 751,707, forward strand.
GGAGTATCAAAAGCATAATACGCCCAACCAGAATTGATCAGCTGATCTGCATATTGTTGGTATAATTCTTTACGATCACTTTGTCTGTACGGACCAAATTTTTCATTCTTTCCAACCGTTTCTTCAGGAGCAATTCCTAACCATTCCAAAGCTTCCATAATATAAGCTTCAGCTCCGGGAACAAAACGTGTCTGATCTGTATCTTCAATTCTCAGATAAAAAACGCCATTGTTTTTCTTGGCAAATAAATAATTAAATAGGGCAGTACGAACGCCGCCAATATGTAAAGGTCCTGTTGGACTTGGTGCAAAACGCACACGAACTTGCTTTGACATTTTGTATAAATTTTGATGCAAAGATACAACTCATAATTAGATAATTTGAAAATGAAGATAATTAGATAATGGCTTGTTTCTAGCTTAATTGACTAATTTTCTAATTGATCATTATCTAATTAAAATTACTACTTTTATAGGTTATAAATCAAACAGATTCATTTTGAAAACAACGTCTGCCATATACGCGAAGCTAGAAGCTTTTATTAAAAAATATTACACGAATGAACTTATAAAAGGAATACTTCTTTTTACCGGTTTTGGACTTTTGTATTTTTTGTTTACGCTTTTTATTGAGTATTTCCTTTGGTTAAAACCTCTCGGAAGAACACTTTTATTCTGGCTTTTTATTGGAGTAGAAGTTTTCCTTTTGTTCCGTTTTATTTTATTTCCGATTTTTAAGTTATTCAAACTTCAAAAAGGAATCGATTATAACCAGGCTTCGGCAATTATCGGAAATCATTTTACAGAAGTAAGTGATAAACTAACGAACTTTTTACAGCTTTCGGCTTCTGAGGATTCAGCAGAAAGTTCAGAATTAATGTTGGCTTCGATAGAACAAAAAGCAAATTCACTGCAACCAATTCCGTTTGGAAATGCAATCAATTTTAATTCAAATAGAAAATATTTACCATTAGCATTAATTCCAATTTTGCTTTTTGCCGTGTTTTATATTTCAGGAAACAGCAATATTATTTCTCAAAGTTTAAATAGAGTAGTGCATTTTAATGCTACATTTTTACCTCCGGCGCCTTTCAAATTTGTAGTTCTGAATTCAAATTTACAAACAGAACAGAACAAAGATTTTGTTGTAAAAATGGAATCAATAGGAAACGTTGTTCCCGAAAATGTAATGATCCATATTGGTGATGAAAGTTATTTTATGGAATCTTCTCAGCCAGGAAAGTTTGAATTCAAGATTGAAAAACCAGTTGAAAATGTTTCTTTTTCTTTTGAAGGAAATTCAGTTTCATCTGAAGAATACGAATTAAAAGTAATCACCGTTCCATCAATTGCCAACTTCGAAATGGTTTTGAATTTTCCTTCATACCTAAAAAAGAAATCAGAAACTATTCAGGGAACTGGTAATGCAATCGTTCCTGAAGGTACTTTAGTGACTTGGAAAATGAATACGCAGTCGACTCAGGAGATTGTTTGGAAGGATGAAAACGCAACTTTAAAGTTTAATAAAGCCGAAAATGAGTTTAAATTGAGTAAAAATATTGCTCAAAATACAGAATATCAAATTCTTACTTCTAATAATAAGGTTAAAAATTACGAAAAACTGGATTATCAGCTGTCTGTTATTAAAGATCAACATCCAACAATTACGGTTGCACCAGCTCCGGACAGTTTGAAATTAGATAAAAATTATGTCTTAGGAAGATTAGGTGATGATTACGGATTATCAAAATTACAAGTAGTTTTCTATGAGCGCAACAAACCGCAAACTGCAAAGCGTGGAACCATTCCGGTAAAGCAAGCTGTGTTTGATCAGTTCGTTTTTTCTTTCCCAAGTAATTTGCAGGTAGAAGAAGGAGTGTCTTATGAATACTATTTTGAAGTTTTTGATAACGATGCACCACATGGTTTTAAGAGTACAAAGTCTTCTACATTTTCAGACAGAGTTTCTACAACAGACGAAGTTCATGATTTAGAATTGCAACAGCAAAATCAAAACATAAACAGTTTATCTAAATCATTAAAGAACCAAACTAAGCAAATTTCTGAAATGGATAAGATCCAAAATACAGGAAAAGAAAAAGATAATTTAGAGTTTAAAGATCAGCAAAAGATTAATGATTTTATCAAACGTCAGAAACAACAAGACGAAATGATGAAACAGTTTGCTGAGAAAATGAACAAGAATTTAGATAAATTCAAAGACGATAAAAAGGATAAAACAGCAGAAGATTTACAAAAGCGTTTAGAGAATGCCGATAAAGATTTAGAGAAAAATCAAAAATTATTAGACGAACTGAAGAACCTAAATGATAAATTAAACAGCGAAGAGTTGTTTGATAAAATGGAAAAGTTCAAACAAATCAGTAAAAATCAATCCAGAAATTTAGAACAATTAGTTGAATTGACCAAGCGTTTTTATGTAGAAAAGAAAGCTGGACAAGTTGCAGAGAAATTAAATAAACTGGCAGAAAAGCAAGAAGAGCTTTCTAATAAAGAAAAAGAAAATACTCAGGACAAACAAGAAGATATCAATAAAGCTTTTGATAAAATTCAGGAAGATTTAAAAGACTTAAAAGAGGAGAATAAAACATTAAAATCTCCTTTAGATATTCCTTCTGATGCTTCTAAAGAAAAAGATTTGAAAGATGATTTGCAAAAAGCATCTGATGAATTGAACAAAAAGAATGCTTCTTCGGCAAAGCAAAAACAGAAAAGTGCTTCTAAGAAAATGAAGAGTATGGCGCAACAAATGGATGCGGGTATGGAAGGTGGAGAGCAGGAACAATTAGAAGAAGACGTTGCAATGCTTCGTCAGGTTTTGGATAATCTTCTGGCATATTCATTAACTCAGGAAGATGTAATGAAACAATTTAAATCTATGAAACTGGGTTCTTCTATATATACGAAGAATATAAAAGTACAACAAAATCTAAAACAACAGTTCAAACATGTTGATGATAGTTTGTTTGCTTTGTCTTTAAGAAACCCAAAAGTAGCTGAAGATGTAACGAAGGAAATTGGAAACGTACAATATAATGTAGACAAAGCGATTGAATCTTTGACAGACGTTCAGGTTCCAAAAGGAGTTTCGCACCAACAATATGCTGTTTCATCTGCAAATAAATTAGCCGACTTTTTGAGTGATTTATTAAACAACATGCAAATGTCTATGTCAAAACCGGGAACAGGAAAACCAAAACCGGGAGACGGACAAGGAATGCAATTACCGGATATTATTCAAAAACAAAAAGGACTTGCTGATAAAATGAAAGAGGGAATGAAGCAAGGTGAGAAACCGGGAGATAAGCCAGGTGATAAACCCGGAGAAAAACCAGGTCAAGGTCAAGGTGGAAAATCAGGACAATCTCAAAATGGTCAAGGTAAAGATGGACAAGGCAAAGACGGACAATCTGGTAAAGATGGTAAAAACGGAAAAGGAGATAAGGATAATAAAGAAGGTGAAGATGGAGAAGGAGATGCTGAAAAGATAATGGAGATTTACAAAGAGCAGGTTAAACTTCGTGAAGAGTTGCAAAAAGAGTTAGCTAAAAAAGGATTAGATTCTCAAGGAAGATCTGTCATCGAACAAATGAAACAATCTGAAAAGCAAATTTTGAATAAAGGATTTAAGAATGAGAACTTGCAAAGGATCTTAAATATCCAACAAGAATTATTAAAATTGAACAATGCAGTTCAGCAACAAGGTCAGGATACGAAGCGTCAATCTGAAACAAATAAGACTGAATTTACAAACAGAACAAACGCATTACCAAGCTCATTATTAGATTATTTAAATAGTGTAGAAATTTTAAATAGACAATCGCTACCTTTGCGCTCAAATTTTAACCAAAAGGTTCAAGAATATTTTAATACAAAATGATCAATTTTAATTACGAAACAGATTTTAATTTAGAAAACGAAGAAGCCTTTACTGATTGGTTGAGTGCTGTAATTGTTTCTGAAAAGAAAAACGAAGGAGAGATAAATTACATTTTTTGTGATGATGAATATCTTCATAAGATCAATGTTGAATATCTTGATCACGATACATTAACAGATATTATCAGTTTTGATTATACAGTTGGAAACGAATTAAACGGAGATATTTTTGTTTCTGTAGAAAGAGTAGAAGACAATGCAAAGGATTTTAATGTTTCTTTTGATGAAGAATTGAAACGCGTTTTAGCTCACGGTATATTACATTATTGTGGATATAAAGATAAAACAGATAAAGATGCAGAGTTAATGCGTTCCAAAGAAGATGAAAAAATAGCGATGTTCCACGTGGAACTATAACTTAAACATCTCTTTTTAAAGTTTAGAATTCATGTTCCACGTGAAACACAATTCTAAATTTCGAATCAAATTAATCAAACGTTCCACGTGGAACGTTTTTTAAGTTTTATGTTTTAAATAAAATTCGTTCCACGTGGAACATAATTTTTGTTTCAAGTTTTTGGTTTCAAGTTTGATTAGTTTGGTGTTCCACGTGAAACATCAGTAGAGAAATAACTTGAAAAATTAAAAAGAACAAACCGAAAAGCAAAAGGGATGTTCCACGTGAAACATGTTTCAGATAACTTGAAAAATAAAACAACAGAAACGTGAAACAACAGAAACGTTTCACGTGGAACACTAATCAGGAATAACTTGATCCCGAAGCTTCGGGAGAAACAAGGAAAACCTGAAACAAAAAAAAGAATGTTAATTCTGAGAACTGACTTAACCGGTTTCCAGAGAAAGTAAAACAAAATGTTTTTAGAAGAATACGATGTTATAGTGGTGGGTGCCGGTCATGCCGGTTCAGAAGCCGCGGCAGCGGCCGCGAATTTAGGATCAAAAACTTTATTGGTTACAATGAGTTTGCAAAACATCGCACAGATGTCTTGTAATCCTGCAATGGGCGGAATAGCAAAAGGGCAAATCGTTCGTGAGATCGATGCACTTGGAGGTTACTCCGGAATTGTTTCAGACAGAACTGCGATCCAGTTTAAGATGTTGAACAAATCAAAAGGACCTGCAATGTGGTCGCCGAGAGTTCAAAGTGATCGAATGCGTTTTGCTGAAGAATGGAGAATGATGTTGGAGGGAACTCCTAATTTGGATTTCTACCAAGAGATGGTAAAAGGTTTGATTATCGAGAACGGAAAGATAAAAGGAATAAGAACTTCGCTTGGAGTTGAGATTCGATCTAAATCTGTTGTCTTGACAAACGGAACTTTTTTGAATGGATTGATTCATATTGGAGACAAACAATTCGGTGGAGGAAGAGCGGGCGAAAGTGCCGCTTTTGGAATTACCGAAGATTTGGTTGCAGTAGGTTTTGAATCTGGAAGAATGAAAACAGGAACGCCACCGAGAGTCGATGGACGTTCTTTAGATTATTCTAAAATGAACGAAGAAAAAGGAGATGCGAAACCAGATAAGTTTTCGTATTCTGATTTGACGGTTCCGTTGACTGAACAAAGATCTTGTCACATGACATATACGTCTTTGGATGTTCACGATATTTTGAGATCAGGATTTGATCGTTCGCCAATGTTCAACGGAAGAATAAAAAGTATCGGCCCGAGATATTGTCCTTCTATAGAAGATAAGATAAATCGTTTTGCAGATAAAGAACGTCACCAATTATTTGTAGAACCGGAAGGATGGAAAACATGTGAGGTTTATGTAAACGGATTTTCAACTTCGTTGCCAGAAGATATTCAATTTAAAGCTTTGCGATCTGTTGCCGGTTTTGAGAAAGTAAAATTTCTGCGTCCGGGTTATGCAATTGAATATGATTATTTCCCGCCGACACAATTGAAACATACTTTGGAAACAAAGTTGGTTGAAGGATTATATTTTGCCGGACAAATAAACGGAACAACAGGATATGAAGAAGCAGCTTCGCAAGGATTAATGGCCGGAATAAATGCGCATTTAAAAGTACATGAAAAAGCACCATTAATTTTAAAACGCGATGAAGCGTATATCGGAGTTTTGATCGACGACTTAATTACGAAAGGAACAGAAGAACCTTATCGTATGTTTACATCAAGAGCAGAGTACCGAACATTGTTGCGACAAGATAATGCTGACTTTAGATTGACGCCAATGTCACATGAAATTGGTTTAGCATCTGAAGCGCGTTTAAGAAGAATGGAAAAGAAATTGAATGAGTCTGAAAAGATGGTTCAGTTCTTTAAAGAAACGAGTGTATCTGTTGCAGAAACAAATCCAATTTTAGAAGCTAAAGAAACTGCTCCGATTACACAAGGTGATAAAATGTTTAAAGTATTTTCTCGTCCGCAGATTGATTTGGAAGATATGATGAAATTCGAAAAAGTTCAAGAATATATTTCTGAAAATGATGTGGATCAGGAAATTTTAGAGCAGGCAGAAATCCAGGTTAAATATTCTGGCTATATTGAAAAGGAAAGAAACAACGCAGATAAATTGACAAGACTCGAGGAGGTAAAAATCCCCGAGAATTTTGATTATAGTAAAATCAAATCAATGTCGATAGAAGCAAAACAAAAGTTGTCAAAAATTCGCCCCGTTACAATATCACAAGCATCAAGAATCAGTGGAGTTTCTCCGAGTGATATTTCTGTGCTTTTGATTTATATGGGAAGATAAAAAAGTTTCAAGTTTCAGGTTTCAAGTTTAGTTGGAACCTGAAATTTTGTTTTTTGTTCCAAGTGAACCAAAACCTGAAACATATGCAAACTTGAAACTTGAAACAAAATTTTGAAATTGTTCCACGTGAAACTATTTTTATAATTCTATGGAAATAATTAAAAAGGAATTTTTATCATTGCAAGACAAAGAAGCATTATTGCAACTTTGGAATAATGAATATCCGGAAAAATTGAATTATCAAACTATTGATGAATTTGATGTTTATCTGAATGCTTTGACTGAAAAACAACATTATTTTTTAATTAATGATGAAAACAAAATCAAAGGTTGGGCTTTTACTTTTTTAAGAGAGAATAAAACTTGGTTTGCTATTATTTTGAATAAAGATATTCAAGGAACAGGAAAAGGTTCTTTGTTGATGAATGAATTAAAAAAGAATAAAAGCGATTTGAACGGTTGGGTTGTTGATCATGAAAATGATATTAAAAAGAACAAAGAGTTTTACAAATCTCCGATGTTGTTTTACATCAAAAACGGATTTACGATCTGCGAAGAAATAAGAATTGAAAATCAGAAAATGTCTGGTGTCAAAATAAATTGGAACATTAAAAATAAATAAAAATAACAGACCCTAAAAATGAGAATTTCGTTTTTAGGGTTTGCTATGAAATTAAACCAAATACATAAAAATTATAAATGGACGTTTTAAATAAAAAACATTTTCTTACTGTAAAAGATCATTCGGTTTCTAAAGAAATTTTTGAATTGTATTATGATGAAAATCTGGATATGCTGATTACATCTCCGCAGCCGGATTTACAAAATTTAGGAAAGTATTACGAAAGCGAAGATTATATTTCGCATACAGATAACAAACGTTCGTTGTTTGAAAAAGCATATCATTTTGTAAAAAACATTGCTTTGAAAAATAAACTGAATTTGATCAATTCAGAACAATCTCAAAGAGGAAAAATTTTAGACATCGGTGCCGGAACCGGAGATTTTTTATTGACGGCAAAAAATGACGGTTGGAAAACTGTTGGAGTTGAACCAAGCGATCGCGCAAAAGAAATTGCAAAGAAAAAAGGAATTGAGTTTGTAGAAGAAATCAGCGAGCTCGAAAATAATTCTTTTGACGTAATTACGATGTGGCACGTTTTGGAACACGTTCCAAATTTAGAATTACAAATTCAGGAATTGAAGCGATTATTAAAACCAACTGGAACATTAATTGTTGCGGTTCCAAATTTCAAATCGTACGATGCAAAACATTATGGAGAATTTTGGGCAGCTTTTGATGTGCCGATTCATTTTTGGCATTTCTCAAAAAAAGCAATAAAATCGCTTTTTGAAAAAGTGGATATGAAATTGGAAAAAGTGCTTCCGATGAAATTTGATTCTTTTTATGTGAGTTTACTTTCTGAAAAATACAAAACCGGAAAAATGAATTTTCTAAATGCTTTTTTTGTGGGTTTAAAGTCAAATTTAAAAGCATCGTCTACAAAAGAGTATTCATCGCACATTTACGTCCTAAAAAACGACTAAAAAGCATTTTAAGCTTATTTAAGCCGATATTTCACCTTAACCGAGGAGAAATATCGGCTTTTTTTAGAATGTCGCTCTAAAAAGCGCTGTGAAAGCCAGTTTTAATAGGGTTTTATTATGATTGGTTTTTTTATCATAAATAAAACTAATATCATAAAATTAGCCCATTTTTTAAACTTTATGTTGATGCTATTTATTTTTTTATATTTTTGTCTTCAATACATTAAAAAAATAGAAATTTAAAAAATGAAAAAAGCATTAGTAATTATCGCGCTTTCAGTTTTGGTTGTTTCATGTAATAAAACAGCAGACGTTAAGGAAGTAAAAACAGCTTACGTTGATACTTCAGTTTTAATGAAAGAGTACACTGAAGCAAAAGATCTTGAAGCGAAGTATAAAGCACAAGCAGAAGAAAAAGGAAGACAGTTACAAGCAGAAATTACTCGTTTTAAACAAGATGCTGCTAGTTTTCAGAGCCAAGCTCAGGCAAATGGCCAACAATGGGCACAACAAAGAGGAGCAGAGCTTCAAAAAAGAGAGCAGCAATTAGGTTACGCTCAACAACAATTATCTCAACAATTACAACAAGAAAGCGGTGTAGAAATGGATTCTTTGATAAGTGGAGTTAAAAAATTCATCAAAACTTACGGTAAAGAAAAAGGATATTCTTATATCTACGGTACTGGAGATGCAGCTTCTATCTTATATGCAGAAGACAAATACGATATTACAAAAGAAGTTGTAAAAGCATTAAACGACAAATACAGTTCTACTCCTAAAGCTGACAAACCAGCAGTAAAAGAGGAAGCAGCTAAAAAATAATACCAAACTAACTGATTAAATTAAAAACCTAAATCTCTTGAGATTTAGGTTTTTTCTTTTATAAAAATGCGATACTTTTAGGTTTCAATTTACACAATGCAAAACGTTTCAGAAGCAGCAGCTTACACTTTACAATTCATCAATCAGACACAGAAGTCGATCTTTCTAACGGGTAAAGCCGGAACCGGAAAGACCACGCTTTTGCGCGAAATCATCGCAACAACGCATAAAAACACAGTTGTAGTCGCACCAACAGGTATTGCGGCTTTAAATGCAGGCGGTGTTACCATACATTCGATGTTTCAACTGCCATTTTCGGCCTTTATTCCGTCTTACGATGCCAATCCACAGTTTACTGAAACGGTAAAATTTGAGAATAAAGAAACCTTACGAAGACATTTCAAGATGAATAATTTGAAACGTAACGTAATCAAAAACATGGAGTTACTGATTATTGATGAAGTAAGTATGCTCCGCGCAGATCTGCTTGACGCGATTGACTTTATGATGCAGACCGTTCGTAGAAATTCATATCCATTTGGTGGTGTTCAGGTACTTTTTATTGGCGATTTATTGCAATTACCGCCGGTAATTCGGGACGAAGAATGGCGAACTTTACGCAATTATTACAAAGGAAAATTCTTTTTTCATTCGCATGTAATTCAACAACATCCGCCGTTATATATTGAATTATCTAAGATTTATCGCCAGACCGATGATGATTTTATTTCGGTTTTGAATAATCTGAGAAACAATCAGATTTCACCGCAAGATGTTCAGTTTCTAAACCAATATGTAAAACCGGATTTTGATCTAAAAAACAATCCAGGCTATATAACTTTAACAACTCATAATGCCAAAGCTGATTCTATTAACGAACAGTCAATTAATGATTTAGCTGGAAATGAACATACTTATTTACCCTTTATTGTAAGTGATTTTCCGGAGAAAATTTTTCCGGTTGAAGAAAATCTAAAGCTAAAAGTTGGTGCGCAGGTAATGTTTGTAAAAAACGATTTATCATTTGAAAAACGCTATTTCAACGGAAAAATGGGCGTTATAAAATCACTTTCGCCCGAAGAAATCTTCGTTCATTTTCCAGAAGAAAACAAAACGATTGAAGTAGAAAAATACGAGTGGAAAAACATCCGCTACAAAGTAAACGAACTTACCAAAGAGATTGAAGAGGAAGTTTTGGGGACTTTTGCGCATTATCCGCTAAAATTGGCGTGGGCAATTACGGTTCATAAAAGTCAGGGCTTAACTTTTGATAAAGCTGCGCTCGATGTATCGCAAGTTTTTCTTCCCGGACAAGCGTATGTGGCATTATCGCGTTTGCGTTCTTTAAACGGGCTTATTTTGCTTTCTCCGATGCAGATGAATGGGATTTCTAACGATCAAGATGTAATGGATTATGCTTTGAACAAAGCAAATGAAGATACGCTCGAAAAATCACTGCATTTTGAAACCAAAAATTTTATTCATAACTATCTCATAAACAGTTTTAATTGGGCAGATTTAGCGCAGGAATGGCGAAATCATCGTTTTAGTTATAACGAAAATGCTGTCGCTTCAGAAAAATCGAAACACGCCATTTGGGCACATAAACGTCTTGAGACCATTGATCAGCTTATAGATCCGGCGCAGAAATTTATCAATCAGCTTAATAAAATTTTCAATAACGAAACCGTTGATTTATTTTTTGTGAAAGAAAGAGTAGAAGCGGCCTACGATTATTTCTTTAAGCCGATGGACAAATTGGTAACCGATCTTTTGCAGAAAATGGCTGAAATTCAGAAATTTAAAAAAGTAAAAGAATATTACGACGAATTGACAATCCTGGACGACTTACAAACCAAAGCCGTTTTAAGATTAATGAAAGCCAAATTATTAATTGAAATCGTCGTTGCAGGAGAAACAATCTGCAAAGAAAAGCTCACATCGTCGGCTATCAAAAATTTCAAAGTAAATAAGCTGGAAAAAATCCGCGAAGAATATCAAATGACCAATACAGACATCTTCAAAGCAGATGAACCCGTTGTGCGTTACACTTCAAGAAAGCTGGACAAAAGTGAACCTAAAACCGCCAAAAAAACTACAGTAGAAGAAACCTACGATATGTGGATTGAAAAAAATTCCATTGAAGACATTGCAAGAATTAGAAAACTAACTGTGCAAACTATTGAAACACATTTAATTAAATTAATTCAAGCCAAAAAAGTAGAGATTTCAGACGTTCTGCCGTATGACAAAATTCTGGCGCTGCGTGAAGCTTTTGAGTTTTATCAGGAAGAATCTTTAGCGCCTTTAAAAGAAAAACACGGTGACGAATTTACTTGGGACGAACTTAAAATGTTTAAAGCCAGTATAAATTAAAATCAGCTTAATTAATCGCAAAAATGCGATAAAGTCAGGTATTGTCATAGAAAATGAATTGCCTTCTGCTTCAGTTGGAGGTAAAGTCAAAATGTCGATATTCGGCTTTAGCCAAACCTCATTAATTTGGCTAAAACCAGAACTTATTATCAATTTTTTCCTCGGATTAAAGTAATAGGCAATTTAAAATTAATTATCTTTATGTTGGATTGTTCCACGTAAAACACAGATTAATAAGTAATTATTTGATTATGAAAGCAAAAATTCTATCCCTATTTCTAATCGTACTTTCCGTAAATTTTGCTCCAGCTCAAGATCTAAAACCCGAATACCAAAAAGGAATTATTTACTTTATTGATTGCGTAAAAAACAATAAAAAAGAAGCTGTTGCGGGATTAATTAAATTTCCATTCGGAAGAGAATATCCAATTCCGGTCGTTAAAAACAAAGCAGAATTTATTAAAAGATACGATCAGATTTTTGATACTACCTTGAAAAACAAAATTATAAAATCGAATCCTGCCAAAGATTGGTCGCAAATGGGCTGGCGTGGTATTATGCTTTATCAAGGGGATGTTTGGATGGATGAAGAAGGGCATTTAATATCAATAAATTACCAATCAAAAGCAGAAAGTGACCTTAAAGCAAAATTGATAAAAGGCCAACAAAATGCATTACATCCTTCTATAGCTAAATTTAAAGCTCCGGTTTGTGTTCTGGAAACTTCCAAATTCAGAATCAGAATCGATGATTTAGGAAATGATAATTACAGATATGCTTCATGGTCTTTAAATCAAAAAATGAGTGAGAAGCCTGATCTTGTTATTACTAACGGAAAATTTGTTGCCGATGGTTCAGGTGGAAATCATCATTATGAATTTAAAAAAGGCATTTTTCTTTATGAATGTGATATCATTGTTTTAGGCGAAGACAGTTCACCGCCGGCGCGATTAATAATCTATCAAAACGCTAAAGAAATTCTAACGCAAGACGCAAAACTCATCATAAAATAAAAAAATCCTATTCGATTGAGATTATCAGTTTCTCGTATTTTGCCTTTTTAATCAATTTTAAGAGCAAATAGTTTTAAAAACAAACTAAGACTCAAAAACATCAAAAACGCGCTTAAAATCCTCTGTTTTTAATTCAAACAAAAAAATCCTTTTCTCTATTCGAAAAAAGGATTAATTCTATAATTTTAAAAAGAGATTTTTACAAAGCTTCAACCAAAATCCATGCATCTGGATTTTCTCCTTTTTGAATTTCTTTTTGTGCTTTTTCTGCTTCGGCCATAGTGGCATAACTTCCGTATAAAACAGGAAATAATCCGTGTTTGTTTTCGCCAAGCATTCTCGCTTCGTAACCGTCTTTAATCAATTGGTCGTACGCTTTTTTTGCATTTGCCTGGCTTCTAAAAGCGCCAGCCATAATGTGATACGGCATTGTTTTTACTTCTACAGTTTCCACCTTTGCAGAATCAACAGAAAGTGTAACAGCCGGAAGTGGATTCTGAATCATGAACGTTGCTTCCTGAATCTTGTTTTGAACTTTCTTCTGAACTGAACTTTCAACGACAAGTGTCTGAGAATCTATCTGATTTTGATACAACGGATAACCGATACTTCCTGTAATTCCAAGTCCTAAAACAAAGATTGCAGCATAACGCATCCATGAGCCAAAAGATCTAACTTCTTCTTCATCATTTTCATATAAATTGACCGTTTTGTTTTCTGCAATTTTTTCGATTTTTTTCTCAAAGATTTCTTTTTTCACCAATGGCGATACAAACGGACTTAACCCAAAAGAAGTCGTTAAAAAATTAGTCTGATCACTTGGCGTAAAAATGATATTTCTTTCTGCATTCAAACGTATCTCACCAATGTTTTTAAAGCTTAAAGTACCATTTTCTTCCAAAAGTTGTTTCCAGCTTAAAACTTCATGCGAAATAGCGCTTACAGCAAATCCATAAGAAGTGCTTTCTGCTTGTGCGATATGATTGGCCAACAATCCATCATTGTTTTTAAGATGGCTGTTGAATGAGATCGTTTTTTTTGGTGGAAAAAACGAATTTGTACTTTCATTCAGCTGAGCTGAGTGAATTTCGGTTAAAAAAGCTCCGAACCCTGGCACCGTTACACACTGATAACGATACAATAACTGCGAGATGTAATTTTCGATTTTCATAGGAACAAAGTTAACGAACCGATATAGTTATCAAAATTTTATTCACAATTTTTATTAACAATTCGAATAATTTTATAGATAATTAATTTTCAAATAGTTAATAATTATGAATATAAAAATTAAAACGTTGCAGAACTACAAATTTATATTTTTATTAAGAAATTACTTTATTTTAATGATATTTGCGCTTTCAAAAAGTGAAAATTATTTTTTCTATTTTACATAATATTTTAAGAAAATGACAGATCAGGAATTATTTTATTTATTAGCGCTTCTAAAGGTCGATGGAGTGGGTGATATTATGGCTAAAAAACTACTTACGCATTGCGGAAATGCTGAGACAGTTTTTAAAGCAAAGAATACCCAAATCGCAGCAATTGATGGCGTTGGATCTGTTCTTTTAAAAAAGCTTTCTGATAAATCTGTTTTTGAAAAAGCAAATACAGAACTAGAATTTATAAAAGCAAGTGGGATTGATGTTTCGTTTTTTCAGGATCAAAATTATCCCGAACGTTTAAAACATTGTATAGATGCTCCTGTTTTATTGTTTTCTGCCGGAAATATAAACCTAAAAGATAAAAAGATAATCAGCATTGTGGGAACGCGACAGATTACGTCTTACGGAACTGAATTTTGTAGAAAACTAATCGAAGATTTAGCGCCTTTAGATCCGGTAATTGTGAGCGGTTTTGCTTATGGTGTTGACATTGTAGCACATCAGCTGGCGATGGATTTTAACTTGCAGACGATTGGTGTTTTAGCACACGGATTAAATCAAGTGTATCCAAAAAACCATAAAAAATATATGGCAAGAATGGAAGAAAACGGTGGATTCATTACCGAATTCTGGAGTTCTTCTAATCCTGATAAAGAAAATTTTGTTCGCAGAAACCGTATTGTTGCCGGTATGACAGAAGCTACAATTGTTATTGAATCTGCTGATAAAGGCGGTTCTCTTATTACGGCAAATATGGCCAACGAATACAATCGCGATGTATTTGCAGTTCCGGGGCGCGTTACAGACAAATATAGCCAAGGTTGCAATGACTTAATTAAAACACAAAAAGCGAATGTTTTAAGCAGTGCCGCTGACTTGATTTATATGCTGAATTGGGATCTCGAAAAGAAAGTTAAAAACGTGCAGAAACAGCTGTTTGTAGATTTAGAAACCGATGAACAAAAAGTATATGATTTTCTTCTAAAAAACGGAAAGGAATTACTAGATAGTATTGCGCTCGAATGTGAATTTCCGATTTACAAAATGTCTGGACTTCTATTGAATATGGAACTGAAAGGCGTTATAAGACCTTTGCCGGGTAAATTGTTTGAAGCGATTTAATCAATTATTCCTTTGATTTTCCTTTAAAATGTTTGTACAATTTATACAGTACAAATAGAATTATAAGTGCAAAAACAATATTTAAAATTTGAAATAAGTAAGGAGGTATATCGCGATCTTCAATAAATTGATTCATATTTTTGATTTTAGTTTGTATTTATCTTCTTGTAAAATATTTATTATCATGAAGTTACAAATAAAATTTCAAACGTGATTAGATTGAAGATTTTAAATAAAAAACCCGACAGCTTTTAAGACTTGTCGGGTTTTTTATTTTGTTAGTTAAATCCCAATTTTTCTCTAACTTTTTGTAAAACAGGATTTGCTACACTTGCCGCTTTTTCGGCGCCTTTTTTAAGTAGTTCATCTACTTCGTTAAGGTTGTTGATGTAGTAATTATATTTTTCTCTTTCAGTTTTAAATTTTTCTGTAATCAATTCAAAAAGAGCTTGTTTTGCGTGACCGTATCCGTAATTTCCACCTAGATAATTTGCTCTCATTTCGGCAATTTGTGCTTCATTTGCCAACAAAGAATAAATTGCAAAAGCATTACAAGTATCTGGATTTTTTGGTTCTTCAAGCGGAGTACTATCCGTTTCGATGCTCATAACCTGCTTACGCAAAGTTTTATCGTCAAGGAAAATATTGATAATATTATTAGCAGATTTACTCATTTTTCCGCCATTTGTTCCAGGAATCAACATACTGTCTTCTTGAATCTTGGCTTCAGGAATAACAAACGTTTCTCCCATTTGATGATTAAAACGAGAAGCCACATCGCGTGTGATTTCTAAATGCTGTAACTGATCTTTTCCAACAGGTACAAATTCTGCATCATACAACAAAATATCGGCCGCCATTAACATCGGATAAGTAAATAATCCTGCATTAACGTCATCAAGACGATCTGATTTATCTTTAAAAGAATGCGCTAAAGTCAAACGCTGGAACGGAAAAAAACAGCTCAAATACCAAGTCAATTCTGCAGTTTGCGCTACATCAGATTGTCTGTAAAAAGTAACTTTATCTGGATTTAAACCACAAGCCAGCCAAGCAGCAGCGGTGCTGTATGTGTTTTCTCTTAATGTTTTACCATCTTTAATCTGCGTAATCGAATGTAAATCAGCAATAAACAAAAAAGATTCGTTTGCCGGATTATTAGATAATTCGATTGCCGGAATAATTGCTCCCAATAAGTTGCCTAAGTGTGGCGTTCCTGTACTCTGAACACCCGTAAGTATTTTTGCCATTCTATTTTTTTCTTATTCTTCTTAACCGCAAAGTTCGCAAAGTTTTTCGCAAAGGAAGCAATGTTTATTTTTTTCTTTTGAAAATATATAGAAAGTTATCTAAATACAGCCTCATATTTATAGATTATTACAAGAAAGTCTAATATTCTAAAAAATCTAAGGATCTAAAATTTATATTCAACTCTGTTTTATTACATTTGAAGTTATGAAAGGAATTAAAATTGTTTTTTGGGTATTGTGGCGCATTTGGTTTTACATCTTAATGGCCATTCCGATACTGATTATGTTGCCATTTTTGCTAATATCTATTATATCCGAAAGTGGTTACCCCTATTTTTTTAAAATGGCCCGCATTTGGGCTAAATTCATTCTTTTCGGAATGGGTTTTTATTATAAAATCAAACGCGAGCAAAAGCTGATTAAACATAAAAGTTATATGATTGTTGCCAATCATACTTCTATGACAGACATTATGCTCATGCTGGCGATCATCAAAAATCCTTTTGTCTTTGTTGGAAAAAAAGAGCTTGTAAAAATTCCTTTGTTTGGATTTTTCTACAAAAGAACCTGTATTTTGGTTGATCGAAATTCGTCTAAAAGTAAAAATGAAGTTTTTAAAAGAGCTCAGAGCCGCTTAAATCAAGGTTTAAGTATCTGTATTTTTCCCGAAGGCGGTGTTCCAGACGACGAAAGTATATTGCTGGATGAGTTTAAAGACGGAGCTTTTAGACTGGCAATAGATCATCAAATTCCGATTGTTCCAGTTGTTTTTGCTGACAATAAAGAACGATTTTCCTATACTTTTTTGAGCGGAAGCCCCGGAAAAATGCGCGGAAAAGTGCTTCCTTTTATTGAGACTTCAGGATTAACTACAGATCACAGAAAAGAGCTTCGAGATCAGGTAAGAGAGCTGATTTATAAAGCTTTACTCGAATTTAAAAAAGAAGATTCCAAATAAATAAGAAAAGATAAAAGCCGGCAGATTGCAAAATCTACCGGCTTTTGTTTTGAATTAAAAACCCCTATTTTTATTCAAAAGTCTTATCTATGGATTATTTTTTCTGAAATAAAACGCAATACTTTTTTAAATTTTAATTTGGTTTTTCTACGGTTTTTACTGTACAACACTTCTATTTTCTCTTTCATGATTTAAAATATTAATAGTTGATAATAAAGAGTCCTGATCGACTCAAGTTAACGTCATAATATAATAGATGCAGAAAATTGAAAAAGGTTGCGTTGAAAAGAATTTATTTTGATTATTAAAGAATAAAAACCCGTCAGCACTGTAAACCAACGGATTTTTATTTACCTAAATAACCAAATTTATTCTAAAAAAACAGTGAAAAGGGCATTATGGCGAATACCAACAAATCGCATGTCTTTTTAATAGATGAAGGTTTTTATAAATGGTTGCGTGTGAATTTTAATTTTTTTTGAACCATATAAGTTATTTAAGTTTGAATCGATCATTTTGTACAATCTCTAAAATAAGCTTAAATAACTTATATGGTTCAAAAAAAGCCAAAAAAAAACCTGCAATTTGCAGGTTTTTAATGTTTTATGCGTTAGCTAACTCTTTAATGTGAGCTTTAATTTTTGCTTCTAATTCGTCTGCTAGTTCAGGATTATCTTTTATTAATGCTTTTACTGCATCACGACCTTGTCCTAATTTGGTGTCGCCGTAGCTGAACCAAGATCCAGCTTTCTTAACGATCTCAAATTCAACGGCTAAATCTAAAATCTCACCCGTTTTAGAAACTCCTTCTCCGTACATAATGTCGAATTCTGCAGTTTTAAAAGGTGGTGCAACTTTGTTCTTTACAATCTTAACTTTAGTTCTGTTTCCGATAACATTTTCTCCATCTTTAATTTGAGAAGAACGACGAATATCTAAACGTACAGAAGCGTAGAATTTTAATGCGTTACCACCCGTAGTTGTTTCAGGATTTCCGAACATAACACCAATTTTCTCTCTTAACTGGTTGATGAAGAAAACAGTACAGTTTGTTTTGCTGATTGTTCCAGTTAATTTTCTTAAAGCCTGAGACATCAAACGTGCGTGAAGACCCATTTTAGAATCTCCCATTTCACCTTCAATTTCACTTTTTGGAGTCAAAGCAGCAACCGAGTCAATAACTACGATATCAATTGCACCAGAACGGATTAAGTTTTCGGCAATCTCTAAAGCCTGCTCACCATTATCTGGTTGAGAAATGATTAAGTTTTCGATATCTACGCCTAATTTTTCAGCATAGTTTCTATCAAAAGCATGTTCCGCATCAATAAAAGCAGCAATTCCGCCAGCTTTTTGAGCTTCTGCAATCGCGTGAAGCGTTAATGTAGTCTTTCCAGAAGATTCTGGACCGTAAATTTCGATAATTCTTCCTTTTGGATATCCATTTACCCCAAGAGCTAAATCGACCCCTAGAGAACCAGAAGAAATAGTTTCTACTTCTACAATGGCTTTATCTCCCATTTTCATTACGGTTCCTTTTCCGTAAGTTTTATCTAATTTATCAAGCGTAAGTTGTAGCGCTTTTAATTTTGCATCTTTTTCTGAACTCATCTTTTCTTTCTCTTTTTCTTTTTCTTTCATGTAAAATTTTATAATTTTTTCAGTCTCAAAACAAACCAAAAAATTTAAATAACTTCTTGATTTAGATTTGTATCAGGCTTGTAACATGGCAAAAATACTTCTTTTTTTTGAAGTTTGGTTCTCTCCAATTGTTCCAAATTGTCACAAAATGTACTACAAAAACAAAGCCTTTAATTCTGTAGCGTCAGAAGGTTTAATTTTTCCCGCAAGCAGTAAACTCAACTGTTTGCGACGCAAAGCAGCATCAAAACGTTGAATTTCTAATTCTGTTTCTGGTACAATTGAAGGTACTTCTACAGGTCTTCCGGTATCATCAACGGCAACAAAAGTATAGATTGCTTCATTTGCTTTTGTTCTGTTTCCAGATTCGCGGTCTTCTACCCAGACATCTATAAAAACTTCCATTGAACTTTTAAAAGATCTTGAGACTTTTGCTTCGACAGTAACAACGCTTCCCAGCGAAATAGCTCTGTTAAAAGCAACATGATTTACAGATGCCGTAACTACAATTCGGCGAGAATGTCTGCGCGCAGCAATACTTGCTGCACGATCCATACGGGCCAATAATTCGCCGCCAAATAGATTGTTTAAAGGATTTGTTTCGCTCGGTAAAACCAAATCGGTTAATATTGTTAAGGATTCTGAAGGATGTTTTGGATTCATTTTTTTGAATAATAATTTTTATTTTCTGTCACAGATTTTACAGACTAACACAGATTTTCTAATCCTTTAATCTATAAAATCCGAGGCATTTTTTGATAATTGAGGTTGATTAATTCAACCAATAAACTGCCATTACAGCAGGAATAAAATAAATAACAATGGTTCTCGCACCATCATAATCTTTGGCTAATCTTTGTCCGAAAAGCATCATTAACAGACAAATACACGAAAATATCGCGCCATAAAAACCAAATTCACGCCCATTGTTTGTAACTAATTGAATAGCGCCAACAACGCATAAAATTCCAGAAATTAATTCTAAAATTAATAAATGAAGCAAAGCAAGGGGCACTTGGTTTTTTAGTTTCGTTTTAGAGAAATGTTCTTTAAGCCAGGTAACATTATCATTCCAATAAAAAATTTTCTCGTAACCTGATTGTAAAAACGTTAGAGCTAAAAAAGCTAATAATAAAATAGAGGCAACATTATTCATCTGAAAATTATTTTTTATGAATTAAACGCGTAAGTTTTATAGACAAATCAGTCAAAATTATTTTTGCATTTCCGTTTCTTTCAATGTGATACATAGCATCCGAAAGTTCTTTAAAAATGTCATGAATATTATTTCCATTTACAAAAGGCGCAAAATTTTCCAATTTAAACTTATCCGCTTTTGGTTCGATATAAACTAAACTCGGTGCTTGATAATTTAATAAAAGCGCTTGTCTGAACATTTCGATACAGAATTGAATAAATTTTTTCTGGCTTTCGCGGCCAAGACCAGCAATTTCTTCGCTCCAGGAAATAAGATCCTGAATCGCTGCCGCATTTCCTTTCGCCCTAAAAGCTGCTCTAACCCAATTGACAAACCATTGCTCAAAAGGATATTCAGAATCATCTTCTTTTAATAAAGAAAGCGCTTTATTAAAATTTCCCTGCGCCTGATGTGCAATTTTTTTGGCAAAATTGTGATCGATATTTTCACGTGAAACCAACGCTTCTGCAATTACCTTTTCAGGAAGTCCATTAAAGTGAATAACCTGACAACGAGAACGTATGGTTTGTATAATGTCTTCTTCGTTTTCAGAAATCAGAATAAAAATGGTTTTATCTGAAGGTTCTTCCAGCAGTTTTAATAATTTATTTGAAGCCGCGATATTCATTTTATCGGCCATCCAGATAATCATAATTTTATAACCGCCTTCGTAAGATTTTAGCGCAAGCGATTTTAAAACTTCCTGAGCATCTTCGACCCTGATTTCCCCCTGTTTATTTTGAACGCCGAGAACTTTATACCAGTCAAACAATCCGCCGTAAGGCATTTCCTGAATAAATGTTCGCCAATCCTGAATAAAATCTAAACTCTTCGGCTTAGTTTTTACGTCTTCGGTTGTTACAGTTGGATAAATAAAATGCAGATCGGGATGTGAAATGTTTTCGAACTTAAGATTGCAGGAATCGTTTCCGTTTGAGTTTTCGCTGCCAGTATTACTGCATAATATATATTGTGCGTAAGCAATAGCTGTTGATAATGTGCCGCTTCCCTCTGGCCCAATAAATAATTGTGCATGGGGAATTCTTCCAGAAGCTGCACTTTTGATCAAGTGGCTTTTGATGTAATCTTGACCTAAAATTTGAGAAAATTGCATGAAGCAAAGATATAAGAAAATGATGTAGTCAAAAATTTTCGATAGAAACTTTATTCAGCACTTTTTATTTTAGAATTAAAAATGTTTTTAACGGATTTATTTTTGATTTTTTGGATCAACTTTTGTTAATAACGAGTTCAAAGTGAGTAGATATCAGCTGTTTTTTGTTAATATTTTTTTTCAAAAATCGTTAAACGTAAGTTTTTTTTGGTTATTAATAATAGAGATTTGATTTTTTTTATGGCGAATATCTTACGGATTACGTTTTAATATTTTTAACAAAAAGCCCGTTAAAACGCACATTTTCTCGACATAGCGCTGATTTTTAAGATTTTTTTAAGATTTTTTTTTGAAAAAAAAAACCGTTACAGTTGTAAATTAAGTTAATTTATATATTTTTGTTTCTATCAACAACCAATTATAAATAGAATCTATGAAAGGGAAAATTATCTTATTTAGTGCAATTTTTATCCTAACTGCATCTGCAGCTTCTGCTCAAGCAAAAAATGCTCCAAGAAGTATTATTAGTACAACTGCTCTTATTCGTAAGTACCATGATCAGAAAGAATTGAGTGGTATGCAAAAAGGAGAACTTTTGGAATTATACATTGAGCGTATTAAAGTTTTAGTAAAAACTCTCCCTTACATCGCTTTGGTTACAAAACCAGGTGTTACTATGGCAGACTTAGGTATTCCAGACGACAGTGAGCACAAAAAAGTATTAGATGCTCAAGCAACTGGTACAGCAACATTCTTGGATACTACAGTAGACTTCCAAAGAAAAATGATGCCTTACTCAGATAAAGGAAACTTAATCGCTGCAATTTTATTTTACGAAAGCACATTGAAATCTTTACATGAGTTCAACGAATTGAATGAAATGTAATTAAAACAATATTTTTAAAACCTTTTTCAAAGTGTTTACGTAGATGCATTAAATCTCAAACAAGATTTTGAAGAAGTTATAAAATAATAACTCGTTCTCGATGTCTTCTGTTTTATTTCAGAAAACTCGAGATGAGTTTTTATAATATTACGCATACGCATATCCCAAATTTATTATTAACCCCCAAATACCGCCCTTTATCATGAAAAAAATTACTCAAATTATCTGCGTTCTTTTGACAGTTACGAGTATGAGTGCTCAGCAAGAAAAAGGAATTATGGGCTACAACAATTGGTTGAATAACTGGACCGAATTTAAGCCTAACAAAGTTGATTATGGAGAAGCAAACCAAATTTTAGCAGGAAATATTTCTGTTAATACTAAATTGCTGAAAAAGAATATCTATGTTTTGCAGGGTAACGTTTATGTTACCAATAATGCTGTTTTAACGATCGAACCTGGAACGTTAATTATCGGTGATTTTGAAACAAAAGGAACATTGGTAGTTACTAAAGGTGCACAACTTGTTGCAGACGGTTTAGAAACAGATCCAATTGTATTTACTTCTAATCGTAGCCAGAAAAAAGCTGGTGACTGGGGTGGACTTGTAATTCTTGGTGATGCTCCAATTAATAAATTTGGAAATGTTGGTTCTTACAACCTAGATCTTGATCCTACTCTTACTACTTATGGTGGTGATAAAGTTGACGGAAATTCAGGAATCTTAAGATTTGTTAGAATCGAATTTGCAGGTAAAAAAGTTAAAGGTGTTGATACTTTTAACGGTTTAACTATTGCAGGTGTTGGAAACAAAACAATTCTTGACAACGTTATGGTAAGCTACTCTGGTGGTGATTCATTTGCTTTCTACGGAGGTGATATAAACGCTACTAAATTAGTTTCTTATAAATCAATAAATGATGACTTCAAATTTACACAAGGTGTACAATGTCGTTTATTCAACTCATTAGCAATTAGATCTTCTTACTTATCTAGTAATAAAGATGGATCTCGTTGTTTAGAAGTTAAATCTTTCGAAAAGAAAAGCGAAACAGATTTTACTAAAAAACAAACTCTTGTAGCAGCTACAAATATTACTATGCTTAACGATAGCGAAAACATCAAAGCTGATATTCAGGCAGGTTTGGTAAAAGAAGCTGTTTATGTAGCAGAAGCTGCTTCGCTTGAAATGAAACGTAGTGTGATCTCTGGATTTAACCCTGCAGTTTTATTAGACAGCAAAACAGAAATCAATGATGCCAATCTTAAAAAAATCAAATTTGAAGAAATGTACTTCAACCTATGTAACGGAAATATCTTTACAGAGTACAATTCTAACAATGAAGATTTAGAGAGCTGGTATGGAAATAGTGTATTCTTTAATGTTTACTCTCAAAGTGATAACAAAGAAACATTCATTGATATTTCTAACCCTAAAAAACCAGATTACAGACTTCAATTAGGGAAAATCACAGCTTCTAGCGGAAAATAATTAGATTAGATTTAGATTTTTATTTCAAAGGGTAAATTTTATTAATAAGTCCCCAGACACAATTAAACATCGTCTCTACCGGACCAAATAAAGATCAAGACATAATGGCTATATCTACGAGAAAGTATTTCTTATATATAATATTTTTAGTTTCGCCTATTTCATTAAGTCTATACGCACAGAATACAGCAGATAACCAAAAGGTTGCTGCTGCTTCTGATTGCGAATTGACCACAGTTTCTTTTATTCAGAGCGAAACAACAGCTGACGTAAAAATCAGCAGTGCAGACAATAATAATCAGTTTATAGTAAGGTTGTCCAACCCCAAGGACAGCCTTGCTATTGCAGCTGAAACTACTAATAAATCTGCGGACTGCGAAGAAAATTCATTGATTAGTGCTACCTCAATTCTTGCAAAAGATATTATTGAGAACTACAAATATGATTTTTCTGAAACATTCATCGATATCTTGTTTTTTGAACGTATAGACTTAGCAAGAACACGTACTATATGATTCGAAAAACTACTTTATCAGTTTACCGTTTTATTCTTTTTTTTAGTATAATATTCTTTACTAAAACAAATTTCTATGGCCAGACGCAAACCATTGTTCCACAACCTTTAGAAGGTTTAGACAAACTTTGTGCCGGCCCTTCTTTCAATGAATATTTTGCTACATTTACTTATGTTGGTTTTCCTGATGGCACTACATTTGAAGTTGAACTTTCTGATAAATTAGGAAGTTTTACTACACCAACTCCAACACAAAAACTTGGAGTTGTAAACAATTCAACAACGCAGCAAACCATTAGATTTTCAGTTCCAACATCATTAGCAGGGTCAGATATTTATAGTTTAAGAATAAAAAGTTCAACGGGTTCTGTAAGTACAAGATTTAAAAATTCATCAGATAACACATCATTTGCAGCTTATTACAAAAGCTATGAATCTTCATTTACAATTTTCAAAAAAAACACAACAGCAATAATTTGCTCTGGAGGTTCAGTATCACTTACAGTTGATAATGACACTCCAACAGTTGTTGGATCATCGCCAGAAACATATCCAAATATTAAATACAGATGGTATAAAGATGATGTTCTTATTGCGGGACAAAGTTCTAAAACGTTAGCCGCAAATGCACCTGGAACATATTATAGTCAGGTTGATTATGGATTGTGTTCAGAACCTAATATTACTTCAAATCGAGTTGTTATTACTTCTTCAAGCTCTGGTTCTGCTGTTACAGTAAATTCTAGTTTAGGAAACCCTTTTTGTTCTACCGGAACAGGAACAATATTAACATCTACCGCTGGAAACAGTTACGTTTGGAAAAAAAATGGAACAGTTATAAATGGTGCAACTACTCGTAGTATCAATGCAAATGAATCTGGGATTTACACTGTAGATGTTGACTTTGGAGGTTGCGTTGCTACAGGAACAATTGATTTAAAAAGCAATGGATTTGCTGCATCTATAAACGTAGATGTAGATAATGATAACAAAATTGCAGAAGGTGAAAGCTTAAACGTAGCTATAACAACAGATGCTACAACTCCGGTTTTTGAATGGTATTTAAACAATTCCATTATTTCTGGAGCAAATACAGCTACATTAAATATAGAGAAAAGAGGTACTTATAAGGTTATAATTTCTCAAAATACGGGTTGTTTAGCTTCGAAAGAATTCACATTTAGAGTTTCTTTAGAAGGAGAATCTGTAGTTACAAAAATAGCCAACATAATAAGTTTAAGCAGCAATCTTTACAATGTATGGGATATTCCGAGCGAATATAAAAACCCAGAAACTCAAGTAATCATATTAAGTTCAAACGGAGATATGGTTGTTGATACAGTAAATTATCAAGGCGACTGGCCAGTGCCAGGATCGCTCGATTTTAAAAATATAAATCCAGTATATTACTATGTCATTAAATCCGGCACAGGTGAAAAAAAAGGATCAATAACTGTTATAAAATAATATGAAGAAACTTTTACTATTCATCACTTTATTTTACGGTTTTTCAAATGTACTCTATTCTCAAGAAACCAATTCTGAGGATGGAGTTGTTTCGTTTTCGTTACCAATAAGAAATTCATTAAAATTTAATAGATATTTAATTAACCCTGCATTCAGTTTTGTTCGTGAACAAAACGCGTATGTAAGTTTTTATAATAAAAGACAGTGGACTCAGTTTGAAAATTCTCCAAATACCTACTTATTTGGTTATTCAGGCCGTTTTAGAGAAAACGAAGCTTTTGCATTTGGGTTATTTCAACAAAATTATGGTCTTTTCACAGTATTTGGAGGAGTAGGAAACTTTGCTCACAATATTGTTTTGCAAGAAGACAGCAATCTTACTTTTGGTTTGAATGTTGGAGCTTACAGAACCGGTTTAAATGATGGAAAAATCATTACTAATGATCCAAATCTTGATGTTAGCAATTATCCTTCAAACACATTACTTACTGTAAATCCGGGTATTAACTACGGTACAGCATTTTTAGATTTTGGTTTATCTGTTAATAATTTAATTCTGTATAATTTCGGATCTGGAATGGTAAAAGATGATCCAGAAAGAGCGGTTGAATTACACGCAATGTACACTGGATATATTGACACTTATGGCTTTTTTGACAGAAGTAAATTTTCTGGAATAGTAAAAACAGAAGTTAAAAAAGATAAAACAGTAATCTCTGGTCTTGCTATGATTTCAATTCCGAAAGGAGTTTGGGCACAGGCAGGATACAATACAGTATATGGAGTTTCTGCAGGTTTAGGTGTTAATATTACGCCTAGTATTGCTATAGAATACAACTACGAAAGAGGAATGGGTAATTTCTCTAATCTTGGTGGTTCTCATGAATTTGCTATTGCATATAAATTCAAAAACAAAAATTACTATTATGGTGATGACGAAGAAGGTTCTGTAATTGATCCGGCTAAGCCAAAACCAGTAATGGCTAAAAAGAATACAACTCCAATTACCAGAGTTGATGGTGCCGAAAAAGCAAAATTAGCTGCCGAGGCTAAAGCAACGGCAGATGCCGAAGCAAAACAAGCAAGACTTGCTGCCGCAGATAAAGCCAAAGCAGATGCCGAAGCTGCAGCAAAAGCAAAACTAACAGCAAGTACACAAGCTAAAGCAGATGCAGAAGCTCTTAAAATAAAACTAGCTGCCGATGCCAAAGCTAAAGCCGATGCCGCAGCCACAACAAGAGCACAAACAGCAACAGCTAACAGAGCAGTTGCCACAACACAAAAGACACAAGCACAACTAGCTGCTGATAAAGTTAGAGCAGATGCAGAAGAACGTAGAACAAAATTAGCTGCTGATAATAAAGCCAGAGTCGATGCTGCTGCTGCTGCCAGAGCGCAAGCTATTGCAAACAAACCATCAGCGACAGCTGCACAAAAAACACAAGCACAGTTAGCTGCTGATAAAGCAAAAGCAGACGCAGAAGCATTAAAAATAAAATTAGCTGCTGATGCAAAAGCAAAAGCAGATGCTGAATCAAGTGCAAAAGCGAAAGCTCCTGTTACTGCTCCAAAAACACCAGCACAATTAGCTGCTGATAAAGCCAAAGCAGATGCAGAAGCATTAAAAATAAAACTAGCTGCTGATGCCAAAGCAAAAGTGGATGCAGAAGGAAAAGCTAAAACAGTTGCTGCTTCTCAACCTGCAGCGCCTCAGAAAACACCAGCACAGTTAGCTGCTGATAAAGCCAAAGCAGATGCAGAAGCATTAAAAATAAAATTAGCTGCTGATACCAAAGCAAAAGCAGATGCTGCTGAAGCGAAACGTAAAGCAGATGCAAAAGCAAAAGCTGAAGCTGCTGACTTACAATCAATTTTGGCTGCAGATGCAAAAGCCAAAGCAGATTCTGATGCCCTACAAGCAAGATTAGCTGCAGAAGCAAAAGCTAAAACTGCTGAAGCTGCCAAAACCAAAGGGGCAATTGATGCTGCTAATAAAGCTAAAGCTGCCGCTGCTGCGAAAGAAAAAGCTGCAGAAGAAGCTGCTTTAAAAGAAAAATTAGCTGCAGATGCAAAAGCGAAAGCCGATGCAGAAGCAAGACAATCTAGAATAGCTGCTGAAGCAAAAGCGAAAGCCGATGCAGAAGCATTGAAAATAAAACAAGCTGCAGATGCAAAAGCAAAAGCTGAAGCAGACGCATTACAAGCTAAATTAGATGCTGAAGCAAAAGTTAAAGCTGATGCAGATGCCCTTCAGGCTAAATTAGTTGCTGATGCAAAAGCAAAAACGGATGCAGAAGCATTGAAAATAAAACAAGCTGCAGATGCTAAAGCGAAAGCTGATACAGACGCACAACAAGCAAAACTTGCTGCAGATGCAAAAGCAAAAGCAGACATGGAAGCTTTACAAGCAAAATTAATTGCTGATGCAAGAGTTAAAGCCGATGCTGAAGCAACTGCAAAAGCCAAAGCAGATGTAGAAGCTAAAAAAATACAAGAAGCAGAACAAGCACGTCAAGCAAAATTAGCCGCTGATGCAAAAACAAAAGCAGACGCAGAAGCATTACAGGCTAAACTTGCTGCAGATGTAAAAGCAAAAGCGGATGCAGAAGCATTAAAGGTAAAACAAGCAGCTGATGCCAAAGCAAAAGCCGATGCAGACGCACTGCAAGCTAAATTAGCTGCAGATGCAAAAGCGAAAGCCGATGCAGAAGCATTACAAGCAAAATTAGCTGCCGATACAAAAGCCAAAGCTGACGCGGAAGCATTACAAGCTAAACTTGCAGCTGATACAAAAGCAAAAGCAGATGCAGAAGCATTGAAAATAAAATTAGCTGCAGACGCAAAAGCGAAAGCCGATGCAGAAGCACAACAGGCAAAACTTGCTGCCGATGCAAAAGCCAAAGCAGATGCAGAAGCATTGAAAATAAAATTAGCTGCAGATGCAAAAGCAAAAGCGGATGCAGAAGCACAACAGGCAAAATTAGCTGCCGATGCAAAAGCGAAAGCAGATGCAGAAGCATTACAAGCAAAATTAGCTGCTGATGCAAAAGCTAAAGCTGATATGGAAGCATTACAAGCAAAATTATTAGCCGATGCAAAAGTAAAAGCGGATGCAGAAGCAACTGCGAAAGCGAAAGCTGATGCAGATGCTAAAAAATTACAAGAGGCAGAAGAAGCACGTCAGGCAAAACTTGCTGCAGATACAAAAGCGAAAGCAGATGCAGAAGCATTAAAAGCTAAACTTGCGGCTGATGCCAAAGCCAAAGCAGATGCAGAAGCATTACAAGCTAAACAAGCAAATGAGGAAAAAGCAAAAGCAGCTGAAGAAGCTCGTTTAGCAAAATTAGCTGCAGATACAAAAGCGAAAGCAGATGCAGAAGCATTAAAAGCTAAACTTGCGGCTGATGCCAAAGCAAAAGCAGATGCAGAAGCGTTACAAGCTAAACAAGCAAATGAGGAAAAAGCAAAAGCTGCTGAAGAAGCACGTTTAGCAAAATTAGCTGCAGATACAAAAGCGAAAGCAGATGCAGAAGCATTAAAAGCTAAACTTGCTGCCGATGCCAAAGCCAAAGCAGATGCAGAAGCGTTACAAGCTAAACAAGCAACTGAGGAAAAAGCCAAAGCTGCTGAAGAAGCTCGTTTAGCAAAATTAGCTGCAGATACAAAAGCGAAAGCGGATG
This sequence comes from Flavobacterium sp. 270, assembly GCF_004368785.1. GTDB lineage: Bacteria > Bacteroidota > Bacteroidia > Flavobacteriales > Flavobacteriaceae > Flavobacterium. The sequence goes on from NZ_SODM01000002.1 coordinate 780,820, forward strand.
CCGAAGCGTTAAAAGCTAAACTTGCTGCCGATGCCAAAGCCAAAGCAGATGCAGAAGCATTACAAGCTAAACTTGCTGCCGATGCAAAAGCGAAAGCAGATGCAGAAGCATTAGAAGCTAAGCTTGCCGCAGATGCTAAAGCAAAAGCCGATGCAGAAGCTGCAGCAGCAGCTAAAGCAGCTGCGACTCCAAAAGATGATACGGCTAAAGAAATGGAAAACTTAGCGAAATCTATTGAAGGCTTAAGTAAAGTACAAAGCGATTTATTAAGCCAGTTTAGTTCAACAGTTGCGAAAAAACAAAACGACTTAAATGACTTAAAAGAAGAAAATGACTTAAGTGAAAAAGGTATTTATAGAGAGCCAAAACCATTTAAGAGTGTAGCTGCAGAGAACAGTCAATTAGAAGCCTTGAAATTACAAATGGCTGAAGCTAATAAAAACACGAAAGATGAAATTATTAAGCTGACGAATTTATATAACGAAAGAGTTAAAAAATTCCCTAAAAATGATGCCACGAACAGAGCATATCTTGAAAGGATAAATCAATTAAAAGCAGCTCAGTTAAAAATGGAGCAGGATAATGCCGACTTATTAGCCAATTTGGAACGCATTAAAGCAGAAACTGAAATTGAGAAAAAACGTAGAATCAAGCGTGCAGCTTATGAGAATGATCAAGGAAGATATAATCAGGATCTTGCAGCTCTTAAACGTATAAAGGAAACTACCAAAGTAAGCAGTACACCTTTAGCAGTTAGTGATTTTGATTTTGGTGAAGACCAGTCAAATATGCAGATTATCAAGAATATTAAAAATGCTGAAAGTGGTTATTATATGATTATAGCGGTACACAGTAGTGTTGAAAAAAGAGATGAATTCTTAACTAAGGCAGTAGCCTCAGGACGTTCAGATGTTAATTTCTTTTACAACGTAACAACAAGTAAATATTACATCTATTACGAGAAGTTTGAAGGTTTATCGGATGCCACAAAAGCATTGGAAACAAAAGCAAACAAGCCATACAATGAGAAAATGGCAATTGTAAAAGTGGAGAATTAATAGAGAAATTAAAAATATAAGTATTTAAACTCTTAAAAAGTTTAAGAGCAAATACTAAAAATAAAATGTTTTAGAATATTAATTATTTAGTTTTCTGATGCCCCTCAGAAGATAAAATAAGTAAAACAAGAGAATTATTATGAAGAGACCTACTATTTTAAGAACGCTAATTTTTGCTTTGGCAATGTTATTAAATTTTGTTTCCTATTCACAAAATTTAATCGCATTTGACTCGAAATCGGACAAGAGTTTAGAAGAAAATTTATTCTTCAAAACGAATAATCAGTTTAATAATCTACTTAATTCTCCAATTTCTGAAGAGAAAGAAGTTGATAATTTTGCTGTGCCTATTATTCCAAATCCTGTTCTTAAGTATGCACAGGCACCTTATTCAGGAACAGTTTCAATTTGTCCTAATGACGGTAAAGAACTTCCCAAATTATTTATTTGCGGTAGTAATGATGCGAGATTAATTGAAACGGGCATTACAAATGCGCTTGCAAGTAATATTGTGTGGTCTAAACTTGGAGGAACATGTACCGCTTTCGCGAATGTAAATTGTGCAAGCGAGACCGCAGCAAACAGCTGTTGGACACAAGTTGCAACAGGTCCAAATTACAGTGCAAGTGTTGCAGGTGAATACAGATTAAAAATTACTTATCCAGACGCTACAGTATTTACTTTTTATTTTAATGTTTATACTAATGATTTAGATCCTACAAACATTAAAAAAAGTAACATTGTTACAGGTACTAGTTGTACTGGTTCAGGTACTAGTTCTATTCCTGGTAAAATAATAGTTGGAGGATTTGGTTCTGGATACGAATATGCTATTGCTCCTACTTCTACTACGGCAACACCTACAGCTACACCTACAACAGGATGGCAAGACAGTAATATTTTTGCAAATATTACTGCGGCGAATAACTATGATGTTTTTATTAGATTAAAAAATGTACCAAGTAGTTGTGTTTTTAGAGTAAGAAAGAACGCAATTACATCTAATCCACTTTCTATATCGACCACTATAACACAGCCAAAATGTTTTGGAGGTACGGGAGGTACAATTAAAATTAATACAGGAGACATTGGACTTAAATATTATTTTAGAATTTTTAAAAATAATGTTTTAGTAAGCACCATCGGACCCACTGCAGCGCCAGAATTCCCTTTTGACAATTTAGCGCCGGGTAATGATTATAAAGCACAAGTTAGTGTAGATGGTAATCCGTGTGTATCTAATACTACAGGAAACCTTACCATTAATAATGCACCACAAGCATTAACAGCTACATTAACAACTTCAGCAACCGGAAATGCATGTTCTACGGATAATATTAAAATCAACGCTTCTCAAGGAACTTCTCCATATAAATATTTTGTAAGTATAAATGGAAGTGCTTATGTTGCTAATAGTTCTGATGTTGTTGTTGTAACAACTACAGGAACATATAGTGTTAGAGTTGAAGACTTAAACGGTTGTACAACAACTGTTTCAACAAATAGAACTTCAATTGCAAAACCGAATTATGTTATTACGCCGTCAAATCCAAATTGTAACTCGGCGACAGGAAAAATAAACGTAAAAATAAATAATACGAATAGTTATACTGTACAGTATAGATTAGATTCCGATTCATATATATCAGGTTCTACAGGATCTAGTTACGATTATAGCGGCCTAGGACCAGGAACATATACTATCAGAGTTAGATATCGATTATCTAGCAATAATAATTGGTGTAATGATGATGTAGTTGTAACAATTTTAGATGCTCCAAATGCCTTAACAGCATCTGCTGGAGTTGCTGCCTTAGCAGGTTGTGCAGGAGACAATGGTATCGTTAGAATTACAAATCCATCTGGAGGAACACCTCCATATACTTACAGTTTTGATGGTGGAAATACTTATATAGCTACAAACGAAGCGGCTTTGCCTCCAAGTGCATCTCCAGGATATACTCTGTACATAAAAGACTCCTCTCTTCCAACACCTTGTATTTACTCAATGCCAGGGATTATTATTGATCCTAAACCAGCAAATCCTGTAATTACATATTCTGCAATTACATATGATTGTGATGGTTTGGCAACGATAAGTGCATCGGTTACTAGTCCGGGAGGTTTGAACTACGAATATAGTTACTTAATTGACGGCGTTGTTAATACTAATGAACCACCGAATGTTTTTCCTAATATTGCTGCAGGGGATCATGAAATTAAGGTACAATATAATTTAGTAAAAGTATCTACGCAAAGTAATTTGCTTACAGAAAATTTTGGTCGAGGAAATCCAACAACATCACCGGGTATTAATCCGGCATATTGTTTTGAGAACATGTCTGGTACTCACCCTCCAGGATATGCATGTAATACTGACAATAATATTAATGATGGAGAATATGCAGTTGTAAACAGAATTACATACAGATTTGGGAGCTGGTTAGATTTTAGAGATCACACCTCTGCTGCCGGTCCTGTAGATTCTCAAGGAAGATTTTTGGCAATTAATATTGGTGGAGTAGCTGGTATTGGTGGAATTATTTATAGAAAACCTATTTATGACGTAATTCCTAATCAGGATGTTAAAATTTCATTTTGGGTAGGAAATTTAATTGAGAATACTCCAGGTAATGCTGCAAATGATGATCCAAATATCACCATTCAATTAATCGCAGATTACGGATTACCATCTCAGACTTTAGTAGCTTCTCAAGAAACTGGGGTAGTACCCAAAAGTAATAAATGGGAAAACTATAATATGAGTTTAAATCCTGGATCTTACACTACCTTAGATTTTGTTATTAGATCTTACAGTGCTGTAGATTTTGGAAATGATTTAGTTTTAGATGATGTTGTAGTATTTCAAACACCAAGAACTTGTGTTTCTACAGATCCATTCAAATTTACAGTTCAGGATGAAAAAGGTTTTATAGCAGAAATTGCTGGATTTACAAATGAAAAGTGTAAAGGCCAAGGAAATGGTACAATAACTTTAAAAGTAAGAAACTTTGGTACTGAATATGAGTATTCTTTAAGTGGAGGTGCAGCTGGATCTTGGGTGACTTCAAGCAATCCAGATCTTACCATTACAAATCTTCAGGCTAAAACTTACGATATTAGAATTCGTAGAAAAACAGGTGAAGCTTGTACTAAGACACTTTCACCAGTAATTGGATCACCTGCCGAGTTTATTGTAGAAGCGGTAGCCACACCAGGTGACTGTGTTACTCCTACATCTATAAAAGCAACTGCTACAGGAGGAAATACTCCTTATACACTTATACTTACCAATGACGCAAATGGAGCAGTAAGAACTTTTCCTGCAAATGGAATTTTAACCAATGTAGCAGCAGGAACATATACCGTTTCTGGTTCTGATATAAATTCTTGTAGTGATAGTAACGATTCAAAAATTACAGTTGCAGATCCTACAGGTCCAACAGCAGAAGTTGATAAAACTACAGGTTTATGTTTTGGCGGCACAAGTGCAACTATTAATGTAAATGTTTCAGGTGGAGTAGCACCATACAGATACCAAGTAAGTTTAAATTCTGGTGCTTATAATACTACACCAATAAGTTTTACAGGAAACACTTTAAGTTATACAGCAACAGCAACAGGGACTTATAATTTCATAATTTGGGATAATAACTCGTGTAAAGCTAGTGCAATCAGCCAAAAAATTGATGGACAAATTTCTGCAACAACCGCTGTTAAAACGGCTCTAAGTTGTAAAACAGTAAAAGATGCAACAATAGAAGTTACCATAAACGGGGGAACAGCACCGTTTACATACACTGTAAAAAATAAAACCACAGGACAATTATTATTTACAAGCGGTTCTATTGCAACAACAGTTTTTAGTTATAGTACTGCTGATGCTGGGACTTATACATTTGATATTAAAGATAGTAATGGTTGTACCGCTACAAAAGACGGAACGGTAAACTCCTTAACAGCGGTTATCGCCAATGCGAGTCCATCTAATCCAAAATGTAACGGTGCTGCTACTGGTTCAGTAACATTATCAGGATCAGGCGGAGTTGGTCCATACACGTATAATTTTAACGGTCTTGGTTTTTCGACCACTACGGTTTATTCAAATTTAACAGCAGGAACAGCCTACAGCTACCAGGTAAAAGACAGCAACGACTGTGTATCTACAATTGGAAGCATCACCCTTAGCCAGCCTGCTGTGATCACAGCATCGACGCAGGTTACCCCTTACTTATGCGGGCAGACCGGCAGCATCAAAGTTATCAGCGCAGCGGGAGGAACAGCTGGTTATATGTACAGCATCAACGGTGTTGATTTCCAGGCAGGAGATACTTTTACGGGTTTAACCAATGGAACTTATACAATTACGGTTCGTGATATCAACATGTGTACAGGAACAACAGCCCCTGTAACACTAGATCCATTGACACCTCCTACGGCATTAAGTTTCAGTCCTTCAGCCTTGAGCTGTCCGACACTTAAGGTGAGTATTACAGTTACCTCTACAGGCGGATCAGGAGCTAAAACATACAGTATTGTTTCACCGGCAGCCTATACATCTAATGTATCAGGGTTAACGTCTGGGATATTTACGAATTTAGATCCGGGAATTGTTTACAGATTTGAGGTAAAAGATGCTAAGAACTGTACGTTCCAGGACAATTATACTGTTGCTAATTTACCTGCATTAACAGTAAGCAAGAGCTTTACTAATGTTCTTTGTTCAGGTACATCAACCGGAACAGCTACTTTTACTGTTACGGGATCAACAGGCTTTAGCTATACATTAAACGGAGTTTCTAAGGGAGCAGGCACATCACCGATCAGCCTGACAAACCTTGCAGCAGGGACTTATGCGGTAGTAGTTACCAATACCGCTACAAGCTGTAGTGCTTCAGCTTCGGTTACGATCGCTTCACCGGCTTCACCGCTGACATTAACAGCAGCACCAAGTCCTATTACTTGTGATGCACCAGGCAGTGTTGTCCTTACAGCCAATGGCGGATGGGGAGGGAACTCTTACAGAATCATCCAGCCTAGTCCAGGAGTAATCTTAGGTCCTCAGGCTTCAGCTACCTTTACAGGACTGGCCCTTGCAGGAACTTATACTGCGGAGGTTACCGATTCTAACGGATGTATTGTTACCAAAACATTCACATTAAGCACACCAGCGGCTCCAACAGCGAGCGTAACAGGATCAGATATTTGTTATGACACGACCAATCAGGCAACCATTAAAGTTACCGGAACAGGCGGTGTTGCACCATATGAATACAGTATCAATAATGGGACAAGCTACCAGTCAGGAGATACGTTCTCTAATTTACTTCCGGGAACTTACACTGTAATTGTAAAAGATGCTTACGGCTGTAAATCAACAGCAGTAAGCCAGATTATAGCAGATCAATTATTAGTATCTATAGTTTTAAACAAAGACATTGATTGTAAAACACCGTCTGCAGCGAGAATAACAGGAACCATCCAGGGAGGAACAGGACCATATACTTATGGTGTTTCTACCAATGGCGGTACTTCTTATACCTCATTAGGAGCAGTAACGGGAACCAGTTTTACTTATGATACATCAACAGCAGGAACCTACCAGTTCCAGGTATTTGATGTTAACTCATGTCCTGCAGTTTCAGGAACAAGAGATGTTCACGCCTTAATACCAGTTATCGCCAATGCGAGTCCATCTAATCCAAAATGTAACGGTGCTGCTACTGGTTCAGTAACATTATCAGGATCAGGCGGAGTTGGTCCATACACG
>NZ_SODM01000002.1:787745-791550 GCF_004368785.1 Flavobacterium sp. 270
AACAGGCGGTGTTGCACCATATGAATACAGTATCAATAATGGGACAAGCTACCAGTCAGGAGATACGTTCTCTAATTTACTTCCGGGAACTTACACCGTAATTGTAAAAGATGCTTACGGATGTAAATCAACAGCAGTAAGCCAGATTATAGGTACTGCTTTGAAGTCTACAGCGGTTTTAACAGCTGGACCAACGTGTATTGCTACAGATATAACAATTGACGGAACAATTAATGGAGGAATTCTTAATGTAACAACTCCAAATTATACGTATACAGTAACTATTAATGGAGTTCCAGATGCTACAGTTCATACTGTTACTGGTACGACATTTACTTATACAGATGCTACAGCGGTAACAGCTGCAACAACTACAAGTTATGTATTCACATTTACTGATGCTGCTAACTGTACAACTACATCAACTGTAAATGTAGAGCCTAAAACAGCGCCAGTAATTACTTCAGCAGCGCAAGGAAATCCTATTTACTGTAATGGAGATGCTACAGGTTCTATTAATGTAGTTATTGATACAACAGTAGGTGCAGCTCCTTATACAACAACAGTAGTAAAAGACAATAGTCTTTTGGCCATACCAAATGTTAATTACGGAACGCAAACTACAGGACTTCCTGCAGGTGATTATATTGTGACTGTAACTGATGCAAAAGGATGTACAGTTACTGCTAATGTGAACATTGCACAGCCAACTGCTATTGCCTTTACACCTGGAATTACCCAGATTACTTGTGTGGGCGGTGCTACAGGAACTGCGTTGGGATCTATAAGTGTAACTGCTTTAACGGGTGGTACAGCAGCAACAGGTCCTCCTGTTCCTGCTACATCTGGTTTCATTTATACTTTAACAAGTAATAGCAGTGCAACACAAACTTTTTCACCATTAGCAAGAGAGGACCATACTTTTGTCATTTTGAATTTCGGAAGTTACGAACTAACCGTTACAGATTTTAATGGTTGTTCATTGACTAAAACAATCAACATAGCTTCACCACCCGAAGATTTGGACATTTCTATTGCACCAGGTGTACCATCTTGTACATCAGCAAGTCTTGTGGTTAAGACAACTCCTCCAATTGCAGGAGGACCATATCATTTTGCTTTGTATCCAATTGACCCATTAAATCCGGGTAATTATGATTATGCAACACATTCAGGTTCGTATCAGGATGCTGATGCAGTTTCACCTCCTGCATTACCAGGAGATCCTAATTTATTGCAATCTACTTTTACAGGTTTAAATCCAGGAGTTATTTATTCTTTTATAGTGTATGATGAAACAACAAAATGTTATTTCTTTAAACAAGCAGATATAAAAACACCTACATTATCAACTTTAACAGTTACAGATCCTGTAGCTGCAAATGTTACTTGTAAAGGTGCTGGTGATGGAAAAGTTACTTTCTCTTTTACAAAAAATTATGCAACATCTACAGATGTAAGCTATCAGGTTTATAATTCTTTAAGTAATGTGCCATATTCTCCAGCTGTTCAAGGAACTGCTACAGGTTTATTAGGTACATTAACAACTACTGTTACCGATTTTGGACCACTTGTACCAGGGACATACTATATTTTATTTACAGAAGTTGGAGGATCAAATCCTGGATGTAAAAATTCTAGCAAACCATTTACAATTACACAATCTGTTATTCCATTAACAGTTACAGCAACTGTAAATAAAAATGCTAATTGTAATAAACCAGGAAATATTAGTGTTGCTGCTCAAGGCGGTACAGGACCTTATAAATATTTAGTATTATTATCAACAGCAACTGCACCAGTTGCGACTGATGCATGGGTTGATAGCAGTTCATTTGATTTAACAGCTGGTAGTTATATTGCTTACGCAAAAGACAGCAATGGATGTATACAACCAGCTGTAGTTAAAGTTGTTCCGTTAGACCCTACTCCAGTGATGACAGCAGTTTTAGCTGCACAGTGTAATGTAGCTGAGGGTAATTTTGCGATCAATGTTGATCTTACCACGGCAGGCGTGTCACCGTATACCTTTAGTGTAGACGGCGGATCATTCCAGTCAGGCACAGTTCCATTTACGATTTCAGGTTTATCATCAGGGGCTCACAGTGTTGCGGTCCATGATGTGAACGGATGCGGTAATACGGTTAACTTAACAATATTGGCGCCTATAGGGTTTACACCAGAAGTTACTGCTTTACCATCATGTACAGCAGCAACAGGGGAGATTACAGTAACAGCAGAAGGCGGTTCATCGACATATACTTATACGTTGTTGAATTCAACAGGAACGACGACCGTTGCAGGTCCTCAGGGAACAAATATTTTTGCAGGTCTTGCGGCAGGCGATTATATTGTACGTGTTACAGACGCTTCGGCGACAGCTTGTTCAGTGGAGAAACCTATAAAAATAGAAGCAGCCCTTCCAGTAAGCTTTACACTGGCTCACACCGATGTAAAATGTAATGGAGGTACTGACGGAACAGTAACAGTAACTTTAGATGCATTAAGCAATAATCCTGTTTATATGTACAGTTTAAGCACTACGGCATTACCTCCGGTAGTTGTTAGAGCGCCTCAGACAAGTAATGTATTTACAGGACTTGCGGCAGGAACCTATAATGTTACGGTTACCTCAGGCAGAAATTGTTCGACTACACTTCCTGTGACGATTGACCAGCTTGCACCAGTTCAGGTATTAGCATCATCAGCAGCGGCACCATTTAAATGTGCACCTGATAATTCAACTAATACTACTGTAGTTACGATCAATGCTACAGGGGGACAAGGGCCTTATACTTATAGTATCAACGGAACGAATTATTTCCCTGGAAATACATTTGATATCGCTGATACAGGTTTATCATACAACTTAACAGTGTATGTAAAAGATGCAAACAATTGTCCTGCATCAGGAACAGTTGCAGTTACGACTATTCCAAAAATCACCAGTCCGGTTGTTTCGGTAAGCGCAGCAATCGACTGTAGAGATACGGGTTCATTAACGGTAACAGCTGCAGGGGGATCAGGTAATTTAAGCTACCAGCTTCTTCCAAACGGAGCACCTCAGGCTACAGGAGTTTTCCCGGTAACCGGAGCAGGCGACTATTACTTCCGAATAATAGACAACGTAACAGGCTGTTATGTAGATACAGCTAAATTCACTGTTGCACCATACGATTTAATCAAAGTAACAGCAGATGCCGTTACAGCAGTTACTTGTTTTGGTGATACAGACGGTGCGATCAGAATCAATGTTTCAGGTTATGCCGGAACATACGATTATGAGATATTCAATGCAGCAGGTGCTTCAGTACGAGTAGTAACAGGAGTTGACGGAACAGTTAACCCTCTTCCTATCACCGGACTTGGAGCAGGCAATTATACTATTGTAGTAAAAGAAACAGCAGGTGCATTCTGTTCAGCAACAACCAATGTTGTTACAGTAGCTTCACCAAGTGCAGCTCTAAGCTTAACTTTTAACACTAAGAACGATAATTGTAATACCAATGCGGGTCAGATCAGTGCTACGGCACAAGGCGGAACAGCACCGTATTTCTACCAGATTCTATTGGCAACAGCCACGCCTCCAACCGTAACAGGATCTGGATGGAGTACAGCCAATAATGTATTAAATGCAGAATCAGGCAATTATATTATTTATGCAAAAGATTCTAAAAACTGTCCAGTTCAGTTACCGGTATCAATAGGATTAGACCCTACTCCAGTGATGACAGCAGTTTTAGCTGCACAGTGTAATGTAGCTGAGGGTAATTTTGCGATCAATGTTGATCTTACCACGGCAGGC
>NZ_SODM01000002.1:791647-938955 GCF_004368785.1 Flavobacterium sp. 270
CAGGCACAGTTCCATTTACGATTTCAGGTTTATCATCAGGGGCTCACAGTGTTGCGGTCCATGATGTGAACGGATGCGGTAATACGGTTAACTTAACGATACTTGAGCCATTAACAGTTACTTCTGATATTAGCTTATTGCCTACATGTAATGATCCTAACGGAAATGTTACGTTGTCTGCTACAGGTGGTACAATTTCAACTCCTAGCAGTTATCTTTATACTAAAGATAATTGGTTGACATCTCAGGTAAATCCTATATTTACAGGATTAGGTTTTGGTACATATACTTTTAAAGTGAGAGATATAGTAACAGGATGTGAGGCACAGATTATTCAAGTAATTGAGCAAGCTATTCCTGTTACAGGAATAACTCTAACACCAGAAAAAGTATCTTGTTTTGGTGGATCTAACGGTAGTATTTCAGTTACACTGAATGCTTCAAACACAGATCCTGTTTATAAGTATAGTTTAGTTGGAGGTGCAATTACCAGAATTCCTCAAGATTCTAGTATATTCAATGATCTTCCAGCAGGAAATTATACTGTTACAGTAACATCAGGAAAAGGTTGTTCTGCTACAGCTAGTATAGCCGTAGATCAGCCAGCTGTAATTGTTGTTAATGCTCCAGTTGTTTCTCCGTTTACTTGTACAACGGGCACAAACACTACTAAAAATGCATCTATTACAGTTAATTCTGTAACAGGAGGATCTCAAAACTATATTGTTTATGAGTTTAAAGACATAAACGGAGTTGTGGTACAAAGCGGACCTTCTAATGTTTATAATCTAACAAACCTTGCAGGCGGAACATATTCTATAAGAGTATTGGATGATTTAGGTTGTGAGGGAAGCTCAACAGCACCGATAATTGTTCCATCATTTATTACGATGACAGATGTAACAGCGGCACCAGTAATTCCTATAACTTGTATCAATTCAGAAACAATGCAAGTAACAGTTACTACAGAAGGTGGAACTCCAGCATTGTTAAACTATACAGTGACAAATGTTACAGGCGCAGCATATAATAGATCTAATACAAATGGATTATTTTCAGATTTAGGAATAGGAAACTATTTAGTTACTGTCGAAAATCCTGCAACAGGTTGTACGATTAAGACTTATTACGATGTGTTTGATCCAAATACGTTTGTAATCGTAGCATCGCCAATTAACGGAGGTGAAATTTGTTACGGCACATCAGATGGAGCGGTAGATTTAACTTTTGTAGATAATTTCCCTACGCCATCAAATGATGCAGGACCATTTGCATATACAATCACTGGTCCAGTTCCTAGTAGCGGAACAACTACAGGTGTAGGTCCAATTAGAGTTTCAGGATTAACAGCTGGACAGTATACGGTTACTGCTAAGTTAATTGGAGGCCCAGAATGTACAGTTACAACAAACTTTACAATTTCACAGCCTTTAGAAATATTAGCTATAAACGAAGTTCATACTGCTATTACTTGTTTATCAGGAAATAATGATGGTTCTATTACTGTAAGCGCAACAGGTGGTTGGATTGGAGATTACCAATACCAATTGTCGGGTCCAATAAATGTAACATATTCTGATCAATTCTCTTTTGAGAACTTAACAGCAGGAACTTATACAGTTAGTGTTAAAGACAGCAAAGGATGTATTGCAACAACAACAGTTATATTAGTTGTTCCAGATCCAATTGCTTTCACCGCTTCAGCAAATGTAAGTGTGTTAAGTTGTTATGGTGCTAAAGATGCTGTAATTACAGTTGCAGCTCCAACAGGAGGTCAAGGACGTGATTATACTTATTATTTAAACTATATTAATGGATCAGAAGTTATCGTTTCAGGACCATTCGTTTCTAACATCTTTACAGATTTAGGAGCAGGAACATATACTGTTACGGTTAAAGATGCTTTTAGTTGTGAAACTACATCTGCAGCAATAACAATTACTGATCCGCCTATTATTGAACCGAGTTTAACTATAAATACGGCTATAACTTGTCTTACAAACGCAACACTTAAGTTAAGTGTAGTTGGAGGAACAGGGCCATATACTTATAGTGAAGACGGAACTAATTATAGTGCAAGTTTTGCTTCTTCAGTAACTTTTGCAGTGACTGCAGGTTCTCACCGTTATTTTGTCAAAGACAGTCACGGATGTGTAAGTTTTGTTTCTAATGATGTTGTTATTGCGCCAATAGTGCCATTATCAATAGATTTAGATTTATCTAATGCAATTGTTAATTGTAAAGGAGAAGGCAGCGCCTTAATTATTGCAGAGGCTAAAGATGGTCTTGGAAGTTATGTGTATACATTATTGAATGAATTAAGAGCCGAGATTAGACCAGCTCAAAACGATGGAATTTTCGCAAATCTTAGTGCAGGTAAATATATTGTACATGTTAAGAGTTTTGATTGTGAGATAGATTCAGCAGTTATAACTGTTGGAGAACCACAAAATGCGTTGACTTCTACTTATGAGGCTTTCCCTGTAAAATGTTACAATGAGAAGAATGGTAAAATTATCATTACAGCATCTGGTGGAACAGGAATAATCAAATATGCGATTTCTCCTAATTTAGATCAATTTGTTGAAAGCAATGTATTTGATCGTCTGGCAGCAGGTACTTACAAAGTAATTGTTCAGGATATTTTAGGATGTAACAACGTTTATGACATTGTTATAACATCACCAGATCTTCTAATTGCATCTGTAGTTCCAAATTCTATCATCCCAGAAATTTGTGATGGAGATAAAGACGCAGCATTTAGTATTCAAATTGTTGGAGGAACAGCTCCATATTTTGAAAGTCTAGATAAGGATAACGGACCATTCCTACCATTCACAGGTAATATTAAAGATTACACTGGTCTTAAAGGAGGTACTCACAATGTTTATATTAAAGATACAAATGGTTGTATAAGTGCAGTAGAAGTTAAGATGCCAGAAGCGGTAATTCTTAAACCAACAAATGTGGTTAATTATGACTGTGTGAATAATATGGCAGCTAATTCTGTTACTATTGATCCGGGTTATGCAGATCATAGCGAAATTGATTATAAACTTGACGGTACTGGTACATATACAGTAAATAACATTTTCACTAATGTTGCTCCGGGTAACCACTTTGTAACAGTAAGACATACTAATGGATGTGAAGCGAAAACAGAGTTTGTAATCAAAACAGTTCAACCGTTAACACTTGTAGAAGTTGTTGCTGATAAAGGTTCTATTGAAGATGCAAACATTATTGAAGTTGTAGCTGGTGGAGGTTCTCCTGCATACGAATACAGTTTTAATGGTGAAGCATTCACATCATCAAACAAATTCAAAATCTATAAAACAGGAATTTATGAAGTAATTGTAAGAGACCAAAATGGCTGTACAGTAACAATCCAGGTTCCTAAAACGTTTATCGATATTTGTATGCCAGACCACTTTACACCAAACGGTGATGGTCAGTTTGACGAGTGGGGTCCAGGTTGTACATTAATTTATGACAATCTTACATTCGACATCTTTGACAGATACGGACGTGTAGTTGCTAAATATCACTACGGTGAAAAATGGGATGGTAAATATGATGGTGCTGAATTACCAACCGGTGACTACTGGTATGTTGTTAAATTAAATGATCCAAAAGACAACAGATCGTTCGTAGGACATTTCACTCTATACAGATAACAAAATAATTGCCCCTATGATGTTGTCTAAAAAAATTATTACAATGAAAAAATTATTTTTATCCTTAGTACTCATGGCTGTAACAACAAGTTACAGCCAAGAGTTAAACCTACCAGTGTTTACGCAATATTTGGCCGACAACCCTTTTATACTTTCTCCAGCTTATGCCGGTATTGGTGATAATCTTAGAATTAGAGCCAACGGTCTTACGCAATGGGTAGGTATTAAAGATGCTCCTGATAACCAATCTGTTTATGCCGATTTTAGAGTTTTAGATCGTTCAGGAGTCGGAATCTCGATTTATAATGATAAGAATGGTTACACAAGACAAACTGGTGCAAAAGTTTCTTTTGCACATCACCTAATCTTGGATTATTATTCACAGCAGTATTTGTCTTTTGGTATTTCATATAACTTTAATAATTTCAGAATAGACGTTAACGATTTTGATTATACCAATCCAAACGGAGGAGCACCAGTATTTGATCCTGCGATTACAGATAATCGTTCTAATAACAACAACAACTTTGATATTAGTGCATTGTACCGAAACAGAGGATTTTATCTAAGTTTTAATGCCAACAACGTTTTAAAGAAAAATGTAAATAAGTACAGAGGAGTAGAACCAAACTTACTTTCAAACTATCAGGTTTATACCGGTTATACATTTAGAGATGGAGAAAATAACCGTATCGAATACGAACCATCTGTATTCTACCAATATTTTGCGAGTGATAAACGTTCGACTACCGATTTTAACTTTAAGTATAGACGATACAATCGTTACGAAGATTACTATTGGGTTGGAGTTTCGTATCGTTTCTTAAACGACCAATTCCCAAAACCTTTATCAGTTGGACCAATGGCAGGTTTTATGAAATCTAAATTTTATTTTGGATATTCATACCAAATCATGTTCAACGATTTAGGAAGTTACAACACCGGTACTCACGTTGTAACTATCGGATTTGACTTCTTACAAGCCATCAGTAATTGTCCTTGTACACAAAGTCCAGTTCACGATTAAGCAGATATTTTTATCTTTTTTGAAAGTTAATTTGTTTATTTTCATAAATTACAACGTTTTCGTTTTTATTAAGTAGTTATTTTTACTTTATTGAAATTTAATACTACTTTAAAAGTTCTATATTTGTTATTCTTTCAAAAAAATTAAATATTTAGCAAATGAAAACTTTAAACGATTTCGACTTTAAAAATAAAAAAGCAATTATCCGTGTAGACTTTAATGTACCGTTGGATGAAAACTTTAATGTAACTGATGCAACACGTATTGAAGCTGCAAAACCAACTATTGATGCTATTTTAGCACAAGGCGGAAGTGTAATTTTAATGTCGCATTTAGGAAGACCAAAAGGAGTAGAAGAAAAATATTCTTTAAAACACATTTTAAAAACAGCTTCTGAGATTTTAGGAGTTCAGGTGAAGTTTGCAGCAAACTGTATTGGCGAAGAAGCACAAACAGCAGCTAAGAATTTAAACCCAGGTGAAGTATTACTATTAGAAAATTTACGTTTTCATAACGAAGAAGAAGCTGGAGATGTTGGTTTTGCAAAAGAATTAGCATCACTTGGAGATATTTATGTAAACGATGCTTTTGGTACAGCTCACAGAGCACATGCTTCGACAACTATTATTGCACAATTTTTTCCAAACGATAAATGTTTCGGAACATTATTGGCAAAAGAAATTGACAGTTTAAACAAAGTTCTTAAAAACAGCGAAAAACCAGTAACTGCTATTCTTGGAGGATCTAAAGTTTCTTCAAAAATTACAGTTATCGAAAATATCTTAGACAAAGTAGATCACATGATCATCGGAGGCGGAATGACATTTACTTTCATTAAAGCACAAGGTGGTAAAATTGGAGAATCTATCTGTGAAGATGATAAACAAGAATTAGCTCTTGAAATTTTAAGATTAGCAAAAGAAAAAGGCGTTCAGATACATATTCCGGTAGATGTTGTTGCTGCAGATGATTTCTCAAATACAGCAAACACTCAGGTTGTAGACGTAACTGCAATTCCAGACGGATGGCAGGGACTTGACGCAGGTCCAAAATCTTTAGAGAACTTCAAAAAAGTAATCTTAGATTCTAAAACAATCTTATGGAATGGTCCATTAGGCGTTTTTGAGATGGAAACTTTCTCTAAAGGAACAATAGCTTTAGGTGATTTTATTGCAGAATCTACCAAAAACGGAGCATTTTCTTTAGTAGGAGGGGGTGATTCTGTTGCAGCAGTAAAACAGTTCGGTTTTGAAGACAAAATGAGCTATGTTTCTACTGGCGGCGGGGCAATGCTAGAAATGTTAGAAGGAAAAGTTTTACCTGGAATCGCAGCGATTTTAGACTAAAATATAACAATTAACATTTTTTTGCGTTTTTTTATTCAATAAAGGCCTTAGATTTGCAAAAATAAGGTTCCTATAATTATTTGAGTTACAGGATTTTAAAAAAATGTTATATGATTGTAAAAAAAATCTCTTTAGTGGTCACCGCTTTTTTATCAATGTCGATGTTCGCGCAGGAAACTGCAAAAGCAGAACTTGAGATCAAGCCTGAAGTAAAATTATCCTATTTAGATTCAATTAAAAGCACTTTCAAAAAAGACGTAATGGCAACAAAAGTTGACAGTCTTTGGATGAATGAGTTAGTGAGTTTGGATATTTATGATGATCTTTCAAAAGACATTCAAACCATCAATAAAGACGTTACAGTTGATGAAGAATTGCCAACAGAATTGCTAAAACAGCGTCTGCAGGCCATGAATGAGAAATCACCTTTTAATATAGAATACAATCAAGGTTTAGAAAACATAATAAAGTCATTTCTTAAGAACCGAAAAAAATCGTTTTCTCGATTAATGGCTTTATCAGAATATTATTTCCCAATTTTTGAAGAAAGTTTTGCACAACACAACGTTCCTCTGGAAATAAAATATTTAGCCGTTGTAGAATCTGCTTTAAATCCTAAAGCAGTTTCTCAAATGGGCGCAACAGGACTTTGGCAGTTTATGTACGGAACCGGAAAACAATACGCTTTAAAAATCGATTCTTATATAGACGAAAGAAGCGATCCACTTAGGGCAACTGCAGCAGCTTCAGATTACATGACCAAAATGTTTAATGTTTTTGGTGATTGGGAGCTTGTTTTAGCCTCTTATAATTCAGGTCCGGGAAATGTAACTAAAGCTATTCGTCGTTCTGGCGGAAAAACAAGTTACTGGGACATTAGAAATTATCTTCCAAAAGAAACTCAAGGTTATGTTCCTGCTTTTTTAGCAACAATGTATCTTTTTGAATATCATAAAGAACACGGAATCAACCCAGAAAGAGCCGTTGTCAAAAATTTTGAAACAGATACCGTTTGTGTCAAAAATCAAATGTCTTTCAAACAGATTGCAGATTTGTTAGACATGCCACAATCTCAAATTCAGCTTTTAAATCCTTCTTATAAATTAAATGTAGTACCTTACTATCAAGGAGAACAACATTTCTTACGTTTACCAAAAGATAAAATTGCAACTTTTGTTTCAAACGAAAATCAAATTTATGCTTACGTAAAACATCAATCAGAATTTAAAACTATTCCGTCAAGATTAGCTTTAAAAATTGCACCAAAAGTTAAAGCTGTTGCAAAACCAACTGATGAATTATCCAAAAACGTTGAGTTTTACAAAGTCAGAAAAGGAGATAATCTAGGAGAAATTGCTGCGAAATACAATGTAGATATCATCGATTTAAAGAAATGGAATAACCTTAAATCCAATTCTGTTGCATTAGGTAAAACATTGAAAATTAAATCTAATGACGATGCTAAAAGTTCTAAAGAGGTAAAATCAACTCCTGTAGTGGATAAAAAACCAGAAGAAGCTATTGCGTCTGCTGATGATAAAGATAAAAATGCTCCACTAATACAAGAATATGTAGTTGCAGCTGGAGATAATTTAGGAAGCATTGCTAAAAAATTCAATACAACAATTGCTGAAATCAAAGAATTAAATAAACTAACTTCAAACAATATTGGATTAGGGAAAACATTAGTGGTTACAAAAGTTAACGTTGAACTTGATGAAACACCAACGACAACTACCGCTACTGCTATTGCTTCAAATTCAGTAGATTCTTTTAAGAAAAAAGGATATTCTGCTAAAAATAATTCAGAAGATTATTACGTTAAAAAGGGAGATTCATTATACAGCATTTCTAAAAAATATCCAGGAGTAACAATTTCAGATATTAAAAAATGGAATGGCATTAAAGATGAAGAGTTAAAACCCGGAATGAAACTTAAAATCAACGGATAATCAAAAATCTTATTTAAATTTGGGTTTTATTTCATAACTTGTTAAAATGAATAAAACCCATTTTTTATTTCTAATACTTCCGTTTCTGTTTATTTCGTGTTTTAAAAACGAAAGAAAAGCAGAGCCGGTTTCTGGTAAAACCAATACGATTTCTATTATTATCGACGATCAGTTGTGGTATGGAGAAGTTGGAGATACGATTAGAAATAAATTTGCTTCACCAGTTTTAGGACTTACACAAGAAGAACCGTTATTCAACATCAATCAATATCCTGCCAGATTGCTCGAAGGTTTCGTAACCGATAGCCGAAGTATTATTGTAGTTAAAAAAGCAGCTACTGACAAATTTGAAATAACCCACAGTAAATCACTTCCTCACAACACTTTTCGTATTTATGGAAAATCTGTCGATGATATTATTTGCAGCATCGAATTGAATGCCGCAGAAATAATAAAAGTGATACGAGATGCTGAAATTCAAAAAATTCAGGAAGACAACAGTAAATCGTTATTAAGTCCGGCGATTATCAAAAACAAATTTCATGTAGACCTTCAAATTCCTTCAGGTTATGAATACATGATGCATAAAAAGAATTTTATCTGGCTTAAAAACGATATTATCAGTGGCAGTACAAGTCTGTTGATTTATCAGGTTCCGTTGCATAACTTCAAAAACAAATCAAATGTTGTCGAGAATATTGTTAAAATGCGCGATTCTATTGGCCGTTTTATAAAAGGACGCGAAGCCAATACACCAATGATAACGGGCGAAGCTTATGCGCCTTATTTTTTTACAACGACATTAGACGGTAAAAAAGCTTATGAAACGAAAGGCGCCTGGGAATTAAAAAACGATTACATGGCCGGCCCGTTTATAAATTATGCTGTTCTTGACGAAACCTATAATCGAGTTTTGGTTGTTGAAGGTTTTTGTTATTCACCATCAAATCAAGAACGCGACTTAATGTTGAATCTAGAAGCCATTATAAAGTCGATAAAAATCGATAAAAGATAATTTTAAGAATATAGAATAAGAAGAATGGAATTAAAATGGAAAATAAAGCCGTTTGAGGCACTAACAGTTTCGGAGTTATATGATTTGCTGAAATTGCGAAGTGAGATCTTTGTATTAGAGCAAAACTGCGTGTATTTGGATATTGATGGTAAAGATAAAATTGCTTTGCATCTAATTGGAGAATACGATGGAAAAACGGTTGCCTATGCCCGATTATTTGATGCAGGAATTAGTTTTGATAATGCTTCGATCGGAAGAGTTGTGGTTGATGCCAATTATCGTGACAAAAAATGGGGACACGATTTGATGCGTGAAGCTATTGCAGGAATTAAATCAAACTTTGAAAAAGATAAAATTACAATTGGCGCTCAGTTATACTTGAAGAAATTCTATGAAAGTCACGGTTTTGTGCAAATCAGCGAAATGTATCTCGAAGACGATATTGAGCATATTGATATGGTTCGAGGTTAAACTTATTGTTTAGTTTTTTGCCACAAATTAAAAGGATTAAAAAGATTTTTCTAAAACTTAATTAGAAATATAATCTGTGAAAATCCTTTTAATTTGTGGCAAAAGAAAATAAACTCGTTTATCATTTTGTCCAGTTTTCAAAACCTTAGCGTCTCAGTAACTCTGAACCTTAGTACCTTTAAAAAAAACTAAATCTTAGTAATCACAAATTCCACACGTCTGTCAAAATTATCACCTTTTCCCAACGGATATTTATTACCACAGCCAAGAAAAGTCATACGGCTTTTGGATACTTTTTTAGTCATAAGATAGAAGAAAACTGTTTTAGCACGGTTCCAGGAAAGTCTCCTTTCTTTAGTTGCTCTATCAATTCCGTCGGTATAAATTTCTGGAGTACAGCAAACGTGACCTCTAATTTCAAACTTAAAATTGGGATGCGTTTGTAAGGTCTTTGCAATTTTATCCAGTGTTTTTTTGGAAGAATGAGTCAGTTTTGCACTTCCAATATCAAATAAGAGATTGTCTAAACAGATTTTGTCGCCAACTTTCAGGTCATCTTTAAAAGAAGAATAAATGCCCTTTCCGAAACTATTCTTTTTAACAACAATTAAATCAACCCGTCGATTTCTTAAACGGGTTTCAGTTAAGTTTTCAACCGTATCAGCTCTTACAACAACACGTCCTTTACCTTCAAGAATAACAATTTTACTTTGCTTAAATCCAGAAGCAACTAATAGTTTTTGTATGGTAATAACCCGGTTTTGCGATAACCGAAAATTATAATCGTCGGTACCACGATCATCGCAATATCCATAAATCTGTACAGATTCAACTTTAGAAGTATCTATATTTTTTATAAAATAGGCAACAACATTCTCCTGAGAGGCAGTAAGATCGTATTTATCAAAATCAAAATAAATGGTTTCTACTGGTTTTTGCTGCGCCTCTAAAGTGTAAATAAAAAATACAAATAGGACTAAAGTTATCTTCATTCACTACATTTTTAAAATGGATTTATATTCTGTTTGGTTATTTAATACGTTCACTGCTCTTTTAATTTCTGAATTATTTTTGATATAATACTGATACAAACCTTCCTGATATTGGTATCTTTTAATAAGCTCTTCCAAAATCAGATTCTTAATTTCTTTTTGGTTTTTATCCAATAAAGTGTTTTCGCTTTTTTCTAGTGCAGCGACTAATTGTTGGTATTCCGGAGCAATTGTTTCGTCTATTTTCTCATTTTTTGCAGCAGCCAAAGTGTTTTTAAGTGCTACTTCAGTTTCAGTATCAAAACTAATTTTGTTTGTTTTCAAATATTGCTTAAAGCTTGTGTAATCAGCATCTGTAAGCGTCGGTATTTTATCTCCTAAATTTGGATTTTTATAATAGTAAGTAGTTGCATAATCAAAAATGCCATCATTTTTTAGCAAAGCAGTCGTAATCGGACTCATTTTAGTTTCATCCAATTCGATGTCTGGTAAAACACCGCCTCCGTCAAAAACAGTTCTGCCTTTTCTGGTTTTAAAAGCATTAAAGTTTTTAGCATCCGTTTTCTGTGCTACGCCATTTTTATCTTTATGCGCATAATCCAACGCCTGAATACAACGTCCGGATGGTGTATAATATCTTGAAATTGTAACTTTTAACTGCGTTCCATAAGTCAGGTCAACAGAACGCTGTACCAAACCTTTTCCAAAACTACGGCTTCCTAAAATTACGGCGCGGTCTAAATCCTGCAAAGCTCCCGATACAATTTCAGAAGCAGAAGCACTTCTTCCATTCACCAAAATAGCCAGTGGAATTTCTGTATCTACAGGTTCTTTCGTAGTTTTATACGTATTGTTATGCTTCTCAATTCTTGATTTAGTTGTTACAATAACTTCATTTTTAGGAACAAACAAATTACAAATATCAATCGCTTCATTTAGCAGACCGCCAGGATTTCCTCTTAAATCAAGAACAATTTGTTTTGCTCCATCAGCTTTCAGTTTTTCAAGCGCCTCTTTAACTTCTGCCGCTGCTTTTCTGCTAAAATGTGCCAAAACGATATAACCCGTTTTGTCGTCAATTTTTCCGTAAAATGGAACAGATTTGATATCCACTTCATCCAAAACCAAAACCGTCGTATTCATTTTACCCTGACGCAGATATTTGATATTGATTTTGGTGTTTTTAGTTCCCTTCAATAATTGGGAAGTATCATCTTTGTAATCAGCAACTAAAATATCTCCAATTTGAATAATTTCGTCTCCGGCTTTTAGTCCCGCTTTATCCGCAGGATAATTTTTATAAGGCTCGCGAACAATTAAGCGGTCTTTCTTTCTGGCAATCATGGCGCCAATTCCGGTATATTCGCCGGTATTGTTGATTTTAAAATTAACGACATCTTGTTCGTTAAAATAAACAGTATAAGGATCCAAACTTCCCAGCATGCTTTTAATGGCTTTGTCCATCAAATCTCCTGGATTAGTTTCGTCTACATAATTTGTATTTACGGCTTTGAATAAAGTTGTAAAAATTTCTATCTGTTTGGCAATTTCAAAGAAATCTTCTTTAAAACTGGTTCCAACAAATAAAAATCCTGCTGCAACAGCAGGGATAACAAACTTCTTTTTGAAATAAGGATACATGATTATATTTTTTTTCTTTTAAATCTTCTTCTAATAAAATAGGCAAGTAAACAAAATATGATGATAAAAGGCCAAATGCTTATCAGCCATATAAACAAACTTGACAATCCGAAAAATCCCGATTGTATAGCGGTTAGTATTTTTGATCCGTACGAAACTTTTACGCCTTCTTTTTCTGCTATTGTTTTATAAAACTCAATAGTAAATGTGCTTTCAGAAACACGGCTTTCCATATATTTTAACTGGCCTTGTTTTGATTCAATTTCTTCCCGGATGATAGAAAGTTGTTTTTCAATTTCTAATATTTCACTAATTTTAGTGGCTTTTTGCAATATTTGTAAATAACGATCTTCTAATTTACGTTTCGTTTTTAATCTTGAATCAAGATCAATATATTCTGCTGTTACATTATCTGCAGAAATCTGTTTGGTATCAAAATAAGAAACTCCTTTTGAAATAGATTGTAAAAAGGCATCAAAATTCTGACTCGGAACACGAACGATTAGGTTTCTTGATTCGGTACCATATCCTTTTTCTTCAGAATCATTTTGAACAGATCCTTTATTTTCTTTTATTGCTTTCTGAATTTGATCTGCCGTGTCTTTTAAGTCACTTGTTTCAAATTTAAGATACGCTTGTTTTATTATTTTTTGTTGAATTTCATCTGGTGCGGGACTATCTCTATCATAATCACCACTGGATTCCATTTTCTTGGCAGGAAGTTTTACGGCAGAAATTTTAATATCATTAGATGCTTCCTCGTGCTGTTCTTTAGCACAACTTGTCAAAATCAGAGCAAAAAATAATAAATAAAGAATATGTCGCATAAAATTTCAATTTAGAGCTAAAACTACAATTTTTTTATAATTTTTTGTCTAATTTGATAAACAAACTTATGTTTTGAGTCTTACAATTCTGTTTTGTTTTCAGAATCGGTGGTTTTGTTTATTTGTAAAAGAAATTTCTCAAACAATTGAATCGTTTTGGTATTGATTTCTTCGTAAGATAATCGGTCTTTGGTTTGATAAAAAAACATAATAGAATAATTTCCATTTACATTATCCCAAAGCAAATGTTTATTTAATCGATAGGTTTCTCTCAGCACACGTTTGAAGTAATTGCGATCAACCGCTTTTTTAAAGTATTTCTTAGAAACCGAAACGCCAAGTTTAATTTTTTCATCAGCTTCAGGTTCTCCAGCACGATAAACCAAACGCAAAGGATATTTTGAAACCGATTTTCCTTCAGAAAAAAGTAGACCAATTGTTGTTTTGCTTTTTAAACGTTCGTTTTTTGGATAAGTAAAGTTCATTTAATTCAGAAAAAATTTGCAAATTTATAGGGCAAAGGTACAATTAAACCAGAAAACGGGTTATTGTTTTTAATTTTAATACCGCTAAAAATATATTTATTACTTTTGGCCTTAAATTTTTCAAGCATGCAAAAGATAATTTCGTATCCAATATCTGTAATTTATTATTTATGTTTTGGGTTTTGTCTGGCTATTTTTCATCCAATACAATGGATCTGTCTAAATCTGTTTGGTTATCAGGCTCATAAAAAAAGTGTTGACTATTTAAATTTTTTCCTTTTAAGATGTACAAATCTTGTGGGAACAACTTATAAGATCGAAAACCGCGAAACAATTCCAACCGGAGTTCCTATCATTTTTGTTTCTAATCATCAAAGTATGTACGATATCGTGGCAATGATTTGGTACTTTAGACGTTTTCATTGTAAATTTGTAAGTAAGAAAGAGTTAGGCAGCGGTATTCCAAGTGTTTCTTTCAATTTGAGACATGGCGGATCGGTGCTAATTGACCGTAAAGACCCTAAACAAGCGATTCCTGTAATCAAAGGCTTGTCTGAATATATCGAAAAAAACACTAGATCTGCCGTAATTTTCCCTGAAGGTACCCGAAGCAAAACTGGAAAACCAAAAGAATTTGCCCAAAGCGGGTTAAAAATCTTATGTAAATATGCGCCGTCAGCGTATGTTGTTCCGGTAAGTATCAACAATTCTTGGAAAATGGTTAGATACGGAATGTTTCCTGTAGGTTTAGGAAATCGCCTTACCTTTACCGTACACAAAGCAATGGCTGTAAAAGATTATGATTTTGCAGATTTAATGGCATTGACAGAAAAGGCAGTTGTAGAAGGAGTAAATGAATATAAATAGATTTTTGCGTTTAGTGAATTCTAAACCTTAGGTCCCAAACTAAAATGAGTAATGTCTATAAAAAACATTAGATTAGAAGTTATGCAGTTTTTGGAAAAAAACGTGGATAGCTTCGTAGAACAGTATTTAATTCCAGTTGAAAAAATTTGGCAGCCGTCTGATTTTTTGCCTAATTCTGAAGGAGACAACTTCTTTGAAGAAGTTAGAGAATTACGCGAAATTGCTAAAGAACTACCATATGATTTCTGGGTTACGCTTGTTGGTGATACCATCACCGAAGAAGCTTTACCAACATACGAATCTTGGTTGATGGATGTAGAAGGAGTAAATCAAGTTGAAAATGGTGGAAATGGTTGGTCTAAATGGATCCGTCAATGGACCGGAGAAGAAAACCGCCACGGTGATTTACTAAATAAATACTTGTATTTGTCTGGTCGTGTGAATATGCGTGAAATCGAAATGACGACACAGCACTTAATCAACGACGGTTTTGATATTGGTACTGGATCTGATCCGTACAAAAACTTTGTATATACCAGTTTTCAGGAATTGGCAACTTATGTATCTCACAATAGAGTAGCTCAAATGGCTAAGAAATTTGGAGATAATAAATTGTCTAAAATGTGTAAAATGATTGCAGGAGACGAAATGCGTCATCATCATGCATACAGCGAATTTGTAACAAGAATTTTTGCAGTTGATCCTAGCGAAATGATGTTGGCGTTTCAATATATGATGAAACAAAAAATCGTTATGCCGGCTCATTTCTTAAGAGAATCTGGCCAGAAAATAAGTTCTGCTTTTGAACAATTTTCAGATTCAGCGCAACGTATTGGAGTTTACACTGCAAACGATTATGTAGATATTATGCAAAAGTTAATTGATAAATGGGAAATTGATAAGATTTCTAATTTAACTGATGAAGCAGAAAAAGCTCGTGATTATTTAATGAAATTACCAGCCCGTATGGCTAAAATTTCAGAGAGAATTGTGATCCCAAAAGAGTCTCATATTTTCAAGTGGGTTGAACCTGCAAGACTTTAAAAAATTCAGATTTTAGAGTTTAGATTGAAAAAATTCAAACAAACGCAATAAAGTTGCATTTGTAAAATAAAAAAATCATGTTGATTGGAAAAGCTGGTAAATCTTTGACAATCAACATTTTTTTTGAAGTCAATTTTTCGCCTTTTTCTTAATGCAACAATGTTCTTGTTGAAGTTTAAGAAATATTTGTCCATTTTCATCAAATAAAAAAGCAATTAAAAAATCAAAAAAAGTAACATGAATCACACAGAATTAATAGAAAAAACAATTGCCTTTGTAAAAGAAAAATTGAATGATGCAGAAGGTGGACATGATTGGTTTCATATCGAGCGTGTTTATAAAAATGCATTCTTAATTTCTAAAGATACCGATTGTTATTTGATAGTTGTACAGCTTGGTGCCTTACTTCATGATATTGCCGACAGCAAATTCCATAATGGCGATGAAACTATCGGGCCAAAAACGGCACGTTTGTTTTTGGAATCTGAAAATGTGTCGGAGGATATTATAAAACATGTCGTAAACATTATAGAAAACATCTCGTACAAAGGCGGCAATTTCGAGAAGAAGTTTTCTTCTGTCGAATTGGATATTGTACAAGATGCTGATCGTCTAGACGCAATTGGAGCAATTGGCGTTGCAAGGGCTTTTAATTATGGAGGATTTAAAAACCGCGCATTGTATAATCCAGAAATTGCTCCAATTACGAATATGAGTAAGGAAGAGTACAAAAAGAATAATGCACCCACTATAAATCATTTTTACGAAAAACTTTTACTTCTAAAAGACAAAATGAATACCGAAACCGGAAAACAAATCGCAGCAGAAAGACACCGCTTTATGGAATCTTTTCTGGCGCAGTTTTACGCGGAATGGGAAGGAGTGAAGTAAGTCTGGTTAGTTTTTAAAGACAAAATGAAAAACGGTTGCACACATACACCCAAGTGTAAACCATAATAATCTCGCTACTCTGTTATCTCTGATAATCTCTGTTCTTTCTGATTCTGACATCTTTAGCTTTCTTTAAATTATTAAAGTTATAAAGTTAAGAAGCCTGTTGTTTCAAGAAGAGAACCAATAAGTCTTTATTGTATCAAAAAGAGACAAATCTAAAATAGCATAAAATAGAAAAAACCTTTGTCATAGTTTTTAAACTTAGACAAAGGTTTATGTATTTTTATAATAGTTTTAAATCTTAGAAGCTTAGCAACTCAGTGCTTAAGAATCTTAAATTACGAACATCCGCAATTCCCATCTCCACAATCTTTTTTCTTTTTAGATTTCCAAAAGAATTTTTTTATCAAAAAGAAGACGGCAAAAGCTAATATGGCAAAGGCTATAATTTCTTGTATCATGATTTTTTATTTTAGAATTTGATACGCAATCAGCGCAGCAAAATAAGCGAGACCACTCATAAAAACAAGCTGCATAGCCGGCCATTTCCAAGAGTTGGTTTCTTTTTTAGTAATAGCAAGCGTACTGGCACACTGCATGGCAAAGGCATAAAATAACAAAAGAGAAATACCCGAAGCAAAATTAAATATCTTATTACCCGTTTGCGGATTTACTTCTTGCTGCATTTTACTTTTTATGGTTGCTTCATTATCGCTGTCTCCAACGCTGTAGATAGTTGCCAAAGTTCCCACAAAAACTTCACGCGCGGCAAAGGAGCTGATTAAGGCAATTCCGATTTTCCAGTCATAACCTAATGGAGCAATTGCCGGTTCGATAGCTCTTCCCATTAAACCGATATACGAATTCTCTAGTTTTTGAGAGTTTACTTCGTTTTCAAAATCAATTTCATTTAAATGCTTTTCAGCCGTTCTTTCTTTTACGATAGCTTCAGCCTCGTTAAAATCTTTTCCGGGCCCATAAGAAGCCAAAAACCATAAAATAACAGATATTGCCAAAATGATTTTACCTGCGCCAACAATAAAAGCTTTTGTTTTCTCAATAACATTGATTCCAACATTCTTAAAAAGAGGCATTTTATAGCTTGGCATTTCAACAACAAAATACGTTTTGGTATTTAGTTTTAAAACTTTGTTTAAAACATAAGCCGAAATAATTGCTGCAACAAATCCTATAACGTAAAGGAGCATCAGCGTTAAACCTTGAAGATTTAGAATTCCGAAAACACGTTTGCTTGGAATCACCAATGAAATGATAATAGCATATACGGGTAATCTTGCAGAACAAGTCGTAAACGGCGTTACCAAAATCGTAATAAGACGTTCTTTCCAGTTTTCTATATTTCGGGTTGCCATAATAGCCGGAATTGCACACGCAGTTCCTGAAATCAAAGGCACAACGCTTTTTCCTGAAAGCCCAAATCGGCGCATGATTTTATCCATCAAAAAGACAACCCTGCTCATATAACCACTTTCTTCTAGAATTGAAATAAACAAAAACAAGAAAGCAATCTGAGGAATAAAAATAATAACACCACCAATTCCCGGAATAATTCCTTCTGAAAGTAAATCGGTTAAAATACCGCTCGGTAGGGAAGCTGCAGTCCAGGCACTTAATGAAGCAAAAGTGCTGTCAATAAAATCCATTGGGATTGTTGACCAAGAGAATATTGACTGAAAAATAACAAACAAAATCGCAAAGAAGATAACGTAACCCCAAACTTTATGAGTTAATACACGATCAAGTTTTGCTCTTATGTCTTTTGCCATAGAAACATCAACTTTTAGACCTTCTTTTAAAACCTCATTTATAAATTGATAACGTTTTATGGTTTCTTGTTGTTGCAAACGTTTTAATTCTGAATGTGATTTGGTAAAAGTGCTGCGAATTTCATTTCGATCTAAATTCGAAAAGTTAACGTCCTGCGTAATTACCAGCCACAATTTGTATAATAATTGATTCGGAAATGCATGTTGCAGTTTTTCAAAATATTCACGATCAATAACAGAAGCATTTAAACAAGATTCGTGAGGAACGGTTTTATAAGCAACAATAAGCTCTTTTAACTCCTCAATTCCGTGGCCTTTTCTAGAACTTACTAAGGCAATTTTGGTTTTTAGTTTTTCTTCCAAATACGGAATATCAATTGTAATTCCTTTTCTTTCCATACGATCGGCCATATTTATGACTAAAATCGTCGGGATTTCTAGGTCTTTAATCTGAGTATAAATCAGTAAATTTCTTTTCAGATTTTCAACATCAGTTACAACAACAGCAACATCGGGATATAATTTGTCGTTTTTATTTAATAAAAGTTCAATAACAACACTTTCATCCATAGAACTAGCATTCAAACTATAAGTTCCAGGCAAGTCAAGAATGTTGGCTTTGATGTTATGAGGTAATTTACAGAAACCTATTTTCTTCTCAACTGTAATTCCGGGATAATTCCCAACTTGTTGATTTAGTCCTGTAAGCTGATTAAAAACGGAAGTTTTTCCGGTATTTGGATTTCCAATAAGGGCAACATTGATATTCTGAATGCTCATTACAAATTGTTTTTGATAAGTTCAACTTCAATTTCACGAGCAGTTTCAATTCTAATAGCAACATGCGAACCGTTAATATCCAAATATAAAGGATCTCCAAAAGGAGCAATTTGAAGTAATTCAACCATACTGCCCGGCAAACAACCCATTTCTAGTAATTTTAGAGGAATAAGATCGATATCAAAATCTTTGATAATGGCTTTCTCGCCTTTTTTTAGGGAATGAATAGTATTTTGCAAAGCTTATTTAGATTGAATTTAGATTGCAAAAATAGGTAATTATTCTATATGTCAAGGTATTTAATGCCCTGACAAATGCTAAATGTTTCTAAAAATAAGGTTTATTCTTTGCTCAAGAAGTCTATATCTTCTAAAAGACGTTTGATTTCGTCTTTATTAGTACCATCATAAAAACCGCGAACACGTCTTTTTTGATCTACCAAAACAAAGTTCTCTGTATGAACCATATCATAAAGCTGATCGGGTCTGCCCAATTTTACAGCCAAATAAGATTTTCTGGCCATCGTGTAAATTTGTTTTTTATCGCCCGTAACCAAATTCCATTTGCTGTCTACAACTCCATATTTTATGGCATATGCTTTTAAAACAGAAACGCTGTCAACTTCTGGAAAAACAGTATGAGAAAGCAGCATAACTTTCGGATTTTTTAAAACTGCTTTTTGAACATCAACAAGATTGGTTGACATTTTAGGACAGATGGAACCACAAGTAGTAAAGAAAAAGTCGGCTACATAAATTTTTCCTTCATAATTCTTTTGAGTAATCGTATCTCCGTTTTGGTTTACAAACGAAAAATCTGCAATGGTATGATATTTACTTTTGTATTGAATTGTACTGTCAACCAATTCAGGATTTACATCGGCAGGGTTATAAATTGGCAATGTTTTTTGTGGCTTTAAAGCCGAATAAAACAAGGATAAAGTAATGGCGGAAAATATAATTAAGACGATAAAGAATTTTCTATATCTGTAGAGTAACGATTTCATAAAAATAATTTGGCACAAAAATACAAAAAGCACTTTTTAAATCCTTGATTAACCTTGTTATTTATCGATGTTCGAAGATCAAAATTTAAGTACCGAGAATTTATAAATTTCATTTTAACTATTGAATACACGAAACTTACACCAATTTGTGTAACAAATGCGGTAATAAATATACTAACTATTAAAGTGCTCTTTATTTTTAGCATTTTTAATAAAATAACTGAATGCGTACTTATTGTTAAATATTGTGAAATTTTAACACAAAATTCAAATTAATAACAATAAGTTTGTGTTTTACCTAAAACAATAGATTATTATGAAAAGACAGCTTGTAAAACCTGTGTTTTGTGTCGTTTCTGCAATGTTCTCTTTCGCGACACTGCAGGCTCAAAGTACAGCACCAAAAGAACCAGGTATTAATGTTTCTAACATGAACACTAAAATTAGTCCAAAAGACGACTTTTTTAGATATGTAAACGGAACGTGGTTAGACAAAACAGAAATTCCCAGCGACAGAAATGCATGGGGAAGTTTTAATGAATTAAGACAAAAAACGGATAAAAATTCGCTTGCTATTTTAAAAGAAGCTTCGAAAGATCCAAAATATAAATCCAACACAGATCAAGGTAAAGCAATTGCTTTATTCAATACGATCTTAGATACTGTTGGAAGAAATAAGCAAGGTATAAAACCAATCGAGCCTATTTTAAAGAAAATTGACGCTATTAAAAATGTAGCCGATTTACAAAACTTCCTTACCGAAATGGAAACTCAGGGAGGTATTGGTTTCTTTGGTGTGTACATTGGTGCAGATGCAAAAAACAGTAATGCAAATACAGTAAGCATCGGGCCGGGCCGTTTAGGATTATCAGACAAAGATTACTACAATTCTGATGATAAAGATTCTAAAGAAAAACGTGAAAAATACGAAATCCATGTTGCCAGAATGATGCAGTTTATTGGAGAATCTCCAGCAAAAGCAAAACAAAGTGCAACTCAGATTTTAGCTTTAGAAACTCAAATGTCTTCTCCAAGATTAGACCGTGTTGAACGTAGAGACCGTAGAAAACAATACAATCCAACAGCAGTTGCCGATTTAAAAAAGACAGTTCCTTCTATTCAATGGGAAAAATTTTTTACAGGAATCGGAATGACAAAGCTGGATACTGTAAATGTAACACAGCCTCGTTATATGGCTGAATTAGAAAAGATTTTTACTGAAAAGAAAGTTGCTGACTGGAAAGAATATTTAAAATGGTCTGTTCTAAATAGTTCGTCTTCAATGTTGAGTACAGATATCGAAAATGCAAACTTTGATTTCTACGGAAAAACATTAACAGGAGCATTAAAACAACGTCCGCGTGAAGAAGTAGCTTTACAAGTAATAAATACTACTGTCGGAGAAGCTTTAGGAAAATTATATGTTGAAAAATTATTTCCTGCTGAAGCAAAAGAGAAAGCACAAAAAATGATTCAAAACGTAATTTTAGCTTACGAAAACAGAATCAATGCTTTGCCTTGGATGTCTGCTGCAACTAAAGTTAAAGCAATTGAGAAATTAAAGAAATTAACAATCAAAATTGCATATCCTGATAAATGGAAAGATTATTCTGCTTTAGAAATTAAAAATGTTGGTGAAGGCGGAACATACTTTACAAACATGGTAAGTTTATCTAAATGGGATTACAAACAAGATCTTGCTAAATTGGGTAAACCAGTTGATAAAACAGAATGGGGAATGTCTCCACAAACTGTAAATGCATATTTCAATCCTTCATACAATGAGATTGTTTTCCCTGCAGCTATTTTACAACCTCCATTTTACAACTACCAAGCTGATGAAGCTGTAAACTATGGTGGAATTGGAGCTGTTATTGGTCACGAAATCTCTCACGGTTTTGATGATTCTGGTGCACGTTACAATGCAGATGGAAATCTTGTTGACTGGTGGACTGCTGATGACTTGAAACAATTTACTGCTCTTGGTGCTGCACTTGCTGCTCAATATAGCGCTTTGGAGCCATTGCCAGGAATACACGTAGATGGTAAATTTACTTTAGGTGAAAACATTGGTGATTTAGGTGGAATTAACGCTGCTTACGATGGATTACAATTGTATTTGAAAGCAAACGGAAATCCAGGTTTAATTGATGGTTTTACACCAGAACAACGTTTCTATATTTCTTGGGCTACAGTTTGGAGAACAAAATCTAGAGATGAAGCAATTAAAAGTCAGGTAAAAACAGATCCGCACTCTCCGGGAATGTACAGAGCTTATGTGCCAATTCAGAATGTTGATTCTTTCTACGATGCATTCGGAATTAAGAAAGGTGATAAGATGTATGTTGATCCAGCAAACAGAGTTAAAATCTGGTAATAAATAATATTAGAATAAGAAAAACGGCGCTGAATAGGCGCCGTTTTTTGTTTTATCGCTAAAGAGCGATATAAATATCTACTTCTGCATTTTCTGGATTTTGGGCTTTTTCGCCATAAATTTCAAAATCAGCAGTAAAAGCTCTTTCTAAATCAGAGCTCCAAATTTTCAGCCATTCATTAAAAACAATTCCCTCAGACAAATTTCCTTTTGCAGTGAACTTTTCATAATGATTTCCTTCAACAGTTTTGCCAGTCATTTCATCTGGAATGGTATCTAGATTTTCTACCAAACAACCCAGAATTGTAGTGTAAGGTTTTGTGTGATCTTTTTCATAATCAGTATAAATGCAAATAATGTCGTTAGAGGTTTTATTCGGAATTTTTCCTGCGATGTCTTCAGAAATAAATTTATTCCAAAGTGCCGGAATGTCTTTTCCAGATTGTCCATCTTCATTAGTTGTTCGTACTGAAATGCCGATTACATCAAATTTTTGAATATTCATTTTATTTAAAATTACAATTAGGAAATAAAATTAATGCGGTGTTGCGACAACAGTATGTCATTAGTTTTAGAAACAGCTAAAAAAAACGACGCTGATTTAGCGCCGTTTTCTGTAATCTAATTTTTTAAGTGACTATAAATGTAACTTTCAATGGCTTTTAATTCTTCGTCAGACATTGCCTGTGTTACCGGAAAGTTGGTTTTCATAACAGAAAACTGACTTGGATCTACAATAGGATCGGCATTTCCTTTTAAGAAAGTAATGATGTCGCCATTTTTAGTTTTGTATGTTTTGGCAATTTCCTGAATGCTTGGTCCAATAACTTTCTGATCGGCCTGATGGCATGCAGTACAATTTCCTTTTCCTTCAAAAATTTGTTTTCCGAATTCTTCCGGAGTTTTGGCTTTCGCCGATTCACCTTCAGAATAACTTTCGGTTGTGTTTTGAACTGGATTTTCAGCTTGTTCTTTTTTACAAGAACTCAAAGCTAAAATGGAGGCAAGGAATAGTAATTTTTTCATTTTATTTGTTATTTCATAGCTTCAAAAGTGTAGCCATTGTAAAGTAATCTTGCAACAACTCTGACAGGAAGGTAATTTTCGCTTCCGAAAATATTAAGATCATCTTTTTCTAAACCTGCATCACTTACTTTTTCTGCACCAGAAATAGATCCTCTTAAATTATAATACTTGTTATCCCAAGTGATTATTTCATTTTTAATATTCTTTTTAGTAGTCGGATTTGAGTATCCTGTTTTTGTAGCATACCATCCGCCAAGTAATTTAGTGTAACGTTCGTCTTTTCCCTGATTATTTTTCAAATAATAAATAGAAGTCACATTATAAACTAAACTAGGAGGAAAGTTAGGCATAAAAGTGATGTTTTCTTTAGAAACAGAACCAATTACAACATAATCCATAACTGGTTTACCATCTTTGTAAACTTCTTGCTTTTGATAAATGGTACCGTTTTCAACCTTTATATTTTTGGCAACCATTGCGTCATATTCTGCTTTTAGAAGATTTTTTGTTTTTAAATTGGCTTCTGCAAAAACTTTTTCAACGTCTGTTGGAGTACCATTTATAAATTCTGTAACCCCTTTTTCGTCAATACCTGCCGAACTGATAAATTTATATTTATCATTACAGACACTAGCAATAATTGTTCTTTCAAAACTTAAACCTTGATTCTCACCGTAGTCGAAAACTTCATTTGTTTTGTTGGTATTTAAATCTGTCAAAACACTCCAATAAACTGTAGAACCATTAAGTAATGATGTCATTTTTCTTTCAATTGAAAATATTGGTCTGTTGTCTAATGATAAAATCTTGTAAACTTGTTTTTGTTTGTCTAAAATTCCAACCTCAGTTTCATCGATGTTGATTTTGTCTTTTTTAATTTTAATTTTTTGTGCAAATGTAGATACACAAGCAAGCGTCATTAAGCTAAGTAATACTTTTTTCATAAATGGAAGATTTAATTTCAGCTAAAATACATACTTTTTATGTGAGTATTTACTTGTTTAGAAGTATTGCTGCTTCTTTTGCAAAATAAGTTGAAATTAAACTTGCTCCAGCACGTTTGATGCACATTAGCTGCTCCATCATAATCTTATCATTATCAAGCCATCCTCTTTCTGCGGCGGCTTTTATCATGGCATATTCGCCGGAAACATGATAAACAGTAACGGGAACATTCACGGCATTTTTTACTTCACGAACAATATCCAAATAAGCAATTCCCGGTTTTACCATCACCATATCAGCACCTTCTTCAACATCATGTAAGGCTTCTTTTATCGCTTCAATACGATTAGCATAATCCATTTGATAGGTTTTTTTGTCTTTTGGAACAACAACATCAGCTTCTCTTGGAGCAGAATCCAAAGCATCTCTAAACGGACCGTAAAATGCTGAAGCATATTTAGCCGAATAACTCATGATTCCCACATTCTGAAATCCTACAGCATCCAAACCTTCGCGTAAACGTAAAACTCTTCCGTCCATCATATCGCTTGGGGCAACAAAATCGGCACCGGCTTGTGCGTGAGAAACGGCCATTTTTACCAAAGCATCAACTGTGCTGTCATTTTCAACATCGCCGTTTGCAATAATTCCGTCATGACCATAAATAGAATAAGGATCTAAAGCAACGTCTGGCATTACAATCATTTCCGGACAAGCGGATTTAATGGCACGAATTGCTTGTTGCATTAAACCGTCTTTATTCCATGCCTCTTTTCCGGTATTGTCTTTTAGGTTTTCGCTTACTTTCACGTAAATGTTTACGGCACGAATTCCTAAAGCAAAAAGTTCTTTAACTTCTTCTACCGTCAAATCAATTGATCTGCGGAAGATTCCAGGCATTGATGAAATTTCAGTTTTTACATTTTCGCCTTCAGCAATAAACATTGGAAACATAAAATCCGACGGACTTAAACTGGTTTCGCGTACTAAAGAACGAACGGATTCATTTACTCTTAATCTTCTGCCTCTGTGTAATGGGAACATATTTTTTTGTTTAAAGTTTAAAGTTTCAGGTTTTATTCTGAATTTTTAAAATCGTGTTATTATTTGTTGTGGCTTATGTAATAGAAGCCTTGTATATTTCTTTAATTGTTTCTCCTAATGTGTTATTAAAATCAGCATCAGATTGACCTGCCGAAAGTCCTTCAGATAATGCTCTTGAAAAACTCGCAATTAATCCGTGATTTTCTGAAAGTTTTTGATTGGCATCTTCTCTAGAATATCCGCCGGAAAGTGCTACAACACGTACAACATGCGGATCTGACATTAATTCGCTGTAAAAATCATTTACAGTTGGGATAGAAAGTTTCAGCATCACTTTTACATCTTTGTCTAATGCATTAAGTTGCTTTTTAATTTCTTCTTTCAGAATCTCTTCTGATTTCTCTTTATCAGCACTGTAAATATCAACTTCAGGTTCAATAATCGGAATAAGTCCTTTTTGGAAGATTTGCAAACCAACTTCAAATTGTTGTTTTACGACTTCTCTAATACCGACCTGATTTGCTTCTTTAATTACAGAACGCATTTTAGTTCCGAACACATTTCTTTCTACTGCTCGATCCAGCAACTCGTCTAAATTAGAAATGGGTTTCATTAACTGAACACCATTTACAAGATCTGCAAGTCCTTTATCTACTTTTAAAAGCGGAACTATATTTTTCTTTTCCCACAAATAATCGGCAGTCCATTGTCCGTCGATTTTGCGGTCCATTGTGTTTTCAAACAAAATAGCTCCCAAAATATATTGGCTGTCAAAAGCAGGACTTTTGATGATTCTTGTTCTCATTTCATGTACGAGTGTGTACATTTCTTCATCATTGGAGAAGCTGTTTTCCTGAACGCCATATAGCGATAAAGCTTTTGGCGTACTGCCTCCGCTTTGATCTAACGCGGCAATGAATCCTTTCCCGGAATGCATACGATCTAATTGTGCCATTTTCATGTTTTCCATAATAATGATTTTATTTAATTATAAATCCGTTTAAACGTTTTACCTCGTTGAGGTTCAATTTAATAAATTTACAAAATCTCTATAAACAGTTCGTTCCGTTGGGACTTAATTAACGTATTTATTAAATCCAATCCTGCGGATTCTCTAATACTTTCAATAATCGTTCTTCTTCACTTCCGGCTTCGGGATGATGATCGTAAACCCATTGCACATGCGGCGGTAAACTCATCAAAATGCTCTCGATTCTTCCATTTGTTTTTAAACCGAATAAAGTTCCTTTATCGTGAACCAAATTGAATTCAACATAACGACCGCGACGAATTTCCTGCCAGTTTCTTTGTTCTGATGTATACGGAAGATTTTTTCTTCTTTCTACAATTGGCACATACGCTTCAAGGAAACTATTTCCAACTTCAGATACAAAATTGAACCAATCTTCCATCGACATTTGCTCATTTGCTTTGCAATAATCAAAGAACAAACCACCAAGTCCGCGGGCTTCATTTCTATGTGCGTTCCAGAAATAGGAATCGCATTGTTTTTTATATTTCAGATAAAAATCTGGATTGTGTTTGTCGCAAACTGTTTTACAAGTTTGATGAAAGTGTTTTGCATCTTCTTCAAACAAATAATAAGGCGTTAAATCTTGTCCGCCGCCAAACCATTGTTCGATCACATTTCCTTTTTCGTCGTACATTTCAAAATAGCGCCAATTAGCGTGCACAGTAGGAACCATTGGGCTTTTCGGATGAATAACCAAACTCAGTCCGCAAGCAAAGAAATCTGCTTCGCCAACGCCAAACATTTTCTGCATGGCTTCCGGCAGTTTTCCATGAACGGCTGAAATGTTTACACCGCCTTTTTCAATAACAGTACCGTTTTCAATAACACGTGTTCTTCCGCCACCGCCTTCTGGACGTTTCCAAAGATCTTCACGGAATTTTGCAGTTCCGTCAACAGCTTCTAATCCGGCTACGATTTGATCTTGTAACTTTTGTATGTATGCGTAAAATTTATCTTTCATGTTGATTGTATTCTGATTTAAGTAAGCCGAAATAAACCGAGTTTTGCAATTCGCCATCTCCGTTTCTAAATTCGTCCCGTAAAATTCCTTCTTGTTTAAAGTTGTGTTTTAATGCAACTCGCTGGCTTGCGACATTAATTTCAGATGTGCAGATAAATATTTTGTTAAGATCTAATTCATTAAAACAGAAATCTAATGCATCAGATACCAATCGGGATGTAATGCCTTTTCCTTGATAATCTTCGTCAACAAAATAACCAAACTCACATTTAGAAATGCGGTAATCTATGGTTTTTACACATAAATAACCAATTAGGTCATTTGTTTTAATGTTTCTGGCAAAAAAGAAAAAGCCTTCTTTATTTTTCTCTTTATCAGAATTATATGCAATAAAATCTTTTGCTTTCTCTAAAGAATCAGAATTGACGAGTGTTAAAGGAAAAGTTTTCGCAATATGATTTCTATTCTTATCAATTAGATTATAAAACTCTTCGGGTAGAATGTTTTCAATTCGGTCTGTTTTCCAATCTGTAAAACTCATTTTTATTTGTTTTTAGCAGAAGCGATTTTAGCATTTATTCCAAAAGAAAAAACTTTGCTTTCCTGCTGAATATATTGATAAATGTGTAAAGCTTTATCTTGAAAATTGAAATCTTCGGCTTTAGAAAATTCCATCAGAAAATCAGCAAATTGTTCTAAATGATCAAAATCAAAATGAAGTCGAAGTAATAATTCGATTAATTCTTCATTTGAATATGCAACTAAAGTTTCAATGTTTAAACCGAAATCTTTTAGTTGATTTTCAATGTTGATTTTTTCAGCGTTGTTTAAAGGTTGAGGTACAAAAACGATAGTTCGTAACGTTTTAAGAACGTTATCAATTCTAATTTTTTCTTCGTCTCTTAAACCTTTATTGAGCATTGTTGTTTGTTTTTATTCGAAATATACCCGATTGTCTATCGTTAACTGAAAATAAATATAGATTACAATTATAATTATCGTTGGTAGCCACGCTAATCCGATAAGTTTAAAATATAAAGACTGCTTTTTAATCTTCGCATATTGAATATGAGCCAAAATATAAAAAGTATATAATAGTGGTAAAACAAATGAGCCAACATTATAAAGGAATATCTCAAACATTTGCTTTTCGCCAGATAAAGAATAATTACCGAAACCAAAAGCGCTGATTACATTGAACCACCAAATTATAAAAACAAAAAGAATAATAATATTAAATGCAATGAAATTAATACCAATTTCATCTGTTTCAGAAGTGATATTTTTTTGTGCCATGTTTATTTCGATTACAATTTTCGTCGCAGTTTTCAAATGTAAAACTGCGACCGAATACTGTATACTTATTATTGTCCGTATTCCTTAACAGCGTCAATAAACGCTTTAGCATGATCTACAGGAATATTTGGTAAAATTCCGTGACCAAGATTCACAACATATTTATCTTTTCCGAATTCGTCGATCATTTCGTGAACCATTTTCTTGATAGTCGGAATCGGAGAAAGCAATCTTGACGGATCAAAATTTCCTTGAAGTGTGATATTTCCGCCAGAAAGGTAACGTGCATTTCTTGCAGAACAAGTCCAGTCAACACCTAGCGCAGAAGCACGACTTTTTGCCATTTCACCAAGAGCAAACCAACATCCTTTTCCGAAAACAATTACCGGAGCATGATCTGCCAAAGCTTCAACGATTTGGTTGATGTATTTCCATGAAAATTCCTGATAATCAACAGGAGAAAGCATTCCTCCCCAAGAATCAAAAATCTGAACAGCATCAACACCTGCTTTTACTTTTTCTTTTAAGTATAAAATTGTAGTGTCTGTAATTTTTTGCAATAAAGTATGCGCTGCAGCCGGGTTTGAAAAACAGAAACCTTTTGCAGTATCAAAACTTTTAGAACCTTTTCCTTCAACAGCATAGCAGAAAATTGTCCAAGGCGAACCAGCGAAACCAATTAACGGCACTTCGTCGTTCAGCATTTCTTTAGTCAATTTAATGGCATCCATTACATAACCTAAACTTTCCTGAATGTCTGGAACATAAACTCTATGAACGTCTGCCATAGAACGAATAGGATTTGGTAAAAACGGACCAAAATTTTCTTTCATTAAAACTTCAATTCCCATTGCTTGTGGCACTACCAAAATATCCGAGAATAAAATTGCAGCATCTGGAGCAATTCTGCGAATAGGCTGAACTGTGATTTCTGCAGCCAATTCTGGAGTCTGGCAACGGGTGAAGAAATCATATTTATCACGCAAAGCGATAAATTCCGGCAAATATCTTCCAGCTTGACGCATCATCCATACTGGCGGACGTTGAACAGTTTCTCCTTTTAATGCTTTTAAAAATAGGTCGTTTTTTAACATGTTTTTTATTTTAGTTGCAAAGTCACAAAGTGACAAAGTTGCAAAGGTTTTTATTTATATTCTTGAATTACATCTTCTATCACATCTTCAATTGTGGGTTGATCTGCGATAATGATGTTTTTAGTGATTTTTGATAAAGCTTCTGCTGTGGTTTCACCAATGCAGAAACAGATTTGTTTTTGTATGGTATTGTCTTTCAGGTAACTTTTTACTCCAGACGGACTAAAAAACAAAAGCGCCTCTGAATTTGCTTTTATTTTTTGAGGCTGTAAAGAAGTTTCGTAAACCTGAATTTCATTGAATTTAATTCCGGCTTCTTTCAAAGCTTCCGGCAAAGTATCTCTTCTTAAATTTCCACTGAAAAAAGTATAACTCTCACTTCCATAAATCAAAGTGATAATTTCAGCCAAATCTGAAGCATAACCTGTATACGCAATAACGTTAAATCCATTATCCGCTAAAAGTGCTTTTGTTTTTAAGCCAACGCAGTATACATTTTTGCTTTTTAGTTTTTCAACATTTGGATCTTTTAAAACACTTTGAACCGCATTTTGACTGGTAAAAATCAAATTTTCGTTAATGTTTTTTAATTCGAAAGGTTTGTTTTCGGTTTTAATGAAATCGGCTTCGATTACTTCAACGCCATATTTCATTAGCTCTTGTTTATGAAGAGGAGATAATTTTTTAGTAGATACTATTTGAATTGATTTTGCCATTATTTCTTCAAAGAATCTTTAATTGTCTGCATCAGTTCAGTTCCGCCATTATTCAAAATTTCCTGAGCAGCATGAAAACCTAATTTCTTCCATTCAGAAATATCAACCTTTTTATTGATTTCCAGTTTTTGTTTTCCATCAACAGAAAGTAAAACACCTTGAAAATCAAGCGTGTCTTCATCTTCATTATAATGTACCAAAGCTCCGATTGGCGCAGTACAACCGCCTTCCAACGTTCTTAAAAACTGACGTTCAATATAAGTACAGATTTCAGTTTCAATATGATTCAGTTGCGATAAAGCGTCCAATGTGTAATTGTCATTTTCCATTGCTACGACTAACATCGCCCCTTGTGCCGGCGCCGGAATCATCCAATCCAGATCAATAACATTTTCCGGTTTTAGGTTAATGCGTTCCAAACCTGCAGCGGCAAAAACAGCTCCATCCCAATTATTGTCTTGTAATTTTTGCATACGCGTATTTACGTTTCCGCGTAAATCAACAACGGTATGATTTGGATATTTATTAAACCATTGTGCCTGACGACGCAGACTTCCGGTTGCAATAGTACTTGGATTTGTAAAATCAGGATTTCCTTTGTGAACTAAAATATCCAGAACATTGGCTCTTTCTAAAACAGCTCCCTGAACAATTCCTTTTGGTAAAGCCGTCGGAACATCTTTCATAGAATGCACAGCAATATCAACATCACCATTTATCATAGCGATGTCAAGCGTTTTGGTGAAAATTCCGGTAATGCCCAATTCGTAAAGTGGTTTATCCAGAATTATATCTCCCTGAGATTTTACAGCAACAATCGAAGTTTTATAACCTAAATCGTTTAGTTGTTTTTCAACAGTATGAGCCTGCCAAAGAGCCAATTCGCTATCACGCGTTCCTATTCTGATTGTTTTTTCAGCCATGTTTTTTAATTTCACCATATAAGGTTATATAAGTTCATTTTAGATATAGTTTGCGCAAAACTGATCAGCAAAGCTTTTTAATATGAACTTATATCACTTATATGGTTTAAAATTTTATGTTTTTTATGATGCTTTTATTTTGAAGACTTTTTCGATCCATTCGATGCTTTCGTCAACCATCGTGTCGTCGTCTTTTAAATGATTCGCGAAGTGAGTAGTGATTTTCTGAATGATTCTATTGCTGATGATTTCAGCTTGTTCCTCATTAAAATCTCTAATTTTTCTGCTTTGAAAATCTAATTCTGAAGTTTTAATAGCATTCAGTTTTTCTTTTAAAGCATTTATGGTTGGAGCAAATTTGCGTCCCTTCATCCAAACCACAAATTCCTCTTTGATTTCTTCGATAATTGCTTCTGCAGCCGGAATGTGTAACTTTCTGTTTTCTAAAGTTTCATCTGTCAACTGAGACAAATAATCCATGTGGATTAAAGTTACGCCTTCCAAATCCTCCACATTTTCGTGAACGTTTTTCGGTATCGATAAATCTAAAATCAATAAAGGTTTTTTTAGATTTAAAATGGCTTTGTCAACCGTTGGGTTTTGTGCGCCTGTAGCAACTACAACAACATCGGCTTTTTGAAGTTCTAAGTGTAATTCAGAATAATCTTTAACAATCAGATTCAGTTTTCCTGCTAGTTTCTCAGCTTTGTCTTTTGTTCTGTTGATTAAAGTAATGTGTTCGTTTTTAGTATGTTTAACCAGATTTTCGCAAGTATTTCTTCCGATTTTTCCGGTTCCGAACAGTAAGATATTTTTGTTGCTGATATCCTCAACATTTTTAAGAATGTATTGAACAGATGCAAAAGAAACCGAAGTTGCTCCGGAACTAATTTCTGTTTCTGTTTTTATTCTTTTACTCGCCTGAATAACAGAATTAACCAATCTTTCTGTAAAAGCATTCGCCAAACCCATTGATTTTGCATGCGCAAAACTGGTTTTGATTTGAGAAATGATTTCGAAGTCACCAAGAATCTGACTGTCCAATCCTGTTCCTACGCGATACATATGATTAATCGCTTCCTGATTTTT
Organism: Flavobacterium sp. 270; assembly: GCF_004368785.1. Classification (GTDB taxonomy): domain Bacteria; phylum Bacteroidota; class Bacteroidia; order Flavobacteriales; family Flavobacteriaceae; genus Flavobacterium. The sequence goes on from NZ_SODM01000002.1 coordinate 823,963, forward strand.
ATATACAAAACCCACTTTTTGAAAAGCATCGACAGAACCGTTGCTGTTATCACAAATAAGTTTTATTAATTGAAATGGGTGTTCTGCAAAACCGTAGATCTCGGTTCTGTTGCAAGTCGAAGTAACAATTAAGCTTTCTATTCCTTCCGTTTTAGCTTGTTCCAGCAAACGCGTTTTCGCTACAGCATCCAAACTAAATTGACCTCTTACCTCAGCATCCGCTTTTTTATAACTCAGACCAACTGAGTAAAAATAAAGATGTTTCGGTACGTTATTGTTTTCCATAAATTCACTTTCTAAAAAGTGCAACAAAATTATTACTATACCTTTGATAAAAGTAACGCTCAAAGTACTATTTATGTCGCTGGATGTTTTTTTAAACCTAAATAGGTGTTTTTGAGTAAAAAGAAGTATTTTTGTAGCAAAATCAATTGGTTACAAAGGGTTTGTTTAGAGCGATTCTAAATAACATTTTGCTTTTGATTCGATTTTAGTTTTAAAAAAATATCGCTATGGGTTCTCAGGAAATTATAAAAATTGAAGACGACTTTACGCTGATCCGTTTTCAAAACGACGGTCTCGAGCCTTTTTCAGCACAGCACGAAATTGTGGGTACTGGTCTGATACAGTTTCACTTCGGTATAAAAGGTAATGCTAAATTTTTATTCAATCAAGGAAGTTATGCTTTAGAATTGAAAGAAGAAAAATCATTGCTTTTATACAATCCGCAGAAAGAATTACCGCTTAATTTAGAATTGGCTCCAAACTCCTGGGCGATTTCTGTTATTGTTTCTATCAAGAAATTTCACGCGTTGTTTTCTTCCGAAGCCGATTACATTACTTTTTTAAGTGCTGATAATAAGGACAAGAAATATTATAACGAAGGAAATATCAGTCCGTCAATGGCGATTGTGCTGAGTCAGTTGTTTCATTATAATCTTCATCCATCCATAAAAAACCTTTATTATAAAGGAAAAGGATATGAATTGCTGAGTTTGTATTTCAACAGAACTGAAGATCCAAATGCAGAACAATGTCCGTTTTTGATTGATGAAGACAATGTTTTAAAGATCAGAAAAGCCAAAGAAATTATCATCGCCAATATGGCTGAACCGCCCGGATTGCAGGAACTGGCAGATGAAATTGGTTTGAATCTGAAAAAACTAAAAATGGGTTTCAAACAAATTTACGGCGACACCGTTTATGGGTTTCTATTTGATTATAAAATGGATTTCGCCCGAAAACTTCTGGACAGCGGTTCTTATAATGTAAACGAAGTAGGATTGAAAATCGGATACAGCACCGGAAGTCACTTTATAGCGGCCTTCAAGAAAAAATTTGCCACAACTCCGAAAAAGTATTTGATGTCGATTAATGCGAATGTATAAAGGTTTTTTTGCCACGAATTTCACGAATTTCCACTAATTAATCTGTGTAGATCTGCTTTAATCTGTAATATCTGCGTGAAATCTAGCAAACGGTATAAATCAATTTTGAATATTCAACAATAAATAAAAAGTAACAATTATCATATTTCTAATAAAGTACCAAACCTACTTTTGCAGAAAATTTTAAAAACAAATAAAAGCTTAAAGCTCAAAGCAAAAACATAATGAAAGGCGTATTATTAGTAAACTTAGGTTCTCCGGAAAGTCCAACACCAAAAGATGTAAAACCATATTTAGATGAATTTTTAATGGATAAATACGTAATTGATGTTCCGTATTTATTGAGAGCATTATTGGTTCGCGGTATTATCTTAAGAAAAAGACCGGAAGAATCGGCACATGCGTATGCAAAAATTTGGTGGGATGAAGGTTCGCCATTGGTAGTACTTTCTGAAAGAATGCAGAAAAAAGTACAGCCTTTAGTAAACGTTCCGATTGCTTTGGCAATGCGTTACGGAAGTATGACTATCGAAAAAGGGCTTCAGGAATTAAAAGACAAAGGCGTTACAGAAGTTTTGCTTTTTCCACTTTATCCACAATATGCAATGGCTTCGACTTTGACGATTTTAGTTAAAGCGGAAGAAATCAGAAAAAAGAAATTCCCTGAAATGACTTTTACAGATGTTCCGGCATTTTACAACAAACCGGATTATATCAAAAACCTGGCTGATTCAATTAAGAAACATTTAGTTGGATTTGATTACGATCACTTATTGTTTTCGTACCACGGAATTCCCGAACGTCATATCCGAAAAACAGACATAACAAAATCACATTGTAAAATTGATGGTTCTTGTTGTAACACGCCATCTCCGGCGCACGATTTCTGTTATCGTCACCAATGTTACGAAACTACAAGACAGGTTATAAAGTTATTAGATATTCCTGCAGATAAATACAGTCTGACTTTTCAATCAAGATTAGCGGGAGATAAATGGTTAGAACCTTATACCGATATCGAAATTGATAAAATGCCTGCAAAAGGAATTAAAAAACTGGCGGTTGTAACTCCAGCTTTCGTTTCTGATTGTTTAGAAACTTTAGAAGAAATCGCCATGCGTGCCAAAGAAGATTTTGAAGCAAAAGGAGGAGAAGAGTTTCTTGCAGTTCCATGTTTAAACGACGACGACGAATGGTGCGAAACTGTTGGGAATTGGATTAATGAATGGGCGAAATAATATTTTGTTTCAGGTTTTAGGTTTCAAGTTATCTCAAAGTTGATAACCTGAAACCTGAAACCTGAAATCTGAAACTTGAAACAAATAATAATGGAATACTATAACTACTTAAAATCACTGCACTTAATTTTTGTAATCACTTGGTTTGCAGGATTATTTTATATTGTTCGTTTATTCGTTTATCAAATCGAAGCCAACGAAAAACCTTCTCCTGAAAAGGAAATTCTGCAAGCGCAATACAAAATTATGACGTACCGTTTGTGGTATATTATTACTTGGCCGTCGGCAGTTTTGGCGAGTATTTTTGCTTTTTGGATGTTGCTTTTTACAGATTTAGGAAATGCCTGGCTCAAAATGCCCTGGATGCACGTAAAATTATGTTTCGTTTTCCTTTTATATTTATACCACGGAAAATGCCATCAGATTTTCAAACAATTGCAAAATGATGAAGTAAAATATACCAACAACTTCATGCGTTTATGGAATGAAGGTGCAACTATTATTTTATTTGCTGTTGTATTTTTAGTAGTTTTAAAAAATGCAATCAACTGGATTTACGGTGTAGTAGGAATCTTTTTATTCTCGATTTTAATTATGCTGGGATTCCGTTTTTACAAGAGAATTAGAGAAAAGAAATAGTTTTTTAATTTCAGGTTTCAAGTTTCAAGTTGTCATACGCAGCGTTAACCTGAAACCTGAAACAAATAAAACAAAAAATTATGCTAAACTTCAAAATGTCGATGCTTTCATTACGTACCAGGATTTTCCTGTCGATGATTGTATTGATTGTTGTGGCATCTTTTTTATTGGCTTCGATTTCTATTATTCAATTTAAAACCGAAGCCAAAGAATATCATCAGGAACGTTTAGAGCGAAAAGAAAATGCGGTAAAAGAACATATCAATTATGTACTTTCAACTACAACATATCCGCTGAAAACCGCAAATTTAGATTTAATCTTCAAAGATAAAATCCACGAATTAGCACAGATTCATAAAATCGAAATCAACATTTACAGCCTTGACGGAAAATTATTAAAATCCTCAAAAGAATCTTTTGCTGTAGATAAAGCACCGCCGCCAATTCCGGCATTTATTCTAAAATTGGTTCGTTCTTCTATAGAAAAACGATTTGTAGATATTAAAACTATCGACGGCGTTAAGAACAGATCTTCGTATAGTTTAATAAAAGACGAAAAGTTTAAACCCCTTGGCGTTTTAAATCTTCCATATTTAGAAGACGATGGTTATTATGACAATGAATTAAATACTTTCCTGATTCGTTTAAGCCAAGTGTATTCTTTTATGTTGATTGTGGCTTTTGCATTAGCATATTTTCTTTCTACATATATTACAAAATCGCTTAAAACTATTTCTGATCGTTTAGAAGAAACCAATCTGGATCAGAAAAACGAAAAAATCGTTTTGGAAGCCAATAGTAAAGAAGTTAATTTCTTGATTAAAGCTTACAACGGAATGGTAGATAAACTGGAAACGAGTGCCATAAAATTAGCACAAAGTGAAAGAGAAGAAGCTTGGCGCGAAATGGCAAAACAAGTAGCACACGAAATTAAAAATCCGCTTACGCCGATGCGTTTAACGGTGCAGAGTTTTCAGCGAAAGTTTGATCCCACAGATCCAGAAGTAAAGCAAAAAATGAATGATTACTCAGAAACTTTAATTCAGCAGATTGATACCATGACCGCTGTAGCTTCTGCGTTTTCAAATTTTGCTTCGATGCCGGCACAGCAAAACGAAACCTTGAATGTTGTTGAGGTTGTAGAATTAGCGCTGGATATCTTTAATGAAGAATATATTGTTTTTGAAAGTCCTGAAGCGGAGATTATTTCAAAAATGGACCGAACGCAATTGATTCGTGTCATTACCAATTTGGTTAAAAATGCGACTCAGGCAATTCCCGAAAGCCAGTTTAATAAATCGATTTTAGTTACTGTAATGCGAAGAAACAATAATGTTGAAATTGCAGTAAAAGATAACGGAATCGGAATTCAGAAAATGGATACCGGCAGAATTTTTGAACCTAAATTCACCACCAAAACCAGCGGAATGGGACTTGGTTTAGGAATTATTAAAAACATCATCGAAAATTACAAAGGAACAATTACCTTTGAGTCAACTTACGGAAAAGGAACTACATTTATAGTTTCTTTGCCTATCACAAACTCCTAAAAGAACCGTCATGAATTACGAAAACCTTTTAATTTCTATTGAAGAAAATATTGCGGTTGTTACCATAAACCGCCCAACAAAACTGAATGCTTTAAACAAAGCAACGATCAGCGATTTAAATAAAGCGATAAAAATATTAGGCAAGAACAACGACGTTCGCGTAATTATATTGACTGGAATGGGAGAAAAGGCATTTGTAGCCGGAGCTGATATTGCAGAATTTGCGAATTACACGATTGTTGAAGGTGCTCAATTAGCAGCCGAAGGTCAGGAATCATTATTTGATTATATCGAAAATTTAAAGAAACCCGTTATTGCTGCCGTGAATGGTTTTGCGCTTGGAGGGGGATTAGAATTAGCGATGGCTTGTCATTTTAGAGTAGCATCAGATAATGCAAAAATGGGACTTCCAGAAGTAAGTTTAGGTTTGATTCCAGGTTACGGAGGAACGCAGCGTTTACCACAATTAGTAGGTAAAGGCCGTGCAATGGAAATGATCATGACAGCCGGAATGATTTCTGCTGAAGATGCAAAACAATACGGTTTGGTAAACCATGTAGTAGCGCAAACAGAACTATTATCTTTTACAAAAGTACTTGCTCAAAAAATTATTAAAAATGCTCCTTTCGCGATTAGCAGAGCAATAAAATCTATAAATGCCAACTTTACAGATGGTAAAAATGGTTTTGATACCGAAATAAAATCATTCGGAAAATGTTTCGGAACTCAGGATTTTAAAGAAGGAACTACAGCATTTTTAGAAAAACGTAAAGCGGAGTTTACAGGAAAATAAATTTTTCTTAACCACAAAGTTCGCAAGACATTATGCAAGGGACGCTAAGTTTTTTTTAATTTCTTTGTGTCTTTGCGTAAATCTTTGCGAACTTTGCGGTTAAATAATTAATAAGCAAAGGATTTAAAAACTTAGAACCTTAGCATCTCAGAACCTTACCAACTTAAAAAAAATGTACGAACCAATATTTGCCCTTTTTTGTGAACGAGTTAAAGAAAGCATCCAAGCCGGAACTTTCGCAAAATTGACTTTGGCCAAAACCATGGGCGATACCGAAATCAAAAACATCTATTTCAGATTGGTTTTGAATGAAGATGATACCTATTCTATTTCACTAACAACAAGATATAAAACCGAAGAAATCGAAAGCATTCACACTTTAGACGAAGCTTTATTGGTTTTAGGAACTTATATTAAAAACCCATTTTTAACGGCACTTTTGTTTACAACAGATAATGATGTGACATTCAAAGTAAATAAGAAAAATGCAGGAAGTATTATCGAACAACCGCCAACATTTAAAAATGCTTCGCCGGTGATGTTGGAAATGATTGAAAAGGGAATAGTTTAATTTATTTTAAAAACACTTGAGTTACATAAGTATCAAAAACAAATGGAAGGGCAATTGTTCCTGCAAAAACAATGACAGTGGGAATAATGTCTATTCGATGTTTTGGTTTTTTTGAAAATTCAGGTTCTCTTAGAAAAATTGGGTAATAAACATCTCTGATGATTCTATATAAAATCAAAAATATAAAAGAAGTTTGAGAACCAAAATAGCTTAATTCTTGAGCTGGAGAATTCTTTTTATATAAAAAGAGAATTCCTGCAAGCATTAGAATTAATGAAATGGATAAAAACTTTAGAAACAAAAATGGCTTATGTAATTGATCTTGTTTCATAATAATCCACAAAAGAGGAATTTGAAGAAGGATATAAAACAGAATAGAATTCATAAGTAATTAAACTAGCTTCACAAACAAATTAGAAGCAATTTTATTAGAAATAGACAATTCTCTTCCATCTACTTTTATTTTTACCGATAAATCGAAAGATTCTTTAGAAAGAAATTCGATTTTAGAACCCAAAGCAATTTCCTGTTTGTCCAGATATTTCAAAAACTCCGAAGAAGTATCTTTTACGCCCACGCAAACACCAATCTGATTTTCATTCAATTCAGAAAGTAATTGTTTTTCAATCTTAACAATACGTCCGTTTGCATCCGGAATCGGATCTCCGTGTGGATCTTCAGTCGGATTTCCAAGAAAATCATCCAAACGATTAATCAGTTGTTCCGATTTAATGTGCTCCAATTGTTCTGCAATATCGTGAACCTCATCCCAGCTGAAATTTAGTTTCTCCACCAAAAAAACTTCCCACAAACGATGTTTTCTAACAATCATCTTTGCAGCCAGTTTTCCGTTTTCCGTTAGAGATACCCCTTGGTATTTTTTATAGTTAACTAAGTCTTTATCAGCCAATTTTTTCAACATATCCGTAACCGATGAAGCTTTTGTCTCCATCATTTCGGCAATAGAATTTGTACTTACTTCTGTTTCCAGAGAAGCAGTAAGATGATAGATCGCTTTTAAGTAGTTTTCTTCTGAGAAAGTCATTTCTTTTTAAGATTCTAAGGTTCTGAGCTGCTAAGGTTCTAAGTTTTTAAAGCGTAAAGATTAGAAAACCTTAGAAGCTTAGCACCTTAGCCACTTAGTAGCTTTTATTTAACAATCAACAAAGGTATAGAAATTTTATGTCTCAATTTATCGACTGTTGTTCCAAAAATAATATCTTTTAAACCAGTGTGGCCGTGAGTTCCCATAACTAGAATATCAAAATTACCTTCATTAATGATTTTCGGAATTATGGTGTTTGGTTTTCCGAAACCGAGTTCTGTTTCTATCTTGAAACCTTTCTCCGTCAGCATTTCTTTATATTCGAGTAAAAGCTTTTCGTCGATTGTGGTTTCGTGATCGTGTACATGAACGCCGTACATCAGCGCGCCGACCGTTTCAACAATATGTATTAAAGTATATTTTGCTTCAATTCCTCCCAATTCAAAAGCTCTGTTTAATGCTGCTTCATCAGCATTCGAGAAATCGACCGAAATCGCAATGTTTTTTACGCTTTGACTTTCTTTTGGCGTAAACTTCAGCTTTAAGTTGTGCGGAGAATGATTTACAATCACTTTCGCTTTTGTAATAAACGGTTTAAATACAATATAAAGAAGCAAACCTAAAAAGCCAAAAGCCAGCGGAACAACCGTTAACCATAAAACTATCGGATGACTAGAATTTTCAAGCCAAGAGGTAATTTCATCATAAACCAATTTCGCATTTAGCGAAACAATTATCGCTGCAATAATCCAGGAAACAACCTGCGTAGTTTTAGAAATATGAAAACCATTCATCTTCGATTTGTCGCTCACAAAATGAATCAGCGGAATAATCGCAAAACCCAATTGCAAACTCAAAATTACCTGACTTAGAATTAATAATTTTCCTGTTACACCTTCACCATAAATTAAAATCACGATTACGGCTGGTATGATCGCAATAAGGCGTGTTATAATTCTACGCACCCAAGGCTGAATTCTAAAATGCAAATAACCTTCCATTACGATTTGTCCTGCTAATGTTCCGGTAACAGTAGAACTTTGCCCCGCCGCAATTAAGGCAACGGCAAATAAAGTTGGTGCCCATTTGGTTCCTAAAAGAGGTTCCAGAAATTTATGTGCATCCTGTATTTCGGCAACTTCAAACATTCCATTTCTGTGGAAAGTCGCCGCGGCAAGAATCAAAATGGCAGCATTTACAAAAAAAGCAAGATTTAATGCAATTGTAGAATCGATGAAATTATATTTTAAAGCCTGTTTGATTCCGGCTGGAGTTCTGTCAAATTTTCTGGTCTGCACCAAAGAGGAGTGTAAGTAAAGATTGTGAGGCATAACCGTTGCACCAATAATTCCGATTGCGATATACAAAGCAGCAGAGTTTGGAATTGACGGAATAAGCCCTTCCAGAACCTTATGCATTTCTGGCTCGGCAAAAATCATTTCGAAAATAAAAGAAAAGCCAATAATCGCGACCAAAGCAATAATGAAAGCTTCCATTTTACGAATTCCTTTATTAATTAGGAAAAGTAATAAAAAGGTATCTAGAACGGTAATTAGAACCGCTTCGAGAAGCGGAATCCCAAATAAGAGATTAATACCAATTGCCATTCCGAGAACTTCGGCTAGATCACAGGCTGCAATAGCAATTTCAGCCAAAAAGTATAAAATGTAGTTAATGTATTTGGAATAGGTTTCTCGAGACGCCTGCGCAAGATCGCGCTGCGTAACAATTCCGAGGCGCGCACTTAAGCTTTGAAGTAGCAACGCCATAAGATTACTCATTAGCAAAACCCAAACCAGCGTATAACCAAACTGACTTCCGCCGGCAATATCGGTTGCCCAGTTTCCGGGATCCATATAGCCAACGCTTACTAAATATGCTGGGCCTAAAAAGGCTAAAATTTTTCTAAATCCTGTTTTTTTATGTTCTGTAGAAACAGATTCGTGAACTTCTTCTAATGATTTGGACATTCTTAAAATATTGATTTACCAAATATAAAGAAAAATTATATTCGCTCAACAATATTTTTAGACAAGTCTAAAAGTTAAATGTTAGAATTTAAACATTTCGGACATAATCCGGAAAGCGTAAAATTGATATCATTTACTTTATAATTATGAGGTAAAATATAACTCGGTTTTACATTTTCAAGACAGGTAATTTCATGACAATTTTCACAGCTAAAATGGGCGTGATTATGTATATGAACCGGATGTGAATGATGGCATTTTGCATATTTTACTGTTCCGTCAAGATCAACAATTTTATGTACTATATCATCATTTACTAAACGATCAAGTATTCTATAAATGGTAACGCGATCACATAAGTCCTGAGTAAGTTTATAAATTTCGCTATGAGAAAGCGCAGTTTTAGATTCCTTAAGAATCTGCGTAACGGCCATCTTTGCTGTGGTGTTTCTTGTCGTTTTCATGATAATGTATAAAAAAATATTATCGCAACATAGTTGCAATTTATAAAATCTCTGTATATTTGCAACAAAATTGCGTTAAGCAAATATACAAGAAATGAAGAAAACTACGACACGTCTTTACGATATTTTAGGAATTTCGAGTGCATCAATTTGCTTGGTACATTGTCTCATTTTTCCACTGCTTACAATTTTGCCAATCGGGTTAATTCACAATCATTTTATTGATTTAATATTTGCCACAATTGGATTATTTGCAATTGTAAAAATAGTCAAAAATTCAACTCTAATAGTAGCTGTTTTGCTTACAGTTTCAATGGCGCTAATTTGGATTAGCGTTTTAACAGAAATATTTCTGGACATTCATCTTGATTTGATTTTTATTGGAGGCATCGGAATGATAATCGGTCACTTTTTAAACTACGAATCACATAAAAAATAATGCTATGAAAGATCAGAAACATTTTGAAGTAATAATTATTGGAGGAAGTTACAGCGGATTATCCGCCGCGATGAGTTTAGGACGTTCTTTGCGTCAGGTTTTGGTTATAGACAGCGGATTGCCTTGCAACAGACAAACACCTCATTCTCATAATTTCATCACACACGACGGTGAAGTTCCGGCTGTAATTTCGGCGAAAGCCAAAATACAAGTTGATTTATACGATACTGTTCAGTTTTATAATGGACTTGCAATAAGTGCAATCAAAACAGAATCAGGTTTTGAAGTAAATACTGAATCGAGATTTTTATTTACTGCGAAAAAAATATTGTTCGCAACCGGAGTTAGAGATTTAATTCCGAATATTCCTGGGTTTGCAGAATGTTGGGGAATTTCGGTTTTGCATTGTCCGTACTGTCACGGTTATGAAGTGAAAGCTGAGAAAACCGCTATTATTGCCAATGGGGAAATCGGGTTTGAATTTGTAAAAATGATTTCAAACTGGACAAAAGAGTTGAAATTAGTTACCAACGAAAAATCAACTTTAACTTCAGAACAAACTAAAATCCTTCAAAAGCATAATATCGAAATTGTTGGAGATGAAATTGATTCTTTCTTTCATGAAAATGGAAAAATTCAAAACATCATTTTCAAAAACAAATCAAAAATTGAAGTGAAAGCCATTTATGCAAGACTTCCTTTTGAGCAACATTGCCCACTACCGGAAGCTTTAGGTTGCGAATTGACAGAAACAGGTTTGATAAAAGTAGATATGATGCAGAAAACAAACATTGATGGAATTTATGCCAGCGGAGACAATTCTATTCAGGCAAGATCTGTAGCAATGGCGGTTTCTTCCGGTTCTTTCGCGGGAGCAAGTATCAACAAAACATTGATTGACGAAAGTTTTGCGTAATTTTAAACCATATAAGTTATATAAGTTCATTTAAACTAAACTTACATTTTCTTATATAACTTATATGGTTTAATTATTCATTTTAAACTTTTTAGCATTAGAAACATTATTTGTCGAATTTAATTTTTAGATTTGTCTAAAATTAATTTTACAACAATGAAATATTTATTTTCGATATTATTCTTAATTTCGGCGAAAGCCACCTATTCGCAAACCATTTCTGGAAAAGTGACTTGTGAAAATCCTTCAATTGAGATTAATATCAAATTGATCAATACCGATTTTAAAACTCAAACGGATAGTTTGGGAAACTACAAACTAGAAAATATTCCACAAGGAAACTATAAAATTCAAGTAACTGCGAATGGTTTCAAATCTCAAACCCAAAAAATATCCCTTTTAGAAAATGAAAATCTAATTCTCGATTTTGAATTAAAAGAAGACAACAACGAGTTAAACGAAGTCGTGGTTTCAGGAACTTTAAAACCCGTAAAACGTTTAGAAAGTGCTGTTCCCGTTGAGGTTTATTCGCCGACTTTCTTTAAGAAAAACCCAACGGCAAGTATTTACGATGCGCTTCAAAATATAAATGGCGTTCGGCCTCAACTTAATTGTGGGGTTTGCAATACGGGCGATATTCACATAAACGGACTCGAAGGCCCGTATACTTTGGTTTTGATTGATGGAATGCCAATTGTGAGCAGTCTTTCGACAGTTTATGGATTGTCGGGAATTCCGAATTCGCTTGTCGAAAGGATCGAGATTGTAAAAGGTCCGGCTTCGTCTTTGTACGGAAGTGAAGCGGTTGGAGGTTTAATCAACATTATCACTAAAAATCCAACCAATGCGCCTGTTTTTTCTGCTGATTATTTTACAACCTCTTATTTTGAAAGTAATCTTGATTTGGGAATGAAGTTTAAAGTGGGAAAAAAAGCAACTACACTTTTGGGCGTTAATTACTTTAATTACGATCAGGTGATTGACAAAGACCACGATAATTTTACGGATGTTACGCTTTCTGAAAGAATTTCGATTTTTAATAAATGGAGTTTTCAGCGAAAAGAAAATCGCCTTTTTACGATCGCAGCGCGCGGAATGTACGAGGATCGCTGGGGCGGAGATGTGCGTTGGGAAAAGCGCTTTCGCGGAGGCGACGAAATTTACGGCGAAAGTATTTATACCAAAAGAGGAGAATTAATCGGAAGTTATCAATTGCCTTTTGAGGAAAAACTGATGCTTTCGTTCTCCGGAAATGTACATTATCAGGACAGCCGTTACGGAACAACGTCGTATATCGCGAATCAGAAAATTGGTTTTCTGCAATTAACGTGGGATAAAAAGCTGGGAAGAAATGATCTTCTTGCCGGAATTGCCAGCCGATACACGTATTATGACGATAATACAACGGCAACAAAAGAACCTGAAAGTACGTGGCTTCCCGGAATCTTTGTTCAGGATGAAATTACGTTGTCGCCCAAAAGTCAAGTTTTGTTGGGAATGCGTTACGATTATAACTCGATTCACGGTTCGATTTTGACTCCAAGATTTGCGTATCGATTGAAGGCAAGTGAAAACACCATTTTCAGGTTAAATGCCGGAACTGGATTTCGTGTTGTAAATTTATTTACAGAAGATCACGCCGCGCTTACAGGTTCGCGAGATGTTGTGATTGCCAATAATTTAAAACCTGAAAAATCGGTGAACGTCAATCTGAATTATATTCAGAAAATAAATTTTGATAACGGCACTTTTATGGGAATTGAAACTACGGCTTTTTACACCAGATTCAGCAATAAAATTATTTCCGATTATGAAACCGATCCTAATAAAATCATTTATGACAACATAAACGGTTATGCGCTAAGTCAGGGAATCAGCACCAATATTGACCTTAATTTGAATTCAGGTTTAAAATTTATTCTCGGCGCGACAGTGCTGGACAACAAAAATGTACAAGACGGAATTTCTGAAACGCCGTTTCTAACAGAAAAGTTTACAGGAACCTGGAGCATTTCGTACAAAATACAACCTTGGAATTTGTCAATAGATTATACGGGAAATGTTTACAGTCCGATGAAGTTGCCTTTGTTGAGTGAAAATGATCCGAGAAGCCCGAAATCGCCTTGGTATAGTATTCAGAATATTCAGTTTACCTATTCAGGCTGGAAAGATTTTGAAATTTATGGTGGAATTAAAAACCTGCTGAACTTTACTCCAAAACAAAATAATCCGTTTTTGATTTCGAGAACAAATGATCCTTTTGATAAAAATGTGCAATACGATTCGGCCGGAAAAGTTTTGGTAACATCGGATAATCCATACGGATTGACTTTTGATACGACTTATGTTTACGGGCAAAACCAAACCATTCGTGGTTTTTTGGGATTGCGGTATAATTTGAGATGATATTTTTTGCCACGAATTACACTAATTTCCACTAATTAATTCTGTGTGAATATTTAAAGCCACAGATTTTACAGATTAAAAGGATTTTTTGCATTTGTCAGGCTGAGCGTAGTCGAAGCCCGAGGCTTGTAAACGTGACGTGGACTTCGACTACGCTCAGCCTGACATTGACTACTTAAGTATAAGAAGATAAAAAATCATTTTAATCCTTTTAATCTGTGGCAAAAAACAACCAAAAATGAAAAAGCTATTTCTACTTATTTTCTTTCTCGGAATATCTTCAACAGGATTTTGCCAGCTCAAAAGTATTCCGTTTGAGGCGATTGATAGTTTACAGCAAATTCAAAAAAGAAAAACGGTTATTTTTATACATACCGATTGGTGTGTGTATTGTAAACAAATGAAAAACAGCACTTTTAAGAATCTGGAAATCATTCAAAAGCTAAATTCAGATTTCTATTTTATTAATTTTAATGCTGAAGAAAAACGAGATATTTCGTTTAATAATCGGGTTTTTAAATATCAGCCTTCTGGAAATAATGTTGGCGTTCATGAATTGGCGATTCAATTAGGAACGATAAACAATCAAATCGTTTATCCGGTTTTGTGTGTCTTGAATGAGAAAAACGAAATCATTCTTCAATACAATAATTACTTAAATCCAAAAGATTTTAAACTGCTTTTAGAAAAACTGAAAGAATAAAATTGCTTATTTTTGAAAATGCAATCCTCACAAATTCCACATTTTGATTACATTTTTACCGGAACAGGTTTGTCGGCTTTGATGACCGTTTACAAAATGGTTCAGTCCGGAAAATTCGCAGATAAATCGATTTTGCTTTTAGATGAAAATTCAAAAAAAACCAACGATAGAACTTGGTGTTTTTGGGATAAAAACGAAATGGTTTGGAATTCGATTGTTTCAAAAAAATGGGATTTTGCTTTATTTGCGAATGAAAACTTTAATCGCAATTTGGCTTTAAAGCCTTATCAATACAATCAAATTCGAGGATTAGACTTTTATAATTTTGTTTTGAATGAAATTTCAAAACAGTCCAATATTACTTTTTTAAATGAGAAAGTAACAGACATTAACGAACTCGAAACCCATGTTTATGTCGGAACAGAAGAGAACCGATATACTTGCAATTATTTATTCAACAGCATTTATACCAAGGCTTTCGCCGAAAGTCAGATGAAGTATCCGGTTTTGCAACAGCATTTTATTGGTTGGTTTGTAGAAAGTGAAGTTGAAATTTTCAATCCGGAACAGGCAACTTTTATGGATTTTTCGGTAGAACAAAAAGGAAATACACGTTTTATATACGTTTTACCAACTTCAAAAACAGAAGCTTTGGTTGAATATACTTTGTTTTCTGAAAAATTGCTTCCGAAAGAGGAATATGAAAACGAAATTCAAAACTACTTAAAGAATTTAGGCGTAAAAGAGTATCAAATTCTGGAAAAGGAGCAGGGAAGCATCCCAATGACTTGTTTTCCGTTTTGGAAAAGAAATACAAAACGAGTTCTCAATATTGGTACAGCTGGCGGATGGACAAAAGCGAGTACGGGTTATACGTTTAAAAACTCGGATAAAAAGTCTTCAGAATTGGTGAAATTTCTTCAAAATAATTCTTCGACTTCGCTCAGAATGACAGCGTTTCATAAAAAATCCAGATTTTGGTTTTACGATTTATTGCTTTTGGATATTCTGTATCGTCACAATGAATTGGGAAGTTCTATATTTTCATCTTTATTCAAAAAAGGAAATCCGAAATTGATTTTTAAATTTCTGGATGAAGAAACTACTTTGATCGAGGATTTTAAAGTGATTTTAAAATGTCCTAAAATACCTTTTATTAAGGCTTTGTTTAGAGTTTTAGTTTAATTGGCTTTGTTTCTCAAAATTTGATTTTCCTTTTACTATTTCAGATTTAAAATCTTTATCGTCAAAAATCGTTCATCCCTTTGACAATAACGATTTCGTATGAATAAAAATGTCTTATTGTTGTTTTTTTGAGACTTCTAAAGGTGATTCGTAAGTTGTGTGTCTGTCTAAATTTGCAATTCGAAAAACGACATTGATTATGGGAATTAGCAAACGCTTAGATTTTGATACGGAAACAAATGCAATTGGAACAATCTGCAAAGCACTCGGACATCCTACAAGAATTCAGATCATGACACTTTTGTGGAAAAAAGACAATAGAACTTGTGGCGAAATTGTTGACTTAATTCCGCTGGCACAATCAACAATATCCAAACATCTACTAGAATTGAAAAAAGCAAGTCTTGTAACTGTTAAAAACGAGGGGAAGAAAGCAATTTACTCTGTTGAGGTAGATAATATGCAATTGCTTAAAAAATATTTGTCGAGTTATCTTTCAACTATTGAAATTCCGGAAAAAAGAAAAACGACAATTTTAAAAACGAAACAACAATTTATAACTAAAAAAAGTTATTTGAAGCAGTACAATTACCAATTTCCAGATAAGGTAAAAGTGGCTATTTAGAGTGTCTTAAACAAGAAAAACCGAAAGGAATGAAGATAATACAATTATTAAACTCATGCTTATCAAAAGAAGTTTAGTAAATAACAATCAAACTATAACAAAACTTTATAGCTCAAATTAACTTCTTGCTTGTAAACTTTGTAACTTTGCAGATCAAAAGTAAAATTTAAAAGATAAAAATATGTATCCAGAAGAAATGGTAAAACCAATGCAGGCTGAACTTACAGCTGCAGGTTTTCAAGATTTACATAGTGCTGACGCTGTAGATAATGCTATCAAAGCTGAAGGTACCACTTTGGTTGTTGTAAACTCTGTTTGTGGTTGTGCTGCAAGAAACGCACGTCCGGGAGCAAAAATGAGTTTAGAAGGAGCTAAAAAACCAGATCACTTAATTACAGTTTTCGCAGGTGTTGACAAAGAAGCAGTTGATGCTGCAAGACAACATATGTTTCCTTTTCCTCCATCATCGCCATCTATGGCTTTGTTCAAAAACGGAGAATTGGTTCACATGTTAGAGCGTCACCACATCGAAGGTCGTCCAGCAGAATTAATTGCTGAGAACTTGCAAGATGCTTTCAACGAATTTTGTTAATTCAAAGGGACAAAGGTTCAGAGTTACATAGCGACAAAGATTTCAAAAAGCACCATTAGGTGCTTTTTTTTATGTTTATTGTTTAAAAATCTTTGTTGCTATGTAACTCTGAACCTTTGCACCTTTGAGCAAAAACCTTTGTCGCTTTGAGCCTTTGCAACTTTGAACCTTTTTGCATACTTTTGCAAAAAAATATTCTAAACTTAAAAACTGTTTATAGCATGCAACTGTACAACACTTTAAGCGCAGAAGAAAGAGCCATCATGATCGATGATGCGGGTAAACAACGTCTTACGTTGTCTTTCTATGCGTATGCCAAAATTCAAGATCCTAAAAAATTTCGCGACGATTTGTTTATTGCCTGGAATGCACTCGATGCGCTTGGCCGAATTTATGTTGCTCACGAGGGAATAAATGCTCAAATGAGTATTCCGGAAGAAAATCTGGAAGCTTTTAGAGCAACTCTTGAAGTTTACGACTTCATGAAAGGCATACGTTTGAATGAAGCTGTTGAACATGACGACCATTCCTTTTTAAAATTAACCATCAAAGTACGTGACAAAATTGTCGCTGACGGTCTTAACGATGAAACTTTTGATGTTACCAATATTGGCGTTCACTTAAAAGCCAAAGAATTTAACGATATCCTTGAAGATCCAAATACAATTGTGGTTGATTTTAGAAATCATTATGAAAGTGAAGTTGGACATTTCAAAGGTGCGATTACTCCAGATGTTGAAACTTTCAGAGAAAGTCTGCCAATTATCAACGAACAGCTTAAAGATCATAAAGACGATAAAAACCTGGTAATGTATTGTACAGGTGGAATTCGTTGTGAAAAAGCTAGTGCTTATTTCAAGCACCAAGGATTCAAAAATGTGTATCAATTGGAAGGCGGAATTATTAATTACGCTAAACAACTGGAAGAAGAAGGCTTAGAAAGCAAATTCATCGGAAAGAATTTTGTATTTGATAATCGTCTAGGCGAAAGAATTACTGATGATATTATTTCGCAATGTCACCAATGCGGAAAACCTTGCGACAATCACACGAATTGTGAGAATGATGGTTGCCATTTGCTTTTTATTCAATGTGATGAATGTAAAAGTGCAATGGAAAACTGCTGCTCAACAGAATGTCTTGAAGTTATTCATATGCCTTTGGTTGACCAAGTTAGATTGAGAACTGGAAAACAAATTGGAAACAAAGTCTTTAGAAAAGGAAAATCAGAAAACTTAAAATTCAAACATTCTGGTGAATTAACAGATACAGCTTTGGCTCCTGCTGAAAAACAAGCTGATATCCGTCAGAAAATAAAAGTAAAAAAAGTGCTTCTTGGAAAAGCGGAACATTATTATGTAAAAGCACAAGTTGGACAATTTACTATTGAAAACCAAGAATTAAACGTTGGTGATAAAATCTTAATTTCTGGCCCAACTACTGGTGATCAGGAATTGGTTCTAGAAAAAATGATTGTTAACAATGCTCCAAATACCACTGCAAAAAAAGGAGATCGAGTTACTTTTGAGATTCCATTTCGTATTCGTTTATCGGATAAATTATATAAAATTGTAAATTAGCAAAAGATCTTTTGCCAAAGTAGGAATGCATACCATTTGATCAACTAAACTCCATTAGGAATTAATTGATTTTTTAATTGAAAAAATACTTCCCAATTTTAAAACAAAGCCCACGGTTTCAGCCGTGGGCTTTGTTTTAAAAACCACTGCAAATAATTTTTTAAAACATAAAGTATGATATATATCATAGAAATGTAATGCATATCCACATTATTTTTGCCCATTGCTTAAATGGCTAGATTTGAAAACTAATGAGGATAAACAGTGGCTTTGACCATTAGAACAGAATGCAAACTACAATGACACTTAACAATAAAATTGAACTCATGGCTCCGGCAGGAAGTTTTGAGTCACTTCAAGCAGCGCTCGATAATGGAGCTGATTCTATTTATTTTGGTGTAGAACAATTGAATATGCGCGCACGTTCGACAGTAAATTTCACAATTGATGATTTAAAAGAAATTGCAAATCGCTGCGAAACTAAAAATGTCCGCAGTTATTTGACTTTAAACACTATAATTTACGATCACGATTTATCGGTAGTAAAAACACTTTTAAATAAAGCCAAAGAAGCTGGAATTACCGCAGTAATCGCTTCTGACCAGGCTGTAATTGCGATGGCGAGGTCTATTGCAATGGAAGTGCATATTTCTACGCAGTTGAATGTAACCAATATCGAGACCATAAAATTCTACAGTTTGTTTGCTGATACCATGGTTTTAAGTCGTGAATTGAGTTTGAGACAAGTAAAGAAAATCACTGAGCAGATTGAAAAAGAACAAATCAAAGGTCCAAACGGAAATTTAGTCGAAATCGAAATTTTTGGACATGGTGCTTTGTGCATGGCGGTTTCAGGAAAATGTTATTTAAGTCTTCATTCGCATAATTCATCTGCAAACCGTGGCGCTTGCAAACAAAACTGCCGAAAAAAATATACCGTTATCGATCAGGAAACCGGTTTTGAAATCGAATTGGATAATGAATACATGATGTCTCCAAAAGACTTATGTACGCTGGATTTCTTAGATCAGGTGATAGATTCAGGAATTCAGGTTTTGAAATTAGAAGGTCGCGGCCGTGCGCCGGAATATGTAGCAACAGTAACCAAAACCTATCGCGAAGCAATTGATGCTTATTACGACGGAACTTTCTCAAACGAAAAAACAGCAGCTTGGATGGAAGATTTGAATACCGTTTACAATCGCGGTTTCTGGTCAGGCTATTATCTGGGGCAGGAATTGGGTGAGTGGAGTGATATTCCTGGATCTGCAGCAACGCAGAAGAAAGTGTATGTTGGAAAAGGAACACATTATTTTCCAAAAGCGGAAGTCGGACAATTTAAAATTGAAGCTTACGATATTAAAATTGGAGATAAAATTCTCGTAATCGGTCCAAGCACAGGTGCTCAGGAAATGATTATTGACGAAATGTTCGTAAATGATCTTGTGGCAGAAAAAGCCTCAAAAGGAGACGATTGTACTTTCAAAATTCCTTTCAGAATTAGAATGTCGGACAAATTATATAAAATTGTGGAGGCGTAATGGTTATCATCACTTTACAAAGAGAAAAATGCATCGGCTGCAATTATTGTGTAGAAATGGATCCTATTCATTTTCAAATGTCTAAAAAAGATGGTAAATCCGTTTTGCTTCATTCGCAAAATGCAAAAGGCTTTTTTACATTGAAATCACCAAATCATGCCATTGCAGAAAGTTGTGAATTGGCGGCGAAAGCTTGTCCGGTGAAGATTATTACAGTTAAAGAGACCTAAAAAATATATAAAAAGATAAAGAGCCGTGATTATTACGGCTCTTTTTATGGAGTTAACCGACATAGAAAACCAGATTTATTCGTCTGAAAAATCCAGTTCATCAAAATCTTTAATTTCAGACAATTTTATCAGTTGAGTCCTTCTGATTTTAGTTGTGGTTTTCTCAAAAATTTCATCCCCATCATAGGTGTTTTCATTCACGTTTTGATTAACAATTTTTTGTCTCGTCAGGAAATTGATGCTAACGTCACTAAGTACTATTGGACCACGATTACTGCTTCCATCATAACCAATCAGTTCAAAATCATTATTTTGATGTTTAAAAGTATAGGACCAATAACCATATCTTCCATGGGCATAACTTACAAATAATTTCCCTTTATCAATTTCAATAGATAATTCAGGAGCATAATAAACACCTCCATCTTCATTTTCAGAAGAAAAGCAATCGTAATTTTTAGCGGCCAGTTTGTAGCCATTTTTGGTATTGAAAAGAATAATAAGTCCTCGTCGATTACGATCTAATTGGCCTCGATATTCGTGTGTGATAATTTTGCTTTTATCTGTGCCTTTTATCATATAAACTAAATCTTCAACCCCATCTTTATTTAAGTCGCCGTAAATAGTGTCAAAAGGAACACAATTTTTGGGAATAAAAGCTGTAGGTTCTTGTTTTACTTCTACCGCAGTTTCTTCCACTTCTGGGACTTCTTTAAGATCGACAACTTCAGTGTTGTCTGTTTTCGTAGTTGTTTTAGAATCTTTACAACTAACTGCGAGAATCAATACAATAAAAGAAACAAATAGGGAGGGTTTTAAAGTTTTAATCATTTGTTTTTTTCGGTTTAATTATGCTCTTGTTGGAGTTTGTCAGTTCTTAAATACCAAACTTAGCATCAATGTTATGCTTCTCGGCGTATGCTTTACCAACAATCATCAATTTGGTAAACTTGGCATCAGCTTCGGTTTGAGTGGAAGCATCAAAATCGGCAATTGCTTTTTGTATTTGTTCCGGCGAAGCTTTTTCGTCTTTCATTTTCGCAATTGGCAAATAACCTTCTTTTTGTTTCGCAATTACATAAGAAAATAAGTCTTTAGAAGCTTGAAGGATTTCTTTATTGTCATCATCTTCCGGTATTTCTGTAATGGATTTTAATCGGATTTC
Source organism: Flavobacterium sp. 270 (assembly GCF_004368785.1). Lineage (GTDB taxonomy): Bacteria > Bacteroidota > Bacteroidia > Flavobacteriales > Flavobacteriaceae > Flavobacterium. The sequence goes on from NZ_SODM01000002.1 coordinate 845,003, forward strand.
TAAATTGGATATGTCGTATTTAAAAGCATCCTGATAAGAAGAAGAAATCATCTTTTTTTGACTTTCATCATAAACCTGAGCCTCAGATTCTAATTTATAGTTGATTTCTTTGCTTCCAAATCGAGATAGTAAATTCGAATTTAAAACGGCAACATCAAAAGTTTTTTCTGGCGAAAAGTTGGAACAAGATACAAAAGTAAGATTCCCAGCCATTAGCAATAATACTATTATAGATTTATTTAAGATTTTTTTCATTTTTAATTTTGTTTATTATTTATCCTTTTAAAATTTTACTTTTTTCTAAATCAAATTCTTCCGAAGTTAAGATTCCCGCATCCAAAAGTTCTTTTAAATCTAATAATGCTTTTTTCTTTCCTTCCATAGAATTTCCTAAATCTGTTTTTGGAGTTTCATCTTTATGAATCGGAGTGACAACCGTTCCTGATGGTGCATATTTCAAAATCAATTCAGTTATTTCATTAAACCCTTTCACATTCGAATAATCAATTGCTTTTTGTTCTTTTACGTTTACAATAGATGCATCGGCTTTATTTTCTAATAAATATTTCACCACATCTTTCTTTCCGTTTGCAGCACTGTAATGTAAAGGCGTATTTCCTGATTCGTCCTGAATGTTGATGTTCGCCCCGGCTTCAATAAGTAATTTTACCATACTCAGATTGCCTTTTTTGGTAGCAACATGCAGAAGGCTTTCTCCTCCGTAATTGTAAGAGCTGTTTAAGGTAAAACTAGATTCGTTCGAAATATTGGTAGCACTTACAACCCAATCCAGATAATCATTCATTGAAGAAGTATCTCCGGCAACCGGTTTACTGTAATTAACATCGACTCCATTTTCCAGAAATAAAGACACAATTTCCTTTTGATTATTCGCACAGGCGTACCATATAGGAGAGTAGCCGTTATTGTTTGAAGTAAAAACATCAGCACCTCTTTCTACCAATAATTTGGCAAGCATTCTGTTGGTTTCGTAACAGGCAATCAAAAGTGCGTTTTCTCCAGAATGATTGACGTGATTAATGTCTGCCCCGTTATCCAAAAGTAAGGTCACCATCGGAATTGATTTAGTGTAACAAGCATAAAGTAATGGTGTATTTCCTTGTTTGTCGGTTACATTTATATCGGCACCTTTGTTTAAAAGTAGTTGAATAATTTCTCTATTAAGTTTTGCTGAGGCTAATAAAAGAGGCGTTTCTCCATTGTTATTCAGTAGATTAACATCTGTTCCTGCTTCAAGCAACTTTGTTGCAATTTCAATTTGAGCCGTCTGAACTACCAAATGTAACAGACTGTTTCCGTATTTATCGTTTTTAGTAATTTCGGCACCGTTTTCTAAAAGATACAAAGCCGTTTGCTTTTGTTTTTGAAGACAGGCAAAGTACAAAGGCGTTTCTCCCTGATGATCTTCATAATTAAGATCGGCACCGTCTTCGGTCACTATTTTTACGATATCCAAATAACCGCGATGCGCCGCATAATGAAGTGCTGTTCTTCCTTTTTCATCCGTATATTTTACATCTACTTCTTTATTCTGAAGTAATAATTCGGCGATTTTTCGGTTGCCGTTTTCACAGGCAATTATAAATGACATTGACATGAATTTCTCTTTTTAAGTAAATGATTGTTTATTGTTTCATTAAAAGTTCGACGGTTTTGATTTTCAAATTATCGCCCGAAGCCAGCATTAAAGCAGTTTCATCTTTATCATTGGTAATCGAAATATCAGCTCCCTGATCTAATAGTAATTTTACTTTTCGATACGTTTCTTTTGCCATTTCAGCATCATAATTGACATTGTAAGCGCAAACTTTATGCAAAATCGTATTTCCCAGATTATCCTGTTCGTTAACATCTATTGAAGCATTGTCTAAAACCGATTTTAAAATCTCTGATTTTTTTTCCACAGCAAAATCAATTCCTGATTTAGGCTGTCCGTAATACTGAGCGCAGAAATTAATATCGGCGCCATCTGATAATAAGCGTTCTAAAAATGTAATTTCAGTAGGAGAACCGGAAATACTGCTGATAAAATTAGTTAATAAAGTACGTCCGTCTTTATTCACAATATTAAAATCAGGTGAAGAAACGGATGCTAAAGCGTCGTACATATCAAATGAAAATTGCTCTGCAACGGCATAATAAAATGCAGTATTGTTTGAATTATCGGTTTCATTAGGATCTGCGCCATTTTCAAGTAAAAAGGAAATCAATTCTTTTCTGTTTCTTTTGACAGCGCACATTAACGGAGTTGTTCCGACAATATTCTTTTCGTTGATGTCTACACCATTATCTAAAAGAATCGAAATATATTCTTTTACTTTCTCTCCTTCATGCCCATAAGTGTTGATTACTTTGTAAATGAAATTTTCTCCGGCGTTATTTTTATATTGGGTATTTGCACCAAAATCATCAATGAGTGTTTTAATGACTTTTGGCGAAGCGCCTTTTTCAAAAAAATAACCTAACAAAGTCTGATCGCTGATTTCGTCATTTATGTTATCCATTTTTGACATCAATTCTTTGAAAAAAAGAATCGATTCGTCGTCATCTTTTAAATATCGGGTCAAAGAACTGAATATTGATTTGTCAAAATTGTCCAGTTCATAAATATCAGTCTCAATAAAACCGGCTTTTATGAGTTTTTCTATAAAATCAATTTCTTTGGCGTCAATGATTTTAGTCGCTATCTGCAAAAAATTGTTGTTGAGATATTGCTCGTTAAAAGTTTCTCCGTTATTTAGACATTCTCTGGCCTCGTCAAATTTTCCCTGAAAAAGGAAACTTTCAATCTGGTTTTGTGTTTGCATTTTTATTGATATTTAGTAATGAAAGATTAAAATGAATAAGAACTGAAATCTAGAATTTAGACTTCTTCAATGATACTGTAAGATAAAACATAAAAACGATAAATATATTTCAGAATAAAAATTTAAAATAACTATTTAAATCATAAAAATAACCGAATAAGATTTTTTAGCCTAAATTGTTTAAAAATTTTAGAGAAAGAGGAATGAATATCAAAGAATTCTCAATAAACAAGGAAGCACTTTTTTATTTAACAACCCTTTAGAAGTAATCCATAAATAGCCAAATAAAAAAAATACTATCTTTACCGATCAAACGTTTATGAACTTAAGCTGCATTTTTGCGGCACTACATATATATTATGGCATGTACAAGTTGTTCAACCTCAGATGGTGGCGCACCAAAAGGTTGTAAAAATAATGGGACTTGCGGCACCGATAGCTGCAATAAATTGACGGTTTTTGACTGGCTTGCAAACATGAGTCCGTCTAATGGAGAGGCAATTTTTGATTGTGTTGAGGTTCGTTTTAAAAACGGACGTAAAGAATTTTTTAGAAATTCAGAGAAATTAACTTTAAGTATTGGCGATATTGTAGCAACTGTTGCTTCGCCAGGACATGATATTGGTATTGTTACTTTGACAGGAGAATTGGTAAAAATTCAAATGAAGAAAAAAGGAGCAAATCCAGATAGTAACGAAGTTCCAAAAATTTACAGAAAAGCATCTCAAAAAGATATTGATATTTGGTCTGTAGCCCGTGACCGCGAAGAACCAATGAAAGTTCGTGCGCGTGAATTGGCTATTCAGCACAAGCTGGAAATGAAAATTTCTGATATCGAATTTCAAGGCGACGGATCTAAAGCAACATTTTACTATACGGCAAATGACAGAGTCGATTTTAGAATGCTGATTAAAGATTTTGCTAAAGAATTCAGCACAAGAGTAGAGATGAAACAAGTAGGTTTCCGTCAGGAAGCAGCTCGTTTAGGCGGTGTTGGATCTTGCGGAAGAGAACTTTGCTGTTCTACATGGCTTACCGATTTTAGAAGTGTAAATACCTCTGCGGCACGTTATCAGCAGCTTTCTTTAAATCCGCAAAAACTGGCAGGACAATGTGGTAAATTAAAATGCTGCCTGAACTACGAATTGGATACGTACATGGACGCCTTAAAGGATTTTCCGGATTACGATACCAAACTGGTTACAGAAAAAGGAGATGCTGTCTGCCAAAAACAAGATATTTTTAAAGGATTAATGTGGTTTGCTTACACGAATAATTTTGCAAACTGGCACGTTTTAAAAATTGATCAGGTAAAAGAAATTATTGCAGAAAATAAACAGAAAAACAAAGTTTCTTCACTTGAAGATTTTGCTATTGAAGTAATTGCAGAACCTGAAAAAGACTTTAACAATGCAATGGGTCAGGAGAGTTTAACTCGTTTTGATCAGCCAAAAAGAAAGAAAAAGCCAAATCGCAAACGCAAACCAAATGCCGAAAACGCGACTGTTGCAGCTCCGGTTAAACCACAACCGCAAGGCAATGCTAATAACAACAACAACAATAAACCAGCTGGCGGAAATCCAAATAAAGGAAATAAGCCAAATAATAATAACAATAATAACAGGCCAAATCATTCGAATAAACCAAAACAACAGAATGACAATAAACCGGCTGAGCCAAGAAAACCTATAATTATTACTAAAAATGAGAATAAAAAATAGCGGTATTCTTCTTTTGGCGGCAATACTTCTTTTTTCTTGTGATAAAAAAAGAGTATTTGACGAGTATAAATCTGTTGGAAGTGCGTGGCACAAAGACAGTATTGTAACTTTTAATCTGCCAGTCTTAGATTCTACCAAAAAGTACAATCTGTTTGTAAATTTAAGAGACAATAACAATTATCCGTTTAATAATTTGTTTTTGATTGTAGCTCTGGAAACACCAAGCGGTTTTACAAAAGTGGATACTTTAGAATATCAAATGGCAAATCCAGACGGAACACTGCTAGGAAATGGTTTTACAGACATAAAAGAAAGTAAACTGTTTTACAAAGAGAATGTGAAGTTTAGAGGAAAATACAAAGTACACATTAAGCAAGCAGTTCGCCAATCAGGAAAAATTCCTGGGGTTGAAGCATTAGAAGGTATTACAGACGTTGGTTTTAGAATAGAACAAAAAGATTAGATAAATAGTTATGGCTGCTAAAAAAAACAATCAATCCAATAGCGTTAAAGATATTAATTACTACAAAAAGAAATTCTGGAGAATATTTGCCTACACTTTATTGGGTATTCTAGCTTTCTTTTTATTTGCCTCATGGGGATTATTCGGTTCAATGCCGTCTTTTGAAGATTTAGAAAATCCGGATTCTAATCTGGCTACCGAAATTATTTCTTCTGATGGAGTTGTGATCGGTAAATATTTCAAAACAAACAGATCGCAGCTTAAATATTCAGATCTTCCAAAAAGCCTTGTTGAAGCTTTGGTTGCGACCGAAGATGCACGTTTTTATGAACATTCTGGAATTGACGGACGTGGAACTTTAAGAGCCGTTTTCACTTTAGGAACAAACGGAGGAGCAAGTACTTTAACACAGCAATTAGCAAAACAATTATTTCACGGAGAAGGCTCTAAGTTCCTTCCTTTTAGAATTGTACAAAAAATAAAAGAATGGATTATTGCCATTCGTCTGGAAAGACAATACACCAAAAACGAAATTTTGGCAATGTATTGCAACGTTTATGATTTCGGAAATTATTCTGTTGGAGTAAGTTCTGCAGCACAAACGTATTTCTCTAAAGATCCAAAAGATTTAACTATGGACGAATCGGCTATTTTAGTCGGAATGTTCAAGAATTCAGGATTATACAATCCGGTTCGTAATCCGCAAGGAGTAAAAAATCGTCGTAATGTGGTGCTTTCGCAAATGGAAAAAGCAAAAATGATTTCTTCTGCAGAAAAATTAAGATTGCAAGCTTTGCCAATTGCTTTAAAATTTAAATTAGAAAGCCACAGAGAAGGAACAGCTACTTATTTTAGAGAATACCTTCGTGATTACATGAAAAAATGGATGACGGAGAATAAAAAACCAGACGGTTCTGATTATGATATCTACAAAGATGGACTGAAAATTTATACTACTATAGATTCTAGAATGCAATTGCATGCTGAAGAAGCAGTTTCTGAGCACATGAAGAATTTACAACAGCAGTTTTTTATTGAAATGAAAAACAATAAAAATGCGCCTTTCGTAAATATCACTCAAGCAGAAACCGAGCGAATTATGATGCAGGCCATGAAAAACTCAACACGTTGGGCGATCATGAAAGATTTAGATAAAAGCGAAGATGATATCATTGCTTCATTCAAAGTAAAAACTCAAATGAGAGTATTTACCTGGAAAGGGGAACGTGATACAATAATGACACCTTTGGATTCTATTCGTTATTACAAACACTTTTTACAGTCAGGTTTAATGGCGATGGAGCCACAAACCGGAGCAATTAAAGCGTGGGTTGGAGGTATTAATTACAAATATTTTCAATATGATCACGTAGGACAGGGAGCAAGACAAGTAGGTTCTACTTTTAAACCTTTTGTTTACGCAACTGCAATCGAACAATTGAATATGTCTCCTTGTGATTCTATTCTTGACGGACCATTTATGATTCATAAAGGGCGTCATAATGTAACCGAAGATTGGGAACCAAGAAACTCTGACAACAGATACCGCGGAATGGTAACTTTAAAACAAGGTTTGGCAAACTCTATCAATACAGTTTCTGCAAAATTAATAGACCGCGTTGGTCCAGAAGCGGTTGTAGAATTAACTCATAAATTGGGTGTAAAAACAGAAATTCCGGCACAACCTTCTATCGCGCTTGGTGCAGTAGATATTACGGTTGAAGATATGGTTGGAGCTTACAGCACATTTGCAAATCAAGGAGTTTATGTAAAACCACAATTTTTAAGCCGTATTGAGAATAAAAGCGGAGAGGTTATTTATGAGCCAATTCCAGAATCTCATGATGTATTAAATAAAGATATTGCTTTTGCAGTAATTAAATTACTTCAAGGTGTAACCGAAACCGGTTCTGGTGCGCGTTTACGTACACAAGGGGGAGGAAGCGGTGACAATCGCTGGACAGGATATCCATATATGTTCAAAAATCCAATTGCTGGTAAAACCGGAACAACACAAAATCAATCTGATGGATGGTTTATGGGTATGGTTCCGAACTTAGTAACGGGAGTTTGGGTTGGATGTGAAGATCGTTCTGCACGTTTCAAAAGTTTAACTTACGGACAAGGTGCAACTGCTGCATTACCAATTTGGGGTTATTTTATGAAACTTTGTTATGCAGATCCGGGACTTCAGGTTTCTAAATCAGAATTTGAGCGTCCGGCAAATCTTTCTATAAAAGTAGATTGTTACAGCGCGCCAAAAGTAAAAGACACCACAACAACAGAACAAAATACAGACGAGTTCGAACTGTAATACGTTTTATTTCTAATATAAAAATATCCTTTTGTATCTTCTGAAATTCAGAAAGCGACAAAAGGATATTTTTTTGCTCAATTAATTTTACGAAATCGTTATAAATTAATCTAAAAATCTTATTTTTATCAAAATTACACGATAATAAAAGACAGTTTGTTATGATAACAAAAAAAGTAGATAATGTTCAGGATGCGATAGAAGGAATCAAAAGCGGTATGACAATTATGTTTGGCGGTTTTGGACTTTGTGGTATTCCTGAGAATACAATTGCAGCTTTGGTAAACACATCAATTTCAGATTTAACTTGTATTTCTAATAATGCAGGTGTTGATGATTTTGGACTCGGACTGTTATTGCAGAAAAAGCAAATCAAAAAAATGATTTCGTCTTATGTGGGCGAAAACGCAGAGTTTGAACGTCAAATGCTTTCGGGTGAATTAGAAGTTGAACTTACACCACAAGGAACTTTAGCCGAACGCTGTCGTGCGGCTCAAGCCGGAATTCCTGCTTTTTTTACGCCCGCAGGTTTCGGAACCGAAGTTGCAGAAGGAAAAGAAGTTCGCGAATTCAACGGGAAAATGCATATCATGGAAGAAGCCTTTAAAGCAGATTATGCCATTGTAAAAGCATGGAAAGGTGACGAAGCCGGAAACCTAATCTTCAAAGGAACTGCCAGAAACTTTAATGCGTGTATGGCTGGTGCCGGAAAAATCACAATTGCTGAGGTTGAAGAATTGGTTCCTGTTGGAACACTTGATCCAAATCAGATTCATATTCCCGGAATTATGGTACAGCGTATTTTTCAGGGAGAAAAATTTGAAAAGAGAATTGAACAACGCACCGTTCGTCAAAAAAATTAGATAATTAGAAAATGTGATAATTATTAGATGGTGTAGTCATTATCTAATTATCAAATTGACTAATCGACACATTAACAAATTGACACATTAAAAAATATGTTGACAAAAGAAGATATTGCAAAACGAATTGCTCTAGAAGTAAAAGACCGCTATTTTGTTAATCTTGGAATCGGGATTCCGACTTTGGTTGCCAATTATGTGCGTGAAGATATCGCGGTAGAATTTCAGAGTGAAAATGGAGTTCTGGGCATGGGACCTTTTCCTTTTGCGGGAGAAGAAGATGCTGATATTATCAATGCTGGGAAACAAACAATTACAACGCTTCCGGGAGCAAGTTTTTTTGACTCTGCTTTTAGTTTCGGAATGATCCGAAGCCAGAAAGTTGATTTAACAATTTTAGGCGCAATGGAAGTTTCTGAAAACGGAGATATCGCCAATTGGAAAATTCCGGGTAAAATGGTAAAAGGAATGGGAGGCGCAATGGATTTGGTTGCTTCTGCCGAAAATATCATTGTTGCGATGATGCACGTAAATAAAGCAGGCGAATCTAAAATCCTAAAAAAATGCACTTTGCCATTAACAGGCGTAGGATGCGTTAAAAAAGTGGTAACTGAGCTTGCAGTTCTGGAAGTGAGAGAAAAGGGTTTTAAGCTCTTAGAACGCGCGCCAGGTGTTTCTGTGGAGCATATCGTTGCTTCTACAGAAGCTGATTTAATTATTGAAGGAGAAATTCCGGAAATGAGGATTTAAAAATTAACCGCAAAGGTCGCTAAGATTACGCAAAGTTTTAAAATGTATAAAGTAAAAAACCGCCATCTAGGCGGTTTTCTTATTTTATAAAATCTAGCTTCGTCTTTGCGAACCTTTGCGTAATCTTAGCGACCTTTGCGGTTAAAAAATCTTATAGGTTAAAAGAAGCTCCTAAACTAAAAGTAGCTTGATTATTTAAGTGGTAAAAAGGATCATCATTAGTTCCGTATTTTGCAATAGGAAATCCGATTTCTGTGAAAACTCCAAATCCTTCAGTAAAGAAATAGCGTCCACCAACATGACCTCCAAAATTATGTAAACCTAGGCTTAATCCAGGATAAACGTCTAATTGCTTAACACCAATAACGCTTGATAAATTAGCATTGATTCTTGCTTTAGCATCAAAACGATCTCCGAAATCTGCTTTCGAATCATTGTATGCGTTAGGAGCTCCATGGTAAAAACCGCTAAAGTTGTCAACTCCCAATAAATAATTCGCAACAAAACCAAAAGAGAAATTTTCTCCCAAACCAAAATCAACAGAACCTTGATTCCAGAACCACCATCTTGAAGATTAGCGCCAACGTTTACTTTAATGTCTCCTTTACCTGAGAAGGCTTCCTGAGCATTTACAAATCCGAATGAAACTAAGAACAAAAGTGTAATAACCTTTTTCATAAATTTTAAATATTAATTATTTTGCGGGGCAAATGTAGATTTTAAATAACTTAATTCCTACCTCTTTCGTTAAAATACAACTCATTTAATGGCTCACTCTGCCAGTATTCCTTAGTATCAACATTCATAATCGTAAGCGGACCGCGGAAAGCAGCGCCAGTATCAACATTCCAGACACAAGCTCTATTTACAGGTGTGGTTTCCCCGATACGGGTTACAGGAGTATGACCGATAAAAACTTCTTTGTATATCGTAAAACGTTTAGGATAAAGCGTATCGTCAATTTTTAAATCTGGATTTAAAGAAAGTGCCGTTTCCCAAAGCGTTCTGTCCCAGTAAAATAACTTAGGGAAATATTCCCATCTTACGCCATTTAAATTGGTAAATCCGGCATGCACAAAAAGTCTATTTTCATCATCCAGATAATAATCCTGTAAATTTTCTAAAAAGGCAATATGGGTTTTCTTTTTTTCATCAGAAAGTTTAGCGTAGCCATCAACGGTAGCTTTACCGCCATGTTTATACCACATTTCCTCGTCAAAATCTTCATGTCGGTTTTCCAGCCAGTCCAATGCCAGCTGATCGTGATTTCCTCTAATGCAAATACAATTTTGTTTGCTTTTTAAATCAATCAAAAAGTCGATTACTTCTGCAGACTGACTCCAGCCATCTACATAATCGCCTAAAAATATAAGGGTATCTTCTTTCGTAACTTCGGCTCTCTCTAACACCTGTTGCAGCGCAAGTAGTCCTCCATGTATGTCGCCTATAACAAATGTTCGCATTTTCATATTTTTCGTGTAGACAAAAATAAAGAAAATGATTTGTTTGCACTCATTTACTTTAAAATCTTTATAAATGATAATTAATTAGAATTCTAACTTTTCAAATCAATATTAAAATAAAAAAAATTGAAGGCGATTCTCCTTTTTTCTCTACCAAAGAAGTTTTTCAGCTTTTAATTTGTATTTTCTTATATCTAAAAATGAAATTATGGGCATTTTATTTATAAATTGTTAGTTATCAGAACAATAATTTAAAATTATCCAAAGTGTTGTCCTTGCTGAGATTCTTGTTATTTTTTAATGTTTATTTAAGACTAAATGTTATATTTTATCGATTAAAGGCAAATTTGTCCGTTTAATTAACAAAATTTGTATATTTTTATTCAATAAATAAAGTATTTACTTACATATTTTATTTGATGATAATTTAACCAAATTTTTTTAACTCAAAACCACAATTTGCTTATGAAAAGTACTTTACCTAAAATTCTAACAACAACCGTTGTTGCTTTTACATTTTCAATATCCGCCTTTGCGCAAGTGCAGGATAAAAGAGTAAGTCAGAAAAACTTGTCCGAAAACGGACTTCCTAGTTTAATTACCTTTAGTGATAAATCAACTTATAAAGGTTCTGATTTTAATACCGTATTCAAAGAACAGTTAGGCCTAAAAGACAATCAGTCTTTTGCAAAAATTAAAACAGAATCTGATCGTGAAGGTTTTATTCATGAAAAATTTCAACTTTATGAACAAGGCATCAAAGTAGAATTTGCTAGTTATACTCTGCATTCTAAAAATGGGAAGCTTGCCTCGATGAACGGAGAATTTTACAACATCAAAAATGCAGTTGCAACACCAAAGCTGTCTGCGCAAACTGCATTTAATAAAGCTGTCGCACACATAGGCGCCAAAGAATATCTTTGGGATTCTCCTCTGGATGCTGCAGTAATGGATTATGTAAAACCACAGGGAGAATTGGTTTTTCTGCCGGATATGGAAACTCAGGGAACCGAACGAACTACAGATAAAATTAACCTAGCCTACAAATTTGATATTTATGCGACAAATCCTTTAAGTCGCGGTGATTTGTATATAGACGCTATAACTGGAAAGGTTTTGTTTTATAATGCAACAATAAAACATGTTGGCGAAAACAGTCATAGAAAAGCTAATGTTGGTACTAAAAAAAGCAATTCTAATGCAAAGCTAGCTGTTGCCGCCGCAAATGCCGCAACTCGCTATAGTGGAACGCAGACAATACAGACTACGTTAAGCGGTTCTTCGTATATTTTGCTTGACGGTACAAGAGGAAACGGAATCCAGACTTACAATTCTGCAAGAACGGCAACTTATCCAACAACCAATTTTACCGATGCAGATAATAACTGGACTGCAGCAGAATTTAATAACACGAATAAAGACAACGGTGCTCTAGATGCACATTGGGGAGCCGAAATGACTTACGATTATTGGTCTGCTGTTCATGGCAGAAATAGCTATGATAACGCAGGCGCCAAAATTAAGAGTTATGTACATTACAATTTAGTAGCAGCTGGATATCCAAATAACAATAATGCTTTCTGGAACGGAAGCGTGATGACTTACGGCGACGGAACAGGAACGGGAGGATTTGATATTTTAACAGGATTGGATGTTGCAGGTCACGAAATTGCGCATGCTGTTTGTACTTACACAGCTAATTTGGCTTATCAAAAAGAATCTGGTGCAATGAACGAAGCATTCTCTGATATTTGGGGAGCTTGTATCGAGTACCGTGCAGCACCCACAAAATCTACGTGGCTGGTTGGGGAAGACATAGAAAGAAGATCCGGACATCTTGCACTGCGTTCTATGAGTGATCCAAATTCTGAAGGACAGCCAGATACTTATGGCGGAACGTATTGGGTAAGTGTAAATTGTACTCCAACAAACAATAACGACCAATGTGGTGTTCATACCAATTCGGGAGTATTAAATCACTGGTTTTATATTTTGTCTGTAGGTAAATCGGGAACAAATGATATTGGAAGCGTTTACAATGTGACGGGAATTACTATAGATAAAGCCGCAAAAATCGCTTTCCGTTTAGAAAGTGTTTATTTAAGTTCTAATTCAACTTATGCCAATGCCAGAACTTACGGAATACAATCTGCCATAGATTTATATGGAGCAGGTTCTGCAGAAGTTATTGCAACAACAAATGCATTTTATGCAGTTGGAGTTGGAGCGGCATATTCTGGCGGATCAAGCGATACTACTGCGCCAAGTACTCCAGCTTCTTTAGCAGCTTCTGGAACTACCAGCACAACAACCAATCTATCATGGACAGCTTCTACAGATAATGTTGCCGTAACTGGGTATGAAGTTTATCAAGGAGCAACACTTAAAGCAACCGTAACAACTACAAGTTATACTGTAACCGGACTTACAGCATCTACAGCTTATACGTTTTCTGTAAAAGCCAAAGATGCAGCCGGAAATACTTCTGCTTCTAGCAATACTGTGAGTGTAACTACACTTGCTGGCACAGTTGCGTATTGTACCTCAAAAGGAAATAGTGCATCTGATGAAAGAATTGGTAAAGTGGTTTTCGGAACAATTAATAATACTTCAACTTCCACAACAGGTTATGAAAATTTCACGGCAGTATCAACAAATGCAAGCAGAGGAACAGCTTACACCATTACGATAACGCCAACATGGGCTTCTTCTGTCTATAGCGAAGGTTATGCGGTGTTTATAGATTACAATCAAGATGGCGATTTTTCTGATTCTGGAGAAACCGTTTACACAAAAGCAACTTCTACAGCTTCTACAGCTACAGGATCTATAACCATTCCTGCAACAGCAGCTTTGGGAACAACACGAATGAGAGTTTCTATGAAGTACAACGGAGTTCCAACTGCTTGTGAAACTTTTTCTTATGGACAAGTAGAAGATTATACAATAAATATTACTGCATCTGGAGCATCTGCTATTAATGATCTTCTTGCAGATGTTGACAGTTCAGATGCTGCATTTACCTTATATCCAAATCCGGTTGATGCTGAAGTAAATATCTCATCAATAGGAAATAACGGATCTACTTTTAAAATTACAAATACTTTAGGTCAGCTAGTAAGCACGGGTCAATTGTCTGAAAATCCAATTGACGTAAGCAAATTAGATACAGGTATTTATATAATTGAAGTGAATAACGGTCAAAAAATAACTGCTAAAAAGTTTATAAAAAAATAACAGCTGTTTTTTAACTTATTAAGCCTCGCAATTGCGAGGCTTTTTTGTTCTGACTATCTGAAAACTCTTTAAATTTGTAGCATGTCTGAAACACCTACATATCGAAAAATTATCCATATTGATATGGATGCTTTTTATGCTTCTGTAGAACAGATGGACAATCCGGCTTTGCGCGGAAAACCCGTTGCTGTTGGTGGATCAGAAAATAGAGGAGTAGTTTCGGCAGCTAGTTACGAAGCAAGAAAGTTTGGTGTTAGAAGTGCAATAAGCGGCGTTTTGGCAAAGAAATATTGTCCCGAAATTATTTTTGTGCGACCGCGTTTTGATCGTTACAAGGAAATATCATCTAAGATTCATCAGATTTTCCATGAATATACAGATTTGGTTGAGCCTCTTTCGCTTGACGAGGCATATCTTGATGTGACGCAAAATAAAAAAGGAAATCCAAGTGCGAGTCTACTTGCGCAGGAAATCAGGCTTCGAATTTTTAATGAAGTTGGGCTCACGGCTTCAGCAGGTATTTCGGTTAATAAATTTGTTGCCAAAATAGCGAGCGATATTAATAAGCCCAACGGACAAAAAACGGTAAATCCCGATGAGATTTTGACTTTTTTGGAAGATTTGCCAATTCGAAAGTTTTATGGTGTTGGAAAAGTGACAACCGAAAAAATGTATCAGTTGGGTATTTTCACCGGAACAGATCTCAAATCGAAGTCGCAGGAATTTCTGGAAAAACACTTCGGGAAATCGGGAACCTTTTACTACAAAGTAGTTCGTGGTATTCATAACAGTGAGGTAAAACCTTTTCGCGTAACTAAATCTGTAGCGGCAGAACATACATTTGATGTCAATTTATCATCAGAAATTTTTATGCTGGAACAGCTCGACCGAATCGCGGGAACATTAGAGAAACGTTTAAAAAAACACAAGATTTCTGGTAAAACAGTTACATTAAAAATTAAATACAGCGATTTTACCCAGCAGACGCGAAGCAAGACACTGCCATATTTTATCAATGATAAAAGTTTGATTCTCGAAACGGTCGAGGAATTATTATATCAGGAAAAAATGAAAGATTCAGTTAGGTTACTTGGTATTTCTTTGAATAATTTAAATACGGAAGAGAAGAAAGCAGTTGTGGTACAGTTAAAATTTGCTTTTTAAACATTAAATTAAGGGATTCTGTAATTAACTTCACAGTTTTCGCTTTATCTTTGAGGGAAAGGAGTGTTCATCAAAATGAATTCATATGAAAAACAGCAACTTTGAAGAGATTTCGGATCGCAATTCAGTTCCCATTTTATCCTGGGATTTTCATTATGAGTATGTAAATGAGTTAAAAGCAATCAACACTGATTTAAAAAGAGTCAATGTGATTTCTAATAAATTTACATGGGACGAAAAAAATCTGGAAATTAAAGAACGTATAAAAGAAGAAGTTGTTCTGGTTACAGATTTAGATTTAAAAATCGTATTTGCATCAAATGGTATTGCAAAAATGACGGGTTATAGAGAAGAAGAAATTCTAGGCAAAACACCAAAAATGTTTCAAGGAGCAGAAACTTCAAATGCTGATTTAAAGGAAATTAAAGAAGCAATTGCATTACATATTCCGTTTGAAAAAACAATTATAAATTATAAAAAAAACGGCGACATTTATAAATGCAAAATCAATGCATTTCCTGTTTTTAATTTAAAAGGAAATATTTCTCATTTTATAGCTTTTGAAAGACAGGATTTGAGTGCGTAGTTGGAGGTTCAAAGGTTCAGAGTTACAGAGACACAAAGGTATAAAAACGTATAAGCTCTAAGTTTATAATATAAAAGCATAAATAAGAAAAACCGCCCATAAGGCGGTTTTTTATTTTTACGAAAGTCAAGTTCCTTTGTAGCTTTGTGCCTCAGAACCTTTGCCACTCTCTCTTAAAGATTTTCAAAAAAATCATTCCCCTTATCATCAGTAATAATAAAAGCAGGGAAATCTTTAACAGTAATTTTACGAACCGCTTCCATTCCTAATTCTTCAAAATCAACAACTTCAACTTTTAAGATATTGTCTTGAGCCAAAATTGCAGCAGGACCTCCAATCGAACCTAAATAAAATCCGCCGTAAGTATTACAAGCATCAGTAACTTGTTTGGTACGGTTTCCTTTTGCAAGCATCACCATACTTCCGCCATTTTTTTGGAATTCATCTACATAAACGTCCATACGGCCGGCAGTTGTTGGACCAAAACTTCCAGAAGCCATTCCGTCTGGAGTTTTTGCCGGGCCTGCATAATATACCGGATGGTTTTTGAAGTATTCCGGCATTGGTTTTCCGGCATCTAGTAATTCTTTAATTTTTGCGTGAGCAATATCTCGGGCTACAATTACAGTTCCGTTTAGTTTCAAACGGGTTTTAATTGGGTATTGAGATAATTTCGCTAAAATATCTGCCATTGGCTGATCTAAATCTATTTCAACCGGAGCTTCTAAATGCGGTGCAGTTTCTGGTAAAAATTGTTTTGGATTTACTTCCAGCTGTTCAACGAAGATTCCGTCTTTAGTAATTTTTCCTTTGATGTTTCTATCCGCAGAACAAGAAACGCCTAATCCAACCGGACAAGAAGCTGCGTGACGAGGCAGACGAATGACACGAACATCATGCGTAAAATATTTTCCTCCAAACTGTGCGCCGATTTCACTTTCCTGACAGATTTTCTGAACGCGTTCTTCCCATTCTAAATCACGGAAAGCCTGACCAGCCATATTTCCAGAAGTTGGAAGGTTGTCATAATATCCAGCCGATGCTTTTTTAACCATACTTAAGTTGGCTTCTGCCGAAGTTCCTCCAATCACTAAAGCCAAGTGATAAGGCGGACAAGCTGACGTTCCTAAGTCTTTAATTTTGGCGCGAACAAATGCATCCATAGATTTTTCGTTTAATAACGATTTTGTCTGCTGATACAAATAGGTTTTGTTTGCTGATCCGCCTCCTTTTGCCATAAACAAAAACTCGTAAGAAGCTCCTTTTTTAGCATAAATATCAATTTGTGCCGGAAGATTTGATCCTGAATTTTTTTCTTCAAACATCGAAATCGGAACAATCTGTGAATAACGTAAGTTGCGTTTTTGGTAGGTATTAAAAATTCCTCTGCTCAACCATTCGGCATCATCAACACCTGTAAAAATGCTTTCGCCTTTTTTTGCCATTACAATTGCAGTTCCCGTATCCTGACAGCTTGGTAACTGTCCTTCGGCTGCAACAGAAGCGTTTTGTAATAAATTGTAGGCCACAAACCGATCGTTATCTGTAGCTTCCGGATCGTCTAAAATTCTACGCAGTTTTTGTAAATGCGTTGTTCTCAACATAAACGAAACATCTGTTAAGGCTTCTTCTGCCAATAACTCTAACCCTTTTGGATCAACAGTTAAAACTTCGCGTTCTCCAAACTGTTCAACTTTTACAAAATCAGAAGTGATTTTGCGGTATTGTGTCTCATCCTTCAAAATAGGATAAGGATCTTGGTATATGAAATCAATCATTGCTTTGTTTTTTTACAAAGTTAAAAATTATTTATCTTAGAAAGGTTTTGAATTACGAGCGTTTTAAAGTCTAATCCTGTTTGTAAAAATCATTAATATTCATTTTCTTTTCAAAATAAACCTTTTCTTTTGGAGAGCGTAATTGTTTAGTCCAGCGATTGCCTTTTAATTCAAAAGATGTTGAATCTGAGTAAGTAAGAAGTCCCATGTTATCGTCATTCTCATCTGCGGGTTCAAACGCAACACTTTTGCAATAAAAAGATTTTGGGTCAGAATCTGTATCTGGATTCGAAAATTCAACCCAGTTTCCCCATCCACTGTCAGACATTGTATACCATTCATACACCAATTGTAAATTTTTGTTTTTTAGATAATAAAGATAATTGTAGTAGGTATAACCGCAGGCAGGATATCCGTATGAAATTTTTATAAATGAAGAATTTTTAGGAGAGGCTGTAGTTAAGCCAAAATCAGCAGACCATTCAGAACCTTTTTCGTTATTCTGAATTGCTACTTTAGAAGAAGCAGTTTTGATTTTATTTTGGTAAAAATCAATTTGAAATTTTAATGTGATAATGCTGTCCTTATCTGCTTTCTGACTTACAAGATTGGCGAGTATTAGATTTACTGGTGAATCTTTGTCGTTTGAAATTAATATAGTATCTGTTTTTAGGAAACTTTCTTTGCTGGAAATAACGGCAGTTTCCGTTTTATTAGACTGTATCGGAAAAGTTGCGGCGATTTTAGTTTTTTCTTTTTGACAACTTGCCAAAAGGACTAAAATTAGTAGGGATTGGATTTTCATTACTAATTAACAGAAATAAGTTTAATTTCAAAAATAAGAACAGAACCTCCAGGAATACCTTTGTCATCATCATTGCCATAACCTAAATGAGCGGGTACTAAAAGAATACCGCTGCCGCCTTCTTTAAAATACGGAATTCCTTCTGTCCATCCTTTTATTACTCGTTGCAAATTAAATGATATTCCTGCAGCATTACTTTGATCAAAAACACTTTTGTTGGTATAATATCCTTTGTAAGCCACAGTTACATTTGAATTGGCTGAAGGTTGTTTTCCAGTGCCAGGTTCGTTAATTACGTAATATAATCCCGTACCCGTTTTTTGAGCATTTAGTTTATTATCTGCAATATACGTTGTTATTTCAGTTTCGTTTTTGGCAACATAATCAGTATTATCAATTTCATTTTTACTGCAGGAGATGAAAAGTGTAAAAATTAGGGCGATTAAAGAATATTTCATTGTGGTATTATATTATAATAATTTAAATTTTGAATTGAGGTTTTGAAATTGAGTTTTAAAAAAACCAAGTAGCCACAAAAATAGCGGTAATCACACAGATTAAATCAACCAAAAGCATCGTTCCTAAAGCGTAACGTGTATTTTTGATATTTACAGAACCAAAATAAACCGCAATTACATAAAAAGTACTTTCGGCGCTGCACTGAAAAATACTGCTTAATCTTGCCGTTAAAGAATCGGCTCCAAAAGTGTTCATAGAGTCAATAAGAAATCCTCTTGATCCTGCAGAACTAAAAGGACGAAGCATTGCAACCGGCAAAGCATCTGTAATTTGTTTATTTACCCCCATATTCGAAAATACAAACCCAATACCATCACTGATAATTTCAAACAAACCACTATTTCTAAATAAAGAAATCGCAACCAGCATTCCTAAAACATAAGGAAAAATGGTCACTCCGGTTTTAACACCATTATTGGCTCCAACAACAAATGCATCAAAAGGAGTCGTGTTGGCAGCAGTAAATTTCTTTTCATGAAGAAAGGCAAAAATCAAAGTAAAAGCTATAATACCGACCAGTATCAGTCCAGATAAATTAGACGTGAAAAAGTTCTTACCTATTAAATCTAAATGATTTACATACATAAGCAGACCAACAATTGCAGCAATTAAAACCATTAAGGCAATAACCAAAGAGGCACTTTTGAAATTGATTTTTTGTTTAATTCCAACAATTAAAAATGCGGCAATCGTACCAATAAAAGAAGTAATAATACAAGGCAGCATCACATCAGCCGGATTGCTGGCGTTGGCAGCAGCGCGATAACCGATAATTGAAGTTGCAATTAAAGTCAGTCCTGACGCATGCAGACACATAAACATAATCTGCGCGTCGCTGGCTTTGTCTTTTTCCGGATTTATTTCCTGTAAACTTTCCATTGCTTTAAGTCCAAATGGAGTGGCGGCCGAATCTAATCCCAAGAAATTGGCAGCAAAGTTTAAAGTCATGTATGAAATTGATGGATGATTTTTCGGAATACTTGGAAACACTTTTACAAATACCGGACTCAATCCTTTAGCCAATTTTTCTGATGCTCCAGAAATAATTAAAAGTTCCATTAAGCCGCAGAAAAAAGCTAAATAAGCGATAAGCGGCAGAATTAAATCAAGTAAAGTGCTTTTACAAGTAGGCAGTAAACCATCTGATTTTTGAAGACCACTGTAGATTTTTACAGTTTTATTTTTATAAACATAAGTCGTGTCGGCATTTACCGTATCACGATTGATAATCATGGTTTGATCCGGCGCTTTTTTAATGCTGTCTCTGATATAAGCAGGAAGCTGTTCCGCATATTTTTCGGAAACCAAAACAGGATCGTCTTTTTTTCCATTCAAAACATAATCAATAGTATAAGTGTTGGCTGTGAACAAACTGATTACTATAAAAGCAATTGACGAAATAAAAATAGCTAACCAAAATCTACTTAATACCATAATTATATTTTTTTGTAAATGTAATAAATCAATTGCAATGACAATTACAAAAGTCAATTTCGTGTTTTTGAGGCAAAATTAATTTACTAAAACCTCATTCGATCACAATTTTAGTTTCCAGATAGTTTTCAAAAGACTTTATTCCTTCAAAAAGAATCTGTTTTTTGCTCATTTCTGTTTCGTTAAAAAATTGCGTTTCTATTTTGGTGTGGTCTTTTTTTGTGGTTCGTTTCCAGGTTCCAATTACTTTTCCGTTTTCTACAATTATTGGTTTAAAGATGCCATTGTTGGTAAAAGCTTTTGATTGATGTTCTAATAAAATAGAAGCTTCACGGGTTTTATAAGAAATTAAAATCTCGTCAAAAGCCGGAAGAAAATGTACACTTTCGCGAAATTTATCCAAATCAGGATGATTTTTCCCTAACCAATATTCCTGATTATCAATAGTAATACGGTTTAATTGCAATTCAATTGCATTAATTGCAGATTTGCAAATAGTAGGTGCAAAACCCGACCACCACGAGAAATCCAGTAATGTTGCAGGGCCGTGACTTTCAAAATAACGTTTGGCTAATTTTGCCAAGCCCTCTTCTTTGGTCAACTTGTTTTTGGGTTTCGAAACTCTTTCTTCGAGCAAAGCATACGTAATTTGTTTGCCTTTCATTTTTCCATTGCAAACCAAACCATCGAGTTCAGCATTCATCATAATAGCAGCACTCAGGAAATCATCGCTGGAAGTTTTTTTAATATTAAGTTCCTGCATGATTTCATCTCGTGTTAGATGATTATTTCCAGCTAATAGCTTTTCGATTGAAGCATTCGCCTGCGCTATTTTTTTATCATCATAGCCATATTTCTTTGCAGCCGAAATTGTAAAACGCTTCACCTGGGGTGCTGAAAGATCCAACATCCAGTAAATATCTTCGGCGGCAACAAAATGCCAGGTCGGACGTAAAATATGAGTTCGAATGATTTTAGCTGAATTAATCGCTTCTTCGATTTCTTTTTCAGATGCATCACAACGAGAACCAATTGCCCATTTTGCCATCGAATAATCCTGTGCCTGCATAGCGCCCAAATGATGCACAATTTCTTCAGGTTTATGAAAATTGGTTTTCAGTATTTTCTGAGAAGCCATTCTTAAAAGTGCTATATCCGAATGTATCATTTTTATTAAACCATATAAGTTATATAAGATAATTTAAGCATTTTGTTTTATAGATGTATTCCTCTCGTAAAGGCGCAAAGACGCAGAGTTTTGATTGTTGTCAACCTTAGAGCCTTAGGAGCTTTGAATCTTAGAACCTTAAACTAAACATGAATAATCTCATCATCAATCAATAAATCTTCTCGGCGAAGTCTCAGAAAAATCTGCGCTACGGCAATTGTATCTTTTTCGCAATACGTAACAATTCTGTCAATGTCTTTTTCAACATAATAAACGTGCGCCACCTGACTTCCGTCAATATCGCCTTTTGGCGATGGGATTCCAAGAATCTTAGTTAAAAGCTTCAAAGAAGTAAAATGTTTATAATCGCCAAACTTCCATAATTCTAAAGTATCTAAATGCGGAATTTCCCAAGGTTTTTTTCCAAACAAATTCAATTTATTGGGAATAGCGATCTGATTAATAATCATACGTCGCGCTATAAACGGGATGTCAAATTCTTTGGCATTATGCCCGCATAAAAGATGTTGTGGCTGATTGTAATGATTATTCAATAGATTACTAAAATCATGAAGTATCTTTTTTTCTTCCCCAAAAAACGAAGTCACTCTAAAATGCCTAATGTCACCTTTAATGGTAAAATAGCCAGCCGATATGCAAATAATTTTTCCAAATTCTGCCCAGATTCCGGCACGCTCGTAAAACTCTTCTGGTGTAAAATCGTCTTTTCGCTGATATTGCGTTTTCAAATCCCAAAGTGATTGCATTTCCGCATCAAGCGAATTAAAGTTCTCTTCTTCAGGAACGGTTTCTATATCTAGAAATAGAATGTTGTTGAGGTTTATTTTTTCAATCACTTTTGAGACCGCTTAGATAATTAGATTGTTAGATTGTTAGATTTTTATAGCTATTTACAAATATGCATAAAATTCCTACTATTTGATGGTTTTCTAAAACAAACTTTGTTGTGTCGTAGGATTTTCATGTTCCAAAAGCCATTTTTTACGCCAAATACCTCCAGCATATCCTGTAAGCGAACCATTTGTACCAATAACTCTGTGACACGGCACAACTATCCAAAGCGGATTTTTACCATTTGCAGAGGCAACAGCGCGAATTGCTTTTATATCGCCTAGTTTTTTGGTTTGATCCATATAGCTTATGGTTTTTCCGTATGGAATTTCGAGTAGTAATTTCCAAACTTTTTGTTGAAATTCAGTTCCTTTCGGATTTAGCTTGAATGTAAAATCGGTTCTTTTGCCCTCAAAATATTCTTGTAACTGCATAACCGCTTCTTGAAGTATTTCTGGAATTTCAGTAGAAGCTTCTCCTTCTTTGGTTACCGAAATTACCGAAATGCCATTTTCATCACCAATAATTGTGGTAATTCCGAGAGGAGATTCTATGTGTACAGTTTGTTCCATTTTTTATAATCGCAAAGAAGCGAGGTTTATCGCAAAGTTCGCAAAGTTTTTTGGATTGTAAGTTTTTGCAGAAGTATTTAATAAATAAAGGTCTAAGATCTTACCAGCCTCCGCCACCACCGCCACCGCTTCCGCCACCAGAACTGCCTCCGCCGCTACTTCCGCTGGAGCCATCGATATCTGTAAAATCACAGGATTGGGTAAAACTTAGAAAGCCATAAGCTGCAAAATCTGAAAATCCGCCTGTGGTTTTTACCCAATTGCTGGTGTAGTTTAAGGTGTTTAATACAGGAATAAATTTATCATTAAATTTTTTCTGTATTTCCAACGCAAAAGCATAAGGAAGATATTCTTCGTAAATTCTAATTGTGTCATAACCTTGAACTACTGGAAGATCTAATAAAAACTGTTCGAATTTTTTTGTTTTAAGTTTTGTTTCAAGGCCAAGTTTGGTATAACTGTAAATGCAGCTTAAATAAAGAGCAAAACCGGCAATGATTAAAAACAGCACCAAGACGTTTAATACCGAATAGTTTTTGTTGACATTTATGGCAAAGAATGCACCATAAGTAAAAACACCAGCAAAAGGTATTAGCGGAATATAGATAATCAAGCGGGCATATTTTCTAATTATAATAGAATTTACAGCGCCAACAATTAAGGATATTGTGCAAGTCAGAAAAAGAGCGCCAGTGATTGCCATTCCTAAAGAAGCTTCTTTAGAAATATAGCAATAACCTGTAATTACAGTTATTACGACAATAATACCGATTAGTATTTGTTTGAAATTGTAACGGAAATAATCTTTTAAATTATATTGCTCAGACAATGATTTATCAATTGCTGTTTCGCCTTTTCTAAAAATTTTATAAGTATCAGAATCAAAAATAACAGTATCATTTTCTTCGAATAGCGTTTCATAAACTGCTTCTTCTTCTTTAGATAGAGTGTTGGGCTTTGTTCCTTTTTTCAAAAAATATTGAAATCCATTTGCCCAGCTTTGTTTTCCATTATCACAAATTTCGATTGCTCCCTTAATCGAAAGACTGATTATAGCTGTTAACAAAGCTTTTGATCCAGCGTATCTTTCTTTGATATAATATAATGCTGGCGCCGAATAAAGATTCTTTAAATCAACATTCTCAATATCTTTTGGCGCTGTGGGATCTTTTCCGTATTTCTTCCATGAAAAATAATAAAATAAAAAACAGATCAAAATTGGTATTAATCCTGCAAGGACTTTGTTTGGAGATAAAAAATCTTCAATTTTATAATGTGGCTGAAAAAATGGCTGTTTTACAATTCCTTTTGGAAATCCAACAGCAACTGTAAATCCTTCTCTTTCCTTTAAGTTTTGAGAGTCAAAATATACTGAACTGCCTACAACTTTACTCGTACAATTATTTTCGGTAGAACCAAAAGTACCTGTATAGCAATGTATTTGTTTAACAGAAGCCCAGCCTGGTAAAGTAACTTTTGCAGATACATTGTTGATTTCAAAATCCCAGTCGTTTCCAGTTACATTCCAATAAATTTCATCAAAGTCATTATAAGAATGTATTTGATCCTCAACTTCATAAACTATTTTGTAGGTATAATTTCCTTCTTGTAAACTGATGTTTTCATCGCCGATGTACAACGTTAAATTGTCATCCATTTTTGTGTGATAGGGTTCTTTAAGTCCGTCTTTGGATACCTTTAAAATCGTATAAAAAGTGCTTTTGTTTCCCCTTTCGGCATTGCTTTGTAGGGGAAGAACTCTATAAATACCATGATTTATTGTTTCTCCGGCAGCATAAACAGAAATAGTTTCCGTAACAAGTATGTTTCCATTTTCTTTGATTTGAATATCCGAATGAAATTGGTTTATTTTTTCGGTTCTGTCTATTTCATTAGAAGTTTCGTCTTGGCTGTAACAAGGAAATAATGAAAATGATAAAAAGACAAATAATAAAATAAATCGGATTTGTTTCATAGAAATGAACTTTAGGGCTAATAATCTTCTAATTTAAATTTATAGTTTAAAATGGTTTCTACTTTTTCACTCGAAATAGTCTTTTTAATATTCGATTTTTCGAAACTAAATTGCGGTAAAGCTAAGTTTAAATCTATCGCTTTTTGACGATAATACGTTTCGCGGGTAGGATGGAAGGGTGCAACGGCATTAAAAACCTCATTCCATTTTGACTGATTGATGATTTCCTGAATCACGCCAATACAATCGTTTAGATGAATTAAGTTTACGGGCGCATCTGCGTTTTCGAGGTTTTCTTTTCCTGCAAGAAACTTTACAGGCTGACGATCTTCGCCAATCAAACCTCCAAAACGTACAATTGTAGTTTCAAAGTTTGGATTGTTTTGCAAAAGAGCTTCCGCTAAAAGTAATTGTCTACCGCTTTCGGTATCTGGATTTGGATTGGTTTTTTCTGAAATCAAACCATTTTCATTGCCATAAACAGAAGTTGAACTCACAAAAAGCACTTTTTTTACGGTTGAATTTTCTATAAATGGAATCAGATTCTCAATTTTTCTCACGAATGTCATTTCGAGAGAAGTCGAGAAATTTTGATTGCCACGTAATTTCGGTGGAATATCAATTATTAAAATGTCACTTTTATCTAAAAATGAATTTATAGTTTCTGAAACACTTTCGCTTTCAAGCGCTCCTTCAACTTCGCTCAGGATGACAAGAAATGGATTTATTCCAGCGTTTTCTAATATTGAAAGTTTATTTTCTGAAGTTGTTGAGCCGTTTACAGTAAAACCTTTTTCGATTAATTTTTTCGCTAAAGGCAATCCCAGCCAGCCACAGCCTAGTAAGCTAATTTTTGTCATTTTTTGTTTTGAGTTTGCTTTTTTTGTTATAATCTCGCAAAGTCGCAAGGGCGCCAAGTTTTTCTTTGCGACTCCGCGACTTTGCGAGATTATAAGTCAAAGAAAAGCTTTTATTTCTTTAAGAATTCAATATTACAAATCTAAGGTAAATCTAACTTTATCTTTTCCTTTTGCGCCAATTCTATTATAGAATTTTATTGCTCTTGTATTAAACTCTGGAGTTTGCCATTGCATATTAATGCAATTCTTTTCGATAGCAATTTGTTTTAGTTTTTCAATTAGAACTTCACCAATTCCAAAACTTCTGGCTTCTTCTTCCAAAAATAAACAATCCATGTACATAAAATCTGCTGCATCCCAAGTCGAATAATCAAAAGTATAAGATGCATAACCTACAATTGTTTCTTTTGTGGCAACAACCAGACAATGTAATTTCGGATTTTCTGAAAACAATACTTTTGCTAAACCTTCTTCTTTTCCTTCGGGAGAAAAATCAGCTTTTTCAAGTTCTGCATGTTTTTGACATAAAACAACCAATTTTGATACGTCTGATAATTCACAGTTTCTTATTGAATATTCCATTGTAAGTTGATTTCGGTTTGTAAAAAGGCAATAAAATGATGAAAATAATCCGGGTAATCCTGATTTTGTCTAATCGCAATAAAGTGCTTTCTTTTTAAACCATTCTTCCCAATTTTAACCGCCTTGATTGGGCTGTTTTTCAAATACGGCTGTAATGCCCATTTTGCCATCGACATCACGCCCATATCGGCTTTTACCATTTCTATAGAAGCTTCTGTAAGCGGTAAAGGTGTTATTTTTTTAGGAGTAACTTTGGCTGGAGCCAAAACAAATTGATGAATGGTTACCGTTTCCAACGGAAGAGAATGTATCAGTAAATGTTCCTCAATAAAATCTTCTGCAACGACATATTTTTTATCCGCCCAAGCATGATTTTCAGAAACTGCCATAACGACTTCATCCTGAAAAAGTTCGAGATATTTGATGTTGTTATCTTTGATCTGATCACTTATAATGGCAATATCGATTACATTTTCTAATAATTTTTGTAACGGATAATGCGTTGCTTCAGTAACAATTTTTAGTTCGACATTTGGATATAAAAGATGAAATTGCTTTAAAACTGAAGGAAGCCAATGATAACTCGAATAACATTCTGTACTGATTCTGATTTCGCCATATTCACCAAAAACCATTTGTTTGATCTGAGATTCGGTTTGAGAAAGTTTGTCCAGAATTTCGTTAGCGATTTCGTAGATTTTCTCTCCGGCTTTAGTCAAAACCAGTTTTTTATTTGTTCTTAAAAAAATGGCCGTGCCAAGCTGATATTCAGCTTCTTTAAGTTGATGGCTTAAAGCAGATTGCGTTAGGTGAAGTTTATCAATTGCTTTGGTAATGCTTCCTTCTTCAACAATTGCTTTTATCAATCGTAAATGACGTATTTCCATTTTTTAATGTGTTTGTACACAAAGAAACAAAATTTTATGATGGCTTTTTGATGAAAAAAAGTAATGAAAGTGATGAATTCTTTTCGTTTTTATGGTTTGTGATGTTGCATTACTTTTGAAAAAACAAATCACTAAAACGGTACAAAAATGGAAGCACAAATTAGACATTATGAAAACAAATTAGCATTTGAAATGGATCCTTCTGATTTGTTTGATGCTTTGAACAACGGAGAAAAAGTAATTGTTATTGATGCCAGAAAAGCTTTTGGTTTTGAAGCAGAACATATTCCAACGGCAATTAACATTCCGCATCGCGAAATGAATTTAGAAACTACACAGCATCTAGACAGAGAAATTCTATACGTTACCTATTGTGACGGAATTGGTTGTAATGCTTCTACAAAAGGCGCTTTGAATATGGCAAAATTAGGTTTTAAAGTAAAAGAATTAATTGGCGGTATAGAATGGTGGAAATTTGACGGTTATGCCACAGAAGGAACAAAAGGCATAAAAGCAGGATTGAAAATAGAATGTGCGTGCTAAAAAATAAAAGGGCAGACTTTAGTTTAGTCTGCCCTTTTGTAAATTATGATTCTATTAAAGCTTTTAAACTTTGTAAAATTGGATTTTCTTCTCCTTGTGGTTCTTCCTGAACTGCGCCCGGTCGATTGTCTTCCTGAAGAATCTCGAGTTTTACTTTCTGATTTTCTTCGGATAAAACATAGCTCATTATAAAATAATTCTCCGGTTTGTCTTCTAATTCTGGTCTTGGAAAAAACAGGGAATATTTAATTTTCTGATTTTGAATTACTTCTAAAACAGTCCCCCATTGCTCAAAAACCTGACCTTCCCACTCATTTCTAAATCGGATTTCACTTCCGATTTTCCAATCTGTAATTAAGTCACTTCCATATTGCCATTGTTTTACAAGAGC
Organism: Flavobacterium sp. 270; assembly: GCF_004368785.1. Lineage (GTDB taxonomy): Bacteria > Bacteroidota > Bacteroidia > Flavobacteriales > Flavobacteriaceae > Flavobacterium. Next base: position 872,758 of record NZ_SODM01000002.1, read on the forward strand.
GGGTTGCGTCAAAGTATTCCAGACTTTTTCTATTGGAGCATCTAATACAATTGTTGAAATGTTTACAGCCATAATAATTGTCTTTATTCGGGTTTCACAAGCTTAATGCTGTCTTTGATAATAGTAAGACTATCTTTTATCGGCGCGGCTTGAAGCGGAACTTCTAAAGGCGCTGTATATCTTTTTATTTTTTGTTGAATTAAAACAGCATCATTCAAAACAAAAGGAGTTGGCATCATCCAATCGCTTCTTGGTTTGACACTGAATAACGGATTTGTCATTAAATCAAATGAACTTTCTATCAGATCCATATCAAAAATAGACGTTTTGTTAATGTAAAATTCTAAAACAAGCGGTTCATTTCCAACTACATAATAGCATAAAATTTTAGGATCGTTGCGTTCTAATCTATTTCCTTTCTGGCCTAACGAAGAAACGCCATTGGCTTTAAAGTTATACAATGTCATTTTTGGGTTGGCAAAAATATCGTAACGATTTACTTTTCTGTTTGGTGTAATTTTTATTTTTAAATACCTGTTATTTCCTATCACACTGTCTTTTAAAAATGCAATTGTTGGTTTTGGAAGATCAACTTTTGGAGCAATCGCACTGTAAGTAAACCTTGAATTGTATTTGCTTGAAATCGGAAGATTATTTAAACCAACCGCTTTTTGATTTTTTTCGCCCACATACGTTTTCGTCCAATCGTCTAAATTCGTGTCATAAGTAGTCCAGACAGAAGAATCTGTATCAGCATTATAAACATACAATAAACTGTTTGATTTTGCTTTTCCGTATTCGTAACCGGAATTATATCCTGCGTAAATAAAATAACCGATCGAAACAAGGAAGAAAACCATAACCCAAATTCCTTTTTTGACAAAAGAACCAAATATTGGCAGCAATAAACCAAATGCTAAAACGGTTAAAACGGCACTTCCGTAAAGGATTTTTAAACCTAAACCAATCGGGAACATTACAATAAATGGCGCTATAATCGCTAAAGCCGGAATACTGAATAATAAATTTAATCCTAATCCCGAATATTGGGTTAGCACATAAATTGCGAAAAGAATGATTCCGAAATAAACAGGAATGATTAAGAAACCGGCACCAGTCAGACTATTGGCTAAAAAAGCATTAATAACAATCCAAAGCAATAACGGAGAAGCAAAATGATTCATTGTTGACTTTGGCTCCGAAAAAAGCTGGTAAAACATAAAACAAATTGCAATACTCAAAGTTACAAACGCACCAATATACGCGTGACCGTTATAGGTAAATCCGTTTAGTAAATCAGAGTATTGAGGATATATCTGAAGGATAATTTTCCAGCCTAAAAAAGTAACTAAACCAGAAACTATTAAAGAACATAAAAGCGGTACAAATCCTCTGAAAATTTCTCTAAAAGTGATAATGCGTTTTGCTTTTCCAATAAAAATAAAAAGGATTAATAACCCGAAAGCAATTATTGTCATTGGCATTACCCAGGTAAACGGATAACTTATGAATGAAAATGGGGCGCTGAAATAAACATCATCCTGCGTTGAAGCTGTTTGGTTTAAATCAACATTGGCAAAGTATTTTAGCAAAGGCATTAAATAAGTTCCTTGATGCGCCAGTGTAGTTTTGTTTAGATGTTTAATATCATCTTGCTGTGTGTGGTAATTGTAATGCCCGTCTATAAAAGCAAAGTTAAAACCCTGAATATTTCCCTGCTCTCTAAAAACCGTAAGATCAGTATCATTTGGAAGCATTTTGTAAATGCTGTACATCAAAGAGTTTGAAACGGGATAAGAAGTTTTTGCGTTGGAAAATTCTTTTACAAGAGCTTCATTTCCTTTATTAGTTTCCATCAGCATATAGCTCGGTCCAGAGCTACCTCTTGCTTCAAAATTTAAAACCAAACCAACATCTTTGGCCCACGGATGCTGATTTACAAAAAGTGCTGCACCGTTTAATCCTAATTCTTCAGCATCAGAAAAAAGAATAATGATGTCGTTTTTCTGTGGCTGTTTAGCATATAAAAAGGCTCTGATTCCTTCTAAAATTGTGGCAACTCCCGAAGCATCATCACTCGCGCCTTTAGAAAAAGAATGTGGCGCACTGTCGTAATGAGAAAGTAAAAGAAGTGCCTTTGTATTATTTGTCCCTTTTATACGGGCTAAAATATTTTTTGATTTAACTAATAATCCCCTGTCATTTAAGGTAAAACCTTCCTGAACACTCGTTTCTAATCCAATTCTGTTCAACTCCAATTTAAGATAATTGGCAACCAATTCATGGTTCATAGAACCTACATAATGTGGTTTCTGCGCAATTATTTCGACTTGGCTTAAGGCTCTTTCTGTAGAAAATTCTGCAAGAGCTTCTTCGTCTTTCGAAATAAATTGCGGCATCATTGTGGCGTAAATGATACCTAAAATCGCAAGAACGCAGACTACGGCAAGAATTGAAGTTGGGTTTTTTTTCATGATGGGGGCTATACTAAATTTCTTTTTTTACAAGCATATAAGAATCATTGTCCAAAGGATAGTATCCTTGGTCATACAAAAAATAGTAGGTATTTCCTGTTTTGGTCTGCATAACATTCGTAAAGAATTCAAAATCAAATCCTTTTGTCAACATTTTGTCTCTTGTTGTCTTTGATTTTCCTTCTGAATTTAATTCGGACAAAATACGGTAATTTTTGCGTAATTTATTGTTTATATTTCGCATAAAATTAGTACTGTCCTTATTTATTTTATTATTGTAAGCATTTCGACAACTATCTGAACAAAATTTCTTGTCTTGCCGGCCTACAATTTCTTCTGAACATTCGAGACATGTCTTCATGGTTCCAGTTTTTTGATTTCATATAAATCATTTCTTCGGTCTTTTAGAATTCGAACACTTCCATGTTCGTGAAGATGTTTTAGTAAATTCAAATCAACATCAACGATCAAAGTCATTTCTGTATTTGGAGTTGCTTCGGCTTTAATTCCATTACTCGGAAAAGCAAAATCAGATGGTGTAAACACAGAAGCCTGGGCATATTGAATGTCCATATTATTTACTTTTGGTAAATTGCCTACACAACCCGCAATCGCAACATAACATTCGTTTTCTATAGCACGCGCCTGCGAGCAATGTTTTACACGCGTATAAGCATTTTGAGTATCGGTTAAAAACGGCACAAACAAAATGTTCATTCCCTCGTTTGCCATAATTCTGGAAAGTTCAGGGAACTCAACATCATAACAAATCAAAATTCCAATTTTACCGCAATCCGTATCAAAAGTCTTAAACTGAGAACCGCCCTTCATTCCCCAATGCTGAACTTCGTTTGGCGTGATATGAATTTTGGTGTACATTTCTGAAGTTCCGTCTCTTTTACACAGAAAACCAACATTATATAAATTACCATTATCTAAATAAGGCATACTTCCGGTAATAATATTGATGTTGTATGAAATAGAAAATTCCTGAAAACGTTTCCTGATTGGTTCAGAATGTCGGGCAATTTCACGAATGGCTTCTGCTTCAGATAAATGATTGTAATCTGCCATTAAAGGCGCAATAAAAAGTTCAGGAAACAAAGCAAAATCGCTTCCATACCCCGAAACGACATCAATAAAAAATTCTGCCTGCTCAAAAAACTCTTCCAAATTATTGAGCGGACGCATCTGCCATTGAATTAAACCCAGTCGAATTACACTTTTTTCAAGATTAATAAGCTTTGGGCTTTCATCATAATAAACATTATTCCATTCTAGAAGCACCGCAAACTCTTTAGATTCCTCGTCACCTTCCAGATAATTTTTAATGATTCGCAAAACGTGAAAATCATTACTTAACTGAAAAGAAAGAACCGGATCGTGTATTTCTTTATGTTTTACCTTTTCTATATAATTTTTTGGAGTTAGTTTGCTGGCATATTCGCGATAGTTCGGAATCCTTCCTGCAAAAACTATGGCTTTTAGATTCAGCTGTTCGCAAAGTTCCTTTCTGGCATCGTATAAACGGCGCCCTAAACGCAGTCCGCGATAATTAGGGTGTATAAAAACATCGATTCCGTATAGAATTTCAGCATCTTTATTGTGAGTAGAAAAAGTATAGTCGCCAAGAATTTGTTTATAGTTATGTCTTTTATCTACCAATTTTTCATCAACAATTAGCGATAAAGCAGATCCTACAACAACGCCGTCAACTAGAATAACCAATTGGCCTTCTGGAAATATAGAGAGTAATTTTTTGATGTCGCTAGATTCCCAATACGAATTGGCCATTTCTGGATACGACTCAACCATTGAATTTTTCAATTGTTTGTAATCGTCTAATTGTAAGTTTCGAAGTTCAACTTTATTGATTTGTGTTTGCATACCGTAAGATTTATCTCGAATATACAAAAAATAATTGCCATTTACAAACGTTTACAAGTAGTTACGGTCGAAAGCAAATTGTTGGATTTTGAAAATTTAAAAATAAACCCAACATGTTTTTAAAACCTGTTGGGTTTACAAAATAATCAAATTGATTATAAAATAGAAGCTCCATTAATATCGGTTGTGAGTACTTCACTCATATAATCAAAAAAGGGTTTCATGTTTTGAAATGTTTCTAAAGCCTGATCCAAAAATAAAGGGCTTAATACTTCTTTATCGGTAAAACGTTTGATAATCAAAAATTGCTTAAAACGAAGCAAATCAATCGCTTCATGATTGATGTCAAATCCTTTTGGTGCAGTTTTGAGTTGTTCGCCTTGCAAAGTTCCAAAAGTACTAACAAAAGATTTTGACTGTAGAATTTCCTGCATTCTTTTTGGGTCGTGAGCAAATTCGCTTCTTATGCGTTTTAAATCTCCGGCATTTGGTCCCCAGAAACCGCCGGCGAGAAAACTATTTCCTTGTTCCAAATGAAAATAATAACCGCCACGTCTTTCTTTTGTTGCGCGGGTATAACTGCCACCCCAAAAAGTTTTAAATGGGGTTTTGTCTTTAGAAAAACGAATGTCACGGTAAATTCTGTAAACGCTTTTTTTGCCCGAAGCTGTTTCTAAAACATCAGTTTTAGAGAGTTCATGAAGCAAAGCGTCTGCAAAAGTTTCAATATGATTTAATTCTTTTAAGTATTCAGGTTTATTATTTTCAAACCAGGGTTTATTGTTGTTTGCTTTAAGTTGCTGCAAAAAATCCAGACTGGATTTGGGTATAGTGATGTTGTTTTTCATAATTAAAAATTGAATCGTAAGTTAAGAAGACGACTCCAATTAAAACTAAAAACCCACCAAAATTTTGGTGGGTTTTTTATATATTATTTAAGCGGTTTTTTTCAATAAATCGAACATAGGACAACGCGAACAACGTTTCTTTTCGCTTTTTTTAAATTTCTCACAGCAAGAAGACTTGCAGTTATCCATTTTTTTAAGCTTATCAAGGATTTCCTGATTCTTTTTTTTCTTCTTCTTGTCCTTGTCTTTGACCTTATCTTTCTTGCACACTTTTCATCTCAATTATAAAACTGAGACAAATATATACTAAAAATGTTATTTTTATATATTCTAAATAAACTTTAACTTTTTTATTTAGGATTGATTGCGATTGAACTTGTAACCGTTAATTGCTGAATATCACGATCAAACAAGTAAAGTCCACCTTTATCATCTCCAATCAAATTGATTTTATCAAGGATAGATTTAGCTGTCGCTTCTTCTTCGATTTGTTCTGATACATACCATTGTAAGAAATTATGTGTTGCATAATCTTTTTCAGAAAAAGTAATGTGTACCAATTCGTTGATAGATTCTGAAACAAAAATTTCATGATTATAAAGCGCTTCAAACATTTCTTTAAATGTAGAATAAGAAGTTTTAGGTGCTTTTAGATCTGTAATCTGAGCGTGTCCTCCGCGTTCGTTTACATACTTAACTAATTTAAGCATGTGTGCACGCTCTTCGTCTGATTGTGTGTACATAAATTGAGCGATTCCTTCTAATCCGTGTACTTCAGCCCAACAAGCCATAGAAAGGTAAGTTTGCGAAGATTCTGCCTCTATGCGAATTTGTTTGTTTAAAGCTGTTTCAATATTTTTTGATAGCATAATAGTGTCTTTTTTGTAAAATTAAGAAAAAATCAGCAATTAAGAAATTCTACATTCATCTTGAGAGCAATTCAGATTCAGACTAAATATAGCATCTGTTTGTTTTTGAGATAATAAGCATCCAAATTTTTATAATAAGGGAAAATTTTTTCTAAAGAAAATAGGATATAAAGGCAGTTATAATGCAAAAAAAGCCCTAAATATTTCATTTAGGGCTTTTAGTACTAATTCAGAAGTTTTTATTTCACTTTAAAAGTAACTCTTCTTGCTAATCTTCTAGCTTCTTCAGATTCTTTTGCAATACTCATGTCTGCTCCCTGAGCTACAACATTAATTCTAGAGGATGCAATACCCGCTTTCTCTAAAATAGTTTTTACATTGTTTGCTCTTGCAAGAGATAATTTATCATTGTATTGTGATTGACCACCAACCTGATCAGCATATCCAATCAAATCAACAGATGCAGATGGATTGTTTTTCAAGTAAGTTAAAACAACATCTAAAGCTGCAGTTGATGTTTCAGCTGGAGTAGATTTATTAAAATCAAAATAAACACTAAAGTATTTATCATTGATCATGTTTTTAATCAAATCTTTTTCAGCTGGTGCCGGAGCATTTACTTGTTTTTCTACAATAGTTGGTTTTTGTTCAGATATAGTTTTAACCTTAGCTGTAAGATCGCTAACTTGATTTTCTAATGCAGCAACATCAGCATTGTTTGAAATAACTACCCAGTCAGCATGTTTTTCATGTTTTCCTAAGTAAACATTTAAACCTACAGTTCCGTTAAAAAGCAATCCAGAGAAACCTCTGTTGTTTGTCGCACCATTACCGTCAAAAGTACGGTCTTGATATGCGTTAGCAATAGTTGTAATATCTCCTGTTAAAGCGATTCTGTCAGTCAATCTAATTTGTCCTGTTAAACCAGCCATTAAATTACCAACCCAGTCTTTAGTGTTTAGATCGCTGTTGTCTAATCTTCCAACACCAAAACCTGCATGTCCTAATAAACCAAAAGTTTTGGTCCAGGTTTCAAAATTCATGATTCTTCCTAAGTTAGCTACAGCTTGCAAATCTGCTCTGTAGTATTTAGAATCAAAATTAAGAGAACTGTTTTTTTGTTCGGTTAAGCTATTGTATCCAACATCAGCTTTTAAACCGAATTTGTTGTTTAACATATATCTTACCCCTAAATCAACAGTAAACGGACTGATTCTGTCTGTGTAATATGAGTTTGAAGTAAATGGACGTTGAGGTTTGTTAAAACCACCGCCAAGATCAACTGACCATTTGTTGTATTGGTCACCTACGTTTTCTGTTTTTTCCTGAGCATGTAAAGCAGTAAAACTTACTGTAATTGCCAAGATAGCCACAATCTTTTTCATTGTTATTTGAGATTTTAAATTTTCGTCAAAAAAACAACGTATTGTAAGAATTATCGTCCGCTAGAAGTTATAAATACAACAGAATAAGACAGCGGTGCAATGTGGGGAAGAAATTATGTGTTAAGTATTTAGTATTTAGAATTTTAATGTTTTTAACTTTTCAAAAATTAACTTATTTGAACTCATTTAGTTATATCCATCAGTAAACTTTCGCATTACATATTGCTTTAAAAGAGAATCATAGTATCCGAGTATACTATAGTTTGTAAGCTTTAAAATGTTTTGCTGTTTTATTTCTTTATGATTGTCAATAAAATAATAGATTTTGTCAGTAGCAAGTGGCTCTTGATCTTTACGGGTTGTTTCTAAATTTTTGTTTAGAATACTTTCAAAAAATGCACTTTCTATATAGGAACTTTCATAATCATCACCAGGATAACTATTAAAGTTATTATCTGCGGTAAAAAAATTTTCACTATCATTCCAGGAAGAATAATGAGTGCTGATTCCTCCAATGGTTAAAAAAAGATTTTTTCTGTTTTTGAATACAGATAAGCCAATATCAGAAAATGATAATTGTTTTAGAAATTTAGCTGTATTCTTTACTTTTCGGGGTTTCAAATTCTCTTTTTGAATAAGCAATGGAGAATTTTTAAAACCGATAGTGTCTTTCTTCACGACGGTAAAGTTTTTAATCAATTCGCCGGAATTAAAATCTTTGATGTCTAATAATAGCTGATCTGAATTTGCACTAAGCTGATAAAGTTTGTTTTCATGATAAAATGAATTAGAAGATTTTGCGCTATTTTCGGTCGTTGGCGGTATAAATTCTCTTTCTTTTATTTCAAGATTTTCAATATTAATGTCAAAAAACTGTGTTTTTCCAGGATTATGATCTAATGTTAAGATCAAGCGATTTGGCAATGTATAAAGTTTGGTTTTGGCAATAGCTTTATACAATTCGTTGTATTCGCCAGAATCCATTTTTCGAATTGGATATTGTCTCAAAATCTGATTGAATGTAACTTTTCGTATTTTTTGATCCAGAAAAGTAAAAGGTGAAAAATCAAGGAATTTTTCTTGAACCGTTCCGTTGTTAAAAACAAACAATGTAAGTCCTTGTTTATCTTCGTTTTGCATCAACAGATAAAAAGCATTGTCTTTTTTATACTGTGTAACCAATAATTGGTTGTCAGGAAAATCAAATTTTAATGCTTTTGAAGTTTTGGTTTCCAGATAATATTTAATAATAATGATATTTTTACTTGCAGGTGAAAGCCAGTATAAAGTCGGATTTCCGTCCTCGCCAAAACTGTAACCCATTAAGATTTTGCTCTCACTATATTTTCGGGTTTCGGTAAATTGATCTTTTAAGAATAATGCACTATTGTACTTTAAGATTGTAAAATTCTCGGGAGAAGCAATGAAAGCAAATACGTCGTGGGTGACTGTATTTTCTGCATTAACAATTTGAGATTGCCCTTCTTGATTGTTTAGATCTAAAGGATAAGAAGTTAATACTGTTTGACTTAATAAAACAGTATTGCAAAATACAGCCAGTAAAAAGTAAATTTGTTTCATATATTTTTACGGACAAAAATCATTCCATTAATTTCTAATTATCCATTAGTTCCTGAAAGTAATCTACAAACTTTCCTAAATGTAAACCGTCCATTAAACCATGATGTACATAAACAGCCATAGATATGGTTCTTTTTCCAGATTCTGAAACCATCATTTTGCCGAAAGAAACTTTAGGACAGCTGTCTGGATAACTAAAACTGCGCGCATGTGTAAGCGAGGTGAAATTTAACCACGGAATTGCCGAAAAATGTATGACATTATCATCTTTAAATTCTCGGGTAAAAAGCCCGGTTGTATGTTGAATTCGCTCAATTTCTGCTAAAGCATTTTGTTCAAAAACCTTAAAATCTGCATTATATTCAATCAATGAAAACCCGAAGGTACCATCTTCACGGCCAATTGTTGCCGAAACATCTATTCGGTCGTTAATGAATATTTGATCTTTGTCAATTCTATATTTGAAGTTTTCTATTGTATTTACTGCTGTTAACGTCTTATGGAGATAATAAATAAAGAAAGAAGCTTTCAGACTTTTAGCATTTTGATATGCTTTTGTACAGTCAATTTCTACAGTTGCGCCAAAAAACGGCTCTTCCATTTGTTTGAAATGCGCAAAATGCTCTTTTCTGTTCCAGTTTTCTAAATCTAAAAGTGTTTTCATTATAATAAATTATTTACCACTTCGGTAATTTTTTCGAATGAACTAAAATGTTCGTGTTCGACTTTATGACTAATTTTTTCGTGCTCCCAAGTAGTGTGAAACGGAATGTGAACGGCATATCCTCCAATTTCTAAAACAGGCAGAACATCTGATTTTAAAGAATTTCCGATCATTAAAAATTCGCTTGGCTGAATGTCTAAACGACCTAGTAATTTCTGGTAATCAATTTCTTGTTTGTCTGACATTACCTCGATATGGTGAAAATAATGACCCAATCCAGAACGATGCAATTTGCTGTGCTGGTCTTTTAAATCGCCTTTTGTCGCAACAACCAATTTGTATTTTCCGTGAAGCGCTTGTAAAGTTTCTTCAACTCCGTCTAAAAGTTCGATTGGTTTTTCAAGTAATTCTTTTCCGTATTTGATGATTTTTTGAATCACTTCAACCGGAATTGTATTGTTGGAAATATTCATTGCGGCTTCAATCATTGACAAAATATAGCCTTTGATTCCGTAACCGTATAACGATAAATTTTCAATTTCAATTTTGAATAATTCCTGCGAAATACCCTGATGCGAAAGATAATCTTCCATCAAAGCACAAAATTTATGTTCGGTTTCCTGAAAGTACGGCTCGTTTACAAATAAAGTATCATCGGCATCAAATGCAATTACTTTTAAGTTTGGAATTTTGCTTTTATGTAACATAAGTTTTTTGTTTCAAGTTTGTTTTTGTTTCAGGTTTCAGGTTTTTTGCCACGAATCACACGAATTGGGAACTAATTTTTAATCAGCTTAAATCTTTATAAATCTGCGTGAAACTTTTTTGCCACAGATTAAATGATTAATAAGATCTTTTAGCTAAAATAAAAAGAATCAGCCTAAATCTGCGAGCAAATTATTTAGCAAATAATCTTTTCAATGAAATTGTTTTATCGTAAAAAGTAATTCTGATTCCGAAAAGTAAAATGATACCGCCGAAAACCATTTGTAAAGTTATTTGTTCTTCTAAAAACAACCAAGCTAATATTGAAGTAATTACAGCCTGACTTAATAAACTCAGCGAAACCCTTGTCGCACGCATGTGTTGTGTCGCATAACTTATAGACAACCAAGCACATAATTGGCAAATTACAGCCTGAAGCAGCAATACAAACCAACCGGTATTTGAAAATCCTGTGAAAGGCTGATCCAGACTATAACACAGAATTCCTAAATAAATGCTTGAAGCGGTTAAGCTAATTGTCATAAAAGTTAAAACATCAACTTGAGATAAAACATTTTTGCTGACCAAAAGATAAATCGAATATAAGATTCCAGAAAGAACAGCAAAAAGAAAAGCTTTGTCAAAATTCAATTTCATAAAAAAGCTGAAACCAACCAAAGTTATCATTCCGAAAAGCGCAACCACAGTTCCAATCCAGAAATTCGTCGCCGGTTTTGATTTTAAAAACAGAAAAGAACCAATTCCAACCCAAAGTGGCGATAGATTAGTTAATAACGAAGCCTGAGTCGCGCTTGATTCCTGAATAGCGATATTCCAAACCGCAACATCAGAAGAAAATAAAATACCGCATAAAACTGCCAAAAGAGTAAATTTTAATGTTGGAATTTTAAAGCTTCTTGTAATCAGAACATACGGAAGAAGCAATGTCACCGCAAAAAACATTCGGTAAAAAGCAGAAATTAATCCTGGCGCTAACTTCAATTTTACCAAGATTGGGAATATTGAAATACAAAGTATTCCAGCAATGAGGGCAAGTCTTGGTTTGGTAATTTTCATTTTTTCATTTATTAGCTTAACTGATTTTTTCAAACTTAATTAGTTAAGTATTATTTTAAAAGCAAATTGCGTGAATCAATTAAAAATGTTAATCGATTCACGCAATTTTATAAGATTATAAAACGTTAGTTCACCGTTTCACCATTAGGAGCATCAGCATCCGGATTAATGAAAACCAATTTACCTTCGGCATTTGTTGTCATTAAAATCATACCTTGACTTTCAACACCACGTAAAGCTCTTGGCGCTAAGTTAGCCAATACAGAAACACGTTTTCCGATAATTTCTTCTGGTGAAAAGCTTTCTGCAATTCCAGAAACAATCGTACGAACATCAATTCCAGTGTCAACTTTTAAAACTAATAGTTTGTTTGCTTTTGGCATTTTTTCAGCTTCCAAAATAGTTCCAACACGAATATCCATTTTAGCGAAATCTTCAAACTGAATTAATTCTTTTTGAGGTTCCGGTTGTTTGCTTTCTGCAAGATTGGCTGTTTTTGTAGCTTCCAATTTATCTATTTGTTTTTGTATTTCTTCGTCTTCTATTTTTGCGAAAAGCAATTCTGCTTCGCCAATTTTGTGGTTTTCAGGGAATAAATTCCAATCTTCAAAATCCAAATTCCAATTTAGGTCTTTAATATTTAAGATTCTTGACAATTTATTTGCTGTAAAAGGCAAGAAAGGTTCAGCCAAAACGCTCAACGCAGCAGCAATTTGTAAGGCCACATACATTTGAGTTTTTACACGTTCCGGATTGTCTTTCATTACTTTCCAAGGCTCTTCGTCAGCAAGATATTTATTTCCTAAACGAGCAACATTCATCAATTCGCCCAAAGCTTCACGGAATCTGTAACGCTCTACAGAACTTGCAATTACCGCTGGATACGCTTTAAGTTCGTTTAAAGTATTTTCGTCAATTTCTGTAAATTCATTTGGCGTTGGAATAACGCCTTCGTAATATTTGTTCGTTAAAACAACTACACGATTAATGAAATTTCCAAAAACAGCAACCAATTCATTGTTGTTTCTCGCTTGGAAATCTTTCCATGTAAAATCATTATCTTTTGTTTCCGGAGCATTAGATGTCAAAGCATAACGCAAAACATCTTGTTTCTCTGGAAAATCCTCTAAATATTCGTGTAACCAAACTGCCCAGTTTTTAGAAGTCGAAAGTTTGTTTCCTTCTAAATTCAAAAACTCATTTGCAGGCACGTTGTCCGGTAAAATGTAGCTTCCTTCAGCTTTAAGCATTGCCGGGAAAATGATACAGTGAAAAACAATATTGTCTTTTCCGATAAAGTGAACCAATTTCGTGTCTTCATCTTTCCAATACGGTTCCCAGTCTTTTCCTTCGCGCGCTGCCCATTCTTTCGTAGAAGAAATATATCCGATAGGAGCATCAAACCAAACGTATAATTTTTTTCCTTCGGCACCTTCAACCGGAACATCAATTCCCCAATCAAGGTCACGAGTTACGGCGCGAGGTTCTAATCCGGCATCAATCCAGGATTTAACTTGTCCGTAAACATTCGTTTTCCAGTCGTTTTTATGTCCGACTAAAATCCATTCTGTCAGGAAATCTGTATATCTGTCTAAAGGTAAAAACCAGTGTTTTGTTTCTTTAAGAATCGGAGTTTCACCAGTGATTGTAGATTTTGGATTAATCAAATCGGTTGCGTTCAAAGTAGAACCACAGTTTTCGCATTGATCTCCGTAAGCTCCGTCATGACCACATTTTGGGCAAGTCCCAACCACAAAACGATCTGCTAAAAACTGATTTGCTTTTGCATCGTACAATTGCTCTGTAACTTCTTCAATAAAATCGCCTTTATCATACAAAGTTTTAAAGAATTCAGAAGCCGTATCGTGATGAATTTTAGCAGAAGTTCTAGAATAGTTATTAAAAGAAATTCCGAAATCAGAGAATGATTTTCTGATGATTCCGTCGTATTTATCAATAACTTCCTGTGGTGTAATTCCTTCTTTTTTTGCTTTCATAGAGATTGCAACACCGTGTTCGTCGCTTCCGCAAATAAACGCAACGTCTTTTCCCTGCAAACGTAAATATCTCGAATAAATATCTGCCGGCACGTAAACCCCCGCCAAATGCCCAATATGAATAGGTCCGTTGGTGTAAGGCAATGCTGCCGTGATAGTATATCTTTTTGGATTCTGTATCATAACTCAATTTTATTGCTGCAAAAATAAGCAATAGAATCGAGATTTTAGTATTCCGCTTACATTCGCTGATAAAACAACGGGATTAGATATTTTTTAATCTCGTAAAGTAGAGAAGAAGTAAAGTTTTTATTTTACGCAGATTTTAAAAGATTTAAGCTGATTTTGCAGATAATTTAATAAAGGAAAATCAATTTAAATCTGTCATAATCTGTAAAATCTGCGTGAAAAATAAAACCCCTATATTTGCAAATGCAATTAATAAAGATTAGAAATCATGGCAAAAGGACCGAAAAAAACACCAAAAACAAGGCTTTGCATACCAAATTGCTAAATCGAAAAAAAGCTAAAATTCAAGAAGAAAAAAGAGAAAGAGCATTGCGTTTGAAAGCTTTAGTTGCCAAAATGAACCAGCAGAAAAAGGATAATGAATCTGATAAGGATAACGAATAAAAATTTTCTCCCGCAGATTTAGCAGATTAAGGGGATTTTTAAAGTGTAGTTGATATCAGCCAAATCAGCTAAATCTACGAGAAAAAGAACTTATAAAATCTCCGTATTAACTTTGCGAATCTTTTCGAAACAACTCATTAAAATAGAACCAGTTTAAACTACGCTCTGCATCCCTAAATAAAAAGATAATTCACAATCTTTGCACCCAAAAACAAAGCAAATTTTATGAGCAAGACAAAACTTATTATCAATAAAAACGGATCAATCAAAATAGAAGGTGATTTTGAAATCATGGATCCAGAAGGAGTTCTTTACGGATTACAAGGAAGAGCAGCATTAGGACTTTGCCGTTGCGGATTATCTGCAAACAAACCTTTCTGCGATGGTGGACACCGTAATAATTTCGAACACGATTCTGTCGCATTTGATTTACCACCAATGAAAACGAACTAAATTTTTTAGTTATAAAATACAAAAGCCACATTTTAATGAATGTGGCTTTTTTTATTATTAAACAATTGATTTGGAATAATATACATTCTAATTTTTAATTAAAATAAGTTAATTCTTAAAAAACAATTCTATATTTACAGTGTTAATCCTAAAGAATAAAACGTGAATAAGATTATTACCTTATGCTTGTTTTTAAGTTTTACTTTGATTCAGGCGCAAACACAGAAGGTCATTTCTAGTGACTGGACTTCTTTTAATCAAACAATTGACATTCAAACTAAAGTCAAGAAAAAATTTAAAGTCATTGCTTCAGTTAAATTAGAAACCACAGAACCAAAATCCTGGGCAGGTGTCTGGGCAAGAGTCGATACCAAAAACGAAGAAGAAGGTTTTTTTGATAATATGCAGGATAGACCAATAAAATCAAAAGAATGGAATTCTTATACAATCGAAGGGACTATTGATGAAAACAGTAAATCATTAAGTTTTGGGGGTTTGTGTTTGTTTAATGGAAAATTCTATTTTGATAAATTTGAATTACTTATAGAAAATGAAAAAGGTGTTTTGAACCTTTGACAGTTTTAAACTCAAGTTTTGAAGTTCCGGTAAAAAATGGAGAGATTCCTAAATGGAATTTTGGTACTTCTAAAGAATCAATTGTAAAAGTTAAAGAATATAAAGTTACCTCAGACAAATCGAGTACTGATGGAAAATGGAGTGTGATGCTTGAAGGAAATGGTATAAAACCAAGAGCAGAAGCAAAAATTGGAGGAGTAGAAGGAGCTTCGCCAAAGATTGGCGATATGATTTCGATGCTTGAAGATCTTAAAGCGCGTGTTGAAAGGACAGTTAAAAACATGAGCCAGTATGAAATTGATTATCTGCACGATGAACAGGCAAACCGAATTGGAGCCTTAGTAATGCATTTGGCCGCAGCCGAAAAATATTATCAGGTATTTACTTTTGAAAACCGAGATTTTAATGAAGAAGAAAAGAAAATATGGAACAACGCTTTAAACTTAGATCAAGGAGGTCGTGATGAATTTAAAGGACATCCTATTCAATATTATCTAGACATATATAATGAAGTAAGAGCAAAAACTATTGAAGAGCTAAAGAAAAGAGATGATGCCTGGTTTGCAGAAGTTCAATTAAAATATGATATGACAAATCAATATTGCTGGTTTCATGTAATGGAACACCAATCGAGTCATTTAGGGCAGATTTTGTTTTTGAAAAAACGTATTCCGCCGGAACAAAAGCAAAAATTTGAGCAAGAGCTTAAAAAATAGAGAATTAAAAAAAGCTGCATTTTTATAAATGCAGCTTTTTTGTTTGTTATTTTCTCTAAAAATTAATGTCCTTTTGTAGCAGCATCAAAAACTCTTAAGAAGTTACCACCCCCAATTTTTCCAATTTCGTCTTCGTTAAAACCTACTTTTAGTAAAGCTTCAACAACGACATAATAGAAACCTTCTTTTTGACCCTGCCAGGCTTCGTTGGTACCACCGCCCATTTTATTAGGTTTACCGCCGTGTTTCTCTTTATCATTGCTTTTTTCGCCTCCCTCACGGTGTTCGTCTGGTTTATGATTTAAACTTTCTGGAGATCTATACGGCGGAGTCAATTTGGTATCTGTTCCAATCGCAACATGATCGATTCCAACAACATCGACCATTGCTTTGATATTTTCTGCATATTCTAAAGGAGAATCTGCAAGATGAGTCCAAACGCCAATAACACCACCGGTATTAGCAACTATTTTAGCTTGTTCTTTACTAATTAATCTCGGGCGCATCATTTTAGACATAAATTCATTTTGCCCTAAACGGGTATCAAGTCCAGTGTGCGAAATCAAAACAGGCTTGTTGGTTACTTTTAATGCTGCATTTACCATATCATTAGTTCCATGCGAAAGATCGACCAAAATACCAAGTCGATTACATTCTTTAATAACTTCAACGCCAAAAGGGGTTAATCCGCCAAATTGTACAGGATTTGTAAAAACATCACCCAAAGGAACAGAAGCATCATTATCATGAAGTAAGGTTAAATGTCGCAACCCTCTTTTGTAAGCAACTTCAAGCCGATCTAGTTTTCCTTCAAGAAAATGTGCACCTTCCACAGATTGAATTACGGTTGGCTGTTGTTTTTTATGAGCTGATTCAATGTCGAACAGATTTAAAGAACGCTTCATGTTATTGCTTTCAAGCGCTTTGTCCATTGCAGTTAATCCGTTTAGGAAACGATCGTATGCCTGACCTTCAGTGGTGAGTTTTTGATAATCAACAGCAAAAGTCATACAGATTGCCGATAAACCTGATTTTTTCATTTCGCCAATCAGATCAATTTTAGGGCCGGGAAGTTCGAGAGTATTTAATGGTACATCAATATGATTGTGCGTATCAATTCCGATAGTTTTGGCAACAATTGCTGCAATTCGCGGATCGTAAATTTCCGCTGCCCAAGTAATCATTGGATTTAACATTGCTAATGTACCAGCGCCAGTGAGCGTGTACATAAATTTTCGGCGTGACCATTCCTGTGGAGATTTTTCCATAAAATTTCAAATTTCTAAATTGTTAATGACTTCGATTTTCTTGTAGAA
This sequence comes from Flavobacterium sp. 270, assembly GCF_004368785.1. Classification (GTDB taxonomy): domain Bacteria; phylum Bacteroidota; class Bacteroidia; order Flavobacteriales; family Flavobacteriaceae; genus Flavobacterium. Next base: position 889,939 of record NZ_SODM01000002.1, read on the forward strand.
TCAGCCGTTGCCCGTATATAAGAATCAGTTAAAAGCATTTGGTTTAAATTTAATTTGTTAAAAGTTAAAAATAAATCGCAAGTATTTCTTATTCAATAAATTAATTTAATTTTAATGAAATAAAAAGTAGAGGGATTTTTATGGAAGAATTTACTCATATCAAATCGATTATCGGAATTATTCTTGGACTGGGTTTAACGCATCTCATCAAAGGATCTGTGGTTTTTATTCAGCATCCGGGACGGAAAAAGCCTTATTATGTCCACGCACTTTGGGTATTTTATGTTTTTATGCTCATCATTCATTTTTGGTGGTGGGAGTTTAATCTCAAACTCATTACAGAATGGTATTTTGCCGATTATTTTTTTATAATCTGTTATATTCTCATTTTTTATCTTTTATGCGCACTTTTATACCCAGATGATCTCAATGATTATACAGGTTATGAAGACTATTTTTATTCTAGAAAAAAATGGTTCTTTGCCATTCTTGCTATAAGTTTTGCAGCAGATCTGATAGACACGGCGATAAAAGGAGGGAATTATTTTTTATATAATCAGGGAGAATATTATGTTCGAATTATCAGCCATATTATTTTGTGTTTTGCGGCGATAAAAGTGCACAATAAAACTTTTCATACCGTGTTAGTATTACTGTTTATTGTTTATGAACTTTCGTATATTTTGAGATTATTTAATGTAGAATAAAACACCAATTTAATTGTGCGTCAAATGGGACACAAAAAGCTTCATATCGTTTTCTTTTTTCTTGCTTTTGCGGGTAGCGGAATTTCTCAAAACAAAATCAATCTTTTCTCAGAAATCAATTATAATTCTATTCCGGCCGTAGCTTTAAACGAATACAAATCGGTTCAGGAGCGTGACAGCAGATTTCAAAACCCAAATATTGCATTGGGAGTTGGAATTTCTGGTGGCGGATCGAGAGCGCAGTTTTTTAGTATGGGCGTTCTTTTAGGATTAGAAGAAATTCAGGAAAATAATACGCAACGCAATTTTTTAAACGAAGTCGATTATTTTTCTACCGTTTCCGGAGGTTGTTATTCTGCCGGATATTATTTAACAATTCTAAAAAACAAATTACAACACGATAACTGTAGTTTCAATGAATTTTACTTTTCTAAAGCAGATGCGTTTAAATCTGATGTAAATAAATCGGCAACTTTATTTTCTCTTCTCAATAATAGCAGAAACGAAAAAGGCGAAAAAGTCTCTATGACACAGCGATTGGATTTAGAAGTTTTGCAATACGACAGCACAAATCCTGAAAACCCGGATAAGTTTAATACTCAAATGCTGTTGTCTGATTTTTTTATTCCTAAAGAAAGCAGCAAAAATCCTCAATTGCCAATAATGGTTGCCAACGGAACGGCTTATAACAATGGCGAGCGATTTCCGTTTATGCCTCATGTTATAAGGGCATTAAAGATCAATTCGTCTTTGGCTCCAAATAAAGCAGATCTTCCGCTTGACGGGAATCAGATTAATAATGGTTATGATTTTCCGCTGACGTATGCTATTACGGCGAGTTCTGCTTTTCCTGGTGTGTTGCCAAAAACAAAATTCGGAATCAAAAATCAAGATAAAATATTATGTGTTATAGATGGCGGTGCTTCTGATAATACGGGATATGAAACTTTATTAGAACTGCTTAACAAAGATTCTAGAGTTGATAATAAAAATAAAAAAGCACTTTTTATTGATTGTTTAGGACAAGGAAAGAAGGCACCTTTTATTAATGATGAAAAAATCAGGCTGCTTTCTTTATTAGAAACAGCTTCATTATATACTGTTCAAACACGATATATTACTTTTGAAAGGGATGTTGAAAATGTTTTGGAACGATATAAAATTCCAACTTCCAATTATCAGGTTATTGGTTTTACAACGCTGCGAGATCATTTATTAAAACTAAAGAAAGATCAGGATTATGAGAATCTGGTTTTGCAATTAAAAAACACCGATGACGACGAAAGCAGCTGGCTTAAACTTCACAATGATTTTAAAGCCAAATTGGTTGCAAAGTTTGGGGCTGAAAGTTTTAAAAAAGACAAAAACAGCGAAGTGATTCTCTCAAGTTTAAGCAAAGAAAAGTTTCCGGATTTTGGCGCAAGCGAGCTTTTGATTTTATACGAATATGCCTCTCACGTAGAAACAAAACTAAAAACAACACCAGAAGAAAAAGAAATGTTATTGCTTTCAGGACGTTTCGCCGTGTTTTTAAAAACAAACGAATTAAAAGAATTGCTGGTTGAACACAAAGGATTTTAATCTAAATATAAAGTTCACCGCGCATTGTAATAACAGACATTCCGCCTACCAAAACATCGCGGTCACGATTCATTACTTCAATTACAGAAGGCTGGTTTAATTTGACACCCTGAAGAATTTTATATTCTTTATTAGATTGTGCATATCTGTTTTTTGTTAAAAAACCGATTAATGGCCCAGCCGCAGTACCCGTTGCAGGATCTTCTTCTATACCAATTATTGGATTAAAAAAACGTGCTTCAACAATATGATCCTCATTTTCATCCGCAATTGCAAAACAATAGAATCCTTCAAAATGATATTCTTTTGAAATTTCGATCAGCAGTTTATTATCCGGAATACATTCATTTAGTAATTTGCTATTTCTTACCGGAACCATTGTATGCGCAACTTCTGTCTGAACTACAGTTGGAATAAGCATGTCGATTTCTAAATCTTCGATTTTAAAACCGAGAGCAATCGCTATTTTATAAGTTGGTATTTGTTGTTTTACAAGCGCTGATTTTTGATGCATCTGCACAATAGGATAATTAGTGTCGGGATCAAAACGCACTGTTACCGGTATGGGCGAATGTTTCATTATGACATAACGATTGTTTTCATTTTGTGCATCAAAAATGGGCATCTTTTTTAATAATGCACCGCAGACCGCACCCAATAAATTGTGTCCGGCACCATCGATTTCAAAACCTATCGGAGTGAAAGAACGCACATTTAATGCTTTTTGTTTTTGAGAATAATAAACAAAGGAGGTTTCAGAATAGCCAAATTCTTTGGCAATATTTTGATAAACTTCTAATTCTAAATCACCATCTGTAAAAACTACAGACAAAGGATTGCCTTTGTAACTGGTGTGTGAGAACACATCTAAAACGTAATATTCTAATGTTATCCTTTCGCTCATTAACGCTCTTTTTTAAATATAGATTTCTTGAGAATAACATCTTACTTGTTGAATTTTAAAAGTTTACAAGTTTGCTATTGCTCTAATAATCCATAAAAGTACTACAAATAACAGAAAATAAAGCTGTACTTTGTTGACTTTTTCATTTCCGAGCTGCCGAACCAAAATTCTATCAATTAGTATGGCTATAGAAACCGGAATTAAACCGAAGAGAATATAAATTCCTAATAAGCCATCTTCTGCTGAGTTTCCAGTAATTAAGATTATGGCGTAAATAGTACCGGCGATAATTGATAAAATTCCTAATACAAACAATAGGGTAAGGTTCTTTAGCATAATGGTTCGTCTATTTTGAAAATTATTTTTGGTTGTTAGTTTATAAAAATCCAAATTATATTTGTACGATTCTATTTATTAACAGATATGGGTTTTTATAAAAGGTTGCGTTTAGATTTATAATTTGAATAACTACTTTATACATAAACTGCAGTTTTTCATTTACATAAGAATAAATTTAAAGAAAAGAAATCACCTGTGGGTTTTTGTAGTAAAAAACTTTATGTTTGCATTTGATATAAAAAAGCCATTTTAATGAAAAATTTAAAAAAAATCCTGTTTTTTGCCATTGCCATTTTCGCATTAACCTTATTCTCATCATGCAGTGCAGATAATTTTCCGAAAGGAGATGATCCAAATGAAGTTTCAAATGAAAACCCAGACGACAATCCGATTGAAGTTCCGGGCGGGAATGAAACACAGACTGATTTTATTAAATTTAAATATAATGGAACTTCTTACTCTTTCGATCCTTCATTCTCAACTTCATTGACTATGGATCTGTCAGGATATACAGGGATAGATGATACTTATAAAAGAGTTGCTTTATGGATGCCATTAAAACCAACAATTGGAAGCCATCCTGTAGTTTTTGATTTGTCGCATCTTGAAACAACATATCAGGCAAGTTTTTCTTTTTTGCCAGAAATTAACAACGCTAATGCAACAGCAGGAACAATTAATATTACGCTTCTTACCAAAGAAAGGATTGAAGGTACATTTAGTTTTTCAGGAATGCAAAACGGTAAAAACTTTAGCGTTACAGATGGTAGTTTTAGTATTGAAAAATTTTAATTGAAGATTTTAAATAAACATAAAAAAAGCAGTAAACGAGAGTTACTGCTTTTTTTATTTGAGGTTAAAACACCAACTATTTCTTTTGTATATTATTTTACCCGAAATTTGCATCAAACTCATTAAATCAAACTCAAAATGGAATTCGGAAGAATCATAATTTCAGAAACCGCGGCAAACAGCGAAAATCCTCAGGACATTATTAATTCTAATATTTCTGTGATAAATCTAATGCGCGAGGAAAAAATCGACGACGATTTGATTCATGAAGATGCATTAATGAGTTATTATTTAGATTACTACACTTCAAAATATACCGAAGGCAACTTCTCAAAATTTGTTTACGATTCTAAATGGAATAAAGAACTAAACGAATTAATCGAAGAAGGTTTAGCATTAATTGGTGCCGAAAAGCATTTAGAGCTTTTTCAGGCGCAGGCCAAAAGAGTTCGTTTACTAAGCAGCGTTAAAATTGATAAATTCCTAAAAGGAAAATACGAAGGCGTAAACCCAACAAGAGACTTGCTAAACAATGATACTTTCTTTGAATTAGAAGAGAATCTTGCAGCACTAAATGCCGATTTTCTAAAATCACATCCCGATACCGAAGTACTTTCGGTAGACGAAATGTTTGCGGCTTTAGAAGAATTTGTTGGGCACGAAATCAAAAGAGCATAATAGGAGTTTCCTGCTATTATCGCAATTCGGCATTATTAGATTCGGCATATTCAACCTGAATTTCTTTAATTGATTCGTCAAGCTCAAGTAGACTAGACAAAACTCCTTTTAGCATTATTGCAGCTTTAGGTTCACTGTCTTTCTTTGTCAAAATATCGATATTAGCTTCTAAACCATCCATAGAATTTAAAGCAGTAGAAAACATCTCTAACATTTTTTGTCTTAAACCTTTATCATTAAGAGGAAGTAAATCCTCCACAGGTTTTTGTGCTTCAATTAGCTTTTTTCGGGTTGCATCAATCACCTTCAGCAATTGTTTTTTTGATTCTGGTTTTCCAATTAAATCTAAACTGCCGCTTAAGAATTCATTAGTAGCTTCAAAAAGTAGTTTGTGGGCATCAACGATAGTGTCGTTATAACTTCGTGTATTAGATTGATTACAACCTGTAAACATTACAGATGCAAAAAATAGAATTAAGAGTAGTTTTCTTTTCATAGGTTTAATCTTTGTAAAATTGGTTAATGAACAAATGTATCGATTTGATTTTGAGAGCAAATATTTTTAATATAATTTTTTTGAAAATAATTTGTATCGAAATAATTAAGAAAGAAAGTTTCATTTCGATCTAGTATTTCATCTGGAAAAATTGCCGTTTATATTTAAAAACAATAACAAATACAATTTTTTTAAGATCATTTAGAATAATTAAACTTTCCGTAGTAAACTTTGTCCGAATCTTAACAAACATTTCCTTAAATTTGCTTCCATTATAAAAAAATACAATAGTTACAAAAATCAAGCTATGTTACAAATCGCATTTATTAGAGAAAATCAGGAGAAAGTAATCAAGGCTTTAGCAAAACGAAATATCGATGCTAAAAGCGTTGTTGAAGAAGTGGTGCAATTAGATGAAAACCGTCGCGCTGCGCAGGTAGAATTAGACAATACTTTATCAGAATCTAATAAATTATCCAAAGATATAGGCGAATTAATGAAAGCCGGAGAGAAATCTAAAGCTGCAATCTTAAAAGAAAAAACAGTTTCATTAAAAGAAAAAAGCAAAGAATTGAGCGAAAAAGCAGAAGCTTTGGCTGCTGAATTGACCAATAAATTATACACATTACCAAATCTTCCGGCAGATATTGTTCCCGAAGGAAAAACGCCAGACGACAATCTAAACGTTTTTGAAGAAGGAGATATTCCGGTTTTGCATGAAGGTGCACAACCGCATTGGGAATTGGTAAAAAAATACGACATCATCGATTTTGAATTGGGTGTAAAAATTACAGGCGCAGGTTTTCCGGTTTATAAAGGAAAAGGTGCTCGTTTACAGCGTGCGTTAATCAATTATTTTTTAGATAAAAATGCTGCTGCAGGTTATAATGAAGTACAAGTGCCTCATTTGGTAAACGAAGCTTCAGGTTACGGAACAGGACAATTGCCAGACAAAGAAGGACAAATGTATCATTCTACAATTGATGATTTATATTTGATTCCAACTGCTGAGGTTCCGGTTACGAATTTGTTTCGTGATGTAATTTTAAACGAAAGCGAACTGCCAGTATTACATACAGCTTATACGCCATGTTTCCGTCGTGAAGCAGGTTCTTACGGCGCGCACGTTCGCGGATTAAACCGTTTACACCAATTTGATAAAGTAGAAATTGTTCGTATCGAGCACCCAGATAATTCATATGCTGCGCTTGACGGAATGGTGGAGCATGTTAAAAATATTTTGCAAGAATTGAAATTGCCATACAGAATTTTACGTCTTTGTGGTGGCGATATGGGTTTCACATCTGCTTTGACATATGATTTTGAAGTATTTTCTACAGCGCAGGATCGTTGGTTAGAAATTAGTTCAGTTTCTAACTTTGAAACTTTTCAGGCAAATCGCTTGAAATTACGTTTCAGAGACAAAGACGGAAAAAACCAATTGGCTCACACACTTAATGGAAGTTCATTAGCATTGCCAAGAGTTTTGGCTGGAATTTTAGAAAACTACCAAACTCCGGAAGGAATCGTAATTCCAGAAGTTTTACGTCCGTACTGTGGATTTGATATTATAAATTAAGTTTTAAAACTTAGGGATTAACCTAACAGGTTTTAAAAGCCTGTTAGGTTTTCTTAATTTTAAGCAAGAAAGAAATTAAAAAGGAACGAGATGAGTGCAATAGTAAACTGGAATGTAGATCCTGTTATTTTTATGATAACAGATAGTTTTCCTCTAAAATATTATGGCGCTCTTTTTGCTATCGGATTGCTGCTGGGCTATTACATTCTAAGAAAAATCTACAAAAAAGAGCATCAATCACTCGAAAATCTGGATAGTTTACTGGTTTATGTAATTGTCGGAACAATTTTAGGTGCAAGATTGGGACATTGTTTGTTCTACGAACCGGATTATTTTTTTAAACATCCAATTGAAATATTACTTCCAATTCAGAAAATTGCAGGAACTTATCAATTTGTTGGATATTCGGGTTTAGCAAGTCACGGCGGAACCATTGGCGTTTTGATTGCTATCATTTTATATTGTAGAAAATTTAAAGTTCAATTGTTTTGGCTTTTAGACAGAATGGCTGTTGGAGTTCCTGTTTCCGGCGCTTTTATTAGATTTGGAAATTTTATGAATTCTGAAATTTATGGAAAACCAACCAACGGAAATTGGGGCGTTGTTTTTCAAAGAGACGATCTGATTCCGAGGCATCCTACACAATTATACGAAGCATTTGCTTACTTATTGATTTGTGGAATTTTATATTTTATGTACAAATCTGAATCAATTAGAAAATCACAAGGATTAATTTTCGGATGTTTCTTAACTTTATTGTTTCTCGCCAGATTTATTATTGAATTTTTTAAGGAAAATCAGGAAAGTTTTGAAGATAATATGATCATAAATATGGGACAAATTTTAAGTATTCCCTTTATTTTAATTGGTTTAGCTTTGATTGTCTGGAAATCCAGAGCAAATAATAACACGTTGAATATTGATAATGTATAATTAATCAGCTAATTGCGATTGAATAAATACCACTTTAAAAACTGAAATATGAAAAACATCTTTATCTATATCGTTTTGTTGTGGTCTACTTTTGCATTAGCTCAAAACGAGCAACTGGCTCAATATTACTACGATAAAGGCGATTTTGAAAAAGCTAAAATCAGTTACGAACAGCTTTTAAACGCTTCGCCATCCAATACACAATATTTTTTACGAACTGTCGATTGTTATCAGCAGTTACAGCAATTTGATATTGCACAAAAAGCAATTCAGGAAAGATATAATAGATACAAACAAGGCGTTTTTTTAGTTGAATTGGGATATAACTTTCAATTGCAAAAAAACGAAGCCAAAGCCAAAAGTTACTACGAGCAGGCAATAGTTAAAATCAAAGAAAATCCAAATGACGTTTACGGAATCGGAAATTCTTTTGAGAAAAAAGTATTGTTGGAATATGCTTTAAAAGCGTATCAGACAGCAATGGAAATGCAGCCGAATTACAATTTCAATTTCCAAATCGGAATGTTGTACGGTCAGTTAGGAAAAACCGATCAGATGATTGATCTTCTGTTGACCGAATCGTATACGAATCAACAAAATTCAAATTTAATTCAAACACAATTATCTCGTTTCATGAATGGAGAAACAGATAATACTGCTTTTAAAGATGCGATGCGAAAAGCATTAATCCTGAGAACTCAAAAAGATCAGGATGTATTTTGGAATCATTATTTGAGTTGGTTTTATGTACAACAGAAAGAATTTGGTAAAGCATTTATTCAGGAAAAGGCCATTTACAAAAGAGAACCAGAATCGTTGATGAGCATTGTAAATCTTAGTCAATTTGCATTGAATGAAGATGACACCGAAACAGCAACAGAAATCCTGAATTTTATTCTTCTTAATACCAAAGATTTAGATTTGCTGATTCAGTCAAACGCACGTTTGATGGAGATTAAAATTGCAAAAGCACAAGAAAAAGATTATCCGGCAATTAATACTGAATTGCAACAATTGCTGGTAACCTATGAAATCTCGCCTTTTACCTTATCTTTGCAAATAATACAAGCGCACTTTCTGGCTTTTAATTTAAAAAAACCAGATGAAGGCAAGGAAATTATAAAAAAAGCGCTGGATCTTAATCTAAATGATTATCAAAGGGCAGATGCTAAGATGGAACTGGGAGATATTTTACTTTTAGAAGAAAAATTCAATCAGGCGCTGATTTATTATTCGCAGATTCAATTGGATCTAAAGAATGATGTCATGTCGCACGAAGCAAGCCTAAAAGCAGCAAAAACAAGTTATTATAAAACAGATTTTGAGTGGGCTTTAAAACAATTCAAAGAATTAAAGTCGGCAAACACACAATTGATTGCCAACGATGCTTTGGAATATTTTTTATTGATAAATGATAATACAGTTGCAGATTCAACACAAACAGCCTTAAAGCAATTTGCAAAAGGCGATTTTCTAATTTATCAAAACAAGAAAACCGAAGCTATAGCTCAGTTTCAGAGTATTTTGAAGAATTTTAAAGGACAGGAAATAGAAGCTGTTACAATGTTGCGTTTAGGAAAAATATACGAAAGTCAAAAAGATTTTGCTTCGGCTTTAAGTCAATACCAGCAGATCATTGACAATCATAGCGACGGAATTTATGTAGATGAAGCGTTGTTCTTTTCTGCAGAAATTTACAACGACGAATTAAAAGATGTAGAAAAGGCGAAGCCTTTATACGAAAAAGTAATATTCAATCATCAGGACAGTATTTACTTTGTTGATGCAAGAAAAAAATACCGCGAGTTAAGAGGAGATAAAAATTTGTAAAAAAATAAATTCCAAATTTTAAATCTCAAATTCCAAAGAGAAAGAGCTTAGAAACTTAGACTCTCAGAACCTTAGAACCTTAAAAAAAATGATTATTTTCAACGTTACCACAAACATACACGAAAGCGTTCATGACCAATGGTTAAAATGGATGCAGGAAAAACATATACCAGAAATACTGGCAACTCAAAAATTCTCTTCAGCACGAATTGTGAAAGTTTTGGTAGAAGAAGAAATGGGCGGCATTACATATTCCGTTCAATATACAACTGATAATAAAGATACTTTAGAGAAATATTATCTTGAAGATCAACCTAAATTCGATAGAGAAGCATTAGAATTATTTGCTGATAAGATGCTTTCGTTCAGAACGGAGTTAGAAGTTATTTCTGAGCATTAGTATTTAACTTAAATTATTCATCATCATGGAAATTAGATTTCAAACCAAAGAAGAAAGTAATAGACAACAGCAAGAAGATTTTCTTAAGTTATCTGGAGCAGAACGATTTTACAGTTTTTTGAGGTTATGTGAAAGAGTAAGCAAATTTCCTGTAAAGAATAAAATAAATAAAAATGAAGGTAATTTCTTGATTGTAATAAAAGAAAGAAAATAGACCTTTGTGCCTTAGCGCCTTTGTGGCATTAAAGCAAACAAATAAAGAATAATGGAAAAAGTAAAAGCCAAAAAACATTTAGGACAGCATTTCTTAAAAGATGAAAGTATTGCAAAAGCAATTGCAGATACTTTGAGCTTAAAAGGATATGAGGAGGTTTTAGAAATAGGACCAGGAATGGGTGTGCTTACTAAATATTTGCTTGATAAGCCTGTTAATACGCACGTGATTGAGATTGACACAGAATCTGTGGTGTATTTGGGTGAAAATTATCCAAAATTAAAAGATAAGATTATCTCTCAGGATTTCCTGAAATACAATATCAATGAAGTTTACGAAAACAAACAATTCGCAATAATTGGAAACTTTCCATACAATATTTCGACACAAATTGTTTTTAGAACTTTAGAGTTTAAACACCAGATTCCTGAGTTTTCGGGAATGTTTCAAAAAGAAGTTGCAGAACGAATCTGCGAGAAAAAAGGCTCAAAAGCTTATGGAATCTTATCCGTTTTAGCCCAGGCTTTCTATGATACAGAGTATTTGTTTACTGTAGACGAAAATGTTTTTATTCCTCCGCCCAAGGTGAAGTCGGGTGTGATGAAAATGACCCGAAAGGAAGATTATAGTCTTCCTTGTGGTGAAAAGTTATTTTTTACGGTTGTAAAAACGGCTTTTCAGCAGAGAAGAAAAACATTACGTAACAGTTTGAAAACATTAAATTTATCAGATAAACTGCGAGAAGACACTATCTTTGATCTTCGACCTGAACAGCTTAGCGTTGATGAATTTATTGTTTTGACTCAAAAAATAGAAGCCGATGGAGTTCAAAGTTAGCAAAGAATTAATCCAACAATTAGAAGAGCATATTGTAAATAAAAACGACAAGGAACTTGAAGTTTTATTAAACGATCTGCACCATGCCGATATTGCCGAAATCCTGGATGAACTGGATTTTGACGAGGCAACTTACATCTTCAAAGTTCTGGATAGTGATAAAACCGCAGAAATTCTTCTAGAATTAGAAGATGATTTGCGTGAAAATATCTTAAGTCGTCTTTCACCAAAAGAAATTGCAGAAGAGCTTGATGAGCTGGAAACCAATGACGCGGCAGATATTATAGCTGAACTTTCGCAAGAAATCAAAGCAGAAGTAATCTCGGAACTGATTGACGTTGAACACGCCAAAGACATTGTAGAATTATTGCGTTACGACGAAAATTCTGCCGGTGGTTTGATGGGTAAGGAACTTGTAAAAGTCAATGAAAACTGGAATGTGCTTACTTGCGTGAAAGAGATGCGTATTCAGGCAGAAAATGTATCAAGAGTGCATTCTATTTATGTTGTTGATGACGAAAACCGCTTAAAAGGAAGATTATCATTAAAAGATTTATTGACGACTTCTACCAAAACACAAATCAGCGATATCTATATTCGAAAGTTAAATTTTGTAAACGTAGATACTGAAGATGTTGAGGTAGCACGTATCATGCAGAAATACGATTTGGAAGCCATTCCTGTTGTAGATGAATTAGGCCGTTTAGTCGGAAGAATTACAATTGATGATATCGTAGACGTAATCAAAGATGAAGCCGATAAAGATTATCAATTAGCGGCGGGTATTACACAAGACATTGAAACTAACGACAGCGTTCTAGAGTTAACAAAAGCACGTTTACCATGGCTTTTAATCGGAATGGTAATAGAAATTGTGGCTTCATTTGTATTGAAAGATAACGAAAGTGCATTCCAAAAATATTCAACCTTAATTATTTTTGTGCCTTTGCTTTCGGCAACAGCAGGAAATATTGGAGTTCAGGCATCTGCGATCGTTGTACAGGGTTTGGCAAACGGAACTTTAAAAGAATTCAGCCGCAGCTATTTTAGTAAAGAAATTACCGTTTCTATGATTTCGGGAACTATAATTTCATTGCTTCTTTTAGGATATCATTCTTTAATGTACGGACAATATTTAGTTGGAATTGCGATTTCAATCTCAATGATTGTAGTAATTTTATTCGCAGCAACTTTAGGAACTCTGGTACCGCTTTTTCTTCATAAAAACAAAATAGACCCTGCAATTGCAACAGGTCCGTTTATCACTACAACCAATGACGTTTTTGGTATTATGCTCTACTTTGGAGTTGCCAAAATGATTTTAGGGTTTTAGATTTTTGCCACAAATTCATTTATTATAGTGATTATAAATCTATAAAATCGGTGTAATTTGTGGCGGAAAATATATGCTGTTTCTCAGCCTAAAATAAATTAAAACCAACCAAGATGAAAGTACACATTATTGGAGGAGGAAACCTTGGGGTTTCTATTGCCTTGGGAATTGCTAAATTCTCGAAAAACAACCAAGTTACAGTAACGAGAAGAAACACAGCAAGTATTCAGTATTTAGCTGAATACGGAATTACGGTTTCTTCAGACAACAAACATAATATTCAAGAAGCTGATGTAGTGATTTTAACCATAAAACCGTATCAGGTAGATACTGTTTTGGGAGAAATTCTACCAGTGATCCAAAACAAAACAATTGCTTCTGCAGTAAGCGGTTTGTCTTTAGAAGCACTTCAAACAAAAACAAATAACGCTTATCCAGTTATCAGAATTATGCCAAATATCGCGGCACAGTTTGGAGAATCAGCAACTTGTATTTCTTTCCCTGAAAAAGACAGAGAAAAAGCACTGCCAATTGTTGATTTATTTCAAGACTTAGGAACTGCTCCTGTAATTGACGAAAAATTGATGGATGCAGCAACTGTTTTAGGTGCGTGCGGTACTGCTTATGCATTACGTTATATTCGTGCGTCTATGCAGGCAGGAATTGAGATCGGATTCGATTCTCAAACTGCTTTGGCAATAGCAGCACAAACCGTAAAAGGAGCGGCTAAAATGCTTTTAGAAGAAAGAGTACATCCGGAACAATTAATAGACCGCGTTACAACACCACAAGGCTGTACAATCGTTGGTTTGAACGAAATGGAACACAATGGTTTCAGTTCTTCTTTGATCAAAGGAATAAAAACTTCTTTGAAACAGATTAAAGGATAAAATTTAAATTTCAATATTTTTAAATTCCAAATTCCAATTTTTATGTTGGAGTTTGGGATTTTTTGTTTTGAATTGAAGCACTGTTTGTCATTTGGAGGAACGAGAAATCTCACTAGTTTGTCCTCAAAAATTATCGAGTTTCGTGTGCGATTTCTCGTTCCTCGTAGTAACAAACTAAATGCCAATTGGAATTTGGAATTTTAAAAAATTGGAATTTAACTCATCGTTTTTTAATCAACTGAATATACTTACTTCCACATTCTGAAATCTTAGTATAAGAATTCATAGCATTTCCATAATTCTGAATTGTCAGTGTATCTTTAGTGTAACTCGCATCAATACCAATTGGTATTTCAATTCCTTTTGCTGGTTTTCCAGAATCAGATATAGAATCATTTTCTTCTTCATTGCTGATATCTCCTTCATAATCATCCCATTTTATTCCTTCTAAAACCAAATACTTTTCTCCAGATTCATTTTTAGAAAAAGTAGCTTTGCCGTTTAATTTTCTCTCACTTGTTTTAAGAAAATACGTGTAGCCGTCTTTTGTTTTGGTAATCTTTACAGACAGATCGCATTCGTTAGAAGCGTAAATTCCTTCGATATATTCCTCACTTTTTTGAACTGGAATAATTGCTTCACTTGTGACTGCTTCTTTTTGAATAATCGTTTCTTTCTTTTTGTCGGAGCAAGCCGTAATAAATAAACAGATAATAAATACTGCGATTAATTTACTTTTTAGAATCATAATTGTGTTGTTTTTTTCTTTTGATTAAGAGTATATTTCAAAAATAAAAGACCAAAAAGTCCAGAAAGTACCGAGGCGATTAGAATTGCTATTTTAGAAAAAAGGATAGTTTCTGCATCTTTGAAAGCTAAAAGTGTGATGAAAATAGACATTGTAAAACCAATTCCGCCCAACATTCCGGCTCCCAAAATATGAGGCCATCGCAAATCTTTTGGCAATGAACATAATCCAGCCGTAATACCAATAGAAGAGAAAAGTACAATTCCCAACGGTTTTCCGATTACAAGACCAAGAATAATTCCGTAAGTATTAGGATGATTTATTCCTTCATGCCAGTTCGATTGAATTGCAACGCAAGTGTTGGCCATTGCAAACAAAGGCAAAATAAAAAAAGCGACAGGTTTGTGTAAAAAGTGCTCCAATTTATGAGAAATAGATTTTTCATCACCATTTCCAAACGGAATCACAAAGGCTAAAATTACGCCCGTTATTGTAGCATGCACGCCAGAATTCAGCATAAAATACCACATTGCAGCGCCGCCAATTAAATAAGGAATTATGTTGTGAATTTTCATTCTATTCAAAACAAATAAAAATATCCAAATTCCTAAAGCAATGGCAAGGTTTACAAAAACTATAGTTGTCGTATAAAAAATGGCAATTACAATTATAGCGCCCAAATCATCTATAACTGCCAAAGCGGTTAAGAATACTTTTAGGGATGCCGGGACTTTATTCCCTAATAGCGATAATATCCCGATGGCAAAAGCAATATCGGTTGCCATTGGAATTCCTGCTCCGTTTTGCGTTGCAGTTCCAAAATTTAAAGCAAGGAAAATTGCTGCAGGAATAAGCATACCGCCAAAAGCAGCCATAATTGGCAATGATGCATTTCTAATATTAGACAATTCGCCGTGGTAAATTTCGCGTTCCAATTCTAAACCAATCAGCAAAAAGAAAATCGTCATCAAACCGTCATTAATCCAATGCGTTATAGAATGTCCGCCCAAATCTTTTTCCCAAAAACCAATGTATTCAGTTTGAAAAGAAGAATTGGCGAGATACAGCGAAATTATGGTAACAAAGAGCAAAAGGATGCCGCCTGATTTTTCGTTTTCAAAAAAGGTTTTAAAGGTTTTAGTTAATTTCATTTGATAGAAGCTCTAGGATTTAGAAACACAAAAGGTTTCTGAGAAGTTTAATAATACTCGATTATCCAAAGTTAAAAAAAATCTTACCAAATAAAAACTTCACGGATTTTGTTTGAATAGATTCCTGCTGTTTTCATTGTTTGAGAATGAAGAATAAGCTGTATTTTTGTTTTCAATTATTTTATTCAAATTAATATGAGCATAAAAATTCTACATATCGACAGCAATAATCCAATTCTTTGGCAGCAATTGGAGGATGCTGGTTTCGAAAATCACGCCGATTTTAAATCTTCAAAAGAAGAAATCGAGGCCAAAATTAAAGACTATAATGGAGTTGTAATTCGCAGCCGTTTCAAGATTGATAAGACTTTTTTAGATAATGCAACACAATTGCAATTTATTGCCAGAGTAGGCGCAGGGCTGGAAAGTATTGATTGTGAGTATGCAGAAAGCAAAGGCATTCATTTAATTGCGGCGCCAGAAGGAAATCGTAATGCGGTTGCAGAACATTCGCTTGGCGTAATTTTATCTTTGTTTAATAATTTAAATCAAGCCGATGCTGAGATAAAATCCGGACAATGGAACCGAGAAAGTAACCGCGGTCATGAACTCGATTTAAAAACAGTAGGAATTATTGGTTATGGAAATATGGGGAAAGCTTTTGCTAAAAAGCTGCGTGGTTTTGAAAGTACTGTTTTGTGTTATGATATTTTAGATAATGTTGGTGATGAAAACGCCAGACAAGTTTCACTTCAGGAATTACAAGAAAAAGCAGATGTTTTGAGTTTGCATCTTCCGTGGACACCACAAACAGACAAAATGGTCGATAAAAATTTTATAAATGCATTTTCGAAGCCATTTTGGATTATAAACACTTCACGTGGTAAAAATATCGTTACAGCAGATTTAGTGGAAGCAATGAAGTCTAAAAAGGTTCTAGGGGCAGGTTTGGATGTTTTGGAGTATGAGAAGTTATCTTTTGAAACATTATTTCAGGATAAAAATACTCCGGAAGCTTTTCAATATCTTCTGGAAGCTAAAAATGTTTTGCTGACGCCTCATATTGCGGGTTGGACATTTGAAAGTCATGAACGTTTGGCGCAAGTAATTGTGGATAAGATAAAAGCGCTTTATTCTAAATAAATTGGCTGTAACGCTTATATCAAGCAATGATGCTTTTTGCATTTAAATAACGAGTTTTTTCCTGTAAATATTGGTGGTATTATTAGTTTGTTTTATTATTTTTTAATAATATTGTTTCTCAATTTTAAAAGAATTGATCTAAATAAGACGTTCTTTTAGGAAAACAGGAGTAACCGAAAATCCAAAGAGTAGGAATTAACCAATTTAAATAAGCAAAATGGAATTAGAACAAACATCGAATAATTTTAATGACCCGATCCCAGTATTTAAAGTTGACCCAATTATGGTGTTGCTTTTCGGATTTTTAACTTGTGGATTGTATTTAATTTATTGGAATATTAAAGTAGCTGAAGTTTTTAATGCAGTAGCTAAAAAAGAAGTTATCTCGCAGCCAATCGCAATTTTTGCAGGTTGTTGTATGCCGGTTAATATTTATTTTTACTACTTAGCTGGTAAAGAAGCATTGCCAGAAGTTTATAAAAGAACTGGTGAACTTCAAAAAGACCAATCTACTTTATTAATTGTATTAGGATTCTTTTTTCCTTTTGCTGCAGCAATGATTGTACAAGGTGATATCAACAGATTATACAAATAATACCAGAACAAAACGTAAAATTTACGGAATTATCGGTGCTTTAATTACACTGATAGTTCCGTTTTTTTTAATGCTCGATAATCATAATAATCATTTAGAGTCAGACCAGTCGTTTTGTCCTTTTAAAATGATTATCGGTTTTCCATGTCCGGGATGCGGGATTACAAAATCGCTTGTATATTTTTATCAGGGAGATCTTTATAAATCAATCAGCTATCATATTTTAGGACCGTTTGTTATTGCGTTCTGCTGGGTAACTATAATTGTTTTAACGACAGAATTAATTACTAAAAAAGAATACTTTAACGGACTTTTATATAATAGAAAGCTTGCCTATGGTTTGGCTGTTTTTTTAGGCGTTTATCATTTTATAAGATTGATTTTCTTTGTGAGAAACAATTCATTTGACGATATACTCCATCAAACTATTTGGTTTTAAAACATAAAAAATCCCGTCTTGTAAAAAGGACGGGATTTTCTTTTTTATTGAAATATAAATCAATCTTCTTTCTCAGATAATTTTTTTTCTAATTCTATTTGAAATTCTTCAATTACAGGTTTCATAGTGCTTTCCGGAATATCGGCGATTCTAATGTACATTAAACCGTCTATAGCATTATTAAATAACGGATCGACATTAAAAGCGACTACACGTGCATTTTGTTTGATGTATTTTTTAATTAAAACCGGCAGACGTAAGTTTCCTGGTTCTAATTCATCAATAATTTTGTCAAATTTATTCAAATCAGATTCCGCTTCATCAAAGATAAAATCTTTATCTGCATCTTTCAGTTTAACTTTATAAGCCTTCTTCGGATGAATATATTGTGCAATATACGGATCGTAATAGTTAGACTTCATAAACTCAATCATCAACGATTTAGAGAAATCAGAGAATTGATTACTGATACTTACACCGCCCAATAAATATTTATGTTCAGGATAACGTAGAGTCGTATGAATAATACCTTTCCATAACAAAAACAAAGGCATTGGTTTTTGCTGATATTCTTTAACGATAAAAGCACGGCCCATTTCGATAGATTTGTGCATCATATCGTGCAATTCCGGTTCAAATCTAAACAGATCATTCAGATAAAAACCTTCAATTCCATATTTCGGATAAATTTCAGAACCTAAACCCATACGGTAAGCACCGGCGATTTTTTTAGTTTCATCATCCCATAAAAACATATGGTGATAATATTGGTCAAATTTATCTAAATCTATAGATTCGTTCGTTCCTTCACCAACTTCACGGAAAGTAATTTCGCGTAAGCGTCCAATTTCGTGCAGAATATTCGGAACTGCTTTTGCTCTTGCAAAAAACACTTCGTAATTTTTACTTTGTAATAAACGACAATCGCTGTTTCTTAACGCATTAACTTCATCAATCATTTTTGATTCGTTTGCAGGCGTAACGATTTTTTTAGGCGCTTTTGGAATTTTTAAACTTGCTGTGTCTAATAATTTGGTATCCTTTTCAAAAGGATTTGCCAGCATATACGTTTTCTTTCTTAAGAATTCTGAGTATTCTTCAAAAGATTCAATTTCGTTTTGTTCGTTTACAGAAATTGGTTTTCCAATACGAACTTTAATTACACGGTCTTTTTGTGTAAGCAGTTCAGATGGTAATTTGGCAGTACGCAAAGTATCATCAATTTTAGAAAGCCAGTAAAATAATTTACTGTTTTTAGCGTGAAAATAAATAGGAACAACAGGAACTTTGGCTTTTCTAATCAATTTTAGAGCGCCTTCTTCCCACGGTTTATCAACAACTAATTTCCCGTCTTTATAAGTAGAAACTTCTCCGGCAGGAAAAATACCTAACGGTTTTCCGTCTTTTAAGTGACGTAAAGTTTCTTTAATTCCAACTACGCTTGACTGTGCATCCTTATGATTTTCAAAAGGATTAACAGGCATTATATATTTTTTAAGCGGAACAATTCTGTGTAATAAGAAGTTAGCGATAATCTTGAAGTTTGGTTCTCTTTCAAGCATCAATTTCAAAAGCAAAATTCCATCAATTCCACCAAGCGGATGATTAGAAATAGTAATGTATGCGCCATCCTTTGGCAGACGCTTTAAGTCTTCTTCCGGGATTTCGAATTTAATTTCCATTTCATCCAAAATTCCGTTCAAAAACGCAACATCCTCCAGGTGTTTATTATTGTCGTAGATTTTATTAAGGGTTGAAATCTTAAGAACCTTCATAAGAATCCAGCCCGAAAAAGTACCGAGAACCCCGTACTTTTCAACATTTATTGCCTTTGCAACTTCTTTCGCGGTAACTAAACCCATGTAGTACTTTTAATTTATTCGAACAGCGAACAAAGATAACAAAAAACTCTACTTTTCGTTTATTCAATGACAAACTTTCCACTTTTTTATTACATTTGAAATCCTAAAAAATACTCTAATGAAAATTATTTCTTATAACGTAAACGGAATTCGTGCGGCAATTACTAAAGGTTTTATCGGTTGGCTGGAGCAGGCTAATCCCGATGTTATTTGCCTTCAGGAAATAAAAGCGACAGAAGAACAAATTCCCGTAGACGCTATTACGGCCGCTGGCTATCCGTACCAATATTATTATCCTGCAACAAAAAAAGGATACAGCGGTGTGGCAATTTTATCTAAAATTAAACCCAATAATGTAGTTTACGGAACCGGAATTCAGCATATGGATTTTGAAGGGCGTAACCTTCGCGCTGATTTTGACGATTGTTCTGTAATGAGTTTATACCTTCCGTCTGGAACCAACATTCAGCGATTAGACCATAAATTTATGTTTATGGATGATTTTCAAACCTATATTAATGAGTTAAAAATTACCATTCCGAATCTGATAATTTGTGGTGATTACAACATTTGCCACGAAGCAATAGATATTCACGATCCTGTTCGTAACAAAACTGTTTCTGGTTTTTTACCTGAGGAGCGCGCCTGGCTGGATGCGTTTATGAAATCTGGATTTATTGATAGTTTCCGTCATTTCAACAAAGATGCTCATCATTATTCCTGGTGGAGTTACCGCGCCGGAGCACGAGGAAATAACAAAGGCTGGCGTATCGATTACAATTTAGTAAGCGATTCGTTAGAGCATAAATTAAAACGTGCTGTTATCCTTCCAGATGCTGTACACTCAGATCATTGTCCAGTTTTAGTCGAGATTGAATAATTTTGGTATTGTTCTTGTTAAGAAAAAGGCAGTTTCAGAATCTGATTTAAGTTTGATTTTTAAAATTGAAATTGAATTTTGACATTGAAATTGAATTTCCCATTATTAATAGCCCCAAAAATAAAAACCAAAAGTAAAATGATTAAAAAAGCCTCTATCGGATTGCTAGTATTAGCTTTATCCACGACGTCATGTGTTTCTAAGAAAATCTACAACGATCTGGAAACAAAATATTCAGATCTAAAAAAAGAAAACCGTTCTATTGCAGATGAAAATGCTGATTTGAAAAAAGCAAAAAATCAGTTAGAATTAGACCGTGATGCTTTAACAAAAGACTTAAACGGTACAAAAGCAGATCTTGCAAAACAAAAAGCAGATTTAGCTGCAGAACAAAAAAAGTTTAAAGTTTTACAGGACTCTTATAATGCGCTTGAAAAAAACAGCAACGATGCATTAGAAAGCAATATGGCTAAAAACCGTGAATTGCTGGCACAATTAGAAGCAAAAGGAAAAGCTTTAGCCGAAGAACAAGCACGTTTAGACAAAACAGCAAATCGTCTAAAAGAACTTGAAAATATGATTGCTGCTAAAGAAGAAGCAATGAAAAAACTAAAAGAAACTTTATCTAAAGCTTTAAATGGTTTTGAAGGAAAAGGTCTTACGGTAGAACAGAAAAACGGAAAAGTTTACGTTTCTATGGAAAACAAATTACTTTTCAACTCAGGAAGCTGGGCTGTAGGTTCAGAAGGTAGAAGAGCGGTTGTTGAATTAGGAAAAGTATTAGGAGATAACCCAGATCTTTCTGTTCTTATTGAAGGACATACAGATGATGATCCGTACGCAGGTTCTGGACCAATTGCAAACAACTGGGATTTGTCTACCAAAAGAGCAACTGCAATTGTAGCTATTTTGAGTGAAAACACTAAAATCGATAAACAAAAATTAACGGCAGCAGGTAGAAGCGAATTTTCTCCTTTGGCAAGTAACGCTACTCCAGAAGGAAAAGCAAAAAACCGTAGAATCGAAATTATCTTAACACCAAGATTAGACGAAATCGCGGAGATGTTAAATAGCATTAACTAAGTGCTAAGGTTCTGAGATCCTAAGTTGCTAAGATTTAAAAAGGGTTCAAAGTTTTTACTTTGAGCCTTTTTTTGTCCTGCAAGGTTTCTAAAACCTTGTAGGTCTTTTTTGCGGTAAGAAACTTTCAATGCTAAATAGAATAAATACCTACAAGGTTTTAGAAACCTTGCAGGAACCGTAAAATGTAGAGACCTTGCAGGAAATGCAAAGCGAAAACCTTAGTCCCTCAGAACCTTTGCATATTTGTCCCTTAAAAAAAACAACTTTGTACCTTTTTTAACTTTTGTCATATTTCTCAAACTTAATTCCCTTTGTACCTTTGAGTTTTAATTAAACTCAAGGATAAAAAAACTTAGAATCTTAGAATCTCAGCAACTCAGAACCTTAAAAAATGATCTACACAACTTTACCCAACACAGATATAAAAGTTAGTAAAATAAACCTCGGAACAATGACTTTTGGTCAGCAGAATACAGAAGCCGAAGGACACGCCCAAATGGATTACGCGCTTGAAAGAGGAGTAAACTTTTTTGATACTGCCGAAATGTATTCGGTTCCGGCACGAAAAGAAACGTACGGAAGTACAGAAAAAATTATCGGAACTTGGTTTAAAAAATCAGGAAATCGCGATAAAGTGGTTTTAGCCTCAAAAATTGCAGGGCCAAATCCCAATTTTACTTATATGCGTGAAAATGGCGATTTTTCACCTGCAAGTATTAAGTATGCCGTAGAAAATAGCTTAAAACGTCTGCAAACCGATTATATTGACTTGTATCAAATGCATTGGCCGGAAAGGAAAACCAATTGTTTCGGACAGCGTGGTTTTAATGGTTATGATGATGTTTGGGAAGACAGCTTTAGAGGAATTCTAGAAACGTTCGACGAATTAATCAAAGAAGGAAAAATAAAACATATTGGTGTTTCAAACGAGAATGCCTGGGGAATGATGCGTTTATTGGAAGAAAGTAAATACAATAATCTGCCAAGAATTAAAACCGTTCAAAATCCGTATAATTTGTTGAATCGTCTTTTTGAAGTTGGCTCTGCAGAAGTTTCAAAATACGAAAATGTTGGTTTGCTGGCGTATTCACCTTTAGCTTTTGGAGTTCTTACGGGTAAATTTCTAACTGGTGAAAGTCTTCCAAATGCAAGAATTAATCTTTTTCCGCAATATACACGTTACAATAGTGAACAATGTACGCAAGCGACACGTTTGTATCAGGAAATCGCTCAAAAACATGGTTTAACGCTTACGCAATTGGCAATGGGATTTGTATTGCAACAACCATTTTTGACAAGTGCAATTATCGGAGCAACAACTATGGAACAACTAAAAGAAAATATCGACACAATTGATGTTGTTCTTTCTAAAGAAATCATTGCCGAAATTAATGCTGTTCAGGCAATTATTCCTGACCCGGCGCCTTAATTGGATCGATATATAAACACGAATTCCACAAATTAGCACGAATTGATTGGTGCTAATTTGTGGAATTTATTTTTTGAAGATTTTAAATATTTCTTGAATAAAGCCATAAAGTCCCACTAAAGTAAAAAGCAGTCCACTTAAAAAGATTTTAAATTTACTAGCAAATAGCATATCACTAGAATTAAATCTGTAGAATTTATGCTTTACCATAATTATAATTCCAATAATTATAAAAATAAGACTCAATAAAAAAAGTTCAATATTCATTTTCTATAAATCAAATTCTCCTTCTAGAGATAATGAATCATTTTTAACCGCAGTCGAATCAGGTGCTTTAATTCGAATTAACGAACGTGCATTTCCAGAGATATAAACCGGTAATTGTCCAAGCGTATCTTCAGGAATTAATAAACCTCGGCGGAACATTAAATTCTTTAGGAATTTTTGATTTTTTATAGCGTAATCTTTCAAATTACCTTCGTCATTAAACTGATACATGAATTTTCTTGGCTTCGGAATAATGGTTGCCAAATAAAGACATTCATCAACGCTTAGAGACGATGGACTTTTTTGGAAATAGAAATGACTTGCTTCTCCAATTCCATACACATTGGGTCCCCATTCAATAATATTAAAATAAACTTCCAGCATTCTTTCTTTGCTCGCAATTCGGTTGTTTTCTAAAATATAAACTAGCAGGATTTCTTCAAGCTTTCGCGAAAGTGTCTTTTCTCTTGTCAAAAAGACGTTTTTAATCAACTGCATACTGATCGTACTGGCACCACGTGAGAATTTTTTAGTTCGGATGTTTTTTAGAATCGATTGTTTAAAAGCTTCATTGATAAATCCACGGTGAGAGAAGAACGAAGGATCTTCCGTCGTTAAAACACATTTTCGTAAATAAGGTGAGATCTGATCTAAAGGAGTATAATTCGGGTTTGCATTTCCAACCAAAATTGGGCGTTGCAATACATTTTGTATAATGGCACGATATACAAATTCGCCATTTAATTTATTAAGATCCGCTTCTCCGTATTTTGTAATTTTTAAATCTTCTTTATTTAATTTGCTGTCAAAAACAAGTGTGTTTGGTTTGTTTTTATTGAATTTGAAATCCAATTTATAATCAAAATTTCCAGTTGCCTGCATGCCCTGAAAATGAGTAAACAAACCATCAGGCAGAGAAACAATAAAATCCTGCGCTTTCATTTTCGGAATATCCACTTTTAAAGTATACACCGTGTCTTTTTCGGTATTATAAGAAACATACGGACGAACTTTTATTTTGTTCAATTGCATTGATGAAGTGCTGTCGATCGAGATAAAATCATTACCCAATAAAAAGCGATAATCAAAACGCGCATTTTTAATGACAACATCTTTGCTGGCAATTTTAGGATGGTTAATTTTTAAGTTTGAAATTGAACTATAACCGTCAATATGCAATTCGCTTCCGTCTTTTTCAATGTTTTGCACATTCAATCTAATGGAATCAAAGCTAACTTTTAAGTTATAACGCTCATCAAAATAAGGAACACGAATGGCACCGGTATCCAGATTAAAAAAACGAATATCCGCTTTTTTATTTCTTGGGTCTGCAAATCCTTTTAAGTTCCATCGTTGGTCAAAATCTTTACTCTGAACGTGAAGATTTGTTTCCAATTGCTTGTTGTTTAAAACCAGTTTGTTGACCGCAATAGAGGCTTTTTTGCCATTGTCATCAATTTTAAATTTCAGGTTTTCCAACTTCATGTCTGTTGGAACTAAATTCAAAAGTTTTGAAATAATGCGATAAGCCGTAGAAGCATATTTTCTCTTCTCGCTTTTATCATCACTTTCGGTTTCGTCTTTTTTTAGAAATGCATCAAAATTGCGTACTTTTCCTTTTTTGACCAATTGCACATAGCCATTATTCAGATTTAAAGTTCCAAGCTGAACGTCACCAATTAATAAATTACTTAAGCTAACGCTGGTTTCGATCTTTTGAATTTTAAAAAGCGTGTCGGCATTTTTTGGAGCTAAAACTACATCTGTCAATTTGATAGTAGATAGTCCTGTAAACGAAGCCGATTTTACAGAAAAAGTACTGTTGTAATCCACAATCATTTTATGTTCTACTTTAGCAATAGCTTGTTTTAGTAAAGAATCGCGAAAAAAGTAAAGTCCAATGCAAAGCACAATCAATACCAGGGCAAGTATTTTTAGTGCTTTGAAAATTTTTTGTTTTGGAAAATTCATAAAGTAGAATTATAAAATATTAGCCAAAAAGAATACTCGCAACATCTTCAATTTTAGTTACAAGTTCAATTTTGATTCCAGTGTTTTTTAAGGCAATTTTATTGTATTTAGAAACAAATATAGTGTTGAAACCTAATTTTTCTGCTTCCTGAATTCTTTGATCTACACGATTTACAGGACGAATTTCGCCCGAAAGTCCAACTTCGCCGGCAAAACAAAAACCTTTTGTTACCGGAATATCTTCGTTTGAAGATAAAATTGCAGCAACTACAGCTAAATCAATTGCTGGATCGTCAACAGAAATTCCGCCAGTAACATTTAGGAAAACGTCTTTTGCGCCCAAACGGAAACCAGCTCTTTTTTCCAAAACAGCCAAAATCATGTTTAGTCTTTTTGCGTTATATCCTGTTGTACTTCTTTGCGGTGTTCCGTAAACTGCTGTACTTACCAAAGATTGTATTTCAATCATCAACGGACGCATGCCTTCAAGTGTTGTGGCAATTGCGGTTCCGGATAATTCTTCGTCTTTGTGGGAGATTAATATTTCCGACGGATTGCTTACTTCTCTTAAACCGTTGCCAAGCATTTCATAAATTCCTAATTCAGCCGTAGAACCGAAACGGTTTTTCAGTGAACGCAAAATTCGGTAAACATGATTTCGATCGCCTTCAAATTGTAAAACGGTATCAACCATGTGTTCCAAAATTTTTGGACCAGCAATGTTTCCGTCCTTCGTAATATGTCCGATTAGAATAACTGGAATATTCGTTTCTTTAGCAAACTTAATTAGTTCAGCAGTAGTTTCTCTAATCTGCGAAATACTTCCCGCAGTAGATTCAATATAATCGGTATGTAAAGTCTGAATGGAATCTATAATTACAATTTCAGGCTGAATAGCTTCAATTTGTTTGAAGATGTTTTGTGTTTTAGTTTCCGTTAGAATATAGCAGTTATCGCTATTTGGCGTTATTCTTTCAGCGCGCATTTTTATCTGCTTTTGGCTTTCTTCGCCAGAAACATATAAAGTTTTATAAGGTAATTTTAATGATATCTGAAGTAAAAGTGTACTTTTTCCTATTCCCGGTTCACCGCCCAAAAGCGTTAAAGAGCCCGGAACAATTCCGCCGCCTAAAACACGATTCAATTCGCCGTCGGTAGTATCCATACGGATTTCCAGAGCCGAATCTATTTCGTTAATTTTTAAAGGTCTCGGTGCTTTTCCGGTTGGTGTTGGTTCGGTTTTCCAAGCCACCTTTTCCTGCTTCTGAATAATTTCTTCGGCAATAGTATTCCATTCTTTGCACGCGTTGCATTGTCCCTGCCATTTAGCATATTGGGTACCACAGTTTTGGCAAAAAAAGGAAGTTTTAACTTTTGACATTATTTTGTTTTTTTGGCAAGTGTATTCATTTCGTCAATCTTCTCATACATTACATCTTTGTTCAAATCGCCAATTGGTTCCATTTGAGATGCATTTTGATATTTTTTTGAAGCATGTTTCGGATCGCCCATTTTTTCGTACATCAAACCTAATTCATATTCGCCCAACATTGCTTTTGGATAACTTGTATTGGCTATTTCGGCCATTTTTCCTAACTCATCGTAAGCATTTCTTTTTAAGATAATGTTTTCGATTACTTTAAAATCACTGATTCTAACCGGAATCTGAACGCCCATAATTTCAGACATTACACTGTATTTTTTTTCCAAATAATCAGAATATCCATTTTGAAGCACCGCAATTTTATCATTGTATTCGGCAGAATTTATAGGTCTGTAAACTTCAAAAATTTGATACAACGCACCTGGAATTGAGTGTAAAACTTCAGTATAATGAGTTGTTCCTTTAAAAACTTCGTATTTATAATTTACTAACGGATTATTTGCAATTTTAATATTGCTGTCTAATTTTTCAATGGGTTCTTTAATCATTTTAACATCGCCATCGCCTGCAGAAAGATAGAAAAAGATTGGTTTTGTAACCTTGGCAAATTTCTCCGGAATACGAACCTCCATTTTTGGAGCTAATTCTGGACTCATACAGATATATCCAGTAAATAATGGATCTTCTTTATATAAATAAAAATTAGCAAAACTTGCTGTAATATCATGACCTGCAATAATTCTAAAAGGTGTAGTACGGTATTTTTTTTCGATATAAGGAACAAGTTCAGAGCCAACAAATTCAAAAAAATCTGCACCTTTTTCAAAAGGTAAGCCGGTATTTTGATCAATAGTCGAATCATCTTCACGTTCTCCATCTTTATTTTGATGAATTCCTATAATAATCATTTCTGGTAAATCACCCCAATAGGCGCCATAACTTAAGGCTCCAGAAAAAGGATCAAATAAATAATCGCCATCTAATAAATATAAAACCGGATATCTTTTGTCTTTATTTGCTTCATAAGAAGGCGGAAGTCCGATTGTTATTCTGCGTTCTCCTCCGAGTTTTTCTGATTTGATGTTGTCGAAAGTTTTTTGAGCGAATGAAGAAATGGAAATTAAAATAAATAGTAGGTAAACTTTTTTCATGATTTGTGGCATTTCAGTGAATTAAAAAGTATTTGAAATAGTGTAGCAATATAATACTTTATTTGCTTTTTTGTTAATGAGGGATTTTAAAAATAGCAATAAAGGTATGTGCTTAAATCTGTTTGATTTAAGCATAAATTATCTGGTTTGTTCAAAAATAATTTTGACAAACAATAAGAAAGATAGGAGTGTAAAGGGAAAACTTATGTTAACGAATTATCATTTTCATTCGGAAAAATAATCCAGGGCTTGAAGGTTTTTGCTTCTTCAAATTCCAGGGTTGCGTACGAAATAATGATAATGATGTCGTCTTTTTGAACTTTTCTGGCTGCTGGACCATTTAGGGTGATTTCGCCAGAGTTTTTTTCTCCTTTAATAGCGTAAGTTTCAAAACGTTCGCCATTATTGATATTTACAATTGCTACTTTTTCACCTTCAATAATGTTTGAAGCGTCTAGCAGCGTTTCGTCAATAGTAATGCTGCCAATATAATTTAAATCGGCTCCCGTTACTTTTACACGATGAATTTTTGATTTTATAACTTGAATTTGCATGTTGCAAAGGTAATTTAATTTAATGAAATGGTGTCAATCAGTCTTATAGAATTAACAAATACTGCTATAAAGGCACGGTATTTTTTGTCTATACTTTTATGATCAATAGATAATAATGTAGATTCATCAGCAATAACAAAATATTCAAGATCAAATCTTTCGTTGTCTTTGAAAGATTTTTCTACAAATTCAATGGTTTCCTGAGGACTGCTGTTTTGGAATATTTCTTTTGCTTCGGTCAAAATCTTGTAGATAATAGAAGCTTCTTTTCGTTCTTCGGGAGTTAATCTTTCGTTTCTTGAACTCATTGCCAAAAGATTTTCCTCTCTAAAAATTGGACAACCGACAATGTTTACCGGAATATCATTTTTCTCTACCAGTTTTTTAACAATTTGCAACTGCTGAAAATCTTTTTCTCCAAAATAAGCATTGGTAGGAGTTACGATTTCAAACAGACGTTTTACAATCGTTCCAACTCCGTTAAAATGACCAGGTCTGAATTTCCCTTCCATTTGATTTTCAAGACCGTCAAAATCAAAATCTTGAGAAGTAGTATTTCCCTCATAAATATCTTCTACAGAAGGTGCGTATAAAATGATTTTATCACTTAAAGTGCGCATTTTCTTAACATCTTCATCTAGAGTTCTAGGGTATTTCGCTAAATCTTCAGGATTATTAAATTGAGTTGGATTAACAAAAATACTTACGACTGTATCGTCGTTTTCCTTAAGTGATCGCTGCATTAAAGCTAAATGCCCTTGGTGTAAAGCGCCCATTGTAGGTACAAATCCGATAGTAGAATTTGTGGTTTTGATAGTTTTTAAATAAGCTATCAAAGCGGCTTTACTGTAGAAAATATGCATTGAGGTAATATTAAAATTTAGTGCAAACATAATATATTAGTTATAAACTGCATAAATTTTTGTAATTTTGCAACGTTTTTATTACCAAAAATTAAGTAAAATACTATTATGAAAGATAAGAGGATATTATACGTATCATCTGAAGTCGTGCCTTATTTGGCTGAAAATGAGGTTTCTTTAATGTCTTATGACGTTCCAAAAATGATTAATGATCAAGGAGGTCAGATAAGAATTTTCATGCCAAGATATGGAAATATCAACGAAAGAAGACACCAGTTGCATGAAGTGATTAGACTTTCTGGAATGAATTTGGTAGTGAATGACTTAGACATGCCGTTGATCATAAAAGTAGCTTCAATTCCTAAAGAAAGAATTCAGGTTTACTTTATTGATAATGATGAGTATTTTAAGCGTAAAGCAACTTTTGCTGACGAAGAGGGAACTTTATATCCTGATAATGATGAGCGTGCCATATTTTTTGCAAAAGGAGTTGTAGAAACAGTAAAAAAATTAAATTGGGTTCCAGACATCATCCACGTTCATGGCTGGCTGGCTGCGATGCTTCCAATTTATATGAAACATTATTATAAAAATGAAGCGTTATTTTCTGAAACTAAAATCGTAACATCGGTTTACGGTCAGTCTTTTGATGAAAATTTAGATTTAGAAATGATCAATAAGGTAAAATTTGACGGTGTACCGCATGAATCAGTATCTGATTTGGAGGTTCCTAATTATGAAAATATCTTAAAAGCTAGTATTTTACATTCTGATGCTGTTATCATAGCATCTGAGAACGTTTCCCCAAGTTTAACAAAATTTATAGAATCTTCAGGAAAACCTTTTTTACCTTTCGCCACGAAAGATGCATTCGCAGAAGCGTATACAAATTTCTACAGGGAGATGGGTCTTTAAAATTTAACTTTATTATTAAACATGTATAATACTTCTTTTATTAAGAAAATTCTTTTAGCTTTAACTGTTGTTCTTTTGTATTCTTGCGATAAAGATTTTAATGCAATTGGAGATGATTTGATCGGAGATAATCATTTTGGTCTAGAGGCAGAAAAATATGCTGTTTTAGCATATAACCAAGAAGTAACACCTATTCAGTCAAATGCTTTGACGAATAATCTTTTGGGTATTTATGATAATCCTGTTTTTGGTACTACAACAGCAAATTTTGCGACGCAGCTTACACTTGCTGAATATGCACCGACAATAGGTGAAGAACCTGTAATAAAAAATGTAGTTCTTAGTGTGCCTTATTTTAGTCATGTAGTTAGTACTGATGCTACTACAGGTGCTAGTGTTTATAAATTAGATTCTATTTACGGTGCCCCGGAAGGAAAGCTTAAATTGAGTATTTATGAGTCTGGCGTACAGATGCGTTCTTCTTTTTTTGATAATACAAATACACAATTGCCACAGTTATATTATACAGATGAAAATGATGCTTTTCAAACTGCAAAATTGGGTGCTCCGTTAAATGATTCAACAAATGTGCTTGAAAATTCACAATTTTATTTTGATGCAAAACAAATCGAAACTAAAACTGTTGATGCAACAACACTAAAAGAAACCATTACGAGAACTGCTCCGGAAATGCATTTAAGTTTAAATAAAGCTTTCTTTCAATCAAAAATTTTAAATGCCTCAGCGTCTAAGCTTTCTAGTCCTGCTGTTTTTCAGGAATATCTTAGAGGTTTATATTTTCAGGTAGAAAAATCAGGTTCAAGCACTAGTAATATGGCAGCGTTGGATTTTTCTAAAGGAAAAATTACTATTACCTATAAAGCAAAAACTGCGATTACTACAGATGCTGAAACGGTAAAAGAAGAAAAGACAATAGTGTTGAATTTTACAGGCGGTGTTAGTACGGCAAATTTTCTTCAGGATGCTAAAAAGCCAGCTTATCAAAGTGCAATTACTAGCGTAAATCAAACAGAAGGCGATGAAAGTCTTTATTTAAAAGGCGGTCAAGGATCTCTTGCCGTTATAAAGCTTAATGATTTTGCATCAAAACTAGACCAGATCAGAACAAATAAGTGGCTTGTTAATGAGGCGAATCTTGTTTTCTATATTGATTCAGATAAAATGGCAGGAGCTGACGAGCCGAAAAGAGTTTATTTGTATGATTTGACCAACAATGTACCGTTAATAGATTATAGTACTGATAATACATCAAGTATAACTACAGATGCAAAAGCGTCAAAATATATTTTTGGAGGAATTATTAACGTTGGTGATAATAAGAGAGGTAAAACATATAAAATTAGAATTACAGATCATATACGAAATCTAATAAAAGACAACACTTACAAAAATGTTGACTTAGGGTTAGTTGTGACTGACGGTATTAGTATTATCGCTTCGAATGCATTGAAGTTGAAGAATGCTAATATTTCACAAGCACCGAGAGCATCAGTTATGAGTCCGCTTGGAACAATTTTGTACGGAGGAAAATATACTGTTCCAGCTGATAAAAGATTACAGCTTGAGGTTTACTACACGAAACCAAATTAATTAATATATATGTGTGGAATTGTTGGATATATCGGTCATAGAGAGGCCTATCCTATTGTTATCAAAGGATTAAAGCGGCTCGAATACAGAGGATATGATAGTGCTGGTGTTATGTTGTATGATGACCAGGAAGGCATAAAACTATGTAAAACAAAAGGTAAAGTTTCAGATCTTGAAGCTAAAGCACAAGATAATTTTACAATAAACGGAAATATCGGAATCGGTCATACGAGATGGGCGACACACGGAGTTCCAAATGATGTAAACTCGCATCCTCATCTTTCTAATTCTGGAGACTTGGTAATCATTCACAATGGGATCATTGAGAATTATGCGCCACTTAAAGAAGAATTAATAAAAAGAGGATATACTTTTAAATCAGATACTGATACAGAAGTTTTAGTAAACTTGATTGAAGAAGTTCAGAAAAATGAAAACATTAAACTTGGTAAAGCAGTTCAAATTGCGTTAAATCAAGTGGTAGGTGCTTATGCAATTGCTGTGTTTGACAAGAAGAATCCAAACGAAATTGTTGCTGCAAGATTAGGTAGTCCGTTGGCAATTGGAGTAGGTGAAGGAGAGTTTTTTATAGCTTCAGACGCTTCGCCATTTATTGAATATACTTCAAATGCAATTTATCTTGAAGATGGTGAAATGGCAAACATTAGATTGCACAAGCCTCTTAAAGTTAGAAAAATTAAAGATGATTCTTTAGTAGATCCTTATATTCAAGAACTTCAAATGAATTTGGAGCAGATTGAAAAAGGAGGCTATGATCACTTTATGCTTAAAGAAATTTATGAGCAGCCAAGTGTAATTAAGGATACTTACAGAGGTAGACTTAATGCTAATAAAGGTATTGTTCAGATGGCTGGTGTTGAAGATAACATTGAAAAATTCTTAAATGCAAAACGTATTTTAATTGTAGCTTGTGGAACTTCATGGCATGCAGGTTTAGTTGCAGAATACATTTTTGAAGAATTTACTCGTATTCCGGTAGAAGTAGAATATGCTTCAGAATTTAGATATCGTAACCCAATTATAAACAAAGATGATGTTGTAATTGCTATTTCTCAATCTGGAGAAACTGCAGATACAATGGCAGCTATTAAATTAGCAAAAGAAAACGGAGCTTTTGTTTTTGGAGTTTGTAATGTTGTTGGTTCATCTATTTCTAGAGAAAGCCATGCAGGTGCTTATACACACGCTGGGCCAGAAATTGGAGTAGCTTCTACAAAAGCATTTACAACTCAGATTACAGTGCTTACCATGATTGCATTGCGATTAGGTAAAGCTAAAGGAACGTTGTCTAATTCTGATTTCCATACATACTTACAAGAATTAGAGATAATTCCAGAGAAAGTGGCAGAAGCATTAGAAACAAACGATCGTGCAAAAGAAATTGCAGCGGCTTTTAAAGATGCTCCAAACTGTTTGTACTTGGGTCGTGGATATAACTTCCCTGTTGCTCTTGAAGGCGCTTTAAAGTTAAAAGAGATTTCATATATTCATGCTGAAGGTTATCCTGCAGCAGAAATGAAACACGGTCCAATTGCCTTAATCGACGAACATATGCCGGTTATTGTTATTGCACCAAAACAAGGTCACTACGATAAAATTGTAAGTAACATACAAGAGATTAAATCTCGAAGCGGTAAAATTATTGCTGTTGTTACTAAGGGTGATACTCAGGTTCGTGAATTGGCAGATTATGTAATCGAAATTCCAGAAACTTCAGATGCATTATCGCCGCTTATTACAACTATTCCGTTGCAATTACTTTCTTATTATATTGCAGTTATGAGAGGTTGTAATGTTGATCAGCCACGTAACTTAGCAAAATCTGTTACGGTAGAATAATGTAAGTACAAAATACATATAATGTTAAAAAAGCGAGATTTAGGTCTCGCTTTTTTTTATTGCCATATTTTTTTTACTGACTATGTATTTTTATTAAATCCTCAATTTTTTTCTTAAATATTATATGTATGCATAGTAAATTAGTTTTACATGCTTTGATATTTGATTTTATTCTAAGAAAACCCATTGCTGAATAGTTAATTTTTTGTAAATATTAGTGTTGAATATTAATTTTTTTTAACGTTTTTTTATTAATATTAAAAATATTTGTATTTTGGCTATATAAACTAAACAAAAACCTAAACCGATGAGAGTCTATTTGCTAATTATGTTGTTTTTCAGCGGAGTATCCTTTGCGCAGAATACAATTACTGGTTCTGTTACCGATGGTAACAAACAATCTATTCCTGGTGCCAATGTTGTTGTTGTAGGAAGTACGACTGGAACTTCTACCGATTTTGATGGTACTTTTAAATTAAGTACAACTTCTAAGCCCCCATTTACGATTAAAGTGTCGGCTGTAGGTTTTGAAGCAAAAACGGTTAACGTTACATCTTTGAATCAAAGAATAGAAGTAGTTTTAAAAGATGAAGAAACTAAGTTAGATGAAATTGTAGTTTCTGCTTCCAGAACTCCAGAAAGAGTAATTGAATCTCCTGTTACTATTGAAAGAATGGGTATTCAGGAAATAAAAAACACAACAGCTCCGACTTTTTATGATGGTTTAGAGAATTTAAAAGAGGTGCACTTTAATACTAGTAGTATTTCCTTTAAATCAATAAATACACGTGGTTTTGCTTCTGTGGCTAATACTCGTTTTATGCAATTGGTAGACGGTATGGATAATTCATCTCCGGCATTAAACTTTGTATTAGGGAATTTAATTGGTATTTCTGATATTGATGTTGCAAGCGTTGAGCTTTTGCCAGGTGCCTCTTCTGCACTTTATGGAGCAAATGCTTTTAACGGAATTATGTTCATGAACAGTAAAAGTCCATTTACAAATGAAGGAATAAGTGTTTACTACAAATACGGACAGACAACTCAAAATGCTGCCGGAACGAATGATTATAATGATTTCGGAATTAGAGCTGCAAAAGCATTTAGTAAACATTTTGCAATGAAAGCTAATTTTACTTACATGGAAGCTTCAGAATGGATTGCTGCAGATACTAGAAGTATGAGTGGCGGTTCTGTAGGACATGCAATGAATCAGAATTATGATGGATTAAATATCTATGGTGACGAGGTTACGACTTTTATTCCAAATGTTGGTCAGGTTAGTAGAACCGGATATCGTGAGCAAGATTTGACGGATAATAAAGTTAAAAGCATGAAAGCAGATTTTGGTTTGCATTTTAAACCTTGGGATGACGATACTGAAATTATTCTTCAATATAAAGTAGGTACAGGAAATACTATTTATCAAGGGGCTAATAGATATGCATTGAAAAATTTCTTAATGCAGCAAGGTAAATTCGAAGTAAAAAATAAAAACTTTTTTGCAAGAGTATATTTTACAAGTGAAGATGCAGGAGATTCTTACGACATGAGATTTGCCGGATGGAATATTAACAGAATGGCTAAATCAGATAAAAACTGGTTTACAGATTATGGTACAGCATTTCAATTATCATCTGCAGCGCTTGGTCTTAATGCAAATGATGCAGCAACTTACGCTAGAAATTTCGCAGACTATAATGTTTCTCCGGGCTTACCTTTAGTCCCAAACATTGATCCTGCTAATCCAGGTGCGCCAAGATCAGCGAGATTTGAGCCAGGGTCTTCGCAATTTAATAATGCCCTTAAAGTAGTAACAAGCAATCCAGATCTTACACAAGGAGCTAAATTTATTGATCATTCAAAATTATACCATTCAGATGTGAATTATAATTTTAAAGACATGGTTAAATGGGCAGAAATTCAGGTTGGAGGTTCTTGGAGAAAATACATAATGGATTCTGAAGGAACTATCTTTACAGATTATGATGGTCCAATCGAATACAAAGAATACGGTGCGTATGCACAATTACAAAAAAAATGGTTAGACGATAGATTAAAATTTACTGGATCTATTCGTTATGATAAAAGCCAGAATTTTGATGGAAATGTATCACCTAGAATTTCATTTGTTTATTCAGCAGGCGAATCAAAAAGACATAATTTTAGAGTTTCTTATCAAACAGGTTTCCGTAACCCAACAACTCAAGATCAATATATTGGTTTAGATTTAGGGCCATTCGCTTTAATTGGTTCTGCTCCAGAAAATTTAGACCGTTATCAGGAAACAATGCCTGTAAGTGCGGCTGGTCAAGCAATGGGTGCACCGGCAACTGTAAACTTATCAGGTCAAAATGCTTATCACAATGCTTATACATTAGCATCTGTTCAGGCATTCGGTGTATCTGCAAATCCAGCAGACCTACAAGTTGCAAATATTGGTTTAGTAAAACCAGAGCAGGTTAATGCTTTTGAAGTTGGATATCGCTCAGTAGTTCAAAATGATTTATCAATTGATATTAATGCTTATTATAATATCTACAATGATTTTATGAACTCTTCAAGAGTTATTTCTCCATACTATGGAACTGTTGGAACAAATGCTTCAGATCCAAATGTTCAGATGACTTACGCGGCGATAGCGTTTGGAGATAGAAGAGTGTATCAGGTTTATACAAATACATCAGCTCAAATTTCTTCATTAGGTTTTGGTGTTGGTTTGTCTAAAAAAGTATACAAAGATTTTGAATTAGGAGTTAATTATAATTACGCTCAATTTGATTTTAATCAAGCAGATGATCCAAGTTTTATCGCTGGATTTAATACTCCAAAACATAGAATTAAAGCTTCTCTTGGAAACGCTAATGTAATTAAGAACTTAGGCTTTAATGTAAATGTAAGATGGAATACAGAATACTTATGGCAGTCTTCTTTTGGAGATGGAATGATCCCGGAAAATACAGTTCTTGATGCTCAGATAAATTATGGTTTACCAAAATTAAAATCAGTTATTAAAGTTGGAGCGACAAATCTTTTCGGACATGATTACCTTCAGGTAATTGGTGCTGGTGCAATTGGTCAAATGTGGTTTGCGTCTTGGACAATCAATCCTTAATTAGGAATAATTATTTGACCCAATAGTTTGTCTTTCTTTTTGTTGTAACAGCAAAAAGCTAATAATTTTAAAAGTTAATAACATGAAAAAAAATATAAAATGGCTGTTGTTGGTTTCTTTAACCTTTATGGCATGTAATAATGA
This sequence comes from Flavobacterium sp. 270, assembly GCF_004368785.1. Taxonomy (GTDB): domain Bacteria; phylum Bacteroidota; class Bacteroidia; order Flavobacteriales; family Flavobacteriaceae; genus Flavobacterium. The sequence goes on from NZ_SODM01000002.1 coordinate 926,617, forward strand.
TGATAATGATAATGCCCCAGTCGAAGTTCCTGTAACTCCTGGTTCAGCAGTTTTTACTAAATATGTGGCGCTGGGAGATTCTTTTGCTGCGGGATATAGCGATAATGCTCTTTTCAAAAAAGGACAAGAAAATGGATATGCCAATATATTGTCTCAGCAATTTGCTGCAGCTGGAGGCGGAGCGTTTACCATTCCTTATATGAATGATAATATTGGAGGTTTATTATTTGGCGGTCAGCCAAATCCAGCCTTTGGAACACGTTTGTATTTTAATGGTTCGGCACCAGTAAATGTTTCCGGAACGCCAACTACAGAAGTTACGGCTCATCTTACAGGTACATTTGGTAATCTGGGTGTTCCCGGCGCTAAAAGTTTTCATTTGGTAGCTGCGGGTTATGGTAATCCAGCCGGATTAGCGACAGGAGTTGCTAATCCTTATTTTGTTCGATTTGCCAGCACTCCTTCAACAACGGTTTTGGCAGATGCTTTGGCTCAAACGCCTACTTTTTTCTCTTTGTTTATTGGAGGAAATGATGTTTTAAGTTATGCAATTTCTGGAGGAGTAGGAAAAGATCAGACAGGAAATTTGAATCCTGCTACATATGGCAGCAATGATATTACAGATCCAACTGTTTTTGCAAATGTATATTCTTCTTTGGTAACAGGCTTAACAGCTAATGGTGCTAAAGGAGTAGTGGCAAACCTGCCCTATATTACTGCTTTGCCTTATTTTATAACGGTTCCTTATAATCCATTAACGGCTAAATCATTAGGTAATAATGATGAAGCTGTTGGGAAAGCGACAATTCAGGCTTTGAACGCACAATTATATGGTCCGCTGAAAGCAGCTCTTACTGCATTAGGTGCTGGAGATAGAATTAACCTGCTTTCTGAAACTGCAGCAAACCCAGTTTTAATAAAAGATGAAAGCCTGACTAATTTAACAACTCAGTTAATACAGGTATTTACACCGTCGTTAGGAGCGCAGACTGCAAATTTTTATGGTGCTGTATTTGGTCAGGCAAGACAGGCAAAAGCGACAGATTTATTAGTTCTGCCTGTTAGAACAGCTATTGGTACAGCTCCAACTGCTGCTGATTCAGGACTTGGAGTTGCGCCGCCTGCACCTCTAAATAAATTTGGAGTAACTTATCCATTACAAGATAAACATGTATTAATTCCAACAGAAACTGCAGAGATTAAAAAAGCTACAGATGCTTATAATGTAACTATAGAAGCTCTTGCGACACAAAAAGGTTTGGCTTTTGTTGATACAAGAACTATTCTGACTCAATTGTCAACAGTTGGAATTAAATTCGGAAATTTTAGTTTAACATCTGCGTATGTTACAGGAGGTGCTTTTTCTTTAGACGGAATTCATCCAAGTGCTAGAGGATATGGCTTAATCGCTAATATTTTTGTAGATGCAATTAATGTAAAATACGGAGCAACGCTGCGACATGTTGATTTGGCTGTATATCCAAGTCAATATCCGGCAGTAATAAAATAATGCCAATTTTTTTTAGTAAAAAAGTCACTCGTTTTACAGCGTAGTGGCTTTTTTTTATTTTGTTAAAAAACGTCGTTTTTTGCTATTTAAAGTCTGGGTTTTAAGAATCAAACAAAAACGTAGTATTTTTTATAAAAAAAGTGTTGATTTTTTATTTTAAAAAATTATCTTTGCGCTCTGAAAAAAGAGGTATTTTCGATAAACCTAAATAGCTATTTAATAAACACATAAGTAATGTCAAAAGTAATAGGAAAAGTTGCTCAAATCATTGGACCAGTAGTAGACGTAGTTTTCAACGGTAAAGATGTTGAACTTCCAAAAATTTATGATTCACTAGAAGTCACAAAAAAAGACGGAACATTATTAGTTCTAGAAGTACAATCTCACATTGGTGAAAACACTGTTCGTACCATTTCTATGGACTCAACAGATGGTTTAAGCAGAGGATATGAAGTAGTTGGAACAGGAAATCCTATCCAAATGCCAATCGGTCCAGATGTATATGGAAGATTATTTAATGTAATTGGAGATGCAATTGATGGTTTAGGAAACTTGCCAAAAACAGGAGAAAACGGTTTGTCTATTCACAGACAAGCGCCTAAATTTGAAGATTTATCAACTTCATCTGAAGTTTTATTCACAGGTATCAAAGTAATCGATTTGATCGAGCCTTACGCAAAAGGAGGTAAAATTGGATTGTTTGGTGGTGCAGGTGTTGGTAAAACAGTATTAATTCAGGAGCTGATCAACAATATCGCAAAAGGTCACGGTGGACTTTCTGTATTCGCAGGAGTAGGAGAAAGAACACGTGAAGGAAATGACTTGCTTCGTGAGATGTTAGAGTCAGGAATTATTAAATACGGTGATGATTTCATGCACTCTATGGAAAATGGAGGATGGGATTTATCTAAAGTAGATATGCCAGGAATGAGAGAGTCAAAAGCTACTTTCGTTTTCGGACAAATGAATGAGCCTCCTGGAGCTCGTGCTCGTGTAGCACTTTCAGGATTATCTATCGCAGAATATTTCCGTGATGGAGCTGGAACAGATCAAGGTAAAGACGTATTGTTTTTCGTTGATAACATCTTCCGTTTTACACAAGCAGGTTCTGAGGTATCAGCACTTTTAGGACGTATGCCTTCTGCAGTAGGTTACCAACCAACTTTGGCAACAGAGATGGGGGCAATGCAAGAGCGTATTACATCTACAAACAAAGGATCTATTACATCTGTACAAGCGGTTTACGTTCCTGCGGATGACTTAACTGACCCGGCGCCGGCTACAACTTTCGCCCACTTAGATGCAACAACAGTATTGTCTCGTAAAATTGCTGAGTTAGGTATCTATCCTGCGGTTGATCCATTAGATTCAACTTCAAGAATTTTAACTCCTCAAATCTTAGGAAATGAGCACTACGACTGTGCACAAAGAGTAAAAGAAATTCTTCAAAAATACAAACAATTACAAGATATTATCGCGATTCTAGGTATGGAAGAGTTATCTGAAGAAGATAAACTTTCTGTATCAAGAGCACGTCGTGTACAACGTTTCTTGTCTCAACCATTCCACGTAGCGGAACAATTTACAGGTATTCCTGGAGTATTGGTTGACATTAAAGATACTATCAAAGGATTCAACATGATTATCGATGGTGAATTAGATCACCTTCCAGAAGCTGCTTTCAACTTGAAAGGTTCTATTCAAGATGCAATCGAAGCTGGAGAAAAAATGTTGGCTGAAGCATAATCAAGCAAAGCTTGATAAACTTCAAAAAAATAAAAATTCCAAATTCCAAAATTGGAGTTTGGGATTTTAAAAATTTGGAATTTTAAAAAAAAGTTATGACTTTAGAAATAGTATCACCAGAAGCAAAATTATTTTCAGGAGAAGTAACTTCAGTTACATTGCCTGGAGTTGATGGAAGCTTTCAAATATTGAATCATCACGCTCCTATTGTTTCTATTTTAGAAAAAGGAACAATTAAAATTGTAGCGACAAGCTTCAATTTTGCTAAAGAAGTAGCGGGTAAATTCACGAAAGTAAATGACCAGACTTATACTTTAGATATTGTGTCAGGTACTATCGAGATGAAAGACAATAAGATTATTGTTTTAGCAGACTAAGACAATTTTAGAATAAAGTTAAAAAGCCAAACAGAAATGTTTGGCTTTTTTTATTTTTGGTATATGAAAGAAAATAAGGAAAATGAAATTTCGATTTTTACTGGTAAACGAGCTTGGTATGAGCTATTGTTGGCGTCAGTGTTTTTTGGAGCTTTTATTTACATGATTGTTTTATTTGTCTATTTTGCTTTTATTGAAGTGTCAGTTAAAATTGCTATCAGAGCTTTTGTAACATTTCTTGTTTTTGGAACATACTGTTTAGTTTATGGATTTAAATTTTCTGCAACTAAAAACATGCTGATAAATTTGCAGACCAACATCTTAATTTCAAGATATATTATTGGCCCATTTTCATACGATGTAAAATTGAAAGTAACTGATTTTGAATATGTTTCTTTTTTTGAAGACAGATATGGTGAATTCGGGACAAATCTTTGGTATGTTAAAAATAGACATTATAAGATGTATAGTTTTGAAAATAAAGAAGCAGCATTTCAGTTTTCTCTCAATCTTTCGAATAAGCTCAATATTGATTTGCTGGATGCAACTGAAAAAGGAAACTTTAAATGGATCGAAAAAGAAAATTTAAATAAGTAATGCCAGATAATCCGTATGGCTTTTTTTATATCTTTGAAATATTAAAATCTCTTTATAAAATATTGATCATTATAAAAGCTCAGTAAGCTTTTGTTATTTCGCTTTATCAGTCAGATAAAGTGTGATTTATCTATGTCAAATTTTATAAAGAATATATGAAAAATATAAATAAAGTCGCCGTTCTAGGCGGTGGAGGGAGAACTGGAAAATATCTTGTAAACCAGTTACTAGAAAAGGGATTTAGTATAAAACTTCTTTTAAGGAATCCTGAAAGTTTTACCATTCAAAATCCAAATATCGAAATTATCAAAGGCGATGCTATAGAGGAAGAGTCAGTTCGTTTGTTGCTCGAAGAATGTCAAGCTGTAATTAGTACTATTGGTCAGCGTCCGGGCGAACCAATGGTTGCGAGCAGGGCAACAAAAAACATCTTAAAAGTTATGAATGAATTTGATATTCAAAGGTATGTTTTACTAGCAGGACTTAATGTTGATACGCCATTTGATCAGAAAAGTGAAAAAACAATGTTGGCAACCAATTGGATGAAAACCAATTTTCCTGAAATTCAAAAAGACCGTCAATTAACGTATGATCTTTTAGTTGAAAGTAAAATAGATTGGACATTAGTTCGGGTCCCATTTATTGAATTCACGGATGATAGTGCCGAATTAGACATCAGTTTGAAAGATTGTTTGGGTGATAAAATAAGTGCTCAGGACATTTCTGTATTTATGATCAAGGAAATGATTGATTCTAATTTCTGCAGGCAATCTCCTTTTATTAATAATATTTAAAACTGAAATAAACGGCGGGCGGTATCAAACCCGCTGTTTTTTAATATTCAGTTCAATTTCATAACTTTGCTTTTATGAAATTACCTGAAAATCTTATCCTAAAGCTTGAAAATAGAAAACAAAATAACTCTTTGAGGAAATTACCAAGTTTTAATAATCTTGTCGACTTTTCTTCCAACGATTATATTGGGTTTTCGAAATCAGAAACTATTTTTAAACAAGCACATCATTATCTAATCGAAAATGAGTTTGTTCAAAACGGCGCAACAGGTTCACGATTAATTTCTGGTAATCATTCTCTCTATCAAATTGCGGAATCTTTTATAGCAGAATTTCATGACGCAGAATCGGCTTTAATTTTTAATTCGGGTTATGATGTCAATGTGGGTTTTTTTAGCGCTGTACCGCAAAGAAATGATGTTATTTTGTATGATGAATTAAGTCACGCATCAATTCGTGACGGAATCTCAATGTCGAATGCAAAATCGTATAAATTCAATCACAATGATTTTGAAGATTTGGAGCGTCTTATTCTAAAATTTCCCGACACAAACATCTACATTGTTACTGAAACTGTTTTTTCTATGGATGGCGATTGTCCGAATTTGGAAGAATTAGTAATACTGTCTGAAAAATACAGTTGTTATTTAGTTGTTGATGAAGCACATACTTTAGGGGTTTTCGGAGATAAAGGCGAAGGATTAATACAGTATTTACAATTGCATAATCGCATTTTTGCCCGAATTATGACTTTCGGAAAAGGTTTAGGCTGTCACGGTGCAGCAGTCTTAGGAAGTGTCGAACTTAAAGAATATCTGGTAAACTTTGCCAGAAGTTTTATTTACACTACCGGGTTATCTCCGCATTCTGTTTCTACAATTTTAACGGCTTATCAGCAATTAGAAATCGAAAAAGAAACAATCGAAAAATTGCGCCAGAACATAATATTCTTTAATCAGCAAAAGAATTTATTGGGATTAAAACCCATGTTTGTCCGCAGTAAATCTTCCATTCAGTCTGCTATAGTGCCAGGCAATGAAAATGCAAAAAAGCTTGCACAAGAACTACAAGATAAAGGTTTTGATATAAAAGCTATTTTATCTCCCACAGTTCCAGAAGGGCAGGAACGACTTCGCTTTTGCATTCACAGTTATAATACAGAGGAAGAGATTACTCAGGTTTTAGAGCTTCTACGCGATTTTATATTTTAATAAATATTTCCCTCGCTAACTATTACTTTTCCTCACTTTTTAAAAAAGTTTAAATTTTTTTGTAACGTTTTAATACTTTGATTACTTACGAGTCGTAATCAAAAAAATTAGACCATTATGAAATCACAATCAACTTTAGAAAAGTCAATCAAACTAACAATCTTACTAATTGCATTTATTTTTAATACAACTGCAAATGCACAAACCAATTCTCCTAAATTAGAAAACTCTCTTTTGTGGGAAGTATCAGGAAACGAATTATCAAAACCATCATACTTATACGGAACCATACACATGATTTGTTCCGGAGATTATTTTCTTACTGATAAAACAAAAAAAGCATTTGATGCGTCGAATAAACTGGTCTTAGAAATCAACTTTTCTGATCCGAAAGAAATGGCAGATGCAAAGGAACTGACAATGGGAAAAGAACCGCTGAGCAAAAAATTAACAGAAGAACAATTTGCGAAACTGGATGCAATTTTGAAAAAAACAGCAAAAGTAAGTGCGAAACAAGTTGACGCTTTTACATTAGCAACTGTAATGAGTTTGGTGACAATGAAATCTTATGGTTGTACTGATATAAAACAATATGAAGTGGATTTTATGGATATGGCGAAAAAGAAAAATATTGAGATCGGGGAACTTGAAACCGTTAAATCTCAAGCATTGGCACTAGAAAATGCTTATACAAATGATGAAATGATTTTGATGATTGAAAAATTAAATCCAGATGAAATTGCAAAAGCAGTAAAAGCATATAAAGAAGAAAATGTAATGGAATTAAATACAGTATTTGCAGATGAAAAATGTGCTAGTAAAAAAACTAATAGCACTATATTAGAGGCTAGAAATGCTAATTGGGTAAAAAAAATGCCAGCATTAATGAAAAGTGAAAGTGTATTTTTTGCAGTTGGATCTGCGCATTTGGGAGGAGAATTGGGAGTAATTAATTTATTAAGAAAAGCGGGATATATAGTAAAACCAGTAATGAATTAGCACTATTTTGAAAGAGAAAGAATTTTTAAATCGGATAGAGAGTCATAAAGGCATACTGTACAAAGTTTCTAAAATGTACATGGACAATTACGATGATCAACAGGATCTGTTTCAGGAGATTGTCTGCCAGCTTTGGAAATCGTACGATTCGTTTAGAAACGAAAGCCAATTTTCGACGTGGATGTATCGGGTTGCCGTAAATACCGCGATTATATTTCTAAGAAAAGAGAAACGGAAAGTAGATAAATATGAAATTGCATCGGAAAACATAAAAGAAGATGAAGGCGACTCTCATATCAAAGAAAGCCAAATTGATCATTTTTATAAAGCTGTTCAAAAACTAGAAAAAATTGATAAGGCTATTATTTTCTATCAGTTAGAAGGATTCTCTCATAAAGAAATAGGTGATAATTTAGGTATATCTGAAGGAAATGCCAGAGTAAAATTAAACAGAGCAAAAGAAAAATTAAAAGAAATAATAAAAAATCAAGGATATGGATTTTAACGATATACAAAATGCATGGAATAATGACAACTCTGATACTGTTGTTCTTCCTGATAATTTGGAAAAAATAAAAACGGCTAATATGCCTGTGGAAAGAATTAGAAAAAACTTGCGTAACGAGCTTTTTGGACAGATTTTGGCTTTAGTAATTATAGGTCTTCTGCCTCTAGATTCAGAATTTCCTGCAAAAATGAAGGTACCGTATTATTTCATTTTCGGAATAATGATTGCTATAAGTATTTACTATTTGGGACAGCTTTTTTTGTTTTACAAAAGATTGAATAATGTGGCATTGAGTACTAAAGATAGTTTGTATGAAACCTATTATGATGTGAGGCTTAACATGCAGCTTTATAAAACCTATACATTTGTGCTTGCTCCGTTCTTATTGACTTACTTTATTGGATATATTCTCTATAAAGATCCAGATGCCATAAAGATTTTAAATGGAAATTTAGAAAGCCAGAAATTACTATTGTATATAGGGGTTTTTGTAGCAACTATATTAGCAATTGGCCTGTTGACAGAATTTTGGGTACAGCATTTTTATGGAAAATATGCCAAAGAAATCAGAAAAGTAATAGACGAATTAAAGGAATAATCATAAACAGAACCCATCATTACGATGGGTTTCTTTTTTATTGGTATTTTTGCAGTACAATAAAATATCACAATGAAAATATTCGTAACCGGGATTTCTACCGATGTTGGCAAAACGGTAACTTCTGCAATTGTAGTTGAAGCTCTAGAAGCCGATTACTGGAAACCTGTTCAGGCTGGAGACTTAGATAATTCTGACAGCCATAAAATCAAGTCTAAAATATCGAATACCAAAACTCATATTTTCGAAAACAGCTATAAGTTAAATACGCCGGCAAGTCCGCATTTAGCAGCTGAAATTGACGGAATAAGAATTGATTTAAATAAAATTGAAGAGCCAAAAACCAATAATCATTTGGTTATCGAAGGAGCTGGAGGAATTTTTGTTCCACTGAATGAAACCGATTCAATTATAGATTTAATACAACCCGATTATAAAGTAATTGTAGTTTCAAGACATTATTTAGGAAGCATAAATCATACTTTATTAACGATCGAAGCGATTAGGAATCGTGGTCTTGAAGTTGCCGGAATTATCTTTAGCGGAAGCGAAAATAAATCGACAGAAGATTTAATTCTAAATAAAACCAAAGTAAAATGTATCGGAAGAATTGACGAAGAACCTTATTTCGATCAAAACGTAATTCGTGAATACGCAGATTTGTTTCGCGAAAACCTTTTACAACTTGAATAAAAATTTCAAAAATCAATTTCAGTTTTAATCTGAAATCTAAATTCTAAAATCTGAAATTAGCTATGACTTTATCAGAAAAAGACAGCCAATATCTTTGGCATCCTTATACACAGCATAAAACTTCTCAAACTCCAATCGCTATTTCAAGAGGTGAAGGAGCTTTGCTTTGGGACGAAAACAATAAAGAATATATCGATGCGATTGCATCTTGGTGGGTAAATCCGTTTGGGCACAGTAATAAAATTATAGCCGATGCGATTTACAAACAACTCACAACTTTAGAACACGTTTTGTTTGGCGGTTTTACACACGAACCCGCTATAAAAGTTGCGGAAAAATTAATAGAAATTCTTCCAAAAAATCAACAGAAAATATTCTTTTCAGACAATGGTTCAACAGCGGTTGAAGTGGCGATAAAAGTTGCATTGCAGTATTTTTTCAATAAAAATGAAAAGCGAACCACTATAATTGCTTTCGAAAATGCTTTTCACGGCGATACTTTTGCAGCAATGGCAGCAAGCGGAATTTCATTTTATACACAAGCTTTTCAGGGAATGTTTATAGATGTTGTCCGAATTCCAGTTCCGATAAAAGGGCAGGAGCAAGAAAGTTTTGATGCTTTAAAATCTGTTATTGCAAGCCATAATTGTGCAGGATTTATTTTTGAACCTTTAGTGCAAGGCGCCGCCGGAATGGTGATGTATGAACCGGACGCATTAGCCAAACTGATTCAGATTTGTAAAGAAAATAAAGTCTTAACAATTGCCGATGAAGTAATGACAGGCTTCGGAAAAACGGGAAAAACTTTTGCAATGGATTATGTTTCTGAACAGCCGGATATGATTTGTTTGTCGAAAGCATTGACAGGCGGCACAATTCCGATGGCAATTACAACTTTTACACAAGATATTTTTGATGCTTTTTATGATGATGATATCAACAAAGCATTATTTCACGGACATACTTTTACGGCAAATCCAACAGGTTGTGCTGCAGCTTTGGCGAGTATCGATTTATTGCAGACTCAGGAAATGCAGGATAATATTGATCGAATTAATAAAAGTCATTTAAACTTTCAAAAGAAGATCGAAAATCATTCAAAAGTAATAACCGCCAGAACTTTAGGTGTTATCTTTGCGGTTGAAATAAAATCAGATTCAGAAGAAAGTTATTACGGTTCAATGCGAACTAAATTGTATAATTTCTTTATTGAAAAAGGAGTCGTTTTAAGGCCGGTTGGGAATATTGTTTATATTCTTCCGCCTTATATTATGACAGACGAACAGCTTCAGAAAGTGTATTCGATTATTGAAGAAGCTATTGAAATGGTGTGATTTTTTTGCACACAGATTTAAATCGATATAACGGATTTTCACGGAATAAAAATTATTTGTGTAAACCTATTTGATCAGTGTAATCTGTGTTTGATTTGTCAAAAACTAAAATGATAATTAGCGAACTTTGCGTAAGAATTTGCAAAATTTGCAGTTAAAAAATAAAATAACGTTGAATAATAAAATCGCTATAACAGCCTTTTCTTCCATTTCTCCTTTAGGAAATAATGCAGAACAGGTTTGGAAAAAATATCTGAATGAAGAGCATTGTTTCTCTAAACAATTGCTTGATCAACAAGAAACCTCTGTTGCCGCATTAGATGCAGAGTCAAAAGAAATTGTGGCAGCTGTTAGGGAATCGGATATAAAGTATAAATTTTTAGACAATTCGGTTTTGTTTGCTTTAGCAGCTTCGAGAAAAGCAGTTGAAGACGCTGGATGGGATAAAAATGATGTTTTCGGAATTAATATTGGCTCGTCTCGCGGCGCAACAGATTTATTCGAAAAACATTATAAAGAATATTTAGATACTGGAAAAGCACAAACTTTAGCTTCGCCAACCACAACTTTAGGAAATATCTCTTCGTGGATTGCGCACGATTTGCAAAGTGTTGGTCCCGAAATTTCTCATTCTATAACTTGTTCTACCGCTTTGCATGCACTTTTAAATGGCGTCGCTTGGTTAAAATCAGGAATGGCGGATAAATTTTTAGTGGGAGGAAGTGAAGCACCTTTAACCGATTTTACGATTGCACAAATGCGTGCTCTAAAAATATATTCGAGAATCAATCAGGACGAAGAATCTTGGCCAAATCTGGCTTTCGATTTTGAGAAAACACAAAATACCATGATTCTTGGTGAAGGCGCAGGAGTTTGTTGTTTAGAATCTGGCGAGAAAGAAAATGCAATTGTTTATGTAACGGGAGTAGGGTATGCAACAGAGATTCTAGAGCATAATATTTCAATTTCGGCAGAAGCAACCTGTTTTCAAAAATCAATGAAAATGGCGCTTAATGATGTTGATTTAGATACAGTTGATGCGATCGTCATGCATGCGCCCGGAACTATAAAAGGAGATTTGACCGAACTAAGGGCTATCGAAAAAGTATTTGGTTCTAAATTACCTTTATTAACCACTAATAAATGGAAAATCGGACACACTTTTGGTGCATCAGGAATGCTGAGTTTAGAATTAGCACTTTTGATGATCCAGCACGATACTTTTATTGGAGTACCTTTTGGTGAACATAAGAAGCAGACAAAATCAATTAAAAGGATATTAATTAATGCTGTAGGTTTTGGCGGAAATGCAGTCAGTATTTTAATCGAAAAACCGTAATTCTATTATAAAGTTTAGATTATAAAAAAAATCCATTTGTCTATACAAATGGATTTTTTATTTGGAAACACTCGTTTTTGAAGTGTTTTTATAAAGATATAGTTATTTAAAAATGACTTTTTTAGTCGTAATAAAATCATTTTCAAGGGTGACTTTTACTAGTAAAATCTGATTGCTTGACTGTAAGTTTGAGATTTGCAATTCAGTAGAACCTATCTTTGTTTTATCGTAAAGGAGTTTTCCTGTAATGTCAAAAATTGTAACCTCTTTTATGGTTTCTTTTGAAGTTGTTACTTTAATCGCTTTGTCTTTTACTGATACTAAAACAAAATTTTCAAGATTTTCAAAATCGCCTGTTCCCAGATTTTTAGAACTGTAATGTAAAACAAAACGCTCTGCAAAAGTTCCAATAGCAGTAGTAAAAGTATAATTTCCAGCTGCTAAATTCTGAACTCTACCTGTTGTTTTGTCTTCCAGATAAACAGCATGATCAGCAAATAAACCATCGGCATGATCAATTGCAATTGTAAAATCGCCAGCAATAGTAGATTTGTATCCTAACGGAATAGTTTCTGTATCATCAAAGGAAACTGCACGTCCTTGAATGGTTAATTTTCTGGAATCGTTTATCGA
>NZ_SODM01000003.1 GCF_004368785.1 Flavobacterium sp. 270
CACCTCTTCCCATCCCGAACAGAGTAGTTAAGCCCGCCTGCGCAGATGGTACTGCAGTATTGTGGGAGAGTATGTCGTCGCCTTTCTTTTGAAAACCCTATCCTAAACGGATAGGGTTTTTTGCTTTTACGAATGTTTGAATTTTTTAAGCTAAATGCGAAAATCGATATATTCAATAAAATCTATCCATTTTATTCTGTCATATTTTATTACAGACGGGCATTTTAATAGCCTGCAAGGTTAGATTGCTTTGTAAATATACTCCAATTATATACTGATACTCTGTTAAATTATAGTCAATTTTGGTTATTAGATTAAAGTGAATTAGAGTTTTTAAATGTGAATCTGTATTTTTGTATTTCAAATTATAATCTGAATATGAAAAAAAGTATTTTATTGTTGACGCTATTTGTTATCTCAAATTTAAGTGCTCAACAGCGTCCAAAATTAGTTGTAGGTATTGTAGTTGATCAAATGAAAATGGAATATTTATATCGGTTTTCTGATGATTTTTCTCCAAACGGATTCAAGAGGTTAATGAATAATGGATATACTTTTCAAAATATGCATTATAATTATATGCCAACTTATACTGCACCAGGACATGCTTCTATTTATACAGGAACAACCCCTGCAACACACGGAATTGTAGGGAATGAATGGTTTAGCAGAACGCTTGGAAAAGATGTTTACTGCACAGATGATGCATCTGTAAAAACTGTTGGTGATGGAACTGCAGAAGAAGGTGCTATGTCTCCTAAAAATCTACAAAGTACTACAATCACTGATGAAGTGAGAATGGCTACTAATTTTAACGGAAAAGTAATTGGGATTAGTTTAAAAGACCGTGGTGCTATTTTACCAGCTGGACATTTTGCTAATTGGGCTTTTTGGTATAGTAAAACGGGCGCATTTATTTCAAGTACTTTTTATGGGGATAAATTGCCGGAATGGGTTTCTCAATTCAATAACGAGAAGCACTATATGCCTTATATAAATAAAGGGTGGGATTTATTTAAACCTGCTAGCACATATAATGAAAGTTTGCCAGACAATAACCCTTACGAAGGGAAACTTTATGGCAGTGCAGCTCCAGTTTTTCCATATAACTTGAAAACAATGTATGAGAAAAATGATGCTGGAATTTTAAGAGCTACTCCTTATGGGAATGATTTACTGGCTGAATTTGCAATGAAAGCTATTGAAAAAGAAGATTTAGGTAAAGATAATATTACGGACTTCCTGACAGTTAGTTTTTCATCTACAGATTATGTTGGGCACTTACTTGGACCGCGTTCTATAGAGCTTCAAGATACTTATTTAAGATTAGACCAAACTATTGCTGATTTTTTAGCCTACTTAGATAAAACGGTTGGAAAAGACAATTACTTACTTTTCTTAACAGCAGATCATGCTGGTGCTGAAAATGTAATTTATTTAAAAGATCATAAATATAATGTAGATAATTATCCATCAAAAGATGTAAAGAAAAGCATGCAGGATTTCTCTACTAAAACTTTTGGAGTAGATTTGGTTACTGATTACTCAAATTTTAATGTTTTCTTTAATAAACAGCTTATTAAAGAAAAAGGATTAGATTTAGTAAATGTAAAAAAAGCTTTTAAAGATTTTTTAATTGCACAGCCACAAGTTAAAAAAGTATATACAGAAGAAGAAATCTTAGCTAATTCTGGAAATGATTATTATCTAAACTTTGTTGCCAAAGGATATGATGTAACTCAAAATGGAGATTTAGTTATAATTGATAAACCTGGTGATATAGAATATTCAACAACAGGAACATCACACGGTACACCTTACAGCTATGATACTCATGTGCCTGCAATTTTCTACGGATGGCATATTAAAAAAGGAGAATCTTTTGATAAAAAAGTTATCACAGAAATTGCACCAACAATTGCTCAAAAAATTAAAGTTTCTTTCCCTAATGGAACTGAGGCTAAAGTATTGCAAGAAGTTTTAAATGAGAATTAAACTCTTATCTTAAATATATTAAACTGTCAATGACAGGTTTTTTTATACCCCATAAAAAAAGGCTTTTCAATTAAGAAAAGCCTTTTAAATTTAGTGTTTAGTAAGCACTTATTTAATGTTAGCCTATGCGTTTGCTAACACTAATTCTTCGTTAAAAGGAAGATTCCAAGCTTCTGCAACCCCTTTATAAAGGATTTTTCCATTAGCAACGTTTAATCCTTTTTTCAATTCTTCATTTTCAGCACAAGCTTTTTCCCATCCTTTGTTTGCTAATTGCAATGCATATGGTAAAGTTGCATTTGTTAAAGCTAATGTAGATGTGTAAGGAACAGCTCCTGGCATATTAGCCACACAGTAATGAACAATATCATCAATGATGAAAGTTGGATTCTCGTGTGTTGTAGGAGTACAAGTTTCGATACAACCACCTTGATCTACTGCTACGTCAACTACTACAGTTCCTGGACGCATTAATTTTAGCATATCACGAGTAATTAAGTGAGGTGCTTTTGCTCCCGGAATTAAAACTGCTCCAACAATTAAATCAGCATCTTTAATAGCTTTAGTAATATTATAGTGATTAGACATCTCTGTGTTTACATTTGCTGGCATAATATCATCTAACTGACGTAAACGTGGTAAACTCAAATCCATGATAGTTACTTGAGCTCCTAAACCAGCAGCCATTTTTGCAGCCTGAGTTCCAACGATTCCACCGCCTAATACTAATACTTTTGCAGGAGGTACACCTGGAACTCCACCTAAAAGAATTCCTCTTCCTTTTAATGGTTTCTCTAAATATTTTGCTCCTTGTTGAATAGCCATACGACCAGCAACTTCAGACATTGGTACTAATAATGGTAAACTACGGTCTGTTTTTTCAACTGTTTCGTAAGCTAAACATACTGCACCTTTTTCAAGCATTGCATGAGTTAATTCTTCTGAAGAAGCAAAATGGAAATAGGTAAAAAGCAATTGATTTTTTTTAATTAAAGGATATTCAGAAGCAATTGGCTCTTTTACTTTAATAATCATTTCAGCAATAGCATAAACTTCTTCAATAGTTCCTAAAACTGTTGCACCTGCATTTGTATACTCTTCATCAGCAAAACCACTTCCTAAACCTGCAGTTGCTTGTACATAAACTACATGTCCATGTTTTTTCATTTCAGAAACACCAGCTGGAGTTAAAGCCACACGATTTTCGTTATTCTTGATTTCTTTTGGAACACCTATTATCATATTGATATATTTTTTTGTTTTTTGAATTTTGTTCTTACAAAGCTACTGATAGAGAATATATTATTGATAATAGACTTATAAATAAGAAAATATTATTTTATTTTATACTTTTACAGAAAAATATTCTTTTTTGAGAATTAAATAAGCCTTCAAAAAGAAAAAATGACTGAATTTTAATGTTTAAATAAAACGTTTTCGTTATGGCTTTAGATGAAATTGACAAGAAAATCCTACGTCTTTTACAAGAAGATGCACATTATACGCTAAAAGACATTGCAAACAAGATAAATTTATCACTAACACCTGTTCATGATCGTGTGAAACGTCTTGAAAAAGAAGGAGTTATTGAGAAGTATGTTTCCATTTTAAACAAGAAAAAACTAGGAAATAATCTAACTGTTTATTGTCAGGTTACCTTAACAAAACAGACTTATGATACTTCTGAAGGTTTTAATCAATCTATTTTGAATTTACCGGAAGTTGTAGAATGTAATTATGTGTCAGGAAACTTCGATTATATGCTTAAAATAATCATTCCGGATATGGAAAGTTATCATCATTTTCACCAAAAAAAATTATCTGTTTTGCCCGAAGTTTCTTTGATAAATACTGTTTTTGTAATATCGGAAGTAAAAAGCACAACGGTTTTACCAATTTAAAATAAATTAAAAAGCCACCAAGAGAACTTGATGGCTTTAAAAAATGTGGTTTTGGTTTTATATTAATAGTAAGTGAATCTTCTAACTTTAGCAATATATTTCGCCAAACGAATAACTTGGTGACTATACCCATATTCGTTATCATACCAAATATAAAGGATAATGTTTTTCCCATCTTTAGAAACAATCGTAGCATTACTGTCATAAATTGAAGGAGCCGAAGTTCCTACAATGTCAGATGAGACCAATTCGTTGTTCAAAGAGTATTTAATCTGCTCCACCAATTCACCTTCAAGAGCATATTTTTTGATTATTTTATTAATTGCAAGAATAGAAGTCGCTTTTTTAACTTCTAAATTTAAAACCACCAAAGAACCGTTTGGGACCGGAACACGAATAGCATTCGAAGTTAATTTTCCTTCCAAAGAAGGCAATGCTTTTGCAGCAGCGCTTCCAGCTCCCGTTTCCGTAATAACCATATTTAGCGCAGCAGCTCTACCACGACGGTATTTTTTGTGCATATTATCAACCAAATTTTGGTCATTAGTATAAGCATGAATCGTCTCTAAATGCCCTTTTACAACTCCCAAAGTATCTTCGACAACTTTTAAGATTGGCGTAATGGCATTTGTAGTGCAAGAAGCCGCTGAGAAAATATTATTTTTATCCGGATCGTATTCGTTATGATTTACACCGTGTACAATATTAGGAACTCCCTTTCCTGGAGCAGTTAATAAAACCTTGCTGATTCCTTTAGAAGTCAGATGTCTTTTTAAAGCTTCCTGAGTTGTAAAAGCCCCTGTGTTATCAATTACCAGTGCATCATTGATTCCGTATTGTGTATAATCAATTTCTTCTGGTGAATCTGCTGTTATAATATGTACCGTGGTTCCGTTAATAATTAAAGCATTATTTTTAAGATCGGCAGTTACAGATCCTTGAAAATCGCCATGAATAGAATCATATCGCAAAAGAGAAGCTCTTTTCTCTAAACTTGATATATCGTTTTTATCACGGATTACAATTGCTCTCAGACGCAATTGATTTCCTTTTCCGGTTTTAGACATTAATTCGCGCGCCAATAAACGCCCAATTCTTCCAAATCCATATAAAACAACATCTTTGGGTTGAATTTCTTCAGATGATTTGGCTTTTTTTAATTTATCCATTACAAAATATCTGGCATCAGGATATTTTTCATCTTCCAATCGGTATTCATAAGTCAATTTTCCCAAATCGATTTTTGAAGGCGGAAGATCTAAAGATAGAACAACCTGTGCGATTTCAACCGAATCAAAAATTGTAATGGGCTTGCCTACAAATTCACCAGCGTATTGATGCAGGTTGATTATATCGCTGACATTTTTATCCAATAATTGATTTTTGAATAAAACCATTTCAATGGATTTGTCATACCATAAATCGCTTATAATTTTAATTAATTCGACGCCAGCTCTTCTTCGGTCGACTTGTAATGATACCTCTTTTTGGTATAAAGATTTTTTAGTCATGATTGATAAATTGAAAAAATAAAATGCTCACTATTTTAAAATTTTGCGCAAAAGTATCTATTTCAATCGATTTCGTAAACTATTTTGGTATTTATTTTCAAAAATAAAAAAGCCACCTTAATTTTTAAGGTGGCTTTAAAAATTTAAATTCTATTACTTTTAGATGATAATTCTGAAGATTTCTCCACCTTTATTTATCATTTCAATTCGAACGCTTTGACCTTCGTCTTTTTTACTTAAAAGTTTAGAAACAGTCTCAACATTTGTCGCTTTTACATTATCAATACTCAAAATAATATTGCCTTGTAATTCGTTTTGATATTGCATTAAATTCTCGTTTGTGATGTTTTTAATTTTAACACCATAATCAATTTTGAATTTCTTTTTATCCGCAGCATCAATATTCTCTAATTCAATTCCTTTAAATTCGGCGCTGAAAAATTCATTTTTGCTTAAAGTAACAGGAACAGTTTTTATATTTCCATCTTTACGATAAGTAACTTTTACAACATCATTCGGACGTTTGGTATTAATGTATCCGGAAAGATCTGCATAAGTAGAAATGTTCTGATCATCTAATTTTACAATAATATCTCCTTTTGCCAGACCCGCTTTTTCTGCTCCGGAATTTTTAGAAACTTTACTGATATAAAAACCTTGAGTTTCAGTAACGCCTAATTCTTTAGAAACAGAACTATTCAATTCACCTCCTTCAACACCCAAAATCCCTCTTTGCACATTACCAAATTCCATAATATCTTCGATAATTTTTCGGGCAATATTAGAAGGAACGGCAAAAGAATAGCCAACATAAGAACCTGTCATAGAAGAAATCATAGTATTAATTCCGATTAATTCACCTCGAGTATTCACCAAAGCACCACCGCTGTTTCCTGGATTAACTGCAGCATCTGTTTGAATAAAAGACTGAATACCGCTGGTGTCTAGATTTCTGGCTTTCGCCGAAACAATCCCGGCGGTTACGGTAGAAGTTAAGTTATACGGATTTCCAACTGCCAATACCCATTCTCCAACTTTTACATTATCAGAATTTGCAAAAGGTGTATAAGGAAGTTTTTCATCGGCATTGATTTTTAATAAAGCGATATCCATTTTAGAATCTGTACCAATTAATTTTGCCGTATACGATTTTTTATTGTTTAGAGTAATCTCAATTTCTGATGCATCTTTAATCACGTGATTGTTGGTAACAATATATCCGTCTTCAGAAATGATAACACCAGAACCTGTTCCTACTTGTTCTTGTTGCTGCTGACCGCCATAGCCATAGAAAAATTCCATCATAGGATTACTTACCGTTCTTCGCGAAACATTTTTTACGTGTACAACAGTATGAATTGTTTTATCTGCTGCTTCAGTAAAATCTACAGTTTCTGCTGCTAAGCCAACATTTTTTCCAAAAGAATTGGGGGCAAGAGTAACAACAGAATTTCCTTTTCCAAAAAAAGAATTGTTGCTTTCAAATAATAACTTGTAAGCACCAAGAGTAATAGCGCCACTTAATAACGACACTAAAAATAAGGCTGAAAATCTTTTCATATTAGAATTTATGTTTAAGTTATTTTACGTAAAATTAATTGAAAAAATTATTTCTAAAAATGCTTTAACGCTCTTTAACAATGATTAACATTTCATTAATTAATAGTTCGTACTTTTGTATTTCTAACAACTAAAAAATGCAAATAGAATTTTATAAATATCAAGGAACAGGGAATGATTTTGTAATGATTGATAACCGATCAGAATTTTTTCCAAAAGAAGATGTTAAACTTATAGAGCGCTTATGTGACAGACGTTTTGGCATTGGTGCAGACGGACTTATTTTGCTTGAAAATGACGCTAATACCGATTTTAGAATGGTGTATTATAACTCTGACGGAAATCAAAGTTCGATGTGTGGAAATGGCGGACGCTGTCTGGTTGCTTTTGCTAATAAATTAGGCGTTATCGAAAATAATACTATTTTTAATGCTACAGATGGTCTTCATCATGCCTCTATAGGAGCCGATGCGATTGTTTCTTTAGGAATGATTGATGTAAATGAAGTGCAAAGAAAAGATTCTTATACTTTTTTAAATACTGGTTCGCCGCATCACGTTCAGATTGTTGATGATTTGAAACATTATAATGTAAAAGATAATGGTGCTGCAATTCGTTACGGAGAATTATATGGCGAAAAAGGAAGCAACGTAAATTTTGTTGAAAAAATTGATAACGATACTTTTTCTCTTCGTACTTACGAAAGAGGCGTTGAAGATGAAACTCTTGCTTGTGGAACTGGTGCAACTGCCGTTGCAATTGCTATGAATGCCATTGGAGAAACAGACAAAACATCGATTAATTTGAATGTTGAAGGTGGGAAATTAGTAGTTTCTTTTGATAAAATGGGAGATCATTTCAGCAATGTTTTTTTAAACGGCCCTGCGAAATTTGTTTTTAAAGGAACAATTGAAATTTAATTTTGAAAATAAACTCCAAAATTTAAATCCCAAATCCCAATCTAAATTCTAAAATCAACAATCTAAAATAACAAATGATAACACTCAAAGGCGATTCTATTTATCTGCGTGCACTCGAACCTAATGATTTAGAGTTTGTTTATGCTATGGAAAATGATCAGAGTATTTGGGAAGTCAGCAACACACAAACGCCTTACAGTCGTTTTTTGGTTCGACAGTATTTAGAAAATGCACATCAGGACATTTATGAGGCAAAACAATTGCGTTTAGCAATCTGTCAGGATGAAGATTTTCCTGCTGTTGGATTGATCGATTTATTTGAATTTGACCCTAAAAATAATAGAGCAGGAGTTGGAATTGTGATTCAAAGTGCAGAAAACAGAAAACAAAATATTGGTTCTGAGGCATTAGGATTACTAATTAAATATGCATTTCATAATTTAAACCTACATCAATTATATGCAAATATTAGTACAAAAAATGCAGCAAGTATAGCTCTTTTTACTAAATTTGGTTTTGAAAATATAGGAATTAAAAAAGATTGGATTTTGCTAAATGGCCACTATCAAGATGAAGCAATTTTCCAGTTAATCAACAAACAAATTTAAAACATACAAAAGCTTTGACTATAAAAAAAATTATCTCGCTAACTGCCATAGCCGTAATTTCGGTTTTACTGATTTACGGATTTATATTAATAAGCAGGATTTTTAGTGCCAATACTAAATTTGAAGAAAAAGAACTTTATGTATATGTTCCAACAGGAGCTAATTATACTGATGTTAAAAAAATATTAGAACCCTACATTAAGAATTTTGAAGATTTTGAAATGGTGGCAAGTAAAAGAAACTATCCAGAAAATGTAAAATCGGGACGTTTCCTGCTTAAAAAAGATATGAATAATATCGATTTGGTTCGCGCCATGCGTTCTAATGTTCCTGTAAAACTTTCGTTTAACAATCAGGAACGTTTAGAAAATTTTGCCGGAAGGGTAGGATCTGAGATTGAAGCAGATAGTCTTTCATTGTTAAAAGCTTTTAGAGATCCAGCTTTTTTAAAGGAAAATGGTTTCAATGAAGAAAACGTTTTTTCAATGTTTATTCCTAATACGTATGAAATTTATTGGAATACATCGGCAGAAAAGTTCCGTGATAAAATGATTAAGGAATATCATAACTTCTGGACAGACGAACGAATTGCAAAAGCTAAAGCACAAGGATTAACCCCAGTTGAAGCTACAATTCTAGCGTCAATAGTTCATAAAGAGTCTGTTAAAAAAGACGAAAGACCTAGAATTGCCGGTGTTTATTTGAACCGTCTGCGTCTTGAAATGCCATTACAAGCAGATCCAACCGTTATTTACTCTTTAAAATTGAGAGATAATAATTTTGATCAGGTTATCAAAAAAGTATTCTATAATGACTTGCTGATAAAATCTCCATACAATACATATGTGCATACGGGGCTTCCTCCGGGACCAGTTGCTATGCCAGATATTACTGCGGTTGAAGCAGTTCTAAATCCAGAAAAACATGATTATATTTATTTCTGTGCTAGTATTGATCGTTTTGGATATCACGAATTCGCCTCAACTTATGCAGAGCATACCATTAATGCAAAAAAATACTCAGACTGGATTAACAAGCAAGGAGTAACAAGATAAGTTTTTCAAATCAAAACCGAAGTTTTAAAGCTTCGGTTTTTTTGTGTTCAATTCGAAAGTAAATAATAAAATTCGGATAAAAATTCAAAATGATTATTTTTCGTTTTAATGATGAAATCTTAATATCAAAATTCAATTTTTTTGATATATTTTGAGAAATTCAAAATTTAATTTGAAACAATTTAAAGAAAAATCAAAAACATATTGTAAGATTTTATCTATAAAATGTTAAAATTTCCTTAAAATTGAAATTTATTATGGGCTAATTTTCACTGTTTTTGGCTCAAAATAAAAGTAGTTCTAACAGGGCTTAGCTACTATAATCACAGTGCTTACCACGGTTAATAGATTTTTGATATAATTGCTAAATTGCTGAAAATCAGTATATATTTAAAAGTATTATCTTTGCATCGTAGAAATTTCAAGAGGGTGACAGCGTTTTGAAGAAAAACAATTTATGATAAAGAAGTGGTATTTTTATGCGAGTTTAATCGTTATTATTACATTTTTGAGTTTGGGTTTTAAACCCTCAAATCTAGAAACCAAACCTTGGTTTTTAATAGAAAAAACAGATGGGGCAGAATACATGTTTCCATCGCAAGAAAAGGATGATTATCCTAATCTAAACTTCCCATACACCGGAAATCATTTTATAGGTTTTAAAGAAGCAGTAGCTTTCAAAGAATCTCAAGGAAAATACCGGTTAGTCAATTCACTAGGTTATATGGGTAAATACCAGTTTGGTTCTAAAGCTTTAAGAGCAATAGGTATTTACAACAACCAGGCCTTTCTAAAAGATCCAGCTTTACAAGAAAAAGCATTT
Organism: Flavobacterium sp. 270; assembly: GCF_004368785.1. Lineage (GTDB taxonomy): Bacteria > Bacteroidota > Bacteroidia > Flavobacteriales > Flavobacteriaceae > Flavobacterium. Next base: position 10,374 of record NZ_SODM01000003.1, read on the forward strand.
GTAGCTTTATTGTCTAAAAACAAATGGATTTTGCGTTATGAAATTCAAAAGTACGAAGGCAAAATAATCAATGGAATTGAAATTACAGAATCTGGAATTTTAGCAGCAGCTCATTTAGGTGGCGCAGGCTCAGTTAAGAATTTCTTTAAAAACAAAGGAAAAACACATTTCAGAGATGCTTTTGGAACTTCTTTAAGAAGTTACATGAAAGACTTTGGAGGTTATGATCTTTCTTACATTGAGGCAGATAGTAATGCCGTAATTAAGAAATAAAAGAAAATAAAAAATCCCGAATTATCGGGATTTTTTATTTTAATCAATTAAGATTTCCAGTATTTTAATAGCAGCTTCGCTAATCTTAGTTCCAGGGCCAAAAACAGCAATTGCACCAGCATCAAACAAGAATTGATAGTCCTGTGCCGGAATTACGCCGCCTACAATTACCATAATATCTTCTCGACCGTGTTTTTTAAGCTCTTCTATTACTTGTGGAACTAATGTTTTATGTCCGGCAGCGAGAGAAGAAACACCTAAAATATGTACATCGTTTTCAACAGCCTGCTTTGCCGCTTCTGCAGGAGTTTGAAAAAGCGGACCTATATCCACATCAAAACCTACATCGGCATAACCGGTCGCTACAACTTTTGCTCCACGGTCATGTCCGTCTTGTCCCATTTTAGCAATCATAATTCTAGGACGACGGCCTTCTTGTTTGGCAAAGGCATCGGCTAGTTTTTTTGCTTTTTCAAAATTCTCGTCATTTTTTATTGCTGCACTATACACACCGCTAAAGGATTTAATTTGTGCTTTAAATCGACCGAAGATAGTTTCGAGCGCATTACTGATTTCTCCTAAAGTCGCTCTGTTTCGAGCAGCTTCAATAGCAATTTCCAGTAAGTTACCTTCGCCGGTTTTTGCACAAAGTATTAATTTTTCCAGTGATAGATTTACTTTTTTAGTATCTCTTTTTGCTTTGATATCTTCAAGTCGCTCAATTTGTTGCTTACGAACCATTTGGTTGTCAACATCCAAAATATGTAAAGGATCTTCTTTTTCTAATCGAAACTGATTTACACCAACAATAATATCTTGTCCGCTGTCTATTCGCGCTTGTTTACGCGCAGCAGCTTCTTCAATTCGTAATTTCGGAATTCCAGCTTCAATCGCTTTAGTCATGCCGCCCAATTCTTCTACTTCCTGAATAAGTTTCCAGGTACTTTCAGTAATTTCATTTGTCAGGCTCTCCACATAATAACTTCCTGCCCAAGGATCTACTGTTTTGGTAATCTTTGTTTCTTCCTGTAAAAAAATCTGAGTATTGCGTGCAATTCTTGCAGAAAAATCTGTCGGCAATGCAATCGCTTCATCAAGCGCATTGGTATGCAAAGATTGTGTTCCTCCAAAAGCTGCTGCAGATGCTTCAATGCAAGTTCTGGCAACATTATTAAAAGGATCTTGCTCTGTCAGACTCCATCCACTCGTTTGGCAGTGTGTTCTTAAAGCCAATGATTTATCACTTTTAGGATTGAATTGTTGTAACAATTTCGCCCAAATCATTCGTCCGGCTCTCATTTTAGCAATTTCCATAAAATGATTCATCCCAATTGCCCAAAAGAAAGATAATCTGGGAGCAAACTCATCAATAGTCATTCCGGTAGATAATCCGGTTCTAATATATTCTAAACCATCAGCAAGCGTATAAGCCAATTCAATATCGGCTGTTGCTCCAGCTTCCTGCATATGATAACCCGAAATAGAGATAGAATTGAATTTTGGCATTTTCTTGCTCGTAAATTCAAAAATATCAGCAATAATTTTCATCGAAGGTGTTGGCGGATAGATATAAGTATTTCGCACCATAAACTCCTTTAAAATATCATTCTGAATAGTTCCAGAAAGTTTCTCAATTGCTACACCTTGTTCTTCGGCAGCAACAATATAAAAAGCCATAATTGGTAAAACAGCACCATTCATGGTCATAGAAACAGACATTTCGTCAAGCGGAATTTGATCAAATAGCACTTTCATGTCTTCAACAGAATCTATGGCAACTCCAGCTTTGCCAACATCACCAACAACGCGTTCGTGATCAGAGTCGTAACCGCGGTGCGTTGGTAAATCAAAAGCTATTGAAAGTCCTTTTTGGCCCGCAGCTAAGTTTCTTCTATAAAAAGCATTACTTTCTTCTGCTGTAGAAAATCCGGCATATTGGCGAATGGTCCACGGACGTCTTACGTACATTGTTGCATAAGGCCCGCGTAAATTTGGTGCAAAACCAGCTCCAAAATCAAGAAACTCTAAATCTTCAATATCTTTTTCAGAATAGGTTTTTTTGATTTCGATTCCTTCGGCTGTGGTAAAGTTTTGTGCTAAAGGTTCTGAATTATGCGTCTTTTCGCTTAACTCTTTACTTTTAACATCTAACTTTATATGTTTAAGGTCTTTTCTTATCATCGGAAATACTCTTTTGAGTAGTTTATTAATTACGTTGAAAAATGATTATTCAAGTTCTAGTCGCTCTTGCTCTATTTTTTCAGCTAATCTTTTTTCTATAATAGGTGTAATTAATGTTTTTCTCGGCTTAATTTTTACAAACGGAAACAATTCTAAATCATGTTTCATTTTGTCTTCTTTGTTCGGATATTTATTCGTTCCTAATAAAACTTCTTTTTTAGCATCAAATAATTCCTGTTCTTTATTGGCACTTTCCTGAATTTTCTTTTTGATTGTTCCGTCGTTCAAAAGTTTCAGAAAACCGCCATTGGCTTCAATATCTTTAAATAAAACCAAACTTTTTTCTGCCAATTGCATTGTTAAACTTTCAATATAATAACTTCCGTCTGCAGGATTGTTTACTTTATCAAAATAGCTTTCATGTTTTAAAATCAACAACTGATTTCTCGCAATTCTGTCGCCAAATTCATTGTCTTTATGGTATAATGCATCGTAAGGCAAATTTGCAACTGAATCTGCACCGCCAAGAATCGCCGACATACATTCGGTTGTTGTGCGAAGCATGTTTACATTATAATCGTAAATGGTTTTATTTCTTTTAGTTGGTGTAACCAATAAATGACATTCTAAATCTGGATTGTATTCAGAAGCAATTAATTTAAAAAGCATTCGTAAGGCACGAAGTTTAGCAATTTCAAAAAAATAATTAGTTCCTACTGCAACTTGAAAAAGGATTTGCTTTGGAATATTCGGCAGACGATTTAAATATTCGTTTGCATGAGCTAAACTATACGCAATTTGCTGTGTAATATTGGCGCCGGCATTTTGATACAAACCAGCATCTATACTAACTAAAGATAGATTTGTAGTTGCTTTTGAAATTAAATCTATAGTTTCAAAATTATTTTTATCCGATGTTGTAATCCAGTTTCCTTCTCTTGCAAAATATCCAATTGGATCTAAATTGCAATAAAAAATCGTTTTCTTTTGGATTGATATTGAGTCTAATAGTTTTACGAAATCGATTGAAATAAAATTCAAATTAAAGTAAACGATTCTGTTTTCTAAAGGAAGATTTTCTAGTAATTTTTGAACGTCAGTTTTTTCGTTTTCAATTGTAAAACGCAAACTTTCTGCACCTCTTTCAAGTGTGTTTATTGCTCTTTGAATGGATTTTTCGATATCGTAAACAAAGATATTCTGGCAGATTTTAAAATCAGCAGCTTTTGTTTCTACGTCAGCAGCTTTAGAAAATTCATCAATATGATAAAAAGGCTTCACCTGAATATCTTCTGGAGAATTCCAGATTACAGTTTCGTTATAATCGGCTCCATCTAATTCAAACTGAATTTTTTGTTTCCATTGTTTGGATGAAATCGGATTAAAATCGTCGAATAGGGTAGTAGCCATTTTTTATTTTTTCTGATTATTCTCTAGTATCTTGAATACTATCTTCTTCAAATTTTATGATGTAAATATCCTCGCTGTCTTTTTTCATAAAATACTTTTCGCGGGCATATTTTTCTATTTGTTCGGGATTTTTAAGCTCTTTTATCTGCTCTTGATCTTTTCTGATTTCTTCCTGGTAATATTTTTTATTATCCTGAAGTTCATTGATCTGACCGTCTAAAAAGCGATGATCAAAATAGGAGTAATTGTCTAAAAATAACATCCAAATGATGAAAAATAGTAAAACCCAGACATATTTATTGCCTAGGTATTTAAACCAGGATTTGTCTTTGTACGGATTTTTTAATTTAAATTTCAATTGAAAATAAGTTTAGTTTTATAATTCGGCTGGTCTTTTAGCCCCGATAGCAGTGAAAATCCTTTTGTGTCTCGTTTCTTTAACGAGACACAAAAGATTGTAACGGATAGCGGGAAACAGCTCCTAATTTTTATGGAATAAATTTACAATAAAAATTATGAAATTCTCTGATTAATTACGGCACGAACCACATCAATTGCTACAGTATTGTATTTGTCGTTAGGGATAATAATATCAGCAAAAGCTTTTGATGGTTCTATAAATTGCTCATGCATAGGTTTTAAGGTGTTTTGATAACGGTTTAAAACCTCGTCGATATCACGTCCGCGCTCTGAAATATCTCTTTTTAAACGACGAATTAATCTTTCGTCAGAATCTGCATGAACAAAAACTTTAATGTCAAAAAGCTCACGAAGTTCTGGATTTGTCAAAATAAGGATTCCTTCAACAATCATAACTTTTCTAGGATGTGTAGAAACGGTATCGTCTGTTCTATTGTGTTGAATAAACGAATATACAGGCTGATCGATTGTTTCTCCGGCTTTTAATGCTTTTAAATGTTTTACCAATAATTCAAAATCAATAGCGCGCGGATGATCAAAATTAATTAATGCTCTTTCGTCAAACGACAAATTGTGGGTTTCTTTATAGTACGAATCCTGAGAAATTACCCCCACTTCTGTGTCTGGTAATTCGTTCATGATTTGATGTACTACTGTTGTTTTTCCACTTCCTGTTCCTCCTGCAAGTCCAATAATGAGCATAAAATTGATGTTATATATTTGTTTGGCAAAAATAATAATTTAAGTGAATTGAATAAACATATTATGTATTTAAACCATATAAGTAATGTAAGTAAATATTAGCCTCAAAATATTTATATAAAAGAGAACTTAACTGAACTTATATCACTTATATAGTAAAATAAATAAAAAAAATCCCGAAAGCTATGCGATCGGGATTTTGGTGCAATCAGTATAGTTTTGATTTATTCTGACCTTAGTAAGCACTTTTCTATTTATTCTTTTTTGCTTTTATCATCATTTCAAGCTGATCCCAAAGCTCTTCTGGAATTGCTTCTAATAAATTAAATTGTCCGGCACCTTTCAGCCATTCGCCGCCATCAATAGTAATAACATCTCCGTTTACATAAGCAGAAAAATCAGATACTAAATAAGCTGCTAAATTTGCCAATTCCTGGTGATCGCCAACACGTTTTAATGGAACTTTTTTGGCCATATCAAATTTTTCAGCCAAATCGCCAGGCAATAATCTGTCCCAAGCGCCTTTTGTTGGAAATGGTCCCGGAGCAATTGCGTTAGAACGAATTCCGTATTTTGCCCATTCTACAGCAAGACTTCTTGTCATGGCCAAAACTCCAGCTTTTGCAGTTGCACTTGGCACCACATAAGCAGAACCTGTCCAGGCGTAAGTTGTCACAATATTTAATATCGTAACCGAAGTTTGTTTAGTGTCAATCCAATGTTTTCCAAAAGCCAGCGTGCAGTTTTTAGAACCTTTAAGTACAATATCTATAACAGTATCAAATGCATTTGCAGATAAACGTTCTGTTGGAGAAATAAAATTTCCGGCAGCGTTGTTCAAAAGAACATCAACCTTTCCGAAAACTTTTAAAGTTTCCTGAAGCATGTTTTCTACTTCTTCGTAATGACGAACGTCACATTGAAGAGGAAGACATTTTCCGCCAGTTTCGCTTTCCAGTTCCGAGGCTGTATTTTTTAGTTTTTCTAAATCTCTAGAAGTGATTGCGACCTGTGCGCCTAATTCTAAGAAATATTTGGTCATAGCTTTTCCTAAACCACTTCCGCCGCCTGTAACTACAATGACTTTACCTTTTAAAGCATCGTCACGTAACATTTTATCTGTATAACTCATACTTTTCTTTTTTACAATATTAATTAAATAAAATAGGATGCATGCATAATAATGTTATAAAATTTTAAAAACTTTATATATTAGATAATTTTTCTGCTGCAGATTCTAGAGTGAAGTCATCTTTGGCGAAGCAAAAACGTATTAATTTCTGGTCTTTATGATCAGAATAAAAGGTAGAAATCGGAATTGCTGCAACTCCGTGGTCGGTAATTAATTTTTTACAGAAAGTAACATCGTCTTCATTGGAAATATTCGCATAAGAAGCAACTTGAAAATAAGTTCCTTCACAAGGTTTTAATTCAAAACGGCTGTTTTGAAGAAGTTTTCGAAAATAATCTCGTTTTTCTTGATAGAATTTTCCAAGGAGATTGGTATCAACAATATCTAAATATTCACTTAGAGCTATTTGTGAGATACTATTTACGCTGAAAACCAAAAACTGATGTACTTTTTTGATTTCTATCATTAGATGTTCGGGAGCGACTGTATATCCAATTTTCCATCCTGTTATGTGAAATGATTTTCCAAAAGAAGAAACCATAATGCATCGATCTAAAAGAAAACTTTTTGTATGTGCCGAAATATGTTTTTCTTCAAATGTGATGTATTCGTAAACTTCATCAGATAAAACTAATAAATCAGGATATTTTGAAAGTATTTTTTCTAGCTGTATAAAATCTGAATCCAATAATATTTTTCCTGTTGGATTATGAGGGTTATTGATGATTATCATTCTGGTTTTTACAGAACAAGCTTTTTCAATCATTTCCCAATTTGGGGTGTAATCATCATTTAAAGCAATTCTTACAGGTTTAGCTTTGCATAGCAAGATTGGAGATTCATAAGAATCAAAACTCGGATCAAGCATAATTACTTCATCATTCTCTTTTATTAATGCCAGAATAGAAGTGAAAATCCCCTGTGTAGCGCCAGCTGTAACTAAAAGTTCTAAATCAGGATTTATAGTCCTTTTGTATGAATTAAAAAGGAGTTTACTAATTTGATTCATTAAAGGCGGATAGCCTGTTACAGGTGTGTATTGATGGACATTTTCCTTGGCTAATCTAGCAACAATATCAGTTAGCCTTTCATCGACAGGGAAATTTGGAAATCCTTGTGAAAGATTTATTGCATTATATTCGGCTGCCATTTTTGACATAATTGTAAATATACTGGTGCCAACGTTTGGAAGTTTACTCATAAAAAAATTGGTTAGAAAAGTTTTTTGAGTACAATATAAGGCAAATTTTATTTTATTGAATAATTAATTTACGAAATTATTTACAAGAATTGGTGCGGAAAAAAGAACTCTGACTAATTTACCATTTTGTTTTCCGGGATTCCAATTAGAAGAACTTTTTAGAACCCGAATAGCTTCTTCCTTAGTGCCAAAACCAAGATCTCTTAATACATTAATGTTACTTAATGATCCATCTTTTTCAATAATAAAAGTGGTGTATATCTTTCCTTTTAAATTTGGTTTATCTTGTGGAAGAATGAAGTTTGTAGTCAGAAATTTTTGAAAAGCTTCATATCCTCCAGGGAAACTAGGAACAACTTCTAATCCTGCAGCGTTGTAGAGTTGATTTTCATCTGCAATAACTTCTTCCTTTTGATAATTATCTAAATTACCTTTTAAATCATCTTTAGTTTTTTGATTTCCTTTATTTTGAGAAAATACATTTTGTACGCAACAAATTAAAATCAGAATTAGAAACTTTTTCATAGAAGAGAGTTTAAAAGTTAGTTTACATTTTATGAAGAATAAAAATGGTAGGTCTGTTATGCAAATCAACTTTTAATTTCTTCCAATCAGAAACTTTCATTGTTTTTATGAATTCTGTTGGCAAAGTAATATCTGTCGCAATACATAAATGTGTCGAAGGATTTAAAATCTGCAAAAGATCTTCCACTAATTTATTGTTTCTATAAGGAGTTTCGATAAAAATCTGAGATTGATTTTTGTCCTGAGATAATTTTTCAAAATGTCTCAATGCCGATTTTTTCTCGTCTTTATCAATTGGCAAATATCCGTTAAAAGTAAAACTCTGGCCATTCATTCCAGAAGCCATCATTGCTAATAAAATAGAAGAAGGGCCAACTAACGGCACAACCTGAATTCCTTTTTCATGCGCCAGTTTTACAATCACAGCACCGGGATCTGCGACTCCGGGACAACCGGCTTCGCTCATTAAACCCATATTTTTTCCTTCTAATAGAGGCTTTATAAAGTCTAAATGTTCGCTAGGTTCGGTTCGTTTGTTCAGAGTAAAAAGAACCAATTCAGATTGTTTTTTTTCTGGGTAAACTGCTTTTATAGATTTTCGGGCAGTTTTGTCGTTCTCTACAATATAATAATCTATAAGTTCGATACTTCTTTTTACAGTCTGCGGTAAAACGTCCATCGGATCGCTTTCGCCCATAGTTGTTGGAATTAGATATAATTTTCCTAGAAGTTTCATGTGCGTATTTTTAAGATTATAATTCGGGTGAATTATTGGTGTTTTTGAATAAGCTTTTCTGCAATCAAATCGGTTACTTCGTCCAGCATTTCATAAACATTGTCAAATCCATTTGCTGTACCATAATAAGGATCTGGTACATCGACATTTTCGTCTGGAAATAATTCGTTTAAGATAAGGCTGACTTTAGCTCTTTGTTCTGGAGTTTTTGCAAGGTGAATAACATCATTATAGTTTGAATTATCCATTACAAAAATATAATCAAACTCGTCAAAATCAGAAGTTTTAAATTGTCTTCCTTTTTGTGCGCTGATGTTAATTCCGTTTTTTTTGGCAGTTTCTATAGAGCGTTTATCAGGACAATGTCCAACGTGCCAGGAACCTGTACCGGCAGAATCTACAAAGAATTTGTCTTTAGGTAGTTTTGATGCCATAATACCCTCAGCTAAAGGAGATCTGCAAATATTCCCCAAACAAACCATTAAGATTTTTACAGGCATGACTTCGCGTTTACAGCGTTAGTTTTTTGTTGATGTCTTCGACAAACTTTTTGAATTGTTTGTCTGTAGAAACTAAATTGTCAACTGTTTTACAAGCGTGTAATACAGTAGCGTGATCGCGGTCTCCAATTTGTGAACCAATGTTTGCCAAAGAAGCTTTTGTAAATTTCTTTGCAAAAAACATAGCCAGCTGTCTTGCTTGTACAACGTGCCTTTTTCTGGTTTTAGATTGAAGTGTTTCGATATCCAATTGAAAATAATCAGATACAATTTTTTGAATATAATCGATAGAGATTTCTCTCTTTACGTTTTTAACAAATTTCTCTACAACACTTTTGGCAAGTTCAATTGTAACCTCTTTTTTGTTGAAAGAAGATTGAGCAATTAACGAAATAATCGCACCTTCTAATTCCCTAACATTAGATTTGATATTACGCGCAACATATTCTAAAATATCTTCCGGCATTTCTACACCATCACGATACAAAATGTTTTTTAAGATCGAAATACGGGTTTCGTAATCCGGCTGATGTAACTCTGCAGACAATCCCCATTTAAAACGAGACAATAATCTTTGCTCAATATCCTGCATATCAACAGGAGCTTTATCAGAAGTAAGGATTACTTGTTTTCCGTTTTGATGTAAATAATTAAAAATATGGAAGAAAACGTCCTGAGTTCCAGATTTTCCAGATAAAAACTGAACGTCGTCAATAATCAAAACATCGATCAATTGGTAAAAGTGAATAAAATCATTACGATTATTCTTTTTTACAGAATCAATATATTGTTGTGTGAAAATTTCGGCAGAAATATATAAAACCGTTTTTTCAGGATATTTATCTTTTACTTCTACACCTATAGCGTGTGCCAAGTGTGTTTTTCCTAAACCAACTCCACCAAAAATCAATAACGGATTAAATGATGTTCCTCCAGGTTTATTAGCAACAGCCATACCTGCAGAACGCGCCAAACGGTTAGAATCTCCTTCAAGGAAATTATCAAAACTGTAGTTGGCATTTAACTGCGACTCAATTTTTAAATTTCTAATTCCAGGAATTACAAACGGATTTTTAAGTTCAGGATTTAAGTTTTTAAACGGAGCATCAACCTCTTGCGGTTTCATTGGCACTCTATTGGCACTTGGCAGCTGCTCGGTAAACGGCTGTTTATTACCATAAGTGTTTTCCATTTTAATTTTATAGAGTAACTTTGCGTTTTTTCCCAGTTCTTTGGTAAGCGCAACTTTTAATAATTTTACGTAATGCTCTTCGAGCCATTCGTAGAAAAATTTACTTGGTACTTGAATATATAATGCGTTATCGGTTAGCTCAACTGACTTGATTGGTTCAAACCAAGTTTTGTATGCTTGATCTTGAATATTGTCTTTTATAAAGGACAAACAGTTTTCCCATACCGATTGAGCAGTTTTAGTCATAGATTCAAATAAGTTTTTTATTATTTATAAAGATTTTCCTAGTAAAAAAGGAGCAATTTTATTCCGAATTTCGGGATAACAAATATGTGAACAAATTTCTGTAAAAAAAAATAAATTGACCTCTAATTTTATAAAAAAATGTTGTAAGCAACTTTTTAAAACTAATTTTTTTTAATATATAAAGAATGAAAAATCATCAAACTCAAATTAGAGTTCGTTACTCAGAAACCGATCAAATGGGCATCGTATATCACGGAAATTATGTGCCTTATTTTGAGATAGGACGCGTGGAATGGCTTAGAGATAAAGGGATTTCGTATAAAAGCATGGAAGAAAGCGGTATCGGACTACCGATTGTTTCGATGCAGATAAATTACAAAAAATCGGCACGTTATGACGAGGTTCTTACAATTCATACTACTTTCAAAAGTCAGTCATCTGTCAAGATCGAATTTGACTGCGCGATCTATAATGAAGCAAATGAGTTATTAACAACTGCGGTGTTTATTTTAGTATTTGTATCGTTAAAAACAGGCCGTCCAACGGCGCCGCCAGATTACATTTTAGAGTTGTTTAAAACACTAGTATAATTGTTAAAATACAATGTGTTTTTATAATAATTTACATAGTTTTAATATCGATTTCAAACATTAAATCAAAAATGTCGAATATCATTTCGGCATTTTTTTTTCGTGTTTTTGTCTCAATTTTACCAATTGGCAATCCAGAATCTTCACTAATTTCCATTTCCTGAGACACAATATCAAGCTTCTTTTCTTTGATGACACGCATCACTTTATTCATGTTTTTATAATCAAAAGAAATCAAAAAATGCACATCAATTGTCTTTTCAATAATCTCACAAATTTCAAGTGTCATTTGCGCAGTCGTTTTATAAGCTGCAATCAATCCGCCGACACCTAATTTGGTACCGCCAAAAAATCGAACTACCACTACAAGAACGTTAGTTACGCCAAAAGATTGTATCTGGCCGTAAATTGGTGCTCCCGCCGTATTACTCGGTTCGCCGTCATCGTTTGCGCGGTAAGAAATCTTTGTGCCAGTACCTAATTGGTACGCATAACAGAAATGAACAGCGTGCGGATGTTGTTTTTTTAAAACTTCAATAATTGGTTTTACTTCGTCTTCACTTTCTATAGGAAAAGCATAACCAAAGAATTTACTGCCTTTTTCCTTCAGCAAAACCTCTTCAGATTCAAAAGCAATGGTCTGATACGTATCGTTGTAATCCAAAGTAAAAATCTAAATTATATTTTTTTCAAATAAATCAACGACATCTTCCTCGCCAACCTGTAAATTCCAAACATTAAAGCCTAAAGAAGCGGCGCTGTCTGTGTTTTCTTTTTTATCATCAATAAACAAGGTGCGTTTTGGAGACAATTCGTGTTTATTGATTAAATATTGAAAAACCTCAGGATTTGGTTTTCGCATTCCAATTTCAAAAGAAAAATAAACTTTCTCAAAACATTGGTAGAAATCGCTGTAAAAAGAAACTCCCGTTTTATTCTCAAAAGTTTCAATGTGAATAGAATCCGTATTGCTCAGTAAAAACAAGCGGTATTTTTTAGAAAGCATTTGTAGAAACTCTAAACGGTATAAAGGGAAATCTGCCAAAACTGCATTCCATGCTTCCAGAAAATCTTCTCGGGAAGCATTTGGAAGTTCTTTCTGAAAACCACTTACAAAAAGTTCATGCGAAATATCTCCCGTTTCAAACATAAGATTCAAACGGTCCATTTCGGCATTCCATTCCGTCATGCCTAATTTTTGCAATCCCGAAATTGTAGCTTGTTTATCTAAATTGATAAAAATATCTCCAAAGTCAAAAATTATAGTATCAATCATGATTTCTAATGTAAATTAATTCATCGCTCCCAATTTGCGTTTTCGAAATTCTATTCCCGCTAATAACAGGAGCTTTTGTCCCTTTTTCGAAAACAGTTTTTCCGATAAAAACGCGGGCTTCATCCCAAATATTGTGGTCGATAAAAGTTTGTAAAGTCTGTAAACCGCCTTCTATAATAATAGATTGTATTTGATTTTGATACAAAATACTTAACAGTTGAGGAACTATATTTTGATTAAAATCAATTACTATAAAGATAGTGTTTTCTTTTTCGCTGACAATTTCAGATTTTGTTAATACAATAGTTTTAACACTGTCATCAAAAATAAAACTGTCTTTAGAAATTCGATTGTGCTGGTCTAAAACTACCCGAACCGGATTATTGCCGCTCCAATCCCGAACATTCAATTTTGGATTGTCATCAATAACAGTTTGAGTTCCGACTAAAATTGCCTGTTCTTCGCTTCGCCATTTGTGCACCAATTGTCTCGAATATGTATTCGTAATCCAAACTGGTTTTCTCTCCTGATTAATTTCTTTTTCTGGTGCCAAAAAACCATCCTGACTTTCTGCCCATTTTAATATAATATAGGGTCTTTGTTTTTGATGAAAAGTAAAAAAGCGTTTATTAAGTTCGTTACATTCCTCTTCTAAAATGCCAACAACAACACTCGCGCCAGATTCTACTATTTTTTTAATCCCTCTTCCTGCAACTTTTTCGTTAGGATCTACCGTGCCTACTACGACATTCGGAATTCTATGCTCAATAATCAAATCACAACACGGAGGCGTTTTGCCAAAATGACTGCAAGGTTCTAAACTTACATAAATTGTGGCTTTTTTTAGTAACGATTTATCTTTTACAGATTTAATCGCATTTACTTCTGCGTGCGGTTCTCCGGATTTTTTGTGCCAGCCTTCGCCAATTATTTTGCCATCGTAAACAATTACACTTCCCACCATCGGGTTTGGGTAAGTTGTTCCGAAACCATTTTTGGCCAGTTCGATGCAGCGTTTTATGTATTTCTCATGTATATTCACAGTACAAAAGTAGTTATTTTTGAGTTTACCGTCGAGTTAAGAAAACTATCGGAAAACTATCTTTACTTTTGTAGATATAAGAGGAATAAAGAAAAATGGAAAATTGGATTATCAGAACAATTAAAAAAGAAGACAATCAGGCAGTTGCACAATTAATACGATCGGTTTTTGACGAAATGGAAATTCCGAAAGTAGGAACAGCTTACGAAGATCCGTATTTAGATTTAATGTTTGAAGAATATAATAAACCGCAGTCTGTTTATTTTGTGGTAGAAAATGAGGGCAAAATCATGGGATGCGCCGGAATTGCACCTTTAGAAAATGGAGACCCCGAAATCTGCGAATTGCAGAAAATGTATTTCTTGCCGGAAACAAGAGGTTTAGGAATTGGGAGTGAAATGATGGGGAAATGTTTGGAGCAGGCAAAAGATTTTGGTTTTAAAAAATGCTATATCGAGACGATGCCGTTTATGCATGCAGCTCAAAAATTATATAAAAAATCTGGTTTTGAATATTTAGATGCCCCAATGGGATCTACTGGGCATAGTTCTTGCCCTGTTTGGATGTTGAAAGATTTATACCGCTAAAAATTGTAATAAATTTTGGTTGTATATACTTATTATCGTAGAAAACAATTGGCTATGGCTGATAATTAATACTCAAATACCCGAAATGAAAATTAAACAATATCGTACACACTTTATTAAAGAATTATCACCTTTTTACGATGCGTACGAAGCGGAGAGTTTTTTCTATTTAATTCTGGAAGATAAAAATAAACTTAGGCAGATTGATTTGGCTTTAAATCATGAATTGGCTTTTGAGACAGCCGATTTTGTGTATTGGGATGCTATTTTAGAAGAACTAAAAAAAGAAGTCCCAATCCAGTATTTACTTGGGAAAACGAGCTTTTATAGTTTGGATTTTGAAGTAAATGAAAATGTTTTGATTCCGAGACCAGAAACCGAAGAATTGGTAGAATGGATTATTAATGAAAATTCAAAAACAGATAAGTCTAAGAAACTAAAGATTTTAGATATTGGAACAGGAAGCGGTTGTATTGCCATTTCGCTGGCTAAAAATCTTCCGAATGCCGAAGTTTATGCGATTGATGTTTCAAAGAAAGCAATTGAAACAGCCAAACGAAATGCGATAAGAAATAACGTAGAAGTTACTTTTGTATTTCAGGATATTTTAGAACTCGAACAATTAAGATGTACTTTTGATATTATAGTCTCTAATCCGCCTTATGTCAGGAATTTAGAAAAAGAAGAAATCAAAAAAAATGTGCTCGATTATGAACCGCATTTGGCGCTTTTTGTAGAAGATAGTGATGCTTTGATTTTTTATAGAAAGATAGCCGAACTGGCGCAAAAAAGTCTTCTTGAAAACGGACAATTGTATTTTGAAATTAACCAATATCTTGGTAAAGAGACAGCGGATTTATTAGAAAAATTGCAGTTTGAAAATATCGAAATAAGAAAAGATATTTATGATAATGACCGTATGATTTCCTGCAAGGTTTCCAAAACCTTGTAGGTATAAAACCGTTGCGCATACAATTAAATATAAAGGTTTTTGAAACCTTAAATATCGAGGAAAATTTACTCGCTATGAGGAAGATTTACTCGTAACGCAATGCCTCGATAGGATCTAATTTGGAAGCTTTTATAGCAGGATATAATCCGGAAACAATCGCAACCATAAAACTTGTAGCAAAGGCGGCAAAAATCGCCATCCACGGAATTACAAATGCAAAACCCATTGCGCCAGCAATACCAAATCCAAGAAGTATTCCTAATACAATTCCGACCAAACCGCCAATTTGTCCAATTAATAAAGTTTCGATGAAAAATTGAGTTGCAACAGTTACCCTTTTGGCGCCTAATGCTTTACGGACTCCAATTTCACGAGTGCGCTCTGTAACCGAAACAATCATAATATTCATTAAAGCAATCGAAGAACCTAAAATCGTTATAATACTGATAATCCAGGCAGCCCAGCCTAAATATTTGGTAATTCCGAGAATTCTGTTAATTAAGTCATCGCTTCGGCCAATACCAAAGTTATTGTCACGAACAGGACTTAATTTACGAACTCTTCGCATTGTACTTGTTGCGTTGTCAACAGCTTCGTCTAAAAGTTCTTTTTTAGAAACCATTACACTCATCGTATAATTAATATTAGGAGCCGTAAATAAAGAACGCGCTACCTGAATCGGAATTAAAACACGTAAATCCTGACTGTTTCCAAAAGTTGATCCTTTTTCTTTTAAAACACCGATAACTTTGAAACGTGCACCGCGAATAGAAATTATTTTATCAATTGGATTAACATCTTTTAATAAACCTTTTTCAAAATCAGAACCCACAATACAAGAATACGTATTGTTGTCGATATCAAACTGATTGAAGCTTCTTCCTAAATTAATTTCCAATCCAGAGTTGCTTATAAAATGTTCATCAACACCAACAACTTTAATTTCCGGATCTGTTTTTTTGTCTAAATATTTAACCTCTGCTGTAGAAGTTGCTGTAAAAGAAAGTGAAGTTTCTGTAAAAGGATATTTGTATTTGTTTTTGAAAGCAACAGCTTCAGGATAAGAAATGATAGGATTTATAACCTCACGTTCGTTACCGCCACGATTTCTAACCGTGTTTTCATATTGGTTGATATTGAAAGTATTCGCTCCCATCGATGCAAAATTGGTAGAAATCGTATTTTCTAATGCCGTTACAACGGTTAGAATCCCAACCAAAGCCGTGATTCCAATAGCGATAATTAAAACGGTAAGAATAGTACGCAGCAATTGGGTCTTAATGGAACCAAACGCAATTCGGATATTTTCTTTAAATAATTTTAGCATCATGACCAATTTGTCACGAAAATACGGTTTTTGTTACAAGTTTGTTTTGCAACTGCCATTATTTATTTTAAAAAATAAGATATTTGCACTCCATTAGAAAGTAAGAGAAATCTAAAATCTAAAAAATATAATAACCCATAAGATTTAATTTGAGATTGGAAAAAAAATCTAAAATCTAAAATCTGCAATCTAAAATAATAAAGAAGATGGCTTCAAAACCAAGCATACCACAAGGAACAAGAGATTTTTCGCCAGCAGAGGTGTCAAAACGTCAATATATTATTCAAACCATAAAAAGTAATTTCGAAAAGTTTGGTTTTCAGCCAATCGAAACACCTTCGTTTGAAAACTCAGATACTTTGATGGGGAAATACGGTGAAGAAGGAGATCGTTTGATTTTTAAAATATTAAACTCAGGGAATTTTTTCTTCAACAAGACAAAAATTGAATTACCAGAATCGCTGGAACAATTACAATTAAATTCTGCTGAAACAATTGATATCAACCAAAGAATTGAGCTGAATAAATTTACCGGAAAAATTTCTGAAAAAGCATTGCGTTACGATTTGACAGTTCCGTTTGCGAGATATGTGGTACAGCACCAAAACGAAATTGAATTTCCTTTTAAAAGATATCAAATTCAACCGGTTTGGAGAGCAGACCGTCCGCAAAAAGGACGTTACAGAGAATTTTTTCAATGTGATGCCGATGTTGTAGGTTCAAAATCTTTATGGCAGGAAGTAGAATTAGTACAATTGTACGATACTGTTTTTACTTCTTTAGGTTTAGAAGGCGTAACAATAAAAATCAACAACAGAAAAATATTATCTGGAATCGCAGAAGTTATCGGCGCTTCAGATAAATTAATTGATTTTACAGTTGCTTTAGACAAACTGGATAAAATTGGAGAAGACGGAGTAAAAAAAGAAATGATCGAAAAAGGAATTGCAGAAGAAGCTTTAGTAAAAGTACAGCCTCTGTTTAATTTCACTGGAACATTTGCAGATAAAATTACACAGCTTTCAGATTTACTTGCTTCATCAGAAGTTGGAATGAAAGGTGTTGAAGAACTTAAATTTATCTGTGATAATGTAGCGACTTTAGGATTGTCAACTGCGATTTTAGATCTTGATGTTACTTTGGCTCGTGGTTTAAATTATTATACAGGAGCAATTTTTGAAGTTGCGGCGCCAAAAACTGTTTCAATTGGTTCAATCGGCGGTGGCGGAAGATACGATGATTTGACTGGTATTTTTGGATTAAAAAATATGAGCGGTGTCGGAATCTCTTTTGGCTTAGATCGTATTTATTTGGTTTTAGAAGAATTACAGTTGTTTCCTGAAACTGTTGCAGCAACTTCTAAAGCTTTATTTATCAATTACGGAGATGCAGAAGCGTTGTACGCATCGCAGGCAATTCAGAAATTGAGAAAAGAAAATATAAAAGTAGAATTATATCCAGACAATGTAAAAGTTGGAAAACAATTTCAATACGCAGACAAACGTCTAATTCCGTTTGCTGTAATTGCTGGAGATAATGAAATTGCTTCAAATTCTTATTCGCTTAAAAATTTAGTAAGCGGAGAACAAATTTCTGTAGATTTTGAAGGATTGAAAAATGCATTGATTTAATAATCAGATTAAAAGATTTGTTTAACGCAGATTTTGCAAATTTTAGCAGATTAAATTTGATTTTTCTAATTTTAAAAAATCTGTGCAAATCAGCTTAAATCTTTTTAAATCTGCGTGAAATACTTGCTGGGGAAGAAAAAAAGCTTTTAATTTGCCGACCTTAAGCTACGGGCGTAGTTCAAGGGTAGAATAGCGGTCTCCAAAACCGTTGATGGGGGTTCGAATCCCTCCGCCCGTGCAATAAAATATTGTAATGACAAAATAGTTATTGAATATAAAAACTTCGAGTTAAGAAAAAAGCAAAAAAAAGCTTCGTCTGAAATAGGCGAAGCTTTTTTTAATATAAGGTAAACTTGAATTAATAATTATTTATAAGGCCGAGGCCAAACCCTTAAATTCAATTTTGGTGGTAATAAATTTGTTTTTAATTTTGAATCCAAATATAGTTCAAACTAAATCGTAATAGTCTTAAAATTATACTAAATTTTTTGTAGTAAAATCAGTAAAAAAATAAACCTTTGTTTTTGATAAAGTGACAATTTGACATTTTAAAAGATTTGGCAGTACTTTTGCAATCTAAAAGAAAGAATAAAAATGAAGTTTAAAAATATTTTTAAAAATAAAAGTAATATGACTACGGAAAATACAGAATTCGATCAGGAATTAGATGATGTAACGTTAGAGAACAATGCCAACGGTGAGCAGTTAATTGTTGAAGAATTAAGTGTTGAAGAGCAATTGGCTCAAGACTTGGCAAAAGAAAAAGATAAGTTTTTGAGATTATTTGCCGAATTTGAAAATTACAAAAAAAGAACTTCAAAAGAGCGTATTGATTTATTTAAAACAGCCAATCAAGAAGTTTTGTTAGCAATGCTTCCTGTTTTAGATGATTTTGACAGAGCTACTGTAGAAATTAACAAATCTGACGATGAGAATTTGAAAAAAGGAGTAGAGTTAATTCACGAGAAACTAAAAAGCACTTTGGTTGCTAAAGGTTTAGAGCAAGTTGAAGTAAGAGCGGGAGACGCTTTTAATGCTGATTTTGCTGAAGCAATTACTCAAATTCCTGCACCTTCTGACAAATTGAAAGGTAAGATTGTTGATGTTATTGAAAAAGGATACAAATTAGGAGACAAAATTATTCGTTTCCCAAAAGTAGTTATTGGAAACTAAAAAGTGCAAGTAATTTATTCTGAAAGACACTTTTAAAGTTGGAATTTGGAATTTAAAATTTGGAATCTAACCTAATTATGAAAAAAGATTTTTACGAAATACTTGGCATTTCTAAAGGTGCCGATGCTGCCGAAATTAAAAAAGCGTATAGAAAAAGTGCGTTAAAATATCACCCGGATAAAAATCCAGGCGACAAAGAGGCAGAAGAAAACTTTAAACTTGCGGCAGAAGCCTATGAAGTTTTAAGTGATCCGAACAAAAAAGCTAAATACGATCAATACGGACATCAGGCATTTGATGGTTCTGGTGGATTTGGCGGTGGCCACGGCGGTATGAATATGGATGACATTTTCAGCCAGTTTGGTGACATTTTTGGTGGCGGATTTGGCGGTTTCGGTGGAGGCGGTGGCGGTCCTCGTCGCGCTAAAGGAAGTAATCTTAGAATTAAAGTGAAATTAACTTTAGAAGAGATTGCAAATGGAGTTGAGAAAAAAGTTAAAGTAAAACGTAAAGTTCAGGCAAAAGGCGCTACATACAAAACTTGTACGACTTGTAACGGTCAAGGACAAGTTATGCGTGTAACCAACACCATTTTAGGAAGAATGCAATCTGCATCTACCTGTCCAACTTGTGGTGGTTCTGGACAAATTCTAGATAAAAAACCTTCTGAGGCAGATGCTCAGGGAATGGTTGTAGAAGACGAAACTGTATCTATCAAAATTCCTGCTGGAGTTGTTGATGGAATGCAGCTTAAAGTTTCTAACAAAGGTAACGATGCTCCTGGAAACAGTATTCCTGGTGATTTGATTGTTGCAATCGAAGAATTAGAGCACGAATTCCTGAAACGTGAAGGTGAAAATGTTCACTTTGATTTATATATCAGTTTCCCAGAAGCAGTTTTGGGAGTTTCTAAAGATATCGAAGCCATCAACGGAAAAGTTCGTATTAAATTAGAAGAAGGAATTCAATCTGGAAAAATCTTAAGATTAAAAGGAAAAGGAATTCCAAGCATTAATGGTTACGGAAGTGGTGATTTATTAGTTCACGTAAATGTTTGGACTCCAAAAACGTTGAATAAAGAGCAAAAGCAATTTTTTGAAAATGCACTAACCGACGAACACTTTGTACCGAACCCTGAAAAATCAGAAAAATCATTTTTTGAAAAAGTAAAAGATATGTTTTCATAATCGAGCTTTTTCTTAAATGTTAAAATAGTTTTAAAAAACCCATTCTACAGAAATATAGAATGGGTTTTTTGTTGATTAATAAAAAGTTTCGCTCCGAATTATTTACTTTTACACACGCAGACCACAAAAGGTCAAACTGACGCAGAAAATTCTAAAAACAGCATGAGCAACTTACTCGAAGTACATAAAGTCGTAAAACAATACGGTGATTATGTAGCGCTTAACGAAGTTTCATTAAATGTACCAAAAGGAAGCATTTACGGATTATTAGGTCCTAATGGAGCAGGAAAAACTTCCCTTATCAGAATTATAAACCAGATTACACTGCCAGACAGCGGTGAAGTAATTTTGGACGGAGAAAAATTACAGCCAAAACACGTGCAGACCATTGGTTATCTTCCCGAAGAAAGAGGTTTGTACAGCTCTATGAAAGTAGGAGAACAATGTTTGTATCTGGCACAAATGAAAGGACTTTCTAAAGCCGAAGCCAAACTGCAGTTAGAATATTGGTTTGACCGTTTAGGAATACAAGGATGGTGGAACAAAAAAATCCAAGAGCTTTCTAAAGGAATGGCACAGAAAATTCAATTTGTTGTTTGTGTTCTTCACAAACCAAAACTATTGATTTTTGACGAGCCTTTTTCTGGGTTTGATCCTGTAAATGCCAATGTGATAAAAGACGAAATTTTAGCTTTAAAAGAACAAGGTGCAACAATTATTTTCTCGACACACCGAATGGAAAGTGTAGAAGAACTTTGCGATCATATTGCTTTAATTCATAAATCGAATAAATTAATCGAAGGAAAACTAAGCGATGTAAAACGTCAGTTTAGAAAAAACAGTTTCGAAGTCGGAATCTTGACAGACAATGTTGAAGGTTTGATGTATGACATTACACAAAAATTTACCGTTTCTCCAGCAAATTTTAAATCTTTAAACGATGATTTAAAACTAGACATTCAGATCGGAAACGCTTCGCCAAACGAACTATTAAACGTTCTGACACAACGCGGACAAGTAACACACTTTGTGGAAAAAATTCCAAGTGTAAACGATATTTTTATTCAAACGGTAACAGAAAACAAAATTTAGATTTTAGACTTTAGATTTTAGATTGAAAAACCTAAAATCATAAATCTAAAATCAACAATCATAAATCTAAAATAAGAAATGAGCATAATTTCATTAATTATAAAAAGAGAATTTATTGCCAAAGTCCGCAATAAATCTTTTGTTGTTATGACTTTTTTAAGTCCGTTATTGTTTGTTGCAATAGCAGGATTTATTGGTTATTTGAGTTCGATGAAAGCCGAAACCAAACGAATCGCCATTCATGACGAAACAGGATTATTTGCCGATGATTTTGTAAAACTCAATAAAAAGGGCGGCGAATACAAATACCTAAATCTCTCTGCAATTGATGTACAAGCGTTAAAAGACAGCATTACAAAAGAAGATTTCAGCGGTTTAATTGTTATTCCTAAAACCAATACTTCTAAAGAATTAGAAAGTAAAATTGATTTTATTTCGAATAATAGTCCGAGTATTTCTTTTATCGAAAATACACAGGATGTTATAGCATCAAAAATTACTAAAATCAATTTAGAGAAAGCAAAACTTGATACGCTTGCGATTCAGAAAGCGCAGGCAGATGTAAACATACATTTGGCAAAAGCTTCCGGAGAAGAAAGTCTAAAAGGCCTAAACGAAATAAAAATCGGAATTGGCGGTGCCTTCGGATATTTGATCATGATGTTTATTATCATTTACGGAAACATGGTAATGCGAAGCGTAATCGAAGAAAAAACAAACAGAATTATCGAAATCATTATTTCATCGGTTAAACCATTTCAATTAATGATTGGTAAAATCGTCGGAACTTCGCTTGCTGGATTATTACAATTTATAATCTGGGCAATAATTGGCCTTAGTTTAATGTTTGCAGCTTCAGCATTTTTTGGAGTAAATGTAACACCGACAGCAAGAATTTCTCCAGAATTAATGCATTCTGCGCAACAAGAATTTTCTGGAACAGCACAAATGTACATTGCAGAATTATTGAATTTGCCAATTGCAAGTATTCTGTTTGGTTTTATAGTTTATTTTATTGGAGGCTACTTTTTATACAGTTCATTTTATGCCGCAATTGGCGCCGCTGTAGACAATCAAACCGATTCTCAGCAATTTCTACTGCCTATTATTATGCCATTAATTTTAAGCGTTTATATTGGTTTTTTCACTGTCGTGAATGATCCACACGGAACTGTAGCCGTTGTATTCTCTATGATTCCGCTAACATCGCCAATTGTAATGCTAATGCGAATTCCGTTTGGAGTGCCGTGGTGGCAAATTGCGATTTCGGTATCATTATTGTTTGCAACCTTTTTCCTTGTCGTTTGGTTCGCTGCAAAAATCTACCGAGTTGGTATTTTAATGTACGGCAAAAAACCAACGTGGAAAGAATTGTATAGATGGCTTAAATATTGATTTTTGAGTTTTTAAGGTTCTGAGTTACTAAGCTGCTAAGTTTTTTTAGCTGCTAAGTAAAAAGCTCAGAACCTTAGAATCTTAGTAACTTAGAACCTCAAAAAGAATGAGTAAAATACTAATTATAGAAGACGAAGCATCAATCAGACGCGTTTTGGTAAAAATTTTATCAGAAGAAAATGATGCCTATCAAGTAGATGAAGCGGAAGATGGTGTAGCCGGACTTGAAAAAATAAAAAACAACGACTACGATTTGGTTTTGTGTGATATCAAAATGCCAAAACTAGACGGCGTTGAGGTTTTAGAAGAAGTAAAAAAAATCAAGCCAGAAATTCCGATGGTCATGATCTCAGGTCACGGCGATATGGAAACCGCGATTCATACCATGCGTTTAGGAGCTTTTGATTACATCTCAAAACCGCCAGATTTAAACCGTTTATTAAATACAGTTCGTAATGCTTTAGACAAAAAACAACTTGTAGTTGAGAATAAAATTCTAAAGAAAAAAGTCAGCAAAAACTACGAAATGATAGGCGAGAGCGAAGGTATTAATCATATAAAAGTTATGATTGATAAAGTTGCCCCAACCGAAGCAAGAGTTCTAATTACAGGTCCAAACGGAACTGGTAAAGAATTAGTAGCGCATCAATTGCATGAAAAAAGCGAGCGTTGTAATTATCCTTTAATTGAAGTAAACTGTGCTGCAATTCCGAGCGAATTAATCGAAAGTGAATTGTTCGGACACGTAAAAGGTGCTTTTACATCGGCAGTAAAAGATCGCGCCGGAAAGTTTGAAGCTGCAGATAAAGGAACTATTTTCTTAGATGAAATTGGTGATATGAGTCTTTCGGCGCAAGCCAAAGTATTACGCGCGCTTCAGGAAAGTATGATTACGAGAGTTGGAGCCGAAAAAGATATTAAAGTAGACGTGCGTGTTGTGGCCGCAACCAATAAAGATCTAAAAACAGAAATTGCCGAAGGCCGTTTCCGTGAAGATTTATACCACAGATTGGCCGTAATCTTGATAAAAGTACCGCCATTAAACGAAAGACGAGATGATATTCCGGCTTTGATTATTCATTTTGCTGAGAAAATTGCTTCAGAGCAAGGAAATTCTGTAAAAGGATTTTCGGCGCAAGCCATAAAATTATTGCAGGAATACGATTGGACAGGAAATATTCGTGAACTTCGAAATGTAGTAGAAAGATTGATTATCTTAGGAGGAAACGAAATCTCAGAAACGGACGTGAAAATGTTCGCAAGCAAATAATGATGTAATTAGGTTGTATCTAAAACCTAAAATCAGAACTCTAAAATTAAAGAATGAAACTAAAAAAAATAAACGAGAAGCTGCAAGACGCATTAATTGAAAATGGTTTAACTGAAGCAAATATGCTGCAACAGGAAACTTTTTCGACTATAAAAAGTGGTGCCGACTGCATTATACTTTCTCCAGCAGGAACTGGTAAAACGACTACAATTGTGCTTAATGTAATTCAGCAATTGGCTGGAAGTACAGAAGAATCGCCAAGAGCTTTGATTATTGTAGAAGATAAACCAAAAGTGTTGGAAATGGTGGAGCTTTTTGCAAAATATGCGAAATACACTAATCTTGAAGTTTACGGTGTGCATGAAAAAGGCGATATGGATTATGATAAAAACTATATCTCTACCGGAATTGATGTTTTAATTGGAACTCCGGTAAAACTTAATGATATGTTTACAACCGCTGGTTTTAACGTTAACCGTTTAAAAATGTTTATTCTGGATGATGCTGATCCAATTTTGAAATTACGTAACGAAACTAAAATTATGCGTATTTCTAATAGTATCGCCAAAGTACAACGTATTGTTTTTGCAGAAGAATTAACAGAACGTATCGAAATCCTGACTGATAAAATGCTTCTGGAGCCTTACCTTTTTGATATGGATGAAGAAGGAGAAGAAGAACTGGACGAAGAAGAAGATCAGATTGAAGAGGAATAAACAATAAGCTGTATTAAAATTTTATATGGAGATATTTAGAACGCTTAAATTTTTAACGATAATTCTTTTAGGATTTTTTGTTGTAATTTATTTGCTGATTGTCACTTATGTATATTTTAATCAAGTTGGAATGATTTTTCAAAACGCATCATTGCCTAAGAATTATCAATTTAATTACCAATCAAAATTTGATGAATTAAATATTAAATCTTATGACGGCGTAAACCTAAACGGATTATTATTTAAAACAGAAAACTCAAAAGGGTTGGTTTTTTATCTTCACGGAAATGCAGGAACATTAGAAACGTGGGGAAAAATTGCTAATATTTATACCAATTTAGGATACGATATTTTTATTTTAGATTACAGAAGTTTTGGTAAAAGTGAAGGTAAGATTGAAAATGAAGACCAGTTAAACCAGGATGCTTCGATAGTTTATAAAACATTAGCTAAAAAATATCCTGAAAATAAGATAATTATTGCGGGCTATTCAATTGGTTCGGGATTAGCGACAATTTTAGCTTCAGAAAATCATCCAAAAGCACTGATACTGCAGTCGCCGTATTATAGTTTTACAGAATTATCAAGCAGCAGAGTACCATTTTTTCCGAATTTTATGAAGAAGTTTCATTTAGAGACTTTCGAATATCTGCCAAAAGTAAAAGCACCGATTTATATTTTTCATGGAAATGACGATCAATTAATTCCACATGAAAATTCGGTTCGTTTAAATAAGATATTAAATAATAAAGGGCAATTTTTTACTTTAAAAGGTCAGGGTCATATTGGAATGAATGAAAATGAAGAATTTCAAAATGAGTTAAAAACAATATTAGAATAAATTATAATTAAAAATATAGAGTTATGGGATTAATGAAAGTGTTTTCAGGAAGTGAAATTTTAGCAATTGCTTTACAAGAAAGATTAGAAGAAGCGGGAGTAGAAACAACAAAAAAAGATAATATTCAATCGGCAAGATTAGGTGGTTTTGGACAAACAGACTTAGCTGTTGAGGTTTTTATTCAGGAAACTGATTTTGCAAAAGCAAATCCGGTTATCGAGGATTTCAGAATGAGTATTTAATAATAAAATAATAAGTTGCCGTTTTCAGTCACAGTTTGCTGAAAGTTGGATTGTGACTGAAAACTAAATATAATGCAATATAAAATGCTAGTGCTCGACATGGATGATACCTTGTTGACAGACGATCATAAAATTTCTGAACGTAATAAAAACGCCATTCTAAAAGCTCAGGCAAAAGGAGTTTATGTGGTTTTGGCATCCGGTCGGCCAACTTCGGCAATGACGGCTTATGCGAAAGAACTAGAATTAGATCGCAATGATTCGTTTATAATTTCTTTTAACGGGGCTATTATCAGTACAGTAAAAGAAGATCTGATTTTATTTGAGCAGAAACTGACAATAGAGCAGATTCACGAATTATACGATTATAGTGTTAAAATGAAAACCGACATTATAACGTATCTGGATAATGAAATTATCAGCGAAACCGATTCTGAATATATCGAAATTGAAAAAGATATAACAGGATTACCACATCGTAAAGTACCTAGTTTTAAAGAAGCCATAAACAGGCCTACAGTAAAATGTATTTTATTACAAGAACCTTCTTATCTAAAAGGGTTAGAAGAAGACTTAAAAGCAGCAATGCCTCATTTAAGTATTGCGATGTCTAAACCTTTTTTCTTAGAAGCAGCACAGCAGGGAATTGATAAAGCGGCGAGCTTAAAACTTTTGGCATCAAAGCTGAATATTCATCAAAGTGAAATTATTGCGGTAGGAAACGCCGGAAATGATTTAACAATGATTGAATATGCCGGTTTGGGTGTTTGGGTAGATAATGTAACGCCTGAATTGCGTGACAGAGCAAATGCAATTGTGGCGTCTAATAATAATGATGGTGTTGCAGAAGTAATAGAGCGTTATATTTTAAATTAAAACAATGAAAAAAACAATTGAAACAGAGCGCCTAATTTTGAGAGAATTACTTCTTTCTGATGCAGACGGCATGTTTGAATTGGATGCTAACCCAAATGTGCATCTTTTTCTGGGAAATAAACCTGTTACAACTATTGAAGAAAGTATTGCGCAGATCAAAAATATTCAGCAGCAATACAAAGATTTTGGTACAGGGCGCTGGGCCGTTATCCTAAAAGAAACCAATGAATTTTTAGGCTGGTCTGGAATAAAATTTATTACTGCCGAAATCAACAATTATCAAAATTTTTATGAAATCGGATATCGATTTATAGAAAAAAATTGGGGAAAGGGTTATGCAACAGAAGCCGGATTGGCTTTTATTGATTATGCTTTTAACACCATGAATGTAGAAGTTCTTTACGCTTACGCGGATGAAGGAAACCAAAACTCAAGAAAAATTTTAGAAAAGCTTGGTTTTCATTATGTGAATTCGTTTGAGTATGAAAACGAACAAGAAGTTTGGTATGAAGTAAGAAATCCAAACAACTTATAAAATCCTAAGAAATGCATCCCAAATCTTCGTAACTTAACTCATTAAGTTTGCAAAGATTTGGAAAACAGCTCGTAGTTTAAATATCTGAAAGTATTTTATTTTTTATTTTTTTGCTACAGAAACAAAATATTTATTTCCGTCACCCATTGTAAGTTTTACACGTTCGTCGCAAAGATCGATTGCAAAAGCTGCGCTTTCGTAACAGCTGCAAGTTGTATTTTTATCTTTAGACATTTCTGTTTTGCAGTTGTTGTTTTTAAAAGTAGACAATTGCGGTGTATATAAACTTACTAAGTCAGTAGAAGCAGTTACCAAAGAAATAATACTTGCAGAGTTATTGTTTGTAATTCTGTAAACAATTCTGTCTGTGTAGTTTACTTCGTTTACAGTTACTTTACGAATATAAGTGTAAGAAGTAGATTCTGCACCTGGTTCTTTTACTTCAAACTTAAAACCAACTCCACGAATTGCTACATCAAATTGTTGCTGCGAGTTAAAACTTGCCCAATTGGTTAATGTACTGATAGATGGGAATGGATTTGCGTTTGCTGGTGCAGCATTATTGGTTTGTGCATTTGAACTGAAAACGGTTAAGAACATGAGGCAGATCGCGGGTAGAAATACTTTCATTTGGAGTTTGTGGATTTTAATTTTGCCTACAATTATTTGGGTTTCGGCTTGCCCAGCTTTTATTATAACAAAGCAACAACATAACGATGGAAAAACAAAATTGTTGTGCCTGTTTTGTTAGTAAATATTGATTTTTTTTTATTTAAAAATTTTAGAACGTGAATTTACTTCTTTTAAAACAAATTTTATTGACGTTAAATGTAAGAAAAATTCAATTTAATAAGGTAAAAAACGTTTTTAATCGATAATATTTGCACTTAATCGATAATTTTGTCATTTTATTCTTATCGAATTATAACGCTTTTTATTTGTTTAAATAAATTCCTGGATTAAAATTAAAGTTTTTCAATACCCTTTCAAATGTGTGTTTACTTCAAAATATTGATATATAGTACATTATTGATTTTATTTTAAAGAATATTGTATGTAAATTTGCAAACTCTTCAAAAGAGATGTAAATATAATATCTTACTACTTAAAACGTAGTTTATTCCCATGGAAAATAGAAAAAAAGTTGCTTTTTATACGCTTGGATGCAAACTGAATTTTTCGGAAACTTCTACAATTGCGAGAAACTTTAATGACGAAGGTTTTGATCGAGTTGATTTTGAAGAAGTTGCCGATATATATGTAATCAACACCTGTTCGGTTACAGAAAACGCAGATAAACAGTTTAAGCAGGTTGTAAAAAAAGCAATGAAACTCAACGACAAAGCTTTTGTTGCTGCCGTTGGATGTTACGCGCAATTAAAACCAGAAGAATTAGCAGCTGTTGATGGCGTTGATTTAGTTTTAGGAGCTACAGAAAAATTTAAAATCACCGATTATATAAATGATTTGAGCAAAAACGATATGGGTGAAGTTCACTCATGCGAAATTGCCGAAGCGGATTTTTACGTAGGAAGTTATTCGATTGGCGATCGTACCCGTGCATTTTTAAAAGTGCAGGACGGTTGTGATTATAAATGTACGTATTGTACAATTCCTTTGGCGAGAGGAATTTCCAGAAGTGATGCTCTTGAAAATGTTTTGCAAAACGCAAAAGAAATTTCGGCTCAAAACATCAAAGAAATTGTTTTAACGGGTGTAAATATTGGAGATTACGGAAAAGGGGAGTTCGGAAATAAAAAACACGAACATACTTTTCTGGATTTGGTTCAGGCTTTAGACAAAGTAGATGGAATTGAGCGTTTAAGAATTTCGTCTATAGAGCCGAATTTATTAAAAAATGAAACAATTGATTTTGTGTCTAAAAGCAGAACCTTTGTACCGCATTTTCATATTCCGCTGCAATCGGGAAGCAATGATATTTTAAAATTAATGAAACGCCGTTATTTACGTGAAGTGTATACAGAACGCGTAAATAAAATTCGCGAAGTAATGCCTCACGCTTGTATTGGCGTAGATGTTATTGTTGGTTTTCCTGGCGAAACAGAAGAACATTTTCTTGAAACGTATCATTTCTTAAACGAAATGGATATTTCATATTTACACGTTTTTACGTATTCTGAAAGAGATAATACAGAAGCGGCCAATATGGACGGAATTGTTCCTGCAAACGTAAGAGCAAAACGCAGTAAAATGCTTCGCGGTTTATCCGTAAAAAAACGTCGTGCTTTTTATGAAAGCCAATTAGGAACAAACAGAACTGTTTTGTTTGAAGGTGAAAATAAAGAAGGTTACATACACGGTTTTACAGAAAACTACGTAAAAGTAAAAACGCCTTGGAATCCCGAATTGGTGAATACTTTACAGGAAATTAATTTAACTAAAATAGACGAAGACGGAAGTGTTCGTTTGGAGTTTATAAATAAACT
Organism: Flavobacterium sp. 270; assembly: GCF_004368785.1. Lineage (GTDB taxonomy): Bacteria > Bacteroidota > Bacteroidia > Flavobacteriales > Flavobacteriaceae > Flavobacterium. The sequence goes on from NZ_SODM01000003.1 coordinate 40,071, forward strand.
GGCGGAAGCGTAATAGATCAAACAGGTTATGTCATTGCGAGGAACGAAGCAATCTCACTAATATGGATAAGTGGATTTTAGCTAGTGAGATTGCTTCGTTCCTCGCAATGACAAACACAAAAAAAGCCCTTTTATAAAAAGGGCTTTTTCTATTATAACAAGTATTTTCTATTTCTCTTCCGGAATAACCAATTTCAAGGAATTGATATAATCCGTATCAAACTCAATTACTCTGATTTTTTCTGGATTAAAGCTCAATTCTCCTCCAAATTGCCCTTTTGTATCTAAGAAATCAATAGTCAATTCTTCGTCGTTAAGTTCGATCAGTTTTCCTAAATAAGCAGATTTTGAAGATTTTTTTGCAATCTGAAAAATGCCGTATTTATTAGTAATAAAATTTACGATTGTAGCCAAATCCTTAATCGGAATAATATCTTCTGAATTTGTTTTTAATCCTTTTAATCGAATTACTTTTTCTGTAAAGGCAAGATCCTGATCTCTATGAACGCCTTCGATATTTTTATTTCTTAGAATAACAAAACCATCCAGAATATAATCAACAGGATTGTTTCTCAATAAAATCCAGTCGTCTGAATAATCAATAAGAAAACCGGTATATATTTCTTTCTTGTCTGTAAATTCTATTGCAATTAATTGTCTTAAATATTCTTCCATCATTTTTATTTTTAAATCACAATATTAAAATTCCAAATTCCAATTCTCAAATCCAAATTCTTAAATTTAAGTAATTGGAATTTGGAATCTAAAAAATTTGGAATTTAAGTTACGGATTAGTAGACCAAATACTGCTGTTTTTTACAAAAACTCTTCGATTTAATTTCAACTGCGAAATAATCAATTCTGCCATATCTTCAGATTGCATCACTTTTTCAGGATTTCCGTCGGTTAAGTTTAAATCTTTTGCCATATCGGTTGCAACCGTACTTGGCGTTAAAGCAGTAACACGAATATTATGTTTTCTCATTTCCTGCATCAAAGAATCGGTAAGACCTAAAACTGCAAATTTAGAAGCGCTGTAGGCACTTGTCAATGCATTTCCGTTTAATCCTGCAGTAGAAGAAATATTGATAATGTCGCCTGTTTGTCTTTCAATCATATTCGGAATAACAGCACGGGTTACATAATACGTTCCCATTAAATTTACCTGAATAATTCTTTCCCAAGCTGTTGGTTCAAGTTCAAGGAATTTTCCAAAAGAAGCAATTCCGGCGCTGTTAATTAAAATATCAATATTTTTAAATGCAGCCAAAGCTTTTTCTACCGCACTATTTATAGAATTTAGATCAGAAACATCAGCTGCCAAAGCCAAGGCTCTTACGCCCAAGTTAGAAGCTTCGTCTGCCAGTTGGTCAATATCGCTCTGGGTTCTCGAAACTAAAATCAGGTTTACACCTTCTTTTGCCAAAGCAATTGCAACCGCTTTTCCAATTCCTTTGCCAGCGCCCGTGATAAGGGCATTTTTATTTTTTAAATCTGTCATGATCGTATTTTTAGAAATGCAAAAAGCATCATTTTATGTCTAACAAAAATAAGCTTTTGTAAACTAAAATGATGCTTTACTGTGTTTTGTTAATCTAAGTTTAACAACTTTTTGTTATTCCTTCAAAACCATATCTATACACATTACAGCTCCTAGAATCAATTGTCTCAACGGACTTTCGGCAGGTACAGTTTCTTCTACCTTAAGAACATAATTGTCTGCACTTGTAAAAAGTTCTTTTCCCATTCCTGCCCATTTTTTAGTAACTTGAGCAAGCTGTTTGTTTTCGTGCGAAAATGTAAAATCCCATCCCGTCCATTTTCCTTGCAGCGTTGCAAGAGGTTTTTCGTTTTTATCTAAAATTTCAAACTTTCCTCCAATAGAAAAGAATTTTTGTTTGAATGTTCCAACCAAACGATCTTTTTCGTCTAAAACCTCAACTGTAGATCTAAATATGGCAACACCACGTCTCACAGTGATTAATTTTTCACCAGAAGCGGTTGTAATTTCAATATTAAAAGGAGTCGCTCTTTTATAATCTGTAAAACGTAATATTTTGGTAAAAAAGCCCAGATTATTTTCACGGCAGTTCATTATGATTTGGTTGCTTTCTGGATTGTAAATGTCGTAGTTATTCGCTGCTTTAAACATTCCGATATGTTCTTTTACTAAAAATAGATTTTGGCTTAAAATAGGATTCATAATAGAGTATATGTTTTTTGAATTAAAAAACGTAAATGTAATACTTTTTTTATTAATTAATTCTGGCTTAAGCTATTCTAATGCAAACTTAATTTGTGCTGTACTTGATATTTTTATTTTTTCAAATTGAATGTCTGGTTCGTAATTTGAACTTTTATTTGCTCTATAGGCCGTAACGACAACTTCTTGAAGTGCTGATATTCCTCTGATTTGCCCATACATTTGATTTGGAATATTCATGTTAGTTATTTGTATAGCATTTCCAATTTTTTGATTCAGAGGTTTGCTATAACTTTCAGCAATTTGTTTTGCATTTTCTGCGGCCTTGCCATTAATTAAAAGCTGTATTTTCTTTTCTTCAGAGTTTTCTATTTTTTCAATATGAACATTCGAAATTCCAATAGTTTCTAATGCGATAAATACTCTAGAAGTTGTTTTGGCATCAACAACAATTACAGAATATGATTTTGTTTTAAAGATATCAGTTTGTTTCAGAAAATAATTTTTGAAGTTGCTTGTCATGTCATTGATTGTGATATTTTTTTCGGTATCAATACCAATTTCTTTTAGTTTATTAATCATTTCCATCTCTGTGTCTTCGATAGATTTTCTGCCTTTAAAATCTCTTTCACTAAGAAAAATATTTATCCAGATTTTGTTTGGCATTACTAATGTATCAGCTTGACCTGAAACTTCGATGAAAGGTTTGTCAAGTAAATTTTTATTTTGTGAAAATCCTGTAAACGTTGTCACGAAACATATAATGAAAGTGACGGCTGAAGAAATAAATTTTAGACTTTTCATAAATAAAATAATTGATTAAAGTTGTTTTACACCTTCAACAAGACGAATAAATTCTGCTTTGTAACCTTCGGAATCATTTGCTGCTCCTTGTTTTGCTAATTTCAAAATATCCTCAGAAGATTTATTAGTAATCAATTTTGAATCTCTCAATTTTAATCCAAACCAGGCAACGGCTGTACTGAATTTAAAATCTTCACTTGAATTTTGTAATGAAGCAGCTTTATTTTCAATAACATTGACCATTTCGATACTTTTGTCGCCGTCTGGTTTTTTGTAACGGAATTTTATTGTTGCCAACTCATTGCTATATACATTACTGTCATTTTCAACTTTGGTATATTTTAAAGCATCGGGTTGATTATTTAAATAGTCGCTTTTAACTCCCGCAGGAATAATTTCGTATAAAGCCGTAACAGTGTGATTACTTCCTAGTTCTCCGGCATCTATAGCGTCATTTTTAAAATCCTCAGCACGAAGTTTTCTGTTTTCGTAACCAATCAATCGGTACGCCTGAATTTGTTTTGGATTAAACTCAATCTGAATTTTTACATCTTTCGCGATAGCAAACATAGAACCTTTAAATTCTTTGCTCAAAAAACGATTCGCTTCCTGAATGTTATCGATATAAGCATAATTTCCGTTTCCTTTATCGGCAAGCGTTTCCATTTTACTGTCCTTATAATTGCCCATTCCGTAACCAAGACAAGTTAAGAAAACGCCTGTTTTACGTTTTTGCTCAATTAGAGTTTCCATGTCAGTGTTAGAAGTACTTCCTACGTTAAAATCTCCGTCTGTTGCCAAAACTACACGGTTGTTTCCATCTTTAATAAAATTTTCAGCAGCAATTTTATAAGCCAGTTCAATTCCTGCACCTCCGGCAGTACTTCCACCAGCATTTAAATTATCCAAAGCGGCAATAATAGTTTGTTTTTCGTCGCCAGAAGTTGGAGGCAAAACCAATCCAGCTGCGCCTGCGTATACTACAATTGCAACTTTGTCTTTTGAGCGAAGTTCGTTTACTAATATTTTCATCGATTGTTTTAGTAAAGGCAATTTGTTAGGATCGCTCATAGAACCCGAAACATCAATTAAGAAAACAAGATTGGAAGCAGGTAAATTTTCGGTCGGAATATTTTTCCCCTGAAGACCAATTCTTAAAATGCGATTTTCAGGATTCCACGGAGATTCGCTTAATTCTGTATTGATAGAAAACGGATTTTGATCTTTTGGCTGCGGATAAGTATATTTAAAGAAATTTACCATTTCCTCTACACGCACAGCATTTTTAGGAACCGCTTGTCCGTTATTAATAAAACGTCTAATATTAGTATAAGAAGCATTATCAACATCAATAGAAAAAGTAGACAAAGGGGCACCTTTTGGACTTTCGAATGCATTTTCTACAAAACCATCGTAATCTTCGTTGTTTACTTCTGGCTGTGCAGGAACAATCATGTTTAGTTTTTTATCGATTTCTTTCTCCGTAAGATTCTTGTACAAGTCATTTTTTGTAGAAAGAATAACAACTCCGTTTGCAGCTCTGCTTCCATAAATAGATGTGGCGTCTTTATCTTTTAATACTTTAACATCTTGAATATCATTTGGGTTGATTTTAGCAAATTGCTGTGATTTTATAGGAACTCCGTCTACAACATATAAAGGTTCATTTTTAGCAGAAATAGATTGGTTTCCTCTTATTGTTATTGCACTTGGCGCAGCAACATATTGCATACTATTTTGAACCTGAACTCCTGCAACATATCCCTGAACCATTTCAGCTTTTGCAGCTTTTGCTTTTTTTCTTTCAGATCTTTGAGGACGTGAATAGCTATTGTCTTCGTATTCTGAGTCACTTCTTCCGTAGCCTACAACTACAACTTCGTTTAGGGTTTGTTGAGCTGCAATTAATTTTACATTAATCGTATTTGAATTTTCAACCTTTTGTCTTTGTGAATCAAAACCAATGTAACTAAATATCAAAACATCTCCTTTTTGAGCCTGAATGCTGTACTGACCATCAAAATTTGTCTGGGCACTTTTTTTTGTGTTTTGATTAACAATATATGCTCCAGGAAGTGGTTGTCTGTTGTCGTCTGATACAATCCCGGTAATAGTTCTTTCCTGTGCAAATGTTACGAAACATATAAGCATAGTAATGGCTGATGAAATAAGTTTTAGACTTTTCATGATAGTAAATTTTAAGATTAATGTTCGGGTTTTCTTTGTCAGAGTTTTAAAAACTTTGACAAAGATTTGTGAAATGAATTTTTAGGTTTTTGCTATTGTTTTAAAATTCGTTTTATTGGGTAATAACATGGAACTGGAATTTGAAAGTCAACCGAATCGACCATTTTTAAATTAATATTGGTTTTTCGTTCTGTAGTTATAGTTTCTGTTTTAAGCCCAGCATAGCTAAAGACTAGTGTATCGTTTTTTTTAACTTTAATAATATAGTTTCCGTCAAAATCTGTTTTCACTTTATTTTCTGATCTTTGAGCTTTTATGTTCACTCCTGGAAGTGGGATAGAACTTTCGTCTAAAACAGTTCCCGAAATAATTCTTTTCTGTGCGAATGTCACGAAACAAACTAGCATAGTAATGGCTGATGAAATAAGTTTTAGACTTTTCATGATAGTAAATTTTAAGATTAATGTTCGGGTTTTCTTTGTCAGAGTTTTTAAAACTCTGACAAAGATTTATGGACTGAAATTTTAGGTTTAAGCTATTGTTTTAAAGCTGGTTTTCCTGATTTAGTAGTAATAATTACAACTCCTTTTTTTCCTTTATCACCATATTTATCGGTGGCTTCTGTATCTTGAAGAATTGTAATCGTTTTGATTTCCTGTTTGTTTAAAGGCGCGTAAGGACTCTTAGGATTTCTTCCAAATAAATCATCTTCAGAATAATAATTTCCGTCAATAATATATAATGGTTCATCGAGTATAACCAGAGATTCTACATTTTCCGGACTCATATTAGAAAGTTCGTTCTGCATCATTTTATCTCTTTTCTCCTCATTGCTGTGAGAAAGTGCTCTTCCGTTCATTATTACCAATGGCGCGCTGCTTTTCTTTGCCAATTGACTTTCTTTCTCAGAATCTGCAATTTGATACGATTCTCTTTTTGCCGATTTTGATAATTCAGCAGAAACGAAAGCTTTATCTTTTGTAACAGCTTTTTCGTCGCTTAGATAACCAGAAGTCAGAGACGGAGCAGGACCTGAACCTGAACTTGTACCGCTTAGAAACACTGCCTCATCGGAACTTTTTTTGTCACTGGCTTCAACAATTGGCATGTTATCAACAGAAGAAGCCTGAACTTCCTGCATTGCGACAACTTCTTTTTGTTTTGTTTGATTTTCCAGAATTTTTACCGCTTCTGATTTTGAAACTATTCCAGAATCTTCTGAAACCGCTACTTTTCCTTTTTTTGAATCAGGTTCTGAAAGCAATTCTTTTTGTGTTTCGTTGGTTACAACTTTATAAGTGTTTTGAATAGTTACTTTTTTATCCGTTTTAATAAATTGAGAACCTAAAGAGATTAATAATAAAAGCGATGCAGCAATCGAAACTTTTTTCCATAACGAAATTGCTTTTTTATCTTCTTTTTTGTCGAGTTTTTCCTCAACGCGCGACCAGACTTTTTCCATTCCCGGAAAGTCTTTCAGCTCTGCATTGTGTGCAGCGTCTTTAAATTTATCGAATATTTTATCTTGATTGTCCATGACTATTTTGCTTTTTGATAATACAATTTATTTACTAAATCCTTCAGCTTGGTTTTGGCGGCGTTCAATTGTGATTTTGAGGTGCCTTCAGAAATATTAAGCATTGCCGCTATTTCTTTATGCCCGAAACCTTCTATAACAAAAAGGTTAAAAACAGTTTTACAGCCGTCTGGAATGTGGTTTAATAAATTGAGTAAATCTTCTTCTTCTAATGTGTTTATTTCATCTGTAAAAGGCTGCGAAAGCATTTTTACATCGTCTAAATACATATTAAAGTTTGTATTCTTTCTAATTGTCGCTAAACAATGGTTTACCGTTATTTTTCTAGCCCAGGCTTCAAAAGCATAAGCTTCTTTCAGTTGATCCAATTTTGTAAATATGGTATAGAAAGCGTCGGCCATAGCTTCTTCTATTTCTTCTTCCTTTTTTAAATATCGCTTGCAAACACGATACAGTTTTGGCCCCATATAATCATACACCTGACGCTGGGCATCGCGGTGCATTTTTTTGCAGTTAGAAATTATAGTTTCGTTTATCACAATTGTTGTCTTTCTTATATAGAGAGATAAAAAGATAAAAAGGTTGGGATGGTTATTAAAAAAAATAAAATTAATGATTTTTGAGGTTGGTTTACAGGTTTTTGCTGTAAAGATGCGTAAAGATTGCACGCAAAGTTTTTCTGTAGAGACGTGGCAGTACACAGAATGTTTTGTTTTTGTATGTAAATTGGCTGTATCTATTAAACGAAAAAATTCTGTAGAAACAGATTAACCGTCTCTACAGAATAATTTTAGATTGTATTCGAATTTATTTCTGAATCTGAAATTTAGGATTGCCAACTTGCCATAATGCAAAAGCATACATATCAGCTTTGTCACCAAATGTAACATCTAAATCACTAGAGTGATGACCGTTGGCATAATTAACATGTAATAGAATTGGATTTTCTGAGTTGTTGTAGTTTTGCAGTATGGCAGCAAATTTACCTGGCTCCCAAGGTGCAACTCTAGGATCATTAATTCCGGTGAGGGCTAACATAGCAGGGTACTTTTCTCCTTTTCGTACTTTACTCTGCGAGTCCATTTCTAAAATGTGTTTTATATCTTCTTCATTTTTTAAAGAACCAACTTCTGGTATTTGATTTGGACCATTAGGAGTAGTTTCCATACGAATAGTATTAGTACAGCCAACTTCGACAAGAGCTACTTTGTAAAGATCGGGACGTTCTGTAATAGATCTGCCAATTAAAACACCTCCCATGCTCACACCGTTTCCTATAAGTTTTTCACTCGAAGTGTATTTTTCTCTAACCAGATATTCTGAACAAGCAATAAAATCTTTCCAAGTATTTGGTTTAGTTGCCTTCATTCCGTCTTTGTGCCATTGGCTGCCCTTTTCACCGCCGCCACGTATATGAGTAATCGCTACTATCGTATTTTGTTCTAGTAATGTCATTAATGAAGCACCTATGAAATTAGGGGTACGGCTAATTCCATAAGCTCCGTATCCTGTAATAAAACAAGGATTTGATCCATCTAATTTAATATCTTTAGGAAAAATTATTGATAGAGGTATCATAACGCCGTCATGACTTTTTACTTCAATTTCTTTTACATTATATTTTTGAGTAAAATCAGGATAAGAACTGTTGGATGTAAATTCTTCGCTTAACTTTAATTTTCCTGTCAAACCATTGTAATCGTATGCAATAGATGGCGTAATCCAACTATTGTTTGACAATCGCATATTATCATTTCCGCGTGGGTTTAGAGCATATCCTCCGTTAACACCTTTAGGCATTGTAATCAATTTGGTTTCTAACGTTTTTGTATTAATTTGATAATTATCTTGATTGATTCCGTCGCTTAAACAGTAATAAATAAAATTTTTAGATTTTCTTAATCTTCGTAAAACTTTTTCGGATTCAGGAACAACAATTGATGCATTATCAAAGTTGGGATTTTTAATAATTGTATAACCTATTTTATAATTTGGTGCATTTTTGTGAGTAAGAAAAAAGATCTTATCTCCTGTAAAATCATAACTAATAATTTCGTCCTCATATTTAATAAGCGGCATCCAATTTATTTTTTCATTTTTAAGCTCAGAAATTGGAGCATAAAAAGCGAGTTTTTCATTTTTGGTAGATCCTATATCTAAAATTATATAAGAATAATCGCTTGAAAATGAAGCGTCAGGAAACTGTTCTGTTAATAAATTTAAATCAGGATTATTAGTTTTTGATGCCAATATTTTGTCTGTTTCCGGATCAGTGCCAATTATATGGAGTAAAGATTTCATATTTTTCAAAAACTCATCACTGGTATTATCACTCGTACTCATCTTAGTATAAATGATCGCTTTGCTGTCTGGTGTAAACTCAAAGTTAAATTCACTCCAGACAGGATTCAGGATATCTTTAAGAAATGTCTTTGATTCCAAATCCATAATGTGAACATCACACACTTCTGCACCGTCTTTCGCTATTGTAAGTGCTAATTTTTTCCCGTCTGGACTTACTGTAAAATCTGTAATAGTTGAGCCATTTTTCAAGGTATTAGGATCCAACAATAAGACTTCATTTCCTTTAAGACCTTTTCGAAAATATAATTTTTCGATACGTTCTTCTTTTTTATTTTTAGTATAGTAATAATTTTCACCAAATTGTTTGATCGAATTGTATTTGTCTCCGCCTAAAGCCTGAATTACTTTCATTCTATTAAAAAGAGCATCACGACCAGGAATTTTTTTTATAATAGAATTGGTAAAATCAGATTCATCCTTAAACCATTTTTGAACTTCAGAACTATTCATATCTTCCAGCCAGCGGTAGGAATCTGTAATTTTTGTTCCGAAATAGTCATCAACTACTGGGCGTTCTGGCGTAGCTGGATAATTATATTGTGCGTTAGAAATTTGACTTATAACAAATAGTAAAAATGCAAAAGTGGTTTTTTTAATCATTGGTTTTTTAATGGTTATAGTTTATTTGTTATGAATTTAAGTGAGACCTAAAATTGGAATTTGGAATTTTTAAATTGAAATTTATTTTATTGGTAATGTCAATTTATAAATCTTAGTTTCTAAAACCTCTGTATCATTATCTTCACAAAGCAGAAACTCTATTTTTCCGTTTTCTTTTTTATAGAAAGTCAAACCTTCAAATTTATTTGTTGAAGTTATTTTTTGAGTGAAATCTATCTTCATGGTTTTAACGTCAATACGACCGATGAAACTTCCTAAGATTTCGCCGTCATCGTAAGTAGATTTGGTGTCTTCGGCAGTAGAAAGGAAATAGATTTTGTCTTCTACTAAAATCGCGTCAGTAAAACTAGAGCGAACACCTTTTATTTTTGGCAATTTATAATTGACAGAAATTAAAGCAAATTCTTCGCCGAGACTTTTAGCATGAATCGTAAAAATGGTGTTTTTGTTCGAAATTCCGTTTCCGCGATTGAATAAATACCAATTTTCACCATCAAAAATAGCACCTTCCAGATTAAAATCTTCTGGTTTAATTTCGCCAAAACTCTGCATTAAACCATATAAATCAACCAAATTGTTTTTTTGAAGAATAGTTTTATTCTTCAAATCAAATTCAATCATTTTGTTTCTGTTTTCGGTAGAGCCGGAGCCAAAAACATATAAAGTGTCATTATGATTTGTGATAGATTCAAAATCTGGCTTTAAGTTTTTTGGGATATTCTGCGTTGGATTATCAATTAGAGCATGTTGGTTTAACTGTTGATTCTGCATATTGTATTCATATAAGAATCCACTGTTGTCGCCAATTACATATAAGGCGTCATTATTGTAGAATAATCCTGAAGCCGAACCGATTCCGATGATTTGAAATAATATTTCTAATGTGAATTTTTCCATGAATGTTGTTTTGAAAGCTAAAATCTAATTTGATGACATATTGTAAATAAAATATTACAATATGTTATAAGGATATACTTCGTAAAAATAGTATATTTACTATTACAATAAAACCATATTATATGAAATCGATAGATCCAAATGATTTTAAAATTGTAGATAAAATAAGTCTAAAAAAAATTCCGACTTTATTAGATATAAAAGCTGATGATGACGAAAAGCAGGAAAAACTAGAAAAAGTTCAGAAAAAATTAAGTGAATTACAGGATGTAATGTATTCGCACAATAAATATGCAGTTCTAATCTGTCTGCAGGGAATGGATACTTCCGGAAAAGATAGTTTGATTCGGGAAGTTTTTAAAGAATTTAATGCGCGTGGCGTTGTAGTGCATAGTTTTAAAACACCAAATTCAACAGAATTGGAGCATGATTATTTATGGCGACATTACATTGCACTTCCTGAAAAAGGAAAATTTGCCATTTTTAATAGAACACATTATGAGAATGTTTTAGTTACGCGCGTGCATCCGGAATATATTTTAGGCGAAAATCTGCCGGGAATAAATTCGGTTAAAGATATAACTCCGAAATTCTGGAAAAATAGAATTGAACAGATTAATAATTTTGAAAAACATATTTCTGAAAACGGAACAATTGTAATGAAGTTTTTTCTGCATTTAAGCAAAGAAGAACAAAGAGAAAGATTATTACGTCGTCTGGAAGAAGGAAAACACAACTGGAAATTTTCTCCCGGAGATCTTAAAGAACGCGAACATTGGGACGAATATCAGGAATATTATGAAGAAGCAATAAATAAAACTTCTACAGATTATGCGCCTTGGTATATTGTTCCTGCTGATGATAAAGAAATGGCGCGATACATTGTAGCAAAAATTATCTGGGAAGAAATGCAGAAACATACCGATATTAAGGAACCTGAATTGGATGAGGAAATAAAAAGCAATATCGAAAAGTATAAGAAAGAGTTAGGGGCTTAGATGAATTAGATAATTTGTCAATTTGATAATTAGATAATTTTCTACGAATAAACCCGACAGGTTTTAAAAACCTGTCGGGTTTGCTTTATTACAGAATTGAAAAATTTACGTTTTTAAAATAAAAAAACCGGCAGAGTGAGATCTGCCGGAATTTTCCCAAAAACAAAAAAATAAAATAAACCTAATTTTATAAGTCGAAACCATAAGCAACACGTAATGCTACCTGATTGGTTCTAAAATCGTGATAATCTTCATATCTAACGCTTAAGTCGATGTATTTATTGGCATACCCAATTCCAGGAGCCCATAAAAAACTTGTTTTATCGTAACCATTTGTCACGGCAAAAGCAGCACCAACTTCTCCTAAAACATAGAATTGATCTTCCCAGATAAAAGCTTTAAAACCAGCTTTTGCAGGAATAAATCCTAGATCTTTTACGTCATTTCCAAGGTCATCTTTACCCCCAATAAATAAATTGGTAAAACCTGTGGTTAGGGTCAATGATGCTCTTTTTGTTAAATCATATTGTAAACGAACATCTCCACCAAGTGACCAATCGTAGTCGTTGTCAGTTGGTATACCGCCATTAATTCCAAATCCTAATCTAAAACCTTGATCATAATTTTTAATCTCACTGTCTTGAGCGAAAGTTGTATTGGCGTATAAAAAGGCAAAAGCTGCCAGGCATAACATTTTTAGATTTCTTGATTTCTTCATGACAATTTTTTTATTAATTTTTAATATTGTAAAAGTAACAGCAAGGTTTTAGGAGCTTGTTATATAATTTTTTAGAATTGTTATATAATGTTGGGGTTCGCGCGATATTTACCTTAATATTTGCTTATATTTTTAATACTGCCAAAGAATCCAAAGCTTCTGATTATCTTTGCCCACTAAAAAAGAAGTGAAGTGAATCTAAAACAATACACCAAAGAGTTCTCCTATAATTTAAGACTGGCTTATCCTATTATATTAGGAATGGTCGGACATACCTTAATTGGTATCGTAGATAATATTATGGTAGGAAAATTGGGAAGTACAGAATTAGCTGCTGTTTCTTTAGGTAATAGTATGATCTTTATTGCAATGTCGCTTGGTATTGGTTTTTCTACCGCAATAACACCAATTGTGGCAGAAGGTGATGCAGAAAAAAATGATACCAAAATTCGTTCGGCGTTTCATCACGGATTATTTTTATGTACCATTTTAGGACTGGTTCTTTTTGGCGTAATTATTTTGGCAAAGCCAATAATGGAATTGTTAGAACAACCTGCTGATGTAATTGCTTTGGCGAAACCCTATTTAGGCTGGGTTGCTTTTTCTTTGATTCCGCTAATTATGTATCAGGGATACAAACAATTTGCCGACGGACTTTCGCTTACCAAATATTCTATGTATGCAATGGTTATGGCAAATGTCCTTCACGTAGGTATGAATTATGTCTTGATTTACGGAATTTGGTTTTTTCCAAAAATGGGAATCATCGGCGCGGCGCTTGGAACTGTAATTTCGAGAATATTTTTGGTAATGTTTATGCATATAATGCTGTCCAGAAGAAATGACTTAAAACGTTTCTTTAAAAATTTCAGTTTTGATGAAATTAAAAAAGAAACCATAAAAAAAATAATCAATATCGGATTTCCGTCTGCTATGCAAATGCTTTTTGAAGTAGTTCTTTTTACAGCTTCCATTTGGCTTTGCGGTAATATTGGTAAAACCAGCCAAGCAGCCAATCAGGTTGCCTTAAGTTTATCATCACTTACTTTTATGTTTGCTATGGGATTAAGCGTGACTTCGATGATCAGAGTCAGCAACCAGAGAGGATTGATGGATTTTAAAAAATTGGTAGTTGTCGCTCGTTCCATTTTTTTACTTGCCATTATGCTGGAAACTGTTTTTGCTGCGCTGTTTATAATTTTCCACAATTTTTTGCCGCATATCTTTTTGAATATGGAAAACAGCGGACAACTTTTGGATAATACCGAAGTGGTAAGTATTGCATCAAAATTACTTTTAATTGCAGCTGTATTCCAAATTTCTGACGGAATTCAGGTTGTGGTTTTAGGAGCGTTGCGCGGTTTACAAGACGTTAAAATACCCATGTATATTACTTTTGTCGCCTATTGGGTAATTGGTTTTCCAATTTCCTATTATTTAGGAGAACATACAGAATGGAAAGCGCAGGGAGTTTGGATTGGGCTTTTGGCCGGATTGACTTCTGCAGCGATATTCTTGTACCTTCGTTTTCATTACTTAACAAAAAAATTAATCAATAATTCATTTTCAAATACTTAAATTTGAAATCTTTAAAATCAAAATAATATGGAATTACCTAAATTTTTACTCGGAGATAATACTGATTTTCCAGATGATATCTTTATCATTCACCTTGATTATCCACGATTTATAATTAATCTTAAAGATGATGAGGTTGAGTTTATGGAAGAAGCTGAAGATCTTGATGAAGCAGAATTAAATGCCGAAATGGAAGGTTTGATTGTTTTAGCAAATGAGTTTTACGACAGAGAAATAAATCGTTACGAAGAGTAATTATTTTATCCATTTTAATTTTATATCTGTTTAATGAAAAAATTGAGTTTTTTAAAACCGGTAATTAATTTTATAGCAATCGGATTGGTTATTACGACTTTAAGCCGAATTGTTTTGTTTTTTATATTTAAAGATAGAGTAGTAGAAACACAAGATTTCTGGTATATTTTTCCAATTGGTCTTAGAATGGATTTAATATTACTGTGCTATTTGTCTTTTCTTCCATTTCTGCTGCTTACTTTTCTTCCGGCAAAATGGATCAAATTCACCAATAATTTTCTGGTTGCTTACAGTTTCTTATTTCTGTTTCTGATTCTTTTTGTAGAATTGGCTTCACCAGATTTCATCAAACAATACGATACACGACCAAATAAGATTTTCTTAGATTATCTTATTTATCCAAAAGAAGTAGTCGGAATGCTTTTAAAAAGTTATCTGACATCAATCATCGTTACTTTCCTGATTATGGGAGTGGTTTTGTATTTTGCTTTCAAAAAAGGAAAAAAGTTTTTTTATACTACGGCATCAGAATATAAATTCAAATTAATGGTATTTCCGTTAATTGCTTTTCTATTGTTTTTTGGAGCACGTTCTAGTTTAACTTCAAAACGACCAATTAATGCCAGTAATGCTGTATTTTCTACAGATCAGTTAACAAATACATTAGGTTTAAATTCATTTTATACAGTAGCTTTTGCCGCGTATTCTATTAAAAATGAAGGAAACACAAAGATGTATGGTAAAATGGATGAAGCCGAAGCAATTGCTCGTGTAAAAAAATACATGATTGCCGGTCCAAATGATTTTACAGACAAAGATATTCCGTTCCTGCATGTACAGCAACCCGATACGGTGGTGAAGAAACCTTATAATTTGGTGATTTTTCTGCAAGAAAGTTTAGGTGCAGAATATGTTGGAATTTTAGGCGGAAAACCATTAACACCAGAATTTGATAAATTATCTAAAGAAGGTTTATTATTTACCAATTTATATTGCACAGGAACAAGAAGTGTACGCGGTATTGAAGCGGTTGTAACCGGATTTTTACCTTCACCATCTGAAAGTGTTGTGCGATTAGGAAACTCACAGCAAGGCTTTTTTACATTGGCAGATGCCTTAAAACAAAAAGGGTACGATACCAGTTTTATTTATGGCGGAATGGCCAATTTTGATAATATGGCTTCGTTTTTCAACGGAAATGGTTTTCAGGATATTGTAGACCAAACTGATTTTGAATCTGATGGAAATAAATACGCCTTTAAAGGAACCTGGGGTTATTCTGATGAAGATTTAGTAACCAAAGCCAATAGTTATTTTAAATCTAAAGGAAACAAACCGTTCTTTTCTTTGATGTTCTCAACTTCAAACCACGAACCTTTTGAATATCCTGCAGGAAGAATTAAACCTTACGATAAAAAGGCTGCAACAGTAAATAATGCAATGAAATATGCTGATTTCTCTATTGGGAAATTCTTTGAAATGGCTAAAAAAGAAGCTTATTTTAAAAACACAATTTTCATTGTAATTGCCGATCATAATACAAGGACATACGGAAAGAATTTAGTGCCGATAAATAAATTCCATATTCCGGCTTTAATAATGGGGCCAGGAGTTCAAAAAGGAGCTGTTTATAATAAATTGGCAAGTCAAATCGATATTCCGCCAACATTATTAGGTTACGTAGGACTTCCGTTTGAAACACCAATGGTAGGAAGAAATTTAACCAAATTAGATGCTAAAGTTCCGGGAAGGTCAATCATGCAGTTTAACGATATCAATGCCTTTAGAATAGAAAACCAAGTTGTTATTATGCAGCCAAATCTAAAACCACTGCAATTTGAAATCAAAAATGACACGACTTTTGTTCCTGTAAAACTAAATGAAGAATTAGCAAAAGATGCTTTGGCACACGTGATTACAGCAGGGAATTTGTATAAGGAGAGTAAATATAAGCTTAGAAAAAAATAGTTGCTAAGATACTGAGGTTCTTAGGTTCTAAGTTTTTTCTTAGTAGCTTAGAACCTTAGTTACTTAGAACCTTTGAAATATAATTTTAATAAAATCTGAGCAGCTGCAAAAGGTGATATTTCATCATTTTGCACTGCTTTTTTGTTTTCTTCTAATGCTGCAATTATTTCGGGTTGATTGTAAAAGTTTTGTTTCAATTCCTCGTTGATGGTTTCCATCATCCAGAATTGATTTTGT
This sequence comes from Flavobacterium sp. 270, assembly GCF_004368785.1. GTDB lineage: Bacteria > Bacteroidota > Bacteroidia > Flavobacteriales > Flavobacteriaceae > Flavobacterium. The sequence continues at coordinate 56,438 of NZ_SODM01000003.1, forward strand.
TCTTTTCGTTTTTCCTGAAAATAACCAGTTTCGTTTGTCATTTCAAAATAGCTTAAAATCGTATCCCAGATTTCAGGAATTCCTTCTTTTGTTAGAGAACTGCAAGTAGTAACTTTTGGTTGCCAATTGGATTGCTTTTGCGGAAATAAATGCAAAGCCCGATTAAATTCTAATTTCGCCAGATTTGCTTTTTTAATATTATCGCCATCTGCTTTATTGATTACAATTGCATCTGCCATTTCCATAATACCACGTTTAATACCTTGAAGTTCATCGCCGGCGCCGGAAATCTTCAATAATAAAAAAAAGTCCACCATACTGTGTACAGCGGTTTCGCTTTGTCCAACGCCAACAGTTTCAATTACAATAGTATCAAAACCTGCAGCTTCACATAAAATAATGGTTTCTCGTGTTTTTCTTGCCACACCGCCCAAAGTATCTCCAGAAGCACTCGGTCTTATAAAAGCATTTTCATCTTTCACCAATTCTTCCATTCGGGTTTTATCTCCAAGAATACTTCCGTGTGAAAGCGAACTGCTTGGATCAACGGCTAATACGGCAACTTTTTTATTCAAGGCTGTTAGCGATTTTCCAAAAGCTTCAATAAATGTACTTTTTCCAACGCCTGGAACTCCCGTAATTCCAATTCTAATAGATTTATTAGAATAGGGAAGACAGCCTTTTATAACTTCGTTTGCTTTTTGAGCATGTTCAGGATTTGTACTTTCTACCAAAGTAATCGCACGGCTTAGCGCAGTTCTGTTACCGTTTAAAATTCCAGCAATTAATTCTTCAGAAGAAGGGAGTTGCCGTCTTCTATGTTGTATTTGAGAGATTAATGCAACATTGGTAATTTCAGGAGACGAAATTCCAGCTTTTTCTTGTAGACTGCTTTCTTGTTTTTTTGAACTTGACAAAACGTATTTTTTGGTTTTGTAAAAGTACAGAAAACAAAAACAGTTTCAAAAAAGACTATTGTGCTTTTGAAACTGTTTTGTGATGTATAAAACACGAATTGCACGAATTAGTACAAATTTTTAAGGGCGTAAAAATTTTTGCCACGAATTACACCAATCTACATTAATTTTTTTAAATCTTAATTAGTGCAATTTGTGTAATTCGTGGCAAAAAAACTTAGAACCTCAGAATCTTAGAACCTTAGCAGCTTAAAAAAAATTAATACGCCGCTGTAAAACGCACTTGGTTATGTTTTGCATTTTCAGCTTCATCTGCAATCACAACAGCTAAATCTTCAACAGAAAGAATACTTCTTTGATCCGCATCAAAAACAGGATTTTCTAAACCTAAACGGTATTTCCCTGTTCTGCCTGTTGTAATTCCCGGATGCATTTCAAAAGCAGGACTAAAAAATGCCCAATCCAATTCTTTTTCTTCTTTAAGAATATTTAAATAATCTCTCGCAGCAGTTGCGCCAGCGTGATATTCTTTTGGGAAATCTGGAGTGTCAACCGCTTGTAAACCTGGTGCAACAAACAAACTTCCGGCACCGCCAATTGTAATAAAACGTTTTACGCCAGATTTTTTTACCGCTTCCTGAATTGCTTTAGAACCAGCAATAAAATCATCGTAGATATTTGGGTTTGTCCATCCAGAGTTATAAGCAGAAATAACAACGTCGTTACCTTTTAAAGCATCTGCCAAAGCGTCAATATTTAAAATATCTGCAGCAATCCAATTTACATTAGCTGTATTTTTTGGATTTCTAACAATAGCTGTAATCTCTTGGTTTCTTGAAGATAATTCGTTTAAAATTGCGGAACCTACAAATCCTGTTGCTCCAATAATTGCGATTTTCATAATATATAAATTTAATTAGTAATAAAAAATGTTACAGTTTAATGTAAAAAAAAGCTTTAGAACTGATTAGAAAAATCTTCTAATGTAATGTCGTTCAGTTGTAAACTAATTTTTTCGTTCATTTCAGCATACAAGGCAGCTAAATTTTCATTGATTTTTTTTCCAACCGGACAATCGGGATTCGGCTGATTTTTTGCGTATCCCAAACCAATGTTTTCAAAAGTCATTTCGAATATTTCTTTCAGCGTAATATTCTGAGCTGCTTTAGACAATTTTGTACCTCCATTTTTGCCTTCTTTACTTTCTACAACATGATGTGCTTTTAGGTTTGCAATTTCTTTTCTAACCAAAACAGGATTTAGGTTCATACTTCCCGCAATAAATTCTGAAGACAAAAAGTCATTCGGAAATTTAGTAAGCAAAGTTAGAATGTGAATCGTTATGGCAAATTTACCTGAAATCATACTGTAATAAAATATGTTACAAATTTAAATAGTTTTATTCAATAAAAAAATAATTTTAACTAAAAATAATTTTTCCGTTTCAAAAATAGGAGACAAGCATTAAAATACAAACAGATTGGCTTTGTGCTTTTTTTTATCACTAGATTTGTAAATGCTAATGTTTTAGAAATAAATGCCAATAATTTATTAGAATGAAATACAAATTAGTTTTCTTGTTTTTCCTTAGTTTGTCAACTTTTATATACGGACAAAATCATGCTCAATATGCAGACTCCATCCGAAAAGTAAACGATATTCCAGAAATAAGTTATGCCGTAATTACAGCAGATAAAATTTTAGAAATTAATGCTTTAGGATTTCATTCAACTGCTTTAAAAGATCCTGCGAGTCTAACAGATCGTTTTCATATTGGTTCTAATACCAAAGCCATGACCGCTTTTGTGATCGCAAAATATGTTGAAAAAGGCAAGTTAAAATGGAATACAAAATTCTTTGATTTATTTCCAGACTTAAAAAAAGCGTCTAAACCAGAATATTACGCAATTACGCTTCAGGATTTATTATCTCATAGAGGCAGAATACAGGCTTTTCAGGGAGAAAATGATACTATTGTTCCCAATTTTAAAGGAAATAGTCAAGAAAAAAGAAATCAGTTTGGTGCTTTTGTTCTTACCTTAAAACCTGTTGCACTTACTGATAAAACTAAATACGTCTATTCTAATGCCGGCTATACTTTGGCCACAATGATGCTTGAAAAAGTAATTGGAAAAAGCTGGGAGCAATTAATAAATAAAGTTTTTAATGAAGATTTAAAAATGAATGTCAAATTTTCCTGGCCAGAAAATCAGCTTGCAAAAGATACTTGGGGACATTCTTTTGAGAATAATAAACTTGTTCCGGTTCCATCCAATACAGATTATCATTTAGATTTTACAGAACCGTCTGGAGATCTTAATCTAACACTTCAGGATTATATAAGATTTATTCAGCTTAATATTCAAGGACTTCAAGGGCATAATAATTATCTAAAAGCAAGTACTTATAAAATAATCCACAAAGGTGTAGAAGAGTATTCTTTAGGCTGGTTTAACAGTTATGAAAACGATCAGGATTTCTCTACACATGCCGGAACTGCGGGAACCTATTACACGTTAGTTTCTATTGATAGGAAAAAATATATTGGGTACATTATTTTTACAAATTCCTTTAGCGAAACCACAGTGAATGGTGTTCGTTTATTAATGAGAAAGTTAAAAAAAGATTATACCAATTAAATCTAAAATCTGGATAAAGTGAAATAACACTTTATTTGAAACACCATGAACAACTTTATTCTTATTTTCTTCTTTTTATTTTTAGGCTTGCTTTTGCAAAGAGTAAAGCAGTTTCCCACACATATTTACAAAACATTAAATAAAATTGTCATTTATTTTTGTTTACCTGCTATTACTTTATATCATATTCCGAAAATAAAATGGAGTAACGAATTGTTGTTTCCGATAGGATCGGGCTGGATAACTTTTATACTGGCTTTTGTATTTTTTCATTTTTTAGGAAAACGATTGGGCTGGTCCAAAAAACTAATTGGCTGTTTAATTCTTACTGCAGGCTTAAGTAATTCTTCTTTTCTTGGATATCCCATTATTGAAGCTTTGTTTGGGAAAAAAGGATTAGAAACGGCTGTTTTGGTCGATCAGCCGGGAACTTTTGTTGTCGTTTCTACATTGGGAGTTTTTGTTGCCGCTTTTTATTCTAAAGGAAGTCCTGATACTTTGGGGATCATCAAAAAAATAATCTTTTTTCCGCCGTTTATTACGTTTGTAACCGCTTGTTTAATGAATGTTTTTCAGTTTGATTTTCATGAAACTTTACAATCTGCATTCTTAAAAATCGGAAGTTTGGTTACACCTTTAGCTTTATTGTCGGTTGGCTTGCAGCTTACGTTTGACAGGAAAAGCCAGCACTGGAAATTTTTACGACTTGGACTTTTATACAAACTTATTATAGCGCCGTTTGTCATTTTGTTTTTGTATGTTTTTGTTTTTAAACAACATTCAGAAGCCATTCAAATAACGATTATGGAAATGGCTATGGCTCCCATGATTACAGGTGCAATTTTAGCTTCGACTTACGGATTAAAACCTAAATTAAGCAGTATGATGATTGGTTTCGGAATCCCGATTTCGTTTGTAACTCTTGCTGTTTGGTATTTTGTAGTACGCTTTATTTAGCTTTAAATACTAATTATATAGGCAATGTAGAATTTTAACTTTTTTTTAAAATTTTGATGGTTTTCGCAATACATTTTTAGTTAATTTTAGAGGAACTAAAAAAACATAATTATGTCAACATTAAGATTAGGTGATATAGCTCCCGATTTTCACGCAGAAACTACAGAGGGGCCAATAAATTTTCACGAATGGTTAGGTGATTCTTGGGGTGTTTTATTTTCGCATCCTTCAGATTTTACTCCGGTTTGTACGACTGAATTAGGAACGGTTGCCAATTATCTTCCTGAATTTACAAAAAGAAATACCAAAGTTATTGCACTAAGCGTAGATGGTTTAGAGTCTCATTTGGAGTGGATTAAAGATATTAACGAAACACAGAATACTACAGTAAATTTCCCGATTATTGCAGACGAAGACAAAAAAATAGCTACTTTGTACGATATGCTTCACCCAAATGCGAGTGATAAATTTACAGTACGTTCTGTTTTTGTAATTGGTGCTGATAAAAAAATCAAATTAACGCTGACTTATCCTGCATCTACAGGAAGAAATTTTGATGAATTACTTCGTGTTATCGACAGTTTACAGCTTACAGCAAATTATAGCGTAGCAACTCCGGCAAACTGGAAAGACGGTGAAGATGTAGTAATTACGCCTGCAGTTCCAGACAGCGATATTCCGGCAAAATTCCCAAAAGGACATACGCCAATAAAACCTTATTTGCGTATGACACCGCAGCCGAATAAGTAGTTTTAAGTTTCTAAGGCGCTGAGGTTCTGAGGTACTAAGGGAAAAACTTAGAATCTCAGAACGTTAGTTTCTTAGGATCTTTTAACAAGCAAAGTATTCATCTTCTTTTTATCTCCAACTACCCAGATAATATCATTTTTCTGAAGGACTAAACTAGATTCAGGGTTTAAAATACGATTTCCATTTCTTTCAATTCCAACAACCATTCCGTTAGTTTTAGATCTAAATTGACCAATGTTTTTCTCTATAAATTCTTCATCAGAAACTTCTAGTTGGCGCAATACAATTTCGGCATCCTCAACAGCTTTTGCGGCTTCGGTTTCATTTTGATTCAGGTATTTATTAAACTCAGTAATTTGAGCGTCAGTACCAATAACACAAATTTCATCGCCAGGAAAAATTCGCTCGCTTTTTGTTGGAATAGAAATCATGACATCGCCGCGTTTTATGTAAGCAATATTAATTCCCATCTGCTCACGTATGCGAAGTTCTTCCAGCGTTTTTCCAGCAAGATTAGATTCTTTTCCAATATCAAAAAACGACATGTGACCGTCCCACGGCATTAGATTAGCATATCGTCTGTCGATTTTTTTGTTTTCGCGGTCATTTAGATTTTTCAGGAAATGACTTTCAATTCTATGGTATTGCTCGTTCAGTTTTTTTGGGAAAATCTGGTATGCCCCAATGGCAATAATCAAGGCGATAAAGGCAATTAATGGCGAGAAGAAAATATTCAATAAAAACCCGACAAAGAAAAGTCCAAGGCTCATTCTAATTAAAATCAGCATTAAAAGTGCTCCTCTGTATTTACGTTCTTCCCACAGCGCTTCAACTTCTTCCACTTTTACACGACGAAGAGAAAGCGCCCATAAAAACGGTGCAATGATAACTAAAGTTATAAACGCAGCTAAAGTATTTCCAAATCGTGTATCGGCAACCAAAGGCGCTACAAATTTGGAAGAAAGTAAAATAATAGCGGTAATAATAATAGTGTGAAGTATAATTTGTGTCACCGCAGATCGCAGCACTAACTGCCAAGTACTGACCGATTTTATAGCCTGCGCATTTACACTGTAGCGATTGATATTTTTAACCCATTTTTTTGGCATTTTTTGCTCTAACAATTCAGAGAAAGGTTCTGCATATTTTATTAAAAATGGAGTTGTAAAAGTGGTAATGGCAGAGACGGCAACAATAATCGGATATAAAAATTCGCTCGTAACTTTTAAGGTCATTCCCAAAGTTGCGATAATAAATGAAAATTCCCCAATCTGTGCCAAACTCATTCCCGTTTGCACAGATTGTTTTAGCGGCTGACCCGAAAGTAAAGCTCCAACCGAAGAACTCAACGCTTTCCCGAAAATAGTAAGAAGTGTGATAATCGCCACCGGCAAAGCATACGTAACCAAAGTTTCAGGATTAATTAACATCCCGACGGATACAAAGAAAACTGCACCAAATAAATCTTTTACAGGCTGAATTAAGTGTTCAATTTTTTCGGCTTGTGTCGTTTCTGCAATAATAGAACCCATTATAAAAGCGCCCAATGCGGGAGAAAAACCAACATTTGCAGCAAACATAACCATCATTAAACAAAGTGCCAGCGAAATAATAAGCAGCATTTCATCCGTTAAAAGATGTTTGGCTTTCTTTAAAATTGTCGGAATAATAAAAATACCGCCCAAAAACCATATAATTAAAAAGAAAACTAACTTTAAAACCGACTGTAATAAAGCAGTTCCCGAAACCTGATCGCTCACTGCAATTGTCGAAAGTAAAACCAGCATTAAAATTGCCACAATATCTTCTACAATCAAAGCACCAAAAACAATCCCGACAAACTTTTTTCCTTTTACGCCCAATTCGTCAAACGCACGAATAATAATAGTGGTGGACGAAATGGAAAGTGTTGCGCCCAGAAAAATACTGTCCATTTTTCCCCAGCCCATCCATTGTCCGACGCAGTAACCAATGAGCGTCATAAACAATATCTGCGTAATGGCGGTAATCGAAGAAGTGCCGCCCACTTTCATTAATTTCTTAAAGCTAAATTCGAGACCCAAACTAAATAGTAAAAATATAACCCCAATTTCTGCCCAGACCTCCACACTTTTCATGTCGGTAATAGAAGGGAAAAAATCGAAGTGGTTTCCGGCAAGAAATCCGGCAATCAAATATCCCAAAACCAACGGCTGTTTCATTTTTTTAAATAAGAGCACAGCAATTCCCGCGGTCATAAGAATTAATCCTAAGTCGCTGATTAGAGGTTGTAAATGGTGTGTAGTTTCTGCAGCGGCGTTTAAGGCAATCATAAAGTGGTATTTTAGTTATCAGGAGCTTAATCCAGCTTTCCATTACAAGCTTTTACTCAAAAAACATATTTTTAACGCAGTTACAGGAGCTTCCGTTGGTCGCTCTGTCTCTGCAAAAAATATAGTTTTTTTTGCAAAAGGCTTTTCATTTTAATCTGGGCTAATTTCCAATAGGATTAAATAAAAAAAGCTATCTCGATAAAGATAGCTTTTTTTGACAAAATATTTTGCGTTTTATTTAGATTCCTACGTAATTACTAGGAGTTATTTGCATTAATTCTGCTCTAACAGCATCAGAAACCTCCAAAGTCGCAATAAAATTATGAATTGCATTTTTATCAATCGCTTCATTAGTTCTTGTTAAACCTTTTAAAGCTTCATAAGGATTTGGATACGCTTCACGGCGTAAAATAGTCTGAATTGCTTCTGCAACCACAGCCCAGTTTCTTTCTAAATCTTCAGCAAATTTAGATTCGTTAAGCAATAATTTATTCAAACCTTTAAGAGTAGCTTCAAAAGCAATAATAGTATGACCGATAGGAACTCCAACATTTCTTAAAACAGTACTATCTGTTAAATCACGCTGTAATCTAGAGATTGGTAATTTAGCAGACAAATGCTCAAAAATAGCATTTGCAATTCCTAAGTTTCCTTCAGAATTTTCAAAGTCAATAGGATTTACTTTATGTGGCATAGCAGAAGATCCGATTTCGCCCGCTTTGATTTTTTGCTTAAAATACTCCATCGAAACATACGTCCAGATATCACGATCCAAATCGATAATGATATTGTTGATTCTTTTTAAAGCATCAAAAAATGCAGCAAAATGATCGTAATGTTCAATTTGAGTTGTCGGGAAAGAATGTTGTAAACCAAGATCAGTTTCAACAAATTTATTTCCAAACTGTTTCCAGTCAATTTGCGGATAGGCAACATGATGTGCGTTGAAGTTTCCTGTTGCACCGCCAAATTTAGCTGCAAACGGAATATTGAATAACAAACGCATCTGCTCTTCAAGACGCTCTACAAAAACCAGAATTTCTTTTCCTAAACGAGTAGGAGAAGCCGGTTGTCCGTGCGTACGCGCCAACATCGGAATGTCCTTCCATTCTACGCTTAATTCTTTCAATTTAGAAATCAAAGAAATTAAAGTTGGCATATAAACCTGCTCAAAAGCTTCTTTTGTAGAAAGCGGAATTGCAGTATTATTAATATCCTGAGAAGTTAATCCGAAGTGAATGAACTCTTTGTGTTGAGATAAACCCAGTTTTTCAAAAGCATCTTTAATAAAATACTCAACCGCTTTTACATCGTGATTGGTTACTTTTTCAGTTTCCTTAATCCAAAGTGCATCTTCTGTAGAGAAATTTTTGTAGATGTCTCTTAAACTGTCAAATAAGTTTGGATTAATGTCTTGAAGCTGTGGTAACGGAATCTGGCATAAAGCGATAAAATATTCCACTTCAACCAAAACACGGTATTTAATCAAGGCTTCTTCTGAGAAAAAAGGTGCTAAATTTTGAGTTTTATTTCTATATCTTCCGTCAATTGGCGATATAGCATTCAATTCGTTTAGAGTAGTCATTGTTATGTTGTTTTTTCGAAAGATGCAAATATAAGCTATTGTTAAAACTTCTGAAAGTTAGTTGTGAGTTATTATCCTTAAAATATGGTTTTGAATATTTTATCCCAAATCGTAAAATAAAAACCATAATTATAAGATTCGTTTTTATGGTGATTAGAATGAAATTTTGTCGTAGAAATCCATTTTGTAAAATAGTTATTGTACCAAAAATCGGGGAATATATCTGTTTTTAAATGACCGAAAACACCGTATGATAAATTTAGAATCAGATAAATGATAATGCTTAAATAATTGAACTCGAGAATAGAAATTAAAAACAGCCAGATAAAACCAAAACCCAAAGTTTCTAAGGATGCAGTACATAAAGACTGTAAACATTGGTTTCAATATGGGTGTGATGATGTTTGTGAATCTCATAAAACCATTTTAATTGATGCACGAAATAATGAAAAGCAAACATGAAAAAATCCATCAACAGTACAAGCAAAAATATGTCCAGAAGAATTGAAAAGAAAGAGGACGAAAAGTCAATTTTCATAATTCCCCATTGATACAATTCAAAACCAAGAAAAGTGATAAAAGTATTGCAAACCAGAGTAGAGAATATCCATTTTCGATCTGTTTTCTTTAAAAATGTATTTTCAAGCTCTATTATTTTTCCAATTAAGACAGAAAGATAATAAAGCGTCACATTTTCAATCAGGAAAAATACAAACAAACTAAAGCCGTTGTATTGAGACAGGAATTCTAACCAGCTTTTAAAAATCATTTTATGTGCTCTAATTCAAATAATTTAGCTCTCAAATCGGCAACTCCAGTCGATGCAAACTGGGCAATAGTTTCTACTTTATTTCTAATATTCGGAATCGCAATAGGTTTTGGATCAATATAAAAAACAGGTGTTGTACTTGGTGTATAAGCAATAAGTCCGGCTGCGGGATAAACTTGAAGGGAAGTGCCAATTACAGCAAAATAATCTGCAGTTTCTGTTATGTCAATGGCTTCTTCTAGCGCAGGAACTTCTTCACCAAACCAAACAATATGCGGACGCAATTGATGTCCATTTTCGTCAAAATCTCCAGTAAATAAATCTTCCGTCCAATCTAAAATTAGGTTTTTATTTTGAATACTTCGCACTTTTAGCAATTCACCGTGAAGATGTAAAACATTTGTACTTCCGGCGCGTTCGTGTAAGTCGTCTACATTCTGCGTGATAATGTGTACCTCAAAATCTTTTTCTAACTCGGCTAAAATCTGATGGCCTAAATTTGGCTGTACTTCCTTTAGCTGTTGTCGTCTTTTGTTGTAGAAATCCAAAACCAATTCCTGGTTTTTATGCCAGCCTTCGGGAGTTGCAACTTCCATTACGTCATGTCCTTCCCATAAACCATCGCTGTCACGAAAAGTTTTAATACCGCTTTCTGCGCTGATTCCTGCTCCGGTTAATACGACTAGTTTCTTTTTCATTATTAAAATTTGAATTTCAAATATAATAAAAATAAGGATTTTATAATTTAATTTCTTTTGAAAACAAACTTTAATTTGAAAGTTTATTCTTATATATTTGAAACTTGTTTATTCAGCTAAAGTAAAATTTGGTTTGAGTAGATATCATACGTTACAGTAATAATAAAATTTTAAAGTTCGGTTTTTATCAGAACTTTTTGTTTACTTTGCAAAGTATATTTAGATGAGGATTATAGGTAAAAAAATAATTGTAAAAGTTAAAATCAAAAATTTAGGAAATAAGAAGTTATGTGATGCAATTGATAAATTAATTTCTGATTTAGAAAATTTCAATCCTGGTAAAGAGAAACTTATTGAGATCAGATCCGATGCAGATTGCGTTCATAGTGAAGGTTTTTATTTTTTTAATATTAATATTCACAGAACATTGATATTGCTTGAATTTGATGATGAAGGAGAAGCAACTATTGTTTGGGCAGGTACTCATCAAGAATACGAAACTATTTTTAAAAACAACAAAACGACCATTGAAAAATGGCTGCGAAAAAAAGGTTATATAGAATAAATGAAAACACATTTTGATATCGAAAAAATGGTTGAAAGTAATTTTATTTCTAATGAATTAGATTATGAAAGAGCGCTTATTGCAGATCGAAAGCTAAGAATTCTTGAAAAAGACAATATTCATTTTAAAAAATTACGTGTAAAGCTTCGGGATTTAATTGAAAAGTATGAAAATGCCGAATGGAAAGATGCTGATAAAATTGATGAATTTAAGATTGAAGAGAGTGAAAAATCTGAAAGAATTGCTGAATTGGAAAGGATTTTTATTGAAAATCGAAAGCAGTGTATCAAAAAGAAATTGAAAGAGTTTGATTTAACGCAGCAAAATTTAGCCTTAATTTTAGGCCATAAAAGTAAGAGTCACATGTCTGAACTTATGAACGGAATCAAACCTTTTACTTTAAAAGATTTGGTAATTATTAATCGAATACTAAAAATTGATATCACTTTATTAATTCCTGTTTTTCTTTCTAATGAAGAACAAATTAGGTTAAAAGATGTTGTAAAAGTATTAGATAAACCCAAAATGAAATTGACCGAAAAAGATTTAATTTCGGTCTAAACTTTTGCTGATAGAATTCAAAAAAGAATTTATTTTAGAACAGAATATTTCCAAATAATCTTAAAAAAGTATAATTGTCATGTATATTTTTTTAGTATTTTTACTATAAATAGTTTTTAAAGCATTGATTTGTATTGCTTTGTTAAATATTAAAAATACTTTAAATGATACTAATCCAATTTACAGGTTTGTCTGGTTCCGGTAAAACTACTTTAGCAAAAAACGTAAAGCTTTTGCTGACGAAAAACGGACATAAAGCTGAAATTGTTGATGGTGACGTTTATAGAACAACACTTTGCAAAGATCTAGGATTTTCTAAAAAAGACCGATGCGAAAATGTGAGACGCCTTTTTAATGTCAGTCAGGATTTTATTCAGTCAGAAATTATTGTTTTAATGTCTGTGATAAATCCTTACGAAGATTTAAGAAACGAACTAAGCCAACATGATTTTGTTCGCACAGTATTTCTAGACTGTTCTTTGGATAACTTGATAAAAAGAGATCCAAAAGGTTTGTACAAAAAAGCACTTCTGCCGGATAACGACCACAATAAAATCAAAAATTTTACGGGAATAAGTGATGTTTACGAAGTCCCGCTAAAAGCAGATTTAACTTTAAAAACTGATTCAGAATCAGAATCTATTTCCACCAATAAACTTTACACTTTTATACTAGACAACCTATCTAATACGACCTATAAACAATAATTTTATTCATAAGATAAATTTAAAACATGGAAAATATCGATCACCCTCTTTTACATTGGATTCCTTATAAATTAATTAATAAAGATGGCGAATTATATTTTGAATGGATTTATTTAGGAGAGCAAAGATATTTAGATCCTTTTTTTGAAGATTCGATAGTAAAATGCAAAAGTCATCCGTATAATTCAAAAATGCTTAAAGTAGTAAGCACTGTAGAAAATCTTATTGATTGGTCGGCACAATTGGCTTCAACAAATTTAAAGGCATTTGTATTTCATATATCGCGCTGCGGTTCTACAATGCTCGCGCAGTCTTTGGCGGTTTCTCCTCAAAATGTAGTCGTTGCAGAAGCTCCAATTATCGATGAAATTTTGAGAAGTCAGGCTTTTGATTTGGAAAAGAAACGAATACTTATAAAAGCAATAATAGCATTATTAGGTCAAAAAAGATTTCCAGAAGAAAAGGAGATGATTATAAAATTAGATTCTTGGCATATATTTGAAGCAGCCGAATTAAGGATTCTTTTTCCTAATCTGCCTTTTGTCCTGCTTTACAGAAATCCGGTTGAGGTACTGAAATCGCATTCTAAACTTAAAGGAATGCATATGGTATCTGGAATATTACCTGCATCAATTTTCGGAATTAAAGAAGAAGAAAACCAAAATAGTAATGTACACCAATATGGTGTGCTGGTTCTGGAAAAATATTTTGAAGCTTATTTGAAATTGGATGCAAAGGAGCAAAATATTTCGATATTTAATTATAACGAAGGAATGAAATCTATTTTGGAAAGATTTATTAACCTTGTTGACAGCGATTATTATATAGAGGAAATTGATCTAATGTATGAACGGTTAAAAACGCATTCTAAAAATGAAAAAAGTGCTTTTACAGGTGATTCTTTTACAAATTTAGATCAGGCAATTGATGTGACTAAGGTTGTTGATTTATATGAAAAATTAGATTTAAAGATTTTAGGTGAATTAGCAGGCAGAAATTAAGGACTTTATTAAAGATTCTTTTTTAGTATTTTTGCGTCAAATACCACCAAAATGATTGATTTAGATTACCTGGCTTTCCTTGAAAATATATTAACTGACAACCGCAAAGAGAAATTCCTAAAAGTCCTTGCCAATCGTACTAAACATTTTACGATTGTGGTAGAAGACGTTTTTCAGATGCACAATACAAGTGCTGTAATGCGCAGCTGTGAGGTTTTTGGAATTCAGGAGTTAAATATAATTGAGCAGCGTTACGGAAAACGTATCGATAAAGAAATTGCAATGGGCGCTCAAAAATGGGTAGATATCAATCAATTTGACTCGATTACCAATTGTGTTGCTACACTTAAAAATCAAGGATATCAAATCATTGCGACAACGCCGCACGAAAATGACTGTCTTCTCGAAGATTTTGATATTACCAAACCAAGTGCTTTATTCTTCGGAACAGAACGCGACGGACTTTCTCAGGAAATATTGGACAAAGCCGATGGCTTTCTAAAAATACCAATGGTAGGTTTTACAGAAAGTTTAAACATTTCTGTTTCTGCTGCAATCATCATTCAAAACATTACAAATCGTTTGCGAAATTCAGATATCAACTGGAAATTGTCGGAAGATGAAATTCTAGAGAAACGTCTCCTTTGGGCAAAAAGCTCGATCAAAGATATTAAGAGAATTGAAGCAAGATATTTTGAAGAAAATTCTTGAAATAAACTTCTAAGCTTCTAAGCTTCTAAGTTTTTCTCTTAATATCTCAAAAACTTAGTAACTTAGAAGCTTAGAAGCTTAGAACCTTTTATATTTATCTTCCAAAAGTATCGTAATTATCTGTAGCGTATTTTTCAAAACGTTTTAAAATTGCGATGTTTTGTTTTTCAGTAGTAGTTAATTCGTTATCAACATTGCTCGAAATCGGAATATACCAATCAACATAATCAAAAAACTGGCGAACTGTTTTTGTTTTAAAAGTAAGACCGTGTCTTGCAAAAATGGTATTTCGCAAAATTTGAAGATCTAGTTTTTTAAGATTTTTTAGTTGTTTTTCAGTCAGTTTTTCAGTTGATGAATTTATTTGATATACGCTTTCTGACGCTTGTCTGTATAAAGTCATACTATCACCTCCGTAATCCTCTTCTGAGATAGTGTCATTTTCAACTTCTGTATTTTCTTGTTTTTCTTCTTTAGGATTTTGAAAATCAACATACATATCTGCTTCCGGAAGCATCACTGCAGGATCATATTTAAACTGCTTTTTTGTCAGTTTGTATTTCCTTTTTGTAACTTCTTTTTTTGAATTGTACGCGGTCCATGTACCAACTAAAAGAGTATCATTTTTTATTTCGAATGTAAAAACACCGTCATTTTTGTCGTCGCCTGGTTCTTTAAGAGTAAATTGGAGTGTATTTCCCGTTTTTATCATTTCGCCTTTTAAGGGTCTGTTATTTCCGGCAACAATACTTTGGCCAATCACTTCTTTAGGCGTAATTCTTTTAATTAATAGATTGATTTTATTTATTCCTTCTTTTTCTTCTCGTGTTGTATCGCGTTCTTGAATTTCAAATTCGCCAACCCACGAACCGTACAAATCTGTTCTTATTTCCTCAATTTGAGCGGTTGGTTTTTTAGAATCTTTTTTTTCATCCTTACAGGAAAACAGGGAAAAAGCGAGCAATAAACAAAGTAGTTTTTTCATTTTTTTGATTGTTGATAGATGTAAAATTCAATGATTAATAAATTTGGAATCCAACCCAGCCAAGCTATAATCTGATACAGATCCATAGGTGAAGGGTGAAACAAATATACAAGAATAACCTTCCAAAAACGCAGTGTAATAGCAGAAAATGTTAAAGCAAAACTTCGCAGCATAAATTTTTTATGCAACTGGATATTTTTGTTTCTGATGGTTAAAAAACCTTTCAGCGTAAAATAAAACCAAAGTAATGAAAGTGTAACAAATGATATTTTTGAATAAAAACCGCCATTTGCAAAAACTCCAATAAAGAAACCAGAAGGCGCACTTAAAAACAGCACTATAAAAACATACAGTTTACCAATGTTTCTATGTATGACAGGTTGTTTTTGTAATAAACGGGAACTAAATTGAGTAAATCCGGCAAACAAAACAAAAATGGCCGAATAAACATGAATATAAAAGAAGAGAATGTAAAGCGGAATGTTTAAAACTTCTGTTTGCTTGATTTGTAGAAAAGCGGCATCATTTTTAAATGGAATATATTGACAAGTAATCCTGATCATCAATATAAAAAAATAGCTGAAACTGATTATCAGTAACAAAGGCAAGGAAAGCTTGAGATATTTTTTCAAGTTACATTTTTTAGCTTCTAAGCAGCTAAGATACTAATGTTCTGAGAAAAATCTTAACAACTTAGTACCTTAGCATCTTAGAACCTTAGGCTACTTTTTCAAAAAAAGAATAAACCCTAAAATACTAACAATCAAAATGCTCAACGCGGCCAAAACCGTCGCAAGATCCCGAATGTTTTTTCCTGCCCAATCCATAAATAAAAATTTATGCAGAATGGCAAATGAATATCCTTCAACTTTATCTGAATTTTTAATTACTGCAGCCAATCTTGACGTAGCAGTTTCTATAAAGTAAGTTGTTTTTTCCGGAGTATCGTAAGCCAATTTTATTACAGGAAGCCTTTTATTGACAAAACCATATTCTCTGCTTTCAAAATCGGTTAAAACTTTTGATTCTAACAATTTTACGTTTTCCAAATTAACCTCTGGTTCTTCTTCATGAGAACTCATGTCGATCTCACAACACGCCAGTTTTGGTGCGCCATCTGTAAAATAATAAGCTAGAAATTCGGCATATTCCAGATCTAGATTAGGAACAATTTTATTTGTTGAAGCATTGATATAAACGACTTCAGATTTTGAATCTTCTTTTTTATTCCATTTAGAATCTCCTTTTGGTTTCTTGAATTTTTTAGTTTCTTTTTCAACCAATTGACAGCGGTAAAAAGTAGTATCGTTTAGCGTAATAATACTCATATTTTGAAAACGATTCCAATCTAAATTTAGAGCAGTATTCGAAACAACAATTTCTTTAGTAGAAAAAGTAGGTTCGTAAACCATTTGCGACAAAGTGTACGGCGCCCATTTTGTGGTAGCGTGATATGCGCCGCTAAATGCGAAAGTTAAAGTAAAAAGAGAAACCCAAATTCCGATTTGGCGATGGTATTTTCTTAGTCCTTTTTTGGGTTGTACACTATCCGTTTTTTTGAATTGTTTCCACAATAAACCATAAATTAAAATCCCGCTTAAAGCAGAGAATCCGATAATAGACAATAAGAAAATCATTGTAATAATTCGGATACTGTTGTTGGTTATGGTATCAATAAACGACCAATTATGAAAAGTATCAAAAAACCAGATAAAAAACTGTCTTGAAGTTGGGTTGTAAGTTGCCAGTTTGCTTGATGAGGTTTCTACATAAACCTGCATTGCGTCATCACGGTCAAAACTTACTTTGTAAACCGGTAAATAACGGTTGACATATTTGTATTGCGAAGTAAATTCAGTAACAATTTCGCTCTTTTTTACGGCACTTTTTTGATCGTCAAGAAAATAACGCGAAAGCCATTCGGCGTATTTTTGATCTCCGTTTTCTAATTTTTTACCATTCGAAGCATCAAAATACAATAAATCTCCCGGAATCATTTTTACCTGATAATAAGTGATATTGTTGAAAGATACGATTCGGAAATTTTTGAAATCGTTGATGAAGTTTTGCTTTAGTACTTCCTGAATAGAAAGATGCAGCTGACTTTTGTCAATAATTTGCTGTTCTATTTTATCATGTGCAATTTCGGGTTTAAAAAAATGCGCCATAAACGGATGCATTAAACCAGATAATGTCCAGAAAATAACAGGAATTACAGTAATTAATCCAATAACACGATGCCACTTGTACATGTGCTGTTTGATTTTTTTGATGAATTTAGAATCTTTCTTTTTAGAAGTTTTTCTATTTGTTTCTTTACTCATAGTTCGGTTTTTAAGCTCCGAAGGAGCCGTTGTTCTTTTTTTTATCTCGTTATAAAATGAGACTGAAAGAGATATGGCAGACAGCGGGATTAGCTTCTAATGTTTATTAATTTTTTTAGCCACAGATTTAAAAGGTTAACACAGATTAAATAATGAAGTAAAATTTTAAAAAATCATTTTAATCCTTTAAATCTGTGGCTAAATTTTATATTACTTTTTTAATGAAAAATTATATTGAATTCCGAATACAAAAGTTCTTGGTGCCGCCGCAGTATAAGTGGGCTGAGAACCTGCTGTATTGGCTCTCGAAACATTATAAGCATACAATTTATCAGTAAGATTCATTACGTTTCCGTAGATTTCAATTTTTCTCCATTGATAACCAATTCTTGCATTAAACAAATTGTAACCGCTATATTTTACGCTGTTAATTTGATCTTGGTAATAACTGCCAACCAACTGCCATTCAGCAGAAGTTCTTAAATTCGGAAGCCAGTTTGGATAATAAGTTACTTCAGAATTTCCAGACCATTTTGGTGCAGCCGGCATTTCTTTTCCGTTTAAATCCTGAACAGGATCTGATGGTTTGTCTGAAAGTTTAAAATCAATATAAGTATGCTGTGCATAAGTACCGCCAAAACGAATATTGAATTGTTTAGAAGGTTTGTAAGAAGCGCCAAACTCAATTCCTTTATGGCGAGTTTCTCCAGCAGAACGATAATCGGTTGAATTATCTGGAAGCTTTATACTTAATAATTCATTCGTGCCTTCCATATAATAAAAAGCATAATCAAAATTTAATTTATTTTCCAACAAAGAAAACCATCCGCCAACTTCATAATTGTCGAAAGTTGCAGGATCCAGATTATAATAAAAATCAGCTGGAACGCCAGTTGTGCCGCCAGTTCCAGGTTTAGTTCTAAAAATCGAAGTAATTCCCGGAGGAGAAAAGCCTTGTGAATAATTGCCATAAAAACCTGCAAATTGCACCGGATTATAGTTTACACCAACTTTATAAGTAGCTTTGTCATAGACTTTGCTTCCTGAAGAAAGATCAAGCGCATTATCATAATTCACTTTCATATTGTCGTAACGACCGCCAACGGTAACAACTAATTTTTCGATTGGATTAAAACTGATTTGTGCATATCCGGCGGTATTAAAAATATCAGCAGTATAATCTGCTAATTTTGCATCTGGATGTTCGGCAACAATTTCATAAGAATCTACGGTTTGTTTTCCCGCTTCACCCGGATTTAGATTGGCTTTTAAATCAATTACATACGACCAATAAGTTACAGGAGAATAATCGTATAAAGCGCCTGCAACAATTTTTGTATTTAAGAAATCAAACTTTTGCGTGTGCTGCCCGATTGCTCCGTAACTTTTAAAGTTGTTTGAATTTATTTCGCCCGTCGCTTTTGTTGGGTTTACAGTTGGGCTCCATTTAATTCCGTAAGACGGATTTTGCCCTAATTTATTATCACGCAAATAACCGGTAATATAACTGCTTGATTTATCATTCCAATCGTGTTCTAAAGTCAGTCGAGTTCTTAAAGCGTCTGATTTTCTATACGTAAAATCAGTAGTGCTTTTATAAGTTCTGTTGTTAAAAGCCTCTTCGTTTACGCTTCCGCTCATGTCAGAATAATATTTTCCGTACATGGTATTACTGATTAATCGGGTAGAAGGCGAAATATTATAATCTATTCTGGCATTCAAGTTGTCTTTGTTATAATCAGAATAGGTCATCCAGCCGTTTTCCTGTAAACTTGAAATTCCGGCGATATGAAAACCAACTTTTCCGATTGTTGCGCCACCGGCAGCCTGAAATCTTCTGTAGCCGTAATTGTCTGCCTGAACTCCAAATTTAAATTCCGGATCTACAGGTGGTTTAAGCGAAATTAAATTAATTGTACCGCCAACAGCTTCTGGACCATATAAAGAAGAAACTGGCCCCTTTACAACTTCAATACTTTGAAGATTAAATTGATTGATTTCTAATAAAGCATTATGGTTGAAAATTCCCATTGGGCGAATTGGTAATCCGTCTTCCAGATATAAATAATAGGCATTTGTAGTCATTGGCTGACGAATAGACATCATATGCTGTTCGTTTCCTAAATTAACCATTAATACGCCTGGTGTTTTATTTATGATTTCGTAAACTGCTGTTGCTTTAGCTTCGTTGATCGTTTTAGCTGTCAATTTGCTAATTGCAACAGGAGTTTCTTTTCTTAAAGTTGCGGTACGATTGGCTGTAACAAAAACATTTTCTAGTTCTTGAGATTTGGTTGTGTCTTGCTCCACTTTATTTTGTGCAAAAACACATTGCCCTATTATCAATAGGGTAAAGTATATATTTTTCATTTTAAATTATATAAATTTTAAAAAGTAACCAGTATTCTTTGGCTTAAAGCCAAGAAAAAGCTTTTCAATTGTATTGAAAAACGGAACTAAAATTTATATAAAATAGGATGGAGGGTGAAAAGTAGCATTGGAAACCGAAATTGGTTTTCCGTCGTAAGAAGCAAAAAGCACAGTTTTTGATTCGATTGGAGTTACTAACTTGAAATTATTAAGAAATGAAGCCTGAATGTAAACAACTTCTGCTTTGTCTTTCAGATTGTTTTGCATTCTTTTCTCGTTATCAGTGTATTTTTTTAAACTTTTTTGAAGTTCACATCGACCGTTACACGTATTAAAAACCATTTTACGTTGTACACAGATCGTTTTTGAAATTTCTTCCTGATTGAGTTTGAAAGAGGTATAAACAAAGAAACTGCCAAAAGAGGGAACTAATAGCATGCAGGAAAGAAATATGATAAATAATCGTTTCAAGAAGAATGATTCGTTGTTTACGATCGCAAAAATACATTATTATTGTTTATCCGCAGAATGATTTTTATCATTTTCAAAAAAAATATCCGTAACTACTGAGTAATTACGGATATCTATGATAGAAAATCAGACGGATTCTTAAAACCTGTCTGATTTTAATTTTGTAATAAATTATTCTTTAACAATAACCCAAGCTCCTGAAGCTAAAAGAATTTCTGCTTTTTTGAATTTCATAGTTTCAGTTTTACCTGAAGCAACTTCCTGAATAGTAACATTGTCATTACGATTGATTTTTGGCATATCTCTCACAATGGTTTCTGTAACCTGACGTTCTTGTGTTTGTCCAGCTTCGCGGTTGATGTCTTCGCTGTTTACAATTTCGTCTTTGCTCAATTTGAAGTTTTCTTTTTGACGAACTTCTCTTGCTTCGTGAATTTCCGGAACGTTTTGAGCTGGTAAATCACCTTTGAACAAGAATGAAATAACTTCTTTATTTACATTATCCAACATTGCTCTAAACAAGTTAAAAGCTTCTAATTTGTAGATAAGCAATGGATCTTTTTGTTCGTGAACGGCTAATTGAACTGATTGTTTCAATTCGTCCATTTTACGTAAATGTTTTTTCCAAGCTTCATCAACAATAGATAGGGTGATGTTTTTCTCGAAATCAGCAATTAATTGAGAACCTTCACTATCGTAAGCTTTTTTCAAGTCTGTAACAACATTCAGAGTTTTGATTCCATCTGTAAACGGAACTACAATTCTTTCGAAATGATTGTTTGGTTCTTCAAAAACTCCTTTGATAATTGGGAAAGCTTCTCTTGCGCTTCTTTCTGTTTTTTCAGTGTAGAAAGCTAAAGTTTCTTTGTATACTTTTCCTGTAATTTCAATATCTGATAATTTTACAAAATCAGCTTCTGAAATTGGAGAAGTTATTCCGAAATAACGAATTAAATCAAATTCGAAATTTTTAAAATCATTTATTCCTTTATTTTGGCTTACGATTAATTCGCAAGTATCATAAAGCATGTTTGCGATATCCAGTTTTAAACGCTCACCAAATAAAGCATGACGACGACGTTTGTAAACTACTTCACGTTGAGAGTTCATAACGTCATCATATTCTAGTAAACGTTTACGAACACCAAAGTTGTTTTCTTCTACTTTTTTCTGCGCACGTTCGATAGATTTAGTCATCATAGAATGCTGAATTACTTCACCTTCCTGTAATCCCATTCTATCCATTACTTTGGCAACTCTTTCAGAACCAAATAAACGCATTAAGTTATCTTCCAGCGAAACGTAGAATTGAGAACTTCCCGGATCTCCCTGACGTCCTGCACGACCACGTAACTGTCTGTCTACACGACGAGAATCATGACGCTCTGTACCCACGATTGCTAAACCTCCGGCAGCTTTTACTTCTGGAGTTAATTTAATATCGGTACCACGACCAGCCATGTTTGTTGCAATAGTTACAACTCCGGCTTTACCAGCTTCTTCTACAATTTGTGCCTCTTGTTTGTGCATTTTAGCATTCAAAACGTTATGAGTAACGCCTCTCATTTTCAACATACGGCTTAATAATTCTGAAATCTCTACAGAAGTTGTTCCAATCAATACAGGTCTTCCTGCATTAGATAATTGTGTAACATCTTCGATTACAGCGTTGAATTTCTCACGTGTAGTTTTGTAGATATAATCTTCTTTGTCATGTCTTGCAATTCCTTTGTTGGTAGGGATTTCAACAACATCTAATTTGTAAATCTGCCATAACTCTCCAGCTTCTGTAACTGCTGTACCTGTCATACCACCCAATTTGCTGTACATTCTGAAATAATTCTGTAATGTTACAGTTGCAAATGTTTGTGTAGCAGCTTCGATTTTTACATTTTCTTTAGCTTCAATCGCTTGGTGTAAACCGTCAGAATAACGACGACCATCCATGATACGACCTGTTTGCTCATCGACAATCATAATTTTGTTGTCCATGATCACGTATTCTACATCTTTTTCGAATAAAGCATAAGCTTTTAAAAGTTGTGTTAAAGTATGAATACGCTCGCTTTTTACCCCAAAATCCTGGAATAATCTTTCTCTGGCTTCTGCTTCAGCGTCTTTATCTAATTTTTGTCTTTCGATAGCAGCTATTTCAGTTCCGATATCCGGAAGTACGAAAAAGTCAGAATCTGTATCTCCAGAAAGGTATTGAATACCGTTATCTGTCAATTCTACCTGATTGTTTTTTTCTTCAATTACAAAATACAAAGCTTCATCCACTTTATGCATTTCGCGATTGTTATCCTGCATGTATTGGTTTTCAGTTTTTTGAAGCAATTGTTTGATTCCTTCTTCACTCAAAAATTTAATTAATGCTTTATTTTTAGGTAAACTTCTGTAAGCTCTTAATAATAAGAATCCTCCTTCTTTAGTATTTCCTTCTTTGATTAATTTTTTAGCTTCTGCTAAGAAACCATTCGCTAACTGACGTTGTTGTGCAACTAGGTTTTCGATTTTTGGTTTCAATTCATTAAATTCATGACGATCTCCCTGAGGAACTGGTCCTGAAATAATAAGCGGTGTTCTTGCATCATCAATTAATACAGAATCGACCTCATCGACAATAGCATAATTGTGTTTTCTCTGCACTAAATCTGCAGGAGAATGAGCCATATTATCTCTTAAGTAGTCAAAACCAAATTCGTTATTAGTTCCGTAAGTGATATCTGCGTCGTATGCTTTTTTTCTTTGTTCTGTACTTGGCTGGTGATTATCAATACAATCAACACTTAAACCGTGGAATTCGAATAAAGGTGCTTTCCACGTACTATCACGTTTTGCCAAGTAATCATTCACCGTTACTAAGTGTACTCCGTTTCCAGTTAAAGCATTTAAATAAAGTGGTAATGTTGCAACCAAAGTTTTACCTTCACCTGTTTGCATTTCGGCAACTTTACCTTCATGCAAAACCATTCCACCAATTAACTGAACATCATAATGAATCATGTCCCAGGTAATTTCTTTACCTGCAGCATTCCATTTGTTTGCCCAAACAGATTTATCACCATCAATAGTGATATAAGGTTTTGTTGCAGAAAATTCACGGTCTTTTGGAGTTGCAGTAACTTCAATATGAGAATTGTCTTTAAAACGACGAGCCGTTTCTTTAACAACAGAAAAAGCTTCTGGAAGAATTTCTAATAAAGTTTTCTCTGAGATTTCATACGCTTCTTTTTCAAGAGCATCAATAGCATCATAAAGATCTTCTCTTTTGTCAATGTCTTCGATGTTTTCAACTTCCGCTTTAAGCGAAGCAATTTTAGCATCTTTGTCTGCTCTTGCTTCTTTTATTCTCTCTTTAAAAAATACGGTTCTAGCTCTTAGTTCGTCGTGAGACAAACCCATTAAGCTGGTTTCGAATGTTTTAATTTTGTTTAAGTAAGGTTGTAAAGCTTTGACATCTTTCTGTGACTTGTCACCTACAAAGACTTTAATAATACTGTTTATGAAACTCATGATCTATCGTATTTCTATTTTATGTAAATGTGTATTTTGAACCAAAAAAAAAGTCTCCTTAACGAGAGACTTTTTCTTTGGTTTATTTTTTAATATTCATCCTCATTCCAAAGATAATCTTCGTCCGTTGGATAATCAGGCCAAATTTCTTCCATTGATTCATATATCTCGCCTTCATCTTCGATAGACTGAAGGTTTTCTACTACTTCTAATGGAGCACCAGCTCTAATAGCGTAGTCTATAAGTTCGTCTTTGTTAGCAGGCCATGGCGCATCACTTAAATAAGATGCTAATTCTAATGTCCAATACATCTGTTATCTGTTTAGTTTGTGCAAAAATAAATTTTTTACTGAAAAAGACAAGTAAATTTTGATTTATTTTAATAAAATTTAAGAACGTCTCTTGTTAAATTCCAAAAATCAAATTCCAAATTCCAAAAATGGACTGTAAAATTTCAAATTTTATAATTTCAAAATCCCAAAAAGGGTTTTGTTTTTGTTAGAATTTTGGATTTCAAAAAATTGGAATTTAAAGAAAATTTATTTCCTCGGAATCCATTTTACTTCCTCCGCTTTTAGGTCAGACGACAACTTCCGTGCCAAGACAAAAAGGTAGTCAGAAAGTCGGTTTAAATACTGAATTGCGATTTCGGGAACATGTTCATTATGACTTAAATGTACTGCCAATCGTTCGGCGCGACGGCAAACACAGCGCGCAATGTGACAATATGACACAGTTTGATGTCCTCCTGGTAAAACAAAATGAGTCATTTGCGGAAGGCTATCTTCCATTGTGTCAATTTCATTTTCTAATAATTCGATATCAGAATCAATAATTCCAAGATTTTTTAACCGAAGTTTTCCATTTTTTAGAACTTCTTTTTCTTGTGGAGTTGCCAAAATGGCGCCAACGGTAAATAATCGGTCTTGAATTTCTATTAAAACAGCTTTATAATGATAATTAATTTCCTGATCGCGAATAAGGCCTATATAAGAGTTAAGTTCATCAACAGTTCCATAACTGTCGATTCTAATATGATCTTTAGGAACTCGGGTACCGCCAAAAAGAGCTGTTGTTCCTTTGTCTCCTGTTTTTGTATATACTTTCATTTTTTTTGAGGTGCTAAAGTTCTAAGTTGCAAAGGGATTAAGTTTTTTAGATTTTAATTAATAATTATTCCATTTCGATCTATCCTTTTTAGTTCCATTTCTGCACTAAAAAAATAATCCATAGTAATTGGCTTTTCTAAAAGCTGCCATTCCGAATTTTCTGGTAAATGTTCTAAAATAAAATCTTCAGGATTGTCTAACAAGTAACGTAAGCATAATTGTTTTTCAAAGATTAATTTTCCATTTGAATTCTCAAAACATTCTCCTGCGCCCCAGGTTGCATCTATAAATTCCCACTTGTCATAGATTTTAACAGCGTTCCATGCATGATTTGTCTTATCTAAATATTCTCCGTTGTATTTGTACCCTTTTGAATAACCATTTATGACTTCACATTTTATTCTTAAATTATCGCAGATCTCTTTAAATAAAATAGAGTAACCTGAGCAAACAGATTTTTTATTTAAAAAAGTTGTTTCTGCAGTGACATCGTTTATAGTATTGTTTTGAAATGCCTCAGTATCATATTCAATATTTAATGCTATCCAATAATATATTAATTGTACAAGTTCTTTTTTTGTTTTTGCTCCTTTTGCAAGATACTTGCTTAATGCAGGAATGTTTTTGGTTTGGGATTCTGGTGTTTTTTCTGCATATTGAATTAATCTGTAAAACGTTTTATTTTGAGCGTTAAATGAAATGGTAAAAAATAAAATAAAAAAGCAACTGATTTTTTTCATTTTTAATTAATGTTTTAAAGCAAAATAAATAATCTAAATCTCTACAATCACTTCGTTGTATCGCTTTCGATCAAACCGTCACGTAGACGGATTATACGGTGTGCATAAGCAGCAATATCTTCTTCGTGAGTTACTAGAATAACAGTGTTTCCTTGTGCATGAATGTCTCCGAAAAGTTTCATGATTTCTACAGAAGTTTTACTGTCTAAGTTTCCTGTAGGTTCATCGGCGAGAATAATAGAAGGTTTATTGACCAAAGCGCGGGCAATGGCAACACGCTGACGTTGTCCTCCAGAAAGCTGATTGGGCTGATGGTCCATCCTATCGGATAGATTTACCTGTTTCAAAACTTCTGTTGCACGTGCCACTCGTTCAGATTTAGAATGTCCGGCATAAATCATAGGTAAAGCCACATTATCTAAAGCTGTTGTTCTTGGCAAAAGATTAAATGTCTGAAAAACGAAACCAATTTCTTTATTTCTAATTTCGGCCAATTCATCATCACGCATTTGGCTGACATCTTTTCCGTTTAAAACATAACGTCCAGAAGTAGGAGTGTCGAGACAGCCAAGCAGATTCATTAAAGTAGATTTTCCAGATCCAGACGGTCCCATTAAAGCAACATATTCGCCTTTTTCTATTTTTAAATCAATTCCTTTTAAAACATATACAATCTCGTTGCCCAGAACAAAATCTCGTTTTATGTCTGTTATTTTAATTAATGGTTCTGCCATTTGCTTTTTACAATTTTGGATTTAAAAGTACGAAACACTTTTCAATAATTGGTAAGTAGTTTAGTTTTGAATTTTGTTACAAAAGGTCTACAAAATAAAAATTTAAAAGAATACGTTTTTAAAACAGAAAACTGTTATATCTTTTTTGATGTGTATTGTATAATTATCATTATTTTGTGTTTTTTACAGTTTTTAAATGTTTTTAATTTTAAAAACATGATAATAATGTAATTTATTTAGATGATTGATTAAGTAAATTTGAATATCTAATAATTAAAAATATCAGAATTATGAAAAACATACAAATTTTCGCAGGAATAGCATTAGTGGCTTTAGGTTTTACATCGTGTAAAGATGAAAAGCAGGAAAATGCAAAAAAGACAATCGACTCTTATGTAACCTACGTCGATTCGGTTAAGAATGTTAAAGCAGATGATCTAAAAGCAAATTGGAAAGACGTTGATGCTGAATATAACAGAAGAGCAGAAAATGCTCAGTTAGCATTAGCGGATCTTAAAGATAATACTGCTGAGACTGAAAAAATAAATACAAGTAAAACGAAATACGAAGAATTTAAGAATGAAATGACCACCGTTTTTGCCCCACCAGCACCAAGTCCTAAACAACAATTGCGTAATGCGTTATTTGGAGAAGGAAAAATTGGTGATGATATGAGTTTTGCATGGGTAAACGCTCAAAATATTCATAGTGTTTACCAACAATTTGTACATACAGTTGAAAATAACAAAGACAGTTATTCTCGTGAAGACTGGGATGAAATTAAATTGATGTACGAAGCACTTGACAGCCGTAAAAATACAGTTGAAAAAGAAGGTCTTACATCTGAAGATAATAGAAAAATTGCAGGTTTAAAAATCAAATTTGCTCCAATGTATACTGTAAACAGAATGGGAGCTAAGTCTGAAGAAAATAAAGAAGCTAAAAAATAATTTCAGCTTAAAAAATAAAAAAATTGTAGAAGAGATGGCAATCAGAAATGGTTGCCATTTTTTTATGCTCTAATAATAAAATGTTCTTTTTCCTGTTCGCGTCTAAAGAAAACAAATCCCCATTGAAAAGTATCAATCGTTACTTTTACTTTTGGATGAGTTTTAATGATTTGCCAGGCTTCTTCCATTTCTAAAGACCAATGAATATCATCAAAAATCCAAACAGAATCATTAGTAATTGTTGGCAATAAAAGTTCAAAATAAGCTAAAGTTGCTTTTTTAGAATGATTTCCATCGAAATAAATAAGATCAAAGTTTAAATTTTCAGGTTTTAGATCTGTCTTTAAATCTCTAAAATAAGTTTCAAATTCGGTTACAACTGTATTTACATTATTATATTCAAAATTCTCTAATTGATTTTGAGCAACTGAACTTGTGTTTGGACAACCTTCTAAAGTAATTACTTTTGCTTTTGGATTTCCTAAAGCCAGGGCAGAAGTTGCTAAACCTAAAGAAGTTCCGATTTCTAAAATACTTTCTGGTTCAAAATAACGTACTACACGAAATAATAATTCAGCACGTTTTGGAGAAATGCCGACAGTTTTAGCAATTTTAGATATTTGTCTGGTATTTGATTTGAAAACTCTTGAACCCGCTCCAAAATCTGTAACCTCAATAAAGTTTTTGTTTTCTAAAAGTGATTTTCGATATTTTTTTAAAATCGAATATTCTGGTTTTGACTTTTTATCGTAAAAACATTTTGTCAATAAATTAAATACAAATGGAGAATGAACGGCGTGTTCGTTCTTAGAATGCCAGAGGAATTTTAGATATGACGATATAATATGTAGCATTTTTTTATTTTTTCATTTTGTCATTGCGAGGAACGAAGCAATCTCACTAACACTTTCATGCAACTTTGATTTGCAAATGAGATTGCTTCGTTCCTCGCAATGACAAACTAAACTTTTGACTAATGTTTAAAATCTCAATTCTAAACTTGAAACCTGAAACCTGAAACAAAAAAACTGGAAACAAAAAATATTATCCTTCAATTTTAGCCGAAAGCTCAAACCAACGTTCTTCTTTCTGATCTATTTTATTGATGATGTTTTGTAATTCGTTTGCTTTTTTCTCTATATCAGCGTCTGCAACTTTTCCGTCAGAGAATAATTGTTCGATTTTAGTTTTATCGATTTCTAAATCTTTAATTTCTCTTTCCAGTTTTTGATATTCTTTTTGTTCGTTGAAAGTTAGATTTCCAGTCGGATTATTTTGTTTCCAATCTTTCTTTTCGGCTTTGTTTTCTTCCTTTTGGGCAACATCGGCACTGTCTTCATAAGCTCTGAAATCAGAATAATTTCCTGGGAAATTTTCGATTTCACCTTTTCCTCTAAAGATAAATAAATGATCGACAATTTTATCCATGAAATATCTGTCGTGAGAAACTACCAATAGGCATCCTGGATAATCTAAAAGAAAACTTTCCAAAACGTTTAATGTAACGATATCTAAATCGTTTGTTGGCTCATCGAGAATCAAAAAGTTAGGATTCTGAATCAAAACGGTACATAAATACAAACGTTTTAATTCTCCACCGCTCAATTTCTCTACATAATCATATTGTTTTTTAGCATCAAAAAGAAAACGTTCTAACAATTGTGAAGCCGAAATCATTCTACCTTTTGCAAGTGGAATAAATTCGCCGTATTCTTTGATAATATCAATAACACGCTGACCCGGTTTCGGATTGATTCCGCTTTGCGTATAATATCCAATTTTAATTGTATCACCTTTTACAACACGACCACTATCAAGGGGAAGTGTTCCGGTAAGAAGATTTAAGAAAGTTGATTTTCCAGTTCCGTTTTTACCAATAATTCCGATACGCTCACCACGCTGAAAATCAAAACTGAAATTATCAAGAATAACGTGATCTTTAAACTTTTTAGAAATTTTGTGAAGCTCAATAATCTTGCTTCCCATACGTTCCATATTGATTTCAAGCTCAACTTTATTTTCTTTTCTTCGGCTTTGCGCTTTTTCTTTAATTAGATAAAAATCATCCTGACGCGATTTAGATTTTGTCGTTCTCGCTTTTGGCTGACGGCGCATCCATTCCAATTCTTTTACAAATAAGTTTTTAGCTTTGTCAACGCTGGCATTTTCAGAAGTAATTCTTTCTTCTTTTTTCTCTAAGTAATAAGAATAATTTCCTTTGTATTGGTATAATTTTCCGTTGTCAAGTTCAATGATTTCGTTACAAACACGCTCCAAAAAGAAACGGTCGTGCGTTACCATAAACAACGTAATATTTTCTTTGGCAAAATAACTTTCAAGCCATTCGATCATTTCAAGATCTAAGTGGTTGGTTGGCTCATCCAAAATCAATAAATCAGGGCGGTTAATCAAAATGATAGCCAACGAAAGACGTTTCTTTTGCCCTCCCGAAAGATTTTTTACTTTAAGTTTAAAATCTTCCAGTTTTAATTTAAATAAAATCTGTTTGTATTGCGTTTCAAAATCCCACGCATTATGCTGATCCATTCCGTCAAAAGCTTTTTGATAGGCTTCTTCATCATCAGGATTTTCTAATGCTTTTTCGTAGGCTTCGATCACTTTAAGTGTTTCATTATCTGAAGCGAAAATACTTTCTTCAATCGTCAATTCATCCTGAAGATTATTGTCTTGCGAAAGAAAAGCCATTTTAATTCCTTTTCTCAAAACAACCTGACCTGTATCTGGTTCGTCCAATCCATTAATAATGCTCATAATGGTTGTTTTACCAGAACCATTTTTGGCAATAAAAGCAATTTTTTGGTCTTTATTGATTCCGAAAGAGATGTTGTCAAATAAGGTTCTTTCCCCAAACGACTTCGATATATTTTCTACAGATAAGTAATTCACTTTGTAATTATGAGTTATAAATTATAAGTTATGAATGTTTTAGAAAACATAACTTTTTTGCAAAAGTAAACTATTATCTCGCGATTTGCGAATTATTTATGGAGATAGGAATTTAATACAGAACTTAAATCTAAATAATGAATTTGCTGTGGAATATTTAAAATTGGTTTTCTAACTAAACTTTCATTTGTTAAATAATAATGCAATCCATCTTTAGTAGCAATGCCTTCAATTTGATGAAATGGAAGTTTGAGATTTATTTTTCGTTTATTTCCAGTCGAAAAATTATGATCTTTAAAATCATATAAAAGATATAAAAATGTTTTTCCAGTTTTAGAATAACCGCAAAGTACAATTAGCTTCTTTGTTTCTAAATAAGTTGCACCAGTTACTAGTCCTTCAGTATTAATGGTTTCTTTATATTGGGCAATATGTTTTCCGGGTATATTTGGTAAAACATAAATATTTGTTTTAGAAGAACTCCATTGTTTCGAAAATAAATAAATACTGTCTTTTGTAGTAATAAAAGCTTCACAATCAAAATTTGTCGTGTTTCCCTTTTGAGGATTAAAATTAGTTTGGTCAGAATATGAGAATGAAATGGTATTAATAATAGGATTTCCATTTAAGAAATCTCTTTTGTCAATTTTTAGAATATGTAAATCAGTCCGGTTTCCTTGATAATTATTTCCGAAATCTCCAATGTATAAATGTGTACTGTCTTGTGAAATTTCTTCCCAGTCATGATTGATTACTTTGTCTAGTTTGATTTTTTTTCGAATTTTTCCTAAAGAATCTAAGCCGTAAAGCGTTGTATCGTGATCGTCATTGTGTGTCCATAATAAATTATCGAAAGCAATTAGTCCCGAAGTTTCTTTAATAGAATCGCTTAATCTAATCGAATGTTGAGGTCTTACCTTTAGATTTTCGTATAAACAACTGCCGTTATTTTCTATACTTTCTGAATTGTAATTTTTTGCAAGTGAATCTGTGCAACCAGAAATTTGAGCATGAATAGTTATTGTGTATATAAAGAAAAAAAAGAGTAGTTTTTTCATTGTAATATATTACCTTTTCGCCCCCAAATCTAAGATTTTAAAATAGAATCAGTGTTAAATATTTAAAACTTAATATGCCTGTATATAAGTTTTAACGTTATCTAATGCAATATTTTTACAAGATACCGTTTTTAATGCTTTGTATTATTTTTAAAAGTTAATTTAAAGTTTTTAAAGTATTACAATAAGACATTTCTGTAATATTGATTTTTTAAATTAATTATGATATGCTACTTTTGCAAAAAAAACAGTAAAAATTCTTTTGATTTTTAATATATGTAGTTGATTTTCAGTAAAATAAATCAATTGTTATTATTCTGTAACATTTTGTTGTAAAACCAACATTTTAAAGTATGATAATTGTGAATATATTTGCAGCAATTGTAGTTTCCTGATTCATTAATGTGAGTTAGAATAGCGAAGCTGTGTCTTAATAATAAGATTTTAGCAGAAAAATGAAAATAGGAATTACTTTTAGTGCTTTTTATTTGTTGCATGCAGGTCACATAAAAATGTTAGAAGAAGCAAAAGGCAATTTGATTATTTAATTGTTGGTCTCCAAATAAATCTCACATTAGATGGTCCCGAAAAAAAACATCCATTCAAACAGTTGTAAAAATATAATATATTACAACTTATAAGGATGTAAATTTCTAGATGAAATTTTTCCTTAATGTAACAGAACAAGATCTAGATGATATTTTGCGTTCTTTTAAAATTTATGTTTCCGTTCTAGGAGACGAATATAAAGACACAAATTTTACAGGAGGTGTTTATTGTGAAGAAAAAAGAATAGAATTGTATTACAATATACGTGATCATCGTTTTTTTAGTAGAGGATTGAGAAAAGAGATACCTGTAAAAGAATTTAACAGAGTGAAATAATTAATTTGATTTGCTGGTATTTAGTAAATCAATGAAATATAAAAACAAATATGAAAATATTAGATTGTACATTAAGAGATGGAGGTTATTATACTAATTGGGATTTTGATAAACATTTAGTAGAGTCATATTTCACTGCAATGAATAATTTGCCATTAGACTACCTAGAAGTTGGTTATAGAAGTCCTAAACTTTCGGGATACTATGGTGAATATTTTTATTGTCCAGATTTTGTGCTAAAAAAAATATCGGAACTATCTAATAAAAAATTAGTTATTATTCTTGATGAAAAAAACATTCAGTTAGAAACCGTTGAAGAATTATTGAAACCATGTTTAGGGATCATTACAATGGTAAGAATAGCAATCGATCCTGAGCAGTTATTAAGAGCGATAGATTTAGCAAAAAAAGTTAAATCAATGGGATTTGAAGTTGGTTTCAATGTAATGTATATGTCTAAATGGAAAAATTTACCCGAATTTTTATCTAATTTAAAGCACGTAGATGGAGTAGCGGATTATTTTTATATGGTCGATTCTTATGGTGGAGTTTATCCAAATGATGTAAAAGAAATCTATACATTGGTACGTTCGCAGATGAAAACTAAAATTGGTTTTCATGGACATAATAATCTAGAATTAGCTCTTATAAATGCCTTAACAGCGATTGAATGTGGTGCAGATATGGTAGATGCAACCATTACAGGAATGGGAAGAGGTGCTGGAAATTTAAAAACGGAGCTTTTATTAACAGCTTTAAATCAAAAAGAAGATCTGGATGTTGATTTTAATGCTCTTTCTTCTGTTACAGATGCTTTTACTCAATTGCAAAAAGAATACGAATGGGGGACAAATCTGCCTTATATGGTTTCTGGAGCAAATTCATTACCACAAAAAGATGTAATGGAGTGGGTTTCTAAAAGATATTACTCTTTTAATAGTATAATAAGAGCTTTGAGCAATCAATCAAAAGGATTAAAAGATAATGAAAAATTAGCAGTATACCAGCCTAATGAAATATATGAGAAAGCTTTAATTGTTGGAGGAGGAAATAGTGTTGGGGAACATATTGATGCAATTAAGAGTTATTTATTATTAAACCCAGATACTGTAATTATCCATTCTAGTTCAAGAAATGTTAGTTTTTTTAATGAATGTGTTAATAGACAGTTTCATTGTTTGGCTGGAAATGAAGGACATAGATTAGAAAAGATATTTAACTCAATACCTAATAAAAGAATAGCAATATTGCCACCTTATCCTCGTACAATGGGAACATATATACCCAAAAACTTTAAATTAAATTCATATCAGCTTTCAGAAATTAACATTACGGATAAATTTAAAAGTTCAATTACATCACTACTATTGCAGCTTATTAAGGAGATGAAAGTTAAAGAAGCAATAGTTTGTGGATATGATGGATATAATGCTGAAATTGATCAAAATAAATTGGAATTATTTAATGAAAATGAATATTTGTTTGAAAATTTTTCAAAAAATGTGTTTAAGTTAAAGTCTTTTACTCCGACAAAATATAATGGTCTAATCCAAGAATCAGTTTATTCTGAATTATAAAGTATGGAAACAATAAGTGTTTTTTTACCAACCAGAAAAGGGAGCGAAAGAGTATTAAATAAAAATACCAGAAAATTTTGCGATGTTAATAATGGGTTATTAGAGATAAAATTAGATCAGCTTCTAAAAACAGAATTAGTGCACGAAATTGTTTTGTCATCTAATGATGATGCTTCTTTAGAGTATGGAACTAAATTAGCTTCTAGAGAAAATAGGTTAAAGGTTATTGAGCGTCCAGATGAACTAGCATCAAGCAGTACAAATCTAATTGATTTAGTTAAATATGTTCCTTCAATATGTAATATGTCGCATATTTTATGGACACATGTTACTTCACCTTTTGTAATGTCTGAAGATTATGATAATGCAATAAAAACATATTTTCAATCTTTAGATGAGGATTATGATTCTTTAATGAGTGTAAAAACAATTCAAAACTTTTTATGGTCAAAAGAGAAGAACGACTTAATTAATAGACTAACAGATATTAAGTGGCCAAGAACGCAGGACCTAATGCCTTTGTACGAAATTGATAGCGCTTTTTTTATTGCTTCTAAAAATGTGTATTTAAAGAATGAAGATAGAATCGGACTTAAACCTTTTTTGATGGAACAGAGTGGTTATAAATCATTTGATGTTGATTGGGAACATGATTTTGATTTGGCTGAATTAATTTACAAAAGTATAAATGGATAAAATTAAAACGATCTTATGGGATTTTGACGGTGTTATAATGGATTCCATGCCAGTTCGTGATAAGGGTTTTGAAATTGTTTTGAAAAATTATCCTCAAGAACAAGTATCTCTTTTAATGGAGTATCATAGAAGTAATGGAGGGCTTTCCCGTTATAATAAGTTTAGATATTTTTTTGAAGAATTAAGGAAAGAATTGATTACAGATTCTGAAATTAAGTTACTTGCAGAACAGTTTTCGGTGGTAATGTTACAAAACCTTTTAGATGAAAGTTTATTAATAGAAGATACTGTAAAATTCATAAAAGAAAATTACACGAAGTATAATATGCATATCGTTTCTGGCTCTGATGGAGATGAATTACGACATATTTGCAAAACATTAGGATTGTCAAAATATTTTATTTCAATTAATGGTTCGCCAACTCCAAAAATAGAGTTAGTAAAGAAACTATTAGCTGATAATAACTATATAAAAGAAGAAACATGTTTGATTGGTGATTCTTTTAATGATTTAGAAGCTGCGGAAATAAATGAAATCAGTTTTATTGGTTACAATAACAATTCCTTTAAAGATTCTTATAACTATATTGATAGTTTTAGCAAACTAAAGAAAATATAACCTGAAAGCAATATTTATATCATTATTCTTTTTCTTAAATAATTCTCAAATTTAATTGATTCCAAATCAAAAAAATAATATGTGTAGACAATCAATCGATAATTTACGCAAATTAACTCATGAAATTGATGATTGTTTTATAATAATAGTTTTGGAATTGTTTAATTTTTTAAAATAATTAAGTGAAAGTATTAAATCTAAATTATAATTTAAAGAGACATAACTTTTGGAATTCTCCTACTTTAATGACATGGATGAGTTATTCAACAAAAGCTATTACTCTTGTTGGTATTTTGCCTCTTATTTTAAAAAAATTTAGCCCTGAGGATATTGTATTATGGTACTTATTCTCTACAATTATTGGAATACAATCGTTAGCGGATTTTGGATTTCGTCAAACTTTTTCAAGGATTATATCGTTTGCTTATGGTGGTGCTAAAGATTTAGGAACGTTTACAATTAAACAAGAAATAACTGAAATTAATGAATGTAATGTTGATCTTTTATCTTCTATTATAAGTACTATGATGTTTCTATATAGGAGATTAACATTGATAGTTTTTTTATTAATGGCTACAATTGGAACTTGGTCAATGGTAAAACCGGTATCTAATGTTAGTTCGCCTAACCTAGCTTGGATTGCATGGGGAATAGTTATCATGGCATCTTGTATTAGTTTTTTTTCACGTTCTTACATGAACTTTCTCGAAGGTTTAAATAAAATTGCATTAGTAAGAAGGGTCGAAACGTTAACATCTTTAGGTGCTATCATTAGTAGTATAATAGTACTATTATGGGCGCCTTCTTTATTAAATTTAGTTATTGCTAATCAATTTTGGTTAATTGTATCTTCGATAAGAGATTGGATTCTATGTAAAAACATTGATAATGGATTTTTTTCAAGATTAAATTCAAATAAACCAATCGATAGGAAGATTCTCAAACAAATTTGGGATCCTGCTTGGCGTAGCGGAATAGGAGGGTTAATGTCTGCCGGGGTAACAAATATTACATCTATTATATATGCTCAATTTGGAAATTCAGCATCTGTAGCGTCATATTTATTAGCGATTAGATTGATAACTCAAATTAGAGAGATTTCAATGGCTCCATTTTATAGCAAATTACCAATATTAGCAATATTTCGAGTTAAAAATGATATGATTTCATTGAAGGCAACAATAAAAAGAGGAATGAGATTAAGTCATTTGGTTTTTATTGCAGGGTTCATTTTAACTTCAATTTTAATCAAACCTTTTTTATTGTTAATTAATTCTGAAGTTTCATTTGTTAGTATGGGAATTTGGGCTGCATTAGGATGGGCCTTCTTTACACATCGTTTTGGGGCAATGCATATCCAAGTCTATTTAACAACTAATAATGTAATATCTCATATTGCAGATGGCATATCTGGTTTAATATTCATTATATCCTCATTAATTTTAAGTAATTATGTTGGAATATATGCAATTCCTGTAGGAATGATTTTTGGACATTTATGCTTTTATTGCTGGTTTACGGCATTATATTCTTATAAATCTTTAGGTAATGAATCTTTCTGGAATTTTGAAAAGACGGTAAGTATACCGTCCTTAATTTTACTTATTATATTTTCTATTATTTCTTTATTTTTATATTAATTATATTCTATTTGAATGAAACATGTTTTTTTAGTACATACTCACATAACTTATATTGTAGCACAAAGTATAATAGAAAACCTTTCATTGAAAAAAGAGGAAATATTTTTTATTTCTACAAGAAATTATAAAATCGATGTTACTTCGCAGATAGATTTAAATACGGAATTCGAATTGTTAAATAACACAAGTTATTCAAATTTTTTCTTAAAGTGGTACTTAATAAAGAGAATTGACGAAAAATTGAATAATGCAAATATTGATTTATATCATATTTATTTACCTCACATTGCTCATCCTCTTTTTCAAATTCTGGGGAGTAATAAAAAATGCTATAAAATAAACATAATGGAAGAAGGTTCTAATTGTTTATCATATCGTTTATATAACCCCGAAATAAATATTAAAAAGAAATTAATCTCATTAATTTTTAACAAGACAGGTCTATGGGGGCAAAATAGATATTTCAGGGTTAGCTCTAATAGTGAATTAAAATATTTTACTAAAAAAACATTACCTGTATTTTATGGTATTTCTTCAAAAAGTTTCCAATATGTTACGGATTACGAAAAGCAAGTTATTGAAATATATCAAGATCAAGTAATAAGCTCAAGACCAATACCAGACCATGCGAGTATTGTTTTGTTAGAAAGTATAATAGAACAAGATAATTTAAATAGTTCTGTTTTTTTTGACAGCATAGAATTAATGGCTAATAAATTAAATGTCGAAGAGGTTTATCTTAAATTTCATCCATATCAAAATACAGAAAATAGAAAGCAAATAATTAAAATTCTAGAAAAATATACTATTGTCAATTTAATTGAAGATGATGTAATTATGGAAAAAATATTTTTGTATACAAAGAATCTAAAAGTTTATGGTTTTACAACTTCACTTTTATTTTATGCAAAATCATTTGGACATGAAGCTTTTTCATTTGCTTATCTATGGAAAGATGATTTAAAGTATAAAAATTATACTAGATTTAATGATTTCAATATAGAAGAATTTGTTCAATCTAGAAACAACAATTAATATTTCAATAAATTATAAATGTTAACATATTGTGATGCCCAACCACTAATTTCTGTATTAATACCAACATTTAATGTAGAAAATTTTGTTGAAGAAGCCATTAGAAGTATAATGGATCAGACGTATAAAAATCTTGAAATTATTATTGTTGACGATTGCTCTACAGACAATACATATGCAATTTTATTAAATCTTGCATCCATTGATAAAAGAATAAGGCTCTTTAGAAATATAGAAAATAAAAAAATTGTAGATACTCTTAACTTTGCTATTTCACAAGCAAAAGGTGAGTACTATGCAAGGATGGATGGTGATGATATTAGTTTACCTGAAAGAATTGAAAAGCAATATTTTTTTTTATTAAATAATCCAGAAATTGATTTAGTAGGTCTTAATGTTATTATGATCAATGAAAATGGAAAGGTTATACAAGAAGAAAAATATTTGGAAAAGCATAAAGATATAGTCAGAGCAAGTAAATATGTTTCCCCAATACTTCATATCTGGCTTGCTAGAAAAAATGTTTACGATAAATTAATTAAATATAGAGTTCCAACAGTAGAAGATTATGATTTTATTTTGAGATCCATTGATAATGGGTTTGTTTTAGCAAATTTACAATCATCATTATATTTACAAAGAATTAGAAATGGAAATACTATTACTTCGTCGGGTTTGATTCAATACAAATCGATTCATTATATTAAAAAATTATCACTCGAGAGGATTATCAATGGAAATATAGATAGTCATTCTGAAGAGAATTACAATAAATTAATAACCGTATCATCACTTTCTTTATTTTTCTATAAGTTATCATCTTTTTTTCATATGAAATATCTTGAAATTAAACAGAAATATATATACCTAGCTTTATTTTTTAGATTAATATCTATTTTATTATCTCCAAAGCTTCAATTTTCTCAAATAATTTTAAGGAAAAAATATAAACAATTATTCTTTAATCTTAGTTAAATAATGCGCCAATATAAACCGTTACTCAGGAATTCTGAATTATTAATCTTTATATTAATTATACCGATAATTCAATTCTTAGAGTTTTATTTATCGGGAGCAAAAGACGTTTTAGAATATACAGTAGGGAATAGCCTTATACCTTATGTAAACATTGTTGTCTTCATTATAATTATTTATAAAAGTAGATTTGAAAAAAAGCAGTTGTTTCTCTTACTGGTATTAGTTTTTTATTCGTTATTTTTTAAAAATTCGTTTGCTAATAATGCTAGTTACATGATTAATATCGTAATTACATGTAGCTTGTTGTTGTTTTTTACGGACTCTAAGATTGAAGAATTATCGAAAAATCAAGAAAAAATATTGATTTGTTTTTCGATTTCTCTAATATTTTTATATTATTATTTTTCGTCTGAAAAATTCTATGAAGATCGTTTCTATTTAGTTGGATTTATAATTCCACATCAGTTTTCGTATTATTGTGCATTTTTGCTTTATTATTTTATAAATAAAAAAAAATTTTTAGTTACTATATTTATTGGTTTAGCAGGAATATATGTTGGTGTTAGATCTGGATTTTTGGCAATTTTG
The DNA here is from genome assembly GCF_004368785.1 of Flavobacterium sp. 270. GTDB lineage: Bacteria > Bacteroidota > Bacteroidia > Flavobacteriales > Flavobacteriaceae > Flavobacterium. The sequence continues at coordinate 95,795 of NZ_SODM01000003.1, forward strand.
ATTTCATCATTATCGTATTTTCGTACTATTAATACAAATAAAAAAGCCACGATTGTCTTTAAAATTTTATTAGCTTCTTTATTTCTATATTTAGCCATTGGATCTATAAATAATAAATCTTTTGAAAAAATTGATACACTGATTTCAAATACGTTCAATACAAATAAACAAGGTCAAGATGAATATACTGCAAGTAGAAGCATAATTTGGTTTAATTTGTTTGAGCAGGTGAAGCAAGATGGGATTTCCTTTCAAAATATTATTGGAAGAGGACCAAGATCTTCATACGAGTTTAATAATAGAAAAATTGGAGTAGCAATTTGGATGCATAATGATATATTAGATATACTTTTTTCATTAGGTGCTTTTGGTGTATTTATATATGTGTTCTCTTTTTATAAATATTTAACCACATATAAAGACCTTATTTCGCTTTTTCTTTTTCTTGTCCTAGTTTTTACAAATGGTTTTTTTACATATTCTCCATTAACTTTAATTGTATTACATCGACTTGCCCAAAATAATATTATAAATAATGCTTAAAATACTTCAAATTAATAAATATCATTATGTTAGAGGTGGTTCTGACAGTGTTTATTTTAATACTACAAATTTGCTTAAAGAACATGGACATAAAGTCATTCATTTTGCAATGGATTTTGATGAAAATGAATTATCTTCTGAATCTAGTTATTTTGCATCAAATAATGATTTTACTAAACAATCGGTAATTCAAAAAATAACGAACATGCCATCTTTTTTTTACAATAAAGACGCTGAGCAAAGATTAAAGGAATTAATTGAAGTTGAAAGGCCAGATGTAGCTCATTTGCATATTTTTTATGGAAGCCTTACCTCTTCTATTTTAAAGGTATTAAAAGAATACAAAATACCTATTGTGGTATCTGTTCATGACTATAAGTTTGTTTGTTCTGCTTATCTGTTTTTAAATAATAAAAATGAGGTTTGTGAAAAATGTGAAGGGAAAAAACATTATGAGGCTATTATAAATAAATGTGTTAAGGGGAGTAGATTATTTAGTACTATATTTGCATTAGAAGCTTACTATCGGGACTCGTTTTATCCTATACATAAAATGTTTGACCGTTTAATATTTGTAAGCAAATTTTCTGCAGTTATCCATAATAAGTACAAGAAAGAATTAAAAGATATTACTTCACATCTCTATAATTTTGATCCTTTATTGGATACTAAAATCGCCAATAATAAAAAAGGAGATTATTTCTTATATTCCGGAAGATTATCAAAAGAGAAGGGATTGAAAACATTAATACGCACATTTGCTAAATTACCTGATATTCAATTAAAAATTGCAGGTACTGGTGAGGAAATGGAATCATTAAAATCGGAAGCTACGAGTAATATTGAATTTTTAGGGTTTTTAAAAGGTGCGGAGTTACAAACAGTAATTTTAAATTCATCTTTTGTAATAACTCCATCTGAATGGTATGAAAACAATCCTATGGCTATAATAGAGGCATTGACCTTGGGAAAACCAGTAATCGGTGCTAATATTGGTGGAATACCAGAAATAGTAATAGAAAATATTTCTGGATTTCTTTTTTCTGCAGGTTCAGAAGAAGAATTGAGATCGAAAATTGTAAAAGCAGATGCATTAAGTAAAAATGATTATTTAACGTTGTCAATGACATCTAGAAAATTTGCAGAAGACCAATTTTCTCCACAAAAACATTATGAACAATTGATGAAGATATATAATGATTTAATAAATAATTAATTTTGATAAGATATTGATTTTTTTAATGATTTGAATATGATAACTACTAAATTTTGCCCAAAAATATTTCTTTTACTATTTAATGTGTTAGTTTTTTTTTCATCATGCGATGATATATTTGTAACCAAAAAAGAGTATACAGAAACTTCTAGACCACCAGTCTCAGACTCAATTAGCGTACACGATGATTATACATCTCTAGAAAGTGATTATGAAGCTAGAGCTACATTTCAATATAATGAAATGAGTAATCCTAACGATAAAATAAGAGGATGGCAGGGTTGTCCAAGCATAGGAATTAAAAATAATAAAATATTTGTTGCTTGGTATGGGGGAGAAAAGGGAGAATTACCAGGAAACTATATTGTGCTGTCAATAAGTGAGAATATGGGACAAACATGGCTCCCAAATAAATTATTAATTTCTCCTTCTGAAAATTCCTTAAGAATGATAGATCCTTCATTTTGGAATGACAAATTTAATGATCTCAATTTAACATGGACAAAAACTGAAGGGGTTTGGGATTTTGGTGCAGGAGGTGTTTGGAAGGTAAAGATTAGAGAAGTTAACAATGAAATTCAAATCACTAAACCAATTAGACTTTTTAATGGTGTAATGAATGTTAAACCTACAATTTTAGGAACTGATAATTCTACAATTATTTTTCCTGTTTCTGCTTGGAATCTTGGAGTTTTTGATGAAAAAGGGAATTATATAGTTTCTAAGGACTATAATGGAGCATACATTTATAATGGTTACTACAATGGAAAAGGAGAGCTTATTGGTCCATCTTTTTTTTCTAAAATAAATCTTAATAATTCAATAAGATCTTATGATGAACACATGATAGTTGCCTTAGACGAAAATTATCTAATATGTATGTTAAGGACCACCGATGGAATTTATACTACAAAAAGTTTCGATGGAGGTAAATCGTGGGAAACTCCTATAAAGTATAATGATCTTGGACCAACTACATCTAGTAGATTTTTCTTTGGAAAATTAAAATCTGGAAATCTTTTGTTTGTTTTAAACAATAGTTTAACTAGGAATAAATTAACTGCTTTTTTATCGACAGATAATGGAAAAACATGGCCCTATAAATTATTATTAGATAGTAGAGAGGTTTCATATCCGGATGTGGCACAAAATGAAGAAGGAGAGATTTGTGTTGTTTATGATAGATCACGACCATATTTTGGTGAAATTTTATTTTTGAAATTTACTGAAGAAGATATTATAACTGGTAATATTAATAATCTGACTCCTAGAGTCATAAGTAAATTAAAATAGAGATATATTTTGAGCGCTTTTAATTAAAAAACAATGAAAATTGCAATAATAGGAACAAGAGGAATTCCTAACCATTATGGTGGTTTTGAACAATGTGCTGAATATTTAGCCCTAGGACTAGTAAAAAGAGGTTTTGAGGTTATTGTGTATAATTCTCATAATCACCCTTATCAGGAAAAAGTGTGGAATGGAGTGCAAATAATTCACTGTTACGACCCTGAACATACATTGGGTACGGCCGGACAGTTTATTTATGATTTAAACTGTATCTTGAATGTTAGGAAACAAAATTGTGCTATCGTTTTACAATTAGGTTATACGAGTAGTTCTGTTTGGGGTTGGTTAATGCCTAAAAAAGTGGTGGTGACTACTAATATGGATGGTTTAGAATGGAAGAGAACAAAATATTCTAATAAAGTAAAAAAGTTTTTGCGATATGCTGAATCTCTTGGGATTAAATACAGTGATCATCTTATTTCAGACTCTATCGGTATACAGAATTATTTAAAAGAAACATATAATAAAAGCTCTACTTATATTGCTTATGGGGCAACACTTTTTGAGAATAATGATAGCGAAATTCTTAAAAGCTACAATTTGGAGCCCAATAAATACGATATGCTAATAGCTAGATTAGAACCAGAAAATAGTATTGAAATTATTTTAGATGGTGTTGCAAAGGCTAATTTATCACGTCCGTTTTTAATTATTGGTAATCACGAGACCTCTTATGGAACCTATTTGAAAAATAAATTTTCTAAAAATTCACAGATTAAATTTATTGGAGGAATCTATAATATTGATATATTGAATAATTTACGGTATTATTCAAATATTTATTTTCATGGACATACAGTAGGTGGTACAAATCCATCTTTGTTAGAAGCTATGGCTTCAAATAGTTTAATTTGTGCAAATGACAATGATTTTAATCGTTATATTTTGTCTGATGATGCAATTTATTTTAAGGATGCAAATGATGTTACTCTTAATTTATTAGATACGATTTATACTGAAAATCGTTTTCAAGCAATGTTAATTGAAAACAAAAAGAAAATCATTAATATTTATGATTGGGAAATCATTGTTGATGAATATGCAAAACATTTTATAGATATAACAAAAACAAGGCAGCTTTCAAATTGATATGAAAATTTTAAATGAATTATCTCAATTTCACTTTTCCCGCTATTTCAAGCTTTTGTTTGTTATTTGGGATGTTATCTTATTAAATCTAGCAATTGTTTTATCCGCGCTTTTAAGATTCGGCAACTTAGAGAAGCTTTTTTTAAAAGAAGTGCAAACGGTTTCATTATTGGCAAATTTAATTTGGATCGGATTACTATTATATCGTGATTCATATAGAATAATAAGGATAGAGCCTATAGAATCAATACTAAGAAGAACAATTAAAAAAATAATCTTTCATGCAGCCTTAACTGCTGTTTTTGTTGTTTTTTTAAAATATTCAGATATATCAAGACTTAGATTGGTCTATTTTTATATTTTTTTCTTTACCTTATTAATGGTGTCTCGATACTTATCAATGAAACTTTTGAAATATATTAGATCTCAAGGGTATAATTTTAGAAATTTTATTATAATTGGCGCAAACGATACTGGTGAGCGAATGCGTAAAATTTTGGCAAAAGATTTAACATATGGTTATCGATTTTTAGGTTTTTTTGATGAAAGAACTGATAATTTTGCTTTTATTTCCTCACCAGTTTTAGGAGGATTTGGTGCTATTGAGGATTTTATTGTGAATAAAGAAGTTGATGAAATGTATGTTGCATTACATATTGATAATATTACTATCATTAACAAATTAATAGAAATTTGCGAGCATCATATGGTTCGAATTAAATTTATTCCAGATTTTCAATTGTATACAAAATCAAATAAGGTCGAAATGTCATTTTATGAAAATACGCCCGTACTTATGTTTCGTCCTGAACCTTTAGAGTTTACAGTAAATCGACTTTTGAAAAAAGTATTTGATATTTGCTTTTCTCTTGCAGTGATATTATTAGTATTTCCATGGTTGTTTCCGATTGTTATGTTGCTCATTAAATTGGAGTCTCAAGGACCAATTTTTTTTCAACAAGAGCGATCAGGAAGAGATAATAGAAGTTTTAAATGCTTGAAATTTAGAAGTATGCGTGTAAATAATTTATCTGATAAAAAACAAGCTAGAAAAGGAGATAGCAGGGTAACTCGTTTTGGATCATTTATTAGAAAGACTAGTATAGACGAACTTCCTCAGTTTTTTAATGTATTTTGGGGCGATATGTCGGTTGTCGGACCTAGACCACACATGGTAAATCATACTAAACAATATACCGAATTAATAAATAATTACTTAGTAAGGCAATATGCAAAGCCAGGAATTACTGGATGGGCTCAAGTGAATGGATATCGTGGTGAAACAAGAGAGCTTATTGACATGGAAAATAGAGTAGAATATGATATTTGGTATATCGAAAATTGGAGTTTATTATTAGATATAAAAATTATTATAAAAACTATCATAAATGTATTTAAAGGAGAAGAGAATGCATATTAGTTCTTCTTGGTAACTTAAAATAAAGATTCTTACAGATTTTAGCTGTTTAGTTTGTAAGTACAAAATGCTAATCCAGGTAAAAATAAAGTTTTTAAATTCCTATATTTGCCAGCTTAAATTAAATCTAATGACATTAAAACCTTCTTTTTTTATAAAAAACGTCAGTTTTTTATTATTTTTATTCTTATTGTTTTCGTGTGGCTCAAAAAAAAACATAGTGTATTATCAGAATATCGATGCTATGGCTTCAGTGAAGGATAATAATTATGAAGTTAAAATTCAGCCAGATGATTTGTTAATGATTATTGTTTCAGCTGACGATCCTGAAGTTGCTTTGCCTTTTAATTTAAAGACCTACAGTATTGCTTCTTCAAATAGATTAGATGTAACTAGAGGGCAGGAAACCGTTCAGTTATATTTGGTTGATCAAGGTGGCAATATTGAGTTTCCAGTAATAGGGAAATTAAATATTGCTGGACTAACAAGAACAGAAGTCCTTAAGCTGATGCAGAATAAGATTGGTGCGTATATTAAAAACCCAATTTTAAATCTTCGTATCATGAATTTTAAGATTTCGTTACAAGGAGAAGTTAATTTGCCAGGTACATATCCGATAAATTCTGAAAGAGTGACTTTAATTGAAGCCCTTAGTATGGCTAAAGATTTAACAATATATGGTAAAAGAGATAACATTTTGGTAATTAGAGAAACTAATGGAATAAAGTCATTTAATAGAGTAGATATAACAAAATCTGACTTTATCAATTCTCCTTTTTATTATTTATCTCAAAATGATGTCGTATATGTTGAGCCTAACAAAACAAAAGTAAATTCTTCCGTTGTTGGTCCTAATACATCTGTAATTATATCTGCAGTATCTATATTAGTATCACTATCAGTCTTAATCTTTAAATAAAATTAGAACAATAAAATGCAAAAAAAAGATTTTTATAAAAGCAATAAAGATGAAGACATCGAGGACATTAATCTTAGAGAGCAAATTGATAAATATTTAATACATTGGCGGTGGTTTTTGATTAGTATTATTATTTGTCTTATTGGAGCATTCTTATATTTGCGTTATACAACTCCTGCTTATGAAGCAAGTACTACCATATTAGTAAAAGATGAAAAAAAAGGAGGAATGCTCTCTGAATTATCTGCTTTTGCTGATTTAGGATTAGGAGGAAGTATGAAGAATAATGTAGATAATGAAATTGAAATTTTAAAATCACGAACATTAGTTGAAAGTACTATAAATGAATTAGATCTTAATGTTGCTTTATATGTAGAAGGAAAAGTGGTGGATCGTGATATTTATGCAGATACACCTATAAAAGCTTATTTTTTTAATAAAACAGATAAATTTAACGAAACGGATGTTATTTTAAACTGTAAACTTTTGAATTCAAATTCTTTTCAATTACAGGTTGAAGGAGAAAATGAAAAAAATGAAAATTTTATTATACCTAAAAAGAGTCAGTTTAAGTATGGCGAAAAAATAGCTACGAAGGTGGGAAATTTAGTTGTTACTAAAACTTCTTTTTTTGGAAAAAATCACACAGGAAGGTATAAAGCTATCAAAATTGTTGTTATTTCATTGGATGAATTAACAGAAGATTTTAGGAAAAAATTAAAGGTAGAGCCAATTAGTAAAACTAGTAGTGTTGTTAATATTTCAATTTCTGATCCGGTATCAAAAAAAGCAGAAGATTTTTTGGATAATATGATTCAGATTTATAATGAAGATGCTGCTGAAGATAAAAATTTTATTTCTGAAAACACTTCCAAATTTATTGCAAGTAGATTAGCTTTAATTGCTCAGGAATTAGATGGGGTTGAGCAAGATGTTGAGACTTTTAAAAAAGCAAATAAATTAACTGATATTGAATCAGACGCTAAGCTTTTTATAGAAGGTTCAAGCGAATATGATAAAAAAGGAGTAGAAACCGAAATTCAATTAAATGTAGTTTCCTCATTACTGGACTTTATTAAAAAAAGTACTAATTCAGATTTACTGCCATCCAATATGATAACGGAAACTGGAGATGCATCTGGATTAATCAGTTCCTATAATCAATTAGTTCTAGATCGTAATAGAATTCTAAAATCGGCTACAATAGAAAATCCTTCAGTTGTAAAATTAGATCAACAGATAAATTCTTTAAAATCAAATGTTGCAACAAGTTTAAGACGTATGCAGTCTAATTTGCAAATTCAAAATCGCGATATAAAAAGTCAAGAAGGAATTTTGAACAGCAAAATTGGTAAAATTCCTGTTCAAGAACGTCAGTTTAGAGTAATTGCTAGGCAGCAAAAAGTTAAAGAAGAGTTATATTTATATTTATTACAAAAACGAGAAGAGACAGCTATTTCGCTAGCGGCTACTGAGCCGAATGCACGTGTTATAGACGTTGCAAAAGCGGATAAAAAACCCTTAAGTCCCAAGAAAAAAATCATTTACTTTGCGGGTTTATTGCTAGGTTTACTGATTCCTTTCGGAGTTATTTATGCGGACGAGTTATTAGATACAAAAATTAAAAGTAAATTAGATTTAGAAGGGAAAACACAAATTCCGTTTATTGGAGATGTGCCTACTTCAGATGATATTGCAGAATTAATTAAATCAGAAAGTAGGACGAGTTCTGCAGAGGCAATACGAATCGTAAGGACCAACCTTGAGTTCATGCTTACAAAAGTTCCTGATGGAATTGCTAAAACTATTTTTGTTACCTCTACTTTCCCATCTGAAGGTAAAACTTTTATATCAGTAAACTTAGCTGCTACTTTTGCACTTTCCGGAAGAAAGGTTTTATTAATTGGAGCAGATATTAGAAATCCAAAATTCGGTGAATATATTGATGTTCCAAGTTTAGGGTTGACTAACTATTTGTCTTCTCATGATAAGGATGTCAATGATTTCATTTTCAAGCATAAAGGGTATGAAAATTTCTTTATTCTTCCTTCTGGAATAATTCCGCCAAATCCGGCTGAATTATTAATGGGGAAAAAGGTAGGTGAGCTTTTTGATCAACTTAAAAAAGTTTATGACTATATCATTGTAGATACAGCACCTGTAAGCTTAGTTACAGATACATTATTAATAGCTAAAAATGCAGATACATTTGTATATGTAATGCGTGCAAATGTATTAGAAAAACGAATGCTAAACATTGCTAATACTTTCTACAAAGAAAAGAAACTTCCAAATATGTGTATTGTTCTTAATGATACGGACTCTACAAAAGGTTATGGCTATGGTTATGGTTATGGTGTAAGAGAAGAGAAAAAACCTTGGTACAAAAAAATATTCTCCAAATAGAGAAGGAAACATAAAGTATAAAAAAAAGCGGTTCAAACATTTGAACCGCTTTTTTTTATACTTTATAAGTTAGTTGTAATATATTACTTTGATTTAAAATTTAAAAAACTGATTGTTTGCTATAATTTCTTTTAAAACTGGTAAACTGTCAATTTTTATTTTTTGATTGAAAGATGCAATGTGATTATTATGATGAACATCAGTTCCAACAAAATCATACATTCCTTTTTTTAGAAGTTGTTCAGCAACTTTGGTAATTTCACCACCATAGTATCCAACTACTGCAAGTAAATTTAATTGAAACAGACATCCAGCTTTTTTTAATTTATCATATTCATTAAGGTTTTTATGATAAAACAAATATCTTTCAGGATGTGCTAAAACTGGAATATATCCTGCTACCTGTAAATCAAAAAGTATTTTATACAATTGAACAGGAGCATTCATGTATGACATTTCTACCAATACATAATTATCTTTTAAAGTTAAAAGTTTTTCATTTTGGAAATGACTTTCAAACCAATCATCCATGAAATATTCTGCTGCAGCCTGAAATGGAATTTTGATATTCTCGCTTTCTAATAAAATTTTGGTTTCTGCATGTTTTGAAATAATAGCCTCAGGCGAATTATTCCAAATATAATGACTGATATGAGGTGTTGTGATAAATTGAGCTATTCCCATTTCCTGAAAAGATGTCGCCAGCTTAGTTGTATCAGCTATATTTTTTGCCCCATCGTCAATTCCTGGTAATAAGTGGGAATGAATATCAACAAAATCTCCAGACAGAAGATCTTTTAAGTACGGTTTGGATTTTAAGAATGATAACATGGGCGCAAAAGTAAATAAAATAGATAGTATTTTGTAAGATTAAGTGAATGATTTTTTTCTAAAGTAATTTGATGTCAGATTTATTATAGAAATCAAGTATGATATTATATCGATTATTTTATATTTGTCTTTACCACTAATCTTAATAATTTATGAAAATAAAAGAGAATTTATACAATCAAAGAATCATTTCTATAGATGCTTTGCGCGGAATTACCATTTTTGTAATGATTTTTGTAAATGAGCTTGCAAGTATTAAAAACGTTCCGCAATGGATGAAGCACATGCCGGCTGATGCTGATGCAATGACCTTTGTTGATGTTGTTTTTCCTGCATTTTTGTTTATTGTTGGAATGTCGATTCCATTTGCTTTTAATGCTAGATTGTTGAAGGGAGATAGTTGCAGAATAATTTGGACTCATACTTTAAAAAGAGCTTTGGCCTTAATTATCATTGGGGTATATATGGTAAATGCCGAATATGGTTATGATGCTTCTAAAATGGTTATCGCTCCTGCATTTTGGGGACTTTTTGCTTACGCAATGCCAATTCCGATTTGGAATAAATATGCTAAAGATTTTCCTGTCTGGATAAAAAACACACTGCAATATGGTGGAATGGCAGTTTTGATAGTACTTTATTTTTTATATGTTCAAGATAATGGTGAAATGGGAATGACGCCAAAATGGTGGGGAATTTTAGGTCTGATAGGCTGGGCATATCTTTTTACAGTAGTTTACTACTGGCTGGTTTCAGGAAAATTATGGGCAATGATTTTATTCTTGATTGTTTGTGTCGTTGCTAACTCAATAAATCTGACCGAAGGAATAGTAAAATTGCCTTGGTTCAGTTTCATTGCAGGGCATCTAACACATGCTTCGGTAGTAACAGCAGGCGTAGTTATTTCATTATTGTTTTTTGATCGAAAAATCGTTCCAAAAATTAATTGGGCGGTAATAGGTTTTGCAGTACTCTTTTTTGTTACAGCTTATTTCTTAAGGCCTTATTATGGAATTTCAAAAATAAAAGGAACACCATCTTGGACAATGTTTTCGGCTGCGATTTGTACCGTTTTATTTTATTTTCTTTATTGGTTAATGGAAATTAAAAAACAAACTAAATGGAGCGATTTCTTTATGCCAGCCGCGGCAAACCCATTGTTGATTTACATTTTACCGGGTGTTATTTATTATTTTAACCTGGCATTCCATATTCATATAATTCCAGATTATTTTCGCGAAGGAGTTCCGGGAATAATATGGTCATTGGTGTTTTCGACAATAATGTTATTTGTCATGAAAATTTGCAATAAATATAAAATTCAATTGCATTTATAGAAAAAATAATTTTTAAGGTTTCAGGTTTTGTTTCGCTTGAAACCTTTTTTTTATCTCAAACGTCTAAACGCAATTGGGCCAGTTCTTTTTTTGTTGTCTATAAAAGTTCCCTCAAGTGTGTTTCCGTCAGATGATAATGTCAAAGTATGAGTTCCTTGTGTTGCCCAGCCTTCAATCGGTAAGGTTACATCCACAGTGTAAATTATTGTATTACCAGTTCTTGTGCCGGTACCACTTTCTACAAATTTTTGTCCTTTCCATTCTAAATAATGTGAAAAAATAATCTTTCCGTCTTGTTCGGAAATAATAGCAACAGCATTCTGGACACCGGAATTTATGTCTTCCCAAACGCCATTTATATCTGTTTTTTGGACAACTGATTTTTCCTGACAAAAACTCAAATTTGATATTAATAATAAGAAGAATAAAAATATGTAAATTTTGTTTTTCATATAAATCTTAGTTTTGAATTATAACTGATTTTATTTCCAGTAAAGATCCAGAAATAGGATTGTAATTCACAAAATTAAATTTACAAAGATTATGGATATTCAAAAGTTTTCCGTTAGATAAACCATCTTGTCGAAAATCAGTCCACGAAATTTTTATCGTTGTAAATTTGTTGGGAGAAGCCGGCAAATCAACTCTTGGGTGAGAACCACCGTGTACACAGCCAGTTCCTTCTTCGTTTCCTTCACGAGCTTGCAATTTAATAAGTTGCGAAGATTTATAAGTAATGCTCACAAATTTTGAGCTGCTGGATAAATCAGTTGCGATTCCATCATTAGATTCAGATGCAGTAATCATAACATTCAATTCAATTTCTTTGATCGGATTATCATTTGCAGTTACGCGAACAATTCCTTCTTTTTGGCGAATCATATTGATTGTTTCCTGGCTTTCTTTTGAAGGTCCGGCAATGTACCAATAATTTGATTTTACTAGATTTGTAGCATCTTTCATTTCGGAAAAACCCGAAGTAAGAAAAAGAATTACAAAAACAGAAATTGATAGACGAATCATACTCAGAAATTTATATTCAATTTCAAATATACTCTTCTGAAAATTAATTCAATTTATTCTCTTGCAATTGTTTTAATTTTTAACTTTCCCAAAAATCAAGAAACCAAGCTTTCATGCAATTATCTGTTATTATTCTCAATTACAATGTGCGTTATTTTCTGGAACAATGCATTTTAAGTGTTCGGGAAGCGCTTTCTGATATTGAGGGCGAAATTATCGTAATTGACAATAATTCGACTGATGAAAGTTGTTTGATGATGAAAGAGCGATTTCCGCAAATAAAATTAATTCAGAATAAAGAAAATTTTGGTTTCCCAAAAGGGAATAATATCGGAGTTGAGCAAGCAAAAGGAAAATACATTTGCATACTTAATCCCGATACGATTGTCGCCGAAGACACCTTTGTCAAGATTTTGGCTTTCGCCGAAAGGCAGACTAATTTAGGAATTATTGGATGTAAATTAATTGACGGAACAGGTCATTTTCTGCCAGAAAGTAAACGCGGTGTACCAACTCCTTGGGTTTCTTTTACAAAGATTTTTGGTCTCTATAAAGTTTTTCCAAAATGGAATATTTTTAATCAATATTATGCGCAGCACATTTCTGAAAACGAAACTGGAAAAGTAGACATCTTAGTTGGTGCGTTTATGTTGATGCAGCGTAATTTATATCTCGAATTAAAAGGTTTCGACGAAAATTGTTTTATGTATGCAGATGATATTGATCTTTCGTATCGTGCACTCTTAAAACAAAAAGAAAATTATTATTTTCACGAAACAACTGTTTTGCATTATAAAGGCGAAAGTACCGTAAAAGACGAAAAATACATGCAGCGCTTTCAGGAAGCCATGACATTTTTTTATCAAAAACATTTTAAGAAATCATTGTTTTTTTCTGTCTTTATTAAAATAGGAATTGTCTTTTTTTCGTTTATCAAAATGTTTCAGGGGAAAATAAAAGGCAAACCAGATCCGGAAAGTTATGTTTTGTATTCTTTAGATGTTAAAATGTTTGAAAAATTGTCTTCAATTTTCAAAAATAAAGTAATCATTTCTGATTTCAAAAAAGAAAAAATGGTAAATTCGTCCCTGATTTTTAAGGGTAAAAGAGTAGAGATTATTTTGGATAATCAGTATGTTTCATTCAAAAAATGTATTAAAATCATAGAAACTCTTAGAGATAAGAGTATTACTTTTAAAGTTTTCCCCAAAAGCACGAATTTTATTATTGGAAGCAATTCAAGAAATGACAGGGGTCAAATTATAAAAATTGAGTAAAAAATTATATTAAATATAATTTATGTTTAAAATATTCAGTAATTTCGCAATCTGAAAATCAAAATCACCTTTGAGGTTAACAATATGGCAAGATTTGAATTGAAACTTCCTAAAATGGGAGAAAGTGTAGCTGAAGCAACCATTACAAACTGGTTGAAAGAAGTTGGAGATAAAATTGAAGCAGACGAAGCGGTACTAGAAATAGCAACTGATAAAGTTGACAGCGAAGTACCTAGTGAAGTATCTGGAATTTTGGTTGAGCAATTATTTGGTAAAGATGATTTAGTTCAGGTTGGACAGACTATTGCAATTATCGAAACTGAAGGAGGTGTTGAAATCTCTTCATCATTTTTGGTTGATAAAATAGTAGAAGAAACTCCGATTCCTGCTGAAGCTGTAGAAATCGAAAAAACGATTGAAGCAGTAAAAGAAACTACAGCTGCAACTCCAGAAGATTTTTCTGGATCAGATAAATTCTTTTCTCCATTAGTTAAAAATATTGCAAAAGAAGAAAATGTTTCAATCGCTGAGTTAGAAAGTATTCAGGGTTCAGGAAAAGATGCAAGAGTTACGAAAGAAGATATTTTAAAATATGTTGAAGATCGTAAATCTGGTGTAATAGCGACTCCTGAAGTGGTAGTTGAGGCTGTGAAAGAAACTACTAATGAAAGCAAACCAGAAACTATAAAAGAAACAGTAAAAGAAAACACACCGCAAAAAGCAATAGAGCCGGTAGCTCAAAAAAGTCATCAGGCAGTTCCGGTTTCTGTAAATGGAGGTGATGAAATCATCGAAATGGACAGAATGCGTAAATTGATTTCAGGATACATGGTGGCTTCTGTGCAGACTTCTGCTCACGTACAATCTTTTATTGAAGTTGATGTTACCAACATTGTAAAATGGAGAGAAAAAGTTAAAACGGCTTTTGAGAAAAGAGAAGGCGAGAAGCTTACTTTTACTCCAATTATGATGGAAGCTGTTGCAAAAGCATTAAAAGATTTTCCGGGTATGAATATTTCTGTTGATGGAGATTACATCATCAAAAAGAAAAATATCAATTTAGGAATGGCTGCAGCTTTACCAAACGGAAATTTAATTGTACCTGTTATTAAAAATGCAGATCAGTTAAATCTTGTTGGAATGGCAAAAGCGGTTAACGATCTGGGTAATCGTGCAAAAGCAGGAAAATTAAAACCAGACGATACACAAGGTGGTACTTACACAGTAACTAATGTGGGGACTTTTGGAAGTGTTTTTGGTACGCCAATTATTAATCAGCCTCAAGTTGGAATTTTAGCTCTTGGTGCAATTCGTAAAGTTCCGGCAGTTATCGAAACTCCAGAAGGCGATTTCATAGGAATTCGTCAAAAAATGTTCTTATCACATTCTTACGATCATAGAGTTGTAGATGGTGCATTAGGTGGAAGTTTCGTGAAAAGAGTAGCAGAATATTTAGAAGCTTTTGATATAGATAGAGACTTTTAAAACTGTCTTTTTTTATAAATAATGAACCCTTTTAGCTTTTTAAATGCTAAAAGGGTTTTCTTTTACTGTTATTATTGCTTTTACAATGATTATCCTCAACTTTCTGAAAAAAAAGGGCGAAATTCGGCTTTAAAATTTATATTTGTAAACTTATTAAAATACAAAAATGGAACTCAAACTCAACAAACCAATTTGCTTTTTCGATCTTGAAACCACTGGTATTGACATCGGAAAAGACAGGATAGTAGAAATTTCAATATTTAAAGTTTTTCCAAACGGAAATAAAGAAAGCAAAACTTGGTTAGTGAATCCAACGATTCCAATTCCTCCACAAACTACAGCCGTTCACGGTATTACTGATGAAAAAGTAGCAAATGAACCTACTTTTAATGAATTAGCCCCGCAAATTCATAATATGATAAAAGACAGTGATTTAGGAGGATTTAATTCAGATCGTTTTGATATTCCATTATTGGCAGAAGAATTGCTAAGAGCAGGAGTAGATTTTGATATGAAAAATAAAGTTTCTGTAGATGTTCAGACTATTTTTCATAAAATGGAAGAGCGTACCTTGAGTGCGGCTTTGAAATTCTACTGCGGAAAAAGTTTAGAAAACGCACATTCAGCAGAAGCAGATACAATGGCGACTTACGAAATCCTAAAAGCACAGTTAGATCGTTACCCGGAATTAGAAAATGATATGAAATCATTATCTGAATTTACAACCCGTAAAAAAATAGCTGATTTTGCAGGAATGATCGCTTTTGATAAAGACAATGAGGAGATTTTTACCTTCGGAAAACACAAAGGTGCGAAAGTGGATAAAGTATTAGAAACAGAACCGGGCTATTTTAGCTGGATTCAAAATGCTGATTTTCCTTTATACACCAAAAAGGTATTAACGGCAATTAAATTAAGAAAATTAAATACGAAATAAGGTTCTGAGTTTCTAAGCTTCTAAGGTACTAAGTTTTTTCTTTGTCTTAGAAGCTTAGAAACTTAGTGTCTTAGAAACTTTAAGAAGAAATGAAAATCATTTGTGTCGGCAGAAATTATGCCAATCATATAGCAGAATTACAAAACGAAAGACCAACTGAGCCTGTGGTTTTTATGAAGCCTGATTCGGCAATTTTGTTAAAACAGCATCCATTTGTGATTCCGGAATTTTCGGAAGATGTTCATCACGAAATAGAAGTAATTGTCAAGATTAGCAAAGTAGGAAAGTATATCGAGCCAAAATTTGCACATAAATATTATGACGAAATAAGTGTAGGAATAGATTTTACTGCCAGAGATCTGCAAAGCAAACTAAAAGAAAAAGGATTGCCTTG
Organism: Flavobacterium sp. 270; assembly: GCF_004368785.1. Classification (GTDB taxonomy): domain Bacteria; phylum Bacteroidota; class Bacteroidia; order Flavobacteriales; family Flavobacteriaceae; genus Flavobacterium. The sequence continues at coordinate 112,019 of NZ_SODM01000003.1, forward strand.
GGAAAAAGCAAAAGCATTTGATGGTTCTGCAGTAATTGGCGATTTTTTGCCAAAAAGTGATTTTGTTTCTCTTGAAAATCTTACTTTTGAATTAACAAACAATTCTGAAACAGTTCAAAAAGGTAACACAAGTCACATGTTGTGGAAAATAGATGAACTTGTGTCTTATGTATCGCAGTTTTTTACATTAAAAATAGGCGATATTATTTTTACAGGAACGCCAGAAGGTGTAGCTGCAGTAAAACCAAATGATGTTTTAGAAGGATTTTTAGAAGATAAAAAACTATTCAGAATACAAGTAAAATAATGGCTTTAAAATACAACCTTTCAAAAGTATACGCACTTTCAGACAATGACCCTGAATTTGTAAACGAAATTCTAAAACTATTTGTTACCGAAGTTCCAGAAGATTTAAAAGAAATCAAAGAAGGAATTAAGAAAAAAGATCATAAATATGCCTATTCTTATGCGCATAAAATAAAACCGACATTGGATTTAATGGGGTTGAATGTTGCCTTTGAAGAAATTCTACAAGTAGAAGCCTGGACAAAAGCAGAAGGAAAGAAAAAAGAAATTATCGAAACTTTTAAAAGTATAAAAGAACAGGTAAAAGAAGCCGTCAAAGAAATTAAAAAAGATTTTGATTTATAAAATTTGTGCATAATCCCATTTTTGTTCTTTTTAAATTAAATAAAAAAGGGATCGTGCCGAATTCTTTTATTCCAAAAAAAGTCAGCGAAGCATCTTTATATACCGCAAAAAGATGCTGTTTCTACCCCTTGCGAAAATCGCTTCGACAATAATACCTACTTTATAATAATGACTTACAGGCAGTAAGTGAAAAACAGCATTTTATATGAAGGCAACCATAATAACTATTGGGGATGAAATTTTAATTGGTCAAATCGTAGATACCAATTCAGGTTTTATTGCAAAATCATTGGATAGAATTGGCGTTGAAGTCACCGAAATGATTTCAATAAGCGATGACAAAAAACATATTTTAAACACTTTTGCGCAATTACAAAACAAAGTTGATGTTGTTATTGTAACCGGAGGTTTAGGGCCGACAAAAGATGATGTAACCAAGAAAACATTCTGTGAGTACTTTGACGATGAGTTAGTTGTAAATCCGGAAGTCTTAGCGCATGTAACACAATTAATAGAAGGTTTTTATAAACGTCCTATTTCGCAATTGAATAAAGATCAGGCTTTAGTTCCTTCAACTTGTACGGTTTTGCATAATAAAGTTGGAACCGCGCCCGGAATGTGGATGAAGAAGGAAAATACAGTTTTTATTTCGCTTCCCGGAGTTCCTTATGAAATGAAATATTTAGTTGAAGAAGAAATAATTCCGAAAATAGTCCGCGAATATAAACGTCCCTATATTATTCATAAAACGATTTTAACCTATGGTCAGGGCGAGAGTCTAGTCGCTGAGCGTATTGAAGATTGGGAAAATAATCTGCCGGAGTTTATCAAGCTGGCTTATCTGCCAAATCCCGGAAGAGTTCGTTTAAGACTTTCTGCCCGTGGTACCGATAAAGAACTTTTAGAAAATGCGCTTGAAGAAAATACAAAATCATTAGATGCTATAATTCATGATATTATAGTAGGTTACGAAGAAAACGAAACCATAGAATCTGTTGTTGGGAAACTTTTAACGAATAGAAATAAAACCATTTCTACAGCAGAAAGTTTTACAGGAGGTAAAATTGCATCCATTTTATCTTCAGTTCCGGGTGCTTCTAATTATTTTAAAGGAAGTGTCGTTTCTTATGCAACCGAAGCGAAGGTTAATGTTCTCGGGGTTTCGCAAGAATTAGTAGATCAATATTCAGTAGTAAGTGCACAAGTTGCATCGGCTATGGCTTTGAATGTGAAAGAGATACTTAAAACAGACTATGCAATTGCCACAACTGGGAACGCCGGACCATCAAAAGGAGACTCGGATGCAGAAATTGGGACTGTTTTTGTCGCTTTGGCAACACCAAACGAAGTAATTGTTGAAGAGTTTAACTTTGGGCAACCACGTGAAAAAGTGATAGATAGAGCAACGATTAAGAGTTTAGAAATATTACAGAAAGAAATTTTAAAAATTGTGCAATAAATTTTTGCTACAATGGTTTATTTTTCTTTTCTTTGCACCCTGATTTTGAATAACGATAAAAGATAAGTATAATGTCAAGAGTTTGTGACCTTACAGGTAAAAGAGCGATGGTAGGAAATAACGTTTCTCACGCTATGAACAAAACTAAGAGAAAGTTTTCTGTAAACTTAGTTAAAAAGCGTTTTTATCTTCCAGAAGAAGATAGATGGATTACTCTTAGAGTAGCAGCATCTACGATAAAAACAATTAATAAAAATGGAATCACTGCTGTTTTGAAAAAAGCACAGTCAGAAGGATTTATCAAATAATCTTTTCCTAAATAAATATATAGCAAGATGGCAAAGAAAGGTAATAGAATCCAAGTAATTTTAGAATGTACTGAGCACAAAACAACAGGTGTTGCAGGAACTTCTAGATATATTACAACTAAGAACAAAAAAAATACTCCAGATAGATTAGAGATTAAAAAATTTAATCCAATCTTGAAACGTGTAACTGTTCACAAAGAAATTAAGTAATAATTAGAGATTTTTATAAGTCTCAATGGTTTTGCCATTCGAGTTTTATAAAAGCTTCAATAACATTTGAATCATGGCAAAGAAAACCGTAGCATCGTTACAAACATCTTCTAAGAGATTATCAAAAGCCATCAAAATGGTAAAATCTCCTAAAACTGGTGCATATACATTCGTAGAATCTATTATGGCTCCTGAAGAAGTTGATGAATTCTTGAAAAAGAAATAATTACAATCACATTATATAGAAAAGCTACTTTCATTCGGAAGTAGCTTTTTTATTACCTATATTTGTCTAAAAATTTAAAGAAGCACAACAATTGGCTTTTTTTTAAACATGCATTCCCGCTTTTCGCTGTAATCTTTTATTTTTTCCGAAACTTCGGAACAAAATAAAGGGATTTTCGCTTCAAACGTAAGTTCACTGAACTCCGATTGAAATAAATTAAGTGAAGTAATCGGGGCTAGATTAAAACAATTGGCACTCTTTAAACACTGGACTTTTAATTCAGGAAAAGAATTAAGAAGTCTAAGAATCTAATAATCTACAAAAAAAATGAGTTTTTTTAAAAAATTATTCTCTACTGATAAAAAAGAGACTTTAGACAAAGGTCTTGAAAAATCAAAAACTACCTTTTTCTCAAAGTTAAGCAAAGCTGTTGCCGGAAAATCTAAAGTTGATGACGATGTTTTAGATAATCTGGAAGAAATTCTAGTAGCTTCTGATGTTGGTGTAAATACAACATTAAAAATAATTTCAAGAATTGAAAAACGTGTTGCTGACGATAAATATCTAGGAACTGACGAATTAAACCAAATTCTTCGAGAAGAAATTGGAGGCTTATTATCTGAAACAAATAGAGGAGAAGCTACAGAATTTGAAATTCCAAAAGATAAAAAACCATACGTTTTAATGGTGGTTGGAGTAAACGGAGTAGGAAAAACAACTACAATTGGTAAACTGGCTTATCAGTTTAAGAAAGCAGGTTATAAAGTAGTTTTAGGAGCTGCAGATACATTTCGTGCTGCTGCAATTGATCAATTACAAGTTTGGGCAGATAGAGTAGATGTGCCGATTGTGAGACAAAATATGGGAAGTGATCCTGCTTCTGTAGCTTTTGATACTTTGCAATCTGCTGTGGCTCAAAATGCCGATGTTGTTATTATTGATACAGCCGGACGTCTTCATAATAAAATCAATTTGATGAACGAACTTACCAAAGTAAAACGTGTAATGCAAAAGGTAGTTGCCGATGCGCCTCACGACGTACTTTTAGTTTTGGATGGTTCTACAGGTCAAAATGCTTTTGAACAGGCAAAACAATTTACTGCAGCTACAGAAGTAACTTCGCTGGCTGTAACTAAATTAGACGGAACTGCAAAAGGCGGTGTTGTAATCGGTATTTCAGATCAATTTCAGATTCCTGTAAAATATATCGGAATTGGTGAAGGTATTGAAGATTTACAAGTCTTTAATAAATACGAATTTGTAGACAGTTTCTTTAAATAATATCAGAATGAGTTTTTCTTCTTTAAAAAATATAACGCCTGTTACTTTTTATTTCGCAAGCGTTATAAGTTTTGTTTTAGCAAATGTTATAAAAGATAAAAGTTTATCTTTCTATTATATTTTATTGGTTTTAGGTATAGGATTCTTTTTTATGGGAATGCTAAAAAGAATCCGTACTAAAAGATAATTACTGATACAAAGCACTAATTTTCTGCCACAAAGTTTTATCAAAATCGGATAATGCTAAGTTGACATCGTCTGCTGCATCTCCCATTCTGATAATAACCATATTTTTGCTTGGAATAACGTAGATTTTTTGATCGTTTTTACCCAAGGCCATAAACATATCGTTTGGTGCAGTCGGGATTATACTTCCTTGAAAAGTAAGCTGTGATTGAGGTAAATGATAATTTGTTTTTCCGTTTAACCACCATAAATAACCATATCCTAAATTAATTGTCTGCGAAGTATTTGTTGCTTCGTTAAAGTAACTTTCGTTCAGGATAACATTATTGTCCCACTTTCCTTTATTGAGCATTAAAAGTCCAAAACGGGCCATACTTCTTGTTGTACTCGTATAAACGCTGTTTACACCAAGTTGTACCCAAGTACCATTCATACCGATTTTATCTCTTAATTTAGTGTTGAAATAATTCTCCCAAGTTTGTCCGCTTGCCTTTGCAACAACATCTTGCAATTTTACATAGACATTATGATATGCCCAGCGCGATCCTGCATTGGCTTTATAAACTAAACTCGCTGGATCTACATCGTCTGTAGTGTCATCAAGTCCAGATGTCATTGTTAGTAAATGTTTGCAGGTAATTAAATTTTCCTGCGCAAGTGTTTCGCTTGTCCAGCCTGTGCCAATATATTGCGAAACTTTATTATTAATGTTAAGCAGGTTTTCTTGCTGTGCAATTCCCGTCATTGTTGAAGTTAATGTTTTTCCGGCACTTGCCCAATACCAGTTTGTAGTTGCGGTGTGACCATTAAAATAATTTTCTAAAACTATTCGGCCATTAACTAAAATGATGAATGACTTAGAATTTTTTAACTCTAAATAATCTAAAAGCGGCTGTACTGCACTTTGATTCCATTTTAGATCTGAAATAGATTGCGTTTCCCAAGTTGTTCCGGTTAAAGGAGGAAAATACATGGTTTGTGCAGGAATAGTTTGTGCTTCGGAAGATTCTTTACTGCAGCTGATAAAACTTAAGATTACCAGAAGTTTAAAAATAGTTTTGGTCATGTTTTTTGGTTTAGGTTTGGAGTTTGACCAAAAATATAGAAAATAGTTTAATGGGTTTTATGAATATTTATTTCTTTTGAATTTATATAAGATTAACTTTGTAGTTCACAAAATTGTCTTGTGAATTCTGGTGTCCTAGCCCTGATGGAAGCGGCATCCTTTTTCTGGCTCCTTTAGCCAGGAAAGATACAGCGGACAGCAGGTATCAGCTCCTAATCCTTCAACTTTTTTTAGAGTGATGGCTAATAATTTAATAATTAAAATATGAAAAACACTTTTATAATTTTGGTTTTATCTCTTTTGTTTGTTAGTTGCAAACAAATTAAACCAACAGATATTTCAAAACTAAATGGCTACTGGGAAATTACGAAAGTAGTTTTTGATAAAGGTGAGGAGAAGGCTTATGGAATGAATGAGAATTTTGATTTCTTTAAAATGAAAGGGAATAAAGGAACACGAACTAAAGTTATGGCACAGCTTGATGGCACTTTTTTAACGACTAATACTTTTGAAAATGTTTCGGTGCGTTTTGCAGATGAAAAAGCATTTCTGGATTATAAAACGGATTATGCAAAATGGAGTGAGGAATTGATAACGTTATCTGACGAAGAATTGGTAGTTAAAAATGCAGAGAATAAAGAATATCACTATAAAAAAACTGGACCAGTAAATCTTTTGAACGATGGCAAAGAGACTAAATAACGATAGTACAATTGGAGCTGTTTTGCAGCAAATTATTCAGGTAAATAAATTACAGCCAGGAATGGATCAGATTGATGTTAAGGAAGCTTGGCGCCAGCTGATGGGAAATGGTGTGAATACGTATACCAAAAACGTTGTTTTAAAAGGAAGCACATTGTATGTAGAATTGGGTTCGTCTGTTTTGCGTGATGAATTAAGCCACGGAAAATCTAAAATTATTAAGATGATTAATGAGGAATTGAAACGTGATGTGGTTAAGGATGTAGTTTTAAGATAAGGTTCTGAGGTACTAAGTTTCTAAGCTGCTAAGTTTATATAAAAAAAAATCCATTTCAAGTGAAATGGATTTTTTTATTGTGATTGTTGAGTTCAGCAATCTAAAGTCTGAACTCTAAAATCTAAAATATTAGAATTGCTCTCTTCCAGCAAAGTGGAATGCACCTTCGATTGCAGCATTTTCGTCGCTGTCTGAACCGTGAACTGCATTTTCTCCTATAGAAGTTGCGTATGCTTTACGGATAGTTCCTTCAGCAGCTTCAGCTGGATTTGTAGCTCCAATTAAAGTTCTGAAATCTTCTACTGCGTTATCTTTTTCTAAAATAGCAGCAACAATTGGTCCGCGTGACATAAATTCAACTAATTCTCCGTAGAAAGGTCTTGCAGCGTGAACAGCGTAAAATGCTTGAGCATCAGCTACAGTTAATTGAGTTAATTTTAATGAAACGATTTTGAAACCGCCATTAGTAATCATTGCTAAGATATTCCCGATGTGTCCGTTTGCAACAGCATCTGGTTTAATCATTGTAAAAGTTCTATTTGTTGCCATTTTATTACTTATTTTTAATTTTGTGCAAAAGTATACTTTTTTTATCAATTGATTTTAATAAATTCATAATAAAAAGTTCTTTAACAGCTATAATGTTAGATTTTTATAAAAAACAAAATCATTGGCTGTTTTGTTAAACCATATAAGTGATATAAGTTCATTTAACTAGAAATCTGAAAAGACTAGCCTGTTTGAACTTATATTACTTATATGGTTTGAAATTAATTTTTAAACCTTGAAAATGAGTTTGTTTTTGTAGAATATCCACAAAATAAAAGTCCAAATTCCGACATAAACCAGTGCTCCAGCTAATGAAGCCATCATTGGATTACTGAAAAATGGGGCAATTCCGTATTCGTATAGATAATTTAGAAGATTGATTTGTTTCCCAGATTTATGTGGGTTTTCAAACTGAATCATTACTAAAGCCTGCGGAATAATTTGTGATGTAAAAAAGACAATCATAGGATTTACACCCCAGATTAAGAATAATTTGAACCCTTTTTTATATTCTGCAATATCAATTACATAATATAAAAGAGAAAGAAATGTTGTAGCTAAACCTGTTGTGTATAATACGTAACTGCTTGTCCAGAGTGATTTGTTTATCGGGAAAACAATATTCCAAAGTAAACCAGCAATAATTAATCCTACTCCGGTTGCAGCCATTTTTAGGGCTATTTCTTTTTTATTGGTTTTAAGCTGTAATAGCTGCCCAATTAATAAACCGATAATTCCGTTTACAATTGATGGAATTGTACTTAAAATTCCTTCGGGATCCCAAGTAATAGTTTCGCGATACATATGGCCATTAAGTAAAATGCTGTCAACCCAGGAAGCAAGATTTGTTCCTTTTTCCAGATTAGCGTCTCCAATTCCCGGAACAGGAATTAAAGTCATAATTGCCCAATAGCCTAATAATAAAACTACTCCGGTTATAATTTGCGTTTTTTGAGAAGTTTTTAAGTATAAGAGAGAAACAACAAAATACACAATTGCTATTCGTTGTAAAACTCCCGGAAGTCTTACATCGTGGTAAGCCTCGATACCGCTGTAAGCTAAAAAGAGATAAATAATTAGGATAGATAATGCGAAAATGTTTTTTAGTTTTGAACTAAAATTGCCCATAAGAGCATATCCAACTGCGATTGTAATAATTAATCTTCCGATAAGAAGCGGAATTCCTTCGAGACCAAAAAGCTGAATTTTCCCAAAATAATTAAAGAAGATTCCTAAACATAACATTCTTAAGGAACGAACCAGAATTTTGTTGAAAGTGGTGCCATCGTACATTTTATCTGGCATAGCAAGCGGAACCGCAACTCCCATGATAAAAATAAAAAACGGAAATACTAAATCGGTTGGTGTACAGCCGTGCCATTCTGAATGTAAAAGCGGCGGAAAAACATGGCCCCAATCTCCGGGATTGTTGACAATTGTCATTAATAAAATAGTGAGTCCACGAAAGACATCTAGCGAAATTAAGCGTTCTTTTACCATTGGTTTGGGTAAATTGGTTAGTTAATAATTTTAAAAGTCGCTATTTGGTTTAAGAAACAATAATTTCAGAATCAGGTGGTTATTTTATCCTGAAATTATTGCTGTATTATATGTAATTATATTGTTATAATTGAAAAATTCGTTTCTAAAGGTCTTAATTTTTGAGTTAATAATGGAATAAGCTGTTCGCCTTTTTCTAAATAAAATTCAGAAAAATTGGCTTGGCGTTCTTGTAAACTATTATTTGGGAACAATTCTGATTGTAAATCTACAACACGGTCTAATTGATCTTTTAGTTTTCTTTTTTGTGCTTTTAGCAAGCGCTTTTCAAGGTTTTCTAAACCTTTTTTCTGTTTAACTTCCTGCGCTTTTACAGCTCCTGTAAATGATTTGTCAGTTTTTTGAGCCAATTCAAATAAATATTGAAATTGCTTTTCTAGACTTTCTTTTTGTGGCGTTAAGTCAATCGGAAACTCTGAGATTGTATGTGTTATCGCGTTTACTAAATCGGCTGGTTTAGTAAATAAGTCTTTCCAGCTCAAACCTAACTGATCTGCTTTTTTAGCTTGCTTTTCTGTAGTTAGCAAGACAGAATTTCGAACTAAAATCATCGGAAATGTAATGTTTACAGCATCAAAAAAAGCTTTTAATTCTAACCAGTATGCAATTTCTCCGCCTCCGCCGATGTAGCATAAATTAGGTAAAATAATTTCCTGATATAACGGACGCATGATTACATTTGGACTGAATTTCTCTGGATTGCTTTCTAATAATTTTAGAATTTCTTCTTTAGAAAATGAAGTTTTAGTATTGTTTACGATAAATTTATCATTCTCAAAAACAATACGTTCGCGTAAATTATCTTCAATATAAAATAAATTAATCTCACGCGGATTTACCTGAACAGTATAATTTTTTAGTTTCGCAATAGTTTCTTCAACAGCTTTAAAAGAAGTTTGTTCTAATAATTCTTCTTTTGCGTATGGAATAAAAGCGCGTTTTAAGTCGGCGTGATCGGCATCAACAATTACCAGACCTTGAGAAGCAAATAAACCATTTGCTAAAAAACGAGTGGCATCGGCAAGATTATCATGTTTTAAATACGATTCTTCAAAAAGGTTTTTTAAAGTATTAGCATTTGTACTTGAACCTAATTCTAAAGCATAAATTTCGAAAAATTCAGCTAAACCTTCCGTCGAAAGTCTTCCAACAGGGCCATTACTTTCGGTATTCCAGCGAAATTTTTTTCCTTTAAAATTAAAATAGTTGATCTCTTCAAAATCATGATCTTCGGTTGCCATCCAATAAATTGGTACAAAATTATAAGTCGGATATTTCGATTTTAATTCTTTGGTTAGATTTATTGTAGATATGATTTTATACAAAAAATACAAAGGACCACTAAAAAGATTTAATTGATGTCCGGTTGTAATTGTAAAAGTATTTTCGTGCGCTAAAAGCTCAATGTTTTGTTTCGTTAAATCCGAAAGTTCAATACTTGCATATTGCTCTTTTAAAACAGAAACCAAAGGGATTCGGTTTTCATTATTGAAATTTTGTTTCTTTTCAATAATTTGTTTTTCAAAGTTTTCCAGCGTTGGGAAATTATTATATAGCGGTTTTAAGTCCGGTTTTTGGTCTAAATAATCATGTATCAAAGTCGAGAAATATCCAGAGTTTTGGTAGCTGATACAGTCGGTAGGCATAATTTTAGGTTTATTTTTGATAGCTGTAAATTTAATGAAAATATGCAGTTAAAAATGCTTTTAACGATTGCTTATGATTTGAATTTTGATTTTAATGGTAAATAGTTGATTTTTAAATAATTAAAATGTTTTTAGGAGGATGCGAAATTGTAATTGATAAAACAAGAAATTAGAAATATTAAACAATACGAACAATTTTGTGTTTCTGAATTTTTCACAATGATCTTTTATTTTTGCAGATAAATATTTGTTACTTTCAAAAAATAGGTTCACTTTTATAGCCTATTTTCTTAAAAAAAAAATTATATCAAGATTACATGAAAAATAACCCAAATCAGAAGAACTCATTAAAGCACGTTCTTTTCGGCAGTTTGATAGGTACTACTATCGAATTTTTTGATTTTTATATTTATGCCAATGCAGCAGTATTGGTTTTTCCCCAATTGTTTTTTCCCGGTTCAGATAAAACGATGGCGACTTTGGAATCGTTAGCAACCTTTTCGATTGCTTTTTTATCTCGTCCTCTGGGTTCTGCTTTTTTTGGACATTATGGTGATAAAATCGGACGTAAATTTACTTTGGTTGCTGCGTTGTTAACAATGGGTATTTCGACAGTTACCATTGGTTTTTTACCAAGTTATGCCAGCATTGGTGTTGCTGCTCCTTTATTATTAATGTTGTGCCGATTTGGGCAAGGCGTTGGTTTAGGAGGAGAATGGGGAGGAGCTGTTTTACTGGCAATCGAAAATGCACCGCCAAATAAACGTGCCTGGTACGGAATGTTTCCGCAGTTGGGCGCACCAATCGGATTGCTGCTTTCTGGAGGAACTTTTTTGTTACTAACGGATTCTATGAATAATGAAGATTTTATGAATTACGGCTGGAGAATTCCTTTTATTGCCAGTTCTCTTTTGGTAATAGTTGGGTTTTATATTAGAACTAAAATTACAGAAACACCTTCTTTTGAAAATTCTAAAAAAGAACACGAAGAAGTAAAAGTTCCATTTCTTACCATAATAAAATCGTATCAGAATCAATTAATTTTTGGAACATTTGCAGCGATTACAACGTTCTTGGTTTTTTATTTAATGACGGTATTTACATTAAGTTGGGCAACTTCTGATTTAGGTTTTGCAAAAAGAGACTTTTTATTGATTCAGATGTTTTCGGTTCTGTTTTTTGCTGCTTTTATTCCTATTTCGGCTTTGGTTGCTGATAAAATTGGACGTAGAAAAATATTAATTATAACGACTACAGTTATTGCTGTTTTTGGCTTTTTCTTTTCGTACTTTCTAAATTCTGGAAGCACTTTTATGGTAACTTTCTTTGTCTGTTTAGGAATGTCTTTAATGGGATTTACGTATGGACCCTTAGGAACTTTTTTATCCGAATTATTTCCTACTTCTGTTCGTTATTCTGGAGCTTCATTGACTTTCAATTTGGCTGGGATTCTTGGTGCCGCATTTGCTCCAATGATTGCAATCTGGCTGGCTACAAAATATAGTTTAACGTATGTTGGTTTTTATCTTACTATAGCCGCTTGTATTTCTTTGTTTTCTTTATTGGTAATTAGTAAAAAGGAACACAAGTTTTAAACTAAATATATCTAAAATAAAAAAGGCCGTCTATAATTTAGACAGCCTTTTTTATTTTATCGTTTCAAGCTAAAATGACTTTTAAATTCTACTCCATTTAAGCGAGTGACTACAAACCAATAATCTGACGAAGGCTCATCCGTACCGATATAAGTTCCGTCCCAAGCGGTATTTAGAGTTAATTCTTTAATGAATTTCCCATAGCGATCAAATATTCGGATTGAAGAATTTGGAGCTAAATATGCAAAATTAATTGTCCAGGTATCATTATAACCATCATTATTTGGCGTAAAGAATTTTGGGAAAGGGAGTTCTTCAACCAAATTAATGCAGTTTCCAGAGGTTGCTTCAAGAATGGTTATTTTTACAGGAATTTTGTCGCTTTCGCAGTTATTTATTGTTTCTTGCACATAATAAGTAACTCCATTTTCAAGCAAAGCTGATTCTGATAGACTTATATTTGATGTCTGGCTTTCAAACCACTTTATATTTTGTCCAGAAACTTTAATATCACTTATTTTTGGTTTTTGCTGAATGCAGAATATTTGTGGTGAAGTCACAATTGGATTTTGAGTGTTCTGAACTTTTACAGTAACAGCAAATCGCTCACTTTCGCAATTGTTTAAGGTTTGGGTTGCATAATAAACTTTATTTTGAAGTGGAATTGTTTCTGGTAAAACGTTCCCATTTACTTCCAAATCATACCATTTTATATTGTTTCCGGTAATGTTGATATTTGAAATAGTTGCATTTTCATCAATACAAAATTGCTGGGTGTTATTTACAATTGGCACAGGACTGTCCGATACTGTCACTAAGACAGCTAATCTCTCACTTTCACATCCTGAAAGCTGAGCAACATAATAGGTGGTGTTATTTTGCACTAATGTGTTATTGGCTAATGGAATTACAGCCGACGCAGATTCGTACCAAATCAAATTTTGCTCATTAATATGTATATTGGAAAGTGTTGCTTTTTCGCTTTTACAAAATTTCGGATTAACATCTCCGGTCGGTATTGCTGGAGAATTTTGAACAGAAACTGTGACGGCAAATCTTTCACTTTCGCATATATTAGGAGCTTGTGACGCATAATAAGTCTTTCCATTTTGAAGATTGGTCGTGCTTGGCAATACATTTCCATTTGTCAAAGCATCATACCATTGTAGGTTTGTTCCATTTAGAACAATATTATTTAAGGTTGGGTTGAATCCTGAACAAAAACGCTGATTTGCATTTCCGGTAGGTGGATATGTAGCTCGTATTCTTATTGTTATTGGAACTCTTGTACTCTCGCATCCATTACTGGTTCTGGAAACATAATAAGTAATTCCATCTTCAAGAAAGTCAGTATCTGATAAAGGTGATGTGCTGGTTGGTGAAATATACCATTTTAGATCTCCTGGGCCTTCGCCAGTATTATTTGTTGGAATAGGATGTGCTCTTTCGCAAAAAAATTGAGTGGAAGCGAAATTAGGTACGGACGGACTTGTAATAACAACTGTTTGATTTTGAGTGGCAATATTCCCGTTTCCGTCGTTATAATTCCAAATGAGCGTATAAGTTCCAGGTAAACTATAAGATAAAGCATTTGTGGTTGTCCCGATAATTGCTCCCGCGCACGCATCAGTTGCTGTTGGAATTATAGTTACTGTTGTGTGACAATCGCCTGTAATTGTTGGTAAAGTTGCTAAATCTGGAATTGGTTTTTCGATATCGCCCACTACAACATTAATTTTCGGAGAATTATCACAAACGTCAGCCCCAGTAATTATACAAGTATATTCGCCGCTGTTTAATGTTGTTGCATTGGTTATAATTGGGTTTTGATCTGTCGATATAAACCCATTTGGGCCGGACCAGGAATAAGCAGTTCCTCCAGAAGCTTTTAATTCTAAATTTTTACCGATACAGATTGGAGAATTGCTTGTTATAAATGCAGTTGATTCACAATCTTTAAATTTTACCAAAAAAGCATCTCCATGATTAGGAGTATAAGTATTAGTATCTGGATAAAGATTTGTCTGATAAGTACCAGGAGTAGCAATATTGGTTTTACTTACTGTTACACCAGCCAAATAAATATTATTATCTTGATCTATAGCTAATGTTAATGCGTCATCTGCAGCTTCACCACTAAAATAAGTTGCCCATTTTCTTTGTCCATCAGAATCAAATTTTGCGAAATAAGAGTCTGTGCCAGGAGTGCTGTTAAAAGGAAATTCTTGATATGCATTTGGAGTAGCGGAGAATCCCCCGGCAGCAACTCTTCCTGTAAAATAAAGAGAGCCATTTTTAGAAACTGAACCACCAAAAGTTTCGGGATAAAAATAAGTTCCCCAAATTTTAAAACCATTAGAATCTAACTTTAATATACATCCGCTATTTCCTAAATTGTTAGAATTTAAATTTTCTTCGAAAGCTCCAGAAGTACTGATTCCAGATGCACTGTAGGTTTGACCAAAACAATAAATATTACCAGAAGAATCGATTCCAAGATCAGCTAAGAAATCATTTTTTTCTCCTCCCAAATATGTCGACCATATACGATTTCCATTAACATCAAATTTTAACAGAAAGCTATCCATATCTGTCCCTGTTTTTGTTTCCTGATAGGAGTTTGGGGTAGAGATATTGTTATTACTAAAAGTGATACCTACAAAAATTATATTACCACTAGAATCAAGTTTTGAATTTGTAATCTCATCTGTTTCACTGCCACCATAATAAGTTCCCCATTCTCTTACTCCGTCTGCGTTGAATTTAGCTATAAAGGCATCGTCTGTATTGACAGTACTTCCATAAACAGGTTGGAAAGAACCATTAGTAGCGATGTTATCTTTGCTTCTTGTTTCACCAGCGATGTATATTTTTTCATTAGCATCAACCAGAAGACTTCTTATGTAGTCAACACTAGAACCACCATAATATGTTCCCCATTTTCTAATTCCGTCTTTATCGAATTTGGCTAAAAAACCATCGAAATAATTGCCTTTAGTTTGTTGGTGGCTGCCAAATGTTGAAATATTATCAGGACTCATAGAAGCACCTGCGATGTAAATATTATCATTATCTGAAACAACAACTTTTGTAACTTCATCTGTACTATTACCACCGTAATAAGTTCCCCAAACTCTTGTACCATCTGAATTAAACTTCGTCAGGAAACTATCAGAACTACTTAGAATTGCTGAGCCTAAGGTGTTTTGAGAAGCACCTGTTGATGCAATATTTAAAGAACTGTATGTTATCCCAGCCAAATAAATAAAGCCGTCCTTAACAAAAACGGAATTAAAATACTCGAAATCTTCTCCTCCATAATAAGTTCCCCATAATCGAATTGGCACCGGATCTATGATCAAAGTTTTATCTGAAACTAGATCAGAAGTAGCAAAACCATAAACATCGTTCTTCATTTTTCGATACTCAACAGCAATCTCTTTTTTAGTATTTCCTTCTTCCGTCCAGCTTGCAGGAAGTGTTTCTTCCATTTTTCCAAAACGAACATTCATCTGGATTTTATTATCAATTAGTTCCGTTTCAGCTCCTTTAAATTTTAATTTAATGTCTGAAATTTTTCCTTTCGGATGAACAATAAAATTATATTCAACTACTTTTTTAGGATCATTCGGTATGGTAAAAACAACATCAATATTAGGATAAATATTCTTGTACGTAATTTGTTTATATAAATGAACGCCAACAATTCCCTCTGGTTTATTCGGAAGATTATAATAATTGTCAAAGTCTTTAGATTCTTGTGCTGTAATTAATTCAACATTAGAATTTGAATTTACAAAGTCAATATCTATCCTATGAAAATTATATTCTAAATTATATTCAGGTTTTATTTCTTTATCATGAATTTGATAAGGAAGTATTTTTGAAGTTTGTGACTGAACGATAGGAGTTCTTTTTACGTCATAAATATCATAAGAAAAACCATTTTTCTTTAGTTGAACATTTAATCCTCCAGAAGTTAATAGATATTTTACAGCAGTATTTGGCTTGCCTTTTTGGTCAACAATCTGACCTTTGTTTTCTGTAAAACCAATAAATTGATTTTTGTTTTGAGAAAATGTTGATGTAAAATTTAAAAAGAATAAAAAAAGTAAAATTCGCTTCATAAGTGATATTTAGTGCCTCGCAAATGTAATTAAATATCTACTAAATAAAACTAAAAACAGAAACCTTAAACTTGAAACAAATCAATTCATCTTTTCCTAAAAAGTCACTAAATAACCCGTATTTTTGCAGAAAATAATTCCTTTTGAAAACCAAGCTTTTTGTCATCACGCCTGCATTTACCCAACTGAATACTCCGTATCCGGCAACCGCTTATATAAAAGGGTTTCTGAATACCAAGAATATAGAATCAGCTCAGGCAGACTTGGGAATTGATGTGATTTTAGAATTGTTTTCGAAGAAAGGTTTGATTGATTTGTTTCAGGTTTCAAGTTTTAAATTTGAAGTTTCAGGTTTTGAGATTTCAGATAATTCGAAACGTATTTTTGCTTTGCAGGACGAATACATCAAAACCATTGATGCTGTAATTCAGTTTTTGCAGGGAAAAAATCCAACATTGGCTTTGCAGATTTGTCAGGAAGATTTTCTGCCAGAAGCTTCTCGTTTTGCACAATTAGAAGAACTCGATTGGGCTTTCGGGACAATGGGAACGCAGGACAAGGCCAAACATTTAGCCACATTATATCTCGAAGATATTTCGGATTTTATTGTAGAATGTGTCGATGAAAATTTTGGCTTTAGCCGATATGCCGAACGTTTAGGGCGAAGCGCCAATTCTTTTGATGAATTATACCAAGTTTTACAGCAAGATTTAACCTATATCGATTCGATTTTAATTGCATTATTAAAAGCAAAAATCGAAGTAATAAATCCAACTTTATTTTTAATTTCTGTTCCTTTTCCGGGAAATTTATACAGTGCTTTTAGATGCGCGCAATGGGTAAAACAACATCATCCAGAAATAAAAATATCAATGGGTGGCGGTTTCCCAAATACCGAATTACGTTCACTTTCGGATAAACGTGTTTTTGAGTTTTTCGATTTTATAACTTTAGATGACGGCGAAGTTCCTATTGAAGAATTAATTTTCAATTTAGAAAACCCAGATTATCATTCCTATAAAAGAACTTTTCTACTCGAAAATGGTGAAGTAGTTTATAAAAACAATTCGCTAAAACACGATTACAAACAAGCGTATGTTGGAACACCGGATTATTCAGATCTGCCTTTAGATAAATACATTTCGGTAATCGAAATCGTAAATCCGATGCACCGAATGTGGAGCGACGGACGCTGGAACAAACTAACAATGGCGCACGGCTGTTATTGGGGGAAATGTACTTTCTGTGATATTTCATTAGATTACATAAAAGTTTACGAACCTGTTGCGGCTAATTTGCTTTGCGACCGAATGGAAGATTTAATGCAGCAAACCGGACAAAATGGTTTTCATTTTGTTGATGAAGCTGCACCGCCAGCTTTGATGCGCGCTTTGGCATTAGAAATTTTGCGTAGAAAACTCGCAGTAACCTGGTGGACAAATATTCGTTTTGAAAAAAGCTTTTCTGCCGATTTATGTCTGTTATTAAAAGCTTCCGGCTGTATTGCAGTTTCTGGAGGTTTAGAAGTAGCGTCTGACCGATTATTAAAATTAATTGATAAAGGAGTAACCGTAGAACAAGTGGCTAAAGTTACCCGCAATTTTACCGAAGCCGGAATTATGGTTCATGCGTATTTAATGTATGGATATCCAACACAAACCGTTCAGGAAACAGTTGACAGTCTTGAAATGGTACGTCAATTGTTTGAAGCGGGAATTCTGCAATCAGGATTTTGGCATCAATTTGCCATGACGGCGCATAGTCCGGTTGGATTATATCCGGAGAAATTTGGTGTTAGTAAAAAAACAGAAGCAATTGGAACTTTCGCCAATAATGATATTGATTACACAGATTCTACAGGAATCAATCACGATAAATTTAGTTTCGGATTAAAGAAATCACTCTTCAATTTCATGCACGGAATCTGTTTTGATTACGAATTGCAAGATTGGTTCGATTTTAAAATTCCGAAAACCAAAATAGATCCCGATTTTATTTTTAATGCTCTCGAAGAAGGAAATGATTTCAACACAAAACCAAATGCAAAAGTGGTTTGGTTAGGAGGAAAGCCTTCTGTAGAACATTTTACAAAATCCAAAAAAGGAAGAAGCTGGGAAATGATGAATTTTACTTTTCATGATAAAAAAGAAAGTTTCACCATTCAAACCAATAAAGAAGAAGGAGAATGGCTTGTAGAAATCCTGCAAAAAATATCAGTTTCAAACAATAAGAATTATACTTTTCAGGAAGTTAAAACAGATTTCGAAACCAACATGGAAGATTTCGAATTGTTTTGGTATTCAAAACCAATCAATACTTTGCGTGAATTCGGATTATTAGTTTTATAAATATTCGACACATTCACCATCATTGGGTACTGAAGTTTTAGACATAAGACCATTTTCACTCAAAGCCTTTTTTAGTTCTTCTCTGGTTGTCGGACAATGATTTAATGCTTCTAAATGATTGGCAAAAACTTTTCCAGGCGCCAGAACAGCAAATTTCAGAATATCATTCATTCGCATTAATAATGGCTGTCCAAAATCAAGTCGCGCCGTACCAGAAGCAACAGTGGCAATATCAGGTTTAAGTTCCGTTAAAACTCTTTCTACATCATTAGTTAAAATAGTATCAGAACTAATATAAACAGATTTTTCGTTAGCAAGTTCAATAAAAAATCCCATAACATTTCCCATCAGTTTTGCAATAAATCCGTAACCGTGAGTCGCAGGAATTCCAGTAATTTTTCCGTCTAAAAAATCCTGTGGTTGCCAATATTCAAGAGTCTGTTCAACAGTTAAACCTCTTTTTGTTAAAGCATTTTCGTCTTTAACACTGCAAATTACCGGAATCGATTTTCTTCTTAAAAATACTTCGCCGGCTTTGTCTAAATGATCTGGATGTAAATGTGTTATAAGGCAATGCGTAACTTTACTCAGAATTTCTCTGCTGTTTTTAGGAAGTGCAACAAGCGGATTTCTCTTTGGTTTATAACGAAAAATTGTAAAGGGCGGAATGGTTTTTCTTTTACCCAACATTGGATCAACCAAAATAACATGCTTTTCCGTTTCGATAACCAGAGTGGCGTTACGTAAATGATGTAATCTCATATCTCAAATATTTAATATTAAAAATACAAAATTTAAAATTAAGTAAAAAGTGTAAAAATCACATTGTAAACCTAAAACCAATTCCGTGTAGATTTTCTATCGAAATTCCTTTTTCATTAGCCAGAATTTTACGCAGGCGCGAAATAAAAACATCCAGGCTTCGTCCCATAAAATAATCATCCGTTCCCCAAAGCGAAGTCAGAATCTGTTCTCTTTTTAAAACCGAATTTTTATTATCGAGGAATAATTTCAAAAGTTCAGCTTCTCGTTGCGTAAGGCCGACTTTTTCATTTTCATTAAAAAGAATAAAATTTTTAGTGTCAAATTGATATTTTCCGATTTCGTAAACGACCTTTTCACCCAGATTATTTTTCTGAGAGCGTTTCAGGAAAATTTCAATTTTCAATAATAATTCTTCAATACTGAAAGGTTTTACCAAATAATCATCAGCTCCCAAACGAAGACCTTTAATTCGGTCTTCTTTTAAAGTTTTAGCAGAAAGAAAAATAATCGGAATATCAGTATTCATTTTTCTAATCGCTTCGGCCAATTCAAAACCATCCATTTTTGGCATCATAATATCAAGGATACAAATGTCAAAAACTTCCTTTTTAAAAGTTTCAAAACCCAATTTTCCGTCGCAGCAATGTATTACTTCATAGTTATGCTGTTCCAAATTATCTTTAGTCAAAAACGCTAAAGTTTCATCATCTTCGGTATAAAGTATTCTGAATTGTTTCATTTTTTATAAGGAATGGATAAGGTTATTGTAATACCGTTCTCTGAATTATTTTCGGCTTTTATTTTCCAGTTTTGCAATCCGCAGATTTCTTTTACATAAAAAAGTCCAAGACCAAAACCGTTTACTTCATTGCTTTTTTCATTTTGAATTCGGTAAAACTTATCAAATATAAACGATATTTTTTTAGGATTAATGCCAATTCCGTTATCAATAAATTCCAATTTCAGACAACTATTTTCTTCCCTAATCCTGACCGTAATTTCGGGTTGTTTATTACAATATTTAACTGCATTATCGAGTAAATTATAAATCAAATTCGCAAAATGAAAAGGGTCAGTTTCTATTTGATAAGTATCAGAATTAGTTTCAATTTTGATAACAGCTTCCGGATATTTCAATTGAATATTGGTAATCGCTTCCTCAATAATCGGAAAAACAATAACATTTTCCTTTTTTAATTCTAAAGGAGTATAATCGGACTTTGCAATGCTTAAAATCTTTTCAATATGACTGTTCAGTTTATTGCTTTGTTTGATAATAATATCTGTATAAGTATGCAGTTTTTTATCTTCCTTAATTGGATTTTGTTCAATCAAATATTTTGAAGCAATTAAAATAGAAGACAAAGGCGTTTTAAATTCATGCGTCATATTATTGATAAAATCACGCTGTAATTCAGAATATTTCTTTTGCTGTAAAAGCTTAAAAATCGAATATACATAAATAAGCAAAATAAGAATTAATGCCGTTGAAAGCACAAACCAAAAACGCATAGAACTAAACAAATAAGTAGTCTCGTTGGGAAAACGAACTGCAAAATAATAAACCAGATTTTTATGTTTAGGGAAATAAACGCTCTTCTTGCATTCTGCTTTTTTCTTTGAAAGCGAAATATAATCCCCATAAATCATCTCATCACTTTGACAATTATACATGGCATATTCAAAATCTGTAGTAATATTCATTTTTTTGAATTCCGTTTTCAGATAAAATTCTAAGATTTCGGGTTCAAATTCATTATCAATATTTACGATATAATAATCGTTGGCAATTTTCTGCACCGGATTTTGAGCAGGAAGTTCGTGATTAGTGCCTTCGTATAATTTTTTGGCAACTTCAAGTAAAGCAATATGTGCCTTCTGACTCAGCTTTTTCTGTTCTATCGTAAAAGCTTCTTTTGTCCAAAGCAATTGAGCCACCAAAATGCTGATAATGGCAATCAATCCTAAAATTATAATACTATTGAGTTTGTTGATTTTCAAGAAAACAGATATTTAAAGGTGTAATATTAATCAAATTTTAGCTGAAAATAAGCGATTAACAAGTCGTTAACAAAGATTTGAAACCGGTTAACAGCACCCAAAAACCTTCTGATCTACATTTGTAATATCAAATTCGAACTATAAACCATTTTAATATATACCATTATGAAAGTAATCAAAATTTCTATGTTGACATTAGCTTTAGCATTAATGTCTTTTTCAGCAATTGCTCCGGCAAAATCGTTAATTTCTAACGCAAAAACAGAAACTACAGCTTCTACAATTGTATGGCAGGCAGAAACAATTGATGTTGGACAAATTCCACAGGGAACTCCAAAAGCAATTGTTTATGAATTTAAAAATACAGGAAAAACAGCAGTAGTTATTACAAATGTGCAGGGATCTTGCGGTTGTACGGCAACAGATTATACAAAAGAACCTGTTCAGCCAGGAAAAACGGCAAAAGTAACAGCAACTTACAATGCAGCAAACAAAGGTGGTTTTACTAAAACAGTTACTGTAACTACAAGTGCAGAAACAACACCAAAAATCCTTACCTTAAAAGGTACAGTTATTTAAGAGTTTTAAATAGGTTGATTATTATACGGTAAAAACTCCAAACACATTATGTGTTTGGAGTTTTTTTTATTTTTAATTGAATGTAAGCCTATAAGTTAATAGATAAAAATATTGTCTTATAATGATATTTATTTCTTTTTAAAAACCTTGATATTCTAAAAACTTTTATAATTTTAATCAAAAAATTTTTATGAAAATTTGGTCTGCAATTGCTACAATTATTATTGTTTTTACTGCCGTTTCCTGTAATTCTAAAGGAGAAAAAAAAGAAGAAAATTCGAAAGATACTGCCAAAGAAGTTCCAGAACTTAAGCTGACAATTGACAGTTTAAAAATTGTAGATTTCTATACTGCCTATCCTAAATTGGCTAAGTTTCAAAATGATGTTTATGCATTGTACAAGAAAAATAAGGACAAACAATTATGGCTTGACAACAAAGGCGTTGTAGAATTTGGTAACAATTTATTCAACCAATATAAAGGAATGGAAGAGGAAGGGCTGAAAAGCAATTTTCCTTACAAAGACAAGATAAATCCTGTATTTGATAATATTGCCGAAAACAAATTATCAAAAGAAACTACAGATTTGATGATTACCAATCTGTATTTCTATTATGCCGAAAAAGTATACGCTGGTTTCGACGAAAAAACTTCAATTTCGCTCGAATGGCTTTTACCAAGAAAAAAATTAAACTACCAGGTACTGACAGATTCTATTTTTAAGAAATCAACTATAAGTGATGATAAAAAGAGTAAAATGTTTAGCCAGTATTATAAACTTCGCGATGCACTTCGCGAATACCGAGGAATTGAGAAAAAAGGCGGCTGGAAAACCATTGAAACAGCAGAAGATTTTAAAAGTTTTAAACTAGGGGATTCAACAAATACAATTGGTGAGATTAGAGAACGATTATTTATTTCTGGTGATATCAAAGAAAACAGCAAAAGCAATGTTTGTGATTCGACTTTAATTTCCGCTGTTAAAAACTTCGAATCACATCATGGTTTTACGCCAAAAAGCACCATTCTTAAAGAACATATAGCAGAAATGAATATTCCGGTTTCAGACCGAATAAAAACGATAATTGCTAATATGGAACGCTGTCGCTGGATTGATCCGGAATTAGAAAAAGGAAAAGAATTTATAGAAGTTAATATTCCGGAATTTAAATTGTATTTGGTTCGCAACGGCGAAATTACCTTCGTTTCTAATGTTGTAGTTGGAAAAGCCATGACAAAAACAGTAATTTTTAGCGGGATGATGAATAATATTGTTTTCAGTCCGTATTGGAATGTGCCTACAAGTATCATCAATAAAGAGATTAAACCAGGAATGGCTAAAAATAAAAATTATCTGGCACAGAAAAATTTAGAATGGAATAATGGTGCTGTTCGTCAGCTTCCGGGAAAAAATAATTCTTTGGGATTAGTGAAATTTTTATTCCCAAATTCAAATAATATTTATTTGCACGATACACCATCAAAAAGTCTTTTTGAAAGAGACAGCAGAGCCTTCAGCCACGGCTGCGTGCGTGTAGCAAAACCAAGAGAACTGGCAATAGAGTTATTAAAAGATGACGCAAGATGGACGCCGGAAAAAATAGATAAAGCCATGCATTCCGGAAAAGAAAGCTGGTGTACACTCAAGAAAAAAGTGCCAGTTTATATCGGTTATTTTACCGCTTGGGTTGATAGAAAAGGAAACCTAAATTTTTACAAAGATGTTTACCAAAGAGACGAAAGTTTAATTAAACTTCTTACGGAAGAATAGTTTTTTTGTTTGCCACGAATTACACGAATTGCACAAATTTTATTTTGCTGTGAACATTAAAAGGTTTGCCACAGATTAAAGGATTTACACAGATTAATCATTTTAATCCTTTAATCTGTGGCAAAAAAAATTTGTGCAATTCGTGTAATTCGTGGCAAAAAAACTATTTAGACAAAACATCAATACATTTATAGAAACGGTTTGTGTAATGTTCTGTATCTAAATCAGTAATCGTTACACTATTTACTTTTCCCGAAGAAGCATGTATAAACTTAGAATGCATGCCGTTTGCTTCGCAGATAATGCCAAGATGCCCCACAATAGTTCGGTCTTTATAACCATAAAAAACCAAAATATCTCCAACCTTAAAATCTTCGGGAGATAAAGCAGTACCTAAGTTTTTATAACCGCTGGAACTTCGCGGTAAGGTTACATCAAAATTCTTAAAAACATAACTCACAAATCCAGAACAGTCAAAACCTTTTTTCGGATCATTTCCTGCATATACATAAGGCGTACCTAAAAATTGTTTGGCGTATGCAATAATTAAATCACGATCAATTTCTGTGTATTTTTTATGAATGACCGTTTGTCTTTCCTCATATTTACAATTGAAAGAAGAAAGCAAAAGAATTGGAAAAAATAATATTAATAGACGTGATTTCATTTTTGTAAGTAAAGAAAATAATTAAAAACATAAAGATAGGCTCTTAATTTTGGATATCAAAAGAATACTATGTGCTGAATTGTAAGAATTAACAATTAGAATCTGAAAAGCGATGTGTTTATGTGGTGTTTTTTTATTACGTTTTGACATTTTAGTATCTTTCTCAGTAATTGATTTCAAATATATTTGTGAATCGTATTTATATTTAACAATTAAATTATGTTTCTCAAAAAAATATCGTTTTTAATTTCTTTTTTGCTGATTTCGGCTCTTTCGATTTCACAGAATAAAACCAATACATTTCTTTATCAAGGCCGAGTTGACAAGCTTCAGGATAATAATGTTCTTTTAATCGGAAGCGCTTCTTCAGTGTCTTTTAATTTTACAGGAAAAGAATGTTCAGTTGTATTGCAAAGCGTTGATGATGCTTGGGAACACCACAATTATGTTTCGTTAGTTTTAGACGGAAAATATATTAGCAAACTAAAAATTGAAAAAGGTGCTGCGCAATCCTTTCCGATAAAAGTAACTTCAAATAAAAAAGAACATAATCTTACTATTTATAAAACGACAGAAGCTCATAGTGGCAATGTTTTATTTGCAGGAACTACAGCAAAATTAACTTCTATAACTTCAAAAAAGAAAAAGAAAATCGAATTTATAGGAGATTCTATAACCTGTGGCGCAGCGAGCGACGCGTCAGATGTTCCGTGTGATAAAGGAGAATATTTTGATCACCATAACGGATATTACGCCTACGGGCCAACGCTTTCAAGAGCAATTGATGTGGACTATTTATTGAGTTCAGTTTCCGGTTATGGAATATACAGAAACTGGAACGATGAAAATAAAGATGAACCTAATTTACCTCAGGTTTATGAAAACTTATATTTAACAAAAGACAATTCTAAACCCAAATACGATTTTGCTTTTCACCCCGACATTATCAGTATTGCATTAGGAACCAATGATTTTTCTGGCGGAGACGGCAAAAAAGAACGTTTGCCTTTTAATCCAGAAAAATACGTTTCAAATTGCATCAATTTTATAAAAATGCTTTACACGCATAATCCAAACGCACAGATTGTAATTACAAACAGTCCGATGGTGGGCGGTGAAAAAGGAGTTGTATTTGAAGAATGTCTGAATAAAGTAAAAGACGCTTTCGCGAATGACAAACAGCACAAACCAATTCAGATTTTTAAGTTTCAACCCATGACACCAAAAGGTTGTATGTGGCATCCAAGTGTTGAAGATCATAAAGTTATGGCAGATCAATATGGTCCGTTTTTAAAAAAGCTGTTAAATGAAAAATAATATCTTTAAGTTTGCTTTCTTTCTGTTGATTTCCAGTACTATGATGGCAAACGTCTCACTTCCGAATATTTTTGGTGATAATATGGTTTTACAGCGTAATTCTCAAGTTAAGATTTGGGGTTGGGCAAATCCAAAAGAAGAAATCAAATTAATTTCAGGCTGGAACAATCAGGAATATAAAACCGTTGCCAATAATCAGGCAAAATGGGAATTAATCATTAAAACTCCCGAAGCTGGCGGTCCTTTTACAATTTCGATAAAAGGTTACAACGAAGTCATTCTTAAAAATATTTTAGTTGGCGAAGTCTGGCTTTGCACAGGACAATCAAACATGGAAATGTCGGCAAGCTGGGGAATTGATAACGGAGACGAAGAAGCAAAAAATGCCACAAATCCGAACATTCGATTTTTTACCGTTCCGAAATTAACTGCAGAAACGCCACAAAATAATCTGCTTGGAAACTGGACAGAATCGACTCCGGAAACCATGAAGTATTTCAGCGCGATTGGATATTTCTTCGCAAAACGTTTAAGAGAAGATTTAAAAAATGTTCCAATCGGATTAATTTCCTCTAATTGGGGCGGAACTCCGGCTGAAATCTGGATTCCGGAAGAAGTTGTAAACAACGATTCGCTTTTGTTAGAAAATGCCAAAAAACTAAACGAACAAGAATACGGACCAAGACAACCCGGACGTGCATACAACGCCATGATTTACCCAATTGTCGGATTTAAAATTGCAGGAACACTTTGGTATCAAGGCGAATCAAATGTTGGTTCTTTAGTTTACGATAAAACATTAGGTGCGTTAATCACTTCGTGGAGAAAGGAATGGAAAGACGAATTTCCTTTTTATTACGTACAAATTGCACCTTATAAAACCGGAAGCAATAATTTCTCAAACGTAACTGTAAGAGATTCTCAAAGAAAACTACTCAAAGAAGTCAATAATACCGGAATGGTCGTAATCAGTGACATTTCGGATACAATTGATATTCATCCAAAAAATAAAAAGTCAGTCGGAATTCGTCTGGCAGATTTAGCGCTGGCGAATATTTATCCCGAGGCTTCGGGACTAAATTCTAATTTGGTTAACAGTCCGCTTTATAAAGACTTTAAAATCGAGAAAAACAAAGCCATTGTTTCTTTTGATTATGCTGAAGGTTTGCACTTTAAAAACAAAACATCAAATCAATTTGAACTGGCCGGCGCTGATGGAATTTTCTATACAGCCGAAGCTTCTATAAAAAACAATCAGGTTATTTTGACCAGTAAAAAAGTCGCAGTTCCCGCAAAAGTGAGATTTGCTTGGGGAAATACAATACAATCAGATTTGTTTAATAAAGCGAATCTGCCCGCGTCTTGTTTTACGAGTGAGTTTTAGATTTTAGATTTTTTCGCATTTTGTGTCATTGCGAGGAACGAAGCAATCTCATTTGCTAAATCAAACTTTACTTTTATTAGTGAGATTGCTTCGTTCCTCGCAATGACAAAAGAGCCAAAATCTTGGTGTCTTAGCGTCTTCGTGGCAAAAACAAAAACCTTAGCATCTCAGAACCTCAGAACCTAAAAAAAATGAAAAACAAAAAAATATTAACTATTGGGGTTTTCGCCCTGTTTACCGTTGGAAATATGAATGCACAGAAAAAGCCGTATCTGGATAAAAATAAAACAATCGAACAACGTATTGATTTGCTTTTACCGTTGATGACGCTGGAGGAGAAAGTAGGGCAGATGAATCAATATAACGGTTTTTGGGATGTTACAGGACCTGCACCAAAAGGCGGAACAGCCGAATTAAAATACGAACATTTACGCAAAGGATTAGTCGGTTCGATGCTTACCGTTCGTGGTGTGAAAGAAGTGCGTGCCGTACAGAAAATTGCAGTTGAAGAAACCCGTTTGGGAATTCCGTTAATTATTGGTTTTGACGTAATACATGGCTATAAAACGTTAAGTCCTATTCCGCTGGCAGAAGCTGCGAGCTGGGATTTAGAAGCGATAAAAAAATCGGCAGCAATTGCGGCAGATGAAGCTTCGGCATCCGGGATAAACTGGACTTTTGGGCCAAACGTGGATGTAGCAGACGACGCGCGCTGGGGACGTGTGATGGAAGGCGCGGGAGAAGATCCGTATTTGGGAAGTAAAATTGGTTACGCAAGAGTTAAAGGTTTTCAGGGAGAAACAGTTGCCGATCTGGCAAAAGTAAATACGATTGCAGCCTGTGCGAAACACTTTGCAGCTTATGGATTTGTTGAAGCTGGATTGGAATATAATATTGTAGATATCAGTAATTCTAAATTGTATAATTTGGTTTTGC
This sequence comes from Flavobacterium sp. 270, assembly GCF_004368785.1. Taxonomy (GTDB): domain Bacteria; phylum Bacteroidota; class Bacteroidia; order Flavobacteriales; family Flavobacteriaceae; genus Flavobacterium. The sequence goes on from NZ_SODM01000003.1 coordinate 139,630, forward strand.
CACCGTTTGAAGCGACTGTAGAAGCAGGAGTTCGTACATTTATGAATTCTTTTAATACATTAAACGGAATTCCAGCAACTGGAAATGCTTTTCTGCAGAGAGATATTTTAAAAGGAAAATGGAAATTTGACGGATTTGTAATTTCTGATTATGCTTCGATCCGTGAAATGATTGCGCACGGTTACGCAAAAGATGAAGCAGATGCGACAGCAAAAGCAGTTATTGCAGGTTCTGATATGGATATGGAATCGTATCTGTATGTGGCAAAATTGGTTGATTTGGTAAAATCAGGAAAGGTAAAAGAAAGTTTGGTTGATGATGCCGTTCGCAGAATTCTTAGAGTGAAATTTGAATTAGGATTATTTGATGATCCGTACAGATATTGCGACGAAAAACGTGAGAAAGAAGTTGTTGGAAGCAAAGCCAATAATGAAGGCGTTTTGGATATGGCGAAAAAGTCAATTGTTCTTTTAAAGAACGATAAAAATCTGCTTCCGCTAAAGAAATCCGGACAAAAAATTGCTTTAATCGGAGCTTTGGCAAACGATAAAAACAGCCCGCTTGGAAGCTGGAGAATTGCTGCAGATGATAATACTGCCGTTTCGGTTTTAGAAGGAATGCAGCAATACAAAGACAATAAACTGACTTTTGAAAAAGGAGCAGATTTACTTTCGCAAAAAGCAAATTTCTTAACTGAAACTGTTTTCAATACAACTGATAGAACCGGATTTGAAGCAGCAAAAACAGCTGCAAAAAATGCCGATGTTGTGGTAATGGTTTTAGGAGAATACGGTTTTCAAAGCGGTGAAGCACGCAGTAGAACCGATTTAAATCTTCCAGGATTGCAACAGGAATTATTAGAAGAAATTTATAAAGTGAACCCAAATGTAGTTTTGGTTTTAAATAACGGTCGTCCGTTGTCAATTCCGTGGGCTGCAGAAAATATCCCTGCAATTGTAGAAGCGTGGCAATTAGGAACTCAGACCGGAAATGCCGTTGCTCAGGTTTTATACGGAGATTATAATCCGAGTGGGAAACTGCCAATGTCATTCCCGAGAAATGTCGGTCAGGTGCCAATTTATTATAACAAATACAGCACAGGAAGACCAATTGACAGTGATAAAAATGTTTTTTGGTCACATTACATGGATGTGGAGAAAACGCCACAGTTTCCGTTTGGTTTTGGATTGAGCTACACTAAATTCGATTATAAAAACCTGAAATTGAATAAAAAAGCTTTCTCTAAAGGAGAAAAAGTTGAAGTTTCGGTTGAAGTAACAAACTCCGGAAATTATGACGGAAAAGAAGTCGTGCAATTGTATATTCATGATGAATTTGCAAGCATCGTTCGTCCTATAAAAGAATTAAAAGGTTTTGAATTGGTAAACCTTAAAAAAGGAGAAACTAAAACGGTAACTTTTACTTTGACCGATAAGGAACTTGGTTTTTATGATAATGAAGGGAATTATTTAGTAGAACCAGGAACTTTTAAAATAATGGTTGGAGGAAGTTCTGATTCTGGTTTACTAAGTGGTTTTGAGATAAAGAAATAGTTTTTTGCCGCGAAGGCGCTAAGGCACAAAGTTTTTTTTGCATAGCCCCTAGCTTTAGCTAGGGGGAAAAGATTTAAATCATACAGGGCTTTAGCCAAACTATTCGCAGTTTGGCTAAAGCCTTTTTAATGTTTATATTTTCTACATCCAGCTAAAGCTGGACGCAATTCATCTTTTAAAAATTAATCTTTGTGTCTTCGTGTCTTTGTGGCAAAACTTAGCATTTTTTTTTACCTTTAAATCCTATTTAAAAAATCCAACCCTTAAATCAAAAAAATGAAATACAACAGATGCGGAAAAAGCGGGTTATTACTGCCTGAAATTTCCTTAGGATTATGGCATAATTTCGGATCGGTAGATAATTTTGAAAATGCCGAAAGCATTGCTAAAGAAGCTTTTGATAAAGGTATAACTCATTTTGATTTAGCTAACAATTACGGACCGGTTCCCGGTTCTGCCGAAGAAAATTTCGGTAAAATATTATGGCATAATTTTCAGGGAAACCTTCGTGATGAAATTGTAATTTCTACCAAAGCAGGCTACACGATGTGGAATGGGCCTTACGGCGATTGGGGTTCTAGAAAATATTTGTTATCAAGTTTAGACCAAAGTTTAAAACGAATGAATATTGATTACGTCGATATTTTTTATTCGCACCGTCCAGATCCCGAAACTCCGATTGAAGAAACCATGATGGCACTGGATCACGCGGTAAGAAGCGGAAAAGCGCTGTATGTCGGAATCAGTAATTATTCGGCAGAGCAGACCAGAGTTGCAGTTGACGTTTTAAAACAATTAGGAACGCCATGTTTGATTCATCAGGCAAAATATTCAATGTTGGAGCGTTGGGTAGAAAATGGACTTTTGGATGTTTTAGAAGAAAAAGGAGTGGGCTGTATCGCGTTTTCGCCTTTGGCACAAGGACTTTTGACAGATAAATATTTAAACGGAATTCCAGAAAATTCAAGAGCGCATAATCCAAACGGACATTTAAAAGAAGCTGAGGTTACGCAAGAACGCATTCAGAAATTAATTCAGTTAAACGAAATCGCTCAAAACAGAAATCAATCTTTAGCGCAAATGGCTTTAGCTTGGCTGCAAAAAGACAAACGAATTACTTCGGTTTTGATTGGTGCAAGTTCTGTAAAGCAATTGTGTAATAATATTGATTGTCTTGAAAATACTGATTTTACGCATGATGAATTGAATGCGATTGGAAATATTTTATTATAGACAAAAAAAGATATAGGTATGAAACGTGTTTATCTTGATAGTAATGTCTTTAGGTATTTAAAACAAAAACCTGATTTGTTAGAGTCGATATTTGATGTAATAAATAGTTTTATGTTTTATTATTCTTATGCACATTTAGCTGACTTATCAAGAGATAAAACCGATATGAAATTTGATGATCTAATTTTTATGGAAAATTTAGTTGATCAAAATTTTTTAAATCTTCAATCGGATAGAGAATATGTAAATGTTCAAATAGTTCCTCCTGCTTTGGCTTTCAGTAGTTTAACAAATTTGAAATTTTCAGATATAAATTTTGTTGATATTATTGATGATGCTTTTCCAAACGATATTTCTACTCTTGAAATTGATAAAGCAAAAGAATTATTAAAGATGTTCCTTACCTTTCCTATTAAATCTTTAGGTATGGAGGATCTAAATTTTCAAACTGAAGGTACTGCTGTTGATATCATTTCACCTAATGGAACGAACTCTATTCTTGAATATTTAGAAAAACTTGTAAATACATTTGATAATTTAAATACAGATCCAAAGTTATGGAGAGAGCTTAGAAACTATACAATTGAGAATCTAAATTTTTCAAATTTTGAAATAGATATTCAGAATATTGAATTTGATAAACAATTAAAAAATACAAAACTACAATCTACATTTATTAAGTTTGTTGAGAATGCTCTTAGTAGCTTTAGGAAAACTGACTTTAGAGATCAATACAATTTTTTCATTACGGCATATACTTGTCTAAATCTTTTGGGAATTGACAAAGAGAAAAGTAAAAAAGTAGTTTTCTCTAGTTTTCAGAATGATGCTCAACACGCATACTATGCTGCTCATTGTGAATATTTAGTTTCTGATGACGAACAACTCTTACTTAAAGCAAAAGCTCTTTACAATTTATTAAATATTAAAACGCAAGTTTTACATGCCGATGAATTTTTCAATAATTTAGATAAGATTGGTTGTGATGGCGAATTGGAATTTGATGATTTTATGGAAAAATTAAAAGATTTAAAAAACAATATTAATTTTTCTGAATCAATATCTTATGATGAAGGGACAGTTTATCGTTTATATAATTCTTACTTTGATTATTTTAATGAAATGCAAATCATTAAAACTGAAAATTTAAATCCAATTTGTGTGTTTTATAAAGAATACGAAAATTATTCTAATTTTTCATCATTTGAAGAAATGGAACTGATTACAAATAGAATAGTTAGAACACTTGGTAGAGATTTGTATAATAAAAAAAAGTATTCTGCAAATGATACTTTACAAATAAAAAATGAAGATTGGCAGGGAAGGGTTTGGGACTTTGAATATTCAAACTTTTATTTAAAAATAAATAACAAACGTTTTAGTCTTCATTATCAGCCAAAATAAAAAATAGAGAATAAAAGACAAACGAATTACTTCGGTTTTAATTGGTGCAAGTTCGGTTAGACAATTATGTAATAATATTGATTGTCTGCAAAATACCCAATTTTCGGAAGATGAATTAAATGCAATCGAATCCATTTTGAAATAATATAGCAACACTCCCATGTTTGATCATCTTAAAAATAAATTTCCAATCGAAGATCATTTATGGGAGAATTACATTCCATATTTTAATAAGCTTGAGATTCCCGCAAGAACAGTTCTTTTGAATGAAGGCGAAATTTCAGAACGAATTTTTTTTATCGAAAAAGGCTGCATCCGATGCTGGTTTAATAAAGACGGAAAAGATTTAACCTTGCAGTTTTTTTTAGAAGACGGTATGGTGGCTTCTATCGAAAGTTTTAGAAAGAAAATCCCAAGTCCGGTTACTATCGAAACAATTGAACCAAGCGTTTTATGGTATGTCGATAAAAAAGACATGGACGTCATTCTTAAAGAATTAATTGAAATTCCAGAGCTAAGAAATAAATTTATTGACATGATTTTTGAGCGTACTTTTGATTACATGAAGCATTTTGTTTCATTTATAAGAGATACGCCAGAACAACGATATCTTAATCTTCTCAAAGAAAATCCACAAATTATAAAACGTATTCCGCAGCATTATATCGCTTCTTTTCTCGGCATTACTTCCGTTCATTTAAGCCGGATAAAAAATAAACTACTCAAATAAACCTTATTCCCATTTGATAACAAATGTTATCGCACAACAATTTACTGCGGACTAATTTTGCTTCATAAAATTTAAAAATATGAAAGCAGCAGTAATTTATAAAAACGGAGAATTACCAAAATACACCGATTTTCCAGATCCAATTGTCGAAAATGAAAACCAGCTTTTAATGAATGTAAAAGCATCGGCGGTTAAAAACTTAGATAAAAATATAGCAAGTGGCAAACATTATTCGACAGATATCAAAGCAACGGCAAAAGTTGTGGGCGGTGACGGTGTGGGTTTTCTTGAAGACGGAACCAGAGTTTATGCTTTGGGCGTAACCGGAATGATTGCAGAAAAAGCAATTATTGATAAACACAAAATGGTAAAAGTTCCAGACGGGCTTGATGATAATACAGCTTCGGCATTACCAAATGCGGTTGCAGGTTCTGCGATGGCTTTGCGTTTTAGAGCAGATATTCAAAAAGGAGAAACGGTTTTAATAAATGGCGCAACCGGAGTTACCGGAAAAATTACCATTCAGCTTGCCAAACATTATGGAGCAGGAAGAATAATTGTAACGGGAAGAAAAGAAGAAACTTTAAAAGGATTATTAGATTTAGGTGCAGACGAATATTTAGTTTTGACACAATCAGACGAAGATTTTTTATCCCAAATAAAAGCCATTCATGTCAAAACACCTATTGATATTATTATTGATTATCTGTGGGGACATTCAGCCGAGCTGATTTTAAAATCTTTAAAAGGAAATGGTGGATTTACACATAAAACAAGATATGTTTCTGTTGGTTCTATGGCCGGAGATACGATTCAGTTATCGGCAGAAATTTTACGAAGCGTAGATCTTAAATTGTCAGGTTCAGGTTTTGGAAGCTGGACTAAAGAAGAAATGAAATTATTATTAGTAGAAATTTTACCTGAAATGTTTGATTTGGCAGTGTCTAAAAAGTTAATAATCGAAACCGTTTCTCTTCCTATCCAAGATATTGAAAAAGCTTGGGAAATAAATATTCCGGATGGAAAAAGGCTGGTAATTACAATTTAAAAACGATATTTCAGTATTAGGAAAAGTAAAGTTTTATATTTAAATAAGTTTTTAAACCATATAAGTGATATAAGTTCATTTTAGAATTAAACTTAAAACAAAGTTGATTCTATGGACTTATATTACTTATATGGTGAAATTAGCTTTACTTTTTCTTCAATTTTAAATTATACTTTTTCACAATTTCCAAAGTCGATTTATCTGTAGAAAAAACAGAATTTAAGCCTTGTGGTTCTTGCGGAGGATCTGTAGTTAACGGATCGCCTGGATTCCATTTTCCGTCAGCAGTAATTGCTTTTCCTTCACCGCCAAAACCCCAAAAGTTTGCGGCTTGCAAAGGACCTTTTTGAGCAACACTCTCGGCAACGCGGTTAAAAATATAATTGTAAAAAATATCTCTGTTGGCAACCGATGAAGTGTTTACTAAACTTTCGTTTTCTCTTGGTAATCCAAATTCTTCTATAATAATCGGACGTTTTAAATCGTCGGCCACTTTTACATGTTTGTCAATATAAATTCCGGCTTTTTCTAAAGTTGATGGTAAAGTATTTTCGGCAGTATCTGCTTTAAACCAACCCCAGTTTTTTGGCCAAATATGCATTGTTAGATAATCAATATTTGGATTTTGATGTGTTCTTTCAAAAATATTAATATCGTCATTTGAGCTGTTTAAGCCTTCAGAACCTGTAGAAACCAAATGATTTTTGTCTAAACTATCAATTAAATCAACAATATTGTTCAGCCATTTAGTGAATTTTGCTTCGTTTTCTGGCGTAAAAGTGCGCGGTTCATTTCCAACCTGCCACGCCATAATCGTATTGTCTTCAGTATATTTCTTTTTAGAATAAGCGTTTGTTCTTCCAATAATAAATTTTACATGATTATTCAAAGCTTCCATACAAGGCTCGCAACTATGAAATTGCTCTGTATACGACATAAATTGTGGCCAAGTATTTGGCGGAATTGCCGGAACCGGAATTGGGCCTTTTCCATTCCATTCCAAATATTGCGACATACCGCCAGACCATTCCCAGTTGTTTGTTAAGTACAAAACCGCATACATTTTGCGTTTGCTCATTTCATTGATTAGAAAATCCAATCCGTCCAATAAATCCTCATTGTATTTTCCTTGCGCGTATTGCAAAGCCGGACGAACCGTAAAATCATATTTTCCACCATCAGCACCAACCAAAATTCGAAGATTATCAATTCCGTTTTTCTGCATCAAATCCAGTTCACGAAGCAATCTTTTTCGATCGCCGATTTTTTTAGAAGCAAGTAAACTTCCATACCAATAATTGGTCCCAATATAGGAATACGGTTTATTGCCTTTATAAAATTGAGTTCCTTTTACCGTAATTCTTTCCTGTGCCTGACAGGCAATTGCAGAGAAAATTAATGAAAGAGAAAGTGTTTTTAGAAATCTGTTTTTCATAATACTATTTTTTAGGAGCTATTCCCGCTATGCGTTTTCATTAGTCATTGCGAGGAACGAAGTAATCTCATCATTTTTTTTCTAACGACTGCTTATTGCTAGTGTGATTGCTTCGTTCCTCGCAATGACAAACTAAGAGGAACTTGAAACTTGAAACCCCAAACAAAAAAACTTACTTAGGCATTTCATACATCCTTGGCAATCCATTTGCCAAAGCTGATTTTGTTTTAGAACTAAAAGTTTTAAAATCATTTGCATTCGAAACCGAACCAGTCGGAACATAATATCCGTCAGCATTATTGTTCCAAAATAGGACATAACTTATCTGGACATCATTTTTGGTTAATGCGCTGTATAATAAAGTAGAAAACCAATCTGTAATTGCCGGTGTTGTGCTTGTAACGCGATAGCCTGTTTCTGTCAAAGCAGCAATTTTTACTTTTGCTTTAGCGTAATCAGAAAGAATTTTTAGTTTGGTGTTTGCTTTATCTGAACCTGTCTGACCTTGATTGTTAAAATCGCCGTAATTGTCCATTCCAATAATATCAACATATTTATCGCCGGGATAGCGGCTTAAATAATTGGCCTCTGTTGTGTATGAATTGTCGGGAGAAAAGGCATATAAAATGTTGTGAACGCCTTTTGTGTTTTTAAGATAATCAACCGTAAACTGATAGGCTTTTTTATATTCATCGGCAGTCGCAAAGTCTGCTCCCCACCAAAACCAGCTTCCGTCAAATTCGTGAAAAGGCCTGAAAATTATCGGAATCAATTCGCCGTTTGCACCTTTTAAATTAGAAACAACGCTGGCGATTTTATCTAGTTTTTTCTTGTACCATTCGTTGTTGGCGCCACCGGGTAAAATACTTTTAAAAGCGTTATTTTTTTGCTCCGTAGTCATGTCGGAAGTATAGAAAGAATCTTCGCTGTAAGGTTCTCTCAAATGCCACGAAAAAGTATTGATCATGCCTTTCGCGTAAGCGGCCTTAACATCGGCTGTTATTTTTTGCTCCTGTTGATAAAACCAGTTATTAGCTTGATTGTTATTGTTTTTGTCTGTAATAAATGAAAAATCAGAACCTAGAATTGCAGGATCGTAACCTGTATTTTTTTTGATATCAGAATCTCCGCCTGCATCTTGATAAAAGCTGTTAAATGCATCTTGCTGTCCAATTGCAAATTTGGTTTTAGCAAGCCTTTTTAAATTATAAAATAAAGCGACGGTTTCTTTTGTAGCGCCTGCATCGACCATATACGTAGCTGTGTTTGCAATTGTAAGCGGATCATCCTGGGTTGGCGGATCGATAATAACTTCGCCGCTGGTGTCTTTATCTGAAGAACAGCTCATAAAAGCCAGAGCCGATAAAGCTATAAATAGGTTTTTTAAAATATATTTTTTCATGATTTTGGTTATTGGCCCGGATTCAGTTTTAGATAGTCTTCTTCCGTAAGAGTGGTTATTTTAACATCGTCAAAAAAGACAGTGCCATTTGTTTGTGCCAGAGCCAGCATAATTCTCATTTTTTTGGCTTCGGCTGGAGTTTTGATTGTTTTTTTGTAATTAATCCATTCTGTAGCACCTTTTGCCTGCGCTATGGTTTCAGAAACAATTTGTTTGTCGCCAGCATTGGTAAATTCTAAAATTACCGCGGCTGCTTTATAAGCTTCGCTTTGGGTTTCAACACCGTCTGTTTTCATCCAGACACTGCATTCAACTGCAAATGTATTTTTCGGAATCGAAACAATTTGATCAATAGCTTTCCATTCTGCACCTACAAACTGCGTAATATTGGCGCCGCTTTTTCCTGATTTTTTTTCGTAAGGAGAAATCATAGCGTTTTCTTCGCCTCGCCAATTGAGCAATTCGCTTTCAAATCCGCCGTTTTTGACCAAGTTGGTCTGAGCGTTTGTAATTGTAGTTAGAAATAGTAAGCTAAAAAATAGTAGTTGTTTCATAATCATTATTTTTAATACAATTAATTGATTTACTCGGCGAAACTTTAAATCTTTATTCGTTGAATAAGCTCTAAACAGGCGCGGCTGTTATGATAAGGGCATTTCCAGAAGCCGGCTTTGTCTTTTTCTATTAAAGAATTGTCTTTGTAAATTCCCCAAAACCATTCGCCATTTTCTTTGTCTAAAATGTGTTTTTTAATGAATTTCCAGTTTTTGTAAACGATTTTCAAATAAGCTTCATCGCCAGTTAATTGATAGGCATTATAAAAACCGATTAAAGCTTCGGCCTGAACCCACCAATGTTTTTCGGCAATGAGTTTATTGTTTTCAGGATCAAATTCATACCATAAACCGCCGTCGGTGTCTAAACCTTCTTTGGTAACTTCTGCCATCTGAATGGCATGTTTTTTATAATTTTTAATTAAAGTTTCATTTTCAGAAGTTTCGGCACATTGCAATAAAAGCCATGCCGCTTCTATGTCGTGTCCGTAAGAGATAACGTCTGGTTTTTCGATCCAGTTTTCATCAAAAAACAAACTTAAATGTCCTGTTTCAATATTAATGAAATGTTTTTCTATAGTTTCTAAAAGTTCAACAATATCATTTTGAAGCGTTTGATCTTTCCAAACTTTAAACAAATTCGCATACGCTTCTACAATGTGCAGGTGCGTGTTCATTGTTTTCTTTTCGTTGGCATCTTTGTCGCTCAAACGTAAATCTTCAATAGGCTGCCAATCTCTCGTAAAAGCTTCGAGATAGCCTTTGTTTACAGGATCGTAACTGTGTTTCTGAATTTGTTTGTAAAGATTTACAGCGATTTCTAATGCTTTTTCATCTTTAGAAATACTGTAATATTCAGATAATCCGTAAATCGCAAACGCCAGAGCGTAAATCTGATTTTTGGTGTCTTTTGGAGTTTTATCTGCTGTAATACTCCAAAAAAGACCTCCAAATTGTGTGTCGTAAAAATGTTTATAAAGAAAATTAAAAGCTCTTTCTGCCAGCGTTTTGTGGTTTTCGTTTTGTGTGGTTTTGTAACTGGCAGAGAACGTCCATAAAATGCGGGCATTCAAAACAGAACCTTTTTCTGCGTTGGCAATAAGATGATCGTTAAAATCAATCTGGCCAATAAATCCTCCATTTTGGTTGTCAACGGTATGTTTAGACCAGTATTTTAGAATCGCATCAAGTTCTGCTGTTAGTTCTAATTTAAGTTCCTTTAATTTTACTGACACGGTGTATTATATTGTGTTGTTTTTTTCGATTTGACTAATTATGGTTTCTACAGATCCTGCAGAAATAAAAGTATCTGCCGGAGTATTCGTTACATAATCAACTAATTTTGCAACAGAAGAAACGGCAACGTGCATTCTTGTATCTGATGATGCGTAGTACACATAAACAGTTCCGTCTGCATCTTCAATCCAGCCGTTTGAGAACAATACATTAGAAACGTCACCAACTCTTTCTATACCTTCCGGCCCCATAAAATGTCCGGCAGGAACGTGCGTTACTTTAGAAATATCATTTAGATCGGTCATAAACATGTATAAAGTATAGCGTAAACCTGCAGCGGTATTACGAACTCCATGCGCCAGGTGCAGCCAGCCTTTTTCTGTTTTGATAGGAGCGGGACCAAGACCATTTTTCAATTCATAAATAGTATGATATTGCTTGCCGAAGATGATTTTTTCTTCTTTTACAACCGGATTTTTCATGTCTTCTACATAACCTAAACCAATTCCACCACCAGCGCCAACATCTATAAAACCATCTTGCGGACGTGTGTATAAGGCGTATTTTCCGTTTACAAATTCCGGATGTAAAACTACATTTCGCTGTTGTCCTGTGTTTGAAATTAAATCAGGAAGTCTTTCCCAGTTTACTAAATCCTTAGAACGTACGATTCCGGCATTGGCTACAGCCGAACTTGTATCGCCTTTTGGTGCTTTTGGGTCTTTTCTTTCAGTGCAGAAAATACCGTAAACCCAACCGTCTTCGTGATTTATCAGACGCATATCGTAAACGTTTGTGTCTGGTTCTGCGGTTTGCGGAATCACGCATGGTTTTTCCCAAAACTTAAAATTATCAATTCCGTTTGGGCTTTCCGCGATAGCGAAAAATGATTTTCTGTCAATTCCTTCTACGCGCACCGCCAGCAGGTATTTTCCTTTCCATTTCATTGCGCCAGCATTAAAAGCGGCATTCATTCCGATTCTTTCCTGCAAAAATGGATTTGTATTTTCGTTCAAATCAAAGCGCCAGTTTAATGGTACGTGAGCGGCAGTTACGACAGGATTTATATAGCGATCGTATATACCGTTTCCGGCACTTTTCTCTGGTGTGTTTTTTTGCTCGATTAGTGTTTTATGTTCTTTTTCTAATGCTGCTTTTCTATCTTGAAACACAGCTGAAGAGGTTATTGTTGTCATATTGTTTGTTTTCGGGATCTGAAATGGTTTTTGTTTTAATTGGTCTGGTCTCTTTTTTCGTTTAAATCTTGTTCTATTATTTGAAGTTTTTCTTCGGATAATGGATAGAATAAAATAAAAGCGACTGATATTGCTGCTGCTATTGCAGGAAGTATGCTTAACATTAATTGTATTCCGTGTTGTGCTGTGGCTGTTTGTTCTACATTGGCCTGAAAACCGTAATAACCCAAAAGCCATCCGGCACCGGCACCGCCAATGGTCCAGCCAAATTTTTGTGACATTGATGATGCAGAGAAAACCAATCCGGTTGCTCTACGGCCTTGTTTCCATTCTGAATAATCTGCGCCGTCTGCGTACATGGACCAGATTAATGGGAAGATACAGCCTGCACAAATACTGATTAAAATTTGGAAAGTCATGATTAGGGTTACGTCTTCTTTTCCGAAGAAATAGAAAACTAAACTTAAGATTGCGGCTAATGCCATTGCGCCAAAAAAGGTTTTCTTTTTTCCGAATTTATTAGCCAGCGGTGTTGCAGCAATAACTCCGATAATATTTGCGGCTTGTCCCAATACTAAATAAATAGAAGTTGGCGTCATGTGAAAATCCGTTCCAAATAACGAAAAATCGAAATTTACAGCACTACTCACATAATATTTGAAATAATAAACAGCTGCGCCGTCTCGGATTGAATTAAATACTAAAGCACCAATTCCTGCGCCAAGTAAAATCCACCACGGTCTATTTTTTAGTAAATCTTTTAGATCTTCTTTTAAGTTATTTTGTTCGTCTCCAATTGGTTTTACTCTTTCTTTGGTAAAGAAAAAACAAGCCCAGAAAAAGACAGTTGTAATTAATCCAAAAACAACAATAGTTGCCAGCCACCCTGTTTTTGAGTTTAGGTTTCCACCGAAATAATTCACCAAAGGTTCAATCAGCCAAAGTGCCAAAAGACTTCCTCCAAAAGCAAAAACCATTCTGTATGACGAAAGTGTGTTTCTTTCTTTTCTGTCTGAGGACATTACGCCCAAAAGCGATGCGTAAGGCACATTGATTAAAGAATAAATCATCATCATGGCAGAATAAGTTACGTAGGCGTAAATTATTTTTCCTTTTTCGTCAAAATCTGGTGTGTAAAAAGTCAAAACTCCGATTACAGCAAAAGGAATGGCAACCCAAAGTAAATAAGGCCTGAATTTTCCCCATTTGCTTTTGGTTCTGTCGGCAAGAATTCCAACAATAGGATCAAAGCAGGAATCCCATATTCTGGTAATCAAAAACATAGTTCCTACAACAGCAGGCGCCAGTCCGAAAACATCGGTATAGAAAAATAAAAGGTACATACTAAAGATTTTCCAGAACATTGACGATGCGGCGTCTCCTAGACCGTAACCTATTTTTTCTTTTAAACTAATTTTGTCGTGCATTCGATTTTTTTTAAAGGTTGTAAGTTGAGTTTGGGGTAATTATTTTAATGTTTTTAAAATGTCTTTTTCAAATAAAGTCCTGTCAAGATTATAAAAATCGACAAAATCTTTTTCGCTCACTTGTCCGGTAAATGGAACGTAATAATGCATTTTTTGTTCTTTTTCCTGCCAGCCGTGGTTTCTCCATAATAATACATAAGAAATTTTATAATCTCCAATCGCTTTAGACAAAGTTCCAGTCCACCATTTTGGATCGGGAACAGCTTCGTATCCGGCTTCTGCCAGCGCTATCAATTTGTGTTTCTTTTCGGCAATTTCATTCAATATTTTAAATTGACTTTGTACTTCGGCAATAAATTTTTCACCGTTTTTGTCTCCATTATTTTGGTAACTGTCAAAACTTAAAATATCAGCATAATTATCGCTAGGATAATTGGATAGAAAATCAGTTTCTGAAGCGAAACTTCCTGTGTTGTATACATATATCAAATTATGAACACCTTTTTTCTGAAGATATTCAAAAGTAAATTTCCATGCTGTTTTAAACTCTTCAGAAGTACAATTTGGTTTTCCCCACCAAAACCAACCGCCGGTTAATTCATGAAATGGTCGAAAAAGAACTGGAATGTTTTTTCCTTTTTTATCTTTTAAGGATAAAAAGAAACTTGCCGCTTTGTCTAACCAAGAAGTAAATTTAGTATGGTTTTGTCCGCCAGGGAGTATGGTTTTTAATGAATTCGGAGTATTATCCCAAGCGCTTTTTCCGGTTGCAGGATTATCAAAATGCCAGCTTATTGTCGAGATGCCGCCTCTTTCGTTTGCGTCTTTTATGTATTGTTTCATTTTATCAAAAGGAACGCCGTCAATGTTTTTTGTATCGTCTTTTTCTAAACCTGCAATGTCCCAGCCATAAATTGCAGGATAATCTCCAACAACGTCTTTTATATCACTTCTTTTGTCTTCGTATTTCCATTTTACGCCATAAGCAAGATCGTCCTGATGACCAAAAAGGTATCCTTTTTGAGTTAGCAGGCTCAATTTTTTATAAAGCAAAACAGTTTCGGGTGTTGCTTTTTGATCTGAAAGTGACAAATTAGTATTACTCATGTTATTCTTTGCAGAGCAAGATGTTCCTATAAATAGGGCTATTATTAAGGTTAATATGTTTTTCTTCATTTTGAATTTGGTTGTTTTTCAATGCAGTGCATTAAAATCTATACTTAATATAGGAATAAAAAACGTCTTGTTTTTCTTATCGAAAATTCAATACCATTTTTCGGTTAAAATTATTAAAACTCTAAAAAGATATTATATTAAAAATGATTAATGTTTATTATTAATAGACTTTTTAAAAAATTGATAATTCTATTTTTCAAAGATAATCGGATGTTTATACTGTATTTAATATTATTTTATCAATTATATATCATATTATTGCAAATAAAAAAAACAATGTTACTTCCTAAAATAGTATTTAAAGATGAGTAGTGCTAAAAATTTTTACAGAGAAATTGCTCCGCTTTCTGCCGGAGACAGCTTTTTAGTTTTTGACAGAGTAAAAGACAGCTTTGATTTTCCGGTACATTATCATCCGGAATTTGAGATCAATTTTATATTAAACGGAAAAGGAGTGAAGCGTGTTGTGGGTGACAATATTGAAGAAATTGATAGTGTCGAACTTGTTTTAATTGGCCCAAATTTATATCACGGCTGGGAATTGAATAAATGTACAAGTAAAAAAATCCACGAAATTACGATTCAGTTTCATAATGATTTATTTCATGAATCTTTGCTTTCAAGACGAATTATGAATCCGATTCGGGACATGTTTAATCGTTCGATTCATGGAATTCTTTTTTCTAAAAAAGTGGCCGAAGAATTAACACCAAGATTGGTAAGGCTTTCTAAACTAGACGGTATGGATTACTTTCTGGAAATTACTTCTTTATTATATGACTTGGCAAATTCCAGAAACCAGCGTTTGCTTTCTACTTATACTGTAGATTATGATACGTTTGATGATTATGATAAAATGAAACTGGTTTATGAATATGTGCAGAAACATTTTGCTGAAAAAATTACTTTAGAAGATGTTGCTAATATTGCGAGCATGTCTATTATTTCTTTTAATCGATTTATTAAAAAACGTACAGGCAAAACTTTTGTCAATTATATTAATGATATCAGGATCGGATATGCGGCGCGCTGGCTTGTAGAAAAAGATATGAGCGTTTCTGAAGTTGCATTTAAATCCGGCTTTAATAATATTGCCAACTTCAACCGTAGTTTTAAAGCTACTAAAAATTGTACGCCTAGTCAATATAGGGAAGATTTTTCTGGTCTGAAGCGTATTTTGTAGTGATACTTTTTTTGCACAAACAAATATTATTTTTAACGAAATCGTTTGCTTTTTTAAGGTTTCGTTAACTTTTATCTACAATTTTGAGTTGTTTAGGGGAGGTGTATTGCGAATAATGTAATTTTTTTACTCTTTTATTTTAATATGTGTTTTTTTAAAGTGATATGGTAAAAATATTATCATTAAATGATATAATACTATCGATTTAATGTTTTCTTCTGTTATAGATTTGTTAAAATAATTTAAGAGAATAAATACACCTTTTTATGACTTAAGTTATTGACAAACATATTTAAACTAACCAAACACTTATTATGAAAAAACTAATGACTAACTTCATTCATTGGAACGCTAACCACAGAGCTGTTCCTTTGATGTTGATTTTATTACTGACGAGTAATTTTATTGCAGCTCAGGTAAAAATCACAGGAACAGTTTCTGATGAAAAGGGACTTTCTATTCCGGGTGCGAATATCTCTGTTGCAGGAACAAAAACCAATTCTTCTACAGATTTTGACGGAAAATATTCTATTGATGTTCCTGCAAACGCTACTTTGACATTTTCGTTTATCGGATTTGCTACTCAAAAGATTACTGTAAGTGGCAAAACAACTATTAATGTAATTCTTAAATCTAATGCAGAGGATCTAAAAGATGTTGTTGTAATTGGATACGGAACTCAAAAGAGAAAAGACGTAAACAGTGCGATTTCCAGCATTAGCTCAAAAGATATTGAGAACTTAAAAGTGGTTTCTTTTGATCAGATGATGCAGGGTAAAGCGGCCGGTGTTGTTGTAAATAGTAACTCTGGAGAGCCTGGAAGTAACGTTTCGGTAAAAATTAGAGGGGTTTCTTCTCTTACTGGTACAAACGAACCTTTGTATGTAATAGATGGTGTGCCAATTTCCGGAGATGCTAAAAACTCTTCTACGTCGGGAAGAAATGCGCAGGGAAATTCAAACTTTTCTAATGCAGGAAATATTACGCAAAGTCCGCTAGCACTTATTAATCCTAGTGATATTGAGTCTATAGATATTTTAAAAGATGCTTCTGCAACTGCAATTTACGGTTCTCGTGGTGCAAACGGTGTTATTATCGTAACTACAAAATCGGGTAAAAAAGGAACAGGAAAATTGTCTTTCGAAAACTCTTATTCTATCAGTAACCTGCCTAAAAAACTGCATTCTATGAATTTGCAGGAATATGCAACGCATCAAAATGCTTTAGGAAATGTTTACGATCCGCTGGGAAAACGTCCTGAATTTGCTCACCCTGAACTTTTAGGAAAAGGTACAGATTGGCAGGATGCTATTTATGAAACAGGAATTATGAAAAATAACCAGTTGTCTTTTTCTGGTGGTAAAGAAGGTGTAAATTATTATATCTCTGGAGGTGTATTAAATCAGGATGGTATTGTAATCGAATCTGGATTTAAAAGATATAATTTTAGAACCAATGTTGACGCTAAGGTTAACAAGTTTATTAAAGTTGGGATTAATGTAAGTGGTGCAATTACAGATGAAAAACTGACTTTAAACGGGCAGTTTAACGGAGTTGTTGCTACTTCTTTATTAGCAACTCCAGATGTAGCGGTTAGAGAATTATCTGGTGCATTTTCTGGTCCGCCGGCTGGAGGAGCAACATCATTTGTAAACCCTGTAGCGACTTCTTTATTAGGAGCAAATACATTGGTTAGAAAAAACTATTCTGGAAATTTCTATACTCAGATTGATTTATTAAAAGGTCTAGAATATCGTTTTGAAGCTGGAGGTTACATTTATGATAACTTAGGACAACGTTTTGATCCGATGTATTCTTTGGGTAATGCTGTAAAAAGTTTTGCCAACTTGTATTACAATCCATCTTCTGGGAATTCATGGAACTTAAAAAACATGCTTACTTACAGAAATACAATTGGTAAACATAATTTTACCGTATTGGCTGTACAAGAATCTAACAGAGCACACTGGGAAGGATATTCTATAACAGGTTATGGTTATAAAGATAATAATGACAAATCTTTAGCGGCTTCAGATTTGCCAAAAGCAATTACAAGCGGTGTATATTCTGGAACTCAGACATTAGCTTCTTATTTAGGAAGGGTTGTTTATGATTATGGAGATAAATACAGTGTTTCTGGTGCTGTAAGAACAGACGGATCTTCAAAATTCTTTGTTGGAAACAAATGGGGGGTTTTTAGTTCTGCTAGTGGTTCTTGGAAACTTTCTCACGAGGATTTTATGGAGGGTACAAGAAAGTATGTTGATAATATTAAAATTAGAGCAGGATGGGGACAAACAGGAAACAATCAGATTGGTAATAACTTATATGATTCTAACCTGCACTTAATCAACAGTTCTATGGGAACTTCTTATTTGCCATCTAATACGGCAAATAAAGATTTGAAATGGGAAACTCAGGAGCAAACTAACTTAGGTTTAGATTTTACAATGTTTGATTCTAAACTTTCTGCTACTGTAGATGTGTACAGAAAAGTAAATAGAAACTTCTTATATCAAGTTCCACTGCCAAACTTCCTTTCTGGAGGTGGTGATTACGAAGGTGGTGTAAATCCTCCTTACTTTAATCTTGGAACTATGGAAAATAAAGGTCTTGAGATAACACTTAGTTATACCAATCAATTTACAGAAAATTTCTCTTGGAATGCGAGCGCAAACTTTACAAGAAATGTGAATGAGGTTACCAATATGGCAGGATTAAATATTGTAAAAACAATGGGTACACTTGCTTACAATACCGTAACAGTATCAAGAACTCAGGAAGGTTCGCCAGTTGGATCGTTTTTAGGTTATGAAGCTAACGGTATTTATAGAACAGACGAAGATTTATTGACGTATGGCCACGAAACAACACCTGGAACTAAAGTTGTTTTGAAAAACGGAACAAACTCATTATTACCAAACTTTCAAAAAGGAGATGTTATTTATAAAGATCAAAATAATGATGGTGTAATTGATACCAAAGATTTAGTTAACATCGGAAATCCAAATCCAAAATTCACTTATGGATTTACCAATAACTTTAAATACAAAAATATCGATTTGTCTATTTTCCTTCAAGGAGTTGCCGGAAATAAACTGATGAATTTAACGCGTATGTCTGGTACATTAAACAGTAATTTGGGAACAAATTATCTAACAGAAGCGGCAGATTTTTACACAGCAGATAATACAGATGCTTCTCTGCCAAGACCATCTGCATACAATGATATTAATAATGCGGTTTCAACACGTATTATAGAAAACGGTTCTTATTTAAGAATTCAGAACTTAACTTTAGGTTATTCTCTGCCTGCAGATATGATCTCTCAGCTAAAATTATCAAGATTAAGACTTTATGCTTCTGGACAAAACCTGTACACTTTTACTAAATACAAAGGATACGATCCTGAAGTAGGTTCTTACAATCAGGATGCATTATTATCTGGTGTAGATAATGGTCGTTATCCTGTACCTAGAGTAATATCTTTTGGTTTTAATGTTGAATTTTAATACGTATTAATATGAAAAATATAATAAAAAGAAGCAGTGCGGTTGCCTTAACAATGATTTTGGTACTATCATCATCTTGTTCTCAGGACTTTTTAGATGTTCCTGCAGAAGGAGTACCAACAATTGGTAACTACTACGATTCTGATGTAAAACTAGATAATGCCAGCAACGGACTTTACGGTTTGGTTTGGTTTAATATGAATAAAGAAGGATTTTACGGTATTACCGATGTAATTTCTGGAAATATGTACGCTGGTCCTTACAACGAATTTGGAAAATTTACAGATTTAAGTTTTACAAACTCTCAATCTTTTATTGGAGATTCCTGGAGATCATGTTTTGGTGCAGTTGCAAACTGTAACTCTTACATTAATACATTGCCGCAAAGCGTTGGGCCAAATGTCACTAAAGAAGCACTAAACAATGCAATGGGCGAAATGCACTTTATCAGAGCTTTTTCTTATTTCTTTTTAGTAAGATTATGGGGAAATGTGCCAATTATAGAAAACAATGCAGATTATTCTAAAAACTTTGTAATTCCGAGTAATCCAACCGAAGACGTTTACAAGTTTATAGAAAACGATCTAAAATATGCAATTGCAAATTTAAAATCTAAAAACAGAGGTACAGATTATGCAGCAAATGCGCATGTATCAAGCGGTTCTGCAAAAGCACTTTTAGCAAAAGTTTATTTGTATGAAAAAAAGTATGACTTGGCAAGAGCAATGGCTCAGGAAGTTATTGACAGCGGTGAATTTAAATTATTAGGAGGCGAACAACTGCCTTCAAAATCTTTTGCAGATTTATGGCTTCAAAAAAATAATAATAACGAAGAATCTATCTTTTCATGGCAATGGACAGGAGCAGGAACTTATTTTGAAGGAAATTTTTCTAATACCTTATTTGCTCCAGAAAATAGATTGGTTGAAACAAGTTATTCTGGTCAGATTGCACCATCTCAGGATTTAATTAAAAATGTTTTCGAAAATGGAGACAAAAGAAGAATCGAAACCTTTATGCTTCCTGGAGATTATTATCCAAATTTAACCTATGCGGCAACACTTGCAGTAGATTCTCCTAAATTATTAGGATACACATTTGCAATAGAAAATCAATCTCAAAATTCTGGTGCAGGATTGAAAAAGTATGTAATCGGAAAAGAAAATTTACCAATTACAGGACCGTTTAATCCACCATTTAATGGAGAAAGCAGTATGAACAGCTATATGATGCGTTATGCAGAATTATTATTAATACATGCTGAAGCAATTTTAGGTTCTCAATCAGGAACAACTTCAGATGCAAATGCGCTTAAATCTTTCAATGCAGTTCGCAAAAGAGCAGGATTACCAATAAAAGCTTCAATTTCTTTTGATGATATCTTCAAAGAAAGACGTGCAGAATTAGCTTGCGAAGGAGATTACTATTTTGATTTAGGACGTTTGCCTTTTGCTAAAGCCAAAGCAATATTAGAAGCGCAAAACAGAGGAGACAGAGAAAATGAAAAACACATCTCAATTTCTGCAACAAACCTTTTACTGCCTTATCCTGCAGATGATTTAATTAAAAATCCAAAATTGACAGAAGTAGCACCGTATACTTTTAAATAATTTTAAAAATAAAAATATGAAAAATATAAAAATTGTTTCGTTAGCAGCATGTATGGCATGGATGTTATCCTTAATGCTTTTTAGTTCATGCTCCAATGATGAAAGTACGGCAGTTAGTTCTGGTCCGCCAACGATAGAATCAGTATCACCTTCCGGATATAATTTAGACGGAACCATGAAACCATTAACGCCGGTTACATTAGTAGATCCAAAAAACTATTATGTAATTCACGGAAAAGGATTTCTGAGTACAACCAAAGTTTACTTTAATGACTTTGATACTTACTTTAAGCCTGTTTTTGTAACAGATACCGATATTGTAATTTTAGTAGATGAAGATACACCGTACGCAAATGCATCAAACAAATTAAAAGTTGTAACAAAAAACGGTACAGCAGAGTTTGATTTAACAGTTGCGCCGCCAGTACCAACATTCAGCAGTTATAATCTTATCAATGCTGTAGAAGGCGATCAGGTAATTATAAAAGGTAAATACTTCTTAAACCCAATCGTTACTTTGGCAAAAACAGCAACACAACCAGCTGTTCCGGTTACAGTAATCTCTTCAACATTAGAGCAGATCGTAGTAAAAATACCTGCAAATGCAAACATGAGAAACCTTGCTGTAACCAATATATCAGGAACTGCAACTTCTCTGGAAGCTATCGGAACTGCATTGTACGACGATAAATTGTACGGCATGCAATGGGGTGGCCCGTGGGCAGGAAAAGGAGTTAATTTTGATTTTGGAGGAGATGCTTATCAAGGTGATAAATCATGGCAATGGGTTTTCAGCGCTTGGGACGGTGGAAACTGGGGCTTTGATTTTGATATGGCACCATATAAAGCACTTAGAGTTGCTGTAAAAGGAGCAAAAAATGGTCAGGTTAACTTTAGTGTAAACGGAGGAGCAAATTATGTTATTCCAGTTACTACAACATGGGTTTACATGGAAATTCCATTAAGCGCATTAGGAAATCCGGCAAGAGTTACAATGCTTACATTCCAGGAATCTAATAACGACGGCGGTAATACCGTATTGTTTGATGATTTAGGATTTGTATTAAAATAAAACACATGGTTAATTTGAGTTAGTTTTAGATATTCCCTAATTGAAAAATTAGGGAATATCTTTTTATAGTATATTTTAAAAGCAAATAAGAATGAAAAAAATAATTTTAGCGTTCGCATTAAGCATTTCAAGTTTAGGTTTCAGTCAGGGAAATACGCACACACAAGTTGCAGGAAAATTTGAAGGTCTAGCCATGACGCCGCCAATGGGCTGGAATTCTTGGAATACTTTCGGAACAAGTATCGACGAAAAATTAGTAAAAGAAACAGCAGACATAATGGTTTCGTCCGGATTAGAAGCTGCTGGCTATAATTATATAGTATTAGATGATGGATGGATGACCAAAGAACGTGATGTAAATGGAGATTTAGTGCCAGATCCGGTTAAATTTCCTAGCGGAATGAAAGCGCTAATAGATTATGTACACAGCAAAGGTTTAAAATTCGGATTATACAATTGTGCGGGAACTCAAACCTGTGCCGGATATCCGGGAACCCGCGGTTACGAATATCAAGATGCGCGTTTTTATGCCAAATTAGGAATTGATTTCTTAAAATACGATTGGTGTAATACACAAGGAATTACAGCCAAAGAAGCTTACACAACTATGAGCAATGCACTTAAAACTGCCGGAAGACCTATTGTTTTCAGCCTTTGCGAATGGGGTGATAATCAGCCGTGGGAGTGGGGAAAACCAGTTGGAAATTTGTGGAGAATTTCGGGAGATATCTATCCATGTTTTGACTGTGAATTTAAACATCCGGAAAACTGGTCGTCTTGGGGATTTATGAAAATCGTAGAAATGAGAAAAGACATTCGTAAATATTCTGGCCCGGATCATTGGAATGATTTTGATATGATGGAAGTGGGTAACGAAATGAACGATACCGAAGATAAATCACATTTCTCTATGTGGTGCATGATGGCGTCACCTTTATTTACAGGAAACGATTACAGAAAAATGTCTAAAGAAACATTGGCGATTTTAACCAATAAAGAATTAATTGCCGTAAACCAAGACAAATTGGGAGTTCAGGGTTTTAAACATTCCGCTGTAGACGGTCTTGAAGTTTGGGTAAAACCACTTTCAGACGGAAGCTGGGCAGTAACATTCTTAAATAGAAGTGATGTCGCAAAAAAGATTAACTTCGACTGGAAGAAAAATACAATTAAAGACGCTGATTTTGGCTACGAAGCCGATTTTAATAAAACAGTTTTTAAATTAAAAGACCTTTGGAAAAATAAGGATGCAGGAACAACCAAAAAGAATTTTGTTGCCGATCTTGCTTCTCACGATGTTATTACGTTAAAATTAAATCCTTAAAACTTAATTTATATGAAGTTAAAAACTAAAATTTTTACCATTTCATTAGTAATGTTGTTTTGTGTTTCAAAAGCGCAATTTGTCAAAGAACACGGTCAGCTTAGTGTAAAAGGAACACAGCTCGTTGATAAAAACGATAATCCAATTGTGCTTCGCGGAATGAGTTTTGGATGGCACAGCATGTGGCCTCGATTTTATAACGAAAAAGCCGTCAGCTGGTTAAAAAAAGATTTTAATTGCAATGTTGTTCGTGCCGCAATGGGAATCGAGCTTGGAGAAGACTCCTATATAAAGAACCCGCAATTTGCTAAAGAAAAAGTAGAAGCTGTAGTAAACGGGGCTATAAAATCAGATATTTATGTGATTATAGATTGGCACAGCCACAATGTAAACCTAAAAGAGGCCAAAGGTTTTTTTGAAGAAATGTCTAAAAAGTATGCCAAATACCCCAATATAATATATGAAGTATTTAATGAACCTGATTACGAAACCTGGTGGGAAGTTAAATCGTA
This sequence comes from Flavobacterium sp. 270, assembly GCF_004368785.1. Classification (GTDB taxonomy): domain Bacteria; phylum Bacteroidota; class Bacteroidia; order Flavobacteriales; family Flavobacteriaceae; genus Flavobacterium. The sequence goes on from NZ_SODM01000003.1 coordinate 163,237, forward strand.
TGCCGAAGAAGTAATCCGCGTAATACGAGAAAATGACCCAAACAATATTATTTTAGTCGGTAGTCCGCATTGGGATCAGGATGTAGATCTTCCCGCAGCAGATCCTATTATAGACGATAATAATATAATGTACACCATGCACTTTTACGCCGCGACGCACGGAAAAGAATTACGAGACAAAACAGATGCAGCAATAAAAAGCGGTCTTCCGATTTTTGTTTCAGAATCTGCAGGCATGGAAGCGTCTGGCGATGGACCTTTAAACGTAAAAGCCTGGCAAGAATATATCGATTGGATGGAATCTCGAAAATTAAGCTGGATTACATGGTCCGTTTCAGATAAAGACGAAACTTGTTCCATATTAAAAAAGACGGCTAAATCTGAAGGAAAATGGAAAGACGAAGATTTAAAAGAATCAGGAATTAAAGTCCGTGAATTTTTAAGAAAGTACAATAAAGAATAATTAGACCGTTTTATTCTAAAGATAAAATCCTGTTCAATTTTTTGAACAGGATTTTTTTTGTCTTCATATCCATTACTAAAGATGAAAATTTCAAATCCTGATGAGGTATTTCATAATAAATTATAAATACATTTTTTGTAGGAATTATACTTGCGCCTTGGGTTTATGTTTTTTATGTAAAAATTAAATCTGTTTTTGTGTTTAATTTTTTAAAATAAAATACACCCCTAATTTTTTTAGGGGTGTATGTTTTTTAATGATGTTTTTAGTTTAAATTTTAATCTTTTTTGTTCTTATTTTTTCGTTAAACCCTATTTTAATCGTTTAAAATGGTAAAATACCATTATTAAATTTTTAAAAATGAAACCGTATAAATATCAAATAACGATTATTGGTAAATAAATTTTTGTAATCCATAATTCTCGCTATAAAACATCAAAAAAGTAGATTTCGATTGTTCTACTCATACAAAAGTTAATAAATTCGCTAATGAAAATGAAGAGGTAAAAGGGGTGAATTTGAGGTTTTAGAAAATGACTATACTATTAAATAGATATATAAACGATTAACTAACCAGAATCAATTAATAACTAAAAACCAATTAAAACATGAAAAAAGTATTACACGTATTAGCCGCGATGTTAACGAGTTCTTTTGCATTTGCTCAAGATGATACTGAAGCCACTACGCCGCCAGCAACCACCTTTTCTGGTTCTGCCGATGCATATTATAAATATGATTTTTCAAAACAACAAAATGGATTAACGAGCTTCACCAACTCACAAGATTCATTTGAATTAGGAATGGCATCTATTCAAGCAGGGCACTCGTTCGGAAAAGCAGCTGTGTTTGTAGATTTAGGTTTCGGAACCAGAGCAGAAGAATTTTCATATAATGAAGAAAATACAAAATTTTTAATTAAACAATTATACTTTACATACAATCTAACAGATAAATTTAAAGTAGTATTTGGTAGTTTCGGAACTCATATCGGGTACGAAGTACTAGATGCAATCGGAAACAAAAACTACAGTATGTCTTATGCATTCTCTTACGGACCGTTCTTTAATACGGGAGTAAAAGCGCAATATACATCTGGAAAATTTACAGCGATGTTTGGTATAACCAACCCAACAGACTTTAAATCAGCAATGGATGCAGGTTCTAAACAAAAAACATACATCGGTCAAGTAGGATATATAGGAGAAAAAGGAAGTGCTTATTTGAATTTCACATCAGGAAGTTCTAACTCAGCATCAACTGAAAACAAAACTCAAATTGATTTTGTTGCCTCTCAAGCTATTAGTGATAGTTTTTCATTAGGATTTAATGCAACTTATGCTAAAACCAAAGATGATTTTGACAGCGCTCTTGACGGAGATTGGTTTTCTGTAGTAGGATATGCAAACTATGCATTTACTCCAACAGTAAGCTTAGCCTACAGAATGGAATATTTTGATGGTAAAGATGCTCTAAATGTAGGTACATTAAGCGGTTCTAGCGTATTTGCTAACACAGCTTCGTTAAACTACAAAGTTGGGAAACTAACTATAATTCCTGAATTAAGATACGATGCAGCTTCAGAAGATATCTTTTTAGATAAAGATGTAATGCCAACTGGCGGAAGCTTCTACGCTCTACTTGCTACAACATACTCTTTCTAGAGATAAAGATTGATATTTTTTTTTTTTTTTTGGAGCTGTCGAAACACATTAATGTTTTGGCAGCTTTTTTATTTGTTTAAAAAGAATGAAAATATCGTGTTACGGTTTATTTATATTTTAAGTATATTTTTACTGTATTAAAAGTATATCGCATATTTCGTCTCCCACAATTAAACGTCCAGTTTGTCATTTCGACGGAGGAGAAATCACACTAGGGATTCCGCAAAAAAAGCGCCAAGCTTTATAGAGTTACGAGTGTGATTTCTCCTCCGTCGAAATGACAAACTTTGAGAAAAAACTTCGCGTAAACTTTGATAAAGATTGTAGATATAATAAGTGCAATATATCTACAATCTTGTCATCCTGAGGAACGAAGGATCTCCACAAGAAACTCCGTAAAGTAAATTTCCAATCTTTGTAGAATCACTTGCGGAGATCCTTCGTTCCTCAGGATGAAAGATTGTGGGAGTAGAGTGTTATGATCATGATTAATAACTCAAAACTCATAACTTATAACTTTCACAAAGGATAAAAAAAAATGGACATTTCTATATTTTAGAAATGTCCATTTTTTTTTATCCTTTGAAACACTATTGTACTTGTTTCTTATAAATAGAATAAATAGTATCTATTGTTTTTCTGTCTAAAGTTGCAGTTGCATCTGTTTGAATATAGTGCAATTTAAAAGCCTGAATGGCTGCAGAAAGATTCTTAGTATTATAACCAATAATTCTTAAAGCAGGCTCAATTTTAAAATCAAACGGAGCTTCTTCTAAAACAGCGTCAGGCCAGATGCCAAAACCTTTTTCAGCCAAAGTTTTCCACGGAAACAAAGCACTCGGATCTTGTTTTCTGCCAGGTGCAATATCAGCATGACCCAATATATTTTGGGTCGGAATATTATAGTCCTTTTTTAATTTTGTTAGAAGAGCAACCAAACTGCTAATTTGAGCTTCTGTAAAAGGTTTAAAACCGTTATTGTCAAGTTCAATACCAATTGAAGTCGAATTCAAATCAGTTGTTTTTCCCCAAGAAGAATTCCCGGCATGCCAAGCTCTTAGGTAATCATTCAGCATCTGAACTACTTTTCCATTTTCAGAAATAACATAATGAGCGCTAACCTGAGTTCTGGTTTTAGTAAAAGTATTAATAGTCTGCTGAATAGAATCCTGAGCAGTATGATGAATAATTATAAAACTAGGTTTTCTTAAATTAAAATTTACTGTCCCAATCCATTCCGTATTGATTCCATTTAATAGAGAAGTAGAGCCCGTTTTTGATAAAGAATCTTTTACAATACCCAATTGCAATGCGTAAGAAGTATCAATAATAACAGGACTTACAGCAGGAATTGTTTGAGCTTCTTTGTTTGTAATCTGGTTTTCTAAAGTTTTAAGCTGTTGATCGTAAGCTTTTTCAGTAGTTTTGTAAGGGTTGGTTGAGCAAGAAGTTATAATAATTGCTAAAATCAGATAACAAAAAAGTTTCTTTGCCATGGTTTCATTATAATTTAAGATGAAGTTACTAAACGTTATTCTTCAACTTTTGGTGTATTTGTTTCTTCTTTTTTATCTTCTTCTGAATCTTTTTTCTTTTTCTTATCTTTTTTAGGCTTTTTAATCTCTTTAAAATTAGCCATAAAAGCCGTGTATTTTTCTATTTGATCCGGATTCAAAAAAGCAGTAATTTTTTTTGTAGTACTTTCACGAAGCGCTTTCATTTGCTCCATTTTTTGATCTTGACTGCTGCTTTCGTTTTTCAAAAGAATACCTTGTTCTTTCATGCTGTCAGCAATTACATTAGTAATAGCAATAGCCTGTAGATCGTCAAGATTAACTTCTGGTTTCATTTGATCAACAATTTTTGCAGCTGTTTCTTCAGCAGGAATTTCTTTAGGTTTGCTGGGTGTTCCTTGATTTCCCTGCATCATGCTTCTATCCATACCCATTCCGCCGCCTCTTCCGTAACCTCCGCCACCGTAACCTCCACTGCCATAACCATTATTATATCCGCCGCCGTATTGAGCAGAAGCAGAATTAATACCTAATAAGGCGAAAACTAAAAGAAATAAAAATGAAATAGATTTCATAAAAGTATTTATTAAAAATTAGCAATTGTTTGCTGTAAATTTAAGCAGGTTCTCCGTATAAATCAAATTCTGTTGCCTCAATTATCTTGATATTAACAAATTCACCTGTTTTTACGTAATGTTTAGAAGCGTCAATTAAAACTTCGTTATCAACATCTGGACTATCAAACTCCGTTCTTCCCACAAAATGAGCTCCTTCTTTTCTGTCAATAATACATTTGAAAGTTTTTCCAACTTTTTCCTGATTCATGTCCCAGGAAATTTGCGACTGCAATTCCATGATTTCATTCGCTCTAGCTTGTTTTACATCGTCTGGAACATCATCTTCAAGCAAGTAAGCATGCGTGTTTTCTTCATGAGAATAAGCAAAACAACCCATTCTGTCAAACTTCATTTCCTGAACAAAATCTTTAAGAATTTCAAAATCTTCCTGCGTTTCACCAGGATAACCTACAATTAAAGTTGTTCTAATAGCCATTCCCGGAACGGCTGCACGGAAATCTTTTAATAATTGAGTCGTCTTAGCCTGAGTTGTACCACGACGCATAGATTTTAAAATAGAATCAGAAATATGTTGTAACGGAATATCAATATAATTACAAATTTTTGGTTCGCGTTTCATTAATTCCAAAACATCCATAGGGAAACCAGTAGGGTAAGCATAATGCAAACGAATCCATTCAATACCTTCTACTTTTGCCAATTCTTCAAGAAGTTCAGCAAGATTTCTCTTTTTATAAATGTCAAGTCCGTAGTAAGTTAAGTCTTGTGCAATTAAAATCAATTCTTTAACGCCATTTTTAGCGAGACCCTGAGCTTCTTTTACTAATTTTTCAATTGGCTGCGAAACGTGAGATCCACGCATTAAAGGAATTGCGCAAAAACTACAAGGTCTGTCGCAGCCTTCGGCAATTTTTAAGTAAGCATAATTTTTTGGAGTCGTAGTCAAACGTTCTCCTAATAATTCATGTTTATAGTCAGCTCCTAAAGCTTTCAATAATAAAGGCAATTCTGTTGTACCAAAATATTGATCTACATTCGGAATTTCTTTTTCTAAGTCTGGTCTGTAACGTTCCGATAAACATCCTGTTACAAAAACCTTGTCAACAAGTCCTTTGTCTTTTTTGTCAGCATATTCCAAAATCATGTTTACCGATTCTGCTTTTGCATTATCAATAAAACCACAAGTGTTAATTACAATAATGTTTCCTTCTCTTTCTGCAGGAGCCTCATGTTCAACTTCTTTTCCGTTTGCACGAAGTTGTCCCATCAGCACTTCACTATCATATACATTCTTTGAACACCCAAGAGTGATTACGTTAATTTTGTTCTTTTTTAAAGACTTGGTTCTCATACTTTTATAAATTGGAGTGCAAAATTACACTTTTTTATTCAAACAGCGCTTGTTTCCCTTTCTTTTAGATGTTTTTTATGAAGCTAATCCTGCTGTCCGCTATATCTTTTTCCTGCTAAAGGAGCAGGAAAAAGGATGCCGCTTCCATCAGGGCTAAAAAAAAATCCGCCAAGTAAAAAAACTTGACGGAAATTATTCAATCTATTTATTCCTTAATTACAATTCAAAAAGTAAAGTCAAAGAAACATTATTAAGTTTCGATGTAATGTTGGCTCCGTCTGTAAATCCGGTTGCAAAAAATCCTTGATTCGATTTTCTTTCCATATAAGAATAAGCCAAATCTAATTTTGTTCCTCCAAAGTTATATCCTAAACCTGCAGAATAACTGTTTAAATCTCCAATTGTAGTTCCGTTTTTGTACGGACTGTCTTCAAAACGGTAACCGCCGCGTAAACTCAATTGTTTTATTTTGTATTCAGCACCAATTCTTAATTCTCCAGCAGTAGTCAAAGTATTGCTGATAGCGCTGTTTAGTCCTCCGAAATTGGCATCATTCGTTGGTTTAAACTTGCTGTTGCTATAATCTTTAATAGAATAGTCAACACTAATTAAACCAGATTTCCCAAAAACGTAAGCACCACTAAAAGTCCATTTTCCAGGAGTTTGTAAAGTGTATGAGTCATAAACATTTACCAGATCAGGATTAACAGTTTTGTTGATCGGATCAGCACCATCTGCTTGTCTTGTAGTTGATAAACTTTGAGATACTTCATCATACAATTCATACCAAGTATTAGATTCGTAAGCTATACCAAGTCTAAAAGCCTCAGTAACTTTTCCGATAGCTCCAACTTGAAAAGAAAATCCATTTCCGTAAGTATATAAGTCATTGTTGAAACGTAAACTAGAAATTGTTTCGCCTGCTTCTAGTGGATGGTCATTATCTTCGTAGAAACTAGTAGATCTTCTGTAGTCGGTAACGTGTACATTTAAATTTGCTCCTATATATAAACGGTCTTTATATGAAGTTGCAAGGTTAAAACTTAATTTGCTATTATATCCAGTAGTATAAATTTCGTTTTCCTGATAATAATTGCCTCCAGCTGGTACATTAGAAGTATATTGTGTGTTTCCATCAGTATCGGCAACAGGGTTTATTACAAAACCATTATAACCAAAATAAGCTTGTTGCTCATCATAAAATTGATCTCTGTAAGCAATACCTGTAATGTCTCCCAAAGGAATTCCATTAGCATAAGCTAAAAAATAATTAGCAACAGAGTTTGTTGGATTTGTTCCTGAAGAAAAACTTCTGTTGTCGAAGTTGTTGGTGTTTTCGTAAGAAGCTCCAATGGCAATTTTCTTCCAGCTATTATTAGGATTTCGATCATTAAAAACAAAAATACCTCCGGCTTGATTTAAGATAAAAGAATTTTTGCTGTCACTTGATTGAGTTCCAAAATAATCAGAATTGTTTTTTGCGCTTTGATTGCTAAAAGTTACGCCAACCTGATTGTTGTTAAAAATTGCTGATCCAGCTGGATTCACGCTTATTGAAGATAAATCTCCCCCAACAGCCCCAAATGCACCGCTCATTGCTCTAAATCTTGCTGTTCCGGTTAAGTTGTCTTGTGAATATCGTACAGCGTCCGATACTTCTTGAGAATATGAGGCGCTAACAGTTAGTCCTGTTATTAGTAGGAATAATATTTTTTTCATTAGGATAGATTTTAAATTGAATTTTAGATTTGAAAAAGAAGGGAATTATCTTCTTCCTCCTCCGCCACCGCCAGATCTTCCACCTCCGCCGCCACCGCCAGATGATCTCATGCTTCCGCCACTGCTGTTTGAAGAACGTGATGGGCTAGGAGAGTAGCTTCTGCTTGAATTGCTGTTGCTGCTGTTGTTATAGTTGTAGCTTCTGGTTGTGTTACCGTTAGTATTACTGCTGGTTCTTCTATTACTGTAATTGTTATAGTTGCCACCATTATTATAGTAAGTAGCACTTCTTCTGTTTGTAAAAGTTGGACTGCTATTTCTGCTATTTACGCTTGAACTTCTTCTAAAATCAGAATATCCGTTAGATCTATTTGTGTAGCCTCTGTTTGATGTGTAGTTTCTGCTTGTAGCATAGCCTCCTCTGTTTGATGTGTAGTTTCTTCCTCCGTAATAAGCGGCAGAACCTCTTCTTCCGTAGCTGTAGTTGTAATTATTGTATCCGTAAGCAGGTCTTCCCCAGTATCCAGGGTAATAGCCTCCACCCCAGCCGTAACCGTATCCATATCCGCCTCCCCAGTAGTATCCAGGATAGCCCCAGCCATATCCTGGGTATCCCCAGTAACCGCCGCCGTAACCGTAACCCCATCCACCATAATAAGGATAGCCGAATCCAAAACCTACAGACCATGCAGGGTTAGAATAAACATTGATAGCTACATCGCTGTTACTGCTTCCCCAGGCTGGGTATGCTGCAGTTGCAGTTTCTGTACTGTCATTTTCGGCATAATTAGTATAATTATCAACATCAGTAAAGATTTCTGTTGGCTGATTATCGTCTTGCAATGATCTAAAGTAATCCTTATATTGATTGTTTGTGTTGGTGGTATTATTTTGAGCATACGTGTTTGCTCTATTACCATACACACCATCATTATCATTATAAGATGTGTTTTGGTAAGAACCACACGATGCTGCTAGAAAACTCAGAAATCCAATTAAGTAAAAATGAGTTGAATTTTGGCGAAGAGAAATATTAGTTTTCATATCTGTGGTGTTTTTTATTGTTGCACATTACAAAAATAGTTAGTTTTGTCAAACTATTTAGTTAAAATTATTAAAACAAAATTTGTGCCAAACTATTCAATATGAGTAAGAACCTCACTACAAGATCAGAAGATTATTCAAAGTGGTATAACGAGCTGGTTGTAAAAGCAGATCTAGCCGAAAATTCAGGAGTTAGAGGATGTATGGTAATTAAACCATACGGATATGCTATTTGGGAAAAAATGCAGGCTGAACTGGACAGAATGTTCAAAGAAACAGGACATCAAAACGCTTACTTTCCTTTATTCGTGCCGAAAAGCATGTTTGAAGCTGAAGAAAAAAATGCAGAAGGATTTGCAAAAGAATGTGCTATTGTAACGCATTACAGATTAAAAAATGATCCAGATAAACCGGGAAAATTAATGGTGGACCCGAATGCTAAACTAGAAGAAGAACTTATTGTTCGACCAACTAGTGAGGCTATCATTTGGTCTACATATAAAGGATGGGTACAATCTTATAGAGATTTACCTTTGCTAATCAATCAATGGGCAAATGTGGTACGTTGGGAAATGCGTACACGTTTGTTTTTAAGAACTGCTGAGTTTTTATGGCAGGAAGGACATACTGCGCATGCTACAAAGGTAGAAGCGGTAGAAGAATCAGAAAAGATGATGAATGTTTATGCTGATTTCGTTGAGAACTTTATGGCGATTCCGGTTGTAAAAGGTATAAAAACAGAAACAGAACGTTTTGCAGGGGCAGATGAAACCTATTGTATAGAAGCTTTGATGCAGGATGGAAAAGCACTGCAAGCCGGAACATCACATTTCTTAGGTCAGAACTTTGCAAAAGCTTTTGATGTAAAATTTGCTAATGCAGAAGGAAAACAAGAACATGTTTGGGGAACCTCTTGGGGAGTTTCTACTCGTTTGATGGGAGCTTTGGTTATGACGCACTCGGATGATCAGGGATTAGTACTGCCTCCAAATTTGGCTCCAATACAAGTTGTAATTGTTCCTATATATAAAACGGATGAACAATTGGCAGAAATTACTGCTGCGGTAAATGATTTAACGGCAAAACTTAGAAAACTTAGGATTTCGGTTAAATATGATGACAGAACGACACAAAAACCAGGATTTAAATTTGCTGAATGGGAATTAAAAGGAGTTCCTGTTAGAATTGCCGTTGGTCCAAAAGATTTAGAAAACGGAACTTTTGAAGTTGCAAGACGCGATACTTTGTCAAAAGAAGTAGTTTCTGCAGAAGGAATCGTAAATTATGTAAATGATCTTTTGGAGCAGATTCAAAAGGATTTATTTGATAAAGCATTGGATTATCGAAATACTCATATTACGGAAGTAAATAATTTTGAGGAGTTTAAAGAAATCTTAGATGGAAAAGGCGGTTTTGTATCGGCTCATTGGGACGGAACTGCAGCTACTGAAGAGAAAATAAAAGACTTAACAAAAGCGACAGTTAGATGTATTCCTTTGGACGCTGTTGAAGAGGCGGGAACCTGTGTATTTACTGGTAATCCGTCTACAAAAAGAGTGCTTTTTGCGAAGGCATATTAAAATTTTTTAATTTTTTTTACATCAGCTATTGTGCATCTTAAAAATAGATGTATCTTTGCATCCGCATTAGAGAAGCAGGCCCGTTCGTCTATCGGTTAGGACGCATGGTTTTCATCCATGTAAGAGCGGTTCGATTCCGCTACGGGCTACTACTTTTTACTGCGAAATGTTATTTAACTTGATGTTAAAAATGGCCCGTTCGTCTATCGGTTAGGACGCATGGTTTTCATCCATGTAAGAGCGGTTCGATTCCGCTACGGGCTACAATATTCAATTGATTAAAATTGAAAAAACTTAGAAGAATCGGTCTGTTCGTCTAGGGGTTAGGACTCCAGGCTTTCGTCCTGGTAACAGGGGTTCGATTCCCTTACAGACTACAAAAATTAGTTGTGAATAAGTTTTGTGAAATAAGGACTGGTGTCTCGGTTTTTATTTTATTAGTTAAAACCAAAGTGATTGTTTTTCAATTGTGGGAGGTTTTTCTTTTTTAACTAGTATTTATAAATTAATTATTACATCTAAAATTAAAAGAAAATGGCAAATCATAAGTCAGCATTAAAAAGAATCAGAAGTAACGAAAAAAGAAGAGTTCTTAACAGATATCAACATAAAACTACTCGTAATGCTATTAAAGCATTAAGAATAGCTACTGATAAATCTGATGCTACTGCAAAATTATCAACTGTAATTTCTATGATTGATAAATTAGCTAAAAAGAACATCATTCATGATAATAAAGCTTCTAACTTGAAGTCTAAATTAACTAAGCATGTTGCTAAATTGTAATTAATTACAATTTCCTAATATATAAAAGTCCTCTTTTAGAGGACTTTTTTTGTTTATATATTTTAGCATAAATTACAATTTTAAAAAAATCCAAATTCCAAAATAAGATTGGAATTTGGATTTTATGATTTCTAATACAGAGTTGGAATTTGGATTTTTTTAATTGGAATTTATTTAATCTAAAAGTCAATCTTCTTTTTAAGGTATTCCAACATTGGTTGTGTGATAGGTTTTGAGAGAAAATCGATTATAATAGGATATCTTTTTGCTTTGGCTAAATCTTCGGGATCAATTGTAGAGGACAATACAATTACTTTGGCAGTGTTGAATTCTGCGTAATCTGGTGAAGTAAAATGATCTAGAAATTCCCAGCCACCCATAACCGGCATATTTAGATCTAAAAAAATCAATTCGGGTTTTTTGTTTACTTTGTTTTTATTGTTAGTGTATTTTAAAGTATTAAAATGATGCAGTGCTTCTTCGCCATTTTGAGCTGTAATAACTTCTTTTGAAAATGCTGATTTTGCAATTACTTTTTTGCATAGCATCAATGTTATTGGGTCGTCATCAATGCATAAAATTTGCTCGAGCATGATATCTAATTTTTGAATGTTATTGTAAATGTCGTTCCCTTATTGACTTCACTGTCAATGCTAATTGTTCCTCCCATTGTTTCTACCTGCGATTTTACAAGGTATAAACCTAGTCCTTTGCTGTCTGGATAGTTATGAAATCTTTGGTATAGCCCGAAGACTTTATCTCGATTACGTTCTAAATCTATCCCGATTCCGTTGTCCTTAAAAGTTAGTATTGCTTTATGGTCTATTTGTTCTGCAATAATTGATATTTTTAATTTTCGGTTTTCTGATTTGTATTTTATAGAATTCGTTAATAAATTCAGTAAAATACTTTCTATGTATGCTTTGTTTGTGTTTAATAGTGGTACTCTTTCGAATTTCAGCTTAATAATGGGTTTGTGTAATTCAATTTGAAATGACAACTGGCTAAATACATTTTCGAATACTTCTTTTAAAGAAACTTCTTCTTTTTGCATCGAAGGGTTGTCTTTAATGATGATCACTTTAACCAAATCATTTATGGTTTCGTTTAGCAAATGCGTAGATTTGGTAAAACCAGCCAGAATTTCTTCTAGTTCTTCATTTTCAATTGGTATGTCTTCAATAAGATTTAAAAGTCCGATTAAATTAGATAAAGGTGCGCGTAGATTATGTGATGTGATGTAAGAAAACTGCTTTAAATCTTTGTTATTTTGTGTTAGTTCGCGAATAAGATGTTCTTTTTCGGTTTCTAATTTTTTCTCGTCAGTAATATCTCTTTGTATAGAAATCCAGTGTGAGATAATACCTTCGCTGTTAAAAATAGGAATCATCGAAAAACGAACCCAATATTCTTCTTTATTTTTAGTGTATGTAATAGTTTCTATTAAGCACTCTTCTTCGTTTTTTATAGCTCTCAAAAGTTTTTTTAATTCTTCTGAGTCAGATTTTGGACCTTTGAAAATGTTTGGCGATTTACCTATTATTTCATTAGATAAATATCCTGACATTTGTGAAAATGCTGGATTTACATACACTATTTTAGGGATTCTACGATTGACAGAATTTGCTTCTGTAATTAAAATCGAATCCTTAGATTGTGTGATTACGGTTTCTAAAAGCTTTAATCGTTGTTCTTCTTCTTTTTGTTTGGTAATATCCTGGATAGCACCTATCATTCTTATGGCTCTTCCGTTTTCATCTTTTAATAAAAAACCTCTGTCTAAAACATATTTATAAGTTCCATCGGCACATTTAAATCGGTATTGATCCTGCCATTTTTCGGTTTTTTGTTCAATAAATGAATATAATTTAATAGACATTCTAATGCTGTCTTCCGGGTGAATTTTGTCAAACCACCATTTAGATGTTTTTCCAACTTCAGATGGATTATAGCCAAAAACACCTTCGATTCCTTTGTTCCAGTTAATGCTGTCTTCTTGTATTTTCCAGTCCCAAATGGTATCACTTGTGGCTTTTGCTACAATATCATATTTTTCATTCGATTCTTTGAGTTCTTCATTTGTCTCCCTTAACTTTTCAAATACCGCAATATTTTTATTGTCGTTTTTAGAAAGTATTTGCTTGAAAATTAGGCCTGTAATTAAAATATACAGAATGTCTTTTATGAAAAATAGATAAAAATATTCTGTTTTAGAAAAGTAAGTAGTGAGAATTTTATGGCATATTATTGCCATAATTATAGATATGATAACGTAAATTAGAGTAATTTGGAGAGTTTTACTTTTCATTACTTCAAATATAGTTAAATTAACAATATGTATACAATAACTATAATTCAATTTGATATCAAAATTATATATTTACACACGTTAATTACTTGTCTTTACGCAAACTATCGTATAAACGTTTTTTATATCAAAATAAAGTGTACCTTTGCACCCATTAAAAATCTCAGATGGAATCTATTAGAAACATTGCAATTATTGCCCACGTCGATCACGGTAAAACCACTTTGGTTGATAAAATTATGTATCACTGTCAATTATTTCGTGACAACGAAAATACAGGTGATTTAATTCTTGATAATAACGATTTAGAGCGTGAGAGAGGTATTACTATTACTTCTAAAAACGTTTCTGTTCAATATAAAGGAACAAAAATCAATATTATTGACACTCCTGGCCACGCGGATTTTGGAGGTGAAGTTGAACGTGTATTAAACATGGCCGATGGTGTATGTTTGTTAGTCGATGCTTTTGAGGGGCCAATGCCACAAACTCGTTTCGTACTACAAAAAGCTATTGATTTAGGTTTAAAACCTTGTGTAGTTATCAATAAAGTTGATAAAGAAAACTGTACTCCTGAAGAAGTTCACGAAAAAGTTTTTGACTTAATGTTTGAATTAGGTGCTGAAGAATGGCAGTTGGATTTCCCAACAGTTTATGGTTCTGCTAAAAACAACTGGATGTCTGATCATTGGGAAAACGTAACTGATAATGTTGAAGCATTATTGGATATGGTTGTTGATAATGTACCTGCTCCTAAAGTATCAGAAGGAACTCCTCAAATGTTGATTACATCTTTAGATTTCTCAGCTTTTACAGGTCGTATCGCTATCGGTCGTCTTGAAAGAGGTGTGTTAAAAGAAGGAATGCCAATTTCTTTGGTAAAAAGAGATGGTACTGTAACAAAATCAAGAATTAAAGAATTACATACTTTTGAAGGTCTTGGACGTAAAAAAGTAATAGAAGTAATTGCTGGAGATATTTGTGCTATTGTTGGAGTTGAAGGTTTTGAAATTGGTGATACTATCGCTGATCATGAAAATCCTGAAGGTTTAGCATCTATTGCTATTGATGAGCCAACAATGAGTATGTTGTTTACTATCAATGACTCTCCATTCTTTGGTAAAGAAGGTAAATTTGTAACTTCTCGTCATATTAGAGAAAGATTGACAAAAGAATTAGAGAAAAACTTAGCTATGAAGTTAGGTGAAACTGATTCTGCTGATAAATTTATGGTTTTTGGTCGTGGTGTACTTCACTTATCTGTTCTTATTGAAACAATGAGAAGAGAAGGGTATGAGTTACAAATCGGTCAGCCACAAGTTATCATCAAAGAAATTGATGGTAAAAAATGTGAGCCAATCGAAGAGTTAACAATTGACTTACCAGAAAACCTTTCAGGTAGAGCAGTTGAATTCGTTACACTTCGTAAAGGTGAAATGCTTTCTATGGAAACTAAAGGAGAGCGTATGGTTGTTAAATTTAATATTCCATCTCGTGGAATTATTGGATTACGTAATCAATTGCTTACTGCAACAGCGGGTGAGGCTATTATGGCACACCGTTTTATAGGATATGAGCCTTACAAAGGAGAAATTGCCGGACGTAACAAAGGTTCATTGATTTCTATGGAAAAAGGAAAAGCTATTCCTTATTCTATCGATAAATTACAAGATCGTGGTAAATTCTTCATTGAGCCAAATTCTGAAATTTATGAAGGTCAGGTAATTGGAGAAAATTCTCGTGCAGATGATATGTCTGTTAACGTAACGAAAGAGAAAAAACAATCTAACGTTCGTTCATCTGGAAATGATGAAAAAGCAAGAATTATCCCTCCAATCATTTTCTCTCTTGAAGAAGCTTTAGAGTACATCCAAAAAGATGAATATGTTGAAGTTACTCCAAAATCTATTCGTATAAGAAAAATATATTTGACAGAAACTGATAGAAAAAGATTTAAAATCTAATCATTTTAAATTTCAATATAGAAATCCCAAATTCCAATTAGGAGTTTGGGATTTTTTTTTGGATTATAATTTTTGGTTTCAAGTTTGAAGTTTCAGGTTTCAAGTTTCAAGTTTTAGTTGGAATTTGGAATTTAAAAAATTGAAATTTAACCTTTCTTATCTTTTCAAACTAAAATGCCCTTTTGCTTCTCTTCCGTCTTCGAGTTTTATGGTAAACCAATAATCATCAGCAGGCATTTGTGCTTTGTTGTAAGTTCCGTCCCAGCCTGTGCTTAAAGGAGATAATTGTTTTAGAAGTTTTCCGTAACGGTCATAAATAAAGATTACAGCATTTTTGTAAATAGGATCATTTATCCCGCTAAAATTCCAATAATCATTATAGTTGTCATTGTTTGGTGTAAAGAATTTTGGAGCATTTAGAACCGCAAAGTTTTTTACAATTCTGCCACAGCCATCAATATTTTCGATAATTAATTGATGAAAACCTCCGGGAATATTTTGAAAGATTTCAGAATTCTGAAAACCAGTCGTGCCACCGTCCTGAAATTGAATCATATATTGATAATCTCCAGCATTATTTACATCTACAATAACTTCATTTAAAGTATTAAGATCATTAATTTCGAGATTATTGATTACTGCTAAATGAGATAATTTTACTGGAATTTCTAATGTTGCGCTACAATTAGATTTGTTTTTAACGCTGACGGTATAGTTTCCTTCCTGATGAATGTTGATTGTTGGAGTAGTTGCTCCGGTTGACCATTGATATTCATATTGATCGGTTTGAGCAGCTGGAATTCCGGATTGTAAAGTTAAAGATGGATTAGCCTGAGATTCGCAAATAACTTGTGGTTCTGGCGGCGTTAAGACAGGAACTGGATCTACAAATAAATCAAATTTTCCTGTTCCGTAACAGCCTTCACTATTTTCTGCTCTTATAAATACAGGTTTTGAGTTGGTTGTAATCGTATTTTTAATTTCATTTAATGATAATGAAGCATCATTTTCACTGTTATAAAAAAACAATTTAACATCGGCCGGTAAATTTAACTGTGTTTTAATTTGTTGTTTTTTCTGTTCTAAATCAAAATCAGCCTTTCCATTTTCTATTTCACATTTATGAAGATCTTCGGGCATAATTGAGATACTTGGATTTGCCTGTAAAATCACTGTTGTAATACTAAAGCAAGACGAATTGGGCTGTGTTACTTTTGCATAAAGCGTTTCTTTTTGAATAGTGTTTTGATAAATAATATTTAAAGATGCAGTATTATCAATATCATTTTCAGCCTCAGCTTTGGAATGATAATAGTATACTTCATAATCTTTATTGCCTAAAGAAATAGGTTCGTTAGCAGCAGAAAGATTAAAAGTGGCAAGCCCGTCTAAAGAATTATTATCCTGAGTATCACATTGAATTAATTTATAAGGCGTTGTCATTATAGTTGGCGTCTCATAAATAGTAATAACACGCTCTATTGGTTCTCTGTTTTCACCGTTTACGGTTTTAATCAAAGTCACTTTATAATCTCCAGCGCTGGCGTATGTATGATAAGCGTCTTTATTATTAGAAGTGCTTCCGTCACCAAAATCCCAATGTACATTATCAATTGTTTCTCCAGAATTGATAAAGAAATGAGTTGATTGTCCGAAACAATTAAACTCATAATCAAATGTGTAAAGGAATAAAGAGGTTATAAAAGGCGGAAGTCCAAGTTTAGAAATACCGCTTCTTAAATCAATTTTATTTTGAATGTAATTACAGCTCACGCCATCTGATTCCGGATTGTTTATTACTGATATATGAGTACTGTTGTCATCTGTAGTAGAATAACCGGCTCTGTAGATTTTTTCGTCTATAGCAAGTTGTAATGCTCCGGCAACATAATCGTTGGTATTAATGACTTGCATTGAACTTAAAACATTACTGTTTTTTAAGTCGTATTGAATTAAAGAGCTTCCTAAAGAAACGCCATTTGCAGGGTTATATCTGTTGAAGGTAACGTAAAGCTTTGCAGATTTTGGCGAAAACTCAACGCCATAAGGATTTGAATTGTCTAAAACTTTGAGTTCATTGCTTAATGTACCATTCGTGGCGTTAAAATCATACAGAATTACATTTCCGGTATTTCTGATGATCTGCCCGTTTATGGTGGTAACATTGGATTCTTTCACAGCCATGTTTGCCATAGCAATTTTTTTTCCGTTTGGAGAAGCTTTCAAATAACCAATAGCATTTGTATTATAACCTCCAAGCGGTATATTTTGAGAAAGTACTGTTGTAACCGGAGTTTTATTGATACCCGTTGTATTGATCTGAAAACTGTAAAAAGTGTTTTTGAAATGGGTTATTACCCAAAACGAAATTCCGTCACTGTGCTGTACAGCGGTAATTTTTTCAGAACATTTAAATTTTACATCTTCGCTGTTAGCAGGATCATACGTAATAAGAGGAACGTTTTTTTCTGTTGTGATATCGCCAGAATTGCCGTTTAACCGCATATCTACAACAGAATAATTTAAGCCGCTATTGGGAGGATCTTCATCATTAGCTGTATCTGGATCTACATTTTTAGGATTTGGTTCATCAACAGTAAAAATATAATAGATATTGGCGTCTTTGGGTTTTGGAACTATAATAGCAGATTGTGTACTAGAGCGATGGCCTAATAATCCACTTCCGTTTGGCATAACCTGATGGTTTCTGTCGTATACAATTGAACCATCAGTATAAAAAAGAAGATTTCCGTTTTTATCAGAAATACTCGTACAGCCTTCATTGGTAAATAGTTTTCCGTTGGTCAGGGGAACAGGATTTCCAGAATTGAAATCTAACCCCGCTCCATAACCAAAATACCAGATTGCCGCTTCTTTCTGGGCATAACTTGGCAGCGTAACTAATAACGTTAAAATAAGAAGTAAGAGTAATCGGATGGATTTCATATATTTTTGCATCACAATCAAATATACAAAACAAATAAATCAAAAAGTCATTTTATCTTTTTAGGCTAAAATGACCTTTTACCGTTTTTCCATCTACAAAAAGTAAAGTAAACCAATAATCATCAGCAGGCAATTGCTGTCCGTTAAAAATTCCGTTCCAACCAGAACCATTTTGATTCATTTGTTTTAAAAATTTACCATAACGATCAAAGATAGAAATGATATAATCAGGAAGTTGGTCTATATTTTTAACATACCATACATCATTATAACCGTCTCCGTTTGGAGTAAAAAATCTCGGATAATCCAAAACGTACAACAAAAACGAATTAGACAATCCGCAGCCGTTTTTATCTCTTGCAATTGCGCGATATATTCCCGGATTTACACCATCAAAATTAGGTTCATTCTGAAAAACAATTCCATCCAAAGAAAATTCATAATTTCCAACTCCGGTATACTGCAAAACAACAGAATTTTCAGGTCCAGCAAAATCTTTTATAACAGCATCAGTTATTACCGCAGGCTCAGACAATACAACTTTAAAATTTTTAGTTTTCTCACAGCCATTGGCATCCGTTACTTTTACCGAATAATTTCCAGGTACAGAAACGGTAATAGTGTTAGTGGTAGATTGCGCCGTGTCATTCCATAAATAACTGCTAAAAGTATTCGCTACAGCTAAATCAATTGCTTCGCCTTTACAAACATATTTTTCTTCGTCTTGAAAATTTGGCGGATTAAAAGTATTGACAACAAGAGTAATTGGTTTTATGTCATAACAATCTGCACCATTTGCCACTCTCGCATAAATTATTTGAGAATTGGGAGTTGTGTTTTTAAAAATATTTGGAAGTGCATTTGTTTCTGCAATAGCATCATTTTGAGTGAGATAATAATTAGCAGTTAAGCCAAGAGGCAGACCCAAAATAAGTTGCGGTGTAACTTGCGCGCTAAGATCAAATTGATATAAACCATCTTGAGTTTCGTCGCCGTCACAAGTTTTTACGGGAGCCTGATCTGCAATAGCTTTATTTGAAATTTGCAAAGTTACTTCTGCAATTTTATAACAGCCGTATTGGTTTTCCAATCTTGCAAAAACGATTTGATTCGCGCTTTTGTTTGTGTATTTTTCCGGTGTTGCAATTGCATTGGTTTTTGCCTGAGCATTTGCTAATGATTCATAATATCCCTTAACTGTAATAGCAGCAACGTTATTTTTGATAAGATTATCTGCTTTACTCAAATTAAAGGCTGAAAAACCATCTGAGTTGTCATCACATTGCACCAAAGTAGAATTTGTAGATAAAATTTCGGGTGTAAATTCAATTTTAATTTCTCCTACAGAAGTACACGATGTTGTTCCTTTTAAATCTGCTTCAACCTTAAAAGTTCCAGTTTCAGTAACGTTATAAGAAGCTTGATTTATACCTGAAATCTGTACTCCGTTTTTATACCATTTAAAATCATACTGCAACGGATCAAGTTGTGTATTTAAAGGTACAGTTTCGCCAAAACAAGGCGGATTATTATTTGCAGTAGTTCGGTCTTGTCCAAAATTTATTTTAGAAGAAAAACTTCCTGCTTCTAGAAAAACAGCAGAATTAAATTGACGAGTATTATCGTCTGCAATTACTAGTTTTAGATGATATTTTTTATTCGGAATTACATCAGTCTGAGCATTCATTACTTTCGTCTGCCCTGCATAATTAATGGGACTGCTTCCCGTATTATAACCATTAAAGTAATTTTCATTAATAGCATCACATCCGTTTTTTACAATTCCCTGAAAAGTAACGGGATCAATTTTTGGATGAATTTCTACAGCAGAAACAGCTGTCGTAGTGTTGGGTAAAACAGCTAAGTTTTTATAATTATCAGGAGAACCGACTTCTTTTATCAAAAAGGCAAAACCATCCGTAAATTCACATGGATAATAACTTTGATACTCATTTGAAGCAAAGATATAATTGAAGCTGATAAAATTTGTAGAAGCTACAAAGTCAAATTCTAACACTGTAGCTTGCGTGCTGTTGCTAATATTTAGTGCCTGATTGAGATCTTCATCGCCAAGCCAGCTTTCATTTTTTACCCCAACTGAAGTTGCTTTATTAAACGGACCTTCGACATTTTTACTGGGTGATGTACTTAAAACAACACCATTTGCAAAAGGAAAAGCACCGCCTCCTGAAGAAAACGAAGCATAACTCTGTCTGTTCATTTCCGGAGTTCCCGATGCATTTATATTATCGATAGTTAGACAAGAACTGTTTATTAAAACGTTTTGTACTAATTCGGCTGGTGTTTTAGTAGGATCTACGGTTATATTTTGCGCATTTACCGTGGCAAATGCGCAACTGATAAGTGTAAAGAATAGAAATGTTTTAAAATGACTCATAGTAGAGCAAATATACTATAAATCTCGATTTTTTAATATTTTGTAAGAAAAACAAACAAATAAGGAAGTCCAGATTAAAGCAATTAAAATTGAATACCAATGCACGCTGTAATCTTTGGAAGCTGCAATTCCAATCTGATTTCCAATAGTCTTGATTAGAGACAATCTTGTAAAAGGCTCAACAATTAAATTAGACATTGATTCTAATGGCAGAATTTGCGAAATGTAACTTCCTACAATATTACGGGGTAAAACCTGAAACATTATTATCCACTCTAAAATGCGCCAGACAAGTATAAAACCTAAAGCAAAAGCAGAACGTTTTATTAAAATCCCAACAAATAAACAAAAAGAGAAAAAGCCAACCAGTTCAATAAAATAAGCCAATAGATATTCTAAATCACTAAAAATTATACCAAATTCATTATAAGAAGAATAACATAACCCTAATATTAAGCTCATTATAAAAATAAAAATGGTAGAACATAATGCGAAAAAGACAACCGTTAAAAATTTAGATAAGATAAATTCGTCTTTTCTTAAACCATCTATTAAATTTTGTTTTAAAGTTCCGTAACTATATTCATTTGCCATCATCGAAACGATTACTACACCAAGAAAAAATTGAAACCAAGTGGCAAAATAAGTATTGAAATGCCAGATAAACGGAAAATTGAAAATTCCCATTTCTGCCGGATCAACATGAATAGGACCAATATCATATTTAATTGAAACAGATAAAGCGATAAATGAAAGTAAAATAAAATAGGTAAGTGTAAGAACACGACTGGCTTTATTCATCCAGATTTTTTGCAATTCTATAGATAATAATCTCTTCATGGTTTAGTTTTTTGAGGTCGTGTTTTTGGTTAATTCTAAAAATTGTGCTTCTAAACTATTTTTGCGTTTTACTAAATGACTTAGCGCAATATTTTTAGAAAACAAATACAAATTCAATTCTGATGCTGAAATATCTGATTTTAAATAAACCAAAACCTTTCCGTCTTCTTCTTTTACACGGTCAACTGCAACATGTTCGCTTAAAACAGTTTTCAGCACTTCATTATCATTTGCCTGAACTTCAAAGAAACCTTCATTAGAAGACATTCCGTCAACAGAACCTGAATATAAAATTTCACCTTTTCTTAAAACAATTACATGCGAACACACTTTTTCGACTTCGTCTAATAAATGTGAAGCCAATAAAATAGTTGTTCCCTGCGAAGCAATTTTTTTGATAATATCTCGAATCTGATGAATTCCCTGTGGATCTAGACCATTTGTAGGTTCGTCTAAAATTAAAATTTCAGGATCGTTTAAAAGTGCCGATGCAATTGCCAAACGCTGTTTCATCCCTAGAGAAAAAGTACTGAATTTGCTGTCCTTTCTTTCGAACAAACCCACTAAATCTAACTTTTCCTGAATTTTAGCGTAACTAATATTCTTTATTTTGCAGACCAATTTTAGGTTTTCTTCGGCCGTCATATACGGGTAAAAGTTCGGTCTTTCTATAATAGCGCCTACTTTTTTTAAAGCTTCGTATGTCTGTACTTTTCCATCAAACCAGCTGTAACTTCCGGAAGATTTATTTACAACATTTAAAACAATACCTAAAGTAGTTGATTTTCCACTTCCGTTAGGACCTAAAATGCCGTACACACGACCTTTTTGTATATCAAAAGATACATTTTTTAAGGCTTGAATACGCCCGTATCTTTTATGAAGATTCTCAATTTTTAATATGGTTTCCAAATTTTTTCGGTTTTAGTTATTAGTATGACGAATCAACTCTTTTTTTGTTACTTTAAATTCTGACTTTAAATGCTATTGATGTAAATTTGTACTAAAGATATTCAAAATGAGTGAGCCTTTAATGGTTTTAAAAAAACCTTCTTTTCCTTTAACGCAGCCACTTTTAAGTTATTTAGAGCGATTTGAACGTATTTCTAAAGTTTCTGTGTTCTATGATGATCTGCTAAGGTTTTCCGGATCCATAAATGTATACGATAAAAATGATACCGATACACTTTGGATCAGGGTTTATTATGGCGAATTTGAACGCAGTGAAATTGATTTAAATCTGAAAAAAATATACTCGCTCCTGCATTCTGATGGAAACAGTGAGATTATTCAATTCCTGAATGTAGATGCAATTGACTATTGTACTTTTGGAAATTCAAAACCTTTTAGAATCAAAGTGCGTAATATTCTCAATGATAATTATGTTCATTTTTATATTAAAAAAGCAGACGCTTCCAGAATTTACGGTTTGGAATTGGAAGATATTCTTTCGCCAGATAAAATCAACTTTTTGGTTTATAATGATACTTTGATTGAAGAACATATTATCGGAATTCCCGGTGATGTTTTTATGGATACTTTATTGGATTCCTGCACCGAAATGGAAAAAGCGCAGATTGCAAAAGAGTTCGTAAAGTTTAATGAGCGCTGTATGATTCGGCTTTTGGGCGACATGCGGGCTTATAATTATGTCATCGTTCCGATTCATGATTTTGATCAGGTAGTCTATAAAATTCGTCCGATAGATTTTGACCAGCAATGTTACGAAGGGAATTTTAAAGTCTATCGTCCGCAGTTTTTTAAGGAAAATTTCCCGATGATTCAACTGATAAAAGAAAAGCTAGAAGAACGTTCGATCATTCAATATAAAGATGAGGAAAGGGCAATTTTAGCCAAACGTATTCATTCGGCAGAAACCAGAATCAAAAAATTGTTGAGTATTATGTGTCACGATACGATTTCGACAGAAGAACATCTGAATCAACTAAAAATGGAATTGTACCGTTACACCAATGATATGAAATTTAAAAATGCCAGATCTATGGGACATATTATGTTTGCCGCTTTTGAATTTATTACCCGTAACTTTAAGAATACTAATCTAATTTGATTTTACCATATAAGTTATATAAGTTCATTTAATAAAAACTTAAATTGTCTTATATAATTTGCGTGGTTTAATAATTATATAAGTTCATTTAATAAAACTTAAATTATCTTATATAACTTACATGGTTTAATAATAAGTTATATAAGTTCATTTAATAAAAACTTAAATTGTCTTATATAACTTGGGTGGTTTAATAATTATATAAGTTCATTTAATAAAACTTAAATTATCTTATATAACTTATATGGTTTAATACTATTTTGCTTTTATTTTAATAAACTAGACTATGAAAAAGTTTTTTTTACTTGGAGTTTCCATTGCTTTATTGGCTTGTCAGCAACAATCAGATACTGATTTTAAGACGCTTTATTCACTTCCTAAAAAATTAAAAGAAGTTTCTGGCATTGCCTATTTTCCAGAAAATAAATTGCTTTATACTTTAGAAGACAGCGGAAATAAAAATGCAATTTATGCCATAAATACTGAAGGTAAATTAAATAAAACCATTACGATTACCAATGCCACAAATGTGGACTGGGAAGATATTACAAAAGATAAAAAAGGAAATATCTACATTGGCGATTTTGGAAACAATGCTAACGAACGCAGAGATTTATGTATTTATAAAGTTGCCAAGAGCGAATTGAATAAAGAAAATGCGGTTTCAGAATATAAAATTTCTTTTTCGTACCCAGAGCAAACCGAATTTCCTCCGAAGAAAAAAGAACTGTTTTATGATGTTGAAGGTTTTTTCGAATATCAAAATTACTTTTATCTCTTCACTAAAAACAGAAGCAAAAATTTTGACGGAACTGCTTTTATCTACAAAATCCTAAACGCACCCGGAAAACAAAAAGCGACAAAAATAGGAGAGTTTAAAACCTGCAACAATTACAATCATTGCGTTCTAACAAGCGCTACAATAAGCCCGGACGGCAAAAAAGTAGTTTTGCTAAGTCATGACAAAATTGTTTTGTTTAAAAATTTCAAAGGCGACGCATTCCACAAAGGCACACAAACCGAATTAATGCTGGGCAACTTCACACAAAAAGAAGCCATAGTTTTCAAAGACAACAACACCTTATTAATAGCCGACGAAAAAACAAATAAAGTAGGAGGGAAAGTCTATGAGTTTAGATTAAAGTAAAGGTTCAGAGGTGCAAAGGAACAAAGGAACAAAGGTTCAAAGCGACACAAAGCTGAAAAGCACAAAGTTCAAAGGGGCAAAGATTTTCAACTAAAATCTTTGCCCCTTTGCACCTCTGAACCTTAGAACCTTCGCTAGAAACTATATGCCGCTCCAAAAATAACCCTTCCAACTTCGTCAGGAGATTTAAAATAAGAGATTCGGGCTGTAATAGAATTTACAGCATTAACCCAAAGACCACCACCGTAATCCTGATGCCATTTTTTAGATTGTTCACCGTCAAGCCAGATTCTTCCGTAGTCGAAACCACCTAAAATTCCGTAAGTTAACGGAGCAACAGTACGCTGAATTTTACCAATTGTAAGTCTTAAATCACTGCTTTGAGAGAAGTAAGAATTACCAAGAAAACGTTCGTTTCTGTAACCACGTAAATCCTTATCGCCACCTAAAACAGCACCTTGATAAAATTCATAATTGTTATTAAGAATCGCTTTTCCTTTAAGATAAGTCGCCAGAATCAATTTTCCGTTTTTGTCAATTTTATGAGTAAAACCCAAAATACTTTCCAGTGTAGGGAAGTTTTGTTTTGTGTCGTCTAAATTTGCCGTCCAGCTGGCTTCAATTACAAAAGCCATTCCAAGCGTTGGTTTCGCTTTAAAATCAGAATTTTTAAAACTATATTTAATTTTTGCGCCTCCAAAGACTTTACTTTCAAAAACATCAGAATTAATAATACCCGGAGTATTTATAAATCTGCCATCAGTATCTTCCACTTTCATTTGTTCTAAAAAAGACTGAAAACTAAATTCGCTTCCATAACGACCAACATGTCTAACAGCACCAGAAACTTTAAACTGCTGAATTCGAACCCTGTTGTAATCCATGTCATATTTCTGATCCTCATTTATCGTTTCGTTTCCGTAACCAAAATAGTTTTTGGCAAAATTTGGAGTAGTGTACTGCGATTCAACATCAATAACCCATTTGCCCAATAACCCAGGGAAATGTGCCGCATAATTAAACTCAAGACCACCGGTAGCAAAATAATAAAAAGCGTTTAAAATGTGTTTTTGGGTGTAAGGATTCTGTTTGAAATTATTAACGGTATAATTTAAATTAACCCCAACTTTTACACCATCATCAGGATTAAAACCAATATTCGGAAGTCCCGAAATTACATTGTATTTCGGTCTTTGATAATTGTATTGATTTACATCGTAATCATCTGTCAACTGTGTTTGCGTTTTAGAATCTAGGTTATACGTGTTTTGTTTCGATTTAAAATCGTAAACAATAACCCTTTTTCCGTTTTCAATATTGTAAGTATCATTGTTTTGACCTCCAATTAAACGAATTTTAATATTCGATTTCTGATTTCCTGTTACCTGAAAAACGTCATCATCGTCTAAACCATAAACCCATAAATTTTTAGTTTTGTCATCAGTAAGGATTTTAGTGTAAACCAAATCATCGCCTTCTTTTTTAATTCTAAAAACCTGAACTTCTATACTTTTTCTGCCATTATGAGTAATAACAAATTTGTCTTTTTTATCCGTTCCGGCAATCATTACCGTTTTGCTTAAAACATCAAAATAAGTTGCTGCATATTGCTGCAATTCTTTCTTTCTGTTCTTTAATTTTCTTTTGATATCTTCAATCGTTTCATCCTGAACTTCTTTCGGAAGTTTCTTAAACGCATTATCAATATCAGCATCAGATAAATTTTCCTGAATATATTTTGCCTGCTCCAGCCAGTCTTTTTCAACCGAAGTTCTTAAGAAAGCCAAATCCAGCGGATAAGGTTCTCTGCTTAGCCATTTTACATTATCAATTTTATTTTTAAAACTACGCATGTGGCGTAAAGACGGAATATTCATTAAAAGAGAAA
Organism: Flavobacterium sp. 270; assembly: GCF_004368785.1. Lineage (GTDB taxonomy): Bacteria > Bacteroidota > Bacteroidia > Flavobacteriales > Flavobacteriaceae > Flavobacterium. The sequence goes on from NZ_SODM01000003.1 coordinate 189,498, forward strand.
GTAAAGTTCCATCATATTTTACAAAAGCCTGATCGCGATCGCGCGCAATCGGAACGTAAACTACTTTATCCCCTTTTTTATGTTCTGCCCAGCGCCATTGATCGCTGTGTCTGTCCCAATCGCCAATAAGCATATCAAACAAACGTGCTTTTATATATTCCTTCTCATCAACAGAATATTTTTCATCTTTATGAAGATTCAGCATCAAATCATCGGTACTGATAATATTTGTCGGATTTCCGAAGTTTTTAGCGTCCAAATGATTATCGGCTGGTCTTTCTTCAATCATATACAAACCATCTCCAAAATTCGAATTAAATTCTTTCAATGCATTTTGTTTCGGAATGTAATATAAAACCGGATTGGTGTGCGGTAATTTTAATTTATCAGACATACTGCCAATCACAAACGGCGTATAAGGATGCGAAGTCGTGTAGAAATCCAAAAGGAAATTTTCTGCATACGTATCTTCAAAATCATTTACAATATATTGATCTTTAAAAGCAACCGACTGCAAAAATACCGTGGCACTTTTTTTAAGCGCTCTCATAACATATTCTCTGCCTTGCGGATCTGCAACACGCAGTGATACCGATTGATGTCCGCCGCCTTCGCGAATAGGTTTCAGTCCGCCCATAAGCGTATCCAAAGTTGCTGTTTTAGCCTCAATTGGCATGCTGTAATATTTTCTGTAATGATTTCCGAATAAAAATTTATGCACGATACTTTTATGCGTCATTTCCGGAGTATAAATAGAAGTTGTAAAAGTCGATGGGAATTTATTCTCATTGGCCGCCCAATTAAATTCTTTGGCTTTTATGATTTCATGCTCAAAAAGCATTTTTTCTTTATTATTTTCATTGCCAAAATAAGTCACTTTTGCATCACCGCTTTTAAACAAAGTCAGCATAGCATAACCATTTCCTCCGTACGAAAAATCATTTGGGTTTATTGCTCTCGCAGCTTCAGATTTAGAACCGGCACCGCTGATAATCTGTTTGATATTTTCTTTATTAATATACTGAAGATTATGATCGTGGCCCGAAACTACAATTACATTTTTTTGTTTCTGTAAAAGCGTTTTAATTCGCTTGGCATAAATGGTATATTGTTTATTCTGAATGTCCTGCGGACTTACTCCAGATGTTTTTCGTAACAAATTAATAAAAGATCCAATTATCGGAAGCGGGATTTTTTGCTCTAAAGGAAACAATTGTTTTTCTAAAGAAAACTGTCCGCCGTGGGTCCCGTTGCTCAACAAAGGATGGTGAATAGCAATGACAACTGTTTTCTCCTGATTTTTATTTAAAATACTTTCCAGTTCCTTAAAGAAATCTTCTCTCGTTTTTATGTCGCAATTATCATTTATCGTTGGGTGATTGTCCCAGTCTTCCAGAAACCATTCACTATCAATAGCTATCAACGTTGCCGTACTGTCAATTTTTACGTCTTCTATAGGACAGCCTTTTCTAGGCAGAAATGCTTTTTTATTATTAAGATGTTTTGTTACAAAATCAGCCTGACTTTCCAATCCTTTTATACCACTGTACCAATCGTGATTTCCGGGAATTACAATAGTTTTTCCTTTAAAACCATCGGCTAATTTTAATTGATTGGTTAGTTTTGTTTCTGCCAAAGCTTTTTCAGAAGGATTGTTATCACTCGGAAAACCTTTCGGATAAATATTATCGCCTAAGAAAAGCAAAGTGGCTTTTTTATTTGATTTTTTAAGTTTAGTATGCAGTAATTCAAGCGTCTGTTGTGCCTGTGGTTCATCTGCGTTTCCTGCATCTCCAACCAAATAAAAAGTATGTGCAATTTTTATCGTATCAGTTGCGTTTTCATTTTCGTTTGCGCTTACATTTTTTCCATACTGCGCTTTGTGCGTCGCACAGGAATTAAGTATAAATAGGGAAGCCGTAACAATAGTATAATTTTTAATTATCGTAATAAAATGATTATCCGAAAACAATTTCATAATTTAGTGGTATTAAAATATTCTTTATGAATCTAATAGAACAATCCGAAGATTTCGTCAGTAATTTACTCAAAGATAAACTTTCTAATTTATATTCTTACCATAATATTAACCATACTTTTAATGTAGTTAGTGCAGTTAATAAGCTTTGTACCAAGGAGAAGGTAGATGGCAAAGAAAAAGATATGCTTTTGGTCGCCGCCTGGTTTCACGATACAGGTTATGTAAATGGAGTAGAAGACCATGAAAATGAGAGCATAAAGATTGCCACAAAGTTTCTAAAAGAAAAAGGACAATCCGACGAATTTATTGCTCACGTAGCGAAACTTATTCTGGCTACAGCAAAATCTTATGTGCCGCAAACCCATCTTGAGAAGATAATAAAAGATGCAGATTATGTGCATCTGGCAAGTTTGGAGTACGAATCTACTTGCGAATTATTGCGATTTGAGTTGAAAAAAACCATGAATATTTCTTTTAACAGCATACAATGGGCAAGAGAAAATCTGGATTTTTTAATGAACAAGCATAAATTTTACACGGATTATGCTTTGAAAAAATGGCAGCCATTAAAAGAAAAAAACATTGCAACCGTTCAGAAAAGATTCAATAAAGAAGAATTAAAACAGGCAAAAGCTTTAGAAGCCGAAGAAAAAAAGAAAGACAAAGTAGAAAAACCAGACCGCGGTGTTGATACTTTATTTCGTGTTACTTTAGGAAATCATACCCGTTTAAGCGGTATTGCCGATAGTAAAGCGAATATTTTATTGTCTGTAAATGCCATTATTATTTCGATTGCACTTTCTTCTATTATTCCAAAACTAGACAGCCCGAAAAATGCTCACTTGGTAATTCCGACATTTATTATGCTAATGTCAAGCGTAATTACCATCATTTTCGCCATTCTTTCTACACGACCAAAAGTAACTTCGGGTTATTTTTCGCGTGATGATGTACAGAATAAAAAGGTTAATTTGATGTTCTTCGGAAATTTCTATAAAATGCCTCTTGAAGATTACGATTGGGCAATGAATGAAATGATGAAAGACCGTGATTATTTATATTCAACCATGATCAAAGATTTGTATTATCTAGGTTTGGTTTTACAACGAAAATATAATTTACTGCGAATAGCTTACAACTTTTTCATGTTCGGTCTTATTGTAACCGTGATTTCGTTTGTAATAGCTTTTAAAAGTATATAATTAAAGTAAGCGATTAAATCCCTATCAAATTTTGACGCGGATAAAAACGGATCCTTTTCTTATAATAGAATCCGTTTTTATCCGCGTCTTTAAGAAGTAAATCCGTCTTTTAACTTACACAAGCTGTTAATTAAGCTCGTCTAATAAATCCTGATAAGTAATTTTCTTTGCAGCGGCGTTTGTAATGTTGTTGATCACTTTTACTCGAATCGCTCTTAAACCAGAAACACCTTGTAAATCTTCAATTTCAAATTGTTCAATTGCAGGTTCTAAGACTTTCTTGTGCTGTAAGTATTTAATATATTTTAAATACTCGGCCTCTTCACTGTTTTGAGAATATACAATTGTAATTTTTTCTTTCTCCGTAATACGTTCCTTGCTGCCTTTTATGTGTGCTTTGTCAATACGTTTTTTAACGACTTCGTATCTTGCATTATAAGTACCGTCAACATCAAAACGTTTTTCATCCATTCTAAAACGAATAGAAAGCGCAGAGCTGAAAACCAAAATTAACGAAGTTACATCCAATTCATAAGGAAGAGATTCCTTAAGCTGATGATGTTCCAATTCCATTTCGCATAAAGTCTGCAGCTGCCATAAACGCAGATTGTGCAGGTACATAATATCAAAAGGTTTTGTTGGCGCAATCGACGCTCCTATATATAAGTTATGCTCAACACCATCTGTTTTAAAACGTTCGTAATAATGCGGATAAATTTGTTGCGCCTCAACTTGTTTTTTATCCAGAACCGAAGCCAGTTTTTTATTGATAATAGACATCGCATTATCAAACTTCTTTCTTTCCTGATAAAACATACCGGTTTTTTCGTCCAGACTTTCAAAATACAATTCCTCAAGTTTTTCGCTTTTGGCTGTATTTCTTGTATTTTTTAATAATGGATGTATTTCTTCCTCAATATAACGCTGAATATGTTGTTCTGTATCTGCTTTTAATGGCTCGTCAAGTTCATCACGAAGCGATTCAATTTCAAACTTACGCTGTTCCAAAAGCATTAAATTGCTGTTTGGTTTCTGATTTTCGAAAATTTCAAGAATCGTGGTAAGCTGGTTTTTTAAATCTCTTTTTACTGTTTCATTTCTATGCTCAGAAGAACCTTTAATATCAATTTGTCCGTATAAAGGAAAAACATTTTTAAAGACAATTTCCTTAAAAATATAATCTTTCGTTGGATTATTATTTTGAAAGTAATTTTGAGATTCTTTTTTAAATTTCCAATAAACACTTGGGTGAATCGTTGTGTATTCACGCTGAATAATCGCTTCAACCTGATGTTGCATATCCGTATTATAACGATCAATAGTATCCGTTAAATACGGTAAAACCAATTCTAGTTTAGTTGCATTAACCGTATTTAAAGCTCTTGGCTTTTCTGAAACTAATTCTACAACACCCAATAAATGCCCGTCTTTAATAACCGGCGCAAAAACACAGCTTTGAATATTTTGCTGTAATAAATGTTCGCCCAATCTTTTATTTGGTGCTTCTTCTATAAATTTATGAACATTAGAAATAACGAAAGGTTCGTTATGGTCTAATAATTTTTCAAAAGAACAGCCAAAAAGAGCGTTTTTACAATCGACCTCATGTTCTGATGAAAGTAAAAAACTTTGCAATTGATTGTCATATTTTACTGGTCGGATAAATTTTTCTTCCTCCGCATTATAAATTATAAAACCAACTTTAAGATCAGGAATTTTAAAAATAGATTTAAAAATATCTACAATAATATCATTTGAAGCAACCGTTTTTGAATCCGGTTTAAGCAAATTACTTTTTAGATTAGAAATCGCACTTTCTGTAGTAGCATCAAATAAAGAAACAATTCCGAAACCTTTTAAAGTCCAGCTTCCAACAGGAAATTTAGATTTCCAAAGCTCGATATCATTATAATTATCAAGCAGTAAATCAATATCGTCCTGAGTAAGTGTAACCGAATTTTCTGTTGGAGTAATTTCCATAAAATCCGCATTATACAAAATACGGTAATGTTTTTCAATTCCGTTTTCGTCTGGAATATCGTAGAAAAAGATTTTATTAAAGTCAATATTCTGTTTGTAATACGTACTTAAAATCAGGCAGCAATTGTTGATATAGAATTGGTGACTGTCAAAATCACGAATTTCCATATAGAATTCGTCGCCCGCATTGCGTAAAATCTTCTTGAAACGTTCTGTATAATTGAAAGATAAATTTTGAAACGGAATCGTAACCGCCTTTATCTCATTGTTTGTTAAAGCAGTAGGAAATAAATCTGCTAATATGTTTTTTATTAAAGCTTCATTCTTTTTAATAATGGAGTAGTCCTCAATCCCTGTTCTTAATTCTGGAATAGTTGCTATTTCTTTTAAAATAGCTTTGGCGTAATTAGAGCGGTAATCAACATTAGATAAGGCGATTTCCTCAAAAGATTCAATTAGTCTATGAAATGAGATTATGGTTTTGAAAGGACTTTCGTTGTGTAAAAGACTATTCATTGGATATTTGTTTTTTAGAGTACAAAATTAAGCATAAATTAAGAATGTTTATCATTTTGTTATCTCTTTCGCTTATGGTACGATAGATTTAGGCTTAGTAAAAATGGCGTATTTACTGGGGTCTTTTTTATTTAACAAAAATTTAACAATAATAATAACGGAACGATCGTTCCGTTATTATATCTTTGTACCATAATAATTGAATAATCAATAACTTAATAAACAATTAAAATGAAAAATTTAGAAAACAAAGTTGCTATAGTAACAGGTGGAAACAGTGGAATTGGATATGCAGCTGCAGCTGATTTAGTATCAAAAGGTGCAAAAGTAATTGTAACAGGAAGAAACAAAGAAGCTTTGGCTAAAGCCGAAACAGAATTGAATGTTACCGGAATTGTGGCAGATCAATCGGATTTAAAATCAATTGATAATTTGGTAGCTCAGGTAAAAGAGCAATTCGGAAAAGTTGATATTTTATTCTTAAATGCAGGAATTGCAGCATTTGCTCCAGTAGATTTAGCTTCAGAAGATCATTACGACAGTATTATGAATGTGAATGTAAAAGGGGTTTATTTTACAGTTCAAAAAGTATTACCAATTTTAAACGATGGTGGTTCTATTATTTTTAATACTTCAGTAAATGCTCAATTAGGTATGCCGGGTTCAAGTGTATACGGAGCAAGTAAAGCAGCCGTTTTATCATTAAACAGAATATTTGCTGCAGAATTAGCACCAAGAAAAATCAGAGTAAATGCTGTTTCTCCTGGTCCAATTGAAACTCCTTTATATGGTAAAGTTGGTCTAGAGAAAGAAGAAGTAGAAGGTTTAGGTGCTGCTTTGGGACAAAAGATTTTATTGAAACGTTTTGGACAAGCTGCTGAGGTTGCAAAAACAATTTCTTTCCTTGCTTCAGATGATGCATCATTCATTACAGGTACTGAGATTGTTGTAGACGGTGGACTTACTGTAAATACTGTATTATAATTTTTTGCTCTAATTCAGGAACGATTGTTCCGTATTTTTTGTATCTTTGTAATGAATTACAGAAGAGAATTAAAGAAAACAATTTAATTTTGAAGTCATGGCTAGAACAAAAGAATTTAATGAAGATCAGGCTTTAGACAAAGCAATAGAGATTTTTTGGCACAAAGGCTATAACGGTACATCGGCGCAGGATTTGGTAACTTATTTAGGATTAAGCCGTTCTAGTTTGTACGATACTTTTGGCGATAAACAGCAATTATTTGCAAAATCGTTAAAACGTTACCAACAGCAAGGACAAGATCATGTAATCGAGCTTCTGGAAAATTCTGAGAATGTAAAAAATACGTTTCAGGATATCTTTAAACAAGCTGTTGTAGAAAGTCTTGAAGACCGAATTACAAAAGGTTGTTTTATGGTCAATTCGGCAGTAGAACTTGCTATGCACGATACTGAAATTGCAAAAGTGGTTACCGATAACCAAAAAGTGATGGAAGAAGTTTTTTATAAAGCAGTCAAAAAAGGGCAGGAGCAAGGTCATATTTCCACTAAAATGGAAGCCAGATTATTAGCCAGATTTATATTTAATAATTATTCTGGAATAAGAGTTTTGGCCCGTGCCGGAGAAAAAGACAAACAAGTTTACGATGATATTCTCAAAGCCTTGTTTTCTTTATTCTAAAGATTTAGAAAACATTAAAATAAAAAACGGCAGTTACAAATTGTAACTGCCGTTTTTTATTTTTCAAATTTTTAATGTCAACTAAATTTAGTTAATGTACAATAATCGTGATTTCCGGAAAGCTGATATAAATGCTCGGTGCCAAATGAGTCTAATACCTTAATCTCGGTTTTAAAACTATCATTATTATAAAAACTAAAATCGTCTTTCTTTTTACTGCTCAAAAAGAAATTTACAGGATTAGATCTATTTCCTGATTTTATCTTTAAAGGAAGTGTGATATCCCACGGAATATGGTTTTCAGTATTTTGTATAGACATTATAGTAAATTCACTGCCGGTACTTGAAATCTCAATCTGAATAACTGCCGAGTCTTTAAAGATTAATGATGATTCTAAAACAATACTCCATCCTTCTTCAATTGACGTAATACGATAAGCTTTGCGTGATTTTAAAAGATCGCTTCCTGTAAAAGTATTACTTTGGGAAACATCAAAATCTCTGGCAAATGCATTCTTTAATTCTGATTTTAATACCGTAATCTTATCTAATTGTGCTTTGTTTTGATCATAGCATTCTTCTAGTTTTAACCCTGATGATTCAAGAAAAAAACCGGGAATGACTGTAAAATCAATTTTATCAGCATATACTTTTTCTACTTTTAAGTACATTTTTGATTGGTCATTGTTATCTTTTAGATCTTCTAAAACAAAAAATTGATTTCGTTTGGCTTTTTCAATTTTGGTGTCAAATTGGCCGACACTTTCTATAAAAGAAACACGATCTTGTTGATCTCGATTATAATTCTCTATTTTTTCTTGTGAAGAATAAATTAAAAATCCAAGCGCAATTAAAATCAGCCATGTATAAGTATACCAAGGACTTCTAATTTTTAGCTGTCTGTTTTGAATATGATAATGATACTCTAGCGGAAGTTCATATAATTCTCCGTTTCGTCTAATTGCCCATTCTTTTCCAGTTCCACAAAAAGGAATCCAATAAATATGAAAATAATTTTGTCTGACTTCTATATTGAAATCTATACTGGAATCGGATATAAATCCTAATTCCTGAGGGCTGAATTCTCTAATTTTGAAATTTCGCTGACCGAAAACTATTCTCATATTTGGGGAGTATTTTTGTTAGATAGGCTTTTGTTTTTTTATAATTTTAAAATAGGGCAAAAAAAATTTCCACGAATATATAAATTATTAGGTAAAAGATTATTAATCGAAAATAAACTTTTGATAATTTATATACTCGTGGAAAAGTAAGTAGTAAGTTGAAAACTAAAACAGTTTAGCTTTTCTCTTCTTTATTGAAATATACTAAGTAGTAATACATTTGTTTTTCTTCGTCCCAGCCTTTTTCAACAAATTTTTCTGCACTTTCTGGATTAATAAAATCCATTTTAATCTGAATGTGAGTATCAAGATTAATCACATTTTTGATTGATTTTCTAGCGTCAGAAACGGCTGCGTTGGCAATTGGGAAAGATGTTACATCTTCAATGCTGTATTTTTCTCCTTTGTCAACTTTATAATTTTTAAATTCAGGAATTAAATCTGGATTGTCTAATACTTCATTTAAGAAATTCTGCTCTTCAAACTGATCATTTTTAGCGAAATAATTCACAGATCGGTTCATAAACATTACCTCTTCTTTTTTGTCTTCTGCTGGTAAAACAACATCTTTTGCGAAGTTCTGGCAGAATTTCAAATATTTTTTAGTGATGAAGTTTTCATCTTCAAAAGCATCAACAGACAAAAAGTGCTCTAACCAGTAACGCGCATCATAACGGTTGCTGTCTACAGTCAGGATTTTGTACCCTTCTTCTTTTTTATAGTTAAAAATCAAACAACCTTTATCTAATTTGCTCAGGTTAATACCTTGCTGCAAGATCATTTCAAGATTGCTGTTTTTTTCTTCAAACTGTAAAAAGTCAGCTTGTAACTCGCTTTTAAAAATTCCGATAGCATCAACAACATTATTGTCGATACTCAAATTTGTTAAATACGTTATATAAACCTCTCCGTTTTTAATATGCGGGTGATTTGATTGTTCGAACAAATGTGTAGTGATTTTTTTAGAAATCTCCTGCACATTCCCCGGATTAGCAAAAATCTCCGTTGCATATTTATACATGTCGTTATAATCCAAATCGACTTCGTGCGCAAACTGATAATAGTTTTCTTCTTTTTCTCTAAATGGCTTAAAAAAGTACTCTTTAATAAGAGGTACAATTTCGTCATTCAAATTAAAAGGCTGTTCCGATAAAAAAATCGCTTCGTTTCTGCTTTTGTTTCCTACGCGGTGTATCGAAAGCGTCTCGATGTGGGTGTTGAATAAATTGATCATTCTTTTTAAGGTGCTGAGGTTGTAAGCTTCTGAGGTTCTAAGTTTTTTAGTTATCTTTTAATTTTTTAATTAATGATACTAACATTCTTTCGATCTCGCGACTATCCTCATATAAATTGTTAAATTCTTCTTCTGTGAGATATTCTATATTTTTAGCAATTTCCAGTTGTGTTTGCATTTCAAATAAAGAACATAGAGAAATATATAAAAATCGAATAAAATCTTTATTACTTTCTCTTCCTGATCCTTCTGCAATATTACTTGGAATAGAAATTGAACTTCTGCGAATTTGTGAAGTTAATCCAAAAATTTCTTCTTTGGAAATTTTCTGGTTGATGTGTAAATTTTTGTGACTAATGAAATTGACTTTTGCCAAATTAAAAGTTTTTTGTAATGGCTCATTTTTATTATTTTAAATTTGCGTAAAAATAATAAAAAACCTACAAAAAAACTTAGAATCTTAGCGTCTCAGATTCTTAGAAACTTAACGTCAGTTCCAATTTTCCTCAAATCCAAAATCTTCAAAGCTGTCGTCGCCTTCAAACATATCAAGATCGTCTTCGTCTAAGTCGTCTTCAAACTCTCCGTAGATATCATCGTGCATATCGGCTTCAAAGTTTTTTTCACCGGCTTCGTCTGGCATTTCACCGTGAGCAAATAAAGTTTCCGGATAAATTGCACCAACAGATTCTTCTTCGATCGCAGCTAATTCTACTAAGAAAGTCCACATACTGATGAAATCGTAAACATAGATAATTTTAGTATTTTCTTTGTCTAAGATACTAGATAATGGATAATCGTTCATTGTTCGTTGTTCGCCAGGAACATCTCCAGTATCAAAAAGCGGAATTTCATCTTCCTGATTCCAAGTTTCATCACAAGTATAAAACGAAGCTACTTCAGATCCGTCAAAACCAAAAGCATTGAAGATTGCATTGTGTAAATCTTCAAGAGTATCCTCTTCAAGAATAGCAATGTCTCTAAAAATATCTTCTTCGGCGTCTAGAATAACTCTAAATTTATAAACCATAATCTTTGTTTTTATTGAGAGGTCAAAGGTAAAATATAAAAAACGAAATACGAATCATGAATCGTGATTTGTTGAAAAAAAAATGGTTTTGACAATTTACTTTGCAGTTTCAATAAATTGCAAAGCACGATCTAAAATCTCGTCTCTTCCTTCTTGAATTCCTTTGATTGTTTGTTTAATTTCAATATCTGGAACAATTCCAATACGTTGGGTTTCTTTTATATTTGGATAAAAAACACCATAACAGGTAAATGATGTTTGAAATCCTTTCATAACATGAAAACGAGCATTTGCACCATCAGCTCCTGCAGTTTGACTACCAATTATTGTTACATTAGGAGCTGCTTGTAAACACATTGCTGTATATTCAGAATGACTAATCGATTTTTCATTTATTAAAAGAATTACTTTCCCTTTGTAATAATCCGGGTTAATTCTTCCACAAGTTTCAATGCCATTTCTCCAAATATACATGCCTGGAAAGTTTAAATCGGGGTCAATAAATTTGACAAATTCCTTAGGTTTTGGATTTAAGTACTCAGCTATTGTATAATTAGTGTTTTGGGGGTAATTTCTGATATCAAAAATAATAGCTTTTGTTGATTGTAAGCTTTCAATCATATCAGGAACATCTTTGACTTTTAAAATTCCCATATCAACATAACCTATATTATGGTCTAAAACTTTAAACTTTTCTTTTTTAATTTTGGCACCTTTTTTATATTCATTTCTGTGAGAATCGTGTTCATTATACCAATTTATAGTTTTTGTTATATACTTTCCGTCTTCAAGAAATTCTAACTTTACAGTATCTGAATAACCAGATAATGCTGATTCCGTTAGTTTGTCCAGATAAACAGCTTCATTTGATGCAGCAATTAAATCTCTATTTTCTGCAATAATTTCTTTTATCGTTTTGTTATTTACTTTAGTAATGACAGTACCTATTTTTATATTTTGAGCTTCTGCTAGACTATCTGCGCGTATTTCTGTGACAACTATTTTTTCATCAATGATTTTACATTTAGCTGGAAAATAATTTAGGATTTTATTAGAATCTTGGCCTGAGTATCTATAAAACGTAACATGAGAGTCGTTAAGTTTAACAGTTAGTCGTTGCATTGCGTCGTAAAAATCGTCTTCATTTTTGGCTTCCATAAAAAGAGGAATCATTTTTTCTAAAGTGATATCCCATTTTTGATCCATTTGATATTTATATGGAAAAAAATATTCTACGTAATTCCAATATCTAAAAAGCGTTAAAATGCGTAAATTTTTATCGGTCCATTTAAAATCTGGATATTTAATTTCATTGTTAAATTGTAAAATGTTATCAGATTCAGGATCATATTGCACATAATACTGTTTTCCTTGATATCTATTATCTTCAACAAAATTTAATTTCTTGGACAGTTTTTTAGAAAAAAATTTAGAATCGTCAATCCATTTTAGATTCAAATTTTTTGTAAAATACTCCACTTTTGGATCTAGAGTATTGATTTTATAATTTTTAACTTCTCCCAGTGAACCAATCCAGTTTTCTAGAACTAATGAAAATTCTTCTTGGGTCTGGGCTTTTTCAACTTGAGATAAAATTAAGAATAACTGCTCGTCCCAATTTTTACTTCCATCTGCAACATTGGGATGATAATATTTTAAAAACCCCCAAATTTTACAAGTAGCAGCTAATTTTTGAGTTTCGGTAATTTTAATGTTGGCAAATGTGGTTTGAGTACTAACTAAAAGAATGAGTAAGTAGATTTTTTTCATTTGGAGGCTTTTTGATAAAAGTGAACTTTTATCAAAAATAGAATTATAAATGTAGAATAAAAATTCACTCACAAAAAAGCACCAAATCTCAATAATTAATTAGTGACAATTGTATTATTTTCTGCTTAATCTTTTACGGATTTTATGATAATGCTTATGATACGTACTATGACTTGGATAACTTCTGCTAGAAGTCATATTATTAAAAATCAAAGCGGTCGCTAATAAAATCAGTACGCCGATCAAAACCGGAGAAAGCACATACATATACCCCAAAGATTTTACTTTTTCTGTACCGATAACCGCAATCAATGCCGTTGCGCCTCCCGGCGGGTGAAGTGTTTTGGTAATCTGCATTAAAATTATGGCAATAGAAACAGCTAATGGCGCCGCGATATACATAATATCTGGAACTAATTTGTGAACTGTTACGCCTACAAGAGCCGAAACCAAATGCCCGCCGACTAAATTTCTGGGCTGAGAAAACGGACTCTGAATAATTCCGTAAACCAATACGCTCGAAGCGCCAAAAGAACCAATTAGATAAACGGCATCTGGTCCCGAAAAATGTATTGATTGTACATAAGCCAGAATTCCAATTCCGACAAAAGAACCTAAAAACGACCAAAAATGCTCTTTATAATCAATTAAAGTTTCTTTATAAAGAATGTATCGTGTTTTGCGGTAACTTCTTTTTATTTTCTGAACAGGCATAATTTGTAGTATTGTTTTGCTTCTTGTTTTTTTGCCACAGATTAAAAAAATTTTTTAATCTGTGGCAAAAAAATTAATCGATATGTTTTTTAATATACTTTGCTAGATATAAAGACATATATAATCTGTGGAAATCTTTTTAATCTGTGGCAGAAAATATTATTTAATCAAACTTGGAGCATACGTATAAACAGTATGCGGATAAATCATTTTTGCCGTGTATTTAGAAATTAAACAAACCGCTAAAATTGGTAAAAATAAAGTGTAATCGTTTGTTAAACCGCAAACTAAAAAGATAGCTGTAAAAGGCGCATGAATACTGGCGCTTAAAACAGCTGCCATTCCGATAATCATAAAATTTAAAGGAATTACCTGTGTATTAAAAAAGGTATTTAATATTGATGAAAGTAATAACCCTAAAAAAGCACCAATAAAAAGACTTGGAGCAAAGACACCGCCGTCACCTCCAGAAGCCAAAGTAATAGAAGTTACAATTGGTTTTAGAATTAAAATTCCGATGAAAGTCAAAGCCAAAGTTATTGTTAACGGAAGTTGTGTAGAATTACCAAAAATCATTTTTAATGAATGATAACCTTCTCCATATAATTGTGGAAATATAAATAAGGAAACACTTAAAACGATAGAACCGATTACAATTTTATAATAATGTTTATTGATTTTACCAAATTGAGATTTGAAAAACAACACACAACGTGTTAGATAAACTGAATTTACTCCAGCCAAAATTCCTAAAAGAATAAAATACGGAATCGCTTTTAGATGCCAGGTTGTGATTGAAACTGTAAATAAAGGCTCTTCTTTTAATATAGAAAGCAAAGCAAAAGCGATAGAAACCGCAATAACATTAGAAATTATAAAAGCTCTTGTTACTTTTCTTGAAATAACTTCGACAGCAAATAAAATTCCGGCAATCGGACTGCTGAATAAAGCTGTAATTCCGGCAGCAACACCTGCACAAATTAATTCGGTTTTGTATTTACGAAAAACATTTTCTTTTTGCTGCGCTACAGAACCAATTGTTGCAGTGGCTACAACGGTAGAAACTTCGATTCCGGTTGAACCTCCAAAAATAACCGTTAATAATCCGTTTATAAAGTGTGACGGGATTTTATAAGAAGGCAGGTTTTTTGCTGATTTAGTGCTTTCAAAAACCTCTTTGATTCCTTTGTTTTCTTTTTTCTTAAAAAGATACTGTCTTAAAAAATAAATAACAGATAATCCGAAAACTGGGAAAATAACGTAGTAAATTGGATTTACGCTAACTTCATGGAAGAAGATTCCTTCGTAATATTCGGTAATTTTTTTAAGTGAAATTCCTAAAAAAGCAGATAAGAAACCAATTAAAATAGAAACTATAACTAATTTTCGGAAGACAATAAATTGATGATTTTTTTTGATTTGCGCCGTTTTGTTCATCAGAAGTAAATTTGTAAATCGCAAAACTTTTATGCGATTCCACAAAATTAAAGAATCAAAGTAGTATTATCCTAATTAAAGAGCATATAATTGTGTTAAAGTTAATTATGTAAGAATTATCTTTTTTCTTTTTTCGAAAAAAATTTTTGCCACGAATTGCACGAATTGCACTAATTTTTTTGCCACAGATTAAAAATATTCACACAGATTTTTAATCATTTTAAATCCTTTAATCTGTAGCAAAAACAATTATTTACCGCTCATAAAACTCAATAGGTAATAAATCAGGATCGGCGATAAAAGTAAAGCGTTTATTGGTAGTTTCATCAATTCGAATCGGTTCAGAAACTATATTTTTTGAGTTTAAAAAAGTAATTGTTTCTTCCAGATTTATCACTTCAAAAGCCAGATGACGCAAACCAACCGCTTCTGGTCTTGAAGGTCGCTGCGGCGGATTTGGAAACGAAAATAATTCGACAATATAAGTGCCATTCAAAGCGAGATCAAGTTTGTACGATTCACGTTCTTCGCGATAAATCTCGCGGATAATAGTAAGGCCTAAAATTTGTGTGTAGAAATATTTAGACTGCTCATAATCCGAACATAAAATGGCAATATGGTGAACTTTGTTTAAGGTAAGCATTATTTTTTTGATTCAGGTTCTTGATTTAATTTTCGGATAACTTTTGCCGGATTTCCAACCGCCAGCGAGTTGTCGGGAATGTTTTTTGTAACCACAGATCCGGCGCCAATAACACAGCCTTTTCCAATAGTTACTCCAGGACAGATAACAGAGTTTCCGCCAATCCAGCAGTCGTCTCCAATTGTAACGGGATATGCATTTTCTAATGTTTTTCTTAATTCAGCGTCAAGCGGATGCGAAGCCGTATAAATCTGAACATTTGGTGCAATAAAAACATTATTACCAATAGTTACCGGCGCGCAGTCCAAAACCACGCAGTTTACATTAAAATAAACATTGTCACCACAAAACATATTATATCCGTAATCACAATGAAATGGAGGTTCGATATAAAAACCAGCTCCCGTATTCGGAATCAATTCTGCTAAGATTTCTTTTGCCTTTTTGGTTACGCGATATTCGGTAACATTTAAACGGTGTAAGGCGTTTTTTGCACTTCTGCGGTCTTTTACAAGAGAAGGATCAAAGGCATTGTAATATTCTCCCGAGATCATTTTTTCTTTTTCAGTTTTCATAAAGGCTTATATTTTTTTCTTAGCAATTTTTTCGTGTATTTTCAAGGTTTCCTGCAAAGCGGCAGAAGAATACCAAGGCGTTAATTCAGCTTCTAATAATTTTGCTTTAATTGCCGGATCTGTAGCTACAAGAGCTTCGGCTTCGGCAATGGTTTCAACATTAAAAATATAAATGCCTCTATAACTTCGGTCATTTTTCATGAAAGGTCCAGCAACAACCAATTTTCCTTCTTTTGCCAGTTTATTGATATTGGCCATATGACCTTCAAATAACTTTTGAGTTTCTTCTTTTGATGCTGTTGTATTTGTTCCTGATTTTAAAAGACAAAATACATATTTCTTCATTCCGTATTCGTCTGCTTTTAAAGATTTTGCCAGGTTTTCATCAAATTTAGGTTCAGTTTCCTGAGAAAATCCAAAGTTGTAAAATAGCAAAACAACAAATATAAGTAGTGTTTTTTTTATCTTAATCCGTATTTGTTAGCATTTTGTTTTTTATCAGTTCGATACTCTTTATAGAACCTACAGGAGTAATTTTTACATTTTGATTGCCTTTTGACAGATAAAAATAATAAGCAGTATTAGAACCAATTATATAAACTGTTTCAGATTTTTGGTCAGAAAAAGTTAGTACATGGTCATACTCTAATTTGTTTTCTTTTATTTTTTCAGAAAGAAAATGACCGCCTCCAAGTCCGTATCCAAGAAAAAAAGACAATAAAAAGAAAGCGCATGTTTTTACAGTATTAATAGTATAATAATCTTTTCTTTCCTCTTCTGATAATTCTTCTTTAGTATTGTTTTTTATTGGAAAGTTTTTTTGAACCCACCATGTATGTTCATATTTGAAGAGCAGTGACGGCATATTTGCAAAAAGTATAAATAATAATACGATTGCTATAAAAACAATTGGATGTGAGGTTAGTACCGCTATCGGACTAATCAGGATATCCATTATAGAAGAATAAGTGATAATATTAATCCCGATTTGATAATAGAAGATACTTTCTTTCATGATTCCAAATAGAACAAGAAAAATATAACCTACCGGAAGTAAATTCTGTATTTTTTCTATATTTTTTAGATCCATATTTTACAGGAGTTTCTTCAAAATAACAATCTGCCCCAAATGATAAACATCATGTTGAATAATTCCGTGAATGTGCTCATAATAAGTATGATTATTATTGGCATATATTTTACTTAGATCATCATCATTAAAATCCTCAAAAAAAGTATTCCAGGATTCCTGCGATTTTGCCAGACTTTGAAGCGATTGTTCCCAGGCAGCTTCAGACGGATCTAAAACGGGTACAAAATAATTATGATCTGGAGCTGTAATAGTTTCGCCCTGTACACGTTTTAAAATACTTCTTCTCCATTGTATAAGATGATTAACAATTTCCCAAATCGTATTTAGATTCGGATTTATTTTCCTGTAAGCCTGCTCTGCGCTTACGTTTTTTAAGGTATTTGCCAAAGTGACTTCAAGCCACGGTTCTCCATTATAGATGGATTGATATAAATTCGAAATTCTTTTGCTTTCAGACATATTATTAAATTTTTAAAACAGAGAAGCTAAGATACAAATAAGTAATTTACAACTCATCCCTTAAATTCTACAATTGGGTTATTAAATATTTTTTAACTAAAACTGTTAAAATATATTTGCCTCATCAAAAACCAATAGTATGAAAACCAAGTTACTTTTTACCATAACATTTTTATTTACAACTGCTTTTATTTTTGCTCAAAATACCATTTCTGGAAAAGTGGTAGACCAAAAAGGAAAACCAGTTCCGGGAGCCAATATTTACATTGATGGAACTTACGATGGAGCGACAAGCTCTGAAACGGGAGAGTTTTCTTTTGAAACTACTACAACAGGAAATCAATCAATTGTCGTAAGTTTTTTATTGTATGAAACATTCAAACAAGAAATTGACGTTACCAATTATAAAGATCAAACGGTTAAATTAAGAGAGAATGTAAATGCTCTTGATGTGGTTGTAATTACGGCCGGGACATTAGAATCTGGAGACAAAGCCAGAGTTTCTGTTCTAAAACCACTTGATATTGTTACAACTGCAGGTTCTGCAGGAAATATTATTGCTGCATTGCAGACACTTCCGGGAACACAAACGGTTGGAGAAGACGGACGTTTATTTGTGCGTGGGGGAGAAGCAAGCGAAACTCAGACTTTTGTTGACGGACTTCGTGTTGCACAGCCATATGGCGCTACAACTAATAATTTACCAACAAGAAGCCGATTTTCACCTTTCTTGTTTAGCGGAATTGCTTTTTCTACAGGAGGATATTCTGCAGAATATGGTGAAGCTTTATCAAGTGTTTTGCTTTTGAATACGCAGGATGAACCAGACCAAAATAAAACGGATATTTCTTTAATGACGGTTGGTCTTGGAGTTGGAAATACTCAAAAATGGAAAAAAAGCTCTTTCAGCATCAATACCAATTATATTAATTTGGCGCCTTATCAAGCGGTAATTCCGCAAAATGTAGATTGGAATAATCCGTATCAATCTTTGGGCGGTGAAGCTGTCTACCGTTATCATTTTACAAACGGAATCTTTAAATTATATGCTGCTTTTGATTCTGAAAAATTCGATTTGAATCAGAAAAACATAAATTTTGTTGATCCGGTAAGAACAGATTTAAACAATAATAATTTTTATTTTAATGCTTCTTACAAAGGAGATTTTGGAACGGGCTGGCAGTTAACTTCAGGAATTAGTTACGGATACAGCAAAAATAAAATCAAATTTGATATTAGTGATGTGGACAGTAACGAGAATGCAGCACAGCTTAAATTAAAACTGAGAAAAAATATTTCGAATTATTTTAAATTGTCTTTTGGAGGAGATTATTTCATTACCAAATACAATGAAAATTTTGATGACAATGTTTCGATACAAGCAACAAATGGCTACGATTCTAATATTGCAGCATTTTATACAGAAGGAGATATTTTATTTTCTAAAAAACTGGCAATGAAAGTGGGTTTAAGACTCTCAAACAACAGTTTGTTAAGCGAAACCAATCTTGCACCAAGAGCTTCAATTGCCTATAAAGTTTCGAAAAACAGCCAGTTCTCTTTTGCTTATGGAGATTTCTCGCAAACACCAGTTGTTGATTATATCAAATATTCAAAATACCATCAGTTTGAAAGCGAAAAAGCACAGCATTATATTTTAAATTACCAGTTTACAAAACCAGGATCAACTTTTAGAGCAGAGGCTTATTACAAAGATTATAGTAATTTAGTTCAATACGATACAAAAGATATTCAATACAATTCAGTATTTAATAACAACGGTTCAGGGTATGCAAAAGGGTTAGATTTATTCTGGAGAGACAGTAATTTGCATAAAAATTTAGAATATTGGATTTCATATTCCTACATCGATTCTGAAAGACAATATAAAAATTTTCCAACTATGGCAACGCCAAGTTTTGTAGCCAATCATAGTTTGTCAATTGTAACCAAATATTTTGTAACCGATTGGAAATCACAAATTAGTTTAACCAATAGTTACAGTTCAGGACGTCCGTACAATGATCCAAATCAAACACAATTTATGAACGGAAAAACAAAATCCTATAATAGTTTGAGTTTAAGCTGGGCCTATTTATTAACAACACAAAAAATCCTTTACTTCTCTGTTTCAAATGTTTTAGGAACTCAAAATGTTTTCGGATATGATTACGCAAAAACTCCAGACGCAGGCGGAGTATACAACAGACAAGCGATAACGCCAACTGCAGACAGATTTTTCTTCATAGGTTTCTTCTGGACAATCAGCCAGAATAAAAATGAGAATCAGCTGAAGAATTTATAGGTGCTAAGGTGCTAAGGTTCTAAGATGCTAAGCTTCTAAGGTTCTGAGCTGCTAAGAGAAAAGCTTAGAACCTTAGCATCTCAGAACCTCAGAAGCTTAAAAAAAAACAATTCAGTCGCTAAATTCGACAACTCAGTATTATTTAATTTTTAAAGAATAAAATCTAACATACTTTTGAAGTATAAATTAATAACCAGAGTTTTAATCATCAATAAAAAACTTAGAAGCTTAGATATTCAGAACCTTAGAACCTTAAAAAAATGACAAAACTAATTACAATATTCACCTTATTCATCTGCAATTTATTGGCAGCGCAAAATTCAAATCTTACTGTAACTGTTTCAGGTTTAAAAAACAATACAGGAACTGTTAGAGTAGGATTGTACAACTCAGACGAAACTTTTCTTAAAACGACTTACAAAAGCACTGTTTCAGAAATCAAGAACAATCAGGCAACCGTAACTTTTGTTGGAATTCCCGCGGGAGAATATGGAGTTTCGGTTTATCATGATGAAAATAATAACGGAAAACTGGATAAAAATATGATGGGAATTCCTTCTGAAGATTATGCGAGTTCAAACAATGCAAAAGGCTTTATGGGACCGCCTTCTTATAAAGACGCTAAATTTACGCTTAACAAAGATTCAAAAATTGAAATATCATTAAAATAAAATCAACCAATAAATTAACCATTTAAAAAATAATAAATATGAAAAAGTTTATCACCGTAATTGCCTTATTTGTAGTAGTAATAAGTTCAGCTCAAACACAATTTGAACAAGGAATGGGAAAAGCATTCGGACTTTGGAAAGAAGGAAAAAATACAGAAGCTTCGGCAATGTTCGAAAGAATTGCTTCGGCAGAAAAAACACAATGGCTGCCTAATTATTATGTGGCACTTATAAATACTACAGCTTCTTTTTCAGAAAAAGATAAATCAAAAGTAGATTTGATGTTAACAAAAGCGCAAGATGCATTAGATGTAGAATTCATTAAAGATCAAAACAATGCAGAATTATATATTTTGCAGGCTTTAGTTTATACAGCTTGGGTTGTACAAGATCCTATGACAAATGCACAAAAATATTCTGGAAAAGTTATGGAGAGTTATGCAAAAGCAAAAGCAATAGATCCAAACAATCCGAGAGCGGTTTTTGGAGAAGCTGATTACCAATTGGGCGGCGCAAAATGGACAGGCGTTGATACAAAACCATTATGTGCTCAGGTTGATAAAGCTGTCGAACTTTTTGGTACTTTTAAACCAGCAACACCGTTTTCTCCAAAATGGGGATTAGACAGAGCATTAGAAGCTCAAAAAAATTGCAAGAAATAATATCAAAATAAGATTAAATGAAAGAATATAAAAATACATTTGGAAATTTGAAAAGCGGAACAATCATGTGCTTTAAGATTTCTATGCTTTTCACGATAATATTTTCAGCTTTTCTGGGTGCTGATTTAAATGTCAAAAATGTATTACTTACGTTCTTTTTAAGTTGCCTTTATTCTTTTGGACTTGGTTTCGGAAACGGATTTTTAAACGTTCTTTTGGATAGGAAATGGGATTGGCTGGAACAAACTAATTTAAGGGTTTATTACGGAATTTTAGTTACCATTTTATATACCGTTCCAGCGGTTTTAGGAATTAATTATATCGTTTTTGTAGTCGTTCAGGGAAGATCTTTTGATGATTTTTTTAGTGGACAAATGATCCTGGTTAATCTTTTCTATGTGATTTTGTCTTTAGGAGTTTCAACTTTTATGCAGGCTAGAAGTTTTATGATAAAGTGGAAGCAGGCATCAAAATTTGAAATAACACAACAAAAGATTATTGCAGGAACGGCAAATGCAAAATTCGAAAGTTTAAAGAATCAGATTGATCCGCATTTTCTTTTCAACAGTTTAAATGTTTTAAGTTCTTTGATTGAAGAAAATCCAGATAATGCACAGCGATTTACGACTTCTTTGTCTAAAATTTATCGCTACGTTTTAGAGCAGAAAGACAAAGAATTGGTTTCTGTAGAAGATGAATTGTCATTTGCAAAAACCTATATGAATTTATTGAAAATGCGTTTTGAAAACAGTCTGTTTTACGAAATGCCAACAACAGATATAAATCCAGATTCAAAAGTAGTGCCATTGTCTTTACAGCTTTTACTTGAAAACACTGTAAAACACAACGTTGTAAGCGAGCAAAAACCGCTGCATATTAGAATTTTTATTGATGGAGATTGTCTTGCGATTCAAAATGATTTTCAGAAAAAAGAAGTTTTGCAGGATCGTCAAGGTGTTGGTCTTCAAAATATTGTAAACCGATACGCCATTATAACCGACAGAAAGGTAGCGATTGAGCAAAACGAACAAACATTTACCGTTAAGATTCCAATTTTAACCAAACAAATTACAAGTATGGACACAAGTGCAGAATATAATGATGAAAACAGAGCTTATTTTAGAGCTAAGAAAAGAGTAGAAGAATTAAAAGGTTTTTATGCAAACGTAATTTCGTATTGCTGTATAATTCCGTTCTTAATTTTTATAAACTTAACATTTTCTCCTCAATTTCACTGGTTTTGGTTTTCGGCTTTAGGCTGGGGATTTGGAGTTGTAATGCATGCTTTTAAAGTTTTTGGTTATAGTTCTAACTGGGAAGAAAGAAAGATTAGAGAGATTTTACAAAGAGAGAATAATAAGCAGACCTGGAAATAGTATGGAAAAGAATTATACTGAAGCCGAGCGTTATTATCAGGCTCATAAAAGAGTAAAAGAAATAAGAGAATTCTACGAACATCTAACCGTTTATGCGCTTTGTAATCCTATTGTAATTGTTGTAAATCTTATGACGTCACCGGATTATTTATGGTGTTTGTATTCTGTATTTGGCTGGGCAATTCCACTAATTTTACATGGAATGAAAGTCTTTAATTATGGACCATTTTTTAACAAAGAATGGGAAGAAAGAAAGATTAATGAAATTATGGAAAAAGAGTATAAAATAAATGTAGAGAAACACAGCAGTGAATCTTAAATAAAAAACATTTTATATAATTAAAAAACAAAATAGGAGAAATCATGGAAATAAATTATGATGAAGAAGATAAATATCTCTTAGCAAAAAAGAAAGTTGAGGGTATAAAAGGATTTTACGGAAATCTTACTGTTTTTATAGCAGTAAATGTGGTTTTGATTTTCATTAATTTGTACACAACACCAAATCATTTGTGGTTTTACTGGCCCTTAATGTGGTGGGGATTAGGAGTTGTTTTTCACGGATTAAAGGTTTTTGAAGTATTTCCGTCTTTTGGAAAAGATTGGGAAGAAAGAAAAATCAAAGAATTGATGGAAAAAGAAAAAATGAATAAAAACAAATGGCAATAATTAACTCAAAATAAAATGGGACGATTTAGAAGAAATAGATACGAAGATTATGCACAAGAATTTAGTAATGATGAAAATTATAATAGAGCTTTCCATAAGGTTAAAAGGATGAAAAGCTTTTACACACATCTAAAAGTTTATCTTATTGTAAATGCAATAATTATTGTTTCCAGATCAAATAGTAATTTTATGATAAATTCAGATTTTTGGAATTGGCATACTTTTTCTACGGCTTTATTCTGGGGAATCGCTTTATTAGGACACGGATTATCTGTTTTTGGACAGGATCTTTTCTTTAGCGATGACTGGGAACAAAAGAAAATTCAAAAATATATGAACAAAAAAGAGGCTAATACAAATAAATGGGAGTAATTTTAAACTAATTTTTTTCAATTTTTGCATTCTATTAAATGACCACATTAATTATCGAAGACGAAAAGCCGGCTGCAAGATTGCTCCAGCGAAAGCTTGAAAAGCTAAACATTGCAGTACAAACCATGCTGCATTCTGTAGAAGAATCTATAGATTGGTTCTCTAATAATGAACATCCGGATTTAATTTTTTTGGATATTCAGCTTTCTGACGGTTTATCGTTTGAAATTTTTGAAAAAATAGACATCAAAAGCGCCATAATTTTTACGACAGCTTATGATGAATATGCATTAAAAGCGTTTAAACTTAACAGTATAGATTATCTCTTAAAACCTATCGACGAAGATGATCTGGATGTTGCGGTTACGAAATTCAAATCGCGTCTGCCAAAATTAGAATCAGAAAACAATAATAATCTGCAGCTTGATTTTGAGCAGATCAGAAAAATGCTCTCCAATCCGTTTGAGAAAAATTACAAAAAGCGATTTACCGTTAAAATCGGACAACACTTAAAAGTCATTACAACAGATGAAATCGAATGTTTTTTTAGTGAAAATAAAGGAACATACATTCATACTTTCGAAAACAGAAATTATTTAATCGACTCGACTTTAGAAATCTTGGAGCAGGAATTAGACATGAAAGAGTTCTTTCGCGTAAGCAGAAAATTTATTGTACCGCTTCAGGCTATAAAAGAAATTCAGGTTTATACCAATTCTCGACTCAAAGTAATTTTACCTTCGTATAAAGAAGATGAGGTAATTGTAAGCCGTGAAAAAGTTCAGGATTTTAAAGCCTGGCTGGGGTAAACTTTTACTTTAATATCAAATTGATTGCATAAAAAAAGAGCCTTAATAAGACTCTTTTTTTATTTATATAAGATTTTTATTTACTCAATCTGTGAAGCGTAAAAGTCATAGCACTCAAAAGGAAAAATGCCATAATCTGGTGAATTAATCCTAAAGCCAAAGGAACACTGTATAAAAGTGTAAAAACGCCTAATAGAAATTGTATAAAAACAAAAACTACCAAAGTTTTAACTCCGTTTTTCTGTGTATTAGTAAGCGAGAATTTTGTACTTCTGTAATATAAAAACAAAATTAAAGCAACCACAACATAAGCAAAAGTTCGGTGCACAAACTGCACGCCGCTTTTTCCTTCCGTAAGGTTTTTTGCCAAAGTAGGTTGTTCAATAAAAACAGAATCATGTATAAACTGTCCGTCGCTCATTAAAGGCCAGTGATTGTGGATTAATCCTGCATTTAAACCGGCAACAAAACCTCCGTAAATAATCTGAATTAATAAGGCAACTAAAGCAAATCTCGCAATATTACGAAGCGGAATCACTTTGTAAATGCTTCTTTCCGGATAAATTAAATCCAGCGCCACCCACAAAGTATAAGCAAAAGTGATAAAAGCAAAAGTAAGGTGTAATGAAAGTCTAAAATGACTTACATCTGGATTGTCAATTA
This sequence comes from Flavobacterium sp. 270, assembly GCF_004368785.1. GTDB lineage: Bacteria > Bacteroidota > Bacteroidia > Flavobacteriales > Flavobacteriaceae > Flavobacterium. The sequence goes on from NZ_SODM01000003.1 coordinate 214,446, forward strand.
AACCGCTGCGAACCATAAACCAGCCTAAAAATCCTTGAAAAGCACCCATTGCCAAAAGAACGATACATTTTCTGATGGTTTCTTTGTCCAGTTTTTTTCTAGCTAAAAAATAAACAAAAGGAACAAAAAATACCAAACCAATTATACGGCCGATAAAACGGTGAAACCATTCCCAGAAATAAATAAATTTATAATCTGAAAGTTGAAAATCGTTGTGAATATTAATTTTTTGATACTCAGGAAATTTCTTGTATTGTTCAAAAGCTTCGTTCCATTTTGCATCGGTTAGAGGCGGGAAAGTATCCGTTACCAAATGCCAGTCGGTCATAGATAAACCTGAATTTGTCAGACGTGTAATACCGCCCACAACAACCATTAAAAATAATAAAACACATCCTGATAGTAACCAGATGATTACTGATTTATTTCCTTTTTTCATTTTATAAAATAATACGTATTGCTATACTTTTTTTAAGCCCATTTTTTCGGCTCTTTTTATTACAAAATCATAAGCCGCCTGATATTCATTTGGAATAACACCTTCTAAAATCGCTTCTTTTACTGCTTCTTTTAAAACACCAATTTCGCGAGATGGTTTTAAATCGAAAATTTCCATAATTTCCTCTCCAGAAATTGGCGGTTGAAAATTACGAACGTGATCGCGTTCTTCAACTTCAACAATTTTCCTGCGGACAACTTCGAAGTTTTTATGATATTTTTTGAATTTAGCTGGATTTTTTGTCGTGATATCTGCTTCGCACAAAGTCATTAAGTTTTCTACATCTTCGCCAGCATCAAAAACCAAACGACGAACAGCGCTGTCGGTTACAATATCCTCAGCCAAAACAATTGGACGCGAACTCATAACAACCATTTTCTGAACGAATTTCATTTTATGATTTAAAGGCATATGAAGGCGTTCGAAGATTTTCTTCGCCATTTTTCCACCCAAAAATTCATGTCCGTGAAAAGTCCAGCCTTGTTTTTTATTGAAACGTTTTGTTGGCGCTTTCCCGATATCATGCAACAAAGCCGACCAACGAAGCCAGACATCATCTGTATTCGGGCAAATATTATCAACAACTTCCAACGTGTGATAAAAGTTATTTTTATGTGTATGGCCTTCAATTTCTTCCACCTGGTTCAACGCTGTTAATTCAGGTAAAATAAGATCAAGAAGTCCAGTTTTGTATAATAGTAAAAATCCAGTCGAAGGTTTATCTGTAGAAAGAATTTTGTTTAATTCGTCAACAATTCTTTCGCCAGAAATTATATTGATTCTTTCTGCATTTTTGGTAATGGCATTCAGTGAATTTTCTTCGATCTCAAAATTTAATTGATTGGCAAAACGAATCGCACGAAGCATTCGCAACGGATCATCAGAATAGGTAATGTCCGGATCCAAAGGCGTTTTGATGGTTTTATTTTCTAAATCAGTTAACCCGTCAAACGGATCTAAAAGATCTCCAAAATTATTTTCGTTTAAAGACAAAGCAAAAGCATTAATCGTAAAATCACGACGGTTTTGATCGTCTTGCAAAGTTCCGTTTTCCACAATCGGATTTCGACTGTCGCGGTTATAAGATTCTTTTCGGGCGCCGACAAATTCGATATCTGTATCTTCAAAACGAAGCATCGCTGTTCCGTAAGTTTTAAAAACCTGAACTTTTGGTTTTTTCGGAAGAAGCTCAGAAACTTTCAAAGCCAATTCGATTCCGCTTCCAACAGCCACAACATCAATATCTTTTTTTGAACCTCGGTTTAAAAGCAAATCACGAACAAAACCACCGATAACATAACTGTCAACGTTTAGTTCTTTTGATGCCTGCGAAATGATTTCGAAGATTTTATTTTGTAAAGCTGTTTTGTAGTTTGTTTGTATAGCCACGAATTCACGAATTTTAAATAGAACATTCATTCTTAACGAACGAACGACTGCAAATTTACAACATAGAAAATGCCTTTTATAATCTATCGCTCATTTTTTTGAAGAAATTCACAGTTTCTAGCATGAATTTTTATTGAAATAGAAGAATAGGAATAAGGTTTGCCACGAATTTCACGAATTTCTCGAATTTTTTTCCTTGCTAAAGGTTGAATAGTTTTTTGCCACAGATTAAAAGGATTAAAAGATTAAAAAATCTGTGGAAATTTTTAATCTGTGGCAAGAAAAAAAATCGAGAAATTCGTGCAATTGCTTCGCCTGTTCGCTATCGCTCGGGTCGTGGCAAAAAAACAAATCTATACTCCCATCAAACAAATCAATTGCAAAAGATTATTTTTAAAAATTCAATTTGTATTTTTGAATCAATTAAAAATGCACAAATGAAAATTGTTATATCGCCTGCGAAGTCATTAAATTTCGAAAAAGAATTACCAACTACACAATATACAGAATCCTCTTTTTTAAAAGAAGCACGTCAGGTTCATAAAGTTTTAAAACCAAAAAAGCCAAAAGATTTAGCCGAATTAATGTCAATTTCTGAAAAACTAGCCGATTTAAACTGGCAGCGTAATCAGGAATGGAAAACACCATTTACTCCAGAAAATGCGCGCCCGGCAGTTTATACTTTTGATGGCGATGTTTATACAGGATTGGATGCTTATACAATTCCGCTCGAAAAATTAGATGTCTTACAAGATAAACTGAGAATTTTATCCGGACTTTACGGAGTTTTAAAACCACTTGATTTAATGCAGGCATATCGTTTGGAAATGGGAACTAAACTTCCAATTGGCGATCATAAAAACTTACACGATTTCTGGAAAGCACCAGTAACTAAAGCTTTAAATAAAGAATTAGTAAAAGGGGAATTATTTGTAAACCTGGCAAGCAACGAATATTTTTCTGCTGTTGATGTAAAAGCGCTTAAAGTTCCTGTAATTACTCCTGATTTTAAAGATTACAAAGACGGAAAATTGAAAATAATAAGTTTCTTCGCAAAAAAAGCGAGAGGTATGATGGTACGATATATTATTGATACCAATGCTGAAACTATCGAAGATTTAAAAGGTTTTAATTACGAAGGATATCAGTTTGATGCGAATCTTTCAGAAGGAAATCATTTGGTTTTTACGAGATAAGTTTTTTTTTTAAAGGTTCAAAGGCTCAAAGGTGCTGAGGTACTAAGGTTTCTTCTCTTTGAGTTAATTTAGCCGCAAATAAAAAAGCGCAAAGTTTACAAAGATTTTTGAGCCACAGATTTTACAGATTTAAAAGATTTTTAATTCGGGAAATTCGTGGCAAAATAAAACACAAAGTTTCAAAAACTTGAAACCTGAAACCTGAAACCTGAAACAAAAAAACTAAAAATAAAAAAGCCGAGTCACAGGAAATTGACTCGGCTTTTTTGGTATTCGTATTATAAATTATTAAATATTAATGCATTGCATCAGCAGGATTAATTTTGTTTTTTCCTTTTTTGATGAAAAGAATAATTGGTATACAACATAAAAACATAATTCCTAAATACATGAAGATGTCCATGTATGATAAAACTGTACTTTGTTTAAGAACAGCGTAATCTAGTGCCTGATAGGCTTTTTTAAGCGCCACATCTGCACTGTATCCTTTTGCCATAAAGGCTCTTTGCATTCCGGCAATTCTTTGCTGAACATCAAATTTTGCAGGATCTAAATTGTTAATCAAATTTACTCGGTGTTCCTGACTGAAACGCGTAATAAAAGTGGTAATAATCGCAATACCAAAAGATCCTCCTAATTGTCGCATCATTCCGGTAAAAGCGGCTCCTTCACCAATTTGTTTTCCTTTAAGAGTTGAAAGCGATAGCGTTGTAATAGGTACAAAAAGTAATCCTAAACCAATTCCTCTCAAAATCAAAGGCCAATACATATGTTCTACGCCAGTATCTGGTGTCATACGCGTCTGCATCATAAAGGTAAAGAAGAAGAAAACTAAAAATCCTACTCCAACCATATATCCCTGCGGAACACCTTTCTGAATCATATTACCTACAAATGGCATCATAATCGCCGTTGTAATCGATCCCGGAATTAATAACAATCCGGCATCAGTAGCTGTCCATCCTAAAATCGACTGTGTATAAATCGGGATAATCAATGTTGATCCATAAAGACCAAAACCAAGAATAAAACACATTATGGTTCCAATTCTTAAATTTCCGTCTTTTAAAACACTTAAGTTTACAATTGGATGTTTATAAGTAAGTTCTCTCCATATAAATAATACCAATCCTAAAACAGTCACAACACTTAAAGTAACAATAAGCGAATCATTAAACCAGTCGTCTTGTTGTCCGTGCTCCAAAACAAATTGCAGCGATCCGATAAAAGCACTCAACAAAATAATTCCCCACCAGTCAACCTGATTGGCTTTAAGTTTCTCTCCGTATTTCGGACTTCTAACAAAAGTTAATGCCAAAATTGTAGCAATAATTCCCAACGGAATATTGATATAAAAGATGTAAGGCCAAGAATAATTGTCTACTAAATATCCTCCCAACGGCGGACCTAAAGTTGGACCAACAATTACTCCCATTCCGTAAATAGCCTGAGCCATACCACGTTTTGCTGCCGGGTAACTTTCGGTGATAATGGTTTGTGCTGTTACCAAGAGGGCGCCTCCACCCATACCTTGTACAAACCTAAAAGCAACCAGTTCCCAGATATTACTGGCATTTCCACACAAAAAAGAACAGACCGTAAATATTATAATCGAAGCTACAAAGTAATTACGTCTTCCAAATTGCTGCGAAAGCCAGCTCGTCATCGGGATTACAATAACATTCGCAATTGCGTATGCAGTAATCACCCAAGCCACATCAGTCAAAGTAGCACCAAGGCTACCTCGCATGTCTGTTAGCGCTACGTTTACAATCGTGGTATCAACAATTTCCAGCAAAGCACAAAGTACTGCTGTAATCGTGATAATAACACGTCTGTAACCGTATTCTACTAAATCGTCGTCTCCTTGTACTGCTGTTGCCATTTATTTTATTTCAAATGTACGTCTACATCAACATTCATCCCCGGACGTAATAATTTTACTTTCTCAGGATCGTTTGATTGATCTAAACTAATTTTTACTGGTAATCTTTGTATTGTTTTTACGAAGTTTCCTGTTGCATTGTCAGGAGGTAAAAGAGAAAAACGTGATCCTGTTGCAGGAGAAAAAGAAGTCAAAGTTCCTTTAAACTCATAATTTGGATAAGCATCTACTTTTAAGCTTACTTTTTGACCGACAATCATTTTATTTAATTGCGTTTCTTTAAAGTTTGCTACAACCCAAGCTTCAGTATTATTGATAATATAAAATAAAGATTGTCCTGGCTGAACCAATTGTCCTGGCTGAATATCAACTTTAGAAACCTGACCATCAATAGCAGCAGTTACAACTGTATAAGTAAGATTTAAATGTGCAACATCTAGCATAGTTTTCGCTTTTTTGATGTTTGCAGAAGCCACTTCAGTTTGTTTATCAGAAACTTTAGATTTAGACTGAATCACTGATTTTTGAAATGAACTTGCTCTTTGTTGTTGTTCTAAAACGCGTACTTGATTTTCAGCTTCATCTTTTGCAGATTGTGCCTGCTCAAATTGCTGCTTTGTAATAGTATGTGTTTTGTACAAATTGTTGTAACGGTTAAAATCGTTAGTTAACTGTCTTAATCTGATTTTTGCACTTTCGATAGAACCACCTGCAGATCTCATTTGAGCATCAGAAACAGAAATACTTGCATATGCAGAACCAATATCAGCTTTTGCAGCTTCGTATTGACCTTCTGCTCCTAATAAAGCAGCATTTGCTTCGTCAATTTTCAATTGATAATCTCTTTTATCGATAGTAAATAAAGTATCTCCTTTTTTTACAAAATCATTATCTTTTACATAAACCTTACTAATATATCCGGAAACTCTCGGGATAATCGGATTCATTTTTTTCTCAATCTGAGCATCATCCGTTTCTTCATGAGCAAGTGAGTGCATGTATTTTGTTATTCCGTAAGTTCCGCCCACTAAAACCAAAACGGTTAGTATAATGATGAATTTTTTATTTGTCTTTTTCTTTTCCATGAGAGCTATAGATTATATTTTAGAAAGATTGAATGATTGAGATAATTGTCCTGATACTGAAAGTAATTCGTAATATTTTTGAATGATAGCTGCTTTCGATAAAGCAGTATTTATTTTGGCGTTTAGATGTTCTACATCAGCTTCAACTAAATCATTAGTGTCAGATAAGCCATTATCAAACTTGTCTTTTACAAGTCTGTAATTTTCTGCTGCCTGCTGTAAAGCTTCATCATAAACTACACTTTGGTTGATTGCAAGATCATAATCTTCAATAGATTTCTGAACTTCAACCTTAATGCGGTCTGTCATAATAGCTTCTGTATTTTTTACTTCCAATGCTTTACTTTCAGCTTCACGTACATGAGCATTGTTTTTTAGAATTCCAGATAAATCATACGTTAGCCCAACACCAAAATTCATAGCATATTTTACCGTAATAATATCTTTAAGATCTAAAGCAGTATAACCGCCCAATAAAGCAAGAGAAGGATAATAACCAGATTTTGCTACCTTAATGTTAGCTTCGCTGGCTTTCTGCTGGAAACGAATAGCCTCTAAATCTTTTCTACTTTGAAGTGCCAAAGCATCAGATGTTGGAGCATTTGTTGTTTTTAAGCTGAAAAAATCATCTTCATTAACCTGTAATTTTACACTTGGCTCCATTTTTAATAAAGTAGTCAGGTAAAAATTAATGTTATTAATGTTGTTATTAGCTTCATCAATAGATAATTGTGTCTTCGAAACTAATAATTGAGCCTTCAATAAATCATTTCTCGGAATAATTCCGTTTTTCTCTAACTCCGTAAAATCAGTAACACGCTGTTTTGCTTGTTTTTGATTTTCGTTTAAAAGATCTAAAGTTTTTTGCGCTTTGTATAAAGCAGTATAATAAGTAATTACACGTAAAGCAACATCTTCTTTAGTTTTAGCCGCGTTTGCATTTTCAGCTTCGTAAAGATTATCGTAAGCATCAATACTGCTCTGAATCTTAAATCCAGAAAAAATAGGCAAGCTTAAATTAGCCATACCAAACATTGCGCGGTCTGGAGAAGTTGTTGGTTCTGCATTTGCTTCATCATTATGCATGTCGATAGAAGCTTTTCCTAAGCGTTGGTATTGTCCTTGAATTTTAAGATCAGGATATTGGTTATTCTTGACCGTTTGTAATTCGTATTTTTTTGTGTTTACCTTCGTATTGGCAAGAGTAACTTCGTTACTTTTTTCCCAAGCCAGCTTAACAGCTTCGTCTAAGGTTAAACTTGTTTTTTCTTGTGCTTCTATTGATGAAATTCCTATGAAGAAAACACCAAAGAGCATTAATTGACTAATTTTCATAAACAAGTAGTGCTTTTATAGTTTGTTGAATGTGCTTTGTAAGATTGTTTTTAATGTAATCGTTGTATAACGTATCTGTATTTAAATTTAAAAGTTCCTGAAAAAAAGGCTTATTCATGTGAAAATGAAAATAGGTACCCATAATCGTTGGCGTAATCAACGGAATAATAATGTCTTTTCTAAAGATCCCTTTAGATTGTCCTTCTTTAACTATAGTTTCCAGAGATTTTAAGTTTCCTTTTTTTAATTCAGTGAAAGCTGCAAGATTTTCTTCTCTTTTCTTAGAAGTAAATTCAAAATGCAAAATTCTGTAAATCCCTTTGTTACAGTCGATCCTGTTAATGTAAATTTCGACTAATTTATTGACTTTATCAAGAGGCTCAAGATTTTCGTGCAATAAAAGTTCAATTTGTAATTTTAAATCAGCTGTTTTGTAAAGAAGTAAAGACTCTAATAACCTTTCTTTAGAACCAAAATAATAGGAAACCATGGCAATATTAATTTTTGCCTCTTTAGAGATATCCCTTATGGATGTACCTTCAAACCCTTTCTCAGAAAAAAGCTTTTCTGCAACCTCAAGGATTTGAATTTTTTTATCGTTTAATTCGACTTTAGACATGGTATTTTTTCTAATCGAATACAAAATTAAACAAGTGTTTAATTTAAACGCTTGTTTAATTTTATTTTAACATAATATTAACATAAAACGGTTTCGGAATTTTTGAGTATAAAAAAAGCTGAAACGGTTAATGTTTCAGCTTTATTGTTTTTTTTGTCATTTCGACGAAAGGAGAAATCACACTCGTTGATCGACACAGTTTACGGATTTTCTTTGTAGAGTTTCTAGTGTGATTTCTCCTTTCGTCGAAATGACAAAATAGGTCTTTACTTATCGAATCTCTCCAACAAATTCTTCAATTTTTTTAGAACCGCTTTCAGATAAATGCTTAATAAAAGCACTTCCAATAATAGCGCCTTTAGCATATTTTGTAGCCTGATTAAAAGTTTCTTTGTTTGAAATTCCAAAACCAACGATTTGTGGATTTTTCAAATTCATACCGCCAATTCTTTCAAAATAACTTTCCTGCGTATCACCAAATCCTGATTGAGAACCTGTAACACTTGCCGAACTTACCATATAAATAAATCCGTTTGAAACGCTGTCGATAAAACGAATGCGCTCGTCTGAGGTTTGAGGCGTAATCAAAAACACATTAATTAAACCGTATTTTTCAAAAATTGCTTTGTATTGTTCAGCATAAACATCAACCGGAAGATCTGGAATAATTAATCCGTCGATACCAATTTCTGCACATTTTGCACAAAAAGCTTCAACGCCGTATTGTAACATCGGATTAAAATATCCCATAATAATCAACGGAATTTTTACGCTTTCGCGAATGTTTTTCAGCTGATCAAAAAGGATCTGCGTTGTCATTCCGTTATGAAGTGCAGTTGTTGAACTCGCCTGAATTGTTGGTCCATCGGCCAAAGGATCGCTGAAAGGAAGACCAATTTCGATTAAGTCAACACCGTTTTTTTCTAAATCCTGAATAATCTGAACCGTATCATTTAAGTTAGGAAATCCAGCCGAAAAATAAATAGAAAGTATCTTTTTATCCTCTTGTAATTTTTGCGTTATTCTGTTCATTTTTTTATTTTGTTATCCTAACAAGTTTCAAAAAACGGTTAGGTATTTTTAAGTTCTTTTCCTCCTGCAAGGTTTCCAAAACCTTGTAGGTTTAATTTGTTGTATTTGAATCTATACCTACAAGGTTTTGGAAACCTTGCAGGAGAAAATAATAAATATTCAATTATAAATTTTCAATATAAATCCAGGCAATAGTTCCTGATTTTAGTGTAATTTGTACTCTTTTGTAAGAGTTAGATTCAAACAAATCGGCTTTAGCTAAATCTGAACTGGAAATATCGAAAACAATACCTTTAATAGAATCAGATAAATCGTCGCTTGCAACTGCAACAAAATAATCTGCCATACCAAATTCTTCTTCTATTTGTAAATCCTTAAGTTTATAACCAGAAAGCTGATCTCGAGTACCAGTTAATACTTTATTAAAAACCTGCATTTGAATTTCTCTTGCTTGTAATGTTCCGTATGAGAATATCTTTTCCATCAATTAATATTTTTCTAGTTTTTTAAATCAGTTCTGCATATTTACTTTTAATACTTTCTAGTCTTTATTTTCAAAAGGAAAAGCAAAAAAGTATATCAAAAGTATGATTATTTTTACAATTTAAAATACTCAATATAATTATCTAAATCTTTGTCGCCACGACCAGAAAGACTGATTACTACAACATCTGTAGGTTTAAATTTTTTCTGATCTAAAACTGCAAATGCATGCGCGCTTTCTATTGCCGGAATAATTCCTTCTAGTTTTGTAAGTTCCAGACCGGCATTCATAGCCTCATCATCAGTTACAGAGAAGAATTCGCCACGTCCTGTTTGTGCCAAATGTGCGTGCATTGGACCAACACCAGGATAATCAAGGCCTGCAGAAATAGAATACGGTTCTGTAATTTGTCCGTCTGGAGTCTGCATCAAAAGGGTTTTACAGCCGTGAATAACGCCCACTTTTCCTAATTTGCTAGTTGCAGCGCTATGACCGCTGTTTACACCTTTTCCGGCAGCTTCAACCGCAATAATTCCAACTTCAGGCTCGTGCAAAAAGTGGTAATAAGTTCCTGCAGCATTACTGCCGCCACCGATACAAGCCACTACATAATCAGGATTTTCGCGTCCTTCTTTTTCTTTTAGCTGCCATTTTATTTCTTCTGAAATTATACTTTGAAAACGAGTTACCATATCCGGATAAGGATGCGGACCAATTGCAGAACCAATAATATAATGCGTATCTACAGGATTATTAATCCAATCGCGAATTGCTTCGTTTGTAGCATCTTTTAAAGTTCTTGAACCCGAAAGCGCCGGACGAACTTCTGCACCTAACATTTTCATTCTGGCAACGTTTGGAGCCTGGCGTGCAATATCAATTTCGCCCATATAAACGATACAGTCCATTCCCATTAAGGCACAGACAGTTGCTGTTGCAACACCGTGTTGTCCTGCTCCGGTTTCGGCAATAATTCTTTTTTTACCCAAACGTTTGGCAACTAAAATCTGCCCAATCGTATTGTTTACTTTATGTGCTCCGGTATGGTTTAAGTCTTCTCTTTTTAGATAAACTTTGGTATTGTATTTTTCTGATAAACGTTTAGCAAAATAAAGCGGACTAGGGCGTCCAACGTAATCTTTTAATAATTGATTAAACTCAGCTTTAAAATCAGGTTCGGCTATGATTTTTAGATATTGCTGACGTAATTCTTCTACATTTGGATAGAGCATTTCGGGAATATAAGCTCCTCCAAATTCTCCGTAATATCCTTTTTCGTCTACGTTAAAATTCATTTTTTGAAATTTAAAAGTTTGCAATTTCAAATTTTCGTTTGAAATTAGTTAATAGGTTTTTATTTTTCAGCCCTGGTTCGATTTCAAATTTACTATTTATATCGACAGCATAAATAGGTAAATTGCTTTTTGAAATTTCTTCGATGGCTTTTAATTCGTTTATTCCGATACCGCCACTTAAAAAGAACGGTTTATCTGAATTGTATTTTTTTAAAATCGTCCAGTCAAAAGTAGTTCCGTTACCGCCCGGAAGTTTTCCTTTTGTATCGAATAAAAAGAAATCACAAACAGGTTCAAAAGGTTTTATCACTTCGAAATCAAAATCTTCATCAGCAGAAAATACCTTTATAATTTCGATTTTTTTTGAAAGTTTGGTTTTTAATTCGGCACAAAATTCAACCGATTCGTTTCCGTGTAATTGTACGGCTTGTAAATTGTGTTTTTCTACTTTTTCTAAAATTTCTTCCTGACTTTGATTTACAAAAACGCCTACTTTTTTAATCGTTTTTATAAGTTCAGGAATTGTTCCGTTAAAATATCGAGCGGATTTTTCCCAGAAAATAAATCCCATATAATCGGGTAGGAGTGCACCTACTTCGATGATATTTTCGGGATATTTCATACCGCATATTTTGAGTTTCATTTTTTTTATTGTTTTTGCCGCGAAGGCGCTAATACACTATATATTTGTTTTTTGCCACGAATTACACGAATTTCACTAATTTTTTTGCCACAGATTAAAAGATTTTCACAGATTTTAATTCTTTTAATCCCTTGAATCTGTGGCAAAAATTCTACTCAATCAGCATCAAAAGAAAAATTCGTGTAATTCGTGAAATTCGTGGCAAACCTTTAGCGATTTAGCTTGTTTATAAATTCTATTGCAGCTTCGCCAGCGTTATCGGTTTTCATGAAGTTTTCTCCGATTAAGAAACCTTTGTAGCCGTATGGTTTTAGTTCCTGAATAGCTTCTACCGAAGAAATCCCGCTTTCTGAAACTTTTACAAATTCGTTTGGAATCTGCGATGCCAGTTCTTTACTGAAATCCAGACTTACTTCAAACGTTTTTAGATTTCTGTTGTTTACACCAATCATGTCTAAAGTTGGCATAATCGACTTTTCTAATTCTTCCTGATTATGAACTTCTAACAGAACTTCTAAACCTAATTTCTTTGCAAATTGAGATAAAGACTGAATTTCTTCGCGGGTTAAAACCGCTGCAATCAGCAAAATCAAATCGGCTCCGTGAGCTTTAGCTTCCAGAATCTGATATTCATCAACAATAAATTCTTTTCGCAAAAGCGGAATATTTACAGAAGCTCTTGCCAAAAGTAAATCGTCTAGAGAACCTCCAAAATATTTCCCATCAGTTAAAACCGAAATCCCGCAAGCACCAGCATTTTCATATCCTTTTACAACTTCTTCAACCGTAAAGTTTTGGTTTATTATTGATTTTGAAGGTGAACGACGTTTGTGTTCGGCAATAATTCCAGAATTACTTGCTCTTAATTTTTGACTTAATGAAATGGTTTGTCTTTCAAAAAAAACAGAACTTTCCAATTGTGAAACCGGAATGATCGATTTTTTAAGTTCGACTTCACGATGTTTATCAAATATTATTTTATCTAAAATATTCATGTTTAATGATTTGCCACAAAGTCACAAAGGCGCAAATTTAATTAGTGCTAATTCGTGAAATTTGTGTTTGTTTTTATTTGCTTAATGTCTGTAATGTTTGTAATGCTTTTAATCCTTTTCCAGAGAAAAGACTTTCTTTTGCCAGTTCAAAACCTTCTTGTGGAGAACATTTTGTAACGGTTGCAATCGCCATCGCAGCATTGGCACAAACTACATTATTTTGTGCTTCGTTTCCTTTTCCGGAAATGATATTGGTAAACATTTCTGCCGATTTTTCGATGGTTTTTCCGCCTTCAATTTCAGTTTGAGATAAAAGACGTACGCCGAAATCTTCTGGTTTTAGCATTCCTTCCATATGGCTGGTAATGATTTTTGTTGGACCAGTTAGAGAAATTTCGTCATAACCGTCAAGCGAATGCAGGATTGTAAAATTCACATTCGTATTTTGATATAGATAAGCATACATTCTCGCCAATTCCAGATTAAAAACTCCAACCAATTGATTGTTCGGAAATGACGGATTTACCATTGGTCCCAACATATTAAAGAAGGTTTTTACAGCCAGTTCTTTTCTAATTGGACCAACATTTTTCATTGCTGGGTGAAACAATGGTGCGTGTAAAACACAAATTCCAGCCTGATCAATACATTTTTCTAAAAATGATGGATCGTTGCTAAATTTAATTCCCATTTTTTCCATCACGTTGCTCGATCCAGAAATAGACGAAACGCCGTAATTTCCGTGTTTTGCTACTTTTATTCCCGCTCCGGCTGCAATAAAGGATGCTAAAGTCGAAATGTTAAACGTGTCTTTTCCGTCACCGCCCGTTCCGCACAAATCGATTGTGTTGTAAGCTGATAAATCTACACGAATACATAATTCTAGTAAAGCTTCGCGAAAGCCGGAAAGTTCATCAATTGTAATACTACGCATCATAAACACAGTCAAAAATGCTGAAATCTGACTTGGATTGTATTCGCCGCTTGAGATATTAATCAATACATTTTTGGCTTCTTCTTTAGAAAGCACTTCGTGATTGATTAATTTATTTAATATTGTTTTCATTTTTTTTAAGGTTCTAAGTTGCTAAGATTTTGAGATGCTAAGTTTTTTGTTTCAAGTTTCAGGTTTCAAGTTTGCTTCGCCAGTTCGGCTAAAGCCTCGTGTCACGTTCCAACAACCTGAAACTTGAAACAAATAAAAACTTGAAACATTTTTTTTCTCTAACTCTTAATCCAATTCTCTAAAATCCTTTTTCCTTTTGGGGTTAATACACTTTCTGGGTGAAACTGAACGCCTCTTACATCAAATGTTTTATGTCTAAGCGACATAATTTGTCCGTTTTCGTCTACTGAAGTTGCTTCTAAAACTTCTGGTAAATTGCTGTCTACAACCCATGAATGGTAACGGCCAACTTCAAATTCGTTTCCTAAACCTTCAAACAAAATTTCGTCAGAAACCAACGTTTTTACATTTGTGGCAACTCCGTGATATACTTTATCAAGGTTAGAAAGTGTTCCGCCAAAAACTTCACCGATTGCTTGTTGCCCTAAACAAACGCCTAAAATGCTTTTTGTTGGCGCGTATTTTTGGATTACCGCTTTTAATAATCCTGCTTCGTCCGGAACTCCTGGTCCTGGAGAAAGTAGAATTTTATCGAAAGAAGAAATTTCGTCAATATCAAACTCGTCGTTTCTGTAAACGGTTACTTCACAGTTTAAATCTTCCAGATAGTGTACTAAATTGTAAGTGAAACTATCGTAATTGTCTATAACTAATATTTTTTTCATTGTATTTTTTTGTTTCAGGTTTCAGGTTTCTTTTGTTTCACGTTCCAACAACTTGAAACCTGAAACTTTAAACTTGAAACTAATTTTTATTTATTTTTCTCTCACGTATTTCTCAACGATAATACGATCAACTCCTAATTTTTCTATTTTTTCAACACCTTTTTGAATCAGTGTATCGTTTTTGACTTTTACTACAAATTCAAATTTGTTGTTTTCCCATTGTCTGTTATTAAAAAACTCTAAATTTTCGGTGTAAACACTGTCTTTTAAAGTGTACTTTCCGCCTCCGCCAAAAAAGACAGCATTGGTTGAATCTTTTCCGTTTTTTAAATCATGATTGAAAAAAGCAAAATGCGAATCATTGATAATCTTAATCATTTTTGTTTTTGAATTGAAAGTAGAAAAAGTGGAATCTTTCTCTGTCGTTTCTGCCGATATAAGTCGCCAGGTTCCTTCAATTGAATTTTTCTTTTGTTCTGAATTACAAGAAGAAACGATAATGATTAAAACTAAAATGGATAATGCTTTCATATTTTTTGTTTCAGGTTTTTTAATTGTTTCAAGTTTCAGGTTTCAAGTTTGCTTTGCGTCTCAACCAACTTGAAACTTGAAACAAAGAAAACTTGAAACAAAAATTTAAATTTTCTCCGCCATTTCAAGCGCTGTATTCAAGGCTCTTAATTTATTATAAACCTCCTGCATTTCGCTTTCTTCGTCTGAACTTGCTACGATTCCGGCGCCGGCCTGACAATGAAGTTGATGATTTTTAGAAAGGAAAGTTCGAATCATAATCGCATGGTTAAAGTTTCCGTCAAAATCCATGAAACCAATTGCACCGCCATAAAAATTACGATTTGTTTTTTCGTAATCTTCAATCAATTGCATTGCTCTGTGTTTTGGCGCACCGCTCAAAGTTCCGGCTGGGAAAGTATCGGCAACAACCTGCATTGTAGTTGCTTTTTCGTGTAAATGTCCTGTAACTTTTGAAACCAAGTGAATTACATGTGAAAAAAACTGAACTTCTCTGTATTTCTCTACATTTACATCGTGTCCGTTACGGCTTAAATCGTTTCTCGCCAAATCAACTAACATTACATGTTCGCTGTTTTCTTTTTTATCTTCAGAAAGTTCTTTTGCTAAAAGTGCATCACGTTCGTCGTTTCCAGTTCTTTTAAAAGTTCCTGCAATTGGGTGAATTTCGGCTTTTCTGTTTTTTACGATAATTTGTGCTTCGGGCGAAGACCCAAATATTTTAAAATCTCCATAATCAAAAAAGAATAAATACGGAGAAGGGTTGATGCTTCTTAAAGCTCTGTAAACATTAAATTCGTCACCTTTAAAACCTTGTGTAAAACGACGAGAAAGAACCAATTGAAAAACGTCTCCACGGAAGCAATGTTTTTTAGCCAAAGCGACATTGTGTTTAAATTCCTCATCTGTAAGATTAGAGAATCCTTCACCTTCTTTTGTAAATTTATACGAAGCAATATTTCTGGATTGTAATAATTGTTCAATTTCTGCAATATTGTTTTTTCCATCAACACTGTGGCAAAAAATATAAGCTTCATTTTTGAAGTGATTGATGGCGATTATGTTTTGATAAACCGCATAAAATACATCTGGAATTGAAGTTGCATTGTCTTTTTTGGCAATCGAAACTTTCTCAAAATAACGAACGGCATCGTAAGAAATGTATCCGAATAATCCATTATTGATGAATTTAAAATCGTTTTTCTCTGATTGAAACTGTTTCGAAAATTCCTGAATTACTTCTGGAATATTTACAGAAGCATCAATGGCAATAGTTTCAGAAGTTGCGTCAGGAAAAGTTTTAGAGATAACTTCGTTTTCGATTTTGATCGTTGCAATCGGATTACAGCAAACGTACGAGAAACTGTTGTCATTTCCGTGATAGTCACTACTTTCCAGCAATAAACTATTTGGGAATTTATCTCTTATTTTAAAATAAATACTTACCGGCGTAATAGTATCTGCCAGAATTTGTTTGTAGTGTGTGTTGAGTATAAAAGGTTTCAAAGTATATAGTTTTTAATTTTTATTGTATTTGTTTTATTTGAATTTGTACCAAAAAAAAAGGCTTGTCGTGATGACAAGCCTTTTATATTTATAGTTTTACAATACCATAGGAAGCTTTGTTCACGACGTTTGACGTAAATTGTTCCACCACCAAGAATTGTTTAATAATGTTCTCATTTTCTTTTTTTGTTGAAGCAAAGATATAAATGTAATTTGAATTAGAATACAAAATATTTCAAAAAAAACTTTTCTAAATTTAGAATTTTGTTAAATTCTAAAATAATAATTGCTTTTTTAATGTTTAATTTCCAATTGCAATTGTGTTGTTTACATTTAGCCTAAAGTCTGGATTTCCTTTAATACTAGGCATTGTAAACAATTCGCTGTTCTTCATATTTGTGTATTGAATACCAAAGTTAGAGTTACTATACCAGTTTTTTAAACTTGCATCATTACTAGAAGATTCACTTGTTATTTCGCCCACACAATTGTTTGCGATGATGTTTTTAAAGGTAATTTTAGCAAGATTTGCATCTCCGCTTCCAATATTTCCTTCTAATAAAACAAAAGGTGTAAATCCTGAAACTACACTGTTGGATAAATTAAAAAATGTATTTTCTCTAACGTAAACAGATTCTCTTACCAAACCTTGATTGTTTTCTTCTAGATTAATAAGGGTAATGTTGCTGGCGTTTATTAAAGTCATTTTTTTAGTCATATCTGTAGTTGCAACTTTTTCATACGAATCAACTTCAAAACATCTTGAACCTGAAATATCTGATGAAAAAGGATGACGAATGGCAACACTATTGCTTATGTTACATTGAACTCCTTGTGTAAAATCGAAATCGTCATCTGTAGTTCTATAAGAAACAAGATTTGACATATTTAAGTCGCCTCCGTAAGATTCAAAAGAATCATCATTAGAAAAACTAATCTGAATATTAGTCAAAAGTGTTTTTCTTCCAACACCTGCTAAAGAAAGTCCGTTAAGTTCTTTTAGAGCGCTTAATTTTCTTCCTGCGTATTCAATACGTACATATTTTAGAATCCCAGAATTATCTTCGGCATCCTGACCTCCGTAATGATTTAATAAAGGATCTAGGTCAAAAGGCAAAGTGTGTACGCCTCCAAGACAGTTGATTGGCGCTTTTCCTAAAACGATTATGCCACCCCAGTCACCCGGTTTTCTTTCTGTTTTTTCTTTATTTGAAGTAAAAATAATCGGATCTGTTTCCAGGCCTTCTGCAAGAATTTTTGCCCCATTTGTAATTACAAGAGTACCGCAGGTTTTATCGTCGCCACGAATTACTGTTCCTGGTTCTATTGTTAAAACGGCATTGTTAGTAACATAAACTACACCAACTAACTGATAAGTATTGCGTTTCGTTAGTCTTGTATCTTTGTCTATGGTTCCGGCAATTATGTTAGTAGCTTCGTTATATTCATTTGCTGCAGGTTTAAAATTGGTCCAGTTGTTCATCCAGTTGTTGGTTCCAATAATTCCTTTAGATTGTTGTTGGGCGTGTAGAAAAAGACTGCTAAATAGTGTGATAATGGCAATTTGTATTTTTGTTTTCATAACTATGATGGATTTCTAGTTTCGGATTTTTTTTAATTTTCACAAAATTAGAAGCCATATGTTAATCAAAACTTCGATCATTATTACCAAAGTGTTATGTAAATATTAAGAACGTTATTTTTCTGAAAACTTCGCAAAAAAGAAACCCTAATAGCATAAACTATTAGGGTTTCTTTAACATTTGAACTAGTAAGTCTGAAATATTAGAATTTTAATGCTACAGTCAATTCAAATTCGTCATTGATAGTTTTGTCTCCTAAACCTTCGAAGAAACTTCCTGATCCGTATTTGATATCGTATTTAGTTCTGTCAACTTTAAATGCAGTTGTAGCAGTGTTTCCTTTTACAGTAATATCAAAAGTAACTGGTTTAGTAATTCCTTTGATAGTTAAATCAGCAGTAACAGTATAAACGTCAGTTGCTTTAGCACCAATAGTTTTGAAAACTAATTTTGCAGTTGGATATTTGTCAGTTCCGAAGAAATCGTCAGCTTTTAAGTGACCGTTTAATTTTCCTTGGTATTCTCCAGTTAAATCTGTAGAAGTTAAAGAAGTCATATCAACAGTAAAGCTACCTCCAGCTAATTTTTTTCCTTTGAAAACTACTGAACCTTCTTTGAAGTTTACAGTTCCAGTGTGTTCTCCAGTTACTTTTTTACCTACCCATTTGATAGTAGATGCTTTTGCGTCGATTTTTTTAGTTTGTGCGTTTACTGATAATCCAGCTGCTGCTACGAATAATGCTATTGCAATTGTTTTTAAATTTTTCATGTTGTAAAAATGATTTTGATTGTTATTAAATAATTAAAGTGTGATAAATAATTCTTCTTGTGATTTTCTTACTTTTTTGAAGTGCTGTGCATCGTCTTCATCATGTCTGTAACCTACAGCAGCAATAACTGCAGCATTTAGACCTAATTTGTCGAATCCTAAAATTTCATTGAATGAAGCAGCATTGAAACCTTCCATTGGGCTTGCATCAATTTTTAATTCTGCAGCAGCGCTTAATAAGTTCCCTAAAGCAATATAAGTTTGTTTAGCAGTCCAAGTGTTTTTTGCATCGTCTGAAAGACCGCCGATTACACCTTTCATCATATCGCTAAATCCAGCTAATGCCTCAGCAGGAACTCCTCTTGTTTCGCTGATATTAGTAATATATTTGTCTACAGATGCTTCACCAACATTTGCTTCATTTGCAAAAATAAATAGATGAGAAGCGTCTGTAATTTGTGGTTGTCCGTAACCAACCGCTTTTAATTTTTCTCTTATTTCCGGATTTTCAACAATAACAACTTTATAAGGTTGTAATCCGTATGAAGAAGCGCTTAATCTAACAGCTTCTTTTATGGTATTTAAATCTGCATCAGAGATTTTTCTTCCCGTATCATATTTTTTAGCTGCATATCTCCAGCTTAGGCTTTCTACGTATGTACTCATAGTATTAATTTTGTTGGGTTCGGTATTTTTCTAATAATTTATTTAATAATTCTAATTCTTCCGGGCTTATATTTTCGGCAAATGCTCGCTCGTGTGCATCTACCTTAGGATCTAATTCTTTTAATACGTCTAATCCTTTTTGAGTAATCAAAACTTCTATTTTTCGTCGGTTACCCGGACAGACATTTCGTGTTACAAAATCTTTAAGTAATAATTTATCCACCAATCGGGTTGTATTACTTGTTTTAGCCAGCATGCGTTCCTGTATCACACACATATTAGCAGGATTTCCTTTTTGTCCTCTTAATATACGAAGTACATTATATTGTTCTCCAGACAGATCATACGGTTTTATCAACTCGTTAAAATGATCCTGAATCACATTTTGTGTGTACATGATATTTAGAATAACTTTTTTCGCATTATCCATCTTAACTGTACTCTTAATAACCTCTTCAATTGTCATAGTCGTAAGTGTATAATTTGTATATACAAATGTATAACAATTCATAGTTGTATATACAAGTGTCATGTTAAATTTTTGTTAATTGAAAATTTGTAGGATTTATGTTTTTGATTCTTGTTTTATGAAGAATAAAATTAAACGTTTTTATTGAATTAAGTAATTGATTTATTGATATTTAACTAAAAATTAATGATGGAGGGATAACTTTATGAAAGTGTCGGGTTTTAAATAATTCGGATGTAATGAAAGAGGGAAAATCGAGTTGTGGTCAAAAACAAAACGACCTTTTTAACCGCAAAAGCGCGTGAGGGATAGGAGGAAGCTACCGAAGTAGCCCGGATAGCCCGACAGCATCCCGATAAAAGAGCGAATCGCCGTGAAGTGAATAGCCCTTTTATCGGGATGGTGGCACGCCCAGATTATGATTGTTTTTTGTTTCAAGTTTGAGGTTGTTGTGAACATTATAAGGTGTGTTCAACCTGAAACTTGAAACAAAAAAAATTAATGTGGAAGTTTGTCTTTTATCAAACCGTAAAACCAAGTTCCTGCAATGGCACTTAATAAGGTAACAACAATAACTGTCGCTCCGGTTCCAATTTGTGCAAAAAGCGGTCCTGGACAAGCTCCGGTTATTGCCCAGCCGAAACCGAATAATAATCCGCCGTAGATTTGCCCTTTATTGAATGTTTTGGGCTGAATTTCGATTTTTTCGCCCTGAAGGGTTTTGATATTGAATTTTTTAATGATGAAAACAGAGATTACACCAACAAAAACTGCGCTTCCAATTACGCCATACATAAAGAAAGATTGCAGATTGAACATTTCCTGTATGCGAAACCAGCTGACGATTTCTGCTTTTACAAATACAATTCCGAAAAAGATGCCGACAATTAAGTATTTAAGATTTCCTAAAGCTGTTTCTTTTTTTTCGCTTGCGTTGATTCCTTCGCCGTCTGTATTTTTAGTTTCTAAAGTATTCATTTTTGAAATTTTAAAGTGAAAGAATATGTGGTAAAATCAAAAGTGCCATTACAAAACCGCCAATCATAAAACAGATTGTAGCGACTAATGATGGCCATTGCAGATTTGATAATCCCATAATTGCGTGTCCGCTTGTGCATCCGCCAGCGTAACGTGTTCCGAAACCAACTAAAAAACCTCCAACAACAATCATTATAAACCCGCGAAGCGTAAATAAACTTTCCCAAGAAAATAATTGGGCAGGCAATAAACCAGAATGATCTGTTATGCCATAAGTTGCTAATTGATATTCTAATAATGGTGTGATTGTTACTGCATTTGGATTGGATAAAAAATAAGCTGCGATCATTCCGCCCAAAAATATTCCGAAAACGAAGAAAAGATTCCAGCTTTCTTTTTTCCAATCGTATTTAAAAAACGAAATATTTGCCGGAATACAAGCCGCACAAATATGACGCAGCGAAGAACTTATTCCGAAAGATTTATTTCCGATAATTAATAAAATTGGAACAGTAAGTCCAATTAGCGGGCCAGCAACATACCAAGGCCAAGGTTCTTTGATGATTTCTAACATATTTTAAAGGTTCTAAGGTTCTGAGATTCTAAGTTGCTAAGATTAAAATCTTTGTCTTTATATTTTTTTAGCTTTTAAAATTCTAAATTGTTAAGATTAAAAAGGTTAAAAAAAAACTTAGAACCTTAGTACCTTAGCAGCTCAGAACCTTATAAATTATTTTAATATTTTGCTCTGGCAGACGAAATCTGATTTTGGGATTTCAGTTTTTGAGATTGCTCCAAAACCGCCTTCGACTTCAGAGAAATTTCTGAAACCGCGTGCTTGTAAAATAGAAGCGGCAATCATACTTCTGTAACCTCCGGCGCAATGCAGATAAAAATGTTCATTTGGGTTAATGTCTTTTACCCAGTCATTAATATACGCAAGCGGTTTGCTGAAAGCTTCATCAATATGTTCTGCTTCGTATTCTGTTTCTTTACGAATGTCGATTACTTTATCTTCGCCAAATTTAAATTCATTTGCAAATTGCGCGGCCGAAATTCTATTTACGGTATCAACTTCAAAACCTGCATTTTTCCAAGCTTCAAAACCACCTTCAAGATGACCTATAATAGTATCAAAACCAACACGGCTTAGGCGAGTAACAGTTTCTTCTTCAAGACCAACTTCGGTCACTAATATAATAGGTTGTTTGACATTGGCAATTAAAGTGCCGACCCACGGCGCGAAATCGCCATTGATTCCGATGTTAATAGACTGCGGAATAAATCCTTTGCTAAAATCTGCTGCACTTCTTGTATCTAATATTAAAGCTCCGGTTTCTTCAGTAACAGCTTCAAATTCTTTTGCAGTTATTGATTTCATTCCGTTGTGCAAAACAGATTCAAAACTTTCGTAACCGTTTTTATTCATGGCAACATTCATACTGAAATAAGCTGGCGGAGGCAATAAACCGTCGGTAACTTCAGCAATAAATTCAGCTTCTGTCATATTCGCGCGCAAAGCGTAGTTTGTTGCTTTTTGATTTCCAATTGTCGAAACTGTTTCTTTACTCATGTTTTTACCGCAGGCGCTTCCGGCTCCGTGCGCAGGATAAACGATAACATCATCCGCCAAAGTCATGATTTTATTTCTTAGCGAATGAAATAAAATTCCAGCTAATTCATCCTGAGTCATTCCGGCCGCTTTTTGTGCTAAATCTGGTCGGCCGACATCTCCAATAAAAAGAGTATCTCCAGAAAAAATGGCGTGGTCTTTTCCGTTTTCGTCAATCAATAAAAAAGTAGAACTCTCCATAGTATGACCCGGAGTATGCAAAACTTTAATGGTAATTTTTCCGATTTTAAATTCCTGTCCGTCTTTTGCAGAAATGCAGTCAAACTCGCAAGAAGCGTTTGGTCCGTAAACAATTGGCGCTTGGGTTTCTTTGCTCAAATCAACGTGACCCGAAACGAAATCGGCGTGAAAATGGGTTTCAAAAATATATTTCAGTTTTACTCCGTCGCGTTCTAAACGGTCTAAGTAAGGTTGAATTTCTCTAAGTGGATCTATAATGGCAGCTTCACCGTTTGAAGTGATGTAATATGCACCTTGTGCTAAACATCCGGTGTAAATTTGTTCTATTTTCATGATTCAATCTAAAATAAGGGTTTACAAATGTAAGTTTGTTTTCTGGTAAAATAAGT
Organism: Flavobacterium sp. 270; assembly: GCF_004368785.1. Lineage (GTDB taxonomy): Bacteria > Bacteroidota > Bacteroidia > Flavobacteriales > Flavobacteriaceae > Flavobacterium. Next base: position 237,398 of record NZ_SODM01000003.1, read on the forward strand.
GACTAATGTTACAGAAATTTGATTTTTGCGTAAAACAATAAAAAAATAAAACTTATTAAAGTTATAATCAAATCAAGTACAGTTTGATTAAGGATATATCATTTTGTAATTTTACAGTTCTTTGAAATTAATTACTATGAACACAGCAGATCTATTAAATCAAATCGCTTTTATAAAAGAAATTGATAAAGTAAAATACATTCAGCGCAAGACAAAATTGTTTAATAGCGACCGAAACGAAAACGACGCAGAACACAGCTGGCATCTGGCTCTTATGGCGATTGTTTTGGCAGAACATTCAAACGAACCCATTGATGTTCTGAAAGTCGTAAAAATGGTTTTGATACATGATATTGTAGAAATAGACGCCGGAGATGTTTTTATATACGATACACAAAAAAGTCATGACAATACTGATGAAGAAAGATTGGCAGCGAATCGGATTTTTGGTTTGCTTCCAGAAAAACAAGCTGATGAAATGATTGCCATTTGGGAAGAATTTGAAGCGGGAGAAACCAACGAAGCAAAATTTGCAAAATCGATGGACAGATTAGAACCTTTATTGCAAAACACTTCGAACAACGGCGGCACCTGGAAAGAATTTGGAGTTCCCTATAATAAGGTGTACGAAAAAAAGAGCGTTATAAAAGAAGGTTCAAAAACTATATGGAATTATGCTGAAGGTTTAATTAATGAAAGTGTAGAAAAAGGGATTTTGAAGAAATGATTTTTTTGAACCATATAAGTGATATAAGTTCATTTTAGTTTCTAGTTTGACTCTAGAGAACTTTGTCAACGTTTTAAACTTTGACAAAGTTGTTATGACTTAGCTAAGTATTTAAAAATAAAATCAACACAAAAACTAAAATGAACTTATATCACTTATATGGTTTAAAAATAACTTATATGGTTCAAAACTTTAAAAATAAACTCTTTTTTTAGGGCAGCATTTCGGGTTTTAATGGGTAAATTTGTGGAACTTCATAAAACAAATACCACCTTATGGAAGAAATGCTCTTTTATGACCGAATGCAATTCGCATTTACCATTACTTTTCATTATCTCTTTCCACAGCTTACAATGGGTCTTTCCCTAATAATTGTTTACTTCAAGTGGAAATATCTAAAAACTAAAGACGAACAATACAATCACGCTACGCATTTCTGGATGAAAATCTTCGCTCTGAATTTTGCGATGGGCGTTGTAACCGGAATTCCGATGGAATTTCAGTTCGGAACCAATTGGGCGAAATTCTCTGAGTTAACCGGAGGAATTATCGGGCAGACGCTGGCGATGGAAGGAATGTTTTCCTTTTTCTTAGAATCTTCATTTTTAGGAATATTTTTATTCGGAGAAAAACTCCTCGGACATAAATGGCACTTTGTCACCGGATTACTAATTTGTATTGGTTCCTGGGCGAGTGGTTTTCTGATTATTGCAACACATTCGTGGATGCAGAATCCTGTGGGTTACGAAATTCTTCAAAACGGAAAATTTGTATTGACCAATTTTCAGGCTTTGTTTTTAAATCCGTGGTTATGGCCTTCATTCTTACACAATCAGGCAGCTTCTTTAGTGACAAGTTCTTTTGTGGTTGCGGGAATTGGTGCTTACTATATTTTAAGCCAAAAGAATGTTTCTTACGGAAGATTGTTTCTTAAAACAGGTGTTATTTTCGGATTGATTTCGAGCATAATCGTTGCAGTTCCTACCGGAGATTTATTGGCTAAAAACGTCGTGAAATACCAACCTGTAACTTTTGCCGGAATGGAAGGGATTTTTCATACCGAGAAAAAAGGTTCTGAAATTGTTTTAATTGGTCAGCCCGATGTAAAAGACAAAAAACTGGATAACAAAATTGCGGTTCCAAACATTCTGAGTTTCCTAACTTACGGAAATTGGGATCAGGAAATTAAAGGTTTAGATCAGTTTAAAGAAGATATTCATCCGACCAATATTTCGGGATTGTATTATGCGTATCATATTATGGTGGGACTCGGGACTGTTTTTATTGGATTAATGGTTTTGGCTCTTTTTCAATTAATAAGAGGAAAACTATTCCAGACCAAATGGATTTTGTGGTCGCTAATGTTTATGATGCCGTTTCCGTATATCGCCAATACGACAGGCTGGTACACGGCAGAATTAGGAAGACAGCCGTGGCTGGTTTATAATCTTCTGCGAACCACAGCCGGCGCTTCGCCAACGGTTTCTTCTGGAAATACTTTGTTTACTTTATTAGGTTTCATCGGATTGTATCTTTTACTCGGAATGTTATTTTTATTATTGATTGGAAAAATCATCGGTAAAGGACCTCATCACGTTGAACTTTCATCAGAAAAAATATAATTATGGAATTTTTTTGGTACGTAGTTTTAATGGGAATTTTGGCCGTTTACATTGTATTAGACGGTTACGATTTTGGTGCAGGAATAATCCATTTATTTTTTGCGAAAGAAGAAAAAGACAAAAAAGCAATTACAAGCGCGATTGGTCCGTTTTGGGATGCCAATGAAGTTTGGATTATTGCAGCGGGCGGTGTTTTGTTTTTTGCGTTCCCAACTTTATATGCTTCTTCTTTCAGCGGGTTTTATCTGCCTTTGATTATGATTTTATGGCTTTTGATTTTCCGTGCGATTGGTTTAGAAATGCGCGGACAAATTCATAATCACATGTGGGAAGCGGTTTGGGATAAAGCTTTTGGGATTGCGAGTTTACTTTTAGCTTTATTTTTCGGAATTGCTTTGGGAAATATTGTTCGCGGTGTAAATCTGGGAATGGTAGAAAACGGAGTTTCAACACAGGAAGCGTATTATTTCTTTCTTCCTTTATGGAACCCAACTTTTAGTCCGCAAGCCGATCAATTGGGAATTATCGATTGGTTTACTTTGTTTCTTGGAATTGTAAGTGTTGTTGCTTTAATGATTCATGGCGCGAATTGGATTGTTTATAAAACCAATTCGGCATTAAACGAAAAGCTTAAAAATTTAGTTTTTAAGCTGAATTTTGTCTTACTGATTCTGGTTTTTATTTCCTTATATATCTGGCATTTTATTGAGCCAAAACCCTTTCATAATTTCGTAGAAAATCCGATTCTATGGTTTTTCCCGATTATGACTTTTGCCGGAATTTTAGGTTTATTTAAAGTGCGTTCATTCAAAAAAGACGGGCAGGCTTTTATTTTTTCAACTCTTTTTCTTGTTGGAGGATTTGCTTCCACAGCGGTTTCTATTTTTCCGAATGTTCTGCCTTCTACCAATAAAGTAAATCCGTCGTTGACAATTTATAATACTGCCGCAGGAGAATACGGTTTATCTGCCGGTATGAGCTGGTTTTTTGTGGCTTTGGCTTTGGTTGTTGTTTATTTTATTATTCAATATCGCGTTTTTAGCGGTAAAATGGATGAAATTGGGTATGGGGAGCATTGATTTTTTTATTTTAACAAAATTCAGATGAACATAAGTTTAACTGTCAATTTAGACGTAGAAGATAAAGTCTTTAACGATTTTTCGGATATATACAAAGCTAATCTTGAAAAGCTAATTAAGGAATACAAGTATGATATGTTTGTAGATGAATATCAAATTAAATTCAAATATTTAGTTCAGGAAATAAAGAAATTAAATAGAGATATTCTAGTCGGAAATGCGAGTTATAATTTAGATAACCTGAAGTTGATCATTGCTTTATTGAATGAAAACAATTTAGAAATTCAGAAAATTTTTATTCCATCTCTTTCAAGAAGAATTGCTTCCTTAATTGAAGGTCAGGAAATGTATAGAAACCACAGCCGATGGATTGATTTTTATCCTGGTCAGGTTGAAGAAATACATCAGGAAAGAGAAAATAATTATTTGGAAATAATAAAATATTTTGAAGATAAGAAAACGGTTGTTGTAGAAATTTAGGTATATAAATTTTTTTCAAAGTATTTAGGCTTTAGCCAAAACTGTTAAGTTTGGCTAAAGCCTTTTTTGAATATATTTGTTTATCTCCAACTCAACCTGAAGTCATTAAAAAAGTATTCTCTGAACTATGGAAAAAATAACGCTATTAATAATTTGTTTTTTAGTAATAAGCTGTCAAAAGCAGAGCAATAATGAAAGTTTACTTGAGAAAGAAAATACCTTTTTGAAGAAAAAAAATGATTCTTTAAAGACCCGGTTAAAAATTGCCAATGATTCATTGCATGTTTTAAAAGGGCAATTTTCGTGGTATGATTCAGAATATGATAACGTTGATTTTAAAAAGAAAGGAATTAAAGACCCGGAAAAATTTATAACGGATGGATTAAGAAGTAAGCCCGAATTAATTCCGATAAAAGGTGTTTTGGGAGGTACAATTTCTTTTGGTCAGATTCAGCTTTTAGGAAATAAATACTTGATTGCTTATTATGATGATGGTCATATTGAAGGAAAAAGTATTTATCAATATAAACTGAATGATTCAGGGAAATTAGAATTTAAGATTGTTGGATCTGAATAAAATTAATTTTTGATAATGATAAATATATTTAAGAGAAAAACGAATGTTAAAGACATAGAATCATTTGAATTAAGAGTTGCTGAATTAATAAATCCGGAGCTTCCGCAAATAAAAGAATCCTTGGAAAATTTTAAAATGAATATTTATTTTCAAAAACAAGGTATTCAGATAATTAGAAGTTATTATCCAAAAAAGATTAGTGAAATAAGGAGGAATTATGATTTTTTCGAATTGTCGGGAATTTATTTAACAGAAAAGAAAACTAAAAAAGAAACACAAGTTAAATTATATTATAGTGATAATCGGTTACACATAATCAAAATCGATAAACCTATAACATTTTATAGAGATTTCGATTTTAATTCAATAACTAAAAAAGAATTGGCTATTAGGAATATTAAAACTGAAAACCCTGATTTGAAAATTGTTTCTAAAATTTTATCCTCTTTAAATAAGCAACAATTGGATTTATTAGAAATAGAATCTACGTTTGAAATTGAAATTGGAGAAAAGTTCTATTATCTAATCTTAGATATGGAAGACGGGAATTATATTGCAATTGATAAAAAGGGAAAAGTTTATAGATTAATTCACGATCATACAGAAATTGTAAAAGAGATTTTTAAAAATACCAATGATTTTCTTGAGTTTTACAGTGGGAATAAATATAATCTAGAAATTTATTTTAAATAAGGCCTGGTTAAATAATCATCTATAATCTTAAAACCAAAAACGCCCAAAAAATACAAATCCGTTTATTCCCCAAAATAAACGGATTTTTTAGTTTCTTCTACAAGTAAAACTAAAATTAAAAAAAATCTGCTCCCGATAGCTATCGGGACTGCGAGAGCAAAAAATTTAAAACAAAACCTCTTTAGCAATAATATAAAATCCCATAACGAGAACAAACCAGCCAAAAAGCGGTTTTAGTTTTGCGCCGTCGATTTTTTTAGAAAGATGACTTCCAATAATCATTCCAATTAATGCCATTATGGAAACACTTAATAAAAAAGGATAATTTATTGGAGTTCCGATATATAAATCGCCTGCAAAACCTAACGAGGAATTTATGGTGATAATTAATAATGAAGTTCCAACGGCTTGTTTCATTGGTAAATTGGCGAAAAAAAGCAAAGCTGGAATAATCAGGAATCCACCGCCGGCGCCGAGAAATCCCGTTATGATTCCGACAATAAAACCTATTATAGATAATTGTGTATAATTGGTTTCGGCAGTTTTTATTTCCGGTTTGTTTTTTTTGATCATTGAGATCGCCGCGGTGATCATCAATACTGAAAAAATAATCATAATCAGAAAATCTTTTGAAACAGTATAAGAAGCAACAGAAAATAAGGTCTGGGCAATTTGAGGAAAAATAACTTCACGAATTATCAATATCGAAATCACAGAAGGAATTGCAAAATACAAAGCTGATTTCAGTTTCAGATTTCCCATTTTATAATGGCTGTAACTTCCAGACATTGCCGTTAAACCCACAATAAATAAAGAATAAGAAGTTGCCTGATCGGGATTTACTTTAAACAAATACACCAAAATCGGAATCGTAAGTATAGAGCCACCACCTCCAATTAAGCCAAGTGATATTCCGATAATTATTGAAGCAAAATATCCTGCGTATTCCATTGCATTTGTTTTTATGCAAAGATGATTTGTTCTGTAGAAACGTACAGTAACATTTATCACACTACGATTTTTTTGCTCGCAGATTTAGCGGATGAAGCGGATTGTCACAGATTGTTTGTCACATTGAGCGGAGTCGAAATGCTTTGCGGGTTCTCGACTCCGCTCGAACTGACAATCAGTTCGTGTTAATTTGTGAAATTCGTGTTTAATAATTCAATTTGGTTTCGATTAAGTTTGACCAAACCGCGTTGTTCCATTTTTTTGAGTAAACGGGAAATAACTTCGCGAGAAGTATTTAATTCAGTTGCGATTTCTTGATGCGATAATTTAACTTCAGAACAACCGCAGGCATCAGAATGTCTTTTTAGGTAAAATTCCAATCGTTCATCCATAGAACGGAATGCAATATTGTCGACAACTTCAAGAACTTCTTCAAAACGGCTTCTATAAGTTTCAATTACAAATTCGTACCAGGTTCGGTGTTCCATCATCCATTTGTCCATCATTTGCAGCGGAATCATCATTACTGTTACATCTTCGACAACTTTTGCCATGATTTGGCTTTTTTCGCTTTTGGCGGTACAAATCATAGAGATTGCGCAAGCTTGCCCGGGTTGTAAATAATACATTAGAAATTCTCCGCCGTCTTCGCCTTCACGGTAAATTTTGATTTTTCCTTTAGTAATTAGAACCGTGTTTTTAATGTATTGTCCGGTTCGCATTAAAATAGTTCCTGCTTCAAAATTTTGCAGACTTCCGTTTTCTTCAATTGTTGCAAGGAGTTCGCTTGAAAAGTTAGGAAAGATATTTTTTAATTGATTTTGCATTTGCTGATTTTTTTGACACAAATTAATTCGTGAAAATTAGTGCAATTCGTGGCGAATATTTTTGATAAATTACAAGCATTAATTGTAATTTATTGCAAAGATAGCAGATTGATGTGGTATAAATTGTCAGAAAACTATTTTAAGATGCATTTTGTGCAAATGAAAAAATCCTATTTTCTATCGATTTTATAGACTGATTTTTTGAAAATAGTAAGTAAATTTGTAATTCACTGATTATAATCTTTTCTCTAAAACGTTTTCTGAGAATAATAATCGAAATCGCATTTGGCACGTTTTTAATTAATAGAAACGTCGTAAATTTACAAAAACACATTTATTATGAATTTATCACAAGAAGACTGGGTTTCCCAATTAGCTGCTGACGAGAATGCAGTTATCCTTGACGTAAGAACTGAAGACGAATTTAATGATGGCTATATCGAAAATGCTGTTAATATCGACATCAATAAAGGACAAGGTTTTATTTACGAAATCGAAGAGCTAGACAAAAATAAAAATTATTACGTGTACTGCCGTTCTGGAGCAAGAAGTGCCAAAGCATGCCAGATTATGAATGAATTAGGTATAGAAAATGCCTATAATCTGCTTGGCGGAATTTTGGATTGGGAAGGCGAAACCGTACAATAATAAAAAGATAAAGAGGCGAGGAGAGCCTCTTTTTTCTTTTAGAATGCTATTATTAACCAAATTACAATAACCAAGATTATGAGTTTAATACCCGAAGAATTTGAGATTAAAACCCTCATCAATCAAGATACTTATCTTGTAAATGGAGAATTAAAAAAATGGGAAGGGCAGACTACGCCAGTATTTTCGACTATTTCATCTACAGAAAAATATACGCCTACATTATTAGGATCTATCCCTTTTATGGGAGAAAAAGAAGCTCAGGAAGTTGTTGAGTCTGCTACGGCGGCTTACGATATGGGGCAGGGTTTATGGCCGACGATGAAAGTGTCGGATCGTATTAAGTGCATGGAAAATTTCGTGCGACAAATGAAAGAAACCCGCGAAGAAGTAGTAAAACTTTTGATGTGGGAAATTGGAAAAAACCTTGGAGATTCTCAAAAAGAATTTGACAGAACGGTTGAATATATTTACGATACAATTGCCAGCTACAAAGAATTAAACGGACGCAGTGCGCATTTTGAAAAAGTACAAGGTGTAAACGCAATGATTCGCCGCGGACCTCTTGGAGTTGTTTTGTGTCTTGGACCATACAATTATCCTTTAAACGAAACTTTCTCTTTATTAATTCCGGCGTTGATTATGGGTAATCCAGTAATCTTTAAACCGGCTAAACATGGTGTATTGTGTATTTCGCCATTGTTAGAAGCTTTTAGAAGCAGTTTTCCAAAAGGAGTTATCAATATTGTTTACGGACGTGGAAGAGAAGTGGCTTCTCCGATTATGAAATCTGGAAAAATTGATGTTTTGGCATTAATAGGAAACAGTAAATCGGCAATTGCTTTACAAGATCAGCATCCGAATAAAAACAGACTTCGTTTGATTTTAGGATTAGAAGCAAAAAATCCAGCGATTATTTTACCAGATGCCGATTTAGATTTGGCTATTCAGGAATGTATTGCGGGATCTTTATCTTTTAACGGTCAGCGTTGTACAGCTTTAAAAGTATTGTATGTTCATGAATCTATCAGAGAAGAATTTAATAAACGTTTTTCTGAAAAAGTAGATGCTTTAGTTTTTGGAAATCCGTGGGAAAAAGGAGTTTCTTTAACACCGCTTCCAGAAACTGATAAGCCAGCCTACATTCAGGGATTAATTGACGATGCAACATCAAAAGGTGCTAAAATATTGAATGAAAAAGGTGGAAAACATACTGATAACTATATTTTTCCAGCAGTCCTTTATCCGGTAAACGACAAAATGCGCGTGTATCACGAAGAGCAGTTTGGACCAGTTGTGCCAATAATTTCTTTTACAGATATCAAAGAACCATTAAAAGATATGGCTGAGTCTAATTACGGACAACAAGTAAGTTTGTTTGGTAAAGACATTAAAACTTTAGCACCGCTTATAGATGCTTTGGTAAATTTAGTTTGCAGAGTAAACCTCAACAGTTCTTGCCAAAGAGGACCAGATGCATTCCCGTTTACAGGCCGTAAAGATTCTGCAGTTGGAACATTAAGTATTCCAGATGCATTACGTTCCTTTTCAATTCGTACGTTCGTAGCCTCAAAAGATATCGCTTATAACAATGAAATTTTGCAGGAATTGCTAAACAGCAAGGAATCAAACTTCATTAATACCGATTATATTTTGTAGTTATCAAGGTTATATATTAATTGTAGATACCGTCTTTTTCTTTTAGAATTAGACGGTTTTTCTTTTTAGTTTAGATTTTAGAATGTAGATTTTAGATTGGAATTTGGAATTTAATTTTTAGATTAGAATTTAGGATTTGATTTTTGGAATTTAACTTTGAGATTGAAATTTAAAATTGGAATTTAATTTCATAAATTTACGGCTGCGTGTAACATAATGCCAAGATGTTGTACTAAATTATTACAAGAAACAAGTAAATCAATAAACCTTACACCACTTATGGGAAGAAAAGCATATCAATTTGTATTTATTACTCTTATGTTTTTGGCTCAAAACAGTTTTGCACAAGAACTTTATATGCCTAGAAATATAAAAGAGGCTTACGCCAAAGGTACACGTTCTATGGACGGTAAACCGGGTAAAAATTATTGGCAGAACCACGGAAATTATACAATGGAAATTTCGGTAGATCCTAAAACAAAACTTGTAAGCGGTACAGAAACTATTGTATATCAAAATAACAGTAAAGATACATTAAGAACCTTAGCTGTTCGATTTGTAAATAATCTTCATAAGCCGTCTTCACCAAGAGGAAGCGAAGTAAGTGATGATTTTTTGAGCAATGGTTTAACGATTACTTCTATGAAAATAGAAAATGAAGTTTACAAAGAAGATGCAAGAAAGTGGGGAACAATAGGTACTGTAAAACTAAAGAAACCGATATTGCCGAATTCTAAAGCAACAATAAATATAGACTGGAATTATCCGTTGTCTAAAGAGAGCGGGAGAGAAGGACAAATAGACGAAACTACTTTTTTTGTAGCGTACAGTTATCCACGCGTCTCTGTTTTTGACGATTATAACGGCTGGGATATGCTGGCACATACAGATCGTCAGGAGTTTTACAATGATTTTAATGATTATAAATTTTCTGTAAAAGCACCAAAAAATTATGTCGTTTATGCAACAGGGGATTTATTAAATCCTGATGAAGTATTACTTCCGGAATTTGCTTCGAGATTAAAGAAATCTTACACTACAAACGAAGTCATGCACATTGCCAACGAGCAGGAAGTGAAAAGCGGCATTGTAACAAAACAATACGAATGGAATGTCTGGAAATTTGAAGCCAGAAATATTACAGATGTTTGTTTTGGTTTAAGCGATCATTATTTATGGGATGCAAGCAGTGTTGTGGTAGATAAAAAAACCAATCGCCGCGCGAGCGTTCAGGCGGCGTATGATGTAAAAGGAACGGATTTTGTAAATTCGATAAAAAACAACCAATACGCTTTAGATTATTTTTCTAACCAATGGCCGGGAGTACCGTATCCGTTTTCTAAAATGACAGCTTTTCAGGGTTTTGCAGATATGGAATATCCAATGATGTGCAACGATTCTGAAATGGGAAATCCTGTTTTTGCACAATTGGTACAAGATCATGAAGTAGCGCATACGTATTTTCCTTTTTATATGGGAATCAACGAAACGCGTTATGCTTTTATGGACGAAGGGTGGGCAACGACTTTTGAATATTTAATTGGAATTGAAGAACACGGAAAAGAAGCTGCGGATAAATTTTATAAAGACTTTAGAGTAAAAAGATACATCAACGATCGCTCTGCCGAAGAAGATCAGCCAATTATTACGATGTCAACACAAGTTTCTGGCGCCGGATATGGAAACAACTCTTACGGAAAAGCATCTCTTTCTTATTTGGCATTAAAAGATATGCTTGGCGATGAAATGTTCAAAAAAGCACTTCATTCTTATATGGATACATGGAATGGAAAACATCCAATTCCTTGGGATTACTTTAATTCAATTAACAGCGCAACAGGTAAAAACCTCAACTGGTTTTTTAATAACTGGTTTTTCACAAACAATTATATTGATATTGCTGTCAAAAGTGTTTCGCCAGATAATAAAAGTATTGTAGTAGAAAATGTGGGCGGATTTGCAATTCCGTTTGACGTAAATATTGTTTACGCTGATAATTCAAAAGAGACATTACATCAAACTCCGGAAGTTTGGGAAAAGAATAAAAAATCCGCTAAAATTGCTTTAAAAGGCGTTAAGAAAATTAAACAAATAAATCTTGACGGAGGTATTTTTATGGATGCAACACCAAAAAATAATTCATGGTCTAAATAAAGAAATAAGATGTCTGGAGAAAAAGATTTACAGCAATTACTCAAAAGTTTAAAACCCGAATGCAATCCGGGAGATTATGTTTTTTGTAAAGTCGATCAATTAGGAAATCTTAATTTGGATGAAATCGATATGGTTTTTAAAGAAAAAGAAGCCATTACGCTCATTCTTAAAAAAGAAAAGGCAGAAAAACTAAACTTAGAATATACTGTTGTAATGTCGTGGATAACACTTTGTATTCATTCGTCATTAGAAGCAGTGGGTTTAACAGCGGCATTTTCAAAAGCACTTTCAGATCGAGGCATAAGCTGTAATGTTGTTGCCGCTTATTATCACGATCACATTTTTGTAAATAAAAAAGATACAGAGAAAGCAATGGAAATTTTGAATAAATTTTCGTGCTAAACGACCTCTAATTTTCTTTAAGAAATTATAAAAGGGAATCTAAAATTATAGATTCCCTTTTTTGTTGAGTAAATTTGAAACATCAAAGTAAAACCTAAAATGAAAATTAAAACCATTACAGCATCAGACACCTGGCAGATTAGACACGAAGTAATGTGGCCCGATCAGCCTTTTGAATTTGTACAATTAGAAGAAGATGATTTAGGGATACATTTTGGAGTATTTGATGATGAGAAATTAGTTGCTATCGTTTCTTGTTTTATTACTGATGATGAAATGCAGTTTAGAAAACTAGCAACATTAGAAACTTATCAGGGAAAAGGAATCGCCTCAAAATTACTACAGCATATTTTAAATCTTGCCAAAGAAAAAGGTTTAAAGAAAGTTTGGTGTAATGCCAGAAACAATAAAAAAGCATTTTACGAAAAATTTGGAATGTTGGATAGTCATAAAAGTTTTACAAAAGCCGGACAAGAATTTACTGTTATGGAAATTTATTTTAGAAATTAATCAAAATAATGATTGATTTTTTTGAATATTTTATTTTTTAGAAGTTGAAAAATAAAGCAATCAACATTTATAATGTCTTTTTTTGAAAATTCCCTACCGTTTTTAACACGTTTGATGAAGTCTAAAACGCCGTATTTGAAGCGCTTAAGAAAGATTTTAATGATGAAAACGTTTTCGGTTATTTTGGAGTGTTAAGACTTTCTTATTTTATTTTTTTTGTTCGAATCTTTTATTACTTTCGCACCCAAATGAGAAAGTTACTAGTATTTTTAACATTTATGAATATGCTTCTGTTAGGCGGAGGTCAATATCTTAATGCAAATACGTTAACAGATTCTCAACACCATCACTTAGTTCATAAACACCGAGTAAAATTTACCAATCAGGATAGAGGATCTTCTGTAATAGAAGATGCTGATGTAGATCTTGAAGAAGATTTACTTGGAAATGATGATCTTAAAGGTGGACTTACCAATAAATTTTTTGCAGTACACTACAGTTTACTAAATGACTTGTATCTGGCACTTTCAGATCAAGCTGCAATAAATGACTACAATCGTTTTAAAATCTACGGGCCCGTTTACGGCCAGTCAAATCCTATCTATATTACTCTACGAGTATTAAGAATTTGATATACAAGTATACATCGGTTACCTAAAGTGTGATCCTGCATATCTTGTTGATGTATATTTTTACTTCTTCCTCATATGAAATTTAAGGTCCTACTTAATGGCTGGCTGATGCATTTTTTCATCTAAAGGAATCACTGAATTCCAAGCAATCCAATCGCTTAAATTTCTATTAAAAATCATGAAAAGAATTATCTTGTTCACGGGCTTATTTGCCCTTGTGTGCCTAACTAGCTGTACATCAAAAAAAGAAGAAAAAGAAGAAGTAGAAAAATTTACGGTAACCAATCCAGTAAGAATTGATACTTCGTTTACGAAACAATACGTTTCACAAATTAAATCGGTTCGTAATATCGAACTACGCGCCCAGGAAAAAGGGTTTTTACAAAACATATATGTTGATGAAGGACAGTTTGTAAAAGCAGGTCAGCTATTGTTCAGAATTATGCCAAATATGTATCAGGCTGAGTTACTTAAAGCTCAGGCAGAACAAAAATCAGTAGAAATAGAATTACAAAACTCTAAACTTCTTGCTGACAAAAATATCGTTTCTAAAAACGAATTAAGTGTTGCTCAAGCCAAACTTCAATCTGCAAAAGCAGAAGTTGCATTAGCCAAACTTCACTTATCATTTACAGAGATCAGAGCTCCGTTTGACGGAACAATTGACAGAATTCCATTAAAATTAGGAAGTCTTATTGACGAAGGCGAATTATTGACAAGCCTTTCAGACAACAGTCAAATGTTTGCTTATTTCAACGTATCAGAGCCAGAATATATCAGCTACCAAACAGATGTAAAAGACCGTGCGCAAACTAAAGTTAATTTGGTTTTAGCTAATGGTGATATTTTCAAAGAAAAAGGAAACGTAGAAGTTATCGAAAGTGAATTTAACAACGAAACAGGAAATATCGCTTTTAGAGCAAGATTCCCAAATTCAGGAAAATTACTTAGAAACGGAGAAACAGGATCAGTACAAATGCTTGTGCCGCTTAAAAATGCTGTCGTAATTCCGCAAAAAGCAACTTACGAAATTCAGGATAAAAAATATGTTTTCGTTGTAGACAAAAACAATAAAGTAAGCTCAAGAGAAATTACTATAACTGGCGAAATTCCTGATTTGTACGTGGTTAAAACAGGAGTAACAGAAAATGATAAAATTTTACTTGAAGGAGTTCAGAAAGTAAAAGAAAACGACAAAATTAAATACGAATTTCAATCTCCTAAAACGGTAATCAACAGTTTACGCGTAAAAGCGGAGTAAATTTTGTTTAAGTGGTTTCAGGTTTCAAATTTCGAACTGAACTTGAAACCTGAGACTTGAAACAATTGTAAAATTCCAATTTGTTTTAATCATTAAAAAAATATAAAAATGTTTAATAAATTTATTCAAAGACCTGTACTGTCGATAGTAATATCGCTGATCATTGTCTTTTTAGGGGTTTTGTCGGTACTAAGTTTACCTATTACGCAGTTCCCTTCTATTTCACCTCCAATGGTAAACGTTACGGCAGATTACCCTGGATCAAATGGTGAATTGATGATTAAGTCTGTTGTTATTCCGTTAGAAAGAGCCTTAAACGGTGTTCCCGGAATGAAATACATGACTTCTGATGCCGGAAATGATGGTGAAGCAAGTATACAAGTAGTATTTAATTTAGGAACAGATCCTAATCAGGCAGCAATTAACGTTCAGAACCGTGTAGCTTCGGTTACTAATAAACTACCTCCATTAGTAGTAAGAGAAGGTGTAAAGATTACTCGTGAAGTTCCGAGTATGTTAATGTACGTGAATCTTTATAGTACGGATCCAAATACCGACATGAAATTCTTGTACAACTATGCAGATATCAACGTATTATCTGAACTAAAAAGGGTAAATGGTATTGGTTCCGGAGATATCTTGGGAACACGTGAATATGCAATGCGTATCTGGTTGAAACCAGACCGTATGTTAGCATACAAAATTTCTGCAGACGAAGTAATGGAAGCATTATCAAGTCAGAGTTTAGAGGCTTCTCCTGGTAAAACTGGAGAAAGTTCTGGTAAACGTTCTCAAGCATTTGAATATGTATTGAAATATTCTGGACGTTTTACAACGAAAGAACAATACGGAAACATTGTAGTAAGATCTAATTCTAATGGTGAACTTTTACGTTTAAAAGATATCGCGAATGTAGAATTTGGAAGCTCGATGTATGATATCTATTCTAATTTGAATGGAAAACCATCTGCCGCTATTGTATTAAAACAATCTTTTGGTAGTAATGCGAATCAGGTTATTGAAGACGTAAAAGCTAAATTAGAAAAAATCAAGACTAAATTCCCTAAAGGAATGGATTATGAAATTTCTTATGACGTTTCTAAATTCCTTGATGCTTCTATCGAAAAAGTAATTCATACCTTAGTTGAAGCTTTTATCTTAGTAGGTTTAGTAGTTTTCCTTTTCTTAGGAGACTGGCGTTCTACAGTAATTCCTGCAATTGCGGTACCCGTATCTTTGGTAGGAACATTTATATTCATGACATTCTTTGATATTTCATTGAACTTAATCACATTGTTTGCTTTAGTATTGGCAATTGGGGTCGTCGTCGATGATGCGATTGTAGTAATCGAAGCCGTTCACGCTAAGATGGAAGAAGAACATCTTTCTGCACTTAAAGCAACCAAAAAAGCAATGCACGAGATTGCAGGAGCTATTATTGCGATTACATTCTTAATGGCGGCGGTATTTATTCCGGTTGCTTTCATGTCGGGTCCTGTTGGAGTTTTCTACAGACAATTCTCGATCACGATGGCAACAGCGATTATCCTTTCTGGTATTGTGGCTTTGACTTTGACACCAGCGCTTTGTGCGATGATGCTAAAAAACACTCATGGTAAACCTAAAAAGAAAACTCCTGTAAACAGATTTATAGATGGTTTTAATAATAAGTTTAACCTTGCGCAAGGTAAATACCAAAATGTATTAGCAAAAATTGTAAACAGACGAGTAATTACGTTTGCTGCGCTTATTGGTTTTTGTTTAGGAACTTGGCTAATAAGCAGTACAGTTCCTTCAGGATTTATTCCGAATGAGGATCAGGGAATGTTTTACGCTATTATTCAGACACCTCCGGGTTCATCATTAGAAAGAACAAACAATATTGCAGAGAAATTGCAAAAAATATCCGAAGGTGTAGAAGGAGTAAAATCTGTTTCTTCATTAGCAGGTTATGAAATCTTGACCGAAGGTACAGGATCTAATGCGGGAACTTGTTTGGTTAACTTAGAAGACTGGAACGATCGTAAACAATCTGTTCAGGAAATTATGACAGAACTGGAAGAAAAATCAAAAGATATTCCAGGTGCAAATATTGAATTCTTTCAACCACCAGCGGTACCAGGATATGGAGCAGCAGGAGGATTTGAGCTTCGTTTATTAGATAAAACAGGTTCTGGAGATTTCAAAAAAATGGAAGCTGTAAATAAAGAATTTGTAGAAGAATTAAACAAACGTCCAGAATTATCTAACGTATTTAGTTTCTTTAGTGCGAGTTTCCCTCAATACATGATGAAAGTTGACAATGATGCTGCACAGCAAAAAAGAGTTTCTATCGAAAACGCGATGAATACTTTGTCAACTCTTGTGGGTAGTAACTACGAAATCAGTTTCATTAAATACGGTATTAACTATAAAGTAATCGTACAGGCTTCTCCGGAATATCGCGCACAGCCAGACGACATTTTGAAACTTTATGTGAAAAATAACCGTGACGAAATGGTTCCTTTTTCTGCTTTTATGAAATTAGAAAAAGTATACGGTTTGTCTGAGATTACAAGACACAACATGTACAATTCTACAGAGATTAGTGGTGGAGCTGCACCGGGTTATAGTTCTGGTACAGCAATTAAAGTAATTCAGGAAGTTGCAGCAAAAAAATTACCTAGAGGTTATGATATTGACTGGGCAGGTATTTCTGCTGATGAGGTTGCACAAGGAAATCAGGCCATTTGGGTATTCCTAATCTGTTTAGGATTCGTTTACCTAGTATTGGCAGCACAATACGAAAGTTTTATTCTTCCATTATCAGTAATTCTTTCATTACCAGCTGGTATTTTTGGAGCTTTCCTTTTACTGAAATTTACAGGATTAGAGAACAACATTTATGCGCAGGTTGCAATGGTAATGCTTATTGGATTATTAGGTAAAAATGCGGTACTGATTGTAGAGTTCGCGATACAAAGACACGCCGCAGGAAAATCAGTTCTAGAAGCTGCTATGGAAGGTTCAAAAGCGCGTTTCCGTCCTATCTTAATGACATCATTTGCCTTTATTGCAGGTTTATTACCACTTGCGTTTGCTACTGGTCCAGGTAAAATTGGTAACAGAACAATTGGTACAGCAGCAGCGGGTGGAATGCTTATAGGAACTATTTGCGGAGTATTCTTAATTCCGGGTCTGTATTTTATTTTTGCTACCATTTCAGAGAAAGTCAAATTGGTTAAAAATGAAGAAGAGAATCCATTAACAGAAGAAATTGATGATAACCATGTATAAATTTAAACCATATCAATATAGTATTGCATTAGGATTATGTCTTGTTGCTGCGGGCTGTAAAGCCCCGGCACCAGAGACAGCTACTGCAAGCGCGCCAGTTCCGGAAGCATTTGGAGCTGTAAAAACTCAGGACACAACAAATACATCTAACCTTAAATGGAAAGATTTCTTTAAAGATCAAAATCTTGTTGATTTGATTGATATTGCCCTAAAAAATAATCAGGAGCTTAACATTACTTTGCAGGAAATAGAAATTGCAAAGAATGATATCCGAGTTAGAAAAGGATTGTTATTACCAACAGCTGGTATTCGTGCCGGTGCAGGAGTAGAAAAAGTAGGAAGATATACAAGCCAAGGTGCCGGTGATGCTACTACAGAAATTAAACCGGGAATTGAAACACCAGATCCGTTGGGAGATTTTACAATTGCAGCTTACGCAAACTGGGAAGTAGATATCTGGAAAAAACTTCGCAATTCTAAAAAAGCGGCAGTAAACAGATATTTAGCAACCGTAGAAGGTAAAAACTTTGTAATCACAAATTTAATTGCTGAAGTTGCCGATTCGTATTACGAATTAATGGCTCTTGATGCACAGCTTGATATTGTAAAACAAACGATTACTTTACAAAGCAATGCACTTGAAATTGTAAAAATTCAAAAACAAGCAGCAAGAGCAACAGAACTTGGCGTAAAGAAATTTGAAGCAGAAGTTTTGACTTCAAAAAGCATGGAGTTTGATATTCTACAACAAATAAAAGAAAACGAAAACAAAATCAATTTCTTATTAGGTAGATATCCACAGGAAGTAAAAAGAACAAATTCTAATTTCTTGACTTTATTGCCAGCTGCAGTAAATTCTGGACTTCCATCTCAATTGTTGATGAATCGTCCAGACGTAAAACAAGCAGAATTAGAATTGGTGGCTGCAAAACTAGATGTAAAAGTAGCACGTGCAGAGTTTTATCCTTCTTTGGATATTTCTGCAGCATTCGGGATACAAGCATTTAAGCCATCTTACTTGTTTACATTTCCAGAATCAATTTTGTATTCTTTAGCAGGAGATGTTGTAGCACCTTTAATCAATAGAAATGCTATTAAAGCAGAGTTTTCTAGTGCCAATGCAAGACAACTTCAGGCTTTATATAATTATGACAAAACCATATTAAATGCTTATTTAGAAGTTTCCAATCAGCTTTCTAAAATTGAGAATTTACAGAAAAGTTACGATTTAAAATCACAACAAGTTGATGCGTTAAATACATCTATCGATGTTTCTAATGATTTATTTAAATCGGCTAGAGTTGATTATTTCGAAGTTTTGATGACACAGCGTGATGCTTTGGAAGCAAAATTAGAATTAGTTGATACTAAAAAAGAACAGCTAAATGCAGCAGTTTATGTTTACAGAGATTTAGGCGGCGGTTGGAAATAAGTTTTTGCCTTTTTTATTTGTAGATAAAAGCCTTTCGGGAGAAATTCTGAAAGGCTTTTGAATTTTATAAAACGATCTGTTGCTTTATTTTGGAATGGATATTTTTGCCTTAAAGCCTTTTTCTGGTGCTGTTTCAAAATCAATTGTTCCTTTTACAGCTTCAATACGGCTTTCCATATTTTGCAGTCCATTTTTTATCATTTCACTTTGTTCAGAACCTTTTCCGTTATCCGTGTAGTTTATAAAAATTGATTTTGTGTCATTATCAAATTGTATAAGAACCAATTTTGCCTGACTGTGTTTCTTCATGTTCACCATTAATTCCTGCAAAATTCTGCTGATCGTGATCTTCTTAATATCATCAATAGTTTCCCAGTTTATTTGCTCAACATTATTTACAATAATATTTCGAGTATTACTATTATAAGTAGAAAGCATTTCTCTTATGTTTTTTATGAAGTTTTCGCCAGTATCAATATTATTGTTTTCTTTTGAAATTCCTCTTACACGAACATAAATATCATCCAATTTCTGAAGCAGGTTTTCCCGTGTATTTTCCTTAGATAACGGTTGTGTTTCAGCAAAAGCTATCGCATTAAAAACATCATTGGCCAGCTCATCGTGTATTTTTTTTGCAATACGGGTTTCAGTATCGTACGAAGTTTTGATTTTAGCAATTCTATTCCTGTTTCGATAATAACGAACTAAAATGAATATTAAAATGATTAAAAAAGCAAAAACTATCGCAAATACAATTCTCATATATTTTGCTTGTTGGAGTGATAATAAATTTTCTGCTTTTTCTAAACGAAGTTTTTGGTTTTCGTCTTTTTCTTTTTTAGAATCGTATTTAATTTTAGCAAACTTATTTTTAAAGTTATTTCTAATTCTAATAATGCTGTCATTTAATGCAATATATTTTTTTACATATTTGACGTTTTGAGCATTATAATCATTCGAAATTAAAACTTGCAATGCTTCTAAGCGTTCATCAACACTATGGAGTTTAGTAGCAATATTATAAGCGTCTAGAGCATGTCTGTCTGATTTTTGTGAATCAACTGAGCTATAATAATCAGCTAAATGCAGATTACTTTCTATACTTCCATAAATATCATCAATTTGGTTTCTTTTATCAAGACTTTTATTCATCAATAGCAAGCCTTTTTCAGTTATTTCATTTTTAAAATAAGCATAACCTAAGTTATCTTCAATTCTGGCTTGATGTTTTTCGTCCGGTATTTTGTTGTTTAAAATAGATTCCAGAATAATAATTGCTTTTTCATACTTTTTTTGTTGAATGTAAAGTGCAGCAATATTGCTTAAAGAAGATTGTTTTAATCTAGGATCAGTATAATCATTTATTGCTTTTTTATAATAATAAATAGCATCATTGTAAAGCGATAATTCTTTATCAGCAACACCAAAAATATTATTTATATAGCCATTATATATATGTTTTTTTTTGATATAAGGCAGTGCCTCTGTTACTGTTTCCTTACTTCCATAATAATCTCCATTGATTTGCTGAATTGTCGCCATCTGAATAAGGTTGTATACAATATTCAGGCTGTCATTTATGGTTTCAAATTTTATTTTAGCTTTATTAAAATTAGAAAAAGCAGTATTAAAATTTTTCTTTTCAAAGTCTGAAATCCCTTTGTTTCTTAATTTAAGGGCTTCTTTTTTAATAGGTTCTATATTAATAGTAACAGTCTTTTTCTCTTTACAGGAAAGAAATAATAGAAAGATAATAAAACAAAAAAAAGGGGACCGCACCATAAAAGTTACTTTCCCCGAAAGTAGTAATTATTTTAATTACTAAATTTTTTATTTATTGGTCAACTGGAAGTGGTGGTGGTGGTGGTGGTATATCATCACCAGGACCATCAGCAACAGGATCTGTAGTTTTTTTGATCTCATTTTTTGTAGGAGCTTCGTATTCATCAGCTGTACAAGAAAATAAAGTTGTTAGTAGGGCAAAAGCACCTAAAAGTAATAGTTTTTTCATTTTTATTTGTTTTAGAAATTAGACATGGGTATTGCTTTCCGGAATTTTTCCAGATGTTTTTTTGGGCAATACCAAATGATTTTGGGAAGTGAAGTGTGTAGAACTGCGAGACTTTATTTATACTTCCCGAGTAAACGCTGTCTTGCGGTTTTCCACACTTTTAATTGAACTAGTTTTGTATTTTTGTTTTTGATCTGCAGATAAAAACTTGAACTAATTTCTTTGGCAAAGTAATTGCATTTACGAGTTTTTGTTGACAAGGAATTCCCAGAATTCCCACGTCTTCCTGAGATTCCCAAGAATTCCTAAAAATACCCTGAGCCCATGCATAACAATACCTTAGAAGAATTTAAAAAAGCGATTAAAGCTAAATATGAAATAGAAAAAGAAGGGAAATACTTTGACTATTTAAATTACCCTTCCCGCGGAAAACTCCGCGATTTATGCTGGACTATTTTTGAAAATAATACCGCTCAGGATGATTTAAACGTTTACAAGAATTTATTCTGTATGGAGTTTGATCATACGAAGAAAAATAAGTTTAAGGAACAAAAAGATAAGTTTAGACCTATTGAAACCTTTTTTAAAGGTGAAACAGATCCATCAAATATTGACGCTATAAATATGAGCGCAATTTTGGTTGATTTTGAACCACGTCCATTTAAGAAGTTTAATGAAAAGTTTAGAACTTTAGAGCAAAAGAAGATTGAAGATTTTAATGAAAGTAAACCATTTGTAGAAGTAGAGAAAGAAACCATAGAAGTTAAAGATTTTGTTGAAAGTGAAAATAAAAGCACACAGGAGCCCGCAAAAAAGGGAAACCTATTTTGGGATTTTAAAGATAAAATTGTTGGAAAACTACCAATCGATCTAAGTCAAATAAAATTGACAGAAATAGCTGTAGGCGCTATCGAAAAAGGAATCGATGTATTGGTGTTGTGTAAAAAGAAATTGAAGTAAATCTGGAAAACAGAAAAGTGGTAAAAGATAAAAAAGAATAATTTTTTAAGGAATAATTTAGGTCTTGAAATTGGATCATTTTGGCTTATATTTAATGGTATTTACTACATAAAGATAAGAAATTTTTACCATTAAACCTAATGAAAGACAGTAAATTAAGTGTTTTTATGGATCTTTTTTGAATTTTTTTTAGAACATTTTTTGTGGGAAAAATGCAACGCTTTTTATTCTGATTTTATGAAATAAAAAAGGGCTGATAAAATTTTTTATCAGCCCTTTTTATTAATTTTTTATAATACTCAATCTTCCCATCCGCAGATAGTCAAACCTTTATTTTGTGCTTGTGATATCGTTGTTTTTACAACTTCATGCGAACACGAAGATAAACCACGGCAGGTTTCCTTAAGATGATATCTTTTCGCGCCGTTTGCACCGCAGATATAAACAGAAGTTTCCGCAGAAGAAAAGGACGTTAAGACTGTAAAGAGTAAAATTGCAGTATATTTCATTTGAAAATTTTGTGTTAATACAGTTAACGAACAATTAATTGAAATTCATTTCCTTGTTTGTCAACAGCTTTTATTTTTCCGTAGGCAATCCATTCCGTTTTTATTTCGACATCTTCAATACTGTCAAACATTAATATTCCCGCACCGTATTTCCCTTTTGTATTTATGTTTCCAAAAACAGAATCTCCCGTAATGTTTATTCCTTTTACATCATAATTGTATTCGTATTGTCCAGGATTTCCTGTGCGGTATTCGTATTTGCGTTTTGTATCTATATGATATGTTTTTGCTTCTTCGGGCGTAATAGTTTTACGATCGTCTGATGCAATTACTTCTTTATAAAAAGAATTTATTTTTGGCTGTGGTATTTGTTTTTTACAGCCAGTTAATCCTAACAGTAATGCTAGGAGTGGTATTTTATATTTGGAAAACATTTTCGGGTAGTTTTGTTTCTATAGATTGATTTTTAGTTTTGATAAATCTAATTACTATTCAGCTTTTTAAAAAGCGTACTTATACCTGAATTTGCTCCTGATAAAGAGCTGCAGTATCGAAAATTGTTTCAATAGATTGGACTTTTTTAACTTAAAATAAAAATCTTTCAGCTATTTCTTCGCTGTCGATAATTTGATTTGAGGATAACAAAATTTGCTTTTTTTTACTAATTGGGTTTTCAAAAATCTCAAAATTCCCACGGCAATTTTTATATCTATAATTAAAAGCTTTTAATCCTTTCAGAAAACCTTCTTTTTTGGTAATCTGATAAACGTAATTGGAACATGAAGTTTTAAAAATACATTTCTTTCTTTTGGATTTTGGAATCATGTTCCAATACGTTTGAATAATCAGTAGAATTAAATATTTCATTTTCTGAACACAACCATTTGTCTGGTTGTTGTATATCCAGCTCTTGTTGGTCCAAAACAGCCGCTTTCTGCATGTACATAAGTCGACACTCCTTCAAGGCGAACATATTCCCAGCCTTGATTATTATAGTTTTTGATCAAACTTTCTAATTGTTCGGCAACATGATCAGATGTTCCTTTCTTCGGATCGATTGAAGCTACAAATGGGATTACTTTATATTCCATTATTTTCTTTTTTTATAATGATTATTTGTACTCGCATTTTTGTATTTTCCACCTTTATGAGAACTTCCTTTCCCACTTTTGTAATGCCCTTTTTGTGCGTTGATACTACCTCCTAATACAAGGAAAAATAAGCTTAAGAAAATGACTAATTTTTTCATATTTTTTTGATTTTATAGTTATAATTCAAACTTAAGTTTATTTATAATCAGTGTTTTATGGAAATCCGTAAACTATATGAACTTTTTTCTATTAACCAAAAAAGAGGATTAAAAATCCTCTTGATAATCCTCATTAAAGCTTCTTTTGTAATATAAAATCTTTGATGATTTTTTCTATGTCCGAAGGTAAATCAGCATTTTTAATTTCAAAGCGCTTTATCTTCATTTCTGTAAACCATTTTGACCAATACGCTTTTATTACTTTTTCTTCGTACGGATTATTTCGATTGGGATTAATTCCTAAAACCAAAACTTCAAGATTAGATAAATCGCCGCTGGTCTTAATAAAACCAAAATCCTGAGTTTGCATTTTCTTTTCCCAGTCGCTGGTATTTAAGCCATTTTTTCGAATTAATTCTGGAGTAATAAATGTTGTTCGATTAGCTTCTTTCATTATTGTATTTTCGAAAAACATATAGCCGTCTGTTAATATAACAAGTATATTTCGGGAGTTTTTTTCAATACATTGATCTTTTATTTTACTATCAAAAAAACTCCAAATATCAGAACCTATAAAATTATTATCCTTTATGGCAGATTCATAAATTTTTGATGTTTGCGAAGCGTAACTTGCATTGATAGAATTTAATAAATCTTTAGATGCATTATTTTTATCAATAACAATTTTTAGCTTTTGTGAAATCGAATTTATTTCCGGATCTTTTGGTTCTGGATTAAAAAACAATTGCATTTTATCATCAATCTGTCTTATTCTTTTTGATTTTAGATGTTCTGTAAATGCTTCAGAAACCGATTTTATATATCCTAAATCTCTTTGATAATATTCCATAGTAGGATTTGGATTTTTTTCAAGACTAATTCTGTCTGATAAATCCAATAGAATGCTGATATTATAATTTTCTGATGCAGGACTTTTGGTTACAGCTTTTTTTTCTGGTTTATCAGCTTCTTGTTTACAAGAAAATGCAGAAACTACTAATACCAATATTGCAAATGTTTTAAGAATGGTTCTCATAAAGATTAATTTTTAATAGAATATACTAAGTGCTGAAAGTCAGGATCAATTAAGTTTAGTTTGCTTAAATGTTCTTCAGAATGTTGTTCGCAGCTTTCTAATAATTCTTCTTTTTCTCTATAAGGTAAAGCAATCTCAGTTCCAATTGCCTGAAACCATCCTTCTTTATATTGATGATGATAATGAAGATATTCTTTTACAGGAAATACAAATCCGTCTATTTTAGATTGAAGTTCTGAAATTTTTCCTGTAATGGTAACGATTTGCTGTTTAAAATCATTGATCTTATTAACGTACTCTGTTTTTAGTTTATCTAAATCAACCATTTTTTCTTTTTTGCCTCTAATAAAAGCCCTGATTTTATCAATGTTTTCAAACTCTTTCATTACAAAATCAAAAACAAGTCCCCAAATAATATACACCACGAATCCGGCGAATATGATCATCCAAAATTCAGCTTCGCCCAAAGCAATGTTTAAATTATAAGGAGCCGAATCGGTTGTTTTATTAAACTCGTATATCTTTTTCTCTATTTGATAAGCCAATAACGCATCAAACAAAAATGTGGTTAGAAATAAAGCAATCATTCTGAAAACATTTTTGATGCCTTTTCCTTTTTGCACCATATGAATTACATAACCCAACCCCATAAATACAAACGGAATCGTGATAACCAAAACACCTTCGAGCCAGCTTGCTTTAAAAGAATTGGAAAACGCATCTGCATCAAAAATTGCTGCGGTTAAACTGTCATTAGAGAATTCTTTGAAAAATGCAGAATAAGAAGCCGAAATATAAAAGACTAATACATAAAGTGTAATCGGAAGAAGAAGAAACAAACCGATATAAAATTGTGCTTTTAAGCCTTTGCCGTCTTCAATTCCGTATTTATCAGGATTGCGTTTTACTTCTATAATTTCATTTTTAATTTGATCTACAGCATCATCTACATCCTGTCCTTTTTTTTCGTAAATCCCGATTGCAGCTTCGCACTTTTTAAGTTCAGTTCTGTTTTTTTCCTGTTCTTCGCGATAAGGCTGTTTTAGTCTGTCTTGTTCTAATTTTTGTTTTCGACATTGATCTTCAAAACTCATATATAAATTTTGCAGACAAGCTTTTAGCACAATTGGTTTTCCAGTTGCTTTTATAGAAGCTGCAAAACCGCTCTGATAGTATGTTATTCTTATTTGTTCTCTGTCTTCTTCATTTTCATTATGAATATTAACAGAAGAATCTTCAGGTTTTTTTAAACTAAATATTTGTGTAAGTGATTTCATAACTTAAGAATTTAATTGACTAATAATTTCTTCTTTCTGAACATTTTTTTGAACACAATCAATAAGATAGCTTGATAACTCATTAATGTTTTCATCCAAAAAATCAAACTTTCTGCAATACTTTTTAAGCATATTCAGTTCATCGTCTGTGATTTTTCCATCTGCCCAAATAATTCGAGTAAAATCGTACAAATACTCAATTCGGGTATTTAGTTCTTCGGGAATAACAAGTTCTGTATTAATTGGATTTAAGAAAAGCTTATCAAGTTCCTCTCTCGGAATACCGCGTTCGTCTGCAAAATGATACAGCATCTGAAGTTCTAATACATCAAATTGATCATCGGATAATGCCATTTGATATAATCTTAAAAAGTGGCTTTTTAGTTCTATTGTTATCATGTTTTTTGGTTATTTGTTATTTTGAATTTTCACAAGCAATTCCATCTCCGTCAGCATCAAGATTTTTGTAACAGGTTTTATTGCTATTGTAAGCAGCTTGTGCCTGTGCTCGTGTTGCAAAATCACCGCAAGTTTTAGTCGGGCAATTATTATTTGATGAAGTATTTGAAGAAGAACCAGATGATACTATATCTGATGTTAATGAATCTGACCCATCTGAACATGAAATTGAGAATGCAAATAATATCGATATTAATACTATCAGAATGCATCCGTTATTTTTAGTTGAATAAGATCGTATTCTGCCACTTACATAATGTCCCTGCACGTACGTTCCGTCTTTTTTATAGTGTCCTTTTCTGTAATGTCCCATGATTATTGTTTTATTGTATAAATTAAAAATGTTATAAAGCCTGCAACAGCAAAAATCAGCATGCAGCCACTTTTTTGATATCCAATTCCAGATATGCCAGTTCGTACAGAATAGCCTTTGTTGCTAAAAGAACCCATTTTTGTTCTTAAACTCGGAGAGATTCCAGACTTACTAATGTTTAATCCAAATCCTCCTCCGAGTTTTATTCTTTTTTGAAATCTAAAGCCCATGATGTTTTAGCTTGTGTGGCAATCTGGACAGCAAGTTTTACAGCCGTTAGATTTTGAATAGGTTTTCTTTGCTTCCTCTACTGCAGGTTTGCAGCTTGAAAATTGACCAAGTTCTTTTCTATTTGACGAAGTTGGCAAATAACGACAATCGTCTGTATGAACTTCGTGATCGCCATTTGGTTGTGCATTCTGATTTACGTAATAAGTTTTCATGATTTCTGGTTTTAAATTAGTGTTTGAAAATTTAATTATTCAAATATAAATCCAATGTAAACCAGTATTTTACGGAAAACCATAATTGGTGAACTTTGCATTTTAGAAATAAAAAAAGCCCCCGAAGGAGCTTTGTAAAATTTTAATAATAGTAAAATGAGATTTAAATAATCCCCATATCTTTTGCAATAGAAACTAAATGCACAGTATTATTTGCTTTAAAAAAGTCTTTAAGTTTTGAAAGTCTTTTTTCGACAGCACTTTTACTGTTGGGTTTTGCATCAGAGTTTTTTAAGATGTCGATAATTTCATCTTGCGAAGTTCCAGAAGCTAAATGCTTTAATATTTTAATGTCTAAATCGTCGATTTCGAAATTGTTTTTTTCCTGTAATGCAGAAGATACTTCGGGCGAAATAAATATTTGATCTGAAGCCGAAAGAATAGTAATTGCTTTTTTTAGTTCTTCGATACTATTGAGGCCTTTTAAAACAAAAGCATCAATTCCTGCATTGTCAAAAAGTGACTTAATACGATATTGTTTATCTTCTACAGAATAGGCGATAATTTTAATGTTGGGCTGTAATTCGCGAACTTTCTGAACTAATTCGTCTCCATTAGCAATTTTTACTGCATGATGATCTGTTTTAAAGGAAAGATCACTAATTAATAAATCATACGGTTCATTTTGATGTATTGCAGCGCGTATTTTTAGAAATGCATCATCACAATATTTAGTATGATTTGAATTGTCAATATTTAAATCTTTTAAAACTTGTTGAATTCCTAAATTCATGGCATCAAGGTCTTCAGCAATCAGTACTTTTTTAAACATAAGGCTTTTATTTAGGCAGTGTTATTTTTACTTTAAAACCTCTATTAGGTTCAGTGTCAAAAGTAATAGATCCTTTTATGGCCAGAATACGGTTTTCCATATTTTGTAAACCATTTTTTATAATTTGTTTTTTCTCGCAGCCTTTTCCGTTATCGGTATAGTTTATAAACAAGCTGTTTGAGCCATTTTCAAACTTTATAACTACAATTGAAGCCTGACTATGTTTTTTCATATTCACCATCAATTCCTGTAAAACTCTCTGAATGATAACCTTTTTTTCTTCTTCAATAATATCCCAGCTTATTTTTTCGATATTAGTAATAATAACATTTGTACTCTCACTATTGTAAGTCGAAAGCATTTCTTTTAGGTTTGTCGAATAATTAGCTCCTGTATCAATATTACTATTCTCTCTCGAAATACCACGAACGCGAGTATAAATATGATCGAGTTTTTGCAATAAGGTTTCTTTAGTTTTCTCAATGCTTAACGGCTGAGTTTGTGTAAAAGTGATCGCGTTAAAAACATCATTGGCTAATTCGTCGTGTATATCTTTTGCAATTCTGGTTTCGGTATTATAAGCAGTTTTTATTTCTACAAGACGAGTTTTGGTCTTATGACGTTTTACTAAATAAGCTACAAAAAAGAAGAGCGAAACGATACCTATTATTAAAAAAATTCTCTGATATTCTGCTTTCTGAATTACTAGTAAATCTTCGGCTTTTTCTAAACGAAGTTTTTGGTTTTCGTCTTTCTCTTTTTTAGAATCGTATTTTATTTTGGCGAATTTGTTTTTGTAGTTGTTTCTAATCTTAATTATACTATCGTTTAAAGTAATATATTTTTGGGCGTAATTTATAACTTGATCACTGGAACCATTAGAAATTAAAAGTTGTAAAGCCCTTAATCGTTCATCAATACTATTAAGTTTTGTTGCAGTATTATAAGCATCCAAAGCGTGTTGATTTGATTTTTTTTTATCTGTTTTAGAATAATATTCTGCTAAACGCAAATTACTTCCAATACCACCATATATATCACCAATTTGATTTCTAATCGTAAGACTTTCATTCATTAATAATAAACCTTTTTTGTTAAGTCCTTTTTTAAAATAGGCATAACCTAAATTATTTTTAACTCTTGCTTTTTCTATTGCTTGAGGTTTATTGTCTAATATTTTTTTGTTTAGAATAGATTCTAAAATTACGATTGCATCGTTGTATTTTTTTTGATTAATATAAACGACAGCAATATTATTTAAAGGAGTTTGTTTCGAAACAGAATCTGTAGTTTCCTTTATTGCTTCTTTATAATAATAAACAGCATCTGCGTAAATTGAAAGTTCTTTATCTGCAATGCCGAAAAAGTTATTAATAGCGGCACTGTAAATGTCCTTTTTTTTGATGTATGGTAAAGCTTCTGTTAATGTTTCTTTACTGCCATAATAATCACCATTTATTTGCTGAATCGAGGCCATTTGAATTAGATTGTAAACAATATTGGCGCTGTCTTTCACTTTTTCATATCCTATTTTTGCTTTATTAAAACTGTAGAAAGCAACGTTAAAGTTTTTATTCTCAAAGTTTTTTATTCCTTTCTCGCGAAAACTATTAGCTTCTTTTACAAAAGGTTCTTCATTAGTACTCCTTATTGTTTTCTCTTTACATGAAATAAGAAAAAGGAAGGTAATTAAATAAAAAAACGGGGATCGTAGCATAATACTTACTTTCCCCGAATTTAAACATTAATTCTATACTAAAGTATTTTTATTTAGTCTTTTGTTGGCGGTGGCGGTACTACAATAGGACCATCGTCTGGACCATCCGCAACAGGATTCACAATTTTTTTAACTTGATTTTTTGCCGGAGTTTCATATTCATCAGCAGTACAAGAAAATAACGTTGTACAGAATAGTGCTACTGTACCCAAAAGGAATATCTTTTTCATCTTTATAATTTTTAAGAATTGAAATAGGTATTGCTGTCCGGAACTTTTCCAGATCTTGTTTTAAGGCAATACCAAATGATTTTGGGAAGTGAAGTGCGTAGAACTATAAAACATTATTTATACTTCCCGGATAAACTCCGTTTTACGGTTTTCCGCACTTTGAATAGAACTAGTTTTGTACTTTTGTTTTTAGACCTGCAGATCAAAGTATGACTTGATTCTGGAGCAAAGTAACAACCATTGTGAAGCTTGATTTATAGATGATTCCGATATTTCCGATGATTCCGATATTTCTAATAATTCCGTAGACGATTATGAATAACATTACTATTGAAGATTATAAAACTGCCATTAGAGCAAAATATGAAGTAGCAATTAAAGAAGATGTATCGGGTATTTTATCAGATCCAACTCCTGCACAATTACGAGATTTCTATCTGAGAATTTTTGAAAGAGGAGTGAGTACTATTGATGAAGAAATTATGAAAATATTTTTAGAAGCTAATGAAAATTTCTCTCTAAAAAAGACAATTGAGAACTGTAAGATTGGAAAATTTAAGCCTATTATTTCTTTTTTAGAGGGGGGAAATACAGATAATAAGTCTAGAATTGAAATGGCAGCTATTTTAGTTGATTTTGAGCTGAGACCTTATAAAAAGTTTCAAGTAAACAATTCAGATGAAGAAAAAGAATTGATTGAAGATCTTAAGAAATTTGAACCATTACCAATAAAAGAGAAGAAAGATTTAGAAGTTGAAGGAGAAGATGAAAATTTTAATGATATTGAAGATTCCAATGTAGATCAAAATAGTAATGAAGATGAAACTCAAGAAGAAAAGATAAGTTCTGTAGAAATTCTTAAACCAGTAGGTATTGTAGGAACAGTGAAGAGAAGTTTTTTTGAAAAATATAGAAGAACTGCAATAGCTACAGCAATTATTTTTGGTTTAATAGCTGTAGGTACAATAGGCACAGTAATCTATTTTGAATTTTTGAAAAAAGGATGCATACAATGGTCGGGCGATCATTATGATGAGGTAAGTTGTAATATGGAGATGGAAGGAATAGGAACGTTCAATTCTCCAGAAACTTATGATGATAGAATTATAAACCTTAGAAGAATTAAGGTTTGTGATACGACAGCATTTTTTAAAAACAATAAAGCAGTTGTCTGGTACGCTAAAGTAGGAGATAGTGTGGAGTTTTTTAACACGCACGGAATGCATCCCGAAAACGGAAAAGCACTAAGACCTGTAACGCAATATATCATAAATAAATATGTCAAGAAACATTAGGATTTTTAAGCGATACGGCCTAAGATAAAAACCCACTAAACCACAATCCAGATTGTTTAATCGTACGTTCCTGAGTTTCAAAATCAACATACACTAAACCAAAGCGGGCGTTGTAGCCTTCGGCCCATTCAAAATTGTCGGTAAGGCTCCAGACAAAATAACCATCGACTTTGTAACCCTCTTCTTTGAGTTTAAGGATTTGTTCCAAATGGTCCTGAATATAATGTGTACGTTTAATGTCATACACTTTTCCGTTGGTAAGAGTGTCAGGAAAAGCCGCGCCATTTTCGGTAATGATGATTTTTTTGATGTTGTAATCGTTGAACTTTTTCAGAACATGGTATAGAGCAGGAGGATAGACTTCCCAGCCCATTTCTGTAGCGATTACATTTCTTTTTTCGGCACTAACTAATTCTGCTCCAATATAAGGAATGAGAATAGATGATTTTACGACTTCGCGAGTGTAACATTGCAGACCTATAAAGTCAAAATCAAAAGCCATATTACTTAAATCATCTTCGAGAATGTAATTGTTTAATTTTTTTAGAACTGGAAGATCGTTCTGCGGATATCCTAAACCAAGAATCGGTTCTATAAAAGTTCTGTTCAGTAGTGTGTCAACACGTTTTGCCGCTTGAACATCGGCAGGTTTATCAGTAGCTGGCTCTATATGAGTACAAGAAAAAGTAGTACCAATATTAGCATTCTCTACTTTGTTTCTTAATATTTTTGCACCTGCAGCAGTAGATAATGTTACGTGATGCATGGCTTTTAAATAATTGGTAATGCCTTTTTTTCCCGGTGCGTGAATGCCCAGAAAATAACCGGCACCTGTAAAAACAGACGGTTCGTTTATAACCATCCAATTTTTTACGCGGTCTCCAAAATGTTGCGCACATACCGCTACATATTCAGAAAACCAAGACACAGAATCTCTGTTAGTCCAGCCTCCTTTTACTTCGAGCGCATGCGGCAAATCCCAATGGTAAATAGTTACCCAGGGTTCAATATTTTTTTCTAGTAAGCAATCAATGATTTTATTGTAGTAATCAATACCTGCCTGATTTACTGGGTTAGTTCCAGTTGGCATAATTCGAGACCAGCTGATAGAAAATCTAAAATTAGGAATGTTTAATTCCTTTATTAATTCAATATCACTTTGATACGAGTTATAGAAATCGCAGGCAGTAATGGCATGATGTCCATTTTTAATTTTTCCCTTTTGAGCGGTAAACACGTCCCAGATTGAACTTCCTTTTCCGTCGGCATCATGTGCACCTTCTATTTGAAAAGCGGCCGTAGATACACCCCACAAGAAATCTGCACCAAATTGGTCTTTATGTAAAAATGAGTTCTCAATTTTATTCATTCAAAAATACTTTCTTCTCAGATTAATGTAAAAAAGAAGACTGCATAGCTCTTAAGAAAAGCCATTCTTTGAATGATACCAGAAAATTTAGATTAAAGAATTTCATAACGATTAGTTTTACTCAAAATAATAAAATAGATATAAACTAGCTGTAATGTAAACGTTATGAAATAGTTAACTATAGTTTTAAATAAAAGACAATAAATTAACCTAATATTCTATTTATTGCTGAAAAGAATGAATTTTTCTCTTTTTGATGTTATTTATGTAAAATTTCCCAAAAATTATAAAACATTACTTACTTATTGATAAAGTAATTTAGCAATTATAATTTTAAACAAATCAAATCATAATTTTTTAAAACAAATCAAACATGAAAACTAAAAGCATATTTTTAAGCGCGTTATTTTTGAGTATAGGCCTATTCACTGTTTCTTGCAGTAACGATGATAACGATGGAGAAACAATAGTTCCGATACAAGGTACTTACAAGTTAAGTAAAACAGGAGGTATTGTTAATGGAAGTGAAGTATTAGTTGATGCTATACAAAATCAAAGTGGATGTAACCCAGATTATTTAGATTTAAGATTAAGTAATGCGGCAGTTATGGGTGATTATGGTCCTAATTGTGCTTTAACAGAAACAACTGGAACTTATGTAAGATCTCATAATGATTTAACGCTTACTTTTGGAAACAGCAGTACAACTAGCGACATTATGAATCTAACTAATAAAGAATTGAAAATAAAAGATAAAACTTCTGGTATAATTACAGTTTATACGAGATAAGACTTTATTTTATTTTTTTATATTTTTGGAATTAGTAATAAAAACGGAAATAACTTCGCAAGTTATTTCCGTTTTTTGTTTAATTTCTTTTGATTTTTTAATTAACCGGAATGTAAATATCAAAAGTGGCGCCTTTATTTTGTTCTCCAGAGGCAGTAATTGTACCATTATGATTGTCTACAATTTTCTTTACAATCGCCAGTCCAATTCCAGTTCCGTTGTATTGATCTCTTCCGTGAAGGCGTTGAAATACTTCGAATATTTTTTTATTGTATTGAGGTTCAAAACCAATTCCGTTATCAGAAATGCTAATGTGGCAATAGCTTGTTGCGCTTTTCAATTCGGCGTTTCTCAAAGCATCGCCTTTTTTGAGTTCACTATTAATCTTGACTATTGTTGGCCTGCCAGGAATAGAAAATTTAAGAGAATTACTTACCAAATTATAAAGCAATTGCCTGAATTGAAACGGAATAATATTGACTTCACAAGTTTGACCGCTTTCAATCACGGCATCTTTTTGTTCTAATTCTTCTTTAAGATCTTCTTTTACCTCATCAATAATTTTAGAAAGATCTATTTTTTCAAAAACTCTTTCCTGAATATTGGTTCTCGAATACGAAAGCAAATCATTAATCAAAGTCTGCATACGCTGTGCGGCATTTTGCATACGCTGAAATTTATCTTTTCCGTTATCTGATAAATTATCAAATTCCCGATCCATAATCTGCGATGCAAAAGTTTGGATTTTTCTTAACGGTTCTTGTAAATCATGACTAGAGATATAAGTAAAAGACTGAAGCTCTGTATTAATTTGTTCCAGCTCAATATTTTTTTGCTCCAGTTCCAGCGCATTTTGTTTCAATTTATCATCCGCTTGTTTTTTCTCTGTTAAGTCATGTGTAACTTTAGAAAATCCGATCACATCATTTTGTTTATTATGAACGGCAGTAATAACAACGCTTGCCCAAAAAAGACTTTTGTCTTTACGCACGCGCCAGCCTTCCTGCACTGCTTTGCCTTTTTCACGCGCCAATTGCAAAAGTTTTTGTGGCAGATTATTATCCCTGTCTTTTTCGGTATAAAAAACTTGAAAATGTTTGCCTATAATTTCTTCGGCTTTATAACCTTTAATCTTTTCGGCACCAACATTCCAGTTTTCAACGATACCATTATGATTTAAGTATAAAATAGCATAATCCTGAACTTCTTCAACCATCAAATGATAGCGTTCTTCGCTTTTTATAAGCGATTCATTCATCTGGATAAGTTCTTTGGTTCTTGCATTTACCTGTTGTTCAAGTTCATGTGTAAAAGCTTTTTCAGTATGAATATCCGTAAAAGCCCCAACCCATTTTATAATCTGATTGTCTTTGTTTAAAACAGGTTCACCAATAACAGTATGCCATCTGTAAACGCCGTCTTTTCTTCTAAGGCGCACATCAGCTTTATAAATTTCTCCTGTAGCTACAGCATGATTCCAGATATTGGTGTTTTCGTCAAAATCATCCGGATGTATTATGTTTTTCCAAGAGGCATTTCCGGGCTCAATTCCTGTATATTCAAACCATTTTCCAGAAGTAAATAATTCGTTTCCTTTTTCATCTGTTTCCCAAATCAACTGCGGAATACTTTCGGTTAAAGATCGAAATCGTAATTCGCTTTCTTCTATTTTTTTTCGGGCTTCCACTTTTTCAGAAACATCAATAAGAGTCATTTTTATACCCGAAATAGAATTATCGTTTTCTCGCAGCGGAGCAAATTCAAAATCAACATAAAAATTTTCAATTTTATTATTACCGCTAATAAAAAGCAAAGACTCAGATTCAGCATGTACATTTCCGGTTGTATAAACTTCCTGAAGCAGTTTTGCATATTTTTGTTCCTGAAGTTCTGGAAATACGGCGAGAATTTTTTTTCCCTGCACATCGATTTCCTTTTTTTTCCAGATATTTTTCAGCAAAACAAAATTGGCCATTTCTATCACCATATCAGGTCCACGCAAAATTGCTTTAGGCACTGGCGACTGCATGATAAGATTTCTAAATCCTTTGGCATTTTCTTCTATTTGCTGCTGGTAATTTTTCTCTTCGGTAATATCTCTGGCAGTTCCAATTAATTTTTCCGGTTCGTTGTTTTCATCATAAAAAACTTTTCCTTTTCCTTCTACCCAATGTATAGAGTTGTCTTTCCAGATCGTTCGGGTTTCATAATTTAAAACACCAGAAACCAAAGCCTCTTTTAATGCTTTATTTCTAATCTGCATATCATCAGGATAAATATGCTGTAATAATTGTTCGTGTGTTAATACTGTATGTTCGGTATAACCGCCAACAATTTCAAGATATTTTGACGAATATGTAAGTTCTCCTAATTTTAAATTCAATTCCCAAGTTCCCAGTTCGCTCGCCTCAACCACAATATTAAGACGTTGTTCGTTTTGCTCGGTTTTTTTTCGGGCTTCCACTTTTTCGCTTACCTCAGTAACCGTCACAATTATTCCCGAAATTTCTCCATTTTCTTCTTGTAAAGGATG
The DNA here is from genome assembly GCF_004368785.1 of Flavobacterium sp. 270. Classification (GTDB taxonomy): domain Bacteria; phylum Bacteroidota; class Bacteroidia; order Flavobacteriales; family Flavobacteriaceae; genus Flavobacterium. The sequence continues at coordinate 273,351 of NZ_SODM01000003.1, forward strand.
ATAAAGGAAATCAAAATAATAAATCTCAATTTTTCCGTATCGGTTTAACGGAATCGGAAGTTCATTTCCATGAAAGGGAATTCCGGTCTTTAAAACATTGGTAAGTAAATCGTTTACACTTTCTTTTACTTCCGGAAGCGAATCAAACAAAGGTCTGCCAACAAAAGTACTTTCTTCTCTGGCTACCAAATTTAGGTACGCTTCGTTTGCCATTTCGACCATAAATTCAGGTCCGCGCAAAATAGTAATGCCCACAGGAGCCTGCTTCACAGTATCACGGAAACGTTTGTTGCTTTCTTCTATTTTTTGTTTTGCCAGATTTAAATCTGTAATATTATTTAAGAATAGTTCATTACTTGATCGTAACGCATCCGAAACTCTTTTCTTTTCCGTAATTTCTATTACAGTAACCAAAACGCCGCCAACTTCACCATCGTCGTTTCTAATCGGACTATACGAAAAATCAAAATAACAGTTTTCTGTATATCCATTTCGGTTTAATGGAACCATAAAATCTGAATTGCTGATGCTTTTGCCTTTCATTACCGCATCAAACATACCGCTGATAGTTTCCCAGATTTCAGAGAAAGTTTCTTTCGGACTATTTCCTAAAGCATCAGGATGTTTGATTGAACCTAAAATTGGATGAAAGGAATTGTTATAGAGTTGCGTAAGTTCTTTTCCCCACGCAATATACATCCCAAACGGATTATTGAGCATAACCGAGACCATAGTACAAAGACTTTTTGGCCATTCTTCAGGATCACCTAAGGGTGTTTTGCTCCAATCTTTGGAACGCATTAATTCACCCATTTCTCCGCCATCGGCTAGAAAATAATGTTCCTTTTTTTTGTGGTTCATTCCAAAAAACTTGTTTAGGGTTGTAGTATAAAATCTGCTCTGGCAGGCTTTTTAAAGTTATTTTCGTAAGCAGTAATAAGTGTATTTTCGATTACTTTTTTTAATTTAGAATAATCGCCGGGCTTGCGAATGTAATAAGTCGCTCCTTTTTCGTACATTAAATCAACAATTTCGGTATCTAAAGACGTAGAAAAAATGGCAACAGGAAGATCTTTTAAAGCATCTATTGCTCTAATTTCTCTCAGACATTCATGTCCGTTTTTGCGAGGCATATTTAAATCAAGAAAAAGAATATCCGGTAAATTATCTGGATTAGAAGCCAAATAATTCATAAGTTCTACACCGTCATTAACAATTATAAGAGTGGCAGCAAGCGATAACTCATCGAGTGCATCTTTAAAAAAATCACAGTCATCTTCATCATCATCAGCCAGTAAAAGATTGTAAATCTGATTGTTCATTGTGAGTAAGGTAAAAATTTTAATAAATTATTAAACGAAAACAGCGTTTATTATACTACTAAAATCGAAAATTATATCGATAAATTTAACTCTTTTAAACAAGAATCGATAATTTTTCAAGCAAAGATTCTTTTTAAATAAAGTCTTAAAACAAACTCAAAAATAAAATTCCAATATTTAAATTCCAAATTCCAAAACTTAAAAGTAAATTCCAATCTTTAAATTCCAAATTCCAAGACTTGAAGTAATCCCAATCAAAGCAAGCAGAATAAATCTATTCCCGATTAAAAATCTAAAGTCTTCAATAAAATTCAAAGTCTAAAATCTGAAGTCTAAAATCAATAATTCTTGTATACTGCGGGTACAAAGTGTGTATAAATTATACACTTTTTTTGTGGCATATTAGGCTAATTCGCTCTATTTCAGTCAAAACTCATCTTGGCACAACGCTTGTAAATTGTGATAGTATCAAATTCTTTCTCGAATTAATCAATAGGAAAGAAATTTTTATAAAAGCCCAACAATAGAAATCAATAGACGAAAAGAACATGGAAAGCGAAACAATTTTATCAAAACAATTTTATTCTTCAAATAGCGATTCCGTTATTAACGAAAGTTCATTAAATAGTTCCTTATTCGGAACCAAAACCAAATCATCAAAAATAAGCGTAGAAAGGCCATCAAGTCCGTTTGGTATAGCAGTACTAATCGGCACATTTATACTAATGCTTGCCGGAGCTTTTTTTGTTTATCAATTACAACCCGATTTTGATCAGTTTCAGATCGAAAGAATAAATTCGGCTTGGGGATTACCATTCTTAGTTATTACAGGATTGTTGTTCTTTTTTCAGACCGGAGTTTTTCTTTATAATTCGTATTTGTTTTTGCGTTATAAACCAATCGAATCTGTTTCAGATGAATTATTGCCAACTGTAACCGTAATTGTTCCTGCATATAATGAAGGAAAATTAGTTTGGGATACTTTATTAAGTTTAGCAAACAGCGATTATCCAGAACACAAATTGCAGATTCTTGCAGTTGATGACGGAAGTAAAGACGATACCTGGTATTGGATGCAGGAAGCAAAAATAAAACTAGGAGATCGTTTAGCGATTTATCAGCAGGCAAAAAATCAAGGAAAACGTCACGCATTATACCGTGGGTTTAATCTGGGAACAGGCGAAATTTTTGTAACGGTAGACAGTGATTCTATTGTGAAAAAAGATACTTTAAGAAACTTAGTGAGTCCGTTTGTTGTAAACGATAAATGTGGAGCAGTTGCCGGAAATGTTCAGGTTTTGAACAGTAAAAAAGCCATTCTTCCAAAAATGTTGAATGTAAGTTTTGTAATGAGTTTTGAATTTCAGCGTTCTGCAGAAAGTATGTTAGGTTCTGTATTATGTACGCCGGGAGCTTTGGCTGCTTACAGAAGTGATGCAGTATTTGCTTGTCTTCCAGAATGGATCAATCAGACTTTTATGGGTGAACCTTCTGATATTGGCGAAGACCGCGCGATGACAAACATGATTTTAAAACAAGGTAAACATGTATTGTTTCAAAGAAATGCAATTGTACTGACAAATGTTCCTGAAGAATATACTGGTTTGTACAAAATGTTTATCAGATGGAGTAGAAGTAATGTGCGTGAAAACTTAGCAATGGCTAAATATGTTTTTACAGATTTTAGAAAAGAATCAAAATTTGGAGCAAGACTTTTGTTTGTAAATCAGTTCTTTAAAATCGTAATGACGTATCCGTTCTTATTATTTATGTTCTTTTTTATTGCCATACATCCGTTATTGTTTTTAAGTTCAACCTTTTTAGGAATATTGATATTGTCTAGTTTTTCAGCATTATTTTATGCTAAAAGATACAGTGTTTCAGAATCGTTTTGGGCTTACTCGTACAGCATTTTCTATACTTTTAGTTTATTCTGGATTGCGCCTTATGCAATTGCAACAGCAAACAAAAAAGGCTGGCTTACAAGAGGTTTAGTTGTAGCAAAATAATAAAACGCGAGATTTAGTTCTCAATCTATATATTCATTCAATTCTCAATAAAAAACTCCTGATCATTTATTTGAACAGGAGTTTTTTTATGGGTTTTTAGTTCTTAGTTTTTAGTCCTAAGTCCTAAGTCCCAGTCACTAAGTACTAAAAACTAAGGACTAATATATTCCAAATTACCAACCTTTAATAACGCCTTCTTTAAATTGCTCTTTTGCAACTTTTTCAACTTCTGGAGATTGAAAAGCTTTTACAAATTGTTTTACTTTTTCTTCGTTTTTGTTGTCTTCTCTGGAAACTACTAAATTTACATAAGGAGAATCTGTTCCTTCTACAAAAAGAGCATCGCGGGACGGAACTAAACCTGCCTGAGCAGAAAAGGTATTGTTGATAACAGCAATAGTTACTTTCTCATCGTCTAAAACTCTAGGAAGTTGAGGTGCTTCTAATTCTATGATATTTAATTTTTTAGGATTTCCAACAATATCAATAACTTTTGGCAATAAACCAGTTCCGGCTTTAAGTGTTATAAGTCCGTTTTTTTGTAATAATAACAAAGAACGTCCGCCATTTGTAGGATCGTTTGGAATTGCAATTGTGCTTCCGTCTTTTAAATCTTTAATTGATTTTATTTTTTTTGAATACGCTGCAATCGGATACAAAAATGTTTTGCCTACAACTGCTAATTTGTAACCTCTTTGTTTTGATTGTTCTTCTAAATAAGGAAGATGCTGAAAAGCATTTACATCAATATCGCCCTGACTTAAAGCTTCATTTGGAACTACATAATCATTAAACGGAATTAATTCTACTTCTAAACCGAATTTTTCTTTCGCCACTTTTTGTGCTGCCTGAGCAACTGTAAATTCTGGCCCAGAAGAAACGCCAACAGAAATATGATGTGGATCATTCTTTTTTGGTCCGCCACAACTTGTTAAAACAGCCAAAGCGATTAAGGAAACGGCAATTATATTATTTTTTAAATTCATTTTTTTAGTTTTAAAAATTATTATCTGTGATCGAAATATTTTGAAAGTTTGTCTCCGGCAAATTGTATAATAAAGACCAAAACAACAAGCAGAATAAGAACAGTATTCATAATCGTACTATCATAACCAATGTAGCCGTATTGATAACCAATTTGTCCTAATCCGCCTGCGCCAACTGCACCACCCATGGCAGAGTAACCAACAAGCGTGATAAAAGTTATAGCTGCCGCATTTATTAAAGAAGGTAAAGCCTCCGGAAGCAATACTTTAAAAATAATTTGTAACGGCGTTGCGCCCAAAGCTCTTGCAGCTTCTATTAAACCCTGCGGTAAAGCCAAAAGACTATTTTCAACTAAACGTGCAATAAATGGAGCTGCGCCAATACTTAGTGGCACTAAAGCAGCACTCACACCAATCGAAGTTCCGATAAGTGCTCTGGTAAAAGGAATCATCCAGACAATTAGAATAATGAAAGGAATAGAACGAAAAACATTTACTGTAATAGAAAGTAAACGATTAATAGTTTGATGCTGTAACAATTGCCCTTTTCTGGTCAGAAACAAAAAGATTCCGGCAGGCAAACCCAATACAAAACCGAAAAATCCTGAAACAAAAGTCATGACAATAGTTTCCCAGGTGCCTTGTATTAATAAATTTATAACAGATTCAGACATAGCCTAAGATTTGAGTTTTAATATGATTTTCTTTAAAATATTCGATAGTCAGTTTTTGGTTTTCTGTCGTTCCCGAAAGATCAACCAAAAGAATTCCTAAACGAGTTGTTCCTGCATATGTAGTTTGCGCGCTTACAATACTAGCGTTGATACCGAATTTTGTTGCAGCCTGAGTCAATAAAGGTTCATCGGTACTTTTGCCCGTAAATTCCAATTGCAATAAAGTGTTGCTGTCTGCAGACCCATCTGTTTTTAATTTATCGGCATAAAACTGAGGAAGATCAACATGAAGAGCAGAAGCAATAAATTGCTGCGTAATCGGATCTTGAGCATTGGTGAAAATTTCGCTCAAAGTTCCGTATTCAATAACTTCACCGTGGCTAATAACCGCAACCGTATCGCAAATGGCACGCACAACTTCCATTTGGTGCGTAATAAGCAAAATGGTAATATTAAGTTTGCTGTTAATGTCTTTAAGCAAATTGAGAATTGATCTTGTCGTTGCCGGATCTAATGCACTTGTAGCTTCATCGCAAAGTAAAACCTTCGGATTATTTGCCAGCGTACGCGCAATGGCAACACGTTGTTTTTGCCCGCCGGATAAACTTGCAGGATAATCATTTTTCTTTTCTGTAAGGCCAACCAATTCTAAAAGTTCTTCTACACGCTGGCGAATTTCAGTTTTAGAAATTCCGGCCAATTCCAAAGAAAAAGCAACATTGTCAAAAACTGTACGAGACGAAAGCAAGTTAAAATGCTGAAAAATCATTCCGATTTCTCTGCGTTTTAAGGTTAGTTCTTTTGATGATAATTGCAAAAGATTAACATCGTCTACAATTACTTCACCGGAATCTGGTCTTTCTAAAAGATTTACGCAACGAATAAGTGTACTTTTTCCGGCACCAGAAGTTCCGATAATGCCAAAAATAGACCCTTGCGGAATTTGAAGCGAGACATCTTTTAACGCATGAAATGTACCACGCTTTGTCGAAAAAGATTTGCTTATATTTTTTAATTCGATCATTTTATTTTTTGAGAATTCTATTCTAAGTTTTTATTAAAAATGAAATATTCGAGCAAAGATAAGTTGAAAACTTGCAATTTTATCTGATTTAAGTTGGCTTAACGTCAATATCTTGAGTAATTTGAGGTTTTAACGCTGCGGAATAAAGTGTTTAAAAGTGAGAAAATTACAGAGATCGTAATAAACTCTATAGATTTTATAGAATTAAAATAAGAAAGTGGTTGGAATGATGGCATTTTGATAAAAATACAGGACAGTAAAAAGCAATTATTTTAATGTAAACATTTTTGCTTATATTTGTAATATGAAATTGCCTATCGAAAAATATAAAGGAATTCATCCTGGAGCAATCATTGAGAGAGAATTAAAAAAAAGAAATCTTGCTCAAAGACCTTTTGCGCTTTCAATTTTAGAATATCCACAAACTTTTAATGCTGTCATTAAAGGAAAAAGAGGAATAAGTACTTCGTTAGCTCTTAAAGTAGAAAACGCGCTTGAATTAGAAGAAGGTACACTTTCTATTTTGCAAGTATACTACGATATTAAAATAGAAAAGAAAAAAACAATATTGATTAAACCCAATCTTTCATTACTTCGAAAAAGCTTATTTTGGGATACCAATATAGATACTATTGATTGGCAGACTCAGTCATTTGCCGTTATAAAAAGAGTTTTTGAGCGCGGTAATTTTAGTGAAAAAAAGGAAATAATTAATTTTTACGGACTTCAAAAAGTAAAAGCGGTTATTAGAAAAAGTACAGTTAAAAATAGGAGTTAGGAATTATGATGCATTGGGAAACTGTTAATGATCAACTTAAGAAATGTCTCTTGGAATTAATGAATGCTGTAGAATTTAAAAACTTCAGATTAGTAGGCGGAACAGCTTTAAGTCTTCAGCTAGGACACAGATTATCTGTCGATATTGATCTTTTTACAGATGATGATTATGGAACAGTAGATTTTGATGCTATTGAAAAATATCTTCATAACAATTTCAATTATGTCGATACTGGATTTGGAGGACTTCCAGGCATGGGAAAATCATATATCGTTGGAACAGATAATGAAAATACGGTTAAGCTGGATGTCTATTATAGCATGGATAAATTTATTGAGCCATATATAGAAGTAGAAGGAGTACGAATGGCAACTCTTGAAGAAATTATCGCAATGAAAGTAGATGTTGTTTTAAGAGGCGGACGCAAAAAAGATTTTTGGGATCTCCATGAACTTTTTTCAACATACGATATTCAAAAAATGCTTTCTCTTCATAAAATAAGATGCGAATATACTCATGATGAAAGTCAAATTATCAAGAACTTTACTGATTTTACTTATGCAGATAATGATTTTGATCCAATTTGTTTAAAAGGTAAATATTGGGAATTTATAAAGGAAGATATTCAGGAGCAAATTAAATAAAATGAAAGAGCCCAATTCTAAATAAATTGGACTTTTGTATTTAAATCACGAAGCTCTAATTCCTCAATAATCTGTTTTTTCATTTTAGTATGAATATAATCCAACGCCTCGGCATACGAGATTTTATATTTACGCTCAATCTGCTGTAAATGAATTGGAAAACCAACCAGAATTTTATCATAATAAAGATTGAGTTCTGATTCTGATGGCATTTCGAATTTTAATCGGATTTGAAATCTACGCAATAATGCAGTATCCAAAACCTCAAAATGATTCGTTGCACAAATCAGTAAACTTTCAGAAGGCAAATAATCAAAAAGCTGAATAATAGTGTTTACCAAACGACGCATTTCGCCCACATCTTTATCATCGCTTTCACGGCTTTTTCCGATTTGGTCAAATTCATCTAAAAATAAAACGGCTCTTTCGAGAATTGCTTTGTCAAAAATTGCTTTTACGTTTCTGGATGTTTCTCCAATTTTTGCATTAATCAAAGTGCTGAGGTTTATGATCACAATGTTTTTGTTTAATGCATTGGCAATCGCTTTAGCTGCCGATGTTTTGCCGCAACCAGAACTTCCGTGAAGCAGTATTTTATTATCAACCTTAAGATTGTACTTTTTTAATTCTTCCAGATATTGATGCTCTTTTATGGTCTGTAATAAAGCAGTTTTGTTTTCTTCGCTGAAAAGCAAATCGTCTAAAGCAATTTTTTCGGTATCAATTACGGTAAGTTCGTGCAGATTCATATGCGTTTTATTTGCTGCAAAATTAGGGTTTATTCTGCAATATTTTCATTCCATATTTCTTTACCCAAAAAGCGGTTTCCAAATATTGATGTTCCAATTCTCACCATATTAGAACCTTCGGCAATAGCCAATTCCAAATCCTGAGACATTCCCATAGAAAGTTTTAAAGTTTCTAAACCTTCAATTTTGGCATTGTAAATTTCGTCCCGAATTGTTTTTAATAATCGTAAAGAAGGCTGCATTTTTTCTTTATCAACATCCAATAAACCAATTGTCATTAAACCCTTAATATTTAAAGTTTTGTATTCTTTTATTTTTTTAATAAAAGCTAAAACCTCTTCTGGAGGAAGACCAAATTTGCTTTCTTCATACGACGTATTTACCTGTACAAAAACATCAAGTGTTCTTCCTTGATTTTGTAATTGTCTGTCGAGTTCTTCGGCAAGGCTGAGCCTGTCTAAAGACTGAATGCAGGTAACATATTTAAGAACATCTTTTATTTTATTGGTTTGTAAATGCCCTATAAAATGGCGTTCGACTCCTAAATCTTTTAAGTCCGAATCTTTATCACGAAGTTCCTGCATTTTGTTTTCGCCTATTAAAGTTTCTCCGGCTTCTATGGCAATACATATTTTTTCTGCCGAAACAGTTTTTGTGGCAAGCAAAAGCGAAACCTCATCCGGATTTCTGCCAGATAATCGACACGCGTTTTCTATACGATTATGCACTTCTTTTAAATTAATAAGAATATCGTTTTTCATACCGCAAAATTAAATCCTTTCCAGATGCTTTTTTTGATCCAGTTTTGCGCATTGTATATGGTCCAGTTTTATAAAATTCAATATCAATATCAATGTCAATTTCAATGTCAAATTCAAATTCAAATTCAAATTCAATATCAAAATTCAAATCAAATTCAATTTTGAAAAAGCTGGACCAGTTACGGGGAATTAATAGAAAAACTGGATTGTTTTAAAATTGAAGAGGCGTTGTAAATTTGTCTTATGAAAACGCAATGATTGGATCAATAGTTTTTTAAGGCAATAAATTTAATATAAGACATTATGAAAATAGCAGTATGGGATACGTATGTAACCCGAAAAGACGGCAAAATTATGCATTTTGATATTTTGGTTGATGAAGAGACAAAAGATGCAGAACAGGTTTTTGAATATGGTAAAAAATATCTAAAATCTGTTGCACAAGATGGGCAGGAATTATCTTCTAAAGAATGCAGGTTCTGCCATATTGATAAAGCACCTGTAGAAATTGAAAATCAGGTACGAGAAAATGGTTTTTCTATTATTGAAATGGAAAACTGTAATTAATTTTTTATCTTAGAATTGGTTGGTTTTAGACTGAAAGCAGTTATTCTTTCAGTCTTTTTTTGTTTTTAAAAGTTTAGAAAGTGCAATAATTCCTTCTTCCATTTGTTGTTCTGTTAAAGAAGCATATCCTAAACGAAAACCGGAAACAGTTTCGCCAAAACTAAAATTTTCCGGATTCATTATTTTAATTCCTTTGGCTAAAAGTAACTGATAAATTTCAGAAACATTGGCATCAGAATTTGGAATAATCCAAAATGCCAAACCGCCTTCGGGTTTTGTAAATGTAATTTTGTCTTTGAGATATTGATTGCAAAGAGTTTCAAAATGATCTCTTTTTGCTTTATAAATTAGATTTGTTTTTTTGAGATGACGTTTGATTTTGCCTTCGTTAATAAGGCTCAAAACTGCTTCTTCCATAATATTATCGCCTTGCACATCGATTATTTTTCTATGTTTTCCTATTTTCTGAATGTTTTCCAGCGAACTTACCAAATAACCAATACGCAATGCCGGTGCAACAATTTTGCTTAATGTGCCAATGTAAATATAGTTTTGCAGTGAACTATAACTGGAAATAGGCAATATTGGCCTTTGGCCAAAATGGAATTCATTGTCGTAATCGTCTTCGATAATGGTAAAACCATACTGATTGGACAATTCTATAAGGCGTAATCTCTTTTTTAATGATAAAGTTACCGTTGTTGGAAATTGGTGATGAGGCGTAACATAAATCGCTTTTATACGATTGTATTCTTTTAGATATTTTTCAACTTGGTCTATATCAAGACCGTCTTTATTAATCTTTACAGGAAGCAGATTAGCACCAGCATTTTCAAAAGCTTCCCAGGCCGGTTTATATCCGGGGTTTTCGATCATAACAAAATCGTCTTTTTCAAACAAACAATGCGATGCGAGATACATTGCCATTTGACTGCCTCGCGTAATACATATTTGATCGGGCAGAATACTCATTCCTCTTTTAAAGTTAAGCATCTGCACCATAGCTTTTCTAAATTCAGGATGCCCCAGTTCGCTGCTGTAACCCATAATCTGCCAGCGTGATTTCCTGCTGAAGATTTCCCGATACGCCCGCGCCAGATCGTTCATTGGTGCAAGACGGCTGTCAGGAAGACCGTCGTCAAAAATAAGACGCATTTTTTGTTCTTCTGCTTCCGCTTTAATCTTTAGATTTTGAGTTTCAGTATTGATAATTTCGGGCAGTATATCGGCAATAAAAGTTCCTTTACGGTCAATTGTAATAAGCCAGCCTTCTGCAATAAGTACATCCAAGGCTTCGATTACAGTATTTCGGTTAACACTTAATAAAGATGCCAATTGCCTGCTTCCCGGCAATGCATTACCGTTGGTTAATTTCCCTGTTTTAACGGCAAAGATTATGGCATCGGCAATTTGCAGATAAAGTGCTTTGTCTGATTTTTTATCTAATTGAATTTCAAATTGCCAAGGTCTTAACATCTGGACTGTTTAAAAGGGAAAAAATAATAAGAATCTAATAGTCCAAATTTAAGTTATTTTTTGATCTGAAATGATTTTATGATTTAAATGTAAAAGTAGAATCAAAAAAAATAAAAAGCATTTTGAAAATAATATGTATTTCAATATAAGTCTTATTCTTTTGTTTTTCAGTCTTTTAATAGCTAATTGAGTGCTTCGCTTCGTGGTAAATTTGCATGTTCTAAAAAAGAATTTTTTAGCGCTTTAAAATACCACACTCTATGAAACTATTTAATATACTATTATTTGTTACGGCAACTTTTTTTGGAAATCCAAATCCCAACAATAAAATAGAAACGCTTTCAGATACAGAAATCGAACGATTTAATAATCAGGTTACAGAAGTAAAAGCTTTAATAAACGCCAGTGGTGCCTACAATACCAAAATTGCTTTTTTGGTTGATATGAGAATTAAATCGGGCAAAAACCGTTTTTTTGTCTACGATCTTGTAAATGATAAAATTCTCGATCAGGGATTGGTTGCCAATGGTTCAGGTTCTGAAACTGCTGTACGCGGTGATCTAAAATTTAGCAACGAACCCAATTCCAACTGCACTTCACTCGGAAATTATACGATTGGAAAATCGTACAAAGGAATGTTTGGAAAATCCTATAAATTATCCGGACTCGACCCGACAAACAGCAACGCTTTAAAAAGAGCTATTGTTTTACATTCTTATTCCGCAGTGCCAGAAGAAGAGCAAGATCATTACATTGCTTTAAGTCACGGTTGCCCAATGGTAAACGAAATTTTCTTTAAAAAACTGGAAAAAATAATCGATGCTTCTAAATCAAATATTGTTTTGAATATTTATTATTAAAAAGGTTTTTGCTGCGAATTATTTTTTGCCACGAATTTCACGAATTGCACTAATTTTTATTTTTGCCACAGATTAAAGGATTAAAAAGATTAAAAAAATCTGTGCAAAACTGTCTAATCTGTGGCCAAAAAATAATTAGTGTCAAAAAAATAACCACAGATAAAAGAATCCTTTTATCTGTGGCTAAAAAATTAGTGCAATTCGTGCAATTAGTGGCTAAAAAAACAATTATTCCTTAATTAATTTCTCAACCTTACTTCCAGCATCAGTAGTAATTCTGATAAAGTATAGACCGTTTGATTTATTCGAAATATCCAATTGTGCCGAATTACTGTCTTCAATAACTGTTTGCAGAATTCTGCCTTGCACATCAAACAATTCGATAGTTTTTATCGCAGAATCACAATTGATATTTACATTTCCTTTTGTCGGATTTGGGTAAAGCGCCATACTTTTATCTTCTTGAGAATCTTTAATTCCTAAAGCTTTAAAAATCGTTTCTGCCGTATTGGTATCAATAGGAGCATTATAATCAAAAAAGATTTCCGCACCTTTTTCAACCTGATCGCCGGTAACCAGATTTGGCAATGTTTTTACTTTAAGTAAAATATTCCCGTGTCCGCCAATTGGTTTTTCTTTAGATGTACTCAAATTGATATTAGGAAATATAAACTGAACAACATTTCCCGTAATAATCGTTTTTGACGGATGTGAAGTAGCAATCAACTGAAGCGAATTCACATCATATTTTGTAGCATCAATAGTTACTTTTACTACTATATTTTCTGCATCGGCCGTTCCGGTATTTTCAAAATTGATAACATAATGCAAATAATCACCAATCGCGCTCGGAGAAACACTTTCGCCCTCAAGACAAGTAATATCATTTGGGTCAAATGATCCAACTACAGTTTCGTGGTAATTAAACACATTATCTGTCGGATAAAAATCGCCTGCAATTGGATTTACAGTCGCAGAAAAATTTAAAATATCACCCAAATTTGCCGGCGGGATTTGCGTTGGTGTATTTACATTTAAACCTACATAATAACTTTTGCTTTCAAAAGGAAGAAGGTTTGTGTAATTCCAACCCAAAACACCCGGATTTTGTACATCTGGCGCCAGCGTCGCAATTCCATAATGTAAAAGATTTTCATTATAAGTAAAATTCAAATTACCACTTACGGCTTGATTTCCTTTGTTTTTAATTACAATTTGATACCACGCCATAAATCCAGGTTTTGCAGGCGCAATAGGAGCGATTACAATTTCAACATCACTTTGAGAGCCATTCGCAGTAATGCAAAAATCACGTACAGCCACATTATTATTAATGTCCGGAAATGTTAGTAATGCATTTACAGGCGAAATAGAAAATAGCGTTGGATTTTCTAAATGCGGTACAATGTTAAAATTTCCTGTGCCGGTGTAATACGTATATTTTCCGTTAGCTTCTGTAAAAGCTTCACTTTGTACAGTACCGTCGTTTAGACCTACTTTTACATTGGGCTGTTTAGGATCAGACGCATCACAGCCATTATTATTTAAATCAAAAGCGATAGTTCCTGTAACAGTATTGTAGTTACCGCCGGGAGTAAAAGTACAGTACGAATTGACCACAGTACTTGATAATCCTAAACTGTTTAAATAATTTTTGGTTGAAGTAATATTAACCTCATCCTGACAAACAAATTTAAGAGCCGTCTTTGATGCAGTAAAAAATAACGTTTCGTTTTTTCCATTTTTGGCAAAAAGTGTTTCCAGAGTCGGAATATCGTTGGCAGACAAAGACTGGAAATTCTTCAAATTAGAAATGTCTATAGATTGTAATTTTGTGCCGGTAACATTTAAATTTTCGATATTTGGCGAATCAGAAAAATTTAGTGCTGTAATAGGCGAGTACAAGCAAAACAAATTTGTTAAAGCGCCACAGCCAGTAAGATTAATTCCCGTAAGACTAGTGTAGCCAATATTGACGCTTTTTAAATTCGTAAGTCCGCTGGTATTCAGTGTTGTTATTGGTGCAATCTGACCAGATAATCCAGACAAAGAAAGTGTAGAAAGTGCCGTACAACCCTGAACATTTACAGAATTTAATAAACCGCTCGTATTGTTTATAGAAGCCAAAGCCGAGCAGTTAGAGAAATCTCCGTTGGCAATTGTTGCAGTCTGCATATTTAAAGTCGTTAAAGCTGTACAACCAGAAAGATTTAAAGAAGTAGTTGGATTATCTTCTAATTCTAAAACTTTTAAATGCGTATTGCCAGAAAGATTTATCGATGGAATTTGATTTGAATTTAAATTCACGGTTTCTAAATTTACACAACCCGTTAGATTTAAATTTGAAATTAAATTATTATTTACTCTCAATTCTACCAAGTTAGGCGAAGTACTTAAATTTAAAGCGGTAAGCTTATTGTTGTAAATCGCCGCGTTTAATAATGCAGTACAACCCGAAACATTCAAAGTATTCAAATTATTATCGTTGGCATCAAGATTGGTTAAAGCGCTGCAACCCAAAAGATTTAAAGAAGTCAATTTATTATTGGCAAAAGAAATTCTTTGTAAACTGGAGCAATTAGAAAAATCTGCGGTTACAACTTCATGGTTTTGTCCAAATCTTGCAGGCGAGAAATTCAGCAGCGTACATCCGGCAGCATTTATTGACGTAATAGTGAGATTGTCTTCAATACTCATATCTGTCAATTTACTCAAACCAGCGACATTAATAGAAGTAATTTTATTATTGGTGGCATTAAAATATTCCAGATTCGGACAGCCTGTAAAATCTAAAGCTGTAAGTTGATTATCTGCAAAATAAGCAGTTTTTAATGCCACTAAATTACTAACATTCAGCGTTGAGAAAACTGCGTTTTGCTGTGCTACAATCGTAGTCAAGCTTGGACAATTCGAGATGTTTAATGTTGTTAATAACGGATTTTCCTGTAAAGTAATAGTTGTTGCAGCAGTAAAACCCGAAAGCGTCGCCGTAACCAATGTTGGACTTTTGCAGAAAAAGGTTTTTAAATTCGGCATACCGCTTAGATTAATGCTGGTTACACTAATTTCTCTAAAACCTAAATCAGTTAAGTTGGTAAAACCTTCAATTCCCTGAATGTTGGTTACTTGATTAGCATTAGCGCCTTCTATCCAAAGTCTGTCAATAACTGCAGCTTCTGCGGTCGAAATTTGATTGTCAAAATTAGTATCAATTCTGGTTACCGGAGAACCTCCGGAATAAGCTGTAATGTTGGCCGAACCGCCATTTACAAGCATAGCTTTAAAAGTAGGATCAGTAAAAGTAAGTATTTGTGCATTTACCATTCCGGTAAAAAGAAATACCAATAAGAGTAATTTTTTTCTCATAATGATTTGGTTTGGGTATTGTTAGAAAATAGCTGGGGTCTTTTTATTAAAGGGAATTAATCAATTCCTGTAATTTTTCTTTTTTACTCTGTGCAATCGGAATATTTACATTATCGGCCATAATTACATAACCGCCGTCTGTTTTGATATACGATTTTAGGTAAGATAAATTAATTAAATGTGACTGATGAATGCGTTCAAAACCATGTTCGCCCAATAATTCTTCATATTCTTTAAGCGTTTTAGAAATCAAAACAGGTTTGTGGTTTTTGATAAAAAACTGGGTATAATTGATTTTGGCTTCACAGCGAATGATATCCGAAACTTCAAACAAATGAATTCCGTCGCTCGTAGATAAAGCGATTCTTTTAAAATTATCGACTTTCTTTCGAATGTTTTCCAACAGCAAATCAATGTTTTCAAACGAATTATTTTTCCCGACAGCGTCTTTTATTTTGGCCATTGTCTGCTGTAATTCTTCGGGATCAACAGGTTTTAGAATAAAATCTAATGCGCTGAATTTAAAAGCTTTTAATGCATATTGTTCGTGAGCTGTAATAAAAACGATATGCGCTTTTATTTTTCCGCTTACCTGCGAAATTCTTTCTAAAATATCAAAACCAGTTCCGTCTGTTAAATGAATATCCAGAAAAATAACCTGCGGACGTAGTTTCTCAATTGCAGCAATTCCTGTCTTTACGCTTTCGGCTTCTCCAACAATAAAAATATCATTAGTGTAGCGCTCCAAAAGTGCTTTTAAGCCCGTTCGTAAATGTTTGTCATCGTCTATTAATAATGCTGTTATCATGGTCGTATTATTAGGGTATGTATTGTATAGGCAGGTACAAAGTAACTTTTGTACCCGATTTTTGATTTTCAGAATTCAGTTCAACAATCTCAATTTTTGCCGATTTAGAAGTTATCGATTCCATAATCTTCAATCGTTTTTTAGTAATATCGAGCGCCATAGATTGATGTGCCGTAACTGAATTTTCTTTTAAAAGTTTAGATTCAGACAAACCAATTCCGTCATCGGTAATCGTGCAGACAAGTTGTTCGTGCTGAACATCAAAATTGACTTTGATTTTTCCTTTTCCTTCTTTTGGAACCATGCCGTGCAAAATGGCATTTTCTACAAAAGGCTGAATCAATAAAGGCGGTAATCCCATATTAAATTCTACATTTTCTGAAGATTCAATTGTAAATTCGAATTTATCATGAAAACGAAGCTGTTCTAGTTCCAGGTAATTCTGTAAACTCTCGATCTCTTTATCAATCGGAATCAATGAACCTTTAGAATATTCGAGTGTAAGACGCATTAATTTGGAGAACTTTGATAAATATTTTAATGCCGAATCGGTTCCATTCTGAACAATAAAACTAGAAATCGAACTCAGACAATTAAAAACAAAATGCGGATTCATCTGCAAATGCAATGCTTTCTGCTCGTATTCTGCCACTTCTTTTTTGAGTGTAAGCTGTCTTTTTACCTGCATTTTGGTATAAAGTACAAAACCTAAAACCAAGACTAATAAACCGCCCAATATAGAAAAGACAACCAATTGAATTTCTCTTTTATGCGCTTCAGAAAGCAAAGTTTCTTTTTTCTGAAACTCATAATTCAATTCAGCTTCGGCAAATTTTTTCTTCGTTTCTTCATTGTTAATGCTGTCGCGAATTTTAATTGAATTTTTATAATGAGATAAAGCTTCGGCAGGATTGTGTAAAGCTTCTTGAATGTCGCTCAATAATTCTTCGGTATGAAAAGTCTGGTCTAAAGCGCCAATTTCCTGCGCATACGCCAATGATTTGGACGCGTATGGAAGTGCTTCATTGTATTTTTTCTGTTCCTGAAGCAACAATCCGATGTTATATAAAGCATAAGAAGCGCCAAATTTATTTTGAATTTCTTCGTATAAATCCAAAGATTGCTGATAATAAGAAAGCGCCAATTCCTGATTTTTTTGCTTCTTATAATAATCTCCAAAGTAATTGTTTAAAAGAGCAGCGCCACGGTTGTTTGGGAAAGTATTAAATCCCAGTTTTGCTTTTTCATAATAATTAAAAGCATTTTGATATTGGCCTAATTCAAAATAAATAACACCAATATTGGTCAAAGTTACCGGAGCATTTTCATCTTTAAGTTCTACTTGTATTTTATAAGCTTCTGTAAGATAGTACAATGCTTTAGGATAAATTTCCTGCGATTTGTACAAAATTCCCAGATTGTTCATCAACTTAGAAATACTTCTTTTTTCTTTAAGTTCCTGATATATTTTTAAAGACTGCTGATAATTTTTTAAAGCCGGCATATAATTGCCTTGTTCAGAATGTACAACACCAGAATTAGCATAAGCGCGCGCCAAACCTTTCTTTATTTCTCTTTGATTGGAATTTTTTTGAAGCGCAGTTGTAAATTCGGTTTGAGCCGTTTTTAGATATTGTAAAGCATTAGTATAATTTCCTAAAAGAATAGAAGCATTTGCTTTATTGAGACAAGCATTTGCGATACCAAAATTATAAGCTGTTTTTTTGCTGATAATGCTTGCCTTTTCGGCAAAAAACAAAGTAGAATCCGTATCAATTTCTTTGTATAAATCGGCTAGTTTATTGTATTGGTTTACTGTAACCGTATCTGTTTTAGCAGGATTAATTGCTTTTTTTAAATTTTCGATAGCGCCGTTTTGAGCATTAGAAATGCTGCAAAAAAGAGCAGACAAAAAGAAAACGGTTATACTAAATTTGGATCTCACTTGGTTTTGTTTTGGTTGTGGCGAGACAAATGTATAATATGTTTTTAAGTATTATACACCCAATTATTATTTATGCGTTTTCGATTATTATTTGATTCTTTTGAATTATTTATGATGTTGGAAGATTGAGAAAGCCTGAAATAAATCAGAATAAAGGGAACGCGGATACAACGGATTCGCTATCGCGAAGGCGCAGATAAAAACTGATTTTTAATCATCTACTTTAAAAAAAATCCGCGTCAATCCGCGTCTTCGCGATAGCGAATCCGTTTTATCCGTGTACCATCATGTTACATATTCAAAACCTTTAAACATTTTGCGATATTCCGTTGGGTTTACGCCTCTGTTCTTTTTAAACATATTATTAAAATGGCTTTTATCGGTAAAACCAAATTCGGCTGCGATTTCATTAATACGCATATCCGTATTTAGCAATCGGTTTTCAATTAATTTCAGTTTATAATTGGTCTGATATTGTTGTAGAGTTTCATTCGTATGTTTTCGGAAGAAACGCCCCAGATAGGTTTCAGAAATTCCGAATTTATTACTGATATGAAGTCCTTTTAGTTTTTCCGGATCATAAATATTCGCCTGTACATATTGTAAAATACGAACAACAGTCTGGTCACTTTGATCATTAATTTTTTCGGGAAGACTCATCATAATATTCCTTGCCACAATAACCAGCAAAGTATTAATGTATTGCGAAAGCAGTTCTTTATGATACAAACCTCTTTTGGTATGTTCTTTAATTATGGCATTCATTAAAGGATGAATCATAATTTTATCGTCTTCATTCTTTAAAACACAACCCGGTTCATGCGAAGCATTTTTTAGGATAATTTCGATTCGCTGTAATAATTCCTGCTGATAAGCACCATTTAAATAGTAATTATTAAATCGGATAAAAAACAATTGCGTTGGTTCTTCAAAATCTAAACTATGCAGATCGTCGGGAGTTAACAGAAACAAATGTCCGGCTTTATACGTAAATGTATTATTGTTGATGTGCTGTATGCCGCTGCCTTGCACAATATATACAAGTTCAAAAAAACTGTGCATGTGTTCGCCTCTAGGGCATTCGTCTAATAACTCTTTAAGAACCAATTGAAAAGGTTCGTACAGGACATCGTTTACCATAACAAGATTATACACTTTTATTACACGAATATACAACAAAATACAATCAGATATTGTAGAATTTTGTACTGTAGATTTCAAACAAAAAAAAACATTAGATATAAAAAAAATGAAAGCACTTGTCTTAGAAGAATTTGGATCAGATTTTAAAATCAAAAATATAAACAAACCAGTTCCTGCAGATGGCGAAGTTTTGGTTAGAATTAAAGCCAGTGGTGTAAATATGCTGGACACAAAAATTAAAGCTGGAAAAGCAGCACACGCACAAGTTTCGACTCCTGCTATTTTAGGAATTGATATGGCTGGTATTGTAGAAAGCGTTGGTAAAAATGTAACAGGTTTTACCGCAGGTGATGAAGTGTACGGAATGACTGGTGGTATTGCCGGAATTCAGGGTTCTTTGGCAGAATATGCTGCGGTTGATGCAAGATTATTGGCAATTAAACCTTCAACATTATCTTTTAAAGAAGCTGCAGCAATTCCGTTGGCGTTTATTACTGCTTGGGAAGGTTTAGTTGATAGAGCAAAAATTGCAAAAGGAATGACAGTTTTAATACATGGCGGTGCGGGAAGTGTTGGACACATCGCAATACAGCTTGCAAAATCTTTTGGTACCGAAATTTATGCGACAGGAAGCGCCGAAAATTTGGAAGCAATACAAGCTTACGGAGTTACAGCAATTGATTATAATACAGTTTTGCCAGAAGAATATGTTGAGCTTTACACAGAAGGAAAAGGTTTTGATGTCATTTTGGATACTGTTGGCGGCGCAGTTTTGGATAATTCTTTTAAAGCTGTAAAAAAATATACAGGCCATGTAGTGAGTATTTTGGGTTGGGGAGCACACAGTCTGGCACCGCTTTCTTTCCGCGGCGCAACGTATTCTGGTGTGTTTACTTTAATGCCGCTTCTTACAGGAGAAAACATAGAACATCATGCTGAAATTTTGACTGAAGCAACTAAATTGGCGAATGCAGGAAAATTAAAAGCTGTAGTAAATGATACAGATTATTCTTTTGAAACTATTGAAGAGGCTTATGAAGGACTAGAAAATCATTCAATAAAAAATAGAGCGATTGTTCTTATTTAAATTATAAATATACTTAAAGTATAAAACAATATACTCAAAGTATTGTCCTTTCGACGAAAGGAGAAATCGCATGCGGGATTCCACGCTAATTTACCATCCTTTTTGTCATCCTTTCTTTTTTGTCATCCTGAGGAAGGCAAGCAGCTCCGCAACAATAATCTAATATTTGTCGAGTTACTTTCGGAGATCCTTCCTTCGTCAGGATGACAAAGATTGTGGATTTTATTTAATTTTAATTATTATTTGTGTGTTAACTCGTTTTCTTATAATTGTAAATCGCCAGTCCATTCAATAAAAAGGCAAAACCAATTAAATAGAGTAATTCTGTTTTTACTGCAGCAAAACCGCTTCCTTTGAGGACAATGAGCCTGACTACAGTAATAAAATGCGTTACAGGAGTAAAATTCGACATTTGTCTCGCCCAGTCCGGCATACTGTCTGTACTGGTAAAAAATCCGCTCATGAGCATAAAAATCATCATAAAGAAAAAGGCAATAAACATAGCCTGAAGTTGCGTATCTGCAAAAGTCGAAATGAGCAGGCCAAGTCCCAATAAAGCAATAAGATAAACTGCTGCAAAGAGATATAAAACCAATAAACTTCCTTTTGGGAAAATGCCGTATATCACATACATTACGATTAATCCGACGGTAAAAACGATGATTCCGACAATCCAAAACGGAATAAGTTTCCCTAAAATAAATTGCCATTTTTTAATTGGCGTTACATTGATCTGTTCAATTGTACCAATTTCTTTTTCTTTTACAATATTAAGTGCCGTAATAAAACCGCCAATTAGAGTAAGAAGCAGTACCAAGATTCCCGGAACCATATAATATTTATATTCTGCGCGAGGGTTGTACCAATTTGAACTGTCGATTACAATTTTGGCATTTTCTTTTGAAAGAGTTCCTGTTGGCGATTTAATATTGACATCTAAACCACTGTTAAATGCTGCAATAACAGACATTAAATAACCGCCGCCGAGTGAAGATTTTGTTCCGTTAATGGCATCAACAGAAAGGTTTACTTTCTGACTGTGTTCGCGAACTAAATTACGTTCAAAACCAGCCGGAATTTCCAGAACCAAATCTGCATCTCCGTCTTCTATCATTTTTAAACCTTCTTTGTAAGAGCTGGGACTTCCGGCAATTATAAAATATCCTGAAGCTGCAATTTTATTGATTAATTGTTGTGAATAACTGCTGTGGTCATTATCTACATACGCTACATTCACGTTTTTGACTTCAAAATTGGCCGCCAAAGGCATGATAATCAACTGAATTGTCGGCATGATAAACATCATCGCCAATATTGTTTTATCCCTAAATATCTGGCGGAATTCTTTTTGTAAAATGAATCTCAATACTTTCATGATAGCCTGATTTTAAAGTTTTTTAATGCAAGTGTCAATAATACGGTCGACATACCAATCAATACCAGTGTCTCTTTCCAGATATAACTAAATCCGAGTCCTTTTAGCATCACAGCTTTTACAATAGCATAATAATATCGGGAAGGAATAATATGCGAGACTACACGAAATATCCAGGGCATATTTTCTATCGGAAACATAAAACCAGTCAATAACATCGTTGGCAGCATCATGCCCATCATAGATAAAAGCATGGCAGTTTGCTGGGAGTCGGTTATATTAGAAATCAGCAGTCCGAGCGACAAACAAGTGATAATAAAAAGAATACTTTCTGCAAAAAGCAATAGCAGACTTCCGCGGATTTCTACGTGTAGTAAGAATACAGAAAGCAGTAAAATAATAATGAAATCGAGAAGCGAAAGCACCAAATACGGAATTGCTTTTGCGACTAAAACCAAAATGGGTTTAAATGGCGATACCAATAATATTTCCATAGTTCCCAATTCTTTTTCGCGAACCACTGCAACAGAAGTAAGCGCCGTACTCACAATCATAAAAATGAGCGCAATAACGCCGGGAATAAAATTAAGCGAACCGTTTTGTTCTTCGTTATAAAGCTGTCGTAATTCGGGAATTATTTGATACGATATTTGTGTATTAGGATTGAGCTGCTGTTGATAATTATTAATAATCGAACTCAGGTAATTGGTCACAATTGTGGCTGTGTTTGGATCTGAAGCATCTGCGATTATCTGGATTTTGCCACCGCCGGTTTTATATAAATCGGAACCAAAATTGGCCGGAAAAATAATAGCACATTTGATGCTTCCGTCTTTAAATTTACGTTCAATATCGGCATAATTTAAAATAGGATCTTTTACATGAAAATAAGAGCTCGATTTTATTTTAGCGATAATCTGTTCAGAATCTGCATCTTTGGCATTATCCTGAATACTGATTCCGATATTTTTTACTTCACTGCTTAAAGCAAAACCAAATAGTACGATTTGCATAATAGGCAGGCCAAAAAGTATAAGCAAAGTTCTGCGATCCCTGAATACGTGATAAAATTCTTTTCTGATAAATACGAGTAACTGTTTCATTTTAGTCTCCAGATCTTTTGGCGCCTCTGGCCAGTTGATAAAAAACCTCATCCATAGAATGGGTATTGAACTGTTTTTTTAAATTCGTTGGCGTGTCTAATGCTTCTACACGGCCGTCTACCATTACAGTAATGCGATTGCAATACTCAGCTTCGTCCATATAATGTGTGGTAACAAAAACCGTAATGCCGTCTGCAGCGGCTTTGTAAATCATATCCCAAAACTGACGTCTGGTTAAAGGATCAACACCTCCAGTTGGTTCATCTAGAAACACGATTTTCGGTCTGTGAAAAATGGCTGCCGAAAAAGCTAATTTTTGTTTCCATCCCAACGGAAGTGCTCCAACGAGTTTTTTTGCTTCTTTTTCTAAACCTAAAGTCGCAACCAGTTCTGCACTTCGTACTTTTATTTCGTCGCGCGGAACCCCGTAAACACCGCCATAAAACTCAATATTCTCCAAAATGGTAAGATTGTCATAAAGAGAAAATTTCTGACTCATGTAACCAATGTTTTTTTTAATCTGTTCCTGCTGTTTATAGACATCAAAACCTGCAACAGTTGCCGAGCCAGAAGTCGGGTAGGACAGACCGCAGAGAATACGCATAGCTGTAGTTTTTCCTGCGCCGTTTGCACCAAGAAAACCGAAAATTTCGCCTTTTTCAACCTCAAAAGAAATTCCATCAACGGCTTTAAAATCGCCAAATTGTTTGGTTAAATCTTTACAGACTATTGCTTTATTTTCCATTAGATGTTTCTGTTATATTGTTTGTGGTTTGTTGTTCGCGCATCAGTCTAATAAAGCTGTCTTCGATTGTTGGAGTAATTTTTAGTACTTCCAATTCTTCGGGATTATATTTTATGGCTAAGTCTTTTACAGTCTGTTCTTTATCATCTTCTGCTTTTAATGTCAGATGTAAATATTCACCAAAAGCGTAACAGCTTTCTACAGCCGTATCAGAACGTAAGTTCTCCAGTAGTTTGTAAATATTTTTAGCTTTAACTGCAAAAAGCGGTTTAGGATAACGCTCTACAATAGTGTCTGGCTTGTCTACCGACATTATTTTTCCGTTCTGAATTAAGGCAATACGATCACAAAGTTTTGCTTCATCCATGTACGGAGTCGAAACCACAATGCTGATGTTTTGTTTTTTGAGTTTATCCAGCATTTCCCAAAATTCTTTTCGCGAAACAACATCAACTCCGGTTGTAGGTTCGTCTAAAAACAATACTTCGGGTTTATGAATCAAGGCGCAGCATAAAGCCAGTTTTTGTTTCATACCGCCGGATAATTTTCCGGCTCTACGATCGTTAAAAGGTTTTATCTGTTCGTAAATGTCTTTGATCAAATCGTAATTTTCTTCGATTGTAGTTCCAAAAATAGTAGCGAAAAAATTTAAATTTTCTGCAACGGTTAAATCCTGATATAAGGAAAATTTCCCAGGCATATAACCTACTTTATTTCGTATGTCCTGATACTCTTTTACAACATCATGATTTTCAACAGTTGCTGTTCCGCTGTCGGCAAGCAATAACGTAGTGAGAATACGAAAAATAGATGTTTTTCCTGCACCATCGGGGCCAATTAAGCCAAACAATTCTCCTCTTTTTACTTCAAAAGAAACATCATCAACCGCAGTTAAATCACCATATTTTTTCGTTATGTTTTTTACACTTACTGAAATCATGATTTTTCTATTTAGACCAGATTACTTCGCCGTACATTCCAATTTTAAGAAAACCGTCATTTTTGACTTTTACTTTAATCGCATAAACCAAATTGGCTCTTTCGTCTTTGGTTTGAATTGTTTTTGGAGAAAACTCAGATTTATCCGAAATCCATATTATTGTTCCCGTGTATTCTTTATATTCTTTTTCACCTTGATCAATGCGAACTTTTACCTGCTGATTTACTTTAATATTGGTAAGCTGCGTTCCAATAATATACGCTCTCAAATTAAGCGTGTCTGTATTTGCAATCTTATATAAAGGCTTGCCAATAACCTGCATTTCACCGCGAAGCGCATAATTTACCAATACAGTTCCGTTAATAGGATTTATAATTTGACCTTTATCAATTTGTTCCTGAAATTGTTCGGCTGTTTTTTCTAATGGCCCTTTTTCACTCAAAATACTTTTGTTCTGTGTATTGGTGTTGTAGGTATTTAGTTTTATTTGTTGTCTTGTTACGGCAATTTGTTTGCGCAATTGATCTATTCCGGCATTAATATCATCAAGTTGTTTTTGCGTTGCAGCATCTGCTTTTAATAAATTTTCGGTACGTCTGCGTTCTCTTTCCTGCTGGGCCAATTGCGATTCTTGTACTTGCAACTGACGTTTTACAAGTTCAGCCTGATCGTTTGGATTTGCTGTTTTATCCTGCAAAGCACTAATACTTGCCTTTATCTGCTCTTTTTGCAGTTCTGCCATTCGCACATCAATTTGTCCAACTTTTGCGCCTTGTTTTAGTAACATTCCTTCTTGAACAGAATAGGATGTTAATTCGCCGTTTTGCTGTGCAGCAACAATAACCTCATCTGCTTCAAAATTTCCAGAAGCGTCAAAATCATTTTTTTGAGAACAAGAAGTGAGTAACAATACTGTAATTGTTGTAAATAATATATTTTTCATCTTAGATTAATTTCCGGTTATTAATTTTTGTTTGTATTGTGCCAAAAGCAATTCGGTTGTATGAATGATTTTGTTTTGTTTGGCTTCGTTTTCGTCGTTTACATTTTTTAGATAATCATCTGTGCTGATCACACCATTTTCTAATTGTGCCAGAGAAGCTTTTTTAACATTGCCTCTTAAAGCAACAATTTCATCATCAGAATTAAGATATTCCTGCAGTTTTTCTATTTCGCCGTTTTGTTGTCTGATAGATTGTTTGGTATTAAAAAGAAAAGTTTCTTTTTCGGCTTCAACTTCTAATTTATTAATATCAATAATTTCTTTTTGTTTTTTTGAAGTATACAAACCCGTCAAAGACCAATTCAATCGAAGCCCGCCAATGTAATACCATTCAAAACCTTCTTTTAAGAAATTCAGCGCAGGATTGGCAATACCGCCTTGTACAAAGAAGTTTAATTTTGGTCGGTTTCCGGCATCAATAGTTTCTTTGTTGAGTTCAAAGCTTTCGTTTCTAAAATTATAAAGTGCTAATTCCGGACGGTTGATTTCCTGAACATTCAGCGTTGTTTGTGGCGTTTCTAATTTTGTATTTGCAGCTAATTCTTCATTAATAAAAAGACCCAGCATATCGAGATAGGCTTTTTTATAACTGCGAATGCTTATCGCCTGCTGATCGGCTTTTAGATATTCCGCTTTAAGCAAATCGAAACTGCTTCTGTAAGTTGTTCCGTTTTTAATTTGCGCTTCAACCGTTTTCATTCCGATAGAAATATCGTTTTTAAGTAATTCATTTTGACGAAGCTGTTCTTCATAAATCAAAATTCCGAAGTAAATATCAGTAACTCTTTGTTTTACCGAATACAAATCTACAGCCAGTTGTTGTTGCTGCACTTTGGTCTGAGATGTTGTTATATCTTTTTGCTGTTTGATGTTACCGCCATCATAAATTACCTGATTCAATTCGCCGTAAGCTTTATATTGATCTTTGTTTAGAATTGGCATTGTAGTTCCGGGAATGCTCACCGGAACTTTGGTAACATCCGATTGATACGTTGCCTGAGCATTAAAATCAAATTTTGGATAATATCCTTTTGCAATATTATCTATTGTAAACTCACCGCTTTTTGCAATAAGTTCTCGTTTTTTTGATAACGGATAATTTTCTTCTGCCATTTTATAGCAATCATCGAGTTTTAAGAGTTTTGCACTTTCCTGCGCATAACTTATTGTCGAAAAAAAGACAAATAGTATTAGTAACCTTTTCATATATAGAATTTTATATTTAATTTATTGTTTTAATCATTTGATTAAATTTACTCCAAAAAAATTTAGCTGTCTAACATTTCTTTAATCCATTTTACGATTAAAGTCTTTCTTTCTTCTATTAATTGGGTAAAAGAATTTTCATTAATTAATCCCGAAGCTTCAAAAACTGGTTTGGTGATAAAAGGAAAAATACACATTCCCATTAAGTTGATGATAAAATGAATCGGATTTATATTGGGTTGTTTTTCTAAAAGCTGCTTTACCAAATGCGACTGGCTTAATAATTTACCAGCTTGAACTCTGTTACTAAAATGTTCCGGGTTATTTCTTATTTCGCTTAAAACAAAAAGTGGCAGACCAGGATTTTGCAGTAAAACACTCAAATAAGCAGGAACAATAAGTTCGATCTTTTCGTCAAGAGAAGTTTTTTCGTTATTGACAATAGGGGCAATTACACCAAATAACTGAGCAACTTTTTCGGCCATTACCAATCCAAAAAGTTTTTCTTTACTTCTAAAATAATAATTCAGCAACGCCAGATTTAGACCCGCTTCTTCGGCAATATCACGCGTACGAGTTGCGGCATACCCTTTTTGTGTAAAAACTTTACGGGCAGCTTCAATTATTTTTTCTTCTGTACTTGCGTCTAAATTCTTTTTTGCCATGATTATTTATAATTCAAAGGCAAAGATAAGAACATTTTTTATTTAAACAACTTTTTTAATCATTTGATTAAAAATTAAGTTTTTAGGTTTTGTTTCAGGTTTCGGGTTTCAAGTTTCAAGTTTGAAATGAGGTTATCCTTCGACTACGCTCAGGATGACATTTATTATTAGTCTAGTTCTCGTTTGTCAGGCTGAGCGAAGTCGAAGCCCCGCACAGTGAAATCTAAAATCTAAAATCTAAAATCTAAAATCTAAAATCTAAAATCTAAAATCTAAAATCTAAAATCTAAAATCTAAAATCTAAAATCTAAAATCAAACCTGAAACCTAAAACAAAAAAAGGGACAAGTATTAAACCAGTCCCTTTTTTAAAAGTATGTTGTGTGTTATTTATTTCAATGTAGTTTTAATTACAACCGCAGCTTGTTCTATTGCAGTCTGTACAGCAGGAACATTAGCAATTGGGTTTAAAAGTCCGTAATCGTGAATCAAACCAGCGTATCTTGTTAAAGTTACACGAACTCCGGCTTCGTTTAGTTTTCTTGCGTAAGCTTCACCTTCATCTCTTAAAACATCATTTTCAGCAGTTTGTACTAGTGCAGGAGGTAAGTCTTTTAATTGATCTAAACTTGCTTGTAATGGAGAAGCGTATATTTCGTTTCTTTTTTTAGTGTCTGGCAAATAATTATCCCAAAACCATTTCATCATATTTTTAGTCAGGAATCTTCCGTTTGCAAAAGAGTTATAAGATTCAGTTTCAAAATTAGCATCGGTTACCGGCCATAATAAAACTTGTAATTTAATATGAGGACCTTTTTTGTCTTTTGCCATCAAAGTAATCGCAGCAGTCATATTTCCTCCAACACTATTTCCAACAACAGCAAGATTTTTACCGTTTACACCAATTTCTTTTCCGTTTTCGGCAACCCATTGAATAGCAGCATAAATTTCATTAATTGCAACCGGATATTGTGCTTCTGGAGACGGAGTATAATCTGGGAAAACTGCCACAGCACCACTTTCTACAACCAAATCTCTCACCAATCTTCTATGAGTAGGATAATCTCCTAAAACCCATCCGCCGCCGTGAATAAAGATAAATACCGGAGCATCTGCTTTAGCGCCTTTTGGTTTTGTAATGTGAATTTTTACTTTAAGTCCGTTTTGAGAAATCACTTTTTCAGACTCTTCAATTCCAGAATAATCTACTTCTACAGATTTTTGTGCTCCAACTAATACGCCGCGGGCATCTGCAACGCTTAATTGTTCCAATGGTTTTCCGTCACCAGAATTTAAAGCTTTCAAAAAGCTTCTAACTTCTGTAAAGATTTGTGGGTCTTGTTCTCCTTTGTATTGTCTTTCTTGTGCCATTACTATTGTATTAAGAGTTAATAATGCGATAATGAAAAAACCTTGTTGTATTGATTTTATAGTTTTCATGATAAATGTTTTTAAAGTTAAGAAAAAAGTTTTGCCAAAAGTGTTTTTTGTAAACTAAAATATCTGATTATCAGATTGTTTGGCTAGAAATGTAAATTGAATAATGTTTTTGATGTACGGAATTTTTCGGAAATTGGAGGTCCGTGTCCGTTTAGAATTTTGCCGTTTAAAATGGCTTTAGCTTTATCTTTCATATTTTAGAATGTGTATCAGTTAATTTGATAGGACAAAGATATGGCGGTAATAAAGCTCTAAAAATAGATAAAAGTCTATTCTAATTGTACATTTTTCCCTTGAAGGTATTTTTTCTTAAAATTTGAAGGAGTGTCACCGACTTTATTGGTAAAAAGTCGGTTAAAATAAGCGGGATCTTCATATCCGAGTTGATAAGCAATCTCTTTTACGCTTAACGAAGAATAACCCAAAAGCCTTTTTGCTTCCAGAATAATTCGGTCTTTAATAATATCGTTGGGTTGTGATAATTCTAATCGGTTGAATTTATTGGATAATGTTTTTGGGGCAACACCCAGAATATCAGCATAATCGGCAACGGTGTGTTTGGTTCTAAAATGAATTTCGACCAAACGGCTGAAATCCCTAAAGAAATCCATTTCTTTTGATGGTTCATCATTTAGAGCGCCCAATTGTTGTATTTTCCAGATTCGGGTTGCTTTTATAATAAGTTGTTTTAAATAGGTACGAATCATTTCTTCCTGTGAAGAATCCGGCGCATCAAATTCTTCCTGAATCTGATTGTAGATGCTTTCTATAAATAAAACTTCTTTTTCTGGCAATGCCGTCATTGGCATTTCAAAAATATTATTAAACAACAAACCATCGCAGGCAACTTCGGCATCATGAATCTGCACGCAATAAAAATCGCGGTTATAATACATAAAATAACCTTGCTGTTTACCGCCTTTTTCAATTTGCACATATTGATTGCTATTGATAAAAAAGAGGGAAGAACAAGTGGTTTTGTAATGTTTAAAATCGATGGTTATCGAATAATTTTCGGGTAAATAAAGGACTTTAATATAAGGTTTGTAATAATCGCCATTAACCTCATCTATAGCATCTGTATTGAGAACAAGAAATCCCAGTTTTTTATAATTAGATTCAAAAAAATTATGGCCGTTCATCAGAAATTATTCTTGTTCGATAATGTTCAGGATGTTTTTTGGAATTTCCTCAAAAGCTTCAAAAGAATACGGTTTTATTAAATATGCTTTTACGCCAAGCGAATCACACTTTTCTTTATAAACCGGATTGATGCTTGTAGAATATACAAAACAAGGAATAGTTTTTAAATCATTATTATTCAGGATAACCTGCAGTGCTTCTATGCCGTCGAGAATTGGCATATTGATATCGGTAAGAATAACATCAGGAACATGGTTAGAATCGTTTTTAAGATAATTTAATAATTCTTCACCATTATTTACGAGGCTTACTTTTGTAAAATTTGGATTTTTATTGAATGTTTCACACATTAATTCAGCATCATCACGGTCGTCTTCGGCAATAATAATATGTAAATTGTTTTGTTGCGGCATTTTTACAATATGGGGAAAAAGAGGTTAAATGTCGTCCCTTCGTTCAGTTCACTTTCTACAGTTATATTTCCCGAATGGTTTTCCATGATTTTTTTACAAATTGCCAGACCTATACCATTTCCCGAATATTCGGTTCTGGCGTGCAGGCGCTGAAAGATAGTGAAAATTTTCATGAGATGACCCTTTTCCATTCCAATACCGTTGTCTTTAATCTGTATCTTCACAAATTTACTAGATTCATTTGACATTTCGGACTTAAAGTTTTCAACTTGCGAAATTTCTATTACTGGCGCAATTTCCGGTTTGCTGTATTTTACGGCATTTGAAATAAGATTAGAAAAAAGCTGGCGCATTTGTACTCTTGAAGCGCGTATTAATGGTAAATTTCCAATTTCGATACGTGCTTTTTTATCAGAGATTATAATTTCTAAATCGTCTTTTACTTCAGCAATAATCTCGGCCAAATTTATAGCTGTGCGATCTTCTTGTGTGGTATGAGAAGAATATTTAACCAAATCATCAATAAGAGAATTTAATCGTAAAACCGAAGATTTCATTACGTTCAGCGATTTTGCATCCATTTCGGTAAGATTGCTTCCGTCGATTCTTCCGTTGTACATAACAATTTTTCGCAGCGGTTCTTTCAAATCGTGCGATATAACATGAATAAATTCCTCAAGGTTTTTGTTGATTCTATTCAGCTCATTGATTTTTTCCTCCAGTTCATCCTGATGATGCAATAAAGCTTCTTCGTGTTTTTTCTTTTCGGTAAGATCGGTAACAACAACACCAATTCCCTGTACGGCGGGCTCGAGATCTGTTAAAGCAATATAGGCAGGAAAAGTCTTTTTTTCCTGTTCTGTTTTAAATAAAATCTCGTGTGTATTAACCCCGTATTTTTGTGCTTCTATTATTGCGGTAAAATTTTCGGGATTATCAAAATATTCATAAATATAATTACCGATTATTTTTTCGGAAGGAATACCTACCAATTTTGCGAAGTAATCGTTGCAATACAAGATTAGTCCGTTTTTTGAAATACTTAAGGCACCCTGTCCAAATTTTTCGATTAAAAGCCTAAAAGTATAATCGGCAGTTTCCAGCGAGTAAAGCTGGGGCACACCGTCATTGTGCAATACCAAAGCATCAACATCTCCATGTTTAATAGCATCAATAATACTATTTGAGTCATAAAGTTGTTCTTTTAGTAAGGCAATTTCTTCTAATAAGGATTCTATATTTTTACTCTTATGCTCCAAATTATTTACTGATATTTAAAATCCTTAATACCTTTTCCTTGTCTGATAAATCTCCAAGAATCATTCTTAGCGGTATAGGATGTGTTTTTATTAAAGTTGGTATTGCCACAATTTGATGTAAGATAGTCTGTTCTTTGTCACGACTGATATCTATAATTTCAATTTCATAATCATCTGTCAGATATTCATCGCAGATTTTGCGCAGATTTTCTATAGCACGACCTGATTTTACAGACATACCTGAAACAAAAAGTTTAAATCTATGTTTGGCAGCGCGTCTACTATCAGAAGAATCATCCATTGTTACGATTTTAAGGGTTTTATGTTTAGACCAACAAGCACTCTTTCTTCGTTAGAAAGATCTCCAATTATTTTACGAATAGGCTCTGGAAATTTTCTAACCAAAGTAGGAACCGCTAAAATTTGATCGCCCTCCGCCAATTGTGGATTCTTAAGCAAATCGATGATTTCGATACTATATTTTCCTGCCAAATGTTCTTCGGCATATTTTTTTATATTTTCGAGAGCTTTTATTGACTTTGGCGTTTGTCCCGCTATATAAAGCAATAATTGCCATTCGGCTACTTCTTTTTTCATTTTAGAGCTGTTTTTTTTTCGGCGTCAGTTTCTCTTGCAATTCTTCATTTGCTTTTAGAATACTCAATTCTTCCTGAGCAGATTCAAAATCATTTTTAAGAGCCTCTATATTAGCTTCAAGCACTCTGCGTTTACGCGCAATTTCTCTGTCCTTTCGGTCTATTTCCTGCTGAAGTTTAAGACTAGACATCGTTTTGGTTAGCTGATTTGATTTTCTTGCAGAACCTGTAAGAATGCCTTGAGGGCCTAATTCGATATCTAATAATTCAATTCCATGATTTGTAATTACAAATTCACGTACTTGATTAGAATGGCCCATACCACGCGATTTTACAATAAATACACCGCGGTTTCGTTCTCCGATTCCTTCCATATCGCGTACCGTTATCCATGTATCCACTAATGAGGATACAGATTCTTCTGCAAGATCGGGTCTAAACTGATCCGTATGTTTATTTAATGAAGTAAAAAGCGCTGTAATATTGTTAACTTTAAGCATATCAATAAGTCTTACGAGCATAGATCGTACTTCGTGTTCACTACCTACAGAAATTAAATTACTAATAGGATCAATAATTATAGTAGTAGGTTTAAAATCCTTTATTAATTTTCGAAGCGTAAGCAAATGCAGTTCAAGACCATTTAGCGACGGACGTGAAGAATGAATCTGTAAAGTTCCTTTTTTAATGTATTTTTCAAGATCAAGTCCGATAGATTTCATGTTTCGAACCAATTGCTGTGGTGATTCTTCAAATGCAAAATAAATGGTTCTTTCATTTTTTTGGCATTGTTGTGCAGCAAAATAACAGGCAATTGTAGTTTTGGCAGTACCCGCTGTACCCGAAACCAATATATTGCTGCCACGATAAAAACCGCCTCCGTAAAACATTTCGTTTAATCCCGGAACACCAGTCTCAACAATTTCTGAAGAGACTTCATTATCCAGTTTTAAAGAAGTAATCGGAAGCACCGAAATTCCTTCCTCATCAATAAGAAACGGATATTCGTTTGTACCATGCGTAGAACCTCTGTATTTTACAATACGAAGTCTTCTGGTAGAAACCTGTTCAATAACACGATGATCGAGAACAATCACACAGTCAGAAACATATTCTTCCAGACCTTGTCTTGTTAACGTTGCTTCGCCGCGTTCTCCCGTTATAATTGCTGTTACGCCTTTTGTTTTAAGCCAGTGAAATAATCTTCGCAATTCGGCTCTCAGTATCGCCTGATTGTCCAGACCTGCAAACAAAGATTCTATAGTATCCAGCACAACGCGCTTTGCTTTTATAGAATCTATGGCATGACCTAACCTGATGAATAAACCATCAAGATCGTATTCGCCAGCTTCTTCAATTTCAGATCTTTCTACTCTTACATGATCTACTACAAGCTTCTTATCTGCTTTTAGCTTTTCCAAGTCAAAACCCAGTGATTTAACATTGAGTGTAAGGTCAAGTGAGGGCTCTTCAAAAGACATGAAGACTCCCGGTTCGTTATACTCTGTAATTCCTTTAATAAGGAATTGCATTGATAATAATGTTTTCCCGCAGCCGGCACCGCCACAGATTAAAGTAGGTCTTCCTTTAGGAAAACCTCCATCAGTAATCTCATCCAGACCGTCTATTCCTGTCGGAGTTTTGGGAAATATAAAACTATGTGATTTTTTCTCTTTTTGCACGATAATGTATATTCTGTTTACTCAAATATACGGCATTAAAAATATTTTTCATTAACATTTATAAAGATTTAACAGCTGTTTAGGCTCAATAGTGTTAAAAAAATAAATTAAACGGAAAAAATGAGAATTATATAAAATCAAATAAAAATGTAATAACAAGCATCCAAAAAAATAATATTATAGATTTTCGTTCAATTGCTCAATATTTCTAAAAATGACATTTTTGTCTGCTGCAGTTTTGGCTAAACCTAATGCAATTTCAAAATTTTGTAACGCTTTTTTAGGGTCAGAATCCAAATATAAATTTCCTAATAAAGAGTAATAGAAATGATTCTCTTTTAGATTCAATTTTTCGGCTTCAACAATAGCTTCTTTTTTGCCTTTTACTTTCGATAAAGCATACGTTCTGTTTAAAGCTACAATTGGTGAATATTCCAGAATAATCAAATTGTTAAACAATTCAAGGATATTTTCCCATTTCTGGGAAGTATCTTCCTTAATCGTGTGCCAATAGGCGATTCCGGCTTCAAGGTGATATTTAGAAAGTGTATTTCCCGTAGAAGATTTACTTAAAAAATAAGTCCCGCGATCAATTAATTCCTGATTCCAAAGCGATTGATCCTGATCTTCATATAAAATAATTTCGCCGTTTTCCGCCGTTCGGGCTTCAAATCTCGAAGAATGAAAACACATTAAAGCCATCAAAGCATTGGTTTCGGGCAGATTAGTGCTTTCGTTTTGAATTAATAAATAAGTAAGACGCATTGCCTCCGCACAAAGATCCTTGCGCAAAGTTGTGTTTTGAGAAATAGAGTAGTAGCCTTCAGAATAAAGCAGATAAATCGTTTTAAGAACCGTGTTTATTCTTTCTTTAACTTCAGTATTATTTGGGTTGTGAATTTTAATATTTTCTTCTTTCAGTTTTTCTTTTGCGCGATTAATTCTTTTATAAATCACTTCTTTGTTAGAAAGAAAAGCATCGGCGATTTCATTAATTCCGAAACCGCATAATAAATTCAGCGCAAGCGCAATCTGGGCTTCGTCTGAATTACACGGATTACAAACCGTAAAAATCATGGCTAATTGACTGTCTGCAATATTCTGATCAGACAAATCAATGTCAATTTCAGGATTATTGAGTGGTGAATTGTATTTTATTTCGGAAACAATTTTAGTTTCAAAAACATTATTTCGCTTAAAGTAATTTTTGGTTTTATTTTTGGCAACCGTATAAAGCCAGGCCGTTGGGTTTTCTGGAATTCCTTTTATCGCCCAGGTTTCAGTAGCCACAAGAAAAGTATCGCTCACAATATCTTCGGCAATTTCGATATGATGAATCCCAAAAAGACTGCAGAGAACAGAAACGATCTTTTGATATTCGGTTCGGAATAAATTTGGTATGAGTTCTTGATTGTTCATAGAATGAAAGTAAATTCCAAATTTAATGTAAATCCCAATATTGAAAATTCCAAATTCCAATTTTAATGAAAATCCCAATATAAAATCAAATTCCAATATAAAAAATTCCAAATTCCAATTTTCTGCATTTGTCATTCTGAGCGAAGTCGAAGAATCTGCCAGAAGCTCTACAAAGATTGGGATCTACTTTACGGAGCTGCTTACGATTCTTCGACTTCGCTCAGAATGACAAAACAGTTCGTAAAAGTTGGAATTTGGAATTTTAAAAATTTGGAAATTAATATTTAAAATGCCATTCTAATCTCAACATTCCCGCCCAAATTCAAAATAGGACATTCTTGTGCAATTGCTGCCGCTTCATCATAATCTTTGGCTTTTATAATAATTAAACCGCCAATAGATTCTTTGATTTCAACAAAAGGTCCGTCAGTAATACCTTTGTTAGAAGTTACCAGTTTACCTTGTCCGTCCCAGCGTTGCAGCGGTCTCGCCAGTTTGTCTTGTGCAGCCAAACCGCCAAACCAATTTTGCCATTGCTGTAAATGCTGTTGTAATTCTTCTGGAGAAGGCTGTACTTCTTTTGAAGTAAAATCTCTTCTAAAAATTAATAAAAATTCATTCATATCTTTATGTTTTATACGTTATCAATTTACATTTTAAGTATTAGAAATAAAAAAGGCTGTTTTTATTTAGCTATAAATTTAATCTTTTACCAAATAAAAACAGCCGATTTATTTATCCAAATTGTCCTACTCTGTAAGTTCCAGGAGTATTAGGGAAAGCCAGGTTAAAACGGTTCCAAGTATTAATTGTAGTAATCACAAGAGTAAGATCAATCAATTCATCGTCATTAAATTGTGCTTTTGCGATATTGTAAACCTCATCAGTAACATCACAAGCGTTTACAGCTTCTGCATAAGCAAGAGCGGCTCTTTCGCGTTCTGTAAAATAAGGCGTTTCTTTCCATGCGCTGATTCCAAGTAAACGTTGTGCAGTTTCGCCCGCAGCCAAAGCTTCTTTAGAGTGCATGTCTAAACAATACGCACAATTATTAATTTGAGATACTCTAAAATCTACCAATTCAACAAGAGATTTTTCAAGAGAAGATTTTTTCAAATAAGCAGAAATTCCAAATAAAGTTCCTAATGCTTTTTGACCTTTTTCGAATACATTAATTCTAGTTTCCATGTTGTATAATTTTTTATTGTTATACCCTAATGACAACTGAAGTTCTGGAATTGGACAAAAAATTTGAAAAAAAATACAATATTTTTTCAATAAAAATAAAAAGCCAATGTTTGCAAGGCTTTACAAAGAAAATAAAATTCTTAATTTAGAATTAAATCTATGTTATTAGAAAGTCGTTCTGCAATTTCAGGTACTTTTTTAAAGTCATCATAAACCCATTGAGTTAGTTTTCCTTCCTCAATAATGGCTTTTTTAGAATAAACCATATCAAAATGAGTGATTAAGAGATTTGGATCTTTCGGAACAGGTTTGTTTTTATTTGCTGCCGGAATGTCTTCAAAATAATATCTGGACTTTTTTAAATCAGGATATTTTTCCAGCAGATAATCATTTAATTCATACGGACTACCTTTGCCTTTATGCAAATCTTCAGAAAGAATTGGCGTGATTAAAAGTTGGTTTACATTTTCTTTTAATGCTTTATAATGCTCCGAAGTCGTAGAAAAATCATCCTGAGAAATAACGCCTTCGTCAGATAATTTTCGGATTACAGAAAGACGCACAAAATCGCCATTGATTTCTATTACTTTAAAAACAAAATAATAAGTGGTATAACTCTGGCTTCCGTTAGAACCGCGTTGTTTACTAAAAATAAAACTTCCCAATTGCAGTTTGTGTTCCTTGCTGTTGATTGCTTTTTTCCACATATACGGTTTGTAAACCAATTGTTTTACAATAAAAAAGACAACAATACTGATTAGGATTACAACTAAAATTCTTTTGTTCATTTGTTTTGAAAATAAAGCGTTTCTACACAAATATCAATAAAATTTAATGATTTGCCAGTAGTTTATTTCGATATAAATTAAAAAAGCCTCCATATTCTGAAGGCTCTCTTAACTTTATTTTTTGTTTGAAAATATAAAAAATGAAAATAAATTTGAAACTAATCCCGCAACAAACCAGGAACGCATCCAAAAAAATAAAAAATGAGATCGGTCTGCACAATTGATACTCGCTAAAGTAAAAGTGATAAAAAAGGTAGTTGTCAAATTTTGCAGGAATTGCGTGAGCGGTTTACTGCGGTACAATTTGGCAATCTTCACTTTAATTCAAATTAATTAACTGCGGGCCAAATTCTTCATAAAAAATATTTGCCTGATTTACATTCAGATTAAGCAGCGCTTCATATTGTGTTTTAATAAACATTTCCGGACCGCAGATATAAAATTTGGCTTCTTCTAATAAAATAGAATCTTTACATTTATGAAGATCAACACGGCCTTTTATAATTTGGTTCGAAGTTTCGTCATGACTTTCTACCGTATCATAAAAAGTAAACGTTTCCAGATGTGCAGCTTCCTTTTTAATGTCGATAATTTGATTTTTAAAAGCGTGAACAGATTCGTTTCTGCAGCCGTGAATCCAGATTGTTTTTTTGTTTTGAATAGAATTCAGATTCGTTTCCAACATACTCAACATTGGTGTAAGCCCAACACCGCCGCTTATTAATACCAACGGATTTTTTGAATCTTTTTCTAAATGGAATAATCCTGCCGGCGCTGAAATCGAAACAATATCGCCTTCTGATTTATTGTGTAAAGTATTCGAAACCAATCCAGACGGATTTGGCGCAATTCCGGTTTCTTTTTTCACCGAAATTCTATAATATTCAGAATTTGGTGCGCTTGACAAACTATATTGTCTAGGTTGTAAAAGATTTAATTCGGGTACAAAAACCTGAATACTGATAAACTGCCCTGCATGATAATCAGCGATTTCTTTTCCGTCTTCCGGATAAAGATAAAATGATTTAATTTCTGCCGATTCCTGTACAATTTTTTTAATTTCAAATTTTCTCCAGCCGTTCCAGCTTCCCGGTTTTAAGGCATTTTCCAGGTACATTTCTTTTTCAAGATTAATCATGATATCGGCAAGCTGATAAAAAGCAACCGTCCAGGCATCAAGAATTTCTTGAGTTGCCGCTTCTCCCACAACTTCGCCAATAGAAGCGATAAGATGTGTTCCTACGATTTTATATTGTTCTGGCTGAATGTTTAAACTTCTGTGTTTGGTGCCAATTCCTTTTAAAACGCTGATTAAAACACCCGGATTTTCGATATTTTCGGCGTAAGCCAAAACCGCATTTGCCAAAGCCGATTTTTGTCTTCCGTTCGCCTGATTTCCCATATTAAACATATTTCGCAATTCAGGATGGGCTTTAAACATTCGGGCATAAAAATAATTCGTCAGATCTTCACCGCTTTCTCTTAATATTGGAATAGTAGCTTTGATAAGCTCTTTTTGATAGGTATTCATTTTTGTGATATTTATGATAGGATTAAATATTTCTCGATTTAAAAAAATACTAAAGCGCTTTAGAATTTATATTCACAAAAATAGAACAGTACCAAAACTTCATTTTATGACTCAAATCATAAAGTCAAAAAAAGGAGATTAAAATTTGAATTAAATTAATCTGTAAATTTGCTCGAAAACTAAAATGCTGCAAAAGAGCGTCTATTAGTATTGAAGTCTAAATTGAAGTTTTATGAGTCAGAAATCTTATGTAAAGTGTCTGGAATGCAATACCGTAAATGTAAACAGTGATTATTGCAGTAACTGCGGTGCTATTATAAATGTAGTGCTAAAGCGAAAACTCGAAACTGAAAAAAAGATTCAAAAAAAAGTTGAGGAAAACAAAACCAAAGAACCCAATAAAATTGAAGTATTTTTAAGGAAAGCCTCAGAACATCCAAATGCTTTTATCCGATTATCTTCTCAAGCCATATTCGCAGTCTGGTTATTTATGGCAATGGTAGTGGGCGGACTTATAGCGGCTGTTGTAGCAATTGCAGCAGGTTAAACAAAAAGTTATGTACAGGATAATCTATCTTTTAATGTGTCTTATCGCACTGATTATCTATGGTATGCAAAAAATGATGCTGCCTTTACCATCATTTATTAATAATTATGTAAATGATTTTCTGTGTCTGCCTATTATACTTGGCGGAATTTCTTTTGCCATTCGGCGGTTAAAAAAAGATCCATTTTTTAGACTTCCTCTTGTTTTTATAATTTGTTTCGCGGCCTATTATTCTTTTTATTTTGAATATTATCTGCCACAAATCAATCCCCGATATACGTCAGATTGGATTGATGTCGCGCTCTACTTTTTAGGTGGATTTGTTTATTTTTTTGGTGAAAATAAGTTGCTACAATAACTTTTTGGTTTATGCTATGAAATTCAGCTAAGAAAATGTCCAATTCAGAACTTAGTTGGTCCAGTTCCCAATTTTAATGCTTTTGTACAGTAGAGTTTCGCAATATCTTTGGTATATCAAATTGAAAAACAACCAATTAATCTTTAATGATATTATGAAAAAGACACAAAACACACCGAAGAAAAATCTTTTATCTACTGTAATCGTAGTTTTTATTTTTGCATTATTTATTCTTCCAAATGCAATTAATGCTCAGAAATCTGAAATAAAAAGAACAGATTTGCAGCAACATGATCTTAGTATTCCGGGAAAAGAAGCTGTACAGGCGACCATAGATTTTGGACCGCATACCGCTTTTGGAAAACATTATCATCCGGGTGAAGAAATTATCTACGTCTTAAAAGGAGCTATAGAATACGAAGTAGAAGGCAGCGCACCCGTAATGCTAAAAGCAGGAGATGTATTGTTTATTCCGGCAGGAACAGTTCACGCTGCTAAAAATAACACCAACGAAAATGCTGTAGAATTAGCCACTTATGTTGTAGAAAAAGGAAAACAGCTTGTAGTAATGAAAAAATAATTTTCATCTAAAATTGATTCTTAATTTGGTTCTGTTTCTAAAAGAAGAAATAGAACCATTTTTGTTTTTATCGCTATGTGTTTTCTAATAAGTGAAACGTCTTTTTTAGCGTAATCAAATCTATGCTTTTATGTGTTTAAAATATAGAAGCCTGTTATTGCTACTATTGAAGTTTTGTAATAACCACGCATAATCGTGTAAAATTTTATAAGGTAATCTGAAGTAAATTTAAGCTTTTGTAAATGAGAGGATTATTTTCATTTTCAGTCTAAAATTTAAATCACATAAAAACTTCAGTTATGATCCATCCAATTATTTACGATGAAAATAAAAAATTTGTTACGAAAGCATACGGAGCTTCCGGAAATCTTATAGGCGGCAAAACTCTAAGCGAAATGCAGATTGAGCGCTTTAAACCCAAAGCAGATGAAGTTTTAATCGAAATATTGTATTGTGGCGTTTGCCATTCTGATATTCATCAGGTCAACAACGACTGGAAAAATACGATTTATCCCTGCGTTCCCGGACACGAAATCATCGGAAAAGTTATAGAAATTGGTAGCGAAGTTTCTGCATTTTCACTTGATGACATTGTAGGCGTTGGCTGTATGATCGATTCCTGCCAAAATTGCAAGCCCTGTATGCACGGAGAAGAGCAATTTTGTCTGGGTCCAGTTGCACAAACGATGACGTATAACGGATATTTTAAACCAGACGGATCAGAGTACAATACTTTTGGAGGCTTTTCTACCCACATCGTAGTCAAAGATTCCTTTGTTTTACATATTCCACACAACCTTAAATATGCAGCAGCTGCACCAATTTTGTGTGCTGGAGTTACTACTTATTCGCCTTTAAAACATTGGGGAATTCAGGAAGGACATTCTGTTGGTATTATTGGGATTGGAGGTTTAGGCCACATGGGAGTTATGATTGCAAAAGCAATGGGCGCGCACGTAACAGCTATTACAACAAAAGAAGAAAAAAGACAGGCAGCGCACGAACTTGGCGCCGACGAAATTTTGATTTCTGAAGATGAAGAAGCAATGAAAGCTAAAGAAACTACTTTTGACTTCTTGCTTTGCACTATTCCCGAAAATTTTGACATTAATCCATATATTTCACTTTTAGCACCACGAGGCACTATCGTTACGGTTGGTTTACTTGGCCCGTACAAATCGCCAACCAATAATATGGAAGTGGCAAAATACGGCAGATCTGTAGCCGGTTCTTTAATTGGCGGTATTGCAGAAACTCAGGAAACACTTCATTTTTGTGCTGAACATAATATTCTGCCACATGTAGAAATGATCGATATAAAAGACATCA
Source organism: Flavobacterium sp. 270 (assembly GCF_004368785.1). Classification (GTDB taxonomy): domain Bacteria; phylum Bacteroidota; class Bacteroidia; order Flavobacteriales; family Flavobacteriaceae; genus Flavobacterium. The sequence goes on from NZ_SODM01000003.1 coordinate 314,859, forward strand.
ATAAAGCTTTTGAACAGATTAAAAAGGAACAAGTACGTTTTCGATTTGTTATTGATATGAAATCATTGGAGTAATTTTTTAACCCTTAAATTCAAAAAATGAATCCTCCATTACTAGCGTTTAACGATAAGGGAATTTACTGCCAGCAAGCCGATGTATATCTGGATCCGTGGAAACCGGTTAAAAATGCTATTATTACCCACGGCCACGCAGACCACTCGCGCTGGGGACATCAAAATTACATTACACATCATACCAATGTGCCGATTATAAAACATCGTTTGGGCGATATTAACGTTACAGGTAAAGACTGGAACGAAACTTTTACCGTAAATGGTGTTACATTTTCACTTCATCCTGCAGGACATATTATTGGCTCTGCACAAATTCGGGTAGAATACAAAGGCGAGGTCTGGGTTTTTACCGGAGATTATAAAACGGAAGACGATGGAATTTCTGTTCCGTACGAAGTCGTAAAATGCAATTCTTTTATAACCGAATGTACTTTTGGTTTACCAGCTTTTAAATGGACACCGCAAGCCGAAGTTATGACCGACATCAACAATTGGTGGGCAGAAAATCGTGCCGAAGGAAAAACCTCTGTTCTCTTTGGATATTCACTTGGAAAAGCCCAAAGATTGTTGAAATATTTAGATACCGATATCGGCAAAATATATACGCACGGAGCTATCGAAAATATGACCAACGTATTGCGTCCGTTAGTAGATTTTCCTCCGACAACGCGAGTAACTTCAGAAATTAAAAAAGAAGATTTATTGGGAAATATTGTCCTCGCACCGCCAAGCGCGCACGGAAGTACGTGGATTAGAAAAATGACGCCATACGTAACGGGTTCTGCCAGCGGATGGATGGCTTTTCGCGGTGCAAGAAGACGTCGTGCCGTAGATCGCGGTTTTGTTTTAAGCGATCATTGCGACTGGACAGGATTATTGGAAAGCATACAAGCAACTGGCGCTGAAAAAGTGATTTGCACGCACGGTTACTCGGATATTTTTTCGAAGTATTTACAGGAATTGGGTTATGATGCACGAACAGCGCATACACAATACGAAGGCGAATTAGGAGAAATGGATGCTAAAAAAGAAGAAGAATAACTTCGTTTAAAATGATACTGAATTTTTACGCAGATGAAACGGATTCGCTATCGCGAAGACGCTGAAAAAAACTGATTTCTCATTTTAGAGAAGAAAAAATCCGTGCCAATCCGCGTTTTTGCGATAGCGAATCCGTTTCATCCGTGTTCAGATTTACGTCACCAAAAAATAATAAAGCATGAAGAATTTTGCCGAACTCATAAAAACCTTAGACAGTTCTAATAAAACTTCCGTTAAAGTAGATGCTTTGACGCAATATTTTATGAATGCAAGTGATGAAGACAAAGTCTGGACGATTGCAATACTTTCGCATCGTCGTCCGCCGAGACCTGTCAATACCACTTTGCTGCGTTTATGGGCAAATGAATTGGCGAATATTCCGCCTTGGCTGTTTGAAGAAAGTTATCATATTGTGGGCGATTTGGCAGAAACCATTGCATTGGTAATTCCAACTACAAAAGAACATTCGGATAGAAGTCTAACCGAATTTCTTCAGGAAATTTTAGCCTTAAAAAAGAAAACCGACGTTGAGAAAAAAGAATATTTACAGACCAATTGGCTGGCGCTGAATTATTATGAACGTTTTGTTTTTACCAAATTAATTACTGGAAGTTTCAGAATCGGTGTAAGCCAGAAATTAATGACCAGAGCACTTTCTAAAGCTGAAAACATTGATGAAGATGCTTTGGCGTATAAATTAATGGGAGACTGGAATCCGAATACCATTACGTTTCAGGAATTGATTCTGGACGAAAAAAGCAGTGATTATTTATCAAAACCATTTCCGTTTTATCTCGCGTATCCAATTGAAGGCGAACCTTCAAACTTAGGAAATGCCGAAGAATGGAGCGCCGAACATAAATGGGACGGAATCCGCTCGCAGACGATTATCCGTGAAAACGAAATTTATGTCTGGAGTCGCGGCGAAGAATTGGTTACAGATAAATATCCCGAATTTACTTCGTTTATTGGAGTTATTCCGGATGGAACGGTGATCGACGGAGAAATTCTTCCTTTCGTAGAAAATGAAATCGGAACTTTTAACGATCTGCAAACGAGAATTGGACGAAAAACAGTTTCGGCAGCCATCTTAAAAAAATCTCCTGTAATTATAAAAGCTTACGATTTATTAGAATGGAAAGGCGAAGACATTAGAAATCTTCCTTTTGAAGAACGCCGTATATTATTAGAACAATTGTATGAAGATGTAAAAGATAAAGATATTCCACTGCAGCTTTCAGAAAGAGTAAAATTTTCGACTTGGGAAGAATTGACGGAAGAAAGGTTGCGCTCCCGCGAAATGAGAAGCGAAGGTTTAATGATAAAACGAAAAGATTCTCCATATCTCGTAGGAAGAAAAAAAGGCGATTGGTGGAAATGGAAAATTGAACCTTTGGTAATCGACGCCGTTTTAACTTATGCAATGCGCGGCCATGGACGACGTTCCAATTTATTTACCGATTACACTTTTGCTTTATGGCATCAAAACGAAAACAACGAACGCGAACTCGTCACTTTCGCGAAAGCGTATTCCGGCCTAACCGACGCCGAATTTAGAATGGTCGACGACTGGATTAAAAAAAATACATTAGAACGATTTGGTCCCGTGAGAAGTGTAACACCTCAACTGGTTTTTGAAATTGGTTTTGAAGGAATCTCACTTTCTAAAAGACATAAAAGCGGAATTGCCACAAGATTCCCGAGAATTTTGAGATGGCGACATGATAAGAAAATTGATGAAGCAAATTCTATAGAAGATTTGAAGAGTATGATTGTTTAATGTTTTTTGTTTCAGGTTTCAGGTTTCAGGTTTGAAATGAGGTTATCCTTCGACTTCGCTCAGGATGACAATCGCTTATGTCTGGCTGAGCGAAGTCGAAGCCCACACACAGGAAAACCTGAAACCTGAAACCTGAAACCTGAAACCTGAAACCTGAAACCTGAAACCTGAAACCTGAAACAAAACAAATAAAAAAAATGAACAGAGAAGAACTTTTTGCCGTAGCAAATGAATGGTTTCAGCGACAAGGCTGGAAACCATTTCCGTTCCAGACACAAACCTGGACGGCTTTTCTGCAGGGTAAAAATGGCTTACTAAACGCACCAACCGGAAGCGGAAAAACATACGCACTCTGGTTACCAATAGTTTTAAATTACATTAAAAAACATCCCAATTATAAAACCAAACATACGTCCGGACTTAAAGCAATTTGGATTACGCCTTTGCGCTCACTTTCGGTAGAAATAAAACAAGCTGCAGAACGCGTTGTAAATGATTTAGATACCAAAATGACCGTCGGGATCCGATCTGGAGATACTTCTGCGGGTGAAAGAGCCAAACAAAAAGGAAAAATGCCCGATTTGCTGGTTACAACGCCGGAGAGTTTACAGCTTTTGCTGGCAAGCAAAGGTTATGATAAAGTTTTTGGCAATTGCGAAGCGATTGTTATTGACGAATGGCACGAATTATTGGGGACAAAACGCGGTGTACAAACCGAATTGGCCTTATCAAGATTAAAAACAATTGCACCCAATATGCGTATTTGGGGAATTTCGGCAACAATTGGCAATTTACAGCAAGCACAAGAAGTTTTGTTGGGAGTAAATTCTGAAGCCTATCGTAATTCGGTTTTGATAAAGGCAGTCATTCACAAAAAAATAAAAGTCATTTCTATTATTCCTGATAAAATGGAAACGTATCCGTGGCGCGGACACATGGGTTTGCATTTGATTGATGAAGTGGCAAAAATTGTAAAAGCCAGTAAAACAACGCTTATCTTTACGAATGTACGTTCGGCGTGTGAAATCTGGTTTCAAAGATTATTAGAAAAATATCCTGAATTTGCCGGAGAAATGGCGATGCATCACGGAAGTATCAGCAGAGAAACCCGACGTTGGGTAGAAGATGCGATTAGAAACGAAGAATTAAAAGTCGTTGTTTGTACCTCGAGTCTGGATTTAGGTGTCGATTTTGCGCCTGTAGAAACTATTATTCAGGTTGGTGGGCCAAAAGGGGTTGCGCGTTTTCTGCAAAGAGCCGGACGAAGTGGCCATCAGCCAGGAAAAGAAAGTGTGATTTATTTTCTGGCGACGCACGCGATTGAATTAATAGAAGCTTCGGCATTAAAAAAAGCGGTTGAAGAAAGTGTGATCGAAGACAGAGTTCCGTACCTAAACAGTTGGGACGTTTTGGTGCAATACTTAAATACGCTCGCGGTTTCAGATGGATTTCTTCCCGATGAAATTTATAAGGAAGTAAAAGGAACTTTTTGTTATCAGGCTATGACGGAAGATAATTGGAACTGGATTCTGAATTTTATTTCAAACGGAAGCCAGAGTTTACAAGCGTACGATGAATATAAAAAAGTAGATGTTGACGAAAATGGCTGTTTTAAAATCAACAGCCGATTGATTGCCATGCATCACAGAATGCAGATTGGAACTATTATTGGTGATTCGGTTTTGAATGTAAAATATATGACGGGCGGTTATATCGGAACTATTGAGGAATGGTTTATTACGAAATTAAAGCCCGGCGACACTTTTATTTTTGCCGGAAAACGTCTCGAATTATTCAAAATCAGAAATATGCAGGTTTTGGTTCGAAAAGCAGATCCAAAAAAAATATCAAAAATTGTAAGTTGGATGGGCGGTCGTATGGCGCTTTCGGCACAAATGAGCGAATTACTGCGTCAGGAATTATACAGAGCGAATACTGATAATTTATCGCCGGAACTAAAAGCGTTGAAGCCTTTGTTTGCCAGACAAAGAAAAGAATCTATTGTGCCAAGCGACGACCAATTTTTGATTGAAACTTTTAAAACCAGAGAAGGTTATCACGCCATTTTTTATCCGTTTGAAGGTCGTTTTGTACACGAAGCTTTGGCAAGTTTACTGGCTTATAGAATTAGTTTATTAGTACCGATAAGTTTTTCGCTGGCGTACAATGATTACGGTTTTGAACTGCTTTCGGATCAGGAAATCGATATGCAGAATGTTTTGGATAATAATTTATTTTCTACAGAATATGTACATCACGATTTACAAAAAAGTCTGAATGCTACCGAAATGGCAAGACGAAAATTTCGGGATATTGCGGTAATTGCCGGATTGGTTTTTACCGGATTTCCGGGAAAAATGGTCAAAACAAAACACCTGCAAAGCGGTTCGCAATTGTTGTTTGAAGTTTTTCGGGACTATGAAAATGATAATTTATTATTTCAGCAGGCGTATCGCGAAACCTTTGAACATCAATTAGAAGAAGGCCGTTTGATTATGGCTTTAGAGCGAATTCAGAATCAAGAAATTATATGGAAATCCTGCATGAAGCCAACGCCTTTTAGCTTTCCGTTAATCACCGACAGATTACGCGAAAAATTATCGAGCGAAACATTAGCAGAAAGAATTAAAAAAATGACAGCTTCTTATATGAAGTAAAAAAATATGGTAATAGAAATAAAAAATCAAGCATTCATTTTACATTCCAGCGGTGCATTATTTTGGGAAAACAAAAAACTGCTTCTCATTTCTGATGTGCATTTAGGAAAGGTTTCTCATTTTAGAAAACACGGTATTGCGATTCCAAACAATGCCATTGCAGAAAATTTTAATAAACTTACGGCTGTTGTGGCACTTTTTAATCCCGAAAAAGTGATTTTTCTGGGCGATTTATTTCACAGTTCCAAAAATCAGGAATGGGATTTATTCGAAGAATGGGTTTCGTGCTGTGTAAGCGAAATTATCCTTGTTGCAGGAAATCACGATGTTATAGACAAAAAACATTATACTGATATTAATATCAGCGTTTTGCAGTTTCTGCAGATCGATGAGTTTTTACTCACGCATCATCCGACAGAAAGAAAAGGCTGGTTCAATTTTTCAGGACATATTCATCCGGGAGTTATATTGCGCGGTTTGGGCGGACAATCTTTAAAACTGCCTTGTTTTTATCAGAAAGAAAACCAATTAATTTTGCCCGCTTTTGGCGAATTTACAGGAAAACACATTATGAAACCCGATCGCGAAGATATTATTTACGCGATTGCAGAAGAACATATTATTGTGATTAGGAAAGAGTAAATTTTTTTTGGAACACTGATTTTACGGGTTAAACGGGTTTGCACAGATTTTTTTATTTCAGATATATCTAAATTAGAAGCGATTTACACAGTTTTTTTTTAATTAATAATCCGCGTAAATCCGTTTAATCCGTAAAATCAGTGTTCTAAATCTTTAAAAAAGTTCCAGTTGATTATTCGGATTTATTGGTTTGTTTTTAGGAGGTTTTGCATCTCCAAAAACGGTTTTACCGCCATATTTGTACGATTCATCTCTTTCTCTTTGTACCAAAGCATCAAAATTGGTATTTGGCGTAAAGCTTTCTTCGGCTTTTCTGGAGATTTCAGATAATTTTCTAATCGCTTCAATTTTATCGCTGTTGCCAATTTTAGCACGGTTTATGGCTCTTTGCAAAGTATCAATGGTTTCGTCATAAATTTTTATCGGAACCGGAAACGGATGTCCGTCCTTACCACCGTGCGCAAAAGAAAAACGCGCAGGATCTTCAAATCGGGTAGGCGTGCCGTAAATAACTTCGCTAACCAAAGCCAGCGATTGCAAAGCTCTTGGTCCCATTCCTTTTAAAAGTAAAAGCTCCTCAAAATCTTCGGGTTTATTTTCGTGTGTTGCCCAAAGCATCGCACCCAATCTTTTCATATTTACATCTTCAATCCTAACATCATGATGCGCGGGCATAGAAAGATGCTGCATTTCTTTCATGATTTTAGTGGGCGATTCTTTAGCCAATTCCAAAATTCCCGTTCTTGATTTTTCGGCAGTCTGAGCCGTAAGATTTAGAATAGAGCCCTGGTTTTCACCATAAATAAAAGTATGCGGTTCATTGATAAAAGATTTTAAATCCTGCGAATGCCAATGGTATCTTCTTGCGGTTTTAGAATTCGGATTCATTCCCTGCTGAATCACAGCCCATTGTCCTTTATTATCTACAATAAAATTATGCTGATACAATTGAAAACCGTCCTGAATAGCCGTGTTATCAACTTTTGCCGTAAGTCGGCTGCAATTTGCCAGACCAATGCCGTCAAGACCTGTTTTTTCGCCTACAAACAAAAGTTCCTGAGGCGTCTGCATAGAATGTTTTCCTTTTCCGCCGCAAATGTAAATTCCGAGTTCTTTAGAATGCGGATTTACCGATTTTTTTAATGCGCCAAGAACAGAAGTTGTAATTCCAGACGAATGCCAGTCCATGCCCATAACAGCGCCAAAACTCTGAAACCAAAAAGGATTGCTGAGTTTAGCAATAACCTCAGCAGTCGAAAATTCCATAGCAATAGTTTCTACAATGGCAAAGCCCAATTTAGACATACGCTCGGCAAGCCACAAAGGAACATGGCCATAATGTAATGGTAAATCTGCAGAGCCGGAACGTTTCATGAGGGAATTTTTTAGCGTTTATAAAATTAAGGAATAATACAGCATGCTTGTGTTAATAAAATGGCAAACTGATATTTTATAACTTAATGTGAAAATTGTATAACAATTCTGATTTTTAACTATTTAATTTTGAATGAATTAATAATTACGTCTAATAAAAAATTAAACTCTATGAAAACTTCATTCAAAACCAAACTTGCTCTTGTAGTAGCAATCGCAGGACTTGCTGTTTCTTGTAAAAAAACAGAAACTGTTCCGGCAGAAACTACGTATGATGCAGATACTACAGCAGTAGCGACAGACACTATGCAGACAACAATGGATACAACAGCTACAACTATTGACACAACGGCAACACCAGCACCAGCAAAATAGTAATGCTTTTTTAAGAAAAACAAAAAACCTGCGCAAATGCAGGTTTTTTTTATGTCTTTTAGAAACTGGTTTTATTTATGACCAGATTCTAAATACGATTTTAAGTTTTGAACGTCGTCGTTTACCATTTTTTCAAAAAACGGATTTAAAAGTTTTGCAGCACCTTCGCCGGCAATGCCAAGAGGAGCGCGATACGAAATCGTAATGTCAAGTTCTGTTCCTTTTCCTTTTGGTTTAAAAACAACTTTCCCCACATTATTAACCGGCGCATCTGTGTGTGACATCCAGCTTATAAATTTATCTTTTTCATCTTTTATAATTTCAGCATTCCAGGTCAGCGTTCCAATTCCGGCTGGACCTTTTGCAGTCCATTCAGATTGCGTGTTGCTAAAAGTTCTAATCTCTTTTAAGTGATTCATAAATTTTGGCAGATTCTCCAGATTTCTCCAGAACGAATACACTTCGCCAACTGGTTTATCAATAACACTGCTTACTCTAATATTTACATTATAAGCTTTGTCATTTTTAAGATGATCTACAGCATCATAAACCGGACAATAACCGCTGATACCTCTTAAGAGCATACTGCCGCCGATACCGCTTTTGGTTAGATTTTTTTCTTTTTTTGCCAAACCATTATACAAAAGGTAAGCACCGCTGGTTACCATAATAATACGTTCTAATGTAGAAACGTTATTTTTTACTTTAGGTAAATGACTTTTTATCTGTTCAGAAATTTGTGTTCTAGCTTCCATACTATTTTCTATTAATAAGTTTATTTTAAAAAAAATCCATTGCAGATAAAGAGTCATTTGCAATGGATTTTTTATAGTTTTAAACGTTTATACAGTTTGATTTGATGTTCCAGTTTCTGAAGCATTTTTTCCTGTAAATTCGCTGATTTTATCTTTTAATGTATTCAAACAGTCAGATTTCATATCTGCTAATTTGTTTCTTAAATCTTCGCCTTTTTCTGGCGCAAATAATACTCCTATTGCTGCACCCACTGCTGCGCCTGTTACTAGTGCGCATAATACTTTACCTGCTCCCATGATATTTGTTTTTTTAAGTTAAAATTTTAATTTTTAATAATTATATTAATCGACAGCGTATTTCTCGCTTTCGTTCATTTCATCAATTTCTTCCTGATCCAAATCATCATCATTTTCCAGACTATATAATTTTTCTCTTAGCGCCAGAGTCAGTTCATTGGCTAATAAAGCAACATTATAACCTGTATTCGAATTGTTTTGATGATTAAGATAATCCGTTTCTTGATTGTTGTATTTATATGTATTCATCTTTATGCTATTAAAATAGATTTTAAAATTTATCTTCAGAATTCTTAAATGATTTTGAAAATATCTCTTTTACAAAGTTGCGATTCTATTGAATAAAATTCTTTACATAACTTTTGGAAATTTTTATAGTATTTTAATTATGAAGTTATTATGAGCATTAAGTGAGAAACTATTTTCAAAATTTTAAATAGTAATTTTAGAATTCTTTATTCTTCTTCGTCATCCTCATCCAAAAAAGCATCGTCCATATCGCTGTCTTCCTCAAAATCTTTGTCGGGATTGTAAAGCGGATTTGAATCGTCTTCATAATCCTCAGAACCGGCATTGTTATTTGCTCTGCGATCTGGTTCTAAATTATTTCTGTCGTCGTGCTGTAATAAATTTTCGTTCAGACCAAAATTTTCGTTTTCAGTATTTTTTGACGTGTTTTGATTATTGTCCATAATTTCTGTTTTTAAATTTTCAATACAGTTTTCTAAAACTGAATAATTATTTCTAAAGATTGATAGTGCTGTTTTAAAAAAAAATAAGCCCAGAACCTTTATAAATAGAGGTTGTGGGCTTACTTGTTTTACAAATCTCGATCTCTTCTTAAAGGATTTCTTCGAATCTCATCATAATTGGGTTCTAGATTTCCTTCTTGATTTTGATCTGTTCTTCTGTTTTCATCATCAGTTTCAGGAGAATTTATGCCGTTTTCGTTATCGCTATACCGATTTGGCTGTTCAGTGCTGAATTCTTCAGCTCGTCTGTCCATTCTGTCTTCCTCTGGATTTTGGTCTTGAAGTTCAGATCTTTCATAATTATCTGGGCTTTGTCCTTCTTTATAATAATTACGATCGTCCTGATCATAATTACGGTTTTTATCATTTTCCATAATAGAACATTTTAAAAATTAATAATTACTTTTTAGCAGGGCTTTTTTTTACTGCTTTTCCTGTTTCAGAATTTTTAGTATTACTTTTTCCGGTTGTTTTTTTGTCAGCCATTTTTTTGCTGTCATTTGCATTTGTGTTCATGATATAATTTTTTAAAGATTAATATTCCAAAATTAGAAGTTTGAATTTTCTTTATTTTATACAATTGAAATTTGTAATTATATAATTTTCAGTGTGATATGTTGTGGAGTTTGTAAAAAATGATTTTTTTTTAAATTGAATTTTTTAGACTAATGATTAGAAGAAAAAAGGTAAGTGTTAAAATTATATAAGCGCAAATGGATATTATATAATTCCATTTTAAAATTTTATACAAATATTTGCTTAGTATTTTAAACCTTTAAACTTAACTAAGATGAAACAATTTTACCCTTTTAAATTATCAATTTTTAAATCTGTAAATAGTTTGGATTAAGTGCTTTTAAGTTTATTTCCCCCAACTTTTAAAAACTTATATTATGAATAAAAAAGGACAAATAATAATTATTGATGATGACTTGCAAGATCTTGACTGGCTTGCGGAAGTTTTTAATGAATTAGAAATTACGAACGAAATTTTATATTTCTCAAGCGGGCATAAAGCTTTTGAATTTTTTAAAGACAATAATTCGAAAATTTTTTTGATTTTATCTGATATTGTGATGATGAATCTGGACGGATTGAAATTAAGAGAAATGTTGTACGAACATATGGATGTTAGTTTTAAAAACATTCCGTATATCTTTTTTACGACTTATGCAGAGAAAAAATTTCTGGAACTTGCGTCTGTAGATTCTAAACAAGGTTATTTTGTAAAACCGAGAAACTACGACACTTTAAAGGATATGATAAAAACAATTCTGAATTATTGGAATCATGCCGAATCATTAAGCAGTTATGATCATAAATAAGAAAAGCCAAAACACTAAGTTTTGGCTTTTTATTTTATAGAAAACAGCGTTGCAGCATGGTTTTTAAATTTTCGCTTGACGAATAATAAAATCTATTTTAATTGTTTGATGTTTAAATAATTAGTAGGTTTTAATGTTGTAATTTTACTACTTAATTATATAATTTCTTGTCTGCTAATCTTGGTAAATTTGATAGAATTAAAACAATTTAACTTATTGAACCTAAGATGAAATTTACTGGTTTTTAACTTCACCCTAAGCGTTAAAATCAACCATGATTATACACCTCTTTTTACTATTTAATTAAATCTGACTTTAGAATCAATATGAAAAAAATTATCTATCATAATAGTCTTTCTATTGTTTTTATACTATTGTTTGTAGGCGCTTTTGCCGGACAAATATTCTTTGGAATACAAGAATATAATAAAGATCTGGTAGAAAACGGAGGCCATATCGTGACGCTTTACGAATATTTTGCAAGCGGTCATTTTCTGGAAGGTACTTTTGAAAACTGGGAAAGTGAATTTTTGCAAATGGGCTTGTTTGTATGGTTTACAATTTTTTTGAGACAAAAAGGTTCATCTGAATCAAAAAGATGTGAAGGAGAAGAAGAAGTAGACCGCGAGCCGTCTCCGAACCGAAAAGATGCGCCATGGCCGGTAAAGAAAGGTGGTTTCTGGCTTCAATTGTACAAAAACTCATTGACGATTAGTTTGTTTTTGTTGTTTATAGCTTCCTTTATTCTTCATTTATATGGAAGTTTAAAAGACGAAAATACGATGAATCTTTTGAAAGGAAAAGCAACAATTTCTTTAGGAGAATATCTGCAGGAATCTCGTTTTTGGTTTGAATCTTTTCAGAATTGGCAGAGTGAATTTCTATCGGTTTTTACCATAATTGTCCTGTCGATTTTTTTACGCCAAAAAGGATCTTCGCAATCTAAACCTGTTGATGCACCGCATAGCGAAACGGGGGAATAAGTTTAGAGTTTAAAGTTTATTGTTTGATGCTTAGGCTTAAAGCGATTATTAATTCATTAAAATCAAAAATTATGTCACTTTTAAAATACAATAAAAAACGAAATTTTAAAGACACTGCCGAACCAAAAGGAAAGGTTGGAAGATCGGAGAATGAATTAATTTTTGTGATTCAGAAACATGCCGCGTCGCATTTGCATTATGATTTTCGTTTGGAAATGGATGGTGTTTTAAAAAGCTGGGCAGTGCCAAAAGGTCCGTCATTAGATCCAGAAGTAAAACGTCTGGCGATGATGGTAGAAGATCATCCGTACGATTATAAAGATTTTGAAGGCACAATTCCCGAAGGAAATTACGGTGCCGGAAATGTGATTGTATGGGACAACGGAACGTATCTTCCTGCTGATGAAAACTATAAAGGAACTGCCGGAAATAAACTGCTGGCAGATCTTAAGAAAGGACATTTGAGTTTTACGCTGAAAGGTAAAAAATTGAAAGGAAATTTTTCGCTCGTAAAATTAAAAGGAAAACAGGAAAATGCCTGGCTTTTAATTAAAAAAGAAGATAAATACGCGACTACAACTGATATTCTTAAAAAAGATAAATCGGTGATTTCTAAACTCGATTTGGATGTTTTAGAAAAGAAATCGGAGAAAGAAAAAACAGTTGCGAAAAAAAAAATAGCTGATACGAAAAAGCAAGCTGTCGCTGAAAATGAAGAAATAACACCTCAAGAAGAAGCCGTTGGTTTTAAGAAACCAATGCTGGCAAGTCTGGAAGAAAAACCTTTTGATGATCCTGAATGGATTTTCGAAAATAAATATGACGGTTATCGCGCGCTTGCTGTAATTAATGATGATGTTCAGCTTTTTAGCAGAAACGAGATTTCATTCACCAAAAACTTTCAGCCGATTACAGATGAATTGAAAAAAATAAAACATCAAACAATTTTGGATGGAGAAGTAGTGGTTGAAAATGAAACTGGACATTCTGATTTTCAGTTGCTTCAGAATTATTTAAAAACCGGAAAAGGGAAAATTAAATATTATGTGTTTGATATTCTAAATCTGGATGGAAACGATATTACCAATTTTCCTTTATTAAAACGAAAAGAACTTTTGAAGTTATTATTGGCGAAATATAAATTACCCAATATTATTTATTCGGATCATATTGAAGAAAAAGGAATTGCGTTTCTGGAAGTTGCGGCGAAAAAGAAAAGTGAAGGTATAATGGCTAAAAAAGCAGACAGTTTGTACGTTTCTGGAAGACGTACAAATGACTGGCTTAAAATAAAATTATCACAACAAGAAGAGGCAATTATTATTGGGATTACGGCACCGCAAAATTCCCGTACGCATTTTGGTGCTTTGTTGTTGGGACAATACGAGGATAATGTTTTAAAATTTATTGGCAAATGCGGAACAGGTTTTACGCAGGAAACCTTAAAAGAATTGTATGATAAATTTGAGCCTTATTTTTTAGAAAAATCTCCGCTTGAAGAAAAAGTACCGCTTCGGGATAAAATACAATGGATAAAACCAAAGTTTATCGCGCAGATAAAATTTGCCGAATGGACGGAGGATAATCATCTTCGTCAGCCGGTTTATTTAGGACTTAGAATTGATAAAAAAATTAAAGAGGTTCTCTTTAGTGGAAAAAATAAAGAAACAGTCACAGAAAATCAGGAAAAGATGGAAAATACAGCGACACTTAATGCAGCGCATGAAAATAATTTGGATTTGAAAGTAGGGAAGACGACACTGCATTTAACCAATCAGAACAAGGTTTATTTTCCGGATGACGGGATTACAAAAGGCGATATTGTAAATTATTATAATGACGTTTCAGATTTAATTCTGCCGTATTTAAAAGATCGTCCGCAATCTATGTACCGTTTTCCGAATGGTATTTCGGGGCCGGGATTTTACCAGAAAGATGTTGATGACGATAAAATTCCGAACTGGCTAAAAACCAAAGAAATATTTTCGGAATCTAATGATGCCAATATTGATTATTTGATTTGTAATGATAAAGCGACTTTGCTGTATATGGCCAATTTGGGTTGTATAGACATTAATCCGTGGAATTCGACAATTAAACACATTGATAATCCGGATTGGGTTGTGATTGATATTGATCCTGAAAAAGACGATTTTAAAGAAGTGGTAAATACAGCACTTGCGGTAAAAGAAGTTATGGATGGCTTTGAAACAGAATGTTACTGTAAAACTTCTGGTGCTTCTGGACTTCATGTTTATATTCCGCTAGGCGCGAAATACGATTACGATACAGTAAAAATATTTGCAGAACTTATTGCTCATGAAGTGAGTTTAAAATTACCGGAAACCACAACTTTGGAGCGTTCGATAAAAAAGAGAAACCATAAAATATATATTGATTATCTGCAAAACAGAAAAGGGCAGACACTTGCTGCGCCGTATTCGGTTAGACCAAAACCTGGTGCAACTGTTTCTACACCTTTAGAATGGAGTGAGGTAAATGCAAAATTATCGCCTTCTCAATTTACGATTAAAAATGTATTGAAACGTTTTGATAAAAAAGGGGATCTATGGAAACCAGTTTTAGGAAAAGGTGCAGATATTAAAGCAATATTAAAGAGCAGTCAATCAGTTTGATTTAAACCATAAAAAAAGCATAAATCATAATAGGTTAAGATTATGATTTATGCTTTTATTTTTGAAAATAGATTGAATTTCAATTCGAATTAAAACTATTTTATGATGACTTTTTCTTTTTAGTTTCAAGACTTGCTTTTAGCATTTCCATTAAATCGTCGCTTTGTTTATGAACGACTTTTAATTTAGGCGCTGCTTGTTTTTTGCCTTTGGCTTTATCTTTTATAATTTTGAGAAGTTTTGCTGTGTATTCATCTTTGTAACTAGAAATGTCAAATTTTTCGGTAAGCTGTTCTACCAATTTATTGGCCATATCCATTTCCTTCACTTTAGTTTTAGAAACTGGAGGAAGTTTTAATTCGTCAGTATCTCTAATTTCCTGCTCAAATCGGATTCGGTTTAATACAATGACATTTTTGTACGGTTTTAAGATGGCTAAACTTTCTTTGTTACGAAGTACAAAACTCGTAACGCCTACTTTTCCTGAGGCTTGTAATGCATCACGCAATAATGCATACGCTTTCATCGCGCCTTTATCAGGTTCCAGGTAATAAGGCTGTTCATAATAAATACTGTCTATTTCGCTCTCGAGCGAAAAACTTAAAATATCGATCGTTTTCGTTTTTTCTGCGTCTGCAGCCTCAAAGTCTTCATCATCCAGAATTACATATTTTTCATCGATTTTATATCCTTTTACAATATTAGAAAACGTAACTTCTTTCCCTGTAGTTTCGTTTACCCTTTTAAATTTAATATTAGAATGATCGTCTTTGTCGAGCATATCCATATCCAGTGTACTTTCCTGCACAGCAGAAAATATTTTGATGGGAATATTAATTAATCCAAAACTAATAGAACCTGTCCATATTGATCTCATAATAATGATTTTAAGATTAGTCGTTGTAGTTCTCAGTCCTTAGTTTTTAGATACTCAGAACCTATGTTCCTTTGTCGCTTTGAACCTTTGAACCTTTTTTAAAGAACTTCTTCAGAAACCCAGGTTATAGCTTGGTCAAATTCTTCTTTTTTAAAACCTTTAAATTCACCCGGAATCAAATAGCTAAAACCATTTGTAAAAGAAATTATGCCTGCAGAATCTGTAATAATTGCAGCTCTGTTCCATTTTGCAATATTTTTGAGTCCCAGCATCGCGTCCTGAAGCCAGGCGCCGGCAGTAAAATTTTCTAATTCAGTATCTAAAACCAGTAAAAAATTAATCTGATTCGTTCGCTCTATCAAGCGTTCTACTTCCGGCAGTACAACATTTTGATAATCTTCTTTGGTAACTTCTCCTATGGCGCGAAAAGCCACTATATTATTCGGAATATCTGCTATTGACTGTATCATGATCTGTGTTTTAAAGTTTGAATAAATTTACTTTATTGACAGATTTTTGGGTTACATGGTTTTGGGGATTTGTTGTAAGATGTTCATATATTGTTTGTTGGAGAAAGATTCAGTATGTCTTAGTGAAATTTTTAATCAAAACTTCACCGCTGCAACTTTCTCCGTCAAATTTTTCCAATAACGTTTCGGCATGTGTTTCAAATGAAGACGCGTATTTTTTCTGGATTCGATATTTACGCTCGTAAAATACTGCAGCCACAGATTCTGGAAAAACTCCTCGTCATTATCACAGATTTCAGCTAAAAATTTAGAAGAATTTAAATCACTGCTAAATTCCAGCTGAACAGTAGCAACAGTTTGAAGATCATAATAGATTCCGTATCTGCGTTTTGTATCGTAAATCAGCCAGCGCTGGTCTGCGTAGCGATTTTTAAAATGGCTTTCTATAAGAGGCAGAACATCGCATTCGGGTTCAATAACGGCGTAATATAACTCGTCTTTTGTGAGTTTAAAACGAACAAAAGCTTTCATTCTGTGGGTTTCTCTTCGGGTTATTTTGGCTGCTTTTCGAATATTCCAGACAATAATATTGCCCAGATCTTCTTCGATATTTTTTGTACTCGAAAAAACATAACTCACGAACTCAAACATCATTTCTTCTGACTTTTCTACCTCCGATAAAAAAGTTTTGTAAATGCTGTGATAACCTTCATCAGAAAGGCGTTGTTTTAATCCGTTAGAAACGCGTTTTGCTTTTTCAGGATCAGTTACTACAAAGTAAGTTGATGCAAAAAGTAAAGTTGCAGCAGGTTCTATTTTAGCAAAAACAATATCTTGTAGTTTAAACTCATAAATTTCAAATACTGCCGTCAGCCAGCCTTCATAAGTTCCGTCATAAATTACTTGTGTCATGTGCCGAATAAAGAAAGTTGATTAGAGAAATCATTCTGATATTTACTTTTCTGAATATCCAAAATATGATCTTTAATTTGTATCGCCGTATAATCTTTCTGCAATAAAAAAGGGGATGCAAATGCCAAAAAGAATTTCGCTCGCGTATAAGCAATTCCCATTCTTTTTAAATCTTCAGGAAGCAATTTTTTAAATTTTCTGGCTGCAACAATTTTCTGAGCGCTCAAAAAGCCAATACCGGGAATACGTTTAATAAGTTCCAGATCTGCAGTATTAATATCAACCGGAAATTGATTCAGATTACGCAATGCCCATCCCAATTTTGGATCAATATCCAGATCAAGATTGGGCTGATCGAAACCTACAATTTCATTTACATTAAATCCGTAATAACGAATCAGCCAGTCGGCCTGATACAAACGATTTTCGCGTATTATAGGAACCGGAGTGCCAATAGAAGGAAGGCGGTTGTCGTGGCTTATAGGCACATAGCCTGAATAATATACGCGGCGCATACTCATTTGCTGATAAAAATAATCCGCCATTCCTAAAATTTCCATATCACTTTCTTTTGTAGCTCCAATAACCATTTGTGTGCTTTGGCCGGCAGGAGCAAAAAGCGGTGCTTTATAATTTGATTTTCTTTCTTCTTTATGACCCGCAATTTCATTTTTAAGATATTGCATCGGTTTAATTACATCTTTATGATTTTTATCCGGAGCGAGTAATTTAAGACTTTGTTCGGTTGGCATTTCTACATTTACGCTCAAACGGTCGGCATAAATTCCGGCTTCTCTCAGCAGTTCGTTGCTTGCACCGGGAATTGCTTTTAGATGAATATAACCATTAAAATTATGTTCTAATCTTAATTTCTTAGCAATTCGAACCAAGCGTTCCATCGTAAAATCGGGATTGTCAAAAATGCCCGAACTCAAAAATAAACCTTCAATATAATTTCTTCTGTAAAAACCAATCGTAAGATCAACAACTTCCTGAACTGTAAATGCGGCACGTTTTACATCGTTGCTTTTTCGGCTTACGCAATACGCACAATCAAAAATACAATGGTTGGTCAATAAAATTTTTAGCAGCGCCACACAGCGTCCGTCTTCAGTGTACGAATGACAAATTCCAGAATTGCTGGCATTTCCCAATCCTTTGTCCTTATTTTTTCGATTGCTTTGACCTGACGAACAGGATACATCATATTTTGCAGCATCAGATAAAATCGACAGCTTTTCCATTACTCTTTCATGCACCATTTTAATTCTCTTTTTGGATTAATTTTTTTGCTGTTTAGAAGTTTGTTTCCAGAAAAACGAAACTTTATATAGCGATATAAATCAGTGGTTTCTCTATTTTTGGATAGGTCAAAATTAGTTCAAATTGTAACAATTTAAGGATTGAGTCGTGTTCTAAATTGTAACAAAAATTAAGAAGATTTCAATATTTTATTAAGAGTAATTCTTACTTATATGATGCATATAAAATTAAATTACTTTTCTTTGCATTTTAATTGCAGCTGTATCTTACTATATGCTGATCAATTTTAAAATTTCCAATTTAGCGCTGTAATATATTTCGAGTCACAACGTTTAAGAGTGTAGTTATCGTATTTTGTTTATGGACAATAGAAAGTTTATATTAAGTTTAAAAAAAGGTAACGAAGCTTCCTTCAAAGAAGTTTACCTCGCTTATTATGACAGATTGATCAGCATAGCCAAACGATTTAATTTCTCAGTCCTTACCCCGCAAGATTTTGTACAGGAAACTTTTATTAGACTTTACGATAAAAGGGAACTATTAAATGAAGATGTTTTGTTTGATAAACAATTATTTACTATCTGCAAGAACATTATCATCAATCACGTAAACAGAGAAAACAAAATAATTCAGCTGGAACCTATCAACATGCAGCTGGTTGAAGAAGACACAGAAACCGGAATTTTTGAAGAAAGACAACAAAAACTACAAAATTTCATAAATCAGCTTCCGGAGCAGCAACAAAAAATATTTACTTTACACAAACTGGAAAACCTTAGCTATAAGGAGATTGCGTCAATTACAGATCTTTCTGAAAAGACAATTGCCAATCATATTTATCTCGCCAGTAAATTTATTCGAAAAAAAATCGAAGACCATTAGGAACTTTTGTGTTCTCGTTTGTTATATATAAAAACGGAACATAAAAATGAATATTGAGGCTTATAAAACAGATGTTACCAAAAAGGAAGATGCAAGATTTATTGTAGCGCTTCTTCAGTTTGTTATTTCCGATTGTATAATGAATTTTGACTTAGATGATTCCAATCATATTCTAAGAATCGAAACCAATAGAGAGATTAAAGAAATGGTGTATGGTGTTTTTAATAAACAAGGATTTTATTGTCAGAAACTTTAACGCCCCAAAGTCATGGATGAGAAAAAAATAGAAGAAGAATTAAAAAAAGTATGGGACGAAACGCCTGTTTCACATTCTGATAGTGTGAAAGAAGCTTCGTGGGAAGCTTTTCAATCTAAAACTTTTGGTACTAAAAAGAAAAAATCAAAAGCATGGATTTATTATGCTGCAGCAGCTGCAGTTTTAATTTTTGCGTCTGTTGGAACTGGAATTTATTTGAATAGAAGTCCGTTGCAGGATCAGGTTTATCTGGCTTCAAATGTAATCGAAAATTCAACTTCAAAAATAAAAACAGTTTTTTTACCAGACAGTTCAAAAGTAGAATTAAGTCCAAATTCTAAAATCGAATACGCTAATAATTTTACTTCAAACCGAAAAATTGAAGTAGAAGGAGAGGCTTATTTTAAAGTAAAAAAAGATAAAAAACATCCTTTTCAGGTTTTTTGCAACGAAACAACGACAACAGTTTTAGGAACTTCTTTTACCGTAAAAGGATTTGAGAAAAAAGGAGTTATTGTCGCACTTTACGAAGGAAGTGTTCAGATGAATGTAAAAGGTCAGGATAAAAAATGGATACTCGTGCCGGGAGAAAAATTCACATACGGAAATAATCCTCCATTTGTAGGCGAATTTGAAAGATTTGTAGATTTTGATAATGAAAAAATAACCGCCGTAAGTACTTATATAGAAACGAATTATGGTTATAAAGTAATAATGCCGGAAGAATATAAAAACCAGCGAATTACGATACGAATCAACAAAAAAGAAGATTTAAAAACAATTGTTCAATTAATATCAGAAATGTATAACCTAAACTTTAAAATAAACGATGAAGTAAAACAAATTACTTTTCAATAGAAAAGAAAAAGGATGCAGTAGCCGCGAAACTAAAAACATCCTCCTCATAGTCAGGATAGTATAAACTATCCCATTTAATAATATTCAAAAATACAAAAATTCATGAAGCATATAATTTCAGCATGCTTTTTTTTAATCAGTTTCAGTATGTTTTCCCAAAACGTAACGGTAACTGTAGATAAAACGGTAACATTAAAAGAATTTTTTAAACAAATCGAAAGTCAGACCGATTTTAAATTTGCATTTACAGATCAAATAGATACGAGTCAAAAGTATTTTTCAAAAAAACATACTTATACGAATATCAAGATAGAACAACTTGTTTATGAGCTCAATAAAACGTCACCAATTCAGTTTTCTATTGTGGGCAATAATATTTTTGTAAAGCAGAAAGTTACCAAAACAGCTAAAAAAAAAAATAAGCTGACCGGTCAGATTCTAGATAACGCAAACCAGTTTGTTATTGGTGCAAATGTCTTTATTAAAGAACTGGGAACGGGCGCAACAACCGATAAAAACGGAATGTTTTCGCTTGATTTGGATAACGGAAATTATACTGTTGTGCTTAGTTATGTAGGCTTTAAAAATCAGGAAAAACAAATTACTGTAGATGGTGATTTGAAAATGACTTTAAGCATGGAAGCTGACAGCCAGCAATTGGAACAAGTTATTGTAACGGGCAATAAAGCGGTTGATGTAAAAAATACTCAAATGAGTGTTAACAGGCTTTCTATGGAAGACATCAAAAGAATTCCCGTTGCTATGGGCGAACCAGATCCTTTAAAATCATTATTAACATTACCCGGAGTTACCAATGCCGGAGAAGCTTCTTCGGGTTTTAATGTGCGCGGAGGTGCGGCCGATCAGAATTTAATTCTTTTAGACGGCGCTCCCGTTTATGGTGATTCTCATATGTTTGGATTTTTCTCTGTTTTTAATGCAGATGTTATCAGCAGTTTAGATTTGTACAAAGGAGGAATTCCGTCAAAATTTGGCGGACGCGTTTCTTCTGTTTTGGATGTAAGCCAGCAAACGGGAGATTTTGAAGATTATAAAGTAAACGGAGGAATTGGTTTAATATCGAGCAGATTGTTGGTACAAGGGCCAATTCAAAAAGACAAAGGCTCTTTTATTATTGCAGGAAGAGCTTCTTATGCGCATTTGTTTTTGAAATTGGCAGATAATAATAATTCGGCTATGTTTTATGATATTAATGCCAAATTAAATTATCGTTTGGGCGCTAATAACAGCATTGCATTTTCGGGATATTTAGGAAACGATGTATTTGATATCAATGATCGTTTTTCGAGTACATTCGGAAACAAAATGGCAATTGTAAACTGGAAACATAAATTTTCTGATAACCTAAATAATAGTTTATCTGCTTTTTACAGCGACTATAATTTTAATCTTGGCATTAGTACAGAAAATTTTGAATGGGACAATACCATCAAAAGTTACGGTTTGAAATACAATTGGAATCATACGGTATCAGAAAAATTAAAATTAAACTACGGAATTGACGGTCAATATTACAATTTCAATCCCGGAACCGTACAGCCTACAAGCCCTGATTCTCAGTTTAATTACAAACAATTGGACAAGAAATACGCGTTTGAATCTTCTGTTTATTTAGATTTTGAACATCAGATTACAGAGAAATTAAATCTTCGTTACGGACTTCGTTACAGTATGTTTTTGCGTTTAGGAAACGAAAATATCAATACGTATGAAGATGGAAAAGCAGTTGTTTACAACCCGTTATATAACATTTATGAAGAAGGAACGCCAACCGGAACTATTTCTTACGGAAAAAATAAAACCATAAGTAAATTTGATAATCTGGAACCGCGTGCTGCATTGTCTTATGCTTTTGATGAAAATAGTTCTGTAAAAGCAAGTTACAACAGAATGGCGCAATATATTCATATGTTGTCTAATACACAGTCGCCGTTGCCAATGAATATCTGGACGCCGAGCGGACCTTTTGCAAAACCACAATTATTGGATCAATATGCAATAGGCTATTTTAAAAACTTTAGAGACAAAGATTATTCTTTTGAAGGAGAATTGTTTTATAAGAAAATCCAAAACCGTATTGATTACATTGACGGAGCAGATATTTTGGCAAACAATGATATCGAACAGGTTATTTTGAGCGGAAAAGCCAGATCGTACGGAATGGAATTATTGTTTAGAAAAAACACAGGAAATTTTACAGGCTGGGTTTCTTATACCTTATCAAGAGCAGAACAAAAAACGCCGGGAAGAACGCCAGAAGAACCGGGTATTGCCAACGGAAATTGGTATTTATCAGGATATGACAAATTGCATAATTTGAGCGTTGTTGGAAATTATTTATACAGTCCAAAATGGTCTTTTAATGCTAATTTTTCTTTACAATCCGGTCAGCCTGTGACGTATGCAAACGGTTATTATGAATTTGGCGGTATCAAAATACCCAACTTTTCACTTCGAAATGAAAACAGACTTCCGGTATTTCATCACTTAGATCTTGCAGCGACTTATACGCCAAAACCAGACAAAAAGAAAGGATGGCAAAGCTACTGGGTATTTAGTATTTATAATATTTACAACAGAAAAAATGCTGCCTCAATGACCTTTGCAACAAATGAAGATACGGGCGCAAATGAAACCAGAAGACTTTCTATTTTTGGGATAGTTCCCGGGATTTCTTATAATTTTAAATTTTAATGAAAATGCAAATAGTAAATAAATATATTTTGAAAAGTAAAGCACTGGCTTTAATAAGTTTTCTTTTTGTGATGCTTTTCTCCTCTTGCGAAGATGTCGTAAATCTTGATTTAGAAACAGGCGAAGTTAAAATTGTAGTAGATGCCGAAATTATCTGGAAAAAAGGAACAACAGGAAATGAGCAAGTTATAAAGATTAGTAAAACCGCTCCTTATTATAATAATACTGTACCAAAAGTTTCGGGAGCTCAGGTAAGAATTGAAAATACTACTGGCGATGTTTTTACTTTTAATGAAACAGAACCCGGTACATATGTTTGCACGAATTTTGTTCCCGTTATTAATATGGATTATATGCTGTATGTGCAGGCAGAAGGACAGAGTTTTAAAGCTTCGGAAAAACTAACTTCTGTAACACCAATTGACAAAGTAGAACAGAAAATGGTTCCTGATTTTGGAGGAGAAGATGTAATCGAACTTACTTTTTATTATAAAGATCCAGCCGATCAGGTCAACTATTATCTTACCGATTATAAAAGTGAATTTTTATTATTTCCTGAATATGAATTAACAGATGATGATTTATTTAATGGAAATGTAGTCAGCACGCGTTTCTCTGACGAAGATAAAATGAAACCGGGAAATACAGTTGTTATTACGCACCGCGGTATTTCTAAAAACTTTTATAACTATATGAATTTAATTTTGGAGGTTTACGGCGGAAGTCCGTTTTCTATTCCTCCCGGAAATATTAGAGGTAATATTGTGAATACCAATAATCCAAATAATTTTGCTTTAGGATATTTCAGACTTTGCGAAGGAGATACAGTTTCTTATCTAGTAAAATAAAGATTTTTTTAAAATTGATTTGTACCGGCATCTGGCATATAACGTAATTTATGTCAGGTGTTTTTTTTTGAAATAAAAAATGAAAGTATTAAATTACATATTGATTGATTTCTTAGCTTTGTAATAAACACCACAAAACTTTTTATTATGCCAATAATTGAACAATCAGAATATGATTTCCCTTCTATTATGCACCGCAATAGGCACGTTTCTACTATTTACGCTGCCTTGTTTAAAAAGTTTGAAGTTCCGGGATATTCAAGAGAAAAAATAGAATTGAACGACGGAGATTTTATCAACATTGATTTTATCGAAAATAATTCTAAAAAAGCCGTCATTTTATGTCATGGTTTAGAAGGAGATTCGCGCAGAACTTACAATAATAGTTGTGCGGCTTATTTTCTACAGAAAGATTTTTCGGTTTTTGCATGGAATAACCGCACTTGTGGAGGCGAAATGAATCGCCTGCCGAGACTGTATCATCACGGTGCAGTTGATGATCTTGATGAAGTGGTGCAGTTTGTTCTAAAAAAAGGATTTGAAGAAGTATATTTAATTGGATATTCTATGGGTGGCGTGCAGCTTTTGAATTATTTAGGCTGGACAAAAATCGATGAACGCATAAAAGCTGCAGTTTCAATTTCGGTGCCAACGCATATTGCAACAAGTGCGGCCGAACTTAAAAAAGGTTTTAACAGAGTTTATTTGAAGAATTTTACAATTGATATTAAAAAGAAACTAAAATACAAAGCGGCACAGTTTCCTGATTTTATAAACCGTGATCAGATTGATAAAATTACTTCTTTTGATGAAGTAGATCAATATTTTACGGCTCCGCTGCATGGTTTTGCAAGCAAAGATGATTACTATCAGCGTGTTTCTCCCGAATTTTCACTTCAAAATATTACCACTCCGGTTTTAATTATAAATTCATTAGATGATCCGTTTTTGGGCGAAAGATGTTATCCAAGAGCTATAGCGGGAGACAGCGCTTATGTTTATCTGGAAACCCCAAAATATGGCGGACACTGCGCTTTTCCCCTGCGTAATTCAACCTATTCCTATGCAGAAACAAGGGCTTATGAGTTTTTTGAATCCAGCGATTGGGCAGTACATTAAAAGTTTTTTCGATTTTTCTTGAATAAAAAAATAATATGGAATCAGGTGTAGCCTATTTTTTAGAATCGGTTAAGAAATTTTGCCCAAATGTAAATGATGGCGAACTTTCTCAGTTTGCATCAAAACTTACTTTTGAAGAATTGAATAAAAAAGACTTTTTTCTTCAGTTTGGTAAAGTTCAAAAAGCAATTGGTTTTATTGCAAAAGGCTTGGTTCGTTCTTCTTTTACAGACAAAGACGGAAACGAAATCACAGTCGGTTTTTATGCTGAAGGCGATTATGCCACACATTATTCTTCTTTTCTAACACAACAACCCAGCAAATATTCCATTCAATGCCTTGAACCTACTACAATGGTTTGTCTTTCGTATCCTGATTTACAATGGATCTATGAAAACTTACCGGGCTTTGAAAAATACGGACGATTAATTGCCGAAGAAATTCTAAAACGCCAGCAAATTCGTATTGAGAGTTTTATATTTCAAACCGCCGAAGAGCGTTATCTGGATTTTATTAAATTTCATTCTGGCTTATTTAATAGAATATCCGTGTCGCAGCTTTGTAGTTTTTTAGGTATCGAAAGACAATCTTTAACCAGAATTCGCCAGAAACTAGCTCACAAATAGCATTTTGACACATTTGTGTCAGGAACAGCTTTCCTTTATTTAAAATCTTTGCAGTGTAAAATAAAACATACTGCAATGAAAACGAATATCTTATTAATACTTGGACACCCTTCTGAAAATTCTTTTTGTAATGCATTGTTAGACGCTTACAAAAAAGGAGCATCAACTACAGGAGCAAACTGCAAAACGCTTTATATCTCTCAATTAGATTTTAATGTAAATCTTGCCGACGGATATAAAACCGGAGAAACATTACCACTAGAAGAAGATTTAATCCGTTCTCAGGAATTGATCTCTTGGGCAGACCATATTGTTTTGGCGTATCCAAATTGGTGGGGATTTATGCCCGCCATTACCAAAGGATTTATCGACAGAATTTTTATGCCCGGCTTTGCATTCAAACATCATTCTGGAAAAATATTCCCAGAAAAACTTCTAAAAGGAAAAAGCTTAAGACTATTAATCACGATGGATACTCCAAAATGGTGGTTTTATTTAATCTATCGCGCCTCTCAATATCAAATACTTAAAGACATCGTATTCGGTTACGTAGGATTTGACCCAATTCGATTTTCAACTTTTGGTTTCATGAGAAAATCAACAGAAAACCAAAGAAATAAATGGCTTCAAAAAGTCGAAAAATTAGGAAAACAACTTAAATAATTTTCAATAATAAAATCAAACATCATGAGAAATTTAGCAATCGGGCAGACAGTTGCTCACAATCCAGTAAAAGGTTTTAGAATTCACTTATTAGTATTCGTATTAATAATTCCAATTATTTGGACAATCTGGTTTTTAACCGATACAACCTATCCGTGGCCGGCCTGGCAGACAGGAGCTTGGGCAATAGGTTTACTTTTTCACTATTTGGGAGTTTTTGTTTTTAAAAATAAAAAATAAGAATCATGAAAGTAAAAACACACGCCGTTTACGAAAAGACTTTATTAGGTTTTTCGGCTTTAATTCTTTTCACGGCTTCATTAGCAAAAGCTCAAAATTCAGATAAAACTGCGTTTGCTCAGATTACACGTTACGAAGTCAAAAAAGAAAATCAGGAAATTTTCAAAAAAGCGATAACAGATTACGTTTTAAACTCGCTTTCAACAGAAAATAATATCATGTCCGAAGCTTATTTTGAACAAGAAAATCAATCTGTGATGTGGTTATTTGAACGATGGGAAAATGAATCTGCATTCGAGAAATTTCAGAAGAATTCTAAAGCAAAAGCAATAAAAACTTTAGCAAAAACAGCATTAGCAAAGCCAGAGAAAATAATTGAGATCAAAGATTTAGAACCAATTTCTAAACAAGAATGGCGCAAAACCAGTAAAAAAGAAGATAAGCAGTTAACGATTATGCTTTTTGTTGATGCTAAAGCTGGAACTGAAGAAAATTTCAAAACGATTTATCATAAAGCAATGCCAGAATTTAGAAGTGAAGCTGGTGTAGTTACGTATCAATTATCACAGTTTAAAGAGGATAAAACTCAGTTTGTGACTTTTGAAAAATTTAGAAGTAATGATGCTTTTCAATATCATCTCAATTTTCCGCCCATTCAGCCCGTAATTGATTACTTAAATACGAGTATAAAAAAACCGCCTTTTCAGGACGGAATCCACAACTTAATTGAATTTGCACCACTTTTTCGCGAATAACTTGAATCAATTTCAATATCAAAAATCAATTTTAAATTAAAAAAACTAAAAAATGAAAACAATTAAAATCATCGCTGCAGGTCTTATCACAGTATTTACCACAGCAAACGCAGTAAGTCAAACAACTTTAAAAACAAAAGAAATGAATGTAAATTATGCCAATGAACTGGACATTGTAAATCAATTATCAACTCAGTCTGCAGTTGTTAATATGCCAGTAACAAAATTATTGAATGCTCCGGGAAACGAAGCATTACGATCTTTTTTCTTTACTCCGGTAAAAAACAAATCACTTTTAAAAGGGAAAAAAATCGCGGTTTTGGTAGCCGATGGTTTTGAAGAAATTGAACTAACGGGTCCGGTTTGGTATTTTAGAGAATTGGGCGCTGAGGTAGAAATCGTTTCTCCTAAATTTAATCCTGCGCCAGAACGATACGGACTTGTTTTTCCTGAATTGGCAAACACGCATGTTATGGCAATTCAATATTTACAACCAGTGGGCTGGCTAAAATTTGACCGTACTGCCGACCAAATAAAAGTAAGCAATTACGACGCCGTATTTATTCCCGGCGGCGCATGGAATCCGGATAATCTTCGTCAGGATAAAGATGTAATCAAATTTATTCAGGACTTTAATAAATCCGGAAAATTGATTGCCGCTATTTGTCACGCTCCCGTAGTATTGGCTTCTGCTGATATCTTGAAAGGAAGAAAATTAACAGGTTACTGGAACATTCAGGTGGATTTAAAAAATGCCGGCGGAACGGTTGTAGAAGCACCAGTTGTAACAGACGGAAATATTATTACCAGCAGACATCCAATTGATGTTGCCGATTTTTCAAGAGCTGTAGAAAACTGGTTGGTTAAAAAGTAATTAATTAGCTCTGAGAGTTTTGATAGTGGAAGAAAATGATTTTCCACTATCAAAATCATTCAAAAAATAATATTCTGTATATCTTTTGATTAGCTTTGAAGTTGATAAGCAATCTTAATTTATCGTTATATGGAATTGCCGAAGATACCTTTTTATAAAAAATACGATTTAATCTTCAAAGCTATTGTTGCCGGTGGCGTATTAGGTTTCTTTTACACTGCACTTACCAATGGAGGATCTTATTACGATCATTTTAAATTGCTTCCGGGAACGTTAGTCGGAATTTCGATTGGTTTTGTTGTCATTCTTTTTGAAAAGTCATTTATCAGCTTAAATAATTATTCTTTTATAAAATCTACATTGATAAAAGCGCTTATTTACAGTTTTTGCATTGTATTTTTTTTAGTCCTGTTTGTAATGTTTTTTGCAGAAGTACTCGAACATGTTTCGAGCTGGAAAGCCATAACGACATATTTCAAAAATCGTCTTTTAGGAGATTTTCTATTTTCGCTCTTAGCATCCATTTTTATCATTTTGTTTTTAGAAGTAAACAGTTTGTTGAGCAGTAGATTTTTCTTTAATTATTTTACAGGAAAATACCATCGCCCCGTTCAGGAAGAACGAATATTTATGTTTGTTGATGTAAAATCTTCGACCACAATAGCAGAAGAACTTGGAGATATTGAATACAGCAGATTATTACAGGATTTATTTAATGATTTTACCGATGCCATTTTGGCTTCAAGAGCAGAAGTGTATCAATATGCCGGAGATGAAATCATCCTTACCTGGAAAACTTCGACCGGTTTAAAAGCGCAGCGTTGCCTGTATTGTTTTTATCTGCTCAAAAAATGCATTAAAAAGAGAGAAGAATATTATCTCAAAAATTATAATAGAATTCCGAAGTTTAAAGCCGGAATGCACATCGGAAAAGCCGTTACGACTTGGGTTGGAAAAGTAAAAAAAGAAATTGTTTATCATGGCGATCTTCTCAATACAACATCCAGAATTCAATGCAAATGCAATGATTTTGAGCACGATTTTGTAATTTCCGAAGAAATGAAAAATGTATTTCCAAAAGATTTACCCGTAAAATATACGCATCAGGGAGAAATACTTTTGAGAGGAAAAGCACAAACAATGAAATTATATACGGTTGATTTTAATTTTTAAACAACAAAGAGTTTTTAAAAGTTGCCACGAATTACACGAATTGCACAAATTTATTTTATTACTATTTTTATTAGTGCAAATTCGTGCAATTCGTGGCAAAAACACACAAACCTAATTTAAATAACAATATGAAAGCAATAGTTATTGGGGCAACGGGTTCTACAGGAGAATTTCTGGTTGACGAACTTTTGGCAGATCAGGATTATACAGAAGTTACGATTTTTGTGAGAAGAGCAACCGGAAAACAAAATCCTAAATTGGTAGAACACATTATAGATTTTTCGAAGATTCAAAATTATAAAGAACTGATTATTGGCGATGTTATTTTTTCGTGTTTGGGAACAACGCTAAAAACTGCGGGCTCAAAAGAAAATCAAATTAAAATAGATTTTGATATACCTGTTGCCTTCGCCAGATTGGCCAAAGAAAATGGAGTTTCTTCCTTCGTTTTGTTATCTTCTTATAATGCATCGGCAGAAAGCAACGTTTTTTATTCGCAATTAAAAGGAAGATTAGAAGATACGATTGCAGCACTTCATTTTGAGCAATATATTATTTTTAAACCCGGATTGCTTTTAAGAGCAGGTTCAGATCGTTTGGGAGAAAAGATTATGGTAAAAGTTTTAAATGCATCCAATTCAATTGGATTATTTAAAAAATTTAAGCCATTGCCAACTTCACTTTTGGCAGAAAAATTAGCCAAAGCGCCAAAAATATTACCGAAAGAAATTTCGATAATTGAACTTGAAGAAGTATTTAGTTTTGGTAAATAAAAACTATTTTCTAAAATAATAAACAGCTTATTTCGGCTTTTTGTTACCACTAAAAATCTTCTATCTTTGGTAAGGAAAGCAAAAGCCGGATTATGGAAAAACTAAGGAAACATATTGAAGAAATTATCGCGATTAGTGATGAAGAGTTTGAAGCCGTAAAACCTTTTTTTACCATTAGAAAAGTTTTAAAAAATCAATATCTGATTCAGCAGGGCGACGATGCAAAATATGAATACATTATAATGAGCGGGATTTTCAGGGTTTTTTATCTGGATGAAGACGGAAAAGAGCACATTGTACAATTTGCCACAGAAAACTGGTGGATGTCGGATTACATATCCTACTTTAATGAAAAACAAGCCAACATGAATGTGGTGTGTATGGAGGCAGGAGAGGTGTTATGCCTAACGCTCGAAGGCAGAGAAAAACTTTCTGTTGCGCTTCATAAAATGGAACACTTTTTTAGGGTAAAACTAACCAAAGGATATATTGCGTTGCAGCAAAGAATAATCTCCTTACTTTCCAGCAATCCAGAACAGCGATACAAAGAATTTGCAATTCTGTATCCCAATTTAATGCAAAAGATTCCTAAAAAATACATAGCCGAATATCTGGGTGTAAGCCGTGAAACCCTTAGCAGGCTTTACTCCGGGAATAAATAACAGACTATATAATTTCTAAAGTGTGATTTTCGTCACACTTTTTTTGTGACTTTTCTCATCGTTCTGAAGAGGAGAGCCGGCATAAATTTGCCTTGTAAATAATTAATAACAACTAAAATTTATCCAAATGAAAAGAATTATGATTTTAACCCTGGCACTTGCTTTTTTTTCTTCTAATGCTCAAAACAAAAAAGAAAGCACAACAGTAAAAGAAAACACGACGTCTAAAAACGAAACAAAAATGAAAAAGAGAATTTTAATAATTGTGTCTAATGCAAATGCGATTGGACCAAACAACAGAAGAACAGGAATTTTTCTACCAGAAGTGGCACATCCTTATGCCGAATTTGACAAAGCAAACTACCAAATAGATTTTGCAAGTCTTACCGGAGATACGCCTTATCTGGACGCACTTAATTTGGCAAACGATCCTCAAAACCTTGAATTTTTGACCGGTAAAGGCTGGGCAGCAATGCAAAAAGCAATAAAACTGGCCGATGCTGATGTAAAAAGTTACGATGCGATTTTTGTTCCCGGCGGTTTGGCTCCAATGGTTGACATGCCGGAAAATGCACTTCTTAAAAAAGTAATTAAAGAAACATACGAAAGAAATGCCGTAGTTGGCGCTGTCTGTCACGGTCCGGTTTCTTTATTAAATGTAAAACTAAGCAACGGAACTTATCTTGTAAATGGTAAAAATATTACCTCTTTTACAGATGAAGAAGAAAAAGGATATGCCATTGCAGATGTTCCTTTCTTGTTAGAATCTGCATTGACAAAACAAGGCGCAAAATTTCACGCTGCCGCCGTATGGACAGCACACAGTATTGCCGACGGAAATTTAGTAACCGGTCAGAATCCCGCTTCTGCGAAAGG
This sequence comes from Flavobacterium sp. 270, assembly GCF_004368785.1. Taxonomy (GTDB): domain Bacteria; phylum Bacteroidota; class Bacteroidia; order Flavobacteriales; family Flavobacteriaceae; genus Flavobacterium. Next base: position 346,392 of record NZ_SODM01000003.1, read on the forward strand.
TGTAGCAGAGAAAATGATTGTTATTTTAGAAGCTTCAAAAAAATAATAAATATAATGTATTGACTTTCTGCAAGAGTTAGAAAGTCAATACAATTTTTAAAAACATAAATCAAAATGGAAAATCAAAAACCAATTCATGTATTTGCTACATGGAAAGTTAGAGAAGGCGAGATTGCAGCTGTTTTAAATATTTTGCAAACCGTACAAAAAGAAAGTATTAAAGAAAAAGGGAATTTGTTTTACAACATTCATCAAAATATAAGTGATCCCAATACTTTGGTATTATATGAAGGTTATATTAATGAAGAAGCGGTTACAGAACACCGAAATTCTTCTTATTTTCAAGAATTAGTTTTAGGAAAAATTGTTCCTTTATTAGAAACGAGAGAAATTATTTTGGCAACCATTTTTGAATAAAAAATAATTTCAGACTTATTTTAAAACACTTCATTGAGGTGTTTTATCTTTGTATAAAAGCACAGTATATGGATTACGAATTAATGCCTGATAAATTGTTGATTGATGGAAATTCAAAACCAAATGTAAGTTTTGTTCCTTACACTGCTGAAGTTCCAATTGTAAAAGGCAAAAGCCGTTTGACACAACATATGATAAGCCTGATTACAAAAGGAGAAAAGCTTATTTACACGAATGGACGCCCACTGCATATAACCCCAAAAACAATATTACTGCTTTCATCTGGAAATTATCTGTTTACCGAAAAACTCGATGGACCGGAAAGAGTGAAAAGTATTCTCATTTTTTTTGACCGCGAATATTTGCAAAATATAATAAAGGCAAGTGCTCATCCGTCAAAAAACAATTCAGAGAAAATTCCGTATTCTTTATTTGATAAAGATGAATACCTAAACAATTTTATTAGTTCTGTAGAGACTTTATTAAGTTCAAATATATTTTCAGAATCAATGCAGTCTGCTAAATTAAATGAGTTGTTAGTGTATCTTTTTAATAAATATCCGGAAACGCTTCATAATTTTCAAGATGTTTCTGAGGCTTTAACAATCGAAGAAAGAATTCAAAATGCAGCACAGCAAAACGTATTTAATAATTTATCAGTAAGTGAATTAGCTTTTTTGTGTCATGTAAGTCTTCCGACTTTCAAAAGAAAATTTCAGCAATTGTATAATCTGTCACCGGGAAAATGGATGCAATTGCAAAGAATAACCACAGCAGCAGCATTATTGCATAAAGGAGTAAAACCAAGCGAAGTATATTTACAAGTTGGATATGAAAACCATTCCAGTTTTTCTCAGGCTTTTAAAGAGCATTTTGAAGTTTTACCAAAAGACTACAAATAGATTGAACTTTTAGCGACAGGAATTCGAACCTTTTGCCTTACATCGCAGTATTGCCTTTAGAATAAATTTGTTTCATAAAACAATAACTTATGAAAACAGAAGAAAACAAAGCATTACTTGTAAAGTACAATAAAGAAGTAATCGAAAACGGCGACATGAATTTCTTTCGCGAAATAGCCACTTCAGACTTTTTAAATCATTCAGCGCCAGAAGGAATGCCTTCAAGCATTGACGGCGTAATTTATTTCTTTACGAATATACTTCATGCTGCATTTTCAGAAATTAAGGTTGAAGTGCTTGATATGATTGCAGAAGGAGATAAGGTTGTAACTAGAAAATTAATATCAGGAACGCACACGGGAGACCTTTTCGGAATTGCTCCAACAGGAAAAAATGTGGAGATAAAAGTCATAGACATTTTTACCGTTTATGATGGTAAATTAAAAGAACATTGGGGCGAAAATAACTTTGGTGAAGTTATACAATCATTAAAAGGATAATTTTTAAATTAAAGAATTCTAAAAAAGAGTTGTCTAAAAATGTTATTAAAAAAGAGTTTAAAGTATTGACTTTAAGCTCTTTTTTTTGCTTATAACTAACTTTTAAAATTACACTTCACTAATTAATTAGTTGAAATATTAACGAATTAGTTTTTCTACTAATTAATTAGTAGTTATATTTGTTTAAAATATTTCAACAATGATAAAACTAGCCAAACGAGAAGAACAGATCATGCAGGTCTTTTGGGATTTAAATAAAGCCTTTATTAGAGATGTAATTCCATTGCTTCCAGATCCAAAACCACATTACAACAGTGTTGCTACGATAGTTAAGATTTTGAAAGAAAAAGGATTTCTGGATCACGAAACAACAGGAAATATGCATTGCTTTTTTCCGATAATCAGCAGGGAAGAATATCAGCAATTTGCCTTAAAAGATGTCGTGAGCCAATATTTTGATAACTCGTATCCGCGAATGCTTGCTTTTTTTGCCAAAGAACAAAAGCTTACAGAAAATGAACTCGACGAAATTGTAAACATCATTAAAAAAGGAAAAATATGATACCATACATCTTATACACAGCCCTTATTCTTTCTGCTTGTCTGTTGTTTTATAAACTGCTTTTGCAAAAAGAAACGTTTTTCCGTCTCAACAGATTTGTTTTAATTGGCTGTATGGTTGTGGCTTTTACATTGCCATTGATTCCGGTACCGCAGCAATTATCTTTTAGAAAAGAAAATACAACAATTGCAGTTCCAGAAACTAAAATAACTGTTGAGAAAACGAAAGTAGCTGAGGTGAAATCAAAACCAGTTGCAAAAGTTTTTGTTGAAGAAGCCAATCAAAATTTTAATGTTGACATGGTATTAAAGGGTTTAGTGTATTTGTATTGGTTTGGTGTCATTATCTTCTTGCTTAACTTTTTAATGCAGGCCGTTATATTATTTTATAAAGCGCATTCTGCGTCTTCAATTCAGGACGGCAAATTTCGTATCGTTGAGATTACCGGAGACAAAGCGCCATGTTCTTTTGCAAATAATATTTTTATCAATCCCGAAAAATACGAGTGGGAAACGTACAATCAGATTTTACAGCACGAAAAAATTCATATTGAGCAAAAACATACTATCGATCTTTTGCTTGCAGAATTGGTTTTGGTTTTTCAATGGTTTAATCCTTTCGCTTGGCAATGGAGAAAAACATTAGAAATCAATCTCGAATTTTTGACTGATCACCAAATGCTACAACATGATACTGTTGAAAAAGAAAGTTACCAATTTAGCCTGCTAAAAGTAGCAGCGCCACATTTTCCGTTGAGTCTTACAACTAACTATAATCAATCATTAATCAAAAAACGAATCATTATGATGAATTCAAAAAAATCAAATGTACACACGACCTGGAAATATTTTTTCCTTGTGCCTGTGTTGGTTTTGTTTGCATGCCTTTTTAATCAACCGGCAGCGCAGGCAAAAGTTTTAAGTTCAATTGAAGAACCTAAAGCGCAGTCGCACATTCAAAACGGAATGGATACAGAAGGAAACTGGTTTGCTACAATTAAAGACAAAACAGTAAACATTCAATTTAAAAGTGGAGAGAATGATAATTCTTCATCAACTTTTCAATTGAGTGAATTGAGCAATCTTCCAAAAGATAAACAAGGTGAATTTAGCTTAACTCGCGAAGCTGGAACGATTAATTTTGTTGGAAAATTTGAAGGAAATTCAGGAATGGGAACTTATAAATTTACTGCCAATAAAGACTTTAATGCAGCACTGGCAAAAGAAGGAATCACAGTTGCAGATGATAGCGATCTTATGGTTTATTTTATGGTAAACTTAAAAACTTCGTATGTGAAAATGCTAAAGAAAAACGGTTACAAAGACATAGATAAAGATCAATTGATTCCGTTAGCAGCATTAGATGTAAATGAAGATTATATCAAATCTCTTAAACAAGCCGGAATTACAGATTTTGATTTAGAAGATTTAATCCCTTTAAAATCGCTAAATATTGATAAAGCTTTTATTGAAGAAATACGCAAAGCGGGTTATAAAAAAATAACAGCAGAAAATATCATCGCATTAAAATCTCAAAACATTGACGGAAAATATATCAGCGATTTTAATAATTCGGCAAAAGATAATAATGATGATTCAGACGAAGATAATATCGTTGCTTTTAAATCATTAAATATTGACAAACAATTTGTTGATTCTTTTAAAGCAATAGGATATAACAATCTTTCAAACAGTGATCTTATCGCTTTTAAATCTTTAGATGTTACGGCACAATATATAACGGAGTTTCAAAAAGCGGGTTATAAAAACGTTGATCCGGAAAATTTTATCGCGATGAAATCGCAAAATATAACTCCGGATTTAATTAATCAATACAAACAACTTGGCTTTAATGATTTAGATCTGGATGAAGTAGTGGGCGCAAAAGCAGTTGGCGCTACACCCGCTTTTATTAAATCAATGAGAGAAAAAGGACATGATTTTAAAAGTCTCGAAAAATATATTTCTTTAAAAGCAGTTGTCGGGAATTAAGACAATTTCAAAATATTCAAGTTGTAAGACTAAAACAAAGAAGCCCAAACCGAAAGGAATGGGCTTCTTTGTTTATATATCTTTTTTCTTCAGGATTCTTCCTCTTGGTTCATCACCTTCGTGAAGAACAATTTCAGAATGTAGAAATTGTGCGGCATCTGCAGAATCTTTCACTTTTTTTGCACTGCGTTCGAGCATTTCAGCTTCAAACTCCGTTAAGACACTTTTTCTAATTCCGGTTTTTCTCCATTCAGATGAAGGCCTGCATTCTTTATATATTATTCGAGCGAGTTTTAGTGCGTCTAATAAAGCCTGATTTGCTCCTTGTCCTTTAAACGGACTCATTGGGTGCGCGGCATCTCCAATTAAAGTAACTTGTTTTCCTTTTTCTAATAATTCAGGTTGAAGCAATTCCCGATCATAAACAGGATATCCAGAAATTTGTTCTTCCTGAGTTGCTGCTAAAATCTGCGGAATAGGATCGTGCCACTGCGTTCTACGGCAAGCTTCTTCTTTTAACGCTTTCTGTCCAAGAATACTTAACGCTTTAGCTTCTTCTTCCGGCATCGGAAAACTAAGTTGCCACATTACCGAATCGGATTTATAAGGCATAATGTAAATTCTCTCATTACCATTTGCCGTTTGAAATACTGTTGCCGAATCTAATAAAGAATTGTCAACACCTTCCAAAGCGCTCAAAGGACAAATTCCCAATATTACAATGCAATCTAAGTAGCGTAAAGGCGAAATCTCATCGCCAATTAATAGTTTACGTACAGCGCTTCGAATACCATCTGCACCAACTACAAGATCTGCTTTTACGTTTTTTAATTGACCGTTTACTTCAAAGTTTAAAGAAACGCTGTCACCTTCAGATTCTTTAAAATCTACTAATTGGTGTCCCCATTGTACTTTTTCATTGTCGCCAAGTTGTTCCAATAATGCCAAACGCAAAGATTGACGTGCGATATGCATATTGGTTCGTTTCTCCACTTTTTTTGCATCAGATGCGACCCATTTCCTGATTCCCCATTCTCCGATCACTTTTCCATCAGTAGTGTGAACCACATGTCTTGTAGAAACTACTTTGTCTTTTAATTCAAAAATTCCCAATCCTTCGATCGCTTTGCTGGCTTGTTGCAAAGTAAGTCCGTAGCCCTGAGATCGAGCCTCAAAGTTGTTATCACGTTCATAAAGTGTAAAGGGAATACCTCGGTGCAGACAAGCCACGGCAAGCGCAACACCGCCAATACCGCCACCAATAATGGCAACGTGCGGATAGTTTTTATCTGGGATAGGAGGAATAGCAGCACGAATTAATCCAGAACCAGAACATTTGAGGCAAGTATGTAAGTGCGCTTTAGGAAAAACTGGAGGTGTTCCTTCTTTTGTTTTTTCAAATTGTTCCAAAGCCTTTTGATAGTGAAGGCGTGCTTTTTTAGTGAGTCCACGGTTTTTTTTACCGCGTCCCTGACAATCTATACAAATAGTCCAGCTTACTTCTTCATTTTTCATTTTTTCATGTCTCTTTATTAAGCTTTGATTGTGGGCAGATTTTAAAACATAAAAAAAAACGAAAAATCAGTTTTTCGGGTTTTTTGTGGAGTCGCCGGGAATCAATTAATTTTCCGACGCTAAATCCTATTAATGTTAAATCATTTGTATTTCAGGTATTTATGTGTTTTTTTGTTCATCTAATTTAATTTAATTTAAAGCAATTAAATAAATTGTCGGCTAAATGTCGGCTTTTTTTTATCTTTATAAAAAAAGATAATGGCACGAATAAAATTTTTAATTCAGAGTAAAAATAATCCAGCAAATATATATGTTAGATTAATTGACGGAAGAAAAATCGACATTAAAGCTAAGACAAATTTAATAATAAATCCATCAGATTGGAGTGATACTAAAGAAAGACCTAAAAATTTAAAAAACATAGACTTGAAACATCTTGATTTTGAATTATAAGAGATAAAAACAAAACTGTTAAATTATTATAATAATTCCAATGGAGACATCAATCTTCTTCGGTTAAAGAACTTTTTTAATCCGGTTAATGAAACTAAAATACCTACTGATTTAATTAGTTATATTGATTTTTATATAAATGAAAAAGTCTATGAAATGTCTGAAGCTAGTAAGAAAAAATATAATTTGATTAAAGCTAAAATGATGCGATTTCAACAGTTCAGGAAAATATTATTTATATTAAAAATATTAATGAATCTTTTAAAAAAGAATTTGTTGCCTATTATCTTAAAAACAATTATTCTCAAAATACTATGCAAAGAGAGCTTGTTTTTATTAAAACGGTGTGTAAGTACAACTTTTAAATTACAAGCAAGCTGATGCATTGAAAGCACAGGAATTTTTAAATTATATTACAATCATTGTTATTCAGCTGAAACTAAAGAATAAGAAACCACCTTTATAAGGTGTTTTTTTTTGTTAAATTATGATGTTTGAATAATATTTTAATTCATTTGATAATTCTTTTATAAATTTTAGATATGAGAAAGTATTGATATTAATACAGGATTAATATATCTTATTTTATTATTTTAAAGTTTTTTGCGAGTATATATATAATCCATTATTATTTTTCGCCAAAAAAATAAGATGGAAAAAGAATATACATTACATAGATTTGTTTTGAACACAGAACAAGAAAGATTTAATATTAAAAGAGATAATAGGGTAACGAGATTGTTATGGTTTTCATTGGGAGCTGCTTTTGTGTTTTTTGTAAACCTATTTTTATTATAAACTGAAACTCAAATTATTAAATAGTTTGAGGAATTTCAGGAATTTCAGGAATTTCAGGAATTTCACGTTTAGCAATGAGGTTCTCTTCTTTTTTCTGGTTTTTTTCTAGTTATTTCCGGTTATTTCCGGTTTTGTTAACTTTTTGTTGATAAACTATCGTTAAAAACAATACTTGAATAGCTCTTTTTATATTATTTTTGTAAAAGGAAAACCCGCCTTCTAAGACGGGTTTTAAAAAAAATTGGTTATGTGACTATCTTTTTCTTGTACGGTATAATGCTTCAATTATACCAATAACATTAAAGATAATTCCTGTAATCGTAAACCAATCTTCTGGCGAGCTAAAATCCATAAGATTAAATTTAAACAAAGCCACAGCCTCGGAACTGTGGCTTTTATTATATTACAAAGATCAGGCATTAACGATCAAAATCAAACTCAAACTTATTCACAATCTGGCATAGTTTTTAACAACGCTAAAAAATGAAATAATTTTCATACAGTAAACTAATATCCTGTAAATGAGGTTTTTGTAGAGTGGTTTTTCTTTTAAAAGTCCGTAAAATATAGACTTTCTAAAATAAGAAACAAGGAAAATCTTATTTGTTTTTAATTGATTTTTATAGCTAAAAATTTACACTTTTGAGTTCTTTTGCGACTCTATATGGCCAAAAGACCACTCTTCTCCAAAACGTCGGATAAACGCATCTTTGACAGATTATCTATAGGAACTATTGATTGCCTTTCACAAAAAACAGGCATCATCACAAATAGCCCATATATTATAAATGACAGTTGCAAATAGAGAAGTATTTTTTGTTAGATATTTTCTAATGTTATTCCGTTTAATAAGTCACTTTTGTCAATATTTTCTTTGTTTTCATTGGTGAGTTCGTCACTCAAATGATATACTAAGTAAACACACTTCTTTTCATGTGTCGATATTGTTGAAGTAAATATTTCGATATACATATTTTTTTTTATTAACTCAAAATCATATTGATAAGTGAATTTTAAAATTGAGTTTATTTGAAGTATGAAAGATGTATCAAAGTTGAGCTCTTTTTTTAAAGATGCATATGTTAGTTTGCGATTATTCAAGTTTCGTAATACAGCAAACGTACCAAGTCTTTTGTTGTAGTGTTGAATAAAAGAACTAAATATATTTATGTCTCTTAATAAGTAAAATGTTGATTTCGTTTCATTGTAATTAGCTAATAATCTAAAAAATAAATTTTCAAAATGTTGGATTTGGCTCGCATTATTTTGTCTTTTTATTTCCTCTTCATTATTTAGATTTACAATTTGCTGATTTAGATTTTGTTGCTCTTGACCTAAAAATGCAACATAAACTAAAATCAATCCACCTAATGAAAATAATGAAGAAACTATTCCGCCGGAAATAGTACCGACATCAACTAGGTATTCGTAATTTTCTTTTTTGGCGAAATAAAAAAAAGCAAAAAAAACAAATACCAGAGCTATACCAGTCCCTATCAATATTGCTGCATAAAAATTAAATTTATTTATTTTGATTTTTATATTCTTGATATTTTGATTAATAATCCGAATTGCTTCAATGTTATTCATCTTTTTTAGTTATTTTTAATTGCTTAAAATTGTCCAATAATGTTGTAAGCATATAGACAAATATGAAGGAAGTAATAACTTGAAATAACTGAATAATTTGAGTAATTCTGCCTATTGGTTTTATATTACTAAAAACAAAAAGTGTAACAGAATCTAACCAAATATCTACGTATTGTATATTAAGTTCGGGATTTTTTAAAATCTTTTTAAGTTCTATTCTTTTATTATATTTTTTATGAATAGCTTCAATAATGCTTTCGCTTTCGGTTCTGACTTTAGCAATATTAATTGAATTTTTATTGTAAAATGCAATATCATAATATAGATAATCTCTTTCTCTGTCTTGGGGATGCATCCCGGCTAATCCAGGTTCAACTATCAAAGAACCATTTTTGTAATAATACCTTTTTCCTATAATTGAGTCAATAATTTTTAGATTCTGTATTTTAGGTGGTAATCTATTTGCAATTTTAATTAAAGTATCGACATCTTTGTATTCTTCAAGTTTTAAAGTGATTTCTTTTTTTGTATGAGTTAAATAATCTTCACTAGAGGTGTAATTGTTGCTTGTGTACTTAAATAGGGCTTCATGTGATATAGGAAACAATACAAACGTTAGACCGCAGACACAGAAGAAAGTCAAAATGTTATTGTATTTGCTTATATTTTGAATGCATAACACAATTAAAGTAAAAGATAATATCAAGTAAAAAGTTATATTAAAAAATGTGGATTCTTCTGTAAAAATTACTATGAAAACTCTGTAGATTAAAATAAATAAGATTGGAATTGAAGTTGAATAATCTTTTTCTTTTATGCTCATATTTTTAGGTTTTTACTTTTATAATGTCTTTTAAACTTGTTGAAAAGCATGGCGATAAACTATCTTGACGCATCTTCCATTTTCTTTTTAAATCCATTCCTCCAAATTTAACTTTGTCGCCAAGTTTTAAATTCATTTTGTCCAGAACATTCATTAAAATTTTATGCTTCGGATTTTCATATTCAAACATAGACAATTGTTGTGTAATATCCTGCGAAGTACCCATTAAAATAACACCTGCTTTTTTATAATGATAACCATTTTCATAAATGGCATCAAGTGCTTTTTGAGCATATTTATTAAGCTCAAAAGAAATGGTAGTTTTACTGTTTTAAAACCATTATATTGGGGCAAATCTTGCCGAAAACGATTAGTGTAAATAAAAACGTTTATAATTCGCAATTACTGTTTTGACTTCGCAATTTTTCTCCGGCTAATGTTGAAAAAGTTGAAATACGTTCACGTAATTCTTCTTTGGTTTTCATCATTATATCGAAACTCCTTGTTGTTGCAATTCCTTTTTTCGGTTTTATATCTTCAAAGCCAATGGTTGGTTCTCCTTCTAAATCTTTCAATTTACAACTCAAATTCTAAGCTCTAATGAGATAAAAGAGTTTTTACTAACTCAGATTTAAAAAATAAGCTTGCTAAAGAAGGTATTAAGTTAAATAGAATTGAGAGTATAGTTTCTCAGACTTTTAAGTTTCGAGATACAACAAAAAGAGAAACTGACTTATCAGGATTAATTCATGCTATTAAGATCGGAACTCCAAAAAGTCAAATTATTATTGATACTTTAAATTGTTGGACAACCAAAGGAATGATTTCATTTGAAAACGACACTTTGAAATGGCAGGTTTTAGATTGTCAATTTAAAAATAAATCTGACGCAGTTGCTTATTGGGAACGTAAACAATGGAAATTTCTAGGAATAAAATCAAGATTATTTGGTAAAATTGAACTCACTTCTAAGACTTTTGATAATTGTGGAGAAAGTAGAATATTAAGAATAGAGAAAAAGAAATAAAATATTTTGAAAGATTGTTGGCTAAATGTCGGCTAAAAATAAAAATTAAAAATCGCAATTATCATTTAATTAGATAATTGCGATTTTTTTTTGTGGAGTCGCCGGGAATCGAACCCGGGTCCAAACAAGCAACTAAAGAGCTTTCTACACGTTTATTTCCTGATTTAATTTTCGATGTTAAGCTAGGTCAGGAACAACCACTCAACACTTATCTTCTTAATTTCGAAATCCACCCGAAGCTCATAGAAATCTAGGTTTATTTTTACGGTTCCCCTAAACTGACCGCCACAAACCAAGGCTTTCAAGGAGAATCCAGCTTCCCTATCTTATAGGGACGTGGCTAATCTTACTATAATTCGGATTATGCAGCTAAAGCGTAGTTATTTTCGCCGTGTAAAATTGTAAGATCTTATATTTACGAGCAAGGTCTCAATGCTCGACGTGCTTACTTTTCAATTCGACTTGCTGTCAAAACCAGTCGACCCCAAAAATGAGTTTGCAAATTTATACTATTTGCAATTACTTTCTATTAAAAATTTCAGAAAAATTGGATTATTCTTCGTCCTTGAAATTAAACGGATAATCGCCAAAAATTGGAGCCAGTTTACGAACCGCATACGTATTTCTGGTCATTTTATTGGATAAAGCTATAATGGTCACATTCTCTTTCATAAGCGGAATGTAAGATGAGGTATTACCGTGCCACCAGCCATTATGAAAATAATAGTTTTGTCCAGAATCCCAATTGATCATTCTTATACCAAGACCATAATTTTTTTCGCCTTTTCTTTCATTACTATACCCAGTATAAACCTGTTTTAATAAATCAGGTTTTAAAAAATCCGGAGAATTTCTGGCTCTGTCAAATTTTAAAAGATCGCGTACCGTAGAAAAGATGTTTTTATCGCCATAAACATTGTCTAAATAGTCAAAACCAATTTCTGCACCATTTCCTTTATAAGAAGGAACAATTTTCTTTCTGTCTTTATCATCATCAAAAACATAAGTATGCGTCATTCCCAAAGGTTTAAAAATCATTTCAGACATTGCTTCCTTATACTTTAAGCCCGTTATTTTTTCGATAATAAGCGCCAGCATTGCATAATTAGTATTGCAATAGCCAAAACGTGTTCCGGTTAATGATTCTAAACCAACATTTTTAGTTGCCAAAATATCTAGTATATCCTGATTAGTAAGCTGGTTATGTCTGTCCCAAACGTTTTTGTCATGATCTGTAAAATAGGCATAATTACGCATACCGCTTCGGTGGCTTAAAAGCATTCTTACGGTACATGCCTCATATGGAAATGTTTTTAAAATAGTATTTACCTTTTGATCCAAATCAAGTTTGCCGGCATTTACCAATTTTAAAACTGCAGTTGCAGTCAAAACTTTACTTACAGAAGCAATTTGTACAGGTGTTTCTGCGGTTATTTTAGTGCCTTCGTTTTTGTTGGCGTATCCATTGTATCTTTCAAAAATAATCTGGCCGTTTTTTGCTACCAAAAAGCTGCCGTTCATACTATTGTTTTTCCAGTTTTTATTGTAAAAGTGATTTATTCTTCCTGCAACCGAATTAATATAAGCCTGGCTTATTTTTTTTTCTGGTCCTAATGGCTTCATTTTAGGTAAAGTATCTTCAACCGTTGCAACCTCTTTCTCTACTGCTTTTTTATCTTTCCCGCACGAACTTAAAACTAAAATTAGAAAAAGTATTTGTGGTATATTTGTTTTTTTAACGAAGCTCATTTTCATATTCTTTAAAAACAAATATATAGAATTCAATACTTTCGTTTTCTCTTTTTTCATCTATTGAAATAGTTGTTTTAACATATTTTTAACTCCTTTTTTTCGTAGCAGATTGTACGTCAGCTTTTAACGATTTATGATCATTTAAAATAAGAAAATTAAAACAAAAATTTAACTTTATTTGTTATATTTGAAACAAATTGAGTGTAAAAAGTTATATTAATATTTACGTTAATCTGATATAAATGAAATTTGGAATTATAAAAGAAAGAAAAAACCCACCAGACAGACGCGTGGTGTTTTCACCAAATGAACTTGCTAAATTAAAACAGCTTTATCACGACGCTTCGGTTGAGGTAGAAAGTTCAGATATCCGAGTTTTTTCGGACATTCAATATAAAAGTATGGGAATTACGGTTACAGATGATATTTCTGGATCTGATGTTTTGTTTGGGGTAAAAGAAGTTCCGATTGACAGCTTAATTCCAAACAAGTCTTATTTCTTTTTTTCTCACACCATAAAGAAACAGCCTTACAACCAGAAACTGCTAAAAGCTATTTTAGAAAAAAATATCACGTTATACGATCACGAAACGATTGTGGATTCACTTGACCGTCGTTTGATTGGTTTTGGAAGATATGCCGGAATGGTTGGTGTTTATAACGGAATTCGTGCTTTCGGAATTAAGTTTGAATTGTTTAAACTTCCAAAAGCAGAAACTCTTGACGGCCGTGATGCACTTATCAATCAGTTGAAGAGAATTACAATGCCTGCCCTAAAATTTGTGATTACGGGAACAGGTAAAGTAGGAAACGGTGCCAAAGAAATTCTGGACGCTATTAAAATAAAAGAGATTACGGTTGATAATTATTTAACCAAAAAATATGCTCAGGCTGTATATGTGCAGTTGGATGTTTTAGAATACAATAAACGCATTGACGGAAAGGTTCTGGATTTTAAAGATTTTGTAGAACATCCTAAAGAATATGTTTCTGACTTTGAAAAATTTACTAAAGTTACCGATATCTATTTTGCTGGTCATTTTTATGCCAGCGAAGCGCCAGTTATTTTAACTCAGGAAATGCTAAATGCAAGTGACTGTAAATTAAAAATTGTAGCCGATATTTCTTGTGACGTAAATGGTCCCATTGCCTGCACATTGCGTTCGTCAACAATTGCAGAACCTTTGTACGGATATTTTCCGTTAGAAAATAAAGAAGTTGATGTTTTTCATCCTGCAGCTGTAGTAGTTATGGCGGTTGATAATCTCCCATGCGAACTTCCAAAAGATGCAAGTGAGGGGTTTGGAGAGCAATTTATGGAACATGTTATTCCTGCCTTTTTTAATGGTGACAAAGACGGAATTTTAGCCCGCGCAAAAATGACTGAAAACGGTAAACTTACACCGAGATTTAGTTATTTGCAGGATTATGTTTCTTTGTAATGTTCAGAGGGGCAGAGGTTCAGAGGGACAAAGTTTTTTGTAGAAACTTATATTCTTTTTAAGATAGATATAGATAATTTTCTCGTTTTCTAGAAATGACAATTTTAGGGTTTTTAGCTTTGTCAAAGTTTTAAACTTTGACAAAGCTGGCTTTTGATTGTCGAGTTTCTTGCGGAGATTTCTCGTTCCTCGAAATGACAAATATTGGGGATTATTCCATTCGTATAAAAAAACCTCTGTCAAAGTTTTAAACTTTGACAGAGGTTTAATTGATGGAAAGTAGTTTTTAAAGTTTCTAAGCTATTTAAGGGCTTAGTTGCTTAGAAGCTTAGAGTCTCAGAACCTTAGCCTAAACCATCTCTTCAGGCTTCACCCAAGCATCAAAATCTTCTGGGGTTACATAACCTAAACGTACCGCTTCGTCTTTTAGAGTTGTTCCGTTTTTGTGGGCGGTTTGAGCAATTTCTGCTGCTTTGTAATACCCTATTTTAGTATTTAAAGCCGTAACCAACATTAATGAATTATCGACTAATTCTTTGATTCGTTTGTAATTTGGTTCAATTCCTTGAGCGCAATGTTCGTCGAAAGAAATACAGGCGTCGCCAAGTAAACGTGCCGATTGAAGGAAATTAGCAGCCATAACAGGTTTAAAAACATTCAATTCGTATTGTCCCTGCATACCGCCGACGGCAATTGCCATATCATTTCCTATTACTTGCGCGCAAACCATTGTAAGAGCTTCACATTGTGTTGGATTTACTTTTCCGGGCATGATAGAAGATCCTGGTTCGTTTTCCGGAATGTGGATTTCACCAATTCCAGAGCGTGGTCCAGAAGCGAGCATTCTAACATCGTTGGCAATTTTATTTAAGGAAACAGCCAATTGTTTTAGCGCGCCGTGAGATTCTACAATAGCGTCGTGCGCGGCCAAAGCTTCAAATTTATTTTCGGCAGTTACAAATGGATGATTCGTAAATTGTGCGATATATTCGGCAACTTTTACGTCGTAACCTTTAGGAGTGTTAAGTCCGGTTCCTACGGCAGTTCCGCCCAACGCGATTTCGGATAAATGCGCTAAAGTATTTTTTAAAGCTTTTAATCCGAAAGTTAATTGTGCAGCATAACCTGAAATTTCCTGACCAAGAGTTAAGGGAGTAGCGTCCATAAGATGTGTACGTCCGATTTTTACAACGTCTTTGAATTCTGTTGCTTTAGTTAGCAGTGTGTCGCGTAATTTTTCGACTCCGGGAATAGTAGTTTCTACCACCATTTTATACGCTGCGATGTGCATTCCGGTTGGGAAAGTGTCGTTTGAGGATTGTGATTTGTTTACATCATCATTGGCTTTTATAAATTGTTCGCCTTCGCCAATTTCAAAACCTTTAAGAACTTGTGCGCGATTGGCAATTACTTCGTTTACGTTCATGTTACTTTGCGTTCCCGAACCTGTCTGCCAGATTACTAGTGGAAATTCGTCGTTTAATTTTCCTGCTAGTATTTCATCGCAAACTGCTGCGATTGCGTCTCTTTTTTCGATTGGTAAGACACCTAAATCGTAGTTTGCGTATGCTGCTGCTTTTTTTAGATAGGCAAAACCTTCTATAATTTCCTGTGGCATTGATGCCGATGCTCCGATTTTGAAATTATTTCTTGAACGTTCTGTCTGTGCACCCCAATATTTATCGGCTGGGACTTGTACTTCGCCCATGGTGTCTTTTTCGATTCTGTATTTCATTTTTTTTAATTATGAATTATGAATTATGAATTATGAATTATGAATTATGAATTATGAATTATGAATTATGAATTATGTTTTTATTAATGGTCTGAAAATTGAAAACAATTGTTTTTTTTAAAGCCGATTGCCCTAGCCCTGATGGGAGCGGTATCCTTTTTTGTCTCGTTTTTTTCTAACGAGACAAAAAAGATATAGCGGACAGCAGGAAACAGCTCCTGAACACTATACTGCTTCTTAATTATTTATTGTTTTTGAAATTTTTTAGAACGCTTAAATAAAAGCTTATTTAAAATGAGTATAAATATACTCATAATTGCCATTTTAAAAAAATTGATTTGGTTTTTATTGGCAAGGAAAAATATAAAACATACATTTGTACTTACATTCAAAAATTCCGGAAAACATGTTTGAATTTTCACAGTACTTAGGCTTTTTACTTTTCTTAACCATCCTAACTATGGGATTTTGGTTGATGTTTTTCTTGGTTACTTTCGTATCTTACTGGGTTACGGGTGCTAGCTGGGAAATGTTCAAAGAAATGAGAGCAAAAAAGAAAGCAGAACAATCGATTTAAATATAAATTGATTTCATAAAAAAAGGACCCGTTTTGCGAGTCCTTTTTTTTATGCACATACGTGAAGAAATTCCAAAAGAAAAATTCCAAATTCCAATTGTAAAACTTATAAAGTTCTATAGATTGGAATTTGGAATTTTTTTATTTTGGAATTTAAGAAATATTATCCCGGAAATTCTCCACCACCATCATTTCCTCCTTCATTTTTAGGAGCACCTTTTTCTCTATCGCTTTTTGGTTTGTTGAAGCGGTAGGTAAACGATAAGTTGAACTGACGTTTACGGAACTGCATTTCGCTGTAAGAAGTTTGGTTCTCCAAATAAGTATATGATTTCATAATTCTTGAATTGAAAACGTCGCTAATATTGAATGCGATTGTTCCTTTGTCTTTTAGTACATCTTTACTCAAAGAAGTATTCATACCAAACTGTCCTAAGTTTTTACCTTGCGCGGTTTTTTGCTCACCGTTGTACATGCCTGTTAACTGCCAGTCGATTTTGTATGGCAAAGTTACTTTAGAGCTGATTCTTGCGAACCATGTATTGGCTTTATTGTCAAGATTTTGCACTACAAGATCGCCATTTGCATCTGTATAGCTATTTTCTCCAGTTGTTTTTACATTGTAAAGGTTGAAGTTACTGTTTAATCTCCACCATTTAAACGGCGTGTAATTAAGTGTAAACTCAAATCCGAATTTTTGCTCTTTTCCTAAGTTAATCGGACGGCTTAAAATAACCGGAATCCCGTTTACTTCGTCACCCGTAGGAGATCTTACAAAGCTGAAAACGTCTTTTGTATCTTCGTAATAAGCTGAAGTATTAAAAGTTACTTTATCCCAGCGTTTGATGTATCCGATGTCGTATTTGTCTGTAAGAGATGGATCTAAATCTGGATTTCCTTGAAAAATATTAATGTTACTTGAATAATTTACCGCAGGATTCATAAAACGTCCTCTTGGTCTAGATAAACGCTTGCTGTAACTTGCTGTAAAGTTACTTTGATCTGAAATTTCGTAACTAATAAAAGCACTTGGAAACAAGTTGTTGTATTTTTTAGTGTTGAAATTTTGAGTATCCAATAAGTTTACCTGAATGTTGGTGTCTTCCCAACGCAATCCGAATAAATAAGAGAATTTATTTATTTTGAAACCGTATTGTGTATAGATCGCATTGATGTTTTCTTTGTATTCTAAGGTATTAGAAATGTTGTCAATTTTTGCACCGTTACTGTCCAAAACGTAATATTCATTGTTTAAGTCGCCAAAACTTCCTTTGTATCCTGCTTCAAATTGACTTCCTTTACCAAGTGGCAATACGTAATCTGCTTGTAATAATACTTGTTTCTGAACCTGATCATTTAAGGTGTTGTTAAAATCACTTGCATTACTACCGGTAATAAGACTGTTGCTGTCGTCTGTGTTTCTAGAGATAGAAAGATCGGCAGTAAGTTTGTGTCCTTTATCGTTGAAATTTTTGATTAAGTTTGAAGTATATTCAAAATTTTCGCTGCCTGTGTCACCTTTATTTAAACGGTAAGTTGCACCTGTAAAAGCGTGAGCTGCATCATAATTACTGTAGTTGATTAGATCTTTGTCTTCTCCAGTATTATTTTGGTAGTTGATCGCATTTGTCCAGAATGTAGTTGGAGTAATAGACCATTCTACACCGCCTCTTGCGTTAAAACCATTTCTAATTCTTTTGGTATCACGATCTTCATCCAAAAAGTTTTTTGCAGTACCATCGTCATTAAAATATTGAGAATTGGTTTTTCCGCCTCCTTCATTAGTTCTGTAATTGTAACCAGCTGTTGTGAAGTAGTTTAATTTTTCTGTTTTATAATTTAAATTGGCACTTAAACCATACGTTTCTGGTAAACCGGTCGAAGCGATAAAAGTTCCGTTGAAACCTTGATTTTTACCTTTTTTAAGAATAATGTTGATCAATCCCGAACCTCCTTCTGCATCGTAACGCGCAGACGGGTTAGTAATAACTTCAACTTTATCAATTGCATCTGCAGGAAGTTGTCTTAATGCTTCGGCAACGTTTATAGCGTTAGAAGGTCTTCCATCAATTAAAATTCTGATGTTGTCACTTCCTCTTAAACTTACATTTCCTTCTGTATCAACAGAAACAGATGGTACATTGTCAAGAACGTCACTTACAGTTCCGCCTTTTACCATCATGTCCTGACCTACGTTGTACACTTTTTTGTCTAGTTTTATTTCAACTGTAGATTTTTCGGCACGAACAACAACTTCGTTCAATTGTGCTGCATCTTCAGACAGGTTTACAGAACCTAAATTGGTGTCGCCAGTAATCGCTTTTTGTTTGATTTCGGTTGGTTTAAACGAAATAAATTCAATTTTTATATCATAAGTTCCTGGAGCAACTGCTACTTCAAATTCTCCTTTAGGATTGGTAATTCCCCCGGCAATAACTTTAGTATCGTTGAGAGCCATAATCGAGATAGTCGCGTATTCAAGAGGTTGTTTGCTTACCTTCTCAAAAACTTTTCCTGTTACTTTTACTTTGTTTTTAGCAGGACCAGGTTGTTGTGCATAGTTGTAAAAACTTGTGAAAAAGAATACAAGCAATACAGCAAATTTCAATTTTTTCATTATTTTTTTGGTTTCATTTTCATTTTAGACAGCAAAAGTAGCGCATGGTTTAAAGAATGAAATCATAAAAATTTGTTAATTAAACATTTTATAATCAATCTAAAAAAGAAGCAACCAGATCTAAATCTCTTCCTATGATGGCTTTTCCGTCTTTTACAACAATCGGACGCTCGATCAAAATTGGGTTATCTGCCATTGCCTCAATGATTTGATCGTTGGTTAATGTTTTTCCTTTATAGTTATCGATCCAGATTTTTTCTTTGGTTCTTATCAATTGAATGGGTTCAATATTTAATTTTTCAAGCAAAGATTTTAAATCTTCAAAACTTGGAGTTTCTGTTAAATACGGAATAATTTCATATTCTTGGTTTGTGTCTTCAACAAAAGCCAGGCAGCTTCTTGATTTTCCGCAGCGTGGATTGTGATAAATCTGTATCATTTTATTATATTTAATCGGTTAAAAAAATTGCCAAATAAAAATTAGGTATTTTAGCAAGACCAAAAGTAAGATTTACTTATCGAATAGAATTCTCATTTTTTAAAATTTATACATATGTTTTTAGAACAAGGAATTAAACCTGAAAATGTTTTTTGGAAATATCTTTTAGGTTCTGTTTTTATTATTACAGCTTCTTTTATTGGTCAAATTCCTTTTTCTGTTGCGGTTCTTTATAAAAGTTATACATCCAAAGAAAGTTTTCCGACAGATAATGCCGCGGTGATGAATTTGTTTGAGCCCAATCTTACGCTGTTTTTGGTCATGATTTCTTTTGCTTTTGCTTTTGCAGGGATTTATTTTGTTGTAAAATATTTGCACCATCAAACACTTTTATCGATTACGACTTCCCGACAAAAAATAGATTGGAAACGGATTGGTTTTTCTTTTTTGTTGTGGTCTTTCTTTTCGGTTGTTTTATTTTTGATTGTTTATTTACAATCGCCTAAAAATTTTGTCTGGAATTTTAAATTGGTTCCTTTCTTAATTTTGGTTCTTTTAGGTTCGATTTTGATTCCGATTCAAACCAGTACAGAAGAATATATTTTTAGAGGTTATTTAATGCAGGGATTTGCCAATCTAGCCCAAAACAGATGGTTTCCGTTCCTGATGACTTCGCTGATTTTTGGTTCTATGCATATTTTTAATCCCGAAGTTGCCAAAATGGGATACATCATTATGATTTATTATATAGGAACAGGTGTTTTTTTAGGTCTTATTACACTTATGGACGAAGGAATAGAACTGGCGCTGGGTTTTCATGCAGCAAATAATCTTATCGGAGCTCTTTTAGTAACGTCAGATTGGTCTGTTTTTCAGACCCATTCTCTTTTTAAAGATATGTCTGAGCCATCTGCCGGTTTAGATGTTATATTACCAGTTGTGGTGGTTTACCCGATCTTGGTTTATATTTTTAGTAAAAAATACAACTGGACAAACTGGAAAGAAAAATTAACCGGTAAAATTAATACCGAAGCAATAGTAAATTAATACCATCATGTTAGAGTTAACACATAAAAATGTCCATAATTATTTTAAGCTAAACGGTTATCATTTTAACGGAAAAGCCTTAAGCCAAATAGGTTACAGTTATATCAAAGAGGGCGACAGTTATGAACGTTCTATTGGTAGTTTTTTATTGGATTGGTTTGATGATAAGGGATATATCGAAATGACTACTTCTGGAACAACAGGACTTCCAAAATTAGTGCGTTTAGAAAAACAGGCGATGATTCAATCTGCATTAGCAACGGGTGATTTTTTCGGATTAGAACCGGGAAATAAAGCGTTGCTTTGTCTTCCTGTTCAGTTTATTGCCGGAAAAATGATGTTGGTTCGCAGTTTTATTTTAGGATTAGAAATTGATATTGTTTCGCCGAGTACAGAGCCATTAGCATTAAATAAGAAATTTTATGATTTTGTTGCGATGGTGCCTTTGCAAGTTCAAAATTCTATCGAAGCACTAAAAAATGTAAAGAAATTAATTATTGGAGGTGCTAAAATAGACAGTGCTTTAGAAAAGCAACTTTTGCCATTAGAAACCGAAATTTATGAGACTTATGGTATGACCGAAACCATAACGCATATTGCGGCAAAAAGAGTAGGAGAGCGTGCTTTTTCGATTTTACCAAACGTAAAAATTGCAAAAGACGAACGTGATTGTTTAGTGATTTCTGTTGCGTCTATTTCTGATGAGCCAATTGTCACGAATGATTTAATTGAATTGATAAACGAAAAACAATTTGTGTTTTTAGGCCGAATTGATAATGTAATTAATAGTGGCGGTGTAAAACTAATTCCGGAACAAATAGAAGCTAAACTAATCGGAAAAATAAAGAATAGATTTTTTGTAACAGGCGTACACGATTCTATTTTAGGCGAAAAATTAATTTTGGTTATCGAAGGCGAAAAACAAGATTTTGCTCCAGACTTTTTTGATGTTTTAGGAAAATTCGAAAAACCAAAAGAAATTGTTTTTGTTCCGAAATTCAAAGAAAACGAAAATGGGAAGTTGTTACGTAAATCGAGCCTTCAGGGTTAAATTCCAATCTTCTTAAATTCCAAACAAAGGAAAATTTCAATAAAAAATCCCAAATTCCAAACTTACTGCTTGGAATTTGGGATTTTTAATATTGGAATTTATTTAAATATTGGAATTTATATTTAAGCTTTACGCTCTAATAACGCCATATAAAAGCCATCAAAACCAGATTCTGAAGCTAGCATTTTACGATCCTGGATGAAAGTAAATTGTTGCCCGATTTCTGTTTTAAGGAATTTCTCTACCTGCTCTTGATTTTCTGATGGTAAAACAGAACAAGTTGCGTAAACTAATTTTCCGCCTGGTTTTACAATTTTAGAATAGCTTTCTAAAACTTCTGCCTGTACTTTTCTGATGTTATCAATAAATTCAGGTTGTAATTTCCATTTAGCATCAGGATTTCTTTTTAGAACTCCTAAACCGCTACAAGGTGCATCGATTAGAACACGATCTGCTCGTTCGTGCAGTTTTTTGATCACTTTTGTAGAATCAATAATTCTGTATTCAATGTTAAAAGCACCATTTCTTTTCGCTCTTAATTTTAACTGTTTCAATTTGCTTTCGTACAAATCCATTGCAATCAACTGCCCTTTATTTTCCATTAAAGAAGCAATATGCAATGTTTTTCCGCCCGCACCAGCGCAAGTATCCACAATACGCATTCCTGGTTTTACGTCAAGAAAACCAGCAACCAATTGTGAGTTGGCATCCTGAACTTCAAATAAACCTTGTTTAAAAGCGTCTGTCAAAAACACATTCGCTCTTTCTTTTAAAACCAAAGCTTCTGGCTGATCTTTTAAATATTCAGTTTCAATATTCAAATCCATCAGCGTATTTCTCAAGTTTTCTTTAGTCCCTTTTAAAGTATTGGTTCTTAGAATAACTTTTGCCGGCTGGTTTTGAGCTGCAATTTCTTTAGCCCAAACTTTTTCGCCTAATTCTTTTACTCCAACTTCATCCATCCAATCCGGAATAGATTCTTTTAAAGCTCTAATTTTAGAAAGTTCGTCAAAACGTCCTTTGATTTTTCTTTCTGGAGTTCCTTCCAATTGTCTCCAATCTGGAATTGGATATCCTCTTAAAACTGCCCAAACAGCAAACATTCTCCATAAATTGTCTCTGTCAAAAGGTTCTTTAACTTCGGCAATTTCGGCGTATAATCTCTTCCAGCGAACAATTTCGTATATCGTTTCAGCAACAAATTTCCTGTCAGAACTTCCCCAACGTTTGTCTTTTTTTAATGCTCGTGCTACCACTTTATCTGCATATTCTCCTTCGTTGAAGATCGCATTTAAAGAATCGATGGTAGTATAAACTAAATTTCTGTGTAATCTCATTTTAATTATTTGATTTGCAAAGGTACTATTAATTGGTTGAAAGTGAAATTTTTAATTTTGATTGTGATTTGACTTTCAATAAAAAGAAAAAAAACACTCTAATAAAGTTTTAAAAGAGTGTTTTTGAATTTATTTTAGAATGCGTTTTATTTTAAGCCTCGTTTGTTTCGCCTTCTTTTTTGACGATAATTCGAGTTAATCCAATATTTTCAGGAGCGTGAAGCACCATTGGGAATTTCTCTATTTTTACAGAGCTGCTGTCTAAGCCAAAAGCTCTTTCTTCAGATAAACTTAGTTTTTTAATGAAGAAATAAGAGTTCATGATAATATTTTCGTGCCATCTTAAATCGTTATCATTTGATAAGAATTTCTCAGACAATACAAATTTAAAGTCACCAATAATATTGTTTTTGTTTAATGATTCGTAACGGCTGGTAATATCCACTTCGCCGCGTTTTACCATGTCACGTATAACTTCTCTAAACATCAAATTGATTTTGGTAGGTTCTCTAAATCCTAAATTAAAATCGATTCTGTAAATATCGTCTTTTGCGATTTCGGTAACTTTATATTGTGTTTTATACGGTTCAGTAAGAATGTTTACGTGTACAAACCAGTATATATCGGCTCTTTTTGGACGTTTTTGTAAAATCGAATAGATTACTTTTTCCTCCAATTCGTCTACACGGCTTGCATTGGTCATGTAAACCAAGTGTGTAGCATATTTCGGAATAGATAAATCTTCGCTCAACTCCATTAAGACTTTTTTATAATCATCAATCTTAACAACTTTCGTGTAGTTTTTGTTGATTTTCTTAGCCAAGTACCAAATCGTCATGATAGAAATCAACATCAAAGCGATGATCAAAGTTACATAACCACCTTCGGCAAATTTTGTAATGTTCGCAATTAAGAAACTAAACTCAATCAATAAATAAATCGTGATAAGCGGTACCATAAAGTACAATTTTACACGTTTCATAATTAAGTAATAGTTCAGCAAAATAGTCGTCATGATCATACATAAAATGATCGCAAGACCATAAGCATGCTCCATGTTTCCTGATTTTTGAAAGTGTAAAACAATACCCACACAACCAAAAAACAATAACCAGTTGATTGATGGAATATACAATTGTCCTTTTACTTCTGTAGGATATTTGATTTTTACTTTCGGCCAGAAATTCAGACGCATTGCTTCGTTGATCAAAGTAAACGAACCACTAATAAGAGCCTGAGAAGCAATAACGGCTGCTAAAGTCGCCACTACAATTCCGAATGGTAAAAACCAATGCGGCATAATTAAGTAAAACGGGTTATCGCCACCTAATTGGTGCAGTGTTTTTCCTTCGTGAGTAATTAAATACGCTGCCTGACCAAAATAGTTTAATACTAAAGTAGTTTTTACAAAAATCCAGCTGATTCTGATGTTTTTACGTCCGCAGTGACCCATGTCAGAATACAAAGCTTCGGCTCCGGTTGTACATAAAAATACAAACCCAAGAACAAAATAACCGTCGGGATGAATTGATAATAAATGGTAAGCGTAGTAAGGATTTATAGCTCTGATAACTTCAGGATGATCTAAGATTTGAACTGCTCCTAAAGTTCCTAACATTGCAAACCAGATCAGCATCATTGGAGCAAAAAACTTACCTACAAGCTTAGTTCCAAATTGTTGAATCGTGAATAAAATGAATAGAATCGCAATAACAATATATACAATGGTTTCGGTTTCCATTTTTGGATAAAAAGCCCGAATTCCTTCTACAGCAGACGATATAGAAATAGGAGGTGTTATGATTCCGTCGGCAAGCAAGGCACTACCACCAATAATGGCGGGCACAATGAGCCATTGAATTTTGGTTTTCTTGACTAAAGCATATAAAGCAAAAATTCCACCTTCACCATGGTTGTCCGCACTTAAAGTTATGAGAACGTATTTTATTGTAGTTTGTAAAGTCAAAGTCCAGAAAACGCAGGAAATTCCTCCTAAAACAATGTCCGAATTAATTGCGTAATCGCCAAGAATGGCTTTCATTACATACAATGGAGAAGTACCAATATCTCCATAAATAATTCCCAATGTGATCAATAAACCCCCAATAGACAACTTACTATGTAAGTTTTTATGCGATGCGCTCATGTTATTTTTATAAAAGACGGTTGCAAATTTACTGTTTTAAAACAAATTAGCGTCAATTAAATGGAATATAATTTAAAAGATAAAAAAAAGCACAATCCTCAAATTGTGCTTTTAATTTTATTATAAAATCTAAAATGGATTAACCTCTTCTTCCACCGCCATTACCACCTCTTGAACCTGACCCGCTTTCTCTTTGTGGCTGACTTTGTCTAGATTCCTGACTTGCACGCGGTGCCTCAGAACGTTGTGGTGCACTTTGCTGTGGTGCAGCGTTTCTTTGCGGTGCACTTTGTTGTGGTGCGCTTTGCTGTTGTCTCGCTGTATTTCCTGAGTATGATCTGTTTTCAGAATAACTTCTACTTGGTGCTTCTGTTCTTTGAACTGGAGCAGGTCTGTTTGTATTCATGCTGTTTTGTGAACTTGCTCTCGGAGCTTCAGCTCTTGGAGTTGAACTTGTTCTGTCAGTATTCATTCTGTTTTCAGAATATCCTCTAGAAGGATTCGTGTTGTTGTTTGTTCTTGGAGTATTGTCAACTCTTACCGGATTATTTCCTCTTACAGTGTTGTCATTGCTAGAACCTGGACGATTTGTGTTGTTAGTTCTATCAGAGTTTGTTCTGTTTTCAGCATAATTTCTGTTTGAATATCTGTTGTTGTCTCCTCCAGATGTTGACGTTCTTCCAGAATTTGGTCTACTGCCATTTGTGTTATAACTGTTTCTATTTGTTTCTCTGTTGGCAACACGTCTTTGGTCTAATTCGTATCTGTTGTTTACGTTAGCATGTCTTTGAGCAAAACTATTGTTAGGGCTCATTCTTTCGTATCCATAACTACGTCTTGATTGGTAAATCGCCGGAGCTCTGTAACTTCTACGAGTACTTACATAGTTATAATGATTGTTTACGTTGATATTGATGTTGATGTTACTTCTATATCTGTAAACAGGGTAAGGATGCCATGCTGTATAATAAGTTGGATAATAATTCCAGCCCCAGCTAGAAATGTAAGGTCTGTAATTGGTAACCCAAAAAGAAGTGTAAATTACTGGTACTACGCTGTAAACTGGTTCGTAAATATAATTGTCACCATACAAATAAGTGTTACCCACAACCTGTACATTTACTTTATTGTAATTGTCTCTTTCTACATCAATTGTAGCAACGTCTTGGTAAACATCACGATCTAAAACCGCCTGAATAATTACAACGTGAGTTCTGTCTTCTACAGATTCGATTACACGTAAATAATCGACTTGATTATCTCCGTTTAAATCAAGATTTGATATTTGATATTCTGGTTCGTTTAGACGTCTTTCAAAATCTTGAAGATTAGAAGATTCTCCAAAAATAGAGGCAACTGCTCTTAAATCTAAATTATCGCTTATATCTGAATTTTTTGCATATACAGTAGCACCAGCTTGTGCTTGGCAAGAAGTTATTGCTAGTGCGGCTACGGCTATTAAAAGTATTTTCGCTTTCATGGTAAATCATATTAAGATTAATATTCTGAGATATCCAATTACTGTGCCACAATTTAAAATCGTACTTTTTGGTTTTTAAAATATTCATTCTTAGAAGTTTAGTTTTTGTTTACTGTTCATACGTTTTGATTCGACAAAAAATGGCCTTAAAAATTATTATTTCTTAAAAAAAGGAAAACTTATTTGAGATGTTATAAATAATTGTATTTTAGCATTAACCAAATCAAATTTTTATGAAAAAACTTATACTATTTTGTGGTGCTTTTATATTATTGGTGTCTTTTACAACGCTTAATATTAGTCGAAAAGCAGTTGGAGGCGGTTTTACATCAATGAAAGTAGATACCTTATTTCAGGATAAAATTAGCATAAGAGCAATTTTAATCGATAAAAATAAAGTTTGGTACGGCGGCGATAACTCTCGTTTTGGCTACTTTGATTTGGATAAAAAAGAAAAATTTGAAGAGCATATTTATCGCGATACCCTTAAATTAGAATTTAGAAGTATTGCACAAACTTCTAAAGATATTTTTCTGTTAAGTGTTTCTAATCCAGCTTTACTTTATTCTGTTTCTAAAAAAACGATGAAAGTAAAGTTAGTTTACAAAGAAGTCAATCCAAAAGTGTTTTATGATAGTATGCAGTTTTGGAATGATAAAGAGGGTATTGCGATTGGCGACCCAACCGAAGATACTTTTTCTGTTGTTATAACCCGCGATGGGGGAGAAACCTGGACAAAATTACTTTCTGATAAATTACCGACAAATTCTACCGGCGAAACTGCCTTTGCTGCAAGTAATACCAATATTGTTGTAAACGGAGACGATACATGGCTGGTTTCTGGCGGTAAAAAAGCACGTGTTTTTTATTCACCGGATAAAGGAAAAACTTGGAAAGTTTCTGATACTCCAATTGTTCAGGGAAAAGCAATGACAGGAATTTTTACAGCAGATTTTTACGATTCTAAGCATGGATTTATTGCGGGTGGTGATTATGATCTTCCGAACAAAAAATCAGATAATAAAGCTTTTACCAAAGATGGTGGCAAAACCTGGGAATTAATTGGTCAGGATATGGGATTTGGATACGCGTCTTGTGTACAATATGTTCCGGGTGGAAATGGCAGAGAAATTATCTGCGTGGGTTCTGAAGGGATTCAGTATTCTCAGAACGGCGGCGAAAACTGGATGCAGTTGTCTACAGATTCTAAACTTTTCACCATTCGTTTTGTAAATAGAAATACTGCGATTGCTGCAGGACATAATAAAATAGTTCGACTTACTTTTAAGTAATAATAAATATACATTTAAACATAAAGTTCGCAAGGATTACACAAAGGTTACAAAGCTATTGATTATCTCATCAGCTTTGTAACCTTTGTGTTTTTACTAAGCCTTTAGAATTATCTTGCGTGTTTTACGGTTAATAGAATTGGAATTTGGAATTTCAAAAAATTGGAATTTCCCTTTTATAAATAACAAGACCCCTAAATAATAAAGTAAGTATTATTATAAAGGGGTCCTGCCGCTGTTGTTTTTTGGAGAAAAACGTTAATCTTTACCGGCTTTGTCGCGGTATTGCTGTAATAATTTTCGACTAAAATCGTCTTCTGATTTTTTAAGCTTCAATATTTTTTTTGCCGAAAGAATCTTTTTCAAATCCGTCATGTATTTTTCGCGCAAAACATATAATTGTTTGTCTGTGCATTCCATTTGAGAAAGAAGCGTTACGGCATCTTTTTCTGAAAGAGAATTGAGATTATCATCGTCAAGCTTGCGCATGTAAACTTTCATTTTAGAATGTCTTAATTCGAATTGTTTATCGTCATAAGCATTATAGATCGGCCAGAATTTTTCGGCTTCTGTAGAAGTTAATTCCAGCTCAGTAGTTAAAAAAGAAACTTTAAAAGCTTTAATTTTTTCACGCTTTTCATCAACTTTACCATTTTGCGCGTAAAATGAGAAACTTAACAGAAAGAGAATTAACGGAAGTATGTTTTTTATTTTCATCGTTTAAGTTTGTTTATTCAGAAATTAAGTGTTCTAAGTTTGGATTTGTAGATAAGATATCTTCGATGGTTTCGTTTTCCAGAGCGACGTCTTTATCTAATTTTTGAATGTCTTTTGTATCTAAGTTTTGAATTAAATCGTATTGATTTAAATTAGACTGATACGCTAAATACGTTTCTAAAGTAGCTTCGTCAAGATCATTTGAAGTTGCTCTGTAATTGTTTACTATCGGAATCATTAATGCAAAAACAATCATTGCAGCAGCAAGTATTGTTAAAACCTTTTTACGTTTGTAAAACGGAATTACTTTTACTTCTTTCTCCTCTTCATTTATTTTCTCTAAAACCTTTGCCGAAAAATTATCAAAATAATGCTCTGGAGTTTTAAACCCAGAATTTATTTTCGGTTCGTTTTCTAATTTAAATTCTTTCATAATATCTATAAGATTGTTTTTTTTACAAAAGGTTTAATTTGTTGTAACATATAATTCAATTTTTTTTACCGCATGATGGTAAGAAGCTTTTAAAGCACCAACCGACGTTCCTAAAATCTCGGCTATTTCTTCGTATTTTAATTCTTCAAAATATTTCATTTTAAAAACCAATTGCTGTTTTTCTGGCAGCATAACGATCGCTTTTTGGAGTTTAATCTGAATATCATCTCCGTCAAAATAAACATCGGCCTTTAGGTTGTCGATAGTTTTATTCTGCAGATCTTCAGATGTAATTCCGTTTAATTTTGCTTTTTGATTTAAAAAGGTCAAAGCCTCGTTAGTTGCAATTCTGTACATCCAGGAAAAAAGTTTACTTTCTCCTTTAAAGTTTTTTAGGTATTGAAATACTTTTACAAAAGTGTTTTGCAAAACATCATGTGCATCATCATGATTCAAAACAATGTTTCGAATATGAGAATACAATGGTTTTTGATAATCGGACAAGAGTTTCTGAAACGCTGTGTTCTGCGTTTTAGGGTCTAATAATTGTTGTATAAATTCCTTCTCGTCTGTCAAATTTTTTGATTTATCAAACCTTCTAAAGAGTTAGAATGCAATTTAAACAAAAGGTTTAATCAACCTTCAACTTTTTTTAGAATTCAGAATCTTCTTCCGGTTTTTTTGGTGCAGGTGCAACAGGTTTAGGTTTAGGTTTTACAGGCGCTGTGGTCTGTGGTGTAGTTTCTGCTGTGTTTTCTGTTGTCTGCGGTTTGTAAACTGGTGCAGCAACAACAGGAGCAACAACTTTTGGTTTCGTTGGGAAATAAATTTCGGTCATTAATTTAGATGGGCTTTTTACATCTAATTTACTAACAGTTAAAATTTCAAGATGTGACCAGCCTAAGTCCGGCATTATCTTTTGATTGTTGATGTAAGCAGTTGTTTTTGCAATTGCTTCCGGAGTATGAGAATAATCTCCTGTAAGCGTTGTTTTTACGCCTTCAAATTCATTTAATGTACCAGATAGGATATCACTTCCAGAACTAATAGAAATTTCTTTATTTATAGGTAAACAGATCGAAATTTTGGCTAATCCTTTTGCCGTGTCATAAGTATGGTAAATAATAAAAGGTTTTCCGTTTGTAGATAAACCATTTGTTTCACTAAAATGGATCAGTTTCGGAATTACAACTCTGGCATTTTTATTTACTTTTTGAATTTCGCTTGTAAAAGTTTGTTTAATATAAGGAGTTTCTGTTTTTCTTACCACTCCGTTTACTTTTATCGCATACGTTTTAGTTTCGTAATCCAGGTTTTTGTCAATATTTACAAGACTTTTTTCATAAATCGTTCCGATAACTTTATCAGAACCTCCGTGTAAAGCAGTATAAATTTTAAATAAAAAACTCATAGTACCCTTTGCTTTCCAGGTCAGTTTTGTTTTTCCTGCCAAAGTATCCTTAAGCGTCCAGTTTACATCGGCTTCAGTGCCGTCGTATTTCATTTTCTGGTTGATGCTTTCGCCGTCTTTAGTTTTAAGCGTAATTGAATTACCGCTTACTTCATCAGATCCAGTCCAATAAAAAGTAGCGCCGTTGCCAATTGTTTTATTTGGAAAAGTCATCTTTATCGAAGAATCCTCAAGAGCCCAAGATTCAAAATCTTCGTAATTTCTAAAATCATTAATATAATTGTACACCGTTGTCCTTGGCGAATTAATCACCTTGCTTCTTTCTACAGTAAAAACTCCTTTTTGGGTAGCAACAAAAACGGTAAGGGCAACTAAGCTTAATAACGCTAAAAGAAATAAATATTTTAAAATCTTCATTGGTGTAGGTTGTTTGGTGTCGTAAAGTTATAAATTTTATTGCGAGTCTCAGCTAATTGCAGAAAAATTAAAATGATACCTTGATAATAAACGCCTTCAATAAAACGATTCAAACTAATTTTAATTGTAGATTTTTAAGATTTCTTCAAAAAATATCAAATACAAATAACTGATTTACCTTTTAAAAAAGAACTTAATCACAAACAAAAGCGCAATAAAAAGTAAAAAGGCAAGTAATACTTTGTAGTTTCCTTTGTAAAAAATTTTATGAAGTGCCAGATCTTTACGATAAGCAAATATCATGATGATTATAAAAGCGATAAGAAAACAGACTGCGAATATTAATTGTCCCTGACTAAACATAGTTTAAATTTTTTTTGACAAATTTAGATAATTGTATACGAATTGTTGCTAATTTGCATTTCAATTCATCAAATAAAATCGGGAAATTGCAAGATTTGAAATAAACAGCGCAGATAAGGGTTGTGATGGGATATTTACATTCAGAAAAAAACAAAAATAAATATTATGAAAAAACAACTTGATGCAGTAACAGAATTTCATACTGCTTTTAAAATAGGTTACAGCCAGACACCAGTTGCAGATTTAGGAAGTACAAAAAAAATACTTCGTTATAATTTGATGAAAGAAGAAAACGAAGAATATCTTGAAGCAGTTGAAAATAATGATTTGGTTGAAATTGCCGATGCACTTGGAGATATGATGTACATTTTATGCGGTACAATTATTGAGCACGGTCTGCAAGATAAAATCGAAGCTGTTTTTGATGAAATTCAACGCAGTAATATGAGTAAATTAGGCGAAGACGGCCAGCCAATTTATCGCGAAGACGGAAAAGTAATGAAAGGTCCGAATTATTTTAAACCTGATTTTTCGAAATTATTATAAAAAAATAAACCCCGACAATTTTAAAACTGTCGGGGTTTTATATTTAAAAACCTTTTTGATTATTGAACTTTAACGGTCCATCCAAAAGTATCTTCAGAAAGTTTATTTTGAAGACTTGTTAGTTTTTCTTTTAAAAGAGAAGCATAAGAATTCTCGATCGGTGTCATTTCGTAATACTCGTCTTGGTAAGAGAAACCTTTAATTACACTGATAACTGCAGCAGTTCCAGCACCAAAAATTTCTTTTAAAGAACCGTTTTTAGCAGCTTCAACCAATTCTGAAACTATTACTGGGCGAACTTCTACTTTAAGACCTTCTTTTTCTGCCATTGCAATTAAACTTTTTCTGGTAATACCATCCAAAATTCTTTCGCTTACAGGCGCAGTCAATAAAGTATCGTTAATTCTAAAGAATACGTTCATAGTTCCCGCTTCTTCCAGTTTTGTATGCGTAGCATCATCTGTCCAGATAACTTGTTGGAAACCATCTTTGTTAGCCAGGTTTGTTGGGTAAAATTGCGCAGCATAATTTCCTGCAGCTTTTGCAGCACCAATTCCGCCGTTTGCAGCTCTACTATAATGTTCTGCAATAATTACTTTTACTTCACCTCCATAATATGCTTTTGCAGGAGAAAGTAAAATCATAAATTTATATTCGTCAGAAGGATTTGCGATTACGCCAGGACCTGTAGCAATCATAAATGGGCGAATGTACATACTTGCGCCATTTCCTCTCTGAATCCAGTCTTTGTCTAATTTCAATAATTCATTCAAACCATCTAAGAAAATAGATTCCGGAACTTCTGGCATCGCCATTCTTACCGCAGAATTATTAAAACGCTTGTGGTTTTCATCCGGTCTAAACAACCAGACGTCATTATTGTCATCTTTATAAGCTTTCATTCCTTCAAAAATAGCCTGCCCGTAATGGAAGACTTTTGAAGATGGATCCATTAAAATAGGAGCATAAGGTTTAATGACAGGATTTTGCCATTGCCCGTTTTTATAATCACATTCTAATAAATGGTCTGTAAAAACAGAACCAAAGCTTAAGTTTTCAAAGTCTACTTCATTTATTTTTGTAGAAGTTGCTTTTAAGATTTCAATTTTGCTTGTCTGAGTTGTAAGCATAGTAATATAAGTTTTTTATGAAATTCTCACCTTCAAAGAAATCTAAAGTGATGAATTGGTGTTAAATAGAATTTATTGAATGCAAAATTACGTAAAAATATATAATTTCCTTAGTAAAAATGCATTATTTGCAGGCTTTAACTGAGATTTATTTATCCTATAATAAACTTAAATATTTAGCTGGTTTTTATAAAGAATTTATGAAAAAACTATCGATTTTTAAGGCTTTACGCATTTGTTTTGATTAATTTTGACTGATAAAAGGGCTTGAAAACCAATAAAATTGCCTTATTAAATTCGGAAAAAGTGGAAAGAGAAATAATTAAAACGCTAGATGGTTCAACCACAATTCATTTGAAAGAATGGGATGAATGTTACCATTCTAAACACGGAGCAATCCAGGAAGCAAAACACGTATTTATTAAAAACGGATTGAATTTATTTGTGGATAAACCGGTAAGTATTCTTGAAATAGGATTTGGTACAGGTTTAAATGCTTTTATTACTTTTTTGGAATCAGAGCAAAAAAATCAAAAGATAGATTATGTTGGAGTAGAAGCATATCCTGTAAATGCGGAAGAAGTTTTGGCTATGAATTATGTGACGGAACTTGATGCATTGGAATTTGATAACATTTTTGAGAAAATGCATAAATGTGAATGGAATGTAAAGAACGAAATTTGCGCTCAGTTCTCGTTAACCAAAAGAAAACAATTTTTTGACGAAATAGACGATTTTGAAATTTTTGATTTGATTTACTTTGACGCCTTTGGATTTCGCGTTCAGCCAGAGCTTTGGAGTACTGAAATTTTTCGAAAAATGTACAATAGTTTGAAGCCAAACGGTGTTTTGGTGACATACGCAGCTCGCGGAGTTGTTAAAAGAAGTATGATTGAAGTTGGATTTACTGTAGAAAAATTGGCAGGACCTCCAGGGAAAAGAGAGATGTTTCGAGCCTTTAAAAACGTTTAAATGAGTTATTTAAAACGATTCTAGATTGAAGTATCTGTTTTAAGAAAACGTATTCGTTGATAAAGTTTTTAAAAAAATAAGTTAAAAATGATCGTTATATGAGTTATTTGTCTACATTTGGTGCGAGTTTAAAAATAGAGATAACCCCCGAAAATCTAATTTTATTATGTCAAAAATGATGTTTGATTACACGAAATCAATACTTGAGAGAGTAAGTTTCGACCCGATACTTTTCTGTAAAGAACTAGAAAAAGCTATCAGAACACTGTTACCATACGAAATGGAGCAATTGCAAGAATGGTTATTAAATTTTATTATTGAAAAACCAGAACTAAAACAAAGTTTACTGCTAATTAAAGTATAAAAAAAGGAGCCAAATTGGCTCCTTTTTTATTTTTATTTCTTTTGCTGCAGCGGACTTATGATCTGCACATTCTGAAAAACAATGGCTCCTTTTACAACGCCGGCGATTGTAGATCGGATGGCATCGATAATTTGCATTTTTAATTCGCTTTTAGGGTAAATCAAACTTACTTCACGAGCAGGTTTTGGTTCCTTAAAGTTTCGTAGTTTCAGTTTATCGGATTCTTTTAAGTCTAAAGTGTGCAAGTACGGAAGTAACGTTGTACCAAGACCTTCGTCTGCTAATTTTATAAGCGTTTCAAAACTACCACTCTGAATCTGGAAATTGTTTTGATCAATGTCAGAACCATTTTTACACAAATTCAAAATTCCGTCTCTAAAACAGTGACCGTCTTGTAAAAGTAAAATTTCATTAATATTTAAGTCAGCAACTTCAATCTCTTCTTTCTGATAACTAGCATGATGCTCTGGTATATAAGCTACAAAAGGCTCAAAATACAAAACAATCTCTTTTATTTTTTCGTCTTCCAAAGGTGTAGCGGCAATTGCAGCATCTAAATGTCCGTTTTTTAATTTCAGAATAATTTCATCTGTATTAAGTTCTTCAATTAAGAGTTTAACTTTTGGATACTTCTTAATAAAGTTATTTAAAAACATTGGCAGCAGCGTAGGCATAATTGTTGGAATAATTCCTAAACGAAATTCGCCGCCAATAAAACCTTTTTGTTGTTCAACAATATCTTTAATTCTATCCGCTTCGTTTACGATGTTTTTGGCTTGATTAACAATTTTCTGACCAATATCTGTAAGCTGAATAGGTTTTTTGCTTCTGTCGAAAATCAGAATGTTTAATTCTTCTTCGATTTTCTGAATCTGCATGCTTAAAGTAGGCTGAGTAACAAAACATTTTTCGGCAGCTAGAGTGAAATTTTTATGTTCGGCAACAGCTAACACATATTGTAATTGAGTTATCGTCATATTGATAGTAATTTTTGATGCAAAAATAAGAAAATATAATTTTTATTTATATAAATTTTTAGAAACTTACTTTAAATTTGTAGTAAATTAGTGTAAAAATCAAGATTATGAAAACAAATATTTTAGGATTACCTGTAAAAGAATCAGAATTATTAGTAAAAGAATTAAATGTATTATTAGCCAATTTTCAGGTATATTATCAAAATCTAAGAGGAATTCACTGGAACATTCGCGGAAAACGTTTCTTTGATCTGCATGTAAAATTTGAAGAATTATATACGGATGCACAGCTAAAAATTGATATGATAGCAGAAAGAGTTTTAACGATAGGAGGAACGCCGCTGCATACGTTTGAAGATTATATCAAAAACAATAAATTGACAGTTGGAAAAAATATCTCTAACGACGAAAAAGCGGTGCAGCTTATTGTAAATTCGTTGTCGGATTTATTAAAAATAGAACGCGAAATTTTGAATAAATCAGCAGAAATTAACGATGAAGGTACGAATTCTATGATGAGTGACTTCATTGCCGAGCAGGAAAAAACAATTTGGATGATGAATGCATGGCTGGAAGAGTCATTGTAAATATCTAATTATAAAATACTTAAATCAGAATGATGAAGCTTTGTCATTCTGATTTTCTATTTATGTTAAATTTCTATAAAATTTTTAGCCTCTAAGCTTTGATTTTATTTCTTTAACACTATTTTTGCCCCAATGAAATTAGTTGCACGCATATTATTATTCATCTTTATTGCTTTCTTATCGACCCCGACAATTGTTCAGGCGTTAAAGAAAAGCAACGGTGCAACTATGTCTGTAAGCCTTTCTGAAGAAGAAGTTCATAAAGAACTTAAATCTGTAATGCATCATGTAATTTTAGATCATGAAATTTTATTGCCGGTTTATATTCAGAAAAAAACAATCGTATCTGAAAATATTGTAAAACTTGACAATATTTCTCCGAGCATATTTGCTCCACCTCCCAACTTGGTATAATACTTCCGATTATTTTGAACTTAACCGCATTTTTATAAATGGGGAAAATCTTTAATGAATCATTTTTTTAGTATTGTATTATGACAAAAAAAATCAATCTTTTTGCCAACCTTAAGTCTGACTTTGCTTCAGGTTTAGTGGTTTTCCTGGTGGCTCTTCCGTTGTGTTTAGGTATTGCAATGGCTTCTGGAGCGCCTTTATTTTCTGGTATTATCGCAGGTGTAATTGGTGGTATAGTAGTAGGTTACTTAAGCCAGTCTCACATTAGCGTTTCTGGACCAGCAGCTGGTTTAACAGCGATTATTTTAACAGCTATCACTGATTTGGGAGCATTTGATGTCTTTTTAATGTCTGTATTTATTGCTGGATTAATTCAATTAGCATTAGGATTTTTAAAGGCCGGAAGTATCTCCAATTATTTTCCAACAAATGTTATCGAAGGAATGCTTGCAGGTATCGGAATCATTATCATCTTAAAACAATTGCCTCACGCTTTTGGTTATGATGCAGATTTTGAAGGCGATCAGGCTTTTATACAAAACGACGGAAGCAATACTTTCTCGTTCTTGTTTAATATCTTAAATCACATTCAGTTAGGAGCCGTTGTGATCTCCTTAATTTCATTGGTAATCTTAATTTCCTGGGATAAAATTTCATTCTTAAAAAACTTAAAACTAGTACCGGGCGCGCTTGTTGCCGTAATCTTAGGCGTAGTTTTAAACGAAATATTTATTTCAACCGGAAGTTCATTGGCAATTGCAAAAGAACATTTAGTTTCTTTACCAGTTCCAAAATCTTTCGATGAATTTAAATCGATTATCATAACACCAAATTTTGCTGCAGTTACAAATCCGAAAGTTTGGGTTGTAGGTATCACAATTGCGATTGTAGCTTCGATTGAAACTTTATTATGTATTGAAGCTTCTGATAGAATGGACGTTCAAAAACGATATACTAATACCAATGTAGAGCTTAGAGCTCAAGGAGTTGGTAATATTATCAGTTCACTTTTAGGAGGTTTGCCAATGACATCTGTTGTCGTAAGATCTTCTGCAAACAACAATGCAGGAGCAAAATCAAAAATGTCGGCAATCATTCACGGTGTACTTTTATTAATCAGTGTTTTATCTGTTCCTGCCATTTTAAATAAAATTCCGCTGGCAACATTAGCAACCGTTTTAATATTAGTTGGATATAAATTAGCAAAACCAGCAACGTTCTTTCATTTCTGGCACAAAGGAAAATATCAATTTATACCTTTCATTGCAACTTTAGTATTTGTAGTAGCTACAGATTTACTTAAAGGTGTTGCTTTAGGAATCATCATCAGTATTATTTTTGTTTTAAGAGGAAACTTAAAAAGAGCTTACAGCTTTAAAAAAGAAGAATACGAAGACGGAGATGTTATTCATATTGATTTGGCGCAGGAAGTTTCATTTTTGAATAAAGCAGCTATCAAATCCACCTTAAATGATATTCCAGAGAATTCTAAAGTAATTATCAATGCACACGATACAGAATATATTGCACACGATGTTTTAGATTTAATTCGTGAATTTAAAGAAACCAGAGCAATTGATGCGAATATCAAAGTGAAACTGAAAGGGTTTAAGAAAGCGTATGAATTAGAAAATTCTCCAGAAATCAACAATCATGTTACTATAGAGCATTATTATGATGTTGCAAAAAGAGCAATGGTTCAGAAAGAAGTAGCAAAAGAAGAGTTTAAATAAAAAATAAATTAACAAATTAAGGTATTTATGTAGTGATAGAAATGTCAAAATTTAGGTAACTTTACCGTTAAGTTCTTTTTGACAGGTTCACATATTAAAAACGCCGAAAAAAATATAAAGAAAATGAGAAAGTTTTATGAGCAGTTATTAGAAAACAATAAAAAGTGGGTAGAAAATTCATTAGCGTTAGATCCAAATTATTTTGCAGATTTAGCAAAAGGACAATCGCCACCTTTATTATGGATTGGATGCTCTGACAGCCGTGTTCCTGCAAATGAAATTGTTGGTGCAAAACCGGGAGAAGTATTTGTACACAGAAATATCGCTAATATGGTGGTACATTCTGATATGAATATGCTAAGTGTTTTAGATTATGCTGTAAATGTGCTAAAAATTAAACACGTTATTGTTTGCGGACATTACGGTTGTGGTGGTGTAAAAGCTGCAATGGGAAATCAGTCTGTTGGAATTATCGATAACTGGATTCGTCATATTAAAGATGAATACCGTCTTCACGATAAATACTTGAATTCTATTGAAGATGAAACTGAGCGTTTTAATGCTTTTGTTGAAATCAATGCAAAAGAACAAGTTTACAATTTAGCTAAAACGTCAATTGTTCAAAATGCTTGGAAAAACGGACAAGATTTAATGCTTCACGGATGGGTGTACGGTTTAAATTCAGGTTTTGTAACCGATTTAAATGTAAATATCGCTTCGAATGAAGAATTGGATGAAGTTTATCAATTGAAATTTTAATAAATAAAAGATATTTATAAATAAAAAATCGCCTCAAAAGGGCGATTTTTTTTATTCGTTTTCGTCAAGATTTTCATTGAATGCCGATGGCAACATGGTCGGTATAAATTTTATTAATATTGGTAATAACAAACTGCCGCCGGGAAGTAAAAAGATGGTAAGTGACGGAATGGTTTTACAAATATCTAAAAGTTGTTTTTTTACTTTCTTCTTTTCCTTTGCATCCAGATCTCTGGTAGTAGAATACGCAAGAAGAACCACTAATTCTTTGCTTTGCATAATTTCCTTTACCAATCTGTTTTTATTTCTAATAATCAGTTTTACAACGCTGTGTGTCATCTGATCGTAAAAATGTTTTACAGGATTAGAATAATTAAAATATGGAATCTTCTTTTTATGCGTAGTGATAAAAGTATGCGTTGTATCAATACTTGTAGTTACAAAATCATCAGAAATGCCCATCATAGAGCCTAACGAATATAAAAAGTAAGCTTCTTCATTTTCTACAACACCATCGCTCCATAAAGCCATTCCGGCCATATCGATAAGATAATATTGCTCTAATTTATTTTTGAAATGATCCAGATGTAAGCTTTCGAGCGTATCAACCGTAATTTTAGAAAACTTTGAATATCTAATCGAAGCTTCAAAAAGTTTAATTAGTAAATCGTCGTGCTGCGATTTTACAGGTTTGGTTTTTAATGCCAAAGCTACAATGCCCAAAACAGTTTCCTCAATTCGTTTTAAGTATTTTTCTGGAATTTGCCCGTGCTCTAAATATTGTCTAAAGGCTAAAACATCAATAAACAATAAAGCATTGGTAACTAAATGCGAGAAGTTTTTGCTGATGATACTGTCATTAGTTTGTACACGCTCATCAATTATGGTTTCTAAAGAAAAAGAAGGACTGTCTTTTGGAAGTAAAATTTTAAACAGATTAAATCCCTCCGGATTCATTTCTTTGTAAAACTTTAAAACCTCGGTAATAAAATTTTTAGGTTCAGACTCTCTTCTTTCTAAACAAAAAACATGGTATAAGGTATTTAAAAGTGCTACTTTAGAAATTTCGGTTTTAAACCAGCCTTTTATATGAATAGGAATCTGAGAATCAACAGCTATGATATGTCCATAGATAAAGCCAGTCTCTCTTACTTTATAGTAAAAAGAATCTGTAGTCTCAAAAGGAATCGCCTCTGAAAACTTCTGTTCACTAAAAAACTTATCTATCCAGCCTGCTGCTGATGGATTAATCATTGCGCTTAAATTTGCTGCAAAGCTATATCTTTTTCTTGTTCTAAAATTATTTTTAAATGAAATAACCACTAGATTTTGTGAAAAAATAGTGGTTATCAGATATTTTACTTAATAATTCCAGCACAAGCAACTCTTCCGCCGGCATTTCCTGTAGGCTGTGTTGTAAAATCATCAGTACCCTGATGTACAATTAAACCTTTACCAAGAACATCTTTGTTTGCATCTCCACATCCTACACACCATTCATCTGTAGTTAAAGTGATAGTTCCGTTACCTTTTGCATCTGCAGTAAAGTTCCCAATATCACCTTTATGATATTCTCCAACTCCCCATTTTCCGTGCTTTTTAAAAGTCGGATTCCAGTGTCCTCCGGCAGAACTTCCATCGGCAGAACTACAATCAGCTTTTTCGTGAATATGAATAGCATGCACTCCAGGTTGTAAACCCGTTATTTTTGCAACAAAAGTAACTTTACCATTTTTTTCAGTAAAAGTAGCAGTTCCCGCTACAGTACTATTGCTTTTTGGCTCAAGGGCAACAGTCAAAGTTTTGGCATCATTTGATTTTGTATTGGTCTTACAACCAATAATTAAGGCTGTAATTATAGCGAAAGAAACGATCAATTTTTTCATAAATGTGTGCTTTTAAATTAAAGATTAAGTAAATTTAACATAAATAATCCAAATATTTCGGGCGAGAAAGTTAAAAAAAAGTCAAACTATTCACATTAATTTAAGTATTCGCCCAGAAAAGAACTCAGAAATATTGCGTAAATTCGTAGGTAATTATTGAAAGAAAAAAGATCTAATTTATTAAAATACAATTCATAACGATATGATAAAAAATATTTTCACCCTTGTCATTTTTAGCTTTTTGGTACTCTCTTGCAAATGCACAAAAACAGATTCGGTTTCTAAACTCGACGGAAATTGGGAACTCAATTATATTACCGGACCAAGAATTACTTTTGATGGTTTATACCCGAATAAAAAACCAACAATAAATTTTGATACCAAAGAAAATAGGGTTTCTGGAAACAGCAGCTGTAATTCGTACAATGGAAAACTAAGTGTAACAGGAAACAAAATTGATTTTACGCAGCCCATGATGATGACCAAAATGATGTGCGGAGACGGGCAGGGCGAACAGGTTTATATGAGTACGCTTCAAAAGGTTACTTCGTACGACATTACAGATGATGGCAAAACCCTGAATTTTATGTCAGGAGATATCGCTATGATGCGATTTACTAAAAAATAAGATTTTCATTTTTTAACAATGCTAATATTTATTTTATGAAAACTAAATTATCCATATTATTAGTGTTATGTCTTTTAAATCTTTCTGTTTTTGCACAGCAGAAAACCAAGAAAGAACTAAAAGCAGAAAAAGAATTGCAACGACAGAAAGAAATCGAAGCCTTAATAGATTCGAAAGATTTTGTATTTGAAGCCCAGAAAGTCACGCCACAAGGAGGAAGGTTCATTATTTTGGATTATAATACTTATTTTTTAAAATTTAATACTGAAAAAACAACTTGCGATCTCCCTTTTTTCGGACGTGGTTTTAATGTTCCATACGGAGGAGGAGACGGCGGCATTAAATTTGAAGGTACGCCGGAAAATATAAGAGTCGAAAAAAAGAAAAACAGTTATATTTTTAGGGCTACTGTAAAAGGTAAAAATGATGTTTACGATTTGTTGTTTTCTATTTTTAATAATAAAACGGCATCACTTTCTATAAACAGTAATAATAGAGCATCAATATCTTACGATGGTTTGATAACCGCTCCTAAGAAGACCGATAAATAATTAAAGTTTTTCTAAATATAAAAACGCCCGTTATTCATTAAATAACGGGCGTTTCTTTATAAATATTTTTAAGGTTTTATTTGGCTGTTTTAACCTCATAAATAGCATTAACCATTCCGTTTTTTGGAGAATCCAGCGTAAGTTCCCAGAACATAATTCCTCCCAGTTTTTTAGCTTTTACGTATGCCGTTTTCTCTTTTATAGATTTAAGATCGTCAGAAGTAGCAAAAGTTTTTGTACCGGCATTATACCAATATGGTGCTTTTGCTTTATCATCCCAGAAATATTTCCAGCCATTTGCTTCGGTGTAAGTAGTCGCAAAATCTTTAAAACTAGTACCTTCAATATGTTCGCCAGCTTGGTAAAGACCATTATTTACATTCTCAACATTTTTCCATGTTCTAGAATAAAATGCACCGCCAATAACCAGTTTTTCAGCAGGAACTCCTTGTTTTAATAAAAATTCAACCGCTCTGTTTGTCGATTCTTCTTTTGGATTTGTACTATATAAAGGCGTGTGATGTCCAGTAACTTTGGAATATCCGTTTACCAAATCATAACTCATAATGTTTACGCGATTTACTAAAGGCGCTACTTTTTTCCATTCAATAGATTCATCCAAGTATTTCTGAAAACCTCCAGCAGCAAAACTCAATTCGTAGTTTTTCCCTAAAGTACTACGCAGAATTTTGATCAGTTCCGTAAAATTAGTTTTATCAACTGGTTGAAATAAATGCCCTGGAAGCCCTTCAATAGCAGGATATTCCCAATCAAGATCTAAACCGTCAACTTTAAAATAAGTACTTACTTCTTTTACAGACTGAGCAAATTTTAATCTTCCTTCGGCAGTAGAAAATGCGGCAGAACAAGGTTCGCAGCCACCCCAGCCGCCAAGTGATAAAACAATTCTTAACTGCGGGTTAGTCGCTTTTAGAGAAACCAAATGTTTGATTGTGATAGAATCTTTTGGAGAATCAACACTAAGTTTTCCTTCTTTTAAATGACAGAAACTAAAAATAATTTGATTTAGTTTACTGACTTCGTAATTGTCAATAATTTTATCATCGCCTGTGTAATAAGCAATAACGTCCATTTTTTTATTTTTTTGCGCAAAGATATTTGTAGTACAAATACAAAATAAAAATAATGCAATTAGGTTAATCTGTATCATTATCTGTTTTTTGAGTTTTAGAATGCTAAAAGTAAAACATTAGAATTGAAAAATAACTATTAAATATACCTTGAAAGCCTAATTTTAACGAAGTTTTTGCAAATCAATGCAAAAATATTGCGTGGCTGGATTTAAATCCTATAAGTGATATAAGTTCAATCAAGCAGAACACGCAAAGTAGTTTTACAAAAAAATAAATGAACTTATATCACTTATATGGTGAAAAAACAAAAATATAAACCCGCATTGTTTCGGACAAATGCGGGTTTAAACAAATTAAAAGCTAAAAACTATTTTTATATTAGAAGCAGTATGTATTTTCTGCAACTAATTTAGAAGCGATTGTTTCTCTCAATGCTACTACGTTTGGTAAGTTTGTGTATTTTGTAAAACGTTTTAATCCCATTAACATCATACGTTGTTCGTCACCTTCAGAGAAAGAAGCAATACCTTCTTTTCCTTTTTGGTTTACGATATCTACAGCTTTGTATAAGTATAATTTTGCCAT
The DNA here is from genome assembly GCF_004368785.1 of Flavobacterium sp. 270. Classification (GTDB taxonomy): domain Bacteria; phylum Bacteroidota; class Bacteroidia; order Flavobacteriales; family Flavobacteriaceae; genus Flavobacterium. The sequence goes on from NZ_SODM01000003.1 coordinate 389,452, forward strand.
AGCAATTTGCTCTTGTACTTTAGCTTCACCTTCTTTTTTCGCTAATTTCTCTGTTCTCAAGATTGTACTTTCAGCAACGTAGATTTCAATTAAGATATCAGAAGCAGCCATTAATAACTGTTGGTGAGCATCTAAATCTGCACCATATTTTTGAACAGCACTTCCTGCAACCATTAAGAAAACTTTCTTAAGATTAGCAACAATTCCTTTTTCTTCTGCAAATAATTCAGAGAAATCCGGAGTATCAAAAGATGGAATTCCCATTAATTCTTCCTGAACTTTCATGGCTGGTCCAAGTAAATCAACGTGACCTTTCATCGCTTTTTTGATCAACATACCAACAGAAAGCATTCTGTTGATTTCGTTTGTTCCTTCGTAAATTCTAGCGATACGAGCGTCTCTCCAGGCACTTTCCATTGGAGTATCTTCTGAGAATCCCATTCCACCAAAAATCTGAATTCCTTCGTCAGCACAGTTCTGAACATCTTCTGAAACAGCCACTTTCAAAATAGAACATTCGATAGCAAATTCTTCAACACCTTTCAATTCAGCTTCTTGATGAGAAGTTCCTTCCGCTTCACGAGCAGCAATTCTGTCTTCGATATTTTTTGCAGCACGGTAAGAAGCACTTTCTCCTGCATAAGCGCTAGTTGCCATTTCTGCTAATTTAGAACGAATAGCGCCAAAACTAGCAATAGGAGTGTTGAACTGAATTCTTTCGTTTGCATATTTTACCGCACCAGAAGTAACTCTACGTTGCGCATCTAAACAAGCAGCAGCCAATTTAATACGACCAACATTTAAAGCATTCATAGCGATTTTAAAACCGTTTCCTCTTTCAGATAACATGTTTTCAACAGGAACTTTTGTATCGTTGAAGAAAACCTGACGAGTAGAAGATGCACGAATTCCTAATTTATGCTCTTCTTCATTCATAGAAATTCCGTTTGACGGATCGTTTTCTACGATGAAACCTGTAATATTTTTATCATCACCAATACGGGCAAAAACGATGAAAACGCTGCAGAAACCTGCATTCGAAATCCACATTTTTTGACCTGTAATTAAATAATGAGTTCCGTCTTCAGATAAAACCGCTTTAGTTTTTCCTGAGTTTGCATCAGATCCTGCGCCTGGCTCAGTTAAACAATAAGAACCAAACCATTCGCCAGAAGCCAATTTCGGAACGTATTTTTTCTTTTGTTCTTCAGTTCCATAAAGTGTAATTGGCATTGTACCAATTCCTGTATGAGCACCAAAAGCAGTTGAGAAAGAACCAGTTGCCCCAGAAATGTAGTCACAAACTAACATTGTAGAAACAAATCCCATTCCTAATCCGCCGTATTCTTCCGGAACCGCAACTCCAAGAAGTCCAAGTTCACCAGCTTTACGCATAGAAGCTTCAGTGTATGCGTAATCTTTCTTTTCAAAACGATCTTTATGCGCCCATAATTCTTTGTCAACGAACTCTTTTACAGAGTCACGCATCATTACTTGCTCTTCTGAGAAATCTTCTGGTGTGAAGATATCCTCGCATTTTGTTTCTTTTACTAAAAACTGCCCCCCACGGGTTACGTTTTTTTCGATAGTTTCTGCCATTGCTTTTGTTTTTTATGAAAGAAAATAGAGTATAGAGAAGAGAAAATAGACTTTACTTTAGTCCATTTTGAAAACCCATTGTCATTCTTTGGAATTCTTCTATTTTAATTTCTAATTGGTTAAATTGTTTTTCGTTTATGTATTTTCTATGCGTTGCAATCAATAATTGTGTAACAAGTTCAAATGAAGAACCAAGAGAAATGTCTAAAAAATGACTGAAAGATTTATCAGTTCTCGACGAACCTTCTGCAATATTACTAGGCATCGAAACAGAGCATCGACTTATTTGAGAACTCAAATCATATCTTTCATGTTTTGGAAATTCGATTAATAAATCTGATATTTCATTTGCAATTGAAATTCCAATCTGCCAAATTTTCAAGTTCTTATAATTATGCCGCATTCTAAAATCTTTATTCTATTCTCTATATTCTATTTTCTCTTTTTAAAGAACTTCGTAAATCCCCGCAGAACCTTGTCCAGTTCCAACACACATACTCACAATTCCGTATTTATTTCCTCTACGTTTCATTTCGTCAAATAACTGAACAGAAAGTTTAGCTCCCGTACAACCTAGCGGATGTCCTAAAGCAATCGCACCACCGTTTACGTTTACGATATCTGGATTTAAACCTAACTCACGAATTACCGCTAAAGACTGAGAAGCAAAAGCCTCATTTAATTCCACCAAGTCAATATCTTTTAAATCTAAACCAGCTTGTTTCAACGCTTTTGGAATTGCTTTTACAGGACCAATACCCATAATTCTTGGTTCAACTCCAGAAGAAGCAAAATTTACTAATCTTGCAATTGGTTCAAGGTTTAATTCTTTTACCATTTCTTCGCTCATAATTAAAACAAAAGCAGCACCATCACTCATTTGAGAAGAGTTACCAGCGGTTACGCTTCCGTCAGCAGCAAAAACTGGTTTTAAACCTGCTAATGCAGCAACCGATGTTCCGGCTCTTGGACCTTCGTCTTGTTTTACTACGTATGATTTTGTTTCTTTTTTACCATTTTCATTAATGAAAGTCTGATCTACAGTAATTGGAACAATTTGTTTGTCAAATTTTCCTTCTGCCTGTGCTTTCAACGCTTTCATGTGAGAGTTGTAAGCAAACTCATCCTGATCTTCTCTAGAGATTTTATATTGGTTCGCAACCGCTTCGGCAGTAAGACCCATTCCCCAATAGTAATCTTCGTGACCTGCGGCTGCGACTTTATAATCCGGAGTTGGTTTGTAACCTCCCATCGGAATAAAACTCATACTTTCTGCACCACCAGCGATGATACAATCTGCCATTCCAGACTGGATTTTAGCTGTTGCCATTCCGATAGTTTCTAATCCAGATGCGCAGTAACGGTTTACAGTAACCCCAGGAACGTCTTCAACTTTTAATCCCATTAATGAAATTAAACGACCAACGTTCAATCCTTGTTCTGCTTCCGGCATGGCATTTCCTACCATAACGTCATCAATACGTTTTTTGTCAAAATCAGGCAGTTCATCCATCATAAACTGAATGGTTTCTGCAGCTAATTCATCAGGTCTTTTAAATCTAAAAACCCCTTTTGGTGCTTTTCCTACCGCAGTACGGTAAGCTTTAACTATATATGCTGTTTTCATTTGTTTTTGTTTTTTAAGATTATAGAAAATAGATCACAGAAAATAGACTTCAAAGTCCAATCTATATTCTATTCTCTTTATTCTATATTCTAATTACGAAGTGGTTTTCCTTTAGTTAACATGTATTGAATTCTCTCCAATGTTTTTCTCTCAGTACATAAACTTAAGAAAGCTTCACGTTCGATATCTAATAAATATTGCTCAGAAACTAAAGTCGCTTCAGATAAATCACCACCAGCCATTACATACGCCAGTTTGTTTGCGATTTTTTTATCGTGTTCAGAAATGTATTTACCAGCTTCCATTTGATCCGTTCCTACTAAGAACATTCCAAGAGCCTGTTTTCCTAAAACCTTAACATCAGTTCTTCTGATAGGTTGTGTATAACCTGCTTCTGCCATTAACAGTGCATGTTTTTTAGCTTCAGCAATCTGACGATCTTTGTTTACTACGATAATATCTTTTCCATGTTGAAGAAGTCCAGTGTCAAAAGCTTCGTAACCAGAAGTCGAAACTTTAGCCATAGCAATCGTTAAGAAATACTCTTGAAGAACATTCAACTCCACATCATTTTTGCGGAATAAATCCGAAGCTCTTAAAGCCATTTCTTTAGATCCACCACCACCAGGAAGTACACCAACACCAAATTCAACTAATCCCATATACGTTTCTGCAGCAGCAACAACTTTGTCAGCGTGTAAACTCATTTCACATCCACCGCCAAAAGTCATTCCGTGAGGCGCCACAACTACAGGGATTCCTGAGTAACGTACGCGCATCATAGTATCTTGGAACAATTTGATCGCCATGTTCAATTCGTCATATTCCTGCTCAACCGCCATCATGAAAATCATTCCGATATTAGCACCAACAGAGAAATTCGCTGCCTGGTTTCCAATAACTAAACCTTGGTATTCTTTTTCAGCTAAATCAATAGCTTTATTGATTGCCTGAAGTACATCGCCGCCAATTGTATTCATTTTAGATTGGAATTCTAAATTCAAAATTCCGTCTCCTAAATCTTCAATAATAGCACCGCTGTTGCTCCAAACTTTTTTGCTTTCGCGAATGTTGTTCAGAATAATAAATGAATCCTGTCCAGGAACTTTTACCTGAGATTTTGTTGGAATGTTGTAGAAGAAAGTTGCACCCTCTTTTACAGTATAGAAACTTTCGCTTCCAGAAGCAAGCATTTCAGTAACCCATGCAGCAGGCTCTAAACCTTCTGCTTTCATGATTTCAATTCCTTTGGCAACGCCGATAGCATCCCAGATTTCGAATGGACCATTTTCCCATCCAAAACCAGCTTTCATGGCATCGTCAATTTTGTATAATTCGTCTGAAATTTCAGGAATTCTGTTTGAAACATAAGCGAACATTCCAGCGAAACTTTTTCTGTAGAATTCTCCCGCTTTGTCTGTTCCTTTTACTAAAACTTTAAAACGATTAATTGGTTTATCGATAGTTTTAGTTAATTCAAGCGTTGCAAAATTTGCTTTTTTCGCAGCGCGGTATTCCAATGTATCTAAGTCTAAAGAAAGAATGTCTTTATCTACTTTTTTATAAAAACCTTGGCCAGTTTTAGAACCTAACCAATTATTTTCCATCATTTTGTTGATGAAATCAGGAAGTTTAAACAATTCGTGTTGTTCGTCGTTCGGACAGTTTTCGTAAATACCGTTAGCAACGTGTACCAAAGTATCCAATCCAACAACGTCAACGGTACGGAAAGTTGCTGATTTTGGACGACCAATAACTGGTCCAGTCAATTTATCAACTTCTTCAATCGTTAACCCCATTTCTTTTACTAAATGGAATAAACTCTGGATTCCGTAAATACCAATTCTGTTTCCGATAAATGCCGGAGTATCTTTAGCAACAACCGAAGTTTTTCCTAAAAATTTAGATCCGTATTCGTTTAAGAAATCCAATACTTCAGTTGAAGTTTTTGGGCCAGGAATGATTTCAAATAATTTTAAGTAACGCGCAGGGTTAAAAAAGTGTGTGCCGCAGAAGTGTTGTTGAAAATCTTCGCTTCTTCCTTCGCTCATAAAATGAATCGGAATACCAGAAGTATTAGAAGTAACCAAAGTTCCCGGTTTACGGAATTTCTCGATTTGCTCGAATACCAATTTCTTGATATCCAAACGTTCTACAACAACCTCAATAATCCAGTCTACATTGGCAATTTTTGCCATGTCGTCTGTCGTATTTCCAGTCGTAATTCTGTTTGCGAATTTCTGACTGTAAATAGGAGAGGGTTTTGATTTTAATGAATTTGCTAAATGCTCGTTTACAACACGGTTGCGAACAGCTTTACTTTCAAGTGTTAAACCTTTTTTAGCTTCAGCTTCTGTCAACTCGCGAGGCACGATGTCAAGCAGTAAAACTTCAACACCAATATTGGCAAAATGACAAGCTATACCTGAACCCATAATTCCGGATCCAATTACAGCAACTTTTTTAATTGTGCGTTTCATTTTCTGTATTTTCTGTTTGATTAAATATGTTTTTATCCTGAATTAATTCGTTTATGATTTCAGAAACTTCAATAAAATGTTGGAGTTTTTCGTCTGAAACATGTTTTCTTACGGTTTCATTAAATTTTAAAACCGTGTTTTTAGATAAATCTCTTTTTTCTTTTCCAAATTCAGTTAGGTATATCAAAACACCACGACCGTCACTTGGGTTTTTTTTGCGAACAATAAGACCTTTGTCTTCCATTGATTTTAATGTTCTTGTAAGGCTGGTTGCTTCCATGCCCATTCTCGGCCCTAAAGCTGTAGATGGAGTTCCTTCTTCTTTGTCCATACTCAAAAGTGCAAATCCCGTTGCCATTGTAGCATCGTATTTTGCAGCTTCTTCGTTGTACATTCTTGATACAGCCTGCCAAGTTGCTCTTAAAATATAATCTATCGTTTTATCTTTCATATGTAACTATATCGATTTCAAATATAATCAAAAAATACTATGCATGCATATAAATTTTGAATAAATTTTTGGTTAGTAATAAAATTTCTCTGAAATAGAGTGGTTTAGGTTAGTTTTTTTAATTTGAAATATAGTGAAACTTAAAAATAAATCCCAATATTTAAATCTAAATTCTAAATTCCAATTGTTGCATTTTCATTCAAGGTTAATCAATACAAGCTTTAGATTGGAATTTGGAATTTTATTATTGGAATTTTAATTTAAGTATTAGTTTTTAAATCATATTTAGCCAATGCTTTCTCCAGTGTTTTTCTCATCCGGTTTCGTAAATTCTCAGGATGTAAAACTTCAATTCCATCACCAAAACCAAAAAGAAGACGCTCCATCTCATAATTAGGAGAAAGAAACAAATGCACAATAATACTTTTATCATCATTCTCTTTGATTAACCTTTGCGTATGATGTAATGGTTTTGTAATAACATACGGCGCATTTGTAGCATCTATCCAAAGTTCAATTTTTCTGGGGTTTAAACCCGAATTTACGGTAACACCAATTACATTTTTATAAAATAAATCAGCATCAAAATCTTCTTCTATATAAGGAAGATTAAAATCGTAATCAATAGCAATAATTCTATCCAAAGCCAAATTGGTAATGGGCTGAGAAGCTTTCATTTTTCCAATTAAAAACCACCTGTTATTAAATTCCTTTAAAATAAAAGGATGAAAATGAAACGTACTTTCTTCTCGAGATTTAAAAGATTTATATGTTATCACCAAAACCATTTTCTTGATAATCGCCTGATAAATTTCATCCAGATAATGCAAGCCTTTTAGATTTTCGTTTTTATCCAGATAAATAACCGGTTTGGTATGCGATTTTTCCGCATAGATTTTATCTTCCAGACGCTGTAGAATATCCGATACATCACTAAAAAGAGAGAAATCTTTAAACTGTTTCAACATCGAAACCGTTTCCGTCAAAACATTAATATCGGTCTCCGTAAGTGGAATATCGGTAATCGTAAAATCTTCGTCTTCGTATTTATAATACTTTTTATCGTACACCACAATTGGTGCGTTATAACCGAGTTTCTCACTTCGCATCATCTGAATATCCATTTGAATGGTGCGTTTACTAATCGGAATCTGCCTTCCTTCATATTCTTCTAAAGCCTGAGAACAGCATTCGATTAAATCTTCCAATGTCCATTGTCTGTATTTATTCTGCAGACATTTGTCGATGGTTTTGTAACGGATTAAGGCGTTTTTATTTTGTGACATAGTTTTTTTTTAAAGTTGCAAAGACACAGAGGGACAAAGGCACAAAGTTTTATTAGCCAAAGTAACCATAATCTTTGTCATCCTGACGAAGGAAGGATCTCCACAAGGAACTCCATAACGAAAGTCTAATCTTTGTAGAGCTACTCGCGGAGATCCTTCCTTCGTCAGGATGACAAAAAAATGAAACAAAAACTTTGCGTTTTTGCGACTTCGCGAGATTATTATTTTTCCAAAATGCTTATTTCTTTTTCAATATTTCGTCTGGCTTTCTCTTCATATAAACTTCTAAATTCATCTGTCTGAAAAATAAATTCGTTTTCCAGAAAATGTTTCAAAGCTTTAGCGCGTCCGGGTTTGTAGAGAAAGTCAGGATAAATTTTATATTCTTTTCTAATTTGATTAAAATAGATTTGATAGTCTTCCCAATCTTTAGAAAGAATCTTTAAATCAAAATCAATAAGCCAATTAATATCTTCTCTGCTATTATGCTCATGCAATTGCGTAGCGCAGATCGCCTCAAAAATTAAATCTTTATTTACAGAAGTAGAATCAGCTAAAACTTTCAGCGCCAATTCTGCACTTTTGAGTTCATTATCTTTTCTTGAAGCCTTATAAATATAGTCGTGATAGAAAATACTAGACAGAACTTCATCAGGATTTTGGAGATTGGTTTTATAGATTTCAAATAATTCGATCATTTCTTCTAAATGTTTCAAATTATGATAATGTCGGGATTTACCAGAATATGCTTTTTCTAAATCAAACCATAAAGCCTTAATTTTATTGGTATTAAAGCCAATTTTAGACATTAAATCAGAGTACTTTTCTTGTAGATTCATAAAGGAAGTTTACTCAAAAATAAAAATTAAATTTTACTGCGCAAAATAATTGCGTAGTAGTTTTTCAATCTTTGTAACATCAAAACGGAACAACACAGATTGTTTAATTTTAAAAACCAGAAATTATGAAATTCAATTTTTTATCAAAAGAAAAAACTACTATAGTTAATCACGAAAATGCTGTTGCTTTTCCGTTAACATCAGAATACGAATTGTATGCAGCAGTGGTAATTACAAGCTTAAGTGCTTCATTTTACGAAAAAGATACAACACGTTTGGAAAGAATCAAAAACTTGATCCAAAAGAGTAATCCAGTATTTGTAGCAAAACTAGCAGTTTATGCACGTAACGAAATGCACATGCGTTCTGTACCATTGGTTTTGGTAGTAGAATTGGCTAAAATATATTCTGGTGATTCCTTAATCAGTAAAATGATCACAAACGTTATCCAGCGTGCAGACGAAATCACAGAACTTTTGGCATATTACCAAATGGCAAATGACCGAAACGGCGTTAAAAAATTAAACCGTTTGTCTAAACAAGTTCAAAAAGGTTTGGCGGTTTCATTCAATAAATTTGATGAATATCAATTTGCAAAATACAACCGCGACGGTGCAGTAAAACTAAAAGACGCTTTGTTTTTGGTTCATCCAAAAGCTAAAGATGAGGTGCAGCAAAATTTGTTCAACAAAATTGTAAACAACACTTTGCAAACGCCTTATACTTGGGAAACGGAGTTGTCGCAATTGGGTCAGATAAAATTCTATAACGAATTGGAGAAGCAAAAAGCGTTTACTCAAAAATGGGAAGAATTGATCGATAGCAATAAAATAGGTTATATGGCTTTGATGCGAAACTTGCGAAACATTGTTGAAGCTAATGTTTCTGGTACTCATATCATGAAAGTGTGCGGGTATTTGACAAACGAAAAAGCAGTTTTGAATTCAAAACAATTGCCTTTCCGATTTTTGGCTGCGTACCGAGAATTGAAAGACATGAATTCGAAATATATCTCGACAGTTTTAGATGCTTTAGAAACTGCGGTTATGATCAGTGCTCAAAACATAAAAGGTTTTGATGTAAACACTTCGGTTGTGGTGGCGTGCGACGTTTCGGGTTCTATGCAACAGCCAATTTCGCCAAAAAGTAAAGTGTTGCTTTATGATATTGGTTTGATGTTGGGTATGTTGATGCAAAGCCGTTGCCAAAACGTGGTGAGCGGTATGTTTGGTGATCGTTGGAAAATAATCAATATGCCAAAACGAAGCGTATTGTCTAATGTAAACGAATACTACAAACGCGAAGGTGAAGTAGGTTACGCTACAAACGGTTATTTAGTTTTGGAAGATTTAATAAGCCGAAACGAAATCGTTGATAAAGTAATGTTGTTTACCGATGTGCAAATGTGGAATAGCAACCAGACAAAAGATTCGTTTAGTAATTCCTGGAACCGTTATAAAAAAATGGCTCCAAATGCAAAATTGTATTTGTTTGACTTAGCAGGTTACGGTCAACAGCCAATAAACATTGAGAAAAACGATGTACATTTAATAGCCGGTTGGTCTGATAAAGTGTTTGATGTTTTGCACGCACTTGAAGAAACAAAAAGCGCATTGAATTACATTAATCGAATAGAATTGTAAAAATAAAATCTACTGCGCAAAATAATTGCGCAGTAGTATTTGAATCTTTGCAATAGAAAGTTCATAGAAATAAAAACATTGGTGTCGTAGATAAGAGTTACTTCGGGATTTTGTAATACAGGTTCGAATCCTGTTCAGTTTTGCTGATGGTGTAAGGGTAGCACGCAATCTAATAGTCTCTTGTCGATAATTTACCCAGTGTTATAAATAAAAAAGAATGTCGTAAATAAGAGTTACTTCGTCACCATTTTGGGGAGGAATAGCGAAGTTGTTAAAAACAGCAAGGTTATCCAGTTCGATTCTGGCAAGATAAGCCCCGTTTCTCTTATTGCTTTTTACTTCTTTTTAAAAATGAAAAATGTCGTGCGCACAGAGTTACTTCGTTTAAGGAATCAAAAGCTCTTGCCAATTGTTACTTTTTCAAATTTATAAGATGCCGTATACAAGTGTTACTTCGTTGGTTGATTAGTTAGGTTCGAGTCCTAAAGTCACTTGTAAGCTATTGCTCTTAAAAACAAAAAGAGTGTCGTCAGGAAATGGTTCCTTCGTTCCAAGAAAATCAAACCATTCCTAAGTGTTACCTCTTTATTATTAAAGTAATTAGTAATTAGTATATGTAGTAAACATCAAATATGGCAAAGTATGATTAAACGCATTTTTTGTCCTTCTGAGCGGAGTCGAAGAATTCGTAAGTAACTCCGTAACCAATGTCAATCTTTGTAGCGCTTCTCGCGAAGATTTCTTCTTACGTCGAAAAGACAAGTTTGGGGAAATAGGAAGCAAATACAGTAGAAATGACAAAAAATGAGAAAAATCTCCCTAATCTGTAATCCCGATAGCTATCGGGAGCGAGAAAAAAAAACTTTGCGCCCTAGCGACTTTGCGAGAAAATCACTCGCTAACAAATAAAAAAATAATTACGCAGAATAACTGCGCAGTACAAACCAACCTTTGTACTATCAAAAAAAAGAAAAAATGAATACACAAATAAACGGAACAGAAATACTAGAATTAGGATATCCAGAAGGAAAACTAATCGGGCTTGCCTTAAAAATAAACAGTAAAAGAAACGGATTTACAAGAGACGAAATGATCACTAATTTCAAAAACGTCTTAGCAACTCCCGAAAACTATATAGACGATAAAATCTTCAGCAAACTGGCGATTGCTTTGATTGAAAAATCAAATGAAAAACCAGAAGATTTTATTGCATTAAATCAAAATCCAAACGCATATTCGGCTTACGGATTAGAACATATTGAAGACAGTGCGAGAAAACAAATGGAAGTTGCCATGAAACTGCCAGTTACCGTTGCCGGAGCTTTAATGCCAGACGCGCACCAAGGTTACGGACTTCCGATTGGCGGAGTCCTGGCAACCAAAAACGCTATTATTCCGTATGGCGTTGGTGTCGATATAGGGTGTAGAATGGCTTTGTCGGTTTATGATATTCCGGAAGCTTTTTATTTCGAAAACGAAGAAAAATTCAAAAGAGAATTAATCGCGCATTCTATATTTGGAGCCGGTCACGGTTTCCACGGACAATACAAAGCCGATCACGCGGTTTTGAGCGACGATGCATTTAATATGAATCCGTTTGTGAAGAATCTAAAAGATAAAGCCTGGTCGCAATTGGGTTCGTCTGGTGGTGGAAATCACTTTGTGGAATTCGGAATCATGGAATTTGCAAAAGACGATACTGTCTTGAATATCCCAAAAGGGAAATATGTCGCTTTGTTAACGCATTCTGGTTCACGCGGCATGGGCGCAACCATTGCCGGACATTACACTAAAATCGCCAAAGACGTTTGTAAACTTCCGGAGGTGGCCAAAAACTTAGCGTATCTGGATATGAATTCGCAATTGGGACAAGAATACTGGATGGCGATGAACCTTGCGGGAGATTACGCTTCGGCTTGTCACGAAATTATTCATAACAAAATGAAAACCGCTTTGGGTGCTTCGGTTTTAGCGAAAGTTGAAAACCATCATAATTTTGCGTGGAAAGAAATCTGGAACGGCGAAGAAGTAATCGTACATAGAAAAGGAGCAACCCCAGCCGGAAAAGGCGTTATGGGAATCATTCCGGGATCTATGACCGCGCCGGGATTTTTGGTGAGAGGAAAAGGCGAAGAAAACGCCATCAATTCGGCTTCGCATGGAGCAGGAAGACAAATGAGCCGAACACAAGCCATCAAAAACATCACCCAAAATGATATGAAAGCTATCCTAAAAGATCATGGCGTAACGCTTATCGGTGCAGGACTTGACGAAGCGCCAATGGCGTATAAAGATATCAACCAAGTGATGGAAGCACAACAAGATTTAGTAGACGTAGTAGCCAAATTTACTCCAAAAATGGTGAGAATGGCAGATGACGGAAGCCGTGAGGATTAGTTTCTTTTGAGGTGCAAAGGTTCAAAGCAACAGAGGTTCAAAGGCTAAATGCAAAAACCTTTGTTGCTCTGAACCTCTGTTTATTTGTACCTTAAAAAAAGAATCTCGCAAAGTCGCAGAGTCGCAAAGTTTTTGTTTCACGCTCCCGATAGCTATCGGGATTACAGATTACAGCAGATTTAATAGATTTTTTTATAAATAATCTGCGTGCATCTGCTTAAATCTTTTTAAAATCTGCGTGAAACCTCTTCAACTTTCAGAAAAACTTTGCGTCTTCGCGACTTTGCGAGATTAATTCAACACAAAGAAAAAATAAATGCGCCTTAGTGGCAAAAAATAACAAACGTTCCAAAGAGCAAAAGCTTAGAAGCTCAGTCTCTCAGAACCTTAAAAACTTAAAAAAATGAAAACATATATAGATATCGGAATTAATTTGACCAACAAACAATTCCAAAACGATACAGACGATATCGTACAAGACGCGGTAGATGCCGACGTAACCAAAATGATCCTTACCGGAACAAGCGTAAGAAACAGCGAAGAATCGGCAAAGATTGCCAGGCAATATCCGGGCGTTTTATATTCGACAGCGGGAATACATCCGCATGATGCGAAGAGTTTTGACGGGCAGAGTATTGCCAAACTGAGGAAATTATTAGAACAAAAACAAGTCGTTTCGGTAGGCGAGTGCGGACTCGATTTTGATCGTGATTTTTCGCCCCGAAACAAACAGGAAGAATGTTACAAAGCGCATTTAGAATTGGCGATCGAAATTCAGAAACCTTTGTTTTTGCATGAAAGAGCCGCTTTTAGTCGTTTTATGAGTATTACAAACGAATATCTGCCGAAACTGCCCAAAGCCGTTGTGCATTGTTTTACGGGAACTTTGCAGGAAGCCAAAACCTATCTCGATAACGGATTGTATCTTGGTTTTACCGGAGCGATTTCAGACAGCAAACGTTTCGCACATTTAAAAGAAGTTGTGCAGTACGTACCGCTCGACAAAATGATGATCGAAACCGATGCGCCTTTTATGCTCCCAAAAAATGTTCCGAATAGCCTTTTGAAGAAATACCACGAACGCCGTTGCGAACCTGCTTTTCTGCCTTATGTGGCGGGAACTATTGCACAGTTTAAAAGAATTTCTTTGGATAATGTTGCGGAGGAAACGACTAGGAATTCTAAAGCGTTTTTTGGGATTTAAGAGTTGTGTTTCTAACAGGTTTTTTAAAACCTGTTAGTATCATATTAGAATATTTTATTTTTGCTTTTAAATCAGGTGTTTGTACTTGGTTTGGAGGCTTTTTGTTTTAGTTATATTTGAATGGAAGGATGTTTTTAAATAATTAAATCGAATTATGGAAAACCATAAAAAGCTTAATAAAATCTTATGCAATTTTGATCAATTATTTTACTAGAAATAGCAATGATGTAAAAAAGGAAAAAGGTAGATGTCAGCTAAAGAGATGAAGGAATAATGAATTTTAAACTAATTAACTAAATAACCATATAATTATGAGTAATAGAGGTTCAGAATGGAGAAAATGGGATTTGCATGTTCATACACCAGCAACTAAACTTGCAAATAATTTTAAATTATCAGAGGGTGAAGACCCTTGGGATAAATATTGTGAATTTATTGAAGATTGTGATGTCGAAGTATTTGGTATTACTGATTATTTTGTTATAGATAGTTATATTAAATTTATTGAAAAGTTCAAAGAAAAATTCCCTCAATCTACAAAAGTATTTTTTCCTAATGTTGAATTTAGATTGAGTGATAAAAATAAAGATGCTGAGCATATTCAATTTCATATAATTTTTTCTAATGCTAAGGCTACAATTGAAAAGATAACGCCTTTTTTATCAAGACTTCCCTTGATTTCTACAGATGATATAAAATTAACATCTAAGTTTTGTAGTGAAAATGATTTAACAGAAGTGACATATAAAAAAGCGATGGTAAATTTAGATATTACTATTGATAAATTAAAAGAGAGTTTTTCTAGTGATGAATATATTGTTATTAGTTTGGCAAGTGGTTACGGCTCTTTAAGACCTGGCAAAAGTGATACCAGAGGGGCAGAATATGCAAAAGAAATTGATAAAAGATGTAAAGCTTTTTTTGGATCTTCCAAGGACACAGATTTTTATTTAAATAAAAAAGATGGAAGAAGCGCTTATAATTTAAAACCTAAGCCAGTTTTTAATGGATCAGACGCTCATTCTTTTCAGAATTTAGAAGATAAACTCGGGAAAAGTTACATAAAAATTGATGGAGAAGGTCAAGTTTGTGATTATTCTGAAATAACTTGGATAAAAGCAGAAAAGACATTTGAAGGGTTACTACAAGTTTTAAATGAACCTGAAAATAGAATATTTATTGGGGATCATCCTGTAGTTCTGGATAGAATTGGTGAATTTCCAAATAAATATATTAATTCGATTGAGATTGATCAAATTGATAGTTATGATGATAAAGATGGTGTATGGTTTAAAAAACAGAAGGCTTATATTAATCCAGAATTGACTGTTGTAATTGGGAATAAAGGAAAAGGCAAAAGTGCAATTACAGATGTTATTGGATTATGTGGAAATTCTCACCGACAAAAAGATTTTTCTTTTTTAAATAATAAAAAATTTAAGAAAAAAGAACTAGCGAAAAATTTTAAATCGTTATTGTTGTGGTATGATGGAAATAAGAATGAAAAAAATTTAAATGATATAATAGATGAAAATTCTATCGAAAAAGTAAAATATATTCCTCAAAACTTTTTTGAAGATTTATGTAATAACATTGATGATGATAAAGCTTTTAAAAAAGAAATAAACGATGTTGTTTTTAGACATATTGATGAAACAGAAAGACTTAATAAAAATTCATTTGATGATTTTATCCAGGATAAACAAACTGCAATTTATAATCAAATAAAACTTATTAAAAATAAAATTTCGGAATTAAATACTGAAATTATTGATAAACAAAACAAAACGGCTAAAAACCATATTGAGAATTTAGTTAGCAACCTTAAAGAAAGAGAAACTGAATTAGAAAATTTAAAAAAGAATGCTCCTATAAAGAATTATGATGAAGGTTTAATAAGTAATTTAGATAATAATCCTAATTTTAAAAGAACAAGTGAAATTACTGCATCTATTTCTAATCTAAAAGAAGAAGAAAAAGCTTATGTGGAAAGATTAACGATTATTAATTCCGATATTTTAAAATTAAATCAGTTAGAAGAAAGAATTAAAAATGAAGAAGTATCTGTTAATCAGTTTATTGATAATGAAACGTTCATTTTAAAAGAATTCAATATAGATCCACAAAAAGTTTTTTCTCAAAAAATAAAATTTGATATTACTGTAATAACTAATACCAAAATGTCTCTTAGAAATGAGAAAATAAATATTGAACTTAATCTAGGAAAAGTAGTTTATGATGAAATTTTACATTCGAGTTTGAATGTAGATGTGAGTAATTTTATTTATAATAAAATAATTAAACTTACTAATGAACATAGTTCTTTATTAAGTGGTTTAGAAGGAAACACAAAAGCTTATCAAGAATTTGTTAAGCAAGACAAGGAATGGAAAGAGAAGCAGGAAAATTTGCTTGGTGATGAGACTGGTAAAAATCTAAATACAATCAATTACTTCAAAAAGGAGATTGAAAGATGTGAAAAAGATTATGTTATCGATTTAGCAAAATTCAAAGAAGAACGTATCTCTTTATCCCTAGATATTTATAATAAGAAAAAAGAAATCATTGATATTTATTTAGCATTGAAAAATAATGTTGAAAAAATTATTGATGATAATAGCGATAAAATAAAAGAATATAATATTAATATTGATGCAACTTTTGAAATAAATAGTTTTACATCTAATTTTCTTGATTATATTAATAAAAGTATTTCTGGGAAATTTTATGGAACAAATGAATCTGAAAAAGTTATCAAAGAGTTAATTAATTCAACCGATATCAACGATCAAGAATCATTTAAAGAATTTTTAGAAGATATTCAATCAAAATTTGAAGATAATGGGGATAAAAGTCAACCTCCATTTAATCAATTAAGACAAAATAAAGAACCCTTAGAATTTTATGATTTTATTTTCGGACTAGATTTTTTAAAAGAAAAATATGAATTAAAACTTGATAATAAAAGTATTGAACAACTTTCTCCAGGTGAGCGAGGGGCCGCTCTAATTGTATTTTACTTATTGTTAGACAGCAATGATATTCCTTTAATAATTGATCAACCAGAAGATAATTTAGATAATCATAGCGTTTATAAAATTTTAGTTCCATTTATTAAAGATGCAAAAAAAAGAAGACAAATTATTATTGTAACTCATAATCCTAACCTTGCAATTGTGTCAGATGCAGAATTAGTTATTCATGTTAATATAGATAAAGAACATAAAAATACATTCTCATTTAATTCAGGTGCAATAGAAAATAAAAAAATTAATAATTCAATTGTTGACATTTTGGAGGGGACAGAACCAGCTTTTATTAAAAGAAAAGATAAATATGGATTTTAATATCTCAAAAAAATCAACATTTAAATAATCATACCAATAACAATTTCTAACTTTACTATAAATTATCAAAAATTAAAAATATTAAATAAAGTAAGTTATTTCTTTCTTTTTAAAGTAAAATCATATCTTTGTAAAGTCAAAACATACCCAGGATTATATCCTGAAAACTTTAATAAGTTAACAATAAGCGAAGCCCTCATTCACGTTGCTGGAGCTAGTGATAGCCCTGAACGCATTCCTGGAATGTTTTGACACAACCGAAAATGAGGGTTTCGTGCGTTTAATATTTTCCGTTATGTCAAAAGAAAATCAAAAAACACAACAAGATGTAATGCCATCCGTGGCGAACTTCCTTTCAGACGTTTGGTTTGAAGGAAACTTTAAAGAACAACCTTTGTACCTGCAGGAAATCTTCGAGCTTCTACTCGAAACAGAAATGGGTGATAATCTCGATCTAAGGGTCAAAATGTTAGGCTGTATTAGAACAAGCAGAAATCTGGCAGAGACTTTGGCGCCGTTTTCAAATACGCAGATTGTAAATGCGTGCAACACTATGGCGGGTGCCAAAAATATTTAATAAAAAGAAAAACCCGCAAACATTAAATTTGCGGGTATTTTTTTGTTTGGAAAAACCATTTGCCCACACAACTTACTTTCGAGTGTTTGAATTATTTATATTTCTTGGATATTTTATAAATAGATATTGAGCAAATAATAATTAATACAATAGAAATAAATCCACTCAAAAATATTTGTTTAAATGGCATTATTCAATTTTCCAAGGATCATTAACTCTATTTTTTATTTGATAGTGTATCTCCTTTCTATCAAACCATCTAAATCTATTGTGTTCCAAACAGTTTATAGAAATGTTTACTAAAAAAATAAAGTGTTATTTGATCTGTTTTTTATCAACAATATTTAAATTTTGTTTTATTGAATACAAAGAAAACACAGATAGTAGTGTGCCAGCATATAAAAGAGCTACACCGACTAATAGTAGAATATTCTTCTTATTTATCATTTTTAAATTCAAGATAAAAATTAACTTTAATAGTAATAAGAAAGGAAATATTAAACAAATAAAAAAAAACAATCCAAAAAATAATGTAATGATTAAAGCAAAAATTCCATTAAGATTCAAAGGAAAATCTGTATTATTAAAATATTGGTGAGCGTTATTATCAAAATGAAATAGTATAGTTAATAAAATAAACATAAAGAATAAATAAAATTCAATCTTTAGTATGTTTATAAAATTATGTTTTAAAAAAAGTTTAAATTTATTCATAATTATTTACCAGCTATATATCCAAAAAAACCATCCTTAAAAACATCATAAGAAAGAGTCCAAATTCTGGTTCCTCCCCAAGTATATACATTAACATCTACTAATTCAGTAATATCGTTGCAATTTATATCGATTAATCCAACCCAATGAGTAGGAACTGTAAAAATTGATTTTTTATTTTTTGAAAAATTATCACTATCTATTAGTAATCCTATTCTATATCCTAGCTTTAGTTTATCTTGTAATTTATTTACCCAAACAGATGCGCCTCTTGATCTTGACATAACTAGATTGGTATCATTAATAACATCTTTATAATTAGCCATATCTTTCATTAATTGTGCAACTTCATGAGGCAACGTTAATCCTGTCCCTCCCTCAATAATTCCCCCAGCATTAGGTCCGTTAGGATCATAATCAAAAACTGAGTTCATGTTATCTTTTAAACAAATTAAAAATATAAAATCAGCTAACGCCATCTTTTTTGTTGATAGAGATTCTTCTGGATAAACAATATCAGTTTGCTTATATTCTATTAAATGTTGATCATTATCAATAACCAATTTGTAACCTGTTAAGGCGTTTTTTGCTTTTCCTTTTCGGTGTATATCTAAGATAAAATTTTTATAAGCTTGACCATTTTCTCGTGCAAAATTGAATCCCACGACAGCAATTCCGCACATGGAACTTCCGCCTTGATCAATTAGATAGGAATTTATAATTCGATCTTCAATTTCTTGTTTTAGCTGTTTTCTATCAAACCATCTAAACCTATTGTGTTTCCAAATTTTAAGTTCACTTTCCTTTTCTGGATATTTTAAATAAGCTCTAACATAAACAAAACGCCCGCAAAGATCTTCTTCGGCCATTACAATTTTTATATTATCTCCTTTTGCTGATAAAGGAATTTCTATCCATTTATTTTCTGATAAACTATGATATTTTATCATCCAATTTATGTTGTTTATATTGGACGGTACATTGTTTATATAGCTTTTTACTTTAAATTGATATGTATTTCCAAAAATCATCCCTTTTTGTAAATTTCCGCTTAAATCATTAGCAGAACCATCTTCTAAAGGAGTTATCAATTCTATTTCTTTTACGCCTTCTTTTAAAGGCGGATCTTGAGGATCGCCATACGTATATTTTGGAGCAAAATAATCTATATATCCATTAGAATTAATCTCAACACCTTCTTTAGCGTACCATCTTGTTGTGCCACCTACTTTTATATTTACATTTCCGCCCACTCTTATATTTTCTGACATAATTATTGCTCTTTACGGTTATAATAAAAGTTAATTTTTAGCTTTTCTATAAATTTAAAGCAAACAACAAACAGTGAGTTGCCTATAAAGGGTTTTTATATAATACAATAAGACTTTTGCTATCTGCATTTTTAAGATTGATTAAACTTTTTTTCTTTTTTCAGATTTAAAAATTTAAAATGCGTGCAACACTATCGCGGGTGCCAAAACAAACTAATAAAAACAAAACCCTGCAAACACCAATTTGCAGGGTATTTTTTTTCAAATGGTATTGAATCTAAGAATAATTAATTTTAAGTTTTAATGATTATTAGCATGTTTTATTTTTAACTTTTTTAGCATAAAATGTTAAATTAAGAAATAAATAGCTACATTTGTACTTCAAATAAAAGCAAAAAGAAATGCGTACTAGTTTAATTAAAACACTAAATAATGATCGTCTGGCAGGATTTGCCTCGGCGAGAAGTTATGGATGTAGTATGTATTTTTTCGAAGAGAAAGATAAATTGTAATATCGTATTCGAGATTAAAAAATATAGAAAGCGTCCTTTTATTTAGGGCGCTTTTTTTTTGCACTTCGACTTCGCTCAGTGTGACATAATGCGAGTTTAGGCATTGCTCAATTTGATAAAACGAAATAGGAATTAACTTATATAATAGAAATAATTAAAAAAAATGAATGAAAAATTTTTTATTGATTAACCCAAATAGAGTAAAAAAGACTTGGAGAGTAATTGGATGAATGACAATCATTTAATATAAAATGAAAATCTGCACTAGTATGCGGACAGGAATTTCTTTGCTTTTATTTTTGGTTTAAATAATTGAAAATCAATAAATTAGTTTTAAAATAAATTTGGAGAATTGATTTTTTCAATATTATATTTGTCGAAGAAATCACAATCAGGGTTTCAAATAAAAAAAATTAAAAATAATACATATATAAAAATGGATTTCAGTTTAGAATATAAAATAGAATTAGTAAAACCAGGCTCGGCCTTTGGAAATATTACAATGCAGGTGCATACACATGGACTATAAGATAAGTATATCTTATAATGATCATAAGCACCTTTAATCGGGTGCTTTTTTTATGCGTTTTTGCCACGATCCCGATAGCTATCGGGACTAAGACGCAAAGTTTAAAAGTTTAAAAAAATAGTAAAAAATGAATCAAAAAATAGCCATTAAGACAGATCATTATTTTGATCAAACAGATTTAAGTCGATTTAGGAAGTACTCCATTTCTTGTGATGAAGGCGGCGCCTCGAAACTTATGAAACTATGGAAGGCTGAGGTAAATTTTAGGGATAAAGCAATGTCAATAACATGATATTGCGCTGATAATGTAAAGGTGCATGTAAACCTTTGAGGTTATTGGTTTCCCTGAATTACGAAGTATTCCTGAGATTCTCAATAACCATTAAAATAAAATATCATGCACAACAATACATTAAAAGATTATAAAAAAGCGATTAGAAGAAAATATGAGATAGAAAAAGAAGGACAACACTTTGATTATTTGTACAGTCCGTCTCGTGGAAAACTACGTGATTTCTGCTGGATGATTTTCGAAGGTAATCCAACTCCCGACGATTTGAACGTCTTTAAAAACCTGTTCGCTATGGATTTTGAACACACCAAAAAGAATAAGTTTAAGGAGAAAAAAGACAAGTTCAGACCTATCGAAACATTCTTTAAAGGAGAAACAGATTTGACAAATATTGATGCTATAAATATGGCTGCGATTTTGGTTGATTTCGAATCACGTCCTTTTAAGAAATTTAGAACGGAAGAAATAAAAAAGGTTGAAACCAGAGACAACGCTAAAGTGAAAAGTAAAGCTAAAGCAGTTGTTGAAATGGAAAGTTTTGTAAAAGATAAAAAAGAAAAAACTCGAAAACATTCTGAGAAAAAAAGTCTTTTTGCAAACTTTAAAAATCTCTTTTCTAAGAAAACAGAACAGGATTTCTATCCGGGAAAGATAATCACGAATTTGAGTGGCTAACGTTGCGTTGACCAAACGAAAAGTAGTATCGTAAAAAGAAAACCGCCGGTAAAAAGACTGGCGGTTTTTAGTGATTAATTATTAAAAATGAAACAAAATGAAAACTACAGATAAAATTATTATCATAGATTTAGAAGCCACATGCTGGCAGGGCGAGGTCCCGAAGGGCCAGCAAAATGAAATTATTGAAATCGGATTAGCGGTCTTAGATGCACAAAGCGGAGAAATTACCCAAAACAAAGGTATTCTCATCAAACCGCAACGATCTACGGTGAGTTCGTTTTGTACGGAGCTTACCACTATTACACAGGATTTACTGGATAAAAACGGAGTGAGTTTTGAAGAAGCAATAGATCAATTAACAGAGGAATATCAACCCGATTTATATACTTGGGCAAGTTACGGTCAGTACGATCTGAATATGCTTCAAAAACAATGTAAATCCTTTGGAATTCCGTACCCGATGGGCGATCAACATATTAATGTGAAAACCTGGTTTGCCGAAAAGTTCGGCTTGCAAAAACCAACCGGAATGAACGGTGCTTTAGCATTGTTAAAACTTTCGCTGGAAGGAACGCATCACCGCGGTATTGACGATGCCAAAAACATTGCTAAAATTATGCATTGGTGTCTGCGTAATTAAATAGGTTGTATTAAAAAAGGGCTGTCTTATTGAGACAGCCCTTTTCCGTTGGTTACTTTATTTTGATTAATTATTGTTCCCGTAGATTTTTGCGTAAAGATCTTTATAGATTTCTTTAATGATTTTACGTTTTAGTTTTAGAGTAGGAGTAAGCTGTCCGCCTTCAATAGACCAAACATCCGGCGTAAGCTCAAAACGTTTGATTTGTTCCCAGTGTCCAAACTTTTTGTTTGCTTCTTCAATTTCGCCGTCAATACGCTTGATCACATCTGGATTTGAAGCAATTTCTGCATTCGTACTTCCTAAAGTAATTTTATGAATTTTTGCCCATTCTTTTACAAATTCAAAATTTGGCTGAATAAAAGCTGCCGGCATTTTTTCGCCTTCACCAATTACCATAATCTGCTCAATAAAACGAGATTGTTTCATGGCATTTTCGATCAATTGCGGTGCAACGTATTTTCCGCCAGAAGTTTTAAACATTTCTTTTTTACGATCGGTAATTTTCAAGAAACCTTCGCTGTCAATTTCTCCAATATCTCCGGTGTAAAAATAACCGTCTTTTAAGGCTTCTGCTGTTTTTTCAGGATCTTTATAGTAACCTAACATTACGTTTGGTCCTTTGCAAAGAATTTCGCCGTCTTCGGCAATTTTTACTTCAACATTGCGAATTACTTTTCCAACAGTTCCAATCTTAAAGCCTTTATTTCTTTGGTCGTTTACTGCAATTACAGGCGAAGTTTCAGATAATCCGTAACCTTCCATAACCGGAATTTCTGCCGCAGCAAAAACTCTTGTTAATCTTGGCTGTAAAGCTGCACTTCCAGAAACCATTAAATCAAGATTACCGCCCAAACCTTCTTTCCATTTACTGAAAATAAGTTTTCTGGCAATTTTTAACTGAAATTCGTACCAAGCACCATTGGCTCCGTAAGGTTCGTATTTTAAACCTAAATCGATCGCCCAGAAAAATAATTTTTTCTTGATACCGGTTAATTCTGCGCCTTTAGCATAAATTTTATCGTAAACTTTTTCTAAAAGTCTTGGTACCGCTGTAATAACGGTAGGTTTAACTTCTTTTAAGTTATCACTGATTTTATCAATAGATTCTCCAAAATAAACCGAAACACCATAATATTGATAGATGTACAAAATCATTCTTTCAAAAATATGGCAGATAGGCAGGAAGCTCAACGCTGTGCTTTTTCCTGCATCAAACGGAATTCTTGGTGCGCTGTCTAAAACATTAGAAACAATGTTTTTGTGCGACAACATAACCCCTTTTGGTCTTCCTGTTGTACCAGAAGTATATATTATAGTAGCCAGATCGTCTTCGTGAATACTTTCTTTTTTAGCCTCAACTTCAGACTGATTGCTTTCGTCTTGTCCTGTTGTTAATAATTCAGTCCAATGTTTGCAACCCGGAATTTCATCAAACGAATACACCTCTTTAAGAGTTGGTACATTTGCTTTTATAGCGTTTACTTTTTGCAGTACTTCTGTATCAGAAACAAAACAATAAACACTACCACTATGATTTAATATATATTCGTAATCTTCTTCGGCAATTGTTGGATAAATAGGAACGTTCTGCGCACCAGTCTGCAAAATACCAATATCCATGATATTCCATTCCGTACGGTTATTTGAAGTGATCAATGCAATTTTATCATCTTTCTGAACGCCCATACGCAATAATGCTCTCGAAACCGCATTAGCCTTTGCAATATATTCCTTGCTGGATGTCTTTTCCCAAGCTCCATTTTTTTTGGTCGCCAAAGCAACCGGAAGGTCGTAAGTTTCTTGTTGATAATAAGGAAAATCAAAAAGGCGTGTGATTGAAACCATGTTTAATATGTTGAATTTTACTGCAAATTAAATAAAAAATAGGTACGATTTTTAATTTTATAAAATAAAATGGGAAAAATTACAAGTACTATTAAAATTCAACGAAAACGTTTTCTTTTCTGCAGTAATTTTATTAAAATAGTATAAAAATTATTTAGAAGCAGTTCTTTGTGGTTCTGGTTCGTCTTCGTAATCTCTAACTCTTTCGCCCATAATAAACATTTTTTTCTTGTTGAAATGGATTGAGAATTGAGAATACAACCAATCTTCTGTATTGTCTAATTTGTACCAAAAAGTATAGGTAGCGCTATTAAAACCTTCTTTAAATTCAGGAACACCGGCATCATCGCATTCAATTCCCCATGTAATATTTTTTTTGCTCAAATCTTCGTTTTGCAGCATACCGGTTCCGTCGGCGTTTAAGATAATTATAGGTTCTTTTTTTCCAACAGAATAGTACGTTCCAATAATAGGATAACCAATTGTAGTTGCAATATAATGATCGTGAATTCTATACGTAATCTGCTGTACCTTAACTTGGGAATAAGATTGTGTCGAGATTAAGAATAATGTAAAAAGGATAACTTTTAGGGTTTTCATTCTATGTAGGATTTTAAATTTTTTGGATTATCAAAAACAATCCAGTGGCAGGATTTTTTTGGCTAATATAATTCAAAATTCAATAGAAAAAAGGAATCTGATTTATAAGAATGTGTTTTTATGCATTTTGTGCAAATTTTATTCCGTAGAAAACTGATTTTCCAAAAGTTTTTCTTTAAAATCAGATTTAAAAGTATAAGCAAACGTAAGCATAACCGCGCGCGTATCAGATTTAGAAGTTCGGCTGCTTCCAAAAAGTAAAGTATTGTTTTTATAACCGCTTTCTAATGTGTTAAACATATCGGTAACAACCAATCCTAAACGGGAATTTCCGTTTCCGAGTTTTTGCTGAAAACCCAAATCAACATTGTAAATCGGAATTCTTTTTCCCTGTGGCGTTGCGAGAGCCGAATTATAATTTCCAATGATTTGAAGTTTTCCGCCTTTCCAGGGAATAAAATTATTGATCATTTTTCCGTACCAGCTAAAAGCATTATTTACAACATCCTGCGCCAGATTAGAAGCATTTATGTTTTGCTGAAAAGCTGTTACACTAATATTTCCGTCATAAAAAGGAAGTGGTTTAAAGCTGAAAGTAGTTTCTAAACCATACGTTATTGTACTGCCTATATTTTCTGGTTTTAGCAAAATAACGCCATTATCCTGAAGTTGAGCGTATTGCTTAATAGTATTATTGGCATTTCGGTAAAAAGCATTTGTAGAAAACGAATATTTATCCCATTCTTTATTGTAACTCATTTCCAGAATATGAATAATTTCGGGCTTTAAATACGGATTTCCTCCATGTGGATTCAAAGCATCGGTAATATCCACAAATGGATTCAGTTCGTCTAAATCCGGGCGGTTGATGCGTTTGCTGTAACCAAATTTCACAAATTCATCCGATTTTATATTCAATTGTAGAGAAGCCGACGGAAAAAGTTTTAGATAATTGTTGTTAAAGCGATCACTATTGTTTTCTGTAGCACCGGTATTAGAAACATTTTCTGCGCGCAAACCCAAATTGTATTTCCATTTTGGATTTTCAGCATTTCCTATAAACGAATTCAACAAACCGTAAACCGCATTTATTTGTTCGTTAAAATTGAAAATAGTACTCGATAACGGATTAATTACATATTCGTTATTGATTTGATCTGCACTTTGAAAATCAGAATTAAAGAAACGGAATGTTCCCTTATAACCCGTTTCGATTACTGATTTTGATGCAACCGGAAAAGTGTAATTTAAAACGGCATTCGAAATATTTTCTTTTTCATAATTATGAGTTCGCTGCAAAAAAGGATTTCCAATCAGCATTTCATTTTCGTCATAATTATTGGTGTCAATATTCGTGTTTTCTCTATGAAAATTAAAAGAAGAAGTAATACTCGCACTCAGGCTTTTTCTGTCGTCAGAAAATTTTCTATCATAATTAAAAGCCAGTTCAGCCGCTTTTGAACGTTCTAATTCTAAAGAATGCCGGATATTATCGGAGAAAAAACTATTCGTATTTGTGTTTACTTTTGTTCGCAAAGTTTCGTCATTATCCTGACTTTCGAGATTTCCTAGTGCTTCAAATGAAAAAGTATTTCTTTCGTTTGGAGAAAAATCAATATTCAGTTTAAGGTTTTGCAAACCTTCTGTACGTTCGTCATGTCTATTTTGATTGATAAAATGTTCATCATCAATAAAATAATTCGTTCTGCTGCCTTCTATTCTTTTAGTTCTTCCTGCAAAACGATTGTCATATCCCAAACCAAAATTCCATTTCTCTGTTTTTTGATTCAAAAGAACCGAACTGTTCAATCTTCCTTTTGCACCAAAACCAGTTCCTAAAACCAAAGCGCCGTTAAGCCCGTTCTGATTATTCTTTTTCAGTTTAATATTAATAATCCCGCTTTCTGCATTGGCATCATATTTCGCCGTCGGACTACTTATGATTTCTATACTTTCAATACTGCTCGCCGCAATTTGATCCATGTTGGTAATGGCAGAGTTTTTACCATTAATTAAAATCATCGGCGATTTTCCTCGCAGCGTAATACCACCGTCTGCATCTACAGCCACAGTCGGAATACTTTTAAGCATATCTGTAGCCGTTCCGCCAGTTTGAGAAATGTTTGAAGCAGCATTAAAAACAAAACCTTCTTCTGTTTTCTGAATTTGTTTTTTCTGCGAATTCACCACAACCGTGTTCAATAAATTAGTGTCGTTTTCCAACAAAATGGTGCCTAAAGAAACCACCGAATTGGGAGATGAAATTTTTATTTTTTGAGATCTTGATTTGTATCCAATAAGTTTAAACTGTAATTCATAATCGCCAGAAAGAATCTGATCTAAAGCAAAATTTCCCGAAGCATCGGTTACCGTATAAGAAACCACTTTTGTAGAATCGGCAGTATTTTTTAAAATGACATCAACAAATTCAATAGCCAGTTTGCCATCAGAAACATTTCCTTTTATTTGTTCTTGTTTTTGTCCAAAAGAAAATTGACACATTAATGCGATAAAGAAAAAAGCCGATTTTTGAATAATTTTTATCATCTGACAAATGTATTTATCAATTGAAAAATACGCAGAAAAAGCAGCTTAAGATATTATTAAATTAGACTTAGTAAATATTAAGATATTGTCAAAAAAAAACGCTCGGGAAACCGAACGTTTTTTAATGAATTTTACCATTAGGAGATTAAGTTAATTAAGATAAAAACTTGATTTCTTAATGGTAAAAAATATTTCGAATTAAGATTGAAACTTAATCTCCTTAAAACTTAAGGCAAAAGCTTAATTAACTTAATCTCTTAATGGTAAAAAGAAAAAATTAGTTTTTCTCAATCCATTTTCTAGCGTTAACAAAAGCTTCATGCCAAGGAGAAACTTCATCATTTCTGTCTTTTGGATAATGCGCCCAGTTCCATTGGAAAGTTGAACGCTCAATGTGAGGCATCATCACCAAATGTCTTCCGGTTTTATCACACATCATTGCCGTGTTGTAATCAGAACCGTTCGGGTTTGCAGGATATCCTTCGTAAGCATATTTAGAAACAATATTGTAGTTTTCTTCTGCAAGAGGCAATTTGAATTTTCCTTCTCCGTGAGAAACCCAAACTCCTAAAGTACTTCCTGCCAAAGTAGAAAGCATTACAGAATTGTTTTCCTGAACTTTTACAGATGTAAAGATACTTTCGTGTTTCTGGCTTTCGTTATGAAGCATTTTTCCGTGAACTTCGTGTTCAGGATTAATTACTTCTAATTCCATAAACAACTGGCATCCGTTACAGATTCCAACAGATAAAGTATCTTCTCTTTTGAAGAAATTATCCAAAGCTGTTTTTGCTTTTTCATTGTATAAGAAAGCTCCGGCCCAACCTTTAGCAGAACCTAAAACATCTGAGTTAGAGAATCCTCCAACTGCTCCGATGAATTGAATATCTTCTAAAGTTTCACGACCAGAAATTAAATCCGTCATGTGAACGTCTTTTACATCAAATCCTGCCAAATACATTGCGTTTGCCATTTCACGCTCAGAATTACTTCCTTTTTCACGGATAATTGCTGCTTTTGGTCTCTCGACTCCGCTCGAGATGACAGGCGCTTTTCCTGTAAAATGTGCAGGGAAAGTATAATTTAAAACCTGATTTTTATAGTTTTCAAAACGTGCTTGAGCTCTTCCGTTTTTAGATTGTTTTTGATCTAATAAATAAGAGGTTTCGAACCAAATGTCTCTATACTTCGCAATATCCAAATTATAAATTCCAAATTCCAAACTTGCAGTTTGTTGAACTGAACCTAATTTGAAAAATTCGATATTATTTGATTTTAATTTAGTTTCAACTGCTTCGTTTGATTTTGCCTGGAATACGATTCCGATGTTTTCTGCGAAAAGGATTTTTAATAAGTCTTTTTCATTAAATACAGAAAAATCAATTTTTGCTCCAAGATTAACATCGGCAAAACACATTTCTAATAAAGTAGTGATCAAACCACCGCTTCCGATATCGTGTCCAGCCAAGATTTGGTTTTCACCGATTAATTCCTGAATCGTGTTAAATGCATTTTTAAAGAAAGCCGAATCTTTAATAGTTGATGTTTCGTTTCCAATTGTATTTCTAATTTGTGCAAAAGATGAACCTCCTAATTTGAAATCATCCTGAGACAAATTGATATAATAGATTGATTCTCCGTTTTTCTGTAAAACAGGCTCAACTACTTTTCTAATATCTGTACAATTTCCTCCCGCAGAAATAATAACCGTTCCCGGCGCAATTACTTCGTCGTTTGGATATTTTTGTTTCATAGAAAGTGAATCTTTTCCTGTCGGAATATTGATCCCCAATTCGATTGCAAATTCAGAACAAGCTTCAACCGCAGCATATAAACGAGCATCTTCACCTTCATTTTTACAAGCCCACATCCAGTTTGCAGAAAGAGAAACACCTTTTATTCCGTTGATAATCGGAGCCCAAACTAAATTTGATAATGATTCTGCAATTGCATTTCTAGAACCTGCAGCAGGATCAATCAAAGCCGCAATAGGAGCGTGCCCGATAGAAGTTGCAATTCCTTCTTTTCCTAAATAATCCAAAGCCATTACACCAACATTATTCAAAGGCAATTGTAACGGACCTGCATTTTGTTGTTTTGCTACTTTTCCTCCAACGCAACGGTCAACTTTGTTCGTTAACCAGTCTTTTGATGCAACCGCTTCTAAACGTAAAACGTCTTTTAAATAACTTTCGAAATCATTTGCCGAATAAGAAACGTCAGCATATTTTCTATCGATAGTTTTATCGGTCATAACCGTTTTTGGAGAACTTCCAAAGAAATCTTCCAAAGCATAATCCATCGGTTTTGAACCGTTTGAATGTGATTGGAAAGTAAAACGGTGATCGCCCGTAACATCTCCAACCTGATACATTGGTGAACGCTCTCTGTCAGCGATTCTTTGTAGAGTATCGATGTCTTTTTGACCAATAACCAATCCCATTCTTTCCTGAGATTCGTTACCGATAATTTCTTTTGCAGAAAGTGTTGGGTCACCAACAGGCAATTTATCCAAATCGATTAAACCTCCAGTTTCTTCAACCAACTCAGAAAGACAATTTAAGTGTCCGCCCGCACCATGATCGTGAATCGAAACAATTGGATTGTTGTCGCTTTCTACCAAACCACGAATTGCGTTTGCAGCACGTTTTTGCATTTCCGGATTCGAACGCTGAATTGCGTTTAACTCAATTCCTGAACCAAAAGCTCCTGTATCTGCAGAAGAAACCGCAGCACCACCCATTCCGATTCTATAATTTTCTCCTCCAAGAATTACGATTTTATCGCCTTCTTGTGGTTTTTTCTTAATTGACTGATCTAGTTTTCCGTAACCAATTCCACCTGCCTGCATGATTACTTTATCGTAACCTACTTTACGGTTGTTTTCTTCGTGTTCAAAAGTTAAAACAGAACCTGTAATAAGCGGCTGACCAAATTTATTTCCGAAATCTGAAGCTCCGTTTGAAGCTTTGATCAAAATATCCATTGGCGTTTGGTACAACCATTTTCTTTCTTCAACTGCATTTTCCCATTTTCTGTCATCCTGAGCGGACTCAGATTTCAAACGAGAATAAGAAGTCATATAAACAGCAGTTCCAGCCAATGGCAATGAACCTTGACCTCCAGCTAAACGGTCACGAATTTCTCCTCCAGAACCTGTTGCAGCTCCGTTAAAAGGCTCTACAGTTGTTGGGAAATTGTGTGTTTCTGCTTTTAATGAAATAACCGAATCAAATTCTTTTACTTCATAAAAATCTGGTTTGTCAGCAGATTTTGGTGCAAATTGCTGCACTTTTGGTCCTTTTACAAAAGCAACGTTGTCTTTGTAAGCAGACACTATATCGTTAGGATTTTCCTGTGATGTTTTTTTGATTAATTTAAAAAGAGAAGTCTCTTTTTCTTCACCGTCAATTACAAATGTTCCGTTGAAAATTTTGTGACGGCAGTGCTCTGAATTCGCTTGCGAGAAAGCAAAAATTTCAGAATCAGTAAGTTTTCTTCCAAGTTTTGTTGAAAGATTATTTAAGTATTCTACTTCTTCTTCGCTTAAAGCTAAACCTTCCACTTTGTTGTAAGTAGCAATATCATCAATTTCCAGAATTGGTTCCGGCTGAATGTTGATAGTAAAAATTTCCTGATCTAATTCGTTGAATTTTTGAGAAAGCATCGGATCAAAATCATTGAAATCTTCTGTTGCCGGATGAAATTCTTCAATTCTGATAATGCCCGGAATACCCATATTCTGAGTAATCTCTACAGCATTTGTACTCCAAGGTGTGATCATAGTGGCGCGTGGACCAACAAAAAAACCCGGCAGTGCGGATTTTTCGATCTTATTGGAGTTGGCAAAAAGCCAGTTTAATTTTGAAATGTCTTGAGCTGAAATTTCGTTTTGCGTTTGTACGGCAAAAACAGTTTTGCTTTGGTTTTCAAAGAAATGGATCATTTTGTGTAGTTTGTTGTATTGAGCTGCAAATTTAGTGTAAATAAATAGCAAGCGCAAATTTGAAAAGAATCTTTTTTTGAGGTACAAAGATACGGAGTTACAAAGGTTCAGAGGTTCAGAGGAACACAGGCTCAAAGGTTTTGTTTCACGCAGATTTGGCAGATTGAGCAGATTTAAGTGATGTAGATTTTAGAAATCTTAATGTAAGATACAAAGGTTCAGAGGTACAAAGACTCAAAGATTTTTTAAGCAGATTTAACAGCCTAAAAATTATTTGGGTTTTAGAAATAAATCTGTGAAAATAATATAGCAACCGTGTAAATCCGCTTAATCTGCCAAATCTGCGAGCAAAAAAACAACCCATAAAAAAAGCGGCAATCTGCCGCTTTTTAAATACATCAAAATCTAATTTTAGTTAGTTGATGATTATCTTTTTAATTACAGTTTGTTCTGCAGTTGTGATTTTAACAATGTAAATTCCTTTTGCAAGATGACTTACTGATACTGCATTGTCTGTAGTATTTTGTTTTTCAAATACTTTTTGTCCTGCAAAAGAAATAATTTCTATCGAATAAGAAATAGAATCTCCATAACCAACATTAAAGTTTCCATCAGAAGGGTTTGGGTAAATTGAAATTCCATCCACATAAACTGGGATTTCTTCTTCAGTTTCAGCAATTGGAGCTTTTTTGCTTGCTAAGTTGCTGCAAGTGTCTGTAGCATAAGAATCCCATTGTGAACTTAAATTAAATGTTGTCGTTGGAGCAGTTACAGTCGATTTTCTTCTTAAAGTTACATCGGCTGCAAAGTTAGCAGTTCCACCGCTAAAAGTTCCAATAATATCAATCAAAACGCCATTTTTAAATAAACCTACAGCGTCATTTCCATTAAAAGTCAACTCCGTTGCTGTTGTCGAAATATTGGCAGCGCTCGTTAAGAAACAAGTCGAAGAAATAGAACTGTTTACCACAACATATTTTCCGCCGCTGCTTAAAGTTCCTGTCAAAGCTAAACCTGTACTCCAAGCTCCAGCACCGTTTGTTTGTTTTTTAATTGTATAAACAGACATACTTACCGCGCTTCCTGTATTATTAGCGATTTCCAAAGCCTTATTATTTCCAGAACCTTCAATATATTCAGAGAAAAGAAGTTCTGTCGCTGTTCCTGTTCCGCCACTGCTGTTTGTTGTTACCGCGATTGTATTGCTCGATGCAGAAGCATTTCCTGCAGCATCTTTTGCTTTTACATAAATAGAATAACTTGTAGAAGCAGTTAAACCAGTTATCGTTGCAGTTGTTCCGGAAACTGTTGTTTTTAAAGCGCTGTTTGCATAAACATCATAACCCGTAACAGCTACATTATCTGTAGATGCGGTCCAGCTTAACGAAATAGAAGTAGCAGTTTTCGCTGTAGAAGCTAGACTTGTTGGAGTAGAAGGAGCCTGAGTATCTCCAGTTCCAGAAGTACCGCCCCAAATTTGACTCACATATTCCGGATGATCGATATATGGATTTCTATTTCCCTGACGTGCGTAAACTGCATTATTTCTGGCAATTTCTCTCGCACTTACAGGATCTTGCGTATTCCATGCCAAAAGCATATTTAGGAAAGCAGTTGTAAAAACCTGGTTGCTTGTACCATTGAACATCGCATAAGAATATCCGGCAACTGTATTTTCATAACGTGTTGCAAAATAAAAATACATTCTGGCAATATCACCTTTAAAAGCATTTATAGGTTCAAAAACAGTTCCCGAATATCCAGAAACACTGCTTGATCCTAATTTGCTTCCGTTTTGCGAAGTGTAAGTTGCAGAACTCACTGTTCCGTGTGGGTAATTAGAACGCATTCCGTTTACTTTTCCATCGGTTGGTGTAATAAAATGTGCGTCGGCAACCATTGGTGACTGCTCATTAAAAACAGACTGTGG
The DNA here is from genome assembly GCF_004368785.1 of Flavobacterium sp. 270. Classification (GTDB taxonomy): domain Bacteria; phylum Bacteroidota; class Bacteroidia; order Flavobacteriales; family Flavobacteriaceae; genus Flavobacterium. Next base: position 422,409 of record NZ_SODM01000003.1, read on the forward strand.
AATTATATGTTCTCTGTTGTAACAATCTCCTTCTGCAGAATAATTGCCACATCTTTGCGTACTTCCAGTACTGTAATTGTAAGGATCTGTTCCTGATGGATTTTCAGAATACATGTCTAAAACTGTTCCGTCATTTTCGTAGAAATTGTCAACGTCGGAAGTTTGGTAGGTTGTGTACAAACCAGCATAACCATTATCGGTGTGGCCTTTTATAATGTTGTACAATTGTGTTTTTAAAGTATAACCTGTTCCAGTTGCTGTGTTGTAATAACCCGACGGAATCTGTGCAAAACTTGCGGTAAAAACCAATAAAAATAATAAAGAGTAGATTTTTTTCATAAAAAGCAGTTTAAGATTTGGTTTGAAATTGTGAAAATTAAGATTTCAATAAATTGATTATTAATATTTTAATTTTAGAATTGTATCAAATTTACTACTTTTTAGAATAGGCTGTATTAAGAGATGTTTAAATTTTAGATATATTTTCTTACTGTTATAAGGTTTGCCGCGAAGACACTAAGACACTAAGTTTTTTTATCGCAGATTTTGCAGATTTAGGAAGTTTTTTTAATCTCGCAAAGACGCAAAGTCGCAAAGTTTTTTATTTCCTTAGAAGACAACTTTGCGACTTTGCGTCTTTGCGAGAAATTCATTTACAAGAAAAAAATCCTCTAAATCTGCAAAATCTGCGAGAAAAAAATAAAAATTACTTCGGAAAATCAGCACTTTGATAAGCACCCAAATCAGGAGGAGAGGTTCTGGTTTTCCCGATAATATCCAACGGAATATTATAAAGTTGATTCCCTTTCGCGAAAGCGCCAGAACTTTTATCAATATTCAGTTTGTTTTCTGAGATATTAAAAAACTTCGGACTTTGATTTAGAATAATTTGATTGTAATGTACCGGATCTGAAGTGAATTGATAATCAGGATTAGTGCTTGAACTACTGAATTTAAGTAGACAGTTATTTAATTGATAAACAAAACTTGCACTAGCATTTTTACTCAGATTAAATTCGTTGGTATTAGAACCATAAATAATACAATTGTTAAAATTCGCCTGAGTCAAATTATTAGCTTCCGGGGCTGCGCCAGCCAAACTATTGCTCAAACTGACTGCAAAATGCGAACTGCTCTGCCAATTGTTATTAAAAGTACAATGTGTAAAGCTGTAATTGCCACCGTAAACACAAGATAAACCTGCTAAACCAGCATAATTAATAACGATATTTTCTCCGGTAATACGAGCATTTTGAGCCAAAATTCCGTATTGCGCACAATTGTAAATCTGAGTATTTTTTATTGAAGTATTTCCAGTGCTTTTAATATCAAGACCAATCGTACCATTTTTTAAAGTTAAATGATTGATGGAGCTATTTTTACTTCCATTAGAAAAAATCACCGAACCCCATTGTCCCGGAATATCAGCATATAAAGATTCAAGACGATCGCCTTTAAAAACAACTTCGTTTTCTAATTTTTCAGTTGCAGAAACAGTTCCATTAATCTGAAGTGAAGCATTAGAAGCAACATAAAGCCCAGAATTAGAATGAAAAAATACTTTAGAACCCGCTTCAAAAGTTACGGTTTTATTTTCCGGAACACCGGCATAACCATAAATAACATACGGTTTGTTTTTTGTAAAAGCCAGTTCATTTCCGTTTACAGCGTCATTTTCATCCAAGTAAAAACCATCGACATCTTTACCGTCAATTTTAATTTTTTCTTTACTTCCGTCAGGATTTTGTTTTGGATATAAAAATACAGCATCCTGAATTAAAGTAACCAGTGCTACTTCCTGAAGATTTGCGCCACTGTCAAATTGAATTTCATCTGTATATAAAAAATCAGCAGGATTTGCATCTGTAATATCGGCCGTAGTTTCAATAAAAATATACAAACTGTCTTTGGCTAAAAGCGTAACATCATTAAAAATTTTGCCATTGTTGCCACTCATTCCGTCAACCGTCATTCGATATTTAGAACTTAATCCTTTTTTTAGCTGAATGGTCGGAATCGAAATATCGTCTTTACTTTTATTGTAAACTTTAAGTTGATACGTGCTCGAACCGATGTTTTTAAAAACAGTATCCAGATAAACGGTATCTTTTGAAAACTTCAAATCTCCGGAACTTGCAACAGTGTCAAAATCAGTTCGGCATGAGCTGAAAGCAAAAATTATAGCAAGAATGAAGAGTGTAAAGTATTGACGCATTTTTTTGTTTTTTGTTTTTCTGCCACTCCCGATAGTAATCGGGATAAAAGGATTAAAAAGATTTTTTTTCAAGACTTTTAATTTGTGAGAATCTGTGCATCCCGATTACTATCGGGAGTGGCAGAAAAACTTTAAAATTTAATTGCCCCAAAATTATTGTTTCGGTAAAAATAGCAAAAATCTGACAGCTTCATAAATGATTTTTAATAATACAAATGGATTTTTTAATTTGTATCTTCTCTTTTGTTTAATTTTACGATTTTAAAGCTTATTTTAATGAATTATACAAAAGAACAGATTTTGGCTCACTGCAATGCGTTTTCTAAAAACACTTTGATGGAGACGCTAAAAATAGAATATATAGATGCTGGAGAAGATTTTTTGACAGCAAAAATGCCAGTAAATGCATCAGTTCATCAGCCAATGGGATTGCTACACGGAGGAGCATCGGTTGCTTTGGCCGAAAGCGTAGGAAGTGCAGCATCTTTTTTCTTTGTAAATCCGGAAGAGCAGGAAGTTCGAGGTATCGAAATTTCGGCAAATCACCTAAAAAGTATTCGTGAAGGTTTTGTTTTCGGAACGGCTCGAATCATTCATAAAGGAAGAAGTATTCATCTTTGGGAAATTAAAATTACCGACGAAGAAGGGAATTTGATTTCGCTTTGCAAATTGACAAATATGGTTTTAGACAGAAAGAAAAGTTAGTTGAATATGAATGATTTCTTTTCTAAAATTACATTGCATAAAGAACAAAATTTACCTTTTGTACTTTATTCTAAACCCAATTCGACTAAAATAATTGGGCTTTTACAACAAAATGATGTTTTGCATACGGTTTCTGATTTTACCGAAAAAGGTTTTGTTTTTGCTTCTTTTGATGAAAAACAATTAATTCTGATTCCGGAAAATGAAGCTGAAATCATTATTGCTGAACAAGAAAATTTTGAAATTAATCTAACCGAGATTAATGATTTAGGTTTTGATGAAAAAGCCAAAAATCAATACGAAGATTTAGTTGCAAAAGGAATTGAAGCGATTAAAAACGAGGAATTTAAAAAAGTCGTTTTATCGCGCAGCGAAAGCGTTGATCTTTCTGAATTTGATTTTGTAACTACTTTTCAGCAGCTAATTCAATTGTATCCAACGACTTTTAGTTATTGCTTTTTTCATCCGAAAATTGGTTTTTGGATGGGAGCAACGCCGGAACAATTACTAAAAGCCAACGGAAATGCGTTTGAAACTACGGCGCTGGCGGGAACGCAGAAAGCAACTTTAGAAACCGATATTTCGTGGGAACAAAAAGAAAAAGACGAACAGCAATATGTGACTGATTTTATTGTGAAAAGACTTCGAGAAGTAGCTTTTTCGGTAAAAGTTACAGAACCGTACAGCATAAAAGCAGGATCGATCTGGCATATTAAAACCGATATTTCGGGAGTTTTAAATGAAAATTCAACGCTGGAAGAAGTAATTGATACCCTGCATCCAACGCCTGCGGTTTGCGGACTTCCTAAAAAGAAAGCAAAAGCTTTTATTGTAGAAAACGAAAATTACGACCGGACTTTTTATACGGGTTTTCTGGGCGAATTAAACAGCAGTCTGGAATCGAGCTCCGTAAGTTCTGATTTATTTGTAAATTTACGAAGCATGCAGATTCAGCAAAATAAAGCCATTTTGTATATGGGATGCGGTATTACCAAAGAAAGTATTCCCGAAAAAGAATGGGAGGAAAGCGTCAATAAATCCATGACGATGAAAAGGGTTTTAAAGATAAAATAGTTTTTTAGTTTCAGGTTTCAAGTTGACACACAGGACGTAACTTGAAACCTGAAACTTGAAACCTGAAACAAAAAAATAAAAATTATGAAATTAGATATATTAGCCTTTGGCGCACATCCGGATGATGTAGAATTGGGTTGTGCGGGAACGATTTTAAAAGAAGTTTCGCTGGGTAAAAAAGTAGGCATTGTAGATTTAACACGCGGTGAACTTGGAACGCGCGGAACCGCAGAAACCAGAGATAAAGAAGCTGCCGATGCTGCAAAAATATTGGGCGTTGTAGTTCGTGAGAATCTCGAAATGCGTGATGGCTTTTTTGCAAATGATGAAAAGCATCAGCTTGAAGTTATAAAGATGATTCGAAAATACAGACCAGAAATTGTTTTATGCAACGCTGTAGACGATCGCCATATTGATCACGGAAAAGGTAGTAAATTGGTTTCTGACGCTTGTTTTTTATCTGGATTAATGAAAATTGAAACTTCTATTGACGGTGTAAATCAAGAAGCGTGGCGACCAAAAGTGGTGTACCATTATATTCAATGGAAAAATATCGTACCTGATTTTGTAGTTGATATTACTGGATTTGAACACAAGAAAATCGAAGCTGTAGCAGCTTATAAAACGCAGTTTTATGATCCAAATTCAAAAGAACCTGCTACACCTATTACAAGCAAAAACTTCTTTGATAGTTTAAATTATCGCGCGCAGGACTTAGGAAGGCTTGTTGGTAAAGATTTTGCTGAAGGATTTACGGTTGAAAGGTGTTTGGCAGTCAATAGCTTAGAAAATTTAATGTAATTTTTTCATTTTTTTCTTTGTAGAAGTAAACCTTTGTTATATATTTGCACTCGCTAAGCAAAAATGGTGGTTGTAGCTCAGCTGGTTAGAGTAGCGGTTTGTGGTGCCGCGGGTCGCCGGTTCGAACCCGGTCAGCCACCCAGAAATTTAAAGCCTTGAATTTTATTCAAGGCTTTTTTTGTGCCTAGAAATTAAATTCCAATTTTTTTTAAATTCCAAATTCCAATTTTAACGTAGAGTACGCAAGGCAAAAAAAGCAAAGGTTCGCAAAGTTTATAATTAATAAAACTTTGCGAACCTATGTGTAATCTTAACGCTCTTTGCAGTAAATTGGAATTTGGAATTTAAAAAAAATTGGAATTTAAATTCTTATCTGATTTCCTCAAAAGTAGTTCCCTGTTTAATATCTCCTGTACTAAAACCTTTTTTAAACCAATACATTCTTTGTTCAGAAGTTCCGTGCGTAAAAGAATCCGGAACTATTTGTCCCTGCATTTTACTTTGTATGGCATCGTCTCCAACTGCATTTGCTGCACTTAAAGCTTCATCAATATCACCAACATCTAAGTTTTCTTTATTATAATGTGCCCAAACTCCGGCATAAAAATCGGCTTGCAGTTCTAGTGCAACAGAAAGTTTATTAGCCTGTGCTTCACTTTTTCCTTCTTGAGCTTCACGCATTTTTGCTGAGGTTCCCATTAAGGTCTGAATGTGATGCCCAATTTCGTGTGCTATAACATACGCAATTGCAAAGTCACCGCCCTTAGCTCCAAATTTAGTTTTTAGTTCCTCAAAAAAGCCTAAATCCATATAAACCTTGCGGTCGCCAGGACAATAAAAAGGTCCGGAAGCTGATGAAGCACCACCGCAGGCAGTTTGTACAGAACCTCTAAAAAGCACCAATTTTGGTTTTTCGTAAGTCATACCATTTTCAGAGAATATTTTGCTCCAGATATCTTCGTTATCGGCTAAAACAACTCTAACAAAATTACCCATTTCTTCATCTTCTTTGCTTAACGGAGCGGCAGCTTCAGTTTGTTGTTGTCCGCCTTGTATTTGTTCCAGTGCATTTCCTACTGTTTTACCAGTTTCACCGCCAAAAACATTTAATAGCAAAATAACAATTCCGATAACACCACCTCCAACAACGGCTTTTCCACCAGAAAGTCCTCTTCTGTCTTCTACATTATCACTTTGTCTTCTTCCTAACCATTTCATAGTATATTGTAATTTAGTTTTTTATATTTTTAATGTACGAATTTATGTATTTTTAAATAATAAAAGGTTATCGAAATTAAATTACTTTTATCATTTAAGCCATTTTATCAAAGTCTCTTCTACGCTGCCTTTTATGATTGGTTTTGAGATATAATCATCCATTCCGGCCGATAAACATTTATTTCTTTCTTCTTTTTCGGCGCCTGCAGTTACGGCAATTATCGGAATATTTTTGCCTGTTACCGTATTTCTAATCGCTCTTGTAGTTTCGTAACCATTCATGATTGGCATCTGAATATCCATAAAAACAAGACTCGGATTTATGCTTTCAAATTGTTGTATGGCTTCATAACCATTCTCGCATTCATAAATAAAAGCATTGTTATAGAGGTTTTTAATAATAGTTTTAAGCAAAAGCATATTAACTTTATTGTCTTCTACGATTAAAAACGTGATATTTTTTTTGCTGTATTCTGTACTTTCTTCGTCAGAATTTAAGTTCATTCTTTTGAGTTCTGCATTGTATTTTTCGTTAATACTTTGATTGCTTGTTTTTAAATTCAAATCAAAATAAAAATTACTGCCAATGTCAATTTTACTTTCCAATTGCAGACGGCTTTCCATCAATGCCAGCAATTGATTGGAGATTGTTAATCCTAAACCAGTTCCGCCAAATTTTCTCGTTGTAGAACTATCTTCTTGCGAAAAAGCTTTAAAAATCTTCTTCTGATTTTTTTCCAAAATTCCAATTCCGGTATCAATTACAGAAAAACGTATTACACAATTGTTGTTTTTGTTTTTTTCTAAAACCGAAACATTAAGTTTGATAGAACCTTCGTTGGTAAATTTTACAGCGTTTGAAAGCAGGTTTATCAGAATTTGTTTGATACGCACAATATCGGTCCAGATGTATTTAGGAACATCAGGATCTACATTAAGTTCGAGCTGCAGGTTTTTTTGGTTGGATTCGTAAACAATTAAATCAAAAACCTGACCGAGTACTTTTTTGATGTCGTATAAATCTATAAAAAGCTCTAGTTTTCCGGCTTCAATTTTAGAAAAATCCAGAATATCATTTATAATCTCCAACAAAGAATGTGCAGATTGATTAATGGTTGTCATGTATTTTTCCTGAATTTCTTCTAGTTCAGTTTTCATCAATAAATGCGTGAAACCAATAATACCGTTTAAAGGCGTTCTAATTTCGTGCGACATATTGGCAAGGAAATCCGATTTTGATTTGTTTGCGGCTTCGGCCAATTGTTTGGCTTTTATGGCGTCTTCGGTTTCTTTTTTATTGGTAATATCAAAGTAAATACCGCCGACAAATTCAATTTCATCGTCTTTTTTGATAACATCACCAAATTCTTCTACCCAAATAAATTCTCCTGTTTTTCTTTTAATTCGGTAAATATTATGAAGCGGAATTCCGTTTTCTAAATTGCTGATTTGATTGTTAATGACGTCATCTTTATCATCAGGATGAATCAGCGACAAGAACGATAAATTATTCTCTATAAATTCTGATTTCGAATATCCTGTTAGATTCAGAATTTCATCGTTTAAGAATATTTTAGTCGAAAACGCATCAAATTTAGACAAGTAAACCGTTCCCGGAATATTATTGGCAATCAGTTTAAATTTCTCTTCACTTTCTACAATTTTGGTTTCATTTCGGTTTCTTTCTAATGCCGATGAAATGTTATTTGCTAAAACCTGAAAGATATAAATTTCCTCTTCAGACCATTTTCTTTCTTTTACACAATCATCAAAACCTATAAATCCGGTAAAAACATCATTGATATAAAGCGGTAAAATCAAAATCGATTTGATTTCGTTGTTGATAAGCAATTCCTTAAAAAAAGTATTTCCGAGTTTACGGGTAAGCGTATTTAGGATTTTCTTGTTTTGGGCAGCATCATAAATTTCTTTAAAATCTTCTTTGCTAAACGTTCTAAGTTTTGTTATCTGATGCTCAATACCTTCCCGCGACCATTTGTGTTTTTGGCTTACGGTATCGGTTGTAAAATCTTTTTCGTAATAAAACATATGATCTACGTTGGCTGCTTTTCCAATCAATTCATACGTTTCTGCAAACATTTCCTGTGTCGATTTGCTAAGTAGAAATTTCTCTGTACAAAGCGAAAGCGCATATAATAACTGGCTCTTAAATTCTAATCTTCGTTCTGCTTCTAAACGCATTTGCGAAGAAATCGCCAGCGAAATCACATCAGATATGGTTCGGGCATAATTGATGTCTTCATTGTCCCAATCTCTTTTATTTTCGGTACTTTCAAAACAAGCGACACCTGCCAATTGTCCGCTTAAAAAAATCGGAACATCAAGCATCGATTTAATATGGTTTTTGGTAAAATAAAGTTTTTGAAATTCTGATGTTTCTAATTTATTAAAAACATCTGGGGCATTAATGATGGCTTTGTTTTTTAAGGTTTCAAAATAGATCGGATAAGATTCTTTATCTAAAATATTTTTATCGTTTAAATTTTGATTATCAATGCTGTAAAGATTTTTACAGCTAATTAAATCTTTGTAATATTTCCAGAAACTTACGCGGTTTGCTTTGCTTACTGTGGCCGCTTCTTTAAGAATATAATCTATAACAGAATTTAAATTATCGAATTTGCTAAAGTCTGTAGTTGATAATTTTTTGGTAGAATTGTTGTACGCTTCAATTTTTTCGAGACGGCTTTTTTTCTCGTTTTCTATATTTCTAATTTCTGTAATATCTCTCGCAATACCTGCAAAACCAATAGTTTGCCCTAAATCATTTTTGCGGATTATAAGTTTTTGAGAAACCCATAATTCTTCTCCGTTTTTCTTTAAAATCGGAATTTCGATTAAAGGAAAATTATTCTCGTCAATTGCTAAATTTTCGTAGAAATCAACTGCATTTAGTAAATAATCTTCATGAATAAAATTAGAATAATGATGGTGCAGGATTTCATTGTCTGAATATCCTAAAATCGCATATGCAAACTCATTTACAAAAGTAAAACGACCATCAGCATCAATTTCAAAAATAATATCGGTTGCGGTCTGGATTAGGTTTTTGTATTGATCCTGAACAATAATCTGCTCGGTAACATCCTGCCCAATACTAATAATTAAATCTTCAGAGAATTTTTTATCTTTCCATTGAATGTATTTGTATTCTCCATTTTCAGCCTTTAATTTTCGCATGTAGAGCTTGTTTTCCTCATGGTGTATGTGGTAAACTTTCTCTAGAAAATCTTTATCCTTGGTCAATTCCCAGAATTTATGCCCCATAACTTCATCCGGTTGATAACCTAAAATAGAAGTTATGGTTTCGCTGCAAAATAATATTTCGCCTTTTTGGTTTGTTGCAATCGTAAGGGAATTTCCTTTGTGTACAATCTCGTTTGAAAACCTGAAATTATCTCGATTGTTGAGTAAAACGGCATATTTTACCTGATTGATAATGAAGATAAGAATGCAGAAATTAATTAATAAAATGGAAGATTTTATTGGGATTATAGTAAAAGCAACCGTAATAATCAAAAATGCAAAAACCAACGCCACAAAGAACCAGTAAATTTTTATTGGTTTTAGAATGTTGTAAGAGAAGAAAAATGAGATGAGGAATACAATAATCGGTACAACATCATTCGTAAGTAAAATAACATTGCTGAGAACATACGAGATATAGATGAAGAAAAAGAAGATAAATATTTGCTGAATTCTGTCTCTAAGCCATTTTACCTTGTCTGTTATCAAATAAATGAGCAGAACCAAAATCCCAATTGTAACATTTACAACTAATAAACTTTTGGGTCTGATTTTAAAGATTTCATTTATAATTTCGATTACAATAACTGCAATTCCAAAAAATAAAATGTAGAGTTGATATTCTTTGCTTGCGGTTTCGACCTCTTTCTTTTTTTCTATGAAATATCCAATTTTTGATTTGATTCTAAAAAATTGATACACCAGTAAGGCCAGAAAAGCAAAAAGTGATAATCCTAAAACAATGAGTTTAGGATTATTATAAAAAATTATATCTGAATTGTACACATACCAGTTTGCAATAATTGATTTCAGGGCATTGCCCAAATGAGCAATTCCTGAAATCAATAAATTTAAAAAACTACAGTCAGCTGCCATAGATTTTGGGGTATGTTGGTTTCGTAAATAGCGCTTTGATTGTTCTAAAAGAGTTGGTTAAGCTCTTTTTTATCAGAACTATCTTTTTATTCGAAATCCGATTGCCCGATTGAATCAATCGAATCTTCTTCTTCCTGATCCATGCTTATAATTGAAAAATAAGTTGCGTAGGTCATGCTGGTATTAAATACAACCGTAAACAAAACTCCGATACAACAACCTGCTAATCCTAAAAGAGAGCCAATAAAACCAGTTACAAACAAAATAAAAATCATCCCGGGATTCTTTGTTACAATGACTAAACTTGCCTTTATAGCTTCTAAAGATTTTAAATTTCCGAAAACAATAAACGGAATACTTAAATAAGTGAAAAAATTCACCATAATTGAAAGTGCCGTTCCTAAGAATCGAATTCCAAGTCCGTCTATCAAAGCCCCAATAGAGGTACTTATTAATGTAATAATTAAAGAAGCAACAAATATCTGTGCAAAATAAGCACCTTTGTAATAAGTGAAAATTGTTGAAAAATCAAACGATTCGTCCTTATCTGCAGCATCTGCCATTTTAAGAAATCCAGCTCCAAATGGTGCCAATAAAGCTGTTACTGCCGAAATCACAGCTGTTGAAATTACTAATTCCAGATAAGATGTTTTTTGAACAGCAAGATTTTGAAAAAATTGTTCTGTTAAACTTGCAGCGCCATAAAAAGCAACCATAATTCCCATAAAGGCAAAGGCGAAGATTATAGAGAATACTAAAATAATGAGCCCGGAATAAAGTGCTATTTTTTTGTAGTTTTCGAAAGCGTGAGTAAAAACAGTATTAAAATCTATTGTATAGCCATCTCTTTTGATGTCTTCAATTTGGTCAAGTGTAGATTTCATTTTTTAAGTAGAATTGTTTTATTTTCCTGTGATTTAATATATTTAGCGTGACGTAAATATAATATTTTTAATCAATTCCATATAAAAATCTACAAAACATTGCGAAATTGTTTCCGTATTTAAATCCAGTCTAATATACGCTTAATCGAAGCCAGTTTATCTTTATAAGGCGCGTAACGCATAGGCAGGTCGAGCCAGTTTCCTTTTTTGACTACGGCTTTGTGATGAGAAAAAGTATCAAAGCTCATTTGACCGTGATAAGCACCAATACCGCTGTGTCCGACACCGCCAAAAGGCAGTCTTTTATTAGAAAAATGAACTACTGTATCGTTGATGCAGCCGCCACCAAAAGAATAATTTTTAATTAGTTTTTTGGCAAATGAATTATTTTCGGTAAAAACATAAAAAGCAAGAGGTTTCTCATATCGGCTGATAACGTTGTGAATATCGTTTTCTGTTTCGTAAGTCAAAATAGGTAAAATGGGACCAAAAATTTCTTCTTTCATAACCAGACTGTCCAAATGAGGTTCATCTAGCAAAGTTGGAGCCATATAAAGTTTGTTTGCATCATTTTCTCCACCAAAAATAATCGTTTCAGATTCGATCATTGCCACTAAACGCAGCCAGTTTTTGGTATTTATAATTCGGGCAAAATCAGGGGATTTGTCTATTTTTTTACCGTAAGCTTTTATAATTTCTTCTATCATGTAAGTGATAAAATTAACTTTCATGTTTTTCTGAATCAAAATATAATCCGGAGCAATACAAGTTTGCCCGGCGTTGATAAATTTTCCCCAGACAATGCGTTTTGCAGCCAATTTTAAATCAGTAGTTTCGTCTACAATACACGGATTTTTACCACCTAATTCGAGTGTAACCGGTGTTAGGTTTTCGGCAGCAGCTTTTGCGACAACTTTACCGACAGCGACACTTCCTGTAAAGAAAATATAATCCCAGCGTTGTGCTAATAATTTATTAGAAACTTCGATGCCGCCTTCAAAAACTTCAACATGATTGATGTGAAATGTTTTTTCGATAATTTTAGCAATGATGGCAGAAGTATGAGGCGTAAGTTCTGAAGGTTTTAAAACGACTCTGTTTCCGGCAGCAACCGCAGCGATTAAAGGACATAAAGCCAATTGAAAAGGATAATTCCAGGGCGCAATGACCAGAACATTTCCGTAAGGTTCTTTATAAATATAATCGGTAGAAGGGAAGTTGAGAAGTGATGGAAAAACACGCTTGGGTTTTGCCCATTTCTGAATGTTTTTGATGGTATCTTTCAGATCCGAAATAACATAATTTGTTTCGGTTAAAACAGCTTCAAATTCAGGTTTTTTAAAATCATCGTATAAAGCTTTTACAATTAAATCTTCGCTTTTCTGAATGTTATACAATAATTTTTTGAGAGTTTCCTTTCTATATCCTATGTCGTTTTTGTAGTCCATTTTATGATCAGCTTGATTTTTTGCCTATGCAAGTTAATCGATAAAAATTTAAAAAATAAGAATTATATCATAAAATCATACCGCGTTCCAAATTGTTTCGTCGGGAGTTGGCGCTGTAATTATGATATTTTCTTTGGTAACGGGATGAATAAAAACCAATTTTCTGGCATGAAGATGAATACCGCCGTCAGGATTACTTCTGTCTGCGCCATATTTTAAATCTCCTTTTATCGGCGATCCAATCGCAGACAATTGCGCACGAATCTGATGATGACGACCCGTATGCAGATTGATTTCCAGCGCTGTATAGTTTTGAAGTTCTTTGATAATAGTATAATCCAAACTTGCCAGTTTGCTGTCTGGAACTTCTTTTAAATGTGCTTTTGAAGTATTATTTTTTTCATTTCTTTTTAGAAAATGAACCAATTTGGCAGTTGCTTCCACAGGTTTGTTTTTCACAATTGCCCAATATGTTTTTTTAGTTTCGCGGTTAGAGAACAATTCATTCATTCGCGTAAGCGCTTTACTAGTTCTAGCAAAAACAACAATTCCGGTTGTAGGTCTGTCCAAACGATGAATTACACCCAGAAAAACGTCGCCAGGTTTATTGTATTTGTCTTTTATGTATTCTTTCACAACATCAGATAACGGCTTGTCGCCCGTTTTATCGCCTTGTACAATATCGCCAACACGTTTATTAACCACAATAATGTGATTGTCTTCATGTAAGATTTGGAGATTTGTTTTGTTGGAAAGAACCTTCACTTTTGGATATTTTAGAATTTAAATTTTAGAATTTAGATTTGTATTGAGGGAATTTGGCTAAAGCCATTTTGATTCATAATAATGTTTCCTCCAGCTAAAGCAGGAGGCTATTCAAAATTTAGTTTTGCAAAACTCAGAAGCTTAGCAACTCAGAATCTTAGAACCTAAAAAAAAACTTTGAACCTCTGAGCCTATGAACCTTTGCCCCTCAAAAATTAATATTGTTCTTTTTCGTTCGGAAAATCACTCGCTTTTACATCAGTAACATATTGGCTGATTGCGCCAGTCATTGCTTCGTATAAATTTAAGTAACGACGCAAGAAACGCGGACTAAATTCATTATTCATTCCCAACATATCGTGGATTACTAAGACCTGACCGTCAACACCGCCTCCGGCACCAATACCAATAACTGGAATTGAAATACTTTCAGCAACTTTTTTGGCTAAATCTGCAGGTATTTTTTCTAAAACTACACCAAAACAGCCAATTTTTTCCAGCATTTTGGCATCTTCAATTAATTTTTCAGCTTCTTCATCTTCTTTCGCACGAACGCTGTAAGTTCCGAATTTATAGATAGACTGAGGTGTTAAACCCAAATGTCCCATTACTGGAATTCCTGCGTTTAATATTTTTTTGATCGATTCTTTAATTTCTTTTCCGCCTTCTAGTTTTACAGCATGTCCGCCGCTTTCCTTCATAATTCTGATAGCAGAACGTAAAGCTTCTTTGGGGTCAGATTGGTAACTTCCAAAAGGTAAATCAACTACAACTAATGCTCTTTCTGTCGCGCGAACAACAGACGAAGCGTGATATATCATTTGATCTAAAGTGATTGGTAAAGTCGTTTCGTGGCCAGCCATAACATTTGATGCTGAATCACCTACCAAAATCACATCGATTCCTGCAGTGTCAACAATTTTTGCCATCGTATAATCGTAAGCCGTCAGCATAGAGATTTTTTCTCCGTGACTTTTCATTTCGATTAGCGATTTTGTTGTTATTCTTTTGTAATCTTTTTTTGCTACTGACATTTTATTTTTTTTTGTGAATGTAAAAGTATTGAATAATTGTAGATTGGGAATCAGCAATCAAAGAATATTTCGATAGAAAATAGCTTTCCATCTTTAAATACGATTGTAAACTGACTGTCTTCCATGTGGATGTAATAATTATGAGGTGACTTTATCGAAGCCTCAATATAAGTACCATATTTTTCTATGAAAGCTTTTTCAGACACAGTATTGTCCAAAATTGAATTGGTGTTTATAACAAGCTTATTATTTTCGTTAATAAAAACTTTAATTATTTCTGCCTGATTTTTCTTTTCATCTACAGAAACTTCTAAATCGGGATAGTAATAAAATAAATCGCTTAAGTAAATCCCGCAGCCATCCTCTACATTGGCTTTTTTAGTTGGTTTTCCAAATAGTTTTACTAAATCTTTTTGAGATAAATACAATGATTTGGTTTTAGTTCCTTTCAAAACAAATTCTGCTTTTTTTATAAATGCAGTAATTTGTTCTGGTGTTTTTTGTTTTGCTAAACCCTGAGCCAAGAGAAAATTAAGTTCCGTATCCTCTATTAATTTCGGATCATTCAATTGTTTGGCAACCAGATTATAACGTTGATAAGCAGGAATTAATTTATCGTAACCGCTGTTCCAGGCCAACTCTACAATTCGCTCGCCAGCCGTTTTTCGCTCATTAATTTTTGTTTCGTCTAATTTGTCAAACTCTTTGAGTAAAGTATTAAAATCAGGTCTTTTGCCGATAAACTTTCTTAGTGTAAATTTCGCGTATTCACTGTCAAAATTACCACTTATATTAACCCATTCTTCTTGATTTTTAGGAAGATAATTTACGGCTACAGGATCACCGGTATTTAGAATTTCTTTAATTTTTGAATTTTTATCCGGCGCCGATCTTGCTTTTAAACCAGCTGCTAAAACAAAAAGATGATTTCCTCCATAATAATCATCACCGCCTTCCAATATAGGATTTTCGGGATCTTTTGTTTTGATATCTGCAGCGTTTAATGATTTGCCAACAAATTTTGCTTCAACAAAACCTTCCGAAAAATTATCTGCTTTTACCTTATACCAGCCATTTTCATTTTCTGATAATAATTGTATTTGGGCACTATATTTAAAATAGCCTAAAAAATCTCCGGTATTATTTTTTGAAGTAAATAGTTTGGTGTCTGATTTTATATAAGAATGATCTTGAGCCTGCGCTAAAATCGAACACAAAAAGAAAAGTAGAATGCGGTATTTTTTCATCTGAAATGTTTTGTTTTTTTCTGCCACGAATTACACGAATTACACGAATTTACACCAATTTTATGATGATGAAAAAAAATAATTCGAGAAAATTCGTGTAATTCGTGGCAAACCTTTCTCGTTAACAATCTGCCATATTTACTGCAATTGCAAGTCCGCCTTCAGAAGTTTCTTTGTATTTAGAATTCATGTCTTTTGCTGTCTGCCACATGGTATTAATTACTTTGTCTAACGGCACTTTAGCATTTTTAGAATCGGTTTCAAGAGCCAATTCAGCAGCATTTATCGCTTTTATCGCGCCCATTGTATTTCTTTCGATACACGGAATCTGAACTAAACCTCCAATTGGGTCGCAGGTTAAACCAAGATGATGTTCCATTGCGATTTCTGCGGCCATAAGAACCTGAGCCGGAGAACCGCCCATTAATTCGCAAAGTGCCGCCGCCGCCATAGATGAAGAAACGCCAATTTCGGCCTGACAACCGCCCATTGCTGCAGAAATTGTAGATCCTTTTTTAAAGATACTTCCAATTTCGCCCGCAACCATCAGGAATTGTTTGATTTCTTTTTCGCCGGCGTCGTGATTTTCGATTACCAGATAATACATTAATACAGCCGGAATTACACCAGCACTACCGTTAGTTGGTGCTGTAACCACTCGGCCTAAAGAAGCATTTACTTCATTCACGGCAAGTGCAAAACAACTTACCCATTTTAGGATCTGACGAAATTTTACTTCTGTTTTTCTGATTTCTTCGAGCCAGGTTTGTGGCGAATTATAATTGGATAATCCGATAAGGTTTTGATGCATATCAAATGCTCTTCTTCTCACGTGTAAACCGCCGGGAAGAATCCCTTCAGAATGACACCCAATGTACATGCATTCTAACATGGTATTCCAGATACGCATTAATTCCGAATGAATTTCTTCTTCGGGACGCATCGATTTTTCATTTTCATAAACAATTTCAGAAATCATCTTATTTTCTGAAACTGTATAATTTAAAAGCTCAACCGCATTTTGAATTGGAAACGGAAAAGCGCATTTTATTTCTTCTTTTATTTTGGCATTGATGCGTTCTTCTTTCACAACAAAACCACCGCCTATAGAATAAAAAGTAGATTCGTATTCAGAATCGTCTGCTTTGTAAGCTGTAAATTTTAAGCCGTTGGCATGAAACGGAAGAAACTCTTTATTAAAAACGATATCCTGCAGAAAATAGAACGGAACAGCATATTGATCTGCCAGTTTAATTTCATTCGTATCTTCAATTTTTTTAATAATTCCTGCAATATTCTCTACCGGAATATATTCAGGATCCTGACCGCTTAAACCCAGCATAACAGATAAATCTGTAGCGTGGCCTTTACCAGTTAAAGAAAGCGAACCATATAAGTCGACTTTTACGCGCTTAATCTGGTCTAAAATAGATTCATTTTTTAATTCTTCTAAAAAACGTTCGGCAGCTCTCCACGGGCCTAAAGTATGTGAACTCGAAGGACCAACCCCAATTTTAAGCATATCAAAAACAGAAATACATTCTTCCATTGTGCAATTTTTGTTACTACAAAGATAATTGAATAATGCAATGAACTTTAAAATTTGATTGTTAATGTTGCATATTTGTTAAAATAAATATTAAATATTAATAATTTGGCAACGAAATAAATTTAATTGCTTAATATGCGGTTTTCGTAAAAAGTTGGAGTTTTTTTTAGGTATTTTTGTAATGAAGCACATACTAAAGAATTTGGTTTTTTTATTTTCTAAAGAAATCAGTAAACTAAAACTTCTGACACCGCATTTTAATTGATGTTTTTACGAAAATTAAAATACCACAAGAAGATAAAATTACACTATGATAGAATTTTTCAAGCATTTTTTACAAGAATTCGAATTGCCATTAAACAATCCAGTATTAATTTTCTCGTTGATACTTTTCATTATTTTATTGTCCCCAATTTTATTAAAGAAAATTAATATACCAGGTATAATCGGATTAATCATTTCAGGCGTTATTATTGGGCCTCATGGTCTTAATATCCTGGCAAAAAGTTCTGCAGTAGATTTATTTTCGACCATCGGGCTTCTTTATATTATGTTTATTGCAGGTCTGGAACTTGACATGAATGAATTTAAGGCCAACAGAAACAAAAGTTTATTATTCGGATTATTTACCTTTATTTTTCCGCTTTCTATAGGTTTTCCGGTTTGTTTTTATTTATTGCACTACGATTTCAATGCCAGTTTCTTGACCGCAAGTATGTTTGCAACGCACACTTTGGTGGCGTACCCAATTGTAAGCAAATTAGGAATTGCAAAAAATCAGGCCGTTGCCATCACGGTTGGGGGAACAATCCTTACCGATACAGCCGTTTTGATTATTCTAGCCGTAATTATGGGAAGTAGTCAGGGAAATTTAAATCAGGCATTTTGGATAAAATTGACCGTTTCTTTAGCGATTTTCTCTGCCATTATGTTTTTGGTAATTCCGAGAATTGCAAAATGGTTCTTCAAGAAATTAGAAAGTGAAAAACACGCCCATTATATCTTTGTACTTTCTGTGGTTTTCTTTGCCGCGTTTTTGGCAGAAGTAGCAGGAGTAGAGCCTATTATTGGTGCTTTCGTTGCCGGTTTGGCATTAAACCCGTTAATTCCGCATTCGTCTGCTTTGATGAACAGAATCGAGTTTATCGGAAATTCATTGTTTATCCCGTTTTTCCTGATTTCTGTGGGAATGCTGGTTGATATCAGCGTAATTTTAAGCGGACCAACGGCACTTATTGTGGCCGGAACTTTGAGTGTTGTCGCTATTTTTGGAAAATGGATTGCAGCCTTTTTTACGCAGGTTGTTTTTAAATATACTAAAACCGAAAGACAGCTTATTTTCGGATTAAGCAGTGCGCATGCCGCTGCAACTCTGGCAGTTATTTTAGTAGGTTTTAAAGCTAAAATTTTAGATGAAAATATCTTAAACGGAACTATTATTCTAATTTTAATAACGTGTATTGTTGCGTCTTTTGCTACCGAAAAAGCAGCTAAAAAAATTGCCATCTGCGAAGAAGAAATTTCTCATGAAGATGCAGAAAAAGATCAAATTTTAGACGAGCATATTTTAATTCCGCTGGCAAAAACTTCTGCGACAGCAAGTTTGTTAGATTTTGCACTTTTAATAAAAGACAAAAAATCTTCTAATCCTGTTACGCTGCTTACCATTGTTCCCAATAACGATCAGGCCGAAATTAACATTTTGAAGTATAAAAAAGCCGTTGATAAATTTGTAATTCAAGGTTCTGCTTCAGAAGTAAAAATAAATACGATTGCCAGAATAGATCACAATCCTGCAAGCGGAATTGCGAGAACTTCTAAAGAAATTATGTCTGACATTGTAATTGTGGGATGGCCGAGAAAAACAGGTTTCTTAGATAAAATTTTTGGTGAAAATGTAGATTCTATAATCAACAATGTTGATAAGACTTTGTTTATCTGTCGTTTTGAGAAAACCTTTATCGAAGAAAAAAGATTGGTTTTTATCTGTCCGCCTTTTTCTGAAAGAGGAGTTGGATTTCAGCTTTTACTACAGAAAATCTGCCGTTTATCTCAGGAATTAAGCGTTCCGATTGTAATTTATGGCGAATACAAAACACATCAGACTATTTTACAAATTGCTAATAATCTAAAACTAAATGCAAAATTAGGTTTTAAAAGTATTTTGGACTGGGAAGATTTTGAAGCGATTTCTGATGAAATTAAAGGCACTGATTTGATTGTCTTTAATTTATCCCGAAAAGGTTCCGTTTCTTATCAGTCTATTTTTGACAAATTGCCTCAAAAATTCGAAAGATCATTCAACGATAATAACTTGATTTTGGTTTATCCGCACGACGGAAGAAAAGAAAGTGCGATGGATGCTTATGAAGATTTTACAGCAACACCGCTACAAAAAGGTATAGAAGCAATCGAGCAAATTGGACGTGGTTTGGGAAGTATTTTGAAGAAGAATTAGTTTGAACACAGCTGTTAAATATTCAAAACAAATAATTTTTATTGCATGTGCATTTCTTTTCATAGCGTGTAATAAAAATAAAAGCGAAGAAAATTCAACATTAGAAATTCAATCAAAAAAACTTGAAAATAAAGCTGTTGAAAGTTTTGATAAATTTAATGTACAATTTCATTCCGATTCGGTTTTTCAAATTTCAAGAGTTGATTTTCCAATTGATGGAACACACATTTCTGGTTTTGAACATTATAATTGGACAAAGAAAAATTGGCAATTTCTAAAGATTCCCGTTTCCGAAAAAAATCAATTTGAAGAATATCAGCATTCTTTGGTAAAAACAGATAGTTTGATAACAGAAAAATTTTGGATTCCAGACAGCGGATTTGAAGTTGAAAGAACATTTAAGTTAATCAACAATAAATGGTTTTTGATTTATTATAACGACATAAATTTATAAGCTATGAAACACAATATTAAATCTATACGTCCTTTTATCGGAGCAAAAGATTTCGAATTATCAAGAAGTTTTTACCGAGATTTAGGATTTGAGGAAACCGTTTTAGAATCTAATTTTTCGGTTTTTAAGGCTGGAGAATTTGCTTTTTATCTTCAGGATTATTACGCAAAAGAATGGATAGAAAATACCATGATTTTTTTAGAAGTAGATGATACTGATAGCTATTACGCAGCACTTTTAGATTTAAAACTCACAGAAAAATACAATGTAAAACTAACTCCGATAAAAAACTTAGATTGGGGAAAAGAATGTTTTCTGCACGATCCGTCAGGGATTTTATGGCATTTTGGTGAGTTTAAAAAATAAAAATATTTACAATTGAAATTCCCCCAGGACCTTTGTATTCTCTTTTCGCTGGTACCAGTCATTATAAACCAATTCTAAATTTTCGACTGTAAATTCTCCAAAATCATAATCGCGAAATTTAGAAACCACTTGCATCAGTTTTTCCGGATTTTGAAGCTTTTCCTGAAAACGCATTACCGTAGAATGTGCTGTAGCAATTGTGTAACGACTGTCTATACTTTGTTGTAAATCAGAATTTTTAAAATTCTCCCTCACTTTATTTCGCAGTTTATCCAAAGATTCATCTGTCGGAAAACCTTGAATCATTATCGCAGAAGGTGAAGCTGTTATACCTTTAAAATCAATTTTAATTTTGTTCAGATCAATAAGACTTCTGCAAATCGTCTGAATATAATCATTAGGCGAAATTTGATTTAAATTAAATCCGTCATAGCAGGAAATAATAGACATTACTGTAATATGAATATCAGAATCCGGGTAATAATACTGTGCAGGTTCTACTTCTCTCAACTCTTCTAAAAAGAGCTGTATATTGGCTTTTATTTGTTCGCTTGGACGAATGAGCAGCGTAATACCATATCTCGAATCAGAAGTATTATTTATTTCTGTATCCAAAGTATATTTTGATGTTAAAATTGCCTCAGAAGCTTTTTTATAAAGTTGATCGTAATGTTCGGTAAGATTCATTAATATTATTTCTTTTTGCTTTTTTCGAGGTTTTCTTTCACTCGAAATTTTACAATTTTGGTAATTAAGTCAAAAGGCATTTTATCTTTTAGCGGAAATTGTACAGAACCTTTCCCTGATTTGTATTTAGAAAGTTCTTCTTTAAAAGCTTCATGTCCGGTTGGAAGTGCATACAAACCAATATGATTTTTAAAAGCGGCAAAATAAACCACAATTCCGTTTTGCTCGAAAGCCGGCATTGAATAACTTATTTTTTCTTTAGCATCCGGCGCAGCTTTCTGAATCGTCATTCGTACTTGTTCCAGAATTTCCTGAACATCATTTGGAAATTCGCCAATGTATTCGTCTACGGTTGTTGGTTTTTTTAGTTCCATTTTTGTTTTGTTTCAGGTTTCAGGTTTCAAGTTGGTTTACTTTGCGGTTAAACTTGAAACCTGAAACTTGAAACAAAATTAATCTTTACGCCAATCCTTTCGGGAATCTGTCTAAAACTAAATTGAGTAAAATTTTATGCTCTAAATACGCTTTTGCACCAGCCAAAACCAATGTAAAACCTTCAGTTGAATTTCGAACCTGATCTATTATTTTATCAGGATCACCTTTAAAACCAGAATTGATAATGCTCACAAAAGTTTCATTTTCATTTAAAGAAGTAAAAATAAATTCGACTACAGTGATTTCTTCGGGAGATCCCCATTCAATTACAATTTTATGGTTTTCTTTTAAGACCTTCGTCAAAACCGTAAGCGAAAAACCATACATTTCCCAAGTCCATTCTGTAGATTTGTCTTCTTCTAAATTACCAGAGCCTTTGGTGAACCAAAACTTATTGGTAATCTCCGGGTTTATAAAAGCCTGAAAAACTTCTGAAACAGGTTTTCGAATCAGCATTTCGGCTTTTGCAAAATTGTTGCTTTGTGCTTTCATGTTTTGTTTAAGTTAGAAGTTGCTAGTAGAAGTTATGTGTTTAAGGGGAAATGTAAATATAACTCTAAATTTCTTAAAATCAACTTATAACTTACAACTCATAATTTAGGTTTCTCAATCCATTTACCAGTTGTTGGCGGCGTATAATTTTTCATTTTTTGTAATAAATCCTCAATAGTATCACTTACCAAAACCATATTTTTATTGGCTTCTTTCAATAATCCTTTGTTTGTCATGGTTTGCAACAATTCTAATAAAGAATCATAAAAACCATTAATGTTTAAAATTGCGATTGGTTTTTTATGAAGTCCTAATTGTGCCCAAGTCAGCATTTCGAAAAGTTCTTCGAGAGTTCCAAAACCACCCGGAAGGGCAATTACGCCATCGCACAAATCATTCATTTTGGTTTTTCTTTCGTGCATGCTTTCAACCAAAATTAATTCAGTAAGACCTTTATGTGCAATTTCTTTAGAACGCAGAAAATCAGGAAGAACGCCAATTACTTTTCCGCCTTCGTTTAAAGCGCCATCCGCAACAGCGCCCATCAAACCTACGTTTGCACCGCCGTAAACCAATTCGATATTTTGTTTTGCTAATGTCTTTCCAAGCAAAGAAGCTTGAACCGTATAAATTTCTTCGGTACCAAAACTTGATCCGCAGAAGACTGTTATTCTTTTCATTTTGTTATGTTTTTTTCGCCACGAATTTCACAAATTTCTTGAATTAAAAATCTGCTCAATCTGCAAAATCTGCATGAAATGTTTTTCTTTTTTTGCCACAGATTAAATGGATTAAATGGATTTTTTTTTGCCACGAATTTCACAAATTTCTCGAATTAAAAAATCTGCTCAAATCCGCAAAATCTGCGTGAAATATTAATCTGTTTTTTGCCACGACCCGAGCGATAGCGAACAGGCGAAGCAATTGCACAAATAAAAATCTGTGTAAATCCGTTCAATTCGTAAAATCAGTGTGCCAATAAGAAACTAAATTCTCTTAATCTGAACACAAGAAACACTTTCCATTTTAATTTCGTTTCCAACTTTTTTAAGTAATCCGGTTTTTGGATTTCTTTTAAAAACAACCACATTTCCGGTATTTACATTCGTTGCAATCAGGAATTTACCGCTTTCATCAATCGCAAAAACTCTCGGATGTTTTCCTAAAGTCGATTGATAACCAATGTTTTTTAAAAGCCCGTTTTTGTCAATAGAAAAAATGGCGATATTGTTTTCATTTCCTCTGTTTGAGGCATATAAAAATTTTCCGTCGGGCGAAATATGAATATCCGAGCTTTCAGAAAAATCATCGTATTGGTCTTCGTGTGTTTTAATTCTCTGAATCTTTTTTAAAGTTCCTGTTTCATAAGCATAAGCGCTGATCGTTCCCGACATTTCTTCAATACAATATCCGAATTTTTGATTGGGAGAAAAAGTCATATGTCGTGGCCCACTTTGCAAATCTGTTTTTGTAAACGGAATTTTGACTTCCACTAAAGGTTGCTTCTGAGTTGCATCAAATTGATAACAGCGTATTTTATCAGCTCCTAAATCAGGCAGAAACAAATAATCAAATTGAGGAGAAAAAATCGTCGAATGTACATGCGAGCGAGTTTGTCTTTCTTTATGAACACTTCCGTCTGAATATTGAAAATTCTGAGCAATCGAATCGATTTTCCCGTTTTCTAATAGCGGATGAACCGAAACACTTCCTTCTGTATAATTGCCGTTTACAAGCCATTTCCCGCTTTTATGCACCGAAAGATAAACCGGATTTTCGCCACCGCTGGATTGTTTGTTTAAAAACACAAGCGATTTAGCCTGCGGATTAAATTCAAAACTGCTCACACTTCCCGCATTTGACGTTTTGGTATCGGTACAAGCGTATACAAATTTTCCGTTTGGCGAAACTGTCAAAAACGAAGGATTTATAATGTTTTTTACAGCAGCTATTTTGCTTAAATTTCCATTTAAAGTATCCAATTGATACACCTGAATGGCTTCTGCCGTAACATCCCGATTATAAGATCCTAGAAATACATAGGTATTTTGAGCACTTAAAGAAATGCTTAAAAAGAAGGTAATAATTGATAAATAGAATATCTGTTTCAATTTAAAGTAGTTTTTATTTTAATGAAAATCTGAATCCGAAAACCGCTAATTCTCCTTGCATGAAATCTAAATCCTCAGATCGTTTAAATCCTAAATCTTCATACATTTTCCAAGCTGTTTTCATAGACAAAGTACTGTGAATAATAATTTGGTTTAAATTATTTTCTTTTGCTTTATTGATACATTCTTCAATCAATAGTTTTCCAATTCCTTTACCGCGAAAATTGGCATCAACTCCTAAAAGTCTAAAACCTGCCGCATTTTGTTCCTGCGTTGCAGTACCGCCAGAACCATAATATTTCATATTATTAAAATATACAACAGCTCCTGCAATTGTATTTTCATGATCTACAGCAACCAAAAGTTCTGTTTCCGGATGATTGGTAAAATCACCAATATTAGCCAGCATTTTATAATAATTAGGCTGTTCGTTTTCTTTAGGAAAACCGTCTAATTGCGAATAAACACCAATTAGCAGTTTTCCAATTTCTTCAAATTCTGAAGAATGCGCATTTCGAATAAAAAAAGTTGAAGTGTTCATTTTTTTTAAAGGTTCTAAGGTTCTAAGGCTCTAAGATTCTAAGATTTAAAGTTTCAGGTTTCAGGTTTCAAGTTTCAAGTTTCAGATTTCAAGTTTCAAGTTTCAAAACCTTAGAAGCTTAGAACCTCTGCACCTTTGTACTTCTTAAAAAAACCATCTTTTAAATTGTTGATTTTCATTTCTCAGTCCGACCAATTCTCCAATCATTGGTGTAATGATCGAAATTGGATTTTCTTCTTTTTCATTCAGTTCTGTGATTCTTTTCAAAGGCTCGTCCCACGGATGATTGGCCAATGCAAATTTTGAAGAGTGAACAGGAAATAATCTTTTTGTTTTTAATTCTTTCGCTTCTTGTATCACATCTTCGGGTAGATTATGAATGTATTTCCATTTTACATCATATTGTCCGTTATCAATCAGAGCAAGATCAAAAGGACCGTATTTTTGTCCAATTTCGGCAAAATGTGTGTCGTAACCGCTGTCTCCGCCTAAATACATTTTAAAAGTTGGTGTCTGCAAAATATAAGAAAGCCAAAGCGTATTGTTTCGGTTGAATCCACGGCCAGCAAAATGTCTTGTCGGAGCTGTAAACAGCGTAATATTTTGATCTAATTCTACTTTTTCATTCCAATCTTTTTCGATAATAATTTCAGGAGAAAATCCCCAAAATTCAAAGTGAGCGCCAACACCCAGACCACAAACAACTTGTTTTGTTTTCGGCTTTAGTTTCAGAATCGTTTTATAATCCAAATGATCGTAATGATCGTGTGTAATTAATAAATAATCAATCTCGGGAAGATCTTCAACATCATAAATATCCGAACCTTTAAACGATTTTGTAGTTCCGGCGATAGGTGAGGCGTTACCGCTAAAAACCGGATCAACCAAAAAGCGTTTTCCTTCTATTTGAAAATAATAAGAAGAATGTCCAAACCACACTAAAATATCTTGATCTACAGATAGATTTAGTAAATCTGTTTTGATGGAAGGAATCGGATTTACAGGAATTCTGTTTGGTTTCTTTTTGAATAAAAACTCATACAAAACGCCGGGCATAGAATAACCTTCTGTAAGCTGAGGCGTAAAATGTATATTTTCGAATTTTCCGTTTTTATAATTTGGAGATTTTTGAATTTTGGCAAGTCTTTCGCCAGCTGGCGCTTTTCCGAATCTTGGATCTTGCAAAAACAGATATACAACTAAAAAAATAAGTATTAAAAAAGTTAAGATCATGGTATTTATTGTGGTGGATATAATTTATTTAAATTTTCTACAGAAAGTACAGTCATTTTTTTGAGGATTTCGATATCTATGTCGGCCAATTTATTGATGTAAATACAGCCTTTACTGGCTTTATGTTTTCCTAGTTTAGCTAATAATTCTTCTCGGTTTTCTGGGGTAATATAACAATAAAGCGAAATCGCAGCTTTTCTTGGCGAAAATGCCACAAGCGGTGCGTCGCCTTCGTGGCCGCTTTCGTATTTATAATGATAACTTCCGAAACCAATAATACTTGGTCCCCACATTTTAGGTTCAAAACCAGTTTGTTCCTGCATGATTTTAGCAAGTTCAAAAGCATCAGTTTGCTTTTTTTGATCTTCGACAGCATTAATAAAATCAGTAACGCTGCTTTGGGTTTCGGTTGTTTTATTTTTTGCCATTTCGAATTATTTTTGGTTGAGCAGCCCACTTTTTAAAAGTAGTTTTTTGATTTTAATTTCATTAGCATAAAACAAATTAGAATCTTCATTCATCTGATTTTCTAAAATAATCAGACTTGTATCGCTTTCAGGATAATACAAATTTATAGAAGAAAATCCATCTCCTAAGCCTGTATGTCCAATATATTTTGGAGTTTCTTTATCTACAACTCTAATTCCGTAACCATAACCCACTTTTTCTTTTTCAAAAGCCATATGCTGTGCCAGAATCTTATATTGCAGCATTAATTTATAAGTTTCTGGTTTTAAAATTTTCCCTTTATGAAGATTATTATTCCAAATCGCCAAATCGTGTACCGTTGAAATAATGCCGTCAGAACCATAACTTCCAGGATTTATTTGTGAAGATGTTACTTTAGTAAAAACGTTGTTTTTATTATCATAACCACTTACCAAATAGGGCGGAATTATTTTAGCATAACACATTGTTCTTGTCATTTTAAGCTTTTGAAAAAGTGCATACGACAAAGCCGGATAACTTTTTTTAGTTACTTTTTCTAAAATCTGTCCTGCCAAACCAAGACCCCAGCCATTGTATTTAAAATCACTTCCGGGTTTAAAAAGCAGTGGTTTATCCAGCGCTTCAATTCCGTGTGTGTGATTTAATAACTGACTTACTGTTACAGAATGTGCCCAAGACTGTTTTAATTCGGGCATGTATTTTTTTATGGGATCGTTTAGTTTTATCGTTCCTTTTTCAACTTCTTTTAATACCAAAACAGCACAAATTTGTTTGCTGTTTGACATAATTTCAAATGCATTATCAATTTCTAAAGGCGTTTTTTTCTCTAAATCGGCAAAACCGTACGCTTTGCTATAAATTGTTTTTCCTTTTTGGGAGATTAAAATTGTTCCGTTAAACTTAGGAGAAGAAACCGCGAGCAGACTATCTATTTGAGCAGCTAAAGAATTTACATTTTGTGAATAGGAATAAGAAATGGAGCATAAAAAAAGAACTGCCGCTAAAGAAGAAATTTTAAAAATTGAATTCATTGAGAAATGTATGATTTTGAGTTTTGATTTAGATTTAAAACATTCCGTTTTCGTTCACCATTTTAGCAGGAACAGGCTGTCCTAAATCCCAAAGTTCGGCTATTTTATCTGCTTCAAATTTAAAAATGTGAACAACAGCAACGCCGGGATCTTTAGAATTCTGCTTGACATGCGAGTGCACGGCGACCATATCTTTGTCGGCAATGGCATGATGAATTTCAAAAATTTTATTTGGGTTTAGTCTCGATGATTCTTCCATGGCAAGCATCAATGTATTGGCATCGCCTTTAAAATAAACATTATGATGCTTAAAATTCGTACCTACATAAAGCCGAAATGCTTCGTGTGAATGCCCTTTGGCGGCCAATTTTAAAAAGTCCTTTGCAATATATTTCTTAGTCATGATTTTAAAATTTAAAAGCTAACTAAGTTATGAAAATTACAAGTATGTTTTTCAATAAAAAATCTCGAAAATAGAATGTCTAAAGTTCTTCTGGTTTTATCTGGCTAATATCTACACCAAGTTCCAGGAATTTTTTTTGCCCTAAATCTGTAATGTAAAAATGTTTGTCTGTAGGTTTTGCTTTGGTAATCCATCCTTTTTCAGAAAAAGTTTCTACGAGAAGTTTTCCAAGTTTTCCGCCAATATGCTCATAGCACATTTTGGCAGGTTTTCTATGGGCTGATTGATCGCTCATTTTAAAAATGATTTAATTTAAAGTCTATTTACTTTTTCCAAATAACCGAAGTGCTAAATAACTGGTTGGAATATAAGCAAACACAAGGTCTACCAAGGTATACCACATTGGCGACGGAAGCGTACATACATTTACGATGCCTCCTAATAAAAAGAATGCACCAATAATAAGGGCCAATTTTGTTTTATGGTTGATAGCAATAAATGCTGTTGTTGCCGCGCCGGCAAAAGTTCCGATCGCGTGCGCTAAAAAAGGAAATAGAAAATGTTTTGGCTCAAATAAATGCATGGTTTTCTGAAGACCTTCCATTGTTGTAACGTCTGCACCATTTGGAGGCGGAATAATAGAACCGCTCATTAAAATAATACTCATATTTACAACACTTCCAACAAAAAGACCGGCAATAACAGCCAAAGTATTTCTAAAAATAGGATTCATACTATTCGATTTTTATGGTAACGAATGTATGAAAAATATTATTTAGATTGAAATTTTAATTGAAAGACTGCCTAAATTCTAAAGGTGAAATATTGGTTTTGGTCTTAAATAATTTGCTGAAGGACTGCTGATGTTCAAAACCCAATTCAAAAGCAATTTCGCTTATAGATAAATTAGTTGTAGAAAGTTTTTCTTTTGCTTTTTCGATCAGTTTTTCATGAATGTGCTGTTGTGTGCTTTGTCCCGTTAATGATTTTAAAAGTCCGCTTAAATAGTTAGGTGAAAGATGTAAAGTTGCTGCAATATACTGCACCGAAGGCAGGCCTTTTTTTGCTAAAGAATCACTGCTGAAATAGTCTTCCAGCAGTTTTTCTAAGCGTGATAAAATTTCGTGATTGCTAATTTTTCGGGTAATAAACTGTCGGTTGTAAAAACGTTCAGAATAGGTGAGAAGCAATTCAATTTGCGCAATTATAACATCTTGACTGAATTTGTCAATATTAGACTCATATTCTTTCTGAATGTTTTTAATGATATCAATGATCATTTTTTCTTCTTTATCAGAAAGATGCAACGCCTCATAAACAGAATAGCCAAAATATTCGTATTGTTTTATTTTCTGTGCAAGAGGCGTATTCCACAAAAAATCCGGATGAATTAATAATGAATATCCGGTATGATGCAGCTCAGAATTTCCTTCGACAGAAAAAACCTGTCCGGGCGAAATAAATAATAATACGCCTTCTTTAAAATCATATTCCTGCTGGCCGTAACGCATTATGGCATTTGAATTTCTCTTAAGTGCAATCGAATAAAAATCGAGAATGAGACTTTGTGGTTCTTTTTCGTTCAGAAATTTGAGTTCTTCAAAATTATAAACGCTTACAAGCGGATGTTCCGGTTTTGGTAAACCTCGAAATTCATGAAATTCGCTGATACTTTTTATTCGATGTGGTTGAGAAACTGCCATAGCACAAGATACTTATTTCTGATTATAAATTACGGCAAAATCTTTGGCATAATCTGCCAGTTTTGTTTTTCCAAAAACAGCAGGTTTGTTGCGGACGAAATCTTCTGCTAAAACACCATTGTTAAGTCTAGCGTACATTTCGACTAAACCAGCAGCGATTTTTGGCTGTATACCAACGTTGATTAAACCATTTAAAGTTTCTTCGTCAGTTATTGAAGTCCATTTTAAATCTGGTTTTCCAATTGCATTTCCTAAAATAAGGGCTGTTTCTTCGCCTGTAAGTTCTTCGCTTACTACATAACGGATTTTTTTCTCGTCAAGCGGAGTTGTAAGTTCTTCGGCAATTGCAGACGCAATATCCAGCGGCGAAACCCACGGAATTGTTTTTCCGACGCCATAATTTACGGCAATAATCCCGTGATTTTTTATAACCGGAATATAAGCCAGTAAGTTATAGAAGAAAGAAGTCGGACGCATAAACGTAATCGAAACATCGGAGAGTTTATTCAAAACAGCTTCAATTTCGTTATAACGAAGAATTATTCCTGAATTTTTCTCTAAATGCGCGCCAATACTGCTTAAAAACACAACACGTTTTACACCAGATTTTTGAATTGCTTCGGCATAACTATTTCCTATATTTCTCGTAAAAGCATCCAAATCTAAATTCGGATCAAAATAATTGGCACGCGGAATCATACAATAAACGGCATCTGTGCCTCTAAATATATCTGTTAAAAATGCAACATCTTCTACAGAACCAATAGCAGCTTTTGCTCCTAATTCTTCAATTGCTTTTTGATTTTCAGGATTACTCGAAATCACGGTAATTTCATGTCCTTTTTGCACTAGCTCTTTCGCCAGCGGTTTGCTGATGTTCCCTAAAGAACCTGTAATTATAATTTTCATATCTCTATTAATTTGATGTTACAAAATTGCGCAACATCAAAAAAACAGTTGTAGCCAAATCTACTATTGTCGTAGTCTAAACTAGGAATTAAGGTTTTAGGAATTATTTTGTCGATAATTTCTTTTCGTTTTCGGTCTGTGGTTTATCTTTTCCGTTTGGTTCGCCTTTTCCGGTTTCAATAAGTTTTTTCAAACTATTTTGAATATAATTTGTCCAGGCATCTTGGCAGATTTCAAAACATTCGTAATCTGGAACTAAGCCAAAATGAGTGAATTTAAGTTCGGTTTTTCCGTCTTTTGCAGTGATTTCAAAAGTAGGTTTTGTACTTGTCCATTCTTTTTCGTCTTCTGTAAATTTAAAATAATTGTCTTCTACCAACCAGACGATTTTTTGATTCGGAATAACTTCTATCAATTTAATTTTAGAACGATGCACATCTTCATAATGATAATCAAATTCATCATTAAGTTTGGCTGTATTGCCTTCTATTTCTTCAGACCACCAGCCTCTGACATTGGTAACGGCGTTAAAAACTTCTTCTGGAGAATGATCTGTTATAAACGTTGTGGTAAAATCTTTTGCACTCATTTTATCTGATTTTAGAAAGTTATATAACAAATTTACAATCTAAATATCAATATGTTAGGGTTGATAGTGGACAAATTTGCGGGTGAAATCGGACAAGAGTGATTTTAGAGTTTTGATTTTAGATTTTAGATTTTTTCGCAATCTGCGTCATTGCGAGGAACGAAGCAATCTCACTAACAATTACGTAAAGATGATCTAGTAAATAAGATTTCTTCGTTTTTGGGCAAACACAATACTTTAATTGCATTTCGATATATTAAAAGTATATTTTTTTACTAATTGTCACATAATTTTTTGCATTCTTTGAAATGACAAAATTGAGGATACTTTGAGTTATTAATAGTGAGATTGCTTCGTTCCTCGCAATGAAGAAAAAAGAATTAGAATAACTGCGATTTATTAAAAGTTGAAGTCAAATTCTCAACAAATACTTTCGTGAAAGTTCCCGTTTCATCCAAATCCGGATCAAGAATAGTAATCTCAAGCCCAACCAGTTTTTTACTTTTAAACAATTCCAAAGTAAGCTCATTAAATTCATCATAACTTAAGCCATCGGGCGTTCTGCTGTCAACGCAAGGCATTATTAAATCGTCTAAAACATCAACATCAATATGAAGAAAAAATCCGTCTAGATTTTTATTTTCAATTTCCGAAAGAAAGGAATTTACGCATTCGCTGATTCCTTTTTTTCTTAATAATTCCAAGCTAATATAAGTCGCAGTAGATTGACGGATTTCATTTTCATATTCGTCATCATATTCCCGATTTCCCACACACCAAAGATTTTCTTCTTTTATGTAAGGACTTAAACCTAAAATGTCAGTTAGTTTTTTATGTCCATTTCCCGTAACAATTGATGCGGCCATTCCGCCGACACCGCCTGTTTCGGATAAAGAAACATCCATAAAATCGGTATGTCCGTCCAGATAAAATAATCCGTAATTGCCTTTTTGTTTTAAAGCAATCGCAGCGCCTAAAAGTATGCTGCAGTCGCCGCCAAGAATAAGCGGAAATTGATTTTTGGCAAATATTTCACTTAATAATTTTGCTTGTTGTTCTGCATAATCAATTAAGGAATTGGGGTTAAGAATACCTGTTTCAGGATCTTTGAGATTGTTGTATTGAGGAGCTTCAAGTCGTAAAACTTCTTCTGGATTTAAAGCTTTATGCAGATTGTGTTTTTGGAGCCAATTGGGCAGGTTTTTTACTCCGGGTTCTTTTCCCGGCTGAGGTTCTTTTAAACCAAGATTCGACGGAAATTCGACAATTACAACTTTTCTCATAGTTTTAATTTTTCTTGAAAATAAACAATTTACACTGTTTCTTTTAATTCAAATAAAATATAACCGCCGTGTCCGGAAAGTCCTCTTTCTTTCTGAGTAAATCCTTTTTTGATATAAAAGTTTACCGCTTTAGTATTATTTTCTAAGCATTTTAATGTAATCGGAAAACCAATTTTAGCAATTATTGCATGCAGCAATTTTGTGCCGACGCCCTGACCATGATATTTTTTATCAATATACAGATGATGAATAAAATTATTCCTTTCCCAAACCGAAATAAAACCAATCAGGATACCGTTTTCTATTGCAATAAGAATATATTCTCCTTCGGTTTCTCTTTCAAAATCTTTTAACCGAAACTCAGATTGATTTACCCAAACAAAAGTAGATTGTCTTTCTTGCAGAAACAATTTTCTTAAATCAGGTAAATGACTTTTGTTATGTTCTGTAATTTCTACCATTTGTTTTTTGAAAGTTAGAATTCAATTTTAATTCAATTCTTTAACATCATCTATTAAAAAGGATTTTCCAGATTCGATAACTTTTATATCTCTTGTGTAAGTGCCTTTATAAGTCAAATCTTTTATAATAACATGAAAAACATACACATTATTTTTAGAAGATAATAATTCACATTTTGCAACAATTACCTTTCCCGAATCCTGAGCAGAAATTAAAAAGCCATCGTAACCAGCGTATTTTACATCGTATTTTTTCTTCCATTTTTTATTGAACTGTTGCATAGTCAAACTTCCGTCTGTCCCCATATCAATGTTCATGGCATCGATTTTATAATCATTGTATACCTTTGTAGTGATAGTACTCATTTCCGGAAATTCTTCGTTTTGTTTAAAGAAATTTTCGATCGATTTTATCAGCCATTTTTTTGCCAATTCGCTTTTATCAAAAGTGATTTCTTTTGTGTTGTAATTGGTTTCAGATTTTTTCTCTTTTGGTGCTGCTGAAGAGAAAAAGAAAATAAAATTAAGGGCAAGTAGAATTTTTATTGTTTTCATTTATGGTTTTTATTTTATGCGGACATATTCAGATTGATAGCAATCGTTGCATTCTTCACTCAAATACAATTTGTTGTCTTTAATCTCAAAAGACTGTTTTGGCATATCATTGTCCAGAATAATCATTTTTCTTTCTCCTCCAAAAATAGATTGCTGAGGTTGTATAGAAAAAGAATTTTTAGACAACAATTTTCCGTCTTGGTATTTTTTTATAACCGAGTCAGAAATCTCAATTGTCATGGTTTTCTTTTCAGATTCTGGTGTAATCGTTTTGCCTGTAAAACCTCCCGAAGAGCTTACCCAATTCCATTTTCCGTTTAATGAAGTTTGATTATTGACAGTCGGATGATTTGTTTCACAGGAAAGTAATGCGAATAAAAATGTAAATAAAAGTGCGATTTTCTTCATGATTTTAATCTTAATTATTTAAAGGATTCGTTTACTAAAAAGACATCTTTTTAATGAAAAGGTTGCTTTAAAATTAGTAATAATTAAGATTTATATTAGAACTTTTTTTCCGGTTTCTGCAGCTTTATAAATAGCATTAATAATTTTAATGTCTTTTAGACCTTCTTCGCCTGTGATATGATTTGGCAGTTTTTTATTGTCTAGCAATACTTTACAAATTTCATCAAGTTGTGTCTGCTGTTGGTTTATTACCGGAAATTTTAATTCTTTCGCAGATGTTTTTCCTTCAAAAGGACCATAACTTAGTGCAGGGCTCAATTCAAAAAAACCTTCGTCTGCAGAGGCATAAAAACGATCGATATTAAAACCGCAGGAAGTATTGCAATTGGCAGTTGCTCCACTCGGAAACTCCATTTGCCAGGAAATGCTTTCCTCAGTTTCAGAAAATCTGTTCTTGTCGTTAATGTGCCCGAATTGAGCGGTAACAGCAGTTGGCTCTTCGCCCAAAACATAACGGCTCGCCTGAATACAATAAATTCCTAAATCCATTAAAGGACCTCCGCCGGATAATTTTTTATTCAGCCTCCATTCGTTACGGTCGTTTTTATCAACGATAGTTTTAGTATCAAGAGTATCATACGTTTTGTAGCCAAGAGAAGCTTCTATAAATCGTACTTTTCCGAAAACTTTTTCCTGTCCTAATCTTTTAATCTCCAAATGTGTAGGTTCGTAATGTAAACGGTAGCCAATGGCCAGTTGTACATTATTTGCATTGCAGGCATCGATCATTTCCTGACAGTCTTTTACAGAAATAGCCATTGGTTTTTCGGTAATGGCATGTTTTCCCGCTTTTGCAGAACGAATTACAAATTCTTTGTGTAAGCCATTTGGCATAACAACGTAAACCAAATCAATATTTGGGTTGTTTTTTATTTCGTCGAAGTTCTGATAATTGTAAATATTTTTTTCTGGAATATTATATTGTGCTTTCCATTTTTCAGCTTTTGCCGGAGTGCCGGTTACAATTCCTGCAAGATTGCAGTATTGAGAAGCTTTAATTCCTTCTGCGAGCATACCGGCATAATTTCCTAAACCGCAGAGCGCTATGTTTATTTTTTTTCCCGTATAAGGTTTTTGTGGATTTTCTGATGCAGTCAAAAAGGAGGGAAGCGTTGTCATAACAACAGATGCACCTAATCCAACTCCAAATTTATTTACAAACGAACGTCTTGAAATTTTCTTCATGAATTTACTTTTAAGTTATATATTAATGTATTAGTAGTTAATTTCTTAAAAAGTTACATACATGTTGCGTAAAGTTTGTGAAATATAGATTTACCACAAAAAGAAGAAAAAGGTTTTGCAAAGTTCTCAAAGTTCAATTAGTATAGCTTTGTGAACTTTGTGTTTTCTTTCTTTGAGATCTTTGTGGTAAAAAAAACATTGCGTTCGGAGATGAATTAGTATAGCCTTAAATCACTTATTTTAAGGAGCAGCAATTTCCCATTTTCCCTGAGCTTTGGCAATATCTATAAGCTTTTGACCGTGTTCAGTCATTAATTTTTCTTCAATAAGGCGTTCGGCTCTTTCAATATTGGGTTTACTCCATTTGCTGGTTTTCGGATTGCGACGAGAAAATGTAAGATAATAACTTTCGGCATCGCGTTTTTTGCATAAACTGTCAATCCAGCCAAAGCAAAGTGCTTCTTCTGTGGCTTCGATTAAATTTACGCTTACAATACTGCTTTTTTTATGGTATAAAATGAGCCAAACTGATTTTTCTGTCTCGCAGTTTTCTATCAGCCAATTGCGCCAGTCTTGTCGGGTTGGCGCGTAAACTGCTAATTTTCCATCTTTAGTTTCCATTTTATTGAAAGGTTTTAATTAGTTTCAGTAAAGGTAAAGTGGTATTGTGACAAGAGTATGTCAGTAGTAAAGATATTAATTTTAAGTAATTGATTTATAGTTAATTGTGTTGTTTTTGAGTAAAATAAAGTTAATGTCCGAGCTGCTTTCTTAAATCAATATTTAAACTATATTGTTCTTCAACCGGAATTACTTTTCTGGAAACTTTATTAATATCTGTTCCTTCAGCTGTCCACAAAAACGGATAGAAATTATAAACTTTATCGCCTTCTAAAACAGAAACTTCTTTTTTCCAGTCTTTCCAACGGCTTTCGGCATAAAACTTATCCAAATCATTATTAAAACAAAATTCTAAAAATTCAGAATAAGAAATGTCAAGAGCTTCATATTCTAAATTATCAGGAGAAAAATAATACACTTTGCCCACATCTTGTCCTAATCCACCGCCGTTTAAGAGATAAAAACCGCCAAGCGCATCATCTGCAATTAATAAGAAAGAGGGAGTTTCTCCAAATTCTTTAAAAGATTTCCCTTTGTTCCAATCTGGGAGCGTTCGGTTTAGTTTAGCACTTCCAGAACCCAAAATTCGGATCCAGCCGTTATCTACCAAAAGACCGCCCGTATTATAAACAATTGCACCCATTGGCGAACTTGTGGTAACTTGCGTTTTGTATAAAGCATCTTTTGCTTTCTGAGGATCGGCAGGAAGAATTTCAACTTTATTTTTTGCAGCGCCAATCCATTCTTTTACTAATTTCCAGCCTGAATCTTTTTCGATTATTAATTCGTTTATCGTTTTCATTTTATTTTGAGAAAATGCAGTCAGCGTTAAAAAAGTAAATAGAAATAAATAAGTTTTAGTCATCATTTTGAGTTGTAGCAATGGCTTTTAGGTTTGTATGTAATGTTTTATTTTAATCTTTCTAAAACTCCTTTTCGTTTCACAATGTTTTTATAATCCCACTGTATTTCTTTTCCTTTTTTAAGCCAGCGTTTTATGTCTTCTGTATTAATTTGATTTACGGCAGTGTAACGGGCTTCGGCGGCTTTAAAAGAACCTTCGTTTAAGAGTTTTTCTTCGTCAAAAGACTGGCCGCTCCAAAAAAGCAGCCGTATGTCTTTTTTTAATTTGCTATAACCCACAATCGGGTTTCCGTCTAGAAACCAAACCGGATGTGCGTGCCAGATTTTACTTTCGGCTTCTTGTAAATTTTCAATTATAATATGATAAAGTGCTGTACATATTTCTTTATCCAAATCAGACTGTAAATTATTGTACGCTTCAATTTCTTTGTTCATCATAATTTAGCATTAGGTTATAAAAAAATACGTTCTAAAATCATTTTATAATAATAATCACTTACTATTCAGTTCGTGCTAAATCAGTAATTAACAACGGATTGTTTTCTTTTAATTTATCTACAATTTCTTCTATCGTTTTACGATTTTCTAAAATGTCGTTATATTCAGCAGAAGTAATTCCAACAATTTGTAAAAACGAAACTTCTCCATGTGGCGTTTGTTTCTTTTCAATTTCAGGATCTGCAACAAAAACAATTGCCGTAATATCGGTATCAGATTCTAATTTTATTGGTCCGTTTGCCGGCATATAATGAAATTCTTCAAACCATTTTCCGGAGCTGAAGACATATTTTGCAATGTTTTGTAACAACGCAACTGCCCAAGTTGGATTTCCATTATCTTCTGCGAGAGGTTTTAATCTAAAAGTAAGTTCAAATCCCCATTTGCTAAATTCTCCTTCAATTTTTTGTTCGTCATAATACAATTCAGAAAAACCGTAAGTTATAAAATGAAAGTGCTCAGTTTGTTTCGTACTATCGTAAATGCTCACTCCATCAAGCGGACTTTCTCCACCAAGCATATAACTAATTGCTGGTGCATAATGTTTGGGTTCTTGGTTGGGATATAGACGTTCAAATTCTTTATCTATTGATAACCAGCCGACAGCATCGTCTTCTGAGAATTCTTTTTTATATTCTTCTAATGTCATTTTTTGCTTTTTTATGGATTAAAAACTGAAATACAATATATAGCTTTTGACTTTAAAAAGAGACTTTAGTTTTTAACTAAATTGTGAAATTTACAACAACTACAATAATAGTTAAGCATAGATTGAAGTGTTGGGTGTGTTTGGATTTTACTTTTGATGAAATTTTAAAGAAGAATGAAAAACGATACAATATTATTGTTCCTTTTTTTCTTGGCATTCTATCAGACAAATGCACAGAAAACGGGAACCATTTTTAATACCATTAAACCTGATAACATGGAAGTTTTAAAAACAAAAAGTCATATTAATAATTTAGAAATTGCTGTAAATTATATTCCAACAAAAAAACTTTCAAACGATTATCCTGTGCTTTTTCTTCATGGATCATCATTTCCAACAGCACTTTCTTTTGGTTTTAAAATGAATAACGAATCCTGGATGACCAATTTATCCGAAAATGGATATGATGTTTTTGCGCTCGATTTTTTAGGTTATGGAAATTCGGATCGATATCCAGAAATGGAAAATAATTTTACCGATGGCAAAGTTGTCGGACGAGGAGAAGAAGTTGTTTTAGATGTCGATAAAGCAATTGAATTCATTAGGAAGAAAACCGGTAAAAATAAAGTGTATTTAATTGGTCATTCGTGGGGCGGATCTGTCGCGGCGCTGTATGCATCAAAATTTCCTGAGAAAATAGAAAAGCTTGTTTTGTTTGCCGCTATAACAATTAGAAACGAAGATACTAAAGAAGAAAATATTAAAGGTTCTTTTGCAGAAATGACAGCAAAACAAAGGATTGACGCTATGGAAAGTCTTACGCCAAAAGATAAATCCTGTGAATTAGAAAAAGAAGTATTTACAAATTGGAGTGAAATTTGGGAAAACAGTGATCCATTATTTAAGAAACTAAAAACAGGAAACGTTCGTTTTCCTTCTGGTCCAAATCAGGATATTGAAGATTTAATGCATAATAAACCGTATTATAATCCAGAAAAAATAAAAGCACAAACATTAATAATAAGAGGCAGTTGGGATCAATATCCAAACAATTCTGATGCTGAAAATTTATTGATTTCCCTCAAAAATGCAAAATCAAAAAAATATATAATTTTGGATTCGGGAACTCATGTCGCACATTTAGAAACAAGCAGAAATCAATTGTATCAAGAAGTGTTGCTTTTTTTAAAAAGGGATTAAAATTTTAAAATAAAAAATCCGATTTGTGAAAACAAATCGGATTCGTATAATTTCTATTGAAGCAATGGCAGCAAATGATTCCATTTTAGGTCTCTGGCGAAATCAAAAGCTGTTTTTCCGCTATTGGTTTTTGCATTTTTCTCTGCACCATTTTCTAAAATAACTTCTACTGAAGTCTGGTTTCCTGCAATTGCTTCCCGATGTAAAAAAGTATAACCTAAATCGTCCTGAGCCTTTATTTCTTCAGGATTATTTTTAAGGAAATCGATTAGGCTTTCTTTCATATTTTTACTCATCGGATGTTCGATTAGATTTTCAGGTTTTTCTTTTTGTTCAAAAACAACCTGAATATCATTAAAATCTCCAAATTCTAATCCCCATGCTTCGTCGTGTGCATTTCTTTCCTCATCACTCATTTCAGAGCGCATGGCTTGTATAGTAAATGCGCCATACGTTTTTTCCTGACTTGCAAAAAGCCAGTCGCTAATTTGATTGATTGGAATTGCGATTTCGTCGCCATTATTTACATTCGTTAATTCATTCGGATCATTTACTAAAATGCCATAAATAGTTTCACCATCAAAGTTTACATCGTTAATCCACATATGTTCTACAATGGTTTCGTTGTCAACTTCCTGCATAAAAGCCACTTTTACACAAGAAACGTCAAGTGCAGGAATAATACGGCGTTGCTCCCAGGAAAGTTCTCTCCAGAAATATTTAAAGGTTTCCTGTGCTCTTTTGTAAGCTTCAATCATTTTTGGGTTTTCTCCGTCGGCGTAGAATACTTTTGTATCTGACATGATTCTTAATTTTATATTATTTGTATTTTAAAAGATTTCAATTGAATAAAAATCTGATCTGTTTAGCAAATCAGAGTAAGATGTAAGATTTGCTTTTATTGTTCGAATCTCAAATATAATAATTTGAGATTTAGCTTACAATTTGTGATTGATTTATATTTTTAAGAAATGGTTTTGAAATTTTTAAATAAAAAAATCCGACTTGCTTTCACAAATCGGATTTACTATTAAAATCAAAATAAATTATTTTTTAGGACCTTTTACATTTTTGTCGGTATCCATCATTTCCATTAGTTTTAAACCTAAAAGACCGCTTATCGATCCGTCAGAACCACCGTTTCCAGTAATTAAAACATCTGGAATTACTTTAATATTTCCTTTACCAATTTCTTCTGTAACTTTATATCTGGTAAAGTTATCGCCGCCCATTGCAGAAACCTGCAGTTGATACGCTTCGGCAGTAGATTTACCAACTGCCATAATTTTCTCTGCTTCGGCCAAACCGGTTTTAGAGATTCTTTCTGCTTCTGCGCTTGCCGTAAGTTTTGTTGCTTCGGCTTGTGCTCCGGCTCTTGCTTTTGTAGCTTCCGCTTCGGCATTGGCACGCATTTTTGTAGCTTCTGCTTCAGCGTTTACGTTTAGTTTTAAACTTGTTGCATCACCTTCTGCTTTTTTAACGGTTGCATCTGCAGTACGCTGCGCAATTTCAACACTTTGTGACGCACGAACGATCTCTTTTTGCATATCTGCAATTGCCGTTTCTTTTTCCATTCCCTGACGTTGTTCCTGCGCCATTTTTTGGGTTTGATAGGTTTTTTGCTCTTCTTCTGCTAACTTTCTGTCAGTCAATGTTTTCATTAACG
Source organism: Flavobacterium sp. 270 (assembly GCF_004368785.1). Lineage (GTDB taxonomy): Bacteria > Bacteroidota > Bacteroidia > Flavobacteriales > Flavobacteriaceae > Flavobacterium. Next base: position 462,804 of record NZ_SODM01000003.1, read on the forward strand.
AATCTGGCGGCACAATATCTCCAATCAAAGTATCTACCGCGTTTACGTTGTATTCGTCTAATACCAGCTTGATATGATTTTTAGCCGATTCCTGACGTTCTTTTCTGGTTGATAAGAATGAAATTACATCGCTGTCCTGAGCCGAGTTTCTAAAATAGTTACCAATTGTAGGTTCTAAAACCTGCGAAACCAAGTTGTTCATGCTTCCAAAACGCGCAATAACTTTTGGCGCTTCGGCAGCAGGCACGTGAATAATCTGCGCGACGTCCAGATTAAACGGGAAACCATCTTTAGAACGTACCGTAATTGTAGATAAGTTTTTATCTAAATCGTGCGATTCGCTTCGTGCATTTGCCCAGTTCAAAACCAGGTTTGTTGTTGGTACCGGTTCTAGTTTTGTTGTGTATTTATTAAGCGCATATTTTCCTGGTCCAAAAGGTTCCATCCAAACACCGCGTTGTCCTTTAGAAACGATATTTCCGTGTTTAAAAGTATCGCCGGTAACATCTTGACCATCTTCGCCAATGTACGAAATCACGACACCAACATATCCAATAGGCACATCTGTCATTGGGTTTTGCTCGATTAAAATTCCCCACGTATTAATGTAATACGATCCGGCAAGCATAACCTGAGGTTGTAAACCACGATTTCCGCCTTTGTCTAGAAATTGGTCAAAATCCTGAAAGTTATTGTGGCCTTCTACAAATTTTCCGGCAATTTGTCCTTGCGGAATCGGCTCGCCGTCGAGTGCGGTTACAATACCAATCATGTTTTCGTAAATCTTAATTTGCTCTGCAATTACGATTTCAAATAAGAACGTATTAATACGATACGATCCTGTGGTAATAAAAGCGGTCTGACGTCCTTTTTGTCCGCCATTGTTTAAGAATGCACTTGCGTCCTGAAAATTGTCGCTGTCTACTTTTCTGGCAAGAATTCGTCCCGTTGGGATTTCTTTACCGTCTTTACTTAAAACAAGTCCGATTTTACCTTCTGGGATAATGGTAAAACCCGTCATGTCTACAGTATACTGCCAAATCCACATTCCCCAATATAAACCTGGAGCCAAAGTTTGTGCCTGATAACCAGCTTCTCCTTTTGTGGCAATAATTCTACCATCGGGAAGCGATTTGTCTGTACCAAACAAAACGAATTTTTTGGTTATTAAACCAATTTTGTCTTCCGGAACAATCACCATTCCGAAGAAAACACGCAATACAAATTTGTAAAATAAGATGGAAAATGCAATTAAGAAAATCCACCAATAAGAAGTAATTTCGCTCATAGTTATTTTAGTTTATACTACAAACGTAACAGAAATATTTCCTATTAAAATGAAATATTTTCAAAATTAACATTTGACTCTTTTTTGGTTTAAAATGTTAAAATTCGCTCTATTTTCTATCGATGGAATTGTCAATTTCTGACACGATTTTTTGCTGTGTCAACTATGATTGGTATTTTGGGTTTTAACAATTTAAAAGGGCAAATGGTTTATTTTGGATGCCAATGGGGCAGATTGTTCAAGATGAGTTTTTAAGTTTGAGACCTTATTATTGAATTTACGGTTATTCTAATATTAAAGATTTCGGTTCTTTATGCTGGTTTTAATTTCTGTAATTCTTTTACGTGTTAGTTCTTCCAAACAGGTTGAGTATATAAGAGGTTGAATACTTCCTCCTTCATATTGTACTTTTTCAAATTCACAATGAGAATCGCGAAATTTCAGCCAGTCTTTTTCAGCTGTTATTAGCAGTTGCTTTTCTTTTTTGTCAAGTATTTTCATAAGCTGATTATAAACTTTATTGAGTTCATTATCAGCTTTTATAAAATTTTGAAGACCTGTTTGATTCATTTCTACTTGAGTTTGTGCAAATAATATATTTGAGAAACAGAAGATTAGAAAAATGAAGCAAATATGTTTTTTGTTCATGAAATATTTTTTTGTCTTATTCTAAAAAACATATCCAATTCTCAAATGTAAATAAGGAGTATATTGCAAATCTGTAGTATTAAAACCATCTACATTTTGAGCATTTCCGTTATAAGAATTGGCTTTTAAAAATACAAATCTTAAACCCAAACCAGCGCCGGCTTCGTAAGTAAAATGATTTCCAATTGAGCGTTTCATTCCCCAGGTTGGAATAATCGATAAATCGGCAGTTTTGGTGATATCGTCGTCAAGATTAATTACAAACCAATCTGGGTGATAACTTGTTCTAAGAGACAGATAATTACCACTGTTGTGAGCAGTCTTTTTTCCGTTAGCATTTCTTTTTTCTAAATTATAATAATATCGAGGTTCTACAGTGATTACAGGTTGTAAAATAAAACCAGCTTCATCGTAATGATCTCCAACAGCAAAATCATATTCGATACCAATTTCGCTTCTTAATGCTATAGAATTTGAAAGTCTCAATTCGTTGCTCAGCCAAAGTCCTGCAAAACCAGTTTGTACAGAGAACATTGATTTTTCGACACTGCCTTCTTGTGCTTTTGCAGTAATTGTTAATCCTAAAAGTATAAAAAATAAAATTTTCTTCATTGGTTTTATAATTTGGTTTCTTTGGTTTGGATAATTTTCTGTGACGAAAATAGCATTTTATTCTTATAAATTACAATCAAAATTTTAGGTTTGATTATAATGCAAATTGAATACAAAGTGAGCTCCCGATTTTATTGAATTAGATGCAAAAAAATAATCCGACTTGCTTTTCGCAAATCGGATTATAAATTCTGGATTTCTAATTTATTGAATTTTAATTTTCTGTTTCCAATAAAAATAAACGCTTAATAAGTTTAGGATTGCAAGCAGATACAACAAAGGATTGCTGAAAAAATCCTGATATGTATTTCCTTTCGGAATTTCGACGAGCGGAACAAAGAGCAATACATCTAGCAACACTGCTGTTGCAGACATGATTATACCTAGAGATAAGCCGCCAAATGCTCTATTTCCTTTTTTATAATAATACGATGCTCCAATCCGGGCATAAAAAACAACTAAAACGCATGCAATTGCGGTTTGTGCATTCAAAGAATATTTTATAATTGGAATATGTTCTAAAATTATAAATGTAATAACCATGCAAGTCCACACTATTACTCCAGCTGTTACTGCCTTTATAAAATTCATGACAATTGGTTTACTTCATTCCAAATTCCGGTTTTAGCAGTTTTTGCAACATAATCGGTAAAATCGGTTGCTTTTCGGCCTAATACTTTTTCGATATCATTGGTAATGCTGGAATTTCGTCCGTCTAAAACTTCAGAAAATAAATAGTTAACCAGCCAAATTACATCTTCCGAAACTTCATATTCGCGAAGCATAGCAATATATTCTTCTAAAGAAAGGGATTGAAATGCAATTTCTCTGCCCGTAACTTTTGCTATTTTGGCAACTGCTTCTTTAAAAGTAAGTAACCTCGGGCCGGTAAGTTCGTATGTTTTTCCGTCGTGTTTTTCATTTAAAAGTGCTTCGGCAACAACTTCGGCGATATCATCTGCATCTGTAAAAGGTTCTAAAATTGATGCTTTTGGCAACGCTACGAAACCGGTTAAAATTGGTTCTAAAAATATGCTTTCGCTAAAGTTCTGATTGAACCAGCTTGCTCTAACAATTGTCCATTTTCTAGCAGTCGCTTTTACAATTTCTTCACAGATTTGAGCTTCTTTTTCGCCTCTTCCAGAAAGAAGCACCATTTTTTTAATGCCGTTTTCTGTGGCAAGCGATGTAAATTTTTTGATGATTTCTGGTGCGTTTGGAACTGCTAAATCGGGTTGAAAAGTGATATATACCGTATCAATTCCTTTTAGGGCTTCTGTCCAAGTTTTTGGATTTTCCCAATCAAATGACGGATTTTGACTTCGTGAACCTAAACGAACTTCAACGTCATTTTTGTTGGCTAATAATTGTGCAACTCTGCGGCCGGTTTTTCCGTTACCGCCAAGTAATAAGATTTTTTTAGTTTCCATGATGAATGTTTTTTAATTAATGATGATACAAAGATGCGCAGGTCATCATTAAAACATTTGTCGGAAAAGAATTAAGATTTGTTTGAAAGGAATTGTTTTTTTACTTCGTTCGGTCTAGATCCAAATTTTTTCTGAAAAGCGTTAGAGAAAGAACTTAAACTTTCATAACCCACTTCCCATGCCGCTTCCTGCACCGTTTTTTCGTTTTGACAGAGCAATTCATAAGCTTTGTTAAGGCGTTCTTCCTGAATGTATTTGTAAACCGGAATTCCGAATAATTCTTTGAAATTCTTTTTTAATTTATTGCTGTTAAGGCCAATTAACTTTGATAATTCGGATAGAGTAGGAGGTTTAGAATAATGCGTTGTGACAATTTCTTTGGCCTGAAAAAGTTTCTCTTTGTCTTTTTCAGTCAGTTCATTTTTTTTATCACTCGACAAAAGGGCAAAGTAATGTGCTAATAACTCGTTGACCTGACTTTTTAAAAACAACAATCTTGTATTTCCTGAATAGGTTGTATTGAATATTTTTTGAACGGCAAGCTGCATATCCAGCGTCATAAAATGCGTTGGACCTTTTACAAAATTTTCGTTAGGGTTTAATAAATAAGGCAATTGCTTTTCGAAAATCTCTTTTTCTTCTTGTGGCAGCGAATGAAGATTTTTGAGTCTGGCAAAAATACTAATGGATTGCAAAGGTTTGTCGGGAGCAATTTTATGCGCAAATTCTACTTTTTGATTTCCGAAAAAAGAAATTGCCAGACCAGTAGTATTTGTTAAATATTTTGTTTGATTGTTGTGTTTAATTTCTAATTCGACATTACCAGAACCATAAAAAGCAAAACCAACCGCATCGCCATCGATCTCACATTTCTGTACAAATTCTTTGTCAGAATTTGACTGCTCGATCAGCACTATGAAGTTGTGTAGTTCTATAATGTCTGTGGTCATTTTTTTTTAATTAGATAATTTGGGAATTAGATAATTGGAAATGAAATCAAATATACAAAAGTAATTTTAGGACTAAGAATTATGTTTTTTAAATCTCCGTACTCTATTTTTGACAATGTTTTGTCATTCCGACTGAAAGGAGAAATCGCACTAGAAACACCACAAAGAAAATCGCCAATCTTTGTCGAAACCCGCGTGTGATTCTCCTTTCAGTCGAAATGACAAAAACTTAAGTTTTAGAAATTCAACATAAAAAAAATCTGACTTGCTTTCACAAATCGGATTTAATAAGAATTAAAAATGAATTAGAAATTTACATCGTCAGCAACATTTCCTCCTTGTTCAGCAGCAAATTTTGCGGCATATTCTTTTTGTTTTTCCTGTTGGTAGTTGGTAAATGCCATAATTTCTCCAGAACTCCAGTTTTGATTTTGATCATTCAGCCACTGCATCGCCACCGATTGAAAATCAGCAAGATTGATTCCAAAAGTATCTAAAATCCATTGTGCACCGTCAATTCCGTATTCGTAAGCTGCTTGTCTTGCTCCAGAAAGTTCTTCATAAAAATAACGATCTGTTTTAATTTTTTCCAAATTAGCTGCTCCTTCTTCTGAAATTACTGCTTTAAGATTTTCTAATTGTGGAACTGTAACGTTTTCAGCATAATATTGTCCGAATAGAGTTGTGACAGTAAACGTAGTATCTTCTCCCATACGCTGTGGCCAAATTGTATTTAATTCTTCCCAGATTGCAGGTTCAAATCCCATTGCTTTACAAACTTCAAGATGATCAATTCCTGCGCTAACTTTTAAACAAATTGCGGTATAAGTTCTTAAATCTATGCCATGCACGGGCTCAAGAAAAGGATTATTGTCGTCAACTTTTACAAATCCAGAAGTTTGAAACCCGCTGTATTTTAGAGAATTTGCATGCTCAAATTTTATCATTTGATCTGTGTCGCAGTTGTTCCATTCTTGATAAACGGATCTTCTGTAGTTAAAATAAATGTTTTGAATATCTTCTTCATTTAAATTATGACCTCTATCATATTCTTCCTCAATCCATGTTTCTGCTCTGGATGCTACTTCATCATCAAAATCTTCTTCTGTATAATGTGTTCCGTGCAGTGTTTCAGGATCATATTCTACTTCTTGATAATCATTGTTATTATCATTTAATGCCTGAGCCTGCTCTTGATTTTCTTGTTTGTCTTCTCCATTTAGAGATCCAAAAAGGTTTTTAAACATTTTTTCGATTTTTAAATATTAATATTTTGTTGTAATTGATTCTGATACATTTTTTCGTTGTGCTCTTTTAAATCAGGAGTAATTTTATTCCATTCGTCATACATGGCACGCAGATACACTTGATATAACTTTGGCGCATTTTGAATTGCAAATTGCCTTTGTTCTTCTAAATCATCCATTTTGATTTTAATTTCATCCAAAATGGTTTTGTTTGATTCGTGAATTTTAGACAGGCTTAATTCATGACGCTGATGATATAATTCTCGCTCTTTATTGTTTTCAATTTCAAAAGCTTCGTACAAGTGAGCTGTTCTTTGCTTGGCAAGATCATGGGCCATATGTTGTAAATTTCGGGCTTGTGAACTTGGAGCGAAAGTATTTTGTGACTGGCAATAAGGACAAGAAATATAAGTTTCAATTAAAAAAATCTTTTCAATTGTAATATTGCCTCCGCATTGGTTACAGTTGAATTTGTCTTTGATGGATTCAAATTCGGTTAGAATTTTTTCATATTCTGTTTCAAGATCATATTCTTGTGCTTTATCAATCTGTTTTCTCCAATAATTATATTTGTTTTCAAATTCCTTGTGATAACGATCTGAACAGGCATTTCTAAAATCAGAAATTAAATTGTGATGTTTACTCAGCGCAGAAATCTGCGAATTGAAGTACTGATAAGTATCAATAATTTTTACTTCGTAAGTATCTCTCGCTTTTTCTCTTATGTTATTTAACTGGCCATTTACACCCGAATAGACTTTATGAAACGTTCTTTTATAAAGATCGTCATCTTCTTGTAAAAGTTGTCTCAATTCCGGAATTGCAGCTGTGGCAAATTCTTCTATTTTTGCTTCTAATTTTTCTAAAAAAACAAACCATCTTTCTTGAGATTCCTGAAGTTCAGCGTACCATTCCGGCAGATTCTCTTCTTTCTCACTTTGTTTGAATAATCCGAACATTTCTATGATTTTTAAATTGAATTATCCTCTTTTTTAATGTAAAGACCATCTGTTAGTTTTACATTTAAAAACTCAAATTTGCAATAAGCGCAATGCGTTACGCCATCTTGTTTGGCTCTTCCGGCACCACAATTTGGGCAGTTTCTAAGATTCATTTCCGCTTCTTTTATTTCTGTTTCTCCACCGTAATTAGATTGTTTTTGGGCTTTTTCTTTGAGCTTATCCAAAAACGAACTCACCTTTTTTTCTTCCATTATAATTGGGTTAAAAGATCACTTTTTTTCATTTTGAATTCATCTTCATCAATTAAACCTGCGTCAAAAAGTGATTTTAATTTTTGAAGTTTAGAAGTGATATCTTCTGCTGGTTCCTGTTTTGGAGTTTCTTTGTCTTGTTTGATTTGATTTAAAAGAATTCCCATGCTCAATGCATTTTGTGTAGCATCATGAACTGCTGTTCCTTTATCTCCAATTGCTGTTGCTGTATTAAATTTGGTAAACTTATCCATATCGGTTACCATATTCATATTGGTGATTTTGTCGTAATGTGCGGTAACTTCATCCGGCAAGGTTACGCTTGTAATCACAAATTGTGTCAATTCAATTCCTAATTGAAGAAAATAAGGTTTTAAATAAGGCTCTATTTTTTGTCCTAATTGTGTAATATTTCCTGCAACATCAGTAACAGTGATATTTTCGTTTGCTAAAACTTCTCCAAATTTGGGCGCAATAAAATCTCTTAATTGGTTTTGCAATTCAAAAATGGTAAGCTGTTCGTACGTACCTGCATATTGACGAAAAAATTTAGCAACGTCCACAATTTTAATGTCAAAGCTTCCAAAGGCACGAATTCTAATTTGTCCAAATTGAGGATCATTCATCAAAATAGGAGCAGGAGTTCCCCATTTATTATTGATAAATTGGTGTGTATTGAAAAAGTAAACGTCAACTTTAAACGGACTTTCAAATCCGTATTTCCAACCTTTTAATTTGCTTAAAATTGGGATGTTTTCTGTAGATAAAGTATGAAGTCCGGCAGAATAAACATCGGCAAGCTGTCCTTCATTTAAAAGCATTACCTGCTGGCTTTCGCGTACTGTTAATTTTGCTCCGTTTTTAATTTCTTTATCTTCATCAAAAAACTTCCACATCAATAAATTAGGATTGCTTGTCGTGGCTTCGATTATTTCTATAAAAGGCAGTTTCATACTAGTATTGTTTATAAGACACAAAAAAATAAGAATTACAATGTGATAATTAATATTATTGGTCAAATACAAATATGTGTATAAAAGAAAAAACTTACAATACCGGATTTTAGTGATTTTTTTAGGATAACTGAAAATGGTTAGATAACTGTAATGGAGTTGATGGGGAATGAGCAAAAAAAATCCGACTTGCTTTCGCAAATCGGATTAAATTGAAAATTATATATAACCGTCGTCGAAACGCGGTATTTTTACAAGTGAATTACTTCGCCGTAAGCATCTGCTACAGCTTCCATAACTGCCTCGCTCATTGTAGGGTGAGGGTGAATAGATTTTAAGATTTCGTGACCTGTAGTTTCTAGTTTACGAGCTACAACTGCTTCTGCAATCATATCTGTAACTCCAGCACCAATCATATGGCATCCTAACCATTCTCCGTATTTAGCATCAAAAATTACTTTTACGAAACCGTCTGAATTTCCAGCTGCTTTAGCTTTTCCAGAAGCAGAGAATGGGAATTTACCAATTTTAAGATCGTAACCTTTTTCTCTTGCTTGTTTTTCTGTTAAACCAACAGAAGCGATTTCCGGAGTTGCGTAAGTACAACCAGGAACATTTCCATAATCGATTGGGTCTACGTGTAAACCTTTAATTTTTTCTACACAGTTAATTCCTTCAGCAGAAGCTACGTGAGCCAAAGCCTGCCCTGGAGTAATATCTCCAATTGCATAATATCCAGGAATATTAGTTTGGTTGTAAGCGTTTACCAGAATTTTATCACGGTCAACAGCAATACCAACTTCTTCTAAACCAATATTTTCGATGTTTGTTTTAATTCCAACTGCAGAAAGTACGATATCAGCTTCAAGGATTTCTTCTCCTTTTGCTGTTTTTACAGTTGCTTTTACTCCAGCTCCAGAAGTATCAAGAGATTCTACAGAAGAGCTAGTCATAACTTTAATACCTGCTTTTTTCAAAGATTTTTCAAATTGTTTTGAGATATCTTCGTCTTCAACTGGTACAACGTTTGGCATAAATTCTACAATAGTAACATCAGTTCCCATTGAGTTGTAGAAATGTGCAAACTCAACTCCAATTGCTCCAGAACCTACAATGATCATAGATTTTGGTTGTGTTGGCAACGTCATTGCCTGACGGTAACCAATTACTTTTACACCATCCTGAGGTAAGTTTGGCAACTCACGAGAACGTGCTCCAGTAGCAATGATAATGTGATCTGCGCTGTATTCTGTAACTTTATTATCTTTATCAGTAACGTCAAGTTTTTTTCCTGGTTTTAGTTTTCCAAAACCTTCAATAACGTCAATTTTGTTTTTTTTCATTAAGAACTGAACTCCTTTGCTCATTCCTTCAGCAACGTTACGACTGCGTTGTACAACTGCTGGGAAATCTTTATCGAATTCAGAAACTTTTAATCCGTAGTCAGAAGCGTGTTTTAAATAATCAAAAACCTGAGCAGATTTTAATAATGCTTTTGTTGGGATACATCCCCAGTTTAAACATACACCACCTAAGTTTTCTTTTTCAACTACAGCTACTTTAAAGCCTAATTGTGAAGCTCTAATAGCTGTTACATATCCGCCAGGACCACTTCCTAAAACAATAACGTCGTATTTCATTTTTTTGGTTTTTAGTATTTACTATCGAAAATGAAGTTTTTTAATTCCGAAACTCACTTTCAATCTCTATGTTATTTGTGCTTGCGAATTTAAGGATTTATTTTAAATTTTTAGGTTGTTTTTTATTTGTTTCAAGTTTCAGGTTTTAAGTTTTTGCTGTAAAAGTTTTTGCCACGAATTGCACGAATCAACACGAATTTTATATTAATTAGTGGAAATTGGTGTAATTCGTGGCAAACTATATTGATATGTCAGGCTGAGCGTAGTCGAAGCCCTCGTCGTGCTCTTCGACTACGCTCAGAGTGACAAAGTTAAACTTGAAACTTTAAACCTGAAACTAAAAGCTAAAAACTTTAAACTAAAAACAAATTAAACCTTAACATGCCCCCAGTTTTCACCGCTGGCAATTCTTCTAATTTGCATTTCGCTAACACCAAATTGTTTCGCGATCATTTTAAGACGTGTTTTTTGTTCTGGTCTGGCAAGGATTTTCTTGATCAGCATTACTTTTGTAGTAGTCAGTTTTCTTCCGTCGGCTTTAAGATTGTGCTCGATCAGATTCTTTTTGGCCTGAATCACGCGTGGACTCTTACGGCTGTGCGCCATCATTTCGGCTTTTGTTGCCCAGCGTAAATTATTGATGTCGTCGTTGCTTCGGTTATAATCTAAATGAAGTACATAAGTTTGTTCTTCTGATTTTTTTGGAATAAAATACTGTGCAACTAATTTGTATAGAAAGAGATATTTGTTAACGATTTTGTCCTCTACTTTAACCTTAAATCTAAAAGTAGGATAACCATCACTTAAACCTCCTTTTAAGAGGCGTCCGTTTTCAATTTCGTCTGTAAAACTAATTAATCTGCCTTTGTTTGAAATGGCATATCTAAGCTGTAATGAGGCGTTTATTTCTATTTCTTTGAATTCTTCGTTTGGATAAAATCTTGTATGTGGCATTTTCTTTTTCATTTAATTTCTATTCTCTCAAAGATAAATAATAAACGAAAAATTAATGCTATGTTATTGATTCAGAATCATCAATTTTATGATTTCTATAACGCTTATTTAACGTTTTGAAATGTTTTTGACAGTTTTTAATCGGATTTTAATTCACAAATTGTGAAATATGCAGTTTTTAATTTAGGAAAGAAGTGTGAATTTACAGCTAAATAATGATTAAGTTATTGATTTAGCCAATTTGCTGAATCTCAAAAACCACAATTAAGTGAAAAACATTTATAATAAAAGGGTTTGACTTTAATTAAAGTCAAACCCTTTTATTATAATAAGTGTATTAGAATCTATTTTAAAATGTATTCAAATACAATTTTATTTTTTTTTAAATTAATTAATTCGGACATGGATAAGTTATAACTGCATGTATGGTGCTTTCTTTTGGAATGTTATAATCTGATAATGTTCTGCCGTCTTCAAGTTGTTTTCCTGCAAATATAAATCTTATACACCTAGGATCAATTCCTTCTTTATCTTGTATTTTAGACTTAAGATTTTCAATAGTATCTGAACTTTCAACTTCTAGAGTTATAATTTTTCCAGTCAAAGTTTTTATAAAAATTTGCATTGAGAACGCATTAACCGAAAAGGCGAAAAACAAAACGATAATTAGTAATTTTTTTTTCATAGATTTTTTTTAAATGATTATTTATTTTTCAAACTTACTTATTTATTTGTAAGAATACAAGTGACATTGTTGAGTTTGTTTTAAATTCATTTTACCATAAATATAATGAATAAACAAAGTTTTGATAGCTAAATCGTTTGTAAGTATTTGAAAATAACTTCTATAAGAAATTTCGCATGGTCCATTAGATGCTGAAAATTGCATTAGATTCGGCTGGAGAAATATTTTAAATCAATTCTACGGTGATATGAAAAAGGGTTTAACTTTAATTAAAAAGTCAAACCCTTGATTATTTTGCTATCTTAAGAAATAATTACTTACAATTTTCTCTCAAAACCATCCATATTTCCGTTTCTTTTTGAATGTTATAATCACATAATATCCTATTGTCTTCAAGTTGTTTTCCTGCGAATATTAACCTTATGCAATCGGGATTATATCCTTCCTTATCTTGTATTTTAGACTTAATATTATCAATAGTATCTGAACATTCAACTTCAAGAGTTATAGTTTTTCCAGTCAAAGTTCTGATAAAAATTTGCATTGAGAACGTATTAAGCGAGAAGGCGAAAAACAAAACGATAATTAGTAATTTTTTTTTCATAGATTTTTTTTAAATGATTATTTATTTCTCAAACTTACTTATTTATTTGTAAGAATACAAGTGATATTATTGAGTTTATTTAAATTCATTTTACCATAAATATAATGAATAACCACATTTTTATATCTGAATAATTTGTAAGTATTTGAAAATAAGTTGTATGAGAATTTTCTTAAAGCAAATTAGCTGCTAAAAATTTGCATCAGCTCGAGAAACATTCAAAATCAATTCTACAATCATATGCTAAAAAGGGTTCAACTTTAATTAAAGTCAAACCCTTTATTTTTAATCTTATGCACTTTTAAAAGTGTCTTCTATTTTCCTAAATAAAAAAAATATTAATTACAAGGAGTTCTAATAACCAGATGTACAAAGGAATCTTTTTGAATGTTATAATCTGATAATGTTCTGCCGTCTTCAAGTTGTTTTCCTGCAAATATAAGCCTTTGGCAATCAATATGAATTCCTTCTTTATCTAGTATCTTAGCCTTAATATTATCAATAGTATCATAACTTTCGACCTCAAGAGTTATAGTATGTAAAGAACCGACAACTCTTATAATAATTTGCATTGAGAATGCATTAGCCGAAAAGGCTAAAAATAAAACGATAAAAAGTAATTTTTTTTTCATAGATTTTTTAAAAAATGATTATTTATCTTTCAAACTTACTTATTTATTTGTAAGAATACAAGTAAAATTATTGAGTTATGTTAAATTTATTTTGCCCTAAATCTAATGAATGATCGTAATTTTTAGCGTTTGATTTTTTGTAAGATTTTGATGATTAAGGATGTAGGTAATTTCTTAAAGCTAATTAGCCACCGCAAATTGCGAATCATACAAGTTTTTGTAGAAACCGTCAGCCTTATTTAGCAATTCCTGATGTGTGCCTTGTTCCACAATTAAACCTTTATCCATTACGATAATTTTATCCGCATTTACAATTGTCGCCAATCGGTGCGCAATAATAATCGAAGTTCTGCCTTTAGTAATCGTTTCGGTCGCACGCTGAATCAATTCTTCAGAATACGTATCTATAGACGACGTTGCTTCATCCAAAATCAAAATACTAGGATTACTTACATAAGAACGTAAAAAGGCGATTAATTGACGTTGTCCAGACGAAAGCATTACACCGCGTTCCTTTACATCAAAATCATAATTATCAGGAAGGCTCATAATAAAATCGTGAACACCGATTTTTTTAGCCGCATCCAGAACTTTATCTCTCGTTATAAGCGGATTGTGCAAAGTAATATTGTTATAAATCGTATCGGCAAACAAAAATACATCTTGCAGTACAACCGCAATTTGTTTACGTAACGAAGCCAAAGTATAATTTTCGATATTTTCTCCGTCAATATAAATAGTACCGCTGTTAATCTCGTAAAAACGATTCAGTAAGTTAATAATAGTCGATTTTCCTGCACCTGTAGAACCCACAATCGCAATCGTCTGACCCGAAGTCACAGAAAGATCAATGCCTTTTATCACTTCTTCTTCCGGAATATAACCAAAACGAACTTCCTTAAATTCAATCGCACCTTTAAAAATTGGCGCTTCAATCGTTCCAGTATCCTGAATATGATCCTGAGTGTCAATAATATCAAAAACGCGATTCGCTGCAATCATTCCCAATTGCATTTCATTAAATTTATCTGCAATCTGACGCAGCGGGTTAAAAAGCATTCCGATAAACATCGTATAAGAAAACAAATCTCCAAAAGTCGTAAAATGATCGCCGTTTAAAATTCTAAAACCGCCATAAACCACAACCAGACCTAAAGTAATCGAAGAAATAATATCGGCAATCGGAAAAAATATAGAGTTATACAAAATCGTCTTAATCCAGGCAACTCTGTGTTTATTATTAATATCCTTAAAGTTTTCGGCTTCAATTTTTTCACGATTAAAAAGCTGAACAATCTTCATTCCCGTAACGCGTTCCTGTACAAACGAGTTCATATTGGCAATCTGCGTACGAACTTCCTCAAAAGCCACTTGCATTTTACGCTGAAAAATTCTCGTAATATATACCAGAATCGGCATTGCAACTACTACAATCCAAGTCAGTTTCCAGTTCATGTAAAACATAAAAAGCAAGACAACAAGCATCTTCATCAAGTCAGAAATAATCATAAACAAACCTTGACTAAAAATACGTGCAATCGACTCAATATCAGAAACCGATCTCGTAACCAATTGACCAACCGGAACCAAATCAAAATACTTCATTCTAAAACTCAAAATATGCTTAAAGAGCTTCGTTCTAATATCCTTTACAATATCCTGTCCCAGCCAGTTTGCCCAATAAACAAAATAAAATTGAGAAAAAACCTCCATCAACAACACCACGCCCATCAAAACAATATACATCAGCAAACCATGTTGATCATGCCCTTTAATGTAGCCGTCAACTGTTTGTTTTAGTAAGTAAGGACGAAGAGCTGCAAAAATCGACAGCGAAATAGCAAAAATAATAACGCCGTAGTAGCGCCATTTATAAGGCTTTGTATATTTTAAAATTCTCTTGAATAAACCGGTATCAAATGCTTTTGCTTTCATTTATTTTTTAGGAGCTGTTTCCTGCTTTCCGTTTCAAGTTTTTCTCAAAAATATGTTTTTGTACTGTTTTTATAAGAGCTTCCTCCGGTCGCTTTATAAAAACACAAAAACAATATTTTTTTCAAAAAAGCTTTCCACTACAATCAGGGCTATTTTATGATGTAATCGTAATCTATTTTGGTCAGATATAAACCATGTGCCGGAACCGAGAATCCAGCTTTTTCTCTGCTTTTGCTTGCAATGATGTTTTCAAAATCAACAAGCGAAATTTTATGTAAACCAATATTTACAAGCGTTCCCACAATTGCGCGAACCATATTTCGCAAAAAACGATTCGCCGAAATTGTAAAAACCAGCTTATTATTTTCGTTTTTCCAATACGCCTCAAAAATCGTGCAATCAAAAGTATTAACATCCGTATTTACTTTTGAGAAACATTGAAAATCGGTATGTTTCAACAAAATCTTTGCCGCTTCATTCATCAAAGCTACGTCTAATTTCTGAAAATAATACCAACTCAATTCCTCCGAAAACGGATTTTTAACAGTATTGATATGGTATTCGTAGGTTCTTTTTCTAGCATCAAAACGGCAGTGCGCTTCATCATCAACCAAAATAATATCAAACACCGCAATGTCTTTTGGCAGGTAGGAGTTGAGTTTATGAATTAAAGCAGGAACATCAATTGCAGTTTCAAAATCAAAATGCGCAAACATTTCCTGTGCATGTACGCCAGTATCCGTTCGTCCGGCGCCCATTGCATTAATTTCAGAATTTAACAAAACCGACAACGCTTTATTTAAAGTTTCTTGAACAGAAGAAGCATTTGGCTGAAACTGCCAGCCGTGGTAATGAGTTCCGTTATATGCAAATTGAATAAAATATCTCATTTTAAGGGACAGAGGTTCTAAGTTGCAAAGGTACAAAGGTTTTTTTGAAGAAGCTAAGATTATAAGGGACTAAGGTTCTAAGATTTTTTTTGTAAAGGTTCAGAGTTGCAAAGGCGCAAAGGCACAAAGTTTTTTCTGTAGACGCACTGCTATGCGTCTCTACAGAAAAACTTTGTGCTTTAAGAGAAACTCAGTACCTTAGCAACTTAGAATCTTAGCCTCTCAGAATGACCAAAATCCTCCTCCTTTCCGACACTCACAGCCATATTGACGACACCATTTTAAAATATGTCAACCAAGCCGATGAGGTATGGCATGCCGGAGATATTGGAGATCTGCACGTTACCGATACCATCAAAAAACTGAAACCTTTACGTTGTGTTTACGGAAATATAGACGATGCCAAAGCAAGATTAGAATTTCCTTTGCACAATCGGTTTATGTGTGAGAATGTTTCGGTTTGGATCACGCATATTGGCGGTTATCCCGGAAAATACAATCCGAATATAAAAGAAGAAATAGCACTCAATCCGCCCAAATTATTCATCTGCGGACATTCTCATATTCTAAAAGTGATGTTTGATAAAAAGAATAATTTATTGCACATGAACCCTGGTGCGGCAGGAAAAAGTGGTTTTCATCAAGTACGCACGATGCTTCGTTTTGTAATTGACGATGATAAAATTAAGGATTTAGAAATTGTAGAAATCGGTAAGAAATAATTAATGCGGTAACGGAATCTGGATTTTAATTAAAGTTCCTTCGCTGGATTTCGATGTAATAGTAAAAGTGCCTTTAAGTTTTTTAATTCTGGCTCTGATTCTATTCAAACCAAAACCTTCTTCGTTTTTTAATTTTCCGGTTTTAAAACCTTTTCCGTCATCATGAATCGTTATTATAAGTCGATTATTATTTTCAGTCATTGAGATTGCAGCATTTTGTGCTTCACTGTGTTTTATAATATTGCTGCATAATTCAGAAACAATAAAATAAATCTTCATTTCAAACTTCTCAACATATCTTTTATTTGTTGAAATCGCGCTTGAAAAATCAAAATGAATATCCGAATTAGAATTCTTTTCGCATAAATCTTCCAAAGCATAAATCAAACCAAAACGCACCAAAAGCGCCGGAACTAAGTCGTGAGACATATCGCGTAAAAGATCATGCGCTTCTGCTAATATGGCTTTCGCTTTCTGGATTTCCTCTGATTGTATATTGTTTTGTGTCGTAAATACATTGAGATGCAATCCCGCAGACGATAATAGGGAATTGATGTTATCGTGTAAAAATGAAGCTACTTTTTTTCGTTCTATTTCCTGACTGTCAATCCCGGAATTAATAACGTTTAAAAGTATTTTTTGCTTAATATCCTTTCGTTTAATTTTCTGTTTTAATTTATTATTCTGATAAAAGAAATAGAACAGAAAAAACAATATAATGACAAGGATAATAGATAAACTAACGATTTTTCTGTTTCTTAAATTTTCGAATTTTTGAAATTCTGAAACATTGATTTTTTTAGAATCTTCTATAGATAAAGCTTTTTCTGATGCTGGAGTTTTTTGTTGGCCAAAAACAGGATTTCCATAAAAAGAAAGACAGAAAAAAAATGATATAAAGATTCTAAAAACAAACATATCACGGATTTATCAGATTGTTTTTTAAAGCATATTTTACAAGTCCGATAGTGTTTTTAGTATGCAGTTTTTTCATGATATTTTTACGGTGTGTTTCTACAGTATTTGTGCTGATAAAAAGCTGTTCGCTTATTTCTTTACCACTGTATTCAAGCGCAATCAGTGTTATAATTTCGATTTCTCGAGGACTTAAAAGTTGATTCTCATTATACTGATTGGCTGGTAATTTAGGATTGTTTTGTGTAAAAGAGTTGAAGATTTTTTCTCTCACATCATCGCAAAAATATTCTTGTCCCTGATAAACCGCGTCTATAGCTTCAATAATATTTTCTCCGGCACATTTTTTTGTCAAATATCCTTTTGCGCCTAATTTCATTACTTCTTTGATAATTTTTAAATCATCATAACTGGATAAAATAATGACCTTGCAGGGTGTTTTTTTTTCATGAAATTCTTTCAAAGTTTCAATACCATCCTTTTTGGGCATGCTGATATCTAATATTAGAATATCGGCATTGTTTTGCACAACCTCTTCATATACAGTTGTGCCATCAAGCGAATTTCCAACAACTTCAAAATTGCTGACAGTTTGAAGCAAATTGGTAAGACCATCAATCAAAACCTGATGATCGTCTGCAAGATGAATTTTTATTTTTGATATCATAATATTCTCGAAATCTGAGCGGTATCAAAATTATGAAAAAAATATCTTACAAACTGAGTTTTAGCGATATGTTTTTAGCCTTATTATTGAAATAAACCTTGATTTTAGGCACAAAAAAACCCAGATTAAAAAATCCGGGTTTCTTCGCACAAATAAATTAAGTTTATAGGTTTACCTCAAACGATCTACAGATTTTACAAGATCTTCGTCCTTTTTGATGGCCTTATTAGCTAACACTAATAACACGATAGCAACAATTGGAAGAAACATCCCAATACCTTTCTCAGAAACCGTAGCTTCTCCAGATAAATTTAGTGATCGATATACAAATAATCCTAATAAAATTAAGTTTAATATTATATTCAGTCTGTTTAATACAAACTGGTTTTGTCTTTTTTTGAATGAAATAATGCTGATAACGGTAAGCATTGTACTTAGACCTAATAATATGGTGTAATATTGGTCTTGCATAAAATAGAATGCTTTTCCAGTATTGCTTGTCCAAAGCGGAATAAAAAACATTAATACCCCTGTAATTACAAAGGCAAGAATTAAATATACGGTTTGAATTCTTTGTATCATGATCTAAAATTGTTTTACAAAAATATATTTTCTTTTTTTAAAATACTATTGTATGATTAAATTTTATTCGTATTATTGCATCACAATACCGTAAGCACTTCATACTGCGGTCAATTCAAATTTATTATCTACCTTATTCTTTTTACAGTATTTCCTTTTAAAATAATTAAATTCATAGAACATTCATGTTTGATATTTCTGCATTAAAAGAAATGAAGCTTTCTGAGCTTCAAGAAATAGCTAAATTAGCTAAAACAATAAAGATTACTGGTGTCAAAAAAGAGACTTTAATTAGTCAGATTTTAGCACATCAGGAAACTTCTAGTGCGCCCGCTGAAGCGCCAAAAACTGCTGCAGCATCTGAAGAAATTAAAGATGATAAAGCAAAAAGAACCAGAATTGCTCCAGTAAAAGTAGCTGCTGAAAAAAATACTCCTGCAAAAATTACCCCGGTAAAAAAAGCAGCAAATGCAAAAAATACTCCAGTTTTAGAATTTGATAAAGTAGAGGAAACCCCTGAAGTTATTAAAGAAGCTCCAGAAGTTGTAGAAAATAAAGAAGCAGAAAAGAAAGAGCCGAAAATTGTAAAATTTAGTAAAACGGCATACGAGAAAAAAGTTGCTCTTAAAAAGGAAAAAGAAGCTGTAAATGAGGTGACTACGCCAGAAGTTACAGCCGAAGAAAGTGCAGAGACAATTACTGCAGAACCAAAAGCAGATAAACCTGTAATTACGCCTTCTGCAAAGAAAATCAATCCGAATCAAAATAAAAACCAGAACCCAAATCAGAATCTGAATCAAAACCCGAATCAGAATCAAAACCCAAATCAGAATCCAAACCAAAATGGAAATGGGAATGGTAATGGAAACGGAAATACAAACAATAACCAAAATCCAAATCATAAAAACAAAAAGAATAATTTCAGGGATTCAGACTTTGAATTTGACGGAATTATTGAAAGCGAAGGTGTTCTTGAAATGATGCCTGACGGATACGGATTTTTACGTTCATCAGATTATAATTATTTAGCTTCTCCAGATGATATTTATTTATCAACTTCACAAATCAGATTATTTGGTCTTAAAACCGGAGATACTGTAAAAGGTGTGGTTCGCCCGCCAAAAGAAGGAGAGAAGTTTTTCCCTTTAGTTCGTGTATTAAAAATTAACGGACACGATCCGCAAGTAGTTCGCGACAGAGTTTCTTTTGAACACTTGACACCAGTTTTTCCTTCAGAAAAATTCAAATTAGCAGAAAAAGGCAGTTCAGTTTCAACTCGTATTATCGATTTATTTTCTCCAATCGGAAAAGGACAGCGTGGTATGATTGTAGCACAGCCAAAAACGGGTAAAACAATGTTGTTAAAAGACATTGCAAATGCAATCGCAGCCAATCATCCTGAAGTTTATTTAATTGTTCTTTTGATTGACGAACGTCCGGAAGAGGTTACTGATATGCAGCGCAGTGTAAGAGGAGAAGTTATCGCTTCGACTTTTGACAGAGAACCGCAAGAGCACGTAAAAATTGCAAACATCGTTCTTGAAAAAGCAAAAAGATTAGTAGAATGCGGCCATGATGTTGTAATCTTATTAGATTCTATAACACGTTTGGCAAGAGCTTATAATACAGTACAGCCAGCTTCTGGAAAAGTATTGAGTGGTGGTGTTGATGCTAATGCATTACAAAAACCAAAACGTTTCTTTGGAGCAGCAAGAAATGTAGAAAACGGAGGATCTTTAAGTATCATCGCAACTGCATTGACAGAAACGGGTTCTAAAATGGACGAGGTTATCTTTGAAGAATTTAAAGGAACTGGTAACATGGAACTTCAATTGGATCGTAAGATTGCCAACAAACGTATTTTCCCTGCAATCGATCTTACTTCATCAAGCACACGTCGCGATGATCTTTTATTAGATGAAAAAACATTACAAAGAATGTGGATTATGCGTAAATATCTATCCGATATGAACCCTGTAGAATCTATGGATTTTGTAAACGATCGCTTCAAGAAAACCAGAAACAACGAAGAGTTTTTGATTTCTATGAATGACTAAAGGAAGGGACTAAGGTTCTGAGGTACAAAGGTACAGAGATTTCTAATAGTTGAGATTATATAGAAATTAAGATATAAAAAAAGGATGAGCTAAAACTCATCCTTTTTTGTTTAATATTTGAAAAATATTGTGTTCCTCTGAGAGGCTTTGCCTCTTTGGACCTTAATTTGTAAAACCCTTTGAACCTCAGTCCCTCTGAGCCTTTGAACCTATTTCTTATCAACTACCGGTCTATTCTCTCTATTGGCTAAATCCCAGGCAATAACAAAAGCTAATTGTGCTCTTTTGGTTAAAGCGTCGTATTCGATTTTTTGAGGTTCGTCGCCTTTGCCGTGGTAGTCTTCGTGAACACCGTTGAAAAGGAAAACAGCCGGAATACCAAATTTTGCAAAGTTATAATGATCAGAACGCTCATAAAAATGGTTTGGATCTTTAGGATCATTAAATTTAAAATCTAAATCCAGTTTCGTGTATTTTTCATTTTGAGCCACAACAGCATTATGCAAATCTGTAGATAAACGGTCTGCACCAATTACATACACATAATTATTTGTTTTTGCATGTTCAACATCACGGCGTCCGATCATATCGATGTTGATATCGCTGATGGTATTTGCAATTGGGAATAACGGATTTTCTGAGTAAAAACGAGATCCGTGTAAACCGTGCTCTTCGCCCGTTACGTGAAGAAATAAGATAGAGCGTTTTGGTCCGTGTCCGTCTTTTTTAGCTTTCGCGAAAGCTTTTGCAATTTCCATAACCGCAACAGTTCCAGAACCGTCGTCATCGGCACCGTTGAAAACTTCACCATTTTTAATTCCCACGTGATCGTAGTGTGCTGAGATTACCAAAACTTCATCCGGTTTTTCAGAACCTTCTATATACGCCCAGATATTTTCAGAATCTGACAGGTTTTCATTGTATTTTTTGTTTAAATATGCTGCAGGAATGTGCTGGTAATAATCTGTTGCGCCTTTAGGAAACGAAATACCATTGTTTTTATACTGTTCAATCATATAAACACCTGCTTTTTTCTGTCCTTTTGAGCCCGTTTCACGGCCTTCCATTTCATCAGAAGCAACAACATATAACATTGTTTTTAGATCACTTTCAGTAATAAGATTCATGTATTTTGTTGGATCCGAATTGTCTTTCGATTTGGCCAACTGCGTATTTTTACATGAAAACGCGGAAGCAATTAATAATAGAACGATAATTTTTTTCATTTTCTATTTAGTGTAAATTAATGAATGTATAAAAGGCGTAAAGTATCAGTAAAAATAGAATAAAAAACGAGTTAATAAAGAACAAGATCACACTTTTAACAAATGATACAATTCGGGATTCTCCATAAAAACGATGATGTGCCGGATAAAAGTAATACGACATCCAGAGAAAACCAAAGAAATCGGTAATGCTGGAGATAAAACTAAGGGCACTGTCTTCGCCAAATAACCCGATTAAATTCCTTATGATAAACAAGAGTAGAAATATTAAGAGGAGGAAAGAGAAATAATGCAGTGTAAAAATGCCGTGGTCAAAATAATACCATTTCTTTTTATTGTGAAAAAGCCATAAAAAGAAAGCAAAAAACGGCATAATCAGGATTAATATTTTGGGAAGGTTGTGTACAAAAGATTCTGTAAATTTTTTAATGATTTCGCCTTTTGAATTATGATCCACAACGTATTTTAATTTTTGAACCATCCAATAGCTGAAATTGTCTAGTTTTTTCTCTTTTGGTGCATGTTTTTGTATTGAATCTACATCTTTAGTAAAATTACTAAAATCCTTGCCAACCTCAATGTCTTTTAAATCTCCGGTAAAGATGTTTTTCGGAATTTCTTTTTTATGATTTTTGGAGTCTTTACCATCAATTACAACTCCATCGCTGGATTCATTTGGAAAAAGCGCAATCAAAAGAAAAGTGATAAAACTGATAAAAATATACAAACGAACTGGCGCTAAATACGACAAACGTTTTCCCGAAAGATATTCTTTGGTTAAAGTTGAAGGTTTAAAAAGCAGGTTTCGAATCGTTTTCCAGAAAGCATTTTCATAATGCGTTAAATCTTCAAAAAAATGAACAAATAAGTGATGAAAAGTTTTCCTGCTCTCTGAATTTTCCTGTCCGCAGTTAGGGCAAAACTTTTGTTCTACAACGTGCCGGCAATTCAGGCACGTTTTATCTTCTCTAATTTTACTATGTGACATTGGTGGTTTTAGTTGATTTGGTTTTGGTTAGTTTGGTTTTATTTTTTAAGCACTTCGCTCAGAAAAAGCTGTAAATGCTCAAAAGATCTTTTGGCCGCTTTTTCGTTATATGCAGCACCTTTAGAATTGTCGTTTCCAGCTTCAGGATTTGTAAACGAGTGTACCGCATTAGCATAATAAATCATCTGCCAATCTGCTTTTGTATCGCGCATTTCCTGCTGAAATGCTGTGATTTCTTCTTTTGATTCAAACGGATCATCTGAGCCGTGGCAGATTAAAACTTTAGGCGTAATAGGTTCAACAGCTCGTGTTGCATCTTTGCCTAAACCGCCATGAAAAGAAGCTACTCCTTTTACATTCAAGTGACCGCGTGCCGCTTCAAGAACGCCAGTTCCGCCAAAACAATAGCCTATTGCCACAATATTATCGGCATTTGTGCCTGCTTTTACTAATTCCTGCAAAGCTGCATTAATACGTTTTTGGTACGCTTGATAATCTTTTTTATAGAATCCGGCAAGTTTTCCTGCTTCGGCAGTATTTTTTGGATAATTTCCTTCGCCGTAAATATCTGCGATGAAAACATTATAACCCAATTTAGATAAGTTTTCGGCAATTCCTTTAGAAGCATTGTCAATTCCCAGCCATGCCGGCAAAAGTAAAATACCAGGATTATTAGCGCTTTTTTTAGCAGATTTTATAAACAATCCGTTCAATTGCTGATTGCCGTCAGCATATTTTACAGTTTTTAATTGTGCACTTATAGTGTTAGAAAACAGTATAGTAGCAAAAAGTAATAGGGCAGAATTTTTCATAATGTTACAATTTTAAACAAATATCAGAAATAAAATGGTACAAAAAAACCTCAGAAGAAATTTCTTAAGAGGTTTATACTGTGTAAGTTTAGTTTTAAAAGTTATTCGCCGGGATGATATGTTTTTTCGGCATTTTTAATGACATCTTCTTTATAAAACAGCACCTCTTTAAATTGTCCTTTTTGATACATTTCGGCCTGATCCGTAAAATGCTTCGAATTCACATCGCCGCTATTGCCGCCAGCCAATAATGACTTTGCTTTTATTTTTGGGCCAAATTCAACGGCACAAATAAAACTGTTTCCATTATAACCGTAACGTTTTTTAGAATCGTTTTGATAACTGCTTTTAAAAGAAGGAAGACTTCCCCAGGAGCCCGGCCCAAAACCAATCGGAAGACTTGGTTTGCTGTCGTCGTATTTTAAATCGATATCACCACTCGAACGCTGAAAACGATTAATATCGCCCCAAGCAACCTGCCAGGTTCCCCATTTTGCCTGCAAGTCTTTTAAAACAGCCTGCAATTGTGGAATCATTTTTTCTGTTGTGGCATTTTTAGCAAAGTTTTTAGTGTTTTCAACCTGATCCAATTCACCTTCGTCAATATAAGCTTTTAGAATAATTGGGTCTAATTTATACGCCCATTCTACGGCAAGTGTGGTGGCTACGGAATTTTCTTTGGCATAATAATCCCAGTTTTTTAAAAGTGAAACCGCTTCCGCTAAAGTTGTATAATTGGTATCTTCTGTTTTTGTAATTTGATTAAAAACATTCACCAAACTCGGAATCAAAACTTCAAAAATCGAAAGCTTAGAATCGTAACCGTCTGCAATAACTTTATCTAAAGTGTATTTATCGCCTTTACTAAAAATTCTAACAGCATTTACACCTCTAAAATTTTCTCCATCTGGCGCCATATACGGTACATAATTTTCTTTTTTCGGACTGTTTTCGCCCGCCACGCTATACGGAGTAGAATTGCAATTTTGTAACCAGCCGTTTGCAGGATTGTACAAATGAACCGTTTCTTCAACTTCATGCAAACCTTTCCATTGTGTTGAAGAAATAGAACCATCGACAACTTTAGACCAATTTAAATTTTTATCTCTTTTCGGAATAAAATTGCCGTGCCAATACGCGATATTTCCTTTGCTGTCGGCATAAACGGTATTGTTTGAAGTATTGGCTTTTAAATCCATTGCTTTTTTGTACTCTTCAAAACTTTTGGATTTAGTTCTTTCCCAACTCTGAATTAAACTTGTCATCGAGCGATTCATCGATTTTAAACTAATCCATTTCCCGTCGCGTTTGGCCATAATTGGACCGTTATTCGTAAAATATGTTTTTATTTTTTTCGGAATCAATTTTCCATTTTCAAGATATTTTAGCGTGATTTCTTTTTCTATAACTGGTAAAAGTTTGCTGTCAAATTCGTAGAATAATTTTCCTTTTTTATTGATGATTTTCTCCGCGTACATATCGGCAACATCTACGTTTGATGAAGTGTGCATCCAGCCACAGTTTTCATTAAAACCTTGATAAATAAAAAATTGTCCCCAAGTTACGGCACCGTACGCGCTTAAACCTTCTTCGCTCGTAACCTGAACTTCGGGTCTAAAATAAAAAGTTGTATGCGGATTGATGTATAAAATCGCATTTCCGTCTGCAGTTTTTGATGGTGCAAAAGCAAAACCATTTGAACCCGTCTGGACATTTTTTTCTCTTTCTACATACGCCACTTTATCATTATTTCCAGAATAAAAAGCCTTTAATTCGCCCGTAGAAAGATCGGCAGTACTAATCGCACCAATACTTCCATCTGTCCATAAAAGCGGGAACCACGGTTCAAAATGCGTTAAAAGTACGGGTTTAACTTCTGGATGTTTGTACAAATAAAAGTTGATCGCGTCGGCATAGCTGTTTAATAATTTTTTGAGCCATAACGGTGCTTTTTTATAATCTGCTTTTGCTTCTTCAGTATCAATTAAAAGACGGATTTCTAAATCATTATACAAAACCGATTGTCCTTTTATTTCAGAAAGGCGTCCCAGTTTTTCGATATAATTCATTTCGATTCTTTTAAAATCGTCTTCACATTGCGCGTACAATAAACCAAAAACGGCATCGGCATCGGTTTTTCCATAAACGTGCGGAATTCCCCAATTGTCGCGAATTATAGTAACTTGTTTTGCGCTGTTTTCTAAACGCAATATTTCTTTTGAATTGATTTTCTGTGCCGTAAGCTGCAAACAAATACAAAAGAGTGCAACTGTTATTTTTGAAATTTTAGAATAACTAAACATTGTTATTTGATATTAAATTTTTGTCCGGCAGTATAAATACTCATTTCTAGTTTTTCAATAGAAATTAAATTGCCTTTTTTAGATTTCAGAATTCCTTTTGGTTTTCTAACGACAATAACTTCGCTTTCGCCGGCAACTTCAATTTGATTGTTTCTAACAATTATAGCAGTTGCTTCGTCAATTCCGATTCCGGTTAAATCTGGAAATTCTACTAAAGCCGAAAGTAATCGGTTATAACGGTTTCTTTTTAAAAAATGCTGATCAATTACGGCTGTTTTTAATAAGCCTAAACCTTCGCTGGTTTCCAGATTATCGTATCGAATATTATCAAAAGTACCCGAATATTCTTTTTGTAATTTTTGGTTTCCGGTAATCATTTTTTCAGACATAACGGCTGCGCCAGCGCTCGTTCCAGAAATCGTGCTTCCGTTTTCGTAGGCTTTTACAATCGCTGTTTTTATGGGAGTATTTTGTACCACATTCATAAAACGGGTTTGATCGCCTCCGCTGATAAAAATTAATTTTGCTTTTTGAAGAGAATCGGTTAAAACCTTATTTTGAGCCGTTTCTTTATTAAAATTCAGCATCACAATTGGGTTTGAAGTTAATTTTACCATTTGTGTTTTAAAGAAAATAAAAGAACTGTCCGGTTCTTCGCTCGACATGGGTAAAACCACGATATAATCTTTTGCAGTTAATTCGGCAACACTCAAAACTTGTTTCATTAAATCATCAGATCTGTCACCTCCGCCAATTATGAATAGTTTTCCTTTTGGATTTTGGGCTTGTAATATACTGCTGGATAGTAATAATATAAGTCCTAAGTGAGTGAAAGTTAAGCTGGAAAAAAGTGATTTGGTCATATTTTCTGGTTGATTTTTGGAATGTTTTTTTTAACACATAGAGACATAGGTTTTATTTTCTTTAAAAGGTTTTTAAAAGAAACTCGTTTCTTACACATAGCTATGTGTTTTTCAATAAGTGAAACGTCTTTTTAGACAAAGAAAAACTATGTCTCTATGTGTTGAAATATAAAACGTTACAAGATAATATTTCGCTTAAAAGCGCAACCTAATTCTATAATAGAATCGGTTTTGGAAATCCCGGGAATGCTGTCGATTTTTTCATAAAGAATGCTTCGCATATGTTCGTGATTTTTGGCAATAATTTTAATGTAAAGCGTAAACGAACCCGTAACATAATAACATTCTGTGATTTCTGGAATATCTTTTAAGGCCTGAATAATTCTATCTGAATCTGAATCTTTATTTAATGAAATTCCGGTAAAAGAAGCCCAGTCGTAACCAATTTTCTTTTCCTGTATTATTGGTTTTATTCCAGAAATTACACCTTGCTCAACCAGTCTGTTGATTCGCTGATGCACCATTGTATTGGATATTTTTAGATTCGAAGCAATGGCAGAATATGCCATACGTCCGTCTTTTTCTAGTTCCTTAATTATATTGATATCAAATTCGTCTAAAATATCCATTGTTTTAAATTGAGTTGGAAACGTGATTTTTTAACCTTCATAAAAGTAATTCTTTTTTTTAATAAATAGGCAGGCTTTTAATATTGGTTTTTGGTTAAATTTATTTTTTAAAGCTGTAAATAAATAAATTTGACTTATTTGTTTAATTTTAAAGTCAATATAAGTGTTTTATTGCCGATTAATAAATAATTTTCAATACTTTTGTTCAAAAGAAAAAGATTATGATTCATACAGAAAACAAACTTTCGTCAAAATCAGAAGTTTTGATTGAAAAAGAAAATAAATACGGAGCTCATAATTATCACCCGCTTCCTGTGGTTTTAGAAAGGGGAGAAGGAGTTTATGTGTGGGATGTTGACGGCAAAAAATACTATGATTTCTTGTCTGCTTATTCAGCCGTAAATCAAGGACATTGCCATCCGAAAATTGTTCAGGCAATGATTGATCAATCTCAAAAACTGACTTTGACTTCGCGTGCTTTTTATAATGACCAATTAGGAAATTACGAAGAATATGTAACGAAGTATTTTGGTTTTGATAAAGTTTTGCCAATGAATACGGGCGCTGAAGCGGTTGAAACGGCTTTGAAAGTTTGTAGAAAATGGGCGTATGAAGTAAAAGGAATTCCGGAAAATCAGGCGCAGGTTATTGTGTGCGAGAATAATTTCCACGGAAGAACGACTACCATTATTTCTTTTTCTAATGATGAATCGGCACGCAAGAATTTTGGCCCTTTTACAGAAGGTTTTATAAAAATTGAATATGATAATTTGGAAGCTCTTGAAAAAGCTTTGAATTCATCAAAAAATATAGCGGGTTTTTTGGTGGAACCAATTCAGGGTGAAGCCGGAGTTTATGTTCCGTCTGAAGGATATTTAGCGAAAGCGAAAGCCTTATGCGAGCAGCACAATGTTCTTTTTATTGCAGATGAGGTTCAAACCGGAATTGCAAGAACAGGGAAATTATTAGCGGTTCACCACGAAAATGTACAGCCGGATATTTTGATTTTAGGTAAAGCAATTTCTGGTGGTGTTTACCCAATTTCTGCAGTTTTGTGTAATGATGAAATTATGAATGTCATCAAACCGGGACAGCACGGTTCTACTTTTGGTGGAAATCCTGTTGCTGCAGCGGTTGCAATCGCAGCGCTTGAAGTGGTAAAAGATGAAAAACTTGCCGAAAATGCAGAACGTCTTGGTGCCATTTTGAGAAAGGGTTTAAATGAAATTGCAGAAAGAAATCATTTAATTGAATTGGTTCGCGGGAAAGGTTTACTAAATGCAATTGTTATTAATTGTGGTGAAGATTCTGATCTGGCTTGGGAAATCTGCCTAAAATTTAGAGACAACGGTTTATTAGCAAAACCAACGCACGGAAATAAAATAAGATTTGCACCCCCTTTGGTTATGACCGAAGAGCAGATTATGGAATGTCTGGAGATTATTGAGAAATCGCTTAATGAATTTAGGTAAATAATATTAGGGGCAAAGGCTCATAGGTTCAAAGGGACAAAGGTTTTGTAGAGGTGTATAGCAGTACTTTTACGCATGTCAAATCTACAATCTTGTCATTTGGAGGAACGAGAAATCGCACGCGGTATTCCAGCATTAGGGATCACGAGTGCGATTTTTTGTTTTTAGAAATGACAAGATTGTGGTTACTGGATTCGTTAAGCAAAAATAAGACGCACTGCTATGCGTCTCTACAGAAAACCTTTGTCCCTTTGTCCCTCAGAACCTCAGTACCTTAAACAAAAAATAGAAATTATATAACATCACTCCAAAATTGTATAACTCAAAAATCAAGTTCGTGAGTAGTTTTGACTTATAATTTAAGATCACAATTATTGTTGAACCTTTATAAAATTACATTCCGATGGCTTACGCAAATAATGATTTAACTCGCTTTTTAGATGCACAAAACAAACTTTATCTTACTGCTTATTCGGAGTTAAAAAAAGGGAAAAAAGAAACGCACTGGATGTGGTTTATTTTTCCTCAAATAAAAGGTTTAGGCAAAAGCGGCATTGCTCAATATTATGCCATTGCAGATCTTGAAGAAGCAAAAGCGTATTTAAACCATCCAATTTTATCGAAACATTTAATTGAAATCGCCCAGCTTTTATTGAATTATAAGAAAAAATCTATTGAGACTATTCTTGGTGATTTAGATGCACGTAAATTGCGTTCGTCTTTGAGTCTTTTTTGTCAGGTAGAAAATGCGAATCCGATATTTCAGGAGTTGTTAGATACTTTCTATTCTGGTCATTTAGATCCAATTACGCTTACTATTGCACAAGCTTCAATTAAAAAAGTGCCTGTTGAGGCCTAATACATTATTCCTTTAAAATTAATTTTCCTTTCAATTTTACTTATATTAGAATCAGTTCAATAAAAAAACCATTCGTTTTGCGAATGGTTTTTTTTGGTTTAAAATAGTTTGGTTTACGATCCGTATCCTGGATTTTGGGTTATTTTTTTGTTGGCGTCTGTTTCTTTTAACGGAATCGGAAATACCAATTTATCTGAATCATAAAGAAGTATATCAGAACCGTCTCCGTCTGTGCTGATATCTATAGAACGGTGCGTTCTTCTAATGTCGTGTATTAAGAAACCTTCCATTCCAAGTTCAAGTTCGCGTTCTAATAAAATATCATCTATAGTTACGGCTGATAAATCATCTGCATTGGCTCTTTCTCTGATAATATTAATATCATCAAGAGGTGTGTTTCCAATTACGGTTCCTGATCTTAAATTAGATTCGGCTCTAATTAGATACATTTCCGCCAGACGAATAAGGCCAACATTCGCAAATTGATCGGTGTATTTTGAAGTTAAGATTCTTCCATTTGCCTCATTTTCATAATTAAAATTGGCTCTGTCATCCGGATCGCTAAATTTTTCTAAGTAAGCATCTCTAATAGAAAAATCACCGCCACGACCTCCGTTATCTTCAGATTCATAAAAAGTATTGGCATCGTTTATACCGGTTTGTTTTGTAATCTGAATAGAAAAAACATCTTCTGCCTGATCGGTATCATGATTAAAAGCCGCTGCATAAGTGGTAGAAAGTTTGTGACCGCTGTTTTCGATTACGTCGTTTGCTGCATCTCGTGCTCCGGCATAATTTCCCTGCTGTAAATATACTCGTGCTAATAAAGCTTGTGCGGCATATTTGTCTGCATAAAAACTATTTTCTTCAGGAAGGTTGGTGTAAGCAAGATTTAAACCGTCTACAATTACTTTGTACACTTCTTCGACAGAACTTCTTTCTTTAGAAAGGTCGGTATTAAAATTATAAATGGCATTTGGACGTATTACAACTCCAAGCTGATTATTAACCTGACCGCTTACATACGGTTTTGCAAAAAAGCGCACCAAATCAAAATAAGCCAATGATCTTAAAAAGTTAGCTTCGCCAATCATTACAGCTTTTCTGTCTGGATCTTTTACTTTGTCTATGTTGTCAATTACGGTGTTTGCCGCATTGATTATTTCGTAACATCTTGCGTAAGTTCCTTCGATAATTACATTGTCAGCCAACATTTGTTTCAGGTACATTTGTCTTAATTCGCCAAAAGTTCCTCTCCATCTAAAGTCTGTTGTACTCAATGAACCGCTTACGCCCAATAAATCTGCATAAAGTAAAATTCTGCCACCGTATGCGTTTCCGTATGCTGTCAAAGCATAAGTTCCGACTAAAACGTTGGTTACTCCGGCTTCGGTGCTCAAAGTAATAGAAGTATCTTCTCTTTGTGTAGGATCTAATTTTAATTCGTCTTCACAGCTTGTAAAAAATACTGCAGAAATTATAAGTAAGATTAATTTATTTGCTTTCATCATTTTCTTTTTAAAAATTAATATTTACTCCTAAAGCTATTGTTCTCGCTGGTGGAGCAGAATAAAAATCCTCTCCGATACCACTATCATCTCGTCTTGCTTCCGGATCATTTCCTTTGTAGTTAGTAAAAGTTAGTAAGTTTACCGCTGTTGCATAAACTCTTAAACTGCTCATTCCCATGTCAGAAACTGTTTGTTTTGGTAAAGTAAAACCGAGGGTTAAGTTTCTTAAACGAACAAAATCTGATTTGTCTAAATAACGGGAAGAATCTTGTGTTCCGTTTGAACCTCCAAATCTTGCCTGGGGTACATTGGTAATGTCACCGGGTTTTTGCCAGCGGTCTAACTGATCTGCGGTTTGGTTATCAAAATAATCTGCGGCAGAAGATTGATATTGTCCTGCTGAGTTATAAATGCTGGCGCCCCATTCTCCCTGAAATGTAAAGGTAAAATCTAAACCTTTATACGTCATGGTGTTGGTTAATCCAGACATTAAAGTCGGGAAAGGATTTCCTGCGATAATTCTTTTTGCTTCGCTGTAATCATTTGTAGTTGATTTATCTAAACTTCCGTCTGCATTTACCGTGTTTTTTACAAAAAGAGCGTCTCCGTTTGTCGGATCAACGCCGCCATATTCAACTAAATAGAAAGAAGAAATATTTTGTCCAACTCTGTTTATTGTAAAACCTGTAATAATATCTCTGTTGTCGTTTGGCAGCGATTTTACTTTAGAGTCATTAGTTGTGATATTAAAACTGGTATTCCATGTAAAATTTTCTGTTTCAACATTTTTAGTATTCAAAGTAAATTCAAAACCATTACTTCTAATTTTTCCAATATTTTTATTGATAAATGCTGCTCCGGAACTTATAGGCAACGGCGCTTCAAATAATAAACCATCGGTATCTTTTTGGTAATAATCTGCTTCTAAAGTAATTTTATTTAAGAAGCCAATTTCTGCACCAAAATCGGTCTGACTTGATTTTTCCCAGGTAAGATCATCATTTCCTGCCTGATCAAAAGTAAGTCCTGATTTTAAGTTATAAGGATTTGGTCTGTACAATTGACGTGAAGCATAATTTCCGATTTCGGCATTTCCTAATTTGCCCCAGCTTCCTTTTAATTTTAAATACGTTAGAACGGAATTGTCTTTTAAGAAGTTTTCTTTAGAAATAACCCATCCGGCAGAAAATGCCGGGAAAACACCAAATCTTTGATTTTTTCCAAAACGGGAAGAACCGTCACGACGAATGCTGGCTTTAAAAAGATATTTGCCTGCAAAGTTGTAATTGAATCTTCCGAATTGTGAAACAAAAGCATATTCTATCTGTCTTCCGTGTCCTTCATTTACTTCTGCACCGCCGTCAACTGTTGGAAATGAATCATTTGGAAAATAAATACTATTTACATCCTGATATCTTCTGTTATATTTATTGAATTCCATACCCGCTACGACATTAAAATTATGGTTTTCTGCAAATGTCTGATCGTAGGTTAGGTAATTACTAAATACATAGCTTTCGCTGTTTTGCGAAGTAGCAAATACAGCTCCGTCTGTAGCCATAAACGGTGCATTTTTTCCCTGCCAGTAATCTTCTGTCTGCGTTAAAAAATCATAAGAGAAATCAGAATTGAATTTTAAAGGTTTTAATATTTTAAACTCTCCATATACTTTACCAATCATTCTTCTCATAATGGTTTTCCAGAATGTATTGTCTTTTGCCAAAAGATAATTAGAGTATTCTGTATTTGGGTTTGCAGTTCCGTCGGCTAATCTTGCCTGCGAAATTGGTGCTTGTGCTACAGATTGTAATGGAGTAGAAAAGGAGTTATCGTCCTGAACACGATCTATTGCAGATCTTGAAAAGCTAAAATTCATTCCGGCTGTAAATCGGTCTGAAACTTTGTGAGATATATTACTTCTTGCTGTAATTCTCTCCAAAGTATTGCTGTCTACAATTCCCTGAGTGTCGTTGTAAGCACCAGAAAAATAATATTTTGTTTTATCATCGCCTCCAGAAAGAGAAAAATCAGCATCGGTAGTATATCCGGTACGTAAGGCTTGTTTTTGCCAGTCTGTATTTACTTCAGCGTTTCTCCAGTCTGTTCCTTGAGATAAATATTCTAATTCGTCTTCTACAGATTCCAGATCGTTTGCATTTCTCCCCGCTTCCTGCAACAATGCTACATATTGCGTGGCATTAAGCCATTTCTTTTTGTGAGTGGCTTCGCTGACACCTTGTGAAATATTGATAGAAAATGTTCCTTTTCCTTCTTTTCCTTTTTTGGTTGTAATGATGACTACGCCATTTGCACCGCGCGCACCATAAATAGCGGCAGAAGAAGCATCTTTTAAAACGTCTATTGATTCGATTTCGTTTGTACTTAAAGTCAATAGTGGATTGGTTTGAGCCCCATTGCTCGAATCGTCGTCATCATTAATTAAAGGAATTCCGTCTAATACATACAATGGCTGTGTTCCCGCACTAATACTTGCAGCACCGCGCACTCTAATATTCATACCGCCTTCTACTTTACCATTGGTTTGTGTAACCTGCACTCCGGCCAATTTTCCAACTAAAGCATTTTGGAAGTTTGAAACAGGAGTCTGCTGAATATCTTTTGCCGTAACACGGGCAATATTGTCTGTTGAGTTCTTTTTTGTTTGTGTACCGTAACCAACAACCAAAACGGCTTCTAGTTCGTTTGAAGCATCTTCCAAAGTTATTTTAATTGATTTAGCGGCCGAAACTTCAACTGTTTTCATTCCTAAATACGAAATGACTAAAAGTTGTCCCTGCTTGGCATTGATAGAAAATTCTCCATCAAAGCTGGTTTGGGTACTTGTTTGAGTGCCTTTTAAGACTACGTTTGCTCCAGGAACAGGCATACCTGTTTTATCGGTAACTATTCCTGTTACCTTGATTTCTTGGGCAATTGTTATTTGTACAAATAATACAAATAACAATATCGCAAACCTTTTAAAATTAAAATCAATTTTCATCTTTTATATTTTATTAAGATTATTTATCTCAAATATCTTAATAAAACGTTAATAAAAGAAACGATTTTAACAATAAAAATAACTCAAGTAGTTATTATTGTTTGATTTATAACATTTGTATACGAAAAATGGGGTTTTAATAAAATAAGACATCATTCTTAACAATTATATAATTTGTAGATTATAGTTTTTATTTATAAAACTTTGCGCCTTTGCGTCTTTGCGAGATTTTTTAAGCTTATATAATTTGGATTAATTATCTCTCGCAAAGACGCAAAGGCGCAAAGATTTATTTGAATATTAATATTAAAATAAAAAAGCGATTGTTAATGAAACAATCGCTTTTTGGCTAATAATTACTAAAATATCAAAAAAAGTAATTACTACTTAAAATATTTATTTTTTGGCTGCAGCGCCGGGAATCAACTCATTTTTTTGTTTGAATTTGCTGTATTCTACAACTCCTGTTTTATCTGCCCAATCAAAATATTTAGCCGAAAGATCGTTTACAATTCCCGGGTTTTGCTGTGCAACATCAGTAGTTTCGCCTCTGTCTGCTTCTAAGTTGTAAAGTTCCCATTGGTACGACGGATAGGTAGAAACCAATTTCCATTTTCCTTCTCTCACCGCTCTGTTTCCGGCTCTTTCCCAGAATAATGGCGCGCCTCTGTTAACTTCAGAAGCATTATCAAACAATACAGGAAGTAAGCTTTTCCCCGCAAGCGGATTAGAATTTACACCGTTTAGATTTTTAGGATATTCGATTCCCGCCAATTCATAAAAAGTAGGAGCAAGGTCTATAATATGTCCGGTTCCTTTATCAATTCTTCCCGCTTTAATTTTTGACGGATACCACGCTATAAAAGGAGAACTAAAACCGCCTTCGTGCATATTATTTTTATAATCCTGTAAAGGTGTATTAGACAAATACGCCCAGTTTTGTTCCTGATAATCAAAAGAGCCCGAGCTTCCAACAGGACCGTCGTTTCGTACTAAACCTCTTTTTAATGGGTTGTAAGTATTAAATCCGCCTTGAGCACCATTGTCTGCAATAAAAATAATCAGCGTGTTTTTGTCCTTTTTTAATGCTTTTAGTTTTTCTAAAACCTTACCAACGTTTTGGTCCATATTGTCAACCATTGCCGCATAAACTTCCATTTTGGCTTTCCAGAATTGTTTTTCGTCATAAGTTAGTTTACTCCATTCCGGAACTTCGGGATCTCTTGGCGCAATAGTTTGGTTGGGTAAAAGAATACCGTTTTCTCTTAATTTCTTAATTCTTTTTTCTCTTAAAACATCCCAGCCTTCATCAAATTTACCTCTGTATTTGGCGATGTCAACCGCTTTTGCCTGCAACGGCCAGTGTGGCGCTGTAAAAGCTAAATACAAAAAGAAAGGTTTGTTTTCTTTATTTTGCTCGTCTAAGAAAGTAACCGCGTTATTTCCTATTTCATCTGTAAAATAATAAGAATCATCTTTTGGATGCAGTTCTTCGTTATTACGAATCATTTTTACTGGATAAGCTACTTTTCCAAATGGTAAAGGTTTGGTATCAAAATAATTAGCAGCACCTTTTAAGATTCCGTAAAACTTATCAAAACCTCTTTGGTTTGGCCATTGTGATTGATCTTCAGAACCTACGTGCCATTTTCCAGACATTAAAGTGCTGTAACCGCCAGAACGGAAAACTTCACCCAAAGTCAAAGATTCTTTGTTTAAATATCCCTGATAAGCCGGAAGTCCTAAATTAACATCAAAATAACCAACACCGGCTTTATGCTGATATTGTCCCGTTAATAATGAAGCTCTTGTTGGTGCACAAATAGAGTTGTTATAGAACTCGCGTAATCTTGTTCCTTCGGTTGCCAAACGATCCAGATTTGGCGTTTTAATTTCCGATCCGTAATTTCCTAAATCCGAATATCCCATATCATCAACCATGATCAAAATAACGTTTGGTTTTGATGATGCTGTTTGAGCATTTGCGTCGGGAATGCTTATTATTCCTGTCAACAGAACAGAAAATAAGATGTTTATTTTTTTATTCATTTTATATAATTATTTTTTAGTTGTATTTATTTCTCCCGCAGATTTTGCAGATTCGGCAGATTTCCTTTTAATCTTTTTAATCCTTTTAATCTGTGGCATTTTCTTTTTATTATTGCAACATAGCTATGTGTCTTTTAAATAAGTGAAACGTCTTTTTTAGCTTTCCAAAAAGCTATGTCTCTATGTGTTTAAAAAAAACATCGCATCAAAAAATTATCTCCAAGCCGGAACTTGTTTCAAATTTGGATTTAAGTCCAGTTCTCTTTGCGGAATCGGGAAGTGAACGTGTTTGGGCTGTGCATTTGTTTTTCCTGCTGCCTTAAGTCTGGCTACAAAATAATCTGGGCCTCTTCTCGCAAGATCAAACCAGCGCTGATATTCGTAAACCAATTCTTTTCTTCTTTCTTCAAAAACAGCTTCTCTAAAATCGTCTTTGCTTAAAGTTGGCGAAGTAACCGAAAGTAACGGAATTCCGGCTCTGTTTCTCACACGGTCTATTGCTGCATAAGCTTCGGCAGTTGGACCGCTTTGCTCGTTTACCGCTTCGGCATAAATCAATAGCACTTCGGCAAATCGTATAATTGGCGTGTTTTTAGAAGACTGTCCAGGAGAAGCCGGAGTTGCCGGATCAAAATATTTATTAAAGTGCGGTGTTACTTTGTATGTTTTTCCATCTGTCGGACTCACAAATTCTACAGCAAAAGTGATGTACTTTCGTTTGTCATTTTCGGCAAAAGCTTCAAAAAGGCCGCCTTCTTTGTGCAAAGCATCGGCTTGATCTCCGGCAATTCCGGGAACAGAAGTCGGCGCAGCGGTAGAAGCCAGCATATTTCCGTTCCAGTTGGTCAGACCTTTAAATTGTGCCGACCAAATATGTTCTTTTCCGTTTTTGGTTGC
Source organism: Flavobacterium sp. 270 (assembly GCF_004368785.1). Classification (GTDB taxonomy): domain Bacteria; phylum Bacteroidota; class Bacteroidia; order Flavobacteriales; family Flavobacteriaceae; genus Flavobacterium. The sequence continues at coordinate 500,038 of NZ_SODM01000003.1, forward strand.
TACGTTAAAAACATCAGCAAAATTTTCGAATAAATCATAAACTTTAGTGTCTATAACTTCTTTACTTTTTTGTGCTGCTTGCGGCCATTTTTTCTCTGTTAAATATACTTTAGACAAAATGCTTTTTGCAGCGCCAGCCGTTATCCTTCCAACAGGCTGCACAACCGGAAGCGCTTCTGCATCAGTTAAATCTTTTTCTATTTGTGCATAAACTTCAGTTTCCGGCGTATTCGTTACATTCAGTGCAGCGGCAGAAAGTGTCGTTGTTTCGTGCAAAACCAAAGGCACATCACCAAACCATCTTACGATATTAAAATATAAAATAGCGCGTAAAAATTTAGCCTCGTTAATTAGATTTTTATCTTTTTGTGTGGTAAGATTTGGATTATTGCTAATGTTGTCAATCGCAATATTCGCTCTGTTTATTCCGTCGTAACTTTGTCTCCATAACTCAATCATACGATCGTTTGAGGCATCGTGCGTTAAATTAGACAAAGCTCTAACATGCGCATTTCTGGCTCTTGGTCCCGCTTCGTAATCGTCTGTTGCCATTTCTGTAGAAATTTGGATTAAACGATTGTAAAGTGTATGCGTTGAACTATTTATCGCGTTATGAATGCCGATTACAGCAGCATCTGCATCTTCTGTTGTTTTATAAAAATTATTGGATGCTATTAAACCTTTTGGATTTTCGTCTAAAGGATTACAAGAGCTAATCGTAAAGAGGATTAATAAACTATATAGGGTTGCTTTTTTCATGATATGTATTTTAGAATGTTATATTTAAACTGCCCGAAATAGTTTTTGATGCAGGATAAATTCCAGTATCTGTGCCTGGAGAAATTGTAGTTCCGTTTGTAACCTCTGGATCGTAACCTGAATATTTCGTAATTGTAACTAAGTTTTCGGCAATTACACGAAATTTTATATTGGTCAGATTTAATTTCTCAGACCATCTTTTTGGCAGATTATATGCTAATGCAATATTCTTTAATCGAACAAAAGAACCATCTTCTACAAATCGATTAGAAAAAACAGGAGCAGGATCTAATTTTGCTCGCGGCGTTGAAGTACTAGGATTTGTTGGTGTCCAGGCATCTAGAGCAGAAGTCGAAGCATTTTGTTGTCCGTTGTACAATTCTAAAGCCTGTAAATTTCCGTTAAGGATTTTATTTCCAACAGAACCGTTAATAAGAACCGCCAATTCAAAACCTCTGAAAGTGAAATTATTAGAGAAACCGAAAGTAAAATCAGGCTGTGCGTTACCAATACTTGTTCTGTCTGCAGCCGTAGTAAAAGCGCCGTCGCCATTGATATCTTTGTACAAACGATCTCCCGCTTTTGGGGTTGCATTTCCGGTATAAGCTCCTTTTGTTGCTACATCTGCAGTTTGTAAAATTCCGTCTGTAACCGCGCCATAAAAAGTACCTAAAGATTCGCCGACTTTTAAAATATAATTTCCGAAAGTGTAAAATTCAGCATCATTTCCTAAAGCGATAATTTTATTTTTGTTGAATGCAATATTGAAATTAGAAGTCCATGAAAAAGCTTTATTTCCAAGAGCCGTATTAATTCCAAATTCGATTCCCTGATTCTGTACCGAACCAAAATTCTGCAGCGATGAGGTAAACCCTGTCGTATAAGGAATTTGAACCGCCAGCAATAAATTCTTAGTTGTTTTGCGGTAGAAATCTACAGTAAGATTTAATTTATCATTAAAGAAACCAACATCAAGACCCGCATCAAACTGATTGGTTAATTCCCATCCTAAATCATCATTAGCAATGCTTGTTGGTGTAAATCCGGTGTAAATCTGATCTCCAAAAAGATATTTTACACTTGTAAGTGTAGACAAAGACTGGTATTCTCCAATTTCCTGATTTCCTGTTGCACCCCAGCTGCTTCTTATTTTTAAACTGTTTACAACGTCTTTTATCGGATCAAAAAAAGCTTCGTTACTAACTTGCCACGCTGCAGCAACCGAAGGGAAATAACCCCATTTATTGTTTTTTCCGAATCGGGAAGAACCATCGGCTCTTAAACTTCCGGTTAAGAAATATTTAGAATCGTAGTTGTAATTCACTCTTGATAAATAAGAATTTAAAGCCCACGTACTTTCTCCGGAAGAAGGCAATAAAGCTAAATTCCCGCTTTGAAGGCTGTAATAATACGTAACATCGTTTACAAATTGCTGTGCGCCAGAAGTAACAAATTCTCTAACCGAATTTTGCTGCGTATATCCGACTAATGCATTTAAGTGATGTTTTTCTCCAAACACAGTTGTATAAGTCAACGTGTTTTCGTTTAACCACGTTTTAGAATCTGCGTTTCCAATTTTTCCTTCGCCATTTGTAATAGAACCTTCGTAGATGGAAGCAGGCAGATAACTTTTTTCTTTGTTGAAAATAGCATCAGCACCAAAAGAAACTTTAAGAACCAGATTTTTCAAAAGGTCATATTCGCCGTAAACCGTTCCAAGAATACGATCTGTTATAGATTGATTTTTACGTTCGTTTAAAGTTGCAATTGGATTCGCAAAAATGTTCTCAAACGGGTTACGCAAAGTATAACTTCCGTCTGGCTCATAAATAGTTGCAGTAGGAGGCATGCTTAATAAAGCCGTAACCAAACCAGTCGGAGCCACTTTTGCTTTAGTTTCTGCAATCGTTAAGTTTAAACCAAATCTTGATCTGCTTGTTAATTTTGAAGTCAAATTTACACGGCCGCTCAATCTTTCAAAACCAGTATTTTTAATGATACCTTCCTGATTGTAATAATTTCCCGAAACCGAATATTTAGTCTGGTTATTACCGCCAGAAACACTCAATTGATGGTTTTGTGTAATGCCTTTCTGGAAAGCAGCATCCTGCCAATCAACACCTTTTCCTAATGCAGCAATCTGCGCATCACTTAAATATTGATTTGGTCCGCCTGCAGGATTAGAGTCGTAAAGCGCCGCATTTCTAAGTTTAGAAAAACCTGTTGCATCCAGTAAATCTATTTTTTTGCGGACTTCCTGCTGCCCTAAAGTAAATTCATAATTTACGGTCATGGCATTATTTGAACCTTTTTTGGTTGTAATAATAACAACACCATTTGCACCTCTGGAACCGTAAATTGCAGTTGAAGAAGCGTCTTTTAAAACCGTAATAGATTCTATATCGGACGGATTTATAGACGAAAGGGGATTTGTTGGCGTACCACTCAAAACTCCGGAAGTTACATCTGAATTGTAAAGTGGGAATCCGTCGATTACGTAAAGCGGTTCGTTGCCGCCCTGAATAGAACTGCCGCCACGAACACGAATACTCAATCCAGCGCCCGGCTGTCCCGAAGTCTGTGTTACATTTACACCCGCAACAGAACCTTGAAGTGCGCTTTCTAAAGTACGCTGCGAAGCTTTTAATGACGTTGTCGCAACGGTTTCTGCGGCGCCAGTGTAATCTTTTTTGGTGGTGCTACCGTATCCAATTATGACAATTTCATCGAGTTCTTTTACATCTTCTTTTAATGAAATTTGTACAAAATCTGTAGTAGCGTCTTGTGTTACAGTTATATAACCAATGTAACTAACAACGAGTGTATAAGGGAATTTTTGCCCCGTCTGGAAATAAAATTTTCCATCTAAATCGGTTACAGCGCTGTGTGTTGTTCCTTTTATCTGAACTGTAACTCCTGGTATCGGCTGGTTGGTGACCTGATCAATTACGGTACCGTTTAAGGTTGAATTTATTGTGGGCTGTGCGTTTTGCGCTTTAATTCCGATAGAAATTAAGAAAATGCAGAACGACACAAGAATGTTGAATTGCTTGTTCATTATGGGTTGGATTTTAATAATAAAAAGGCATAGAAAGTTGATTGCTCAATTTTCAATTTTCTTTTTTTAAGTGATAAATGTTCTTTAAGTCTTATTCATTTTCTGTTGCCGCAGAAAATGACTTTGCTATGAAGGAAGTTGTTGCATCTGAGTCATTTTGTTTTTATTTAGTTATTATTTTTTTTGATTTATAATGTTTACGCTATTTCCTTTTAGATGCAGCACCTACATCAGATTAATCAGGAAGCGTGACGATTTATGAGCGTTTCTTTTAGTTCGATTTTAAAAATAATAAACCGAGGAAAAGAAAAAAGTTTGTGAGGAATTAACAACAGAAATACATATAATAAAAAGTATTATAAGTATATTTTTTTGGAAGATTGTAATGTGTTTTGGTTTCGGTTGTTTTCAAAATGTAGTTGTTTAGGTTTTATACTCTACTAATCCTATAGACAAAGTTAAATTTATTATAATGAAAACCAAAAGATTCTTTAATTTTTTTGAAAAAGAGAGGAAATGAATACCTTTTTTAGAAAGTAAATTGTTTGTTTAAACTATTGAAATAGAGTAGTTTGTTGTCTATTATTACGTTTTCGTAAAAACGAAAAAAAACTATTATTAAAAAATAGCTTTTGTACGTTTTTTAATAATAGTTTTGAGTTATAAATTATGAGTTATGAGTTTTCCTGCAAGGTTTCCAAAACCTTGTAGGTATAATTTAAGCGTAATCAGCGAAACGTAAAAATACCTACAAGTTTTTGGAAACCTTGCAGGAGAGATAAAACGAAACGTAAAACACCTACAAGGTTTTGGAAACCTTGCAGGAGCGATACGGGACTCATAACTCATAACTTTTTACAAGTCCACAAAATATTTTTGTTTTCCAAAATCGAATTCATAATATGTTAAGTTGGGCCAAAGTGGTTTAATAAGTCCTTTTTCCCAAGTTTGTAAAGCCGTTTGTAATTCTTTTACTTTTTCTGGATTTTGCTGTGCAAGATCTGTAGTTTCAGATTGATCTTTGGCAATATTATAAAGCCATTTTTCGTGTGTTTTTCCGCTGATAATTAATTTCCAATCGCCACTTCGTATTGCTTTTGCATCGCCAGAACGCCAGTATAAATTTTTGTGCGCTTCGGTATTACTATTTACAACTTTTACAAGATCAACACCATCATAAGTTCTGTCTTTTGGGAGATCAGAATGTAGGGCAGATGCAACGGTGCTAAAAATATCCAAAGTACTTACCGGAGTTTTATAAACCGTATTTGGTTTGATTTTTCCCTTCCACGAAAGTGCAAACGGAACATTTATACCGCCTTCAAAATGAGAAAATTTACCGCCTTTTAAGGGTGCATTTGTTGTCGCAAAAGTATAATCGGCGCCACCGTTATCGCTGGCAAAAAAGATTAAAGTATTTTCTTCAAGGCCTTCTTTTTTAATTTTTGCTCTAATTCTTCCAATTGCATCGTCTAAGGCGCTGATCATAGCAAAATAAACGCGTTTGTTTTCGTCTTTTACATTCGGAAAACGATCGTAGTATTTTTTGCGAACCTGAAATGGCGTGTGTGGCGCATTAAACGGAACGTATAGCAAAAACGGTTTTGTTTTATTTTTATCGATAAAAGCTTCGGCTTCTTCAGCAAATTTTTCTGTTAAATAAGCTTTCTCTCTAATAATAGTAGTATCGCGTCGAATTTGTCCAATGCCGACACGGCCGTTACCCCAAATCGTTTTATCGGTAAAATCTTTATGATGATGGTTGATGATATCCGGATTTTCGTCTTCTGGAATATACAATGAGAATGCCTGATAAAATCCGTAGTGATAATCGAAACCACGGTCTAAAGGAAAAAATCCTTTGTTGTGACCCAAATGCCATTTTCCGATAATGGCGGTGCTGTATCCTTGTTTTTTGGCTAAATCTGCAAAAGTAATTTCAGATTTAGGTAAACCCTGAGTGGCAATCGATGCCTCATTTGGATATTCAATTTTAGGATTCAGTTTCCAGTTATTCGTATTTATAAGATACTTAAAAGCATAATATTCTAAGTTGTTTTTTGGATATCGGTCTCCCGGCTGGTATTCGTGTCCGAAACGTTCCTGATAACGACCTGTAATCAAACCCGCTCGCGATGGTGAACAAATAGAAGAAGAGGCGTAACCTTGTGTAAAAGTCGCGCCCGATGCTGCCAGCGAATCAATTTGGGGAGTTGGTGTAGATTTTCCGCCGTAGAGCGAAATATCATATTTGCCTAAATCATCTGCAAGAAGAATGATGATATTTGGTTTTTTTCCTTTAAAAGTATCCGAAACTTTCTCAGCCAAAAAAGCTTTTTTTCCTTCTGCCAGTTTTTTGTTTTCTTCTATTAATTTTCCGTTGGTATTTAGAGGCCAAAACAGAAATAAAGCGATAAGAAAAAGTACAGCAATTATAGGGAAAACAATTTTCTTTTTGAATTTGATTTTTGCCATAGTTTTTATTTTTGGTTTTTTAATATTTAGTTTGTGGCAGCTCTGTCAAAGTTTAAAACTTTGACAAAGTTCTTCATTCGTGCTACTTAGAAGCCAAAGCCACATCAACGTCGTTTTTTAAATCTCCCAAACCATCTTTCTTAAAAACAATTTTTCCGTTTTTGTATAAAATCAAAGTCGGGAAAACTTTTATCGTTTTTAAATCGGCAATAACTTGCGGGCTGTCTTCCAGATCAATTTCTATAATTTTCAGATTAGCTCCGTATTGCGCTTTAATAGTTTCTAAAACGGGTTTTACTTTTTTGCAGGCACCACAATATATAGAACCAATATCAACCAAAACATCTTTGTTTTCTGCAATGATTTTGTTGTATTCTACCAGAGTTAATTTGCTTTTACTATTAGAATAAAAAGGTTTTCCGGCGCCAATCCAGTTCGCGATGCCGCCTTCTAAACTGTACGCTTCTTTAAAGCCTTTTTTTAATAAATCATCAGCCAGCCAAACGCTTCTTCCTGCTCCGATCGAATAGGTAAAAACAGGTTTCGTTTTGTCTAAAGCTGCAATACGTGCAGCATAATCTTTAGATTCTAAATTAAAATTTAGAGCGCCTTTAATATGGTTCAACGCAAATTCTTCGGGACCGCGCGCATCAATAATCTGAGGGTTTTTCTCATTTTGAATTTTTAAATAATATTCCGCTAGTGAAATCGTATTTGCGCTTTTATTTTGCGAGAAAACAGCAATTGTAAATAGAAATACAATTGCTGTTAAACTTTGTTTAAGGATATTTTTCATATTATACTTGCTCTAAATAACCTTCGGTTGGAACTGTAACGAGAACAGGAGTTTCTACTTTTTGCTTAACCGGAACTGCTAAAACCCCGTCTGCTAATGCGCTTCCTTCTTTTTTAGATTTGAATATCGGCCACAGAAATTGTGCGTACCATTCTTCTTGTTTGTACGATTTCATTCCGTATGATTTTGGGAATTTTCTAGTAATTAAACCCGTTCCAAAAATGACATCCCAAAGGAAAAACATGTTTCCGAAGTTGCCTTTAAAATGTCCAACACCGTCTCCGCTTGTATCGGCGTGATGCGCGTGGTGCGTTGCCGGAGTAGAAATTAAACGTTCTAAAACCCATGCAATTGGATGTAAAACTCTGTATTTGTAAAATGGTTTGTCCCACGCAATGCTAGAATGTGCACCTAGTGTAATCACACTTTTTATAACCGTAACAAATAGGGCAGGAAGTCCAAGTCCTAAGTAGGTTAAAGTTGCCGTTAAATAAATTTGAGAAAACAAAACGGTATAAATAAAGTTTTGTCTTGACGCCATTGCCATTCCCATGTACGGAGCTGAATGATGTGTTCTGTGAAAACGCCATAAAAACGGTACTTGGTGGTGTAAACGGTGGTACCAATATTGCGTTAAATCATCGGCAACGGCAATCAGGAAAAATCCTCCCCAAAACGGAACCCATGAAAGTGTGTTTTCTAAATTCGGAATTAAATAAGGCAATGCTGTTAAGCTGAAAAATGCAATTACCGGCGGTAAAAGCAGTTTTGGAGCCAGAAAACAAATAATATCTATTTTGCGTTCTTCGCCTGTCCATTCATCATCGTATAAACCTGCGGCAAATTCTATTGCGCCCAAAACAAGCATAAAAACAATAAGTCCCCAAGAACGAATGTTTACAAATGCAGGTTTTGCGAATTCTAGAAATGACGGCAGTGTAAGATGCGATTCTGCGATTACGCCGTTACTTAATTTAAAATAAAGATAAATCGCCAATACTGGTAAAGTGTATATAAAAAGACTTATAGCTAAGTCTCTCGTTAAATTTTTCTGTGGATTTTGAGTAACTCCCATGATTTTCTATTTTAAAAATTGATTTATTAATGCTAAACCTCCGGCCAAAATAACCAGCGGTACTAAAAATACAATTGCCCCTACGACAACTTTTTTTCCGATAACTTGATAATCTGCTTTTCTCATGATTTTAATTTTTTAGTTAATAAATTCTATAGATTTTATAGAATTTAAAGACGCAGTTTTTTATTAATTCGATGTTTCCTGCAAGGTTTTCAAAACCTTGTAGATATAAATTCGATAGTAATAATCGAGATGTATAAAAAACCTACAAGGTTTATTAAACCTTGCAGGAATTTAAAATCTATTATTAATTACTGCTTCCGGCACTTCCCGGTTTAGTTACTTGTTTTACTAAATCTTGTAATGTTTTACCTTTATCTGCTCCGGTATTGTGTATTCTTCTGTTGTACACATCCTGCCAGTCAATTAATGGATAAACATTATTTTCTTTTGCCTGTTCGTCAAACAATTGTTTCAGCTCGGCTAATTTTTCTGGATATTTTTTTGCAAGGTTGTTTCGCTCGTTAAAGTCTTCGTTTAGATTATAAAGTTCCCAAACATCAGTATCAAAATTACTTGCAACAGGTTTTTCGTCTTTACCTAATGCTTTTTTCACTGCGAAAGAATCTGGTAAATGCGCTGCTCCGGCTTTCCATCCATCTTTGTAAATGGCTCTGTTTCCGAAAATGTAGTAATACTGCACTTTGTGTAAAGATTCTGCTTTTGGATCATTCAAAGAAGCATACAAAGTTGATCCCTGAATAATATCCTGTTTTACATTATTGATATATTCCGGCGCTTTGATTCCGGCAATATCCAATGTTGTTGGCAATAAATCGGTTACGTGGCTGTATTGATTTCTAATACCGCCTTTTTCTTTTATTCCTTTTGGATAAAAAACAATCAGCGGATTATGTGTTCCACCTTCAGATTGTGCATCTTGTTTCCAGTTTTTAAAAGGAACATTCGTTGCCTGCGCCCAACCAAGAGGATAGTTTGTATTTAAACCTTTTGCAGTTCCAATTTCGTCAATGTTGGCTAAGTTTTTCTTTAGGTTTTCATCGTCAGAAGTTCCTTGAGAAAACAAACTTTGGTTGATAGTTCCTTCCGTTGTTCCTTCTTTACTTGCTCCGTTATCTCCAATAGCAACAAAGATTACAGTATTTTCTAGCTGACCACTTTCTTTTAAATAATTAACCACGCGACCTACTTCGTAATCGGTATAGGTTAAGAATCCTGCATATACTTCCATAAATCTAGCATATACTTTCTTTTGGTCTGGAGTTAATTTTTTCCAATCTGTAATCAACGGATTGCGTTCTGGTAAAACAGCATTATTTGGAATTACACCTAATTTCTTTTGGTTAGCAATTACTTTTTCGCGGTAAGCATCCCAGCCGTCATCAAATTTTCCTTTATATGGATCGCTCCATTTTGTTGCTACCTGATGAGGTGCGTGCGCTGCTCCCGGCGCATAGTATAAAAAGAATGGTTTGCCCGGTGCTGCTTTTTGTTGTTTTTGGATATAACTAATCGCTTTATCTGTAATTAATTCGTTTAAGTGACGTCCGTCTGGTTTGATATGAACCTGATCTTCTACCAAATCCGGATTGTACTGATCGGTTTGCGAACCTAAAAATCCATAAAAATGATCAAAACCTTTTCCGGTTGGCCATCTGTCAAAAGGGCCTGCATCTGTTGCGTCTTCGTCTGGTGTTACACCATATTTACCAACAGCAAAAGTGTTGTATCCGTTTGCACGTAAAATCTCCGCGATCGTTCCCTTATCAGCCGGAATTCTTCCGTCCCAACCTGGGAAACCAGCCGATAAAATCGTATGAGAAAAACCGCTTACGTGTACTCTTCCAGAATTTCTTCCCGTTAATAATGCAGCACGAGTTGGGGCACAAATCGCAGTGGTGTGAAAGTTGGTGTATCGTAAACCGTTATTGGCCAATTCATCAAAAGTTGGCGTTTGGATTAAACCTCCAAAAGCACTTGAAGCTCCAAATCCAACATCATCAAGCAAAATCCAAACTACATTTGGAGCACCTTTTGGCGCAGTAACGGGCTCTGGCCAATATTCTTTAGAATCGGCAAGTGTTTTTCCGATTGTACCTTTAAATTCGGTTTCCGAGTTTGTTTGTGAAAATCCGAATTGTGCGACTAGTAAAGCCGCAATCAAAAGTCCTTTCTGCGGACTTTTGATTGTTGTTTTATTTTTAAAGTTTTTCATTTTAATAGTTTATTAGGGTTAATTAATATTACTTATAGAATTTCTGTAATTACTATTTTATTTTATTCCAATCTTCGACACCTACTTTTACTGACCATTGCTGATGTAAGTCAATTAGGGTTTGGAGCAGTTGTGGTTCTAATTTTGCAGCGTTTTTTGTTTCTGTTCGATCTGTTTCAAGATTGTACAATTCCCAAGGCTGATTGTTTTCAGCTACTGCTTTCCAATTTCCTTTTCTTACTGCTTTACTGCCTTCATGTTCCCAAAACAAGGCTTCATGTGCATCAGATTGTTGTCCTTCGAATTCCTTTTTTAAGCTGATGCCTTCTAAGGGTATAAGATTTTTTCCTTTAAAAGAATCAGGATATTGAAAACCAGCATATTCCAGACAAGTTGGAAAAATATCAATCAAATGACTTACTCTGTTGCTTACTGTGCCTGCCTTAATATGGTTTGGGTAATACGCAATAAAAGGAGAAGCAATGCCGCCTTCGTGGGTATTCTTTTTGAATAATTGAAAAGGTGTGTTGCTCACATTTCCCCACGGACTTTCGTAACTATCAATTGACGCAGTCGAACCTGCTGTTCCATTTTTTTGTATAACATAATTCCAGTTTTTTACATCATCGGCACTTCCGCCATTATCCGAAAGAAAAAGAACAAGAGTATCATCTTCTTCTCCCAAAGACTTGACTTTCTGCAATATTTCTCCAATTCCGGCATCCATTCTGTCGATCATGGCAGCGTAAATTGCCATTCGGGTATCCCATTTATTTTTTTCTTCGGCACTTAGCTTTTCCCAATCGGGTACTTTTTCAAAACGATTAGATAAGTCCCAATTTTTATCAATGATCGCTTGTTCTTTTAATTTTTTAAAACGATCTGCTCTCAATTTGTCCCAGCCTTTCATGTATTTACCTTTGTATTTTGCAATATCTTCCGGTAATGCCTGAATGGGCCAATGCGGCGCATTATAAGCCACATAAAGAAAGAAAGGACGTTCTTGATTTCGCTGTTTTTCTAAAGAATTAATGGCGAAATTGGTAATTTCCTGAGTTAAATAAGTAGAAGTATCTGTGCGGATAATTTCTTTATCTCCTTTCAAAAAAGTGATGCTTCTTCCGTCGTTGTACAAAGGCTGCGAGTTAAAATAACTGCTTCCATTATTTTGTAACGTAAATGAATCATCAAACCCCCGATTAACTGCCCAGGCTGATGGTACTAAACCAACGTGCCATTTTCCAGAAACTATAGTGTTGTATCCTGCCTGTTTGAGTGCCTGCCCAATCGTGATACAATGATCGTTTAAATAGCCCTGATAAGCAGGAAACCCCTTGTCCTGAACCATATCACCAACACCCGCCTGATGTGCATACAAGCCCGTAAGTAATGAAGCCCGAGAAGGACAGCAGCGTCCTGCATTATAAAACTGCTTTATAATAAGCCCGTTTTTAGCGAGCTTATTCAAGTTTGGAGTTTTAATTTCTGAGCCAAAAGCACCAATATCTGAGAAACCTAAATCATCTGCCAAAATGATGATGATGTTAGGCTGCTTTTTCTGTGCAAATAGCTGAAATTGCGCAACAACTAATAGGGCGAGGATGAACAGTTTTTTAATCATTTTGTTGTATTAATATCCAGGGTTTTGTGGTAATCCTACAGGATCTATATTTCTTTCGCTTTGCGGAATCGGGTATAAATTATTTCTTTCTGAAACAGAGTTTTTAGCCGTTACTTTTTTTACTTCGGTAACCAATGTTCCCCAGCGTACTAAGTCGAACCATCGTTGTCCTTCCTGAACAAATTCTTTTTTGCGTTCTTCCTGAATTGCTGCTCTAAAAGTTACCTGCGTTAATCCCGATTTATCTACTGTAACATCTGGGGTAGCAATGGCTTTTCCGTACGCTCTTCGTCTCACCTGATTTAGTAATTCGTAAGCTTGTGGGTTGGGGCCAGATTGCTCATTTATCGCTTCCGCTAAAGACAATAAGATGTCTGCATAACGAATAACCGGAAAGTTGATCGCCGTATTACCCGGAGTTGCCAAATTGGTAACGTCTAAGTATTTTTTGAAAATTGGTTTAGGAAAAGTATACAACGTTCCTGTAGCCGGATTAAGCAGTTGTTTGGCATAACTGATATCTCTTCTCGTATCTGCAGCATCGTAGATATCGTAAAATAAAGCGACGTCTGAGATAATATCTGCAGGTTCTGTCGCTGTAAATCCTGTAAAAGCTGTCGCTTGAAAAGTACTTCCGCTAGAACCGTTTCCTGCTTGGTTTGGTTCAAACTGCACAGAGAAAATATGTTCTTTTCCGTTCTTTTTGGTTTTAGTAAAAATGTCCTGAAAATTTTCAAAAAGCGCATATCCGTAACCGCCATTAATTACTTCATTTGATTTTAAAATTGCGTTTGGCCAATCTTTTCTAGTCAAATACACTTTAGCTAAAATTGCTTTTGCAGCACCAGAAGTAGCACGTCCGGCGTCTGCTGCGGTGTAAGTTGCCGGCAAAGCTTCCGCATCTTTTAAATCTGTAATAATTTGTGTGTAAACTTCGTCAACTGTTGCTCTTTTCGATTTTAAACTTTCGACCGCAATAGAAGTTGGTTCGTGCAAAACAATCGGAACGCCGCCCCAAAGACGCACAGCCTGAAAGTATAGTAAAGCTCTGATAAATTTAGCTTCATTAATTAATCTAGTTTTTACAACATCAGAACCCGTTACTTTCGGAATATTATCTATAGAAACATTTGCTCTGTTAATTCCCGCATAAATCTGGCGCCAAGCTACCTGCACACGATCTGAAGTTGCATCATGCGTTAAACTGCTCAAAGCCCTAACTTGCGGATTTGTAGCAGAAACTCCCGCCGCTGCATAATCTGTAGCCATGTCGGTAAGGAAATATAAATTTCTTCCGAATAAACTCTGCTCGCCCGGATCAAGGCTTAAAGAAGCATAAACTGCAGTTACGCTTGCTACGGCATCGTCTTGGGTATTAAAGAAATTATCTTCGGTTACAAAAGAGGTTGGAGTGACCTCTAATTCTGTGCACGATACAAGTAAAGTGGCACTAAGTATAAATGTTGTGAATATATTTTTCATCGTTGATTTTTATTTAGAAGGTTACGTTTATGCCTGAAATAAAGGTTCTTGAGTTCGGGTAAGAACCAAAGTCAATTCCAGGATATAAATTGTTTTGCTCGTAGGAACTTACTTCTGGATCGTAACCCGTGTATTTTGTCCATGTCACTAAGTTTTCTGCAGAAACATAAAATTTTACGCTTTTTGTTCCCAGTTTAGAAGAAATGCTTTTAGGTAAAGTGTAACCCAAAGTCACCAATTTTAATCTCACGAAAGAGGCATCTTCTACGTAACGCTCAGAAACAATTCCAAGTGGTGAACTTGACGCTCTCGGAATACTGTTGCTTGGGTTTGTTGGCGTCCAGCGATCTTCCAAAGTTGCTGCAGCATTGGTACCAAGCGTAGAGATTTCTAACTGCTGATTTAAAGCGTTAAAGATTTTTCCGCCGTAAGATCCTTGAAAATTGAATTGAAGATCAAAATCGTGATAAGAAACCGAGTTGCTGATACTTGCCGTAAATTTTGGCTGAGAAGTTCCCAAATCGCCTTTATCTGCAGCCGAAATAATTCCGTCGCCATTCGTGTCAACATATCTTCTGTCACCAATTTTAGTATTAGCCAAACTGTTTATTTTTGGCTGTGTATTGATTTCTTCCTGAGTCTGAAAAATTCCGTCTGTTTTGTATCCCCAGAAAGTTCCCAAAGGTTTTCCCACTTTTACAATTACAGGTTGCTGCTGTAATAATGAGCCATTTGGCACTACAGGGAAAAAAGAATCAACGCCATTTCCTATTGCAACAACTTCATTTTTATTGGTTGCAAACACGAAGTTAGAATTCCAAGAAAAATGTTCCGATTTCAGGTTTTCAGTAATCAAACCAATTTCAATTCCTTTGTTTGTAACACCTCCAATATTCTGAAGGACGGTAGAATAACCAGAAACAAGAGGCACAGGAACGTTAATCAATAAATCGTTTGTTTTCTTGTAATAAACATCAAAAACAAAATTGATTTTTCGGTCTAATAAAGACAAGTCTAAACCAATATTATACTGATTTGTTTTTTCCCATTTCAAATCCGGATTTGCCAATCGGGTAGGAGCAAGACCCGTTTGCAGCGTTCCGCCAAAAGAATAATTTACAGAACCGATAGAAGCTAAAGAAAGGTAATTTCCAATTTCCTGATTTCCGGTTGTTCCGGCGCTCAATCTAAGTTTAGCTTCAGTCACACCTTTAATGTTTTGCGCAAAACCTTCTTCAGTAATATTCCATGAAAATCCAGCTGATGGGAAATAACCCCAAAGCGACTCAGAACCAAATCGAGACGAACCATCGGCACGCGCAGAAACCGTAAAATTATAGCGGTTTTTATAGGAATAATTTATTCTAGTTAAGTATGATTTTAATACACTTTCAAAAGCATCGCTGTATGGTTTTACCGCCACACCGTCTTGCAGCGCGTTATATTCATTAGCATCATTTACAAATGTATTTGCGCCCGCATTTACCACTTCGCCTTTTGTATATTGAAGCGTATATCCTGCCAAAGCAGAGAATTTATGATTATCACCAAAAGTAGTATTGTAATTCAGCGTGTTTTCATTCAAAACAGAACTTACCAAACGATCACCAACAGAAGCCAGTCCTTTTGTTCCCGCACCATTGGTGGTATTTGCAGGAGCATAATAATTTTGCTTTGTATCAATTACGTCACCGCTCACGGCAACTTTTGCAACCAATTTTTTAGTGATTTTGTATTCACCAAATAAACTCGTAAGGATTCTATTAATTTTGGTTTCGTTGGTTGTGTTTTCCAAATCATTAATCGGATTTGGTACAAAACCATTCACGGAAGTGGCATAAGGATTATTCGTAACATTATAACTTCCGTCAGCGTTTTTAATAGGCACAACAGGAGCAGTCAAAACGGCACTTACAATTGGGTTTGGCTGTCTTCCTGAACTCGAACCTCCATTTGTTCCTAAACCATTAGAAGTAGAATTAGTATAATTTGCATTTACGCCAAATTTGAAGTTCTGTGAATAGTTTCTTTCCAGATTAGCACGAAGCGAAATTCTTTTAAAATCAGATCCAATTACAACACCTTCCTGATCAAAATAACCTGCCGAAACAGAATATCGGGAACGTTCGTCTCCGCCAGAAAAAGACAATTGATGGTTCTGAACTGGAGCAGCAGTTCTAAAAGCTGCCGACTGCCAGTCGTAACCGCCAGAAGTTTTTAGCGCTTCGATTTGCGCAGCTGTAAAAGAAGGAGCCTGACCAATACTTGCCTGAACATCGTTTCTTAAACTTGCCCATTCGCTTGCGCCCATTAATCTTAATTTTTTGGTAACATCCTGAAATCCAAAATAGCCTTGGTACGAAATATTATCTTGTCCTTTTGTACCCTTTTTTGTTGTAATAATAACCACACCATTTGCTCCTCTAGAACCATAAATAGCCGTTGCAGAAGCATCTTTTAAGACTTCAATCGACTCGATATCAGCTGGGTTAATGGTAGATAATACATTGACAGTTGCACCAGAAAACTGTACCCCTGCGGTACTATTATTATTGTCATTATAAATTAAAATTCCGTCAACTACATACAGCGGTTCATTTCCTGCTGTAATCGAATTTCCTCCTCTAATACGTACACTCGAAGAAGCACCCGGACGACCCGAACTTTGCGTAACTACAACTCCCGGAATGGCGCCTCTTAATAAATTGTCTGCCGATGCCGAAACCTGAGCCAGATTTGCTTTAGGAACCGACGCTACAGAACCTGTAATATCTTTTCTCTTTTGAGTTCCGTAGCCAACAACAACCAATTCGTCTAGTTCCTGACGTTCTTCTTTTAGATGAATCGTAACCGGATTTTTTTCAACAATTATCTCTAATTTTTTGTATCCAATGTAACTTACCAATAAAGTGTATGGTAATTTCTGACCTGTTTGAAAATAAAATTTTCCTTCTGCATCGGTCTGAACTCCGTGTGTAGTTCCTTTAATAGTTATTGAAGCGCCTATAATGGGCTGATTTGTAATATCATCTACAACAGTTCCGTCTAGTTTTGATTGTATCAGCGGTGTTGTATTTTGAGCATTAATTCCCGCCGATAAAAGCAAGAGAAATAGGAATGAGTATATTTTTAAATTTTTTTTCATTTCTTTGTACTGGTTTTAAGTAATTAACAAGGCGCCCTGAGAACTGAATTTTCAGTCCTCTAATTGTTTCCTTGATTTAGTGATAAATGTTCTTTAAGCCTCGCCATTTCTGTTGCCGCAGAAATGGCTTTTTTTATTTACAACAGCAGGTATGCATTATTTTCATCTTAGTTTTTTTAGTTTTTAGTTAATTAAATCTGGATTATAGGTATAGTTTCAACGATCCTGTTGAAGCAGATTTATGCATCCAATAGATTTTTGAAATTTCAGTAAATGTTTTTTGGTGGTGTTTTTAAAAAATTCGTTTTTTATATTTAGGTGAAAACGAATCATTCAAAAGAATAGAATCAACAACAGATGCACATATAACAAAACATGTTATATGTAAATTTTTTAGGAAGAATGTAAAACGATATGTTCTCTGTTGTTTTCAAAATATAGTTTTTTATGTTTTAAATCATTATTTAAACTCTACTAATTCTATAGACAAAGTTAATTTTAATATAATAAAATCCAAAAAATTATGTAATTATTTTTTTTGGAAGCACAATTTAGAAGAAAATTTACATCGATTTTGATATTTAAATATTTGATTTTCAATAATTTATATAAAATTTCAATAATGAAACAAAAGTTAAAAAATCTTTTTTAAACGCTTTAAAAATGTAGTATTTTATACTTAATTTTCTAATTTTTAAAGCCTTAGAGATTCCAATAAACGCACTCAAAACGTCTGAGAAAGACAAGATTAGAAAATTACTCAAATTTTATAAAATAAGAAGTGTCAATTTTAAACCATATAAATGATATAAGTTCATTTAACAATGGGACTTATATTTACTTATATAACTTATATGGTTTATAAAACGTTTGTAAGTATGTAAATAATTGATACAGAATTAATTATTTGTGAGAATTTTTGCTAATTTTAAGTCGTTTAAAAAAACAGCACTTTTTACTTCGCTGTTTTAAGTTGAAAATAGAATCAGTTTTTAAGTATAATTTATAACACTATTTTATATGGCAAATCTTTCTCAATCTCATCGCATTCTTTTCTTCAATACATTGGCCTTTATGGTTTGTTTTGCCTGCTGGACTATCAATGGCGTTTTGATTACTTTTCTAAATGATCGCGGCATTTTTGAATGGAACGTTGTCGAAATTGGCTGGCTCTTAGGAATTCCGATTTTAACGGGATCAATTATGCGATTGCCAATGGGAATTTTAACGGATAAATTTGGCGGAAAACCAGTGTATTGTACCTTACTTATTTTATCTTCAATCCCGATGTTTTTGCTTCCTTTTGCGACTAATTTCTGGATGTTTGCCATACTAAGTTTTCTCTTCGGAATGGTCGGAACCAGTTTTGCTGTTGGCGTTGGTTACACTTCACTTTGGTATCCAAAAGAATGGCAGGGAAGAGCACTTGGAATTTTCGGAATGGGAAGTTCCGGCGCGGCTTTAACGACATTTCTGGCGCCAACATTATTAACCAAATTTTCTGAAAGCGACCCGGAAAACGGTTGGAAATGGCTGCCAATAATTTACGGAATCGCCTTATTAGTAATGGGAGTTGCTTTTTTAATTTTCACCCAAAACAAAAAAATAGAAGCACAGTCAAAAACCGTTAAACAATTACTACAACCCTTAAACAGTAAACGTGTCTGGCGTTTTGGACTTTATTATTTTTTGGTTTTTGGTTCTTTTGTTGCCTTTTCGCAATGGTTGCTGCCTAATTTTATGAGCGTTTATCATACTACATTAGTAACCGGAGGATTATTTGCAGCCTTATTTAGTCTTCCATCTGGCGTAATTAGAGCGTACGGAGGTTTTTTATCCGATAGATTTGGTGCCAGAAAAGTAATGTATTGGGTTTTGAGTTCGTCTGTAGTTTTGAGTTTTTTACTGATGTTTCCCAAAATGGAAATAACCACTTCGGGAGCGGGACTTTTAGCTTCTAAAGCCGGAACTGTAACTTCAATTACCGACAATCAAATCGTTGTTGGCGAGAAAACTTATTCCATAACAAAAGAAGATAAAAACGCAGCACACAGCAGATTTTTACCTTCAAAAAAATCATGGCAGGAAATAGTTGTAGCACAAAATCAACAAATACAAAAGAAAGATTTATTGGCAGAAGGAATCACGCAAATACATTTTGAAGCCAATATGTGGGTTTATCTGGTATTGGTTATTTTAATTGGTGCCGCGTGGGGAATTGGCGCTGCAGCGGTTTACAAACATATTCCCGATTATTTCCCGAATGAAGTCGGCGTAATCGGCGGTATGGTCGGGTTACTCGGTGGATTGGGCGGTTTTGTAGGCCCGATTATTTTTGGATATCTCTTAAGCACAACAGGTTTCTGGACCAGTTCGTGGGTATTTATATTAATTATTTCGCTGATCTGCCTCATCTGGATGCACCGCGTTGTAGTAAAACTCATGAAAGAGAAATTGCCAGAATTTGCTAAAGATTTTGATCACAAAAACTAAAATCTCTATTTATTATAAAGCGTAGAAATTTATCATCATTTAAATTTAATTTAAAATGAAAAATAAAACCTTTAATACCAAAGCTCTACTTGTTGCAACGGCCGTATCGATACTCACAATTGCGTTTGTTTTTTTGGGATCAAGACGGCTCCAAAATTTTGATGCAGCATTAATCACCTATTTATTCGGAACTGTTTTTGCTTTTTTTGGCATAGTGTACCGCTACACCGTTTGGTTGCAGCGTCCGCCAACTTGGATGTATTTTAAGCGAAGCATGAAGCTTTTATTCAGCGGAAAAATAATTTCTCATTTATGGTTCTTAGGAAAAGAATCAGTCGGAAATATTGTCGTTCAGAAATTTATTTATCCCAGAAGTAAATACCGTTGGTTTGCGCATTTTTGCATCGCAATTGGCTGTTTATCCGCTTTTGCAATTACAATTCCGTTAACGTTTGGGTGGATACATTTTACACTAGCACCCAATTCAATTTCGATTTACGAAGCGCATTTCTTCGGATTTACAATAATGGATTTTAAAATTAATTCCTTTTTAGCCTTTTTAATTTTTCATGCCTTAAACTGGTCTTCATGGCTGGTAATTATAGGTTCGGTTTATTATTTAAGAAGAAGATTAACCAATCCGGGATTAATTGCGGCACAAACTTTTGAAGGCGATTTACTGCCTTTAATTTTATTAATCGCCATATCAGTAACAGGTTTGTGTTTGACCTATTCCTATCAATTTATGAAAGGATTTGCGTATGATTTTCTAGCCGTAATACATGCCGTAACCGTAATCATGTTTTTAATTTGGATTCCGTTTGGGAAATTCTTTCACATTATTCAACGCCCCGCACAAATCGGAGCGCACATTTACAAAAAAGAAGGAATCAAAAAAGGAATGGCAGTCTGCCCACATACCGGAGAAGAATTTGCAACACAGCTGCATATAGACGACTTAAAAATTGTAACCAAACAATTAGGCTTCGACTTCACCCACGAAGATGGAACTTCTCATCTCGACCTAAGCCCCGAAGGAAAAAGATCCCGTCTCGCTCAAGCACACTTAAAAGCAAGATTAGAAAGTGGAAGTCTTTTTGGATAATTTATAAAGTTTAAGGTTTCAGGTTTAAAGTTTCAAGTTACTGGAATGTTAATCTGAGCGTATAATTAAAAGTTTCAAGTTCAGGTTCCAACTAACTTGAAACCTGAAACTTGAAACAAAAAATGTCTGAAACAAAAAAAACAAAAGCAAAAATGGCAAAACTACCTATAGCCCCAGAAAAAATAATAGAAGCATTTGGTCCGCATTTAAATTACGCACCAAAAGACGGTTATGACGGAAGAGATGAACCAGACGAAATCGTAAAAACACATTGTTGTTTCTGCGGGATGCAATGCGGTATTCAATTATTAGTAAAAGAAAATAAAGTGGTAGGTTTTGAGCCGTGGATGGAATTTCCGTTTAACGAAGGACGTTTGTGTCCGAAAGGCGTTCAAAGATATTTGCAAAACAATCATCCCGACCGACTTTTGCATCCGCTAAAAAGAGTTGAAGGAAAAGGTTTTGAGAAAACAACCTGGGATGAAGCAATGGATAAAACCATTTCTGAAATAAAAAGAATTCAGGAGAAATATGGCAATCACGCATTTTCTATGCTTTCTGGAGTTTCATTGACCAATGAAAAAAGTTATTTAGTTGGAAAATTTGCCCGCGTAGCCTTAAAAACCAGAAACTTAGATTATAACGGAAGATTGTGCATGGTAAGCGCCGGCGCCGGAAACAAAAAAGCATTTGGTTTAGACCGCGCCTCCAACAATTACTCAGATTTAGAATATGCCGAAGTGATCATTGTTACGGGAGCCAATATCAGCGAAACTTTCCCAACCCTCACACATTGGATTTGGAAAGCCAGAGACCGTGGTGCAAAACTAATAGTTATTGATCCAAGAATGATTCCGTTGGCACGAACCGCAGACATTCACCTAGATGTAAAACCCGGGACAGATTCTGCTTTATACGGCGCAATGCTAAAATATTTAGTAGATCACGATATGCTCGACCATGATTTTATTGACAATTATACATCAGGTTTTCAGGAGACTATTGATGCTGTAAAAGAGTATACTTTAGAATGGGCAGAAGAAATTACCGGAATTGATAAAGAAAAAATAAAAGCCGCAACCGAATTATGGGGAAAAGCAAAAACGAGTTTCTTGTTACACGCGCGCGGCATCGAACATCATTCTAAAGGCGTAGATAATGTTTTGGGCTGTATCAATTTAGTTCTGGCAACTGGAAGAATCGGAAGACCGTATTGCGGTTACGGAACTATTACAGGACAAGGAAACGGACAAGGCGGAAGAGAACACGGTCATAAATGCGATCAATTGCCCGGAAATCGTGATATCGAAAATCCCGAACACAGAAAATACATTTCTGAAGTTTGGGGTATAAAAGAAGAAGATATGCCTCATAAAGGACTTACCGCTTATGAAATTATCGAAGCCATTCACAGCGGAGAAATAAAAGGATTGATTTCGATTTGTTTTAATCCGTTAGTTTCACTTCCAAACAATAATTATGTTCGGTCTGCACTCGAAAAATTAGAATTTTATGTCTGCATTGATTTCTTTTTGAATGAAACCGCGCGCCACGCCGATATAGTTTTGGCAGGATCTTTACAGGAAGAAGAAGAAGGTACAACAACTTCGGCAGAAGGAAGAGTAATCAGAATCAGACAAGCCGTTACACCTCCGGGAGAAGCAAGAACCGATACTTCGATATTTTTAGAATTAGCCAAAAGACTGGGCGTTGAAGATAAATTTACGTACGAAAACAGCGAAGCCATTTTCAACGAATTAAGAGTAGCTTCAAAAGGCGGAACAGCCGATTATTTTGGAATTACCTATAAAAAAGTCGAAGAAAATATGGGCGTTTTCTGGCCTTGCCCAACAGAAGATCATCCCGGAACGCCAAGATTATGGGAAGACAAAAAATTTAAAACCCCAGACGGAAAAGCACATTTTAATCCTGCGCCATACAAATTACCGGGAGAAGTTACCGATGAAGAATATCCGATAACATTAACAACAGGACGCGTCGTTTCGCAATATTTAAGCGGTACACAAACCCGAAGAATTGGGAAATTAGTCGATCAGTTTCCAGAACCAATGGTAGAAATTCATCCCGAATTGGCTTTAAAATACAATATAAAACAAAGAGAATTAGTGCGGGTTGCAACGCGTAGAGGCGAAGGAATATTTCCGGCAAATATCGTAGAAACGATTCGAAAAGACACCGTTTTTATTCCGTATCACTGGCCCGGAACAAAATCGGCAAATCAACTTACGCCAGGAACTTTAGACCCAATTTCTAAAATTCCAGAGTTTAAAGTCTGCGCCTGTCTGCTTGATCCGCTTGGGAAAATAGCGCCGCCAACCAAAGAATCTGAAGCTTACGCAAGTATTTAATCGTAAAATAATGACACCATGAATCTAACTAATTTTAATACAAGTGAAGAATTCTTTGTCGATTTGCAAAGATGTATCGGATGTAAAGCCTGCGAAATGGCCTGCGCCGAATGCGAGACAAACGGACAAGAATCCTTAATCAGCGTAAATTATGTAGATCGTTCCTCGACAATTCAGACCACAGTACAGGTTTGTATGCATTGCGAAGATCCGGTTTGTGCCAATGTTTGTCCTGCAGATGCAATTTCGCAAGACGAATACGGAATCGTGCATACGGCAAATACAGAAAGATGCATTGGATGTTCCAACTGCGTAATGGCTTGTCCGTTTGGAGTTCCCAAAAAAATGGAAGAATACGATTTGATGATGAAATGTACGATGTGTTACGACCGAACAAGCGTAGGTAAAAAACCGATGTGCGCCACCGTTTGTCCGAGCGGTGCTTTATTCTTCGGAACAAGAGCACAAATTGAAGAAATGAGACCCAACAGCACACCAATAAACACTTTCATTTTCGGACAAGAAACCGTTAAAACCAAAGTCAATATTATGATGCCAAAAGGCAGTAATGAATTAAGAATATATTAAATCTAAAATCCATGTCTAAAGAAGATAATTTAAATACAAACTGGAAAAAAGATTTCCCAATAAAAAAACAAGAGTCAACTCAGGTAAGCCGACGTGATTTTGCCAAATTCCTGACTTTTGTTTCCGGCGGCTTAATGGTAGGAAGTGGATTTGTCGCAGCGAAAGCCTATTTCCTGCCAAAAGAAGAAGTACAAGGCGAACATTTTATCTGCAATAAAGAAGAAGTTCCTGTAGGAGGAACCAGAGGTTTTGTGATTGAAGGAAGTACAATTCCGTATATTTTAGTCCACCTCGAAAGCGGTGATTTTAGAGCCTACGAACAAAAATGTACCCATTTATCGTGTTCCGTATTTTATAAACCCGGAACTGGAATCATACATTGTCCGTGTCACGAAGGATCGTTTGATGCCATGACAGGCGATGTAATTGCAGGGCCTCCACCAAGAGCACTGCCGCAATTAGAAGTATTTTTTAAAGAAAATAAAATCTTCGTAAAAGCATTAGCCGAAAATAAAAACAAAGAAAGCTAATCAGTATAATACTTAAAATAATATACCATGAGTACATTTAGAAGAAGTCAGAACCGTTCCAATCCAAATAAATTGAATAATATACTTTCTACTTTGATTTTTATTTTAATATTGAATGTAAGTATTCAGATTTGGCTTTTGTATGCATCATTAAATAATGCTTTAGACAATAACAAAGAAATATTATTGCCCGCATTTATCGCTTCGGCGGTGCTGTTTTTTATTGGTTTTGCATGGTTGTATTATTTACCATCAGGAAACTTCAAAAGGAAATAAAATGAAATCTTCAATTTAAAAAGGCTATTTTGGTTTTTTCTGAATCTATTTAAAGTAATTACGCTAAATTTATATTTTTTAAAAGTTTAAGATATTTTAAGGAACTAAACTAAGTAAAAGTACTTATATTTGTGATAAGTATTTTTTGCTTTTAATAAAACAGCCAAATGATCAAAGTTGAAGAAGCCATAGCAATAATTGAAGCGAATAGTACTAAAATGCCAACCAAACGAATTGAGGTTCGTAAAGCGTTGGGATATGTTTTGGCAGAGAAAGTAATTTCTCCAATAAATATGCCCCCGTTTCGTCAGTCGGCTATGGACGGTTATGCTTTTACGCACAGCATTAGACACCAGTATGATATTGTTGGAATTTCTCAGGCCGGAGATCATTCCAATATAAAATTAAAAGAAACCCAAGCCATTAGAATATTTACAGGCGCTTATGTTCCCGACGACGCAGATACAGTTGTAATGCAGGAACATGTAATGGCAAACAAAGATTCTATTCTAATTGCTACAATGCCCGAAAAATTGTCAAATGTTCGCCCAAAAGGAGAACAAATCGCAAAAGATGAGGTTGTTTTTGAAGCCAATACATTCATAACTCCCGCTGCAATTGGATTTTTGGCCAGTTTAGGAATTACAGAAATCGAAGTTTATAAAAAGCCTAAAATTGCCATTTTAGTAACCGGAAATGAATTAGTTGCGCCAGGAAAAAAACTAAAAAAAGGAAAAATATTTGAAAGTAATTCCATAATGTTAGAAGTCGCGCTTCAAACTATCGGAATTGAAAAAACGAAAATTTACAGAGTAAAAGACAATTTAAAAGCGACTAAAAAAGCTTTAAAAAGCATTCTAAAAAAGAATGATATTGTTTTAGTTTCGGGCGGAATTTCAGTTGGAGACTATGATTTTGTAAAAGAGGCTTTATTGCAAAACGACGTAAAAGAGTTATTCTATAAAATCAATCAAAAACCGGGAAAACCGATGTTCTTTGGCTCAAAAAGTGAAACTTTAGTTTTTGCCCTTCCCGGAAATCCTGCGTCATCGCTGACGAATTTTTATATTTATGTTGCGCCGGCAGTCAAAAATAGAATGGGATTTGCAGAAATTCATAAACCAAAAGTAGTTCGAAAATTAAATTCGGATATTAAAAACAATACCGGAAAAACATTGTTTCTAAAAGCAAAATACGACGAAACAAATGTGACCGTTTTAGAAAGTCAAAGTTCCGCAATGCTAAATACTTTTGCTGTGGGAAACAGTTTATTGATCGTTCCGGAAAATGTAGAAAATTATATAAAAGGACAATCAGTTACATTATTGCCGATTGATTAGATTTTAGAATTTTTTAGAAAATAGAATAAAGAGTAAAGAAAATAGATTTTTGAGGTGGAAGATGAGAAGCGCTGTATAAATAAA
Organism: Flavobacterium sp. 270; assembly: GCF_004368785.1. Taxonomy (GTDB): domain Bacteria; phylum Bacteroidota; class Bacteroidia; order Flavobacteriales; family Flavobacteriaceae; genus Flavobacterium. The sequence continues at coordinate 525,473 of NZ_SODM01000003.1, forward strand.
AACATATAGAGATATTCATGATTCGAGATACACGCTCCTGCAAGGTTTCCAAAACCTTGTAGGTATTTACGATAAACTATTATTTTTTATGTTGTAGAGCTTTTATACCTACAAGGTTTTGGAAACCTTGCAGGAATCGCAAAGATTGAAAAACCTGAAACTTTAAACCTGGAACAAAAGAAACAAAAACAAAAAAATGACCCTATTAACCTCAGAAAATATAATCCTTTTCAGTTTTGCCTTAATTATAATTGCGTTCTTATATTCAAGTGTTGGTCACGGCGGAGCTTCGGGATATTTGGCACTAATGAGCATTTTTGCATTCCCGATTTCAATTATGAAACCATCGGCATTGTTGTTGAATTTATTCGTTGCCAGTATTTCGTTTTTGTTTTATTATAGAAAGAATTATTTCAGACCAAAGCTCTTTTATCCGTTTGCAATTGCTTCGATTCCGGCAGCATTTATTGGCGGATTTGTTACTTTAGACAGTACCGTTTATAAAATCATTCTGGGAATTGTATTGGTGTTTGCAGCCTTGAGATTATTTGGAGTTTTTAATTTTAAAGAAAAAGAAGAAGTAAAAATCAATCTTCCGTTTGCATTAGCGATAGGATTTGCAATAGGTTTATTATCAGGAATGTTAGGAATTGGTGGTGGAATTATTCTAAGTCCGATTTTATTATTTTTAGGATGGGCAAATGTAAAAGAATCAGCAGCGATTTCGAGTTTATTCATTTTCGTGAATTCATTTGCCGGAATGCTGGGTTTTCTTTTAGGAGGAAAAACAATACCGATGGATAGTTTTTATTTAGTTCCGATTGCAATTGTAGGCGGAATGTTAGGAGGATTTTACGGAAGCGGTTATTTCTCTAACAAAACATTAAAAATGGTTTTAGGAGTTGTGATTTTAATGGCAAGTATTAAGTTGATTTTTCCTTGAGATCATTTAATTTTATTTATGTAGATAATATTGAATCAGTTTGTCATTTCTCGTTCCTCGAAATGACAAAGATTGGAAAACCTGAAACCTGAAACAAAGAAAAACCTGAAACAAAAAAACAATGGAAAATCTAACAGTTTTTATTCTTTGCGGCGGAAAAAGCACGAGAATGCAGTCAGAAAAAGGACTGGTTTTGTTTCAGCAAAAACCATTTATAGAACATATAATTCAAGCAATCTTGCCAATTACAGAAAAGATTGAACTGATAACCAATACAAAAGAATACGATTATCTGCCGTATCAAAAAATGTCAGATATAATTTTAGATAAAGGACCGCTAGGTGGAATTTATACCGCACTAACGAACTCAGAAACCGAATTTAATTTGATTTTAAGCTGTGATATTCCGTTAATTTCTACCGAATTATTATCAGAATTAATTTCAAAACATACAAAAGAAGCCAGAATAACGGTTTTTGCTTCAGAAAGTAAAGTACATCCTTTGATTGGAATTTATTCTAAAAAAGCGCTTCCAATAATAAAAGAAGCAATTGATGCAAACGAACTAAAAATGATGGATTTGCTTGCAAAAGTGCCACACCAGATTATCAATATCGATGAAAGTGAAAATTTTCATTTAAGCAATATTAATTCGATTGATGAATTAAACGACCTGAATATCAATTTAAGTTAAGAAGTATGAAAACCTTGAAAACCCCGAAATTAACAGTTGTAGGCGCAGGTCCAGGCGATGTAGAATTGATTACGCTTAAAGCCATAAAAGCGTTAAAAAATGCCGATGTGGTTTTATACGATGCTTTGGTCAACGAAGAATTATTGCAGTATGCAGAACAGGCAGAGATTGTTTTTGTTGGAAAACGTTTAGGCTGTCATGCATATTCACAAGATCAGATTAACGAATTAATTGTTTCAATGGCCAATCGTTACGGGCATGTTGTACGTTTAAAAGGCGGTGATCCGTTTATTTTTGGAAGAGGAAGTGAGGAAATCGAATATGCAGTAAAATTTGGCTTAGAAGCCGATGTTGTTCCCGGAATTTCGTCTGCGCTTGGAGTTCCTGCAACGGTTGGAATCAGTTTAACACAACGCAAAACAGCCGAAAGTTTTTGGGTAATTACCGGAACTACTTCAGATCATAAATTATCAAAAGATGTGCTTTTAGCTTCAAAATCGGCAGCTACAGTTGTGATTTTAATGGGAATGCACAAGCTAAACGAAATCATCGAGATTTATAAAGAAAACAGAACGGATGATCTTCCCATTGCCATTATCCAAAACGGAACAAAAAATTCAGAGCAAAAAGTGGTTGGAACTATGAGCACAATCGCTAAATTAGTATCCGAAAATAATATCTCTTCGCCAGCCATTATTGTGATTGGAGAAGTGGTGAAAAATACATCAAAACTGACTTCTTATTTTCAGGAGCATTTTGAAGATGAATTTATTTTTCAAAATTTAAATTTAGAATAATGATTGAGATTAAATATTTTGGAGCTGTCGCTGAAAAAACAAAATGCGCTTTCGAAAAAGTAACTTCTTCGGATATTTCACTGCAGGTTTTATTGCAGGATTTAGAAGAAAAATACCAATTTGAGGCAATGACATTCAGCGTAGCAGTAAACCAGAAAATAATTCAAAAAGCAGCAGATTATCAGTTAAAATCGACTGATGTTGTGGCTTTGTTACCGCCTTTTGCAGGAGGTTAAAAATTGATTTTATGAATGCGTCACATCGTTATAACAGACAAATAATTCTTCCCGAAATTGGAGAAAATGGACAGGAAAAACTCGCCAAAGCTAAAGTTTTAGTTATTGGTGCAGGTGGTCTGGGTGCAGCGGTTCTTCCGTATTTGGCGGCTGCAGGCGTTGGCGAAATCGGAATTGTTGATGATGATGTTGTCGAAATTTCAAACCTGCAAAGACAAGTAATTTATAAAAGTTCATCGGTAGGGAAATATAAAGCTGAAGAAGCAAAAACAATGCTTTCAGAATTAAATCCGCTGATAAAAGTCAATGCGATTGCAGAATGGCTTTCTGGAGAAAATGCAATTCAATTATTTGAAAAATACGATATTGTGGTGGACGCCACAGATAATTTATCCATAAAATATCTTATAAACGATGCTTGCTTAATTGCAAATAAACCAATGGTTTACGGATCTATTTTTAGATTTGAAGGTCAGGTTTCGGTTTTTAATTATCAAAACGGACCAACGTACAGATGTTTGTTTCCAAACGAAAACAACAGATCATTAAATTGTGAAGATGCCGGTGTAATAGGCATTTCGGTTGGAATTATCGGAATGTTTCAAGCCAATGAAGTAATTAAAATGATTCTGGAAATAGGAGAAGTTTTAAATGGAAAATTATTGGTTTACAATATTCTAAATAATGAACAGCAAAAATATGATTTCGAAAAAAACAGTGATTTCAAATTAGATAAAATTGCTTTCGAAGAAAAATATAAAACAGTAGAAAATCAAGTTGAAGAAATTGATGCTGAAGTTGCTTTAAGTAAAATGGATCTGGAAGAAATTCTCTTTTTAGATGTTCGAAATGAAGATGAACTTCCGAAAATAAATTTAAAAAATAGTATTCAGATTCCGTTAATTCAGCTGGAAAACGAAATTGAAAATTTAGATAAAAATAAAACCATTTACGTTTTCTGTCAATCCGGAATAAGAAGCAAAATCGCAGTTGAATTATTTCAGAGAAAGAAATTTAAAAACGTAAAAAGTATTGCTGGCGGTGCTTTGGCAATGAGGCAATTATTAAAAGAAAAAGTATAGCCACAGATTAAAAGGATTTTCTCTCGCAGATTTTGCAGATTGAGCAGATCTAATTTTGATAAAATTGAAATTAGTACCATTGGAAATCAGCAAAATATGCGAGAAAACTAATTCTATAAGCTGGCTAAAAAACATAAAAAATGAGTAAAAATGTATTTGTAGAAGGACCAATTTCTCCCGAATTTATAGCGGAGTCAATTGCCAAACACCAATCGAAACATACGATTGGTGCGCACAATATTTTTCTGGGACAAGTTCGCGCAGATGTAATTCATGAGAATACCGTTGCCGCGATTGATTATTCGGCTTACACCGATATGGCGAATGAAGCTTTGCACACGATTAGAGAAAAGGCATTCGCAAAATTCGATTTAACCTGCATGCACATTTACCACAGTTTGGGTGTTGTAAAAGCAGGCGAAATATGTTTGTTTGTATTTGTTTCGGCAACAAGAAGAAAACAAGTTTATGAAGCGACAGAAGCAATCGTAAACTGGATTAAAACTGATGTGCCGATTTTTGGTAAAGAAATATTTGAAAATGGCGCTTTCACCTGGAAGCAAAATACCTAATAAATGGTTGATATAACGCATAAAATAAGCACATTAAGAACAGCAACCGCAACTGCAATTGTAAAAGTAAGCAAACAGGAAACAATTGATGCCGTTGTAAATAATCTGGTGCCAAAAGGAAATGTTTTTGAAATGGCTAAAACAGCCGGATTATTTGCGGTAAAAAACACGCATTTATCAATTCCGGACTGTCATCCGCTTCCAATTGAATTTACTTCGGTAGAATATAAAATTGAAGGTTTAACGATTGAAATTATTTTCAACGTAAAAACCGTTTACAAAACCGGAGTTGAGGTTGAGGCCATGCACGGCGCATCGATTGTGGCGCTGACTATGTACGATATGCTGAAACCAATTGACAAAGAAATTGAAATTTCGACCATTAAATTGATCAATAAAGAAGGCGGAAAATCGTCTTTTAAAAATAAATTTCCGAACGTAATAAAAGCCGCGGTTTTTGTTTGTTCCGATTCGATTTTTGCGGGCGATAAAGAAGATCGCTCGGGAAAAATAATCGTAGAAAAACTAACGTCTTACGGAGTAGAAACCGGACATTACGAAATTATTCCTGACGAAATTGATGTGATTCAGGAAAGAACATTAGCTTTTTCGAAAGAAAATCAATTGGTAATTTTTACGGGCGGAACAGGTTTATCTCCACGAGATGTAACGCCAGAAGCGCTTTCACCATTATTAGAAAGCAGAATTCCGGGAATAGAAGAAGCAATTCGCGATTACGGGCAACAAAGAATGCCGTACGCAATGTTATCACGAACAGTTGCAGGAACTTTAGGTAAAAGTTTAGTTTTGGCTTTGCCAGGTTCAACAAACGGAGCAAGAGAATCTATGGATGCAGTTTTTCCGCATCTTTTGCACGTTTTTCATATTTTAAAAGGTAAAAATCATGACAGCCTCTAACACGGTTTTAACGGATGATTTTGGGCGAAAACACAATTACTTGCGTATTTCGCTGTTGGAGAAATGCAATCTGCGTTGTACGTACTGCATGCCTGCCGACGGAATTGCCTTGTCTCCTAAAGCCAGTTTAATGACGGCAGATGAGATTTTTGCAATTGCCCAGACTTTCGTAGAAAATGGTGTTGACAAAATAAGATTAACAGGCGGAGAACCGCTTTTGAGAAAAGATTTTCCAGAGATTATTTCCAAATTATCAACTTTAGAAACTTCTCTTTCTATAACTACAAACGGAATTTTAATTGATCGCCATATTGAGGTTTTAAAGCAATTTAAGGTTAAAAAAATCAATTTGAGTTTAGATACTTTGATTTCGTCAAAATTTCATTCTATAACGCTTAGAAATCAGTTTGAGAAAGTTATTGATAATCTTCATTTACTTTTGAATAATGATTTTCAGGTAAAAGTAAATGTAGTTTTGATAAAAGGTTTTAATGATAACGAAATTATTGACTTTGTCAAACTAACGCAATTTCTGCCGATTTCGATTCGTTTTATCGAATTTATGCCTTTTGCCGGAAACGAGTGGGACAGAAGCAAAATGGTTTCGCAAAACGAAATTCTTTCTGAAGTTGGGACTGCTTTTTCATCCGAAGAAATTCAAAAATTAGAAGACGAAAAAAACTTTACTTCCCGTAATTATAAAATAAAAGGTTTTCAAGGTGATTTCGGAATCATAAGTTCGATTACAAATCCGTTTTGTGATTCCTGCAACAGAATCCGCCTGACGGCAAACGGGAAAATTAAAAACTGCCTTTTCTCTAATTCTGAAACCGATTTACTAACGGCGTATAGAAACGGGGAATCGATTACGGATTTGATTTCATCTTCCATTAAAAATAAGAAAAAAGTTAGGGCAGGAATGGTTACCATTTCTGAAATGGATGATCCTGCGCTGCATTTTGATAATCGCAGTATGATTGCGATTGGGGGGTAGACTACGTTACGGATTATAGGAACGCCCTTCGACTCCGCTCAGGGTGACACAAAGATTGTCTGGCTGAGCGGAGTCGAAGCCCCCGCACAGTTGCCACAACAATGCATAAAAAAGGGTTCAACCTTTTTAAGTTCAACCCTTTTTTAAATAATATTATTTTTTCTTTTTAGCTTTTGACTTTTTTTGTGCCTTTGCTTTCTTTTTTGCTATTTTTTTAGCTTTAACTTTTTGTTTTGCTTTTTTCGCTTTTTCTTTCTTTTTCGCGTTAGCTTTTTGTTTTGCTTTTTTAGCTTTCTCTTTCTTTTTATCGTTTTTCGCTTTTTCTTTTTTCTTAGCTAATTTCTTTTTTGCTTTTTCTTTTTCCTTGTCTTTCATTTTCTTCTTTTTATCCTTTGATTTATCTTTTGTTTTTTCTTCCGTATCTGCATCAGTTGATGCATCTTTAACTTCAGCAATAGGCGTTTCTACAGCTGTTTTTACAGTTGTTGCAATTGGTGCTTTTTTTGCAGGAGTTGCAGGTTTTGTAGCTGCAGCTGGAACTGTTTTCGCAACTGGTTTTGCTGGTGCTTTTGTTGGTGTTACTTTTGCTGCTGTCGTAGCTGTTGGTTTTGGCGCCGCTGGTTTTGCAGCTGTAGAAGCTGTTGCGGTTTTAACAGGAGCTTTACGAACAGGAGTTTTTGCTGGTGTTGTAGTCTCTTTTGGTGTATTTTCTACAGCGGGTTGAGCATTTTCAACAGCTGGAGAATCATTTTTCTCGGGAGTATTTTCTGAGATGTTGTTTTCCATATTAAGGTGCTTTAAATGAGTATATTTCAATAATGTAACCAAATTGTTAATTTATGGTTAAGTAAAGATAATTATAAAACAAGTCTTTCAATGTTAAGTTTTTAGTTAAATTTCTGAATTAAATATCTAAAATTCAAACATTTAACTTTTTTACTGAAATTTAAAACTGAAATCTCTTAACAATTCTACATGGAAAAATGCACTATTTTACTTTATAAAACACGATTTTGGTTAATTTACGGCAACTTCCAGGATCTTAAAATTACTTTTAGGAGCTTCGCACAACGAACAACAATAGCTTTCTGGAAGATTGGTAAACAAAATTCCTTTCGCAATATTTTGACTTTCATCTCCGTATTCCGAATTATAAATTGTTAAACATTCCTGACATTGATAGATATCCAATTGCGGTTTTTCTTTTTTCTGTTTGTTTTCTACCGTTTCCGGAATGGAGTTTCCGAGCTCTTCAAAATACTTTCGACTTAATTCAATTAATATTGTCGGCAATTCCAGTTTGTCAATATCTTGAGAATGCACAATATATTCTCTCGTATTAGGATCGAAATTCTTCGCAAACAATACATTATAAGTATCTCTGATTTTAATAGATTCTAAAGCCGCCGGAAGTTCATTTTTTTCAATAACAATGGATGTAAAATAATGGCCGTCGCGATTGTATTCGGAGATTCCGAAATTCAATCCATAAGTACTGATGTCAAATTGATCTAAAGTTCGAACTAAAAAAGTTTTTAAGTTTAAAGACCATTCTGTAGCGACAGGCAAATGCCAGTTTAATTCTAATAACGAATGACGAACATTGATTCCTTTTTTACCCAGGAATTTTTCCCATTCCAGTTTTCTATCCTTTGGAATTCCTTTTACAATAAAAGATTTCCACGGCGTAATACATATTTTTCCGATTTTGCATTCAAAACACAAATCGCACATTTCTTTTAGGAAATCTAAATCGTAAAGATTATTTCGCCAATACAAACCCAGCCAATATTGGTCGATTCCCATTCTGTTCATTCCTTCATAATAAGGAAAAGGATAAAACGGAACATTTAAAGGTTTGTCAATTGTTCTATTATTTGTGTCAAGAGCTTCGCTTACCAAACTGAAAAGCGTTTCGATATCAAAAGAATCTTCTTCAGTAATCTTTTCAATTTCGTAATATATTTTAGCAAGATCCCAAGTATAAAGCAAAACAGGATAAATTTCCATACGTTCCCATTTTGGTAAACGGATGTATAAATACCAATAATCCTCGTGTTCTGAAGCTATAAAGTTTAAATGACCCGTAAACAACGGAACCAATTGTTGTTTAGGATCGGTAATGTTTACTTTTAGTTTTGGCTGTTCTTTAAATTCTTCTAAAACATATAAAAAACGATTTCCGGTAAGCCAGTTTGTATTTCTAAAAATATCGGTAGAAACATAAGAGGAAACAATATTATTACCGCTTTTTTGATCGGGATAAACAAAATGATGTTTTCCAAAATCCTGCTCGTGAAAAGATTTAAAACCTTTAGGAAAAATAATATCCTGTCTCGATCCAAAAGAAATCGAATCTAAACCCTGATCCATTGCAATGTTTACAACTTCCCGAAGTTCTCCCGGCGAAATAACGCCTCCTTTTACTATAAGTCTTGTAAGTTCCATTTTTTTGCTTTTTTTGTTTCAGGTTTTGTTTTTGTTTCAGGTTTTCAATCTCACCGGTTTCCTGCAAGGTTTCCAAAACCTTGTAGGTATTTATTATATATCTTTCTAATCGATTCTAAATATTTACTTTTAATAAAGTTTAATACCTACAAGGTTTTGGAAACCTTGCAGGAACGCGTATTTGATAATTAGTTTCTAGTTTGAGCGTTCCAACAACTTGAAACATGAAACCTGAAACCTGAAACAAAACAAACTAAACTTTGCACTTTGCGAGTATCTCTTTAACCTCTGTTTTACAACTTCCGCATCCTAAACCTGCGCCGGTATTTTTACATAATTCAGTAAAATCATTTACGCCGCTTTTAATTGTTTCTTCGATATTTCCGGCTCCAACCTGACTGCAGGAACACACTAGTTTTCCTATAATCGGTTTTGCGCTAGAGCTTCCTCGGAGCAGTTTATCACGTTTGTCTGATAACTCGATTTTGCTTTCGATCATGGTTTTAAACTCGGCAAATTCGTTTTTATCGCCCATTAAAATGGCTCCGACTAATAAATCATTTTTTACAATGCATTTTTTGTAATAACGTTTCTTCAAATCGGTAAAAACAATTTCTTCGTAAGAATCATCGTTTTCCGGAATCGTTAAATCGCCAATACTGCAAAGATTAATGTCTTCTAATTTTAAGATATTCATTAAAATAGAACCTTTATAATAACTGCTGATATCGCCTGCTAAAAAGTTAGCCAGAATATCAGCCTGTTCTTCTGCTGCAGAAGTAATTCCGAACAATTTATTTTCAAATTCTGCGATTTCCCCGATCGCAAAAACATCAGGATTTGAAGTTTGTAAATATTGATTGACTTTTACACCGCGTCCGCAGGCAAGTCCGGTTTCGCGTGCAATTTCTATATTCGGAATGGTTCCAATGGTATAAACAATGGCATTTGCCGTGATTATTTTACCGCTTTTTAAGGCAATTTCAATTTCATTCGGAGTATCAGTTTCAAAAACGGTGCTGACTTCATTATCAAAATAAATCTGAATATCACGAAGCTGTACTTCTTCGGCTAATAATTTACTCGAAATTCGATCCAACTGGCGTTCCATCAAACGAGAAGCGCGCTGAATAATCGTTGTTTTAACTTTTTTATGTTTTAATGCGGCAGCCAATTCCAAACCTAATAATCCACCGCCAATAATGACAACATGCTGTTCTTCTGGAGGTAAATTAGTGCTGTCAAGATGTTTTTTTAATCGGTCGGCATCTTCTTTTCTTCTTACGGTAAATCTTCCCGGAAGATGAAGCTGTGCATTTTCTGGTACAAAAGGACGGCTTCCGGTAGCGAGAATCAAAGAATCAAAAGTGTGCGTTTCTCCAAGACTGTCTGTAATTACTTTTTGGTCGGCATCGATTTTATCAATTGCAACGCCGGCTTTCATCGTAATGTTTAATTTCTGAAGCGTTTCGCCGTCTTTTACTTTTAACAATTGTTCCCACGTAAATTCTCCCGTCATATATTCGGGAAGTAAAACACGATTATAAAACGGATTTATTTCATTAGAAAAAACAATAATTTCATCGGTGGAATTGAATTCGCGGTAGTTTTGAATAAATCTAAAAGAAGCCGCTCCGGCACCAACAATTGCAATTTTCTGAAATGGTTTTACATATTTCTTAATTGAAACGGTAGTGAATTTAAAATCAGGTTCTTTTGAAATTGGATCTACAACTGTATTGGTTAAATTGTTGGTTCTGTTTAAATCATTTTCAAGCTGTTTTCCCCAATGCATTGGCAAGAAAAGCACTTTTTCTTTGATAGAATCGGTTACTTTTGCTTTTACCCGAACTTCACCATTTTTGCTCGAAACAATTATAATATCGCCGTTTTTAATTTCATTTTTAAAAGCATCAATCGGGTTTATTTCTAAAACTGGACTTGGCGTATGGGTAAGTAAACGCGAAACTTTTCCGGTTTTAGTCATAGTGTGCCATTGATCGCGAACCCTTCCTGTTGTTAGGATAAAAGGAAATTCGGGTGTTGGCTGTTCCGAAGTGTTTTCAATAGCCGTTGGTAAATTGAAAATTGCTTTTTGTGAAGGCGTATAAAACTTTTTATCGGTAAAAAGGCGAGGTGTTCCCGGATGTCCGTAATCTGGAACCGGCCATTGAAAAGTTCCTTCGGTTCTTAAACGATGATAATTTAAAAATGAGATATCAATATTTGTATTTTTTGTCAGCGCGCAGTGTTCTTTGTAAACTTCTTCGGCATTATTAAAATTGAATCCGTTGAAATTCATTTTTTTCGCAAAGCGAATTAAAATTTCTATGTCTGGAAGTGCTTCTCCCGGCGCGTTGATTCCTTTTGGTAAATAAGCAATTCGGCGCTCAGAATTGGTCATTGTTCCTTCTTTTTCTAACCAGCCAGCAGCCGGTAAAAGTAAATCGGCAAATTTTGCGGTATCGGCATTATGAGAAATATCCTGAACGACAACAAATTTAGCATTTTGAAGTGCTTTTTCGATACGACGAGAATCAGGTAAACTTACTAACGGGTTGGTACAAATAATCCAAACCGCTTTCATTTTTCCGGATTCCAAAGCGTCAAACATTTCAGTTGCTGTTAAACCTGGTTTATCTGAAATCTCGTCAACACCCCAAAAATCAGCCACTTCTTTTCTGTGTTCCGGATTGGCAATGTCTTTGTGTGCGGCCAAAAGTGTCGCCATGCCGCCAACTTCGCGTCCGCCCATTGCGTTGGGTTGTCCTGTTAAAGAAAATGGCCCAGAACCTGGTTTCCCAATTTGTCCCGTTAAAAGGGATAAATTTAATAAAGCGGTATTTTTATCTACACCAACAGCACTTTGGTTTAATCCCATTGCCCAAAGCGAAATAAATCCTTTTGCTTTACCGATTATATCGGCGGCAAGTTTTATATCGTTTACCGAAATGCCGCAGAGTTTAGAAGCTTTTTCTAATGAAGTTCCTAAAACTAAGTCTTTATATTGTTTGAAGTTTTCGGCGTGGTTTTTTACAAAATCATGATCTACGTAACCTTTCTCAATAATTCGTCGTGCAATGGCGTGATATAAAATAATATCTGAACCCGGAATAATCTGCAAATGCAAATCAGAGAAAGCGGCAGTATCTGTGCGGCGCGGATCAATGCAGATGATTTTTATTTTTGGATTTTTCTCTTTATGTTTTTCAATTCTTCGAAATAAAATCGGATGACACCAAGCCGGATTTGCGCCTGTAATCAGAAAAGTATCTGCCAGTTCAATATCATCGTAAGCAATTGGCACAGAATCTTCTCCAAAAGTTTTTTTGTAACCCACAACTGCAGAACTCATACAAAGACGAGAATTGGTGTCGATATTATTGGTTTTTAGAAAACCTTTTACAAGTTTGTTTACTAAGTAATATTCTTCGGTTAAACATTGCCCTGAAATATAAAATCCAACGCTGTCCGAGCCGTGTTTTTTTATTATGGAAGTAAAAACAGCGGCAGCACGGTCTAGTGCGGTGTCCCAGCTTACGCGTTCCAGCGGGTAGGTTTTACTTCCTCGCATTTCCGGATACAAAATTCTGTCTGAAGTATCATTAACTACGTAGTGCAGATTCATTCCCTTAGAACACAACATTCCTTTGTTTACCGGATGATCTTTGTCTCCCGTAACCATCACACCATTTTTTGCATCATTGGTTACGATGATTCCACAGCCAACGCCACAATAGGAACAAGTTGTTTTGATTTTGGTATTTTGCATTACGGTTTGTTTTAAGAGTATAAAATGTGCTTTACTGTATTATGAGTAAATCACTTAATTTAACTTAAAACAAAAATACGTATTTTTACGTATAAATACTTAATTTTAGAAATTTATTTTCTAAAAAAAGACTTTTATATAAATGCGAAAAAAGATCAAAAAAATGTCTCTTTAAACTTAACCTACAAAACTAGTTTCGCCACTGATAATATCTATTTCAGCAAAATTATGTTTTCCGATAACAACAAGTAATTTATTAGAATTATATCCCATATATCTTATTTGGGCTTCTCCAGATTTTAGCTTTCCGCAGACAGAAGTTATATTGGTCTGCCATTTTAATTTGCTTCTTTTATAGGCAGATATTGTTTGCAAATCATTTTCAACATAATAAATCATTTTGTCTTTTTTAATTCCTCTTTTTGGAGTTTTTGCAAAATTTATTTCTGAGTTGTTTGAAATTAAAGCATCATTGTATTTTTGAGGGATGCTGGTTTGAGTTGCAATAAAAGTTAACATTGATAGTTTTAAAATTGGCTTCATTTAGATAGAATTGGGGGTTCATAATCGATTCAAATATAACTAATTAATGTATATACAACGTTTTTATTAAAACAAATAAAAATACCCTTTTCCGAAATAGGAAAAGGGTAGAATATAGAAGTAAATTTTAAAGAAAAACTATTTTTTCCAGCTAAAAATTCTAGGATTCACAGAAATCATCAGCCAAGCCCAATTGTTGGTATGTCCGGCATCTCCATTTTTAATAAATTCTAAGGTTTTTGACCCAAACATTTGAGAATAACCTCCAGTTATTGTAATGTCTTTTTTGAAATTATAACCAAAAGTAGCATCAATTTCAGTTCCTAAATACGAATCTAATTCTTCTCCAATCGGATTAACAACTTTTGCTGCCGAAGCAAATACATGCGGAATCAAAGCAAACTGCCATTTGTTTACATTGTAATTCAATTTTAAAAAAGCATCTTGAAGCCCGACATTATTTATATGGTTTCCAACATAAAAATAATCCATATAACCGTTTAAACCGTGATTGGTTCCGAATATTGGGTTAAAAGATTTAATTACCGTACTGCCGTCATTTGTACTTTTTCCAGATAAAAATTCATATCCTAAACCAGCTTTAAAAGATTCAGTTATAGCATAATTTACGTTTGCAGCAGCATTCCAGGCACTTACTTCTTGATTGGTGCTTTTTCCGGTTTGACCGTAAAGCCAAAGGTTAGAATCTAGTTTTCCGGGTTTATAAGCTAAATAAGTACCGAAAGTCTGTTTGTAATCCACTAATAATTTAGTATCTGCATTTGCGTATTCATAACCTGTATTAAGTACTAAAAAACTCAAACCTAAATCGGTATTAAATTGGTTGTGAAACCACGCATATTGTAAAGCTTTGTAATTAGCAACGGTATAAGGTGTTTGTATAAGGTTTTCTGCAGTTGAGTTGTAAGCGCCTCCAAAATCCAGTTTTTGTTTTTCTGTTTGATAAGTGAAAGTTAAGGCATCATGACTCTGCGCTTGTTGTCCCCAATCTTGTTCGCCCAATATACGCTGATTATCGTAAGAAAGCACCTGACGTCCCATTCTGGCGCTCCATTTTTCGGTAAAAATGTATTGTGCCCATGCTTCAAAAACAGCTACACCATTTTTGTCTGCTGTGGCCGTAGGCGAAACATCTCCCCAGGTTCTGGTATTTTGAAAAGTCAATTTTACGATTAAGTCATCTTGTTTGTAATTGAAATTCAAACGGGAACGTTGTGATATTTGTGATGTACCTTTCTGTCCTTCGGGTAAAAGCGATTTGTAGCCGTTACGATATTCAAAACGCGGTCTCAACTGTAGGTTCATATCCAATTCCTGAGCCTGAAGAACAGAACCGATTATTCCGAATAAAAATAAAGTGATTATTTTTAGTTTTTTCATGATGGGGTTGGTTTAATTTTCCGCTAAAATAAAGGAAAAATACTATCTTTTACAATGATAAAAGCTTTAATTCTCTACTATCGGAGTTAAAATAGGTTGTTTCTCTGTGCTCATATTCGTTACCACTACATGCATCCAAATCAGGCAGATCGATGAAAATGCGAAAATGAAAATCCAGGAACTTGACCATATTCCGGTTGTAGTCAAAAGATATCCAAAAATAATTGGTCCGAAGAAACCTCCAAGTCCGCCGATCATTCCTACCATACCGCCGACTACACCAATAGAATTCGGGAAATAATCCGGGATGTATTTGTAAACTGCCGCTTTTCCAATTCCCCATGAAATACCAATAAGAATAACCAGAATTAAGAAAACGTACATATTTGCATCAAATTTTATGGTTGTAACTCCCTTTGCAATCAATTCTTTTTTAGCAATATTCTGATTTGGAGAAACTACTACATTCTGCCAGCTGGATGAAGTTGGAAAAATAGAACTTTCGTTCATTATCGAAGATTTCTGCAAAATTGGATATTCTTTTTCGCCAACTTTTACTGTACTTGCTGTAATTTCGTTTACGACACCTTTTTTAGCCGCCAGAATTCCAGGGCCGGCAGTTGTGATTTCCATTTTCGGAATCATTAAAAAGGCGCTTAAAATTACAGATGATCCTAAAACCCAATACATCACTTTTCGTGCTCCAAATTTATCTGATAAATAACCTCCAAAAGCACGGACTACGCCAGAAGGAAGGCTAAACATTGTGGCAAACAAACCGCCCATAACCAAACTGGTTTGATACACATTCATAAAGTTTGGAAGCAGCCATTGCGAATAAGCCACAAAACAGCCGAAAACCAAGAAATAATACGCTCCAAATCGCCATACACGCACACTTTTTAGAGAGCTAATCATTTGAGAAACACTTTTAGTCTGCGTTTCATTTTTTTTGTTTTTAGTGAAAATCAAAAAGATAATTCCAATAACAAGTAAAGCTACGGCATAAATCACCGGGAGAATTTTCCAGCCATTTGCCGGATCTTCAGCAGAAAAATGATTTAGTAGGGAAGGCGCAATAAAAGTCGTAATTGCAGCACCTGCATTTCCCATTCCGAAGATTCCAAGTGCTCTTCCCTGCCATTCTTTTGGATACCAGACAGAAGTAAAACCAATGCCGACAGCAAAACTGGTTCCGACCATTCCGAAGAGAAAACTTAAAAGTGCAAATAAGAAAAAGCTATTAGCAAAAGGCAGCAAAAAAAGAGGAATAGAGCAGAGGAGAAGCAGGAAAGAGTAAACATATTTTCCACCGTATTTATCAGTCAAAATTCCAATTGGCAAACGCATTACAGAGCCTGTTAGAATCGGGATTCCTAATAACCAGCCTACTTGTATAACACTCCAGTGGAAGATACCGTTGTCTACCAAAAACGTAACCAGAACACCATTTAATGTCCAGCACGCAAAACATACTGTGAACGCAAGTGTATTCAAAAAAAGAATCTTATGCGATTGCGATAAAGAGTTTGTATTTTTCATAGTACTTAAATTTGTTTTATCAAATGTAAGTACTAATTAAGTATTAATACGTATTTTTACTTAAGTATTTTTAGCTCAAAAATAAGTTTTGCCAACTTAACAAAATTGATTTGCTATTTTGTTAAAATGCTATTTTTAATGCTGATTTTTGGCTTTTAAGCAGTTTTATAAAAGTGAATATTCTGTAGCTTTATTAGAAAGCTCCATTAAATTCTTTACTTTCAGCTTTTTCATTAAATTAAAACGATGAACTTCAGCCGTTCGCTTGCTGATTTCAAGAGCTTCGGCAATTTCTTTATTTCCTTTACCAGAGAGTAAAAGTGTTAGGATTTCTTTCTCTCTTTTGGTAATCATCATTTCCTCTCCTAAATTTTGTTTAGGTTCAAGAGATACGCCAGTCGTTAATTGACTAATTAAAATAGATGAAATATCACCGCTAAAGTATTTACCTCCGCCAGAAACGGTGTGCAAAGCTTTTAGGAATTCGTCTTTGCTCGAACCTTTTAGTAAATATCCATCGGCACCGGCTTTTATGGATTTAAGTACGTATTCTTCAGATTCGTGCATAGAAAGCATGATGATTTTTACAGTACTGTTTTCGCTTCTAAGTTTTTCTACTACCTCGATACCCGTTAAATTCGGCATACGAATATCTACTATAAGTAAATCAGGCTGACTTGCAGCAACTACTTCCAAAGCATCGGCTCCATCAATAGCTTCGCCCACAACCTCAATGTTTGCTTCGTTTTCCAGTAAAGATTTTATTCCGTCTCTAACGAAAACATGGTCATCTGCCAGCACTACACGAATGATATTACTCATAATTTACTTAATTTGAATTCTGGGTTTTTACGTATATTCATCTAAAAAGAAGATGCTAATATACGTAATTTTTTAGATTGATAATTTCTAACATTAGAAATTTTAATGTTGAAATGTAAAATGGTTTTCAGGTTTCAGGTTTTAAGTTTCAGGTTTCAAGTTTTTGCGATCGTTTGATCGTGACGAAGGAAGGATCTTCGCAAGTAGCTTGATAAAAATTTTTAGGGAATTTTGGAATTAAAATTTAGATTATGGATTTTGGCTGCGGGGCTTAGACTTCGCTCAGCCTGACAAAATGGAGTTATAAGTTTGATATGAAATTATCTAATTTTCAAATTGCCAAATTATCTAATTATCTAATTTCTAAATCGGAATATTAAATGTAATCCTCGTTCCTTCTCCGGGAATTGATTTGAAGAAAACACGGCCGTTGATGTACTGAATTCTTTCTTTCATAAACAACATTCCCATTCCGGATTCGCTGTTGCGTTTTTTGTCTACGGAATTTATATCGAAACCTTTTCCGTTGTCGTCTATAATTATACTTAGTAGTGTTGCGCTGTGCGAAAGTTGTACAATAATATGCGACGATTCTGCGTATTTTATGGCGTTGTTTATGGCCTCTTGCGTTAGTCGGTAAATATTGATTTCTATTAAAGAATCTAAACGCTGGTCAAAATCGGTTTTGTTGTAAAAAAGGATTTCTTTTCCGGTAAGTTTTGAGAGTTCCTGAGTTAATTTTGAAAGTGATGAAACGATTCCGTGATCGCTTAATTCCGGTGGCATTAAATTGAAAGTTGCGGTACGAACACCTTTTATAATGTCTAGTGAAAGCTTTTTTAAATATTCAATTTTTTGCTCCGATTTTTCCCTGTCGTCCAGATTGATGCTTTCTAAACTAAATTTTAAACCTGTCAACATTTGACCGATTCCGTCATGAATTTCTTTAGCGATTCGGTTTTGCTCGTTTTCCTGATTTTCAACAATTTTACTTGAAATTATCTTTTGCTGATTGATTTTTTCCGTGCTGTTTTCGATATTTAAACGCTCAACTTCGCGTTGCGCTTTTTTGCGTTCGGTGATATTAAAACAAACAATTAAAAGTTCAAGTTCGTCTTTTTTAATAGTAACCGGAACCATCGATAAATCGAGCCAAATATTTTGGGCTTCTTTATTTACAATGTTGATTTCGCCTTGCCAGCCACTTCTTTGTTTTTCAAAAATAATGCGGTCAATATTCAGCTGTTCTTTTTCATCGGTGGTTAAAACTTCAGAGAATTTTTTGTTGGAAGAAAATTTGGTGTAATTTAAAAGTTTGGCAAATTTTTCTCCGATATGAATGATCGAACCGTCAGGCGCAATTCTGCAATACAGCAATGTGTTTTCCATTGCGTAATTGAGTGATTTTAATTCTTTTACGGAGTTTTCTTTTATTTCGCTGATGATTTCAGTGTCGTAAGCGAGTTTTAAAGCTTTCTTTTCTGACTGCAGCAATTTTGCAATTAACCTTTCGATTTTTTTGTTCGTTGGTTTAAAAATAAAGAAGAATTCCAGAAGTAAAACCAAAAGTGTAAAACCAAAAATCCAATATTCTATTCGGCGTTGTTCCGTAACTTTTTCGTGCGCTTCGAGATCGTATTGCGTTACAATCTCATTCATTTTCGAAAGAAAAAAACCTTCGTTTCCAAGAATAGTCTGAACGAATTTTTGATTTTCTTCCGATTGTTTTTTTTGCTTTACATTCAATAAAAAAGAATCGGTCGATTGCGCAATTTTATTGAAAATCGGATTGATTTCGAGATATAATTTATTAAGCGTTTCGCTTTTTTCTTTTGGAAAAGCCAAGCTGTCATTTCCATTTTCTAATGCGTTTTGGTTTTTTTTCCAAAGTAAAAGTACTTCTCTTAAATGCGAAATTTTTTCAGCGGAAGCGGTATCAGAAACGTAATGTAAAATCAGGACTTCTTTTACAATCTTCTGACTCAGCATTCTTTGTTTACCAGAAAAATTAATGATTTTAGAATCGCTTAACTGCTGATTCAGATTGTATTGTACTAAAAACTGACTGATAATTATAGTTAAGGCAATAGTAAGAAGCGCAAAAAAATACAGTCGTCGTAAATTTTTGAAAGTGATTTTTTCTACAGCTTCCTGATTGCTTTTTTTCATATTTATTATAAACCTAAAGAAGCTTTTATTAGGTTTAGGTTTTCTTCTGAATAATTAATTTTTAAGGCTTCGGCATGTCCTTTTTCAGACATTTTATCCCAGGTTTTTTTAATGATGTTTTTTAGTTTTTCTTCGTCGTGTTTTAAAACGAAAGGTTCTAAATAATAATCTAAAAATACCAGACAAATTACATCTTCAAGAAGTTGTGTTTCGGCATCTTTTTTAAGTAATTTTTTTTCAATTAAAAAAGAAACACGATCGATAAAAGTTTGATCGTAACCCGCTTTTTCTAAAATTTCGGCAGTAGTTTCGGCGTGAAATTTTTTCAAATCACCTCTCCATTTCAAATAACCAACACGATCCATTGGGTACGATTCGCGTGCGACTTTCCATCGGCAGATATGTTGTGCTTTTGAAGCAATTTGTACTTCTTCTGAAGCGTTTGGTTCAAACTGTAAAAGCTTTTCGTACATCCTGTTAGAATACAATAATTCTTTTGGATATTCGGTATTTTGATGGGTTTCGATGTTTGGATCTTGTGCGTTTTCGGCATCAATCCATTCGCTGGCTTTTTGAAAAGGTGTAGTCATTTTTTGGTTTGATAATAGATTTCAAAGATACGGAAATAGGCTTACGTTTTTAATTTTTAAAGTAGTTTGTCATTTCGACGAAGGAGAAATCTCCGCAAGAAACTCGACAATCTAAATCAAACTTTACGGAGCTACTCGCGGAGATTTCTCCTTCGTCGAAATGACAAGATTGAGGATTATTGTTAGTGAGGTTGCTTCGTTCCTCGCAATGACAAGATTGCGGTAAAAATTAATCCATAAAGCCTACAAAAACCTCGTCTTCAATAACTTTTATCGGATAAGTTGCAATTTTAAAATCGTCGCCGTTTAAGTTAGAACCATCTACAAGCGAAAAAGTTTTCTTGTGCATCGGGCAGGCGATTTTCGGAATATCGTCTGTAGAACCGGTCATCCCTCTGGATAAAACCATTTCCATTTTATGTGGACATGCGTTTTGACAGGCGTACCATTCGTTACGGCGGGCAAAATTAAAAATCGCAATTTGTTTGTTTTTGTATTTGATGCATCCGCCTCGATTGGTCGGAAAATCACTTACATTTCCAGCTTTAAACCAGATTTTGGCATCGTTTGGATGTACGGTTTCGTATTGATTTAAAATTTCTTCCATTGTAATTTCATTTTTGTTTCCTGTTTCTTATCCCTCTTTTTACAATCAAGAGAGTTATGATGGCGCAGTAAAAAAGAGGGTAAGAAGGACAGCAAACGTTTGTTTTTTTTCTTTTTTTTTGGAGCTGTTTTTTTGCCACAAAGGCACTAAGGCGCAAAGTTTTTTTTATTCTTTGTCTTTTTAATCTCGCAAAGTCGCGAAGGTGCAAAGTCTTTTTTTGAGATTCTTACAATAAAACTTTGCGACTTAGCGTCTTTGAGAGCAATTTTATTTATTAATTGCTTTTACGACCAGGCTTTTGGCGCTTTTTGATCTCTTAAAGGCACAAAAGCAATATTGTCGTCTTTCTCGTCTGTGTTTACAAAATGGCTGAAACGTTTTAATAATCTTGGTTTTTCTAATACTTGTTTCCATTCACATTCAAAAGTATTTACCATCGTTTGCATTTCTGCTTCAAGTGTTTCACAGATTCCTAAACTGTCTTCGATGATTACTTGTTTTAAATATTCTAAACCTCCGTCTAATTTTTCTAACCAGGTTGACGTTCTAATCAGCGGACCAGCGGTGCGGATGTAATACATTAAGAAACGATCCATATATTTGATTACGGTTTCTTTGTCAATTTTTTCGGCTAATAAAACGGCATGTTTTGGGTTTGCACCACCGTTTCCGGCGATGTATAAATTCCAGCCGCCTTCAACAGCAATTAAACCAAAATCTTTTCCGCGGGCTTCTGCGCATTCGCGAATGCAGGCCGAAACACCTCCTTTTAGTTTATGCGGAGAACGGATTCCTTTGTAACGGTTTTCCAATTCGATTGCAAATCCGGCGCTATCGTCCATTCCGTAGCGGCACCATGCATTCCCAACACAGCTTTTTACGGCACGAAGCGATTTTCCGTACGCGTGACCGCTTTCAAAACCATTGTCTATTAAAACTTTCCAGATTTTTGGCAAATCACTTAAATGGGCTCCGAATAAATCAACACGTTGTGCTCCGGTAATTTTTGTGTATAAATCAAATTGTTTGGCAACTTCTCCGATTACAATTAATTTTTCGGCAGTAATTTCTCCTCCGGCAACTCTTGGCACCACAGAATACGTTCCGTTACGTTGAATATTCGCCAAAAATCGATCGTTTGTATCTTGTGTTGTTACGTGTTTGTTTGCCGTATCGTTGTAAATACTTGAGAAAATAGAAGCTACAACCGGTTTGCAGATTTCACAGCCGTCGCCTTTTCCGTGAAGATCAATTACATCATAAAAATTCTCGTATTTATTGATTTTAACTAAATCAAATAACTCCTGACGGGTATAGCTAAAATGCTCGCAGATTACCTCTTTTACTTCTTTTCCTAACGATTTTTGAGTTGCTTTTACTAAATCTGAAACCATTGGTTTACAACCGCCACAACCAGAAGTTGCTTTTGTTGCTTTTACAACATCAGAAAAACTAGAACAGCTTTCGTCTAAGATTTTACAGCAGATGGCGCCTTTAGTAACATTTTCGCAAGAACAAATTACGGCAGTATCGGGCAGATCCATCACGCTTCCTAAAGACGAACCTTCGGAACCGTCGCGAGAGCCTAAAATTAAATCTTCAGGATTTTTTGGCAAAGCCATTGCATTGCTGTAAATCTGAAAAAGTGCTCCGTAATCGCTTGAATCTCCAACTAAAATTCCCCCAAGCAAAGTTTTAGAATCTTTGGTAACGTTGATTCTTTTGTAAATGCCGCTTAATTTATTTTCGTAAATAATCGCAGTTACATCATTATTTTCGATAAAAGGATCACCAAAACTCGCAACTTCAACACCAATTAATTTTAATTGTGTAGACATATCGATGGTTTCTCTCATGGTTTTAGAACCATTTAAGATTTGCTCAGCGGCTACATCAGCCATTTCGTAACCTGGAGCAACAAGTCCGTAAATGTTTTGATTGTAAAGTGCCACTTCGCCAATAGCAAAAATAGAAGGATCTGATGTCTGCATTTGATTGTTTACCACAACACCGCCTCGCAGACCAACCTCAAGTCCTGAAACTCTGGCCAGTTCGTCGCGGGGTTTAATTCCGGCAGATATAACCAACATGTCAACTTTTAACAATTCGTCGTTTGCAAACATCATTCCCGTTATACATTCTTTTCCGTCAATATATTGCGTTGCTTTATTTAGGTGAATGCCAATGTTTAGTTCTTCTATTTTAGACTGAAGCATATCGCTCGCGCCTTTGTCCAATTGTCTTGGCATTAAGCGTGGTGCAAATTCAACCACATGCGGATTTAAACCTAAATCACGAACCGCTTTTGCAGCTTCGAGACCTAATAATCCACCGCCTAAAACTGCAGCTTCTGTTGCACCTTTTTGTTTTATTTTTTTGGCGTAAGCCATAATTGCATCCAGATCTTCGATAGTTCTGTATACAAAAACCCCTTCTTTTTCTACTCCATCAATAGGAGGGACAAAAGCAGACGATCCTGTTGCCAAAACTAAGTAATCATACGTATGTGTTTTTTCTAAGTGCGTATGTATGGTTTTTTCACTTCGATTAATATCTGTAATTAATTCAGAAGTATTTAAAGTAATATTATTTTCTGTGTACCAATCACGTGTTGATAAAGAGAGATCATCAGCTGTTTTTCCTCCAAAGTATTCACTTAGATGTACTCTGTCATAAGCTCGTCTTGGCTCTTCGCCAAACACGGTAATTTGATACTTTTCCTGTCCGGATTTTGCAATGAATTTTTCGCAAAATTTGTAACCCACCATTCCGTTTCCAACTACTATTACTTTAATCATGATTTCTTTAATTAAGTATTACTACGCAAATATAAGTATTTATACTTATAAAAATACGTAATATATTTGTTTTTATTATTGGGTTTTAGTTTTTAGGCTACGTATTTTATCGTAATAGCTTACGTATGCTAGGATTTTATCGAATTTTTATTTTATCATTATGATTAAATTTGAAAAGATTCTAAATAAGAGTTTCGAAAAAATGTCGTAAATTCATAAGAATTTTACATGTATTTTAACGAAAACATATTTAAATAGTAATCTTATGAAAAAGATATTTTCATTACTGCTCTTGCTTTTTTTGGTAGTAAGCTGTAAATCTACCGCTGGAAAAAGTGCTGATACCAAAACTTCTAATGCTGTGAGTGAACAAGAAGATGATATGAATTATTATTTTAAAGCGTCTGGAAATGAGCCTTTCTGGGCAATTAAAATAGGGAAGGAGAAAACAGTTTTTACATCATTAATATCTGGAATGGAAAGTCTGACTTTTGATTCGGCTACAGCAATTCCGGCGATGGATGCTAATGTCAAGATGTATAATCTAAGTAATGATAAAGCTTCGGCTACTGTAACCATTCAACAATTAGATTGCCAGGACTCTATGTCTGGTGCAGTTTCTCCTTATAGTGCTAAAATCGAAATCAAAAATAATTCTGATTTACAAGCTAAAAAACTAACGGGATGCGGTAAATATATTACAGATTATCGCCTTCATGATATTTGGGTTTTGGAAGAATTAAATGGTTATAAAGTGTTTGTTACTGATTTTCAGAAAGAGCTTCCTCGAATAGAAATTAATGCTGCAGAAAATAGATTTTCGGGTTTTGGAGGCTGTAATGCTGTCACAGGACAAATTTTCTTTGAAAAAGATTTACTGCGTTTTACCAAGGTAGTTTCGACTTTAATGGCTTGTCAACAAGGAAATAAAGAAGCTGAATTTTTGAAAGCACTTCAAAGTATAACAGCTTATGAGATTGGAAATAATCAACTGACGCTTTCTAATCCTTCTGGTAAATTATTGGTTTTTAAGAAGGTAGATTGATTTTAAAGCTAAAAAAAATGTCTTAGAATGGTTTAAAAATAACTTATAGGATCTAAGGATAGCTTAGAGATGAAATATTTTTGTAAAATAAAACTTATATTATTTATTTTACATGAAAAAGATTTTAATGTTATTTATTGCAGTATCATTGACTTACAGCTGCAAATCAACTAAAACTACAAATTCAACAACAGCGGTTAACGAAAACGCAGTAGAGAAAAAATTACAACAAACCTGGATTTTAGAAAATTTAAACGGAAAAGTGCTTACTGAAAAAGATTTTTCAAGCTTTCCAAAAATTGAAATGTCTTCAACAAGTTTTTCCGGATCAACAGGATGCAATGGTATTAAAGGAAGTTTGGTGTCAAATGGTGCAGGCAAACTTCAATTTCCGAATTTTACATCAGAAACTCAAAAATGCAATGCAAAAAAAGAAGCTGAATTTCTACAGTTATTAAAAACGACTTCTGGTTATTCTATTGAGAACAATAAGCTTTACCTTTCTAATCAGTTTGGATTGACAATGTCTTTCAAAAAAGGAAACTAAAAGGTTAGTTTTAAAAAAAAAATGGGATAGTAATATCCCATTTTTTTGATTTATAAACTTTAAAATTAATTATTCTAATTCTTTTAAGTCTTCTTCTTTTTCAATTTCATCTTCAATAAAATCAAGTTCTAAAGCTCTAACAGTCTGCACTGCATTTCCAGCAATACCACGAATCGAGCCGTACATTCCTAAAGTATTATGTACCACTTTTTCGATTTGTTTTTCTCTTTGTTTCCAGATTCTCTGCATTGCTCTTTTCTCGGCATCTAAATCGCCTTGCATTTGTGTAAACCCTTCTACAATTCCTTCAATTTGCAAACGGAATTCATTACTGGTTAAGAAATCATACAACATCGACATTTTATCGCCTTTGTTTTCCTGCGCCTGAACCGCCTGACTTACTTGTATTAAAGATTGACGTAAAACGTTACTTAAACCTTTAAATTCTTCGTAAGTACAAATCCAGATTCCGTCGCGCATTCCCATTCGCTCCATTCCGGCCGGCATAACTTCGGTAACCAAAACACCGATATTGGCTCTTTTGGTTCTGATATCATTTTTGAATTTCTCAATCCAAGCCGGTTGAAAAGCTTTTGTTCGTTTACTTTCGTAATAAATAGAACCGCAATTTTGTACTTCGCGTGTATTTACAATCTGAAGACAATCGGCTCCGTTAGCACCTTTTTTGACTTCGTCAATACTGTCCAGCGGAAAATTATTTGCCAGCCATTCTTCAATTGCCAATTCCATTACTTCGCCTTGCAGTTGCATAGAACCCTGTTCTTGCTTGCGTTTCATTTCTTCAATCAGCTTTTTCTGATCGTCAGATTGTTTTTGGTATTCCTTTATTTTAAGTTCGTTTTTTTCTTCTTCCTGCTTTCTGATTTTGTCTCTTTCCAGAACCAAAGTTGCGTTCAATTGTTTCTGAGCTTCGGCTTCGATTGCTTCTTTCATTTCCAGTTTTTCACGCTGCAATTTGGCAATTTCGCCCTGCATTTTATTGAGCTCCCGAATTTTATCCGACTTTTCAGAAAGCTCTTTTTCCATCAAAAGTAAACGGTCTTTGTTCTCTTCGTCGAGTTTTGTTTTTACTTTTTCGGTAATCTCTTTTTCGGCTGTTTTTTTCTCGCGCTCCAAACGTTCTGCAAAGAGTTCGTTTTCTTGCTTTTTCTTGGCTTCAAACTCTAATTTAGCTTTTTCGAATTGCTCGTTTTTTAGCTCAATTTCTCTGTTTTGAGCATTGGCTTTCTGCTGAAATTCTTTACGGATACTGTCTTCTAACTGATGTTTTAGAATGTCGTTTACATCGATAGTTGTTCCGCAGTTTGGGCACTGAATTGAAGATTGCTCAGCCATTTTTTTATTGATTTTATTGTAGAATTATAATTTGCTAAGATATTTAAAAGTTCTGTTTTTATGATGCGGATTTCTGTACTAAATTGTAACGAATTTTTTGTATTGATATATTTTTTTTGCCACAGATTAGAAGGATTATTGGATTTTTTTGAGAAAGAATCTCGCAAAGTCGCTAAGACGCAAAGTTTTTAACCAAAGTAATCATAACGCATGTCATCCTGAGGAACGAAGGATCTTCGCGAGAAACTGTACAAAGATTGGAATCATGTTGCGGAGTTACTTGTGGAGATCCTTCGTTCCTCAGGATGACAAAAATGGGAATAAAACTTTGCGTCTTAGCGACTTTGCGAGATTAAAAAATTAGCGAGAACTACTTTTCTTCAATAAAAACTCAACAGCAACTTTTGTAATTTCAGATGTATCTTCTTTTGAAGTTATCAACGAAACATCCGTAAATAAATTAACCTTTTTCAATTCGATAAAACCCAATTCCGGATCCTGATTGTTCTTTGCAATATTTGACGGAACAATCGAAATTCCTAATCCGTTTTTGACCAACTGTACAATTGAGTTAATATTATTTGATTCGTGGACAACCTTCGGCGCAAAGCCATAAAAAGCACACAATTCCAGTAAAACTTCATGATAGTGCGGAGCGTAATCTTTATTAAAAAATACAAAAGTTTCATTTTCGAGCGTCGGAATATCTTTTTCTGAATTTAAAGTGATTGAAGCTTTATTGTACACAACAGAAAATCCATCTTTAAACCATAATTGCGATTTTATTTTTGGTGATTTTATAGGCGATCGAATAATTCCTAAATCAATTTTTCCTTTTTCTAAAGCTTCAATTTGTTTGGTTGTAGAAATTTCGAAAAGCTTAAAATTAACGTACGGATATTGCTCTCTCAGATATTTTATAAGGTTTGAAATCTCCGAAGAATATATCGAACTGATATAAGCAATGCGAAATTCACCCGAAATATTCTCGGCTATTTTCTTTGTTTTTAAAGTGATCTGTTCCAGATTTTGGAAAAGTGCTTTTACTTCTTTTTCGAAATATTTCCCTGCTTCGGTTAGCTCAACTTTTTTATTATTTCTGATGAATAACCGAGCCTGAATTTCGTTTTCTAATTCGATTATCTGACGGCTCAAAGGCGGCTGTGAAATAAATAGCTTTTCGGATGCTTTTGTAAAGTTTAATTCTTTGGCTACAGCCAAAAAATATTTTAAATGTCGTAATTCCATAAATACCTTTTAAGTATTGTTAATTGATAAAATTAGTATTTTTAAAGTATTTATGAAAGATTTAGTTTTGATAAAAAATAATTTCTCCCGCAGATTTAGCAGATTAGGCAGATTTATTTCTATAGATATTTGGAGAAAAAAATCTCTTAAATCTGCCAAATCTGCGAGAAACAAAAAAGCAAAAAACATGAAAAAATCAACTACACAAGAAATTAGAGAACGTTTTGATAATGATGTCGAGCGATTTTCGAATTTAGAAACTGGACAAGTCGCCACAATCGACGCTACAATTTCGTTAGAATTAATTACAGAATCCTGCAAAAGAATAGTTCCCAATGCCAAAAACGTTTTGGATATTGGCTGTGGCGCAGGAAATTATACTTTGATGATGCTTTCTAAAGTACCGAATTTAAATTCGACTTTAGTCGATTTGAGTTTACCAATGTTAGAAAGGGCTTTTGAAAGAGTTTCAAAAGAAACGAATGGAAAAGTCGAAATTTTACAAGGGGATATTCGGGAAGTTTCTTTGCCGGAAAATCATTTTGATATTATTTTGGCCGGTGCGGTTTTGCATCATTTACGTGATGATGAAGATTGGGAAACAACTTTCGAAAAATTATTCAAATTATTAAAACCTGGCGGATGCCTGATGATTTCGGATTTAATTACGCAAGACACGGAATTGCTAAACGAATATACATGGCAACGTTACGGCGATTATTTGAAAGGAATAGGAGGGGCGGAATATCAACAAAAAGTTTTCGATTATATCGAAAAAGAAGATACGCCAAGATCTATGAATTACCAATTGGATTTAATGAAAAAAGTGGGTTTTAGCAAAGTCGAAATATTACACAAGAATATGTGTTTTGGCGCTTTTGGCGGAATAAAGTAAAATGTGTTTTTTGCCACGAATTACACGAATTTTCACGAATTGTTTTTTGAATCAGGAGAAGAAAATTAGTGAAATTAGTGAAATTCGTGGCTGAAAAAAATTATAAAATTTGTGCAGTTTTGTAAACTTGAATTGGAGTTGAAACTAAACTTTCTGCTTTTTGAATAAATTCCTGCAAGTAAGGTTGATTGTTGTGTAAATCTAAACCAACCTGATCTTTCCATTCTTCCCAAATAATGAAAGTGTTTTCGGTTGTATGCAAATCGTAACGAATGCAGGCCGATTCTTTTCTGGTTTCTGTAACCAGATGCGTCAGTAAGTTTTGAACTTCGATTAAATGTTCTGTTTTGCTTTTTATGATGGCGGTAATTGAGATCATGATTATAGGTTTTTAAAAGTTGCTTCTAAATGTTTGGTATATTCTTCTTTAAAGATAATTATATTTTCTGGTGTTGCGCCTTTTTCGACATCGTGAAAATGAAAACTTTCCAGTTTTTGCATTCCGGTGAATTTGTTCATTTTATGAAAACCAAACATGGCACCATCATCCACAGAAGTTTCTTCGAAGAATTCTCCAGGAAGTGTAAATGCTGTTTTTGGAGCATTCCAGCTTGTGGTAAGCATGTATTTTCGTCCGTGTAAAAGTCCGCCGGTTCCGTAATTGATGTCTGGATTTACACGACTTCTTCCATCACTTTTGTAGATTCCGTTGTTGTGTCCTTCAGTGAAAACATCGTCAATATATTTTTTGAAAAGGTTTGGTAATTGAAACCACCAAACTGGTGTGTGATAAATGATTAAATCTGCCCAAACGAATTTTTCTACTTCTTTTTTCAAGTTAATTTCGTCTTCGATGTGGGTTGTTTTAATTTCGTAATTATTGTTTTTAGAAAGAAATTCTTCTGTCCAATCCTGAACTGTTTTATTGAATTTTCCGCCTGAATGCGCGAATTTTTGTCCGCCGTTGATTATAAATATTTTCTTCATTTTACTTTTTTTCTAATGGATTCGAGTTGCGTGAGGGATAGGAGCGATATCCTTTTTGTTTTTTCTTTAAAAACAAAAAGATTTAGCGGATAGCCCGGCCCTTGGGACACGCCCAAATTCTAATTATTTAAATTTTTGAGATTTTTTTGAAACACATAGAGACATAGATTTTCTTTCTAAAAAAGATGATGGAAAGAAACTCGTTTCTAAGACATAGCTATGTGTTTTGATGGAAAGTGAAACGTCTTTGAAGACAACGAACAGCTATGTCTCTATGTGTTAAATATTATTTCAATTTTGAAATCGCCTGATTGATGAATTCTAATTCTGAAGTATTAAGATCAAAACTCATTGCTTTTGCGTTTGAAATGGCTTGTTCTGCATTTCTTGCGCCGGCCAAAACTATCGAAATTCCTTTTTGTAAAGTGGTCCAGCGTAAAACTAATTGCGATAAACTGGCTTCTTTGGCGTGTGCTAATGAAGTTAATTCTTCGACTAAAGTTTTTACTTTTTGAAGATCGAATTGATTGAAATAACCGTTTCGGTGATCGTTGTCTTTTAGTTTGCCGTCTGTGAAATATTTTCCGGTTAATAAACCTCTTTCCATCGGACTGTACGCAATGATTCCGATATTTTCTGAAACTGTAAACGGAATTAATTCGGCTTCTATTTTGCGGTTCAGCATGCTGTAAGCAACTTGGTTAGATGCAATTTGAATTGTTTTTTGTGCTTCCTGAATTTGTGCAATATTGTAATTACTCACTCCAAAAGCTCTGATTTTTCCTTGTTGAATTAAGGTTTCTACGGCTTCCATTGTTTCGCTGATTGGCGTTGTAGCATCTGGCCAATGTATTTGCAATAAATCGATATAATCGGTTTGAAGACGTTTTAAACTTTCTTCAACTTCTTTTATAACATTGCTTTTTGATGAATATTTGTAAACTGGAACTTTTTTTCCGTTGTCATCTGCGTCAAAGAAAAAGTCACCTTTTCCCTGATTGCTTCCGTCCCATACCAAACCAAATTTGGTTAAAAGTTGCACTTTTGAGCGATCTTGGCTTTTAACAGCTTCGCCAATCATTTCTTCGCTTAAACCAAAACCGTAGAAAGGAGCAGTGTCTATAGTAGTTACGCCGTTGTCTATTGAGGCGTGAATAGAGTCGATTGATTCTTTCTTTTCGGTTCCGCCCCACATCGTTCCTCCAATTGCAAATGCACCATAAGTTATAGCTGATAATTCAAGTTCACTGTTGCCTAATTTTCTATATTCCATGAGTTTAATTATTTTCGTTTAATTTGATTTGGCAAAATTATACTGTTTTTTCGATTCTTAATTGGTATATATTTGTGTTTTTTAGGTATATTTGCATCTTCTAAGAATTTGAAAAATGAAAAAAGAAAATTTATACCAGCCTTTTACTGTCTCATTTGAAACTTTGGATGAATATCCGGAAGTTGGCGATCGTCATAATTTTTTTGAATTGGTTTATATTTTAGAAGGAACTGGTTCGCAGTGTATTAATAAAAATATTTTCACTTATGATCCCGGACATTTGTTTTTATTGACGCCTGAAGATTGTCATAATTTTACAATTGAAACCAAAACGAATTTTTTCTTTTTAAGGTTTAATGATATTTATTTAAAGAATTCCAGCCTGCAAAATGAAAACATTCAGCGTTTGGAATATATTCTTCAAAATGCGAATCATCAGCCAGGTTGCATTCTTAAAAATGATGCTGATAAATGTCTGGTGAAAGTGATGATTGAGGCAATTTGCCGTGAACATCAGGATAAAGATGTTTATAATCAGGAATTGATTCAGCAATTGGTTAATACGCTGATTATTATTGTAGCCAGAAATATCGCCAAATATCTTCCGGAGCAAGTGACAATTAAAACTGAGGCTAAAGCGATGGATATTCTGCAATATATTCAGAACAATATTTATTATCCGGAAAAAATAAAAGCGGAATACATCAGTGATTATTTTGGAATTTCGAATACGTATTTAGGCCGTTATTTTAAGAAGCATGCCAGCGAAACGATGCAGCAGTACATCAGCAATTATAAAACAAAACTGATTGAACATCGTTTGCAGTTTAGCGAAAAACGTATTAATGAGATTGCTTTTGAATTTGGCTTTACGGATGAAAGCCATTTTAATAAATTCTTTAGAAAACAAAAAGGGTATAGTCCTTCTGAATTTAGAAAAACGATTCGGTTGAGTGCGTGATTTTTTTTAGCCACGAATTACACTAATTTGCACCAATTTTTTATCAGTTTTATACTTGATTTTTTGCTTCAGATTACACAGATTGAAAAATAATTCGAGAAATTAGTGTAATTCGTGGCAAAAAAAAACTATATAATCTTCTTAATAACTCTCAGTTTATGAGTGTGTTTGTTGGTTTCTGGATTGTAAATTCCGGTATGATCTAAACGGTCGATACGTACTTTTCCACTTGCGTGAATGATGTAATTATTTTCCATAATGATGCCGACGTGAATTATGTTTCCTTCATCATTATCAAAAAAAGCCAAATCGCCGACTTCACTTTCTTCAATAAAGCTTAATGGTTCGCCTTCTAAAGCTTGTTGCGAGGCATCGCGATGAATTTTATAGCCGTTTAGTTTGTAAACCATTTGCGTAAAACCCGAACAATCAATTCCGAAGGGTGTTTTTCCGCCCCAAAGATAAGGTGCGTTTAAGTACATAAAAGCTGTATTTATTAAAGCACTTTTTGGTTTTACACCGCTGGTTTTTGTTCCTTCAAAATCAAAATTTGAAATATTGATTTCGTTATTATTTAAAAAAGATAGGGAAGCACCAAGCGGAATTGGCAGTAATAAGTTGTTTGGCGCAGTGATATAATCAATTAAATCAGCATTTAAAATAATGGCCTCTTTGCTTAACTGATTGTAATTTGCTTCTGAAATTATCTGATATTGCTTAGAATCTACCCAGCCTATATAATCATCAAACTGAATTTTTATTCGGGCCCATTGATTTTGGCGTTCTAATATTTCGATATGTTCACCAAACAAAAGCTGTGTAACGATTTCACTTCTGTCGCTGGCTTCAGCTCGAACGGGTACTATGGCAAGATTGCAGATTCCGAACATTTAGGGTAATTTATAAGTTGAAAAATTAGGAGTTAATTTACATAACTCCTAATTTAAAGTATTATTATTTAAGCTCTTTCGATAACAATTGCCGAAGCACCACCGCCACCGTTGCAAATTGCAGCTGCGCCGGTTTTGGCATTATTTTGTTCTAAAATATTTAGTAAAGTTACAATGATTCTGGCTCCGGAACAACCCAGCGGATGTCCTAAAGAAACTGCACCACCGTTTACGTTTACTTTATCATTATCTAAGTTAAGAATTTTTGAATTGGCTAAACCAACAACAGAAAAAGCTTCGTTGAATTCGAAATAATCAACATCTTCAATTGCGATTCCTGCTTTGTTTAAGGCTTTTGGTAAAGCTTTTGCCGGACTTGTAGTAAACCATTTTGGTTCCTGCGCAGCGTCTGCATAGCCTTTTATATATGCTAAAGGTTTTAATCCTAATGCGTTTGCTTTTTCTTCAGACATTAAAACTAAAGCAGCAGCTCCGTCATTTATTGTTGAAGCATTTGCGGCAGTAACAGTTCCGTCTTTAGTAAATACAGCGCTTAAAGAAGGTATTTTGTCTAATTTTACGTTAGTGTATTCTTCGTCTTTAGAAAAGATAATTGGTTCGCCACGTCTTTGCGGCACTTCTACAGGAACAACTTCGTTATCAAATTTTCCGGCATCCCATGCTTTTGCACTTCTTTCGTAAGACTGAATGGCAAAATTATCTTGTTCTTCGCGAGTAATTTTATACTCTGATGCACATAAATCAGCGCAAACTCCCATTGCGTTGTTATCGTAAGCATCTGTTAAACCATCTTTTTGCATTCCATCCAGCATTGTAGCAGGACCAAATTTGTTTCCTGCACGCATTTGTACGTAATGCGGAATCAAACTCATGTTTTCCATTCCTCCGGCAACTACAATTTCAGCGTCTCCACAAGCGATTGCCTGAGCTGCTAACATTACAGATTTCATTCCAGAGGCACAAACTTTGTTTACAGTTGTTGCGGCAACTTCTTCAGACAAACCGGCAAAAAGTGCAGCTTGGCGTGCTGGCGCTTGTCCAACTCCGGCCTGAATAACGTTCCCCATAAAAACTTCATCAACTAATTTTGGGTCAAGGTTAATTTTTTCTAATGCTCCTTTTATAGCGGCAGCTCCTAATTTTGGTGCGGGTACGGTAGATAAACCTCCCATGAAACTTCCGATAGGTGTTCTAACGGCAGAAACGATAACAACTCTTTTGTTCATTTTCTGTGGTGATAATAGTTAATCTAGCAAATTTACTCATTATTTGAATAAATTCAAATTTTGTATTGAATCGGGTATATTTTAAATTAAGATGAAATTTTTATTAATTCTATATGTTTGATTGTGAAGTCTTTTTAAAAAAAGATCGAAAAAAGATTAAAAAAATTACAAAAATAGTTGTGAGATATGGAATGTTGTCATACCTTTGCCACCGCAAAACAGGACACGTTCCTTGAGCTGGAGAGTTGCCTGAGTGGCCGAAAGGACTTGTTTGCTAAACAAGCGTATGGGTAACTGTACCAAGGGTTCGAATCCCTTACTCTCCGCTAATATTTGCCTTCGGGGTGTAGCGTAGCCCGGTTATCGCGCCTGCTTTGGGAGCAGGAGGCCGCAGGTTCGAATCCTGCCACCCCGACTTTTTTTATTAAAAAAAAAGCATTTTGGTTCCATAGCTCAGCTGGATAGAGCAACGCACTTCTAATGCGTAGGTCGAAGGTTCGAATCCTTCTGGGATCACATCAAAAGCCACTCAATTGAGTGGCTTTTTTGTTTTGTAATAAATTCAAAGAATTATTTATTTCTATATATTATTTCGAATGTATTTCTGTAAAGTTAAATCATTTTCAGGAATAATCGTTTTCTCTCTTTTTTATTCAGCATAAATGGACATGTACTTGATATCTCAATTTTAAAACTAGATATATAAACCCCTTTTTTAAGGAGTTTATTATTTATATTAATTACAAGAATAAAATTTATTGATTATAAAGATATGCAGATAAGTCATTCTTAAATATTAAATCCTGATTACTGGAAATTCTTAAAAATTAAAATGATATTACCTTCATATAGCAACTTTTATAATTGGGTATAGCTGCGATATTTGAAAAATAAACGCACTTAGTTTCAAATATTGAATTCTCATCCATTAAATCTTACAAAATTCGTCTGTTTTTTAGAGCCTTAAACGCACTGTGGATTGCTGTAGTACGCATTTTACTCAATTTTATGTTTAAAATTATTTTTGAAAAAAAATCAATTTAAAATTTTATGAAACAGAAATTATAATTTTTAAAAGAGTAAAAAAAATATTTTTTAATAAGAGATTTTCAGTGTAAATTTTTTTACGTAATTTTATATCTCTAAAATTCAATTAGTTATGAGTTTTATTTTGAAAATCTACTGTGTCTATTTCTGAAGTTTATTAAAATGAACATAAAAAAGGGAGTTGTCAGTTTGTCACAAGTCTAAAATAGTAAAACTAATACCTGTAAAATTGTTTTACTGAGCTGTTATAAATTTATTTGCGTAAAAATTTAAATAAATACCTATAAT
Source organism: Flavobacterium sp. 270 (assembly GCF_004368785.1). Taxonomy (GTDB): domain Bacteria; phylum Bacteroidota; class Bacteroidia; order Flavobacteriales; family Flavobacteriaceae; genus Flavobacterium. Next base: position 560,185 of record NZ_SODM01000003.1, read on the forward strand.
TTATTTTTAATGATTCATTGATTATATTTTAAGCCTATAAATTATTTAAATACCACTACATTCTAAAAGCGTGATTAAATTATTTTCTACTATAGTTTAATCGTATACTTTCAAAGCGATAAAAATAATCGTCTATAGCTATTTTATAGGATCTCTCCTTGTTATTAGTTATAGCTTCTTTAAGCACTTTCTTTCTCAGCCTTAAAACTTTATTCTCTGTTTTATTTATTGCTATGCCTATTACAGATTACTATATCTATTGATATAAAGTATTCTGAAAAGGATTGATAATTAACAAAATAAAAATCTTCCTCATGAAAGAAAAAATTCTACTATTAGTATTATTAGCGGCTTCGATTCCATTATTCAGTCAGCAGCAGTCACAATACACACAATATATGTACAATACCTTGACCATTAACCCTGGTTATACAGGGACACGTGGAGTACCAAGTGTGTTTGGTTTGTATAGAGCACAGTGGATAGGTCTCGACGGCGCACCAAAAACAGCCAATTTTTCAATAGAAAGCCCTATTAGTGCAAATGGCCAGGGTGGAGGTTTTTCTATCATTAATGACGAAATTGGGCCTTCTACAGAAACAACCTTGGCTTTAAGTTATTCTTATCCCATACAGTTGTCCGCAACAGTAAAGCTGTCTTTAGGAATCAGTGCTTCACTCGATTTTTTTAAAGTCGACTACAGCCAGCTAAATATATACGATCCCGATGATCCTAATCTAAGTGGTATCAGGACAGAAACATCTCCTAATGTTGGTGCAGGAGTTTATATCCATTCAGACAAATGGTATTTTGGACTGTCTGTACCTCAGTTCCTTGAAACAAAATATTTTGACGATGTTCAGATTTCAGTCGCAGCTAAAGAAATGCATTTTTATGCTATGGGAGGGTATGTTTTTGATTTGAGTGAAAACGTTCAGTTTAAACCGGCAGCTATGATAAAAGCAGTAAACGGAGCTCCTTTAGCTGTTGATATTTCGGCAAACTTTCTTTTTAATGAAAAACTAACACTCGGTGTCGCTTATAGATGGGATGCTGCAGTGAGTGCAATGGCGGGTTTTCAGATAAGTTCGGTACTTAATATTGGATATGCTTATGATTACGATACCAATAATTTAGGAAATTACAACGCAGGATCACATGAGATCTACTTACGATTTGATTTGTTCACAACAACTAAATATAGATTGGTAACGCCAAGATTCTTTTAGTTAAGCTTCTTAAATTGAATATAATACTCTTTTAAAAAAACTACATTTTTTTTAAAAATACTAAAAAAGGAATTTCAAAAAAAGACAATAAATTATAAATATAAGGATTTCTTATTCCTTTAAAAAACAATGGAATAAGAAATTAACTCTTATGCATAAAAAATATATTATATGCGATACTGTTTGACTTCCCGATTTTACTAGCGCTTGAGTTAAAGTGCTTACATGCAATGTTTTGATGATATTGTGTTAGAATTAAAGAATGTCCTAAAATACTAGTTTAAAAACTTCTGAAGGCAAAAATAAATGAATTACAGGGGGAAATTTGCACCATAAAACTAAGGGTAATACACCGATCAAAATTAGGCTTAAAGTATTGATTTTTAGATGATATGCTTTTTAATTGTTAAGCTGAAAATACAGTTTGTTATTCTTAAAATAATTAAAAAAATAAATGTTATGAAAAATAGATTACTCCCTTTGGCAGGAAGCAAAATTAATGGCAGATATTCAAAAAGAGTCAGGACGTTATGCCTTAAAAACAATCAATATTAATACTCCGGTTTCAGATTTTGGAACAGGATTTTACGGAAAAGGTAAAGTTATATATGCTTCCGCAAAAGATACTGGTGTGATCATCAAACGTAAACACAGCTGGAATGAAAAATCATTTCTGAAATTGTACAGCGCAGATGTGGATATGGATGGAGGTTTATCCAATCCAGTAATGCTAAAAGGGGATGTAAATACAAGATACCATCAAAGTTCTCCTGCGATTACCAAAGATGGAAGATATATGTATTTCACCCGAAATAATTACATTGACGGAAAGTTAGGAGCAGATAAATCCGGAACTAGTTATCTAAAAATATATGTTGCTGAAAATATAAAAGGAGAGTGGAAAAATGTAATGGAATTGGCTTATCCTGTTAACAGCGATGGTTTTTCTTCCGCGCATCCAGCTTTAAGTGCAGACGAAAGTCAATTGTTTTTCGTTTCAGACCGTGGTAATAAATTTGGTAATTCAGATATTTATACGGTAAGTTTGAAAAAAGGTAAAGTAGGAAATGATGTTACTAAATTAGGGGATGAAATTAATACTCCGGGTAGAGAAACATATCCTTATGTAGATGAAAAAGGTATTTTATATTTCGCATCAGATGGTCATCCTGGTTTAGGCGGATTGGATGTATTTGCAGCAATGAAAGATCCTGAGGGAATATATCATGTAGTAAATTTAGGCGACGGTGTAAATACAAATGCAGATGACTTTGCTTATGTTATTCAAAGTGACAGCAGAGTAGGTTTCTTTTCTTCGAATCGAACTGGGAATGATGATATTTATGGTTTTACCGAAAGCAGAGAGCCAATATTTGATTTTGAAATCCATCCTACTATATTCGGAACAATTACAAACAACGGAAAACCACTAGAAGGTCTAACAGTAGAAGTATTTAATCCGGAAAATGAAAAAATAGGAAACTATACTACAGATGCTGAAGGAAAATACACTTTGAATGTAGATCCTTTTAAAGAATACAAATTAATATACAGCAAGCCTGGTATTGCAGGAAAAACAGTTGTTACGCCTGTTTTAAAACCAATGGAAAAACGTGAAATTTCTTTTGATTTATTGAAAGAATTGGAGATTGTTGTAGATGGGACAGTAAAAGAAATAGGGCAAGGAGATGATTTGACACACTTATTAAATTTAAAACCAATTTATTTTGATTACGGTGGATATAATATTAGAGAATCTTCTAAAGTAGAGTTGGACAAGGTTGTAGATTTAATGCGAGGACGCGCAAGTGTTTCTATTCAAGTTAATTCACATACAGATAGTAGAGGAAAAGATGATTTTAATATGAAATTATCTGAAAATCGTGCTAAAGCAACTGTTGATTATATCGTAAAAGCAGGTATCCCTGCAAGCAGAATCAGCGGACATGGATATGGTGAAACGAAATTAATTAATAGATGTACAAACGGAGTCCCATGTTCAGAAGCGGAACATCAGGAAAACAGACGTTCGGAGTTTATTGTTATTCTTAACAAATAAAAATATTGAATTTATTAAAAGGTTGATTTGATAAGAGGAAAGCACGCTGTAAATTAGTTTACAGCAGCTTACCTAAAATATAAATCCCAATGCATTTTTATGTATTGGGATTTTTTTTAGTTATAGATCTGCTCATTATTTTTTGGTTGAAATATATTTTGCGCATTACTTTATTCTTTTTAATAATGATTAAATATGTCTTATTTTGTCATTATGTAAACTTATAAGAATAAAATTAGCATCATGATATAAATACTTTTGTAAAAGTTTTTCATACGTCTTATTCCGTAAGACAAAGAAATTTTTTATAACAAGTTCTTTTTTGAAATGAGAAAGTTTCGGCTTTCTCATTTTTTTATTTATGCCTGTAATGGTTGTACATAAAGGCAATCTTCTTTAATGTGTATAAAATAAAAAAGCACATATTAAATGTGCTTAAGTTTTCTATAATAACTATCTGTTATCAAAGCTTGCTAAAATATTCTTTATGAAATCTTTTACCTTCGATATATTACTCTGCAGTCATACCGTATAAAGGTTTTTAATATCAAATGTAATATTATTGGTTATGCCAGTTACATCTTTGGATTTAATTAAAGACGGATCAATTTTGAAGCTTTAATTTCTTGTTTTAATTTAGGAGTATTGCTTCTTAATTGAATGTATGCAGATTGTTCTAGGTTTGTATTTAGCATGCTTACGAAGTTTGAGAAGTTAAGAGTTTTATTTTCTCAATCGCTTTTTTATTTTCGTCGGCAACTTCAACTAATGCGAGAAGAATGTCATTCCTTAAAATTGTTTTATTTCTTACATTTCTTATTAGAGCTTTACCTGGTGCAGGGTTTCCTTTTTGAACAAGACATGTTATCACTAAATCAACATAAGTGTAAGGTAAATGCTCATCTATAAAATTATAAGCGCTCTCGTTGTGAGAATAATCTTCTCTAATTTTGCTATTTTTGGTTAATTTTGGCATATATTTGTTATTTATTGCTTAATGTTGTTAATTACTACAAAAGTAAGAAAAATATTATAATTAATGTTTATTTCTGTGCGAAATAATCTATTTAAAGGCAATTTGTAATGAATATAAATAAATATGTGGTACGAAAAACTAAGTAAATACTTTAAAGAAAACAAAATAAGTAACAAAGAATTGTCTCGTATTCTAGGTTATAGTGAGACTATGATTAGCAGATACTTAAAAGGTATATCAAAAATTAATGCGGAATTTATAGCCGTGTTAATTAAAAACTTCCCAGAAATTGATTTGCAGTATATTTTTGCTGATGATAGCAGCGATAGTAATATTTTGAATGAGCCAAGGGAAAAGTATGAAACTACTATTTTGGGTGATATACGAGAGATTGAAGCTAAGCTTCAAAGTATCAAAGAAAAACTGTCAAGAAAAGGGGAATAGCAATTTAAAAGAATTAAAGTTCTAAATCTGTCTAAACAAAAAAAGCCACTCAATTGAGAGGCTTTTTTTTACTTCAAAAGTTGGTTTTAATATATAATTGCGATAGATATAAGCTTAAATAGTATGTAAAATTCATTAGAATAACGTATATTAGTATAAAAGCTAAAGATTAGGCTCCAATTTAAATTATTAAAATGTACTTAAAACAGATATTAATTTGCTGTATTTTGTTCTCCATACACGCAAATTCACAAATAGTAGAAGAACACAAAAATTTCCGGGCAGCAGATTCACTTTTAAAAGAATCTAGTTTTTCTGTACACAGAGATAATTATTTTTTGACAGGCGTACCCGTAAATGCCGATATAACCCGTACTTCTGCCGATGTAAAATATCAGGTAAGTTTTAAGGAACGATTAAGTTCTAAACCTTTTTTTGGTGGCTTTTTCCTTTATTTAATGTACACACAAAAGGCTTTTTGGGATATTTATGCAAGCTCCAAACCATTTTCAGAAATTAATTTTAATCCCGGTGTAGCCGTTGTTCGTCCGTTTTATTTAAAAGGCGGAAGACTGACCTATGGAACGATCTCTTTTGAACACGAATCAAACGGTAGAGATTCTATTTTTTCCAGAACATGGAATATGCTTGCTTTTTCATTAAAATCTCAGGTTTCTCCAAGATGGACCGTTGGACTGAGAGGTTGGATTCCATTAGTTGATAAGGAAGACAATCCCTATTTAACTCAATATGTGGGTTATGGCGAAGCGAGCGCAACATATCAGATAAAACCCGGACGCTGGAGCGCAGACATTCTTTTTAGAAAAGGAAGCGGACTCATTCGATACGGCTCTTTACAGACACAACTAAATTGGAAACCGTATAAAAAAGAGAATTATTATTTTACACTGCAATGGTTTGTGGGCTACACAGAAAGTTTAATTGATTATCAGGAACACAAAAGTATACTCCGTTTGGGCTTTGTGATCAAACCAGCAAATATGGGGATTTTTTAAATTTGATTGATTCAAAATTTATTCTTTCGAAGATCAATTCGAACTCAATTCAAATTTTTATAATCCAAAGGCGACATGCCTACTTTCTGTTTGAATAAACGCGTAAAGTGCTGCGGATATTTAAAACCTAATTCATAAGCGACTTCACTTATTGATTTATTAATATCAAAAATCTTTTCTTTAGCAAGATCAATTACTTTAGATTGAATAAATTCCTGTGCTGTAAATCCAGTATCTTTTTTTATTAAATCGCCAAAATAATTGGGAGACAAATTCAACTTTTCTGCACACCAGCTTACAGAAGGCAAACCTTCGTTACGGGGTTTATCGGAGTTAAGATAAGTGCTGAGTAAATTTTCAAATTTATCCAAAACACCTTTATGAACCGTATCGCGGGTAATAAACTGTCTGTCGTAAAAACGATTGCAATAATTCAGAAACAATTCTATATTAGAAGTAATAAGGGTTTTGCTGTGTTTATCGATAGACTGTTCCAACTCATATTCGATTTTAGAAAAACAATCCAAAATCAATTTTCTTTCTTTTTCTGATAAATGCAGGGCTTCATTAGTATTGTAAGAAAAGAAATTATAATCATCCATATGTTTTCCCAATGCTGTACCATGAAGTAAATCAGGATGAAAAAGCAGCGCTTTTCCCATTGGCTGATATATTCCGCCATTTGCATCTACTTCTACAACCTGACCGGGTCCAAAAAATACTAAAGTTCCTTCCTGATAATCGTAATAGTTATTGCCGTATTTAAGATCACCGCATTTTATATCTTTAAGAATCACACAGTAAACACTAAAATTCATTTTGTACTGACCGCGTGGAGAAGCTTTTGATAAATCTACAATGCTTACCAAAGGATGCAGTGTTTCATTATTATTGAAACTGTTATAATCGCTGACGCTGTTAAAGTTTATAATAGAATTCATATTTCGTACATTTATAAAACAAATTTAAACCTTTTTTATCCAGTGTTTTAAAGCGTAATGGCGAATCAGTAATAATGGTATGGAATACTGTAATCTGTCTACAATTTTTTGTGGGATAACTTTTGAAATTTGCATTGTCATTAGAATAAAAAGAATTTAAAAAAGAAACAATATGAAATCAAGAATATTAGGAAACAATGGTTTAGAAGTTTCTGAACTAGGTTTAGGCTGTATGGGATTAACTTTTGCTTACGGACCAGCAGTAACAGGAAAAGATGGAATTGAGTTAATTAGAAGTGCCTACGAATCGGGTATTACATTTTTTGATACCGCAGAAGCTTACAGTCAAGGAGGAAATGAAACGCTGCTTGGTAAAGCAGTGGCACCTTTTAGAGATAAAGTGATAATCGCTACCAAATTTGGTTTCCTGAACGGTGATGCATTAACAGGCGTAGACAGCCGTCCGGAAAATATTCGTAAGGTCGCAGAAAATTCATTAAAATACCTTAATACAGATTATATCGATTTGTTTTATCAACACAGAGTAGATCCAAAAATCCCGATGGAAGATGTTGCCGGAACTATTCAGGATTTAATGAAAGAAGGTAAAATAAAACATTGGGGACTTTCTGAAGCTGGAGTAGAAAGCATCAGAAAAGCGCATGCGATACAGCCCGTAGCAGCTTTGCAAAGCGAATATTCTATGTTTTTTCGCGAACCAGAAAAAGAAATCCTGCCTTTATTGGAAGAATTAGGAATTGGTTTTGTTCCGTTTAGTCCGCTTGGGCGCGGTTTTTTAACCGGAGCAATTACTGAAGACACTAAATTTACCGAAGGTGATTTTAGAAATTCTCTTCCAAAATTTTCTGAAGAAAACAGAAAAGCCAATTTAGCTTTAGTTGAATTGCTAAAAACGATTGCTGCAGAAAAAAATGCTACAGCAGCGCAGATTGCACTGGCTTGGCTTTTGGCTCAAAAAAGCTTTATTGCTCCAATTCCGGGAACGACTAAAATACATCGTCTTCAGGAAAACATTGGTGCGACAAAAGTGTATTTAACTACAGAAGATTTAGCTAAAATTGAAATCGCATTATCTAAAATTGAAATTGTAGGAGCAAGGTATCCGCAGCATCTTCAGGATAAAGTTGGAAAATAAAATTAGATAATAAACATAAAACGGCTTATAAAAGTCGTTTTATGTTTATTAATTCTGGATGGATAAGTTTTAGAATTTTTCCATGTCCAACAAGTCTTGGTCCTTCAAAAAAATCAAACTCTAATCCTTCGCTAAGTTTTTCTTTAAAATAATCCGTATCAAATAATGTTATTTCTGCATTTACAACTTGGCCGGGACAAACGAAATCGGTGCCAATAAAATTTTGAACACCAGAAAATAAGCCGGAATAAAAAGGAAATTTAATTCCTGGTCTATAACCAGATAAAGCATTGGTTTTTCGACCGCCTTCTTCAGTTGATAAATAGGTAAGCTGTGCTATGAAATGTGGTGCCAAAGTCATTTGTTGGATATATATAAATTCTAACTTCCTATTTTTCCATAACGCTGATATTCTGAAAAATACAATACGATTTTCTTTCCGTTTTTAGAATAAGGATAGAACAATTGATATTTTCCGTCATTGGCATTAAATCGAATTTCTGTCGAATTATTATAAAAAACTTTGGATAAATAATCTCTTTCTTCTTTGGATGCTTCTTGTATGTAATCCTTTTTATCTAAAGCAGTTGTGTTATTTTCGTGAAAATACTGATTAAAACCAAGAAAGACTTTTGATTGGTCTAATGTGTCAGCAACAATTACGCTTACATTAGGAAAGTTAGTGTCTGTTTTAGAATAAATTTTAAGAATTGAAGCCGTATTTCTTATCCATTTTTTGTCGAATGAATACGCCGCAAGCTGATTTGATTTTGCAGCATTATCTTCAATAATAGATTTTGCAGAAGCCACCAGCATTTTTTCTTTTTTGTGTGAGCTTAAATAATCGCCTCCAAATAAAAGAACAAAAATTAAAGGAAAGCTTAAAATGAATATTAAACCCAGCTTTTTACTCGTTTTTTTCGATTCCTGATTTACGTTCTGATTGTGATTTTCTGCAATTCTAGTCAGATTGAACATTATATTTATAATTAATGCGCCAAACATTAAAGCTAAAATCCCAACGATACTCAAATAAAAACTTTCGGTTAAGTTTTCTCTAAATACCTTAAAACCAAATACGGTAATGGAGATAAAAATAAAAACCCAATATACTAAAAGGAGTATAGAGGTTATCCCGATAATGTTGCTAAGTCTGACTAATGATTTACTGTTCATTTTTATTTTTTAAAGTTGTTTGGATCTTCCTGCAAGGTTTTCAAAACCTTGTAGGTATAAATAAGTTTGGTTAGGTTGAGAATGGAAATAGAAATAGAAACCTACAAGGTTTTGAAAACCTTGCAGGAAGCGCATATTTATACGTTTTGCACACTGTATATTCACATGATATATAAAGGATAATTGTTTTGTTAATAAGAGTAAATATAGAATTATTTTTGAACGTTATATCATTGAAATAAAAGTTCTTAAAAAAACGAAAATTTCTAATCTAATGAACTGTTTTTACGCCTTATTAAAATCTTTTAAGAAATGTCTGCCGTAATTTTATTAAATTCGTGTTCTGCAGATTTTTAATTTTATAAATGCAATTGTATGTTTTCAGCTCTTAAAACCTTTTTCTTTCTTGGAACTTTTTTCTTTTTAGTTTCTGTGCATGCTCAAAACGAAAGTTATGCTTCAATTCCTGCAATTGCAGACACGACTTTTGTGAATTTAAAAGACTACAGCAAAGATTTTGTTTATGATATGAAATATGCAACGACAGATAATTTCCTGAAAGCCAAAGTTTACGATTGTGCAGAATGTATGCTGCGTTTTAAGACCGTTCAGGCGCTTGTTGCCGCCAATGCCGAATTTATTAAAAAAGGGTATAAAATCAAGCTTTACGATTGCTACAGACCTTTGTCGATTCAGAAAAAAATGTGGGAGATTGTGTCGAATCCAGAGTATGTGGCCGATCCAAAAAAAGGCTCCATCCATAATAGAGGAGGAGCCGTTGATATTTCTATTGTTGATGCTAATGGAAAAGAAGTAGAAATGGGAACTCCTTTTGATTTTTTCGAAATTGAAGCAAGTCATAATTATACCAAACTTTCTAAAAAAATACTTTCAAATAGAAAATACCTTAAAAAAGTAATGATCCAGAACGGTTTCAATTCTTTTGATTCAGAATGGTGGCATTATAATTTAAAAACCGGTTTAAAAGATAAAGTTTCCAATCAGAAATGGACTTGCGAATAATTTATTCTACGCAGCGAATGTTTTCCTTGAAATAGGTATTCGGATGATAGGTTTTTCCGTTCATTTCAGAAATTAGGTCTGCTTTTACAATATAATCTTCCGTATCTGTTAAGTATTTTATACGCATAATAGAAATGGGAGATTTTTTTAGTTCCTCAAAATTATCTTTCATAAACATAAAAACTCCCGTGTTTACGCGGTTGTCAATATTTTTTTCGCCGTGTATAAGTGTACCGCAGTTTTCCTTATCGATGTGCAGCAATGTGACTATTTTTCCGTTTTCTAATTGCAGAAAAACTTTTGAGTTTTTATCAAAACAATTCGCTTTTATAAAACTTGTGCTTTTCTGGATAAGCTGTAAATTTAAAGTTGGTAAACCATCTGTAAGCGCAAGCGAAAAGAAAACATAATTGTTGGTTCCTCCAAAGTTTTTTTCACTCATCAAATATTCGTTAGTAACTTTGTAACTGCCAATAGAGTCGTTTACGTTTACACTGTATTCGCATGGTTTTTGGGCAAATGCAGTAAGAGTAAGAAATAAAAATGTTAGTGTAATTAGTGGTTTCATTTATTCAGTTATTTTGCTGCAAATTAAAACTATTTTGTTATCTTTTACATCAGTTGTAAAAAAACAGTAAATATTTCCGCCATTTTTTATTTTCCACTTTTTTCTGATGTTCTCAACTGTTTCGGGAAAGTTCCTCGTAGTCACATTTGCCTGCTTATTTTGCAGTTCGTTTTTCATGTCATTTTTGTTGTACGAAATCACTTTTTCGACCTTAAAACGACGTCCGGGAAAATCAATTAATTCTTCTGAAGTATATAAATGAGAATGTTTATGAAGTTTATTGATTTTAAATGAAGAGCTTACTTCATCAAAACCACCAGATTTCATAATTGCCGAATTGGCTTCGTACAAATATTTTTGAGGAAGAGAATAAGAAAGAAATGCAGGATCATTATCCAAGACAAAATCAAAAGTTTCCGTTTTATCTTTTGAGATGTTGGCAGTGTTAATCGTTATTTCGCCATAATAATTGTTATGAATTTCAAAAAGCAATTCTTTTACTTCGTTTTCGAGTGCAATAATATGAATGTTTTTTACAAATTTTAATTCTGATAATCCTGCTGAAATATCTAGCAAAGGGGCAGTTTTGATTAAAATTGAATCTGATTTTTCAAAATAAAAGTCCAACAGATCAGGAACATTTGGCAGGCAGTCTTTTAGCATAAAAACTTTGCCTTTTGCATCATTTCTTCTGGAAGGATCAATATAAATCCAATCCCATTTTTGATTTAATTTGTTTAGAATAGTAGTAGAATCTTCGGCATAAAACGTACAATTTTGAACTTCTAACTGTTCAAAATTATGTTTTACAATTGCCGATAAATCTTCGTTTATTTCACAATGTGCAACAGCTTTAAACTTTTTAGAAAAGTAATAATCATCAACTCCAAAACCTCCTGTAAGATCAATTAAACTTTCTCCGGAAATCAAAGAAGCTTTGTAAGCGGCCGTTTTCTCAGAAGAAGTTTGCTCTAACGAAATTTTGCTTGGATAAATAATATTTGCTGTTGCAAACCAAGTTGGCAATTTTTCTTTTGCTTTTGATTTGGCTTCGATTTGGTTTAAAATCAAAATCCAGTCTACTTCTGGAAATGGATTTTTCTGAAGCGCTAATGTTGAAATTGAGGCACCACTATTTTGAGTTATAAAGTCTTGAATATTTTTGCTTAAAATAGAAGTGTTCAATGTTTAAATTCTTTCGGTTAATACGGAGACAATTTTGTTGTCAGGAAAAAATTCTTTCAGGATTACTTTTAGCATTGTAAAAACCGGAACGGCAATAATCATCCCGACGATTCCAAAAGTAATACCGCTGATTATGGTAATCAGGAATATTTCTAACGGATGCGAATTTACACTTTTTGATGCAATTATTGGCTGACTGATATTATTATCAATCGCCTGTACGACTAAAAATCCTATAAGTACATAAATTGTTGTTGGAAGAATTTCCGATTGAAAGTCATGTCCTATTAAACTAATCATCGTTAAAATTCCAGCCAAAGTTGTTCCGATAATTGGGCCGATGTACGGGATAATATTTAAAACGGCACATAAAAACGCAATTACAAAAGCATTTTTATTCCCGAAAATGAGAAGCACAATTAAATAAAGAATGAATACAACGGTAAGCTGTAATAATAAACCAATAAAGTATCGGGTTAACATATGGTTTATTTTTGTAACCGAATTTAAGATTTTGTCTTCATTATTATCTGGAAGAATTTTTCTTGCCTGCGTTTTAAATACTTCCTGATCTTTGATAAAAAAGAAAGTAATAAAAAATACCGAAACCAAACCCATTCCCATATCGGCCATAAAACCCATTATAGAATTGATAAAACCTGTAAAAAAACCAAAATTAAGCATCGAGGTTACTTTAGAATCTTTTAGCATTTTGTTTAAATCTACATGCTGAATGTTGAAATAGGTTTCTATATTATGTTCCATTTCTACAAACTGAAGTTGTAAATGATTGGTGTCTAATAAGGATAAATTGTTGGCCTGAGAAATAATTAACGGAACAAAAAGCAATATAAACCCAACCATCATTAAAATAAAAAAGATAATAGTTGTTGTAGCAGCTAATGAATTGCTGAATTTTAATTTATTTTTTAAAAACAGAACTAACGGGTTTGCTATCAGACACAATATTAAAGAAACAACCAGATAGACAATTACAGTCTGAATTGTATATAAAAAATATAAAATAATACCAATAATTAAGATGGTTGCTAGTGCTCTTAAAATACCGTTAGAAATAATTTTTGATGTTATCATGTTTCGATTTTAAGGCATAAATATAGGAAAAATCTTTTGCAATTACTGGGGTTAACAAAAAAAGCGGGATGTAATACATCCCGCTTTAATTTATTTCTGTTTTTATTTTTTTAGATTCCAAAAGCAGCTCTTGGACCTCCAGATGCAAAAATTGCAGCCATTCTGCTTTTCTGACCGTTAGAGAACATATACATGGCATTATCATCAACATAATCCATATAGTTCATAGTCATTTCTACAGGAGTTCCAGAACAAGTACTGTAATGAGGGTAAGCCGGTACACCATAATTTTCTTCGTTATGAGTTGGTGTGTCAGATACTAAATCGCTTCCGCAAGTTGCATCTCCCCAAATGTGACGTAAATTCATCCAGTGTCCAACTTCGTGAGTTGCAGTTCTTCCTAAATTAAACGGAGCATTTGCAGCGCCAGACAATCCAAAATATCTAGAATCAATTACAACTCCGTCTGTAGCAGAAGCGCCGCCAGGAAATTGAGCATAACCTAAAATACCGCCGCCAATTGCGCAAGACCATAAATTAAGTTTTGTTGTTGGCGAAGTTGGTGCAAGACCTCCCTGAGCCACTTTTTTCATAGCATCGTTTGTACCCCAAGAAGTTTTGGTAGTAGATTTTCTGATAACCTGATCTAAAACAAACGTAATTCCTACGTTGGCTTTTACACCAGCAAAAAGAGCAGGCACACTATTAAAATCAGAATTTAAGGCATTAAAATCTTTGTTTAATACATCAATTTGTGTTTGAATCTGCGCATTAGAAATATTTTGCGCTGTAGTTTTGTACAAAACGTTTACAACTACTGGAATTTCAATTTTACCATTTACCAGACGGCCGGTAAAATTAGAAAGCATTTGTTTAGACGTAAATGCTTCAATTTCATTCATTCTAATGGCAAGCATAGGATCAGCTTTTAACTGAGCTTCTAAAACTTGCTGCGATGCGCATCCGCGACGGGCAATCGCACTTACTTCTGAATCTGAAGATTCGGTTTGGTCGTTTTGACAAGAAAATAACAGCAAAGCTGTAACTGCAGATAATAAAATCTTTTTCATAATAATCGGGGTTTTTGTTATAAAAATTGGTATTTGTTAAATAGTAACGCAATTTTATAACAAAATAGTATTGTAAAAAAATATTTACAGTTAAAAAAATTGTCAGAATTTTATAATCCCTTACAGTTGTTGATTCTTACAAAAATTCAATTAAAAATATTAATAAGTATTTTCTTTCTTATTGAATTTTTATGCATTTTAACGGTGTTATATGCTTTTAATCGATGTATTTGAAAATGCTTTGTTAAAAAAGTTAAGATTTAAAAGTAAAATAGACTGGATAGCGCTATTTATGGCATTATAAAAATTGATGTAAAAAACACACTTCATTATGAAGATTTCAATTTTTCGAGACTATAAGATTGTAAAAAGAGATTTTAAAAAGAAGTAATCTCGTAAAGGGCAATACTTGCAGCTTGCACGACATTCATGCTGCTGTTTTTTCCAAACATGTTTATGTGGACAATTTGGTTTGAAATCTGCAAAAGCTCGTCGCAGATTCCGTTAATTTCACTTCCTAAAATAAGTGCAATTTTTTGATTTTCAGGAATTACAACTTCTTTTAGCGGTTTGCTCGTACTCGCAATTTCCAAAGCAATAATTTCGAAGTTGTTTTCCAGCAGATAAACAGTAAGATCTGTTATCTCTTCTATTGTAGTATGAGGTACATGAAGATGTGTACTTCTGGAAGTTTTATTTATTTTGCGAGGTGTAAGCGGAATATCTTTTCCGAAAAAAATGATATTGGCTACTCCAAAAGCCTCAGAAATTCTAAAAAGCGAGCCAATATTCTGCTGAAAATAAATATGATCGCAAACCAACGTTATCGGAAACGTTTTTCTTTCAAATTGATTTTCTTCGTGAGTAAGCTGCACTTTCTAAATTTAATTATTAAAAATATAATTGATAATGTTAGCGCCCATTTTTAGCGCTTTATCTCTAACATTTGCGGGATCATTGTGTACTTCTGGATCTTCCCAGCCATCGCCCAAATCACATTCGTAAGTATATAACAATACTAATTTATTATCAACAAAAATTCCAAAAGCCTGAGCGCGAGTCCCGTCATGTTCGTGAATTTTTGGCAAACCATTCGGAAACGGAAATGGTTTTTGAAAAATAGGATGATTGGCAGGAATTTCGACCAAATTGTTATTAGGGAATATTTTTTTGATTTCTTTTCGAATGTATTGATCCAATCCGTAATTATCATCGATATGAAGAAAACCGCCTCCGGTTAAATAATTTCTAAGATTTGCAACATCAGCATCGTTAAAAACAACATTTCCGTGACCCGTCATGTGTACAAAAGGGTAAGAAAGCAAATCAGGATTACTTGGTTCAACCGTTGAGGGTTTTGATTTTATTCTTGTATTAATATTAGCATTACAAAAACTAATTAAATTCGGCAGAGAAGTAGGATTGGCGTACCAGTCGCCGCCGCCGCTGTATTTAAGTAACGCAATTTCTTGAGAGAAGGAAGGTATAGAAACCAATAAAAACAGAAGAAATATTTTTTTCATAAGATTATTATTTGTCATTGTGAGGAACGAAGTAATCTCACTATAACGACACAAAGTTTGATTTTGCAATGGATTGCTTCGTTCCTCGCAATGACAAAGCTAACGTAAAAAAAAATTAGTTTTCATTAAAAAAAACAACACTATGGCAAGCCACAACTGCAGCAGTTTCGGTACGAAGACGTGTATTTCCTAAAGTCACAGGTTTATAATCGTTTTCTAAAGCCAGCGCAATTTCTTTTTCAGAAAAATCACCTTCAGGACCAATTAAAAGCGTAACATTTTCGTTTGGTTTCAAAACTTCTTTCAAAGATTTTTTATCGGTTTCTTCGCAATGTGCGATCAAATTTAAACCTTCATTTTTTTGTTTAATGAATTCTTTAAAGGAAATGGCTTCATTTAATTTTGGCAGAAATGTTTCATTAGATTGTTTCATTGCCGATAAAATGATTTTTTCAAAACGTTCCAGATTAATCGATTTACGTTCAGAGCGATCACAGAAAATAGGTGTGATTTCCTGAATACCAATTTCGGTAGCTTTTTCCAGAAACCATTCAAAACGATCATTCATTTTGGTAGGTGCAACTGCCAGATGCAAACGAAATTTTGGAGCATCGGTTTTTTTTATAGAAAGAATTTCAACGGTACATTTATTATCAGAAGCCAAAGTAATTTCGGTTTCAAACAATAAACCTAAACCGTTTGTAACGTGTAAAATATCCGAATCTTTTTTTCGCAAAACCTTTATTATATGACGGCTTTCTTCTTTATCAAAAGAAAAACTTTCGGTTGTTTCGTCTATATCCGGATTGTAAAATAACTGCATAATTTAAAATTGAATTCTTGCTTTAGAAACCACCGCAGCAGTTTCAAAACGATTTGATAAAAATTTCTGATAGCCTACAATTCCAATCATTGCAGCATTATCTGTAGTATATTCAAATTTCGGAACAAAAGTTTTCCATCCGTATTTGCCTTCACTTTCTTTCAATCGGGTTCTAATTCCTGAGTTTGCAGAAACGCCGCCGCCAATTGCAATTTGTGTAATTCCGGTTTCTTTTACCGCCAATTTTAATTTATCCATCAAAATTTCGATAATTGTATATTGAATAGAAGCACAAATGTCATTTAAATTTTCTTCGATGAAATTTGGGTTTTCCAGTTTTTTCTTCTGAATAAAATATAGAATAGCCGTTTTTAATCCAGAGAAGCTAAAATCTAATCCGGGAACTTTTGGTTTTGTAAAAGCAAAAGCTTTCGGATTTCCTTCTTTGGCATATTTATCAATCAAAGGACCGCCGGGATAGGGAAGGCCTAAAATTTTTGCACTCTTGTCAAAAGCTTCTCCAACCGCGTCGTCAGTAGTTTCGCCGATAATTTCCATATCAAAAAAACCGTTTACTTTTACAATTTGTGTATGTCCGCCGCTAATCGTTAACGCCAAAAACGGAAATTCGGGTTTATCAAAACCTTCTTCGTCTATAAAATGGGCTAAAATATGCGCATGCATATGATTTACAGCAATTAACGGGACGTTTAATGCTAATGATAATGATTTGCTAAAAGAAGTTCCTACGAGTAAAGAACCCATTAAGCCAGGTCCTTGCGTAAAGGCAATGGCACTTAGCTGTTCTTTTTGTACATTTGCTTTGCGAAGTGCTGCATCTATTACAGGAACAATATTTTGCTGGTGCGCTCTGGATGCCAATTCTGGAACTACACCTCCGTATTGATTGTGAATTAATTGATTGGCCACAACATTTGAGAGCACTTTATCGTTATGTAAAACCGCGGCGGCAGTATCATCGCATGAACTTTCGATGGCTAGAATAAAAACCTCTGAATTTTGCATATAAAGGCACGAATTTTGGATTATATTTGACAAATCAAATTTTATGATTTCTTTGATTTAAGCAGATGCCAAAATTAAAGAATTTTTATCAAAACAGCCGTCCTTTGTCTGTTCAAAATAAATTTAAAAGAAAACTAAAATAAAAGCAGCTATCAAAAAAGTACAGAAAATAATATCACGAACCCTTTTTGGGTTAATTCTGCTATTGCTGCTACTTGCCATTACGCTGTCTCTACCTATTGTACAAACTAAACTTGCCCGTTATGCTACAGAATCTCTAAAAAAGGATTTTAAGGCCGATATTACGGTGCAAAGAGTGGCCATTAATATTTTTGGAGGTGTAAAACTAAAAAAGGTAATGATTTTAGATCATCATAAAAAGACGATGATTTACTCTGAAATTATTACCACCGATATTGTCAGCTATAAAAGATTGATGGATGGCGATCTGATTTTTGGCGATCTTCGTTTAACCGGTTTAATTTTCAATTTAAAAACCTATAAAGGCGAAAACGAAAACAATATCAACAAATTTGTGAAATTGTTTGAGACAAAAAATCCAACAAAATCTAAAACACACTTTTTACTGACAGCGAAAAATGCCTATATTTCTCAAGGTAATTTTTCTGTTGTTGATGAAAATAAAACCACTCCAAGATTCCTCGATTTTAAAAAGCTAAACGCTTATATCAGTGATTTTAAATTGTACGGACCAGATGTAAATACAACGATACATAGATTTTCGTTTTTAGATCACCGTGGTTTATACGTTTCTAATTTTGCCGGAAAATTTAGTTATACTAAAAAACAAATTAAGGTTGAAAATCTGGCTATAAAAACCAAAAGATCTTCTATTTACGGACTTGCAATTTTAAATTATAAAGTTGAAGATTTTCTTGATTTTACAGACAAAGTGAAGTTTAATGTAGTTTTAGATTCGGCTTCTATTGCCTCAAATGATATTCGTTATTTTTATGATGGTTTAGGAAAAAATCAACATTTTAAAATCAAAACCAAACTTAGAGGAACGCTTAATAATTTAAATTTAAACCGTTTAAGACTTAGTGATACCAATGGTTCTAAAATTGTTGGAACGATTAATTTTAGAAATCTTTTAGGAAGCAAAACCCAGAAGTTTTCTATGGACGGGAAGTTTGATAAATTGATTTCGAGTTACGATAATCTTGTGGTTTTACTGCCGGGCGTTTTAGGAAAAAAACTGCCAATAGAGATGAAGCGTATTGGTAAATTTAATATTGTTGGTAAAGCAAAAGTTTCTACAACGGCTTTAGAAACTGATTTTAAAATGATTACTGATTTAGGAAACGGACAAGTTGATCTGCACCTAAACAATATGGATTTTATAGATAAGGCTTCTTATACCGGAAACATAATCTTAGAGAATTTTAACGTTGGCGCTGTATTGGCCCGAAAGGATATCGGCAGGACAACTTTAAACTTAGATGTTGATGGCGTTGGTTTTACAGAAAAATACCTGAATACTATTGTAAAAGGGGATATTGCAACATTAGATTACAACAAATACACCTACCATAATATTGTCGTAAACGGAAATTTTAAATTGCCATATTATAAAGGACAAGTTTCTGTAAATGATCCAAATCTGGTTTTAA
Organism: Flavobacterium sp. 270; assembly: GCF_004368785.1. Lineage (GTDB taxonomy): Bacteria > Bacteroidota > Bacteroidia > Flavobacteriales > Flavobacteriaceae > Flavobacterium. The sequence goes on from NZ_SODM01000003.1 coordinate 579,129, forward strand.
CTTTTGATGGTTTGGTAGATTTAAGTAAAAGAGAAAGTCGTTATGATTTTCATATTAATGTTGAAAACTCAGATTTACGAAAACTTAAATTCGTAAACGATTCTATTTCCAGTTTTAAAGGAGATGCGGTTGTTCAGTTAACCGGAAATTCAATAGAAAATCTTCAGGGAGATATTTACATAAAAGATGCTGTTTATCAAAACCCAAAAGCGACTTATGTTTTTGATGAAATCAATGTTAATTCAAATTTTGATCAGGATAAACTTCGTACCATAACCATTAAGTCTAATGATGTTGTTGACGGAAAAATTGTGGGTAAATTTCAATTTGCACAATTAGATAAATTGGTAATGAATTCTGTTGGAAGTCTTTATACGAATTATAAACCTTATAAAGTAAAAAAAGGACAATTTTTGCGATTCAATTTCCATGTCTATGATAAAGTCGTAGAAATGTTATATCCGGATATTAAAATTGATTCGAGTACAGTTGTGCGCGGTAAAATTGATTCTGATTTACAGGAGTTTAAATTTAGATTTAAATCGCAAAAAATTACGCAGGCAAAAAATACTTTTGATAATATCAGGATTAATATAGACAATAAAAATGCGCTTTATAATGCCTATATTGAGTTAGATAGTATCAAAACTCCATATTATAAAGTACGTGATTTTAGTTTGATCAATGTAACCGGAAAAGATACTTTGTTTGTTCGTTCGGAGTTTAAAGGAGGAAACAAAGGAGAAGATTATTACAATCTGGATTTGTACCATACTATTGATAAAAACAAAAACAATATAATAGGTATCAAAAAATCTGAAATGAAGTTTAAAGACTATTTATGGTATTTAAACGAAGGTGCAGAAAAAGACAATCGAATTGTTTTTGACCAGTATTTTAAAAATTTCAAGATCGATAATATTGTTTTGTCACACGAAAACCAGAAAATTGATTTAAACGGTGAAATCAAAGGCAAAGATTACAAAGATCTCGTCCTCAATTTTGAAGACGTTGATATTAATAAAATAACGCCGTTTAATTCCAAATTTGTCTTTAACGGAAATCTAAACGGGAGCGTCAATTATAAGCAGAATGAACTCGTTTATCAGCCCACGGCAGCCATTGTTATCGATCATCTTAATTTGAATAAAATAGAATTAGGAACCTTAAAATTTGATATTTCGGGAGATGAAAGCTTTAAAAAGTTTACCATAAATTCTTCTATACAAAATGGTTTTGCAGAATCGTTTAGAGCCAACGGTACTTTTGCAGTAGAAAACAGAGAAACTGTTTTGGATATGAATTTAAAGTTAGAAGGGTTTAATCTGGCCACTTTAGGAACTATTGGCGGCGATGTAATCTCGAATGTGAGAGGTTCTGTTTCCGGTAATGCATCTGTAGTGGGTAATATCAACAAACCGGAAATCAACGGAAGACTTTACGTAGAGAAAGCCGGAATGACAATTCCGTACCTAAATGTAGATTACGCGTTGAGCGACAGAACGGTAATTGATTTAACGAACGAAAAGTTTTTATTTAGAAATAACCAGCTTACCGATACCAAATTTGGAACAAAAGGTCTGCTGAATGGAAGTATAGAACATCATAATTTTGGAGATTGGAAACTCGATTTAACGGTTACTTCTAAACGTTTATTGGCACTTGATACCAAAGACAGTGAAGATGCAGCTTATTTTGGTACAGCCTTTATAAACGGAACTGCAAGTATAAAAGGCCCAACAGATGGCTTATTTATTAAGGTAGATGCAAAATCTGAAAAAGGTACAGAAGTTAAGATTCCGATAAATAATACACAGAGCGTTGGAGAAAGCAGCTGGATACATTTTGTAACACCAAAAGAAAAATACAATCTGGCCAACGGTATCGTAGAGAAAACAAAAAACTACAACGGTCTGGAATTAGAGTTTGATTTTGATATCACGCCGGATGCCGAAGTAGAAGTTATTTTGGATCGAAATTCCGGTCATGGTATGAAAGGAAAAGGATACGGATCGTTATTGTTTAAAATCAATACATTAGGTAAGTTTAATATGTGGGGGGATTTCCAGGCATACGAAGGAACTTACAACTTTAAATACGGTGGATTAATCGATAAAAAATTCTCGGTCAAAAAAGGTGGATCTATTATTTGGGAAGGAAACCCAATGAAGGCGCAGCTGAATCTGGAAGCTGTTTATAAAACAACAGCAAACCCGGCGATATTATTAGATAACACTTCTTCATTCAATAAAAAAGTGCCTGTAGAAGTGGTGATCGGCTTGCGTGGAGATTTAACAAGCCCGGAACCAAATTTTGATATTCAGTTCCCATCTGTCAGCAGTGTTTTAAAATCAGAGATCCAATATAAATTAGATGATAAAGATATCCGCCAGACCCAGGCCTTATACTTACTGTCTACAGGATCGTTTATGAGTACAGACGGATTTAGTCAGGGAGATTTTTCTGGAACACTTACAGAAACAGCATCCAGTTTATTGGGTAATATTATAAAATCAGATAGTGATAAAGTTAATATTGGTTTTAATTATATTACTGCCGATAAAAGATTAGGGCAAGAGGTTGATGGCCGCTTTGAGGCAAATATTTCTTCTCAGGTTAATGAAAGAATTACCATAAACGGAAAATTAGGAGTTCCGGTAGGAGGAGTTAACGAATCTGCAATTGTGGGTAATATCGAAGTGCTCTACAGAGTAAATCAGGACGGGACAATGAATCTTCGTTTGTTTAATAAAGAAAATGACATTAATTATATAGGACAGGGAATTGGTTATACACAAGGAGTTGGTATTTCGTATGAGGTAGATTTTGATACTTTTAGCGAATTGGTAAACAAATTGTTTAAAGACCATAAACTAGAAAGAAGCGTAAAATCTTCTTCGAGTGATTTGCAGGATTCTAATTTAAATCCCGATTTTGTAAACTTTACTAGTAAAAAAGAGGCCGAAAAGAATAAAAAGAAAGCAGAGAAAGAAGAAGAGGAAAGAAAGAAACGTGAAGAAAAGAAAAAACAAGAACCTGCTAATACAAATAATCAAGGGGTGATTCCTGATAACGACGATTTCTAATGTATTGTTAAAATATCTTATAAAAAAACCATTATGCTTCATAATGGTTTTTTTATGCTTAAATTTAGCTTTTTAATCTGTTTTTTATACACCACTTCAAAAATCCATTTTTATAACACTTCAATTACGTATTGTTAATTTTAAGGATTTAATTAAAATATGTGCCTTTTATTATTTTAAATGAAATTTTTAGTATCAAAAAACTTATTAACGAAAACGTTTGAATTTAACAGAATTTATTAATTTATGATAATCCTCACTCGAAAAGTGATGAATGTTTGCTAATTTTACACTTTAATACTTAAATAATGCCAAAAACAATAAAAAAAGTTGGTGTTCTAACTTCAGGAGGAGACTCACCAGGAATGAATGCCGCAATACGATCAGTTGTTCGAACCTGCGCTTATCATAATATAGAATGCATAGGAATTTATAGAGGGTATCAAGGAATGATCGAAGGGGACTTTAAAGAAATGGGACCTCGAAGTGTAAACAATATTGTAAACAAAGGAGGTACGATCTTAAAATCGGCTCGTTCTCTTGAGTTTAGAACCCCCGAAGGTAGAAAAAAAGCGCATGAAAATCTTCTGAAAGCAGGGATTGATGCACTTGTTGTAATTGGCGGAGACGGAAGTTTTACCGGAGGATTGATTTTTAATTCAGAATATGGTTTTCCTGTAATGGGAATTCCGGGTACAATTGATAATGATATTTTTGGTACAAGTTTTACTTTAGGGTATGATACTGCACTAAATACTGTTGTAGACTGTATCGATAAAATTAGAGATACTGCAAGTTCTCACAACCGTCTGTTTTTTGTAGAGGTTATGGGTAGAGATGCAGGACACATTGCTCTTAATGCTGGTATTGGAGCAGGAGCAGAAGAAATTCTTATTCCTGAAGAAGATTTAGGTCTGGACAGATTATTAGACTCTCTTCAAAAAAGTAAAGCTTCAGGAAAATCATCAAGTATAGTAGTTATTGCTGAAGGCGATAAAATCGGTAAAAACGTATTCGAATTAAAAGATTACGTAGAAACTAATTTGCCAGAGTACGACGTAAGGGTTTCTGTATTAGGACACATGCAGCGTGGTGGTTCTCCATCTTGTTTTGACCGTGTTTTAGCAAGCCGTTTAGGTGTAAAAGCTGTAGAATCATTAATAGAAGGAAAATCAAATTATATGGTTGGTTTACAATCAGATAAAGTGGTTTTGACACCGCTTGAACAAGCTATCAAAGGAAAATCTGAGATTGATAGAGAATTGTTGAGAGTGTCTGATATCATGACAACATAAAAAATAAAGTTTAAATAGAAATGAAGTTTAGTGTGAGGAAATTAAACTTAAAATAGTTAATAAAAACAAAAGCAAAAATCAAGTAAAATGTCAAAAGTAAAATTAGGAATAAACGGATTTGGACGTATCGGAAGAATCGTTTTTAGAGAGTCTTTCAATAGAGATAATGTAGAAGTTGTTGCAATCAACGACTTATTAGATGTAGATCACTTAGCTTATTTATTAAAATATGATTCAGTTCACGGTCGTTTCGACGGAACTGTAGAAGTAAAAGAAGGAAAACTTTACGTAAACGGAAGAAATATCCGTATTACTGCAGAAAGAAATCCTGCTGACTTAAAATGGAATGAAGTTGATGTTGATGTTGTTGCAGAATGTACTGGTATCTTCACAACTATCGAAACTGCAAATGAGCACATTAAAGGTGGTGCTAAAAAAGTAATCATTTCTGCTCCATCTGCAGATGCTCCAATGTTTGTAATGGGAGTAAACCACGAAACTGCAAAAGCTTCAGACTTAATTGTTTCTAACGCTTCTTGTACTACAAACTGTTTAGCTCCTTTAGCTAAAGTTATAAATGATAACTTCGGAATTGTTGAAGCTTTAATGACAACAGTTCACGCAACTACTTCAACTCAAATGACATCTGATGGTCCTTCTAGAAAAGACTGGAGAGGTGGACGTGCTGCTGCAATCAATATCATTCCTTCTTCAACAGGTGCTGCTAAAGCGGTTGGAAAAGTAATTCCAGAATTGAACGGAAAATTAACTGGTATGGCTTTCCGTGTTCCTACTGCTGACGTTTCTACAGTAGATTTAACGGTAAAAGTAGCTAAAGAAACTTCTTACGAAGAAATTATGGCTGTTTTGAAAAATGCTTCTGAGACTTCATTAAAAGGTATCTTAGGATATACTGAAGATGCAGTTGTTTCTCAAGATTTTATTTCAGACAAAAGAACATCTATCATCGATGCTACTGCTGGAATTGGATTGAACTCAACTTTCTTCAAATTAGTATCTTGGTACGATAATGAGTACGGATACTCTAGTAAATTGATTGATTTATCTGTACATATTGCAGGTTTAAAATAATAATATATATTTTTGCAAAATCCCGTTATCTCAAAGTAACGGGATTTTCTTATTTTGTTGCGTCTTTAATTAATGTAAAAAACACACTTATTTGAAGAAAAACTAATTCCAAAAACTAAACAAAATGAAATTAATAGTTGATAGTGGATCTACTAAAGCCGATTGGATTGCAATTGATGATAATGGAAAAGTATTATTCACGACACAAACTTTAGGATTAAATCCTGAAATTCTTGACGGACCAGAAATTGTTGAAAGACTAAACGACCGTTTTGATATTTTACAAAATAAAAAAAATGCTACACATTTGTTCTTCTACGGAGCAGGTTGCGGTACAGAAAGAATGCAGACATCATTGTCACAAATATTTAGAGAATATTTTACAAATGCAATTGTAGAAGTTCACGAAGATACTTATGCTGCTGTTTATGCTACGACTCCAAAAGGAGAAGAAGCTATTGTAAGCATCTTAGGTACAGGTTCTAACTGCAGCTATTTTGATGGAAAAGTATTGCATCAAAAAGTACAGTCTTTAGGATATATTGCTATGGATGACTGCAGCGGAAATGTTTTTGGAAAAGAATTAATAAGAAAGTATTACTTCAATAAAATGCCAAAAGAACTAGCTGTAGAATTTGAAAAAGAATATAATTTAGAGCCAGACTTCATTAAAAATAAATTATACAAAGAACCAAATCCAAACGCTTATTTAGCGACTTTTGCTAAGTTCTTGATCAAACATAAAGACACAGAGTTTTGTAGAAAAATCATCTTCAAAGGGATGAAATCTTTCGTAAAAAACTATATCAAACAATTTGATAACTGCAAAGAAGTTCCTGTACATTTTGTAGGTTCTATTGCTTTTTATCTAAAAGAAGAATTACAAGAAACATTTGATAAATACGAACTTCAATTAGGAAACGTTTTAAGAAGACCTATTGATGGATTAATTGCATATCATGTTGCTAACCAATAGTTCTGGTTTTATGGAAATAGCGATTATCGCACATGATGGTAAAAAAGCAGATTTAATTGATTTTTTAATTAAAAATGAAGCCATTTTACATCATGAAAAAATAAAACTTATTGGTACAGGAACTACAGGAGGAAAAGCCGAAGCAGCTGGATTTAAAACCCAAAGAATGCTTTCTGGACCTCTGGGTGGTGATGCGCAGATTGCAGGAAGAGTAGCCGAAGGAATTACACAAATGGTTTTCTTTTTTAAAGACCCATTATCAAGTCATCCTCACGAAGCTGATATAAACATGTTAATTCGCGTATGCGATGTACATAATGTGCCGCTGGCAACCAACGAAGCAACGGCACAATTATTATTAGATGCTATTGCACTGCAATTATAGAAATCTCAACATTTACATTTTTTGGCAGACATGCCACTTGAACCGTTTCACGAGCTGGAGCGGTTTTTTCGTTAAAATAAGATCCGTAAACCGTATTTATAGCACCAAAATTATTCATATCCATAATAAAAATGGTTGCCTTCACAACATTTTCAAAAGTCATATCAGCAGCATCTAGAATAGCTGCAATGTTTTGCATTACCTGAGTAGTTTCATCATTGATATTGTCTGTAACAAGATCTCCAGAAGCTGGATTAATAGCAATCTGACCAGAAGCATAAAGAGTATTTCCTGATAATACAGCTTGATTGTAAGGACCAATTGGCGCCGGAGCCTTTTCGGTAAAGATGATTTTTTTCATAATAAATTATTTTTATTCGATGAATTATCGATTTGAAGTACTACGTTTATTCCATTTAATGTCACTAAGAACACCAGATTTAATACCAATAAAGAAATTCCAGTTAGAATTTATTCCAAGAGGCGTGTAGTTAAAAGCCATTCTCCAGCTTAACAAATCCCTTTCAAAACGGAATTGCGTAAAAGTAATCCCTTTTTGTACAAAATCATAACCTGTAGAAACCCCGCCTTTCCATTTAGGTGTAATATCCATGTTGATAGAAACCATGATAGAATTACCCGATATTTGGTTTTCGCGTTTTACATTAGAATAAGTTAAGGAATAAGCTAAAGTCATATCCCAGGGTATTTTAGAATTAAAAAACTCAGCAATAGCATCTTCTTTGTCTTCAGGTTCATCCTTAAATTGACTGTTTCGGCTGTCATTTAAGTCTGTATTAGTTCCGAATAAATCATCATTACGACCACCATTCCGCTGACTCTGGGTATTTTTTTCTTTACCTCCATTTTTGTTGGTAAAAGAGTAATTTAGTGTTAAGTTGGCGCTCGTCATTCTAAACAAACTACCACCATTATCAATATTATAAGTATTAATCACATTACCGCCATTATCAATAGCATAAGGGTTTAATACAGCTCCAAAATTGACATTCATTTTACTGTCAAAAAGCTGTGTTCCACCACTTACTAAAATTGGCTGCCATGCTAAACTTGTTTTTCCGTCAGCATTAAAATTATAACTTGTATTGAAGTTTAAATTGTTTAACAGCATAATCTTCTTAGGTTCTGTTTTCGTGCTGTCACGATCTCTTACTTTCGCTTCAAAAGTATTACTTAAAGAAAAGCCGACAATATTAGAATTGTCTTTACCAGGAGCGCTAAAAACACCGTTTTCAAAACGCGAGTATTCAGAAGTAGAAATCTTACCAGAAGCATCTACGGTATACGTATCATAATATCTTTCAAAACTAGGCGTATAAGAATACGTAATACTAGGGCGCATTACGTGGCGGATAGACTGAATTCTTTTATCGTCACCAAAATTAAAAGTACCGTAAATTGTAGTTCCTAAGTTGGTAGAGAAATTATAAGTTCTAAAAGAGTCAAAACCATTTACTGGTGTATCAACAACTTTACCTTCTGTAGTGCTGTAATTTTTATCTATAGTTTTGGTAACCCAGGTTTCCTGATAATTTGTAGAAGCAGTAGCACTAAAATATTTAAATATTTTAAAGTTGGTACTAATAGGAATAGTATGCTGCATACCCACTTTTGCATCTCTAAACATTTGAGGTTTAAAGAAAAGCGAATCCTTAGTTGTAAATTCGTTTTTACCGCTTACGTTATATTGTAAATTGATGTTTTTAAGGATTCCTTTTTTAACGCCGTCTTTGCCAACAAACGGATAAATACGATCGATACTACCTTGAAGAGAAGGCAGCGTCATAATAATGTCCTCCGTCTGTGTATTCTGCTGATGCGTGGCAGTCAAAGAGATACGAGCCTGTGGGATAGTATTAAAAGTTTTGTTGTAGGAAATCGATGAACTTAATGTATTGTTCAGGTTTGACCCAATATTGGCCTGATTGATCGATTGCTTAAAGTATTTACTACTACCCATGTTTACCGAAGCAGAGAAAGTCGAATTTGGATTCGATTTTGTATCCTTACTATGCGACCATTGAATGTTGTAAATGTTTGTTTTAGAATAATCCGGATAACCTCTTTCGCTGGCAATTTGATTCTCAAAACGAATATTTAAATTTCCACGATATTTATATCTTGTTGCATAAGCCGACTCAAATCGCATGGCATAACTACCATTGGTGTAGTAATCACCGAGAACAGTTAAGTCATAATTATCGCTCAAAGCAAAATAATAACCTCCATTCTGCAAAGAGAAACCTCGTGTGTTAGAGTCGTTATAACTCGGAATAATGATCCCCGAAACACTTTTTTCCTGACTCATTGGGAAATAAGCAAAAGGCAACGCCAAAGGAGTAGGAACATCGGCAATAACCATATTTGTTAAACCTACAATTACTTTTTTGCCGGGAATAAATTTTACTTTATTGGTTTGGAAATAATATTCTGGATTATCAATATCTGCTGCAGTAGTAAAGCGGGCACCTTTTAAAAAGTAAACAGAGTCATTTTCTTTTTTAGTAACCGCCGCCTTGATTTTAAACTCGCCTTGTTCCGTCCTCGAATTATAAATTAAAGCTTTTTTAGTTTTAAAGTTAAAACGGATAGAGTCAGGTTGTACTTCACTGCCACCTTGTTTAAAATTAGGATATTGAGTAAGCACTCCGGCCGAATCTTTTATTCTTCCGGCATAAACTTCATCTTTTTCATAGTTTAAAACAATGATTCCAGATTTCAATTCAACATCCTTATAATATAATTCAGCCTCATTATACAAAGTAATCAGCTTTCTTTTCTGATCAATCTTTGCATAATCCTTTGCCTTATATTTTACTTTTCCATCCAGAAAAGTCTTTTTAGGTCTTACAGTATCCAATTTTATTGTATCCGTTACAACAATCGTTGGTTTTTCTGTAATAACAGGTTTATCTGTTTGTTTTCCAGCGGGTAACGTCTTTTTATTGTTTTTTATCTCTTGCGAATATGCTTTACCACATCCTATTGTGAGGAAAAATGATATTAAAACGATATTAAATAAGTTTGTATGCAAAGGTTTAAATGCTATTTTTGTAAAAGTATGGCTTGTTTTTTGACATGTCAAACTTACATATAATTTTTTGTCAAAAATAATCAATTGTGAAAATTATAGCAGCTGCATTTTATTAAAATTAACTTTTATATTTATGAATACATCGAACAAAATTAAGGTAATCGTTACTTTTTTTCTAACAATACTGTCTTTTTGTGCGTACAGTCAATCAAATGTTTTTAAAGTAACTCTTGACGCCGGGCATGGAGATCATGACTTTGGCGCTGTTTACAGCGGACGGATTGAAAAAAATATTGCTTTAGCTATTGTTTTAAAAGTGGGGAAAATATTAGAACTTAATCCTAATGTAGATGTTATTTATACTCGTAAAACAGATGTTTTTATAGATTTAGTAGAAAGAGCCAACATTGCCAACAGAGCAAATTCTAATATTTTTGTTTCTATACACTGTAATGCCAACAAAAATACAGCAGCAGACGGAACCGAAACGTATGTAATGGGTTTAAGTAAAGTTGCTTCTAACCTTGAAGCAGCGAAAAAAGAGAACTCGGTAATTACTTTAGAGAAAGATTACAAACGTAAATACGAAGGTTTCGATCCAAATTCGCCAGAATCTATGATCGGAATGACTTTGATGCAGGAAGAATATTTAGATAATAGTATTTCTTTGGCTAGTAAAGTAGAGGATAACTTTGAAAGACTTGGAAAAAAAATCAGACAAGGCGGTGTAAAACAAGCACCATTTATGGTATTGCATAAAGCTTACATGCCAAGAGTATTGATAGAAACAGGTTTTGTTTCGAACCCGACAGAAGGAAATATTTTAAATTCTGAAGAAGGGCAGGACGATATTGCTAAAGCTATTGCCGAAGCTATTTTAAGTTATAAAAGAGAATATTTTGGTTCTGGAAATTCTGAAGCAATAGAAGCAAAACCGGTAAGAGACACTTCAACACCAAAGAAAGCTAAAGTTGTAGAAGCAGCTGCGGCAGCTAAAAATGCTCCAAAAGGGACTTTCTATAAAGTACAGCTTATAGCAAGTATCAAAAAAACAACATTAGAGCCAAAAAACTTCAAAGGGCTTAAAAATGTATCTATGTTATTTGAAAACAATATATATAAGTATTTTTACGAAGAAACTTCTGACTACGAAGCGGCAAAAAAATATTTGCAAGAAGCTAAGAATAAAGGCTATGGAGCAGCTTTTTTAACAGCAACTAAAGACGGAGAAAAAATCAGTATTCAAGACGCAACTAAATAAAAGGCGCTAGTTCGAATATTTATATTAATTTTGTACAAACACTTAGAATTTTGAAAATAACAAGAGAAATTAAAACGGCTATTTTAGTCATCGCGTCAATATTATTATTTATTTGGGGCTATAGTTTTTTAAAAGGCAGAGACCTTTTTACAAATTACAAAACATTATTTGTTGAATATGATAATGTTGAAGATTTGTCAGCTTCGGCACCCGTTACTTTAAACGGACTTGCAATTGGTAAAGTAAATAAAATTACAATTAACGAAGTAACAGGTAAATTATTAGTTGAACTTCAGTTAAAAACAGATTTTCCTATATCTAAAACCAGTAAAGCAGCTTTGTATTCTCCAAGTTTAATTGGAGGGAAACAAATCAAAATTGTACCTAACTTGGCAGACAAGGAATTAGCAGAAGACGGTCAGGCTTTAACTCCTGCGGTAGAGTTAGGTTTAACGGAATCTTTAGGCGGTAAAATAGAGCCAATTCAGCAAAAGCTTGATAAAATGCTTTTGAATATCGATGTATTGGTTACAGGTTTAAATAATACTTTAGATACAAGAACTCAGGAAAATCTTAAGAAAACAATAGCTGAATTGAGCCAGACTATGGAGCAGTTTCATAAAGCTTCTGGAACCCTTAATACTATTCTTGATACTAATAAAGGCCAAATTAACGGAGTTGTAAGCAACTTCAATAAAATGTCTAATAATTTCAATAAGATTTCGGATTCTTTAAACAAAGCAGATTTAGGAAAAACAGTTCGTAACCTAAACCAGACTTTGGCTAAAGTTGACGGATTAATGAGTAATCTAAACTCTGGAAAAGGAACAGCTGGTAAATTATTAAACGACGATGCGTTGTATAATAATCTAGCTAAAACTTCAAAAGAATTAGAGTTATTGCTGCAAGATGTACGTTTATATCCAACACGTTACGTAAATGTTTCTCTTTTTGGGAAGAAAAACAAACCGTATGTAGCGCCAGCAGAAAATACAAATTCAACTGATAAAAAATAATTAGAATGAGTTATTTAGATAATATTTTATTCGCCATACTTCTTATAGCAGGTTTCGGTTTTTTTACAATGAGCGTAAAAAAGATCATCCGAAATATAAATTTAGGAGTAGATGTAGATCGAAAAGATAATCCTAAAGCTCGTTGGACAAACATGGCATTGATCGCTCTTGGGCAGTCAAAAATGGTGAGACGCCCTGTTGCCGGAATACTTCATATTTTTGTATATGTTGGTTTTATTGTTATTAATATCGAATTACTCGAAATCATTATTGACGGGTTATTTGGAACTCATAGAATTTTTGCGCCTTATTTAGGTGTAGTTTATGATGTTCTTATAGCTTCATTTGAAATACTAGCAATACTAGTTATTGTTGGTGTTGTCACTTTCTGGATTAGAAGAAATATAATAAGATTGAAACGTTTTATTCATTCTGATTTAAAAGGTTTTCCTAAAAGCGATGCGAACTACATTTTGTACTTCGAAACCATTTTAATGATTTTGTTTTTATTGATGAATGCTTCTGATTTGCATTTACAAAATGTTCCCGGAGGTTTTTCGCATTTTCATAAAGCAGGAACTTACCCAATAAGTCAGTTTATAGCGCCAATTTTTAATGGAACTTCAAACGAATTAGTGGGATTGTTATACGAAGTATTTTGGTGGCTGCATATTACAGGTATTTTGATTTTTATGAACTATTTGTATTTTTCAAAACACCTGCATATTCTTTTAGCTTTTCCAAATACCTATTTTGCAAACTTAAAACCAGAAGGTCAGTTTGATAACTTAGAGTCAGTTACCAAAGAAGTTAAGTTAATGATGGACCCAAATGCTGATCCGTTTGCTGCAGCGCCAGTAGACGAAAATGCTGCTCCGAGCAAATTTGGAGCAAGTGATGTTCAGGATTTAAATTGGGTACAGTTATTAAACGCTTACACTTGTACAGAATGTGGCCGTTGTACATCGTCTTGTCCGGCAAATCAAACTGGGAAAAAATTGTCTCCTCGTAAAATTATGATGGATACAAGAGATCGTCTGCAGGAAGTAGGGAAAAATATTGATGCCAATAAAGGTATTTTTGTTCCAGACAACAAAACCTTATTAAACGATTATATCACGCCAGAAGAATTATGGGCATGTACTTCATGCAATGCCTGCGTAGAAGAATGTCCGGTAAATATCAGCCCGTTATCTATTATTATGGATATGCGTAGATATTTAGTAATGGAACAAAGTGCAGCTCCAATGTCATTAAACGCTATGATGACAAATATTGAAAACAACGGAGCACCTTGGCAGTACAGTCAGCAAGACCGTTTAAACTGGAAAAACGAGAATTAATTTTAATTCTTCAGCAATAAAATAAGAATTTAGATTTCAGAATAAAATTTGAAACTTTAAACTTTAAACAAAAGAGAGAGAAATGTCAGAAAGTTTAGTAGTGCCAACAATGGCAGAAATGCTAGCCCAAGGAACACAGCCAGAAGTATTATTTTGGGTAGGTTGCGCGGGAAGTTTTGATGATAGAGCAAAGAAAATTACAAAAGCATTTGTACGTATTCTAAACCGTACTAATGTTTCTTTTGCGGTATTAGGTGCAGAAGAAAGCTGTACAGGGGATCCTGCAAAAAGAGCTGGAAATGAGTTTTTGTTTCAAATGCAGGCCATGATGAATATCGAGGTTTTGAATGCTTATGAAGCAAAGAAAATTGTAACAGCTTGTCCGCATTGTTTTAATACTTTAAAAAACGAATATCCGGAATTAGGAGGTCAATATGAAGTAATTCATCATACCCAGTTTTTAAAATCATTAATTGATGACGGAAGACTAACTGTAGAAGGCGGCCAGTTTAAAGGAAAACGTATTACTTTTCACGATCCTTGTTACTTAGGAAGAGCGAATAAAGTTTACGAAGCACCAAGAGAATTAATTGAAAAATTAGACGTTGAATTGGTTGAAATGAAACGTTCTAAAGCAAACGGTTTATGTTGTGGAGCAGGCGGTGCGCAAATGTTTAAAGATGCTGAACCTGGAAATAAAGAGGTGAATGTATTACGAACTGAAGACGCTTTAGAAACGAAACCAGATATTATCGCTGCAGGTTGTCCTTTCTGTAATACAATGTTAACAGACGGTATTAAACATCAGGAAAAAGAAGGACAAGTAAAAGTGCTGGATATTGCAGAGCTAATTGCAAACGCACAGGATTTGTAAAAAAAAGGTTCTAAGGTTCTGAGGGACATAGGTTCAAAGGTTTTGAAACCTGAAACCTAAAACTTGAAACTTTCAAAAAATCTAAAATCAACAATCTAAAATCTAAAATTAAAAATGTATATACCTTTTGAAGATTTACCTGGTGAATCCAGAATATGGATTTATCAATCGAACAGAAAATTTTCTGAGGAAGAATTTTCTGAAATAGAGTCTGACTTAAAAGCTTTTGTTGAAGAATGGGCAGCTCACGGAACAAGTTTAGCAGCTTCGTACCAATTGAAATACAACAGATTTATAATTCTGGCAGTAGATCAGGAAGTGCAGGCAGCAACAGGATGTTCTATTGACAGTTCTGTTGAATTTATTCAGGGTTTAGAGAAAAAATACAGCGTTGATTTGTTAGATAAAATGAACGTTACTTTTAAACTTGGCGAACATATCGCGCACAAACCTTTAATCGATTTTAAGAAAATGGTAAAAGATAAATCAGTATCAGAGAATACGATTGTTTTTAATAACCTTGTAAATAATATTGAAGAATATAACGAATCTTGGGAAGTTCCCGCAGCAGACAGCTGGCACAGTCGTTTTTTCTAAAAAAAAGATTTAAGAATATTAAAAAGGCATAAAATTTATTTTTGTGCCTTTTTTTTATGGAATTGAAATAGGTTTTTACATGTTAAAGAACTATTATTGTTTATAATTAAAAAGAGCCGATTCAATAAAAAAAGTCTAATAAATTAAAATCGTTTATGAAAGAAGAAGTTAAGTTAATGGCCAACATTACAGCAAAATCATCTCTTAAGTGGATCACAATAGTTTTACTTGGAAACCTTGTTACCCTAATTTGTTTCTTTACAATTTTGTTTGAAAATATTAGTTATGCTGGCGGCGGACACGGAAATGTTTATGCTTTTTTTAGAAATCTCTTCTTCCATAATATCTGCGGATTTCTTTTGCTTGTTGGTGCTCCGGTTTTTGCTATTGGTTATTTTATGATTGCAAATAAAGTAGCAATTCAATCTATGATCCATCAATTATGGACCAATAAAATGGGAAGTTATCTGGATGCAAAAGTGATCCTTCTTGTTGATAAAATAACAGACTCTAATAAAGTAGCAAATTCAATATCAAACGAATCCATCTTAAGATTACAGCTTTTAGAAGCCAATAAAAGAGATCATGAAAGTTCGAGAATCAAGAAAAAAGCAATTGGGTATTTCTTCAGTAAAATTAAACTTGATGATATTGATTTTAGTAATAAAGATTTAAAATTATCAGAAATTATTTCCTTCAAATTAAACAAATTTATTTCTGAAACTATCCAGCCTTCTTTTTTTCTTTTCTGGTTATTATTGGCTTTTCAATTGGTTTTGATTGTTGTTGCGCAGTTCTTTTGATAGAAATTATAATGCTATAAATTTTTCTAAAACTGTCAGGTTTAACGATGTGTTATCCATTGTCTTATCGTAATTAACAATTAATTATTCATAATTTACGATTAGAAATGGTCTAATTAAACGCTATTTTTGAGTACTTTCGTAGTATTAAATTTAATACATGAAAATAGCAATAGTTTGTTATCCGACTTTTGGCGGTAGTGGGGTAGTAGCCACTGAGTTAGGTCTTGAATTAGCCAGACGCGGACACGAAATCCACTTTATTACATACAGCCAGCCAGTAAGATTGGCACTTTTAAATGCAAATGTGCATTATCACGAAGTAAAC
Source organism: Flavobacterium sp. 270 (assembly GCF_004368785.1). Classification (GTDB taxonomy): domain Bacteria; phylum Bacteroidota; class Bacteroidia; order Flavobacteriales; family Flavobacteriaceae; genus Flavobacterium. The sequence continues at coordinate 595,240 of NZ_SODM01000003.1, forward strand.
GTTCCTGAATATCCTCTTTTTCATTATCAGCCTTATGAATTGGCGTTGTCGAGCAAATTGGTTGACATGGTGAAATTATATAAGATTGAAGTGCTGCACGTACATTACGCCATTCCACATGCATATGCGGGTTATATGGCTAAACAAATGCTGAAAAACGAAGGAATTAATCTGCCAATGATTACGACGCTTCACGGAACAGATATTACGCTGGTAGGAAATCACCCTTTTTACAAACCGGCAGTAACGTTTAGTATCAATAAGTCTGATTACGTAACTTCGGTTTCTCAGAGTTTGAAAGATGATACATTGAAATTATTCAAAATCAAAAATAAGATTAGAGTAATCCCGAATTTTATTGAATTGGATAAAATGGTAAAAGATCCTCAGGCACCTTGTCATCGTTATGTTATGGCAAAGAAAGACGAGCGAATCATTACACACATTAGTAACTTTAGAAAGGTAAAACGTATTCCGGATATTATTAAGATTTTCTACAATATCCAGAAAGAAATTCCGGCTAAATTGATGATGGTTGGAGACGGGCCAGAAAAAGAAAAAGCCGAAATTTTATGTCAGGAATTGGGTATTCTGGACAAAGTAATTTTCTTTGGAAACAGTAATGAAATCGATAAGATTTTATGCATGACAGATTTGTTTTTACTTCCTTCTGAAACCGAAAGTTTTGGTTTAGCAGCTTTAGAAGCAATGTCTTGCGGAGTTCCGGTAATTTCGAGTAATTCGGGAGGTTTGCCAGAGGTAAATTTTGATGGTGTTTCTGGTTACCTAAGCAATGTTGGAAACGTGGAAGAAATGGCAGCAAATGCTTTAAAAATCCTGAAAGATGATGAAACTTTAAATGAATTTAAAGCAAACGCTTTGGAAGTGGCTAAAAAGTTTGATATCAAAAATATACTGCCTAAATACGAAGCGCTGTATCAAAGAGCGATTGATGATTATAAAGAAGTAGAACATTAATTTTTAAAATATACGTAAATGAAAAAAGTAATTTCGGTTTTGGTAGTTTTTGTTTTAATTTCTTGTGGAGCAAAAAAGACAACGGGTTCAAGCGCATTGTACGAAGTTTTAACCACACAATCTGATGGCGGTGGAAATATTAAGTTTTTTGAAATTTTGACTGAACCAAATGAAGTGAAAATGTTAGAAAATGATCCGCTTTTAGCAGGTAAAGTAAAAGAGGGAGATACAAACAGTTCGAACTATGTTATTTTAAACATGGGAGAGAAAAACACTGGGGGTTACTCGATAGCGGTAGAAAAAGTAGAAGAAACCGATAAGAACATTATCATTACGGTAAAAGAAAATAGTCCAGCACCTGGCGGAATGAATATGCAGGTAATTACATATCCTTACACGGTAGTAAAAATACATTCTAAGAAACCGATTATTATCAATTAAATTGTGGTTTGTTAATGTAGTTTAGCTGCATAGAACGCTAAGATTTACGCAAAGATTTTTTTTGCCACGAATTACACAAATTTGCACAAATTTTTCTCACTATATTCAAGATATAAATTCGTGGAAATTTGTGTAATTCGTGGCATAAATTTAAAAGTTTACATCAAAAAAAATCCTGTCATTCTAAAAGAGTGACAGGATTTTCTGCGTATATATAGGTCGGTTTTTAGAATTTAAATTTAACTCCTAAACCTACGTCAAATCCAAAGTTATCGTTATCATAATATCCAGAACCAATTTCTGGTCTCGCATCCAATGATAATAAAATAGGCACATTGTCGAAACCATATTCAATACCAATATCTCCAGCAGCAAAAACATAAGTTCCGCTATCATTAAATCTAGTATTATTATTGTAATAATCGTAATCCCAAGCAGCTAAACCACCACCAACACCAGCGTACCAGTTAAAACCTTTGTCAATGTTCCAAACCCATTGATAAAGTGCAACACCTTTTACAGCGTCAACATCTCTGCTATTTCTCCAGCCTAAATCAAATTCAAGTCTGTTTTTTTGAGATAATCCTCTTTGATACGAAATCTCTCCGCCAAAACCATTATTGTCTCCTAATCGTAATCCAAGCGCGTTTTTAGCAATGTCCTGAGATTGAGCCGTAAATGCTAAACCTAGCAGCATAATGGCTGATAAAATTATTTTTTTCATAAATAGGTATTAATTTGTTTTTCAAATGTACTATTAGTATAAAACTCAGAATGTATATAATTATTTCATAAAATTATATAATTCACATTTGATCCCTATTTATGAGGCTTCGCGATAATAAGTAGTGTTTAATCTATAATTTTTAGATTTATTGTTTTAAAATAGAAGTAATCAATTGATTGCTTAAAAATTTATCCTCCATTTCAAAAAGATTCTCCTCGTCAGTAAAATTGCTTTGCTTGTACGAATATAATTTCCAACGTTTCTTGTGATATTCTAATGCCGTCAAATTTTCAATCCAATCACCAGAATTAAGGTATAAAGTAGAGCCGTGTTTGTTTTCTATAGTAGCAATCTTAGGTTCATGAATATGACCGCAGATTACATAATCGTAGTTTTTTTCGATAGCAAGATCTGTAGCAGTAGTTTCAAAATCAGAAATAAATTTAACCGCTTTTTTTACGCTCGCTTTTATTTTTTTAGAAAAAGAATACGGTTCTCGGCCCAATTTAGACAAACACCAATTGGCAAATCGGTTAATTAGAATAAGATAATCATAACCCAATCCGCCCAATTTTGCAATCCATTTAGAATGCTGTACAGAAGCATCAAAAACATCACCATGAAAAATCCAGGCTTTTTTGTCGTCTAATTCTAAAACCAATTTATCGACCAAAGCAAAATTCCCCATATTCATATCGCTGAATTTTCGGAGAATTTCGTCATGATTCCCAGTGATATAATACACTTTTGTGCCTTTTGAGGCCATACCTATTATACGCTGAATAACTCTTAAATGAGATTTTGGGAAGTACGATTTTCTAAACTGCCAGGCATCAATAATATCACCGTTTAACACCAAAGTTTTAGGTTTTATACTTGCTAAATAATTGTTTAATTCTTTGGCGTGGCTGCCGTAAGTTCCCAAATGGACATCTGAAATAATGACCAATTCGACATTTCTCTTTTTCAATTTTTATTGATTTGAAGTTTTACAAATTAACTAAACTCAAATCAGATTTATTTTACGAAAAGGTTATCAAACGGTGTATAATTTTAATAAATTGTAATTTTTAAACAAGTTAACGTTTACTTAATAATAGTAATTTTAAATTTTTTAATTTAATTCATAAAACTTACATTTGCTCAAAACAAATTACAATGGCAGGAAATAGCTACGGCACACTCTATAAAGTAACAACATTTGGAGAATCTCATGGTGAAGCATTAGGCGGTATCATTGATGGTTGTCCGTCAGGAATAGAACTAGATTTTGAAGCAATAGAAGTTGAAATGTCCCGCAGAAAACCAGGGCAGTCAGCAATTGTAACACAAAGAAAAGAACCAGACGCAGTTCAGTTTTTATCAGGAATTTTTGAAGGTAAAACTACAGGAACACCAATTGGTTTTATTATCCCGAATACCAACCAAAAGTCTGATGATTATTCGCATATCAAAGACAATTACAGACCAAGCCACGCCGATTACGTTTACGACCAAAAATATGGTTTTCGCGACTATCGCGGCGGCGGAAGAAGTTCTGCAAGAGAAACAGCAAGCAGAGTAGTAGCAGGCGCAATTGCAAAACAAATGCTGCCAGAAATTAAGATTAACGCTTATGTGTCTTCAGTTGGTCCAATTCATTTAGATACGCCTTATCAGGACTTAGATTTTTCTAAAATAGAAAGCAATCCAGTACGTTGTCCAGACGAAAAATCGGCAGCAATAATGGAAGAATATATTCGTGATATCCGCAAGCAGGGCGATACCGTTGGTGGTATTGTTTCTTGTGTAATTCAGAATGTTCCTGTTGGTTTAGGAGAACCGGTTTTTGATAAACTACATGCAGAATTAGGAAAAGCAATGCTTTCTATAAACGCAGTAAAAGGTTTTGAATACGGAAGCGGTTTTTCTGGTTCTGAAATGAAAGGAAGCCAGCACAACGATTTATACAATCCTGACGGAACGACAAAAACGAATCTTTCTGGAGGAATTCAAGGTGGGATTAGTAACGGAATGGATATTTATTTTAGAGTAGCTTTTAAACCTGTTGCTACTATCATGCAGACTCAGGACTCCTTAGATAATAAAGGAAATATTACACCAATGACTGGTAAAGGCCGTCATGATCCATGTGTAGTACCTCGCGCAGTGCCAATTGTAGAAGCAATGGCGGCGATTGTTTTGGCAGATTTTTATTTAATCAACAAAACATATTAATAAAAGTTAAGGCAGTGAGGGTCTTAATATTTTAATTAAAAACAAACAATTAATGCAAATTACAGAAACAGAAACTAAAAAAAAATCATTTCTTTCAGGATTAACAGGGCAGATTATACTTGCCATGATTCTGGGTGCAACATTAGGAATTATTTTGCACAATACAATTTCGCCAGAGGCAGCACAGTCATTTAGTACAAAAATAAAAATGCTTGCTACTGTCTTCATCCGATTGGTGCAGATGATTATTTCGCCGTTAGTATTTACGACTTTAGTAGTTGGAATTGCTAAATTAGGAGATTTAAAAACTGTTGGAAGAATTGGAGGAAAAGCACTTGGATGGTTTTTTACCGCTTCTTTTATTTCCTTATTAATAGGATTATTTTATGTAAATATTTTAGAGCCGGGAGTAGGATTGAAATTGGATCATGTTGATATGTCGGCTGCGTCTGAAGTAACTGCAAAAACTACTACTTTATCCTTTGAAAATTTTATAGAACATATTGTTCCTAAAAGTATTTTTGAAGCGATGGCTACCAATGAGATTCTGCAGATTGTAATTTTCTCTATATTTTTTGGATTGGCTGCTGCATCATTAGGAACTACTGTAAAACCTGTTGTAAATGCTTTAGACAAAGTATCGCATATTGTTTTAAAAATGGTAAACTATGTAATGAACTTCGCGCCAATTGGTGTTTTTGGAGCCATTGCAGGTGTTTTTGCCATTAGAGATGCAGAAGAATTAATAATTACATACTTCAAGTTTTTTGGTTCATTCCTTATCGGAATCAGTACTTTATGGGTTGTCTTGATCGCAGTAGGGTATATTTTCTTAAAAGGAAGAATGACTCAATTGCTAAAAAGAATTATTGGGCCATTGGCAATCGCTTTTGGAACTACAAGTTCTGAGGCTGTTTTTCCTAAACTAACAGAAGAATTAGAAGACTTTGGTGTAAAAGACAAAATAGTATCTTTTATGTTGCCGTTGGGTTATTCCTTTAATCTTGACGGAAGTATGATGTACATGACTTTTGCCAGTATTTTTATTGCGCAGTTCTATGGCGTACATTTAGATTTAGGAACTCAAATGGTAATGCTTTTGGTTTTAATGTTAACCAGTAAAGGTATTGCCGGCGTACCAAGAGCAAGTTTAGTTGTTGTTGCGGCAACTTGCGGCATGTTTAAAATTCCGGTTGAGGGAATTGCCCTTATTTTGCCAATTGATCACTTTTGCGATATGTTTAGAAGCGCAACCAATGTTTTAGGAAATGCTTTGGCAACTTCGGTAGTAGGACAGTGGGAAAATGATAAAGAAGAAAAAGAAGTTTCTGAGAGCTAAAAATGGGACTATTTTCTAGTTAACATTCGAATATTTAAGAAAAGTAAGATAAAAGAAAAGCTGTATTTTTATTGCAAATACAGCTTTTTTTTATTTTTAAGTGTATATTTGATGAAATTAGCCTATTGATGCCCCTGATACGGATTTTTTTACTACTATTATTATGCCTGAATTGTTGTACCTACTCAGCAATTGGACAGTCTGAACCTATACCCGAAAGTAGGATCAGGAAGCTGGTACAGCAGGCTTGGGAGGATTATAAGGATGCTAATTTCGAAAAATCATTAATCAATTCCCGCGTTGCACTAAACTATGCAACCAGTTCAAAAAATGATTATTTAATTGCAAAATCATATAAAATTATTGCAGGAAATTACAGCGAATTATCAGAATTTGATAAAGCAATTTTCTTTTACAATAAAGCGTTGTTTTATGCTAATAAAACCAACAACGATTCTATAAAATACAGTCTGCATAATAATCTTGGAAACTTATATTGTTTTGAAAAACAACAGTTTGATAAAGGTATTAATTATTACAAAAAATCTATTGCCTACAGCTTAAAAATTAATGACATAAGCCAGGTATATTTTACAAACGTAAATATAGCGTGGGCCTATTTTGATATTGGTAAGTTTGACGAAGGATATCCTTATTTAAAATTTGTTGGCAATAACATCAAAAAATACGGAGACGAATCTACAGAAATTGTAGTAAACATGCTGAATGGGATGTACTCTAATTTCAAAAATGATAATGCTGCTGCAAATACATATTTTAAAAACGCAATAGCAGCCGGAAAAGACAGTGACGAAAGATCCGATTTGGCATACGCACATTTAGAATATTCTAAATTCTTAACCAAAACCAAAAGATACAAAGAAGCTTACGACAATCTTATTTTGTACAATCAGATTACCGAAGAACTCTACAATCAGGAAAAACTTAAAAAAGCTTCTATTGCCGGGTTTAACCTAGAATTGGACGAATATAAAAGACAGATTGATAAAATTGAAAGTGAAAAATCTTCACAATATCAAAGCCTTAAAAAGTCCAGAATTATTGTAGTCCTGTTTGTATTGATTTCATTTATTCTTCTTTTCTTACTGATTACTTTAATTAAAAATATCAGATACAAAAAGAAACTCAACGTAGAGCTTTTAGAAGCAAAGGAAATTGCAGAAGAAGCTTCTCTTCTTAAAACACAATTTATTTCGACTATAAGCCACGAATTGCGTACACCGCTTTACGGAGTTGTGGGAATCACCAATATGCTTTTGGAAGAACATAAAGAATTATCGCGAAGCCAGCATTTAAGCTCTTTAAAATTTTCTGCCCGATATTTATTATCATTAGTAAATGATATTCTCCAGATCAATAAAATTGAAGAAAACAAAGTAGTACTAGAAAATTTGACTTTTAATATTTCTGATGAAATTACAATGATCAAAAATTCACTTTCATTCTTATCACAGAAAAACAATAATCAGATTACAATTGAAATAGACCATCAAATTCCCGAATATTTAATAGGAGACAAACTTCGACTGGCTCAGATCCTGATGAATTTAGTCAGCAATGCATTAAAGTTTACTAAAGACGGAGAAGTAGAAATTATTGTAAAATTAAGTAAAGTAGAAGAGAAGTTTCATTTCCTTGATTTTCTTATTAAAGATAATGGAGTTGGAATTGCCATTGTAGATCAGGGTAAAATTTTTGAAAAATTTGTTCAGGTAGGACGTAAAGATGAAGATTATCAAGGAACAGGTTTAGGGCTTAGTATTGTAAAAAGATTATTAGTTCTTTTTGGAAGTACCATTAGCTTACAAAGCAATATTGGCGAAGGAACATCATTTTCGTTTACAATTCCTTTTGAACACGATCCGCAAAAAACAAAACATATTATTGATGAAATCGAAGTGGATTTAAGTTCAGATGATGTTTATAAAATCTTAATTGTAGAAGATAATATTATCAATCAGCTTGTTACGAGAAAAATAATAGAAAAACACAATTATGTGTGTAATGTAGTTGATGATGGTTTTGGTGCATTAAAAATACTTGAAAACGAGCAGTTTGATCTTATTCTAATGGATATTAATATGCCTTTGATGAATGGATTTGAAACCACAAAAAGAATACGTTTACAGGGGATAAAAACGCCAATTGTAGCTTTGACTGCTTTTGATAAAGATGAAATAACAGAAGAAGCGATTTCGTCTGGAATTAATGATATTATTATTAAACCGTTTGAACCTGTTAAACTGTTTAAAATTATAAATTACTTAATAAAAGAAGCAAAAAACGCTGGTTAATACCAGCGTTTTTTATTTTGTTTAGAAGCATTAGACTTTCTCGATTTATGAGCGCCTCCGCTTCGGTTTGAGTTTTTAGGTTTTTCAGCAGCTGCCGCTTCCGGGCTTCCTGCATGCCATTGATAAGGATGATCTGTAATCGTTTGTACATCCACTTTTATCAATTTCTGAATATCTTTCCAATACGGATGTTCGTCTTTACTGCAAAATGAAATTGCAATACCGCCATTTCCTGCACGACCAGTTCTTCCAATTCGGTGAACATACGTTTCAGGAATATTCGGTAAATCAAAATTGATTACAAAAGGCAGCTGATCAATATCAATTCCTCTTGCGGCAATATCTGTAGCGACAAGCACACCAACTTCTTTGTTTTTAAAAGCATCCAAAACACGTTGTCTCGCGTTTTGAGATTTATCTCCATGAATAGCTTCTGCCGGAATCTCTTTTTTGCGAAGTGCTTTTACAACATTATCAGCACCGTGTTTCGTTCTCGAAAAAACCAAAACATTAGATAAATTTTCGTTTTTTATTAAATGGTATAATAAATTTCTTTTCTCTGTTTTCTCCACAAAATAAATGCGTTGCTCCACATTTTCGGCAGTAGAAGAAACTGGCGAAACTTCTACTTTTGCAGGATCCTGAAGAAACATTTCTGCCAATTCGCGAATAGCAATTGGCATTGTTGCAGAAAACAATAAAGTTTGTCTGTTTTTAGGAGTCAGTTTTACGATCTTTTTTACATCGTTTATAAAACCCATATCCAGCATTTGATCAGCCTCATCCAGAACCAAAGTATGTAAATGATCTAAATCAATAAAACCTTGTTTTTGTAAATCTAATAATCTACCCGGAGTAGCCACCAAAATATCAATACCCTTTTTTAAAGTATCTACTTGTGGATTTTGAGAAACACCTCCAAAAATAGTCAATTGTGTTAAATTGGTATATTTTGCATAAGTGTCAAAACTTTCTCCAATTTGTACCGCTAATTCGCGGGTTGGAGTAACTATAAGAGCACGAATTTGTTTGGCTTTTTTTGATGAACCAACAATTCGGTGTAATTGATGTATAATTGGAATTGCAAATGCAGCAGTTTTTCCCGTACCCGTCTGCGCGCAGCCAATGAGGTCTCTTCCCGCTAAAACGATCGGAATAGATTGTTCCTGAATTGGTGTAGGATTAAGGTAGCCCTCTTCAAAAACGGCTTTTTGTATACTTTTAGAAAGTGATAAATCTTCGAATAACATATCTTATGTGTTAAGAATTTTAGTTTTAAGTACTAAAAATCTGTGCAAAGATAGGTTTATTCAGTCAATCGTTTATTTGAATTGCCTTTTATTTGGTAAAACGACTAATTTTCAGTAGTTAAACCAGCTGAAAATTAATCTCTTTCAAGGTTTGCTTTTATAAAATCAGTTACTAAATAACCAATTAATTTTCCAATCAAATTATTGTTTGGTGAATTGTCAAGATCTGGTGCTCCTTCGCAAATATGCAGATACGCCGCATTTTTATGCTGTGCAAAAAATGATACAAACTGGCGCAATTCTTCTACAGAAAAACCGCTGATTGTCATGGCACTGCTGGCAATATTAGGAATAGCATCCAAGTCAATTTCAATTCCGAAAGCATCATTTTTTATAAAATCCAGTGCATAAATCATTTCATTATTGAAATCCTTTTCCTTGCGGATATTTACACTGTCATACGTATTGTAACGTACGCGGTCTTCCAGCTTTTTTATAATATCTAAAACACTTTTTGAAGTATAATTTTCGTGTAAACCAAAAATAAAATATTTTTTTAAAAAACCTTCTTCATAAGCATAAGAGAATCCGTTACCGCTATGACGTCCTTCTAAAATTCTAAAATCAGAATGCGCATCAAAATTAATGGCGTTTATTGGTTTTCCTTTGGCCAAAGCCGAACCTTTAATATTTCCATAAGCATTATTATGACCACCGCCAATAATAATAGGTGTTTTTCCGGCCTTTATTATAGTAAAGATAATATGCGAAACTTCTTTATCGATTTTCTCGACAAGCTGACTTAATTTAGAACGGTCGTCGATATCGTTAAAATCCAAATTTTCAACCTCACGCATTTCATCCGCAACATTAATATGTCCCAAAACAATAATCTGGCTTCCTTTAGAAAAACGATTGTGCTGAATGTTGGCAATACTTTTTATAGCGCTTTCCCATGCAGATGCTGCTCCTGGTCTTCCGTAATTAGCGCGTACGCCAATATCTTCGGGAATTCCCAAAAGTACATACTTAGCTTCGCTCTCTTTAAGAAACTCGATTTTATCGATTCCTTTAGGAACCACAATCATTTTTTCTCCAAACTTTATTTCACCACTTCGATGATTTGTGACTTTTGCCAAATCATTAACAGTAAAAGGGATTAATTTCTCCATTAAAAAAATTTATTTTCCAAAAATAATATAATTGTATTAAGTTACGTTATTACCTTATATTAATTCTTAAATTTGTTTAAGAAAATTTTTTAAAAATATGGAAAACCCAAAGAACAACAACTCAAGTCTAAAAGCGGTAATCGCAGTTTTAGCAGTCCTACTTATTGGTAGCTTAGTGTATATTTTCAAACTTTCTTCTGATACAGAAGTAGTTAAAACAGAACTGACAACAAGTTTGACAGAGAAAGAATCTGTTATGAAAGATTTGCAGGAATTAAAATCCACTTACGACGCTGCAATCGCTGAAAACACTTCTATGTCTGACGAATTAATTCAAGAAAGAGATAAAGTAGTTGCTCTTATGGATGACTTGAACAAGTCTAAAGGAGATGTGTCTAAATTTAAATCTCAGGTTCAGGCAATGCAAGGTAAAATGAAAACTTTAGTTGCTGAAAACGACGAATTGAAAAAACAAAATGGTGTTTTAACAACTCAGAGAGATAGCACAATCGTAGTTTTGGGAGAATCTAAAAAATACAATGAAGTATTAGTTGGTCAAAACGAAGAATTGGCTAAAACTGTCGAAAAAGGATCTAAATTAACAATCTCGAATACAAAAACTGCAGCTTACAAAATGAGAAGCTCAGGAAAACAAATCGAGACTGACAAAGCAAGCCGTGCTGACGTTTTAAAAATCAGTTTTACAATTGCTGAAAATCAAATTGCAAAATCTGGAGATAAAACGTATTATGTACAAGTTATCGATTCCAAAAGCAATGTTTTAGGAGATAAGAAAACAGAAAGTTTTGGTGATAACACTTTAACTTACAGTTTTAAAACTACAGTACAGTACGAAAACAAATCTGTAAACGTTGTACAGGATCTTCCAGGTAAAGATTTCGCAAAAGGAACTTATTTCATTAATGTTTTTGATAACGATGAATTAGTTTCTAAAACTAGTTTCTCATTGAGATAATTAGCCGTCAGGGATAATAATACCACTAAAATATTAAAGGTCTGTGAGTTTCTCACAGACCTTTTTTGTATCAATTGTTTTTTAAATCAAAAAAGAAGAGGATTATTCTAAAATTTCACCTTCAACAAATACACTTTCGATTAAATTACTTCCAAAAGCATACGGAATCTGATAATAAGAAGAAATAGGTTTTGTCAGGATCAAATTGGCTTTTTTGCCTTTTGTAATACTTCCGTTAGTTGCAGAAACTCCCATTGCATACGCTCCGTTTAGGGTTGCAGCATTTATGGCTTCTTCAGGAGTCATTTTCATTTTGATACAAGCTGTTGCTACAACAAAATTCATATTTCCAGAAGGAGTAGAGCCGGGGTTAAAATCAGTTGCCAGAGCAATTGGTAAACCAGCTGTAATCATTTCGCGCGCAGGTGTATATGGAATGCTTAAAAAATAAGAACACGACGGTAAAGCAACAGGCATCGTTTCTGTGTTTTTTAAAGCTTCAATGTCTTCTGGGTTCATTACTTCGAGATGATCGACAGAAAGCGCTTTAAATTTGATTCCAGCCTGAATTCCTCCAATAGAATTAAATTGGTTTACATGAATTTTTGGAACTAAACCGTGTTGTATGCCGGCTTGCATTATTTTTTCGGTTTCTTCAACAGAAAAATAACCCGTTTCGCAAAAAACATCAACATAATCAGCGAGTTTATTTTGAGCAATTTCAGGGAGCATTTTAGTGATAATTTCATCAATGTACCCGTTTTTATTTTCTTTATAATGCGAAGGAAAAGCATGAGCGCCTAAAAATGTAGCTTTAATCGTAATTGGATAATTTGAAGCTAGTTTTTGAATAACGCGAAGCATTTTTAATTCACCTTCAACAGTTAAGCCGTAACCTGATTTTATTTCTACAGCTCCGGTTCCTAAACGCATAACTTCTTCTAAGCGAACTTTAGATTGCTCGTAAATTTCATCTTCTGAAGTTTCGTTCAGTTTTTTAGCCGAATTTAAAATCCCGCCGCCACGATTGGCAATTTCCTCGTACGAAAGTCCGTTTATGCGATCCACAAATTCTTGCTCGCGATTACCAGCATAAACAATATGCGTGTGGCTGTCGCACCAAGAAGGCAAAACAACTTTTCCAGTTGCGTCTATAACTTTATCCGCTTTGATTTCTGGAAGATTTTTCATTTCGCCGAAATCAGCAATAAGATTATCTTTTATCAGCAAAAAAGCATTTTTGATAGTTGGAAGAATAGCCATTTCTGCTCCCGAAACTTTAGAAACTGAAGTTTCACGAACCTGAAGCAATTCTTGTATGTTGATAATTAAAGTCGTCATTTTAAGGAGGTGTTATAAACACAAATTTCACAAATTATCACTAATAATTTAATTCGTGAAATTTGTGAAATTCGCGTTTTGATAAAGTTTCTAATTTATTCTGTAACCATAATTCCACAAAATCAGCACTACTAATTTAATTCGTGAAAATTTGTGAAATTCGTGTTTTGATAAAGTTTCTAATTTATTCTGTAGCCATAATTCCACAAAATCAGCACTAATAATTTAATTCGTGAAAATTTGTGAAATTCGTGTTTTGATAAAGTTTCTAATTTATTCTGTAACCATAATTCCGTAAAATCATCACTACTAATTTAATTCGTGAAAATTTGTGAAATTCGTGTTTTGATATCGTTTTCTAAATTCATTCTGAAACTGTTATTTCAAACATTTTCTCCCAATTTTTTCCGGTAACAAAAATAGTTTTAGTTTTAGGATTGTAAGCAATACCATTTAAAACATCTTCTTTGGAAATTTTACTGCTCATTTTTTTACGAAGATCAGTAAGGTTTAAAATTCCCTCAACAGCTCCGTTTGCCGGATTTACAACAGCAATTGCATCCTTAAACCAAACATTGGTATAGATTTTTCCGTTAATCCATTCCAATTCATTAATTGCCTTAATTTTTGATGCTCCCGAATATACATTAATATAGTCTATCATTTTTTGAGTTGCAGGATCCATTTTCCAAATCTTCTCCGTTTTATCGGTTTGATAAATATATTTACCATCATTTGTCATTCCCCAGCCTTCGATATCTTTATCGTAAGTAAATGTTTTTTCTAATTTTAATGTCTTGGCATCGTAAATAAAACCAGTTTTGTTTTGCCAGGTTAATTGAAATAATTTACCATTAATAAATGTAATTCCTTCTCCAAAATACTTTTTATCAAGATCAATTTGTTTGAAGATTTTTCCAGTTTTATAATCGTATTTTCTTAAATAAGAATGTTCTTCTTTTCCTGTACTTTCATATAAAGTATCATTGTGAAATTCCAGACCTTCGGTAAATGAAGCTGTATCGTGTGGAAATGTATTTACGATTGTAAATTTTAAAAGTTTTGGTTCAATATCCGAAACCAGTTCAATTCTTTGAGTGGCATCAGAAGAATCTCCACCGAAATAAACAGTCGCTTTTAGATACTGATATCCCAATTTTTGATCTTTCAAATCAAATTTAAATTTTTCTGCACCTTTAGTACTACCAACTTTTTTATCGTTTACAAAGTAAACTGTACTATCAATTTCTTTGGAATTTGGGTTTGAAATATTGAAAGAAACCGATTCTTTTGGTGTAAAATGAGCTGGAAAAGCAGAATCATCGATAGTAAATAAAGAATTTTCACCTTTTTTTGCACCGTTACATCCAATTAATGTTATTCCTAATAAAATGAAAGTTAGGAAGTTATATTTTTTCATAGTTAAAAATTTGAATAAGCCAATATACGACGATATTTTTATAGCAACAAAGCTCTTGCAAAAATATAAAAAGATTGTATATTTGCACCGGCAAGTCCTACACGACCAGCTCCTGCAGACTCCCCCAGGATGGGAACATAGCAAGGGTACGTGGTTGAGCGGTGCGATGTAGGTCGCTTGCCATTTTTTTATTTTTAGAATTATTTAATTTGTAATCTTCCCTTATCGGAAGATTTTTTTATTTTTGGACATTCCTAAACAATATAATTTACAACCTACATTATGAGCAAAGTCGTTTTAATTACCGGAGGATCATCAGGAATCGGAAAATCTATTGGTGAATTTTTACACCAAAAAGGTTACACAGTTTACGGAACCAGCCGAAATCCTGAAAAAGTACTCAATTCTATTTTTCCTCTTGTGGCTTTAGATGTTCGTAATGTTGAATCGATAAAATCTGCTGTTTCAAAAATTATTGCAAATACGGGACGTCTGGATGTTGTGATTAATAATGCTGGAGTTGGAATTACAGGACCTTTGGAAGAAATTCCGATGGAAGAAATCAAGAATAACTTCGAAACTAATTTCTTTGGCCCAATTGAGGTTATGAAAGCTGCACTGCCACAAATGCGTGAGCAAAAATCAGGCTTGATCATTAATATTACATCGATCGCCGGATATATGGGATTGCCTTACAGAAGCGTTTATTCAGCTTCTAAAGGTGCTTTAGAATTAATTACTGAAGCTTTGCGTATGGAAGTAAAATCCTTCGGAATTAATATTACAAATGTCGCGCCAGGTGACTTTGCTACTAATATTGCAGCTGGTCGTTATCATGCGCCGGTTATTTCAGGTTCTGCTTATGAGAAAGTTTACGGAGATACACTTTCGACAATGAACGACCATGTTGATGCAGGAAGTAATCCGAACGAAATGGCGGAAGCAATTTATAAAATTATGCAGGCTAAAAAGCCAAACGTTCATTACAAAGTTGGGGTTTTTATGCAGAAATTTTCAATTGTATTAAAACGTATTCTTCCTGATACGGTTTATGAGAAGATGTTGATGAATCATTATAAGTTGTAATTATTTCGGAAGATTTATTAGTTTCGATTTAATATCGCTAGCGCGAGCGTCCCGCTCGTGCCCGCAATCATTTTTATCAATGTTAATTATATCGTGTTTTCTAATTCTTTGCGTTCACGAGCGAGACGCTCGCGCCAGCATTCGTATATGTTATCATTAAAATAAATTCTAACAAACTGTTTTTCAAAAGACTTTTCTCTAACCTCCATTTATTTTGAATTAAAATTTTAAACCTTTACTTTTACCACTTCATATAATTATCGGAAATTGATTTTCTGATATTTATAATTCCACGTTTATATGTTGTAATTTTACAGCTGTCTGCGTGAGAGATAGGAGCAAACTACCGAAGTAGTGCTCCCGATAGTTATCGGGACGACCGCATTTACTTCAGGCGCGAATAAGCGGCTTGGTGAGTGCGCCTTTGGAAATGGGGTCAAGCCCCAATTATGAACACAATTAAATTTAAATAGATATGAAATTTTTTATTGACACAGCTAATTTAGCTCAGATTAAAGAAGCACAGGCTTTAGGTGTTTTGGATGGTGTAACTACAAATCCGTCGTTGATGGCGAAAGAAGGTATTACCGGAAAAGATAATATTTTGAAGCATTACGTTGACATTTGTAATCTTGTTGAAGGTGATGTGAGTGCTGAAGTTAACGCGCTGGACTTTGACGGAATGGTTAAAGAAGGTGAAGAATTGGCTGAATTGCATGACCAAATCGTGGTAAAACTGCCTATGACAAAAGAAGGTGTTATGGCTGCTAAATATTTTTCTGATAAAGGAATTAAAACTAACGTTACTTTAGTATTCTCTGCTGGTCAGGCTTTATTGGCTGCTAAAGCTGGGGCAACTTATGTTTCTCCTTTTATTGGTCGTTTGGATGATGTTTCTGTAGATGGTTTAAACTTGATTCAGGAAATTAGAGAGATTTACGATAACTACGGTTACGAAACTCAAATTTTGGCTGCTTCTGTTCGTCACACTATGCATATTGTAAACTGTGCTAAAATTGGTGCTGACGTTATGACTGGACCTCTTTCTGCTATTTATGGTTTATTGAAACACCCATTGACTGATATCGGATTAGCGCAGTTTGTTGCTGATTTCGAGAAAGGTAACAAGTAGTTTTTACTTAAATAATTATAATTAATCGCTGTTTTTTGTAAGAAAGACAGCGATTTTTTTTATTTTTATATGTTGTAAAACTCTGTATATGAAAAAGTTATTTATTATTTGGATGTTTTTAGGAGCTGTTTTACAGGTAAGTGCACAGGCTAAAGTAATAACTAGTGTAAATGAAGCAGGCGATGTTGCAACTTACGAACTGGATTGTTCAGTTAAGTTTCAGTCGCTGGCAAAAGGGCTGCGATATAATATTACAAGGCATGAGTTTAAAGGTCCTGAAATGAAAAATTCCTATCGGCTTATGTTGGTAATGGATGGATTTTATTCCAAAACGCTGAATAAGGAAATGACAATTTCTGCGGTGTTGAGTGACGGTACAATTTTGAAAACAAAAAAGGTCATTGAGGATGATGGTTTTTTTGACGGTGCTTGCACTTTAAGAATAAAAGATCCAAAAGCGCTTTTAGATGCTCATATCGATAAAATCATTGTTCATGCTGATAAAGATGTTATTTATACAATTTCGGATCAAAATAAGGCTTTGTTTAAAAAGAATTTGAAGGCTGTTATGACGGCGAAGTAATTTAAATTCCAAACTAATTGTCATTGCGAGGAACGAAGCAATCTCACTATAATGATACAAAGTTTAATTTGCAAATGAGATTGCTTTGTTCCTCGCAATGACGAGTACGAGCATAAAAAAAGTCCCGTTTTACAATGTAAAACGGGACTTTTTTTATGTTTTCTTAGAGAATTAGTGTCCTCCGCCTTCGCTGATTACATGGCTAACTCCTTGTTTTTTTAATATTTTAGGGCAATAGAAACCATAAAATGCTAAGTATGCAAAACCTAAAAGTGGTACAATGTAAGAGAAGTGTGTAAACGAGATACCCATAATTCCGTTTGGATTTGTAGCGTCTAAATCACAAATACTTCCTTGGATTAATGGAATTACACCACCACCAAGAATCATCATAATTAAGAATGAAGATGCTTTTCCTGTGTTTTTTCCTAATCCTGCGATCGCTAAATCGAAGATTGAAGGCCACATAATAGATAAGAATAAACCTCCTGAGATAAAGAAGAATTTAGCAATTTCCGGATTTGGCCAAGCCAATCCTAAAACCATCATTAATAGACCAGAAATTCCGAAAAGCATTAATGTTTTTCCAGCATTTTTTCCTCCTGCAAAACTTACTGCAATAAACAATAAAATCCAGAATGGGTAAATGTAGAATGAAGAAACATCGTGTGCCGCAAAAATATTAGCTCCGATAATTACTCCAAATCCTAAAGCAGGAACGATAAATTTAAGTGCAATATTTACAAGGTTTGAAGTGTTGAAAACGTTAACACCACCATTCCAACGGCCAATCATTAAACTTCCCCAGTATAATGCAATAAAAGGCGCAATAGCATCTTCTAAGATACTTCCGAATTCAGTCGTTTTTAATAAAGCTGGTAAATTACTAATGATTGTAACCTCAGTTCCTACGTAAATAAAGATTCCCAACATTCCTAAGTATAATTGTGGGTAATCTAAGATGTTGAATTTTGAATGTGCAACTTTTACTTCTTCTTCGTCAACTTTTGCAGGATCTTCGATCTTAGAAAAGTTCATGAAAACAGCTACTACGATAAAAGCAAGACCTAAAATGATAAACGGTAATTTGATATCTTCTAGAGAAAGGTTTGTTTTTTTGTTATCTCCCATTCCAAATAATGCAATTCCTAATAAGATTGCACCAATTGTTGTTCCGAAAGAGTTTACACCTCCAGCCAATGTTAAACGGTGCGCTCCAGTTTCTGGACTTCCCATTTTAATTGCTAAAGGGTTTGCTACAATCTGCTGAATTGAAAATCCTAAACCAACAGTAAATAAAGCTGTTAAGAAGAAAGGAAAACTTTGCATTGTTGCAGCCGGAACGAATAAAAATGAGCCTACAGCAGAAAGGAGTAGTCCTGCAGAAAGTGTTTTTTTGTATCCGAATTTTTGTAATACATCTGATTTTAGTGATACTAAAAAGAAGATAATTGATCCAACAAAGTATGCTGCATAAAAAGCCCAGGCAACTAATTGTGACTGAACTTGTGATAAAGTAAATACTTTTTTGAACACTGGAATAAGGATATCATTGGCTGAACCAACAAACCCCCAAAAAAAGAAGACGATTATCAACGAGATAAACTGCCCCCATTTGGTTTGTACATTTTCTGAACTCATAATAGAAGTAAGGTTAATTTTTATTTAATATGTTTTTTGAAGACCGTAAATATATTTGTTAGACGTATCAAAAAAAAATTATTAGACAGAAATAATGTTAAATTTAAACGAACGACAGTATTTTTTCAACAAAGTGTTAGTTTTTAAGGTATTAAAAATTGGAGTTTTTCGCCCTTTTTTACTCCAAAATCTTGTTTTTTACTTCTTTACTGTAGTTTCTGCCAATAGGAATGGTGTAGGATTGTATCTGAATACGGTTTCCTTCTATAGATTTGACCTTGTTTAGCGCAATTACGTAAGATTTATGAATGCGCAGGAAGCGGTCGGCAGGTAATTCTTCAGACAATGATGTCAAAGATTTGTGTGTTATGTAAGTTTTATCTGGTGTTACAACTTTAATGTATTCTTTCATTCCTTCGATGAATAATATTTCTTCAATATTAATTTTCATCATTTTTTTGTCCACCTTAATAAAAATATGAGAATCGCCTTTTGTGGTTTCTACTTTTATATTGTTTTTTAGGTTAAACTCGGTTGTGATTTTATTTATGCATTTTATAAAACGTGGTAACGGAATTGGTTTTACTAAATAATCTAAAACATCAAGATCATAACTTTCTGCTGCAAATTCTCTAAATGCAGTTGTAATGATTACTTTGGTTTTGTTTTCGATTAAACTAATCAATTCAAATCCGGTCATCATTGGCATATTGATATCCAGAAATACGGCATCGACAGGAGTACTGTTGATAAAATCCAGCGCTTCCAGAGAATTATTGAATGTAGCAACGACTTCAAAATCTGTAAAATTGGTAAAATAATTTTGCAGGACTTTGATAGCTAATGGCTCATCATCAATCAACACGCATTTAATTTTCATTATCAATAGGTATTTGTAATCGGATTATATAGTAGTTGAGTTTTGTTGAATGTTTTAAACTGAAATTGTTTTTGTAAATAAGCTTTAATCTTTTCTTGGTATTAATGAGTCCGATACCACCTTTATGATTAATATTTTGTGAAATTACAAAATTATTTAGGATTTCAAAATCTAACATTTTATTATCAATAACTTTACAGTTGATTTTAATTTTTAGGTTTCGGTTGTTTAATCCGCCATGTTTAAAGGCGTTTTCTACCAATGAAATAAAGATTAGCGGCGGTACAACAATATCCTCGATATTAGATTCAAGATTGATTGTAACTTCCACATTTTCAAAACGTAACTTTTCGATTTCGATATAATTCTGAATGTAATCAATCTCTTTTATCAGCGGAACATATTTAGTTCCTTTTACATCATACAAAACATATTCCATCAAATTAGATAATTTAATAATTACGTCCGGAACTTTATTAGAAGATTCCAAAGACAGCGCATATAAATTATTTAAGGTATTGAAAAAGAAATGCGGCTGAATCTGATTTTCCAGATATTTCAACTTGATCTTAAATTGGTTTTCTCTTAGTGAACGATTTCTTTCACGTTCTCTCAGCCAGGTTAAAGTAAGATAAACTGAAGATGCCATAGCAAGCACATACAATTCTCCAATACAAACGGCTACAATGTGATTGATTTCAAATGGATGATATTCACGATTGGCTTCAGGCCAGATATTTTCGGATATAATATAATAGGTAAGAGCGGTTTTTAATAAATAAATTCCAAACAAACTTATTAGTAATGCAATGGTATATTGAATGTATTTCTGTTTTAAAACAAATTTTGGAACTAAAACAAAAAGATTAAAATAGACTAAAGGTATATGAAGCGAGAATTCAATAAGATTGGATTTGAAAGAATAAGGATAATCATTAAAATAAGCTCCCCATCTTAAAAAATTTAGTGTAAAATAACTTCCCCAAAACCAAAAGTGATTTTGCAGTTTGATATCAAATTTTAATTTTTGAATTTCTTTCAATTTAAAGTTGAATTGGCGTTTTGAGTTTATTGGACCTTTAATGTAATTATTGTGCAACTTTAAACAATTAGTTGCTAAATGACAATTTTTTTGAATAAAATTTTATAAAAAAAGCTAAAGTGTAATTTATTTTTTAAGTATAACGTTTTCGAAAAACGTAATGTTGATTGTTTTGTGTCGTTTGTTTAAACAATGGTGCTGTTTGTTTAAAAAGTTTTATTTATGTTAATTTTAACAATAATTTTATCGCTTAACTAACAAAACCATGATAAAAATGAAACAAAAAGTGTTAATTATCTTGATTGCTTTTACGACCCAGTTTGCGCTGGCGCAAGTAAAAACAGTTAAAGGATTGGTGACCGATCATCGCGGATTACCGTTACCGGGAGTAACAGTTCTTATTGAAGGAACGGTAAAAGCCAGTCAGACAGATTACGATGGAATGTACAGCATTCAGGCATCAAAAGGAGATGTTTTAGTGTTTTCGTACATTGGGTTTAAAACTACAAAAGCAACCGTTAACGACGGAGCTCAGGTAAACGCGTCTCTTACAGAAGATGCACAGAATCTTAACGAAGTTGTTGTAACGGCTTTGGGTATTAAAAGACAAAAGAAGGAACTGGGTTATGCAGTACAGGATGTAAAAGGAGACCAGTTAAGCAAAGTAATTACAACTAATGTGGCAACGGCACTTTCTGGGAGAGTTGCCGGTGTTGATGTTTCTATTCCTGCAACGGGTGTGGGCGGAAGTACAAGAGTAATTATTAGAGGTATTTCGAGTATAGGCGAAAGTAATCAGCCGCTTTATATTGTAGATGGAGTTCCGATTGATAATAGTGGTTTGTCTAACGACAGCGCGGCAACAAGTAAATGGTTTGACGGAAGAGACAGTGGAGACGGTATCTCGAGCATCAACCCAAATAATATCGAAAGTCTTACGGTATTAAAAGGTGCGGCTGCTGCGGCATTATACGGATCTAGAGCATTAAACGGTGTAATTTTAATTACTACTAAAAAAGGAAGCAAAGGAAAACTTCAGGTCGAATTAACCAGCGGCGTGAACTTTGACCGAGTAAATGCTAAATACAATGATTATCAAACGGAATATGGTACAGGATCAAACGGTATTTTACCAGATCCGGCAAAAGCGCCTTCAGAAATTTATGGTTACACTACAAATGCATGGGGACCTAAATTTTCAGAAACTGTAGGACAACAGGTTAAAATATTTGATGGTTCAATGAGACCGTATGCCAAAGTAGATAATAATATTCAGGATTTCTTTAGAACTGGATTCACAACTACAAACGGAATTGCAGTTTCTGGCGGAAGCGACAATGCATTTGTTCGTTTTGGATATAATAATCTTAAAAACGATGATGTAATTCCGGGTTCTGGTTTAGAAAGAAACGATGCAAGTTTAAATGCTACTTTAAAATCAGACAAATTTACTTTGGATGCCAACGTAAATTATATGGTTGAAAATACAGACAACAGACCAGGTTTAGGAGATTCTCCAAATAACGTTGGATATTCTTTAAGCGGTTTAGCACCAAATATTGATCAGGCATGGCTTCAAAATGCTGTAAATCCAGTAGATGGTTCAATGTACCAATGGAACAACAATGTGTATTTATTAAATCCATATTGGGTTGTAAACGAAAACCATAACTCGTCTAAGAAAAATCGTTTTATGGGGAATGTTACAGGAACATATCAGCTTAAAAAATGGGTTGGTTTAACTTTTAGAACTGGTTTAGATACTTATACTTTTGGTTCAAAAGATTTTATGGCAAAAGGAAGTACTTGGCCAGGAAGAGATCTTGGTTATTTAGGATTAGAAAACATAACCGTTTCAGAACAGAATACGGATATCATAGCTACTTTCAGTGAAATTAAATTGGCAAAAGATTTAACTTTCTCAGGTATCTTAGGTACAAGTAGAAGAGATTTTAGAAGATCAGCAAATTCAAGATTTGGAACAAATATTATTGAGCCAGGTACAGAATATATAAGTAACTTCTCAAATCAAACTGAAAATGCGCCACTAGAAACCAAAACAAGAACAAATTCGGTTTATGGTTCTGCAAAACTAGATTATAAAGGATATTTATATGCCGAGTTTACAGGAAGAAACGATTGGTTTAGCGTTATTAATAGTGGTGATAACAGTGCTTTTTATCCTGCAGGTTCATTAGGATTTATTTTCTCTGATGCTCTGGGGCTTCAAAGTGATACATTCTCTTATGGTAAATTAAGAGGATCTTGGGCTCAGGTTTCAAATGCACCGGGAGCTTATAAAAATGCTTTAAATTATACTACTTATTCTTCTTATAATGGAGGTAGTGTTGTAAACATTAAAAATACAGCGGCGCCAAATGCTAATTTAACGTACCAATCTAAAACAGGAGTTGAATTTGGTCTTGAAACAGCTTTCTTTAAAAACAGATTAAAAGCCGATATTACGGTATACCGTGAAGATACATCAGATCAAACACTTGATTTACCTTCTTCTGCAACTTCAGGTTACGAATTTCTTTCTGTTAATGCTGGGAAATTACGTAATGAAGGTATAGAGGTATTCTTGTCTGGTACACCAATTAAAACAAAAGATTTTGAATGGGGAATTGATTTGAACTTTTCGAAAAACAAAAACTCTATTATTTCTCTTCATCCGCAAATTGACACGTATACAATTTCAGAAGCGCGTTGGGCTGGTGCAGCAATTGTTGCGCAGGTTGGAGGTCAATACGGAACTATTATTGGTAAAGATTTCGAAAGAACACCTTCTGGGGAAATGATAGTTGGTGCAAACGGTCTGCCTGTTTACACAGATGCTAAAGTTGCTTTAGGAAAAGGTCTTCCAGACTGGTCTGCAGGTTTAACCAACCGTTTTTCTTATAAAGGAATTACACTTCAGTTCTTGATTGATATGAAATTTGGAATGGATGTATATTCTATGACCAACTCACTTGCTGCGCAAAAAGGACTTCTGGATGTTACGACAGAAGGAAGAGATGCTTACAATGCTGCAAGAGCACAAGCAGTTGCAAATGATCCAAACTTTAGTCAGGCGACTTGGATTCCTACAGCAGGTTATGTAGCAAATGGAGTAGTAAATACTGGAACAGAAGCTAATCCTGTTTATGTAAAAAATACAACTCCTGTAAACCCTCAGGATTACTGGACATCAGTATTTAATAATACACCAGCGCCATTTATTTATGATGCTTCTTATGTAAAACTTAGAGAGGTAAGTTTAGGATATTCAATTCCTAAAAGTGTTTACAGCGGTGCAAAAATTAGCTCGATCTACATTTCGGCATTCGCAAGAAATCTATTGACTTTTAATAAAGATTTACCAAACATTGATCCTGAGTCTATGTACACTTCAGGAAACGGACAAGGTTTTGAGTATGGTTCATTGCCATTTAGAAAATCGTATGGTTTTAATATTAAAGTTACATTCTAAAAAAAGAAATTATGAAATTTAAACATATAATAACAGCCATACTTGCAGCATATACGGTGGTTGGCTGTACAGAAAACTTTGACGCACTGGAGAAAGATCCAGTGGCGTTATCTTCAAATCCTGCAGGCCAGCTTTCCTTTGCTCAATTGTGCATGTCTGGAGATGGATATTACCAATGGAGAGCCAATCTGATTTATTCAGGAGGATTTGTGCAGCATTATGCAGGTGCATGGAACGTAACAGAGTTTGGTAGTAAATTCAAAAAAAATGATGACTATGCAACGGCACTTTGGAGAAATGGATATTCTAATGAAATGAAAGGCATTGTTGATGTTATTGAAAAAACCAGTGCAAATCCTGAATCTGTAAATATGAATGCGGTTGCCAAAATTATGAGAGTAATGATCGCACAGCGTATTACAGATATGTATGGAGATGTTCCTTATTCTGAGGCAGGACAAGGTTTTTCTAAAGGGATTGTAACTCCTAAATATGACAAACAACAAGATATTTATAATGCCTTTTTTAAAGAATTAGATGAAGCTTTTACACAGTTAAGTGCTGGCGGAGGCGATGTAAAAGGGGATTTGTTTTATAATGGAGATATTACAAAATGGAAAAAATTGGCCAACACAATGCGTTTACGTCTGGCAATGAGAATATCTGAAGTAAGCCCTGTTGAAGCAGAAAAACAAGCCAAAGCCGCATTGGCAAATGGTGTTTTTGAAAGCAATGCAGACAATTGTATCATGCATCATTTAGATTTTCCGTTTAATGATACTCCGGGAGCATTAGATTTTAGAGGTAACGGATTATCATACGCTTTTATCGGAAACGAAAATGGCGATCACTTTAGTTCTTTAATGATTGATTATTTAAGAAATAACGGAGATCCAAGATTAACCATGCTTGCTACTGCTAAAACAGGAGGAATGAACTGGGGAGCGCCAGCACCGGGAGAAGAATTGTATGTTGGTAATACTCCGGGAGTTTTTCAATGGGAAATGCCGGGCGGATCAAATGCGATTTCTGGTATTCAGCCTTATTTAAAATTGAAAACAACTCCTTTTATACATGTAACGTATTCAGAATCTCAATTATTATTAGCAGAAGCAGCTTTTAGAGGCTGGGTTGCTGGTGTAGCTGGAGATTATTACAAAAAAGGAGTAGAAGCAGGTATCAAACAATTAGAAGTTTATGGAGCGCCTGCAGCAAGTCAGACCAGTATCAATACTTATTTAGCTGCCAAACCTTTAGTGGCAGGAAAAGAGAAAGAGCAAATTGCAACACAACTTTGGGTTACGTATTTATTTAATAGTATAGAAGCCTATTCAAACTGGAGAAGAACAGGATATCCGCATTTATTGCCAATAACCAATCCAGATTCTGAAACAGGAGGCGTAGTGCCAACCCGTTTGTATTATCCAAATGATGAAATGCAGAAAAATCAAGCCAATTATTTAGATGCTTTATCAAGAATGGGAGGCAAAAATGAATGGACAAATAAAGTTTGGTGGGATGTAAACTAAATCAATCCTAAAATATAGAATTATGCCTAATAAGGTGCTGTTTCAAATCTAATTAAATTAAAAACAACAAGTTTAAATTAAAAATTATGATAAAAAATAAAGCCTTATTAGGCATTCTCTTTTTTATAAGTTCACTCATTTCAGTTTACAGTTGTACATCAAAAGATTCCGATAGAGATGATACAAAAATAAAAACCGCTCGTGTTGTAGGCTATTTATCATCGGATAATACTAATAAAATGACATCCATTCCGTTTTGCAAATTAACACATCTCAATGTTGCCTTTGCTAATCCGGATAAAAACGGAAATATCATTTTTACAGGAGATATAGACGGACTTATTAAATATGCTAAATCTGTTAACCCAAATATTATAATAAGTATTTCTCTAGCAGGAGGAGTAATTTCAGAAGAACAAGCTTCCAATTGGTCTTTATTAATTGATAAACCTGAAAACAGACCGGCCTTTATTCAAAACATACTAAACTTTGTAGAACTTCATAAACTAGACGGTGTAGATGTAGATTTAGAATGGAATGCTGTAACATCTGGCTATAGCGGTTTTGTTTTAGAATTAAGAAAAAGTCTTACCGAACATAAAAAAATATTAACTGCAGCATTGCCTAATAATTCTCGTTTTGAAAATATAACTGCATCGGCATTAAATGCGTTCGATTTTTTAAACATAATGGCTTATGACAGCACAGGCCCGTGGACGCCAAACAATCCAGGTCAGCACAGTTCTCTGGATTTTGCGAAAGAAGGAATAAACTTTTGGCACAAACTGCAAAATGTTCCAAGCGAAAAACTAACATTAGGAGTACCTTTTTATGGTTATAATTTTACGTTTACACCCGTTACCAGTTCTACATACAGTCAAATTGTACAGGCTGGAACTCAATTTGCAGATCAGGATGAGGTTGGCAAAATATATTATAACGGAAGACCAACAATTGCAGCAAAAGTAGAATATGCAGCACAAAATACTGGCGGTATAATGATTTGGGAACTCGCACAAGATTCTTTTGATGAATATTCGCTTTTAGAAGTCATTCATAAAAAATATAACGAATTAAAGATTAAGACTACAACGCTTTGTGGCAATTAGAAATGCTGCAAACGACATTATTTTTCCTCCAAACAACAATTTCTAAAATAAGCCGGAATATTAAAATGTTATGTTAAAGATTTATAGAATATAAGATTTTAATAGTTTGATAAGTCTATAAGTGATTGTCTTTAAAGGGGTTGTTGAATTTTTGCATTGTTTAGTGAATTAGCTAATTTGTTGAATATAATTCGGAATAATAACGAAAAGTCGGAAATATATTAATTTGAAAACGTTTTCGTACAACGCATTATTGAATGATTTATGTCGTTTGTTTAAACTTTAAAGCCGTTTGTATAATTTATTTTTTTTAACAATACCTTAAGAATAATTTTACGTCATAACTAACAAAATAAATAAAACATGAAAAAAATTTTCTTAATCTTTATGATTGTTTTTACGGCGCAGGTTTCGCTTGCACAAGTAAAAAATGTCAAAGGTGTGATTACAGATTCTGATGGGATGCCGTTGCCAGGGGCATCTGTTGCTGTGCAGGGAGGTCAAAAAGGAACTTCTACAGATTTCGACGGATTGTATGCAATTGAGGCACAGAAAGGACAAACATTAGTTTTTACCTATGTTGGTCTAGAAACACAAACTATAGTTGTAGGTGATGCGGCTACAATTAATGTAAAAATGCAGCCAGCAGCATCAAATGCATTAAATGAAGTTGTAGTAACTTCGTTAGGTATTAAGAAATCAAGAAAATCTTTAACATACGCAGCTCAGGAACTTAAAGGAGAAGAGCTTACACGTGTAAAAGATGCCAACGTTATTAACACAATTGCGGGTAAAATTGCCGGTGTTGCTGTAACAAAAAGTGCTGGTGGTACTGGTGGATCTACAAAAGTAGTTATCCGTGGTAACTCCTCAGTAACAAACAATCAGCCTTTATATGTTATCGATGGTATCCCAATGTTGAACACAGGTTCAGGACAGCCAAATGATACATTTGGTAGTTTATCTGGAGGTAACCGTGATGGTGGAGATGCTATCTCATTAGTAAATCCTGATGATTACGAAGGAATGACAGTTCTTAAAGGAGCAGCAGCTTCTGTATTGTACGGTTCTCAAGGAGCAAACGGAGTAATTTTACTTTCATCTAAAAAAGCTAAAGAAGGAAAATCAAGTCTTACGGCTTCATCTGTAACTACTTTTGAAACTGCAGCTTATTTACCAAAATTTCAAACAGATTATATTGCTAATGTAGGTGAAGATGAAACTTGGGGAGCGAAACAAAAAACTAAAGATCACGTAAAAGATTTCTTTAATACAGGAACTACACAAATTACGTCTTTAGGATATTCTACGGCATCTGCTAATTCTTCTACAGCATTATCTTATGCTAATACATCTGGAACAGGAATTATTCCGGGTAACAGTATTAAGAAAAACAATTTTGGTATTCGTCAGACTGCTAAGTTTTTTAATGATAAATTGGTAATGGGTGTAAATGCAAACTACACAACTCAATCTATTGCTAATAAACCAGTAAATGGTCTTTATTTCAATCCTCTAACAGGTGTTTATTTAATGCCAAGAGGAAATGATTTCGAATTCTACAAGAATAACTTCGAAATTTTTGATCCAAACAGAAACTTAATGGCTCAAAACTGGATGACAAACAGAGATATTATGCAAAACCCATATTGGGCAATCAACAGAAATAAATCTGAAGACACAAATAATTTTTTTAATGGTGCAATAACTGCTTCTTACAAAGCAAATAACTGGTTAACAATTGCTTCAAGATACAGTTATAATAGAATTGAAAGTACTTTTGATAAAAAAATATTCGCTACAACTCAAGGAACTTTATCTAACGCAAATGGTAGATATATTAACGAAAATTCTTTAAGCACACAGCGTTATGCAGATTTAATCGCTACAATCAATACAAAGTTTACAGACGATTTATCATTTACTGCAAACGTTGGTACTAGTATAACAAACACATTATCAAATCAAAAAACAATTTTAGATTCTGGAATCGGTGGAGGATTAACACTTGCTAACTGGTTTACACTTCATAATTTTGTAAACAATACAGGAAACTACCAAACAATTGATTCTAAAAGAGAAGTACAATCTGTATTTGCAACTACAACTTTTGGATATAAAGAAATGTTATATTTAGATCTTGCAGCTAGAAATGACTGGTCATCTACATTGGTTAACACAGACAGCGCAGGATATTTTTACCCATCTGTTGGTTTAACAGGTATTCTTAGCGAAATGTTTACAATGCCAGAAGCAATTAACTTTGCTAAAGTTAGAGCAACTTATGCTCAGGTTGGTAACGACGTTTCTGCTTTCGTAACAAGTCCTGTAAATTATTTCCTTCCTAACATTCCAGGTACACAACCTCAGGTTGGAGTACAAAGAGGAACTACTTTAAAACCAGAATTAAAATCAGAATACGAATTTGGTACAGAGTGGAGATTGTTTAACAACAGATTAGGTTTTGAACTTTCTTACTACAGCTCTGAAACAAAAAATCAATATTTACAAGTTATCGCTCCAGAAGGAAATCCAGAAGGAGTTAAATTCTACGGATTTAATGCAGGAAGTATTGAAAATAAAGGTTTTGAGATCGTAGTAAATGCAGGAATTGTTAGAAACGATAAATTCTCATGGGATACTTCTGTAAACTTCTCTCAAAACAAAAATAAAGTAAAAGAACTTCCAGATTCATTAGGAGGAAGAGTTAACCTTACAGATCCAGGAGTAAACAACTACCAATACTCTTTAGTTGAAGGAAGACCGTTTGGAGTTATCATGGGTAAAACAATTTTGAAAGATGCTCAAGGCAGAATTTTATTAAATGCAGACGGAAATCTTCAAAATAACGGATCAGAGTTTGTTGAAGTTGGAAACTCAAATCCAGATTTCATGTTAGGTTTTTCTAACTCTTTTAAAGTAGGTCCTTTCTTTGCTAATGTTTTAATTGACGGACGTTTTGGTGGTGAAGTAATGAGTATGACTCAAGCACAAAATGATTATTTTGGAGTTTCTAAAGCTACAGGAGATGCTAGAAATGCAGGAGGAGTTGCAATAAACGCAATTATGCCTGACGGTACTCCGGTTACTACTATGGATGCAAAACAATATTACAAAACAGTTGGAGGAAGAGACGGAATTACAGGCGAATATGTTTACAATGCTACTAATGTAAGTGTAAGAGAAATATCTGTAGGATATACTTTTAATCCTAAAAAACTTCCTGTTTTTCAAACAGCTAGTATTTCATTAATTGCCAGAAACTTATTCTTTATTTATAAAGACGCTCCATTTGATCCAAATATCGGATTAAGTACAGGAGAAGGCTTGCAAGGTGTTGATATTTATGGTTTACCATCTACTAGAAGTATCGGTCTTAATTTAAATGTAACTTTCTAAATTTAAACAAAATGAAATTAAAAAATATAAAAACAACAGCTGTCTGTATTTCATTACTTGCTGCAGTAGGTTGTACAGATAATTTTGAGGATATAAACACCAATCCTAACGGCTTTAGTCAAGAGCAGTTAGAGCAGGATTTTAATCACATCAAAGGAGGATTTGCTCCGATGTTTAACAACATTCAGGTTTTAGGTAATCAAAGAGAAGATCAATACCAATTACAACAAAACTTAAACAGTGATGTTTGGTCGGGTTATATGGCTACGCCAACTGGTTTTAGATCAGGAAGTAACAATACTACTTACGATTTAGTTGACGGATGGAACGGTGCTATCTGGAGTAATGCTTATCCTAACGTAATGTTTAATGCATACGATATTGCAAACAAAACAAAAGGTAAATACGATCAGTTTTATGCACTTTCTCTTATCATAAAAGTAGAAGGAATGCACAGAGTTACAGACATTTTTGGACCTATTATCTATTCTCAATATGGTAAAGAAGCACCAATTCTTTACGATTCTCAAGAAGAGGTTTACAACCAAATGTTTGCTGAATTAGATATTGCTGTTACCGAATTAACAAAAAGAGTAGATGCAGGAGAAGCGACAGTTTTTGCAAGCACAGATTTATCAGGTTACAAAGGAGATTACAAACAATGGGTAAAATTTGCTAATACATTACGTTTAAGATTAGCAATGCGTATTGTAAAAATAAAACCAGACGTAGCTAAAGCACAGGCTGAAAAAGCAATCGCACAAAAATTTGGAGTAATGACTACTAATGCAGACGCATTTAAAATTGTATCTCCAGACTTTACAAATCCTATCGCTACAATTAGTGGTTCTTGGTTAGACATTCGTATGTCTGCAGATATGGAGTCTATCCTAAAAGGATATAATGACCCTAGAATCGCAGCTTATTTTGATACATCAGTTCAGTTTCCGGGGCAATACAAAGGTATCCGTACCGGTATTGCAATTGGAGGAAAAGGAGATCACCAGGACTTTTCTGGTATCGGTTCTGTTGTAAGATCAAAAGAAATCTATTTAATGACAACTGCAGAAGCTTATTTCTTAAGAGCTGAAGGAGCATTAAGAGGATGGAACATGGGTGGTGATGCAAAAACATTCTACGAATTAGGTATTCAGACTTCATTTGATCAAAGAGGAGCTTCAGGAGCAGCGGTTTATATTGCAGACAATGTAAAATTACCAGTAGCATATACAGATCCTGGTTTTCCAGTAAACAATGCAGCACCGGTAAATAATGTAACAATTGCTTGGGATGCTGCGGCAACTAACGAAGTAAAATTGCAAAAAATTATTACTCAAAAATGGATTGCTGGTTTCCCAGAAGGACAAGAAGCTTGGTCTGATTACAGAAGAACAGGATATCCAAAATTGTTCCCTGTAGTTCTTAACACAAGTGGAGGAAAAATTTCTACAGCACTTGGAGTAAGAAGAATCAACTTTGTGCAAACAGAGATTGCAAACAATAAAGCAGGTGTAGATTCTGGAGTTTCTAAATTAGGAGGTCCTGATACAGGAGCAACTAGACTTTGGTGGGACACAACTGCTCCGAATTTCTAATAAGAAAGAAAAAAAAGAATATAAGTTTGGTTAGTAAATGGTACAAGTAATGCGAGTTGCTTGTACCATTTCAAAAACCAAAATGGTAAATACTATAAAAAGAAAAGAAATGAAAAGTGCTTTAGAAATAAAACCTGATATCAGTTATAAAAGCGCAGGAAAATTTGAAGAAACCAGATTTGAGAAAATTCACAACGAAATCTTCAAAAGTTCTGCAGAAGCTTCAATAATTGTAGCGCAGGAAATCGCTCAATTGATTAGATCTAAACAAGAAAAAGGTAAATCTTGTGTACTAGGTTTAGCAACAGGTTCTTCTCCTATAAAAGTATACGAAGAATTAGTGAGAATGCACAAAGAAGAAGGCTTGAGTTTTAGCAATGTAGTTACTTTTAATCTGGATGAATATTATCCGATGACAAAAGAAAACAATCAGAGCTATCATTATTTCATGCACCAGCATCTTTTTAATCATATTGATATCAAACCAGAAAATGTAAACATTCCGGATGGTACTATCGCAATAGACGAATTAAATCAATACTGCATAGACTACGAAATGAATATTAAAAATGCAGGAGGTCTTGATTTTCAATTATTAGGAATTGGTCGTACGGGTCACGTAGGTTTTAATGAGCCAGGTTCGCACATCAATTCAGGAACTAGAATTATTACATTAGACCACATTACAAGAGTAGATGCATCGTCAGATTTTAATGGAATAGATAATGTGCCTAAAAGAGCGATCACAATGGGAGTTTCTACCATTTTAAGATCAAAAAGAATCGTATTAATGGCTTGGGGGCAAAACAAAGCCGACATCATCAAAAGAACCATTCAAGGTGATATCAGTTCAGAAGTTCCGGCAACATTTTTACAAAATCATTCTAATACAACATTTGTTTTAGACCAGTCAGCAGCTGTAGAATTAACCCGTTTTAAAACACCTTGGTTAGTTGGAGAATGTTTGTGGACATCAGAATTAAAAAGCAAAGCGATTGTTTGGTTATGCCAAAAAACAAAACAATCTATTTTAAAATTAACAGACAGAGATTACAACAATAACGGAATGTCTGATCTTTTGGCACAAGAAGGTTCTGCCTATGACTTAAACATTAATATGTTTAATATTTTGCAGCATACCATTACTGGATGGCCAGGCGGAAAACCAAACACAGACGATTCACACCGTCCGGAAAGAGCCAATCCAGCCAAAAAAAGAGTAATACTTTTTAGTCCGCACCCAGACGATGACGTAATTTCTATGGGAGGAACTTTTTCAAAATTGATAAAACAAGGCCACGATGTACACGTAGTATATCAAACCTCTGGAAATATTGCAGTTACTGATGATGAAGCATTAAAATTTGCCGAAGTAGGAAGCGATTTTATTGGTAATGGCGCAGCAGATATTGATTTCAAATCTGTAATTAAGTTTTTGAATAACAAATCAGAAAATCAAATAGATTCTTTAGAAGTTCGAAAATTAAAAGGACTTATCCGAAGAAGAGAATCTTATGCAGCAACAAGATACATAGGTTTAAAAGATGAAAACACACATTTCTTAGACCTTCCTTTTTATGAAACAGGACAAGTGAAGAAAAACCCGCTAGGAGCAGAAGATATTGCAATTGTAAAAGACATTATTGCCAAAATAAAACCACATCAGGTTTTTGCTGCAGGAGATCTTGCTGATCCACACGGGACGCATGAAGTGTGTCTAAATGCTATATTTGCTGCAATGGGAGAGTTAAAATCTCAACCGTATATGGATGATTGCTGGTTATGGCTGTACAGAGGTGCTTGGCACGAATGGGACATTCACGAAATTGATATGGCTGTACCGTTAAGTCCTTCAGAAGTATTATTAAAAAGACACGCAATTTTGTACCACCAGTCTCAGAAAGACAGAGTTATGTTTCAAGGAAATGACTCTAGAGAATTCTGGGTTAGGGCAGAAGACCGTAATAAAAACACCGCAATTCTTTACGATGATTTAGGATTGGCAGAATACGAAGCAATCGAAGCTTTTAAACGTTTTGATTACTAAAAATTAATTTTTTGATTCGGTTTAAAACGAATCAACAACAAAATTCAGATTGATTTTATAGCGAGAAGTGAGGTTCAAAAGAAACCATTCTGAGTTTTGTTTTTTTATAAATTTTAATATTATCACCGGAGATAATATTTTTCAACGCCATTAAAAATGAAATACCTATTTGTACTACTATTAGCGGGTGTAACGGCTGGAGCTCAAATTAAAAAAGAAGAGCTAAACCTTATGCCCTGGCCTCAAAGTGTTGTTGTAAACGACGGAAATTTTGCTTTAAATAAAAACTTTAAAGTAAACATTACCGGAAACCCAAATCCAAGAATTTTTGGAGGAGTAACTCGTTTTTTGCGCCGGCTTGATGGTAGAACAGGTATTTTTTTCGTACAAGGTTTTATTTCAAAATTAAATGAAGTTCCAGATGCAGAACTTCAGATAAATTGTACCCAAAGCGGAAAAATTGGTTTATATGAAGACGAAAGTTATCATCTGGACATCAAAACAAACAAAATTACAATAAATGCTACAAGTGATTTAGGCGCTTTACACGGGCTTGAAACCTTGTTGCAAATGCTGCAAAACAATAACAATTCATTTTATTTTCCAATATCGCAAATCTCAGATTTTCCAAGATTTACATGGAGAGGTTTAATGATCGATGCTTCGAGACATTTTCAGCCGGTTGATGTTATCAAAAGAAATATCGACGGATTGGCTGCGATGAAAATGAATGTTTTTCACTGGCATTTGGTTGATGATCAAGGCTGGAGAATCGAAATGAAAAAACATCCAAAACTAATAGATTTGGCTTCGGATGGATTGTATTATACGCAAGAGGAAATTAGAAATATCGTAAAATATGCAGACGAGCGCGGTATTTTAATCGTTCCGGAAATAGACGTTCCCGGTCACGGATCTGCTATATTAACCGCATATCCGGAAATAGGAAGCAAATTGATCACGCTGACAGGTGGAACTTCAGAAAAAAATATTCAAGGTACAGCAATTACTACCTATGGAATTGAAAGAAATGCAGGTATTTTTTCGCCGACATTAGATCCTTCAAATCCTAAAACATATCAATTATTAAGTGAGATTTTTGATGAGGCTTGCCCTTTATTCCCAGGCGCTTATTTTCATATCGGGGGAGATGAAAATGAAGGCAAGGACTGGGATGCAAACCCAAAAATTCAGGCCTTTAAAAAGAAAAACAATCTGGCGACAAACCACGAATTGCAGACTTATTTTACCATGCAGTTAGTACCAATGCTTAAAAAACACGGTAAACAATTGATGGGCTGGGAAGAAATTCTAACCAAAAATATGTCTAAAGAAGCAATAATTCATTCTTGGAGAGGAGCAAACGAAGGTATGGTTGCTGGGCAGTCATTGGTAGATGCGGTAAAAAAAGGAT
The DNA here is from genome assembly GCF_004368785.1 of Flavobacterium sp. 270. Lineage (GTDB taxonomy): Bacteria > Bacteroidota > Bacteroidia > Flavobacteriales > Flavobacteriaceae > Flavobacterium. The sequence continues at coordinate 630,345 of NZ_SODM01000003.1, forward strand.
ACAAAACAGTATTGTCAAACGGGTATTATATTGATTTGATGTATCCGGTCGCAAGTCATTATTTAAATGATCCGATGCCAAAAGGTGCGACATTAACAGCAGAAGAAAAAGCAAGAATCTTAGGAGGAGAAGCTACAATGTGGACAGAACTTACAACAGAAGCAACTATAGATTCCAGAGTTTGGCCAAGAACAGCAGCGATTGCAGAAAGACTTTGGTCGGCAGAAGACATTACAGATTTAGCCAGCATGCGCAAACGTCTGGATGAAGTTTCTTTTAGATTAGAAGAATTAGGATTAACCCATATTCGTAATAAAGCAGTGATTTTAAGAAACATTGCCAACAATCAAAATATTGTACCACTTGATGAGTTTAGTAACGTTTGCGAACCATTAAAAGGATACACACGTAACAAAGGCGGCACAGAATATCAAATGTACTCTCCATTTACATTATTTGCAGATGCTTGTACACCAGACGCCAAAGATGCTTTAGGATTTAATGATGCTGTAAGCCAATATTTAGCAGCTAAAACACCAGAAAATAAAGCAAAAGTTGCCGCTTATTTAAATAAATGGATAACAATTAATACAGAATTAAACGAGTTAAGCGCAAATGCACCTTTAGTACAGCCAGTTTTGCCCCTGTCTAAAAAACTAAACGATGCATCAAAAGAATTGCTGCTTGTTTTAGACAATAAATCGACTTTGAAACCAGACGATTTGAAAAAATTAATCGAAGACTGCAACACAAAAGATCACGCAGATGTAGAGTTAGCAGTTTACACCAGTTTAAAGAAATTGATATAAAGAGTTTTGGTTTAAATTAGGTTAGTATAATGAATCGCCATCATATTATTATTTAGAGTTAATAATGTTTATCTCTATTGGAGCATTCTGGTAGAGATAATTTTGGCGAGAAAATTACCAATCGATTTTAAATCGTATAAAAACACGTTCCACAAGTACAAAAAATAGTATTAATCCTTAAAAACCAAATAAAAGAATACAATAAACATGACAAAAAGTAGAATTTAGATTGATGAGTTACCCCAAATTTATCTTTTTTATTTATTACAATTTTTTAAAAGAAATTATACATAAATATCAATCATACTATTTCCTATTGATATGGCACAATCAGTAATAGTAATATTTATTTATAGAAGTAATATGAATTAGTCCAGCAGTTGCAGTGTTTTCTATCTGCAGTTGATTGAATCCCGGTTATTGTTTTTTTATGTACTGTTTCAGTATGTAGTTGATCCTAATCGGAATATTTATTTTTCTATTAACCAATATTAATTAAACATGAAACATTATTACAGATTGCTCTTTTTGTTACTGTTTCCCTTACTCGCGTTAGCACAACCGGCTCACGGGAAAAAAGTAGTGGGTTACTATGCGCAATGGTCTATTTATGCACGGGATTTTAATGTCCCTAAGATAGACGGAAGTAAATTGACGCATTTGAATTATTCTTTTTATGGGACAACGTATGATCCTGCCCATCCGGAGAATACAAAATTGAAATGTTTGGATACCTATGCTGATTTTGAGCATATGGAAGGCGGAATTCCGTGGGATGCTCCCGTAAAAGGGAATTTTTATGACTTGAAAAAGCTTAAAGAAAAATACCCGCATCTAAAAGTTTTAATTTCTGTTGGAGGATGGACAAAAGGTCAGGATCTGTCTCCAATTGCTGCAAGTCCTGTAGCAAGAGCAGCTTTGGCAGCAGATATGGCAAACTTTATTGTAACTTATCCTTTTATCGATGGTTTTGACATCGATTGGGAATATCCTCTTTCTGGAGGAACAGACGGTACAGAAGTAATTAACGGAGCACCAATTCCTCCGCAAAAGTACAGTCCGGATGACAACAAAAATTTAGTGTATTTATTGAAAGCAATGCGTCAGACAATGCCAAATAAATTAATCACAATTGCAGCCGGAAATAACGTTCGTAAAGTTGGTTCTCAATATTTAGGGCCAAACAACAGAGCGCAATACGGAATGACAGAAGACATTTCTACTTATTGCGATTACATTACTTATTTTGGATATGATTTTGGAGGAAACTGGTACGACAAAACCTGCTACAATGCACCATTATATGCAAGCGGCAATCCAAATGATCCATTATACGGAGCTGCACAATCAGAATCATTAGACGAATTAACCAATCAATATTTAAACGTTGTTGGTTTTCCTGCGAATAAATTAATCATGGGATTGCCTTTCTATGGAAAAAAATTCGATCATGTTGCCACAAATTCAACCAACGGATTATTCGTTTCTGCACCAAGAGATGTAGTTCCGGGATGTACAAATCCGCAAAACCCAACAGGAACCTGGGATGGTCCCGCAGCATGCGAAAAATCTGGAAGTATTGAAATTTGCGATTTAGTCGGAAATCCAGTTACAAATTCACACGCTTATTTAGATCCAAACACAATGCTTGTTACTCCAAGTGCAGCAAGTGCAGGATGGGTAAGATATTTTGACAATACGACAAAAGTTCCTTATTTGTATAATGCCACTTTAAAACAGTTTATCTCTTATGAGGATAAACAATCAATGGATTTAAAAGTGCAGTATATTAAATCAAAAAATCTTGCCGGAGGTATGGTTTGGGAATTATCTCAAGACACAAGAGGTTCAATCCCGAATTCATTATTAACCCAAGTCGATACTTCTTTTGGAAGCGTTGTTCCTGGAACAGTAAGTATTTCTGGTGCTGCAAAAAACGGTACAAATTTAGTTACCGATGTTACAGTAGAATTACGTAATGCAAGCAATGTTGTTTTACAAACCATAGTTTCGGCAACAGGTAATTTTACATTCAATAGTTTAACTTCTGGACAAAATTATACCGTAACAGCTTCAAAAGCTACGTATACTTTTATTCCGGTAAGTTTGACAAACGTAACAGTAAATCAGACAAACGTGGTTATAAACGGAACACAGCCTTTATATACAGTAAGCGGAACTATTCTGGACGGATCAACTCCAGTTTCTGGAGTAACAGTTGCAGCAACATCAGGATCAACGGTTTTAACTGCGGTTTCTAATGCAAGCGGCGTTTATACAGTTTCAGGTCTAACAGCAGGATTAGATTTTACAGTTACAGCTGCAAAATCAGGATTCTCATATTTGCCGGCATCAACAGTTTATAATTCAATAAGTGCTAACAAAACATTGAATTTTACGCAAACTGCACCAATTGTATATTACACTGTAAGCGGCACTGTTTTAAACAACACAACACCAGTTTCTGGAGTTACAGTTACAGCAGCTGCTACAGCAGGAAATATTACAGGAGTTACAAATGCAAGCGGTGCTTATACATTAAGTTTGCCAGCAGGAGCCAATTATACGGTAACAGCATCTTTAACAGGGCAGACTTTTACACCAGCTTCTACAGTTTACACGAATCTTACTTCAAACAAAACATTAAGCTTTACGCAGAATGTTGTGGTAACTTCAAGTAAAATCAGCGGAACAGTTAAAAATGGTTCAACACCAGTTTCTGGCGCAAAAGTAGAATTAGTTTTACCTTGGACAGATAACACACACAACTGGAAAAGTGTAATCGCAATAACAGATGCACAAGGAAAATACAGTTTTGATAATTCAGTTGTGGCAGGATATACAACCGTTACAAGTTTAAAATTGAATAGTTGGGAAAATGGTGAAACAGCTTATTTCCCTAATAATCTGGCAAACTTTGCAGTTCCTGCAAATCCAACAGTTTACAATTTTAATACAAGCTCTACAGCAAAAAGTGCTTTGGCTGCTGTAACAAACTTAATCAGCGGATCCGTTAAAAATGGAACAACTCCGGTTTCTGGTGCAAAAGTAGAAATCGTTTTACCTTGGACAGATAATACACACAACTGGAAAAGTGTTCTCGCAACAACAGATGCATCAGGAAATTACACTTTTGATAATTCAGTTGTAGCAGGTTATACGCAGATTTTAAGTTTAAAACTAAATTCTTGGGAAAATGGAGAAGCTACTTATTATCCAAATAACTTAGCCAACTTTGCAGTGCCGACAACGCCAACGGTTTATAATTTTAATAGACAAGCGGTGGTTGCAACTAAGCCAGTTGTTGCCATTACAGCGCCAACAGCTTCGGCGATTGCTATAAATTTAGGAGCAGCAATTAATTTTGTTGCAAGTGTTGGATTAAGTGCTGCCGATGCCACTACAATCTCATCTGTTGTATTTAGTTTAGACGGACAAAACTTGAGTGCTGCCAATTCTTCGGGAACATATACTGCAGGTTGGACACCAGTTGCCAATCAATTTTCGGCTAGTCATACCTTAACCGTTACGGCTACTGCATCAAACGGAACAACAGATTCAAAAACATATAGTTTTACATTAACTTGTTCAGGTGCAAATTGCCCAAATGCAGTGCCTGTAATTACTTGGAATTCACCATCGAATACTACTGTAAATCAAAGTTCTTTCCAAGTTGTGCCAATTTCAGTTACAGCTGTGGATAGTGACGGATCTGTTTCTGGTGTTACAATTACAATTAATGGAGGTACTTTTAATATGACAGCAGGTACAAATAATACTTATACGTATAATTTTACACCATCTGCTTATCAGGATTATCCAGTTGTAATCAAAGCAACCGATAATAAAGCTGCTGTAACGACATTAAACAATACTATTAAAATTGCTCCAGTGAGCACTAATAGATTTATTCCACTTCCTTCAAAAGTAATTTTAGGATATGCTCACTCTTGGGAAAATGCTGGTGCTCCATTTTTATATTTTTCTCAAATGGTTGGAAGCAAGTTTAATGTAGTTGATTATTCTTTCGTAGAAACAGTAAATCGTGATGGTTATACACCAATACTAACTACAAATGATAACAGATATTTGACCAATGGTGTTTTCAATAAACAATTGTTGAAAAATGATATCAAATCCTTAAGAGACAGCGGTGTTCCTGTTATTATCTCTATCGGAGGTCAAAATGGTCATGTTGTTTTAGATAATGTAAATCAGAAAAATATTTTTGTTAATGGTTTAAAAGCCATTATTGACGAGTATCAATTTGATGGAGTTGATTTAGATTTTGAAGGCGGATCGATGAATTTTAGTGCAGGAAATTTAAGAGATATTTCTTATGCGGGAATCTCTGCTTATCCAAGATTAAAAAACATAGTAGATGCCTGCAAAGAATTAAAAGCGTATTACGGAACAGGATTTTTATTAACAGCAGCTCCAGAAACACAATACGTACAAGGAGGATATTCTACCTATACGGATACTTTTGGTTCTTTCCTGCCAATCATTCAAAACTTACGTAACGAATTGGATTTGTTAGCGGTACAATTGTATAATACAGGAGGAGAAAACGGATTAGACGGTCAGTATTATGGTTCTGCTAAAAGAGCAAACATGGTAACAGCCTTAACAGATATGGTAATAAAAGGATATAACATTGCTTCAACAGGAATGCATTTTGATGGTTTACCGGCCTCAAAAGTTCTTATTGCATTACCAGCTTGTCCAAGTGCAGCAGGAAGCGGTTATATAACGCCGGCAGAAGGAATTAGTGCCATGCATTATTTAAGAACCGGAACCACTTTTTCTGGAAGAACGTACACGATGCAGCCAGGCGGACCTTATCCTTCTTTAAGAGGTTTAATGACTTGGTCTGTAAACTGGGACGCTTCTTCTTGTGGTAATTCATCTGAATTATCTAAAGCGTATGCAGCATATTTTGCGGGACAAGGAGCAACGGCAAAAACATTAGCTCTGGATAAAATTGAACCACAAAACGCAACAATAGCATATTTTAAAAATGATGCGTTGTCCGTTTCAAACGAAACAGAAGATATTGCTCAGGTTGATGTATTCAATACAATTGGACAAGCTTTAGTAAGTCATAGAAACATTCAAAATAATAAAGAAATACTGCTTCAAAATCAGAATTTCTCTAAAAAACAATTGTTTATAGTTATCGTAACCGATAAATCAGGAAACAAAAAATCATTAAAAGTGTCGAACTTTTTAAATTAAAGTTTGATTCTTTTGAATACAATTTTGAAATATAAAAATTGGAAAAGGTTAAAATTGAGTTTGGTTATTTATTTTTTAATCTAGTTTTTAGTTTCGAATAAAATGCATCAAATTTAGGTGATTTGTTATTTGGTTTTCACCTGAATAAGTGCATTATGAACCCGGCAATCTACTGCCGGGTTTTTTTTATTTCTTCGTTTTTTTGAGATTCTGCTTAATCCATTTATCAACCGGAATTTTTCGCTCCACATATTCAGAATATTTCTTGTGATCAACTAATTCGATATAGGTTACGTAGAAATCTTTTCCATCTTGTGAAACTTTGAAGTTTTTAAAATCATCATAATTTTCATCCGATCCACGCAAATAAGAATTGCACAATTCAAACGTTTTTACTTTATAAAAGGGATCAAATTCAGATGGTTTTTCAACAATCTCAAAATAGATTATTTTAGGATTACAATTGAAATCATCAATCTGGGCAATTTGTTCTTTTCTTTTTTCGAAAAAATCAAGAATCTGTTTTTCCTTTTCATTGTATTGAAACTGATACGGAATAAATTGATGCTTTTCTGTTTCAAAATCCTTAGGATGATTTCGTTTATCAGTCGGAACTATTTCAACACCATTTTTATTCACAAACCCCCAAGTACCACCAACCAAAGGCGGATGCTCCGGATCTTTTGAAGTATCAAAATGACAGCCATTACAAAATTCAGCAAAGCCAAAATTCATTGCAGAAACCCAATCGTATTTCGCAGGAATAATTTTAACGCCGTTTTTATCTGCAAATCCTACCTTTTTATTTTCCGTAAATCGCATATAACCTTCACTGAAATAATCAATGCCAGCATCGAAAATATAAGGTTCAAAAAGAAAATTGCCTTTTCTGTCGTGGGCTTTTGGCCCTTCTTTAATAGGCATAGAAAAAAGGATTCGGTCTTTAATTTCTTCTTTTGAATTGACATCACTTGCCGATTGCGTAAAAAGATATTTTGCAGGAATAATAATTTTTCCGTCCTGATTTTTTACGCCAACCAAACTATCGCTTTCTACAAAATAAAAAAGTTTTTCTGTCTGCGAAAAACCAAATAAACAGCTTAAAAGTAAAAGTGAAACAAATATTTTTTTCATTAAAAAAGGCTTTTAAAATTGAAAACGAAAGAAAGGTAAAATGTATTGTACTCAAATGTAGTAATAAGTCCTTAGATTTTTGAGTACTTTTGAATCCGATTTATTTTATACCATTTCATGAAAAAGCTAATCTTTTTTATAGCGTCAATTTTAATTTTCACTTCTTGCTCAGGACAAACAAAATCTGAAAAACCAGAAGTTGATCCCATTCAAATTCAAAATAATTACGCAGGTTGGTCAGCCTATCAAAACAAAAAAATAATGCTGTCAAGAGATTTTACAGCGCTAGATTCTGTTTCGAAAGAAATCAGCAAAGAATCTTTTTTAAATGAATTGACAAAAGGAAATTATATTCCAATTCGATTACAATCAGACGATTCCGTTTATACCTATAAACTATTCAAAATAGAGCACAATTCAGATACAAGTATAAAAGCAGCAATTTCGCAGGAAGCTTTTGATGCTTTACATAATTTTAAAATGGAAGGAACAGCTTTCCCAAAGTTTTCTTTTAAAGATTTGAATGGAAACATAGTTTCAAACGAAACCATGAAAGGAAAAATAATCGTAATCAAATGCTGGTACATTCACTGTGCAGCGTGTATTAAAGAATTTCCTCATGTAAATGCATTAGTTTCAAAATACAAAGACAGAAAAGACATTCTGTTCGTAAGTCTTGCCGAAGATAATCCACAGCAATTAAAAACATTTTTAGCAAAAAGACCATTGTCATATTCCGTGATTCCGAATATGAAAGTATATATGAATGAAACTTTACAGCTAAATGCATTCCCAACGCATTTCATCTTGGATAAACAAGGAACAATAAAAAAAGTAGTTTCTAATTACGAAAGCCTTGAAGTCGCTTTGGCAAAAGAAAGCCGGTTTTAAACCATATAAGTTATATAAGTGATTTAAGTTTTGTGTTGAGAGAATCTCGCAATCCCGATAGCTATCGGGAGCAGAGGCGTAAAGTTTTTTGACTATACATAAAGTTTGTCATTTCGACCGGAGGGAGAAATCACACTCGTAACTCGACAAAGATTTGTGATATTCAGTATGGAGTTTCTAGTGTGATTTCTCCCTCCGGTCGAAATGACAAAAATGAAAAAAAACTTTGCGCCTCTGCGCCTTAGCGAGATTAAAATATTAAGCGCTACATTTTAAATGAACTTATATAACTTATATGGTTCAAAAAAAAGCAAGAAACTTAGCACCTTAGCATCTTTGCAACTTAGAACCTTTTTCACTACTTTTGCACCAAATTAATTAAAAAGACATTCATGTTAACAGTCAATAATTTATCAGTTCAATTTGGCAAACGAATTTTGTTTGACGAAGTAAATACCACATTCACACACGGAAATATTTACGGCGTAATTGGAGCCAATGGTGCTGGAAAATCTACTTTTCTTAAAATCATTTCGGGCGATATGGACCCAACTTCTGGTCACATACATTTAGAACCGGGAAAACGTATGTCGGTTTTAAACCAAAACCACAACATGTTCGACGAGCATACCGTTTTGGAAACCGTTTTGATGGGGAATAAAGTTTTGTACGCTGTTAAAAAAGAAATGGATGAACTTTATTTAGACTACAACGACAAAAACGCCGACAGAATCGGAGAACTTCAAGTACAATTTGAAGAAATGAACGGTTGGAATGCAGATTCTGACGCAGCATCGATGTTGTCTAACTTAGGAATCAACGAAGAACATCATTATACATTAATGGCCGATCTAGAGGGAAAAATTAAAGTTCGTGTGCTTTTGGCGCAGGCGCTTTTCGGTAATCCTGACGTATTGATCATGGATGAGCCTACCAACGATTTGGATTTCGAGACAATCGCTTGGTTAGAAAACTTCCTGGCAAACTACGAAAACACCGTAATTGTGGTATCTCACGACCGTCACTTTTTAGATGCGGTTTGTACACATATTTCTGATATTGACTTCGGAAAAATTAACCATTATTCTGGAAACTATACGTTCTGGTACGAGTCTAGCCAATTAGCGGCGAAACAACGTGCACAGCAAAACAAAAAAGCAGAAGAAAAGAAACAAGAATTAGAAGAATTTATTCGTCGTTTTAGCGCGAACGTTGCAAAATCGAAACAAGCAACTTCTCGTAAAAAAATGATTTCTAAATTGAACATTTCTGAAATTAAACCTTCAAGCCGTCGTTATCCTGCGATTATTTTTGATCAGGATCGTGAAGCAGGAGATCAGATTTTGAATGTAGAAAACTTAAGTGCTTCTGTAGACGGAGAACTTTTGTTTAAAGATGTAGATTTGAATATGGCAAAAGGCGATAAAATCGTTCTTTTCTCTAAGGATTCTCGTGCAACTACCGCTTTCTATCAAATACTAAACAATCAGCAACAAGCAGATTCTGGAACATTTGATTGGGGAATTACAACAAACCAAGCTTATTTACCAGCTGAAAATCATGATTTCTTCGAAAACGATTTGACTTTGGTAGATTGGTTACGCCAGTACGCAAAAACGGAAGAAGAGCGCGATGAGGTTTTTATTAGAGGATTTTTAGGAAAAATGATTTTCTCTGGAGAAGAAGCATTAAAAACATCTAGAGTTTTATCTGGAGGAGAAAAAGTACGTTGTATGTTGTCTAGAATGATGATGGAACGCGCTAATATCTTAATGCTGGACGAACCAACAAATCACTTGGATTTGGAGTCTATTACAGCTTTTAACAACTCTTTAAAAAACTTTAAAGGTTCTGTAATTTTCACAACACATGACCACGAGTTTGCACAAACTGTTGGTAATAGAGTAGTAGAGCTTACACCAAACGGAGTAATCGACCGCTACATGACATTTGACGAATATCTTGATGATGAAAAGATTCAGGAACAAAGAAAGAAGATGTATAATCTTTAATCTATAAATTACAATAAAAAAAATCCCAAATTCCAATGTAAAAATTGAATTTGGGATTTTTTTATGTTTGTTTTTTTTAGTTTTATTTACTTCCCATAAATTTGCTGATGATCCAAATGATTATAGCAACGATGAAGATTACGATGAAGATTCCAACGCCCATTCCGGCTTTAAAAATGTCTCCTATAACTTCGCAGCTTGTAAATGAAAATAGTATTACGAATACCATTAACATACGTGTAATGAACTTTTGCATGATGTTTTCTTTTTAGTTTACTGAATAAATTGATACGTATTTTGTACTATTAAAATTACTTCAATAAAAAAGAAAACGTCTTATATAATTTTTTGGAAATGTTTTATGATTTGGATTTGTATTGATTTTGTTATTCTCCAACAGTTCCGGTTTTCACATCGCCAGCCCGTTTATAACTAACAGTGATTACACCTTTTGGCGTAACCGTACTTTCAATTAATGTAAATGCTGAAGGAACTGAACCATTATCAAATAATTTTTTCCCTTTACCCAAAATGATGGGATAAATTAAAAGCCCAAATTCATCAACTAAATCATGTTGCAGCAAAAGCTGAACGAGTGTTGCGCTTCCCCAGACTTTAATATCGCCGCCGTCTGAATTTTTAAGTTTTTTAATGTCTTCTATAGTAGAAAGGAATTCTGAATTTTCCCAATCTGATTTTTTTCTGGTGGTTGATAAAACGTATTTAGTAACCTCATTAATACCAGGCCAGCCTTCTGCGTGCTTTGGCCAATAGTCTTCAAAAATATCAAAAGTTTTTCTGCCCAAAAGAATATCCGAAGGTTTCATTTGTTCCTGCATAACTTTACCAGATTCCTCATCTCCAAATGGGGCGACCCAGCCTCCATATTCAAAACCGCCCGATGTATCTTCTTCAGGGCCACCCGGCGCCTGCATCACGCCATCGATTGTAATCATGGATATTACGATTATTTTTCTCATGATTTCGAGTTTTTAATTCAATTTAAAATTACTTAAAAATCAGAGAAATGTGTTGTAGGATTTTAGAGAAATGTTCTAGATTTAGATTCGGATCATTTTTACTTCTAAAAGTACGAGTGCGATAATAACTAGAATTTCAGCTAAAAAATATATGATACCAAAAATAGAAATGCTTTGGCGATAATAAATGATTACCCCCAATGTCAAAACACAATAAAGAATATTAGCGGTACAGATTATTTTTAAAAACGATTTCCAATTTTGCTTGACAAAGAAATAAGAACTGATTGAGTATATAAAAAAAATCAAAGCAAGCAATGAAAGATATTTGAAAACATCTTTAGATAAGCCAAAAAAAGTATTGAAATTTCTTAGGATAAAATAGAGTAGAATAGTGGTAAGCAAAGCTCCAAAGCTATCTAATAAAAATATGTTTTTAGTTTTTGTTAGAAATTTCATGAAACTTTGATTAGTTTTTAATTCGTCCGTATTTAATTTTGATGTCTTTTAGTTGCAATTCCATACAATCGTTCAAAGTTAGAAAATGAATTGATTTTGTAAACTTGCCGTTTTGATATTCTTTAAATAAATCTTTCCAAATCGTCGGATAGAAAATTCCTAAAGAAAAGAATAATAAGCAAGGTAAAGTTAAATTTCCATTTCCAATCAAATAAGCCTGCATTCTAATTTCATCTTTCATCGTCATTTCATATTCTAGAACAATATGCTTTAAATCGTGGTTTTCAAATTTGGGTATTAATCTATATTGTTTGCTGTCTAACATTTTTGCAACTTCACGTCCTACTGTTCCTTGCTGTAATGTCCTTAAATAATTATGTTTAGGAGCTAAATAGTTTTTTCCGTAAATTAACTCTAGAAGCCAAATAATTCCTCCCGTAATCTTAAAAAATTTTAATTTTTTGTAATTATTTGTCATTCTTAATTTTCTGAATTTAAAGTTGGCGTTTAAAAAAAGTAAACATATAAAAAAAGATAGATTTTTTTCCAACATTTATATCCCAACAAATAAATTTTGATTCCGTATATTTGCCCAACTAAATAAGTCACTAAATTATGAGCCAAAAAGTATTACTTAATTCAAAAGAAGTTACTATCATACTCCATCGTTTGGCTTGTCAGTTAATTGAGAAACACTTAGATTTTTCGGATACTATTTTAATCGGAATTCAGCCTAGAGGTGTTTTTTTAGCAGAACGCTTAAAACAAATATTAGAGAGCGAATACAAAACTCCAGAGATTTCTTTGGGTTATCTGGACATCACTTTTTTTAGAGATGATTTCCGTAGAACCGATAAACCGCTGGAAGCCAATAAAACTCAAATTAATTTTATAGTCGAAAACAAGAAAGTCATTTTTATAGATGATGTATTGTTTACGGGACGAAGCATTCGTTCGGCATTAACTGCGATTCAGTCTTTTGGACGCCCATCAGAAATTGAATTGTTAGTGTTAATTGACAGACGTTTTAGCCGTAATCTTCCTATTCAGCCCGATTATCGAGGCCGTCAGGTAGATGCTATTAATGATGAAAAAGTAAAAGTAAGCTGGAAAGAAAACGAAGGTGAAGACGCTGTTTACTTGATTACCAATTAAATTTAATTATTAAAAATTGAAAAGAAAATCATGACAGAGAACGAAGAGTTTATTTATGAATCAATTTTTAATCAGGTAAGAATGGGATTTCTTCCTATTGATGATATTAAAGAAAACATCATGGAAGAAATAGAAGACAACGAATTTGAAGATGAAATTTCAGAAGAATGGGCTTTTGAAAAAATCGACGAAGAATACCAAAAGTTACTTCAGGAAAGTAAACAATGGAAAATCCCGACAGATACTGAAAAGATTATAAAAGCGTTTGATGAATTATGCAGCCAAAATATTATCGCGCTTCATAATGCAGGATATACGACAAGCGACGGTGAATATGAAGTGGTTGAGGTAGAAAGAGAACTTCGGATAAATGAAGTTGAATCTGATGGTTACTGCTTTTACCACGAACAGGATTTAGCAAGAGCAATCGCTGCCGAAAATCCAGGTTTGTATATTGCTTTTCAAAAAGTAGATAATTCTGATGAAGAAACTACAATTGGTGTCGGAAAAAAAGTAGCCGAAGTGCTTAAAAATAATGGTCTGGAAGTAAACTGGAACGGAACGGCAAAATCAAAAATTGAAATTCCGGGTTTTAGATGGCAGCAGATTTATAATGAAGACGGAAGAGATTTGCAGGATTACAGCGAAGTAATTGACAGAATGATCGAATAGAGTAGCTGCTCTTTAAAGAAACGTTGAATGATTGAATATTTCGTCATTCAGAATTTGACAAATAATATTAAAGAAACAAAAATGAAAGAATTAAGCGTAAATCATTTATTAGGAATAAAATACATCAACGAGAATGATATAAACCTAATTTTTGAAACGGCAGATCATTTTAAAGAAGTCATTAACCGACCAATTAAAAAAGTTCCTTCATTACGCGATATTACGATTGCCAATATTTTCTTCGAAAACAGTACCAGAACTAAACTTTCGTTTGAATTAGCTCAAAAACGTTTATCGGCAGATGTTATTAGTTTTTCTGCTGCACAATCTTCGGTTAAAAAAGGAGAAACACTTATAGATACCGTAAACAATATCCTTTCGATGAAAGTAGATATGGTTGTAATGCGCCACTCCAATCCCGGAGCGGCTTATTTTTTATCTAAAAATGTCAAAGCCAGTATCGTAAATGCCGGAGATGGAGCGCACGAACATCCAACGCAGGCTTTATTAGACAGTTATTCAATAAGAGAAAAACTAGGCGATGTTGCCGGAAAAAAAGTGGTTATTGTGGGTGATATTTTACACTCAAGAGTTGCATTATCTAACATTTATGCTTTGCAGTTGCAGGGCGCAGAAGTAAAAGTTTGCGGACCAAAAACATTGATTCCGAGATATATCGAATCACTTGGTGTTACGGTTGAACCAAACTTGCGAAAAGCTTTAGAATGGTGTGATGTTGCCAATATGTTACGTGTACAAAACGAACGTATGGATGTTAACTTTTTTCCTTCAACAAGAGAATATGCACAGCAATACGGAGTTGATAAAACATTATTAGATTCGTTAGATAAAGAAATAGTAATCATGCACCCTGGACCAATAAACAGAGGAGTAGAGATTACGAGCGAAGTCGCAGATTCTAAGCAATCTGTGATCTTAAATCAGGTGGAAAATGGTGTAGCGATTAGAATGGCGGTTATTTATCTTCTGGCTTCTAAGATTCAATAGGTTTTTAGTTTCAAGTTGTCAGGCTGAGCGGAGTCGAAGTTCGATTTGCACATGTCATCCTGAGCGGAGACGAAGGACTTTATGCAGAACGGGGCTTTGACTCCGCTCAGCCTGACAAATCTAAAATCTGAACTCTAAAATCTAATATCTGTACTCAATTCTAAAATTAAAAAATCTTCGTACCTTAGCTCTTAAAATTATAAGCCCCCTAAAATTATAAAATGAAAGTAGATGTAAAAGGACATACCGTTACCATAAAGGATACAAAAAAAGATTTGAATGCTTTTTTGGAAAATGTAACGCAGCAATTTAAAACCTATGAAAAACAAAACGTTATTATAGATTTGCTGTCGCATTCTGATTTGTCTGAGAAAGATTTAAAGCTGTTTTTGCCACTTTCGAAACAACATAAAAAAGCTAAAAAATCATTTGTAATTGCAGCTGCTGATCTTGATTTTAATGCTATTTCTGATAAATTGGTTGTTGTACCTTCACTTTTAGAAGCGCACGATATTATCGAAATGGAAGAAATTGAAAGAGACCTCGGTTTTTAGAATTTTAGATTGTTGATTTTAGATTTTAGATTGAATCTGTATCTTAAATCTCCGTCTCTATAATTAATCTAAAATCGGAACTCTAAAATCTAAAATTAATAATGAATCTTACTATACTTGGCTGTTATGCCGCAACTCCCAGAACGCTTACCAATCCAACTTCGCAGGTTTTAGAAATTAAAAACAGACTATTTTTGATTGACTGTGGTGAGGGAACTCAGGTGCAGTTACGGAAGAATAAAATCAAGTTTTCAAAAATCAATCATATTTTTATTTCGCATCTTCATGGAGATCATTTATATGGATTAATCGGAACAATTTCGACATTTTCTTTGTTAGGCAGAACTACCGATTTGCATATTTACGGTCCAAAAGGAATTAAAGAGCTTATTCTTCTTCAGTTAAGATTAACGGAATCCTGGACGACTTATGATTTATTTTTTCATGAATTAGAATCAAAAGAAAGTGAAGTTGTTTTTGAAGACAAACGTGTTATTGTAAAAACAATTCCGCTAAAACATCGTGTTTATACCAATGGTTATCTTTTTCAGGAAAAACCAGACGAAAGAAAACTAAATGTTGAAGCTGTTCAGGACTACGATATACATGTTGCTTATTATCAGAAAATAAAAAACGGCAGTGACATTACACTCGACGATGGAACTGTTGTAGCAAACGAGAAATTGACTTTTGACCCGATTCCTCCAAAAAGTTATGCTTTCTGTTCGGATACCGTTTATCATGAAGCTGTAATTCCGATTATTGAAAATGTAGATGTTTTATATCATGAATCTACCTTTTTGGAATCAGAAGCTGCTTTGGCTCAAAAAACATTACATTCTACAGCAAAAGAAGCCGCTAGAATTGCGCTTAAAGCAAATGCAAAGCAATTGATTTTAGGACATTATTCAACCCGCTACGAAGGAATTGAACCTTTTAAAAAAGAAGCCCAAGAAA
Organism: Flavobacterium sp. 270; assembly: GCF_004368785.1. GTDB lineage: Bacteria > Bacteroidota > Bacteroidia > Flavobacteriales > Flavobacteriaceae > Flavobacterium. The sequence continues at coordinate 646,214 of NZ_SODM01000003.1, forward strand.
TTTTTCCAAATGTGCTTTTGGGAGATGATGGGGTTAGTTTTTCTTTTTAAGGAACAAAGGTTCAAAGGGACTGAGGTTCAAAGGCTTTTTAGGAACTTGAAAATTGGACTGGGCTTCGACTACGCTCAGCCTGACAACCTGAAACCTGAAACCTGAAACCTGAAACAAAAAATCTAAAGTCAAAAATCTAAAATCAACAATTATGAATGATTTAAGTAATTATAGAAAATCTTACGAAAAAAGTGAATTGCTTGAAAGTAATATTCCCGAAGATCCGATTAATCTTTTTAAAAGATGGTTTCATGAAGTAGAAGATTTCGGCGGAAGTGGAGAAGTAAATGCTATGACGGTTTCTACAATTGGTTTGGATAGTTTTCCGAAATCGAGAGTGGTTTTGTTAAAGAAATATTCTGAAGAAGGATTTATTTTTTATACCAATTATGATTCTGAAAAAGGAAAAGCAATTGCTCAGAATCCGCATGTTTGTCTGTCGTTTTTCTGGCAGGAAATGGAGCGTCAGGTTATCATAAAAGGAATTGCGCAAAAAACATCAGAAAATATATCCGACGGTTATTTTGATTCTCGTCCTGATGGAAGTAAACTGGGTGCGATTGTTTCAAATCAAAGTGAAGTTATTCCGTCAAGAGCCTATTTAGAAGAGAATTTAAAGAAATTAGAACAGCAATTTGAAGGAAAATCAATTCCAAGACCCGAAAATTGGGGTGGCTATTTAGTAACTCCTTTAGAAGTAGAATTTTGGCAGGGGAGACCTAACAGACTGCACGACAGAATTCGCTATACAAGTCAGTCAGATTTTTCCTGGAAGATAGAAAGATTATCTTCTTAAGAGTAGTTTTACGTAGGAAAATTATATATCAAAACATTATTTTTATGTATTTCATCGATTAATTTTGTAGTTTACCGATAAAATAGATACGTTTGAAGCAGAAAAAGAAACGAAATTTATTTTAATAAAAATATTTAAAGGATTTGCCCCAACATCTACTTTAATAGCATAAACTACTGTTGATTATGAAAAAGATTATGCGCGTCATGTTGTTCACTGCAATGCTCATTGCAGTGAACGCATGTTCTGCTGATACTGCCGAAGGAAGCGAGAGTAGCACTACAACTGAAACGCTTATTACCACTTATACTTATAATGATACTGAATTGGAAACAATGAAGTTAATAAACGAATACCGTGTGAGTATTGGTTTGAATGCATTAGAAATGGTAAATCATATTTCTTTTAAATGCGAAGAGCATAATAAATATATGATTGCTAATAATGTTGTAAATCATAATGACTTTACTTCACGCTCTGCTAATATTGTAAATGTTCTTGGCGCTAAAAAAGTGGGTGAGAATGTTGCGTACAACTACAAAACTCCCCAAGCGGCTCTAAAAGCTTGGTTAGAAAGCCCGGGTCACAAAGAAAACATTGAAGGAGATTACACTCATTTTGGCTTGTCGGTTTCTACGGATCCTGCTACCGGAAAAATATATTACACTAATATTTTTGCTAAGATTTAAAGGAAGATTGAATCTGGTTGGTTTTTTAGTTGTCGTTGTAGTTCTTTGAATTACAACGACTTTTTTTTTTGCGTTGTTTTTTACCAAAGAAGGATAAGATTTACGCAAAGATTGGCAAGTTTTTATAATCTTTGCTTACCTTCTTTTTTGAGAACTGTTATATAAATAATGTATTAAAAGTATATACAAAATATAGCTATAATATATTTGGCGTTATCAGAATCTTGTCATTCTGCAAAAGAGAAATTTTCGGAATAACTCTACATTAATATTTTAAATCTAGACAAAAATGATATTTATCTAGTGCGTTTGTTTTCTTAGCTTTGTAAGTCATTAACTTGTATTTACTTTAAAGATATAAAATGACTGACCTATGATTAGATCTTTAATTTGTTTTGTTTTTATTTCACTTTCCACTCATGGACAGATTTGCCTGCATAAAAATTTATCTAAATCTTTTAATTACAATATCAGGTTTCAAAGAGAAAATGAGAACTCTTGTAAAATTAAAGTAACAATAATTGATAAAACTTCTCAAAAAAATCTTCAGACTGTTGTTGTTAATTCAGAATATATTTTTGAAAAAGATTTTAATAATTGTTCAACGGTGAGATCTTATATTACTGGTATAAATGAGAATAGAGATAGTATTGATAATGACTTTGGCGATTTTATAGTGGCTGATTTTAACTTTGATGGTAAAGAAGATTTTGCAGTAAAATCAGATTCAGGTGGAAACGGCGGTCCAATTTATGAGTATTATATTCAAGGTAAAAATCAAAAATTTGAACGTGATAAATTCTTAACGGATACTGTAGCATTTTTTCCTACATCAATTAATAAATCAAAGAAAACGCTAACTACTTTAGTTCATGCTAATGCAAATGAGAGATGTAAATTGATTTATAAATATGATCTAAAAATAAAAAAATGGAAATTAGTAAGTAAGTCTTTTGTAAAATATTGATTTAGTAATCTAAAATCCAGCTATATAAAAAAGCTGCCTAATTTTTTTTAGACAGCTTTTTTTAAAAGTATGAAACATTTAATTAACTATAAGGCAATAATAATAAACTCGCTTCGTCTGTTTTCCTGATGTTCGGCTTCTGTACAAGGTACGTCATCGGCGCATTTGTTTACGAGCTGGGTTTCTCCATAACCTTTTCCGGTTAGTCTATTCGCTTTTATGCCGTTTTGAATTAACCAGTTTATGGTAGATTTTGCTCTTCGATCAGATAAGGCTTCATTGTATTTGAATGTCGCACGGCTGTCTGTGTGAGAACGAATGTCAAGTTTCATTGTTGGATTGTCGTTTAATACGGCTAATATTTTTTCTAAGTCAATGGCTGCTTCTGTGCGAATGTTTGATTTGTCGAGATCAAAGTAAATCATTTTTATACCAAAACATTTTCCTAAATCATCACCAACGGTAACTTTACAAGTTGCTTTTTCCAGCGCAATTGGCAGTTCGGTTTTTCCAGTTGTTTTTTCGATGGTAATGCTGACTTCTTTGGTGGTGTAATCTTCTTTTTCAGCTCTTACATTATAACTTTTGCCACATTCAACCGGAAAACTATAACGTCCGGAAGCATCGGCAACGGCTGAGTTTTTCATTTCCATTTGATTACTGTACAGCGTCACTTTTGATCCTGGTAAAATTGTTCCGTTTTCAGCATCTGTAATAACACCGTACAATTCTTGTATGCATTTTAATCTTTTGGTTTCTAAAAATTTATAAATATCATCAGAACCTAATCCGCCATCTTTGTTTGAACTGAAATAACCTCTACGTGAAACAGGATCAATACTATAAGCAAAATCATCTTTTGACGAATTAATATCGCCACCCAAATTTTGAATATCATCAATTTTTCCATCGGGAGTAATCTGACCTACAAAAACATCCAAACCTCCAAGTCCGGGATGTCCGTCTGATGCAAAATAGATCTCGTTTTCATTGGTTACAAAAGGGAATGTTTCTTTGCCTTCTGTATTAATAGTTTTTCCTAGATTTTCGGGTGTTCCAAAGCTTCCGTTACTATTAATGCTAATTTTATAAAGATCAGATTGTCCGATTGTTCCCGGCATATCAGACGCAAAATATAAAGTGTTTTCGTCTGGACTAAGTGCAGGATGTGCAGTGCTGTAATTGTTGCTGTTAAAGGGAAGTTCTGCAATATTCTCCCATTTTCCGTTTTCTAGTGTGGCTCTATATATTTTTACCAGCGTGACTTTGTTGGCATCTTTTCCCTTTTTTCCTTCTACATAATTATTTCTGGTAAAATATACTGTTTTGCCATCTTTAGTAAAAACAGGAGTTGCTTCGTGAAATTTTGAATTTAAGCCGGATTTAAATTTATTTACTTTAGACGTATTTCCATCGGCATCGATATCGGCATCATAAATATTCGTAAAGTATTCTCCTGTCCATTTGTGTTTTCGCTGCGAAAAATTTCCAGTATCTCTTGCCGAAGCAAAGTAGATTTTATTCTTGTAAACAAAAGTTCCGTAGTCTGAATATTTGCTGTTTATTCCGGCATCTTCTATTTTATAACGTCCGGAATTTGCTTTAATCTTGTCTAGATAATTTACATTGTCTTGGTAAAGCTGTCCTCTTGCATCATTTTTAAATTTAGCATTAAATTCATCCATGATTTTATTTGCTTTTGCAGGATCTCCTGTAGATTTTAGTGCTTGGGCATATCGGTAATAATATTCGGGTTCTACATTGGTATTCATTACAAATAATTCTCCATACCATTTTGCAGCGCCGTCAAATTCAGAGTTGAAGTAATAAGAGTTTCCAAGTTTCTTAAACATATCTTCATTTTTGTATCCTTTATTGGCAACTTTTTCATACGTTTTTATTGCATTTATATAGGCGTATTGATCATATTTTTTATCACCGGAGTTTACTTTTGATTGCTGCGAATAACTTTTTAATGAAAAAAAAGCACTTACGAGTATTAAAGAAAGTAGTATTGAATTTTTCATGATCATTATTTTTAGAAGAAACGAGGAGTTGTCATTTTACCATTGTTTTTGAAGATTTCATAGCGCAGGAAAATCTCGTGCGACCCTGAATTGTAGTTCTTTAGATTTGTGGTTTCATTGTCATATCCGTAGCCTATGTACAATCCGTCTGAAATCTGAAAACCAACCATTGCACTAAGCGCAGCGCTCCATCTGTAGGCAACACCAACAGTTAGTTTATCAAAAAACATAAAGTTTGCAGATGCATCTACCTGAAGTGGCGCTCCTTCGACCATTTTGGTTAAAACTGCTGGTTTAAATTTTAGATCGTAAGAAAGATCAAAAACATATCCGGCCATTAAATAATAGTTTATTTTGTCTTTATAAATGGCTACATCATTATCATCGTAGCGATTGGTTTCGATAAAATTAGGTACAGATAAGCCAATGTAAGCTCTCTCTGAATGCCAGTAAACTCCAGCTCCGATATTGGGAGAAAAATCAGTTTTCAGATTTTGAAATTGTGGATCTCCCTGATCTGCAGGATTTAACTTATCGACATCCAGATTAAAAAGATCTGCCGTTCCTTTTATACCAAAAGAAAGTTTCCAGTCTTCGGATGTTGGTATGGTGTAGGAGAGGTCAACAGAAATTTGATTTTCATTGGTTGGGCCAATTTTATCGTTTACTAAAGATACACCGATGCCAATATTACTGTTGTTTATTGGTGTATTTACCGATACAGTGTTGGTTTTTGGAGATCCATCTAGCCCTACCCATTGATCGCGGTGTAAAGCAAAAATACTTAAAGCACCTCGGGAACCAGCGTACGCCGGATTTATATTTATCGTGTTGTACATGTATTGCGTAAACTGTGCATCTTGTTGTGCATATCCCGCAAATGTTACAAACAGCATGACGAAGAAAAATAATTTTGTTCTCATAGTAGATTATTATTTTAATTATTACTATTGATTCCTTAGTTGAGAAATTCAAAAAGTCAATACACGTGTGTATTCAAAAAAGTAAGATTGAGTGTTTTTTTATAATGCACTGTAAACGAGTTACAGTGCATTTTTTAGTTCTATTTTGATAGATATAAGTATCCATCAAGCTTATTATTTTGAATAACATTATTTCCGTTTAATGACTTGTAGTTGATAATGTAGAAATAAGTTCCAGCTGGCAGTCCTTCTGATTGTTTAATTGTGGTTCTGCCTCGGGAAGTACCATCAAACGCGTTGGTAGTGTTATTATAATCATTAGTTTCAAAGACTAATATTCCCCAGCGATTATAGATTTCTACTGAATTTCCTGGATAACAGGTTAACTCATCAATATTATCAATTTTGAAAACATCATTAATTCCGTCGCCATTTGGAGAGAAAGCATTGTGTATCACTACATTTCCGCAGGCCAAAACTTTACAGTCGTCATTTACTTCCATGGTCAATACAATATTTCTAGGACAAGCTGCATCTGCTATTTTGTATTCGAATGTATAATTGCCTAATGCCAATCCGAATGGGTTAAGAACACTGCCTTGTAATGCATTACTTCCATTAGAATCAATCCATTCACCAGTTGTTGGCGTATTTGCAGGAAGTAAATTGGCAAGGTTAAGAGGTGTTGCATCGTCGTTACAGGCTTCGCCGGTTATGTTTATTACACCAAGTGGAGCAACGGTTATGGTAACTACTGCGGTATCGCAATTGCTGCTATTCAGTTTGTCACAAATTCTATAACTGTAGGTGTAAGTTCCCGGAGGAGTTAAACTCGATACGGTTACATTTCCAGAATCATCAATTGTAATATTAGGATCTGTTTTTGCAGCATTGGTTTCGCTTATTAAAGTAAAGTCTACCAATAATAATGTTGCAGGAACTTGACCTTTAAAGTCATTACTCAAAACGTTTCCAACCAATCCGAAAGTATTACAGCCGATATTAGCATAAGTATCATCGTTTGCAACAACCGGAGTAGGAGCAGTTATAGTTACCGTTACAATGGCAGTATCACAATTTCCGAAATCTGCTTTTTCGCATATTTGATAGGTTAAAGTATAAGTTCCCGCAGGAGTGTTGGCTTTAACATCTACAGAACCGTCAGGATTTAAGGTTAATGTTCCTGTAGAATCTGGCGTTACTGTTGTAAGTGTAACATCGGCTGGATTTACTGCAGTTCCATTTAATGTATCATTATTGTACACATTTAATATATTCGGAATTGCTGCAGTTACTGCATTTATCGGACCTGCATTATCATCATTAGCAACGATTGCAAATGTTGGTCTTGCTGTACAATACGGATCTGCCGGCGGATAATTTAAAGTGATGGTTTCGCTAGGATTAACAGATATGGTAAGGTTTACAGTCGGACGTAAAGATTCAAATCCGTCAGCACCCTGAATCCATTTATTATTTTCGAAAATCCATCCTGGCCAATCTACACCATTTCCAGCCTGATCAATCACAGCGCCCGGCCATAAAACACGTCCGCTAAGTGGTAAATTTGTCATCGTTGTAATAACGGTATTAGCGCTGTTAGCCCAAGCTATTGTTACACCATTTACAGGAGTAAAGTTTACAGGAGTTACAACGTAATCTACATAAGGAACATCGTTTACACAAATTGCTGTTGCTGTAACCGTCATCACAGGAGCTTCAATTGTAATGGTTACCGTTGCGGTGTCGCAATTACTGGTTTCATCAGCTTCACAAATTTGATATACCATTGTTAAAGTCCCCACAGGTGCATTTGGAAGTACATCTACAGAGCCATCAGGGTTTAAATGTAAAAACTCATTTGGTGTTACGGTTGTAATAATAACATCAGAAGGAGTTACTACTACGCCTTCAAGAGTATCATTTGGCAGTACATTAAGAACATTTGTTGTAGTGTGGTTTACTCCGGCAATTGGTCCTGCGCTATCATCATTAGCAACAATATCCTGAACTTCTTTACAATTAACACCAAAATCGGCATCTAAGTGTACTAAATCTTCTGGCGTTACGGTTACAATATAACTGCTTGCGCTTGAAGTTCGGCAAACGGTATGCATTTGCGTTTTATCAGGTTTTGATGTTATTTTTTTATCGGCTATTGAAGGAATAACTTTTACTAAACCTGTAGCTCCCAAAGCAGCTGCGACAGCATCAAAATTTGCATCTCTTACCAATTTTATAGTATAATCTCCATAAGGATTTGACTGTTCTGGTCTGTTTCTCCAGAATCCTTCAATCCCTACAATTACATCTGCATGATATCCGTTAGGTCCATCAATAATTACATTTGGACTTAATGCATTGCCAAAACCTCCGGCATTTAATTCACCAACATTTTGAGGGCCGTTGTAACTTCCGTCACCATTAAGGTCAATCCATTCCCATTGGCTGTAATCAATAGCACCATTACCGTCAGGGACATTTTTCGTTACAATACCATCATTATTGGCATCATACCATTCGTCCTGAATTCCGTTATTATTAGTATCATACCAAACATAATCTCCTAAAACCGGAAGTTTTGATGCTCCGTATTCGAAATTATGGGTTTGGAATTTACATTCTTCAAGAGTTGTAAAGAACAAACTTGAATCTACAGGATACAATTGATACGCACTATTTAAATTTGCATCCTGAACCTGAACTAGATAACTTCCTACAGGCATTCCTGTAAAACTATAAGAACCATCTGCGCCTGTAATGCGTAATAAAATAGGACCCGTTGTAGTGCCTTGCGGAATCAATGTTACCGGTACATTTGCAATTGGCGTATTGGTATCAACATTAATAATAATACCAGATATTTTTACTTTATAATTTGGTTCTGTTATTACTACCGTTGTTGCTGCTATACAAGTTTGGTTTTCACCATTTACTGCGGCAGTTGCTGTTACGGTATAAGTTCCGGCAGGCAGATTAGTGTTGCTTACCACCTGATTATTAGCATTTCTAATTAGAACAGTTGAACCTGGACTACTGGTTACAGTAATTGAACCGTCGCTTGCGCCCAAACAAGTTGCATTAGAAACAACAGCCGATACAGAAACTTTATTATCAACAGTAAAGGTTTGAACCAATTCTGTTTTATTGCCCGCACAATCTGTCAGAGTATACGTTCTGGTTAAGATGTATGTACTTCCGTCGCAACCGTTTCCTCCATTATTAGAGTCGCTTACCGTAATATTTACAGTTGGACTGCAATTATCTTTCGCATCTTTTATATCACTTGGGCTTCCGACAGGAATAGCTGCTATGTCTTGTAAATTGGCAACATCTGCAGGAGCAGTTCCTGTTGGTGGCGTAGTATCTCTTACTGTAATAATTTGAGTATAAGATACCGTATTGCTACCACAGTCGCTAGTTGTCCATTTACGAGTTAAGGTATAATTGGATGAACATCCTTCCTGAATATTACTTTTAACTTCTGTGTAAACTATTGGTAAATCTCCATTGCAATTATCAGAAGCTGTCATTTCTACTGGTTGCGGAACCGCATCACAAGAAACAGTTATATCTGATGGGAGATTTCCTGTAAATACTGGCGCAGTTTTGTCTTGAATTGTTATCACTTGCGTGAAAGTGTCAGAGATATTGCCACAATCGTCTTTTGCAGTCCAGGTATTGGTAATTGTCCCGGTGTTTGAACAACCTTCTGAAGCGATAAACTGACCGGTTACTTTTTCTATGTTCGAAACATCTGAATCACAAGTATCTGTTGCTACTGGAAATTGCGCTTGCGCGGATGCCAAAGCTTCCTGATTACTGCATTCTATAGTTTGATTTAAAGCTCCAGCCTGAGTTACCCAAGTTGGTGCAGTTGTATCTTGTACAATAATAACCTGACTAACCGGAAGCGAAATGTTGCCGCACGCATCTTTAGCAGTCCAGGTTCTTGTTTTAGTATAAGAACCGGCACAATTGCCTTCAACAATTGTGTCAACATAAGTTAAAGAAGAAATTGTGCCATTATTATCGGTTGCAGTAGCTTCTGCAAACACAGGCACTTCTGGACAATTTATTGTTGCCATTTCTGGCAATGTAGCAATTACTGGTTTAACAGCATCTCCATCAAGGATTATGAATGTTTCTGTAATCGAACATCCTTTAGCGTCGGTAGCTATTACACTATAATTTCCAGCTAAAAGATTGTTGGCTGTAGCCGAAGTCTGCACTGGATTTGTATTCCATGAATATGTATAAGGAGAAGTTCCTCCTGATACTGTAACCGTAGCAGAACCTGTATTGCCACCGCCACAAGTAACATCAATTTGTGATTTTACAGCACTAAATGCTTTTTCTGGTTGAGCAATTGTTACCGTACAAGTTGTTTTGTAGCCTAAGTTATCAGTAACTGTTACCGTATGTAAACCAGCATTTAAATTAACTGCCTGCGCAGTAGTTTCTCCATTATCCCATGCATAAGTGTAATTTCCATTTCCGCCAATTGTAGTTACAGTAGCTTTACCGTTGCTGTCACCATAACATTTAGCAGGCTCATCCTGAGCAATGCTACAAGATAGTACACCTGGTTCTGATATTGTGATAGAGCAGGTTGTTGTACAGCCTTTGGAATCAGTTACTGTTACGGAATGAGAGCCTGCAGAAAGTGCTAAAGCTTTAGCAGTTGTTTCTCCGTTATCCCATGCGTAAATGTAATTTCCGTTTCCGCCGTTTGGAGTTACTGTTGCTTCTCCATCGCTTAATCCGTTAGAAGAAACCGCTTTATTTTGAGTAATTGAGCAGGTTAAAGCTTGTTGAGGCTGGCCAATTGTAATATTACAAGTGGTAGTGTAACCTAATTTATCCGTTACGGTTACGGTGTGAACTCCTGCATTTAAACCAACTGCTTGTGCAGTTGTTTCGCCGTTATCCCAAGCATAAGTGTAATCACCATTTCCGCCAATTGCAGTTACAGTAGCTTTACCATTACTGTCTCCATAACATTTAGCTGGATCATCCTGAGTAACATTACAGGCTAATACATCCGGCTGTGTTATAATTATTGAGCAGGTTGTTGTACAGCCTTTTGCATCTGTTACTGTTACAGAATGAGATCCTGCAGAAAGAGATATCGCTTTCGCGGAAGTTTCTCCGTTATCCCATGCGTATGTATAATTTCCATTTCCTCCAATCGGAGTAACAGTTGCTTCTCCATCACTTAATCCGTTAGAGGTTACCGCTTTATTTTGAGTAATTGAACAAGTTAAAATAGCACTTGGCTGACCAATTATAACAGTGCAAGTTGTGATATAACCTAATTTATCCGTTACGGTTACTGTATGAACCCCTGCATTTAAACCAACTGCTTGTGTAGTTGTTTCTCCGTTATCCCAAGCATAAGTGTAATCGCCGTTTCCACCAGCTGGAGTTACTGTAGCTTTACCGTTGCTGTCGCCATAACATTTAGCTGGATCATCCTGAGTAACATTACAGGCTAATACATCCGGCTGTGTAATAATGATTGAGCAGGTTGTGATACAGCCTTTGGAATCTGTTATCGTTACAGAATGAAATCCGGCATTTAAACCAACCGCTTGTGCAGTAGTTTCTCCATTATCCCATGCATAAGTATAATTTCCGTTTCCGCCGTTTGGAGTTATGGTTGCTTCTCCGTTGCTTAATCCGTTTGCAGTAACGGCTTTATCTTGAAAAATTGAACAGGTTAAAGCTTGTTGAGGCTGGCCAATTGTTACCGTGCAAGTTGTGGTATAACCTAATTTATCAGTCACCGTTACTGTATGTAAACCAGCATTTAAACCGACTGCTTGTGCAGTTGTTTCTCCGTTATCCCATGTATAAGTATAATCGCCGTTTCCACCAGCAGGAGTTACAGTAGCTTTACCGTTACTGTCTCCATAACATTTAGCTGGATCATCCTGAGTAACATTACAGGCTAATACATCCGGCTGTGTTATAATTATTGAGCAGGTTGTTGTACAGCCTTTTGCATCTGTTACTGTTACAGAATGAGAGACTGCAGAAAGAGCTAAAGCTTTAGCAGTAGTTTCTCCATTATCCCATGCGTAAGTATAATTTCCATTTCCGCCGTTTGGAGTTACAGTTGCTTCTCCGTTGCTTAATCCGTTAGAAGAAACTGCTTTGTTTTGAGTAATTGAACAGGTTAAAGCTTGTTGCGGTTGTCCTATTGTTACCGTACAAGTGGTAGTGTAGCCTAATTTATCAGTCACTGTTACCGTATGGACACCGGCATTTAAACCAACAGCTTGCGCAGTTGTTTCGCCGTTATCCCAAGCATAAGTGTACTCACCATTTCCTCCTATTGCAGTTACAGTAGCTTTACCATTACTGTCGCCATAACATTTAGCTGGATCATCCTGAGTAATACTGCAAGACAATACGCCTGGTTCTGATATCGTGATGGAACAGGTTGTTGTACAGCCTTTGGAATCAGTTACTGTTACAGAATGAGAGCCTGCAGAAAGAGATATCGCTTTCGCGGAAGTTTCTCCGTTATCCCATGTGTATGTATAATTTCCATTTCCTCCAATCGGAGTAACAGTTGCTTCTCCATCGCTTAATCCGTTAGAAGAAACTGCTTTATTTTGAGTAATTGAGCAGGTTAAAGCTTGTTGAGGCTGGCCAATTGTTACATTACAAGTTGTAGTGTAGCCTAATTTATCGGTTACGGTTACTGTGTGTAAACCAGCATTTAAACTAATTGCCTGTGCAGTAGTTTCTCCATTGTCCCAAGCATAAGTGTAATCACCATTTCCGCCAATTGCAGTTACTGTAGCTTTACCATTGCTGTCGCCGTAGCATTTTGCAGGATCGTCCTGAATAATACTGCAAGACAATACATCCGGCTGTGTAATAATGATAGAGCATGTTGTGGTACAGCCTTTTGCATCTGTTACCGTTACAGAATGAGAACCGGAATTTAATCCGACTGCTTTAGCAGTAGTTTCACCATTATCCCAAGCATAAGTATAATTTCCATTTCCTCCTGTTGGAGTTACAGTTGCTTCTCCATTGCTTAATCCGTTTGCAGTAACTGCTTTATCTTGAACAATTGAGCATGTTAAAGCTTGTTGTGGCTGGCCTATTGTTACATTACAAGTGGTTGTATAACCTAATTTATCAGTCACGGTTACTGTATGTAAACCAGCATTTAAACCAACGGCTTGTGCAGTTGTTTCACCGTTATCCCAAGCATAAGTATAATCACCGTTTCCGCCAGCTGGAGCTACAGTTGCTTTACCGTTGCTGTCGCCATAACATTTAGCCGGATCATCCTGAATAATACTGCAGGACAATACATCCGGCTGTGTAATATTGATAGAGCAGGTTGTGGTACAGCCTTTTGCATCTGTTACTGTTACAGAATGAGAGACTGCAGAAAGAGCTAAAGCTTTAGCAGTAGTTTCTCCATTATCCCATGCGTAAGTATAATTTCCATTTCCGCCGTTTGGAGTTACAGTTGCTTCTCCGTTGCTTAATCCGTTAGAAGAAACTGCTTTGTTTTGAGTAATTGAACAGGTTAAAGCTTGTTGTGGCTGGCCTATTGTTACATTACAAGTGGTTGTATAACCTAATTTATCAGTCACGGTTACTGTATGTAAACCAGCATTTAAACCAACGGCTTGTGCAGTTGTTTCACCGTTATCCCAAGCATAAGTATAATCACCGTTTCCGCCAGCTGGAGCTACAGTTGCTTTACCGTTGCTGTCGCCATAACATTTAGCCGGATCATCCTGAATAATACTGCAGGACAATACATCCGGCTGTGTAATATTGATAGAGCAGGTTGTGGTACAGCCTTTTGCATCTGTTACCGTTACAGAATGAGAACCTGCAGAAAGTGCTAAAGCTTTAGCAGTAGTTTCTCCATTATCCCACGCATAAGTATAATTTCCGTTTCCATCGTTTGGAGTTACAGTTGCTTCTCCATTGCTTAGTCCGTTTGCAGTAACGGCTTTATCTTGAACAATTGAACAGGTTAAAGCTTGTTGAGGCTGGCCTATCGTAATATTGCAAGTGGTTGTGTAACCTAATTTATCGGTTACAGTTACAGTGTGAATTCCGGCATTTAATCCAACAGCCTGAGCAGTTGTTTCTCCGTTATCCCATACATAAGTATAATCACCGTTTCCGCCAGCTGGAGTTACTGTCGCTTTACCGTTACTGTCGCCGTAACATTTGGCTGGATCATCTTGAATAACACTGCAAGCCAAAACATCCGGCTGTGTTATAATGATTGAGCAGGTTGTAGTACATCCTTTAGAATCTGTAACTGTTACCGAATGAGAACCGGCATTTAAACCAACCGCTTTAGCAGTTGTTTCTCCATTATCCCAAGCGTAAGTATAATTTCCGTTTCCACCGTTTGGAGTTACGGTTGCTTCTCCATTGCTTAATCCGTTTGCAGTAACTGCTTTATCTTGAACAATTGAGCAAGTTAAAGCTTGTTGAGGTTGGCTAATTGTAACGTTACAAGTTGTTGTATAACCTAATTTATCCGTTACAGTTACAGTGTGAATTCCGGCATTTAATCCAACAGCCTGCGCAGTAGTTTCCCCGTTATCCCATGCATACGTGTAATCTCCGTTTCCACCAGTTGGTTTTACTGTAGCTCTACCGTTGCTGTCTCCGTAACATTTTGCTGGATCATCCTGAGTGACGGTGCAAGCCAAAACATCAGGCTGAGTTATTGTGATAGAGCAGGTTGTAGTACATCCTTTAGAATCTGTTACCGTTACGGAATGTGAGCCAGCATTTAAACCAATCGCTTTAGCAGTTGTTTCTCCATTATCCCATGCATAAGTATAATTTCCGTTTCCGCCGTTTGGAGTTACAGTTGCTTCTCCGTTGCTTAATCCATTTGCGGTAACTGCTTTATCTTGAACAATTGAGCATGTTAAAGCTTGTTGAGGTTGTCCTATTGTTACATTACAAGTTGTGGTGTAACCTAATTTATCCGTTACGGTTACTGTATGCAGACCAGCATTTAATCCAACAGCCTGCGCAGTTGTTTCTCCGTTATCCCATGCATAAGTATAATCGCCGTTTCCGCCAGCTGGAGTTACAGTGGCTTTACCATTGCTGTCGCCGTAACATTTGGCTGGATCATCTTGAATAATACTGCAAGACAATACATCTGGCTGTGTAATAATGATAGAGCAGGTTGTTGTACAGCCTTTTGCATCTGTTATCGTTACAGAATGAGAGCCTGCATTTAATCCGACTGCTTTAGCAGTTGTTTCTCCGTTATCCCATGCGTATGTATAATTTCCATTTCCTCCAGTTGGAGTTACAGTTGCTTCTCCGTTACTTAATCCGTTTGCAGTAACAGCTTTATTTTGAACTATTGAACAAGTTAAAGGGTCGCTTGGCTGACTAATTGTAACTGTATCCGTTTTAGAAGAACAAGAATCTGTAACGGTCAAAGTGTAAGTTCCAGAAGGAAGTCCAGATACAGAAGCCGTAGTTCCAACTTCAACATTTAAACTATTTTTCCAGGAATACGTTACAGCTCCTACAGCATTTGAAACAGTTCCAGCAGTCACAGATCCGGTACTTTGTCCAAAACAAGAAACATCTGTTTTAGAACCTGCTGTTAGTGCTAAAGCTGCGCCTGGCTGACCAATTGTAACTGTATCCGTTTTAGAAGAACAAGAATCTGTAACCGTCAAAGTATAAGTTCCGGAAGGAAGTCCAGATACAGAAGCCGTAGTTCCAACTTCTACATTTAAACTATTTTTCCAGGAATACGTTACAGTTCCTACAGCATTTGAAACAGTTCCAGCAGTCACAGATCCAGTACTTTGTCCAAAACAAGAAACATCAGTTTTAGAACCTGTTGTTAATGCTAACGCTGAACCTGGCTGATCAATTGTAACCGTATCCGTTTTAGAAGAACAAGAATCTGTAACCGTCAAAGTATAAGTTCCGGAAGGAAGTCCAGATACAGAAGCAGTAGTTCCAACTTCAGTATTTAAACTATTTTTCCAGGAATATGTTACAGTTCCTACAGCATTTGCAACAGTCCCAGCAGTAACAGATCCGGTGCTTTGTCCGAAACAAGAAACATCTGTTTTAGAACCTGCTGTTAATGCTAGAGCTGCGCCTGGCTGACCAATTGTAACCGTATCCGTTTTCGAAGAACAAGAATCTGTAACGGTTAAAGTATAAGTCCCGGAAGGAAGTCCAGATACAGAAGCCGTAGTTCCAACTTCAGCATTTAAACTATTTTTCCAGGAATACGTTACAGTGCCTACAGCATTTGAAACAGTTCCAGCAATAACAGATCCAGTGCTTTGTCCAAAACAAGAAACATCCGTTTTAGAACCTGCTGTTAATGCTAAAGCTGCGGTCGGCTGACTAATTGTAACTGTATCCGTTTTAGAAGAACAAGAATCTGTAACAGTCAAAGTATAAGTCCCGGAAGGAAGTCCAGATACAGAAGCAGTAGTTCCAACTTCAATATTTAAACTATTTTTCCATGAATATGTTACAGTTCCTACAGCGTTTGCAACAGTCCCAGCAGTAACAGATCCAGTGCTTTGTCCAAAACAAGAAACATCCGTTTTAGAACCTGCTGTTAATGCTAACGCCGCGACTGGCTGATCAATTGTAACCGTATTTGTTTTAGAAGAACAAGAATCTGTAACCGTCAAAGTGTAAGTTCCAGAAGGAAGTCCAGATACAGAGGCCGTAGTTCCAACTTCAGTATTTAAACTATTTTTCCAGGAATACGTTACAGTCCCTACAGCATTTGAAACAGTTCCAGCAGTAACAGATCCAGTGTTTTGTCCAAAACAAGAAGCGTCTGTTTTAGTAGAAGCTGCTAAAGCTAAAGCAGCACTTGGCTGTGTAATTTCAATAGTTAAAATACCTGTAGCACAATTGTTACTATCTGTGGCTGTAACTTTATAAGTTCCAAAACCTAAGCCTGATATGTCTTTTGCAGTTGCATAATCTACATTATTTTTTGTCCATTTATAAGTGTACGGACCTTGTCCGCCTGTTGGAGTATTAATTGTAATAGATCCATTAGTTCCTCCAAAACAAGTAACATTCGTTTGTGTGTTGAGTGTTATAATTGGACACGGAACATTAGTTGTTGGAGAAGTTATATTTTGAAATGTAGTCGCACAAAGAGCATTTTGAAAATCCAATCTCGATGTACTCACTAACTGATTACCACAAGTGTTTGGTTTTGGTGTCAATCGATATTTTAAAGTAATAGTTTCAACATTCAAAAAATCAATGTTCCATGCAATTTGTTGTCCCGTAACTGTAGTCGTTCCTTTAGAAGCTGTTATAGCTCCAATTGTAAAATTGCTGTCAACAGTTTCTTTTTCAAAAGGAGTTCCGGTTATTTGTTTTGCTACCCAAGACAATTGAGTAAAAATCTGCGTGTAAATTCCAGTTAAATTAGCGGCATTTTCAGCAAAAAATGAACCTCCAGACTGAATTTGATTTAAAGCATATTCAGCATCGGTTTGACTATTACCAGAAATAGCGCCAAATAATCCAACAGAAAAAATTTGATTATTATAAGTAACCCCAGAAACAACTACAGTTTTTGCTGCGTTGGCCGCGGTTATAGCGCTTTGTATACAAGTACCTTGTTGTCCACTGCTGCAGTTATTGCCATTCGTACCCGATTCGTTGGCAACTCCATCAGTCAATAAAACAATGCTTCGTGCAGTAGCACAGTCATAAGTGGCACCATCTAATACCTTTTTGGCTTTAACCAAACCATCCTGAATATTAGTGTTTCCATTGGCAACAAGTCCATTAATAATATTTATTAAATCTTGTTTTCCTGCAGAAAGCGTTAAACCTTGTCTTATTGTAGCAAGAGAACTGTAAGTTACAATTGCCACTTTATTTTTAGTTGTTGGATTGTTAACTGGGTCAAACATTTTATTGATAAAATCAATCGCAGCATCCTGGGCATAAGCCAAAGGTTTAGGATTATTACCATCTCCCATACTACCCGAAACATCAATTACCAAAACAACTTCCAAAGGTCTGGCAACAGGATTCGAACCTTGAATTTTTAATTCAACATCCAAAGCCCCACAGACTCCGGGAGCAACAGTAACCGTTTTTGTTGGTGTAATTGTTTGTGCTAAACCTATGCTTGAAGAGAGTAAAAAAAGTAACAAATAAATTGTTTTGTTAACCTCTTTAATAAAATGGATAAAGTGTAATGTTTTTTTCATTTTATATCAATTTAAATTGAAAAGCATCTAAATACAGCTTGTATATTTAGTTTTCAGAAGGATTGTTTACAATTGTATGTACAACAGTATTAACTGTGTAGCTGCTGCAATTTGTAGAGGTCGCGTTTATTTGAGTACAATTCCATTTGTTAAATGCAGTACCTTGAGGGACAATTAAATGAATTGAAAAACTTGCAGTTTGATGAGAAGATACTGTAAGAGATGTAATTGGAGCGTTATTATTATCCAGAAAACTGCCCATTAAGTTTACATTTTCAGACGTATTGCTTTGGTCGTTATTAGCGCAATTACCATTTATATTTAGCGCGCTTAGGTTATAAACATCAGAAGAATTTCCATCATTGGTTAATACCAATGTAAAATAAGCGCCATCTTTACCAGCGCTGTTGTAGATTCTGTTCTTTTCAACCTCTAATTTCGCGTTGCACGAACCAGATTGGGCAGAAGTAAGAGCGGGAATTAAACAAAACAGTATGGGAAAAATGTTTTTTTGAAAGATATTTTTCTTAAATGAAAAAATGAACTTACAATTGGTAACAAATTTTACTGCTTTTTCAAGAGTAGATTTAGTTCTCATAACTTTCGATTTTGGTTTAATGATTTTTTGATATTTTAACATAATCAAAGTTATATAGTCCGTTTATTTTTGATTTTTTTTATCTGTAACTAACCAAAAAACTCGTTGAAATGTGATTTTTTTATAAAATATTAGCTTAAAAAGATTTTTTTTTAACTCTTTTGAGTCTTCTTTTAAATCTTATTTTTTATTTTTATGATAAATTTTAAGAATTTTTAAAATTTATAATTTATTGTATATCAGTATTTTATGTTATTTTTTAAGAATTTTGATAATATCGATGAAGTGCTTATTTATCTGATGAAGTACATTATTTTGAAAACCTTAAAAACGAAAAATGCCAATATGTTAAAATTTTACGAATAATGCATTCTTGTTAAAATTTTTAAAAAGTGTTAACACAAATAAAAAAATGAAAAGGATTAAAATAACTTTTGTAAATTAGAACTGAATTAAAAAATTAACCTCTTAATGAGGCAGTAAACCTTTAGCTTATGAAAAATTTAATTTTAATACGTCATGCAAAATCAAGCTGGGAAGCGCCTTTAAAAGATTTCGATAGACCGTTGATGAAGAGAGGAATTTTAGATGCTCACGAAGTATCGGCAAACATTTCAAAGTTTCTTCCTAAAACCTATATAATTTGGAGCAGTACGGCAGCGCGCGCATCAGAAACTGCTTTAATTTTTGCACAAAATATTTCGTATCCTATAGAAAGTATCGTTTATAAAGACGATCTTTATACCTTCGACGACAGACAACTCGAAAAGGTTATCAAATCTTGTGATAATAGTTTTGAAAGTGTTATTCTTTTTGGACATAACGAGGCTATTACAAATTTTGTTAATAAATTTGGAGATGTTTTTATAGAAAATGTTCCAACCTCTGGATTTGTATCACTGCAATTCGATTCAGAAAACTGGGACACGATCGATAAAGGCAAAACCCATAAAACCATTTTCCCCAAAGATTTAAAATAAATATAGTGTACGAACAGAAATATATCGATAGAGAAAAAAGTTGGTTAGCGTTTAATGCAAGAGTACTTCAGGAAGCTGCAGATAATACAGTACCACTTTTAGACAGGCTGCGTTTTGTTGGAATTTTTTCAAACAATTTAGATGAATTTTTTAGAGTTCGGTACGCCGCAATTAGAAGATTAAGCCTGTCGGGAATTTCTGGAGAAAAATATTTAGGAGGCGTTTCTGCTCATCAATTAATTAAAGATATAACCGAAATTGTAATTCAGCAGCAATCAGAAAGCTTACGTATTTTAGGTAATATCGAAGCAGAACTTGAGGCAGAAAATATCTTTATTATAAACGAAGATCAAATAACAACAGATCAGGAAATTTTTCTAAAAGACTTTTTTAATCAAAAATTAAGTCCGGAATTGGTGACGATAATTTTAAATGATTTAGCCGAATTCCCTGTCCTTAAAGATACTTTAGGATATTTGGCCATTCGTTTAGAAATGAATAATGATGAGGTTCGTTATGCCGTTATAGAAATACCAAAAACCATCAACAGATTCGTAGTTTTACCATCAACAGATGAAAAACATTATGTAATCTTAATTGATGACGTTATTCGATATAACTTAAAAAACATTTTTAATATTTTCGATTATAGAAGCGTTTCTGCGCACATGATCAAAATTACGAGGGATGCACAATTAGATATCGACAGCGATTTGAGTAAAAGTATGCTGGAGAAAATCTCAACATCTGTAAAAGATCGTAGAATAGGAGAGCCTGTTCGTTTTATATACGACAATTTAATCGAAGAAGATACGCTTCGTTTCTTCTTAGATAAAATGAAAATTGTAGAAACAGACAGTATTATTCCCGGCGGAAGATATCATAACCGACGTGATTATATGGATTTTCCAAATTTAGGAAGATACGACTTGCTATACAAAACAAATGATCCGCTGCCAATTCCAGGTTTAAAACTGGGAGGAAGTATTCTGGAAAAAATCAGTAAAAAAGATTATTTGTTGCACGCGCCATACCAGTCGTTTTCATATCTGACTAAGTTTTTGCGAGAAGCCGCTTTAGATCCAAAAGTAACCAGTATAAAAATTACTTTATACCGTTTAGCAAAAAATTCGCAGATTATTAGTTCTCTAATAAATGCTGCCAAAAATGGTAAAAAAGTAACTGTTCAGATCGAGCTACAGGCACGTTTTGATGAAGCAAGTAATATCTCGTATGCAGAACAAATGCAGACAGAGGGAATTGAGCTTATTTTTGGAATAAAAGGTCTTAAAGTACACAGTAAAATTTGTGTTATTGAAAGACTGGAAGAAGGAAAAACCCGTCGTTACGGATTTATTTCGACAGGAAATTTTAATGAATCGACAGCAAAAATTTATACAGATGTAACGCTGTTTACTTGTCATCAGGGCATTCTAAAAGATATCTCTAAAATATTTGAATTTTTTGATATTAATTATAGAGTACACCGATACAAACATTTAATAGTATCGCCGCATTATACCAGAACAAAATTTATAAAACTTATAGATCGAGAAATTCTGCATGCATTAGCCGGTAGGAAAACACATATTAAATTGAAAATGAATAGTTTGTCTGATTTTAAAATGATAGATAAACTATATGAAGCAAGTAATGCCGGAGTAAAAATTCAGCTTCAGGTAAGAGGAATTTGCTCTCTGATTCCTGGAATTCCCGGAATGAGCGAAAATATAGAAGCCATTAGTATCGTTGATAATTACTTGGAACACACAAGAGTTTATATTTTTGGAAACGCAGGTTTAACCGAAGTTTATATTTCATCCGCAGATTTTATGACCAGAAATCTTGACGGAAGAGTAGAAGTAACCTGCCCGATTTATGATCTTGAAATCAAAAAAGAATTAATCGATAATTTTAATATCGCTTGGAAAGGAAACGTAAAAGTAAGATACCATTCCTATAAATTAGACAATAAATACAAGCCTCGAAATCATCATGCCCCGTTTAGAGCACAGCTTGAAACCTACAAATACTATCAAAAGAAAATTGAAATGTTAGAAGAAGGTAACACAGCAAACAAACTAATAAAACAATAAATTAAAAATCATAAGCGAGCATGATTAATATTAAAAAATATGCAGCAATAGATATTGGGTCAAATGCCATGAGGCTTCTGATATCGAATGTTGTAGAACAAGACGGCAAAGAACCTCAGTTTAATAAGAGTTCGCTTGTTCGTGTGCCAATTCGTTTGGGACAAGATGCCTTTACTGTAGGAGAAATTTCAGAAGAAAATATAGATCGAATGGTTGATGCTATGAAAGCATTTAACCTTTTAATGAAAGTGCATAAAGTTGAACGTTATATGGCGTTTGCAACCTCTGCAATGCGCGAAGCTTACAACGCAAAAGAAGTAGTGGCTTTAATTAAAAAGAAAGCCGATATAAAAATCGAAATTATTGATGGAAAAAAAGAAGCGGCGATTATAGCTTCTACCGATTTACATCATTTATTAAAAACTGACGAAACGTATCTTTTTGTAGATGTGGGTGGTGGAAGTACAGAGTTTACGCTGTTTTCTGATGGAAAAATGGTCAACTCAAGATCTTTCAAAGCTGGAACGGTTCGTTTATTAAATAATATGGTTCATGATGTTGTTTGGGATGAAATTGAAAAATGGATTAAAACTAATACAGCAGATTACGAGGAAGTTACATTGATTGGTTCTGGAGGAAACATCAATAAATTGTTTAAAATGTCCGGAAAACAGCAAGAAAAACCACTTTCGTACATCTATATCAATTCACAATATGCCTTTTTAAATTCATTGACCTACGAACAAAGAATTGCAGAATTAGGTTTAAATTCCGATCGTGCCGACGTAATTATTCACGCAACAAGAATTTATCTTAATGCAATGAAATGGAGTGGCGCACGCCAAATTTACGTTCCAAAAATTGGACTTTCTGACGGAATTGTAAAAGCAATGTATTACGGTAAAATTTAATTTTTTTGCCACGAATTTCACGAATTTACACTAATTTTTATTCCTAAAAAGTAAAAATGATTTATGTAAATTCATGAAATTCGTGGCAAACTTTTTTTATAATAAAACAATATCAAATCCAAAAACAAATGAACAAAACCAGACTCGAAGCCTTTAGTGATGGCGTGTTGGCAATCATAATTACGATTATGATTTTAGAAATAAAAGTGCCACACGGAGATGAATTTGCCGATTTAAAACCGCTTATTCCTAAGTTTTTGAGTTATGTTTTAAGTTTTGTTTATGTTGGAATTTACTGGAACAACCACCATTATTTACTTCATGGTTTATCAAAAGTAAACGGAAAAATATTGTGGAGCAATCTCCATTTATTGTTTTGGCTGTCGCTTATTCCGGTTTCTACAGGCTGGATGGGAGAACACAATTTTGCAAAAGCAGCAATGGCATTGTACGGAATCATTTTGTTAGGATCTGCAATAGCTTATATAATTCTTCAAAAATTAGTATTAAATGTAGAAGGAAAAGATTCGGCTCTGGCAAAAGCTATTGGCAGTGATATAAAAAGTAAAATTTCTACAGTAATGAATATTATAGGTATTGCCTCTTCATTTTACAGCGAATGGATTTCGGGAATTTCATACCTAATTATTGCGCTGATATGGCTTGTTCCTGATAAAAGAATAGAAAGAGTCTTTTCTTAATGCTATTTCTATAAAATAATGAAAACTGCCTTTCAATCCATTATAACTATACCTGAAGATGAATTAGATCAGCTTGCAGATTTAATTACAATACGAAAACTCAAAAAAGGAGATTTTTTATTGAAAGAAAATCAGGTCTGCAATGAAATCGTCTTTATAAACAGCGGCATTTTAAGATCGTATTTTTTTAACCATCAGGGCGATGAAATTACGAATTGTTTTGCTTTTGAAAATGAATTTATGGCTTCGTTTTCAAGCTTTATAACTCAAAAAACTGCAGAAGAAAATATTCAGGCTCTAGTAGAAACCGAATTGCAGGTTTTAAATCGAAAAGATCTCGAAAAGCTTTATCAATCAAGTATTAGCTGGCAGGAAATTGGCAGGAAAATTGCCGAAATGGAATATGTTACGCTTCAAAAAAGAATGATTTCTTTTCAGAAACTTACGGGAAAACAGCGATATGAACAACTTCTTTTAAATCATCAAAAATACATTCAACTGATTCCGCTGCAATATTTGGCTTCCTATTTAGGAGTAACACCAAGGCATTTAAGCCGTATTCGTAAAACAGTTTTATAGACATTTGTCTAGTAAAACTTTTCATCAGGATTATATTTTTGTAAAAAATATATCCATGAAAAAAATACTGATTATAAACGGACACCCAAATGCATCAAGTTTTAATTTCGGAATTGCGGATTCGTATAAAAATGGTGCAGTCGCTTCTGGCGCACAAGTAGAAACCATAACAATTGCCAATTTAAAATTTAACCCAAATCTAGAGTTTGGTTATCAAAAAAGAACAGAATTAGAGCCCGATTTGATTGAATCGTGGCAGAAAATCAAAAACGCAGATCATTTAGTCTGGATTCATCCTGTTTGGTGGGGTGGACTTCCGGCAATTACAAAAGGATTTATTGATAGATTGTTTTTACCCGGAATGGCGTTTCAATACAAAGAAAATTCTGTTTGGTGGGACAAGTTGCTAAAAGGAAAAACAGCACATATTATCACAACATTAGATCAGCCGGGCTGGTATTACAGATTGTTCTTTGGAAGACCAAGTGTTAATCAGTTAAAAAAATCAACGTTAGAATTCTGCGGCGTAAAACCTGTAAAAGTCAGTTATATCGGAATCATCAAAACTGCAGGCGATTTGCAAAGACAAAAATGGCTGGCAGAAATTTATGATTTTGGATTAAAGAACAAATAATATTCAGTAAAAATTACGCATTTAAATCCAATCCAAATGTTGTACGCAGAAGTTCAATATTTGGATTTATTTCTAATAGACGATTGTATCTATCCTGATCGTTAAGGCTTCGTTTGCTTTCAACAGCTTCGTTTACAATTATTTCAATCGTAATGTCATGATTATGCAAATGACCTTTTAGATGTCCCAAAAGACCAGGAAGCTGTCCTTCAAAATCTAATTTAGAACCTTCATTAGGCAGTTCCAAAGTAATTACAGTTCCGTTTAAAGTAGGGTCATTAATCAATAATAAAGATTCCATAATCTTAGAACCTTTTTCTCCCAGACGCTGTGCATATTTGTTCCATTGCAGCAACATATCTGTTTCGTTAAACTCTTCTGTTGGTAAATTTGTAGTAGGTTTTACGTAAGATTTACTGCTGGCTTCCAGTTCTTTTTTCTTGCGGATGCTGGCTAAAGAAAATGCAGAAACCTTCGGTTCATTATTAGTTTCAGTTTTCGGAGTTTCAACAGGAGCATTTTTAGGCTCAGTTGCAGTCTCTTTTACTTGTTCTGTATTTGAAACGTGAGGTTTATCATTAGAATTTCCCTCCCCAGAATTTGGAATTTGGGTTTTGTTATTTGGAATTTCTCCCTGAGGATTTGGATTTTGGGATTTATTAGTTGAAATTTCTGTTATAGAATAACCTCCATTTTTAAAATAAACCGGTGGAATTATGAATTGCTCAGCTTTTTTTTTTCTCCATCAAAGTTGATAGAGGCCAATTGCATCAAACATAATTCAACTAAAAGACGCTGATTCTGACTCAATTTGTATTTTAAATCACAGTCATTTGCAATATCAATTCCTTTTAATAAAAAGTCTTGCGTGCATTTTTGCGCCTGAACACCATACATTTGTTGTGCTTGTTCACCAACTTCAAGTAAAGCGATAGTTGCAGGAGTTTTGCTTACTAATAAATCTCTAAAATGAGAAGCCAGACCAGCAATAAAATGATGTCCGTCAAAACCTTTTGCAAGGATATCATTATAAGCTAATAAAAGATCTGGGATTTTATTTTCTAAAAGTAAATCAGTAATCGAAATATAGGTTTCGTAATCTAAAACATTTAAGTTTTCGGTTACAGCCTGACGTGTTAAGTTTGTACCGCAATACGAAACCACACGGTCAAAAATAGATAAAGCATCACGCATCGCACCATCTGCTTTTTGGGCAATAATGTGCAAAGCATCATCTTCAAAATTAATTCCCTGACTTTGTGCCACATCAGCCAAATGCTCTTTAGCATCTTTTACCGTGATTCTTTTGAAATCAAAGATCTGACAACGCGATAAAATCGTCGGGATAATTTTATGTTTCTCTGTAGTTGCGAGGATAAAAATTGCATGTTTTGGCGGTTCTTCTAATGTTTTAAGAAAAGCATTAAAAGCGGCCGAAGACAACATATGAACCTCGTCAATAATATAAACTTTATATTGACCAGTTTGTGGTGGGATTCGAACCTGATCAATCAGACTTCTAATATCATCAACCGAGTTGTTTGAAGCAGCATCTAATTCAAAAACGTTAAATGCAAAATCTTCATTAGGATCATCATATCCAGGCTGATTTATTTTTCGGGCCAAGATACGCGCGCAGGTCGTTTTTCCAACTCCACGAGGTCCTGTAAATAATAAAGCAGAAGCAAGGTGATTGCTTTCTATGGCATTTAGCAAAGTGTTGGTAATGGCTTTCTGCCCCACAACATCCTTAAAGGTCTGCGGGCGATATTTACGAGCCGATACTACAAATTGTTCCATATTCTTTTTTATTCGATAGCAAATATAGAGTATAATTTAATGAATTAAAAATTTAAAAATTGAAAGATTTTTAAGTGTTTGAAGAACTGCTGGTTTTATTATTTGTTATTAATATAATTAGAAAAATTGAGGTTAATTTTAGATGAAATTTTAATTTTTTTAGTGAAAATCAAAGTTATTTTTTTTTGAATAGCCGTTGGTTTTAACCAACGGGCATTGTAATTCTTGTAATTGGCTTTAGCCGAATTTAAAGTTAATTTGGCTAAAGCCAAGAATGTGTTCTTTTTGTTTCCGTTGGTTAAAACCAACGGCTATTCAAATAGGATTTTTTTATTTATAATATAAAATGTGTTATTTTTAAGACATATAAGAAAGCAAAATTAAGATGAAAATCATAACTTGGAATTGCAATATGGCTTTCAGAAAAAAAGCCGAATTTATTTTGGTTCATCAGCCAGATATTCTCGTAATTCCTGAATGTGAAAATATAGAAAGATTAAAATTTTCTAAAGATATTCCGTTGCCGACAGATATACTTTGGTACGGCACCAACCAGCACAAAGGACTTGGCGTTTTTTCGTATAGTGATTACAGATTCGAACTTATGAATTGCCATAATCCAGATTTCAAAAATGTGCTTCCAATTGCCGTTACAAACGGAAAAATAGATTTTACGCTGTTTGCTATTTGGGCAAATAATCCGCAGGACAAAGACGGACAATATGTAACACAGGTTTGGAAAGCGATTAATTATTATGAAAACCTGATTACTGAAACCAAAACCATTTTAATCGGCGATTTTAACAGCAATACTATTTGGGACAAACCCAGAAGAGCAGGTAATCATTCTACCGTTGTAAGTAAATTGGCGGAGAAAAACATCTATAGTGTTTACCATAAATTCTACAATCAGGAACAAGGAAAAGAAATACATCCCACTTTATTTTTGTATCGCCATGAAAATAAGCCGTATCATCTTGATTATTGTTTTGCTTCTAATGATTTTATTGAAGTTTTAGAAAATGTTGAAATAGGAACTTATGAAGATTGGAAAACGTACAGCGATCATAAACCTTTGATTGTTACTTTTGGAATATGAAAATTATATTAGAAAAGAATCTAGATTTTAGACAATTTCAGAATTTGATTATTTTGATTTTTTGTTGCGTTATGGTGTTGTTGGGAATGCTTAATTCATTGGAATTAAGGGATTATATTTTTATGAAATCTTTCTTGTTTCTTTTTACAATTGTACTCTTTGCAATTTTGTTTTCTAAAAAAGGTATGTATGTCCGTGATAATAATCTTTACATAGCTGTTTTTTTATTTGGATTTTTATTAAAAAAGAAACTTATAATTACAAGTCAATATCAAAAAGTCTCTGTAATAAAAGGTAAACTTTCAACCAATTATAATTATTCATCTAAAATTGAAATATTTCATAATTGGGAACCAGATTTAAATTATTCTGTTGATTACTTTTCGATAATTATGATTAATGAAGATCTGAATTCTGGAAAAAAGATTATTAGTATTACCAAATCAAAAAAAGTAAAAATTGCGATTGATTTTATTCTAAAAAATACAAACCTA
This sequence comes from Flavobacterium sp. 270, assembly GCF_004368785.1. Taxonomy (GTDB): domain Bacteria; phylum Bacteroidota; class Bacteroidia; order Flavobacteriales; family Flavobacteriaceae; genus Flavobacterium. The sequence continues at coordinate 673,810 of NZ_SODM01000003.1, forward strand.
AAATACTCATAGATTTATTTATAATTACTTTCTCTTACTGGGAAAAATATAAAAACTGTAAGATTATCTTGTAAGATTTTGGATTCTAATTGCTTTAATTTTAGCTATTTAAATTTAAAAAATAGCGTTATGAAAATTAGATCAATTTTATTAGGAATCAGTTTGGCTTTTTCTTTGTTTGCTTGTGCTCCAAAAGATGCAGATATTCAGAAAAACATTGCTTTAAAACTAGGAGATAAACCAGAAGTACAAGTTACAGTAGTAGAGGGTGTTGCAACTATTACAGGTTTATGTAAAGATGAGGCCTTTAAACAACAAACAGAAAATATTGTAAAAGGAGTAAAAGGGGTAAAATCTGTAGTGAATGCCTGCGAAATTCCGGTTGCAAATGTAGAACCTGCGGCAGCTGCCGTAATTATTAATTCTGATGCAGATTTAGATAAATCGGTAAGCAAACTGGTAAAAGATTATGAAGGAGTAAGTGCAACTGTAGTTGGCGGTGTAGTAACGCTTTCGGGAGAAATCAAAAGAAATCAATTACAACCTTTAATGCAAAGTGTACAGGAATTGAAACCTAAGAAAGTTGAAAACAAATTAACTATTAAATAATAATGTTATGAGTTTACAAGATAAATACAGACAGTTAACAGATTTGGCGGCCGATTTAAGAATTTCAAATTTGCAAGTAAGAGAACAAGATAATGTACTTTATATAGACGGCACAGCAAAATCGGCAGGAGAAAAAGATCAGCTTTGGGACGCTTACAACAAATTAGATCCCGATTACAGATCGGCAGATGTTGTAATGAATATTGAAGTGCAGCAGGAAATTGCAAGAGAATATACGGTTGAAAACGGAGATTCTCTTTCTAAAATCGGAAAAGCATACGGCGTTTCCTGGCAGTCAATTTTTGAAGCCAATAAAGATATCATCAAAAATCCAGACCTAATTCAAGTTGGCTGGAAATTGAAAATACCAACAGAATAAATTTGAATAAATCTCAAAAAAAGAAATTCCAAATTCCAATTGTAAGACACTAAATTGGAATTTGGAATTTTTTTATTAAAGTTCAATCGATATGATTGCAAAGCCTTTATCTGTATTTTGTGTCCTCCTGAGCGAAGTCGAAGGAAAGCGTAAAGTAACCATAAAGTCCTTCGACTTCGCTCAGGATGACATGGCCAAAAGCACATTGGAATTTGGAATTTCTTTTTATTGGGAATTCTTTTAAAAAAATCACCTTCCCTTTATACTCAATTCCAGTAATATCTGTGCAGTTTCCGAATCCGAATCTGCAGAAAAACCTGCTACATAAACTCCTTTTTTACCAGAATTTGATTTAATTCCGTAAACAACTGCCTCATCGCCCGGGTCAGATTCCCCTTCGTATCGATACACATGTACAATTTCAAATTTTTCGGGATTCTTTTTTATAGCGTCAGAGTTTAAATTAAAGTCGCACGTAAATCCTTTTTCATTCAATTGATCTAATGCTTTTGAAACAGTCGCGTAATGATACATTCTACTCATGATAATTGAATTTTAAAATTATGGATTTTAAAGATAACCAATTTAAAATTAAAAAGTTATGAAATTGGTTCGAAAATCTAAATTTTAAAATCCCGATTCTTCAGTTATAAAGTATTACTTTTGCCGCGCAGACCGCCTTATCGTCGTTCCGATTTATCGGGAGGGAGGAAAGTCCGGACACCACAGAGAAGCATAGCGGGTAACCCCCGTCGGTCTTAGAAATAGGGCAAGGACAAGTGCAACAGAAAGTATGTACAGGTAATGCTGTAGTGAAACCAGGTAAACTCTATGCGGTGAAATACCAAGTATATCAGCATTTAAGGGCTTCTCGTTCGTTGCTGAAGGGTAGGTAGCTTGAGTCTCGCAGTAATGCGGGATCTAGATAAATGATAAGGCTCTGATTTATCAGAGACAGAATCCGGCTTATAGGTCTGCATTTTTTATATATTTGTGAAACTATCCAACAAACTTTCATGAATATAAATACTCCAAATCTCCCGAATAAACCTAGAAAAAGCACTTTTTCGACTATTGTAACCAATCTTACTTTTTGGGTATTAATCGCTATTATTGCGGGCGTTTTACTCGGACATTTTTCGCCAGAAAATGGTGTAAAAATGGAAATCATCGGTAAAACTTTTGTCGATATAATCAAACTTTTTATTGGCCCAATTATTTTCTTAACTATTGTTTTGGGAATTTCCGGAATGGGAAATCTTAAAAAAGTCGGCAGAATTGGTGTTAAAGCCTTAACTTATTTTGAGGTTGTTTCGACAATCGCATTAGCAATTGGCGTTACGATCGCGTATGTTTTTAAACCTGGAAAAATAGACAAATCAGGCTTGGCGTTGCAAGATGCAAGTCAATATACAAATCACGCAGCACAGCACTTTTCATGGTTGAAATTCTTTCTCTCTAATTTTACGCTGCAGGTTTTATTAGCGGCAATTATCTGTGGGATTGCATTAAACTTTTACCAAAAAAGAGAACAAACGATTTTAGTTTTAGAGCGAATTTCAAAAGTGGTTTTTACAGGTTTAAAATACGTAATGTATCTCGCTCCAATTGGTGCTTTTGGCGGAATGGCTTTTACAATTGGTAAGTTTGGTTTACAGACTTTAATTCCGCTTGGAAAATTAATGCTGTGCGTTTATCTCACCATGATTTTGTTCGTATTTCTGGTTTTAGGAAGTATTTTGAGATATTATAAAATCAGCATTCTTTCCATTTTAAAATACATCAAAGAAGAACTTTTGATTGTTTTAGGAACTTCCTCTTCAGAAGCTGCATTGCCTAATATTATGGTAAAGTTAGAAAGAATGGGCTGTAGTAAATCAGTTGTTGGATTGGTAATTCCGACCGGATATTCTTTTAATCTCGATGGAACTTCGATTTATTTATCGATGTCGGTACTTTTTCTGGCGCAGTTGTATGATGTGCATTTGAGTTTCTTCGAAATCCTAAGTGTAATTGGTATTTTGATGATTACCTCTAAAGGTGCTGCAGGCGTTACCGGAAGCGGTTTTATAGTTTTAGCATCAACATTGACAGCACTTCATAAAATCCCCGTTGAAGGATTAGCTTTTTTACTTGGAGTTGATAAATTTATGAGCGAAGCAAGAGCTATAACCAACTTAATCGGAAATACAGTAGCAACCATTATAATTTCTAAAACAGAAAAGGATTTTACAGAGTTGAATTTGGAACCTGTTTTAGAAGATAATTAATTGGTATGGTCTCATTTTGCGTCATTGCGAGGAACGAAGCAATCTCATTTACAAAATCAAACATTGTAAATTACTAGTGAGATTGCTTCGTTCCTCGCAATGACGTAGATCATAAATAAAAATATAAAAATGAAAACAAGAATAGGAATTTTAGGTTTAGGCGGCGTTGGAGGTTATTTCGGCGGACTTTTAGCAAAAGAATATCAGGAATCTGAAGAAATAGAAATTGTTTTTATTGCCAGAGGCGAAACGCTAAAAGTAGTTTCAGAAGCTGGATTAAAGATTATTACCAAAGATTCTGAAACAGTTGTATTTCCAAAAGTAGTTTCAAACGATCCTGATGTAATTTGGAAATTAGATTATTTAATCTGTGCAACCAAAACCTACGATATAGAAGAAAGCCTTCTTGCTTTGGCAAAATGCATTAAAAAAAGCACCGTTATTCTTCCTCTTTACAATGGCGTAGATGCACCGGAACGAATCAGAACACTTTTTCCGGATAACGAAGTTTTAGACGGCTGTGTTTATATCTTTTCGATGATAGAATCGCCGGGCGTTATCAATAATGTAGGATCTTTACAAAGAGTATTTTTTGGCTCAGAAACGGCTTCTATCAGTAAAATGAAAGCTTTGCAGACCATTTTTAAAGACGCCAATATAGAAAGTTATTTGGTAGAAGATATAGAAGATACCGTTTGGGAAAAGTTTGTTTTTATTTCCGTATTGGCTTCGGCAACTTGTTATCTGAATTATAATATTGGTGAAATTCTGGAAAGCCAGAATGGTAGAAATGTATATGTTTCTTTAATGAATGAAATTACGATGATCGCAGCCGTAAAAGGATTAAAACTTCCTGACGACATCATCATGCAGACCATTCTTAAATTAGAGAAAACGCCAAAAGATACAACGTCGTCTATGCATCGTGATATGCTGGCGGGACGAAACATAGAACTAGCCTCATTAACCGAATTTGTAGTTAATGAAGGTCTGAAATACGAAGTCGAAACGCCAACATATCAGTTGGTTTTAGATAAATTATCCAATTATAATAAAGCCGAAATCTAAGATTCGTCTTTTGTCGTACGAACCAAACTGATTCCAGACATAAAGAATACAATTCCTAATATTCCGTAAATAATTAATGATTTAATATCTCTCGTTCCGCCAGTAGTACCGGCAAATATGACCGCTGTATAAATTAGGCCTATAATACCCAGGATGGTAAGTAATCCTCCGAATAGTCTTTTAAGGTTCATGATTTTTAGATTTATGATTCCATACAAATCTATTTAGTTTACAGCTTTTTAGCGTTATAGAATTGCAAAGTCAAATTATATTTTTCACATTAAAATTTGTACGAAAATATTTTTGTTTTTAGTATGCTGCATTGTTTTAAGATTATATTTGTGCAGCCAAAAACAACACATGAAAGAAAAACTAACTTATACCTCTTTTGTCTTTTCTCTGATAAAAAAAATATCTTGTCTATTCCTTATTTTATTTGCAGTTCAGACAAATGCACAGCATGCAAGAGTTTTTGCCAATCTATCACTTTATACGCAGTCTGACTTTAAAAACAATATTTTTGGAGAAATAGGAACGGGCGTAGAAGTAAAAATCCATCGTTTACTTAAACCTGAAATTGGTGTAAGTTATTTTGGTGGAAATTTAGAAGATTACAGTAAAATTGATGAACAAGGACATGTGCTTGATCTTCGCACCAGTAAGGCTTATTCGTTAAATTTTAATTTGACACCAAAAATATCTTTGTACATTAAAGAAGTAAATTCTGGAGATGTCTTTATTCAGATACTGCCCAGATTTAATGTTTCAAAAATTGAAGCAGATCGCAATTATACAGTTGTAAATCAAAGTGATCCGTCAAAATCAGTGACAACAAAATCAGTAGTTACCGAATGGCAGCAATCGTTTGGAATTGGTGTCGGAATCGATATTATACTTTCGGACAAAAATTATGATTCGTTTTCAATTAATGTCTATTACAACGGCGTAAATATGGGCAAAGCATTAAAAGAGGTAAACAACTACGAATCAAAATTTGATACCAAAACTTTAGGATTTGGAATGAGTTATTATTTGGGATTCGAAAAAAAGAAAATGTAGCATTACTTCATAATTTTAAATTCTAATCCAATATTTCGAACACTTTCGATACTGATTTTTGGATCAGAATTAAAATATTTTCTAAGCCTGCTGATAAAAACATCCATACTTCGTCCTGAAAAATAGTCGTCTTTTTTCCAAACAGACATTAGAATTTGGTCTCTTTTTAGTAACTGGTTATGATTGAGATATAAATACTCAATAAGAGAAGCTTCTTTCTCTGTAAGCTGCTGAATATGATTTGGATGGTTAAGCGTTAAACGTTCGTTGTCAAAAATATACGAACCAATTTCAATTGTATTATTTCCGTTTAGAGTTCTTTTTTGCTCCACTCTGTTTAATATATTCTGTAAACGCAGAATCAGTTCTTCGGCTTCAAAAGGTTTTGCGATGTAATCGTCTGCGCCTAATTTCAAACCAATGATTTTGTCTTCTTTTAACTTTCTTGCAGTTAGAAAAATAAATGGAGTTTCGGGATTAATTGTAACAATCTTTTCGGCCAAAGAAAATCCGTCCAGTTTGGGCATCATTACATCAAAAACACAAATATCAAAAGGTTGGTTTTTAAAATAATCTAAAGCCATTTCACCATTTTCTGCCCAGACTACTTCAAATTGGTGGATTTCTAAATATTGTTTTAGAATCGCAGCAAAATCAAAATCATCTTCGGCTAAAAGTAATTTTTTCAAAATAGATAATTAAATTTTTAATAGAATAGTAAACTGGGCACCTTTTCCTAAATCGCTAATAACGTTAATAGAACCCTGATGTGCTTTTATAATCTGATTTACATAATACAAGCCCAATCCCAAACCTTTCACATTATGCAGATTACCTTGTTGTACACGATAAAACTTCTCAAAAAGCAGATTTTGTTTGTCCTTAGAAATTCCGATTCCGTCATCTTCTATGCTGATAGAGAATTGATTATCAATGCTTTTAGTTTTGATTAAAATGTGCTTAGAACCATATTTTACCGCATTTTCCAACACATTTAAAATAGCAGTTGTCAAATGAAATTTATCCAAAACCAAAATCGTTTTCTGCGTTTCAAAATCAGTTTCAATACTAATATTCGGATAACCAATTTTAAAATCTTCTACGATTGAAGTTAGAAAATATTCTGTATTTACTTTTTCCTTTTGCAATTCAATTTCGTTTTCCGCCATCGAATTTGCCAAAACCTGATCTATTAAACTCTGTAAACGATGATTTTGACGTGAAATCGTATTGACAATTGCATTAAAGTTTTCGTCGTTTTCACGAATAGTTTTCTGCTCTAATATTTTTGTAGAAATCCCTAAAGTAGCCAAAGGCGTTTTAAGTTCGTGCGTAATATTATTGATAAAATCTGTCTTAACATCACTTACCTTTTTTTGTTTGATTAAAGCTTTTATCGCAATAATAAAAAGCGTAATTAATGTAAGGATAGAAAGTAAAGACAAAATCAAAACAAGGGTCATTCGTCTTAAAATAATCATTTCCCAATCGATCACCGAAACGTACATCGAATTCTCAGTCAATAATTTATATTCTTGATTTTCAAAACTACCGTTAGTAGTTCCAACATAATTTCGAACCAAAAAAGCATGATTTAAAGAAGCCAGATTTCCATATAATTTATTTTGAATAAAAGGCTTTTCAGAAAAAATAGTATCAGCTTTTTTAGTGTTTTGATACAGAATAAATTTATTGAGAACGATGGCAAAATCAATTTTAAATTTGGGCAGATCTTTTTGAAATTTTCGCTGAATTCCTGCAGTTATTATACGGCGGTATTCATTTTGTAAAATCTCATTTTTAATGTCTGTTTTAGAATTTTTCCCCAGAATATATTGTTCTGATAATTTCTTGTAAAGTGTTTCTTTTTTAGCAACCAAAGCCAAATCAATATCACTGTAATTATTCGTTATCGCGGCAATTTCATTTTTTATCTGTGTATGAAACTGCGCTACTTTATAATCGTAAGTAGTTTTTACCAAATAACATTGTACGCTTGATAACACGATAAGTGCTATAACCGAAAATGCTATTAATAAATTGATTCTTTGTTTCATACAATCTTAAATTCATTTCAAAAATAACGCTTTTGCAATACAAAAAAGACGTTAACCCAGCATTAACCTCCAATTAACTTTCAAAGCTCTTTTTTAGAAGCATTTTTGCATCACATCAAACCCAAAAAACTTTAAAAATGAACTTTTACCTGCCACTTAAACTCTTTTTAATAATACTGCTTTTTTGTCTTTCTTTTGTTGCGAAGGCTCAAAATGAAACACCAAAAGATTCGATTTCAAATCATCAATTAAAAGAAATTGTTGTCAATCAAAGTAAAAAGACTTTTACCAATTCAAACGGAAATATAAAAGTAGATGTTGCCAATTCTATTTATAATTCAATCCCGAATACAGTAGATTTACTGGCAAAACTACCAACAGTTCAAGTTAGTTCAGACAAAGAAAATATCACCGTTATTGGCAAAGGAATTCCGTTAATTTATATTGACAATCAAAAAGTAGGAATGAACGATCTAAATGCGCTGGTTCCTGCGGATATTAAAACTATTGAAATTATTCAGAATCCATCTTCAAAATACGAAGCCGAAGGTCGTTCTGTAATTTTGATTACCCGAAAATTTAGCAAAAAAGACAGTTTTAGAACCGAAATTTCTGAAGTTGCTTCTTTTAAGAAAAACTACAATAACTATCTTGGTTTTAATTCCAGTTTCAAGAAAAACAAATTCGAATTTAAAGCCAATTTCAATTACAACAGATTAAATCCCTGGGAAAACCACAGTATTGATTATCAGATTCCGAGTGCCGATATTAATTCAAAATATGATGTTATGGCCGAAACGAAAAGAAAACAATTTGTTTTTGGAGGAGGTTTGTTTTACAAAATAAGCGAAGAAGATTATTTTTCGTTTACCATCAGCTCCAAATTACAGACAGATACTTTTCCCATTAATACAATTACAAACAATAAAAATAAAGACGAAATCAATAATGTTGTCACGTTTAGTGATAATGATAGTGAAAAGAATTTCGTAAACTCATTTTTAAATTATTCAAAAAAAATAAAAGCCATTAATACACAGGTTTTTGCAGGTTTGCAATTTTCTAATTTTGATCAGGCTGGAAGCAGTCTTGTTTCGGATAATTATAATGCTACTCAGTTTGAGTTGTCTCAAAACAGAGATCAAAAATTTAAAGTAAATGTTTTTTCGGGAAGAATTGATTTAGAGAGAAAATTCAAAAACGAAATAAAATTAGAAGCCGGAGGATTGTATTCATCAGCCGATTCAAAATCTGATATTGATTTTTTTTACTACCAAAATAATCAAAATGAGAGAAGTCATTATGATTTTAAAGAACAAAATCTCGCAGGATACAGCCAGTTTTCCGGAAAAATAAAAAAAGTAGATTTCTCGATTGGCTTTAGGATTGAAAATACCAATGTTGATGGAAAATTCAGATCAGATGCAGCACCGCTGATTGATAAAAATTATACAAAGTTTTTTCCAAAAGCACGATTTACAATTCCTCTGGACAGTACAAGAAGTTTTATTATAAATTATAGTAAAAGTATTTCAAGGCCCAATTATTCTTCTTTAAGTCAAGGTGCAACGTACATTAATCCGTACTTTTTATATTCTAGAAATATCTTTCTGGATCCAACTATTGGTAATGAAATTTCGGCTTCTTTTCAATATCATGACAAATCGGTAAAACTAAATTATTATCAAAACATAAATCCAGTTTATAACAGTTTTTCATTTGACGATAAAACGAAAATAATGACTTTTAAAGATATAAATTTTGATAAAGAAAAAGGTCTCAGTCTTGATTTTGAAGCTCCGTTTACTTATAAATTTTGGACAACGACCAATTCTCTTGTTTTTGTTTTAGAAAAAATAGAAGATGCTTCGGCAGTATTTTTATCTTCAAAACCGTATCTGTATTATTATTCAAACAATCAATTTAAGCTTCCAAAAGAATATTCGTTTGTAGTTAGCTTTTGGGGAGTAACCAAACAAAATAAAGGCGTTTTTGAGAGAAACCCGATGGTTTTGGTTGATGTGGCGGTTTCGAAAGTATTTTTTAAAAAATGGAATTGTACTTTGAGCTGTAATAATGTATTTAAAAATGTAATCGAAAAAGAAGAATTTACCATTAATGATATTAGCTCAAAAGCAAGATATGTAGTTGATTCTCATGAAATTTTGGTTTCAATTAAATATTCTTTCGGGAAAATTAAAGAAAGTGATTTTAAAGAAAAAGCTATTGATGAAAATGAAAGTCGAGTTCGCTAGAAATAAAAAACCTCCAGTTCTTAAGCTGGAGGTTTTTTATTTTGATTGAAATTCAGCCGACTAAGAAAATATTATCCTTCGTCTTCTTCTCTTATAATTTTTAATGAATCATCAGGAAGTTCTTCATCATCGTCTGTCGAATTTAATTCGAAGAAAGTAAAGAAAGAACCGCCGTAACTTTTCTGAAAAGAATAATTACTCAAATGATCTAATTTAGTGTATTTAGAATGTTCGATAATCATCATGCCGTCTTCGTGAAGCAAATCCCTTTCAAAAACCGTTAAAACAATTTTTTCGAAAATTTTCTGATCCAAACCGTAAGGCGGATCGGCAAAAATAATATCGTAAGACGTTTTGCAGTTTTCTAAAAATTTAAAAACGTCACTTTTGGTTGCTGCAATATCAAAATCAAATTCAGAAGAAACCTGTTTGATAAATTTCACACATCCAAAATCTCCGTCAACAGAAGTTATTGGCGCACTGCCTCGTGAAGCAAATTCGTAGCTGATATTTCCCGTTCCCGAAAATAAATCCAAAACCTTTAAACCGTCAAAACTAAAATGATTATTTAAAACATTAAACAATGCTTCTTTACTCATATCAGTCGTAGGTCTTACAGGAAGGTTTCTTGGTGGAAGAATGCGTCGTCCCTTGTATTTTCCTGAAATAATTCTCATGATTGAAATAAGATATAATGTTTTTGATTCTGAGCAGTTGAAAAATTATTTTTTTCTTGTAATGAAGTTACATCCAAAAACGAAATATTCCTAATATATTTATAAGCAATTGCATAAAAAGGATCATTATCGCTAATGGTTCCTAATAATTCCAATTGAAAAGTTTCCGGATTCAGACTCAATTGTTCGGCTGTAAAAAGAACGTAATAAAGAAAATCTTCCGGAGTATTGTATTCAAAAGAATTGAATAATAAAAGCTTTTGGTTCTGAACGACAATAATTTCAAAATGATCCGGATTGAAATTTACAATCATTTTCTTTTCGTCGTTATTTCTGGATGCATCCAATATTTTTTCGACCAAAATACTATTAGCATGTTTGTAATCAAAAGAACCAACATTGTCAATCAGGAAATTATTGATGTTTACATACGGGATATAAACCGAATTCATTTGATAATTTGAAACCTGATCGTAGGTAAAAAAATCAGTTTCAAAAACCTTTGTATTGTATTGCAGATAGCTTCCCAAATAATCCTCATCAAAAAGGGCAGTAGGAACAAAAGTAGAAAGGTTATTATTGTGAATAACCATTATTTCGTCGTAAGTATCTTTTAATTCTGAATTAGCTTTAAAAACATCGGCTAATAAATCTTCAATTTTAATTGTTTTGTTTGAGGTATCAAACTTAACTTCTTTCATTGTAGTGATGACATTGTTTAAAGTGTCAAAACAACAAAAAGACAACCCGTTAAGGGAAACCTGAATAGAAAGTTTTTTATATTTTTTTGAAGTGATGTTAAGGTTTTGCAATGACATATGTGATTTATAATTCGTTACCTTGTTTTGGTTTCAAGAAAGAATTTAATGCGGACACAAACTTACAAATTAAAAAGGAACAATAATAATTGCAATTTCAAAAAACAATATTAGTTACACTTTAAAGAAAAGTTAAGAAAACGTTTTTATTTTAAACCATATAAGTGATATAAGTTTATTTAAAAAGTTGATGTTGATGTTTTTAGACGGGATTTGATAGATTTGCTATTGTGAAGACGAAAGAGGATTATAGAGAATAGTTATCATTAACGTATAATTTGTTGAAACTTAAATTAACTTATATGACTTATATGGTGTAAAAAAGAATTTTGAAATAGGCATTACCATTAAAAAAACCGTACTTTGTATTTCAATTTTACCCTATGAATTCAGCACTGTTTTACGGCGTTTTACAAAAACGATTTCCCTTTGCACCAACATATAAACAGGATATTTTTTTTCAGAAAATCGCTATTTTTCTAACCGAACCTCAAAACGATACTATTTTTGTTTTAAAAGGTTATGCAGGAACCGGAAAAACAACTGTGATATCTACAATAGTGCACAATCTTGGGGACATAAGTAAGAAATTTGTATTGCTCGCGCCAACAGGACGCGCGGCAAAAGTAATTGCCAATTACTCGAATACGGCAGCTTTTACCATTCATAAAAAAATATATTTTCCTAAGAAATCTTCGGGCGGAGGAGTAGCTTTTACCAAACAAGTAAACAAGCACAAAAACACGATATTTATCGTCGATGAAGCTTCTATGATTTCAGACAGCACTTTAGATGGTAATTCGCTTCTGGATGATTTGATAAATTATGTATATTCGGGAACCAACTGTAAAATGATTTTGCTCGGAGATACGGCACAGCTTCCTCCGGTAAATTTAGATATCAGCCCAGCTTTAGACATTCAGACTTTGGGAGTCCATTACGATAAAGAAATCGAACATATTGAGCTAGACGAAGTAATGCGTCAAGAAGAGAATTCGGGTATTTTGTTTAATGCTACAGAATTACGTGAGTTACTGAAAGAATCGTTTATAACCGAGTTTCAATTTAATGTAAAAAAGTTTAAAGATATTGTTCGATTAACTGATGGTTATGATATTCAGGATGCGATAAATACCGCTTACAGTAATTATAGTATTGAAGATACGGCGTTTATTGTTCGTTCTAATAAAAGAGCCAATCAATACAACGAGCAGATTAGAACCAGAATTTTGTTTAAAGAAAGCGAACTTTCTGTTGGCGATTTCCTGATGGTAGTAAAAAATAATTATTTCTGGCTGAAAGAAACAGACGAAGCCGGATTTATTGCCAACGGTGATATTATTGAGGTTTTGGAACTTTTTGGAATTAAAGAATTATACGGATTTAATTTTGCAAAAGTAAAAATTAGAATGGTCGATTATCCAGATCAAAAACCTTTTGAAACTGTTTTGATTTTGGATACTATAAAAAGCGAATCTCCATCTTTGACTTACGAAGAATCCAATCGTTTGTATGAAGAAGTAATGAAAGATTACGAAGATGAAACGACGAAATACCAGAAATTTCAGAAGGTAAAAAACAACGAATATTTTAATGGTTTGCAGGTGAAATTCTCGTACGCGATTACGTGCCATAAATCGCAAGGTGGGCAGTGGAATACGGTTTTTATTGAACAGCCTTACCTTCCAGACGGAATTGACCGCGATTACATCAGATGGCTTTATACGGCTATGACGCGTGCCAAAAATAAATTATATTTGATAGGATTTAAAGACGAGAGTTTTGAGGAATAAAACACAAATTTCACGAATTAGCACGAATTATTTTTTAGATTAGGATTAGTGAAAATCCGTGTAATTTGTGTTTAAATTTTTTTACAATGACAACACTAAATGATTTACATTCGATTTCGTCAACGTTTTCGAATACAGATAAAATGCCTGTTCTGTTTTTAGGACACGGCAGCCCGATGAATGCTATAGAAGAAAATCAGTTTGTAGCTGGTTTTCGGGATTTGGCTAAAACTTTACCGCAGCCTAATGCTATTTTATGTATTTCGGCGCATTGGTATACAAAAGGAACAAAAGTAACTTCGATGCAGATGCCGAGAACAATCCATGATTTTGGAGGGTTTCCGCAGGCACTTTTTGATGTGCAGTATCCGGCAAAAGGAAGCCCGGAACTGGCTTTAGAAACCAAAAAAATATTAGAACCTGTAAATGTCGATTTAGATGAACATTGGGGCTTAGATCATGGCGCTTGGAGCGTGATTAAACATTTGTATCCAAACGCAGATGTTCCAGTAATTCAGTTAAGTATTGATTATACAAAATCGGGACAATATCATTTTGAATTGGCTCAGAAGTTACAACAACTACGTTACAAAGGTGTTTTAATTATCGGAAGCGGGAATATCGTTCACAATCTGCGTTTGGTAGATTTTAGAAATTTTGATAAAGACAATTACGGTTTCGATTGGGCGATAGAAGCGAGAGAAACGGTAAATAATTATTTATTAGATGGAAATTTCCAGTCTTTAGTTGATTTCGAAAGAATGAATAAAGCGGTTCAATTGGCGATTCCAACACCAGATCATTATTTGCCTTTGCTTTATACTTTAGGATTAAAAGATAAAACAGACGATTTAAGTTTGTTTAATGATAAACTGCTGGCTGGTTCGTTGAGTATGACATCAGTAAAAATAAATTAATTGAGGATGAGATTGCTTCGTTCCTCGCAATGACATAAAAAATGAAAATAATAGCTGTAATTCCAGCGCGATATGCATCAACACGTTTTCCTGCTAAATTAATGCAGGATTTGGGCGGAAAAACTGTAATTCTAAGAACTTACGAAGCCTCTGTAGCAACCAATCTTTTTGACGATGTTTTTGTCGTAACCGATTCTGATTTGATATTTAATGAAATCGTTTCAAACGGCGGAAAAGCCATTATGAGCATTAAAGAACACGAATCCGGAAGCGATAGAATTGCAGAAGCCGTTGCGAATCTTGATGTAGATATTGTGGTTAATGTACAAGGCGACGAGCCTTTTACAGAAGCTGGGCCTTTAAAACAGGTTTTAGAAGCTTTTAAAAACGATACAGAACGTAAAGTTGATTTGGCTTCATTAATGCGTGAAATCACCGATGAAGACGAAATCAATAATCCGAACAATGTAAAAGTAGTTGTAGATCAATCGCAGTTTGCATTGTATTTTTCTAGATCTGTAATTCCGTATCCGAGAGATAAAGATGTTGGAGTTCGTTATTTTCAACATATTGGGATTTATGCTTTTAGAAAACAAGCTTTGTTAGATTTTTACAGTCTTCCGATGAAATCTCTTGAAGCTTCAGAGAAGTTAGAACAACTACGTTATTTAGAATTCGGAAAACGTATTAAAATGGTTGAGACAACGCACGTAGGAATTGGAATTGATACGGCTGAGGATTTGGAAAAGGCGAGAGCGATTTTGAGCGCTAAATAATGAATACTATTTTTTAAGTAATTTATAAAAAAAAAATATATTATATTGAGTCAAGATATTAATGAAATATTAGGAAAGAAAGATAAAATAATCTTAGGAACAATGTTAGTCTTTATATTTAGCTTTGTCATAGTATTAAATTATTTTGGATTTTTTGAAAATAAATTAAGAGATGAAGTTCTTGATGATAAGTTTGCTGTAACAGTAATTGATAAGTATATTGATTACAAAAACCACGCGACTCCAAAAGTTAAACTTTCAAATGGTTTAGAAATGGTGAATTTTTTTCCAAAAAACAAAATTCAATTACTTGTTGGTGACAGTTTATTAAAAACTAATAATTCGACTGATATGTTAGTTTTTAGAAATAAAAAATTAATTTATAGTATAAGTCTTTTAGATAAATAAAATATATTCTATTCCTAGAAACAAAAAACAGCTCCAAATTTGGAGCTGTTTTTTTATGTTTAAAATCTAAAGTTTAGTATAACCCAGGAAATTTAGAAGGATTAACTTCGTTCATCATGCTATAAACCTTTTCGAATATATCTTCTGCAGAAGGTTTAGAGAAATAATCACCATCAGTTCCGTATGCTGGTCTGTGTGCTTTTGCAGCTAAAGTTTGTGGTTTGCTGTCTAAGTAATTATAAGCATCTTGTTCCTCAAGAATTTGTTGTAAAATAAATGCTGAAGCACCACCAGGAACATCTTCGTCGATTACTAAAAGACGATTTGTTTTTGCAATACTTTTTACAATATCTTTATTAATATCAAACGGAAGTAAAGATTGAATATCAATTACTTCGCAGTCAATTCCTAAATCTAATAATTCGTTAGCAGCTTGCTGAACCAATCTCAAAGTAGATCCGTAAGAAACCAATGTTATATCTGAACCTTCTCTAAGTGTTTCAACAACACCAATTGGTGTTTTAAATTCACCAAAATTCAAAGGCGTTTTTTCTTTTAATCGATAACCATTTAAACATTCAATAACCAAAGCCGGTTCGTCACATTCTAAAAGCGTGTTGTAAAAACCTGCAGCCTGCGTCATGTCACGAGGAACCAAAACGTGAATACCACGAATAGCGTTGATAATCATTCCCATTGGAGAACCAGAATGCCAGATACCTTCAAGACGGTGTCCGCGGGTTCTAATGATTAATGGAGCTTTTTGTTTTCCAACCGTTCTGTATTGTAAAGTAGCCAAATCATCACTCATGATCTGGATAGCATATAATAAATAATCTAAATATTGAATTTCGGCAATAGGACGTAAACCTCTCAAAGCCATACCAATTCCCTGACCAATAATGGTAGCTTCACGAATTCCGACATCGGCAACACGAAGTTCTCCGTATTTTTCCTGCATACCTTCCAAACCTTGGTTTACGTCACCAATGTTTCCTACATCTTCTCCAAAAATCAAAGTTTCTGGATATTTTGTAAACAAAGCATCAAAATTGTCACGTAAAATCATTCTGCCGTCTAAATCCGGTTTAGCATTTACGGCATATTTTGGAAGTACTTTTTCTACTGAAAACACATTTTTAGCCGAATCAGAATGCAGATTACTGCTAAATTTTCCCTGTGTTATGCCAATATAATTCGTAATCCATTCCGACAATAAAACTTTACTGTTTGGAACTTCAATAAAACGAAGAATTTTTCTTGCTATAGAAAGCATGTCTTTTTTTAAAGGCGCTTTTATAGCATTTAATTCCGAGATATATTTTTGAATTTTTTCTTTATGATTAATGCTGGCTTCGGCAATTTGTGCCAATAAAGTCAAAAGATTTTTCTGATCTTCGATAATTGGATTAATAAAAGAATTCCAAGCTTCTTTTTTAGCTTCCATTACCTCTTTTCTCAGCTCAGCATCTATTTCAGACAATTCTTCCGGCGATGCAATATTGATGGCAATCATCCATAAACGCATCTGGCGGATACAATCAAAATCTCTCTCCCAAGCCAGTCTGTCACTGTTTTTATAACGTTCGTGAGATCCAGAAGTTGAGTGTCCCTGCGGTTGTGTTAATTCGTTTACGTGAATTAAAACCGGAATATGTTCTTCGCGGGCAATGGCACCGGCTCTTTCGTAAGTAGAAACCAATTCGGCATAATCCCAGCCTTTTACTCTAAAGATTTCGTAACCTTTTGAGTCCATATCACGTTGATATCCTTTTAGGATTTCAGAAATATTTTCTTTTGTAGTCTGATGTTTTGCATGAACAGAGATTCCGTATTCATCGTCCCAAACACTCATTACCATCGGAACTTGCAAAACTCCGGCAGCATTTATCGTTTCAAAAAATAAACCTTCAGAAGTACTGGCGTTACCAATGGTTCCCCAAGCCACTTCATTTCCGTTTACAGAAAATTTATCTTTAATAGTAATACCATCAACATTTCTGTAAATTTTAGAAGCCTGCGCCAAACCTAATAATCTTGGCATTTGTCCTGCTGTAGGCGATATATCTGAGCTTGAGTTTTTTTGTTTGGTTAGATCCTTCCAAGAACCGTCTTCATTTAAACTGTGCGTAACAAAGTGTCCGCCCATTTGTCTACCTGCAGACATAGGATCAAAAGCTAAATCTGTATGACCGTATAAACCGGCAAAAAACTGTTTAGGATTTAATTCGCCAATAGCCATCATGAAAGTTTGATCGCGATAGTATCCAGATCTAAAATCCCCGTTTTTAAAAGCTTTTGCCATAGCAAGCTGCGGCACTTCTTTTCCGTCGCCAAAAATTCCAAATTTGGCTTTTCCTGTCAATACTTCTTTACGACCTAAAAGACTACATTCACGGCTTGTAACCGCAATTCTATAGTCATTCAATACCTCCGTTTTGAAATCTTCAAATGTTAGTGTAGTATTGTTTTTTTCTGTAATCATAATCTTGAGGGTCATGTTTAGACTGCGAAATTACTTAAAAACAATCAATAATCATAATTCTTTAAAATAAATATAATTTAATTATTTGTATTTAAAATCAAAAAACTACGTATTTTTTTTGATGTATTTTTATGTAAAATTTAATTTTACTGATAATTTCGTATGTTTTTATTTAATTTTTGTTTGATTAAAACCATTTTCGGGTGAAAAGTGTGACTAATGTTCGGGGCGCAAATGTGACCACAAATCTAATTTTTTCACTGTATTTTGGCTGCGAAATTTCCCAGCCATTATTAGAATACACCGGAAAATAAAGTTCAAAATAATCAGGAACAAGATTTAATCGGACACCGCTGTCATAAGCAAAATCAGATTTTAGATGTTTATTTTTCACAAAACCAAGATCTCCATACACTTCAACCCAATTCCAAAGAGCATAACTGGCATTTAGAGTTGCCATCCATTGATTGGCATATCTAGGTTCAATTTTAGACTTAAAACCACCTTCTGCAATCACATACTGCTGGCTAAAAATTCCTGTACTTTCAGATCTTCCCAAAAAGTTATAATCAAATAAATAGTCCGTTGGTCTGTCTAAACCAAAACTAAAATAATCTGAATTTGTTGTATTATAAATAAAACTTCCGGCAAACAATCTCAAATTAAGTTTATGATTGTTTTCTAGTAATCTTCGATATTCTACTTCACCGGATATTTTTCCAAAATCGCCGGAAAACTGTACATCACTCATAAAATTGAAATGATCTACCAATTCTGTTTTAGTATTTACATAACGTGCATTAAAAACAGAATAATTAGGTTTAGAGTTATCTGTAATAAATTGGCTGGCTTCGCGATTTACAATTACCTGACGCAAAAGGATAAGCTGTTTTCTGTTGTCTCTAAAATTTTCTTCCCTAATTCTTAACTGTACCATTGGATTCAGTCTTAAATAAGTCGCGTCTGGAGCATAATGATAATAATTTTGGCTGATAGAATATCGTACATTATAAAATGTACTGTTTCTATAATAATG
The DNA here is from genome assembly GCF_004368785.1 of Flavobacterium sp. 270. Lineage (GTDB taxonomy): Bacteria > Bacteroidota > Bacteroidia > Flavobacteriales > Flavobacteriaceae > Flavobacterium. The sequence goes on from NZ_SODM01000003.1 coordinate 692,417, forward strand.
ATTTAATGAAAAAGCAGAAGAACCAGAAAGTGTTCCTGCTTTTATAGAATACGCCGGATTAATATCAAATGTAAACGGTTTATCTAAAATGGTTTTGTTGTGAAAACGTATTCCCGGAGTAAAACCATCGTAGTAATTGTAAGTAAGAGTAGGAATGTATAAAATTTGGTTATAGTATGGATCTTCAAGATCTTTTGCGAAATTAAATTTGATAGGACGGTTTGTAATCGCAAGACTTTTTAGTGATTTCCAATTATTTCTTAAATTGTATTCTGGAACTTCATTGTCATAATTCAATACTATTTTATCAGCATTTTTTCTTTCAAAAGTGTAAACCGTATCCGTATTTTTAGGTTCAATCCAATTTTTAAAAACGACTTCATTTTTTTTAATTCCATATACAGGAATTGGTGCATAAATACCCGTTTTGTTTTTTATAGAAAACTGTACACTGTCTTTTGTTCGAGATACATGCGAAAATTTGTAATCTATAATATCACGAGAATCTATAATAGTTTTAAAAAACCAATTGATGTCTTTTGGACTTTTTTTAGTTAGAATTTTTTCAAAATCAGATCTGTCAGCCTGCTGTTTTTTATTTAAGTCGTAAAATTCCTGAATGCTTTCGGGAACAATATCGTGATTCAAATAATCATCTAAATAACTCAAACTTAAACCTGCTCGATATTTACTGGCTATCTGCTCGTTAAATTTTATTAAAGTGTTTTTTGGATCTCCCAAAGGCTGGTCCAGATTTTTTCTCGCCATCAGCATATAATAATAACTATATTGCTCATTAAAAGTAAGATTGGCAATATTATAGCTTTTAAATATTTTCATATTAGAAAGACTTCCAAGCATTTTTTGATCCAGATGATTTTCCTCCATATATTTCATCATGGTGTAAATTTGAATCCCATCATGCACCCAGCTGTCTTTTCTTGGATCTATTCGCAGACTGTTTTTTAAATAATTATGCAGATAGGTTTTTAGAAAAGTAATTTCAAAAATAAATTCATCCGAAAACGGACTTATAAAAGACGGCAGTTGATTTAAGCCATAAAACGGGTTTCGGTCATAATCTGCCTGAGAAATTGTTATTTTTTCATGCGGATATTTTCCAATAAAAGCACTCGCAAAAGTTACAACACGATTAATAATTATAGCTTTCTGAATATTATCCAGTTTTTTGGTTTTAAGATTAGAAAGGATTTCTATTGAGCCATTTGTGTAACTTTCAAAATTATTTTGTTTTTCAATAACAATATTAAAGTCAGTTCGGTTATCTCCAGAGTATGAATAAACAGACCATTGCGGATTTGTTAAGTCTGTTGCCGCTAAATTCAAATCTGTAGCGATCGAATAATTGTTGGGAATTTTAATTGCAATTTTATAATCTGTAGCTGCATTTGCAATATCATCCAGATTAAAATTATTGTATTTTGTAAATTGATGATCTTCGTAACGGGCTGGGCTTAAAAACCAGTTTTTTAAATTCATTCCGCCATTTTGGTCAAATCCGTAATGCGTAAATTTATCACTTGGAATTTTAGAAATGTAATCGAGATGTAGCTCTATTTTTTCATTTGGAGCCAGTTTTTGCTTAAGTTTTACAATAATAAAATCAGGGTTTTTACTTGGTCTTTCCCATTCAAAAGGAATTTCATTGCTATCCGATAAATTTAAAATTGTAGTGCTGCCTCTTTCTTCTTCTTTTGCGACATGAAAACCTCTGTAGAACTCATCTGAAAAACGTTTTGCCAGCGGCGTGTTTTTATCAGAGAAAGCATTGTTCCAGTCATTTAGAACAATAGTATCTAAAGAATCATTAGACGTATTATAAAAAGTAATATCCTGTTTTACATTTAGCGTTTTGAGTTCGAGATTTACCGCTACTTCCATCTTAGACTGATGTTGCGCATATTGTTTTACTGAAGTGAATAAAACAAAAAAGAATAAGATTATTTTATATAAAGATCTCAATAGCTGCTTGAATTTATTTAGGCTGTATATCTATTTACGAGCGTATAATTATTTTGGATTTTTGTAAAAATAGTATAAAAAAAGCTGTTTAAAAAAACAGCTTTAAATTTTTGCAATACTTTACGGTATTTTTAAACCATATAAGTCATATAAGTTCATATTAAAAGCATTAACACGCTCAAAACTTAAATAACTTATATCACTTATATGGTTAAAAAATATTTAGAAATTCGGACTCAAATCGTATTTTTTGTAGAATTTGTCCAAAGCTTCAACTACTTCATCTTCAGTGTCTACGATCTTAAATAAGTTTAAATCTTCTGGGCTTACAGTTTGCATTTTTTCTACCAAAACCGTTTTTACCCATTCGATTAATCCAGACCAGAATTCAACACCAACTAATATAATTGGGAATTTTCCAATTTTTTTAGTTTGGATCAAAGTAATTGCTTCAAACATCTCGTCTAAGGTTCCAAAACCTCCCGGCATTACTACGAAACCTTGAGAATATTTTACAAACATTACTTTTCTCACGAAGAAGTAATCGAAATTAAGGTTTTTATCGTGATCGATATAAGGGTTAAAATGCTGTTCAAAAGGCAATTCGATATTAAGACCAACTGAAGTTCCGCCTCCTAAATGTGCCCCTTTATTACCAGCTTCCATTATTCCGGGACCACCTCCTGTGATTACGCCATAACCAGCTTTACTAATTTTAAAAGCAATTTTTTCAGCCAGTAAATAATATTTATCCTCTGGTTTTGTTCTTGCCGATCCAAAAATCGACACACACGGACCAATACGCCCCATGCTTTCATATCCGTTTACAAATTCAGCCATGATTTTAAAAATCGCCCAGCTGTCATTTGTTCTAATTTCATTCCACGTTTTTTGTTTCAAACGATCCTGGATTACTTTATCCTCATCGTTGTCAAAATCTTCTAATCTCATTTTTTGCGTATTATTAATTTATTTTTCAGGAGCTCGTTCCTGTTCCCGATAGCTATCGGGACTATATCTTTTGTAGCCTCGTTAAAAAACGATCAAAAAAGGATGCCGTTCCTATCAAGGCTAGGGCATTAGTTTTCAATTGAAATTTGGGTTTATAAAAAGAACAATTTCTTATTAATACGTTTGCTCTTCAATTGATTTGGTAATATTACTTTTTACTTTTCCGGTATGTTCTGTAGTCTTAGATTCTATAAGCATTATAGAACATTCTTCAACCGATGAAACCCTGTGATTTATGCCTTTTTTTACCACAAATAAATCACCTTTTTGCATTGTAAATGAAGGTTGATTTTCAATTTCCATCAAAAGTTCTCCATCAACAATATAAAATAATTCGTCTTCATTTTCGTGATTGTGCCACGGAACTTCCTGACCTTTTATTTTAGCAACCTTAATATATTGATCGTTTACTTCATCAATTATTTTGGGCGAAAAATATTGTTCTACGTTACTGAATTTTTCTTTTAGATTCATAGATTTCATCTTAACCTTTTTCAAAACAAAAGCTTTGACAAAAAGGGCGTACTAAATTAGTGCTTTTTTTAAGAATTGTTATGAAAATCTACATTTATTAATTAAAATGTAACATTTTTTTGATGTTTTATTTTGGTTGAGTTTAATTATCAACGAGTTAGTTCTTTTGCCTTTTTTGAGTGGATTGGATAAAAGAAGACGAAAGCTTTGTCAAAGTTTTAAACTTTGACAAAGCTTTTATATGAATTAATTCTATTGAAAAAAGAATATTATTCTAATTCCTTCTTCAAAAACTTAGCTGTATAACTTTTTTTACTTTTAGCCACTTCTTCCGGAGTTCCTTTAGCGATAAGTTCACCGCCACCTTTTCCGCCTTCTGGGCCAATATCGATAATGTAATCCGCAAGTTTAATAACGTCCATATTATGCTCGATAACCAGGATTGTGTTTCCTTTGTCGACCAGTTTATTGATTACATCCATTAAAACACGAATGTCTTCAAAGTGTAATCCTGTTGTGGGTTCATCCAGAATATAAAATGTATTTCCGGTATCTTTTTTAGATAATTCCCCAGCCAGTTTAATACGTTGCGCTTCACCACCGGAAAGTGTTGTACTTTGTTGTCCAAGCGTAATGTAACCTAAACCAACATCCTGAATTGTTTTTACTTTTCTGTAAATCTTCGGAATGTTCTCAAAAAACGGAACCGCTTCATCAACTGTCATATTCAATACATCAGAAATAGATTTTCCTTTGTATCTGATTTCTAAAGTTTCTCTGTTAAAACGTTTCCCCTGACAAGTTTCGCATTCTACATAAACATCTGGTAAAAAGTTCATTTCGATAGTTCTAACTCCTGAACCTTCGCAGGTTTCGCAGCGTCCGCCTTTTACATTAAAACTAAAACGACCTGCTTTGTAACCACGAATCATACTTTCAGAAGTCATCGTAAATAGATTTCTGATTTCAGTAAAAACTTCGGTATAAGTCGCAGGGTTTGAACGTGGCGTTCTACCAATCGGACTTTGGTCAATATCAATTACTTTGTCAATATGTTCTAAACCTTCAATTTTTTTATAAGGTTGTGGTTTTTTTACGCCATTAAAATAATAAGCATTCAGAATCGGATATAGCGTTTCATTAATCAAAGTAGATTTCCCGCTTCCAGAAACTCCCGTAACACAAATTAATTGACCTAAAGGCAAATCAATCGTAACATTTTTAAGGTTATTTCCAGTTGCTCCAGAAAGTTTTAAAAACTTACCGTTTCCTTTTCGTCTCTTTTTCGGAATCTCTAATTTCATTTTACCGTTCAAATATTGAGCAGTAATGGTGTCTGATTTTAAAGTTTCTGCAGGAGTTCCAATACTGATGATTTCTCCACCGTATTTTCCAGCTTTTGGGCCAATATCAATTACATAATCAGCGGTTTCGATCATGTCTTTGTCGTGTTCTACCACAATAACCGAGTTCCCGATATCGCGTAATTGTTCTAAAGACTGAATCAGCTTTTCATTATCTCTCTGGTGTAAACCAATACTTGGTTCGTCCAGAATATATAAAACACCAACCAATTGTGAACCAATTTGAGTTGCCAGGCGAATACGCTGTGCTTCTCCGCCCGAAAGTGATTTTGAACTTCGGCTTAAAGCCAAATAATTCAAACCAACATTCATTAAAAAGTTCAATCTATCTTTAATTTCTTTAACTACTTCAGAAGCAATCAAAAGTTGTTTGTCAGTTAAATGATTGTTTAAATCTAAAAACCAAGCTGTTAAATCAGAAATATCCATATCACACAATTCAGTGATATTTTTTCCATTCACTCTAAAAAACTGAGCTTCTTTTTTAAGACGAGAACCTTCGCAAACCGGACAATTTACTTCGTCCATAAAATCTTTTGCCCATCGTTTTATAGTTGTTGATGCACTTTCATCATATTGATTTTTAATAAAATGAGATATTCCTTCAAAATCAATTTTATAATCGCGCGTAACGCCAAGATCTTTTGAGTTTACGGTAAATTTATCTTTTCCGCCGTGAAGAATCATATTCATTGCTTCTTCCGGAATTTTCTCAATTGGATCTGTAATTTTAAATCCGAATTTCTCGCCAATTACTTCTAATTGCTTAAAAATCCATGAAGATTTGTATTCGCCAAGAGGCGCAAAACCACCCGCTTTAATGGATAATTTTGGATTCGGAATAATCTTTTTCACATTGATTTCATGAACTGTTCCTAATCCATTACAATGCGGACAAGCTCCTTTTGGAGAGTTGAAAGAAAATAAATTCGGCTCTGGATTTTGGTACGAAATTCCGGTTGAAGGACACATCAAATTTCTACTGAAATAACGTACTTCATTAGAATCCTGATCTAAAACCATCAAAACATCTTCGCCATGATGCATCGCTGTATTGATGCTTTCGGCCAATCTTTTTTGATTGTCGGCAGTATCTTCAATCAACATTCTGTCAACAACGATTTCGATGTCGTGTGTTTTGTAACGGTCTAATTTCATTCCCGAAACTAAATCCTGAACTTCACCATTTACACGGACTTTAAGAAATCCTTGTTTAGTAATTTGTTGAAATAATTCGGCATAATGCCCTTTTCTGGCTTTAATTACGGGAGCAAGAATATTAATTCGTTTTCCTTTAAAATCCTGCATAATCAAATCTTTAATCTGATCATCAGAATAGGAAACCATTTTTTCGCCAGTATTATAACTGTAAGCGTCTGCGCCACGAGCGTAAAGAAGCCTTAAGAAATCGTAAATTTCTGTAATAGTTCCAACCGTTGAACGCGGACTTTTACTGGTCGTTTTTTGTTCGATCGCAATTACAGGAGAAAGTCCGTCGATTTTATCTACATCCGGACGTTCTAAACCGCCAAGAAACTGTCTTGCATACGCAGAAAAGGTTTCTACGTAACGACGTTGTCCTTCGGCATAAATGGTGTCGAAAGCCAAAGAGGATTTTCCCGAGCCTGATAAACCGGTAATTACAACCAGTTTTTCCCTCGGAATTGAGATGTCTATATTTTTCAGATTATGAACTCTTGCGCCAAGAACTTCAATAGTATTGTCTTTATCTAGCATAAATTTTGAGCAAAACGCAAAGTTACCACTTTGATTTGTTCTTTTAGTACTAGAGTAGAGAAGTTTATGTTAAAAATTGTAACAATTTTAGGCGTTTTTTGACAGCGTTTTCTCAAAAGCTTTTCGTTTTCCACCTCTAAATTCTACTTCTCCACAGTAAACATAATCTAACTTCTCAAAAATTTTCAGCATTGGAATATTATCAAAATTGGTATCTACTTTTATGCTGTAAATTTCATTCTGCAAAGCCAATTCTTCTGTATAAAGCAGTATTTTTTTAGCCAGGCCTTTTCCTAAATATTCCGGAGAAACTGCAAGTCGGTGCAGCACTGCAAAATCACCATTCGTTAACCATTTTCCGTCTAATTTTTCGTAAGCGGGCTCATCATTAAAAACAATTGATGCATAGCCAATAATCTCTTCTTTATTGGTTAATACGTAACCTGCACCTTTTTCTATGTCTTTTTTTACGACATCAAGATTTGGATATCCGTCTTGCCATTGCTGACTTCCGTCTTCTTTTCTGCGTAAAATAGCTTGGCTTAAAATGTCCCAAATTAAGTTTGATTCATTTAAAACGGCTTTTCTGAAATTTAGATCCATGGTAATTTAATTGTATGATTTTTTGAAATGTAGTGTTTTATAAAACTATTCGATTGTCATAGAACGCAGTTTGGTTCTATAAGCCTCAAGTGCTATAGATTTAGAAATGATGCCGTAATATTTTTCATTTCGTAAAACAGGTAAAAATGCAGTTTTTGTTCTTTCAAATTTACTCATTACAATTTCCATGCTATCGTAAGATGAAATTGTAGCTTGAGGAATTTTCATGACATCTTTAATTAAAGTGTATTTTACCCGATAAGCATTAAAAATAATTTCTCTGATATCATTAAAGTGTACAATTCCAACCAGATCTTTTTCGTGGTCTACTACGGCAAAAACAACCTGATTTGAATGCGAAATCAGATCGACAAGTTTGCCCAGATTTTCATCGGGATGAACCGTTAAATAATCACATTGAATGATAGAATCTATGTCTAAGGTAGAAAGAATATTAGAATCTTTATTACTGGTAAAAGCGTGTCCTTTTTTTGCAAGTCCTTTTACGTCAAGCGAATATTTCTCAAAACGCTTAGAAATGGCAAAACTTATAGAAGAAACAATCATTAGCGGAATCATTAATCCGTAACCACCCGTGATTTCTGCAATTAAGAAGATCGCTGTAAGCGGTGCGTGAAATAATCCGCTCAGAATACCTGCCATTCCAACCATTGTAAAGTTTCCAATTGGCAATTTTGATAAGCCTATTAAAGTTATAAATTTGGAGAAAAAATAGCCTAAATAAGACCCCAGGAATAGAGAAGGGGCGAAGTTTCCTCCATTTCCTCCACTTCCCAAGGTAAGGGCAGAAGCAAATACTTTTACCATCATGGTTGCTCCTATAAAAAGCAGTAAAACCCAATTGTTATTTCTAAAATCAGCAAATAAAGTATTGTCTAAAAGTTTTCCCGGATCTGTTTCAGATAAGGTTTTAATGCTTTCGTAACCCTCACCAAATAAGGTTGGGAAAATAAAAATTAAAATCGCTAATAAAGAAGAACCAATAAAGGCTTTTTTATAAGGACCAATTTCTAATTTAGAAAAATAATGTTCTACTCTTTGAAAGTTTCGTGAATAATAAATCGCTGTAAGTCCGGTTAAAACGCCTAAAAATACATAAAACGGAATATTATGATAATCAAATGTCTGTTGTGTTTTAAAGCTTAAAAGAATAGTTTCGTCCAAAACGATAGCAGAAACCAAAGCACCAGTTGCGGCAGAAATCATAATTGGTGTAAAGGCAGAAATGCTGACATCTACCAATAAAACTTCGATAGCAAAAAGAACTCCGGCAATGGGCGCATTAAACGCGGCCGATATTCCGGCAGCAACACCACAGCCAATAAGCAGGGTTCTGTCTTTATATTGTAATTTATAATTTTGAGCAAAATTAGACCCGAATGCTGCACCGGTTATAACAATTGGGCTTTCAAGACCTGCAGAACCTCCTAAACCAACAGTTAAGGAACTCGTAATGATCTGAGCGTACATCTGTTTTTTAGGGATGATACTAGCCTTTTTTGCAACGGCATATAAAATTTGAGAAGTACCTTTTTCGATTTTACCGTTTAAAACTCTTTTGATAACAAAAACAGTTAATAGAATACCAATAATTGGCAGGATACTATTAATAAAACTTAATTTTAGAATTCCGTTTATGTAAGTTGCAAACGAGAAAACGCTGTGTGCGAATGTTTTAAGTATAATTACAGCAAGTGAGCACGAAATACCAATTAAAACGCTTGATAAAAAAATAAATTGCTTTGGAGTCATTAGGGATTGCGCCAAAGCAATGATGCTTTCTAGTCTTCTGAAATATTTTTTTAGCATTCTGTTTTAATAAATTATCGTTTCTTACAAAATTAGGTTATAATCTCGTAAAAAAAAACTAAAACCGACAATTCAATTAAAAACCTACCGCTTTATCGTCGCCTCTAAAGTCCGCACCGCCTTCAAGATTTTTATTCGGAAGTACTAAAATCGCATCCACTTTACCAATAATTGGGGTTGCTTTTTCGTTGATTAGATAATTTTTTGCTTTTAATTTTTCGATCGTTTTAACATCAAAAGTATCAGGTTCAAAAGTGATAAGATCCGGAAGCCATTGATGATGAAAACGCGGTGCATTTACGGCTTCCTGCATGCTTAAATTGTATTCGTAAACATTTAAAATGGTTTGCAAAACAGACGTGATAATAGTTGAACCGCCCGGAGTTCCTACAACCATAAAAAGTTTTCCGTTTTTCTCTACAATTGTTGGTGTCATAGAACTCAACATTCTTTTTTGCGGTGCAATACTGTTGGCTTCATTACCCACTAAACCAAACATATTTGGCGAACCAGGTTTGGCGCTAAAATCATCCATTTCATTATTCAAAAAGAAACCTAAATCATCACAATAATATTTAGAACCATAACCGTCATTTAAGGTTGTAGTTGCAGCAACAGCATTTCCAAATTGGTCAACAATAGAATAATGAGTAGTTTCGGTACTTTCGTTATACGTAACTTTTCCTTCTTTTATTTCGGATGATAAACTGGCTTTTTCAGGATTAAAAGAAGCCATTCTATCTTTTAAATAGGTTTCGGCTAATAACGCTTTTAATGGAATTTTTACAAAATCGGGATCGCCCAAAAAGTAACTTCTGTCGGCGTAAGCTCTTCTTTCTGCTTCTACAATTATCTGAATAGATTCTGCGGCATTATGTCCGAGTTTTGATAAATCATAAGGTTCGATCATTTTTAAGATTTGTGCCAGACAAATACCGCCGCTGCTTGGCGGCGACATCGAAGTGATTTTTAAATCTTTATAAGTAAACTGCAATGGAGTTCTCCACTTTGCTTCGTATTTTGCTAAATCCTGAAGCGTAATAATTCCTCCTTTTTTCTGAAGATAATCTACCAGAATTTTGGCAGTTTCTCCTTTGTAAAATTCATTTCTGCCATTTTTCTGAATTCTTTTCAGCGTTTTGGCCAAAGCAGGATATTTTATAGTATCATTTTCTTTGAAGTTTTGTGATGCAAGAGAAGCTGTACCGTTTATTTTTAGAAGACTTTCGTGATAAGCATTTAAACTTTTTTCTTGTTTTTGAGTTACAATAACACCTCTTTCTGCTAGGGCAATTACAGGTTTTAAAATTTCGGACATTGGCATTGTTCCAAATTTTTTATGGACTGCAAAAACACCTGCAATAGTTCCGGGAACTCCAATTGCGAGCGCTGTTTCGGTACTTTTCCCTTTAATAACATTTCCGTCTTTATCCAGAAACATATCTTTTGTTGCTGCCAGTGGCGCTTTTTCGCGATAGTCCAGAGAGCCGACTTCGCCATTTGCTTTTCGGTAAACCATAAAACCGCCTCCGCCAATGTTTCCGGCAAACGGAAAAGCTACAGCCAAAGCCAATTCTGTACCCACCATAGCATCAAATGCATTACCGCCTTTTTTCATAATATCGGCACCAATTTTTGACGCTTCTTCGCGTGCCGAAACCACCATAGCTTTTGTAACGACCAATCCGGTTGGATTTGCAGTTTGCTGTGAAAAGCCATAAGCTGAGATAAAACAAAGTAAAAGGGTAATTTTTTTCATAACAGAAAGTATTAGTATTTATAAAATCTGTTGATTTTATAAGGAAAGTAATTTTTGTTTTGCCTGCTTTTGAATGTCTTCAAAAAAGAGTGTAAATTCTTCTTCAAATTCAGCGTAGAATTCTTTTAATTCTTCGCTTGCAAACTGCATTTTAGAAGTGTTTTTTGACCTTCGGTCCATTTGTGTCAAAATGTTGTGAATTCCCTCGACGGTTCGATAACTTAAAAGCCAGTTTCTCTGAATCATATACGGCATTAAATCCTGAGTTTTTTCGCTAAGAATTTCATAGTTTTCATGCAATGAGCTATAGAACCTATTGATGAAACTTTCGAGTTTTTCATCAGAATAATTGCTCCAGTTTTTGGCTAAAAAATGATCGTATAAAATATCTACAATCACGCCGGCATAATGATGGTATTTTTCGTGCAGTCGTTTTGTACTCTGCCTGAAAATATCATGAGAATCGGTGTAAGTGTCTATAAAACGGTGCAGGAGAATTCCTTTTTGTACATCTTCGGGGAAATGCTCAAATTGTTTTCCACGAATACCATCGGCCATAAAATTGCCAATTTTAATCAAATCATTTTCGCCAGAAAGATATATGTGGGCTAGGAAGTTCATTTTTTTAAAGTTGCTAAGATTCTTAGGTGCTGAGTTGCTAAGGTTCTAAGTTATTTTAGTAAAAGTATGAAAACTTTTTTAATCGTCTAAGGGACTAAGGTTCTAAGTTACTAAGCTTCTAAGAATGGCAGCAGTTTCTAAGTTCAAAATCTTAGCAACTCAGCATCTTAGAATCTTCTTTTAAAAATCTTAGCCCCTTAGCACCTAAGAATCTTAGCAACTTTTCTATATTTGTAATAAAATAACCATAACTCACAGAAATGACATTAATAAAATCTATTTCAGGGATCCGCGGGACTATCGGTGGAAAAGTTGGAGATAACCTAACTCCTGTAGATGCGGTAAAATTTGCATCGGCTTACGGAACTTTCCTTAAAAATAATACTTCAAAAGATAAATTAACGGTTGTAATTGGTCGCGATGCCAGAATTTCTGGGCCGATGATTCACAATCTTGTTGTAAATACTTTAATTGGTTTAGGAATTAATGTAATTGATCTTGGACTTTCTACTACGCCAACTGTAGAAGTTGCTGTACCTTTAGAAAAAGCAGACGGAGGCATTATCTTAACTGCTTCTCATAATCCAAAACAATGGAATGCTTTAAAATTATTAAATGCTAAAGGAGAATTTCTTAGCGGTGATGAAGGAGCAAAAATCCTTGAAATTGCAGAAGCAGAAGCTTTTGATTTTTCTGATGTTGATAATTTAGGAGAAATCACGGTAAATGACGCTTATATGGATATTCACATCGACGAGGTTTTAAATTTACCTTTGGTTGATGTTGAAGCTGTAAAAGCGGCTAAATTTAAAGTGGTTGTTGATGGCGTAAATTCTTCTGGTGGAATTATTATTCCGAAATTATTAGAATTAATGGGCGTTGAAGTGGTAAAATTATACTGCGAACCAAACGGACATTTTCCTCATAATCCAGAGCCTTTAAAAGAACATCTTACGGATATTTCTGAATTGGTTGTAAAAGAAAAAGCGCATTTAGGTGTTGTGGTTGATCCAGATGTAGATCGTTTGGCTTTTATTAGCGAAGACGGAGAAATGTTTGGAGAAGAATATACTTTGGTTGCTTGCGCTGATTATGTTTTGAGTAAAACTCCGGGAAATACAGTTTCTAATATGTCATCTTCTCGTGCATTACGTGATGTAACGGTTGGACACAAAGGTAACTACGAAGCGAGCGCAGTAGGCGAGGTGAACGTTGTAGAATTGATGAAAAAAAATAACGCTATAATTGGCGGCGAAGGAAACGGAGGAATTATCTATCCAGAATCTCATTACGGGCGTGATAGTTTGGTTGGAGTGGCTTTGTTTTTAACGCATTTAGCGAATAAAAAAATGTCGGTTTCGGCATTGCGTGCTTCTTATCCGGAATATTATATGAGCAAAAATAAAATCGAATTAACACCGCAAATTGATGTTGATGCGATTTTGGTTGCTATGACAGAGAAATACAAAAACGAAGATATTACGACAATTGATGGTGTAAAAATTGATTTTGCCACAGAATGGGTTCATTTAAGAAAATCAAACACAGAACCAATTATTCGTATTTATACAGAAGCTCCTTCTCAGGAAAAAGCAGATGTTTTGGCGCTTCGAATTATAGATGAAATTAAAGCTATTGCGGGAATTTAATTTTCTTATAAAGTTCAAAAAAAAACTCTTTCATTATTGAAAGAGTTTTTTTTTGACTGAGTTTTTAGTCTTTTATAATTTTGATTGACTTCTTAATCTTGCCGTATGAAGCATTCACAATATAAACACCTTTAGAAAGTTTGTCAGTTATTTTAATATCTTCATTTGTAGAATAAGCATTAGAAGAGAAACACAAAGTTCCTTTCATATCAAAAATCTTTACCGTAAGAGGTTCTGTAAATGCTGACTTTACATGAAGAACCGATTGATTTTTTACAGGATTTGGATAAACCGAAATAGCATCTTTTTCTAATTCCGGATCATTAACGCCTAAGTTGGCTACAGCTGCATCGATATAATTAAAGTTCATATCCTCAGATTTAAAATGAACTTTAAGATATACTTCTCCTTTTGGTAAAGCAACACCATTTACAACTTTGTCAACATAAGTCTGCGCGCCTCCCGTTGCTGCAAAAGTTTCGTCAGTTTTTACTTTTACGCCATTTACACTAATATCAAATTTTCCTGCAATTGTTGCCGAAGCAACTCTAAAAGTCAGATTATAAGTTCCGGCATCAGCAACATTCAGCATAAATTCGTTCCAATCGCCAGCATTTATCAGAGAAACATTTTGTCCCGTATTAGAATCTGTAGTGGTTTGTAATCCGGTTCCTTTTCTGCGATAATGTTTATTGGCAGTAATTCTGCCCGGAACATTCATTTTTTTAGTTGTATAAGTATTGTTGATGTATGCTGTTCCGATAGGTTTTAAAACACCGCTTTGAGAGCTTAGTAATTGTCCTTCGAGCATATCCGTCCAGGTAGGATCAACTCTTCCTGTAAACCAAGAATAACGATAAATATCTGGATCATTTTCAAAATTTGTAATGATATCGGTCATAAAAGCTGTTTTATCAGCAGCAGATTGAATTACTCGGTTTGCAAATTCGGTTACCCAAACCGGGCGATTGAATTTTTTAAGAAGTCCGGTTACACCAATTACAGAACCTGCAGAACTATCGTAAGTATGAAACGAAATGTAATCTACTTTACAAGTCGGGCAAAGACGAAAAAATTCAGTGTGCCAGGCAACAGGATCGCTGTAACCACCATAATTATTCGGGCCATTATAGGCTGGTGATGCACTTACAATTTCAAGGTTTTTTGCAGCAGCAATTTTTTCAACATTAACCCAGGCATTTACGGCTTCTTGTGGCGTTAATCTTGATCCGTCAGTAAAATTAGGTTCATTAAAAGCTAATAAATATTTAGCTCCCGGTTTTATTTTAGCTATAAAATTCTGAACATCAGCATCATTAATTTTTCCCCAAGCCATTGGTACGAATTCAACTCCCAATGATTCATAATCTGCTCTTAGGTCAGTATCGGGTTCTGGAGACCAATTGTACCACCAGGAAACTCCCGGTTTTAAGGCCAGCATATCGGCTTTAGAATGATATCCGTAAGCAATACCACGTTTTGGACTCTGAGCAGAAATAATAGAAATGGTAAATAATAATAAAAGAGTATACGATAATTTTTTGATCATGTTTAATGATTTTTAGGTTTTGTTTTAGATTATAAGGGCGCTTCAAATTTAGGTTGTTTCGTCCTTTATCTGGTTAAAAAAATCATTACAAAAACACATCAAATGTTTTCAGAATTCTAAAGTAATCTTATAGTATTTGAGTTAAAAAGAAAAAAGTCTGAAGAACAATTATTGTTTTTCAGACTTACTTTTATTAATTAACTCGGTGTTTCCATCTTTTATGCGTCCACAAATAAAATTCGGGAGCTTCAAGAATTTGTTTTTCGACCTCGTGCAAATACATTTCTGTAATTTTAAAATCGGGATATTCTCTTGGATGATCTGCAAGCGGAATAAAACTGGCTTCGTAATAGCCGCGTTTTATTTTTTTTACTTTAAAGAAAATAACACTCAAATCGTATTTCTTTGCCAGCATTTCAGATCCGGTATGTACAGGAACTTCAATTCCCATGAATGTACTTGAGTGAAAAATTCGATCCAGTTTTGGAGACTGATCACTCGCAAGACCATAAAGACTTAAAACTCCGTCTCTTTGGTTTTGTGCCATAAGCGGAATTGTTTTTCTGGTTTCTACTAATTCTGTATTGTATTTAGAACGAATTTTTCGAACTAATTTATCAAAATAAGGATTGGCAATTTTTTTATAAACGGCTACTCCTTTAAATTTTAGTTTGGTATTAATGGTAAGAATCCATTCAAAACTTGCATAATGAGAAGTTACCAAAACAGCACTTCTGCCTCTTTTCTCGTATTCCTGAATTACTTCAAGATTGGTAATCGCAAATCTTTTATCCATTTCTTCAGGAGACATACTCATAGTTTTTATCATCTCTAAAAACATATCGCACATATGCTGATAAAACTTTTTTTCGATAACTTTTCTTTCGTTGTCACTTAAATGAGGCAAAGCCAAAGCTAGATTTTCGCGTACGACCTTTCTTCTGTATCCCAAAACATAATATACCAGAAAGAATACAAAATCTGAAAACCAGTAAAATATTCGAAAAGGAAGTATAGAGATAAGCCAGAGAATAGGGTAGGCTAAAATATAAACAAGAAACTGCATGTAAATTTTTTTTACAAATATAAAGTAAAAATGAATAATGCGTGATATTTTAGGTTTTTACTAACTTATCTGTGATATTGATTATATTTACAACTCACTTAAACCGTTTTTATGAATGTTATTTTAGTTGGCTTAATAGTAGCCAATGGACTGGTAACTTACCAGGGTCTTAATGATCTTTCCTTTTTTAGAAAATACGAATTTCATGTAGGAAGTATTCGTTCCGGACAACAAATAAGAATGTTTTCTTCTGGTTTTTTGCATGCAGATTGGGGACATTTCTTTTTTAATATGCTAACGCTTTGGTTCTTTGCGCCAGTGGTTATAGAATGGCTCGGAACAATTTCTTTTCTTTTGATTTATATCGGAAGTTTAATTTTTGGAAGTTTACTCACCATGCTTTTTCATAAAGACGATTATAGTTATAGAGCTGTAGGCGCGTCTGGAGCTGTGACAGGAATTTTATATTCGGCTATTTTATTAGAGCCAAATATGATGCTTGGAGTTTTCTTTGTAATTCCGATGCCGGCTTATTTGTTCGGAATTTTATATTTATTGTATTCGATTTACGGAATGAAAGCCAAAAATGATAATATTGGGCACACAGCACACTTTGGAGGTGCTATAGGCGGTTATTTGATTACTTTGATAAAAGAACCTTCTTTATTTGTAGATCATACGTTGATGGTTATTTTATTGGCGATTCCGATTTTGATACTTTTTGTTATGGCAAAATTGGGGAAACTTTAAGGCTGGCACAACTTTTGAAATGCTTTTATCGAATAATTAAAATTTAACAAAAATGAAAAAACTACTATTATTTTTAACAATCATGTTTATGACTATGTCTTACGGCCAAGAAATGAAACAAATTCCTTTAATTAATGTAAACGGAGAAGGAAAAGTAAAAGTAGCGCCTGATCAGGTTTGTATTTCGGCTACGGTTGAAACAAAAGGGAATAATGCTAAAGACGTTAAAAAAGAAAATGACGTAAAAATGGACGCTGTTTTAAAATTCATCAAAAAAATGAATGTACCTACAGCAGATTTCAAAACTAAACAAGTTTCTCTAAATCCACAATACGATTATGAGAAAAAGAAAACCAGTTATAATGCTACACAAACTGTAGAAATTGTAATGAAAGATTTGTCTAAATACGACGAATTAATGGAAGGTTTGGTACAACAAGGAATTAACCGTTTAGACAGAGTTTCTTTTGAATCTTCTAAATTAGAGCAATACCAATCTGAAGCTAGAAAATTAGCTATGAAAGATGCTAAAGCTAAAGCGGAAGAATATGTATCTGTTTTAGGACAGAAAGTTGGTAAGGCATTTACAATTTCTGATAACTCTCAAATTTATCACCCACAGCCAATGTATGCAGCAATGAAATCTATGGCAGCGGATTCTGCAGGAGCTTCAAATGAAACTTTGGCAATTGGAGAAATCGAAATCACAGCGAATGTAAGTGTGAGTTTTGTTTTAGATTAAACGCTATAAAATTTCAATATAAAAAAATCCAAATCCCAATTTATTGCTGGGATTTGGATTTTTTTTTTGATACTTATTTAACCGTAAGATTACGCAATGTTCGCTAAGAGTTTTTTTTTGCTGGGTTGTGATTGCTCGCAAAGACGCAGAGTCGCAAAGTTTTTATATTCTTTGCGACTCTGCGTCTTTGCGAGATTAAAAACTTTGCGAACATTGCGTAATCTTAGCGTGCCTTGCGGTTAAAAATATCCCGTATTGGAATTTGGAATTTTTAAAATTTGGAATTTAAATCTTAAAAATTAGTATTTACTTTTTTAGAACGATCTGCAATGTAAGAGATCAACCATGTAACTTGTCCTTCTTTTACAAAGTAAATTTTCTTTGTTGCTAAATTCGGAATACTTTCTAATATCCCTACTAATATATTATTTGCAGAAATAAGATATTTTTGGTCGTATGTACTTAAAACTCTCGCAGCTTCTTTATTCGTTTTAGCAAGGTTGCTGAATTTAACGAAATTGTTCTTTAAGATTGCATCATAATTCATAACGTCTTCCATGTTTAGAGCAACAAAATGCTCTTTAACATTTTCATTATAATATAAAGTTGCAAAAGCCCAAACTGCGCCACCTGACAAATACATTTTTTCTTTCTTTTCGATAAGAGGATTTGCGTCAAGCATTTCTTTTATCTTTTTGCGTAGAATTGGATTGTAATCAAAAGATTTTTCCTGGTATGTAGAAAGATCGTTAGCTTGATTTGGATTTACTACCGTTTTTTTAACGGCATCCGTAAGTGTCATTGTACCGAAATCAAGTTCTAAAGGAATGAACTCTAATTTGTTATCATCAAGTTCATCAATATAACCGCCTTTAGTAGTTTGAGCACCAATATCAAGTAAAAGAGCGTTAGCGTAATCAACAGGAGGGATAGCACCTTTAACTAATACTTTAGCTTCTTCATCAACATTCAATACGTCCAATTTTTTATTTGCAATTGAAGTAATTTTAGTCTTTAAAACTTCAACATTGCGGGCAGATGCAAAAACAGGAGCAGCAACGATAAAAATGTTTTCTTCACGGATTTTATATTCCTCTCTTAGTTTCTTCAGTTGATCGACAACTGTAGCGCTAATTTTGTTGATGTCTTCTTCAGGAAGTTCTCCAGTTGTCGCAATGTGTTCGGCAAAATTAAGTCTGTCAGTAGCAAAAGAGATAATCTTGTAATCTGCTTTTCTGATATTATCTACCTCCAGAACAGAAATTTTTATTGCTCTTCGGCCGATTTCAATTCCGCCATAAAGATTTTTTTGAGAGAATGAATTAATGGAAAAAAATAAACTTAGAAGAAGAATTAGAATTTGAAATTTGTTTTTTTTAAGCATTGGATTTAATTATGATTGTTGTGGTATTATTAAATGTATTTGTGTTTATTTTTCAAATTTTAAAGCAACAATACTAATGATAGATCTCAAATATTGCGAATTAAAAAGTGTTTAATTAAAAAACCGCAAATTTATGAAAACATTTACTGATTTAGACGCTGTTATTAAAGAAAATACAATATTTAATCAAATGTTTACTTTTAAATAATACGTTTTACAAAGCTTAATATTTTTACTAAATCCTTTTAGCTTAAAAAAAATCTTACATAAGTTAAAAACAGCAGAAATCTTTAAATGTCTTATTTTAAGTTATTTAAAATATTTGAAGGAATTAGAATTAACATTTTTTTATAAAAAAAACGTTTAAAATTTTGCGTTTAAATTTTTTAACATACTTTTGTTCTACCGAATTAGTAGGGTTTAAAATAAATTAAATACACAGAGATTAAATCTTATTTCACTCTTGAAAAAATAGGAATCATTTGGTAATCTACACCTTAGTTACCGCGATTTAAAATTCTTCAATCTCTAATTCATTAAAAAATAAAAATGAGACTGATCCTTAATTTTTAGGAATAAGATCTTCTAAGACAAACTCAAATAAATAGTAATCGAAAATAAAATAGAAATGAAAAAGCGAATGCATAGCAGATAAAAAAAGACCATTTCTGCTGGAACAGAAATGGTGAAGCTTAAAAGAAATTGTACATCTCTGTAAGGAAGTAAGAATGGAGTAAATCCGTCTGGCTTGCCTTATTTATTAAACTAAAACAAAGTAATGAAAAAAAAATTAAATAGCTATATATGGTTATGTATTTTGTTGATTTCCATAGGAATTAAAGCTCAAGAAACCAAACCATTAATTCAATCGAAACTTGACGGAACTGTAATAGATGCTGTTAGCAAAGATCCAATTATTGGTGCTTCGGTAAACATTAAAGGAACTACACATGGCGTTCAAACAGATTTAGACGGGAAATTTCATTTTCAAACTGGACAAAAATTTCCTTATACCTTAATAGTAAGTTATTTGGGATATAAAAAAGCAGAAGTTGTAGTGAATGCAAATGCTGTTATCATTGAACTTTCTGAAGAACAAAATGTATTGTCTGAAGTTGTAGTTACGGCTTTAGGAATTTCAAAAGAAAAAAAATCTTTAGGATATACAACCCAGTCACTTAAAAGCAAGGATTTAGAAGGTACAAAAGAAACGAATCTTTTAAATGGTCTTACGGGTAAATTGGCAGGAGTTCGTATCACGAATTCTCAGGGAGATATGGGATCTTCTCGTATTGTTATTCGTGGAGAAACTTCTATAGGAGGAAATAATCAGCCGCTCTTTGTAGTAGATGGAGTTCCGGTAGATAACTCTCAATTAGGAACGGTTGGCGGTGCAACCCGAGATTTTAAAAATGCAATTGCAGATTTAAATCCGCAGGATATTGAAACATTAACGGTATTAAAAGGCCCAAATGCTGCAGCACTTTACGGATCACGCGCAGCGCATGGTGTTGTGCTTATCACGACAAAATCTGGAAAAGGTCAAAAAGGATTGGGTATAAGCTTTAGTTCAGGAATTACCATTTCTCAGGTTACTACTTTGCCTAAATTTCAAAATACATTTGGACAAGGATCAAACGGAAAATTCAGTTATGTTGATGGTAAAGGAGGCGGAATTAACGATGGTATTGATGAAAGCTGGGGCCCTAAAATGGACGGACGTCTTATTTCTCAATTTTTCTCAAATGGTCAGGCGGTGCCTTTTGTAGCTCATCCGGATAATGTTAGAGACTTTTTTAATACTGGTATTACTTATGATAATAGTATTTCTGTGGCAAAATCAGATGAAAAATCAGATTTTCGTTTAGGAGTAAACAATCAAAAACAATTAGGAACAGTGCCTAATAGTGAAGTAAACAAAACAAATTTTACGCTTAACACGAATTACCAATTATCTGAAAATATTAAAGTTGGAGTAAATGCCAATTATATTGTAACCGATGCTCCAGCATTGCCAGGAGGACCTTCTGGTAACCGTGCTGCGGGTGTTATGCTTCAGTTTCTTTGGTTCGGACGTCAGGTTGATATTAATGAACTTAGAAATAACAGAGACGTAAACTGGAACAACAGTTATTACAGCAATCCGTATTGGAATGCTTATTATAATACTACAAGTCAGGAGCGTAACCGTATCATTGGAGATATCCATTTGGATGCAAAACTTGCCGACGGGCTTAATTTTAAATTCCGTACCGGAGTTGACTACTATAATGACCGCAGAAAATACACGATTAAATATGGCACAAACGGAACACCTTTTGGTTCTTATGCCGAAGATGCTTATACGGTAAGCGAAAGCAATACAGAAGGGATTTTTACTTATACTAAAAAACTAAATGATAATTTTAGTTTGGATGCTCTTGCGGGATTCAATATCCGTAGTCACAGCGATGCAAACAATTATCAAAAAGCACCACGCTTGGCTGTACCTGATTTATATACATTAACCAATTCAAGAGATCCGTTAACTTCATCTAACGTATTTTCAAAATTGAAAGTATATAGTGGATATGCTTCTGCACAACTAGGGTTTAGAAATTATGCATTTTTAAACTTAACTGCACGTAATGATTGGTCATCTACATTACCAAGCAGTAACCGTTCTTATTTTTATCCTTCTATTAATGGTAGTTTAGTATTATCTGATGCTTTGAATCTAAAAAGTAGCACGCTTGATTTCTTAAAGCTTCGTGGCGGTTGGTCTGAAGTGGGTAACGATGCAGATCCATATCAATTGTCTACGGTTTATAATTTTCAAACTGCTTTTGACGGAAATCCAATTCAAACCTCTTCTCAGAAAAAACTTAATGAGAACCTGAAACCGGAAACAACGCGATCTAGCGAATTTGGTTTAGAAGCTTCATTCTTTAAAAATAGATTACATCTTGATGTTGCTTATTATAACACCAATAGTTTAGACCAGATTCTGGAGATAAAAACAACAGCCTCTAGTGGTTATAATTCGCAATTAATCAATGCAGGAAAAATAAACAACCACGGTATAGAAATTCAATTGGATGGAAATCCTATTCAAACAGATAATTTTAAATGGAATGTTGGTTTAAATTATTCAAGTAATAAAAGTAAAGTTGAGATTCTTGACTACGATGGAAATATTCAAAACTATACCATCGGTACTTCTGGCGGTGTAGATGTATTGGCATCGGTAGGACAAGCTTACGGAGCACTTTATGGTACAGCTTATCAGCGTGACGCAAACGGTAATATAGTAGTTGGTGCTAACGGACTGCCAAAAGCTGATCCTGCAAAGAAAATATTAGGACATTATACTCCGGATTATTTAGCTGGTGTTACCAACACATTGACTTATAAAAATCTTGAACTTTCATTTCTTATTGATGCAAGTGTAGGCGGACAGATTTTTTCTGGAACGAACAGAACGGGTAATTATACTGGCGTACTGGCTCAAACAATGCCGGGACGTGATGCAGCCAATGGCGGGTTAAGTTACTATTACCCAGGAAATAATACTGGTAATGGAAGAACTTTGGTATCAGGCGGAGTAGCTCCAAGTGGAGTAACGGTATATGACGACGGTATGATTTTTAACGGAGTTTACGCTGATGGAACTCCTAACATTCAGGTTATTAGTGCGCAGGAATATTACAAAGCATCATACAATATTAGTGAAGCTTATATCTACAGTTCATCTTATGTAAAACTAAGAGAAGTAAAACTTACTTATAATTTAAATAAGAGCTTTACTAAAAAACTGGGATTAGCAGGAGCAAGTATTACTGCAGCAAGTCGTAACCTTTTCTTTATTTATAAAGACGTACCAAATATAGATCCTGAATCTGCTTTCAATACTGGAAACGCACAAGGGTTGGAGAGTTTAACATTGCCAACTACCAGAAATTTCAGCCTTAATGTTAATCTTAAATTCTAAAAACACAGAATCATGCTAAAAAACTTATCCTATATATTTCTATTTGCATTAACGTTGAGCTCTTGCAGCGACAACCTGGATGATACGAATAAAAATCCAAATGCAACCGAAACTCCATTAGCGCCTTACCTTTTAACAGGATCATTAAAACAAGGTGCTGACTTATATTGGGGATCAGACAATAATTTTAACTCGTCTTTGCTTTTTGTACAACATTGGGCTAAAATTCAATATACAGAACCAGACACATACGATGTATCTAACAGTTCTTTCATTACTTTGTGGAATACCGGATATGCAACCTTAATTACGGATTTGAACACGATTCTGAATTTCTCAGATCAGCAGGCGAATTCAAATTATAAAGGAATTGCATTGACTTTACGTTCATGGACATTCTTATTGTTGACAGATGCTTACGGAAATATTCCTTATAAAGAAGCAGGACTAAAAGTAACGCCGGCATATAACACTCAAAAAGAAGTGTATACAGGATTGCTGGAGGATTTGAAAAAAGCCCAATCTTTATTAAGTACAACAAATGGCGCTGTAACTGGTGATTTGGCTTATAAAGGTGATATTTTAAAATGGAAAAAACTGGTAAATTCGCTTCGTTTACGTATAGCGTTAAGAATTTCAGATAAAGAACCGGCTTTAGCTAAACAAGCTGCAATTGACGCAACAACTGATGCTGCAGGTTTAATTAGCAGTAATGCAGAAACTTTTCAGTTTGTTTATATCAGTTCGCCTCAGCAAAATCCGGCTTCGGCTTGGTTTGAAACCCGCGATGATTTCCGTATATCGAAAACATTGGTTGATAAATTAAACGAATTATCAGATCCGCGTTTGCCTGTTTATGCGCAATTACCATCTGATGCAACTGTAGGTAAATATGTTGGTGGTGCAAACGGATTGTCAAATAGTGATGCTAATAGTCAGGGTTTTGCCAAAACATCAAAACCGGGAACTTACTTCCTGACTTCGCAGTCACCGGCCGTAATTGCTTCGTATTCTGAAACGTTGTTTAATCTTGCAGAAGCAGCAGCACGTGGTTATATTGCCGGAGATGCAGAACAGTTTTATAAAAATGCAATTACTGCATCGTTAAATCAATTTGGTATTACCAATGCAACAACTGTAACGACTTATTTAAATCAGGCAACTGTAAAGTATGATGCATCAAATTATGCTAAATCAATAGGGACACAAAAATGGATTGCATTCTACGGACAAGGTCTTGATGCTTTTGTGGAGTGGAGAAGACTTGACTATCCGGTACTTAAAGCTGGACCGTCTACGGTTTTAGACGGACAGATTCCTTCTCGTTTCTTCTATCCGGGTACAGAACAATCATTAAATGGCTCTAGCTACCAAGCAGCAATAGCGGCTCAGGGAAAAGACTTATTAACTACAAAATTATGGTTTGATGCCAAGTAAGCTGGATTCTGGCACTTATTAAGAAACATAAAATAAATAAATTTAAAAGCCTGAAAATATAGAATTTTCAGGCTTTTTGATTTTTAAAAATGAACTTAAATTATTAAAAACTTTTATATAATTTTACAATCTATGTATGAAGTATTCCAAAAATATCTTGAAGAAAAATCAACTTTGACTCCTCAAGAATCAGAGCGTGTAGCATCGTTTGCAATTATAAAAAAACTTAGAAAAAGACAATATCTTCTACAGGAAGGAGATATCTGGAAATATGACGCCTTTATTACGCAAGGATGCCTGCGAACTTATTCTGTTGATGAAAAAGGAAGCGAACATATTAATAGTTTCAGTATTGAAAATTGGTGGACAGGCGACCGGGAAAGTCTCATGTTTCAGCAGCCGTCCCGTTTTAATATTGATGCCATAGAAGATAGTGAACTGGTCTTATTTACACATGAGAATTTTGAACTGCTCTGCAGAGAGATTCCGGCATTTAATAATATGGTGAATACTATTTTACAAAGAAGTTTTATAGCTGCACAAAACCGAATTCAGGGGTCGCTTACTTTAACTGCGGAAGAAAAATATTTAAACTTTATCAATAAATATCCTGCCTTTGCATCAAGAATTCCACAAACCATGATTGCGTCTTATCTTGGCATGACCCCGGAAACACTAAGCCGAATACGAAAACAAACGGCAAAAAAATAATACTTGACAGGAGCTTTTTAAGCTCCTTTTTTTATGCCCGCTCCAAACTCTTGATCTAGATCAAGTTTTTACTTATTTCTAATCAATGTGCAGCTGATACATTCGGCGCAACTTTGTAATGTTCAAAAGAAACAAATATTATAAACATTATAAAACATTTAAAATTAGAAATCATGTCAAAAACAATTTTTATTACAGGAACAAGTACAGGTTTTGGAAAACTTACAGCAGTAACATTAGCTAATGCAGGACATTCAGTGATTGCAGGAATGCGCGGCACAAATGATAAAAATGCAGCAGCAAAAAAAGAATTAGAAGCAATTGCCAACATCGAAGTAGTAGATATCGATATTACAGAAGATGTTTCTGTTACAAAAGCCTTTGAAAAAATAATTACCAAATACGGAAAAATTGATGTTCTTATCAATAATGCAGCTGTAAGCGGTTTTGGTTTATTAGAAGGATATTCAATCGATCAGGTTCGCAAAATGTTTGATGTAAACGTTTACAGTGTGTTACGTATGTATCAGGCTGTACTTCCTTCTATGAGAAAAGAAAAAAGTGGTCTTATCATAAATATTACCACTGGAGCAAGCGGTCACACACTTCCTTTTATGATTCCTTATATCTCTTCAAAATTGGTAGTTGAAAGTTTTACAGAAGGGTTGCAAGATGAACTTGCCGATTACGGAATTGAAAATGTAAGCATACAGCCGGGTGTTTATCCAACAGAAATGAATAACGGATCTAAAGCAGGAATTAATGCTGACAAACAGGAAATTGTAGATCAATATGGTGATGCTGCCACAGAAAAATTTAACGCTTTAGGAACTGCTTTGTTTGGAAAAATGGCTCAGTTTGATATGAACCCGCAGACAATTGCTGATGGAATTCTTGAATTAGTTAACATGAAAAAAGGAGAGCGACCACTTCGTTTTCCATTAGATGCCATTGCTCAGGGAACCGATAAAGAATTCATAAAAGCACGCGCCGACATAAAAGCAAAATGGTTAGCAGCTTATACTAATTAATTCCACTTCTTAAACAGTTTATAAATATCAAAGAATTTTAGAAAAGTCATGAAAACAAATCATAAAAAATCAAATCAGAAATTACAAACGTCAGCAGCAGTACTTATGAATGCTATAATACTATTTTCTGCTTCAGAAAAAATCAGTGCGCAAAATCACGCAGGAATAATCGGAATAGATCATGTCGGAATTAATGTTCCGGATCTAAATACTGCAATGCCATTTTTTAGCGATGTTCTTGGTTTTACACCAGTTACGCAACTAGGCCCAATACCGCTTGATAAAGCCTGGAAAGAATTGAATAACATTAATCCTGAAACAGGAGCAGTAACTATAAAAATGATAAACGCAGGAACTGGCGCAAGTATCGAAGTGTTTCAGTATGCAGATAATCAAGGCAGTAAAACAAATCCAAAATCTGATGATTTAGGCGCAACACATATTGCTTTTTACGTTTCAGACATTCACGCAAGTGTGAAATTTTTAAAAAGCAAAGGTGTAAAAATAATAGGAGAACCTTTTTTAACACCTTCTGGAGATACAGCGGGAGAAACATGGGTTTACTTTGAAACGCCTTGGGGGGCTAAAATGGAATTGGTTTCTTACCCAAATGGAAAAGGATATCAAAAAGCCAATCCAAAAACAGTTTTGTGGTCACCAAAAGACAGTGCAAAACCAAAAACTTTTGCTAATGATTACGATTCTAAAAAGAATACAGCACTCATAGAAAGCCACCTTAAAATTTGGAATGAAAAAGACGCAGCAAAACGAAATGTATTATTAAATCAGTTTTACGTATCTGATATAGAAATGGTAGACCGTCATTTTATTGCTATAGGAAATGATGAAATCAGTAAATTTATTGTTGACCTTCATACCAAAAATCCTGAATTTACATTTACCGCCAAATCAGTTGAGACCAATCATAATGTAGTTCGTTTGTATTGGCAGTTTGGCTCAAAAGCAAAACCTGCTGTAGTTTCGGGAATGGATTTGTTTGTAATTGAAAACAGTAAAATCCAGAAATTATATGTTTTTGTGGATGAAAAAAAATAACGTTCTATTTATTATTCAATAAAAAAAGCCTGTAAAGATTCTACTTTACAGGCTTTTTTTTTTCTTACATATATTGATTTTTATTTTTTAAGAATAATCTTCTGTTTTTTTAAAAATAAAAAGGTTTGTCTTTTATTTTAATTATATTTGATATCTTAAATATCTTTATATCAGTATTTTGTGTTTTTTTATTTCAGAAATAAGAAATGTTAAACACAAATTCTAATAAGTAATAAATATTTTTATAAGCTATATAATTAACTTTTTACTTACAAGCCGATAACGTTTTTCCTTATTTGCCTTTGCCTCATGCATAAAAAAATAAGTAATGAAAGAAATATCAGAAAACAAACCCGGCAGTGATTTCCTTAAAACAGATAAAGGAAAAACGAAATCAAACTCAATCGAGATTCCTTCCATTTCTTTGCCCAAAGGCGGAGGTGCAATTAAAGGCATAGACGAAAAATTTTCGGTCAATGCAGCAAACGGAACAGCTTCTTTTTCGGTAGCACTTCCTTTTTCGCCCGCTCGCGGCGCATCACCTTCGTTAGGACTTTCGTATAGTTCCGGTTCGGGAAATGGAATTTTTGGTTTAGGATGGAATTTAAGTCTTTCATCCATAAAAAGAAAAACAGACAAAGAAATTCCGCAATATCTGGATTCCCTTAATTCTGATACTTTTCTTTTTTCTGAGACAGAAGATCTGGTTCCTGAATTTAAAAAAGACGATGACGGTAATTTTATAAAAGGCTCCGATGATGAATACGAAATAAATGAAAGAGATTCTACAGATGGGCTTTTTGTAATTAGAAATTACAGACCAAGAATAGAAGGCTTATTTGGGCGCATAGAAAGATGGACAGAAAAAAGCACCGCCAGAATAAAATGGCGGGTTATAACTAAAGATAATGCCACAACTTTATACGGCTGGACCGATAATTCGATACTTTACTGCCCAAATGATATAAGAAAAATATATACATGGTTTCCGGAATTTGTATTTGATGACAAAGGAAATTGTTCGCAGTATATTTATAAAAAAGAAGATGAAACGGGTTTTGATGAATCTTTGCTGCACAATAAAAACAGATTAAAAGAGGGTTTAATTACCTATTCTAATCTTTATCTTGAAAAAGTATTGTACGGAAACAAAACGCCATACGAAGGATTTGAAACTGCTTTCCCCTCTGAAACAGATTTTATGTTCCAGACCGTTTTTGATTACGGAACCACAGACACAATCAATGAATCTTTTGAAAAAATAAACAACTGGAATTTCCGCCCTGATGCTTTTTCAGAATATAAAACCGGATTTGAAATTAGAACCACACGTTTATGCAATCGGGTTTTATTGTTTCATGTTTTGGATGAAATGGCCGTAAAACCAGATAAATCAGATAAAAAAACACTCGTTAGATCTTTAAATTTTGAATACGATACTGCTGTCGAGCAGGATTTTACCTTCTTAAAAAAGATAAGCTCTTATGGTTATATTAAAAAAACTGATGGATCTTATTCTTATAAAAAGCTCCCGCCGATGGAGTTTAATTATCAAAAACATGAATGGAATAATAAAATTGAATCTGTTTTACCAGAAGATTTAATTCATGCGCCTATTGGTTTAGACGAACAGCAATATCAGTTTGTCGATTTATATAATGAAGGTTTATCCGGGCTTTTAACAGAGCAGGGAACTGGCTGGTATTACAAACATAACTTAGGAGACGGAAAATTTGAACAAGCAAAATTAGTCTCGCCAAAACCTTCTTTTTCCGGAGTGGGCGGGCAATTTCACTTAACAGATCTCGATGCCGACGGAGGTAAACAGCTTGTAAGTTTAAATGATGAACCAAAAGGTTTTTTTGAACTGAATGACGATGACGAATGGGAAGGTTTTAAATCTTTTAAAGCAATGCCAAACATCAATTTCAGTGATGTCAATACAAGAATGCTGGATTTAAATGGAGACGGAAAACCAGAAGTTGTAATTTCTGAAGATCAGGTTTTTACATGGTACGAATCTGATGGTAAAAACGGATATACCGCATCCAAAAAAACATCAAAATCATTTGATGAAGAATCAGGTCCCAATATTGTTTTTGCCGATGAAAAACAAACTATTTATCTAGCCGATATGTCTGGCAGCGGCATGATAGATATTTTAAGAATCCGTAATGGAGAAATTTGTTATTGGCCAAACTTAGGTTACGGTAATTTTGGTGCCAAAGTAGCAATGGATAATGCGCCGGTTTTTGATCATCCCGATTCTTTTAATCCATCTTATTTGCGGTTATCAGATATTGACGGTTCAGGAACAGCAGATATTATTTATCTAGGCAAGAATAAATTCAGCTGTTGGAAAAATCTAAGCGGGAATCGTTTTAGCACAATTCCTTTTGAAATTGATCCGTTTCCCGAAATTTATTCGCAGTCAAAAATCGCATTAACCGATTTATTAGGAAATGGATTGTCCTGTATTGTCTGGTCAAGTTCTCTTCCAAAAGATGCAAATGAACCTTTGCGGTATATTGACCTTATGAACAGCAAGAAAGCTCATGTTATGATAGGCTATATTAATAATATGGGAAAAGAAACGGCATTAGAATATACTCCTTCGACCAAATTTTACTTAGAAGATAAAAAAGCCGGCAAACCCTGGGTAACCAAATTACATTTTCCTGTTTACTGCGTTTCTAAAACCACAACCCGAGATAAAATATCGGGTTATAAGTTTGTAAGCGAATACAAATATCATCATGGTTATTACGATCACCAAGAAAGAGAATTTCGTGGTTTTGGAATGGTAGAACAAATTGATGCTGAAACATTTGAACATTGGGTAAAAAGCGATACCGCTAATATAACTGAAGAAGTACTGCATCAGGAACCTGTAATATCTAAAAACTGGTATCATACCGGTGCATTTTTGCGAAAAGATAAAATTTTAAATCAGTTCGAAAATGATTATTGGTATAATGAAATGAACAGGAAACTGGACATTAATGTTATACATAACGAAAGAAAACTTCCGGAAGCAAAAATAATTTTGGCACCCGGAATTGACGAACAGGTTTTAAAAAAACTCTCCGGCGATGAATGGTGCGAAGCTTTGAGAGCCTGCAAAGGAATGAGTTTACGATCTGAAATTTTTGCAAAAGATGCCATAAAATTCGAAAATAGCGATGACGCAGTTAAAAAAGAATTAACCCCGTTTTCTGTAAGTACCCATAATTGTATTATCGAATTGCTGCAGCCAAAAGGCAAAAATAAATACGCTGTTTTTATAGTAAAAGAAAGCGAAGCCGTTACTTATAATTATGAACGTAATACCGAAGATCCCAGAATAGCCCATAATCTAAATATAAAATTAGATCAGTATGCCAATGTAATAGAATCGGCATCAATAGTTTATCCGCGCTTGTTAGAAGATGCCTCACTTCCCGATGCAGCAAAAACAGAACAGAATAAAACAATAGTAATTTACACTCAGAATAATTTTACCAACGACATTATAGAAGAAAACAAATATCGGCTTAGACTGCCATCAGAAACAAAAACGTACGATATAAAAGGAAATAAATTTGAAAACCCTACAGGTTTATTTAAAATTGAAGATTTTGATAATCCGCACAGCTTACCGCCTTACAATATTTTTGATTCTTCTGCAGTTGTGCCTTATTTTCAATACAATAATAGCGTAGCAAGCGGTACACAAAAAAGGTTAATAGAACACGCTCGTTCTTTTTATTATAACAACAATTTATTGACAGGTTTGCCTTTAGGCAAATTAGATTCTTTGGCAATATCTTACCAAAATCATCAGCTGGCTTATACGCCAGAATTGTTAGAAAATATTTATGAGGATAAAGTAGACGATACATTACTTACAGAAGGAAAATTTGTGCACAGTGAAAACGATGATAATTGGTGGATTCAGTCTGGTACAACACAATTTTTAAATGGAGGAGAAACTGCAGCAAATGCCAAAAACAGATTCTATCTGCCAATTCTGTATAAAGACCCTTATGAAGCCGAAACCAAAGTTAAATATTACAAAGATTATTTTCTTTTTATAGAAGAAATCCAAGACAATTTAGGCCATAAAACCAAAGTCGAAAGCTTTAATTTTAGAACCCTTTCTCCCAAAAAAATGAAGGACATAAATGGCAATTATTCTGAATCGGTTTGCGATGAACTGGGTTTAGTAAAAGCAATTGCAATAATGGGAAAAGGCAGTGAAGCCGATGAAATTGCGGGTATTTCAGAAATAACAGATAATACAGAATCAGCATTAATAGCAAGTTTTTTTCAAGCTCCGGATTCAGTCCAGCTTACAGTTATTGGAAAAGAATTATTAAAACATTCTTCTGCCCGTTTTTTTTATGATTTTGAAAACTACTTAAATTCAGGACAGCCGGCTACAACAGTTTCAATAGCAAGAGAACAGCATTTTAAAAATAATCCAGATTCACCCGTTCAGATCGCATTTGAGTATTCTAATGGAATAGGTGAAGTAATCATGAAAAAATTACAGGCAGAGCCGGGCGCTGCAAAACAGGTCACTGTTAATCCAAACAACACAATTTCTATCACAGAAATAAATACAGATGCAGGCATTCCAAAACAACTGCGGTGGATTGGCAACGGAAGGACTATAAAAAACAATAAAGGAAAAGCAGTAAAACAATATGAACCTTATTTTGCGATAACATGGAAGTATGAAAATTATAAAGAATTAGTAGAAACGGGCGTTACACCAATAATGTTTTATGACGCAATAGGCAGGTTGATTAAAACCCAAATGCCAGATGATACTTTTACAAAAATAGAATTTGATTCTTGGAAACAAACCGTTTATGATTCCAGTGATACTGTTCTAGAATCATTATGGTATCAAAACCGCAGCAACAGGCTTATTGATGCCGAACTTTTAACCGAAGGAAAAGATCCCGTAAAAGAAAAAACGGCCGCCGACAAAGCAGCCAAACATGCTGATACACCAAATATTTTGCATTTTAATACTTTAGGAAGACCTGTTTTATCAATTGAACATAATATTAATCCAATAACTAATGAAGTAGAGTTTCATAAAACCAAGATATTTTTAGATACCGAAGGCAATTTACGCACCGTTACTGATGCCAGACAAATTACTGAAAACAGTAATTTAGGAAATATTGTAATGCAGTATAAATATGATATGCTGGGGAATTTGGTTTATCAAAACAGCATGGATTCTGGTGAGCGCTGGCTTTTATTAAACATTTTGGGTAATCCGCTCCGAACCTGGGATCAGCGAAATCATGAGTTTCAATATTTTTATGACTCGTCTCATCGTCCCGTTTACAGCAAAATTTTGGGTGGAGAAAGCAGTGTATTATTAAACAATATATTTCAAAAGATAATATATGCAGAAAGCCTTTTATTACCAGACAGAAGCAATGAAACAGCTTTGCAGGCCATTAATGTTTTAGGAAAACCTATTGCACTTTATGATACCGGAGGAGTAATGCTGACTCCGGAATATGATTTTAAAGGACAGCCGCTTTTTACTACACAGAAATTATTTAAAAAATATAAGGAAACTGTCAATTGGACCGATGCCAATTTAAGTATTGATTTAGAACCGGGTTTAGGTTTTACTTCTTTTGCAGAAACAGATGCTTTGGGAAGAGTTACCAGACAAACCGCAGAAGATGGAAGTATAATCACAGCATCCTATAACGAATCTGGATTGCTTAATGGGCAAGAAGTGCAGCATAATTCTCCTTCACTCTCACAGGTATATATAAAAAATATTGATTATAATGAAAAAGGACAGCGTATTAAAATTATTTATGGAAATGATGTAATAACAACATTTTTCTATGATAAAAAGACATTTTGTGTAAATCATATTCAAACCAAACGAAAAAATAATGATCCGCTGCAAGATTGGTATTACACCTTTGATGCTGTGGGGAATATTACGCACATTGAAGACAAAAATATCCCAGTCGCTTTTTTTGATAATCAAAAAATAACAGGCGATTCACAATACACTTATGATGCACTGTATCGACTAATAGAAGCCAAAGGACGCGAAAATGATGCAGCACTTTCGTTTACAAACAAAGACAATTGGAACGATCTGTCTTATATGCACACCCATAATAATGGAGATATAATGTCTGTACGCAATTATACACAAAGTTATAAATATGATTTTGTGGGCAATATAGAAGAAATGCGCCATCAGGCATCGGCAAATAATTGGACGCGGATTTATGAATATGAAAAAAATAATAATCGTTTAAAAAATACCAAAATAGGAACAGAAACCTATGTTTATAAACATCATACAACGCACGGGTTTATTACCGAAATGCCGCATCTAGATGAAATGAGCTGGAGTTTTAAAGAAGAACTTATCAAAACCATTAGGCAAAAAGTAAATCCAGGCAATGGAACTGCAGAAACTACTTATTATCAATATAATGGACAAGGACAGCGTATTCGAAAAATAACAGAAAACAGTGCTTCTGAAGGAAATATTCCAACAATAAAAAACGAAAGAATTTATATTGGAGGTTATGAAACCTTTAGAAAATATCAAAGTAATACGATTGTTTTTGAACGGGAAACCTTAAGTCTGATAGATAAAGGAAATAGGTTTGCAATGATTGATACCATCAAAGAAAATACAACTTTGTCACCACCGCCCGAAGATAAAAAAGGCGCTAGATTAACTCGATATCAATTACACAATCATTTAGGATCTTCAGCCTTAGAGCTGGATGAAAATGCACAGATAATAAGTTACGAAGAATATCATCCTTTTGGAACTACGGCTTATCAAGCACAGAATGCCACTATAAAAGCCACAGCAAAACGGTATCGTTTTACAGGAATGGAACGTGACGAAGAAACAGGTCTCGAATATCATTCGGCAAGATATTATATAGCGTGGTTAGCAAGATGGCTCAATACAGACCCAATTGGCATTGGTGATGGTATCAATGTGTATGCTTATTGTAAAGGAAATCCAGTAATGGTCTTAGATCCATCTGGAACAGATGGTGAGACTTGTGGTGTTTGGGATGAAGAAACATTAAGCTGCCATGCTGAAGCTTGTCCTACAGAATCAACACCGCTTGATGAAGCTCCAACTCCTTCTACACCGCCAAGAGTTGCAGTTAGAAGAAGACCAACACCTCCACCGCCAGAACCACCTCCACCTGCAGTAATTGAAGGACCAACAATAAGAGCAGAAACTAATGAGGAAAGAATCCAAAGAGAGGGGGATCAGTTTTTAAACTTAGAAGCTAATCCATGGGATATGTATCCGGAATTAGGAATTCCTTATGGAATTTTAAAAGGGCTAAAGCATTCTATCTATGTACCTATAAGAGAATTAATTTCTGAAACTCCAATTAATTATATAGATTCAAATGGGAATGTAGCTGAATATACTGGAAGAAGAGATCATACAGATGCTATACCTGCATTGGCAAATATTGCATTACTTTTTACACCTGCACCAAAAGGAGTTGGCCCAGGATTTCTAGGTGAAGAATTAAGTGCGGAAGTTGTTGCCGAAAATATTGCCGCTTGGAGAAATCTTGCCGGTAGTTCTGCTCCAATATTCGAAGAAGGGGTAGCAATTGGAGCTGCAGATGAATTAGCTTTAGTAGGACATGGAGTAAGAACCGAAGCATCAATAATGGAAGAAGCAGGGGCGAGCTTTGTTAGGATCGGTGAACGAGATTTAAATCCTGTTGAATTAGCTGATATGTTACAAGGACAAGGTTGGCAAGGAGGAACTTTAAGACTATTATCATGTAGGACTGGTGTACCATGTTCAGAAGGAGTTGTATTTGGGGAATCTTTAAGCGGAATTTTAAATGGAAGAGGATTAACGACAACAGTTGTAGCTCCAAGAGGTGCAGTACAGATAGGAAGTGAAATGATGGGAACTGGAGTACCAGTAATTTCTAGAACCCCTGAAGGTGTTATGACTTGGGGCTTGGGTAGAACGCGAGATGGTGTATTTATACCAAGTTTTAATTATTATCCTTAATTAATTTTTTTGTTGAAGGAATGTTTATATGAAACAATTTTTTAAAATAATATCAATCTAAAATCAAAATCATTATGGCATCTCAATCCCAAAACCCCAATATAGTTAGTGGTAAATTAACTGATAATAAAAGAAAACCCTTGGCAAATCTTAAAATTGCGGTTTATGATAAAGACATGCGAAGTGAAGAATTGCTTTCGGAAACCATAACCCGAAAAGACGGCTCTTATGAAACTACTTGGTTTCACAGTCAGTTATCTGGGCGCGGGAAAAAAGAAGCCGATATTTTGATTAAGGTTTTTACAAGTGAAAAAAATATATTGCTGTTTTCTTCAGATATAAATCAAGTGCGATTTAATGCATCGCCTAAGGAAGAAATAAATATAAGGATCAAAGGTTCTATAATTAATGAGGTTATTGAATATGATTATCTTTTAAAAGAAGTTACATTTTTGGCAAACAGAATCCCTGTAACAGATCTTCAGGAAACAAAAGAACAGCCGGATATTACCTTTTTGGGAAAAGAATTAGAGATAGACGCCGCCAAAATTCATCATTTGGTCGTGTCCAATAAATTAGAAAGGATTGCAAAAATCGAAGCTCCTTTTTTTTATGCATTATTACGCCAAAACACATTATTAAAAAACAATGCTTCGGCAGTAATTACTAAACCGCTTTTTATTGATATAGATTCAAATATGCAGGCGGTTTACTATTTCGCGGTACTCTCAGATCCTAAAACAATAGAAACAGATTTAAAACAAGCTGTAAATGATTCAGTAGTTAATTATGATGTTTTAAAAAGGATAAAAGAAACTATACAAATCTTACAGCGCTCTACAGAAGAAGCGGCAGCTTATTATCAAAACGAACACCCTAAAAGGGCTTTTGAAAAAGTGACCCGCTTAATTAATTCTGATAAGATTAAAGAAGTAAAACAGCTTTTTGAGGAAAATAAAAATGATCTGGGCAGTTTTTTTGAAAAGCTGGAAAACACTTCTTTTACCGTAGAAGAAAATCAAAAAGAACATGAAGTTTTTACTGCTTTATCCGGCGTTTTTGGAATTGGAACAGAAGTAATTCCGCATATTATTAAATCAAAAAAAATAAAAGAACCGGTACAAATCAGGAAATTAGCCCGATTAAATAAGACAGAATGGGTAAAAGAACTTACTGATGCAAAAGGCAAAACGCCAACAAAAGAAGAAAAGAAAAACATAGACTTATTTGCTTCTAATATTGTACGCAGAATGGAAAATGAATTTCCTACCACTGCATTCGCGGCACAATTAGGAAGAGAAAAAAATCAAATTTTTACCAATCAAAAAAAGATACTTTCCTTTTTAGATAAAAACGAAGATTTTGATTTAAAAGAAGATAATATTGAGCATTATCTAAAAGAAAACAAAATTACCGATTTAGAAGCCGAAGGAACAAAAGAAGAATTAAAATCCATTCAGCGTGTATTTAAGCTGGTGCCAAATTACAGTAAAAGCAATGCGCTTAGAGCAGAAAATTTACAATCTGCACAAAGCATTGCCGCAATAGGAAGAACTCGTTTTTTGGCAGAGATTGCACCAAAAACAGGTTTGTCAAAAAAAGAAGCAGATCTCATAATCAAAAAAGCAGAAAATATAAATATGGCAGCAATGCTGGTTGTAGGAGAACTGCAGGATACAATGCGTGCCATAGATGTGGCTTCTTTAGAAACGACAACATTGTCAAAAAAGCTTGAAGCAGTAAGTCAGGATTTTCCAAACTTAAAATCCCTTTTTAAACTCACAGATACATGTGCCTGCGAGCATTGCCGTTCTGTTTACAGTCCGGCCGCGTATTTGGTCGAAATATTAGAATTTTTAAGCAGCAGATTAGTAAAAGATACTACCACAAATCTAACAGCAAAATTTGCAAAAGACGAGCTTTTTAAACGTCGTCCGGATTTAGGAGAAATTGATTTAGGATGCGAAAATGCAAATACACCGGTTAAATATATAGATTTGGTGTGCGAAATTCTGGAAGAAGCAATTGCGCCAAACAATCATTTTGTGTATACAGGAAAATTAGCCGAAGACGCAAATCCTGTAGCGGGCCTGATTTCTCAGGATTTATTAGACAGTGTAAAAAATGCCCAGATAGAATTGACAGATCCGGATTTGGGAACTTCAGTTTTTATTCCCTGCAATTATGAAATTACAGACAAAGCAGTTGTAATCGATACCGGAATTTTTGAGTCGGTTAATCCGGTTTATTATTTAAGAGACAAAAAAGTTGTTTTTAAAATAGTTTACGAAAAAACAATTCCGGCAGGAAAACAATATAAAATATACCGTTTAAAACAGACTTTTGCAACGGCAGAAGAACTTGATGCCGCGCCAGAATATGTAAATGTAAGCACGTATCACGAATTGCAAAACAAAGCCTTTGCTTTTAAACTTCCTTTTGATTTAAATCATACCGAGGCAAAAGCTTATTTTAATCGTTTTGATGTTAATCGCGGTGATTTAATGAAAACTTTTAAAGTTGGCACCATTCCGGCAGATGGCGAGATTGCGGCAGAAAAACTGGGATTGAATAAAAGAGAACGCGAATTAATAACAAAAGCTCCTTCGCCAAATAATGGGCCGGCGCAGCAATTGTTTTGGAATGTGCCTCCTCCTGGAAATCCGGTTAATTATTTAAAAGAAGTAGATCATTTTTTAGACAAAACAAATTTGAGTTTCAAAGAACTTGATTTGTTTTTAAAACTAAAATTTATTGACAAAAATGACAATCTTTTTATAAAACACAATTTTGATGATCCGACAGTAACCGAGAAAAAGATTTCTTGTGATACTTCAAAAAAAGAAATACAAAACCTTGATTTAACCGTTTTAGACCGCATGCACAGATTTTTGCGTCTGCAGAAAAAAACAGGAATAAAATTTGAATTGCTGGATGAAATCATCAGTCAGCCAAAATTGGGACGCGGAAAATTGGATGCAACAGATGACAACGGAGACGGAATATCAAATGGAGACAGATGTCTTATTATGGCTTCTGATTTATTAGAAATTGCTGTAAAAACCGGAATTAAATTAGAACAGTTAATTGGTTTTTACGGAAAAATTCCTTTTGAAGTTTTGGCAGATGATTTACCAAAACCTTTGTACTATCAGATTTTTTTAAACAAAGCCAAAAATGGTTTTATTGATAATGCTTTATTACCGCAAAATTTAGATACCGGAGCAGTTATAACTCCAATAAAAGCTTCTGTAGCTTTGTGTTTGCAGCTTAAAGAAGAAGATTTAGACAAACTGTTGTTATTATTGCCAAATGCAGATCTTACGTTTTCTAATTTGAGTTACTTATACGGCGCAGCGCACCTTATAAAAAAGCTAAAACTAAAAGTTTCTGATTTTATAATACTAAAAGAACTCACAGCAATTGATTTTTCTGATTCTCCGCAGGCAACGCTGGACTTTATAAAAGCAGCAGAAGATATAAAAAAATCGCCTTTAAAACCAGAAGAGATAAAATATATATTAAAACATGAAGCCCCAGTTATTCTGAATATAGAAGAAAAAAGAAAACAGATAATTGAGAAACTTCAAAAGGAATATCAGCTTAGTATCGATTCAAATAAATCAACGTACAATGATGTTTTTACAGCCGAAGAACAAAAAACAGCTTTAAAAACAGAACTATCCAAGCTGGCAGGAATTAACGAAAATGATTCTAAAATTATAACAAGTTTTATTGATGCCCAATGGAATTTTAAATGGACAAATAATTCCGGAGATGAGACAGTGAGTGTTTCTTTTAGTAATGCAGCCTTATATCTTGATGCCAGATTAAGTTCTTATTTTGATATCTCTTCTATAACTGCGATTTTTCCGTCTTTGACCGCAGCGTCTGATAATTTTAATACAGCAAATACAAATCAGACACTTGCAATTGAAGCTGTTGAAAATGAACAGCAAAATGTTGCAGAAGCAACAAATCCATCAGATTTAGCAACAGCCGAAGCACAATTGCAAACTGCCGAAGCAAATGAAGTAAACACCGCATTGGCTCTTAAAAACACAAAAGAAGCTTTTGAAATTGTACGCAAAAAACTGATCAAAGAACTTCTTGACACTCTTGCCGTATTTAATCTGGCGGTTGCAAAACAAAATACTTTGCAGCAAACGCTGAATACAGCATTAAAAGCAGATTTAGAGTTGGTAAAAATAATTTTAAAATATGCTCAATTAAAAAAATCAGGTTCAGGCGATGCCTTTATTTCCTCTGTTTTATTGGCTCCCGAACTTAATATTAAAAGCGGTCTTCCGCCTGTGCTGCCGGCAATTACAACCACAACTCCTGCTGTACAGCATGAAGCTATCGATTTGCTGACTAAAATTATAGCTGTTATAAATCCGTTTAAATTAAGCACTGTTCAGATCGAATGGTTTTTTAAAAATAGTAAAGACTTAAATTGGTTTGCTTTTGATAATATTCCTTTTGAAGCTTCGCAGACTGCGGCTACTTATAGTGATTATGAGAATTTAGTTGGAATTATCGATTTATCAAAGCAATTTGAACCCGTAATAAATCCGTTAGATCCTGAACAGCCTATTTCATTTTTCGGATTATTAGAAAATTTCGGCAAGCTAAATAATCCCACAGCACAACAACAAAATTTGTTTTTTGAACAGCTGGCATTATTGCTCAGTTATGATAAAGAAGAGTTTCAGTCTTTAGATTCTTTTTTGTTTCCTGGAACTTCTAATTTAAAACATTATAATAAGGCACAAAACTGGCATGCTATAATTGATGCCATGGAATATTTGCTGCAATTAGGTACAACAGTTGCAAAGATTCCAAATTATCTGAAATTAGGTTTGACCGCTGCCGATGTCAAAACCCTGCGTACGGCTCTTAAATCACGCTATGATGAAGACACCTGGTTAGAGACTTTAAAAGAGATAATGAACGCCATACGCCCGAAAAAGCGTGATGCATTAGTCGCTTATTTATTGGCTGTAAATGAAGAAATGAAAGATGAAAATGATTTATTTGATTATTTCTTAGTAGATGTAGAAATGGAATCCTGTATGCCGTCATCTCGAATTGTACAGGCACACGGAGCGATTCAGGTTTTTGTACAGCGCTGTTTAATGGGATTAGAACCAAAAGCGGCCGCAGATGTAGATATAGACAGCAGCTGGAATCAATGGAAATGGATGAAAAATTACCGTGTCTGGGAAGCCAACCGCAAGATTTTTCTTTATCCCGAAAATTGGATCGAATCTGAGCTGCGCGATGAAAAAACATTTTTATTTAAAGAATTTGAAAATGAATTACAGCAAAGTGAGCTGACCGATTTTTCGGCAGGGCAGGCATTGGCAAATTATATGGAAAAATTAGACGTTATTGCCTTTTTAGAAGTCGTTGCGAGCTACTATCAGACCGATATAAAAACAATGCATGTATTTGCCAGAACAAAAGGCGGCGATCCTCATATTTATTATTATAGAAAGTTTGAAAATGAAGCGACATGGACACCGTGGGAAAAAGTAGAATTAGACATTACCGGCGATCATCTTATTACATTTGTACGAAACAACAGATTAACGCTCGCATGGCCAATTTTTTCTGAAGAACTAGATCCAAATCAAAAAGCAACAATGCCAAGTGCATCGCCTGGCGAAGAAGTAACAACAGATAAGGCAAAAAGCAAATTAAAAATACAACTCGCCGTAAGTGAATTTGCTAATAATAAATGGCTTCCTAAAAAAGTTTCGGTCGATAGTATAGTCACTCCAAATTATTATACGAATGATCCCGAAGATCTTAAAAGAGATATTTATTATCTAACTTATTTCTCATTTCCTAAAACGACTAATTTTCCAATTTCTGAAGTTATTTGTCTTTTTAAACAAGCTCCTAACTCAGAATCGCCGCAGACATTAAACGGAATATTTAATATTGCAGGCTGTAAAGGTTATCCGGAACTGATTTTTGATGAAAGTTTTCAAATTTCATTTCCAGATTTCTTACCGGATTTTAATGATACGCAATTATTAAAAAATAAATATACAGAGCAAAATCAGGTTGCTGGCGACGATCTTTCGGTTAGAAACGGTATTACAATTTTTCATTCAGGAGATTATACACCTATTCTTGCAGCCACGCCGGGAAGATTCAGGATTTCCTATCCGCATCAATTTACCAATATAGACTTGGTTTCATTTATCTTCCAGCTGCTTTCTTTTTTTAGTAATAACGAAGGAAAAGACAATGCCCTTTTTAATAATGTTCGAAGAAACAGATTTAAAATTCCGATGGGAACACTGCTTCCTTATTTTAAAGAAGACAGCAATCATGCTTATGTTATTATTCCCGGATATTATAAAAGAAACATAAACAGAAGAAATTCGCCAAACGTTTCTTTATTTACAGACAGTAAAAAGAAAACTGCTAAAGATGCCTTAAAACTCATTGATGATATTGCGAGTTTTTTCAATAAAATGCAATTGAAATATAAAGCAATTCCAAACCCGACTCCGGCGCAAAATGAAACATTTATTGCAGAAATGATTGTTGATGATGAATTTAAAGAAATTATAAAAGAATTATCTTTTTATGAAGAGTTTGACAAATTTTACGATGCCTTAATAGGCGGGTCTGATTATGAAAATTTTAATGAAATAATAAAAAAACTTAAACTTAAAAAAGGTTTGAGATACGGAGAACAATTTAAAAACATGTATCATCCGTTGGTTTGCCCGCTTCGGGCTGCTTTTTACAACAAAGGCATTCCAGAATTAATGAAAAGGTCAACTCAAATGCAAAAATCAAGTTTTAATTTTGAGGAATATTACAATCCAAATCCATTAATGATTCCAAAATCATTAACACCATATCCAGACGGATCAAAAAAATGGTCGTATCCAATTGAAGATGTAGATTTTAGTGTAGAAGGAACCTACAGCTGTTACAACTGGGAATTATTTTTTCATGTTCCGTTGATGATTGCAACAAAACTAACCAAAAATCAGCGATTTGAAGAATCTATGACTTGGTTTCATTATATGTTTAACCCTACAGGAGCCTTACATGGTAATACACCTCAAAAATATTGGGTAACCAAACCTTTTTATCTTAATCAGGATATTGATTATCTTAATCAAAGAATCGACAAGTTGCTTTATAATGTTAAAAATGAAGAATTCGATGGAGCTGTCAATCTTCAAAATTCGATTATTCAATGGAGAGACAAACCCTTTAGACCAGATGTAATTGCGAGGTTTAGACCAGTTGCCTACCAAAAAACATTGCTGATGAAATATCTGGATAATTTAATCGAATGGGGAGATTATTTATTTAGACAAGATACAATGGAGTCTATTGCACAGGCAACCCAAATGTATATTCTGGCAGATAAAGTTCTTGGTCCAAAACCCAGAATTGTACCGCCATTAGTAAAACCGCCTTATCAGACTTATAATCAAATCAAAGGTAATTTAGACAGTTTTGGAAATGCGCTGATAGATTTAGAAAATTTAATTCCTGATCTCTCTATTCTGCCAGAAAGCGGTGCCGAATTGCCGGGCGCTTCTTTTACGTTATCAATGCTCTATTTCTGTATTCCGGAAAATGATAAAATGCTAGAATATTGGGCACGCATTGCAGACCGATTATTTAAAATACGCCATTGCCAAAACATTGATGGAGTAGAACGCAGTTTAGCTTTATTTGCTCCGCCAATAGATCCGGCAATGCTGGTTAGAGCTGCCGCCTCAGGAATGGATATTTCAGCTGTTATTGCGGGATTAAACGCACCGGCGCCTTATTATAGATTTAATATACTTTCGCAAAAAGCAACAGAACTTGCTCAGGAAGTAAGAGGTTTAGGAAACTCATTATTAATTGCTTTAGAGAAGAAAGACGGAGAAGCAATGTCGTTGCTGCGAAGCGAATTAGAACTTAAAGTTTTAAACTCTGTTCGTGACGTTAAGCTTTTACAGATAAAAGAATCCAAAGAACAAATTGAAGTTTTAAAAAGAACTAAAAAAGTTACAGAAGAAAGACAGAAATATTATACCGATATAGAATACATGAATGAGCTTGAAATTACCACGCTGGTTCTAAATGGTGTTTCGATCATTGGTTTTACTATAGGTTCAATAATGGAAATTGCTGCCGGAGCTACGGCCTTAATTCCAGATGTAACA
Source organism: Flavobacterium sp. 270 (assembly GCF_004368785.1). GTDB lineage: Bacteria > Bacteroidota > Bacteroidia > Flavobacteriales > Flavobacteriaceae > Flavobacterium. Next base: position 735,401 of record NZ_SODM01000003.1, read on the forward strand.
GTTGGTGCTGCCGGTATTGGAGGATCTCCCGTAGCAACCAGTAAATTGACAGGCGGAGAGCAGATTTCTTCATCAATAAGCACATTTGCCAAAGCAATTCTTTTAGGCTCGCAAGTTATAGATAAAGTAGCAGCAGGAATTTCTACAATGGGAAGTTATGAACGCCGTAATGACGACTGGAAACTTCAGGAACGTTTGGCTAAAAAAGAAATAGCGTCTATTGAGAAACAAATAACAGCTGCCGAAATTCGAAGAGATATATCAGAAACGGAGTTGAAAAACCACGATCTTCAGATCGAAAATGCTAAACGAACCGATGAGTTTATGCGATCTAAATTTACTAATAAAGAATTGTACGACTGGATGATCGGACAGATAAGTTCGGTGTATTTTACTGCCTATAAATTATCGCATGATTTTGCTAAAAAGGCAGAACGCAGTTATAAATTCGAGTTAGGAAATGACGATTCCTTTATTTCTTATGGATATTGGGACAGCATGAAAAAAGGTCTTCAGACCGCAGATCAGCTGGTACACGATATAAAAAGAATGGAAACAAGTTATTTGGATAAAAACAAACGAGAATATGAAGTGACCAAACACATTTCTTTGGCGATGTTAGATCCGCTTGCTTTAGTAAGATTAAAAAGTTCTGGAATCTGCGATTTTGAAATTCCGGAAGCGCTCTACGATATGGATCATCCGGGACAATATTTTAGAAGATTAAAATCGGTGAGCATAAGCCTGCCTTGTATTGCCGGACCTTATACCTCTGTAAGTGCAAAATTATCATTAGTAAACAATCGATATAGAAAAAATTCTGATGATGCGGCAAATTATGCAGAAGATGTTGCTGCCGGCGATAATCGTTTTGTTTACAACGTTGGCTCAATTCAATCAATTGCAGTAAGTAATGCACAAAATGACAGTGGTATTTTTGAACTTAATTTTAAAGACGAACGTTATTTACCTTTTGAAGGAACCGGAGCAGTCAGTAGCTGGAGATTAGAACTTCCGACAGAAATAAAACAGTTTGATTATAATACAATTTCGGATATTATAATGCATGTTAAATACACTTCCAGAGAAGGAGGATCAAGTTTAAAAACGGCTTCAAACGCTACTTTAAAAACAAGACTAGAAGAAATTAAGCAAGGTCTAAGTACAACGGGACTGCATGTAATTCAAAATCTAAAAGCAGACAAACCAAACGATTGGCATCTTTTGAAAAATAATGGAACTATCGATTTAACCATAGATAAATTCAGACTGCCGTATCTCGTACAATCAATTGATGGCGTTGCAATAGAAATCGTTATGTTTGTTGCAAAAGTAAAAGGTAATCCAGCATCGTTTAAAATCAAAATAGACAATGCTCCATTAAATCTTTCCAGAAAAGACGATATAAAACTCTGCAAAGGAATTAGTTCTAATATAACACTGGATACTTTATTTACACTTTCTGTTTCAGATGCGGATAAGGCAAAATTAGAAGAATTATTAGTTGTAGTTAAATATGTTTTCTAGTTAGAACATGTATTGAAACAAAAAAATAACAATTAAATTTAGAGAATAAGCTGTCTGTTTTTAACTTCTTTTTGAAGTTGAAAACAGACAGCTTTAATTTTTTGAAGTATTACTTTTAGAAAATAATTATGGCTGCATTTTTTCATTATAATGTTTGCTAAAATATTTTGGATTCATCTTTCTTATCATTTATAACAACAGAAATGCAGATGCAGGAAGGAGATTTTTTCTTAAATTTATAACTAAAATTAAAAAAGAATAATTATCTCCGAGAATAAAACGTATCTTTAAGTTAGAAGAAATTGCCAAAATGCATTGCTTCATCAACACAACCAAGCGACAGAAAAATTGTCGCACTTACTTAAAAGCACTAAAATAGTTATACAATGAAATCACAATTAAATATCGATACCTATATAAATGATGAGGTTGTGAATACTAATGATCAATTTCTAAAAGATATTCTCGACGGACTTCATCAAAATCCAAAACACATGCAGTCTAAATATTTTTATGATAAAAAAGGAGATGCTCTTTTTCAGGAAATAATGGCTATGCCAGAATATTATCTTACACGATGTGAGATGGATATTTTTCAAAATAAAACACAAGAACTCGCCCATATTATTATAGACGATCAAAGTCCGTTTGAACTGGTAGAACTTGGCGCAGGCGATGCCTCAAAATCATTACATTTATTACAATATTTAAAAAAGGCAAAATCACAATTTACCTATATGCCAATAGATATTTCGGGTAATATATTGTCGGTTTTAGATGAAAAATTGCACGATAATATTCCTGATTTGGATATAACGCTGCTGGAAGGCGATTATTTTGATATGCTGAAAAAAACTTCTAAGCTGTCTGCCCGCAGAAAAGCCGTTTTGTTTTTAGGAAGCAATATAGGAAACATGGAACTTCATGAAGCAGCCGATTTCTGTAAACAATTGCGAAAAAACCTGAATAAAGGTGACATTGTTTTAGTTGGTTTTGATTTAAAGAAAGATCCTAAAATTATTCTAAATGCTTACAATGACCCAAAAGGCGTTACAGCAGCATTCAATCTTAATTTACTGGAAAGAATAAATAAAGAACTCAAAGCTAATTTTGATTTGAAACAATTTGAACATTATCAAAATTATGATCCTTTAAACGGTGCTTGCAGAAGTTATCTGGTAAGTCTTGAAGATCAAAATGTAAATATTGAAAATGAATCTTTCCACTTCAAAAAAGATGAAGTTATTTATATGGAAGTTTCTCAGAAATTTTCAATAGATGATATGGAGAAACTAGCACTTTCTTCTGGTTTTAAAACAATAAATACTATTACGGACAGCAAAGAATGGTTTGCAGACACTTTTTGGATTGCTGATTAATCATAACATTTTTATGAAAGAGTTTGAAACATTAAAAATAAATACTGAAAATCTTTTAAATCAGTATAAAAACATACGCGCACATTCTGAAGAAATCTGCCGACCACTCGAGATTGAAGATTATGTTGTACAACCGATTGTAGATGTAAGTCCTCCGAAATGGCATTTAGGACATACAACTTGGTTTTTTGAAACCTTTATTCTAATCCCAAATTTTAAGGGTTATAAAGAATACAATTCACAGTACAATTTTGTTTTCAATAGTTATTATGAAACTGTAGGAGCAAGGGTTGTACGTACCGATAGAGGAAATCTGAGTCGTCCGTCTGTAGCAGATGTTTACCGTTATCGCGCTTATGTGGATGAAAAAATGGAAGCATTTTTGCAAATTGGAGATTTAAAAGAAGATCTTATTTCTTTATTAGAATTGGGATTAAATCACGAACAGCAGCATCAGGAACTTTTGTATTATGATATAAAATATATTCTTGGGCATAACCCGCTTTTCCCACCTTATAGTAATAAAGTTGTTTTTGAAAAGAAAGAAATTCAAGCAACTGAATTTATTACTATGAAAGAAGGTATTTACGAAATTGGTTTTCAAGGAGAAGGTTTTAGTTTTGATAACGAATCAGCCAGACATAAATGCTATTTAGAAACTTACGAAATTTCCAGCACGCTGGTAAACAACGCAGATTATCTTCATTTTATTGAAGATGAAGGTTATTCTGATTTCCGACACTGGCATTCTGAAGGTTGGGATTGGGTAAAAACGCAAAATGCAAAAGCACCGCTATACTGGCATTTTATAGACGAAAAGTGGATGTATTATACTCTAAACGGATTACAAGAAATTGATCCTTTGGCACCAGTATGTCATATCAACTTTTATGAGGCTTCGGCTTATGCTGCCTGGAAAGGAATGCGTTTACCAACAGAACAAGAATGGGAAGCAGCTTCTGATCGTTTTAATTGGGGTGAACGCTGGGAATGGACGAATAGTGCCTATCTGCCATATCCAGGCTTTAAAAAAGAACCCGGAGCAATTGGAGAATACAATGGAAAATTTATGGTAAATCAATGGGTTTTAAGAGGCTCTTCTGATGCAACGCCTAAAAATCACAGCCGTAAAACTTATCGCAATTTCTTTCATCCAAGACTTCAGTGGCAGTTTAGCGGTATTCGCCTTGTCAAATAATAGTTACATTGCCTATGATTACAATAGACAGAGTCAGCAAAAATTTTAAGAATAAAATTGCTGTAGATGCCATTTCTTTTGAAGCAAAAGACAATGAAATTCTGGTAATTCTCGGTACAAGCGGTTGTGGTAAAACGACCACGCTTAAAATGATAAATAGACTAATTGAACCCGATTCAGGCTCTATTTTTATTGAAGGGAAAAATATACAAACCGTGCAAAAAGAAACGCTGCGAAGAAGTATAGGTTATGTCATGCAGCATTCCGGACTTTTTCCGCATTATACTGTGGCAGAAAATATTGCTGTTCTGCCCAGTCTTTTAAGATGGGACAAAGCAAAAACAGCTCAAAGAACGGATGCACTTTTAGAAAAACTAAATTTATCAGAAGAAATTCTCAAAAAAATGCCTCACGAACTCAGCGGAGGTCAGCAACAACGCGTAGGTATTGCCAGAGCCTTGATAGCCAACACACCAATACTTTTGATGGATGAACCTTTTGGCTCATTAGATACGATTACAAAAACCGCCATCCATAAAGAATTTAAATCTTTAGACGAACTTAAAAATAAAACCACAATTCTGGTTACGCACGATGTTCAGGAAGCTTTTGATCTTGGACACCGAATTTGTCTAATGGATAACGGTAGAATTATTCAGCAGGCAACACCGAAAGAGATTTTATATCAGCCTGCAAATGATTTTGTAAAAGATTTTTTTGCAGCACACCGTGTCATTTTAGAATATAAAATCACAAAATTTGAAGAGATAATTCCGTTTATTTCTAATACAATTATTTTGAATGAACAAACCGATTTAAATCAGGCAACAGTTTGGGATGTTCTTCAAAAATTCAGCATAGAAAACCGATATGCAGATCATTATCAGGAAGTATTAAAAGCTTTTGTTTCTTATAGAAAATTACAAACCGTATGAAACAAGAACAGAGTTTAGGACGGTTTGTTTATGAGCAGCATGAAAAATTGCTGGATCAGATTTTACAGCATCTTGGTCTGACTTTTTTATCGATTGTATTGGCAATAATCATTGGAGTTCCAATTGGGATATTAATCTCCCGCAGAAAAAAATTAGCCAGCGTAGTTTTAGGTACTGCGGGTGTTTTGCAAACCGTTCCCAGTATTGCACTTTTAGGATTTATGATTCCGCTTTTTGGCATTGGCGTTATGCCCGCAGTAATAGCACTTTTAATTTATGCTTTGCTGCCCGTGATTCGAAACACGCATACTGGAATTTTAGGTGTAAATCAATCTGTTATAGAAGCGGCAACTGCTTTGGGGATGAACAAATGGCAGCGTTTATTTAAAGTCGAATTACCTCTTGCGATGCCCGTAATAATTGCCGGAATACGCACCGCCGCAGTGATTAATGTGGGAGTAGCAACTCTGGCTTCATTTGTAGCGGCAGGAGGTTTAGGTGAATTTATTTTTGGTGGTATATCGCTCAATAATACCAATATGATTCTTGCAGGAGCAATTCCGGCAGCATTATTAGCTGTTCTTTTAGACCAATTGATCGCAATATTGCAACATTTGAATTTTAGGATTTTAAGAAAAATTCTAATAGCAATTTTCATTGTAATCATAATTGTTGGAATTTCCTTTTTATTAACTTTAAAAAATCAAAATAATGTGCTTAAAGCGGGATTTACGCCTGAATTTATGGGCCGTCAGGATGGTGATTTGGGATTGAGGTCTGTTTATGGATTAAATGCAAATCCAACGGTGGTAAGCGATGCAATTATGTACAAAGCGGCTTACGAAGGAAAACTCGATTTGATAAGCGGTTATTCTACCGATGGTCGTATCAAGGCATTTGATTTAAAAGTTTTAGAAGATGATAAAAAGATTTTTCCGCCTTATTTTGCAGCGCCGATTATTAAAACTTCAACATTAATAAAATTCCCTGATCTTGAAAATGTGCTGAATCTTTTGGCTGGAAAAATTAATGATGCAGTGATGACAGATCTTAATTATAAAACAGAATTACAGCATCAGATACCAGAAAAAGTGGCGAAAGATTTTTTATTGAAAGTGGGACTTTATAAAAAACCACGTTCAAGAAACGGCAAGATTTTGCGTATAGGATCGAAAATTTTTGGTGAACAATATGTTTTGGCAGAAATGTATAAAATGCTGATTGAGGGAAATACAGAATACAAAGTAGAAACCAAAACCGGACTTGGCGGCACGAAAATATGTTTTGACGCGCTGACAAATGATGCAATTGACTTTTATCTTGAATATACCGGAACCGGACTTTTAGTATTGTTACAGCCTTCTGCAGCTAAAATTGCAGAAGTAAGCGCAGACAGTCAAAAAACGTATGATTATGTACAAACAGAATTTAATAAAAAGTACGGTATCAAATGGCTGCAACCCATAGGATTTAATAACGCGTATGCATTGATGATGCGAAAACAACAGGCAGATAAATTGAATATTACAACAATATCTGATCTTAAAAAGTACCTCGACAGTAAAAATAATTAATTATAAAAGTATTTTATGGATTACAATTTTGATGAAATTATTGATAGAAAAAATACAAATGCTATAAAATGGGATGCATCGTCTTCAACTGATATTTTACCCATGTGGATTGCTGATATGGATTTTAAAACAGCTCCAGAAATAATAGAAGTTTTGCAAAATAGAGTTTCGCACGGTGTTTTTGGTTATACGCAAACCCCTGAAGAATTTTATATTTCGATACAAAACTGGTGGAAAAGAAGATATGAACTGTCGCTTGAAAAAGAATGGATAATTCCGGTAACAGGTGTAATTCCTGCTTTGTCTACAACAATACGTTCGTTAACAGAAAAAGGAGATAAAATCATAATACAACCTCCGGTTTACAATCATTTTTACAACAGTATAGAAAATTGCAATCGAGAAGTATCCGAGAATAACTTAATCTACGATAATGGAATTTATACTATTGATTTTGTAGATTTAGAAAGAAAAGCAACCGACCCTAAGGCAAAATTACTTCTTATCAGTAATCCGCATAATCCTGTGGGCAGAGTCTGGACAAAAGAAGAATTGCAACGCATTGCATTAATTTGCCAAAAGCATAATGTAATTGTGATTTCAGACGAAATACATTGTGATCTGGTATTTAGCGTATATAAACACATTTCTTTTGCTTCATTAGAAGATCAATATGCTTCAAATTCAATCACTTTAGCATCAATAAGTAAAAGTTTTAATTTGGCGGGTTTACAAGTTGGTTACATTTTTACAAAAAATGCCTCGCTTTACAACGAAATCAAGTATATTTTGCAAATGCAGGAAATGGAACTGTTAAGTCCTTTTGCAATAGAAGCACTTATAGCCGCTTATAATAAAGGCGAAAATTGGCTGGAAGAATTAAAAATATATCTTTACAATAATTACACTTTTCTACATCAATTTATCGCTTCAGAAATTCCGGAAATTAAAGTTGTACCGCTTCAGGCAACTTATTTGGTATGGCTGGATTGCAGTGCTTTAAAACCATCATCAGACGAAATTGCCATAACAATATTAGAAAAACAAAACCTTTGGATAAATTCAGGTACAATGTATGGTAATGAAGGCGAAGGTTTTCTGCGAATTAATATTGCTTGTCCACAAAAGATCCTTTCAGAAGGACTGGAAAGATTGAAAAAAGCATTAGTTAAAAGTGAAATTTAGCACATAGATTTAAGCATTAAATACGTTTTTAATCTGTTTAAAAAGAGATGTAAAAAAAAATCCCCCAGTTTCTAAGAAGAAACTGGGAGACAAAAATAAAAAGAAACACAACTTTCTTTTAGAATGAATATCTAACTCCAAATTGTCCTTGGAATCTAGATGCTAACTGATCTACAGTATAAGGCGTTGAACTTGGTTTTTGGAAAGTGTATGTTGGATCGCCAGTAGCTAATCCGCCAAGATTTCCTGATTTTGTCAAGCCAATACTTGCTGTTGAATTATAGGTGTTAGGAACGAAATAACTTCTTCCCCAATCTTTATTGATTAAGTTTCCAATATTTGCCATGCTGAATGAAAGTTGAAAAGTACCTACTTTAGTCACTTTGATTTCATCTGTTACTTTCATATCTGCAACAATGTTCCAAGGAGTTACGTCGCCATTTCTTTGTGTAAATGTTCCTCTTCTGCTTTTAAGATAATCGTTTCCGTTAATGAAAGCTTCGTAATCAGCAACTTGTTGTGCAGCTGTAGCAGAAGGTACTCCTGTTGAGCTTACACCAATATATTTGGCAGCTTCTGCAGCATCTTTAAAAATATAAGCTAAACCTGCAGCTTGTCCTGTTCCGGCAATTGTTGAATTAACAAATCCCCAAGAAAACGGGTTTCCTGATTGTGCATTAAAATAAACATTAGCAGATAATGTATTGTTTGGTGCTACTTTTACTGCATATCCAACATTAGAAACAATTCTGTGTTTGATATTAAAGTTAGAAGTTGCCAATTGTGGATCATTTGGAGTCAATGATTGATTCATTTGGAAGTTACTTTCCATAGAGTTACGAATTCCGTTTGTAACATCACGAGAATCTCCATAAGTATAAGCAACCATAAAATTAAATCCAAAATCGTATGTTTTTGAGATCATTTCAGTAATGCTGTATCGGTATCCTTTATTGGTGTTTGAAAGCAAATAAGCGTTAGATAGATTAGCATTGATATTCGCAGCATAAATCGGCATCTCATGATTTGTATCGTAAGAGAAATAAGTCGGATTATCTGTTTTATTTACTTGTTGAAACTCTAGATCACGAATTACTTTTGTGTAAATACCTTCTGTAGTAAATTTATATCCGTCAATTATTTTATCAAAAGCTAATGAATTTCTTAAAACCGCTGGCATCTTAAATTTATTGTCAACTAAATCTGCCTGTACTTTTGGCGTTGCATCATGATAACCATTAAGTCCGTTAGCTGCCAAAGGATCTCCGGCTGCCGCAACCTGAGCAGCTGTAAGGTTATTTTTGTCGTAACTTGCATATCCAACACCATCATTATAATATGCATAACCTAACCATGCAAAAGGAATTCTACCTGTAAATACTCCAGATCCACCTCTTATTACAAAAGTCTTATCATCGTCTACATTATAAGTAAATCCAAATCTAGGAGAAACAAGTGCACTAGTCAGGAAGTTGTTTTTAATCTGGCTTAAAGGCGTGTAATCGTAAGTTGTTCCGTAATTAGCATCTGTAGGAGAATTTTGAACCTGTTGGCTTAATTTTGGTTTGTTAGGCAAATCTGTATAATCGATACGTACACCTGGAACAATTTTTAATTTATTTCCAATTCTGATTTCATCCTGTACATAAGCACTGTAAAGATTTACATTGAATTTTGCATACGGATTATCGAAAATTTCGTCTCTTGAAGCACCATCAAACGGATAAGTTCCACGAACACGAGTAGGAAGTTTATTAAAGAAATCTGCCAGAGATTTATACGAAATTCTTCCGTTTAATGCATTTACAAAACCATAATTGATGTCGTAAAACTCATTGTGAGTACCAAATAAAAGCGTATGATTTCCTGTTTTGTAAGTTAGGTTGTCTGTGATTTCGGTAGTATTTTGTTTCATATTAAATACTGTTGCTTCACGATCATTTCCTAAGAAAATTGTTCCGCCATTGTAACCAATTTCTGTTTGGGGAAACATAACGTTACTTGATTTTGGATCACGATAATCTTTGATGGCGGAATAACTTGCAAGAAATGAGTTTGACCATTGGCTGTTAAAGTGGCTTTTTAATTCTAAAACGGTGCTAATAGCCTGGTTTTTTTGATTGAAATCCATACTAGCAAATCTGAAATTTGCAGCATCACGTTCCAGGTTTGTCGCTTGAGAAATTACGGTGTTATTTCTTAATGAAAGGGAATGTTTGTCACTGATTTTCCAATCTAATTTATTGAAAAACTTTTTACTGTTTGCAAAATTGTTGTAGGCACCAGAAGTTCCAGTATCAAATCCGTAATTTGCTTTTACAAAAGAAGAGATTTGATCTGCTGTTGCAACATCAATCAATGAAGCTACATTTCCGTTGGCATCTTTTTGACCTGCATTATAAAAAATAGGATCTGTTCTTTCCGCATATTCCATGTTGGTAAAGAAGAATAATTTATCTTTTATAATTGGTAAACCTAATCTAAATCCGATTTGATAATCACCAAAAGCTTTTGGCATTTTAGAACCGTCTCCGGCATTATTTGGTCCTGTGATTGCAGCACTTCTTCCATAACTGTAAATTGATCCCGTTACTTCGTTTGTACCGCTTCGCGTAACAGCATTTACACTTCCTCCTAAAAAGTTACCTAATTTAATGTCATAAGGAGCAATGTAAACTTGTATGTCCTGAATAGCATCTAAACTTATTGAGTTAGAACGCGTACTGCTTCCCGGCATTCCAGAAGTTCCGCCCTGACCACCCAAAGATGGGCTAAAACCAATTGCATCGTTATTTATAGAACCATCAATAGTTACGTTGTTGTATCTAAAGTTAGTACCTGCAAAAGAGTTGTTAGAACTTTGCGGAACCAATTTTGTAACGTCTTGTATTCCTCTGTTAATTAACGGAAGACCATTTACTTGTTTTTCGTTAATACTTGTACCATTATTTTTAGAAGAAGGTTTAGAACTTGTAATTACTACTTCTTCTAATACATTTTCTGATTTGTTTAATACAATTGCAGGAAGATCATTATCTCCAAGCGACAATTGTATGTTTGAATTGGTATAATCTTTTGCGTCTTTACTATTGATAATAATTTCGTAAGGCCCGCCGGCATTTAAGTTTTCGAAACTGTATCTTCCTTGTTTGTCAGTTTTTGTTCTGTAAACTGCATTTGTTGGAAGATGGGTTAATGTCACGTCAGCATCAATAACTGCACTTGTACCATCGTTAACTTTTCCAGATAACGATGAGGTTGTAATTTGGGCAAAAATGTTTCCTATTGTAAGAAGCATTAAAGCCGTAAATAAGAGTTTTAGTTTTGTCATGTTTTAAATTTTTTTACAAAGAAAATGTGTTTACTTCGATCAGATTTTAGGCTTCTGTTAACTTAAAATGATAAAACCTTTCTTTGTAACTAAAAAAAAACTTAATGTGTTCTTAATGCTGTAAATGTTATTCGTTTAAAATCAGTGTATTGTGTAATTAATTAAAAATAAACACATTAGGGTTGTATTTGAACAAGATTAGAGAAACATTAGAGTATTAAGAGAATGTTACCGATTGCAAAAACAGCAAAACGGTAAACGCAGTAACCAATGGTTTTTCGAAAAATAATTAAGGAAATAAAAGGGAAATACTAGTTCCTTTTTCGGGTTCAGAATCAAGTTCTAATGAAACATTGTGACGCTTTAATATCTGCAGGGTTATAAAAAGTCCTAATCCCTGACCTTTGATGTGTCGCGTGCGGTCACTTCTAAAAAAAAGATCAAAAATAGATTCTTTGTCTTTATCTGAAATTCCCGCTCCCTGATCTATAATTTTTATGAGAAGTTTATTTTTATGAATCAAAGCTATGACCTTAACCGGAGAAGGAGTAGAGAACTTAATAGCATTATCTATAATATTATATAATGCTATAAAAAGCAGGTGTTTGTTTGCGTAAACAGAAAGTAAATTCTCATTCTCGGCAATAGCATCAAAATTAACCGAAACTTTAGCTTCTGGATATTCGATGGCTTTCTTTTCGAGAACATTCCATAAAATTTCGTCGATTCTTACGGTTTCCATTTTTTCAGGTTCCGAAAGTTCCAGACCAGATAAAACCAGAAGTCCGTCTAATATTGATTTAAGATGGAAAGTATCTTTTCGTAGTGATTGCAGCACTTCTTCATATTGCTCGTTGGTTCTTGGCTGCTGTAACGATACATCAATATCGCCAATTATTATGGTAAGAGGAGTTTTTAGTTCATGCGAGGCATTTTTAAGAAAATTGTTCTGAATTTTAATCCCGTTTTCAAGTCTTTCTAAAAGATAATTAAAAGTAGTAATCAATTCTTTAATTTCATCTTTTCCGCTTGCTGTTGGAATTTCCAATCTCGAATGAAGATTTTCTGTTGTAATAGTATTTACTTTTGCAATAACTTCTTCAAAAGGTTTGAATGTCTGCCTTGACAAGAATCTTCCCAAAAGATAATTAAGCGGAATTCCTGCCAGATAGAAGATAATAAACATTAAACCCAAAAATTCTAATTGTCGGTTACCATTACGATCAATTCCAGACACAATGATTATAAAATCTCCTTGATTATCTTTATAATATAAACCTACAAATTGTCTTTTATTAATAGTAAAAGAAAGTGTTTTTTTCTTAATAATAGCATTCAGATACTTATCACCTAGATTAACACCGCTATGATCTTTTAGATAAAGCTTTTTGGTTTTGGCATTATAGATTCTAATCGATTGATTGTTAATCTTATTGTATTGAACTTCTATTTTTTGATAACGGGTACTGTCAGTTTCTGTGATTTCATCTTTTTCAAAATAAAAAAATGCAGTTAATAGCGCATTGTCTTCCAGTTTTTCAAAATAAAGATTTTTTAACTGATTTCTAAAAAGCAAAAACGAGCCCGCCATTACAAGTCCGACAGTAAAGGCAAAAAGCAATGTCGAATTAACCGATAATTTATTTTTAAGATTCATGAACCTTATTTTTTAACATATATCCGGTTCCTTTTATAGTATGAATGAGTGGCGTTTCGAAGTTTTTGTCGACCTTATTTCGCAAATAATTAATGTAAACATCAACAGTATTAGAACTCATATCAAGATCGAGATTCCAAACCGCTTCGGCAATTGCTATTCTGGATAAAGCTCTTTCTCTATTTTTCATAAAAAAGATCAAAAGTTTGAGTTCTCTCGAAGAAAGATTCAATTCTTTTCCGTCTCTAGAAGCGCTTTGTTCCTTCATATTAATTTCGATTCCGGCATACGATTGAAAATCTAGAATTCCGTTGCTAAATTCAGATCGGCGTAGCTGCGCATTGATTCGCGCCAGAAGTTCTTCAAACAAAAAGGGTTTTGCCAGATAATCATCGGCTCCGGCTTGAAGTCCTTTTATTTTTTCATGCGGTGTGTCCAGCGCACTCAGAATAAGAATCGGAATTATTATTTTTCTGGTTCTTAAAACTTCACAAACCTCAAAACCAGTAATATCAGGAAGCATAACATCAAGAATAATTAAGTCAAAGGTATTTTCCATTACTTCATTAATGGCATCAAAACCTTTCGAAACATTTTTTACCTGATAAAGCTGTTCTTCAAGTCCTCTTATAATAAAGGAAGCAACTCTAGGATCGTCTTCTACCAGCAAAATTTTATTCATGATGTAACATAGATTTAAATCCAAATATCATTAAAAATAATAGAATTAGCAAGATTAATTTAGTGTGAATATGGCAGGGCAAATTTAAAAGCACTGCTTTTATCTTATTCATTTTCTACACAAATTTACCGTTGCGCAATTTTAGTAGTTTCAATTCTAATTTCCAGAAGTTGTAATCACGCGTTCAAAACGTCCGTGATGGCTTATTGAAACGTCTTTGATTTTATTTTTAGAAGTAGAAATCAGATAGGGAATGCCTTTTTCGTCTTTTACAATTCCTTTTTTTTCTACCTCAATTATGTTGTTTAGAACTTCGAGACTGATTGCTGCTGTGCTGTAAATGTTTTCAGAGGTAATGACTGTTTTAGTGTAATATTTATTTTCATTACATATTACAACACCCTGAACGTTAAACGAATCTAATTTGATTATTGAGCATGAAAGTTTTTTAGGGATATACTCCCTAATTTTAGTTTGGCGGTTATAAATTTTATAAGCAGCTTCTTTCATGCTCCATAAAATCCAGATCATGATTTCAGGGTCATGATAGTTTTTTATAAGCTGCTGTTCTCTATCGGTAAAAAGTTTTTCTGTAAAACCTTTACGCTGCCAATTACTTTCTATACGGGACTGATGAAGATCTATTACATCATTGCCGATCATTTTGCTGCAAGTTTTGTTTCTATAATTTCTACGGCAGTTTTAACATCAAGCATACGTTCCATATCCGTATTATCAATTATAATATCAAATTGTTCTTCAATGTCGAGGATTATATCAACCAAATTGGCAGAATTAATTTTTAGATCATTAATAAAATCAGTTTCTTCCGTAAGATTTTCGTGTGCTTCTGTATTTGCTGCATAAGGTTTTATAATACCTTTTAATTTCTCGGTAAGTTCTTTTCTATCCATTTTAATTTTCAAATTTTTTAAATATTACGCATGCGTTTACATCTCCAAAACCAAAACTGGCTTTGGCAATTATTTTTGGATTATTATAGGTTGTTTTTAAAAGTACTTTTGAAGGATCAATCAGAGCAGCAATTTCAGGATGAAGATCGGCGCAATTTTTATTTCCAAACAAAAAACCTTCATAAATTTGCAGTACAGCTGCGACACTTTCGATACTTCCCGAAGCACTTAAACAATGACCTGTAAGACTTTTTAAAGAATTAGTATACGGAAAATCAATTCCACTTCGTTCCAATGCCTTTGTCCAGTTTTCAATTTCCAGACTGTCTTTTGTTGTCGCTGTTAAGTGGCCATTTATCGCATCAATATCATTTGAATTTATTCCAGAATTGACAATAGCATTTTCGATGCATTTCTGAACGGCAGTACTGTTGGGAGCTGTCATACTGCCACCGTTACGTTGTCCGCCAGAATTTACATTACCGCCCAATATTTCGGCATAAATTAAAGCATTTCGTGCCAAAGCACTTTCCAGATCTTCAACTACTACTGCGCCTGCACCGCTTCCAGGAACAAATCCCGCAGCAGAAGCGCTCATTGGTCTTGAACCTTCCTCCGGATTTTTGTTATATTTTGAAGGACAAACCCGAAGCGCATCAAATCCAGCCCAAATATACGGACCGCTGTCTGAGGTGCTTCCCGCAAGTATACGTTTTGCCTGTCCGGATTGTATTCTGTCATACGCCATCAAAATAGCTTCGGTGCCGGTTGTGCAGGCAGACGAATTTGTAGTCAGCTGATTCCCAAGTCCTATTTTTCCTCCAAGATAAGCACTTACACCACTGTTCATAGTTTGTGCAACAACAGTACTGCCAAGTCTGCGAGTTTGCAACTCATCAATTTTATAGATGCTTTCGCGAAATTTATCTATGCCCGATGTACCAGAACCAAAAATAGCACCACTATCCCAATCCGGATTTTCGTTTAGAGGCAAGCCTGCATTCGTCCAGGCTTCCATACCTGCAATAACGCCGTATAAAATACCGGTGCTGTTAAATCCGCGGAGTTCGAGTTCAGTAAAATATTGCGCTTTTAATTCATCGGATATTTGGGGTTGTCCACTAATCTGACACGAAAACTGCAATTCCTCAAGCTGCGAATTATGACGAATGCCTGAAACTCCGTTTTTAATCGCTTCCGAAAATGCGGGAATCCCAACACCGTTTGGTGCAGCTACGCCAAGACCTGTTATTACGATTCGTTTTTTCATAATTTTTGAGTTATCATTCCTGCCAGAATACCTCTGCAAACTTCTTGTCCAGCTTCATTTGTCATCACTGCACTGCATTTTAGTTTTCCGAAGCGAAAGAAAATTTTCTGTGAGCTTACCGTTACTTTTTCACTCGGATAAACCGGTTTTAAAAATTCCATATCCGCAGAAGTAAAGGCAATTACGGTATCT
The DNA here is from genome assembly GCF_004368785.1 of Flavobacterium sp. 270. Lineage (GTDB taxonomy): Bacteria > Bacteroidota > Bacteroidia > Flavobacteriales > Flavobacteriaceae > Flavobacterium. The sequence goes on from NZ_SODM01000003.1 coordinate 751,245, forward strand.
TTTTTAAGATCATTTCCAAGTAAATATATTCCCAAACAAACCATTCCTATTTGCGCCATTGTTTCGGTTAAAATGACACCCGGCGTAACAGGATTATCCTTAAAATGACCTTTATAAAAATCAAGTTCTTTTTTAAAAGTAAATGTTCCTGTTGCTCCATTTTCATCTGCATGCAGGAGTTCATCTACAAATAAAAAAGGCTCGCTGTAAGGAAGCTGTTTTATAATATCAGTTAATTCCATAATTTCTAAATATTACCATTGCAACAAAATTCGCTGTGCCGAAAATCCGGGACCAAAACTCAGCATTAATCCTTTTTCTCCTTTTTTGGGATTACGATTCATAATTTGTTCTAAAACATACAAAACAGTCGCACTCGACATATTGCCATATTGTCTGAGAACTTCTTTAGTATCATCAATATTTTTATCCAATCCAGAAAAAAGTTCCTCAACGGTGTTGACAATTTTTTTTCCGCCGGGATGAAATATCAGATGATCAATATCTTTAATATCAAGATTGTTTTGTTTTAAAAAAGGATGAATAATGTCGCCAAAATGACTGGCAATAGTGTCCGGCACTTCAATATCCAAAACCATTTGCAAACCTTTGTTGGTGAGTTTAAATCCCATCATATGTTCTGCATCGTAAAAATGATACATTTGTTCATCCAGAATTTCGGGTCCATTATCATCTTCTTGAGAAGACAAAAGACAACAAGCTGCACCGTCGCCAAAAATCGCAGCGCTGACAATATTCGGCATCGAAAAATCATCAAGCTGAAATGTAGCAGTAGGTGATTCTACAGCAATTACTGCAGCGCGTTTTCCCGGATTTGATTTTAGGAAATTCTTCGCATATATAATTCCTGATATTCCGGCAGCACAGCCCATTTCCGTAACTGGAAGACGTACAATATCCTGACGCAGCTTCATTTTATTGATGAGGTAAGCATCTAACGATGGAATCATAATTCCTGTACAGCTTACCGTAATAATGTAATCCAAACTCTGAGGTTCCCAACCAGTTTTTTCTAATGCTTTTTCAAGAACCTGATGTCCTAGAACAATCATTTCCCGACTGTAAATATCATTTTTTTCTTCAAATGAAGTTGCAGTAAAAACTTCCGAAGGTTCCATGATAGAGTAGCGTTTATCTACCGCCGCGCCTTCAAATATTTTTTTTACTTTTTTAATAAAACGCTCTTCCTGTCCTTCCAGCCAGACATCCAAAAAAGGAAGAATATCTTCTGTTGCACGTGAATATTGCGGAAGCTGTTTAACAGCTGTTATTATCTTTACACTCATATCTTTATAATTATCCACTGGTAGCGAAAAGCCCATTTCCAGCTTATGGTATAGTTTTTAAAATTTAGTTTTTTGGAGAAATCCTCCAGTTCATTCTTTTTAAACCCTCTTAGAATAGAAACCAGTCCGTCTTTGCGCGACATGTCATTCAGGTTAAAAATGCTGCAAATTATTTCAAAGAGTCGGTATGCTGTTTTACTGCGTTGCAGATCGTTTACTACAATTCCTGTTGAAACATTATTATAAATTTGTTTTAGAACGTCTTCTATTTGCGTACTTGTAAAATGGTGCAGGGTTAAGGTGCATAATCCGATATCATATTTCAGAGAATTAAATTCAGAGCTAAAAATATCCAAACATTTATATTCAATATTTTGAAATTCTTTAGAAAGATCTTCGGCATAACGTATAGTAAAAGCATTAGCATCTATGCCTATTAATTTAAAAATGCGTCCATTTTTTTTACCATATCGAGCCAGCATACGGAGCATATCGCCGTTACCACAGCCAATATCTACAATGGTTACAGGTAAAGAAATATCTGTTTTTGCCAGTAACTTTTTTAATCCATGAAGCGTTAGTTTATTACCTCCTAACAACTGGTTGATTTTTGCAATTTGGTTTAGAGCATCAATTAATTCTGCGCCTTCAAGCAAAAAATCGTCCATTATCTCCGTTTCTTCAGTTCTATATTTGGTGCTTAGACTCATTTAGTTAATTGTTATGGGGCTGCCATGTGTCTGCCTGATTATTTTTGAAAGTAAAAACGGCATTGATGCAGTGGCTGTTGTCATTATAGATGTAAAAGTTTTGTATGTTAAGGCATTGGCTAAAAGCCTGCCGATAAACAATCTCCTGCTAAAATGTTTTTTCCATTCCTTGGTATACTTTTTTTCTAATAAAATGTGTGATTCTATTTTACCGCTGTAAAAATCCAAGACCAGTTCTGCTGCAATTTTTGCGCTGTGTATTGCCATTGCCATTCCGTTACCGCACATAGGATGTATAAGGCCTGCTGTATCGCCAATCATTAAAATATGATTTTCTACAGGACTTTTTTTGTCAAATGAAATTTGGCTGATGGTAAGTGGTTTTTCGAAAACAGGAGTGGAACTTTCAAAAATAGATCTTAACTTTTTGTTTTTGAATACTACTTCTTTTTGATAATCATCTATGTTTTTATATTTTTTAAAAGTTTCATAATCGGCCAGATAACATATATTTATAATGTTTTTCTCCACAACCGAAACGCCGCAATAACCACCCTGAAAATTATGCAGCGCTACAAGACTATTGTCAAATTCTCCGGTATAATGACCTTTTACGGCTAACCACGGAGATTTTTTAGCAATAAAATTTCGAGCCAGAACCTGATCAATATTAGATCTTTTTCCGTAAGCTCCCAACACAATTCTGGAAGTCAAAACCTGCTGTGAAGTTTTTACAGTAAAAATGTTATCATCAAAAGAAACATTGGTTACGTTTTCTATAATTACAGTACAGCCATTTTCTAATGCCTTTTCATATAAAAAATTATCGAGCGTATAACGACTGATTCCAAAACCGCCTAATGGAAGTTTGGTGCGGGCTGTTTTACCATTTTCTGCCGAAAATTCAAAATTTGAGATATAAGACGGCTGTAGTTCTGAAACGTTTATGCCAAGCCACTGAAGGTATGGTAAGATTTCATTTGAAATATATTCGCCACAAACTTTATGTCGCAGATAAGGAGATTTTTCGATAAGAGTTACATTTAATCCTTTTTTAGATAAATGCAGTGCACCTGCGAGACCGGCAAGGCCTCCACCAATTATTAGTACATCTGGATTTACTCTCATACTACCAATTTACTCATAAAATATCAAATGATGTTAATGATTGAAGATAAAAATATTCTCTGCAGGTTAAAATATTTTCGCTATAAGTTTTTGATATTGAAATATTTATAATATCTTTAACATTGCACATGGGAATTATGTAAGATTTGTTTATAATTTTGCAAGCGACAAATCAGTTATATATTAAGATCCCAAATCTGCTGTTTAACTTTAGTTACTATAATTTATGAGAATACTTTTTATAGCACTTCTTTTATCTTTGAGTTCTTTTACAACTTTTAATGTAACGAACAAAAAAGTAATTTTATCTGAGATTGAATATACAAGACTCAACGAACATGTAAACGAAATTAAATCTTGTACTGCTGCTAACAAAGGTTACAGCAGGAAAATTGCTTTTCTGGTTGACATGAAAATCAAATCTGGAAAGAACCGTTTTTTTGTTTACGATCTGGAGAAAAATGAAATTATTGACCAAGGGCTGGTAGCTCACGGATCAGGTTCAGAAACTGGAATAAAAGGCGATATCCTTCAATTTAGCAATCTTCCTAATTCTAACTGCACATCACTTGGCAGATATTCTGTAGAGAAATCTTATAAAGGTGTTTTCGGAAAAGCCTTTAGACTTGCAGGTTTAGACGAAAGCAACAGCAACGCTATGAAAAGAGCGGTAGTTCTGCACTGTTATAAAGAAGTTCCAGATGATGAAAAGGAATATTATATCATCAATAGCCACGGCTGCCCTATGGTTAGTGAGCAGTTTTTTAAGAGATTAGAAAAAATTATTGATAGTTCGGATTCTAAAATAATGCTGTCTGTTTATTATTAAATAAAAGCCATCACAGCTAAAATATAAATACAAAAAAAGAGCTTCAAAGCTCTTTTTTTCGTTTATAGTGGTTTCGGAGCAAACAACCATTCCATCAATTACTTTTTTTCATTTTTAAGTTTCACGTTGAATTTACCTTGATAAGGATTATCTGCCATTTGTGAATGTCCGATAACCAAAATATAATTTCCTTTTTGCTCGAGCTTAATTTTTAAATCCATTCCAAAAGGTCCGTCTGAGCTTTTATCGGGAGAAATAATTTGATTAAAACGAATATTTCCTTTACCTGCAGCAGGAACGATTTCTGCTGTAAGTTCTGCAGGCTCTTCATTTTTAAATTTTAAGTATATTTTAGAATGAATAGAATCTAAAGCGCTTTCTGCAGTATAAAAGCCTTTTTCATCTTTAAAATTCATAAAGATAGTGTCGCCTGTCTGCTTATTGTATTCTTTACTTACCACTTTGCTTTTCTCCGTTTGATTTGTATCTGAAACCATGATAGAAGTAGAAGTGTTTTTGTTTTCTTTCTGCTGGCATGAAAGAAAAAACACAGCGATTAGAAGCATTAAGAGATTTTTCATAATAGTATTTTTTAATATAGCATCTCAAATTTACTTCCTTTTCATGAAAGTGTGTTACATAATAACATTTGGATTTTGTATCAATAAATAATTATTATCTCTTTTTATTGGGCTTTAATTTAAATAGCTCTTCAATAAGTTAGCAGAAAAAGGATCCATAATTTCTTTTAAATCAAATCTTCTTTTATTAGACATTACTAATCCTGAAAGATTAATTGGCTGGAATTGCAGGCTTTTTAAAAAAGCTCTTACAGTGTTTTTTGAATCTGCATGATCTGCTATAAAAAAGATTTCATCATCTTTTTTGTGTAATTCAGCAGTATTTATCTGCAGTTTTATTGGATTAAATAATTTAACGACATGCGCAGTAGGCAGTATAGAGGCAGTAATTTTATAAGTGAGAGCATTAGTAATACCCGATAGCAAATATTGTGGGTCAAATACAAGATTGCTTGAGTGAACCACTATTTTTCCTGTCATATCAGGTAAAGCATTAAGTACTGTTTCAAGATCATCTTTGGGAATAAACAGCAGTATAATATCCGCAGAAGCAGCCTTTTGTATCGTTGTGAGTTCTATATTGGCTTCCATTCTTTCAATGGTTTCCTGCACAAGGCTATTACCTCGGGGATTGTGTATTAAAATATCATATCCGGCTTGAGCAGATCTGCGTGCCAATTCAAGAGTTAAGCTTCCAATTCCTATAATTCCTATTTTCATATCTGTGAAATTAATTCTTATTCCATTTTAATACATTGTTAGGATGATGTCGATAGGAATTTATTTAACCACTTATATTTTAGTATATTACCGTATTCATCTTGGATATAAATTTATTAAAACGGAATAAGATACGAGTAGGTATTTCTACCTGTTTATAATTTATTTTCACTGTAATGACTTTGCTCAGAATTTCAGAATTAATATAGCATTCAATGTTATTTTTTACACTCAAATAGTCTTTATTACAAAACTTGATTCGTAATATTTGTTATCTTTATTAGATTCAATAATTTACACATTTAGACTATGGATAATTTGAAAGCAGTAAAAACTTCTATTGACAATATTTTCGTTAATGAAAGTGAAATTCCTGAACAATACAATGTACCGGTCATTCACCAGCGTGAATATCTTCTCAATGGCGAAATAGTGCCATGGAACGGACCGGTTACTGAAATTTTTTCTCCTGTATTTGTAAACGGTAGTGCAGGCCTGGAACGCCGGCTTTTAGGATCGGTTCCACATACAACTTCAAAAGAAGCAATAGAAGCCATGAATGCAGCAGTTGCGGCCTATGATGATGGTCAGGGTATTTGGCCGACTATGAGTGTTGAAGACAGAATAAAATGCATGCAGAAATTTGTAGGTCTCATGATTGAACAAAGAGATCTTGTAATTAAATTGCTGATGTGGGAAATTGGTAAAAGCAATCCTGATTCTACGAAGGAATTTGATAGAACTGTTGAATACATTGACGCAACAATTGATGCATTGAAAGATTTAGACAGACAATCTTCCAGATTTGAACAAGCAGAAGGAATTCTGGCACAAATAAGACGTTCTCCACTGGGAGTTGTGCTAAGTATGGGACCATTTAATTATCCGTTAAATGAAATTTTCACCACTTTAATACCGGCGCTTATAATGGGAAATACGATTTTATTTAAACTTCCTAAACATGGCGTTTTGGCGCATTACCCGTTATTAAAGGCTTTTAAAGAGGCTTTTCCGCCTGGGACGGTAAATACGCTTTATGGAAGAGGTGCTGAGATTATTTCGCCGCTTATGGAAAGTGGAAAAGTCAATGTATTAGCTTTTATTGGATCCAGTAAAGTGGCTAATGGCTTAAAGAAACTGCATCCGCAGGCCAATAGACTTCGTTCTATTTTAAGTCTTGATGCGAAGAATGCAGCTATAGTAACAAAACATGCTGATCTTGATGTAGCAGTAAACGAGTGTCTTCTAGGTTCTTTGTCATTTAATGGACAGCGATGTACAGCGTTAAAACTTATATTCGTACAAAAAGAGATTGCCGATACTTTTGTGAAGAAGTTAAGTGATGCCGTTGCCGCGCTTAAACCCGGACTGCCGTGGGACAAAGACGTAAAAATCACACCGCTTCCAGAAGTAGATAAACCAGATTATCTAAAGAAATGTATTGAAGATGCAGTTGCTAAAGGTGCAAAAGTTATTAATGAAAATGGCGGTTACACGAATAACTCTTTTGTTTTTCCGGCGGTAGTATATCCTGTTAATGATACGATGACATTGTATCACGAAGAACAATTTGGGCCAATTATTCCTGTAGTTCCTTTTGATTCTATTGAGGAGCCAATTCAATACCAAATTAATGCAAATCATGGAATGCAGGTTAGTATTTTTAGTGAAGATCCGGCCGAAGTTTCTAAACTTATTGATCCATTTGTAAATTTAGTGAGCAGAGTCAATATTAATTGTCAGTCACAAAGAGGGCCAGATGTTTTTCCATTCACAGGAAGAAAAGACAGTGCCGAAGGAACATTGTCAATATCAGATGCCTTAAGGTCTTTTTCAATACGTTCGCTTGTCGCTACAAAAGCTACTGAAGCCAATAAGAAATTATTCAATTCAATAGTGCACGATCACGACTCCAATTTCTTAAGTACAGATTATATTTTTTAAAATTAATTTAAATTTTACAGAAGCGCCATCTAGATAATGGCGCTTTTTTGTTGTAGTAATATCAGTAATTTTTATCTGATTTTAATTAAAAAAGTTTAGTCCAAGGATTATCGGTACGAAAAGGAACTGCTGGAAATCCTTCTTTATTGATGAAATTGGATTTGGCGGTTTCGTTCCATCCAAAACGTGCGGAAATGGGATGCGGAACTTCGACTGCAGTAAGAACTACTTGATTTCCTTTTATTTCTGCTTTTGCGGGTGCAAATTTCCCGTCTGTTCCGGCTATGCAAAACCAGTTAAGCGGTTTTCCGTCACGACTTGCCAGGCCACTTCCTATACTTTTAAAAGTAATTACAATACTTTGTCCGGTTGTCTTCATTTTTTCATATACAGGCCCAGAACAAACAATTTTCTTTTGTCCGTAGGTTTTGTTTGCGGCAAGAAGACTCAAACGTCGGCCTACTTCCCATTTGTATCCGGGATGGAGATCGGGGATACTGTCGACTAAATCTGTAATGGCAATTCTCCCCGTATTTTTTATATGCAAGGCAAGCTCCTGTGCTTCCCAAAATTCAGGAAGACTTTCTGTAGTATGTGGATGTTCATCTTTGGTGGTAGAATAGGAGTAAGGAGCAAGTTCAACAAAGTAAAAAGGCATTTTTTTGTCATTCCAGTCACTTCTCCAGCTTTCTATCAGTGTTTTAAATTTGTAGGTATAGCTGATATTTTCGTTTAAGAAACAACTTGATTCTCCTTGATACCAAAGAAAGCCCTTCAAAGCAAAAGGAATTAAAGGCTGTATCATTGTGTCATAAAATTTACCAGGCTTGCCGTCATCGGTGTTGGGTTTATCCAGCATTTTTTCATTTTTCATCTGAATAAGTACTTCCATTTTTGAAGTTTGAATCCAAGGTTCAATTCTGCTGCCCGGCACTGCCGCTGAAATCATTCCGATGGGCACATGTAATTTTGAATACAAATCTTTAGCAAAATAGTAACCAACAGCCGAAAAATCTACTAAAGGTTTTCCCATTGCGTTGTCCCATCCCAGATGCTCAGGACTAGGATCCATGTATTTTCTACGGTCGAGAAAAATACGGATATTTGGATTGTCTGCCTTATTTAAATCATCTTCCGGCGGTTTGTATCCTTTTACAGCGGTTTCAAATTTACTGTATTTTCGCATGGCATATTCCATGTTTGATTGTCCAGAGCAAAGCCAAACTTCTCCGATCAGTATATTTTTAAGAACAATTGTATTGGTTCCTTTAATAGTCATCTCGTGCGGAGTAAAAGATGCTTTCATGGGTTTTAGTTTCACTATCCATTTACCAGAATGGTCAGCAATCGTTGTTTTATTTTGCCCGGCAAAATCTACCGATATTTTTTCGCCAGCACTGGCAGTTCCCCAAATCGGTACTTCTTTTAACTGCTGTAAAACCATGTTGTGTCCCAGGATTTTCGGAAGGTTAACCTGACTGAAAAGATTAAAAGTATATAGAAATAAAATGCTTATTGACGGAAGAGTCCATTTATTGAAATACATATTTTTCAGTTTCTATAAAGTTACGGATGTCAAAAAATATCCGATACCTTTTTCTGTTAATGGGAAGGAGGTGTTATTATCCAGAATTATTATTAGTTAACTAATTAACTTTTAATGGATAGTTTCAAAAATAAGAAAATAGCGTTCTGTTTGTATCCTGTTGTATCCTGAGAGGTTTAATTATTATTTTTTAGACAACAACGGCTTGATTTTATCCTTTTAGAATGCTTAAAATATTTCACTGAAAAAAAACTTATATTTATGCTATGAAACTAGATAATAAAGCGGTCATATCAAATCTAAAAAACTTTTTTCAGAAGGAAGAAATTAGTGCTAAGACTGTTCTTGTACAAGAAGGAAAGATGGCGCAAAATGTCTACTATATCGAAAAAGGAGTTGCCAGAGCATGGCTCAATAGTGATGATGGAAAAGAAATTACTTTTCAATTTCTTTTTGAAGGAGATTTTATTTCCTCTTTTGAAAGCCTTCTTAAAGGAGATCTCAGCTGGTATAACATAGAAACTATCGAGCCGTCAATAGTATATAGTATCAAAACTGAAGAACTAAAAGAAAAATTCAATTCTTATGAACATATAAGAGAGTTTTATTACCAATACATTCAGGAGCGATTGATAAATTATCAAAAAATATTATTATCCCGTATTAAGGACAAACCAGAAAAAAGGTATCAAGAATTAAGAAGACAGTCTCCGGAAATTATACAGCGAATTCCACAACACTATATCGCATCTTATCTTGGAATAACTCCTGTTTCATTAAGCAGAATTAGAAATAGAAAGTGATTAATTAACAATTGTTATCGTAGGGAAGAATCGTCCATAGTAATTTTGCATAAAAATTATACATTATGACAATCTCATTTTCAACTTTATCAATTTTACTTCCTGCTGCTATTATGTTTCATGTAACGGAAGAATTTTTATTTCCTGGTGGTTTTTCAGAATGGTACGCAAAATTGGTACCGCCTAAAACGACAACAGGTGGTATTAAATATGGTTATCTTGTATGGATTAATACATTCATGATGTACGCCTGTATTTTACCGCTCTTCTTTGGTGAAACTAATCATGGAATTTCTATTTGGTTTGCTGTCAGTGCTATTGCAGCAATGAATGCTTGTTTTCATATTTGGGGAGTTCTTAAACTCAAAAAATATTCACCTGGTGTAATTACGGGTGTATTATTCTATATTCCACTTTTTATTATTGGAGGAATTCAATTGATCTCTTCTGGAGATCTTTCTTTAACCAAAGCAATTGTTTTTACAGCAGTCGGAGTGGCGTATCATATTTTTTCAGTTTTCAGACAGGGAAAGTAACAAAGCTTGTACAAACACAAATAAAAAAAGTCCTAATCAACGATTAGGACTTTTTTTATGAAAGAATAAAATTCTAACCTATACTTGCTAAACCTCCCGTATTTTCTTGGCTTTTTAGCAAAAAGATATCATCTCCGTTTTACCCGTTTCAGAATAAAGGCTTAAAAAATTAAAAAAATCACAGTCGTTTTTCATTACTTGTCTCAAGACAAGTTGCGCGGCTTTTATTCACACGTTCTTTGCATAGTAATAAACAAATAAATACTATGAAAAACGAAAACAACAACGCACAGCAGGAATTAAATTCCACATTATCTAAAAGTAAAAACACTATTGTAATAGTTCACGGTGCATGGTCATCAGCAAACGACTGGCACAATGTTGCGGGCTATCTTAATGCAGCAGATACTAATCTTATAACAGTAAATCTTCCTGGTCATGGTAATGATCAAACACCCGTATCGAATATAAGTTTACAGCTTTATGTATATGAAGTTTTAAAAGCAATTGGTAATGAAACTGATGTTACCCTAGTAGGTCATAGTTTTGGCGGAATCATTGTAAGTGAGGTTGCAGAGCTAATTCCTTCTCAGATAAAAAAACTAATTTACGTTGCTGCATTTATTCCTAAAAACGGAGACAGCTTACTATCAATAGCACAAACTGATTCAGAAAGTTACGTAGGTAGAAATCTTATTGTAGATGAATCAGCAGGACTTGCCAGTATAGTAAAAGAAGCTATTACAGAGGTCTTTTTAGCGGATGCACCAAAACCGGTTGCAGATTATGTAAGCAATAATTTAAGACCTGAACCTCTGGCTCCTTTAGCTACTCCTGTAACTTTAACAGATGCAAATTTCGGTAAAGTAAAAAAGACATATATCTATAGTCAAAATGATCGTACTATCAGCTACTCGGTGCAACAAACAATGGTTGCAGATGCCGAGGTTCTTAGAACATATTTACTTCCATCAAGCCATACACCTTTTATAGTTTTTCCCGAAATACTATCGGCTATCATAAAACTTGAATCAAACTAAACAAATTCAAAATTAATAACATTTTAAAACCAAGATCATGAAAAAATTCAAATTGATCCAGATGGCCATTGTTGCCTGTATCTTTATCTTATCCTCTTGTTCTAATGATGATGCTCAGAGTAAAAAATCTAATTATGTTCTTGTTCATGGGGCATGGCAAGCTCCTTATGTATGGCAGAAGGTGAAAGAAAATCTTGAGAAAGACGGAAATCAGGTAATCGTTGTCGAACTTCCGGGCCATGGCAATGACCATACTTCACCAAGTACAATAACATTAGATCTTTATAAAGAAAAAGTAATTGATGCCATTTCAAAAGTTAATGGCAAAGTTATATTAGTCGGACACAGCCTTGGCGGAATAATTATTTCTTCAGTAGCAGAGGCAGTACCTGCAAAAATTGAAAAGCTAGTTTACATCGCTGCCTATTTACCAGCTTCTGGCCAGACACTTGATGAACTGGCGCATACGGATCGTGATTCACAGCTGGGTATTGAAGGTAATCTGATAGTTGATAAAGTAAATTATCTGATTGATGTAAAACAAGACCAGATCGCTAATCTTTTTATTCAGGATGGCTCTTTAGAAATTCAAAATCTTGTAGTAAAAAATTACCGCACAGAACCGCTTATCCCTTTTGTAACTCCTGTAACTGTGACAGCAGCAAATTTTGGATCGGTTAAAAAGGTTTATATCAAAACATTACAAGATCACGTTGTGTCGCCCTATTTGCAGGACAAAATGATTACAGCTGGAGAGGTTAAATCTGTATATAAAATAAATACCGGACACAGTCCATTTTTATCACAACCTGATACTCTTAGCTCACTTCTTATCGAAATTTCAAATAACTAAATATCACATAATCATGAAAAAATTAATTTTTGTAGTAACAGTACTTTTATTTTCAGCAGTCACTATCTGCGCACAAAACAGTAAAACCAAAAACGAGGCGACAATTGTTATAGTTCATGGAGCATGGTCATCGTCAAATGACTGGCAGCATGTAACCGAAGATTTAACAGTAGGAGGAAGTTCCGTAATTTCTGTTAATCTTCCCGGACATGGGAGTGATAATACACCAATTTCCGCTATAAGCTTTAAGCTCTATGTAGACGAAGTTAAAAAAGCAATTGGAGACAGACAAAATGTTATTTTAGTAGGGCATAGCTTTGGTGGTATTGTTGTAAGTCAGGTAGCGGAAGAGATCGCTCCTCAGATAAAAAAAATAGTCTATGTTGCGGCTTATGTACCTAAAAATGGAGAAAGCCTGTTGTCAATTGCTCAAACGGATGCAGAGAGCCACGTTGGTAAAAATCTTATTATTGATGAAAAAAATGGGATTGCAAGTATAAAAAAAGAAGGTATTGCTGATGTTTTCCTTGCCGATGCGCCTAAGCAGGTAGCAGATTATGTAGCACAAAATTTAAAGCCAGAACCTTTAGCACCATTAGCAACTCCTGTTACTCTTACAGAAGGAAAATTTGGAAAAATAAGTAAAGTTTTTGTCATGACTTTAAATGACCATACTATCGGATATACGCTACAGCAAAAAATGGCTAAAGACGCTAATATAGAAAGATTGTACAGTCTTCCATCAAGTCATACACCTTTTATAATGTTCTCTCACGTATTGGCTCAAATCATTGCTTTGGAAGCAAAATAAGAAAAATTAAAATAACAATTTAAAATTAGGAATCATTTACTCATTAGAAGTATTAAAAGATGCATTCAGATAAATTATGGTTCCTGACTAAGAAATAAATTAAAATTTAAATGAAAACAAAAGAAAACATTTTTACAACAAAAGAATTTTTACATCAGACTGCTCCAACAAAGGTTATAAAGGTAAATGATGTAGATTTTACATACCGTTCTTTTGGTAGAAAGGAAGGCATACCAGTTGTATTTTTACAGCATTTTACAGGAAACATGGACAACTGGGATCCGCAACTGACAGATGCAATTGCTACTGACTATCCGGTCATATTATTTAACAACAGAGGAGTGGGAAGCTCTAAAGGAATTACTCCTGATAATGTTTCGGCTATGGCGCAGGATGCTGTAGATTTTATTCACACTTTAGGTTATACAAAGGTTAACCTTTTAGGATTTTCTCTTGGAGGATTCATAGGACAGCAAATAGCTGCAGATTATCCTGAACTTGTTTCTAAACTTATTTTAGCAGGCACAGGTCCTAAAGGAGGAAAAGCGATTGCCCAGTTAGAATCACATTTGCAAAAAGCCTATGTAGATGGACCAGACAGGGTATTGATTAATCTGTTTTTTAGTAAAACGCCAAATAGCATTAATGCGGGCGAAGCTTTTTTAGAAAGACTGGCTCAAAGAGATAATGACAGGGATATGCCAAGTAGTCCTGAAACCATTACCAGTCAGGCTAAAGCGATAATTAATTATGGTTCTGCTATAGATAATGATAATACACAGCTAAAATCGATAAAGCAGCCTGTACTTATTGTTAATGGGAATGAGGATGTTATGGTAGATTCAAGTAATTCCTATACAATGCTTCAGCATATTCCAAATGCAAAATTGGTACTTTGGAGCGATTCAGGGCATGGGGTGATTTTTCAATACAGTAAAGATTTTGCACAGGAGGTAAATACATTCTTGTCTAATTAAAATGAATTTATAAAAGGAAATACAGGCTATTGTGTTGTTGGAATTGAATTTTATTTAACTTGCAGCATCCACCAGCACGCCTGTAATACTCTCAGAAGTCTAATGTTAAATATGAAATAAATGGATAAACAGGGATTAAAAAATTATATTATAAAAAATCTACCATTTCCGGATCGCACCTTAGATGATGTAGTGGAATATTTTGAAGAGATTTCCATTTCTAAAAATGATTTTTTTCTTAAAGAAGGAAAAGTAAACGATCGCTATTTCTTTTTGCAAAGCGGTTTTATGAGAGCTTTTACATATGATACTAATGGCAATGAGATTACAACAAATTTTTATAAAACAGACAGCGTCGTATTTGAAGTATCATCATTTTATCTAAAAACACCATCTACGGAAAATATACAAGCGGTTACAGACTGCAGAGGATATGCAATAAGTTACGACCAATTGAATTTATTACTGCATACCATTCCGGAGTTTAGGGCTTATGGGGTTAAGATGCTGGCAAGAGAATATGTTTTGTATAAAAAACGTGCTTTAGAATTAATAAATCTCAGCGGTGAAGCACGTTATGAAAACCTTATCGCTACAAATAAAGAAGTTTTTCAGCATGCCCAACTTAAACAAATAGCGTCTTATTTGAATGTTACGGATACTTCCTTAAGTAGAATTCGCAGGGAATTCACGAAAAAATAATCTTGGAGAGAAGCTTAATTTTGCAACATCAACAAATAATTTGAGTCACTTATTTTATAAGAAGTTCAAGTATCGATTAAAGTTCAGTATGGAAATAAACCATCTCAGGAGTTAATTATGAGGTGGTTATTTTTTTTGATCTATAAAAAGGAAAAAGAATTATTATTCATAAAAAAAGAGATACAAGACTTTATAAATCTTTTTTATTTTTGCTTTATATCTTAATTATTAGTTTTTTTATTGTGAGTTAAGTTAAATTCGTATAAATAAAGTTAAGACTCATTGTGTTTATTAGCTAAATTATCAATTTATGGTTATTTGCTTAATAGATGATTAAACCATATTAATAAAAATAAAATGATTCAAAAAAAAATTATCCTGTTTATCATTCTGCTTCTTTTCAACACAGGATTCAGCCAGCAAAAACTAAAGCAGTCAATTAATGCAAATTGGAAACTGTATAAGGGTAAAACAACTCTTGTTGATTTAGAAAAAGATAAAAACCTGAATTGGGAAGAAATAAATTTACCTCACAGTTGGAATACACAGGATGTAATGGACGATCAATGGGGATATTACAGAGGAGAAGGCTGGTATAAGAAAACAATATTTGTGAATCCAGACTGGAAAAACAAATCGGTTAATCTTTATTTTGAAGGTGCAAATCAGACAACAGAAGTTTACATCAACGGAAAAAAAGTGGGTTCTCATATAGGAGGATATACCGCTTTTAGTTTTCCTGTAAATGATTATTTGGACTTTGAAAATCCTGAAAAAGGAAATGAACTTGTTATAAAAGTAGACAACAGTTTCAACGAAGATATTCCGCCACTTGAAGCTGATTTTACTTTTTTTGGAGGTATATATCGAGATGTTTATTTGGTTGCTGCCAATGAAGTTCATTTTGATATGGATAACCTGGCTTCGGATGGTGTTTTTGTAACGACTCCAAATGTATCTGCGGAGAATGCAAAATTTCAAATAACCGGAAAAATTGAGAACAAATCAAACCTTCCCAAACAATTAAAAATTACCACAACTTTATACGATGCCGATAATCTTGCAGTCGCAAATATTAGTTCTGATTTAAAGATAAAGCCAAATTCAAAAATCGACTTTAAACAACTTTCGGAGAATATTCAAAATCCAAAATTATGGTCACCTGATCAGCCGTATTTGTATAAGGCAGTTTCTGTTATTTCAGATAAGAAAACCAAAGAACAGTTAGATCTATTTACGGCACCAATTGGTTTCAGATGGTTTGAATTTAGTGCAGACAAAGGTTTTAAACTAAACGGAAAATCCATGAAATTAATTGGAGCCAACCGTCATCAGGATTACAAAGATCTTGCAAATGCTTTACCAGATGCTTTGGCCGAAAAAGATATGCAGCTCATTAAAGATATGGGCGGTAATTTTGTTCGCGTATCACATTACCCTCAAGATCCATCAATACTTGAAGCTTGTGACAGATTAGGTTTACTTGCGATGGTGGAAACTCCTGAAGTAAATAGAATTACTGAAACAGCTGCTTTTGAAACCAATAGTCTAGAAATGCAAAAAGAAATGATTCGTCAAGGCTATAATCATCCAAGTGTGATTATTTGGGCCTATATGAATGAAATTTTATTACGCCCAAGATATGATCAAAAATCTGAAGAAAGAAAAACGTATTATCGTAATCTTGCCGCGCTGGCGCAAAAACTCGAAGATTTAACACGACTTGAAGATCCTTCGCGATACACTATGATACCCAGCCACGGCAGTTTTGATTTGTACAATGAAGTTGGATTAACTAAAATTCCAATGATTGTTGGGTGGAATTTATACCCTGGCTGGTATGGCGGTACATTTTCCGGTTTAGAAACATTTCTGGAAAAACACCATAAAGTATTGCCGGATAAACCATTAATTATAACCGAATATGGCGCAGATGCAGACAGAAGAATACGTTCTAACAATCCGGAAAGATTTGATAAATCGATGGAATATGCAATGCTTTACCATAAACATTATTTAAATGCGATTCAAAATTTAGATTATGTTGCCGGAGGAGCGATTTGGAATCTGGTCGAATTTAATTCTGAAGGAAGAGCAGACAGCTGGCCGCACATGAACAATAAGGGAATTGTTTCGTGGGACAGAATTCCAAAAGACGCGTATTATTTCTATCAGGCAAGATTATTAAAAACACCAGTTGTGAGCATTGGTTCTAAAAACTGGGTCAATCGTTCAGGCACTTTGAGTTCTGAAGATGATAGTGTGTATTATGAAAATTTAGAAGTTTTTTCAAACGAACCAGAAGTAACATTAAAAATAAACGGACAAAGTTTAGGAAGCCAAATCGTAAAAGAAGGTTCGGCAATATTTAAAGTTCCATACAAAAATGGACAAAATTTAGTTGAAGCGTTTTCTACTAAAAATGAAAATGTAAAAGATTTTGCATTAATTAATTTTACACTTTACGGTCCAGATTTAAAAAGTAAAAAGCTTCCTTTTGAAAGTATCCGAATTAGTTTAGGAGATAAAAGAGAATACACAGATGAATTAACACATCAAAACTGGCTTCCGGAACAGCCTTATCAAAAAGGAAGCTGGGGTTATGTTGGAGGACAAGTGTACAAACTTCCGGGAAATCCATCAATTCCTTATGGAACCAATAAATTGATAAAAGGAACAGAAAACGAAGCCATTTACCAAACGCAGCGAGTAGGTATTGAAGGTTTTAATTTTGATGTGCCAGACGGAAAATATGAAGTTACACTTTATTTTGCTGAATTTCTTTCGGGTAATACCAGAGAAGCTTTAGTATATAATCTTATAGAAAAAACAGAGAAAGAAGAAAAAGCATTCCGAACTTTTGATGTCTTGATTAACGACGAAATATTTCTTGAAAACTTTGGAAATAATAATTATTTAGAACCTGAGAAAGCCATCAATATTAAAACAACAGTCTATGTAAAGGATGGAAAAGGAGTTAGGGTTGATTTCAGAAAAAAAACCGGACAAACCATTTTGAACGGAATCGAATTAAAGAAAATCTATTAATTTTTAAATAAAAGTGGATTCAATGGGCAAAGCTAAAGGCTTGTGTGGCTGAAAATGCAACATCTCTGCTATTAACTGCCCCAAATTTACTTTCTGGTTTTTTCATATAAACTTATTTTTATCAGAAATAATTTTAGTGTTTCAATGTGTAATTGATTTTAAAATAATGACTTCAGAATATGTATTCTAAAAAAAGTTTAGAATTTAAAAGGAATCAAAAATCAGCATTGCATTACAACTTTAAACTAACTGCTAAAAAATAATTCATGAAAAAATTAAGTAGAATTACGTTAGCGCTTACATGTGCTTTAGGATTTGCATCATGCTTTGAAAATTCCGGACAAGAACAAAAAGAGATGAGTTTAAATACCAATAATAGTGCTGATAAAAAAGCTGCATCTTCTTGGGTAAAACAATTTGAAGATACATTTGATGTAGGTTCGACACTTTCTAAATGGACAAAGGTACAGCGTACGGATTATAATTCTAATTATTGTGATTATAACAGTTCTGTTCCTACAATACAATTACGAGACGGAAAAGGGTGCCTGGAAATTAAGACCTCAAAGCTAAGTGCATCTAAATATCAATCGGGATTGGTTAAGTCTGTTTATCAATATAAACCAGAAAATAACACTGAATATGTACTGGCCGCTACTATTAAATTATTGGCAATGGACGGAGCTAATTATAGATCATTTACAGATACTTACGGAGCTTGGCCGGCTTTCTGGTCTGTTCAGGAAAACGGATGGCCTACGCATGGAGAAATTGATATTATGGAAGGTTATTCTTTTGCGCCAAATGCATCTCGTTTTGCATCAAATCTTTTTTATGGCACAGCCACGGGTGCTAATCAATTGGCAAATCAGGCAGAGCGACAATATCCGGGTACATTTAATGTAAATGCGAACAATGGATGGCATTTGTACGAATGTTACTGGAAAATGAAAGACAACGTTGTAACCGTAACTATAAAAGTCGATAATACAACTGTTTCTACTTATACTAACAGCAATGTTTCGAAACTTAATTTAAATAAATTTGAAAACCATAATATAATTTTAAATATGAATGTGGGATCAAATGATTCGAGTTTTATAGATCCTAATAAGATAAATTTATTTACAACTGTTATGATGTGGGTAGATAATGTTTCGGTTTCTAAGCGATCTATCTAACAAATAACAAACGATTAAAGTATTTAAAATCGAATAAAATTATCAAAATAAGATATAAAAAAAAAACACCACCTTTTAAAGTGGTGTTTTTTGTTTTTGATATCTATTAGAAATATTTACATTTAGTTTAAACCTTCCAAAAATCCTGTATGAGCGCTTTTTATAGCAAAATTTGAATCGTATAATAAAGGCCAGTCATTTCCTGTGTGATTTAGTTCTGTGCTGTACGGAATCCAGGATTCGTTGTCTTTCATTCCCCAAATCGTTAAAGCATATTTATTTGCCGCCGGAAGCGCATTATAAAGCTGAACGATCTCTTTGTATTTTTCTTTTTGAGCCAGTCTTCTTTCATTGGTAAAAGTAGATATATCATTAAATTGATTTACCTGTATATCCAATTCCGAAACATGAATTTTCAGCCCTTTTGCAACAGCTTTATTAAGATCAGTTTCTATTTGAGCTTTGGTTGGGCTTAAATAAGTGTTGTGCATCTGGAAACCAAGACCATCAATTAGTTTACTTGCTTTTAAGTCATCTACAATACTAAAAACTTTATCCTGTTTTGGGATATTAGTTGAGGTCGCATAATCATTATAAAACAATAATAAATTGGTATCACCTGCTGCAATTGCAGCGTTTCTAGCCCATTGAAAACAATCTTTTACATAATTTGGTCCCATTCGCTGCAAGAAAATAGTATTTCTCATAGCGCCGCCATTGTCATCTACAGATTCATTAACCACATCCCAGGACTTTACTTTTCCTGCATAATGAGTAACAACATCCGTAATGTACTTTTTAACTTCTGCAGCAAATGCAGCATCGGTACCAGAAAAATCTTTTAACCATTGCGGCACCGCATTGTGCCATACCAAAGCATGACCATGAACATTGATGCCATTGGTATTTCCGTAAGCAACAATTTTATCTGCTACAGTCCAGTTGTAAACACCGCTTGCAGTAGAAATTTGATCCATCTTCATTTCGTATTCGGCAGAAATACTGCTAAATTCATTTTTCAAAATAACATCATAAGGACTTCCGCTCGTTAATTGTGAAGCTTTTATTGCCATACCTACAAAGAATGGGTTTGCGAGTTTATTTACTTTTACCTTTAAAAAAGTTGGATCTTCCGGAATACCGTTTGTACCTGTAGTTACCACGCTAATAACATTAGAATAATCTGAAATTTCTGTATCTGATTTAGCTCTAACTCTGTAATAATACTTCGTACCTCCGGTTAGGCCAACTACAACTTCGTTTAAATCGGTAACTGGTTTTGCATTGTAGTTTGGGACAAAAGAGGCAAAATTTTCGGTTGTAGAAACATCTAAGAGATAGCTTTTTGAATTAGAAACGTAATTCCATTTTGCTTTAAAACCATTATCATTTACATCTTTTGGGGCGTTTGCAATTGGCGTTTCTAAATTAGCAGCAGTTTCGTTATCGTCTTTTGAGCAGGCATTTAAAAAAAAGACGAGGCTTGCCAGCGCGAGCACTAGTAAAAATTTAATTTTCATACTGTTTTTTATTATAGAATATCCTTTTAAGGGAATATTCTTATTTATATTTTCTGGATTATTGATTAGGATATAAAAGAGACTGCTTTAATCACAGTCTCTTTTAAGTTTAAAATGCATACCAAGAATTATTGGTAACGAATTTTAATATTATCAAATTTTATTGCACTAGGATTAGGTGTGTCTCCCTGAGCGATTCCAACTTTAATTTCATTAATTTTAGAAGGATCAAGCGTAGCCGCAGAATTTGCTCCAAAACCATAATTATCTTTAAAATCAGCTATTGATATTGTTTTTGTGGTCCAATTAACATCAGTTACTTTAAAATTGTAGCCATAGTTTATACCATCAATAGTATTCAATTGAATGGCAAATTGAGCACCTACAACATTTGCACTTACATCAATATCTATAAAAGCTCTTGTTGCATCATTATTTGATGTACTTAAGAAATTAGATCCGCCTCCGGCACTGCTTCCGTTATAACCATTGGCAGTTGAGCCAGTCCATACTAACGTTGCATAATTGCCTGTTGGACCGCCTGCAGTATTGGTGCTAAAACTATCTACATCGCCATAAGAAGTCCATGAAGTTCTTAGACCATTGCCATCAAAATCAGACACAAGAATTACCGTGGCAAATTCTATTGATTTTGTTGCTTTTCCTCCCGGTGTAGTAATGACAAGTTCAGATCCAGAGACTGCATTTGCAGGCAGACCAATAATGATTGAAGAAGAGGAATTTACAGAATAACTGACTGCTTTTCCTGCTAATGTTATCGAAGAAACGTTGTAAAACCAAGTACCTTGAATTTCTAGTGGAAATCCCGGAGTTGCTACTGCCGGAATTGTTTTTAGAATTGTTGGTAATGGCTGTAAAATTTCGATGTTTTTAGTTACCGAACCAGCCGCCGTTAAAAACGTAATAGGCTGTACTCCAAATCTGCTTCCTAATTTTTCATCAAAGGGAATGGTAAAAATAAACGACTTATCTGAATTATAGTTTGGATTAAAAGAGATGTCAATTTTATCATCCAGTGTTATTTTTTTTAATCCTTTTAAATTTTCACCTTCCACTCTAACTTTAGTCGAAGGAAACGTCTGATTGAGTAAGTCTCCCGGTTCTGCAACCATTGCATCTACATTTGGAGTAACCATATCGTCATTTTGACAAGCTGTAAATGCAGCCAGAGTCAAAAGAACTAAAATGCTATATTTTATTTTATTGATCATAGTTATAAAAATTAATTGAAGTTAAAAGGAACCGGAGGTTCTAATAAAGATGGATTCGTATCAATTGCAGACTGTGGCAATGGTAATTCGAAATAATTGCTTCCCGGAGTTATTTTTCTGGAAATTAAATCTGTTCTCGCATCGTCTGAATAAAAACCAACTTCCTGTTGCGAAATAATAGCTGTTGCTTCGGCTATACCGCGACGTTTTAAATCAAAGAAATATTGTCCTTCAAGTGCAAATTCAACCCTTCTTTCATTAAACAAATCATCTCTTGTAAGTATCGTTTTAGGAGATAATCCAGCTCTAGATCTTACTTCATTAAAAGAACTTAAAGCTACTGATGAAGTAGTAGAACTTGCTCCTGCCAAAATCGCTTCAGCATTCATTAATAAAATATCAGAATATCGTAATATAATCGTGTTTTGAGAAGTTCTCATAAAGAACACATCGTTTCTTTCGGCAGCAGAACCTACAATGTATTTTCTAAAATTAGCTGCAGTAGACGAGTATATTTTTTTATAAAGAAAACCTCCTTGATTTTTTAATAATTCAGGGTAAAAATCGCCATCGGTCATGATCGTATTTTTCTTTCTCGTATCCTTTGGTTCAAAACCATTTTGCAAAGAGATAGAAGGAAGGTAAACTCCCCAGCCGTCACCACCGCCTGTTATTCCGGTGCCTCCGGGAACAATATAGGCCTGATTTGTATTTTGTGTTCCCCATTCTGTAGCAATAGCTTTCCATTGCAGGGCAAACATACTTTCTTTGCTGTTGTTGTTTTCCGGACTGCTAAATAAATTTCCGTAATCCTGAATTAAAGAATATTGCTGTCCGATAATTTTTTGGGTTAAATCGGCACAGGCTGCATATTCATTTAGAGTTAAATGCACTTTTGCCAGTATACCCATTGCTACCGTTTTATTTACATATCCTTTCTTTGCAGAAGTTTCAGGTAAATTTGCCACAGCATATTCTAAATCCAGTTTTATAAATTTATAAACATCGGCAACAAGATTTCTTTTTGGCTGTGCCGCAGAACCCGCTTTGCTAATTATAGGAACAGCACCAAAAGTTCTTACCAGATAGAAATAGGCATTTGCTCTCATAAATCTTGATATCGCAATAGCATTTTTATAAGATGCTTCAGGAAGTTCGCTTTTTCGATCCTCAACTAAACTCATTAAATTGTTTGACTGGTCAATAACCGAAAACAATGAAACATATCCTTCTGTTAAGATTGGATTTTGTGAGGTTACCTGTGCATCTTTAAACTGCGCATAAGCACCATCAAATGTAAAAGCGTTGCCGGCATACATATCCCCAACAGCAATTAAGAATTTATCATTAAAAGTAAACCATGGCTTAAAATATAAACTCTCGGCTATTCCATCAAAAGCAGTAACTCCTTCCGGTAAATCGCCCGGTGTTAATTGATTTTCAGATGGTGCATCCAAAAAATCATCTGAACAGGAAAACAAGGAAAGCAATGGTATGAGCATTCCCATCATAAAAAGTTTAAAAAGTTTTTTCATAACTAATATTTTATGTTAATGATTGTAAATCATTGTGTTAAATGTGTTTTTGTTGAAAATTTTAGAATTCTAAATTCAGTCCTACAGAAGTTGTTCTTGGTACAGGATAACGTCCTAAATCAATACCGCTAAGGGTAATGTTTTGATCTAAATTTCCAAGCGCAGGATCAAATCCGGAATATTTTGTAAACGTGTATAAATTTTGAACATTTACGTACAATCTAACTTTAGAAATAATAGAATTTTCGAATATTTTGTTTGGCAGATCATAGCTCAACGAAACGTTTTGAATTCTTAAATAAGAACCATCTTCTACAAATCGATTTGAAATCCTTCCGTTACCATTTGGGTCAGTAAGTGAAATCCTCGGTTCATTTGTGTTTTCGTTTACTCCCGCCTCAAAAGAGTTTAATGCTCTTGTAGTTACATTGGCATATCGATCTCCAAATCCTGGGTAAATACCATCAGTATAATGACGTGTAAAATTGTAAATCTCGTTACCCTGACTTCCTGTTAATACAACAGACAGACTAAGGTTTTTATATTTAAAATTATTAGTGAATGAATAGGTAAAGTCTGGAATTGCACTTCCGATAGCGGCCTGATCTTTAGCATCAATTTTTCCATCACCATTAAGATCTTTAAATCGAATATCTCCAATTCCAGTTCCAGCTTCCTGAGTTGGTCCTGCGGCCAGTTCGGCAGCATTTTTAAATAATCCATCAGTAACATAGCCATAAAATTGTCCTACCGGTTGTCCTTCTGTAGTTCTGGTAACTGTATATAAATCAAATTGTACTTTTCCTAAAAGCGATTTTCCTTCACCCTGAAAACTAGTCAGCTCATTATTATATTTTGAGAAAATAATAGTACTGTCCCATGTAAAATTATCAGTAACAATATTTCTTGTATTTAATGAAAGTTCAATTCCTTTGGTAACAATTTCGCCTGTATTTAAATAGTAGTTAAGTGCACTTTGATTAGATTCATCGTTGATTTGTTTTGTCAAAAAGTTAGAAGAATTTTTAACATAATAATCAGCATCTAATTTAATTCGGTTGTTAAACATTCCCAATTCAAAACCGGCATTAAAAGACTTTAGCGACTCCCACTTAATATCCGGATTACCTAAATTGTCAATTGTTGGAGATACACCGCCAAATGGAGACGAAAGTAAAGATAGAATTGTCTGGTATCGGTTTGCCGGAATGTTTTGATTTCCTACTGCACCATAACCCGCTCTAAATTTTAAATAATTTACAGTACCTGATAAAGGCTCAAAAAACTTTTCGTTGCTTACTGTCCATCCACCCGAAAATGATGGGAAATAACCCCATTTGTTATTAGGTCCAAAGTTTGAAGAAGCATCTGCTCTTAAAGAAGCAGAGAACGAATATCTATCAGAAAAACTATAATTTAATCTCGAAATATAAGATGCCATAGACCATCTTCCAGAACCATTTCCGTTAAGAGCAGTATCAATATCACCGATGTTTAAATTGGTAAAATCCCTGTTTAAAAACTCACCGGTTCTGTAACCGCTTAAATATTCATAACGGCTTTCCTGTGCTTCCTGACCTAATAAGAAAGTAAAATTGTGTTTCTCATTTATCGTTTTATTATACGTTAGGTAATTTTTAATGTTCCAATAGTAACTTTGGTCTTGCTGTTTGAAGGATTTATTTAAAAGTTCAGACACATTTCCTAAAGTATACTTTGGGGCAAAAGAACTGCTTTTTGAAAAGTTTAAATCATATCCTAATTCTGATCTAAAAACCAAACCTTTGATAAGCGTAAAATCGGCAAATAAATTACCATTAATTTTAAATCTTTCTGTAGTAGCATTATTGTATTCTGATAATGCGATTGGGTTAGTAGCCTCATTTGCCGAAGATCCTAAACCGCTTATTGGTCCTGCAAAAGAACCGTCTGCATATCTAACCGGTAATTCTGGAGACTGTCTTAAAGTGTTCATAACCAAACCACCTCTGTCATCGTTTCTTACTACTTGCTGTGACGAATGACTTACGGATAAATTGTTCCCAATCTTTAGCCAGGACTTCACATTAGAATCTACATTTAAACGCATAGATAATCGGTTAAAATCTGAATTTAAAACAACCCCTTCCTGATCAAAATAGTTTAAGGAAGTATAGTAACGAGTTCCTTCTTTTTCGCCGGAAAAAGACAATTGATGATTGTACATTGTTGCCGATCTAAAAAGCTCATCCTGCCAGTTTGTTCCATTCCCCAATAAATTTGGTTTTTGATATTGATAGGGAACAGGCTCGCCGTTTAATTTGAAAATTTTTGTTTGATACGCAGCATATTGCGGTAAGTTTAAAACATCAACAGAATTTGTTACTTCCTGAGTGCCTAAATAAGTCTCGTATGTAAACTTTGATTTTCCTTTTTTTCCTTTTTTGGTTGTAATTAAAACAACACCATTTGCACCATTAGATCCATAGATTGCCGTTGCCGATGCATCTTTTAAGATATCAATAGTTTCGATGTCTGAAATATTTAAACCAGACAAGGCAGAGTTTTTAGTTTGTCCGTTTCCGCCGCCTAAAGCGCTAAATGAAAACGAGTCATTATTTTTGTCTGCAAAAACCGGAGTTCCATCAATAACATACAAAGGTTCATTTCCATTAATAGAAGTAATCCCTCTAATTTGAACAGAAATTCCTCCTCCGGGAGTACCTGAATTTTGAGTAACATTTACACCGGCAGCTTTTCCTACCAAAGCCTGATCTAAAGAGGTGAAAGGTTTGTCTTGAATATCAGAAGCTTTAATAGAAGAAACAGCTCCATTTATATCTTTTCTTTTAGAAGTTCCATATCCAATTACAACAACTTCATTTAATTTTTCGAGATCATTAACCATGCTTACCTGCATCGGTGATTTTGTATTTGCCGGCAATGATAAATTTCGATAACCCACATAACTAAAAAGAAGTATAGCTTGTGGTTCTACATTATTTAAAACAAAACTACCGTCAAAATCGGTTGCTGTTCCGTTTTTTGTTCCTTGTACTAGTACGCTGACACCTGGCAGACTTACACCGCCCGATGTTACTTTACCTTTAACAGTCTGCGCAAAGAAAAAATTCCCCCACATAAGTACTATTAAACACAATAGTTTTTTTAATGTTTTTTTCTGCATAAAATTGGTTTGTTAGAGTTTAAATAATTAGTAATCTTGGTTGAGAAATATTTAATAGAAGCATCTTTGATGACTCATTTTTTGGAGTTTAGAAAAGATTTCTTTTTCTTAAATATTTCTTAACGAAAGTAAAATGTAGAGGGGTGCTATTGTAGAACAGATGATGCATATTGTGCAACAGATGATGCAAAAAAAAGGCTCATATAAGCCTTACCTTCAAAAAAGGCAGATAATTCTTTAAAACAAGAAAATGAGGTATTGCTAGAAATAAATGAGAAAAAATAGTATTTGTTTAAAAAAAATGATAATATTTTTTAATATCTGAATTTTATAAACGAATCTAAAAGATTGCTTTGAAAGAAAAATTTACCTCAAAAAAAAGAGCTCCGATGTTAAATCGAAGCTCTTTCTGGAAGTAATTATAGTCTTTTCACGACAGTTTTTGGTGCTTTATTCCTTTGTTCTTTTTTCCTGAGTAGGCAAGTGGCCATATTTGATTTTATAACATTTTGCAAAATAGGAGGGAGAAGTAAAGCCAACTTTATAGCTTATTTCATTAATATTATTGTTTCCCTGTTCTATTAATTGTTTGGCTCTTTCTAATCGTACATTTCTAATAAATTCATTAACAGAAACACCAGTCAAAGTTTTTATTTTTCGATACAGCTGACTTCTGCTTAAGAATATTTTAGAAGATAATAACTCTACGGTCAATTCAGGTTCACTGATATTTTCATTAATAAAGTGTAGAATTTTTTGAATGAAATCATTATCCAGCGACGTTGTTTTTTCTTTTCCAAGTTTTGTAATTCCCCTGTAAAATTTCTTAAACATGATTTGTCTGCTAGTAATAAGCTGTGCCAGACTAGATTTTAAAATATCCAATTCAAATGGTTTACTTAAATAGATATCAGCACCAGAATCGATGCCTTCTAAGCGGTCTTTTACCATTGCTTTTGCAGACAGCATTAACAACGGAATGTGACTTGTTTTTAAATCTCCTTTTATGTTTTTGCACAACTGCAGTCCATCCATTACCGGCATAATAACATCTGTAATGATTAAATCGGGTAATTTTTGCACAGCAAGATCGTAACCTTTCTGGCCATTTTCGGCAACAATAACCTTATACGATTTACTTAGTTCCTGTTTTAGATAATTTCTTAATTCAGGATTATCTTCAACAATCAATACTGTATAGGATTTTGCAGTTTCAACGACAAGGCTTTCTGTAATTTGATCGGCAAAATCATCTTCTTCTAATTGAGTATCAGCAGAATCAAATAAGAAATTGTTTTTAGTTTTTTCTATTTTAAAAACTTCATTAATAATTTCACTTTTCTTATAAAAGGATTTACCTAAAGGAAATGTTATCTTAAATTGTGTGCCTTGTCCGACTTCGCTTTCAACATCAATTTTTCCTTTATGAAGTTCAATAAATTCTTTTACAACCTCTAAACCAATTCCCGTACTGCCATAATAATCCTTATTTACATTATTAACCTGATAAAACCGGTCAAAAATTCTATTCAAATCTTTTTTGCGGATTCCCGAGCCGGTATCTGTAATTGTTATTGAAAATGAAGGCACTTTATTTCCGTTAATCAACAGTTCGTTGTCTGCAGCTGATTTGTCTACAGCAATAGTGATAGCACCATTATCGGGAGTAAATTTAAATGCATTTGAAATGATATTAAACAGCACTTTTTCTAACATTTTAGGATCCAGCCAGTCTTCAAGTTCATCAAGCGGCGATTCAAAATTAACAGTGATATTTCGCGCAGCAGCTTCTTCATCAAAATAGCCGATAATTCCTTGTGTAAAAGCGATGACTTCAATTTTCTTAGCCTGAAGTGAAATTTTGTTAAACTCTAATTTATTAAAATCCATAAGCTCATTGATAAGCCTGGAAAGCCTGTCTGAGCTTTTGTGTACTATTTTTAGTTTATTATGTATTTCCGGTGATATTTTCTTGCTTCGCAATATATCTTCCAAAGGATTAATAATTAGTGTAAGCGGTGTTCTGAATTCATGCGAAATATTGGTAAAAAACTGCAGTTTCTTATTGTTTAATTTCTCTAACTGAATTGATTTTTCTTTTTCTAAAATGATGGCCTGTTTGGCTTTAAAACGATTTTGATAGATTTTATTAAGATAAAATATCACGAAAATAAGAATAGACAGATAAAGTAAATAAGCCCAGAAAGTTTTCCACCACGGAGGTAATATTTCTATTTTTAGTTCTAATTGAACGTTGCTCCAGGAACCGTCTGCATTGGCAGATTTTACTTTAAAAATATAATTTCCGGGCGCCAGATTTGTATAGGTTGCAGTTCTTTTATTACCAACATAATTCCAGTCATTTTCAAAACCTTGCAGATAATAGGCATATTGATTTTTTTTGGCATTATTATAATTAATTCCCACATATTCAATCGTAAAAACCGACTGTGTATAGTTAAGAACAATTTCTTTTGTCTGAGAAATTACTTTGGTTAATGGCGACGAATCTTCATTTGGCTTGACAGAGCGGTTGAATAATTTGAAATCACTGAAGTAGAGCTTTGGCGCTTTTTCTGATTTTTTAATTTCATTCGGATTAAAATAATTTACACCCTCGTAACTGCCAAAATACAATTCTCCATTCCCATCTTTAAAAGCTGCATTATTATTAAAATCGTTGTCAACCAGACCATCGTCAGTATTAAAATTGGTGCTTTTTTTATTTTTAAAATCAAGCTTTGTCAATCCAGAGCCGCCGCTTATCCATAGAGAGCCGTTATTATCTGAAATGATTGCACGAACGGATTTTTCTTTATATCCGGGAAAATTATTGTAATCTGAAAAATGCTTATTTTTTTTATTGTAACTAAACAAACCTTCGCCGTCTGTGCCTATCCAGATTGTTTTATCGTTAGTCTCATAAATGGATAGTATAGTTTGAATACTGTTGTATTTTGTTGCGTCACTGAACATTGCATTGCGCATATTGGTTACTTTAAAACCTGAGTCGCCTTTTAAATTGACCTGATATAACCCTAAAATGGTTCCTACCCATAGCACATTGTCTGAGTCTACAAAAACTTTACGAATAAAAGCATTATCCAGTGTATTGTCTGCAAAGGGTTTAGAGTCACAATGAACAAATTTGCTGCTTTTGTTATCATAATAATGCAGTCCTTTTATAAAAGTTCCAATCCAGATTCTGCCGCTTGAATCTTCAGAAAAACTAAAAATACGATTCGATTTTAATGCCTCTGTATTTGCGGTGTTGTAGTTTATGAATCTGGTTGTTCCGTTTTTCAAAAAATAGATACCGCGATCCCAGCTTCCGATCCATATATTTTCTTTACTGTCTATAAATATCGTCTGGATATCTACCGCATCTAAACCAGCATAATAATTCTGGTTGTTTTTGTTAACATGAATGTAGCGTTTATCGTTTAGATTATAAATATCAAGCCCGCCGCCTTCATTACTAATCAATAAATTGCCTTTTTTATCTTTTATTACAGAAGTTACATAACTGGTCTGTAGTGAATTATCGTTATTTACGATTGATTCCAGCGAATTGAATTTGTTGTTAGGTTTGTCAAATACGCCGAGACCTTTATTAAAATATCCCAGCCAAAGGCGTTTTTCTTTGTCTTCAAACAAAGACCATACAGAATTAGATTTTAAGCTGAAATTATCATACTTACTGTGCAGGTATTTTTGCAGCAGCTGTCCTTTATAATTTACGACCAACAATCCATCATTTTCAGTACCGCAGACGATGTAATCCATGCTGCTTTGTACAATTGATAAAATTTTGTTTTTGGTAATAGGAAAATTTTCAAATTGATAATTGTCTGTTTCCGGTTTAATTTTTATCAGGCCATTTTCAGTTGTTCCAAGCCACAGATAGCCAAATTTATCTATAATGATAGTTTCGGTATCTTCTAATAAAGGTTCTCGTTTAAATTTATCTTTATATACTTGTTTTATCTTCCCCGTCAGGTCAATCTCCAAAAGACCATAACTAGTTCCTACATAGATAATTCCCTGCTTATTTTTAACGAAACATTTCACTAATATATTGGGCTTGCTTAATAAGTCTGAGTGAACTAAAGAAGATTTTAAAGTCTTAATATTAAGTTTGAATAATCCAAAACCATACGAGCCAAGAATTAAGTTGCCATTATTATCCTCGATGATTGTTTTTACCGTAATAGGCTGATCATAACCTTTTGTAATGGCATCCTCAATATTAATTTTAGTAAAATTATCCAGCTCTCTATTGTATAAACACAAGCCTTCATCGGTACCAACCCATAAATTATTATTGGAGTCAATAAAAGTCGTATAAATAAAATTGCTGTTTACAGAACCTGGTTTTTTATTGTATCCGTACCCAAAATAATTTACACCATCATAACGGTACAAACCTGCACCGCTTGTTCCGATCCAGATAAAGCCATCGTTATCCTGAATTATAGATGAAATGGCCCTTTTTGAAGTGGTTTCCTGTATGCTTCTAAATTGGTAGTTGTCAAACTTAGCTTGTGAAAACAGACTATTTATAACTGTAAAACAGCATAAAAGGATATATTTTATATTTCTCATTTCCATAGTATTGATCAACTTTTTTTGAAAATAAAATTTGAAGTGGTTTTGGTTTAAGCGATTGTAAAACAATATTACTAAATGTAATGCTTATATTTTGATCTCAATTTACATATTGCCAAAAACCTGAGTACAATTAAAATTCCGAAAGAATTAATCGTACTCAGGTTGTAGAATTGTTTAAAATAAATCCTAGTTTCTGAAAGGATTTATTTTAAATCTCATGTTTATTTTAATTCAAAACTGTCGGTAAGACCTTCATTAGAATTCCAGCCAACCATAATTTTAAAAGTTCCCGGTTCTACTAAATAATTTCCGTTATTATCATAAAAACCAAGTTCTTTATCAGTCAAAGTAAAAGTTACGGTTTTAGTTTCTCCTTTTTTTAAATTCACTAATTCAAAACCTTTTAATTCTTTTATTGGTCGAACGATGCTTGCAAATTCATCATGAATATACAATTGTACAACCTCTTTTCCATCATAATTTCCAGAGTTTGTTACTTCAACCGAAACTTCAACTTTTTCTCCTTTAGCGAAAGCGGCTTTATTCAATTTTAAGTTTTTGTAATCAAATTTAGTATAACTCAATCCAAAACCAAACGGAAACTGAGGCGTTTTCTCGACATCCATATAATGTGACCAGAAAACATTTTTATCACTGTCAATTGGTCTTCCTGTGCTGTATTTGTTGTAATAAATCGGAACCTGGCCCACATTTCTAGGGAACGACATTGGTAGTTTCCCACTCGGATTATAATCTCCGTATAAAACCTGAGCAACGGCATTTCCGGTCTGAGTTCCTAATTGCCACGCTTCTACAATTGCAGGGATATTTTCTGCAGCCCACGGAATTGACAACGGACGACCGTTATTTAAAACTAAAACTACATTTGGGTTCACTTTATAAATTTCTTCTAATATTTCCTGTTGCAATCCTGGAAGATTTAAATCGGTTCTACTGCGTGCTTCACCGCTTTGAAAACCATATTCTCCTAAAACCATTACCACAACATCGGCATTTTTTGCGGCTGTTTTTGCTGCTTCAAATCCGCTTCTATCAGTTGTATTGAAAACAGTTTCAGTTAAGAAAGTTGCTTTTTGCGAAAGTAAATCTGCTCCTTTCTCAAAAGTCAGTTTATTGTCTTTGTATTGCTGCATTCCTTCTAAAACCGAAATGGCAGTATTATCATCTGCTGCAATTCTCCAACTTCCAAGCGGACTGTTTTTATCGTTTGCCAAAGCTCCGATCAAAGCGATTTTTTGTCCGGATTTCTTTAGTGGTAACAAATTCTTTTCGTTCTTTAAAAGTACAATTGACTTTTTCGCCATATCCAAAACTCCGTCGTTATTAGCTTTGCTTCCAACAACTTCTTTCTCACGTTTTTCGTCGCAATATCTATACGGATCATCAAATAATCCTAATTCAAATTTCACTCTAAGAATTCTGCGAACGGCATCATCAACCAAACTTTCTTTTACTTTTCCAGATTTTACCAAATCGACCAATTTTGCAACATACAGATACGATTCCATATCCATATCAGAACCTGCAATTACCGCTTTTGCTGTAGCATCTGCTTCATCTTTTGCGTAACCGTGAGCGATCATTTCGCGGATAGAAGCGTAATCCGAAATCACAAAACCGTTAAACTTCCATTTTCCTTTTAAAATATCTCTTTGCAAAAAGGCATTTCCAGTTGCAGGAACACCATTCAAAGTATTAAATGAATTCATAAACGTACGAACTCCTGCATCTACAGTCGCTTCAAACGGAGGCAAAACCGAATTATACAATTTAGAATTGCTGATATCTACAATATTATATTCCAATCCGGCTTCAACAAATCCATAAGCAGCAAAGTGTTTCGCACAGGCTGCAATAGTATTTACTTTTGCAAGATCGGCAACCGTTTCTCCTTGAAAACCTTTTACTCTTGCGTAACCTACTTTACTTCCTAAATACGGATCTTCTCCTGCGCCTTCCATCACACGTCCCCATCGCGCGTCGTTTGCAACGTCTACATTTGGCCCAAAAGTCCAGTTTATTCCAGATGCCGAAGCTTCATCTGCTGCAATAGATGCCGATTTTTTAATCGCCTCTAAATCCCAGCTCGCCGCTTCTGCCAGCGGAATCGGACTTAACGTTTTATAACCGTGTATTACGTCAAAACCAATAATAAGCGGAATTCCCAATCGGGTTTCTTCAACCGCAATTTTCTGTACGGCACGAACTTCTTTTACTCCACGAACGGTAAGCATCGAACCGACTAATCCTTTTCGTAAATGTTCATATTTTAATTCGGCTGTTCCGCCTTTTGGTGCAGGTCCTGTAACATCCCAAAAACCGTTGTATTGGTTCATTTGACCGACTTTTTCCTCTAAAGTCATTTCTTTCATTAGAAGTGAAATTCGTTCCTCAATTGGTTTTTTAGGATCAAGATGTTTTTTCGCTTGGGAATAACCATTTGCAGAAACGATTATTAATAATAATGCATATTTTTTAATCATGTTTTTTGTTTATATGTGGTTGATGTTAGATTTATTGAAATAGTAAGTTGTAGAATTTAAAAGTCAAAAAGTATGAAAACAGTTGAAATTTACAGCTGTAAATGTAGTTTTAGAGCGGTAATTAAAGCAGCAGATTTGAAGCATTATGTGAAACAAATGTTGTATCTGCAGTTGTAACACTCTAAAATCAAATATTTTATTATCTCAGAAGGAATAAAATATTGTAAACTGGCGGTAGCCACAATTCACCATTTTATTTATACTGGTTTTTATTTTTTCAAATTCAGTATAATGGCTGATGATTAGAATATTTCAGGATTTTTTTAGGCAAGTACATTATTTCCGAGTAAACGAAGTGATATAATAAAGAAGAAAAATTTATTTGTTTAGCCTGAAGAAGTGATATAAATTAATTAGCTATTATAACTGAAGTTTTAAAATAGCTTTAGCTTTTTTGTAGCAAAAATGGTATAAGGTGCACTTAGATTTTAAAGACAAAAAGACAATATTCCATCAAAAAATTAAAATAATAGCAACAATAAATGGATATGCAAACAAGAATATCTTAAGCTGTTTGCATATCCAAAAATACTAAGGCAGTTTACAGCGCACTAATCTTTACAGAGCTGGCTTTATCATTAAAACTTCCTAAACAACTATTATTTCCTGTTACTACAATAGATTCTCCTCCAAAATTATCATTCTGATACATTGTAATTTTGTAACCGTTTTCTAAACGAACAGATGACAAATCATCATTTGCGATACCATACGATTTTAACTGAGCCAATGTATAATTACCAGCAGGCAAAGCGATTGCATAACCCGTATAATTGCAATTTTGATAAAGTGTTACAATACCTCCGGCACCAGCATTGTATTTATTGTTGATATAAGTGCGCGATAAATTACCTACACCATCAAAATAATTATCTGCTAATTTAGCAGGGTCAGTTGCAAATTCGCCTCCTTGTACGATAGCGTCATTTCCATCATTCCATGCCCATGGAGCATTGGCACCACCAGTTTTAAAATCATTTCCTGTAAATCCACCACCCGGACTAGAAAACAATTGAGTGTTAAATCGTTGATCCCACAAACCTCCGCTTTCAAAAATATCAACCAGTTTATACTCTACATAATTATCATAATTATCAGCTGGTATTTGTGCAGTTCCGGTTGCAGACGGATAGTAAATAATTCCATCTCCGTCAATATCATGCTGTGGCCATGCTTTAAGACTGTGTCCTTTAGCGTCTTGTGCAGTAACAGGATGCAATTCTCCATTATAATCCCTCATTTGTAATGTTCCATCAATACTTTCCAATCCGCTTACAAAAGAACTGCCGGCTGGCACGTATGAAAAGAAATCAGAATGACTTACTGTAACAGCTCCTTTTAAAGAACCATAGGTAGAACCATCTTTTTCAACAATCATTAATACGCCTTCTAAATCATTTTCATGTTGATCTAAAGAGTATAAAAGAGGATTATCTGTCCAATCTCTTGGAGAAAAGAAAGCGTAAGTAATAAACCAGTGTGTATTTGATTCTACTATTGAATAGTAACAATGTGCCGCTAAAGAATTGGCAAAAGCAGGAAGATTGTTCCAGTTGTTTAAGCCATTCCAGTCATTATCGTAATTTATAGCAGTAAGGTAATCTGATTTTCCTCCTTCTGCATAAGTTCCTGTAGCGTCAACATCTTTATAATGAATAGGCGCCCATCTTCTTGCCAAATCAGAAATTGCCGATGTACTGACTTTTTTTGTGATGTTTTGCTGTTCTTTTACCACAGTAGAGTTGATATCTGCTTCATCAAGAGATGTGTCCTGACATGAAAATGTAATTGCAGATAACACCATAATTAAGACTTTGCTTAATACATTTTTTTGATTCTGTTTTTTCATAATTCTAGTTTTAATTGTTTATAACCTATTTAATTCATTGATTTAATAACTTTTTTAAGCAATAATCAGCCGAGAAAAAATAATGATCAGCAGTTGGAAACTTTATTCTGAAATTTTATTGATAGAACCTATTTGAATTATAATTCTTACTGTTTATAAGTACTATAAAAGAGAAATCGTACTATCTAAACATGATTACGATATGGTTAACAAAAAGTTAACAAGATTTAGATTGTTTATTTATGGTAGCTGTAGAGATATTTTAGTAAATATTGTAGTGAAAAAACACTTATTGTAGAAGAAGTAAATAACAGTAAAATGTTCTTTAGTGATAATAAAATGTAAATTTAAGTTGTTGTATTAGAGTAAAATAACTATTTTTAAAATCCCAAAAAACAAATTTTTACAACCTATAGCTAACCATCTTAAATTCAGTTATCATGAAGCGGTTTATAAGTTTAACGTTGAAAAAATTCAAAATTAATTTTTTTGAAACCACAATTCCAGAAGGAAAAAAATATATAGAAAAAGGAAAACAGTCTTTTTTGCTGCATCAGTTTCAGGATGCACTGCTGTTTTTTAATAATGCAATTGATTCTGGTTTTGAAGACGAAGTTTATGAATTGAGAGCTTGCTGTCTTCAGAAAATGAACTGCCACGAAACGGCAATTGAAGATTTTGATAAGGCTATAGAATATAATCCTTTAAAGTTTTCCAATTATTACAGTCGCGCTTTGTCTAAAAAAGCAATTTTAGATTATGCAGGATTGGTCGAGGATATTAATAATGCAATATATTATTATAAAAAATCTTTAATTTTAGATAATGTTATATTGAAGAAATTTGAAAGCGAACTCCTTAATGTAAAGGCTGATTTAGAGAAACTAACTCCCAATTTCCATCATATAAATAAAAGACCTTTACTAGAAATCAGAAATTTAATTGGAGATTCGTTAAGACTTATTAGAAAAGCCAGGTTTAAAAATCATAACCGAACGAATTTACCAATTATAAGTATAAAAAAAGCTGTCTAATACGACAGCTTTTTAACTTTCCAATTTAAAAACAAATAAAACAATTACACTGTATATTTTTTTCTCAGTAAAGCAATTTCTTTTGGTCCAATACCCATTTCCTGCTGAAGGAAATTTTCAATACTTCCGTATTTGTTTTTAAGCCCATCAAAAAAAGCACGAATAAGTTCTGGTCTTAACGCCATTTCTTTTTCTATTTCTGCTTCTGTAAGACCGCTCATCTGAGCCAGCGGTGCCAGCATTTTTTTATTCATCTGAAGAAGGTAAACGTTTGAAGCAACATAATCTGCTTCGATCGTTTCCTGTGGTACCTGCAGCACATATAAAAATAATGCAGTTGCCATACCGGTACGGTCGCGTCCTCCTGTGCAATGGTACATTACGGCTTCTTTATTATCGGCAGTTAAGAGCTTAACAAACAAAGGGCGAAATCGGTCTCCGCTGTATTTTACAGCATCAACACCATAAAATTTTTCAAGAAAATTCCCTTCCTTTAGAAACTTAACCATTTGCGTTGGATTCGGCAAACTGTCACTTCCTGCAGGACTCAAAGTGTAATCTGTGTTTTTAGGCAGACGATCTGGTGCAGCTTTTGCTTCTGCTACACCTCTAAAGTCTATTACAGTATTAATTTTTTTCTTTTCCAATAAAGCTAAATCGGTGTCTGTTAATTTATCAATTCCTGCGCTTCTGTATACTTTTCCCCAGGCAACTTGTTTTCCGTCCGTAGTTTTGTAACCGCCAACATCTCTAAAATTCATTCCTCCTTTTACCGGTACCAATCTTTTAATACTGTCGGTAAGTTGTGCTGATGCTAACATTGGTACTAGAATTGCCATTGTGATTATTGCTTTTTTCATTTCGTTTATTTATTTGTGTTTATTATTTTTTAAAAAATATCATATCTAAGGCCTGCTTGTCCACGGCTTCCGTACCATTCCTGAGAGGTAATACGACGCTTTTCGTTACCCATGTACATTTTTACAGGAGAATCGGTCAGGTTATTTAACTCAACAAAAACTTTAAGTTTTTTTGTAATGCTGTAAGTTGCAGACGCATCAAGAGTAAAGTTTGAATCTGTCCAGATATAATAATCAGGACCCAATTGCTGGTTGATGCTTTCTACAGAATTTCCGCGGTAATTC
Organism: Flavobacterium sp. 270; assembly: GCF_004368785.1. Lineage (GTDB taxonomy): Bacteria > Bacteroidota > Bacteroidia > Flavobacteriales > Flavobacteriaceae > Flavobacterium. The sequence continues at coordinate 788,617 of NZ_SODM01000003.1, forward strand.
CCTGCAAGACGAATCATTAAACCATTTCTTTCATAAAATAGAATAGCATTAAAAAGGTTTTTAGACTGATTCGGCAGACTGGTTTTATCATTTACGACAGTTGTTCCGGCAGTACGGGGAACTTCTGTTTTAGAATCGATAAAAGTATAATTGAATTCTACACCAAAGCCGCTCCAAAATCCGTTAAGGAAATCGAATCTTTTGTTGATTCCAGCTTCAAATCCAGCCAAAGTCGCCTTGTTTAAGTTTTTTGCCTGCGTAACTAAATAATCTGTTCCGGCAATATTCTGCATGCTGACATCGGTGAAAACCACATCGGTAATATTTTTATAAAAAGCACCTCCGGAAATTAATCCAACATTATCAAAGAAATATTCGCCCATTAAATCAAAATTGTTGCTGAATGTAGGCTTCAAATCAGGATTTCCCTGTGTTATGGTTTGTGGTGAAGATGTAGTATTGGTAGAACTTCCTGGTGTCATATCACCAAAATTCGGACGTACAAATGTGCGGGTGTAAGCAGCACGAAGATTTGATTTATCGCTTAATTTATATTTTAAATGAAGCATAGGAAGAAATGCATTATAATCATTTTCAACTTTTGATGGACTTAAAGTCACCACGGCCGGCGTTCCTTCTGTAGTTGCTTTTGTTCCGTTTAAAGTCATATCAGTGTATTCATTACGAAGACCTCCAACTATTTTTAGATTTTCTGTTGCATCTATTTCTGCCATGGCGTAACTTGCAATTACACTTTCGTCTCCTGTATAAAAAGAAGTTGCGTTAGTTTTAGAAGTAAAATCCATAATTCCGTTCGCAGTCTGAAAAGATTGTCCAAACATATTAAACAGCTGATCTTTAGTTAATGGATTTACAATAAACTGGCTAAAATCTCCATTCATGTTGCCAAAGAATTTACTTCCGCTAGGAAAATTGGCTGTCTGCAAATTAGATAGCGGAACCAAAGCAGGCGAATTTGGAACTCCGGCTGCAGCTCCCGGAAGATATACAAAATTAGATCCGTAAGTGTTTGTTCTGTCTTTGTGACGGTATTTGGCACCAAACTTCAGATTTACTTTAGAACTGGCTTCGACTTTTAAATTCAACTGACCAATTTGATCTCTTTCACTATTATCTAATTGCGCAATTACCAATTGACTCAATAATAGTTTAGACGGATCCATAACTTCATTTGGATCGGTTAAACCCGTTTCAAAATTATTAACTGTTCCGCCGACTCCGTTTGGAGAATCAAAGCCCCAATAACGTTTTCCGTCGCTTGAAAGATCATTGAAGCCGCCTGTAATTTTTTGGCGGAAAGTTGCAATAGGAAGACCTTTATTACCAGAAGTAGGAGGTGTGTCCAGATAATATTCTGATTTGTGATTGCTGTAACTCCAGTCCAGTTTGAATTTTTCGCCTAATTGATGATCACCACCAACTTCAAAACCATTTAATGCCGTTTGGTAATGAGAATATCTGTAATTGTATTGAAAACGGCTGTTGGTATAATCGATATAAGATTCGTACACTGGGCGAATGTCATCAAATTTGTTCGCCATTCCTCTAAAAAATATTTTATCAGAAGCTGTTATTTTATATTCTGCACCAACATTTAAACCTTTAGTTTCGCGTTCGCCCATGTAACGTTTGAAAAGTACTGTATTAAGAGATCTTTTTTGTTCTACAACAGTTGCGCCCGTATTATATGTTGCTTCAAAGGCATCAGAACCCCATTGTCTGCTCCAGATTGCTCCAGAAACAATTACGCCTAATTTATTATTGAAAAAACGGTCTCCGTAAGTTACAGAAGCATTATAAGTTCCGTTTTCACTAAAAGTATTGTAACCTCCGGCTGCACTTACGTTTAATGTACGTTTAGATGGTGCGGTGCGGGTAATAAAATTAATAGAACCTCCAATTGCATCGCCTTCCATATCTGGTGTAATCGCTTTGGCAACTTGCACGTACTGAATCATTTCAGACGGAACGGCATCCAGAACAGAAGAACGGTTTCCCATAACATTTGAACTTGGCAGACGATTTCCATTAAATAAAGTAGAAGTCCAGGCAAAAGGCGTACCTCTTACCGTAGCCTGATCGGCTTCACCGTGATAACGGGCAACGGCAACTCCCTGCATACGCTGAACAGCTTCGGCAGCATTACGATCCGGAAGTTTACCAATCGCATCGGCAGCCATAACATCCATAATAGCAAGCGAATTCTTTTTGATGCTGTACGCTTTTGCCTGCGATGGCGCCATTGTACCAGAAACTACAATTTCTTTAAGCGTACTGGAACCATCTGGTGACATTTGTACAAAACCAATATCATTGATTCCTTTTACTAGGTTTACAGTAACCGATTTTGTCTCAAAGCCAATATAACTGATTTCGATTGTAACTTCTCCTGTACTTGGAGCGTTAAACGTAAAGGCACCTTGTAAATCTGAAATAGTTGAATTTTGAAATGTCTTACCAACAATATTAGCCGTTGGCAGAGTACCAGTATCGCTGGTTACGATTCCTTTAATAATCTGGGCATTTGCCGGTAATAGAAAACCGACTGTAAGTAACACAATAAAAAGAGCTTTTGTGAAAACCTGTTTTTGCTTGTGTTTAAATTTGCAAGAGTTTTTTAGTAACATGGTTGTGTGATTTTTTGGCAAATTTGTTACGAAATATAATGTACCACGACCGTCTAGATTTATAACTACTTAATACAGGTGCCAATTTGTAGATTTCTTTATAAAGGCTTGTTTTATAAAGGATTTAAGATTGTTATTAAATTGTTACGAATCAGTTTTTTTGCAATTTGAAAACATTTATTTAACCCCGCAGAAGTACTTTAGCACAAAGATTTCAGATGAAATATATTATTGCTATAGGAATATTTCAGGCATTACTAGCCGTAGTTTTACTTTTAAGAAGCAGGTACCGCACCAACGCCGATGATTTGCTGATTTCGCTCGTGGTTTGCATCGGACTTCATCTTTCTATCAAATTTTACATTTTTAGTTTTATAAAAGATCAGGAAGTATTAAATATGCTTAATACTTTTATAGGTTTCTCTTATATTCCGCTTCTATACCTTTATATGCGGAAAACCATCAACCCGGAATTTGTGCCTTCCTCAAGATGGTATCTTTTTTTTCCTTTAATGCTTGGTGCAATTGCCTATTTTTCTACAATATGTGTTTTGGCGGCTGGATCTCCAAAAGGACATCAGTTTTTATATTGGTACAACACAATAACACTTTATACATTACTTTCGTCAGATATAATTTTTTCCTGTACTATTATTTATATAGCAGTAAAAAAATTATCTTCCAGCTGTGTTGAGAGAAAATTGATTGTACAGCTTGCTTCGCTTTTTCTATTAATTGGTCTAATAGGTTCATTTATGACCATTTTTATGCCCAATGCTTTTTCTCTTAGTTACCTCGGCAGAAGTGTTATATATGCATTACTTATTTGTATTGTAATTAGAATCATCACTCATAAATATACGGTCACTATCGAGCCTTTGTTAGAAAACTCTAAAGACGAAAACGTATTTAATGAGATTGACTTTTCTGCCACTACAGAACTGATAAGCCACGCAGATTTACAAATAGATACTATAAGTTTATTTACAACACAGCCAGTATCAAACACAATTGTTATATCCAAAAAGGAGCGCCCCGCACCACAAAAGCGAAAAGAAATTCTGCGCGAGAAAGAAATGTTTAAAATACTGCTCAAACTTGAGGCAGCAATGGAAGCAGAAAAACATTTTACAGACAGCGAATTAACAATAGACAAACTTTCTAAGCTTACAAATCAGAAAAAATATCATGTGAGCGAAACGTTGAATCATTTTGTAAATAAACCATTCTATACCTTTATAAATGAGTATAGAATTCAATATGTAAAAGACAGATTAGCGCAATTGACTATGCAGAATAAGAGTGTAAATATTCTTGAATTAGCCTATGAAGCAGGATTCAATTCTAAGTCTTCCTTTAACAGGTATTTTAAAGAAGTGACCTCAAATACACCAACAGAATATCTTAATTTGATTTCTAAAGAAACTGTAAATTGAAAAACATAAACCAAATTATATTTTCGTAGGATTATATTTATGTTTCGATTCAAATATTCGATTTTTTTCTAATAACAGCCTCTTAAAAGCCTTCTAAGCTTTGCTATAAAAACTTAACATTGAAATACATATAATACTATTTAGATTTGCGCTCGACAAAAAAACAACATAAAAAAATAGACCAACAAAAATGGAAATCTTAAGTTTTTTAAAACCTAAAAAACAGAAACGATTAGTTTCTGAAAATGATTTAACAGCCAATCTGGGCAAACACTTTAGACTTGCAACAGAATCACTTGTAAGTTTACGTGATGCATCTGTTGAAGAAGAGGATGAATTAAAAATTGATTATTTTTTTTACTCAAATTCTCTTGAAAAAGCACAAAAATTAGAAAAGGAAATCCAAAAAATGGATTACATAGTAAATTATGGACCTGCGCCACAGGATAAAAATCTTTTCGTAATTTCCGGAAGAACCACAGAAATTAAAATGATGCACGAATCCCTAAGTAAATGGGTTGGTGAAATGTGTGAATTAGGATATAAGTATGATTGTAATTTTGACAACTGGAAAATTGTTTCTGAGTCGAAATAATCTAATCGTATAGCTAATGATAAAAAAAATCCTAATGTAAATTAGGATTTTTTTTATTGTATTTTTAATAGAAATCCTTACCACATTATCAATGTTAGCTGAGGTTTAAATTATAGTTAATAGCTGATTGAATTTAATATTAAAAGATAAATAATGTTGAAATTTACTTCTAATTAATCTTTACTCCTTAACACCATTATAATGCAGCATCACCTTATTCCCTCAGAGATTTCATGGCTTTCTTTTAACAGCTGTATTTTAGACGAAGCAGATGATACTGCAAATGCCTTATATGAACGAATTAAATTTTTGGCCATTCATTCTTCTAATCTTGATGAGTTTTTCAGGGTAAAAATTAATAAACTGCAGAGAAAAAAAACAAAGAAAAACAGTGAGTTACTAGATAAAATTTTAGCCGAAGTTAATCTGCAGCAAAATAGATTTGGAAAAATTTGGAGCAGTTCTATTCTACCAGAACTCCGTGCCAATAACATCATATATTACGAAAATCAGGAAATCCTGCCTGAACATCTGCACGAGATTGAGTATTTTTTTAAAAGTATAATTCTCTCCTACATACAAGTAATTTACATTTTAGAAAAGAAATCAAAAGTTCATTATCTAAAAAATCGCGGCTTATATCTACTCGTAAAACTTAAAGATATTTCAGGAAATTTTAATTATGCTTATTTAAACATTCCATCAGATAAAGTAGATCGTTACAAGCAATTAAAAAGTATTGAAAATCAAAACTATATCATTTCTATTGACACCATTATCAAAAATTGTTTGTCTGTTGTATTTCCTCATGCAGAAATTGTTTCCTGCAACGCTGTAAAATTGAACAGAGACGAAAACTATCAGATAGAAGATGAAAACTCAGGAGATTTAATAGCCAAAATCGAAGCTAAAATCGAGCAGAGAAAAAACGGATCATCCACCAGATTTCTATATGATTATAATATGGATTCTGAATCAATTCTGGTATGCAGAAACACATTTCGCTTAAAGGAAAATGAAATGATAAAAGGAGGAACCCATCATAATTTATACGACTTATTTAAATTTCCCAATCCTTTAAAACCAGAACTTCAAGGACCAAATTATCCAAGCCTCAAACATACTGCTTTCGAAAACAGTAATTCAATTTTTGAAATTATCGAAAAACAGAATCAGTTGCTGCATTTTCCTTATCAGTCCTATTTTTACGTTCTTCAGTTTTTTAATCAGGCCGCTGTGCATCGGGATGTTACCGAAATACAAATAACTTTATATCGTATTTCTTCCCAGTCCTTAATTGCAAACGCTTTGATAAGTGCAGCAAAAAATGGTAAAAAAGTAACAGTATTTGTTGAGGTTAAAGCTAGGTTTGATGAATACAACAATTTATTCTGGTCTAAAGAAATGAAGAATGCCGGAATAAAAATTATCCAAAGCATGCCAAATTTAAAGGTTCATGCTAAAGTGGCAATGGTTACAATGAAAGACCAGCTTGGTAAAAAGAAATATTTCAGCTACCTGTCAACGGGAAATTTCAACGAAAGTACGGCAAGCATTTATGCAGATTTCGGTTTTTTTACTTCCGAAAGAAAATATGCAGCAGATTTGACCCGCGTATTTACGTTTTTAAAAACGAAAAAGAAATCAAAAGTAATAAAACATCTTTTGGTTGCAGGATTTGAAATGAAAGAGCGATTAATAAAGTTGATAAACAATGAAATAAAAAACAAAAAAGCTGGAAGACCTGCATCTGTATTTTTAAAAGTAAATGGTGTAGACGAAAAAGATATTATTGATAAACTGATAGAAGCAAGCAGGGCAGGTGTCGAAGTCACGCTTATTGTACGCGGAATTTGCACGTTATTGCCGGGAATTAAAAATACATCCGAAAATATAAAAATATACAGGATTGTCGATATGTTTTTAGAACATGCCAGAATTTACAAATTTGCAAACAATGGTCATGAAAAGATCTATTTGTCTTCTGCAGATATGTTAAGCAGAAATCTAAACAGAAGAATCGAGGTTGCTTTCCCGTTGCAGGATGAAAATCACATTGCAGCAATTAATCAGATTATTGAAATCCAACTTGGTGACAACACCAAAAAAAGAACGATCAATAACTGCGGAACAAACGACATAATTAGAGAGGAGAACGCAATAAAACGCAGAGCACAAACCGAAATTTACGACAGATTAGCAGAACGTAATTAATCTTAATATTTTTTGTAATGATGCACCATTATATAATCAAAAAGCTCTGTAAAACAGAGCTTTTTGATTATAAGTGTAAATACACTAAATTTTATACTTAATTAATCTTAACCAAATGCGCTTCAATTGCCGCTCTGTCAGATTCATATTGTGCAGGAAGTTTTAAGTTTTTACCTAATTCTTCTACACTTTCATCTACCATAAATCCAGGATTTTCTGTAGCGATTTCGAATAAAACACCGCCCGGTTCTCTAAAATAAAGAGAGTGGAAATAGTTTCTGTCAATTTGTGGTGTAATAGACAATCCAAATTCTTCGATTTTTTCACGGAAGTGCATTAAAATTTCATCATTTGCAACTCTAAAAGCAACGTGATGAACCGTTCCGTTGGCATTTAAACCGCGTTTTTCTTCAGCCAATTCTACTAAGTCAACAATAGCAGCATTTTCTACAGCATCTGTAGCATAACGGTAACGGTTTACATCTTGGTCAATCAATTTATAACCAAATATTTCGGTTAAAACTGCAGCAGTTGCTTTTATGTTATTTAAAGTCAAAGTAATATTGTGAAAACCTCTTGTTGCTACATCAGCTTTTACTTCGTCAGTTTCCCAGGCTTTTCTGTTATCCTCTGTTTTAGATTCAATTAACTCTAATTTCAAACCGTCGGGATCTAAGAAAGTCAGGTATTTTTCTCCGAATTTTTCAGAAGGTTTATTATAAATTACATTGTATTTTTCAAAACGTTGCTGCCAGAAATCCAAACTTCCTTTTGGTACAGAATAACCAATTTCTGTAGCCATTCCAGAACCTTTTCTTCCCTGTTGAATTCCTTCTCCCCAAGGGAAAAAAGTTAAGATTGTTCCTGCGCTTCCTACTTCATCACCAAAGTAAAAATGGTAAGTTCCCGGATCATCAAAATTGACTGTTTTTTTGATAAAACGAAGTCCTAATATATTAGAGTAAAAGTTGAAATTACGTTTAGCGTCACCTGCAATTGCAGTAATATGGTGTAAGCCTAAAATTTTATTTTCCATGGTATTTTTATGTATTAAATTGTTATTGATTTTGTTTTACAAATTTACGACCGTTATAGTGCTGCATCGATTAACCTAGATTAAGAAATAAAAAGGAATCCTTTTTTTATTGCTCAAACAATATCCAAATAACATTCCGTTTGTTGTAATGTGTTGTTTAGTAATGATTTATATTGTTTAACATGTTTTTTATTCTACGATATATCGTAATTTTATAGCTGTAGAATTTCTTTATTTCTAAAATCGATAGTAATTAAACAAAGGCTATTTCTTAAATTTACAAAATACCACACCAATTACGATTTATGCAAAACCCGACAGATCAAACTGCAATAATGTTAAACAGACTGCAGGAAAGAGAACGAGAACAAATAGCGATTTTGTCGATTTGCAAATCACTTTCTGAGGCTTTAACCAAACAAGAGTTTCATAGCGTTGTAAATGATATTTTAAAAGAGCATTTTTCTTTTGAAGATTTTATTTTGGCTTCCGCGAATGAAAATGAAACCGACTACGAAATCTTCTATCAATATTCGGAACAAAAAAGAACTGAAAACAAATCTTATACTATAAACGACGGCTTTTTTGATCTTTGCATGGATTCTGCCGATACTGTTATTTTCGACTTAAAAACTTTAACAGAGAAAAAAAATACACTTCCAGATTATCTTCATTCGATAAACAATAAAAATTTTAAAAACGGAATCGGGATTTGTCTCCCGTATATAAAAGGAAATCGAAATGTACTTTTTCTCTTCTTTAAAAACGCTGTCACATTTAGCAGAGAATCCAATCGAATTATTCGTGGCATTGCTACACAGCTTTCTATCACGGTTAGAAATATTAAAATAGCATCAGAATACGAAAACAATTTATCTGAATTAAGATTTTTGAAAAAGAATTTAGGTGAAAGAAAATCAGAAACTGTAAATACGGATGCCGAAGGTTTTTACGGAATTGTTGGCAACAGCAATGCAATGAAAAACGTTTACGAATTGATTTCGCAAGTTGCACCATCCAATGCTACTGTTTTGATTTTTGGAGAAACCGGAACTGGAAAAGAATTAATTGCGAGTGCAATTCATCAATTATCGTCGTTTTCTAATGAAAGAATGGTGAAAGTAAATTGCGCCTCGATTCCAGAAAATTTAATAGAAAGTGAATTGTTTGGACATGAAAAAGGCGCCTTTACAGGAGCGACAGATTTAAGAATCGGCAAATTTGAACAAGCCCAAAACAGCACGATTTTTCTCGATGAAATAGGAGAACTTCCTTTGGAATTGCAAGGAAAATTGCTCCGCGTTTTACAAGAAAAAGAAATTGAAAGAGTAGGAGGCAATAAAAGCATAAAAGTAAAGGTGCGAGTAATTGCAGCAACAAACCGATCGCTCGAAAAAGAAGTTGCCGAAGGCCGTTTTAGGAGCGATTTATTTTACAGACTGAATGTATTTCCCATTTCACTTCCGGCTTTGCGCGAACGTCCGGGAGATATTGAAATCCTTGCAAATTTTTTCTTGGAAAGACATTCGCATAAAATCGGAAAAAAGATAAAAGGTTTTTCTAAAAAAGTATTAAATAAAATGAATGCAAATGCGTGGCCGGGAAATGTGCGTGAATTAGAAAATATGGTAGAACGCAGTATTTTGTTTGCCAAAGAAGAGGTGATAAAAGAAATGACTTTTTCGGAAATTTTTAGAACAGAATCTTCAAATTCTGAAACTGATTTTTGTACCAAAACGTTACAGGAAATAGAGAAGGAACATATTCTAAAAGTCGTAAAAAAATGTGGCGGCAGAATTTCGGGACCGCAAGGAGCAGCTGTTTTATTAGATTTGCCGGGAACAACTTTGATTTCTAAAATGCAGAAATTAGGCATTAAAAAAGAACATTTCTTAAGCTGATTTTATTCCTGAACCACATTAATTTTTCCTGAAGAAACGGCCCAAAATACCAATAAAAGCATATTAATAACGAGCGCAATTGCCGGAAACTCAAACGAAATTGCAAACGCAATTAAATAAGTTGGGAACCCGTACAGATAATTATTTCGAATTTTTCTGATAGCAGAATCTGTAATATCGGGACGTAAAAGGTTTCTGTTTTTACTCGCAATAAACCACAAAAGATTGTACGAAATATTGATAAAAACAAAGATTCCCGTATAAACTGCAACAGCAATATTGGATGCTTCGCCATTAAAAAAACGTGCCAGTAAAGCAGTCGGAAACGAAACAGCAGAAACCAGAAAAAGAATCAATCCGTTGGCAAACATAATGGCGGTATTACGGCTGTAAATCTGCTTGAAAATCTTGTGATGATTGACCCACATGATAAAAATGCTGAAAAAAGAAAGCGTAAACGCCAGATATGTTGTCCATTCACCTTTTAAATAAGCTAATAATTGTGCACCGTTTTTTACGATATCGGCATTCGGCGTGTGAAGATCTAAAACTAAAAGCGTGATCGCAATGGCAAAAACAGCATCGCTGAAACCTTCGATTCTTACCGTTTCTTTTTCCATTTTATAAATTTTTTAAATAATTGAGTGTAATTGTTTTAACACGTAGGAACATAGTTTTTTAGGTTTTAAAAAAGACGTTATGTAAACGTAATTCATTCCGAAAGCTTTGTCAAAGTTCAAAACTTTGACAAAGCTGCCATCGCTAAAGCTATGTGTTTAAAATAATTTTATAAATATTGATTTCCGGAGTTTTGGTTCAATATTTTTTGTTTTGTGTCCTTTACCGGTTGTGTCTTCCACCAATAATATAGAACCGGTATTAAAAGTTCTTTTTTCTCCCAATGAAGTTTCGATTTCTACACCGCCATCTAATAAAACAATATATTGGCGATCGGGCGCATTATGAAAATCATAATCGTAAGCAGGTTTTACTTCTCTAAAAACAATTGATTTTACGGGTTCATCTTCAGATAAAAACCCGATATCGCCATTATTTTTTAACGGAACTTCGAAGTCTTCAAAATGACTTTCGCCATTTTCGTTGCTGTAAACTCTCGTAATCTGAATCATTATTTTTTAGAAAAAACAAGTTTATTTGCCCAGTCAATTTCATCCTGACTAATGGTGTGTCCCATATTTTCGTAGATTTTTTTGGTCACATTGGCGCCCATTTTTTTAAGAAGTGCTTCAGATTCGTTTACGCGTTCTACCGGAACATGAAAATCGGGATCGCTCGTTCCGATAAAAATTGGTGTGTTTTCAAAGTTTCCGTGATAATGCTCTTCGTACACTTTATCACCAATAAGACCGCCAGTAAAAGCGACAACGCCGCCGTATTTTGCAGCAAGTCTGACTGTAAATTCTAAAGCGAGACAAGCACCTTGCGAAAATCCCAGGAAATAAATATTTTCTTTTTCGATTCCGTTTTGTTGTACCGCTACTAAAACCTGATGTACGGCTTCTAATGAATTTGAAAAGGAAGGTTCGTTCTCCTGAATTGGCACCAAAAACGAATACGGATACCAGGTTCTGTTTTCTGCCTGAGGCGCAACCAGCGCAAAATCTTCAACATCAAGATGTCTGGCAATCGAAAGAATATCGTGTGGCGTTGCACCGCGTCCGTGAAGCATTATTAGTGCTTTTTTTGCTTCGTTTAAAGGTACTCCGGCTGTAATTGTATCTAAATTCATAGCTTAATTTTTTTAAAATTATTTTTTCCAGATATCCAGATATTCATCCGGATTCTTTGTGAATTGTGCATGTACATACGGACACAATGCTTTAACCATCATTTTATGTTCGCGTACATAAGAAACCATTTCGTTTAGCAGTTTTTTTGCGTATCCTTTTCCTTCACCTTCTGGTTCAACGCCTGTGTGGTAAACGGTTAGTAAATCGTCTTTTAGGCTTACGGTCATTTCTCCCAGTTTTTTATCATCAACATAGAGATTAAAATTCCCGTGTTTTTTTTCGTCTAGTTCAAGTTTTATTGTTTCCATATTTTTATTTTTTTTTAACCGCAAAGTGCGCAAGGTTTTCGCAAAGGTTCACAAAGTTTTTTTTGTTGGTTTTATAATTACAAAGTTCGCTAAGCTTGCGGTAAAGTCAGCTTAACCTAGATTAATAATATCTCTATTTTTTTATGTTATTTGTATAAAAAGCTTTGCGAAAACCTTGCGCACTTTGCGGTTAAACAACACAAAGCAATTTAATTATATCCTTGTTTAATCCCCAATTTTTTCATTTTTGAATACAAAGTCTGTGGCTGCATTTGCAATACTTCTGCTGCACCGCCCGGACCCGAAACTTTCCCTCCACAATTTTGAAGCGCATTCATAATATGTTCTTTTTCCATTTCTTCCATCGACTTCATTTTGCCGTTGTTTTCCTGAAAAGGAGTAGAAGAAACATTTGAGGGAAGATCAAATTTTTCGATTTCGTTTGATTTACAAAGCAATACATTTCGTTCTATTAAATGTTCCAGTTCGCGAATATTTCCCGGCCATTCATACTGAAGCAATTGCTGTAAAGCCGAAGCACTGATTCCCGAAACATTTTTCCGTGAACTCGCAGCATATTTATTTAAGAAATAATGCGCCAAAGCTTCAATATCTTCTTTACGCTCTTTTAAAGGCGGTAATTCTATCGGAAAAACATTCAATCTATAATATAAATCCAGACGGAAACGGCCTTCTGCCACTTCTTTTTCTAAAGATCTGTTGGTTGCGGCAACAACGCGAACATTAATTTTTATGGTTGAATTGCCACCCAATCGCTGAATTTCTTTTTCCTGCAAAACACGTAATAATTTTACCTGAGAATCTAGAGGTAATTCACCAATTTCATCTAAGAAAATAGTTCCGTTGTGAGCCTGTTCAAACTTTCCGATTCGTAATGTATTGGCTCCTGTAAAAGCACCTTTTTCATGTCCAAAAAGTTCCGATTCTACCAAAGATTGTGGTAAAGCAGCGCAATTGACCACAACAATCGAATTTGATTTATGATTAGAAAGATCGTGTATGGCGTGCGCCACGCGTTCTTTTCCGGTACCGCTTTCACCCAAAATCAAAACCGAAGTTTCTGCCGGAGCAACGATTTTTATTTTTTCAATTACTTCTTGCAGCACTTCGCTGTTTCCAATAATGCCGTTGATTTCTTCTTCTCTAATTTCATTCGGAATGGCAATGAAACTGCCTTTTTCTTCATTGTATCTGTATTTGGCAATGTCCAGCATAACAACAAGGTCACGTTCGCGAAAAGGCTTTACCATAAAACCGTACGGATGCGTTTCTTTCACCGCTTCCAGAGTCGATTGGTTGGTATTCGCAGAAATATACAGAAACGGCAATTGCATTTCGCGCAATTCCCACGCAAGGTCAATTCCGGTAAGATCGCCTTTCAGCATAATATCGAGCAAAACCCAGTCTGGTCTTTTTTCTGAAATTAATTTGCGTGCCTGAACCACAGAAGAAGCTATGCCGGTTATCTCGTAACCCGCTTTGAGCAGCATGATTTTTAAGTCGTTTGCTACAATAAATTCGTCTTCAACAATTAGAATTTTCTCCTTCATTACTTGATTTATATAATTGCAGCAATTTCTGCCGTTCCTTCAAATTCTGTATTTCTTGTAAATGTGATTTTGATTTTCAGACCGTCATCGTTTTTCATTTCAAAAACGCCGTCAATTTGGTCTGTTAATCCCATCATTAAATTCATTCCAAGTGAATTTCTTTCTATATCTTCAAAATTTTCAGGAAGACCAATTCCGTTGTCTGCAATAATTAGCGTGTAATTATTTTCTCCGGTATTATTTAATTTAATATTGACATTCCCTTTTCGATCTTCCGGAAAGGCATATTTTATCGCATTATTTATCGCTTCGTTTATAATTAATCCCAGCGGAACAGCTTGTGCTACATCAAGATACACTTTTTCTGTGTCTAAAACAAAATTGATATTCTTGTCGGTATCAAAACATTCTTTCATGTAACTGATTAATTCAAAAATATACCACGACATATCGATATTTGCCAGATTATCAGATTGATATAATTTTTGATGAATGAGCGACATGGCGTGCATTCTGTGCTGGCTATTTTGTATCGCCATCAAGGCATCTTCATTGTCCAGATAAGCCGATTGTGTATTTAATAAACTAATGACAATCTGAAGGTTGTTTTTAACACGATGATGAATTTCCTTTAAAAGCCATTCTTTTTCGATCAGCATTTTTTTGTTGAGCTCGTTCTGTTCGTTAATTTCCTGACGTTTGATTTCCAGCAGTTCGTTGTTTTTCTTTTTCAATCGAAATTGATTGTATAAAAGCGATAAGAAAAGCAGCAAAACAGCAACACTTCCTATAAAAACATATCGAATTACGCGATCATTCTGAATTTGTATTTCTTGTAATTTTCCCTGTTGTGTGAGCAGTTTAATGTTTTTGTCTTTTTTCTCTGTTTCAAATTGAAGCTGTAATGCGGCAGATTGTTTCAATTTTTCGGAATTAAAAATAGAATCGCGAAATGACTGATGTCTTTGCAAATGTTGTATCGCAGATTCGTATCTTTTACTGGCATGATCCGATTGAAAAGACAAAAGTTCGATCTGTGAATAAAGAATCAGCTTATTTGATTTTTTAGCAAATTCTTTAAATTTTTCGATATAAGCGTACGTTTTTTCAACCTGACCAGACTGCTGTAAATAAATGATAATTCCGGTCAATTTATAAGCCAGACCAGCATCAGATTCCTGATAGTCTTTTAGCATTTGGTCGTAATAGGGTTTTGCTTTATCAAGCTGTTTCAGCATAGAATGACAAACCAAAAAGATAAAATTCTGCCTCAATTTAATAATCGCATCTTGCGGCGGATAATCTTTTGCCGTGAGCGTTACAACCCGAAGTGCCTCACGATATTTTTTTTGCTGGCAATACAAAGACGACATATTGTAACTAATGGTGTTTATGTCATTTATATTCTTGTTTTCGAGAGCAATTTTAAGCGCTTTTTCGAAATTAGAAAAAGCCAGATCGTATTTTAAAAGATCATAGTAGACTAGAGCAAGATGGTTGTAAATAGTACAAAGCTGATAACTGTTGTCGTGAACTTCTTCGGCTGTTTTTTCGGCCATCAATGCGTATTGCAAAGACAATTGTGTGTTTTGCAGAATACCGTAATTGTCAGACATTAACGTATAAACGCCTTGCAATTCTTTGTAATTGATACTTTTATATAACGCAAGTGCATTGTCTAAAAGTTGCAAAGCTTTTTGGTTTTCTTCGATACTTCCGTAGTAATCGGCCAAATCTTTTAGGGCATCGGCTTGTTTTTTGTACGCTCTGCTTTTTTTGTAAAGCGGTACCGCCATTTCCAGATATTTGATTTTTTCTTTTACATCTTCGGTTTCGTAACCTTTGTACGCACAAAGTTCTTTATAAACATCGGCTTGCAAAACCGTAAGATTGTTTTTTTTGGCATACGTCAAAGCATTATTCGTAATAACCAATCCCATTTTAGAATCGCCTTTCTCTCTTAGAATCTGAGCTTCCAGAAGAATGGTTTTTCCTTTTCCTGCCTTATAATCAATTTCGTCGCTTACTAATTTGGCCTGCGCATTTGCTATTGCAGCATTGTCAAGATCTTCCTTAAACTCGCCTGGTTTAGTAAGATAATAAGTGCTTAAAGCTAAAAGCAATTCGACCTTTTGGTTGTCGCTTTTAGCTCTGGCAATTTTCTTTTTTAAGAGAACAGGATCTTCTTTAGACTGTGCAATTGTATTAGGATTTGCAAATAAAAATATAGACAAAGTACATAAAAAGCGTACATGGTTTTTAAGGAAAAAAATGGTGGTATTATTCATTTTTTAAAGATAATCTATTATCAGAAATCTGCAAATCCAAATCCAGTTTTGTCTAGTTATTTCGGTGATACATGTAGCAAATTATCATTGCTGCGCCTGGCAGAACCAAAGTTCCCAAGCCAAAAAACTTTCCGGCAACGGCACCCAAAAAACAGCCTACAAGAAACCCCAAAATGGTAACTAATTGTTTCTTAAAACTTAACACAAGTTCAGGATCTTTAAGTCCGTTTTTTAGCAGGTTTCCTAAATCAAGAGAAGCTTGTGTCACATTTCCCGTCATCATAGTTGTCGGGCCGTGTGTTTCTTTAGCATACAATTTTCCAAAAGCATTCTGAAGTCCCATTGCAAAAACGGTTGTCATCGCTACAACATATAAAGTCCATTGAGAAAAGATTTCTAAATAACCAAAAACATACGAAGCAATACCGCTTAAAACCAATATAATACCTTCCCAAAACAAAATCGTGTAGCGATTGGTGCTTTTTAAGGCAATTCTTCCTCCCGCAATTACTGCTAATATAAACACAGGAAAAGTCAGCAATTTTACCCAGGCATGAATATCAGAACCTTTGATGATTTGATAAGCAAACACAATAAAGTTGCCCGTAACGTGTGCCGAAAAAATCGAATCTGCAGCAACAAAAGTCACCGTATCGCAATAGCCTGCAATCATAGTAAGCAGCAGGGTTACGTACCAAATATTTTTTTGTAATTCCATAAATATTAATTTAAGTGAGCGCGAAGCATCCACGCCATTTTTTCGTGATTTTCTAAAAGTCCGGTAATGTAATCGCTCGTTCCGGCATCGTGAAGTTCTGCTGCAAAGCTGTTGATATTTTCACGTAAGTGAATCAAAATGCTTTCGTGATCGGCCAATAAATCTTTGATAAAACCTGCAGCATCATTTTTTTCTCTTGATTCTTCTGTAAGGTGTGTTAAGGCTAGAAATTCTTTTAAAGTTCCCGGCGCATAATGACCTAACGTTCTGATTCTTTCGGCAACGGTATCCATAATTTCATCCAATTCTTCGTATTGTTTTTCAAAGAAAAGATGTTTGTTGTAAAAATCTGGACCTTCGATATTCCAATGTGCTTTTCTTGTTTTGGTATATAATACAAATTCGTCTGCAAGAACTTTGGTTAAAACATCCACTACTTTTGAGATGCTTTCTTGTTTGATTCCGATGTTTGCTTTCATTTTTAAATTAGGTTTAATAAATAATAATCAAGTGAATATTTTCCTGCTCCAAGCGCAAGAATTAGTAATAAGGATAAAGTGTACATATAAGGAACGTCGCGAACTTCGAGCGAATCTTTTCTGTGCACTACAAAATAGCCTACGGCTGTTACACCAATGGTTGGCAAAACCACAAGTCTTGTTGCAACGCCCAGAATAATCAGAAACGGAACTACAGTATCGGAGAAAGTGGCAACTAATCCGTTTAGTTTTTCCGGCAGATGTAACGGATTCGGAACGTGTTCTCTTTGTCCGTTTTCAACTCTGAATTTCTTCATTCCGTGAACTCTAAAAAGTTCTACGGCCAATAAAACTCTGAATATTAAAAGAGCAATATTATTGAATGAAGTTCCTAAATCAGAGTAAAGGATTTGTTTTATAAGGTCTATCATTTTATTTCGATTTAAAAAGCAAAACAAGAACAGCCAAGCGCGCCCCAGAATGCATTATAATTATTGACTGGAACATTGCTTAATCTTGCGGCGTCGTGATTGTGTAAGTGAACATCGCAGCTGCCACTGCAACTGTGTATTTGTGATGTTAGAGTTGGTTTTGCATGAGTATGAGCATTTTTCTCAATCGTACTCTGAAAACTGTTTCTCGCCGGATATCCGTTGTAAATATTGGTTGGCGACCAATCTGGCAGAATCGGAATGTGCGGTGGTGAAAACGAAGAAAAATCTCCATTAGCGTACACAATTTTTCCGTCGACAATCGTTAAATCGGCTTCGATTTTTTTAATGTCTTCATCATCAATATTAAAATAATCACGATCTAAAACCACTAAATCGGCAAACATTCCCGTTTTAATATCACCTTTTTTGGCTTGTTCCTGCGAAAACCAGGCGCTTCCTCTGGTGTATAATTCCAGTGCAGTTTCTCTGCTTAATCTGCTTTCGTTGTACAATTGTAAGCCGCCAACTGTTTTCCCAACCGTCATCCAATACATAGAAACCCACGGATTGTAGCTGCTTACTCTGGTAGCGTCTGAACCGCCGCCAACGGGAACTTCCATTTCAATCATTTTTTTGATTGGAGGTGTGTTTTCTGCTGCTTTTGCGCCGTATCTATCTGTAAAATATTCGCCTTGATACGCCATTCGGCTTTGTACTGCGATACCGCCGCCAAGATTTTTTACACGTTCGATGTTTCTTTCGTCAATCGTTTCAGCGTGATCAAAAATCCAAGGCAGTCCGTTAAAAGGAATTTCCTGATTTATTTTTTCGAAGACATTCAAAAATCTAGTAATGCTTTCGTTATAAGTAGCGTGAAGTCTAAACGGCCAGCGGTTTTCGACCAAAAGGCGAACCACTTTTTCCAATTCGGCTTCCATGTTTTCTGGTAAATCCGGTCTTGGCTGTAAGAAATCTTCAAAATCTGCAGCAGAAAAAACCAGCATTTCGCCCGCACCATTATGTCGGTACATATCGTCACCCTGATATAATTTTACGGTATCAATCCAATCGGAGAAATCTTCAAACTCGTGTTTTGGTTTTTGGGTGAAAAGATTGTAAGCGATTCTAACCGTTAATTGTTTCTTTTCATTCAATTCATTCACCACTTTATAATCGTCTGGAAAATTCTGAAATCCACCGCCGGCATCAATAACACTTGTAATTCCGAAACGGTTCAATTCCTTCATAAAATGACGCGTCGAATTGATTTGATGTTCGTACGAAAGCGTAGGACCTTTTGCCAAAGTCGAATACAAAATCATGGCGTTTGGCGTTGCGATAATCAATCCGGTTGGTTCGCCTTTAGAATCTCTTTCAATTTGTCCGCCTGGAGGCGCAGGTGTATTTTTGTTGTAACCCACTGCTCGTAAAGCCGCTCTGTTCATAATTGCTCTGTCGTACAAGTGCAGAATGAAAACCGGTGTGTCTGGCGCAATGGCATTAATTTCTTCTAAAGTCGGCATTCTTCGTTCGGCAAACTGAAACTCAGACCAGCCGCCTACAACACGAACCCATTGCGGATTTGGCGTGCGGTCTACTTGTTCTTTTAGCATTCGAAGTGCATCCGCAAGCGAAGGAACACCATCCCAGCGCAATTCCAGATTATAATTTAAACCGCCGCGAATTAAGTGAATATGAGAATCATTAATTCCCGGAACAACTCTTCGGTTTTGAAGGTCGATTATTTTAGTTTCCTCAGAAGCCAATTCCATTACATTACTGTCGTTTCCAACCGCAATAAATTTTCCGTCTTTGATTGCTACAGCCGTTACATTTGGCGTTTCGGCATTGAAACTATGAATTTTTCCGTTGAATAAAATTAAGTCTGCTTTCATAATTTCAATTATTTAGAATTAAGTTTCGTGATGGCTTCTTTAATACCTTCACCTGCAACATTGTAAAATGATGGTCCGGCAAGCAGAATAATTTTGGTTAAAGGTTTATGATCGGATAATTTTTTCTCTTTTAAATAGGTTTGAGTTCTGTAAGCTTCAAAAGAACCTAAAACTACATTTGTTGCTACTAATGCCGTTGGAGAATCGATTCCCGCATCTTTGATATCGCTGGCAAAAGAGTAATCACTAACGCCCAGACGTAAAGCTTCACGCATGGCAACGCTTCCAACGCTGATCATTAAATCCGGAGTAAATTTTGTACGGTCTCCTAAACCAATAAGCAATAATTTTTTTGATGCTAAAGTTCCTTTTGGAGGCGTGATTAATAAAGTTTCTAATGCATGTCCTGTAAATTTACCGCTTTTGCGCAGTTCTGTAATTATGCCTTTAAAAGCATCATCCAAATGAACCATTCCGTTTAGGTTTGCAGGAAGGGCAGGAGGATTAAAAATATCACCTTCTGTATATTCAAAAACGCAGGCAACTTGTAAATCTGCTACAGATGCAGAAGGTCCCTGAACCAATCCATTTATAGCAACGCCGTCTACTTTTCCCCAGGTTGTAGTTGAACCCAAAGCTGCGGTTTGTGCAAAAGCTGTATTGGTTATTCCTGCGAAAAAAATTTTGATGAAAAGAATCAGGGTTGTTGATCTAAGTCTTGATGCTGAGAAAATTATTGTGTTTTTCATTATTGTGTTTTTCATTATTGTGGTATTTAGTGTGTTGTTAAAATTTGAATCCGATTCTGGCATTAAAGAAAACACCGTCTTTAGAATTCGGAATTATGTCGTTGATAAATGCGCCAGTTTTAAAATATTGAATCCCGCTGACTACTGAAATATATTTGCTTACGCTATAGGTAAAATTGGCAAGATAAGCCGTCCCGATATAACGTTCGTCTGATGCACTTCCGGGAAGATTAAGCGATCCGCTTGGTCTGTAAACGCCGTCTTGGGTTGAATATCTCCAGTTAAAAACCACATCGACCTGCATCTTTAGCGTTGGCAATAAATCCATCGTTGCATACGGATGAATATCGATAAGGTTTACTGGGCCAACCTGCGGGCTAAAACCAAAATATCCTCCTTTTGGGTACAACGGATTGAACGTTTGCAGGTTTCCGTCGCCTTTGTTTTTATCTCCTGATATATAATCGTTTCGCAGATTTATGGTAGGTTTAAATTTAATGTTTTCAAAAGAATAACCCAAATCTGCCGATGCTGTCCAGGCACTTATATTTCCAGAACCAAAACTCCCAAATTGGTAAGCAGCTTCCAGATTATAAATAAATCCGCCGCCATATTTCCATAATCTTGTACCGATTGTATGTCTTTTTTCCGGAGCAATTCCTTCTTCAAAAACAGATTCGTCTCTTCGGATTCCGATATAATACAAATCCAGATTTCCTGCTTTTGGGAATATTATTTTAGAATAAGCGCCCCAAAGATTGAGTTGTTTAGACATTTTATTATCAAAAGCTCCTGTATTTATAGTATCTGCCATCATCGCAAAACCATCAATTGAGAATCGGGAAGAAGTGTACATTATTTTTCCTCCTGTAAAATACAATCTCGCATTTGGGCCTTCTCGTACCGAAATCAATCTTCCAGAGCCATAATCAAGTTCTTGTCTTCCGGCGCGGACGGTTAGTTTTTTATCTTCTTTCTGCCATAAATTGACATCCAAAAATAAATTCTGAACATTAAGTTGATCTTCGTCAATTCCTCTCGGGCCGTTGATTCTTCCGTCTTGCAAAGCACTTCTTAATTGCGCAAATACTCTAAAAGTTTTTCCTAAATGAATGTCGGCATGAAGATCGTAACGCTGTAATAAAAAGTTGTTATGTCCGATATTTAATCTTCCCCAGTCTTCATTATTGAAATCAACATATTCATATCTCGCTTCGCCTCCAAAAGACAGGTAAAAATCTTTCTCTTTGTTTAGGGGAACGAATTTTAAATTCTCGTAAAAGTTTCTGGTCGAATCTTTTAGAAACTCGTAATTTTCGTCGTAACGCAAAAGCTTAAAACTTTGAGCAGATGCCATACTTCCTATCAAGAGAAAAAGAAAAAGTAATTTGACGTTGTTTGATATGTTTGTTGATTCCAACATAATGAAGGGTAAGAGGTTTGTTTGTTATTGTTTCCAGGTTTCAAGTTTCAAGTTTGAAATTGATATTGATATTGAAATTTGAAATTGATTTAGTGTTTCAGCATGTTGTGTGCGTAGTGAATTCCTAAACCGTAAGAACCGCCATGTTTTTTCATTAAGTTCGTTACCGGAACATACGTTTCCTCACGAGCCCAGTCTCTTTGCAATTCTAATAAATACTGAATAGAAGTAATAGGCTGTGCACCAACCTGAATCATTCTTTGTACTGCACGTTCGTGAGCTTCTACACTAACATCACCGCAGGCATCTGTAATGACATAAACTTCGTAACCTTCTTCTATTGCAGATAAAGCTGGTCCAACGATACAAACGCCTGTCCATAATCCTGCAAGAACAATTTTTTTCTTGTTTTTTCCTGTAATGGCTTTGTATGCATTTTCGTCTTCCCAAGTATTCATTGTGGTACGATCAATATATCCAGAAGTTGCAATTGGATAAAATTCTTCTACTTCTGGAAAAACCGGTCCAGAAAAACTTTCTTCGGCTACAGTGGTAACGACAGTGTCTACATTAAAGATTTTTGATGCGCCGCAAATAATGGCAACATTATTACGCAATTCGCTCAACGGAATATTATTGGTTGCAAAAGCCATTTGACCTTCAAAATCAATTAATACTAATGCGTGATTGTCTGGTGATAATAAGTTTACTGATGGTTTCATGTTATTTATTTTTTAAGATTTATAATGAGTAAAGCCAATGAAATGCCAAACTGCTAAGTTATTGTTGTGTTGGTGTTTGTAATTTAAAGCGGATAAATTTGTTTACGATATGTCGTAATTTTATGAATGCTTTATTAAAAATTATATTTAATGTGTCGAAAGTTTTCTGATCATTTCTGCTGAAACTGAATCTGCATAGATACCAAAAGCGCTGGTAAGAACACCTTTTATGTCGTAGACTTCAGAGATAATTCCGTACACGATATCTTCGTCGCCCGGATCTGTATCTCCTTCAAAACGAAATAAATATTCGATTTTAAATTCTTCCGGCGACATGGTTTGTGTGTTGTTATTGTAGCGAATACAATTTTCGTCAAGATTAAAGTTTTCTGTAAAACCCTGTGCATTCAACCATTGTAAAGCTTCTGTAACCGTATCAAAAGAAGGTTGTTGAAATGAATTCATAGTTTGAGAAGTTAAAACTGTCTGTAAAAGCAAACTGTTACAGACAGTTTTTGATTAATTGATTTGCGTTTACTTATCCTTTAATAAAAGCTAAAATATCTTTGTTGATCGTTTCTGCTTCTGTAGTTGGCATACCGTGAGGAAATCCTGGGTAAGCGATCAATTTTCCGTTTTTCAAAAGTTTTGCTGCGCGGGGAGCCTGACCAAAAGGTACAATCTGATCGTCTTCACCGTGTAAAACCAAAACGGGAATATCTAAACTTTTAAGATCTTCTGTAAAATCAGATTCAGAGAAAGCTTTAATTCCGTCATGATGTGCCAAAACAGAACCCATCATTCCCTGACGCCACCAATTGTGTCTGATACCTTCTTTAATAGTCTGACCTTCTCGGTTCCATCCGTAAAACGGAATCGGGAAATCATAAAAGTATTGTGCTCTGTTAAAAGCTGTTCCTTGTCTAATTTCATCAAAAACAGCTAAAGGCACGCCTTCTGGATTCGATTCGTTTTGAATCATAATTGGTGTAACAGCGCTAATAATTACTGCTTTTGCTACGCGTTCTTTTCCGTATTTTGCTGCGTAACGAATTACTTCACCGCCACCAGTTGAGTGGCCAACGTGTATTGCATCTTTTAAATTTAAAGCAGCTGTTAATTCTGCTACATCTGCTGCATACGTTTCCATGTTGTTTCCTTCTGCGCTTTGACCAGAACGACCATGTCCGCGGCGATCGTGTGCTATAACTCTGTAACCTTGCTGTACGAAAAACATTAGCTGTGAATCCCAGTCATCAGAAGATAAAGGCCATCCGTGGTGAAAAACGATTGGTTGTCCTGTTCCCCAATCTTTGTAATAAATCTGTGTTCCGTCTTTTACTGTAAATGTGCTCATTTGTTTATGGTTTTAAATTGTTGATTTCTAATTAATATTAAATTAAGTCTGCTTTTTTAATTACAATTTTGTTAATTGTGTGATATTGTTTTATTGATACTGCAAATCTATTGTAGAATGAAACGTCTATCGATTAATCTAGATTAAGAAAGACAAAACATATCCTAAAATTTGATTTTTTGCTGATTGTATTTTCATTCTTAAGGATTTTCATTTCCTATGTATTAAACTTGATTATTAGATATTGAACAATAGCCAAATTATGTGCCTTTATATTTAAAGTACTGTTTTTTAATGTAATACGAATTTTTTAGTTATTTATTTTTTACGGTATTTCGTAAAATTATAAATGGATTATTAAAATTTGAATTGACTGGGAAGTAATTTGGATGTAAAAACACATAAATGGATGATAGCATTGAATGTAATTATCTTTTCATGTTAGACTTTATTTAGAGTAAAAGAAAGAAGCATTACTCAAATATTATAAAAGCATGATTCTCCATGCACAAATTAGCAGGCATATAAAATTTTGGACGTTTGAACAAAACTTTGAAACATAAACAAGTGGTAAATTTGCATTGATAAAAAAGATAAAATGGAATCGAATAAAAATCAAACTCTTTCAGAACCGAAACTGATACAAAATCTTTATTTTGGTGATAATGTGGAAAGTGAAGCATTTGTTTCTGACCACATCTTTAGTTATATCATAAGTGGCAGACATGAGGTATGGATAGGATATAAGAAATATATTTTTACTGCTGGCGATTACCGTTTTTTCAGAAGAAATCAATTAGCAAAATCCATTAAACATACTGAGTCTGATGCATTCAGATCTATAGCTGTTCATTTTGACCAACATACCCTTAGAGAGATTGCGAAAGAGTACGGTTTTAAATCAGAAAGGTTTCACGGTGAAGGTGTAAAAATTATTAAAGCTAATAGCATATTGAAAAAATCTACAAAAGAACTCAATGAATTTATTTTAAGCGGAAATATTGATATCGAGATTTTGCGTATTAAGATTAAGGAGTTGGTTTTAATACTTGCTGATAATGATCCGGAGATTAAACAAATGTTATTTGAATTTAGTGATCCTGGAAAGCTGGATTTAGAGGCATTTATGAATGGTCATTATAGGTATAATGTTCCTTTAGAAAAATTTGCTTTTCTGACAGGACGTAGTTTATCCGGTTTTAAAAGAGATTTTGCAAGGTTATATGGAATTACACCAAGCAGATGGCTTACTAAAAAACGGCTTCATGAGGCAAAATATTTATTAGAAAACCGTAGGCAGCGTCCAAGCGAAATATATTTAGAAATAGGTTTTATTAATATTTCCCATTTTTCTTATGCGTATAAAAAAGAATTTGGTACTGCGCCTCTGCAAAAAACAAGAATAACTAAAAATAAGTAAAATGGATTTAAAATTAAATGGAAAAAGAGCATTTGTAACCGGTTCTAGTTCTGGACTAGGAGAAGCAATAGCAAAAATGCTGGCAAATGAGGGAGCAACTGTAATAGTTCATGGACGAAATGAAGATCGTGCCAAAGCGGTATGCCAGGAAATTATCAGCAATGGCGGTATGGCAGAAATAGCGGTTGGTGATCTTAGCACAGATCATGGAGCTGATGAGGCAGTCTCTGCAGCACTTAAAAATGGTCAAATTGATATTCTAATTAATAATGCAGGTGCAACATCGCATAAATCATGGGGAGACGCAACAGCAGACGACTGGGGTGAGATATATAACAATAATGTTGTTTCATATGTAAGGATGATTCAACGAATAGTGCCCCAAATGAAAACCTTAGGCTGGGGAAGAGTAATTCATATTGGCGGAGGTCTTGCGATACAGCCTATCAAAGAACAACCACATTATAATGCAACTCTGGCAGCAAGACATAACCTTTCAATCTCGCTTGCAAGAACACTTAAAGAAACAGGAATAACTTCTAATATAGTATCTCCCGGAGCTATCATTAATCCAATGGTCGAAGACTGGCTGGTAAATTCTGCGCCGAAGTTTAACTGGGGGACTGATCTGGAGGAAATTAAATACAAAGCTGTTAAGGAGTTGATTCCAAATGACACAGGGAGGTTCGGAGAACCTGATGAAGTTGCGGGTGCTGTAGCTTATCTCTGCAGTTCTTATGCTGACTATATCAGTGGAGCGGCTATTAGGGTAGATGGAGGAACGATTAAATGTTGATAATTCTATTATATTAGGTATTGCCCAAAGCACAGTATATATTATTATGTTAGTTCTGGAACTCGAAAAGTTTAGTCGCCTTAATATTTGTGCTAAAAAGTATAACCGTTTAAAGTTTGCATTGTGTAGACTTAATAGTTAATAATTCTACAAGATAAAGGTTTTTGAATATGGTAATTTTATGAAAAAATCAATTGTATAAGAAAATACTCCTTTTAAGTCTTTTTTGTTTTAATCCTAAATTATATGTTACCAGAGTGTTAGGAAAAACTTTGTAAAAAAGAAGAAAAAACTATGTAAAAAAGCTTGTAGATCTCGAATAAGTGACTACTTTTGCACCCGCTTTGAAACACAAGCGAAAACAAAAAGGAATACACGTTCGTAGACATATTGAATTGACAGCCGTCTCGTTTAACAGCGAGACAAAAAGAATAAGAGTAATAGAATCGATAGATTCGAAAAGAACCGATAAGTATTCATCGCAATATAATATTAAAATATACGATGAAGAGTTTGATCCTGGCTCAGGATGAACGCTAGCGGCAGGCTTAACACATGCAAGTCGAGGGGTAGAAGTCTTCGGACTTTGAGACCGGCGCACGGGTGCGTAACGCGTATGCAATCTGCCTTTCACAGAGGGATAGCCCAGAGAAATTTGGATTAATACCTCATAGTATAGCAGTCTCGCATGAGACCACTATTAAAGTCACAACGGTGAAAGATGAGCATGCGTCCCATTAGCTAGTTGGTAAGGTAACGGCTTACCAAGGCTACGATGGGTAGGGGTCCTGAGAGGGAGATCCCCCACACTGGTACTGAGACACGGACCAGACTCCTACGGGAGGCAGCAGTGAGGAATATTGGACAATGGGCGCAAGCCTGATCCAGCCATGCCGCGTGCAGGATGACGGTCCTATGGATTGTAAACTGCTTTTGTACGAGAAGAAACACTCCT
>NZ_SODM01000004.1:0-50421 GCF_004368785.1 Flavobacterium sp. 270
TGCTATACTATGAGGTATTAATCCAAATTTCTCTGGGCTATCCCTCTGTGAAAGGCAGATTGCATACGCGTTACGCACCCGTGCGCCGGTCTCAAGTTCCGAAGAACCCTACCCCTCGACTTGCATGTGTTAAGCCTGCCGCTAGCGTTCATCCTGAGCCAGGATCAAACTCTTCATCGTATATTTTAATATTATATTGCGATGAATACTTATCGGTTCTTTTCGAATCTATCGATTCTATTACTCTTATTCTTTTTGTCTCAATCTTTCGATTAAGACGGCTGTCAATTCAATATGTCTACGAACGTGTATTTCTTTTTGTTTTCGCTTGTTTCTCAAAGCGGGTGCAAAACTACAAATCTTATTTATAACTGGCAAACTTTTTTTGAAGTTTTTTTTAAGAAATTTTTCGTTCTTAATTTTCTTCTTTTGTTACCAGTTTGTCAATGAACTTGCTTGTTTAGCGGGGTGCAAAGATAGGTTCTTTATTTAGATTTCCAAGACTTTTGAGAGCGTTTTTTTAATCTTTTTTCACTCTTTTTTGTAACTCACTGATAACCCAAAACTTATATTTGAATCTTTTTTAATTTTTTTGGCAATTTTCTCAATGTTGTGGTTTTTTCATAATATCTTAAGTTAATAAATGATGGTTTTTAGAAACTTCTTAGCTTTATCTGCTACTTTATAACAATTATTCATATTCTATATATCCTTCTTTATATAGTATAAAATGTATGTATCTCTAGAAAGCTCTAAAGTTACCTACTATATATATGTAACAATAATAACATACGTTCCAAATGATTTACTTTTACTAAAAAAACAATAAAATACTGTAAATTAATAGATTAGGTTTTGTAAATTTAACCAATAATCAAAATTTATGCTGTTACAGGAAAATACAGGGTTATTACTTATTGATGTTCAGGGCAAACTTGCCCGTATTGTGCATGACAGTGAAAAATTGGTTTTCAATCTACAGAAACTTATTCGTGGGTGTCAAATATTAAAATTACCTATAATTTGGGTAGAGCAAAATCCTTCAGGACTTGGGTGTACGATTCCGGAATTGGAAATACTATTGCAAAATCTTAAACCAATTGAAAAATATTCTTTTAATGCTTTTGATAATGAAAACTTTCAACAAGCCATTAAAGAAACTCAGAGATCGCAATGGCTTGTCTGTGGCATTGAAGCTCATATTTGTGTTTATCAAACGGCTCTTGGCTTATTATCTAATAAGTTTGAAGTTGAAATTGTATCTGATTGTGTCTCTTCACGATCTGAAGACAGTATTTCTTTAGCATTGAAAAAATTAGAAAATAAAGGAGCGAGTTTAACCAATATTGAAATGTGTCTTTATGAATTGGTTAAAAATTCTAAAAATGAAATTTTCAAAGATATTCTAAACCTAATCAAATAATAATCATGGCAAAATCAAAAACAATAGTACTTATTCACGGAAATTTTGTAAACAGCGACACTTGGCAAGAATGGAAACAACATTATGAAGCAAAGGGCTACATCGTATATACACCTACAAACCCAGGTCACGAGGGTAATCCAACGGAACTTAGAACAAAGGTACATCCTGATCTGGTTAAAACAGGTTTTATTGATGTTGTAAACAATATCAATAGTTTATTAAATACTTTAACGGAGAAACCTTTAATTATTGGTCACTCTATGGCTGGAATGGCTGTATTGAAATTGGTTGAAATGGATAAAGCAGCTGCTGGTGTAAGTATTGATGGTGCACCGCCTAAAAATGTTTTTCCTCCGTTTCAGACTCTTAAAACTGTTTTACCTGCTTTTGGCTTTTTCTCTTCTAATAAATATTTTATGGGAAGCCGTGACTGGTATGATTATTCTTTTTTTAATACATTGCCTGAAATAGAGAAAAGATTAGCATTTGAAAAATTTGCTGTTCCTGAAAGTTATAAAGTGAGTCGTGAGCTGGTTTTGAATTCATTTTCGAATATAGACTTCAAAAAACCACACGCTCCTATTTTGTTTATTGGTGGTGCCAATGATAATATTTTCCCTCCTAGTCTCACAAAAACAATAGCTGGGAAATATAAAGATGCAAATAGTAAAGTCGATATAAAAATATTTGATGGTAAAAGTCATTTTATTTGCGGGCAACCAGGGTGGGAAGAAGTTGCCGACTATATTTTGAATTGGTATGAGGCTTTATAAAATGCTTATATTATAATAATTATACGAGTAAGCAGATTCTTTTAAATTTAATCTGCTTACTTCTTTATATAATTTACTTTTTAATAATTTCTGGAGCTATAATTTGATAGTTTCCGCTAAGGTGCATTAAACTAAAGAGATACATTAGCCCATCATAATACGGATCGAAATAGCCGTCTTCATAAGGTTCGAGTTTGGCATTCCAGACAGCACGAACAAAATCTATACTTTCTTTATCTGGATTAACTAATGATGCTGTTGCTGCTGTAGCTACTAACCCTATTGAATGTCTGAGTTTTTTGACTGGACCGGCCTGAAGAATAAAATCGGGAGTTGAGCCGTCTAGATTGAATTGATCTTCGTAAGTTTCTAAGCCTTTCGATCTTAGAAAATTTTGAAATTTTCTGGCATACTCTTCCTGCCACTTTTTATCTTTTCCATACCAAGTGTAATCCATAGCTATATTCATAGGAACGCGCCAGGAATCATAACGAAATCCTGCTGGCATCCAAGGTGTTGGATGTGGATCGCCATTAAATTCGGTATAATCTGAATTTAAACCTGTAACTGGATGACACGCTTTATGTAAAAAGTTACGAGAAACAGTAGCACATTCTTTATAAAAATTCTCGTGTCCATCTTTGGCGTAAAGTGCCCAAATTTCATAAAATGCAGGAACATGATACGAAGGGTCTGTCCAATTGTAACCGGCACCTTCTGGTACAAATGATATTAGTTTATGTTCGGTGTTTATAACATTATATATATTACCTGTGCCGTCTTTTTTCCACATGGCATCTAATATTTTTCTTGCTTCATTGTAATAATGTATTCTGGTGTTATTGCCCCATTTGTTTGAAGCAAAAAGCAGACTTGTTATATAATACAATTCTCCATCTGAAGCAGAACCGGGAGAATTTTGCTTTTTGGTCTGTGGGTTTACGCTCCACGCAAAATAGCCTTCTCTAGGTCCATCTTGATGTTGCATGTATTTTACAGACCATCGCCCGATACGATCAAAAACTTCTTTTTTATTGAACTGCACAGCGATCATCATTCCATAAGACATTCCTTCGGTACGTGCATCTTTGTTTTTGATATCAGAAACATATCCTAAAGAATCACCTTCTTCAAAATACACTTTGTTTGGTCCTTCAAAAACATCATAATAAGCTTTGGCTAATTTTTCATCAATCTCTTTTTGGCTATAACCTGCTTCTTTAAAAAGATTTCGGTATTGCGTCGTTTTTAATTCTGATTTTTCTGTTTTCTTTTTATTCTGGCTAATCATCAATAAAGGAATTATAAATAGGACTATCATTATTATAAACTGAGTTCTAATCAAACCTTTACTTCTGTACTTTATATTTATCATATTGGTTGTTGTTTTAATTATTAGAAAGCAGAACAAAAGTTTACTTGATTTTATTGACTCCTTTTGTAGTTTGTTTTATTTTTTGAATGCTGCCGTCTTTATTGTAATACATATAATCTACACAAATTGAGCGTCTGTAGCTTCCTCCTGTTGGCAGGCTTCCGTTGTGATAAAAAAAGTATGACTTTCCTTTATAGTCTATAATTCCGGGATGTGTTGTAAAGCTGTTTTGCACATTTTCCTGAATAATTCCCTGGTAAGTCCACGGTCCTTCTGGATTTTTGGCGGTACAGTATTCTATCATTTCGGGTTTTGTTCCTTCGCTTGCGTATACTAAATAGTAAATTTCTTTTCTTTTATAAACCCAAGGTCCTTCGATATAATTTTTAGGTTTGAATGTTGTGATAGCGCCATCGATTTCTGTCATATTATCCTTAAGTCTTACCCATTTACAACTTCCATTACCCCAAAACAGATAAGCTTTTCCATCATCATCAATAAATACGGTAGGGTCAATATCATCCCAGCCGTATTTCATATCTGTTGTCATTTCATTAATTATAAGCGCTTTACCAATTGCATCTTTAAAAGGACCAATAGGACTGTCTGAAACCGCAACTCCTATTGCGGCGCCTCCTTCGCTTACATTGTCTTTTTTATGAAACGTAGAAACAAACCAATAAAACTTTCCGTTTTTCTCTATGCATTGAGCTGCATAAGCATCACCTGTTGCCCAGGCAAATGTACTTGGCGAAAGTAATGCTCCATGATCTTTCCAAGTCTTCATATCTGTTGTGGAGAATACATGCCAATCTGCCATTTTATAATTTGTATCTTCTGGGGTTGCTACATCATGTCCGGTATATAGATACAGCGTATCATTATGTACTAACGGCGCTGGATCTGCAGTGAAAATGTTTTGAATTATTGGATTTTGAGCTTTAATCGCACTAAGTGATAAAATACAAATTAGCGTATATAGAATTTTGGTTTGGTCTTTCATTTTATTTTTTGACTGGTTATTAAAATTATCTGAAATTATACGATCAGGATTTATGCTTTAATTCTAAAAATTAGATTGGGAATTTTATCTAAATAACTTATAAAGCTTTTTCTTAGATAAGTGTATTTCAAACAAATATAATTAAAAATTAAAATACGCAACCGGTTGTAAAATTATTTTTTATCTGATATTAAAAATTAATCATCGTTGAAAATATTGTTGCATCAAATATGCTATTATAGGCTTCAAAAGTGATAATGTTTATATCAGCTTTCGGTCTATTTTTACATTTATCATTTGATTTAAATTGGATAAAACGGAAAATAGAATTATGTAATTAAAATGAATTCTAAAACAAGTTCAGGTCAGTTAGAATCAATAAAAGCAACTAAAAAGAATCAATCTATTTTTATGAGTAATACAACACAAAAACTTTCTGTTCTAGAAAAAATTGGTTATGGTTTGGGTGATTTTGCGGCGAATTTGATTTTTCAAACTTTGCTGACATTTTTAGCTTTTTTTTATACGGATGTTTATAAAATTCCTGCTGGAACGGCAAGTGTTATTATTTTTATTGGTGGCTTTCTCGGGGCTTTCTTTAATATTATTATGGGCGTTATTGCCGATCGTACGCATACACGATGGGGAAAGTTTAGACCGTGGCTATTATGGACGGCTTTTCCTTTTGGTATTGTTGCTGTACTTTCTTTTTTAACTCCGGATTTTGGAGCAAACGGAAAAATAATCTACGCATTGCTCACTTACTTTTTTCTGATGCTGTTATATGCTGCCAACAATTTGCCGTATGTTGCTTTAAGCGGTGTTTTAACTGGCGATATGAAAGAAAGAAATAGCCTTTCCTCCTATCGTTTTGTTGCGGTAATGATTGCTCAATTTATCATTCAATCGCTTTTACTTCCTTTGGTTTTAATTTTAGGAAATGGAGACAAAGCAGCTGGTTTTAAAAATACAATGATCGTATTTGCTGTTGCTGGCGTTATTTGTTTGCTTATTACTTTTTTTACGACTAAAGAAAGAATTATTCCCGCAGAACATCAGCAATCTTCGGTTAAACAGGATATTGCTGATTTGTGTAAAAATGGTCCGTGGCTGGTTCTGTTATTGGTTACTATTCTGGTGTTTATAACTTTGGCTCTAAAAGGCGGGATGTATGTTTTCTATTTTAAATATTATTTAGATCCTGCTGCGCAGATGGCATTTTTGAATGATATTGGTTTTACTTCATTTATTGAAATGATTAATAATGGATTATCAAAAATGGGATTTGTTGATTTTCAGTGGCCAAAAGATGCGCCAACCTCAGCTTTCAGTTTGTTTAATGCTGGCGGTATTCTTTTTATGATTTTTGGAATTCTGTTTTCAAAACCACTTGCCGATTCTTTCGGTAAAAGAAATATTTACATCACTTTTATATTTTTATCTGCTGTCAGTTTACTTCTTTTTAATTGTTACAGCAGAACGGCTATTGCCTTAGTTTTTTTAACGCAGTTATTACATGGGTTTATTTATGGAGTAACTATTCCTTTATTATGGGCCATGATTGCTGATGTGGCGGATTACAGCGAATGGAAAAACAATCGAAGAGCAACGGCTACTGTTTTTTCGGCTATGATTTTCGGATTAAAAATGGGAATTAGCATTGGCGGTGCATTGGGCGCGGCTTTTTTATCGAAGTATGGTTATGTTGCCGAAGAAGTTAATCAGGTGCCTGCTGCGGTAGAAGGAATTAAGCTTTCAATAAGTATCTATCCGGGTTTTATATTCATTATAAGTGCCATTTTGCTTTGTTTTTATGTTATTGATAAGAAAATGGAAATGGAAATCGAAACCGATTTATTAGAAAGAAGAAAAAGCTAATTAAGGAATTAAGCTTCTAGTCCAACTGCTTTACAATCCTTTCACAAATATTATTATCAGCTATATTTTATGGTCATTATTTTAAAAACATCAACGCTACACAATTATATAGAATAAAAAAACAGCGCATTATTAATGCGCTGTTTCTCAAAAATACTAACTAAAACTACCAAATTCAATTATCTTAATAACCAGGGTTGTTATCACTTGGTTTTATATTCGGATTTGAAGAGGTTTCTCTGTTTGGTATTGGCCATAATTCGCTTTTACCAACCGTAAAACCTGTCCCTTGCAGTTCGGTATTTGCAATACCCCATCTTACAACATCATCAAAACGAGATTGTTCGCCTGCAAATTCAACTTTACGTTCGTGAACAATTGCAGTAAAAACACCGTCTTTTGTAGCCGCAATATTAGTCGTTAAATTAGCTCTGTCCCTAACTTCTTTGATGTATGCAATTGCTGCTGTTTGAGAACCTCCAGTTCTTTGGTTTTCGCATTCGGCTTTCATAAGCAGTACATCAGCGTAACGCATCACTTTGAAGTTAATACTTGAGCGTGTCGCTTCATCTTCTCTGATATAATAATTTTGATATTTTTTCCAGCCTGCTCTTCTAATGCCTGCTGAAGTCGTAAAATTACTTGCCAGCATTACTTTCGTTCCTTTCAAATAGGTTGAGCCCGGTACATAAAAAGTGTCCCCAAAACGGTTATCGCCTACTTCGTATGAGTCTAACAAATTGTCTGACGGATATACATTGTACCAGCTTAAGTTACCATATTCCTGCCCTCTAAGTGTTGATTCTTCAAAACCAGTTCCTCCACTGTTACCAATATCAGCCCATTGATCTCCTGTTCCATTTTTTTCGTCAAACTCAATTTCAAAAATTGACTCTTTACCATGTTCTGTTTCTGCCATAAAATTGTTGTAAAAACTGCCTTTATCTTCAAGGCTGAATCCGGTTACATTATTAAAAGCAGCAAGAGCAGCGTCATATTTCTTTTCGTATAACAATACTTTACCCAAATAGGCATAAGCGGCTTCTTTATTAGCTCTTCCTGCTGCTTCTGCTCCTTTAGCCAAAAGATTTTGAGAAGCAAATGTCAGATCTTCTTCAATCAAAGTATAAACTTCTGCTTTAGGGCTTCTTGCATTCCCTACAATAGTACCCGTTTTATAAATTGGTATATCTCCAAAACGTTTCACTAAAAGGAAATAATAATAGGCTCTTAAAAAATGGGCTTCTCCTAAATATTTGTTCTTTTTCTCTTGTGATAAAACAGATTCTGGAAGTGCATTGATTTTTGCTTCATTATCCAGCACAAAATTAGCTCTGGATATTCCTATGTAACAAGATTCCCAATAATATTGAATGATGTCGTTACCTGCATTAAAAGAAAAATCCTGAAAAGGTTTTTTGTTTCCTTCTAACTGAGGGTTTCCCAAAGCATCCTGAGCCATAAGATCCATAGCAAAAGAAAAATTTCTTCCGTAAAGTCCTCTTGTCTGCAAATTTGCGTATGAAGCATTTACAGATGACTGCACCTGTGCTTCGGTTTTAAAGAAAGTGTCAGGTGATAAAGTGTTGGGATTAGTTAATTCTAATTCACCGCTGTCACAAGAAGTAATGGTTAAAACTCCGGACAGTACTATAAGTATATATTTTATTTTTCTCATTTTCTTTATATATTAAAATGTAACATCAAGTCCAAAAATTACAGATTTTGGCTGTGGGTATCTTCCTAAATCAATACCTGCAGAATTTGCGTTGGTATCTGCACGTGCAATCTCAGGATCTAAACCGTCATATTTTGTAACTGTAATAAGGTTCTGTCCGCTTACATAGAATCTTATTTTTGAAAAATAGGCCTTAAATGCATCGCCGGAAAATGTGTATCCTAAAGCTATATTTTTTAGTCTTGTATACGATCCATCCTGAATGTAGCGCTGGTTTGCAGAAGACCAGTTGATATCTGCTCCTTGTGCTCTTGGTAAAGTTGCAGACGGATTTGTAACAACGCCGTTGACCACAATTGCTCTGTCTAATACAGCAGTACTGGCATTAAACAAACGGTTCATTCCTTCTAAATCAAAGGTATTTGCGTTGTAAATATCGTTTCCTTGAACTCCAGATATAAAGCAGTTAAAATCAAAATTTTTGTAAGCTGCAGTAAGGTTTAAACCATAAGTAAAATCAGGGTATGGATTTCCGATATTAGTTTTGTCACCTGAATTAATAATCTTATTACCATCGCGGTCCACAATTTTAATATCACCTGGTTTTATAGTAGTTTGACCCGGACCAAAAACGGCATCTACTTCTGCTTGGTTTTGATAAATTCCGTTGGTTTGATATCCGTAAAAATAAAATAATGGCTGTCCTACTTCTAGTCTTGAGAAGTTTTCCAGACCCGCTCTTGCTACAGGCCCGCCTAAAACACTGGTTACTCCCGGAGCTAAACTTGTTACTTCATTTTTACTTGTTCCTAAGTTAGCTATAGCAGACCAGGTAAAATCTCCTTTTCTGTCGTTGTAACCTAATGAAACTTCAAATCCGCTTACTTTTACATCGGCAATATTTTGAATCTGAGTTCCACCACCGGCAGATCCTACAGAAGCAGGAAGAGGCACAGCAAAAAGAATATCACTACTTTTATTATTGAAATATTCAAAAGATCCTGTGAATTTTTCATCAAACAAACCAAAATCCAAACCTATATTTCTGTCTTGTTTTGATTCCCATTTTAGATCAGGATTTGAAGCAACTCCTAAAGAAACTCCGGGTGCATTTGCGCCGCCAATTGGATAATTATAATCTGCAATTAATGTCGCGCTGTATTGGTAATTGTCTATTCTGTCATTTCCTGTTGTTCCGATACTGGCTCTAAGCTTTAATGTGCTGAAAATAGAATTTGCCATGAAAGATTCTTTAGCAATATTCCATCCTAAAGCAGCGGAGTAGAAATTACCCCAACGGTTATTAGATCCAAAACGAGAAGAAGCGTCTCTTCTTCCAGAAAGAGCAAGCAGGTATTTTTCGTTATAATCATAATTGATACGGGCGATATAACCAATGTTTTTTTCTACAAAATTGGTCGAACCTAAACTTCCTTCATTATATCTTAACTGATCTACTTCGTCTGAAATACTATAACGGCTTCCTGCTGTTAAAGTTTGCGATTTGCCATCAATTTTAGTAATAACTCCTAATACTTCTATATTGTGTTTTTCTGCAATAGTAGTTTTATAGGTTAAACTGTTATCAAAAACAATGGTCTGACCCTGTCCGTTTATTTCATTTGTTGTAGAAAATGCTTGTTTATGATAAGAACCATCCTGATAACTAGGAATAAAAGTATGATCCTTACTTGTAAAATAATCTAAGGAAACTTGTGATCTGAATTTTAATCCTTTGTAAATTTCTAATTCTGCAAAGATGTTTCCTATTATAGATAATCCGTTTATTTTTTGATACCCTAAATTGGCTACACGTACAGGATTTTCTGCATCATTACCATCAATAGCACTTGGACCCTGATAGCCACCTAGGTTACTTGCATTATAAATGGGTAAATAAGGTGCTGATTTTATAGCGTGTTCTAATAATGTTCTACCTCCTGAGGCACGCTCCGGATTTGTTGTACTAAAGGATACTCCGATATTACTTCCTATTTTAAGTTTCCCAATATCCTGTGTGTTATTTGCTCTAAAAGAATAACGCTCGAAACCAGTGTTAACAATAGCGCCTTCTTGTTTCATATATTCAGCAGAATAACGGCTTGTAGAAGTTTCTGTACCATTAGAAAAACTTAAATTATAATCCTGCATTACACCAGTTTGAAAAATCTGATCCTGCCAATTGGTATTTGTATTTCCAAATTCAGCGGCTCTTGCTGTTAAATCACTTCCTAAATCTTTAGCATACTGAAGATACTGCTGTGTATTCATAACATCGTATCTTTTTGTAACGGTCTGTCCTCCTACATAGGTACTGAAACTTAGTTGTCCCGGGCCTTTTTTTCCTTTTTTAGTCGTTACTACAATAACTCCATTAAAAGCTTTTGAACCGTATAAAGCTGTTGTTGAAGCATCTTTTAAAACGGATATACTTTCAATATCATTAGGACTTAAACCCGAAAGATTACTAGTTAGAACTCCATCAATTACATACAATGGCGCACTGTTTCCCATTGTGGCTAAACCACGAATACTAACAGTAGGATTTGTACCTGGTGCTCCATTTACAACGGTAACACCCGCGGCGCGACCTTGTAAAGCAGATTCTGCATTCGTAATAGGTACAGCCGCAATATCTTTTGAAGTTACTGTTGAAATTGCTCCGGTAACTTTAGCTCTCTTTTGAGTACCATAAGCTACTACAACTTCATTTAAGTTTTGTGTGGATTGTACTAATGTTACATCAATTAAGCTTCTATTACCAGCGATAATGGTCTGCGAAATTAAGCCTACATAAGAATAAGTAATTTTATCTGTAGCGTTTACTCCTTTTAAAGAGTATTTACCATCAAAATCTGTTGATGCGCTATTTTGTGTTCCTTCTACATTGATACTGGCGCCGGGCAAAGGAAATCCTGAGGGATCTGTAACCACACCCTGTATGGTCTTTGATTGTGCCATTACATTCTGAATGCTAATTATTAGCAATGCGATAATTGCAAATTTTAATTTTAACATAATGTTAATTGGTTTTTTGATTAGTTAAATAGTTAAGTGGTTGTAAGTTTTTGTTATTTCATGCATTATGAAAATTAGCTTGGTAAACTAATTTTGGTTTTTACTTCATACTTTAAATGGTTTTAAAATGTTAATAATTCTTTCTAGATTATTAGAAATTGATTCATCCAAAAATATAGTGTTGGCTTAAATTTTAGGTATTAAAAATGATGCAAAAACTATCAATTTTGTAGCATGACAGCTACAAAAACCAGTAAATTCGGGATTTAAGGATGATTTAATGAGAAAAGCAAAAATTTGATATTGCTAATTTTGAAGCATAATTTTTTAGGATTTAAAAAATTGAAATATGCTTTTGTAAAGATTTAATAACTACTTAATTAAATCCTACGAGTAGTTTTTGTCATTTCGACAAAAGGAGAAATCACACTAGCTATTCCAGCGTTTGGGTTACGAGTGTGATTTCTCCTTTCGTCGAAATGACAAAGATTGGGAATATTTGGAATTTAAAAATTTGAATATTAAACCTTATTGCTTTGTGTAGGCAGAAACCCGTACTTTTCTTTGTAGCATTTTGTAAAATAAGAAGGCGAACTAAAACCGGTTTTAATACTAATTTCGGTTATATTATCATTGCCGAGTTCTATTAATTCCTTTGCTTTTTCTAAACGAACATTTCGGATAAACTCATTTACAGAAACTCCTGTAAGCGTTTTTATTTTTCGGTACAATTGACTTCTGCTCAAAAATACTTTCGAAGCCAGAACCTCGACGCTTAATTCGTATTCACTTATATTTTCATTAATGAAATTAAGTACATTTTTTATAAAATCATTATCCAATGTCGTCGTTTTTTCTTTTGCTTTTGGAGTAATTCCGTTATAGAATTTATTAAACATAATCTGCCTGCTGTTAATCAGCTGTACCAAACTAGATCTTAAAATATCCATATCAAACGGCTTGCTCAGATACATGTCTGCGCCAGAATCTATTCCCTCTATTCTATCTTTGATTAATGCTTTTGCAGACAGCATCATTAACGGAATATGACTGGTTTTTAAATCTGCTTTGATATTTTTACATAATTCTAAACCGCCCATAACCGGCATAATTACATCCGTCAGAATCAAATCAGGTAATTTCTGCATGGCCAGTTCTAAACCAATTTGACCATTTTCTGCTGTTAAAACTTTGTATTCTTTTTTGAGTTCATTTTTTAAATAATTCCGAAGTTCTACATTATCTTCAACAATTAGAATCGTATGAATTCTTTCTTGTTTTTCCTGATCTTCATTTGGCAGTATTTCTTCTTTATCTAATATTGGCGTAAAACTTATTCTTTTTTCTTTTTTAAATTCCTCAGGCAGTATTTCATTTTCATTAAAAAAATCTTTTCCAATAGGAAATAATAATTTAAAAGTCGTGCCAACTCCCAATTCGCTTTCTACTTCTATAATTCCTTTGTGCAATTCTACAAAACCGCGAACGACTTCCAGCCCAATCCCTGTACTTCCGTAATACGCTTTATTTAAATTATTTACCTGATAAAAACGATCAAAAATTCTCTTAATGTCTTTTTTATCCAATCCTGCGCCTGTGTCTTCCACAATAATTTCAAAAGAAGGATAAGTATTCTTTGCATTTATTAATGGAAAATAAACCAACTCTTCATTCACGACTAATTTTAAACTTATTTTTCCATTATCGGGAGTAACTTTAAAAGCATTCGAAACGACATTAAAAATTATTTTTTCAAACATTTTAGGATCTATCCAATCTTTTAATGTTGTTTTATTCGAATCAAATTTTAGCTGAATGCCACGGCTAAAAGCTTCTTCATCAAAATAACTCACAATTTCTTTTGTAAAACCTACAACCTCAATCAACTGCACTTTTAATGGCATTTTATTAAACTGAAGTTGATTAAAATCCATTAACTCATTGATTAATCTGGAAAGTCGGTCGGAGCTTTTCTGAATGGTTTGAAGTTTATTCAATACGCCTTCTGATAATTCCGAACAATTGTTCTTGATTATATCTCCTAAAGGATTTAAAATTAAGGTTAAAGGTGTTCTAAACTCATGCGAAATATTGGTAAAGAATTGTAATTTTTTATTGTTTAATTTTTCAATCTGCATCGCTTTTTTCTTTTCAAACTCAATCATTTGTTTTTGTTTAAAACGATTTTGATAGTATTGATTGGCAAAATGAACGGATGCTAATACCAACAAAGAATAGAATAAATACGCAAAAGATGTTTTCCACCACGGCGGCAGAATTTCAATTTTTAATTCTAATGGTTTTTGATTCCAAACTCCATTTTTTTCGGCTGCTTTAAGTTTAAAAACATAATGTCCCGGCGCTAAGTTTGTATAAGTTGCCGAACGTTTGTTGCCTACATAGTTCCAGGAATCCTCAAAACCTTCCAGATAATACGCAAATTCATTTCTGGCGGGATAAGAATAATTAATTCCAATAAAATCAATTGTAAATACTGACTGATCATGTTTTAGGATTATCTTTTTTGTCTCTGATATTACTTTTATTAAAGGAGAATTTTTTTCTAATGGCCCAACTGATTTATTAAAAAGTTTG
Source organism: Flavobacterium sp. 270 (assembly GCF_004368785.1). Taxonomy (GTDB): domain Bacteria; phylum Bacteroidota; class Bacteroidia; order Flavobacteriales; family Flavobacteriaceae; genus Flavobacterium. Next base: position 13,747 of record NZ_SODM01000004.1, read on the forward strand.
AGATCGGTTAAGTAAATCGGAAGCTGTTTTTTGCTTTTATCTAAATTAGAAGGATTAAAGAAATTTAGACCTTCATAACTTCCAAAATAAAGAAATCCATTTTCATCTTTAAAAACAGAATTATTATTAAAATCATTTCCCAATAAACCGTCATAAGTAGCGTAATTAACGGTCGTATTCTTTTTTAAATCAAGTCTAGAAATTCCTTTTTTTCCACTAACCCAAATAGCGCCATCATTAGATTCTACAATAGACGAGATTGATTTTTCATGAAGTCCTTTAAAATTGATATACCATTTTAAGGAATTCGTTTTTTTATTATAACTAAACAATCCCGCGCCATCTGTACCAATCCAGATTTCTTTGTTTTTTGTTTCGTACAAAGTATTTATGGTATGTGTGCTTTTATGATTTTTAAGTTTTTCAGACATTTTATCTCGCAGCGAGGTCACAGAAAAAGTAACAAAATCATTCGTACTTACTTTGTATAAACCTGTTGTTGAACCTACCCAGATATTATCGTCAGAATCTGCTATAACTTTTCTAATGTCACAATTTGCAATTCCGTTGGTATAAAATGGTTTTGCATTACAATGATGAAACTGCCCGTCTGATGGTGTGTAATAATGTAATCCTTTAGCAAAAGTTCCTATCCAGATTACACCTCTGGAATCTTCGGTAATACTCATAATATTATCCGAAGCCAAATTGGGCGTATTTTTTGTGTTATAATTGACAAAATTTCTGCTTCCTTTTTTTAAAACAAAAATTCCCTCATTCCAGCTCGACAGCCAAACATTTTGTTTTTTATCAATATATACTTTTGTGATATTATCATTGGTAAGTCCAGAACAATAACTATTATCTGTCTTTGTGATGTGTTTAAAATTCTTTGTTTTAGGATTGTAAACGTCTACTCCGCCACCTTCCATAGAAATCCACAATTGTCCTTCGTGATCTTTGGCAATTCCGGTAACACAATTGGTTTGCAGAGATTGCGGATTTCCGGGCAGACTTTCGATACCTTTTATTTTGCTGTTTATTTTATCAAAAACGCCGAGGCCTTTATTATAATAACCCAGCCAGATTCTATTTTCTTTATCTAAAAATAAAGACCAAACCGAATTTGAACTTAAACTGCGAATATTGTATTTGCTGTTTACATATTTTTTCTGAACAATGCCCTTATCGTTTACAATAATTAAACCGTCATTTTCTGTGGCACAAAGAATGGTTTTAGCATCTGTTGCCAATATAGACATGATTCTTTTTTTGGTAATAGGATAAGAAACAGCCTGTTTTACTTTAGAATACAAATTTGTTTTGACCAGTCCTTTATATCCGTTGCCAATCCATAAATTTTGGTTAATGTCAAAAAACATAGACACAATTGTTCCCGATAGCAATTGGTTGTCATTGCCAATGTTTACTTTTTGAATTTCATTTTTTATTGGGTCAACAACTTTTAAACCATAATTAGTACCCAGATAAATAGTGCCTTTTTTATCTTTTGCCAAACAGTTGATTAGATAATTTGTAGTATTGGCAACGTCTGGTTTTATATTAGTAATTTCTCGTGACTTTGTATTTAGTTTTAGTAAACCAGCATTAAAAGTCCCTAAAAAAATATTGCCGTGATTGTCTTCAATTATACTTTTTACAGAAATTACCGTTTCTTTTTTTATTTTTTTATGAAGATCAATATTTTCAAAACTATTTAGATTTCGGTTATAAAGACATAATCCTTCATCTGTGCCAACCCATAATCTATTTTGCCTGTCTACATATGCAGCATAAATCAGATTGCTGTTAATAGATTTATTGTTGTTTGAGTTTTGCTCATAAGCTGTATAATTTATTCCATCATATTTATACAAGCCAGCGCCATTAGTACCAATCCACATAATTCCAAACTGATCTTGTGTAATGGTATATATACCGCTTTTTGAAGTTTCATTATCCAATAATCGAAATTGATGATCTTCAAATGTATTTTGAGAAAACAAGTTGTTTATTATAAAAAATAAGAAGACAATCAATCTAAAACATTTTTGTTGGGACATTATAAAAATGATTATTAAATTAAAATTCAATGCAACTATTAATCAATTCAACGATCTGTTTTTTGACATTTAATTATTAGTGGAATAAACAAATATAAACAAACAAATTATAAAACAATCGGTTGTGTTGATCTATTTTGAATTATTAATACTACATATCATACCATAAAGCGCTTTCTGAAATTTTTAAAATTAATTTTTGCTTAATAAAATATCTCATTGCAATCACTTTTGAAATAAAGTATTAATTTGAAAACCAATTGGCAGTCTTAAAATTGAACAATACGAAAAAGATTACTATCTTAGTATTATTAGGTTCCGAAAACTGCAATAAATAATAGACCTTAAATTATAAATTCAAATTTACAAATGAGAAAAATTATTATTTTGCAATTACTTCTCTTCGGCTATTCTGGCTGGTCGCAAACGAAAATGCAAAGTGACAGCATTGCTAAAGACACGGTACAAAATATTAAATTTAATTACAAACAGCTTATTATACCAGCAGTACTAATTGGCTACGGCTTTTGGGGAAATGAAAGCGGACAGATAAAAAGTTTTAATACACAGATTCGTGACGAATTTACAGAAGACATTGACCGAAAAGTCTCGATTGATGATTTTTCCAGATATGTTCCAGCAATTTCTGTTTACGCGCTTAATGCTTTTGGTGTAAAAGGCAAAAATAATATGAGAGATCGGTCGGTAATATTAGGTACTTCGCTTATTATTATGACGACAACAGTATTTACATTAAAATCAATTTCAAAAGTAGAACGACCAGATAAGACTTCTAATAACTCTTTTCCGTCCGGGCATACTGCGGTGGCTTTTGCCGGAGCAGAATTTTTATACCAGGAATATAAAGACCAATCTATATGGTATGGTGTTGGCGGTTATGCCGTTGCAACTGCGACAGGCGTTTTTAGAATGTACAATAATCGCCACTGGCTTACCGATGTTGCCACTGGTGCAGGTATAGGAATATTGAGTACGAAAATTGCTTATTGGATGAATCCCTATATTACCAGAAAATTGTTTAAGAATAAAGAAAATAAATCGACATCGTTTTTAGCCCCTGCTTATGACGGACAAAATTATATGATTTGCTACAGCAGAACATTTTAGTTTAACTAACCAAAAATACGACCAAACCCAGTAGACGCCTTATTATTTATGCTATTTTTTATTAAAGTTTATTTGATTTTATATTTATACACTTTACTTTTGACAACATGAATAATAAAGAGTTTCCAATACCACATAACGAACAGGAACGCCTACTTGCATTAAGGCGTTATAACATATTAGATACCCTGCCAGATACTGCTTTTGATGATGCTACAAAACTTGTTTCTTACATCTGTGGTGTGCCAATTGCGCACATTTCTTTTATAGATGAAAACCGACAATGGTTTAAATCTGAAATTGGAATTGGAGTTTCTGAAGTTCCAAGAGAAATTTCATTCTGTCAATATACCATTATGGACTCCAAAATGGTTGAAGTGCCCGATACTTTTTTAAACGATCAATTTAAAGATGATCCGAATGTTACCGGTGGTTTTAAAATAAGATTCTATGCCGGAATTCCGCTTACAACTCCAGATGGTTATAATATTGGAACGCTTTGCGCTATAGATCATGTTACCAAAGAGCTTAACGAAAATCAGCGTAATGCACTTTCGATTGTCGCAAAACACGTTATAAACCAATTAGAATTAGGAACAAAAAACTTTGAACTCGACGCTCAGAAAAGAATCGCTGAACGTGCCGTGTTGGCAAAAGATAGTTTTTTGGCTAATATGAGCCATGAAATCAGGACGCCATTAAATGCAATTATTGGATTTACAGATCTTTTGGCACAGACAAAACTAGATGAAATACAGCGTGATTATATTGACAGTGTACAAATAGCGGGAGAAAATTTACTGCTTATTGTGAATGATATTCTGGATCTTTCTAAAATTGAATCAGGAAATCTTGCTATTGAAAATCAACCTTTCAATCTAAAAAAGACACTTAAACACGTCTATAATTTACTAAAGGTTAAGGTTCGTAAAGACGTAGAATTCAATCTTTTTCTGGATGCTGATATGCCAGATATCGTAATTGGAGATCAGGGAAGATTAAACCAAATTCTGGTAAACCTTACCGGAAATGCACTTAAGTTTACAGAAGAAGGCGATGTTACGGTTTCGGTAAAAATGGTAGATGAAACAGACGATCATTATTCACTTCGATTCACAATAAAGGATACTGGTATAGGTATTCCTAAAAATAAACTCAACACTATTTTTGAGCGATTTACACAAGCCGAAGAAAGTACAACACGTAAATTTGGCGGTACAGGTCTTGGCTTAAATATCGTAAAACAACTTGTAGAATTGCACGATGCCAAAATTGAAGTAAAAAGTCAGGTTGGCCGTGGTTCAGAATTTTTCTTTGTTCTTTCTTATAAAAAAGCAGATACTTCAGAAAAGCCAGTAAAATCGGCATCTAAAAATAGTCTCGGAAAACTTAAAATATTGCTTTGCGAAGACAATGTTTTAAATCAAAAACTTGTAAAAAGTGTTATTCATAATTTTGGTTTTGAACTTGACATTGCCGACAATGGTGAAGCCGGAATAGAATTGTTGTCCAAAAATGAATATGATCTGGTACTTATGGATCTACAGATGCCTGTTAAGGATGGATATCAAACTACAGAATATATCCGTCATGAAATGAATTCGACTATTCCGATTATTGCTATGACAGCACATTCGCTTGTAGGCGAACAGGAACGCTGCTATGATGTTGGAATGGATGGTTATGTGCCTAAACCTTTTAAGCAGACCGCACTTTTAGAAACCATAAGAAAGGTAATGACAAAGGATAGTCTACAGCCCAAAAAGAGAAAAGTGGATCTTTCTTTTCTGGACGAAATGTCGTGCGGAGATGTAAACTTTATGAGGGAAATGATCAGTCTTTTTGTTGAAAAAATCCCGAATGATACTGCGCAGCTCGATGAAGCATTTAAAAATAATGATACAGATACGGTACAGAAAATAGCACATAATATGAGATCAAGTCTGGATATGTTTCTGCTCGATGATCTTAGTAAATGTTTGATTATTATTGAAGAAGAAGCCCGAAGCGGTCATTTTACGACTGAAACGGTAAATAGTTTAAATATTTTACAATGTGGAATTATTGAGGTAGTTAAAAACTTAAATGAGTTATGATATAAGAAAAATATGCTATATTTTTACATGACTACCTAAAATTGCAGATTTAAATTTGCCCCTAAAAGAATTAAAAATGAGAATAGTTTTAGCTGAAGATAATGATATATTAAGAAGATCACTATCATTCTTCTTAGAATCTAAAGGATTTACTGTTGACCAATTTGCTGATGGAAAAGATGCTATGAGTGCTATTGAAAAAAATAGTTACAATCTGATCCTGACCGATATAAATATGCCCGGTGTAAGCGGCATGGAAATTACACAACACGTAAGAAACAGCCTTGGCGCTGTTACCCCAATAATTATATTTACTTCTTCTGGTGTAGAACAAACCGAACTGGATTGTTTTGATATAGGTGCAAACGAATTTATTGCAAAACCGATAAGTCCGGCAGTACTTTTAGTTAGAATTAATAAATTATTAAATACAAGCTTTTAAATGAAGTTATTCTATTTTTTAATCGCCTTTTTGTTTATTTCTTCCGCAGTAATGGCGCAGGAAATTAATATCGATGCGACTATGGCAAAAGCTAAAAGTGAAGTTGAAAAGGAACATTACGATCAAGCACTTTCGCTGCTTGCTCCTTTACGCGAAAAATTCCCTGAAAATGAAGATCTAACAATATATACCGGACGCATTTACAGCTGGAAAAAAGACTATAACAAAGCTTTAGAAATATTAACTCCATTAACAGACAGAGCTAATCCTAATCCAGATGCGTTATTGGCTGTGATTAACATTTACTACTGGTCTGAACAATTGGAAAAATGCATTACTTATTGTGATAAATACTTAGCTATCGATCCCAATTCTACCGACGTATTACTAATTAAAGCGAATGCACTTGTAAGCTTAAATCGTGATGAAGAAGCTTCTGCCCTTTTAGAAAAAATATACGTTACGGATAACAGCACACAAAAAATTTCGGCACTTCGTACATTAATTGCGCATAAATCAAAAGATGCAGTAGCAATTTCTTATTTAAATATTTCTACTTACGATCCGGGACAAGCACCACAGCATTATGGTTATGTAGAATATGCACATAAATTTAGTAAATCATCATTGGTAGGTCGTGCTAACGTTGGGTATGTAAACAACGACACACAAATGTTGTTTGAGGCAGATTATTATCAAACCTTTTCTAAGAGAAATTATTTATATGTAAATACCGGCGTTTCTACAGGCAAAACTATATTTCCTGTTGCAAAGGCTGGATTAGAATATTATTTTGCTCCACTAAAAAGCTTTGATTTTTCGCTGGGACTTAAATATCTGCACTTTGATACTACAGACGTAACCTTGCTTACAGGACAAGCGGCCTATCGTACCGGCAGTTATACCCTCGCCTACAGACCATATTATGATACTGCAAACGAATTATTTTCGCATGTTTTAAGTATTCAGCATACCAATGAAGAAAAAGAAAACCTCATCAGGCTGGAATTACAATACGGAAATGTTCCTTATCTCTATCTTTATAACAACTTTATAGAGCCTCTAAAAGCGTATAGAATAGGCTTACAATACCAGCAGCGCATTGGCGATTCTTTTTTTGTACGACCAGTTCTTCTCTACGAATACGAAGAATATTTGCCATCTGAATACAGACACAGACTTAATGCTCAAATAATTATTACTAAACGTTTTTAATTATGACAAAACTGTGGGAACTTTATAAAAGCGGTGCATGGGTAGAACCTTTTCTTACCACATCAATCGATTTGTTTATAGCGGCAGCATTTATTCTTTATTTATTGATTATCTGGAGTCGTAATAAAAATATAAGAAGAGAAAGATTAAATATTGAATATACTGAAATTATTGAAAAATTAATGTTTTCGATGATTTTTCAGGATTTGTCTCTTTCAGAAATTAAGGAAGATAAAAATTATGCCCTTCTTCATAAAAAACCTTTTTTCAGATCTGTTTTAACAGCTTCTATTATAAACCTTCACAAAAATTACGAAGGTGTTTATGCTAAAAAACTGGAAGAATTTTACAAAGAATCAGGATTAATAGATCGATCGCATAAAAGACTTAAAAGTCTAAAATGGGAAAAGAAATGCAAAGGAATTACTGAACTCGCAGAAATGAATGTGACAGAAGCTTTTGAAACCATATTAAATTTTTCGAAAGCAAGAAATAAAACCCTAAAAATAACCGCATTAAATGCCTGTATAAAACTTGCTGGAACAAAAGGTATCGTACATCTTACAGAGCACCCTTACCCTATCGACGACTGGACTCAGATTAATATTATCAATGCTTTTAAGAAACATGATATAGGCGACACAAAAGGTGTTGAACTTTTACTGGAATCAAAAAATACTACTGTTATTGCGCTTGGGCTGAAACTTATTAAGGAACTAAAACTTTCTCAGAAAGTGCCATTCGTAGAAGAATTGGCGGCCAAAGCTCCCAATACACAAATACAATACGAAGCTCAAAATGTACTGCAGACATTCAACAGTTTAACAATATAAGAATGACCTTTTTTAATACCGAAATAACAGCCTTTTTTAATCTATATCTGCTCCTCATTCTGGGTTATGCAATATTGATCATGTCTTCGTACCTTATATTGGCGTATCTTTCTACAAAAGAATTAAGGAAATATCTCAAAAAAAATAGTTTTGTTGATTATAATGTGCTTCTTACAAGCGAATTTGCGCCAAAACTTTCGTTGATTGCCCCTGCTTATAATGAAGGTTTTACCATTGAAGAAAATGTAAAATCTTTACTTTCATTACATTATAACAACTACGAAGTAATTGTAGTCAATGATGGAAGTAAAGACAATTCGATGGAAATCCTGATCAAGAAATATGATCTTGTTCTTACGGATTTTAACATCAATTCAAAAATTGAAACAAAAAAGATCAAAGGTGTATATACATCCAGAAATGCTGCATACAAAAAACTTATAGTTGTAGACAAAGAAAATGGCGGTAAAGCCGATGCCTTAAATGTTGGACTAAATATTGCACAAAACCCTTATGTAGTATGCATTGATGTTGATTGTATTCTGGATAAAGATTCTTTGCTAAAATTGGCTAAACCATTTTTAGAATCTTTTGGTAAGCGCGTTATTGCAACTGGCGGTGTAGTCAGAATTGCCAATCAATGCATTATAAAAAATGGACGTCTCGTAGAGATAAATGTACCCGATGGTATGCTACCAAGAATACAGGTTTTAGAATACTTAAGAGCTTTTCTTTTGGGAAGAATGGCTTGGGGAAGACTCGACGGACTTTTATTAATAAGCGGTGCTTTTGGTGCTTTTGATAAAGAAATTGCTCTGTTGGCTGGCGGTTATGACACTAAAACTGTCGGCGAAGACATGGAGCTGGTTGTGAGAATGCGACGTTATATGCTTGAAAATAAATTACCTTATACCGTACGTTACATTCCTGATCCTCTTTGCTGGACAGAAGCACCAGAAGATTTCAAAATATTCAAAAAACAAAGAAGCCGATGGATGAGAGGAACTATAGAAACACTTGGCATCCACAAAAGAATGTTTCTAAATCCTAAATACAAATTACTGGGTATGGTAAGCGTTCCGTACTGGGCATTATTTGAATTTCTGGCTCCCGCAATAGAATTTACAGGGCTTTTTATAACGGTCTTATTTATTATATTCGGTCTGCTTCACTGGCACTTTTTTGTTATACTTGTACTATTTGTTTACTTCTTTGCTGTTTTATTTTCGGTAATGGCACTTTATAGTGAAGAAAAAACCTATCACAAATATCCAAAACAAGTTGATTTCTTAAAACTTTTATTGGCCGCTTTTATCGAGCCCGTATATTTTCATCCTCTAGCTGTATATGCAGCACTTGTGGGTTATAAAGAAAAAATCATGGGAACCAAAGGCTGGGGCGAAATGACGCGAAAAGGTTTTACTAAGAAAGAGTAACGGTTTATTGATTTTTCTGCCTACAGTTTGTATTTTTGCCCCATGAATGATAATTTTATAAATGAATATTTTGGGATCGGAATACAAAATGGTAAAACGCCCGAAAATTTAGGTGTTTTGTGGCGGTCTGCTCAAAACTTAGGGGCTACTTTTATATTTACCATAGGAAATCGATATGCCAAACAAGCGTCTGATACTCATGATGCTGTAAAAGCAATTCCTTATTTTCATTATGATACTTTTGAAGCTTTTTTTGAAAACTTACCAAAAGGAGCGCGATTAGTTGGTGTTGAATTAGACGAAAAAGCTTCTGACTTAGAAACCTTTGAACATCCAAGACGTTGTGTTTATTTATTAGGTGCAGAAGATCACGGCTTATCAAAAAAAGTAATGGCGAAATGCCATCATTTAGTAAAATTTAAATCCGAAAAAAGTTTAAATGTGGCCGTGGCAGGAACAATTATCATGTACGACAGAAACTTAGCTAAACCGCGTTCTTAAAACAAAATCTTAGCTTTTATAATTATACATTTTAAAATGCGCAATGTCTCTGACTTTGCGCATTTTTTGCATTTAGTATTTTTATATCATTCAAAAGTAGATTTTTGTCAAGGCCTAAATAAAATTTAAGGACTTACAGCTAAAGGCTGAGAAACAATTGCTGTAATGCGTTCTGCTGCATCCTGAGACTGATTTTTTCTCAAAGGAAATCCGCTGTAAAGCGAATATTCAGGTTCTTTTTCCGTAAATTTTATTCGTTCGATTTTACTGATTTTACCCGGAATATTAGCGCCATACCATAAAGAATCTGCTTTTTGTTCCCAGGTTACTTCATACAATAATGAACCTGACGGATAAACATTTCCCTCTTTTTGTTGCGCATAATGCATCGCTATTTTATTTCCGTATAAAGTAGACATCTTTTTTTGCTTCGGATTAATAGAAAAAGACATCGGGATAAGAAGCAACGGATTTTCAGGAAGTTGCTCTAAGGAATGAATAGAAGCTTCTTCATTTAAATTATTTTTGTTTGGTGAATGACAGCTTGCCAAAAATAGCGTGAATACTGCGATACTATATAGGGTAATTTTCATGGTGTTTTCTTTTTATTAGTTGTAATTTTTGTAATTCTTAGCATCAAAATGCAGCGGTAAAGTAAAAACATAGTCATTATTTTTTACCGGATTATGACATTGAATACATTCCTGATCAAAATGGGCATCCTCTCCATAAGGTTTTAAATTGTCGCCTTTCCAGCGCGCCCAGCCCCAGCCTTTTGTCGCTGCATATTTTTTAGCATCTTTAATCATAAATTCCACTTGAATAAATTTTCCAACCGAAATAGTTCCATCAGCAGCAATATTTTGTTTCCAGGCGGTTTTTGCAAAAATTACGCCATCAGGCCAAGGATTCGTCTGATGCTCTTTAATTGCTTTTACCGCTTTATCATTACCAAAAATGATTCTCATTGTGCCATTATCAAATCGGTCAGAAGTACTTATTGCTTTCCATCCTCTATAATCTGGGATATAAGCAATTCCATTAGGAGAAGGCAAAACATTTTTAGCGAGGTTTTTATCAGAATGAACTTCTTCTTTTACTGGTTTATTATCTGGTTTGTTATTCACTGCAATAGTGGCATTTCTTGGAGCAAGAGTTGTTATGTAGTTTTTTAAAACGTTTATATCTGCACTATTCAATTTAGCTTCGGTATGTACTGCCGTATAGCTAGCAAGTGGCATTTCTCCCGATAAGATTTTATTAAAACTATAATATAATGTAGCATTTTGCTGCGGTTTTTCCAGAGAATCCCAATTCGAAAAATTAAGCGCTTTACGGCCATCTTCAATATGAGAATTCACAACAATATTTGCAGGCGTTATTTTATCGTACCAGCTCAGTCTATTTTCATTAGAATGACAGGCAAAACAGGAATTTCTCAAAATAGCATTTACCTCTTTTGGTACATTGGTCAGGTCTTTTTGAGATGCCTGATATTCCAAATCTTTTGGTCTGTAAAATTGCACAACAGCAATTCCTGCCAAAATATAAAGTGTTATTTTTAAACCTTTTTTCATAAAACCATTTTTTAAAATTGTTATTTATGAGTTCAAAACTACAAGTATAGCGTCAATTCAGTTTAGGAAATTAAGGGGAAAGGGAAATTTTAAACCCTAAAGCCGAATATTTAAGTTTGGATAATTTGACTAATTTAGCTTTTAAGAAATAAAAGAGAGTCATTATAAAATTAATGAATCTTTTCAATATATAGAACCGAATTCCCAATGAATAAAACACGATTGTATACCCGTATTCTTATTGCAATCAGCAGTATCGTTTTGCTGATAAGTCTGGCATCTTCTATTTATCTATATTATGCAGCGAGAGAAGAATTGTGGAATAGTAAAATAACATCTGGAGAAAGAGAAACTAGAGAAATTGCAGCTCTTCTGGAACAACAGCTTAAAAGCGGCCTGACAAAAGCAAAGGTTATCGAAAATCTACAGCGAAGCATTGAAAATACCGATTTTAAAAGTGATTTTATTTGCATGTATAACCAAAAAGGAATTGAATTATGTCACCCTAATCCGGCGCTTATTGGTATTGTAATACAGGACGATAATTCGGAAATAAAAGTAACTTCAAATAAAACAAATGCTCCATTTAATTCTGTATTAAAAGGAGGGAAAAAAAGCAGCGGTTTGCGAACTTTTCCCAATAATAAAAACCGAAGTTCTGAAATTGTAAATGTTTATCCGGTCGCACAAACCGATTGGATGGTGGCCTCGCACGCCAACTTAAAAGTTTTGCAGGAGCAACTGTATAGTTTGTACTTGCAATTTTTTGTGACTTTACTTCTAAGCACTTTACTTATTACGTTTTCTTGTTATCTTATTATTCGACTTATTTATAAAAAATACGACACAGATATCGAACTGGAAATTAAAAATCTGAACAGTCAAGTTAGCGAGTTACAGATTTTGAATGAACATCTTAATAAATCTCAGGAAAGAATACAACATACGACAGATTATACCAATACTGAAGATAATAATCTACTAAGTATTGAATCTTCCAAAAAAAGGATAATTACCTATCATAAAGATGAACTTATAAAATTAGACATCAAGGAAATAGCTTATATTTTTCTAGAAAACGGAATTACTTATATCTGTACGTTTAAAGAACGTCAATACACCAGCAGTAACAGTCTTGACGAAATCATGAAATGGTTGGACAATTCAACCTTCTACAGGGCAAACAGACAATTTATTATTAATATAGAAGTTATACAAGCCATATTGCTGTACGGAAAAAATCAGTTGCAGCTAAAACTAAAAACTGCTGTTGCCACTGAAATTATTATCAGTAAAAATAAAGTCGCTGAATTTAAGCAATGGCTGGATCAATAAAATAGTAATTTTTATTTAAAGATATACTTCAAAAAAAAATCCAGATAGCTTACGTTATCTGGATTTTTTACTTTTATAAAATAATGTTTATTAATCTTCTTTTTCCGTAATGCTTTCAATACTCGGCGGAATCAATTTATACATTACCGGTGTTACAATTCTGGAAAGAATTGTAGAACTTATCAATCCTCCAATTAATACAATTGCCAAAGGTGCGATTAATGGATTTGAGTTTAAAGCCAGCGGAATCAATCCACAGATTGCTGTAATAGAAGTTAATACAACCGGAAGAAAACGTGTTTCGCCTGCAATGGCAATGGCTTCATCTATCGACTTTCCTTCTTGTCTAAGTTGATTTGTAAAATCTACCAGCAAGAGCGAGTTTTTTACCTGTATTCCGGAAAGACCGATAAAACCAATTATGGCGACCAATGACATCGGACTTCCGTTAATAATCAGCAATGTCACGCCTCCTAAAATTCCTAACGGAATAATCGACAACACAATTATAATCCCTTTAAATGTTTTAAACTGAAGCAATAAAACGGCAATAAACAAGAAGGTGCTTAAAATAATTACAGCCAAAAAGTTTCCTCCCAAAGCATCGCCTTCTGATTCTTTTTCTCCAGATAATTTATAATAATAGCCTTTTGGCATTTTTAATTTATCCAGTTTCGGAACTATATGCGTCAGCAAATCATTTGCATAATATCCTTTTTGTGATAGCGCACTTACTTTTGCAAAACGGGATTTATTAAAGTGATTAATTGCCGTTGGCGAAGTTTCAAAAGAAATTTCTGCAATCTGATTTAGCGCAATTGGCGTTCCCTGAATATTATTTACGTACAAGTTTTTTAACGCATCCAGATTCGAAAATTTATCTCTTGGCAAAGTAAGTGTTACATTTCGCGCGTCGCCTTGATCGTCTATGTAATCTCCGACAGTTAAACCTGCTACAGAAAGACGAATTACTTTATCTACTTCGCTGGTTAATACGCCCAATGTTCTGGCTTTTTCTTTGTTGATTTTTACTTTAACATCGGTTTTATACGTATTCAGCTCATTGTTAATGTAAACCGTTCCTTCTTGTTTTCGCAGAATACTTTCTACCTGAAAAGACAATTTTCTTAAAACTTCCTGATCTTCGCCAAACAACCGAACTACAATATTGGCTTCTAATGGCGTTCCTTGTTCAAAGTCTTTTACCTCGACTTTGGCGTAAGGCATGGTTTTAAATTTTGTTCGCAATTTTTCTATCAAATCGGTTTTGTCCGAAGGTTTTGCTTCATCATCCAATTGAACAAAAATCTGCGCAAAATCGGGTTTTCTGTCTTGTGGATGCACATTGTAATAAATCTGCGGATTTCCTTTTCCAACATTCGAAGTATAAAAAACAATTTCTTTATGATTTTTCAACTCTGCTTCTACAATCTTTGTTACTCTGTCGCTCTCCATTATATTTGCCTGAAGAGGTAATTTTATATTAATAAGAAACATTGGTTTTTCTGAAGTTGGAAACAATTTAAATCCCGTTACTTTAAACAATCCAAATGCAGTGATACTCAAAGCGATTGAAATAGCAATTGTAGTTCTTGGAAATTTTAATGCTTTTGGCATTATACGGCTGTAAGATCTTGTTAGAAATTTTTGCAGATATTGAAGAAAAATATTCCCTTCGTTATGTTCGTGTGTTTTTAAAAATCTGCTTCCCAAAAACGGAACCAATGTTAAGGCTACAATCATAGAAGCCAATACGCTGGTAATAACCGCCATTGGTAAACTTCTAATAAATTCGCCCGAAACATCTGGAAGAAAAGCCAGCGGTAAAAAGGCAATTATCAAAGTTGCTGTACAACCAACCACGGCAAGACCAATTTGTTTTGTTCCCATCAGGACCGCATCCATTTTAGAATGACCTTCTCTCAGCCAGCGCTCAATGTTTTCAACAACCACAATACTGTCGTCAACTAACAATCCTAAAGCAACTACCAGACCCACAATACTTAACTGATTTAAAGAATAACCAAAAGCATTCATCGCAATTAACCCTAGCGCCAATGATAACGGTATCGAAATCATCACAATTCCAGAAGCTCTTACTCCCAACGGCAATAATGTAATAATAACCAAAATGATAGCAAGTGCAAAATCAAAGCCTAGGTGTCCTAAACGCTGCGAAACCATATTGGCCTGGTCAAAGGTTTTTACCAGTTTGATATTTTGAGGCAGCTCTTTGGCGAATTCTTCTACGATGGGCATAAATTGTTTCTGAACATCGGTAATATTTACATTGTCTTTCATTCCTGCTGTAACCAGCACGCAACGGTGTCCGTTTATGCGGGTAATATGATCTACAACCTGAGATTTATAACCTACTTCGGCTACATCTTTCATGTAAATTATTTTTCCGTTGGCATTATAAATAACGGTATTGGCAACATCATCTGCGTTTTTAAATTTACCGCTGGTTTTTACATTAAAGACTTTACTGTCAAGATCTATGCTTCCTCCCGGAATATCGGCTGCTTCGCTTTGCAGACTTCCCATAACAACATTCAACGGAATTTTTAGTTGTGCTAATTTTTCCATTTGAAGGTCAATGCGGATTTCCTGCTCTGGAATTCCAGAATATTTTACATCTTTAAGATTGGTAATTTTTTCTATTCTTGTTTTTAGTTTATCGGCTTCATCACGAAGTTTTTTGTCGGATGCATTTTCTGAAACTAAAGCAACCTGCAGAATTTTTACATCTGAAGAAGCAATTTTTTCTGTTTTAATCTGATAAATATCTTTTGGAAGTTCGCTGTTTTTAAGTGCATTCATTTCCGTAGAAATCTCCTGATATTTATTATCAACATCTACTCCATACTTAAATTTTACCTGAAACGCTGCTACGCCATCTTCAACTGTGGTTAGTATTTTTTCAATGTTTTCGAGTCCGTAAATTTTATTTTCGATAGGTTTTACAACTTGTTCCTCCATATCTTTCGGACTTGTTCCAGGATAAATTACGGTAATCAGATATTGAGGCGGATGTGTTGATGGATCTTCTGCACGGGGCATTGTAAACAGCGTAAGATATCCTACGACGGCCACCAGAAGAAATATAATCAGTGTAAACTGATAATTTTTTACGGCAAAGTTTGTTATCTTCATGATGTATTATTTAATGATCTTGATCGTTGATTGTTCGTTGAGATAGGCGCTGTTAGAAATCACGATTTGATCTGTTTTCGCAAGTCCGTCTTTTATAAACACCTTGTTATTTTCAAATTTATTGATCGTAACAGGCTTACGTTTTACTTTGTTGTTTTCTACAATAAACACAAAAGCTTTGTTTCCATCTGCCTCTATAAGCGAGTTGTACGGTATAATGATAAAATCTTCTGTGTTAACTGATTTTATTTCGGCTTTGCCAAACATACCAACGGCTGGTTTGCTTTTCTCTAAATTCAGTTTTAACTCAACCTGAAAAGAGCCCAACGCAGCATCTGCAGCCTGTGACTTTCTAAAAACAAAAGCATCAAAATGTTCTTCAGGATAACCATCTAACGTTACGGTTGCTTTCTGCCCTATTTTTACAGCTGCCCATTCTTTGTCTGTCAAACCCACTTTTAATAGATAATTATTGTTTTGACTTGTTTCATTTATAGCCAGAATTGGAGATCCTGCGCCTACAACTTCTCCTTCGTTTGCTATTTTTTTGGATACAAAACCATTAGCAGCAGCATAAATTTTGGCATAACGGGCATTAAAAGCAACAGCGTCTTTCTGTTTTCTGGCAATGTCTAAACCTGTTTTTGTATTCTGAAGCTGTTCTAATGTATACACGCTGTCTTTATAAAGATTGTTGGCACGATTATAATCGCGTTCGTATTTTTTTACATTAAGATCAGTTTGGTTTAAACCTGCATTAATTTCGGTTGCGTCTAATGATGCTAAAAGCTGTCCTTTCTTAAAGAATTGTCCTTCTTCTATATAAATTTTGCTTACAATGCCACCAATTTTAAAACCATAATTAGCTTGATTTTCTGTTGTTACCAAACCAGAGGCACTTATGTTGTTTATAAGTCCTAAAGACTGAACCACAGCGGTTTTTATTGGAATTACATCTGCGGTTTCAAATGGTGTTTGTGCTTTTTTTTCTTCTTTACAAGCGTAAAAAAGAGGCAGTATTAAAAGTCCTAGTATAATTACTTTTTTACTCACAAGAGTAAATTTATTTTTTTGGTATTCGTGAATCTTCGATTTCATGATTTTTGGGTTTAATTAAAAGTAAATGTTGCGTTGGCTCTTTCTAATTCTGCGAAAGCGATCCAGGAATTGTAAAGTGAAATATTAGTATTAAGCTGGGCATTTACCCATTGATTTTGTGCGTCCAGAAGTTCTATATATATTGCCTGTCCTTCTTTGTATAATTTGGTAATATCGTCGTTGTATTTTTTTGCGGCTACTTTTTGATTTTTATCGGCGTTGAATTGTTCCAATGCAGCTTTTAAATTATTCTGCGAAACCTGAAATTGCAACAGTAACTGTTGTTTTACATTGTCGATCTGCGAACTGATTTTTTTGCTGTCTTCCTGTACTTGTTTTAGTTTGAATTTGTTTTTATTGCCCGAAAAAATATTCCATTCTAAACCTGCTCCCGCAAAATAATAACGAGACTGTTTATTGACTTCAAAATCAAAATCCTGAATTCCGAAATCTGCAAAACCACTTACTTTAGGAAACCAATACGAGTTGGTTAGTTTGCTTACATTTTCGTTTATTTCTTTTACCTGAGTCAATTTTTGTAACTCTTCTCTGTTTTGGGTATTTTCTGAAGTGGCTTCCGTAGGCAAAGCGTCACTTTCTTCTGCTTCTATTGAAGAATCCAATTTTTCATTTAATAAAAAATTAAAATAAGATCTGGCATTATTGCTCGTTTGCTTTGCCGTTTCTAAATTGGCGCTTATTCGTATTACTTCATTATCACTTCGTAAAACTGCGGTTCGGTTTATTTTATCATTTTTGAATAAAGATTGGTTGACTCTTTGATTTTCTTTAACCAAAACCAACGCATCCTGATAAATTTTAACTCCCTCAACAGACTGCAGGTATTTGTAGTAAGCAATTTTAATTTCTTTAACCAATTCCCTTTGATAAATTTCAAGTTCGATTTTTTGTAAAGAAGTCTGCTGGCTTTTAATTCTTTTGTTGTAAATGATTTCAAAATTCAGCAAAGGCATTGTGGTGTGAATCTTAGCATCATAAAAATTATCCGGATTAATCAATACAGACTGATTTGCTAAAGTTGGAAAAGCATTCGAATTTGTAATCTGATTTAAAGTATTGTAAACCGGATTGAGCAAATCGCCAATCGGAATATCAATTGTCCTTCCTCCATCTGCTTTGGTATAATTTCCGTTTAAGGAAACAGTAGGATAAAATAAGGCACGCGCTTCTTTTAGCGCATACATACTTTTGTTGATATCAAAATTATGCTGCTTTATTACTTCGTTATTTTTTAGACCAGTTTGTATGTAACTGTCTAATCTGCTTTGTGAATATCCCAGATATCCGAAACAGAGAATCGCAAAATTTACTATTATTTTCATTTATTATACATTGTTTATAATTTGAACAGTGTTCATTTTTTGGTTAAAAAATTTTTTAAAGCTTTTCTATTATTTTTAAAAATTCATTATATCCATCAAATAAGATGGTATCTGGATTAGTAAAATTTACGTTTTTAATTCTTTGGTGAATTTCCAGAGAGCTCATACCATGCACCAAACTCCAAATCATAAAAGATAACGGTTCTAAACTATGACCTTTAAAATAGCCTTTGTCTAAACATTCTCCAATCGTTCTTTTTACCAGGTCAAAGGCAGAACAACCTTCGTCCCAATCTTCATTTTCTGAGTTTTGCAGGAACTCTATTGGCGCTTTTAGGTTAAACATTAAATCGTACATTTCAGAATTTTCCAAAGCAAATTTTATATAGGTCAAGCCCATTTTTTTTATGCGTTCCTTTGGATCATCTATCGTTAACAATTCCTGAAAATAACCGTTTAATTCCTGAAAACCAATAGAATGAAGATCATGCAGGATATCATTTTTATCTTTAAAATAAACATATACTGTTCCTACGCTGTAGTTAATTTCTTCAGCTATGTTTCTTATAGTAGTCTGCTCAATTCCCTTTTCAACAAAAAGCTTTTTGGCACCTTTTAATATTAGTGCCTTTAATGCTTCTTTTTCTCGTGCTTTTCTATCAAGTGTACTCATAATTGTTTACAATTTAGGCAGAACAAAGTCAAAACCTTAGAGCAAAGATATAAATTATTTTGAACAACGTTCATTTTTTTTATTAAAGTTCATTTTTATTGAAATAAAAAGGTTAAGATTGCAATTTTTCACTTAAACCTTTTGGGTTTAATAATTTATAAGCCAATTTTGGAAAAAATCGATTCAACAAATAAATGGCTTTTGTATCTCCTACTCTAATCGTATAAGTATTGTTTTTCAGTCCTTTTATCAAAGCATTTATAAGTACATCTGTTGTAATAGATTTACCGTCCATACCTTCTGCCATATTTGTTTTTACTAATGGAGGTAATAATTCAAAAACTTTTACACTGCTTCTAATCATTGTTAAATGATCTCTCAAAGCTTCTGTATAAAAACGAACTGCCGCTTTTGATGCCGAATAAGTAGGAACAAGATTTGCCGGAGTATAACTTAATATAGACGATGTATTGATAATGGCCGCTTCCTTTCTGGATTTTAGCATATCCATAAAAAGATCATTCAACAGAATAACGCCCAAATAATTGGTATTGATTTCTATTGCAGCTTTCTCAAAATGTTTAGGATTGCTAATGCCTAAATTATCCTTACCATACACAATTCCAGCATTATTATACAAAATGTCAATACCTCCTAGTTGGTTTATTTCATTGTATAATGCAACTGCTGCTTCCTGGCTCGAAGCATCACTTTTGATTGCTGTAATAGAAGGATATAATTTCTTAGCCTGATCTAATTTTTTCTGATCTCTTCCTGTAATAATTACTTTAGCTCCCTCTTCAATAAATTGTTTTGCTGCCTCTAATCCTATTCCGGCAGAACCGCCGGTAATCAATATTGTTTTTCCTTTTAAGTCCATAATTTCTTGGTTTAATTTATTATTAGTATATTTGCTTGCGAAATGCAAGTGCAAATATAAAACCACTTACTTGTAAAATGCAAGTGATTTTAAATTTATTTTATGAAAGATCAAAAAAAGAGGTCAGACTGTCCCGTAAGTTATTCGCTTGAAGCCTTTGGCGACAAGTGGTCACTGTTGATTGTAAGGGATTTAATGATGAAAAAAAAATGTACTTACGGAGAATTTATTAAGTCGGATGAAAAAATAGCAACCAATATTTTAGCTGCAAGATTGCTTTCATTAGAAGAAAATGGAATAATTCAGAAACTGGAACATCCAGAAAGTAAAGCCAAAGTTTTATATCAATTAACCCAAAAAGGAATAGATTTAGTACCAATAATTGTTGAGATAAATTTATGGGCAGAAAAATATACGGAAATCCCAGAAGTTAGAAAAGGAATATTGGCAGCAATGAATACTGATAAAGAAGCATTTATTAAGAATGCTATTAATGAGCTTAAAATTAGTTAATAGATAACTTATTAGCTGTTTTTAGGGCTTGGAGTTACTTTATAGTTTCAAATTGCGAAGTTTTGCGATCTGGAATAATTTATTTTATAATCTATTGAAAAATCTTACTTTTGTAATTAATGATTACCTCATAAATTAGTAAGAATAAAAGTTTTACAAAATAATTGTACTTAGCTATAAACTAAAATAATCCAAAAATATGCAGTTGACCGTTCTTGAAAAACTATGGAAACGCAGTACAAATCCTGCAAGTGTTTCTACTACAGATGAAACTCACACTTGGGACAACGAGGTTAAAACCCTATACGAGTTGGGAATTGGAATGGAAGATACTTTACAGTTTTTATATTTTGAAAAACCTGATCTTGAAACTTTCAAAATTTGGATTAATAACAGAACAAAAAACAAGAATACAGAATCTGAAGATGTAACAGAAAATGTGTTATCGGAAGAAGATCTTATATTTTGGAAAACTAACGGATACATCATCATTAAAAAAGCTGTTTCAAAAAATGACTGCGAAAATACAGAGCAGGCAATTTGGAATTACTTAGAAATGGATCCCGACAAAAAAGAAACCTGGTATAACAGACATGAAAACCAAAAAGGCTTAATGCTTAATTTTTCTGATCATGAAACTTTAAATAAAAACCGGTTCTCGCCAAGAATAAAAAAAGCCTATGAACAGCTTTACAATACAACTCATATTTACAAAACTATAGATAAAGTAAGCTTTAGTCCTCCAGAAACCAAAGAATTTACTTTTTTAGGAAGTGCACTGCATTGGGACACCAGTTTAAAACAGCCTATTCCGTTTGCACTTCAGGGACTACTCTACCTCACTGATTGCGGTATTGCTGACGGCGCTTTTCATTGCGTTCCGGGATTTCATAACCAAATAAACCAATGGCTTGACAATCTCAACCCAGACGAAAACCCCAGAGAGACAGCACTTAAAACATTAAAACCGGAACCAATAGCGGGTAATGCGGGAGATTTTGTAATCTGGGATAACAGACTGCCCCATTGCGCAACGCCAAATAAAGGAAAAAGCCCAAGAATGGTGCAATATCTTACCTATTTACCAAATGATTATAGTACTTCTGGAGAATGGATTTAATGAATTGCTAATCTAAAAATTTCATTTTCCTGTAAAAAATAAAAGTACAGTATTAACTGTACTTTTTTATTTATCGCTCCGCGCAGAATTAATTTTTCTTAATATAAACCGTTTTCTTATTCACAAATTCCTGAATGCCATCAGTCGAAAGTTCACGACCGTATCCTGAATTTTTAGTTCCGCCGAAAGGTAGTCTTTGATCACTTTTTACAAGTTCGTTTACAAACACAGCACCGTCATCAAATTTAGGTATCAGTTTAGTAGCTTTTTCAAAGTTTTCTGTAAAAATCGTAACACCTAAACCAAAGGGACTGGAATTAGCAAGTTCAACAGCTTCTTCTTCATTCTCAAAAGTGGTAATACCGATAACGGGGCCAAAGATTTCTTCTTTAAAAATAGACATTTCTTTTGTAACGTCCGTAACTACGGTTGGCTCAAAAAAAGCTTTATCTCGCTGACCTCCCAATAGCAATGTTGCTCCGTCACTTAATGTTGCATCAAGTTGCTTTTGAAGTTCTTCGGCAAGATCTTCACGTGCCATCGTGCCAATTGTGGTTTTAGTAACTAAAGGATCTCCTGCTTTAAGATTCCCGACAGCTCCCAGAAAAGCTTTTGTAAATTCCTCCGTGATAGAAGCTTCTACCAAAAGACGTTTACCAGCGATACAGCTTTGCCCTGCATTTTGAAAACGGGCTTCTACACACGTCTTAACAGTTTGCTCTAAATTACAATCTGCAAAAACAACTAAAGCATTGCTCCCACCCAATTCCAATACCGTTTTTTTGATTTCACTTCCGGCAATTGCTGCTACAGATCTTCCTGCTGTTTCGCTTCCGGTTAGGGTAACCGCTTTTACTTTAGGATTTCTTATAATACTTTCTACCATTTTACTGCCAATAGGAAGATTCGTAAAGCATCCTTCAGGAAATCCTGCCTTTGCAAATACCTGTTCTATACTCTCGGCGCATTTCATTACATTACTGGCATGTTTAAGAATCCCAGTATTTCCTACCATAAGTGCCGGAACTGCAAAACGCATTACCTGCCAAAAAGGATAATTCCAAGGCATAATAGCCAATACAACACCTATGGGTTCATAACTTACATAACTTTTATGAGCTTCTGTTTCAATTGGTTTATCTGCAAGCTGATTTACAGCATGCTCGGCGTAATAATCACAAAGCGCCGCACACTTTTCTACTTCTGCTAATGCTTGTGTAATTGGTTTTCCCATTTCACTTGTAATGATAGAAGCATAATGCTGAGAGAAAGTTCTGAGTTCAACTGCAGCAGCTTTCATTAGTTTAGAACGTTCTGCAAAAGATACCGTTTTCCAGTTTTTAAACTGCTCATCTGCTTTATCAATCGCATTTTCAATTTCTTTGCTATCAAATTCTTTAACTTCAAATACTACCTTTTGGGTATATGGATTTATAGATTGTATCATACTATTATATTTATAACCTTAGTTCATCAAGGGTTCTAAAAAGGTACAAATTATTCTTCCTTTTTTTAAATTAGAAGGCTTTTTTTAACATGATTTTCTGCTGATGACTGGAAATACCAACATCAGGTGCGTCGGTACTGCCAAGAATCAACATTACTTTCTGTCAGCTTAAAGTGATTTAACCCAAGATTCGTAAAAGTTTTATTAAAGCCATAATCATAGAAGCATATTCTGATTGATGATTGTTCATCATCAATCAGAATATCCAAGACAGGAAACTGACATCCAAAAAAGATCTACAGACAAAAGTTAAACCATTTAATCCTGCTGTTTATGAAACTGTTTCTGCTTTCTAAACTGATAAATCGAACCTGCGACAAAAAGCAGTAATAAAACAAGAAGTGTGTTTCCAATTACCGGATCTTTAATATCTTTTGCCAAAGGATGCCCTACGGGAATTCTGGTAAAAGTTTCATTAACTGTTGGAACGAGTGACAGAAAAAAACTAAAAGACAGCAAGAAGTTTTCAAAATAACGGGCTCTTCTGCTCTTTTCTCTTTTTAAGTTTAAATAATATGCCCCTAAAACCAAAAAAATGATAAAAATCGAAAATGCATGACCCGGATTAAAGCCGCCGTGTTTTGAAATACCTAATGAGGTAAACGATGTAATGATTGTTCCGTAAAAATATATTTTGCCGGACAATGTGTTCAAATTAATTTTACCGTATTTAATAAAAGCTATTAAAGCCGCTATAATTGCAGCAACACCTATAATGGTGTGAAAAATTCCCAGACCTGATAATCCCATTTTTTATTGATTTAAAGTTGTTTGAAATACATTGCAAACTTCCGATAGATCTTGAAAAATGGTTTTGCTGATTCGTCCAATTATTTGGCAATTTGGTTCACAAAAAAAAGCATCGTCAAAATAAATCATAACGATGCTTTAAAAATTATCCACAAAGAGGTTTACAATTATAATTTATTATTTAGTTTCTGGCGGTAATTTGTCGGACTGATATTGTATCTGCTTGTAAAACTTTTTGTGAAATTTGCCAGATCATTAAAACCGCAGTCAAAGGCTATTTCGGTAATGCGGTGCTCTGTAAACTCTAACAGTTCGGCAGCTTTTTCCAGCTTTTTAGCTTTAATATAATTGGCGGGAGAATCATTGTATATTTTGGAAAATTCACGCTTGAATGATGAAACGCTCAAATTGTTTTGCTGTGCGAGTTCTTCTATTGTAAGCTGCGAAAACAAATTTGCTTCAATTATTTGTTTGAAAGTATAAACTGCAGGCGAAAAAAGCTGTGATAATATTAACTGTACTGATTCTGAATTTTGTGTCTGAGACAATAAAAGTATAATTTCCTTTACTTTGAGAATTAATATATCTTCATTAATCAGAGAAGGATTTTCGAAATAAAATAATAATCCTTCGATGTACTTTTGAATTAAAAAATCATTATTTATTTTTTCGCTTGATTTATTTGAAATAACATCTTTAGGTTTCTGAAGCAGTAATGGAAGTTCCCTGTCATATATTTTTTTTAATATCTCTGGATAGAAAGTAACAATCACAATTTCACAATTATTATCTGATTTTGAATTTTGCAGCTGTTTACCAGACTGCATACAGTTTAATAATAACGAGTAATTGGTAGCTATGTTTATTTGTTCGTCATCAACCTGATATTCAATCTCTCCTTCTTTCACATACAAAAAACAGGCCTGCTCTGTAACCGGAAAGTCAAAATTAAACGGCGGAATTAATTCAATTTTTTGAATGAGTGTTTTCCCATACAGATCGTGCTTTTTATAATTGTTTATCATAATTTTTTATTTGTATTTTACACTATCAGATTTTTTTGCACTTAAGCTCCCTGTATTGATCGTTGGTAAAAATACATCTTATTGCTAGAAAGACGGCACAACAGAAAAAAAGCTATACAAATTCAGAGAATCTGTACAGCTTTAATTAATTCTCAATAATTGAAATTGCTGTATTATAAGGGATATCTATTTTATTTTTAAATCTTCCAGCATCGTCGGGATAAGCTCACTGACTGTAGGATGAATATGCACTGCATCACGCAAAATGGTGTAAGGCTGTTTGGCATACATTAAATTGGTGATTCCGTTAATAATTTCGTCCCCGCCGACTCCCAAAACGCAAGCTCCTAAAAAAAGATTGGTTTTGGCATCAATCAACGCTTCCATAAAACCCAGGCTTTCTCCTTTTTCTTTGGCACGCCCTACTTTTGTCATTGGGCGATGACCCACCAAAATTTCGTAGCCTTTATCAATAGCCTCTTTCCGGGTCATGCCTATCCTGCCCAGCGGCGGGTCTATAAATAAACCGTAAGTGGTAATCCGGTCGCTGATTTTTCTTGCTTTCTTGCCAGATAGAAAACTCTCTACAATTTGATAATCATTGTATGAAGTATGCGTAAAAGCGCCTTTTCCGTTACAGTCGCCAATGGCAAAAATGCCTTCCACATTGGTCTGGCAATAATCATCAACTTTTATGTAGTTTCTTTCATCCACTGCTATATTTGTATTCTCTATATGCAGCGTATCGGTATTGGGCAGACGGCCTATTGCAAGCAGAAGATGAGATCCCTTTATTTCCTTGTTGTATATCCTGATCGTAATGCCCTGTTCATTGTTTTCAGAAGCACTGATTTCCTTTGCATTAAAAACAAGCTTTATACCTTCTTTTTTCATTATTTCAGCTACCGTGTCACTGACTGAATCATCTTCCCTGCTTATTAATTTTTCGCTACGTTCAATAATAGTAACCTCGCTACCGAACCTTCGAAACATCTGTCCAAATTCCAAACCAATGTAGCTCCCGCCAATAATGATCAGATGTTTGGGAATATCTGTAATTTCCAAAATATTTTCGTTGGTGTAAAAACGAACATTTGCATATTCCTGCGGAACTAATGCTCTTGCACCTGCATTTATGAATATTTTTTTTGAAGAAAGTATGGTATCTCCAACCTGTATTACATAATCACTCAAAAAATGCGCTGTGCCTCTGTATAAAGTAATTTTTTCATTTGAGGAAATGCCTTTTTCAATCCCCGACCGGGAATCTTTAACCAACTTATCCTTTCGTTCCTTAATTTTTTTGAGATTAGCTTTGCTTCCCTGCGGAATTTCGATACCCAATTCATCTCCATGAAAGGCATCCCATATTCTGCGGGCACTTGCTACATAGGCTTTGGTGGGAATACAGCCATTATTGACACATGTTCCGCCTATAAAACTCTTTTCAATAAGCGCTACCGTTCCTTTTTTCGATAAGCTAAATGCCAAAGGAGAACCTGCCTGACCGCTTCCTATAATAATATAATCAAAGTTTTTCATACTAGTTTGGCTTTTATGACGTATTGATTTTTAAAAATTTTATTTGCTGCTTGTAATCCAAAAAACTGCAAAATCGTACAATAAGAAAAAATAGAATTTTTAAACAGTTTAGGACAATTTTACCCCACAACAGTTGCTTTAGCATTTAAATTTACACATAAATAACTGATTTTTAATAAAATAAAGCAAATAAATAACAAACTAAGAAACCAATGGGTGACAATTAAAAAGCAACAAAAAAATAAGAAAATTACTTTTATTATACAGCAGATTCAAAACACAATTCAATAAAAAAAGAGTTAAAATGTTAATTATAAACATTCTAACTCTTTTTGTTATTTTTGTTTTGTGATTCTTTGTGCCTTCTATTTCCCGATGCAGAAATTAACTTTCCTTATTCTATAAGGGCTAAGCTAAGTCGAGGTACAAATAAGGTACAAATTTATTGATGCAAAAATCTTACAAAACAAATTATCAAAAAGAGTTGTATTTCTGGAAAACAATCATGTTAATCAGAACATTTTTAAGATAGTAGTTAAGCAAATATAAAAATTAAAACAATTAATAAATCGGTAAACGATTATTTAACAACTACTTCCACGTAATTTATTTGAACTTCAAAAATTCGGCTGTCAAATATCAGCTGATACAGTCCTTAAATAGATGAGAGAGCTAAATCTCTATGTTTCAAAAAAACTAGAACTTAAAAAATTCATGACGCTGTTGATTTTCAATATAAAATAAAAAACCTGCAGATCTGCAGGTTTAAAGAAAGAGAGTCTTACTTAATGCATCTCTGATTGACATCTCGTTGTATTTCTCTGATTGTTTTTATCCGCCCGGATTTAATCCAGTCCAGAAGTTCTGATTTTATAAAATATAATTTTTTTCCCTGCTTATTTACAGGAATTTCATTTCGGCATACTTTAGAATAAATGGTTGCAACAGAAAGATTGATCAGCTTGGAAGCTTGTAGTATAGTTAAGAGTTCTGGATCAAAATCTTCAGAATTTCTGCCATTTTTTATTTCTTTTACCAGACGTTCAATATTTTCGACACGCATGACAAGTGTTCCGAGAATGTTAGGAAGGTCTTCAAAAGTAAAAGGTTTCATCACTGTATAATTTTACGTATTTCAAAGTCAAAAAAATAAATCCTGCTGCCTCTTGTTTTTTTAAACGAAGGCTCGTAGCGCAGATAACCGTATTCATGCAGTTCCTGCAGACACTTATGGTAGGTATATTTGGAAGATATTTTGGCAAAGGGTGATAATTCTACCCTGAAAATCTCAATAGGATTGCTAAAACCCTTAACGGCTCTAAAACACAACAAAGCAGTATAAATGGCAGTATGCGTGCTACTGATTCGATAATCTTTTTCAATAATTGAAAAAAAATCTGTTAAGGGTTTAAGGTTTTCCATGATCAATGGCTGTTAAATCGATTGTGATTTTTTCTTCTCCTTTTTAGTTTCTTTTTGTCCCGAGCTCTCATCATCATTCTCCGAAGCTTTCTTCTGTGATTTAGAGATAGTTTTATCTTGCGAATCTTTCTGTTTTTGATCTTTGCTCTCACGATCATTTATACGGAGCATTGCGTGGTCATAGACCTTCACAGTCTTAAACTGCGGATTGGCTTCTACAAATCGTTTTTTTTCCTCGCCTCCCACTACAAAAGTCACAGACTGTATATTTCCTTTCTTTAATGAATTGATCAGGTCCTCTTTAAACTTAGGAGTATCCAATCCTTTTATGGAATGTTTCTCCAGTGCCGCTTCCAGATTATAGCCGTAATTCTGATGATAATGGGTCATTTTAAAGTTACCATTTGGCTCGGCATCTTTAAAGTCGAGTTTGATCCGAAAGAAGCGCAACTAAAAGAGGAGAAAAAAAGAGAACAAATTTTAAGAGAACAAAGAAATCAATTACAAATTTCAGAAAGTAACCAAAATGATTTTTCTTTTAAGTTTCCAAAATTTGCAGTTATATTATTGATATTCCTAATACTTTTCACTTGTGGCTCTAGGAAAAGAGTTGGAGCGATATGTAACGATGGAACATCATCTTACTCTACTAGCAGTGGAACTTGTTCACATCATAATGGAGTAAGAAGCTGGAGATATGAATATTGGTGGGATTAAAAAACATTTCCTAACAGCGGTTTTAAAAATTGGGGACACACTAATGGCTGTGGTTACTTTTGTATACAAAAAGTTGAAGCAGATTTTTTATAATTTGCAAAGCTCAAGCTTTGGCAGAAGGATCGTGGCACATTTTTTTCAGAAGCTAAAATCTTAGCAGTAGCAAAATCTGCCTATGTCAGGCTCGGGCGAATGTATATCTGCCTAAAGAATTGGTTAAAAATTCGAGGTACACTTTTTTTTCTGTACCTGCTCTCATATAACATACGAAATCCAGTAATTACTACTCTTCTTAATAAATAAAAGCGGAACCTCTTCCTCTGCAAACTTTTTCATCATAAACCAGACATCTTCCAACCGATCTTCCCAGCACCAGCCTAAATCATATTAAAACTATCTAACAGAAATAAAAAAATCATCCCATTACAATCCTAAAACAAATCACCGACAGCAAAGGCACTGACAAAAAATTTATCGTATTTTTATAAAAAATCCTGCCTTTACAGTCCATACTCTTGAAAGCAAGACTCAAGACCTAACAGTAAAAACTTAAACTAATCTTATAAAATGCAAAAGATAGAAAACAAGACAGCCTATATAACCGGAGCGGCAAAAGGCATTGGTTTTGGCATAGCAGAAACTTTAGTCAAAAACGGTGTAAAAGTAGCTATTTCAGGCAGGGATATCCAAGCTCTTGAAAAAGCACAGCAGGCATTAGGAAACCAGAATGTACTGATCCTAAAGTCTGATGTCAGAAATTTTGATGACGAGCTCAAAGCCGTTGAGCAGATTGTATCGAAATTCGGAAGACTCGATATTGTCATTGCCAATGCAGGGGTGGGAAAATTTGCACCTATAGATGAAATGTCTCTTGAGGACTGGAATACAATGATTGACACCAATCTCACGGGAGCTTTTCATACCTTGAAAGCCACTGCAGGACAGCTCAAAGAAAACAAAGGTTACTACATTTCAATTGCGTCTCTAGCAGGAGCAAATTTCTTTGCTAACGGCGCCGCCTATAATGCCTCAAAATTCGGTCTGGTGGGTTTTACACAGGCTGCTATGCTGGACCTTCGGGACTATGATATAAAGTGCACCACTATTATGCCTGGATCAGTCTCTTCCAACTTTAACGGCCATACGCCCGGTGAAGCTGATAATTGGAAGATCCAGCCGTCAGACATCGGACAGATGGTCGTGGATCTTTTAAGAATGAACCCGAATGTACTGCCAAGCAAAATAGAAGTCCGTCCGACAAAAACAAAATAATCTGCTTCAATTCAAATCCTAATACGTAAATGACAATTAATGAAGAAGAACTAGTCCGCATAAAGTTATTGGAAAATTCCATACAGCTCTTTTCTGATTTCCTGAGTGTGTTATCAGACGGGTATAATCCGGCAGTTATCCACATAAGGATCAACACAGGCGGAAAATTAAATGACCAGGATCATTTTATATTTTCCTCTCCAAACAATACCGGTACGGATTTTTTTTTCACCGAAAAGATACAGCCTACAAAAAAAATTGTTGAAAACATCAATGAGAGAATAAATGAGAATTTTTCATGGTGCCTTAACCATTTAGCCTTATTCAATACAGCACCAGATCTATTCAAAAGTAATTATCATATTGACCGCCTGAATCAATTAGCAGAAAAAGTAAAAAGCAACATTTTTAATCTGACGGACTTATGGGACGCAGACAGTTATGAATATCTGATTGATAATCAAGACGGGAGCTTAACCAGAGTTCTTTTTATCCATTCCGATAACAAATCATTGATTTTAGACTTTGGAAATTATATGCATTGAAATTGCTGCTGTAAAAACTTTTTGACTATACCACCTGAGTGTTTTTCAATAAATGGAAAAGCTTAAACAAATAAATAAAAATAAAAGCTTCAAATTTCTCTGAAGCTTTTATGCCATTCTTTTCAATAATAAATCTTCAATTGTTAATTGAATAATATTCTGGTTAGATCTAATTTATAAGCGTGATATGCATAATTAATGTCAACGGAAACACCTTCACCTACCTTAATACTATTTTTAGCATATATGTATTTAATTATCCTGCTCTTTTTTTGGCTGGCACTACTTCCTCGTATATAAACAGTTTCACTAATTTTACACAAGTAAATTTCCCGTTTTTGTCAAAATTACATTTTATTTTCATGACCTAATTTGAAACACTAAGGCAAGGTAAAATCATTTTAATACATATTAAAAGACAAAAAACGAAAGAGGCGACCTATCGGTCGCCTCTTTTTTCTATTCAATAATTAATATTTTTATTCTTTTTCAGCACTTTACACTGTTATTTCATAAAGACACCTAATACGTAACACTCGCTACCGGCATTACCACCATGCTATCTTTTTTGTGAGCAAATCAAATCTTGATTTTACTACTATTCCGACTTCATTTTCATTCATAATAAGTTCTTTTCTATAATCATTAGAGTCTTCAAATCTAGCTAATATTGTATAATCTTTATTAAGTATTAAATTTTCTTTTTTAGGTTCGGATCCTTCTTCGTTATAATAAATTTTATAAACATTTTTATAGCCTTTGAAATTTATAATTCCTTTAGTACACAAGAAAAAAATTTCGAGTTTTCTATCTACAAAAAGACAAGTGTCTTTTTTTGTTCTTCTAAAATATAAGTATTTATTGGTATCATTTTTTACATTTGAAAAAATAAAAAGATCTGATCCTTGCTTATAAAATACTTGTCTAAATGCAATTAGTTTTTTTCCTCTTAAATTAGTTGATATATATTTTTCTATAATTGAATCGTTCTTAAATTGATACTCCCTTAGGCAAAAACCAATCAAACTATCTTCGTGAGAGCTAATTTTATAATATATTTTCTTTTCTACTGTTTGATTTTCTCTTTTGTTACAACAAAGAAAAATAGAGGACATAACCATTAAACAAAATGTCAATATTGTTCTTTTCATTTTATTTCTTTTTTTTAGGATTATCATTTTGACCTTCAGCATAGGACATGTTAATGTCTCTGTTAACCATTTTTTGCACTTGAGAAGGATTTAGAACAGTTTTTAATTGAGATATATAATCAAAAAAAAATTTAGCGCGTCCTTCTTTATCATTTTTCATAGGTTGGGAGTATTGATAATTAAAAAAACTTTTCTTCTAAAAATCCAAAAAATATATAAAAACCAAAAAGCCACTCCATACTGAAGTGGCTTTTTTGTTTGGACAACCCGATGGTTGTTGCAATTTTACTGCGATATAACTGTAATCTTTGATAATATGTAAATGTAAGATGGAATTATTAAACACCAACACATCTCATACATTACTAAGGTTCTAAATCTATTTATAAGAATACATGTAAGAAACTCCTAAAAGACTTTTAATAGTTTTTAAATCATTATTCTTATTATCATCTAAATATTCGCTATAATTATGGGAAAGATATTTTGAGATAATTTTCCCTTCTCTCTTAATAATTAGAAGATAAATAAAATCTGTAGAATCTTTGTTACATTGCTCATAGTAAAAAGTACTAGATTCTTTAATTAATTCTATTCCATTAATTATTATTTGTCTGTCTTTATCATTTACATTTACTTTTTTACTCAAATCTTTTGAAATATTTTGGCAATAGATTTTTGAATCTTCTTCAGTAAAAATTGTAAAATATCCAAACTTATTACCTGAAGTTAATTTGTAAAATAGAACTCCATCTTTTGTATTTTCAAAATTCTTAAGTGCATTATTGAATAATTTCGTAGTATCAATACTTTTAATCAATGAATCAAACTCTTTTAAATCTTGCGTTTTTATGACATTACATTCGTAATTTAAAATATTATTCTTCTGGCTTTGACATGAATAACTGAAAATAGCAAATAAAATTACAATCAACTTTTTCATTTTTTTGGTGTTGGAAGGTTATACGTTTTGTTTAAATACCCTTGAGCACTATATGGATTATTTTGCAATAATTTTAATGCGGAGGTTTGAAAGTCATATTTAAAAAGAGAACCACCTGTATATTGGAGAGTTTGACCATGATATGTTGAGCTTAGATTCATATTTTTCGCACCATTAGAAATTAACTCTCCCCTGATAATATTTTCGATATGCGATGCTCCACGTTCACGTTTTTCGTAATAACTATTATAAATTGCTACATCTAAGCTATTTGCCGTTGACATATTCGGTGCACTTTTTTCTGTTTCTAAACCATTCATCTTTAACCATGCATGTCCTCCTTCGTGTCCAATCTGTGCTTGAATGTTAGCTTCATTACTACTTATGCCATCTAGGAAATTATTTGAACCGTCACCTATACCTATTTTGATATTACTTCCTCCATTTTCGGTAACAGTTGTTGCTCCGCCAGTATCTTTAGTTGCATAAATTGTATGTGTCGCAGAATCATCTTTTAAATCTTGGTAAATTGCTGACGCTGTTTCTGAATTTTTCATAGTCTCTCTATACTGTTTTTTAAGCTCTCTTCTTGCTTCCCTATATTCTTTTCTTGAAGAGAATTGTTCACTCAATTTCTTATCATTCTTTACGTCATTCCAGCTTGCCCATTTTATACGCATGCCATCTGGGTCAATAAAAAATATAGGGTTGTTAATTGTGTAAACGTACGGTGAAAAATTATCATATTTCTCAGCAAGAGGGTCAATATTCATCCAACGCCCAAGTGCAGGGTCATAATTTCGCGCCCCATAGTCATATATATTAAGTTGATTCCCACCAATATTCTCATCTTGAAGCTCCTTTCCGTTATACTTATACTTATTATTACTTTCAGGCAAAGCAACATACCCAGTATGTTTTAATCCAAAAGGATAATAATGTGTTTCATCCAAGATCTCAGTAACACCAATTGTGTTTTTAAAATAGCTTACGCGCACATTTCCTAAATGATCTTTGTACTGAAAAACATAAGAAAGTGTACCTGCATTATTTTTAACATAGCCTTCTGCTGTCGGGAAAAACTCCAAAACACTGTCTTTGTACTGGAAACCATCTAAATAATTTGTATTTACTGTAACATTACTCTGAGTTACATTTTTCTCCACTTTCTGTCCCGATGCGTTGTAAATATACTCAATACTGCCCGATGTCCCAAATGTAATTTTCTTAGGCAGATTTAATTGATTATAATCAATAGCGGTAATATTTTTGTTTTTGTCCGTAATTAAATTACCATTGGCATCATAACTGTAATCATCTCCATTTTTATTAAAATCATTAAATCCTCCTGGGATATTGTAAGCATCAATCACAGAAAAAAGCTGATTTGAATTTGGCGGATAATTATATGTTAAATCATCCAAATCAAACGGCTGCAATTGAGCGTCCCGATTGCCTTTTCTATTTAGCAGCTTAATATTACCATTCTTATCATAGGTCAAATTTTCATTGTACATACCTGTAAGCACCGAACTCTTTTCATAAACAGCATCTTTCAATCGGTTAAGTTTATCGTACTTATAACCATAACCTCTTATTAAGGGGCTGGATGCTGTTGTCCAGAGTGTTTCAGAAATATTACCGTTATATAAGCCGCTGACACCGGTAACAGACTGAGGTGTATCGTAATTAATCTTAAAAGCAAATAAATCGTTCTGCAGGTCATTTACATTATTTATCCCGGTAAGCCAGCCTCTGATATTATAAGTAAAGTCAACTTTTTGCAGAGGGCTTCCTATATTGTTTCCTACTTTTTTACTTTCAAGCTGTCCTAACGCATCATATTTATTATCAGACATCAGCTGTTCGACTCCATTGATTTTATGGGTATGGGTTAATAATCGATCTTGAGCAGTATAGCTGAAATTTTCTTCAATCTGTATTACTGTTCCTCCAGAGCGCTGATGTTCTGTTTTGGCAGTTAAAGTTTTACCTGAAAAATCAAGCAGATTATCGATCTGCAGATAACCGCCTAAATGATTTTTCTTACAACTGCTTATAGGACGTGCCCTGCTGTCATAAAAAGTTGTCGTGGTTTCTCCTAACATGGCAGATGCCGTTGTAGCAGCTCTTGCCCATGTACCGGTAGCAAGTCCTTTTGTATTCACTAAAACAGTCTGTCCTAATATTGTTGTGGGTGGTGTTTTTACATTCGGAAATGCGTAATTATCGTAATAGTTTACCGTTAAAAGTTTAAAATTCGTAGGAACATTGGCGTTAGTGTAATATGCCGCAATACCGTCTATAGATTTTGTTACATCTTTGCTTTCATAGACTGGCGCACTATCCTGAGCATTTTGTAATGTTTTCCTTGCTGCAGAACTAGAAGCCTGATTCATCCAGCCTGTATAGATCGGCCTTCCAAAAACATCGTATTTGGTAATTATCCATCCAACAGAAGAATCATCTTTAAATGGAGAGAATGCAGGACCTGTTGCTGCCGGCCTGTCTAATTTATCATACACTATAAATTCCCACTGTTTTCCCGGAAGCTTTTTCTCTACTAATCTATTACGATTATCGTATTTATACTGGTAGCATAAACCGTTTAAAACTTCATCGTTTATCGCACCGTCAGCTTTTGGAGGAATTACATAGGTCAGGTTGCCATACGTATCATAAACATAATAGGTATCATGTTTATCACTGGCGTCATAAGTTCGTTTCAGTACTACCTGCCCTTCTTTATTCTTAAATTCTACTGTTGAACCTAATAGTTCACTGCCGGGTACTGGATTTGCAGCTGCATTTTCATCATAGGTAATTGTCTTGTAAAGCTGGTTTTCTCCATAACTGCCGCCATCTACAAAAGTAATGGAATACATACCTAATCCTACATCCCAGGCGGTAGTTACTTTATACAATTTAACTTCACTTGCAGTGTTGGTTTGATAATCAAATTTTATCTCATGACCGCTATTCATTGCCCAGGCAGTTCCCGGTGCTGCCTGTTTTAAGACTCTGTTTAACGGAGACGTTTCTAACTTCTTTTCCGAGAAAGGATTTGAAGTATTTTGATAATTAGGTGAACTATAAAATGAAATTGCTGCATTTACCGCAGCAGCAGGATCTATTTTTAGATAACTTGTACCTCCATTAACCACCGGATAAGCAAGATATTCTTTGATCTGCCTGCCAAATCCATCGTACTGCACAGGTGTGATCATATCTTCTCCATTTCCCCCCTGTCCTACTGCTGTGGTCTGCACAGGACGTCCGAGCCCGTCAAAATAAGTAACGCTCTGGTTAATTTCATCTTTTGTCAAAGTGTTATAACTCGCTGATTGTACCGGCTTTTTTGGTGATGCTGTATAGATAAAATTATCATCACTGAAAGTCTGGGCCTGTAAGCTCATACTTGCAAATGATAAAAAAATCAATAATAATATATATTTTTTCATGTAGGTTGCTTTTATATTTTTCAAATAGAATTATTGAATGATATAGGATTGAATTGTTGGCGCTCCTACAAAATTGAGCGATACCTGGAAAGTTACACTTGTCTTATTAGCTGCAAAAGCGAGCTGTTTTGTTATGTAAGAGGTTTGATTAACAGGATATTTATATGCAATCGTAGGAGAAATCGTCCTTGCAGGATGACTTGAAGAATTACAAGTAACCGTTATCCAGATCGTTGACATATTGGAATCATAATCATCCATAGAAACACTATAAGTTTCGGATGAACATGTTCCAATTGAATTTATGTATGTCTGATAATTAACACTAACATCGAATTGAGCTCTTTGATCTGCATCAAGCTGGCTTGAAGTGGAACTGTAAGTTCCTGCCGGAACTGTATAAGTACCAGGTGAGCCATATTTTCCTGCAGCACAATCATTTTTATTAGCTGTCATTGATTTAGCAGTATTCCAGAAAGTACATATTGCATTGTTATTTGCATAGGTCTGTCCGTTATTGTTAATTTCTGTTTGGGCTTGAGCATCTGCGGCAGCCTGAGAAACATCAGAACTATAACGGCCTGCTGGAACTGTATAAGTTGCACTTCCAGATGTACTGCCAAAGGTGCAGTTGTTTCTTGTAATAACAGCACTTGATGCAGTATTCCAAAAAATACATTTTGCATTATTGTTATCATTAGCAAATGCCTGTCCATTAGCATTAATCTCATTCTGTGCCTGCGCATCTGCGTCTGCCTGAGAGCTGTTTGAACTGTAGCGTCCTGCTGGAACAGTATAGGTAGCATTTTGAGGACTGCCTCCGGATGCACAGTTGTTTCTGGTAAATACACTGCTTTTTACAACATTAGTAAAAATACATTTTGCATTGTTGTTATCATTGGCAAATGCCTGCCCGTTAGCATTTATCTCA
>NZ_SODM01000004.1:50520-641226 GCF_004368785.1 Flavobacterium sp. 270
ACCCTGCGCCTGAGCATCGGCATCTGCCTGAGAAACATTTGAACTGTAACGTCCTGCAGGTACTGTATAGGTCGCACTCTGAGGACTGCCTCCTGATGCACAGTTGTTTCGGGTAAATACACTGCTTTTTACAACATTAGTAAAAATACATTTTGCATTGTTGTTATCATTGGCAAATGCCTGCCCGTTAGCATTTATCTCACCCTGCGCCTGAGCATCGGCATCTGCCTGAGAAACATTTGAACTGTAACGTCCTGCAGGTACTGTATAGGTCGCACTCTGAGGACTGCCTCCTGACGCACAGTTATTTCGGGTAAATACACTGCTTTTTACAACATTAGTAAAAATGCATTTAGCATTGTTATTATCATTTGCAAATATCTGCCCATTTGCATTTACGTCATTCTGAGCCTGAGCGTCTGCATCTGCCTGTGAAACATTTGAACTGTAACGGCCTGCGGGTACTGTATAGGTCGCACTTTGAGGCGTACCTCCTGAGCTGCAGTTGTTTCGCGTAAATATCACGCTTTTGATAATATTTTTAAAAATGCATTTAGCATTGTTATTATCATTGGCAAATATCTGCCCATTTGCAGTTATATCGTTTTGAGCCTGAGCATCTGCATCTGCCTGTGAAACATTTGAGCTGTAACGGCCTGCGGGTACTGTATAAGTTGCGCTTTGAGGCGTACCTCCTGAACTGCAGTTGTTTCGCGTAAATATCACGCTTTTGATAATATTTTTAAAAATGCATTTAGCATTGTTATTATCATTTGCAAATATCTGACCATTTGCAGTTATATCGTTTTGAGCTTGAGCATCTGCATCTGCCTGCGAAACATTTGAACTATAACGCCCTGCAGGCACTGTATAAGTTGCATTTCCAGGAGTACCGCCCGAAGCACAATTATTTCGGGTAAACACAGCGCTCTTAACTGCATTTTTAAAAGTACAAAGTACTGATGGATTACTATTAGCGTAAGCCTGTCCATCTATATTAAATTTAGTTAGACCATCTGCATCTGCAATTGCTTGAGAAACCGTTGAAGTAACTGCTCCTTCAGCTTGATTGTATGTTACACTAGAACCTGTTCCTCCTGTCGCACAATTGTTCTTTGTAAACGAACCGCTTCTTGCTGTACTCTTATACAAAACTATACTCGTTGAGCTGTTATTACAGTCAACTTGGTCTCCTTTATAATTATAGCAGTATTTTTGAAGCACATTTAAATCTTTATCTTTTACAAATTTTAATCTGCCGAAAGTATCATATTCATAATAAGAAGATATTTCTTTAGGATCCGTAACACTGGTTACACCGATTAAAGGATTATAAGTATAAGTTGATGCAAAAGCATCCGCTGGAAGTGAATTTCTAAATGTATTTAATGCATTTCTTAGAAGCTGTTCTTTACACGCCACTCCCATGCAGTTATCATTATCTGCATTTGAAAGTGTCTGCAGGCTGTTAACCGTTGCTGCAGGAATAGATGAATAGGCGTAATTCTCGATTTTTGCGATGGGCTGGGTCTGATTGTATCCCCATATTATTGACACAGGCGTGCTATTTTCTAAAGTATACTGGAGTACGTTCCCTTTACTGTCATATAAATCATAAGTAACTTTTTTCTCAACATTCCCAACATTATTTATTAGAGAAAATGAATTAGGAAATTTCCCTGCATAAATAGATTTTGGAAGCAGTAAATTGCTAGTCGATGCAGTTTTATCATAGACAGATACCTGTTCTGATAATTTCGCTGCACCGTTAAAAGTCTGCGTTCTTAAAGGAATTGCAAGCATGTTTGCAGTTATGATTTCAGGAGCAAAAGGAAGATTTCCCGCTTCAGCATCCTGCGCATAAAAGTATCTGGTTTCAACAGTTTCATTTTTAGAATTGGTATTTTTCTGACTTTTAAGATTGCCTGTATTATAATCATAGGCATTTAATGTTATGTGTACTAATTCTTGTCCATAATAATAGTCCTTATTTTCTGTACTCTGCAATTGATAATTTTTAGCTTCATGTTTAAAAGTACCGATCATAAAATCAGATAAAGGCCTCGGATAACTCATCGGACATGCTGCATACGGAGAAGCACGCGTCTCAATAATATTTTTACAATCTAGAAAGTACATAAACTTTGGAACAGTACGTCTCAAGCCCTCCAAATAAATATTTTTCTGGTTTGATAAAATTGTGCCTGACTGGCTTTTTACCGTTTGGGTATCTAGAAGCCCAATGGTAAAATAATTTTCATCATCATACAGTGAATTGGAAGATGCTTTTCCATAGTACGAATATATAATTTTCCCATTACTAGAGCTTCCATTGCTGTCTGATTTTTCAACGGTATTATATAACACCGGGCTTCCTCTAAAATTAGACAAGGGATAAATACTTGAATAATTATAAAAATCCTGTCTTACGTAAATACCTTGGGGACAACTCAAATTATCCTGAATAAAATATCCTGAATAAAAACTAGGTCTTTGAAGCATTATTCCCGTACTGTTTCCTGCTTGAGAATAAGTATATGAAGTCGTAATGCATTCACCATTGAAATCACAATTTTTAGTTTGCTTAATTCTTATGCCCCCTACCGTCTGATTAAAATATTCAGGCCGCTGCTTAAGGTTTAAAGTTATGCTGGCAGACGATCCTTTTGTAGATGTTGCTTTGATACGATAAGTACCCGCTTCATTAATGACTATCTTTTTTGTTGCTGTAAAAATTAACTTGGAAGGAATCCAAACGCCCTCAGGAAGCCAATTTTGTGAAGCTTTATAAAGAGGGGTTGTACTCTGGCCGTCTTTATACAAAACAACTTCAGTATTCCTTTCTTCATAAGGATTAATTGAGGTATGATTTGTTAAAGTAGAAATAACATTTACCTCTAATGGAACGGTAGTGACTGTAAAGCTGTCTACATCATTCATATTAACATCAGGAGTTGTTGCAGCATCTATTGTAGAAGTGCTTACTGCGTCTGCATCATAAGGAAAATTGTAATCCGTTGATTTCATATAAACTGTATTAGGTTCATAGTCTATCAAAGAATATCCTTTAGTTTGATAAGTAATCTTGGTTAAAGCGCCAATTTTTGTACTGGCTAAATCTGATTTTATACTAGAATTAGCATACGGATCTGTTAAACCTGTTGGGCTTACTGGGACTGCATTTGCATTAAAATATCCCCATAAATCCTTTTTTAGGTAATAGCTGTTTAAAGTAGGCAGCGGATAAGGAATACTCATGTCATATTCCATGGTATTTGTAACAGCTCCATTATATTTTACATTCAGAAGATTAACCCTTCTGCCTGACCACGAAGAAAACTCAAAATCATAATTTTTAATTACACTGCTTAATTTATCTTGTATTTTTAAATTACTAATAACAGCAACAGCAGGTTCGTTTACATTGCTGTTGTACTGAAGTTCAATAGTATAATTATTAGTAACTATCCTATTTAACTTTCTGGTGTTTAGTATTGTGGTAACTTTATTATTCCTTAATGTAAAGTCATTATCAGGATTACCTATCTGGTTAGTCGTTTTTATTAAACTCTGGCTGGAGTTAATATCATTATACTGCAGGACAGTACCATACTCAAATGTAATTTTGTTTGTACTAAAAGGAAAATTAATTTCTGTTATTAAAAAAGAAGAATTATAACTATATTGGTCGTTGTCTGTAACTTTATCAGCAGTTTGGGCCAGACTAAAAACATAATTAATTCCATAATCATCAGTTAATGTAAATCCAGTTGTTGAATTACCAGTAAGTTTATAATTTTCATTTTTTAAAAAAATTGGATTATTATCTTTGTCCAGATAAAAACTGCAGTTTAAATTTCCAATATTCACAGAATACTTATCGGGTTCTCCATCGAAAATTCCGTTTGAAACATTTTCTAAAAAATGTGCTATAGTAGTCTGTCCTTCACCTGTTGCTAAATCATTATACGGTGCCAGTTTATTGATATAGTTGTAAACGTATGTTTTATTAGACTCGTGGTTTTCATCATTTAAACCATTAATGGAATGTGTTATTGCTCCGCCAATATTAAAAGTCCAACCTACACCTGCGTAACCCGGAGTTTCATCCAGTAAAAGTCCTGAATAATTATAGGATAAACCAATGGGCATAGTAAAATTACCTTCTTTTATCTCAAATATGGGAATGCTGTAATTTATTCTCCCGGTAGAAATGTCTACAGGAATTTCCCCAGCTTTATTTATGGCACCGGCCTGAGGAGTGGTAACTGTTATATTTGGGATGTATTTTTGATTTCCTCCAATAGTTTGAGATTTTATTTCTTGAACATTTAATAAAAAAATAAAAAATAATAAAAAATATAAATTTGATTTCATAACGATTTGTAACTGGATATAGATAAGTTTAAATAAGAAATAATTCCTACTTAACAGTTTTGATTACTTTTACAGATTCCGTCTTCACATCGGTTTTGATTTTAATAATGTAGATCCCTTCAGAATATCGGCTTAAATCTATCGGCACTGTCCTGCTTTCTATCTTGAATTCCTGCAGCGTACGTCCTGTGATATCCACCAGCGTGGCAGTTCCTTCCTTAAAATCGTAACCTATTATTACATTGGTAAAACTGACAGCCGGGTTGGGGATTGCTTCGATACTTGACTTGACTTTCTCTATTTTGGTTTTATCCTTAAGCTTTACAACCCAAAAATCATTACCGCCGATATTAGAGTTTTTATCCTTTGATGATCCCGAATTAGAAGTTCCGGCCATCAAGTAGCCGCCGTCACGGGTTTCTATTAATTTTCTTAAAATATCTTCTCCCCCGCTGCCTATTGTTTTACTCCAGATCTCTTCTCCCTGATCATTAATTTTTAAGGCGATATAATCGTTAATCCCGTCTTTCTCTTTATTAATCAGACCTGCAGCTTTTCCCAGTAATCCTTCTGTAAATCTCACAGCATCATTTTGGGCATGACCGCCGATTAAATACGTGTGGTCATTATTTTCTACTAACGAGGTAAGGATATCAACTTTTCCAAAGTCGTATGTCTTGCTCCATACAACACCACCTTCTTCATCTGTTTTCAAAATCCAGTAATCAGTTCCATTGCCGACAATACCTCCCTGAGGCGATAACGGATTTTTACTATTGGAATTACCTCCAATAATGTAACCGCCGTCGCTTGTCTGATGAATTACATAAGGCTGGTCATCTCCATCGGCCCCATAAGTTTTCTGCCATAAAATTTCCCCCGTATCATTTATTTTGATAATCCAATAATCTCCCACTCCTTTATTAGCATCTGCTTTTTCTCCTGATATTGGAGAGTTAGAATAACCTGCTAAAATATAGCCCATATCAGAAGTCTGTTCCATACTTCTTAATTCATCGGTATACTGCCCGCCGTAAGTTTTCTGCCATTCAATTTTACCTTCCTTATCCAATTTCACAATCCAGTAATCCATGTTGCCTCTGCTCTTTTCAGATTTACTAAATAAATCTGCTTTTGCAGCAGGAGCCAGTTTTCCCTCTGGACTGGTATTTAAAATTGATGAGGGGCTTGAACTGGATGAACCTCCTAATATATATCCTCCGTCTTTAGTCTGAAAAGCGCATAGTAATTCATCCTGGCCGCTGCCGCCAATGGTTCGCTGCCATTGTTCTGCACCAGCTGCGTCAAGTTTTATAACCCAAAAATCGGTAATACCTTTGCAGTCTTCTCCTTTTTCAAAACCCGTTCCAGAACTAGATGTGCCTGCGAGTATAAAACCGCCGTCTCTGGTAATCTTGATGCTTTGAAGTAAGTCAAATCCATTTCCTCCGAAACTTTTCTGCCAGTCCAGTTCTCCTTTCTCTGACATTTTCCAGATCCAGTAATCCAGATCCCCGTGATTGTCCTGGTCTTTATTCCCGGTTTTATCCGAAACAGAACTTCCCGCGAGAATAAAACCGTAATCGGCTGTCGGCTGTGCATCAAAAAGATAATCGGAATGTTTACCCCCATATGACTTTTCCCATTGGATATCCTGGGAATAGTTCAAAATCGGTAAGAGAAGAATTAGTAAGTAAAGTTTTTTCATACGCACATTTATGATTAGACAATTTCGTGCGTAAATGTAAATGAGGGATTCTTATAATCTTTACGGATTTCCTCATTGATAAAAAATCTTTATAAATCCAGCAAAGAAATAAAATATAACATGCTGTAAATAAAAATATTACATCAAAAAAAAAAAAAAAAAACTATAATACAGATGTAAAAAAGGTATTTATACTTAGCATTTTATTTACAAAAAAATATAGAAAATACTTATTTCATGACACTTTCAGATTGACAATCCTGCATCATCCAGAAATGATTAATTATGCTAATTTTTATAAATCATCAAAAAAAAATG
The DNA here is from genome assembly GCF_004368785.1 of Flavobacterium sp. 270. Lineage (GTDB taxonomy): Bacteria > Bacteroidota > Bacteroidia > Flavobacteriales > Flavobacteriaceae > Flavobacterium. The sequence goes on from NZ_SODM01000004.1 coordinate 56,924, forward strand.
GTTCCAGAATTGTCGCGTTAGGGCTGGAAAAGTTTTAGAAAAATCTAAAACTTCTTAACCTCTTATTTTTAATCCAAAACCATAATAATATTCTCCATTTAATAAATGGAATTAACTAAATCATCATTACGTATTGCCGGCCATAATAATTAAAATAAAACAGTCTGCTTCAAAGGCTCATCCAATAAACAAACAAACAATTCAAATCAATCATCTCTTCTTCTTAACTACCACCAGATGCTTCAGCGCAGGATCATTCAAAAGTCTCTCCATCTCGGTATAAATAATTTCCTGAACATCACGCCGGATCTGTGCGAAATTCTGCTGGATCATCGCATTATCAAGCTTTCTAACAGGCGGTATTTCCTTGTACCCCTGCTCTTCTTTCCGTAACACTTCATGATCGTTTACGATCTCCGAATGAAAAGTCTTCAACTCTATTTTACAATCCGGATTATCTGCTGTCATCCCCACAAATTCCCCAGAACTTAAGGACGAAATCTTCGAAGGAGGCACTGCTGCTTCCAATTGTCTGGAACGGCTGATAGAGGTATCCGCACTGTTTATCGAAACACTTTCTCTATCCTGCATGATCTTCCCGAAACGTTCCGAGAGCTGTTTGGCCGTATCCCCTGTCACCTGCCCTGAGATAATATTGCCAGTAATATTTAAAATCACATCGGCCTGCTCCCGTCCGTAATCTTTTCTAAGCTGGCTGAAGTCCTGAACCCCTAAACAAGTGCTCACCTTATTGCTTCTGGCTGTAGCAATCAGACTGTCCATATTGTTGAGATAAATGGTCGGGAACTCATCAAAGATCAGGCTCGATTTCAGCTTTCCTTTTTTATTGACCAGTTTGATCAGGCGGTTCACATACAGCGATAAAACGGCTCCGTAAATCTGTATTTTCTGCGGATTGTTGCCCATACAGACAATCTTCGGCTCGAGTGGATTATTAATATCCAAAGTAAAATCATTTCCCGACAGCACATAATACAACTGTGGCGACGAAAGCCTTGCCATGGCTATTTTAGCCGAAGCAATCTGTCCCTCCAATTGATCCATGGCATCGTTGAGATAGGCATTGATAAAAGGATTGATGAGCACCTCAATTTCTTTATCGGTACGCAGCAGGGTAAAGAGACTGTCGTAATCAATCTGCATGAGTTCAATCACATGCGGCAGGGTGCAGAACTCCCCTTCGTTGTAACGCCTTAAATACCAGATTACAGCGGATAAAAAATTGATCGGCGACTCCACAAAAAAATCCCCCTGACGCTTGATCCATTCCCGGTTAAGCCCCATGAGAATTGTCCTTGCGGATTCCGAAGCATCGGTGATATCTTCCATGCTCTGCGGATCTAAAGGATTGCAGCGGTGCATGATGTTATCAAAGTTAATGAAGTAACATTTGGGCATCACGGCATATACCTGCTTGTATTTCTCAAAGGTGTTGTAAACTATTTTAGACAGGTCATCATACTTAAAATCATAGACAAACATGCTGAATCCTTTGGCAATGTGCTGGGTGATGACATGACGAATGACAAAGTAGGATTTACCCGATCCGGGCGTGCCTAAAACCATCAGCCCGCGGAACGGATTGATGACGTTGATCCAGCTCGAGCGCAGCTTTTTTTTCAGATAATACCGGGCCGGCAGATTAATCGAATATTCATTTTCCAGAAGCCGTTCTTCCTGCGGAAAGGTCTCATTCTCGCTGTTGAAAATATCTCCGGAAGACAGTCTGTTTTTGATCAGTCTGGACAGCAGCGTCCCTCCTGAAAGCACCAGCAGAAATCCCAGACTCGTGACCATCATATACCCCGCCGCTGCATACAAAAAAGAGGAAACAAGGATCAGAAACAGCCCGCTCAGAAAGTACAATACCAGCCCCGAAACCACTTTATAAAAAGCCGTTTTGAACTCGAGCTTTTCATCCTTTCTTCCCTTTGCTCCCCATAATGAAATAACCAGAAAACCAAGCGAAGCACACTTTGAAATATAAAAATTCCCGAACAGTCCGGTACGGTAAACCGCTCCCAGAATCTTACCTGCAAACACACTGGTAAGATTCCATAATTTAAAAGCTTCATAACAGTAATAGTAGTAATGCCCCAGCAGTAAAAAGATACTGATAAGCCTTGTCATGTCCACTATTTTTCTCAGTGCCTGTTCATTTTCTCCTGTCTGCATAATTCTCTATTTTAGTATTATTTTTTCCTTTTAATTCAGATCCGAACGACCTTTTTTCTTCCTCCTTTTACGTTTTCGTTTCAGTGCGGCAGGCACATTATCGGACTGCCATTCGGACTTGAAAAGCTCTTCAAGTCCTTTACCCAAAAGACCGGATGAAACACTTTCAGAACCCGTCTGGTACAGCTCTTTAAAATCATTGCGAAGAACTTTTTCAGCCCCTGCAGCCTCTCCCATTTTCACACTTCCCTCGCAGCGTTCCAGCATGCCTTTGGCACTGTAATTTTTCCCCAGTGCACTGCCGTTTAAAACACACTTCGTTACATGGTCCACATAGGTAATCCCATACAGCTGTCCCGCATCACTCTGCCGTAAAACCACCTGTATCCCTTCTTTCTGAAGCTGGGAAACCAGTCCTTCCATATTGCTATTTTTCGTTAGAAAAACAGTATCAACTGCATTTCGGATCCGCTTCTTTTCAAATACCTTTTCGGTGTTGTTCAGCAGATAACTGCGCTCTAAAAAAGCAAGGGTCGGCTTCATCGCAAAATCACTGGCCTTGATGGGAACTCCTGCAGTTTTCCCTTCCTTATCCAGTATGCGGTACACGAGTCCTCCGCTCTTAAAAACCCTCGAATCCGCACTGCCTCTGTCTGCCTTAATATTATAGAGTTGCAGCACTGCATTGAGTTCTGCCAGCGAGCCGTATTTATATTGCAGAAGCACGGACTGCAGTACGGCTGAGATGGCTTTTTTGGATTCGATTTTACCGTAGCAGACTTTACTGACAGCAGCTGGTTTTACGAGAGTAATTCCTTCCGGTTTCTTCCCTTCCGCTCTTACCAGGTGGAATGCTTTTTCAATTTCTTTTCTGGCTTTTTCAGACTGGTTTTTCCCTATGTTCTGCATGTCAATCCGCGAGCCGTCTCCCCTGACTTTAATGGAGACCAGATGGATGTGCGGATGCCCTGCATCATGATGCTGGTAGATCAGATAGGGCTGTTCTCCGAAACCTATCTTTTCCATATAGGCTTCGGCGATCTGAAGGAGCTTTTCTTTGGAATACTTTTCAGAAGGATGAAAGTTCAGCGAGATGTGCACGCTGTTTCTTTTCACATTACCGTTCAGGGCATTCTGATGCACCAGTCTGCTGAGTTTCATAGACGAGTTCAGGTCCTGCACCCCAGCAGGATAATTACCCTCCCCGATACACTCGGCAGCCCCTTCCTTGACCTTGTTTTCGTTGTAATGGAAAATGCGCTGCACCGAATGCCCAGTCTTTATGACCGCAACCATTTCTCCGTAATTTTAGCGGTCATTCTCTGGATCTCCGCTACTTGAAACAGCAGTATTTCGCGCTGCGTTTCCGTCTCAAAAATCCACTGCCCGAACTCGGGAATCTGTTGCAGGGTATGCAGTTTTTTAACGGTCTGGTTGAAGTTGTTCCCCACCGCACTGAGCTCTTTTCGAAGGCGTATAAATTCGAGCATAAATTCATCCAGTGAGGCATCGCGATGTTTGACCGTTACCGGCTTATGTAAAAGACAGTTTCTGAGATATTCGCTCATCTGCCTGCAGGTTGTCGCTCTGCATCTTCTTTCAAGCACTGCATATTCCCCGACGGTAAAGCGGATCGCTGCAATGCGGGTTCGGTTTAAAATCTCTTTTCCCATCTTCTTTCCCTTTCCTTTTTTTAAACTCTTTTCTTCTTGTTTCACTGCCAGCGAGTTCCGAGCACAGGGCAGCCGGATGCGTTTGTTTAACAAACGGACATCTGGCCGACTGCAGCAAGCGGGGCAGTCTTACAGCCTCTCCAAACAATTACCTCTGAAAGCTGTTTTTAAACGATTCTGATAACGAAAGTAGAAAAGACAGACGGATTCCTCCCATCCCGTCCATATTTTGAACGGGGTGTTTTTACAGCTTCTGACTATCTTTGAAGATCCAATTATTAATTTAAAAACAAGTGAATTATGCTGACAGAAAATGATGCAGCCCAGGTTTTTGATACCATACTGAGTGTCCCGGGCATGAATGAACCAGTGAAGATTGATCTGAAAATTTCACGAAAAAATGTCCTCCTGCTGAGCCATGTAATTGAGCGAGGTCTGCTGGAAAATAACGGCAGTCCTTCATTGCTGCTCCAGCGTACCGCAGAAGAAAATATCACCGAACTCAAACAGCTTTCTACAGACTGCCTGAGCAGGGCCGGTCTTACCGAACTCAATGAAAAACTTGCGGGTCTGGCAGCTGCCAAAAAACAGTAAAACCAAAAAGAAAAGCCGTTAACCAAAGTGTTAACGGCTTTATTATTTTATACGTCATTATCAATGCATTTGATTTTTAAAATATAGAATATTATGATTTTTATGGTATTTTTGAAGAGCTGATCCAAATATAATATGAGCCCTGAAGAATTAAAATCGTTTGAAGAAAGACAAAATGAAATGCAGCAAACCAGAGATATTTTTGATCTCATCTGCAGCAGACTCAATCTTAAATACGGGGAGTTTTTTGGATTCCGTGATACCAGAGGATTCGTTGTTCTTAACATCTATAATGATAAGGGCGGTAAAACAAGAGTGCTGAAAGTTTCGGAAACGGCAGAAGTGCTGTTCGATACCCATAAATACTATTCAGTCCATCATACACAGACGAAAAAAGACATCCTTTTTTTCAGTGAGCTGAGAGATAAGCCCGAGATCTATAAGACCACCAGAGAAGGTGTGCTTGATGAGAATTTCGAGATACTGGTTCCTGCCATCTATGATACTGTAAGGGACATCAATGAAGACAGCTATCTGGTCGTTATTGATGATTACCGGGGCATCCTTAATTCCAAATTTGAAATCATCATCCCACTAAAATACAGTGAAATTGAGTACAATAAAACCCTGAAAATTTTCAAAGCCAGAGAACAGATCCATAAAGGAAAAGATGAAGATGGTGATGATCTTGAAGGCAGCAGGTATTGGATCTACGATCAGAACGGACTGCTGCTTCAAACTCTTGAATACGGTCTGGTTAATTTTGTACATGATCCCAATTTATATACGGTTTATGATATCGGGGTATTCTACAGCAGCTATGTCGACAATACCGCTATGATCGAACAGCAGGGACTGCTGGATCAGCACTTCAGCATTATAATTCCGCCGCTTTACAATCTGATTTCTAAAGGTGAAAAGTTTATTCTGGTTTATGAAAAAAGAAACGCGGTATCCGGTCATGACTATGAATCGAAAGAAGCAGAAGGTGCTGAATGCTATTATACGCTGGACGGCGGAAAATGGGGTGTCTATGATCATGCGGGAAGCCTGATTATCTCTATTCAATACAACTGGATTGATCACACTTTTAGTGATGATTTGTTTTTAATCAACCCAACAGGGCTGATGTATTATTATCAGGGTGAACAGGAAGATGGAGTCTGGTGTGCTAAGGATGGGTTCTGGGGACTTATCAATTCCAATAACGAAATAATTGTAGAGCCTGTCTATAAACACTACCAAATGTACGAGGACAGGATCATATTCTATAACAGGCAGACTGTCAATTATGAAATTCTTGATATAGAAGATGCTCTCACCATATACTTCTAGTCCTGTCAGAAGATTTAATTACTTTTTACATAAAAAAACTCCCTTAAAAAGGGAGTCTTGGGCGGCCGGCGGTTGCCTGAAATGGTATGCGGTAACTAACTAAATCATTTGGGACAGAACCTCCAGACGAACCCCGCCGGTCCCCTGTTCTTTTCTGGCTGATTTAAACAGCAGCATTACCAGTATATAAACAAATTTACGACAATAAAGAGCACTGCCACTTACAGGATCTTCCAATAATCTTACAGCATTTCAAGCCTGCACGGCAAAGGTCAAAAAACATATAAAAAGAAAAAAAAGACGCTATAAAGCGCCTTCATCCGCAAAGGAATAATAGCTGTCAGCTGTCACTATCAGATGATCCAGCAGCTTGATATCGAGCAGCTCTCCTGCTGCTTTAATTTTTCTGGTAATGCTTTTATCGGCTTCTGAAGGGGCAGTATTACCCGAAGGATGGTTGTGGGTGATAATAAATCCCACTGAATTGGCTTTAAGAGCTGCCACAAAGAGCAGTCTGACATCCACGACAGTTCCTGCTATACCTCCGGAAGAGGCTTCATAAATGCCGAGGACTTTATTGGCCTGGCTCAGCAGCAGCACCTTGAACTGCTCGATAAATTCAATTTTATCGGGATCCCAGCAATCCCTGAGAATCGCATAAGCAGATCTCGAAGAAGTAATCAGCGGCCTTTCTGAGCTTTTAATTTTGGTTCTGTAGATCAGGTCGATTTCCGATACGGTTTTCCAGCTGCTGTTTTCATTTGTTTTCATGGTACTGTATATTTAAGATTAATAACAGCACCGCCTGCGGGCACAGGAAAGCGAGCGCAGAAAGCAACGCAATAAAGCAGGACGGATGTCCTGCATTTATGGGGGAATTTTTTGCAGCGAACCGCAGTCCTGTGTCCGAACTTTGTGATGGAATTAAACGAAAGTATGCTTCTTCAGATTTCAAAAAGCGTAAACGGAAAAAAGGATGCAGAAAACGCAAATGAGCCTTGCTGTAAACAGCAGGAAAAGGCAGAAATAAAACGAGCAGCAAACCCGGCCGCTAAGATTATATCAAAAAGATTTATATAATCCATATCTTCGCTTTTATGACTGGTACAAATTAACCTTAGCCATATAAGAACAGCTTTAGACCTGTCTGGTAATATACATGAAAAATTTAATTCTATAAGAAACACCTTTGAACTTACTATGAGAAATTTAACACTGGCTTTAACATTAATTGTAACTGTACTTGGCTGCAAACAAAGCGAAGCTCAAAACAAAAAAGTAAACAATGAACTTTATCCGATTACGGTTAATGATGTATTCGGTTATATTGACAATAAAGGAAAAATTGTAATTAAGCCCCAATTTTATATAGCCACTTATTTCAACGAAGAATTTGCAGTTATTAAAAATACTGCCGGCAAATTTGGTTATATAGATCTTTCAGGAAAAACGGCTATTATGCCTCAATTTGATTATGCAGATAAGTTTAGCGAAGCACTTGGATTAATTAGTATTAATGAAAAATTTGGCTTCGTTGACAAAGCAGGAAAAATAGTTATTAAACCACAATTTAGCTGGGCTAATGATTTTCAGGAAGGACTTGCATGTGTTAAATATGATGACAAATATGGCTATATTGATAAAACAGGACAAATAGTTATCAAACCTCAATTTGATTATGCAGATAAGTTTAGCGAAGGACTTGCCATGGTCATCCTTAATGGCAAATCTGGTTATATCAATAAAACAGGAGAATTCGTAATCAACCCTCAATTTGAGATAGCACATGACTTTAAAGAAGGAATAGCCCCTGTTAGTATTAACGGTAAATTTGGCTACATTAACAAAACCGGAGAAATAGTTGTAAGCCCCGCATTTGATTCTGCATTTCCATTTAATGATGGACTGGCTAGAATCATAGTAAATAAAAAACAGGGCTACATTGATAAAACAGGAAAAATAATTGTCGATCCTCAGTATGAAAATGCTCGAGATTTTTGTGCCGGCTTTGCACGTATTAAGTATGGCGATAAATACGGTTATCTTGATAAAACAGGACAAATAGTTATCAAAGCCCAATTTGATTATGCAGATGATTTCAGGCAAGGAATAGCAAACGTCAAATATAATGGCAAATATTGTTACATTGGTGAAACAGGAGAATTTATTTATACTCCAAAAATATAAGCTAAGATTTAAAGATACTGCCTATAACAGCTGCCCCAGCGGAGCTGGTCATTTACTCCGGAATTAGGTGGTCATTTTGAAATGGAATTAGGTGCTCACTTTAAAACGGAATGGGGTGATCAATATAATCGGAATTTGAACTCAGAGGCTTATGAATTATCAGCATATTTTAATTTTATTAAAATTAGACTGATAAGCTTTTTTTTTGGATTACAGCACAACAACATTCTGGTCCTATCCTAGCCCCGATAGCAGTGAAAATCCTTATGCGACGGGGTTCGGCGCAGAAGATTGAAACGCATAGCGGGAACAGCCCCAAAAAGAGAGCATAAATCCTCCATAAAAAAAACGCAATCACCTCCATTATACCCCATGAACCCTTGACTAATCTGTACTTATTGCGTAATTTCGCGATATGAATCACGAAGAAATTAAACGCTATTTTGAGGCCAGTCCTCCGCCGAAGGAAGTCCGATTGACACCTTGGGCCAACATTACCGATACCCAGGTTTTTTTAAAAAGCTGCTACAGCACTATCCAAAATTTTAACGGTCCTACAGACCGCTGTCCGGCATGGTGGCACCTAAGGGATTTTTATATCCTGATGAAAAAAACGACCCAGCAGACTGCTGTAGAAAAAACAGAAGAAACACCCTCTGATGGAATCACTGGTGAGGCTTCTTCCCAGGTCGAAACAGCTCTGTAAAATTTCCCTTTACAAACTGAGCCGAATAAAAAACAGCCCTGCATTTCAATCTGCAGGGCTGTTTTTTTATTTAATTATTTATTTTGAAGAGACCTTCAGAAATCGAGTCTGTTCCTGTCAGCGGCATTCCAGTCTATGGCTAATATATCCCGCAGCACTTCTTTGAGATCCTGAAAAGTACGGGGTTTAACAGCATAAAAATCAGCACCCAGTTTATAGCAAACCTCTACATGCAGTCTGCTGCTGCTGGTGGAAAGCATGATCACTTTAACATCGTCAAAGCTGCTGTCGCCCCTTATTTCTTTAAGGCATTCAAAACCATTTTTACGCGGCATGTTGATGTCCAGGAAAATGATCTCAGGTTTGTCCATAAGGGCTTCATAAAGGATATCTAAAAGCTGCTGTCCGTCTTGGGATATCTTCACGGTGATTTCAGGATCAACTTCTCGGAGCGCTTCCACAAACAATATACTGTCATCGGGATCGTCTTCCGCCAGGAAAATAGTTTTGCTTGAGTGCTGCTGCTGTAACATCGCTTAAAAATTATGCAGTTAGATAATAATTTAAAAATCCGCAAAAAATTATACCGGGGGGTAATATAAGCTTTTAAAAAACTGCAGACAGCAGAGTACCGTGCTGTGCAGCTGACCGTTATAAATGTAAGAAAATTTTCTTACATAGAAAAATGATAAATCATTAAATATGCTGCAGCTTATCTAAAACCAAAAAAGCCTTCAGCTGAGTTTCCCTTTTTTTGACCTTATGTAATTTCTGAATAAAGGATTTTGAGTTCAAAAAAGCATCATTTCAAATCACCTGAAAAATAAGGATTTTAGAATTTTGTTACTATTTATAACATTTAATTTTTAAAAAATGTTATTTTCTGTTACTAATTTTGATTCCTATAAAATGAAACAGAGGATGAACAGAGCAGTGGTACATATTGATATGAATACGTTTTTCGTTTCCTGCGAAAGACTAACCAATTCAGAACTAAACGGTATTCCGCTGATTATCGGCGGAGGGGACAGAGGTGTTGTGGCTTCCTGCTCTTATGAAGCCAGAAAATTCGGAGTGCGCTCTGCCATGCCGATCCAGATGGCACTCCGCCTGTGTCCGCAGGCAAAAGTCATGAAAGGCGATATGGAATTGTATTCCAACCTCTCCCATACTATCACCGAAATTATTCAGGAAAAAGCGCCTGTGGTGGAAAAAGCCAGTATTGATGAATTTTATCTGGACATCACCGGCATGGACCGGTTTTACGGCAGCTATAAATGGACCGATGAGCTCGCCCAGCGCATCACCAAGGAAACCGGCCTGCCCCTCACCTTTGCCCTTTCGATCAACAAAACGGTTTCCAAAATCGGCACCGGTGAAGGAAAACAGAAACAAAATCTGGATATCCCCGAACACATGGTGCAGTCTTTTTTAAATCCGCTTTCCATCCAGAAAATCCCCATGGTGGGTGAAAAAACGTTCCAGCTGCTCTCCCGGATCGGCATCCGCACCATCAAAACACTCTCTGAAATGCCGGCAGATGCCCTGCAGCAGATGATCGGTAAAAACGGACTGGAACTCTGGAAAAAAGCCAACGGCATCGATCATAATCCCGTGGAGCCTTATACGGAAAGAAAATCCATTTCCACCGAACATACTTTCTCGCAGGACACCATTGACATTCCAAAATTAAACAGAGTGCTGCTGGGAATGGTCGAGAAACTCTCCTACCAGCTCCGCGCAGAACAATGGCTGGCCTCCACGGTAACGGTCAAAGTCAGATATGCCAATTTTGATACGGAAACCAAGCAGTGCAGGGTTCAGTATACCTCAGCGGATCATATCCTGACTAAAATGGTTCAGGAACTTTTCGATAAACTCTATCAGCGCCGTATGAGGCTGCGTCTGATCGGTGTGCGTTTCAGCGGGCTGGTAAGAGGCACCTACCAGATTGATCTTTTCAATGATACTGAAGAAATGCTGGCGCTTTACCAGGCCATGGACAAAATGAAAACCCGCTACGGTTTTGATGCCGTCATGCGCTGCGCCGGAGCCTCATTTAAACCCAACACTAAAAATGAAATTTTAAAACGCAAACCCTGATTCCATGTATCTGAACTGCCATTCTTTCCACTCCCTGCGTTACGGCACCATCCCTGTCGCGGAGCTCGTGCAGCAGGCCGTTTCCTGCGGTGTTAAAGTCATGGCGCTGACCGATATCAATACGGTGACCGGAATTTATGAATTCTTAAAGGAATGCACCGCTGCAGGAATAAAACCTCTGGCCGGTATTGAATTTCGCAGCGAGAATCAATTCCGCTATATAGGGCTGGCAAAGAATGCAAAGGGGATTGCCCAAATGAACCGTTTTCTTACCGAACATAATTTTGACGGCACCCCGCTGCCTTTAAACGCCCCGGATCTTCAGGACGTACTTTTTATCTATACCATCGAAAATGCTCCCGATTCGTTAAAAGAAAATGAGTTTATCGGAATACGCCCCGAGGAGCTTCCTAAACTCGTATTAAATAAAGCTCAGAACAGCATGTCCAAGATGGTTATGCTGCAGCCGGTAACAATCCGGACCCGTACCGAATACAACCTGCACAGAATACTCTGCGCAGTAGAGCGGAACATCATTTTATCAAAACTGGCTGACGGTGACCACTGCAGGGAAACAGAAGTCATGATTTCCCTGGAATCCCTTTTGGAAAAATATGCAGACTATCCACAGATCATATCCAATACGGAAGCGCTAACGGCACAATGTAATTTTGAATTTGACTTTCAGACGCCCAAAAACAAAAAATACTATACCCACAGCCGTCAGAGTGACATCGAACTGCTGACCATTCTCGCCCAGCAGGGGCTTGAATGGCGCTACGGTAAGGACAATAGGGAAGCAAAAACCCGAATGATCAAAGAACTTAAAACTATTGACCAGCTGGAATTCAGCGGCTATTTTCTCATTACCTGGGATATCATACGCTACAGCAGCAGCAGAGGGTTTATGCATATCGGACGCGGGAGCGGCGCCAACAGCATCATAGCCTACTGCCTGGGAATTACCGATATCTGTCCTCTGGAACTGGACCTGTACTTTGAGCGTTTTTTGAACCTCAACCGCAAGAGTCCGCCTGATTTCGATATTGACTGGTCATGGAAAGAACGCGATGTGATCCTCGAATATATATTCTCCCGCTACGGCGCTGCCCATGTGGCTTTCTGCGGCACCAATGTGGAATTTAAATACCGTTCTATATTCCGTGAAGTAGGCAAAGTTTTCGGTCTTCCGAAAGAAGAACTCGATGCGCTTGCTAAAAATCCGATGAACCTGCACCCGACCAATAAAGTAGTCCGACAGGTGCAGCAATACGGCATGCTTTTGGAAAAATACCCCAACCAGCGAAGCATGCATTCCTGCGGTATCCTGATCTCTGAAGAACCTATTACCACCTACACCCCGCTGGAAATGCCACCCAAAGGTTTTCCTATTGCACTGTTTGATATGCATACCGCCGAAGACATCGGTCTTGAGAAATTCGATATTTTAAGCCAGCGCGGGATCGGCCATATCGACGAGAGCGTTAAAATTATTGAGAAGAACCGCGGTATACGGCTTAATATACGTGACACTTCCATTTCCAAAGATGAAGTTTCCTGTAACCAATACCTTTCCAAAGGAAAAACCATCGGCTGTTTTTATATTGAAAGCCCGGCTATGCGGGGTCTGCTGCGCCGTCTGCAGTGCGGCGACTATAAGACCCTTGTGGCAGCCTCTTCCATTATACGTCCCGGGGTGGCACAGTCCGGCATGATGAAGGAATATATATTCCGACACAACCATCCGGACCAGTTTGAGTATTTCCATCCTGTTTTTAAACAGCATCTCGGAGAGACTTACGGCATCATGGTGTATCAGGAAGACGTGATTAAGATTGCCCAGCATTACGGCGGACTCCCAGCGGCCGACGGGGATATACTGCGCCGTGCCATGTCCGGTAAAGGACGATCCAAAGCTGCCCTGCAAAGGGTAAAGGATCACTTTTTTGAATGCTGTGCAAGCCAGGGACATCCCTTACAGCTCAGTGAGGAAATTTACCGCCAGATTGAATCTTTTGCCGGATACTCTTTCTGTAAAGCCCATTCCGCCTCTTATGCCGTCGAAAGCTACCAGAGCCTGTATCTTAAAGTGCATTATCCGATTGAGTTTATGACCGCCGTAATCAATAATCAGGGCGGGTTTTACCGCACGGAGGTCTATGTGCATGAAGCGCGGATGTCAGGGGCAGCTGTGCACAATCCCTGTGTCAATAAAAGCACTTATGAAACCACGCTTTACGGCCGTGATATCTTTCTGGGGTTTATGCAGCTGCAGGGACTGGAACATAAAACCGCTTTGTTTATTGAAGAAGAGCGGGCTGTAAACGGGGATTATCAATCACTGGAAGATTTTATCAACCGGGTGCCCATAGGCATTGAAAACCTACAGATCCTGATCTTTATCGGAGCTTTCCGTTTTACGCAGCAATCCAAAAATGAACTCCTGATCACGGCTCGTCTGCTGCTGGTCAATTTCAAGCCCGGGGACCGGAACCTTAAACTGATCCAGGAACCGGCCAGGGAATTCAAACTCCCGATATTGGAACGCTCTTTTTTTGAAGATGCTTTTGATGAAATTGAGTTTATCGGTTTTCCGGTCTCCTGCTCCCCATTCGAGCTCCTGCAGACCAGTTTCAGGGGCGATGTTATGGCCAAAGACCTGCTGCAGCATCACAAAAAACAGGTGCGCATGCTGGCCTATCTGATCTCGCGCAAACATGTGCCTACTAAAATGGGCGCCATGTATTTCGGAACCTGGATAGATGCAGAAGGAGAAATGTTTGACACGGCCCATTTCACGGGAAGCTTAAAGCAGTATCCTTTTCAGGGAGGAGGCTGTTACCTGCTGCTGGGCAGTGTGGAAGTGGACTACCACTTCCCTACCATCACGGTTACCAAAATGGCCAAAATGCCTTTTATCCCTGATCCCCGGTATGCCCATGAGAACGACTGGAAGTACAAAATGCAGCAGAAACTAAAAGAAGATGTCAGCATGACACACCGCGCACCCTATCCGCAGGAACATGAAATCAATATCCCAAGACAAAAGATGAACAGCTGATACCGGGAATCATAACGGATATAGCAGCTGCCGCAATAAAGACAAGTCCAACTAAAAATGTGAAAAAAATGATGCTTTTTGATGACACCGAAATTTTCTCATCAGGCTGCGGAGGCAGAAAAATATTTGATGCTCCTGACACTGATCTGCTGCTGATCGATAACTTTTTTAATAAGGAAGAATCCGATCACTATTATAATTTTTTACTCCACACTACCCAGTGGCGGGAATACGAAATGCCGATGTATGACAAAGTGGTCACAGCACCGCGTATGATTGCCTGGTACGGTGACACCAACAGACCGGAACGCAAATCCAATCCTGACTGGCCCTCAGAACTTCTGGTTATCCGGGACCGGGTGGAGCAGGAAACCCGTATTCAGTTTAATGCCGTGCTGCTAAACCTATACAGAAACGGCGGTGATGGTGTGGGATGGCACAGTGACAAAACCTCTTCCAGTAATAAAAACATGAATATTGCTTCTGTAACCTTTGGGGAAACCCGTATGTTCCGTCTGCGCCATAAAGTGCTTAAACATATGCCACCGATAGAAATCCCGCTGCACCACGGCACCTTTCTGCTCATGGCTGGAAATACCAACACCTGGTGGGAACATCAGGTGCCTAAAACGGCAAGGCCGGTGCTGCCGAGAATCAACCTCACTTTCCGGCAGGTCAGGGAAATTTAATGCTGCCTGTGCCAAATGTATTTATTCTTTTGTCTGTTTAGAGCGTTCATCCATTTGAATTAATTGCATAAATTTGTAAAGGTACAGCCGTCCGCCATTTGTAATTAAATTCCAAGCAGGATGCAAAGCATAAAAGCAGCAGTGCCTTTTAATATCTTTTTAATATTTATCCTGTTATGACCGATCCGATTCTAGAAAACCTTAACCCAAAACAGCTGCAGGCAGTCAAAACTACTGAAGGCTACGTTCGTGTTATTGCCGGAGCCGGATCAGGAAAAACAAAGGCACTGACTTCACGTTTCGCTTATATTGTCGACAGACTGGGTATCAATTCGTCTAACATTCTCTGTGTCACCTTTACCAATAAAGCGGCACAGGAAATGAAAAAACGTGTAAAAATGCTCATTGGTGATCTTTATGATGTCAGTTTTATTACCACCTACCACGGTTTTTGCGTACGCTTTCTGCGTGAAGAAATAAATAAAATACATTACCCGAAGAATTTTATCATACTGGATGCTGAAGACCAGAAAACCATACTCAGAGAGGTGTTCACAGAGCTGGAGATCAATTCCAAAAACCTGACTTTCAAACAGGTGCTGCGTTTTATCTCCAAGCAAAAAAGCACTTCAGATTATCTGGGCTATATGCTGGAGAATAAAAGCTTTGAGCCCGATGAAAAAGATTCACTTTCCAGTCGTGTTTATCAGAAGTACCTGGACAAACAAAAACGCAATTACGCGCTGGATTTTGACGACCTGATTCATTTTACTGCATTTATTCTGGACAGTAATGCCGACGTGCTTTTAAAGTGGCAGGAAATGCTACATTACATACAGGTTGATGAGGCACAGGACAGCTCCGACAGCCAGTTTCATCTGGTGGAAATTCTTTCCCGCGTACACCAGAATCTTTTCCTTGTCGGCGACCCTGACCAGACCATCTATGAATGGCGCGGTGCAAAGCCTGAATACCTGGTGGAATTTGACCAGATGTTTCCTGATACCCAGACCATCATCATGAACCAGAATTACCGTTCGACGCCCAACATCCTGAAAGTCGGCAACCACATCATTAAAAACAATACAGTAAGAGTGGACAAGGATATGGTGACTGACAATCCCGAAGGTGTTGAAGTGGTTCATTTCCACGGTAAAAATGATTTTGAGGAAACACTGTGGGTGGCAACAGAGATTAAGGAAATACTAAAAACCGAAAATGCTTCTTATTCCGACATTACTATACTGTACCGATCGAACCACCTCTCCAGAAATATAGAGCAGGCACTTATCAAGGATAATATCCCGTATATCATATTTGGAGGCGTCCGTTTTTTTGAGCGCAGGGAAATCAAAGATGTGCTTTCTTTTTTAAGACTTATTGTACAGGGCGATAATTTCTCTTTTCTGCGCATGTTCAACCATCCTTCAAGAGGACTGGGGAAAAAGTTTCTCGAAAGACTCAGCTTTCTGGCAGGAGAACAGAACCTCTCGCTGCTTCACACATTAGAGCATAATATTGAAGACAGGGAACTTAATAAAAAGGGGGCTGTTGATTTCCTGAACCTGGTTTCAGAATTAAAAAAAGATGCCCAGAACAATTCCATTTCAGATCTGGTTAAGATTATCCTGGACAAAAGCGGACTTTCCGAGCTTTACCGTAAAGACGGCGATGAGGACAGGCTCGAGAACATCAAAGAACTGGTAAGCTCGATGCTGCTGCTGGAAAAAGAAAACAACGGTCCTGTAAATATTGTGGAATACCTGCAGGAAGTCTCACTCTACACCGATCTTGACAAGGACACAGAAACTCAGGACAAGGTGCGCCTGATGACCATACACATCTCCAAAGGATTGGAATTTCCTTACGTATTCCTGTGCGGTTTCACAGAAGGAGTGCTGCCCAGCGCGCTTTCTATCAAAGAAAGAAGAAAACGCGCCATTGAGGAAGAAAGAAGACTAATGTACGTGGCTGTTACCCGCGCTGAGAAAAGGTTCTACATGACAGACTCTGAAGGTTTTAATTTCACAACCGGTCTTAATAAATATCCGTCAAGATTCCTCTTTGAAATCAAGGAAGAATTTTATGTGCGTAAAGGAAAACTCTCTGCTGAAATACTGCAGACTGCCCAGTCCGCTTCAGCTTCAAAAGGTGAGGAAGACACTGCTTTTTCAGAAGGGGACCTTGTGATGCACCCGGTCTGGAACAAAGGAAAAATACAGACCGTTGACAGGGAAAAAAACCAGTATATCGTGCATTTTTTTGAAATGGGAAAAGAAAAGCCGATTGATTTTGCTTTTCGTTTTCTGACCGCTGCATCTGAACAGCAGGAAGATTCATCGCCTGCTGCACTCTTAAGCCTCCATGAAAGCCTGAAAACAGCTCCAGATCCCTTTGCCGGAAGTGACACTCCTAAGGCTCCTTCCAAGGATATTTTTGAAAATGATGACCCTGCAGATGATCTTGATGAAGATGCCGGTGGTGCCTGTAAAAAATGGCCGGAATCCTGAAACAGATATACTGGCTTTGGAATTTATTTTCCGATTAGTTTAGCCGCTTCATTTTATCCTTATGCCTCTTTCTGGTTTTCCATACCGTCAATAATTTTTCCCACTTCCGTTTCAGTATCTTTCAGTCTGCTCTGGCAGAAAGCAATAAGCTCGGATGCTCTTTTCACTTTGGCAGCCAGCTCATCCACTGAAATGGTTTCATTCTCTATTTCCTTTGAAATGGCGGTCAGCTCATTCCATGCTGTTTCATAAGTCAGTTTCTCTTCCATCATGTCGTATTTTTTCTTTAACGGTGCTTTTAAGTATGGTATCGTAAAGGATTACTTCTATATCCTCCCCTTCTTTTATATCATTAGCTCGGCTGGTAATTTTTCCATTGGCTTTTACAATTGCATAGCCTTTTTTAAGGATATTCTGCGGGGACATCAGCGCAATGCTCTTCTGCATATGTTCAAGATGCAGGTTTTTGCTTCGTAAACAGGCTCTTGAAAAGAGCTTTAAATTTCCCGCCAGATGCTCTATATCACTGTTTTTTCGGCGCAGCAGGTTCTGTGATGTCTGGGCTGTAAACTGGATTTTCAGCGAAAGTTTCTTCTGGTGTTCATGCAGTATGTCTTTCACATTTGCTGCAATTCTCTGATTGCTGAATGACAGCTTTTCTTTGTGCTGTGCCAAAAGCGTTCTCGTGTTTAATGAAATATTTTTTTTAAGCTCTTCCAGTATTTTGAAATGTCTTAGGAAAAGCTGCTGTGATTTGATCACGATATTTTGCTGCACCGCGAGCAGTCCCATCTCAAAACTGCGGTTGTGGGCTATGATAAACTCAGCGGCTTTAGTCGGGGTTTTGGTATTGGTATGAGCCATCATGTCCGTAATGCTGACATCTTTCTGGTGTCCTATACCTGTTATAATCGGAATAGGAAACTTAGCGACGGCGCGTCCAATATTGTAATTATCAAAGATCAGAAAATCCGACTGTGCGCCTCCTCCTCTTGTAATCACCACCGCATCATAGGAAATGCCTGTCTGGTAAACTTCTATCAATTTATTTAAAAACAGTCTGGCATTATTGTCTCCCTGCACTATAGTATAATAATCATCAATATGGAAAGCATACCCAAAATTATTATGCTCCAGGGTATGTCTGAAATCTTCATTTCTAGCGGAGTTGCTGGCCGATATAACAGCTACTCTCTGGATGACAAGCGGCAGCTTCAGACGGCTGTTGTGCGTTGAATACCCCCTCAGCGGTCTTTGTAATAAAATCATTTTCCTGCTCAAGCCTTTTAAGTGTAGCATTACGCTGGCGCTCGAGAACGCCAAGTGTAAAATTGACATCTACATCCAGCACATTTACAGAGAGCCCGTACAGCGGATGATAGTCTACGCTTACCTTAACCAGAACATGAAGATTATTGGTAAACCGCTGTCCGGTTTTCTTTTCGAAATCGGAGAGATGTACCGCTCCTTCTCCCCACGCCTTTCCCATAATTTTGGCTGTAATCGCACTGTTTTTTTCTCCTTTTTCAACCAGCTCAAAATAATGGATCTTTTTATCAGCCTTAAAAGTATGACTGGTAACATCCGCCACCACCCAATAGGTATGCCCTTTGAAAAGGTCATTGACCGCCTGATGGATTTTGTGGTTAAGTTCAGAGAGTGTGATAAAGTTTTCAGGTACCATAGGCATTTTTACAAAAGACGGTCTGCTTTGTAATTTCATCTTAAAATGCTAAGGTAGCAATAATACCTCAGAAACTAAAAGCTGTACCTCTGTGGTTGATATGAGTTCTAAACTTACGTCAGCGAAACTGTGTCACAAAGATTCTCGGAATTAATAAATGCGGTTATATACTGATGGACATCATTTTTCTTCTCTGCAGCCGTTTCAAAACTGTTGATATGGAACTCATCATCCTGATCCATAATATGAATAATTTCTGTGTAACCTTTTGATATAAGGTTTCCTTTTAACTTAATTACAGTGAGCTGCTGGCGGTGGTTCAAATCTTTTCTCACTTTTAATTGTATTGCTTTATCCATTGCAAAGATTTGTTAGTTAAAAATTAGTTTGAAGATTCAAATTTAAAACGAAATCTTTTTTATCCAGTCTCTAAAAATGTTAAAATCATCATGTTTATTACCAATTAAGGACCTACTAAATTAATCTGGAAGAATTGGAACATAATATCAATATAACAGCGAATTCGATTACTATTCATTCATCTTATCAGATCTAACAAAATGAATTAATAAAATTTACGTCTTTCTAATAAGTAAATTTAAAGGCTTTTACAGAGAACAAAGTATCTCATTTTCTGTAAATAATTTACTAAAAATTATAATAATCTAAGATTTAAAGAATTTTATCCGCTTATATTAGTAAAACCCACTTTTATGCAGTAAATATGTACAATATAAAAAATTGGATAAGAGTGTTTTAGTTTGATAAAATCGAAATCAAATCATACAATTAACTACCACTCTATATATGTATTTCTTGAAATATTACTATCTACTGTACGAAGCGATATTATAAAATTGATGCAATATTATTTTTTCAATTTTAGATAATGTTATTTTTAAATTAACCTATATGGACAGCAAAATACCCATTTTTAAAACATTAAAAGATATCCTTGAATGGTTCGGACTTTCTTCACTTGAAATGATCAGTGAAGATTTTATACTTCAGGAAATAAATAAATATCATAAAGATAAATTACTTAAGGCTGGTGATAATTATAAGGCAAATTTCTTTACTATATTTATCATTAATGAAGGTACTGCAACACACTTTTACAATAATCAAACATTAAAATTAGAATCGCCCAGTATATTTATAACTGGTCCAGGACATTATCGTAATTATAAATTAGATCACATTTCCCAAGCTTATTTTATATGTTTTACCGAAAAATTTCTGGTTACTTATTGCTTTCTGGATATATATAAAGAATTTCCATTTTTACTTTCGGAATCGTTTATTTATACCAAAATTGATCCGGAAAACTATTTAATACTAATGAATAATATAAGTCAAATTAAACAAGAAATTGAAGGTTATTCAGATCAAAAAATGATTCTCATTGGTAATATAATAGAATTTTTACTTATAAAGATTAAAGAATTGTTCCAAAATCAATTAAGCACTATAACTGAAAAAAACAATAATTCTCTTGTAGTTAATACCTTTTATAAAGATTTAGAGAAATACTTTAAAGAAATGGTAAATGGCAAAAAACCAAAACAATTAAGAGCCGGCGATTTTGCGGAACTACAATTTTTAAACGAAGATTATTTTTGCAGAATAATAAAAACAAAGACAGGAAGAACCCCAACGGCATGGATTAATAGCAGACTTTTAAGTGAAGCTAAAATGTTATTAACAGAAACCTCTATTCCAATAGCAGAAATTGCCAATACATTCCAATTTACCAGTAGCCGTTACTTTAACTATTACTTTAAAAAGCAAACTACAATGACACCAACTCAATATAGAAAAAGTCTGCAACAAAACTAAAATCTTTAAATTTTATAACTTATTGTCAATATTAGCCGCTAGTACAAGTATCAATTTGAATTACATTTGAAAATTAAATTTATCTATTTATTAGTTAAAGATTTGCCTAACTTTATTTACAAGATAATGATACCAGAACTAACCACAATCAGCAAATATAAAGACCAAATTGATTTTTTGAATCTTTCCTACCATGATTATATAGACAACGACGAATTTTCAATTGTAAAAGTTCACAAATGGGACTTGAAATTTCCTTTTCATTCACCGACTTTCAGATCGGATTATTATAGTTTCACTATTGTCACTAAAGCAAATGGAAGTTTTACGGTAGGTGACGATAGATTTGAGTTACACCAAAATCATGTTGTCTTAGCTTGTCCAAACGCCTTTTTTAAAATTGATTGGACTGACATGGAAAAAGTTTACAATATAACGTTCAAAAAATCTTTCATGTTAAAACACTTTCCTGGCGGGATTGATAATATTTTAGAATTTGATGGTAAAAACGGTTACTGCTGCTGCCTTACCCAAGAAACAATGAATTATTTTGAACTAACCTGTATTGAAATGTATGAAATAGCAATTTCTAATTTATGTTATAAAGAAGAAATTATGGCAAATATGGCGCTTAACCTTCTATTCATAGTACAATTACAACACAAAAATGAAGTAAATATTCAAAAAAACAATGAAAAGAATAACAAAATTACCATCAATTTTCGCCAAAATATGGAAAATAATTTTAATGAATTAATTAATGGTAATTGTTCCTCTATTATGCGTGTAAAAGAGCATGCTACATTATTAAATTTAGATGAAAATTATTTATCTAAAATAATAAGTAATTCCACTCAAAAAACTGTAAACGAATGGATAAACGAAAAACTGATCGATGAAATAAAATACCTGCTTAAATATTCTGAAAAATCGATGAAAGACATCGCCATTACTTTTGGCTTTAATGATTTAAATTATTTTTACAGCTTTTTCAAAACACAAACCTTGCAAGCTCCCGGAATTTACAGAAAAGAATTTCAAAAATCATCTTTAAAAGAATTACCTGTTTCATAAATAAAAAACTCAACAAACTGGTAAAAAGTAATCTTTAAAAAACAATACAGGTCAATATAAACTATAAAATCCTGCTACATCGGCGGCTATATTTTATGGTGTGCAATGTAATATTTATAAAATGGGCAAACTTAAAAAAAAAGAAACATACGATTTATATGATAATGAAAAAGTTATGGGAAGTAATTTCTCTGAGGGACATATAGGTGATGAAGATTTTTCATTGATAATTTCAAAAATATTACACCCAAAAGAAATACTACCATGGACTTCGCCGTGGTTTCATGCTTCTTTTTATACTGTAGGAATTGTTATTGATTCCTATGGCGCCATGAAACTGGAGGATTTAACGGTTAACATTGAACCCAATATGCTGTTTATGAATAAACCTGGCGATTTGCAGCAATTAAGATGGGATGAAATAAACGAAACCTATGGTTTATTATTTTCTGAAGATTTTCTCTTAAAATATGCCGGAATTTCTATTTATACAATGTTTCCTTTTTTGTTATTTGAAAGACATTTGCCACTACATGCCTCACCAGAATTTCAGCAAGAGCTAAAAACGATTATTTTATTAATTTATCAGGAACTAAAAAAAGATTCACCACTCAAAAAGAAATTATGTGCAAATCTGCTTACCAGAATTTTACTTAAAATTAAACAAGAATTCTGGGTAGGTTACAGCATAAATAATGCACAATCCCGAAATCCGGACATTTTAAACGATTTTAAGCAAAATCTTGAGTATCACTATGAGCAGCTGCTGAAAGGCAAAGTTAAGCAAGTCCTTCATATAAAAGACTATGCTGAGATGCAGCAACTTCATGAGAACTATCTGTCAACCATCTTAAAAGAAAAGACTGGAAAAACTGGGGGGCAATTAATTGCTGAAAAAACATTGATGACAGCAAAGATCTTAATTCAGGATTCTCAATACACTATGAAAGAAATTGCACATATCTCAGGTTTCAGCTACACCTCATACTTTAATATTTTCTTCAAAAAACATACAGGTATCACACCTTTGGATTATCGCAAAAAAAGTCAGCAGGATTAATATCATTATTATAATAAATTTAAATCAGATTTTCCGCTTTTCGTTTACAGATTTAAATCTATGATCTTGAAAAAATCATAGGCCATATACTGCATTTTTTTACAATAGTGATTCTTTATATCCTACAAGACCAGTACTTGATACTTACTAAGTGCATTTCAAAGACTTCTGCCATCCCATTATTTGTGTGTACCAACATACATCATCTACTGGAATATTTCAAATCAAAATAGTTCTCATCCTAATCCAGCATAAAAATGCCCTCTTCATTAAACATATGAAATAGATAAAATACTTTTTACACTCGGGTGTTTTATTGTGAATATTCTTTTTGAATTTTTCATAAATAATTTGACACTAAAATTCATTATTGATCGTCATCCTTCAAATACTGAATAAAGATTTTCAATAACGACTTTACATATTACGAAATAAAGTCAAAATTAAAATCACTAAAAAAATCAAATCACTAAATATCAGACTATTAAAAAATTGGATTGTTTTTTGAATATTACCAGTCATAATTTTTAATTCTAATTGTATTTATGAAAAACAATCAAAACGTCGTTCTGTCGACCCCAACTGTCAAATTAGATTTTATAGAATATCGTGTTTTATCACAACCAAAAAATATTAAAAAATTCTCATCTAACAGCATTTTTTCATATCCTAAAATGAAGCTGCAGAATTCGGTTGGCAATCACACCGGAAATTTATTTAAAGACCATTTCATTTTCATAATCGAAGATGATCTGAATGTATTAATTCTTAAAAACTTACTGATATGGAACCAGTTGTAGTTAGTACAAGAAAGTTTAAAGAGAGTCTTACTTTCTTGAAAATTCCATTTTGTGAAGAGATGAATTCAAACGATTTTTCAATATTTAAAATGGAAGATCTGGGTATGAATCTGCCTTGTCAAATGCCGGTTTTTAGACCGGATCATTTTAGCATCATAATAATATCCCAAGGGTCCGCAGTATATCATACAGGGGATACTACTTATCCTATCAGTTCAAATAATATTTTGTTTATCCGGCCTAATGCTTTTCTTTTTAGTGAATGGAAAAGCGTAACCAAAGCCTATATAATTACCTTTAGAAAACAGTTTCTCTACCATTACTGGCCCGCTGCAGTAGATCATATTCAGAAGCTTGAAAGAGGTGAAACATTCTCAGCTGTTCTTACAAAGGAATTAATGAATATATTTGAAAATATCTGCGGTGAAATATACAATCATGCCTTATCATCAGCATCATATAAATATGAGATTATTACAAATCTTATATTCAATTTATTATTATTAATGCAACAATATAATTTAGGAACCGAATCTGAGTGGACAAACCAAAAATACAACTCTCATGCCGCTGCTTTTCTTGATGCCATTGATGATAATCTGAGTAAGATTTCTTCAGGAGAGACGACCGAGCTTTTCGACATTAACAATTATGTAGAAAGTCAGAATCTAAATTTAAACCAATTATCAAAAATCATTTACAACTGTACCGGAAAATCCATAAGCCAGTGGATTCATAAAAAATTAATTGATGAGATTAAGTATCTGCTTAAATATTCAGATAAATCCATAAGCACTATTGCTTACTCATACGGATTTAATGACTTGAATTATTTTTACAGTTACTTTAAAAAATACACAAAAATGGCTCCTGGCATTTTTCGCAAAAATTTCAAAGATCCTCTAATAAATGCAGTAGCTTAAATTTTGAATTTAAGAGTAAGGAAAAGGCGGGTATTAGATATGAAATTATCCGAACCTAATTTTATAATGATATTATTATACTGCAGAAGAGATAATATGAAGATTGTCATATACCTGATTTTATATTCATTATAATTTTGTTTTAGTGCTGAAAATAATTTCGCCGCCATTCTTTTAACTTTAAAAACTAATATTCTATATTTAGGCTAGATTGTTGCATTATAAAAAGACGGCAGCCAGACATAAATAACAGTAAAAATACGATTTTACCAATAATCAATAAAATACAGCAATCCAATTAAAAATCGATGGAAAATAAAGTAAAAATACTAATTGTTGAGGATGAATTCATCGTAGCAAATGATCTAAAGATTATATTAAAAAAAAATAATTTTGATGTTATCGGTATAGCGTCATCTGCAGATCAGGCGAAAGCAATAATAAAATCCATACGACCTGATTGGGTACTGCTGGATATTATAATTGAGGGGAATGAAACAGGCATTGATTTAGCCCATGATCTTATGAAACAAAAAATTCCATACTTATTTGTTTCAGCCAATACAAATCAGTCAACACTTCAAGCTGTAAAAAAAACGCATCCCTATGGTTTTTTGGTAAAACCTTTCAGACGCAAAGATCTTTTGGTTATGCTGGACATTGCACGTTATCGCTATGCAGTAGAAAATCAAAACCAGTTCAATTCCGAAAAAAAAGAAAATACTCCATTGGTCTTTACCGGAATTGTAGGCAGCAGTCCCCCACTTAAAGAAATATTTTCAAGAATTAGTATTGTTGCCCCAACGGAAGCTTCCGTTCTTATTACTGGTGAAACGGGAACAGGAAAGGAAAAAATAGCACATGCAGTTCATGAAAATTCGCTTCGCAGAAATAAAAAAATGATTGTGGTCAATTGTGCCGCAATTCCTTTTTCATTGCTAGAATCTGAGCTTTTTGGATTTGAAAAAGGGGCTTTTACTGGAGCTGTTTCAAAAAGAATTGGCAAATTTGAACAAGCCGAAGGCGGTACACTTTTTTTGGACGAAATCGGAGAGCTTAGCCTCGATGCACAGGCAAAATTATTACGTGTGCTACAAGAAAAAGAGATAGAACGCATAGGCGGTACAGGAATAATAAAAGTGGATGTGCGTATAATTGCCGCAACGAATCGCAGCCTTGAGCGTGAGGTCGCAGAAGGACGTTTCAGGCTGGACCTATATTACAGGCTTAATGTATTTCTAATTGAACTACTGCCGCTACGGGAAAGAAAACAGGATATACTGGAACTTGCCCAGTATTTTATGAAAAATTATAATACTGCATTTAAAAAGAATATCAAGGGTATAACATCAAAAGTTTTAAGTGAATTGCAAAGCTACAGCTGGCCCGGAAATATTCGGGAGTTGGAGCATCTGATTGAACGAAGCGTACTTCTTGCAGAAACAGAGGAAATTACAAAAATTAATCTTCCTGCTAATATTGAGATAAATAATGCTACGAAAGATTCTGATAGTCTGGAGTCGCTGCAATTTGTAGAGAAGAATCATATTATGAAGATTTTAAATGTCTGCAATGGTAAAATATACGGGGACAACGGGGCTGCCGCAATTTTAAAAATATCACCAGTGTCGCTGTATGCTAAAATGAAAAAATTAGGAATCGGACAGGAATATTTTTAAGTATAAATCAATCATAATATAATATCTAAAGTGATACTGCTATATTTATTTCAAATACAATTATAAGTTAAATCCGAAATATGACATACGCCATAGATAATGAAAATACAGTAATGCGTTTACAGGAGAGAGAACTCGAGCAGTCCAAAATTATTTACATGTGTGAATCACTTGCTCCTGTCACCACAAGAAATGAACTCAGAGATGTTGTGGAAAATTCAATAAAAAGTATATTGAATTTTAGTGAAATGATGATTTGTATTACGGATGAACAAGAACAAAATTACAACCTCTTTTATCACAGCAATACTGTAGAATACAACAAGCATGTGCAGGATTCGTATAATAAAAATGCTGATTTCTTTTTTTCGATATTGCACTCCCCTGATCCATCAATCTTACTCCAGAAGAAAATAGGAAAAGGATCTGAAATACCTTCCTTTATCAGGACCTCCGGCCAGGAATCAAAACATACCATTATCACCTATGCTTTAACTTTTAATAAATATAATGCCGTGTTGTTTTTTTGTTTTGACAGAAAGAAAAACATCGAAAGAAACTGTTTTAATCTAATTAAAAAACTTTCTATACAGCTGAAAATTACTTTGATAAACATTTCTATGCGTGAAACAAATAATCCAGCCGCCCCAGCAGAGATTAATCTGCGACCTGAAAATAGAAATGAAATGTGCTCCACCATGGGAATTATTGGAGAGAGCGATCTTATAAAAAAAACACGAAGTCTTATCATTACAGTTAGTGCATCAGACTGCAATGTACTCATACAGGGAGAAAGTGGTACAGGAAAAGAACTGGCCGCAAAAGCAATACACTACAATTCAAAAAGAAATGAGAAACCATTAATTGTGGTTAATTGCGCCGCAATTCCTAAAAATCTGATTGAAAGTGAGCTATTTGGCCATGAAAAGGGCAGTTTTACCGGTGCTGCCTCCAAGAAAAAAGGCAAATTTGAACAGGCCCATCAAGGCACGATCTTTCTGGACGAAATTGGAGAAATGCCTTTGGAGCTTCAGGCAAAAATTTTGAGAACCTTGGAGCAAAAGGAAATTCAGCCTATAGGTTGTAATCTTACAAAGATTGTTGATATCCGAATAATCGCTGCAACAAATGTAGATCTACAGAACGAGGTGCTAAAAGGAAATTTCAGAGCAGATTTGTTTTACAGACTAAATGTATTTCCTATAGATATCCCTCCATTAAGAAATCATCCTGAAGACATTGCTGATTTAGTAAAATATTTTATAAGCAGGTACTGTAAAAAATATGAAAAACCGGTTAGTACAACAACTCTTAAAGTACTTAATGGGTTAAAGAGCTATCAATGGCCGGGCAATATTAGAGAACTTGAACATGCAGTAGAGAAAGCAGTACTTATGTCTACCGGAAAGATTATTTCTGAAATAAGTGTAGGCAGCCAGAATATAATAACGGCGTCCATTGACAAAAACTGTATAAAACCCTGGCATGAGTTTGAGAAAGAATATATACTCAAAGTGCTTAAATTCTGCAGCGGAAAAGTTTCAGGTTCAAATAGCGCATCATCGTTTTTAGAAATCCCTCCAACAACACTCAAATCCAAAATGCTAAAGCTGGGTATAAAAAAAAGACATTACCTGCTAGATTGAAGATAACTCCTTGTTTAGGGATTTCAATTGGTTTTTTGAAACATAATAACGTAATTTTGCTATGCTTTCTTTAACACAAATTTCGTATTACATTGTTCTTAAGGATATTTAAATTAAACCACCTCTCTTCCTAAAGGTTATCATAATGGTTAGTCCGTCGATATTTTGAATTTCTAATGTTCCGTTTATCTGATTGGCAAGTCCTTTCATCAGATTCATTCCGAATGAGTCCTGTCCTTTTAATTCAAATTCTTCGGAAAGGCCCACCCCATTATCTTTAATTACCAGACGATAATTCTCATTATTCTGTTTTCCGAGTTCAATAGTGATTTGCCCGTTGTCCGTATGGTTAAAGGCATATTTTATAGCATTGCTTACAGCCTCGTTAAGAATGAGTCCCAGCGGCACTGCCTGAGTAACATCCAATTCTACACATTCTGTATCTAATTTATAATTTATTTTTTGATCTGTGGAAAAGCATTCTTTGAGATAGCTTACAAGTTCCTTAATGTACCAGGCCATGTCAATCATTGCAAGATCATCGGACTGATAGAGCTTTTGATGAATAAGTGACATGGCGTACATACGATTTTGACTATTCTGTATCGCTGCAAGCGCATACTCATTATCCAAATATTCTGACTGTGTATTCAAAAGGCTGATTACAATCTGTAAGTTGTTTTTAACTCTGTGATGAATTTCCTTTATAAGCCATTCTTTTTCTGAGAGCAGTATTTTCAGCTGGTCATTCTGCTCATTTATTTTGTTTTGCGCACGCTGCTTCAGTCTTGAACGATTGTACAGCAGAGTAATAAAGAGTACCATCATGCCAAAACCTGCGATTAATAAATAGCGTAAAATTTCTGCTTTGCGTATAACCTGCTTCTGGATTTCGCTTTGCTGTTTTAATACTATTATGTTTTTATCTTTTTTCTCCGTTTCATATTTAAGCTGGAGATCGTTATATTGCTGAGAGTTTACATTGTTAAAAATAGAGTCATTTAAAGATTTATACTTTTTAAAATGTTCCAGTGCACCGGCACAGTTTCCAACAGCTGAATCAGCTGAAAAAAATGCTCTCTCGGCCTCTAAGAGGTTTTTATCATTTTTCTCTGTTATAGCCTGTTCTTTTAATTTTTGAATATAAGGGTATGATTTTGTCGCCTGTCCTGTCATAAGCAAATACTGTGCTATTGCCGTATTAGCCGCCTGTTTTTCTCTAAGGTCCATTATGTCACATTGCAGCAACTGTTTAAAATATATTTTCGCTGTTTTGTATTGTTTCAACTTGCAGTACAGCAGCATATATGTCGCCTGATATCTTATTTTACAATCTTTGCCGTCGTAAAATTTAATATCTTTCATTACTGCCAATGCTTCGTCGAATTGTTTATGAAAATATAAATACTTGGCAAGATTAAATTGTATTGCTTCCAGATTCGTAGAATTTTTGCTCTTTCTACTTATTGTAACTGCCTTTCTATAAAAAAATAAGGCTTTTTCCTGAATATTAAGTTTTTCATATGTAATAGCAAGTTGATTGTATATGGAAGAACGCCATATTGGGGAGGCATCTGAATCTTCAGCGTTTAAGTCGGCCTGAAGAGCATAAGCAAGTGCTTCTTTAATTTTACCTCTTGCAAGATAAGCTCGAACTACCAAGGTATACTCCTTGTAAAATTCAGCATTTTTTAATCTTTTTTTTATTTCAATAGCCTTTTGGGTATATTTAAGAATGCTGTCCGGTGTCTCTTCATAAAATCTGGCAAGACAATAATAAGTATCGCCTTCAGCTGGTAGATTATGTTGTTCTTTAAATAAAGAAATCGCTTTACGAATATATTTTTCTCTGTTTATAAGGTCCTCAGAAGGAAAATCAAAGGCCATATCTTTATATATTTCAGCCTCACGGTTTTTAAGACCGTTTTGCTTTGAATAGACCAATGCTTTGTTTTTTAATATAGCAGCAAGCTCCTTATTTTTTCTTCTTTTTGCAATCTGTCCGTCAATATGCATACTGGCTGCAATTATATCTTTAGATCCCAGTTGTTTTCCGATTTCAAATGACTGGCTGTTTAGGCGCGATGAAATTTCGATGTCTTGTACGGACTCGTTTCTTACAATATAATAATGGGCAAGACGATTAAGAAGCAATGCTTTTTTTGTCTTGTCTGTTTCCAGTAGCAGGCTTTTTTCTGCTTTTTTAAAATCTTTTTCTGTAAGGTTTTGTGTATATGATTTTATAGTAATCAAAAGGATTGCGGCAAAGAATATTTTTAGTTTCATAGATTTCTAATTCATTAATACAAATACAGTCTACACAGAAATCGGAAGCAGCCAAAGCCCTGCTTTGCAAAATATAGTATGAAAGTACTAATTTTGGCGAACATACAAAACCTTTGATTATGCTATCAGCTAAATAGAGCTGTAAAACAGTCCAGTCTCAATTAAGTATATTTGATGCACAACATCAAGTTGGTGTTATTCAAAAATTACGACTCCACAGTTAATAAAAAACACCAAGACCGGAAAGTATTCAACTATAGAAACATTTGCCGGCTTATACTTTATTCCAGCTTAAAGTAAAATTTACAATTATTTTTCTGCAAGCTTTTGTTCTAATTCTTTAATTATATCTTCTAATTTAGCAATATATTCTTTTTGTGGCTGTAAGGCCATTTCAATTTCTTCCCTGGTAAAACGTGGCGTTATATGCTGCGGGCAATTCCAGTCATAAGCCTGAATTTCAAACAGGATCATTCTTTCAGGTCTGAATTTATAATCAGAAGGTTTCAATTGATTGTATAGCTGATCATGGTCTTTCAAATCAACTACTTTCGCACTGGCGTATATTTTTAATCTGGCCTTTTGAGAATAGGACATCATAAATAAAGCTACTTTATTATTATTCGAAATATTTCCGACAGAAATGTATTGTCTGTTACCCGAAAAATCTACAATGCCAATTGTCTTATCATCAATAACCTTAATAAAACCGGCAGGCCCACCCCTATGCTGTATATAGGGATACTCATTCTCTCCAAAACTGGCCATATAAAAACTATCCCTGTTGGAAATAAAATCTATTTCATTTTCCGTCAGCCCATCAACATTTGACGTTCTTTCCATGCGTTCGTAAGCACTTCTGCTTCCGTTTTCTTCCTGCAGATTTTTTATGGCATCTGTAAATGCTAATTTTTGGTAATTCATAGCTGATAATTTATGTTATTTCAAAAATTATTCTGATCTAATTTACAATAGGCTATCTCAATAATAAAATCATTTACGACGAAATAAATTTCGACTAATAATATAATGATCGACCGAATATTTACCTGCACCGGTAAAACATATCAGTAAAAAACAAAGGCTATACATAAATGGGACATCTTTTACCAAAATTGGATCATTAAAATGTAATACAAAATAGCCCGTCAGCGTCACCGCTAAAATAGGTAAAGTAGCTAAACGCGTCATTAAACCTAAGATTATAAAAATAGGCATCACCAGATTTGCAGCTGTTGCGAACACTTGATTTAAAGCTTCAGGAAGCCCTAAAGGATTAGGCACAACTTCCGCCAATGCCGTGCCAATACCAATTTTTTTTAACCCGTGGGCGTAAATAAGTTCAATTGAAACGGCAATTCTAAAAAAGAACAAAGCAACGTCGTTCAATTTAGTTCCCACATTTGACCGCATTAAAGAGAAAAATATATTTTTCATGATTTCCATTTTTTTTAAATTAATTTTATTGGCCTTGTTCCAAATGCTTTTACTTAAAACTGCTATTCGCAAAAGTATCCGGATTCAAAAGGCCAATAAATTAAAATGATGATTAATTAGTGTTTAAGCATCGCTCTGCTGTATTGAACTCCAATTCCATATGACCCACCATATTTTTGAACTAAGTCTGTCACTGCTGTATAAGTTTCCGACCTTCCCCAGTCACGTTGTAATTCTAATAAATACTGCATAGAAGTGATCGGTCTTGCACCAGCCTGAACCATACGGGTTACTGCCTGATTATGAGCTTCATCTGTAACATCGCCACTTGCATCAGTAATTACATAAACAGTGTATCCATCGTTTATGGCTGATAATGCAGGTCCTACAATACAAACGGAAGTCCATAACCCACCCATTACCAGTGTTTTATTTCCTTTACCCACAACTTCTTTATAAGCATTGGCATCTTCCCAAAAATTCATAGTGCTTCTGTCAAAATACTTAGTACTTGATTTAGGATAGAATTCCTGAACTTCCGGAAATACCGGACCACTAAATGATCCCTCTGCCACTGTTGTAATAACAGTAGGTACTTTAAAAATTTTAGATGCACCTGCTACCATTGCAGTATTAGTTCTCAATTGACTTACAGGAATATTCCCTACCGCGAACGCCATTTGACCTTCATGATCTACTAAAATCAATGTATGATTTTTAGGGTTTAACAATTGAGGACTTGGTTTTTGTGCAAATGCACTTACAGATGACAATGCAACTACCGCTGCTAAAATTAAATTTTTCATAATGATTCTGATTTAATGGTTAAAAATTTATTTAATTATTTTTGATTTATATAACTCTTGTTTTAATTAAGATTCTTAATCAATTTTTAAATTGATTACCTACTGCCGAGTCTACTTATTTAACTTTTTTACTTAAAAAATTTAGTATAAGTTTTGAAATTTCTGAATAGTGCTCCTCTAATGCAAAATGACCTCCGTTTACTAAATAAACTTCTGCATTTGGGTTATCTTTTTTATATGCATTTGCCCCCGCAGCGATAAAAAACTGATCATTTTTACCCCATATAACTAACATAGGCGGATGATATTTGGTAAAATACTGATGCCATTTTTCATATTGAGCTATATTAGATCCATAATCACGAAAGAGTGCTAATTGTATAACATCATTGCCTGGTCTGTCCAGGTAATATTGGTCAATACTATAGCTGTCTGGTGCTATCTTCTCAGGGTTTTCTGCACCGGTTAAATATTGCCATTTTGTGGCATCAATGGTCAGAAAAAAACGTGCTGCCTTTTCAGTTTCAGCATTTGGTTTTTCTATGTATGCTATTAAAGGTTTTAAAACTTCTCCTAATCCTTCAACATAAGCATTTGCATTTTGAATTATAAGAGTCTGAACCAGTTCAGCTCTTCTTGTTGCTATTCTCATACCTACTGGCCCTCCATAATCCTGGATATAAAAACTGGTTTTCTTAATTTTTAATTTATCAATAAAATGCTCTATTGTAACGGATAAGTTATCGAACGTATATTGATACCGCTTGGGATCCGGAGCACTACTTTGACCAAACCCCGGATAATCAGGAGCAATTACATGGTAATTATCTGATAGTTCATTTATCAAATTTCGGTACATGTGCGATGATGAAGGAAATCCATGCAATAAAATAATTGTGGGTTTGGTTGTTTCGCCTGCTTCACGGTAAAATATTTTTAAACTGTCAACAAGTATTGTCTTGTATTGTACAGGTTTATAAACAGTAGCTTTAAAAACCGGTTTTTTTTCCACTGAAAGATTTGCGTACGTTTTAAAGTGAATTAAAAACATAAAGGTTAATACTGATATGATAGTTTTTGTTTTCATTTTTAATGGTTTAGTTTTAGTAAATTATCTAGAGAAAATAATTTCCCGGTATTTATTTTTTTTGATAACCTCCATAGAAATTAACTGGTGACCAATCCGGAATTGCTTTTTCAATAGCAGGGTTTAGTTTTATATATTCTTTGTCACCAAAAACCACATTACCTCCTACCACTGTCAGTACAGCTGATAAATCTTTAATTTTACTTTCTTGCACGGTGAAATAATCATCCGATAATAGTATAAAATCAGCATACATTCCTTTCTCTAAAGTACCTTTTACTGCTTCCTCTTTCGATACCCAG
This sequence comes from Flavobacterium sp. 270, assembly GCF_004368785.1. Lineage (GTDB taxonomy): Bacteria > Bacteroidota > Bacteroidia > Flavobacteriales > Flavobacteriaceae > Flavobacterium. The sequence goes on from NZ_SODM01000004.1 coordinate 90,601, forward strand.
GCACTACCTTTAGTGTATAATGAAAGTGCTTCTTGTCTTGTAAGTAAGTTATCAGGGGCGCTTAATTGCAGGCCTCCCACGGTTTTACCTGAAACCATCCAATATAAGGCAGGCCACGGATTATAGCTGGCAACTCGTGTCCCGTCTGTTCCTGCTCCGACAGGAATTCCCATTTTGATCATTAATTTCAAAGGAGGTGCATATTGGGCTTTAGCAGCTCCATATCTTTCGACAAAATATTCTCCGGCATAAGCCATTCTGGCTTGAATAGCAATTCCGCCGTTAAGGGCTTTAACTCTTTTCAACTGAGCTTCAGTAACGGTTTCTGCATGGTCAAACAACCATCTTTCTTTTGCTAATTTCCCATTGGTTTCTTTATTAACTTCTTCCAGAACATCTAATAAATTAGAGATAGTTTCACCATAGGTTGCATGAATTCTAAACGGCCAGCCACTATCAACATGCAGACGAATGACTTTTTTAATATCATTCCTCCACGATGGCCTATCTTCCAGCATAGGCTGCGGTGCTAAAAAATTTTCAAAATCCCCTGCACTCCAGGTCAGAAATTCTCCTCCTCCTTCTAACTCATAACCGTGATCCAAATGAATTTCTCCATTGTTACCCACTTTATTTGTAGCGATCCAATTTTGAAACTCTTCAAACTCTTTCCCTTTATTTTGAGGAAATAAATAATAAGACAGTCTTATAGGCATTTTACCCGCATCAGCAAGTGATTTTGTTGCGCTGTAATCTTTCGGAAAAACATGTCCTCCACCTCCGGCATCAATACCACTGGTGATGCCATATTTGTTTAATTCTCTATAAAACTGCTTGGTAGAATTTGACATTTCCTGTCCAGTCATTGGAGGTAATGCTCCTATTCCGGCGTAAAGAATGGTAGGATTTGGCTCCGCTAAAAATACTCCTGTCAATTTACCATCTGGTCCTTTTTCATACGAACTTCCTTCTGGTGGTTTTGTATTTTCATCAATTTTGAGCACTTTCATACCACTTTTATTCATCCAGGCACGGCTGTATAGAAACAATACAAATGCCGGAACATCTCCTGTCGCTTCATTGATTTCCTGAACTGTCGGAAATCTCTTTTCTTCAAATTGATAAGGACTCCAACCTCCCACTACTCTTACCCATTGCCCTTTTGGCGTTCTTGCTGCTTGTTCTTTTAACATTTGTAAAGCTTTTTTCAAGGACTTCACACCGTCCCATCTTAACTCAGCATTATAAAAACGTCCTCCTCTGGTTAAATGCAAATGAGAATCATTCAATCCGGGAATAATCGTACGTCCATTAGCATCAATGACGTTCGTTTTATCTCCTTTTAGCTTTAGCATTTCTGAACTTGTTCCAAACGCTATCACTTTTCCACCTTCTACAGCTATCGCTTCGGCCATCGTATTGTTTTTATCCATAATGGCTATTTTTCCATTGGTAACAATTAGATCAGCTGCTGCATTGTCAATTGCTTTTTTGTCTTTTTGACAAGAAAGAAATATTATTATGAGTACTAAAATTGCATATTTTCTCATTTTGACTGTTTTAAATATTATTAATCTTGTTTGATTTAATCAATGTAAAATGTCATTCCAAAACTTTTTAAGAAATTAATCTGTTTGTGAAGCTTTAATAATGACATCAGCTACAGCGTGGGGCTGGGAAATATAAACCGCATGACTTCCCTTTACATAGGTAGCATCTGTTTTTGAACGTTTGTACATTGCTTCCTGTATTTCTGTTGGAATACTCTTGTCTTCTGTTGCAATTACGCCGTAAGCAGGTTTTGATTTCCAGGCTGCATTTTTGATCGGTGTTATAAATCCTTTAGCATAAAATGCGCCTTGCGAAGCATACATAAACCCAGCATCTGCTTCACTCAAATCAGCACATATTCCCATATGATATTTGTCCTTTTCATAATAAATAATACCATTTTCATCAGCAGGTAGAATTCCACTCTCCGGTGCAGGCGGAGCAGTTTGTATCCATTGTAAAGCCGTTTCGCCGTCTCCCGGCTGAAATGCTGCCACATAAACCAATGCAGCCACATTCGGGTGGTTACCGGCTTCCGTAATTATAGCCCCGCCATATGAATGTCCTACAAGAACAGCATTACTGTCTAGTTTGTCTAAAGCCAGATGTACAGCTTTTATACCATCTTCTAATGATGTTAACGGATTATGTACCACTGTTATCTTATAACCGTTTGTATTAAGTATATCATATATACCTCTCCACCCTGAGCCATCTGCAAATGCACCATGGACAAGCACTATATTTTTTATTGTTTTCATATTATTATTTTTAAATAGTAAAGGCATTTTTTTGTGACTTTTTAATGGTAGAAATACAAAACACTGTAATTCGTTGTAACTTTAAAGCCTAATATTCAAATGGTTATTTTCTGTAAAATTTAAATTCTATTAAACCTTCACCAATCAATTCCTCTATTTGTTGAAACAAAATTACAGCTATTGAAGACGTTATTTTCTGTGAATAATTCACTATAAATTATAAAAAACTAAGATTTACAAGTTTTATCGTTTTACATTGACAAAACTTATTTTTTTGGTTGAGTTATTAAGAATAAAATATAGTGTAATACTGATTTTGGTTAGGCGTAAATAAAAAATATTGTATAAAAAAACTTCTGTTAATCATAGAAAATATGACCAACAGAAGTTTTCTAAATTAATAGTAAAGACCTTTTATAAGTTTAATCCAATTGCAATATTATTTTGCTTCCTGACTTAAAATAGCCGCGACCACAGCGGGCTGCGAGAAGAACGGTGTATGACTCGTAGGTAAAGAATATGTTTTTGTTATATTAGCACTTTTTGCCATACTTTTTTGCAAGGTCAGGCCTATGGCGTGATCATATTCGGTAAAAATATATACCTTATCTAACTTACCAAAATTGGCAGCCGTAAGTGTTACCGGAGTTGCAAGAGGTCCCAGTGGTTCTGGTTTAAAATTAGGTACCAATACATCTGCTATTTTCTTTGGTGCATCTGCGGCAAAAAAATCCAAAATGCCATTTTTAGCAATTCCTACCACACCAGATTTTTCATCTGGCTGTATGTACTGCCCAATATGAGTTTCTTTATCAGCTGCGGAAATTGAAAAAAGACTCTCTCCATTACTTGGCAAAAACGCACAAAGGTAAACTAGTTTTTTGATCTGTCCGGGAATCTGCTCAGCGGTGGCGCTGATGACCATTCCTCCAAAACTATGCCCTACCAAAGTAATGTTTTTCTTTGTTCCAATTGCTTTTTTGACAACGTCTACATAACGCTGAAGCGTCAAAGATGTTACAGGCGTATTATCATCGCCGTGACCAGGCAAATTTACCGTTATCACCTCATTACCATCTTTCTTCAGCGATGCTTCAACTTCCTTAAAGTCTTTAGCTGAAGACCATGCTCCATGCACTATAACAATTGTACTTTGGCTAGCCGTGCTAGCCTGAATTGATGTTCCGAAAGCAGTCATTAAAATGACCGCCGCTGTTGTAATTGATTTTCTCATTTTAAAAAATTTTATGGTTATATTAATTGTATTATTAAGTTTTATTTTCAATTTTATTGAATTAATTGTGTTTTAACGTTTCGTGGCTATCACATCAATATATTGATCTATTTATAAAATTATAGTGAGCGTAGTAGCTGTAAATAATATGTCCTTTCCATTACTCACATCTTTAATAAAATTTCCACTTTGAAACCATGTTCCTTCTACAGTTAAATTCAGGTATTTACTAAAAGTATAATCAAATGAAGTTCCCAATTGATTTCCTATTTTTTTTGAAGTTGAATTGGAACTGTCGAACAATACTGAAACATTTGGCTGATATATACCATCATTTACCGAAGCTCTCCAAAACATATCATAATCGATATTGAAATTTAATTTTTTTGTTAACTGAAATTCCAGATAGGGATGAATGTCAACTAAGTTTGATGGCCCAATTAAAGCAGCTAATCCAAAGTATGCCCCTCTGGGAAAAAGGGGATTAAATGTTCCTATAGTCCCGTCATTTTGAATTTTATCACCTGAGATATATTCCGCTTTTAAACCTATTTTTTGTTTTGCTTTATTCACGTCATAACTGAAAGAATTGTTGATTGAAAATGTCCAGGCACTAATTTTTTTATTGTCAAACTTCCCAAATTGATATGCAGCTTCTATATCATAATTCCAGTCAGAATAATTCGCATAAATTCTTGACCCCATTGTATTTCTATTTTCCCTGCCAGAAAAAGTATTGTAAGTACTATTGGATTTCTGAATATTTAAAATGTAGATTTCTATGTTATTAAAATATTTAATTCTATTTATACTCGCATACAAGCCAGATAGTTTTGTGTTTGCATCGATCTTATCATTAAAATTTCCAAACCTGTTTTTTACAAAATAGCCATAAAAAGCATCCGCAGAAAAATTGTTCCTATGATAAGTGATTTTCATCGCATCAAATGCCTGTCTGCTGTTTGGTCCTTCTCTAACTGAAATCAATCTTTGAGATCCATAATATAATTCCTGTCTTCCCATCCTAAAGCTTAAACTATGTACCTTAGCGTCGATAAATAACTGATGGACATCTAAAGGATTTTCTTCCAAAGGATTGGGATCTCTTCTACTAACAGAAGTACTGCTTTGTAATTGACTGAACAAACGAAACGAATTTCCTATTTTTAAATCAGCATAAAAAAGAGCTCTGTTGAGTATAAAACCATTATCGTCTCTATAACTATCGTCCCAATTTTCATTCTCAAAAAGTTGGTATTGCGTCCTGTTTTCAGCTCCAAAAAAAAGAAATGCCTGAGACTTTTTGGATATCGTTATTTGTTTGATTTTATAATAAAAACTTTGGTTTGTGCTATCAATCGAAATAACATCATTATACCTTAAAAATTTAAATTCATTCACCTGCTGTGCATAAACAGCTGAACTAAATACAATAACGAGTATCAGAAAATATTTTTTCACATTTTTTAAAATTTATTTTCATTGAAGCATGTTCCAATTTATTCCAGTATAACTATTCTCTTTTAATGAAAACTTTGTCTATAGCATATTTACCTCCACCCAAGATAAATAAGGCAAGAGCCATTCCTATCCAAAGAATGAAGTATTCGTATCCCTCTCCCTTTAGCGTTCCAAACCAATTCATAAAAAAACCATTTTTAAGATGTGTGGTAAATATCATTCCCAAAGGAAGAATTATATAGAAAAATGAAATCACTCTTGTTCCGAGTCCGATAAGGAGTGCAATCGCGCCCACGGTTTCCAGAATGATTACTAAAAAGCCCATAATCCAGGGCAATCCTACCATTTGAGTGAAGAATACCATTGTCTTCGAAAAGCCCAGACCTCCAAACAGCCCAAATAATTTTTGCATACCATGCATCAACACAACAAAACCGAGGATAAACCTTAAAATTAAAGGTGCGTATGATTCGCTTGTTTCAAATAATTTATTTTTCATAATATTTATATAGTATTTCAAACTGTAGTTACCGGTCTAACTTTTTATATATGCAGAATACATCCACACCATTTTTTCCTGTTCCCGAATATAATCACTCATCAAACTATTAGTTCCTGTATCATCTATTTCTGCAGAAAGATCAAGAATTACTCTTTGTTTAGATAAAAGGATTCCAAGAGATTCTAAAACTTTATCTACAGAATGTTGTCCGTCAATTACCTCGTTTGTTTCTAATATTGAGGCCGTTTTAAAATACTCGGTAAAATTGTGATTTGGTCTGAATCCTAATGTTAGTATTCTTTCGGCAACTTCATCAATTTTTAAAAAGAGATTATTATATAAGTCTTCAAATTTTTGATGTAATACAAAAAAATCGTCGCCTTTAATATTCCAATGATAACCTCTCACATTTTGATAAAATATTGAATAGTTAGAAAGCAAATCATTCAATTGACAGGCTAATTCTTCACTTTTTACAGCATTTAATCCTATGGCATTTAAATCGTTCATTTTTTTATTTTAAAGTGTTATGAATAAAAACATTATATATCTAATATTCGAGAATCATTTATAAAACGCCTCCAATTTAAAAATGGCATGGCGTATGATTTTAAAGTTTTATAAATCAAAAACGAAGGACTGACTTGCGTTTTTATTTTTTTAGTTTTCTGTACTTCTCTGACTGTTGCTCCTATTAAAAATGTACCCCCAGAAAAAAAATCATTTTCTATTCCTATTGAAGTTTCAATTTTACGGTCTAATACCACAACGTAGTGCCCTTCTGGTGAAATTTGAAAATCATGTTCATAATTTTCAATTACTTTTTTAAGAATAGCATTATTTGCTTCATTAGAATTTAATGTAAATCCTGATGTCACATTTAGAGATGTATCCGTAACCCAGAAATGCTTATTCTTTTCTGTGTCCAATCTTTTTGTTGTAAATTCCATGTGTACTTTTTTTGGTTATTCACTTTCTTTTATATTTTTTTATGGTGTATTGATACTATTTATCTCATCTTCAATTTCTGAATCATTGCTGCATTCAAGTTATCACTATACGCCCCATAAGCGTCGACCAATAGTCCTTTTACTCCAGACTCGGTTTGTATTGCATATAGTATTGACGAATCATCAGGATTAGAATCACCTTCAAAACGATAAAATGCATCAACATTGAATTCACTGGATTCAAATGTTTTATTCAACGTTTTACAGCTTAATGTTGAGTTACTAAGATTAAAATCAAATGTGTACCCTTCAGCTTGTTTTGTATCTATTGCCTCTGTTAGTGTATCGTAATTAGTCATTTTCTTATTTTTTTTAGTTAGTTAATACTGAGATATTTTCGGTTGTTTGCCTTTGGTATTTTATAAGATTCTTACACTCTAATTCTTAGCTTTTAAAATCTTGATTGTATGATTTCGTTTTCGATAGAGCAAAACTAATTCGAAACTCAACTTCAATTTCTATGGAAAACTTATCAAGAATTATAAATATTAAAGATTTAGGATATATACATGGCGTGATATCAAAAACAGAAATAAAATTTTTGAATTTAATAGAAAAGAGTTATTTTTGTATTGAACATTACAAAAATAATAATGCGCGGAAGACCAACAATTTTTAATGAAGAAGAGCTATTAAGAAAAGCACAAATTGTCTTTTGGGAAAAGGGATTTACTCCCACTTCACTTGAAGATCTGCTTGAAGCAATGCAGATTGGCAGCGGCAGTTTTTATAACACTTTTAAGGGAGGAAAGAAAGAACTTTTTTCCAAAGCACTTCAACTTCGAAGAAATGATTTAAAAAATTTTAAAGAACAACTTATTCAAAGTGACTCTCCTCTTGATGTATTAAAGGATTTTTTTCGATCGCTTGCGGAAACTGAACCTCATAGTCACCTGATGGGATGTCTTGTAGTTAATACTATAATAGAAATGACTTTTGTCGATACAAAATTTCAGCAGGAAGCTCTTGTTATTTTAAGAGAAATGGAGCAAATCTACATTTGGGCTATCGACAAGGCACAAAAGGAAGGAAAAATAATTAACCGGACCAGTCCTGAAATTTTAGGCCGATATCTTGTTACATTCTGGAGCGGATTAAATGTCATCAGACGTATGTATCCAGATAAAAAAATACTTGCTGCCCAAATAGAAATGCAGCTTAGCATTCTGAGCTAAGCTATTTTTTTAATCTTTTTTGTAGTGTTCAATACAAAATAATTTTACATGCTCAATAATAAAATATTAATTTAAAACAACATTCATGATTACTTACAAAAGAATTATTCCATTGCTTTTTACAGCTTTATTTCTAACTGCCTGCAACAAAGAAAGTCAGTTACAAAAAGAAAGCTCAAGTGAAAAAAATTATTTAAAGGACAATTCTAAAGGAATAAAAACAGGAGGTGTCAAAGTTGTAGAAATTACAACTCCCAAAGGCAAATTTAATGTATGGACCAAAACAATTGGAAATAATCCAAAAATCAAGGTATTACTTCTTAATGGAGGTCCGGGAGCCACACACGAATATTTTGAATGTATGGAAAGTTTCCTTCCTCAGGAAGGAATTGAATTTATTTATTATGATCAATTGGGTACCGGAAATTCTGACAACCCAAATGATCCTGCACTTTGGGATTTGCCGCGTTTTGTTGAAGAAATTGAACAGGTACGCCAGGCATTAAATCTTAATAAGGATAATTTTTATTTGTTAGGACATTCATGGGGTGGTATTCTTGCAGCAGAATATGCATTAAAATACCAACAAAATATTAAAGGTTTAATTATTTCCAATATGATGATGAGTGCCATCGATTATAGTAAATATTCTGATGTTCTTGCCAAAGAAATGGATCCAGAGGTTTTAGTCCAATTAAGAGAAATTGAAAAAAACAAAGATTATAAAAATCCAAAATATATGGAATTGCTGATTCCTAATTTCTACGCCAAACATATTATCAAAATGGATATAAGCTCATGGCCGGAACCGTTGAGCCGATCTTTCGGAAAAATTAATGAATCTCTTTATGTAACCATGCAAGGACCGAGCGAATTTGATATTTCGGGAAAACTTGAAAAATGGGATATTAAAAACCAACTCTCAAAAATTACGGTACCTACCTTATCCATAGGAGCAAAATACGATACTATGGATCCTAAACATATGGAATGGATTTCTACTCAGGTTAAAAACGGAACTTATCTTTACTGTGACAAAGGCAGCCATATGAGTATGTATGATGACCAGGAAACATATATGAAGGGTCTGATTAAATTTATAAAAGACACTGATAGTAAGCTGAATTAAAAGTATAAAAACACTATTATTAATATACTTAATGGTTTGCTTGTATAAATTTACCACATACAAATTACAAAATGATTGAAGTAGTGAATTTCCATAGCAATAGATAAATTAAACTGGACAAACCTATTTGATGAGGAGCAAAAAAAAGGAGAAAACTACGGGAATAGAAAACATTCTTTACAAGTACTTACTTGATGAAAAAGGCACTATTTTAAGTGTCAACCATCCTGTAGAAGAGATCAGGAAAGTATTATCAGATAAGATAAAAAAATCATGATTAAACTTTGAAATTTATAAATATAAAACCTCCAAAATCATAAATTTTGGAGGTTTTTTTAAAACTAAAGTAAGATGATTTTATTTGAATTTATAATTCCTGAATCTGCCTAACCATTTGGTTTGTAAATCCCCATTCGTTATCATACCACGCCATTACTTTTACAAGGTCTCCATCTACTACCCGCGTCATTTCAAGATCTACTGTCGCAGCAAACGGATTTTTTATCATATCCGAAGAAACCAAAGGTTCATCGCTTACATCGACTACTTTTTTATATCTTTCAGTTTTAGCTTCCTCTGCCAGAATGGTATTAATTTCTTCTACAGAAGTTGGACGTTCTGTAACAAACGTAATGTCTGATATTGAACCAATCGGCACAGGAACTCGTACTGCAATGCCATCAAATTTGCCAACATATTCGGGAAGTGCTTTTGTGACAGCAATGGCTGCTCCTGTTGCTGCAGGTGCAGAATTTATTGCTGCTCCACGTCCCATGCGGGGCTCTCTTTTTGATGGTGCATCTACCAGCGTTTGAGATGCTGTGTAAGCATGTGTTGTATTAAGAATGGCCTTTTTTACACCAATTCTGCGTCCCAAAATTTCTATAATCGGTCCAATATTATTAGTGGTGCAGCTCGCACATGAAAAAATAGCCACTTTCCCTTCTTCAGTATTTACTCCATGTACAATTGTTGGAGTATCTTTTGTTGGTCCTGATATCACCACAAACTTTGCGCCTGCAGCTATGTGTTTCTCTGCATCTGGTTTATTGGTAAAAAATCCGGTGCTTTCTATTACAACCTCAGCTTTTAATGATGCCCATGGTAATTCTGCGGGGTCTTTTATCGCGGTATATCTTATTGACTTACCTTCGACAATGATGTAATCACCATTAATTGTAACCTCTTTGTCAAATCTGCCGTATATACTGTCATACTTTAAAAGATATACTGCATTCTCAATACTCATAAGATCATTGATTCCGACAACTTCCAGCCCTGGAGTATCTAATATAATTTTGAGAGCTGCTCTTCCAATACGGCCAAAGCCATTAATTCCTATACTTTTCATTTTTAAATTTTAATGGTTAACACTATTTTATAAGATTTAATCTAAAGATACCAAATTTTAATATCAGTGATTAACAAAATACAAATTAACTAATTGACAATCAATTAATTTACTCTAAAAAACCACAAGTTATGTGCGATACTAAGACATTGTAAAGAAATAAACAGCTATTAAACCACCAATCACTATAATTAATTTCCTGACAAGTTCCTGATTCAAATGGCGTGAAAATACTGCACCGTAATAGCCTCCTATAATTCCTCCAATGGTCAGTACAATTGTTATTTTCCAGTCTATTAAGCCGGAAAACACAAAACATAATGCCGCAATTCCGTTATTTACGGCAACCATTAAAACTTTTAGGCCATTCATTTCATTTAGTTCTTTCATCCCATAAAGGGTAAAAAGTGTTAGAATCATAATTCCTATTCCAGCATTAAAATAGCCTCCGTAAAAATTAATCAAGAATAATGGTATCAGTTTTTTGTGTGAATATTCAAAATGCTCACTTGCAGTAGTAACTTTTTGGAAATATCCAAGTATGGGTTTACTAAAAGCAAATGTACCCCAAGATATAAGATGAAAGTAAGGAACAAGAGACTTAAAGGTTTTAGGATCTGTCATGACCATTACCACCGCTCCGCATAATCCGCCGATTCCGCTGATTAGTAAAATAATTTTCAAATCTTTTGACACTATACGAATATCGTTTTTAAACGCCTTGACACTCGCAACATTTCCAAACCACATCGATACACAAGTCATAGCATTAGCTCGTATGGAAGTTACTCCATTTAAAACTAAACTTGGAAACACAATAAATCCACCGCCTCCGGCAAATGCGTTTACAGCCCCGCCTACTACAGCGGCTAAGAATAACAGCCCAAATTGCAGATAATTTTCCATTTTTAGTTTTGTTGTAGTGATTCGTAATAACTAATAATTTCCCTGGCGATTTCAGTTCCAAATTCTTCTAAGGCAAAGTGACCAGTAGGATAAAAAACCAACTTAGAATCCGGCAGATCATTATGAATAGCCAATGCTCCTTCCTTTTTAAACACTTCATCATTTCCCCCCCAAACGATTAATGTCGGAAATTGTGATTTTCTAATTCTTTCCTGCCATGCCGGATAAAAAGCCAGATTATTTCCGTAGTCTTTTTTAATTAATAAATGAATCTTTTTTAATCCTGCTCTCTGCATTAAAAATTCATCTATCATATAGGATTCCGGAGCAATCTTAGACAGATCGGAAACACCAGTAAGATATTCCCATCTAATATATTCGGGTTCAACTAGCCTTGCCAGTTTTGCATGATTTTCTTTTGTATCATCATTGAAAAAAATCATTGCGTTCTTAATTCCATCTCCAAGACCTTCTTCATATATATTCCCGTTCTGAAAAATGAGCATATCAACTACTGCCGGATTTTTTGCAATTACATGCATCAAGACAGGAGCTCCATAATCAAAAAGATAAAAGCTCGTTTTCTTAATATTTAGTTTGGTCAAAAAACCTGTTACAATCCTGGCAAAATTTTCAAAAGTATATTCAAATACATCTTTTGATGGAACTGCACTAAAGCCAAAGCCTGGTAAATCGGGAGCAAGAATATGAAATCGTTCAGAGAGCACCGGAATAACATTCCTAAACATATGTGATGAAGAAGGATATCCATGAAGTAACAATAGATTTGGTTTTGCCTCATCTCCTGCTTCCCTGTAAAAAATTTCCGTTCCGTTTACATTAATGCTTTTATGAACAACTGAATTTACTTGCTCCTCGATAGATTTATTAGTCATTTATTTTTCTTAAATGATTAATTTTTAGCTGTTTTTCTTTTAAGAAAATCTTTTATAAGTTCTGAAATCTCATCACCAAAACTTTCCAGTGCAAAATGTCCGGTTGGGAATAAATGGAACTCAAGATTCTTAACATCTTTTTTGAACGCTTCAGCACCTACACCTGGAAAAATATAATCATCTTTTCCATATACGATCAGCATTTCAGGATTGTATTTTCTAAAATATTCCTGCCATTCCGGATATAAGGGTACATTGGTTCTGTAATCGTAAAAAAGTGCCAATTGAATATCACCATTTTCAGGGCGTCCTAAGTGTCTTAAATCGACCTCCCAGTTGTCTGGAGAAACTACCGAAGTATCCGGAACGTTGTGTGTATATTGCCATTTTAGTCCGTCAGGAGCGTGAAAAGTGCTTAATGTAGCAGCAGCTTCTTTGTCATTTCTATCTTTCCAAAGTGCTCTAAACGGATCCCAGAAAGTTTCAAGACCTTCCTCATAAGCACAACCGTTTTGTACAATCAGCGTCTCGATACTGTCCGGATTTCTGCTTGCAATTCTAAAACCAACCGGCGCACCATAATCCATTAAATAAAGACTGAATTTTTTGATACCCAGTTCATCTAATAACGTTTTAACAATAGTACTGAAGTTTTCAAAAGTATAATCGAAATCAGCTATTGGAGGCTGTTCACTTCTTCCATAACCTGGATAATCCGGAGCAATTACATGAAAATCATCTGCAAGATAATTGATCAAATTGCGGAACATGTGTGATGACGTTGGATAACCATGTAATAAAACCAGTGTTGGCTTTTGTTTATCTCCTGCTTCTCTGTAGAAAATTTCTACACCGTTGATTTTTTTTGTGTGGTAACTTGTTTTCATAATTTTAATTTTAATAGGGTTATTTTAATTTGTTTCTATTCTTCAATCAAATAAACTTTCTGTCACTATCATTTATAGACAGATCATTTATACTGGCAAATCTTTTTTTCATCAGGCCATCTTCATCAAATTCCCAATTTTCATTTCCGTACGCTCTAAACCATTGTCCGTTTACATCACGATATTCATACTCAAACCTCACAGCAATGCGATTCCCTGTATGTGCCCAGTATTCTTTTTTTAGTTTGTAATCAAGTTCTCGCTCCCACTTATCAGACAGAAAATCAATAATTTCCTGGCGGCCGTTTATAAATAAGTGACGATTTCTCCATTCGCAATCTATGGTGTAAGCCTGCGCTACTCTTTCAGGATCGCGGCTGTTCCATCCATCTTCTGCTAACTGTATCTTTTCCAGTGCCGTTTCTAGTGTAAATGGCGGTAGCGGGAATTTTTTCATATCTATATTATTTATTGGTTAATTATATTGATGAATTTTATTAAAGATCAAATGATTGCAGGCATCTAATAATCATTCTAAATACCCTTCTTGTAGATCCTTTGATTATTTAAAGCAAAATTATAGCAGTAGAAAGACGTACTAACTGTGAAAAATTCACTAAAAATTATAATAATCCTAGATTTGGATAATTTTTTAAATTTTGAGTGAGAAGTGACAATGCAAAATTTTTAAAGTGATGCGCTTTCTTAAAAATAATTTTAGTCCATAAATTTTTAGGTAACATAAACTATCATTTATATAAGAAACTTACTACAATATATCTTTAAGGGCCTAAAAAAAGTCTTCGTGTAGTCTTAAATCTTTAAATTTTATAATTTTAAGTCCAAATTGCTGCCTGCCTATTATTATTATTTTATGCAATTTTGAAAAAAATTAGTAAACAATTTAAAGCTAAAAAATTGTATACAAGCCTATTATAATGACACCACAGCTAACCACTTTAAGTAAACTAAAAGATTGTCTGGCATTTATGAAGCAGCCTGATAACTATTTGAACGATACCGATTTTACCGTTCTGAAAATACATGAATTGGACATACTAACTCCCTGTCATTCACCAACTTTTCGTCCTGAATTTTATAATTTAACGATTATTGTCAACGGATCCGGTACATGTATGGTAGGGAACGATACATTTGAACTTCGTTCCAACCATATATTTATTTCCCGGCCTGATTCATTCTTATCCTGCAGGTGGAACAATATTGTCAAGGTGTATAATATATGTTTCAGCAAGGATTTTGTTTTAGAATATTTTCCTGAAGGTATCGATACTATTATGGATTCAGACAAGAGCAATGGCTTTATGCAATCGCTGACAAAAAAAAACATGCTTTATTTCGAGCAGATCTGTATTGAAATTCACACTATTTTGAATTCGACTACATCTTACAAACAGGAATTAATTGCCAATCTGACCCTTAACCTATTATATATAATTCAGCTCCAGTTAAGAAATCGAAAAAAACAGAATATCAGAACAGACAAATATCATCCCATTATAATTGCCTTTCGTCAAAATCTTGAAGATAATTTCAATAGTCTTCTTGCAGGCAAAAACGCTTCTGTTTTAAGAACCAAAGAGCATGCGCAATTACTTAATCTTAATGAAAATTACCTTTGCAGACTAATTAGTAATGCTACAAATAGAACTGTTAACGACTGGATCAACGATAAACTAATTGATGAGATTAATTATCTTTTAAAACATTCTGACAAATCAGTAAGAGAAATTGCAGGAATGTTTGCCTTTAATGATATGACAACTTTTCACAGCTATTTTAAATCCCAGACTTTACTGGCACCCGGCTTTATCAGGAAAGAATTTATTATGAATCAATTTGAAAAATAAAATATCTTTAATAAAAAATTAATAACCATATAATTCTATGCCCGCTCCCTTTTCTAACCGTTATTACCTGAAAATCTACACGCGTAAAATTATTATTTAAATATTAAGTCCTTAGAAAATGGAAAACGACAAAAAACCAAAATTTACTGATTTTTACGAAACAGTGGAAATCATGGGCAATGAATTATCAAACGGACACTTGGGAGATGAGGAATTTTCTTTTGTGAACTCACGCCTGCTGCATCGGGACCATACATTTCCGTGGAGCACTCCTTTATTTTATACTACCTTTTTTTCAATAGGATTTCTTATAGAAGCCCAGGGTAAAATTATTGTTGACAAACAGCCATTTACTATTAAACCGGGAATGTTTTTTGTAAACAAGCCAGGAGAGCTCCAGCAGTTAACCTGGTATTCTGTTACTGAATCATACGGCTTGCTCTTTACAGAAAATTTCATTTCAAAATATGGCGGAATTTCAATTTACAAGACCTTTCCATTTTTACTCTTTGAAAGACAGGTTCCTTTGCAAACCTCAAAAGAATTTAGAGCTGAACTGAAAAAAATACTTCTGCTAATAGTGGAGGAACTACAAAGAGACTCCCCTTTACAAAAAAAGATATGCGCCAATTTACTGACCAGATTTTTATTGAAAATTAAACAGGAATATTGGGAAGGGTATAAGATCCATACTACGCCAGATCGTAATCCAGATATTCTAAAGGATTTTACACAAAATTTAGAATACCATTATGATCAATTATTACAGGGCAAAATTAATAGAACGCTTTACATAAAAGATTACGCTGAAATGCAGCAACTCCATGAAAATTACCTCTCAAGTGTCTTAAAAGAAAAAACCGGAAAAACTGGCGGACAGTTAATCGCGGAAAAAACACTCAGCACTGCTAAAATTTTGATGGAGGATTCTCGCCATTCAATAAAGGAAATCGCTTATATGCTTGGTTTTTCCTACATGTCGTATTTCAGTATTTTCTTTAAGAAACATACTGGATTGTCACCGGCTGATTATCGAAAAAGAAACACAAAAGGATAAAACCACATAGTAAAGAAATCTTATCCACTTTAATCTAAGGTTATTGTATTAAAGTCAACTCATAAGAATCTGTGAGTTAAGCAATCCGAATATAACTTCTGTCGTGAGTTTTAACTCAACTGATTACCAGCTTGGACGGATGTTTACACTATCGCCTCTGTAGATGTGCATTAGTTCATTTTGGGATTCATTAAAATCATTTCTTACTGCAATGGCAGTTTTATTTGTTTGCTTTTTATAGAAATTGTAAAACTGTTTAAGTTCAGCAAACGCATACAACTCAGCTATCTCCTTCATAGACTTATCTGTATTTTTAAGAAGATATGTAATTTCATCAATCAATTTTGTGTTTATCCACTGATTGATTGTCCTGCCAGAACTTTTACTTATAATTTTGGCCAGATTATTTTCGCTTAAATTTAGTAACCCCGCATGTTCCCGTCCACGAAATAAGAAATCAATTTCTCCAGATGCAAGCATGTTAAAATTCTTGTCCATATTTCTGCAGAAAGCACTAAAAATAACATCGTTTTTTTCATTTTGATTTTCTATCTGCAATGTATCCTGACGTTGTTGAATGAGTAAAAGAATATGAATAAGAAGGTTTGAAATCATTTCATATCTGAAGGCTGTCATAGAAACCGCTTCATTATAAATTTCCAAGCAAAGGTCTTCAAACTGAGAAATATCTTTTTTACTAAAAAGATAATTTATTCCATTGCAGTTGTCCATTTCCAAAAAGTCATCCATACCTAGCGGTAAATTTTTTTCAATGAAATACCTGCTGAAACTAATATTATAAACAGTAATCATTTTAGTCCAGCCACTAGAGAAATATACATCTGGCCGCTTCATGAAAACATTTCCTGGTCCAACTTCAAAAACTTCATTTCCCGATACTAAAGTGCCTTCTCCATCCAGAACAATCATGATAGTATAAAAATCAGGTCTGAATGTTGGCGTTAAATAAGGCATTTTTAATCCCATCTCATGTATTTTGAGAATAGCAAAATCATCTGTATCATTATAGGAGTAAACAGGTAAGTTCATAAAAGCGAGCATATCGCATAGTTTTTTCAAAGTGGTTAATTCTGGTTTCATACTACTTTAACTGGTTTAAATTCTAATTTGCAAAGTTAAAACTTGATAAATTTACTAAAACATCTCATATTCACAAATTAAAGAATATCACTTGTGTAACGAGAATCTTAAGATATCCAGTTTTTTTACATTTAAAAATATATTTTAAATATTCAATTAAATATCAAGTTATATGGTCTTATTTTGTTCCTGTCACAACACAGCCAAATGGCGCCAATTGAAGACAATTGGACGCCTTTTTTTGTAACCTGACTAATTTAGTATGCTAAGGAATAGTAATATACCATGTTTACTGCATCAGTATAAAAGGTGCATAATTAATAAAGCTGAAAGGCCCGCTACAGTAATTGGGCCTGAATATGCAGTTCTCCAAAATAAAAAGGGCTGTCCGGCAGCCTAGCCCTGATAGCAGTTGAAATACTTTTGTGCCGGACCCTGCACAAAAGATTGGAACGTATAGCGGGAAAAAGCTCCCTAAAAAAATAGTATATACAATTGAGAATAATGATTGCTCTGAACTAAATTCCGCCAGCAGCCCTTAACAATCCATTAACGTAATCTCTATTAATCCATACCCTGCAGCATTATGCTCGGCTTTTGTACAATTAAAAAACAGCCTTATTTTAAATTATTAAGCTGCTCCTGTACTTTTTTGTGCCTCTCACTGCCCGTTCCGGAGCAGTCAGACAAAGGCCTTTCATCCATCATCAAATGAAAATCCACGATCACTTCTTTTTTATTATAGATATCGATGTAATCGGTCTCAACTGCCAGGTAGGGATAGACCACAGCTTGCAGGTAAAATGAATTACTCTGCAGGTTTCGGGTCCTGAAAGAATATTCACCCTGCTGGGTGGTAAAAAATTTAAAACAGCCGTCGGTCAATTGTGAACTCCTGAGGGGTTTGCGAGTTTTTACATCAAGGACGTGCTCGCGAATAGTTACGCTTGTCTCGTCCTTTATCAGAAAATCAACAGTCTCCGGTGTACTGCCCGGCTACCCTTTACCTATAGTCACAGTATATCCTCCTTTGTTATTAGTCGGGATCAATTTTGTCTGCACAATAGAACATCCGCTCATACACCAACCAACCAATAGTAAAACGATATTTTTATGTTTTTTCATGATACATATATTAGCATCCTGCTTTTTTACCTTTTTGAGCTTTGACATTACCCAGATCATCTTGCCCCTGAACTCAATTTCAACGGTATTGGATATTCTTTTTCTGTCTGCCTCAGGCAACTTCATCAATGCATCGGTTTCTATAAGCCCGTCCCCCCCAGGCCATATATTTATAAAATTGTTTATCCAAATTATAACCTTTACTGAGGCCATAAGCCTCAAAGGCATCTGCAAAAGATTTTACAAAGCTCCTTGCAATTTCTTCAATCTGCGCCGCATTTAATTTTTATACTTTGTCAAATAAATTTTATCTTCAAAAAGATAGATCTCAATATTTAAAAATGTTTCAGAATTGTCGTGTTTAACCGCAAAATTATAATAACCGCTGTCTCTTTCATAACGTGATTCAGATCGGCGTTCTAAATTCATAAACTCAAAACTTACTTTATAAGATCCGGGTCTGAGTGGATAAAAGAGGAAATGGACTTTCCTTTTACTTTCCTTGACAACTTCCAAACTTTCATTATGACTGTTATCTGGTAAAATAGCCTCAATTACTTTTTTAGGCATAAAGCTGTTGCAGAATTCATCAATTTTTCCTGCCTGAAGTAAATCTGCCAGATATTCGCCTTTTTTTATTGGATCTTCAATACTAGCCGACATCAAAATCGGGGTACTTTTTTCTATACTCTTTTTTGTCCAAAACGATACAGTATCTGCAAGTATCAATCGGTTTTCAAAAAATCCAATTTCAGGGAAAAAAATTCTTATCGTTTTACTATTTTTTTCAAAATTAAAACCATTTTTTATCGATCTGTAAAGTAGTTGATCTCCAAATTTCTTGTACACCCATCTAAAATTTTCAGAAATTAAATCCGATCGTTTCACATTGTAAAACCTCAGTGTGTCCAAAATCATAGAAAGCTTTTTCTGATTAAGACTGTCAACCTTTTTTGCATAAGATTCTATATAATATTTCTTGCCTGAAAATGGTACATACTTAAGTTTATTACTCATGCCAGACAACGAATGAGCTTTTAAATAAGCATTAAATGCATTATCATCATTAACACAATCCAAAAGATCATACAGTACACAATTGGGTAGTTTAGTCTGTGCGGATACAAAATTGAAACTGTAAAAAAAGGTAATCATATAAACATAAAACAATTTTAAAGCCATAGAAGAAATTGTATTAATTATTCATCGTTGTCAAATTCTTTATACCAAAAAACATATAATGCTTTTTTGTGGGGGAATATGCTGACAAATATAAAAATTAAATACAAAGGGATTTTTTTTAATTACAGAGGGACTTGATACTATTTCTGCCTCAAAAAGCTGAGGCCAATTAAGAATCTAAATCTTGAGATTTACAAGTTTTAATTTTCGTCGCATAATCGTCGCAAATCATTTTTGGAGTTGCCTTCAATTTACCACAAAAACATAAGGCATTTTTTATCATATTTTTACTTGTATAATTTTTATGGCAGAATCGTGGCATAGCACTTGGCAAAAAATCAAAAAATCTGCATTGCCAAGGTTTGGGGAATGATGATTCGAATATTTAAAGGATTTATTTTTAAATAAGATTAGAGTTACAGCCAAAATTTGATCTAAATTGTTAGGATATTCTTTATATATTTTTATCTGTTTATTGTTACAGAAAAACCGCGGGATAGCGTTTTCAATTAACCAGAAAGCTCGATGAGTACTTATGCTTTAGCCAAAACAACGAGATGCTCTATAATACTTTCGATAAAGTATACACTATCTATGATGTAATGTTTGTTCTCAAAACCATTATGTATACTGCCCATTTTGGTGGACGAATAAACAAAACGAATTAGGACGTTTAAACAAAATAGTCGCTTATTATACCTTTTACCTTTGTCCATTATAATAATTAAAATTAAAAAAAATGGAACAGAATAATTATCAGGGCGCTTTACAAAAATCTATCCATTCTGGATTTAACGCAGCATCAACAACAATGGAAGTTATAAAAGGAATTGATCTAACAGGAAAAACGGCTATTGTAACGGGTGGAAATACTGGTCTTGGCTTAGAAACTGTAAAAACACTTTCAGCTGCAGGAGCATCAATCATTGTACCTGCAAGGAATGTAGAAAAAGCAGAAAGAAATCTGCAGGGAATTTTCAATGTTACTATAGAAGAAATGGATTTAATGAATCCTGATTCTATCAGCATTTTTGCCCAAAAATATATAGATTCTGGCAGACCGCTTCACTTACTCATTAACAATGCCGGAATTATGTGGGTCCCGCTTCGCAGGGACAGACGTGGTTATGAATCACAGCTGGCTACTAATTATCTGGCCTTGTTCCAGCTTACTGCTAAATTATGGCCTGCTTTGAAAAAAGCTGAAGGCGCAAGAGTAGTCAATGTATCGTCTGGCGGGCATCAGTTTTCTAATTTTAATTTTGAGGATCCCAATTTCCTTTTACGCGAATACGAAACACTTCAAGCGTACGGTCAGTCCAAAACAGCAGTCAATCTTTTTTCATTAGAATTAGACAACCGTGCCAAATCCTATGATGTACGCAGTTATTCGCTATGTCCCGGCGCTGTTGGAGGAACAGAATTAGGCAGAGAAGCACCTGTTGATTTATTTCAAAAGCTGGGTTTCAGCGATGCAGAAGGTAATATACTGCCGGAAGTTGCCGCTTCGTTAAAAACCGTTGAACAGGGTGCTGCCACAACAGTCTGGGCAGCTACAAGTCCGCTTCTAAATACAATCGGCGGGGTTTATTGCGAGAACGCAGATATCGCTGAATTGCGTTCTGACACCTCAGTGATCGGAGGGGTCAAACCTTATTCCCTAGATCAAGAAAATGCAGAAAGATTGTGGAAATTAAGCGAGAATCTAACAGGAATAAAATTTAATATTCGTTAATATTTGTATCTTTATACCACATCAGTACTATGGATTATCAGGTAAATTATATAAACCCAGAAATTAAACTTTCTCATTACAGCGGTAAATTGTTTAAGACAGAAGCGGCATTTGATGACCATTTGCTGGTGTGGTTGATTTCAGGAGAAACAAAAATTATTCAGGCTGACGAAACTTTCGTATTTGTCGCAGGAAGTACTTTCCTTATACCAAGAAACCAGCTGGCCACTATAATAAACAAACCTAAAGGGGGACTGCCGCATAAGGCTGTAGCTATGCATCTGAAGACTGAAAGATTACAGGAAATTTATGGTAATGAAAATGCAAGACCAAAAACGGTACAGTCAAAAATATTCAGTTTTGATAAACATCCGCTGTTAGAAAGCTGTCTGGCTTCGCTTATTCCTTACTTTGAAATGCAGGAGAACTTTCCCGAGCATATTGCTTCATTAAAGATCAATGAAGCAGTTTTCATTCTCAAAACTATTGAAAAAGATATAGACAGTATTTTAGCTGACTTTGAAGAGCCTGGGAAAATCGATTTACTACCTTTTATGGAAAAAAACTTTATGTTTAATCTGCCTTTGGAAAAGTTCGGATATCTGACAGGACGAAGTCTCACCACTTTCAAACGTGATTTTTACAAAGCATTCAGTTCTACTCCGCAAAGATGGCTGACAAAAAAAAGATTGGAAGCGGCACATTATCTGCTGGCGCAGAAAAATAAAAAACCAGTTGAAGTATTTTATGAAACGGGGTTTGAGAATTTTTCACATTTTTCTTTTGCATTTAAAAAACATTATGGCTACCCGCCAAGTGCACTAAATATCTCCGATACTTAAATAAATCTCATTATTTTATTAATAGTCTGACTTTTTTCACGATTAAATGTTTCTGCTTTAAAACTGAAATGATAGTAATTCTTCACATAATACTAAATCCAAAACCTTTTTCTTTACTCAAGAATTACAACACTAAAAATCAAACGATTAAAGAAAAAAAATAATTAACTTTATAGAGCGGTAATCTTGCAAATTACAATTCAGTCGGATATCCTTTTTTTGATTTAACCTAAACCACTATATCATGAAAAAACTATTAAAATCGTCAATTACGCTTTTCGCAATCACGCAGTACCCTATATATTCATTCACCCCGCCATAAAAAATTAAATCTAAAGTATAGCGCGCTCTAAGCTGTCTCAATTCTCGATGTTATATTTTATAATAGGTTATAGAAAAATCGGAGCAAAACCGACAGCTGCGATAACATCTTTGCTATTGTTATAAATTAATTAATAAGATATAAAAATTATTAATTTGATTTATACTCGGAATTGGGAATACATTTGCTTAATAATTTTAAATAAATTTTATCCGATAATAATGAAAACAAAATCTTCTACACAGTTCTTAAAGTATGCTTTTTCACTAGCATTACTCTTATTGGTATCCGTTAGCGTTATGGCTCAAGCAAAACCAGCGGTAAAAAATATTGTTCTTGTACACGGAGCCTTTGCTGATGGCTCAGGTTTCAAGGTGCTTTATGATATCCTTACGAAAAAAGGTTATAATGTAACAGTAGTTCAAAACCCTCTCAGCTCACTCGAAGCAGACGTTGCAGCAACTAATGATGTCCTTGACAGACAGGACGGACCAACAATTCTTGCAGGCCATTCTTATGGAGGGTCCGTTATAACTGAAGCGGGAAATCATAAAAATGTTGTGGCACTCGTTTACATCGCAGCATTTCAACCAGACCAAGGTGAATCAGCATTAGATTGGGCGAAAAAATTACCTCCGGCACCGGAAAACGGTATATTGCCTCCAGATGCAAAAGGCAATATATATTATGATAAAGCCAAATACCACAAAGGTTTTTGTGCTGACCTTACCAAAGGAGAGGCAGATTTTATGTATGCATCACAAGGGGCATTCAATATTAAGGCAATTGATGGCAAAATAACCCAGGCGGCTTGGAAGACCAAACCATCATACGGCATTGTGGCAACTGAAGATAAAAGCATTGTACCGGATACAGAACGTAATATGTATAAACGCTCTAATACAAAAATCACAGAAATTAAAGCCAGCCACGTGGTATTTATCTCCCATCCTCAAGAGGTTGCTGATATAATTATCAAGGCTTCCCAAGAAGTTAAGAAATAATATAATGAACAGTAAAACAAACTCCGGATAAACTCCGGAGTTTGTTTTTTAAAACCACACGCAAAAATGAAAAATAATCTATTTTTATTCCTATTGATGGCATTTTCGATAAATTCAGCTTTGGCACAGCACACCCCGGAGGAAAGAATAAGGCAGTTGGGAATTAACCTTCCCGAATTATCCAATCAAAACAACAATAGTTATACAAATGCTGTAAGAATTGGCAACCTGATCTATTTATCTGGTAAAGGTCCTTTGGGGCCTGATGGAAAATACACTATCGGAAAAGTTGGAAAAGATATCACTATTGAAAAAGCGAAAGAAGCTGCACGTTTTTGCGCTATCCACCAGCTTGCTGTTCTGAAGCAGGAACTTGGCAGCCTGTCTAAAGTAAAAAAAATTATTAAGGTAACAGGCTTTGTCAACAGCAGTCCTGACTTTTATGAACATCCCAAAGTAATAGACAGTTTCTCCAACCTGCTTATCGAAGTATTTGGCGAGAATGGCAGGCATTCCCGCACGGCGGTGGGTGTAGCTTCCCTGCCATTTAACTGGTCTGTAGAAGTAGATATGATAGTAGAAATAGAAGAGTGATTTTCGGATTGAATTCTACATATATTTTTAAAAACGCGTTGCCACTTTTGACCAGCAGATTAACTAGCAGAAAGCCTAGCAAATAAACTTTTAGCCTATTCCCCGCTTTTATGCAGGAACGATTAAGAAGTTGGCTGCTAATGCCATCATAAAAGGAAATGACAAATCGTTCATTTTATAGAAAAAGGGATAAAAAAATTTCTAATTTCATCGCCAAATTTTGATGCGTACAATATGAGTAATATGTTTAAGTTTACTTTGAACAACTCACTTACTCTATTTCTATAGTTTACAGCTTAATTTAAATTTTGCTCATTGATAACTAGAGTACTACATTTTATCATATATTCACATTTACCCCCTACGATACATACAAACCATTATTGCTTCAAAATATAGGGTAATTATCTCACAAATAAAGTTAGAAGTAAGCTAATTTTTTTAAATCATTCATAAAATGGTTTGTAAATTGTTCAGTAAGGGTCCCTCTAAATAAACAATTAAATAAATACTTAACATTTGTAAACAATTGATTATATTTAAGTTACAAAATGAATAACAAATGAATAGCAAATGAAAAATGGAAAATTACTCGTGAGATAGCACTTAAAATGTTAGCCGACGAGGGTATGAATGTTACACTGAATCAGGCTTCGGAAATACTATCTTTTTTAAGATTTATGGCAGAAAGAACAGTGAAGAAATTTCTAAAAGATTCGGAAAGCGGTGAAATTGTAGAAGAGGATGTTTTGCCAGAAAAATATGAAACTCCAAATAAAAATAAGCAGAAACAAAAAGTCTCTACCGAAGGAAAAATTTATTGCAGTACTTGTAATTTTTTAAATAATAATTTTTAAGCAAAAATTTTGCTTTCAGCATTAATGAGTAAAATATCATATAACTTAAATAAAGTATCAAAATTTTATGGCAGAATCGTGGCACATTGAATTTTGAAAAAGTAAACCCAGCATTTATAATCTCTCCAGAGTTTAGGTTCGAATCGGAGATGAAATACGATCGTTTATACATTCATTTGGCTTTATTCGCCAGATGCTGGTGATTTCTGCCATTATAGCTAGTGCTATTTCTTCTGGAGTTTTGCTTCCAATGGACATACCCGCAGGACCGTGAATTTTATCAAATAACTCATCATCAATTATTAGATCTGTATCCAGAACGGCGTTTAATAATTTTTCTCTGCGATGTACAGGACCAAGAAGACCTATATACCGCACTTTTGAATTAATGATGTTGAGTAAAAAACGTAAATCTTTAGAATAATTATGACTCATGACTACAATGGCGGTATTTTTGCAAAATAAGTCTTGATCTAAATCCTCCGGTTTTATTGTTAAAACCGATTTTGCAAAAGGAAAATCATTCTCATTTACAGTACTATATTCAGAACCTATTATAATGACTTCCCATCCTAAAAAGGATGCCATTTGACTTAATTTGGCGGCATCATGTTCTATTCCGAAGATACATAATCGGTTTAGTGATTCTATTTTCTGTGTAAAAATGAGATTATCTGACTCTTTTTTATAATTAGAATGATAAATAGTAATGGAATTAAATTCAAAAGAAGTTCCAAAATCTGGTCTGCTTATTTCTTCTGTCATGAATGAACATGATAAAGAAAAAACCTGCCTTTGCTGAATTGTATTCTCAATTAAATGGATAAGTTCATTATTTGGATGAAACAATTCTATTAAAATATAAATACTCCCTTCGCATCCCAGTCTAAAGCGTCCGTCGTATTTGAATACCTTCGGACAAGTGGATGAAAATACACTAGCCGATTGTCTTATAACTTCTTGTTCTACACAGCCGCCGCTTAATGCTCCTGTTATATTTCCAAATTCATCAATAAGCATTTGCGTTCCTTCTTTTCGATAAGAAGATCCTTCTACATGCACAATGGTAGCCAGAACTGTTCGTGTATTCTTTTTGCCGGCTATTTTGTATGACGCTATTATTTTTACAAATTCGTGGGTCATTTACACTGTGATTTATGTTTTTTGGAATAATTAATTATTCCCGAAAAGTTTTTTATAGTTTATCTGAATGTATTCTAAAATTTGACTAGAGCAAGGTTTTGGATTACCGGTCATGTCTTCGATAACATCTGCTATTAAATGATGTAAGTCATTTACATGCAATTCACCTGACTGCAAATTCCATTCTAAGGGTTTTACTGCAGGAATATCATCTCTACGAGCATATTCCAATTCTAATAAGCATGAAAAATCGGGTGCTGCTTTATCTCTTTCTGTGAGACAGCCTACAAGATTAAAACAATTCTGGACCGTTTTAATGATAGAGGAATGATCAAACGGAATATAACCATCTGGTCTTGCTATAATACCTTTTTTGATGTATGGATTGATTACAACACAGGGAACGCGAACACCAAATCGATTGAAAAGGAATCCGTCCTGACCTGCCCGTTCATCTGTATAAGGATTTTTTGCACCGCCGGGAGGAGCAACATGATCGTAGGTGCCGCCATGTTCATCATAAGTAATAATAAACATCGTTTTATCAAATACTGGTGACGATTTTATCATATTGTATATGTCTGCAATAAGCTTTTCCCCCGCTCTGATATCGGTTGGCGGGTGCTGATCGTTTTGTCCTTCGCCACCATAATTTGGTTCTAAAAAAGAGTAGCTTGGCAAATTTCCGCTTGTGCATTTTGATTCAAAATCATTTAGTGTCCCAAAATTATTGTTGTATTTTGAATCATGCAATTTACTCATAATAAGACGGGTAAGAGAGAAATGATTATTACCAAATTCTCCGTCCTGATCTTTAGAGCTTGCAAAATCATTGTTGCCAAAAATCCCCCAGCTAAGATCATTTCTCCCGCTGTCAATAGCATCTTGTATCTGGTTAAAGATGGTTTTTGCATCACATTGTGCAACTGGATTGTTATTGACGTGTCCTGTAGAAGTTGCGGCGTGAACAAAGTCCCGATTCGGAATAGTCTGGCTGGGTACAGAGCAATGATAATGGTCACAAACTGCAAAACTTTTGGCTAATTCGCTTAATACAGGAGTTTGTTCGGGAGTGTAACATTTCATTATAGCGCGGGGGTTTGTTGGATTATCTCCAAAGCTAAAGGCTCCATAGAGCATCGCATTTTGATAATTTTGAACAAATCCCATATTAATTGCTGGCGGTGCATATTGCTGTGCTATATCATATTTTTGAAACAATTGATAATTGGTATCTTTATATCCTTCGCCCGGATCTGGGTTTGGGAGTGTAAAATCGACTGGATTTGGTATAAATTCGTCTCGGCGTTTTTTGGCCTGACCATTTTTTTCTATCATCACTTTCTCAATGAATGGAATACCATCTGAATCAATATTGTCGAGTGGATTCCACAGGTCTTTTGTCAGTCCTTCAAATTGCTGATTATGTGGTGGAACTTCATCGGCGTACAGCCAGCCTAATAAATTATCAAAAGATCTGTTTTCTAACATCAGCACTACGATGTGCTTAATTGTATTTTGCAGTTTGTCTTTATTAGGAGGGAGATATTGGTTCATCTTGCTTAATTTTTTTTTGATAAAGGATCAGGTATTATTTAGTGCGTTGCCTTGATTAAGTTCTGTGCATCAACTCTTGTGTTTCCTGGTGGTGCAACAATAAGGTCCGTTTTTGATAAAGCTGCCCATAGTATATTGTCTTGAAATGCGATGGTGCCGCCTCCTCGTTTTTCCTGAGAAATCATACGATTAATATCGCCTACGCAAACCCAGTCTGAGTCTACAGTAACCGCCCATTTGGCATGGTCGTGTGTTTCCGGCCAATTCCAAGGCACGCCAAGCGGACTTAGGTCTATATACTTAACATCAAAGGTTTTATGAATACCGTCACTGTCTAGTGTCGGCGGAATTTTACCTCGTATCCAGGTTTCTACATTAATGTCTGCTCCAAGTGTGGGGCCAACTAAATCATTCCAGAAATCCTTGTTCCACTTTTCATTTTTCGCAATGACTTTAAAGTCAAATCCTCCTCGCGATTGATAAGATAATACGTCTGAATCTCCGGCTGGATTTGGATTTAGAGGCTGACTTAGAAGATAAAGCGGATCATTTTTATCTAACGATGCAGGGATGCGGGGTACATATACTTGCGGTACTTGATGGTCTGCCATCTGCGCTGCAATTTTACCAGCAGTTTCAATGTCTATGGAAATGCAAAGATAAGTCTGCCCATAATCTGGGGTTGGCATTGTTGATGCTCCGGCATCTGCATATTTGGGCCAGGAATGAAGTACCCATAAAGCTGTTTTTGTATCGGTATCAAAAGCAAGTACACCTTTGGTATGCCCATATGTACTGCTGTCCGTCCTATTGGCATCGGCAGGCATTTCGTCATTGTAAAGAATCCATCCAGTAGTCGGTGATGGTGCATCAAAAATTGCTTTTAATGTAAGATCAAGTGCTCCTTTTCCATCTGTGAGTAAATTAGGAGACTGAACAACCTTTTTTATATTAGGATCATAATATACATACTCATAGCCTGTAGCGGTAGGATCATCTGCCGTTTTGCCAAGTTTTGGAACTTTATAAGCGAACCACCAGTCAACTGGCTGTCCGCTTTCATCTAATGCAGAAATTCCCTTTGTGATTGTATTAGCCATTTTTTTATTTTATAAGTTTTAATATAGGTTTTGCATGATAATCATACCGATTCAAATTTTGGAAACTTGAATCGATATGCTATTAAATTTGGTATGTTCTAAGATTATTTGTTGGGTGCAATATCGCCGCGGCGGATAGGTACATGAACCGCTTTGTATTGAGAAGCAAATTTTCCTTTTTCTGAAGCTTCTTTAGCAGTAAAGAAATTTTCTAAGGCAATAGCTACCTGAAAAGAAAAATCGGTTGAATATACCTTAGGATCCATAGAGGTACCGCAGTCTATATTTTGAAACCATTCCATCCATTTGGCATTACCACCGCCTACAGGAGGAGCTGCGCCGCCATCTGGAGCAGCATTTGGCGGAACAAGTGATGTTACTGCTGGATATTGAGCTGCATTATGGCACGACATACAAGAAACGGTATTTAAATCAGCAGGACCGTCTAATCTTCCATTCCATCCAAGGTGCTGAGGCGGAAGATTTGGACTTTCAAAAATTACTGTTTCTTTTAAGTCTTTATTTACTTCAGTCTTGATTGGAGGATATGGTGCTGTTTTGTTGATCTTGTTTTCTGGATCATTACCCCACGTTAGACCAACAGGTACAAGATTCATTAATTTGTTTTTCTTGTTTAATTTACCGTTGTAACAGAAAGTTCCAAATACCCAGCCGGTTCCTTGAGGATTGCTCGCACTTCTGTCTGCTCTTGGGTCACGAATAGAAATATCCATTTGCAAAAGATGAACATCAGAAACCACTCTTTTATCTGATTTCCAAAAGTTTTCGGTAATATAAGCTTTCCATGTCAATGGATTTACAAGATAATCTACGAAGTCTGTTCCTTTAGGCGCATCGGTAAAAAGTAATTTTACAAAAACAGTTCCTGTTGGAAACCCGCCGTCATCATAACGTTTATCTAATACTTTTATATTAGGGTTTTGTGTGTCTTTCCACATTTTGTACATGGCATAACCTGCTTTGTCGTTGATTAAAGTAATTGCGTAAACCGAATAATCGCCATCAACTCCTTTTAGTCCCGGGCCTAATTGAAGAGGTCCAAGAGGTGCTTCTTTAATAAGACCATGAAAACCTTCCGTTCCTCCGTTTGGCGGATAGGCGTTTGGTCCTTCAACACTTGGATGAAGCCATGGTATATGATACCAGCTGCGAACTTTGTTTTTAAACGGATTCCATTCTTCTGTGTTTCCTTCAAAGCCATAATCCCTAACAGCTTCTATATATTTTAAAGGTTCTTTTTTGAAATCGATTTCAAGAAATTTAGGCATTTCTTTAGGCATTTCAGATGGAAAATCTGTTTTTAGACGAAAGATCGGCTGATCTGGATATTTATCTCTGTATTCCTGAGGGCTGACCATATAGCCAAAATCGGGAAATCCATCTTCCTCATAATTTTGTCTTTCTAATGCGGCTAAGGCTTTGTTCTTTTTTTCTGGAGCTGGTTCTTCCTGTTTTTTACTGCAGGAAACAAACAAGATGGACATTGCTAAAATCAGCGGTTTTAATTGTTTCATAATAGATGATTTGGTTGTTGGTAATTATTATACTAGATTATTTTCGGTTACATCACAGGCTCTGCGCACTTCCTGAACTGTTGCTGGGGCATCAAATCGGAACAAAGGTGACAACTTGCGTTCTTTTCTTGAAGCACGTATTGCATCTTTAATAGCAAAGAAGACACTATTGGCCAATACCAAAGGCGGCTCACCCACTTCTTTTGCAGAAAATATTTGGTTAGAATCTTCTGGGATACTTTGTACAGATTCCTCGTCTCTAGGAAAAAGGAAGGTATTCATCTCTAATGGAATAGTCGTTACAGCAGGAATCTTATAGCGCCAGGTATTAGTCGAATTTAATCTTCCTTTATTTGGCCCATCGGTTTCTGATACCAGCTTTTCAGTTAAAAGATAACCAATACCCTGAACAAAAGCACCTTCTATCTGTCCTATATCTATAGCTGGATTCATGCTCCAGCCCATGTCGTAGATAATATCAGAACTAATAATTTTAACTTCTCCGGTAAGGATATCAACTTCGGTAACCGAGCACGCTGCAGAATAGGTAAAGCCAACAAAGGAATCAACACCACCTCCAAGTTTTGCATCTTTAACACGGTCTATACCTGGAATATTGGGCTGGTCTGCTTCGGTTTTGAATGTCATGGCCGGTATTTGAGTTTCTCCTCCTTTTATTTTAGAATTAAAAGAAGCAATAAGATTAACTCTTTGTGATGCGGCTAAACTGATTAAATGCTGCCAGATCATCAATTCATTTCCTTCACTTATTTTGATTTTTTTTGCCCAGCCTTTATTTTCTCCGGCGCCATAATTCCAAAAGTCTATGTTCTTGGCTTTGCACCAGTCTTCGCCATATTCTTTGAGCATTTGGTAGCCAAATTCCATAAGTCTGGCGCGCATTTCTTCACAGGTTTGTTTTACGGCTTCACAAGAATAAGGAGTTCCGGTAGAACCACCCGTACTTGTTGGGTTTGGGGTGACACTTGTATTTACATTGTCAATAAATATCATTTCCATTGGTATTCCTAAAACATAAGATGCTACCTGCTGTGCCTGGGTAACTAATCCCTGCCCAATTTCAACACCTCCCTGATGGATAACAACAGTTCCGTCACTTGGATTGATAACCACAATAGCAGCTGATTGTTCTAATGCCAATAAATTGTATCCTGAACCATATTTTACAGGTATCATAGAAATACCTCTT
Source organism: Flavobacterium sp. 270 (assembly GCF_004368785.1). GTDB lineage: Bacteria > Bacteroidota > Bacteroidia > Flavobacteriales > Flavobacteriaceae > Flavobacterium. The sequence goes on from NZ_SODM01000004.1 coordinate 121,699, forward strand.
TTATGCCATTTGTTTTTTTTATTGAATTGCTCTACTTCCAGATACTTAGCTTCGAAATTAGAAACTCTTTTTGCATAATCCCATACTTGCTTCATATAACAATACGTAAGTGCCTGCCCGAATGGAGTAACATCCCCACGATCGTAGAGGTTTTTTTCGCGCAGATCTTCTGGTCTCATATCTAATGAAACAGCAGCATCATCGATGGCATTTTCTACAATGTTTTTACCTTGCACGTCTCCAAAGGCCCGCATTGCGGTGCTTGGAGCTGTATTAGTGCGGCATACATCTATCTGGCTTTCAAAATTTTTGATGTTATAGGCGTTGTCAGTTCGCAACTGAATACAGTTGGATACAATAAACGAGCAGTCATAAAAAGCACCTCCGTCTCCCCACATTTTTAGTTGGAATCCGTGAATAATTCCTTTGTTCTTTTCGTTATGCAGACCAGCATCAACGGCAATTTGATATTCACCATAATAGGCATGACGTTTTCCAATCATTGCGGTATCCTCATCACGAGGTACAACAAGGCGAACAGGTCTTTTGGTTGCTTTTGCCGCAACCGCAGTTGGTCCGGCAATAAAACGGGTTTGCTCTGTTTTTCCTCCAAATCCTCCGCCTACAGGCGGTACCTCTACTTCTATTTGATGATGATACATACCCAATGCCGAAGCAACAGTATCATGCATTCCTCCGGGACTTTGCACAGAAGGCTGCACTTTCATACGGTGCTCATCTACAGGAGTTACAATACAAGCTTGCGGCTCCATGTAAAAATGAGCCTGACCGCCGCAAAGTTGTGAGGAACGAACCATCGTACATGGTACACTGTCTACTGTAACTTCTTTGGTATCTATTTTTTTTTGTTTACATAAAAGAGCTTTCGGAGCGCTATTTTCATCATTTGTTACCCATTCAAACTGACTGCCTGGACGTGTTATTTTCCAAATATGAGAAGCAAAAGATGCAGATACAGGTGCATCTGGAAAAATACTTCCTTTTGTAATGGCGTCAAGAAAATCAATAATGGGTTCACTCCATTCTCCTGTCCATGGCGCTCCTGGTTTTGTGTATTGAACATATTCTTTGGAAACTTGTGAAGCAATTTTAATTGCATCCTGCTCATTGGAAGCAAGGATCATAGCAATAGACTGCCCTACATAACTCACCAATTCTTTTGCAAAAAGCGGCTGGTCACTTCCCATTCCCTGAAAATTACGGCCTCCGTTTTTAATGTTTTCAGCAGTAATGATATCGGCAAAAGCTGGAAATTTCTCCTTCAATAGTATTTTTAATTTCCCTATTGAAATCGTCTTTTTATTCTCTGGATTAATAAAGGAGTAATTCATAAGTGCTTGCTCACTTTGTACGAATGCCCCGTTTAAAGTAAGCGGCGGTACAGAAAGCTCATGGGTGTAATGCGTTTGTCCCGATGTTTGATACATGGCTGTCACCTTGATATAAGGCTGCGAAACCGGAGCTTTAAAATCTTGTGTTTTGTATGTTTGTATTCCCTCGCTAACCGGCCAGTTCCCCCATTTGTTCTCTGCTATTGAAGTCAGGTTTGCTGGTATAGCAATCCCTTTGGCTGTTAAAACATTTACAATTGACTTGTAAAAAAAAGCAACGGCTAATTGCGTACGATATTCTGAAGTAAAACCTTCATTAGGCACTTCTTTCATACGTTCTTTCTGAGCTTTAAGTTCTTTAGAAACTTCTTTTGCTAAAATTACAGAAAGATCACCGACATCGTTTAATGTAAGTTTTTCAATTTTTTTCATTGCGTTTTCAGTTTTTACTGCTCTCCACGGATAAGGAGCAATACCACCAAATGCAATTATTGCCGATTTAACGATACATTCATCATTAATATTAAAGTTTGTCGTTGCATTTACTATACTATGAGCATTTACTTCACGCAAGGCAACTTTTTGCGCAAATGCCACAGCATTAGAATCTTTTAATGAAATTTGATAAGAAACAAGTACAATTTCGTCTGCCAGTTTGGGATTAACAACAATTGCTTTTACGAGTTCTTGAGCTGTTTGTATATTTTGTTTAAAATTGCCGTTTTTGTCAAGCTGCAAATAATTGATTTTTGCTTCTACAGCAAATAGAGCCGTAAAAAGATCTGATGGAAAAGGTTCTCCTTTTCCTTTTGGTATATGCTTTAGCACAAGCATAGTATTACCGCCAATTGTTGCAGCATTACGAACAATACGACCGGCAGTTCGTCGTGCCATATAGTCTAATGCCTCTAAAATTGTAATATCTGATTGAGATATTTTATTATTATTAAATTTGGCTTGCGCTAAACCTTCAGTAAGTGTTTCAAGTAGTTCACTGTAGGTACTGCCGGCAGCTATTTGAAGACTATCTTTTGTAATTATGTTTTTAGCATTCAGTTCTGGTATAAACCGAATGTCAGCATAAAAAGTGTTATCTAAAAACTCATCTTTGTAAATTCCATACGAAGTATTGCCGTGTACAAACCGAACATCTTTGTTCTTTTTAAAAATTTCGGCTAGTTCTGTCAGCGTTTTTGGAGTAACCCAACGATCTGTAAAAACTCTGGATGCAGGTTGTTGTGCTTGTTTAGGAAAAGGAATTTCAACATTGGCTGGAAGCTGGGCTTTTCCAACGGGATCCAGCTTACAAGGCATTCTATTTTTTTCATCTGCTGCACTCCAATCAGATGCAAAGGTTTTCATTCCGGTAAGTATAGACCGATAACCTGTACATCGGCATAAGTTTCCATCAAATGCTTCTTCAATTTCTTTTTTAGTTGCTTTTGGTTTATTATATATAAATTCAGACATGTTCATTACAAATCCTACGCTGCAATACCCACATTGGCTTCCGTTGTTTAGTGCCAATTGATAGGCAACTGGATTCATGCCTAAATGTGTTTCTTCAGACGGAAACTCTGAAATTTCATCTATAATCTTTATTTCTGCGTCAGAATTACCGCTTTGAATGGTTTTCGCAATTTCTTTTTGAACTGCAACAAGCTTATTTCCAGCTTCTTTCATTGCAATATCCAATACTGGAGATTTGTCATCCTCTATAGGAACATAGGCACGGGTTGAACTCGTTTTTTGCAAAAGAAATTCAGCATCAGGTTTACGGGCAGCACCCGTTCCTTCAACCGTAGTAACCGAAAGTCCGCCTATAGCGCATACGGGTCTAAGACAGGAGTTTATAGCGACATGGCTGGCTTTATTTTCTTCATTGTTCCATTCTGATAAAATAACAGTGCAGCCACCACAGCCTCCTTGGCCACATGGCTTTTTTGGTCCGGAAAGCCCCACTTCTGGCGATCTTAAATAATCAATTAAAAGTAAATCTGGTGAGGGATTTTCTATGGTCGTAGGTTTTCCATTTAGAAAGAAATTTACAGTATTTTTCATAATAGTAAGTGATAATTGATTTGGTCTTTATTTTTTTGAAAATTTAGGAGAATGAAATAGATCGTTATTAGATAATTACAGAGTCGAAAATCGTAGATATCAAAAACAAATGTTTATGTTCACTCAATTTTTTCTAATACTCCACCCTTATTTAGTCTTCTTAACATTTAAGCACATTGATAAATCTGGTTTGTTCAGAAATAGATAACTCATCAGGTTTATTTAGCAGTATTACGGTCTAAAGCTAGAGATACTTCAGGTCATAAAAATCTGATTAATAAAACTATAACAAATATAATATGGTGTTTTAAATCACAACCAAGTAATAATACCTGTTTTAAGATTAAACCTATAAAAAAACTGCCTTGTCGTACATAACGCTGAACAAGACAATTATAGATTTCTATGTGATGATAAAATTATCGATTCCCAGAGGTCATTTGATTTAAAGGAATAAACTTCTCAACTATGAGCTGGGAATGGAGTCGGACAACAAAAAATTATTGTTCGAATATGTTACCGATGAAACGGGAAAAGTTTACGGAAATGTTTCGCTTTTTAGAGGAAGCGCTTTAAGAACAACATTTACCGAAAAAAACGATCTGGTTGAAGTTTCATTAAATGGAAAATCTGTCTATTAAACTAAAATTTAATTTATACCTTAAAGGTTCTAATCTAAAGTGGACTTGATACTTTTTCACAAAAAAGGTTAAGGCGAATTAGCAATGTTCATATAGTTTAATTTTCGTGGCAGAATCGTGGCACATGCTTTTTGAGAAAATAAAAATTCAATGAAATCAAGACCTGCCGAGTTTAGGTTCGAATCGGAGATGTACATACTCCTAGCATAAACAAATATTCTCAACTTGTTTTATAGATGTTTCGCAGTTCTTAACTATAGCCGATTCGAAATATAAATTATCTAAAGTATAATTAGGAACTACAAGCAGAATAAATCATCAAATAAAAATCTGATGTAAGTATACCGGATTTTTCTAGGCTTAAGAACTTGCAGTACGAATTGAATCTTAATAAGCTTGTTGAGTCCGTGCTCCATAAAACACTGTCAAAGATCAGAATCTAATTATTTTCAGCAGGCAAGAGAATTGTGAATCTTGTTCCGATTCCTTCCCTAGAGGATACGGTAATATTTCCCTTATGCCTCTGTACAATTTTTTTGCAGAGTGCTAATCCCATTCCAATAGATTTTTCCTTGGAATCGACTTTTCTGAAAATTTCAAACAGTTTGATTCCCTGCTCGTTAAAACCTTCTCCATTATCCTCATATGAAATCCTTATAAAGTTCTGATAATGATATTTATTACTGTTTTCCAGTATATTTTGCGTGATTATTTCTGCTTTTATATTTATGGAAACTTTGCTCTCTCGCTTTTTAAATTTAAAGGAATTATCAATAAGCTCTTTAAAAAGATTTGTTATCATATTGAAATCAGCATAGAAAAAAGGATAGCTGTTTTCAAGTATTTCATAATTTAAATCGCGAAGCGAATCTGGTAGATTTTTAACTACATATTCGATTATTTCCGCTAGATTTACTTCCGTATAAGTAAGTTTTTTTGAATCAATTGCATTATAACGTTCAAGACCTTCAAGCAAATCACGAGTGTTTTCAACTAAGTCAGTAATTTTAGTCAGGTACAGCGTATTTATTTTAGTTTCTTTTCCAGCATCGTCTTTAACCTTATTACTAAAAAAGCTGATTTTTCTGAGAGGTTCCTGCAGATCATGAGACAAAATTTTATTGATTTCTGTCATCTGGCTGTTTTTATCAGCAAGTTCCTGTAGCTGCCGAGATAACAATTTTTCATTTTCTAAAAGTACATTACGCATGGATATAAGCTCAGCATTTTGGAGCAATGCTTTTTCAGCAGCATTTTTAGCAGCTAATATTTCCTTTTCGAATTTATTTCGGTTAGAGATTCTCATCCCTCCAAAATGAACAGCAAATGAATTTTCCTTTTCAATATAAGCTGCATTTAAAAGCACTGGGAAATCAGTACCGTCTTTTGCAATAAATGAAAGAAAAACTTCATCGGCATATCCTTTCATTTTAACGATAGGAAAAAATTGGGTCTGAAAAAAAATTCGACTCCCAGCGGTAACTATGTCCGCAAACTTTATTCTACGGATTAGCTCTTCACGGCTGTATTTTAAGTCATGCAGTAAAGCATCATTTATTTTTGTAATTAAGCCATCGCTTTGGAAAGTAAAAAGGTAACAAGGAGCTGAATGATATTCAGAATCCGAATGTTCACTATTGATGTCTGGCACGCTGATATCTATACTTTTAAGTAGTTTTTAATATGTTCGATAGTTTCTTGCGGGTGGCTTAAATGAGGACAGTGACCTGTTGCCTGCATCTTTATAAACTTACTTCCCTCAATTTTTTTTGCAATATAATTCCCCACAGCATCAGGAGCGATAATATCATCCGAACACTGTAGTATTAACGAAGGAACTCTTAGTTTAGTAAGATCCTTTCTGTTGTCGGAGAAAAATGTAACCCTTGCAAATTTTCGTGTAATATCCGGATCTGCGGCGCAAAAACTTTCTTCGAGCTCAATTGACAATTCAGGGCGGTTTTGATTTTTCATAACATTAGGTGCAAGAAAGTTAGCCCATCCGATATAATTATTATCCATAACATCGAATAGTCCCTCTAAATCTTGCTGCGTAAAACCTCCATCATAGTCTATATCATTAACATATCTTGCAGATGGACCAATCATTATTAACGATTTAAATACTTCAGGTCGTTGAATTGATGATAAAAGCCCTATCATAGCACTCACCGAATGACCAATAAAGATAATGTCTGTAAGGTTGAGAAAATCACAAATATCGAGAATATCCTGTGCATAGCCATTAAGACTGCTGTAACGGTCTGGATTATATGAATCCTTATCAGATTTCCCACATCCAACGTAATCAAAGACTATAATTTTATAGTTTTCTTCAAAGGCTGGAGTTATAAAACGCCACATATTCTGGTCACATCCAAAACCATGTGCAAACATTACCACTTCGGAACCTTTACCGAAACACCTTACATTATTACGCTGTATAACTTCCATTATTACAAATATACATCTATATTTGATAAAGGAATCGCTTCATCCTAAAATTTTAATTAGTTTACTGCGCTAATCTGGGTCTTTTACGTTTTGTGGCAGAATCGTGGCAAATCAATTTTCTGAATTACAAAATCCAAGCAATCATAGACATTCTCGGAATCAGGTTTCAATCGGGATGTACCTGTATTGATCATAATGTAAGTTTCTCATTGAATCATATCACTGTTATCTTTGGAATAACTTATGAAAAATATCTGCATAAAGATACAGATCGAGAAATAAGATTTTTAAAGTATCGCTTGTGGTTCGTGGCATTTCTTCCAGTATGCAATAATATTCTCAATTACGGTCTGGAAATCCGAAAAATTACTCTCTTTCTTAAAATAACCTTGCGCAGAAAGCCTAAATGCCTTATCAACATAGCTCGGATCACTCGAAGTAGAAAGATATATATATGGAATGAATCTGATTTCAAGACGTTTTTCAGACATAATAAGTTGTCGGAGTCCAAATCCATCTAGTTTTGGCATATTAATGTCTGACAACACCAAAAATGGGTATGCTTTATTTTCTAAAAGGTAAGGAACAACCATGGTAGGATCATCAAAAAAAACAATCTTATTGGATATATTCAGACTTTCAAAAATATCGGCAAGAAAGTCCTGATCATCAAGATCATCTTCTACAACAATAATTTCACCATTTACATTCATAATAGGAAAATCTTTTACATTGAACATTGAAGACCAGCTTATCTAGTTCGCCTTAAATTTATGATTTAAGTAAACTCGAGATAAAATCCGAATGGTTCGAAATTAATTCCAAAGGATCAAGATATTGTGGATTTTTAATGATCTTTCCATCTTTGATTACGTACGGATGGGTAAGCAAAACATCTTTAATTGTACTCTCACTGAAACTACTAACATCATACATACAGATCAATGAACACGAATGTTTTGGAGTCAACAGATTCAGGTTTGACTCATACTGTAGAAGTTCCTCTGTTCCGGGAAGATTCTTAAGAGCCCATACCATATCTCCGCAAGCTCTTACACTATCATAACCTGCCCTTGAAGCAGATAATAAAGTTTTTTCCAACATAGCATACATTCTTTCTGCACCAAACATCCCATCTTTAATATAAGTGTTTTCCGAAGCCAATACTTCCAGTTGACCGCTCACAAGTTTATCAGTGATTGATATTCCACTATCTGTGAGACAGCGACAATGCTCACCGTGACGGTTTGCTTCAAGTATGTTAATGACTTTATCATTTGATTCTAAACCTTCCATAATATATGGAATGATTACCTCATATTGCTGTTCTCTGGAATCGAAAAATCCACAGATGTGCATTGGAGCTGACAAGGACTCTCCACATACTGAAAAAGAAGTTTGTTTCATATATCAAATATACAAAATTACTACAAAAAAATTTAGGACTACTGAACTTTTATACTTGTGGCAAATTCGTAACAAATGCATTTGACTTGACACTTTTAAAAAAGAATAAAAATTTTACCTACTTTTTCCTAGTTTACATTTTGTCGCAGACTCATGCCACGCAAGATTTTAGAAAATTAAACCTCAGCAATATTAAGTTCTTTTGAGTTTAGGTTCGAATCGGGATGCAGGACAATATTAATTTTAAATAAAGTTTTAATATTCAAAATTTATATCGTAATATTGCAATATTAAAATAAACAAAATGGGAGCAACTAAAACAGAACACTTTTCAGATGCGCAAAATCAAATAGCCATAATTGCTAAAGCATTAGGTCATCCAGCAAGAATAGCAATTATTGAGTACTTACTGAAAATTAATGAATGTATTTGCGGTGATATCGTTAACGAACTTCCTCTAGCTCAGCCGACAGTGTCACAACATTTAAAAGAACTTAAAAATGCAGGTATCATAAAAGGAAATATCTCAGGAAACGCAATCTGTTATTGTATCGATGAAAAAACAATTGATATTTTAAATTCCTATTTCTTGAATATCACTCAGACAATTTCAAAATCAAAATGTTGTTAAGACATTTTTTTTGATAAGATATATCGCAATATTGCATTAAAACAATAAACAAAAACATTATGAAATTATCAGAAGTAAAACAAATTTCATCAACATTGGAAAATGTTGAGTTTCAACTTGAAAATGGAACTTTTGTTCCTGAACATTTTCATGTTACCGAAGTTGGAATAATTACAAAACATTTTATTGATTGCGGGGGTGTAGTTAGAAATGAGAAAGTTGTAAACTTTCAACTTTGGAATGCCAACGATTTTGAACATCGACTAAAACCTGCTAAACTATTACATATCATTCAACTCTCTGAGGATAAATTAAAAATTGAAGATTTTGAGATTGAGGTAGAATATCAAAGCGAGACAATAGGAAAATATGATTTAGCGTTTAACGGAAAAACTTTTGTTCTTCAAAATAAAACTACTGCATGCTTAGCTCAAGACTCTTGCAGAATTCCATCAGAAAAACAAAAGATTAATTTAGTTGAATTAAGTAATGATGCATCTTCCTGTTGTACGCCAAATTCTGGATGCTGTTAAAATGAAAGAAAAAATCGTAAGATACAAAAAGCCTATTATCATAACAACCTTTGTTATTTTGCTACAGCTAATTTTTGGCTTTGAGCCAAAATTCTGTATTATAAATATTATTTGGTTATTCGTTTAAAAACATGAAAAAGAAAATACTAATACTCTGCACAGGAAATAGCTGCAGGAGTCAAATTGCTGAAGGTTACATGAGATATTTCACAGGTAACAAAGCTGATGTTTATAGTGCGGGTGTTGAAGCTCATGGAGTCAATCCAAAAGCAATTTCAATTATGGCAGAAGATGGCATCGACATTTCAAATCACACATCTAATAATATTGATGAGTATAGAGACATTGATTTTGATTACGTAATAACGGTCTGTGACAATGCTAGAGAAAGATGTCCATTTTTTCCAACAAAGGCACTAAAATTTCATTACAATTTTCCTGACCCTGCTAAGGCGACAGGTACAGATTCTGAGATAACTACACAATTTAAAAGTGTAGGGCAGTTGATAAAGAATTATTGCGAAGATTTTGTAAATACAAATCTATCATAAAACAACAATTAAAAACTAATCTATAACACTTTAGTAAACTATACTTGGTACTATTTCTGTTGCAAGAATTAAGTGAATTCAGCAATATTTCATTTGAAAATGTTTTGTGGCAGAATCGTGGCAAAAACTCCTTATCAAAGTAACAATTTAGCATTTGTATAGCTGCTGAATCAAAATTAGAATGACAAACGATCAAAACTAATCTGAAAAACACGGTAAATTTTCATTCGAACCAATCATGTAGTGCTCTTCTACCTCTATCAATAATTATTTGACCAACTTTGTACTGACTTAAAAATACTGAAACTTCCACTGTTAGATCAATATTAATTCACGCTCGCATACCTGTAAGTAAATAGTAAGCAATGATAATTTTAAAAAGCCGGAATAATCTGTGCAAGTTAATATCATTGTTGTTCTACAGGGTTTTCTTCATCAATATTTTTTAAAATTTCATATTTTTTTTCAGTCGTTTAGCAATTGATCCAAGAAAGTAAAATTTTGCGGCAATATGATATGGAGCACTTATCAATAATCACTAACGATGCTATTTTTTTCCACTAAGTATTTCGGATATTTTAAGAATTGAGTATAATTCTTATATTTGTATGTGTATTTAATATTACAAAAATGAGTAAAAATATCTTAGGAGCCCTGACACAGCATGAAAGTAAATTGAACACTCTTTGGTTACAGTTTCTTTTGGAGAAAGGATTGAGTGACGGTGCAACAGAAGAAGACGAATCAAAAGAATTTATTAGACTGTTTATAGAGACGCTGAACCATGGCGCCACAAGTAAAGATTTAAATTCACATGTATTTGATAAAATCTACGAGTTATTATCTGGAATAACTATATCTCGGGCAAAACGCGGCTTCTCTCCCCGTGAAACAGCGTTTTATATAATTTCTTTTAAAGAAGCTGCTTCAAAAATATTATCAGATATAACGAATGATACAGTACATCTTTACACTGCAAATCTGGAGTTAAACAACATTATAGACCATTTAATTATAATGACTTTTGAATCTTTCATGCAAGGTCGGGAAGAAATAATTGTAAGGCAGAATAACGAAATAAGTCAGATTTCCACACCAGTAATCCAGGTCTGGGAAGGCGTTGTTGTATTACCTATAATTGGAACTTTAGACAGCTCACGAGCGCAGTCTGTGACAGAAAGCTTACTACAGCAGATTACTGAAACCGGCAGTTCCATTGCTATATTGGATATTTCAGGAGTTCCTGCTGTAGATTCACTAGTAGCGCAGCATCTAATAAAAACTGTTAGTGCAACACGTTTAATGGGCGGCGAATGCATAATTAGTGGTGTCCGCCCCGAAATTGCACAAACTGTTATTCATTTGGGAATTGAGCTCACAAATATTATTACAAAAGCAACACTTGAAAATGCATTACAGACAGCATTCGGCATGATGCAAATTGTTGTTATGAAAAAATAATGCTAATCAGAATTTGATTTCCTGAAATTTTATTTTGAATATTTTTTGTTTAAAGGACTGGAAATAATTTGTATTTGTGGACTTGATACTCTGTCAGACACAAAAACTTATGCGATTTTTACCAATTTTTCTTCAATTTAAGTTTCATGATAGTATCGTGGCGCATTGCATTTCGAAAATATAAAAACCAGCAAAATCAAACACAATTGAACTTGGGTTCGAATATATTAAGATCATTTTGAAAGAACATTAGGGACTGCAGTTCCCACAGCAGAATTGATTTTAACCGCACCATCGCTCAGCGAAGTTAATAATAATATATAATACTATCAGATACAGGATTGTCTTTGTAAATTATCTAAAAAAACTACTTTGTTCGGAACTTTAAGCCTTTCGAAAATTACTAAAATGGCTTCCTGATCATCAATATAATCTTATACTATTATAATTTACTTATACATATTTGTCTTATAATTTCTTTTATACTCGAAAACCTTCATGATAAATTTTATGATCGTAAATATTAATTAAGTGTAAAATATAATCTCTTTTTTGTCTTTAATTTCATTGACAAAACACATTTCATTTACTAAAGAATTAATCAAATCTTAAGCAGTTTTAAAAAATAACATCCGAGGTAATTCGTTATTTCGTATATACCTAAAAATAAGCCGCAAAATGAAGCTGATTACATTATTTCTGTTATTGACGGTGCTTCCTATAAACTGGGAAACTAATTTTAATAACGCCAAAAAAAAGGCAAAGGAAAAGCATGAATTAATACTTCTGAACTTCTCGGGATCTGACTGGTGCGGGCCCTGTATTGTATTGCGCCGGGAGTATCTTGAAAGTCAGGTTTTCACAGACATTGCAAATGAAAATCTAGTATTGGTGAATGCTGACTTTCCGAGAAAAAAGAAAAACATCGGCACACCCGAGCAAGTCAAACGAAATGAGGAACTTGCCGAAATTTATAATAAAGAGGGAAGTTTTCCCTTAACCCTTTTGTTAGATGCTGACGGAAAAGTTCTTAAAACGTGGCACGGAAAACCTGAAACCAGCCCTGAACAATGGACAGCCGAAATAAAAGCAATTTGTGACAGCAAAAAATAACATAATATCCCAAAAATATTCACAATCCTTGAAACTCATGGGAAACAACTTTACCATTACAGTTGTGGCAGCTAATGAGAAAGCAGGAAATGAGTATATCAAACTTGCTGTTGAAGAAATAAGGAGGATTGAAAAATTGCTGACAACTTATAAAGCGGACAGTCAGACCAGCCTGATCAATGAAAATGCAGGAATTATACCGATTCAAGTAGACGCTGAAGTTTTTAATCTCATCGAAAGGTCTGTTGGAATTTCAAGAATTACGCAAGGTGCTTTTGACATCTCATACGGAAGTATCGATAAAAGTCTATGGAATTTTGACAAATCCATGACCAGTCTTCCTGATTCCCAGACAGCGCTTAAGATGGTGCATCTTATCAATTACCAAAATATTATTCTTGACAGGGAAAAAACTACCGTATTTCTAAAGGAAAAAGGGATGCGCATTGGTTTTGGAGGAATCGGAAAAGGATACGCCGCAGAAATGGCCAAACAAATACTGATCAAAAACAATGTCCGGAGCGGTATCATTAATGCCAGCGGTGATCTTTCTGCGTGGGGTGTTCAGCCAAATGGCAGTAAATGGACGATCGGTGTTGCATCGCCTGATTCTCCCAGTACAGCATTTTCCTATATGGAAATATCAGATAAAGCAGTTGCGACTTCTGGAAATTATGAAAAATTCGTAATGATTGGCGGAAAAAAATATTCGCACACCATAGACCCAAAAACAGGACTTCCCATAACGGGAATTAAAAGCGTTACCGTAATTGCCTCAAACGCAGAATTCGCAGATGCGATGGCTACACCGATTGCAGTTATGGGAATTAAAGCAGGCTTGTTTTTAATAGATCAGATTCCGGATCTATATTGTATTATAATCGATGATAACAATAAAATTTACACTTCAAAAAACATTAACCTGAGATGAAAAATCCAAAACAAAAATCGATCTTATTGTTCTGCTGCCTGACTTTTACAGGTCTTATGCTTACATCGTGCACTTCGGTAAAGGAATACCAGAAAGGAAAAATCGATGATTCTGAAATGGTGCTATCTAACAGAAAAATTGAAAAGACAGAACTCAGTTTTCAGTCCTACCGTGAAGGAGCTTCCGGAGCAAATTCAGGAAAAAGCGGCGGTGGCTGCGGCTGTAACTAATTTTCATACGACCAAAAAATGAAAAGAATATTCATCTCAGGATTTGCTCTACTGGCACTATTGCAGGCAAGAGCGCAAAACATACCTGCTGATTCCAGCAGTTATAAAAGCACAAAATTAAAATTAGAAGAGGTAAATCTGGTATCCAGCTATTATAAACAGGACGGAAATAATTCAGCTGTCACCGGTGGTATTGGTTCGGAACATTTAACCGACATCGCCAACACAATAGATGTAAAGCTGATAAAATACGGCCAAACCGGAATCAAACATACTTTTGATATTGAAGCTGGAATTGATCATTACACATCAGCATCTTCTGATATGATTGATTTAAGTGCCAATTCATCTGCTTCTTCTTCGGATAATCGTTTTTATCCCTCGTTGACTTATTTAAGAGAAAATGAAGAAAATGGCAGAACATTGGGAATCGGCGTTTCTTCATCAACTGAATTTGATTATCAGTCTTTTGGAGGCAACATCATGTTTTCGCAAAAAACGAAAGACAAAAATGGCGAGTTTACAGCCAAATTTCAAACATTTATAGATCAGCTGAAGTTGATTGAACCTGTTGATCTTCGCAATCCCGGCAGTGAAGGTTATGGAAGTGCCAACCGTAATACTTTTGCGGGAACCCTCAGTTTTACTCAGGTTGTAAATAAAAACCTGCAGCTAATGATTGTTGGTGATGTGATCAGTCAAAATGGATATCTGAGTCTTCCGTTTCACAGGGTATATTTTGCGGACGGTTCTGTGCATCAGGAGAAAATGCCCGACAGCAGATTAAAAATTCCATTGGGAATCAGAGCCAGCTATTTTTTTGGTGACAATATAATTATTCGTGCATATTACAGATATTACAGCGATGACTGGAGCCTGAAAGCGCATACAGCTGATCTTGAAATCCCCGTAAAATTAACACAAGCGTTCTCCTTAAGTCCATTTTACAGATATTACATACAGACTGGAACCAAATATTTCAAACCATATGGTGAACATACTCAGGCTGATGAGTTTTACACCAGTAATTATGATTTATCTAAATTTGACAGCAGTTTCTTTGGAATGGGGATGAAATTCACACCTCCCAACGGAATCTTTGGACTTAAACACTGGAGTACCCTTGAGATCCGTTACGGCCATTATACCAGAACTACCAATATGACTTCTGATATTATCAGTATAAACATTAAATACAAATAAAGGATAATTAAGTGTATAACAAATATAAATTTTAGGCACGTTTCTTATTTTATTCCATTCTATTAACAAATAAAAGCAGTATTATGAAAACTATAAGATATTTTCTCATTGCAATTGCTGCAATAACTTTTAGTTCTGGACACGCTCAGGTTTCAGTAAACGTAAATATAGAAACACCGCCTGCATGGGGACCAGTTGGTTATTCCGATGTCCGTTATTATTATCTGCCTGATCTTGAAACCTATTATGATGTAAGCACTTCAAACTATGTTTATTTGAATGATGGCAGATGGGTAAGAACCAGATCGCTTCCATCTGTTTACAGAAACTATGATCTTTATAATGAATATAAAGTTGTATTGACAGATTATAGTGGTGACCGTCCTTATGACAATTTCAAAGTCCATAAAGTAAAATATGGAAAAGGTTATAAAGGAAAACCTCAAAAAACAATCGGCCCAAAACCTGGTAAGGGAAACAACAAAGGCGGAAATGGTAATGATCATAACGATAACGGAAACCATAATGGCAAAGGAAATGGAAATGGAAAACATTAAAAAAAAGGAGGCTATAAATAGCCTCCTTTTTTTAATCCATTGCAACCACAATGCTTGTGCAGGCAGACTCCTGTCAAATTCCTAGTCTGTAATCTTTATTGTATAAGGATATTTAATATCGATGAATTGATTTCAAATCGAACTTTAGATATAAAATTACCTTACTATTTAATTAAAGTTGTTTTAAAGATTGTAATAACAAATTAAAGTTCTTCGGCAATTATTTATAGATTTCACCGCAAGGCACTATATTTTGATAGTGCTTAGAATAAAAACTACTTTTGTAAAAAAAATAAAAAACATGAAGAATTATGTTATTAAAATTTTATTTGTAGCTGCAGCTTTTACATTATCAAACTGCAGCGTTAATACGACCAATCGTTCCACTGCAGCTGCCAATACTAAAAAAGTCCCGCCGGGACAGGCAAAAAAAATGAATGGTGATAAAAGTGCTAAAAATTACGCACCGGGACGCAATAAATAATAGCAAGAGATTGTAAAGGAATACCCCCTAAATCAAAGTCTAGGTCGAAAATTTTTTCCTGCTGATAATTTTCATCTGTAAGTGTGGCTGGCATAATATTGTAAATCAGATCAATATTTGATAGTTTTTCATTTTTTAATAAAATCAGGCACGAAGGAGCCGGCAAGGTACTGACTGAAGTAAGACTAAATATTTTTTCGCCTGTATTTTGAAGAGGATTAATAAAATAAGATCCGGGAAAGTGACTTTTATTTACCCCCATATATTCTATAAATTGTTCCATTTCAAAATCTGTAAACGGAATACCTTTCACTTGTAAATCAGAAACCAGCTGCAGCTTAAGCCATGTAATATTGACCAGTAATCTTTTACAATCCCGGGCATATTTAAAATAAGTGAACTGTGTATTTATACTGTACATTATACTTATTAAATTTTATAGTCAGACTGCAATTGGTAATAGTATTACTCAGAGCAAACATTTCTCTCAAAATTACTCATTAAAACTGCTAACGATAATAATTGCATTCCAGGCACTAACTTAATCTAATTTATCGCTGAAAAACAATACAGGAGAAATTTAGAACCATTCTAACAGCTTGTTTGGTGCAGCTGAATTCTTTTTTTAAGTAAATTTACTTATCAAAAAAAAGAGGAACAATGAGTATAATTATTAATGAAAATGATTTTAGGGAGACTCTTGAAAAAATAGATAAGAGGATCCGCATGCTGAATGATCAAAAAATAACAGCTCTGTTTGAGTCGCTTGGACTGAACGAAAGGGAAGATATACCGCAGGATTACCTAACATGGGAAAATATTCTGGTTGTAGTTCCAAGCCGCATTATTTTAAATGATCTGAAGAAATACAAAGTTTTAATAACGGGTATCACGTTGCTTTTAAATCCTAACGCAGTGCAAATTCACCTTTTTGATTCTAAGGAATGGGACAGCATGACACGAACTAAAACACAATTTCAAATCAGGGAACTTTTAAAAACTAATTTTGGCGGGGTTCCAAAGATTTCTGAAAAAAAAGACTGGACCAAATTATTTTAATTACAGCTATTAACTTCCCAAAATTATGCCAGGTTTATGATCACTCAATGTAGTTCAGGCGTCAAATAAAAGGCACATACACCAATGAAAAACAAAATCTGATAATGGCAGTAAAACGAAAAATCTACCACCGAAATTTTAAATTGGAGGCAGTTTTATTTAGTTATAATAACACATATCACAGATGTAGAAAAACAGCTTGATTTTAAATTTTCTACTTTCTTGTGAGACCCTTTCTTTAATTTTAAAATATTTTTCACGACTGTGCAAGCTGGAGTCCCACTTTTTAAATTAGATAAGAATTATATCATATCTTAAAAATACTATTTCCTTAATTTATGATTAATACCCCTCCATTCTGAGGGATACTAATTTCAACTTTCTGATCTTTTTTTAATTTTATTGTATTTACTTTTCCGGTTAATTGTTCATCATCTATATAAGTTTTTAACACGGCTCCGGAAGCAAACATGGGCAGTTTTAAATGAATCTTAAGTGTTTTCTTTTCAGCATTAACACCGGCAATATACCATTTGACACCTTTACGACGCGCAAGCAGCACATATTTACCCGGATACCCTTCTAAAAAACAAACCTCATCCCAGGTTGTCGGTACTTCTTTCATAAAGTTAACAGCCCATTCAGGAGCATCATTTAAGTTATTGGGGGCCAATGCAAAATGCTGTACGCCGCTTTGAAACAATATGGCTGTTGCCAAAGCAAATACATCAGAGGTCATTCTTTTTGAACCTTTATTCGGAATATTATCACTATTGTAAAATTTATTTAAAGTACTTCCTCCAAAATCCATACTTCCGACTGTATTTCTGATAAAAGTATGAATAGTAGCATTTGCAGCTTCGTTATTACAGCTTTCTTGTTCGAAATGTAAATTTTCGCTTGCCAGAACAGCCTCGCTTGATGCATAATTAGGATACATACGCTCCCAACCGCGCGGTAAAGTACAACCGTGAAAAATAACCATTATTCCGAAATCGTTGGCGTCTGTCAGGATATCTTCATATAGTTTCATGGTTTCCTGCTTATCTCCTCCAAAAAAGTCGACTTTAATTCCTTTTACGCCAATACTTTTCATCCACGCCATTTCTTTACGACGAATGGCCGCATTGTCCATTAATCCTCTTGGACCTTGCGGAGCATCATTCCAATGTCCATTAGAGTTGTACCATAAATAAAGACCAACATTTTTTCTCGCTCCATATTTTGCCAATTCAGCTATTTTATCGCGGCCAATTTGTGTATCCCAAAGCGCATCAATCAAAATGGTTTCATAATTCATAGCAGCACTAAAATCGATATACTGTTTTTGAATCGGAAACGTCGTATTATTGTCCATTTTTATAATCCAGCTCCAGCTTCCTTTTGTATATTGATACTCTTTAGAAGCTTCGTATTTTTGTTTAACCAAATCAAACGGAATCGTAGTTTCTACAATTGGCGCAAGGGTTTCCCCAATTGTAATGGTACGCCACGGCGTTTCTCCCGCAAGTGGAATTCCCGGCGCGGTTGTACCATTTCCATTGTTTTCACCTTCCGCTGGAAATCCAATGGTATATAATCCTTTGTCGCGGCCAATAAGTTTACTGGCGCAATAACTTCCGTCAACTCCGGTTTCCGAAATTAAAACCCATCCATTGGTCCTTACTTTGAAAAGACATGGAAATGAATATCCGTTGCCTAAGCCGTTTTTACCCATTGCATCATCTGGTAAATAAGAGGTTTCATAACTTGGTGCAGTTCTCGCATATCCAGTCATCGGCAAACTTTGCGGACAAAGAAAAGTTGTCGTTTGCTGCGGGAATACAAAACCAGAAACTTCTTCCTGAACAATACAGGCGCGGGCATCTTTTTGAGGATATACTTTATATTTGAAAGCTAAATTGTTATTGCTTACGCGAAAAATAATATCGATAGCTGCTTTACCCTCTTTTGTAAAAGAAAAAACAGCTTCGTTAGCAACATATTTTACATTGCTCTGTTTAATGTTTCGTAGCTGATACGTTTCGTATATTATATTTTGCTTTATATTCGTATCTAAACTTAATCCGGAACTAAAATCTCCCACATTTGTTTTTAATCCAAGCGGAGAATTTTCTATAAAACTCTTTTCGCCGTACGTAACGCTGTAAACCGGCTTTCCATTTTCTAAAGAAAGAGAAACTTTAAGTTTTTCATCAAGACTTTTTACAACAGATTGCGCGTTCACTTTAAAAAAAGAGAGAAAACAAATATATATCACAAATTTAAAATTCATAATAGAGTGTGGTTATTTAGTTAGTATCTTCAGATTAATGATTCGCTTTAATTAAGTTTGCAATTTAAACTTTCATTAAAGTTTTTTTGCTTTTTAGTCCTTAAGCGATTCTTGTTTTTAAAGATAAAAAATATCATTTTAGCGAACTATTCAACTCTGACATTTTTTACGCAAAAATCAGGGAGACTTATTTCACCAAATAAAAAATCAAATAGAGGTTTTTAAATCCCAGACAATAATTTTTAGAGCCAAAGAAAGACAGGTCTATTTTAAGCATTCTAATCTTTTCAAATTCTGTATAATATTTATAGAAATTTGTATTACATAATAATTTTGATTCAACTATAGATAATATTTCATTAAAAGATTAATTTAGAACCACGAAAACCTAAGCATGAAAGAAGATTACATAAAACGAATTAATAATGTATTATTATTTATTGACCAAAATTTAGATAATGAACTAAATTTGGAAGCTATAGCCAGAATTGGAAATTACTCACCGTTTCATTTGCACAGAATTTTTAAAGCAATTACAAATGAAACTATAAATGAATACATTACTCGCAAAAGAATTGAAAAAGCGGCGTCAATACTTTTACACAAAAGAGAAATAACTATTTCAGAACTTTCATTACAATATGGGTTCAACAGTAACTCGTCCTTTACCAGAACTTTTAAGAAATTTTACGGGATAAGCCCTAAAGTATTCCGACAAACATATCCGGATAAATTTAGCAAGATTGGTAAAATGGATAGCAAGAATAGACAAGAAAATGGGATATTTGACCAATATATTTGCAACATTAATAATCATAATAATTGGATTAAAATGAAAGCAAAAATTGAAATTAAAGAAATGCCAAAATTGGATCTTGCTTATATTTCACAAATTGGACATCACGGAATGCAGCATGCTTATTCAAAATTAATTAAGTGGGCAGCTTCAAGGAGGCTTCTGGAAAATAAAAACTTAAAAATAGTTACCATTTACCACGATAGTTTTAAAATAACTGAACCGGAAAAAGTTAGAATGAGTGGCTGCATTTCGTTGAAAGAAAAAGTGGAAGTTGATGGAGAAATTGGATTAACTACAATTGAAAAAGGTAGATTCATTGTCGGACATTTTGAAATTCAAATAAACGAATTTGAAAAATCATGGAGTGGTCTTTTCATTTGGATGAGCGAAAACGGATATAAAAAAGCTGATCGAAATCCTTATGAAATCTATTATAATGATTTCAATGAGCATCCGAAAAAAATGAGCATTGTAGATTTTTGTATTCCAATTGAATAAATTAAAACTACTTAAAAATGGAATACAAAGAAATAAAAACAGTGATAATTTTGACTTTAATAATTACAACGTTTTTAGCAGCGTTTGAATTAAACATCACAAAAAAATATTATTCAAATAAGAAATCCAAAATCGGTTGCACTGAAGTAACAACT
Organism: Flavobacterium sp. 270; assembly: GCF_004368785.1. GTDB lineage: Bacteria > Bacteroidota > Bacteroidia > Flavobacteriales > Flavobacteriaceae > Flavobacterium. The sequence continues at coordinate 142,094 of NZ_SODM01000004.1, forward strand.
TATGCCCTGAAAATTAAAAATACAAAGTAAAAATAAGCCTGAACTATTAGATTTAAAAAAAAATCAAACATAGATGGTTATATCCACTAGAAATTCAAATTAGTTAAACGGCTCAAAACAATCGTAATTTCTTTGTTTAATTATTTTGTTGTCTTTGAATTCATAAAACTGTGCAAAGTATGCTTTCATCTGACCACCTTTTGGTATACTCCCAATTGGAACAGCTAATGTTCCTGTCCAAAGGGCTTCGATGATTACTGTGTTTTCAAAAGTATACGATTTAATTATTTCATATTCTTCTTTCTGCAATACTTTTTTACCTCTTTCAGATGCAAGTTTTAGATCTTCCAAATTCCTGATGGCAATATTCTTTGTCAAGGTATTTGGAAATTCAATTTGTTCAATGTCCTTGTGATAGAATTGAATTAATTCTTCTGTCGTATTACGGTTTTGTAAAGTTTTGATAAATTGCTCTGCAATTTTATTTAGTTCTTCTGACATAAGCGTAAAGTTATTTAATTGAAAATTTTAGTGCTGTTTTTTAAGATCAAAAATAAAGTTATTTGTCTGCTAAAATGTGGAATGGTCTATCAATTTTCAGCAAATACAAATATAGTCTTCGGGGCAGTAACTTGAAGTCGCAGGAGCAGTTCTTTCAATAATCCATCAGAAACTGAAGAGATAACCTGCATAATGTTTTTTAAATCGTCAAAACGTGAAGGTTTTATGATGTAACCTTCCGCACCGAGATTACGTGCCTCATCAATCCCTTCAACTCGTGATGAGGTTGCGGTCATAATAACAGGCAGCTTTTTAAAACGACTGTCCTCTTTTAGCAGTTTAAGACATTCCCAGCCATTCATTCCAGGCAAACCAGCATCGAGAAGTATTAGTTCCGGGCGGGTCTCCATTTCAGAAAGCATCTGGAGCCCCTCTTCTCCGCTCTTTGCATATAATAATATAATATTTTCTTCCACATCATCAAGCGCCGCGGAAAAAAGCACTGCATCGTCACAGTCGTCATCAATCAATAAAATTATTTTCTTCAGCATTTTTAATATTTCAATATAAACCCATTCGTAAATTGTTTAAGTAAATATACTAAATATTAAACAAAAATAATTTCTTTCAAATTTCAACGGTTATTAAGATTTAAAACGAACTAAAACTTTCTAGAAAGCATGAGTGAAAACAAGCTGGGATTTTTATTTAAACATTGAATATTATTAAGAAGCAGTTTTTGATTAGTTGTCATGTTTCCAGACTTATATAACTAACGATGACTTACTTGAAAAGGTAAAGTTTACTACACAGAAATAGAGATTATTTAATCCTTATGAGAAATATTCTTTTCAGAAACAAAAAATATATTTCTAACTGGATTCAATAAAGCTTTTGTCCAGTGGAGAATGAATACTTTTTTCAAAATGAGTATAAAGCCTGTAAAAGAACTTGGTTTTTGTACATAGAGGTTTGCTCCATTATTAAAAGTCTCTTCAATATCTTTAGGATGATTGGAAGTGGAGAGCATAACTGCAGGGATATCTTTAAGTTCCTGATCGCTCTTTATTTCTGCCAGTGCCTCCTTGCCACCTTTAACTGGCATATTTATATCTATAAAAACAATATCAGGTTTTGGTTCAGCCCGATCTTTCAATGTGTTAACCAATTCCTGCCCATTCTCTACCGTAACAACCTCCGCAGAGACTTTTGTTGCATCAAGTGCTTCTATAAATAACTCCTGATCATCCTTATCATCCTCAGCCAGTATAATTTTTACTGGCTCATTTTCTTCTAATTCATTAGAAGTCACAGCTGCATTTTTAGGACTTGTCATATTAAAGCGGTTTATGATTTCAAAAATACTATATAAATGCTTAATAAAATTTCGACAAAGCAAAAATCTTAAAATAAATTGATTTTTTTATTTCACAGAAAATAGACGTTAAGGATTTAATTATATTGGAGTTGTGCAATCATTAGCATTAAATTGTATAACATAATTTTTTAATAGTACACTACTTTAGCATAAACCATAAAGCTGATAGATGTGCAGAACAATTTAATTTTTCTACAAGACATTTTACTACATACTCCCGTGCCCACTGCAGTTTATTATACTGACGATTTAGTAATTTCATTTGCTAATCCCGCCATGCGTAATTTATGGAATATGGATGAGCAGGTGATAGGCGAAAAATTCGCAGATATCATTGTTGACTTTGAGAAAGATTTGATTAGCGAAAAAATTCTAGGGGTAATAAAAACTGGAATACCTTTTCTAGCCAGTGACAGAAAACTTGACATCCTTATAAATGGAATATGGAAACCCATTTTTTATAATTATAACTTCACTCCTCTTCGCAATGAAAAGGGAATTATTTATGGCGTGGTACAAACCTGCACAGAAGTAACTAAATTACATGAAGCAACAAATCAAATAGTAAATTCAGATGAAATGCTAAGCATGGCAATCGACGCCTGTGGTATGGGAACATATGAAATCGACGTTATAACAAACAGAATCAAAATTTCTGCTAATTTTAAAAAGCTCTTGTCCATCGAATCTGAAATTACCGTAGATGCAGTGCTGGCAAAACTACATCCAGACGATCAGCAGCTTCAAAAAAAAGCTCATAAAGATGCGCTGGAAAACGGAATAGTCTGCTACGAAGCCAGAATTCTACAGAAAAACAACTCCGAAAAATGGATTAAGATTTTTGGAAAAATCATAAAAAATGAGAAGGGTGATCCTTCAACAATCTTAGGAATTGTGCAGGATATACAGGAACAAAAAGAATTTGAAGTAGAACTGAAAAGAAAAATCGAAGAAAGCACTTTGGAACTTCGACGATCTAATGATGACCTATTGCATTTTGCCAATGTGGTAAGCCATGATCTTCAGGAACCAGTGAGGAAAATTAAAATCTTCAGCGACTTCTTAAAAAATGAGATTGCAGACCAGCTGCCTGATCGCTCCCTTATGCACCTAAACAAAATTGCCCACTCTGCAAATCGTATGCAGTGCATTATTGAAGGACTCCTTGCCTATTCAACTATAGACAAAAGCACCCAGCCTGTTGAAAAGATTTTCCTAAACGATCTATTGGAGAATATCAAAACAGACCTGGAACTTTTAATCAAAGAAAAAGGTGCCATTCTAATCATAAAGGATCTTCCTGAAATCGAGGGAGCACCAATTCTTATTCAGCAGCTTTTTTACAACCTTATCCAAAATGCATTAAAATTCACAAAAGCCGATCTGCCTCCGAGACTTATTATAACCTCCGCTATAAAAAATATTGATTCGATTGAATCTATTGAAATTTCAGTTAAAGATAATGGCATAGGACTAGATCCGATCTATGCTGAAAAAATATTTGCCGCTTTTGAAAGACTTCATTCCAAGGATGAATACGAGGGAAATGGGATTGGACTGGCTCTTTGCAGAAAGATTATCGATAGACACAATGGAACTATTATGGCTAAAGGAGAAAAAGAAAATGGAGCTGAATTTATAGTTACACTTCCCCTTAAACAAAATAGTAAAAATATCTAGAAAATACGAGTAGTCCGCAATTTCCTTATCTGCCATTGCTGTTTTTTATAAAGTTACTTCAGAAAGCGTAAATCTTAAAAGTAAAAAAGTATTTTCCTGTAAGAACTACGCCCTTTTAACTTTATTCTTGATCTATAATTTTCTAATTAACATTTTCTAAATTGTTCTCAATTAAAGTTCAATTGCAAATAATGAAATTTTATTTATAAATCTTTTATGCTTTCATTTTAACTTGAATCTTCCGCGCAGGATAATTACAAGTCCATTCTTAATTATTTTGAGATAGAATACAAGCAAATTGAAAATACAAAATAGTAACTTTAAAACCTTGCACCATCTTGAATTAAAAATTGCCAAAAATTACCAAAAAAGCAGTTTTTATTATTAAAGTACATTAAATATAAATAAAAAACAAAATAACAATAAAAACCTAACAGTCAGGTTTTTATTGTTATTTTGACGTGTTTTATTAGCGTGGCAGAATCGCGGCACTTTCACTTTTAAAAAATAAAAATGCAGGAAATATGCAGGTTTCAAGCCTTAGGTTCGAATCGGATGTACCAACAACCCATTTGATATATTATCATTAATTGAATGACCCAAAACAATAGTAATTTAATTTAGAGTTAATTAAACTGGCTGCAGTTGAGAGCTTCTATCCCAAAGACAGTATTTATATATTACTTTAGTAATTAAAACAATCTAATCATGGCAGTAAAGCGAAAAATCTACGACCGAAATTTTAAATTGGAGGCTGTTTTACTTAGTTATAAAAAAGACAATATCGCAGATATTGAAAAACAGTTTGCAATTACTCCTTCTCTTCTGAACAGGTGGAGACAGGAATATCAAAAATTCGGAACAGGAAGTTTTCCCGGTCTTAATAAATTAAAAATACCTGCAGGACAGGAAGAAATATATCACCTTGAGAAACAGCTTAAAAATTCAGAACTAAACTTTGAAATACTGAAAAAAGGCACTAAATGCCTTTTAGCTGGAAAAATTATGAGTTACGAATTCATACAAAAAAATGAAAAAATGTATACCGTCAGAAGGATGTGCAGCGTGCTGGGCATCTCGGAAAGCAGTTATCGGAGATGGAAAAGACATCCTGTAACTGAAGCTAAGAAACGTAAAGAGCTTATTAAAGAAAAAATATCTTATTTATTTTTTAAATCCAAAAAACGTTTTGGACCAGTAAGAATAGCGGCAGAAATGCATAAGCACGGATTGCCGATATCAAGCAAGCTGACAGCATATTATATGAAACAATCAGGACTGCGAAAAAAAATCAAAAGAATGTATAAAATTACTACCGATTCGAAACACAATTTATATACCGCTCCGAATATTTTAAACCAGCAGTTTACAGTGAACAGTCCTTCAGTAGTATGGGTATCAGACATAACTTACATAGCCTTAAATAAAAGATTCTTATATCTGACTATTATTATGGACCTCTTTGACAGAAAAATTATCGGCTGGAACTTGAGCACAAGACTCACGGCTGCAGAAACATCTCTTGCCGCATGGGAAATGGCAGTCAGCAGACGCATCATTTCCAGCAGGCTTTTATTTCACTCTGACAGAGGTGTTCAATATGCCTGCAAAGCTTTTACCAGTAAATTAGACTCCTACGAATGCGTGACAAGGAGTATGAGCAGAAAAGGAAATTCATATGACAATGCCGTTTCTGAGAGCTTTTTCAGCTCTATAAAAAGGGAGCTCATCTATCCCGGTAAACTTCTTACAAAGGTGCAGATGAAAGCTGAAATATATGAATATATAGAAAACTGGTACAATAAAAAAAGGAGACACTCTGCTTTGGGGTATAAAACTATTGAAGAATTCAATTGTATGTGCGGTCTGATTTAAGCTCACTTGCCTCCTGCTGAAGTTTCAATGCCTATATTCAGACCATAGCGCCAATATGTCGACAGTAAAAGTAAAATTAAGCCCTCTGCGTTAAAAATATAATTTTCAATTTAATAATATAATATGAAAGCTGAAAGAGAAAAACATGATATATCAATTAAGGAAAAGGCAGTTCTGCTGAGTTATCAAACCAGTAGTATCTCCCAAGTTGAAAAGAAATTTAATATCTGCACCAATGTGCTGTACAGCTGGCGTGCCCAGTATAAAAAATCCGGCACTGCAGGATTCACATGTACGGGCGGTGAGGTACTGGATGCTAAAACCATAAAAATAAATGAACTCGAAAAAAAAATAAAAGAATCTAATTTAAAATTAGCCATTTTAAAAGACGGCATTAGTATTCTCGGACAGGATAAAAAAATGATTTTTCATTTTATAGAGCGCCATGAAAAAAATTATCCCGTCACAAAAATATGCATGATTTTAGGCATAAATGCCAGTACCTACTATTTATGGAAAAAACAAACTCTCACCGAAGCGAAAAGAAAGAAAAAATTAATGCAGGAAGAAATAAATGATGTATTTCTTTCCTCTAAACAACGTTACGGATGCCCAAGAATCACAATTGAGCTTAAAAAACGCGGTTATAAAATTTCAAGCGCAACAGTAGCGCGATATATGAGAGAATTAGGAATTCATATTAAAACCACAAAATATTAATACGGAATCCCTGCTCTGTAATAAGAAAAGACATGCGATCATGCACAAAAAACAAAGAAAATGAAGACTTAAAAGGACCTAGTGTTCCCATTTTATTGGAGGATAATCTACCATAATAACAATACAGCATCGTAAGATTAATCACTTAAAAAACCTTAAAAAACGTTAAATTTATTATCTTTGATAAGCAGTTCAGGCATCTTCCTGTGAAAAGTCTGAATCAATATAAAAACTTAAACCGGCTCAGATGGACACCAAAAATAAAATAGTACTGCTGGCTGATGATGATGAAGATGACAGAGCGCTTTTTGAGCAGGCGCTGTCTGCCGCAGATCCCAGTATACTGTTTTTTTACTCCGAAGACGGCTGTCAGGCTTTAGAGCGGCTAGGAACCCGGGGTTTCAGTCCTGATGTGGTTTTTATGGATATCAACATGCCTGTAATGAACGGCATAGAGTGCCTGAAAAAGATAAAGGAATCAAAAGAGTATAATAAAATTCCCGTGGTAATGTACAGCACCTGCGGCCTCTCTCAGACAAAAGACGAATGTCTGGCTCTGGGCGCGGCCGCCTTTGTGCAGAAACCCTCAAGTATCAGCAGCATAACCGATGAGATTAAAAACGTATTTGCCGGTCTTCCATAAAAAAATGCTCCTCCGGACAGCAGCTGTATAAACCGTAGCCCTGAAAAATACAGCACACAAGCACCTTAAACATTTAAATTTAACCTGATGGCAGGAAATTACCAGTTTTACGATGCCGCATTCAAGGAAACAGCCGTGCTTCAGAGTTATCACGCCCAGAGTATCTCGCAGCTCAGCAGAATGCTTGATATAAGACCTTCATTATTATACCGCTGGCGAGAGAAATATGAGAAATTCGGCACAGGCTGTTTCTGCGGTAAAGGTAAAAACAGGATGCATCCGATTTCTGGAATACAGCAGGAAACCCCAAAAAAATGCATCAGATCAAAACGACGCTTTTTCGACAGTACTTTTAAAGAGCAGGCAGTGCAGCTGAGTTATAAACCCGGCACATTCACGTCAATTGAAAAAGAACACACCATTACCCCGGGTCTGTTGGCACGCTGGCGCAGGGAATATGAAAAATTCGGAGCAGGAAGCTTCAAAGGATCTGGAATTACCCGGATCAGCCCCGAGGAGCTGGCCGTATATAAACTTGAAAAGCACTGCCGCGAATCCGAACTGCAGTATGAAATACTAAAAAAAGCGGCTCCCTTTCTTATAAAAGAAAAACCTGCAGTATATCTGTTTATTAAAAAACATGAAAACAGCTATCCTCTCTATAAAATGTGCGGGGTTTTAGGAGTAAGTGAAAGCACCTACCGGCTCTGGAGAGAACATCCTGTTTCAGAAAAAAAACAGCACATCGCACAGCTCAAAGAAAAAATAAAGACCATTTTTTTTGAATATAATAAACAGTACGGCGGCACCAGACTATCAGAGGAACTAAAAAAAAGAGGCACCCATATTTCCCGCACCCAGGTTTCCCTTTACATGAAAGAAATGCGCCTGCGCCCAAAGGCAAAAAGAAAATACAAAGCCACCACAGACTCTAAACACAATAACTATACTTCGCCTAATGTCTTAAACCAGAATTTTACAGCATCAGGACATTCTCAGATCTGGGTTTCAGACATCACCTACATCCAGACCAGCAGACGTTTTTTATACCTTACCATAATTATGGATCTCTACGACCGTAAAATAGTCGGCTGGAATCTTTCCAGCACTCTGTCCGCAGAGCGCACCTCTCTGGCAGCGTGGACGATGGCAGAGAAGAGAAGGCAAATAAAAAAAGGTCTGGTATTTCATTCCGACCGGGGCGTACAGTATGCCTGCCGTTCTTTCACTTCTAAATTAGATTCTTATAACTGCGTCACCAGAAGCATGAGCCGAAGAGGAAATCATTTTGACAACGCCGCTGCAGAGAGTTTTTTCAACACCATTAAACGCGAACTTATATACCATTATAATCTCCTTCCTAAAAAACAGCTTAAAGAACTCGTTGGAGAGTACATAGAAAACTGGTACAATAAAAACCGAATACATTCTTCCCTGCGGTATAAGACCATAGAGGAATTTAATGCAGGAGCCAGTATATAAATCCAGCTTCTCCGTACAGACTGTTCCGTATTTAAAAAATTATAACGAAAATCAGCGGCAATGAAAAGAAACCTAAAAGTTTACCCGCGCAGTTTCAAACAAGAGGCCGTCCGGCTCAGTTATCAAAGAGGCTGTATCGAACAGGTGGAAAAAGAGCTGGGCATTACACCCTCCCTGCTGAACCGCTGGCGACAGGATTATGAAAAATTCGGCGCCGGCAGTTTCTGCGGTTCCGGTTATTTAAAAATGAACCCTGAACAGCAGAAAATTCATAACCTTAAAAAAAGAATCAAAAAGGCGGAACTTCAGTCTGAGATCTTAAAAAAAGCCGTACCGTTTCTCAAACTCGGAAATCCTGCCGTGATGGCATTTATAGAGAATCACAAAGAGAAGTACAGCCTGAAAATGATCTGCAGCGTTTTAGGCATTTCACCGCATACTTACAGGAAATGGAAAAATGATTTTATTTCAGAAACACAGCAGAAGAGAAATAAAGTTAAACAAGAAATAACCAAGCTGTTTTATAAGGCCGAGAAACGCTACGGCTGTGCAAGGATTACCGTGGAACTTCATAAGCTGGGGTATCAGATAACAAGTACAACAACTGGACGGTATATGAGAGAGCTGGGGCTTTACGTTTCAGTTAAAAGAGAATCTTGATCGTTCCACATTAAAATACTAAACTGAAACATCGAAGAAATAGTAAAGAATTTTCAGCATCAATAGTCTGGCTCCAGCGTACTAATCTGCCCTTATATCACAGTAAGCTCTTTCTAAAATATGTTAATTCAAAATCAACAGATTATTACTTATCGTGTATAAATTATAAAACAGAATTATTGCATTTATCATAAAAGAATATTTTGGAGTGGATAACTTTTTACAACTAAAAATTAAGACGTTTTATTTGATATCCAAAAACTTAATTTTCATAATATTGAAGATTAAAAAATCAATTTTACATTTTTAAATCTTATATTTACAACATATAAAATAGCGTACAAAAAACCAAAAAAGTTGCTTAGCGATCAATAACTTAAAAGAAAAATCAATAATTTTACTTTCATGGCAGAATCGTGGCACTCTAGTTTTTAAAAATTGAAAATGCAGTATAAGCAGGCTTTCCCAAGCTAAGGTTCGAATCCTGCTCTGATTTCTACACACAACAATTTTAAAAGCATTCTATAAAAACGTCTCACTTACGAAATGAGACGTTTTTACTTTACAAAATTCTACTCTAGCGAAATTCTGTTTGCCGCATCCCTCTTTTTCTGGTCAATCACTCTTGCATATACCTGTGTAGTCTTTACATTCCTATGGCCCAGCATCTTTGAAACCGTAAAAATATCAGTTCCTGCTGTAATTTGAAGTGTTGCATAAGTATGTCTGAAACAGTGAAAAGTAATATGTTTACTGATTCCAGATAATGCCACCCAAAGAGGAACAGTCTTGTCTACATCGCATTTTCTCAATCCTTTAAACACCAGCTCCTTTTCACCCTTTTTCTTTCCTAAAAGCTCAAAAGCCTCCTCAGAAATCGGCATTGACTCCACTCCGTCCGTTTTTTTCTGCCTGAAAAATATATAGTAACCATCATTTTCGATATACTGGATCTCGGACCAGGTCAGCTTCTTAATATCAACATAACGAATACCGGTAAGAACAGAAAACATTGAAATCTTGCGAACCAGAAGATTAGGACAAGGTGTAGCAAACAAGCGCTTTGTTTCTTCCAAAGTCATAAAATTGCGCTGGGATTCCATTTCTTTAATACAGCTTATTTTGGAATTGATATCAGTTTTCAATTTATCTTCTCTGTAAGCCCTTTTAAGAGTCGTTTTGATTTTATTGTAGTAAGAAAGTGCCGTATTGCGCGACAGTTTTTTCTGGGTATTTCTAAGACTTCTGGCTTTTAAAAGATAATCCCTGAAGTCTTCAATTAAAGTTACCGTCACGTCTTGAAATAATAAGTCTTTTCCATTCAAAAATCCCTCAAAATGGGAGATGGCGCAATTCCAGATAGACAAATTGTTTCCTTCTTTTTTCTTTCCTAGTTTCTTATAATACTGTAGGAATGATTCTCTTCCAACTGCCTGAATTTTCAACTGCTCTTTCTCAAATCCTGAATAAACTTCCATTTTATTTATTTCATTCTGTCTTCTGGCCCGAATCAGTTCCGCTGTGTGCATATTCTCCATATTAGCCATTTTCTGATACTGGTCAGCAGGTTTTGAATACACATAAAGCTTTAAAAATTCACGTCTTGTAAAACAGTTTGAGTCTTCATCCCACAGCGGCGGATAAAAATCTAAATACAAAGACATTCTACCTTGAGATATAGCCTTTTTTCTAAGCGTTGCGATACTTTTACTCATGATCAATGCTTTTTAAATAAATATCTAAATCCTTTCTCTGCACATAAGTAAATTTTCCAGAAGTAAATTTACGTATGCTGTGTTTCTTGATTAAAAAATACAAGCCAGTCTGACTTATTCCATAAAATGCCTGTGCCTGAGTTATGGTACAGCATTCATTAAGGTCTATAATCTGAGGTTCCTGAGCCGGCTTTACATCCACCGGCTCATTTATTACAAAAAGAGCTTCTATACTTTTTGTACTTACAAACTTCCTTCTGCCAAGCTTCACTGTTTCTACGTCATTTCTTGTAATCATTCTGTATAATGTCCTTCTGCTTATACCAAAAAATTGTACACAATTGTTTATACTTAAATAATCCCGTTTTTTAACAGCTTCAAAATCCAGTAATCTAATACCTTCAGTTTCCTTATTACTGACATCAACTATGTTGTGCCTGGTAATTAATTTGTAGTTCTTACTACTGCATTTTAGGGAGCAGAACTTGGTTTTGGTTGTTTTTGCCGTAAATTCTTGGCTGCAGAACTGGCAGATTCTTGTAATTCGAATGTTTGAACTCATAATTTTTTACTTTTTTAGTTATGTGCCCTACATTATCCATTAAATACTGTCCTGATGTGTCATAATGTGCCATAAGATGCCAAAATGTGCCAAAACCTGCCCTTATCATTATTTTTTCATTCTATCTCGAATTTCGAGGTACAAATAAGGTACAAATTTGAGCAAAAAAACACCAAATATTCCAAAATACAATTCAATAAAAAAAGAGCTAAAATGTTAATTACCAACATTCTAACTCTTTTTGTTATTTTTGTTTTGTGATTCTTTGCGCCTTCTATTTGCCAATACAGAAATTAGCAAATATATTCCCCAACAATTCATCATTAGTAACCTGACCTGTGATAAGACCAAATTGATACAAAGCTTCGCGGATATCGAGTGCCATTAAGTCACTTGAAAGATTAGTTTCGATACCATATTTTACTTTTTGTATTTCATCTAAAGCTTTTAGTAACGAATCATAATGCCTTGTGTTCGTTACAATTGTTTCGTTATTGCGAAGTGCACCAGTATTTACAAACGATAACAATTCATTCTTTAAATCATCAACACCAATTTTTTGTTTAGCCGAAATTAAAAGCAATTTTGCATTTAAATTTTCAAGCTGATTGGTGATATTTAAAACTTCATCAGCAGATAAAATATCTTTTTTATTAACTACAATTAATAAAGGTTTTAGCGGGTATTTATTTTTGATCTGCTCAATTTCAGAAACAAATTCAGAACTTGAAACCTGAAACTTTAAACCATCAAACAAATAAATAACTACCTGCGCCTGATCTATTTTTTCGAATGTTTTTTTGATTCCGATGCTTTCGACAACATCTTTAGTTTCACGGATTCCGGCAGTATCAATAAAACGGAAACCAATTCCGCCTATTACCAATTCGTCTTCAATTGTATCACGCGTTGTTCCTGCAATATCAGAAACTATGGCTCTTTCTTCATTTAATAAAGCATTCAACAAAGTCGATTTCCCAACGTTTGGTTCTCCGACAATCGCAACAGGAATTCCGTTTTTGATAACGTTTCCAACTGCAAACGAATCAATTAAACGTTTTAAGACAAACTCAATTCTATTCAATAATTCGTTAAACTGAGATCGGTCTGCAAACTCAACGTCTTCTTCTGCAAAATCCAATTCTAACTCAATTAAAGAAGCAAAATTCAATAACTCTTCGCGCAGTTTTGCAATTTCATTACTAAAACCACCTCGCATTTGCTGCATAGCAATTTGGTGTGAAGCTTCGTTATCCGAAGAAATTAAATCGGCAACAGCTTCTGCCTGCGATAAATCCAGTTTTCCGTTTAAGAATGCTCTTAGCGTAAATTCTCCCGCATCTGCCATACGACACCCTTTTCGCAGCAATAACTGAATAATTTGCTGCTGAATATAAGTAGAACCGTGACACGAAATTTCGATCGTATCTTCGCCTGTATAAGAGTTTGGTCCTTTAAACAAAGAAACCAAAACTTCGTCAAGTGTTTTAGAACCGTCTATAACGTGTCCTAAATGCAATGTATGCGTTTTTTGCTGGGTTAAATCTTTGCCTTTTATAGACTTAAAAACCGAATTACCGATAGTAATGGCTTCAGGTCCGGAAATTCGAATGATGGCAATTGCTCCCGCTCCAGACGGAGTGGCTAATGCAACTATAGAATCTTGATTTATCATCTTGCAAAGGTATAAAAAAAGCCCCAAAGTTTAGAATCAGTAACACTTTAGAAAATACCTTCTTAATACCTGATTTACTAGTCAATTAACATATTTTTGTGTGTTAAATAACTGATAATTATCAGGTGCTTTCTTCTTTAGAATGATTAAATTTGAGAGAACAACCTTAATCATCAGTAAAATGAAAAAGATATTATTCCCAACCGATTTCTCTGAGGCTGCTACAAATGCCTTTGTTCATGCTTTAGAATTTGCTAAAGTTGTTAATGCAGAACTTATTTTGCTTCACACATTTGAGATACCTGTTTACGATAGTCAGTTTTTTCCAGAAAATTACGCGTCAATTTACAGTTCTATAGAATTGGCACAGTTTGAGATGTTTAAAGACGAAATTCCGAAGTTAAAAACGATTGCTATCGAAAGAAATTTAGAAGACATTGTCATCAAACACCGACTGATGGATGGCGATTTACTATATAATTTAAAAAATGCCGTGGAAGAAGATCATATTGATTTTGTAATTATGGGTACAACGGGTGTTTCTGACTGGACAAAATTCTTTACGGGTTCTAATACCAATTCTGTAATTTCTGGTGTAGAAGTTCCTGTTTTATGCGTTCCAATTTCAGCTAAATACAAAAAAATTAAAACCATTGGCTTTACAACACGTTATCGAGATAAAGACAAAAAGGAATTGAAAAAAGTGCTTAAAATCGCCAAAAAAACCAATGCAAAAGTTAAAAGTTTATATGTAAAAACTTCACATTCTGATGTTTCTGACACCACTATTAAAGAATGGGAAAAAGAATTTGCTGCAGAAAATATAGATTTCCTAGTCCTGCCGAGCGACGAAGTTAAAGAAACCATTCTTGATTTTGTACTTTACAAAGACATTGATATTCTGACGACTATTACGCACAAACGCTCTTTCTTTGAAAGTATTTTTGATTCTAGTTTTTCTCAAAAAATATCAAAACAAGTAGAAATACCAGTTTTAGTAATGCATGAAGATTAAAATCTATTTCTTTTGATCGATTATTTTCTCCTGTAAAAACTATATTTGTATCTCATCAAATCAATACAATGAAAGTATATCAGGAAAAGACAGTAAAATATTCAGAACAATATAATAAAATCAACAAACGATACAACAGCATCAGTCTTTTACGTCTATTAAGTGTTTTTTTATTTTTGTTTTTTATGTATAATTACATTAAAACAGATGAAACCTTAAACGTAATTTCTGCTTTTCTGTCCTTTGTTGGTTTTATTTTTTTAATGCGAATCCATTCACGATTGTCTTTTCAAAAGTTAATGACAAATTCGCTTTTAAAAATCAATAACAATGAAATCTCTTATCTTAAAAGAGAAAAAATCCCTTTTGAAAACGGTATCGAATTCAACGATTTTCATCATCCTTATGCCTACGATTTAGATATATTTGGAGAACATTCTTTATTTCAAAACCTCAACAGAACGGCTACTTTTATAGGAAAAAAAACATTAGCCAATCAGCTTTTAATTACCAATTCTAATGTCGAAATTCTAGAAAATCAGGAAGCAGTAAACGAACTTAAAAGCAAAATAAACTGGAGACAGGAATTTTTGGCTCTTGCTATGATAAGCAACGATTCTAAAGATTCTTACAATTCTATAATACATTGGAATTCATTCAAGAATAACACATTACCTAAAGCTTTAGTTATACTTTCAATTGCTCTTCCAACGTTGTTTTTTGGTGTTTTGGCAGCTTATTTTATAACCTCAAAAACGATATTACTTTCTTATTTAACGTATATTTTTATTGCCAATATGATTGTATTAGGAAAGGCAGTAAAAAGAATACAATCAGAAATTGCACAGGCAGACAACGTTGATAAAATCATCAAACAATACAGCCTTCTGGTTCAAAAGATTGAAATCGAAAAATTTGAATCCAAAAAACTAATTGATCTACAAAAAGAACTTATTTCAAAAAATACTACAGCTAGCTTACATTTAAAACAATTATCGGAATTGTTTTCGCGAATGGATACCATTAGTAATTTATTTACAGCAACATTATTCAACGGAACATTTTTATTTAATGTACACGTTTTAAAGGCTTTATTAAAATGGAAAGAAAGTCATTCGCAGGATCTTGAAAAATGGATTTCGATTATTGGTGAATTTGAAGCTTTGAGCAGTCTTGCTAATTTGGCTTATAATAATCCCGAATTTGTTTTTCCAGAAATCAATTCTGAATACAAAATTGGTTTTTCAAATCTGGGTCATCCCTTGTTAAATCCTGCAACCAGAGTTGGAAATGATACTCATTTTTATCCTGAATCTTTCATGATTTTAACGGGCTCTAATATGTCTGGAAAAAGTACTTTTTTAAGAAGCTTGGGTGTAAATATGGTATTAGGTGGAATTGGTTCAGTTGTTTGTGCATCAAAAGCTAACATTCACCCATTGCAAGTATTAGTTTCAATGCGATTGTCCGATTCTTTGTCGGATAGTGAGTCTTACTTTTTTGCCGAAATCAAGCGTTTGAAGCAAATTATGAATGCGCTCGAAGAACAACCGGCTTTTGTTTTATTGGATGAAATTTTAAGAGGAACAAACTCTGATGATAAACGTAACGGAACAATTGAAGTGGTAAAAAAAATCATCGCTAAAAAAGCAATTGGCGCCATTGCCACTCACGATATTGAAGTTTGTTTAACAACGAATGAATATCCTGAAATTTTAACGAATCAATGTTTTGAAGTCGAAATTCAGAATAATGAATTGCATTTTGATTATAAGCTTCGTAACGGAATCTGTAAAAACAAAAGTGCAACTTTTTTAATGCAAAAAATGGGGGTTATTTAATTTTAGAGTTTAGAATGTAGATTTTAGATTAATGAATAACGATTATTGATTTGAGATTAATGAATTGGAATTTGGAATTTAAAGAAATTGGAGTTTAAATTATTATTTATGGAAAACAAGAGATTAAAATATTTACAAAGTTTTATTGGTAAACACTTCAATAACAGCCCTTCGCCTTTTGCAAATTGGCTCAACGGAAAAGTAATTATTGTTGAAGAAACAGGAGTTGAATTTCAGTTTGAAATTAGAAAAGACATGACAAACCCCGTTGGAATACTTCACGGAGGTGTTACCGCCGGAATGATCGACGATTGTATGGGTGTAAATTTTATGGTTTTGGGTTTAGAGAAATTCTATCCAACAATCAATCTTTATATCGATTATTTTAATCCAGCTTACGAGGGACAAACTGTTCTTGTAAAAACCAAAATAGAAAAATTAGGTAAAACAATAATCAATATCAAGGCAGAAGTTTTTAATGAAAGTACTTCAAAAAAAGTTGCTCAAGCAACTGCCAATCTTGCTGTAAGTGAAATTAAAATACCTGATTAAGTTTTTTTTAGTCCTTAGTTTTTTAGTCGTTAGTACTTAGCTAAAAAACTAAGCGCTTTGGACTAAAAAACTAAGGACTAAAGAAACTAATCCTCATACATCTCCATCCAAAGACGGGTTTCTTCAAGGTCAAGTTCTTTTTCTATTTTACGAAAGATTTCTTCGTTTACAGAACCCGATTTATGCATTTTTTCCAATTTTGTGCGTTCAACATTTAAGAGGTCTATTTGCAGTTTGGTAAAATCATTAAAGATTTCTCCGCCAATCACTTTTCCTTTTCCGAAAAAATTGGCAGGAAGTTCGGTCTTTTGCAAACGGTTAAATTTTACTTCGTATTTGCTTTTAATGTTGTGCAGTAAATCATCATTCAACAGCGAAAAATTATCTTCGATATGAGCTATGGTTTCAGAAACAATTATATTTCTAATTCCGTATTCTTCTGCAATTATCGAATAAGGTTCGACTTTCATTTTTCGAATAATCCACGGCAGTGTAAGTCCCTGAATCACTAAGGTTGAAAGTATAACACAGAAAACTAAATAAATAATTAAATCCCTAAGCGGAAATGGTTCATTTTGGTGAATGGTGAGCGGCAAAGCCAATGCAGCAGCCATTGATACAACACCACGCATTCCTGACCAGCCAAAAATGATTAAATTTCTATAATCGAACGATTCTTTTTCTCTAATTTTTGAACTCATAAATCGCGGAATCATTGTCGCGGGAACGATCCATAAAAAACGAACCAAAATAACCACAATGCTAACTACAGCGCCCCAGATAAAAAGTGACATTCCCGAATAATTACTAATTCCGTCAATAATCTGGCGCAATTGAAGACCAATTAATATAAAAATTAACCCGTTTAAAATATTAGTCAGCACATCCCAGATTGTTCCGGTCATCATACGACTTTCATAATTAAAAATAGTTCCCGATCGTGCTGATAGAAATAATCCTGTAGTTACAACTGCCAGAACACCAGAACCTTCAAAATGTTCTGCAATAAGATAAGAAGTAAACGGCGTAAGTAATGTAAGTGTTACATCGATTATATCATCAGAAACAAATTTTTTATGAATAAAACTCATTACAATTCCAACAACAAGACCAATCGCAATGCCTATTAAAGACATTAAAACAAAATTTAATCCTGCTTGCCATAAAATAAAATTTCCTGCGGTAATTGCGGTAAGTGCATATTTGTACGCTACAAGTCCACTTGCATCATTTACCAAGCTTTCGCCTTCTAAAATTGCAATTAATCTTGGATGTAACCCTAATCCTTTTGTAATTGATGCGGCCGATACAGCATCTGGCGGTGAAACAATAGCACCCAGTAAAAATGCTAACGGCCAGGAGATATCATCTATAAGTTCATGCACCACAACGGCAACCGCAAATGTGGTAAAAAACACCAAACCAACCGCAGCAAGGGTAATTTGTCTGATAGATCCTTTAAAATCCGACCAGCTGGTATACCACGCAGAATGATACAAAAGCGGCGGTAAAAAAACAATAAAAACAATCTCCGGACTCAAAGCAATTACTGGAAGTCCCGGAACAATACTAATAATAACACCGCAAAGCACTAAGGCAATTGGAATTGGAAAATTATATCTTTTGCTAATAAGACTTAAAAATGCTACGCCAAAAAGCAGCATTATAATTACCGTAACATTTTCCATGTGGCGTTTATTTATTGTTTTGGGTTTGAAGTGCTAAATTACTATTTTATGGTAATTTTCATTTCAACGGCAGAACAAATTCCATAAAAAAAACCGAATCTTTTCGGATTCGGTTTTGTATTTATTTAAGATTCACAACTACTGCAAGAAACCAAACTCGTAACCAGTTCCTTAGAAACACTTTGGCTTCGTTGGTAATACAAACTCTTGATTCCTAACTGCCAAGCTTCGATCAAAAGACGGTTTACTTCTTTAATAGCCAGATCTGCCGGAATATTAAGATTGATACTCTGCCCCTGATCTACATATTTTTGTCTGATAGAAGCTTGTTGAATAATCTCTAACTGACTGATTTCTTTGAAGGTTTTAAAAACGTCTTTTTCTTCTTGAGAAAGTTCACTCATATGCTGCACGCTTCCGCCATTTAGCATAATTCCCCTCCAAACTTCTTCATTATCCAAACCTTTTTTCTCTAATAAAGTTTTCAGGTATTTGTTTTTACGCATAAAATTACCTTTGCTCAATCCCGCTTTGTAGTAATTACTGCTAAAAGGTTCAATTCCTGGTGAAGTCTGTCCTAAAATTGCCGAAGATGATGTTGTTGGCGCAATTGCCATTGTCGTTGTATTACGTCTTCCATAACCTTTTAAAAGTTCTGGTTCTCCGTAAATTCTAGCTAAATCCTGCGTTGCTTTGTCGGCTTTATCGCTAATGTGTTTGAAAATTTCTGTAGTTTTCATTTTAGCTTCTAATCCTTCAAACGGAATCATATTTTTTTGAAGATAAGAATGCCATCCTAAAACGCCAAGTCCTAACGCACGGTGTCTTTTCGCAAATTTATTGGCTGCAGACAGATAATAATTTCCTTCTGTTTTTTCTATAAATTCCTGCAATACAGCATCAAGGAAAAAGATCGCTAATTTTACTGCTTCGGTATCTTTCCATTCTTCGTATAATTCAAGATTCATCGAAGAAAGACAGCAGATAAATGATTCGTCACTTGTTGACGGAAGCATGATTTCGCTGCACAAATTACTCGCGTTGATACGAAGATTTTGATCTTTATATACCTGAGGTTTATTTTTGTTTACGTTGTCACTAAAGAAAATATAAGGAAGCCCTTTTTGCTGACGACTTTCTAATACTTTTGCCCAAACTTGTCTTTTCTCTGCATCTCCGTCAATCATTTCCTGCATCCAATAATCTGGCACACAAATTCCTGTAAACAAGTTCTGAATTGGATTTCCGATACTTTTAATTTTCAAAAATTCTTCGATATCCGGGTGATCTACATCTAAATACGCTGCAAACGCGCCACGACGTACGCCGCCTTGCGAAATCGTATCCATAGCCGTATCAAAAAGTTTCATAAAACTTACGGCACCGCTGCTTTTTCCGTTATCAGTTACAGCGCTTCCTCTTTCGCGAAGCTCACCAAAATAACCAGAAGTTCCACCGCCAATTTTGGTCTGCATGATCACTTCTCCAAGTTTATGCGTAATCCCTTCAATTTTATCTGGAACGTGTACATTAAAACAAGAAATCGGCAGTCCGCGTTCTGTACCCATATTGGCCCAAACTGGCGAACTAATACTCATCCAGCCTCTTTCTATCATTTCTACAAAAGATTCTTTCAATTCTGGTTTGTACAGTCTTTTCGCAGCAGCGGTACAAATTCTATCAATTGCACCTTCTACAGTTTCGCCTTTCAGCAAATAACCGCGATTAAGAATTTGTTCACTTTCAGAGTTTTTCCACCACATTTTTGTGTCAGGCTGTCCTGGCGCAATGCTGTTTTCTTGATTTGTATCGTTTGTATTCATAAGTTCTTTGTGCTTGTATTAAAAAAGGTCGTTGGCTGTTATGCTTTTATCATGTTTGGTATATTCTACCGGACGTTTTGCAAAGAAATCGTCTAAACTGTTAGCAAAAACTTCTTCTTCAAACCAAGCCATTGCTTTGTATTCGTCTGGCGAAACATTAAAAATCGTTTCTATATTAATTTGTTTTAAACTTTCATCAATTCTAAATTTCATGAAGTTTACTAAATCTGCTTTTTTGATGCTTTCTATTTCTCCATCTTCAAAAATCCAGTCTAAAATATCCGCTTCAACACCTATCGAATCTTTTACGATATTTCTAATTAATTCTAAAGTTTCGGCATCAAAATAATCTGGAAATTCTTCGCGGATTTTATTGATAATGAAAATTCCACCGTTGGCGTGAATTTGCTCATCAATAGAAGTCCAGGCAATAATATTGCTCACATTTTTCATGTAGCCTTTAAATCTTGTAAAAGATAACAAGATTGCAAACTGACTGAATAATGATACATTTTCTATAAGAATACTGAACAATATTAAAGAAACTACATATTTTTTATTGTCCTGAGATTTGGTATCTTTTAAAACATTTGAAAGATAATCTACACGTTTGCGCACTACCGGAATATCCAATAATTTTTCGAATTCGTCATTATATCCCAACACTTCCAAAAGACGAGAATAAGCTTCAGAATGTCTAAACTCACATTCTGCAAAAGTAGTTCCCAAACCGTTGAATTCAGGTTTTGGAAAATGCTCGTAAATATTTCCCCAAAAGCTTTTTACGGCAACTTCTATTTGGGCAATTGCCAGTAAACTATTTTTGATTGCTGTTTTTTCAGCAGGATTAAGATGAGCGTGAAAATCTTGTGTATCAGCTGTAAAATCAACTTCTGTATGAACCCAATAAGCCTTGTTTATGGCTTCCGTAAATTGTAAAACCTCTGGATATTCAAATGGTTTATAATTAATTCTTTTATCGAAAATTGACATATATATAGTGTTTAAAGATGACTTAATTAAGAATAGAAAAGATTTTATTTACGGGGGCGTTGTAAATGATGTTTTTCTATAAATACAAAATTAAGTCTCAGTTCTTCTTTTACCATAGTTTTGTTGTTAAAAATCCATCCAATTATCAACAGTAAATAATGCCTGAAAATTGACCCGAAAATATTTTTTATCAACAGCAAGTTTGGTTGTCGTAATTCTCAATCTACTAGCTCATTCTATAAATTGAATGTGGAGTTATCAACAAGAAAAATCATGGCTTTTTTATCTCTTCGTGGAAACAGTTATTAACATCGCTTTCTTAATTTTTGACTTTTTATTGCGCAATTATATTCTCAAAAAAGCGCTTTATTTATAATTATTCTAATTAGTAATAATTTATAACAAGCAAGCCAAAGTTATTATATCCTTTTATAAGTAACTAAAAAGCAATATTTTACAGAAACACCAAAGCTTCTTTAAAGAAGCAGAGTTTAAAAAACGGAGTTTAAGCTTCTTTAAAATGCTTAAATTCCTGAAAAAATAGAGCAACTGTAAAAGGAAAACTAAAAAGGTCGCAAAAAGGAAATTGTTATCATTTTAAAATCACTTTTGAGCATCATTTCCAACCTTAAAAATTAACTTGAAAGTCTTAAAACTGCTTAAACAAATCTTAAAATTAGAGATTCTAACTAAAATCTTTTTTTTAAGCAGAAATTAAGATTGATTTAATGATTTTAATATTTACATTTGTCTTATTTTTATTTATTCTAAATAGATCGGTTTGCATCTCCTATTTCATAATAAAATTAACCTTGACAAATTCAATAAAACAATAAATACCATACTCATGAAAAAGAATGTTTTTCTTTCTTTTGCATTAGCCGCTACTTTATTTGTTAGTGCCCAGCAAAAAAACACTTTATTAGAAGCATCATTTTGGAAAGCTTCGCCGGATGTAAATACGGTTAAAGCAGAAATAGCCAAAGGAAATGATCCTGCGCAACCCAATCAAAATGCTTTTGATCCGGTTGTTTTGGCAATTAATAATGAAGCACCAATTGCGACTATCAAATTTCTTTTGGAACAACCTGGAAATCCAGTTGGGAAAATGACGCATGACAATCGTATTTATCTGCATTGGGCTGCTTATAAAGGAAATGCAGAATTGGTTGAATATCTTATTGCCAAAGGTTCTGATATTAACTTAGAAGACAGCCACGCAACAACGCCAATCACTTTTGCTGCCAGTAATGGAGTAATCAATACCGCATTATACGATGTATTCTTTAAAGCAGGAATTGATCCGAAGAAAAAAAATAAAGACGGAGCAAGTTTATTGCTTCTTTCTGCTTCGGCTGATAAGGATTTGAAACTTGCTGATTATTTTGCAACAAAAGGAATGTCTCTAAAAGATGTTGATAATGATGGAAATACAGCTTTTAATTATGCTGCCAGATCTGGAAATGTTACTTTATTAAAAAAGCTGGCAGAAAAAGGAATTAAATATAATGACAATGCTATTCTTATTGCGGCACAAGGAAGCCGTAGAGAAACTGCTCCGCTTGAAGCTTATAAATATTTGATTGATGAATTAAAATTAAAACCAGCTTATACAAATAAATCTGGCGAAAATGTATTGCATATTTTAGCAGGAAAACCGAACCAAACTGAAATTATCAAATATTTACTTTCTAAAGGTGTTGATGCTAATAAGGTTTCTAAAGAAGGAACTACACCAATCATGATTGCTGCTGCTGCAAAAGAAACAGCTGTTTTAGAGCAATTACTTCCGACAGTAAAAAATATTAATCTTCAGAATCTTAAAGGAGAATCGGCTTTGACATTTGCTGTAAAATCAGGAACTCCAGAAGCTGTAACGCTTCTTTTATCTAAAGGTGCAGATATTAATGTAAAAGATAAAGACGGGAACAATCTTGGTGTTTATTTAGTACAATCGTATCGTCCGCAAGCTCGTGGTGAAGCCGCTCCGGCACAAGATCCTTTTGAGGCAAAAGCAAAATTACTTCAGGATAAAGGTTTAAATCTTGCTGCTCCTCAAAAAGACGGAAATACTTTATATCTGGTTGCTATGCCTAAAAATGATTTAGGTTTATTAAAAAAATTAGCTTCTTTAAATATTGATGTAAATGCTAAAAACAAAGATGGTTTAACGGCATTGCATAAAGCGGCAATGATTTCTAAAGACGATGCTATCTTAAAATACCTTGTTTCTATTGGCGCTAAAAAAGAACTTAAAACAGATTTTGACGAAACGGTTTATGCTCTTGCAAAAGAAAACGAAACGCTGACAAAAAATAATGTCTCTCTTGAATTTTTAAAATAAAACAATAATTTAAAATCCGATAGCTTAAATTCCAAATTCCAAACCCTATATTTGGAATTTGGAATTTGAAAATTGGAACTTCAAATATCAAATTAAATACAAATAATTTCAAATGAAATCAATATTAAAAATCGCTCTTACAGGCGCACTTATCTGCCTTATTTCTTTTCAGGCTTCTGCACAAGCAAGCAAATACAAATGCATGCTTCAAATGTCAAATTATATGGGAGAAGGCGCATATATAGTAGTTTCTTTAGTAAATGCTAAAGGAGAATATGAAAAAACATTATATGTAATGGGCGACGATAAAAAATGGTATACTTCTCTAAAAGAATGGCATAAATTTCATTCTAAAAAACCTTCTGACGATATCAGCGCAAAAACCGGAGCTTCGGTAACTGGTGGTGACAGAAGTATTACTACTATCGAAATTGACGATTCTAAAATCAATTCGGGATACAAATTAAGATTTGAAAGCGCTGTAGAAGATCAAAAATACTATGTAACCGATTTAGAAATTCCACTTACAAACGAAGGATTAGCTGATAAAACCGACGGAAAAGGCTATATTCGTTACGTTAGATTAAACAAAATATAATAGGATTACATAATGACTCTTTCTTTTTGGCGTTACTCTCACTTGGCTTTGGCTTTGTTTTCTTCTGTTTTTTTATTGTTAGCATCGGTTACAGGAACTATTCTGGCTTATGATGCGGTTCAGGAAAAAACGCTTCCGTACAAATCTGCGGATTTTGATACTCTGACTTTAGAAAAAACACTGCCGGTTCTCAAAAAATCCTATTCGGAAATTACAGAAGTCAGCGTAGATTACAACGGTTTTGTAACGCTGCAGGCAATGGATAAAGATGGCAACGATATTAATGCGTACATCGATCCTGCAAACGGCAAAAAGCTAGGAACTCCAATTAAGAAAAGTGAATTTATACAATGGGTTACAAGCTTACACCGCTCCCTGTTTCTTCATGAAACGGGGCGCTTTATTGTTGGTGTAATTTCTTTTTTATTGCTTTTGATTTCGATTTCGGGTTTTGTTTTGGTTTTAAAAAGACAACAGGGAATTCGCAATTTCTTTTCGAAAGTCATCAAAGAATATTTTGCCCAATATTATCATGTTGTTTTAGGAAGATTGGCATTAATTCCGATTTTGGTTATTGCACTTACCGGAACTTATTTATCGCTGGAAAGATTTAATTTTTTCATGGGTAAAGAAGATAAAAAAGAAAAAAGTGAAAAGTTAGAAGTTCCTGCAACTTCAAAAACAGACAAAACTTCTTTCTTTAAAAACACACTTTTATCTGATGTAAAGAAAATTGAATTTCCTTTTACGGATGATCCGGAAGAATATTACATCATTGAATTAAAAGACCGTGAAGTAGAAGTTAACCAAGTTACGGGCGCTGTAGTTACAGAAAAACTTACACCGGTTCGCGCGCAATTGGCCGCTTTAAGTCTTGATATTCATGCGGGAAGAATTAATATTTTCTGGGGAATAATAATTGGTATTGCTTCGCTGAATATTTTATTCTTTCTTTATTCTGGTTTTGCAATTACTTTAAAAAGAAGATCAAGCCGAATTAAAAATAAATTTAAGGCCGAAGAAAGTAAATTTATTCTTTTGGCCGGTTCTGAAAACGGAAGTACATTACGATTTGCCAATGCAATCGCTAAACAATTAATAGCGCATGGTGAAAAAGTTTTTGTAGCAGAACTGAATAGTTTTAGAGCTTTCGCGAAAGCAGAACATATTATTATTTTTACCTCAACGCATGGATTAGGCGACGCGCCTTCTAACGGAAATAAGTTTGCCTCGATCCTTAAAAAACATTCTCAAGATCATAAAGTTAATTTTTCAGTAGTTGGGTTTGGTTCAAGATCTTATCCTGATTTCTGCAAGTTTTCTTTTGATATTGATGCTTTATTAAACAATCAGAATTGGGCAGAACGTTTGTTAGAGGTTCAGACTGTAAACGATAAATCGGCAGAGGAATTTGTAAATTGGGTAAAATTATGGAGTAACAAAACGGGAATTGCATTATCTCCAACACCTTCGTTGTACAATGAAATTCCGAAAGGTTTACAGAAATTAATGGTTTTAGATAAAACCGCTGTTACCGATACAGAGCATACTTTTATACTGACTTTGCACGCAGGCAGCAGAACCAAATTTACTTCGGGAGATTTGCTGGCTGTTTATCCTGCAAATGATAATCGCGAACGCCTCTACTCTATTGGTAATCATTCTGGAAACATTCAATTGGTTGTAAAATTACATCAGCCTGGCTTAGGTTCCGGTTATTTGTACCATCTTGAACCGGTTGATACTATAAAAGCGAGAATCCTAAAAAATCCTGCTTTTCATTTTCCTAAGAAAACGCCTAAAGCTGCTTTTATTTCTAACGGAACGGGTATTGCGCCTTTCCTTGGAATGATTGAACAAAATAAGGCAAAAACGGAAATACATTTGTACAGCGGTTTTAGAATGGAGACACCAACACTTTTGGCTTATAAAAAATTTGCCGGAGTAATGATGCAAAAACAACATTTAGAGCATTTTCATGTAGCTTTATCACGCGAAGCCGAACATATTTATGTAATGGATCTTATTAATCGTGATGCTAAATTTTTTATTGAATTATTGCATGAAGGCGGTGTTATCATGATTTGCGGTTCGCTGCAGATGCAAAATGATGTAGAGAAAATTCTGGATGAACTTTGTCTGACTTCTAATTCTAAAAATCTTACTGAATATAAAAACAACGGGCAAATTTTGACTGATTGTTATTAAATTCAAATTATATAATTTAAACGCTGATTAAACGGATTCGCTATCGCGAAGACGCAGAAAAAAACGGATAAAAAAAATCTGTGTAAATCCGCGTTTTCGCGATAGCGAATCCGTGTCATCTGCGTCTTTAATAATTTCATGTTATTTATATGTCAACTCTTCAAAAAACCATTATACTATCATTATTGCTGTTTTATGGATTTCCGTCAAGCGGACAGGTTTTACGAAAGAGAACTACGCTTTTAATGGGAAGCCGTTTTGACATTACAATTGTGGCAAAAGATTCCCTTTCAGCAGAAAAAAATATTGATGAAGTTATTACTGAAATCTCCAGAATTGAAAATCTTATCTCAGACTGGAAATCAGATTCGCAGGTTTCTGAAGTCAATCAAAATTCGGGAATTCGTCCCGTAAAAGTAGATCGTGAAGTTTTTGAATTAACGAAAAGAGCGATTCATTTATCTGAAATCACCAATGGTGGTTTTGATGTGAGTTTTGCTGCAATGGACAGGATTTGGAAATTTGACGGTTCAATGACCGAAATGCCTTCGGCGGAAGCCATAAAAAAATCGGTGGAGAAAGTTGGTTATCAAAACATAATTTTAGACAGCGTAAATTCTACAGTTTTCCTTAAACTTAAAGGAATGAAAATAGGTTTTGGCGCTTTGGGCGAAGGATATGCTGCCGACAAATGTCGCAATATGATAATGGCGAAAGGCATTAAAGCTGGAATTATAAACGGTTCTGGCGACATGAGTACTTGGGGAAAACAACCTAACGGAAAACCGTGGAAAATTGGAATCACAAATCCGTTTAATCCCGATAAACTTTTGGCTGTTGTTCCGCTACAACAAGAAGCAGTTACGACTTCTGGAAGCTATGAAAAGTTTGTTGTTTTTGATGGTAAACGATATTCGCATATTATAAATCCCAAAACCGGATATCCGGCAACGGGTTTATGCAGTGTTACGGTTTTTGGGCCAAATGCTGAAGCTGCAAATAGTTTGAGTACTTCTATGATGGTTTTAGGACAAACTGAAGGTTTATTGCTTCTTAAAAAATTTCCTGATTATAGTTGTGTGATGATTACTGATAATGGGAAAGTGATTAAATCTGATAACTTTCGTATTAAAAAATTTAAGGCTAAGTTTTAGTTTTAAACCATATAAGTTATATAATCATTTAAAGTTATTTAACCGCAAAGAGCGCAAGGTTTACACAAAGTTCACAAAGTATAGCCTTGCGAACTTTGCGGTTTTTCTTTTGTGCGCTTTGTGGTTAAATCTAGATATAGTAATATGCAATTACGTTTAAACTTACATTAAAAGTAAAATCTTATATTTGATAATTGCATTATACCCAATCAATTAGGTTTCTAATTTAAATTTTAAAATATGGCTAATATCGATAAAGTTGCCTTGATTCATATCAAAGACTTTAAGGTCTTAAGTACAATCTCAAAAAATAAAAACGCTTTTTATTTCCCAGGGGGAAAAAGAGAGAACAACGAATCTGATATCGATTGTCTAAAAAGGGAGATTGAAGAAGAACTTACCGTTACATTAAAAGATGAAACTATAAAATTTTTCGGTTCTTTTGAAGCTCCAGCACATAGGCATCCGGAAGGTGTAAATGTAATTATGAAATGTTACTTTGCTGATTATACAGGCGAATTGAAAGCCAGTAACGAAATAGAAAGTTTTGACTGGCTGGAATTTAAAGACAAAATGAAAACCTCTTTGGTTGATCAATTAATATTGGATGATTTATTTGAAAAGAAATTAATAAAATGATTTAACCGCAAAGAGCGCAAGGTTTTACCCAAAGCTCGCAAAGTTATTACCCTTGCGAACTTTGCGTTTTTTGCTTTGCGCTCTTTGCAGTTAAAATCAACAAGTTCAAAAAAACTTCAAATGAACTTATATGGTTGAAGTTTCATTTAGAATTTCAAAGCAAATTCTTTTGCAAAATCTTCTAGCTTAATTTTTCCATCAACAGAAGCATTTGTTTCCAGAAAGTCTGCTGCAATTTTTCCGTTGCGGAGACCTGTTCCCATTTCGGCATATAGACCTGCAATTTCTTCAGGAATTCCGGCTTGCTTCATTCCGTCAAGAGATTGTTCGTCGGTAAATTCAATCCACGGTAATTCTGGTTTATCGATTGCAGTTCCAAGAGTTTTTGCAATTTCGCCTGGCGTGCGCACATCGCTTACAATATAACGAACGTTGATTCCTGAAGTTGATTTTTGAAGTTCCTCAGCCACAGCGATAGCAATATCTTCTGGATGCACTAACGGAATTTTTGATGTAGCAGCAAAATTACCGCCCATAATTCCTGCGCCTTTTATCATCGGGATATCATTAAAAAAGTTGATGTAAAAATATCCTGCGCGCAAGAAAGTTACTGATGTGTTTAGTTTTTCATACAATTTCTCGATATGATATAAACCTGCAATTGGTCCGTTTCCTGTTGGTAAATCAGCACCAATACTGCTTAACATTACCACACGTTTTACATTTGATTTTTCTATCGCTTCCGCGAAAGCTTTTCCGGCTGCTGCTGTATTTTCGATTACATTAGAACCTCCCATATTTGGTGGTGTCATGGCAAACAACGCATCTGCTCCTGCAAAAGTCTTTGTTAAAAATGAAGCATCGCTTATAGAACCAATTGCTGCTTTTGCACCCAAAGTTTCTATTGCTGCTTTTCTGTCGGCATTGCTGCTTATTACAGTTACATTGTGGCCTTCATTAACTAATTTTTCTGTTAATGACTTTCCGATATTTCCTAAAGAACCTGAAATTATAATTTTCATCTTAAAATGTTTTTTTATTAATAAGGACAAAGGTATATTTGTACTTACTTTTATACAAGTACTTACCCTAAAGTATGTATCATTATGACAGCAATTAAAGAATCTTCGACTATTCAGGAAAACAAGCAATATGCTTTAGAAACTTGTCCGGTAACTTTTGTTATGGAAAAAATTGGCGGTTATTGGAAACCGATTATTCTCTATCATCTTTCGAATACTACACTGCGTTACAGCGAATTGAAAAGAACAATTCCTACTATAACCGAAAAAATGCTTATTCAGCATTTAAAACAATTAGAAGCCGATGGTTTGGTTATTCGCGAAGCAAAACCTGTTGTACCTCCGTTTGTAACCTACAAATTGAGTAATGCAGGAATTGGGTTATTGCCTATAATTGATGCTATGGCTGCGTGGGCTTTTAAAGTAAAAGACGGCATCTATAATATATAATAGACACCGTCTTTTTTAAAACAAATAACTAATTCAACTATTTAAAATCGAAAATCATGCTCCTGATTTTCAATATCATCATCAATTATTATATAAAAATTTATTATTAATCCTGTTTAATAAAATGCAAACCCTTTTCGTAATTGGCTATTGAAATCAAAGCATTATAAATATATTGGGAAACCAAAGCGCCTCCTTCAGAATTGATTAAATCGATATCATCTTCTGGCGTATGATATTGCGGATGTCCGCCGGTGTGAAATCCAACTGCCGAAATCGAATCTTTGTAAAAAGTAACATGATCTGATCCGCCAACATCGCCTGCAAAAACTTGCGGATTTAGTCCGCTGTTTTCTCCTAGTTTTTTCATTAGTTCAACTCCGTCTGGAAAAGTCCCTGCACCACCCATATAAATATGTTTTTCTGCATTTAATCTTCCAACCATATCCATATTGAGCATTACTTTTACGGCTTCTTTTTTTACAGGAAGATGGCTCACGAAATATTTTGAACCCATTAATCCTTCTTCTTCTCCGCTAAACGAAATAAAAATGATACTTCTTTTGGGTTTGTTTTTAGACTTAGAAAGTTCCTGCAGAATACACAACAAAGCCGAAACTCCAGAAGCATTGTCGTCTGCACCGTTATGAATGGCAATGGTATCTTTCTTTTTGCTTCCAGAACCTGTTCCACCCCAGCCCCAATGATCATAATGTGCGCCAATAACAATGTATTCGTTTTTGAGATTTGGGTCTGATCCTTCGAGATATCCAACAACATTTTGGGTTGAAACACTGTCTGATTTCATTTTATTAATGCCTTCTTTTACAAAGACTTTAAAAGGCTGATAATACGAATCTCCAAATTTCTTCAAATCATAT
Organism: Flavobacterium sp. 270; assembly: GCF_004368785.1. GTDB lineage: Bacteria > Bacteroidota > Bacteroidia > Flavobacteriales > Flavobacteriaceae > Flavobacterium. Next base: position 172,193 of record NZ_SODM01000004.1, read on the forward strand.
TGCTTGAAATATTTTAAAATATACTTTGCCGCATCATTGTTGCCTTTTGTGCCGATAAAACGTCCTTCTAATTTATCTGAAGACAAATATTTGTCATGTTTATAAAAGGTTTCTCCCATAGCATATTTTTGTGCATTTAGGTTAATGCCACAAAACAATGCGCAGATAAAAATCAGTTTATATTTTAACGCTTTAAAATAATTCATAACTAACTTATTTTAAATCAAATGAAACGTGTTTGATGAATTTTCTATCATACGTGTACAAAACATGTACTTTTTTGTCTGTGGTCTGAATAATGGCAGGATAACTAAATTCTCCTTTTTCTTCTTTTTCGAGATCAAATAATTTCTTCCAGTTTATACCATCGCTGGAATATTCAACATCTAAAATATTACGTCCGTAAAACCAGTCTTTTCCTTGCGGCAATGGATTATTCACCAATAAAAAAAGCTTTTTATTTATGGTTAAGGCATCAATTCCAGAATTAGAATTTACTACATTAATTTTATCGGTTTTGATCCAGCTTTTTCCGTTATCAATAGACCAGCTGGAAACTACTCTGTCGTGTTTACTTCGCGAAAGCATCTGAATTTCATCTTTACCATGCAGTAAAAATGTCGGCTGAATGATTTCTAATTGCTTCGGATTATCAATTTCGGTTTTCACCCAGGAATCTGTAGCTTCTGTGTAGGTTTCTACATGTACGCTCCAAATATTTTTTTCTACACTTTCTGTACTGCTTCCGCATAAAATAACGCCTGGCGAAGTTTCGATTGGTTTGTTTCTAATTGGACCTAGAATTCCGTTTGGAAGGTATTTTGGAGCGCTCCAAGATTCTCCATTGTCTTTTGAAACGATCATGGCACCAAACCATTCTCTTGGATTTTTTCCGACTTTATAAAACAAATAAAGGTTTTGGCTTTTACTTTTAAAAAGCACCGGATTCCAACACGGCAATGTGTCGCCTTTTTGTATTAAAGGCTCGATAAGTTCTTTTGGTGAAGACCATTTTTGATCTTTAAAAGTTGCCGTATAAATACCGACATCTTTTGCGCCTTCGTATTTACCGCCAAACCACGCAGCCATTATTTCATTTGGCTTATATTCTACAAGTGTGGAGGCGTGGCTGTTTGTGGTCAGCGGTGGATCTACAATATAGCTTTTTGTAATGTTTTCCGCTTTTGTCTGTGCCTTTACCGAAATACAAGACACACACAAAAGTGCTAAAACTGCTATATAATTAAATTTTAAAATCATTTTTTCTTGTGTTTAACTATAAGTCCTTAGTTTTTTTAGTCCTTAGTACTTAGATTTTAGTATTTAATTTTTATTCTTATTAATTAGTTCTTATACTAGCGACTAAATACTAGGGACTAAAAAGATTAAATACTAACTCCTATATATAACAAAAGGAGAGCTGCCTCTCCTTTTGTATTTTCGCAATGATTTTTTGAATTATCATTACTAACCAAAATTAATTATTTAACGTCCCACCAAAGTTTAGTTCCACCTGTATCAGGTCCTTTTAACTTAGCGATCCCGTCTGTTACACCATCTTTGTTTGAAGAGTATTCGTTTGTAGTGTAAATTGTTCTTTTCATTAATGATTTTCCAACACCAGCATCAACGTTGTCTGTGTGAAGTATTGGATAAAATACTTTTGCATCACTTCTACGTAAGTCTGCCCAAGTTTCCCAAGATTCCGGGAACAATGCTAAATATTTTTGTACTGCAATTTGTGTACGCTGACTTGCTACAGAACCAGACCATGCAACCGGAAGTTTTACTGGTACATCTGCTAATTCTGTTAAAGCTGGATAAGAAGCTAAAATTTGAGGTACAACTGGTAATGTATTTCCTGCGATATAAGCATTAATAACAGCTTGATCTGCAATTCCCCATTGTTTTAGAGATAATGTAATACCTTGCTCATACAAACTTTTAGCTGTACCGCCCATGTTCCATCCGTTCAAAGCACCTTCTGCTCTGGACAAATAACATTCTGAAGCCATTAAAATTTCGATATTTTTAGTTTCGCTGATATTTCCTGCAGAACCGTTTCCTAAAACATTATCATTAAATGTAGAGAATTTAGTTGTTCCAAATTGATCTTCTAAACCTCCAATTGGTTTTCCTTGGTAACCTCCAGTTTCGATTTCAGAAAACCAAAGTGGTAATCTTGGATCGTTGTATCCTTTTAGAATACTTTCCATAGAAGCAGACATTTGGTAACCCCATCCGTTTACAATCATGTTTAAATTGTTTGGCGTAATGTTACTTACTTTAAAGTAAGCACTTTGCTCGTTAGCTTCGATTACTCCTGCAGCAACCGCAGTTTCTGCTTGTGTTTTTGCTTTGGCAGCATCTACATCAGAAATTCTTAATGCAAGACGTAATCTAAGACTGTTTCCAAATCTTCTCCATTTGTCTACACTTCCCTGGTAAACTCTGTCATTTGCTTGTAATAAACTTACTGTAGCTGTACTGCTTGAAGTTAATGTAGCATTTGCTTCGTCTAACAATTTAAAGAAATCTGCATAAATAACTTCCTGGCTGTCGTATCCTACTTTTTCCTTACCATTTCCAGCTTCTGTATAAGGAATTGGTCCGTAAGCATCTGTCATTTGATTGTACATAAATACTTTCCAGATTTTTAATACTGCACTTGCCTGTGTATCGTCTTTAGCCGCTTTTACAGCGTTGTTTAAAGCAGGAACGGCAACAGTGTAAAATCTTGTCCATCCGCGAGATTCAAAACCGCTGAAATCATTTCTTTCTGTACCATATCCACAGCTTAAATACTGGATAAAAGTAGAAGACAAGATTCCTGTAGCAATACCCCAAGTTCCCTGATCATCTACACCAGGTGAAGAATAAGATCCGTTATGGATACCTGCGTAAAGCGCTGAAGCAAATGAAGGTCCAGCCAGCGTTGCGTCTAATTGATCTTCTGTAAGCGAATTTGGATCTGTGTTTATTTCATCAAAATCGTTTGTACAGCTCGAAAAAATTGAGACCAATGACAGGACAACTCCTAATGTTTTTATTTTATAACTATTTTTCATGATTCTCTTTTTTTAATTAAAATCCAAATTTCACATTAACTCCATAATCTCTCGTAGAAGGAATGTTGAAAGATTCTATACCTTGTAAGTTTCCTGTCCCTGCTCCTGCTTCTGGATCAAAATATTTTGCTTTATTCACGAAAAAGAATAAATTTCTTCCCACTAATGAGAAATCAATACTAGTGAAACCTGAATTATTCAAGATACGTTTTGGTAATGAATATCCAAATACAAGCTCTCTTAATCTGATGTTTGTAGCATCATAAATAAAAGGTTCTGCAATTGGAGTTCTTTGTCCTACAGATGTCCAGTATTGTTCTGCTGTAATATTTGTAGTATTTGGTCTATAAGTTCCGTCTCCGTTTGCAACAACTCCAGGAACTACAATTCCGCCATCTCTTCCTGCCAATGTAATTTCATTAACTCCTAAACCAGCTTCTCTAGCTTGTGTATAAGAAATAACTTCACCACCAATTCTAAAGTCTACTAAGAAACTCAATGAGAAATCTTTGTATTTGAAGTTATTTTTGAAACCTGCAGTCCAATCTGGATTAAAGTTTCCTGCACGAACATCAAAACTATTTGTAGCAAGCGGTAAACCAGCAGCATTTACAATAACTTGTCCGTCAGGACTTCTTTGGAAACCTTTGATGTATAAATCACCATATTCTCCGCCAACAACAACTTTACTTCTTACTAAACGACCTTCTCCAAGAACAAGTTCTTCTCTTTGATCGTAGATAGATTTAACTTCTGATTTGTAAGATGCGTAGTTTGCTGTAATATCCCAAGAGAAATTTTCTGTTAAGATTGGAGTCGCTGTAAGAACAAACTCGATACCTCTGTTTTCGATTTCACCACCATTTACAACTCTTCTGGAATATCCTGAAGCTTCTGGAGTATTGATGTAGAAAATCTGATCTTTTGTATTTGTTTTGAAATATGTGAAATCTAAACCAATTCTGTTTTTTAAGAATCTAACATCTGCACCAAACTCTAAAGAGTTAGACATCTCTGGTCTAAGATTAGGATTTGCAGCTGTAGTTTGTCCGTATAACATACCACCGTTACCACCAATATAAGATATTCTAGAACTAGTTTGGTAAGGATCTGTATCGTTACCTACTTTTGCGTAAGAAGCTCTTACTTTTGCAAAACTCATTACTTCTGGTAAAGTTACCATATCTGAGATTACACCAGAAAGACCAACTGAAGGATAGAAGAATGATCTGTTGTCTGCTGGTAATGTAGAAGACCAGTCATTTCTTCCTGTAATATCAAGGAACAAATAGTTTTTGTAACCAATTTGTCCGAAACCGTAAACAGAATTAATTTGTTTATCTGATGCTGTAGAAGTCGATTGAATTGTAGCTACATTAGATAATGCAAAATAATTTCTTTTACTTAATACACCGCCAGAACCTAATGAAGAACTGTTTTGCTGTAACATGTTTGCACCAGCATTAAGACCAATTGTAAAGTCTCCAAATTTCTCATTATAAGAAAGTAATGCATCTGTATTGAACTCGCTTACAGTTTCATAAGATTCACTGTATGAACCTAAATTATTATTAAACTGAGCAGTAGCAAATCTGTCTCTTACCGATTTATTTGTCATTTGGTCTAAACCAGCTCTAACTTGTAAACTTAAAGTATTAGTAAACTCATATTTAAGCGAAGCTAAACCAATAAATCTATTTCTTTTGTCTTTACGAGCATCATCACGTAATGCAGACCAGTATGGGTTACCGCCTGGAGCACCTGTTTCATCAAGGAAATAGTTTTTTTGCAATTGTCCTGCAGCGTCAGTGTATTCGAAATCTCTGTAATCATTAAATTTCAAACTACGAGGCATTAAGTAAACTGATGTACCAATAGACTCCTCACCTGTTCTTAATAAGTTATCGATGTCCTGTACAATGTAGTTTGTTTTTACATCTAATGATAATTTATCCGAAAGTTTACTTGTCAATCTTAAGTTAAGATTGTGTCTGTCTAAAGCATTTCCGCCAACAATACCTTCTGCACGAGTATTCGTGTAAGAGAAATAACCTTGCGCTTTTTCATTTCCTGAAGTAATAGTCAATGTATTCGCTAAGTTATATCCTGTTTTAAAGAAATCCATTGCATTATTTGGCTGTGGTGTATAACTTGTAGTTGCAGGACCAGAATAATTAGGATTACGAACCAACTGCCAAGCCGCAACCTGACGTCCGTCTAATTTTCCTCCCCAGCTTGAGCTAGAATTTGCCACATAGTTTCCTTGAGTTCCTTGTCCGTACTCATTTTGGAAATTCGTTAAATCATAAGCTGTAGAAGCCATAAAGTTAGATGACAACGAAACCGAAGTTTTACCAGCTTTTCCAGATTTAGTAGTAATTACAATTACACCATTTGATGCTCTTGTACCATAAAGTGCTGCTGCAGATGGTCCTTTAAGAACCGTCATAGAAGCAATATCTTCTGGATTAATGTTAGAAATACCATCAGGTTGTGTAGTTCCTCCTGTATCAATATCAGGATTTGTTGTTGAAGTACCATTACTAATTGGCACACCATCTACAACATACATTGGCTGATTGTTTCCGTTTAATGATCTATTTCCTCTTAAAGTAATTCTGGAAGAAGAACCTACACCATTTGAAGTAGTAGAAAAGTTAAGACCCGCAACTTTACCAGATAAAGAGTTGGCAACGTTTAATGATCTTGCTTCAGAAAGCTCGTCTACAGAAATGTTCTGTGCAGAATAGGTAATCGCTTTTTTCTCTCTTTTTAAACCAAGAGCTGTAACCACAACTTCTCCCAACTGCTGAGCATCTGCTCCTAAAGCTACATTAATAGTAGTTTGTCCCGAAACAGCAACTTCTTTTGAAGCATTGCCTACATAAGAAAAAACTAAAACTGCCGATTGGCTTGGAACGGTAATACTGTACTTACCATCAAAATCTGTTGATGTACTTGTCTTTGTTCCTTTAACAACAACATTGGCTCCTGGAATTGGAATTCCGCTTCCGGCCTCTGTTATCGTTCCTTTTACTGTTGTCTGTGCTTCTAGGTTTTGGAATCCGAATAAGCATATGACAAACAGTAATTTTAGTACGTCTTTAATCATATTAGTTGTTTTTTTAGAGTTAATAACATGTTAAACTTAAGAATACATTTTGTTAACAAAATATTATTTCGACAAATGACAATTTTCAAAAGGTGTACGTAATACATTTATTTAAAATTGTCTTTTTTCGACTTAAAATCCTTACTTTTTCAATAGCTTAACATGTTATTTAATCTCAACCAATTCGTCAAAAATTCAGACGTATTATTTATAAAATACTTAAAACTTTAAACATCTTATTCCTTATTACCAAAATCAATCAATAACCTTAAAACCGGCCTTTTGCTGATCTGTAGAATTTCCGCCAACCATCACTTCAAAGTCACCAGATTCTACCACATTTTTCATTTCGCGATTCCATAATGCAAGTTCAGCAGCAGTCAAAATAAACTCAACATGTTTTGTTTGTCCTTTTTCGATGAACAACCTTTTAAAACCTCTCAACGTTTTTTCCGGCGTAGTTACACTGCTGTAAATATCATTTACATACAATTGTACTACTTCATCGCCATCAAAATTCCCAATATTTTTAACATCTACACTTACTTTAACTTCTCCGTCTTTTTTGATTTCTTTAACATTTAAAGCCAGATTAGAATATTCAAATTTGGTATAACTTAAACCGTAACCAAAAGTATAAAGCGGATTTTCGCTTTCGCTAACATATCTGTGTATCGCAGATGGTTTTTGGTTATAATATATAGGTAGCTGTCCAACTGATTTTGGAACTGTGATCGGAAGTCTTCCACCAGGATTATAATTTCCGAATAAAACATCAGCTACAGCTCTTCCTCCGTTTTCACCTGGAAACCATCCTTCTACAATAGCCGGAATATTATCGGCAATCCAGTTTGTAGAAAGCGGACGACCGTTTAACAACACACAAACCACAGGAGTTCCTGTTTTCTGAATTGCTTCGATCAATTCTTGCTGCATTCCGTGTAAGTCTAAAGTTGCCACATCTCTGTTTTCCTCAACCAATTCGTTTGATTCTCCTAAAACTACAATCGCAACATCTGCTTTTTTAGCAATTTCTACAGCCGGCTGTAAATTCACTCTTTCCAGATTCCAACGTAAGTGCGCTCTGGCTCCCCAACCGCCTTCCCACATTTCTATGCGGACTTTGTATTTTTTACCAGCTTCTATATTTTTTGGAGTTGTAACGATACTAGTCGCACCTTTTGTCCAGTTGTCAATAACCAATTGATCGTCAATCCACATTCTTATTCCGTCATCAGAACTTAAACCTAACCAGCCGTCAAAAGCTTTATCTGATTTTATGTAACCCGTCCAGCGAATAGAAAAATCATCATCATTAACACCAACACCCGGAGACCAAGGCCAGTCAAACTCTAATTGATTATCAATACGCGTTAATGCAGGAGTTCCTTCAACATTTCTATTATTAAAATATTCTCCTTTTAATCCGTTTTGTGCTTCATCAGGAGTAAACAAATATTTTGACGGAATTACTTGTCCCATAACGATTAACGGAACTCCTTCTTCGTACATCACATTTGTTTTTGCACCAACAACTTCTTTGATTCCTTCTAAAACTGTTTTACCCACTTTGTTATGAACTGAATATCCTCCTAAACGTGAAGCATTTGCATTTGGTCCGATAACGGCAATATTCTGAATGTCTTTCTTTAGCGGCAGCGTATTGTTATCATTCTTCAATAAAATCATAGATTTTTGTGCAGCTTCAAGAGCAATCTGTTGATTTTCTTTGGTATGAAAACGCTCTTTAATTAAATTTTTATCCGTGTATGGATTTTCAAATAATCCCAATAAAAATTTCAATCTTAAAACTCCTCCCGCAGCACGGTCGATATTTTCCTGCGTTAATTTTTTCTCGTTAACTAATTCGATTATCGTGTTTTGCCAGAATTCATTCGTAAAATCATAAAACTGCATATCAACTCCCGCCGTAATCGCTTCTCTGATACTTTCTTTTGGAGAATCAGAAACTTTATGTGTAGTCTGAATGTATTTAATAGCACCCAAATCTGAAACTACAATTCCTTTAAAACCCCATTCTTTTCTTAAAACATCGGTTAATAACCAGTGATTTGCAGCACAAGGAATTCCGTCTAACTCAGAATATGCGCACATTGTTCCCAATGCACCGCCTTTTGTAAATGCTTTTTGAAAAGAAGGTAAATGATCTTCGCGAGCAGAACGTTCTCCAACCAAAATCGGAGAAGAATTTCCTCCCGCCTGCGGAATCCCGTGTACAGCAAAGTGTTTTGGCTCTGCAATTATAGAACGGTCTGATTTTAAATCGTCACCTTGTAATCCTTTAATAAAAGCCAAACCAATTTCGCTGTTCAAATAAGCATCTTCACCAAAAGTTTCGGCAACTCTTCCCCATCTTGGTTCGCGTCCTAAATCTAAATTCGGACCTAAACCAAAATGAACGCCGTGTGCTCTTGCCTCTTTAGCAATAACTTCACCCACTTTTCCAATCATATTCGTGTCCCAGGTTGCGCCAAGACCAATATTCATTGGGAAAGCTGTACTTCCGTCATCCAGATAACCGTGAAGCATTTCACACATAATCAATGCCGGAATTCCCCAACGGTTTCCTTTTATAACATCAGTCTGCAAATCATTAATCATTTTCGCCGAACGCGGATAAATGTCATGAATCGCTCCAATTCCTAATTTTCCAATTTTCAAAGCCGATTTAGACTTCGAGAAATCTTCTTTTTCTTTAAAGTATTCGCCTTTGTACATATCCATCTGGCGCACCTTCTCCTCAAGCGTCATTCGGCTTAACAAATCTTTTACTCTTTCTTCTACTGGCAGTTTCGCATCCTGATACGGATATTTTTGCTGCGCCGATCCGTGGTTAAAAAAACCTAAAGCCATTATGAAAATAATGGCTTGTTTTTTCATTCTTAATTGTAACATAGTTGTGGTTTTTAATTTTGTATCACTTTGAGTGTCTTTCCATTCACAAAATCATCATGCGAAATAAAATAACCGTTTAGTGTTTTTCCGTCTAATAGAATTTTGTTAATTTTCCCGTCTTTATTGACTTCACGTTCAATAACAATATTTTTATTCTTGTAATATTTTGAATCTAACTCAATCGTAACTTTATCAAACATTGGCGTTGTAATGGTATAAAGCGGATCGCCCGGCGAAATCGGATAAATCCCAATCATAGAATATACCAGCCACGCCGACATTGTTCCCGTATCATCATTGCCGGGAAGTCCGCTTGGTTTATTTTGGAAATATTCTCTAACCAGTTTTTTCACCATTTGCTGCGTTTTCCATTCTTCTCCTTTTACATAATTAAATAAATAAGGATTTGCAATGTCCGGCTCGTTTGCCATATCAAATTGTTTGATGTCGAAGATTTTCTGCAATTGTGCCGAAAAAGCTTTTTCACCGCCCATTAATTTCATCAAACCTTTAATATCGTGCGGCACCATAAAATTATACTGCCAAGCATTTCCTTCAATAAAACCAACATTTTCTTCAAAATTAGCTCCAGAAACAGGATCAAATGGTTCGTACCAATTTCCGTTTGCAATTCTTGGGCGAAGTAATTTTAGGTTTTTATCGAATAATTTTCTGTACGATAACGAACGGTTTTTAAAACGTTCAGCATCGGCAGTTTTTCCTAACGCTTTCGCTAAAAGTGAAATCGAATAATCAGACACATTGTATTCCTGAGTGGTAGAAACCGGCCCGCGGTCGTTCGTCGTTAAAAATCCTTTTTCCATATAATCTCTAAGTCCCGGACGAAGCGGATTATTTTCGATTTGGTCTGCACCTTTCAGCATTGCTTTGTAGGCTTTCTGCACATCAAAATCGCGAATTCCTTTTAAATAAGTATCTGCAATTACAATACTTGCCGGATCGCCAACCATGGTAAAAGTTTCTGTAGAATTTAATTCCCATTTTGGTAACCAGCCGTTTTCATCATACATTTCCAACATGCTTTTTACCATATTCGATTGTTGTTTTGGATAAACCAAAGACATCAATTGATGTAAATTTCTGTAGGTATCCCAAAGCGAAAAAACAGTATAACGCGTTCCATCGGTTTTGCCAATTTTACTTCTTTTAATTTCCGGATATTCTCCGTTATAATCATTCAAAGTATTAGGGTGAATTAGCGTGTGATACAAAGCCGTGTAAAAAATCGTTTTGTCTTCTTTTGTACCGCCTTCAACCAAAATTTTAGAAAGTTCTTCGTTCCATTCGTTGTACGTTTCTTTATAAACCGCATCAAAAGATTTATTTCCCGTTTCTTTTTCAAGGTTTTCGCGAGCGTTTGCAATACTTACATACGAAACTCCGATTTTTACTTCAACCGTTTCTTCTTTGTCAAAATCATAAGAAAAATAAGTTCCAATGCTGTCTCCCACAACCGTTTTGATTGTGTTGTCCATCATTCTCGTTTTTCCGTTATAGCCCATCCATTGTGCTTCTATACCTTCGTATTTTGAGGGCTTTTTCCAAACACCAAATTTGGCTGCAGGTTTAGAAAATTTCGCTACAAAATAAACTGGGTAAGCGTCTTCCGGACTGTTATAACAAAACGAACCAACGCTTCTCATTCCTTCAATTTCAGTAGAGGAAACTACTTTTACCATTGCGCCTTCTTCATTTGTTAAGCCCAGTCCCAGATTTAACAAAATGTTTGATTTCCCTTTCGGGAAAGTGAATTTGCTGACTCCAACTCGTTTTGAAGCCGTAAACGACGCCTTTACATTATATTTATCCAGCGTTACGCCGTAAAAAGCGGTTTTGGCAATTTCGTTAGAATAAGTCGAACCGTATTTTAAATGATTGGTTTCTACTTCTCCTGTTGTTGGCATTAACAAAATAACGCCCAATTCCGGACAACCAACACCGCTTAAATTTACCTGACTAAAACCTGTAATAAATTTATTTTCGTTTACATACGGATTTGATAACCAGCGGCTGTCTTTTTCTAAAGGCAGATTCTGCGGTCCCGCCACATTAAACGGACTTATACTTGCCATACCGCGTGGCGCAATTGGCCCCGGAAATGCCGCTCCGTAATTGGAAGTTCCAATAAACGGATTTACATAATCTGCGGGTTGCTGTGCTGCAACTTTTATATTATTAAAAAACAGCATGAATAAACATGCTGTTTTAAGAAGTATACTTTTATTTAAAACCATAGGTTTCATTTTTATCTGTTAACAGCGTCGATTTTTAAAGTCCACGCTTCTTTTGATGGAAGGTTATTTCTTAAACTTTCCGGAATTACCACTTTAAATCCTTCTCCGTCTTTTGTCCATTTTAAAGAAGTTTTAGAACCTAACATGGTAATTTTTGTTCCTTTTTTAGGAGAAATAGATTTAACCGAAACTTCTGCCGGAATTTTATCTTCTCCGTCTTTTGCTAAATAAAAAGCGTAAACATTTCCCGCTTTATTTTGTGTAAAGCAAATGTTGTTTTCTTTGTAAGGAGCAATTGGTTTTGTGTTGTAAATTGCAACGCTGTTTACTTTCATCCAGTCGCCGTAAGCCTGCAATAAATCGTAAGCGCCTTTTTGCCATTCTCCTTCAGGGCTTGGCGCAACATTTAATAATAAGTTACCGCCTTTTGCTACAACATCAATCAACATATGAATACCTTGTCTTCCAGTTAAATAAGTTGCATCTGGCGTATAAGACCATCCACCTCCAGAAGTAATACAAGATTCCCAAGGATAAGGCAGAGTTTTGTCTGGAACTCTGTTTTCTGGTGTTAAGTAGTTTTGGTTTTTACCGTGTACAGCTCTGTCCACTACAATTAATCCCGGTTGTTTTTTACGAGCTTCAATAACCAATTCGTCCATTTTAGGATCCTGATCTACTACTCTGTGTTTTATGAAACCGTTTTTAGCTTCGTTTTCTGTAAACTTCTCATCGTAGTTTTCTTTGATGTTTTTCTGGTCTCTTTTACGAACCCATCCTCCGTCTAACCATAAAATATCTACTTTACCGTAATTGGTAAGGATTTCTAAAATTTGGTTGTGTGTAAAATCAACATATTTCTGCCATTTTTCCGGATAAAGCGCCGGATCGTAATTTACGTTTCTGTCGAATGGCGGAAAATACGGATCCCAGTAATTTTCGTTATGCCAGTCTGGTTTAGAAAAATAGGCTCCAGTTGAAATATTTTCTGCTCTAAAAGCATTAAAAACTTCTTTTAAAACGTCTGCTTTTGGGTTTGTGCTAAAAGGACAATCTTTGTCTGTTACTTTATAATCAGAATATTTAGTATCGTACATATTAAATCCATCATGGTGTTTGGTGGTAAAAACCATGTATTTCATTCCTGCATATTTAGCGGCTTTTGCCCATTTTGCAGGATCAAATTTTGTTGGATTAAAGGTCTTTTTCAAGCCTTCATAATCTTTTACATATTGATTATAATTAGCAGGATTACTTCCTTTTTTACGTTCGCACCATCCATAATCTTCCGGACAGATCGACCACGATTCTACGATTCCCCATTGACTGTAAGTTCCCCAGTGCATCAGCAAACCAAATTTTTTGCCCTGCCATTCGTCTAAGTTTTTCAATACCAACGGGTCTGTTTCCGGTACGTATCTTTCATCTTCGTAAATTGCCTGGGAAAACATATTTACCGAAAATAAAAGAGCGATTATGAATATTCCTGTTTTCATCTTTAATCTAATTTATGTTTATTTAGTTTTTAGTAGTGTGTTGTTTTTTTGCCACAGATTTAAAGGATTTTTTTAAATCTGTTTGATCTTTTATAATCTGTAGCTTTATTTTTTTATTCTCAATATTATCCTCATTTTTTGTCCTTCTGAGCGTAGTCGAAGAACCGCAAGTAGCTCCGCATAGTAATTCTCCAATCTTTGTAGAGTTACTTGCGGTTCTTCGACTCCGCTCAGAAGAACAAACTCAACGTGAAACTTTGTCAAAGTTTAAATTCCTAAAATTATCCCCAACAGTTTGTCATTTCGACTAAAAGGAGACCCGAGCGATAGCGAACAGGCGAAGCAAATCACACGCGTAACCACAATGGTTATCGATTATTGTTGCGGAGTTTCTAGTGTGATTTCTCCCTCCGGTCGAAATGACAAACTAGACTTTCAAACCTTGACAAAACTGCCGTGCGCAATAAGTTAATTCACCACAACTTCATCCACAAACAACCAAGAACTTTCCCCTTTCGGGCTTTTCTTTAGGTTGCCTACAATTACTTTTACGTATCTCGCGTTTTGTTTCTGAAAATTGATTTTAAAATCTTTCAATTCCGGAAGCGGATTTACAGCATAAGCACGAGTAATTTTTCCGACTTGTTTGAAATTAGCTCCATCATTAGAAATCAAAACTTTTACTTGTATCGGAAAATTAACTCCGGCGCCTTGACTTTCTAAAGCTCCAACACTTACTTGTTCGATGCTTTCTTCTTTTTCAAGATCAACCACCAATTCCATATCGTTTACCAGCCACGCCTGCCATTGTCCGTCGTGAAAGTTTTTAGAACCTCTAATCGTATTTACCATTGTATTGGCATCACCTTTATAACTCTGATTATAAGGCGTTAAATATTTTACTTTGTGCGCCACCGCTTTGTGGAAAATAATAGTGTCTGTGAAAATTTTTCCAACTGGTTTGTCATTTTGAAATAAAGAAGCTTTTAAGATTGTAGTTTCTCTAAATGCAATCGGGCTTACATATTTCAATGCATGATGATCCAAAGCTTTATCTCCCAAAACATAACGAATGTCTGGATTCGGAAACTCATTTTTTAATTCCACCTTCACTTGCTTATTCGCTAAATCTGCCGTTGAAGCAGCCGTAACCAAATAAGCACTTTTTGCATAATTGATTCCCAGATAATCGTAACGTTTTAATAATGAAAACAATCTTGTCGTAAAATCATTCCAGTTGCGTGATTCTTTCGGACTCCAGAGTGTTTCTGACAATGCCGCTAATCTTGGAAAAATCATGTATTCTGAATCTTTTGGCCCTGCAATATGTTCTGCCCACAAATTAGCTTGTCCGCCCAAAACGTGCGTTGCCAGCGTTGGCGTCATTGAACCCGTAGGATCAAATTCGTAAACTTTATTCAGCGGATTATAAGCGTCAAAAGCTAAAGGTTCTTCGTTTTGAGGGCCTTGATAAAAATTAAAATAACAAGGAGATTCTGGAGACATAATTACATCGTGTCCTTTTTCTGCCGCTTCAGTTCCAATTTTTTCGCCTCTCCAACTCATAATGGTAGCAGAAGGATTTAGACCGCCTTCCAGGATTTCGTCCCAGCCAATTAGTTTTTTACCTTTAGAATTAACATATTTTTCAATTCGTTTAACGAAATAACTCTGCAATTCACCAACATCTTTTAAATGTTCGTCTTTGATTCTTTTTTGACAATTTGGACATTTTGCCCAATTGGTTTTCGTAGCTTCATCTCCACCAATATGAATGTATTTTGAAGGGAAAATTTCCATCACTTCATCCAAAACATTCTGTAAAAATTCAAAAGTCGTTTCTTTTCCAGCGCAGTAAATATCTGTAATTGGCCAAAGTCCGCCAGACGGAACGCCAATTCTCTGATTGAAACAAGCCAGTTCGGGATACGCTGCAATGGCGCTGCTTACGTGCGCCGGCATTTCGATTTCTGGAATTATTTCTACATTTTTTGTAGCAGCATATTTTACGATTTCTTTTAATTCTTCCTGAGTCAAAAATCCTCCGTAAGTTCCTTTTTCGTCAGGATTTGTAGTCAGCCTTGCATTCCAGCTTGTATTTTCCTGATCTACTCTCCAAGCGCCGACTTCTGTTAGTTTTGGATATTTTTTAATTTCGATTCTCCAACCTTGATCGTCAACCAAATGCAAATGCAGAACATTCATTTTATGCATTGCCAAACGATCAATCGTTGTCATGATGTAATTTTTATCGAAGAAATGACGTGATAAATCCAGCATAAAACCTCTCCATTTAAAACGAGGTTCGTCTGTAATCGTTAAGTTTGGAATTTCCCATTTTGCTGTAGAAATCGCAAATTTACTTTCGATAGCATCGGGAAGTAATTGTCTAAGACTTTCTAAACCATAAAGAAAACCTGCATTTCCTTTGGCAGTAATGGTGATGCTTTTTGGATTTACATCTAATATGTAAGCTTCGTTTTTTAGGTTTGGATCTGTTTTAAACTGAACAAAATTACTACCCGGAATTTGAGCCGAAATTGCCGGACGAAATCCTGCCGCAACTTCAAATTTGTTAATTAAAGCTGTTGAAGCCTCTTTTTGAAAATCGCCATTGGCAACAAACTTGGTATCTTTATTAAATTGAAAAACACCCGCTTTCATCAAAATCTGCGACGGTTTCGGAATAATTTGAATATCCTTTTCTGTATATATCTTTTGACTGTAAGCTGAACTTAAAACCGTTAGAAAGATTACAACAAGAAATGATTTTAATACTTTCATTTTATTTATTTTAAAGATGGTGTAATTTTAAATTGATACTGATAACTTTTTTCTCTCAACAAGTATTTTTCCATTGGCCATGCCTGCCAGCTGTCTATACCGCCAACACCCATTTGTTTAGAATCAATTTTTAAGCTGGTTAAATCTCTTTCTTTTAATTCTGCAGCGTGTCTTTGGTCTTTTTTAATACCGTCGTCTAAATCTTCGTTGAGAAAATGAAGTGCTGTAAAAGAAAGCAATTCGTCTGATGTTACTGT
This sequence comes from Flavobacterium sp. 270, assembly GCF_004368785.1. Lineage (GTDB taxonomy): Bacteria > Bacteroidota > Bacteroidia > Flavobacteriales > Flavobacteriaceae > Flavobacterium. Next base: position 188,081 of record NZ_SODM01000004.1, read on the forward strand.
TAATTTTAATTTATCATTTGATAACGTTACCCATCTTACATCTGTTTTATTTCCAGTCTCTTGCGGACGGATATAAGGATAATATTGTTCTGAAACTGTTTGATTGTAAAGCCCCACTTCTGAACTGTATTTTCTGTCAATATAGTTTTCGTATGGTCCTCTTCCGTAATAACTTACATTGCTAAAATCTTTCGGAATAATAATTTCCATACCAAATCTTGGCAGTATTACTACTTCTTTGGTTTTATCAATATTCAATTGTTCTTTTACGCTCAATTCTCCGTTGCTGTTGATTTCGTAATTCAATTCTAATTTTGATGAAACCTGCGGTAAATCATAAGTCGCTTTTACCAAAATTTTATTGTCTTTGGTAACCGAATTTGTCCAGCTTACCAACGTTGGATTTTCTGTTGCTTCTTTCCAGGCAATTAAATAAGTCTGAAAATTGGCTCCAAAATCATTGTCGTTTGGTGCTCTCCAAAAATTAGGACGCAATTGATATCCGTCTTTTATTATGGGTTGATTTTCGAAAGTATAGGCACTTATAAATCCTGTTTTTTTATCAAAAGCAATTTCTGTTTTTTCACTTTTAAAAACGGTATTATTTGCATTTTTTACCACTGAAATTTTTGCTGCACCATTTACTTTAATATCATTTTGCCATTTGCCTTTATAAGCCAATTGCTCTTTTGCAATTTCAAAACCTTTTGGCAGCAATGGTTCATCTTCTTTTAAAGTATAACTGATGTTTATAAAAGCTTCCTGATATTTTTTGTCGCCTAATTTTATAGGAAGCTGATACGTTTTTGATTGTTTTGGATCGATTGCCAAATAGTCAATTGCGCCGTTTGCTTCTTTAACTCCGTCAAGAATTACTTCCCAGTGAAGGGTTACATTTTCTAAGTTTTTAAACGAAAATTCATTGTACACTTTAATAGTCGCTGTTTCCTGATTTTCCCAAGAAGTCAGAATATTTTGCAATACATTTTTAACTTCAAAAGCATGTGGATTTGGCTTTCTTTCAACAGTAAAAACTCCATTATTTACAAAGTTGTTATCGCTTTTTACATCTTTTGGTCCGAAGTCACCGCCGTAAGCCAAAATTTTAGTTCCGTCCGGCAATGTTTTATAAACCGACTGATCGATCATGTCCCAGATAAAGCCTCCTTGAAAATTTGGATACTTTCTGTAAACGTCCCAATAATCTTTAAAATTTCCCATTGAATTTCCCATCGCGTGTGCATATTCACACTGAATATACGGACGATCCGGATGTGGATTTGCCAGAATGTATTCTTCCATTTTGTTTGGCGAACTGTACATTGGGTCGATGATATCAGAATCCCATTCGTATTTTAAATCTTTTCCGTCCCAAGCGCCCGCAGTCGCTCTTTCGTACTGAATTGGTCTTGATTTATCGCGATTTTTTATCCATAAATATCCTCTGTAAAAGTTGTATCCGTTTCCGGCTTCGTTACCCATACTCCAGATAATTACAGATGCATGGTTTTTATCTCTTTCAACCATACGCTGCATACGCTGAATGTGCGACAACTCCCAGTCTGGTTTATTTCCCAGTGTTTTGGTAATATCGTAACCCATTCCGTGCGATTCTATATTGGCTTCATCAACCACATAAATTCCGTATTTATCGCACAACTCATACATATATTCGTCGTTTGGATAATGTGACATTCTCACGGCATTGATGTTAAATTCCTTCATGGTTCTAACATCCTGCTCCATGCGTTCTCTCGAAATCGTTTGTCCGGTAACAGGATCGGTTTCGTGACGGTTTACTCCTTTTATGTAAATCGCTTTTCCGTTTACTAAAAGCTGTCCGCCCTTAATTTCTACTTTTCTAAAACCAACATTCTGGTTGATAATTTCTACAACAGCGCCTTTTTTGTCTTTTAAAATAAAACTAACCTGATACAGATTCGGAATTTCTGCACTCCATTTCTTCGGATTATTTACCGCAAAATCAAATGCTGCTTTTTTAGTTCCGGCAGTAAGTTCGGCTTTTTTAGAATCAATAATTTTTCCATTATCTTTTAACTGAACTTCAAAAGTATAATTGTCGTTTTTATTTAAATCTGAAAATTGAGTCGAAATTTTAAGACTTCCGTTTACATAAGAAGCGTCAAGATCCGGAATAATTTCATAATCATTTAAATGCGTTTTGTTTCTGGCAATCAGGTAAGAATCTCTGGTAATGCCGCTCATTCTCCACATATCCTGACATTCCAGATACGAACCGTCGCTCCATTTCATTACTTTTAAAACGATGCTGTTTTTTCCGGTTTTAATGTATTTGTTGATGTTGAATTCAGAAGGTAATTTTCCGTCTTCGCCATAACCTACATAAACACCGTTTACCCAAACCGTAAGATTTGATTTTGCAGTACCAATATGTAAAAATATATCTTTGCCTTCCCAGCTTTTATCAACAGTAATTTCTCTTCTGTAAACTCCTGTCGGATTGTAACTTGTAGGAACAAATGGTGGATTTGGTGCCATTAAATAATCAAAATCGTAAGTCGTATTTACATAAACCGGATATCCATAACCGTTTACATCCCAGCTCGCCGGAATTTTAAAATTGTCCCAGTTTTTATCGTCAAATTTGGTGTTTTCAAATCCTGCCGGTAAATCGTTTGGACTTGTTACGTATTTAAATTTCCAAGCTCCGTTTAGGTCTAAATAATTTTGAGATTTTCTATAATCGTTTTGAGCCGCTGCTGCTTCATTTTCGTAAACGAAATAAGAGGCGTGCATTGGTTCTCTATTCTCTTCATTAATTTTTTCGTTCTGCCAATACGGAACTTTTTCCTGCGCCTGAACAGAAATTATTGAAGTTGTTAGGGTTAATAGGAATAGTATTTTTTTCATTGGTTGTTTTTTGGTTTTCTATGTGCTTATTTATTAAACACATAGAAACATAGATTTTATTTTTGCGTTTAATCATTATTGTTTTCAATGGATTAAAATCCGTCGCTACAAAATAATCCGTTCCTCCGGAACTTTTCACAAATGAGCCTTAGGCTCGAAATATATTGTAGGGATGGATTTTAATCCATCAATTTTTGTCAAAATTCAAAACGCAATATTATTTATCCCAAGACATTTTAAATTTTGCGTCTTCCATTCTGTGTCCTTTTTCATCATCAGAAACGGCAAAATTAAAACCCGATCTTAGGCTGTAACCTGCATGTTCTCCGTTTTTATTCAAAGCAATAAAACCAACTTGCAGGTATTCCATGTCTTTGTGGTTTTTGTGTTTGTTGTAAATACGTTCTGTGATTTCTTTGCAGGCATCAAAAGGCGATTTTCCCTGACGCATTAATTCGACCACCATTGCGCTTCCGGCAGTTCTAATTACGGCTTCGCCTAAACCAGTTGCAGCAGCTGCACCAACTTCATTATCCAGAAAAAGACCCGCGCCGATGATTGGGGAGTCACCGACGCGACCGTGCATCTTCCAGGCAGCACCACTAGTGGTACACCCTCCCGAAAGGTTTCCGTCTTGATCCAACATTAGCATACTTATGGTATCGTGATTTTCTATATTTATTACAGGCTTATATTTGGAGTCTTCCAGCCATTTTTTCCAGTCTTTTTCAGATTCTGGTGTCAATAGATTTTCTTCTTTAAATCCTTCTGATAAAGCAAATTGCAATGCACCTTGTCCGGCAAGCATGACGTGCGGTGTATTTTGTAACACTCTTTTGGCAACAGAAATCGGATGCATAATTCCTTGCAGAAAACAAACCGAACCGCAATTGCTGTTATGATCCATAATACAGGCATCTAGTGTAACTTTACCTTCACGATCGGGATAACCGCCATACCCTACGCTTCTTACGTTTGGATCTGCTTCTGGAATTTTCATTCCGGCTTCGATAGCGTCTAAAGCTGGTTTTCCTGCTTTAAGTTGTTTCCACGATTCCTGATTTGCAGGCAGACCGTGATTCCATGTTGAAATAATGATCGGCTTTTTTTGCTTTTTTTCAGTGAATTCAACTTCCTCTTCTTTGGTTTTAGCAAAACCGCTAACGCCTAAAACAGAACTTATTGCAAGGGTTCCTAAAGTTGTTTTTTTGATAAAATCTCTTCTATTTGACATGTGCTGCTTTTGTTTTAAAATTTCTGAAATTAATTAGCTTCTTGGCTCTGCTAATTTAATCAGATAAAATTTTTAATCCTGTAAAATCAATTATAAAGATGCTTTTACTGCTTTTATTGTTTTTAAATTACTGTCTGATAAAGCATTTCCGTCAAAAAAAGAAACGCCTTTTGCTCCGTTATTTTTGGCTTGTAGAATAGCTTCTTTCAATTCTGCATCTGATTTTAACCCCGGAATGTAAATTCCGGTATTTACTTTCGTTTCTTTTCCCTGCAAATCTGCAACGCCTTGTTTTGTAGCGTAACCAACCCAGTCCAATTCTTCATCATAAAAACTATGGTAAATCATTGGGTAAACCTCATCGATATTCCATTTGTCCCAACGCTGGCGCACCATGTGATCTGCCATTTCCGGATAAGGAAATACGGCTGCAGTTAATTTTACATTATGTTTATGTGCAATTTTGTAAGCGTCGTCAACAACTGCTTTTACAGCATTTAATCTGAAGTTTTTCCACTCCATATCAATAGAAGTATTGTGGCTGTTTTTTGGATTTTTATGATGTTCTTTTTCAAATTTGCTTACACACGCATCACAATAACAGAAATCAAATTGTGGCAATTCTGTATCCTGAACTAAATTGTATTTTGGCAATAAACTGATTGGCAAAAAGATATCCGGAAAACGAATGTAATCTAAATGTACACTTTCTATTCCTTCAACTTTTGCTAGTCCTTCAACTAAACCTAAAACGTGGTTTCTGGATTCTTTTTTCGTTGGGCAAAGCCATTGATAATAATCGACATACGGACGATTATCAAAACAAGATTTTCCTTCTTTGCTTACTTGGTACCAATCTGGATGTTGTAACGCAACTGAATCATTTGGGCGGTTCATCGCCATAATCCAGGCGTGTACTTTTAGTCCTTCTTTTTTGGCAAGGGGCACTAATCTTGCTAATAATTTTGGATCGGTTTGTGTATTGATTAAAACTTCATCGATACCACCGTCTTTGTATTTTTTGAATTCTTTTGAATATTCTTCGTTTGATTTTTTAGCATCGGCAGTAGTCCAAACGCCAAAAGTAAATTTTCCATCGGTTTTAGTTTCCTGTTTTCCACAAGAAAAAAGACTTAATGCCAAAGCTAAAAAAGCAATTTTTGACAACTGCCTAAAACTTTTATTTTGTAATGATTGTACCATCTTCTTTTATGATTAAGGTTTTGTTTGAAAAAGGACTTTTTACCGAAATATTAAATCCTGATAAATGATTTTCTAATACTGGTTTTATGGTTTTACCTTCAACAACTATATTTTTTTTACTGAGGTTTTCCAGTGATTTTGACCACGATTCATTTTTTTCGAAATACTGTTTTTGAGCGCGGTACAAAGCGTATAATTCCCATTTTACATCTTCTTCTTCCGGAATTGCAAAAGAATCTTTTTGTCCGATTTCTTTTGAAGAAAAGTATACATAAGCCCATTTTTCGGGCTCATGCATATTTATGACTCCCATAGGCGACCAAACCCAATTGTATTCTGGGAGAAACTTTCCTTCTTTATCTTTTTTACGCTCGTATTTTCCGTTTACAATATCGTGCTGCCAGTTTACTCTGGAAAAATTAACCCTCCAGAACTTGTCTTTCGGAACGTTATCATCAAAATAAGATTTTTTATAAACCGACCACGGAATTGCAATTTCTAATGTCCAGCCTTTATCGGTATCTGATACATTATTTATGGTTCCGTTTACTTTTACAGCAGATCTTAAACCGTCTATATTCCAATCGTTTAAGACTGTATTATTTTCTCGGTAAGGTTTATTTATAAATAAATCCCAAGCGGTGTTTAGAGCGTTGATTTCTAATTCGTAATAATTCTGAGTATCACCATCCGGATCTATAAAAACCTCAAAATCGTTATTATAAAAAATAATAGTATCGCGCTGTTTTAGGTTTGCCCAAACATGCGGTTCTTCCATTTTTGCGAGTATGTAGTAATTTTTATCATCCCAAAGCATTTTTACCTGCGTATTGTACTTTGGTTTTGCAACGCCTTCTATATCAATAAATGGTGTTGTCCACTCCGCTTTTTCCCAAGCCGGATCGGTTTCTTCTCCATCAATTATTATTTCTTTTGAAGTTTTGTAAGCAACGTAATTTTTGGGTGTTATCTCTTTTACCGATTGAGCAAAACCAGAGAAAGCGAAACACCCTATAATCACTGATAAAAATTGACTTTTAATTCGCATCATTTTTATAAACTATTATCTTTTGTAAATTGTATTACTTCGCTTAGTTTACCAAAAGCGATCGCTACAGCTGTATCTGCCGCACCGTAGTAAACTGCTAATTTGTCTTCTTCTGTATTATGAAGCGCTGCACATGGAAAAACTACATTTGGCACGTCTCCTACCATTTCGTAGATTTCTGCAGGCCCTAATAAATAAGGCTGTGTTCTAAATTTTACCTGATCTGGCGCATCTGTTTCTAATAATGCTGAACCCATTGCATAACGGAAACCGTTGCAAGTATTAATAACTCCGTGGTAGATCATTAACCATCCTTCTTCTGTTAAGATTGGAATTGGCCCTGCTCCTACTTTTGTACACTGCCATGCACTTTGCTCAAACGGAGACGGTTTCATCACTAATCTGTGTTCTCCCCAATATTTCATGTCCGGACTGTAGCTGATCCAAATATCTCCAAAAGGTGTGTGTCCGTTGTCACTTGGACGGCTTAACATCGCGTATTTACCGTTTATTTTTTGTGGAAATAAAACCCCGTTTCTGTTGAAAGGAAGGAAGGCATTTTCACATTGAAAAAATTCTTTAAAATCAAAAGTATATCCAATTCCGATAGTTGGTCCGTTGTAACCGTTGCACCAGGTAATCCAGTAGCGGTCTTCGATCCAAACCACACGCGGATCGTATTTGTATGCAGACTCGATCATTTCTGTGTTACCAGACTGCATTACGATTGGTTCGTGGTTGATGTCCCAATCGATTCCGTTTTTACTGAAACCAGCAAAAATATTCATTTGTACCGCTTTGTTATCACATCTGAAAACACCTGCAAATCCATCGCCAAAAGGCACAACAGCACTATTAAAAATACTGTTTGAAGTAGGAATTGCATATCTGTCGATAATTGGATTTTCAGAATATCTCCACATTACGTCATTGCTGTTTTCGGGTCTGTCTTGCCAAGGAATAGTACTCATTTTGTTTATTTTTAAATTATTCTGTTTTTTGTTTGTTGTTTTTTGTTTGTTGTTTGTTGTTTCGCCCAGTTTTGTCCTTCTGAGCGGAGTCGAAGAACACGCAAGAAGCTCCTTCTGGATATTCGCCAATCTTTGCAGAATTATCAGCCGATTCTTCGACTCCGCTCAGAAGGACAAAACTTTACGAATTCTTTGCAGATCTCTTTGTGTTTTTTTTGTAAAGCTTTGTCAAAGTTTTAAAACCTTGACAAAGCGGTTGTTGTTGTCATGTTTAGTTAATCTTCAATTTTTCTAACTCTGTCTAACCAAGTAAATTTCAAGGTAGTTGTCGTTACTAAAAAGACGATTAATGCTGTTATTGCTTTTGGATAATCTTTGATAATAAAGAAAATCGGAAGCAAGATCATACTTGACTGCCAAACAATTCCGATTACGCAATTGAGCATGTCTCTGTAGAAATCATTATTTTTTTGAAAAGATGAATCTTCTAATTTTAATGTTTTATAAACCGGACCCCAGAATCCCCAAGGTCTTACGTTGCTGTAAAAAGATCTTAAAACTTCCATATCAGTTGGTTTGCTCAGGTAAGTTCCTAAAAGACAACCTAAGATGGAGAAACCAAATATTAACGGGAATAAATAAATCGCCTGCACTTGTGATAAGTCATACAAAAGTGACCCTTCGGTTAAATTTCCTTTGTTCATTCCCAGAACAAATTGAAGCGATGCGATCAATAATCCGGCGAACATTCCCCAGAAATAACCCCAGCCGTTAAAACGCCACCAAATCCATTTTAGGAAATTGGCTGCTACGTAACCTCCGTATAAAGCACTTGTAATCCAAAGTGTTAGCGAGTTGATAGAATCTGCGAAGAATCCCATAAATACACCAAGGCCAACAACTACAAAAGAAGAAATCTGGCTTACTTTAATATAATGTGCGTTTGTGGCAACTGGTTTGAAGTATTTTTTATAAATATCGTTTACTATATATGCTGGTCCTGCATTTACAAAAGCAGAGAATCCAGACATAAAAGCAGCTAAAAGACCCGCTAATAAAATTCCTTTTATCCCAACCGGAATATATAAGTTCACGACTTTTGGCATTAATAATTCTAAATCTGCTCCGGTTAATCCTCTGTTTGCATTTAATTCTGGGGCGAGGTTCATTAAAGCGATTACGACAATTCCTGTAATTAATAAATATCTCGGAATGAATAAAATTAGATTGGTAAAACCACTCATGTACGCAGCTTCTTTTACCGATTTTGTAGAAAGAATTCTTTGTAAATCGTAACTTGGCGTTGGCCCGGCAACACTCGCAAAAAAGCCTTTGAATAATGTCATTCCGATAAAAGCGCCAAACATTTTGTAACCTTCGGAATCTATTAAATTATTGAAGGTTTGAAATTTATCACTCCACTGGGTTTCAAACTGCCATCCGAAGAAAACATTTTTCCATTCTTCTGTAATAACCGAATTTATATCTAGCTGTGAATAATTGATAAAAGCGTAACCCGCAATTAAAACTCCGGCAATAATCATGATGATATATTGTACAACTTCTGTTGCCACTACAGAAAACATTCCGCCTTTTACGGTATAAATTGTCGTTAAAAATATGATTAACAAAGCATAAGAACGTTCTGAAGTCAACACAATTAAATCGCCATAATGAAGCGTTAAATCCCACGGAAGAATAATGGTTACAAATTTTCCGATTCCTTCAAAAAAGTAGGCGATAAAACCAATTGTAGAAATAATAGCAAAAATAGCAACGATAATATGCGAAGCTTTTCCGGCTCTGTCGCTTCCAAAACGGGTCAAAATCCATTCTGAACCTGTCATTACTTTTGATCTTCTGATCCAGACTGCGAGGAACATCATCACAAAAATCTGATTCCAAATTGGCCAAAGCCACATAAACATGAAACTTTTTACGCCGTATAAAAACAAAACTCCAATCATCCAGGAAGTTCCCGAAACATCAAACATTCCAGATCCGTTGCTTAATCCAAGGAAATACCATTTGATCGTTTTTCCCCCAAGGAAATAATCATCTAAACCTTTTGATGCTTTTCTGGAAATCCAAATACCAATACCGACCGAGAGGACGATATAGATTAAAATGATTGATACGTCTATTATATTCATTAATTCTTATTTATTATTAGTTAGTTACGTGGTTGTTAGTTGTTAGTTCCCCAATTTTTATTTGGCTCAGCACCCATTACAAAATGTAATACACCGCCTTGTAAAAGTTGTTTGTGCGAAATTGCCGTTTTATTAAATGGTTGTCCGTTTAATGTTGCCGACTGGATATAGAAATTTTTGTTTGAAACATTTTGAGCTTCAATTACAAAAGTTTTTCCCCCGTCAAGATTTATAGTTGATTTTTCAAAAATCGGACTTCCAATTTCGTATTCTCCAGAAGCTGGATTCATTGGGTATAATCCCATAGAACTGAAAACGTACCACGCCGACATTTGACCGCAGTCTTCGTTACCGCTCAATCCGTTTGCTGTTGTATTGTATTGTGTATCTAAAATATGACGCACCCAATATTGTGTTCTCCAAGGCTGTCCTGCGTGATTAAACAAATACGAAATATGATGACTAGGCTCGTTTCCGTGTGCGTACTGACCAATTAAACCTGAAATATCTGCCGAAACATTGTTTCCTGTAATCTCAGAACTTTCGGTAAACAACTGCTCTAAACGGCTTGTAAAAATTTGATTTCCTCCGTGAAGTTTGATAAAATCTTCTACATTCTGTGGTACAAACCAACTGTGCTGCCAAGCATTTCCTTCTGTATAATCAGTATGTTCTCTGTGGTTAGAATGTTTAGCATCAAATGGTTCGTTCCATGATTTCCCGTCTTCTGATTTTCCTCTCATGAATCCTGTTTTTGGATCAAATAAATGCTGATACGCTTTAGAACGATTAAAGAAAAATTCATAATCAGCTTGTTTTCCTAAAGCTTTCGCCATTTGCGCTACACACCAATCATCATAAGCATATTCTAAAGTAATGGTAACCGATTCGTCTAATAAATTGTACGGAATGTATCCGTATTTTTTGTAGAAATTCAGACCGCGTTCGTCCTGCATCATGGTGGCTTTCATGGCTTCGAATGCTTTTTCTCCGTCAAAACCTTTTATGCCTTTTAAGTAGGCATCTACAATTACAGGAATCGAATGATATCCCGTCATCGTATTGGTTTCGTTGGCATAAAGTGTCCAAACCGGCAATATTTTTTTAGTATTGTAATACGACAGCATAGAGTTTACCATATCTGAAACTCGGTTTGGATCTAAGATCGTCAACAAAGGATTTTCTGCTCTAAACGTATCCCAAAGTGATAATGTAGAATACGCCGTATAATTTTTTGCTGTAATAATTTTATCGTCTTCTCTTCTAAATTGTCCGTTTTTGTCGCTGTATGTTACGGGCGCAACTTGTGCATGATATAAAGAAGTATAAAAAATTGTTTTTAGAGAATCGATTGGTGTTTCTACTTTTATTTTACCTAAAACAGAATTCCAGGAAGTTGCTGCCTGAGATTTTACGGCATTAAAGTCTTTATCTCCAATATCAAAATTGTCTTTTGCATTGGCAATACTTACAGATGAAAGCGCCACTTTTACGAATAATTCGTTTGAATTTCCGGCATTAAAAAACAATTGTAAAGCGGTATTTTCACCTTCGGCTTTATTGCCCGAAACTATTTTTTTATCAGCCGTAATAATAGATTCTGTAATTGGTTTAGAAAATTTGGCTACAAAAAATACTTTCTGATTTTTTGCCCAGCCCGTGCTGTATCGGTAACCAGAAATGGTATGGTCGTCTTCTATTGTGATCGAAGTTTTTAAAACTTTGTCCCAATTAATGGCAAAACCTAGATCAACAATTACAGATTGTGTGTCGTTATTATTAAAGGTGTATTTGTGTAAAGCGGTGCGCTGCGAAGACGTTAACTCTACATTGATTTTAGGATCTTCAAGAAAAACCTGGTAATAACCCGGTACTGTTTTTTCGTTAGCATGACTGTATTTTGATTTATATGGAAGCAAATCTCTCGATGTTGCTTTTGTGGTTAGATCTACTTTTTTGTTGATTGGCATAAATAAGATGTCTGCCAAATCTCCGATTCCGGTGCCGCTTAAGTGCAAATGGCTGAATCCGGCAACTATTGAATCTGAGTGGTGATATCCTGAACACCAGTCCCAGCTGGAAATTCCGTTATCCGGACTTACTTGCAGCATCCCGAAAGGAACAGTTGCGCCAGGGTACGTATGACCGTGTCCGCCTGTCCCGATAAACGGGTCTACATAATTTGAAACAAAACTTTGCGGTTTTGTATTTTTATCAGTTTTTATTTTACAACTTGCAATAAAAATTACAATCAAAAGAAGCAATGTAATTTTCCTCATATCAAAACAATATTAATTTAACTTTAAATTTAGATAAACTCAACTTTTATTAAAATAAATTTAGACGGATGACATTTAAACGGAGTTAAACACCAAAAAATAGTAATAAAATATATTTTAAAATGCCACTATGATTTTCAATTCAAACAATCCTTACAAGGTGCCGATACGCTATCATGTTTACTTTTGGCTGACTTATTTTTTGTTTAATACTTTCCGTTGGGGAAGTTATTTTAACGATTATCTCTATTCGCTAAAAACAAACTTATTGGGGTTTCCAATTCACATGGCTTTGTGTTATTTAAATATTTTAGTTTTGATGCCGTTTTTAGTTTATCGCAAAAAATACATCTTATATGTACTCGCTGTTTTGTCGGCCATTTTTGTGATGGTTTTCATCAAATTTAACCTTACTTATTTACTGATTACGCATAACGTCTGGCCAGAAGGACCGGAAACGATTACAAAACTTACCTTAAATTATACGATTGATATGATGATGGGCGAACTCTATGTAATTACGTTTGTCACGGCTATAAAAATTACGTTGGATTTCTTGAAAGAACAAAGAAGGGTTACGGATCTGGAGAAATCACAACTGGAAACAGAATTGCTTTTTTTGAAGTCGCAGATTTCGCCGCATTTCTTCTTTAATACTTTAAATAATATTTATTCTTTATCGGTAGAAAAATCAAATAAGACTCCAAAAGTTGTTTTAAAGCTTTCTGAATTAATGCGTTATATGCTTTATGAAACTAAAGGCAAAAAGCAAAGTTTAGAAAATGAAATTATGTGTATTCAGAATTATCTGGATTTGGAGCGCATTAGAAATGATGATCGATTGGAAGTAAATATTTCTATTTCGGGCGATATTCACGATAAAGAAATCTCTCCGGTTTTATTGCTGACTTTTGTTGAAAATGCTTTTAAACATGGCGTTAATAAAAACACGGGAAATGTAACTATAGACATTAGTTTTAAGATAAAAGAGGACTATCTTTATTTTACCATTTCGAACCCAACGCCAGAAATTACCGTACATAAAGACAATTTTAACAAGTCAAGTGGTATAGGTATTGAGAACGTAAAAAAAAGACTTGAATTAGGTTATAATAAAAGTGACTATAAGCTTTCATTTAAAAATAAAAAGAATATTTTTGTCGTAAAGCTAGTCATAAAAGTCGCATAACCCCAATGCTGGCTTTTTCTAAAATTATACCTACAAAAACCTTACCGGCCAATAAAAGTATACAGAAATGAAAATAAAGTGTTTGATTATCGATGATGAGCCTTTGGCAATAAACGTTATTAAAAGTTATATCGAGCAAATTGAAGATTTAGAATTAATAAACACTTTCAGTAATTCTATTGAGGGTTTAAATTTCTTAAAAAACAATACGATTGATGTAATCTTTCTGGACATCAATATGCCTGTTCTTGATGGTATAAATTTTATAAAAAGCTTAGAAAATCCACCTTTATTAGTCATTACAAGTGCTTACGATCAATTTGCTATAGAAACTTACGAGCTGGATGTTCTGGATTATCTGGTAAAACCAATTGAGTTTCCGCGTTTAATGAAAGCCGTTAACAAAATCAACAAACGCCTTAATAATACAAGTAAAGCTCCATTAGAAACCAATAAAGAAAATGCTTTTATTTTTGTAAAGATTGACAAGAAGAAAATGAAGAAGATTTTTCTAAACGAAATCTTAGTCATCGAAAGCTTAAAGGATTATTTAAAAATAAGCACAACTTCCGGCAAATTTATCATACACAGCACACTTTCTGATTTTACCAATTTATTACCCGAAAGAGATTTTATAAGAATACACCGATCGTACACAATCGCCATTGACAAAATTGATGCTGTTGAAGGAAATAGTATTGAAATTGAAGGTCTTCGCTACGTAATTGGAAGATCTTATATTGATGAAGTGAAGCAGAAGATTTTGAATTCTTCTATATAGTTTTTTAACCGCAAAGTTTTTTTAACCGCAAAGAGCGCTAAGGTTTACGCAAAGCTCGCAAAGTTTTTATTTAAGCTTTGCGATTTTTTTTGTGGTTTGGTTTGTCATTTCGACTGAATGGAGAAATCACACGCGTAACCATCATGCTTGTCAGGCTGAGCGGAGTCGAAGCCCACGTTAGTAATTCCTTGTAGAAAGTCGTCAATCTTTGTAGAGCTGCTTGCGTGGGCTTCGACTCCGCTCAGCCTGACAAAAACGAAATAAATCTTTGTGCCCTTGTGTCTTAGTGGCATTCTTCAAAAAAAAACCTTTGCGAACTTTGCGTAAACCTTAGCGCCCTTTGCGGTTAAAAAAACCTTAGCCGTAAAATTTCACAAATAAATAAAAACAAAAAAAATGCAGCCAACCACGGCTGCATTTTCATTCAATATAGGTAACTAACCAAATAAACCATGAATAGTTTATTATCTTTATTGATCAACAAAAATGATTTAGAAATGATAACGTTTAAAAGCTTCTATAGCCGAGTAATCAGCCAATCCTAAATCGTGGTATTTTTTTGCTGTCAATCTATTTCTGTCTTCAACTCGTACCCAAAACTCCCTGCTGTCATCACCCTGAAACATTACGCCGTCTTTTTGAGACTGGTGATAAAATATCGCATGACGTTTTTTAAGAACCTGGTCCGGACTCATTGGTACAGCCATTTCTATTTGGTACGATTCCCACTCATGCCAAGCGCCTCTGTAAAGCCAAACCCAGCAATCATCCATATAACTATTATGTTTTAATCTTTTTAAAGCTTCAAACAAACTATCCAGACAAACTTTATGCGTTCCGTGTGGATCTGCAAGATCTCCGGCAGCATAAATTTGATGTGGTTTTATTCTCTCGATGATATCGCACATAATTTCAATATCTGCTTCACCAAGATTATTTTTCTTTACCGTTCCAGTTTCGTAAAAAGGAAGATCAAGGAAATTTACATTAGAATCTGGCAAACCTAAATATCTTGTTGCTGCCAGCGATTCGCTTCTTCTAATTAATCCTTTTAATTTTCTAACTTCTAATAAATCAATATCATTGCTCTTTTTGTTTTTCAAAAAGTTAATGATCAGTTCAGATTCTGGAGAATTTGTGTTTAATGCTTTCGAAATCTCTGCAAATTTTAAAGCTTCTTCGTTTGAAACTGCAATATTTCCAGACGTTTGATATGCAATATGCACATCGTGCCCCTGCTCTACCAAACGGTCAAAAGTACCTCCCATAGAAATAACGTCATCATCTGGGTGCGGGCTGAAAATAATAATTCTTTTTCTTTCCGGTGTGGAACGTTCCGGTCTGTAAGTATCATCAGCATTTGGTTTTCCGCCCGGCCAGCCAGTGATCGTCTGCTGCATCTTGTTAAACATCTTAATGTTCAAATCATACGCAGTTCCTTCTTCAGTCAGAAGGCTTGACATTCCATTATCGTTATAATCTTTATCTGTTAATTTAAGAAAAGGTTTACTCGTAAGTTGACTTAACCACGCCACCGCTTTCAGTTTTAATTCATCCGTCCAAATCACAGATTTTACTAACCAAGGTGTTTTTACACGCGTTAATTCAGACGAAGCTTCTGTATCTAAAACAAAAGTAGTATTGTTATGTTCTTGCAGATAAGTTGCCGGAACACGAGAAGAAACCTGTCCTTCTATAGTTTCCTGAATAATGCCCGCTTTGCTGATTCCCCAGCCCAGAAGTACAATTCTTTTGGCATTACGAACCGTTCCAATTCCCATTGTAATGGCTTTTCTGGGAACATTATCAATTCCTAAAAAAGAAGAAGCAGCATCTATACGCGTTAAGTGATCTAAAGTAATACTTCTTGTACCAGAATTAACGTGAGATCCTGGTTCATTAAAACCAATATGTCCAGTCCTTCCAATTCCTAAAAGCTGAAAATCCAGTCCTCCGTAAGACTTAATTTTCATTTCATAATCAATACAATATTGTTGTAATTCCTCTGCGCTTACTTTTCCGTCTGGAATATTAATATTTTCTGGATGAATGTTTACATGATCAAAAAGATGCTCATGCATAAAATGAAAATAACTCTGAATGTTATTTTTATCCATCGGATAATATTCATCTAAATTGAAGGTTACTACGTTGGCAAAACTCAGTCCTTCTTCTTTATGCATTCTTACAAGTTCTTCATACACTTTTACAGGAGAAGATCCTGTTGCAAGACCTAAAACACAAGGTTCGTTTAACTCGTTTTTTCGCTGAATTAAGTTTGCAATTTCCTGTGCAACTAATAAAGAAGCTTCTTGAGAAGAGTCAAAAATTACGTTGTGGATTTTTTCAAAACGCGTTTCCTCAAATTTCCCAGCTTCTCTAAAACCTATATCTTCTTTAATCATGTTTTCGGTTATTCAATTAATTAATGTAGGATAAAATTAAGTTTTTGTTAAATAGCTGCTATTATAATTTCGACTAATAACAAATCATCATCGGTAAAAGACAAAATTTTAAACTCAAAATATACTTTCGCTTCCGCTAAAATTCTACTCTTCTACAACATTAATCTCGGCAATAGAAACCGACTGGCCTTTGCTCACTGCGGCAGTCGCAACAAAACGTAAATATCTTGCCTGCACTCCTACAAAAAGTTTAACCTGTTCAATCGGATTATGTTTGATGTTTGAGAATTCGCCTTCCGATTGTTTCGTCCAATTTACATTATCAGAACTGGTGTAAAATTCGTAGTTAGAAATCAGGTTTAAATTGCTTCCAACCTGCTGCGGTATATAGGTAAAACCTTTTATTTTAAGTAAAGTTCCCATATCAATAATTACTTCTTGCGGTAATTTATTGGTTTCGCTTCCAAAACCCCAATCTGTATTTGGATTACCGTCTATAATTCTATCAGCCGATTTTAAATCTCCGCTAGAAATGGAAATAATTTTCCAGTTTTCTTTAGAAATTCCATACTTCGCCGTTTTCATCGCGCTATTTATTTTTTCTTTTGAATTTCTGGCAATTGCTTTAATTTCAACCGCTTTATTATATTGAAATGGTTTTGTATATAAAGTACTTTTTTCTGAAGGTTTATTTCCATTTAAAGTATAGTAAATCTGATTTCCTTCTTCAGACTTCAAAGTAAATAAACCATTTTTATCTCGCTGAATTTCTGGTATACGCACAAAAGTTGGTGCATTATAAGCCTGAATATTAGATATTACAATACTTGCTTTAGAATCTGTAATATTAATACGAAGTGCCAAAGCTTTTACCCGATCTAATCGTAAAATTCTTTTATAACCAATCGTAGTTTCGCTGGCAATAGTTTTCCAGTTTCCATCAACTTTGGCTTCAACAGTAAAAGCTTTTACACGCTGTCCTAATTTTATATCTTCCTGAAGTAAAACCCTGTCTATATCTGTTGGTTTTGCAAACTCAAAAGTAATAGAAGCTTTAGTAACATTATCGTCTGTTGCCCAATACGAGTTTTTATTTCCATCGATAACATTCTTTGGAGCAAATTCAATACTTTTTCCTCTTACATTGTCGGCGCTGACTTTTGTTCCTGCTAATAATTCTTTTTTGAAATCACTTTTAATAGTTGCAACCAATTCTTTAAGCCTTGCCTCATCATTTTCATTTACCAAGCCGCGTCTATCAACTGGAAGATTCAACAATAAAGTAGCATTACGGCCAATCGATTCATAATAAATATCGACCATTTCGTCAAGCGAACGCACTTTGTCGTCTTCAACCGAATGATAAAACCATCCCGGTCTAATCGAAACATCCGCTTCTCCCGGAACCCATTTTTCGCCATCTTCATGTCCCGACATAAATTCGGTATAATGTACTTTTCCGGCCAATTCATCTTTCTGGCGCAGTAACGACCAATTGGTTTTTCCGGCGCGTCCGTCTTCGTTTCCAATCCATCTGGCTTCAGATGGGCCAACTCCCCAAACTAAGGTTTTTGGGGCTAACTTGTAGATTAATTTATACGTTTCGTCCCAATTATAATACGTAAGCGTGTTGATTTTTCTGGTTTCGTTTGCACCGCCGTAATAACCATCGCCACCGTTTGCACCATCAAACCACATTTCGAAAACATCACCATAATTGGTCAATAATTCTTTTAGCTGATTTCTGAAATAGGTAACATATTCTGGTTTTCCATAATCAGCACTATTTCTGTCCCAAGGCGAAAGATATAAACCCAATTTTAAATTGTATTCTTTGCAGGCTGCAGCCAACTCTTTGACCACATCTCCTTTCCCATTTTGCCAAGGCGAATTCTTAACCGAACGTTCTGTATATGCCGACGGCCATAAACAAAAACCATCGTGATGTTTGGCAACCAGAATAATGCCTTTCATTCCGGCTTCTTTCACTACACGCGCCCACTGACGAACATCTAATTGCGTTGGATTAAATAATTGCGGAGATTCGTCGCCAAAACCCCATTCTTTATTGGTAAAAGTATTTAATGAAAAATGCACAAAAGCATAAAATTCCATTTCCTGCCAATCGACTTGCTTTTGAGTCGGAAGCGGTCCAAAAGGTTTTGGCGCATTGGCTAATTCCTGACTATTACTACTTGATATTATGCCGAATAGACATAAAGAAAGGAAAATATATTTCATCTGGTTTTGGTTAGGTTTGTTATCCTGAGCGAAGTTGAATAATCGCTTATAGAGTCTGGAATATAAATTTATGCTAAATGAATATGTTATCGCATAAAATTTCGACCAATGACGATTATAAACGAGTTTTGGTAAAAAATGTATATTGTTATTATATTTTCGTTATTTTACTTACACACATGCTGGCACGGGCGTCTCGCTCGTGAACGCAAGTTATTCTCGTCCTCAAATAAGTTTACATATTTGTTTCTATTAAAGTAACAAAGAATAAATAAACCTTAACTATTTTAAAATTGACTTTTATTAATTTTATTGCGGGCACGAGCGGGACGCTCGCGCTAGCGTAAAGCTGGATGAATTAAAAAATTTCATAATCACTTCATTTTTTCAATATGAATAAATTAATCTTAATTTTTCTTTTAATATTTTTTTCATGTCAAAAAGCAAAAGTCGAAAGAAATTCAAAAGTTATTGTAATTCAGCCTTTAGGTAATTTTCAATCTGATGCCGCACAGGAAGTATTAGAGAAAATTAGAGAAATTAATCCAAATGTTGTTCTCAGAAAATCTATAGATTTTCCTTTAGGTTCTTATTATAAGCCACGAAATAGATTTCGAGCAGATAGTATTATCAAATATTTAAAATCTCAAGTTGGCACAGATTCTGTAATTGTCGGACTTTCGAGTAAAGATATTAGTACCACAAAAAACGGTCATCAATATTGGGGCATTATGGGACTGGGCTATCATCCCGGAAGTGCTTGTGTTGTTTCTGATTTTAGATTATCTGATAAAAATAAAAAAGATCAATTCTATAAAGTTGTTTTACATGAATTAGGCCACACCGAAGGTTTACCACATTGTAAAACAAAAACCTGTCTCATGCGAGATGCTGAAGGAGGAAATCCAATTGACGAGGAGAAAAACTTCTGTGAAAACTGTACATTTTTTTTAAAATCTAAAAATTGGAAGCTGCAATAATTGCTTTATCTTATAAAAACACAACATTTTACAAATTGGATATAAAAAATAAAACATTGAAATTCATAATTTTACTTTCTTATTAATTATAAAAAATGACAAAATGGAAACTAAAATGATATGGGGAAATTTGTCTTCAAATAATCTCCAAACAACACGTGAATTTTACACCAAACTCGGTTTCAAATTTAATGGAGAACATGATGATGCAGTAAGTTTTGTGTTTGGAGAAAATAAATTCATTATTAATTTCTTTACAAAAGAAAGATTAAAAGACGAAACCAATGGCGAAATAGGAAATTGGGAAAAGCAAAGTGAAGTGCTATTTTCTCTTTCTGCCAAAGACAAAGAAGAAGTCGATCAATGGCGCGAAAAAATATTAGAAGCCGGAGGAACTATTTTCTCTGAACCTCAAAATTATAAAGAAGGCTATACTTTTTGTTTTTCAGATCCTGATGGTCATAAGTTTAATGTTTTGTATTGGCCGGGAATGTAAACTCAGATTTCTTTAGTTAATCTATCCAATTCTTTCAATAAAGTCGGAATTCTAAATTCGCCGTGCATCATTTCAATCTTTTTTAAAGCGTCTTCAACTTCAAGACCAACGGCAGTAATGTACAGTGGTTTAATACTTTCTCCGCGAATTAATGCCAATTTATCTTTCTCTATACTGGCAAAATTTGTTTTGGCAACACCAATAATTGGAATTTCTTTATTTAGTTTTTCATACAAGTACGCACCTAAACCAAACTTCTTTTCATCGTCAAGATATACAAAGCCATCCACCACTATAGCTTCAGTATTTGTTAAATCAATTTTATCCAGCAGACTCAAAATACAAGGTAATTCGCGTCTGTAAAATTCTCCCGGAATATATTCTTCTACGTTTTCTATTATTTCTGAATGAATTTTGAAGTTTTCATTATCATTCCAATTATCAAATTCTAAACAAATTGTTTTTGCTTTATTGTCAAAATAATAGGTATCGAAAGCTAGAATCATTTTTAAATATTATAAATTTTGTGTTTGAACTTTAGACAAATTAACGGCAAAAATAATTACAAAACACGTTTTAATTTTTCACTCTCGCTGATGGTTTTTTCCAATCTTGATTGACGTGTTTTTTCCTGCTTGGCACTCATAATCCAATGAATCATTACTTTTTTGTATGAAGGAGCTTGTTTGTCGAAATATTCCCAAGCTGTTTTATTAGATTTGAATTGTTTCAAATAAACTTCATCAAGCGGAACCGGTTCTTTTTCGTGTGAATAAATTTTCGATTTATTTTCGGTTCTAAAACTGAAAGCTTTTAAACCGGCATCAGTCATTAAACCGGCTTTAGTTAAATCTTCCATTTTTTGGATATTAATAGCACTCCAGATACTTGAAGTTTTTCTGGGTGTAAAACGAATAGTATAACTTTCCTCGTCAATAGATTTACGAACGCCGTCAATCCATCCAAAACAAAGCGCTTGATCTACAGATTCTGACCAGCTCATAGAAGGTTTCTTACTATTGACTTTGTAAAACCCTACCAAAAGTTCTTTCTCTTCTTTGTGGTTTTTCTCCAGCCATTTTCTGAAGTCTTGCTGGTTTGCGAAGAAAGTCGGTTTCATTTTTTTTTATAAATATAAAAAGAATCTCGCAAAGTCGCGAAATCGCAAAGTTTAAAATAAAAAAAATTAAACCATATAAGTTATATAAGTTCAGTTAAGGGAAAATTTAATTCTGTATTTTTATTTTCAAAATCAATTAATCTCACACAGATGAAAAAAATATTTCTCTACATTTTAATGATCATAGCTTTTTGTAATTGTCAAAATAAAAAAGAAAAAACAGGCTTATCTTCTGAGGAAATTAAAGATATTAACGACATTGTTGAAGCCATTATAATTCAGGATAGTTTAGATGTTTTTTATAAAAGTGAAGATTCTACTGCATTTTGTGCTGAACTTAGGAAACTTAATATATACATTCCTGAAATGACAAAAGAAGGAAATATCATTCCACCTCCTCCTCAAGATATTTATATTACTCAAATTTTAAGCAATGAAATAGACAGAAATACTTTTTTTACATCTAAAGACTCTTTGTATCTTTTAAAACAAAATTCAAATCCTGATAAACTTGAAATCAATAAAGCTTTAAAAAATAAGTTGAATACAACTACATTTGCAAAAGCAGTAATAAAACGTAAAAAAGTAGACAATTATGGATTTTACAATATGACTATTCCGATTTTTTCCCTGGATCGACAAAATTCCTATATACAATTAGAATATCATTGCAGCGGCCTTTGCGGACATGGAAATGCATTCTATTTGAAAAAAAATAAAGGCAAATGGAAAATAGTTCGAAAACGAGAAACTTGGATTAGTTAAAAAAAATAAACCATATAAGTTATATAAGTTCAATTAAGCCAAAACTTAAATTATTTATATAAAACTTATATGTTTAAAAATCTTTGCGCCTTCGCGAGATTAAATTTTACTGTACTTTAACTTCAATTGTAGAAGCTTGTAAATTGGCAGTAGTAGCTTTCAACTGAATTTTGTCTTTCTTTCCATTCGACTGAATAATTGCAATACATTTTCCATTAAACAATTTACAGGAATTCGCTTTAAAAGATTCCAAATTGGCCTGATAACCGTTATCAACGCCAACTAATTTTCCTCCGCCAGAAACTTCAAAATTGATCAAATCCATTGCATTTGGAAGCATATTTCCATCTTTGTCAACTAAAGAAACGGTTACGTAAACCAAATCGTAAGTATCATTTTTAATGGTTGTTTTATCCGCTTTTAAATCTATTTTAGAAGCTTCTCCAGCCGTGTGAATTTCCTTTTCTAAAACTACTTTTCCATTCTTTCTGGAAATCGCTTTTAAAGTTCCCGGTTCGAATTTTACCTTCCATGAAATGTGTAAATCATCATTTTGTTTGGATTTCTTTCCGAGAGATTTTCCGTTTAAGAAAAGTTCTACTTCATCGGCATTATTATAATACGCCCAAACATCGATTTCCTGATCTTTTTTCCAGTTCCAATGCGGGAAAATATACAGAACGTCTTTTTTCGACCATTCGCTTTGGTACATATAATACACATCTTTTGGAAGTCCCGCCAAATCGATGATTCCGAAATACGAACTTCTCGCAGGATACGGATACGGATCTGGTTCGCCTATATAATCGAAACCTGTCCAGATAAAAGTACCCGCCATAAAATCCTGTTTCTTGATCGTTTTCCAGTTTTCTTCGTGCGTTGCGCCCCAATACGATTTCACCTGATCGTAAGCCGAAACGGTCCAATCTGCATTTCCGTCAAACGGAGCGCCAAATTTTGTAGGCCAAGCTTTAATTACATCCGATTGATCGTAATGTCCACGCGTTTCTAAAGCCGAAACACTCTCTGATGCCAGTATTTTTTGTCCTTTAAATTTCGTTGGAAAATCTTTATAATCTTCGTGTTTATAATTGAATCCTAAAAGATCTAAAGCACCCGATTGATAAATGAAGTTTTTCTCAATTACATTTTCCGTCAAAGCGGAAGTTACAGGACGAGTTGTATCTAAAGATTTTACGATTTTCGCCAATTCTCTTGTAATTGCAATTCCAGTTGAATCAAATTGCTCACGGATTTCGTTACCAATACTCCACATTATAACCGACGGATGATTTCTGTCTCTTTTGATAAAATCTTCCAAATCCTGTTTGTGCCATGCATCCCAATCTTTGTGGTAATCATTGGTTACTTTTTTCTTTTTCCAAACATCAAAAGCTTCGTCCTGAACGATAAAACCCATTTCGTCACACAATTGCATCATTTCCAAAGAATGCGGATTATGAGACATTCTAATCGCATTGGCTCCCATTTCTTTCAATAAAGTCAGCTTTCTTTTAACGGCATGAATATTTTCTACCGAACCCAAAGCGCCATTGTCATGATGCAGACAAACGCCTAATATTTTGGTCGGAACTCCATTTAAAGAAAATCCTTTTTCAGCATCAAATTTAAAATATCGAATACCAAGCGGAGTTTCGTAATTATCAACGAGTTTAGATTTCTCGTAAATTTTTGTAACCACTTTATATAAATATGGATTTTCAGTATTCCACAATTTTGGGTTATTTACATTTAAATTATGAATCTTTATTGCAGATTTTTTACTGTCAATTTTTTCAATAGTTTCAATTTTAACAACTTCTTTATTCTTAGCATCTAAAATCAAACTTACCAATTTAAATTCTTTCGCAGTATCAGAATCGTTTTGAATCTCCGTTTCAATCTTAACAGAAGCTTTTTCAGCAGTAATTTCTGGAGTTGTAACAAAAGTTCCCCATTTTGCAATATGTAGTTTTTCGCTCGCAACTAATCTTACATTTCTGTAAATTCCAGAACCTGTATACCAACGCGAATTTGGCTGCGCATCGTTATCGACTTTTACGGCAATGCTATTTTCCTTTCCGAAGTTTAAAAATTGTGATAATTCGTAAGCAAAAGAAATATAACCGTTTGGACGCATTCCTAAAGAATGTCCGTTTATAAATACTTCGCTGTTTTTAAAAACCCCATCAAATTCAATTGAAACAATTTTGTTTTTCCAATCAGCAGGAACCGTAAAAACTTTACGATACCAGCCTTTTCCAGCAGGCAAAAATCCTTGTGCCTGTTTGGTTTTATTGTCTTTATCAAAAGCGCCTTCAATACTCCAATCGTGTGGCAATTGAAGCGTTCTCCAATCTGATGCATTGTAATTTGCATTCACAGCTTCTGGATAATCTCCTAATTTGAAGTTCCAGTTTTTATTGAAGTCTTCTATAATTCTGGCTTGTTTTTGTGCCATTATTACTGTTGAAAACAAGATTGCAAGTGTAAGTGTAATTTTCTTAACCATGTTTTTATTATTTGGCTCGCAAAGTCGCAGTCCCGAGGCTTCGGGAGCAAAGTTTTTTTTCTTAACCATATAAGTAATATAAGTTCATTTTAGACAAAACTTAAATTTTCTTATATTACTTATATGGTTTAATTTTCTTTGCGACTCTGCGACTTTGCGAGAGTATTTTTTTATTTATTGAAACTCAAAATTATCAATCAACAACCCTTTCAAATCTTCACCTTCCAAAGTAATTTTATACGTTCCGGCATTGATATAACCTCCCGAAGTCGTATTCAAAACCTTCCATTTTTCTGGTGAAGGAAAAAATTCAATCGTGTCATTTCGCATTAAAATTCCGTAAGCATCTTCCATTTTGAATTTTACTTTTAATGGATTTTCGTTTCGATTCATAAAACGGAAACGCATTAAATAAATTCCCGCAACTCCTGGTTTTACTTCAAACTCGATGCTGTTATTTGTCTTTTTTGTGAATTCGATATAATCGGCTTTTTTGAAATTTCCCTTTTCGATTCCGTCTCCCGATGTTTTGGCTTTTTCAGCTTCGATAATTACAACAGGTCTTGAATCGTCTTTTTCACCCATATCATAAGTTGGAACGACTGCAATCGAAGTTATTGTTTCTGAATTATCAAAAGAAATCTTCTCGCCTTTTTTTACTTTTTTAGTGAAAACATCAAATGAAATTCCATTGCTATTTTTCCCTTTTTCATCTATTTTTTTATAATCCGAAAGCCAGTTTAAAGATTTAATTTTATTATCAACTAAAACATAAATATTCGATTCTTCTTTTGCTGTAAACGAACCTGAACTTTTCGAATCTGTTGAAAATTGAATGAAATCAGCGCCAAAAACTTCCGAAGGTAATTCGGTAAAAAGAACTTCTGAGTTTACGAATTGTTTTGAATTGATATCCAACCACGAAGCAATTTTAAAATCTCTGGAATCTAAACTTACATTCTGAATATTTCTAGCCGATTCTTCAGACGGTCTTGCGTGATAATTTTTTGTTCCAATCGCAATTGCCGAAATTATTGCTTCCCCTGCTTTTGTATTTGGAAACGAAATTTTAATTTTTCCGTTACTGCTTTTTACTGTGAAAGTTTTCTTCAGAGCATTATCGTGTCCGGCTTCTGCCCAAATATCAAAATCTTTAAGAACTACATTATCGTTTATGGCAACGTCAAACAAACGCCAGCCTTTGCAGTCTAAACCTCCGCCAGTTCCGTACCACGGTTCTGTAAAATATAATTCTACTAAATATTCTCCGTCTGGAGCAGGAAATTCATAACTTAATTTATCAACTCCGTATCTAAAAGTTTGAAATAAAGTCTGGTCTTTTGTTCCGTTAATTGGATCAAAAGTACTTCTTTGGCTTGCATAAAAATCTGGAAGTTTTTCAAATTTATCGGTCCAAGATAATGAGCCCCAAGTATTTTGTCCGTTTTTGTGTGTATCGGTTAACCAGGTATTTCCGTTGCTGTCTGTCAATTCAGAACCACCGCAATTTACTCTGTAAATATAATTATAACCTTTTTTAGCTTGTAAAATATCGGTTTTATTCGGAGTTAAAGCTTCTAAATTTGGTGCTTTCGGAAGAGTATTCAAAACAATATAATCTTTTGCAACCGCTTTTCCGTTTACATATCCAACCGCGTATAAAACATTGTATTGAACGTTTACATTATTAAACTGAAAATGATTTCCAACTCCCGGATTTTTTAGTTTTCCTAATGACGTTTTATTCACGTCATTAAACAATTCTACTTCGTCACAATTGGAGTAAATATCGATTCCGCTTTTAATTCCGGCTTTTTCCCAACGACTTGGCCAGGTATGCGAAACGATATACACCATAGGATTGGTTTTGTTCGAAACATAATTGGCGCGGTACATATAATACGCATCCAGAGGTTCGCCCCAAATCGTAAAAAGTCCTTTGTAATTTACGGGTCCAACTTTGTCTATATCTCTAAATCCTTCTCCGTTTTGTACGCGTCCAGGATTTTCGTGTGAAGCAAAAATCCAGTTGAATTGTCCGGCGATTTTATCTTTTACCGATTCTGCTTCACGGACTTTAATTTCCATTAATTGTGAAAATCTGTTCTCGCTTAAAGTCCCTTTTTGATCAAATTCGCCTTCTGTATGTAAATCTGCAGAACGCCAAGCGCCGTACTCGCCGTTTAATAACTGCGTGCTCATTTCGAGATGATATTTTAACGGATCTCCTCCATACGTTCCGGACCAGTTTTGTACGACATTCCAATCTGTTCCTTCTCCACCATTGCAAGTCGTTACGATTCTTTGTGAAGCCGATAACGGATCCATTTCGCGAATGATTTTAGTGCATTCTTCCGCAAATTCTTTCGGAATTGTACTTTCATTCTGTAATCCCCACATTACAACCGACGGACTGTTTCTGCGTTCTTTAATCCATTCGCGCAAAAGGGTTTTGAAATTTTCTTTGAATTCTGGTGTATCGTACCAAATATGCGCCGAAAACTGACTCCAAAATAAGATTCCGTTTTCGTCTAATTCTTTCTGATATGATAAATTATGAGGCTGATGCGCTTCTCTAAAAGCATTAAATCCAGCCGCTTTGATTTCTTCAATTCGAGCGTGGATTTGTTCGTCTGAAAATGAATGGCTGTTTCCAATTTGATGTTCGTATTCACAAACGCCGTTAATAAAAACAGGTTCGTCATTGATGAAAAAACGATTGTCTTTTCCGTCGCGACTTACTGGCCAGCTTACCCAACGGATTCCGTAAGGCGTTGTTAGTTGATCTATTATTTTTCCGTTCTCAGAAATTGATGTTACAAGTTTATATAAATACGGATTTGCCGGAGACCACAAATTTGGTTTTGCGATTTCGGGAAGTGTTAAAGCTATTTCTTTTGTTTCGCCAGAATTGCTTTTGGTTTCTGTTTTTATAGATGAAACTTTTTTTCCTGAAGCGTCAAAAAGAGTATTTTCAATAGTTAAGTTTTGGGTTGAAGTTCCGTAATTTTTGATTTCGGTTGTGGTAAGAAGTATTGCTTTTTCTTTAGAAACCGATTTGTCATTCCAGATATGAACACCAAATGGTTCTATTCTAATATCGTTTGTAATCATTAAAGAAACAGGTCTGAAAATCCCCATTGGCTGAGAACCTTCTGAAAATCCCCATTCGCCGGAACAGCCTCCGCAAACCCAAGGAAGATCTGCAATAAAAGATGGATGTGAGGCTTTTACCAAAATCTGGTTTTCTTTATCGAAAGAAACGGCTTTGGTAATCTCTAAGGTAAAAGTCGTTCTTCCGCCTTTGTGTTGACCTACTTTTTTGCCGTTTACCCAAACATCTGCATAAGAACTTACGCCTTCAAAAAAAAGGAAAAGTTTTTTACCAACCGCAGATTTGTCAAGTTTTAAAGTTTTTTTGTACCACGCAGTCCCGTGTAAATTTCCATGTTTTGTTCTTCTGAAACCATAATACTGATCCCAATTGTGAGGCACACTTACCTTTTGCCAATTGGAATCAGTTTTTGGATTTTCTACAAAATCTTCTTCTTTCAGCGGAAGATTATCCAGCATTACGGTCTCCCAAGATGAGTTCAGCGAAATTTCTTTACGTACAGAACTTTTGCCCTGACTCCAAACAGTGCAAAAACTTGAGAAAAAACAAAAAATAAAAAAAACTATTCTGTTCATATTTTTTTAAACCATATAAGTGATTATAAGGTTGTTTTTTGGTTTAATTTTTATGCTCACTTTTTGTCATTTCGAGGAACGAGAAATCGCACTCGGGATTCGACAAAGATTGTCTCTACTTTGCGGAGCTTCTAGTGTGATTTCTCCTTCGTCGAAATGACAAGATTGTGTTATTAAACCTGACGGGTTTTGAAAACCCGTCAGGTTTAACGTAATCTTGGTTCGCGTGAGGGACACGCCCAAAATACTATTATTTTAATAAAACAACCAATCTATAGCCGCTTTTTCTCCTTCGTCTATATAACCAACATCGCGCGTTGTAATGGTTTGATCTGCGTCTATAAAGCCTAAAATCAATACTTTTCCTTTGCCTAAATCGAGTTTATTTTCGCCCGGTTGGAAAGTGTAGGTATGAATGTTTACACGTGGTAATTCTTTCAAATTCATGGCACTTGCTAAAATAACTTCGGCCTGACCGTAAGCATTTCCGGCTGCGTCTGTTTCTAAACTTGGCGGTAATAAAAATCTCTTTTGATCTGAATTAAAATAACCTACAACCAGTTTTACAGCTTTGTTATTTTTGAATTTCAGATGTGTTCCTTTTTCATTTTGATCGTTTTCTGCAAAAGTGAAACCTTTTAGATTCTGAAGTTCTGGTGCTAATTTCGTGATTTCAGAAATATCGGTTCCATAAATTTTTGTTCCTTTTTTAACTAAATACGATCCTGGTTTTTCATCTATAAAAGCTACATCAGCAGTTTTCCAAGGTTTTCCTTCTACAGTTTCGATTTTACCATCTTTAGACGATTTCAGCTTTTCTAAATTTCTTTTAAAGTTAGCCAATTCACGTTCGTAATGTGGTAATAATTCAATCCATGTTTTATTGTTTCCATCATCGCCACCAATCGGGATTCTACGTTGAGCGGTTTGCATACTATTGGCATACAAGTAATTATCTTTGGTTAAATTTACCAATAATTCGTAATGTTTGATGCTTTCTTCCAGATGCGGAATCGCTTTGTCCAGATCTGAAATATCATTAGAATAGCTGTATCTCAAAACCAATAACGCTGCTTTTACTTTTTCTGAAAAGAAATCGGCGAAAGCTTTATAACAATGTACATCGTTTTTAAGGCGTAAAAATTCTTCTTTATCTTTTGTTACACTTGGTTCTGCTTTGTCGATGGCTTCAACAGCTAATCTTCCGTGTTCTGTGATTTCAGCTATAATCTGTGTTGGAAGTTCACCTGAATGCGGCTCGTGATTCCACTCTTTTTTAGCATATTCCAAAAGCAATTCGCCCGCAGGTCCGCAAGATTCATGGAATCCTGGATAAACTCTCCATTTTGCCGGATTTACCAATTGACTTTCGAACATTCCTAACAATAAGGTTTGACGGTTTCCTTCTGTAATTCCGAAACGTCTTAATGTTTTTGGAGCGATTTCTCCTGTTTCTTCGTAGGCTTTTAAAATATTGTTTGCAGCTTCCTGATCAGTTCCATATTTTGTCGCTAAATCATTATCCCAATATTTAACTTCTTCATTACGATCTCTTTTGCTGTCCCAAGCATATCTTGCCCAAGCTTTGTACCAAATCCAGTCGCGATCCATTTCTAACAATCTTTCGCCAGTTTTGGTTTTATCGGCAGAATATGGCCAATCCCAATAGGAAGCTTGCGGATATAAGTGTAATGCATTGGCTCCGTGTGCGCTGTGCATCGCTTTTACCGTTTTCTGAATAAAATCTGGTGAACCGTACCTGAAAGGTTCTAAATTGGCCAAAATGTGAACATTCTCAATATGGATTGATTTTAAAGCGCTTAATTGTCTGTGCGTTTCTCCCCAAGGTCCCCCCGGCGTATAAGTCGTTAGAGATTCTCCTGTATATTTACTTTCTGTGTAAAGGTTTTTGTATAACGGAAGTGATTTTTCCATAACCAAAGGCCCGTCTGTATCGTGAGAACGCAGGATAATTGGTGGTTCATCTGTTTTCCCGATAGCTTGCAAACCATCGCGCACGCCTGGAATAATTGTTTTAGTAAACCATTCTACGTCGTCATCAACTGTATTTATGGCTTCGCCAAGGCAAACCATTAAACCTACATTTGGATATTTTTCGATAAATGCTGCAATTGATTTTCTGGTATAATCTGATAATAAAGGCGTAATTGGTCTTGAACGATCTTGCGTTTTAATGTTATAATGTTCTGCAAAAGGTTTAGAAACGATAATATTATAAAACATCTGAATTACCCAAATTCCTCTTTTATTGGCTTCTACGGTTAGGAATTTATAAACTTCTTCGTTTTTTTTGAAATCTTCGTCGCTTACTTCTACCGCAAATGGATATTCTTTTAGTTTTACTAATGAAGCAAAAGGATGGCCATTCCATAAATACAAGGAATTCATTCTGTTATCGACCATCATATCTAAATACTTAATCCATAGTTTTTTATCGTAAAACCACGGAAAAGTTTCTGGTGTATACGGATATTCGTAAACATCACGACCCGGAAGATAAACCGGTTTTTGCATTCCGATGCAGGCACCGCGCAAAACCATTTCCGGACTGTCTTCGATATTAATTTCTGAAGGAACTGCGCCCGAAGTTTTAATACGCCCTACTAATTCCAAAGCGCCATACAACGCTCCAGTCGCATCTGCTCCTTCAATAAAAATGATATTATTTTGCGTACGAATCTGAAAACCTTCTTTTTTACTGAGTTTACTATCGTCGATTTTGGCACTTTTGGCGTTTTTTTTCCAAAAGTCTGTTCCTTTTTCACCTATAACAATTACTTGCTCTTTTGACTTTTTAAATTTATCCGAAGAAATAACTTTGATTCCTTTTGAAATTAAAGTTTCTGATAATTTTTCTGCACCAAATTTTGCTCTAGGCGAATTTGCATCACTAACAATTGTGATATTTTGCGCTGTCGCGAAACTGACATAAAAACTTAAAAAAAGTAAACTTAGGTATTTCATTGTATTTTGGTTTTGTATTCTAAAAAATCAGCTTAATCTGCCAGATCTGCGGGAAAAATTTACTCTCGCAGATCTGGCAGATTTGGCAGATATAAATATGATCAATTGGAATGTTTAACTTTTACAGATGATCATTATTTTATTTAATTCTGAAAAATCTTCTTTAAATAAGCAACATTTGCTCCATAATTGGCTTTTACATCATGCACTTGTGTAACATCTCTGGAACGTTCTACAATCAGCCAGCCACTCCATTTCATTTCGTCAAGCGTTTGTTTTATTTTTGGCATATCGATCGCCGGATCTTTTTCTAACCAAAATTTATCGGTGTTTGAAGCGTGAATCTGTGCTATATATTTTTTGCCTAGAATTTTTAATTCAGCCGAAATATCTCTTCCGTTATCAACCGCATTTGCAAAATTGAACGAACTTTTAATGTATTTTGAATCGATTTCTTCTAATAACTTTTTCTCGTCTGTAGCATTCAAAGAGGTTTCTATTGCAATTACACCGCCAATTTTACCAACTTGTTTTCCCGCCCATTTTAATCTTTCAATCACAATTGGACGCAATTCTGGATTTTTAGTCAAATCACTTTGAGTTCCTAAAGGCAAATAAGCTACTTTTACTTTCATGTTTTTCATTGCCAAAACACAATCATTAACCATTTGTTCGATGCTTTCTCTTTTAGCAAAAGACTGCGCATAAAAACCAGACATCGCAATTGAGCTGATTCCAACATTTACTTCTTTCGATTTATCTAAGAATTTTTGTCTTTCTACAGGATCGCCCAGTTTGCTGTCGAAAGTTGGTCTGTTTCCTAAACCGCCCATATCGAGTTCTATACCGTCTGCTTTTATTTCTGATGCTAATCCGAAAGCGCCTAATTTTTGTCTTTTTAAAATCATCCAGTCGCAAACCGCAACTTTATATTGTTGTTTATTTTTTGATGCCTGAGCTGTAGCACAGCTATTAAATGTTGCCGATAAAACAACAAGTAGTGCAATTAATAAATTTCTTTTAGATTTCATATTGGTATTTTTTTGCCACTCCCGATAGCTATCGGGATTAAAGGATTATATGGATTAAAAAATCTGCTAAATCTGCTAAATCTGCGGGAAAAATTTACTCTCGCAGATTTAGCAGATTATGGAGATTAAATTAGAATAAAAAAAATCCTTTTTAATCCTTTTAATCTGTGGCATTATATTTTTACTCTTCTTCTGCTTTTACGGCCGTTACGACTTTGTTTTCATCGCCTGGCCAGATTCCGTTTTTGATTGGAATTGCTTTCAGTTTACTTGGATCGATTTTTACATATTTCAGTTTTTCTCTTCTCCAAGTATAAACGACATGCACCATTCCGTCTGAACTTTGAATTATTGAAGGATAAGAATACTGGCTGATTTTTGAATCTTCTAAAACCAAAGCCGCATTCCAATTAATTCCGTCTTTAGAAACCGAAACATTCAACGGTGTTCTTGGTCCTTTTGCTTCTTTTCCCGGAGGTAAAACGTGATTGTAAACTAAAAGATGTCTTCCGTCTTTAAGTGTTACAGCGTCAGTTCCTGAATTGTTATTTGGAAGTCCGATTAATTCTACATCCGACCATGTTTTTCCGTTGTCTTTGGAGAAAGTACTATAAATCGCTCTGTTTCTGGTTCTACCGATTGCCTGAATACTTCCATCTTTGTGGAATAAAATACTTGGCTGAATAGCGTTGATTTTTTCTTTTCCTCTCGAAAGCGTATCGCCCATTACCCAGGTTTTTCCGAAGTCTGGCGTAGATTCCATACGAAGTCTCCAGCCGTCGCCTTCTATACTTGACGGACAAAGTAAAGTTCCGTTGCTTAATAAAACAGGTTTATTTTTGATTGGCCCTAAGAAACCGTCTGGCATTTTTTCTGCTTCAGACCATGTTTTTCCGCCATCAGAAGATCTTCTGATTACGCCCCACCATTCTGATGGTTTTGGTCCGATTTTGTAGAAAAGCATTAAATCGCCACCCGGAATTTGATATAAAACGGGATTCCAAGTTGGTAATCTTGGGCCTTCTTTCATCACTCCGTCAGCAACTTTTACACCTTCGTTCCATTTATCACTTCCTTTTGGTTTGATGGCCACATAAATACAAACATCAGGATTTCTTTCTGCAGTTCCTCCAAACCACGATGATACTAAATCGCCATTGGTTGCTTCTACAATTGTTACGGCATGACAAGACGGATAAGGCGCTTTGTCGTAGATAAATTGGTCTACTAAAATTCCCTCTTTCCAGGTCTTTTTCTCCAAAGCCGATTTACAGCTTCCGAAAAGGATTAAACTAAACAGGATAAATGTTACTTTTAAAATCTTCATTCTTAGGTTTTATTTTTGAATTACAATTTCTGATATTAAATGCATTCTCAATAATTTTTTACACAAAATTATTTATTAAGTGTAAAAATGACACTAATTTTTTAAATATCTATCCTGCACTGTCCCGAATTAACAGAAAACCCGATTATTTAACATTTAAAACATAAGATCCCGATGTAAGTGTAAGTACAAGATTACCTTTTTCGGTTTTAAATGTATTTGAAGTCTTATTTAGTTTTTGATTATTGATGGTAACGTTAGAAGCATTTTCTGTTGGCAGATAAACAATCGCTGTTGTATTTGCAGGGATTGAAACATTCCAACTTAAGGCATTTTTACTTTTCTTCCAGTCACTTTTTATAGTTCCGTGAATCGATTCATATGATGCATTTACAAAAGTCAATCCAGCATTAAAATCTGGTTTCATGATAATTTCTTTGAAACCCGGAGTTTCTGGATTGCTTTTAATTCCAGCCATGTTTTCGTAATACCAAATCAATAAATCTCCTAAAAGCATTACGTGGTTTTGCGAATTCATTTTAGGATCTGCGGTGTTTCCGTTCCATAATTCCCAAATTGTTGTCGCTCCGTTTTTGGCCATGTAACCCCAACTCGGATAGGTGTTGTTGGATGCCAATTTATAAGATAAATCAGGTCGTCCGAACTGCGATAAAGTTCGCATCAAAAACTGAGTTCCGATTACACCCGTACTAATGTGACCTTTGTACGTAACTTCTACTTCGTGAGTAATATTCTCAAAAACTTTATCTTCAAGATTCTCAGGAACCATTCCGAAAGTCAATGGCAAAAGATTTGCCGTTACTGTATTATTAGCGTAATTATTTGTTTTTGAATTGAAAAACTTAGCATTAAAAGCTGTTTTTATTTTCTGCGAAAGAGTATCGTAATACTGAATATCTTCTTTTCCGGAGTTATTAATCGTGGCAAACTTTTTCATTTTTTGTAATAAATGATAATAGAAAGCACTTGCAATCAATTCGCCATTTGTAGTTCTGGCCGAATCTTTAGAATGAATTAACTCCAGAGATTCTGGCGGAACACACCAATCGCCGTATTTATCTTTGGTCATTAAATCTTTAACCAAATAATTTTTCTCCATATACACTACCCATTTTTTCATTGACGGATAATGTTTTTCGATCACTTTTTTATCGGCAAATTGCTGGTACAACATATCGGCAACCGTAATATATGTTCCAGGCCATGTTACATTATCGCCATAATAACGCCAGAAAGCAGGCGCAACATCAGGGATTCCGCCATCGGCAGTCTGCGCATTTTTAATATCGTCTAGCCATTTTGCGTACAAAGTCTGATTATCAAAAATAAAACTTTCGCCATAAGCGCCCGTTGTACGATCTCCCAGCCATGGCTGACGCTCATTTCGTTGTGGACAATCAATCGGCATTCCTTTATAATTACTTCTGATTCCCCAATAGGCATTTTTGAAAATCTGATTCATCGTTGCGTCAGAAGATTCAAAAGTTCCCGTTGTTTTGATATCGTCGTAAACTACTTTTCCAACGAAACTATCCAAAGTTGGTTTTGTTGGAAATCCTGTAACTTCTACAAATCTAAATCCGTGGAAAATAAATTTTGGTTCCCAGATTTCTTCGCCTTCACCTTTTAAAATATAATGATCGGTTGTTCTGGCGTCGCGTAAATTTTCAATATATAAAGAACCATTAGCCTGCAAAGATTCAGCAAATTTTAAAGTGATTTTGTCACCGCTTTTTCCTTTAACTTTCAATTGCAACCAGCCGACCATATTCTGACCCATATCAAGAATATAAGTGCCACGCGGAGTTTGTTTAATCGAAATTGGTTTTACTTCGCCCATGATTTTCATGTTTGGTGTCATTTGCGCTTCGTAAAATCCGCCCGGTTCCTGAACATATTCTGCGTTCAGCCAGTTTTTATCGTCGTAATTTATGGTGTTCCAGTTTTTTAATTCTTTGCGCGCATCATAATCTTCACCGTCATATTCGTTATTAGATAAAATTGGGCCGTTTGTAGTAACTTTCCAAGTATCGTCAGTTCTGATAACGTCTTTACTTCCATCTGTATATTCTACAAACAATTGCAAAGCCATTTTTGGGTAACCAAAAGTTTTAATTTTATAAGGTTTAAAATCCTGACGCATGGTAAAAAAACGGCCGTTTCCGAGAATTGTTCCCAACATATTTTTGCCTTCTTTTAACTGTGAAGTCACATCAAAAACATTGTATTTTACATTCTTCGTATAATCCGTAGGAACGGGCGCCAAAACCTGATTGCCGATTTTATTTCCGTTAATGTACAATTCATACATTCCTAAACCCATTAAATATACTTTCGCACTTTTAACTTGTTTTTTAAGATCAATTTCTTTTCGTAAATATCTTGCTGATAATCTCGAAAACTGCGAAATGCTATCTCCAGCCGAAGCTTTTTCATAACCAATCCAACGCGTAGATTTCCAATCCGCATAATTCAAAATTCCCATGCTGAAAAATGTCTTTTCTTCAGATTGAAATTCGCCTTTATTAGTCCAGATTTTTACTTTCCAAAATGCATTTTGTCTGTTTTCTAATATTTTCCCGTTGTAAATAATATTGACAGATTCGTTGCTTGCTACTTTTCCGCTGTCCCATAAATCAGCAGTATTTGCATTTAAATTCTCCTCTGTAGAAGCAACAATAATTTGGTAAGCTGTTTGTTTTACATCGCTTACATTTGCATTTATCTGCCAGCTCAATCGCGGTTGCAACACATCAATTCCTTCGGGATTGTTCAGCATTTCGCATTGCAGATTGTTTACACTGATTTTGTTTTGGGCTTTCGCCGAAAATGTAAACAATGTGATGATTAATGTAAGGTGTAAAAAAAACTTTTTCATGGTATTATTTTATTGTTTCTCGCAGATTTTGCAGATTTAGGAGATTTTTTAAATTGAAAAAAATAATCTGCTCAATCTGCAAAATCTGCGAGAGTAATTTTTTATTTCAACGTTAAGAATAGCTATTCAGAAATCACACGCTCCAATTTCTCAGAAAACGCAATTTCTTTTCCGTTTTTAAAGATTCTGAAACCTTTTCCTTTATGATATTTTTCTCCGGTTTTATCCCAAAGAATCGTAATAATATTACCGTGATACAAAACATTATCCAGACAAAACCAATCCCATTTTTCCTGTGGAATCAACGGATTTACTTCTATTTTTTCATCCGCTCTAGGGCGTAATCCAACCAAACCCGTAATCACTAAATCGTTAAAAGTCGAATGATTATAATAGCGACTTCTTTCGCGGTCGCCCATTAACCAATATCCTGTAGTTTCATCTAAATATTCACCAAGATAAGGTTTTCCTCTGTAATACTGCGACTGAACGTACAAATCCAACTGCTTGAAATAATCTGGTTTAGCCACATTATTTTGATTGTAATTGTTCAAAACATTTGCCATTGCGGTCAAAGTCTGCGAAGTTGCAAAAGGCCAAATCGCACCGTCCCATTCGCAAGTTCCGGTTCCGTGAGTTCTAAAACGGGGACTTCTTCTTTCTGCCGTTGTCAATCCAAAAGGTGCCGAAAATCCTTTTTCGTCTTTCACTTGTTCCCAGGCTTTTTCAAATCCTTTATTTTTTTCAGGTAAATTAAAATACCACGGAATAAATCCGATTGCTTCTCTAACCTGCGCTAAAGTATCTTTTTCTGTAAAAGTTTCAAAAAACTCATCTTTAGGATTCCATAATTTTGTTTCCACTAATTTTTGAAGCGTGTCCGCTTTAGCAGTAAAATAATTTTCTTTTGCAGTATCGCCTTTTAGTTTTGCTATTTTAGACAAAGCTTCGGCATTTCCAAACATATAACTGTTAATCGTTACGCGCGCATTTCTAAACTTTCTCGCACCGCTCAACGATTCTTCCATTCCGTCTTTTACATCAGACTGCCAGAATAAACCGTCTTTACGTTTTCTGTCGCCTTCCCAGGCTGCATATTCATTAATTAAATCCGGATACATATCCAATAAAAACTTGTCATCTTTATTTACTAAATATCTGTTGTATAATGCATCAGCTGTCCAAGAACTGAACGTACGTAATTTTTTCATTGGTTTACCATCATTTCCTCTAAACCACAAATGAACGTCCTGCTCAATATATTTCGGATCATGAACCCATCTAAATTCGTTGATATGATGTCCTAAAGCACAACTAATCATATTGTATTTATCTGCATACGAACGATCTACTAAAAACTCGGTAATCCCAAATCCCTGCGGCGTATTTATAATATGCTTTCGCGCGCTCCACCAACGGAAATAATAGATTTCTTCGAAATTCTGCTGTGGACATTCAAACAACGGAATATTCTTTTCCATCCAACTCCAAGCACTGTCATTCGGAATCGCAAATTTTAAATTCTCATCTTCCATCGTGTTGAAATAATCGACATAATGTTTGAAGTTATTTTCTTTTAAAACAACCGATTTTCCTTTGTTTGAAACATTTACACCCGATTTACAACTGCTGTTTAAACAAGCAATTATAATTGAAAGGGTTATTATTTTATGTTTGAGATTTTTTAACATTATTTATTTTATTTTTTTACACAATTTTGTCATTTCGACGAAGGAGAAATCTCCGCAAGTAACTCCGTAAAGTGAATCGCCAATCTTTGTCGAGCTTCTAACGGAGATTTCTCCTTCGTCGAAATGACAAATATGGCGTTTATTATCTTTTATTTCCCCGTAAAAGTATACGTCTGCCCTGCTTTCATATTCACATCGTAAACATTATAATTGGGAAGAACCACTTTCTTTAAATTAGCTTTATCCGAGATAATTGGTTTCTTCACTTCCACCTCATAAAACAACGGATTTGCATTTTTACCTTTTGCTTTTTTGATCGAAGAACCGCTCAAAGTATTCTCTACTTTTAATCGGCAGTTCCCACCTAATTTAGAGTAAATTTTTAAAGTCGAAACTTTGTTGTTTTTCCAAGTCATGTCGATTACGAAACCGCCTCTCGCAACCAAACCTTTTATACTTCCGTCTTTCCAAACACTTGGCAACGCTGGCAATAACTGAATTGCATCTTCCTGGCTCTGCATTAGCATTTCGGCAATTCCGGCAGTACAACCAAAGTTACCATCAATTTGAAACGGCTGATGTGCATCTAGAAAATTTGGATATGTTCCGCCTCCTTTTTTCTGTTCTGCGGTAACCAGATGCATTTGATCTTGCAATAATTTATAAGCATGATCTCCGTCTAATAATCTTGCCCACCAACAAACTTTCCAACCCATTGACCAGCCTGTAGATTCATCTCCACGATACTTTAAAGTATTTTTGGCTGCTTCAAATAATTCAGGAGTTTTGTCTGGCGTGATTTGATTACTTGGAAACAATCCATACAAATGCGAAATATGTCTGTGTTTGTCTTCCGGATTATCCCAATCTTCCTGCCATTCTTGTAATTGGCTGTATTTCCCCACTTTCATCGGAGCCATTTTTGCCAATGCTTCTTGTACTTTTTTAATAAACTCAGCATCTGGAGCAACCAATTTTGAAGCTTCAATAACATGTGTAAATAAATCAAAAACCAATTGGTTATCCATTGTAGTTCCCGATGCAATCGTTGCTTTTCCGGTATCGCCTGCATGTGTGTTTTCTGGAGAACTTGATGGAACCACAACCAAATATTTTGTATTTGGATCTATAATCATAAAGTCTAAAAAGAAACTTGCCGCTCCTTTCATAATCGGATAAATCTCTTCTAAATACTTTTTATCGCCTGTGTATAAATATCTTTCCCATAAATCCTGAGAAACCCAAGCGCCACCTGTTGGCCACATTCCAGACGCAGCAGAATCTACTGGAGCCGTTACGCGCCAAATATCGGTGTTATGGTGTAAGACCCACCCACTTGCATTGTACATCATTTTTGCGGTTTCTGCACCTGTAACGCTCAATTCTTTTGCCATTTGAATAAAAGGCTCGTGCATTTCAGTAAGATTGGTTACTTCTGCCGGCCAGTAATTCATCTCGGCATTGATGTTTGTCGTGTATTTACTGTCCCACGGCGGAGTCACCATATCATTCCAGATTCCTTGTAAGTTTGCTGGTTGTCCGCCCGGTTGTGAACTTGAAATCAACAAATAACGCCCAAATTGGAAATATAACGATGCTAATTGTGGGTCAAATTGTTTGGAAAAATCTCTGATCCTCTCGTTGGTTGGTTTCTTTGCATTTTCATTTGTTCCTAAATCAAAAGAAACTCTGTTGAAGAATTTTTGATAATAGGCTGTATGTGCTGTTTTGATTTCGTCGAAACTTTTTGGCAAAGCTTGTTCTAAATATGATTTGCTCTTTGCAATTTCGTCACCCGAAATATCCTGATAGTTTTTGAAATTAGTAGCAATTGAAATGAACAAAGTTACTTCATCGGCTTTTTCAATACTCAAAACGCCGTTACTGGCACTAATTTCTCCCCCTTTATTTTTAGCCGTAAGTCTGCCCTGAAATTTTACTTTTCCTTTTACATTTTCAAAATTAGTTCCAACTCCGGAAAGTATAATTTGGTTTCCCTCTGTCGAAGCGACCGTTTTATCAATCGGACTGTTCATGAAAACGTTACACGTAATTTGCCCCGGTTTACTCGCAGAAAGTTTCACTAAAATAACCTGATCTGAAAATGCAGTTATGATTTCGCGTGTAAATTCCACTCCGTTTACGGTGTACTTTACTTTCGCGGAAGCGTTACTAATATCTAAATCCCTATAATAATTCGAATATTTCTGATGTCCCGGAAAAGAAATGTAAACACTTCCAAAAGTCTGATACGGCATTCCGTCATTGGTCTGCGACATAATATCCTGTGTAGCCAACTCTTGGGCTTGATCAAATTTTCCGTCAAAAATTAACTGGCGAACAATTGGTAAAGCTTTTATTGATTTTGAATGCGCGTTACTGTTTGGAGAACCCGCCCAAATAGTTTCTTCATTCAATTGTAAACGCTCCACAGCCGGATCGCCGAAAACCATCGCACCCAAACGTCCATTGCCTAAAGGCAAGGCTTCGTTCCAGAGTGAGGCTGGTTTATCGTACCATAATTTCAGGTTGTTTTGCGCTGTTGCTGTAAGCGAAAAAATTCCCAGACAGATTGCCGTTATTTTAGTTCTTAACTTCATGTTGATATATTTTTTTTGCCACGAATTACACGAATGGCACTAATTTCTTTTTTAATTTTTATTTCAATTTCTCTAATTGTTTTGCCACTCCCGATAGCTATCGGGATAAAGGATTTTCACAGATTAAAAATCTGCTCGATCTGCTAAATCGGCTTGAAAAAATTTTACTCTCGCAGATTTAGCAGATTAGGGAGATAAAAAATCCATTTAATCTTTTTAATCTGTGGCAAAAAAATTAGTGCAATTCGTGTAATTCGTGGCTATTTTTTAGTTTCGTAAACCTTCAGATTTTTCTCGCCAAACATTTCATATAATTTGTTGATGTCTTTTACGGCGTTCGCAGGAAGTTTTTCGCCTTTGTCTCCAAAGACAAACAACTTTTCTTTTGGCTCGATTACACAAGTCGATTCGTCGATTTCACCTTTTTCGTTTTGCACTTTTTTCAAATCCAAACCTAAATATTTTGCCATAAATGGATACATCGCCATTCTTTTAGAAACGCCGTAATCATGTCCTTCTTTTGCAAAATGAGCATTTTCTACCAAATCTTTTTTGCCGTATAATTCATAAGTTCTTTGAATGAACGGAAATTCCAATTCCGGAACTGCTAATGTCCAGTCTTTTCCGTCTGAAACAATCAATTGTGGTTTTGGCGCCATCATGGCTGAGATTTCAGCATTGTTTGTTCCGTTTCCACAAAGGTGAATTCCGCGTCCGCTTTCACAAGGACAACCACCTGAGAAATGCGATGAAACCATTACAACCGGAGCCGTAACTTTTACTCTTTCATCAATCGCTCCCAAAAACATAGTGTGTGAACCTCCGCCAGAACCTCCAGTTACGCCAACTCTAGACATATCGGCATTTTTAACGGTCGATAGATAATCCAATAATCGGATTCCGCTTAAAATCTGCACTGTCGATGCAATACTGTTTCTGTGCGTTTCTTCCGGAAACTGAAGCAATGATTCTCCCCACGCAAACAAATCGTAACTTACTACAATCGCGCCCATTTTGGCTAAAATTGCACAACGTAATTGTTCGTCTTTTCTATATCTTCCGTCTCCAAAATGTCCGTCCGGAGTTAAAATTACAGCCGATTTTTTATTCAACGGATACGGTTTGTAAATCGATCCTGTCACGTAAACTCCCGGCAGAA
Organism: Flavobacterium sp. 270; assembly: GCF_004368785.1. Classification (GTDB taxonomy): domain Bacteria; phylum Bacteroidota; class Bacteroidia; order Flavobacteriales; family Flavobacteriaceae; genus Flavobacterium. Next base: position 229,732 of record NZ_SODM01000004.1, read on the forward strand.
TTTCTAACCCAATATTTTCAATACTATAATCTTTATAAATTCTTTTAGGAGTTAAAAGTGGCTTAGATTTTGGCATTGGGGGAGCCTTGTCTAAACCAAATGAGGTTATCATACATGCTTTTAACTCCTTTTTACGTTTCTCCCATTCGTCTTTTGTTGAATACTGGCTTTCTAAATAGAACAGACGTTCTTTTCCTTTATCAACTGAAACTTTATGGTTTTCATATTTACGAATAATGTAGGTTCCGTCGGGTTGTTTAAAATACATCAATTCAAAGGGCGCTAGTATATTAGTCAGCGAAACAGCTAAATTTCCCGGTTCAATTCTCCAGTCAGCATAATCCAGTTCTTTTCCTTTTAATAAACCTCGGTCGTCGTTGATGGTAATATTAAAAATAGTTCCGATTTTTTGAATTGTTTCTGAAACTGGTTTTCTAAAATTTTCATCAGAAGTGATCTGCGCATTTGAAATGGTCAATGCGAAAATTGAAAGTAAGATTGTGTATTTTAAATTTTTCATTTTGATATTTTTTTGAATTGCCTCCTGCTTTAGCTGGAGGAACACAAATTGATTTTTTTTAATATTGGCTTTAGCCTAACTTATTTATTTGGCTAAAGCCCTCTGACGTTGTATATTTATAACCTTCAGTTAAAACTGGAGGCAATTGATTTTATTTGCTAATTGCTATGAACTAAGGACTATTGACTAAGAACTCATAACCTACACTCAATTGTATATTTTCCAGAACCAAATTCTAAAGTTGGTTTCTTTCCATCAAAACCTGTTTTCACTTTTTTATTATCAATTCTAATTTCAGAATTTTTAGCAACAGGAAGTTTTATTGTAGCTGATGTGTTTACAGGAATTTCAACTTTCAAAATAAATTTTCCGTCTTTCTTTTCCCAAGATGATACAATTTTTCCGTAAACCGATTGATAATCCGCTTCCGCGAAAGTCATATCGCCCACCATTTCCGGTTGAATGAAGAAATGTTTGAATCCCGGTTTTTCAGGATCGGCCATAATTCCAGCCAAACTTTGGTAAAACCATTCTTCAATTTGCCCCATCATAAAATGGTTGTATGAGTTCCCTTTTCTTGGATCCCATTGTTCGGTCAGAGTTGTTACGCCATATTTAATTTGAAAACCGTAACCCGGCGCATCGTAATGATTGTTCATTTTAAACATCGTTTCGTTTTCTCCATTTCGTGCCAAAGCCTGAAATAAATAGCGGTTTCCAACATCTCCCGTTGTCAGTCGATCGCCTTTTGCTTTTATATCTGCAATTAAATTTTGCATTACCGCTTCTTTATATTGCGGTTCTACAAGATCCATAAAAACCGGAACGGCATTACTAAACTGACTGCTTGTGCCGTATTGTTTAGTTTCTTCGTTGAAGAACTCTTTGTTGAAAGCTGTTTTAATATCAGCCGTTAAAGTTTCGTACTTTTCAATATCTTCTCTTTTATTCAACAATTTAGCCGATTTAGCGACCAAACTTGCTCCGTAATAAAAGTGAGAAGTTGCCGAAAGCGCAATCGGACTATTTTTTGAATATCCCGCCGGATGCGTTCCATAATCGTACCAATCGCCCAATCCGTGAGAAACGATGTGATTTTTAGATTTAGATTCTAAATAATCTACATAGTTTTTCATTACCGAATAATATTTTTCGATTAAAGAGGCATCACCATAATATTCATAATACATCCAAGGCAGAATTACGCCGGTTACACCCCATTCCGGAGAATCGGTAAAGTCGCCTCCAAAAACCACATATTCTGGAACAATTGTCGGAATCAATCCGTTTTCTCTTTGCGAATCTGAAATATTCTGCATCGTTGCCGGAATGAAATTTTCCAAATTATAATTGAACATTAAGCCCGGACCATTCAAATGAATTTCTTCCAGCCAGCCCAATTTTTCACGTTGCGGACAATCGGTAAAAACGCTTTGGAAATTACTTTTTATCGCGTTATTAATCAGTTCATGCGTTTTATTGAAAAGCTCGTTTGAAGATTTAAAACTTCCTGCTTCTCCCGCCGAATTATAAATGAAATTAGATTTTAAATCGACAAGTGTCGGCAGACTTTTATCCTTCGTTTCTTTATAATTGATGTTTTCAATCTGAACAAATTGAAATCCGTAATAGCTGAATTTCGGTGTCCATTCTTCAACGTCTTTCCCTTTTAAAGTATAATCGTAATAATATGGTTTTCCAGATTTTCCTTGTCCGACAGTTCCGTCTTCATTTAAACTTTCCCCAACCCAAACACGAACTGTTTGTCCTTTTTTTCCTTTTACTTTAATGGTTGGAAATCCCGAAAGATTCTGCCCCATATCAAAAACATAAAAATTCGGTTTCAGCTCTTTCGAAGTTTTCACTTCATATTGTCTCTGAATTGTAATTGGAGTTGCAGTCTGCGGTCGTAAAGTCCCTTTTGGCGCTTCCTGAATCACTACTTTTTTCCAGTTTGAATCTTTGAAATCTTTAGTGTTCCAGCCTTTTTGTTCTAAGTTGGCATTGTAATCTTCGCCACCAAAAATACTATTGTACGTAATCGGACTTTTACTGTATTTCCAGCTTTCATCTGACTTTATAATTTCTTCTGAACCGTCATTATACCTGATTTTCATTTTGAAGAATAAAGTCGGCGGACCAAAACTCACAAAGAATTTCGTATATCTTTCGGCAAGCGTGTTGTACATTCCGTTTCCTAATAAAACGCCAATTACATTTTCGCCCTTTTGAAGTTCTTTGGCAGTTAATTCGTAAGTATTGTAATTAACCGTTTTATCATAATCTGTCCACAAAGGCGCAAATTGATTGTTCCCTACTTTTTTTCCGTTGATAGTCAATTCGTAATGTCCTAAACCTGAAATGTAAACAACCGCTTCTTTGATTTCTTTTTTTACTTCGAAAGGTTTACGCAACATAATGCTTCTGCGTGAAAGAGAATCTGAAGCATTGATAATCCCATCTTTCTTTTCTCTTTTGTAAGTCGCACTATGAAAGTTTCTCCCTTCCGGCAAATGGCTGTCTGCTTTTGTAATGGCGCCAATCCAAACCGGATTTAATTCTGATTCTAAAGGTGCTGTTCTAAAAAAAGCTGTTCTGCTCCATTTTAAAATTTTGCCTTCCTGATTCCATACTTTTACTTTCCAGTAATATTTGGTTTCGTTTTTTAGTGGACTTCCGCTATAAGAATTTTGAAGGTTTTTTTCAGAATTTATTCTTCCGCTATTCCAGATATCTCCATAGTCGTTTTTTAGTTTTTCTTCCGAAGAAGCAACTAAAATCTGATAGCCAATTTGCGATGAATTGGATTCTTTTGAAATTAACTGCCAGCTAAATCTTGGTTGATTCTGAACGACCGTTAAAGGGTTTTCGGCCATTTCTGTCGTGAGATGTACAGGCAGAATTTGTCCATTCGAAATGAAAGTTGCTAAAAGGCAAAATAGGAATAATATGTTTTTAAAGTTCTTCATTATTATTTGTTTGTCTGCAAATTTTGTTTCACGCAGATTTTGCAGATTGAGCGGATTTATTGTTTTGCCACAGATTAAAATGATTATTTGGATTTCTTTATCTCCATAATCTGCTAAATCTGCGAGAGCATTTTTTTAACAGATTTGAATCAGTAAAAATCCTTTAATCCGTGGCTAAAATAATTCGAGAAATTAGTGCAATTCGTGGCAAAACTTTTTATAATTTTTTCGTAATTAAAGACTCTATATTAAATACCGCTTCAGGAATTAATTTTCCGGTTTGAGGCAGGTCGTCGTAATCGTCTGTGTCTGGCGCTGTGTCCGGATTTGGTGAATATCTTTGTTCTCCTGTTCTGAACATGATTCTTTCAAATCCGTCTGTTGGCGCATAGAATATCTTTGTTGATTCTTTTTCGTCGTTTACTTTTACCGTGTATGAACGGTTTTTGGCATCTAATTTAACTGTTATTTTATAAGCTTTGTTGGCTTCATATTTGCCAATTCCATTAGAACGTGCTCCGGTTTTTATTTTAATCTGACCGTCTGAATCAAAAGTTAATCTTACGGATGGCAAACCTTGTTTATTTTGAAATTCGATCTGCAATAAACCATGATTATTTTGTTCTGGTTTTACTGTAAAAACAGCTTCCATTTTTGAGGCAAACGGAATTACTCTTTCTGCTCTTGAATAATCAAAATAATCCTGATCTCTCAAAGTCAGCCATTTTTTGCCATCGGCTTTCTTTTCAATTTTTGTCGATGCCCAGGAAAGATCGTACGTATTCCAAAATTTCAATTCTTCTCCGTTTGGCAGATCATTAAAAACGTCATTTACATTTTCTGTCACCACCGAAGTTACTGGAACAGGAACCGAAGCCACCCAAATATCTTCTTTATTCATACTATAACCCACCCAGATTTTTCCGTCTGGCGGAGTTCCGTTTTTTTCTGTGATTCCGCGTACGTATTGTGGGCCGGCAGATTTGTAGTTTCCGCCGTAACGCATCGGACTTACTTCTCCGTGAACTAGTAATAAATCTTTGTAATTCAATCCGTCATCGCTGGTTGAAATTGCCAGAGGCCAACGGTATTCTGACGGATTGTACAATGTCGCATAACGATTATCAGACGTTTTTTGTCCCCAGATTTTGGCGTTACTGTTTACAAATCCCGGCGCGCGTAAAGGCATATAATCCCAGGATTTACCGCCATCTTTACTTATTGAAGTTAAGGCGTGTTTCCATAAACCAACCACATTCCCGTTTGGTAAATGATAATAACTAAACGCTTTATAAGGTTTCTGTAAAGGAATTAATTCGTCATCACGATCGGCTTCTTCAACCCATTGTTGTAAAACCAATGGTTCTGATAGAATTTCTTCGCAGGCTTTGATCAAACCTTTGTCTTTTGCTTTGGTATAAAATGGAAATGCCGATTTTGACTTGTCCCAGGTTTTATTGTATCTTATGAAATAGATTTCACCAAAACTTCCGTCTTTTTTGATTTCGCGAATTACACGTCCAATTCCTTTTCCGTCGTTTGGATCGTCTTTTTCATCCATTGCGATTCCGTAATAACCTAAAGCAAAAAGTCGTTTGTCTTTTGAAGCATAAAATCCCATTCTCTGGTGCATAATGGCATCCAGATTTTTAGAAACTCCTTCTACGCCTTCTTTTTTCCAGCCATCAGGAATGCGATAAATCGGGAAAATTACGGTTGGTTTTGTCCAGGTTTGGCCATCTTTGGAAGTCATTAATAAAGTCTGGCTCGGCGGAATATGTTCTCCTGACGGATCGCTTAAATAATGCAGGTAAAAGGTATTGTTCCAATACGCCATCATGGGTTGGTGATTGTACGTCCATCCAAAACCATCGGCTTTTTCGGGATGTTCACGGCTGGCACGCATGATTTGTGTGGCGTGAACTCCAACCGCCGGACTTAACTGTCCGTGGTGATAATCGATGTTTGAAAGTGTTTTACCAACATAACGCACGGTGTCGTTTTGGGCGTTTACAGTTGTGCAAGCCAAAAGGATTGTGGCTGTAACGGCGATGTTGGTTTTAATATTTTTGAAAGTATTCATTGCAATTTATTTCTTTTTATCTGCTCAATCTGCCAAATCTGCGGGAAAAATTTACTCTCGCAGATTTGGCAGATTTTACGGATTATTTTTTATCAATTAATCCTTTTAGAACTTCTTTTGAAATTGTTGTAATCGTTCCGTGTTTATGTCCTTCCGGAAGTTTTATTTTGGATGAGACATCTTCAAAATGAACAAAGTCTGAAGTGCTTAAAGCTTTATAGTTTTTGGATCCGTAATTGTCATAATACAAGAGCCAGTTTTTACCGACTTTTACCACCGTTGGGCCTTCTGATAAATATTCTGTCAAAGGTTCTGAACTTTTCTCAAACGGACCTAAAGGTGATTTTCCGAACGCTACTTTTATGTTTCGCATCGGTCTTGTATTGTCTTTCAAAACCAAAACATATTCCTTTTTGCTTTTCTTTACAATCACACAGTCAATGACGCTGAAACCGGGATCGTAATATAATTTGGTATCCGAGAACGTTTTGAAATCTTTTGTCGTTACGTAATACATTCTGTGGTTATTTTTCTCTTCTTCAACTCCTTTTTCAAATCGAAACGGAATGGTTGATGCCCAGATAATAATGTATTCGTTTTTCACATCATCATAAAAAATTTCCGGCGCCCAAACGTTTACTACTTCCGGTTCGTTTTTCATTACGGAAATATATTGCTGTTCAGACCAATGTATTAAGTCTTTTGAACTGGCATATCCAAAACCGTTTCCGCCTTTCCAGTCTGTTGTCCAAACTAAATGATACGTTCCGTCTGCTCCTTTTGTGATTGATGGGTCGCGCATGATTTTGCTTGCTCCGATTTCCGGTTTTAAGAATGATCCTTCCAATCCTTTCCAGTTGTAACCGTCTTCGCTGTAGGCTAAATATAAACCTTCTGTTGCGGGTTCTCTAAAAGACGTAAACAGATAAAGTTCTTTCTTTTTTTGAGAATAGCTTAACGTGCAAATTGCGATTAATATGATTATAAAAAATTTCTTCATTCTTTCTCTTTCCTGCAAGGTTTCCAAAACCTTGTAGGTATATTTTTTTACGTTGATGTTAAACTTAAACACCTACAAGGTTTTGGAAACCTTGCAGGAGTACAAAACAGCTGAAATCTTTGTCAAAGTTTTAAACTTTGACAAAGATTACTATCGTTGCTTTTACTCTACAATTGCTTTTTTATCTAAGTCTTTTCCTTTTTTAATTGGAGTCGAAACGTTATTAAAAACATTATTTTTTACAAATACATTTTTGGTTTCTTTTCCATCAGCTTCGATAAAAATATCGGTTGCATTAAAAGGGAAATTATTATTAATCATCAAATTAGAAACATTATTCAGTTTAATAACCGGAACTGCTTTTATTGGTGTTGATGAACCAACATTATCCAAAATCAGGTTTTTAGAATCTGAAATTTTAAAAGAAGAACCAACTGAAGCATTTACTTTTACATCGTGAAATTCAACATCTGTCGCGGTATTTACTTCAAAACCTTCTTTTCCGTCAATGTTTATATTTGAAAACGAAATGTTCTGAACCGGCATTTCTGCAATTCCTAAAATCGCTCCGGCTTTATTGACATTAGTTCCTGTGATATTACTCATGTGAATGTTTCTGAAAATTGGCGTTTTCTCCGTTACAGGTTCTTGTTTGGTATCTTTATCATAGAAAAGACTCAAAACAAAAGCTTCTTCTTTGATGTTTTTCATGACGATATTATCGACACGAATATCTTCTACAACTCCGCCTCTTCCACGCGCCGATTTGATTCTGATTCCGCGGTCAGTTCCGTCAAAAACACAATTTGAAATCGTGATTTTTTTGATTCCGCCTGACATTTCACTTCCAATAACAACTCCACCGTGACCGCTTAGCATCGTGCAGTTTGTGATCGTAACATTTTCTGTTGCAATTCCATATTTTCGTCCGTCGGCATCTCTTCCAGATTTAATTGTAATACAATCATCTCCAACACTAATATGACAATTTGAAATATGCACGTTTTTACAAGAAGAAGGATTTATTCCGTCTGTATTTGGTGAATGTGGATTAAAAATTGAAATTCCTGTTATAGTAACATTATCACAAAACTCCGGATTGATCGTCCAGAAAGGAGAATTTTGAAATGTAACGCCTTCAATCAAAATATTTTTGCAATTTAAAACCTGAAAGAAAGCAGGTCTGAAAAACTTTTTGTCCATCGTTCTTTTATAGTAAGGCTCGTAAACAATTCCGGGATTTTGCTCGCCCCACATTTTTTGGTATTTCGTTTCCGGAATCGGACCTTTTGCAGATTCGATTCTGTAGACTTCATTCCACCATGCTTTTCCTTGTCCGTCGATTACGCCTCTTCCTTTTATGGTGATATTTTCGGCATCTTTTGCATAGAATAATGGCGAAAAAGTTTTCATCATTAATCCTTCATAACGCATTTCTACGAAAGGTAAATAATCATCAAAATTCTCTGAAAATTTCAAAAGCGCACCCGAATCTAAATGAATTGTGATGTTACTTTTTAATTTTAAAGCTCCGGTTAAATATTCTCCGGCAGGGAAAAAGATTGTTCCTCCGCCATTTTTTGATGCTTTTTCAATTGCATTCTGAATGGCTTCGGTGCATTTAATTCCTTTGTTGTTTCCTCCTTCGTTTAGGATATTCAGCCAGCCGTCATTCGCGAAAGCGGTGTTTAGTCCTGTTATGAAGCAGAGTATGATTAGTATGTTTTTCATTGTTGTTGTTTTTGGTTTCACGCAGATTTTTTAGATTTTAGCTGATTTATGCGGATTATTATTTTTAAAATCTGTTAAATCTGCTTTGATTTTTTTTAAATCTGAGTGAAAATTTACTCTCGCAGATCTGGCAGATTATGCGGGATTTTATTCTCATTTTTGTCCCCCTGAGCGAAGTCGAAGGGCGCATGCTATATCAAAAATTGTGTCCAATCTTTGCGGTGCTTCGACTTCGCTCAGCATGACAAAAATGGGTTACGTATTAAATAGATTTCAAAATCAAAACCCAGTCATTACCATCTTCTTTTTTTCCTGACGGTTGAAATTCTTTAGTTCCTTTATTATCAAATGTTCCGATTTTTGTTTTTTGCCCATTTCTTGGATTATACCAAGTTGCTGTAACTTTATCTCCTGAAATTTTACCCATGTTCACTTCGATTTTTTTTCCATTGTATGTGTACATCAGAGCATATTTTTCTCCTTTAATTGCCGGAATATAATCGTATTTTTCTCCTTGATTTGCTATTAAAGACACATCCGGAGCTCCTTCCAAAAATGGAAATTCCAACATCAGTTTTTTAATGTAAACCATTTGTCCAGCACCTGGCGCATTGATGGCTGATGTCCATAATTCTTTGTTTCCGTAAGCGGGTTTGTCACCTTTTCTGAACATCTGCATTACGGCGTTGTGTCCGTAAGTGTAACCTGCTCCACCAGAAAGTACTGACCAATAACCGTAACGTCTTACGTCGCTTGCTTTCCATTTTGGTTGTAAAGTATCGTGAAGTCCGTGTGGAATTCCTTCGTAAGAAGGTTCTCCGTCAAGTGTAGGTTTTATTGGTTTTAATTCGAAATCTCTTAGAACGAATTTATAATTGTCTTCTTTGAAATTCGTTTTGCTTGAATCCTGATCGTATCTTCTGTGACCTGATTGGAACATATTAAAATCCAGCCATTTTGCATTGTGAAAATTCTCTGAAGAATCGGTTCTTCCGAAAGGGTGAAAAGTCACTAACTGATCCGGATTGTTTGTTTTTAAAGTATTTCCGATTTCGTTCCACACATCCTGAAATTCGTTTCCGTGTGTGTCTCCACCGTTTAACCAGATTACGTTGGTTCTGTTTTTATATCTGTCAGCCAAAAACTTAGCGTATTTTCCTGCTTGTTCTTTGCTTACTTTATCTCCTTTTGAAACGTTTGTTCCCCAAACCGGAACCATCGCAAGGTAGATTTCGTTCTTTTGAGCAACATCCAGAACGTAATCTACGTGATCCCAATAATCGTATTCTGCCGGATTATTGAAGTTGTTTCCTGCGGTAATTAATGGTTTCGAAACATCTTCGTTTATTAAAGCTGAATCGCCATAAACGTTTACGGCATTTATATTATGCAAAACCATCACCTGAACGACATTGAAGCCTTTGTCTTTTCTGTCTTTAAAATATTTATCAACGCCTGCTCTGTCCAGTTTCCCGAATGTTAACCAGCCTGTGTCTCCTAACCAGAAAAATGGTTTTTCGTTTTCGGTTACAAAGTAGTGTTGGTTTTTGGAAACTTTTAATTGTGGTAAATTTTTTGTTTTTGCAGATTGCGAAAATCCGCTTTGTGCTGTAAACAAAAAGCTTATACAAAGGGCGTATAAATATTTAATTTTCAGATTCATTTTTGGTTTATTTTGGAATTATTTTTTTTGGTTTGCCACGAATTGCACTAATTTCTCGAATTTTTCTTTGCTTTGTCTTTATTGTTTCACACAGATTTTACAGATTTTAGCTGATTTGCGCAGATTGTATTTTAAAAATCTTTTGAATCTGCTTTGATCTTTTTAAATCTGCGTGAAATTTTTTTACTCTCGCAGATCTGGCAGATTAAGCTGATTTTAAATGATTCGTGTAAATCCGTTTAATCTGTGAAATCTGTGGCTAATTCTTCTTCACTACAAAAAGCACTTTTTCTTTTATTTCGGCTTGTGGAATTGTGATTTGTTTTCCTCCACTGATGTTTGCTTTCTTGGTGATGCTTCCTGTTGCAACATTTATGGCGTATACTTCAAAAGTTCCTTTTTGATTGGAAAGGTCTATTGAAATATCCTGATCATTTTTCGCATAAAACAAATAACTTTTTCCTTTGTTTTCTAATGTCCAAAGATTGTCGGTGTATTTGTTTCCTTCTGCTGGTTTCATTTCTCTTAAAGCGGCATAAAACTCTGGTAATTCAATTTTTGGAAGGTTTGGCAACGACGCTCCGGCCATTAAAACCGACCATCCAAATCTTGAAGATCCATCTGTAGAATATAAAACTACTTTTTCCGGATATTTCTGGCGGTATTCGCTAATTGCACGATACACCTGATTATCGGTTTCTTTTCCGGTTTTTAGCTTTCTAGCGTGTTGTCTTGGCGCTAAATTTAAACCTCCTTGCGGTGCGTATGCTGAACCGTCTTCTTTGTAATACCAATATCTGATATCGATTACATCAACTGTTTTGTTTCTTTTTGTATCATTCAAAATAGCATCCTGAACATCTTTGGTTGCACTTAAACCGATTAAACCTTTTTTGCCGGTTTCGTCTTTCCATTTTTGAACTTCATCCAGCCAAAATTCCATAAAATGTAACGGACCCGTATATTCGGCACTTGTCAATTGAATTACGTTGCTGTTTTCCTGAAAGTTTTCTAATGACTTACGAATGAATCCCTGATGTAATTTTCTTCTCTGCGTATTCGTAATATCATAAAACTGTTCCGCCATAAAAATACGTTTGTCTCCTGCATACGGCGGTGGTTCCGGAAAACCTGTGCTGTTAATATTGTTTGCCGAACGCCACGGAGAACTTGCCCAGTGCGCTCCTGCTTCAATAATATTATGCTGAAAATACTGTTGATTGATGAGTAATTGTCCTTTGGTTTCTGCCAAATTTGCAAAAAGCGACAAACGATCCCAATACCAATCATTGAATTTCGTCAAATCATATTTGCTTAATTGATCCCAAGCTAAATCCTGACCACTTCTTGCAAATGGTTGTTCATAAAATGGAGGCCAGACATCAGCGTCAAAACGACGAACGCGTTCGTGATCATCCATTCTTCTCTCGTACCATAAACCATAATTATGCTCTAAAGCAACCATATTATTAGTACTCAAATAATCCGTCACTTCATTGATATTGTCTGTAAAACCAGTTCCGGTTCTGCCAGGAACAAATCTGGTAACATCCGGCAATGACTTCGATATATCACTATCTCGAAGACTTCCTCGCCACCATGGCACACTTAATCTGTTTCCGGCGATTACTTTGCCTTCATAAGTAAGCCAGCCATTTTGTGTAACTACTTTAGACGTGCCGGAAATAGTATTTTTCGCCGAATTTATTTTTAAATCATTTACATTTTTTAGACCCGAAGAAATTGTATTAATTGGATTTGCTTTCGAGGCTTCTGCAATCCATTCTATTAAATTTTCTTTTGGACCGACTGAATTTTTAGTTAATTCCTGTGCTACTTCAACAGTAGGACTTGAAGAAGGTTCAGAACCTAAATCATAAATATGAGGATCAACAGGAAGTTTTTCAAGTCGATTTTCTAATTGTGCATAAAACAAACTTCTTGGAGAAATGTGATTGTTTACATCTTTCCAATGACCATCGCCAGCCATAATACCGCCCCAAACTCCAAAAGCCCAATTTTGCGCAGTTGGCGGACTATAACATTCTATTTTCGATCCTGAAGTTTCCCAAATCACACTATTGGCCGCTGTCCATCCTGCACCTCTGCCATTTTGTTCTCTGTTGTTATAACTTAAAGCATGCCCGTCTACATAAAATATATCGAATAATATTCCCGTAGCCCAACTGCCTATAGCTCCATTATTATTAAAAGGCAAATAGGATTCGCATTGTACAAAAACATTTGGACCTGTTGTTCCAAATCCGCCAACAGAAAAATCATGATAACCATATTCTGAGTAACAACGCTGAAACAAGGTTTGTTGGCCTTCCGTATAAAAAGTATGACGTCTAAAACCTCCAATTTCAGAAACGGGCTCGGTTGCTATACAGTCTTCGACCGTAATTTGTTGCGCTGATTTTAGTAAAGCAACTGCACCTCCAGAAAAATGCTTAAAATTCACTTGTTTTACCCATGCATTTTTTACGTTTTCTATACTAATTCCTAACCATCTGTGTTCTTCGTCTTTTGGTTTTGACTCGTCATATTTCGATTTTAAAAGAATGTTTTCGATTCCGATATGTTCAATTCGTCCCGGCCATGAATATAACATTATTTTCGTTGCCCCATAAACACCATCCAAAGTCATCGTTAACGGAGCATTTAATGTTACTTCGTTTCCATTGATATTGGTAACTACTCTATTCCAGCTAATATCCCAGTCATTTTTTTTCCAACCAACCCAACCGGTTTCTGCTCCAAAATCATCCATTTTTAATTCCTTAATCCAATTATCGGTTAAAGATTTACTGATGATGATTTCGTCTGAAACTTTTAATTTTGAAGCGTTTTTAAGTTGGATTTTTTGTGTTCCCAGCGGAGAAAAAGCGGTTGCTAATTCGTAGGTTTCGTTGTATTTTCTATCGTCAATTCCTAAAACTCTGATTAACGCTTCTCTTTCTAATCCAGTTCCTAAAAGTACGGTTCCGTTTTCGGTATTGCCGCTTCCGCGAAGGACAACTCCCGATTTTCTGATGTATAAAGTTCCTTTTATTTTGAATGTTCCCTTGTCTAAAAGTACTGCTCCTCTAAAACCTGTTTTGTCTGGTTTTAGATTACTTACATAATCAATTGCTGTTTGTATTTTTTGTGTTGCGTCTTCTTCTTGTTTTGGGACAAAAATTTTATTTTCCACATTTGGAATTGCTTTTTCTGAAGCCATGTATCCGGCAAAAGAAAAGTCTGGTATTTTATTTCCTTGATTGTCTGCGGTGTAGGTTAATTTTCCTTCTTTAGTTTTTACAATGTCTGGGAAAGTTTGAGAGATTCCTTTGTTTGTAAAAAACAGAGAAAAACACATTAAAAACAATGCGCTTTTAGAAGAAATTATATTTTTTTGTTGCGTGAAATTCACTTTGATGATATTTAAGATTCTAAATTTAAACCATATAAGTTATAAAAGCTCATATAATTTTACTCTTAATCAGAATACAATTATATTTTCCACAATCTTGTCATTTCGACGAAAGGAGAAATCGCACTAGATTTTCCTGTATTGTGGTTACGGGTGTGATTTCTCCTTCGTCGAAATGACAAACTGTATCCTTGTATTGTCTTATGAATATAGACCTGACAGGTTTTAAAAATCTGTCAGGTCTATTTAATTTTGAAATTATTGCAGCAATCTTTTCAATTGTGCCAATGTATCAGTATTATTTTCCAATTTCGTCCAATCTACTTTTTGGTTTGGATCGATATTGTTGAAATATTTCTCAATATTGGTGTAACCGTCTCCGTTTGAATCTTTGCTTGCATCAGATGCATCGTTTGGATTTAAACCGTATTTTTTTTCGTAAGTATCTGGAATTCCATCATTATCAGAATCTTTGTATGCTTTTCCTTTGTAATCCGGATAACCTCCAACTTGTTCTATACTTGTGATAATTCCTTTTTTGTATGAGTCTGCAGGAAGTCTTCTTTTGATGAATTCTTTTCCGATTGCATTTTCTAAACCATCTTTAACTTCAATTTTTCCAGTGCGGACTTGTTTGATAACTCTTTCGTCAACTGCGTCTCTTTTTGGGATTGTAGCTCCAACATTTGTTAAAACGTATTCGTATGCTTCTTCTGCTTTCATAATTTTAAATGAAGGCATTGTGAATGGTTTTGGCTGTTTAATAGCTTCTAAAAATTCTTTTGTTGCTTCTGGAGTTTGGTCTTCCAATTGTACTCCGCCATTCCAGTTATCTGCAGTAACTTCTGGAGAACCTACGATAAAGTTTCCTGAAACATAAGCTCTTCCGTATTGTTTTGGCTGAATATATCCTGACTCTGGTTTTACAATTCTATGTGCAATTGGTTCGCCTGCCGGTGTTATTGGTCCTGGTTTGAAATAATTATTGATGATGTTTAGCATCGAACGATAATCTCCTCCGTCTAAGGTACGGTTCCACCAATTGAATACTACATTGTTTACAAAATTGAAATCGCCGTACATTCCGATAGAAGCATTTCTGGAAATGTTATCTGCCCATAGATTTCTCATGAAAGTACTATTTAATCCGCCAATCGTACTTCCGAACGCATGATTGTAAGTATCTAAACCTTCTGATGAAATGGTGTTTTGAATAGTGATATTACAAGCTGGTAATTTTTCTAATTTTGATTTATCGTTGGCTGCAAACTGGTGCCTGTATAAAGAAATATTTTCGTCTAATCCCCAGCTTACAGAGCAGTGATCTACGATAATGTTTCCCATCGGGTTTCCGCCAAGAGCGTCGTCTCTTCTGGTAACTTCGGTTGCACCACGTCTGAAACGCATGTGTCTGATAATAACGTCGTGTGTGTCAATTTCTAAAGTTTCACCTGCAATACAAATTCCGTCGCCCGGAGCAGTTTGTCCTGCAATGGTTACGTACGGCGCACGCATGCTGATTCTTTTTTGTAATCTGATGATTCCCGAAACGTTGAAAACAATAGTTCTCGCTCCAACAGCTTCGCAGGCTTCTCTAAATGTTCCTTTTCCGCTGTCTTCAAGACTGGTAACTACAAATATTTTTCCTCCTCTTCCGCCTTGTGTGTAAGCGCCTCCGCCTTCAGCACCTGGGAACGCCGGAATATCTGCCTGCACAAAATCTTTTGGGTAAGATGCCCAAGGCAAATAAGGTTTTCCTTGCTTTGCTTCGGCTTTAATTGTCGCTTCATTGGCAACCCAAATTTCGTGTAGTCTTGCTTCTTCACTTGCTAAAACTGCGTCAGCTTTTTCTTGTACTGGTTTTGGGATTACGGGATATTGTGCATAAGCCGAAGAAATCAACGAACAAAATGAGAACGTTATTAATGTTCGTTTCAGGGTCTTTTTTTGGAAATTGTTTTTCATGAGAGTTAGTCTGAAATTAATAAGTTAGAGTACTTTGACACAATAATTTATAAAAGGTTTAATTAAAAAATGTTAAAAACACACTTATTTAAAAATTATATACTATTCTTTCTTATTATTCTTCTCTCTTTCTTCCAAACGTTTATGCCAGTCGGCACTTTCTTTGTTTAAATCGTAACCTTGTTTTGATAAATAGTTGTTGATTCTTCCTTTGTATTTTCCAAACCATCTGTGTTTTTCTTTGGATGATCCGCCGTCCATTGCGTGTTCTCTTGCTTCAACCAAAGCGGTATAAATGTATTCTTTTTGTTCTGCTGTTAAATTAGGAAGCATATCATTATAACCTGCAACCGTAATTGGCAATACACCATAAGTCATGCCGTCTTTAACTTCAGTAATTTTTTCTTCTGATAATTCTTTGCTTAATTTTTTAAGATAAGATTTATGCAATTTGGCAATTGATTCGTCTGCTTTTGATTTCAGCTTGTCAACTTTTTCGTTTTGCTTTTCTTTTGCTAAAGCGGTGTCTTCTTTTATTTTTTTGATTTCAGCATCTCTTCCGTCTTGGATTTGGCTTAAATCTCTAAATTGCTGTGCTACGATATCTGTAACTTTCTTTTCTTTATCAGTGTTATTCAACGCAAGTTTTGCTGTAATTTTTGACGCTCTTTCGTTGGTTACTTTAATGTATTCTGGATCTAAATGCTGCTGTGCTATACTGCTTGCGAAAACAAACAGCAACGTTAGAATACTTATATTTTTTATTGATTTCATTTGAATAAAATTTATGAATTACAATATTTTTATCTGCCTGATCTGCTAAATCTGCGGGAAAATTTACTCTCGCAGATTTAGCAGATTTAGGAGATTTTTTTTAATTACTCTTGTAAAGACTTTGTTAAAGTCTCGTGATTGTTAGCAAGATCTTTCCAGTCTGTTTTAGAATTTGGATCTGTACCGTTGATATATTCTTCGATGTTGTAATAACCGTCTCCGTCTGTATCTAATTTTGCATCAGAAGCGTCTTTTGGGTTAAGACCGTGTTTCTTTTCCCATTTGTCTGGCATACCGTCATTGTCTGTATCAGTGTATGGTTTTCCTTTGTATTCAGGATATCCTCCAACTTGAGAAATATCTGTGATGATTCCTTGTTTGTATGAATCCATTGGTAAACGTCTGTGTTCGAACTGATAGAATTCTTTTTTCTCTAATCCTTTTGCATATTCTGGAACTCCAGTTTTTACCGTTCTTACGATTCTTTCGTCAACTTTATCTCTAATTGGCAAAGTTGCTCCAACATTTTTCAATACAAATTCATACGCTTCTTCTGCAGGCATAAATTTGTTGAACCA
Organism: Flavobacterium sp. 270; assembly: GCF_004368785.1. Taxonomy (GTDB): domain Bacteria; phylum Bacteroidota; class Bacteroidia; order Flavobacteriales; family Flavobacteriaceae; genus Flavobacterium. The sequence continues at coordinate 246,430 of NZ_SODM01000004.1, forward strand.
TGGCATTGGGAAAGGTTTGTCTGCTTTCATTTTATCGAAATAGACTTTTGCTTCATCATAAGCCATTAATTCACCTTTTTTATTTTCAAGCTGAATACCACCATCCCAATTGTCTTTAGTAACTTTTTCGTTTTTGTTCACAACGTTTCCGTTTACGTAAGCTCTACCAAAAACCATATAAGGCAATTTACTTCTTCCAGATTCTGGTTTTAAGATTCTGTAGCTAATTGGCTGAGTTAAATCTGTAACTGGTCCCGGTTTGTAAAAGTTATTGATGATGTTGTAGTTTGCAGTGTAATCTCCACCGTCTGTTGATCTGTTGTACCAGTTGAAAACGACATTATTTACAAAGTTGAAAATTCCGTTCCAACCTATAGAAGGGTTTCTTCCTGCATTATTTGCCCACATATTTCTCATGAAAGAGCAATTTTCTCCACCTAAAGTACTTCCGAAAGCGTGATTGTAAGTATCTAAAGCTTCTCCAAATAAACTGTTTTGAATCGTAATATTTACGGTACCCACTTTTACATCTGGATATCCTGCACCCGGGCTGTATATGTGTCTGTAGATTGACATATTTTCGTCTAATCCCCAAGTTGCAGAAACGTGGTCGATCATGATGTTTCCAACAGGGTTTCCTCCAATTGCATCGTCTCTTCTTCCAACAAAAGTTTCTCCTCTGCGGAAACGCATGTGCCTGATAACTACGTCATGTGTGTCAACCCAAACCGATTCTCCTGCTACGCAGATTCCGTCTCCGGGAGCAGTTTGTCCTGCGATAGTGATGTAAGGTGCGCGAATAATTAATGGACTTTTGATTCTGATAATTCCAGATACATTAAAAACTACGATTCTTGCTCCACCTTTTTCACAAGCTTCACGTAAAGTTCCTGGTCCTCTGTCTTCCAGACTTGTTACAGTGTAGACATTTCCCCCACGACCTCCAAAAGTATACATTCCTCCTCCTTCAGCTCCTGGAAAAGCAGGAATATCTGCTTGTGGTAAATCGTTTGGTCTTGATGCCCATGGAATATAAGGCTTTCCGTGTTTGGCTTCTTCTTCAATAACAACTAATGCTTTTTCCCAAGCTTCGTCAGAAAGTTTGTTTGCTTCGTCTTTTATTGCTTTTTCCTGTGCCTGTACTTCAGGACTTAGTTTTGGATATTGAGCAAAACACTCTAAACTTCCCAAAAATAGAAGAGTAACGCTTAATAATGTGAAATTTTTCATACTAATTTTGAATTATGGTAATCTTTTTAAACAAATCACCTGTATCTTTTGAAGAATACAGGTGAGTGTTTTATTTTTTGATAGTAAAATCTATTCTTGATAATTGAAGGTTCCGTTAGCTCCAAAATTATCATTCCAACCTATAGTTTGTTGTAACCAAGGGTTTTGAGTTAATGCTGTTGTATTAAGCCCATTGATGTAATAGTTTGGGTTAAATTTAATATTAACAGCCGCTCCATTGAAGTTATCCATAGGCGTAATTAATGCTGTACGAATAAAGTTTGCGTTATAAAAAGTAGCTAAAGCTGCTAATTGAGTATCAAAATTAGCTGCATCTGGATCTGCTACGACAGCTGCACGGGCTGCTGCAGTAATAGGATCTGTTGTTGAAGATGCAGTTGCAGTTTTATACTGTAAAAAGTTTCCTGTACGTTTAGTTCCGTTGATAGGAGTTAATCCTAATTTACTTACTGTACCGCCTGTTACACCTGGAAGTGCTGCATTATCATAAAGCATCCATCTTTGAGTATCCCAAAAACGTTTTCCTTCGTAAGCTAATTCAACTCTACGCTCGTATAATACTGCTTCTATAGCAGCATATTTATCTGCTAAAACACCAATTCCGTAATTATTTGCAGCAGGAATACCAACACGATTTCTGATTTTTCCTAAATAAGCAATAGTGTTACTTGTTTGTCCTAATGCTGCATAAGCTTCAGCAATATTTAATAACAATTCTGCATAACGGTATTCCATAATATCAGTTCCTGAGTACTGGAAGTTAGTATCTTTACTAGCTGCTGTATTACTCATTTTTCTAACGAATGCCGGACTAGATACTGCAGTATTTGAATCTGCAAAACCTGCTTTGTTAGCAGCGTCAACCCAACGATAAGCCCAAACAGCTGCAGCTGGAGTTTCTTTGAATCCCCATTTTACTCCAGAAAAAGCAAATGTTCTGTAGAATCTTGGGTCTCTATTTACGAAGAATGTAAAATCGTTATATCCATTTGCTGTTGTAGGTCTTTTACCATCTTTCATTGGGAATAAATCGATCATTTCTTTAGGAGCTGGTGTACCTCCTCCAAGTCCGCCTAAGCTTAACAAACGAATTCCTTTTTCCCAAGAGTTGTTTACAAAATTACTTGTAATACCTGTACCACAAAGTTGTATTGTGATTGCTTCTGAGCAAAAACCTTCTTTTACAAACATAGCTTCCCAGTCTTTAACAGAACTTCCGAATAATCCGTAACCATCAGCAGTTAATTGTGTTTCTGCTTCTAAACCTGCTTTCAAAGCTGCTTCCCAACGTTCGTTAGAAGCATCCCAGCTTTTATTAAATAAAGGACTTGCGTAGGTTAATAATACACGAGATTTTTGTGCCATAGCCGCTCCTTTTGTAAAACGTCCGTAGTTTGCATCGTTCCATTTTCCAGGCAATAAGCTAGCTGCCATGTCTAAATCTTTTACGATTTGTGCTACGACTTCAGAAACTTTTGCTCTTGGAAGCTGAATATCTGGATTGTCTGCAGCTGCTTGTTGAACTGTAGTAACAAGAGGAACTCCGCCATAGGTACGCATTAAATCAAAATATTGTACGGCACGCATATAATACATTTGCCCTTTTGCCTGATCACGAAATGTTTTATCTAAATTGGCACCTTTTACATCAATGTCTTCCAATAAATTAGTACACTCTCTAATTCTATTGTAAGGAGAGTTATTAACACTCGTTGTTAATTTAGGACCGTAGTAAGAATTTGCTTCACTTGCATTCAAAAGCGTTTTGTTTGGATTTGTAAAATCCTGAACACCACCAAGTTCTTCAGTAAGTCTAGAGTTTGCATCGGTATATAAACCTACAACACTTGCTACTGGTGATTTATATGCATTGTAAAAATCATAGTATTGATTGTCTACGTATGCTTGTACACGTTCCTGAGTTTGATAGAACGTATCATCATAAGAACCATAATTTTTCTTATCCTTTAGAAAGTCATCACTACATGAAGTGCCTAAAACAAGCAGAAGTGATAAACCTATATATATCTTAAATTGTGTTTTCATAATTGTTTTTTAATTTAAATTAGAATGATACGTTAAAGTTAAGCGACCATGTTCTAAGTGTAGGATAACCTACAGAAGAGTTGTCATACATATTACGGTAATGGTTTGGATAAGGATTGTATAAATCCCAAAGATTATTACCTGTAACTCCTAATGTTATACCTGATATTTTTGTATCAGCAAAAACTTTTTTAGGGATATCATAACCAACACTTAAATTTCTAACAAAACAACGGAATGTATTTAGCTGCCAGAAATCTGAAGGACTTGACATATAAGCCCATTGTGCCACATTAGGATATTTTCCGTTAGGATTATCAGTAGCGCTGTACATATCAGTCCAGAAGCTTTCACGTGCCCACATGTTTGATGCAGATGATGTACCCTGATTTACTAAATCAACAAAAGTAGCTCCTCCCCATGATGTTGAAATTTGTGTTCTAAAATAAAATCCTTTAGCTTTTAAACCTAAGTTTGTAGTAAAACCATATGTTCTGCTACTATTTGCTAGTTTTACGTAATCTAAATCTTTTGCAATCTGACCATCTGCTGGTGCTAAAGTTCCGTCAGGTTGAAGTTGTCCTGCTACGTCTTGATAAGCCAATGAACCTTTTTGAATTCCAGAAGCCGTATTGATGTCAAAATATTTTGGTGCTCCGCCCACTGCTGCAGCACGTTCTGTTAGGTATGCCCAGTAATTAGCAATATCTGCGTCTGTACGTAAAATACCGTCTCCTGTAGAAGTTCCTTTCCATGTTGCGAATCCCCAAACAGCATTAAATCCTTGTGACTGCCCTTCTCTAATTGCATTGTTAGATGGTGCTAAATTACCTTGATCAGGATATTTTTTTACTTCGTTATTAGCATAACTAAAGTTGATACCTATATCATAGCTAAGACCTCCTCTAATTTTATCATTCCAATTTAAGCTAAACTCAGATCCCCATGCATCAACAGCAGCATAGTTTTGTTCTGCAAAACCTCCACCAACAGTAATTGGCACACCAGTCGCACTACTCATGTCAGTTAACATATTTGTAGTTCTGTCATAATAAAAGTCAGCTGTAAAATTTAATCTGTTTCTAAGAACATTTAAATCAATACCAACGTTGTTTTTTAATGTAGCATCCCAAGCAACATTTCTATTTGGATTTACTCTAGGAGTCAAACCTGCTCCATTTTGTCCTCCATTAGGGCCAAATCCAGCACCTTTATCCACAATCAAATCATAGTATTGAACCCATCTCCACGGTCCAAGATTATCTTTTCCGGTTTTACCAATTGAGTAACGAACTTTTAAGAAATCAACCCAAGGTAAAGCTTTTTCAAACCAGTCTTCTTTAGAGGCTACCCATCCTAATTGAAGTGATGGAAAATAACCCCAATAGTTTTCTGGTGCAAATTTCGTAGAAGCATCACTACGGAAAAGGAATTGCGCTAAATATTTTGATTTATAGCTGTAATTAAAACGTCCGAAGTATGAAAGCGTTCCACCTTCTACCTTAGTAGCAATACTGTTAGAAGGGCTTAATGTTCCTGCTGTAGCATAGTTTCCTAAATAATCTTTACCAGTTTGTTCGTAAGCCAAACGAGTACTTGTGTTATAGTATTCTGATGCTTCACCACCAACCATAGCACCAATTTGGTGATCTCCGAAGGTTCTCTCATAGTTTATAAAAAAATCTCCTTGAGAATTTTTACTATCACTATTATTATAGTAAACTCTTGAGTTTCTAACGTTTGTTTCTATAACATAATCCCCAGCTGGGTTTGTAGCCGCATTATAAACAGTAGGATTAGCAGCGCTCGCAAGGTGATTGTCCTGTGTTTCGTAATTTCTTATTCTTGCTAAATCGTATGGCAATTGAATTTGTTCTGTATAATTTGAACTTTGTGTTCTTGCATAACTTCCTTTTACAGATAATCCTCTAATTGCTGCAATTTTATAGTTCAACGAAGCATTAACTGTGTAAGAGTTATCATCACTTATCTGGTGAGAACCATTGTTTAAGTTAGCAAAATAGTTCCATCCTGCGATTGTAGTATTTGCATTTGCACTTCCTAAGTTTTTGTTTGAGTTAGGAAATGGTGACATATAATATTGTTTACCATCAACAACTGTTTCCCAAGGAACAAATTTTGGCATGTGCAATAAGAAACCATAATCAGCCTGCTCACCACCAGCAGCAGATGCGTAACTACCATCACTAATGTTTGCCGATGCTTTAGTAAAAGTTTTATCGATTGTACCAGCAGTTCCAGAAACAGATGCAGATAATTCTAAATTCTTAGCAATTTTTGCATTAATTCCAGTTCGGAAATTCCATTTGTCATATTTCTGATATCCTAAATTAGCATCTTGAGTAAAATAAGTTGCACCTGCAAAATAAGTAACATCTTCGTTACCACCAGTTACATTAAAAGAGTGTTTTTGTTGTATAGCTGGTTTCCAAGCTTCTTTTAACCAATCATAATCCAAACTTTTCATTTGTTCTAATTCAGCTGCAGAATACAACTTAATAGGATCTATAATAGGATTTTGAGAAGTGAAATATCTATTACTAAAAACTCCAAATTCGTTAGCATTTAATGTTTTACTGTGACTTACAGCATCATTTACTGAAAACTGGCTGTTATAAGAAAACTTTGGTTTACCCACTTTTCCTCTTTTAGTTTTTACAACAATAGCTCCTTGTGATGCACGAGAACCATAAATCGCTGCAGAAGCATCTTTTAGAACAGTGATACTTTCAATTTCTGAAGGATCTAATCTGTTGAATTGCTCTAATGTAGGCTTACCATTTGTTGGATCAACTTGAATCATATCATCAATAATCACTAATGGTATCGGCGAACTTCCATCTTTTGAAAAACCAAAATTTTGACGGATTTGAATAGAAGCGGCATCTCCAGGACGTCCTGAACCACCTGTTACTGCAAGACCTGGAACTAATCCTTTTAATGCATCAGACAAGTTAGTTACTGGTAAATCCATAAGATCATCTGGTTTTATTGTAGCAATAGCTCCAGTAAGTTCCTTTTTTCTTTGAGTACCATAACCAACCACTACGATGTTCTCTAATTGATTAGAATCATCATGCATACTTACATTTAAGATAGTACGGTCATTTAATGCGTATTCTGCTTTTTTCATTCCGATGAAAGAGAATACTAAAGTTCCATCACCTCTTAACTTAATTTTGTATTTTCCATTGTAATCTGTAGAAACAGAATTTTTCGAAGATTTTTCTGTTACGTTAACCCCAGGTAAAAGGTTACCAAGGTTGTCCGTAACAGTTCCCGTAACTGTTACTTGGTTTGAGCTTTGAGCATAACTCAGCACACTCATCAGTGTAAACAAAAGAAAACTACATCTCTTTATAAGTGCTTGTTTCATAAATGTTTTTTTTTTGGTTAGTTTATTAATTTTTAGTTAGTCATGAAAAATGTGATTCTCGTAAAATAAAAAGGTTTAAATAAATCTTAAAGTTTTTATTAAATGTCAAAAACACATTTATTTTTTTGTATACCAAAAATATAACGACAATACATGTTAACCGTCCTGCTCTATCCTGTTTTAATTGTATTATCTCAAAAAAATTCACTCAAAAAAACAATATTAATAAAAAAAAGAAAGAAAAAATAGACGTACTCGAAAAAACGAAGAGATTCTATGAATAAAACAAAATATAGAAACCGCTTTTTCAACAAAAAAAGTAAAAAATGCATCAAAAACATTTATTAGCTGTTTATTCTGCAAAATGAGAAAATGAACTCCTGATAGAGAAGTGGTTAGTTTCTGCTGAATAAACTCAAAAACAGGTCATAATTGAATAAAAAAGAAACACTTTCAAATATAAAAAACCTACAAATAGCAACCAGTACACCTATGCAATTTACCTTAATATTTTATTAAAAAAAAATCTTTTTAAAAGTAAATTCTGACCAAGATTTAGAAACTAAATCGATATAAATTAAAAAAGCTCTAATGAAAGAGCTTTTTTAATTTAAAACCTATTTTAAGCAACCGGTTCCAATTTTAATTATTAGGATTCCAGCCATTTAAAACTAAATCTCTGCTGTATTTTTTAATATCTTCTTTTTTTAACTGATGCGACCAGGACACTCTTTGAGATAAATCTTTAGCACTAGAACCTTTACTTTCAAATTCTGCATAATATGCCGTTTTATCTTTATCAGGAAATCGTGTATCTATCCAGGCATTCCAACCTTCGGGAATAATATGTGATCCGATATCTGTATTTATAAAAACGGTTTGTGCGTAAGGTCTCCACGGCCTTCCTAAAAAAACTTTATCAACAGTTTTATCTTTGGCTGTAAGTTTACAATCGACAAATACAAAACCGTAAGCCTGACCTTGAGGTGTTGATGCCGCAGTGATATAAGAATTAATTGAACTTTCGATTGTGCATTTATAAAAATAAGCTGTTGCGGCACCAAATATAAAATCGGTTGTACCGCTGATAAAACAGTTTTCGAAATAATTGCGAACGTTATCTTGCGATAAAAAAAGCGTGTCCTGGTTTCCGAGGATATTGCAGTTTTTTACAATAACTCTATCTCCCTTTATATGTAAAGCAACTGCCTGTCCTACTCTACCTGCTGTATTTTCGATCGTAAGATTTTCTAGTGTACAATCACTTCCCTGAATTAAAAACGAATAAGAAGTCGATGTTCCAAATGCGGTCTTACCTGCCTGATCTTTTTCACGCAGTGGCTTTCCTGAATAATCATCAAATGAAATTATGCTTTTATTTCTATCAGTTCCTTTTAAAGTGATCATTTTTTTTACCGATACAATCACTAATTTCTCTTTGTAAATACCTGGCTTTATTGTAATTACAACACGCTTTTCTCCATTATCTTTTACTGCATTTACCGCTTCCTGAATGGTTTTAAAATCACCTGAACCGTCTTGTGCGACAGTTAATGCAAGTTTATTATCAATAGTTTGTGCAGAAGCTAGTAAAGAGCTTATCGTTAAAAAGAATGTTATAATATATTTCATGTATTTAAAATTTTCAAATTAAAAAATCCGTTTACCCCAAGTTCAAAAAAACTAATGCGACATCCAAACGGTCATTTCTCCTTTTCCTTTATTTCCCCAAGCGAAATATGGAATCAGTTTTACTGATAACGGTTTATTTTCTGTAGCAGAAAGTGGTTTATACAAGGCGTAATTCCAAGAATTGTTCGATGAAACCTCTGTATTTGCATCAATACTAAGTAAGTTTCTATTGTTTAAAGTAAAAAAGCTGGTTGTAAATTTAGAATTTGCATTCAAAATAACATCATTAACACTTGTATTTGCTGGGAGCTGGTCGGATTCTAAACAATAAACAATTGGCCCTCTTTTTACAGCAACCTGATTTTTAACTTCTTCTACTAAAGGATTTGCCTGCATTAATTCTACCGGCATCGGAAGATTTAATTCTATAACATCACCTTTTTTCCATTTTTGATTTAATTTGTAATACGTTCCAGAAATAATTTTATCAGTAATTTTGGAATTATTTACAAAAACTTCTGCACCTGCACTCCAACCCGGAATTCTTAAGAAAAATGCCTGAAGATCTTTTGGTGCTTTTATAATTTTCAATGTAATTTTTCCATCCCATGGATAATTCGTCTGTTGTTCAACTTCAAGAATTTCTCCGTTTACTGTTTTTGTATTTAATGAATTACTTCCGTATAAATTTACAAACAAACCTTCTTTAGAAAGACTGTAAGCATAATTTCCAACTTCGGCAATTGTTCTGGTAACGTTTGGCGCACAGCAGTTTGACAACTTAATATATCCTTCACGTACATTACCCCACCTTTGTTCGAAAGGCAGATCCTTAGAAACATTTAACGGATTGTTGTAAAAGAATTTTTCTCCTTCTAAATCTTCTCCAGAAAGAACACTATTATACAAAGCCAATTCTACAATGTCAGCATATTTTGCTTCTCCAGTAATCTGAAGCATTCTCCAATTCCATAAAACATTTCCAATATTTGCACAGGTTTCTGTATGTGCAGTCGCGTTTGGCAATTGAAAAGGTCGGCCGTAAGCCTGATGAATTTTTTGAACTACTGTTGGATCATAAGAAGTTCCATCTGGTGAAACTCCATCGTACAAAGAACCACAACCACCTGTAATATACATTTTGCGATACGTAACATCATTCCAAATAGATTCCAGATTATCCAATAATTTCTTTTCTCCAGTTTCCGCATATAAATCTGCAACGCCTGCATAAAGATAATTAGCTCTTACCGCGTGTCCCATTGCAGTTGTCTGTTGTCTAAACGGAATTCTATCCTGATTATCGTCTGTTCCGTCGTTTGTCGTTCCTTTAATATCGATTAGATTATTTGCTAATTCCAAATATTTCGGATCTTTAACTGTTCTATACATTTCGACAATTCCCATATAATGAGAAGGACAGATTGCATTTCTCGCTAATTCTGGTGAAGCTTTTTTATAAAAATCATACAAATAATCGGCAACGCCTTTTGCAATATTTAGGAAATTTGTTTTTCCCGTAGCACGATAATGAATGCAGGCTGCAGTCATTAAATGTCCCATATTGTATTTCTCAAAACCCAGTTGTTTTTTTACTTCTTCCGGACCTAAAGTTCCCCATCTTTCATCGATTAAAACTGGTGTATGAATATAACCGTCTTTGCGCTGTACTTTCGCGAAAAGCGCAATTGCTTTATCCATTTCTGCATCCAGTTTTTTATCTTTTGTAACAGCATATACGGCTGCCATTCCTTCAAAAATCTTATAAAAATCACCATCATGAAAAGAAGGTCCATCAAATTTTCCTTTCATCAATCCTGCTGCAATTTCAAAATTTTTGTAAGCATGCGAAATAGAATCGTTATGATACAACTCCCACATATACGGTAATGTATTTTTGGTTTCTACATCAAATTGTTCTTTCCAAAAACCATTTGTCCATTTTACATCTTGTAGCCCAACGCTTTGTAATTTAGCATACGGACTTTCTGAATTGGCAACTAATCCTTTATTCTGAGCCATAAAAGCTGTCGAAAAAAGTATTGCTGATAATAGAATGATGTTCTTTTTCATTTTGAATATTTTAATTTTTATCTGCTTGATCTGCTAAATTTGCGAGAGTATGTTTTCCCGCAGATTTTGCAGATCAAGCAGATATTCGCAGATTTAATTTTAAAAAAAAATCTATTTTAAATCAGCCGAAATTTGTCTAAATCTGCGTGAAACATTTTATATTATTATTTTACGAAGAAGTTAATTGTTCTGCTCATGGTATCTCCATCTGCATCTTTTACTGTTAATACGAAAGAAGCAAATCCTGCTTCGATAGCCGTAAACTGAACTTCTTTTCCTTTTAAAATTACACTGCCATTTTTAAGATCAGAGAACGTATAAACCGGACTTGCCTCAAAGCCTTTGAAATAATCAGAAGCATTTAAAACTGCTTTTTCACCAGATTTAATAAAGAAATGAGGCTGTGCCAACCATTCTAAATAATTATCTAATTGCGTATAACCGTCTTTATCAGTATCTGAATTAGCATCTGAGAAATCTCCTGCTTTAGAATTTTCGTTTAAACTAAAAGCTTTTTCCCACCAATTTGGTAAACCGTCATGATCTGTATCCCAATCTGCTGCGCGAGTTTCAGACGCAAAATTTGGCCATCCACCAGCATCAGCTTCATTATCAATTAATCCGCCCAGACCACTTTTGCTTCCTTTATAAGTAAAAGTCCCTTTTAGTGTTTCGTCAACAATTCGGTTATCGTGTTTATCAAAAAACGGCTGATTGGCACCAACATCCGAAAGTACATTTTTAAAAGCTCCTTTTGCCGATTGCGTATTTACATACGATTCGAAAAATGGTTTGTCAACAAAAGTCTCATAATCAACTTTTTCATTATGCGTGATTGTCGATTTTCTTCCTTTATCCTGAGATTTCTCATCAAAATATCCTGGCATCACATTTCCATCAAAGAAATAGCGCTGCATTCCTTTTCCAACACCTTCATGTTGTGCATTCAAAGCCACAAAAATCTTAGTCGAAACGCCTGGTTTGTAAAAATTGTTTACAAAGTTTACTTCATTAGCACCTCCGTCTGTAGCACGTGCACCCCAGTTATAAACCACATTATTAGTAATATCTACTCTTCCTGTATAGAATCCGTCACCGCTTAAACCACCGCCAATACTCCAGTTACGACCTTCGTTATGGGCTAATAAATTGTGATGGAAACTTCCGATATCACCGCCAATTGTTGCTGCGTAACCGTGCATTTTTCCAACTTCGTATTTATCATGTCCTGCAACGTTTAAAGCCTCAGAAATTAAAGTTCTTTGCAATGTAATATGATGTGCACCACGTGAACTGAAAGATTCATCGATAGTCCAGCTGATCGAACAGTGGTCAATAATACTATAATTAGCACCTGTAAGTCCCATTCCGTCATACGTTTTTCCGCCACCAATACGAACTTTCAAAAATCGAATAACACCATCGTCTCCCGTAAGCCCAATTGGCGCACGCGTGATAGTGATTCCTTCTCCCGGAGCAGTTTGTCCCGCAATCGTGATGTAAGGCTGGTTTACGACTAATCTAGAATCCAGTTTAATATCCCCAGAAACATTAAAAACAATAGTTCTTGGCCCTATTTGCTGATTTACTGCATCACGCAAACTTCCTGGTCCATCGTCATTAAGGTTTGTAACTTCAATAACTTTTCCTCCTCTTCCTCCTACGGCAAAACGTCCGTATCCTTCAGCATCAGAAAAAGCCAATTGCGCAGGTTTAAAAGACCATACATTTCCTAAAGTTATATTTCCTTTACTGTCAATTTCGTCAACACGCCAGTAATATGTAGATAAACTGTATAAGTTTCCAATTGGAAAAGAAGTTTCAGTCAATTTTCCTTTGAATTCTTTTGAAGATTGATTTGCATTTGCAACAGCATTTTCATTTTCTCCAAAATACAATTGATGCGTCACAGCATTTTTAGAAGCGTCCCATTTTAAGATAATATTTTTATCTGCAACGTGTTCGTCTCTATTGGCAGGTATTGGTGTACGTGCCTGATTCATTAAATTTGGTGTATCGATTTCAAATCCATTGATCACGATTTGCTTTACAACATCTGGATTTGTAGTTGGATCAATTTCAAAACGAACAACTACATCTTTTCCTTTTACAGCTGTAAAATTGATGTAAGCCATCGAAGCGTCAATTTTTGCATTAGCTCTCTGACTTGCGTTTACGGTTTCTGCTAATTTTCCGTTTACGTAAATTTTAATTGGCGAAAAAGTCTTTCCAGTAATAACATCAAAAGCATTGTGAAAAGTTAGCAAAGTGTGTTTTCCTGCTTTTAACCCGCTGATTTTCATTTCTAAGTTTTCGGCAGTTATCAAGCCGTCACTTCCTAATCTGTTATAATACGGAGCATTCATCCCGACTTTATACCATTTTGATGTGAAATTTCCTTTTAATTGAAATGCGACATTATTAAAAGTTTTCGAAGCTTCTTTTTGATCATTAACAACCCATGATTCGTAACTTGGATCGTGAACTTCTTCTAATTTTCTTTGAAAAAAGTCAAAATCGACTTTTACAATTTGTTTATCTGTATTCTGCGCCTGCCCATTTATTGCCATAAGCAAGGCAAATGAGCCAACTAATTTTTTTATCATTTTCTTTTAATTTTTTTATTTTAATTTTCTTTTTTCTTCTATTGATTTTCCTAACAGATTTACAATGTCTTTTGTACGTTCTTCAGGAATAACTTTTATATTTTTTATAGTTCCGTTTGTCAGTTCAGCTTCTATAATTGTATTTTGTGAAGCATGTAATTTAAAATGAACATTCCAATCTTTTGGCCATGCCGGAAAAAGATAGATTTTTCCATCGGCTTCCTGCAATAACATTTCCTGCATACCAATCATTCCTGATCCGCCCCAATTATGATCCGGAACCCAGTCAAATCCCGGTCCCCAAAATGCTGGGAATCTTCTTTCTGAATTTGCCATTTTCAGGAGATTGTATTTTTTTGCTTCTTCTGTTAAACCTAATCTTGCCGAAAAAATATTATCTTGTTTCCACCCAATATGACTTCTGAATTTTATTGCATCCGTATCATAATCCCAAGTGTTTAAAGCCGTTTCTAAATCTGGTTTTCCAACGCCGTAAATTCCCCACGGATAAACGGGATACAATTGCGGAACTTCCGAATTATTCACACGTTCCCAAGATTTTGCCGGAACTAAAACTTTATGATTTTCAATTGTTCCAAAATTCAAAGGAGGAATTCTGGTTTGAAATGCTTTTACATATTCAATCTCTTCTTTTGACAGTTCTTTTTGGGAAAGGTTTAACAGCCCATCTGAAATTATTTTTAAAGCTGAAATTGTACTATTAGAATTATTCGCCATTTTGTAAGTCTCTGCCCCAGACCCCGGAAAAAGAATCAAATGCCCGTTTCCGTCCAGAGCCTTTCTTCCTCTTTTTTTGGCTAAATATTGATAATGTTCATCAAAAAAACGAAGACAACTGATAATGAATTGATTGTATTTCTGAATATCTTCTTTTGCAAATTCTTTTTGCTGTAACATCATTTGACAAAACTCCAAAACCGTATCCCATTCGTATTCCAGCCACGCATTATATTCCATTCCAGGGTCATAGTTTGTAGGACGCTTCCATTCATATTCGGCGGGATTTGGAAGTCCGAAATTTTCTAATTGTTCCGTAAAAGATGCTCCGTTATGATTCCAATAAACCTGACTTCTTAATTCAGCATTTTTTTGAAGACTTAGATAATAATCTAACTGAGATTTCATCATATCAAAATCACCGCCTTTTACCATCGGGAAATAAACCAATCGCTGGTTTTGCGCCGTCATTGTTCCACCGCCCCAATTCCTGAAATCGGGAGTGAAATTCAAATCTTTATTCGTGTAAACGGGATCAACCGTAAAAAGTCCGCCGTTGAATTTTGTTGGATATTTTCCATACGCATTGCATCCTAACATGTATCGGAACAACTGATAATTCTGTCCAATTTGATAAACCGAATCTTTCTCAATCGATTGATTTTTTTGTGTAAAAATAAAACTGCGTTTCCAGAAACTATTCCACCATTTTATTGTGTTTTTTTCAGCTTGTTTCGCTGTGTTTTTATTTTCAGCAATCAAAGTTTTCAATCCGTTATTCCAAGTAGAAAAATCAGATTCATTAGTATTTAAATAAATTTCTAATGAATGTTTTTTTGAAGGTTTTATACTTGTCATATTAAAACCCTTAAAATCCGTATCCTGATATTTTCCTAAATAAGTTCCGTCTGGTTTTAGATTATCACCATTCATAAATCCACCGAAAGTAAGATTCGCAATCGGGTTCATCATTTCATTTTTAACCGATTCCATTTTTTGTTGTTTTACAGCAACATCAAAAACAGTCTGTTCACGGTTTCTGTGGTAAAATTTCACTCCGTTATTTTCAAAAGCAATTGAATCTTTAAAAATAATAAGATCACCCTGAGGCGCCCATTTATAAGAATTCGCATTATTTTCTTTTCCTTTTGAATGATGGTTCTGATAACGCCAGCTTTCATAAGAAGCCGTCATTTTCACCGGATTTTTACTTTCTAAATCAACATGGATAATTGGTTTAAAAACATCTACCCAAAGTTTGATTTTGGTATTATTTTGTTCAACTAAAATAAATCCGTCTTTCAGTTTTAATTCCTGATGAAAGCCATTTTTCCCTTCAAACGGATTCGGCGATAAAGAAATTTTCACACGACCTAATTTCAATAAAGTATTATGCTCATCAAAAGTCCCGCTTCGCGAAAAATAGAAATACAAATCTCCTTTTTCTACCCAGACATTCGCACCAATATCTCCGCCACCCAAAGGCATCGATTCTGATGAATTGTTGCTTTGTGTTGTCCAGATTTGGTTGTAATTATCAAGCACAGGAATTTGTGCTTTGATGCAAAGCGTGGTGAAGAGAAAAAATATTAGTATTAAATTTTTCATTTTTACGTTTCCTGCAAGGTTTCCAAAACCTTGCAGGTATTATTTTTTTGTTTTTCTCCCGCAGATTTAGGAGATTTTGCAGATAATATAATCTGCTCAATCAGCAAAATCTGCGAGAGATAAAATATTAATTATTATCACCAAGGAATTTTAAACATCTTCTAAACACCTACAAGGTTTTGGAAACCTTGCAGGAGCGCTCAATACTACCATTCATCTGTTCTAAAAGAAGAAACCGGCAAACCACCCGTACTAAATAATTCCGCTTTCGCGAAATCTTTCCATAAATAACGAACAGCGACTGGCTTCACAACTTTTTTAGAAGTTAAAACCACTGATTTTCTTCTTAATACGGTTTTAGCCGGATAAAAAACTTTGTCTTCCCCGGCAATTTCAAAACCTAAAACTGCCGCATCATAAGCCGTAATTCCGTTTGGAACATCATCAAAAGAAACCGTTACCGAACCGTCTTTTATCTCCATACTTTTATATTTCGGGCTTTCAAATTCGAAACCTTCAACTCCGTATATTTTTGCTAAAACCTGAAATGCCAGACGATTTCCGCCTTTTTCTTTGTCTGTTGGGTGAATGTTATTTTCTTCACCAACATCCATCAAAACAGCCATTCCCGAATTCGGAATTTCTGCAGAAGCTTTCAATTGCGCTTCTCTCAAATAAGCCGAATTGTATTTTTCCAGATAATCTTTTGGATGAAAAGAAGCATAATTAAACGGTGCAATTTGAGCGAAGTAAAACGGAAAATCGCCTTGTTTCCACAATGCTCTCCAACTGCTTACCATTTTCTTCATTAACTCTTTGTATTCAGAAGCTCTTTCGTAATTCGATTCGCCCTGATACCAGATACAGCCTTTGATTCCGTAACCAATTACAGGCGAAAGCATTCCATTAAACAAAGTCGTCGGAACGCGGTTTGGATCTTTCGCTAATTCTTCTTTTGTGGTCGGAATTTTAGCGCTCGCAAAATCTTTCAGCATTTCCTGATTCATCCATGCTTCCATGCTTGAACCTCCGTATGAAACATGAATCAAACCAACCGGAACATTTAAAACTTCCTGTAAAAGTGATCCAAAATACCAGGCCGTTGCGCTAAAATTAGCAGTTGATTTTGGTGAAGCGATTTCCCATTTTCCTTCAAAATCATCTTTTGGTTCTAAAACTGTCGCTCTTGGAATGGTTATAAAATGTATGTTTTTATTCGTAGATCTTACGATAATTTCATTTCCGTTTTTTACGGGTTGTCCCGGAAAACCTTTCAAAGGCATTTCCATATTCGATTGCCCTGAGCACAGCCAAACTTCGCCAATTAAAATGTTCTTAATGGTTACTTTTTCGTTTCCTTCAGCAACTTCAATTGTAAAAGGTCCGCCTGCGGTTGGAGTTTGCAATTCTGTTTTCCATTTACCCGAAGCATCTGCTTTTGCTTTGTAGATTTTAGAATTCCAAGAGGTTTTTATGGTAAGATTTGCGTTCTTTTCTGCCCAGCCCCAAATTGGTGCATTTGATTTTTGTTGCAACATCATATTGTCGGTAAACAATGCCGGAAGTTTGATTTTTGCATTGATTTGGAAGCTTACCAAAACCATTACAATTGCAATAATTGATTTTTTCATTTTTATTTTTTTTTTATTGCCGCTCCCGATAGCTATCGGGATAAAGGATTAAAAAGGATTAATCTTTTATATGTGAAAATCCTTAATCTGTATTTTTTTTGAATTGCCTCCTGCTTTAGCTGGAGGTTACAAATATTTATCTCAACAAGGCTTTAGCCAAAATGTTCTGTTTGGCTAAAGCCCAATTCTTATCTTTTCTAAACCTCCAGCTAAAGCAGGAGGCAATTCATATTCTTATGATTTACTACAAATTAAAATCCTTTTTAATCCTTTATTCCAATAGCTATCGGGAGTGGCAAAATTTATTTTTCTTTCACAATCGTAACCGGCCCCAACAATCCCGCCTTCAACAACGGATTTCCTTCCAAACGATATGGCGCAGTTGTCCAAGTTAATCTTTCTTCTTTTGGCAATTTTTCATCACCCATTAATCGGTTTGCCCAGGTGTTGGTTATTTTTATTATAATCGTGTTTTTTCCTTTTTGTAATGCATTCGAAATATCTGTTTTATAAGGAAATGTCCAAAGCGTTCCGCAGTCTTTTCCGTTGATTGAAATTTCGGCGATATTGGCGATTTCTCCTAAATCCAACCAGATTTTATTCGAATCTTTTCCTTTCCAGACAAATTCTTTTTTATAAATAACGGTTCCCGAATAATATTTAATTTGATCATTTTCTGAAGTACTCCAGTCAAAAAGTTTGTTTGTCTTTACAACTTCTTTCGGACCTTTAAATTCCGAATCAAATTGTAATTCCCAATTTTCATCTAAAACCTGAACTTTTTCAAATTCAGCAACTTTAGCTTTCGCTAAAACTTCTTTGGTTTTTTCTTTAAAAATCACAAAACCAGATTCATTTTCATTTAATGATAAAGAAACAATTGTACGCCCGTTTTCGATTTTCCAATTTTCTAAAATAGTCGTTTTATCGGTTACAGGATTATACCATTGCGGTAACTTTCCAGAAATTCTAAACGAAGTTTCGAAAGTTCTTTTTTGTTCTTTTTGATTTGAAATAAAATAAACATCCTCAGACTCAGATTTTCTGTGTGTCCACGCAATCGTTTCTGAATCGGCTCTGTTTAAATTCGGAAAATAAACGTCTTGTGCAATTCCGATTGAGGCAAAATTATTTTCTAAATAAGGAAGTTTTATAACGGTTCCTTTTCCGATTTTCCATGAAGATAAATTGGCGTTATTCCAGATTTCATCAATTACAATTTGCCATTTCTTTTGATCGGATTCTGATTGAATTCCGGGTTGTAGATTTGGTTTTTCATCAATGAAAACTGTTCCTCCAGCTTTTATCAATTCCAATATTTTTTCGGCGGAAGCCAGAGAAATCATTTTATTCGGTGCCATTTTATGACTTCCCGGAAACAATAAAGCGCCGTATGAAATTCCACTACCAAAAGTTATTTTTCCGTTCTCGATCTTTGCATTTCTGGTTAAGACATCAGCATTGAAAGAATCATATTGATAGCCGTTCATCGCATTTGTCCATTGCGATAAATCGGTTGAATTTTTAGAGGAAGTCACTTCTTTCGGCGCTCTTAAACTCGGTTGACCTTCATTTTCTAATCTGATTTTTTCGCTTTCTATTCTTTCTTTTCCAAAAATATTCGGAATAAAAGGCACTAAACGATCTGGAAGCATCGCACGAGACGGCAGATCTTCACCAATAAAAACAGCTAAATCAATAATAGGTTTTCCTTTTTGCAATTGAAACTGCACTCTCTGGCAATAATCAACCCATGCTTTTCCGGGTTTCCACCAGGTTTGGTCTCTTTGAAAATAACTTCCAACGCCGTCTAAAGTCATTCCCGGTTTTCTGTCTGTCCACGGATTATGAACAAAAACGTGGTAGAAAAATCGGTTAATTCCTAAGGCATAATTTCTATCGGCCAGCGTTTTAAGATTTCCCGGATGTTCGTCCCAATCCATCTTTAACTCGGTAAAAGCTTCCGCCTGAATAATATCTTTTCCGTAAATATGTCCGCCCGAAATCGCATCCAGCATATCATTTGGTTTGTCGTGCGTTGGGCTTTTCAGCCAAAATTCACCACTCGGGTAATCGACATATTTAAAATGCAAAAGTCCGTCGCTCATCATGGTTGGTGCCACATTTTCTGAACTGAATTTTACATTTGATTCTTTGGCAATATCTTTTAATGTCCCAAAGAAATTCTCCGCAACTAACTCAGAAATTGTTTTTCGAACATCGTATAATATTTTTTCTGAAGTCTGAATATCTTTCAACGGAATTCCAGCCATAACCGGAAGAAAATCCACAATATCGTAACCTCTTCGCTTTTTAAATTCATCTCGAAAAACAGGTGACCAGTTTTGACTTCCGCATTCCCAGCTGTCCATGTGGAGGATTTTAACGACTTTTGAAGCAAGTTCTGGCCCGGCAGTTCTCAGCATTTCTCCAAACCAATGATCCAGTTGAAAACGAATGGCTTGGGTATTAAATTTGTCTACTTCTAAACCTCTTCCCGCGCCTGCCGTAGCATTTTCGTGACCTGTCGAAGTATATCCAAAACGAATAATTCTCCAATTTCCTTTTGAAGATGATTTCCAATTTAAAACCCCATTTGCATCAACAAACTTCGAAATATTAATCATTTTTAAAGGATCGATGCAATCTGATTTTGCAATTTGCTGTTCGGTTGTCTGCGGACTTAATCTCCAGATTGCTCCCGATTTTCCCTGATAATTATCGATTAAAGCTTCGTTTGACAAAATGATTTTGGCCACTTTTAAACCCTGATTCCATTTGGCAGGATCTAAATCTTCTGCGCCGGGTTCTGTTCCAGCCGGATCATAAACAAATCTGAAATATTTTGCTTTTGTCGGAACTAAACTGTGGGTATAAAACGCGTCTGTATCCTGCCACCCTTGTCGTGGCGTCGTTAATCTTGCCAGGCTTTTGAAGTTTTTTCCATCGTCACTCACCTCAACGATTAAACGATGTGCCTGATAATTATTCCCTTTGGTTTCAATCTGAATGGATTTACATACAAACGGCTGATCAAATTCATACTGAACCCAGCCTTTTTCTTTTAATCTAAATTGATCTTCTTTGGCAGAATTAGTCAAAAATGAAGCATCAAAATCGGCTAAAGTTGATGTAACTTTTGGCTGTTTTTGATAAGACGTAACAATCGCTTCGTTCTGCGGAATCGCAAAAATGGCAATATCTTTATAATAGTCTTTGTAATGATTTGGAACTGGTAATGGAATATTTTTGAAGTTATTTCCGTTTACTGCAAGATCTGACCAAACCACTTTTTGCATCGAAATTTCTGGCGTAATCCAAGGTCCGCCTGCAACAGCAAAACCGTCTGCGGGATGAAACGCTATTTTTACGCCCAATCGGTCTGCTTCTGTCAATGCCCAATGCACCAAATTCCAGAATTCCTTGCTCAACTGCAAAACCGGCGGATTCATCAATGGCGGATTTGCCGGCCCTTTTATGGTCATTAAATAGGCACCTCCAATTCCGGCTTGTTTCATAGCTTCTAAATCGGCTGTGATGCCTTCTTTAGAATAAGCGCTTTGCATCCAATACCAATATAACCAAGGTTTTGAGGATTCTATAGTGGGCTGAAAAAATGCATTTTCTTTTTTATAGGTTTCCTGTGCGGAGACGAATCCCGCAAGGAGTAAGATAAAAAAGAGGTATTTTTTGTTGAGCATTTATAATTATTTTTTTTATTCTAATTTTTCACCGCAATCTTGTCATTGCGAGGAACGAAGCAATCTCATAACGAGAGCAACTTAGTGTGATTGCTTCGTTCCTCGCAATGACATCATTAATACTTAAACTTCTTCAAACTTTCCTCCAAACCATTTTTAGCAGAAGTAAAAGGAACCAAGTAAAAACTATACTGATAATCTTTTGCCGGAATCTGATATTGTTCTAACGGCTGAGCTACAATCGTCCAACTGTCGTTTCCTCCAACTCCCATTTGGATTAAATCAATATTTACTGTTAAAAATCCCGGATCTTTTAAATCAAATGTATGTTTGGCGCTTAAATTTTCCTGCGTATAAGGCCATGCACTCATGCTTAAAGGCTGATTATCATTAACAACCAATAAACCTTTGTTTTTCTGCGGAGTCGTAAATGACATCCATCTTACTTCTGTTCGGTTGGCGTTTTCCTGAGGTTTTACATAATGTTCTAAAAAATCATTTATTGGCAGAGAATATCTTCCAACAGTTAAACCTGAATTACGGTCGATATAGTTTTCTAATTCACCTTTTCCATACCATGAAATCTGATCGAATTTTCTTTGAACTCCCATTTGCATTCCGACTTTTGGAATGTTTGGTAGTTTGTTCGTTACTTTTAAATTGTAATCTACTTTTATAATTCCATCTGGATTAATATTGTAGACAACATTTACACTTGCACTGTCTTTAATCACTTCATAATTACTTGTGATTTTTATTTGAGAATTGCTTTTATCAATAGCGATATTGGTCAGTTTTGGTTTTGATACATACCATGGTTTCAAAAGTTTATTTGACTTCCAGCCACGTTTATCATTGTCTGTCAGTGGTCTCACAAAATTTGGAAGCAATGGCGCAAAAACTTGTTCTTCTCCATTAAAAACATACGAACTCAAAGCTCCGTTTGTTTTATTAATTGTGATTTCGAATGTTTTTCCTTTTACTTTAAAATCAGAATTAGAATCACTTACCTCAGCTTTATTTCCTTTTTCTTCGAATGAATTAATTTCTTTCTTTTGAAGTAAAAACTGATCTTCTGCAACGGCATACCCTTTTGGTGCCCAATCTTCATTTTGCGGAAGCTGAAATTCTATGTTTAAGAAATATTCTGCTTCTTTTTTCATTTTTGGCAAATAAGACTTTACATCTAAAGTTACCGATTTTCCTGCTTCTGCTTTTAATGGCTGAAGGATTTGCGTTTTGATAATTTTTCCGTTTTCTAAAATCTTTAAAACCGGAATATAATAGTCTAAAGATCTAACCGACTGACGATTTTCTATTTCAATTTTAAAATCATCTTTCATTGTTGAACTCACAGGCTGGAAAACCCATTTACACTCGTAAATCGAACCTTTTGGTTTTCCGTTTGAATCGACAACTCCTTTGGTATTGAAATTTCCGTCATGGTATTTTTCGCCAAAATCTCCGCCCTGAGCGAAAAATTCCTGTCCGGTTGCCGGATCTTTTTTCAATAATCCCTGATCTTTAAATTCCCAGATGCAACCTCCAATAACTCTTGGAAGCGTACGGAATTCATGCCACAATTCTTTTAAATTTCCAACTGAATTTCCCATCGCATGAGAATACTCCACAAAAATAATTGGTCGTGTATCTTTCTTTTGATCGACTAAAAATTTAGGTGTAAAAACGCCTGGATAAAAACGGCTTACCATATCTACATAAGGTTCGTCCTGCGGATTTTCGAATCGATAAGCATGATCGATTGTTTTTGGATATCTGGGATCAAGCGGATCAATATAACCGTCTAATTTTGGATTTCCCTGTGCTGGTTCGTAATGCACTGGGCGCGTTAAATCAAAATCATGAACCCAACCTGCCATCGCAGAATGGTTTGGACCTTTTCCTCCTTCATTTCCTAAACTCCACATTACAACAGACGGGTGGTTTTTATCGCGTTCTACCATTCTGGTCATGCGCTCCATATAAGCATTTGTCCATTTTGGGTCGTTGCTTAATTTTCCGCCAATTCCATGTGTTTCCTGATTGGCTTCGTCCATAACCATGATTCCGTATTTATCGCATAAATCATAAAAATAAGGATCGGCAGGATAATGGCTGGTTCTGATAAAATTGAAATTGTACTTTTTTATCGTAATAATATCTTCTAAAATATCTTGTTTGGTAACAGCTTTTCCGCGAACGGGATGATGATCGTGACGATTGATTCCGTACACATAAGTCTCTTTTCCGTTGATGAGCATTTTGCCGTTTTCTTTTGAAAATTCTATTGAACGGAAACCTACTTTACAGCTTTTTACTTCTGTAATTTGGTTGTTTGCATCTTTTAAAACCATAATCAAAGTGTACAGATTTGGTTCTTCCGTGCTCCATTTTTTTGGATTTTCGATCGTTTCCTGAAACATCCCGAAACGAACATTATCCAGACGCGGATAACTTTCGTTTAAAATAGCATCAACTGATTTTTTTAAAGTTTCTTTAAATAATGGTTTATTATTGGCATCGTACAACTGAACTTCAAAGTTCTGATTTTTAATAGTATCGCCTGTAAGATTCTCTAATTTTGGTCTAAGTTTAAAAACCGCATCTTTATATTGTTTGTCTAATTTGGTCTGCACAAAGAAATCCTGAATACGCACTTTTGGCTCAGCCATAATAAAAACATCGCGCTGGATTCCGCTCATGCGCCAGTGATCCTGATCTTCAAGATAAGAACCATCTCCCCAGCGAATTACCTGAACTGAAACTACATTTTCTCCCGCTTTTAAATACGGTGTAATATTAAATTCTGAAGGCAGGAAAGTATCTTCTCCATAGCCTAAAAATTCACCATTCAGCCAAACCTGAAAAACAGAACTTACGGAACCGAAATGAAGTGTAATATTTAAATTTTTCCAATCTTCCGGAACGGTAAAACTGCGTTGATATGATCCAACTGCATTGGTTGTTTTAGGAATAAAAGGCGGATTTACAGGACGAAACGGATAAACCGCGCTTTTGTAAGCCGGAATATCATAGCCTTTTAATTCTGAATTCGACGGAACTTCAATTTTGTCCCAGCCTGAAACTTTTGTTTTATAAAAATCCTTTGAAGCTTCTTCTAAATTTACGGCATATTTATAATCCCAATCGCCGTTTAAAAGTTTAAATCGGCTTTTGGTTCTGTCACCTTTAAGCGCATCTTCAATATTGGTATAAGAATATCCTGTAGCGCGAGAAGCATCTCTGTTAATACTTGTTACGGTTGGGTCTTCCCACGGCGCGTAAACATATTTTTTAGGTTTTTCTGGAATTCCTGCTTTTTCTCCTGTAACGGTTTGTGCCTGGAGAGCTCCAAAACTAAAAAAGGATAATAATAGTATTTTAAAATTGTTCATTATTTCTTTGCTTTTTTCTCAGGCGGAGCCACAAAATTCAACTTACTTTTTCCTAAATCTTTTGACGTTGCAATTGCAATTCCTCTTTGTTCTGCTTTATTAACAGCACAATAAAAATGATAGACAACACCATCATGTTTTACGACAAATGATTTATGTGCAAACAAATCATCGTATGGTTCTGATGATTTAACTAAATCGTCACCTTTCCAGTCGGTCCAGTTTACTAAATCATTGGAAACGGCAAAACGGTTAAAGGCACCTTGATTCCAGCCTGTCCAGAAAGCTCCAAAATAAAACATCACCCAAGTATCATTAATACGCTGAATATAAGCATCTCCAGAGATTCCTTTATGGTGATTGATTAAAGGTTTATTACCGTAACGCTCCCAATGTTTCATATCGTTCGATACTGCCATAGCAATACGCTCTGCACCTTTAGCAGGATTTAAACTATCGCCACGGGCATTATAATACATGATAAAATTGTGTCCCGTTAATTTATCTTTATCGCGAATTACACTGTTTTTATACATCGTACTATTATCCCACCATCTTGCGTCTTTGTCTTTTGGTGTCAAAACCGGATTTTCTAATCTTTGAAATTCGTGTGGTTTTATCGGCGCTTCTTTTGTATACGCCATTCCGATTGACAAAACGCCAGCTTCGTAACCTTTGCTGTCTCCACCAAAATAACTCATCCAGTATTTGTCTTCGTATTTTTCCCATTCGTAACTTCCGCCCCAAGTCATGTCTTGCAATGAAATATATCCCGCTTTTTGGTTGACATCCCAGTGTTTTTCATTTTCTGAAAATGACATTACTTTTCCTAAATATTTCCAATCTAGTAAATTATCACTTTCTGCTAACCAGGTTTCGTAACCTCTTCCGTCATAAATTAAATACGTCATGTACCATTTTCCGTCTTTTCTGAAAACGCTTGGACAATCCATTTTATAGGAGTTGTCTGTTGGCACCATTACCAATCCGTATTTATAAGGTGTTTTTACTTCGTTGTAAATTTCCTGCATTACGTTTTCTGTAATTTCACGCTTCTTGTATTTGGTCGCGCAACTTGTTAACAGGACTGCAATTACAGCAATAAATAAATACTTAATTTTCATATTCTTTGTGTATATTTTGTACGCGGATGACGCGGATTTACTTCGTAAAGACACAGATTATTACGGATTTTTATCTGCTAATCTGCGGAAAAATTTTTCATTATAATTTAAAAAAATCAGCGTAGATCAGCGTTTTTACGAAGTAAATCCGCGTCATCCGCGTTCTATTTTTTCAACTCAGCTAATCTAGCTTCCATTACATCTTTGTTTAGTTTTACTTTAACCATTCCTGTTGGATGAAATCTTTTTTTGAGATCTATGGCGTTATATACAATAGTGTAAACTTCATTCCCTTCCGGGATTAGGCATAGCGGTGTTCTCATAATATCCCACCATTTATCTACTTTGGTTTCTATTGGCAAATAATGTGCTTCATGCCAATTTACGCCATCTGCAGATAATGAATATCCGATCATATTGGGTAAATGATGTCCCCATCCGTCCGGGCCTCCATCGAAAATTGCGATATATAATCCATTCGGCAACTGACTCACTATTGGATTTTCAACAAAAAGCGGATGTATTGATTTTATCGGCTCCAAACCTTTATTCATTCGCAACCAAGGTCCTTCTAAACTTTTGGATTCGGCTAATGCTACAAACCAGCCTTTTCCTGATTTCTTTGGATAATCTGCCCAGGAATTAAATGGATATGCTCCACTGTAAAAACCAAAGAATTTATCGCCTACCTGATACGGGAAAAAAGAGGCAACACCTTGACGTCCTTCCCAAGGTTGAGAATCTAATCCAGGTTCCATAATGATTCCCATATCTTTATAAGGACCACCAATTCCGTTGATGCCTTCTACAGTCGATTCGCAACGCCAAATTCTTCCGAAAGAATGATTTGGTTCTATTTCTTTACTTACCGTGTACGCCAAATAATAGCCGTACCATTTGTTTGTTTTTTCATTGAAAACCGGCATATACGACCAAATCGCTGAACGACGATCGTTCATCGGATTATCATCTTCGGTTACGGCATAAACACCGCTTGCCTGATAAATGGTTGATTCTCTTTTCCAGTGAATTGCATCTTTACTTGTCCAGTGTCCGATTTTGGTTTTTACGCGATCGTAATAATAATCTACGCCTTTTTCTCCCGCTCTCTCGGTTGGAAACATATGATAGGTATCGCCGACTTTTACCACACGTCCGCCTTCAAAACCTCCCTGAATTCCTTCTGTTCCAGACATTCCTTCATCAATAATGGCCTTGTTTTCTCCGCCGATAATTTCGAAAAGTGGTTTTTCATCTGAAAATCCTTCTACTATAAAAGTTGGGTTCCATAATTTTCCGTCTGGGAATTGCGCATTTCTTGTTTCTAGTTTTTCAGAAGCTTTTACAACTCCTAAAAAAGCAAATAATCCTTTTCCAAAATTGATAGTTTGTATTCCTTTTGGATAAGAAACAGCATAGATATTTACTGGAGGAAGTCCGGTAACAGTTGCGCCATTTTCTAAAATCAATTTGGCTTTTTGAAGTTTATCTGCTTGAAGATATTCTGTATTTTTATCCTGAAAAACACCAATTAAAACCGTAACAGCTTCTTTAAATTTTAACTGTAATGGAGCATTATTTCCATTTTTATATTTATCTAACGGAAGTTCGATTCCTGTCAATCCTTGTAATTCAGGAGCGACACGAACAATGTTATGTTTGCTTCCCGAAAATACATGAGCGTATTGTGTAGTTTTGAATGTTTTATAGTTTGATTTTACAATTTCAAATGACGCTGATTTCCATGCTGTTTGAGCGTTTGTTTGTAAGCATAGGAGAAACAGCGCTAAGAAAGCGGTTTTTAATTTGAAACTGTATTTTGTGTTTTTTGAAAACATTGGTTTTTTATTTTTTTTATTGATTCCAGAATCAGCTTCCTGTCATTGCGAGGAACGAAGCAATCACATTTGCAAAATCAAACTTAATATCATTGTTAGTGAGATTGCTTCGTTCCTCGCAATGACATACTGGATGAATAATCTAAATAGCCTTATAACTCACGACATACTCCACATTCGGTTTTACAATCAACTGATATTTATTCTTTGCTAATTCCGTAATCGTTCCAGAGTTTGTTTTGGGTTTGCTTGCACTTTTGAAAATTAATTTTCCTTCTCCTTCGCCTGCTTTTACTTTAATTTCTTTGGTACTGCAATACACGGCAACTTCTCCGTTTGGTGTTGGAACTTTTCCTTCCATCCATTTTAAATCTCCCAAATTTGGTTTTATTTCATATTCTGAATATCCCGGAGCAGTTGGTTTTACACCTAAATAATATTTTCCTAATAAATAAATCGGACTTGCACCCCAAGCGTGGCAAAGGCTTTTCCCGTAAGGGCGTCCATACATTTCTAAATGTTCTTTTCCACTTTGTTTTGGGTCGTATTTTTCCCAAAATGATGTCGCGCCTTGATTTAACATTCCACCCCAATAATCACGGATTTCATTTAAAACAAATTTCTGTTCATCCATTGCGCATAACGCCTCCAACTCATAAAAACGCATGTAGGGCGTTGTGATTTGAAGAACATCTTTATTGAGCAATACCTTATTTTTTACACTTTGTTTTTGTTCTTCAGTAAAATAATTAAAGAATATACCGAACATATTCGCATATCGGGTTACGATATTTTGCATTTTACCGTCGATACGCTGATGCTTCATCACGTTTTCTTTTTTATCCCAAAACACATCGAACAATGAAGTTTTTAATTCAGAAGCTAATTTTTGATATTGTTTTTGATCTTCACTTTTACCTGCAATTTCAGCACTCACCGACATGGCTTCTAAACTTCTTGCCAAAAGCATCTGCTCAAAACTAACTTCGCCAGTTTTTGGTAGTCCGTCTGCCCAGTCAATAAAAACCCAGTCGCCTTCTAAAGGTTCTAGAAATCCGTTTTTGTTTCTTCTTTCTAAACAGAAATCCATAAGCGATTTCATTCTTGAATAATAAGTTTTGATGAATTTTGTATCGCCTGTGTGTAAATAGTAATCGTAAACACCTACAAACCAATACAAAGAATAATCCATGATGATATTGACGTGAGCCATTACAGGATCTTTTCCGCGAAGCGCTGACATCGTTCGTTCTACAGAAGGCGAATCAAAGAATAAATAATAATTCATTAAATAACTTTGATAAGCATCGCCAGACCAAACCCAGCGGTCGCGTTTGATGCCGTCAATAAAAAATTCACGGGAAGTTAAATGCATCGTATAAGCCGAAACATCCCAAATTTTATTTAATAATTCGTCTGAAGATTTGAATGCGCCACGATAATCTAATGGTAAATATTCATAAAGCATCGAAATCGAATCGTATTTTACGCCTGCATCTGCCTGCACCTGAACATAGCGGAATGCTTTTGATCCACTGTGTGTATAAGTTTCAGGTTGTTTTCCATCAAAAGATAAATGATCTAAGGTTTCGCATTTAGCTGAATCCAAAGCTTCTTCGCGAGATTCGCCGTAATAAAGCGCTACTTTTCCTTTGCCTTTTAAACCGTGAATTTTAATATAACCAAAAGTTTCTTTTCCAAAGTCTACTAATTCGCCTGCACCAACTTTTTCTGTTTTTTTTGCACTCAAAGGTTTGGTTGTCAGTTTAAATCCGGAAGGTTTATTTTCTGGCGAATCAAAATTCCACGAACCAACAGGAACCCAAGGTGTACCGGATTGTTGTGCTTTTCCGGCTTCGTCGATCCAAAGTTTATCTTCGTTGGTTACCTTCCAGGATGCATCAGATTTGACATAATTACCCGAAATATAAATGGCTGGTAATACTTCCTGATTGTATACTTTAAAAGAAATTTTATGTTTTCCGGCAGGAATTGTTATTGATTTTGGCTGTCCGTAAACCTGAACGCCATCTAAAAGTAATTGAAAAGGTCCTTCTGAATAGATTTTTACTTCGTCTGGTTTCGGAAGCTCTAATTCTGTTTGAAAAGTTACCAGAGCATACGGACTATAATATTGCCAAAGCGGTGGAAATACCGCTTCGCGTTCTGTACGTCTAACCTGCATTTTATTGCTTAACCAAATTTCGAAATCGCCTGGATACCAGATCCATGTCGCTTCTTTTGATTTTTCCTGCGCCGATACTAAATAACAGCTAAAGAGAGCAACAAAAAGAAGTAAAATCTTAAAAATGGGAAAGCGGTTTGGCATAGTAAGTTTATTTTGGAGCTAAAGATAAGTGTTATTTTTACATTTCACAACCTGTACTATCCTGTTATATCATAATACTTCAATGTTTTTTATAATTTTTTAAGGATAAAATTACGACTTATCACTTTTTTAGTACTAAAAAAAATGATGTATCGATTTTTGTCTATTTTAGATATTTGTGTTGTAACAAAAATGATCGTATTTGTTTTCAGATTCAATCATCATTTTTCATTCAAAAAATAGAAACAGATTTTATGCTGAAATTTTATCAGCCTCATTCTCATCTTCCAAAATATAATTAGAAGGTGTTTTTCCTAAATGCTTTTTAAACATAAAAATAAAAGCACTTGCAGTTTCGTAACCTAAATCGAGCGCAATTTCTTTTATAGATTGTTTTTCGCCTAATCTTTTTATGGCTTCAAGTAATTTTAAGCGCGTACGCCAATCGCTGAAATTCATTCCGAGTTCTTTTATAAATAAGCGTGATAAAGTTCTACTGCTCATAAAAGATAATTCGGCGTAATAATCTATGGTGTTTTTGCTGGCAACATCGTTTAGCAAAAGTTCCACTACTTTTTGTAATCTTTCGTTGTTTGTTGTTGGAAGAAAAGTGGCACTTGGCATAATTAAAGCCAATTCATCTAAAAATACATCGATAATTCTTCTTTGCGATGGCGAAATGTTTCCTTCAGTTCCAAAAGTGATAATCTTAAAAACCAATTGTTTTAGAAAAATTGGAATATCAAAAGAAAAACTATTTGAAGGCAATTCGCCCGTAAAAGACGGATCGATGAAAACGCTGTAATAATTAACGTCTTTCTGAAAAGTAACCTGATGTTCTACTCCGCTAGGAAGCCACAAACCTTGCAACGGATTCACAACCCAAATGTTATTGCCCACCACAACATTCATTACACCGCGCGTGGCATAGATAAGCTGCGCTCTTGGGTGCGAATGCGAAATACACATTTCGTTGTTTACCATTTCGGTATAACCCATAACAGGAATCTGTGGATTGATTACAAATCCATGTTCCTGTGCCATTCGATATGTCCGAATTTGATTATTCATTGTCCAAATGTAGTAATTTTGACATTCATATTTTTTTCAATTTTGTAAAAAATAATACAGCTGTTATTTTTAAAACTAAAATTAACTCAAAAACAAATCATGGAAACCGTTAAAGCAAATCCAGAATTAGTCAAAAAAACCACGTATTCGATACTTTTTATAATCAGTTTTTCTCATTTAATCAATGACCTTTTACAAGCTGTTGTTCCATCTATTTATCCTTTAATTAAAGAAAATTTTGGACTGACTTTCTCCCAAATCGGAATTATAACTTTTACGTATCAAATCGTTGCTTCTATCCTACAGCCATTTGTGGGAATGTATACCGACAAAAAATCAAAACCCTATTCTCTAATCATCGGAATGTGTTTTACAATGGTCGGATTATTTTTGGTTTCAATCGCTTCGAGTTTTATCTACTTATTATTATCGGTAAGTCTAATCGGAATTGGTTCTTCTATTTTTCACCCTGAATCTTCGAGAGTAGCTCATTTGGCTTCTGGCGGAAAAAGAGGATTAGCGCAGTCGATTTTTCAATTGGGAGGAAATGCCGGAAGTGCAATCGGACCATTATTGGCGGCATTTATTGTAATTCCGCACGGACAATCGTATGTGGCTTGGTTTTGTATTATTGCCCTGATCGGAATTTTTGCTTTGTACAAAATTGCTATTTGGTACACCGAACATTTATCTGAAAGAATGGCGAATAAATCAAACCAACAAATCGAAACGCATCATTTGTCTAAAAACAGAGTGATTTTTTCGCTGATTATTTTATTGGTTTTGATTTTCTCTAAATACTTCTACATGAGTAGTATTACAAGTTATTATACTTTCTTTTTGATTGATAAATTTCATGTAAGCATTCAGCAGTCGCAGGTTTATTTATTTTTATTCTCCGGCGCTGTGGCCGCGGGAACTTTAATCGGCGGACCAATTGGCGACCGTTACGGAAGAAAATATGTTATCTGGGTTTCGATTCTTGGTGTTGCGCCTTTTACGTTGATGTTGCCATACGTTTCTTTATTCTGGGTCGGAACTTTATCTGTAGTTATCGGATTGATTCTTTCTTCTGCGTTCTCTGCAATCTTGGTTTATGCAACGGAATTAATGCCCGGAAAAGTGGGTCTAGTAGCCGGTCTTTTCTTCGGATTTGCTTTCGGAATGGGCGGATTGGGTTCTGCTGTTTTAGGAAAAATCGCCGATGCAACGAGTATCGAATATGTATTTAAAATTTGTGCGTTTCTGCCGTTGATTGGGGTGATTACTGGTTTTTTGCCGAATATTGAAGGGCGTAAAAAGGCTTAATTTTTAATCTCGCAAAGTCGCGAAGTCACAAAGGTTTTTTTTTAAGCTTTGAAATAAACTTTGCGTCTTCGCCTCTTTGCGAGCAAACTTCTCTGCAAAATAAAAACACACACAGCTTCCAATGAACCTATGTGTGTTTTTGTTGATTTATAATTCCTTGAAATCAATTAATTCCCATTAAAAACCAAATACAAAACCAAAATCATCACTCCCAACAACCCAAACAACAACTTCACTTTTTTACTTGTTTTCGGAATATCAGTTTCATCAGAAAAATTAGTTTCAGGATTTTTATCGGTTAATGAAATACCAATTGCTGTAATGGTTAAGACCGCAAAAATGTAAAACGAAATCAATAAAAAGTGAGGCCAAACCGGATATTTATCGGCAGGGAAAATCCATAGATACAAAACCCCAACAAAAAGACTAAACCCAGAACCCCATGATAAGGTAAAGTTTACTGCTTTTTTGGTGGTGCGTTTCCAGAAAACACTCAGCAGGAAAACAACAGATAACGAAGGCGCCAGAAATCCTAAAACTGCCTGAAAGATGTTGAATAAATTCTGCCCTTTGATATTGTCAATCGCAATGGCAATCAAAATCGCAAATAGACAACCAACTGCAATTGTTAAACGACCAATTCTAATCTGGTCTTTAATTGTCGCCGTCGGGTTGATTTTCTTTACATAAATATCATTCGTAAAAACGGTGCTCAAAGCATTTAGCGAAGAACCAATTGTTCCCACCAAAACGGCAATCATAACACAGATTACTAAACCGTTCATTCCGCTTGGGAAAAGATTCGTAACCATCGTCATATAAGCCAAATCGGAGTTTTCGCCCAATTCAGGATATAAAACGTAACACAAAATTCCAGGCAAAATAAACAATGGCAAAGCCATCACTTTTAGCCATCCAATAAAGTTTACACCCAATTGTCCCTGTTCCAGATTTTTTGCTCCCAAAACACTCTGCACCATCGATTGATCGGTACAAAAGAAAGCAACGGCCGCAACGGGATAGCCTAACAAAATGGCTGTCCACGGATAATGTGCGTCGTTTGCAGGCTGTACTAAATTCCAGAAATTAGAAGGTGTTTTATCTATTAAAGCACCAATTCCGCCCACTTTTTGCAAACCTAAATACGACAAAGTCAAGGAAACGACAATCAATAAAATCATTTGAAAAACGTTGACTTTTGCAATGGCTTTTAATCCTCCGGCAAACGTAAATATTCCCGAAAAAATCACTAAAACAGTAACACTCTGCCACATCGGAATTCCTAAAATCTGACGCACCAAAACACCTCCGCTGAATAATCCTAAAGAAAGCCAGCTTACTAAGATTTTTACCAAAGCATACCAAGCCAGAATATTCTGCGTGCTGTCGCCGTAGCGTTTTCCCATATATTCGGGCATCGTGCTGACTTTACTCGCAATGTAACGCGGTGCAAAAACCATCGCCAAAAGCAGTAAAAACACAAAAGCGTACCACTCAAAATTTCCCGCAACAATTCCAGTTGCGTAACCAATACTCGCAAAAGCCAATAACGACGAAGGGCCAACATTGGTTCCCCACATATTAAACCCGATATTGTACCAGTTTAGCGAATTTCCGGCTAGAAAAAGTGTTTCGTTTTTCTTGCTCTGCTTTACACTCACAATATATCCAATGACCAATAAAGTCACTAAATAAATCCCAACAATTACAAAATCGAGCGTGGTTAATTTATCGTAGATGCTGTTCATAGTCCGTATTCGTTAAGAATATCGGCAATTTTAACCGGCATTCCAGTTTGTAAAGTTTTATCCATTGCCTGTAATAAAGCCACAGTTCCGATTCCTTCTTCCATGTTTGGATAAGCTTCAAAATCCTGTTCAATACTGTCTGCAAAATATTCTAAATAATTCTGATATTCCCCAGCGTGATGGCTTTGTCCTTCAAAACGGAAATAATATTTTAATGTACTGTCGCCCCAGGTAATTACTTTTTCTTCGCCCGTTTTATCGGTAACCGCATAACGCAATTCGTGATAATCGGCCTGACTTGCTCCTTCTGTTGCTCTCAAAATCGTACTCATTCCGCTGTCGCGTTGTGCAGGTTGCGTTGGCGAAGTATAGACACCGCTCACACGCGCAATTCTACCGTCGGTTGCTTTGAAGATAAAGTGCATCGTATCTTCATTTTTTAATCCGGCAGATTTTCCGTTACTACTTATCATTCCGTACCCCATAACTTCTTCAATATTTGGAAGATACCATCTAATAAAATCTACGGGATGACTTAAACCTCCGTACAACCATTTAAAAGATTGCAACAAAGACCATTCTTTCTTCAAAAACCATCTGTGATCGGCGTGATATTGGGCTTCAATTGTAATTAAATCGCCAATTAAACCTGCTTCGTAATCGGCTCTTTGTCTTTTGGCTGGTTCGAAAAAACGTGAACTCTGACCAATGAAAACTTTTTTGCCTGTTGATTTACTTAGTTCTAATAATTCCTTAGCATCCGAAAGATCATCGATAAATGGTTTTGTACAAACAACATGTTTCCCATGCAATAAAGCTTGTTTTACGTGTTGTGCATGAAGATGATCGGGCGTATAAATCGCAATGATATCTATTGATTCGTCTTTTAATAAATCATCGTAATTGGTGGTGTACGAATGAAAATCAAATTCTTTTGCTCTTTGTTTGCACAACTCTTCGTTTCGGTCGCACACTTTTACAAGTTCTACTTTTGAACTTTCTATAGCTGCCGACATTGTGCTTCGTCCTTCTCCAAGTCCTAGAATGGCTATTTTTAACATGAGGTGAGTGGTTATTTTAGATTGTTGATTTTAGATTTTTCTCTCGCAGATTATGCAGATGGAGGAGATTTTTCTATACTCTTTGTTCTATTTTCTTTGTTCTACTTTTTCTCTTCTACATTCACTTTGTTTAAGAAAATCCAGGTTTCGTCTGGTTTTGTGCCTTCGATTCCGGTTTGGTATTTTTTCATTAAAGTGTTCCAGTCGTCTACACGCGGATTGTTTTGGGTTGTTTTTGGATTTAGTTTATCCAGATTTTCACCTTTCGGAATACTGATTACCAAGATCAATTGTCTTTCGTTTTTAAAGACTTGCAATTGCTGGAAATCGGCATTACAGAAACCTTTGGCAACTTCCGGCCATTTTTCGAATTGTGTTTTGTGATATTCTACATATTCTTTCTGTAGTTTTTCATCCGAAGGTAAATTCGCTGTCAATACAATATTTTCCCAATCTGATGCCGGTTTTGAATCTTTACATCTTTCAAAATTTTGGAAATCATAAACCAGATCTTCATAAATTTTTATTTGTAAAGAAGGAAAAGCACCTGCCAGTTTTCGTTTCGTTCTTTCCGGCTCATTCATTTTTCCGTAAATCACCAGATGATTTTTCCATTGGTACAATTCCTGACCTACAATTCTGAAACCTGTCAAAGTCGATTTGATTTTTTCGATGTCGAAATCATTTCCGATTAATTCAATCGCATACGGTTTTGGCATTTCCTGCAATCCCCATTTTTCGTCGATTACGACTTCTTTTTCTAAAGCTTTATAAGGTGCTCTAATTCCAGAAGCTTCTATAATTTTCGAGCTTACATACGGATCATTGTGCTCCCAGATATTTCCTTTTGGGCCGTTATGGTTTTTCAGGATTTTCTTTTCGGCAATCCAGTTGTTTTTGATCGTAAAACCTTCCGAACCTTCATCGGTATACAAATACAGCCATAAAAACGGATCGTGCGCATACGGACTATTGTAGACTTTGTCAATATAATTTTCTTCGATTCGGCTGTTTGGCTGAGCCGAAAGCGTGTAAATTCCCGCTACATCATGAAGATGTTTGGCATAATGATGAATTTTATTGGCCAGGATTTTATTGTTCTGCATCACGTTTGGCGTATGCGTCCAACCCCAGCCCATTGAAATTCCGGAATACGAAACATCCGAAATCTCATTGTGTTCAATCGTAATATTTCGAACAAAACCTGCTGCAATTCCTAAAGTTCCCCAATCTTCATTGGTTACATCGGTGATTAAATTATCGGCAATAATTTCATCCGAAGACATTTCTCTTTCATCTTTTATGATTAAAGGCAAATGCGCCTCAAAAGGTTCTTCAGAGAAAATCCCAACATTGATGGCACTTCCGCCAATATCTTTGAATAAATTTCCTTTTACAGTATTGTGATTCGTTCCTTTATTTAAATCCAAACCTGTCGAAGACAAATGCTCAAAACGGCAGGATTCAAACTGAATGTTATTCGAATAATTGATTTCGACCGCAGCACGAGGTCTTCCCACCCAAGCCTGATTTTCTAAATTCGACTGATTTGGCGTTCCCGGTTCTTTTAGTTTATAAGCATCTAAAAGATACATTCCCGCCTGCAAAGGCACGTGACCTTGTTGCGAAGGACGAAGCCAGTTGCTGTATTGAAACGAAATGCCGCCAAAATTAAAATGATGAACAGGCGAGTCAATTGTTCCTTTTACTTCTACCAGATTTTCTAAAACAGGCGCTGTAACTTTTACTGAATTAATTTCTTCTCCCGCTTTCGGAATGTAATAGATTTTGGCATTTTTTCTATCTAAAAACCATTCGCCAGGTTCATTCAACATTGAGATTCCGTTATTTAAATAGAAAGCAGAATTTCCGTTATTTTTAGAAATCCATGGCGCCGGCCACGGATGTTCGCTTTGAATTCTTCCTTCTGGTTCTTCAAACGAAAGTCTGGCGCTGTCTTTTTTTACTTCAATATTTTTGATGCGAAGATTTGCCGTAGACCACCATTGCACTATAAACATTTCCATTCCCGGCTCGAACTTAACCGATTTATCTTTAAACGGAATCCAGCAAGTCTGCGCTTCATGATCCCAAGATAAAATTCGATCCATTTGATTTCCGGCGGTACTTTTAGCGCGAACGGCTTTTTTTCCGTTTACCCAAAGTTGTCTGTAGTTAATTAAAGCTCCCGCTTGTGTTGGCGCATCTGCAACCCAGACGGTTCCTTTTTTTAATCCGTTGATTATTGTTTGAGATTTTGTCCAGTTTTTGATTTCAACACCGCCACTTAAAATTGGTTTTGCGTTGGCATCGGCAATAATCGTTGTCGGACTTTCCGGAGTTCCGGAATCTTCAGGTCTTATAAATATTGGTTCGCTTAAATAATACGTTCCGTCCATTACTATTATGCGAATACCGTCTTTTGCAGAAGCGTCTTTTAGTCGGCGTAATTCTCTGGCTTTTCTAACCGCCATTTGTACGGTCGCCAGCGGACTTGCTTTTGTTCCGGCATTTTTATCGCTTCCGTTTTTTGATACCCATATTTCGGCTGCATTCATAGAGAATGAAACACAGATTATCGCAAAACAGATTAGTATTTTCTTAAAAGTAGTAAAGTGCATTATTTAGTTTTTTGATTTTTTTCTAAGAATAAAATTATGAGGCATTCAATTTAAACAATATTAATTTTACAAATAAATGTATTTTTAACACTTTTACCAAATAATTGGGACAATTTAAAAGAATATAAAATTATAGGCATCCTGTACCCTCCTGTTATGTGTGTTGTTTTGAACCATATAAGTTATATAAGTTCATTTAAAAGTTTTGTCTTTAGACTAATCTCGCAGAGGCGCGAAGACGCTAAGATTATTTCTCTTTTTTGTCATTTCGACCGAAGGGAGAAATCACAAAAGAAATTCCGCAAAGGGAATAGACAATCTTTGTCGACTTACGAGTGCGATTTCTCCCTTCGGTCGAAATGACAAACTGTACTTATATGAATTGAATAAAAAACTCTGCGCCTTAGCCTCTCTGCGAGATTAATTAACAAAGTAATTAAATGAACTTATATCACTTATATGGTTTAAATAATTTCAAAAATCTTAATTTTTCGACACAATTCTGTTTTGTAAACTTTTTTTAATAGATTTGTGTAATCGATTACAATTACATTTTCTTATTTATGTTGAAGAATAATTTCTGCATCAATAAAAAAATCAACAAAAAACTACTAACATGAAAACCAAACCACTTCATCAATTATTTCTTGCTGCAACATTTTTGCTGGCGAGTTGTTCTACATTAATTGCGCAAAATTCAGATTCTTATGATACGTATAAAGGTATCGAATTTAAAATGGCAAAAGTCAATGAACCTGTTATTCCGAAAAACAGTGTGAACATAAAAGATTTTGGTGCGGTAAACGGTGGTTATGTTTTGAATACTAAGGCTTTTGCTGATGCTATAGAAGCTGTTTCTAAAAAAGGCGGCGGAAAAGTAATTATCCCTCCGGGAATCTGGCTTACAGGACCGATTATCCTAAAAAGCAAAATCGAAATGCATGCTGAAACTGGCGCATTAATAAAATTTTCTCCTGATAAAAGTTTATATCCAATTATAGAAACCACTTTTGAAGGTCTAAATACCTGGCGTTGTATCTCTCCTATTTATGGTAAAAATCTGGAAGATGTTGCTTTTACAGGAAATGGTGTTTGGGACGGTTCTGGCGAAGTTTGGAGACAGGTTAAAAAAGACAAATTAACCGAAAGCCAATGGAAAAAATTTGTGGCTTCGGGCGGTGTTTTGAATGATAAAAAAAACAGCTGGTATCCGTCAGAAGTATTTATGAATGCTTCTAAAGAAGGTCCGACAGATCAGAACGTTCGTTTGGATTTGAAAACAAAAGAAGATTTTGAAAAAATTCACGACTTCCTGCGTCCGGTTATGGTGAGCATTCAAAACAGTAAAAGGGTTTTATTGGATGGGCCTGTTTTTCAGAATTCTCCAGCTTGGAATATTCATCCTTTTATGGTCGAAGATTTAATTGTGAGAAATGTAACAGTTCGTAATCCGTGGTATTCTCAAAACGGTGACGGTCTTGACGTAGAATGCTGTAAAAATGTAGTTGTAGAAAATTCAAGTTTTGATGTAGGTGACGATGCGATCTGTATTAAATCCGGAAAAGACAAAGACGGACGTGACAGAGGTGTTCCGTGCGAAAATATTATTGTAAAAAACAATATTGTGTATCACGGTCACGGCGGTGTAACGGTTGGAAGTGAAATGTCTGGCGGCGTAAAAAATCTTCACGTTTCGAACTGTACTTTTATGGGAACAGATGTTGGTTTGCGTTTCAAAAGTGCGCGCGGACGTGGCGGTGTGGTTGAAAATATCTTTATTTCTGATATTAATATGACTGATATTCCGTCTCAGGCTATTTCTTTTAATCTATATTATGGTGGAAAATCTATTGCAGAAACTTTGGAAGAAGGCGGCGATAAAGTGGTTAATAAAGCGATGCCTGTAGATGAAAAAACGCCTCAGTTTAAAAACATCGTAATCAAAAATATTACGATTAAAGGTGCTCAGCAAGCGGTATTTTTACAAGGTCTTCCGGAAATGAATTTGGAGAATATCGAAATCACGAATTTAATTGCAAAAGCGCAAAAAGGATTCTCTATTATTGATGCGAATAAAATCAAAATTACGAATGCTAGTTTGGATATTGAAGACAAGAATGCATTCGAAATTTACAATGTAAAAAACATGTCTTTTAAGAATATCGAGTTTAATGCAGGTTCTTCAAAAGCGGTTACTATTGACGGTGAAGCTTCTGCAAATATTGATTTGAGCGGTTCTAAAACTGCAGATTTTTCTAAGAATACAACTGTTGGGAAAACGGTTGCTAAAGGCGCTGTGAAGTTTTAATTTTTTTTTGAACCATATAAGTTATATAAGTTCATTTAAATTTCATTGTATATAATAATCTCGCAAAGACGCCAAGTCGCAAAGTTATATTTTCTTTGTGGCTTGGCGTCTTTTTTGTCATTTCTCCTTCGTCGAAATGACAAAACTGTGAGGTCAAATTGTAATTAATCCTTTAACTTATAAAATTTCTTAGCATTCTCAAACCAAATTTTATTCTGATCTTCAATAGAAAGATGTTTCATATAATCTTCCAAGGTTTTTACAACTTCTGTATAATCTGAAGCTACATTAAGAACCGGCCAATCAGATCCGAACATTAATTTATTCGCGCCGAAATTTTCAAAAATAACATCTAGATATGGTTTTAAATCATAGATTTTCCAGTTTTTCCAATCGGCTTCTGTGACCATTCCCGAGACTTTACAAAGAGCGTTTTCGTATTTTGAAATTTCGATAATATCTTTTTTCCACGAATCAATATTTCCTGATTTAATATCTGGTTTTGCGATATGATCTATTACAAAATTTTGATTTGGAAAATCATTTACCAAACTTATTGCAGCCGGCAATTGACGATGAAAAATTAATATATCATAGGTATAATCAAATGGTTTTAAGGCTGAAATTCCTTTGCGAAATGCTGTACCGTACATAAAATCATCAGCTTCTCCCTGCACTACGTGTCTAAAACCTTTGAATTTTTGATAATTAGAATAAAAAGCCAAACGTTCTTCTATATTTTCTGCTCTTAAATCTACCCAGCCGACAACTCCTTTTATAAAATCATTTTTAGAAGCCAAATCCAACAGAAAATTGGTTTCTTCTTCTGATTGACTTGCCTGCACTGCTACACAGCTTTCAAATTGATTGTTTTGAAGTTCTGGCAAAAGATCATCTGGAAGAAAATCTCTCTGAATTACAGCCATTGTTTCGTCAATCCAGCTGTCTCTTACGGGATCGAATTTCCAAAAATGCTGATGCGAATCTATTCTTTTACTCATAACTTTTAGTTTACATCGCTAATTAAAGCGCGGTCTAAATGTACGTAACCTCCATCTACAAAAACAAATTGTCCTGTAGTATGAGAAGATCGGTCTGAGATAATAAACAAAGCCGTATCCGCAATTTCAACAGTTTTAGTCATTCGGTTTTCAAACGGAATACTTTTGTTGATTTTGTTTAAAACGCTTTGTCCATCTTCCAATGTTTTAATCCAGTCTTCGTATGCCGGAGTATAACTTTCTGCAATAATAATCGCATTCGAACGGATTCCGTATTGAATTAAATCTACCGCCCATTCTCTTGTTAAGCCCAAAACACCGCCTTTTGCAGCGGCGTAACCAGACGTTCCGCCCTGCCCTGTTAAAGCGACTTTTGAACCAATATTTAAGATGTTTCCTTTTGATTCTTTTAAGTATGGAAGCGAGAATTTAGCCAATAAAAAATAACTAACGACATTCAGTTTTAGCGAATTCATAAAATCCTCGTAGCTTGAATCTAAACCTGCTCCGTCATTAACACCAACATTATTGATAATAGCGTCAATTCGTCCGTATTTTGCAACGATTGTTTTTACTGCATTTTCCATTTCGACAGGATCAGTAACATCTGTCTGCACAAATATAGAATCGATGCCACGCTTTTGGAAACCTTCCGCGTAAGCGAAACCTCTCGCATTTCTGTCTACCAAAACCGGGATTGCTCCTTCTTCTGCCAAACGGTTAATAATCGTTTCTCCAATACTGCCTTCTTTTCCAGCAGAACCAGAAACGACAACTACTTTATTTTTTAAATTTAAATCCATTTTGTGTGGTTATTTAAAGTTATACTTATCTTCATTTTTGTCATCCTGACGAAGGAAGGATCTCCGTAAGAAACTCGACAAGTTAAATCAAAATCTTTGTCAAAGTTTTAAACTTTGACAAAGATTGCTGCGTAAAAATCTTTGCAGAGCTACTTGTGGAGATCCTTCCTTCGTCAGGATGACAAAAAGTGTCTTAAAATATTTTATTTAATATTCTTATTCTATTTCAATCAAAGCTTTGATTACGTTATTTTTAGGATCCGTTATGTTCTTAAAATCA
Source organism: Flavobacterium sp. 270 (assembly GCF_004368785.1). Lineage (GTDB taxonomy): Bacteria > Bacteroidota > Bacteroidia > Flavobacteriales > Flavobacteriaceae > Flavobacterium. The sequence goes on from NZ_SODM01000004.1 coordinate 288,000, forward strand.
GTAATCATTTCTTCAAAATTAGTTCTGTGTGTAATGTATTTTTTAGGATCAATTTTTCCTTCTTTCAAACATTTCATTACATATTCAAAATCTTCAATTGTGGCATTTCGGCTGCTCATCAAAGTTGATTCTCTTTTGTGAAAATCAGGATGACTAAAACTCAATTCACCTTTTTGAAGTCCGACCAAAACAAAACGTCCTCCATGCGAAATATAATTAAACGCACTGTTCATCACACTTTGATTTCCTGTTGCATCAATTACAACATTCGCAAAATCTCCGTTTGTGATTTCGGCAAGCCTTTCACTTACATTTTCGTTTAACGGATTTATTGTTTCATCAGCATTCAATTGTTCTTTACAAAAGTTTAATCTATAATCGTTTACGTCTAAAACAATCACTTTTGCTCCGGCAATTTTAGCAAACTGAATCAAACCAATTCCAATTGGGCCTGCTCCCATTACCAAAACGGTGTCAGTAGCTTTTACAGCAGCTCTTCTTACTCCGTGTGCAGCGATTGCCAAAGGTTCAACCAAAGCCAATTCATCATAATCTAAACCTTGTCCGTGCAATAAATATTGTTCTGGAATTGTAACATATTCCGCCATTCCTCCGTCGATATGCACTCCAAAAACTTTGATATTTACACAGCAGTTCGTCAGTCCGTTTCTACACGCAACACATTTTCCACAGTTAAAATACGGAATAAAAGTTACTTTATCGCCTGGTGTAAAACCTTTTGCATTTCCTTTTATGTATTCTGCAGCCAATTCGTGGCCTAAAATTCTTGGATATTCAAAATACGGCTGCGTTCCGCCAAAAGCGTGAATATCAGTTCCGCAGATTCCTATTCTTTTAATTTTCAATAAAACTTCGCCGTCTTTTGGTTCGGGAATACTGGTTTCTTTTAATTGAAATTCCTGAGGTTTTTCACAAACAATATATTTCATCTGTTTTGTTCTTTTATAATGGATTAATTCTTTTTCTAAAATATATTTCGCCTTATTTCTATCGATTTAGATCAATACAAAACAGCTGAAAATAATAAATGTAAATTTTACAATTACAAAAGTAATTTTAATAATTAATATATGCGATATATTTTGATCTCGAAGTGTTAAAATGCTCATACTTTAAAATATTATAACATTTTTTAAACCATTTGTAAATATTTTATAAGTAATATTCTATTAATGCAAAAAATATAGGTTATTAAATGCGGGTTTTCTTGTGCATTTCAATCTTATTTCTACTTTTGTAATTGTAAATTTTACATTTATTATTTATTGCACTACAATACTACATTTTAATCCTATAAAAAATGATAAAATTAAAAGGCATAACTTGGAATCATACCCGAGGTTTACTTCCAATGGTGGCAACATCACAGCGTTTTACCGAGTTATTTCCTAACGTTGAAATAACGTGGGAAAAAAGAAGTTTACAGGAATTTGCAGACGCTTCTATCGAAGATCTTGCAAAACGATTTGATTTATTGGTAATCGATCATCCATGGACAGGTTTTGGCGCTGCTACAAAAGCTATTCTGCCGTTATCAGATTATCTTTCTCCAGAATATATAAAGGATCAGGAAATAAATACGGTTGGAAAATCGTACGGGAGTTATGTTTTTCACGACAAACTTTGGGCATTGCCTATAGATGCTGCAACTCCGGTTGCGTCTGCACGTTTGGATATTTTAGAAAAAAACGGACTTGAAGTTCCTAAAACGTACGAAGATTTATTGGCTTTGGCTAAAAAAGGATTGGTTGCTTTTGCCGGAATTCCGGTAGATGTTTTAATGAGTTTCTACATGTTTTGCTGCAGTTTGGGTGAAGCTCCTTTTTTGTCTGAAGAAAAAGTAATTTCTACAGCAACAGGAAAAAAAGCTTTGCAAATGTTTAGAGAACTGGCACAATTAATTGATCCGGCAAACTTTAACAGAAATCCAATTCAGGTTTACGAAGCGATGGTAAATTCTGATGCCATTGCCTACTGCCCTTTTGCTTACGGATATTCTAATTACTCTAGAACGGGTTACAGCCAGAAACTGCTTCATTTTTATGATTTAGTGTCATTAAATAACAATAATATGATTTCTTCTTTGGGCGGTACTGGTTTAGCGGTTTCTTCATTTAGTCAAAATATTCAGGAAGCTGTAAAATATGCCGAATTTACAGGTTCATCTCAGGTTCAGCAAAATATTTTTGCCGATAACGGAGGTCAGCCGGGACATTTACAAGCTTGGAAAAGCGATAGAATCAATGCCTTAACTCATGATTATTTTAAAAATACTTTACCGGCATTAGAAAGAGCTTTTTTACGTCCTAGATATTCCGGACACATGTATTTTCAGGATCATGCCGGAGATATCGTTCGCGATTATTTAATGAAGGGCGGTAACGAAGAACAAGTTTTAGAAGTTATGGATGCGCTTTACGCGAAATCTTTAAACCTGCAGACTACATGAAACCACTAGAAGGATTAATTGTTTTAGAATTCTGCCAGTTTTTGGCGGGACCTTCGGCTGGATTAAAATTAGCCGATTTGGGCGCGCGCGTGATCAAAATTGAACGTCCCGTAAAAGGCGAAGCCTGCAGACAATTAAGCATAAAAGATTTATTTGTAGACGACAGCAGTTTGCTTTTTCATACTATTAATAGAAATAAAGAATCTTTTGCAGCCGATCTAAAAAATCCTGATGATTTGGTTTTAATAAAAAAACTAATCGCCAGCGCGCATATCATGACGCACAATTTTAGACCGGGCGTAATGGAAAAAATCGGATTGGATTTTGAACAAGCTTTGACTATAAATCCACAGATCATTTACGGAACTATTACAGGTTACGGAAATGAAGGTCCGTGGGCAAAAAAACCGGGGCAGGATTTGCTTCTTCAATCGCTTTCTGGCTTAAGCTGGCTGAGCGGTAGAAAAAGTCAAGGCCCAGTTCCGTTTGGTTTGGCTGTCGCCGATTTAATGTGCGGCAATCATTTTGTACAGGGAATTTTGGCTGCTTTACTTAAAAAAGCCAAAACCGGAAAAGGCGTTTTAGTCGAAGTAAGTTTACTAGAATCTATTTTGGATGTTCAGTTTGAAGCGATTACTTCTTTTCTTAATGATGGTGGACAACTGCCGGAAAGAGGCGATATAAAAGGAAGTGCGCACGCATTTTTGAGCGCTCCATACGGCGTTTACGAAACTCAGAATGGCTATTTATCACTGGCAATGGGCGATTTAATTTTTATTGGAAAAGTGCTTGGTTTAGATTTAAGTAAATATTCCGATAAACATCAATGGTTTGTGCAGCGTGACGAAATTAGAACTATTCTTGGCGAAAAAATTAAAACTCAAACTGCCGATTACTGGATTGCATTATTGCAAAAAGAAGGCATTTGGTGTGGTAAAGTTTTGAATTACGAAGAGTTAGATAATCAGCCTTTTGTAAATGAATTACAATTGAAACAAACCGTAAAAAATTCCGAGGGAAAAACTTTGGTTACAACAAGAAGTCCGATTCAGCTTGATGGTGCGGTTTTGCTAAGTAAAAAAGCAGCGCCAAAAGTGGGAGAAGATAATGAAAACATACACAAACAATTTTTAAACAATTAGAAGTGAAACCATTAGAAGATTATTTAATTATAGATTTCAGCCAGTTTCTTTCTGGACCGTCTGCGAGTCTGCGTTTGGCAGATTTGGGCGCGCGCGTTATAAAAATTGAGAAACCGGGAACGGGCGATATATGCCGTACTTTATATACTTCTGATTTGATTATGAACGGAGAATCTTCTGTATTTCATACCATTAACAGAAATAAAGAATCCTTCGCTATAGATTTTAAACAACCGGAGAAACTTCAAAAATTAAAAAAAATATTGGCCAAAGCCGATGTTGTGATGCATAATTTCAGACCCGGAGTTATGGAGCGCATTGGTTTAAGTTATGAAGAAGTAAAAACCATAAATCCAACGGTTATTTATGGTTCGATTTCTGGTTTTGGCAACCATCCTGATCTTAAAGATTTACCGGGACAGGATTTATTATTACAATCTCTCACCGCTTTAACCTGGTTAAGCGGTAATCAGGAAGATGGTCCTGTACCAATGGGATTATCCATTGTAGATATGCTTGCGGGCGCTCATTTGGCGCAGGGAATTTTGGCTGCTTTATATAGAAAAGCGACTCAAAATATTGGAGGTACAATCGAAGTGAGTATGCTGGAATCTGCTTTTGATTTTCAGTTTGAAACTATTACGACATTTTTTAATGATGGCGGCGAACTTCCTGTACGAACAAAAACCAATAATGCACATGCCTATTTGGGTGCGCCTTACGGAATTTATCAAACTAAAAACGGTTATTTAGCATTGGCAATGGGATCGATTCCAGTTTTGGCTTCACTTTTAAAATGTGATGCTTTGCTGGCTTTTCCAGAAAATAAATTTACGCTTAGAGACGAAATTAAAAATATATTGGCTTCTCATTTACAGACTCAGGAAACACAATTCTGGCTGGATATTTTAGAACCCGCAGACATTTGGTGCGCTGGAGTTTTAAACTACGAACAACTTTTTGCTTCAGATGGCTTTAAGGTTTTAGAGTTTACACAGCAAGTGCAAATGATTGATGGCTACTCTTATAAAACAACGCGCTGCCCGATTAAAATTGATGGTGAATATTTAACTTCAAGTAAAGGTTCGCCAAAATTAGGTCAGGACAACGAACGAATTATTAAAGAATTTATTGACTGCTGATGGAAAAATTTAGAATCGCCGTTAGAAAATTCGATCCTTTCGAAAGTACACTGCAAAAGCTGTGGGATGCTTTCTGCCTAAAATACAATATTTCAATTGCCGTAGAAATGATTCCGTACGAATTGCATAATCTTTATGTAGAAACGATTGCAAAGAAAGGGCTTCAAAACGGGACTTGGGATATTGCACATCTTAATACAGATTGGATTTTTGATGCTGCAAACGAAAAAGCGGTTCTCGATTTAACTTCATTAATCAATCAAAATCCACCGGAAAATTATCCTGACGGATGGCATAAATCTTTACTGCATTTACAGCAGATTAATAACGGAACTTTCGGACTTCCGTTTCATGACGGGCCTGAATGTCTGATTTTTAGAAAAGATTTATTTGAAAATTCCATTGAAAAAGAAAATTTCAAAAAGCAATTTGGTTACGAACTTCATCCTCCTAAAACCTGGGAAGAATTTATGCAGATTGCCACATTTTTTAATAGACCTGACGAAAATTTATACGGTTGCGTTTTTGCCAATTTTCCAGACGGTCATAATATGGTTTTCGATTTCTGCCTACAATTATGGACGCGTGGCGGTTCTTTATTAAACGAAAACAATCAAATTTACATTCATCATAATAAAGCAGTTCAGGCTTTAGATTTTTACAGGAAAATTGTAAATAACAACAAAGCGGTTCATCCAAAATCTAAAAAATTTGGTTCTGTAGAAGCTGGTTTGGCTTTCGCCGAAGGACAAGCAGCAATGGCAATCAATTGGTTTGGATTTGCATCGATGTGCGAAGTGATTGAGGAATCTAAAGTAAAAGGCAAAGTTGATATCGCTGAATTACCGCACGATAAAAACCATAATACGGCTTCTCTAAATGTGTATTGGCTCTACACAATTGGTTCTGGAAGTAAACATCAAAAACTGGCTTACGACTTTTTGAGATTTGCAACTTCTGCAGAAAGCGATAAATTATTAACGACAGAAGGCGGCATTGGATGCAGAAAATCAACTTGGAATGATGCTGAAATCAATACATTAATTCCATATTATCATAAATTAGAAATGCTGCATGAAAATGCGCTGACTTTACCACAGACTCCAATTTGGCCAAAGGTTGCTGAATTAATAGATCAAATGGTTTTGAAAGCAATTGAAACCGAAGTTTCGTCTGAAACACTTTTAAAAGAAACACAAAAAGCGATTACAAAATTAACGAGTTGAAGCGCAAAAACCTTTGTCAAATTTTAAAACTTTGACAAAGGTGCACGAACTCAAAAAACATATATAAAATGAATATTCCATACAAACCTTTACTGCCCGAAACAGTCCAGCCGATTATTATTATCGGTGCAAGCGGTATCGTAAAAGATGCTCATTTACCAGCTTACGAAATGGCTGGTTTTTCTGTTTTTGGCATTACCAACAGAACGATTTCTAAAGCGTATGATTTGCAGAAACAATTTAAAATTGATCATGTTTTTGAAAATGTTGCCGAAGCGGTAAAACACGCACCAAAAAATGCAGTTTACGACATTACGGTTCTTCCTGATCAATATATTGAAATATTAGAACAATTGCCTGACGGAGCTGCGGTTTTGATTCAGAAACCAATGGGAAATGATTTGGCGCAGGCTAGAGAAATTGTTGAAGTATGTGAACGTAAAAATCTGGTTGCTGCAATTAATTTCCAGCTTCGTTTTTCGTCTTTTGTAAGCGCTGCAAGACATTTGATTAATGAAGGAATTATTGGCGAATTGTACGATCTGGAATTTAAAGTGACGGTAAATACGCCGTGGGAATTGTTTCCGCTGATAAAAGAACATCCTAGATTGGAAATTCTTTTTCATAGTGTGCATTATATCGACTGTATCCGTTCTTTCTTAGGAAATCCAAAAGGTGTTTATGCAAAAACTGCAAAACATCCGCTAAAAAAGTTATCTTCGAGCCGCTCAACAATTATTCTGGATTATGGCGAAGATAAACACGTGGTTATCAATACGAATCACGATCATCATTTTGGTCCTAAACATGAAGAAAGTTACATAAAATGGGAAGGAACAAAAGGCGCGATTAAAGCCAAAATGGGATTATTAATGAATTATCCCGACGGGCTTCCTGATGTGTTTGAATATGCCTTACCAATTACAGAAGGCGGTAATGATTACGAATGGACAAAAGTTGAATTGGAAGGTTCGTGGTTTCCGGAAGCTTTTATTGGCGCAATGTCAAATTTAATGCGTTTTAAAGAAGGTTCGGATAAAGTTTTATCTGCGAGCGTACAAGACGTTTTAGGAACGATGAAAGTTGTCGAAGCGTGTTATATAAGCAACGCAAATGGCGGCATAACACTAGATAAACTATAAAAAAATATTGAACCATATAAGTTATATAAGTTCATTTAATATATTTTGCGTAAAGCTTTTATTAAAGTCAATATAAGACTGAAAAATTAAATGAACTTATATCACTTATATGGTGAACCAAAAAAAAATAAAACTATGTATTTCAAATCGACTTTTTTTGAAGATTATACAATCGACGACAAACGAGTAACTGTAGGCAGAACGATAACAGAAACGGATTTTGTGGTTCATGCCGGACATACGGGAGATTTTTTTCCACATCATATGGATGAAGAATGGTGCAAAACACAGCCTTTTGGACAAAGAATCGCTCACGGAACAATGATTTTCAGTATCGGAATTGGATTAACGGCTTCTGAAATTAATCCTGAAGCTTTTTCCAGAGGTTATGACAAAATGCGTTTTGTAAAACCGGTGCATATTGGCGATACGATTCACTCTGAAATTACTATTTCTGAAAAAGGAGAAGCTAAAAATCCAGAAATGGGCGCTGTTACTGAACATGTTGAGATTATTAACCAACGTGGCGAAGTTGTTTTGGTTTGTGATCATTTACTTTTTGTGAAGAGAAAGGTCTAAGGTTCTGAGTCTATTAGCTTTAAAATAATCTCGCAAAGGCGCGAAGGCGCAAAGTTTTTCTTTTCTATATTTTAAAACTTTGCGATTCTGCGACTTTGCGAGAAACAAAAAAATTAACTTCAAAAAATTAACTTCAAAAAAACTATCAAGAATGCAAATTACAAACCAAACTGGCGATCAGCATGAAGTGCCAACCGAAGGCGGAAACGGTAAACAATATCTTCTGCCTTTTATCTTAATTACGACTTTATTTTTCCTTTGGGGAATGGCGCACAATCTGGATTCTATCCTGATTCCGCATTTAAAAAAGGCCTGCGAACTAAACAATCGCCAATCTACTTTAATTGATACTGCGGTATTCTTTGCTTATTTTGTTATGGCAATTCCGGCGGGAATGCTTATTAAAAGATTTGGTTATAAAAACAGTATAATCACAGGATTGGTTGTTTTTGCATCTGGAGCTTTCTTATTTGTGCCTGCGGCAAATACCAGAACTTACGAATTATTCTTATTTGCTCTTTTTGTAATTGGCTGTGGATTAACCATTCTAGAAACAAGTGCAAATCCGTATGCTGCGATTTTAGGACCTGCAGAATCATCTTCTAAAAGATTAAATCTTGCAGCTTCGTTTAACGGTTTGGCGGCTATGGTTGCGCCAATTGTAGGTTCGTTGTTTATTCTTTCTGGAACTAATCATACTAAAGAACAAATGGCTGCAATGCCAGACGCGACAAGAGCAGCTTATTTACTTGAAGAAGCTGGCGCTGTAAAATTGCCATATATTATTTTAGGAACGGTTTTAATTTTGGTTGCTGTGATCTTTTATTTCATGCATTTACCATCAATGAAACCACAGCATACTGAAGCTGAAATTAAACCGGGCTTTTTCTCTGTTTTAAAATTCAGACACTTAAGCTGGGCAGTTGTAGCGCAGTTCTTTTATGTGGGTGCACAAGTTTGTATCACAAGTTTCTTTATCAGAATCGCACAACAAGGCGCTGGATTAGACGAAAAAACGGCTGGATACTATTTAGGAATTTATGGTTTCTTATTTATGGCTGGACGTTTTATCGGGACTTTCTTTTTACGTTTTGTAAAAGATTATGTATTGCTTTCAATCTACTGCGTAATGAGTGTAATTCTATGCGTTGTAGCTATTTACGGTACAGGAATCGTAGTTATTTATGCACTTGGAGGAATTGGATTCTTTATGTCAATTATGTTTCCAACGATTTTCTCTTTGGGAATTGTAGGTTTAAAATCAAATACTGAAACTGGATCTTCTTGGTTGGTAATGTCTATTGTTGGAGGTGCTATTTTGCCTTATTCAATGGGAACTTTAATCGATATGAACCATGATGATATTCAGTCTGGATATATTATTCCGCTGGTTTGTTTCTTGATCATTCTTTCTTTTGGATTGATTGGACACAAAGTAAAAAACGCTGCAGCATAGTTTTTTGCCACAGATTATATGGATTTAAAAGGATTTTTTTATCTCCATAATCTGCCAAATCTGCGAGAGTAATTTTTTCACGCAGATTTAGCAGATCTGGCAGATTTTTTAATCAGTGAAAATCTTTTTAATCTGTGGCAGAAAAAAACAAATCAAAAAAGCCTTCAAAACTTATGTTTTAGAAGGCTTTTCTTTTTTAACAAATAACTAACCAAATCTTAAGGTTTTAAGTCCGTGAATTTTAAATCAGACTCAAAGGCTTTTTTTACTTTTTCAACAGTCAGTTCATTATCAACAGAAAATGAAGCTGTTTGTTTGATATTTAAAGAGGATGCCCCAACCAAAACTTTATACGTTCCCGCTTCTGCAATCCATGCGCTTTTGCCTTCTAAAAATGAAGCCAAATCTTTTGGAGATAAAGTGAAAGTTAATGTTTGGCTTTCTCCCGGTTTTAATTCTTTTGTTTTACCAAAAGCTTTTAATTCTTCTTTTGGTTTGTCTATAGATTTAGACGGAGCATTTAAATACAATTGAACCACTTCTTTTCCAGCCGTTTTTCCACTGTTTTTTACTGTAACCGAAACCGTTAATTTATCTTTAAAAGTTGAAGAACTTACTTTTATTCCAGAATATGCAAAAGTGGTGTACGAACTTCCGAAACCAAACTCGTAAGAAGGTTTTACATTAAAAGTATTATAATAACGATATCCCACATAAACGCCTTCTTCGTATGTAACTTCTTTCGGATCATTTGCCGGAAGTCCCAACCAATTTTTTGCTGACGGCGTATCTTCATATTTCATTGGGAAAGTCATCGTTAATTTCCCGGACGGATTTACTTTTCCGGAAAAAACATCTGCTACAGAGTTTCCTCCTTCTTGTCCCGGCTGCCATGACAATAAAATTGCATCTACTTTGTCTTTCCAGCTTGCGGTTTCGATAACGCCGCCAATATTCATAATTACAACAACTTTTTTCCCTTTAGCATGAAAAGCTTCAGATACATTGTTGATTAATTCAATTTCATCCTGAGCCAGATTAAAATCGTTATCAACAGTACGATCTCCGCCTTCGCCAGAATTTCTTCCCAAAGTAATTATTGCCAAATCAGATGATGAAGCTTTCTCGTTTACTAAAGATTTATCCAGTTTTAATTCCGGTAATCTTTGCGGTAAAGCCAAAATTCCTTTATTACGACGACTTTCTAATTCTGCTGCTTTTTCTTTTGCTACAAACGGCGTGTACAACGTTTTTAATTCTCCGTCAAGCGGATAACCAGCTTTCGTTAAACCTTCGATTAAAGAAACCGTATAAGCTTCGTTTACGTCGCCGCTTCCAGTTCCTCCAGAAATAAAATCGTAGGATGTCACACCAAAAACTGCTACTTTTCCTTTTTTATTGGTAAAAGGTAAAACGTTTTGATCATTTTTCAGCAAAATCATTCCTTCAGAAGCTGCTTGTCTGGTGATCTGAGCATTTTCTTTTAAGTTAGGTTTATCCGAATATTTATAGTTTTCCATAATCGGAGATTTCAAAACCAATTCTAAAATACGCTGTACATTACTATCTACAGCTTCTTTAGAAAGTTTTCCGTTTTTCATGTTCTCCTCAATCGCTTTTCTTTGCGCAGGAATTCCCGGCATCAACAAATCGTTTCCCGCTTCTAATTGCTGTGTAACATTACTTGAGCCTGCGCTGATAGATTGAAAACCTGCAAATCCGCCAAACCAGTCTGTCATTACAATTCCTTTAAAACCCCATTCTTTACGCAGAATATCTGTCAATAAATCTTTTCTGGCAGAAGTATAAGTTCCGTTGATTAAATTGTACGAAGACATAACCGTCCACGGATCAGATTCTTTTACCGTAATTTCAAAACCTTTCAGATAAATTTCACGCATGGCTCTTTCGCTGATATGTTCGTTAATCGAAAGGCGATTGGTTTCCTGATTGTTTGCTGCAAAATGCTTGATAGAAGTCCCTACTCCATTCGACTGAATTCCTTTTACCATCGCCGACGCAATTTTTCCTGCAACCAACGGATCTTCAGAATAATATTCGAAATTTCTGCCACACAAAGGATTTCTGTGAATGTTTAGCGCCGGAGCCAATAATACATCAACACCATATTCTTTTACTTCATTTCCCATTGCTTTTCCAACAGTCTGAATCAATGCTTCGTTCCAGGTTGAAGCCAAAGCTGTTCCTACCGGAAACGCAGTACAGTAATAGGTATTTTTATCGTTTTCACGAATGGGTTTTATGCGAAGTCCCGCAGGACCATCGGCCACAATTATCGCTGGAATTCCTAAACGTTTGATTTCGTAAGTTCCTCCTGCAGCGCCCGGAACACGTCCTTCTACTGCGCCAACAACGGGAGTTAAACCATCAAAACCGGGCATTCCGGTTCCCATCACAAAATTTGCTTTTTCTTCATCAGTCATTTTTTTGACCAAATCGGCTGCGCGTTCGTGTATAGAAAGACGCGTGTCTTCGTAAATATCGAGTTTTCCATTTTGGTTTAAATCCTTAAATGTAAAACCGTTAATCGTAATTAATTGAGGAACATTTCCGTCATTCGGAACTGTATTCCAAGATAAATTCGAAAGTATCAAAGCGGTCAAAAGAGATACCCGAGCTGTTTTTGTAATGGTGTGTTTCATAGTTGAAGTTTTAAATCCTTTTTAGGAAATGAAAGCTTTAATTCTTTTTAAAAAATATCATTGCTTCATTATGAAGCAATATTAATTACTTTTTTTCATATCAGCAAATAAAACGTTCTTAAATTTCACATAAACCAATGTAAATCAATAACAAATATCAAATTAGCAATACTTTTATCATTTTAATAATAAGAAAATCTTTTCTCAACAGGAATATATCCGAACATTGAATTATTTACATGATATTTAAAATTGAAAAAGATTAAATTTGAAAATAATTACAGCATAATGGAATTCAAAAAATTAATTGAAAAGCGGTCTGAAGAGTATTGGAAAAATTATATTCCGACACTTTCTATTGACTGCGTTATTTTCAGTTTTCACGAAACTACACTTCAGGTTTTGATTCTTAAAATGAAAGAGCAGGACAATTGGGGACTTCCGGGCGGTTACGTAAAAAAGGAAGAGAATGTTGATGAAGCTGCTGTACGTATCTTAAAAGACCGAACTGGAACTGAAAATATCTATCTGCAGCAATTTTATACTTTTGGAAATTTAAAGCGTTCTGAAAGCGCTTTTGAAGATTATAGCGATGCTCTTTGGCACAAACAGCGTTTTGTATCTATTGGGTATTTTGCCTTGGCAGAACATTCGAATGTAAAGATGATTGTTGATGAATATTCTAACTTAGTTGAATGGCACTCTATTGATAATCTTCCGCCTTTTATGATGGATCACAGAACTATTGTCGACAAAGCTTTGATTACGCTTCGCGAACAGGTTAACAATCATCCTATTGGTTATAATCTTCTTCCTGAAAAGTTTACAATGCCGGAACTTCAAAAATTATATGAAATTATTTTGGGCAAAAAACTGAACAGAGGAAATTTCTACAGAAAAATACTTCGCTATGATATTCTGATTAAGCTAGACGAATCACGAAAAGGCGGTGCACACAAAGCTCCAGATTTGTATAGTTTTGATTTAGAAAAATACAATGCTGCTTTAAAAGACGGATTGCAGGGGAACTGGTAATTTTTTAGCCCCGAATTACACGAATTGCACTAATTTATAATATCGTGTATTTCTTTTGCCACAGATTAAAGGATTAAAATATTTTTTTTATCTCCATAATCTGCCAAATCTGCGAGAGTAAATTTTTTCACGCAGATTTAGCAGATCTAGCAGATTTTTCAATCAGTAAAAATCCCTTTAATCTCTGGCAAATAAAAAAAATCGTGCAATTCGTGCAATTCGTGTAATTCGTGTAATTCGTGGCTAAAAAACCATAAAAAAAACGCCTCCAAATTGGAGGCGTTTTTCATCTAACAAATTTTAATTAACGTCTATCATTGCCATGAGAATGGTCGTGATCATTTTTAGAGTTTCCTCTGCCATTTCCTTTTTCGTTGCCATTATTTGATTTATGGCCTTGTGGTCTGGCTTTTTTCTCTGGTTTTGGTCCTCTGTTTTTTTGAGGTTTTCCAACATATCCTTTTGGATATTCAGCTCTGTGTTTTGTATGATAGCTATACGGTTTATCGCCTCTGTAATCGTTTAAAACTACTTTGTAACCTGAATAGAAATCATAATTTCTGTATCTCGCAGGTACTCTTTTTTCGCGTACCCAAACACCATTATTATCGTAGATATACTGACTGTTTGTTACATCATAATAGATATCAATATCTGGTAAATAGTAATATCTGCTGTCATCATATCCTTGTGGTCCCCAGCTTGGAGGTGTGCCAATATTTACATTGACAGAAACTTGTGCATGTGTAAAAACACTTACTAAAAGCACTAAAGCTAATCCTAGTTTTTTCATTTTTTTTCGTAGTTAAGTATTAAATTTGATTTGTATAAATCGAAAATAATACCAAATTTATCGTTAGCATTATACTTTAGACCGAGAGGCAAAACTAATCGACGAAAACCCGATTTTACCCCACTTAAACTTTTATTTCCAGCCTCCGCCTAATGCTCGGTACAAATCAACCAAAGCCTGCAGTTTTTGCAAATTGTCATTGACACCGCTTAATTGTGCTGCCAAAAGATTTTGCTGTGATGTTAATACATCGGTATAATTGGTTGCAGAACTGTATTCTAAAAGCTGCTGCGTAAAATCTACTGCTTTCTCTAAAGATTCTATTTGTTTTGCTCTTGAATCTTGTTTTTCTGCCGCCATTTGATACGCATACAAAGAATTTGAAACTTCCTGACCAGCAACTAAAAGTCTTTGTTGAAAATTATTCAACGCTTGTAATTGTTGTGATTGTGCAGTTGTTAATCTGGCTTTGTTTTGTCCGTGATTAAAAAGTGGCTGCGTTAATCCTCCGATAATCGAATAAAAAATAGAGCGATCAAAGAAGTCTTTTATTTCTAAATTCGAAAAGCCGCCGCTTGCTGTAAGTGTAAGACTTGGATAGAAATAAGTGCGTGCCAGATTGGTACTTTCAAAAGCTACTCTGAAATTAAATTCGGCCTGACGTACATCCGGGCGATTTTGTAATAATTGAGAAGGCATACCAATTGCAATATTATCCGGAACTGCCTGCTCGCCCAAAACCCCTCTGTCGATTGGTCCCGGAGCTTGTCCCATTAAAATATTCAAAGCGTTTTCGGTTTCACGAATGCTTTGCTTTAAATCCGGAATTAAAACTTCGGCAGCATAACGATTGGCTTCACTTTGTACTACAGCGGCGCCGGTTACGATTGCTCCTTCTTTTAAATCTTTTATCGTTTCAACATTTTTGATACGGGTTTCTAATGTTTGTTTTGTTATTTCTAACTGCTTATCAAAAGCCAGTAACAAGAAATAATTGTTGGCAATATCAGAAATCAATTGTGTCTGTACGGCTTGTTTTGCAGCATCTGTTGCCAGATAAGATGCTAAAGCAGATCTTTTAGAACTGCTTAATTTTCCCCAGATATCAGCTTCCCAAGAGGTACTTAAACCTAATTTATAAGTCGTAGTTAAGGTATTGATATTGATTCCTGCCGGAAAATTAAGTCCTGCTTCTGATTGTTTGGTACGCGTAACGCTGGCATCCAAATTTAAGGTTGGATAATACGCTAACTTACTTTGACGTAATGTGGCGCGCGCCTGAACGATATTTTCTATCGCATTCTTCAGGTTTAGATTCTGATCGATTCCTTTCTGAATTAAGGCATTTAGTTTCGGATCTTTAAAAACAGTCTGCCACGGCATATCTGCAATTGTCGTAGAATCTGTCGACGTTTCATCGCGATAAAGTTTATCTGTAGAAACCGTTGTGGGACGCTCGTACTTTTTAACTGCACACGCACTCAAAAGTACGCTTGCGGTTACTATAAGTATATATTTATTTGAACTATGAGTCATCTTTTTTTAATTAAATTATTACTCTTTATGAGCTTCTATTAGCATTACTTCCTCGTCATCATCACCGTCATCGTAACCATCTTTGGCCGGACCGCTTATTCTTTCTTGTAAAGTCTGGAAAACGATAAACAATACCGGAATAACAAAAACTCCTAAAACAGTTCCGATTAACATTCCGCCTACAGCTCCAGTACCAATAGATTTATTACCAACAGCTCCTGCGCCAGACGCAAACATTAAAGGCACAAGTCCTAAAATAAAAGCAAAAGAGGTCATTAAAATTGGTCGTAAACGTGCTACTGCTCCGCTTACTGCAGCTTCTACAATTGCCATTCCTTTACGTCTTCTTTCGAGGGCAAATTCTACAATCAAAATACCGTTCTTCGCCAAAAGTCCGATAAGCATGATTAGGGAAATCTGCAGGTAAATATTACTGTTTAATTTGAATATAATCGAGAACAAATACGCTCCTGCCAATCCAAAAGGAATCGAGAATAATACAGCAAATGGTAAAATATAACTTTCGTATTGTGCACTCAATAAGAAGTAAACAAACACAAGACATAATATAAAGATGAAAACAGTTTCACTTCCCGAAGCCAATTCCTCACGCGTTAATCCAGAGAATTCATAGCCATAACCAGCAGGAAGATCTTCTGCAGCAACTTCCTGAATGGCTTTGATGGCGTCTCCTGAACTATACCCCGGATTTGGAGCTCCGGTTATAGAGATAGAAGAGAAAAGGTTAAATCTTGAAATAGATTCTGGCCCAAAAACTCTGGTCATTTTTACAAACTCTGTAATTGGAGCCATGGTTCCCGAACTGTTTCTAACGAAGATTTTATTAAGTCCTTCTGTATTGGCACGAAATTCTGGTGCAGCCTGAATCATAACACGGTATTGTTTTCCGAATTTATTAAAGTTCGAAGCGTATAATCCACCATAATAACCCTGCATCGTAGAAAGAATTGTATTTACAGAAACACCTGCATCTTTGGCTTTTGCCAGATTAACATCCATCATATATTGAGGGAAACCCGGATTAAAAGGAGTTGTTGCATATTGAATTTCAGGACGTTTAGACAACTTATCTAAAAACTCTGTATTAACCTTAAAGAATTCAGCCGTTGTGTGCCCGCCTTTATCCTGCAATTGAAATTCAAATCCACCACTTTGTCCAAATCCCTGAATGGTTGGAGGCGAAATAAAGAAGATGTTAGCTTCGCGAATGCCGCTTGTTTTGGCAAAAAGCTGTCCGATAACATCATTTACACTTAAATCACGTTTGTCCCATGTTTCTAGTTTTACAATAACCATACTGTAGGCACTTCCCGCTCCAGCGGTAAAGTTCTGCCCTACAATACGAAGCGTGTTTTTTACACCCGGAATTGTATTGGCAATACTATCCACTTGTTTGGCGATTTTATCAGAACGCTCCATAGAAGCCGATGGCGGTAAACTAATATTGGCGAAAACTGTTCCCTGATCTTCCGCAGGAACGAAAGCTGAAGGCGTAGTTTTCATCATATAAAATAACGATGCACCAGCAATAATAATAGCTGCCAAAACAATCCATTTTTTAACGGAAAGAAATTGAACCGAACGTTTGTATTTGCCTGTTACATTATCAAATGCAACGTTGAATGACGTATAAAATCTCTGGATAAAACTTTTATGTTTATGATCGTCAGCATGAGGTTTTAAAAGCAAAGCACATAATGCAGGGCTCAAAGTCAAGGCATTAACTGCCGAAAGAATAATCGCAACCGCTAATGTAATACCAAATTGTTTGTAGAAAACCCCTGTAGATCCATTAATAAAAGTTACCGGAATAAATACGGCCGCCATTACAAGTGTGATCGAAATAATCGCTCCGGAAATTTCGTCCATCGCATCAATTGTTGCTTTTTTAGACGATTTATAACCGTGATCGAGTTTGGCATGCACAGCCTCGACGACGACAATCGCATCATCGACCACAATACCAATCGCTAATACCAATGCAAAAAGCGTTAATAAGTTGATTGTAAACCCGAATAAACTCAGGAAGAAAAACGTTCCTACAATCGCAACGGGAACGGCAATTGCCGGAATTAAGGTAGATCTAAAATCCTGAAGGAATATAAATACAACGATAAAAACCAAAATAAAGGCTTCGATCAAAGTATGGATTACTTTTTCGATAGAAGCATCTAAGTTTTCGTTAACGTCAACCAGTAATGTATATTTTACTCCTTTTGGGAAATTTTTTGCTGCTTCTTCAATTAGTTTTTTAGAATTATTAATTACATCACGCGCATTAGATCCCGGCGTCTGGCTGATCGCCATCGCTGCAGATTCTACACCGTTTGTTTTAATAGTTGCTGCATAACTAAGCGATCCTAATTCTACTTTGGCAACATCTTTCAATCGTAACATTTGTCCGTTTCCGACCGATTTAATGATGATATCACCAAATTCCTTGTCGCTTGTTAAACGTCCTTTGTATTTAATTACGTATTGAAAAGACTGATTTCCGTTTTCACCAAATTTACCTGGTGCCGCTTCTATATTTTGTTCTGCCAAAGCAGCCGATATATCGCTCGGAATCAGTTTGTATTGCTGCATAACATCTGGTTTCAGCCAGATTCTCATCGAGTAATCTTTTGCTCCAAAAACCGTTACATCTCCTACCCCAACAACACGCTGGATTTGCGGTACAAGATTGATCTTAGCATAATTTTGAAGGAAAGTCTGATCGTATGCTTTATCATCACTATATAAAGAGAAAATCAATAAGTTACTACTCTGACTTTTTGTAACTGTTACCCCAGCCTGAGTTACCTCTACAGGCAATAAACTTGTTGCTCTGGAAACCCTGTTCTGAACGTTTACCGCTGCTAAATCGGGGTTTGTTCCTACTTTAAAGAAAATCTTAATAGAAGCATTTCCATCATTTGTTGCTGTAGAAGTCATGTACGTCATGTTTTCTACACCGTTGATTTGCTCTTCTAACGGAATTACAATACTTTTAAGTACTACATCGGCATTTGCTCCGGTATAACTTGCCGAAACGTTTACTGTTGGCGGCGCGATATCCGGATATTGAGAAATAGGAAGCTCAACCAAGCCTAAAACTCCTAAGATGACAATAATAACCGATATTACTGTCGAAAGTACAGGTCTTTGTATGAATATTTTAAACATTTTTTTCTTTTATTTTAAGTCAGCGTAAACCGTTTCTGCACTCACATTAGTAGCCTTAATTTCAGATCCGTCTTTAAGTGAAGCTACTCCTTCTAAAACAATTTGATCACCAGGTTTTAAGCCGCTTGTCACAACATAATAATTACCCGCAGTATTTTCAAGTTTCGTAATATTCACATTTTTTGTTTTTCCGTCTTTTCCTACTGTCACTGCAAAAATTTTATCCTGCAATTCGAATGTAGCGCTTTGAGGAACTAATATTCCGTCTTTTACTTCTTTCGGAATTCGCACTGTTGTACTGCTTCCGCTTCTGATAATTCCTTTTGGATTAGGGAAACGTGCTCTAATATTTACAGTACCAGTTTCGGTATTAATTAATCCGTTTACAGTTTCAATATGACCTTTTTGATCATATTCTGAACCGTCTGAAAGTAATAATGAAACGGCTGGCATTTTTTTGATTTTTTGTGCCAAAGATGCGCCTTCATTTTCCTGTGTAAGGTTAAGAAGCATTTTTTCATTCAATGCAAAATAAGCGTATACATTTCCGATGCTAGAAACAGTTGTCATTGGCTCAGCTGTTGCAGAACCTACCAAACTTCCTAAACGGAAAGGTATAGAACCTACAACACCATTTACAGGACTTGTTACGGTAGTGTAACCTAAGTTAACTTTGGCGTTTACCAAAGCTGCATTTGCTTGCGCTAAACTTGCCATTGCAGACTCATACGTATATTGAGCAGATTCTAAATCGTATTTGCTGATAATTCCTTTTTCTACCAATGGTCGCACTTTATTTACAGCCAGTTTTGCTGTACTTACTTGTGCCTGAGCGCTTTTTATACTTGCAGAAGCCGTACGAACTTGCTGCTCGTATTCTGGTGCGCTAATTTTAAATAAAGGCTGCCCCGCTTTTACAACGGCACCTTCATCTACATATATTTTATCGATATAACCTTCTACTCTTGGTCGGATTTCTATATTTTCCTGTCCCTGAATACTTGCCGGATAATCTGTGTTTAAAGTTGCAGATTGCGACTGTAAAGTCAAAGTTTTATATTCCTTAACTTGCGGTGCTCCTCCGGCCTGTGCCGATTTATCATCTTTTTTACCGCATGAAGCGATTACAATTGATGCTGCGAGAATGCTTAAAAATGATTGCTTATTCATTGTAAAAATGTGTAATTATCGATTATATACTGACAAAATAAATAAAATAAAAGGTACGATTTTTTTTCAATAGACGAACAGCAAAACACAATCGATAGAGATAACTTAATATCCGATGGAATTTTAGATGTATTAAACGAGTGTTTAATTTTTGTCTCATCGGCTCTAAAATGCTCTTTAAGGATTGTGATTCTATGTTGAGCGATTGGTTTAAAATCGTATTCAAATAAAATGTAATATTGCCTTTAAATCCTATTTTATAATGGCACCAAATTTTTTCAGACCCTACTTATTTGCCGGACTTCACATTCTTGGCTGGTTGTTATTGGGGTTTATTATGTTGTTTTATATTCCCTTAACCTGGAAGGTTGTACTTCCTGATGTTTTTTGGCTTTGGCAGATTATTGTTTTGGTCTTATTGATTGGTTTGTTTTATTCTAATGCCAAAATAGTCGTTCCAAAAACCATTATTAAAAACAATACTTCTCCTTATCTGGCGTGGGCTTTTTTAATGATTGTTGTCATGCAGGTTATTGCTTATTTTTATTCTTCTCAAACCGATGTTCATACCAAAGTAAGTGCCGTTTTAGGCTTTACCAAATACAGAAATCCGTATTTCGATAATTATGTTTTAATGCTCACTTTGTTGGTTTTAGGTATCAGTACGAGTTGGTCTATGTTGCAATACTGGCAGAAAGCAGCACAGCACAAACAGAAACTGGAGCAAGACAAAACAATGGCAGAACTTGCCATGTTGAAAGCACAGATCAATCCGCATTTTTTCTTTAATTCACTTAATAGTATTTATTCGCTTACATATTCTAACATAGAAGATTCCAGAAATGCACTGCATACTTTGAGTCGCATGATGCGTTATTTATTGTACAGCACAGAAGGCGAACGTACTACTTTATTGAAAGAAGTAGAATTTTTAAAAGACTTTATTGCGCTAATGAAACTTCGCGCCAACAGCAAATTAACGATTACTACAGAAATTCCCGAAAAACTGCAAGATTATCCTATTGTACCGATGTTATTATTACCTTTAGTAGAAAATGCTTTTAAACATGGCGTAAATGCAACAGAGAAAAGCGAAATTATTATCAAATTAGAACAAGATGATGCCAATCTTAAATTTGGCGTAATCAATACTTTCTTCGAAAAAACCGCAAACTCTGAACCGGGTGGAATTGGTTTAACGAATACAAAACGCAGATTACAGCTTATTTATCCTCACAAACATTCTATAGAATGTGGTATTAATGAAGAAGGGAAATATGAAGTAAACCTGCAAATAACTTTAGAACAATGACCGTATTAAAATGTATTGCAGTAGACGATGAACCTTTAGCTTTAAAACTGGTAGAAACTTTTATTGCGCAGACTCCTTTTCTGGAATTGTCCTGCAGCTGCGATAATGCTGTAGATGCAATGAGTCTGATTCGGGAAAAACAACCGGATATTGTTTTTTTAGACATTAATATGCCCAATTTAACGGGTATGGAATTGGCGAGACTTTTACAGGAACAGCCGGGACCGCTGCCTAAAATTATTTTTACAACAGCCTACAATCATTATGCTATTGAAGGTTACAAAGTAAATGCCGTAGATTATCTTTTAAAACCTTTTAGCTACGAAGAATTTCTACGCGCTGCAAATAAAGTGCTGCAACTTTCTGAAGAAGCATCCAATCAGATTCAATCCGTTACTGCAGATGATGAATTTATCTTTTTGAAGGTAGAATATCAATGGGTTAGAATTTCGCTGAAAGACATTTTATACATTGAAAGTTTAAAAGATTATGTAAAAGTGCATCTCGAAGATTCTCAAAAAGCTTTACTTTCTTTAATCTCTTTAAAAGCATTAGAAGAAAAACTGCCATCCTCCAAATTTATGCGCGTTCACCGTTCGTTTATTGTTTCATTAGATAAAATAAATGCGATCAGTAAAAACTCGATTTTTATTAATAAAACCGAAATTACAGTTGGCGAACAATACAAAGAAACCTTTAAGACCATTGTAGATAAATGGTTGAAATAAAAAATTAGTATCATGGAAAAAAGAGCCAATAAATACCATTTAAAATTAGCACTTACACAATATGCCAACGGTGAAACTGAACCTGCAAAAGAGCTGGAAATTGATTTTACCAATCATGACGAAATATTCGAAATTATCGAAAGAATGAAAAATAAAGGTCTTTTTGAAGATCCGTCAGAAGCCATTCAGTTTGCTTTGGGACTTAAATTATTTGGCGAAATCAAATTGAAATACCGCAAAAATCCACTTTTTGACGAAATAAATGAAGCGTTTCCTGTTTTTATGAAAAAACTGAAAAGCTTGTAAAATTGCTGCACTGATTTATTGGAGGCAATTATTTTAACACATAGAAACATAGTTTTATGCACTAAAAAAGGCGTTTCACTTAGTTGCAATTCACATAGCTTCTATGTGTGAGAAATAAATTTCTTTTTTATATCTCTTTTAGATTAAAACCTATGTTTCTATGTGTTAAAATCTTTTTTGAAATAACACCCCACGAATTTAAATTTACTTCACTACGTAATATACGAAAAAGAAATTCAATAAAAAAACAATAATAATATTCTTACGTACAATATTATACAATAAACCTTCGTTCAAATTAAAGCATACCACTAAGTAAATGTCAATTAGCTTTTTTTCTAAGAAATAGAAAATTCAGCAACTTTTGTAAATGACTAAAGAATTCTTAGCGGAATTACATTGATAGAAAATTGAACGTAAATAATATATAAAGAAACCTAAAGCTCGTTTTTTAAGCGGGTTATTTTTACAGCAATCTTCTGCTTCGGTGTGGTTAATAATTAAAAAAACATTTCTAACCCTAAATTGAAAGCATTATGATGATTCAAAAAAGCATTTATCTACTTACCTGTATTTTAGCATTAAGCAGCTGTTCTAACAACGATTCAATAGGTACTGATCCCGATGTTGGCACTGTAGGAAATCCAGTAGAAACGAATCCGGCAAACAGTTCTTACACTCCTGCCTTTGCCGGACAAACCAGAGCCGGAAGTATTCAGACTACAACAGAATACGAAGTTAAAATCCTTACTAGCAACCTTGCGTCTCCGTGGGGCGTAGCGAGCCTTCCTGACGGTCGCCTTTTGGTAACCGAAAAAGCAGGAAAAATGAGAATTGTTACTCAAGCCGGAGTTGTTAGCAACGCCATTACCGGAATTCCAACCGTAAATCCTGCAGATCAGGGAGGTTTACTCGGTTTGTGTATCGATCCTAATTTTGCCACAAACCGAATGATTTATTGGGTATTTTCTGAAGCCGTTGCAGGAGGTAATATCACCGCTGTCGCGAAAGGAAGACTGGCAGATAACGAAGCCACAATAGAAAACGCCACTGTAATTTATCGTTCTAATACGCCAAACAGCAGTACATTACATTATGGAGGACGCGTTTTATTTGATAAAAACGGAAATCTTTTTGTGAGTATCGGTGAACGTTCTGTATTGCAAACACGTCCGCTTGCACAATCTGTAAGCAGTAGTTTAGGAAAAGTTGTCCGCATTACAACCGGCGGTCAGCCTGCATCCGGAAATCCTGTTTTTACAGGAGCCGGAGCTTTACCAGAACTTTATAGTATGGGGCACAGAAATCCGCAAGGATTGGCTGTACATCCTACAACGGGAGAACTTTGGCAAAGTGAGCACGGCCCAAGAGGCGGTGACGAAATTAACCGAATTACGCCCGGAGCAAATTACGGATGGCCGACAATTACGTACGGAATTGAATATAGCGGCGAAAAAGTTGGAGCCGGAATTCAGCAGCAAACCGGATTAGAACAACCTGTATATTATTGGGATCCTGTGGTATCGCCAAGCGGTATGACTTTTTATAAAGGAAACCGAATCAAAGAATGGGAAAACAATCTCTTTATAGGCTCTTTGAGTGGTATGCACATTGTACGTCTGGCATTTAAAGACAACAAAGTTGCAGGAGAAGAAAGATTATTGGCCAGCGAAGGCCAGCGTTTTAGAGATATTACGCAAGGAAAAGACGAAGCATTATACGCCGTAACCGATCAAGGAAGACTTTATCGAATCGATAAAAAGTAAGCTTGTTCACATACATGCACGAAAAACGCCCCAAATTATTGGGGCGTTTTGTATTTTTAAAAACAATAAAAAATTATGCTTTCGCTTTTCTTTTTACGGTACAGCCAATTTCTTTTGTTGCCGTTACCGTTGGTTTCTGATTGCTTTTTAATGCTGCAATTACATCTTCGGCATATTTTGTTTTTTCGGTTTTAGTGCCTTCAGGATCATTGTCTATTGCGCCTACATATTCTACCACATTTCCTTTGGCAGTTTTAGACACAATAAATAAATGCGGCGTATGCTTTGCCCCGTATTGATCGGTAATCAATTGTCCCTGATCGAATAAATAAGGGAATGAATATTTTTTAGACTTTGCCAATTCCTGCATTTTATCAAAGCTATCTGCTTTAGAAGCTTCCGGATCATTTGGGTTTATGGCAATTACCGGATATCCTTGTGGTTTAAATTTCTTATCCAGTTCCATAATTCTTTGTTCGTACGCCACTGCATAAGGACAAGTGTTGCAGGTAAAAACTACAATATAACCTTTTGCTTTTGGAAAACTCTCAAAAGATACTTCTTTGTTATCTACATTTTTAAGTTTAAAATCTGGTGCAGTATCGCCAGCTTTAAGTGTTGTCGTCTGTGTCTGTGCCTGAGCCAGAAAGGCAGTAAATGCCAGGACTAATTGAAGGATTATTTTTTTCATTGTTTACAGTTTTTTATATTCAGTTAATAATTGTTCGTAGGTAAATTCATTTTCGGCAAATTTTCGTTTATCGCCTTTGATGAAGATTGTTGCGGGAATACTTCCTGACCAGGACGGTTCTATTCTATCTATATATTCCTGCGGATTGCTTTCGTTAAGAAGAAATACTTGACTTTTCATATTTTTTCTTTTTACGAATGGAATTACACCAGAATTTAATTTGGATTTAAAATCAACTGAAACCAATAGAACTGCCAGTTTTTCTGATTTGTGTTCCTGATTCAGACGTTCAAAATGCGGCAATTCTTTTATACACGGCGCGCACCAAGTTGCCCAAAAGTTGACAACGTATGTACTGTCTTTTCCGTTTTGTATTCTTTCTTTCAATTGATCTACGGTAAGTAGTTTTACGTTCTGACTGTAAGAGTCCAGTGACAAAGATAAGAATAGGAAAAGAGCAATTTTAGAAACTATACTTTTCATAATACAATAAAACGGCAGAATGCCTTTAATTTATAAATGCTTATCACAAATATAAACTAATGAATCGCCGCTTTTTGTTAATAAAAGTTTAATGCTTTAAATTGTAATTTAGTTTTCGGGAAGGTTTTTATCCTCCTTTTGAACTTCATACAAAAGTAAATCTGCAATATGATCGATCGCCTGATTGATAATACTTTCGGCATCTCCTGTAAATTGAAAACGCTTTGCAATTTCATAATCAGAAAAAACAATGTGTACAAATATTGTCCCTATGGGTTTAGTCGGACTTTCACTTCCGCCCGGAGTTGTTAATCCGGTTAAGGCTACACAAATATCCGATTTTACATAGCGATAGAAATTCTCTGCCATTAATTTGGTTACAATGGCAGATTCTGCAGTGTGTTTTTCTATAGTGCCGGGAGAAATGGACAATAAATCTTCTTTCATCGAATGGTGATAACAAACCATTCCTCCTATTAAGATTTGTCCGGAATTTATAACGGTAGAAAATTCGTAATTCATTTTTCCTGCCGATGCACTTTCTACAAAAGTAATCGTCAATTTTTTTTCTATTAATGCCTCACAACAGGCAGTAACTTTATCAGAAGCCATAATGTTTTGAAGTTAAAATTAATTTCTATTAAAATTAAAACTATACTGGCTAAACGAATTTACACAATTCCGCACGAAGCTTATATTATAAATAACTGATAATTATAGAACTACAAACTGTATTTGTATAAAATTTAAAACTGGGTCCTTTCCTAATTTTGTAAAACACCCAATATTTAAATTAATTTAAAAACGATATATCATGGAAAATTTCAATAATGAAAATTACGGACATATTGATCCTGATTTTATAGAACAAAATACTTTTATCGAAAGTTCAATGAATTCTTATTATGATGATGAAATGAAATTTGATCTTCATAACGAGGAAAATAATTATGGTGTTTCTGATCCTGATTATATTGAGCAAAATATTTTTATTGAAAATGAATTTGTGGCCATTTATGAGGAACAAAATCATTTTCATTACAATGAAGATTATATAGATGACACTAATCATCAAACGAATGATTTTAATCGAAATGAAACTTTAAGAGCTGAAAATATTCCGAATGAAGAAAGAATTGTAAATGAAGACGGCCTTATTACAAATGATGAAGAAAGAAGTGATCTTGATGATGATGACAATTCTACAGGTTTGGATTATGAGGATGATGACATAGAAAAAGATGGTGATCTGGATAATGATGAGGAATTGGATGATTTTGACGCGGAGCATTATCCAGAAAATCACCCTCGAGAATAAGTTTAGTTTTCAAAAACCTGATTCATTATGACTATTGGCACTCAAATTATCTGGCTTTTTGTACTCGCTGTTCCGATAGCTTGTATCAGCTGGACTGTAACGCACGAAGAGATTTTTAGAGAACCGCATGAATGGTGTGTAAAACATTCGCAGACAGAACGCTATTTATTGTCGAGAAAGTTTTTCTATCTCCTTACCTGCGAATATTGTTTTAGTCATTACATTACAATTGGTGCTTTATTTTTTACCGATTATAAACTTTTGTTAATTGATTGGCGGGGCTATATTTTGGCAGGCTTTTCGCTGGTTTTTATGGCAAATATCTATATGAGTCTTTTTGCTTTGTTAAGACAGGCAATTAAAAAAGAAAAGGTAGAAATTGAAAAAATTGAAAACGAAACGGAAAATATCAAACAATAAAGATTTAAGAATAAGTATAATTAAAATAAATTAACATCATGGAAAATTTAAATTTTATAGACCCGCTTTTACACGGAATTGTACCTCAAGGATTAGAACAATCTACTACTAAACTGTCTGTTAAACAAATGGTTTTAGCCGGAGTTGGTTCTTTGGTTGCCGGAGCAATTTTGAAAAAAACTGGCCATCACATAACTGGTGCTATTGTAGGTTCACTAGCTTTACCCATATTAGCTACTGCATGCTACAAGAAATTTGGAAATAAACCAAAAGACGAAAGCCACGTAAGCAGCGGTATTGAATATAATCATTAGAAAACAAAACTTTATAAAAAAAGAGCACTTTACACTGCTCTTTTTTTATGAAGTTTTGTTTTTGTTTCAGGTTCTGTTTGTTTCAGGTTTTGTTTGTTTCTTGTTTCAGGTTTGAAGATTGAAGTTTCAAGTTTCAAGTTTCAGGTTTCAAGTTTTTACCACGATCTTGTCATTTCGACGGAGGAGAAATCTCTGCAAGAAACTCTACAATCAAAATCTTTCTCAAAGTTTAAACTTTGACAAAGATTGCGCGAAGTACTTCCGCAAACTTGTCATTTCGACCGAAAGGAGAAATCACACTCGTAACCACAAAGATTGTTACTAACGGTACGGAATTTCTAGTGTGATTTCTCCCTTAGGTCGAAATGACAAAACTGTGCGTATAATCATAAATAATAAACTATAAGTCAATTATCTATTTATTACAAAATCCGCCGAATCTGCAAAATCTGCGAGAGAAAAACACTAACGATATTGATTTGTGGTAACATAAGCTAGGCGAACTGCCATGCGCCTCTAAAGAAAACCTTTGTCCCTCTGCACCTCAGATCCTTTGAACCTTTTAAAAAGAAATATTTCCTTCAACCCAATTCAAGGCTTTATTGAATTCTGTTTTTTTG
Source organism: Flavobacterium sp. 270 (assembly GCF_004368785.1). Taxonomy (GTDB): domain Bacteria; phylum Bacteroidota; class Bacteroidia; order Flavobacteriales; family Flavobacteriaceae; genus Flavobacterium. Next base: position 315,498 of record NZ_SODM01000004.1, read on the forward strand.
AAACCTTTAAATTCACCAGGAACGATATAGCTGAATCCGTTAGTAAAAGAAATGATTTCATCTGTATCGGTAACGATTGCTGCTCTGTTCCATTTTCCCAGATGTTTTAGACCTAGCAATGCATCCTGAAGCCATGCACCAGCAGTAAAATTTTTAATATCGGTATCTAAAACCAATAAGAAATTGATTTCGTTGATTTCTTTTACCAAATGTTCTACCGCAGGAATAACTGCAGTTAAAAAATCTTCTTTGGTAACTTCTGCCAATGCTCTAAAAGCTACAATATTATCTGTAGTATCAATTTGATGTATCATGATATTTGATTTGAGTTTATTATAAATTTTGCTTGGATTTTCAAACTAAATTCAAAAGAAAAAGGTTTAAAATTTTACTCAAAATTACCCACAGATTGTCATTTTATTCTTATATTTTATGATTCATTTCTTACAGAATAACTATCTGATTATTTAGTGTATTTTATAAAATAACAAAAGCCCGTTTCTTGCGAAACAGGCCCTTTGTAAAAAAAAAATAAACTAACACAAAATTTTAATTATATCCTTGGTTTTGAGTGAATTGTTTCGTCACATCAATTGTTGTCTGAGGAATTGGGAATATTCTTCTGAATGGCTGTGAAACTGGTTTTGCAGTTCCTGCCAAATCAAATTTTCCGAAACGGATCATTTGTGGTCTTCTGTACAATTCCCAGTATAATTCAAAACCTATTTCGTTATACAATACTGTTGCATCGATAGCAGTAAGCGTTTTTCCTGGAGCACTTCCGTATAAAGATTCTCTCTTTCTGCTAGTACGTAAAATATTTAAATCCTGAAGTGCAGCTCCTGTGTTTCCTTTTCTAAAATAAGCTTCTGCTCTCATAGTGTAGATTCCACCTAAACGGTACAATGGCATATCAACATTACTATTACCATTTCCTCCTTCTGGGTCAAATTCGTATTTAAAACAACGAGCTCCCTGATTGATTTCGTTTTGAGCAAATACTGCCTGAGTTGGGTCTTTAAATGTTAATGATGGTGTAAAATCCATTCTTGTAGTCGTGCTTTTTTCCATGTATAATGGAGAAACTTTAATACGTCCACCAACCATTTCTAAAGATCCTGAAGGCAATAATATTGGTCCATATTGTGGTCCTGCTATAATACCTCTTGTAAAGTGAAACCATGGCAGACCAGCGCTTTTTGGTACAATGTCTGTTGCTGGGACACTTGGGGTTGTGCCGTCATTTGTAAACCATGTTCCGTCTGAGTACTGATATGCCTGATTAAATCTTGGATCATCATGATTATTATTCCAAGTTGCGTAAAACTCTGGAGTTATACATGATGAATTTGTTCCTCTGTTTGCAGCAGAAGTTCTTTGGTTACGCTCCATAGAGGCATAAGCAAAACTGTTAGAACCGTTTCTGATGTAATCGATTTTTTGTACAATCGCAAAAATAAGCTCACTTCCGTTGTCGTTAGTTCTTGCAAAGTTTTTAAAATAATCGCTTTCTAATTTGTATTTTCCTGAATCGATCAATAATGATGTATAGTAAATAACACGGTCCATATCTGACCCTGTACCGGTTACAGCTGGCTCAGTAAAATTAAAATTAGAAGATGCATTAAAACGATCTTTAAATACAGCACGGTTTAAATACATTGTACTTAAGAAACCATAAGCAGCTTCTTTTGTAAATCTTCCGTGGTGTGTTTGCTGCTCGCCCATACTTGCCAAATCTGGAATCAATGCTTCTACATCTTTAATCAATTGATCGATTTGAGTATCTGCTTTTAAGATTTGCAATGGCGCATTTGGATTCATTGGATCTCTATATGGCGCTTGTCCGTATAAATCTAATGTTGTGTATAAATAGTATGCTAAAAGTCCTTTAGCTTCTGCCAAAAACAATTTCTTTTCTGGAATTGTACTTGTTTCTGCAGACTGAATTGCAGTAAGCGAACGTGTGATTCCGTTTGTCAACAAATCCCAGTTGCTTCCAATAACAGCATTATCAGACTGCCATGTAAATTCGTGCATCGCTCTCCATTTTCCACCATCTCCCCAGTCACTTCCGCGAGTTGGTAAAATAGCTTCGTCTGAAGAGTATTCCTGCATAGCAAAAACAGCTCCGTGATCTGTAAAAGTTCCGTCTCCTAATCTGTCGTAAGCTGCTGCAAGTGCTCCAGCTGGATTAGAACCGTTTTCTCCTAAAACCTCGTCTAAAACTTTTTCGTCTAAACTTGTACAGTTAGCAAAAAGTAAAACAAAAGAAGATAAGGCTAATGTCTTTATATTAAAAAATGTATTTGTCTTCATAATAAATTATAATTTTAAAGTTGCTCCAAAACTAAAAGTTCTAGAAGTTGGGTAACTAGCATAATCAATACCAATAGATTGGTTTCCACCGTTTGATTTTGGACTATTAATCAAAGGATCATATCCTGTATAATGTGTAATCGTAATCAAGTTTTGACCTGTAACATAAAGTGTTAATCCGTTGATCCAGCTTAATCCTTTTAAATCAAAATTGTATCCTACACGAGCTGTATTTAATCTAATGAAATCAGATTTCTCTAAAAACAAAGTAGATAAAATTGGAGAGTTTGTAGCATTTGCACCAGACTCATAATATCCTGTAGCAACGTTTCTATCTGAAGCTAAATTATTTATGTTTAATGCATTAAGACCTGTATTGTTTAATAAATAACCTCCAGTTTGTCCGATAATAGAGAATGATAAACTAAAGTTTTTATATCTCATATCACTATTAAATCCGTAGTAGAAAGTTGGTAAAGCGCCTTCGATAATAATTCTGTCGCTGTTATCAATTTTACCGTCTCCGTTTTGATCTTTAAAGATATTCGCTCCATTTGCATCAAAACCAATGTGTTGTAACAAGTAGAATGAACCTGCAGCATAACCGCTTTTGTAAATGTTAGCATTTACACCAGATTGTCCTGGCCCAGAAATAGTTCCTGTTAAGATTTCTGAAACTGGAAGATTTTCAATTTTATTGTTTAATGTTGCTCCGTTTGCATCAACATTCCAAGAGAAATCTTTAGTATCGATAACTTTTGCACCAACCATAAACTCTAAACCTTTGTTGATGATTTTTCCATCAATATTTGTCCAGATTGTAGTTGTTGGGCTCAAAGCCTGAGATGGAATATTTAAGATCGCATCTGTAGTTGTTTTATTGAAATAATCTAATGTTCCGTAGAATTTATCATTCCATAAACTAAAATCTAAACCTACGTTGTATTGTGTAACAACTTCCCATTTTAAGTCAGGATTTGGAGTTCTGTTTACAGAAACACCATTTACAAGATTTAAATCATTGTACAAATAATATCCATCTGCACCAGCAAGAGAATAACTTGCCTGAGTAATTTTATTTTGTACTTCCTGATTTCCTGTTTGTCCCCAGCTCGCTCTTAATTTTAAGTTGCTAAGTGCTTCAACATTTTGCATGAAACTTTCTTTAGCAATATTCCAACCTAAAGCAAATGATGGGAAGTAACCGTATTTGTTATTTTTACCAAAACGAGTAGAACCGTCAGCTCTCATAGAAGCTGTTAAAAGGTATTTATCATTAAAAGTATAATTCAACCTTCCGAAGTAAGACTGTAATTCATTCTCTTGAGCGTAACCTGTAGTTCCAGATTGTGTTCCTGCAAAACCAGGATTAATAGATGGTTTTATACCTGTTCCTTCATTTGCAATTCCGTCAATACTAAAAGCAGTTCCAGATCTTTCAAATTTTTGATAAGAGAATCCGCCTAAAGCCTCGATTTTATGTTTGTCTAAGGTAACATTATACGTTAAGTAGTGCTCTACCAAAGAGTTTTTAGAATCAAGATTGTTTTGTACGTATCTTCCTTTTGGATTTAAATCGGTTAAGTTTGGAAAAATAGTAGTATTTCTTTCTGCAGTAGAACGGTCAATACCAAGATTTAATTTATATTCTAAACCGTCAACGATTCTTAAAGAAGCTTCAAAATTTCCTAAAACTCTCAAAGTACGAGTTTGATCTTCGTAGATACTCAATAAATACGCTGGGTTGTAGTGCGCATTCATGTTGAAATTTGTATAATTTCCGTTAGCATCAAAAACAGAACGAGTTGGGTTTGCCATCAAAGTGTGCACCAATAATTGTCCGTTAGAACCTCCATCGTCACTCGTAGGAACACCATCATCTTTAGTTTCACTTGCAGTAAGATTCATTTTTAATTTTAAACGTTTGTTGTCCAAAAATGATTCAGCAGCGTTGATTCTACCTGTCATACGTTTAAAGTTGCTGTTTCTAATAATACCTTCCTGATCTAATTGAGATACAGATGCATAATAGTTTCCAGATTCTGTTTGTTTAGCAAAAGACAAAGCGTTACTTTTTGTAACAGCTTGTCTAAAAATTACATCTTGCCAATCTGTATTTCCACCGTGATCAAAAGCAGGATCTTTAATTGCTTTTCTGTATTCGTCAGCACTTAAAACATCTAGTTTATTAGCAACAGTAGAAATTCCTAAAGAAGAATCATAAGTCAAAGTTCCGTCACCTTTAGCACCTTTTTTAGTCGTAACCAAAACAACACCATTAGAACCTCTTGCTCCATAAATTGCAGCGGCAGAAGCATCTTTAAGAACCGTAATAGATTCGATATCACTATTATTCAAAAAGTTTAACGGGTTTTTAGCAGCCGAAGCACCAAAACCAACATTTGATCCAGAAGGGCTTACATCGTCATTAGACAACGGAATTCCATCAACAACAAATAAAGGAGTACTTCCGCTTCTGATAGATCCAACACCTCTAATTGTAACATTTACTCCAGCTCCAGGCTCACCACTTGTACTTACAACACGTACACCAGCAACTTTTCCTTGAATTAAATTATCTGGAGAAATACTTACACCTTGTTTAAAACTTGAAGCATCTAATTGAGTTACAGCACCAGTAACATCTTTTTTAGATTGTTTACCATAACCTACAATTACAACCTCACTTAATTCTGAAGTATTTGGCTCTAATTGTATCGTCATGAAACTCTTTTGAGCAATTACAGTTTTAGTTTTATACCCTAAATACGTAACCTCTAAAGTTCTTCCTTCTTCTACCATAATTTCAAATTCTCCGTCAAAATTACTTACGGCAGCATTTTTAGTAGTAGCCTCAAGAATAGATGCACCAGGAACCGGTACACCGTTTTCGTCCAAAATTTTTCCTTTTACTTTTACTTTATCGGCAGCTTCAATTTTTGTAACCGCTTTTACAGCTGTTTTCTGAATCAAAACTAATTTACCGTTGATGTTGTAATTAAAAGCCGCTTTTTTAGAAAGCTCATCCAAAATTACAGCAACAGATTCATTAGTATAATTTACGGTATAAGTTGTGTTATCAGCAATTATTGCCTGACCGTAACTAAATTTATAGTCAGTTTGCTGGCTCAATTTCGAAAAAATAGAAACAAGAGTCGCTTTTTCTATTTTATTTTTTACATTTGATTTTTCTACGGGATTGGTTTTACTCTGTCCATTCTGAAATGACAGTAACGCCAGTACTAAAAAGACAATTCTCTTTAGATTTAAATAGGAAGGTTTAAAATACATGATTTAAGTTATTGGTTTTTTTTACGATACTTAATTTATTAATGGGCAGTTGTTCTCAGCAACTGCTTTTTTTTGTTTTTAATTCACTTTTACTATTTCGTCATAAACTTTAAATTTTAGGTTTGTGATATAATTTATTTGTTCTAAAACATTTTCCAAAGAGGCGTCTTTTTTGATAAATACAGTAAGCGGCACTGCCAACACTTTTTCGTCATTGTATTGAAATGCAACACCATACTTATATTGTAAAACCGAAATAACTTGTTTCAGCGTAGTTTGATTTAGCGTTATGTCGGTATTGTACCAATTCACCAAATACATTTTCTCGGCCATTTGTTTCGTTAATTTATTACCTTCAAACAAAGCTTGTTCGTTCGGAACCAAATCAACACTTTGTCCTTTTGTAGAAACATTTACTTTTCCGGTTACTACAATTACTTCGCATTTTAATTTGGATAACTGAATGTGAAATGACGTTCCTACAACTCTGGTTTTAATGGCACCAGACTGAATTATAAAAGGATGTTTTTTGTCTTTGGCAACTTCAAAAAAGGCATTTCCTTTAAGGAGCGAAACGTTTCTTTCTTCACTTCCAAATTTTTCAGGATACTGAAATAATGAGTTTGCTGCCAGATAAATTTTCGAACCGTCGCTTAATTGGATAGATTTGGGAATCGATGACGTTCTAAATGTTAACTGCTTTTCTATTGCAACGCTTGGTTTATATAAAAATCCTAAACCAACAAGAAAAAGAATACTGGCAGCTGCCATGTATTTTAAATACGGATTGAATCTTTTTTTCTTTTCTATTCTAAGTTGAATATTCTCGTATATATTTTTTGAAGCTTCATAAGAACTGCCCATAGCAACATCATCCCATTCTGAGTTTTGATATTCATTTAAAGCAAACTCATTCAGTAAATTTTCTTCTGATTCTGAAGTTTTTTTCTGCGCACTTTTATTGATAAGATATTCTAAACTATGCTTTATTCTTTTTACCATAATACTTATTGTTACCTATAAGTACTAGAAAAGCAAAATCGTACTATCCAGAAATATTATGAAACCATTAACAGAAAGTTATCTTAAAAATTATGGTGAAAAATCACGTATGGAAGTAGCCAGGTCAGGTCTTTCAAGCCTTCGCGAAGTTGTTTTAGCGCTGCAGAAATTTGATTTTTTACGGTTTGTTTCGAAATTCCAAGTTCATCTGCAATCTGATCGATAGACATATCCTGAAATTTATACATTAATAAAACCTCTTTTCTTTTCTCCGGAAGCTGGTCTAATAATTTATAAAGCATATCCATTAATTCCGGATCTATAGACGAAAAATTGTCTATAATGTAATCTTCAAATTTATCCTCCAGAATCGTCTTATCAAATCGATTGTTCTGATAATGTTTAAAAACCTGATTCTTTACCGCACGAAATAAATAAGGTTCAATTGCATTAATGTTCAGTTCGTCTTTTCGTTCCCATAAATCAACAAAAACATCCTGAACAATATTCTGCGCCAAGTCTTTATCCTGAGTCATAGTATACGAAAACGCATTTAGCTTTTTCCAGTAATCGGTATACGTTTGATTAAAAATTTCAGGGTTTTTCATAGGTAATTAGACTCGTATTATTACATGTAAAATAATAAAATGAAACACCAATCCTTTTTTCCTCAAGGTTAACTTTAAATTAAAAAATAAACTCTTTTGTTTTAATAATACTACTATTTTAGAGTAACAATGACAATCATATATCCTTTTATTTTTATTTTAGTAACACAAAAATCAAAATCTGATTTTAAATTAGTAGTTCCAAAAGAGGCAGTATTCTCAGCTCTTCTCCTCCCCACATCTATTAATAGTAATTACAATTTCAAAAAATCATGAAACAAATTCTGTTTACATTATTTCTTGCCGGCTCTATATGCAGCGCACAGGCACAAGACGACAATCTAAAAATGAATCAAATACAAGTAATTGGTTCGCACAACAGTTACAGACAAAACATTGAACCGGATTTATACAATTTCATTCAGGCAAAAGATACTTTGCGTTCTCTAAAAGGTTTACAATACACACATATTCCAATTACAGATCAATTAAATAAAGGTTTAAGAAATCTGGAAATTGATGTTTTTGCCGATTCTAAAGGCGGAAAATATGCGCACCCAAAAGGTTTAGATTTGGTAAAATCTCAAAACGCATACGATCCAAAAGGATTAATGAACAAACCCGGATTTAAGGTTTTCCACATGCCGGATATCGATTTTAGAACTTCTTGTTATACTTTCGAAATCTGTCTGCAAGAACTTAAAAAATGGTCTGACGCAAACCCAGATCACGTTCCTGTTTTTATTACTTTGGAACCAAAAGACGGCGAAGCGAATTTCTTCGGAACTAAACCAGAAGATTTTACTCCGGAATTGTTTGACGCTTTAGACAAAGTAATTCGCAAAGAATTAGGAAACGACAAACTTATCACGCCAGACATGGTAAGAGGAAAATACAAAACGCTTGAAGAAGCTGCTTTAAACAACAATTGGCCAACGCTGAAAAAAGCTAAAGGAAGATTTTTATTCCTATTAGATAATAATGGTGCAAAAAAAGAAATGTATGCATTAAACCATCCTTCTCTAAAAGGTCGTGCCGTTTTTATTAACGCCGAACCAGGAAAACCAGAAGCTGCAGTTATGTTTAGAAACAACGCCGAAGATCCGGAAATTGCATCTTTGGTTCAAAAAGGATACATCATCCGCACGAGAGCCGATTCTGATACCAAAGAAGCCCGCAAAAATGATTATACGCATTTTGAAGACGCCAAAAAATCTGGAGCGCAAATCATTACAACAGATTATTACCTGCCAAGCACTCTTTTTGATTCGCCATACATGATTAAGTTTGATGATAACTCTTATGTGAGAACTAATCCTGTGAATGGGAAGAAATAGAATTTTTTTGTTTTTTTTGTTTCAGGTTTAAGGTTTCAGGTTGAAATAAACTTAAAAATTTAACCGCAAAGATTCTAATGTAAGGTTTTACAAAGACATAAAGTTCGCAAAGCTATATTGATAAAGCTTTGCGAACTTTTTTATTTATAGAAATTGCTAATATAATCTTTGTCAAACTTTGCGTTTAATCATACAGTCATTGCGAGGAACGAAGCAATCACACAAAACTAATCGACAAAGATTTCAATTACAATATAAAAACATAGCCCACGGTTTCAACCGTGGGAACGCAATGATTAACGCAACGTTATCCCTAATACGTTTCCCACGGTTGAAACCGTGGGCTATATTTGAAATACAGATTTAATAAAACCAAAAAATCCGCAAAGCTATATTGATAAAGCTTTGCGAACTTTTTTATTTATAGAAATTGCTAATGTAATATTTGCCAACCTTTGCAAAAATCTTATCGCCCTTTGCGATAAAAATCCCCTAAATCTGCTAAATCTGCGAGAAAAAAAATTAACGTTCCTTACGTTTAATCTCCCCACTTTTCAAATCAACAGTAAAATGATCCGCAGGAACCTCATGCATAAACTTATTAAAAATAATCAAAAACAATCGCAGCTGATTTTGAAGCGGTTTCCTATCATCCTTATAATTCTCAAAAAACAAATCAGACAAAATTTTATATTGTTTTACCCTTTTCTCACCAACATCAACCAAAGCCAATTCATCGGCACTTCTAAAACGGTAAAAATCAACCAGAAAATCATAACCCGTCCAGTTTAAATCTTGTTTTTTGATCTTATTTTGAGCTAAAACCTTTTCCAATTTAAGAGAAGCATCAGCCCATTCTTTTTTATAACTGTCTTTATTTTTCAGTAATTCAGTATAATCCTTATCCGAATTTATATTCGCGAGAAGCAATAAATCTTCTGCAGAAATATTTAGAATAAAATCCTTAAAAGCATCCGGCCAATCGTCTTTTAAGAAACGCAAGCGAACCAATTCCTTTAGCTGAAAATCCGTAAAATCATGATAGTTTTTAGTCAGCAGAATATCTTTATTCCAAATGTCTTTCGTTTTTTGAGATTCTAAAAACTGATATTCCATTTTATACAAATCAAAAAGTTCGTTGTAACGCGGCACATTATCAATCGTAATCGTCTGAATATCGACAACATTCTCCTTTTTAAAAGTCAATAATTTATAAGCCGGAATATAAGCCGCCAAAGAAGGCGTCTGAATATTAACCAAAGTATTTCCTTTTGCCGTCGTTCTCGTTCCCGTGTCATTGATGTGCATATGTCCGCCAAAATGAATTTTTAAACCCGCATCTGCAAAAACCTGTGCCACTTCTTCAACCGGAACACGATTCAGCTGCCATTTATTCGGACCTAATAATTCTTTAATTTCCGTAGAAGCGTCATCATTAAAATCAATCATCGGGAAATGACTAAAAGCTATCAAAGTTTTGCCTTGTTTTTTCGCTTCAAGCGAAATATCCTCAACCCACTTTATCAAATGCTTTTTGTTCGAAAGTACATTATTATAACCTGTACTTGCCTCAGCATAGTTTTTAGAATCTGTGGCGTCTGCTGTGGCATTTTTTTTAGGAATATAAACATTACCATCAATCGCCATCAACCAGATTCCGTCAACAGGTTCAACCACATAACTTACGTCTGGAACTTCATAACCCGGCGCTACTTCGTAAACGCGGTTTGATAGTAAAGCACTTTCCTCCGCTTTCGCGAAAGTATAATTCTCACTTGTATATTTTGAAAACGGAGTTGCCCAAAACTTATATTTTTGGTTTGGATGAAAACCGAAATACTTCAAATTATCGGTAATTCCCAAATAACCATATTTTGCAATATCTTTCGTGACAACAACCGGATTTTCTAAAGCTAAATTCGGCTGATAAAGTCCGTCTTTGCTAAAAATTGGCTGACTTTTTCCGTCTTTACCCAAAAAATCTTCCTTACCCGATTCCTGCGCAAAAGGTCCAACAGGATCATGATTTCCAGTTGTGATAAAAAACTCAATATTGTATTTTTTGCTGTACTGCTCTAAAATTCTTTCTAAACCTTTTACATGTATCGGCTGTCCGTCGTCTGTATAATCTCCCGGAAGCGCGACTAACTTTATCTTTCGTTTTGCGATATCTTCCAAAGCGGCGATAAAAGCAAAATAGTTTTCATTAAAAATTCTCGTCGAATGCAATTGAGAAGCCATCGTTCTCACCAATACATATTTTCCGGTTTTTGGGTTTAAAACACCATGATAATTATTATCAGAAAAAGTTCCGAAAAGGTCTTGCAAATGCACATCAGAAAGAAAAGCGATTTGAGTTCCGTCTAGTTTTTTAGCCGTCTGCGCCGAAACTTTAACGACAAACAAAACTAAAAATAGTAATATTAAAAAGTTTTTATAGCGAAAAGTAATTTTTGAATTCATAAGTAAAACGTATAGAAATGGGGATTTCAAAATAAAATTAAAAAATACAATTTTATAGTTTTTCGCCCAATTTACGTTTATGTTATTGTTATCGAAAGATAATCTTTGCAAACAAAATTAAATTTCAAGAATCGTACTCAATTCTTCAAAACTAGAAAATAAAATAGCTCCTTCTTGTTTTAAATCTGCTGCATTATTTTCGTTAGTAAAACCGTAAACCTTAAAACCGCCTTTTACACCCGCCATAACGCCTGCCTTGCTGTCTTCGATCACAATACATTCGTTTACGGCAAAACCCATTTCTTTGGCTGCATGCAAAAATATTTCGGGATCTGGTTTCCAGCTTTTAATGGTGTAAGAACTGAATATTTTATTTTCGAATTTATCCAGCAAACCCGCAGTTTCAAGATTCAATCTAATTTTGTCCTCTGGCCCGCTCGAAGCCACGCAATACGGAATCTTTAGTTTTGCAATAAAATCTTCTACGCCTTCCATTGGTTTTACGTCTTTTTTAAAAGCTTCAAAACTTTTTTCACGATATTGATTCTCAAAATCTTCTGGAAGTTTATGTCCAATTTCATTTTCGATATAAAGAAAACATTCTTTTAAATTTCTTCCGTTGAAGTTTCGGTAAGCATCTTCCAATTTCATTTTAAAACCATATTCACCCGCCATGCCAAGCAGGATTTCGTTACCGATTTTTTCTGTATCTACAAGAACGCCGTCACAATCGAAGATTATACATTTGATATTCATATTATTATTTCAATTTTAATTGGCAATTAGGCCAGATGTAAATTACAAAAAAATATACTTTTAATACCTTAAATTTTATAATTGTGAGTGAATTTATTTTAACACATAGAGACATAGTTTTTGTGTTCTAAAAAAAGCGTTTCACTTATTGCAAAACATCCCGAGGCTTCGGGACTATGTGTCAGAAATAAATTTCTCTTTCATACTTTTTTTGCCACAATAAAATCTATGTCTCTATGTGTTTAATCTGATTTTTCAATTTATCAATATTAAAATTTAAAAACTACAGGTATCCTAGAATCCAGTGTTTTGTACATTTTTACTCCCATTATGTATTTTTATTTGACTTTTGATTTGTATTTTTATAAAATCATAATTCTCATTCAACAAAAAAATATCAAAATGTCAATATCTTACGAATCCAGATACGCATCAAGTCCAGAAGCTGTTAAACACTACGACACCACACAATTAAGAAATGAATTTCTAATTGATAACTTAATGAAAAAGGGCGAAATCGCACTTACTTACTCTCATTATGACCGTTATATTGCGGGTTCTGCTGTGCCGGTTTCTCCGCTGAAATTAGAAACTATTGATCCTCTTAAAGCTTCGTATTTCTTAGAAAGAAGAGAATTAGGAATCATTAATGTCGGCGAAAAAGGTTGTGTAGAAGTTGACGGAACGAGTTACGAACTGGGTCATAAAGATGCATTGTACATAGGAAGCGGTAATAAAGAAGTGATTTTTAAAAGTGATAATCCAGAAAATCCGGCACTTTTTTATCTGAATTCTGCTCCTGCTCACACCCAATATCCGATAAAAAAAGTAAGCTTGGCCGAAGCGAATAAACTACAGCTTGGAACAATGGAAACGGCAAACCACAGAACGGTAAACCAAATGATTATTGGCGGTATAGTAACGACTTGCCAATTGCAAATGGGAATGACGGAGCTACGACCTGGAAGTGTTTGGAACACGATGCCGGCGCACGTACACGACCGTAGAATGGAAGTTTATTTTTATCTTGATATTCCGGAAAATCAGGCCGTTTGTCATTTTATGGGACAACCGCAGGAAACCAGACATATCTGGATGAACAATCATCAGGCTGTGATTTCGCCGCCGTGGTCAATTCACTCCGGATCAGGAACTTCAAATTATAGTTTTATTTGGGGAATGGCTGGCGAAAACCTGGATTACGGCGATATGGATGTGGCGAAAATAACGGATTTAAGATAAATAATATGATAGATTTATTTGATGTAAAAGGCAAAATTGCCCTGATTACAGGAAGCACACATGGTTTGGGAATGGCAATGGCAAAGGGTTTAGGACAAGCTGGTGCAACTATTATTGTAAACGGAAATTCGTCGCAACAAAAAATTGACGATGCTGTAAAAGAATTAAAAGAAGAAGGCATAAAAGCTTTTGGTTATAAATTTAATGTAACTGATGAAAAGGAAGTTATAACCGCAATTGAGAAAATTGAATCTGAAGTTGGCGCAATTGCCATTCTGATTAATAACGCCGGAATTATCAAGAGAATTCCACTTATAGAAATGGAAGTTGCTGATTTCAGAGAAGTTATCGATATAGATTTGGTAAGCCCGTTTATTGTTTCTAAACATGTTGCAAAAGGCATGATTGAAAGAAGACAAGGCAAAATTATCAATATCTGCTCGATGATGAGCGAGTTAGGCAGAAATACGGTTAGCGCTTACGCTGCTGCAAAAGGCGGACTAAAAATGCTGACCAAAAACATGGCAACAGAATGGGCAAAATACAATATCCAGATTAACGGAATTGGCCCGGGTTATTTTGCTACTGAACAGACAAAACCAATTCGCGTAGACGGTCATCCGTTTAATGATTTTATTATCAGCCGTACTCCTGCAGCAAAATGGGGCGATCCGGGCGATTTGGCCGGAGCTGCGATATTTCTATCGTCTAAAGCAAGTGATTTTGTAAACGGTCATATTTTATATGTAGACGGCGGGATTCTGGCGACAATTGGTAAACCTTCTAACGAAAATTAAAACCTTAAATTTTGAAAAAATATCTTTTATTAACTACAATTCTGGCGGGTAGTTTTGCTGTTCATTCACAAAATAAAACCATTACTGTTACCAATTCCCTTCCGATAGATCGGGAATACGAAACGATCGAATTGACAAAAAAAGCGCTCGGATTACCCGAAAATGCTAAACTTGAAGATTATACCGTAAAAGAAAAAAGCGGCGATTTATTTTTAGAAACACAAGCTGTAGATGAAAATAATGACGGCGTTATGGATGTTTTATTGTTTCAGCCTAAAATAAGTGCTTCGTCTCATAAAGATTTTGAACTTGTTGCTGCCAATCCTGCAACTCCAAAAAACATAAATTGCTATTCGAGATTTGTTCCCGAACGTATCGATGATTATGCCTGGGAAAACAATAAAGTGGCTTTTAGAACTTACGGGCCAGTTGCTCAAAAAATGGCAGAAGATAAAGTTTCCGGCGGTACTTTGACAAGCGGAATCGATGCCTGGTTAAAGAGAGTAGAATATCCAATTATCAATAAATGGTACGAAAAAGCAACAAACGGAACGGGAACGTATCATAAAGATACGGGCGAAGGTTTGGACAATTTTAATGTGGGCGATAGTCGCGGCGTTGGCGGAATTGCTGTAAATGCAGAAAACAAATATTATTTTTCTAAGAATTTTATCAGTTGGAAAACCATTACGACCGGACCTATTAGAACAAGTTTTATTCTAACTTACGCTGATTGGGACGTTAATGGCAAAAAAGTAACCGAATCAAAATTGATCAGTCTTGACTACGGAAGTTATCTTTCTCGTTTTGAAATTTCGATTACTGGCACAAAAACAATTGCTCCCGGATTAACACTTCATGAAAATAAAGGAATTACGTCTACAAACTTAAAAGAAGGCTGGATGAGTTATTGGGAACCAATCGACGATTCTGAAATTGGTTTAGGTTTAGTCGCTCCAAAAGGAACTTTACAAAGTTTTGCTAAATATGTAACCAGAGAAAAAGACCTAAGCAACTTGTACGGAAACATGGAAGTACAAGATAAAAAAGTGGTGTACTATGCCGGTTTTGGATGGAAAAAAGGAAGTCCTTTTCAGACCAAACAAGATTGGGATGCTTATTTGAGTTCTTATTCTAAAAAGATCAATCATCCACTTATCGTTAAAATTAAAAAGTAGTTAATAATCTCGCAAAGTCGCAAATTTTAAACCATATAAGTAATTTAAGGAAATATAAGTTTAGCTTAATTGTACTTATATAACTTATATGGTTTAATAAAAACTTTGCGGCTTTGCGAGATTAATAAACTTAAACCTTTAAAATTATTATTACTTTCTCGGAGAATAATTCTCTTTCAAAATAATTTCAAGCGGGATATAATGCATGTTTTCTACCGTTTCCTGCAGCACCAATTTTTTATACAAATAATTAATCCCCATATACCCCTGCTCTTCGGGTCTTTGGTTGATTAAAAAATCGATAACACCACTATTTAGGTATTCGATATTTTCTTTAAGTAAATCGTAACCAATTATTCGAACACCTTTTATATCATTCTGATCTAAAAATCGGGCCACAATATAAGCTCTGGAATTCGGAACAAAAACGCTATTAATTCCAGAAAACATTTCCAGATTCAATTGATCGATTCCCGAATCTTTAATCGTGACTTCAGAAAATTTAAAATTTGTCAGCTCATCATGATCTTTAAAATAAGAATAAAAACCATCAATACGCTGTAAATAAACCGAAGTAGATTCTATTTCTCTCGTAATTTTAAAAATCAGAACCTGTCTTTCATTTTTAACAGCAAAACTTATCAACCTTCCAGCCAGATAACCGCTCTGAAAAGCGTCTTGCCCAACATAAGCATGTTCGGTATTCGAATCAATATTGGAATCGATCATGACAACCGGAATATTTTTCTTTTCGTATTCTTTTAAAAAACGAACCGATTCCTCGTAAAAAATTGGCGCAAACAATAAAGCATCGCATCCAAAATCTAAAACTTTTTTGACCGATTGTTTAAAAGAAGCGACATCAAAATCATAAAAGAAATAATCCAGAACAACGCCAAACTTACTAAATTCAACCGCTGCTTTTTCTATACCGGCAATCTGGCTTTTCCAATATTCAAGATTTTCATACTTCGGTAAAAAAACAGCAAAATGAAATTTCTTATTCAAAGCAAGATTACTGGCCAGAATATTTCGTTTATAACCGTATTCTTCAATTATAGCATTTACCTTATCCACATTTTCCTGAGCAACCTGCCCGCGATTGTGAATAATTCTGTCAACGGTTCCCGGAGAAACGCTGGCGAGTTCAGCAATTTTTTTTATTGTTATGATATTGATTCTTTTTAAGTTAAAATAATAGAAACTATTCTGGATAATTATATTTTTTTCAGCTAAGATAAGTTGTTTTACACAACTTTTTACATACATTTGTAAAGTTCCGTGTGCGTACACGCAAATTTACATTTATGTCAAAAAAAATCATAACTTTTGGAGAAATATTATTAAGATTTTCGCCTCCAAATACCGCAAAACTTTTTAAAGCAAAATCATTTGAAGCATTTTATGGAGGTGCAGAAGCAAATGTGGGCGCATCTTTGGCGCTTTTTGGCTGTGATGTAAAATTTGTAACTTCTCTTCCGGACAACGAACTTGGAGATTCTGCTGTAAGCGAATTACGTTCTTACGGCGTTGAACCAATTGCAGTAAAACAAGGAAACCGAATCGGAACGTATTATTTTGAACAAGGTTCTTCTGAAAGACCCGGAAAAGTACTTTACGATCGTGATAATTCTTCTTTTGCTAATTTGAAAAAAGGAATGATCGATTGGGATGCCGTTTTAGATGGTGCAGATTGGTTTCATTGGTCTGGAATAACACCTTCTTTATCACAAGATTTAGCCGAATTATGCCAGGAAGCTTTAGAAGCAGCTTCTAAAAAAAACATCACTATTTCTGCCGATTTAAATTATCGTCCAACTTTATGGAAGTATGGTAAAAAAGCTGCCGAAATTATGCCTAACTTACTGCAACATTGTGATGTGTTGTTAGGCGGTACAGATGACTCAGAAAATTGCCTTAATATTAAAATTGATTCCGCTGAAACTGCTGAAATTGTTTACAGTAAATGGAAAAAAGAATTTCCGAAACTAAAAACGATAGTTTCAACTATGCGTTACGATGCCAATGCTTCTTCTAACACAATTGCGGCAGTTTTATGGAACGACGGAAAACTATTAAAATCTAAAGAATATAAAATTTCTCATATCGTTGACAGAATTGGAGCCGGCGACGCTTTTATGGCGGGATTAATCTACGGATTAATTACATGGCCAGAACTGCCGCAACAAACATTAGAATATGCAATTGCAGCTTCGTGTTTGAAACATTCAATTCCGGGAGATATTAATTTATCGAGTATAAATGATATTACGGCACTTATGAACGGTGCGAGCGGCGGGAGAGTGATTCGATAAAAGAATATAGAGAATAGAATAAAGAATATAGATTTAGATAGATTCGTTTTATAGACTATGAGTTTTTATAAAAGTGAAACGCCTTTAAACACATTTAAAACTATGTTACTATGTGTTAAAAAAAATACGACAAACCAAACAAAACAAAAATATGATAATTGATTCATTACATAATGCAGCAAAATATTACAGTCTGCACCCGAACTTTAAAACAGCATTTGACTATGTGAGTCAAAATGATATCAGCAAACTTGAACCCGGAGCATTTGAAATTACGGAAGGTTTAAAAATCATCGTAATTACCGGCGACGCAACAACTAAAGAAGAAAGTATTAAAGGTTTTGAATGTCATGATAAAAACATTGATATTCAGATTTCTGTACAAGGGCCGGAAACTTTTGCATGGAAACCGAGAGAAAAATGTGTAAGTCCAAACGGAGATTACAGCGACGAGCGTGATGTTCGTTTTTTTCATGATAAACCGGATATGTTTTTTCAATTGCAGGAAAAACAGTTTGCTATTTTATTTCCAGAAGATGTACACGCCGCTATGATTGGCGAAGGAGTTATAAAAAAAATCGTTTTTAAAGTAAAAATTTAAAAGTTATAAGCTATGAGTACTATTCAAAACACAATTGATGTGATCGTAAAACAAGGAATTCTTCCTTTGTATTTTAATGCTGACGAGAATAAAAGTATCGCCGTTTTAAGAGCTCTTTATAATGTTGGAATAAAAGCGGTTGAATATACGAGCAGAGGTCCTGAAGCTGTTTCTAATTTTAAGAAAATGGTTGAAGTGCGAAATGCTGAAATGCCGGGAATGCTTCTTGGAATTGGTACGATCAAAAATTATACTCAGGCCGAAGAATTTTACAATGCAGGAGCAGATTTTTTTATAAGCCCGGGTTTTGTAGCAGAAGTTGCTTCATTTTTAATTAGTAAAGATATTTTGTACGCGCCTGGTTGTATGACGCCTACAGAAATTATTACTGCCGAAAATGCCGGAGTAAAATTCGTTAAACTTTTTCCCGGAAATATTTTAGGCCCTGATTTTATGAGCGGTATCAAAGATATTTTTCCGAATTTAATTTTCATGCCTACTGGCGGTGTAGAAACTACGCTGCAAAGTATTCAAGGCTGGTATTCTGCCGGAGTTTCTGCAGTTGGAATGGGAAGCAAATTAATCAGTAAAAAAGTGATGGATTATGAAGCTTACGAGACTATCGAAAAAGAAACAAAAAGAGTTTTGGATTTAATTGATAAAATTAGAAGCTAATACAATTATTTAAACACATAGAAACATAGATTGAAAGTGAATAAAAAGAGCATAAAAACAAATCTAGATTTGAACACATAGTCCCGAAGCTTCGGGATGTCTTTAGATAAATGAAATGCCTTTTTATAGACAACAACAGACTATGATTCTATGTGTTAAAAAAAATAAAGCCACAGATTAAAAGATTAAAAAAGATTAATCCATTAAATCCTTTAATCCCGATAGCTATCGGGAGTGGCAAAAAATACATAAACGCATAAAAATCAGAAAAATTTAAATGGATTCAATTTTTAATCTAAAAGGGAAAATCGCCCTTATCACCGGAGGAGCCGGAGTTTTAGGAAGTAATTTTGCGAACGTTTTGGCTAAGCAAGGCGTAATTGTTGGAATTGTTTCTCAATCTATTGAAAAAGCCAATAAAACTGTTGAAACAATCGAAAGTAACGGCGGACAGGCTTTTGCTGTTCAGGCAAATGTTTTAAACAAAGAAGAATTAGAAAAAGCAAAAGATTTTATTGTAGAAAAATACGGCAGACTTGATATTTTAATCAATGCGGCGGGAGGAAATATGCCGGGAGCTACAATTCAACCCGATCAGGCAATTTATGACATGAAAACCGATGATTTACAAAAAGTTGTCGATTTGAATATCATCGGAACAATGCTTCCTTCTCAGGTATTTTCAGAACTTTTTGCGAAACAGAAATCAGGAAACATAATCAATATCTCATCAGCATCGGCGCAAAGGCCATTATCCAGAGTAGTTGGATATTCGGCATCAAAAGCGGCGATTGACAATTTCACACAATGGATGGCGGTTGAACTGGCTGGAAAATATGGCGAGGGAATTCGTGTAAACGCTATTTCTCCAGGCTTTTTTATTGGCGAACAAAATCGTGCTTTATTATTGACTCCAGAAGGAAAATTAACGCCTAGAGGAGAAAAAATCATTGACCATACACCAATGGGACGTTTTGGAACTCCAGAAGATATTGATGGTGCATTGTTGTTTTTATGCAGCGACATGTCGAAATTCGTAACTGGAATAACGCTAAAAGTTGACGGAGGATTTGCTGCAACAAGTATCTAAAATTCTAATCCATAAAGCCGTCCTGCAAGGTTTCCAAAACCTTGTAGGTCTAAAATTTGGACTTAGAATATAAAACGTAAAAATATAACTACAAGATTTTGAAAACCTTGCAGGAAACCAAAATAGTAATTAAAAAATAACCAAAAATGGAACAAACTTTAAGATGGTTCGGACCAAATGATCCTGTTTCTTTACAAGATATTAAACAAACCGGCGCAACCGGAATTGTAACCGCATTACACCATATTCCGAACGGACAAGTATGGACTATAGAAGAAATCATCAAACGAAAAGTAGAAATTGAGCACGAAAATGGCGATCCTAAAAAGGGCAGTTCTGGCTTGACTTGGTCTGTTGTAGAAAGTATTCCCGTACACGAAGACATTAAAAAACAAACTGGAAATTATCTTCAATATATTGAAAATTATAAAGAAAGCATTAGAAATTTAGCTTTGTGCGGTATCAAATGCGTTTGTTATAATTTTATGCCTGTTTTAGACTGGTCAAGAACCGATTTGTCTTATACTACGGCAGACGGCTCTAAAGCACTTCGATTTGATATTAATGCTTTTGCTGCTTTTGAATTGTTTATTTTGAAAAGACCAAACGCACAAAAAGAATATTCACTGGAACAAATTCAAAAAGCCAGAGACTATTTTGATGCCATGACCGATGATGATAAAGTAAAACTACAACAAAACATTCTGGCTGGACTTCCTGGTGCCGAAGAAGCGTATTCTGTAGAAGATTTTCTTGTTACTTTAAGCGGTTACAACCACATTGACAGACAAGCTCTTAAGGATAATTTATTCTTCTTTTTAAGAGAAATAATACCTGTTGCAGAAAGTAAAGGCGTTTTGATGGCAATTCACCCAGACGACCCGCCCTACCCGATTTTAGGACTTCCGAGAGTAGTAAGTACCGAAGAAGATTTGATCGAATTAATGGACGCTGCAAAATCTAAATCAAACGGATTTACTATGTGTACAGGCTCTTACGGCGTTCGTGCTGATAATGATCTTCCGGGAATTGTGAGACGTCACGGCGATAAAATGAATTTTATTCATTTAAGAAGTACCGAAAGAGACGCAGAAGGAAGTTTCTACGAAGCCAATCATCTTGAAGGCGACGTTGATATGTACGAAGTGGTAAAAGCAATTATTGAAGTTGAAAAAAGAAATAACAGCAACTTACCAATGCGCCCGGATCACGGACACCAAATGCTGGATGATTTGAAGAAAAAAACAAACCCGGGATATTCTGGAATTGGCCGTTTAAGAGGACTTGCCGAATTACGCGGTTTAGAAATGGGAATTAAAAAATCACTATAAAAGTTTTAGCCGCAAAGGCACTAAGACGCAAAGATTTTATTTAAGATAATCACCTTTGTCAAAGTTTAAAACTTTGACAAAGGTTTACAAAGAAAAACATTAAAACTTTGTGCCTTCGAGCCTTTGTGGCATTAAAAAAAATAGCTAGGAACTGACCACTCCAAGCTTCTCACAAAAACAAATGCTGCAAACAACTAACTATCATGACCATCAACCACGAATCAATCGGAAAATACCGCTGGACCATCTGCGGACTTCTATTTTTCGCTACTACAGTTAATTATCTCGACCGACAAGTTTTAAGTTTACTGGCGCCAAGCCTTTCAAAAGAATTCAATTGGAGCAATACCGATTACGCAAATATTACGGCTGTTTTTCAATTTGTTTACGCAATTTCGATGTTATTTGCAGGAAGATTAATTGATAAATTAGGCACAAAACTTGGCTATATTTTAGCCATTTTCATTTGGTCAATTGGAGCCATAATGCACGCTTATTCCATACAAATTGGAGGCGCTTTTAATCATTTATTAGTTTGGGTTGGCATTGGTGCCGTTCCTGTTTCTATTGCCGGTTTTATGATTTCGAGAGCCTTTTTAGGTTTTGGAGAATCAGGAAATTTTCCTGCAGCAATTAAAGCAACTGCAGAATATTTCCCTAAAAAAGAACGCTCGCTTGCTACCGGAATATTCAATTCGGGTTCTAATGTCGGAGCAATTTTAGCGCCGATTACAGTGCCGTGGATTGCCGTAAACTGGGGCTGGCAGATGGCTTTTATTATTATTGGAGGAATTGGTTTTCTTTGGATGTTCTTTTGGTACGTTTTTTACGAAAAACCAATCTTTCAAAAAAGATTATCAAAAGCAGAATTAGATTATATTACAGCAGAAGAAGTTCAGGAAGAGAACATTGCTGAAAATATTCCGGCAGAAAAAATTTCATGGATTAAATTATTGAGTTACAAACAAACCTGGGCTTTTGCCATTGGAAAATTCATGACTGACGGAATTTGGTGGTTCTTTTTATTTTGGTTGCCAAAATATCTAGAAGCACAATTCGGAATGGAAAAAACAGAAATTACAATTCCGTTAGCCGTTTTATACAGCATGACAATGGTTGGAAGTATTTACGGTGGTTATTTCCCGATGTATTTCATCAACAAAGGACATAACCCGTACGAAGCCAGAATGAAAGCGATGTTGATCATTGCGCTTTTCCCGCTTTTTGTACTTCTTGCACAACCTTTAGGCTACATTAGTTTTTGGATTCCGGTACTTTTAATCGGAATTGGAGCGTCTGCGCATCAGGCTTGGTCGGCAAATATTTTTACGACAGTTTCTGATATGTTTCCTAAAAAAGCAATTGGCTCTATAATTGGAATTGGCGGTATGGCTGGCGGTATTGGCGGTGTTATCGTTTCTAAACTTGGCGGTGCTTTATTTGATTATTACGAAGGTTTGGGACACATAGAAACGGGCTACACGATCATGTTTGTAATTTGTGCTGTAGCGTATTTATTGGCTTGGGCTATCATGAAAACTTTAGTTCCAAAATATAAATTGATTACAGATTTATAAATCGCAGTCACCTTTGTCAAAGTTTAAAACTTTGACAAAGGTTATTGAGAATACCTAACTATCATTAATAACCACAAACATGAACAACAAAGCCGTTATAATCTGCTATAGTTTATTTCTAAGTTCGATGAATGCAATCGGACAGGAAATCCCTAAAATATTAAGTTCCAACCAAAAAGTTACTGCAAATTATTTACCTGATTTTAGTTATGCAGGGTATCATTTTGGAGAAAAAAGCCTTCCTGATTTTCAGGGAAAAATAATTAATGCAACAGATTTTGGTGTAAAAGCCAATGACGCTTTAGACGATTCTAAAGCCTTATTAAAAGCCATAAAAGCAGCAAAAGAAACCGAAGGAAATGTAATTCTGCAATTGCCTGCCGGAAGAATTATTCTAAGTGATATTTTATATATCGAAAGAAGTAATTTTGTTTTAAGAGGTGCTGGTTCTGGCGAAAACGGAACCGAAATTTATTGTCCAAGACCGATGATGTATCTTAAAAATCCAGAATCTTTGGCAGAACTTCGCGAATATTTAACCACTCTAGATAAAAGACAAAAAGAACCAGAAAATAATATTGATCTTCCTTTTTCGCAATACGCGTGGTCAGGCGGTTTTATTTGGACACAAATTCCAAACGAACGTGTAAAATCATACTTGGATAAATATGAACCAACACCAAGTTATCTGGCGAAAGTGAGTTCTGGAAATATGGGCGAGCATATTATTAATGTTTCTGAAGTAAAAAACCTAAAAGTTGGTGATATTGTAGAATTACAATTGTTTAATAAAGACGGTGAAAAAGGCGAAATTATTACCGATTTATACAAAGGTGCAAAAGTAAAACCGGGGTCTCATCATTGGAATTTTCCTAAATTACCAATCGTAAGACAACAAGTTGAAATCACAAAAATTTCGGGTTCAAAAATCACTATAAAAACGCCTTTAACAATTGCTATAAAACCAAGTTATCAGGCGCAATTAGTAGAATGGAAACATTTGGAAGAAGTTGGAATCGAACACATTAAATTCACTTTTCCGGATATTCCGAGAGTCGCACATCATGTGGAACCGGGAAATAATGCTATTTTCTTAACTCGACTTTTTAACAGCTGGGTAAAAGATGTTTCGATTACAAATGCCGACAGTGGAATCCTTGCCGAAGAAGTTGCGAATACAACCATTCAGGATATTGTGACCGATGGAAGTCATTTGGCGCATTATACAGTCACTCTTGGCGGTGTGCACAATATTTTGGTTAAGAATTTAAAGATCTATAACAAAGCCGTTCATCCGCTGAGTTTTAACACGTTTGCAACCAAAAATGTATATCAGGATTGTGAGATTTTTGCAGATCCGGTTTTAGATCAGCATTCGGGAGCGAATCATCAAAATTTATTTGATAATATTACCGTTCATTTTTCTACGGATAAAAATAATAGCTACGCCTTATTTGGCGGTGGCGGCGCAGAATATTGGAAACCTTCACACGGACCTTTCAGTACTTTTTGGAATTTGAATGTTAAGATTGAAAATCAAACAGATACAACAAAACCAATTTTGCTTTACGGCATGAAAGACGGCGCTTTTGCAAGGATTATCGGCGTAAACGGAAATGCAAAATTTGAAATAAAATACGATCCTGATCCTTATGTTGAATTTTTGAATCAATCTATGGAGAAAGTTCCTTCTCTTTATGATTATCAATTGAAGAAAAGGTTGAAATGATATTTTTTGCCACAGATTAAAAGGATCAAAAATGATTCTGTTCTGTATCAAAATAATCTCGCAAAGTCGCAGAGTCGCAAAGTTTTTTTACTTATTAAGATATTACTTTGCGCCTTAGCGACTTTGCGAGATTAAACAATTAAAACTTTTAAATAAAAACTTAGTGCCTTTGCACCTTTGTGGCTAAATAAAAATCCAATCGCTATGAAATACAAAATAGCTTTTCTAGTCCTAATCTTTATTACTGCGAATTTACAGTCGCAGAACAAATACAGATTAAAAAACATCTCTACAACCGACGGACTTTCGCAGAGTTCTGTTATTGCCATTCATCAGGACAAATTTGGCCAGATGTGGTTTGGCACGCGCGATGGTCTTAATAAATACGACGGAAGTAAATTTACCATTTTTAGAAATGATGTTAACAACAAAGCCTCTATCAGCAACAATGATATTTTGGCAATTACAGAAGACAAAAGAGGCAAAATCTGGGTAGGAACTTACAATGGATTAAATTGTTACGATCCTGTAAGAAATACTTTTAAACGCTATCTGCACAACAATACCAATAATACCATAAGCAGTAATGCGGTTTGGTCTATTAGGGAAATTGGCGGTGAAATCTGGTTTGGAACTTCAAAAGGATTGAGTATTTACAATAAAAAAACAAGGCAGTTTATTTCTGTTTTTCATTCAGATACAGAGCAAAATACGTTACCGAGCAACAATCTTCTCAGTATTTTAAAAACTAAAAAAGGCGAAATCTGGATTGGTACAACAAAAGGTTTATGCTTGTTAACAGGTAGAAAAAACAATAAGTTTACGTTTAAAACCTATTCTACAAACAACGCAGATTTATTAAATGTGCAGTCTGTAATCGAAGATGCAGCCGGTGATTTATGGGTAGGAACAAAAAACAAAGGACTTTTAAAATTTGATAAAAAAACGAACCATTTTGTTTCTTTTTTATCGGCTGAAAAAAACAACGAAATCAATAACGACATTCGTTCGCTGGCAATTGACGGCGAAGGTTCTTTATGGATTGGCGCGTACGACGGTATTTATATTTACGGAAAAGATAAAAGCCTTCAAAAAATAAACAATACCAATAACAGCAACGGAATCGACAAAGTAAAATCGGTTTATATTGACCAGAAAGGTTCGGTTTGGATTGGCTGTTATTACAAAGGTGTCAATATTTGGGATATTTCTAATGTCAATTTCTCTAATTACAACCAGAATTCTAAAAAGATTCCGATGAGTTTTGATGTTGTGAGTTCGATAATTGCCGATAAAAATCAGAACGTTTATTTTGGAACCGAAGGCGGCGGGATTACGATTTACAATAAAAATTCTGAAAACGTTTCGTACATCAACAGTAAAACAGGACAGAATATCAAAAACGATATTAAATCGATGTGTCTTTCCGGCGATATTTTATGGATCGGAACTTTCTCTAAAGGAATATCGGCATACAATACTTCATCAAAAAGAATTGAAGACAACAGAATTTCATCCGAATTAAATGATTTATTAAAGGAATCTGGTGTTTATTCGCTTAAAGCGGAAGAAAACGGAATCCTTTGGATTGGTACTTTCGGAAAAGGTTTGATTCGATATAATACGGCCGAGAAAAGTTTTGTGATGATCGAAAACGATAATTTAAAACCCAATTTCTTAACCAATAATATTGTTCGTACGATTTTAATCGATCAGAAAAAAGGCGCTTGGATTGGTACTCAAAACGGGTTGAATTATATTCCGTTACAAAATTTCAACCCAAATAAATACGTTATCAAACATTACTTTTTTGATAAAGCTTCCTTATCTGGAGATGATATTTTGACTTTGTTTCAGGACAGCCAAAAGAGAATCTGGGTGGGGACAAAAGCAAAAGGATTACATTTTTTTGATGGAAAAAAATTCAACAGAATCAATTTAAGAGTTGGAAATACGAATATTACTTCAATACATTCTATTCTTGAAGACGACGATAAAAACCTCTGGATCAGTACCAATCAGGGAATTATAAAATACAGTACTTCATTAAAAACAATTGTTATCTACGATCAAAAAGACGGATTAACGAGTAATGAATTTAATGATAATGCGGCGCTGAAATTGGCTTCAAATAAATTTTATTTCGGAAGTCCGTCTGGAGCAACTTATTTTGATGCGAAGAAAATCTCATTGAATAAATATGCGCCTCAGGTTTTAATTACCGATTTAAAAATCAAAAATGAAACTATTGATCCGAATCACAGTGCCGATATTTTAGAAAAAAGTATTGGTTATACCAAATCGATTATTTTGGATTATGACAAAGCGAATTTCACGATTAGTTTTGCGATTCCAAATTACATTCGATCCAAAAACAATCAATACAGTTACCGCTTAATCGGGTTGGAAAATAACTGGACAACGACTAAAAATACCGAAGCTATATTTGCGATTCAGAATCCGGGAACGTATGTTTTTGAAGTTCGCGGCGCCAACAACGACGGCGTTTGGAACAAAAATCCAACAACACTTACTGTTACCGTAAATCCTGCGCCGTGGCGAAGTATTTGGGCATTTTTGCTTTACGGAATTGTGATTGGTCTGGGTTTATACGGCTTGATTTGGATTATGAAATCGAAAGCGAGACTGAAACAAAAATTAGAACTGGAATATCTGGAATCGAAACGTATTGAAGAAAATAATCTGGCTAAATTAGATTTTTTTACGAATATTTCGCACGAATTTAGAACACCATTAACCTTGATTTTAGGGCCTTTACAGCAAATTTTGGCCAATTATAACGGCACAAACGAAATGTATAAAAAGTTATTGGTTATTGAAGGAAGTGCCAATCATCTTTTGAGTTTGATTAATCGTTTGATGGATTTTAGAAAATTGGAAAATCATCAGGTTACGCTGGAAACTGCAAACGGAAATCTGGTAAAATTTACCAAAGAAATCTTTTTGTCTTTTATTGAATATGCAAAAGACGGCGGTTACAATTATACTTTTGAAGCCGAAGAAGAAGAAATTCTGGTTTATTTTGACCGTTATAAATTGGAACGTGTTTTTTATAATTTGATTTCAAATGCTTTTAGATACACTCCGAAAGGCGGTGATATTCATTTAAAAATTTCCAAAAACGACGAAAACATTTTTATCGCCATAGAAGATTCAGGAGTTGGAATTGCGGACGAACATATTGATAAAATTTTTGATTTGTTTTTTGAAGTTCCGATGCACAAGAATGTTCAGAAAAACTACAATAAAGGAACCGGAATCGGTTTATCGATTGTAAAAAACATTGTAAAACTGCACAAAGGAAGTATTGATGTTGCTAACAAACCTTCTCACGGCGTTGTATTTACGGTTGCATTGCCACTAGGAAAAGAACATCTTTTGGAAAGTGAAATCATTAAAGACTTTAAAATCAGTGATGATATTGCCCAATATACTGCGCAATTAGAACCTTCAGAAACCACTGAACCAGAAGATATTGAGGATTTTGTGGTAAATGAAGAAAGAAAAACGATTTTGATTGTAGAAGATCATAAAGTGCTGCGCACATTTATGAAAAACCTGCTCAAACCCGATTATAATATTATAGAAGCCGATAATGGTAAAACAGCGCTGGAAAAAGCTTTAAAATATGCACCAAACCTGATTATCAGTGATGTAATTATGCCAGAAATGGTGGGTACAGAATTGTGTTCTAAAATAAAAGAAAACATCAAAACGAGTCATATTCCGGTAATTCTGCTGACTTCCAGAACTTCTTTGGTTTATAAATTTGAAGGTTTAGAAAGCGGCGCGGACGATTATATAAGTAAACCTTTCAATTTAATTGAATTTAAACTGCGCGTAAAAAACCTTTTAAATTCAACCGAAAGATTAAAAGCGAAATTTAGCAGTGATGATAATTTTATTCCGTCAGAAATCACGGTTTCTTCACTAGATGAAGAACTATTAAAAAAAGCATTCAAAATTGTAGAAGAAAATATTTCGAACGAGCAATTTGATATTCCGTTTTTCTGTTCAGAATTGGGTGTAAGCCGTACGATGTTATTTTTAAAAATAAAAGCATGGACAAATTATACACCAAACGAATTTATTCATGAAATACGATTAAAACGTGCTGCTCAATTATTAGAACAAAATAAACTAACGGTTTCAGAAATCAGTTATAAAGTCGGGTTCAATAATCCGAAATACTTTAGTAAATGTTTCCAGAAAAAGTATGGCGAGACGCCGACACAATTTGCAGATAAATTCTTTAAATCTTCTGCTTCAAACTAAACATTCCACTGTTTTCAAGGGTTAAAAAAGGGTATCTGTATTTTTAGATACCCTTTTTTGTATTTCTATATCGTTTGCGCCTAATACATTTGCGATATGAAAATCAAGAAAACAAAATTCCTGTTACTACAAATTCTATTTGTAATGGTCATAATAGGAATGAGTTTATTGCTTTTCTATTTTATCTAACCTTAAACCAAAAGTGAATGTTTACAAAACAAAAAATCAAATCGTTTAAATGGTGTTTGCTGGTATGCTTTTTACTGGCCAATATTGTTATGAATGCGCAGGAGAGAAAAGTCACCGGAAAAGTTACTTCCAGTGAAGACTTGCTTGGACTTCCGGGTGCTAATGTTTATGTGAAAGGATCTTCTGTTGGCGGCTCTACAGATATGGATGGAAATTACAGTGTTTTTGTTTCTGAGAAAAATGCTGTTTTGGTTTTCAACTTTGTGGGTTATCAAACCATAGAGATTCCTGTGGGAAATAAAACGGTTGTAAACGTAAGTTTAAAACCAGATACTAAAACCCTTGATGAAGTTGTAGTAGTTGGTTATGGTACACGTAAAAAGAGCGACATTACAGGTTCTGTATCTTCTGTTACAGCAAAAGAACTTACGGCTTATCCTTTGTTAAATGCAGAACAAGCTTTACAAGGCCGTGCTGCGGGTGTTGCGGTACAATCTAATAATGGTGGTGAACCAGGTGCGCCAATTAAAATTAGAGTTCGTGGAGGAACATCTATCAATGCAAGCGGCGATGCACTTGTTGTGGTAGATGGTTTTGCAGGAGTTTCTATGCCGGCGCCTCAGGATATTGCTTCTATCGAGGTTCTTAAAGATGCATCTGCAACAGCTATTTACGGTTCCAGAGGTTCAAACGGGGTTATTATGGTTACGACCAAAAAAGGTAAACCGGGAAAACCTGTTATCGAGTTTAGTAATTCTACTTCTGTACAAAGTGTAAACAACAAATTGCATTTACTAGATGCAGATCAGTTTGCGGCTTATAGAAAAAGTTTTACGACACATACGCAGGGAACTGACAACACAGACTGGCAGGACGTAATTTATCGCGAAGGAATGGTTTCTAATACGCAGTTGTCTTTTTCTGGAGGTTCTGATAAGGTGAAGTATTATGTTTCTGGAAACTATTTCAACCAGGACGGAGTTGTTATCAATTCTGGAATTGACAGATATACGATTGTAGGTAATTTGGAAGCTGACTTATCAGACAGGTTAAAAGTGGGTTTAAACACTTTTCAGAGCAAACAAAACAAAGAAGGTATTATTTCTCAAACGGGAGCCGGAGGAACGGGTGCTGCGGGTGTAATTGCTGCTGCGTACCGATTTATGCCGGACAAAGGAATCTACAATGCCGACGGAACTTATACTTCTACAGCGCCAATTGGTGATGATATTGATAATCCGTATGCTACGGCAATGGAGAATGTTTTAGAAATCCAGAATATCATTAGCAGAAATAACTTTTTTGCAACGTATAAAATTACCAAAGACCTTGAGTTTAAAACTACTTTAGGTTTATCCGATTCTAATTCTCAAACCGGAAGATATATTCCGTCAACTTTAATTGCAGGAAAAAATATCAAAGGAGAAGCGTCTGTAGGTAACAGCAGAAACTCTTCTTTCCTGACAGAAAATTATCTTACATTTAAAAGAGAAATTATCTCAAAAGGAATTTTAACGGTTCTTGGAGGTTATTCATACCAAAAAAATAAAAGCGAAACTTCTACTGCTGCATCAAGAGGTTTCTTAACGAATACCAATTCTTACCACAATTTAGGAGCGGGAACGGTATTCTTAAAACCAACTTCTTCGTTGTCTGAAACTGAATTAATTTCGGCTTTTGGAAGGTTGAATTTTGATTATGACGATAAATATTTATTGACTTTTACAGCAAGACGCGACGGTTCTTCAAGCTTTAGTAAAAACTACAAATACGGAACTTTTCCTTCTGGAGCAATTGGATGGAATATTGGTAAAGAAAATTTCTTAAAAGACAGTAAAACAGTTTCAAACCTTAAATTAAGAGCCAGTTATGGTGCAACAGGAAATCCTTCTATCGACGCCTACTCTACACTTTCTAGGTTTTCTGAAATTTATGATGTGAGCGGTGACGTTATTGTAAATGCGGTTCAGTTGACTTCATTAGATAATCCGAATTTGAAATGGGAAACTTCATACCAGCAAGATTACGGAATTGATTTAGGTTTGTTTGACAACAGAGTAAACATAACAGCAGATTATTATAAAACGATTACCAAAGATTTGTTGTTTAACAGACCATTGCCGGGAGTTTCTGGAATTGCTTCTCAATTACAAAATGTTGGAGAATTAGAAAACAAAGGATGGGAATTGGGCATTAATACTAAAAACTTTATCGGACAGGATTTTACATGGTCAACAAGTTTTAATATTTCTTCAAACAAAAATAAAGTATTAAAATTAGCCGATAATAAGGATCTTTTAATCAACTCTACGCCTGGGCATTTCCTTGCTACAGATTCTCAAATCCTGAGAGTCGGGCAGCCGGTGGGTTCTTTCTTCGGGTTTGTTTATGATGGTGTAATTCAGCAGGGAGAAACGGCTCTTCCGGGTAACTTTGAAACGGCTCCGGGCGGTGAAAAATTTAAAGATGTAAATGGTGACGGAAAATTAGATTCTAATGATAAAACATTAATTGGAAATCCAAATCCTGATTTCATCTTCGGTTTTAATAATGATTTCACTTATAAAAATCTGGACTTGAATATCTTCTTTCAAGGTTCTGAAGGCAATCAAATTTTAAATTATACTTTGATGGAACTGGCTTCTGGAAACAACAATGCTACAACAGAAGTTCTAGATGCATGGACACCAACGCACACCGATACAAATGTTCCTGCAAATGCGGCAAGAACCAAAAGAGTAACATCAAGATTTGTTTACGATGCAAGTTACATTCGTCTAAAAAACATTTCTCTTGGTTATAGTTTAGATGAAAAAGTAGTTTCAAAAATTGGATTGAGCAAAGTTCGTTTTTTCATCAGTGCACAAAATATCTGGACGATTACTAATTATCCGGGTTCTGATCCAGAATCAAGTTATCTAAATGATACCAACGCCAGAAGTAACACCAACTTAGGTTTAGAATACGGAAGTTATCCTAATGTGAGAACTTTTACAGCAGGTTTTAATTTAAAATTCTAGTTTAAAAAATAACATTATGAAAAAATATATAGCTTTTCTTTTCTTAGGAATGTTCGCTTTAGGATGTTCAGACTTAGAAGAACATCCGGTTGGAGTTATTAGCCCAGATAACTTTTTTAATAATACAGACGATTTACAGGCGGCAGTAAACGGTGCTTTTGCCAACATTGCCCACAATAATTATTGGGGAAGAGAATTTACAATTGCCCTAATGCTTCGCGATGATATGTCTGATATTGGCGACAGAACGACACAGGCGGCGAGAATTGATGTAAATGATTTTAGTATGAATGATACCAACGCGCTGGTTGCCAACTTTTGGCCGCAATCGTATATCATTATCACCGCAGCAAATCAAGCCATTGAAGGCGCTAAAAAAACGCCGGGAGATCCTGCAAAAGTAAATGCAATTGTAGCGCAGGCTTATTTTGCAAGAGCATTTACCTATTATCATTTGGTAAGGCTTTTTGGAGATATTCCGTATGTTGATTTTGTGGTGAATGATGTATCTCAGGTAAATTCTATGAGCAAAACCAAAGAAGCAGACGTTTATCCAAAAATCATTGCCGATTTAGAATTTGCAAAAAAATGGCTGGAAGACAAACCAAAAGTAAAAGCCGTTCCCGGAAAAGGTACAGCTGCAGGTTATTTGGCATCGGTTTATCTTACTTTAGGACAATACCAAAAAGCGTATGATGAATCTAAGTTTGTAATTACAAACGAAGCAAAATTTGGTTTAGGTCTTGATGCTGATTTTCAGGATTTGTTTAATGCTACAAAAACAGCGTCATTAAAAGAACCTTTGTTTACAGTAGATTTTAATAACTTAGTTTCAGGAAATTACGGTCAGGATTACACTGCGTTTTTTACAGGATCATTAAAAGATGACAGTTACAGCTACGGACAAGGATTTTCTGTTGCCGTACCATCTTTAAAAGTATTCAACACTTGGGATCAAAGAGATTACAGAAGAGCCGTAAGTTTTGATACCATTATAAGAAAGAAAACTGGCCCAGGCGGTTCATTACAAGTTTTCCCATCAAGCGATAACGAAAAAGCGCCACGTCCGCATATTGCAAAATACTATCGTTTTCCAGGAAAAGCAGGTGCAAACGGAAGAACGTCACAACACAATTACATTACAATGCGTTATGCCGAAGTTTTATTGACTGCTGCAGAAGCTTTAAACGAAATTACTCCGGGAACATCAGAAGCAGACGGTTATGTAAACCGTGTTCGCGCAAGAGCAAGAAACAAAGCAGGAAAACTAGTTTCTTTTCCGGCAAATGTAACACCTGGATTATCTCAGGCAGACTTTAGAAAGATGGTAATCGACGAAAGAAGATTAGAATTTGCATTTGAATATATCAGATGGTACGATATTAAAAGGCTTAAAAACGGTCCGGAAGTATTTGGCCCGTCAGGTTTAGAACCACACGCCAATTTTAATCCCCAAAGAGATTATTTATTTCCATTACCAGGAACAGAATTGGCAATAAATCCAAATTTAAAACCGAATAATCCTGGTTATTGATTTAGAACGCTGATCAAACGGATTTTATATGCTGTTGTGCATATTGGGTTTCACGCAGATTTAAAATGATTTAAGCAGATAAAGCAAATTGTTTTTTAATCTGTATAAATCGAGATTACAAAACGAAAAAATCTGTGCAAATCTGCTTAAATCTGTATAAATCTGCGTGAAAATAAAATCAGCTCATAAAATTTCGCCAAATCGATTTTGGCTTAAAAAAATAAAAACCAAATAATCATGGTTTTTAAAACGTTAGTTTAATTAGTTTTTCAGGTGAAGTTATATTTTAACACATAGAGACATAATTTTATGTGTTAAATCCTTCACCAAATTACGCCCTCAATTTAAAACCAAACAATACTGGTTATAAAAATTATATTATAAGTATGAATAAAGTTAGTTTCATTTTTTCTATCCTTGGGTTTGCAATGCTGACAACAGCTTGCAAATCTAAGGTTATTTTACCCCCTCAAAACACCACATCAGTAGATAATCTTCTGCAGACACGTTACCAAATGTTATTAGATTATCCTGTAGATTCAATGTCAATGCCCAGAAGCATGACCATTAATACCAATCTCATAAAGAAAGTACCTTCGCGAGATTGGACAAGTGGTTTCTTTGCCGGAAATCTTTGGCAGTTATACCGAATTACAGGCAACCAGAAATATAAAGAACAAGCCGAAAAATGGACTCCGTTTAGCAAAAAAGAAAGCGTAAACAGAGGTTCTCACGATGTAGGTTTTAAAGTTTACTGCGCTTTTGGCGAAGGCTTAAAAGTCGAAAAAAATGCTGACTACAAAAAAACCATAATCAAAGGAGCAGAAACATTATGCACTCGTTTTGATGAAAAAGTAGGCGCTATACGTTCTTGGGATTTCAACAAAGAGGTTTGGGATTATCCCCTAATCATTGATAATATGATGAATTTAGAATTGCTTTTTGAAGCTTCAAAATTATCAGGAAATAAAAAGTATCAGGAAGTTGCCATAAAACACGCCAATACAACTTTAAAAAACCAGTTTAGAGCAGACAACAGCTGTTATCACGTAATAGATTACGACCCAAAAACAGGTGCTGTAAGAAAGAAAACAACTTTGCAGGGTTACAATGACGATTCGGTTTGGGCACGTGGGCAAGCTTGGGCAGTTTACGGTTTTACAATGTCGTACCGCTATACAAAAGACAAAAAATATATCGATCAGGCCGAAGCTACAGCAAAGTTTTTTATGGCAGATAAAAACCTGCCCGAAGACGGAATTCCGTATTGGGATTTTAGAGACCCAAGTATTCCAAATGCGGCGCGCGATGTATCGGCTGCGACCGTTATGGCTTCTGGTTTATATGAACTTTACAGCTATACCAAAAACAAAAGTTATCTGGCTTATGCCGATAAAATAATCAACACCTTACATTCGGATAAATATATTTTAAACAAAGAAATTAATGCTCCATTTATTCTAGATCATAGTACCGGCAACTGGCCAAAACATGACGAAATTGACGAACCAATAATTTATGCCGATTACTATTTTCTAGAAGCATTATTAAGAAAAAAAGACCTGTAATTTATGAGAAAGATGTCCCACAACTATAAGTCTTTTTTTACTTGTATTTTTGTTTTTCAGTTTTGTCTGAGCAGCATTTTTGCTCAGACAAACACTGATATGAGAACCAAAATCAATATCAATGACAATTGGCTTTATTTAGAAAATAATACGCCAAACTTAAACGATGCTGCAAAAGCACAAAACTGGACTGGAATAAACCTGCCGCACAGCTGGAATAGCGAAGATGCAACAGATTTAAATCCCGGTTACAGACGCGATGCAAGCTGGTACCAAAAAAAGCTGAACATTGCTAAAATTGATTCAAATCAGCGTTATTTTTTATATTTTGAAGGATCAAATATTACCACAAAAGTCTATTTAAACGGCAAAGAAGCCGGCGGACATATTGGCGGTTATATTGGTTTTACAATTGATGTTACGAATTTAATTAAAGAAGGAAACAACGACATTTTTGTTAGAGTTGACAACAGTTACGACATCGAAGTTATTCCATCTCAAAAAAGTGATTTCTTTATTTACGGAGGAATTACGCGCGATGTCTGGTTAATTTCTAAATTTAAAAACAACATTGATAATTTAAAAATTACAACTCCTGAGGTTTCCGCTAAAAAAGCGAGTTTAAATATTATTGCGTCAACCATAAATCCAGAAAATGCAAAGGATTTATCATTGACGGTAATTCTTAAAAATCCGAAAGGGAAAAAAGTAGTTTCTAAAACAATTCCTGTTACCGATAAAACTTCAAAAATAACCTTTGAAAACATCAAAAACCCAGAACTTTGGGATACAGACAATCCAAATTTATATACGGTTTCTGCTATTTTATCAGAAGGAAATAAAATCAAAGACAGCGTTAACGAAAAAGTAGGTTTTAGATGGTTTGAATTTAAAGATCATGGGCCGTTTTTTCTTAACGGAAAAAGACTTTTACTTCGCGGTACACACCGTCATGAAGAACAAGCCGGAGTTGGCGCAGCAATGAGCAACGCGCAGCATCGCGCCGATATGGAACTGATAAAAAGCATGGGCGCTAATTTTGTGCGTCTGGCGCATTATCCGCAAGATCCGGAAATTTATAAAGCCTGCGATGAACTTGGACTTTTGGTTTGGGATGAACTTCCGTGGTGCCGCGGTGGTATTGGTGATGAACTTTGGCAGACGAATACTAAAAATATGCTGGCAGAAATTATCAACCAAAACTACAATCATCCAAGTATTATTATTTGGTCTTTGGGTAATGAAATGAACTGGCTTCCTGATTTTCCCGACGGTGATAATACGGATAGAACAAATGTGTTTTTAAATCAATTAAATGATATTGCACATAAAATGGATCCAACCAGAAAAACGGCTATTAGAAAGTATTATGAAGGTTCGCATATTGTAGATGTTTTCTCGCCTTCCATCTGGTCGGGGTGGTATTCTGGAAGTTACAAAAGCTACCAAAAAGCAATTGATGTTTACAAAAAAGAATACAATCACTTTATTCATGCCGAATATGGCGGCGACAGTCACGTTGGTCGTCACAGCGAAAATCCGGTTACAGGCGAAAATGTCATAAAAGCTGAAGGCTGGGAAGAAGCAATTGTGCAAACTAAAGTGGCCAATATTGCGCAGATTGGTGATTGGAGCGAGAATTACATTGTTGATTTATTCGACTGGCATTTACACGTTTCTGAAAATGATCCGAATTTTGTTGGTAATATTCAGTGGGCATTTAAAGATTTTGCAACGCCTTTACGTCCCGAAGATGATATTCCGTATATGAACCAAAAAGGTCTTGTGGACAGAAACGGAAACCCGAAAGATGCTTTTTATGTTTTTAAAAGTTATTGGGCAAAAGAACCGTTTACTTATATCGAATCGCATACTTGGACAGAGCGTCAAGGCCCTGAAAATACACCGAGAACAATTAGTGTTTTTAGTAACTGTGAGAAAGTTACGTTATTTCACCAAGGAAAATCACTTGGAGAAAAACAGCGAAATCTTGCGCTATATCCTGCAAATGGTTTGACTTGGGATGTGAATTTTTCTAAAGGAGAAAATATCTTGATCGCCATTGGAGAAGCTAAAAACGGAAAAAAAGTTTCGGATACCATTAAAGTGAATTATCGTTTCAACAAAAATGAAACAGCAACTTCACTTCAATTATCAGCAGAAAAAATGAAAAACGGTCATTATCTGGTTACGGCAATTGCCATTGATAATAATAATTTACGTTGTCTGGATTACGAAGAAAGTGTTTATTTTCAATGTTTGAAAGGCGGTAAAACCATGAAAAATCAAGGTACGCCAACCGGAAGTGAATCTATTAAAATGGCAAACGGAAAAGCTTCGATAGAAGTGATTCCTGATAATCCGAATACCCCGATTGAAATGACGGTTTTAAATCAGAATTTTAAAGGAGAATATTTGAAGATTGCTAATTAATTTAAGCTTTTTTTAGCTGCTAAGACGCTAAGGCACTAAGTTTTTGTTTCTCGCTCCCGATAGTTATCGGGAGCGAGAAACAAACTTTGCGCCTTCGTGGCAATAAATACAAAAACAATTAAAATAAAAAATGAAAAAACTACTAACCGCATTACTCCTAACCTCCACTATTTTTGGATTTGCACAAAACCTAATCTCTAACGTACCAAACCGACATACAACATCTTTAAACGGCGTATGGAATTACATTGTAGATCCTTATCAAACTGGTTATTACAGCTTTCACCTTGATCAATACGACAAACAAGAAAAACCAAATAAATCCTCTTTTGCCAGCAATTATCACGCAGTAAACAAACAGGAATTGGTAGAATATGATTTTGATAAATCACCAACAATTACTATTCCTGGCGACTGGAATTCGCAGGTTCCTGAACTTAAATATTACGAAGGAAATGTTTGGTTTAAAAAGTCTTTTGATTATGATTTAAAAGATAAAAAACGCCTTTTTGTTTACCTCGGAGCGATCAATTATAAAGCTGATGTTTATTTAAACGGAAAAAAATTAGGAACGCATGAAGGCGGTTTTACTCCATTTAATTATGAAGTAACTTCTATTGTAAAACCAAAAGACAATTTTCTGGTTATTAAAGTTGACAATACACGTCACAAAGAAGATGTTCCAACGCTAAATACAGATTGGTGGAATTACGGCGGTATCACGCGCGATGTGACTTTGATTGAAGAACAAGCTTCGTTTATAGAAGATTATAAGATTCAATTGAATCAAAAAGACAAAAGTAAAATTTCGGGTTTTATCAAAATCAACAATTTAGACGCAAGTCAAAATCAAGTTGCCGTTTCGATTCCGGAATTAAAAATTAATTATAAAGGAAAAGTGGGTACTGACGGAATTTTAAATTTTGAAATTCCTGTAAAGAAAGTTTCTTATTGGTCGCCGGAAAATCCAAAATTATATGATGTTACAATTGATTTTAACGGACAAAAACTAAAAGACAATATTGGTTTTAGAACGATTGAAACTAAGGAAGACAAGATTTTATTAAACGGAAAACAAATCTTTTTAAGAGGAATTTCTATTCACGAAGAAAATGCAAAAGGCGGACGTGCGAATTCTGAAGAAGATGCTTTACGTTTATTAAACTGGGCAAAAGAATTGGGATGTAATTATGTACGTCTGGCACATTATCCGCATAACGAAAACATTATTAGAGAGGCTGATAAATTGGGAATCATGGTTTGGGAAGAAATTCCGGTGTATTGGTCCGTTCAATTTACCAGAAAAGAAACGTATGACAATGCTCAGGATCAATTAACAGCTGCGATTACCAGAGATAAAAACAGAGCTTGTATTATTATTTGGTCGATGGCAAATGAAACTCCAATTTCTGATGCGAGAAACGAGTTTATCAAAAACCTGGTTACACATACCAAATCTTTAGACAATACCAGATTAATCAGTGCGGCATTATTAACTAAGAATGAAACTATTGATGACGAAATTGGCCAGTATTTGGATATTATTGCATTCAACCAATATTTAGGCTGGTACGGCGGTAATCTGGAAGATGCAGAAAAGAAAGTCTGGAAAACCAAATACAATAAACCTATTATTGTTTCTGAGTTTGGAGGCGATGCAAAAGCAGGTTTTCACGGAGAAAAAAATGAACGCTGGACAGAAGAATATCAGGAATACTTGTACATTCAGAATTTGAAAATGATCGACAAAATTCCTCATATAAGCGGTTTAAGTCCGTGGATTCTGGTTGATTTTAGATCTCCAAAAAGACTGCTTCCGGGCATTCAAGACGGATACAACCGAAAAGGTTTGATTTCTAATGACGGCGAAAAAAAGAAAGCTTTTTATATCATGCAGGATTATTACGCTAAGAAGAAAAAAGAAGAAGAAAATTCCTCAGCGAATAAAATGAAAAAAAATTAAGACTGTTACCAATTCATTAACAAAAAACAGGCTTATATTTATATGATTTTTCTTCATTATTAACTTACTTTGTAGTAATTCTAAAAATTGTAATCCTATGAAAAAATTATGTTTATTAGCAGTTGTTTTATTTACTGCTATTTCAGTTAATGCTCAGGCTGTTAAGTTTCCACCATTAGACGGAAGTCCAGCTGATATTGCTTATTTCCCAAATAAATCTGTAAAATTCAAAAAAACAGATACTCCTGCTCCAGTTATTAAAGTGATCTACTCTAGACCTTCTGTAAAAGGAAGAACTATTTTTGGTGATTTAATTAAATTTGGTGAAGTTTGGAGAGTTGGTGCCAACGAAAACACTGAAATCAAATTTTACAAAGCGGTAACTATCAATGGTGTAAAAGTTCCTGCTGGATCTTACAGTTTGTTTGCTATTCCAGAAAAAGACAAATGGACGATCATTATCAATAAAGAAACTGATCTTTGGGGCGCGTACGCGTATGACGAAAGCAAAGATCTTGTAAAAGTTTCTGTACCGGTAAAACCAGTTT
Organism: Flavobacterium sp. 270; assembly: GCF_004368785.1. Classification (GTDB taxonomy): domain Bacteria; phylum Bacteroidota; class Bacteroidia; order Flavobacteriales; family Flavobacteriaceae; genus Flavobacterium. The sequence continues at coordinate 355,360 of NZ_SODM01000004.1, forward strand.
CTGATGTAATCGAAGCTTTATCTATTGCTTTTACTACTGAAGGTTCTGTTGCAAATCTTGTTATTGGATGGGACAAAACAACTGTTGAGCTTCCTATTACGATCAAATAAGGCATAAAAAAATAATTTTTCAAAAAAAGAGACACTAAATGTTAATTAAGTGTCTCTTTTTTAGTTAAATTACCTTCAATTAACTAACCACCAATATTTTAAAGCCACAATATGAAAAAATACCACTTGCCTCTGTTATTTTTATTGACGATTTATGCCACCTACTCCCAACAAAAATTTAAAACTACTTACGAACAATTAAAAGAATATGAAGGTATTTATGAGTACACCAATAAAGGAACTCTAAAAATTGCCGCTTCGCCAAAAGACACGCTTCTTTATGCTATTATAAACGAAAGCAGATACAAATTGACTCCATCTGAAAAAGACGTTTTTTTAAATATGTCGAAGGAAAAAGTAACTTTCGTCAGAAAAGCGAATGTTGTTTCTGGTTATTCTTCTGATGGAAATAATTTTAATCTGATTAATAAAAAAATAGTTTTTCCTAGAGAAATGTGGTACGCGAAACCAAAAGATTACAAATACGTGTACCAACAACCCAAACAAGATCTCGATGGTATTCTCACTGGTAATATTGACAAAACAAGTTTAGATAAAACTTTGCTGAATGAAATGATGCAAAAAATTGTGGACGGGACTTATCCAAACGTTCATAGTGTTTTAATCATAAAAGATGGCAAATTAGTCTTTGAAGAATATTTCTATGAATATAACAAAGGAAAACTGCACGAATTACGATCTGCAACAAAAAGCTTCGTTTCGGCTTTGACCGGAATTGCAATCGATAAAGGTTTGATAAAAAGCAAAGATGAAACCGTGCTTTCTTTCTTTCCAGAATATACTTTTAAAAACCTTAATGAGGACAAAAGAGCAATCACGATCAAAAACCTTTTAACCAATCAAAGCGGACTGGATTGTGATGTAAGCAATCCAAAATCAGAAGGAAATGAAACCACGATGAACAATTCGCAAGATTGGATTCAATTTACTTTAGATTTACCAATGGTTGATGTGCCGGGAGGAAAAGGAATGTATTGTTCCGGCAATCCAATTACAATGGGCCGAATTATCGAAAAAGCAACAAAAATGCCTTTGCCTGAATTTGCAAAACAAACACTTTTTAAAGATTTAGGTATTAAAAATTTCACATGGAATTTCAAACCAGATGCATCAAGTGCCGAAACTTTTTGTCAGGTTTATTTAAATTCGAGAGATATGGCGAAATTTGGTTTGCTCTATCTTAACAAAGGAATTTGGAACGGCAAACAGGTTATTTCAAAAGAATGGGTAAATGAATCATTCACCAAACAATCTGTTGTACAAGGCGTAAATTACGGTTTTTTATGGTGGCTGAAATACCTTATGGTTGATGGCGTAAAATACACTGGAAAAGCCGCACAAGGAAACGGTGGCCAAAAAATTTATGTTTGGGAAGAACAAAATATGATTACGGTTATTACCGGCGGAAACTATAATTCGCAATCGCCTAGTGATGAAATTATTCAGAAATACATTCTGCCTTCTTTCAACAAAACTAAAATCTAATTTATATAGCAATAAAAAAATCCCTTTAAGATCAATTTCCTTAAAGGGATTTTATTTTTATATATCAAATTAAGCCGTTGCTGTCGATGGTTCGATGATTTTATCCAAAGTGATAGGCAAATCTCTAACGCGTTTTCCAGTTGCATTAAAAACGGCATTGGCAATTGCAGGCGCCATTCCGACCAAAGCCGTTTCTCCCAAACCTTTTGTTCCCATTGGGTTGCTTACAGGGTCTTTTTTATTGACAAAGAAAACTTCTTGTTTTTCAATATCTGCGTTTACAGGAACATGATAATCTGCAAAATTATTATTGATTGGTCTTCCGAAGCGGTGATCAATTTCTAAAGCTTCCATCAATCCCATTCCGATTCCGCCTACTGCACCGCCAAACATTTGTCCCGCAGAAGTTTTTTGGCTGATTACTGTACCAATATCAGCACAAGAAACCACGTGCGCCAATCTTATTTTTCCAAGATTTGGGTTTACCAGAACTTTTACAAAATGCACTGAGAATGAGTAAATAGAATATTTTTTAGCTTCTTCGTTTGCTTTAGATTCATTTTCTACGGCTAATTCTTCTAATTTATTTTCACTTAAAAGCGAAGCCAAACTTATTGATTTAGCACTATTTTTTTTAGAAACAACCATTCCTTCAACCAATTCTAAATCTTCAGCAGGAATATTTTTAAAAATTGGATTCTGAGAAGCCAATGTTATGGCTTTTGTTACCAATAATTTACAAGCATCATTTACAGCCGAACCAACAGATGAAGTCGTTGCAGAACCACCTTGCGTTGGGCCTTTAGGAAGTCCGCTTTTTCCCATTTCAATAACAATATTTTCTGCGGGAAAACCTGTAATATCGGTACCAATTGCCGTCATCATAGTTGCCGTTCCCGGGCCCATATCGTTTACACTGCATTGTAATATCAAAGTACCATTTGGTAAAAATTTTGCTTTTACAGAAGTAGCACTTCTATAACATCCAAAAGTTCCCGTTCCCATTCCGTAACCTACAAGCCATTCGCCTTCACGAACTGATGCCGGTGTATTTTTACGGTTTTTCCAGCCAATTTTTTCCATTCCCGCTTCGTAACATTCTAAAAGATGTTTACTGCTCCACGGTTTATTTTGTTCCTGATCTTTATCAGCGTGATTTAGTTTACGAAATTCAATTGGGTCCATATTTAGCTTATGTGCCAATTCATCCATCGCACATTCTAAAGCAAAAGAACCTGTTGCTTCGCCCGGACCACGCATCCAGATTGGCGTACAAGTATCTACAGAAACAATACGATAACGTGTTGTAACATTTTGTGAATCATATAAAAATCGTGACATGTTTACTGTGCCTTCCATAAAATCTTCATAAGAAGAAGTCTGTGCTACAGCTTCATGCGTAAGTCCCACAATTTTTCCGTCTTTAGAAGCGCCTAAACCAATATTCTGAATGGTATAAGGCCTGTGTCCAACATTGGTAAACATCTGTTCGCGATGCAATACTAATTTTACCGGTCTTCCTAATTTTTTAGCTCCCATAAGTGCCGCGATTTCATACGGCCAGGTATGCAGACCCATTCCAAAAGCACCTCCAACATATTCTGAATTTACGACCACATCTGTTGGCGGAATTCCGAATACAGTACCAATGCTTTTTCGGGTTCCTTCTACACCTTGACTTTTAGTATAAACTGTCGGTTTATTTCCGTCCCATTTTGCGATTATATTCGCTAATTCCATTGGGTTGTGAACCTCTGTCGGAATTGTATATTCGGCTTCTAAAACTACATCAGCATTTTTATAACCGTCTTGTACACCGCGGTTGTAATCACCACCTTTTTTGCCTTCAACTTTTCGTTCTTTATCTTTTTCTTTTGCTTTATGAAGTTCTGTAATATGCTCTTCTTTAGTATAAACTGCTTTAACGAGACTTGCTGCATATTGCATACGCTCAAAAGTATCTGCAATTACAAGTGCAATTGGCTGGTCGTAATACAAAATGGTATCGTCTTTAAAAATCTGTAACGGCTGCCCAAAATTATGCGGATCTTTTGCATCTTTATATCCGGCTGGTTTATCTACATTTAAATGCGTTATTACCGCCAAAACACCCGGAGCCCATTCTGCTTTTTTGGTGTCAATGGTTTTAATTCTTCCTTTTGCGATTGTACTTCCAACCAAACAAGCGTACACTACACCGTCTGTTTTATATTCTGCCGAATACGTGGCGCTTCCGGTTACTTTTGCAAATCCATCGACTCTGTTAATATTACTTGTTTTGCTCATAATATGCTTATTTAGATGCAGCTATCGTTAATGCTTCTGCAATGGCATTCGCGCCAAGCGTTATTTTAAAATTATTATCTCCATAACCTTTTGCTTCTTTCATAGCCAAATCTCCGGCATGTTTAAAAGTACTTTCAGAAACTGTTTTTCCTTTTAGATATTCTTCTGCTTCGGTCAGTCTCCACGGTTTATGCGCCACACCGCCCATAGCGATCGTTGCGTTTTTGATAATATTATTTTGAATGTCTAAACCTGCGGCCACAGATACTAATGCAAATGCATAACTGCTGCGGTCGCGGACTTTTAGATAATGTACATTTTTGGTGAAATTATTTTCGGGAATTTCAACAGAAGTAATCAATTCGTTCTTTTCTAATGTATTGTCTTTCTCTGGTTTATTTCCGGGAAGACGATGAAAATCCCCAAATTTGATTTCTCTTTTTCCTTTTGGGCCTTCTACAAAAACGGTAGCGTCCAGCGCAGCAAGTGCTATACACATATCACTTGGGTGAACGGCAATGCAACTGTCTGAAGCACCAAAAACGGCATGCATTCTGTTGGAACCTCCAATGGCACCGCAGCCACTTTTGGGAACTCGTTTATTGCAGGGCATATCGGTATTGTAAAAATAAGAACAACGAGTACGCTGTAACATATTCCCCCCAACCGTTGCCATATGTCTGATTTGTTGTGATGCACCTGCCGACAAAGCAAGCGACAACAACGGATATTTTTCTTTGATTTGTTTGTCTTCGGCAACCTGACTGTTTTTTGCTAATGCGCCGATGGAAACTTTTTGGGTTAAAAATTCTATCTTTTTTAAATCTATTGCATTGATATCTATCAATTTATCTGGAGTGGCAACATTTTTCTTCATTAAATCAACCAGATTTGTTCCTCCGGCAATATACATCGATGAAGCTTCTTTGCCAGAACTGGTTACGGCCGAACCTGCTGATAATGCTCTAATTATTTGGAAGTTTTTCATGACAGCATCCCTCCTTCCTTCACTTCTGTAATCGCATCTACAATATTGTGATATGCACCGCAACGGCAGATATTTCCGCTCATATATTCTCTGATTTCTTCTCTGCTGTTGGCGTGGCCTTCTTTTATGCAGGCAATACCCGACATGATTTGTCCCGGTGTACAATAGCCACATTGAAAACCGTCATTTTTGATGAAAGCTTCCTGCATTGGATGCAGTTTTTTTCCTTTAGAAAGTCCTTCGATTGTGGTTACTTGTGCATTTTGCTGCATAGATGCCAATGAGAGACAAGACAAAATTCGGGTTCCGTTTACGTGTACTGTACAGGCACCGCATTGTCCGTGGTCGCAGCCTTTTTTAGTTCCTGTTAAAAATAATTGTTCTCTTAATAAATCCAATAAAGTTGTTCTTGGTTCGATATTAAGATTGTGTTTTGTTCCATTTACTTCGATAGAAAGCGGCACGGTCTCTATATAAGAAGCAATTTTTTCGTCCCACTTGTTTTCTGACGCCATCACCAATGAAGGCGGCGTAAGAGCCAGAGCGGTAAATAATCCCGATTTTTTTATAAAGTCACGACGCGAATTAGAATCGTCCTGTACTTCATTATTTTTGCTTGTTTTTTTAGTGGCCATTCAGTCTATTTTTAAATTAGCAAAATCACAATTGTCATTCTAACAAATTTAACAATCTTATGTGAGAAATACTTATAAAATTCACACAAAACCACTATTTAGAATAATTTCATTGAGCGAAAATTTACATTTAAAGCTTTGTGAAATTTTGACGCGGATTAAACGGATTCGCTTTGCGAAAAAGCGGATTGACACGGATTTTTTCTCTCGCAGATTTAGCTGATTATGCCGATTTTTGAAAATTTAATCTGATTATAAAATCATTTAATAAAATCTGCTCAATCTGCAAAATCTGCGAGAGAAAAAATAATTACATCCAACAGCTTTACATTATAAATTTCAAAATTGTATTTTTACGAGATTAAGAATTAACTATGTCAAAGCCTCATCACATTTACCTCGATAATAACGCATCTACTCGTTTGGATGAACGTGTTTTAGAGGAAATGCTTCCGTATTTTACAGAAAATTATGCCAATGCCGGAAGTCCGCATTTGGCAGGATTGGCGGTAAAAGAAGCAGTAGAAAAAGCGGCGTGGCAGACTGCAAATTTAATTGGCGCAAAAGAAGAAGAAATCATCTTTACTTCTGGTGCTACAGAGGCCATAAATTTAGCTTTGAAAGGTTTCGAAAATGAAAACAAAAAACACATTGTTACGATTGCAACAGAACATAAAGCAGTATTAGATACCTGCCAATATTTAGAAACAATTGGATATGAGGTTACTTATCTTTCTGTTGAAAATGATGGAACTCTAAATCTTAATTTATTAAATGAAGCCATTACAGATAAAACACTGATTGTCTGTATTATGATGATTAATAATGAAATTGGTGTCATACATGACATTGCAAAAATCGCATCGATTGTTCATGCTAAAAATGCACTTTTTTTATGTGATGCTACACAGGCTGTTGGAAAAATTCCGATTGATGTAAATACACTTGGAATTGATATTATGCCGATTTCTGCACATAAATTTTATGGCCAAAAAGGTGTTGGCGCGCTTTATATTTCATCAAAAATAAAAAAGAAATTATCGCCTTTATTACACGGTGGCGGTCAACAGCAAAAACTGCGAAGCGGTACGCTTAATACAACTGGAATTATTGGTTTAGGAAAAGCTGCCGAAATTATTGTAAATGAACTTGAAAGCAATAAAGTAAAAATCGAAAAGCTTCGCGATCAATTGGAAAAAGGCTTATTACAATTTGAAGGTTCTTTTGTAAATGGAAATACTCAAAATCGAATTTTTAATACTTCTAATATTTGTTTTCCGGGCGTAAATTCAGAGACTTTAATTTTGGCTTTACAGCATATTTCGGTTTCTAATGGTTCGTCTTGTTCGGCTATAACTTCTGAACCTTCACATGTTTTAAAAGCTTTAGGATTATCAAACGAAAATGCTTTGAGTTCAATTCGTTTTAGTTTGAGCAAATACAATACTTCCGAAGAAATTGAAGAAACGATTGCCACGGTTCTTGCTTTGGCAGAGAAATTAAGAAATTAGGTTTTGATAATCTTCCTGCGTGTCAATATCAATCACGCCTTTTTCAAAAGGAACTAAAGAACTGTCTTCAATATAATTTTTAATTATTTTTTTAGCGCCAGATTGTTCATCCAATTCCAAAAGAGCATTGAAATATTTTCGCTCAAATAATACCGGAATTCCAAATGTTCCGGCATAACTGGATGCAATTATTCCTTTTTTTGTTTTAGAATGTGCAGTTACTAATTCCTCAAAAACAGTATGTGTAAGATACGGCTGATCGCAAACTGAGAAAATACAAGTGTTACTTTCGGGTGCTGAAACCATAAATTCTTTAAGTCCTGCAATAATCGACGACGACATTCCCAATTCCCAATCTGGATTAAAAACGATCTTTATTTTAGACGGATCTATTTCTTTTTCTATGGTTTCATGAACTGCGCCAGTAACGACAATTACTATCGAATTTGGAACTAATAAAGCTTCGTTTATGGTATTTTTGAGAAGTGTAGTGTTTTTAAATTCAAGCAATTGTTTGGGTTCGCCCAATCTTGAAGAATTTCCTGCGGCCAAAATTACGATACCCGTTTTATTTTCTCTTTTAGCCGACATAGGTTGTGGTGCTGTGTATTTTTCCAACTTTATATTTTAACGAAGCTCCGTTTTTAACCGACATTACGGCTTTGATTTCGGCTGTAATGGCTAAAGCAATTTCTTCTGAAGTTTCTGCGCCAACGTCCAGACCAATTGGGCCGTAAATTCGGCTAAGTTGTTCTTCGGTTATCTTTATGCCTTCATTACTCAAATCATCGATCATTCGGTCTAGTTTTGTTTTCGGACCTAAAATGCCAATATATTTACAATTGCTTTCTAAAAGCTGTTTCAGCATTTCTAAATCGTATTTATAATTGTGCGTCATTAAAACAAAATAGGTTTGCGCGTCTATTGTAATATTTTGCAGAAAATCTGCTGCTTTTATGGTAAGTACTTTTTTAGCTTCGGGAAAACGTTTTGATGTTGCATAAGCTGCGCGTCCGTCGCCAATTGTAACTTCCCAGCCCAATAAAACTGCAATTTTTTCTAAAGGCTGTACATCATTTCCTGCTCCGGCAATTATAAGTGCCGTTGGCGGATTTATGCATTCTATTAGGGCTTCTGTCTGCGATTCTTCGTTTATTTTTTTTATTATGGTGGTTTTGTTTTTCAATACTTCTTTTGCTTCAGAAAGTAATTCTAATGCATTTTCATTTTGATATAAAAGCGACATTTCATCTCTGTAGAATAAAACGGTGCCAATTTGTTCGGTATATTTTTGTATTGAAAATAAGGTAATTACAACGGCAGCTTTGCGTTCTTTTTCTAATTCCTGCAAAAGCCAAATCGGGTTGTTTTGTATCTCATCGTTTATATATTCAAAAAGAATATGAACAATTCCGTTGCAGCCAAGCTGTAAACCTATTTCTATGTCGTCTTCGTTACTGGTATTATAAGTAATAAGTTTATTCTGTTGTTGTTGTATCGAGAGTAATGCTTTTCTTAACGCATCCCCTTCTAAGCATCCACCGCTGATTGCGCCGGTAAGAACGCCGTCTTCTGTAACCAGCATACGCGCTCCGGGCTGACGGTAAGAGGAACCTTCAACTTTTACGACAGTTGCCAAAGCAGTCTTTTTTCCTGCTGTTTTTGCTTCTTTATAGGCTTTTAAGATATCGCTGATTTCTTTCATAAAAATAATTACTCCTTAACAAAAATAGCTAATTATTTTTTTAACTGATGTATGATTTGTATGACGAAGTTTTGTATTTTTATCTGCAGCAAAATATTTTAATTTCAAACCTAAACAACAAACTAAATGGGAAAATTTGTAATTACTCAAAGAAAGAACGGAGAATTTCAATTCAATTTAAAAGCAGGTAATGGACAAACTATTTTAACCAGCGAAGGTTATTCGAGCAAATCGGCTTGTACTAACGGAATTGAATCTGTAAAAACGAATTCGCAGGACGATAGCAAATATGACAAAAAAGAATCTACAAGCGGAAAACCATATTTTAATTTAAAAGCTGGAAACGGCCAGATTATCGGCGCAAGCGAAATGTATGAGAGTACTGCTGCAAGAGATAACGGAATTGCTTCTGTAAAATCAAATGCTCCTGAAGCTACGACAGACGATCAGACTTCTTAAATTTATTGATGTATAATAATAAAAAAAGCGAAGTTTTATGACTTCGCTTTTTTTGTTTTTCTTAGTGTATTTATAATCACAAATGTTATTTCCTGCAATTTTGTCATTGCGAGGAACGAAGCAACCACACTAAATAATTATACAAAGTTTGATTTTGCAAATGAGATTGCTTCGTTCCTCGCAATGACAAAACTGGACTTAACTTTACTAAATTTTAATTCGTGAAATTAGTGGCAAAAAAACCAATTAAATGTCACCAAATTTGTCTTTGTAACGGTCTAATTCTTGTTCTGTTCTGCTGAGTAATTTTTCTAAGAGTTCTATTTTATCTTCGTAAAGATGTTTTAGCGCTGCGCTGTCGTCAGAATTTATGATGACTCCTGAACTGTTGTTGTTTCCTTTTACGGTGTTGAAACTATTGAAATAACGCTGGCTGTCGAAACTAATTATGTCTTCTACGCTGACTTCTAGTATCCGGGCAATTTCGACTAGTTTTGCAAAGGAAAGAATGGTTTTTCCTTTTTCTATTTTACTGTAACCTGCTTGTGTGACGCCCAATTGATCGGCGACATATTCCTGAGTATAATTTTTCAACTCTCTAATACTTTTGATTTTGTTTTTTATTGAAGTGGTCATAAGCTTTGCTTGGGGGGATTTTAGGAGCTATACCGTTTTAATGAATATCTGATTTTTCGACTGTAGGTAAATGGAAAAATCTTTTTTATTTCTTTTTCATGGTGATTATAAAACCATAAACTATAGCTAAAAAGATAAAGGCTATGTGGTAATTTGAGTTTTCGGTTAAGAACATTAATTTAGATTAAAATTGGGGATTTGCTTTCCTGAACGAGGCGATTAAACTCTAAGGATAAATATTGATCTATTTGTTTTCCGATTACTGGACGGTCTAAAGTCTTGATTTTGACTTTGGTTTCTTTTCTGTAAATGTCTTTTACAATTACATAATATTCAAACTCTATTGTATTATGAAATCTTAAAATTATGAGTACTGTATACATTAACAAAGCCGGGACGATGTAATACAATTCCATTAAATTTGAAAAAAACATGCAATAATAGGCTAAGGCAGTGACTGAAATAAAGGCACCGTTTTCGAGAAGGTAGGTCTTCTTTTTTTTGAGAAGACCAAGCTCTACAATTTCATTAAAATTGTATTGCCAGCGTTTTGAACCATAGTCAAAATGAACATGGTCATTTGTAAGGGTAATGAACATAATAATTAAGCGTTATTAAAAAAATAAGAATATATTTGTACAGAAAGCAAATGTAAAACTGGCTTCATACGAGAATATGGTATGAAAATGCTAATATTCTGACATTAAACTTTATAATCGCAATATTACGAATTAAACTCCCTTTTTTTCCTACAAGACCCTTATAGAATATAACTAAAAGTTATAATTAATTCTAAAATGTAAAGTTTTACTTATCATTCAGGGCAAATCAGGCTATTCTATTCTATCTTACTTTTAAATTTTAAAAATAACGCTATAAAAAAAGCCCCAAACGTCTCTAATTTCGAGAACGTTTGAGGCTTTCATAACTAACTCAAATCTTATTTTTTAATAAAACGTTTTGTTGTTTTAGTTCCGTCTTTATCAAAAACGATAAAATAAATTCCCGTTCTTAAACCTGAAACATTCAGACTGTTTTCGCTGATTTTCTGGAAAGCAATTACAGTTCCGGTTTGAGAATCTACAACGCTTACATTTCCTCCTGTTATATCTTTGGTAAAATATAGGATATCTTCGGTAGGATTTGGATATACGTTTAATGCAATAGCTTCTGTTTGATCATCAATTGAGACCATAGCTGCCGAAACTGGCGCCCCCGCACCAACTTTGGTAATTCTGATCCAATTGATGTTCATTCCCGTATTCTGAATATAAATTCCAAAATTGTACGTTCCTGCATTTACATTCACAGTTTGCGTTACGGTCTGCCAGTTTTGCCAGCCTCCGGTATTAGGCACATCAACATTTCCTAATAAAACAGTACCGCCGTTTAAGTCTGAAGATAATTTACCTCCTGTAACTTCACTTGCAACTCTGTATTCTATTAAATAAGAACCATTTGTTGGAAAATTGATATTGTTGTACGCCATCCAGTCGCCTGTTTCGGTATAACCAACATTTAATCCTCCGCCAGCGTCTGTTGTCGTTTCGGTTTGAATACCACTCATTGCAGAGTAATCTTCTGCCTGAATTAATGTTGAAGTCTGCGCGCTTGTTGTAGCAATTAATTTCCATTGTCCGCACGTTTGTCCGTTGTCGTCCCATTGCTGAACATTAGCGCCGTTTGCTGTGCTTGCTCCGGCAACCTCAACAATTCTACCGCTGTGACGAGCAATAATTTTATAGAATCCATCGCCAGCCGAAACTAATATAAATTGCTGATTTGTAGTTCCGTTATACGGATATTGCTCTACATTGGCCCCATTGGCTTTATTAAAATTATTTACATCTAAAGACTGTCCGCTATGATTCACAATGATTTTATACAATCCGTCGCCTAAATGCGTAAAAGTATATTTCTGATTGTTTCCGGTATTTACCGTTCCCTGCGCAACGTTTGCTCCGTTTGATAAACTGGCGTTCCAGACATCCATATTTAAACCACTATTTCTGTTTTGAAGAAAGAAAGTTTGGTTTCCTAAAGTAGTAACACCGTTGGCTAATATTCTAATCGAACTTACTTTATCGTTCCAGGTTGTATTTAAACACGAATTATCAGAATTTATTACCGTTGAAGCTCCTCCAAAATTATCATCCTGATATAAAATCGCCTGAAATCCCTGAGTGATTTTTAGTGACGAAATATCATCGTTTAAAACTCCTAAAGAATTTAATCTTGCCAGATTATAATCTCCAATAGTTAATCCGCCAGAAAAACCGGTGTAGTTACAATCTTTATAAACCGTAATTACATCTGTAGATGCCGCAATATTTCCTCCCGGTGGAATTGTTCCTGTAATGGAATAACTTCCGATAGAACCATACGCCGAATAACCGCCAGAACCAGCATTTCCTGCTCCTGTTCCGTCAACGCCTACAAAATATTTTCCTGCCGGAAGATTTACATTCATAGAAGCATTCAAAGCAAAAGGATCAGAATTCCAATACGTTCCCATTTCTGCTCCTGCCGAATTGTATAATCGCATTAAAAGATGCAGATTCCCGTCTCTGGAAACAGTATTTGCATTAATAGAAACATTTCCTCCACCAGTAGTAAACGTAAAAAAGTCATAATCGGCTTCGCTCGAAATAATTCCGTTTTTCTGATTGATTGCACCGCTTGCGTTATAATCTAAAGTTGCTGCAGATCCAGTTGTATTTCCGTAATCATCTCCTCTGTAACCTACTCCAAATTTTGAACCTGCAATAGTGGCGACATCATCCTGAAGATTGTTGGCAAAATTGTACTCGCCTTTGCTCCATTGTACAACAGGTCTGTAATATCCTGCACCCATAATTGGCGCCCAAGCAGTATTATTTAAACCTACGAAATAATCTTCTGCCGGATTCGTACGTCCGTCATGACCCAAATCAAAAGTATGTCCAACTTCGTGTGCCGAAGCGTCTCCACCAGATTTTCCAGAAGTAATAAATACCCAGCACGGCACATCGTTATCCCAATTAAAAGAACCAATATACGCTACTCCGCCCGCTCCCGGCGCTGCAGTATTGGTTGGCGTCACTACAACTCGTATTCTTCGGTTTCTTGGATAGGAATTAAAAACGGCTTCATTTGTGGTAACGTTTACATTAAAAGGTCTGTAATCTTCAGATACTACTTCCCAATGTTGCTGTACATCTGCATCGCTCATTCCAGAAGCTGCAGCGTTGATGGCATTTCCGTTGTTCCAAAGATTTCCAGCCGGCATATTGTAACCGTCAAAATCTAACATTACACAGCCCGCTGCGCCCGGTAAACTTTGAAGATTTAATAATGCTGGTGCAATTGCTGCAACCTCAGCTTTACTTGTTGATTTGTTTGCTGCATTTGAAGGAACGTTTCTATAATCGATACAAACTAAAGTATTGATATCAACTTTCTTTACAAAAGCGTTTCCTGCAGCATCTGAGTAATATTTGTAGGCTTCTTTTGCGGCTTTCAAAAGAATGTGTCCTTCCAGTGTTTGGTCTTTGACTTTAATGTAAAATGAAGATTCCGGAATGTTTTTAATTTCTCCGATCAGAAATTCACTAGACGCATCTGATTCTTTAAAATTAATTTTTCCGTTGAAGTTTTTAGCATTGGAAACTTCAAGTAAAACTGTTTTTTCTGCACTTTTTGAAGTTGCAGAAGTAACAAGTCCTTTTTTTAAATTGTTCATAAATGTTCTACTCGAACCTAAAGAAGTCTGCGCGACGGCAAAACTTGTAAAAGCAATAAATACGAGCAAACTTAACCGTAATCTGTAGTTGTTTTTCATAATCTATGTAGGGGTTTGGGGTTTATGCTTTTTTGAGTGTTGTTTTTTTAACACATAGATACATAGCATACTTTGGGGTAAAAAAGGCGTTTCACTTTTCTTTAAAACACATAGCTATGTGTGAGAAACTAGTTTCTTTTTACATTCTTATTTAATCTAAAAAAACCTATGTCTCTATGTGTTTATTTTTTTGTCACTCCCGATGGCTATCGGGAGTGGCAGAAAAATTTAACCGCAAAGAGCGCAAGGTTTACGTAAAGGACATAAAGCTTTATCAAAATAACTTCGTGTTTTTCTTTGCGAACTTTGCGGTTAAAAAAAGCTTATTTTTTAATAAAACGTCTCACCGTTTTAATTCCGTCTTTTTCTACAGCAATTAAATAGATACCGCTTTTTAAAGTCGAAACATCTATACTATTGTTGCTTACCGTTTGAGAAGAAACTGTTGCTCCGCCTTCGGTATTGATGATATTTACATTTCCACCAGAAACTTCAGCTGTAAAGAAAAGTTCACTTTCTGCCGGATTTGGATAAATAGTCAGGCTTTCGATTTTATCAGATGGAGCAGATTTTGCTGCCAAAGCTGAACCCGATTTTGTAATTCTAAACCAGTTTAGGTTTACACCAGAAGCCTGAATGTAAATTCCGAAATTGTACGTTCCTGCATTTACGTTTACGGTTTGAGAAACGGTTTGCCAGTTTTGCCATCCTCCAGTATTCGGCACATTTACAGCGCCAAGCTGAATTGTTCCGGCATTTAAATCTGATGATAATCTTGCTCCTGTAACGGCACTTGCAACTCTGTATTCTATTACATAATTTCCTGAAGTTGGGAAATTGATATTGTAATACGCCATCCAGTCGCCTGTGTCTGCGTAACCAACATTTAATCCTCCGCCAGTATCTGTTGTCGCTTCGGTTTGTACACCGCTCATTGTAGAATAATTTTCTGCTTGTATTAAAGTTCCTGTTCCCGGAGGATTACTTCCTTTTACAACTTGATCTACAGCTGTAAGCAATGATTTTGAACCTGTTGCATCTTGCGATAATTCCCAAATCATAACACCGCCAGAATTTTGAATGGCAAAAGTTGTTTTTGCTTTAATAGTCGGGATTCCGTTATAATAAATAGTATTTCCAACCTGATCCAGATTTTCTGCTCCCGGATATTGCGCCACTATATTGGCATAAGAAATTCCCTGATTGGCAGAAGCTCCAAAACCGTATCCGTAAAACGGAAGTCCGATAATGGCTTTTGCTGCAGGTAAACCTCTTCCTGTCCAATAATTAAATTGATTAACCGCCATACTGTAAGGTGAATGTTGCCCAGGGCTGTTTGGCTGCCACGGACCTGTTGCATCATACGCCATGATGTTGATCCAGTCGTAAGCTGCAAAAGTAGATGCAGGTACATTTGCACCACCATATCCTTCTGAAAGCGCTGCCGAAATCAATTTACCATTGGCATGAAGTTTATTCGCCAAAGCAATTACAAATCCTCCGTAATCTCCATTAATAGCAGGACCTTCAAGATCTACGTCGATCCCATCAAAATTGTGGGCTACAACATAATCATACAGCTTTTGAATAAAAGCGGTTCTGTTTGCTGGTGTAATCAAATTAAAATAATTGTCGCGAATGGCGCCGCCTTCTGAAACTGAACCTCCTCCAAGCGATACAAATACTTTTACATTTTGGGCATGTGCAGCATTTATAATCGTGTTGCTTCCGGAGTTGAAACTTAGATACCCATTTGCATCTGGATTTTCAAATGCAATATTAATGTGGGTTAATTTGCTGTACTGTACACTGCTCGAAAACGAGTTGAGATCGACCCAGTTTGGGATGTACGCAATTACTTTTTTCTGTGCAATTGACAAATTGCAAACTCCAAATACTAAAATCATCATCCATTTTAGCGGCATTTTTTTGTAGTTGTTTTTCATAATGTTCATAATTCAATAGTTAATAGTAGGGTTTAATTATTGCTTTGAAAGTGAGAAGCCCTGAACAATTAAATGCCCAAGGCTCTTACTTATTCTGAAATTATTTTTTTAGAAAACGTTTTACAGTCTTCTCTCCGTTTTTATTAAAAACTACCAGATAAATTCCGGTTTTTAAACGCGAAACATCAATACTGTTATTGCTGATTTTCTGCTCAGAAACTACTGTTCCTGTCTGAGAATCTACAATACTTATATTTTCTCCGTTTACGGCTGATGTAACATAAAGTGTATTTTCTGCCGGACTTGGGTAAACGCTTAATGCCGTTTCTGCAACTTCTTCTTGTACGGGAACAGAAGCTGTTTTTGCAGCTGCACCAGCACCAACTTTAGTAATTTTGATCCAGTTGATGTTCATTCCGGTATTCTGAATGTAGATTCCGAAATTGTACGTTCCTGCATTTACGTTTACGGTTTGAGAAACCGTCTGCCAGTTTTGCCATCCTCCGGTATTTGGAATATCAACATTTCCCAATTGTATCGTTCCTGCATTTAAATCTGCAGATAATTTCCCTCCGGTAACGGCACTTGCCACTCTGTATTCTATTAAATAAGAACCCGTTGTTGGGAAATTAATACTGTTGTATGCCATCCAGTCGCCTGTTTCGGTGTAACCAACATTTGAGCCTCCGCCTGCATCTGTAGTGGCTTCAACCTGAATACCGCTCATAGAAGAGTAATCTTCTGCCTGAATTAAAACGGAAGTCTGAGAACTTGTTGCCGGAACTAATTTCCATTGTCCGCAAATTTGATTGTTATTATCCCATTGCTGCACAATTGCGCCAGAAGCTGTGCTTGCTCCTGCAACCTCAACAATTCTTCCGCTGTGGCGTGCAACAATTTTGTAGAATCCATCTCCCGTAGCAACCAAAATAAACTGCTGGTTTGTAGTTGCATTGTATGGATATTGCTCTACACGTGCGCCATTTGCTTTATTGAAATTATTAATATCCATAGACATACCACTGTGGTTTGCTATGATTTTATACATTCCGTCTCCTAAATGCGTTAAAGTAAATTTCTGATTGTTTCCAGAAGTCAAAGCGCCTTGGTTTATTCCAGCACCGTTCGCCATGCTTGCCGTCCAAACATCCATATACAAACCGCTGTTTCTGTTTTGTAAAAAGAAAGTCTGATTTCCTAAAGTTGTAGTTCCGTTTGCAATAATTCTTATCGAAGTTACTTTATCATTCCAGGTCGTATTCAAACAAGAATTATCAGAATTGATTACCGTTGAAGCTCCTGTAAAATTATCATCCTGATATAAAATCGCCTGGAAACCTTGCGTAATTTTTAATGAAGAAATATCATCGTTTAAAATTCCAAGCGTATTTAATTTCGCTAAATTATAATCTCCAATTGTTAATCCGCCAGAGAATCCAGTGTAATTACAATCTTTATAAACTGTGATTACGTCTGTCGTTGCCGGAACGGAAGGAACAGTTCCTGCATATCCTCCAAAAGTGGCAATAACTTTAGTTGGTTGTGGCGAATGCAATGATGGTGACTGATCTGCAACATCATCATAAGCAAATCCGTACGCCAGATTGTCTACGCTGATTCCCGGTAAATGCCAAAATTTAGAATAATGATTCGTTGGGTTTACCTGATAAAATTTTGATGCATCGTACCAGTTTTGCTGCCCCGGATTTGGCGTTGTAGTATTTACAACGTGTCTGTTTATTGCCGCCGTTAATTGCGCCTGAATAACCAAATCTAAATCTCCGTCAACTAATCTTCTGTCCAGAACACCTTTTCCTTCCAACGCTTCCTGAGTCGAAGGTCTGTTTTGTACGCGTCCTGTACGACCAACAAATCCGCCGGATTGTCCAACCATTTCTAGTTGTTCGCCAATAACTCTTCCTTTAAAAACTCCGGCGTCTCCGGCATAAAAGATTAAATCTTCATTTTTGTATTTGTTCCAAATCGCATCAATGTATGATTTTAGATAATTCGCCTGAGGTCCAACTGAAGTTCCTCCTGATCCATCCGCGAAAGCAGGAGTTTTAGACGGCGCCGTAATTTCGCCTGTGGCATCGTTTACACATCCTTGAAATTCTGACGGAACATTGGCTTTAAAAGCGGCTACGATATCGGCATGTTTTTTTAATTCACCCACACGTTTTTGGTATCCGTTTGCTCCAAATAATTCCAATCCCATTGGGTATTTATACGAATCTACTCTTGATGGATTTCCGAAGAAACCGTATTGATTGTTCGTCAATTCGATGATTTCATACAAAATTCCCTGATTCGGATCTGTTGCATTTAACGGGTTTGGCGAAGTATATCCTGACGGAGCGCCACTTGCACCAAAGAAATAAAAATACAATTGCTGTCCTTTTGAAATGAAAACTCTACAACCCGCAATTTGTGGCAAAGTGAATGTTTTGTTAGTGATTTCACTCAACTTTGTAAAACACGCTGCATATTTTGAGTTTTGTCCCGGGCCGGTATTCCCACCAATTGTTGGTCCAGTTACGGTATTATAAGAAGAACTCATTGGCAAAACCTGACTTGTTTTGGCGTTTACCCAAACGTGGTTTCCGGTAGTATAATCGATACCTACAATGGCTACATAAAGCTCATTGTCATTGTATGTTGAAGTATTACTTATGGTAAAGGGAATGGGTCCTTGCCCGTGCATCAAATTTGAAAACACCAGAAAGAGTGTCATCAAAAAAGAAATTCTTGTAAGTCTAATTTGTTTCATATCTAAATTTTTTTGGGGTTACTAAATTAATTTTCAACCTTAAAAAATCATTTGAATAAATGACTTTAATATCCGTCAGGTGTAATAATGGTGCTATCCTTAAATTTAATCTCCGGACTATTAAAAACCGGTATATTATTTTTAATTAAATCACACCCAACGGATTTTTAACTTATTTCTTGATTAATTTTTGAGTAAAGCTTTTTTGATCTGATTTAAAATTCAGGATATAAATTCCTTTTGGAAGCTGGTTGATATCCACGATACTTTCATTTGCAGTAGTATTAATTCTTGATCTTAATACCAGATTTCCTGATAAATCATAAATCGTCACTTCTTTATTGGCAAATTCTCCTGATACTGAAAGCTGAATATAATCGCTGGCAGGATTTGGATAAATAGCCAAACCTGTTACTTGTTGTTCTGGAGTTTCTTCTACAATTACGGCTGCTTTTTTGGCTGTAGATGCAGATCCATAAGCTTCGATTTCATACAATGAATATCCGTAAGGTGCTAAAGCCTTTGCCGTACATAAAATTCTAAGATACCTTCCTGATCCGCTCACGGTTAAATCGTCTGTTCCGCCGTCGCTTGCAGTCTGTGTATTTATTGTTTCGTTTTCGGTAAAAACATTATCTGTAGAAAGCTGTACTTTGTATTGCGTTGCAAAAGCAGCTTCCCATTTTAGCACTACTCTATTGATGTTGTAATTGCTTCCTAAATCAACATAAATCCATTCTGTAGCGTTGGCAAAAGAACTCGCCCAACGGCTTACTGTTCCGTCGCCATCTGTTGCTTTTGATGCAGCAAGTGTTGCATTTTCTTCTGTTGAAGCTGTTGCTGTTTTGGCTAAAGCTAAATTCACATTTGGGTTTGGCGTAATGTTTCTAACAATTACATCGCTGAAAACTCCTGTTCCCAAAGTTCCATTTGCATGGGATGTTACAGCCAAACCTACATAAATAGTGTTTGCCATTGTAATAGTTCTTGGTGTTCCAACTTGTGTCCACGTAGTTCCATTATCCGAAGAATAAGAGGTAAATGTATTTCCTGATCGTACCAGACGAACCCATTTTGGTGCAGCACCGCCAACACCTTCAAAAATGGTTGTTCCCGATGTTGTATCTCTAGATAAGAATTCGATTCCTGCTCCGGCGCTTGCATCGGTCATGGTATGTTTAGAAGTTGCTGTAAGCGTTTCTCTAAACATTACTCCAGCTTTTGCATAAGTGCTTGTATTGGTCAATGAGTTTACTTTGGCAATAATTTCCGCATCTCCTGTTATTGGCTGATTTACATATTGAAACTGATCGCTTGATTCCCAAATATCTGCGCCTGCTCCTTTTACTGTAAATGTGCCGCCAGAATAGGTGGCTTCTCCTGCTGGTGTAACGGCACCTAAATCTGTGCTTACCCAAGGAGACGGTAAAGTATTCGTTGGGTTTTCTGTACCAACTAAATTTAAACTTCTAATGTTGTCAAAATAATAGGTATTTCCAGAACTCGTTCCCGGTTCTAATAAGAATACGAAACGATTTACTTCGCTGTCTAATGTTGATGCATCTGGCGAACTTACATACGTAAATATAAGGGTATGCCATGTATTGGTTTGTTTTACAACGGCCTGATAAATACTATGTCTGCCCACTGGATAATTAGACGGAACTGACGCGCTGCTTTCTGCCTGCCATGAAATTATAGATCCAACTGGTGCAGAAGTATAAACATCCATTGCAAATTTCTTAGTGCCGCTTTTAAAATCTCCGATATTGGTTAAAGTCGAATTAAAAGAGAAATTATCATACAACTCGGTTGATTTTCTAACGTATTTACCAACTGTCGAAGAAGTATTAATTCCAGTCGCACTCGGATTTGGCGTGTTTGCTGTATATGTTCCAATGGCATCTCTAAACGTGATGTTGTGAATGGTTTGATAATCTTCGTAAACTACTCCGGCTGTGTAGGTGTCTGGTAATTTTGTTGATCCAATTCTGATGTTGTCAAAATAATACGTGTCGCTGGTATAAGAACCTGAATTGAACAATAAAACCATTTGGTTTACCGCAAAGTTGGATGTTCCTTCGTCTGGACTTGAATTATAGTAGAATGTCAACGTTTCCCATTGATTTTGTTTGGTTGTAATGGCTACATAATTACTGTTTCTTCCCGTTGGATAATTGGCTGGAAGTGATGTTGCGCTATTTTCTAAGTTCATGCTCACAACAGTTCCTATTGGTGCAGAGGTATAAACATCGATCATGACTTTATTGGTTTGATTTTTAATTAAACCTGCATTTTCGATCGTGTTTTGTGTATTAAAAAATAATACATCGTATTGTTCTGTCACATTTCTAACGTACTTCGCAACATTCGCGGAAGCGTTGACAGCATTAGAACCCGGATTGGCTACAACAGAATACGTTCCGGTTGTTGTTCCTTTTATAATTTTATTGATGCCGTCGTAATTCTGTAAAACATCTGTGGAAACAATTGGTTTTTCCGGTGCTGCTTTCGTCAATAAATTATCAAAATAATATGTCGCTCCAGAATTTGAGTTAGACTCAAAAAGGAAAACTACATTATTAATAGTCAACGCACTTGTATTTGGGTCGATTACTTTTTCGAATTCAAACTCTATCGTTTCCCATTTGTTTTGTACGGTTGTTGTGGCTTTATAACCGCTGTGTCTTCCCGACGGATAATTGGTTGCTGTTGTTACCAGACTGTTTTCTAACTGCATCGAGATTTTTGTTCCAACGGGTGCAGAAGTATAAATATCAAAAGACAGTTTTTTTCTTCCGTATACATAATCGTTGGCGTTGGTAATGGTTACATTTTTAATATTTAATACATCGTACAATTCAGATGCATTACGTACATATTTTCCAACCAAAGCAGAAGTATTCACTCCAGTTGCCGAAGGATTTGCCACAGCTTCTGTTAAAACTCCGGTTTTTATCGGGTACAAAACATTTCTGTTGCTTTGAAAATCTTCGTGAATTTTCTCGACCGGCAAAGGCGGTTCTGTCGCTACAGCCAATTTATAGGTTATGGCATTACATCCCGAAACTGATGCAACAACAGAAATATCGCCGCCGGCAGTTCCCCAATTTACAGTAATGCTATTGGTTCCCTGCCCTGAAGTAATTGTTGCCCCAGACGGAACCGACCAGTTATAAGCTGCGCCTGCAATTGCGTTCAGTGTATATGTTTTTCCTGTTTCGTTGTTGTACACTTTTGCGTCTCCGATTACACCGTGCGTAAAACTTCCGTCGTAAACACGCACATAATCTACTTGTAATTTTGCCGGAAAATCTGCTGGAACTGGCGCTACGCCTGCTCCGTTTACACTTGTGTAAGGTGTTCCTGCGCTTCCAACGGCTAAATTTAGAATGATATAAAAGTTATTATCATTAAAAGGCCAGCCTCCGTTTACGGTAGTATTTGGAGTTGCGGTATGAAATAAATTGCCGTCAATAAACCATTTAATTACGTTTGGCCCCCATTCTACGGCATACACGTGAAATTCTGTAGATAAATCGGTTGGCGAAGTATAACTTCTTCCTGTATAATGGTATCCTCCTCCATCATAGTGAATCGTTCCGTCTATAGATTTCGGATTTCTATGCTTGGCTTCCATAATATCAATCTCTCCGGTATACGGCCATACGCCCGTTGCACCCGCAGGAAGCATCCAAAATGCCGGCCAGGCGCCCTGCCCGTTAGACAATTTCATACGTGCTTCTACTCTTCCGTATTTCAAAGAATATTTCCCTTCCGTTGTCAGTTTTGCCGAAGAATATGGCTGATCCGGAAACGATCCGTTGGGATTGTATTTGGCTTCTATATTAAGATAACTGTTGGTTCCTTCTTTTACGATTGTCGCCTGATTGGGATCGTATCGCTGTGCTTCGGCATTTCCGAAACCGCAGAGTGACGGACATCCGTTACCGGAAATACTCTGCCATTTTGTGGCATCTACTGTGGTACCATTAAATTCGTCTGCCCAAACGAGCGTGTTACATTGTGCATGTAGTTTTAAAAAAGGAGTCAATACTACAATTAAAAGCAGTAAACACTTCCTTAATAATGCTGCATTACGTTCTGGTGGTCGGCCAGAAGAAAAGTCATTTTGTTTCATTTTTTTAGTTTTTTGTTAGTGAGTTTCTTATTAATAAAAAATCGATTCAGTAAAAACCGAATCAAAATTTTAATAATAATTCACAATATTAACAAATAAACTACCCAAGAAACCAATTTTGGAATACGGTTTGACTACGGTGTTGATAAAAAATTGTAGTAAATAGCATTCAAAAAACGTAAAACTACTTAGGATTTTACTGATTTAAACACATCAGAAATTGAGAATAAACTCAGTGATATTGGCATCTGACGGCAATTGCAGCTTTTTTCGGATACGGTATCGGGTATCTTCTACGCCTCTTACGGAGATTCCTAAAAGCGGTGCGATCTCTTTGGTATTAAAATTCATTCGCAGATAAGCACATAATCGCATATCGCGCGGCGTTAATTCTGGAAAACTATTTTTTAAACGCTGCATAAAATTATCATGAAGCTGATTAAAGATTTCTTCAAATTCATTCCAATGCTGATCGCCTTGCAATTCGTGATCAATAATTCGGTTAATTTTCGTCAGCAGACTTAAATCATTTTCTTTTTTAATCTGCAGAACCAATTCTTTAATAGAAAGCAGAATTTCATTTAAATGAATAAGATTGACGGTATTCGAAGCTACTTTTGCATTTTTAAGACTAATTGTATTTTCGAGATTTTCGCGCACAATTGCCATATTTTTCTGTTCTAATTCTAGTCTTTTTTCATTCAGTTCTCCGCTTCTTCGTAATAATTCCTTTTCCTGACTCAGAATTAATTGACCGCGTTCGCGTTCTGCCAGATTTTTTTGGTACCTGATAATCGCATAAATTAAAATCCAAAAAAGAATGGAATACAGCATATAAGCCCAAAGTGTTCTGTACCACGGCGGCGAAATTTTAAATTTAAAAACCGCTTCCTGACTTACAACATCGTAAATGTTTTTTGCCCTTACGTGAAAAACATAATCGTTTTCGGGCAGATTGGTATATTCTTTTTCGGTCTGCAAACTCCAATCAGACCAATTGGGTTCAAAACCTTCCAGCCAATATTCGTATTCTGTACCATCGGCATCATCGTACCAAAGCGATGCAAACGATAAATGAAGTGCATTGTTGGCATACGGCAAGTCAACACAAAAATCTTCTTCTGTCTTTGCTTTTTTATTTTTAATGACATCGTATCGGTTAGAAAACAGCAGGCTGTCTTTTGGAATAATGCATTTTACTTCAGAAATTACGGCTTTGTATTTCGACTTATAGTCTTTGTTTTTTTCGCTGTTATAGTGAATTAAACCGTCCTGAGTTCCGAAGAAAACATCGCCGCTTGAAGTTGTTTGAATGTTTTCAAAACCGGGAACATATAAATATCGAAGTTTTCTAAAAGCTTGTTCTTCTTTATGAAAACTTCCATTTTCTTTTGGAATAATCTTTCCTGTATTTTCGCCAGAAACGTACCAAATATTATTTTTATTGTCTGGTTTCAATAACCTTATATGGCTATCCATTCCGAGATATTTCTTGAAAACCGGATCTGGAATCATTTTTTTTGAAGTCGGATTTTGTTTGTAAACTCCTTTTGTGCTTCCAAAAAGAATCTGATCTTTTATCTTGAATGTATTCAAAAACAAGCTCGACGGAAAACCATCTTTTTTATCATAAAACTCCGTACTCAAAACGCTGTCGAATGTTTTGTTGAGTTTTATTTTAAAAATTCCTTTGTAACCGTGTGCAATCCAGATATTCTCATTCGCATCTATAGAAATCACACGGCTGCTTTCTGCAAATCCTTTTATTTTCTGTTGAAAAACCCAGGAATTGTTTATTTTTTTAAGCAGATACAATCCCGTATAACCGCCCACTAATAAAACATCAGGATGATTGGTCATGATTACACCCTGCCACGCGCCATCGGTTTTGGCAAGTAATTGTGCCGAATTGCCTTTTATTTCGAAGATTCCGTTTTTCTCAAAAGCCAAAAGTACATTATCATAAATGCCGATATTCCAGACATTTTCAGACATTCCGTCAATGTATTGATAATGGACATTTTCGTTTTTCCCATTTTTATATGCATCCCAATCCAGCCAAAACAAACCGTTGTCTGTTGCTATATATAATTTATTCTGATAAATCTGGCTGCAATAAATTTTGGTTTCAGAATTATTACTGGCAACAATTTTTGACAATGGTGAAGAAATCTGAATTTGCGAAATTCCTTCTTTTAAGGTTACCCACAAATTGCCTTCTTTATCTACTTTTAGATTCGTAACATAATCATTTTGAAGTCCGATTTGTTTGTTGATATGTTGTATCAAACGGCCTGAACCATCAATAATTATCAAACCGCTCTGGCGTGTTCCGATGGCAAAATAACCATCTGAAAGTGCAATAGCCACTGTTATTTGATTTTCTTTGAGCAGATAATCTACTTCGGTTACAAAAGGCTTTAAAACTTCATCTTTATAAATAAAAAGACCTTTTTTCTGGGTTAAAACCAAAAGTCCATTTGGAGTCTGAAATAATTGTCTGCTTGTGAGTTTGGCAAATTCTGTCCCGTTTTTAATTGGTGTTAGTTTTCCTTCTTTTAGTTTTGATAATCCTTTAAGAGGATCAGAAACGTATAGTTCTTTGTTGACTTCAAAAAATTCATCAAAATTGGTACTCGAATCTATAATCTGAATTTTGTTGTTTTTGTAAATGAAGATCACATCATTAGTAAAAAAGAGCACTTCATTATCGTAAACAACAGTATGCAATACGTCGCCAAAATTCTGAAATGCCAAAGGAATAAGTTTGACCAACGATGTATAACTATATTGTCCGTTTGGAAGCTGCACCGTAAAACCAAAATCGCCCTGCGCGCCAATATAAATTTTGTCTTTTTTATCGATCGCGAGCGAACGAATCATGCTTTTATTAGCAGGCTGCGTTACAATACTCCATCTCACACCGTCGAACTGCATTAAACCAAAATGATTGGCAAAAAACATCATGCCCTGTGAGTTTTGCAATACATCCCAATTCTCAGATGCCGCTTTATATGTTTTAGGATTGTAATTGGTGATAAAAGGAACGCCGATCTTTTTTATCTGGGCGCTGCTGTAGACTGAATAGAATAGAAAAAGAATTAAAAAACGTAAACTGAATTTTATCATTTTGTTTCGATGCTGTAGGTTATTTTGAAACTTGGGTATTTTAAAAACAACCATTTGGGACAATTGCTTTTAAAATCATATCAACCCTTTTAACAGTTATACAAAGTATTAAAATTCAACATTTTGTACAATCACTAAAACGATGTAATAAATCAAATATAGTAAAAAAATATTGCGATGGTTAAGAAATCGTCAATTATTTGTCAGAAATTATAGATGTAATTTTTACATTAATAAAAATAAAAATTCCCGTTTCTGCATGATTCGAATCTTAATTCTTACTGCAATCGGGAATTTCTATTTGTAAATTATTTATTCTAAAAGTCTATTTAATTCTTCTTTTGATCATAAGGAATATATTGATCCCACTGCCACGGTGTGTATTTATCTGCAATTCCGGTTTCTAATAAATATTTCATGATACCGTCTGTATTATAACTGTTCGACATAATAAGCATTGCAATTCCTTTCTCCGGAAATAAAATTCCGTAATGCTGAAAACCAGAGCCCTGACCTTCTTTAAACGCTCCAAATCCGTATGGTGATTTTACCAATCCCCAGCCCAAACCGTATGAAAGTTCAATGTTATCATTAAAGTTTCCATCTTCTAGCGCGCCTGGGCCAAATTGATTTCTGGAATGAATTCTAATCTGCGGTTTAAACATTTCTTTGTATGATTTTGAAGTCAGGAGTTTTTTATTCAAAACAGCCGTAATAAATTTGCTATAATCCTCCAAAGTTGTCTCTAGTGTACCTGCACCTCTTGGCGCATTATCTTTGTCTTTTTCCTGCATTTTTCCGTCGTGCTCGTATCCGTAAGCATAATCTTTCTCAAACTCTTTTTGCCATTTATAGCTAGAGGCTGTCATGCCTAAAGGTTTGAATATTTTTTCCTGCGCGAGTTCTTCTAAAGGTTTTCCTGTAATTTTTTCTAAAACAACCTGAAGATACGTAAGTCCTTCGCCAGAATAACTGTATCGTGTTCCAGGTTCAAATTTTATGCGTAGTTTTTCGTCGGGTTCAAACCAACGCCAATTCGGAAAACCGGTCGTGTGATCCAAACACATTCTTGCCGTAATTTTTGTGTATTGAGGATTAAATTCCAACTCTTTATAATCTTCGTGCCATACTTTAGATTCATATTGATAAATAGGTTTAGGAAGATAACTTTGAAGCGGTTTATCCAATGTAATTACGCCTTCGTCAACCAGTTTCATAACCAAAACAGCAAATACGGCTTTACTTAAAGAAGCCCCGTAAAGATTGGTCTGTAATGTTAACGCTTTTTTATCTGCCACATTGCTGTAACCAAAAGCCTTCATGTAAACGGGCTTTTTAGAATTAAAAACGGCAATAGTTAATCCTTGTACGTTTCCTTTATCGATAAGTGTTTTTATCGCATTAGTAAGACTATCCGACGAAATTGTGCTTCCGTCAAGTCGTTTTATTAACGCAGTATTTTGTGCGGAAAGAGAAAAAATACCTGCAAAAAAAGTAATTAGAAAAATTTGTCTCATATTAAAGTTATTACATTATGGTTCACCGCTTAACGTATTATCTCAAATAAGTTTCTCACTTTCATCAACAAATTTCTGAAACTTTCTACAAGCGATAAATATAATTAAAAAACTGATAATTAGACAACTAAAAAAATATTTACTTTTAATTACCTGAATTTACAGACTTTCTGTTTTTATAATTCCACAAAATATAAAGTAAAAATCCGAACAGCCAGACGATAATTATTACGGTAAAATAAATTCCAATAATCGACGGATGAAGATAATTCGGTTCGTAAAAAAGTCTGTTTAGTGTTTGGAATTTTTCAGACAATGTTTTCCTGTCAAACTGATTTCTGATTTCGTTTAATGAGCCTTTATGATCTCTAAAATAAAATGCATCTTTATTTATTTGCTTCGGATTTAAGTAGGTTTCTACATTGTATCTTTTGAATAAAGTATCTAACTTTTGAAATTTGTATAATAAAGAATCCGGCTTGTATTTATACAGCAGTTTATATCTTTCTACAGCATTTTGATACTGCTGTTTTTCAACTGAAACATCTTTAATAGGACTGTACAAATTCTTGTTTTGCAGAAAAATACAAATTTCATTATCATAATCAGGACTAACTTCTCTACCTCTGTAGATAATTTGTGTACTGTCTTTTATAACTTTTTTAGAAAGGATTCTTTTCGTTAAATCTGTTTTGTCAATTCCCAGAATATCAAAAATAGAATCGGCTTTACTGTTTACTTTATCAAAGTTTGCAGTCAGCACTTTCAGCGTATCAATACTATAATAATTATATTCTAAAGTATATTGTTCTTTGTTATTTGCATCGTAAAAAAGAGTGTCTTTCTGCTCTATAACCGGATAAGGTTTTGGATATAAAATATTCTCGTAATTGAATAATTTTTCTGAACTATAAGAGGTATAATTATACAAAAAGGGATTTAAAACATTAACTAAGGTTTTGTCTTTATTGAAATTAGTTTCAGACAATTCCGTTTTTAGTTTTGCATTTAACCCAAAACTGTAACTGACAAAAAAGGAAAGAGACAGAAATACTATAAACAGTAAAATCCCGCCAATTTTAAGAAGATTTCCTGCCGAATAATTTTGTTTGGAATGGTTTCGAAGTAAAAAAATAAGAACTAAAAGTAAAAACAAACCGCTAACGAAGAAATGCGAAATAGAAACATCATCGTAAAATTTGAACCTGTAGAATTCGGTATAAATGTTTATGTCTTTTATGCCTTCAAATTTAAAATAGCCATAAATAAAATAGGCTAAATGTATCAGTACTACTATTATAATCGATTTGATCAGGAATTGCTTTAATTTTTTGTCCATAGTATTTGTTTTGGATGATACTATGAAAGTAAGCAATTTCTTTAGGTTTTGAAAGTATAAATAGTTTTATTTAGATTGCGTGCACGAGCGGGACGCTCGCGCTAGCGATGCCGATATTCTAGACAGCTGGTGCGAGCGTCCCGCTCGTGCACGCAATCAAAATCTTTTAAAGCGAAACATAATCCATAAAAAAAGTTGCTCCGGACAAGTAGAGCAGCTTTTTTACAATTAAAACCAAAATAAGTTATTTAAGTCCTTGAATTCCCTGATGCGTGGGAACAACTTGTTTAATCGTTCCATCTGCATTAAATTCTAACTTATCAATACAAACTTCACGGTGAAAACCTCCAGCCTCACCCATTTTTATTCCGGTTGGATAGGAGAATCTGTGATAAGTTAAGTACCATTCGTCTTTGTTTGGAATTTGTAAAACCGAATTATGTCCAGTGGCGTAAATGCCTTCGTCTGGATTTCCCTGAATTACAATATTGTTTTCCGGCATTTCCAGCGGACCTGTCGGCGAATTTGAAATTGCATAACGCACTTTATATTTCGGACTTCTGGTGTCGTCCTCGCTCCAAAAGAAATAATATTTTCCGTTTCTGTAAATTACATAAGTTCCTTCGCGGAAAGATTTATTGACATTAATTAATTTGGTGCTTCCTTCTTTTAGCGAAACCATATCTGGGTTTAATTCGGCGACAGCCATGTACATATTTCCCCAATACAAATAACTTTTGCCTGTTTTTGGATCTGTAAAAACGTCTGGATCTATTTCCTGACCGTTTGTTATTCCTTGTGGTTTTGAACTTATAATAGCTTTTCCGCTGTCTTTAAAAGGGCCTGTCGGACTGTCTGAAACAGCAACACCAATTTTTTGTGCAGCCGTAAAATAATAGAAGTATTTGTATTTTCCTTTTATTTTTTTCTCCACAATACACGGTGCCCATGCATTTCTATTGGCCCAAGTCACGTCTTTTTTAAGATCTAAGATAACCCCTTCGTCTTTCCAATCTACTAAATTATCAGATGAAAAAGTTTTAAAATAATATCCCGACCAGCCGTCAAAACCGTCGCTTGTTGGGTAGATATAATATTTCTTGGTTTTATTTGAATATAAAATATCGGGATCTGCGTAATAGCCTTCTAAAACCGGATTGTTATTTACTTTTGGATATTTTGCCGGCATTCCCCATTTAGCTGTAATTCTTTTTAATTCTGAACGTGTTATCGGCAGAATCGTTCCGTGGCGCGGCTTAAAATCCATCGAAATATCATTATCGATTACCGTAAAATTTTCTAAATCCTTGCTTTTGGTAAATTGATATCTTCCTTTTTTATAAACATCATACATCAAAATATAATCGTCGGAATTGTTTAATTTGAATACACTGGAACCTTCTACAGATTCATTGGTTGGCTGTACATAATTGTCTTTTTCTGTCCAGTTTCCGGAAGTTAAATCGGTTGTTGTCGCTGTTTTTATTCCTGCAGTTTCGGTTTCTGTTTTATAAAAAAGATGATAAACGCCGTCTTTTTCTATAATATCTCCGTCGATACAAGCGCCTTTTGATTTTGGAACAAACAGTAATTTTGGTGCACTTTCTAAAGCCGTGAAATCCTTATTCGCATAAGCGTAATAAATTTTATCGGGATCATTACCATGCTTCATACTGAAATAAATCAGATACTTTCCGGCTTTGGCATCGTAAATAGTCTGTGGTGCCCAGACTCTTTTTAGATCTTCGTTTCCGGAAAATGCGGTCTGAATATTTACTTTACTGCTTTCCCATTTTACAAGATCAGTGCTTTTTAGTAAAACCATTGCGCGGTTACTGTCCCAGCCTTTTGATGAAGTCATATCGGTTAAAACCATATAAAAAGTTTTACCGTCATCACCACGCAAAATATGCGGATCACGTACGCCGCCTGTCGAGCTGATTACTTTACTGTCTATAACGGGTTTGTTGTCGTTAAGATGATAATAATGATATCCGTCTGCGCTTACTGCATAGCAAACCGCCTCCTGCTCTACTTTATTTCCGGTAAAATACACAAATAAATAGGCTGTAAGGTCTTTTTCTGCAATTGCCGGCGGTGTTCCTGCTTCTTTTTGCTGCGCTTGTAAAAAGGTTAAAACCGCTAAAAATAATACAAGGGTAAATTTTGATTTTTTCATTATTTTATTCTGTTTTTATACTGCGTTAATTTTAGAAAAAACAATGCAGTTTATTTTGTTTTAATGCGTATTACGGTAAAAGAATAAGGTGGCAATTCTTTTGAAAACGCTTCTTTCAACGTCATATGCTGTGTTATTGGTCTTGCTGTTGTATTTTCCGGATTACCCGAAAATGAAGTATAAACAACATTTTCTGTCGTTGCCAAATCTTTAATAAAAATTGACGGAGTTACAGCGGCCGGAAGTACGTTGACCAATTTTACAATCAAATCTCCTGAGTTATTATCCTGTACTACAGATACTCCGATACGTTTGTTTACCTCATCATTGGTATCTGAAAGTTTCACTGTGCTTTCTATATAAACATTTCCCGGATTTTGTCCGTAAAGTTGTTGTACAAAATAATTTACGGTTGGTTTTACTTCATTTCCATTAAAATAAATCAAATCGGGATTCCATTGTGTGTGTTTTTCGCGGGCTAATAATGGCGCGTAAGAAGCCATTTCTACAACATCTCCATTACGTTCTATACCAGTAAGATACAAAGCTTCTGCCAGAGCATTATAAAATTTGTTTCCCCAAGAAGCATATTCGCCTAAATATACTTTTGATTTAGAACGGTCATAGCCATCATAAAAGTTCTGATTATTGATAAACCAGCCTGGACTTTGGTAATAATGTTCGTCTACAATGGGCAGTTTTAGATCATCGGCTATTGCCCAGCCTTCGTTATAATCTGTACCTTCATTAAATGGGCCTACGGTTCCGATTACGATAATTTCAGGATATTTTTGCTGTACGGCTTTTACAATCATTCTGTAACGTTCTTCAAATACATCGCTGATTAAATCTTCGTTTCCGATGCCAATATATTTTAAATCGAACGGTTTTGGATGACCGGCTTCGGCACGTTTTTTTCCCCATTTGGTAGTTACGCTTCCGTTGGCATATTCAATCAAATCTAAAACATCCTGCACATATTCGTCCATTTCTTGCATCGGGATTCCGAATTGTTGTCCCGCGCCTCCGTCTGAAGAATTCTGGCAAGGAACTCCCGCCGCTAAAACGGGAACTGCAACTGCGCCCATATCTTCGCAAAACTGAAAATATTCAAAATAACCCAATCCCATAGATTGGTGATATCCCCAGATATTACGCATTGGAATACGAGCTTCTATCGGTCCGATTGTGTTTTTCCATTTGTAAATATTATGGATTCCGTCACCGTGTGCAACACAGCCTCCGGGAAAACGCACAAACTTAGGATGCAAATCTGCAATGGTTTCTGCAAGATCTAATCGAAGTCCGTTTTTATGATTTTTGAAAGTCTTTTGCGGAAAAAGCGAAACCATATCTACAGCTGTTTCACCGTTAGTAGAAATTTCTAAATGTGCATCTGTAACTGTTTTGGCTGCTTTTAATGTAACATTAAATTTTTTCCAATTGTTGTTTGGTGCTAATGTTGCTTCTGCAAGTGTTTCTCCGGTTGTACTTTTTAGTTTTACAACACATTTTGCTCCTTTAGCAAATATGCTGAAATCGTACTTTTCATTCGCTTTAAGCGAAATTCCATCAAAACCAGAATTGCTTATTGTCCCTTTTGTAATTACGGCATAGTTTGGATTATTAACATGAATGGGGTTTTCTTTTTCGATTTTAAAATCACCGCTCCAGGCCATTGATGCATTCCATTTTGCATCACTTCCTTTTTTATCCGTTAACGCATATTCAAAATCACGATTTTGGATCAACTCTGCGTACAAACCGCCGTCTGCAGCGTAATTTATATCTTCAAAGAAAACACCTGTCAGCATATTGCTGATTTTTTTAGATTGCTTTCCGTTTATCGTAATTTCGGCTTTGATTGGTTTTAAACCTAAAAACATCAAACTGTCGCTTTTTGGCGAGGTATTGTTTTGTTTTTCTTTAAATTTTGATGCCTGCATGGTTTTAATCAACGCTTCCACAAAGCTGTAATCAACCTGCATCATGGTCCCTTTTTCCAGTTGTCCTTGTATCGTAATCTCGCTTTTTAATTGAAGCGTTTCTGTGTCTGGTTTTGTTTCGGTGTAGGTTTTAAAATCTTTGGTGGAATTGTAATATTTTTTGTTTCCCGAAATCCAGTGAATGAAATATTGATCGTTTTTTTGACTTACTTCTACGTTTTCAATGATTCCTTTTTCTCCTTGATTTTTTACAAATTCTTTCATTGCAGGAACATAATTCTGTCTTTTCCAGGTGATCAAATCTTTACTTGATGTGTGTGCAAAAACATCATCTTTTACACCCCAAAAACAATGAAAAATTCCGTTATTATCTTTAAATAAAAAAGCCTGAGACATGCTTTTGCCTGTTGGTCCCCAGCTTCCGTAATCTGATTTTAAAAAACTAAATTCCGGACCGATTCCGAACCAGTTTTTCTGATCGCTGCTCCACGCAAAATGAAGTCCGTTTTTACCATTATTTTTTAAAGTTGAATAAGCAAAAAGATATACTTTATCTGGTTTTTCTGTCGTTGTTTTTAATCTGAATCCGGAGAATAAAAATACAACGCCAAAAAGCGATAATAGACCTAACAAACTATTTTGCAGTTTCTTTCTCATTATTTTTTAGCTTTTAGCTGATATAAAACACAACTGTGCGGTTTTAAATCTGCGGCAATTTCGCTTGACGAAAGATTCGATTTTTCGCCCGTCCATAAATTGGTCAATTCTACTTTTCCAGAAAGATTTAGGTCTGAAAGATTTACAGCAACTTTTTCTGAATTTGTATCCGAAATATTGAATAATGCTAAATAAACGCTTCCGTCTTTTGCATTTTTTGAAGTCACGGCAATTTTCCCGTCTTTCTGGAAAAGTTGTTTTACAGCGGTGCTTTCGTTATGCATTTTTACCACTTCTTTGTTCCTTAATAAGGATAACGTAAAAGCGTCGTTGCTTGGTAAATCTCCACCAAAAAATAATGGTGATTTGAAGATATTAAAGAATGTTATTAAGGTATATTGTTCGTCTTTGGTTAAGCGTGTCATTCTATCATTACCGCGTTCTCCTCTCACTGAAATTCTTCCTAGCGGAATCATATCGCAGTCTGGCCATGTTCCCGGCGCGATGTACGGATACCATTTTTGAGCTACTTCCATTAAGTGTGTGATGTGTGGCCAAGTGTCCCAAACATCGTCTACCATTCTCCACATATTGGCGTGCGTGGTTACGTGCGGTGCGGCAGAAATTGGTGTTTCTCCCGGCGATGTACTTAATACAATTTTGCGTCCGCATTTGTCTATCGCATTTCTAATTAGGTTGATTTCACCTTCGTGATACGGTCTTGATAAATCATCAATTTTAATAAAATCTACACCCCATTGTGCATACAATTCAAATATCGAATTGTAATATTCCTGTGCTCCCGGTTTGTCTGCAAGTACGGTATAATTATCTTTCAGCCATTCGCATTGCAAAGCTGTAGTGTAAACTTGATCGGCTGTGATTCCGTTTGCGCCTTTTATTGGCATTTTGTCTTCAACAGCTTTTTTAGGAATACCGCGCATAATATGGATTCCGAATTTCAATCCTTTTTTATGAATGTAATCTGCTAAAGGTTTAAATCCTTGTCCGTCTTTTGCTGACGGAAAACGGTTTACAGCTGGCAGATATCTTCCGTATTGATCTATTACATATCTCGGATCGGTTTGGTTGTAACCTCCTGCTTTGTCGTTTTCTACAAACCATCGAATGTCGACTACGATATATTCCCAGCCGTATTTCTTGAGCTCTTTTGCCATATAATCGGCATTGGCTTTTACTTCGTGTTCTTCTACCGTTGGTCCGTAGCAGTCCCAGCTGTTCCATCCCATTGGCGGAGTTTGAGCCCATTGTTTGAACTCTTCTTTTGCGAAAGTTTTGTTTTGTGCGTTTGATGTAACAGATAGGAAAATTGCTCCTATTGCCATAGTGAGTAAGTGTTGTGGTTTCATTGTGTGTGGTTATGTGTAAGTTCTACACTTGTAAATATAATGAAATTTTTATTATACAGCTATATAATTAGACCTGACACGTTTAAAAACTTGTCAGGTCTGAAATCTTGCAAAATTCTTTAGCTTATTTTACATTAATTGTAACCTCAACCGGTTTTAACCATTGGCTTGTAAAAGTAACTTTTATAGGTGCTGTCGAATCTCCGTTTGACTGAATATATGCCGCAATATGTCCGTGGAAAACACGCTGCACATTGTCTGTATAATCAGTCATGTCGCTGTTGTTTCCGGCTTCCAGTCCTAATAAAGTTCCCGAACCTTGAATACTACAGGTAATTTCATTGTCTGAAAGCATTACAGGAAGTCCGTTTTGATCTTTTACCTGAACCATGATTTTGGCAACGCCTTTATCTTTTGCAATCGTGATGTCTTTGTCTGCAATTGTCAATTCTACTGGTTGTTGTGTCGAATTAATTGCATAACGGCTTACTTCTTTGTCGTTTGCATCTAAACCAATTGCTTCTAATTTTCCAGATGTAAATGGAATATCCCAATAAATGATTCCTGTTTTTTGGTCGTATAATTTAGTTTCTCCAATCACTTTTCCGTTTAATTCTAAACGTGCTTTTGCTGCGTTGGTATAACAAACTACACGAATTTTTTGTCCAGCTTCGTAATTCCAGATTGCCCACGCATCTTTAGAAATGTCTTTTTCATTTTTTAATGGATAAGTTCCAATATATACCATTGGTTTTTCTGACCATAATGACTGACGGAAATATCCTCTTGGCTTGATTACGCCTGCAAAATCTACTAATCCGGAATAAAATCCTCTTGAAGGCCATCTTCCTGATTCTCCTAAATAATCAATTCCGGTCCATAAAAATTGTCCGAAGATGAATTTGTTGTTTTTTACGGCTAGCCACGGATCCATATCGTGAACATTTTCACTTCCAAAGA
Organism: Flavobacterium sp. 270; assembly: GCF_004368785.1. Taxonomy (GTDB): domain Bacteria; phylum Bacteroidota; class Bacteroidia; order Flavobacteriales; family Flavobacteriaceae; genus Flavobacterium. The sequence goes on from NZ_SODM01000004.1 coordinate 390,970, forward strand.
TTACTCGGTTTGGATATTTTTCGTGATCTGATTGGTATTTGCTTTCGGTATAATTGTATCCTGTAATGTCTAAGGCACCCGGATATTCCGTTTCGTTAGACATCGCAACTCCGGCTAAACCTGCAGTTGTCGGGCGTGATTTGTCGTATTTTTTTACGGCTGCAACCAAACGTTTTGCAATAGCTCCCAAACGCATGGCATCTGGCGCATCTTTTTTGTAACCGCCGTATGCTGCTTGTCCGAAACCGTCTTTTCCTTTGTCCAGAACTGGATGCGAATACGGATCGTTTGGATAATCTACTTCGTTACCAATACTCCAGCCAAAAACAGAAAGATGATTTCTATCGCGGCGTACAAAGTCTTCTAAATCTTTTTCTCCCCAATTGGCAAAAATATCAAACGAACCTTCAAATCCCGGAGTTCCGTAATTCCAGCCTTCCAGCCATTTGCGTTTTGGAAATTCCCATTCGTCATATGCTTCGTTTAAAACCAATAATCCTAATTCGTCACAAAGTTCATAAAAGTCGGGCGCTTGCGGATTATGACTTGTACGAATGGCATTTACTCCTATTTCTTTTAATGTTTTCAATCTTGTTTTCCAAACTTCTCTAGGCACTGCAGAACCTAAAACTCCGGCATCGTGGTGCAGACAAACACCTTTCATTTTCATTCCTTTTCCGTTTAATGAAAAACCATTATTTGGGTCGAATGTAAAAGTTCTGAAACCAGTTTGTGTTACAGTTTGGTCAATTTGTTTTCCGTCTTTTAAAACAGTTGTTTTTAGCTGATATAAATTTGGATTGTCTAAATCCCATAATTGTGGATTTTTGACATTTAATTTAGCAGCAATTTTTCCGTTTTGATTTCCGGCAACTTCTACTTTATTGGTTGCTTTTGCTACTGATTTTCCGTCTTTTGAGAAAAGTTCGTTTACAACAGTAAGACTTGTTTTTGCTTTTGATCCGTTTTCTACATCAACCTCAACATTTAAAGTTCCGTTTCCTTTATTTACTTCTGGATATGCATAAACTCCCCATTGCGCAATGTGAACAGGATTTGAATATACCAACCATACATTTCTATAAATTCCAGAACCGGTGTACCATCTTGAATCGGCGCTTTGACTGTGGTCTACTTTTACGGAAATCGTATTTTCTCCTCCAAATTTTACAAACTCAGTCGCATCATAAGCAAATGAAATATAACCGTTTGGACGTTTTCCTAACGAATGTCCGTTGATGAAAACTTCGCTTCTGTTGTAAACGCCTTCAAAATATAGATATACTTTTTCGCCGCTTTTACTTTGCGGAATATTGATTGCTTTTCTGTACCAGGCAATTCCGCCCGGAAGATAACCTGTGCAACTCGCTAAAGTTGGACTCAATTGTCCTTTTACGCTCCAGTCGTGCGGCACGTTTACAGACTGCCATTTGCTGTCGTCGAATGTTCCGTTTTGCGCGTCAGGTGTATCTTGCAAATTGAATTTCCAGTTGTTATTTATTTTTTGTGAATCTCCAAATGATATCTGGCTGAATGCCGACATGCAGGAGAAGAGAAGTACGGGTAGAATGATTTTTTTTCTAAACATTTTTTTTTAGGTGCTAAGTTGCTGAGATTCTAAGGTTCTGAGCTATTTGTTATTGTGTTTATTTTTGTTTTAGGTTTCAGGTTTCAGGTTCTCCGTTGCGGGGCTTCGACTTCGCTCAGCCTGACAAATCTATTTAGCCAGACAAAAACGACTATCAATGTCTTCCTGAGCGAAGTCGAAGCCCCGCATTTCAAACTTGAAACTTGAAACCTAAAACCTGAAACAAAAAACTAAAAACTAAAACTGAAGTTCCCCCACAAAAGTTACTATTGATTTTTCCGGGATTTCTAAATTATCTGCTTTTTGAATTTCGCTTCTTTTTAAGTTTGAATTTTCTGCTGTAATATAAGGCGTTAATTCGTTGTTTTTCAGTTGTCCTTTTAATAAATTGAATTTATATTTCTGATTGTCTTTTCCGCAGTTTACGGCTACTATGATCAGTTTTTTATTGGCTGTATCTTTGTAGGCGGTCAACATTACATCATTCGCGGCAGCGGCTTCATCTTGGTTTGGAACATCTACTCTCAACATTCCGGGACGTACAAACAAGGAATAATTTCCTAATGCCCAAAGCAGTTTAGAATCGTGAAACTGACCATCGTTTCTAACGTAATTGGGTTCTGTTCCGCCGTTGCTTTTTCCATCGTCCAGATAAATTAATCCGTCTTTGTAATCTACTCTTGTTAAGGATGTCCACCATTGCCATGAAGCTGCGTTGGCAACTGCAATATCATTGTGAATTAATCTTGCTACAAAAAGTGCGGTCTGCATTCCTAAGTCTCTTTCGCCTCCAGAGCCGCCGGGAATCTCTGCTTCTCCGGGGTTTTCTAAAATACAATATTCAGACTGCCAGTATTTTAATCCCGGTTTTTGCTTTATTTCTGCAGCGATTAATTTTCTGCTCAAAACTTGTTTGTCAACTGGCCAAGTCGTAAAATAGCTGTGTCCTAAAATGACATTTTTTACGTTTGGAAGTTTCGAAATATTGGTTTTGGTTTTTCCGAAGAAATAATCGATTTGATTGTCACGGTTTTCGCCATTTACATTTTCATACAAATAATTGATTTGTGCCGCTTCTGCAACTACAATTTCGGTACTCATTTTATTCGCTTTCAGTTTGTCTGAAAGTGCTTTGGTTACCTCGTAAATTTCCTGATTCGTGGCCGGCGTTCCTTCCTGACTGTTGGTTCCGTTGTTACCCGCCATCCATTCCCATTGCGGCTCGTTTAATGGACTTACATACTCGAATTTGATTCCTTCTTTTTTCTCTAATCCCTGAATACTTTGAACTAAGAAATCGGCAAATTTTGGAATTGCGCCATCTTTTAGATTCAGTTTATTCTTTTGAGAGGAAAAAGCTAATCCGTTGTTTGTCATATAAACGGGCGGACTATTGGTGAATATCAGGAATTTTTCGACGCCGCGTTTTTTAGCTGCCTGTAAAAACCATCTTTGACCTTCTTGTTTGGAAAAATCGTAAGTTCCGTCGGCATTTAGGAAACATTCACTTCTTCTCCATTCGTCAGATACTTTGCTGTTTTCTCCTTGTTCTGTACTTCCTGCACCGAGATTAAATCTCCAGATAGAAAGTCCGATTCCTTTTGGATTTCCTTGTGCATCAATTTCTTTGCTAAATAATAAATCGGCAATGGCGTTTCTTTTTTGCTCAGGCCAGTTTTTGCCGACAAACTGTATTCTCCAAGCATCAGAACCTCCAAAACCATCCATTGTCTGGACTACATGATCTGTGTTGATGCTAATGGTTCGCTGCGCAAATGTCAGGGAAGTTGTGAGCAGTAAAAGCGAGATGTATATTTTTCTCATTATTTATTATTCATGTTTTAATTTAACCGCAAAGAGCGCAAGGGTTTCGCAAGGGTCGCAAAGTTTAATTCAAGCTTTGCGAACCTTGCGTTTTTTCTTTGTGAACTTTGCGGTTAATTTTTACTATTACTTATACATTCCAACATAAGTTACTACTGACTTTGCAGGAATTTCAAAACTTGCTGCATCTACAGCAGTTCCTTTTTTCAAACTTAAAGTTTCAGAAGTAGTGTATGGTGTAAATTTATTGTCTATTAATGCTCCGCCAGAAAGGTTTAGTTTGTATGTTTTTGCCGAATTATTCATGTTTACAGCTACAATTACTAACTTTTTTGCTGTGGCGTCTTTGTACGCTGTCAGCATTACACCTGTTGTTGCAGCTGCGTTGTCAATTTCTGGAATTACCACTCTTACCATTCCCGGTTTTACGAAGAATGAAAAGTTTCCTAAAGCCCAAAGTGTTTTGGCATCTCTGATGTATCCGTCGTTTTTACAATAATTGGCATCTCCGGCTCCTTTGCTATTACCATCGTCTACGTGAACTAAACCGTCTTTGTAATCACCACGGCTAACTGCTGTCCACCATTGCCAGGAAGTAACACCTCCAATAGCAATATCTGAACTGATAATACGAGCGGTCCATAAAGCGGTCTGCATTCCCAAATCTCTTCCCGGTCCTGCTCCACCCGGAAGTTCTGCTGTTCCCGGAGCTTCTAAAATACTATATTCTGACGACCAAAGACTAACTCCACCGACTGACTGAATTCTTGATGCTGCATCTTGTCTTGACGAAATCAAAGTACTTAAAGGCCAAGCCTGCCAGTAGCTGTGTCCTGAAATGGTTTTCTTTACATTACTTAAACTGGCAATATTTTTAGCCGAATTTGCTGCAAAGAAATAATCGATTTGATTGGATCTGCTTTCTTTTCCTACTACTGTTTTGTACAACGATTCGTAAGACCCGGCTTCTCCAACTACAATTTGAGATTCTAATCCTTTTGCTTTTAGTTTTGGCGAAAGCACATTCACGAAAGTGTAAATATTAGCATTTGTTGCCGGAGAACCTTCTTGTCCGCTTCCGTCCCACTCGTATTGCGGTTCGTTAAACGGACTTACGTAATCTATTGTTAAACCGTGTTCTGATTTTAATTTTTCTAAAGATGTTGTCCAGAAATCTGCCAGTTCTGGCATTTTTCCGTCTTTTAGATTGTAGAATTCTTTTATTGTTGCGTGCGCTTTTCCGTTTTGGGTTAAGTACACTGGAGCACTATTCGTGAAAGCTAATAATTTAGAAACGCCGCGCGCTCTTGCTGCTTTCATAAACCAAACCTGCCCCGATTGTTTGTTCATATCGTACGTAACTCCGTTTGTGGTAAAACATTCGGTACGTCTCCATTCGTCTGTAATATCACTTGCGTCGCCTTGCTCTGTACTTCCAGCACCAAGATTAAAGCGCCATAACGAAAGTCCGATTCCTTTTGGATTTCCGTCTGCATCGACTTCATTGCTGAATAATAAATCGGCGATTTTATTTCTTTTTTCTAAAGGCCAATTTTTTCCAATGAAGTTACACTGCCAGGCATCAGATGCACCAAAGCTTTCCATCGTTTGAAGGTTCATATCCAGATTTACTTTTAGCTCTGTTACTGCCGAATTTTCTGTATTTGAAGTATTTGAATTTTCAGATTCACAGCCAACTAAAAAAGTGTTGGCGAAAAGCAAGCCTGCACACAGCAGACTTACTTTATTGTTGTTTATAAATTTCATTTTAATAACCAGGATTTTGTTTGATTAGTCCGCCACTCAAATCGATTTCTAATTGTGGAATTGGCCACAAAAGGTTTTTAGCAGGGTTAAAATTGATTCCTTTATCCTGAGATTCTCTTGTATTCGTAGTTTCGTACGGATCTGTCGAACTTAAATTATATTGCACAAAAGTTCCGTTTGGTCCCATTAAGGTTTCGATTACAGGTTTTCCTGTTGTTGGGTCTTTTTCACGACGAATATCGTATAAACGTAATCCTTCAAAAGCTAATTCTAAACGACGCTCTTTGTAAATTTGTTTTAGAAGTGTTGCTCCTGACAAATTTGTTTTTGGCTCTAATTGTACACGCGCTCTGATAATATTAATATCTGCCAATGCGTCTCCGCTTGTATGATAGCTTGCTTCTGCTCTCGTTAAATACATTTCTGCTAAACGGATCAACGGAATGTTTAATGGTAAGTGTCCGTCTTTTTTGTCTAATGCGCGGCGTGTTGCTATCGGAATATAATATTTACGACAGATACGTCCTGATTTGTTATCGCTTAAACTGAATTTGTGCGTTGGATTTAAAACCTCATCTCCGTAAGCTGCTTCTCCCCATTTTGTAATGGTGCTTCTACGACGAACAACATCATTTTCTGAAAGATAGGCATTTTCTAAATCACTTGTTGGCATACACCATCCCCATCCGTCAAGAACATCTTGTGCGTCGTTGCTTGGGAAGTTTTTCTTGTCTTCGCCTCTTGCTCCAGATAAAGTTGGCAGCATTGACCCTAAGTTTTTGTCCTGTACATCTGAAGATTGTGCTTCCAGAATAGATTCTACACCATTATGATTGTTTACATTCCAGATGTTTAAGAAATTGGTTTCTAATGTAAATGGTCCTTCTGTGATTACTTTGTTGGAATAGGTTTTTGCTTCTGCCCATTTTTCCTGAAACAATGATACACGAGCTAATAACGCGTAAGCTGCCCATTTGTTGATTCTTCCGTTTCTTGCTGCTGGTATGTTTTCTAGTTTTGTGGCCGATTCTTTAAGATCGGCTTCTATTTGTGCGTACACTTCTTCGGCTGTACTGCGCTGTAATTTTAAATCTGCTGTTCCAAGTGAAGTGGTATATAATGGTACTCCTCCAAAAAGATTTACTAATTCGTAATAACAATAAGCACGAACGAATAACGATTCTCCTATATATTGATTTTTTTGAGCATCGGTAATGGGTGATGCTGCTATTCTCTCTAAACCAATATTTGCAGATTGTATGGTGTAAAAATGAGCCGTATAAGCACTATTCATATCTCCCATATTGTCTGGTGTTATCAGATATTGAGACGACGGTCTGTGGGCAGAGTTATCTTGTCCCGTGTTTCCCATCCAGGCATCATCTGTTGCCATTTCGTTGGTTACTCTTGGTGCAACTAAAGCGTACCAATCGTTCGGAATTAATAATCTGCGTGTTAATTCGTTTACATAATTTTCGCATTCCTGAGCGGTTTGAAAGTAGTTTTCTATGGTCTGAACTCCTCTTTCGTCTTTTTCGATAAAATCACTGCAAGAAACTGTTACTGCAGCAAAAGCTAGTATTGATACTAATATTTTTTTCATTTTTCTTACTATTAAAATGCTACATTAAGACCTAATAAAATTGTTGGCTGTACTGGGTAGTTCCATCCTCCAAAACCTGAACCTTTTACTCTGTCTCCATCATCAGGATTTCCTCCTCCAACTTCCGGATCAACACCAGAATAGTTTGTCCATGTCCATAAATTTTGGCCTGATAGTGATATTCTCAATTTGTCTAAACCAAATTGGTTGTAAAATGAATAGCCAAGCTGTAAGTTTTTCATGCGCACAAAAGAACCGTCTTCAACATAAAAAGAAGAGAATTTGGTAAAGTTTTCGTTATTATCGTCTTTAGATAAACGCGGTACATAATTAGAAGTTCCTTCTCCGTGCCACGCCATTTGGTCTAAACCGTTTACTTTGTTGGTTAAACTCGCTCCGTTATACAAATCTGAAATGTTTTGATTTACAATATCATTTCCGATGCTTGAATAAAAATTGGCTACTAAATCAAATTGCTTGTAAGCAAATGTCAAATTCAGACCAACATTATAATCTGCCCAAGGCGAACCAATTTTTGTTCTGTCTTTGTCGTCTAATTTTCCGTCGCCGTTTACATCTTTAAAACGAATATCTCCTACTTGTGCATAAGGCTGTAATTTTGTTCCGTTATTGTCTGTATGAGAATTTAATTCGGTTTGGTTCTGGAATAATCCATCAGCAACATATCCGTAGAAATAGCCTGGCTCTTCTCCTTTTACTGTTAATGTTCTGTTTCCAGATCCGTAAAGTCTTTCTCCTTCAGAAGATAAAGACAACATTTCGACATCAACAGTTGTAAAAGTTACGTCTACACCATAGGTAAAATCTCCTTTTTTATCTTTATAAGAAACCAATAAATCGATTCCTTTTGACTGCATTGAACCTACATTTGTCCAGATTGTAGAATAGTTTGGAAAACCGCTGTAAGTTGGAAATTGTTTTACAAACAACATATCTTCTGTCTTTTTCTGGTAATATTCTAAAGATCCGGTTAGTTTGTTTTTCCATAATCCGAAATCAATACCAAAACTCATATCTTCTACGGTTTCCCATTTAATGTCTTTGTTTGCCATACTAGACGGGAACGAAGTATCGGCTGTAACACCGCCAATTGGATAAAATCCGTGTCCGATATTAGACTGATAAACGGCAGTTGGCAAACCTTGATTTCCTACTTTACCCCAGCCTGCTCTAAATCTCAAATCACTTAAAACACCTTTTGTAGACTCCATAAAACCTTCGTTAAGAATTCTCCATGAAACTGATGCTGAAGGGAAATTTGCCCATTTGTTGTTCTGCATAAATTTTGAAGAACCGTCACGTCTAAATGTTCCTGTAAAATAATATTTACCATCGTAGTTATAAGAAAGACGGGAAATATAAGATAGTAAAGAACTTGACCAGCTTGTACCGCTGCTGTTTCTGTTTTTTGTAGCTGCACTCACTTCTCGCATCGATTCTGAGTTGTTTGGCACTCCTTCTCCATAACCCCAAACATCATTGGCATTGTATTCTTCCATAGTAGAACCTACCATTAAACTTGCATTGTGTTTTGCTGCAAATACTTTAGAATACGTTGCTGTAGTCTGCCAAGTCCAGTCGGCATTTGTAGTCGCTCTTCTTTCTACGCTGTTGATTTCTGCTTTTTCGTGAGCAGCATCAATTATAAAATCGGGTCTAAAGATACTTTGCACTTTATTACCCACTTCTATAGATCCTTGCGTACGAATTACTAAACCTTTTATTGGTATGTATTGCAAATATCCGTTTGTGTTTAGGTTGTATTGTTTGGTGTAATCGTCGTATCTTTTTACGGCTGCAACGGGATTCCAAACATACGATGGAGAACGCGCATAGATGCTGTATTCATTTTCTAAACCCGTTAATTGATCTGCTAGTTTGTAAATTGGCGTAATTGGATCGATTTTATCAAAATCTGCAAAATTGCTAGGTCCGCCCCATTTTTCATAACGTGGGTTTAAGGTGATTCCTGCAGAAAATTTATCAGAGAATTTATAATCGTTATTGATTCTCATTGTGATTCTTTCCCAGCCTCCAACTTCATACATTGATTCTTCATCATAGTAATTTAAGCTTACTGCAAAAGTGTGTTTATCTGTACCTCCGGAAACTCCCAAAGAAGCATTTGTTACAGGGCTTCCGCCTCTAATTCCGGCTTTCCACCAATCGGTAGTTTTTCCTTGGTATTGCGATGGATTTGGCAGATAATCGGCATAACCAGAATTGTTATACGCCTTATTCATAATTGTGGCATAACCTACAGCATCGGCCATATTATATGGGTTTTCCATGATTTTAAAACCCGAACTGGTATCAAAATTAAATCTTGTTTTTCCGGCTTTTCCTTTTTTAGTGGTAATCAAAATAACTCCATTTGAGGCACGAGAACCGTAGATTGCACTTGCAGAAGCATCTTTCAAAACCTCCATAGATTCGATCTCGTTGTTGCTCAAAAAGTTGATACTTGTTCCCATCGGAATTCCATCTACTACATAAAGCGGTGCTGTATCTAGATTTACGGTAGAAATACCACGGATTAAAACTCTTGGCTGTGCTCCCGGCCCGCCTTGTCCCGTTACCTGAACTCCCGCAACTTTTCCCTGCAAAGATTCTGTAACGTTACCAACCGTCATAGTTTGAAGTTCTTTTCCTTTTATGGAAGAAATCGAACTGGTTACATCGCTCTTTTTTACGGCTGCATAACCTACAACTACAATTTCATCCAGAGCCTGACTGGATTCTTCCATCACCACATTAATTTGTGTCTGATTTCCAACGGTTATTAATTTATTGGTAAAACCAACAAACGAAAACTCAAGCTGCGCATTTGTATTCGGAACGTTGATTTCGTACTTTCCATCAAAATCTGTTGCTGCATTAGCGCTTGTTCCTTTTACCACTATGTTTACTCCCGGAATTGGTACATTGGTTTTGTCCTTAACAGTACCTTTTATTTTTACTTGTCCAAACGACACAGCAGTGCACATTATGGCAATTAAAAATCCTATATATTTATATTTATATTTCATATTAAGATGTTTTATTTTTTAAAATGGTATAACAAAATGATAATCCATTATTTTTTTGTTATAAATACTCTTTCCAACTCGGTATCCAGAACTACTTTGTAAACTCCCGGCGCTGCAGGATATTTAGCGTTGCCATTTTCGCCTGGCGACATGGTAGCAATTCCGTTTTTGATTAATCTCCACGAAGGATCCCACCATTGACCAGTAAAAGTCGCTTCTAAAGTTCCCGTAAGCGTATATTCTCCAACCAATTGATACGGATTACTTGCATTGTTTGCTAAATGGAGTTCTGTATGTGTCCAGGCGTCCCAGGTATCCCAGGTTGCACCTTGGATTCCGCCTCCACATACACTAACAAAAGGTTTTCTAAGTGCTGCATCGTCATGCCATAATCCGTTGGCGATATTCGCCCATACTTTGCTAGACGGTGTATATTTTGTTGCAGTATATTTTAAGGTGTTTGGATTTACTTTAATTACATAATATCCTTTTGTTGGTAAAATAATTGGCGTTCCAGCAACATCATCCACCAATTCGCCGGCAGGATTTAAACCAAAACAGTGTGGTGCAAAATCAGATTCCTGACCTAAGAAATACACTTCTTTATTGTCTTTATCTGCATAATATTTGAATGTAAAATCTTGTCCGTCTTTTTCGTGAAAATACATCGGAACTCCAACCGCATCTGTTGTAAGACTTGTGCCTTTTGGCTGATCGCACAGATAAATTGCCGGATATTCGTTTGTTGCTACAATATTTACATTTAAACTTCCTGTATTTGGAATCGCAAATTTGTCTTTTGCTGTAATTGTCAATACGTAATCTGCAGCGGTTACGGGCAGTGTATAGGTTTTATTGAAAGTATACGATTGAGGTGAACCTGTTAATTGAACGGTTTCATTAATACCAAGAGCGTCACATTTTACTTGTACAAAATCAATTCCTGAATCGTCGTTTACAACAAAATTTACCGGCATTTGATTGCTTGTAGATAACAAGATAACAGCGCCTTCTTTTGGTGTAACCATAGTGATTGACGGCGCAGCAAATTCTCCGTCTAAACGCAGATTGATCTCTTCGTCTACAGCATTTCCTGAAACGTCTGTTGTTGTTAGTTTTATTTTGAATGCTTCTGAAGTTCCTCGATTAGCCGGAATTTCAAAGAAGTAATCTAAATCATAAGTTTTAAGTAAAGGATCTGAGGCAAACGTGATTAGTTTGTCCAGAGATAATTCCGGAATTTGAATTCGTACACTCTTTAATCCTAAGTCATCGGCAAGAGCGGCTTTAATTTCAAATTTTCTACTTGGTGCACCGTAAATTTCTTTGGTCGATACTACTACCGTAGGGTTATCAGAACTAGGAAATCCTGATTCGTTATTTTGACATCCGGTAAAAAGGACGGCAAAAAGGGCAAGAAAAAATAAAAATACATTTTTTTTCATTTCTTTAATTTTAGAGGTTAGGTCAGTTAGTTTGTAATAAGTTGTAATAATATGCAGGTTATTTTCGGTTTGCTTGCTGCATTTATGAGGCACAATACAGCGGGCAGTAAATTGGTTTATGTGGTCATTTTCATAAGAGTTTGGTTGGGTTAATGGTTAGTTACTTTTTTCTTTTTTTATATTCCTTGATTTCTAGACTTTCTTAAAACGTGTTTATTTTTATTATAACCCGCAGTTTTTACACTGCGGGTTTGATAAGTAATCTGTAAAACCAACTCTTACTATTATCTCTTACAGAAGGCTCAATTCTTTAAGAGATAAAACTTATCTGAAATAATAAACACTTATGTGGTACACAGTAAACATGACTAACATTTCTATCACCATGAGTGCAAAGTAATGTCTAGTTTAAAGTTTCAAGGAGGGGTAAAATGGAAAAAAAAGGAGGTCAAAATGGTAATTAACTATTATTTTAGAATTAAAATTACTTAGTATGAAAAAATAATGTCAATTTTTTACACAATACGCAATTATTGATTTAAGTAGAAGATTTCTATTTTAACACATAGGAACATAGCTTTTTGAAATCTATTTAGAGGCGTTTCACTTATTGCAAAACACATAGAAAATGAGATATTTTGACGCGGATTAGACGGATTCGTTATCACGAAGACGCAGATTTACACGGATTTTTTTAAATGGTAAACAAATCCGTTTTTATCAGCGTTTTTGCGGAGCAAATCTATTTTATCAGCGTTCAATATGCACAAACTTAATTACATCAAACGATAGTAATTATTTAATGATATTCAAATCTGAATTAAAAGAGCTTTTATACTTTTTGATGTATTCTGAAGGCGTCATTCCAAAGAGTTTTACAAACTGCTGTCTGAAATATTTTGGATCTTCAAAACCTACTTCTGCACTTGCTTGTGTAATATTAATGTCTTCTGTAAGCATTAACATGGCAGCTCTTCGAATACGAACTGAACGTATAAAAGCATTTAAAGTCTGACCGGAAATGATTTTAATTTTGGTGTACAACGTTCTGTGGCTCATTCCCATCTCTATGGCAAAGTTTTTTATCGTAAAATCTCTTTTGTGAATGTTGGCTTCGACAATATCAATACATCTTTTTAAGATTTCCTGATATTCTACAGGAACTTTCTGCGTGTTTTCTTTTAAGGTAATGCTGTCTAAGAAATAGGTTCGCAGATTGCTTCGGTTTCTTAAAAGCGATTCTACACGCGCCATCAAAATATCATCGTCAAAAGGTTTTGTGATGTAATCGTCGGCGCCATCGCTAATTCCCTGCAGGTGTGTTTCCGGATTTTGAGATGCCGTAAGTAAGATTACCGGAATATGAGATAAAGCGCTGTTTTCTTTAATTTTTCGACACAATTCTAAGCCGTCCATCTGCTCCATAGTAATATCGCTGATGACAAGATCGGGCATATATTTTTTGGTTTGTTTTAAACCTTCTTCTCCATTTTCAGCGCTATAGACAATGTAATTTTCCGAGAACATTTTGATTAAATACGCTCTGATTTCGGCATTATCATCAATAATCAAAACGGTGCGTTTGTCGGTAAGCATTATTTTCTGGAAATCATTTTCTGAAACCGAAATATTTACCAATTGCTGCGGTTCGTCGATTTCATCCATAATCAATTCATCAAACAACTGGCTTCTTTGCGGCAGTTCGTTTGTAATTTCTACATCATCAAAATGCGCATTTCCTTTTAAGAAAGTCAGTTTAAAAGTACTTCCTTTCCCAATTTCACTTTCGCAGCTTACCGTTCCTTTATGTTTATCAACGAAGTATTTTACGATATAAAGTCCGATTCCGAAACCTGTTCCAACCGATACTTTAGAATTTATTTGTTTGAATTTTTCGAAGATTACGTCAATATCTTTCTTTTCGATTCCGTCGCCGTTGTCCGAGATTTCAAGTTGTACTTCATTGTCATTTTCCGTCAATTTAAGATTGATTTCACCACCAATTGGAGTGTACTTAAATGCATTTGACATTAAATTGAATAATGAAATTTCTATTTTCTCATAATCGCCAATGATTACAATTTCGTGTTCCGGAATTTGAAAATGATATTGAATGTTTTTTTCTTTCGCCTGATTGACAAAACATTGATAGACTTCGTTACAAAGATTATTTACATTTATTGGTGATAATCTCAGCGAATCGGCATCATTTTCGGCTTTTCTAAAAAGTAATAACTGATCGACCAGACTCAACAATCGTCTGGCGTTTCTGTGTGCAATTGCCAAATCGCTTCCCGAAGATCCGTTTTCAACATTCTCTTTCTGAACTGCCTTTTTCAGTGGATTTATAATCAGCGAAAGCGGCGTCCTAAATTCATGCGAAATATAAGTAAACATAGACGACTGCTTTTCGGCAATTTCTTTTTCTTTTTTGCTTTCTAATTCTGCAATTTTTACTTTATATTTTAATTTTTCCTTGTTTTTATTGTAATCCAAATACGCAAAAAGCGCACCCGCAATTCCTAATAAATACAATAAATATGCCCACCAGGTTCTGTACCACGGCGGCAGGATTTCAATTGTGATAAGGCTGACTTCTTTGTTCCATCCGCCTTTAAAATTGGTTGTTTTTACTTTAAATGTGTATTTCCCTTCTGTAAGTCGGGCGTAATTTGCTTTTCGGGCTTGACCCACATAATTCCATTGTTCGTCCCAGCCTTCAAGGAAATACGCATAATTTATTTTGTCGGCATTATTATAATCTAAAGCCACAAATTCCAGCGAAAGCGTAGTTTGATCGTAAGGCAGGCTTACTTCTTTTATTTTGCCTGAAAGTTCATCAGATATGATTTCGTTTTTACTTTCTTCAATGGGCTGATTGTTGACATAAAAATCAGTAAGCAGTAAATTATTTTTCTGATTGAATCCTTTTATGGCTTCCGGAAAAAAGATATTAAAACCATTAATTCCTCCAAAAATAAATTCTCCTGTTGATAATTTAATTCCGGCATTAAAACTAAACTGATTGCTTTGAAGTCCGTCGTTTACCGAAAAATTACGAAAGGTTTTGCTTTTTTTATCAAATCGACAGACGCCATTGTAAGTACTCATCCAGAGGTTTCCTTCTTTGTCTTCGAGTAATCGTAAAACGGTGTTTGATGGTAAACCATCGTCGGTTGTCAATCTTTTAAAGGTGTTTGTTTTTCTATCAAATAACAGCAAACCTCCTTCTTGAGTTCCTAACCAAAGATTTTTGTCTTTGTCTTCGTAAATGTATCGAACCGGATTTCCGATGTTTACTTTATTAATTTTATGCGTTGTTTTTTCAATAGAAATCAAACTCGTATAATTGCCGCCCCAAAGTTTTCCGTCGCTCGTTTCCGTTAAACATTGCAGATTATTGACCGATTTATCAAAAAGTGTAAAGGCATTTTTAGCTCTGTCAAAAAGATATAACGAACCTTCGTTTGTGGCACTTGCCCAAATATTAGCTTTAGAATCTTTGTAAACAAACCAAATATTTTTCTCAATCTGTTTCGTAAACGGATTATAACAGGAATATTGAGTTACGGTATTGGTTTTCGGATTGATTTTGTTTACGCCTCCCGCCCAGGTCGAAAGCCAGATTTCATTATTATTATCGCGTACAATACCAGTAATAAATGTACTCGACAATTTATTGCCATAACTTGTATAAGTGTTGTTTTTTCTGTCCCAATATTTTAACCCTGCACCGTCTGTACCAACCCAAAGGTTCTTTTTTTCGTCTTCACAAAAAGACAAAATAAAGTTGTCTGCTGGATCAGCCGCGTTGTATTTTATGGTTTTAAAATACTTTGTCGTATTGCTCAGCATGCTTATACCGCCACGTAAAGTTCCGAACCATTTGTTTCCGGATTTGTCTTCGTATAGGCTCCAAACGGAATTACTTTTTACCAACGGATTACTTTTTAAAGAATTGTACGAAACGACTTTTTTGTCTTTTGCGTTTACTTTATAAATGCCGCAACCGTCGGTTGTAATCCAGAGTTCTTTTTTCTTGTCTAACAAAAGATCAGAAACACTGCATTTTGTGGTAAAATAATTGGTGGAAATAACTCCTGTTTTTATATCAAACAAAAACAATCCTTCGTCTGTTCCCAGCCAGAGATTATTGTCTGCAGCGAGTTTCATCGCTTTGACTTCTAAAGAAAGTGGATAAACGACTTCTAAACTTTTGGATTTATAGTTGAAACGACAAACTCCGATTGTGCGGACATACACCCAGCAAATCTCTTTTATATTGCTCTCCTGAATGGCGATCGCATCGTAATTATTGATGTTGATTTTGTTTCCGAGAACTTTCAACGGGATATGTTTTCCCACAAACGATCCGTTTTCAAAAGCTAATAATCCTAAACTTTGCGAAGCTGTTAAGACTAAATTATCTGAAACAGCGCTTGTTTGGTGAATAATATCTTTTACAACTTTTGCTTTATCATTTCTATCCAAATATCTTGCAGGATGAAATGCCGCGGTAGTTTTATTGTAAATACACAATCCGTTTGAACCTCCAACCCATATATTGTTTTTGGTATCGCCTTCTATATTATAAACGGTATTAAAAGGAAGTGATTTTTTATCGCTGATTCTGTTGCGGAAGACTTTAAAATTATAGCCGTCGTAACGGTTTAATCCGTCGTAAGTTCCGAACCACATATAACCATCATTATCCTGAAATATGGTGGTTACGGAGTTGTTTGACAATCCATCTGATATATCAAGAAATTTTACCGGATATTCCTGAGCCTGCGCTATTAAAGAAAAACCGAGTAAAAAAAGAAGATGTCGTAGAAGTTGTTTCAAAATAAAACGTATTGTAACTTTTTGTAAAATGTTACAATTATAAGGTTATTTTAGAGATATTCCGTCTATATGGGCGACAAAAGTGTGTTTCGCACATTTCTCTATAAGATTTTATCGATTAGTTTTATTTTTTATAAAGTAATCCTTATAAAATAAAATCTATGATTATGATCATTATTGAAACCCGTCAGGTTTAAATACCTCCGAACTTAAAATATATTTTAAATTTGCTTTAGCTTTAAATAAACGCTCCAACAAATGGAATACAGAAACGAATTAATCAGCATTATAGAAGAAGATAAACTACTTATTGAAATTCTGACTATCGTTAAAAATCTAAACTTAAACGATTGCTGGATTGGAGCTGGATTTATAAGAAATAAAGTTTGGGATGTTTTACACAATCAAAAAACAACCGAATTTAATGATATTGATGTGGTCTTTTTTGATGAAACTAATACTTCAATGAATTTAGAAAGCGAAATCGAACAACAGCTTACTGCAATAAATCCAAACTTGAAATGGTCTGTTAAGAATCAGGCGAGAATGCATATTCGCAACCATCATTTACCATATAAGGATAGTGAAAATGCAATTTCGTATTGGCCTGAAACTGCCACAGCTGTTGCTGCAAGATTAAACGTAAATGATGAAATCGAAATTTTGGCGCCTTATGGTTTGAGTGATTTGTTTCATTTAATAATTAGACCTACTCCTAATGTTGATTTGGATGTTTTTAAGGAAAGAGTTTCTGAGAAGCAGTGGGAGAAAAAATGGAAGAGTTTAAGATTAAATAATGAGCCGAATTTCTAAATGGGTAAACTTATCAGGACGATACTGTGCGTTCACGAGCGGGACGCTCGCGCTAGCGACGGAACTAGATAGAGACAAATGATAATTACGAAACCCGACAGGTTTTAAAAACCTGTCGGGTTTACTATGTGTAACGATTTTTAATTTAATCCATCAAAAACACAACCAAACCTCTTGCGCCATGTGCACCTAAAACCAAAGACTGCTCAATATCAGCAGTTTTAGAAGGTCCGGCAATAAAAGTTCCGAAACCGTATTCCTGATTTCCGATTCTATCATAGGCCTGCTGCATTGTTGGTACAATGTTTTTCTTTTCTACAATTATAGCCAAATATTGGGTTATAAAAGGTGAAACTCTTTGACCTAAAATATCGTCGGTTACCCAGAGTCCGCTGTTTTCTGCTACTCCAAAATGTGCTTTTATAATGGTTAAATCTACATCTTTAAGAGAATGCGGATCGTCATTTTCCCAGTCTAAACTGGCAATCGAAGCAAATTCAGGAAGTGTTGTTATAATGCGTTTTCCTGCTTCGTAATTTTCTTTCACGAAAGTGATAACTTCATTATAATTTGCCACTTCAACAACATTTCCTCCAATACCTTTCAGAACCGTTTTATAGGTTTCAAGTACATCAAAATTATCCGAACCTAGAACACCCAAATCTGGAAGTTGTGTAGTTATGGAAGGCTGATTTTGTTTTACTTTTTTTAATATTTCTTCTCTACTACTCATTGTCTTTTGCTTTAGATTCTCTCGAATTTTTCTTGTACCATTCTCTAAAAGACTCTTCTGGAACTGCCGGCATTTCGCGCTGATCGTACCATTTGTTCATTTTGTTGTTTACCATTCCCGGAATGTTTTTCATTACAAAACGACCTGATTTTCCGGCAATATTAAAGACTGTTGGATTTGCCAGAACGGTTGCCATAGTTTTCATGGCGATTGTTTTGGCCGCCGGCGTATGGCCTTCTTTTACCAAAACCTGACGCCATTTGTACAACTGATCGTGAATGTCAATTTTTACGGGACAAACGTTGGTACAAGAACCGCAAAGTGTACTTGCAAACGGAAGATCGGCATTTTTGCTCATGTCTAAATTTGGTGCCAGAATAGAACCAATTGGACCCGCAACGGCATTGTGGTAACTGTGTCCGCCGCTACGTCTGTAAACGGGACAAGTATTCATACACGCGCCACAGCGAATGCATTTTAGCGAGTTTCTAAAATCTTCGCGTCCTAATTGCGTTGTTCTGCCGTTATCGACAATTACAATGTGTATTTCTTTACCTTCTCTTGGTTTCTTAAAATGACTTGAGAAAGTTGTTATCGGTTGTCCGGTTGCGCTTCTAGCTAATAATCTCAGAAAAACACCTAAATGTTTTCTTTGCGGAATCAGCTTTTCGAATCCCATACATGCAATATGAACATCGGCTAAATGCGCACCCATATCGGCATTTCCTTCGTTGGTACAAACTACAAATTCTCCGGTTTCTGCAACAGCAAAGTTTACTCCTGTTAAAGCTACTTTTCGGGTTAGAAATGTATCTCTTAAATGCTGGCGTGCTGCTTCCGTTAAATACTGCGGATTAAAATTGCCTTTTTCTGTTCCTAAATGTTCGTGAAAAGTCTCACTTACATCTTCTTTTTTTAGGTGAATGGCGGGCAATACAATATGACTTGGCGGTTCTTTTCTTAACTGAACGATGCGCTCGCCAAGATCAGAATCGATAACGTCTATTCCTCTTTCTGATAAATATTCGTTTAAATGACATTCTTCTGTAAGCATTGATTTTGATTTTACCATTTGCTTTACATCATGTTTTGCCATGATCGAATGTACAATTTCATTATGCTCTTTTCCATCGGCCGCCCAATGTACTATTATGCCGTTTTTCTTTGCATTTTCCTCAAATTCAACTAAATAATCATGAATATTAGAAAGTACATTATTTTTGATTTTTGAAGCTGTTTCGCGAAGTAATTCCCAATCCGGAATCTGGTGCGCTGATTTATCGCGCTTTTCACGTACAAACCATAAAGTTTCGTCGTGCCAGTTTACACGTGCTTCGTCTTTATTGAAAACGGAAGCGGCATGGCTATGATCTAGTGTTTTTTTTGAAGACATCTTTTGTGTGTTTTACCATTTAGAGATTAAGTTATTTAAGCCAGACTTTATGAACTTAATTTCTTAATGGTTAAAAGAAAATTAAGCTTAATTTTCTAGTGAATTTAATATTTCAGCAATGTGAATGGTTTTTATCGGACTGTTTTGTCTTTTTAAAATTCCTTCTAAATGCATTAAGCACGACATATCTCCTCCTGTAATATAATCGACATCATGGCTTTCGTGATCTTTAATTCGGTCTTTTCCCATTTTTACAGAAACGGCTTCTTCGGTTACACAAAAAGTTCCTCCAAAACCACAGCATTCGTCTTTTCGCGAAAGCGAAACTAAATCTAATCCTTTTATGTTTTGAAGTAATTGTTGTGGTTTTGAGAAAAATGGCGCATTTAATTCTGTCATCTGCGAAAGATGTAAACCGCGTTGTCCGTGGCAGCTTTGGTGCATTCCTACTTTAAAAGGAAAGTTTCCGTCTATGTGATCAATCTTAAGAATATCGGTAATAAATTCCGTTAATTCATAAACCGTATTTCGAATCGCTGTTGCTTTATCTTCTTGTTTTTCGTCGTGCAAATGGTCTTTAACATGGAGCACACAACTTCCCGAAGGACAGACAATGTAATCAAATCCAGAAAAATTTTCTATAAAATTGGCATCGCAGCCTTTTGTTAAATGTGCGTAACCGCTGTTTGCCATTGGTTGTCCGCAACAAGTTTGTCCCATCGGAAACTCAACCTCGCAACCTAATTTTTTCAAAAGTTCGTAGGTAGCAATCGCTACTTTTGGGTAAAATTGGTCGACATAACAAGGTATAAAAAGTCCAATTTTCATATTGTAGTATTTATTGTGTTGTTCATTAGTCGTGTACAGTACAAATGTAAAAAATACATTTGTTATGCAAATTTACGACATCCGCACCGCATTTCGCTAATGTTTATAAAATTTCAAATCAATTAAATCATTCTGGATTGGTTTTGGATTCCAATTATGATGAATTGCCAGCGCGGCACCCAAAGCACTTGCCTGTGCCATAGAAGCAGCGTAAACTTCTACGTCTGGAAAAGCTTCGGCTAATAAATTCATGAAAATGGAATTTTTACTGAATCCTCCATCTACAAAAATTTTCTTTACCGGACTGTTGTGTATCACTAAATTGGTTGAAAAAACCTGTTGTTGTACCAAATCCAGCATTAATTGATGGTAAGCGGTTTCGTAATCTTTATAATTTGCCAAATCTCTTTTTTGAAATGGACATTCTTTTAGAATATCAAAATCGTATTTCTTTGGATAAACTATTGTAAAATCTAAGGCACGTAAGCTAGAAACTATTTTTTTGTTGTAGTAAATGTCTTTGTATGAATTTACGGGTACTCCAAAATGTTCTGCTAATCGTTTGGTTTGTACTTCATGTTCGTTTCCAGAAAACAAACGTGCGGCTTTTACAGGTTTGTCTGTGTATTGCATATAACACAAACAATCTTGCTGTAATTCCTCAAAAGTAAGTTGTTTGTTATTGAATGGATTTAAAGAAATACTCCAGGTTCCTGTAGATAATAATACAAAAGGTTCTGTAAAATTGATAGTGTACGGAATAATAGCCGATGAACTGTCGTGAAGTCCCACTCCTATTGCTAATCCGTCTTCATTTTTGATGACATCTTTTCCGTAATGAATCGGTGGAATTTTACTTAGAATATTTTCTTTTTTGAGCCATTTATGATACTTCATTTTTTTGAAGTTCCATAAGTTTGTATGGCATCCAATGCTTGTAATATCTGCGTAAGCTTCATTGGTTAAAAGAAAACTTAAAAACTGTGGCAGATGCAGGCAGTATTTTACCTGATCAAACAATTCTGGTTTTTCTTCTTTTAATCTGTAAATCTGCATTCCGGAATTTAAACTTCCCAGAACTGGAGAAGCGGTTTTTACTGCAAAAACTTCTTTTCCTTTATATTTTAAATAAAAGTCGTTTTTTAAATCCTCTGGATAATCTTTTAGGTAATTATACAGAGGAGCTAAAACTTTTCCTTTTTCGTCTATATAGACAAAACTAGCGCCGTAAGTGCTAAAATTGATGGCTTTTAGAACATGATCTTTTAGATTTTTAATTTCTGCTAATCGATCGAGTATCCAGTGTTTAAGTACTTCAATATCTTCACAAGGAAAACCGTCTTCGTCTGTGGTCTCGTCAAGATTTACTGATTTTTCCCAAACAATTTTATAATTTTCATCAAATAAAAATACTTTTTTGTTTGTTTTGCCAATATCAAAAATTGCAACTACATTCATTACGCTGTTCTTTTATAAGCCAGTAGCCATCGTTTTTAAACCTCTTTCGCCTACTAGATTTTTTCTAACGGTAAGCGAACGATATAATTCTACTGGATTTAATGCTGCTCCAGAACGCAGACGTGCTTCTGCAACTAGTGCACGAACGTCTGTACGGAATGCATTTTGAAGAATTTCCTGAGCTTTTACTACGTCATTTTCTTCTTGTGCAATCTCTAATGCTTTTCTGTCTACAGAAAGTGCTTGTGCATAAGCAATCATAATGGCTTCTACAGATTGTAATAGATCTTCTAACGGATCTTTGATGTTGTGAGAAGCATCGATCATCCAGCCTAAATCTTTGGCGTGGTTCATTCCTCTCGCGTCCATTCCTTCAACTAATTCATTAAAAATCAAGAATAATTGGTAAGGTTTTAAGGCACCGGCTGTTAAATCGTCGTCTCCGTATTTAGAATCGTTGAAGTGGAAACCTCCTAATTTATTTTCCATTAGTAATAAAGAAACGATTTGCTCGATATTAGCATTTGGTAAGTGGTGTCCTAAATCTACAAGGGTTTGTGCTTTGTCTCCTAATTTTTTCACATAAGAATAAGATTGTCCCCAATCTGCAACTGTTGTAGAATAAAAGTTAGGCTCAGCACATTTGTATTCTAAAAACAATTTCCAGTTAGAAGGTAATGCATCGTAGATTTCTTCTAAACTTTCTAATGTATTTTGGTATGCTTTACGGAAGTTTAATTGTCCAGGAAAGTTAGAACCGTCAGCCAACCAGATTGTAAGTGACTCAGAACCTAATTCAATTCCGTGTTTGATAACTTCTATATTGTGTGCGATCGCTTGTTTACGAACGGCTTTGTTTACATTTTGCAATGAACCGTAACGGTATGAATTTTCAGCATTTGCCTGATCTTGAAAAGTATTCGAGTTCATAGCATCAAACTTTAATCCGTGTTGTCCGGCAAGTGTTTTGATTGCATTATAATCTGTTGGGATATCCCACGGAATATGAAGCGAAATTGCTCCTGAAGCGTTGTTTAATTTGTGAAGCAAACCTACATCTTCTATTTTTTCTTCTAAAGAACGAGGTTCTCCACCGCCCGGAAAACGTCCGAATCTTGTTCCTCCAGTTCCTAATGCCCAAGATGGAATTGCGATTTGAAAATCGATTAATTTTATAATAATAGCTTCTGTATCATTAATTTCCGAAGCTGTAAAAACTAATTTATTAGTATGTTTTTTAAGTAATTCCTCGTTATGGGATTCTATTTTTCCTGGTTCGATTAACATAATATTTATCTTTATAATAGAGCTTACAATATATAACTTTATATAAATTGAACTCCAAGTTTAACTTTACTTTTTTTATACTTAATTATAAGTTTAGATTAAATTAGTGTAGGCTAAAAAAATCTAACGTCCGAATAATATCGAACGCTAGACCACAAAAAACCACTTTTGCTTAAACAAACTTATATAAAACCTAACAACTTATCTGTAAAAGCCCATCGCTACGCCGCCGTCTACATTTAAGGCATTTCCTGTTGATTTGTTTAGGAAACCGCCAACAAAAGCAAAACAAGCATTCGCAATATCGTCGGGCAATATAATTTCATTCAATAACGTACGTTTTGCATAGTAAGCCGGTAATTCTTCTACCGTAATACCGTATGCTTTTGCACGACCTTCTGCCCATCCGCCAGACCAAATATTAGAGTCTGAGATTACTGCATCTGGATTTACTGTGTTTACACGAATTTTATCTGCACCCAATTCAGCTGCCATTAAACGTGTTAAATGTGCCTGCGCAGCTTTTGCTGAACCGTAACCAGGATTGTTTGGTCCTGCTACAACAGCATTTTTAGAAACGATGTTTACGATGTCTCCACCAAAACCTTGTTTGCGCATTACTTCGATTCCTGCTTTAGAAACAATAAATTGTCCTTTTACCAAAATATCGTATAATCTATCCCACTCTTCAAGAGTATGTTCTGCGATAGATTTAGAAATACTGATACCAGCATTGTTTACTATAATATCTACACCTCCAAAAGCTAAACAAGCTTCGTCTAATGCTAATTCTGTACTTTTTTCGTCAGTAACATTTAATAATGTACTAGAAACGGCATCTTTTCCAAACAGTTTAGTAAACTCAGCCGTAGCCTGCTCTAAACGTTCTGTATTGATATCGTTGATTACAACACAACCGCCTTCCTGCGCAAATTTTTTCGCGATAGCTTTACCAATACCTCCGGCAGAACCAGTGATAAGTGCTACTCTTCCAGACAAAGCTTTTGGCTTTGGCATACGTTGTAATTTTGCCTCTTCTAATAACCAGTATTCGATATCAAAAGCTTCTTGATGTGGTAATGATGTATATTCAGAAACTGCTTCTGCACCTTTCATTACATTTACAGCATTGATATAATATTCTGATGCCAGACGAGCCATAGTTTTATCTTTGGCAAACGTAAACATACCAACTCCCGGATATAAAATCACAACTGGATTTGGGTCACGCATTGCTGGCGAATTTGATTTTTTACATGCATTGTAATAGTCTTTGTACATTGCACGGTAGGCCTCAAAAGCAGGTTTTAATTTTGCTTTAATAGCTTCTACATCAGACAAATCTTCATTTGGATCTAATGCTAAAACCAAAGGACTGATTTTAGTTCTTAAAAAGTGATCCGGGCAAGATGTTCCTAATGGAGCTAATTTTGCTAAATCATTAGAATTAATGAATTCTAAAACTCTTGCATCATCTGTATAATGACCAATCATCTGACGTTCTGATGAACAGAATCCTCTTAAAATTGGTGCTACTTTTGCTGCTTTTAATTTACGATCTGCTTCTGGAAGACTGTCGATTTTTTTACCTCCAAAAACAGCACGTTTTTTTCCGTAGTTGCTTTCTAAGTAATCTGCGCATTTTTCGATTACTTCAAGCGTGTTCATATAACTTTCAAAAGCGGTATCTCCCCAAGTAAATAAACCGTGAGAACCTAACATGATACCACGTAATTTTTTACCTTTCTTTTCTGCTTCTTCCAAACAAGCTCTCAACTGAAGTCCAAGGTCAAAACCTGGACGCTGCCAGCCTACCCAGCCAATTTCTCCGTCAAATAATTCTTCTGTGATTTTTGCACCGTCTTTTGCTGCTGCAATAGCAATTGCTGCATCCGGGTGTAAGTGATCAATATGTTTAAATGGTAAAAAACCATGTAAAGGCGTATCTATAGATGGCGCTTTTGATGCTAAGTCGAAAATACAGTGATTGAATAATTCTACCATTTCATCTTCAAACTCGATTCCTCTGTAAACATTTTCAAGATTACGAAGTCTGTCTAGGTAAAGTGCAGCACAACCTGATTTAGTTAGTGTACCGATATCTCCACCAGAACCTTTAATCCACATTACATCAGAGCTTTCGCCTGTTAATGGATCTTTATCTTCAATTTTTACAGAAGTATTTCCTCCTCCGTAATTTGTCAATCTTAAATCTGCTCCTAATAAGTTCGAGCGATAAATGAAAAGCGCTACTTCATCTCCTGCTAATGCTGCTGCCTTAGCGTCATCCCAAAGGTAGCTTACATGCTTAAAATTCATATTTTGTGTATTTATATTCGACATATTCCTGTATGTTATTTTATGTTTTTATAATGAATTTCCAATTCCAACTATCACGATCGAAAGCATAATCAATCCAATTCCCCAAATAAAAGTTCTGAACGTTTTTTTGGAAACTCCTGCCCATTCTTTCAAATAAAATCCCCAAAAATTTGCTGTCAAAATAATGGTTGCCATGTGCAGAATCCATGAACTTGCACCGTTTCCAAGTTTGCTTTCTCCCATTCCGTAGAAGAAAAACTGAAGAAACCACATTGTACCGGCAAGCGCAGAAAAAAGTACATTTTTGGTAATTGGCGTAGCTTTATTTACATAATCACCAATAGTTTTATTCTTAAAATTCAGGTAGATACACCAGATAAAATTGGTTGTTAAACCTCCCCAAAGCAAAACAATATAGGTTACATTATTTTGAAATAAAGGATTGCAGCCACTTATAACCGCTTGTTCTGCCATAGGTTTTCCAGCTTCGATTCCGTAATTAAAAAACGAACTCAAAATACCCGAAACAACCGCTATGATAAGACCTTTTACTAAACTGAAATCTTTGTCTTTATCTTCGTGACCTGTTGCAAAATCTTTTTCTTTTAATATCCCTGCTTTTCCAGAAATGGCAATTCCCAAAAGACAAACTGCTACTCCTAATAAAACCAGCTGTCCGCCAGTATTAGAAAGCATGTGTGAAAATGAAATTTTTCCCTCTGTTGGATTAAAGTCATAATATATAGAAGGAACTAATGCGCCAAAAGCAGAACAGAATCCTAAAATAATCGAGTTACCAAGTGACATTCCTAAATAACGAACGCCCAGACCATAAGTAAGACCACCTATACCCCAGATTAATCCCATTGAAAAAGTAAAAGCTTTTATAGATGGTGAAGCTGCTGCGATAATTTCTGTAAAATGTGGAATTGTTAAGTAAGCTGCGATTGGGGGTACAATAAGCCATGAGAAAAATCCCCCAATAAGCCAATAGCTTTCCCAAGCCCAGTTTTTAACTTTCTTAAAAGGCATATAAAAACTACCTGAAGAAAAACCTCCGATAGAATGAAAAATGATTCCTAATAATGATTCCATTTAATTTTTTTGTTTGTGGTTAGTTTGTAAGCTTTTGGTTTTGTAAAATAATAGAATGTAAAAAAGAAAACTGTCCTGTACTATCCTTTACGATTTTAAGTATTTATGTTAAAACTAAATATTATTATAAAGAACGACCTGATTATTTTGGAAAAATAAATTTAAAATAGCTATTTTAGCAATCGATTTCGTAATTATTATATTTACAATAAGCGAAAAATAAAGACATTAGCGAAAAAACAAAATAAAGTCTTATTTGAATTTGATTTACTTGTAAGAAAAAGATTTAAACAAGCCGGAATTACCAGTTTTAAGCCACTTTTTATAAAAATAATTTAGAATTGGATTTCTTTACACTTCGAGAGTCTGATTTGAAAAAAAATGCCATGATTAAATTAATTAAAATAGATGAAGATTCCAGAGTTCCTAAATACAAACAAATTGTAGACTCTATTCTTCAGAACATCGCCAACGGAAATCTAAAAATCAACCAAAAAATACCTTCAATAAATAGTTTTAGCGAAGAATTTTATATGTCTCGTGATACTGTCGAAAAGGCTTATAATATTTTGAAAGAGCGTAAAATTATCTCTTCTATTAGAGGAAAAGGATATTATATTACCCGAACAAAATTAGAGTCTAAAGTAAACATTTTATTTCTTACCAATAAACTGAGTGCGTATAAAATGAAAACTTACAGCTCGTTTATTAATACTCTTGGCGCTAATGCACACACTGATCTGCACATTTACCACTGTGACGAAACTTTATTCTTAAATATATTAGATAAGTTTGAAGGCGCTTATGACTATTATGTTATTACAACACATTTTAAAACAGACGAACTTAAACATTCTAGTTTTACTGATGAAGTAGTTCGAGCAATTCAAAATATTCCGCAGGATAAATTGGTTATGCTCGATAATATAAAACTCGGAATGGGCGGCGAAGTAATCAAAATTTATCAGGATTTTGAAAATGACATTTATAATGCTTTAAAAGAAGGACTTGCTAAAATCACTAAATATAAAAGACTAATTCTGGTTTATCCTGATAAAGCGGTATATCCTTATCCTAGAAGAATTTTACATGGATTTAGAAAATTCTGTGTCGAGCACGGAGTAAACTTTGAAATTTTGAGTGAAGTTTACGATGATATGATTCTAAAAAAAGGCGATCTTTTTATTACTATTGAAGAATCTGATCTGGTTAATTTAGTAAAACAGATTAGAGATGAAGAATATGTTTTAGGCAAAGATATTGGTGTTATATCATATAATGATACGCCATTAAAAGAATTACTTGGTATAACGGTTATGTCTACAGACTTTAATGTTATGGGAGAAACTGCTGCCAGAATGATTTTGAACAAAGAGAAAGGACAGGTAAAAGTTCCTTTTAATTTTATTGATAGAAATTCCATCTAAAGGTGCAAAGGTTCTGAGGGACTAAGGTTCAAAGGCTTCCTATTGGAACTTTGTAGCTTTGTTGCTCAGAACCTTTGAACCTTTCAAAAAAAAACCTCGCTTTTGGCGAGGTTTCTTTTCTTTAAAAGAAAATTATTTTTTAGATTCTTCGATAGAAACTTTTCTGAACTCTTTTAAAAGTTTTTCAATTTCTAAAGTTGATTTACGTGCTCTTGCGCCAGCAGCTTTAACACCTTTTTCAGTTAGTGATTCAGCTTCTACTTTAAATGTGTCGATTTCGGCGTTGATTTTTGCTAATAGATCTTTCATGCTTATACTTGTTAAATTAAGTCACAAAAATAAAAGTTTGTGTGATAGATACAACACTTTTGCTGTTAAAATTATGAATGATTTTTGCTTCTGTATTTAACATTAAATTTACGTCATCCCTTTTCTACACTCAAAACCTTCCAATATTTTAATAATCAACCACTTATTAAAAAGACATAAATTAGATATGTTCTATATAAGCCTGTCAGCACAATAAAATATTTTCTTTTTGAGCTGAAATTTTCAAAAAAATATGGGAAATTTCATGATTTTAAACTTCCTAATGACAATCATTTAGCCAAAAATCACTCTAATAATTGCTTATTTCTGCTAGCATTTATTAAAATCAACAAAGCTATTTTTTAATTTCTGGCTTAATATCAACCTTAATAACTGCCGAAAGCTGTTTTGCCAGAGTTATTACATAATTGGTAAAATAAGCCGGATCCTGAAAATTTCTATCCTCACTTAATTCCCAGGCTGCAATAGCATAATAACTAATCTCTTTGTTATTCTCTACAGTTAATTGTGCTAAATAAGAATCTGTAAGTTGTCCGGTTTTTGGAGCTTCAATATATCCTTTGTAAATTTCTTTCGGAACTAAGATTGCCGTTCCTAAAATCCACTGACGTTCGTACGTTAAATAATCATGCTGAATCAGGCAGACCCAATTTCCAGATTCTGTTACATTTAAAGGATTTCTATTGTTTAGGTTCGAAAGTGCTACTAATAGTTTTTCGTTTCCTTTTATTCCGTTTATGGTAACTGTATTTTTATAACCGTACATTCCAGGCCAGATTGATGTAGTTTCCTGCACCTGATAATCATTTCCAGAAGCTTTCCAGTTATGATAATTGTAACTTAAAACAGAATTTACTGGTCCTTCGCTTACAATTTTAAAAGTTGTTTTTTCTACATTATTAATTGTATCTGTACCGAGAATTCCAAGTCTGTTGATTTTATCATTAATTGATAAAGCATAACCGCCTAAACCTGCAGAGTTTCCGACAGGAAAAATATCTCTTCCCCAATCGTACATTACATGGTAATTGTCTTCAACAGCTCCTTTACTATTGATACCAACATTTTCTGGTGTTATTGCCGGAATTTTTTTCCCGAAAACATCTTTAGAATTTCTTCCGTCTAAATAATGTCTAAAACCTACTTTATCATTTTCCCAAGTTGGTCCATCGGTTTGGTATTTTTGGTAACCTAACTTTTTATGTACTTGGTTTGCCATTAAAACTTCGTCTAATGCAGGATGAACGGGCAAATCTTTGCCTTCTCTTTTTCCGAATCTGACACTTGTTTTTATTTTGAATTTTGGATCTACAGCCGACCATTTTAGTTCTACGGCTTTTTCTTCGTTTGGAGAAAAATCAGCAACAAAAAAAAGTTCGTCCCACTTTCCGTCTCCATTAAGATCATTAATCTGTGCAGGAATTGTATCGGTTTTAAAAATTAAAATGGGAAAATTTGCTTTGGGAGGATTTGCCAAAAGCTGCGCTCTTTTTATCGAAACGGCTTTTTGAGGCAGGGATAAATCAGATGTGTTTTTTAGAATAAATTTATTTCCTGCTGGTTTCTGTTGTGCATTACAGTTTCCTAAAAATAATACAGATAAAGCAATTGGCACATAAAGTTTGATCGTATTTTTCATTCTGTGTTATGACTTTTTTATTCCTGAACAATTTAATGATTTAATTGAAATGAAAAAGCAGTTTGAAAAAAATTAAATAAAAAAAATTAACATATCTAAAATAAAGTCAAATATCGAAGCTTTTTCTTCTATTAAAAATAGAATATTAAAGTAAAATCTGTAAAAATGTCTTTATTTTTTTAAATAAAAAAAGTGTTTGATATTGAGGACAAATATCAAACACTTTTTTATGCTGTATTTAGAATGGAATAATTTATAACTAAAAAACAAAAATATGCTATATAAGAAAAAACATAGTTTTGCAATAGTTCTGAAATTGTGTCTGAAAAATATTTGAATCTGAAATTTTTCCTTTTATTTTTTGAGAAACAGTATTTGGGATTCTATTAAAATGCAATGTTAAATCTTTAATGATTTCATTTCTGGTTTTAGAACCATCTAACAGAAATAAATCATTAGCTTCTTCTAAAAAAGATAATCTTTCAAATAATTGTTTGTCAAACAAGCAAACCAAAGTATTGGTCATTTTATTTTCTAATTTCAAAAAATCGACTAATTCAGCTTTGTCATAAACCACATATACAAAATGATCAAAATTTTCAGCATCCTTTTGGCAATTTATCAACAAGGAACTTTCTGAAAAATCAAATTGCTCTCTAAATTTTCTTTTAAACATTTGTAAAAAAATGCTTTTACTGTCGCACACTAAAACTCTTTCCTTTTTCATTCTCTTTCTTTTCGAATTTTATTAAACCATAAAACCTGATCAATAGTTATAAATTACAATCGTACTTTATTTTTGATGGATTCTAAAAAAACCTTATTCACTAAAGCATATACATTGCAATTGCACTAGAAAAAATGGCTATTTTATCATTTCTATTTGAAAAATCAGTATTGATATTAACATTGTATTTATCGCCAGAACGGTAAATCTGGCTCATTATTCCTTCTAATTTTTTATCTATAGAACCTATTATTTTATCTTTAGAAGAATCAATAATCATAAAATCCCATTCTTTATCATCTCCAGAGATTTCAGCAATGATTTCATTTGATGTATTAAGTACAAAATAAGTAGATTTAAACAAACTCATTTTTTTCTTAATGCATCCTAATACATTTTTACGAGGGTCTAGTATCACAACTTTACTATTTCTAAAAAACCAGCTGCGAGATAATAAAACCTCTAATGTCCCATTCCCGCTCCTAATTTCAATTTCAGAAGGGAGTATATTTGCACCTACCAGCTGTCTTAAAATAACGTTGCCTTTGGTCATTCTTTCTTTAACAAAGCCAATAATCTCTTTGTTGTTATTAAATATCTGATACTTATTGTAAGGTTTTGAAAAATGAGCCCTTTGATCTATAAAATAATTATCTCTCTCAAAAAAGGTTGAATTTGAATTCATAATTTATATTATTGTAAATACTAAACAGATCAAACCAAAAAATTGATCTGAAATATTATTTTTAAAATGTTTACTAATTTTAAATGGCACTACATGCCCAAAAATATTGGCTTTAGCACTATTTAGGTTAAATTGGTTAGAGAGAGTTTTATTAGATTTAAACTTTTACAACATGGGTTACATTTTTTTCTATAAAAGCTATTAATTCATCTATATTTCTTTTGTTTCCTTTATTAGAAATTGTAATGATATAGCCATTCCTTTTTTTAACATACAGAAAGAAAAAATCTTTAGTTAATATGGCTTTTTCAATTTCATTCCATTTATGAGTAAATTCTCCAAGAGGCGAATGGAGATAAATTAATGAATTGGTAAAATTGAATTTGTATTTACTGATAAATGAATTGAATCGCAATAACTTTTTTGCGAGACCAAAAATTAATTTGCAGACTGCATTTATCAAGGAATATTGAATCAGCAAGAAAAATACAATAAGCATTAAGCTTCTTATAATCCATTGTGTTGTATCATTATCACTTGTTCTAAAAAAATCAAACAGAATTAAAGAAAGTACAATCAAAGAAGATACAATCAGGACTCTTTCTTTATATAAATGTTTAAAATACATCTTATTGAGTTTTTGTATTTCAGAAACATTTAATTCAAATTCCAGCGAAAAATTAGATGTGTTCATAACTTATAGCTTGCTATTATCTCTTTCAATTTTTTGATCAACTTGTTTTTATTGTTTTTAAAGCAGAAATCGAATTCTGCTAATAAAAAAACAACATGCAAAATTACCTTAACAGCAAATCGCGAACTATCCAGGTAAAGACAAATAAATAATACAATAAGACATTTTGAAATCAAATCTGTTTTTTCTCAAAATCACGGGTTTTCTATAAAAAAATTAAAAACATACACGCCCTTAAAAAGACAAAAGAATATCACATTAAGGTATAAAAAATAGATCTTATTTATCTTTAAATCAATTAGTTAGATTATAACATTATTTTAGCAACTAAGCTGAAATATTTATTTACTTTTGGCCTCAATTTTAAAATATCACAATAATTTCTTACATTATGAAATTTACTTCTACCGAAGAAAAGCTTAAAGAAAGAATTAAAGAATTGACTTGTCTTTACGAAATTTCTAAAATAATATCTCAGTCAGATTCTGTCAATAAAGGAGTTTTAGAAGAAATAATTTTAAGTATAAAAAGGGCTTGGCGTTATAATGATGATACAATTGTAGAAATTCAAATTTTAGAACATACTTTATCAACTTCAAAAATAAAAGAACAAACAGTTTTTCAGACTTGCAGCATACAAATTACAAATAAATATGCCGGCTTTATTAAGATACATTACCCGCAGGCTAAATATGCTGAGAATGATTTTCTGGAAGACGAACAAAAGCTGCTTACGACTATTGCTTTTGAGATCGGTAATTTTATTGAAAAACATCAAATATTAAATGAGACTGCTTTATTGAATCGAACTATCGAACGACTGGATCGACTAAATCTTCTTGGCGAAATGACAGCCGGAATAGCACATGAACTTAACAGCCCGCTGGGAAATATATTAGGATTTGCAGAACTTATTAAAAGTAACGCTACTGATCCTAAAATTATTTCTGATGTCTCGATAATCATAAATGCAGCTATATTTTCACGAGAAATTGTAAAAAAACTGTTGTTCTTTTCCTGCGAGATTCCGCAACAATTAAAACTACAAGAATTACAGCCGATAATAAATTTTGTACTGGCTTTTTTAAAACCAAATTTTCAAAAAAAAGATATTAAAAGTGAAGTCTTAATCAGTGATAATGCTATTATGGCAAACGTTGATTCTGTACAAATTACGCAGGTATTGTTTAATCTGTTTTTAAATGCTTTATATGCTTCTCCTAAAAAAAGCACTATAAAAATTGAAGTACAAAGTACATCTGAAAACATTTTAATTACCATAGCAGATCAAGGTTCAGGAATTCATGATGATATTAAACAAAAAATATTTGATCCTTTTTTTACCACTAAACCTATAAATGAAGGATGCGGACTTGGTCTGAGCATTGTTCTTGAAATTATTAAAAAACATAACGGAGAAATAGTCCTTAAAAATAATTTTCCTGCAGGAACTATTTTTATAATTAAACTACCTGCAAATCAATAAGAAATGAGCCTTAAAAAAAAGAATATACTTGTTGTTGACGATGACTATAATACGCTTGATCTGATACAACGTCATTTAAAACCTTTTAGTTATCACATTTATAAAGCGTCTTCTGTAAACGAAGCTGTAGAAGTATTAGAATATACCTCAATTGATTTATTAATTACAGATCTTAATATGCCGGAAATTAACGGTCTTGAGTTAATTAAATATTCTAAAGAACATTATCCTCTTCTGCCTAAATTGGTTATTACCGGTATGCCTACCATTAATAATGCAGTCGAGGCAGTAAGATCTGGCGCACTGGATTATTTGACAAAACCTTTTACAGGCAATGAGCTTTTTCAGGCTATAGAAACTTCATTTTTAAAAGGAGAAAAAAATCCAGCAGCTTCAAAAACCACCGAAGAAATGCATTATGCCGGTATGATTGGGAGTTCAGATCATTTCAAAAATTTAATTGAAGTTATCAATCGGGTAAAAAACAACAAAGTAAATGTGCTGATAGAAGGCGAAAGCGGCACTGGAAAAGAACTTATTGCCAAAGCGATTCATTATACAGGAGCTTTGGCTAAAAAGCCTTTTATTTCTGTTAATTGTGGCGGTATACCCGAAAGCTTAATGGAATCTGAATTGTTCGGATATACTAAAGGTGCATTTACAGGTGCAAAAGAATCTAAAATAGGACTATTTCAGGCTGCATCTGGCGGTACTATTTTTTTAGATGAAATTGGCAATGCCCCATTATCTATACAAACCAGACTTTTAAGAGTATTACAGGAAAAAGAAATCATGAGGGTCGGTGCAGTAGATACTGAAAAAATAGATGTTAGAATATTATCTGCAACAAACAGTGATTTATATAAGATGGTGCTTAACGGCACTTTTAGAGAAGATTTATATTATCGAATTAATGTTGTAAATATAAAAACCAAGCCGTTAAGAGACAGAAAAGAAGATATTATACCTTTAGTAAAAAGTTTTATCGAAAAATATACTGTAGAATATAACAAGCATAATATTAAGCTTAATGAAGAAGTGCATGAAATCTTATCCCGGTATTCCTGGCCGGGCAATGTTCGCGAATTAGAAAACATAGTTCAGAGAATGATTATTATGAGTGATGACATTATTGATATGCAGCATATTCCTGAGAATCTAAAATATCATTTACCAGAGAAAAAAGAACAATTTAAATCCTTAAAAGAATATGAAAAAGATCATATTCTAAAGATATTAGCCACTGTTGGAAATAACAAAACCAAAGCAGCAAAGATTTTACAAATAGATCGCAAAACATTAAATCAGAAAATAACCTAGAAAAATCGGGGAATTATTTCCCTTATGGTTATAAATCACCCGCTACAATATTACTTCAATTCTTATTAGAAAAATACAAAAACCTAATCTTTAAGTTATTACATTTTGTAAGTATTTTCAGGTATATTTTTTGCCTCTATAAGACAAATAAGTATTAAAATAGTATTTACAATTATCACGAAGTTGTTATTCTTATCTAATTTCTTTTAAAGATTGGCTAAAGTTAATATTTAATTGAATAGAAATTGTGTGCTGTTTTAATATTGATCTTCATTGACTAAAGTGTAAAAAATAACTGATAATCAATTAATTAAAATAAAAAATATTAACTTTAATTTAAAATTCGGGCTTTTATGAAAATCATTAAACATTCGTATGGCGCAGACTTAAACTGGGTAGAACCATTTGCTAAACAATTTGATGGAAAAGTTGAGGGTAATTTCATTATAATTCCAGAAGAATCGCAAGCAGGAATAAGGTATTTTCTTGATTGCGGTGATGGCATTGTTGCTTATTATCTGGATGTTGAGTACAAAAAGAATTTTCATTTAATTCAAAAAAACGATAGTCATGATTTTGTTGGTTTCTACTATAATCTTACCGATGGAGAAGTAACGGTTTCTGGAGATGAGTTTATGTACGATGTTGGAAGATGGCAATATAATCTGGCCGTTATAGACGGGGCGCTAGAATCTATATACGATGTAAAAACCGGAAGCAAAACATTTGCACTCTGCATTTTTATAAAAAAAAACAGGTTAGAAGAGTTTACTAAAAAGAACAATATTGTTTTTGAGAATATTGATCAAATTGTAGATTCTAAGAAAAATACAATGATTCGTTTTGACAGAATGAGCGACGAAACTTTTCACCTATTAGATGATTTACGCAAATTAAAACCAGGCGGACCAATTTTTAATCTCAACCTGGTTGGAACTGTACACATGCTTATTTCTAATTATTTAAAGAAACTGGCAAGTAAAAGAATTATAATTCAAACAGTTAATAAATCGGATTTAGCAAATATTATAAACTGTCAAATGTATTTAATCCAAAATATAAAAGAACCTTTTCCGAGTATAAAGCTAATGGCAAATAAAGCCAATATGTCTGAATCAAAATTTAAAAATTTATTTAGAAAAATAACCGGCAAAACGCCAAGTATTTTTTTCATGGACAACAAGCTGCTTTTATCTAAAGACTTATTAGAAAAAAAACAATTATCTATTACACAAATCTCTGACCAGCTCAACTTTACTAATAATTCTTATTTCGCTTCAAAATTTAAGGAGCATTTTGGAATGACTCCAAAATCGTACCTCAAACAATTGTAATTCGTTATTAATATTTGAATTATTTAGAAATAGTTTATGAAAAAAATTAGTCATTACTGCACCTTAACACCAGATTCTCTACATCAAATTGCTGAAGGGTTAGAAACTAAAGTTATTGATGACAAAATCCTATACATTCCTAAGGAATTAGGAAATGGGCATGTTTTTTTTACTCAGATTACCCCAGAAATTTCAGCAATATTTTTTGATGTTTCTTTTAACATTCCAATAAAATTTGTCCGATTGGGAGGTTTAGACGATTTGTTGATTTTTCATTATGATCTGAGTGAACATGTTAACTTAATTAAAATCAATAATATTGATTATGAAATAGGATCATTTGACAGGCTGGATCTTGCAATTATGGATAATCAATTAGAAAGCGGTTTTAAACCTGCTATAGATGAAAGGACTGTAGCGATACGTTTAATAATCAATAAAAACCTCTTAACAGATTTTATAAAAACATATTTAAAAGAGGAAAACAGCACCAAAAGAAACACAAATAAATCATCATTCTACCATTATGGCAATATTGACAGTAATAGTATTTTATTAATTCAGGCCATTAAAAATAAGTCTATTTCTGAATTTTCTTTTGAGTCGCTTCTAAAAGGAACTTCACTAAAGCTTTTAGGAAACTTTTTTAATAAATTTTATAATGCTAATTCTCAGGCAAGCGACATTACAGAAATAGAAAATGAAGCTATTACAAAAACAAAAGAATACCTTCAAAACAATCTGTATGGTCCATTTCCGTCGGTTACATTTTTAGCTGCAATGGCCGGTATGTCAGAGTCAAAATACAAATCATTATTTAGAAAATGTTACGATATCACACCCAATAATTTCTTTATATATGAAAAGATGAAACTGGGAAAAGAACTCTTAAAAAGTGGCGAATTTAATACTCTTACCGAAGTTCTTTATGAATTAAACTATAGTAAACTAAGTTATTTTTCTTCTAAATATTTTGAGCTTTTTGATAGAAAACCTTCAGAAGACTTCTTAAAAAGAAGAGATCGCTAAAATTATATTCAAAAAAAAGAGAGACCGAAATCTCTCTTTTTAAATTTTAATATCAACAATCAAAATTTAAAATACAACAACTACAACTGCTTATTTAGTAAAGCAAAAGTCTGATTAATTGTTAATTATCCCTGCCTTTAAAAGTTATCATAATTATATTTTAAGACTTTTATTTAATTCCTTTCTGCAGTTTTTCTAATAAAGGATTTTTTGAATTTTTAATTTGATTTAAAACAATCTGAGCAATTTCAGTTGCGCCTTTAAAAGATAAATGTGTATCATCATCTTTGGCTGTTTTATAGAATGGATTTTCGCCTTCTTTAAAATGAAGATGCAGTAGTTTTGATTTTTCAGGTCCGTAAGATTGTTCTAATAATTCGGTATAATATTCCAGATCAATAAAAGGAACATTATATTCCTGCGCCGTTAATCTTGTTTCTAGCGGATAATCTCCGTGTGTTGGTACTAAAACACCTTTTTCATTAAAATTACGTCTGGCAATAGACGTTAATAAAATTGGAATAGCACCTTTTTCTCTGGCTTCCTGCACAAATTTAATTAGGTTATAACGATATGTTGTATGCGGATTTGTATAACGTGTTGAATCTTGAATCTTTTCATCGTTATGTCCAAATTCGATAAAAACGTAATCTCCTTTTTTGAGTTTTTTATAGATCGAATCCCATCGTTTTTCGTTGATAAAACTTTTGGTACTTCTTCCGTTCTGAGCCTTATTTACTATTACGAAATTATCTTTAAAATACGGTTGTAATACTTGCGCCCAGCCGTGTTCTGGATTATGTTCGGGATCGGCTTTGTTGGCCATTGTAGAATCGCCAATGCAGTAAACTGTTGTTTTTTGTGCAAAACTGTTTATGGTTAGAAAACAGAAAAGTAAAAGATATTTTTTCATTTTTTGTAAATTTTAAATAGTATTGGATTGATATAACCGTAAAGTTCACAATGATTTACGCAATGAACGTTAAGTTTTTCTGTTCATTTTTAATCTCGCAAAGGCGCGAAGGCGCAAAGTTCTTTATTGATTTTCTTTGCGCCTCTGCGACTTTGCGAGATTCTTTAAAATTTGATTCCTCAAAATTGAATCCGTGTAAATTCGCGGCAACTAAAAACCTTTGAACCTTTATCCCTTAGTTCCTTAGAACCTTTTATGGCGTTACCGCCGTCGGAACTGTTGCTTTTTTACCAATAAAAACATCTGTCATGAGAACATTTTCTGCATTCTCGTTTGAAATGGCATTTTTTGCTTCTTTTATTTCGATATTATTTAAGCTGATATTCTGGATTTTTTTCTCTGGAAACCCCTGAATCACAATTCCGGATTCTGTTGCTTTATTACTGGTAATATTTGAAAAATGAACATTTGAAATTTCAGATTGAAAACCTTTTCCTTCCCCGTGATAATTGGCCGTAATATAAAGACAATCTTCTACTTCGTCTAATTGTATATTATTGACAAAAATATTCTTTACATAACCACCGCGATCGGCATTGGTTTTTATATAAATTCCTCTTTTAAGATATCCAGCGGTTTTACAGTTTTCTACAAAAACATTTTGCACTCCTGCCGACATTTCACTGCCAATAACAACTCCGTGGAGTCCTTTAAAATTACAATTTCTAATCACAATGTTCTCACTTGGCGTCGCTGTGTTCGCTCTTCCTTCATGATCTCGTCCTGCTTTTATGGCAACATTATCATCGCCATTGTCAAAGTTTACATTTTCGATTAAAACATCTTTGGCATATTCCGGATCAATTCCGTCGTTGTTATAATTTAGAGATTTATAACTTATTCCTCTTACGGTTATGCTTTCTGATTTTAAAAGATGCAAACACCAAAAAGGCGAATTTTCTATACGAACATTTTCGACTAAGATATTTTTACATTTAAAAAACTGAATCATTTGCGGACGTAAAAAATAACCGTCACCTAATTTTCTTTCTTCAATAGGAACATTATTATGATTCATATCACGGCTTAAATTCTTGCCGGCATTTTCTTTTGCTTTAAAACTTTTCCAGGTCTTTCCTCCTTCTCCATCAATTGTTCCTTCGCCTGTAATGGCAATATTATTACATTGGTAAGCATAAATAAGCGGGCTGTAATTGTAGAGCATCGTTCCTTCCCAACTGGTTAAAACCATTGGCAAATAATCCTTTGGATTGTCGCTGAATTTTATCTTTGCTCCTTTTTCAATCTTAAGGTTTACATTACTCACAAAATGAATTGGACCGTTTATTTTATAAATTCCTTTTGGCACAATAATAGTTCCGCCGTTATTCTTTTTGCATAATGCCATCGCTTTGTCAAAAGCTTTTTTATTATCGTAAATCGAATCTCCTTTTGCTCCCGTTTTTAAAATATTTATTTGATAAGCCGGAATAACCGGCAACTGAATTCTATGCACAATTTCATCCACTTTTCCGCTGGGAAATGGAGTATTCTGTGCAAATGAAACACAAGAAATCAATAAAAAAAAGAGATATTTAAAATTCATAATTTTAAGATTTACTGCAAATACCAATTTTTTATTTTATCCTGAAGAATGTTTTCAATCGTATATTTTGAGGCTTCTTTTTTACTAAGCTGATGCGACCATGAAACTCTTTTATTGGGTTGAAATCCTTCGCCTTTGCAATTGTATTCTGCATAAAAGCTGTTTTTTTCTGCATCAGGCTTCGACCAATTTTGCCAGCCTTCCGGTTTTATCTGATTTCCCATTTCGCAGTCTATATAAACCGTTTTTGCATAAATACGCCAAGGTCTTCCCAAATAAACGTCAGTTGCTGCAGGATTTGCCGTTAGTTTACAGTTTTTAAAAACAAAACCAAAAGCTGTTTCCTGTGGCGTTGAAGCCGCGGTGATATACGAACTCTTGATGCTGTGAATCGTACAGTTTTCAAACAATGCTGTTGCACGTCCGAAAATAAAATCGGTTGTACCTTCTATATAACAGTCTTTAAAATAATGTTTGGCATCAGTCCCAGATAAATACAACGTATCCTGATTTCCAGAAAGTGTGCAGTTTACCACTTTTACGCGGTTTCCAGTTATCGATAAAGCCATAGCCTGACCGTTTTCACCAGATGTATTTTTGATGGTTAAATTTGAAATTTTGCAATCATCACCTGCTACTAAAAGTGTAGAAGTATAAAATGTACTGTTTCTTCCGAGGTTTATCTTTTTGAAATTATCATCAAAAGCTATAATTGTGTTTTCTCTACTTTCTCCCTGCAGTATAATATTGGTATTGCATTCTGGAATTTGAACTTTTTCATTATAAACTCCATTCTTTATGTAAATCGTCACGTTTTCATACGGAAACGCCGGACTTGCATAAACAGCATCCTGAATTTTAGTAAAATCGCCAGAACCGTCTTGCGCTACTACAAAATAATTCGTTTTTTTTTGGTCTGAAGTTACAGCAGAAGAAACTTTTACGCCATTTTTTACTGCCCAAGCCGGAAATTTTTGCAAAACTTCTTTTCCGGCATCAGAAT
Organism: Flavobacterium sp. 270; assembly: GCF_004368785.1. Taxonomy (GTDB): domain Bacteria; phylum Bacteroidota; class Bacteroidia; order Flavobacteriales; family Flavobacteriaceae; genus Flavobacterium. The sequence goes on from NZ_SODM01000004.1 coordinate 431,214, forward strand.
ACCAGGAATAACCATTTCTTCTTTCATCGCCAATTTGATCTAATGACTTTTTTCTGATTCCATCGCGATCACAAAAGAAAGGTTCGTTGGTTTCCAAATCCATAAATCTCGCCCAAATTGGGTTTGCATTTTGAGTCGGAATCATTTTTTTGTCAATAATTTTTCCGTTATCATTCAGCACTCTTTTTTCTTCCAGATTGGTGATTTTTGTTTTTTCAAACCAAGCGTTTGCTCCTTTTACTGCAGCAATTATTTCTGGCGAAGGTTTCTCAATCGACATCAAAAGCAATACAATTTTTACCGATTCGTAACCGCTTAAAGATTTTAATTCAAAAGCTCTGGCGTTTGCAGGCGCAAGTGTTACTTCATCATGCTGTGCGCACCAAGCCGTAAGAACTCGGTTTTGTTTGTATTGTGTTTTTAAGATACAGTCTACTCCTTTATCAAAAGCTTTTTTACATTTTTCAACAACTTCTTTGGATGGTTTTATGCTGTAATAATCGGTTTCTTCTCCAATTGGTCTTATCACATTCATGATATTTACCATCGAATCATCATTATACGTAATATGCGTATAATACCCTTTTTTCAACGGATAAAACTGAGGCCAACCGCCATTTGCATATTGTGCCTCTAATAAATAATTAAGCCCTTTAAGAAAAGATTCTTTGTAACGATCGTCTTTGGTCTGAGCATACATCTTAGACATAAAAAGCATTTCCTGTGTCGTCGCTCCGTTGTCTGTAGTCGTTTCTTCAGTAGTCTTTTTTATTTCCAATAAATCTTTCTGCTGTTTCGGCGTTAATTCATCCTGCATCTGGATGTTTTTTGGCCAGCCGCCAATATTTCTTTGGTACAGCAAAACATTTTCGGCTATTTTTTTTGCTTCGGGAGTTCCAAACCAAGATGCATCATTTTTACGAATAATATCCGGCCAGCGTTTATACGTATTTTGTGCATTCACAATACAACTACAAATACATAAAAAGAGAACTAAATGTTTTTTTAACTGAATCATTTTTTTAGCTTATTTCGTTATTCTAAACCAATCTACTGCAACGTTTCCGGAATCGTTTGTTACTTTTTCGCTCAAGGCGAAAAGTCCGACTTTAGCACCAATCCATTTTCCTTCTACCGAAGTAAAATCTGAACCAATGGCTTCATAATTTTTATCATCGAGACTGTAAAAGAAACTGCAGATACCGCCTTTTTTAATTTTAACTCTAAGATAAATTGTGTTGTTTGCTATTAAAACAGGTTTGATTTCGCTTTCTGAAACTGTTTTATTGAATGTTCCTGTTTTTTGGTTCAAATACAATTTTCCGTTATTATTCTTAAGACATAAATAACTGTAGTCTAAACCCATAATTATCAATCCTGTGGATTCTCCGTTTAATCTTGTATTAAAAGTCAATTTTGTTGTAGCGGTAAATTCTTCGGCAGGAAATTTTTGCAACAATAAATTCGGAGCATTAAAAATGTTTTTAGGACTTACTGATGTCTGACAATACAAATTAAGATATCCTAAACTTGTTGGAAATCCCCAATTAATCTGTTTATTAGCCTGCCATTGCCATTGTAATCCTAATTTTGGCGAATTAAATTCGTCTGATTCTGCCGGAGTTACAATTGGATATTTTTTGCCTACATTCGGTTTTTTGTACGTTGTAACAGGTTCGCCAATTCCGTTTTTATCAAAATCCTGTCCCATAACCGGCCAGTCATTTTCCCATTTAATGGGCTGTAAGTGTACAACTCTGCCGTATGCGCCTTTATCCTGAAAATGTATAAACCAGTCTTCCCCCGTTTGTGTCGTTACCCACGCGCCCTGATGAGGACCATTTATAGTGGTTGATCCTTGTTCTAAAACTTTCTTCTTTTCATAAGGACCAAAAACGTTTTTAGATCTTAAAATTGTCTGCCAGCCTGTTGGTACACCGCCGGCTGGGGCAAAAATGTAATAGTAATTGTTTCTTTTATAAAATTTTGGGCCTTCAATTGTTCCTTCGCTTTCATGTCCGTCAAGAACCATTACTTCATCATTATTTACGACTGTTCCTTCTGAATTCATCGTACAAACCACAACTAAACTTTTGATCTGCGCACGGCTTCCTGCAAAGGCATGAACCAAATACGCTTTTCCGTCAGTATCCCAAAGCGGACTTGGATCTATCAATCCTAATCCTGCTTTTACCAAAAGCGGTTCAGACCACGGGCCTTCTGCTTTTTTGGCTTTTATCATATAAATTCCAAAATCGGGATCTGGATAATAAATATAGAATTCGTTGTTATGAAATGTAATGCATGGCGCCCAAACTCCGTTTCCGTGTTGTACTTTATTATAAGTTTCAAAAGGTGGTTGTTTTATTAAGGCATGACCAATAATTTTCCAATTTACCAAATCTTTAGAATGCAAGATCGGTAAACCGGGAATACAGTTAAAAGAAGATGCGGTCATATAAAAGTCATCGCCTACGCGAACAACATCCGGATCTGAATAATCAGCATGAATAATCGGGTTGGTGTAGGTTCCATCTCCATTATCGGGAATCCAGACTTGAGCTTGATTCTTTTGTAATGAAAAAATCGAAAGGAGAAGGAAGATGATTTTTATGTTTTTCATTCGAATTATTATTGTTGTGAGGTTATACCGCAAAGCACGTAAAGGTTCGCAAAGTTTTTTTCGCCTGTCAGTCTGAGCGGAGTCGAAGACCTTTACGCTTAGTTTTTTGCCACGAATTTCACGAATTCCACTAATTTAAATTCGTGAAGTTTTTTCGCCTGTCAGTCTGAGCGGAGTCGAAGACCTTTACGCTTAGTTTTTTTTGCCACGAATTACACGAATTGCACTAATTTAAATTCGTACGGATTCGTGTAATTCGTGGCTAAAAAAATTATCTGTTCAATTCTAAAGCTGCCAAAATAAATGGGCCTGTTGCTTTAGGATCGTTGTCTTTTTTCTTTTCGTTTACGTAATATTCGTAAGTTCCGTCACGGTAAGGCGTTCCACCTAAACCTGCAACCTGACAGCAATTTGTTAAGGTAATACCGCCGTCTTCATCTACTTTTTTAATCAAAACTTTAGTCAATCCGTCAAAAGCTTTGTTGGCTAGTTTTTTGTATGAAGCTGGTAAATATCCTTTGTTTGCACCTTTTGCAAAAGCATAAGCAAACATTGATGATCCAGATGCTTCCAGGTAATTTCCTTTTTGTTCACCTTTGTCTGTAACTTGGTACCACAAACCAGATTTATCCTGAAATTTAGCCAAAGCTCCACAAGCATTGTTTAGGTATTTTACCAATTCTTTTTGTTTCGGATGGTCTTTTGGCATATAATCTAAAACATCAACCAAAGCCATTACATACCAGCCTAACGCTCTAGACCAGAAGTTTGGAGAATTTCCTGTTTCTTTATTAGCCCACGGCATTTTTTTACTTTCGTCCCAAGCGTGGTATAATAATCCCGTTTTTGGATCTGTAGCGTGAAGCTGAATCAACTCAAATTGTTTTGCGATATCATCAAAACTTTTTCCGTTTTCAAAAGTTGCGGTGTATTGTGCGTAAAATGGCTCACCCATATACAAACCGTCTAACCACATTTGGTTTGGATAAATTTGTTTGTGCCAAAATCCGCCGCTTTCTGTACGCGGTTGTTCTGCAAGCTGTTTGCGTACCAATTGCATTGCTTTTAAATATTTTTCTTCTTTTGAAGTGGCATATATATCAAAAAGCAAACGTCCCGGCACCACCAAATCGATATTGTATTTATCAAATTCGTAAGTGTTTACAGTTCCGTCTGGCTGTACCAAAGCATCTACATAACCTCTTACATAAGCTTTGTATCTTGGATCTGGGTTTTTCTTGTATAATTCTTCTATAGAATGTAAAACTAAAGCATGAACGTAATCCCATTTTGGCTTTTTAGAATCGTCGATCATGTAACCTTCCGGATGACGTTTCATCAGCGTCAAAGCCATTTTATCAGACCATTTTAAATCTTTAGAAATAACTATGTCCTTTTTTGCAGGTTCTTGTGAAGTCACTTTACAACTGGTAAAGGTTATTGCACAAATCAATAAAACTGACATAAAATAACCTTGTTTTCTCTTGTTTTTCATTTCATAACTATATTTAAATTCTACATTTTACCTTTCTTATTCAACACTTTTAATCTCCCTTAACAAAGCCTTATAGCTACTAATAGTATGACTGCTGCGGTAATACTTGTTTTCATTGTATGACAAATGACAAGTATTATTTTAAAATTTTATCTAAAAATTGGGTTGTATAACCCGTTGTTTCGCTAAACCAAGGCTCAAAGAACCAAAAGGAATGGGGCGAATATTTTATTGTTTTGACTTCGCTGTAAATTTTATTTTCATTGAGAATCTTTATCATATCGTCTCTTCCTGCATGAAAACGGTCAATACTGCTGCAGATAAACAATATGGGCGGAGTGGTTTTATTGGTATGACTTAAAGCCGATGCGTTTTTCCAGTTTTCTGGTTTTTCATCTGATTTGCCACCTAACCAAAAAGCCGCCATATCGCCTTCTGATGATTCTGGGTGTTTAAATGCCAGAACGCCGTCTATGTCTATTATTGCCTGTACTTTTGATGTTGATTTGCTTTTAAATAAATGATCTTCAAAAGCCGGATCTTCGTTTGTTGTACCAATCAAAGCTGCCATCTGTCCTCCCGAAGAACATCCTAAAATTGCAATTTTGTTTGGATCTACATTGAATTTCTTTGCGTTATCCTTTATAAATTTAATCGCATTTTTGACATCATAAACAGCTTGAGGATATTTCGCTTCAAGCGATAATCTATATTCTATTGCAAAACAAGTGTAACCGCTTGACGCAATTTCCTGTCCTAAAACCTGCATATGGTTTTTATTTCCAGATCTCCATCCGCCGCCGTGAATCATGATTACAGCCGGATTTGATTTATTTTTTTTATTAATGAATGCGTCTAAATGCAAAACCCGATCTTTCTGCTGATAATAAACAATATCATTTTTCTGATCTACCCTAGGATTCTCTTTCGCTTGGGCAACGGTTATAAAAGGGTATTTTTTAATGAGTTTATTGTAAGTGCTTTTTACAGTATAAGTTGTATCTACAGCATACTGACTCTGAGCCGATAAGCCTTGAAACAACAACACTAAAATAAACAATACTTTTTTCATTTTTAACCTTTTCTTTTTAGTTAAGAAAGGAGTCCGACACTTGGTCAAACTCCTTTTCAACTCTTCAAAAAACAATACTCTCAAAATTAACTTGCAAATTACTAATAACCAGGTTTTGAGGTAAATCTTTATTTAATTTAAATCTAATGCTAATTGCAGGAGATTGTTTTAAAATTTTATGCTTTCATCTATTCCTTATACTCTACTTTGTTTCCGTTGATATAAGTATCTATAAACTTGACATTTTTTACGTTTTTTAATAAATACAGCGAATCTACTTTCTGAATTTTTACATTTTTTAATGTGATGTTTTCTACCGGAGACTCTTTGTATCCATCGGCCCAAACGCTGTATTTACCGCCGTTTTTTACAGTTACATTTTCAAGGCTTACATTTCTAATTGTCGGAATAAAATTTCCTGTCTGAGATCCGTACACATTGTAAAACATATTTAGTTTCAGAACACATTCTTTTACTGTTCCCACTTCAATATTTCTAACATAAACATCTTCGATAACACCGCCTCTTTTAGAATTAGTTTTTATACGAATAACACGATCCAGATTCGGACTGTCCATTACACAGTTTTCTACAAAAACATTATTGACTCCCGCAGATATTTCGCTTCCAATTACAACGCCGCCGTGACCGTCAATCATTTTACAATTTTGTACGATGATATTTTTACTTGGTATCGCAACACGTCGTCCGTCGGCATCGCGACCTGCTTTTATAGCGATACAATCATCGCCAGTATTAAAAGTGCAGTTTTTAATGAGTATATTTTGCGAGTATTCCGGATCACAGCCGTCATTATTTGGTCCGTGGCTGTTTACAGTAACTCCGTCAATAATTATATTATTTGTTTTTAATGGATGAAGAATCCAAAAAGGAGAATTTATTACGGTAATATCTTTTATTAAAATCGTGTTGCATTCAAAAAATTCAATAAAATTTGGACGTAAATAACGGCCTTCGCCAAAAACTCTTTCCGCAACGGGAGTTCCTTTTTCAGCCATTTCTACTAATACTTCACGATTATTCGGATCATTTTGCGACGGAATTCCTTTTTTCCAGCCATAATCTTTTCCGCCAGACCAAATCCACCAATTGGTTTTATCAGCTTGTCCGTTAAGCGTTCCTTTACCTGTTATTGCAACATTGGTTTTATTTTTAGCATAAATAAGAGGAGAATAATTCATGACTTCTGTACCTTCCCAAGAAGTATGAACGATTGGATAGTCTTTTGGATTTAAACTAAAAAGGATTTCAGCTTTGTCTTCTAAATGCAAATTGACGTTACTTTCTAAATGAATTGGCCCGGTTAAGTATTTCCCGTTAGGAACCAAAACTTTTCCGCCGCCATTTGCTGCACATTCTTTTATGGCTTTTTCAAAAGCGGTTGTGTTTAACGTTTTTCCGTCTGCAACAGCGCCAAAATCGTTTATGTTGTATGTTTTATCTAAGAAGTGAGTTTCGGGAATACTTTTGATTACCAAATCCATTTTTTTCCAAGGATCTGACTCTGAAACAGCAGTTACTTGTTTCCCACAAGAAAAACTCAGAAGGACAATTGTAGTAAATACTACAACAGATTTAAATGCTGTAATCTTATTTGTAATCATTAGGCATTATTTTCTCGTTTAACAAATAAAACAACGATTATTCATGTAATCGATTACACGAAAGTAAATAATTTGTTCTAATGCACCAAATTAATTTAGAAATAAAATATATATTTAATTTTTATTATAAATTATAATTACATTTAATGCAAAAAAACATATAATTTATTATCATTGTAGAACCGAAAACGTTTTAAATATTCATTATGGTAATCGATAACAATTTATATTAGTTATATAAAAAAAATGTATTTTTGTCTAGAATTAATCCAACATCTTTTTATTAATGAGCGAAAAAATAACCATTTATGATATTGCTGAGAAGTTAAATATCACCGCTGCTACCGTTTCCAGAGCGTTAAACAACAATCCGAAGATAAAAGAGAGTACGCGCGAGCTGGTAATTAAAACCGCTGCTGCAATGAATTACAAGCAAAATAAGCTTGCTTTAGCTCTAAAAAGCGGCCGTAGTAACAACATCGGAGTTATTGTTCCTCGTATAGACAGTAACTTTTTTGCATCGGTTATTAGAGGTATAGAAGAAGAACTTCATCCTCATGGTTATCAAGTCATTATATGTCAGACTCACGAAAGTCCGAAAAGAGAAAATGAAAATCTGCATACTTTAATTGACGCTCAGGTTGACGGAATTATGATGTCTGTAACTGATGTAACAAATGAAAACAACAGTGCTTTTCAATACGTTTTAGATAAAAATGTTCCTCTTATCTTTTTTGACAGGAGCAAACATATAGATGGTGTAAGTTCGGTAACTATTAATGACTTTAAAGGCGGTTACATTACTACAAAACACTTAATTGATGAAGGATGTAAAGCTATTGCGCATTTTTCTGGAGATCAATCTTTGGAAATCTTTAAAAACAGGTTTTTAGGTTATAAACAAGCTTTATTAGACAACGGAATTGCTTTTAAAGAGGAATATGTAATTTATTGTAAAAGTAGTGTTGAAGCCGGAAAAGATGCTCTTACTATTTTATTAGCTTTAGAAACACCTCCAGATGCTATATTTTCTTCGAGTGATTTTGCTGCTTTGGGCGCGATTCAAGAATTAAAAGCGAGAAATATTAATCTTCCTAAGGAGTTTTGTGTTGCAGGTTTTAGTAACGAGCCTTTCACTAAATTCATGGAATTATCAATTACTTCTGTAGATCAGTCTCCACTTGAAATGGGAAAAATGTCGGCTCGTGTTTTCTTAGAACAAGTAGATAAAACAGATACTACCAAAATCGAAAAAAAGGTGGTTCTTGCTCCGGAATTGCATATTCGTAAATCGTCTTCCAGAACTGCAAATTAAAAACCATATAAGTGATAAGTTCATTTGAGCTTTCCTGCAAGGTTTACAAAACCTTGTAGGTATAGATTTGCATACAATATTTTCTCGCAAAGATGCAAGGATACAAAGTTTTTTTTCTCGCAGATTTGGGAGATTGTGCAGATGTAAAGTGTATAAAAATCTCCTTAATCTGCTAAATCTGCGGGAACTATTTTTAAATACAAAACCCTATAAATCAACAATTACATTGATTTATAGGGTTATTTTTTTAAGTCTTTGATTTTATACCTACAAGGTTTTGGAAACCTTGCAGGAAAGCTAAAATGAACTTATATAACTTATATGGTTTAAATCCTTATAGAGAAACTCCTCTTTTCCAAGGGATAAAGTCGTTTTGATTTAAAATCGCAGCTTTTGTTTTTACAGTACCACTAGCAATATCGATAATAAATTCAAGCATTTCATCAGACATTTCTTCGATAGATTTTTCACCTTTAATAATTCCTCCGGTATCAATATCGATAATATCAGACATCTTTGCCGCTAACTCTGAGTTAGAAGATATTTTTACAACTGGTGCAATTGGATTTCCTGTCGGCGTTCCCAAACCTGTTGTAAACAATACCATATTAGCACCCGAACCTACCATTGCAGTTGTACATTCAACATCATTTCCTGGCGTGCATAGTAATGTTAATCCTGGCTCGTTAATATACTCCCCATAATCAAAAACACCAGCAATTGGAGATGTTCCACCTTTTTTAGCCGCTCCTGCAGATTTCATAGCATCAGTAATCAAACCGTCTTTGATGTTTCCTGGTGATGGATTCATATCAAATCCTGAACCAGCATCTACAACCGTTTTTTCATACCATTTCATTAAATCTAAGAAACGTTTTCCATCTTCGTCATCAACACAACGGTTTACCAATTCTTGCTCTACACCACACAATTCTGGAAACTCAGAAAGAATTGTCGTTCCTCCTAATGCAGCCAATTTATCAGACAATACTCCCAAAGTTGGATTAGCAGAAATTCCAGAGAATCCATCAGAACCTCCACACTCTAAACCAATTCTAAGTTTAGACAATGGAGCTGGTTCTCTTTTTATTTCGTTTGCTTTTTTAATGGCTTCAAAAGTATCTTTTACAACACTGCTCAACATCGTTTCAATAGTACCAATCTGTTGTTGATCGTAGATTAAAACCGGTTTTTTGCTGTTTGGATTGATTGCGTCTAATGCATCTTTAAAGATCTGAATTTGAAGATTCTGACATCCTAAACTCAATACTGTTGCACCCGCTACGTTTGGATTGTTTACATAACCTGCAAGCAATTTAGCCAAACTGTGAGAATCCTGACGAATTCCACCGCAGCCACCTTGATGCGTGATAAATTTAACTTCGATGTTGTTAAATAAATTAGCATCGTTAGAAGCTGCCTCATTACCAGCACCGCCAGTTTCTGTTTTCACCAAAGAACGAAGCAATAACTGATAATCGTTTTCTTTTGGTTTCATCAATTCTTTCTCAAAAATATCTTTTAAGATCTCGATGTTTCTGTTTTCACAAAAAACCAAAGGAAAAAACAACCAAACATTTTCAGTTCCAACTTGTCCGTCTTCTCTGTGATAGCCCTGCCACGTTCTGTCTTTCCATTTATCAATATTTGGAGCTGTCCAGCCAATAGTTTCTGTTTTACCAGTTACTTTATCACTTTCGTGTTTTACGTTTAGTGTAGAAAGCAGACCTCCTTTTTCAATTCTGGCACTCGCTTTTCCTACCAAAACCCCATACATAATGATCCTGTCTCCTACATTAAAAGGAACCATTGCAATCTTATGTTTCATTTTTACATCAGACTCAACTGTAACGTCTTGACCTTCAAAGTTAATAACTTCTCCTGCTACAAGATTTACTAAAGCTACTGCTACATTATCAGTAGGATGAACTTTTATTAATTTTTTTTGCGTTGCCATAATTAAAATACTGCTTTGTTATTTTATTCTATTTTGAAAACTAGCAAAACCTTTTTCAATTCCGTTTGCATCGATTTCTTCTAATGCAATTGCAATTGCTTTTGTTAATGAAGGAATTTCAGTTAAATCTTCATCCCAAAAACCTTTATTTTGCAATGTAAGTCTTGCTATTTTTTCGTAATCATCAGATTTCCACAATTCATTAAAGAATGTTGTAATATCCTCACTATCATTAACCGGTAAATCTTGTCCGTTCCAAGTTCCTTTGTAAAAACGAATTAAAGCTGCAAATGCAAAAGTTAAATGTACCGGAAGTTTTCCTTTGTTTTCTACATAACCTGTTAAACTTGGTAATACACGAACTTTGAATTTAGAAATAGAGTTTAATGCAATTGAAGACAATAAATGCTTCACAAACGGATTTCTAAAACGGTCTAATATTTCTTCAGAGAAACTTGCAAGCTCCCCTTTTTCCATGTTTAAAGTTTCGTTGATTTCTTCAAATAAAGCTTTGTTTATAAATTCTCCTGTAAAAGCATTATCTACAGTTTCTTTTACAGTTTCGTTTCCGTAAAGTAATGAAAATGGCACCATTGCAGTGTGTGCACCATTTAAGATTCTCACTTTTCTTGTACGGTATGACTGCATGTCTGCAACTATTTTTACATCTAAGTCTGTTTTTTCAAACGGAAGTTTTGCTTTTAATTTATCATCACCTTCAATAACCCATAAAAAGAAAGTTTCTGCACTTACGATCAAATCGTCTTTGTAAGTAAGTTGTGCATTGTATTCTTCAATTTGGTCTTTTGGGTAACCCGGAACAATTCTGTCCACTAAAGTATTGTGGAAAGAACAGCTGTTTAACAACCAAGAAACAAATTCTTGTTCTAGTTTCCAATCTGCAGCATACTTTAAGATTATTTCTTTTAAAGTATCTGAATTATAATTAATTAATTCACAAGGAATAATAGTTAATCCTTTTTCGGCAGCACCATTAAAATGCTTGAATCTTTCATGTAAAAGTACGGTTAATTTTGCAGGAAAAGAAACCGGAGGCTGCATTGTAGGCAAATCTGAAGCGATGTATTCGATACCTGCTTCTGTAGTATTTGAAATAATAAATGCTAATTCTTCTTCTTTAGCCAAAGCTAAATATTCCTGAAAAGAAGCATAAGGATCAATTGCTTTTACAATATTGGTAATCAATTCTTTTTCCTGAATTTCTTTTCCTTTTTTAACTCCTTTCATAAACAAGGTGTACAATCCGTCCTGTGCATTGATCATGTTTACCAAACCTTTGTCAATTGGCTGAACCACTGCAATTCCGGCATTAAAATCAGCTTCCTGATTTAGTTTCTGAAAAGCGTATTCAACAAAAGCTCTTAAGAAGTTTCCTTCTCCAAATTGTACTATTTTAATTGGGAGTTTTTCTGTAAGTCCCGCATTTGATCTGTTTATTTTTTCCATTTTATTTTCACTTTAAAGCGTTATAAATAACCACTTAAACCTTATTTATTTTTATTCTTTTAAATTGTAAATGAAGCACTACACTTGCATTTGTAAAACAAAACTTGTTGTGAGGATTTGACAAGCTTAATTTTTGAAGCGTAATGCTCAATTACAATCTCTAAAATCTAAAAAAAACGTATTAAAATAAGGAGTTGGCATGATTACTCCTTATTTATTTTTTCTAATGTCTTTTATAATATCTAAAACCTGATTTACTTTTTTACTCAATCCGTCAAAATCTTTATTGTCTAATATGTCTTTTGAAATCAACTGAGAACCTAAACCTACGCAAGTTGCACCTGCATTTAGCCATGAGCTTAAACTTTCTACTGTTGGATAAACACCGCCTGTAGGCATAATATTTGTCCACGGACATGGACCTTTTATGGCTTTAATAAATTCTGGTCCGTAAATATCAGCAGGAAATAATTTTACAATTTCGCAACCTAATTCTTCTGCTCTTGCAATTTCTGTAAGCGTACCACAGCCCGGAGACCATAATACTTTACGACGGTTACAAGCGATTGCAATGTCTTCTCTAAAAACCGGAGTTACAATAAAGTTAGCTCCTAAACTCATGTACAAAGAAGCCGAAGCTGCATCTGTAATTGAACCAACACCTAACATCATTCCTGGTAATTCTGCCAAAGCATATTTGTTTAATGCCCCGAAAACTTCGTGAGCAAAATCACCTCTGCTTGTAAATTCCATTAATCTGGAGCCTCCATCGTAACAAGCTTTTAAAACTTTCTTGCTTATTTCTATATCTGAATGAAAAAATAGCGGAACCATTCCGTTTTCTTTCATTTGAGAAGCTACTTCTATTCTTGAATATTTTGCCATTTCTTTTTAATTATCTTGATACTAATGCAGAACCATCACCATCAATCATATTTTCCACTTCTTTTAATGTAACCAGGTTATAATCGCCTGCAATAGTATGTTTTAAACAACAAGCTGCAACTGCAAAATCTAATGCTCTTTGGTTGTTATTTTGATATTGTAACAAGCCGTAGATTAAACCGCCCATAAAAGCATCACCGCTTCCTACGCGGTCTACAACCGGAGTTACTTCTTTTACAGCAGCGTTATAAATTGCTTTCCCGTCGTACAAAATACCACCGATTCTTTGGTGTGAAGCACTTACAGAATAGCGAAGTGTTGTTGCCGCTACTTTTAAATTCGGAATTAATTCAAACAATTTATCGTATAAAACCGGAAGTGTTTTTTCATCCTGATAATTCGGATTTACTTTCGGAATTCCCAACATAAAATATGCTGTATCAATATCTCCTAAAATTACATTGCTGTATTTTAGCATTTCTGGCATTACATCGCTTGGCGTTTTACCATATTGCCATAATTTTGATCTGTAGTTTAAGTCGCAGGAAATTTTGATTCCTTTTTTATGAGCCACTTTAATTGCTTCTAAACAAGCTTCTGCTGCACTTTCTGAAATTGCCGGCGTAATACCGCTCCAGTGAAACCATTCTGCACCTTCTAAAACCTGCTCCCAATTTATCTGACCTTTTTGAATAGTTGCCATCGAACTGTGTGCACGATCGTAAACCACATTACTGCCGCGTGTTCCTGCTCCTGTTTCCAGAAAATAAATTCCTAAACGTTCTCCTCCGTAAACTATGTTTTTAGACTCTACGTTCATTTTTCGCATTTCTTTTAATGCCGAACCGCCAATTTCATTTTCAGGCAATCTGGTTACAAATTCAGCATTTACGCCATAATTTGCCAAAGAAACACAAACATTAAATTCTCCGCCGCCGTATGTAGCGCCAAATTCTTTTGCCTGCGAAAAACGTAAATGTCTCTCTGTCGAAAGACGAAGCATGATTTCTCCAAATGCAACTACTCTACTCATATTATTATCTTTAATTTAACCATTAAGGCATTAAGAAAATTAAGTTCTACTTTATTTTCTCTTTGTGATTAAAGGTTAAGTTTATTAAGCCTGTGCGCTTAATTATCTTTTATTATCTAAATAACTTATTTAAACCAAAAACTTAATTTTCTTAATGCCTTGGTTCAAAAAAATTAGAATTTGAAATACTCTTTTGCGTTGTTGTATGAGATGTCTGAAACTAATTTTCCGATCCATTCCATATCGTTTGGCAATTCTCCTCTTTTGATTTCGTCACCAAGAAGATTACACAAAATACGTCTGAAATATTCGTGTCTTGGGAACGATAAGAAACTTCTAGAATCTGTTAACATTCCAACGAAACAGCTAATTAAACCCATATTTGAAAGTGCGTTTAATTGTTTTGTCATTCCGTCTTTTTGATCCAAAAACCACCATCCAGAACCAAATTGTACTTTTCCTCTCACGCTTCCGTCGTTGAAATTTCCAATCATCGTTGCCATAACTTCGTTATCAGCAGGATTTAGGTTATAAATAATAGTTTTAGCCAATTTATCTTTACTGTCTAATGCATTTAAAAATGAAGACAATTTTTGAGCCTGAGGATAGTCTCCAATAGAATCCCAACCTGTATCTGGGCCTAAAATTCTGTGCATACGCGCATTATTGTTACGTAATGCACCTAAGTGAAATTGTTGTACCCAACCTAACTCATGGTAAGTTTCTGACAAAAACAATAAGATGGCACTTTGGAATTTTAAAGCTTCTTCTGGAGATAAAACTCCATTTTCTCTTTTCTTTTTGAAGATTGCATTTACTTCATTTTCTGTGAAGTTTTCAAAATAAATTTGATCTAAACCGTGGTCGCTTAATTTACATCCGTTTGCATTAAAGAAATCGATTCTTTTTCTCAATGCCGTTTGTAAATCTGCGTAAGTGTTAATTGCAACACCGGACACATCCCCTAATGTGTCCAGATATGCATTATATCCATCATTAGCAATTAAGATGGCTTTATCAGGTCTGAAAGCTGTACTCATTTTTGTCGAGATCGGATTCTTAGCCAGTTTTTGGTGAAACTCTAAAGTATCGATCGGATCTTCTGTCGTACAAACTAATTCAGCGTTTACTTTTTTAAGAAGGTTTTGTGTGCTGTAAGCTTCAGAATTAATTTTTTCTGAAGTTTCGATGTAAATTTTCTCTGCCGATTTTTCATTCAACAAATCATAAATATCAAAATAACGCGCTAATTCTAAATGTGTCCAGTGGTACAAAGGATTACGCATTGTATACGGAACTGTTTTTCCCCAGTTTAAGAACTTGTCTTTGTCTGAACCGTTTCCTGTTACAAATTGCTCATTGATTCCTAATGTACGCATTGCACGCCATTTGTAGTGGTCACCGTTGATCCATACTTTTGTGATGTTATCAAAAATAGTATTGTCTGCAATATTCTGCGGATTTAGGTGATTATGGTAATCTATAATAGGCTGGTTTTTTGAGTAATTGTGGTATAACTCTTCAGCAAATTTATTTTCTAGTAAAAAATTATCGTTGATGAATGTGGTATTGCTCATGTCTTTTTAAATATAATTTGAAAATTATTCTTCGTTTGATGGTTTTCCAATTGTTGCAAGGATACCGCCATCTACATATAAAATATGACCGTTTACGAAATCACTTGCTTTGGAAGATAAAAATATCGCTGCTCCGGCAAGATCACTTGGATCTCCCCATTTTGCAGCTGGAGTTCTACTGATAATAAAATCGTTAAACGGATGTCCGTCTACTCTAATTGGCTTTGTTTGTTCTGTAGCAAAATATCCAGGCCCGATTCCGTTGATCTGAACATTGTATTTTGCCCATTCTGTAGCCATGTTTTTAGTCAGCATTTTTAAACCGCCTTTTGCAGCAGCATAAGCAGAAACTGTATTACGGCCTAACTCGCTCATCATAGAGCAAATGTTGATTATTTTTCCTTGTCTTCTTTCGATCATTCCTTTCGCAACATGCTTAGAAACAATAAAAGGACTTACTAAATCAATATCAATAACTTCTCTGAAATCGGCAACTTCCATATCAATTAGCGGAATTCTTTTGATAATTCCAGCATTGTTAATTAAGATATCGATTGGTCCAACTTCACTTTCTATTTTCTGAACTGCAGTTTTCACTTCTTGTTCTTCTGTTACATTAAACTTGTAACCTACTGCATTAATTCCTTCACTTTTAAGTAAAGCTACAGCATCATCAATTTTTTGCTGCGAAGAATTTCCGTTTACCACAATTGTAGCTCCGGCTTGTCCTAATCCTTTTGCCATTGCCATTCCCAGTCCGTGTGTACTTCCTGTAATAAGGGCAACTTTTCCTTTTATATCAAATAAGTTTATCATGATTATCTTAAATCTGTGATTTTACAAACATCCATATCTCCGTAATCTAAATTTTCACCAGCCATCCCCCAGATAAAAGTATAATTACTAGTTCCTGAACCTGAGTGAATTGACCAAGGTGGAGAAATTACTGCCTGATGATTGTTCATCCAGATATGTCTTGTTTCCTGCGGTTGTCCCATAAAGTGGCAAACTGCTTGATTTTCTGGAATATCCAAATAAAAATAAACTTCCATTCTACGATCGTGTACGTGTGCCGGCATAGTATTCCAAACACTTCCCGGACGCAATTCGGTCATTCCCATTTGTAATTGGCAAGTTGTTACAACACTTCCAATAATCATTTGGTTTACAGTACGGTGGTTTGCTGTTTCCATTGTACCTAATTGTAATTTATTTGCTTCTGCCAAGCTTACTTTTACCGTTGGGTAAGTAGTATGTGCCGGTGCAGAGTTGATATAAAATTTAGCCGGATTTTTGCTGTCGTCGCTTTTAAAGATTACTTCTTTGTTCCCGCTTCCGATATACAAAGCATCTTTAAAACCTAATTCAAAAACTTTTCCTTCTACAACAACAGAACCGCTTCCGCCAACATTAATAATTCCGATTTCTCTACGCTCTAAAAAATATCCTGCTTTAAGCGGATCAATAGTTTCTAGTGCTAAATCTCCTTTTACAGGAACTGCAGAACCAGCAATATATCTGTCGTAATGAGAATAAACCAAAACAATTTCATCTTCCTGCATTAAATCATCAATCAAGAATTCATTTCTTAATTCTTGTGTATCATATTTTTTTACAGCTTCTGGGCTTGACGCGTATCTAGAACTATATTTTGTCATATTTTTATTTTAATGTAATCGATTGCACAAAATTATATTTTTATATTTAAAAACCATAATTCAAACTAAAATTTATTTCAATTTTAAATTAGAATTACAATTCTACCTTCTTCATTCTTGGAACTAAAATATGCATTATCAGCCAAGCTAATAAGTACGAAGCCCCGCAAATACAGAACATTATAAAATATCCTGTTTCTATTTTTCCTAATTTAGTATAATAAACAAACATATTTTTCTGAACAACAAGCGTCAGTAAAATCCCTCCAAAAGCACCAAACATTCCTCCGATTCCGGTTACAGAAGCGGTTGTTCTTTTTGGAAACATATCAGACACTGTTGTAAAGATGTTTGCACTCCACGCCTGATGTGCCGAAACGGCTAATCCAATAACTAAAATTGCCAACCACATATTGATTGCGCCCAAATATTGCGAAAACAATACTGGTAAAACTGCAAAAGCATACAATAACATACTTGTTTTTCGTGCTTTGTAAGCTGGCCAGTTGTTATTTATTAATTTTAACGGAAGCCATCCTCCCCCAATACTTCCAATACTTCCGATCATGTAAACCAAAGCACAAGGCCAGATAATGTCTGTAGAAGACAATTTATATTGTTTCATTAAGAAATCGGGCAGCCAGAAAAGGTAAAACCACCAAACTGGGTCTGTCAATAATTTTCCGATTGCAAATGCCCAAGTCTGGCGAAATGAAAGCAATTTTAACCATGAAACTTTTTCTGTATTTTCTTCTTCCTTTACTTCTACAGGATCTGCTGTAATATATTCTAATTCTGCCTGAGAAAGTCTTTTTTGTTTCTGAGGAACTTCATACAATAAAAACCAAAGTCCAAGCCATACAAAACCAACAACTCCGGTTAAGATAAAAGCCCATTGCCACCCATAAGTTGCTGCTATATACGGCACTGTAAGCGGTACAATGATTGCTCCGATATTACTTCCGGAATTAAATATTCCGGTTGCCAAAGCTCTTTCTTTCTGCGGAAACCATTCGGCTGTAGCTTTTATCGCTGCCGGAAAATTTCCTGCTTCTGTTATTCCTAAAAACACACGTGCAATTAAAAACCCTCCGGTTCCGGTTGCTAAAGCGTGACCAATTGCAGCCAAACTCCATAATCCTGTTGCAATCGCATAACCTAATTTTGTACCCAATTTATCAATGAAACCACCGGCAAACAACATTCCGAGTGCGTAGGCGATTTTAAAGGCTAACTCAATATTCGAATAATCAATAACTTCTTGTTCTGGTGTCCAGTGAAAGGCTTCTGCCAAAAAAGGCCGAAGGTAACTTATTACATTTCTATCCAGATAATTGACAGTTGTAGCAAAAAAAACTAAACTGCAAATCGTCCATCGGTATTTTCCAATAACTGCATTAGCTTCGTTCATAATTTAAATGTGGTTTAGGTTGGTTAGTTAGTCATAAGAATCTTTACAGATCCGTAATCGGTGCGTATTTAGGCACAAGCGATTTCATTACAATCCAGCCTGTTAGATAACAAACAGCGCAAATTGAGAAAATAATAAAATATCCGGCTTCAATACCATGAAAGCCCATAAAGGCCATATTTGTTTCTTTAGCAAAATCAAACAGCATTCCCGATCCTTTGTTGATAACAGTCGAACCAATTCCACCTGCCAAACCTCCAATTCCTGTAATCGTTGCAATTGCTTTTTTAGGGAACATATCTCCTACAGTCGTAAAAATATTTGCCGACCAGGATTGATGTGCAGCTCCTGCAATACCAATAATAATTACCGGAATCCAATAACTAATATATCCTAATGGCTGTGCAATCAAGGCTAATAAAGGAAAAAAGGCAAAGATCAACATCGCTCTCATTCTTCCTTCGTACGGATTCATTCCTTTTTTCTCTACGAAATAAGTTGGTAACCAGCCTCCAATAATAGAAAGCAGCGTAATCATATACAATACAAAAAGTGGCAAAGCTGCTTGTGTAGAATCCATTCCATACACAGAACTTAAATAAGCCGGAGTCCAGAATAAGAAGAACCACCAAACACCATCTGTCATAAATTTACCAAAAGCAAAAGCCCACGTTTGTTTGTATTTAAAGCAGTCTGCAAGAGATACTTTAGTCGAAGTATCAAGTACATAACCTTCTATTTTGCTGTCTGCAATATCATCCTGCTGAATATATTCTAATTCTGCCGCACTTACTTTTGAGTGTCTTTCTGGCTTATCATACATAAACATCCAGAATCCCATCCATACAAAACCTAAAGCTCCGATGATGATAAAAGACATTTCCCAGCCAAATGATTTTGCGATAAACGGAATGGAAATTGGAGCCGCTAAAGCCCCTACAGTTGCCCCCGCATTAAAGATACTCGTAGCAAATGCTCTGTCTTTTTTAGGGAAATATTCTGCTGTTGTTTTTATTGCTGCAGGAAAGTTTCCGGCTTCCCCAATTGCCAATACAAAACGAGCAAAAATGAATAAAGAAACACTCACATTAATTACCATTGCGGTATCATTTACATTACGAATAGCGTCTTTTGCTCCTTCAAAACCAACAAACCAGTCGCCTGTAATAATTCCTGAAGTAGCAATACCGCAAAATGCATGAAGACAAGCTCCTACAGACCAAATCCCGATAGCCCAAAGAAATCCTTTTTTAGTATCTAACCAGTCTACAAAACGACCTGCAAATAATAAGGAAACGGCATAAAAAATTGAAAATAAAGCTGTAATATTACCATAATCATTATTTGTCCAGTGAAACTCAGGCGCAATAAAATCATTCCAGGTCAAAGAAAGTACTTGTCTGTCTAAGTAGTTAATTGTGGTTGCAAAAAATAACAATGCACAGATACTCCAACGATACTTTCCTGATGCTTTATTAGTTTGATTTGTTGTAAATGCTTCTGTTTGATTCATGGTAACGGTTTAATATGAAATTTAAATTTTTTGGTAACTTAATCCTTCATTAACTCACTTTAAAAGCATTAAAATCAATAAATTAATGCCTTTGAAACAAAATAATGTAATCGATTGCACAAATATAGTTTTAAATCTTTATATTCCAAATTAATTGAATAAAAAATTATTTTAACTCTTTAAATTAACGTATAGTACAAAAAATACAACACAAAATTACACATTAAACAATATATTTGTTAAATACATAACTGCCACAATTATCCGATTTATGGGGCAAAATCATACCAAAATCAACCGTTTTAAGTTCAATTTGAGGAAAAGCTTTATTAATCATAGAAAATGAAACAGATTTTACTACTTTATTCGGTAGAAATTTCTAAATAAAAAATATCTAATTTTGAAATACATCCAATAAAAACAACTCTAACTAAATCTTTTTAAATTGAAAAAATCAAAAATACATTTCAACTTTATAATGCTTGTATTATTAGCATTTACAAGCCAATTACAAGCTCAAAATCAGACAATTCCGTTATGGAAAACTATTCCTGACGAAATCAAATCTACAGATTACAAGGAAAAAGAAAGCATCACTGACGGGAAAGTGCAAAGTACAACTCAGGTTACAATTCCTACCCTCAGCATTTTTGTTCCAAAAGATGTAAAACCTAATCAGACTGCAGTTATAATATGCCCAGGAGGCGGTTATATGCATTTGGCAATTGACAAAGAAGGTACAAAAGTTGCATTATGGCTTAATAGTTTAGGAATTACTGCTTTTGTTTTAAAATACCGTCTTCCAAACGATTTGATCATGAAAAACAAAAATGTTGGGCCATTACAAGACGCACAAGAGGCAATACGATATGTTAGAAATAATGCCTCAAAATGGAATCTTGACACTAATAAGATTGGTATTATGGGATTTTCTGCAGGCGGTCATTTGGCTGCTTCATTATCGACACATTACGATGATAAGGTATATAGCTCGGATTATAAAGTAAGTGCACGACCAGATTTTTCGCTTTTGATTTATCCTGTAATTTCGATGCAAAATGACATTACGCACAAAGGCTCACAAGTTAATTTACTTGGAAATACGCCTTCACAGGATTTGATTGATTCTTTTTCAAACGAGAAAAAAGTAACTGCTCAAACTCCTCCGGCATTTCTTATTCACGCCACAGATGATACGGTTGTTTTACCAGAAAACAGCATAAATTACTATCTGGCTCTTAAGAAAAACGGAATTGCAGCTGAGTTACATTTATTTGAAAAAGGCGGACATGGTTTTGGTCTCGGCGTAAAAGACACCAGCAAATTTTGGACAAAACAATGTGAAGATTGGCTTAAAACGCATTCTTTGTTATAAAACCAAAAAGTAAGTAATAAAAAAAGGTTTTTAGATTCAGCCGAAAGGCCAAATCTAAAAACCTATAGAAAAATTAAAACTCTATTGTATTATTATTGCAAATTCATACAAAGTTTACCCACGATCAAATGAATATGTAAAATCTTTCCTGTAATAAATGTTTCTCCAAAAACAGTTAATCATAGAAACTAATTTATGAGCTAAAGGTAAAAAGCGTCATAGATTTTGATTTCTATACCACAAATTTAGAAAGTCACCTTGCTAATACCTTACGGGTTTCCTCATTCTAACAAAATATTATCGTTTTTTTAGAACCCTAAAATTTAGCCCATTGTTTACCAACGAATTAAGAAAACAATTTTAACAAAACCCTTGTCAGATTAATCAATCTTTATTTAAATCATTATCATTATTGTAACTCAAAAATCTTTTATTTCAACATTATACTTCTTGTCCTAGATTAAGTTAGAATTACAATTTTACTGATACATTTGCGTATAAAATTACTCATTATGAAAACATTTGAATTCTTAATACTC
Organism: Flavobacterium sp. 270; assembly: GCF_004368785.1. GTDB lineage: Bacteria > Bacteroidota > Bacteroidia > Flavobacteriales > Flavobacteriaceae > Flavobacterium. The sequence continues at coordinate 452,759 of NZ_SODM01000004.1, forward strand.
GGTAAAAACGAACCTATATTAGCTATTTTAACCAGACTTGTAAACGCTTATGAAGATTGGAATGCAATAAGTTTTACTGATGAAAAAACAGCTCAGAATTATTTTCTGCAAAATAAAATTGATATTGTTTTATTAAGCTCCGCAATTGAAGATCATATCGAAAAAGAATTTACTTCTTTCTGCCTAAAAGAACAGCCAGACGTTGAAGTTATTGAACATTTTGGCGGCGGAAGCGGTTTGTTAAGATCTGAAATTCTTCATCGCTTACACTTGAAAGGAAAATTGTAGTTTTAGTTCTTAGTTATTAGTCCTTAGCTCTTAGTACTAATGACTAGGAACTAAGGACCAAGTACTTTAAACCATACTTTTAAAAAATGGAAAAAAAATATTCTGTTGCTATTTATCCTTCGCAAGACGCAATTGACGCTGTTAAGACGATGAAAGATTATTTAAAAAGTAAAATTGAATGGTACAATAGCTGTAATTCTACCGCGCATGTTACAATTTGTGAATTTACTATTGATGATTCCCAAATCGAAATATACAAGCAAAAACTCTTCAAAGTTTCTGATACTTTTACTTCTTTCACCGTATTTTTAGATCATTTTGGATCTTATGATAATGCCGGGGCATTTTTTATCGCTCCAAACGAAGAATCTAAAAACAGCTTAAAACCAATTATGAAAAAAGTCCAAGAGACTTTGAAATCTTTAAAATTGAAAAAAAGCGAAGATCCGCACATGTCAATCGGCAGAAAGTTAACTCCAGAAAATCTAAAAATTGCATCGCAGCTGTTTACTACAATAGATATTGATTTTTTGTGCAAGGAAATGGTATTGAGAGAACTTGATCCCATTAAAAAACAGTTTTTTGTAATTGATACTTTTTCTTTTAATGGAAATACACAACCTGAATTTGTGCAAGGCAGTTTGTTTTAAGTTTTTGCTGCAAAGGCACAAAGGCGCAATTTTTTTGGAGGGAACAAAAAAATCAGTGCAAATCTGTTTAATCTGCTAAATCTGTGAGCAAATTAATCTCGCAAAGTCGCTAAGACGCAAAGTATGTCATCACTATATGGATTCAGCATACGATCCTTCTCCCGAAGCCTCGGGATCGCTTAGGATGACAATTTAGAACAACAATCCGCATAAATCTGTTTAATCTGCTAAATCTTCGAGCAAAATTAATCTCGCAAAGTCGCTAAGACGCAAAGTTTTGGAATTTGGAATTTAAAAAATTAGAATTTATATTTTTCGTATATTTGAATTTTACAATTCCATTATGAAATCACTCGACTCCTTTTATAAAGATATTACCGAAGGTTCAGAAATAGAACCTACTTCTCTTTTACCAAACGACATTCAGAAAGAAATTGGTCATTTTAATATTTTTGACATCAATGAATTGTTAGAGCGGTTAAAAGGAAAACAACAAATGCCTTACGACCGACGTGCCTATTATAAAATAAGTTTGATAAAAGGCAAAAACAGAGCCGAATACGCCGATAAAATAATCGAAATCGATCAATATGCGCTTCTTTTTGCTACACCAAAGATTCCGTATAATTATGTTCCTCAGGATACAAATCAATCTGGACAGTTTTGTGTTTTTACAAGTGAATTTCTTTCAAAAAACAAAAGCGGTATTGATTTAGACGAACTTCCGATTTTTTCTTCTGGTGGTTATCCTGTTTTTCAAATTACTGAAGAAGAAGTTGTTGAACTAGATTTAATCTTCAATAAAATTAAAAAAGAAATCAATTCTGATTATATTTACAAATACGATTTGATTCGGAATTATGTTGCCGAGTTAATTCACTTTGGGCAAAAATTACAGCCTTTAACGGCTTTGTATTCCAAACATAATTCGGCAGCGAGAGTTTCTTCTCTTTTTGCTGAATTGTTAGAACGACAATTCCCAATAGAATCTACAAATCAGCGACTTGAACTACGAACTGCAAAGGATTTTGCCGAAAGATTATCTGTTCACGTCAATCATTTAAATAAAGTTTTAAAAGAAAATACTGGAAAAACCACAACTGAGTTAATCAGTAACCGATTAATAAACGAAGCGAAAATTCTCTTAAAACAAACAGACTGGAACATTTCTGAAATCGCTTATTCTCTTGGTTTTGAAGAGCTGGCGCATTTTTCAAACTTCTTTAAAAAACAAACCACTTATACGCCTTTGGCTTTTCGCAGCTAATTTTAGATTGCAGATTTTAGAGTTTAGATTGTCCTCCTGAGCGATCCCGAGGCTTCGGGAGAAGGATCGCATGCTAAATCCACATAGTGCGTTTTACTGTGCGTGTCCTTCTCCCGAAGCCTCGGGATCGCTCAGGAGGACATAAAATGAGAATTGGAATTTGGAATTTTAAATATTGGAATTTATTTAATCTTGAAATTTTAAATCTGATTTGAATTTTGCAAACTTCGGTTTGATATTTACAATTTCCCAGAACTACTTTGCTCCTACCTTTGTCTTATCAATTTAAAAGATCGAAAAGATGAATTTATCAAACAACAAAATTTTAATAACTGGCGGCGCAAGCGGTATTGGACTTGGGCTTACACAACGTTTTATTGAAGAAAATAATACTGTAATTATTTGTGGCAGAAGAGAATCTGTTTTACAAGATGTAAAAGAACAATTTCCTACTGTGATTACTAAAGTTTGTGATTTGGCTGTAGAAGCAGAACGTGTGGCACTTTACGAATGGATCAAAGAAAATCATCCGGACTTAAATGTTTTAATCAATAATGCAGGAATTCAAAAATGGGTTTCGGTTACCGATGAAGGTTTTTACGAAAGTATGAAGTCTGAGCTTTCTACTAATATTGAAGCTCCATTGCATCTAACTTCATTGTTTATTCAGTTAGAATCTCTTAAAACGGTAATGAATGTAACTTCTGGATTGGCATTTTCACCATTTGCAAAAGTTCCGGTTTATTCTGCAACAAAAGCATTTTTCCGTTCGTTTACGATTTCGCTTCGTCATTTATTAAAAGCAAAAAACATTGAAGTAATCGAAATAATTCCGCCGGCATTAAATACAGATTTAGGCGGTGTAGGATTACATGACGCACATCCGAGCGTAAGCAGTTTTATTGTTTCAATTTTTGAACAATTAAAAGAAGGAAAAACTGAACTTACTTTTGGGACAAGCGAAACAAGATTAAATGCAAGTGTTCCAGAATTAAAAGCATCATTTGAAGCTTTACATGGTAATTAATTTTTAAAACATCGAGACATAGCTTTTTAAAGTTTAGAAAGGCATTTCATTTATTCAAAAACACATAGCTATGTGTGAGAAACGAGTTTCTTTCTAAACTCTTTAAACAAAAACAAAAACCTATGTTTCTATATGTTTAAAACATTCAAAAAAACAACAAATATCAAACAATAAACATCAAATAAAATGGCAGTAAATACAAAAATAGCCCTTGTTACAGGTGGCAGCAGAGGTTTAGGAAAAAACATGGCAATGGCAATTGCAAAAAAAGGACTTGATGTGATCATCACTTACAACAGCAAAAAAGAAGAAGCTGACGATGTAGTAAAAGAAATCGAAAATTTAGGGCAAAAAGCGGCGGCAATTCAACTGAATGTTGCAGATTCTAAAACTTTTGGTTCTTTCTTCGAAAGTGTTTCGGCATCTTTAAAAATCACTTTTTCAACTGATAAATTTGATTTTCTGGTAAATAACGCGGGAATCGGAATTCACAATTCTTTTGCTGGAACTACAGAAGAAGAATTTGATTTATTGACTAATATCCAGTTTAAAGGCCCATTCTTTTTAACTCAAAAGGCTTTAAGTTTAATGAACAACGGAGGCGGAATCATCAATATTTCTACTGGTTTGGCTCGATTTTCTTCTCCGGGTTACGCTGCTTATGCGTCTATGAAAGGTGCGATTGAAACGCTTACAAAATATCAGGCGAAAGAATTGGGCGAAAGAGGAATCAAAGCCAATGTTGTGGCGCCGGGCGCAATAGAAACTGATTTTGGCGGCGGTGTGGTTCGTGATAACGAACAGTTAAACAAAATTTTATCTTCTGTAACGGCTTTAGGAAGAGTTGGTTTACCAGATGATATTGGCGGTGTTGTTGCTTTTTTATGTACCGAAGATGCACGCTGGGTAAATGCACAACGACTTGAAGTTTCTGGGGGGATGAATTTATAGATTTTAAATTCCAAATTTTTTAAATTCCAAATTCCAATAGGGAAGTAAATTCCAAAAATAAAATTCCAAATTCCAATAAAAACCCGACAGGTTAAAACCTGTCGGGTTTTTATTTCTAAACTCCATTCAAATTGGAATTTGGAATTTAAATATTGGAATTTAAAACTTTTAATCTTTCTGAATAATTACATCAAAACCTCCATTTTGGTCAAATTGTACATCGTAAAATTTTGAGTCTTTTTCTATACCTACTTCATAAGTTGTTTTGTTTTTATAATCTACTACAACGGCAATTTCGCGAATGGCGTTTGGTAAGTAATTTTTCTTTAAATACGTTTGTGCTCTCTGCGGTAATTTATTTAGCGGAATCTGAAGTTCGTACGCTTTTAAATTTCCTAAATCATCATAAATCGCGAGCGCTTTTGTTGTCGCATTTACGTTATATCTTGCTTCGTACCTAATTTCATCATTATCATCGCCAACATATTCTAAAGCCCAAACCGGCACTTTTCCCGGATATTCTTTTTCAAAAGCATACTTTACCTTTTCTGGAGGTGTTACCACTTTTTTCATATTCGTTCCTTCTTGGGCGAATAAAAAACTGCTGCATAAAAAAGCAAAAAGAAAGTATCCATTTTTCATAATTTCATCTTTAAAATTAAACTCAGATTGACGTATTAAAATTACTACTTTTTAGCAAAGAAAAATAGAATATTTAATCATTTTTAACTTCAAAATTGACACTTCTATTATAAAATTTAAAATTGAAGTAACAATAGTAAAAGTCATTCGTCTTACTTTTAACTAAACCAAAAATCTAAATATGAAATTCAACCAAAACAACTTCGAAAATTCCCCTCAGAAATATGCCCGTATAGCAGGAATACTCTACCTTATCATTATACTTGCAGGTGTATTTGGAGAACTTTTTGTGCGAAACAAACTTATTAATTATGGAGATGCAGAAGCGACCGCAAACAACATTATTCATTCTGAATTTTTATGGCGTTTTGGTATTTCTGCCGATTTAATTATGCACATTTGCGACCTTCCGGTTATGATTATTTTGTATTATCTTCTAAGACCTGTGAGCAAAAAACTGGCTTTATTAAATTTGTCTTTTAATTTGATACAAACTGCAGTTTTAGTCCTTAATAAATTAAATCTTCTGGTTGCTTTATTCTTTTTGGGAGATTCAGATTATCTAAAATCTTTTACTCCGGAACAACTTCATACTTTATCTTATATGTTTATAAAAGTACATGATTTTGGTTTCGGGATTGGCTTGATCTTTTTCGGATTTGTCTGCCTTATTGAAGGTTATTTAATCTTCAAATCCAATTATATTCCGAAGGTATTTGGAATCATGATGGCAATTGCCGGATTATGTTATCTAACCAATACTTTTGCTTTGCTTCTTAAACCGGAACTTTCTAGTATTGCCTTGTTGATGCCATGTTTTATTGCCGAATTATCGTTTAGTTTATGGCTGGTTTTTAAAGGTGTAAAAATTACTGCCTGGAAAACAGTTGTTGGCGAAAAAATATAAGACTATTTTTTTAATCGATCTAAAAGCTCCCTTCTGTAAGTAATTCCAATTGGGAGTTTTTCATTTTTAATGGTCACAAAATCTTTTTCTGTACTTTCAATTTTATCTAAAGCGACAATATAAGATTTATGAATTCTGATAAAATTTTCTGGAAGGCATTTTTCTAATTCTGTAGTAGTTATAGACGCCAGATAGGTTCTTTTTGTAGTATGTAATTTCACATAATTACCAAAACTTTGGGCGTACAAAAGCTGGTCTAATTCGATATCAACAAAATAGCCGTCAATTTTTACACTTATAGAATTAACGATTACTTCTTCTTTATGCAATGCGTTTTCTGTCGAAAAAAAGCGATCTATGGCTTTTAGAAATCTCGGAAAATAAATGGGTTTTAGCAAATAATCAATTACGCCGTAATCGTAGCTTTCTAGAGCAAATTCAGAATAAGCTGTTGTTAAAATTGTTTTAGGATGTGTTGGGAGAATCTTTAAAAGTTCCATACCCGTAATCTCAGGCATATTAATATCTAAAAACATTAAATCAACTGGATTATCACGAAGATAATTCATCGCTTCAATTCCGTTATAACCTTGAAAAACCAATTCTAATTGCGGATTTTGTTTAATATAATTGGCCAGCACATAATGCGCTGCCGGCTCATCATCTACAATTATACATTTTTTTGGTTCTTTCATTCTCTAAACTTTTTAAGCTGCAATTTTAGATCTACAATGTAGGTGTTTTTATTGTTTTGAATGTCTAATTTATAATCTTTTCCGTAAAGTAAATTCAAACGTTCGATGGTGTTTTTTAAACCGATTTTAGTCGAAACAACATCTGTTTTTTTCTCCGGAATTGAATTGACAACGTGCAGATGAAGTAATCCATTTTCGACGGTAACAATTATTCGAACAAAACATTTTTCAATTGCACAAGTTCCATGTTTAAAGGCATTTTCAATAAAAGCAATCAATAACATTGGCGAAACTTTATAAGCGTTTTCGTTGTCAATTTTGCAATCATAAGTAATCTCGCAGCGGTAACCAACACGTTCTTTTTCCAGTTGCACGTAACTGTTTATAAATTCTAATTCTTCTTCAAGCGTTACGCATTTTTTATTGTTGCTTTCGAGTTGGTAACGCATTAACTGCGAAACTTTCATAATCAAATCGGGCGTTCTGTCCGGAAATTCTAAACTAATTCCATAAAGTGTATTAAAGGTATTGAATAAAAAATGCGGATTCAATTGTCCTTTTAAGGAATTCAACTGCATTTCATTAAACAATAAAGTTTCGTTGGTTTGCTTTCTGTGAATTCTATAGAATTTAAAAACAATAATCGGACTTAAAATACAAACCAAAGTTCCTAATACACTCGCCAGCTGATAAACATAACTTCTTTGATGTGAGTTCTGATACAATCTGCAATTGCTGAACATATCGAGCGTAGTAAGTTCATACAAAAGAACCGAAAAGACGAAAACCCCAAACAATGTCAAAATTATATAGCTTACAGGTTTTCTGGTTTTGAAAAGTATAGGCAGCAGAAAAAAACGATTGAATTGGGCATGCATGTATAATACGCAATAGAAAAATATCCCCATTAATATAGAAATAAAAGAGCTAAAGAGCATCCAGTCATTCTTTAGGGTATATATGGTAAAAGAAAAGATAACAACAGCAACTTCTTGCCACCACTTGTTATCTAATATGTTATCAGTTTTTATGTTCATTCTTAATACTTAAATAGTTTACAAAGTACGAACAAAAATTTAATTATTTTTTCCAATAAATGACCAATTCAATTGGTCATTTATTAGTAGCGTACATCATTTAAGATGATAAAAATCAGGCGAAGTAAAATAATTTTGTTTCATCATTTCATACTTTGAGTTAATATGTATTTCAAAAAAATTACTTTACTATTTTTCTTGATTTGTGCCTCAAGTGGTTTTTCACAAACTCTGTCTTTAAAAGAAGCTATAACAACAGGACTTGAAAACTACGGTTCAATCAGAGCAAAAAGCAATTACAGCAGTGCATCAAAAGAGACTCTAAAACAATCTCGCCGTGATTATTTACCTAATCTAAATTTGTCTGCACAACAAGATTACGGAACCATAAACGGGCAAAATGGTGCTCTTTATGGATTTAATGGTTTAGGAACTGCTTCTTCCGGACCTACGTTACCAGACCAAAACTGGAATTCTGCTTTTGGGGCTTTGTATCTGGTCAACATGAACTGGGATTTTTTCACTTTCGGAAAAACAAAGGAGAAAATTAATTTGGCTAAAATTGATGTTCAGACAAAGGAAAGAGATTTAAATCAGGAAAAATTTCAACAAGAAATTAAAATTTCTGCTGCTTATCTTAATTTGCTGGCGAGTCAAAGATTGTTGATTTCACAGCAAAAAAATCTTTATCGTGCCGAAGTTTTCAAAAAGACAGCTGCTGCAAGAGTGAAAAACGGATTATTGGCCGGAGTAGACTCTACGCTTGCAACTGCTGAAGTTTCTAAAGCTAAAATTGCTTTAAACCTTGCTAAGAATTTCGTAAAAGAACAAAATAACAAATTGGTTGATTTGATGGGCGTTGCGCCTCAGGATTTTGTTGCTGATACGCTTTTTGTAACTCAGATTCCGAAAGAATTATTGGTTTCAGAAAAAACTACAGACAGCCTTCATCCGCTTTTACAATTATATAAAACCCGAATTGATTACAGCAATCAGCAGGCTAAACTTTATAAAAGATTTTATTATCCAACGATGACCGCTTTTGGTGTTTTGCAAACGCGTGCTTCTGGTTTTGAATCTAATTATGGTACAGATCAAACTGCTTTTTCCAGAAATTACTGGGATGGCGTAAATCCGGATCGTTCTAATTATTTAGTCGGAATCGGAATCAGCTGGAACCTGACAACTCCTTTTAGAGTAAGTAAACAAGTCAGCGCACAGAAATACGTTTCGCAGGCTTTGCAGGAAGAATACAATCAAGCCGACAGGGAGCTAAAATCTCAGTTGAGTTTTGCTGATGATAAAATAAAAATCACACTTGATAATTATGCCGAAGCGCCAATTCAGGTTGATGCTGCAAAAAGAGCTTACATTCAAAAATCGACTTTATACAAAAATGGCTTAACGGATCTAACCGATTTAACGCAAACCATTTATACTTTAAATCGTGCCGAAATAGATCGAGATATTGTCAATAATAATGTGTGGCAGTCTTACTTATTGAAAGTTGCCGCTAAAGGAAATTTTGACTTATTTATAAATGAATTTTAATTATAGATCATGAATTTAATACGTTTTGCACTCCGCAAACCCATTTCTATATTAGTATTGGTTGCTGGTTTATTTTTCTTCGGAATTGGTGCCATAAAAGACATCAAGGTAGATATTCTGCCTAAGATGAATCTGCCGGTAATTTATATCGCGCATCCGTTTGGAGGTTATACACCAGACCAAATGGAGGCTTATTTTGCTAAAAACTATGTGAATATTTTGCCTTTCTCAAACGGTATAAAATCGGTTGAAACCAAAAATATTCAGGGGTTAATGATTATGAAATTAACCTATTATGAAGGAACCAACATGGCGCAGGCTGCTGCCGAATTGAGTGCGCTTTCGAACAGGATTCAGGCGGCTTTTCCTCCGGGAACACAGCCTCCGTTTATCATTCGTTTTGATGCTTCTTCATTGCCAATTGGGCAGTTGGTTTTAAGTTCTAAAATCAGATCAAACAACGAATTACAGGATTTAGCCAACGTTTATGTGCGTGCTTCCTTTACCTCTATTCCCGGTTTATTATCTCCGGCACCTTTCGGCGGAAGCCCAAGAACAATTGAGGTAAACGTCGATCCGGATTTATTGCGTTCGCACAATATGACGCCCGATCAAATTGTTGAAGCGATTCGTGTAAATAATCAAACGGCTCCTTCTGGAAACGTGAGAATGGGCGACAAAAATTATATCACGCCAACCAATAATACAATTAAAGAAGTTAAAGATTTTGAGCAGATTCCGTTATTCAAAGGCGGTGTTCAGAACTTAAAATTAGGTGATGTTGCGACTGTAAAAGACGGTGCCGATATTACGGCAGGTTATGCCTTGGTAAACGGAAAACGTTCGGTTTATATTAGTATTGCAAAAGCGGGAGACGCTTCGACTTGGGATGTGGTTCAGAAATTAAAATCAGAATTGCCTAAAATTCAGAGTACACTTCCAGAAGATGTAAAATTATCTTATGAATTTGACCAGTCGGTTTATGTAATCAACTCGGTAAAAAGTTTGATTACTGAAGGAATTATCGGAGCGGTTTTAACCGGTTTAATGGTATTGCTTTTCCTTGGCGACCGTCGCGCTGCTTTGATTGTAATTATGACAATTCCGATTTCGGTAATTTCGGGGGTTTTATTCCTTAAATTATTCGGACAAACCATCAACTTAATGTCTTTAAGTGGATTGGCACTTGCAATTGGTATTTTGGTGGATGAAAGTACGGTTACGATAGAAAATATTCACCAGCATCTCGACATGGGAAAACCCAAAGCGCTCGCGATTTGGGATGCCTGTCAGGAAATTGCTTTGCCTAAATTATTGATCTTACTTTGTATCCTTGCTGTATTTGCTCCGGCATTTACAATGGTTGGTATTCCGGGAGCGTTGTTTTTACCTTTGGCTTTAGCAATTGGATTCTCAATGGTAATTTCGTTCTTACTTTCTCAGACTTTCGTGCCTGTTATGGCCAATTGGATGATGAAAGCGCACCCGAAACATGCACACGAACCAAGCATTACTGATGATGAAGCCGAATTTAATCAGTGCGGTTTAACGCCGGAATCTGAAAAAGATTTGATTTCTCAGAAAAAAGTAATGGTTGAAAGAGACGATACCAATAGTGATGGAAAAATCGGTGCTTTTGAGCGTTTCAGAATCCGATTTATGAGAACTTTAGATCGTTTGTTTGTACACAAAAAAATAACAAGTATTGTTTATTTAGTTTCTGCAACTGTTTTGGCTATTATTTTTATTTCTTTTATTGGAAAAGATGTTTTCCCGAAAGTAAATTCAAGCCAGTTTCAATTAAGAATTCGCGCTGTTGACGGAACACGTCTGGAACGTACGGAAGAACAAGCCGTTATTGTTTTGAAAGAATTAGAAAAAATGGTAGGAAAAGAACATATCGGAATTACTTCTGTTTATGTTGGTCAGCACCCTTCTTTATTCTCTATCAACCCGATTTATTTGTTTATGGCGGGTTCTCACGAAGCTGTTTTTCAGGTAAGTTTAAAAGATTACCATGTTGATATGGATGATTTTAAAGACGATTTTAGAGATCGAATCCATAAATTACTTCCAAATACAAAGCTTTCTTTTGAGCCAATTGAGTTAACCGATAAAGTTTTGAGTCAAGGTTCTCCTACTCCAATTGAAGTTCGAATTGCAGGAAAAGACAAAAAAAGAAATGAATTGTATGCCAATCAAATTGTTGAGAAATTAAAAGCGATTTCGTATTTCAGAGACGTGCAAATTGGTCAGCCAATACATTATCCGGCAATGAATATTGATATTGACAGAACCCGCGCCGCAGAATTAGGCGTAGATATGAATGATATTTCGAGATCGTTAATCGCATCGACTTCATCTTCAAGATATACAGAAAAAAATACGTGGGTAGATGAAAGAGCTGGATTATCATACAACGTTCAGGTTCAGGTACCTTTAAACAAAATGAAAAGCAAAACAGATATTGGAGAAATTCCGGTATTAAAGAACTCGCTTCGTCCTGTTTTGAGTGATGTTGCCAAAATTACACCTACTTATGTAAGTGGTGAAAATGACAATTTAGGGGCTATGCCATACATTACTGTTACAGCCAACATTAGCCAAACCGATTTAGGAACGGCATCAAAAGATGTAGCTGCAACAATTAAATCATTAGGAGAATTACCTAGGGGGTTATTCATCAACCCAATTGGTTTAAGTACCGTATTGAGCGAAACATTAAGCAGTTTACAAGTCGGATTATTGGTTGCCATTTTTGTAATCTTCTTAATGTTAGCCGCTAATTTCCAGTCGTTCAAAGTTTCGTTGGTAATTTTAACAACAGTTCCTGCGGTAGTTTTAGGCTCTTTATTGATGCTGACGATTACAGGTTCTACGCTAAACTTACAATCGTATATGGGAATCATTATGTCGGTTGGGGTTTCTATTGCCAACGCCGTTCTTTTGGTTACCAACGCAGAACAATTAAGGAAGAAAAACGGAAATGCATTAGAATCTGCGCGTGAAGCTGCTGCGTTGCGTCTTCGTCCGATCATTATGACTTCTGTTGCGATGATTGCAGGAATGTTACCAATGGCAATTGGTCATGGCGAAGGAGGCGATCAGGTTTCTCCGTTAGGTAGAGCCGTTATTGGCGGGTTATTATTCTCGACCTTTGCAGTATTGCTTATCTTGCCTCAAATATTTGCGTGGGCACAAGAAAAAACATCGACACAATCTGTTTCTTTAGATCCGGAAGACGAAGAAAGCATCCATTATATCTCATCATTAAAATCAGGAAATGAAAAATAATAGTATAAAATCAATCGCATTATTATTCACCGCTTTAATAGCATTAAGCAGCTGTGAATCAAAGAAAAAAGAAGAAGCTCCGGCAGCAGAACTGCAGCCAAAAGTAGAAACCTTTCTTCTTACCAAAGAAAAACTAACAACAGAATTGCGTTTACCAGCCGAATTAACTGGTTTTCAACAAGTAGACTTATACGCAAAAGTAAGCAGTTTTGTAAAAGTTTTAAAAGTAGATATTGGTTCTGAAGTAAAAAAAGGACAGCTTTTAATTGTTTTAGAAGCGCCAGAAATCAGCTCGCAATTGGCTGCAGCCGAATCGAGATTAAAATCGATGGAAGCTATTTACGCTACCAGCAAAAGTACCTACAACCGTTTGTATGAAACAAGCAAAGTTGAAGGAACGATTTCTAAAAACGACTTGGAAATGGCAAGCGGAAAGAAAAATTCTGATTACGCACAATACCAAGCAGCAGTTGCCGCACACAAAGAAGTTTCGATTATGAGAGGTTATCTTGAAATCCGTGCTCCTTTTGATGGTGTTGTAGCAGCAAGAAATGTCAATTTAGGAACATTTGTAGGCCCGGCAGGAAAAGGTTCTGATTTGCCTTTATTGACGATTCAGCAACAGAATAAACTGCGCTTAGCGGTTTCTATTCCAGAGTTGTACACAGGATATTTACACAACGGCGACGAAATGAGTTTTAATGTAAAATCTTTACCGGAAACTTTTAAAGCAACAATTCAGAGAATGTCTGGCGCTTTAGATTTAAAACTGCGTTCTGAGCGTGTAGAAATGGACGTACACAACACAAAAGGAAATCTTTTACCTGGAATGGTAGCCGAAGTTCTTTTACCGCTTAACGCTAAAGACAGCACATTTGTAATTCCAAAATCGGCATTGATAAGTTCTGCAGAAGGACTTTTTGTAACCCGAGTTATCAATCATAAAGCACAAAGAGTTGAAGTAAAAAGAGGAAGAGAAATCGACGATAAAATTGAAATTTTCGGAGATCTTAACCCTAACGATAAACTGGTAAAAATTGCCAGTGAAGAGACTAAAGAAGGAGATATTATAAACGAATAACCTGCGTTTAGCCTTCTATAGTAGATTACCAAAAACTGTACGCATTCTTTATGAATGCAAATCTAAAAAAATTTGCCTAAGGACAGCTCTCTATTTGGAGGGCTGTTTTTTTTATTAAACAAGTAAAAATACGCAGTTATTTAGACTTGTAAATTGGTATTTTTGACAGAATATATATTACTGAAACAATTTGTAAAATAGTTGAAAGTATATTTAAATCACAACCGAAAATTTTCTTGCAAAAATTTCTTTTCATTAATAAAATCAACCTAATTATTTTTTATGTACATAATCGAAAGTTTAAAAGAACTAATAAAAGTAGAAATTGATTTTCTAGAATCAATTAAACAAAAAGAGGAATCATATCTATTGTTTAATAATAATGAAATCTTCCATCTTAGTGTTAATATAATTGAGAGAATAAAATTAACTCAACAAGATATCCTAAAGGATGATTATACGTTAATAAAGCTTTACGCTTCGTTAAGATATATTCTAGAAACTTTAATTCAAACAGAATTATTACTTATCGAGCCTGATTATACTTTTAAATTATTTTATTCGATCTATAATCACCAGCTAGATAAAACAAAAAAATTAATTCAACGAATTGAAAAAGAGATTTTGATAATGGATAAATATGAAGCAGAAGACAAAAAAATAACTGATAATTCTATTAAAACTATTAAGCAAGCTGATAATGAATTAGCAATGAAAAAACATTCTGATGATAGGGTAAATTTAGATGACCAAGCTGATTTAGAATACACAATGTTTTGTGGTAATTTTAAGTGGTTGGGATACGGACTAACAAAATCGCATTTAGAAAAAATTGTTTTACCAGAGTACAAAAAAAGATTACAATTATTTGAGAAAGCTCAAAAAGAAATTGCAAAAAAGTTAATTAAAGAAAATCATATTTCTAAACTTTTTGATTTTAGAAATCAATATTCAAGAGTTTTTGGAGAATTAAAAGAGAAACGATCATGGCAAAAAAAAGCAACTGTTGTTGGTTTGGAAGATGAATATGATCTTATATATGATTTATCAAGTGCAATTTTACATTCAACTTCATATAGCTATGGAACAAATGTTAATACAACAGAAAATGAAATAGAAATGGTTCTAAGTTTATGTTTTAAATATTCAAAAAAAATAATGATTAATATAGATAAATATAGTAATATGGCGTTTTATCAAAAAATTATTACAGTTAATATAACTAATGAAGAATAACTATGATTTTGTTGATCAAATTCCAATTAAATTATGGTTAAAATGAAAACAAACAAAAAGAACCAACATTATATTCCAAAATTTTACTTACGTAATTTTTCTTATAATCAAAATAAAAATGAAATAGGAATATTCAACATCTTTAATAATGTCTTTGTACAAAGAGCCAAATTAAGACATCAAGGTTCTAAAAACTTCTTTTATGGTATTGATGGAAAAATAGAAGATGCCTTAGCAAACATAGAAGGAAATTTAGCAGACCTAATTAAAAATATAATTTCTGATCAAACACTTCCTAAAAAATTTTCTGTTGAACATATAGAATTATTAACTTTTGTTGCTATAACTGATGCTAGAAATCCTGTCAGAATTGATACAATGAAAAATCATTATTTACAAATGGAAAAAACACTTAAAGAACTTGATCCAAATGTTAATATGAATAATTTCTTACCTAATTTAACACATGAAGAGCATATAAAGCTTTCTCTTTCTAACACAAATACTATAACTGAACATATAATTGACTTAGACTTTAAGCTCTTAGTTAATAAAACTTCTAATACATTTCTTACTTCTGATTTTCCAATTGTTAAGTACAATCAATTCCTTGAATTAAAAAAATGGAAACATTCAAAAAGTGGTTATTCCCTTGTTGGCTTAAAAATATTCATTCCTCTAAGTCCAACTCTAACTGTTGTATTTTTTGACTCTGCAATTTATAAAGTGGGAAATAAAAAAGATAAAATAATAGAACTTTCGAAAAAAGAAGATATTGATCAATTAAATATTTTACAATACATAAATTGTTTTAGTACTATTTTTTTTAATGAGAGAATTAATAACGATTATATAAATTATCTCAAAAAAAAATCTGAAAAATATTCTCGAGCAAACGATCCAAGACTAGAACTAAGTTATATAGTGGAAGAAAATGATGACGTCAATAAGGTTCTAGCTGGCAAACAAAACTTGATGATTTTTAATACAACAGATTGTGAAACTAATTTAAACTTAAGTTTTTTAAAAATTCATTCAAACGGAAAACATTATAAACTAGATTCTAGATTTACACAAGTTCGAAAGCCTTATAAAAAGTATTAGTAAATTTAACTTAAAATACATTCAAAAAAATATAAAATTAAAAAACCTCGATCTTAAAAATCGAGGTTTTTCATTTCTAAGTAATCAAAGAATCTACTCCTTATCCAAATAAGGATTCAAAATCTCCGCCAACTCATTCAACCAATAATAATTACTTTCTAAGTTGGTTATTGCTTCATCTTTTAGAAGTCCTAAAGCCAGAGTATAATTTACCTGTCTTATTAATTTAGCCATATCTTCTATGTCTATTCTCTGGGTAAAGAAATCATTTAGTTTTGTTTCGGTTTCTTTTGTGAAAGTGTTTGTGCTCATAATTCTGTAATTTAGGAATATAAAAACCCGCGCAGCTAAGGTGTCCTACACTTACAGAAGTGTTGCAGTTGTTTCCAATACCGCCACCATACCACACGGGCAAAAGTTTTTCTAGTTTCATGATTCTGTAATTTTAGGAATCACAAATTTAGAAAAATATTTAAAAAGAAAGAATTTTCTTTCAATTAAAATTATTTATGAGAATATACTATCAAATGTATTAAATCGTAATCAAAAATAATACATTCAGTAACGTAGCTTTTAAAAGTACAGTTTGTCATTTCGACTGAAAGGAGAAATCACACGCGTATATCGACATAGATTGGCGATTTACTTTGTAGAGTTTCTAGTGTGATTTCTCCTTTCAGTCGAAATAACAAAAAGTGGGAATTAATTTTAATTAGCGTAAATTCGTACAAAAAAAATAATATGCTAAACCCGCAACTTGGCTTTCATAGTTATTATGTTTATATTATAACTTGCGAACATCGTACTTCTTTTTACATTGGTGTTACCAATAATTTAAAACAAAGATTGACAAAACATAAAGAAAACATAAATCTAAATGCCAATACTTTTGCTTCAAAATATAATATCCAATTTTTAGTTTACTATGAAAAATTTACTTGGATACAGGAGGCAATTGCAAGAGAAAAAGAATTGAAGAAATGGCGAAGAGATAAAAAAATGGAGTTAATTAGAGGTTTTAATTCAACTTTTGAATTTCTTAATTCTAATTTTGAATGATAAATTAGTGATTTACTTTGTAGAATTTCTAGTGTGATTTCTCCTTTCAGTCGAAATGACAAACTTGGTGGAATATTATGAGAATAGTTTTATTTACAAAAAAAGTAATTAAATCATCAAAACAAACGCAACCATTTTAAAATAAATTCATCTATATAATAAAATCGATGCGAAATGAGAAAAATTTTAACTTTAAGTATTATTGCATTATTGTTTTTTGGCTGTTCTTCAGAGAATGCTCAGGAGCCAGAAGTGCTGCCAGTTCTTGAAAATTCGTCAAAAACAAATTTGGCGATTGGAATCAAAAAAGATGCAGATTTAAGTTTAGTGTTTAAAACTTTGAACGAATTGCATTTTGATATTCGGCAAATGAATGGTTTTCTTTACAAATCAGATACTCCAGAAAGTGATGTTGCTAGTTTGAGGAATCTATTAAATGAAAAACCTTATATAAAAACGAGTGGTTGGAGTGCCACGACTTCTAGTGTATTTTATTATCAGCCAGAAAATAAAACTTATATCATAAATAGCTTTTTTGATATGAATGTTACGAATCAAACTGATCTTCTTAATTTAATTTCGTCATTAAAGCTAAAAGACGGATTAAATGAAAATAAAAACATCTATTTAAGCATTCCCGAAGGAACAGAAACGCATTGGAAAAGTCAAATGATGGCTTTTTCATTTGTAAAATGGACCGAAACATTCGATCAGGTTTGTATATCGTATGAAAATGCTCCGATAGTTTCTGCAAAAATTCCTGTTAGTGGCAATGTAAATCAAATAATTCCAATTGATATCAGTTTCTTCGTTAGAAATGGCTGTGGTGGTTTTGGTTCTATTACCGAAATTAATTCAGGAAATACAAAAACGATAACTGTAAAAGCCAAATATGAAGGATGTTTGTGTACGCAAAGCACTGCAAATCTTAATACAACTTATAATTTTAGTACCACAACAACCGGAACTCACACTATAAAATTTTTACAGCCAGACGGAAGTTTTCTAACGTACTCTATTAATATCCAATAAAAACATTTTACCTCAAATCCTTTTTAATAACCAAATATTTTAAATCGGTATTTCCGGCATTACTGATTCCATGTTCTGCATTTGGCGGACAATATAAGCTTGTATTTGGACCAACAACAACTGTTTTTCCGTCTAAGAAAAAAGAAGCGGAACCTTCTAAAATATAGAAAAATTCTTCTTCGGGATGATGATGTAGCGCGTGCGTAGATTTTCCAGGTTCTACAATGCTCATTTTTAATGTGTTTTCCTGAGTGAAGTTTTTATCGCCAAACCAATATTGGTAACCTGCTTTGGTTTTGGTTGCTTTTTCTAAATCGAAATGATTTACACAGTTTTCTATTGTGTATTTTGTTGCTGCCGTTTCTTTTTTTACTTCTTGAGAAAATGCAATTTGCTGGAAGAATACAATTGCAATTGTGGTTTTTAGAGTAGTTAGTGGTTTCATTTTTTTTTATTGTAATATTACAAAAAGATGCTTTTGATAAATTAAGATTAAAATAAAATTTTGCAGAATATCACAAATAAAACTACTTTTAAGAACGCTTCAAAAGCAACTTTTAAATCTTTTTATTATGAACCCATTCCAACTTAAAGTAAAATCACACCTTTTATTGGTTATTACTTTAACTTTTACAAATTTTATATACTCTCAGACATCAAAAGAAAAAAATCATCCTTTAATAGCAAAAGACGCAGTTCTCACAAAACTATCAGATCAATTCAGCTTTACAGAAGGACCTGCTGCGGATAAGAAAGGAAATATTTATTTTACGGATCAGCCTAATAATAGAATCATGAAATGGTCGATTAATGGTGAACTTTCTGTTTTTATGGAAAATGCAGGAAGAGCTAACGGCTTGTACTTTGATCACACAGGTAACCTTTTGGCTTGCGCCGATGAAAAAAATGAAATTTGGAAAATAGACAAAAACAAAAATTATACTATATTAATAAACAACTTCGAAGGAAAAAGGCTGAATGGTCCCAATGATCTTTGGGTTGATCCAAAAGGCGGTATCTATTTTACAGACCCATTTTATAAAAGGGATTACTGGATACATACTTCCAAAGAAATAGACAAAGAATGTGTTTACTATTTATCTCCCGATAAATCTAAAATTATCAACGTTGCGAATGATCTTGTAAAACCTAATGGCATTATTGGAACTGCGGATGGAAAAATAGTATACGTAGCTGATATAGGAGCCAATAAAACGTACTCTTATACAATCGAAAGTAATGGCTCTTTAGGCAAAAAAAGTCTTTTTACTGAATCAGGTTCAGACGGAATGACAATAGACGAGTCCGGGAACATTTACTTATGCGGAAAAGGAGTTACCATATTCAATCCAAAAGGAGAAAAAATAGCCCATATTGATGTTCCTGAACCATGGACAGCCAATATTTGTTTTGGAGGAAAAAAATTTAAAACATTATTTATTACAGCCAGTAAAAGTGTTTATACATTAGAAATGAACGTTCGAGGAATGAAATAATCAATAAATCATAGCTCTTAATACTGTTGTTATTTTTAACACTTGCTAAAATTTTGATTGAAATTTTATTCGTCAATCAGAAATTAGACTTTTTTCAGAATTAAAAACTTCAAAATCATCTTTAATTTGATTCAAATTTGAGTTGAATTTGAGTTGAATTTTACTTAAAATGAAATTTTATAAAAACACAAAACCTTCCTGAACACCTTATTTCACTACTATTTCATTATTGTCTATGATTCAATAAGAAAATATTATGATAAAATTATAGCGTAATCCGAAAAACCGCCATACATTTGCCTAACGGTGTTAAACAATTTAATACTTAATCAAAATGGCAAGTAAAGATCGTATTTTAAGACAAAAAGAAGAGACAAGAAATAATATTCTTGATGCTGCTTACGCAATCGTTAAGGACGAAGGCTGGCAAGGTCTTAGTATGCGAAAGATTGCCGATAAGATTGAATATACTGCTCCTATTATCTATGAATACTTTTCTAACAAAGATGCAATTTTAAGGGAGTTAACCGGTAAAGGCTTTGTCAAATTAGGAAAAGAGCTTGAA
The DNA here is from genome assembly GCF_004368785.1 of Flavobacterium sp. 270. Taxonomy (GTDB): domain Bacteria; phylum Bacteroidota; class Bacteroidia; order Flavobacteriales; family Flavobacteriaceae; genus Flavobacterium. Next base: position 472,641 of record NZ_SODM01000004.1, read on the forward strand.
GAAGCAAGAGATAAATTTGAAAAACCAGAAGAACAAATAGAAGCCATGTGGATGGCCTATTGGGATTTTGCCTTTACAGATACCGAAATGTATCAGGTAATGTTTGGCGTTCAGATGAATTGTTGTACAGAACAATGTGATGCTGCAAAAACACCTTATAAATTATTTACCGCAGTTATTGCTGCAATTATGAAAAACAGCAATCCTGATGAAGAAGTTATTAAACAAAAATATTTTACCTTCTTTTCTGTCATTCACGGTTTGATCGCGATCAACATCATCAACCAAAGTGACATAATGGAAACCATCAACAATCAAATCCTGAAAGATGCGATTGGTGGTATAATAAAATCAATACAATAAAAAAATTTCATTATTACTTAACAGTGGTAAATGATTTAATATAGTAATTTAGCGCTTTTTTTTACTACTTTACTTAACAGTGATAAATTATTTAATTAACGTAATTTGGTAACCTTTTTTTACTAATTACTTAACACTGATAAATAATTTAATACCCATTAAAAAACACAATTGAAACGCATTATTATAGAATTCTGCATCAATTTACTTAACACCGTTAGAAAATTTAATACGCTTTAATAGATGAATACCAAGAATACCATAAGTAAGATTTTAAAACAAGAGAATGTCCAACAAATTAAAACCAATAGTAAAATGAAAAATGTAATTATAACCAGTTTTATTCTAGCACTTGTTCTAAGCAGTTGTGCAGATAAATCGCAAGCTCCGGCAGCTGCTCCTGCTCCAGTGCTTCCTGTTTTGGCGATCCAAAACTCTGAGGCTGTAACAGATGCAGAATATCCTGCAGCTATACAAGGAACTGTAGATGTAGAAATTCGACCACAAGTAAGTGGAAACTTAGATAGAGTTTTGGTAGACGAAGGTGCTTATGTATCAAAAGGCCAGTCTTTATTTAAAATAAACGAACGTCCTTTCCGCGAGCAGTTAAACAATGCTTTGGCAAGTCTTCACGCTTACGAAGCTGCTTTAATCAACGCTCAGTTAGAAGTTGATAAATTGACTCCACTAGTACAAAACAAAGTAGTTTCTGATTATCAGTTAAAAACCGCTAAAGCTTCTCAAAAAATTGCTGCTGCAAATATCGAACAAGCAAAAGCAATGGTAGCATCGGCAAAAATTAATTTAGGATATACTAATGTTACTGCTCCAGTAAGCGGTTACATCGGAAGATTGCCTAAAAAACAAGGAAGTTTGGTTTCTGCTTCAGATGTTGAAGCTTTAACAACTTTATCTGATGTTCACGAAGTTTTTGCTTATTTCTCATTAGGAGAAACTGATTTTATCAAATTTAAAACACAATACGCAGGAAACTCAATTGGCGATAAAATCAAAAAACTTCCTCCGGTAACTTTAGTTTTAGCAGATAACAACGCTTATCCTCAAACCGGAAAAATTGATATGGTTGACGGTCAGTTTGATAAAAACACCGGAGCTATAACTTTAAGAGCAACTTTCCCAAATGCAAACGGAACACTTCGTTCTGGAAACACAGGAAAAATCCGCCTTGGTTTACAACATGCAGATGCTATTTTAGTACCACAGTCGGCTACTATAGAAATGCAGGATAAAGTATTTGTTTTCACTGTAGGTAAAGACAATAAAGTAACAAAAATGCCAATTACCGTAATCGGAAAAGCAGGAACAAATTACCTGATTAAAGACGGTGTACAAGCTGGCGATCAAATCGTATTAAGCGGTATTGATAAACTTCAGGAAGGTCAGGTAATTCAACCTGAGAAATCTTCTAAAGTTGCACAAATAACTAATCAAAAATAATTTTTACGAAAATGTTCAAAATATTTATACAAAGACCAGTACTAGCAACCGTAATCTCCATCTTGTTGGTGATTCTGGGTGTACTTGGACTTACGAAATTACCTTTACAACAGTTTCCTGATATTGCGCCACCATCGGTTTTGGTAACGGCGGTATATCCTGGAGCAAATGCTGAAACCGTTTTACGTTCTGTTGCACCTTCATTAGAAGAATCTATAAATGGTGTTGAGAACATGACTTATATGAGTTCTACTGCGAGTAATGATGGTACTCTTGCAATTACTGTTTTCTTCAAATTAGGAACAGATGCTGACCAGGCTGCAGTAAACGTACAAAACAGAGTTGCGCAAGCTACAAGTCAATTGCCTGCAGAGGTTGTACAACAAGGTGTTATTACGGCAAAACAACAAAACAGTTTTATCATGGCTATCGGTTTATATACTGATGATGAAGCTAAATACGACCAGACTTTTGTTGCCAATTATGCACAAATTAATATTATCCCAGAGATTAAACGTATTCCGGGTGTAGGTTCTGCCGCTATTTTTGGTGGTACAAAAGATTACTCTATGCGTGTTTGGTTAAACCCAACACAAATGGCAACTTATAATGTTACGCCAAGCGAAGTTATGGGCGCGATTCAGGACAAAAGTTTGGAAGCGGCTCCGGGTAAATTTGGTGAAAGAAGTAAAGAAGTTTTTGAATATGTAATTAAATATAAAGGAAAGCTTACTAAACCAGAAGATTATCAAAACATTGCAATTCGTTCTAATGCAGATGGTTCTGTTCTTCGTGTAAAAGATGTAGCAAGAGTAGAACTTGGTGCTTATTCTTATAACAGTTTAACACGTCTTAATGGTAAAAAAGGAGTTGTAATTGGTATTATTCAGCTTGCTGGATCAAACTCTAATGATATTCAGATTGCGATTAATAAATTGATGGTAAAAGCTTCTAAAGATTTTCCAAAAGGCATTAAACACAACATATTTTATAGTACAAAAGTATCTCTGGATCAATCTATTGAACAGGTAGAACACACTTTATTAGAAGCTTTTATTCTGGTATTTATTGTGGTGTTCGTCTTCCTTCAGGATTTTAGATCGACATTAATCCCGGCGATTGCTGTTCCCGTGGCAATTTTAGGAACGTTCTTCTTCATGCAGTTATTTGGTTTTTCGATCAACTTGCTAACACTTTTCGCTTTGATCTTAGCGATTGGTATTGTGGTCGATGATGCGATTGTGGTCGTCGAGGCCGTACACGCAAAAATGGAGCACAAACATTTGTCTCCAAAAATAGCAACGCACGAAGCAATGCACGAAATTACGGGTGCTATTATCTCGATTACGCTGGTAATGGCTGCTGTATTCCTGCCGGTAGGTTTTATGGAAGGCTCAACAGGAGTTTTCTATCGACAATTTGCCTTTACGATGGCAATTGCAATTGTAATTTCGGCTGTAAATGCCTTGACTTTAAGTCCAGCTCTTGCTGCATTATTCTTAAAAGATAATCACGGAGGACACGCAAATGAGAATGAAACTTATGTTAAAAAAGGATTTAAAGAAAAATTCTTTACCGCTTTTAACAGTAGTTTCGAATCATTAACAAACCGTTACGTTGGCGGACTTAAATTCTTAATTCGCAGAAAATGGTTAAGTTTAGGAGGTTTAGCTTTAGTAGTTGTAGCAACTGTAATCATGGTAAAAACAACTCCTGCAGGATTTATACCTACTGAAGATCAAGGTTTTATCGCAATTGCTGTAAACACACCATCTGGAACTTCGCTTGACGGAACTCAAAAAGTAATGACCGAAGCAGAAAACACTTTAAGAGGTTTAAATTCTTCAAGATTCGTAACTGCAATTTCAGGTTTCAACTTATTGACCAACTCTACAAGTCCATCATCTGCTGTAGTTTTCGTATTGCTTAAACCAAACGAAGAACGTGGAGACATTAAAAATATTGATGAAATTATGAATGAAGTCCGCGGTAAACTAGGCGCGATTTCAGGAGGAAGTTTCTTCGTATTTAGTTTCCCAACCGTGCCTGGATTTAGTAATGTTGAAGCATTAGATTTAGTATTACAAGATAAAACTGGAGGTAAACTGGATAAATTCAGTGGAATTTCTCAACAGTTTATCGGAGAATTAATGAAACGTCCGGAAATCGCTGTAGCATTTACAAGTTTCAAAGCCGATTATCCACAATTACAATTGGATATCAACGACGAAAAAGCAGATCAGTTAGGCGTAAAAGTAAAAGACATTCTGCAAACCATGCAGGCGTATTTTGGTAGCGCACAGGCTTCTGACTTTAACCGATTTGGTAAATATTACAGAGTGGTTGTTCAGGCAGATATTGCCGACAGAGCAGATCCATCAGCCATAGACCGTGTGTTTGTAAAAAACAAAAATGGCGAAATGGTGCCGATAAATACTTTAGTAAAACTAAGCCGTATTTATGGTTCTGAAACCGCTTCGAGATACAATTTATTTAATTCAATTTCGATTAATGCAATTCCAAAACCAGGATTTAGTTCTGGAGACGCGATTAAAGCGATTGAAGAAGTAGCAGCACAACAATTGCCTGCAGGATATAGTTATGAATTTTCAGGACAAACCCGCGAGGAGATTTCTTCTGGAGGCCAATCGACAACAATTTTCTTATTGTGTTTGATATTCATCTATTTCTTACTTGCTGCACAGTATGAAAGTTACATTCTGCCTTTGGCCGTAATCTTATCAATACCTGCAGGTATATTTGGAGTTTTCGTAGCAATTGGATTAACTGGAATCGAAAACAACATTTATGTACAAGTTGCCTTAGTCATGCTGATAGGACTTCTCGCGAAAAACGCCATCTTGATTGTCGAGTTTGCCGTACAAAAACGAAAATCAGGTCAGGCATTAGTCAGAGCTTCTATAGATGCTGCAAAATTACGTCTAAGACCAATTATCATGACATCTCTAGCATTTATTGTTGGTTTAATTCCGATGATGAGCGCAACAGGGCCATCAGCACAAGGAAATCACTCGATTAGTATCGGAGCCGCTGGAGGTATGATTTCCGGAGTAATTCTAGGTTTGTTTATCATTCCGGTATTATTCATCATATTCCAGCATTTACAAGAAAGAGTTACTGGAAAACCAGTAGCCGTAATTCATAACGAAGAAAAAGAATAATGGAAAACTATATAACGACCGTGCTTGTAGCAGTAATTGCTGGCATCGGCTACATATCCTACAGAATTTCAAGAGATCTTGAAAGCAGAAAAGACAACTGTACAGAAATTTAATGTCAAAAATTAAAATGAAAAATTATATAACCAAAATCGTGATGGCCGCCATTCTCATCACCACTATAATATCCTGTAAGGTTTCTAAGGATATTGAAACACCTAAAGATGCACTTCCTGAAAATTTCAGGAATGCATCGGTTTCAAGTGACACAACAAGTATTGGCGATGTAGAGTGGAAAAATTTCTTTACAGAACAAGATATCATCAAATTGATTGACAGTGCTGTTACCAGAAATAATGATTTACAGATTGCACAAAAAAACATCGAGATTGCACAATACAGATTTACACAATCTAAATGGGGAAATGTTCCTCAGGTTAATTTATTTGTAAATGCAAGTACAAGCAATCCGTCTGACAATAGTTTTACAGGATTAAACTTAAACCAGGCCATTGGTGCAAAACATATCGACGATTATTCTGCCGGAGCTTCACTTTCTTGGGAAGCGGATATCTGGGGAAAAATCAGAAATCAGAAAAAAGGCGCTTTTGCAAGTTACCTTCAATCTGAAGAAGTAAAAAAAGCATTGCAAACTACTATTGTGGCAAATGTTTCTAAAGGTTATTACAATCTTTTGATGCTTGATGCTCAATTGGAAATTGCTAAGAAAAATGTGCAATTGAATGACAGTACAACCAACATCATTAAATTAAAATATGATGCAGGACAAGTTACTTCATTAGCCATTCAACAATCGGAAGCACAAAGATTAACAGCATCACAATTGATTCCGTTATTAGAGCAAAATATTGCGATTCAGGAAAATGCTTTGAGTGTTTTAACAGGATCATTTCCTAGTGCAAAAGAAAGAAATACACTTTTAACTAGTATTGCAATTAAAAACAATACAGCTATCGGGATTCCGTCTTCATTAGTAAGCAGAAGACCAGATGTAAAAAGTGCTGAATTGGCATTGAAAGCAGCAAATGCAAATGTTGGAATTACTAAAGCGGATTTATATCCAACACTTAGAATTACAGCTCAAGGTGGTTTAAACTCTTTTGAAACAAGCAATTGGTTCAACATTCCGGCTTCTTTATTCGGAACTGTTGCCGGAGGTTTGACGCAGCCTTTGTTGAATAACAAAAGAGTGAGAACACAATATAATATCGCTGTCGCGGAAAGAGAAAAAGCGGTTTTAAGCTTTAGACAACAAGTTTTGGTTGCGGTAAGCGAAGTGGCTGATGCGATGGTAAAAGTTGAAAAATTAGAGAAACAACAAACTTTCCTTCAAGAGCGTGTAAAAACTTTACAAACAGCTATTAAAAATGCCAATCTTTTATTTAAAAATGGTATGGCTGAATATCTTGAAGTAATTACTGCACAGTCTAATTTACTTCAAAGCGAACTTGAACTTGCGGATATAAAAAGACAACAACTTTCTGCCAACACCGATCTATATCGCGCGTTGGGCGGCGGTTGGAAATAATACCCTGTTACCCGTTACGTTAATTATTTATTTTTTGAGATGACGCTGTAAGACTTCGGTTTTGCAGCGTTTTTTTTGTTTTGGCACGAAGTTTTTAATCTTTTCTGTGGCAAAAAAACTTTGCGCCTTTGCGTCTTTGCGAGATTATTTGCACGCAGATTTTGCAGATTAAGGAGATTTTCACCGATTTTTTTTTGTCCTCCTGAGCGTAGTCGAAGGACACGCACAGTAACCGCAGTGCATGGATATACCATGACCCTTCTCCCGAAGCCTCGGGACTGCTCAGGAGGACAGCCGTAGAAAAATCTAAAATCTAAGATCTACATTCTAAAATCTAAAATGTCTGAAATGACCCTAAAATAGTCGTAATAGCTATTTCATTAAAAGAATAACATTACTAGATTTGTAATATATTAACTAATAACCTTTTAAACAAAACCCAAATGAAAACAACCAAAATTATTTTCTGGATTACAACTATTCTTATTTTTTTATTTGAAGGCGTTATGCCGGCACTAACTTCACAAAGCGAAATGGCAAAAGAAGGCATCAGACATTTAGGTTATCCTGAATATTTTGGAAATGCTTTGGTCGTTTTTAAAATTCTGGGAGTTTTGGCGTTGATAATTCCACAAGTTCCTAAACGCGTAAAAGAATGGGCGTATGCAGGTTTTGCTTTCGATTTTATATTTGCCTCGATTAGTCATTTTGCGGTTGACGGAATCGGTATGCAAGGGTTTTTCCCTTTAATCGTTTTTGCGGTACTAATCGCTTCTTATGTTTCTTATCATAAACTAGAGCGATTTAAAAACATTGCTCTCTAAATCATTTTTTATGATTGAAGTTTTTAAAACAAATGTTCAGGAAGTAGACCAGTCTAATCTTATAATTGGGAAACTTCTTGAACATTTCCCAAACAGCCTTATCAACTTCGATTTAGAAGATTGTGATAAAATCCTGCGTATTCATGGCGTTTCTATTTGCAATCAAAAAATTATTGACATTCTAAATGCACACGGCTATTTATGTGAAGCTTTGTTATAAGCAAAACATAACCACTTGACTTTTAAAGTTTTAATTTAAAATCGTACTTTTGGTATAACCTTTACAATTAAAACTAACCATCATGAAATCTAAAGCTAAAACCATTGTATCTGCCGGATTTACCGCCGGAACACTAGATCTTACTGCTGCAATTTTAGTTTACGCTTTTATATTGCAGAAAACCACTACAATCAAACTTTTACAGTCCATTGCAAGCGGCATTTTTAAAAAAGAAGCTTATACTGGAGGAATAGAAATGGCGCTTTACGGTGTACTTTTACACTTTTTAATAGCCTTTACTTTTGCGTGGTTCTATTTTAAACTCTACCCTTACAGTTCATTTTTCCATATTAATCCGTTTTTATCCGGACTCACTTATGGCATTTTTGTATGGTGCATTATGAACCTGATTGTACTGCCAATTGCTTTTCCTAATTTACCAGAAAAGAAACTTGATTTTCAGTTACTGCTATCAATTCTAATCATAATTTTCTGCATCGGAATGCCAATTGCTTTTATAACTCGAAAATATTATACAAAAAGGTATTAATTAATAGATTCTAAGGTTCAAGGGGCTAAGCTACTAAGCTCTTAGAACCTTAGGAGCTTAGTAGCTTAGAACCTTAAAAAAAGCTATACTTTCGTTCTCCCACTAATTAGTGAAATTATAAATAACACTAAAAATATAAAGAATAAAACTTTTGCAATACTTGCTGCTCCGGCAGCGATACCACCGAAACCAAAAATTCCGGCTATAATAGCAAGAACGATAAAAATGACTGTATAACGTAACATAATATTTAGTTTTTAAGTTCGTAATAAGACTATTCAAATAAGTCTGTTTTGTTTGTATTTCAAAGTTCATTTAATCTTACAAAACAACTTAACTCAAAACATTATTTTTTTTATCTCAATAAACTATATATCAAAATATTACGCGTTTTCACAATTCTGGTTTATAGTTATAGAATTCCCATAAAAAAGCTTTAGAGTTAATTTTTTAGTGGATTGGATTAATTGTCGCTTTATCTATAGGGTAATTTTGAAGTATTAAAATTTGAAACATCTGTAAAACCAATGACTTGCAAAGATACATATGAGAAAATTTTAAAAAACATTTGAACCTGAAGACTTATTATAAGAACTAAAAAAAGAATCCCAATGAAAACGATATCAAATAAATCAAAAATAGTTTTTCTATCTACCTTTCCTCCTACCCAATGCGGCATTGCAACTTATACTCAAGATACCATTAAAGGAATTGTTGATGTTTATGGTAAATCACTTACTTGCGAAATCTGCGAACTGGTCAAAGAACCACAAGCAAATCCTTCACAAGCTTTTACATTAAATACAACAAACAGAGACGAATATACAAAGGTTGCCGAAGAAATCAACAAAGACAAAGCGGTAAAACTTGTTCATATTCAGCATGAGTTTGGTTTGTTTGGAGGAAATTATGGCGACTATCTTTTAGATTTTTTAAATGTCATTAAAAAACCCGTAACCTTTACTTTTCACAGCGTAATTCCAAATCCAAATGACGAATTAAAAACGGTTGTAAAATTATTAATGAGTTACAGTAACTCTGCTTTTGTAATGACACAAAAATCAAAAGAAATTTTGATGCGTGATTATGATATCGACGAAAAAGCGATTACTTATGTACCTCACGGAACGCATATTGTGGTGTATGAAACTCCTGCCAAAGCCAAAGAAAAATTTAATATTCAGGACAGACTTGTATTGGCCACTTTTGGACTTTTGGGCGAAGGTAAAAATATCGAAACCGGATTGCAGGCGCTTCCAAAAATTATAGAGAAAGCTCCAAATGCGCTTTATCTCATTATCGGAAAAACACATCCAAACTTAATTATTGACGGTGTAGATACGTATCGTGAAAAGTTAGAAGCAATTGTCGAAGATTTAAATTTAAAAGATAATGTTCGTTTTATAAACCAATATCTGGAAACCAATGAACTTTTAGAATATCTAAAAGCAACAGACGTTTATTTGTTTACATCAAAAGACCCAAATCAGGCTGTAAGCGGCACATTTGCTTATGCTATGAGTTGTGCTTGTCCTATTGTAGCATCAAAAATTCCGCATACCAGAGAAGTATTAACTTCAGATTCTGGAATATTAGTAGATATAGGAGATGTAGATCAATTTGCAGAAGCAACAATAAAATTACTTTCTGATGAAAATCTAAGACAAGAAATGGGAATTCAGGCTTTTACAAAAATGCGCGCCTCTTCTTGGGAAAACGCGGGTATTGCACACGTAAATGCTTATAAAAAACTAATTGAAAATCCATCAGATATAAAATACAGCTATCCATCTATTCAGATGAGACATATTAAAAAAATGACAACCGATTTGGGAATCATTCAATTTAGTAAAATCTCAATTCCAGATTTAGACTCTGGTTATACCTTAGATGATAATGCACGTGCATTAGTGGCTTTCTGTATGCATTATAAATTAACAAAAGACAAAGATGATCTTCCTTATATCTTAATCTATTTAGATTTTATACAACGCTGCCAAAAACCAAAAGGCGATTTTATAAACTACGTAGATCAGGAAAATAGAGAACATATCGAACAAAATGCCGAAGTAAATCTTGAAGATTCTAATGCAAGAGCACTTTGGGCTTTAGGAACTGTTGTTTCCCATAAAGACATCCTTCCGGAAGCCATTATCAAAAAAGCAACAAAATGCTTTTTAAATGCTTTAAAATGGGCAGAAAACATTCAGTCACCGCGTTCTATCGGTTTTGCAACAAAAGGATTATACCTGTATCATTCTGCAGTTCCAAATTTATACGTAGCAGCAATTATCAATAAACTAAATGCGAAATTACTGGCAAATTACGAAGATAATGCTTCTGAAGACTGGAAATGGTTTGAAGGCTATATGACTTACGCCAACGGTATTTTACCCGAATCGATGTTGTATGCATATTTAATTACCAACAAACCTATCTACAAAAAAGTAGCTTTAGACTCGCTTGACTTTTTAATGTCGAAAATGTTTATCGACAAAAACTTCAGGGTTATTTCTAATAACGGCTGGTACCACAAAAATACAGAACCACATGCGTACGGAGAACAACCAATAGACGTTTCGTACACCATTCAGACCTTAAATGCATTTTACAATGCGTTTGATATTCCGGAATACAAAAACAAAATGAAAACCGCTTTTAACTGGTTTTTAGGTAAAAACCACCTAAACCAGATTATGTACAATCCGGTAAGCGGCGGCGGTTACGACGGACTTGAAAAAGAAAACGTAAACTTAAATCAAGGTGCAGAATCTACTGTTTGTTATTTAACAGCACGATTATTAATGGAAAACTTTAAACTGTCTGAAGTAAAAGTAATTCCGCTAATGAAATCGCAAGACGATAATGTAGCTATAAATTTGTAAATAGCGAATAAAATTCTACTAACTAAATATTACTATAATTGCTAAAAAATCCCTTTGTACAGAAGGGATTTTTTTTTGTTTTAATAAAAAATTCAGCAACGTTACTTTATTGTTTTTATTGTAATTCGATGAAAATTATATAAACTTCAAAAAAAGTTATGTAAGATTTTTTGTGTTTTATTGAGGTAACTTTCGTATAGATTTTACAAGAAATAGATTTTTTTGTTAAATAATTGATATACAGATTTATAAATTCAACCTTAAACAAAACATTTTGATTCTCAACTTAAAAAATACGTTCGCCCAGATAGGAGACGCAACATTGTTTGCTAAGAAGTTTTTTAAGGAGGTTTTTATACCGCCTTATGAGGCAAAAGAGTTTTTAAAACAATGTTACGTTATTGGGTATAAATCGCTTCCACTGGTTGCGATTACGGGTTTTATTATGGGTTTGGTGCTTACATTACAATCACGCCCAACATTAGTAAAATTTGGTGCAGAATCCTGGTTACCGGGAATGGTAGCTTTATCGCTGATACGCGAAATTGCACCGGTAATTACAGCTTTAATCTGTGCAGGAAAAATTTCGTCTGGAATTGGAGCCGAATTAGGTTCGATGAAAGTAACAGAGCAAATTGACGCAATGGAAGTTTCGGCTGTAAATCCGTACAACTATTTGGTTGTGACCAGAATATTAGCCTGTACGCTTATGGTGCCAATATTAGTGTTTTTTGCAGATGCTGTGGGCGTTATCGGCGGTTATGTTGGAATTAATATTCACGGCGATGTAAATTTCTATCGTTATCTAACGCAGATTATTCAATCGTTGGAATTTTTAGATCTTTTTCCGGCAACGATTAAAACTTTCTTTTTTGGCTTTTTTATCGGAATGATTGGCTGTTATAAAGGTTTTAATGCCAAAAACGGAACCGAAAGTGTGGGAAGGGCAGCAAACTCTGCTGTCGTAACGGCCTCTTTAAGCATTTTTATTATTGATATGGTAGCGGTGCAGATAACAGATTTATTTTTTTAAGATCATGAAAGAAAAATTACTTAAAGACCCCGTAGTCAAAGAAAAAAAACAAGCTCCTATAATTGAGATCAAAAATCTCCACAAAACATTTGGCGGAGACAATGAAGTTCTTAAAGGGATAAATCTTACCGTAAACAAAGGCGAAGATTTAGTGATTTTAGGACGTTCCGGATCTGGAAAATCAGTAACCATAAAATGTATTGTGGGTTTGATAACACCAGATGAAGGCGAAATAAAAGTTTTTGATGAAAATGTACTCAACCTTAAAAAAGCAGATCTCAATGCAATAAGAGTCAAAATTGGATTTCTTTTTCAAAGTGGTGCTTTATACGATTCTATGTCCGTTAGAGAAAACCTTGTTTTTACTTTAACCAAACACAAAAGAGATTTATCTGCAGAAGAAATTGAAAACGAGGTTATGGAAGCGCTGGAGAATGTAGGATTGGGAGATGCAATTGATAAAATGCCGTCTGAACTATCTGGAGGAATGAGAAAAAGAATTGGTCTTGCCAGAACTTTAATCCTTAAACCGGAAATTATTTTATACGATGAACCTACAACAGGATTAGACACTATAACATCTAGAGAAATCAGCGAATTAATCCTTGAAATAAAGCATAAACAAAAAACATCATCCATCATTATTACGCACGATATGGCGTGTGCAAAACTTACCGCCGATCGCATTATGGTGTTAAAAGAAGGTGTAATTCATGCCGAAGGAACTTACGAAGAACTAGAAAAAGACGAAGACGAATGGGTACGCTCATTTTTTGAATAAAGCAAAATAAATAATTAGAAATCATGGAGAAGCAATCTGAATATACCTGGAAATTAGGAATGTTTGTAACAATAGGCTTAGTGCTGTTTGTAATGGCCGTATATTTTATTGGTAAACAAAAAAACCTATTTGGTTCAACCTTTCACATTACCTCACAATTTAAAAACGTAAGCGGTTTAGAAGTCGGAAACAATGTTCGTTTTTCGGGAATCAATGTTGGAACTGTCGAAGAAATAAAACTTATAAACGATTCATCTGTCGTAGTGCGATTGGTGATGAAAGATAATGTTCAGGAATTTATCAAAACAGATGCTCGTGCTAGTATTGGTTCTGATGGTTTGATGGGCGATAAAGTGCTGACTATTTCTCCTGGCACAAAATCTCAGAAAGTAATTGAAAACAACGGTCAAATTGCTTCTGTTGACGGAATTGAAATGCAGGATTTAATGAAAAGCGTTAAAAAAAGTGTTGACAACGTAGGTGTTATTTCTGATGAACTCGCCATTTTCAGCCACAGCATGAACAACGGAAACGGCGCCTTGGCGAGATTAGTTCGCGATGATAAAATGGCCAACAGCGTTTCTAATACGCTTTCTAATCTGGAATCTGGTACAAAAGGTTTTAGCGATAATATGGAAGCTGCAAAAAGTAATTTCCTTCTTAGAGGATATTACAAGAAAAAAGAAAAGCAAAAAGCGAAAAAAGCAGAAGAGCTGAAAGAGAAAAAAGAAGAGCAGCAGGAAAAAGCAGCTAAAGAAAAAGAGCAGAAAGAAAAGGACCTAAAAGAGCAAAAAGAAAAAGAGGAAAAGCAAAAACAGGAAGACGCTAAAAAAGCCGAAAAAGATAAAAAGAACTAATTGTTTTTTGTGAAAATATTTTTGTGAAATGTGAATTGCAATTTCTTATTCGCCTTAAAAATAAAAATCCGGACTAGATCATTTTAGTCCGGAATCAACTTTTAAATCTATCGTATATGCCAGTCTCATTTAAACATACAGCCTTAAAAATTTTAAAAATTACAGGAATTGTAATTGCAGGAATTCTGCTGTTACTTTTTTTGCTTCCAATACTTTTTCCCGGAAAAATAGCTTCTGAAGTTAAAAAAGTAGCCAACGAACGTTTGGATTCAAAGTTAGAATTTTCGAATTCTAAACTTTCCTTTTTTACCCATTTCCCGTCGCTTACCGTTTCGCTTGACGATTTATCTTTAACGGGTTCAAAACCTTTTAGCAACGATACATTATTAAAAGCAGAACAAGTTGCGTTTGGAATTAACTTAAAAAGATTGATTTTTGACAATGAAGTAAAAATCAATAAATTATACGTTTCTAAAGCCGATATCAATATAATGGTCAACCAAAAAGGGGAAGCCAATTACAATATTTATGTTGCTCCAGAAGATCGGGACAATAAAAAAGATCCCAATGAGCCGGAAGAAGGAACTGCAATAAAATTAGAACGAATTGATCTTGAAGATTGTAATGTAAAATACAACGATCGTTCTGCTAAAATTATGGTGGATGCAAAAGGTTTTAATTATGTTGGAAAAGGCGATTTAAGCGAAGATATTTTTGATCTTAGAACAGACGCAAAAATTGACAAAGTCGATTTCTTTTACGGACAAACGGCTTATCTACAGCAAAAAGAAGTCCAAGCCGATTTAATTACCAGAATCAACACGCACGCACTTACTTTTATTCTTCAAAAAAATGAATTGCATATTAATAAACTGCCGCTGGAATTTACCGGCGTATTTAGCATTTTAAGAGACGGTTATAAAATAAATATCAAAGCCGCATCAGAAAACACAACTGTCAAAGATTTGTTTTCTGTAATGCCACCAGAATATTTGACCTGGCTGGATGAAACCGAAATTTCGGGCCGAAGTGATTTGCTTTTTACTTTTAAAGGAGATTATAATGTCGCCAAAAAACAAAAACCAGATTTAGCTTTCAATCTAAAAATAAATGATGGCGCTATAAATTATCAAAATGCGCCCGTTCCATTAACTGATTTCCAGATGGATCTGAATGCGATTCTGCCTTCATTAGACATTGAGCAACTTGGAATAAATTTGAGAACACTAAAATTTAAAGTTGGAGAAAAAGATTATTTTACGGCGTATCTGCACAGTAAAGGCTTTAATGAAATGAACATTAATGCGAGCGTAAAAGGCGCATTAGATCTTGCCGTTGTTGATGCTGCAATTGGTTTGAATACTGTTGATTTAAAAGGACTTTTAAAAACAGATATTCAGGCAAAAGGACTTTTTAGTACTTCAAAAAAATTATTTCCTAAAACCATCGGAGGAATTTCACTTCGAAATGGCTGGCTCAAAACAGACTCCTACCCTAACCCTATTACCAACATTACTTTTGTCGCCAACGTGCTTAATAAAGCAGGAACGTATCAGGATTTAATTGTGGCAGTTGCGCCGGCTTCGTTTGTTTTTGAAGGAAATCCGATGTACGTAAATGCGACTTTATCTGATTTTAGTGATTTGGCTTATAATGCAAAAATAAAAGGAGAACTCAACGTTGGGCGCATTTATCAGGTTTTCTCCCGAAAAGGACTCGATGTAACAGGTTACGCCAAAGCCGATCTTTCGCTAAAAGGAAAACAAAGCTATGCTACAACCGGACAATATGATAAACTGGACAACAGAGGAACTATTGTATTAAAAAACATCAAAGCCACTTCTGAACTTTTCCCAAAAGCTTTTTTTATCAAACAAGGGAATTTCCGTTTTCAAAACGAAAAAATGTGGTTTGATAAATTCTACGCTTCTTACGGAAAATCCGATTTTGATATTAACGGATATCTGCTGAATACGATTAATTATTTTCTGGAATCACACGGGACTTTGAGCGGCGATTTTACCATGAAATCGAAATTAGTCAACGTTGATGAATTTATGGCGCTTAAAAAAGGCGAAAACACCGATCGTAATCTTGAAGTGCAATATGCAAAAGAAGATCATCCAAAAATGAGCGGTGTTGTAATTATTCCGAAAAACTTAAATGTCGGACTAAAAGCAGACGTGAACAAAGTAGAATATAACGGTTTGGTTTTAAATAAACTGAATGGAAAAGTGGGCATTACAAAAGGAGGCTTTTATCTTGAAAATACCACTTTTAATATTATCGACTGTATTTTGGGTGTGAGCGCCAATTACAAAGACGAATCGCCAACTTCTGCCCATTTTGATGCTCATTTTACTGCCAAAGACTTTAGTGTACAAAGAGCCTACAAAGAAATACCAATGTTTCATGACATGGTTTCTGCTGCAGAAAAAGCAGAAGGAATTATTTCTGTGGATTATAATATCAAAGGCGATTTAGACGGAAACATGGGGCCAATTTACGAATCGCTGGAAGGCGGCGGAACTCTTAATCTGCGCGATGTCAAAGTAAAAGGATTAAAACTTTTTGAAGGAATAAGTTCTAAAACCGGACAAGACGGGCTTAACAATCCTGATATGCAGGGAATTGAAATTAAATCAAATATAGACAACAACCTGATTCACATTGAGCCTTTTACGTTTACTGTTGCCAGTTTTAAACCGACTATAAAAGGTACAACAAGTTTTGACGGCCTTCTGGATTTAAGAATGCGTTTGGGTTTACCGTTATTCGGAATTATTGGTTTTCCGATTACGATTACGGGAACGCATGAAAATCCTAAAATAAACATCTTCAGTAAAACGGGTGAAAAAATTGACGATGCTGTTTATGATGAAAAGCATAATAAAGTAATTAAAAAAGAAAAAGTCAGAAAATCTTAATTCAAAAAACAATGAAAACTAAAAAACAAAACGGCGGTAGTTCATTCGAAAAATTTGCTACCAAAACTTCTAAAGCAGCCGGGAGCACAACCGCTTTTATTAGCGCTTTTTTAATTGTTATTGTTTGGGCAGTTTCGGGACCGTTTTTCAATTATTCAGAAACCTGGCAATTGGTTATTAATACCGGAACTACGATTATTACTTTTCTAATGGTTTTTTTAATTCAGAAAGCACAAAATAAAGATTCACTTGCTATTCAGCTTAAACTAAATGAATTAGTAGCGTCAAGCGAATTTTCCAGCAATAGTTTGGTCGATATAGAAAGCATGACCGAAGAAGAAATGATTATTGTGCAGAAATATTATCACAGGCTTAGTGAGCTTGCCAAAAACGATGAAAGCATAAAAACTTCACATTCAGTTGCAGAAGCAGATGATCTGCACGAACGTAAGAACGACAGCAGAACTAAACTACAGCATAAAACCAAAACCAAAAAATAAAAACCAAAAAAATGAAATTACGCTCTACCGAAACATTTTGGCCGTTGCAAAGCGCCATGAAAATCAGTTACCCGTCAATAGATTCTAATATCAATACAGAAATCTTAATTGTTGGCGGCGGTATAACGGGAGCTTTAATAGCTTACAAATTAATTAATGAAGGAAAAAAAATAGTACTGGTAGACCGCCGTGATGTCTGCAACGGAAGTACAGCAGCAAGTACAGCTTTACTTCAATACGAAATTGATGTTCCTTTGCATGAACTTATAAAACTGAGAGGTACAAAATGTGCTGTTGACAGCTACAGCAATGGTAAAAAAGCCATTTTTGACCTGCGCCATATTGTAGATACTATAAAAAGCGACTGCCAGTTTGAGTTTAAAAAAAGCATCTATTTTTCTTCCGTAAAAAAAGACATTCCGTTTTTAAAAAATGAATTCAAAGCCCGAAAACAAAACGGATTTGATGTAAGCTGGCTGGGTAAATATGAGCTAAAAAAAATGGGACTGAATGCATTGGCTGCAATAGAATCGAAAACAGCCGCCGTAATGGATCCTTATAAACTGGCAAATGATCTTTTTAAGTACTGCCAGAAAAAAGGGCTGCAGATTTATGATCGTACTAATATTACTTCGGTTCAGCATCAAAAAGATAAATGTATTGCTGCAACAGAAAATAAATGCACCATTACAGCCAATCACGTGATATACTGTAGCGGTTACGAAAGTGTTGAAACACTGACAGAAAAAGTAGTCGATTTAAAAAGTACGTATGTTATTGCATCAGAAAATGTTCCTGATCTTTCTACAGCTTTTAAAAATGCTATTTTCTGGGATACAGCGTCGCCTTACCATTATTTTAGATCGACCGCTGATAACCGAATAATTGTTGGAGGTGGTGACGAAGAATTTAGAGACGCTAAAAAGCGTGATAAATTGATCCCGAAAAAAGAGCAGTATCTTTTAAAACAATTTCAAAAAAAATTCCCCGGAATCACTTTTAAAATCGATTATTCCTGGGCCGGAACTTTTGGAGAAACCAAAGACGGGCTTCCTTATTTTGGAAAACCTGATCCCAAAAAAAATGAACATTACGTATTAGGTTTCGGAGGAAACGGAATCACTTTCAGCGTAATCGGAATGAATTCGATTTTAGATTCTCTGGAAAATAAAAAGAATACTGATTTGGAGTATTATCGATTTGGGCGTTGAAAAAGTTACTAAGATACTAAGGTTCTAAGTTACTAAGTTCTTTCTTAGCAACTTAGAATCTTTCAATTACTATAAATAATCTTGTCTAATTGGTGTAAAAACATCAACGACTTCTCCAGCTTCTAGGATCTCAATAGAATGTTCAATATTTGCCGGAATAGAATATGTATCTCCTTCTTTTAATAAAAATTCTTTTTCATCGAATTTTAGTTTGTAACTTCCAGAAATAACATAGCCGCTTTGTTCATTTGGATGTTTATGAAATGGTACTGAATCTGTTATTTTATATAACATTTTAGTTACCATCGAATCATTCCCAATTGAAAGAACTACAAAATCTACTCCTAAAAACTGTCGTGAAACAGCTTCCTCTTTTTTAACAACGTTTTTCATTCTAATTTTATTTATTAATTAACTTTAAGCTCCATTTGTATGTTACAGCGCTTGTAAGGTGTTTCAAGACCAAAAACTTTCTCGAAACCTAGTTTATAATACAGGTTTATAGCAGGTTTTAGGATTGTATTGCTTTCCAGATAAATCTTTTTAGCTCCTAAATCTTTTGCTTTATTTACAACTGCCTGTCCCAAAAGCCAGCCGATATTTTTGCCCTGCGCTTTTGGCGAAACCGCCATTTTTGCCATTTCAAAATCATAATCCTGATTATTTGTTTTGATGAGTGCGCACACTCCAACAGGGTCATTTTCATATAAAGCCACCAGAATTTTTCCGCCTTTATTTAAGATATATTCTTCAGGATTGTCTAAAGCTTTGTAATCTGCTTCTTCCATTTCAAAATAGGTCGAAATCCATTCTACGTTTAAGGCTCTAAAAGCTTCTTTATATTCAGGTTTGTATTCTACGATTTCAACATCTTTGCTTTCGCGAAGTTTTTTCTGATCGCTTACACGTTTAAAAATTGATTTTTGCTGAAGTAAAAATTCCCATTCTTCAAGTGCTGCCCAAAGATTATGTTTTGATTCAGAAATCAAATCGTCCATTGCCACTTCAATATCAATTAATTGCTGTTTCATCTTCTGCGAAAGCGAAATACCTTTTTCTGTTAAAACGACATTGTTTTTGCGTTTATCATCGGTTTTTAAGCTCTCTTCTACAATTCCGGCGCTAATCATTTCCCGAATAATCTTACTTACAGAAGGCTGAGAATGACCAATTTCATTCGCAATTTCAGTAATTGTGAGTTCTCTTTCTTCAGATAATGTATAAAAAACAGGAAACCACTTTGGAGCTAAATCCACTCCGTACATTTCGTAAATTTTAGAAGCATCATCTGTAATTGCTGCTGTCATTAAACGCATACGGCTTCCTAATGCCGCTTTGCCTACTTTATTAAAAAATTCCATATCATAATTAATTATATAACCAGTTATGCAAATATATTCTTTTTTTAGATACTAAGGTTCTTAGTTGCTAAGATTCTAAGATTTTTTTTCTAGAAAAAGAAAAAAGCATTCTGAATATTGAATATTCAGAATGCCTTTTTTTTAAACTTAGTAGCTAAGAACCTTAGTACCTGAGAATCTTAGAAGCTTAGAACCTTTACCTAAGCTGTAATAGCCAACGGATTCAAATTAAATTTGTATTCTTTTGGACTGCAGTTAAATTTTTGTTTGAAAATTTTAGAGAAATAACTTCTACTGGTAAAACCAATGCAGTACACAATTTCTGAGATATTTAAGTCTGAAGTCCTAATTAAAATTTCGGCTTTTAGGACTCTCATATGGGTAATATAATCGTTTACGGTTCTGTTGTGAATCATTTTAAAACCTTCCTGAAGTTTGTTTGGAGACAATCCGGATTTTTTGCTTAATGATTTAATCGTAAAAGGTTCTTCTGGATTTGCTTTAATAAATTCTGAAAGTTCTTTTATTTCTTCCATTTCTCTTAGAGTCAGACAATTTGCATCTTTTTCTAAAGCATTTAAATCGTCTGTATGTTGTTGTATTTCCATTGCCAAAATGATTCTTAAAACGCCTTCTTTCAAAAGGTTTCTTACGATTCCGGTTTGTGTAACAGAATTTAATTGTTCAATTTTTTCGGCAATTTTCAAATTATAAGAACCGATATAAAAGAAATCCTGAGGCAGATTATCATCAAAAAAAGTTTCTTTTACTTTTTGGTTTAAAGAATGCAGCTGTTTTTGCGGATCAACCTGCGTGCCTACAATTATGAGTGTAAATTTTGTTTTTTTATTTTTATCAAAAAATAGAACATTGTCCATTTTTTCTTTTGAAGTTACAATCGCAGTTTGAAACGTTTTTAGTTTACGCTCCTCGCCTTTGCTTCCAAAACTATGAGACAAATTTCCCTGAGAACAATAGGCAAAATAAATTGGAGAAGACTTTAAGTTGAGAATATCCATTCGGGCATCATCAAAAAAGGTCATATCAAATTGTACGTAAGAAATATTATCATTAAACGAAGCTCCAACAATAGAACCTGTTGCAAAGTTATTGTCTACTTCAAGCGTATATTCATCTAAATCATAAGTTACTTTTCCGCCGAAGTTTTTATTTAACTCCTCAAATATATTTTGAGTTTTGTCTGTATTTATAGTAACTATTTTCATCTTGAGAGGCTTTAAAATTCAATACTTATTTTTTATCGCTTTTTAGAGAAGAAGTAGTATCTTGAGAATTCTAAAAAACTGAATTTCAAAGTTCGCTCATACATCAGCCAATAATGTTATATAATTTTTCGATTTTGTTTTATAATTATCTATAAACAATAATTTTAACTCAAATAAAATATTTCTTAATTCAAAAGATAAAAATCCATTTGTAATGAAGAGCTTCTCTTTTCCGCCAATTGCTCCAGAAAAAGCTAAAATACTGATATTAGGCACAATGCCCGGCACAAAATCATTAGAGTTAAATCAATATTATGGACACAATCAGAATAATTTCTGGAAGTTTATGTTTACCATTTTAAACGAAGACTTTTCTACTGATTATGAAACCAAAAAAGAATTGCTCGTAAAAAATAATCTTGCTCTTTGGGATGTATTGCAGTTTTGCGATCGTGTAGGAAGTTTAGACAGTGCGATTAAAAACGAAATCGCCAATGATTTTGAACATTTTTTAGAAAAGCATTCGCATATTAGTACAATACTTTTTAATGGACAGAAAGCAGCAGCATTTTTTAAAAAATACGTTCATTTAAAAAAAACATATCAACTTATTACACTTCCGTCAACAAGTCCCGCAAATGCGGGAAAATCATTTCAGTCTAAATTAGAGGAATGGTCAATTATTAAAACATTATAAAACAACACTTTAAAAGAATAAAAACTAACAATAATAACAATGTAAAATTTAAAGAAAAATCTCTCACATTGGAATCATGTAACATTTTCGTTTTAAAATATAACTAGAAACTTCTACTCTTGATATAATTTTACATCAACGAAATGGAAGCCGGTATAACGATAGACGATGAAAATGATAAGGCTTTCTTTTTCGATATGAAGCAAGACTTAAGACAACCGTAAAAGGTTTTATTATAAAGAGAACATTGGTTATGTTAGTTTATTTTTGGGAAAAAAAAGCTATTCTATTTATTTAGGATAGCTTTCTTTTTTATAAGTCACCCCCTCAAATCAAATTATTATGAAAATTCAGAATTACGACAATCATATCCGATTTTACACCCCGCACCACTTTATTTATTATCCAATATTAACAGTATTTCTGGGGTTTAGTATTTATTTTGCTTTCACAACAGAACAACAGCTTATTTGGGCATTTATCAGCGTAGGTTTTATCTTTTTGTTTTGCCTAGCATTTATGCTTCGTCAGCATTATGCACTAATCCTCCAAAACCGAATTGTACGTTTAGAACTTCGTTACCGATATTTTACACTAACAGGAAAAAGATTAGAAGAGTTTGAATACAAACTAACCGACGATCAAATATTTTCTTTAAGATTTGCTCCCGATAATGAATTAATTCCGCTTGTAGAAAATGCGCTAAAAAACAATTTGACTGGCGATGCTATTAAAAAGTCAATTGTAAATTGGAAAGGGGATTATTTTAGGGTTTGATTTTTTTTAAGCTTCTGAGGTTCTAAGTTGCTAAGGTTCTAAGATTTTCAATAGCAATTTGTAACATCAAAAATCAAATTCAATTTAAAATTAAATATTTAGCTAAAGCCTTATTCTTCTTCAAATCTTTTAACCTCCAGCTAAAGCTGGAGGCAATTCAAAATATTGTAACCTTTACAACTTTGAACTTGATATCTTAAAAATCTTAGAACCTTAGCAACTTAGAACCTCAGAACCTTAGATCAAAATCCTTCTTTAACAATTTCCTTCTCCACCTTATCAATCAGTTTATTTGTTTTTCCGGTTAGGCGTTCTTTTTTCCAATCGCCTTTGGCATAAATGATTAAAGTAATTAAAGCCGTAACCACCGTTGAAATTGGAAAAGCATACCAGATTCCGATTTTACCAAAATTAGTATTATGAGATAAAATATACGCAATCGGGAATTGTAAAACCCATTGCGATACTAAGGTAAGAATCATAGGCAAAGTTGTATTTCCGACTGCGCGGAAAACACCTAATAAACACATTTGCAAACCAAGAAATCCCCACGAAAGACAAGTAATTCTTAGAAAAGTTGTACCGCCGGAAATAACTTCTGGTTCATCAGGAACGAAAAAAGCAATTAGATAGGGTGCAAAAATATACGCAATAACGCCAATTGCAGTTAAAAGTCCGAAACCAAGATACGTACCTAATTTTCCAATTTCTGCAGCACGCGCAATGTTTCCTGCTCCAATATTCTGTCCAACCAAAGTAGCAATCGCCATAGAAAGCCCAAGTGCAGGAATCAATATCAGCTGAATTAAATTAGAACCAGCTCCGTAAGAAGCAACTGTTGTAGTACCAAAATGCACAATCAAAAACGTAATCGCCATCATTCCCAAAGCTCTCATAGATTGCTCTATCGAAGATGGAAAACCAATTTTGAACGCTTTTTTAACGTGTTTATAATCGGGTCTAAAATCACTTAATTTTAAATGAATACCGTGTTTTCCTCTAAATAAAATGGCAAAACCAATAATGATTGCCAGACTTTGTGTTGATAAAGTTGCTAACGCTGCACCTTTTACACCCATTGGTGGAATAAATTTCCACCCAAAAATAAAGATCGGATCTAGCGCAAAATTTAAAATTACAGTTCCTAAAACAATATAAACCGGTAAAGTAACACGTCCGACCCCGCGCATTATAGATTGAAAAATCATAAATCCGAAGCTAAAAACAAGTCCCACAAAAGCAACCCGCATAAAGCCTAAAGCATCTGCATAAACCTGTGGCGTTACTTTTAGTACATATAAAAAATACGGGCTCAGCAAATAACCAATTATAGACAGTCCAATAGAAACTGTAATTACCATAAGTAAGGTCTGCGCTGCCACATGATTGACCATTTCCTGTTGTCCGGCGCCAAAATATTGTGCAATAAGAATTGAGCCGGCAATTGCCAAACCAGTTCCTAAAGCGATTGTTAAAAAGATTACGGGCGTACTTACAGAAACTGCAGCAACAGCATCACCTCCAAGACGACCGACCCAAAATGCATCAACCAGTTGATAAGCGGCCTGCAAAAGATTAGCGATCATAATAGGCACTGCCAGTTTTAATAAAGAAGAAAGTATAGGACCTTCTAGTAATTCGTTTTTTTTCATTTTATTTTCTAATTCTATATTTTTAATAAGTTGATATATCAACCTTTATTTCGCAAAATTTTTTAAAGCGTTTCTAATCGATCTGCATAAGATCTAATTGTTTCTAAAGCTTCTCCTCTTTCTTTTTGAGAAAAAACAGAAAGCACCTCATCTTCTGCTTTCTTCATTAACGATCGAATATTTTTTGCTAAACTAATTCCTTCGTCTGTAAGACTTACAATATTTTTTCTCTTATCGGCTTTATCTTTTTGAACCTCAACCAGATTCTTTTTTTCAAGCGCATTAATACTTCTTAAAATGGATGATTTATCCCGCATTGTAATATCTGAGAGTTCTCTCTGAGAACGATTCTCACGCTGCAAAATCATAATTAAAGGTAATTGTTCTAGTTGTAAAGTAATTCCCGCTTCGCTCATTAAAGCATTTGTACGTCGAAAAATAGTACGCTTCATACGATGAATCTGAAAGAAAAAACTATCTGAGATTTCATCGCCTAAAGAAGAATTTGAAGTTGCTGGATCTTTTTCCATTTTTATCATATGCAAATTTACAAAAAAAGAGTGACATGTCAACTATTTGTAATTTTAAAAATCATAAAATACTGATAACCAATATATTTTTAAAATAATAAAAAAAATTGCATGATTTTTTTTGTTAACTTTATTCGTCTAAATTTAAATATCCCTCCTATGAAAAATTTATTCTACTTTTTGATTATTTCGTTTTATGGGCTTACTTCATATTCGCAGGATGTTGCAGAAAATATTCCAAATGACAGTTTAATTTCCATAAAAGAACCTTACCACTTTGATCAAAATTATTTGGCTGATGATGATTTACCGTGGCACGCAAGGCGGTTTAAAGTAAATGCAGGTGCTTTTTTTCCGTTAAATAACACTGATATTAGAGTTGGGACTAATAACGGAAATGCCGGAACTGATATTGATCTTGAGGATGATTTAGGATTTAATAAATCCAGTACTTCTTTTATGGGTACTTTTGAATGGCGTATTTCGCGACGTTCCAGATTAGGAACTGAATATTTTGTATTGAACAGAACCGCAACCAAAACTTTACAAAAAGAAATTACTTTTAAAGATGAGACCTACAATATAGATACTAGAATTACTTCATTTTTTGATGTACAGATTGCCCGAATTTATTATGGATATGCCTTTTTATCTAAACCAAAATATGAAGCTGGACTTTTAATTGGTGCACATGTCCTTTTTGCAGATATAGGCTTGCGTGTTGAAGCCAATCAGGCGAGCTTAGAACGTAGAGAAACTTTTAACTTTACGGCGCCACTTCCGGATATTGGGGTTTGGGGAGAATTTGTTTTGGGCAAACGTTTTGGTTTGTCTGTAAATGCCAATTACTTTGCTGCTAAAATTGATAATATAAGCGGTCGTATTGTGAGTTATAATTTATCTCTTTTGTATAATGTTTATCAAAATTTCAGCCTTACTGCCGGATACACTGGCTTAAATTTTAGAGTCGATGACAGAGAAGAAAATCTAAACGGCTATTTAAAATGGGGATATAACGGTCCGAGTATTACGGCTACTTATTCTTTTGGAAATCATGTAAAATTGTATAAACATTAGTTTTTTAAGTTCTAAGTTACTGAGATGCTAAGGTTCTGAGGTTTTAGGTTCCAATTTACCGATTCCTGCAAGGTTTTCAAAACCTTGCAGGTATTTATTGAACGCTCCTAATGACTTATTTACTAAAAATTACTTTTATAATAATCATAAATACCTACAAGGTTTTGAAAACCTTGCAGGAACTCTCAAAATAAATAACCCCGATCTTTAAAAAGATCGGGGTTATTTTTAAACTTAACTTACTTAACTCAAAATAAAACTCAACTAACTTATTTTTGTATTAGAGAAAATTTTACAGCTGTTCCGCCTCCGGCTGCTAGTTTTAAATCTAAAACTGTTTTATTATTTACTTTCTGTTTTGAAATCGTAACCGGATAAGGATTTGTTTTGTAATTGGCTCCTGTTCCATCTGCGTAGATTTCTGCTTCGTATTCTTTGTCTTTGTCTAAGAACGAAAGCGCAACTTTTAGCTCTCTTGCTTTACTATTAGTAATAGATCCTAAATACCAGTTTTTCTCGTCCCAGTCTTTACGCGCAATTGTAGCGTATTCTCCAATTTTTGAATCTAAAACTTTGGTATATGACCATGTACACGGAACGTCTTTTATAAACTGAAATTCTGGTTTTCCTTCATAATTCTCCGGCAAATCTGAAGCCATTTGCAACGGACTGAAAATAATAACATATAATGCCAATTGATTTGCCAAAGTGGTCTGCACTCTCGCTCCAGAAGGTGTTTTATAATCAAAATTGAAATTACCCGGTGTATAATCAAATGGCCCTGAAAGCATTCTGGTAAAAGGTAAAGTGGTTAAATGCTCTGGAGTATTTCCTCCATCAACCGACCACGCATTGTATTCTTGTCCTCTTCCTCCCTCTTGCGACATGAAGTTTGGATATGTGCGCTGAATTCCGGTTCCTTTCATCGGTTCGTGATTGTCAATCATGATATGATATTTGGCAGCTGTTTCGATTACTTTTCTGTAATGACGCGCTCCGTATTGACTGTCGTGCCATTCTTTTTTATCCAGATATTTGTTTACATAACCTGTTTTTACGGAGTTTACGCCCATTTTCTGATACAGTTTGAAAGCATCTTCCAATTGGCTTTCGTAATTTTTGGTTGCACCCGCTGTTTCATGATGTCCGATTAGGCGAACATTTTTCATTGCGGCATATTTAGTAATTTCTTCTAAATTAAAATCTGGATACGCTTTTACAAAACTAAAAGCAGAACCGTCGGCAGTCCAGTCACCATCCCAACCTTCGTTCCAGCCTTCGACTAAAACGCCGTCGAAATTGTTTTTCGCAGCAAAATCTATGTATTCTTTTGTGTTTTTGGTTGTCGCTCCGTGTTTCGGACCTTGTCCCCAAGTGAATTTTTCTAAATGCATTCCCCACCAGATTCCGATGTATTTTGATGGCGTAATCCAGGACAAATCTTCAATTTTTGAAGGTTCGTTTAAATTCAGCATAATGGTAGAAGTTGCCACATCGCCCGGAGTTTTACCTACAACAATTGTTCTCCAAGGTGTTTTAAAAGGTGCTTCTGCATACACTTTTACCCCGTTTGACCACGGCACCAAATCACTTTTATATTGTTTATCAGAGGTTTTTAGTAAAGTCATTGATGCAAAATCGGTTAGATTTGCTTCGTGAATGGCTACGTACAATTTGTCTTTGGTTTCAAAAGTTGCCGGCGTATTGATGGTATCGGTTTTACTCATCAACGTTTTGCGGTACGTACTTTCATAATAACTGTTTTCGCGGTGCACGGGAATCCACCAAACTTCATTATTATCTTTAAAAGTAAATTGTGTTACTTCATTAGAGATTTTTACTTTTCCTAAATGAGGCTGTTTCGGAAACTCATATCGAAATCCTAATCCGTCATCAAAAACCCTGAAAATAATATTTACGAGACGTTCTTCTCCACCCGATTCTTTTAGGTTTACAATTATTTCGTTATGATGATCTCTTACTTTTTTGAATTCGCCCCAAGGTTGTTCCCAGCTTAAGTCGGCTTCTTTTTCTTCGGTAGAAACCACTTCAAAACCATCTGTCATTTTCTGAATTCCCTGAAATTCAAATCCTAATAAAGAAGGTTCTATAACCGATTTTCCGTGAGATGAAAAGCTGTATTGAGGTTGTCCTGAAGCTGTTAATTCAAAAACCAATTCGGAGTTTTTATCAGGCGAGCTTATTTTGTATTTTTTTTGAGTTTTAGTACTGCAGGCAAAAATCAGCATGGATGCTAAAGTAAGCAGACAGTATCTATATCTTAGGTTTTTCATTATTTAATTGTATTAATTACAACTCTTATTTAATTTCATTTAGTAACTGTTTTGCTTTTGCAGACTGCATCGAAACAAAATAATTAAAGGCTTGATCTAGTTTTTTCTGGGCTTCGGCATTCCCTTTATTTTTTACTCTTAAATCGTATAATTTGCTAATGTCTGTAAATACGTTTTCTGTATTTTTAACTCCGGCAAATGCTTTTACTTTTTCTATATACGTGTAACCGAATTCTACGGTTGGTTCCAACATTGTTCCTTCTCCAAAGTCATTCCATGTTATTAACTGCAGGTAATTTAAATTGGCATTTTTAGCCATGGCAAGGGTTTCATCAAGCGTTGCTCCGTTATTATGTTCAATTGTCCATCCAATTGCTGCACCGCCTCCGCCTTCGGCATAAAAATCTTTAAATCCGGGATAAGCACTTCCTATAGCAACAGAAAGTTTCGGTTTTGTATTGGTATAAAAATTAGTGAGATAAGTGCTGTTTTTATATACCCAGGCATATTCGCCAGAAGCATTTGCTCCTGCTTCTACAGATTGATCCCAAAGTGTAATGAAAGTTGGTTTTGTGGTTAATGTACCAAAAACGTTTGTCCATTCTGCGGGTGTTTGCAATACGATTGGGCCAAAATTCATTAACAGAGGTTTGCCATTAATTTTAATATAATTAGCATCATTAAAATAATTATTTTGTACATAAGCTAAATCTGTTTTTGCTGCGCTGGTTACCGAAATTGCTTTTCCAGCATCGACTGCGCTTTTTGTTACTCGGTCTTCATAGACTATGGCATATTCTAAACCTACTTTATCGAGCATTGCGATAAGCTGTTCGGTATTTTCTTTTACCATTTTGTAATCGTAAACATCGTACGTGCCGTACCAATCAATCAAAACACCATCTATTCCGGAGTATTTCATCAATAATAAATGATTTTCGATCACATTTTTATCTCCCGAATGATAGGGTCCGATTAGCGGATAATAGTACGAAGCAATTTCTCTGCGGTTGTTTGCACCTATATTGTCTGGATTTTTGTTGGCCATTGTCCAGTGATATCCCCATTTTTTATCGGCACTGCTTTCTTTGGTTTCAAACCACGGCATGTAGTGCACGTAAATTTTGGTGCTGTTGGTTTTCTCTATCGCAACGGGAACAGTTGTTTCTGGTGTTGTTGGTTGATCTGAACCTTTGTCATCGCTGCTGCAACCAGACGCGATTATAATATTCATGATCCCAAAAAACAATAATGAGATGTATCTTTTCATATTGATGTTTTTGATTTTATTTTTTGCCACAGATTAAAAGGATTTTTACAGATTTTGTATGTTCTTATTTTGAGATAAAATCATTTTAATCGTTTTAATCTCTGGCAAAAAACATTTAAATAATATGTCAGCCTTCCACGACTAACCAACATGGAAGACTGACATTAAATAACCTAATACCCAGGATTTTGTACCAGGTTTTTATTTGTTGTTAAAACTGTGCTTGGAATTGGGAAAATAGCTCTGGTCTGAGGTGTTGTTCCTTTTTCCCACCACGGTAAAAAGAAAGTTCCAAAACGAATGTTGTCTGTTCTTCTTCTTCCTTCAAAAGTAAATTCCTTAAGCAATTCCTGATCTATAAAATTAAGATCTACGGTTGCTGGCATTTCTTCTCCGGCGCGCGCTGTAACTTGTTGCAAAAATGGTTTTGCTAAATCTGGCGAACCTAAACGTACGTAACATTCTGCCTGCATCATTAGGATTTCTGCATAACGAATTAAAACAAAATCGTGATCGCGTTCCCAGTTTTCTCCAGCTTTCATTTCGTATTTAGCCAAACGAACGCCTTCATTTTCTTTTGCATCTGTTAAGCTTGTCAGGTTTTCTGTGTAAGTAAGCGGTTCTCCGTTATCCATAATAATTACAGAACCTGTAGCTAGATTGATCTGATCGCCTTGAAGCATACATTTTTTTCTTTTGTCTGTATCTGCAAATTTGGAATAAAGACCTGGTTGTCCGCACATTCCGTTGGCGCTCCACGGATAATTTCCTGTTGGAGAAATCGCTAGTTTTTGATTGTAATGACAAGACATGGAGTTCATGTAATTACCAACTGTTCCGGCTTTTGAATCGTAAGGAATAGCAAATATGATCTCTGTTGATGTCTGGTTTTCTGTTGCAAAATTGGTAAAGAAATCCGGCGTTAAGGTATATCCAGTAACTTTTTGGCACATATTTATACAATCCTGCCAACGCGCCTGACCGATAAATGCTTGTGAATTAAGATATAATCTTGCTAAAATAGAATACGCAACATTTTTTGTTAGTTTAGAATACACTACATTTCCATTTAAATGCGGAATAGCATCCAGCAATTCTTTTTCTACAAAATCATAAACTTGTTTTCTGGTTGAATTTGACGGAAGATCTGTATCTTCAAAATTGGTTACGATAGGCACATTTCCAAACAAATCCAAAAGATTGTAATAGTAATACGCTCTTAATGCTTTTAATTCTGCATAAATTGGCGCTTTTGCCTGCTCTGTCAAAGACGATTTATCTATTTGATAAATAATCGCATTGATTTTGGCAATTCCGGTGTAGTTGTAACGCCAGGCCGAAAGAATCATTCTGTTGTCTGCTTTCCAGGTATGCTTTTGTGCATCCTGATATTGCCCTCCGTCATACCAGTTTGTTCCTCTTGTTGGTATTGTAGCTTCATCAGACGCTACTTCATTCAAAAAGAAAACATATTCGCACGTTGGATAATTGTTTGAAATTCCGTCTGCAAATCCTCTTAAAGAAGAATAAGCTCCTCCTACTAGCGCATCAATTTCTTTTGGAGTGTTTCCAAAATTTCCATCTTCTACTTTATCATACAAATCTTCGTTTAAGTTTGTACATGATATCGTAAAAAGCATGCTCATCAATATTGCTGCTGTTATTTTGATTTTCATTTTTTATATTTTTGAGTTAATTCGCTTAATTATTCAGCGTAAAATTTAATCCAACAGAAATCGTAGTTGGTCTCGGATAATTGTTATATCGGTCAATTCCAGGAGCTGCAAGTCCGGTAAGATCCATTACTCCCGTTTGTCCAATTCCGTCCTGAGCATTTAATCCAATCTCAGGATCAACACCCTTGTAACCTGTAATTACAAAAAGGTTTTCTCCCATTACATACATTCTGATTTTTGAACCTTTGTATTTTAATGGTAAAGTATAACCCAATGAAAGTGTCTGAATTCTAAAGAAAGAAGCATCTTCTATCCAATAATCAGAATATTTTGGAGCTGATGTGATACCCGTGTTCAGGAAATCATCCGGCACATTAAAAGCTGGTAATCTGTTAGGATCGTTTAGCATCATGTTGGTTGCGTTTAAAGCTTTTTGTCCAAACATTCCGTATCCGGAAATACCAAGATCAAAATTTCCGTACGTAAAATTCATTCCAAGACCTAAAGTCAAATCTGGCTGAATGTTTCCTAAATCTGTTTTATCTGCATCTACCAAAGCACTTTCGGCAACTACAGCGCCCGCAGCATTGTAATACTGAATTTTTCCGTCGGCATCTAAACCAGCGTTTTTAAATCCCCAGAAAGTTCCAACCGGATATCCTTCTGCAATAACCTGAGAATATTGTCCAGACATACCTGCTAAACCATGTAATGATCCACTGTAGATAACGTCTGTTTTATAAGTTGGGTTTGATAATTTTTCGATTTTCTGAACGTTGTGTCCAAGCGTTAAATTAGCATTCCAAGTAAATTTATCTCCTTTTACGATGTCTGCATTCAATGTAAGTTCAACACCTTTATTAGACATTTCACCAACGTTTGCCAGCATTGTTCCCACTAAATATGGAGGCTGAGGCACTTCATAAGTATATAATAAATCTTTTGTTGTTTTAGAATACCACTCAAATGATCCCGAAATTCTGTTGAAAAGACTAAAATCTACACCAATATTAAGTTGTTGTGTTGATTCCCATTTCAAATCTGGATTTGGGTTTTGTTGCGGCGAATAAGCCAAACTCCACGTTTTGGTAACCGGATCGTAGTAACTGTCTTTTCCAACTCCTAAAATAGAAAGTGATTTGTACTCTCCAATTCCGTCCTGGTTACCTGTAACTCCATAACCAACTCTTACTTTTAGGTTATCCAGCCAGCCTTTTGTACCGTCCATAAATCCTTCGCTTGAAACTTTCCATGCAGCAGAAGCCGATGGGAAAGTTCCCCATTTATTGTTTTCTCCAAAACGGCTGGAACCATCACGTCTAACTGTTGCCGTCAACAAATATTTCCCGTCGTACGAATAATTGGCGCGGGCAAAAAATGAAACTAAATTAGATTTTCCTTTGTATGAATACACATCACCCAAACGATAATTGTAACCTGCACCCAAATTATTATAACCAAAAGCATCGGTTACAAAACCACTTCTTTGCGCTCCAAAACCTTCATAGATATTTTCGAAATAAGAATATCCAGCCAAAGCGCCAATAACATGTTTGTCTATCGTTTTATTGTAGTTTACAAAAACTTCACCTTGCGCATTCATATATTCTGCATAAGTTCTTTGCGCATAACCATCTTCTGTTCTACCTTCCATAACGGCGTACGATGGTTTGTAAGTACTTCCCTTTACAGCATTATGTTCTAGCGAAATATTAGCCGAAACCATAAAATCATTCAGGAATTTTACTTCGGTTTTAAAATAACCTAAAAGTCTGTGTCTTTCGTTATCAACTGTTCTGTTGGTTAAGATTTCAACAGGATTTTCGTAAATATTACCACTTACAGCAGAAAATTCTCCGTTGGCATCGTAAACCGGAATTGTTGGGTTTAAATTGTAAGCACGTTCAAAAATTCTGTAATCTATCGGATGCCATTTGTCTATATTGGCAAATAATCCCATATCAAATTTTACATCTTTATTGTCTCCAAGATATTGGTAAGCGCTCACGTTTCCGCTGATTCTTTCTAAACCAGATTCTTTGATAACACCTTCATTTTTTAGATACGAAAGTGACGTTCTAAAACCGCTGTCGGCTTTTCCGGAATTAATACTCAAAGTATGAGACTGCGAAATTGCAGTTTGCTCGATTGCTTTTTGCCAATTTGTATTTCCTCCGTAATCTACAGCATCCATATTATTGGTTTGACGAACATAACCTCTCCATTGGTCTGCAGATAAAAGGTCTAAATTGTCTGCAACATAACCAATACTAGATAAACCGCTATACACTACAGAAACTCCTTTTGTACCCGATTTTGTTGTAATAATAATTACTCCATTTGCACCTCTAGATCCATATATAGCTGTCGCCGAAGCATCTTTAAGAACGTCAACCGATTTTATATCCGAAGGCTGAACGATATTGATATCAACACCCGCAATTCCGTCAACTACAATAAGCGGACTGTTGCTTGCTGTTAATGAAGTTCCTCCGCGTAAGCGAATGGTAGAACCTGCAGCCGGATCTCCAGAAGGACGAATAATACTTAATCCGGCAACTTTTCCCTGCAAAACCTGCTCTGTAGAAGAAATTGTTCCTTTTACTAAATCATCTGCTCCAACAGTAGAAATTGCTCCGGTTAAGTCTGATTTTTTTACTTTTCCGTATCCAACAGAAACTACCTGAACTTCTGCCAATGCGTAACCGTCATTTTGCAGACGAACATCAATATTATTGGATGTTGCCGTGATCTGAACTTTTTGAGTCGTTGCGCCGATAAACGAAACCTCAATTGCACCTCCTACAGCTACCTGTATTGTAAATTTTCCGTCAAAATCGGTTGAAGTTCCATTTTTAGTTCCAACCTCCATAACAGAAGCTCCCGGCAATACATTTCCTGCATTGTCATAAACGGTTCCTGATACCTGCTTTTTTCCCTGCGCAAAAATTCCTGCCGAAAGAAAAAGCATGAAAATCATCAAGACTGCCGATTTAGTAGTCCACATTTGATGCAGGACTATTTTTTTATTTTTACTATTCATTAGAATTGGTGTTTTAATTTGATAGTGAATTATTTGTCTAAAGTTTTAAGAGGAATCGAAGTGTCTGAAATCGTTTTGTCTTTGTTGTCTTTTACCAAAACATGAATTTCACTCAAATTCGGAACTCCTTTTAATTCTGAAACTAAATTGACAAATCCTTTTATTTCTGCTGTTCCTCCGGCAAACTCACCAGAAAATGTTTTAGTGCCCGCTGTAATGGTGTAAAGCAGTTTGTTTACCCCTGCTTCGTTATTTTTTCTAGACATTCCTAAAAAGTCTTTTTGACTTATTATGGAAGGGAAAAAAGTAAAAACCGGTGGCGGTGGCGGTACAAATTCGCCAGCGTAAATAATCTGGTCTCCAGAATTGGTTGTCCAGTCTTTTGCAACCATTAGAAAAGTAATATTCTCCATAACAAAACCTGGCTCTGTTTTATAATATTCCTGCGGAATCAAATCCATTCTATAAAAACCATTTCCAAGATCTTTCAATTTTGTTTTTTCAGAAACATCCGGAAGCCAAGCCTGATATTCCTGTAAAACGGCCCAATTGTTTAATCCGCTATGAAAATGCACACTTGGTACGCCTGCAAAACCGTCTTTAAGATTAGAATTGAATAAAATACTAACCGGTTTATCGATTGTTGGTTTTGTTGGATACGATCTGATTAACTCGTTTGCAGTATAAAATGAAGAAAAATCAGTGTAAGCAATATTGGCAACATCACTTTGTTTTGATCCGTTTTTGTTTTTCAAACGAAACCAAAATCCTGCACTTGCTGCAATTTCAGCCGGAGTTTTAGAAAAATAAACTGTTGGAGTCAAAGTAAAACTCCACATTTTATTGCCTTCATATTTCAGTTTTGCAAAATCTGAAGAGTTTTCCCAGTTGCCTGCATCTGGTTCAGATGGCGACCAAATCCAGATATAAAGATCTTCGTTTTCTGCAAATGTGCTTGCCGACATATCAAAATACCAGGTTACTTTTTCATCGTATTTGTACACTACAGGAAAAGACGACATTGGTCCTACAGCTCCCGCAGCTTCTTGTGCCTGTATAAAATTAGGAGCCATTAACAAGGCAAATAGAATTGTATATATAAACTTTTTCATATTACTTTTTAATTAATAGCATTTAATTTGAATACGTAAGACACAAACGGAACTCCGCCCGAAGAACGCACTAACTGAAGCTGCATTTCATCGTTTTTACCCGGAACCGAAATAACCTGAAGTTCGTCTGTTTTTTGAGTTTTTTGAGCGTCGCTGTACAAATAGATTTTTACTGCACTTGCGTTTGTAGGCTGAAAGTCTGAGCTTAATGCCCAATACCCTTTTGGAGCAAATAACGGAGGTACATTTCCAGTTACCTCATAACTTGTCGGACTATTTTTTTCGTCTACGCTGAAGTTGATTTTAAAATCCTCGTAATTAAAATAGGTACTCAAGTTCTCTTCGTTTGGTTCGACTTTATTTGCTTTCGCAGCTTCATCAACCATTTTCAGATTTGTTAATCCCCAATTTCCGTTTACTTTCTCATAAATGGTAATCGGATCAACGTGGCTTCCGTCGTCAGTATTGTCACAGCCAATGGCCGATAAACTCATAACAACAGCCAACCAATAAATACTTTTACATTTCATAAATTTGTGGTTTGATTGTTAGTTTTTTTATCCCATAAAGGACAAAGCGAAACTATAAGTTAAATAAATCTTAAAAAAAATATCTGAGAAAAATCAAGATAAAAATCAAGCTTTTAAAAACTTAAAAACCTAATAATCAATATTTTAAAGAATTTGAAAAAATGTAAAAATCAAGACTTTGTTTAGATAAAATATGACATATATTTAATGGTATTTATGACAATATCTAAATTAAAGCCTATATTTTTTTCACTATGCATATATATAATTGCTTTTTATTGTATAATTGCAAATTATTAAACTACATTTAACATTTAGAAACGCTTTTACACTGCAAAACCCTTTTCTAAGTGATGTTTTAAAAATAAATTTCCAAATTCTAAAAATTCGTAATTTCACTTACTCCAATATATTTTTATTTAAGAACGTATTAACTCAACTATATCTAAAACCATTTTTTACCTAAACCAAAACAAAATCATGCAAAGAATATTGATGCTGCTTTTCTTGATTTCAGGTTTTTCTCTCGCTGCGAAAGAGACCAATCCTGTTCTTGAAGAATTAGATCAGGTACTTCTGAAAAAAGAAATATACCTGAAACAGAAATATCGAAAAATTGAAGCGCTTAAAAAAAATGTTTCCAAATTTACCCTGAGTCAAAACAACGAAGAACTCTATAATTGTTATATGAATTTGTTTGATGAATACAAATCATTCAAATACGATTCTGCTTATTATTATCTGGAAGAAGCCAAAGTGAAAGCCAAAATCCTAAAAGACCCAAAATATCTGGCTAAAAGCCGAATCAAAGAAGGTTTTGTTTTGCTTTCGTCAGGATTATTTAAAGAAGCTATTGATACTTTGAATGTTGTAGATGATCAAAAACTGGATATTAAAAACAAATTTGAATATTATAATATCAAAGCCCGTGCGTATTATGATCTGGCTGATTATAACCGCGATCAGCGTTTTAATATTCATTATGTACAACAGGGAAATCATTTTCTAAAAAAAGCTTTAGAATTAATCGGAACAAATACTAATGAATATTGGGCGGCAGAAAGTCTTAAAAGATTGAAACAGCAAGACTGGCGCGGTGCCGAATTTGCGTTTAGTTATTGGATTAACAATTATAATTTACCCCCAGATTATTACGGAATTGCAACTTCTAGTCTTGGCTATATTTATTCGGAACGCGGTTACACCAAAAAAGCGGTTGAATATCTCGCTCTCGCCGCTATTGCCGATGTTAAAAATGCGACTAAAGAAACGGTTGCGCTTCGAAATTTAGCCAATGAACTTTTTAAATTGGGTTATTTAGATAAAGCAAACGAATACATCAATATCGCAATGGATGATGCGACTTTTTACAATGCCAGACATCGCAAAATTGAAATTTCGTCGATATTACCCATTATCGAAAAAGCACAGCTAAATAATGTAAAAGAGAAAAATGATAAACTGGAAAGAATTATTATTCTGCTTACAATTCTGACTTTGATTATTGTTTTGTTTTCGATTATTATTTTTAAACAACTGAAAGAAAGAAACAAAGCGCGAAAAATAATGGCTTCGTCTTATAGTCAATTGCAGGAAATGAATATTAGCCTGAGCGAGGCAAATGCTATTAAAGAGGAATATATTACGTATTTTATCAAAGCAACTTCGGCTTTCATCAATAAAATAGATCATATTCAAAAAAGTACGCTTCATAAAATCATCACCAAAAAAACAGATGAAGTTATTGCGAGTTTAAAACGCTATAATGTGAAGGAAGAACGCGAAAATCTATTTCACCAATTTGATGAAATCTTCCTGAAATTGTTCCCGACTTTTGTAACGGATTTTAATCATTTATTTCCAAACGATCATAAATGCATTGTCAAAAAAGGTGAACTTTTAAATACGGAACTCCGCATTTTTGCTTTGTACCGATTAGGAATTCAGGACAGCAGCCAAATGGCAGAATTTCTGGAACTTTCTGTGGCTACAATTTATACGTATAAAACCAGAATTAAGAGCAAGTCTGATTTTAAAGATACTTTTGAGGAGAAGATTATGGCGATTAAGACGATTTGATTTTTTATTTCACGCAGATTTTAAAAGATTGAAGCTGATTAACGCTGATTATAATAAAAATCCATTTCATCTGCTTAAATCTTTTAAAATCTGCGTGAAACAATTATTCAGAAGTTTCCAACTGCAAAACTACATTTTGATATCTTTTACTAAGTGAAAACAATTGCTCCGCAAAAATCATAACCGCAATTGGTACAAACAAAAATATAATCAAGTCTTCTTCATAAAGAAAATAAGTTGTGATTATAAAAATGCGGGCGTATTCCAGATAATAAATCCATTTGCGTTGTTCTAATAAAGCACCGCAATTAATTAGAGTTATCAATATAAAAGCAAGCATAAAAACCTTATCGTACAGTTCTAAATAATCAAAATAATAAGTAAAAACAGTTAAGAATAAAACGCAGATTCCCAACTGAATATAAAGGTAATTTTTAAACCGAAGCCTTTGATTCGGACAGGCTTTATCCTGTAGAAAACGTTTTTCTAAAATCGGACGAATATCCTGATCCATGTGTGCGGGACTTCCGAAAACGGCTTTCCATTTTTCTTTAAAACCATTTGAACGTTTCATTAATTCGTAAATTTCGAAGTAATAATGAAAATGCTGCCAAAGAAAACTATAGCTTTTCAGCGGATGCGTTAATCCATATTTTGGTTTTTCTTCTTCGGTTTGGAAAGTGTCAAAAAGCCGATCCCAAAACGTAAACATATCTCCGTAATTTTTGTCGAGATATTTTTCGTCAGAAGCGTGATGAATGCCGTGAACAGAAGGTGTTACGAAAACATATTCCAGCCATTTTATTTTACCGATGAGCTGTGTATGGGTAAAAAAAGAATAAGCGCCGTGCACAATCAGCATGGTAATTACCATTGTAGGATGAAAACCTATAAACGGCAGCACACACCAAAATCCGGTACGCACAATTGCCTGAAAAGTAGTAATTCGCGCTGCTGCGGTAAAATTAAATTCTTCGCTGTGATGATGCACAATATGCGCTGCCCAGAAAAAATTGACTTCGTGTCCTAAACGATGGTACCAATACCAGACAAAATCGGTTGCGAGAATTAATGCAAACCAAATAAAAGCATTTTTCGGAATGTCAAAAATTCGGTAATCATCATAAATCAAATAATACAACTGATAAAAACTTGCTGCAATAAAGAGGTTAATTAACCGCTCGGCAATCCCGATACTGATATTGGAAACGGAACTTTCGTAGTTAAAAATCTCTGGCTTTTTTCTTCGCTGCGCGATTTTATATTCAATAAATAAAAAGAGAAAAAATGCCGGCATTGCAAAGGCAAGAAAATTTATATTTTTCATCTTTAAAAAATTACTTTTTCATTCTTAAAAAATTCAACAATAACTCGTTTTAACTGAAATCAAAAAGACGTTTTCATTAATTAATAAAGTATTTAAACGATATTAATCAATGAAAACAATCTCTCTAACTAACTAAAACCAATTTTTAATTTTGTTTAAACTTTGGCGCATCAACCGCCACTTCTTTTACAGATTGTGTTTCTGCTACTTTTTTCAAAGCAATAATATAAGCAGCAATGCGCGGCGTTACGTTATGTTTTACTGCAACTCTAAAAACAGTATCAAAACCTTTTTCTAAAATATCCTCCAAACGGGTATTGATCTGGTGGATTCTCCAGGACTCCAAAAGGGAATTTTGAAGCCATTCAAAATAAGAAACGGTAACGCCTCCGGCATTGGCTAAAATATCAGGAACAACTAATATATTTTTTTCGTGAAGAATGGTATCGGCATCAGAAGAAACCGGGCCGTTTGCGCCTTCTACAATAATTTTAGCGCGGATATCGCCTGCATTTTGTTTCGTAATAACGTCTTCTTTTGCCGCAGGAATCAATACATCAACTTCTAAAAGCAATAAATCTTCGTGTTTTATGGCAACTGAATTCGGATATCCTTTTATCGATTTATTATTCAAATTATAATACAAAATTAATTCTGGAATATTCAATCCATCCGGATTATAAAATGCTTCTGAAACATCACTTACCGCTACAATTTTTAATCCTTTTTCATATAAAAACAAAGCCGAATGCAAACCAACATTTCCAAATCCTTGAATCGCTGCGGTAGATCTTGCCGGTCTCAATTTTAGTTTTTGAAGCGCCAAAAGACTAATAATACTTACGCCTCTTCCTGTTGCTTCTACTCTGCCCAAAGAACCTCCAGAATGCAAATGTTTTCCGGTTACAACGCCGTGAATGGGTTTTCCGTGTACCAAAGAAAATTCATCCATCAGCCAGCCCATTTCGTCCGGACCTGTTCCCATGTCTGGTGCCGGAACGTCTTTTTCTGGTCCAAAAATATCGGATAATGCTTTGGTGTAAGCTCTGGTTATTTTTTCTAATTCTGTTTTAGAATGTTTTCTCGGATCGCAAATAATTCCGCCTTTTGCGCCTCCAAACGGAATTCCTGTTACGGCAGATTTCCAGGTCATCCATGCTGCCAAAGCTTTTACTTCGTCTAAGTTTACGGCGGTATCGTAACGAATTCCACCTTTTGACGGGCCTAAAGCTGTATTGTGAATAACACGATAACCTTCAAAATTCTCAACATTTCCGTTGTCTAACGTAATGGAGAAATTAACAACAATTTGTTTTTCGGGTCTTTGCAGTTTCTGTCTGATAGACTCATCAAGTTTAAGAATATCTGCTGCTATATTAAAACGATCAATCATGGATTGAAAGGGGTTCTGTTTAATTATTTCTGCACTCATATTATATGTTTTTAGTTTTGGGTTTATTTTTAATTTACATCGCCGCTGCGAAATTTACCTTGATCATTTTTCCATGCATACAACATGGAATTTTAATAAGACAACATCGCATATTGCTGTTTGTAATTCGGTTAGGTCTCATATTTCGATTTTTTAGGGTTTAAAAAAAAAGCCTTTCATGGTGCAATGAAAGGCTAAAAAAAAAATAACTAACAAGTACTTTCTCTATTAACGCCATTTCAAAACGTGATTCATCATGCAGCACATCGCAAGGCTGCAAGTAAAAAACGTCATCATATTTCGGCTATAGTCTTTCATTGTTATTGCAAACGTACAAATAATATTTATAAATTCTATAGAATTAGTAGAGTTAATTTTTACGATATTTAAATCTTAACACAAAACGAACTGTAAACTAAGGTTTTAGATAGTTAAAAAAAATACTACAATTGCGAATAAACGATAAAAACGATAGCAATTAAAGCTAAAAGTAGTCCTGAAAAATTCATTTTGGATAATTTTTCTTTAAAGAAAAACAGTCCAACAAGACTTCCGAGAATAATAACTCCCATGTTCATTCCCGCAAAAACGGTTGAAGGATTTTCTGCGAATGCTTTGTGGGCTTTTAAATAAAACAGAATGTTTCCGAAATTAAAGATTCCGACTAAACCTCCGAAAAGAATATTTTTAGATTCGAATTTTACTTTTTTAAAGGCGGTTTCGTAAATCACAATTAGTATTGCGAAGAATAAAGAAATCGCAAATACCACAAATAAAGAAGTGGTATAAGGAAGTGTTGTAAAAAGGGCAATTTGTTTGAAAAGAATATCGATTAATCCGAAACCTACTAAAACTACCGCAGGATAAATCCATTTATTCTGCGTGTTTTCAGATGGTTTACTTAAGATCAATAAAAGTGCAAAAAAGCCAATTATGAGTCCGATTACTTTATAAGTATTGAATTCTTCTTTAAAAATAAACCAAGCTGCCAAAATCGGAATGAATAATGACAAACGCTGTGCAGCATCTGTTTTTACAATTCCCATATTTTTAATTGAAGCTGCTAAAAAGAGAAAAACAACAGGAAGTAAAATCCCGACAGCAAAATAAATATTCCACGGGGAAGCTGCGTTTACTTCGCTTAAATCCGGACTGAATGTCAAGAAACAAAGCAACAACGCAAATATATAATTGAAGGCAACAATTTGACTTGGATTGGCATTGTAACGACGGGTTATTTTGAAAATTACACCCACAATTACACTGCAAAATATACTGAGAACAAGAAATAACATAGCATTAAATTTGATTGCAAAAATAAGGTTTATTGCGTTATTTCGTTTTATTTTTGGTTTCTTTTACTCCTGCTTTTGTAATTATTATTTGAATTGTTTTTCCTTTTTTATTTTGAATAAATTCAACTGTTCTGCCATTATCATCAGAACGGAAAAATTTAGTTTTAGATTCTGGAAATAATTCTATATCAAAATCTTTATAATAAAGTTTGTTGTCTTTTTTTAAAATTTGAATGCTTTCATATTCGCCAATATATTGATCATAAACAACAGTATCTATTTTTATTTGATGATGCTGGTAGGGAATTTCGACTTCTTTACCAAAACAAATTCCTGCAAGACCGTATGCAATAAAGTGAGACGGCGATTGATTGTTTGACAAAACAGTTATAAAAATATCATCTTTTGTAAATTTATTAAAAGAAGTTACTGTTCCATAAAAACCGCCATCGTGTGCAATTAGCTCATGACCATGATTGTAGAACGGATTGATCATAAATCCTAACCCAAAATTTTCTTTATTATAAGAAGTAAACATTTTCTTTTTTGAAGTTTCAGACAATATAATATTGCTATCAAAAAGCGCTTTATTCCATAAATACAAATCTTCAACTGTAGAATAAATACCATCATGACCAATATTAAAATTCCAGTTGATATAAGGATTTTTAATTAGTTTGTGGTCTTTAAAATAATACGTTTTAGCCAATTTCTGAACGATAGAATCATTTGAAGAAATTCCTGTGTTTTTCATTCCAGCTTTATCAAAAATGTTCTTTTTCAGATAAATAGCATAAGATTCATTTGATAATTTTTCTATTATTCGGGCCAACAAATAATAACCAATATTGCTATAAGCCGTGTTTGTTCCTGGCTCAAACAAAAAAGGTTTTTGTTTGATGTAGTTATAAACACTGTTTTCGTCCAGCGTTGTTTTTGATCTGTACAATTCATCATAATCCATATCTAAGCCAGAATTGTGAGTTAACAACATTCTGAGCGTAATTTTTTCTCCATTGGGGAAATCAGGAAAATAATGGGAGAGCTTATCGTCAAGCGAAAGTTTTTTATTTTCTTCTAATTGTAAAATGGCTGTCGCAGTAAATTGTTTCGTAACAGAGGCCAAACTAAATTTAGTGTCTATTGTATTTTTTACCTGCCATTCGTAATCGGCCAGGCCATAGTTTTTTTTAAGTAGTACAGAATCTTTTTTCGTTATTAATACTGTGCCTCCAAAATTGTTAATTGTCGCTTCAGCATTCATATAATTCTCTAATTTTTCAATCAGTTCTTTTTGTGCAAAACTTATAGAAGTGATAAATAAAAGCAGCAAACTTAATCTTTGTTTCATGATTTATTTTTTACAATTTGTAATTATTTTGTTGAGCATTTTATCAAGCAATTGCAACTCTTCTAATGAAAAACCGTCTAATGCCGTTTCTCTGTTTATTTGAACAATTGGCTGTATTATTTGAATCGTTTCTTTACCTTTTTCAGTCAATTCAATATTAAATTTTCTTCTGTCTTCCTGATGAATGGTCCTGATTAAATAATCTTTCTTTACCATCAATTCGATCATTCTTGTAATCGAGGCATTATCTTTAAAAATTAAGCTTGCCAATTCGTTTTGAGAAATTTTTGAATCATCATTTAGTATCATTAATATCAAACACTGATCTACAGTAATATCTTTTACAGCCTTAGAAATGTTCTTTTGTGCAATTTTTCGATATTCTTTAATAGTATGTTCAATCGAATAAAGGACTGTTCCTGTTGGGTTTTTAAGTTTCATTCCATTTTTATTTGATACAAATATAATTGATATATCAAATAAAATGATAGAAAAATAAATTTTAACATTTAAAAACAAAAAATCCGATAGACGTAAACGCTTATCGGATTTTTTAAAACTGTATTTTAAAACTAGAATTTACTTATATAACTTCCGTAAATATCTCTAAACTGACTGCCTTGTGCAAATCGGTCTTTGCTTAGTTTTTTGTATTCTACTAACGCCCAAAGCACGAATTCTTTCATAAAGTAAACATCTTCTTTGGCTAAATTAGGCTGGTATTTCTTAAGTAAATCATGCAACGGACTAACTTCGTCTAATATTTCTTTGTATTCTTTATCCGAAGCATCGTCTAATAATTCAAAACCACTTTCTGCGAAAAACCAATCTACAATATCAGAGTATGGCGTTTTTTCGTCTGGTTTTTCCAGTTTTTCTATTTTAGGAAAATGCGTTGCAAATAACGTTTTTATGGCAGACCCAATTAAACTTTGCGCAACAGCATCGGCTCCCTCCTGCTCTCCTTCGTAAACCAATTCTACTTTTCCGGTAATTGCG
The DNA here is from genome assembly GCF_004368785.1 of Flavobacterium sp. 270. Taxonomy (GTDB): domain Bacteria; phylum Bacteroidota; class Bacteroidia; order Flavobacteriales; family Flavobacteriaceae; genus Flavobacterium. Next base: position 516,706 of record NZ_SODM01000004.1, read on the forward strand.
GGAATAATTCCAATGAAATCTGATAAGCGCAAAACGGTTTTATCTGTTCCAGAAATCAACGCGCGACGTTCTGCTGTACTTATTAAGTTCTCAAAAGCAGTAATACTCATTCTCGCACTTACACCACTTTTATTGTCGATGTATTCGCTTTCACGCGCTTCAAAGCTTATTTGCTCTAAAATATCTCTTGCCAATTCCGGTACATAAACCAATCCGCTTTGATTTTCATCAAGTTTAGCTTCTTGTTCTGTAATAGTTCTTGCAATTGCAATTGTTTCCGGATAATGCGTTAGAATCTGAGAACCAATTCTGTCTTTTAATGGTGTAACAATACTTCCTCTATTGGTATAATCTTCCGGATTTGCTGTAAAAATAAACTGCATATCCAATGGCATTCTTAATTTAAATCCACGAATCTGGATATCGCCTTCTTGCAAAATATTAAACAATGCTACCTGAATTCTGGCTTGTAAATCGGGTAATTCGTTTATAACGAAAATACAACGGTTTGCTCTCGGGATCATTCCGAAATGAATTACGCGGTCGTCTGCGTATGATAATTTTAAATTCGCTGCTTTTATCGGGTCAACATCACCAATTAAATCGGCTACAGTTACATCTGGAGTTGCCAGTTTTTCGAAGAAACGATCGCTTCTGTGCAACCATGAAATTGGAGTTTGATATCCCATTTCTGCAATTAAATCTTTTGCAAAGCGCGAAATCGGATTAAACGGATCGTCATTGATTTCTGAACCTGTTACAAACGGAATATATTCGTCAAGTAATTCGACCATTTTACGTGCCAAGCGTGTTTTTGCTTGTCCGCGAAGTCCCAATAAGTTGATGTTATGACGAGATAAAATCGCTCTTTCTAATTCCGGAATTACAGTATTTTCAAATCCGTGAACGCCTTCAAAAACAGGTTTTCCCGTTTTGATTTTCTCACGAAGATTTTCGCGTAATTCGTCTTTGATAGATTTGGTTTTATATCCAGCGGCTTCTAATTCGCCTAATGTTTTTATATTTTTTATTTCCATTTTATTGATTTAAAAAATTGAAGAATAAATACTTCTAACTTCTTTTTGTATTTTTTTATTGTGTTTTTTGTTTGTTCTCGCAGATTTATATATCGTTAGTTAGACGCATTGCAGTGTGTCTCTACAGAAATCTTTGTCATTTTTATTTTCTCACGCAGATCTTGCAGATTTAGCGGATTTATTTGCCGTGTTAGACATACTGTCGTACGTATTTACAGAGCCTTTGCTGCTTTTTCTAAAAAACCTTAGTTACTTAGAACCTTAGCAACTTAGAACCTTTATTTAATCCTTTTCTTCCTATTCGTTTCATAATCCTCAAAAATCATTTCGCCTAAGCCTTTAAGCCCAGTGTAAAACGCTTTTCCTTGATTGGCTTCTGTAAAATGATTCACAAAACGCTGTAAATACGGATCGTTTGCAATCATAAATGTCGTAATCGGAATATGGAGTTTTCTGGCTTGTTGTGCCTGCGTATAACATTTATCTACGATATATTCGTCGAGGCCGTTACTGTTCATATAATAAGAACCGTCGCGTTCGCGCACGCAGCTTGGTTTTCCATCGGTAATCATAAAAATCTGCTTGTTGGTATTTCGTTTTCTACGCAAAATATCCATTGCCAATTGTAAACCGGCAACAGTATTTGTGTGATACGGACCAACTTGCAAATACGGTAAATCTTTTATTGGGATTGTCCAAGCATCGTTTCCAAAAACCAAAATATCAAGTGTATCTTTTGGGTAGCGCGTTGTGATTAATTCCGCTAAAGCCATTGCCACTTTTTTGGCTGGCGTGATTCTGTCTTCTCCATACAAAATCATACTGTGGCTGATGTCGATCATCAAAACCGTACTCATTTGTGCTTTGTACTGCGTTTCTTCAACAACCAAATCATTTTCGGTAAGCATAAAACTTTCAACGCCGTTGTTGATTTGAGCATTTCGTAAACTTTCTGTCAGGGAAATTCTTTCTAAACCGTCTCCAAAATTAAATTCGCGGAATTCGCCCGTATGTTCGTCACCATTTCCGGCATGTTTAGTTTTATGATTTCCATTTCCGGAACGTTTTAAATTTCCGAAAATCTGATCCAAAGCCTGCTGTCGAATCGCACGTTCTGTTTTAGCTGTGATTGCAAAACCAGAAGTTCCATCGTCTTTCGCTTCGTCTTTTATGTAACCTTTCTTTTTTAAATCTTCGATAAAATCATCGATTGTGTAGTTCTCGTCGGTCAGTTTATATTCTTTGTCCAACTCCCGAAGCCAGTCTATAGCTTCATCAAAATCGCCCGAAGTATGGGTGATCAGCTCTTTGAAAATGCCAAAAAGTTTTTCAAACGGAGACTGAAACGGAGCTTCGTATGTCTTAAAATAAAAACCTTTTTTTAGTTCGTTTTTCATAATCCTAAAATTACACTATTTTAGAATTATGAAAAAAGAAACGTTTATTAATTTTTAGTTAAAATTATGAAGTAAAATCTAAGGTTAACACTGTTAAATATAACAATTATTCAAACTTTCCATCAACATAAAACCATGCATTATTTTCAAATTTAAAAGTTGAAAATTCGTAATGCGTTTGTGATTTATTATTGGCATCCAAAAAATAAGCTTTAAATTCTACTGTTGTTTCAGTCGAACTTAAAATCTCTAGTTTTTGCCATTTATTAGCGGTTGCCCATTTTAAAATTTCTGCTTTTGAGTAATATTTTCTTTCGGAAATATAAGTTGTTTCCATCAAATAATCGGCATTATGTGCAGCATACGCCGAATATCTAGAACGCATTAAGGCCAAAGCAGAAGGTGCTTTTTGATTATTTTGAAGATACAATCCGCAGCAATTTTCAAACCATAAACCGGTATCGCAAAAGCATTTTTTACTCTCCATCAACCTGCTCTTCTCCATTGATTTTTACATGAAGCTGATTCAACAAAACCTGATAACGGCTGATTTCTCTTAAATCTTCGTCTTCTTCTGCATGATCCAGCATTTCATCTAAAGTTTCGTTTACTTCAAGTAATTTATTGTTGGCTTCTCTATCGTTTTTAGCAGCAATTAAATCGATAATTTCCTGCACGCTTACTTTTAAATCTTCGAATTTCATATTTTGTTTTTTTGTTTCAGGTTTCAAGTTTCAGGTTTCAAGTTCGCGAAAACGTGAAACTTGAAACCTGAAACTTTTTATTGTTCTTTACTCTCGTTGTATTTTTTAATTATTTCTTTTAATTGCTCTTTACGTGTAATTTCTGCCTGTTTTACCTTGTTTTGGGCTTTGTGCAATTTGTCATTGTGCTTTTTGATATTCCTTTCGTTGTTGCGTCCCATTATATTTCTCTTTTAATTTCTTCTAAAGTTTTCTCGGTGTAAATTAATTCCGTTATGATCTGTTTTCTTAAGTCATCAATATCTTCATAATCAAAATATTTTGCCCAAGAAGTTAATTGCTGCAGATTTCTAATTTGTTTGATGCGTTTTGTAGTTTCAAAACTAGTCCTCAAAACTGCTTTTTTATCATATAAAGGATTATTTCTATGCTGATAATTTACAGTGTTTTTATCGTAATCAGCTTCAATATAATATAGCTTTTCTTCTGCATTATCAGGATGAAATTCGCTCCATGCCGCAAAACCTATTTTTGTTTTCGATTCTGTTTCTGGTTCACGCGCTATAAGACGCCATTTACTGTTTGCGAATCTTCCCCAATGATTCGAAACGCGATACATTCCGGCTTCTGTATAATAATACGTACTTCCGGCTTTACTTTCAAACTGTTTCTTTAAACCTTCAATTTCATTTGGCAGCACTTCATTAAATATACAAAATGTATTTTTGAATGAATTAGGGTGTGGCTTAAAATTTTTCTGCATGTGCAAATATACTGAGATTGTCCCGAACTCCCTAAACAAACAATATATTGCGTAACTTTGCCATATTAATATTAAAAATAAAAGACATGTCTAAAGGTTCACACGAAAAAATGCTGCAAAAAGGAGTTTATACCGGCATTATAGAAAAAGATGAAAACAACAATTATTTTTGTGGCGAATATCTTTTAGATTACAAATTAGCCAGCTCAAACTTTGCTGTAGGTGATTGGATTACTATTAAATCAATAATTGAAAACCCAAGCGATATCAGCTACGATAAATATCCAAAAAAATCTAAAAACTTCGATAAGGCAAATTATAAGCCGGAACAATAGTTTTTTGTTTATTTTATTTATTTTGTTTCAGGTTTAAAGTTTCAAGTTTAGATCCGCAACAAATATTTAAACGCAAAGAACGCAATGTTTCTTTACTGGATTTATTGTATTAACTATATTTAAGTTCGCAAAGCTGGATCAATACAAAGCTTTGCGAACTTTGTACTTTATAAACTACACTTAAATAAAAACTTAGCGCGCTTTGCGTTTAACTAAACTTGAAACTTTAAACCTGAAACAAAAAACTAAAGAATTCAAATATTTTTTCCTTCAAAACTAAAAAGTTAAAAAAAAGTGTACCTTTGCAAAAAATTTGTCGATTTGAACTAATTAATATCGATTTCAAACTAATAGACAAGTAGTTACCTTTTATTTATGAAAAAAATAGTTGAATACCGCAAGTTACTAAACGTAGAAAAAACAGCAGAGCTAAAAGATTTAAAAACAATCTATCGTAATGCGATGAAAGAATCTCATCCTGATAAGTTTCAAGGTGATGATGCTGGTTTAAAAGCTGCAGAGGAAAAAAGTAAAGCTATCATTGAAGCTTACCACTTCTTGGTAAGTATTAATCCTGAGACGATTAAACTTAACTTACCAGAATATACTGAAACGATTTCGACTTGTACTATTACAGATTATAAATTTGTAGAAGGTCGTTTAATTATCGATTTTTCTAACGGAAGTGTTTACGAATACATCAGTGTTCCTAAAGCTACTTACGTGAAAATGGTAAATGCTGATTCTCCTGGAAGATTTGCAAAGAGACATATTTTGAACTCTTTTACTTGGAGAAAGAAAACAAATCAAGAATAGATTTATACCAAAATACAATTAAAAGCACTCTGACATCAGGGTGCTTTTTTTATGCTTAAATATCAGAAAATTGTATATTTAAAAATTAAATAACAATATAATTAAGAGTTTTAAATCAAATTAAGCAAACAAACAAGCTGTTTATAAGACATTTAGAGAGCAAAAAACTATAACAAAATTTTAGGTTACAAAATTCTATATGTTTTATATTTTTAGATACTTTTGTTGCACAAATCAATTAACTAATTAATTTTTTATAATGAAAAAAATACTTTTTTTATTTATTGCTTCTGCAGCGATAATTTCTTGCAGCAAAGTTAAAGACGGAGAATATCTTATTACAGGTACCGCAACAGGAGTTGAAAACGGAAAAACTATCATCTTACAAGGTCAAGATCCTGCTACAAGAATGACTGTTGCACTAGATACAGTGAAAGTTGAAAACGGAAAATTTGAAATAAAAGGAAAAGTAACAGAACCAGCTTTCCATACTTTAATCCTTCAAGGTGCAAACGCTCCATTAGCTTTTATCTTAGAAACTGGAGAAATTACTGTTGCAATTGATAAAGACAGCATCCACAAATCTAAAATTTCTGGTACTTATAATAATGACGAGTATGTAAAATTCAACGAAGATCTTACTAAAACTCAAAAAAGCTTAATCGATTTTCAGAAAAAAAATACTGAGAAAATGAAACAAGCTCAACAAGCTCAAGATACTGCAACTATCAATGGTTTGATGAAACAATACATGACTATTCAAACAGAAGTTCAAGAGAACTCTAAAAAGAAATATTTAGCTTATGCTGAAGGTCACCCAAAATCTTATATTTCTGTTTTGATCATCCAAAGTATGTTGAATGATCCAAGTGCAGATGCTAAAAAAGGAGAAGCTTTATACAACTCTTTAGACGAGTCTTTGAAAAACACAACTCCTGGAAAAGAAATCAAAACAAAATTAGGTCAAGCAAAAATGCCTGCAGTTGGTGCAACAGCTCCTCCAGTTGGCAGCGCTAAATGAAGAGCAGATTTTTCAGCTCCTAATCCAGAAGGAAAAGTAGTTTCACTTAAAGAAAGTTTAGGTAAAGTAACTATCGTTGACTTTTGGGCTTCATGGTGCGGACCATGCAGAAAAGAAAATCCTAATGTTGTAGCAATTTATAAAGAACTACATGCAAAAGGTTTAAATATTATTGGAGTTTCTTTAGATAAAGAAGCTGGTGCATGGAAAGAGGCTATCGCAAAAGATGGATTAACATGGACACACGTTTCAAACTTAAAATATTGGGACGAGCCAATTGCAAAACAATACGGTGTTGAATCTATTCCGGCAACTTTTATTCTTGATGCATCAGGAAAAGTAGTTGCTCAAGATTTAAGAGGACCAGAATTGAAAGCAAAAATCGTAGAATTATTAGCAAAATAATCCTACTTTTACAAATAAGATAAAAAATCTCCCTAGTGGAGATTTTTTTATTTTATTCAATTCCAATGAATTAAAAAATAACTTAAAAATAACTTTAAATTAAGTCTTATTTTTGTTTGGAAATCTAGAAAACGTTGCTATCTTTGCCACCGCTAAGAACAACAAGCGCTAGGCCAGAGACGGGGAGATACTCAAGCGGCCAACGAGGGCAGACTGTAAATCTGCTGTGAAAACTTCGCAGGTTCGAATCCTGCTCTCCCCACTTAAAAGTCCTAATTTATAATTAGGACTTTTTTTATGGGTAAATTTTAAAACCTGCAAATCTTAAGATTTGCAGGTTTTTTTTATTTTACTGCATTTTTCAATTCTTATAAAAGTACTTAAAGTTTCTATGGCAAAATCGTAACATATTGCTTTTGGAGTTGCCTTCAAATTTACCACAAACCCTAAGGCGGTTTTAAGAAAAGAGATTAACGGTTTTTTTGACGCTATAATTCTTAAGATAAAAACTAAATAGTCTCTAATTTATGCTTATGAAAAAAACAAGAAATCCTCCACCAATTAAATTGAACGAAGCGTTTCATTATATCTTAATCTTCTGAACCTATTTAATTCTGACAGTGAAGATTCAAACGTTTTGTAAATCGGAAGAAATAAAAAATGCAGGCTGTCGCCTGCATTTTTTATCTACCTTCATTTGAAGCCAATAACTTCCAATTTATATACATTTAATTTATTTGGGAAGATTTGCTAAAAATGCCAATATATCACTTCCAATTTCCTTTACATGAGTTTCCAGAGCAAAATGACCTGTATCATAAAATTTTACAGTTGCGTCAGGAATATCTTTTTTGTAAGCTTTAGCACCCGCTGGAAGGAAAAATGGATCTTTATTACCCCAAACCGCTAAAAGTTTTGGTTTGTATGTTCTAAAATATTCCTGAAATTTAGGATACAATGCTACATTTGATTTATAATCTCCTATAAGATCAAGCTGAATTTCAACAGACCCCGGACGATCAAGAAAATGCTGATCGAGCGTATAGGATTCCGGTGCAATTAAAGTCACATCTGAAACTCCTGTAAAATACTGAAATTTAGTCCCTTCAATAGTGTAAGTATCTCTAAGAGTATTTCTGTTAGCCTCTGTATTATCACGCCAGTATTTTTGGATCGGATCCCAGATTGTACTAAGTCCTTCTTCATAAGCATTTCCATTCTGAGAGATGATGCCTGTTATTTTTTCAGGGTTGGCAAGCGCCAGACGAAAACCTACCGGTGCACCGTAATCGAAAACATAAATCGAAAATCTCTTAAGTTGTATTTTGTCTATAAAAGACTGCATCGTTTTTGTCAGATTATCGAATGTGTAGGCATATTTAGTTCTGTCAGGAGCGTCGCTGAAACCAAAACCAGGCAGGTCAGGAGCAATTACGTGATACTTCTCACTAAGTATAGGTATCAAATTGCGAAACATGTGGGAAGATGTCGGGTATCCATGCAGTAATAAAATCACTGGTGCATCTTTTGGACCAGCCTCACGATAAAAAATAGTCTGTCCGTCAATATTGATCTGACGATTGTGAACTTCTGCAGCCGAAGTATTTACGGCTTTGTTTGTTTTTGCTTGTGCCATCATTGTTGAATTTACTAAAAAGAGAGCCATTATTGTAAAGGCTGCTACTTTCATTTTATTAATTTGATTCATAATTTATTTTTTATCAAAAGTAAGCCGTATATTTGATCACTCAAAACGATTTATAATGATTTAATAAATCATAAATAATGATACATGAATTTAAATGATCTAAAGTTATTCGAAGCGGCGGCACAGCACGGCAGTTTTACAAAAGCAGCAGAAATGATGTTTACGGTACAGTCTAACGTAACGGCACGCATAAAAAATCTCGAAGAAGAATTTGGAGCTGTTCTATTTACACGGTCCAATCGAAAAGTAGAACTGACACCTGCGGGAGAAATCCTGATGCTTTACACTAAGAAACTGAATCATCTTCTCGACGAAGCCAAACGCTCTATTGGTAAAAGCGATGTTGTAAAAGGACAAGTAAAAATAGGATCTCTTGAAACAATGATGACCATCAAAGGGCCTGAACTCATCAATTACCTTGCTTTGAAATTTCCGCATGTTGATTTACAGTTAAAATCTGACATGAGAGCTGATCTTATAAATGATGTAATGAATTATAAATTAGATGCAGCTTTTGTTCCAGCACCATTGGATATACCAGAACTGGAGCAGATTAAAATAAAAGACGAACAAATTGTTTTAGTCGTGCCTTCAAATTATAAAAATGCAAATGAGCTTTTGAAAAAGAGACCTTTAAAAGCTATTGTATTTGATCAGGGTTGTGTATTCAGAGCTAGATTAGATTCATGGCTAGTAAGCAAAGGAATTTCGCAATACCATAAAACGGTCATGAACTCAATTGAAGGAGTTGTAAATTTTATTGAATCTGGTATTGGATTCAGCGTTTTACCACTCGACATCGTTTCTAAATTTTATAGCAACAGAAACATTAAAACATTTCCCCTTCCGGCTGAACTTGGGCTTATGACCACAATATTAATTTATCGAAAAGACGTTCCGCCCTCGCCTGCTCTTGATGCCTTTATAAGTGTTTGTGAAAATAAATCAGATAATTTTACACAATAAAAAATGACTTTGGACTAGATGTCTTTTACGTCATAAAAAAATAAGGTCATTTTATTTTGATCTTCTAATCCAAATTTAAAAAAAACTGCCCTTCTCAATAATTAGTGAAGGGCAGTTTTTTTTACATTACATCAAAAGTCTTTTGGAGCATCACTATTAAATAATTGTTTAAAGTCATGTTCACTTTAGTAACATATAATGATTTTCAAATGATTGTTTATTTTTTTATTATTTTTAGTGCATGTCCCGGCCAAAAACTTTCCGCTAAGACCATCAATAAAAATTAAATTATTCCATTATGAAAGAGGATTTTATTGCTGTGTTACAGGATTAAAACGATCCAGAAAATCAAGATATAATGGCACGCTTCGTTCAACCCATTCTTCGGATGGCTCAAAGGTCATTCCGTAGTAGGCAAAAAGTGGCTGATAATCGGCTTTTACCCAATCAAATAATGCTTCATAAGGAGTGGTTAAATCTTTAAGATTAAATTTTAAGGGTGTTCCTCGTTGTAAATGCTCTTCTTTTAACCCTAATGTAATAGCCAATGCCACTTTCTTTGCTCTAAACGCAAAAATACTTTTACTTCCATAAGCCCAGCCGTGTGTAAGAACTTCGTCTAACCATTTTTTTAATAATGCAGGACCATAATACCAATAATATGGGAACTGAAAAATGATATGATCGTGTTCTTCTACCAGCTTTTGCTCTGCTAAAATATCAAACTTCTGATCAGGATACACTTTGTGCAATTGATGAATAGTAAACTTATCCGGAAATTTTTCTAATTCCTCAAGCCACTTTTTGTTTATCACTGAGTTATCAATATCAGGATGTGTAATGATGATTAATGTCTTTTTCATTTTTTTTAATTTTAATTAATTATTCTATATCTCTAAATTGGTTTTCAAAGAATACTGAGTACCTTTTTAACTATTGAATTCCAATTAAATACATCTATTTGTCTCAATTAAAGAACCTTGCTTGCAATAAGACAAAATTAGTTTCCTGTTTGGCTCGCCTAATTCTTAAAAAGTTCAAAAAATATCGGTTAAAGTTCAAAGTGAATCTTTGGAAATGATCACACAAAAAGAGCAGAAAAAAATAAACCATATAAGACTATCTAAATCATATCTGGTAAAACCAGCTGTCTATCCAGATAACCCTTATATGGTAAATAAAAGTTTTTAGCATTTAAAACATTTCGTTTTCGCTAAATTTAAAATCGTAAATTATTGCCAGCCGCCGCCCAGAGAGCGGTATAAACCGACTACAGCATTTAACTGTTCCGTTTTTATAGAAGCCAATTCCAGTTCACCCTGAAGCAGAGTACCCTGTGCTGTTATTACTTCCAGATAATTTGCCATACCGCTTTCGAACAACAAGCTTGCATTTTTTGAAGCTTCCTGAGTGGTTTGAACACGTTTTTCGGCTATCTGATACTGTTCTTTCAACTTTTCGATTTTGGTCAATTCATCTGATACTTCACCAACGGCTTTTAATACGGATTGACGAAACTCAATTACTGTTTTTTCACGGTCTATTTTAGCAATCTCAAAACTGCTTTTTAATTTTCCTCTTTGAAAAACAGGCTGTGTAATTCCTCCAGCAACCATACCAAATAAGGAAGCCGGAACATTGAACCAGTTACTGGTTTTGAAGGAGTTTATACCGCCGTTTGCTGTAATAACCAAAGACGGATATAAATTTGCTTTGGCTACTCCGACAGCTGCATTGGCTCCCTGAAGTGCTAATTCCGCATTTTTAATATCGGGTCTGTGTTGCAGCATCGCCGATGGAAAACCTGCATTCAGGTCTTCAGGAATCTGTACGTTTTCTAAACGAGCCTTTCTGTCAATCGCTTTTGGCGCAGTTCCAATCAAAACACTTAAAGCGTTCTCCTGTATAGCTATAAATTGTTCCAATCTCGGAATCAGTTTTGCGGCGTTTAACTGCTGTACTTCTTGTTGCTGTACAGCAAGGGAAGTTACCTGGCCGGCATCAAACTGCAATTTTATAATTCTTAATGTATGATCATTCAGCTGCAGATTCTTTTTAGCAATTTCTAGTTGTGAGTCCAACATCAGCAAATTGTAATATCCTTGTGAAATATCTGAAACCAAACGCGTCTGAACTGCTTTACGCGCTTCTTCGCTTTGCAGAAAAGCCGCTAAGGCACCCGCTTTTTGACTGCGAATTTTCCCCCAGATATCGGCTTCCCAGAAAACACCCAGATTCGCATTGTAATCTTCGATATGTGATTTTCCGGTAAACTGTTTAAGTGTCAATCCATTCAGACTGTTATCCGAAGGACAGCTTGAATTTGCTGCAACTTGTAGTCTGACTTCAGGCAGATTTCCAAGTTTTGATTGTTTGAACAGTATTTCAGCGGCATCTATGTTTTTCAGCGCAAGCTGTAAATCATAATTGGCAACCAAAGCAGAATCAATTAAACTTTGAAGTGTTGCATCTTTGATAAAATTTTTCAAAGGAATTGAACCTATACTTGAAGAATCTTTGGCCGCAAGATCCCGAAAGGTCTCAGGCGCAGCATCAGGCAGCGGCGTATCTTTCGAAACCGAACATCCCATCCATAATAAGGATAGCATTAAAATCGTGATAATATTAAATCGTTTCATAACTGTAGTTTTTAAATGACTGCTCTGATTAAAGAGCAGTCTCATTTGATTTTTTTGATACTTTTTCCTGTAAAAATCGGAAGACTACAAAAAGTACCGGAATAATAAGTAATCCTAAAACAACACCGGAGATCATTCCTCCTGCAGCACCAATACTAATGGAGTGGTTACCCTGCGCTGAAGGACCTGTCGCGCTCATCATTGGTATTAAACCAACCACAAAAGCAAGTGAAGTCATAATAATTGGACGTAATCTTAATTTTGCAGCTTCTATAGCAGCATCGACCAGTGATAATCCTGCATTTCTTCGCTGTACGGCAAATTCGACAATCAGAATCGCATTCTTGGCCAGCAGTCCAATAAGCATGACTAACGCTACCTGAACATAAATACTGTTTTCGATTCCTGTTAAACCAATAGCTACAAATACACCGAAAATACCGGTTGGAATAGACAACATTACAGCCAATGGAAGTATATAACTTTCATATTGTGCAGCAAGAAGGAAATAAACGAATACCATACAAAGAATAAAAATCAAAGTTGACTGGCTTCCAGATGCAATTTCCTCACGCGTTTGTCCTGAAAATTCAAAACTGTAACCTTCCGGCAAATGCTCTTTCGCTACTTCCTGAACAGCTTTAATAGCCGAACCTGAACTATAACCAGGTTTTGGAATCGCATTAACTGAAATGGAATTGAACATATTGTATCTAGAAACAGTTTCTGAACCATAAATTCTGCTCAATTTCACCAATGTATTAATAGGCACCATTTCACCATTTTTATTTTTTACAAATACTCTGTCAATAGACGAAGGATCAGAACGGTCAGCAATATCAGCCTGAACAACCACTCGGTAATATTTACCAAATCTGTTAAAATCTGATGCCTGTACACTTCCAAAATATGCCTGCATTGTGTCAAGAATATCTTTCACATTTACGCCTAACTGATTGGCTTTGTCATCATCAATATCCAGTTGAAGCTGCGGATAATCGGCATTGAAACTGGTAAAGGCTGCACCGATTTCAGGACGTTTGCTTAATGCTTCTACAAATTCTTTTGAAATAGCACTGAACTTATTCAATGTTCCTCCATTTTTATCCTGAAGGACAATGTCTAAAGCTTCCACATTACTGAATCCGGGAACGGTTGGAAAACTAAAAACAAAGAAATTACCCCCGCTGATTCCGCCTAATTTTTTTCTGGCCTGATCCATCACTTCATTTATATTTTTCACTTCTCCTCTTTCCTTATTAGGTTTTAAAAGAATGTAGATAATTCCTTTTGACGGACTCATGGAACTGGTCATGACATCAAATCCAGAAATCGCAGTCACAAAGCGTACAGCATCCATTCCTTTTACTGTGTTCTCAGCCTTGCTCATGATTTTTTGAGTACCGTCCAATGTTGTTCCCGAAGGCGTGTTTACAGCAATCGCAATAAATCCCTGATCTTCTGTTGGTATAAAACCTGACGGAGTTGTTTTTACCATAATTACTGTAGCAAACGCAACAAGTGCCAGACCACCCAAACTCCACCATTTGTTTTTAATCAGAAACTTTAATCCGCCTACATAACGGTTGGTTAGATTATTAAAACTATTATTAAACCCGATGAAGAATTTTTCTTTGAAGTTTTTTGGATGCGATGTTTCTTCTCCATGTTTATGGGTTTCTTTTAAGAATAACGCAGCCAAAGCAGGACTCAAAGTCAAAGCGTTAATTGCCGAAATTACAATTGCAATAGCCATCGTAAAGGCAAACTGACGGTAAAAAAGTCCTGTAGAACCTTCCATAGAACCCACCGGAAGAAATACTGCTGCCATCACTAAGGTAATAGAGATAATTGCTCCCGAGATTTCGTGCATCGCTTCATGGGTTGCCGCCGTCGGGCCTATATGTTTGTGTTCCATTTTGGCATGTACGGCCTCGACGACGACGATCGCATCATCTACGACAATACCAATAGCCAGAATCAATGCAAACAAGGTCAGTAAGTTAATCGAGAATCCAAAAAGATGCATAAAAAAGAACGTACCTAAAAGCGCAACCGGAACGGCAATCGCAGGAATCAAAGTTGACCTGAAATCCTGAAGGAATATGAACACCACAATAAAAACCAGAATAAAGGCTTCAATCAAAGTATGTTTTACCTGATCAATAGATTCATCTAAGGCTATTTTTGTACTGAAAAATATTTCATGTTTAATTCCTGCTGGAAAACTTTTTGAAGCTTTTTCCATTGCTTTTCTAACCGCAATCTGGGTTTCATTGGAATTGGCTCCCGATAATTGAAGAATTCCGATTACAACTCCTTTTTTCCCGCTCAAACGGGTTAAACTGTTGTAAGAAAAGGCTCCTAATTCTACTTTCGCCACGTCTTTTAGTCTAAGAAATGATCCATCTTCGTTAGCTCTGATTGGAATATTTTCATACTCTTCAGGTTTAGATAATTTTCCTTTGTATTTGATTACATATTCGAAAATCTCTTTACTGTTCTGTCCAAATTTACCAGGAGCAGCTTCTAAGTTTTTATCTTGAATAGCTTTCAAAACTTCGTTTGCCGTAATCTGATAATTACTCATTTTTGCCGGGTTCAGCCATACTCTCATCGAATAATCTTTATTTCCGCCGTACAAACTTGCCAAACCAACTCCCGGAATACGTTTAAGTTCCGGTATAATGTTGATTTCAGCGTAATTTCCAACAAAAGTCTGATCATATTTGGATTCATCATCGGTATACAAACCGATTCCCATCATAAAAGTAACATGCTGTTTTGAGGTCGTAATTCCTTGTTGCACTACCTCGGCGGGCAAACGGCTTAGTGCCTGAGAAACCCTGTTCTGAACGTTAATTGCTGCCTGATCCGGATCTGTACCCAATTTAAAATAAACTGCAATAGACAAGGTTCCGTCGTTACTGGCAGTAGAATTCATATACGTCATATCTTCTACTCCATTAATTGATTCTTCAAGAGATGGCGCTACTGAACGTAACACCGTTTCTGCATTCGCACCAGGATACAATGCGCTTACCATTACGGATGGCGGCGCAATATCCGGAAATTGTTGTACTGGCAGTTTTACTAAACTAATTGCACCTAATATTACCAATATGATGGAAATAACGGTTGCCAGTACGGGTCTTTGTATAAATATCTTGAACATAGCTGTAAAAATTAATTTTTGTTACTTAGCTCGACAGCTACTTTAGCTGCCTGTTTTTGAGGCTGGATCTGCTGTCCTTCCTGAAGTTTGTCAATACCGCTTAATACGATCTGATCTCCAGATTTCAAGCCATTTTTTACCAAATAGCTCGTACCGCTTTTCCCGATCACAGTAATTGGGATCTTATTTACTTTGTTGTTTTTATGTAATGCAAAAACGAAAACCTTATCCTGCATTTCTACTGTTGCCGATTGCGGAACCAACAGCACGTTGTCGTGTTTTAAACCTAAACGGATTTTTCCTGTATTTCCTGAACGCAGGTTTCCTCCGGTATTTTCAAAACTGGCTCTAAAAGTAATTGCGCCAGTATTTTTATCAAACTGACCATTTATCATATCAATTTTACCTTTTACAGGATAAATCGAATTATCAGCCAGAACCAACTCAACTTGCGGTAAGTTTT
This sequence comes from Flavobacterium sp. 270, assembly GCF_004368785.1. Lineage (GTDB taxonomy): Bacteria > Bacteroidota > Bacteroidia > Flavobacteriales > Flavobacteriaceae > Flavobacterium. Next base: position 532,135 of record NZ_SODM01000004.1, read on the forward strand.
TAATTCTTTCTGCCGGTGTTTTTCCTTCGTAGCTGTTATTAAAGATGCTAAAGTCATTCTCCGCAAGGGCAAAATAAACATGTACTTTCTTAGTATCTGATAGCTGTGTTAAAGCTGTCGGATCTGATGGAGACACCAGGCTTCCCTGTTTTTTAGGAATCAAACCGATATAACCGCTTACCGTTGCTTTAACATTGGTGTAACCCAAATTAATCTGCGCTGATGCCACACTCGCTTTAGCTTGCTCCACATTTGCCACGGCAATTTTATAAGTGGCTTTAGCTGTTTTTAACTGATAATCTGAAACGACTTTATTCTGAACCAAAGGCGTTAATTTATCCACCTCTAATTGTGCATTCAAAACGGCTGCTTCTGAGGCATGAAGACTTGCTTTAGCATTATTGAGCGCTTCTTTAAAAGGCTGTGCGTTAATTTCAAAAAGTGTCTGTCCTGCAGTTACATAAGCCCCTTCTGAAATCAAAACTTTTTGAATGTAACCGCTGACCTGCGGACGTACTTCAATATCGACTACGCCCTGAATAGAAGCTGGATACTCTGAAAAAGTGGTTTCTGAACTTTCATTAATTATACTCACCGGCAAAACGGGCGGTGCTGTCACAGCCGCTTCATCTGCTGAGTTTTTACAGCTGGCAAAAATGGCAGCAGTAAGAGATAAAACAATCAGGTACTTAATCTGATTAGGCCATTTAATGGCTTTAAGTGCGATAAAAAAATTGTAGATAGTTTTCATAAAATTTAAATTATGTTAAAATGATTTTTGTTGATTAATAATCTAACGGCATTAGGTAATGAGATAAAAAAAAGTTAGCCGTTGATCGAGATTGTTATGCCTTTGATGGCATCTTTTAAAATATGCTGATTAAGAGCATCAGTTGTTCCTGAATTCAGATGAATGAGATTAATCGATACTAATCCATGAATGATGGACCAGTAGGTATTGTATTTTAAACAGATTTCTTCTTCGGTAGCCTGTCTTTTCTGAAAAAGTGATTTAATAACTTCTGCCAGTACATCATAAAGTGTATCCGTTTCAGAACTACAGCTTTTATCGGTACAGCGAACCATATCTACTCCATACATTAACCGATAAAGCTCTTTGTTGGTAAAGGCAAAATTCCAGTACGCTACCCACATCGCTTCCATTTTCTTTTCGGCTTTTTGGTGATTGTCACGAGCCTGAATAATGTCTTTTATAAGAATCAGAAAACCCTTTTTGGTGAGTTCCATTAGAATACCGTCCTTATTGGTAAAATATTCATAAATTATAGGAGCGGTATATTCAATCTGATCAGCAATTTTTCGCATGCTTAACGCCTGCCAGCCTTCTTCTTTTGCTGTGTTTAAAGCGGCATCCAAAATTTTTGTCCGGGTCTGATCTTTTATTCTCAAGATTCTTTCTTTACTTCCCATGATCAATATTTGTTATGTTATTAATTCCTTTATTGGTGTTATAAATCAACTTTTGATATCTTAAAGTTGTAATGTTTTAACACAGCAAATGTAGGATCGGGATAAAGGAGTCTATTTCATCAAAAGTTCAAAAACTGTTCTGTAGAGTTCACTATAATTGATGGAGAAATGTTTAAAAAGATCCTGGAGCAACAAAGGTTTGCCATCCTCGTAAATGATTTATAAAACGTTCGCTTAATCCTCTCTGACGGAGATATTCTGCTTTTACCGGAAGTTTTGGACTTTCGTAAAATGGGTTTGCCGCTACCTGAAGAGGAAAGTCCTGTTGTAAAATACCTGCTCGTCCAATTAGTACAAAATCACAGCCTTCGTCCAATAATTCTCCGGCACGTTGTGCACTCATAATTTTTCCGGCAGTACCTAGTCTAACCCCTTTTCTGTTCAGTTCTGTAAAAACACTCAACATTGTTTTTCCCTGAAATTTACCTTCCTGAACCATCTGAGCCGAATCCCACAGTGCCAGATCTAGATAGTCGATCATTTCACGATCAAAAATTTCTGCGGTAACTTCACGAAGTTCCTCAAGTCGAAGTCCGTATCTTTCAATAGACAAACGCCAGCCGATCTGAAAATCCGGTCCGCAGGCTTTGCGTATACCTTCTATGACTTCGATTGTAAAACGGGCACGATTCTGCAGACTTCCGCCATATTTATCTTTGCGGTTATTTAAATAAGGAGACATGAATTCGGAAAGAATCCAGCCAAAAGCGCCGTGAACCGCTACGCCATCAAATCCTGCCAACTGTGCTCTTTTTGCTGCTGTGATAAAACTATCGCGAATGCGTTCCACTTCTTCAGTAGTAATTGCATTTGTATCTGGTACAACGCCATTAGAAGCAGGAGCCGGAATTCCTCCTAACTGCGGATTAGCACGATGGCCTGCGTGATGTAACTGAACAGCCGATAATCCGCCTCCATTACTAATAGCTTTGGCCATTTTGGACAAACCAGGTAAATGTGCATCACTGTGAATTCCTAATTGACGGGCAAATGCAATTCCTCCGGATTCAACCGTTGTCGCACAGGTTTGAACTAAACCATAGCCGCCATTTGCAAGTTGTTCGATCCACAATTGATCATATTCTGATGCGCGTCCATCATATTCACTTTGCTGATTAGTAAGAGGAGCCAGCATAAAACGGTTTCGCATTGCAGGGCCGTGTAAAAGTGTGAGGGGTTTAAATAAATCGGAAACTGACATCTTGATTAATTTTTAATTCAACTTTAATTTTATTTACAGGACAAAATTAGAGTGATGGCAAGGGAAGCCATTTCATGAAAAGTTCAAAAAATATCGGATAAAGTTCAGGTGAGATACTATTTGAGGTTAGCACAAAACCCGGCGAACCATGTTAAACCATGATTATCATCAAAGAAGAGAGTAAGTCGTCTTAACCTCTTTAACTTTTGTGGTAAAGAGGCCAATCCGAACTTAAAGTGTCATTTTTAACACAAAATAAATTTTATAGATATAGAAATACAATACCCTTTTTACATTAAAAAGGGATAACATTAATTTTAGAATTTAGGCACTTTGTCCTCCATCTACATTAATCGTTGTACCTGTAATATACTGTGCATCGTCGCTTGCCAAAAAAGCTGCTGCAACACCAATATCTTTCGGCTGTCCGTAACGTCCCAGAGCTACAGCCTGCAGCATATGATCACTAAAAGGACCGTCAGAAGGATTCATATCAGTATTGATAAGACCGGGCTGAATAATGTTTACGGTAATATTTCTGCTGCCAAGGTCTCTTGCCCAGCTTCTTGTATAGGCAGATAAGGCAGCTTTAGTTGCAACATAATCTCCCATTCCCGGATACGGACTACGGCTTGCCCCTGTTGAACCAATGGTAATGATTCTGCCTCCGTCATTTAAAAATGGCAGGATTGACCTTACGGTATGGGCTACACCAAATACATTGACATTCCACTGTCTGTCATATTCAGATACATCTACGCTCTGATCGTCTACTGTCCCGTTGATAAACAAACCGGCATTGTTCACCAGTATGTCTATTTTTCCTAGTTCAGCTGCTGATTGGATAGCCATTTCGATATTCTGTTTATTTCCTGTGTCGGCTTTTATTGCCTTTACAGTAACACCTAATGACTCGATCTCCTTAACTAATTGTGCTGCTTTTTCATCCGAACTTACGTAGGTGAATATGACATTGGCTCCTTGTGCTGCTAACTCTCTTACGATTCCTTCGCCAATTCCGCGGCTTCCGCCTGTTACTAAAGCTGTTTTGTTTTTTAATTTTGACATGATTATAAATATTAAAGATTGATATTAAATAAAATTGATCCTTTTGTCAGACCGGATTCAAGATCCTGGTGTGCTTTTGCAGCATCAGATAAGGAATAAATAGTGGGGTTTATTTCCCCAAGAATGCCGGAACGAAATGCATCAAAAACATCTTTAGCTGATCTTTTCACACTTTCCTGATCAGGCAGATAACTCCCTAAATTTGGCTGTATAAGTTTTATATTTTTTGAGGTGATTAAAGACCTGTCGATAATTGGACTTCCGGAAGAAAATCCAAATAAAAGAGCTGTCCCTCCATTTTCAAGTAAAACAAGAGACTGATTAAATGTAGCCTGTCCAACTCCATCAAAAACGGCCTTTATTCCTTTACCTTTTGTAAAAGAATAAACGGACTCCTGCAGATCTTCGGTATCTAATGTGATAACGTGGTCAATGCCGTGTGCCAGCGCATATTCTTTTTTGGAGCTGCTTCCAACGGTACCTATTACTGTTGCGCCCAGCGCTTTTGCCCATCGGCTGATTAAGGAACCTACACCTCCTGCAGCTGCATGAACAAGGATAATATCATTTTTCTGAACCGGATAAGCTTCTTTTATAAGCATTCTGGCTGTCATTCCTTTGGCCATTAATGACGCTGCCTGATCAAAACTGATATCGTCCGGAATCGCAATAAGTTCCTGCTCATTAATAAGTCTACGCTCAGCATAAGCACCTAGAGAAAAGAAGTAGCCAACCCTATCCCCTGGCTTAAATTTTTTAGCAAGTGGACCAACAGCCTCAACTGTACCAGCAGCTTCAACTCCGATAATTGTTGGAAGATTACTTAATGGAAAACTTCCGTTTCTAAATAGAACATCAACAAAATTTAAGGCAATCGCTTCTTGTTTGATTAATACTTCATTTCCCTGCGGATCTGCAATACTATCTTTCGTATATTGCAGTACAGATGGTGGTCCCTGTCTGTTTAAACGGACTAAGCTGCTTAGTGATTTTGAATTCATTTTAATGTGTTTTAAAATTTGACATTTTCATAATTCAAAATTGCATTTAAGTGAAAAGATGGATATTGACAAATGCAGGTAAATAATCTTGACATTTGTCAAGTAAAAAGCAGTAAAAAAATATCATACTTTTACAGAAATTAAACCTAAAACTGTTTCCATTGCTTATTATATCACACGAACCGCTATTTTCCTATATAGAATCCAAATCGGGTTTGGAGCTGACTATGTCTGAAAAAGAACTCGTTGCAGCTGTTTTTATGACGAAACATTTACGAAAACGACAATATCTTTTACAGGAAGGCGATATCTGTAAATACATGTCTTTTATTATAAAGGGTGCTGGTCGAGTGTTTGCAGTTAATGACCGCGGGCAGGAACATATCTTTCGTTTTGCGGTAGAAAATTGGTGGCTTGGAGATTTTGAAAGTTATAATTTTAGTACTCCATCCATTTATAACATCGAAATGCTTGAAGATTCTGATGTGTTAATGATTACAAAAGACCATTTGGATGAATTAAGGAAAAATGTTAATGCAGTCGATATTATGATAAGAGAGATCGATAAAAAAGGTGCTGTAGCGACCCAAAGGCGCATTCATTCTTCTATTAGTCTTAACGCAGAAGAACGATACAGCAATCTGCTGCATACTTATCCTAATTTCCTGGAGCGTTTTCCACAGGTCATGATCGCTTCCTATCTTGGTATTACTGCTGAAACGCTTAGCAGGATCCGAAAAAATTTACTAAAAAAATAATACTTTACTGAATAGTTTTTTTGTTTTAATTAATGATGAAGATGCTAAAAAAAAGGAAAGTAATAATTATCCATTATAATGTCAAAATTGTCCATTTGATAAACACATACGGCGATACAACTTTGTAAATCATTAAATTCTGGCTAAAATCTACGATTATGGAAAATCTTAATTGCAATGTTATTATAAAAGAAACTCCTGATGTTTTCTCTTGGAATGAAAGTATTTTTCTCTTCCACTATAAACAAAAGCGAGAAATTAAGATGGCAGATATGTGTGTTCACATGAATCTTATCAGCGTAGTACTAGAGGGAACAAAAGAGATTTTAGATCACGGAAGTAAAATGATTGTACCGGCTGGTTCAGGCTTTTTTATGAAAAAAGGTTCTTATCTGGTTTCCGATAAAGTCGAAGATCCCGATAAAGGTTTCGAATGTATTATAATCTTTTTTTCTGATGAATGGCTTCAATCTCAGGTTGACAGTATATTAGGCAAAAATGCTAAATCAGATTTTGAAAATTGTCCGCAGAATGATCGGGATATGGCGCTGCTGGAAGAAGATGGACTCTTATCTATTTTTATGACACAACTTCAAAGCTGTATGGCTACTAAAAATGATACAAATCGCTTACAGTCATTACTGCCATTGAAAATAAAGGAACTATTACAAATATTAATTTCTGCGCCCAACGGACATCTTTTTGAAGCGCAGCTTCGCAGTCTGGATACACACTTAAATCCAGATTTAGTAAAGCTTATGCAGAGCCATTATAAGGAAAATATATCTCTTGAACAATATGCATTCCTTGCCAACTACAGTTTGTCAACTTTTAAAAGAAAGTTCACCCAAACCTTTAAAATGAATCCCGGAAAATGGATCATGCAGCGCAGATTGGAAGAAGCATATGAATTGCTGAAATCGGAAATGAACGTTACCGAAGTTGCCTATGAAGTTGGTTTTGAAACACCGGCGCATTTTATATCTTCCTTTAAACAGAAATACAGAGATACGCCCAAACAGCTTCAGCAAAAGTTTTAAATTCTAATTTAATCTAAACTTTACAGAACATTTTTTGAACTTTTCATGAAATTCTAACTTTAAGGATGTGGCTAATTTTGTATTGACAAAAAGAAAGAATAGCAAAAATTATTCTTACATGTTGATACAAAATCTTAAAATTCAGAATTATGAAAATGTTTTATTTCACAGACGCAATGTGTTCATGGTGTTACGGTTTTAGCCCGGTCATCAAACAATTAAAAAAAGAGTATCCTGAAATTGATCTGCAGATTATCTCTGGCGGCTTCTCACCGGGAAGTAAACAAAAAGTTGATGCAGACTATAATGACTTTCTTGAATTTCACTGGAACAATGTAAACCAGCGCAGCGGACAGTATTTTGATCATTCAATGAAATTCGTATCCGATACTTTTCAATATGATACAGAACCATCAAGCCGCGCTCTTACAACGGTTCAGCAATTGATCCCCAACAAAGACTTTGAATTTTTGAGTCTTTTACAGGTTTCATTTTATGTGGAAGGTAAAGATATTACAGACGAAAAAATCTTAGCCGGTCTTGCCGAAAAAATAGGAATCGACAGCAAGCTTTTTCTTGAAAATTTTAATTCAGATGAAATGAAACGCAAAACGGTTCAGGGATTTGAATTCAGCCGACAATTGGGCGTAAAAGGATTTCCTACTCTTCTTACTCTTGAAAATGGAGCGGTTAAAGTGATTAGTCACGGCTTCCAGGGTTTTGAAACTTTAAAACCAACTATTGATAGTTATTTAAAAACTACAATAACCGCTGAAGCAGCGTATGGACAATCTTGTAACGACACTTCCTGCGGATGCTAAAGATTATAGAGGCTGATTTTTAAAATAGAAAACTGGCCTCTTTTCTATTAAAATATTCTCTGGGTTTAACTAATCCTGTCTAATCATAATTATTGCTGCCATGAAATCTTTTATTTCATTTATAGAAAAAATTAGAAATAATTTAAAAAAGCCTCTTCCAGCCGAAGCATCCCACAAAGTTATGGAAGCTTTATCAGCAAAATACCTTGACTTAAAGCCTGATGAACAAACACGTAAAAGCGCCGTTTTAATTCTTTTGTACCCGCACAAAAACGAAGTTTATTTTCCTTTGATTTTAAGACCTTTATACAATGGTTTTCATTCGGGAGAAATTGGTCTGCCCGGAGGAAGATATGAATTGACCGATAAAGATTTAATCCAAACGGCATTACGGGAGACCGAGGAGGAAATCGGAGTAAAAATTGAGGATATACAAGTTTTAGGAACGCTTACGGAAATTTATATTGGTCCGAGTAATTTCTTTGTTCTTCCGGTTGTAGGATACCTTCCTCACAGACCTGATTTTATCGCAGATGAATATGAAGTTGAGGAAATATTAGAAGTAAAATTAAATTATTTTGCAGATCCGAAGATTATCGATTCTGCCACGATACCAATCTCAAACGATTTGGTTTTAACACCTTATTACAAAGTGAAAGATCATAAAGTCTGGGGAGCCAGCGCAAAAATGATTAACGAATTACTATCCGTCTCAGGTGAGAATGTTTCTTTCTAAGCATTCGTAAGAACAATTGCATTTTTGATTGATGATTAATATTTCGAGGTAAAGTTCATAAAAAAATCATTCTAGTTTTTGTGGCAGAATCGTGGCACAGTACTTTTTGAAGAAGCAAAAAATCAGTAAAATAAAGGTCTTTCGAGTTTAGGTTCGAATCGGAATGTTACTTACACCATAAGAATTCCTTAAGATTTTCGCTAAGAATATGAAACAGTATCAGAATTTCGTCTTTAAAAATTAGGTTCCGTCGAAAGTACTGACAGTACGCAGAGCACTTTTTGTAATGTCAAAAATAAAAAATCTGCATAATGCCGCAATATAACAAATCAAGTATTCACCACTTATACAACAACTTACAAGCAAAAATCGTTTAGTATTTGTGCATACAAAATTACTTCTGGTAAATAATTTGTATATTTATTGTAACCTTTTACTATCTCGTTTCCTCTACTTTTAAATATAACTATTAAATTTAAAAAAATGGAAACAAACAGTTTAAAAACAAACTTTACACCAACTTTCAATTTATTACGAATAACTTTTGGGATCGTTCCAATTGTAGCGGGTCTTGATAAATTTACCAATTTATTGACAAACTGGGAAAATTATCTTAGTCCGGGAGCTATTAATATGCTTCCCTTTAATCCTCATACTTTTATGATGATAGTAGGAATAATTGAAATTATTGCCGGAATAATAGTTTTAGTAAAACCAGCAATTGGAGGGTATATTGTGGCGGCTTGGTTAACGCTTATTGGCTTGACTTTATTATTTAGCGGCACTTATTTAGATGTTGCGGTTAGAGATTTTGTAATGGCTGTTGCAGCATTTTCATTAGCAAGAATAGCAAAAATAGTATCATAAATTATCTAAATATTGAGTTTACAGTTTTTGATTGTAAACTCAATATTTTCATTGCCTTTTATAATTGCTTTACCTAAAATAAACTATGAAAATAAACGAACAATACTCTGATACTGATATTATAGACAAAATTGTTCAGGGCGAATTTGCTTTGTTTGAAATTTTAATCAGAAGATACAATCCTTATCTCTATAAAATCGGAAGATCTTATAATTATAATCATGAAGATACCCAGGATTTAATGCAGGAAGCCTTTATTTCTGTTTATACTAATCTTATAAAATTTGAAAAACGATCGACATTTAAAACTTGGATTATCAAAATAATGCTAAACTGTTGTTACAAAAAACAGCAAAAATTCAGTTCAAAAAATGAAGTATTAAAAAATATAAAAAATAATGCTATACCAGTTTTTTCAGGGGATCAAAACACTGATACAAATAAGATTATAATGAATAAAGAATTAGGGCACATTATTGAAACCGCATTAAGTCAGGTACCCAAAGAGTATCGTGTAGTTTTTTCACTGCGTGAAATTAATGGATTAAATATTTCAGAAACTGCCGATGTTTTAAACATCAGCGAATCAAATGTAAAAGTCAGGCTTAATAGAGCCAAAACTATGCTCAGAAAAGAAATTGAAAAATCATATACATCCGCTGAAATTTTTGAATTTAATCTAATTTATTGTAATGAAATGGTTGATCGTGTAATGGGCAAGTTACAAGCTTTAAGAGAATAATACCTAAAAAATAGCCTCTCCATTGAAGCATAAAACATTCACATGCATAAATTACAGCGTGAACCATAACAATAAAGAAGTAGAGTTGACACCTTTTTTCCACAGAAATATAAGGCGAATTAGAGATTTTAATGTTCTAATCTTACACATTTTTAGTTTAGTGGCAAAATCATAGCGTATTACATTTTCGAAAGATAAATACTTAGCACAATTAAGCACTGCAGAGTCTAGGTTTGAATATTCAAAGGGTAAAAGGAGTAAAAAGGCCGCTTTTCAATCTTTTCAAGAAACCATAAAAAACGCGGTTAAACCTTCAAATCCAAGTATTAGCAGGTTTTTTATTTTATCGCACTTTACAATTTAGATTCTTTATGAAATAGTGTCTAACTATTCTAAAAAATCTAAAAACTCAATATCTCAAACTTGATTTTTGATTTTATTCTTAATTGTTCAAATATAAAACCATAAAAGAGGTAATATATCTAATTTTTAAAATGTTTTTCTCTCTTTTTTTTATTGTTTTGGCTTGGATCTGACGGCGCTTAATATTACTATAATAAATAATTTATGTGTGTCTTATTGTTAACTATTAGGTTGCATTAGCTTAATACTGTGCTTCTATTTTTGCGGAAAAATAATTCCATGAAAAACTTTATATTTCTTTTTACTCTTTCTTTTTTTCTTACACTATCAGCAAAAGCATCGGATCTTAAAGGTAATGTTTACGATTCTGAAACAGGAGAACCTTTGGTTGGTGTATCAGTTTCGTTGACAAACACCAATGAGAACACCGTTACCGGGCTTGATGGTTCTTTTAAACTTAGTAAATTATCTTCTGGAAATTATACCTTAAAAATTAGCTATACCACTTATCAAAGTATTTCGAAAGAAATTACAATTGACAAAGAAGGTTCTCAAGATTTAAAATTTTACTTGCAGCCTGAAAGCAAAGTATTAAATGAAGTTGTCATTAAAAGCAATGGAGGTGCAAATGAAGAACACACCGCCCGAAGGTTAGAGAAAGAATACACCCAAGTGACCAATATTGTATCTGGTAAAGCAATAGAAATATCTCCAGACTTAACGGTTGCCAATGTAATTCAACGTGTTTCAGGCGTGTCGATAGAGAGAAATAGTAATGGAGACGGTCAATATGCTATTATTAGAGGTATGGATAAACGTTACAACTATACGCTGGTTAATGGAGTAAAAATACCAAGTCCTGATAATAAATATCGTTATGTTCCTTTAGATATATTCCCTTCTGACTTATTAGATCGATTAGAAGTTTATAAAACATTAACTCCAAATATGGAAGGAGATGCCATAGGCGGTGCCGTAAATATGGTAATGAAAGATGCTCCTGCTTCTAAACCTATTTTCAATATTAATTTTTCTGAAGGCTACAATCAGATGTTTTTTGATAGAAAATTTATGGGATACGAATACGACCAGATTAACAAAAAATCTCCGTATGAGTTAAATTCTAAAAATTATGAAGCTACTTCGAAAGATTTTCCAAAAGGAACATTAGATTATAAATACACAAATCCAGCTCCTAATTTTACATCTAGTATTTCGTTGGGTAAACGTTTTTTTGACAATAAACTTGGGATTCTTGTTGCAGGTAGTTATCAAAACTCTTATCGCGGCAGCAACTCTACTCTTTATAATACACAACTTGTTGGTACGGATGCATTTTCAAGCATTGTTAGTAAAAATTATCGTGAATATTCTGAACAGCAAAAACGATACGGTGTACAAGGAAAGCTAGATTACCAGATAAATCCATCGAACAAAATTAGTTTGTACAGTATGTTCTTAAATCTGGATAATATTCAGGCCAGAAATACACTTACCACCGATTATTCTTCTGAGTATCACCCAGAAACTGGTGACGCAAAATTGGTTTATGCTACAAGAACACGTTTTACAAAGCAGCAAATTTACAACAACACTTTACAAGGAGATAATACTTTATTTAATGATCGATTGAAAATTCATTGGTCAGGAGTTTACTCTTTTGCAAGTAATGAAGTGCCGGATAACACCAATATTATTGTTAATGGTGAAGAGAAAAACTTTGTAAGTACCCGTACCAAATTAGCTATTAATCCAATTACACACCGTTGGGAACGTAATACAGATGAAGATTTAGCTGGTTATTTAGATTTAACATACAGAGTAGCTTTATTTGGTAACAATGTCGATTTTTCTGCAGGAGGACTTTACAGAGATAAACAAAGAAGCAGTTTTTATAATAATTATACTTTGGCACCAACAAATCCAAATGCTGTTTACGGTGTAGATTTTACAGATTATACGCAATTAGATTTAGTAGTAAGTAATCCAACGGGCGCAGTAAGCAATTCTTTAACTTATGATGCTAGTGAAAAAACGGCCGCTGGTTACGGAATGTTCAATTATAAAACAGAAAAATGGCAGGCTATAGGCGGTGTGCGTATAGAAAATACCAACCAAGGTTACAATCTTCTTTTTCCTGCCGGAGAGCTTCGCCCAACAGGAAATCAAATTTACACTTATACGCTGCCTAGTTTAACTTTAAAATATTTTTTAAACGACAAACAACAATTACATGCTTCTTATTTCCGCTCGTTAAATCGTCCTGGATTTTACGAAATTGTACCTAGTAAAGTGGTTAACGAAGAATACCAAGAAAGAGGTAATCCTGATTTAAAGCCTGCAGTTGCTGACAATTATGATTTAAGATATGAGTTGTTTCCAGAAGCTGGCTCGCAATTATTTTTAGGTGCTTTTTATAAAAATATTAAAGATCCTATAGAATATACATTTTTGGCCGATGCAACCCGTGGACAAGACACTTATTATAGTCCAGGCAACTTTGGTACAGCAAAAAACTTTGGAGTAGAATTGGATTATATCAAGTTTTTTAACAAAGTTGGATTTAAAGTAAACTATACTTACACCGACTCTAAAATTACGACTCCAAAAGATAAAAAAATTATCGACGAAAATGGGAATCTGCAAAAAATATCAGTAATGCAGACCAGACCGCTTTATGGACAATCGGCACATATTGCAAATGCTTCTATACTTTATAAGGATACTAAAAATGGATGGGATGCGCAAATTGCTGCAGCTTATACTGGTCCTCGTATTAATACCGTTTCTCAATTTGTGGACAATGATTTATGGCAGGAAGGCTTTTTACAAATGGATGCGTCAGTTGAAAAAAGATTTAAATCGCACTTTAGTATTTACCTAAAAGCAAACAACATCTTAAATACGCCAAACAAATTATTTATAAAAGGCACAAATGCAGCAAACGCTAACATTGCAGAAAATAATATAGAATATAAGGGCAGAACACTAATAAGAGATGATTATTATGGTCAAAGTTATCTTATTGGCTTTCGTTACAAATATTAATTAATCCTGAAGAAATTAAATACAAATGAAAACAATTTTAAAAAACCTTAGTACTGCTTTTTTATTACTAATTATAATATCTGTAGCAGGCTGCGAAGATGCGAACAGCGACGTTGACACCAGTGTTGACAGCGGTTCTTCTTCTGGTGAAATCTCAGGAATCTGGCAAAAAGGAACTACACATAATATTACTGGAGATGTAATTATCCCAGAAGGAAAATCACTAACCATAGAAGAAGGTGTTACTGTAATTATGGATCCAGTGGCAAAAACTGAATTTATTGTAAAAGGTAATCTATACTCTTTAGGCACTGCCGACAACCCTGTGAAATTTACAGTACAGGAAAAAGACAGAACTGTAGACAATAAGTTTGGTAAAAAATGGGGCGGAATTTTAGCCACTCAAACTTGCAGTGAACTTATTTTAGACCACACTATTTTAGAATATGGCGGAAGTACTACTTCTGATGCTTCTACATCGGTAAAATTAGGCTTATACAAAGCGGTTGCCGGCGAAAACTTACCTGCTTTGTGGTTCTCGAATGTAAAAGGAAAATTGGTGGTTACGAACTCTATCATTAGAAATTTTCAAGAAGATTGTACTTATATAGAAGGCGGCAGTATTATCTTTTCGAATAATGTTTTCTATACAACAGGTGTTTCTGGAGGCGAGGCTATGAATTTTAAATCAGGCTGTTTAGTTGACGCGGCTTATAATTTGATATATAGCGCCAATACAAATGCATTTAAACTATCTAACGCAGGTCTTAGAAATCCACAAGCTGATATTGTTGCTTATAACAATACTATGGTAAATACCGGATGGCGAAGACCAACTGCAAAAGGCGGATCAATTTGGGTAGAAAATGCTGTAATAGCACACATCTATAATAATTTATTTGCTAATACCCGTTTCGGTATCAAAAGAGATACTAAAAGTTTAGAAGATGCACGCTCAGAGTTTAGCAATAACCTTTATTATGGTTACGACCAAACAACAGTAAATCAATTTCAACCTTCTAAAGATGTAATTGGTGGCAAAAACGACGTTATAGGGACAACTGCAGGACAAAACGATCCAGGTTTTGTGAATTATCCACTAAACAATCCTGTAAGCAGTCCAGATTTTGATATTACTTGGGATTTTCATTTAAAATCTAACTCTACTGCGCTTGGCAAAGGAACCACTAACTTTGTGAGACATTTTAGCAATCCTATAACTTTTAGTAATGGGTTAGCTTATGCTTCACCAGCACCAGCAACTTTTATCGGTGCTTATGGCCCAGCAAAATAAATCAACAATTACATTAACATTTATAAAATGATCAAGAATACACTGCTTATTATAGTTTTACTTTCGTTTTCAGTACAATCAGTTTACAGTCAAACGAAGAAAAAAAGCACTCCTGCAAAAGCCGTCAAAATAATAAAACCAGTTTATGTTTCCGAACCTGTGCAATTTGACAGTGATGATCCTGCTATTTGGATTAATAAAGATGATGCTTCAAAAAGTTTGGTTATAGGTACCGATAAAGAACAAGATGGAGGACTTTATGTATTTGACCTGCAAGGGAAGATATTGAAAGACAAAACCGTTAAAAATCTAAAAAGACCCAATAATGTAGATATTGCTTACGGATTGATTCTTAACGGAAAACCAACAGATATCGCCATTACTACTGAAAGATTAGGAAACGACCTTAGAATCTTTTCTATCCCAGATATGAAACCTGTTGACAACGGGGGTATTAAAGTTTTCGAAAACGAGACCGAACCCGATTATAATGCTCCAATGGGTGTTGCCGTTTATACTGCAAAAGATGGCAAAATATATGTTATTGTAGGACGCAAAACCGGTCCTAAAACTGGCGGGTATCTTTTTCAATATTTATTAGAAGACAATGGAAAAGGAGAAGTAAAAGCTACTTTTGTTAGAAAATTTGGAGAATACAGCGGTAAAAAAGAAATAGAATCAATTGCTGTAGATAACGAACTTGGATATGTTTATTATTCTGATGAGCAATTTGGTGTACGCCAATATTATGCAGATCCATCTAAAGGAAACGAACAATTATCTCTTTTTGCCACAACAGGTTTTGCCGTAGACCATGAGGGTATTTCTATTTATAAGCTGACTGCTACGACAGGTTATATTTTAGTATCAGATCAAGGCGCAAACCGTTTCCAGATTTTTAGCCGTGAAGGCACAAAAGGCAATCCATTTGAGCACAAACACTTAAAGACAGTAAATGTTTTAGCAAAAGAAAGCGATGGCTCAGAAATAACCAGCATTCCTTTAAATGCTGATTTTAAACATGGTTTGTTTGTTGCTATGAGTACCGATAGAACATTTCATTTTTACCGCTGGGAAGACATTGCTGGCAAAGATTTAAAAATAAAGTAGTTTAAACTTTTAGTTGAGGAAGATGAAAATTTACGTTACTCATTTTATATATTGCTGATAAATTGGTCTGCATAAAGACCTCTCCTGGGGGAGGCGCTCTGAGGGTACTGGCCATTGATACTGACATTACTCCATTAATAGACAGCTGCAGACCTGTACTCTCATTGGCCTGCAAGACGAGCCTTCCTTTATTGATATAGAACTGCAGTCCGTTTTTAAGCCTGCAAAGCAGATATTGACAAATAGGGAAAAAGAAATATTGAAATATCTCATTCAAGGGTACAACAGCAAAACTTTATCAGAAAAACTCTTCTTGAGTATCCAGACCATCAGTACCCACAGACGCAATATATTGAGAAAAACACAGACAAAAAACACTACCGAAGTGATCTCTAAGGCAATTAAGGAAGGCTGAATTTAAATTCCAGCAAAAGCGAAGCGATGAGCTGAAAACATTTGATTTGCCAAACAGGCCTGATTAATATTAAAAAGACCCCCTCAGGGTGGCTCTTTCATGAATCTTGTTAATTTACACGCTTGACAGATAGTTTGTCAAGACAAAAGTAAGCCACCGTATTTATTGTATTAGGTAGAATCAGAATCTGTTGAGGCCGTTTGGAAAATTAATATTTTACATTTCCTAAAACTGCCAGATTAGTTGTATTGATATTAATCCAGCCTGTAAGCATCATCAATGATTATCCATTGTAGTTTCTAGAGATTGTACTAAAATTTATCATCTACAAAATCTAAACAGCAAAAAATGCCTTTTATTTTGATGCAGGTTTTATCAAGTCTCTGGTTATACCCCACAAAGTTTTTTCCCTTTTTCATCTCCGACTCAATGATAGGTGTTAACTTATAAACCCATCGCTGAATCGTGACAGATGTGAGAGAAACATACAATCATTGTATCCATTTTTTACCATTTACAATTTTATTTTTCTATCATAACTTTCTTTTTCAAATTTTTTGATTCTTTAATAAACAGGTGAATCATATAAATAGGCAAGCCTTGCAATTTCTTTGGCTGTTTATTTAGCAACTTTTTGAAGCACCTGGCAGTTTCAAATCAATCCTATATAAGTCTGTAAAGAGAAATTATCTGTTTTCATTCATTATAACATTTCAAAAAAGATTATTAATCTTTAAAAATATAAACTTATAGCTAAATTATCTTATAATAATTCATTATTTGACTTATTAATCTTTTATTTTGAAATTTGCAGTATAAATAACTAAAAAGATTAGATGTAAGCGATCATATTAGCAGATTCAAGAATAAACCAAAAAGAAATATATGGAAAACACTCAGGATACCCTCAAGTATGATTTTGCATTCAAGCTAGAAAGCACTTGTTTAGATGAAAACTATCACCCCTTAAGTCAAACGCGTCTGACGACCAATTTTGCAAACTTGGCTAGAGGAGATAATCGTCAACAAAACTTACGTAATGCCTTAAATATGATTAACAATCGATTCAATGCATTGGCTCATTTGGATAATCCTAAAGCTGATCGTTATCTTGTAGAACTTGAAATCATCACAGTAACGATGAGTATTGATGATAAGAATGGCATCAACAATCTGCCGTTGATTGAAGTTTTAAAAACAAATATTTTTGACCGTAAGACTAACCAGCGTATCGAAGGTATCGCCGGAAATAATTTTTCTTCTTATGTTCGTGATTATGATTTCAGTATTTTATTGATCGAGTACAATAAAAATAAACCTAATTTTTGTATTCCTGAAAATTTTGGTGATTTGCATGGAAAACTTTACAAGTGCTTTGTGAGTTCAGCCACTTACAAAGAGCACTTTAAGATGTCACCGATAATTTGCCTAAGTGTATCGAGCAACAAAACTTATACTCGTACTGAGTATCAACATCCCGTTTTGGGTTTTGAGTATCTGCAGGATCAGTATTCACTCACTGATGAATATTTCTCTAAAATGGGTTTAAAAGTTCGTTTTTTCATGCCTCCGAACAGTTTGGCACCAATGGCTTTTTATCATTCCGGAGATCTGCTTGCTGATTATACTGATCTTGGACTAATCAGCTCAATCAGCACCATGGAGACTTTCCAAAAGATTTATCGCCCTGAAATTTACAATGCAAATTCAGCGGCTGGGAAAATCTACCAGCCTAGTCTTAAACACGAAGATTATTCACTGACTCGGGTGGATTATGACCGCGAAGAGCGAAGCCGACTTGCCGTTGAACAAGGTAAATATGCTGAAGAGCATTTCATTAAACCTTACAAGAACGTCTTAGAACAATGGTCTGCCAATTTTGCTATTTAATTAATACAGCACATTAAAAATATTTTGTTATGAAAAAATTAGTACCGACTTCAATTGTTGGAAGTTTACCCAAACCTGCCTGGCTTGCACCACCTGAAAAACTCTGGTCGCCTTGGAAATTAGAAGGAGAGCAGCTAATCGAAGGAAAACAGGATGCTCTGCGTATTTCTCTGCATGAACAGCAGCTCGCAGGGGTAGATATCATTAGTGATGGTGAGCAGACACGCCAGCATTTTGTAACCACTTTTATCGAGCATTTAAGCGGCGTAGATTTTGAAAATCGTAAAATCGTAAAAATCCGTGACCGTTATGATGCAAGTGTTCCAGTTGTTGTTGGAGAGGTTGCACGCCAAAAAGCAGTTTTTGTCGAAGATGTCAAATTTTTACGTAAACTGACAGATCAACCTATAAAATGGGCATTGCCTGGCCCGATGACAATGGTAGACACCTTATATGATGATCATTACAAGAGCCGTGAAAAACTGGCATGGGAATTTGCGAAATTGCTCAATGAGGAAGCAAGAGAACTGCAGGATGCCGGGGTAGACATTATCCAGTTTGATGAACCTGCATTTAATGTGTTCTTTGATGAAGTAAACGATTGGGGAATGGCAGCATTAGAACGCGCCATTGAAGGTTTAAAATGTCAAACTGCGGTACATATCTGTTACGGTTATGGCATACAAGCGAATAATGACTGGAAAAAGACATTAGGTTCAGAGTGGCGTCAGTACGAGGAAATTTTCCCTAAAATTCAAAAATCCAATATTGATATTGTGTCGTTAGAATGCCACAACTCGCGCGTGCCTTTTAATTTAATTGAACTGGTTCGCGGTAAAAAAGTAATGGTTGGTGCAATTGATGTGGCAACCAACACTATCGAAACACCGGAAGAAGTCGCTGACACCCTGCGTAAAACTCTTGAGTTTGTAGATATCGAAAACCTTTACCCTTCGACAAACTGCGGTATGGCGCCTTTGTCCCGAAATGTGGCAAGAGGCAAGTTAAATGCCTTAAGCGCAGGAGCAGAAATTATACGCCGAGAATTTGGGATATAGTCACAATCTACAATGCGTTCCGGGATTACAGTTTTAGGAAAAACTCCATTATCAGCCAGATTGGCTTTAAAAAATTCTAAATTGACATACTAAAGATCAAATTGAAAAAGTTATTACAAGTATTTAGCAAAGCAGGTTTCGACGGTTTCCTGTTAATGATAGGCATCATGATCCTGTTGTCTTATTTTTTGCCTCAGCCAGGAATGGTCAAAAAACCTGTTTCGCTGGAGGAAATTGCCAATGTAGGCGTATCGTTTATTTTCTTGTTTTATGGTTTGCGACTGAGTATTGAAAAACTAAAAGCCGGGCTTGCCAACTGGAAAATGCACATCGTCGTCCAGTTAACAACCTTTTTGTTTTTTCCGCTCATCGTTTTGGCATTTCGGCCATTGTTCATTAACAACGGCTTGGAGCTGCTTTGGCTGGGTATATTTTTTCTGGCAGCTTTACCGTCTACAGTTTCCTCTTCTGTGGTCATGGTTTCCATCGCCAGGGGCAACATTCCCGCAGCCATTTTCAATGCGAGCATTTCAAGTTTGATAGGTGTAGTGGTTACGCCGATCTGGGTTGGGCTGTTCATCGCTTCTGCAACAGGCGATTTTGATGCCACTGAAATCTTTATAAAGCTGATTCTTCAAGTCCTGTTGCCTGTCATCATAGGTATAAGCCTTAACTCCCGTTTTGGCGCCATTGCCGAAAAATATAAGAAACAGCTCAAATATTTCGATCAGGGAGTTATCCTCACCATTATTTATACCTCGTTTTGTAAATCATTCTCCCAGCATCTTTTTGAAGGCTTCACCGCTCTAGAACTTGCTGGACTTGCTGTAGGGATGATTGGTTTGTTTTTCGCTGTATTCCTTTGTGTTGGACTGCTCAGCCACTTGTTTGGCTTTTCAGTTGAAGATCGTATTACTGTTTTATTTTGCGGGTCTAAAAAGTCATTGGTACACGGCACGGTCATGTCAAAAGTACTCTTTCAGCATAGTACCATAACCGGCATCATATTGTTGCCACTTATGCTTTACCACGCCTTTCAATTAATTGCCGCCAGCATCATCGCTCAGCGTATGGCTCAACGGAAAGAAGTGTAATTTTTATAGAAAAAACTTCAATAAGTGGATTGACAAAAAATATCTCCCTCAGATGACGTAGATGATCTGCATCAGCAATAAGTCTAACCACAGAAGAATTTGTAGATGATGTTTAGCTGTTTGTCTTTGACCAGCAATAACAATTTTAAAAAAGCGGTATGAAACTTTTAGAAAAAACACAGTTAGGCGGTGTCAGCCTAAAAAATAGAATGGTCATGGCTGCAATGACCAGAGGCCGTACAGACATAAATGGCTTGGTGGGTGATATGACAATAGAATACTATAGCCAAAGGGCAAGCGCAGGTTTGCTGTTTACCGAATCCATAAGAATCAGTGAAGAAGCTACCGGCAGTCCGCTCACTCCGGGTATTTTTAACAATCAACAAATTGACGCATGGAAGAAAGTAACAGCAGCAGTACACGATAAAGGCGGTGTTATTATAGCTCAGCTTTGGCACACCGGACGCATGGGGCATTCTGTAGACAGGAACGGCAGACTCCCTTTCGCGCCATCACCCCTGCCTATAAGGGGAATGCAGCATTTTACCTCCCAGGGTAAGAAAGATTACGAAATACCTCAGGAAATGACAATCCAGGAAATCAAGCAGACTATAAAGGACTACGGCCACGCCGCAAAAAATGCTATAGCTGCAGGTTTTGATGGGGTTCAGCTTCATGCTGCCAACGGCTATCTGCCCAACCAGTTTTTAGCTGAAAGTGCCAACCAAAGGACAGATGATTACGGCGGCAGCATTCCTAACAAAGCCCGCTTTGTACTGGATGTGATGCAGGAATTAATCAGTGCGGTGGGAAGTGAAAAGGTCGGTATTAAATTATCTCCTTACCATCCCTATGGCGATATGATACTGGATGACCCTGCCACCACCTATACCTATTTGATTGAAGAACTGAACAAACTGGACTTTGCCCATGTGGAACTCATGAGACGCAGTTCCAATTTCCCTTCGCCTGAACATTATGTCGCTGAAAACGAGATTGAATTCTTTGGAAGGAAAATACGTCAGACACTTATTGCTAATTCAGGATATGACAAGGCTTCTGCCGAAGCAGAACTTGAAAAAGGTATAGCAAAGCTTATTTCCTTTGGCACGTTATACATCGCAAATCCTGACCTGCCTGAACGGTTTGAAAAAAATGCCACGCTTAATAAACCGGACAGGGCAACAATGTTTGGGGGTGGTAAACATGGTTACACTGATTATCCACTTTGGAACGAATAAAACTCCTTACAATATAGACCGGTAAACCATACCAATACCCTAAAAAAAAAAGCAATTTCAATGTGAACTTCATACTGAAACATTAATCAGCTCAATTTGCTGCGAAAAGTCACCAAATACAACTAAAAAGCTACCAAATATTATTATTTAAGCGTATTCAGCTGTTTTAAAACACAAAACGAGGGTTATTTGCTTTTTTGCGTGTATTTTTGAAACTTAAAAAGATTTTTATTCCATGGAAGAACTCGATAACACCGATCTACTTTTGCTGAAAATATTGGGTAACAACTCAAGTTTTACCATCAAGGAACTGGCCGCGCAGGTAAATCTTTCGCCAACTCCCGTGCTGCAGCGTGTAAAGAAGCTGGAAAATAATGGGTACATCAAAAAATACATCGCTTTGATTGACCATGAGAAATTTGGACATGGATTTATAGTTTTTTGCAATATAAAGCTCAAACAGCACGATCGTAACATAGGCCACAGCTTTGTCGAGGATATTATGAAAATTGATGAAGTGGTGGAATGTTATAATATTTCAGGAGATTATGATTTTATCCTTAAAGTTTTTGCTAAGGATATGAAACATTATCAGAATTTCGTCTTTAATAAATTAGGTTCTGTTGAAAGTATTGGCAGTACGCACAGCACTTTTGTAATGTCGGAAATAAAAAACCTTCACAACATAAATCTATAATACATCGCTAAAAAAAAGACGTGTCTATGTCTGGACTTGTTACATTCATTGCACAAAAAGCTGATACAATTTTTACTGATCTTTCTCCGGATTAATTTTTATGGCAGAATTGTGGCACTTCATTTTAAAGAAAAACTAAAATCAGTAAAATAATATCTATAGCATTCAGGTTCGAATCGATTTAGGACTTTTAAGTGGGTAAATTTTAAAGCCTGCAAATCTTAAGATTTGCAGGCTTTTTGTTTTTGGCATTTTCATTATGGAAAAATCGTGGCAGATTACTTTTTGCAAATGTTAAACCTAAATAAAATAACCACAATCAAGTTGTAACTCCCTTTTTTTTCCAAAAAGGGAGTTTTTTTTTTAAGATATAATTACTTGGAAATAAAACAAAAAATTGCAACAAAAAATCAGGGTATTAACATTCTGTCCTGTATTATAAAAAACTAAATCTTGCAGAATGTAATTTTCAATTTGAAACGATAGATTTAGGAATGTCTAAGTTGAATCGATTTTAAAATTAAAAAATGAAATACCCTTACTTTTCTCTAGTGTCTGTATTGCTTTTAAACTGTTTATCGTGGACATCTTGTTATGCTCAGGATAAAAAAACAGAAGAGAAAATAGAAGTTTTGCTTGCCCAAATGACCCTTAAAGAAAAAGTTGGCCAAATGAATCAGCTCAACGGACGTAATCCTTCTGATAAATTATATCAGCAGATCCGAAATGGTGAAGTGGGTTCAATATTAAATGCAGAGAATCCCGAATTAGTCAATCAATTGCAGAAAATAGCAAAAGAAGAATCCAGATTAGGAATTCCACTGGTAATTGCGCGAGATGTGATTCACGGTTTTAAGACTATGTTTCCAATTCCTTTGGCGCAGGCTGCTTCATTTGATCCTGAAATTGTAGAAATTGGTTCTCAAATAGCGGCCAGAGAAGCATCAGAAAAAGGAATTCGCTGGACTTTTGCTCCTATGATGGATATTGCAAGAGATTCCCGCTGGGGAAGAATTGCCGAAAGTTTTGGCGAAGATACTTATTTATCTGAGGTTATGGCCGTGGCTATGGTGAAAGGTTTTCAAGGAAAAGATTTGTCTAATCCTTCTTCTATTGCAGCGTGTGCCAAACACTTTATTGCTTATGGCGCATCAGAAGGCGGACGGGATTATAATTTGACAAACATAACGGAAAGACAATTAAGAAACATCTACCTTCCTCCTTTTGAGAAAGCTTTAAAAGAAGCTCATTGTGCTACTATAATGACTTCTTTTAATACAAATGACGGTATTCCTGCCAGCGGAAATGATTTTTTACTGAGAACTGTTTTGAGAAAAGAATGGGGATTTAACGGTGTCGTAGTTACCGATTACAATTGCCTTCGAGATATGGTGCGAATAGGCTTTAGCGAAGATAATAAAGATGCAGCTATGAAAGCTGCCAATGCCGGAGTAGATATCGAAATGGCTTCTGGCACTTATGTTCAAAACATCGAGGCTTTGATTGCAGAGGGAAAAGTCCAGCAGCAAACAATCGACGATGCCGTTCGAAATATATTGCGTTTAAAGTTTAATCTGGGTTTGTTTGAAAATCCATATGTGAACTTAAAAGCGAAATCTACTATTTATTCAGAAAGTCATTTGCGGGCAGCAAAAAAAGCAGCCGAAGAATCTTTTGTTTTACTGAAGAATAAAAATAACATACTGCCATTAAACGATAAAATAAAAACGATCGCGATTATTGGTCCAATGGCAGATGCTCCGCACGATCAAATGGGCACGTGGGCTTTTGACGGGGAAAAAGCGATGACACAAACGCCCTTAAAAGCTTTGCAGAAAGAATACGGAAAGAATGTGAAATTTATTTATGAACCAGGACTTGCCTTTAGCAGAGATAATAATAAAGTAAATTTTTCTAAAGCTGTAACAGCAGCTAAACAGTCTGATGTTGTGCTGCTGTTTCTTGGTGAAGAAGCTATTTTATCCGGTGAAGCACATTCTCTGGCAGAAATAAATTTAAAAGGTGCACAATCAGATTTAATTGAAGAATTGAGCAAAACGGGAAAACCAATCGTTACTATGATAATGGCTGGAAGAGCTTTAACTATCGAAAAGGAAGCAGCACTTTCTGATGCGGTTTTATATTTATGGCATCCCGGCACGATGGGCGGACCCGCGGTTGCCGATATTTTATTTGGAAAATCAATTCCGAGCGGTAAACTTCCTATTACTTTTCCTAAGTATGTCGGACAGATTCCGGTTTATTACAATCATGATAAAATCGGAAGACCTGCTAAAAAAACAGAAACTTTATTGAAAGATATTCCGCTTGAAGCGAAACAATCTTCTTTAGGTACAACCTCCTATTATCTGGATGCTGCTTTTGATAATTTATATGATTTTGGATATGGGTTATCGTACAGCACTTTTGAATATTCAAACCTTACTTTATCAGCAGCTATTTTAACAAAATCAGATGTTTTAACGGTAACTGTGGATTTAAAAAATATTGGAAAATATCAAGCAGATGAAATAGTTCAATTGTACACAGAAGATTTATTCGGCTCGACCGCAAGACCAATAAAAGAACTTAAAGATTTTAAGCGAATCAATTTAAAAGCTGGAGAATCTAAAAAAGTGGAATTTAAACTTCCTGTTTCAAAATTGGCTTTTTGGAATATTGATAATATTTATACTGTTGAACCAGGAAAATTTAGCGTGATGATTGGCGGGAACAGCTTTGATGTATTACAGCAAGATTTTACTGTTAAGCCTTAAAAAGCACTACTTAAAAAACATAAATCAAATAATAATTTACTTGTAGAATAATTTAGGTTCGATTGATAAGCTGACCAAAATTTATAAAGCTTTAAATATTATTTGATTATGCTTTTTTCATAGTTTTAAAAATATATTTTCAGTTTAATTCTTTATAAATTTTAAAGCTTGTTTGTTATTTTCACCAATTCTAATGAAATATGTTCCTCTCTTTAAACTGCTGATATCAATTTTAAAATCATTTGATTTCTCTAGAGATTTTAATTTTAATTGTGCCTGCCCGTTCATATCTAAAACAACTATTGCTGTATAGGCAGGAACATTTGTTACAGTCACAATATTAGAAGAAGGGTTAGGAAATATTGTTGTTTTATTTGATTCGTCTGTATTCAAAATAGTATTTCTATCAGCATCCAGACTTTCAATTTCACTTGCTTTTTTAAGGGCTGATCCCGTTGCTGTTAAACTCCATTGTCCATGCAACTGATTATTATCGTCATATTGATTGAGGTTTTCACCATTAGTAGTATAGCCGCCATAGACTTCAATAATGCGTCCGCTGTGAGCTGCTTTTAGTTTATAAAAACCATTATCTGTAGCCAGTAAAATATACTGTTGATTCAATCCGTTATTAGAAGTCCATTGTGTCAAATTAACAACATTATTTGTATTTCCTCCACCAATATCGAGTGCTTTTCCAGACAGCACACTTGTTATTTTGTAAGCACCATCGCCAACATCCGTAAAAGTAAATTGCTGATTGTTTGCGCCAGATCCATTCCACTGAATAATCGCCGCGCCGTCGGCTAAACTTCCGCCATATACATCCATGTATTTACCGCTTTTTCGGTTTTGAAGAGAGTATGTTCCATTTTTGCCCGTAACTCCGTTTGCCCGTACTTTTATGGAAGTTATAACATTATCCCATGTACCAAGACAGGTGTTATCGCTTGTAAGTGTTATGCTGTTTCCTGAAAAATTATCATTGGCATACCCTATAACTTTATAACCTGCAGGAACTTTTATGGATGAAATATCATCATTAGAAATTCCCTGAGCACTTAATGCGCTGAAATTATAATCGCCGATACCCAGTTTTATAGCATAACCTCCATAAGTACAGTCATGATAAAAAGTAGGCAAAGCTGCTGTAATAATGTTGAAAGCCGTATTTGCCAAAACTAATGCGCCTGCTGCATTAGGATGAAGATTATCATTAAACAATGTATTTCTCTGATTTTTTGTTGGTGTATTAAAATCTATAATAGTGGCATTTTTATTCAGGCTTATTTGTCTGATAAATGGGATAACTTCGTTTTGCGTATTATTAATCTGAGCCGTATCTCCAAAATTAGTTGCAGGCAGGCATACATAAATTTTTGGATTGCGTCCGTTTTGCCTAAACTCATCTATCATTGCCGCATAATCATTGTAGAAATCGTTCTTGTAAATCCAATTACTCGGATGCGCATCGTTGGTACCTAACGATATGATTAGAATATCAGGATTAAAGTTCTTGGCATTGGTAAAAGAGCCTGTATTCCAATAAGGGCTTCCGGCTTTCTTAAGCATGGTCGTTCCGCTTACACCGCAATTTAAAACCGAATATTTACTGCCTAACATTTTGTTAAGCTGAGCCGGCCATGCCTGAGTACCAGGATCAGATAATGTATAACCCGCTGTAATGCTGTTACCAACACAGACAACTCTTATCTGTGACATCATAAAAAGAGGTAATAGCAAAATTAATAATGAGTGTTTTATTTTTTTCATAGTAATGAAGTTTTGGTAAATGAATATGGGTTTATAAAATTTGCATTTATAAATAGTGGACGTATTTGTGATAGGATTGAAAGATTCTTTCCTAAAACAAAAACGTCCACAAATTGAAGTTTATCTCTTATTTAACCAATAGTTTTTTTGTTGAGACTTTATTTTTAGATTGCAGCGAGACGATATAGATTCCGGTTTTCAAAATCGCACGACCATCAATTGTAATGGTATTTTCACCTTTAATATCTTTTGAATAAATCAAAAATCCGGTGCTGTTGAAAATTTGTATCGAATCGTATTTTTCATCTTTAAGTTCAATATTAAGAACGCCTTCGCTTGGATTAGGATACATATAAAATCCAGTAGAATCTACTGCAGAATCAACCTCTGGCGCTGTAACAGCCATTCTACTGGCAACTTGCGACTGTGCTCCATTAAGTGTTGGAATAGACAGATAATCTACATTTAATTCTGTTGTGTTTTCAGAATCTCTAAGTTCAATTGTATTATTTCCCTGAACAAGCGGTAAGGTGATACTTTTTACAGAAAAGCCCACTACATTAGAACTTATTGCGCCTATTCTTGTACCATTTGCGTAAACTCCCATATTTCTTGTACTCACAGCCGGAACTCCTACATTAAAAGAAGCTGCATAATTTCCTGATGCAGGGGCTGGTACTGTCCAGACAATTTTACCGCCAGACTCCATATCAACATATTGACCTGTTGCTCCGTTATTAATTGTGCCGTTTGTAATCGCTGCATTTTCTGCCTGAAATAGCGTTTGTGCACTTGTATTGGTTACCACAAAATTTTGTGTACTCTGTGCACCGCAGGCATTGGTGTATTTTGCTGTATAAGTTCCAAATTGGTTTCCCTGAATATTATTAAGCGTAATTTCACGATTGGTAGATGTGTAACCATTTGGTCCCGTCCAGCTCCATGTACCGCCTGTTGTTGGCTGTGGGCCAAAACTAACATTACCTCCAGCATTTAAGGATGCATTTGCTGTTTGTGTCCACACTCCGTTTATACTTACGTAAGGAACTATTGCTGTTGCTGTACAACCTGTTTGTGTCGCACTCCACCAGTTAAGATTCCAGCCATTTGCTTTTGCTAATAATCTGATAGATTGGATTCCTGCTGTTAAATTTACCGTAGTACTTACTGTAGTCCAGGTTGTCCAATTTCCTGTCGGCGGTAAACTTGTAGTAGCCAGCGTAACACCGTTTTGTTGAAATGCTACCGAACCAGTACCTGTACCACAGGTTCTGTAGTTAATAGTATAACTGCCAGAAGCTGGTACATTAATTACATAATCAATATAATCGTTTGCATCAATCCAGCTTACTACTCTATTGCCGTTGACATCTGTTGAAGGTTCGGTTGAAACTCCATTCATTAAATGATAATTCTCAGCCTGAATTGTATTCGGAATGGATTGTAAAACTGGTGTTACTTGCTGAATTGTTACACAACCAGTAAGTTCCATAGCCATAAAATCGTAACCAGAAGTTTGTGTCGGGGTAGAAAAATTATTGTGTGTAAAATTATAATCAGTTCTTCTATGACTCCAGGCAGCATCTGCATTGGCTTTTAGAAACGGATAATATTTATTCCAAAGATAATTTTCGTTTGCCAATTTTGCGATACCTCGTGCTAATTGTTCGCCGCCAAAACCACCGTTCCAAAATTTATCTTCTGTCATAATACCGCCAGACAAAGAATTAATTTTGGCAATATTTTTATCGGCAACTCTTACTGCATCATCATAATACATCTGCTCTTTTGTTATTTTATAAAGAGAGGCTGCCGAATTGGTTAAAAGTCCATAATTATAAGAATTGTCATCTCCGGAAAAATTGCGGGTTGCATCTGGGTAATAACCTTCGTAAACTCTTCCTGTATTCGGATCCCACAAATGGGTTCTTCCCCATGCATAAATCTGCTTGCATTTATTTAAAATATCGGCACTTGTTGCAGGATCTGAAGTTGCCAGAGTTTCGACCATCAAACAACCCGGAATAATCTGAGGCCAGTTGCTTAAACCACATTTTCCTCCGTCGGGAATCTGATTGTTATCTTCCCAAATTCCGCCATTAAAAGTATTGTCCCATCCGCGGTCAAATACTCTGTACCAATTGTCTACGGCAACATCACGGAAAGTTGTATTTCCTGTAATCTGATAACCGCGTATGCAGGCAATCATTGCCCATTGCAGGTCATCATTCCAGGAATCCCATGTCCAAACCGTTAAATCCTGAGCAATTAATTTTGTCAATAAATCAGAAATAAACTGTTTGCGTTCGTCACTTGGCGATCTAAAATAAGCATCTTCAACTGTTGTGATTAAATACGCCTGCTGCCAAAAGAAAGCTCTTTCTCTGTTTGCCAAAGTCTGGCAGAAATAGGGTGTTTTGTTTCCGTCTCCGGAATTGATCAAGAATGCATCCCGCCAGCCATTATAAACCGTATCGGCATTCGGATTTGGAATTTGTGCATGTGAACATAAAGGACTTAAAATCAGAAGTCCGAGCATCAAAAATTTAGTAATCTGTAATTTTTTTTTCATAATAATTAATGTGGTTTTTGTTAATAGTTATATAATCTTGAATGCGTATTATATTTTAAACTGATAGATTTGAGTTTGTTTTAACCTTAAAAATTATCGCTTGATGTATTAAATACTACTATTATTCCTTATTAAAAGAAAATAATTATACTATTAATCTCGTTAATTATTCAAAACAAGAAAAAGAATTTCCCCCATAATAATGAATATTATAATGGTTTATTATTGCTGAATTTTGGAGCAGTTAACCGTAAAAATGTTTTTCTTGTTATCTTGTTTCTTCACTTTCAATTTCATGAAAGAAACATGATGAACATCATCTAAAACGACGGCTGTTCTAGTATCAGGTTTTGTTACGGTTATAAAAAGGCTTGTAATTTGTAGATTTTTGGCATGGCGTATAAAAACTCCCCACGATGGTAATTCGCCAAACATATCGTATTCGGGATAACTGCTGGGCTTTTCTGGTATGTCTTTGGTATTCTCTATAGCAATTTTAGACAGTGCTTTTTCTGCTCCGCCTGGCAATTTGATTGTTACATTTTTAAGGGTAATATCTGAAATAATTTGCTCTGGAAGACCCGCGATTACAATTCCGGGCATTATTTTTAATGGATTGTTTTCTGCCCGAATTTCTGCGGTAACATTTTGTATGGATACATTGTTTATACTGCCTTTTCGGGTTCCTTTTCTCGCACCGGCACGCAGGAATATGGCATTGCCAATATTAGTTCCTTGCACTCCATCAATTTGAATATTTTCTATTGCAGCACCGTCAACCGCTTCTAACGCAATTGCCGAACGCCTTGTATCGAATACTTTATTGTTTAAAATTTTAATGTCTTTAAAACCTCCCAATGATGCCGTGCCAAACTTGATTCCGCTGGCATCTGTGGTCATACTGTTGTTTCGTATTAAGATATTTTGATTGGCCACATCTGGATTTAAAGATTTTAAACAAATACCATCGTCACTGCTGTTAAAATAAGAATTGAGTACTTTAAAATTATTGCAATCAACAATATCAATTCCGTCATTGTTCCAGAATGCACGGCTTTCAACTCTAACATTATCTACGGTTACTCCTTTGCATTGATTGTAACATTGTACCCAGCAAGCAGAATTTTTAAGGGTTATATTTTCAATTAATACATTTTCACATCCAAAGAAGTTAATAATCATAGGTCTTCTGTCTTCGTCGGGACGATCAATAGAACCGCCTTTTTCTAAGCCTTTATTCAATAATTCGCCTACATTCGCGGCCAATTCTTTTCCCTGACCATCAATAATGCCTTTGCCGGTAATACCAATATTATGTTGATTAAGTCCCAAAAACAAGGCAAGCGATGTAGAAAAATTATGATCAAATGCGGTATTTTGTCTGTCGTAATCAAAAGGATTTACAGAACCTAACAGCACTGCGCCTTCGTCTAATTGAATCGTAACATCCGATTTAAAATGAATGCAGCCCGTTAGGTAAATTCCCTTTGAAAATACAAGTCTGCCACCACCATTTTGACTAATGTAATCAATACCATATTGTATAGAACGTGTGTTAAGAATAGTTCCTCCTGATTGTATACCAAAATAAGAAACATCATAATCTTTTCCTTTCGCAACAATACTATTTGAAGCTAAGAACAGGATTAAAAATGAAACATTAAGCAGCATTAATTTTATAGAAGTTTGATTAGTCATTTTAAAAAAAATTAGTTTCTATTTTAAGGCTTGAAAGCTTCGTTTTAATTGCATTATTTTTTCGACAGACTTTCTGATAATTCTTCTAAAGTCCTTCCTTTAGTTTCCGGCATCTTGACAAAAACCCAAACCAACTGAAATACCATCATCAAACAGAAGAAACAAAACACGGTTGCAGCGCCAATTTCTTTGAATAAAAAAGGTATAAAAGATGGAATTAAAGCGGCTAAAACCCAGTGAACTGAGGTTCCGAAAGAAGTTCCGGCTGCTCTTAATTTGTTTGGAAATAATTCTGAAATAAAAACCCAGATTACAGAACCCTGTCCGATGGCATGAGAAGCTATGAACAAAAAGAAAAACAGCGGAATCAGCATTCCTTTCCATTCCAAATAGAAAGCTATTGTTACTAAGCCTAAGGAAATTATATAACCAAAAGAGCCAATATACATCAGGGTTTTTCTTCCGTATTTATCGATAAGTGAAATCCCGACTAACGTAAAAATCAGATTGACCAAACCGATGCCAATACTGCTAAAAAACGAAGCTGATTTCTCTAAACCCGCCAATTCAAAAATACGTGGAGCGTAATATAAGAATGCATTAATCCCAGAAAACTGATTGAAAAGTGCGATGAAAAATGCCAGCATCAACGGTTTTCTGTATTTTTTCATAAAAATAGATTCGTTGGATATTTCCTGCTGTTTTTCATTTTCCATTGCTTGTATTTCTACAGCCGTTTCTTCCTCTGTATTGATCATTTTTAAAATTTCAATCGCTTTTTCTTTGTCTTTTTTATATTCATAAATCCAGCGCGGACTTTCGGGAATTCCGAAAATCAACAACATGTATAATAAAGCCGGAGCCGATTGTACACCTAACATCCATCGCCAGGAGTTTTCTCCAAAATCCTGCAATAAATAATTGGATAGAAAAGCAATCAAAATCCCAAAAACGATATTAAACTGGTACAAGGCAACCAATTTTCCTCTGTTTTTTGCCGGAGCAATTTCAGAAACATAAGTCGGCGCGGCGATAGTAGAAACTCCAATTCCTAAGCCTCCTAAAAAGCGGAAAATGGAGAAAAAGATTGAATTGTTCGCAAAAGCGGTTCCAACGGCTGAAAGAAAAAATAAAATACCAATTAAGATGAGTGTTTTTTTCCTGCCCAATCTGGTCGTT
Source organism: Flavobacterium sp. 270 (assembly GCF_004368785.1). Taxonomy (GTDB): domain Bacteria; phylum Bacteroidota; class Bacteroidia; order Flavobacteriales; family Flavobacteriaceae; genus Flavobacterium. The sequence goes on from NZ_SODM01000004.1 coordinate 564,069, forward strand.
GGAATGGCACCAAAAATAGCTCCGATAACCGTTCCCCACAATGCAGAAGACATCACAACCAATCCGTGATATAAATCAGAAGTACCCCATAATTGCTGTAATTGTTTGTCTGCTCCGGATATTACAACGGTATCAAAACCAAATAAAAAACCGGCTAATGCCACTACAACAGACCAGTACAATATTTTTTTATTTTTCATCTCTAATTTTGGTTATTTACTTTTTACAATTTAAATAATGGCTAAACTTTCACTGTTATTCTTCTGATGTAAAAGTGGCTGCAGGCAATCCATTTTTATTAAATAAACTTGCTCCGCTTGCATCAGTCCACGCGTAACGCACATAAACAGGTTTGGTTATTTTTGCATTAGAAACGATCACTTTATCATCTTGAATTTTTGCTGTTGCCGGAAGAAAAACTTTATCAGCTCCTGCAATTTCAAAACCAGAAATTTCTTTATCCGGAGTCGATAAACCGTCTCCAACATTATCAAATTCAACAAGTAATGTATCTCCAGCTAGTTCGTTTTTCTTATACAAAGGCCCTGTAATGGTAATCTTTTTTCCATATTCATCGCCTAAAGCAATTGCTGCCAAACGATCGCCAACTGCTTTTTTATTTGGTGGATGAATTGTAGTAAGACTTCCAACATCCAGCGTTACAGCCATTCCGGTTTTTGGTGTATTTAAAGCCAGTCTTTGCGCGTTGCGAAGTGCTGCCGATTTTCCTTTTTGATCGCCACCATAATTATTGGGAGCCAATTGTACAAAGTAGAACGGAAAATCATAATTCCATTTTGATCTCCAGTCTTTTATCATCGCAGGAAATAAAGTTTTGTATTGTTCTGCCCTGCCAACATTTGTTTCTCCCTGATACCAAATTGCCCCTTTTATAGTAAAAGGCACCAAAGGATTGATCATCGCATTGTATAATACGGTTGGCGAATTTGAATTGTATCGGGAAAGATTTGGGCGTTTAGAAAAATCCTGATGCAAACCGTAAGTATAAAATCTATGATCGGCAATTTCGGCTACAAGGCGGGATTTCCATTTTCCGTCAAGCGGAATATTTTCGCCTTTATTATTAGACAATACCATAGACCCTACACTTCCGGGACCGCCTGTATCAATAATTCGTATCGCGAGAGTGTTTGCACCTTTAGTTAATAATGTTTTTGGAATGCTCATTTTTCTTGGTGCATTGGCATAACCGCTTCCGGCTAAACCGCCCACTTTTTTACCGTTTACATAAACGGCATCCATATCATCTACAGAAGCAATATCAAGTTGATAATCAGCATTTGGATCATTAATAGTAAATGATTTTCGCAGCCAGATTGCGCCGTCAAATTCATCGTTTTTTAATCGGTCTATACGTCCCGGAAGTTCCAGCAAGTCCCAATCTGAATCGTCCATTTCGCGCATTGATGCGTTGTAATCATCAAAAACGATATCTTCCCATTCTTTGGTCGTTGCGGGTACAGGTTGTGATTTGCGATTATTAAACCAATCTTTTCTTATAATGGCATTTTCTTTTAATTGAACGATTGGATTTTTGAATTCTGTAAATTTTTCTAACGATGCTTCACTTGTCCAGGCTTCTGCGGGCGTACCTCCAACTGCAGACTGAATAATTCCAATTGGCACATGAAGTTCTTCGTAGAGTTTTTTAGCAAAAAAATACGCTGTCGCACTTACGTTTCCAGAAGTTTTAGGCGAAATAACCTGCCAATTTCCTTGTATTGAATCTATTGGCTGAGATGCCAGATTGAGCCCAACTTTCATAAATCTAATATTAGGCAGATCTGATTTTGCAATTTCTTTTTCAGAATCTAAAATAATGTCGTTTGGCAGCCAGCCCGACAATTGCATTTCCATATTAGACTGTCCGGAAGCAAGCCAAACCTCACCTACTAAAACATCTTTAATAAGCAAAGTTTCGCTGCCACTGGATAGATTGATATTGTAAGGTCCGCCAGCTTTTGGTGTCTCTAGTTTTAAAGTCCATTTTCCGGTTTTGTCTGCTGTAGTTTTAGCTTTTTTTCCCCAGCTGGCAGAAACTGTTACCTCCTTTTGAGGAGTGGTAATTCCCCAAAAAGAAGTATTTTGTTTCTGTTGTAAAACCATGTGATCTGTAAATAAATTAGAGACCGACAATGTTTTTTTATCATTTATCGCGTGCTGAGCGTTACAAATCAATTGCGAAAAGCAAAGGATAAGAAATACGATTTTTTTCATTTATAAAATTTTTCCTGAATGAATATTCGATAGTATTAAATCTTATTTTTTAGGTGTAAGTCTGGCAGCCCAGCCACCGTTTTTAACCATTTTAAACGAAATTTCCTGACCTTGTTTTACTTCACTTTCTACACGTTTGTAATCCATTGCCTGTCTTCCGGCGTTGATTCCGTCCTGAAAAGAACTCATATCGTAATTGGTGTTTTTGGCTAAGAAATCAAGGTTAATTTTAATTTCTCTTTTTTCCTGACTTCCGTTGGTTATTGCGCCAATAAACCATTGATCGCCTTTTCTTTTGGCAACTACCAGATATTCTCCTGCTTTGGCATCTATGGCAATTGTTTCATCCCAAGTAGTTGGTACTTTGGTAATAAATTCTGTACATTCTTTGTTTTGGTAATAATTGGTCGGATTATCTGCCAGCATTTGCAAACCACTTTCAAAAGCGATGTAAAGCGCCATTTGAAAAGTTCTCGTTCCTTTTGCAGCAGCATTTGGTCGGTCGCTGTGATAGATTTCCGGCTGCATGTTGATCATGGCTCCCGGCGTAAAATCCATTGGGCCAACTGCGTTTCTCATAAACGGTAAAAATAAACTGTTGTCTACAGTAGCACCGCCCATTTGTTCTAAGCCTCTTACACCTTCGTAAGACAAAAGATTTGGATATGCATATTCTAAACCTGCCGGTTTAAACGAACCGTGAAAATCTACAAACATTTTATTTTTTGCCGCTTCTTTTACCACACGTTCGTAATAATTTACCATCCATTGGTCGCTGCGATCCATAAAATCGATTTTTACTCCGGCAATTCCCCAATCGCTAAACGTTTTGAATAACTCAAAATGGTGCTCTACGGTAAGCCAAGTAAGCCAAAGAACAATTTTTACGTTTTTCTTTTTTCCGTATTCAATCAATTCAAACAGATCAATATTTGGATTTGGAGTAAAGGGATCTATAGTCGATTTTGCCCAGCCTTCGTCCATAACGATATATGGGATTCCAAAAGTGGAAGCAAAATCAATGAAGTATTTATAAGTGTCTTCATTAAAACCTGATTCAAAATCAACGTGATACGGCGTTGCACCGTTCCACCATTCCCAGCTTACCTGACCTGGTTTAATCCAAGACGGATCTTGTATTTTACTGCGTTCTGCCAAATTATACGTCATCGTATTTTCCAGAAGTTGTTTGTCTTCTTTTGTAATGACAAAATATCGCCACGGAAAATTTCTTTTGCCTGTAGTTTTTGCAATATAATCGGCTTGCGAAGTAATTTTCATACTTCTGTCGCCTTCATCTTCAAAAGTTAATGGCGCTTTCGCGAAAACACCTTTCATTTTATTTGGAGCAATTCCTTTTAAAAACATTGCCGGATAATCCGAAAGATCAGATTCAGAAATTAATATTTTATGATCTTGCGAAGTATTGAACAATGCAGGAAGTGTCGCCATTTTCATATTCGAATTAAAATCCTGTGTATTTACTTTTGAATAAGCGTCTTCATACGAAGTTTTAAAAGAACCAACTTGCTGTAAATGCGCTGTATAATTGTTTGGCGTATTTAGTAGAAATTCTTCATCATAAATAATGTTTTCTGCCGATTTTAGATTGGTTATAAAACGATACGCGATTCCGTTATTATAAGCTCTAAATTCTACGCTGTAATCTCCTTTAAAATTCAATCTTAAAAGATTGTAATTGTTCTTAACTGTACTGAATTTTAACGGAACAACAGGTTTTTCATTAATGTTAATTTGTTCTGTTTTTTTTCCTGTTAGTTTTGGTTGTTTTCCTAAAACGCGGTCTTTTAGTTTTAAACTTAAACTATTGTTTTCAAAAATGGTTTCGTTTCCTAAAAATACGGAATAGGTTATGCTGTCCTTTAAGTTTATCTGAAGTTTTAAATTTCCGTCTGGAGAAGATAATGCTTCTTTCTGAGCAAAAGTGCTTAGTGAAAAGAGCATTAGAAGTAAGAAAATGAATTGTTTCATTATGGTTTATTTTAATTTTTAGTTTTTAGGCTCAATTTTTTTGAATTGCCTCCAGCTTTAGCTGGAGGTTATTATTTGATTTTAGATAAGGCTTTAGCCAAATATCCATAGTTTGGCTAAAGCCAATTCATATCGATTTATATTGATCTCCAGCTAAAGCTGGAGGCTATTCATATTTTACAAAACACATTTCTATGTGTTTAATTTTTCTCGCAGATTTAGCAGATTACGGAGATCTTTTTTAATCTTTTTAATCTTTTTAATCTTTTATCTCGATCGTTATCGGGAGTGTCAAAAAAATATTAATTGACTTTAATTGTCTTTTGCAGTTTAATATCTTGCGATGAAGAACCCACTAAAATTCCGAAATCGCCCGGATCAAAACCAAATGCTTTTTGAGCGGTTTTGAAATAAGAAAAAGCTGCTTCGTCTAAATCGATGGTAACTTTTTTGGTTTCACCTGATTTTAAAAATACTTTCGAGAATCCTTTTAATTCTTTCGCTGGACGAATAACTGGACAAACAGGATCGCTTACATATAATTCTGCTACTTCTGCTCCATCAACTTTACCTGTATTTTTAACATCAAAAGTTACTGTTGCTGCAATTTTAGCATCGTTTTGTTTTAAATCTACTTTTAGGTTTGAATAGGTAAAAGTGGTGTACGATAACCCGAAACCAAACGGAAACATTGGCTCTACTTTCTTGGTGTCGTAATAGCGATATCCTAACATTAATTCTTCTTTGTAAGGCACTCGCATATCTTTATCCGTATCATAATAGTTTTTATTGGTAGGATTGTCTGCCCATTCTTTTTCAAAACTTACCGGAAGTTTTCCACTCGGATTTACTAAACCAAGCAATATTTCTGCAACGGCAGTTCCGCCTTCTTGTCCCGGATAAAAAGCATGTACTAAACCTTTTACTTTAGAAAGCCACGGTGTCATGTGTACATTTCCACCTGCATTTAAAACTACAATTGTATTCGGATTTGCTTTTGTTACTTTATCAATAAGCGTTTCATCCATTTCAAGAAGTTCAAAAGGTCGGTCTGAACCTTCGTGTTCAATTTGAAGATTAAAACCAATACAAACTATTGCCACGTCAGATTCTGATGCCATTTTTATCGCATCGTTATAGTTTTCGTCTGTTGGCTCGTACCATGCAAATCTGATGGAAGCGTCTCCGCCAGATTCAAAATATTCCAGTTTAATGCTATATTCTTTACCAGCCTCAAGATGTATCATTTTATTGGTGATAATTGGGCTTTGTTCTTTCCAGAGATCCATTACTTTTTCGCCGTTTACCCATAGACGATAACCATCGTCGCCTTGTACGGTAAATTTATAATCGGTCGTTTTGGTTGGTTTAATAATCCCTGTATAACGAGCGGAGAAATTATCCTGTCCGATTCCTTCGATTCCGGGAGTCTGCACCCATTCGTTATCGATTATTTTTTCGATTCTTACGCCATTTGGTTTTCCTTCGAGATTTCTGTTATTGAAATATTCTGCAGTTAAACCAACTGTGTTTAGATCTGAATTGGTGTAAAAAACAGATTTTGAAGCAAGAGAATTTAAACTTGGAATTCCCATTGTATAATTTACCTCAACACCTTTGGCTAGTTTTTTTAATCCTTCTAAAGTACTTACCGAATGAAAAGGTGTTGTTCTAGAACTTCCTCCACCTGTATTGTAGGTATCTCCATTTGGTCCTATTATGGCAATTTTCTTTGTTTTTGAAAGTTGCAAAGGCAATATATTACCCTGATTTTTTAATAATACGATACCGCCTCTTGCTAAATCTAATGCGACTGCAGCACTTGCAGGATCATCATTTGGGATTGATTCTATTAATTGCGGACGATCGAAAAAGCCATACGTAAAGCAAACTCTTAAAATTCTGGTTACTTTCTCGTTGATCATGGCTTCGGTAATTTCTCCTCTTTTAAAAGCCGGAAGAAGAACCTCTGGTTTCATAAAAGCGTTTCCTGGCATTTCTAAATCTGTTCCTCCTTTAAAAGCTGCTAAACCGTCATGAACGCCGCCCCAATCTGACATTAGAATTCCTTTGAAACCCCATTGTTCTTTTAAGATGACATTGTTCAAATAATTATTGTGTGATGCCTGAACTCCGTTTACTAAATTATAACTGTTCATTACGGCACCAACATTTGCTTTTTGTACGGCTGCCTTAAACGCTGGAAGATAGATTTCTCTTAAGGTACGTTCGTCAATATCAGAACTTATATTGTTTCTGTCGTATTCTTCATTATTGGCAGCAAAATGTTTTACTGTTGCTACTACGCCTTTGCTTTGTACACCGGTTATGTAACTTACTACGAGACTGGAAGAAAGATAAGGGTCTTCGCCCAAATATTCGAAGTTTCTTCCTGCCATTGGCGCACGTGCGATATTGACTCCGGGAGCTAATAAAAAGTTTACATTTCTGGATCTGCAATCGTTTCCTAGTGCAGCGCCTAAACGATAATTTAGTGCATTATCCCAAGTGGCGGCATTTAAAATACTTGCCGGATAAGCGGTACTTTTTCCGTGAGTGTTTGTTCCTGTTGGGCCATCGGTCATTTTAAAGGATGGAACTCCAAGCCTTGCAATGGGCTTGGTGTACATCCAGTCTTTACCGTTTATAAAATCAACTTTTTCTTCTAAAGTCATTTTGGATACTAAATCTGAAACCCTTGATTCAACAGGCGCTTTTGGATCTTTGTAAACTTGGGCTTTCGTATTTTGTGTGCTTGCAGCTACCAGAAGGAAGGCTATGCAAATTTTTTGTATTCTTTTCATCAATTTTAATTTAAATCAATTTCATAATTAAATGACGTTGCTTTTGCATATACTCTATATTGTTCTAATGGTCTAGGGCCACAGCCGTTAGAACCTACGCCTAATGTTTGATGGCTGACACATAAAACAGTTCCTTTACTTTTTGGCAGGTCTATTTTGTATTCAACCGGATCCATTTCTTCATCGCTGTACGGAAGTGCAGAAACCTGCAGTAAAGAATCTACTTGTTTGATGCCTAATTTTGTTCCTAGATTGGAGCTTAGATTTACCCAGCGAACATCTTCATGGTTACCACATTCCATTGGTTTTTCGTAGGGTGTCATTTGGTCTTTTACAGAACTGGAATAATATCCAACGTCAAAACCGCTTTTACGATCTGCATAGTTTTCTACTGGTCCGCGTCCTAAATAATCCATTTTGTCTAAATCATTATTTAAGAACATTCTAACGCCAATTCTTGCCAAAACGAAGTCCGGTTTAGCACCAGGAAAACTTACATCATTGCTCACTTTTATAATTCCGTTTCCGTTAATGGTATAAATTGCATGATGCACAACTGTAAAGTTTTCTTTTCCAGTTCCGGTTAAGTTTACCGTTATTTCGATTACATCAGGAGAAACTTGTTTGGTTTTTACTTCATTCGTTACCCATGAAATATTTCTTAAACCATATTTAACCCAGTCGCGGTATGCCCACATATCGTCTGTCTGGTGTGGCGCACGCCATAAATGAAGCATTGGACCACCATTTTCCTGCAACATATTTTCGCCGCCTTTTTCAAATTTTGTAAAAGTGCCTTTTGTTTTATCAAAATCAAGACTAAAATCTGCACCTTTTACACTAACAATACTTTTTGTATCGTTTAAAGTCAATTTACCTCCCGAAGTTGTATTTTTTGCAGCTGGCACTGGCACTTTTAATTCAAACTGCTGCCATGCAACTTCAAAACCTTTCTCTGCCCATTTCTCCTCTTTTGCAAGTTGAAATGAAACTCTTAAAAAGTATTCTGCACCCGGTTTAGGACTTATTGTAAATGGTATTTTGATATCTTTTTCTGCACCGGGATTGATTGTTCCTACTGCTAAATCGCCAGAAGATATAGGCAGTCCATTTTCTGTTAATTCCCATTTGGCAGTTAACCCTTCAAGGTTAAGAAACTGATAGCGGTTCTTTATAGTCACTACGCCATTTTTAACGTCTTTATTTAGAACGCTAATCCATTGATATGCGTGTTTTAATTCCGGGAAATGTGGTTTAGGAGTTCTGTTGGAAAACACAACGCCTTTATGAATAAAATATCTGTCATTTGGAAATTCGCCAAAACCACCGCCAAAAGCTGTAATTGGATGTTTAGGATCACGATTGTTGTAAATTCCCTGATCCTGCCATTCCCAAATAGCACCTCCAAGCAATTCCGGATATTTGTCAAACGCTTCATTGTATAAATCAACAGATCCCATTGAGTTGAACATGGCATGGGCATATTCGCACAAGTAAAAAGGCTTAGTAAGTGTATTGTCTTTTGCGTGTTCTATCATCGGCGCTATTTGCGTATACATCTGACTGTCTATATCAGCTGGATTTTTTGCACCAATACCAAAACCTTCGTAATGTGTAGGACGGTCTGGATCTATTTTTTTAATTTCTGCTAAAGCCGCTCTAAAATTGCTTCCGCCATTTCCATTTTCATTACCCAAAGACCAAATTAGGACTGAAGGATGGTTTTTAAAATTTTGCACGTTAGCCACATTACGGTCAATAATAGCTGCTTTTATAGTTGGCACTTCATTAAACTGATTCTGTTCTTCGTGACATTCAACGTTTGCTTCTGCAACAAGATAAATTCCGTATTCGTCACAAAGCTCGTACCATCTTGGATTATCAGAATAATGACTTGTACGTACGTGATTACTGTTGGTTTGTTTGATTAATATGATGTCCTGAATCATTTGTTCATCTGTTACAGCATGACCTTTATCAGGAAAATTTTCATGACGATTGACGCCTTTTAGTTTTATTGGTGTGCCGTTTACTAAAAATAAACGTCCTTTTATTTCTATTTCTCTAAAACCTGTGCGCGAAGACAGGGTTTCTACTGTTTTTTTGCCATCAGTTAAAGTAAGTACTGTCGTGTATAAGTTTGGAGTTTCTGCAGTCCACTTCTTTGGATTGCTTACATTAAAAGTAATATCAATTGCTACTTCTTCACCGGGTTTTAAAGCGGGAATCATTTTTTTACCAGTTGATGTGCTTACAGGTGTTTCGCCATCAAACAAAGAAGCTGTAAGTTCTTGCGGCTTCGTTTTTTTACTTCCATAATTTTTTACTTTAGCAGTAACCGTAACCTCAGCATTACGATATTGGGCATCCAGATTCGTTTTAATAAAATAATCTCGAATGTGCTCTTGCGGAGCGCTCCAAAGTGTTACACTTCTAAAAATGCCGCTTAGTCGCCACATGTCCTGATTTTCAAGATAACTTCCGCTTGTAAATCGATACACCTCAACTGCTACTGTATTTTTGCCAGGCTTAACATATTTAGTAAGGTCAAATTCTGCAGCATTTCTACTGTTCACACTGTATCCCACTTTCTTTCCGTTTACCCAAATAAAGAAACCAGCATCTACCCCGTCAAATGTTATAAATATTCGACGGTCTTTCCAGTTTTCAGGAAGATCAAAATCACGTCGGTAACTGCCCACAGGATTTCTTTCTGTAAAATTGGTGTATTTTTCAGATGGAGTTCCCATTACATGTGGAAAGTCTTTTTTGAAAATATAGGTGAAATTACTATAGTTTGGTGTTCCATAACCTTCAACCTGCCAGTTAGAAGGGACGTTTATTTCTTTCCAGCCCGATACATCGTAATCTGTTTTATAAAAATTAGACGGACGTTTTTGAGGCCAGTCCACCCAATTAAATTTCCACATACCATTCAAACTTTTGCTGTAAGTTGATGCGTGTCTGTCTGCCTTTAACGCTTCCTGAAGGGAACCGTATGGCATTAGTGTTGCGTGTGCAGGTTCTTTGTTAATTCCTATGTTTTCTGGATCTTCGATTTCTTTAGGAACTTTTGCAGTATCCTGAGCGGATAATTTTACTTCTGTCTTCTGAAAAGCAAAACCGGAATTTTGACTCAGTACCAGCATTAGAAGGAATAAAATTTTGGTGTTTTGACTTTTTAATATTTGCTGAAACATAAATATAGTTTTAATAATTTGTGAAAGTTAGCGACAGGGTTTTAGGCAAAAAAATATTTTCATTTAATGATAATTCATGCCTGTTGTTTCTTTTTTGGTTCTAAAAACAAATTTTCTCCATTCCTTAAAGCCCAGTCGGGAATACTTCGTACTATGTATAAATTGCCCGAGGTTCTTTTGCAGGAAGGATTGGAAAAGTTAAATAGTTTGCGCATGAATTTTATTATTTGAAAAATCATTTTTATGAAGATTTATAATGGATAAAAAACGAAACAGATTTATAGCCTGTTCCTAAAGTCAAACTTTCATCGATTCTTAAAAGTACTGTCCATAAAAACACAAAATACTTGATAGATCCTGCATTTTTATGAACGATACTTTTATTTGATACTAATCCGTTAAACTATTAGTTTGTTGGACCAGCATTTGCTTTTAATGGCCAATACGGATTTTGATAAATTGGAGATCCTGCTGCATCTTTATTTGGTGATGTAATCAGGAAATGCTGCATTGCTATTGGATTAAGGTAATGTGCCATTGTCCAACGATATCCATCATAAACTAATGACGTAGGCGTTTTTTCATACAAGCGTAAATAATTACTTCTCGCAGGATCAGAAACAGTGCTTCTGTCTCCAATACCATAGGTCAGTTTGCTTGCATCGTACCAGTCTTTCATTGGTCCCCATAATTTAAAACCTTCTACGTGATAAGGTGTATTAATCATTTGATCCAACGATCTCCATCGTTTCAAATCATTAAGTCGGAAACCTTCACCAAGCATTTCTATGCGTCTTTCTCTTCGAATGTTGTATAACACAGGATCAATCAAAGCATTAGCAGAGTAAGCGCCCCAGTCATTTTTAGCTTCTGTACTCATATTAGTTGCTGCAATGGTTTTTTGAAAATCTGAATCTACTCCGGCTCTTTCTCTGATTTTTTTCCAATAACCTGAAGCTGTTCCGTCAACATTTCCATTTTTTTCATAGCTCGCTTCAATATAATTAAGATAAGCTTCTACACCTCTAAAGGCAATACTTCCCATAGAACTTCCCGTAAACTGACCGTAATTTGCTCCGTCATAATTGTTTCCTTTGGTATGATGATATCCTGTAGGCTGATCATGGTTTCCTAACAAATTCATGATATCCGGAATAATTGCTACAGTTGTTCCGTGTGTGTTCAAAGCAGAAGGATAAAGAATATTAATCTGCCCTGGTTCTGCTAAAGAAAGATTTAAACGCATATCTCTCCCTTTTCTAACGTCTGTAAGAAAATCATCTCCGTGGTAGCCTGATCCCGCAGCATAAATTGGTAAACCATTAGCCATTAAACAATTGTCTATAAAGCCTCTGGTATATCCAGATCCGCCGCTTTGTACAGAGATACCAAAAGTATTAGCTACTCCGAGTCCTACATCAAAAGCACGCCACAACAATACTTCATTGTATTTGCTTAAGTCTACATCACTAAACATTTTTAAATAAGGATTGGCATCGCTTGCTTTGGCAAAATCCTGAAACGACTGTCCTGCAACTTCTGTTTTTTGTGAATTTGGAGTTAAAGTAACTTGATCTGCAACTGTTCTTGACGATTCCATTGCCTGAGTCAAAAAGTACTCGATCTCTCCGTCAATACTTCCTGAAGGAAATTGATACCCCTGATTGTATGTTTTTTCTACTCCCGGCCAGCCTGGACCATTTGGAACAAACGCAGTACCTTTAAAATATTTTTCCCAGGTTCCTTCATAAAGTGCTACTCTTGATTTCATCAATTGCGCAACTTGTTTAGACAATCTGTTTCCTTTACCGCTCGTTCCAAAATTTTGCATTAAAGTTGCGGCCGAGTCCAGATCTGAAATAATAAAACGGGCAACTTCATTTCTTGGAGCTCTTTTACTTAATTCTGTCAAGCCTGCAAGATCTACAGCTGGAACTTTTCTAACGATAGGAAAATCACCTAAAGCTACCAATTTTTGAAAATAAATGTAAGCTCTCATAAAGTACATTTCGCCAATGTAATGGCTAACATTTATAGGATTACCTGCAATTTCATTCTTTTTCCATTTTGGAAGTACCTGATTCATGAAATAATTACATTGATAAATATTACCAAAATCCCAATCTCCGCCATTTTCTCCTACAAGCCATCTTCCCGGCACATAACGGTTATCAAAATTACGGTCGGCCTCTGTATCGGTATCACTATCTCTTTGATACGATTCCATTAAAGGAAAAACACCGTAAAGGTTAATCGCGTACGACGCTAATTGTGCTTCATTCTGTAAATAATTTTCTGGTGTAACCTGAGATTGGGGAGGTCGCTCTAAAAAGTCATCTTCGCAGGAACCGAAGACAGTAATTAAGCTAAGTATTAATATTATTCGTATTGATCTCATTATATATATTTTTAAAGTGTATATCGTTTTTTAAAGTGTAATGTTTACGCCAAAAGAATAGGTAACCGACAATGGATAGACAGCACCGCGGACTCCGCCGTCTAATGTCTCTGGATCATACATTTTTGGTACGCTTGTGATCGTCCAAATATTTTCTGCTGAGAAATAAAATCGAATTTTATCGATCCCTACTTTCTCCACAACATCAGAAGATAAAGTGTAGCCTAGCTGTAAGTTTTTCAGTCTCGCATAAGCACCATTTAAAAGATATCTGGTCTGCACTTTGTGGTTTTTATCACCTCCACCTCCAACAATAGGACGAGGATAATAAGAATCAAGATTTAATCCCATAGGATGATTTGGATCGTTTCTGAAATAATCCATATGCTGCTCTAGAGCCGTAGCGTCCCAAACACTTGATGTCATACCCCAAAAACTATACGTATCATTGAAATAATCTCTTTTTCCTACTCCTTGAAAAAAGGCTCTGAAATCAAGTCCTTTCCAATTTGCACCCAAATCTAGTCCGAACGTGTAACGTGGTTTGTTGTTTCCAATTATTTTTAAATCGCCATGATCTGCCAATGTATTAGCACCGTTATTTACAGCTCCATCGCCATTTGTATCTTTATACATGATATCTCCAGCATCCCAATTGGCTCCAAAAGCGTTTTGTGCACCATTTGGTAATGAGGCTAAATGAGCATCCATTTCCTGTTTTGTTTTTGCAATTCCAATGGTTTCATAACCCCAGATATTTCCATCTAATTGTCCTGCATTGTAATTACTCAAACTACCTGTTTCATTAGGATATTTTGTAATTCTTGTACGGTTATCAGAAAGCAATGCGGTAATATTATAAGACAAGTTGTTTTTTAATTTCTGTTTCCAGGTGATTGTCATATCAAATCCGTACGTTTCTAAATCGGTATTGTTTGATTTTGGAACCGCAGTACCCAATATAGCAGGCATTGACTGAGCAGGCCCGATCATATTTTTTGTCTCGCGGTTAAAGTAATCGAATGATCCTGATAGTTTATTGTTGAATAAAGCGAAATCAACTCCAGCATCCCAGCTTGTTACTGTTTCCCATGTAAGTGCCTGGTCTTTTAAAGTTGGCGCGCTTGATGTATTTGGTCGCGTACCATCAATAAGCCATGATCCGCTAGCAATTCCAATTGGCATTGACACATAAGTTGGATACCAGTCTTTTGTTTCCTGATTACCTAAAGATCCGTATGAAGCTCTAAACTTCAGCATTCCTACTATATTTTGTATTGGTTTCCAGAACTCTTCTTTAGCAATATTCCAACCTACAGATACAGAAGGGGATAAAACCCATCTATTATCAGAACGGAAACGTGAAGAAGCATCATAACGTAGATTTCCTTCAAATAAATAACGCCCGTCGTAATCATAATTAAGACGCCCAAAATATCCATTTGTAGCCCAGTCTTTATAATTTCCTCCTACACTCGGAGGAACGATTTTTCCGTAGTAATCTGTTCCTGAAGTTGCATCAATTACTGCAATGTCCGGAACTATAATTCCTTGTCTGGATGCTGATAAACTTCTTTCGTTGGTTTCTTCAACCTGCATCCCTAACAATGCTTTAAAATTATGTTTACCAATACTTTTTGTGTAATCTGTATAAACATTAGAGTTAAAATAATCTTGTTTATTGCCGCTTTCGTAAACCTGAGACTGGTTTCCATAAATTATTGGATTTCCTGCAACATCATGATTGTAGGTATATTGTAAATCCCAGTGTTGAAATCTGTTGAATGTTTTGTAGGTAAAGTCCCATTTGACATTCCAATCTGAAGTTAACTTAAATATTAAGTTTAATTGTTGTGTAAAAGTATCTTCTACTTTAATATCTCTTCCGCCGTCTCTTAAACCTAGAGCTGCTGAAGGACTACTATATAAATACCCGTTTGGATCGTACAATGGTATCATTGGCCAGCCCTGACGTACCAGATTCTGAAAAGTATTATCGGTCATATTACTTGGTCTCTCGTAATTTTCGCGAACAAATCTGTTGGTATACGTTAAGCTTAACCATTTAAATATATCGGCATTTATTCTTAACGTTGTATTATGTCTTTTGAATTTATCGCCTCCAAAGTTCATAAAACCCGGCTGATCAAGTAATGCAGCTGAAGCATAATAGGTTAAACCTTCTTTACCCCCGCTTAAACTTACGTTCTGTTCGGTAGAAACTACTGAAGGCTTAAATAAAGCTTTATACCAATCTACATTATCATTTCCCTGATCGTATCCATCTGCCCAAATAGTTGGATTACCAGCTTTGGGCGGAATTGTTGTAGTTATTTTACCATCCATAAAATCCTTAATACGCTGCATGCGGTCGGCAGTAAAAAACGGAGTAAATCCTGCATTTGTAAAACTATCATTAAAATAAGTTCCAAATCGGTACGAATCAACAATGTCTGGAATTAAAATTGGCTTGCTAATTCTGGTACTTGAGCTGATATTTACGATAGTTTTTCCTGATTTCCCTTTTTTTGTAGTGACCAAAATCACTCCAAAAGCGGCACGGGAACCATAAATAGATGCCGAAGATGCATCTTTTAAAACAGAGATATTATCAATATCATTTGGGTTAATAGTATTAAGATCTCCTTCGGCTCCGTCAATAAGGATTAAAGGATTAGCATTCGATCCATCCCCAATAGTACCGGTACCGCGTATATTGATGCTTGGCCGGTTTTCTAAACTTCCTCCCTGTGAGCCAGATTGCGTGATGTTTAAACCAGCTACCAATCCCTGTAGTGCTTGTGTAGAGTTTACTACCGGACGGTTCTCCAGTACATCGCCTTTTACTTCTGCTACTGCGCCGGTTGTTTTGGCTTTCTTTTGAACTCCGTAACCAACCACAATAACCTCATCTAAAGTGCTGGTGTCCTCTTTTAAAGAAATGTTTAATTTAGATTTTTCTCCAACAGGTACTTCCTGGGTTTTAAATCCAATATAAGAAAATACTAATATGGATTCTTTACCGGCGACTTCTATAACGTATTTACCATCAAAATCTGTGGCAATACTGTTTTTTGTTCCTTTTTCTAAAATAGTAACTCCGGGAATAGGAATACCTTTATCATCGGTAATAATTCCCGAAACCGTAATTTTTTCTATTTTATAATTGGATACTTCTTCTCTATTTACTTTTGTTTTTAACTTAACGAGATTCAGTTTTTTAGTTGCTGCGTAAGTATTACTGTAAATAGAAAGGTTGGAGACCATGAACAATGCGAGGATTAATTTCATGGTCCGACGTAACTTTAGGGCATAGGGCAAACTGCCTACTATCCTAGTGGTTTTTTTCATAAGTGGTTTTGTGTTAATTAGTGATTGTAAGTCAAATCGAAAATTTTTCGAGTTTTTCGATTTTTACTGTTGCGGTTTTTTAATCTATAGGCGACAATTTTTGGTTAATAAATGATAATTTTTTTATTTAAAATTCTATAATTAAATAAAGTATTTTAATGAATTAAAATAAAGATTTTTCAGCCCTCTTTTTCAGTAGTAGAGTAATGCTAATGAAATCGTATCTTTTTTGTATTCAATTCTTTATACTATTTTATCAGTCAAGCATTTTAGTCAAATTCTTACTTTTACCTTTAACAAACATACTAAAACGTTTTAGCAATACCAACTAAATTAATCTGTTTTTTTCATATATATAATATAAACACGGTAAAAAAACGAATAGTACATTAAAATCATTAATTCAGTAAAAAGTCAACAAAAAAACTGTAATTATTCTTGCAAATTTTATTATAATTTAATGAATTTAAACACCTTAAAACATTAAAAACAAGCGTTTAAGAGCTAATTTTTGTTTTTTATAATTTTAAATCTCTTTTTTGTTACATTTTATGTTACACAAATTCCAGACAGCATCGTAATATGGATTATTCATGTATTTTTTAGGAAAAGTATTTTAGTTTTTCGGCATATCTATTTTAGCTAATTTTTATCTTTTGCATTATATAACTTATTCAACATCAGAAAAAAAACTTCTATTTCTACTGAACTTTACTGGTCATTTTATTTTAAAAATCTGCCAATGTTCCTTTTATTTTTTCC
This sequence comes from Flavobacterium sp. 270, assembly GCF_004368785.1. Taxonomy (GTDB): domain Bacteria; phylum Bacteroidota; class Bacteroidia; order Flavobacteriales; family Flavobacteriaceae; genus Flavobacterium. The sequence continues at coordinate 580,814 of NZ_SODM01000004.1, forward strand.
CAAAATGAATCGTTAAACATATAGCTGGCTCCAATTATACTTGACTTGTCTGTATTCTCTAAAATTACAATTTCTATTTTGCTGTTTTTATCTTTCCAGACCTCCAATACTTTTGGTAAAAACTGATCGCTGCATTTTGCAATATTTCCGCCTATAACCAATGTATTTGTTTCAAAAACATCTAAAAAAGGAAATAAAAAATCACTAAAATTAGAAGCAAAATCTTCAAAAACTTTTTTAGAGAACTCGTCATTTTTATTGGCGATTTCCTTTACTCCGTCTGTAATCTGAATCTTGCTGTATTCTTCATATTTTTTTATAAACCATCTGGTCGAAAAATATTCATCTGCAATTCCGTTTTCAAATATTTTATCCCAAAGACAGCCATTGTCTGGTATGTTTTCACCGCTTGTTAATGGTAAAACATTGTCTAAAAAAGAAGCTCCAAAACCTGTTCCCAGCGTTATTGCTACAACTTTCTGTTCGTATTTATCCAATCCGTTCATAAGTATGCTTCCAATACCAAAAGAAGAGGCATCATTTAGAAAACGAAATTTTACATTTTGAGAAGTTATGTATTTTGAAAATTCCTCTGGAATTGAAACATTGTATAATGCTTCAAACTTATCATTTCCTTCAAACATTGCCCGCCCGGTTTCATACTCAAACGGCCCGGGCATAGAAAACGCTATTTCGATATTTTCATTATAATCACATTTTTCAATTGTTTTATTAATGACTTCTGCCCATTTTGAAAAAATAATTTCTTTAGGGGATTTATTGTCAACTAACCCGCTAAAATAAGTTCCTTTAACGATCTTAAAACTCTCATTGTTGACTGCGGCGCTGCTTACATGACTGCCTCCAACATCTACACCTATTGTTAATGCCATTCTCTCCTTTTTTATTTTTTTGTTTTAAGTTCTATTTTTCCACCATTTTTTAAAAGGTCATGCGAAATAAAATAACCTTTGCTCACATTACCATTTACTTTAATTTCTTTCAGGTTTCTTCCTCCGTCGGGATTCGTGATCGTTAGTTTTTTTCCTGAAGGCATTGTCCAGTTTACTTCGCTAAAAATGGGAACCGTAACTATATATTCAGGATCAGCCGGAGATAAGGGATAAAGTCCTAAGGCTCCAAATACATACCAGGAAGACATTTCTCCTGCATCATCCATTCCTGACATGGCTAATTTTTCTGGACCAATACCGTACATGGTTGCAAGAATTTCATCAATTCTTTGTTGTGATTTTTCTGGTTTGTTTACAAAATAATACGAAAATGGTGCTTCGTGATCGGGCTGGTTTCCGTGGCAGTATTGTCCGATAAAACCAGAAATATTCCAGGCAATGTAATCTGGATTCCACGGTTTTGTAAAAAACTCATCCAGCTTTGCTTCAAATGGTTTTGCTCCCCCGTATAATGCTACAAGTCCTTTCATATCATGAGGAACAAAAAAAGAAACCTGCCACGCGTTGGCTTCTCTGTACATATATTCATAATACGGAAACTCAGGGTTAAATGGCGTTACCCACGAACCGTCTGCTAATTTTCCTCTCATAAAAGTGGTTTGTTTGTCAAATACGTTCGCGTAGTTTTTAGAGCGTTTTGTCAAATCATTATAATGTTCGGTGTCGTTCATTTCTTTAGCTAATAATGAAAGCGCATGATCATCATAAGCATATTCTAGTGTTTTGGTAACACCTGCATTTGCTTTTGTTTCTATTACAGGATTCTTAACGTCTTGTTCCGGAACATATCCTTTAGCAATGTATTCTGCAATATGAGGTCTGGTTCCGCCCTCTTTGTAAGCATTATTTAATAATAACTGATAGGCTTTTTTTACATCATAATTTCTAATTCCTCTCCTATAAGAACCCGCAATAAAAGACGCTGCGTGATCCCCATGAAAAAATGTTGGAATAAATCCTTTTATTTCTCCTTGGTTAATAATGGAACTAATTACGTCACTGGTAACATCTGGCGAAAATATACTTAGAAGTACCAGTTTATTTCTATAATCGTCCCATAAAGATGGTAAGGTATAATATTGGTAATTTTCTTTTCTTACTTTACCGGCTTCGTCTATAAACTGACCGTTTACGTCACTTCTTAATGCAGGCCAAAGAAACGATCTGTACAACATGCTGTAAAACATTACCTCTTGCTGCTTGTCTCCGCCTTTAACCTGAATCTTCGATAATAGATTTTCCCAGGTTGTGCTTCCTTCTTCAAAAACTTTTGTAAAGGTTTTATCATTTACTTCAGTCTTTAGATTTTCTTTTGCATTTTCAATGCTTACAAAAGATAAAGCGATTTTTACAGTTACCGGATTGGTATCTCCATCTTTTATATTTATTAATGCATACCCGTCACTTTTTGCCATATCCTTAACATCAATCTTATCTATCGCACTGCTGCATGTGGCATAGAAATAGATTTTTTCTCCACCAGTTCTTTGAAAACCTGTTACGGCATTTGTTCCTTCTTGTTTAATGTTCCAATCGTTTACACGGTTGTTGGCGTGTCCTAAATCAAAAAGCACGCTTCTTTTATTGTTGTTTTTAAAAGTATATTCATGTACACCGCAATGTAAGGTTGAAGTTAGCTTTACCTGAACATTATAATCTTTTAAATATACTTCATAATAAGCAGGGCTTGCTTTTTCCTGATCATGGCTAAAAGATGATTTGTACGGAAATGAGGCACCCTCAGAAACTGGCAATAACGGAATATGACACAAATTCCAATGTCCTTTGTTAGTGTGAGTAAATCCTAAGATCTCTTTGTCTTCATATTCGTATCCTGCTCCGGATCTGTATTTTGTCATCGGACTTAATTGTACCATTGCATTCGGCACAGATGAACCCGGAAATACTAATCCTGCCCAGACACGCATATCTGGCGGTGGCGTATAGCCAATTATTTTGATATCTAATAATGGCGCTGTGCCAATAAAAGGATTTACTAAAGCGGTATATTTTCCTTTTGAAAGTCCTCCGCCTGATTCCTGCGCATTAATAGTAAAGCCAAAAATTGTTATAGAAAGGACTGCAAGAACGATATTCTTGTTAACTTTTGTCATTTTAAAAAATATTAAATTTTATTAAACAGTTACAATTCCAGTAATTTTGGATTTTTTTGATAGGTATCCCACAATAATTCTCCAAACAAAGTATTGGTCCAGGCAAACCAAGATCTGGTAAAGTTTTTCGGATCGTCTTTATGAAAAGATTCGTGCATAAAACCAGTGTCGCCATGAGAAGCTTTAAGCATTTTTATGCAATTTTTTATTTCATTTTGGTCTGATGTTGTGTACGCCCGCATCACCAAAGACATCGGCCAGATCATATCCATTCCAACATGCGGTCCTCCAACTCCTTCTGCTGCTTTTCCTTTGAAGAAAAACGGATTATCTTCTGAAAGCACAAATTTTCGAGTGTTTTGATACGTTGGATCATTTACATCAATGGCATCTAAGTATGGAAGGCTTAATAGACTTGGCACATTAGAATCGTCCATTAATAAATGACCGCCAAAACCATCAACTTCAAAAGCAAAAATATTTCCGTATTTAGGATGCTTTACAACTCCATGATCTTTAATCGCCTGGTTTACTTCTCCTGCCAGAGCATTTAGTTCTTTAGCTGTTGCCGTATCTTTTTTGATCGTTTCCAGCATTTCTGCCGCTTGTTTCATACTTGCTGCGAGAAAAAAGTTTGAAGGAATGAGAAAAGAAAAAACGGTTGCATCGTCACTTGGTCTAAATGCAGAACAAACTAAACCAACAGGTTTTACAGGATATCCATAGCCTTTTAAAGGTCTTGTATCAGTTGCAAATTGTGTGGTTCTCTGAAAAGTATATGGATTTTTGCCGTCTTTCTGTTGCTGGTCTTTAAAAACTTTTAAGGTTGTTTTGATTGCTTTTACCCAATTTTCATCAAATGGCGAAGTATCTCCGGTATTTTTCCAGTAATTGTATGCTAATCTAATTGGGTAACAAAGTGAATCTATCTCGTATTTCCTTTCGTGAACACCGGGTTTCATATCTGTATGATCGGTTGTCCATTCGCCTTTTTTGTTAGGATCATTGTAGAAAGCATTTGCATACGGATCTTTCAAAATATATTCTGTCTGTCTGTTTATAACTCCGGCAATCAGGTTTTTTAGTTTTACATCTTTTCCGGCAAAAGCCATATACGGCCATACCTGCGCAGAACTATCTCTAAGCCACATGGCATCAATATCTCCCGTAATTACGTAAGTATCTGGTCTTCCGTTTTTTTGTGAATAGGTTACAGTCGTATCCAATGTGTTTGGAAAACAGTTATTGAATAGCCAGCCTAGTTCTTTGTCTTTTACGTTTTTTTGGAATTCGGCGATTGTTTTTTCAATAAATTCACTTTGAAAATTTCTTTTGTCTTTTGAAACTCTTACAATAGGGAAATCTTTGCCCAACTTTGTTCCGGCAATTATTTCCATAGGATTGATTAGGGCTAAACTGCCAAATAAAGCAGTATTCTGAATAAATTTTCTTCTTTGCATCTTGTATATTTTAATTTAAAGCCAAAAGCCTCATTATTTATTTCTTATTTGATTTAAAGCATAACGATTTAATGAAATTTTAAAATCGTATGCGGAACATTCTCCTAAATGTGGAGTTTAGTATACAATGCGGCGTAGAAGATTTAAAAATCTTTTAAGTGCAGTTGTATAGCTGCTGCAATAGTTTATGGATAAATTGAAATTGCGTAGTTTTCTAACTTTTATAGACCTGCTATAAAGGTTGAATACATACGTTTAGATGCCGCGTTATTACTTCTCGAAAAGCAATATGCACGGTGATACAAGATTTATGTTAGATCGATGATGGTAAACATCTCAATCTTTCTTGTTTGAATGTAAATAAAATGGTCTAGTACGAAACCTTTTAAATACTGTGTAAAAGTCACTAATTCACAACAAACATACTAAAACGTTTTACTATAAAAAAATATTTTTTTTGTTAAATGTAATTTTATTGTTAATTTACAGATAGATACATACTTTATATAGTCAATTAGAAAACTATTATCTGAAGTAATTGCAAAAAAAAAGAGAATCAATAACGGCTTATTGATTCTCTTTTTTTTATAAGTTTTGCTAAATAATTATGATTTTAAAAGTATTATTTAGCCATCGAAGATTCGCGTATTAAAAGTTCTGTTTTTAAAACTGCTTGCTGGTGAATTATACTGCCCTCTTTTCTTTTTAAAAGTGGCAGCATCAATTCCATTAGTTTGATACTGATTTCTACAAGAGGCTGAGAAACAGATGTAATAGTTGGGTCGTATATTTTGAACATGTCATTGTCATCAAAAGCAATGATCCCTAAATCTCTAATTAATCTTGCATCTTTTTCTTTTAGAACTTCCAGCCCGCTTTGCGCAAGGTAATTTGTGGCAAAAAATACAGCATCTAAATCTGGATGTGTGTCTAGAAAATTATGAATATAAGCCTTCCCTCTTCCTTTTATAATTTCATTAAAAGGTATTTGCAGTGTATTAGATTTTAATCCATTTGTTTTTACAGCATTCTCATAACCAGACAATCTCCCTCCCATCTGACTTTGATCTGTAGCGGTGGAAATAAAGCCGATATTTTTAAACTTATTGTCTATTAAATGCTGCGTGGCATCAAATGCAGCTTGGGCATTATCAATAACTACACTGCAACAATCCAGTTCTTCAAAAAATCTGTCTAGCAGCACTACAGGTATATTATCCTTTACTAAATTTTCTATTGTATCTTTTATTCCGGGCGACGGTACAATAATAAAACCATCAACTTGCCTAAAATTAAACAAAGTGATAAGTTCGTTTGATTTTTCATCGTTATTCTCGTTACTGCAGAAAATAACTTTATACCCTTTTTCGTATGCAATATCTTCAAAAATCCGCGCTAGTTTAGAAAAGAAACTATTTGAAATATCTTCTACCATAAAAACCAAAATTTTTGATTTTCCGGTACGAAGACTTTGTGCGATCTGGTTAGGTCTGTAGTTTACTAATTTGGCATAGTCTAAAACCTTTTTTGTAAGTTCTTTAGAAATATGTTTTTCTTTTGCCTTACCATTTAATACAAATGATACTGTAGTTACAGATACTTTAAGCTCGTTTGCAATATGGGTTATGGAAATAGGTTTTTTTTTCATTTCAAATTATTTAATATCCAAAACCGTTATTTATGTTTCAAATATAGTAAAGTTATAATTGTGTTAATCTGCGCTTTAATATAATTACAAAGCTATTTTCAATGTATTGATTTGTCAATACATTTAGATAATATTCAAACCTAAAAAGAAACAATAAGAGGATTTGATGCTTTATTATCAAAAAGCAATACTATTTACTACTAATAACAAACCTAAGATTAAGACAAATTTACTAATACGTTTTAGTACACAAAATATTTTCTTGATTATTATTTGAAATATTTATAAGTAACTATTTCTTGCAATGTTCTCCAATAGCATCTGTCATAGAAAGGAATAATTCAGCTGGTATTTCATGCCCCATGCCTTCTATGAGCATATATTTGGCATCAGCAACTGAATCTGCAGTATCTTTACCGCATTCTGGCAGGAAAACAGGGTCTTCTGATCCATGTATTACTAAGGTTGGTACTTTAATTTTTTCTAAGCGTTCCTTTTTATATCCCGTTGTAATTATGGCAATCAACTGTCTTAATAATCCATTTTGACCTTTTGATCGTACTATTTCTTCTTCAATAATTGCAATTTGATCATCTTCGTTAAAACTAAATCTGCTTCCAGAAATTCGCTTTAAGAACGTAATTGCCTGCTCTATAAACACTGTCTTATTAAAGTTAGGATCAGGCTTGGGCGAAAGCATCATTTGCATTACATCTTCATGAGCTGCAGGCAGATTTGGATTTAAAGAAGTAGACATGATAGAAGTTAATGTCATTACTCTTTCAGGGTATTTTCCTGCAGCTAATTGTGCAATAATTCCTCCCATTGACCTGCCAATAAAATGTGCTTTATCTATTGATAAAAAATCCATAAGTCCGATCAAATCATCGACCATATCAAAAAGCGTATAAGGTGCATTTATGGATTTTCCGGATTGAAGTAAATCTTGCAATTCTTTTAAATCGGGCACTTTTTGGTTTGAGAAAAAAGTAGAACAGCCGGAATCTCTATTATCGAATCTAATAACTCTGAAACCTTTTTGCGCCAATAATTCACAAAAAGGTATGCTCCATCTAATCATTTGCGTTCCCAGTCCCGAAATTAAAACTATAGTATTATTATTTTCTTCACCGATAATATCATAGCATAATTCTATCTTATTAATATGAGCAATTTCCATTATAATTTGTTTTATTGAATATCTCCTCCAAGTTCAAATAGTATGTCTGATAAGACTTTTAAATTCTTAGCTTTTCCAGCAGGCAAAAGTTCAGACGCTATAAGCTCTGCTGTATGTTTGGCTTCTTCGTAAATCCTTTTTCCGGCTTCTGTAACCACCACATAACTTACACGACCATCTCTCTCGTTAGATTCCCGTTTTATCAACCCTGTTTTTTCCATAGGTAAAAGAAGACGCGTAACTCCAGATGCAGTTAGTCCGATTTTTTCGGCCAAATCAATCCGTCTCATTTTTTCATCTGGATTTTTTTCTAAGAGATTAAGAATTACAAAATCGCTGAATCCAAGTCCATGTACACTTAGTTTATCAAAACGTCGGGCAATTATTGACTGGACTTTAGCGATATTCATTAGTAGGAGTAAAGAACTGTTTATTGTTGACATATACTTGAGTAATCAATTATATTGCAAATATATTTAATAATTATTATAACTAATGCCAATTGGATTTTTTTTTTTACAATCTTATTATTCTACGTGTAGAAATAAAAAAAACAATAAAGGTTCCAGTGCATTATATCTTCACAAAAAAAAGCCCTAATCATTAGATTAAGGCTTTAAATTTTAATGGAGAAAATTAATCCTGACTTGGAACTGCAAACAGTAAAAACATCATCATATTATAATTGTCTTTTAGCTTTTCTTTCAATATTTTAAAAGCTTTACTTATTTGTGCTTCTACAGTTTTTATCGAAACATCCAGATGTTCTGCAATTTCAATATTAGTAAGTCCTTCTTTTTTACTCATAATAAAAACCTGCTGGCATTTTGGTGGCAGGTTTTGTATTTCTCTGTTGATGATCGCCAGCATTCTTTCAATAGAAGCTTCATCTGTAGTTTCTACAATATGATGCATAGATTCCACATACTTCTGCTGTAAAAGCATCATCGCTTTGTTTTGCTGATAGCTGTTTATAAATTCATTATAAACAGATTTATATAAAAAACTCTGGATTGAAAATTCTGGATTAAGTTTATTTCTGCTCTTCCATGTCTTTAAAAATACATTTTGAACTATATCCTGCGCCATTGAATGATCATTAACTAAAGTAAGTGCATAGGCATTTAATTTTCTGTGAAATTTATTCAATAGAAACTTATAAGCCTTCTCTTCCCCATTTATCAGGCTTTCCATTAAAACTACATTATCATCAAAATCCATAAAAAGTATTTATTCAGCAAAATAAAGAAAAAAAATATATGGATATGAAAAAAATTTTAATAAAAAATTAGGGTATTGTAATTCTGTCTTGTATTATATAAAAACACACCCCAAAAAAAGAGTACAAATGGATTTCAAAGATGTTGAAATTATTATCGTAAAATATTTTTCTCAGTCCGCCAATATGGAGGAACTGGATATATTAAATACATGGATAGAAGTTCCGGAAAATCAATTGATTTTTCACGAATATGTTAAAACGCATTTTGCAATTACTTTAGCGATGAATGAACCGGATATTAAAACGGTTAAAAAAGCGCTTTTAAAAGAAATTAAAAAAGAAAAGCAAAGAATTAAAATCAAGAAACGAAGAGCTTTAATGAAATATGCAGCCGTTGCTATTTTATTTTTAGGAATTGGTTTCGTATTACAACGAGATATTTTTAACGATCAAAATAATAAAGAAATAATTGTTCCGAGAAAAGACGAGATTACGCTTAAATTAGGAAATGGAAACGTTAAAATAATTTCAGCAGATGGTACTTCTAAAGTTTACGATACAAACGGAAAAGTAATTGGGGAACAAAATGGTAAAGACCTGGTTTATTCAGGAAACGGAACAGCAGCAAAATTGGTTTATAATACTTTAAGTATTCCAAATGGTAAACGATTTAACATTACACTTTCAGACGGTACATTGGTACATTTGAATGCCGGAAGTTCTATTACTTTTCCTGTTGAATTTCTTAAAAACAAAATTCGTAAAGTTTTCCTATCCGGTGAAGCTTATTTTGAAGTCGCTCATGATAAAAAGAATGCTTTTATTGTAAATGCAAACAGACTTGATGTTCAGGTTTATGGAACAAAATTTAATGTTACCAATTATCAGGAAGATGAAGCCACAGATGTGGTTTTGGTTGAAGGTTCTGTTGGTTTGGCAGAAACGGGACAGTCTGCAAAAACTAAGAATGAAACTTTCTTAACTCCCGGTTATAAAGGGACTTTTAATAAAGAAGATAAGAAAATTTCTAATGAAAAAGTAAATACCTCTTTATATACCTCATGGATGACAGGGAACTTGGTTTTTAGACAGGAATCTTTCCAGAATATTATTCAAAAATTACAACGTCACTATAATGTGATTATCATTAATAACAATCAAAAATTAGCTCAGGAAACTTTTAATGCTACGATAGAAACCGATCACGAAAGTATTGAACAAGTATTCAATTACTTTAAAAAAGTGTATCAAATTGATTACAGCATTGTCGAAAATAAAATAATAATCCACTAAAATTAAATATTGCCTATGACTTGAAGTTCCACTTAAACTTAGTACTAACTATCACTTTTTATCCTCTCCAAATCATCTGGAAAAGAAAAATCGGAAAATGCTCGAACATTTCCCGATTAGGTAAAGTGATCAAACCAAAAGATCAATCACTAATTAACATTCCAAAATTATGAAAAAACCACCAAAGTCCAATGGATTATTTCCTGCGTGCTTAAAATTTGATTTAAAAATGAAGTTATCACTGTTATTTTTTGTCACCGCAAGTTTTGTTATGCATGCCAGCGTAACATATTCTCAAAAAACAAAAATCTCTTTAAACAGGGAAAGTGTTACTGTTAAAGAGGTTATCGATGAGATCGAAACTACTACGGAATTCAAATTTCTTTTTAATACTAAGGCCGTTGATTTAAATCGTAAAGTTTCTGTAAAAGTAAGAAAAGTGCCCGTGAATATAATTTTGGATTTACTTTTTAAAGACTCCGAAACCACGTATGAAATTGATGACCGCAAAATTTTACTAACCAAAACTGCTCCAAATAAAACCGTTGCAATAACCAGTCAGCCAACTGCCGCTGATCTGCCGGTTGTACAGATAAAAGGAACAATAACAGACTCTAATGGACAGCCGCTTCCGAGCGCCAACATTGTTGAAAAAGGGACTAAAACTGGCGTAACTACTGATTTTGACGGAAAATTTTCTCTTTCTGTTTCAAATGAAAATGCGATACTGGTAATCTCTTACATAGGATTTGACACTCAGGAAGTAGCGCTAAAAGGACAAACTACTATTAAAGTAGCTTTGAAAGAAAGCGCTGCAGGTCTTAATGAGGTTGTAGTTGTAGGATACGGAACTCAGAAAAAACATGACATTACCGGTTCTATATCTTCTATTAATAAAAATGCTATCAAAGATTTAGTGTTAACTTCTACAGAGCAGGCTTTAAAAGGTCAGGCTGCAGGGGTTCAAATGACACAATCTTCATCAGCTCCTGGTGGAAATGCATCAGTTAGAATTCGTGGAGGTAACTCTATCAGTGCAGGAAATGAGCCTCTTTATGTAATCGATGGCTTTCCGATATACAATGATACTGCGTCAAACTCTACAGGAGTTTTAGGCAACGGACAACCTGCAAATGTATTGGCATCTATTAACCCAAGCGATATCGAATCGATGGAGATTTTAAAAGATGCTTCTGCTACTGCTATTTATGGTTCAAGAGGTGCGAATGGTGTAATTATTATTACTACTAAACGTGGTAAAACAGGACAATCAAGCGTTACTTTTGAAACGTATTATGGTTTCCAACAGCTTAGTAAAAAAATTGATTTATTAGATGCTTATGATTATGCTAGATCTGTAAATGCAGATAATATTAGAAGAGGCCGTCAGCCTTATGTTGCTAATCCTGAACTTTACAATCCGGCAGTACCTGGGGCATTACAAGGAACAGACTGGCAGGATGAAGCTTTTAGAGTTGCAGCAACGCAAAACTATCAATTAGGTTTTTCTGGAGGAGATGATAAAACGAAATATTCTATTTCAGGAAATTATTTCACTCAGGATGGTATTTTACTTGGTTCAGACTTTACACGTGGTTCTATTCGCGTAAACCTTGACCGTAATTTAAGTTCTAAATTCAAATTAGGATTAAGCTTTAGTTCTTCATTAACAGAAAACAATCAGGCTAAAACAGATTCAGATTTAGATGCTAACAATCAAGGTGCTGTATCAGCTATTCTTTATGCACCGCCAACTCAGGCTGTTTACGCAGCTGACGGAAGTTACAATAGATTTAGAGGTCCAGATGGTAATTTCTACGTAAATCCGATCGCTTCTTTATTAGAGATTAAAAATTTAAGTAAAACGAACCGTACATTCGGAAATATCTTTCTTGATTATAAAATTACAAAAGACTTATTGTTAAAAGTAAGTTTTGGAGGAGACCAAATCAATGTTAAGGAAGATTATTACAACCCAGCGTCTATACAAGATACAGGTATAACTGCAAAAGCAAGAATTGGTGTAAACCAAAGTTTCAGCTGGTTAAATGAGAATACATTAACCTATACTAAAACTTTTGCAACAAAACATAACTTGACAGCTTTGGCAGGTTTTTCTCGTCAAAAATTAACTAGAGAAACCGTTACTGCAGGATCTGAAAGATACGTTAACGATATTTTAGAAGACAACAATTTAGGAGGCGGAGCTACGGCAAATCTTCCTGGATCTAGTGTTACAGATTGGGAACTTGAGTCTTATATTGGAAGAATTAATTACGGTTATAATGACAGATATTTAGTAACCCTTACCGGTCGTGCAGATGGATCGTCTCGTTTTGGTGCTAGTAATAAATTTGCATTCTTCCCTTCTGGATCTGTTGCGTGGAGAGTATCTGAAGAAGAATTCATGAAATCAACAGCTAATGTTATCTCAAATCTTAAATTAAGAACGAGTTACGGACAAACTGGTAATCAGGAGATTCCTCAGTACCGTAGTTTGGCTGCTTTAGGATCAAACAATTATCCAATTGGCGGGATCATCGGAAGCGGGATAGGCCCAAATCGTTTTGCTAATCCAGATTTACGTTGGGAAACTACAGCACAATTTGATGCAGGTATCGATTTAAGTTTATTTAACAACCGCATTAACATTGTAGCAGATTATTACGACAAACGTACAAAAGACTTATTATTAGATGTACAAATTCCTGGTAGTTCTGGGTTTGTATCTTCTCTTCAAAACGTTGGAAGTGTAAAAAATACCGGACTTGAATTTGCTTTAAATACAGTAAATTTTGATGGTGAATTTAAATGGAAAACATCTTTCAATATTACTTTTAACAAAAATGAAGTTCTTGATTTAGGCGGCGAATATGAAAGAGTTGTTGGAGGCGGAAGTGCCAGTAAACAAATTACCAATACAGGAATTTTAAGAGTTGGTGAGGCCGTTGGAGCATTCTACGGTTATGTTACGGATGGTTTGTTTCAAACTCAGGCAGAAGTTGATGCTGGAAAAGCAATGGGACAGCCAACTACTTCAGTAATTGGAGACAGACGTTATAAAGATGTGAACGGTGATGGAAAATTTAATGAAAATGACCGTACTATTTTAGGATATGCACAACCAGACTTTTTCTATGGTATAACAAATACATTTTCGTATAAAAACTACGATTTGAGTGTATTAATTAATGGTGTTCAAGGTAATGATATTGTGAACTTAAACGTAAATGCACAAACAGATGTTAATGCTCCGGAATCGTTAAACAGATGGACTCCAACTAATACGAACACTGATATTCAAAGACATACTGTAGATACACGTCTTACGAACAAACAAGTAGAAGACGGATCTTATTTACGTATCCAAAATATATCTTTTGGATATAATATGCCAGAGAGTGTTTTCAAAAACACTTTTGTACAGTCAGTGAGATTATATGTTAGTTTACAAAACTGGTGGACTTTTACAGACTACAAAGGATACAATCCTGATGTGAGTTCATTTGGACAAGACAACCTTAGTATGGGTGTTGACCGTGGAGGTTATCCATCGGCTAAAACATTCTTAATGGGACTTAATGTTAAACTTTAATCAAAAAAAAATGAAATCTAATAATTTTCTTATTGTTACAGCTTTATCTATTTTGATTACAGGCTTTAGCAGTTGTCAGGGTGATTTTCTAGATGAAAATCCAAAATCTTTTATTGCACCAACAAATTTTTATAAAACAGAGGCAGATGCCAATGCTGCATTAGTAGCTGTTTACAACGGATTAAGAGCCATCTATAGCCAGGATATTACGTTTGTAGGCGATATGGCAGGAGAGCAGACTTTTCCTGGAGTATCAAATTCAAATGTTGACAGGTCAAATATTGATGCTTTTCAATTTGAGCCGTCAAATACTATTTTACTGGGTAACTGGAATAATAATTACGTTGTCATCAACAGAGCCAATGCAGTTTTAGACCGTGTTCCGGCTATTGATATGCCTGCTGCCTCAAAAGATGTTATTTTGGCCGAAGCACGTTTTCTGCGCGCATTCAGCTATTTTAATTTAGTGAGAACATTTGGCGGTGTGCCTTTACGTTTAGCAGAGGCAACACCACTACATTTAAAGCGTTCTACAGCAGATGAAGTTTACGCTGTAATCTTAGATGATTTAAAACAAGCCGAAGCAAAACTTCCTGCAGTGCAGCCCGCTGCTAATTTGGGAAGAGCTACAAAAGGTGCAGCTTCTTCTTTACTTGCCTATGTTTATCTAACAAAAAAGGATTGGACAAATGCTGCTGCAAAAGCTCAGGAAGTAATTGACAATAAAGGCGCTTACGGATACGGTTTATATCCAACACCTGCAGACGTTTGGAAAATAGCAAATGAAAATAAATTAGAACATATATTTTCAATTCAATTCCAATCTGGACCAGAAGGTTTTGGTAGTGCTTATGCTCAATTTTATCTTTCAAGAACAGCCAATGTTATTCAGGCTTCTGGTATTTCAGGATTCGGACAAAACCTGGTTGAAGATAAATTCTGGAAATCTTTTGATGTTAATGATACACGTCGTGATGCTTCTATTTTATCACGTTTTGTTGATCCAAAAACGAACAAAGTTTACCAGTATCCATCAACAGACTTAACAGAATTAAGTATTTTTAAATACTTTGATCCTGCACCGTATGCACGAAGCAACAATAACAACAACTACCCTATTTTACGATATGCAGATGTTTTATTAATAAAAGCAGAGGCTTTGAATGAATTAAACGGTCCAACTGCAGATGCTTACGACGCTATTAATCAGATTCGTAAAAGAGCCGGAGTTAATATGACTTTACTTTCAGGATTAACACAAGTACAATTTAGAGCTGCTGTTTTACAGGAAAGAAGTTTTGAATTTTGTTTTGAAAGCAAAAGATACTTTGATTTGATTCGTACCGAACAATTGGTTCCAATTATGACAGCTGCGGGTAAAAATCCTCAGCCTAAAAACCTATTGTTTCCTATTCCTCAAAAAGAAATTGACACGAATCAGGAAATAAATCAGGAAGATCAAAATCCTGGTTATTAAACAAATAACATTCTCCCGTGTTCATCGCGGGAGAATTATTTAAACTTAAAAAGAACATTTTTTAGATCGCGATTAAACCTTTTGTTCCTCTGAACCTCAGTTCCTTTGGACCTTTGTTTAACTCGTTTTATTGCTGTCCACATTTATGTGGAAGCATTCTCTATGCCTATAAAAATTTAACTACAGCAGCTCCAATTGGCGCAGGCTAAAGGCTGTCTGTATATAACAGAAAATGTTTGAGTTTGGTTAACTTTAGTTTTTTGAGAGAAGCGGAATGGGAATCCTCCTTCCTATTCCGCATTCTTAAAAACTTCGTTTGCAAACATTTCTCTTCTATTCAATTAAACTATTAAATAAAGATGAATCAATTTTTATCCTCAATATTATTATTGATGTTTGCGACAAACAGTTTTTCACAAAATGCTGTTTCTCTGGTTCCAAAAACACCATCAAAAGCACCAGATTATTTCTGTACATGGAACATACAAGGTTATGTCTGCAATTTTAAATCTACTGCAGGAAATCGTCAGGAAATGACAGAAAATAATATGTTTGGTAATGGTGAATATCAAAACTGGGTTACTTTTTTTCCAAAAATACGTGAAGATCTCATTTTTGTAATGGATGATTCATGGGATATTCCGATAGCAGAAATCAGCAAAGACGGCCCCACTTTTGGTCTTACAGAATTAAATCAGGAACGTTTTCCTTCGTACACCGGAAATCCGGCAGAAAGGCTGACAAAATTGGTTGATGCTGTAAAAGCAAAAGGATGGAAAGGCCTTGGCGGATGGATCTGCGCACAGGAAGCTCCAGTTGTTGGAAATGTAAACTCAGAAGAATATTGGACAAAACGTTTAAAAGATGCCAATGAAGCAGGATTTGCGTATTGGAAAGTAGATTGGGGTAAACAATCCAGAAATTTAGAATGGAGAAAAACCATGACAAAATTGGGCAGAACTTACGCTCCAAATTTAGTTATAGAACACGCTTTTAACGGAACACCTTTAGAGTTTAGTGATACTTATAGAACTTATGATGTCGAAAATGTTATTGCACAACCAGTAACTATTCAAAGAATAAGCGAATTATTAAAATACAAACCTCAGGGTCAGGCAAAAGGAATTATTAACTGCGAAGACGAACCTTACATTGCTGCAGGTTTAGGCTGCGCAATTGGTATTATGAGATATCCGTTTGCAGATAATATTCCAAACGGCGCAACCGATTATGTTTTTCCTGCCGCGGGACGTAATATCAAACACAGATTAGACGAAGTAACAAGAGCCGTAAGATGGCACCGTATTGCCGAACCTTTTGGAGTTGGGTCGGACATTTACAGTGTTGATACAGCAATACTAAAAGATTACTGGGTTTTAGGAGAGAGAGAAACCTGGAATAAAGCCCATAAACCGGGGGATACATTAAGAGAAAATGCTCCTGCAAGAGTCAGCCGTGGGCTGCCGCTTGCAAAAGTTTTAAATCCAAGTCCGAATCAACCCTTTGTTTTATCATCTCTATACCCCAATGGAGCTGTTGCAATTGCGACGATCGGACGAGGAATAAACCGAGAATATATTACGCAGCGAATTAAAGTAGAACAAGAAATCCAAAACATTGATAATCCTATCGGAATCTTTGGCGATTATGATACGCTGACATTAATTCTTCCGAAAAAAATAAAAGCATCAGAATACGAAGTTTTAGGTCAGGATTTAGCTTCAGACAAAGCTTCGGTGATTACAAAAGGTATTCTATTCAAAGAAAATAAAATCATTATTTCTGGTGAAATCATTAGAAAAATTGGACTTGCTGAAGCATCAAAAAACGATATTTCAGATCCGGGATTAGTGTTGAAATTTAATAGAAAAAACAAATGAAGACTAAATCCATAAAATCATTATTCATTATAGCTATCCTGTTGTTTTCGGTAAATTTATTTTCAAAAAACAATTTCGTTCCTAATAATACCTTCAACGTTCGCGAATACGGCGCCATTGGAGACGGTAAAAATCTGGACAGTCCGGCAATCAATAAAGCGATCGAAGCTGCCGTAAAAGCCGGTGGCGGAACCGTATTTGTTCCTGCCGGAGTTTATCTAAGCGGTTCGATTCGCATGCAGAGCAATATCAATTTATTTATTGATGCGGGTGCAACCATTTTGGGAGCGCCGCAGAATTTAAATGCTTACGACGAAACCGAACCTTATTCGTTTGGACCTTACCAAGACGGGCCTCACAGTTATTTTCATAACAGCCTTATTTGGGGCGAAAATCTAACCAACGTTTTTATTACCGGAAACGGAATGATAAACGGCGGCGGATTGGAGCGCGATGATGAAGGTGTTTTAAATAAAATGAACGGTCACGACGATTGGCAAAATCCAAAACCGGCTTTAAATACACCCGTTCGTTTAGGAAACAAAGCCATTGCCTTAAAGAATTGCAGAAATGTTTTAATTCGAGATATTACCATTTTTCACGGAGGTCATTTCGCTATTTTAGTTACAGGCTGCGATAATATGACATTGGATAATATTACAATAGACACCAATCGCGACGGGATTGATATTGACTGCTGTCGTTTTGTAATGGTTTCAAACTGTCGCGTTAATTCTCCTGGAGATGACGGAATCTGCCTTAAAAGCACTTATGCTCTTGGCGAATTTAGAGTTACGGAAAATGTTACCATTACCAATTGTCAGGTTTCAGGATTTCAGGAAGGTACATTATTGGATGGTACAAGATTACCAAGACCGAAAGCATCTGGCCGTATTAAATTAGGGACAGAATCAAGCGGCGGTTTTAGAAACATTACAATCTCAAATTGTACACTTCGCAGCTGTAGAGGATTAGCTTTAGAACAAGTTGATGGCGGCATTCTGGAAAATGTTACCATTACTAATCTCGTAATGACCGATTTGTATCATTACGGAATTTACATTGCAACAGGCAAACGCAATCGCTCGCCAAAAATTACCACCCCAAGCACGATGAAAAATGTTTTAATATCAAACATTATTGCCGATGGTGTAGAAATGATGAGCGGTATTCAGATTCTGGGATTACCGGAAAAACCCATCGAAGGACTTCGACTTGAAAATATCAGATTAATAAGCAAAGGCGGCGGCACTCTTGAAGATGCCAAAATAGAACCGAGAGAACTGGGAGACGGCTATCCTGAACCTTATAAAATAGGCACTTTACCAACTTACGGAATTTTTGCGCGCCATGTAAAAAACTTGGAAATCGCCAACATTACCACTCAATTTTTAACCGAAGACAAACGTCCGGCTGCTATTTTTTCTGATATAGATGGACTTGATATTGATAATTTCAAACCACAATTTGCAAAAGAAACCAAAGCCGTAATTTTTAAAAGTGATGTCAAGAATGTAAGCGTTCGTAATTCACCTTCAATTAAGAAACAATAACCAAACTCAATTTAGAATAAAAAATAACCACCAGAATACCAATGAAAAAAATAGTAATCACATTCCTTTTATCAATCTTCACCATTGGGGCAATTGCAAAAACATCCGTTGCTGCAGACCGCTGGCTCGAAATAGATTTGTATTGGTTTGAACATAAAGACATGCAAAAATCTGCCGATATTTTCTGGCAGCGTTACGAACCATTAATGAAAGGAATTGACGGCTGGAAAGGCGTGATAATTAATGTTGGATGGATTACTGATTATTTATACGAATGGCAGGGCGACATTAATCAGGAAATAAAATTACCTAAAAACATGAGAACCTGGGGTTCTATTAAAGATGGAGGTCAACTGGCAGGAACAACTCCAGAACGCATGGATTTATGGAAAGAACGTTTTGAAAAAGCAGACAAACCGCAATCTATCGAATATGAAAAATGGACGTATGCTGACCTTAAAAAATTAGTATCCATTCTAAAGAAAACAGCTCAAAATAAATACAATTTAAAAGATATAAAAGTCGGAACCTTTATTACCGGAGGCGATAGTTCGTACGACGGAGATAAAGCACAATTTTCTATAAAACATCCTAATTCATACCGAAACGGAAAGCCAAATATGGTGGCTAAGTTAGAAGCCGAAAACCATAAATATGGTGCTTATCCAACAGGAATTCCGGCAGGAACGCCATTAACAGAATTCTTTGGAAAACAATGGGGAAGTTTGTCAAAAGCATTAAATCTTGATGTTATTATTTTGAGAGACGGCTTTTTAGGAACTGGACTTTATTCGAGAAGAAAAGGCCCTTATGGCGAAACCGCTCCAAAAGACCCAAAATTGGTAAAAGAATGGAGCGACGCCATTGGCGATTTGGTAAAACAAACCAAAATATCAAATCCAAAAGCTTTAGTTATTGGATATTCTAATGCGGCTAGTGCCGTTGGCGGCTGGCGTGCCAATTGTTTTGATCTGGAAACTATTGCAAAAGAAGGTTATCTTGACGGATGGATTGATCAATCCTGGGCGGGTTCCTGGAACGAAGTCGGACAGCGTCCGGTGATGAATTACGTGCCGGAAGTTCGTTTTTGGAGTTCACCATTATTGGGTTACAGCTATATGTTGAGTTATATGCTTTCGCATTCTGCAATGTTGGCCGACACTAAAGTACACCACTATTTTCTGACTGAAACTTTTGATGCCTGGGAAACCTGGGACATGATTCACAATGCTCGTGAAAGATCACGCTGGGGAATTTGGGCATATTCGCACGCGGCAGTAAAAATGCCAAGCGGTTTAAAAATGCCAAACGGAAGCTATATTTCGTGGTGCAACAGAGGAAAAAATCTCCTTTCGGAAGAAGATGTTGCGTTTATCGCCAATACTACAAATGAAGCTTTTACCGATGCTGCATCAACCAAAGAAGTTTTTGGACCAACAATGGTCTATTGCAGAAGTGCATTAGAATGGCAAAACAACAATAAACCAGACGAAAACATTAAAGAATGGATTGACGAACAAGCCGGAACTTTAATGAAATGGTCTGCTCCTATTATGTCTGTAACACGTTTAGAATATTTGCCAAAAGTAGAAAGTGAGTTGTTTATGTTTCAAACACCTTCGCACTTAACTTCATCAGAAAAAACAAATTTAATAACGGCATTACAATCCGGAAAACCGGCTATGGTTATCGGAAGTCCTGCGGGCGGATTAGATCCTGAAATTGCTTCTCTTTTAGGGGTTTCTTCTACTGATACTGCCATTAACGGAACGAAATACATCGGAAGTATTAATTACAAAACGGATGGAATTTATCAAGGATTACCCAATACATTTCCAATTTTTCAGCCTTTTACCCAAAATAAATTTACTAAAGAACTGGAATCGATTTACAGTGTAAGCTTCTCGCCTGCTCTTGGTTACAATCAAACGAATGGAAAGAATTTAATTTATTGGGATGCGCCGGAATTCTTCAATAATCTTCCTGCGGGAACAGATAATTACAAAGGTTCTTTAGATCAGATTATGGGAAGTCCAGTGCCTTATGTTTTGACTGCCAGATTAATGAATGAAACTTTAAAAAAATCGGGTTTTGCTTATGTTGACGAAATTAAATTAGAAAAACCAGTTCAATTATCAATGTGGCAGTTGAAAGATGGAAGCTTCAAAATTATGGCAGGAAATCTCGAAGAAGGTATCAATCATACCGCAGATCATAAGATAGAAACGGTATTAAATCTGCCTTCGCAATTTGTAAAAAACAAATCGGTAGAAATTTCTGAAGTATGGAACAGAACAAGCAGCATTATCGGAAATAAAAAGCTGAACATCAATCTGGAACAGGCCCAAACCAAACTTTATATAATACAAAAACCACAATAATGAAAAACTATCTAATTCTATTTTTTAGTTTGATTGCGTTGCATTGTACTGCAAAAAACATCAATATAGTTGAGTACGGCGCAATTGCAGACGGAAAAACATTAAATACAAAAATCGTTCAAAAAGCAATTGATGATTGTTCTGCTTCTGGCGGCGGAATTGTAACGGTTCCTACAGGTCAATTTCTTATTGGAACTATTTACTTAAAAAATGATGTAAACCTTCATTTAGAAAGTGGCGCGGTTTTGCTGGGAAGTACAAAAATGGAAGATTATAATCCGTCGAATTTGATTCGCGGCGTTGAAGTAAATAATATTTCTATTACCGGAAAGGGAACTATTGACGGTCAGGGTCACACTTTTTGGATTCCAGCAGACAGAAGCAAAATTCCGTACGATCGTGCACCAGAATGGATTCATCAAACCACAAGTCCGAGAAACATGTTAAAGTTAGAAGGCTGTAAAGGTGTTACCATTCAAAATGTTCACTTAAAAGGATCAGAAAGCTGGACTTTGCATTTATTGGGCTGCGATCAGGTTGTTGTGGATGGAATTAGTATTAGAAACCCACTTCAGGGACCAAATACAGACGGAATTGACATGCAAGCCTGTAGTAATGTACGAATTTCAAATTCTGATATTTATACGCGTGACGATGCTATTTGTTTTAAAAACAGAGATCCAAGATATACCAGTAAAGTCTGCGAAAACATCACCGTAACCAATTGTATTTTAACCTCAGCTTGTAATTCTTTTAAAATAGGAACAGAATCTTTGGGCGATTTCAAGAATATTGTTTTCAGCAATTCAGTTATAAAAACAGCAAGACCAGACGAAGAATTAGCAAAAGATGCTGCCGAATATATTGACATAAAAGCCCGCAGATACGGATTGGCAGCGTCAAGCGGCATTGCTTTAGAAAGCGTTGACGGAGCAAACATTCAAGGCGTAACCATTTCCAATATTGTAATAGATGGCGCTTGGTGTCCGATTTTTATCCGATTAGGAAATCGCGGCGCAGGAGAACAAAAAGTTTCTCCATCTGTTGCAGGAACTTTAAAAGACGTTATTATTTCAAACATTGTGGCTTATAATGCCAGTATTGCTTCTTCAATTACTTCAATTCCGGGTTCTTATGTAGAAAATGTCATTTTAAGCAATATCATTATCAAAACATTGGGTGGCGAAAATAAAGAAACAGCTTCAATTGTTTTGGACGAATTAGAAAAATCATATCCCGATCCTAAAATGTGGGGACGCGTTTTATCAAAATCAGACTACACTCACCCTATTCCAATTTCTGGATTATTTGTTAGACATGCCAAAAATATTCAGTTAGATAATGTTCAGATTTATGTAGATAAAGAAGACATGCGTCCGCTGGTAAAACTAGAAGATGTAGAAGGATTTTATGTGAATAATTTCAAAACAGATAAAAACAGCAAAGGCGAAAGTGTTCTTGATTTTAAAGACGTTAGAGAAGCCAATCTTCTTAATTTGAATATTCCGGCAACCATTCCGTGGTTTTCATTCAAAGGAAATAAAACAAATGATATTACGATTCAGACTTTCAAAAAAATCAAAAATGAAGATTTGATCCGAAAAGAAAAGGACGTTTCAAAAGAGGCTGTCAGACTGATAAATTTATAACAATCTGATTTCCGGTTCCTGTAAGGTTTCCAAAACCTTGTAGGTATTAAAGTCCGCAGAAATACACCAACAAGGTTTTGGAAACCTTGCAGGAAAACTAAGAATATGCATTTTAGAATACTGAATTATGTTTAAAAAATTGATCTTTTTACCTTTACTTCTTCTTTTGTTTTGTCCGGTTTTTGGGCAAAATTCCGGCATTAGTAAACAAGCTATTGAAAAAGCAATCCGATCAACCGATGTTGAGAGAAAAGTATTTTCAGACAGCGCCGTAATTAATTTATATCAGGGAAATGGGGTTTTCGGAACTTCATACGGCGCACTTGGACTGCAGATTGATCCCGCAAAAAATGCAAAGCTGACGAAATACGGAAAAACGGAATATTTGAACATGAATCATTTCGTAAGAGCCAAATTTGGTGCTGATTATGTTATTCCGCTCGCGAAATTTTACTGGGAAAAAGACCCGGAAAAAATAACCAAATACAGTCAGGTTCAGTCTTTTTATGACGGAACGCTTTCGACTCAATTTGAATATGAAAAAAACAAAGTTCTTGTAAAAACATGGTTTGATCCGGTTGATAAAAATCTGGCAGGATTAAAGATAAATGTGACTGGAAAAGCTTCGAATATTATTTTTAAACCTTCGGATATTTTAGATGTTCATTACGATCAAAAATTAACACAGATTGCCAAAATAACAAACGAAAATAACCAATGGAAAATTGAATTATCATGTCTGAATAAAAAGACAATTGTTTATCTAAAAACAAATGCTGCTGTAAAACTTCAGGATAATAATCTGGTTCTTTCTTTACATTCTGGCGAAAATAATATTCTCCTTTCTGTTGGAAAATCTGTTGCGATTTCTGCCGAAAAATCATTAAAACAAAACATCGAATGGTGGAATAATAAATGGCAAAATATGGGAATTGTAATTTTCCCCGAAATCCACGCACAACAAATGTGGGTACGCTCTATGGCGCAATTTTTATATTCTTTTAATGATGAAAAATTAGGATTGCCGCCACCAATGGGTTTTACAGGAAATCACTGGTCATTTGGCTATCCGCAAGACGATTCTTTTGTTCATACGATGTTACTTTCAACAGGAAATATCAAAATGGCAAAATCATGGATCGAGTATTTTGCAGAAAGAGTTTCGGGAATGAAAGCTTACACTAAACGTTTGATGAATGTGGACGGAATTATGGCGCCTTGGGTTTTTCCTTTAGGCGATTTTGAAGGTTACCACACCCCTTCTGTTCCCAATAAATTTTACTATGAAATTCACAATTCGGGATATTTTGCCCGCATGGCGTATGAAACAGCTGTTTTTGTAAATGATCAAAACTGGACTCAAAAAAATGCAAAACCCATTATCAGCGAGACGGCTAAATTCTACAAAAACATTGCAAAAAAAGAAAGCGATAATCTCTGGCATTTATCGATTCAGCCTTCTACAGGACAGGATGAAAAAGGCGGTGTAGATCAGGATGATTATTTGTGTGCGTTGTACAGCGCGCAATATTGTATGCAAAAAGCGATTGAATATAATTTGGATGAAGACGGAACTTACGCGAAAATTTTAAGTGAAGGTTTGGCTTTTCCGGCTTTAAAATCACAAAGAGGTATTTATTTCAGTAATAAAGGAAGAGGCGAATCTGATTTCGGAAAGCAGAAACATCCGGTACAATTGAATGCTTTGGCTTTTTTACCTGTGGATAATACGGTTTCTGATGCTTCAAAAACTGCTTACGATTTGCGATATGATATTACAATGGAAGCTAAAAAGCCTTATTTCTTCGGATGGACTTTAGGCGAATTTCTGCTTGCCGGATCAAGAATGGGAAATGTTTCTGAATGGCAAAAAGACTGGGACAATCTGACCAAAGCCGATTATGTCGACAAAGACTGGATTCAGGTTTACGAAACTAGCGGTGTTTACAAAGATGCTTATTACAACATTACCAACGGATTAATTACCCAATCGCTACTAAACAATGTAGTTTCTGACTGGTACGGAAAACTGGAAATCGCAAAATGCAATCCGTGGAAAGGAAAAGTATTCGTTAAGGATATTTATTCAAAATTAGGAATAACGGTTAACGGAGAAATTGAACAAACTTCGGCTTCATTGGTTTTGAAAGCCTGGAAAGACTGCGAATTTGATCTTCAAGGAGAAAAAATTTCGCTAAAGAAAAATCAAACTATTAAAAAAAATATTACCCTGAAATAAAATTTTAAAATGATGAAAACAAAAGCAACAATCAAAATCTTATGTTTAGCAATTTTGATTTTTACCAATACTGCCATTGCACAAAAAAACAAATTTGACAACCTAAAATTGGCTTCAGATTTGGAAGCTATGGCAAAAAAACTAGAAAAATCTCTGGCTTCAGATCATAGTAATTTACCCGTTTATAATGTAGTAAAAGATTATAATGCTATTAATAATGGAGTTGAATTAACGACGAAACAATTGCAAAACGCAATTGATAATTGCGCTAAAAATGGCCCTGCCCGATTATTTTTTCCTGCGGGAATGTATCTTACGGGAACTTTGATTTTAAAATCTGGAGTTCATATAGAATTGGATAAAGGCGCGAAAATCCTTGGAAGTACAGATGCTAAAGATTATTTGGTGATTCAGCCAGAATATAAAAACAACACTGATTTACAGGTTGATAAATCTCTTTTTTATGCAGAGAAAGTAGACGGAATTTCTATTACTGGAAAAGGAATTATAGATTTTCAGGGAACAAGCGCTGTTTATTTAGGAACAGGAAATAACGATAAAAGAAGACCATACGGGATTAGAATCGTGAGTTCTAAAAATATCTACGTAAGCGGCATTATGCTTTTGAATTCGCCACAATGGTTACAACATTATTTGGATTGCGAAAATCTTATGGTTGAAAATATCAATGTATTCAATCATGCGCATCAAAACAATGACGGAATTGATATTGACGGCTGCCGAAATGTCTATTTGCGTAATTCTAGAATCGACAGCGATGACGATGCGATCTGTCTAAAAAGCAACGGCCCTGCTGCCTGTGAAAATATCTTAATTGAAAATTGTACGGCTGCAAGTCACTGTAATTCTTTGAAACTGGGAACAGAAACTACGGGAGGTTTCAAAAATATCATTTACAGAAATTGCAAAGTTGTTCAATCAGTTACGGGACTTCACAAAGTAAACGGAACAGAAACTACCCGTTCTGCGATTACGCTTATTATTACCGACGGAGGAAAAATGGAAAACGTTTGGTTTGATAATATTGAAGCAACAGATTGTGTTACGCCAATATTTGTGACGCTTGGAAACCGCAGTCGTAAACATACGGAGTCGGCACCGGTTCCGGCAATTGGAAGTATTCAGAATATTATGTTTTCTAATATAAAAGCTTACGGAGCTGGCCCTATGGCGTCTTCTGTTACGGGTTTAGACAATGCTAATAAAGTGCATAATGTAATCTTTAAAAACATCAAAATTCAATTGACAGAACCAGGAAATGCTGAAGACAGAAATATTGATATGACAAAATTGCTGAAGGAGAAAAAACGCGGTTATCCGTCGCCTGATACTTTTGGGAATTTGTCTAGTTATGGTTTCAATTTTAAATATGTAAACGGTTTAAATATCGAGAATTTAAAATTTGATTTAAAATGTAAAGATCCTCGCGAAGCTATCATTTTTGAGGATTGTGAGAATGTGGTTAAGACTAAGCTTTAATTTTTTTGCCGCAAAGTCGCTAAGGCACAAAGTTTTAATTGAATGCCACAGATTAAAGGATTAAAAAGATTTTAAAAATAAATCCGCTTAATCTGCAAGATCTGCGAGAGAAGTATTGAAAATTTATTTAAACACATAGAGACATAGTTTTTTACTTAATAAAGAATAATAGAAAGAAACATGTTTCTCACACATAGCAATAGTAGTAGCTATGTTTTTTTGAATAAATGAAATGCCTTTTATACGACCCTAAAAACTATGTCTCTATGTGTTTAAATAAACTTAATAGATAAATAAATTTAAATAAAAACAACAATGACTTATCAACCTTCGTCAGACAGATATACAAAAATGGAATACAGACGCTGTGGAAATTCAGGAATTCAGCTTCCTGCATTTTCGCTGGGTTTATGGCATAATTTCGGAAACGTTAATGATTTTGAAAACAGCCGCAATCTAATTCAAACCGCTTTTGATAACGGCATTACTCATTTTGATTTAGCCAATAATTACGGTCCGCCTCCGGGTTCTGCCGAAGAGAATTTTGGAAAAATATTAAAACAAGATTTCGTCGATCACCGAGACGAAATGATTATTTCTACAAAAGCCGGATATACCATGTGGGACGGACCTTATGGCGATTGGGGTTCCAAAAAATATATGATTTCGAGTCTGGATCAAAGTCTAAAAAGAATGAAACTGGATTATGTGGATATTTTTTATCACCATCGTCCAGATCCGGAAACACCTGTAGAAGAAACAATGGAAGCTTTGGATCTTATGGTACGTCAGGGAAAAGCATTATATGTTGGGCTTTCAAATTATAATGCGGGACAAACTTTAAAAGCAGTAACGATTTTAAAACAATTAGGAACGCCTTGTTTAATTCATCAGCCCAAATATTCAATGTTTGTTCGCGATGCCGAAAATGGATTGCTAAAAGTGTTAGAAAAACAAGGAGTTGGCTGTATTCCTTTTTCTCCTTTGGCACAGGGCTTACTTACAGATAAATACCTCAACGGAATTCCTTCTGATTCAAGGGTTGCAACAAGCGGGCAATTTTTAAACCAAAGTCATATTACTCCGGAAAAACTGGAAAAAATTACGCTTCTTAATAATCTTGCTAAACAACGCGGACAAAAACTAGCGCACATGGCTTTGGCATGGTTACTACGCGATCCGCGTGTGACTTCTGTTTTAATTGGATCAAGCAAACCGGCGCAAATAACAGATTCTATTGAAGCCTTAAAGAATACCTCTTTTACAGAAGAAGAATTAACAGTGATCAATAATATTCTTCACTGGTAAAAACACATTAAAAAAATTTGATAAAAACCGTGTGCGCACACGAAAAAAAACTTAAAATAAGTCCTACAGCGTATGAGAAAAAGTGATAGAATTCCTTTATTTATAGTAGTTTTTGCAGTGATTGTAAGTTTCATCGGAATTATAAAATCTGATTATTCAATTCACAATTATAATTATGAATTAACATTACCACAAGGATTTAGAGCCGAACAATTAATTGATAGTTTGGGAAAAGTACGCCATATAACGGTTACACAAGACGGAAAAATATATGCCCGACTGGCTAAACCAATTGACGGTCACGGAACTTTATTACTGGAACAGAAAAATGGAAAAGCGACCGTTGTGCTTGCTTTTGGAAATTACGGAGGCACGGGAGTTCGGCTTTACAAAGGTTACCTCTATACCTCTTCCAACTCGGAGATATTTCGTTATAAACTCGATAAAAATGAAAAAGTAATCGATACAAATGCACGCGAAACTATTGTTACCGGGCTTTTGGATAATGGAACGCACGAAACCAAATCTATTATGATGGATAATGCAGGCAATATGTATATTCCTATTGGCTGTCCGTTAAACTCCTGTCAGCAGGAAGACCGCAAAAAAGGTTCAATGGGAATACCTGATTGTCCTTTATTAAAAATAAGTGGCGGTGTTTGGAAATTTAAACCCAATGTAAAAAATCAAACTATTGAAGATGGTGAACGTTTTGCTACAGGACTTAGAAATGTTGTAGCCGTAGATTGGAATACAGAGACGAATCAGCTTTATGTAATGCAGCACGGACGCGATCAGCTGGATTATTTATTCCCTGATTTATATACCATCAAACAAAATGCAGAAATTCCTGCGGAGTGTATGTATGCTTTGAAAAAAGGAGATAATGCCGGCTGGCCTTTTATTTACTACGACTACATCAAAAAGAAGAAAATTGTAATGCCAGAATACGGAGGCGACGGCAAAATGGAAGGAAGTTCTAAATATCTTAATCCAGTTGCTGCTTATCCCGCTCACATGGCGCCAAATGATATTTTATTTTATACCGGAAATCAGTTTCCAAAAAGATATAAAAATGGTGCTTTTATAGCTTTTCACGGCTCATGGAATCGCAGACCAGAACCTCAGGCGGGATATTTTGTCGTTTTTCAATCTTTTAAAAACGGAAAACCTTTTGGTGACTGGGAAGTTTTTGCGGATGGATTTTCGGGATCTCCAGAAAATACAGAATCTGGTCATGCAGAACGTCGTCCGTGTGGTCTTGCCCAGGGTCCAGACGGCTCGCTTTATATTTCTGATGATAAAAAAGGTGCTATCTATAAAATTAGTTATAACGAGAATATGGTTGGCGAAGAAATTCCACAGCCAAAAAAAATTATAGCGGTTAAAACTGTCGTAAAAGAGACCAACATTGTTTCGGATAAAATTAAAAAATCATACACCAACGGTGCAACGATTTATGCTAATAATTGTGCTGTATGCCATATGGATGATGGTGCTGGTGTATCAAACCTCAACGCGCCACTTAAAAAAAGCAGTCATGTAATTGGGGAAAAATCCAGATTAATTAAGACGCTTCTGGATGGTTTAAAAGGCGGCAAATTAGATGGAGAAACCTACAGTAATGTTATGCCGTCACACAGTTTTTTGACTGATAAAGAAATTGCAGATGTTTTGACTTATGTACGTAACAGTTTTGGTAATAAAGCCAGTGCAGTAGATCAGTCCGAAATTGGATTAATTAGAAAAAAGTAAAAAATAGAATTTTTAATAATATAAAAAACCGTGTGCGCACATGCGCAGTGTTACTATCTATTAACCACATTTTTAACAAACTAATTTATTATGAAAACAACTTTAAAATTGCATCGATTCTCGATGAAGAAGATTTTTTTTATGACATGTATTGCGTTTTTATCTAACGCTTCAGTCCTTTGGAGTGCCACCCGAAATGTAGTTACGGGCTATGGAGCGGATAATACAGGAGCCACGTACGCTACTGTCAAAATCCAAAATGCGATTAATGCCTGCCAGCCGGGCGATATTCTATTTATTCCCGACGGAACTTATTTAATGGACAGCGGTCTGGTACTAAAATCAAATGATTTAACTGTTATCATTTCTCCGGGCGCACTTATTAAAGCAAATACTAATTATGTATGGCGCGAAAACGGAAGTGATTTATTCTTTGGTGAAAACCTTAAAAACATTGAAATAACCGGAGGCGGTATCATCGACGGCGGTGGTTTGGTTTACGAACGCAGTACAAGACCTTATGATAAACCGGGTCGCGGTATTGAGCTAATTGGCTGTACAAATGTGAATGTTCATCACTTAACCGTTAGAAATATTCCAAATTTTGCTGTCAATATTGAGAGATGTAATCTTGTAGTAGTAGATAATATGTTGATTCGCGGAAGGCCTTTTGATAATTTCCATGGATCTGCTGATGGTTTGGATATTCAGAGTTGTTATGACGTAACTATTACCAATTGTGATATTGAAGTTGGTGATGATGGATTATGTCTGAAAGTTAAACCAGAAGCTCCTTTACATAAAGTAAGAATCAAGAACTGTATTATTGCTTCTTCGTGTAACGCTCTTAAATTGGGTACCGATACAAAAAATGAAGCTTATGATATCATTGCTGAAAATATTATCATAAACAAACATTCTGCACCAGCTGCTTCAGGACAAGATCCAATTTCTACAGGCGACTGTATATCTGCAATTACGATACAAAGTAATGATAATACCAATGTTCATGATATTACAGTAAGAAATGTAACGATTAACAGTTGTTACAATCCTATTTATCTTGAATTACAAAACAGAGGAAATAACAATCCATTTAATGGTAAACTGAGTAACATTTTAATTGAAAATGTGAATTGTAAAAAATCAACTATTCAGCCTGTTGTATTTAATTATGATTGCGATTATCCAACAAAAATCGAAGATGTAACGCTTAATAATATCACAGTTTATAATTACAGTTCAAACGCCGGAGTTAATCAAACTTGTATGAGCGGAAACTATCCTGAAGTTAAAAACAACGGAATAGCAGCTGCATACGGTATTTGGGCTCGTGGTATTGATGGTTTGGATATTAACAGCTGTGATTTTATCAATACAGGAAACAGCAGCCGTCCGAGAACTTACTTCGAAAACACAACAGCCGATGTTCATGAAACTAACGGATGTACCAGAATTCCGATCGATCCTTTCTCTAAAGTAAATAACGGAGCTTATAGAAATGTTCCTATTACTGTTGCTGCAACTGGTGCAGCTGTAACTTTTGGACCACAGCCTACTAACGGAACTTGGAGCTGGACTGGACCAAACGGATACAGTTCAAATTCTCGTGAAATTACTATTTCTAACATCCAGGATTCAAAATACGGAATCTATACTGCAACTTACACGAATACTTGTGGAGCAGTGAGCACGATGGATTTTGAAATTACAAACAAAAATATTTATGAAGCTGAAAATGCTTTAATCAACGAGGGAACTATAAACAATGGAGCAACTGGACGTTACGTTGACCTTAATGCCGGAGGATTTCTTAAATGGGGAAATGTTAATATGACTTCGGCAGGAACTTATAGTCTTGCTTTTAATGTAGCCGTTTATTCTGCAGGAACCAGAAAAATGGGCGTTTATGTAAATGGTACAAAAGCAGGTGTGGTAACTTCTTCTTCTCTTTCTTTTGCAGAAGTTGCAGTAAATGCATCTCTTAATCAGGGAAATAATGTTGTTGAATTACGCGATTCTGAAGGAACAACAGAACTGAATGTTGATTATGTAACTATAAAAACGACGTCTGGTAATATAGCTGCAAAAGGCGCTTTAAGCACTGCATCAATTGAAGCTGATTCTTTAACAGAAGAGGGCTATTATATCTATCCAAATCCGAGCAACGGAATTTTAAATATTGATTTTAATGGAGAAAAATATACTTATATACAAATTTATAACAGTACGGGAGATGTAGTTTATTCTAAAAATATTGATGCTGAAAATGCATTAAAAATTGATTTAAGTTCAATTTTAAAAACTGGAATATACATAGTTTCTTTAAAATCAGACACAAAAGTTTCAACCAAAAAGCTAATGGTTAAATAAGCATTAGTGTGGATTCTTGCAAGGTTTTCGAAACCTTGCAGGTTTTCATTCTCCAATGTTTAAATACTCACAAGGTTTAGAAAACCTTGCAGGAAACTCCGAAAATAACATAATAAAACAACCAAGTAAACATTTAGAAATGAATTCAGTATTAAATTTAGAAGGGAAAATTGCACTTATAACCGGAGGTGCCGGAGTTTTGGGAAGCAATATGGCCGAAGTATTAGGCAAAGAAGGTGTTATTACAGGAATTGTTGGTCTGACTCTTGATGAAGCGCAGACAGCAGTTGACAGATTAACAACAAAAGGAATTAAGGCTTTTGCTGTAAAAGGCAATGTTTTAAACCAAGAAGAATTAGAAGAAATCCGCAATTTTATTGTTGAAAAATACGGTCGTCTTGATATCTTGATTAATGCAGCCGGAGGTAATATGCCGGGAGCAACTATTGGCCCAGATCAGGCTTTTTATGATTTAAAACTAGGTGATCTGCAAAAAGTTATGGACTTGAATGTTATCGGAACCATGTTACCATCAAAAGTATTTTCTGAACTTTTTGCTAAACAAAAAAGCGGGATTATTATCAACATTTCTTCAGCATCAGCAGAGCGTCCGTTAACCAGAGTTGTTGGTTATTCTGCTTCAAAAGCTGCAATAGATAATTTCACAAAATGGATGTCTGTAGAATTGGCTACAAAATATGGAGAAGGAATTCGTGTAAACGCTATTGCTCCGGGATTCTTTATCGGAGAACAAAACCGAGCATTATTACTAACTCCAGAAGGAGAACTTACACCAAGAGGAAATAAAATTATCGAGCAAACTCCAATGAAACGTTTTGGTGTACCAGAAGATTTAGACGGTGTTCTATTATTTCTGTGCAGCGACATGTCAAAATTCGTAACTGGAACAGTTATTAAAGTAGACGGCGGTTTTGGAGCGACAAGTATTTAATTCTAAATAAAAAAATAAATCAAAATGAAACAAACATTAAGATGGTTCGGGCCTAACGATCCCGTTTCTTTATCAGATATAGCACAAACTGGCGCAACAGGTATTGTGACAGCTTTACATCATATTCCAAATGGACAAGTTTGGGAAATTGATGAAATCATGAAACGCAAAAAAGAAATTGAAGCTGCTGGTCTTACTTTTTCGGTTGTAGAAAGTATTCCCGTACATGAAGACATTAAAAAACAAACAGGAAATTATCTTCAATACATCGAAAATTACAAGCAAAGCATAAAAAATTTAGCACAATGCGGTATTCACTGTGTTTGCTACAATTTCATGCCCGTTTTAGACTGGTCACGTACCGATTTGTCTTATGAAATGCCAGACGGATCAAAAGCATTGCGTTTTGATATTATCGAGTTTGCTGCATTTGAATTGTTTATTTTAAAACGCCCAAACGCCGAACAATCGTATTCAGAATCTCAAATTAAAGAGGCCAAAGCTTATTTTGATAATGCATCACCAGAAGCCAAAATCAAATTACAGCACAATATTCTGGCTGGACTTCCCGGTGCAGAAGAAGCCTATTCTGTAGAAGATTTCTTGATTACATTATCTGCTTATGATGGTATTGACAGCAATAAACTGAAAGAAAATTTATTCTTTTTCCTGAAAGAAATCATTCCTGTTGCAGAAACCAATCACGTATTAATGGCTATTCATCCTGATGATCCGCCTTATCCAATTTTAGGACTGCCGAGAGTGGTAAGTACGGAGCAGGATCTTATAGAATTGATGAGAGCTTATGATTCTAAATCTAACGGATTTACAATGTGTACAGGTTCATACGGCGTAAGATCAGACAATGATTTGGCTGGAATTATCAGACGTCACGGTGATAAGATGAATTTTATTCATTTAAGAAGTACGCAACGTGATGCGCAGGGTAATTTTTATGAAGCAAACCACCTTGAAGGCGATGTTGATATGTACGAAGTCGTAAAGGAAATTCTTGTAGTTGAAAAAAGAAATGGTACTAAACTGCCAATGCGCCCAGATCACGGACACCAGATGCTGGATGATCTAAATAAAAAAACCAATCCTGGATATTCTGCAATTGGTCGTTTAAGAGGTTTAGCTGAATTACGCGGTTTAGAAATGGGAATTAAAAGAAGTTTATAATGCTGCATAAAAACGATGTCATCGGAAAATACCGATGGACAATCTGCGGTTTGCTTTTTTTTGCAACCACAGTCAACTATTTAGACAGACAGGTGCTAAGTTTATTAGCACCGAGTCTTTCAAAAGAATTTCATTGGAGTAATAGTGATTATGCTAACATTACAGCAATTTTTCAGTTTATTTACGCTATTTCGATGTTGTTTGCAGGAAGACTGATAGATAAAGTCGGAACCAAAATTGGTTATATTTTAGCTATTGCGATATGGTCAATTGGCGCTATAATGCATGCTTATGCAATTCCTATTGGCACAACGTATAATACTGTAATGGCTTGGGCAGGAATTGCAGCTGTTCCCGTTTCTATTGCCGGATTTATGATTTCCAGATCCTTTTTAGCTTTTGGAGAGGCAGGAAATTTTCCGGCTGCGATAAAGGCAATTGCCGATTATTTTCCAAAAAAAGAACGTGCATTAGCAACCGGTATTTTTAATTCAGGTTCAAATGTCGGCGCTATTTTGGCACCATTAACCGTGCCTTGGATTGCCGTAAATTGGGGCTGGGGAACTGCCTTTATTATTATTGGTGCAATTGGTTTTATCTGGATGTTTTTCTGGTATTTTTTATATGAAAAACCAGAAAAACAAAAAAGATTATCACGCACCGAATTAAACTATATATTGGACGGTGAAATTATTTTGAAGCCAGTTGAAACTTCAGTTTCAGAAGAAAAAATTTCATGGATAAAGCTCTTAAAATACAAACAAACCTGGGCATTTGTTATTGGAAAATTTCTTACCGATGGTATTTGGTGGTTCTTTTTGTTCTGGCTTCCAAAATACCTGGAAGTACAGTTCGGACTTACTAATACAGATATCGCTTTTCCATTGTCAGTTTTATATAGTATGACAATGGTTGGTAGTATTTACGGAGGATATTTCCCGATGTATTTTATCAAAAGAGGTTATAACGCTTATGAAGGCAGAATGAAAGCGATGTTAATTATTGCCTTATTTCCTCTGGCAGTGCTCCTCGCCCAGCCTTTAGGGCACATCAGTTATTGGATTCCCGTATTGCTTATAGGAGTCGGCGCGTCGGCGCACCAAGCTTGGTCTGCCAATATATTTACAACGGTATCAGATATGTTTCCCAAAAAAGCAATCGGATCTGTTATCGGAATTGGTGGAATGGCTGGAGGAATCGGCGGTGTTTTGGTTTCAAAACTTGGTGGCAGACTTTTTGATTATTACGAAGCTTTAGGACATGTTCAAACTGGTTATACCATTATGTTTGTACTTTGCGCCCTGGCCTATTTGCTGGCATGGTTCATAATGAAGTTATTGGTTCCTAAATATTCTTGTATTTCAGATTTATAAATTAAAATTAAGAATTGTTAATGCTAAAGATTGAACAAAAAATCCATTCTATCTAAAATTATATATTTACAAAAAATTATGGCGTCCATAAACTAAAAAAGTTTTATGGCAAAATCGTGGCACTTTCACTTTTAAAATTTACACCACAGTATAAACTGGCATTCAGGTATTTAGATTCAAATCCTGCTCTTCTCCATAAAAAAGTCCTAATCTTTTGATTAACGCTTTTTTATGGAGAAATTTTAAAACCAACCTGCAAATTCTAAAATTTGCAAGTTTATATTTATAGTGCTTTTCATTTTTTTAACTGCTCAAAAGTTTTGTGGCCAACTCCCCGTTATCGACCAAAATCAACAATAGTATTGCTGTTTATTATTTTTTGTTATTCTATTTTTAAATAAACTTTTTTTCTTTGCATTTTGTGACAATCATATTATCAGTAAGAAATCTAAAATCTCATATTATTAACTTTAGAACACTACCCAGAAATACCTGAATTAGAATTATACAAAATATTCCTATAATATTATCTTTATCAATAGTATATCGGGAAGAAATATAAAAAGCCAGATTGGGTTTTTCGTTAAGTTCCTGATACGTTAATTCCGTCTCTTCAAATACTACAGCAGTATTATTTGGTATCTTTCTAACCTGCTCTTCAAATAAATCTATTATCGCTTGGGTAATCTGTATCGTTGAATGCTATTAAAAGTTAGTGTTTCTCTTGTTCAGTTAAAAAATCTATCATTATATAATATTTTCAGGTTGTTTTAGCAATTGTGTTAGTAAATTCTCAAAATGAGTAAACATTCTTTCGATCAAATACTCGTCATAGATGTCGGTATTATAAGAAACCATCAAACTCAATCCTTCTGATTCGACGAAAGTAAAACTGATATCAAACTGGGCTGTTGCAGTAGAAAATTCATAAGGTCCCATCTCTAGATCTCTCAGTTCTTCTCCTTTTAGATTATTCAATTGACTCTGGTTTTGTAAAACAACCAAAACATCAAATAATACAGAACGGCTTGGGTCTCTCTGCAGATTTAACTTCCCTACCAAGGCATCAAATGGATAACCCTGATGTTCATAAGCTCCTAAAAGGGTATTTTTCTGGGCAGATACCAAATCTAAAAAACTGCCCCCTTGCTCAAATCTCGTGCGGATGGCAAGTGTATTTAAATACAACCCCAGCTGATTCTCTAAATCAGGATGCTCCCTGCCTGCTGTCGGTGTTCCAACTATAATGTCATTCTGACCTGAATACTTATGCAATAATGTATTGATTCCTGCCATAAGTGTCATAAACAAGGTAACATCCTGCGCTTTTGAAAATGCTTTTAGCTGATCTAAAAAAGTTTTCGGAAAATGATGGCTGATATTCGCCCCATTATAGGTCTGAACCAAAGGACGTGTTTTAAAACTCGGAAGATCCAAAACAGGTAATTCTCCCGCAAATTGATTTAACCAATAAGCTTCCGAGGCCTGATCTTTGGCTTGCTGTAATGCTCCATTGAGCCAGACAGCATAATCTTTATACTGAATGCCTAATTCCGGAAAATCAACTTTTTTACCTTGTATTAATCTGTTATAGGCCTCTACAACTTCAGATACCAGCAGTTCCATAGACCAGCCGTCTCCAATGATATGATGCATGGATAAAAAGAAAACATACTGCTGTTCTTTTAACTTCAACAGCGAAGCTCTTATAAGCGGTGCCTGTTCTAAATCAAATATATCCTGGTTTCTTTTCTGTATATACTTCGCAATGGCTTCTTGCTGGTTTTCTGCAAAGCTGAAGTCTTCACTGGATATCTTAAAGTCTAATTGTTCTGTTGGAACAATATATTGTCTGATATCACCCTTATTATCTGCTTTAAAATACGTTCGCATTATTTCATGACGATGCAATAAAAGTTTAAACGATTCTTCGAATTTATTGGTGTCTATATTTCCTTTTAGCGTAACTGCTCCTGGCATATTATACGCCAGCGAACCGCCTTCTAACTGGCTCATTATCCACAATCGTCTTTGAGAAGCCGTTAAGGGATAAGATTCACTTTCAGGAGCCTTCGGGATTGCTATATATTCACTCTCCTGCAGCTCTTTACTTACTTCTTCAATGGTTGGATTTGCAAAAAACAATTTAATAGTGATCGTTTTTCCAAACTGTTTATGGATTCTGTTCACTACCTGAGCTGCAGATAAACTGTGTCCTCCTAATTCAAAAAAACTATCTGTTACTCCTACTTTTTCAATTCCAAGTACTTCCTCCCATATGGCAGCCAGTTTTTCCTCTGTTTCATTTCTTGGAGCTACGTATTGATTTCTGATAAGGTCTTCTCCATCTTCTCCAGGCAAGGCTTTGCGGTCTATCTTTCCATTTGGGGTAAGAGGCAGCTCTTCCAGTTCTACATAAAACTTAGGGACCATATAATCGGGTAGTTTGCCTTGAAGAAAGCTTTTTAATGCTGATTTGTCAACGCTTTCTGAAGCTGTAAAATAAGCGATCAGAACTTTTCCTTCACTAGATTCTTTTGCCTCTACGACTGCTTGTTTTAAATCAGGTCCATATTGCAAAATGGCGTGCTCGATCTCGCCAAGTTCGATGCGGAATCCGCGAATCTTAACCTGATGGTCCTTTCTGCCCATAAACTCTATGTTCCCGTCAGAAAGCCAGCGGCCCAAATCGCCCGTATCGTACATTTTTTCTCCCCCTACAAAAGGATTAGCAATGAATTTCTCCTGGGTTAGTTCTGGCTTGTTCAAATACCCGCGGGCTACTCCCGCACCTGATATAAACAGCTTTCCCGGGGTTCCTATCGGGACAAGATGTAAAGAATCATCCAAGATATAAATCCGGGTGTTCGAAATGGGTTTACCGACAGGAATAACTCGTTTCTCTACAGCCTGCCCTGTTGATTGATAAATAGATACACAGACCGCACATTCTGTAGGACCATAATCATTATGATAGTCTATTCCTAATTTTGCAATTTCTAAAGCTTTACTTACATTAGGCAATTCGCCTCCAGTAGTAATGCATCTTAGTCCCGAAATATCCTCTTTAGATAATAATGCTAAATAACTTGGAGAAAGAGCTAGTACTGATGATTTTGTTACTTTCAAAAAATTTACAAACTCATCCTTATCTTTTATTGTTTCTTCACCAGGAATACACAAAGCAGCTCCACTGTACAAACTCATCATAATTTCATAAACAGATACATCAAAAGCAGCAGAAGCAAACCACACCACTCTATCTTTATCTGTAATATTTAAAGACTGAATCTGATGTAAAATCATATTCACATTACTCGTATGTTCAATCATAGCCCCTTTGGGCTGTCCTGTAGAACCTGAAGTATAAATAATATAGGCTAGATTTTTTGAAGAAAAATCTATATTGATGTTTTCAGTACTATAATCCTCTAACCTTACTGATCTAATATTTATTATATCACAATTAGTAATTTGTAACTCAGAATTATCTGCAATCAATAATTTTAAACTGCTGTCCTGAATTAAAAAATCAATTCTTTCCTGCGGATAATGGGTATCTATTGGCAAATAAACTGCCCCTAACTTTAAAATCGCCAATAGAGCAATAATACTTGAATCGGATTTAGGCAAAAATACACCTATAATATCTTCTTTATTAATAGCGTATGCAGAAGAAATATAATAAGCCAATTGATTGGACTTCTCATTAAGTTCCTGATACGTTAGTTTTGTTTCTTCAAAAATAACAGCAATATTATTTGGTGTCTTTCTAACCTGTTCTTCAAATAAATCTACGATTGTCTTCTCTCTTGGGTACTCTGAATCTGTGTCGTTGAATACTGTCAATAACTGATTCTGCTCTTCAAATGTTAGGTAGCCAATCTCCTGGATCAGCTTTTCGGGCTGTTCTAACGATTCCCTGAGCAGGTTTTCAAAATGGGTAAACATTCTCTCTATCAGATACTCTTCATAGATGTCTGTGTTATAGGAAACCATCAGACTCAATCCTTCTGATTCGACAAAAGTAAAACTGATATCAAACTGGGCTGTTGCATTAGAAAACTCATAAGGCCCCATCTCTAGATCTCTGAGTTCTTCGCTTTTCAGATTATTCAATTGGCCCTGGTTTTGCAAAACAACCAAAACATCAAATAATGCAGAACGGCTTGGGTCTCTCTGCAGATTTAACTTCCCTACTAAGGCATCAAATGGATAACTCTGATGTTCATAAGCTCCCAAAAGGGTCTCTTTCTGCGCTGAGAGCAGATCTAAAAAGCTGCCTCCCTGCTCAAATCTCGTGCGGATGGCAAGTGTATTTAAATACAACCCCAGCTGATTCTCTAAATCAGGATGCTCCCTGCCCGCTGTCGGTGTTCCAACTATAATGTCATTCTGACCCGAATACTTATGCAATAAAGTATTGATTCCCGCCATAAGTGTCATAAACAGCGTAACATCCTGAGCTTTTGAGAATGCTTTTAATTCCTCTAAAAATGTTTTTGGAAAATGATGGCTGATATTCGCCCCATTATAGGTCTGAACCAAAGGACGTGTTTTAAAACTCGGAAGATCCAAAACAGGTAATTCTCCCGCAAATTGATTTAACCAATAAGCTTCCGAGGCCAGATGTTTGGCCTGCTGTAATGCTCCATTGAGCCAGACAGCATAATCTTTATACTGAATGCCCAATTCCGAAAAACCAGCTTTTTTTCCCTGGATCAGTCTGTTATAGGCCTCCACAACTTCAGAAACCAGCAGTTCCATAGACCAGCCGTCTCCAATGATATGATGCATCGATAAAAAGAACACATACTCCTGCTCTTTCAGCTTCAACAGCGAGGCTCTTATAAGGGGTGCCTGTTCTAAATCAAATATATCCTGGTTTCTTTCTTCGATATATTTTGCAATAGCCTCTTGCTGGTTTTCTGCAAAACTGAAGTCTTCACTGGAAATCTTAAAATCTAATTGTTCGCCTGGGATGATATACTGCCTGATATCACCTTCATTATCTGTTTTGAAATACGTTCGCAGTATTCCATGACGATTTATTAAAAGCCTAAACGATTCTTCAAATTTATTGGTGTCTATATTTCCTTTTAGCGTAACTGCTCCGGGCATATTATACGCCAGCGAACCGCCTTCCAGCTGGCTCATGATCCATAATCGCCTTTGAGCGGCCGTTAAGGGATAAGACTCGCTTTCAGGAGCCTTCGGGATTGCGATATATTCACTCTCCTGCAGCTCTTTACTCAATTCTTGAATGGTTGGGCTTTCAAAAAACAATTTAATAGTGATCGTTTTTCCAAATTGTTTATGGGTTCGGTTAATTACCTGAACTGCAGATAAACTGTGTCCTCCCAATTCAAAAAAGTTATCTATTATTCCGATTCTTTCAATTCCAAGCACTTCCTGCCATATTCTTACCAGTTTCTCTTCTGTCTCATTTCGGGGAGCTGCATATTCTCCACGAATAAGGTCTTCTCCATCTACACCCGGCAGGGCTTTACGGTCTATTTTTCCATTTGGGGTAAGGGGTAACCCATCCAGTTCTACGTAAAACGCCGGAACCATATAATCCGGAAGTCGCTCCTGAAGAAAATCCCTTAATGCTGATTTATCAATACTGCTATCAGCAGTAAAATAAGCAATCAAAAATTTTCCTTCATTGGATTCTGTTGCCTCTACCACCACTTGTTTTAAATCAGATCCATATTGCAAAATGGCATGCTCAATCTCGCCAAGCTCGATGCGGAATCCGCGAATCTTAACTTGTTGATCCTTTCTGCCAATATATTCTATATTTCCATCCAATAACCATCGGCCCAAATCACCCGTGTCATACATTCTTTCTCCCTTTATAAAAGGATTGGGAATGAATTTTTCGGCCGTAAGTTCTGACTTGTTCAAATACCCTTTGGCTACTCCTGCTCCTGACACATACAATTTCCCTGTAGCTCCTATTGAAACAGGATGTAAAAAATCATCTAATATGTAAATCTGGGTATTCGAAATAGGCTTTCCAATTGGAATAATTGACCTTTCAAAATCATTTTTAGTTATCTTATAAATCGACACACAAACCGCACATTCAGTGGGACCATATGCATTATAATAATCAATTCCTGATGCTGCAATAGCTATTGCTTTACCCGCATTAGCAGATTCTCCTGCAGTAATAACACATCTTAGTCCTGAAATATCATTCTCTGACAATAATCCTAAATAACTTGGAGGAAAAGTTACTACTGATGCTTTTGTTTCTTTTAAAAAATCTACAAATTGGTCTTTATTTTTTATTGTTTCCTCTGTCGGAATGCATAGTGTAGCACCACTATACAAACTCATCATAATTTCAGATATAGAAGCATCAAAAGCAACAGAAGAAAACCATACCACTTTATCAGTGTCGGTAATTTCAAAAGTCCTAATCTGGTCTAAAGACATGTTTATGGTACTGGTATGCCCAACCATTACTCCTTTAGGTTGTCCAGTAGAACCAGATGTATAAATCACATACGCTATGTCTTTGGATAAAATAGCTGCATTGATATTCTCGCAACCATAGAAATTTAAATCTACTGATTTTACATCTATTGTATCGCAATTATCAATATCTAAGTTGACATTATCAACTATGAGTAATTTTAAAGCACTGTCCTTTATCAAATAACTAATCCTATCTTGGGGATAATTAGGATCTATTGGCAGATAAACTGTACCTAATTTTAATATTGCCAGTAATGAAATAATTCCAATATCCGATTTAGGTAAAAGCACACCAATTATGTCTCCACTATTCATGATATATTTAGAAGAAATATAATTGGCCAACTGATTAGCCTTTTGGTTTAATGTAGAATAGGTTAATTCCGATTCTTCAAATACAACAGCAATTTTATTTGGGGTTTTAGCGACTTGCTCTTGAAATAAATCAACTATTGATTTATCATTCGGATAAATTACAGCAGTATTATTAAAATCTACTAATAATTGATACTTTCCTTTTTCAGACAGTAAACTATAATCCAATAAGTTACCAACAATATTATTTTCTAAATTAACTACAAACTGCTCAAAATGTTTGACTAGATACTCAACAATTGTATTCTTTACAAAATCCTCCAGATAAGAAACGTTAATCTCTATATTTTCATTCTTATTTATTCTTATATTAAGTGAAATACCATTACAATCTAAATTAGTTTCATTGTTAATCCCAATACCGTAATTAGATAAAATACTTAAATCGTTAAAACCTATCTTTTCGGATAAATCATCCTTATTGTAGCCTGAATACTTTAATGTCTCTAAAATTTCATATTTTACTTTTTGAAGATATTCTTTAAATGATGTATTTAAATCCGTAGGAAAAGACAGGAACAAAGACTTACCTTCATCATACTTTGACACAACGTAACCATCAAATTCACTAATTAATCTACTTAGCAAAAAAGAATAAATTGCGCTTATTAAAGTATATTGAGCTATTGAGTTTTTATTGGTAAGGGTATTGAAATAATTTAGTTCCCTTGCATTAATAATGATACACGGCAGATTATTTTGTTTCTGTTGGACCCCAAGAACTTCCTCTCTATTTAATGTTTTTTTCTTCCAGTATTTTAAAGCCAAATTAACGTTACTTAACTCCCTATTCTTATCCATAAATTAAACATTTATATTTTCCGGCAACTACCTGCGATCATTTTTCAAACAGTATTTCATACTAATTAAGGTGGCTTTTCAATTTCAATATTCCAGCCTGTTGGCTAAGATGTGAGATAACTTTCTGGCTAATTAAAACCATAAGTATTCCATAGGCCGTAGAAAATTTCTCCGGCCTTTTGTTGCATGTCCATAAATTGATTGATGTTTTAAATTATTGCAAACACATCAAGTTTGCCAGGGAAATATTGTGTTTTATTACTTAAACACATTAACCATTTTTCTAAATCCAAATGATATTCCAGAACAAACTCCCAATACTGGCATGACAAAAGATATTCCTTTAATAGGCCATAAACCACCAAAGTAAAATCGACGAACGAAATAATTTGAAAAATCTCCAAATTTGTGTAAAGGGCTTTTCCAACAATGTGCATAGGTAAATCCTACTTCTCCGTCAACTGGAATAACTGCATGATGCCAATATGGAGGAATATATAAAGCGTCACCCTCCTCAACACAAGCAATGATTGGTTTTAAATCAACATTATCCAGGGTTTTTCCGGATAAATTAAGTTCTTCAATAAAGAATTCCGTTACCTTTTTTACATTTGGCATATCAGGAGGCAATAAAACTACTTTTTTTGTGCCATTAATCTGACACATTAAAGTTTCATCAATTATATGGTGATGCCAGGCAGTGGATGCTCTTCGATACATAAAAAATCTTCTATGAGAAAACCCTCTTGGTTTTATTTTATCAGAAAGAAAAGAAAAACCCGGTATTTCTTTTATTAACTTTGAGAACTTATTGTCTTCTGTGATTGTTTCTGCTGGTATGCTAAAAATATAATCCTCATTTCTATGAAGTCGCTTTATCGCATCATGAAACGAAATATCCTCACTGTCTTTAAGAAGTCTTTCTCTGTCAATATGATTCATATGAGGAAATATTTTAATTTCAAAATCGTCACACACTGACAGCCAATAATCGGGGTCTTTGAATTTTTGTACTGCCGGCCAATTTTTTACAGCTCCTTTTACAAGGCATGGCTTGTTATATGATACCCAATTCTTATAAAAAATTTCTTCGGTTAACTCACTTGCATTAACAACCGGTACTTCGCCGGCATTTTCAATTCCTGGGATAATTGAGAATAAATCATCACCAAAACCATCAAATTCTGTCTTTACTTTCGTATCTTCTAGAGTATTTTCCATATCTATCATTTTTATTGTTATTATTGTTGTTATTAATATTTTAACTCTTATGGGTAAATTATTTATTTTTTCACTGACAAAATCTCTTCGACATCCTTCTATAACTTAGTGTAGGCTTTACTTTAAAATATATTGTTTGTAGAAATAGCTCAATAATAATACTGACTATAGTACTAATTTAAAAGCAAATCAAATCTTACTCTTAAATGCGGCAGAATCAAAATTTACTTTAAAACAAAAAACCCAAATACTGGAAATAAATCCCAATAAGAACTAATGAAAATAAAATTGTCGCGAGAATGCTTCTATTTGAAATAACCTTAATTTTAAGTAAAAAATAGAATAATGAAATTATCGTAAATACTAGAAATATCCACTGAATAACAAAGAGATACGCAAACTTATTTGGTATTCCAAAAGCAAGTATGAAAAAATTGTCACGAGCTGTACTGTCAAAAGCTAAAGCAAGACCAATAATAGCCAGCAAGCCCAAAGCAGAACTAATGATAAGTAAAATTTTCATTAATTTATTTTGAATAATATCTTTTCTGTTTCTAATAAGTGTGTAACAAAAATTTAAAATTGATAGCAATAAAATAATGATAGCAATAAGAAACGGAACAAAAAATAGTGGGTTAACTTCCTTTACACTATTAGCAAAGTTCGAAACCCCATCACTAACTTTTACATCTGTAGCAAAATGAACTTTAT
The DNA here is from genome assembly GCF_004368785.1 of Flavobacterium sp. 270. Classification (GTDB taxonomy): domain Bacteria; phylum Bacteroidota; class Bacteroidia; order Flavobacteriales; family Flavobacteriaceae; genus Flavobacterium. The sequence continues at coordinate 625,519 of NZ_SODM01000004.1, forward strand.
TATGTAATTCAAATTCTTTTGTATCCGGTTTTTGCGCAGAATTTTTTATAAACCCATCTACAATATTAAATCCAATATCTGAAAAACTAGGTGCATGTCCGGAAATTGGAGCATTTACAAGAAAACCATTTTTGAACTTTTTTACTGTATTTTTTCCATTTGAAGCAGGAGTAATTGGATCAAATGCTCCGGAAAATACCAATACCGGAGCTGTTAATGTTGATAGATTAGATAAATCATTTAAAGTTGGCTTATCTTTTCCTAAATTCCACTTATCACATACTAAAAAGTCCGATTTATAAAAAGATAATCCACCTTTTAGTTTTTTATAATTAGCAGCATCTTTATCAAATGCTGAAATTGAATTATTAGGTATTGCCTCGTTACAACTCACACAATAATATTGCCCATAATCTAAAACTAAAGCACCTGAAAAAGCAGCTACTAAAGAACTTAAAGTACTTTTATTACCTTTATTAAATTCGGTAATTAATAAGGGTAATACTTCTATTAATTTCTCATTATATAAGGCTTGTTGAATTGAAATTTTAAAATCTTCTACATTATATGTGAATTTTCCTGTAGGGATTATTTTTTCACTTACATTAACGGTAATAGGGTTTTTACTCAGCTTTTCCAGTGTTTTATAATAAGTCTTTTCTAAATTAGGATAATTTTTATTGCAATTAGGATCATTTTTACATGCATCAAAAACTTTTTCAAGACTATTCATGTAATTTGAGGTATTATGATTGTAATACTCTCTGATGTCTGAAACTGAAGAATCTAAAATCAATGATTTTATATCTGCAGGAAAATCATTTGCATAAACCTGGGCTGTATAGGTGCCATAAGACACTCCATAAACATTCCAGTTTTTATATTTCAAAGCCGTTTTTAGAGCATTTAAGTCTTTACCGATTGATTTACTATTGTAGGCCTGTAAATCAATATCCCTACTTAACAGATCTTGCTGACATGACATCGCAGCGATAATTTTTTGCTGCTCATCTTGTGAAGCATTTTGGTTTTTTGCCAGTATTTCCAAAAATTTCTTTCCTAAATCAGGACAAAATTTAGGCAAAGAATAACCGGTACCTCTTATGTCCATTAAAACAATATCACCTCTTTTTCGTAAAGGATGTTGCAGCCACATCCAAATTGCACTAATACCACTAGCTCCTGGTCCTCCGGCAACAAATACAACAGGATTTGCATCTATATTTTTTGAGGTACATTTTAAAATTGCAACTGCAATTTTTATTTTTTTTCCGTCTGGTTTATCCCAATTTTCAGGAACATTTAAATACTTCCATTCTATAGTTTCTTGTGTCAGAATTTTATCCTCAGCAAAGAAAGATTTTGTTTTTTCAATTTTATAAGCATTGCTTTGAGAAAACAAACATGTTGGGAAAAAACAAAGCAACAAAATTAGTCTTAGTAAATTTTTCATTATTAATTAAATTATTGGATTTATATTATATTTTTCTATTGATATTTCACTGATATTTTCTTTTAGCGAGATATAACATTTATATTTTTTGTCTATTTCTATTTTCTTTAAATAAAATTTTTCGCCATTGATTATAGTTGTATTATCTAAAATCTCAAATGATTCGAGAGGAATTGCCAACCCAGAACCATGCGCTTTTATGACAGCTTCTTTTTGAGTCCAGTAATCAAAAAAAGCTCTTTCCTTATTCTTTGAAAAAGTAATATTGTCCCATTCCGTTTTAGTCATCTGAAACTTAAAATCCTCTATTTTAATATCTGAGATTACTTCAATATCAATTCCTACTTCATGCTCGCTCCCAAATACACAAACTACAATTTCTCCGGAATGTGAGATATTAAACCGGATTGAATTATCTTCAAAATAAGGTTTGTTATGTTTTGTATGTTGCATTACTTTATCGTAGGCATTATAATTGTATATTTCTTCAATGCCTTTAAACAATAATACTCTTCCTAAAAGCGATAATTGTGCGTCCTTCCATCTTCTATATCTTTTGATTTTCTCTTGATAATGGAATGGGAATTTTGGTAAGTCATTTTTCAATAAACTTTCGTGATTTTCTTCAGATAAATAAGAATAATAGATGTAAATCAAAATTGTAAGTTTTAAAAATTAAAATCAAAATCGAAGGGCATATTCTTTTCAAACTCTAATTTAAGATCTATTAAATCTATGTCTGTAAATGGGGACTCGCATATATCACTTAAAAGATTACTATACTTTTGAGTAATAATTTGAATTGTATCATCTTCAAATAAATCACAGTTATAATCTATACTACAATTCAGTTTATTATCATTTTCAAACCAATTAAATGCAATAGGCATTCTGCTGTATTTGTGCTCAACCGGATATGAAACTAATTTAAAATCATTAAATGCGTCTATAGCATCAAATGACAATTCCGGATTCTGATATACCAACATAACATCAAAGATAGATTGAGGTAATTTATCAAAAGGAATATCCTGATAATCAGACATTAATAATAAATCGTTTTGCGTACTCCTCAATATATCAATGAAAGTTTGCCCTGACTTTATTTGCGTTCTTAAAACAAGCGTCTTGACAAACATTCCAATCTGATCGTTTAAAGCTGGTATATTTCTTCCTGCGTTCACCGTGCCTATACAAATATCATGATGGTTGGAAATTTTAAAAATCAAAAAATTTAAGGATGTCATTAGAACTGTGTATAATGTAACTTGCTGCCCAAGTGCTATTTTTTTTAGTTCTAAAGTTGTATCAGCAGTTAGTTCAAACTGAAATCTATTTGCATTTTGCTTGTTGTTTTCTATACCAAAGTCCCTTTCAAAAGAATCTTTGTAGTAATATTTTTCAAGATATTTTTTCCAGAAGATCTCATTTTTAATGGCATTTAATTTCGAATCTTCATTAAACCATTCTGTATAGTCTTTAAATTGAAAACTTAATGTATTTTTTTTTGGTATTTCTATAGTGGCGTTTTCATTGTAATTGTTAATAAACTCTTTGACAAAAATTTCCAATGATAAACCATCCATGATAATATGATGCGTCGAAAAAAGCATTATAAATTGACCTGTTTCTAACTGAAGAACCTGAACTCTGAGTAGTAAATCTGTTTCTAGTATAAACTCCTTATTACTGAATTGATTTATAGCTTCCGCAATATTTTCGGTTTTTAGTTTAATACTTCTAATTTCAAAACTGTCTGTATCTAAGGAATTAATCTTCTGATAAGGAATTCCATTGATTTCAATAAAATTAGTTTTCAGGACCTCATACTTACTAATTATAGTATTTACTGATTTTGCAATTTTATCCAAATCTACAATTCCTTCTATCCAATAAGCTGCTGACATATTGTAAGCTATTGACATATTTTTTTGTTGGCATGCGAGCCAAATATTATTTTGTGAAGGTGTTAAACTATAAAAATCTTTAAATTCACATAATGGTATGGCAATAGATAAATCCGGTTTAAGCTCCTGAAGATAACTTGACAATAGCTCAATTGTGGGATAATCAAAAATAGTCTTGACAGAAATAGTAAAAGAAAGCTCCTTCGCAATTAATCTTGCCAACTTAACTGCATGTAATGAATGTCCTCCAAGTGCAAAGAAATTATCTTTTACACTTATGGGCACTTTGCTATTTAGCATTTCGCTCCAATAGTGAGATAGTTTTTTTTCTAAAATGGAAACAGGAGCTTTAAAATCATCCTGATTTACATTTTGTTCAATCTCTCTCTCTAACAAAGATTTCCTGTCTATTTTTTTATTTGGAGTAAGCGGAAATTCTTCCAAAGTAATGATTGTATTAGGAATCATATAATAAGGAAGATTCATTTTTAGGACTTTAATAGCTTTTTCTGAATCAATTGCTTCATTATTTATTAAAATATATGCTACCAAAAAAGGATCTTGCTGATTCCCTTTTTTAGCAATTACTACAGATTCTTTGATTCCTTCTATTTGATTTAATTGTGACTCTATATCTCCAAGTTCAATTCTATACCCACGTATTTTAACCTGATTGTCATTTCTTCCTAAAAAATCTATTTCCCCTTCATCATTCCATTTACCAATATCTCCTGTTTCATATAATAAACCCGAGGCTTCAAATGGATTTTCTATAAATTTCTCCTTTGTTAATATTTCATTATTATAATATCCTTTTGCCAAACCATCACCTGCTATATAAATTGCGCCCGGAGTTCCAATTGGTTTAGGACTTAAAAATTTATCTAAAATATAAAACTGTGTATTGTTTATTGGTTTTCCAATATTAGAAGATTCTTTTGGGTGTTCTATTTTTCGTAAACTGGACCAAATAGTAGTTTCAGTAGGCCCATACATATTCCAGATTTCTAAACTATTTTCAATTAACTTTTCTGCTAATGCTTCACTTAATAAATCTCCGCCACAAAGCACTTTTAACTTCTTACTTCCTTGCCAATCTGCATTAAACAGCATTTGGTAAAAGCTTGGTGTAGCTTGAATTATAGTAGGTTCTATCTCTTCTATTTTTTGAATAATCGCAAAAGGATCCTTCAAAACTTCCTGAGTTGCGATATACAAAGTGGCTCCGGAAATTAAAGGAGCAAAAAACTCTAAAATCGAAATATCAAATGAATAAGTGGTAACCGAAAATAATATATCATTTGAACTAACTCCGGGTTTTTGTTGCATACTGCACAAAAAATTAAGCAATGATTGATGTCCAATTTGAACACCTTTCGGGTTTCCTGTGGAACCCGAAGTATAAATTATATATGCTGTATCATTAGAGTAAATTGTTGCGGATCGATCACCGCTAAATTCGTCAATACTTGCTAAAATATTTTCTAATGGCAAAATTGTTACATTATTAGTTTTTTCTAATTCATAACCTTTTTCGTTAATAACGATTTTACTTTGACTGTTATTGACAATATAATTTAAACGTTCTTTTGGGAAGGAAGGATCTAAAGGAATATAAGATCTACCCGATTTTAATATACCTAGCAGAACTATCACCATATTTGCAGAACGTTCTAATACAACGGCTACAGGTGATTTATCTTTATGTCCATAAACTTCAATAAGATATTGAGCTATTTGATTTGATAATTTATCAAGTTCTGCATAAGAATAACATTTATAGTTATCCTCAAGTGCCTTTTTATTTGGTGCTTTTTGTACTTGTGCTTCAAAAAAATCTATTATTGTTTTGTCTTTCTGGTAATCAACGTTTGTATCATTGAATTGACTTAACAATTGATATTCTTCTTTTTCAGTTAAATAAGTTAATTCTTTTAGTTTTTTATCCGGACAATCTAAAACATGATGAACTAAATTTTCAAAATGCTGAACAATCTGTGTTATACTAAAATCATCAAAATAATTCAGATTATAATCAAAATCAATTTTGACATCTTCCAACTCATCAAACTCTCTAATATAAATAGCTAAAGCCACACGCTCAGATTGATGGCTTAACGGAATTACTTTAGTTTGAGTATTTACAAAATGGTTTGCATAATCTTGTTTTTCATAAGAAAGTGTGATATTGAATAATCTTTCTTTTTGATTATACAATCCAAGTTCCTGAATTAGTTTTCCTAATGGTAAACGCTGATGGCGATAATCCTTTCGTAATTGATTTCTAATGTCAAGTATTAAATCTTGAAAAGTGGCATTAAAATCTAATCCGATTCTTAAAGGGGAAATCCCCATAAAAAGTCCGACTGTTTTTTTGTAAGCAGCTTTATTTCTGTTTAATACAGGCAAACCAATAGCGAAATCATTATTTTCATGTTTTCTTCCAAAATAAGAATACAGAATACCCAAAATCAAATGAAAAGAGGAACATTTATAGCTCGAAGCTAACGCATTTAGCTCGTTATATACCTCTCTTTTTATAACTAATTCTTTACGACTGCTTTTATTGATTAGTGAAGATTCAATCTTCTTTTCAAACAAATTCTCCGGTAACGTTTTAAACTTTTTAGACCAATATTTTAAATCCAAGTTAAATGATTCTGAGTTTTGATATTGAAAATCATCTATTGAAAAATCCTTATAACTAAAAGGATAGATTGATTTTACTTCATTAAACTGAGAAATTTCATTATAGTTTAGAACTAATCTTTGAAACATTAATGAAGTTCCCCAACCATCAGTTATAATATGATGATAAACGGAAAATAAATAATACAGATTTTCATTCACTTTTATCAAGGTAAATACATGAAGAAGATTTTCTCCGGATAAATCAAAAGGCTTCATAAATTCCTTTTGCATATAACTAGTCGTTTGCCCAATCGAATCTGTGCAATCTGAAAAATCAACAAATCCTAATTCTGACTGATGTTCATCCAGTAATTTAATACTGATATTTTCTTCATTTTTTATAATGATACTTCTATAAGCATCATGCTGATTAATCAATTCAAAATATGCTTTTTTGAATATCTCAGTATTTACTTTTCCTTTAATTTCGATTTTTGCCCCAATATTATATATAGGGTCATTAGGAAACAATAATTGTTCGAAATAAATATCTTGTTGTGGTAATGTCAATTTCATTAAAATCTATTTTTACACTATTTCCATATTGAATCCAACTCTATATTATCAGTAATTTTTTTATCCATGATAATTTTTCCGTAATCAAATTTTATAATTCTGTCAGCATGTTTAAAATAAGTATCATCATGGGTAACTGCAATAATTGTTTTACCTTCTTCCTTTAATTTTGGCAATAGATTTTCATAAAAATATTTACGGAAATGGGGATCCTGATCTGCAGCCCATTCATCTAAAACTAAAATTGGTTTATCTTCTAACAAAGCGAGAATCAATGACATTCTTTTACTTTGCCCTTTAGAAAAGGATCGTCTTGCAGATTCTTCTTCATCATCAACGACTACTTTATCCATTTTCATCAATTCCAATAACTCTTGATAATGTTTGTTGTTTTTCAAAGTAAAATCATCATAGTTAAATGAAAATATATGATTTTCTGTAAAAACAGCAGCAATTGTATCTTGCAATTGTGCTTTTGAATTTACAATAGTATTATTCATCTGAATTTCTCCATTAGACGGTTCATACAGACCTGTCAACATATTAATAAAAGTACTTTTACCACTGCCGTTTCCTCCAACAATAAATATGGTCTCACCAATATTAATTGTCACATTAACAGGGCCAAGTATGAAATTTTTTTCTAATAATTCGTTTTGATGATTAAACTCTATATCACTAAATTTTAATGATGAAAATTCATGATAACCAGTTGCAACATAAGGCTCTGTACTTTCATTTTTAAAATCATTTAAAAAATTTATAATCCTTCTATTAGCTACCATAAAACGAGTATATATACTTTGCAGGTTTATCAAATTATTGATTGGCCCATTGATAAACAGCAGTATAACTACATAAGATAATACATCCTCTTTTTTTAATAAATTAATAGCCGGTAATAAAAAAAGAATCACACCAATAACCATGTAAAGACCATATTGACTAATTAGGTTAATAGATAGAAAAATGTAATTTACTTTAAGGTCCAACTCTTTTGCACTTCCTCTGTTTGGATTAAGATGATTATTTCTTAAATTATCTCTTCTTTTAGGATTAATTTTCAGCTCTTTAAATCCTTTTACAATATCTTGTACATATTTATAATACTCATCATTGTATTTTCTTAATATGGCTATTTTAGGTGACATCATATTCATCACTAAAAAATATATTCCCCCAATGCCAATGATTAATACCACTATCACTAGTGCTCCATAACCTGATAAGGTAAAGAGATATAACATACAAAGAAGCAGCATCAATATTGAATTAATAGATTGAGTAACTACATCTGGAAGTAAAGAAAATACTCGTATATCTTCAATAGCTGTATAGAAACGATGTGATCCCATTTTTTCGAGGGTAATCAAAGGGGTATTTAAAAATTTGTCAAAAATTTTCCTTTCATTTTCATATAAAATCTTATACGAATACTGGTTTAATCTTTTTTGAAAAATAATATTCAATAAATAAGTATAAACTACAATTGACCCGAAGACAATTCCCATGTAATAACCTTGAAATTCAATATTACCTGAAATCACATTATTGATTATAAATAAAATTCCGAAACTCAGAATTGTGTTAGGTATTGAATATAGAATCAGAAATAGAATATTCTTTGCTGAAATTTTTAACATAATTAAATGGTTAGTTTCTGTGTAAGATTTTTAAAATATTGTGTAAAAAAAGTAACATGCTTGAAAATAAAAAAATGATCTCCCTTCATCTGAGTTATGGAAATTTTTTCATTTGATTCCTCTTCCCAACCTTGCATTTCATCTTCAGTAGATTCTTCAGAACCATAGAAAACATCAATAGGAATATTCAGTTTATTTTTTTTCTGATATTTATATACTTCAACAATCGTAAGATCTGCCTTTAGAATAGGAGTAAAAAACTCGATTAATTCCTGATGATTGATTAATTCATCCGGAATACCACCAATTTTAACAACTTCATCCCAAAACAAATTATCTGGTAAGTGACAAAATAGATTTTCTCTTTTTGTAACTGGTGGTTTTCTTCCGCTCACAACTAATTTTGCAGGTTTTTGAAAGCCTAATTCTTCAATTTTTTGGCATAATAAATACCCTAGCAAAGCCCCCATGCTATGCCCATAAATAATATAATCCTGAGGTTGAGATATTTCAGATTTAACTTTTTGAAATAAATCCTCAATTAGCGAATCTATATCAGTAATCAGGTCTTCACCCATTCTAAATCCTCTGCCCGGATATTCTATAACAGTAAAGTTTTCGATGTTTTTCGTAATAATTTGAAAAGAGTGCTTGTTTCCTCCTGCAAAAGTGAATGCTATAATTTTCATTGGGCCGATAATTTTAATTTTGTTTGATTAAGTCTTTTATTTTTTTTAGATATTACATCTCATTAAAGAGTTATATAGCAGTTAATTTTTCAGGATTATATTTAATATTATTAAAGGTGCAAAGAAGCTTTTCTTTCTCTTCTCCTGATAGATAATCAATAGCTGCGATAGGTTGGTGCGATTGTTCTAATAATTTTAAAAGCATAGTTTTATAATGTTTCAGAAATTGCTCCATCAAATCATTATCATAAACATCACTATTATACTCTACTATACAAGAGAGCTTATCATCTATTTCTTCAAAATATAATGATAAATCAAACTTACTGCTGGCACCTCCATAATCTATTATGCTATCTGCTATATCATTAGTCAATGTAATGCTCTTCTTTTTATCGCCGTTATTTTGCAAAACAATTAAAACATCGAAAATGGCACTCCTGGAAAAATCTCGTTTTAAATCTAATTCTTCTACCAGACGATCAAATGGATATTTTTGATGTGTGTAAGCATCTAAGGCTGTTTGTTTGACATTTGCATATAAATCATTAAAACTATCTTTCCCTTTTACCTCATTTCTCAATACAAGGGTATTTAAATAACATCCTATTTGATTTTCTAAATCAAAATGCTCTCTCCCTGCAATTGGACTTCCAATAATAATATCTTCCTGCCCTGTATATCTATAAATCATTGCCTTAACAGAAGCTACTAAACCCATGAATAATGTGCCTGAATTTTGCTGACAATAGTCTTTAAGTTTTGAACTTATTTCTTTAGATAAATACAATCCTAACATGCGTCCTTTATTAGTCTTTTCTGCCGGACGTTTATTAAAAGTTGGCAATTCTAATATTGATAATTCTCCTGAAAGCTTAGTTAGCCAGTAATCCCTATGAAGTTGAAATGACTCTTCTTCCAATTGCTTTTTTTGCCAGGCAGCATAATCTTTATATTGTATTCTAAGATGTGGTAACTCTGGGTTTTCTCCTTTTTTAAATGCTTCATAACAAGTAAAAACATCTTTTATAAGTACATCATTAGACCAACCATCACTTATTATATGGTGAATATTATAATAAAAAACATATTTTTCATCTAATAATTGAATGAGTGATGCTCTTAATAAAGGTCCTTTCTCTAAATCAAATAATTTATGGGAATCTTGTTCGATATAACCCTTTACAAATTGTTCGTTTTCTTCTTTTCCTCTGAAATCTAAATAATTGATCTTAAAATCCAATTCCTCTTTAGATAATATCCATTGTCTGATTTCTCCGGAATCATCTACTTTAAATACCGTTCTTAAAATTTCGTGCCTGTCTATGACATGATAAATAGCTTTTTTAAAACTTTCTATATCATAATTCCCATTCAGTTCGATATAAGCTGGCATATTAAAGGCAGCTGATTCTTCTTCAAATTGACTTAATACCCAAAACCTTCTTTGAGAATCTGAAATTATATAACTTTCGTTGTCTTCTACTTTCTGAATTTCTACGTATTCATTTTTTTTAGAAGCCTTTATTAAATCCGAATGAGATTCTAATGTTTCGCTAATAAATAAATCTTTTAAAGACATTTTTACGTCGAACACCTTGTAATATTCACTTATTAATCTGGTAATCTTTAAACTATGTCCTCCTAATTCAAAAAAGCTATCTGTTACTCCAACCTTTTGAATTCCTAATACTTGCTGCCATATTACAACCAGTTTTTCTTCTGTCTCATTTCTTGGGGCTACGTATTGATTTCTGATAAGGTCTTCTCCATCTACTCCAGGCAAAGCTTTACGGTCTATTTTTCCATTTGGAGTAAGAGGTAATTCATCAAGTTCTACGTAAAACGCCGGAACCATATAATCGGGTAGTTTTCCTTGAAGAAAGCTTTTTAATGCTGATTTGTCAATACTTTCTGAAGCTGTAAAATAGGCGATCAAAACTTTTCCTTCATTGGATTCTTTTGTCTCTACTACTACTTGTTTTAAATCAGATTCATATTGCAAAATGGCATGCTCAATCTCACCAAGCTCGATGCGGAATCCGCGAATTTTAACCTGATAGTCCTTTCTGCCCATAAACTCAATGTTGCCATCAGAAAGCCAACGGCCGAGATCTCCTGTGTCATACATTCTTTCTCCCTCTATAAAAGGATTAGCAATGAATTTCTCCTGGGTAAGCTCTGGCTTATTCAAATACCCGCGGGCTACTCCTGCGCCTGATATAAACAGCTTTCCAGAAGAACCTATTGGAACAATCTGCAACGCATCATCTAAGATGTAAATCTGAGTGTTGGATATAGGTTTACCGATAGGAATAACTCTTTTCTCTACAGCATTTCCTGTTGATTGATAAATAGATACGCAAACGGCACACTCTGTAGGGCCATAAGCATTATAATATGCGATTCCTGATGCTGTAACTCTCAGGACTGTACCAGGATCGGCTGATTCACCGGCTGTGATAATACATCTTAGTCCTGAGATATCTTCATTGCTTAATAAAGCTAGATAACTCGGAGGAAAAGTTACAACGGTTGATTGCGTGGCTTTTAGAAATTCTACAAACGCCTCTTTATCCTTAATTGTTTCTTCACTCGGAATACATAAGGTGGCACCACTGTACAAACTCATCATAATCTCGGATATGGAAGCATCAAAAGCTACAGAAGCAAACCAAACCACTTTGTCGTTTTGGGTAATATCAAACGTTTTAATCTGATCCAAGGACATGTTGACATTACTACTATGCTCCACCATAACACCTTTTGGCTGTCCTGTAGAACCCGAAGTGTAAATGATATAGGCTAAATCACCTGACTTATTAATAGGGTCAGGATTCTCGTTTCCATATTTATACCTTTCCAAATTACATAACATCATTTCCTCTTCATCAAGAACTACCTTGCATTTGCAATCTTGTTCAATATAAGTTATGCGATCTTGAGGATAATTAACATCTATAGGAAGATATGCTGCTCCGGATTTCAATACTCCTAAAAGAGCTACAATCATTTTATCACTTTTAGCCAGCTTTACTCCCACCAGATCATCTGGCTTAATCGCATAATTTTCTCTTAAATAATAAGCCAACTGATTCGACTTCTCATTAAGTTCCTGATACGTTAGTTTATTATTTTCAAAAATAACAGCTGCATTATTTGGTGTTTTTCTAACCTGTTCTTCAAATAAATCTACGATTGTTTTATCGCTAGGATAATCAGATTTCGTATCATTAAATTCTACCAGCAACTGCTGCTCTTCGTCATGGTTAAGATACTTTAACTCTACTAAAGGTAACAGAGGATTAATTACTATTTGTGCCAGTAATTGTTCTAAATGCTTTAACAACTGAGTTATAAAATCATTGCTAAAAATGTCCGTATTATAGGTTATATCTAATTGCAGTTCTTCAGGTTTCTCTGAAAAATTAAAATGTAAATCAAACCTGCTTATAGTGTTGGTTACCTCATATGGTTTTATATCAAATGTTTTAATGCTTTGATTTTCATCATATTCTTTCCCTACTCCAAATGCATTTTGTAAATCTACCATTACATCAAACAAAGGATTTCTGCTTGGATCCCGCTTTAAGGATAAATTCTCTACCAATTCATCCAAAGGATAAATATAATATTGATAAGCACCTAAAGTTACATCCTTAACCTTGTTTAATAACGCGATAAAATTATCATCGTTTTCAAGAATTGTTCTTAATGGCAAAGTATTTACAAAAAAACCAATTTGTCCTTCTAAATCAGAATGTTCCCTACCCGCTAAAGAACTTCCTATAATGATATCCTGCTGTTGTGTATAACGATATAATACAACTTTTACCAGAGATAGTGTCGCCATAAACAAAGTACCTCCCTGCGATTGGCTTAAATTCTTTAATTTCTTAACATTGTTTGTATTTAAAACTTTACTTAAAGTCTTTCCATTATATGTTTTTACTGATGGTCGCTGGTACTGAACAGGTAAATCTAATATAGGAATCTCACCAGTAAATTGATTTGTCCAATAACTTTTATGCTTCTCTAACTGGCTTCCTTTTAATTGATCTTGTTGCCAAAATGCATAATCCTTGTATTGTATCCGTAAGGGCTGAAATTGGTACGTTTCTCCTAAGGTTACTGAACGATAATAAGTAAATAACTCTTTAATTAAAATTTCCATTGACCACCCATCACTAATAATATGATGCATAACTAAGCTAAGAACATACTTAGAGTCAGCTATCTGCGATAACTTTACTCTAATTAAAACGCCTTGCTCTAAGTCAAAAGGTTTCTCGCATTGTTCTTTGATGATAGTATTTAAATCTAAACCTTTTGTCGATCTAATATCTTCATAATCAATTTTGAAGTCAATATCTTTATTTTCTATGATAAATTGTCTTACCTCTCCTTGTTCAGTTTCTTTAAAAGCAGTTCTCAAAGATTCATGACGTTCTATTATAAATTTAAATGTCGATTCAATTAATTCAACATCTAATAATCCTTCAATTTCATAAACACCTATTAGATTATATGCCGAATTACCGCCTTCAAGCTGGCTTACTAACCACAATCTGTTTTGAGATGAGGATAGCGGATAATTCTCCATTAATGGAACTGTTGGAATTGACTCGTAAGTTTTTACATCCTCTTGAAATCCCTTTAAGAATTGTATTAATTCATGCTTATTATCAACTATTTTTTTTAAACTAATCGGATCTAGATATTCACCATCATAGAAAACCTCAAGTTCACCATCTTTCAAGACAACATCAATAGCGTTACTTTTCAACTCAGCTAACAAATCTATAAGCTTGCCCATATTCCTTTATTTTTTCTTATTATATAATATTTCCTTTTCGCCAAATAACCTTTCAGCAATTATTCCTCTTGAGATACATTCATTAATTAAATGATTGGATTGAACAATTGGATTAGATTCGTCTGTGTATTTTATACTACTAATAAATTCACACCAAGGTTCTTGTCCCATAGCATACACGTATATTTCTGACGGATTAAAAATATTTACTAAATTTATTCCTCTATTAAAATCAGATCCTGCTAATCTTCTTGATTGATCATGTTCTTTTGATAGTTCGTTAACAACCAATGGGCCATATAACCAGGTTAACGGGGCGCCATCACATTCCATACCCAGAAAAACAACATCTACATTTCCAATTAGCTTTTGTGTATGTTCATATAACTTCTTTTCTAAAATCCTTGAATCTGCAACAAACAATAAAGAAAAATCAGCGATATCAACATGATAGCAAATTTTAGCTTTAATATCTAAATCACTATGTTCTCCGGTAAAAGGAACCCCCGTAATACTACAATCTGAAAAACTTATCGTTGAAAATTCTTCAATCTCGATTACATTATTAAAACCAATATTATTAAACATCAATTTTAGACAAGGATCCTGAAGGTGTCCTCCTCCAGAACGCGGAACAATTATGTTTTTTACTTTATGTCTAAGAGGCAGAAGGGTTTCAAGTAAAATATGATCCTGATGGTTGTGAGTTATTAAAACATAATCAATAACTTCTGGTAATTCATAATCAGAAAAATGCTCAACACTGGACTGATATCCATAATAACTAATTAAGGGATCTACCAAGATACTTATATCTTTTGTTTCGATTAATATACACGCATGACCAAAATATCTCATCCTAATATTATTTCCCTCATATTTAGCATAAGGTACAGACGGAACTTCAGTGAAAAACGATTTAAAAAGTGACTCTTCAACTTCATTTAAATCACCTAACATTTCTCTTATTTCATTATAAGGTCGAGGTGTTCTTTTCATTTTACTCAACTCATCTATAAATTCATCATCAAAAGGTATATTTAAATGCAATACATCATTTTCTTCTAATCTTGGTGTGCTTAGACAAAAAGGGCGTGAATCATTGTTTGTAATCCAAAGCGCAATACTTTGAGTATTTTTATTATAAAACTTGCTCTTATATAAAAGGTGTTCAAAAAATCGAAATGAAGGGTTTCCATTTAAATCATATATAAGTTCTACATAACCTTTTAAGATTTCCGGCACATTTTCATATAAACTTTCCAGCGACTGTCCTTTTGCTTCTTTATTTAACATTAAAACCAATTTTCTAATGGCAAACGAAAGAGTAAGTAATTCCTTTTGATTTAAAAAAGTTGATTCCAGTAATTTTTTAATATCCTCAGATCTATTCTCTTTGTAATCCATAAAAGGACCACCTAACATTTTTGGATTTTTAATAGCCTCATCATGCAACTCTGGAGATTCTAGATAAGAATTCATTATTTCAACATGTCTTTTTACTACATTCATTGCTGCAGTTCCCGGCGATATAAGATGAGACCATGCGTACCATCTTTCAATTAAAGGTTCAATAACTACATTGGGCTTTAAAAAAACTAAACTTTCCATTAATTATATTTTTATTGATTTTCTATTTTTATTATTTGAACTTAATTTTAGTGTATTAATTACGGAGGAAAAACTTTCAATATTTGGATTATCAAAAAATTCAGCGACCGGTATTTTGAATAAAAAAGTTTTCTCCATAGCATTTAATAGTCTCATTACTTTTAAACTATTTCCTCCCAATTCAAAAAAGCTATCTGTTACTCCGACTTTTTCAATTCCAAGTACTTCCTGCCATATTGTTACCAGTTTTTGCTCGGTCTCATTTCTTGGAGCTACATATTCTCCACGAATAAGATCTTCTCCGTCTACTCCAGGTAAGGCTTTACGGTCGATCTTTCCATTTGGGGTAAGGGGTAACCCATCCAGTTCTACGTAAAACGCC
>NZ_SODM01000005.1 GCF_004368785.1 Flavobacterium sp. 270
GGGGCTCACCTCTTCCCATCCCGAACAGAGTAGTTAAGCCCGCCTGCGCAGATGGTACTGCAGTATTGTGGGAGAGTATGTCGTCGCCTTTCTTTGAAAAACCCTATCCTAAACGGATAGGGTTTTTTGTTTTTACGAATGTTTGGATTTTTTTCTCGGGCTTATATTCATTTTTTGATTGCTTTTGATTTATTATTGAACAATTATATTAATTGGTTTTACAATATATATTATCGATATTGTTCTAAATTATCAATTGAATTAAGATGACAGAGTTAATTGCATTTATAAATACATTTCAAAAAATAGATAGCAAAACTGAAGAAGCGGTACGTGAATTTTTCAGAGAAGAAAGTTTTAAGAAAAACGATTTTATTATTGAAGAAGGTAAAGTATGTTCTAAAATATATTTCATTAAATCTGGCTTAGTTCGTAGATTCTTTTATAATGAGGGAGATGAAGTTACTAAATGGATTTATACGGATCATCAATTTATAACTTCATTGAGTAGTTTTTTTGAACAAAAGGAATCAATTGAATTGTTTCAAGCATGTGAAAAAACAACGGTTTATTCATTATCATATGCAGATGAACAAACTTTATTAGAATACCCGTTATTTGCTAAATTTCATATTAGTTTACTTAGGCTTTATCTTTCAAAGCTTAATGAATTTCATCATTTTTATAAATTAATGAATGCTAGTGAAAGATATCAGTATCTACTAGAGTCATTTCCTCAAATTGTAGCTAGAGCAAAATTAAAGCATATTGCATCGCTTATTGATGTTAGTCAAGAAACTTTAAGCAGAATTAGAGCCTCAATTATTTGACATTAAGTCAAAAGAATATATTTTCTTTTATCTAATATTTGCTTTAAATTTAAATAAGTTGAAATTGAAGTATTCGGTAATAGGAAAAGAGGCTGTTATTGGCAAAAACGTTTATATTGGAAATTTTTCTACTATAGAAGATGATGTTGTAATCGGAGAAAATACGTGGATTGGTAATAACGTGAATATTCTTAACGGCACTAGAATTGGAGAGAATTGTCAAATTCATTCAGGTGCAGTCTTGGGTGGAAATCCGCAAGATTTAAAATATAGAAACGAATACAGTTTGTTAGAAATTGGTTCTAATAATATTATTAGAGAATTTGTGACTATGAACAAAGGAACTGCTTCTAAAGGAAAAACAATTATAGGTAATAATAATTTATTTATGTCTAATGTGCATGTTGGGCATGATTGTTTAATTGGGAATAATTGTATTATCGGTTTTAGTGTTGGAATAGCTGGTGAAGTTATAGTTGAAGATTGGGTCAATATAAGTGGTTTGTCTGCTATCCATCAATTTTCTGTAATTGGCGCACATTCTATGATTAGTGGTATGAGTAAGATTGTAAAAGATATTCCTCCATACATAACCGTAGCTCGTGAACCTTTAAGATTTGTAGGTATAAATACAGTTGGTTTAAAAAGGCGTAATTTTGAGGTAAATAAGATAAATGAATTAAGGAGTATTTACCGGATTATTTTTCAGCAGAAAAGAAATACAACGCTTTCTTTAAATTATATTGAAGACCATTTTCCGCAAAGTCAGGAACGAAATCAAATTTTGAATTTTATAAGAGAATCAAAACGAGGAATTATCAAAGGATATCAAGATTGTTCGATGTCAGAATAAAATATATCCTATTTTTATTGTTTTTGAATTATTTAAGCTCTGTTTTTTTAAGATCAATCACTTTCTGTACATAATCCTTTAATTCTCTCTTACCAAGTTTAATTTTAATTAAGCCACTAGTATGATTTAGAAATAAAGCTGTGGCTATTTCTTCAGCGGTTTTTTTTTCTACAAAATGTAAACGTTCAATTTCTTTAATCAGATTATCTAAATATTCATCGTAGATTTTTGAACGTTGTAATGCTTCTTCGTCTGAATTTACTATTTTTTGGCGTTCGGATTCCTGGAGATTAATAGTTAAATATGTATTTTCTGTTAAAGATTTAGAAATTTTTTCTTGATGAACTTTTCCTGTGCCTTTACAAAGTGCACATTTTCCAGGAAGCCATTTCAATTGTTTATTGAGGCGGTTAATGTCATTCCAGTCGACATTTCCTTTTCCTAAACATCTTGGACATTCAGTATTTGGTTTTTTAAATAATCTTGTGAATATAGACATATTTTATATTTGTAACAGGAGAGATAATGTAGAGATATAGCATTCTCTAACTTTAATAACAGGATTTTTCCGGAACGAATATAAGAATTAAAACAGAAATGCAGCTAAAATCTTAAAGTGTATAACTATTTTTATTTATTTTTAAATTTTTCTAGAGTTTCGTTAATTAAATATTCAATTTCCAGAAAATTATTCGCAAGATTTACAATTGTGTTTTTCATATTTTCTTCTTCCAGATTTTTCCAGCCTTCCATTAATGTTAAAGGTCCGTGTTTTAGACTTACGTTTTCCCAATTATTTTCAAAATCTTTAAAATGTAATCTGAAGATTTCGGCAAAATTTCTGCTCGTAATAGAATAACCTTTCAGGTTTCGTAGTTTTAAAGCATGTATATTGTAATAGATTTTTCTATTGTTTAAAGTATGATCATTAACCCAAATCGAAAAAAAGATTCTCGTTTTTGCATTCAAAGGGTCTTCTAAATCATTCGTCCATTCTTTTTTATACAATTTTAGAAAAACAGAATCTAAAACAACTCCAACATTTAAAAGAATATTTTTTTCTTCAAGTATTTTAGTGTCAATCAAATTGGCAGATGCTTGAAATTTATCTAAATAAAATTGATAATCCATAATTATTGCTTTTAGAAAATGTTATTCTCAAAGTATTGTACTAAAAGTATAGAAAATAAAGTCACAAAAAAACTCCTTAATTTTTAAGGAGTTTTATGATAGAGTATAAGAGTATTTCAGAATTGAATAATAGATAATTCTTACCTAATAATTTTTAGAAATGCGCTATACACGTTATCTTTAATAGAGGTTCGCATATAATATAAATCTTCATCTTTTGTACTTAAATCAAATTTAATTAAACCAGCATCACAATAATAAAATATAGTATCATCAACAGGAAATTCAATATTAGAAATTGGTAAGGTTGTTAATTTTATTTCAAATGCAATTTCACCATTCGTTATATCTAGTTGAAAAAGTCTTCCTTTACGAGTATATCCCCAAATGTTATCACTGTCTTCAGTTATGTATTCGATATTGTCATCTTTAAAATCCCTTTTCCAAATCTGAGACCCTGTTTTTGAATCGACGGCATATACAGAAGAAACCGCATCGCCTTGTGCTGCAAAATATAATTTTTTGTCTTTACTAAAGATGCGTTCCTTAATATTGTGTTGATTATCACCTAATTTAAATTGCCATAAAATGTCAAGTTTATCAGGATTTAAGGCAAAAACTAAATCTTTTTCATTTGCTATAAATATATTTTCATCATCTGTTACAGGTTTACTGTGCATGCTTTCTTCGAAGCTCTTTTGGTTAAGAACTTTTCCTGTATTTGCATCAAAACTGTATAAATTGGATGCACTTGGCACAAAAATTTTGTTATTAAAAAAGAGTACCGGAATGTCATTATTTGGAGTATCCAGTTTGTAAGTCCATGCTAAACTACCATCTTTTATATCAAGAGCATAAATATTACTGCTTCCATTTTGATTTTGAGCAGTTATGTACAGCTTTCCACTGCTTACAATTGGAGCCTGATCTTTTAGAACAATTTGATCTGTAATGTTGCCTAATCTTGATTTCCAAAACACATCACCACTTTGATTATCTACTGCAAAAATTTCACCGTTTATAAACGGTATGTATACAACTCCATTAGATATCGTTACTTTATTGGCGCACATTTCAGTATGAGAATCTGAAGCTTTTACAGTCCAGCCAATTTGTTCAGATTCTAAATCATACGAAAAAAGCGAACCGTCGTAATCATAAATTAAAATTGATGCAGCGTCCAATGGAACTTTTTTAAGCGGCGTTACAGCTTTATTAGTGACCATGTCACTAAGCGGTAAAATTTTATTATTAGTAATGGTAGTTTTTGATGTGGCTGGTACTTGCCCAAACGTATTTATTATGGAAAATACAAATAAAAGAGTTATTAGTTTTGTTTTCATTTTTAAGATTTGGGTTTGATGATTTGATTTTTCTTTACAGCAAAAAAGTTGCCAAACAAAACAATCTATGTCAAATATAGTTAAAAATTGTTTTAGAGGATTTTAGAAGTCGTGTCCGGAGCAGGTTTTAAATATAATATGCAACATAAAAAATCCTTAATTTTTTTAAGAGCTTCTTGGTAGGTGATAAAGTGTCTAAGTTTAATGAATACATCCGCGTAAATTCTCATTTATTTTTTTTAGAATAAAAGTGCCATGAAAGAGTAACAGATATTCAAAAATTATTAATGGATAATATTTAAATTTGTATGAAACCTACCTTTGAGATAAAATAATATATAACCAAACTATTTCGATATGGATAACCTGAAAGCAGCAAGTCAGTTTTTAAGTTATTGTTGTAATTTGTCAGGAGAAGCTTTCTCTTTGTCAACAAATATGTGGAAAACAAAGACATACAACAAAGGAGAAAAATACAATAAGAGCGGACGTATTTGTAGAACTGCATCTTTTATATTAAATGGGTATTTTAGGACTTATAAAGTAGGTATTGACGGTGAGCAGAGAAATGTTTTTATACATCCTCCGGGACAAACTTTGGTTTCATTTGTAAGTTTTGTTCAGCAAATCCCTTGTGATTATGATATAGAAGCAATCACCGAAGCAGAAGTTATCAGTATAAGTTATGACGATCTTCAAGAGCTTTATAAGAGTTCGATTGAATGGGAGAAAGTTGGAAGATTATTTGCGGAGTATGCTTATAAATTGGTAGAAGATAGATTTTTGGGCTATTATGATCTTTCTCCTGAAGAAAGATATCTGAAGCTGATTAATGAAGCTCCGGAAATATTTAATGTTGTAGCGTTAAAGGATATTTCATCATTTCTGGGAATAGAATTTCAATCATTGTGCAGGATAAGAAAAAGACTTTCAAAGCGTGGAAGTTAACTTAAGTTAACTTTTTCTCAAGTGTTAATTTTTAACTTTATTAAAATTTAAACACTATGACACCAAAATCTAAAATCGTCTTCTGCCATGGAATTTGGGCAGATGGTTCATGCTTTAGCAAAGTAATTCCTGCTTTGCAAGCCGATGGACATGAAGTAATCGCAGTGCAATATGGGTTAGACTCATTTGAAGAAGATGTAGCAACTGTTATACGGACAATAAACCGTGTTGGAGGTCCTGTTATTCTTGTAGGTCATTCTTATGGCGGAGCAACTATTACAGCTGCTGCGAGTGATGAACGCGTGGTTGGTCTTGTATACATAGCTGCAGTAGCCCCTGCTGTTGGTGAAACTGTACAGGAACAACTTGATAAATACCCTTCTGATATTTTTTCACGTGTAGAAGTAGCAGACGGTCGCGCTTGGATGCTCCCATCGGGAACCGAATTTTTTGCCGGTGACATTTCCGAAGAAGAGCAAAAATTGGTATGGGCAACACATTATGCGCCGGTATATGATTTGTTTCATCAACAGAAAATTACAAAAACTCCATGGGATACTATTCCAAGCTGGTATATTTTATGTAAACAAGACCATACAGTTCATCCTGATTTGCAACGCTGGGTTTCTAAGCGTATGGGAGCAAAAGTATTCGAAATTGAAAGCAGTCACGTGCCAATGCTTTCAAAACCCGAAATTGTCATTGATGTTATACGTCAGGCGGCGGCATCAATTTAAAATAGTTTTACAGATTAGATAAGAGACCGCCTGAGAGCGGTTTTTTTCATTTATTTTAAGTATATTCTAAATAAAAAAAACTCCAAAATCATATGACTTTGGAGTTTTTGAAAATTCTGTGGGCTGACAGGGATCTCAGTCGAACACTTAATCTCTATTTTATCTTTTTTTGAAAATATAAAATGAGGTATTTGTTAATATTGTTGTTCCTGCTAACGGTTGTTTTTTAAGCTCTTTACAAACTAATCTCACCTTTATTTTTAATGTATTCATTCAGAAGGCTTTCGAAATTTTGGTACAAATGAATCCATGAAATTTCATTATTATCCATTTCTTTAGCCCGAAGTATAAGTGAATTTTCTGTAAAAACTAATAATTCTTGTTGTTTGGTTCTGAAAAAAGGAATAAGCCTTTTTGAGTTTAGGTGTTCCTCTTGTTTAAAATTTATAGCGTTTTCTTTCTCTAAGTTGTAGTAATATAGAATATCTTCAAGGTTTAGAAATGCATTACTTTCCCATTCAATTTCATCATAAAATCTACCATCATTAATTTTCTTTTCTGATATTAAAGAATTTGGAATAAAACCACCATTATATATTGAGTAAAATTTACTAATGGCATCAGGGAATTTTAAGCCTAATTTTTTTTCAGTTTGTTCTGTATTTTCTAGATTTTCAGTAATGAAAAAATAATTTCTATTTTTTAAGCTACTTAATGCTAAAATTAGTTCAGATATGTTTTTCATTAGTTTTGTGTTCTAAAGCAAATACTTGATAACTTATAAATGCCGTTTCTTTAAAAGTGGTCTATTTTTCTTTTCAAAAATATGGAGAGGACTTAAGTAAGCAAAGGTTTTACAATAGTACACAAAAACATAATACTGAGATTGATAGTTTCTACGAATTTAGATTTATTTTGAGAAAATAAAAAGTTACTCGAAGTGATTTGTAAAGTATATAAATAAAAAAAACTCCTTAATTTCTTAAGGAGTTTCTTGGTGGGCGATGAGGGGTTCGAACCCCCGACCCCCTCGGTGTAAACGAGGTGCTCTGAACCAGCTGAGCTAATCGCCCTATTTTACTAGGTTGCTATCGTTTGTGATTGCGAGTGCAAATATACGCTAGTTTTTCAGTTCTGCAAAGAAAATTGAATAAAAAATAAAACTTTTTTAAAAATAAATTATATCTCGCTGTTTATGAATTTGTTATTAAAATGATTTTTTAAAACTTTTTTATTGATTGCAGTTTCATTTATTACAAAGGGAGTTCTGCAACTACAAAAGTGCTTCCGCCAACATAAATAAAATCATTTTTTCCGGCATTTTTCTTGGCTTCTGTAAATGCGCTTACAACAGAATCGTATTTTTCTCCTTTAAGATCGTAATTCTTAGCTGCATTTTGTAAAATTTCTGTAGCTAGACCTCTCGAAGAATCTGGTCTGCAAAAATAATATTGAGCCTTTTTAGGAAAAAGAGGTAAAATCGAATCCAGATCTTTGTCATTTACAACTCCAAGAACAATGTGCAGGTTTTCAAAAGTTTCTTTCTGAATTTGATTCATAACAACCGCAAGTCCATGTTTGTTGTGTGCCGTGTCGCAGATTATTTTTGGATTTTCGCCTAATTGCTGCCATCTTCCTTGTAAGCCTGTATTTTTTACAGTATTTAATAAACCAGCTTTTAAATTTTCATCAGAAACCTTAAATTGGTTTTGGCTGTTTAAAACCGCAATGGCCTGCTGAACCATTTTCTTGTTGTGAAATTGATAATCACCAATTAAGTCAGACGGGAAAACTTCTGGAATTAAATCGGAAGCAAAATAAATCGCTGCATTTTTTTCTTCGGCTTTAGCCAAAAAAACCGGCTGTGTTTCTGCCGTATATTCGCCAATAACAACAGGAATGTTTTGTTTTATAATTCCGGCTTTCTCGCCTGCAATTGCTGCAGGAGTATTTCCTAAAAATTGAGTGTGATCTAAATCTATATTGGTAATTACCGAAACCAAAGGCGTAATAATATTTGTTGCATCAAGTCTTCCACCCAAGCCAACTTCAATTACTGCAATATCTACTTTTTCAGCAGCAAAATAATCAAATGCTAAACCAACAGACATTTCGAAAAAACTCATATCATTAGCTTCAAAAAAATCTTTATGTTTTGCGATAAATTCACAAACAAAATCTTCAGAAATTTCTTTTCCGTTTATTCTAATTCGCTCTCTAAAATCTTTTAAATGTGGCGAAGTGTATAATCCAACCTTATATCCAGATTCCTGCAGTACAGATGCCAGCATATGCGACGTAGATCCTTTGCCATTTGTTCCTGCAACATGAATACATTTTAATTGGTTTTCGGGATTGCCAAGATGTTCCGCCAGCAGTTTTATGTTGGTCAAGTCTTCTTTGTATGCCGAAGCGCCTTGAAGCTGGTACATCGGAAGCTGATTAAACATCCAGTTTGTAGTTTCTTGATAGTTCATTTATTTGGATAAAATAGTTGTTGATTGAAATAAATTTCGATTTTTGTAGTTTAATATTACAGCGAAAATTATCTTTATTGCAAATTTCAAATATTTTTTAGAATTAATTATTAAAAACCAGAATTAATATATGTTTAGTTTTATTCAAGCACAAACAGATACCATTGCAAACGCCGCTTCTAATGTGGTAATCGAAAAAATCGCACCTAATACCGAAATATCAGTTTTGGGATTTATTCTAAAAGGAGGTTTCTTCCTGATTCCAATTGCAATCCTATTATTTTACACTTTTTATGTAATTATAGAACGCTATTTATACATTAGTAAAGCATCAAAAATCGACAGTAGATTAATGCAGGATGTTGGTGATAAATTAAATTCTGGAAATATCGAATTAGCGAGAACGATTGTAGAAAGAAATGATACTGCAGCTGCAAATATTTTAAAAGAAGGTGTTTTAGTAATCGGAAGACCAATTGCAGAAATCGAATCTAATATGGACCGCGCCGCTGATATTGAAATTGGTGAAATGGAAAGACGCTTAGGTCATTTAGGACTTATTGCAGGTATTGCGCCAACATTAGGTTTTATCGGAACTATTTCTGGAGTTATTAAGATTTTCTACAGCATTTCGGTAACAGAAAATATTAGTATCGGAAACATTTCCGGAGGTTTATACGAAAAAATGATCAGCTCTGGTTCTGGATTAATTGTGGGTATTATCGCGTATAGCGCTTACCACTTATTAAACGGAAAAATTGATGATTTTGCTTTAAAAATTCAGAAACAAATATTAGAATTTGTCAATATAATTCAAAGAGCATAAGGTATGTCTATTAAAAGAAAAAGAAGATTTCATGCCGAGGTCGCGACTTCGTCTTTAAGTGATATTATGTTTTTCCTGTTGTTGTTTTTCTTAATTATCTCAACGCTGGCAAATCCTAATGTTATTAAAATGACATTGCCAAAAGCCAAAGCCAATGAAAAAACAAATAAACAGCTGATAAGTTTATCCGTTACAGAAGATAAAAAGTTTTACATCGACAAAGAACCGGTTGATTTTGAAAACCTGGAAACTTCATTAATGACTAAGATCGGAACCGATAAAGAGCAAACCGTTGTAGTTCGTATTCCGTTTAATTTGCAAGTGCAAGATTTAGTTGATGTTTTGCAAATAGGAGTAAAGAATAATTTGAAATTTGTTATTGCTACAAGTCCGAAGTAGAAAAAATTACTAGGACGTGACCATAATAAAAAAAATGGCGAAACAGTATAAGTTGATTCGCCCATTTTTTTATTTCGGTCGTCCCGATAGCTGTCGGTAGCCAGCTTCTATTCCTCACGCAACTTGTCATTTCGACTAAAGGAGAAATCGCACGCGGGATTCTACAAAGATTGAGATTAGCTGTGAGGAATTTCTAGTGAGATGCTTCATTCCTCGCAATGACAAACTAAACTAAAAAAGGCCTTCAGATTTCTGAAAGCCTTTTTATATAAGAACAGATTTAGTGTAGATCCGTGAAATTCGTGTTTTAATTCAAACTAAAATTATAAATAATTTTCCCAACTTGTTTTACAGGAGCATCATCGTCAGATTCCCATTTTGTATTCATTGCAGCAATTCTGGCTTGATCTAGCAAACATTTTGCTGTATTTGTAGTTCCTTTTATTCCGGCAGTTGCGCTAATCGTTTTTCCGTTTTGGTCAACGCTTACTTCTACAACAACTTTTCCTTCTTCGTTACAAGTGTATTTTGGTGCAGGTTTAGATAAAGCTTTTCTGTTTCCAAGAGAATAACCCGATCCACCTCCAGAACCTCCGCCACTTCCGGCTCCGTAACCGCTTCCTGTGCCAATACCATTTCCGGTTCCGTTACCGCCACCGGTCCCACCGCCAGAACCACCAGTTCCGTAATATCCGTTAGAGCCTAAACTTCCGTTTGCTTTTCCTTTATTTCCAGCTACTTTATCATCGCCGTCACCGCCTTTATTTGATCCTTTTAAAATACTAGATAAAGCATCGTTTGTAGAGTTCGAAACTTTTGGTTTTTCAGGAACAGGTTTTGTTACTGGTTTTTCAACCGGAACAGGTTTTTTAGGTTTTTCTTTTG
This sequence comes from Flavobacterium sp. 270, assembly GCF_004368785.1. GTDB lineage: Bacteria > Bacteroidota > Bacteroidia > Flavobacteriales > Flavobacteriaceae > Flavobacterium. The sequence goes on from NZ_SODM01000005.1 coordinate 10,430, forward strand.
TCGGAATAACAACATCATTATCTGTAGTTGTGTTTTCCTGTGTTATAATTGCTTCTTCAGGAGTTGATTTTACTGGAGTCGCTTTTGCGTTATTTTTTACATTCAAAACTTCGCTTTTATAATTGGCTCCAGAACCTAAATCACTGTCACCAAAATTTACAGTTACACCACCACCGCCACCGCCTGATGCAAGCGCGGCATTATTTTCCGGATTATAAGGAGGCCAAAAACGTATAAAAAACAGCAATACTAAAATTACCGCATATATAGCAGTAGAAATTAGTAAAGATTTCTTTTTATCTGAAGAAGTGGCTACGCTCATTATAATTCTAAATTTTGTAATTGTATTAAAATAAAAACGTTTAAAAGTAGTAAAAATTGTTTACAATCAAATTAGGAATTTAGGCGTAAAATGTGGCTGGTTTTTTCTCGCAGATTTAGCAGATCATGTAGATTTATTTTCTATTCAAACGAAATAAAAATCCCCTTAATCTGCTAAATCTGCGAGAAACAAAAAAAACGAACCAAATATATTTATCTGATTCGTTTTTAAGAAAAGTATAAAAAAAATTATACTAATTGTTTCAATGCAATTTCAAAAGCCGTTGCACTGATATTTGTTTTTGATGAATTTAAAGCATGAGCTTTTACAATCGCATTTTTAATGATTTCTGATGTGTCATTAAAAATTGCCTCATCTGTCATTTGAACTTTTTTCTCCATGAAATAAGCAAAAACCCTTGCCATTCCGCAGTTCGAAATAAAATCAGGAATCAAACTTACTTTATGATCTACTTCTTCCATAATAGAACCGAAGAAAATTTCTTTATCGGCAAAAGGAACATTTGCACCACAAGAAATTACTTCCAATCCGTTTGCAATTAAACTGTCAATTTGTGTTTGAGTAACCAATCTAGAAGCAGCACAGGGCGTGAAAATTTCAGCACCAATTGTCCAGATTTTTGAGTTGACTTCTTCAAATGGAATCATATTTTCGGCAACTAATTTGTTTCCGTCTTTATTTAAAAATAGTGTTTTAATTTCATCAAAAGAGAAACCTTCTTCTTTAATTAAACCTCCGTCGCGGTCAATAATTCCGATAACTTTTGCGCCCATTTCAGCTAAATAAAAAGCAGCAGCAGAACCTACGTTTCCAAAACCTTGTACGATTGCTTTTTTACCTTTTATGTCTCCGCCATACGTTGCGTAAAAATGGCGAACAGCCTCTGCAACTCCAAAACCGGTAATCATATCGGCAACGGTATATTTTCGTGTTACATCTGGTGAAAATTTAGGGTTTTCGATTACTTTAATTACACCTTGGCGCAATTGCCCAATTCTATTAATTTTATCTGCTTCTGTTGGTTTAAAATGTCCGTTAAAAACACCTTCTTGCGGATGCCAGACACCACATTCTTCTGTCATTGGGATTACTTCGTGAATTTCATCAACATTTAAATCGCCGCCAGTTCCGTAATAGCTTTTTAATAAAGGCGAAACCGCTTTGTACCAACGTTGTAAAACTCCTTTTTTGCGAGGATCATTAGGGTCAAAATTAATTCCGGATTTAGCACCGCCAATTGCCGGGCCAGAAACAGAAAACTTAACTTCCATAGTTTTTGCCAGCGACAAAACTTCATTCATATCTAATCCTTTTCTCATTCTTGTTCCACCGCCGGCAGCTCCTCCGCGAAGCGAATTAATAACCGTCCATCCTTCGGCTTCTGTTTCAGAATCTTTCCAGTTAAAAACAATTTCAGGTGCTTTATTTTCAAATTGCTGTAATAAATCTTTCATTTTGTTAAGATATGTTTAGTTTGTGTAAAAGTATGAAATAGAATAATGCGAATAATGTATTTTTCAGCAATTTTATTTTTATAAAAAAGAAAGCCGAAAACATTACGTCTTCGGCTTAAGTATATTAAGGGAAATTGAAAATTACATTCCTAATAAATTTTTCTTTAAAGTTTCGTCAACTGGTTTGTTAGAAAGCCAGATTCCGAATAAAGCTTGTTTGAAATCAAATCCGGGAATTTTTCCTTTTAGAGTTTCGTTTTTATAAACATATAAAGTTTGGTCCAGCGGATTGTAAGCCAAAATAAATACGTCTTTCTCTGTTATAGCATCACTTAAGAAAGTTTTAAATTCTTCAATTCTTGGGCGTAATTCGTTAAGATTACTTCCTGCAGATTTTTCAAAACCAGCATTCATCGCCTTTGTTAGTTTATTTGAAGAAACCATAGAAGAAGTGATTTCAATTCTAATAGCCATTTCAGTATCGCTGTCAATAATAAATTTAGGATCCTGACTTAATTGAGATAGATACAAAGCTTGTACATAAACTTCTAACCACATTTTAGATCTCCCGCCTGCACCATTAAGTTGTAATGTCTTATTTTGAAAGTCAATTTTTCTAGGAACAGTAACGCCATTTACCTCTAATTGAGTTTGGGCAGAAACCGCAGAAAATTGTAAGCTTAAAAGTAGTGTAAGTAATAGTAAAATCTTTCTCATGTTCTATCGATTATTTAATTTTTGGTCAAAATTAATGTTAATTTCTTAATAATAAGTGCTTTGTTAACATGTTTTTTTTCTTTGCATTGAGTTTTTTTTAATTCTATTGGTTTAATAATCAAATTAATAAGAGTTAGTTTACGTAGAATTACGTGCTTTAAGATTTGTTTAATCTTTTTGAAATAAAAAACGGCCGCTTTTTTTCTGATTTATGAATTTAAACCAACAATTTTATTCTTAAAAATTAAAGAAAACGTTGCAGGATTAATGCCACTTAATGTAAAAACCTATATTATTACGAAAACGTTATCGTTATTGTTGTCAATCTATTAATTTTGTATGCATGCATTGTTAATTTCGCTTTTAAAAATTATCTTTGGTAGCTTTTTTTCAGGAAATTAAGTAATTCAAAAACAAAAAAATAAACAACCACTTAACGGTTTAATTTAAAAACCGTTTAAAAAACAATAAATTATAAAACTATGGATTTCAATCTTACCGAAGAACATTTAATGATTCAGCAAGCCGCTAGAGATTTCGCTCAAAACGAGCTGCTTCCGGGTGTTATTGAGCGTGACGAAAAACAAATTTTTCCGACAGAGCAAGTAAAAAAAATGGGACAATTAGGTTTCATGGGAATGATGGTTGATCCAAAATATGGAGGAAGCGGGCTGGATGCAATTTCTTATGTAATCGCGATGGAAGAAATTTCTAAAGTTGATGCCTCTGCTTCTGTAGTAATGTCTGTAAACAATTCTTTGGTTTGCTGGGGATTACAGGAATTTGGAACTGAAGAACAAAAACAAAAATATTTGCCAGGTTTGGCGTCTGGTGAAATTCACGGAGCATTTTGTTTAAGTGAGCCGGAAGCGGGAAGTGATGCAACTTCGCAAAAAACTACTGCAATTGATATGGGCGACCATTATCTGGTAAACGGAACAAAAAACTGGATTACAAACGGGAATACCGCTTCTGTATATTTAGTAATTGCACAAACGCACCCAGAATTAAAACATAAAGGAATCAATGCATTGATTATGACCAAAGATATGCCTGGTTTTTCTATTGGTCCAAAAGAACAAAAAATGGGAATTCGCGGTTCAGATACACATTCATTAATGTTTTCTGATGTAAAAGTTCCTAAAGAAAACAGAATTGGAGAAGATGGTTTTGGGTTTAAATTTGCGATGAAAACTTTAGCCGGAGGCCGTATTGGTATTGCTTCTCAGGCTTTAGGAATTGCTTCTGGTGCTTACGAACTTGCTTTGAAATATTCTAAAGAACGTAAAGCTTTTGGAACTGAAATCTGCAACCATCAGGCAATTGCTTTTAAATTAGCAGATATGGCGGTAAATATTGAAGCAGCACGTCATTTATGTATGAAAGCAGCTTGGGATAAAGACCAGCACAAAAATTATGATGTTTCTGGCGCAATGGCAAAATTATTTGCTTCGCAAGTTGCAATGGACACTGCGGTTGAAGCGGTTCAGATTCACGGAGGAAATGGTTATGTAAAAGAATATCATGTAGAGCGTTTTATGCGTGATGCTAAGATTACTCAGATTTATGAAGGAACTTCAGAAATTCAGAAAATTGTAATTTCGAGATCTGTTATCGCAGGATAATTTTTCAATAAAAAATAAATACTAAAAAACCCTTTTGAAGTTTAAGCTTCGAAAGGGTTTTGTTTTTAAGAAGATAATTTAATTACATTTACAGCATCTGAATTATCAATTATGTACGACGAATTAAAATATTGGTATTTGCGCGATCACAAATTGTTCCGGACTTTAAGCTTCGGACAAATCAAGCAATTGTGCATTATTACAGGTTTTAAAAAAGCATCAAAAGGCGAAATTATTTATTTCTCTTCTTCAGATGTGCCTCGTATTTTTTTACTTAAAAAAGGAAATATCAAAATTGTCGCTGTCGATGAAGACGGAAACGAAACTATAAAAGACATTATTCAGAAAGGTGATTTGTTTGGCGAATTAACTTTAGAAAAAGACGATAAAGCCAACGAATATGCAAAAGTATTGTCTGACGATGTTGCAATCTGCAGTTTTTTAATGTCTGATTTTGAAGACTTATTATTAAGAAATCCAACATTGGCACTTTCGTACACGAAGTTTGTGGGTTTAAAAATGAAACGTATTAAAAACAGTTACGCCAATTTAATTTCTAAAGATGCCAAGACAAGATTGTACCAATTTCTAAAAGATTGGGCGGAACAAGAAGGAGTAAGAAATGGAAATTCTGTTGCGATCGAAAATTATTTGACCCAAAACGATATCGCCCAGATTATTTGTACCTCAAGACAAACCGCGACGCAATTACTGAATGAGATGGAAACGAACAATCTTTTAAGTTACGCCAGAAAAGAAATTATCATTCCGGATATTACCAAATTATAACTATTTTACCTGAAGTGTAAGTTAGCCGACAAATTGTTTTTTCATATCAAAGTAGTTTTACATCATCATAAAAGATGAAAAACTACAACTATGAAAAAATTACTTTTTATGCTGTTTGCGACAACAAGTATTGTTGCAAATGCTCAAAATGCAGTTCCCAAATCTGCAACTGATATTGCTCCTTTATTGATAGGAGAGAAAATTCCGAATTCGATTTTAAAATCATCTGAAGACAAAGCCGTAAATGTTTCTGATTTAATCAAGAAAAAGAAAACTGTTTTGGTTTTTTACCGTGGCGGCTGGTGTCCTTATTGTAATCTGCATTTGTCTGCTTTGGCTGAAGCCGAAAAACAAATTCTGGATTTAGGTTATCAGGTAATTGCAGTAAGTCCAGATGCTCCTGAAAATTTAAAAATTACCGAAGAAAAGGATAAAGTAAAATACACTTTACTTTCTGACTCAAAAGGAGAATTTATTAAAGCCTTCGGAATTGCTTTTGAAGCTCCAGAAAACTATAAATCAGTTATTAACGTACATTCAAAAGGAGCAAATACTAATTTTTTACCGGTTCCTTCTGTTTTTGTAGTAAATACTGATGGTGACATTCTGTTTGAATATATTTCGCCAGATTTTAAACATCGTATAACTGCTGAATTATTAGTTTCAGTATTAAAAAACTTAAATTAAAAGAAGATGAAAAAGTTAGTTTTAATATTATTTGTTTTAGTATCAACAGTTTCATTTGCTCAAAATGATGCTAAAAGAATTGCTCAGTATAATTTAGAAAATAAAACTGCAATTCAAGGTTATGATCCGGTAGCTTATTTTAAACAAAATAAAGCCATAAAAGGAAAAAATGATTTTACGGCTTCTTATATGGGAGTTGTTTATAAATTTTCATCAGCAGCAAACAAAGATCTTTTCGTAAAAAATCCTGCTGCTTATGAACCGCAATTTGGTGGCTGGTGTGCTTATGCAATGGGAAGCGCCGGAGAAAAAGTAGAAATAAACCCGGAAACGTTTAAAATTGTGGATGGAAAACTCTATTTGTTTTACAATGCTTTTTTTAATAATACATTAAAAAGTTGGAACAAAGACGAAGCCAATTTAAAAGCAAAAGCTGAAGTAAACTGGAAAAAAATATATAAATAAAAGGTTATGAAGACAACACAAATAACCTGGGTTTTGCGAATAATTGCTTCGGTAATTTTACTGCAGACATTGTATTTTAAGTTTACCGGCGCGCCCGAAAGTGTTTATGTTTTTTCGGCTTTGGGTGCTGAACCTTATGGAAGAATTGGTTCTGGAATTGCAGAATTGATCGTAGTTATTTTGATTTTAATTCCTAAAACAACGTGGCTTGGAGCTTTAGGCGGAGTGGGCGTGATGACTGGCGCTGTTCTTTCGCATTTATTTGTTTTAGGAATTGAAGTTGAAAATGACGGAGGATTACTTTTTGCCCTCGCTTTGATTACTTTATTATGCTGTTTGATATTACTTTATCTGAATCGAAATATAATTATTAACCTTCTAAAAACGAAATAACCATGTTGATAAAAGCAATTAATCACAGTTTAGATGAGTTAACAAATTTGTTAGATCAATTATCTAATCAATCCTACTCTCATTCTTGCGAAGCATTAAGCAATTCGAGTATTGGCGCGCATACACGTCATATTCTTGAAATGTTTCAATGTCTTGAAAATAGTTACGATTCTGGAGTTTTAAATTATGATAACCGCGAACGTAATAAACAAATTGAAACCGAAACAGAATTTGCAAAACAATTTATTTCGGCCGTAAAATCGGGATTAAAAAGAGAAAATAAAATAATCTATTTAGAACAGATGATTGACGGACTTACTTTTAGAATTCAAAGTAATTATTACAGAGAACTCTTGTATAATTTAGAACACTGTATTCATCATCAGGCATTAATAAAAGTGGCTGTTTTACAATATGATACCATTTTATTAAATGAAAATTTTGGTGTTGCACGTTCCACAATAGAATATAGAAACCAATGTGTACAGTAAGTTTTATAAATAGCAATGAAACCGTAATAATTACGTCCAATCGAGATGAGAAAGTATTACGCCCAAGTGCAATTCCGCCTAAAAGTTATACCTGCAATGGTAAAAATATCATGTATCCAAAAGACCCAAAAGCTGGCGGAACCTGGTTTGTTGTTGATGCAAACGGAACTGTTTTGGTTCTTTTGAATGGCGGAATCGTAAAACATGAACATCAGTTTTTGTATAGAAAAAGCCGCGGGTTAATTGCTTTAGATATTATTTGCAGTGCTTCTCCAAAAGATTTTTGGCACGAGATAAACCTCGAAGATATTGAGCCTTTTACTTTGGTTTTATATCAGGATAAAAAACTGTATGAACTTATTTGGGATGGCTTGATCAAAAGAGCCTCCCAATTAGACGAAACCAAAAATCATATTTGGTCGTCTGTAACCTTGTATCCGGAAGAAATTAGGAAAAAACGATCGAGTTGGTTTGCTAATTTTCTAAAAGACAAAAACGAAATTACAGCTTTGGATATGCTGGGTTTTCATAAAAATACCGAAGGAGATGATTCTGAAAACGGCTTAATCATCAACAGAGAAAATACTTTGAAAACATTAAGTATTACCCAAGTCATTGTATCGCAGAATAAAAGTATCATTGATTATCATGATTTAGTTACCGCCAAGGAGTTTTCTACCGCTTTTATTAGTATTTAATACCGTATAAAATGAAACTATTTTTTCACAAAATCGCAAATTGGGAGTATTGGCCTTTTCAGGTTTTATACATCCCGATTTATTTTCTTTGGGCCTATTATGCCATCAAAGCAAGATCAATATTTTTCTTTAATGCATCAAATCCGAAAATTAAAAACGGAGGATTTTTGATGGAAAGCAAAAAACAGATTTACGATTTGCTTCCCAAACAATATTATCCCAAAACCATTTTAATAAAAGAAAATAGTCCGCTAAAGAAAATCATTCACGAAGTGGTCGAAAAAGGAATTTATTTTCCATTAATAGCAAAACCGGATATTGGATTACGTGGTTCTGGAGTAAAAAAAATCCACACCGTTTCTGAGCTTACTAATTATATGGAAAAAGCCAATTTCGATTTTCTTTTGCAAGATCTGATTTCGTTTAAAAATGAAGTCGGCATTTTTTACGTTCGACATCCAAACGAAAAAGAAGGCAGAATAACTGGAATTGTTTCCAAAGAATTTCTAATTGTTATTGGAGATGGTGTTTCTACAATTGAAAACTTAATTCGTAAAACACCAAGATTCAAATTACAACTCGAAGCCTTGCAAGAAGAATATGGAGATTTATTGTATCAAATAGTTCCAAAAGGCGAAGAAGTAAATTTAGTTCCGTTTGGAAATCATGCGCGCGGTGCAAAATTTATAGACGGAAGTCATTGGATTACGCCAAAACTAACAGAAACCATTAATAAAATTTGCACACAAATTCCAGAGTTTTACTTCGGAAGATTTGATATTATGTACAACTCTTTTGAAGAATTAGAGCGAGGAGAAAATTTTCAGATTGTAGAATTAAATGGCGCAGCGAGTGAACCAACACATATTTACGATCCCAAACATTCTATTTGGTTTGCTTGGAAAGAGCTGGCGCGACACATTACGTATATGTACGAAATAAGTGTTGCCAACCATAAAAGAGGATTTCCTTATTTAGATTATAAAGTAGGTATAAATCAATACCGTTTGCATTTGACTCAAAACAATAAAATTCTAAATTTTTAGAAATGCTTAAAAAAGCCCAAAACATATCGGTCGGATTTCTGGTGAGTTTTATTGGATCAATTCCTTTGGGATATCTCAATTTAGCCGGCTTAGAAATTTATACAAAATCGGGACTTCATAATTTAGTTTTCTTTTTGTTTGGAGTTATTTTTGTAGAAACCTTCGTGATTTATTTCACGCTTCTTTTTGCAAAACAATTAGTGAAAAATAAAAAGCTGATGAAAATTATTGATTTTTTCGCCGTCATTTTTATGTTTGTTTTGGCCTATTTCTTTTATTCAAATGCAACTTCAACTTCAGGATTGAGCAGTAATTTAAATTCTTATTTAATGTATTCGCCATTTGTAATCGGCGTAATTTTAAACTGTTTTAATTTTTTGCAATTGCCATTTTGGACCAGTTGGAATCTTTATTTGGTTAATTCAAAATACATTACGACCGAAAAAAAGTTAAAATATTATTATATTGCAGGAACTTTGATTGGTGTTTTTTTAGGAATGCTAAGTTTGATTGTAACATTACAGCATATTTTTCAAAGAACTAATCAATTTTCTGAGTATATAATGCCTGTATTTATTCCGCTCTTTTTTGTTTTATTAGGAAGTATTCAGGTATTCAAAGTGTATAAAAAATATTTTAAATCAACTGCTTTAGAGTTTTAGCTTTGAAGCTAAAATTCTATCTATGAAAAAACTTTACTTCTTTCTTCCTTTCCTTTTATTAGCTTGTAAATCAAATATAGCGACAGTAAGCGAAAAAGCTTCACAATCAGATAAACCGGTTGAGATTACGTATAAAGTAGAACAATCAGACGTTTCAGATTTTTTAAAATATCTTTCTTCGGATGAATTAGAAGGACGTGAAACCGGAACTAAAGGAATTGAAAAAGCGGCTGTTTTTCTAGAAGATTTTTTAAAGAAAAACAATGTAAAACCTTATTTTGCTACTTATCGCGATACATTGACCAATTTTAAAACTCCTGCTTACAATATTGTCGGTGTTATAGAAGGAACAGATCCCGAACTTAAAAAGGAATTTGTGGTGCTAAGTGCACATTACGATCACATTGGTTTATTAAAAAATAAACAGGCAGACGTTATTAATAACGGTGCCAATGATGATGCTTCTGGCGTAACGGCTGTTGCACAAATGGCAAAATATTTCATCGAAACAAAATCGAACAAACGCAGTATTCTTGTTGTGTTTTTTGCCGGAGAAGAAAAAGGATTGTTAGGATCTAAAAGTCTGGTTCAGAAACTTAAAAAACAAGATTTTAATTTATACGCGCAACTCAATATTGAAATGATCGGCGTACCGATGAAAAGAGATTATTTAGCGTACATAACAGGTTTTGACAAATCGAATATGGCTGAAAAAATAAACGAATACACCGGTAAAAAAACAATTGGCTTTTTACCAAAAGAAGCCGAATATGAATTATTTTACAGATCTGATAATTATTCATTTTACGATGTTTTCAAAAAACCGTGTCAGTCCATAAGTACTTTTGACTTTGAAAATTTTGATTTTTACCATCATCCTTCAGACGAATTTAAAGTAATGGATATCCCGCACATGACTTCTTTTATACAAGAATTTCTGCCGGCTGTAACTCAAATTGCAAGTTCTAAAACACAGGAAATTACCATGAAATAATACACACTCGTTTTACCGTTTTGTTTATTTTTGCATTATGAAAAATATTATTATAACAGGAACGAGCAGAGGTATAGGTTACGAATTGGCTTTGCAGTTTGCAAATGCTGGTAATAAAGTATTGGCTATTTCCAGAAAAACACCGCAGGCACTTTTAGAGCATGAAAATGTAACTTGCTTATCTGTAGATTTATCAAACGAATCAGAATTATATAAAGTAGAAGATTTCCTTTCATCAACCTGGAAAAAAGTGGATGCTTTGGTACACAATGCCGGCGCTTTACTTTTGAAACCTTTTGCCGAAACAACGCAGGCAGATTTTGAAAGTATTTATAAAGTGAATGTTTTTGCAGTTGCAAATCTTACGAGAATTTCTCTTCCTTATCTTCAAAGCGACAGTCATGTCGTAACAATCAGCTCGATTGGCGGTGTACGTGGGAGTTTGAAATTTGCAGGTTTAGCAGCGTATAGTTCGAGTAAAGGTGCAGTTATTACTTTAACAGAATTATTGGCAGAAGAATATAAAGAAAAAGGAATTTCGTTTAATGTTCTGGCTTTAGGTTCTGTACAAACAGAAATGTTGAATGAAGCTTTTCCGGGTTATCAGGCTCCAATTTCTGCAGAAGGAATGGCGACTTATATTTATGATTTTACATTAAATGGAAATAAATATTTTAATGGAAAGGTTTTAGAAGTTTCTTCTACTAATCCTTAAGTTTAAATCCCAATATTTAAATTCCAAATTCCAATTACTTTGTCAAGAACTTCTAACTTTTTACAAATAATATTTAACTGAAAAATTGAGCGAAACTTTAGCAAAATATATACCAGAACACGCTGTAAAGCCTGTTTTTGATTTGATTGTTGCCAATCAGGTTCATCTGAAAATCGTAAATGAGCGTCAGACGCGTCATGGTGATTACAGACGCGGACCAAGTGGCAAACATGAGATTACGGTAAATGCAAGTTTAAATAAATATCGTTTTTTGATTACGCTTATTCATGAAATTTCGCATTTAGTTGCATTCGAAAAATTTGGAAGAAACATCACACCTCATGGAGACGAATGGAAATATTCTTTTCAGCGGTTGATGGTGCCTTTTATTCGGCCTGAGATTTTCCCTGGCCAGTTATTGCCTTTATTAGCACGCCATTTTAAGAATCCTACGGCGAGTAGTGACACAGATACAACTTTGTCCTTGGCTTTAAAGCAATATGATGCCAGAGACGATAAAAACTATATTTTTGAAATTCCCTACGGAAGTGTTTTCAAAATTAAAAACGGAAAAGTATTTAAAAAGATTGCTGTAAGAACAAAACGTTTTGAATGTCTCGAAATTAGCTCTGGAAAAACGTATCTTTTTAATCCAAACGCGGAAGTGGAGTTGTTAAATTAAATCCCAATAAAAAAATCCAAATTCCAATCTGTATAAGTTGGAATTTGGATTTTTTTTATTTGAATTTTTAAAAAATCTAGCCTTTTAAATACGCTTCTCTAACTTTTTTGAATAAGTTAGAAGAATACACGAATTTCACAATATCTTTATTATCTGTTCTAAAGATTTCTTCTTTAGTTCCCTGCCACGCTTTTAATCCTTTTTTCAAGAAAACAATATTCTCTCCAATTTCCATTACAGAGTTCATATCGTGCGTATTAATAACCGTGGTAATATTGTATTCTTCGGTAATTTCTTTAATAAGGTTGTCAATCAAAGTTGAAGTGTTCGGATCTAGACCAGAGTTTGGTTCATCACAAAACAAATATTTTGGATTGTTTACAATCGCACGCGCAATTGCCACACGTTTCTGCATACCTCCGGAAATTTCAGAAGGCAGTTTTTTGTGTGCATCAATTAAGTTTACTCTTTCAAGAACAAAATCTACACGCTCTTTTATTTTTGCTTTGTTATCGCTGGTAAACATTCTTAGCGGAAAAGCAACATTTTCTTCAACAGTCATAGAATCAAACAACGCACTTCCCTGAAATACCATTCCGATTTCAGTTCTCAATTCACGTTTTTCATCCTTATCTAAATCAGAATAAATTCTTCCGTCAAATTCAATACTTCCAGAATCAGGAGTATGAATTCCTAGTAAAGTTTTTAATAAAACCGTTTTTCCAGATCCACTTTGCCCGATAATCAAGTTGGTTTTTCCAGTTTCAAAAACCGTCGAAACGCCTTTTAAAACCTTACTGTCGCCAAATGATTTTTCTATGTTTTTTACTTCTATCATTATCCTAATAATAATTGAGTTAATATATAATTAAAAAGAATGATACAAACCGATGTCCATACAAACGATACCGTACTTGCTTTACCAACTTCTAATGCACCACCTTTCATATAATATCCATGAAAAGATGGAATTGTTGCCAATAACATTGCAAAAATTAGAGTTTTAATAAAAGCGTAAGTGATATGAAACGGAATAAATTCCATCTGCGCTCCAGCGATAAAGTCCTGACTAGTCGAAAATCCGCCATAAGCAGAAGCCATCCATCCTCCAAAAATACCTAAAAACATACTAATGCAGATCACAAAAGGATACATCAATAAAGCAATAATTTTTGGAAAAACTAAATAGTTTAAGGAATTAACTCCCATAACTTCCAAAGCATCAATTTGTTCGGTAACACGCATAGTTCCGATACTTGAAGTAATATAAGACCCCATTTTTCCAGCCATAATAACCGAAATAAAAGTAGGTGCAAACTCCAAAATTACAGATTGACGAGTTGCAAAACCAATTAAATATTTAGGAATTAAAGGGTTAGTTAAGTTTAAGGCAGTTTGAATCGCTACAACTCCTCCGATAAAGAAAGAGATAAAGCAAACAATTCCAAGAGAGTCAATAATAAGATCGTCGATTTCCTTTAAAATTAAGCTTTTCATAACAGGCCATTTGGTCTGTTTATTGAAAATTTCTTTCAGCATTAAAAAATATCTTCCTATTTGGGATAAATAACGAATGAGCATCATAGTTTTTGAAATATTGGCTAAGGTAAAAAGAAGTTACGAGTTTTGGGTTATGAGTTAAGTTTTTTCGGTTGTTTTGGCAATCAAATTAACTTTTGTTTCATTTTTTGTAAACGGTAATTTCTAATAAATTTAGCTTGTTCTGGAGTAACTAATAAAGGTGTTTTAGCTTTTTTAGCTTTCCAAAACCCTTTAATATAATCTAAAAACAGAAGAGGTTTTTTCTTCATCATGGCTAGTTTTGCAGATGCAATTGCGGTAATCCAAAAACCGTAACCAAGTGTATAAAAAGCTTCTCCTTGTTTATAACGTGCTGTTTTGTTGTAGTTTGCGCCAGTTGGTTTAAGATGTTTTACATGTAAAGATTCATCGGTGACAATTTTCCAATCGTAAAATTTACACAGTAATTCATCAACCGTGTCCCAGCCCATTGCAGGTTTTAAACCGCCAATTTGCTCATAGGTTTCTTTTCTGTAAGCTTTTAAAGCGCCGCGAATATGATCTTTATCAGTAAGGTTTTCTAAAACCCACTCGCCATTTTTATCGATATAGCAAAACCCGCCAACCATTCCAATTCGAGAATCCGATTCAAAATGTTTAATTATAGTTTCAAAATAATTAGGAGGAAAAATTAAATCACCGTCTATTTTTACAATAATATCGTAATTAGAATCTAAAGTTTCAAAACCTTTTTGAAAAGCCTGAATCACTTTACTTCCCGGCATGTGTATTGCATCAGAAGTTTTATTTACAACAGAAATATAAGGATTGTCTTTTGCAAAACCCAATACAACTTCTTCCGTTTTATCTGTAGAATTGTCGTTAACAACAACTACTTTAGAAGGTAAAACAGTTTGGGAAACCAAAGACTGCAAAGTCAGACCAATTAGATCTTGTTCGTTGTGCGCGGGGATAACAATGTAATAATTCATAAACTTCAATTTAGTATTAAATTCCAATTATTTTAAATTCCAAATTCCAACTCGAACTAATTTTCAAATTGGAATTTGGAATTTTATTTTTGGAATTTAAAATTTATGCTCTTTCAGCATAGACAATGTAATATCTTGGAGTAAAATATCTTAATAAGGGTCTAAATCCAAACTTTTTTACTGGATGCGTAAATTGTAAACGATCCGTGATTTTCCATCCCGTTTTTTCTAAAAGCCAGTCCAGTTGCCAGTCTTCAAATTCGTGGTAATGTCTGTCCCACATGTCTGTCTTAGAACGATATGCTGGTGAAAACCATAAACGTAATGGAATTGAAATTAACAATTTATCACATTTTACATTTTCTAAAATCGTGTAAGGATTTAGCAAATGTTCAAAAATTTCAAACGCCGTAAAAACAGTATATTCTTCTGTTTGTAGGGCAGTTTGATCGTTGTCTAAATCTTCGCCTTTTGTGTTTTTTACGGTATAACCATTTTCTTCCATTATTTTGGAAAATGGATTTGGAACGCCAAAATCAAAAATAGTTTCTGATGTGCTAACGTGCTTTTGTAAAAACTCTAAGGTAAGTTTGAATCTTTTATTAGGAAATGTTTTTTCGTACATTTTTTATTTTTTATCTGCAAAGGCGCAAATATACAAAGTTATCTGCTGTTTTGTATTTTTTTTAATTTGAATGAATTTCTCGCAAAGACGCGAAGTCGTAAAGTTTTTCTGTTTCACGCAGATTTTGCAGATTTAAGCAGATTTTTTAATCATTTTAATCTTGTAATCTTTGGGCAATAGAAAAAATTTGCGACTTCGCGTCTTTGCGAGAAATTGACTTCTCTTATAAAAGCTTAAAACTCTTTATTAATATCTATAAACAAAAGCGTTAACATTCATTCCCGCTCCAACAGAAGCAAAAATTACAACATCACCTTTGTTGATTTCATGATTTTCGATTTTTCCCTGAAGAATTAAATCAAAAAGTGTAGGTACTGTTGCTACACTGCTGTTTCCTAAATCATGAATACTCATTGGCATAACATCATGTGGTGCAGCTTTATCGTATAATTTATAGAAACGTTCGATTATAGCTTCGTCCATTTTTTCATTCGCCTGATGAATTAGGATTTTCTTTACCTCATCAATGCCAATACCGCTTTTATCCAAACAGCTTTTCATCGCTAAAGGCACTTGACTTAATGCAAATTCGTAAATTTTACGACCGTACATTTTAATGTATTTAATATCTGGATCTAAATCTGGGTTATAAGATTTTCCGAAGAATAAAAAGTTAGCTTCATCATTTGCAAAAGTGGCACTTTCGTAAGACAATAAACCAGCTTCATCAGTTGATGCTTCTAAGATTGAAACTCCGGCTCCATCAGAATAAATCATAGAATCACGATCATGATCATCTACAACTCTCGAAAGCGTTTCGGCTCCGATTACCATAACTCTTTTTGCCATTCCAGATTTTATGAAAGCATTGGCCTGCAAAACTCCTTCAATCCATCCCGGACATCCAAAAAGTATATCATAAGCCACACATTTTGGATTTTTGATATCCAATTTGTTTTTAACACGGGTTGCCAAACTCGGAAGAATATCCGTTTGATTTGTTCCTGTTTTTACATCGCCAAAATTATGTGCGAAAATAATGTAGTCTAAAGATTCTTTGTCAATATTAGCATTTGCTATCGCTTTTTCGGCTGCAAAAAAAGCCAAATCAGATGCCGTATATTGATCTTCTGCATAACGTCGGTTTTCAATTCCGGTAATGCCTTTAAATTTTTTTATAACAACTTCATTCGGGTAAGCAAAAGGAGTTCCGTCTTCATTCAAAAAAACATGTTTGTCAAAGTCAGTATTGCTTACTTCTTTAGTAGGAATATAACTTCCTATACCAATTATTTTTATTTTCATTATTCCTTAATTATCCGATAAATTTATTGCTAAAGTATAAATAAAATCATGATAACTATCATAAAAAATACTATGCATGCATATAATTGTGAAATTAAAATTTTTACCCTTTAAATAATGGTTATTTTTTAATGAATTTTAGGTTTAACTGAGATTTCAAACGTTTGAGATAAAGATGTAACATTATTAAGTAATACTGTGATTTATTTTAGTTTACAAAAAAAATACCCCGATTCTGAAATTCCAGATCGGGGTATTTATATAAGTAAAAACTAAATTTTAGTTTTCCATGTAAGCTTCGATAGGTGCACAGCTGCAAATTAAATTTCTGTCACCGTATGCGTCATCTACACGACGAACTGATGGCCAGAATTTATTTTCGGCAATATAATCTAATGGATAAGCCGCTTTTTCTCTCGAATAAGGGAATTCCCAATTGTCTGTAGTTAACATTGCTAAAGTGTGAGGTGCATTTTTCAATACATTGTTTTTATCATCAGCTGTTGCAGCTTCAATCTCTTTTCTGATTGAAATAAGTGCATCACAAAAACGATCTAATTCTGCTAAATCTTCAGATTCTGTAGGTTCGATCATTAAAGTTCCGGCAACTGGGAAAGAAACCGTTGGAGCGTGGAAACCATAATCCATCAAACGTTTAGCGATATCACCAACTTCAATTCCGTTTTCTTTGAATGAACGGCAATCTAAAATCATTTCGTGCGCCGCTCTTCCGCATTCCCCTGTGTAAAGAATTGGATAGTGACCTTCGAAACGTGCTTTCATATAGTTAGCATTCAAAATCGCGTGTTCTGTAGCACTTTTTAATCCTTCAGCACCCATCATTGTGATGTAACCGTAAGAAATTAAACAAACTAAAGCCGATCCGTAAGGTGCAGATGAAATAGCGGTAATCGCTTGTTCTCCACCAACATTCAAGATTGGGTTTGTTGGTAAAAACGGAACTAATTTTTCGTTCACACAAATTGGTCCAACTCCTGGTCCGCCGCCACCGTGAGGAATAGCAAAAGTTTTGTGTAAGTTTAAGTGACAAACGTCAGCGCCAATTGTAGCCGGGTTTGTTAATCCAACCTGCGCGTTCATGTTGGCACCGTCCATATATACTAATCCGCCGTTATCGTGGATTAATTTTGTGATTTCAATAATTGAAGATTCGAAAACTCCATGAGTAGAAGGGTAGGTTACCATTAAACAAGATAAATCATCTTTGTGTTCAATTGCTTTTTCTCTTAAATCTTCTACGTCAATATTTCCTTCCGGAGTCGTTTTCGTAACAATAATTTTCATTCCGGCCATCGCTGCAGAAGCAGGATTTGTTCCGTGAGCCGATGAAGGAATCAAACATACATTACGGTGACCTTCATTTCTTGACATGTGGTAAGCACGAATTGCCATTAAACCGGCATATTCTCCTTGCGCTCCAGAGTTTGGCTGTAAAGTTGTTCCGGCAAAACCAGTAATTACATTTAATTGCTGCTCTAATTTTTTAAGCATTGTAAGGTAACCTTCAACCTGATCAACTGGTGCAAACGGGTGAATGCTGTTCCAGTTTGGCATAGATAAAGGCAACATTTCTGAAGCTGCGTTCAATTTCATTGTACAAGAACCTAACGAAATCATCGAGTGATTCAATGATAAATCTTTACGCTCTAATTTTTTGATGTAGCGCATCAACTGACTTTCTGAATGATGATTGTTGAAAACATCATGTGTTAAGAAAGAAGATGTTCTTTCTAATGATGCCGGTAATTGACTCGCAGCAGATAATTCAGAAACGGTAAAAGTTTCTTTTCCTAAAGCTTCAGCAAAAATGGCAATAATTTGATTGATGTCTGCAACAGAAGTTGTTTCGTTGAATGAAATCGAAATGCTGTCAGCATCAGGATAGAAGAAGTTTACTTTGTTTTTCTCTGCAGCAGCTTTTACTTTTTGAGCGTCTGCTTTTACTAAAATAGTATCAAAGTAAGTGGTGTTGGTTTGGTAAACTCCTAATTTATTTAAAGCTTCAGCAGTTGTAACTGCAGATGCGTGAACTTTGTTTGCAATATATTTTAAACCTTTTGGTCCGTGGTAAACCGCGTACATTCCGGCCATAACCGCTAGTAAAACCTGAGCCGTACAAATATTAGAAGTAGCTTTTTCACGTTTGATGTGTTGCTCACGAGTTCCTAAAGCCATACGCAAAGCGCGGTTTCCGTTTACATCAATAGAAACTCCGATGATACGACCTGGCATAGATCTTTTGTATTCATCTTTAGTTGCAAAAAATGCAGCGTGAGGTCCGCCATAACCCATTGGAACACCAAAACGTTGTGTTGTTCCCACTACAACTGCGGCTCCCATTTCTCCTGGAGAAGTTAAAGTTGCTAATGATAAAATATCAGCAGCAAAAGCCACTTTAATTTCGTTTTCTTTTGCTTTAGCAACAAAAGCGCTATAATCGTTTACCTGACCGTATTTTCCAGGATATTGTAAAATCGCTCCGAAAAACTCATTTGAAAAATCAAAGTTTTCGTGATTTCCAACAACTAATTCAATTCCGATTGGAGTTGAACGTGTTTGAAGTACAGATAAAGTTTGTGGTAAAATTTCTTCAGAAACGAAGAATTTGTGTGTATTGTTTTTCTTTTGATCACGAGTACGAACGTCAAATAATAACGCCATCGCTTCTGCAGCTGCAGTTCCTTCATCTAATAAAGAAGCATTTGCGATTTCCATTCCAGATAATTCAATAACTGTAGTTTGGAAATTCAAAATAGCTTCTAAACGACCTTGAGCAATTTCTGCCTGATAAGGTGTGTAAGCAGTGTACCATCCTGGATTTTCAAAAATATTTCTTTGAATTGGAGCCGGAACGATAGTTGGGTGATAACCCAAACCAATGTATGATTTAAATGTTTTATTTTTCTTCCCTAATTCACGAATATGATTTGCGAACTCGAATTCTGTCATTGCAGGATCTAAATTCAAAGGCGCTTTTAGACGAATATCATCTGGAAGTGTTTCGTAAACCAGTTGTTCAATAGAGTCAACTCCAATGGTCTTCAACATGTATGGAAGATCGGTTTCTCTTGGGCCAATGTGTCTTAAAGCAAAAGCATCTGTTCTCATTTGTAGCTATCTAATTTTAGGTCAGGTAATTTTCAAAGTGTGTTTTTTCGGACTTAACCGCATGTTACACAAGGATTATTACATTTTATAGTAAATGTGTTGTTTTTTTGTGGCGCAAAATTAAGTATTATTAATAATTTAATGGGTATTTTTAACTTCAATTTTTATCAAATTTATAACTAAAGAGTTGATTTGTTACTAATTGATTAG
Organism: Flavobacterium sp. 270; assembly: GCF_004368785.1. Classification (GTDB taxonomy): domain Bacteria; phylum Bacteroidota; class Bacteroidia; order Flavobacteriales; family Flavobacteriaceae; genus Flavobacterium. The sequence goes on from NZ_SODM01000005.1 coordinate 29,973, forward strand.
ATTTGAGATATGAAACTATTAAAACAAATATTCGATTTTTACCTAAATAGCAGTATTCATGTGGCTTTATCGTGTTATGCGCTGGTTCGGGTAACCTTTCATTTTTTTAATATTGAATATGATGAAGCAATGGCTTTGTTCGTTTTCTTCGGAACAATTGTGGGGTATAATTTTGTTAAATACGATGCTTTGGTTCGGGTCAAAAAAAATCCGATTAGCACACAATTAAAAATTATCGCTGTTTTAAGTATAATTTCGGTTGTTTTGGTAGGTTATTATTTCTTTCAATTAAAACGAATTACCCAAATTGTTTCTTTTGGAATTTTTGCGGTTACGGCATTATATACGCTTCCGTTTTTTCCTAATAGAAGAAATGCCCGAAACTGGGCTGGAGTAAAAATTTATATAGTTGCCATTTGCTGGGTTGGGGCAACTTTGGTTTTACCTTTAATAAATGCTGAGGTTCCTTTTACGGCTAACTTTTTTATAAGATGCATTCAGCGTTTTGTTTTAGTTTTCGTACTGATTTTGGTTTTTGAAATTCTAGATTTAGCTAATGACGATCCGCATTTGCAGACCGTTCCGCAAACAATAGGCGTAAAGCGAACTAAAATTTTGGGGTTCTTACTTTTAATTCCGTTTTGGATTGTTGGTATATTATCTTTTAGCTTTCGTGATGTTGTTATAAATTTAATTATGGTTACTGTATTAATGGCATTCATCTATTTTGCAAATCCAAATCGTTCTAAATATTATACTTCTTTTTGGGTAGAAGCTGTACCAATCTTATGGTGGCTTATGATTGTTTATTTATAATAAAATATTTTCTTCGTTTTTTCTTCCAGAGCTATATACAATTGGCTTTTACTTATTGGATCAGCTTCTGATCTCAATTGCTGTATTTATATATTTCGTTTAGTTTTTACCTGCTTTTACTTTAACGCTAGATTATTTATCTGATTTGCGTATTTAGGGTTTTTCCTAAATATGCTAATAATCTTATAGCATTCTTTTACTTCTCTCATGACGATATATGGTTCTCTTATAACATTTTTTTATTTAAATCTCCATACCTGATTTAGCTTTGATGAACAAAATAAAAAAGCTAGCAAATTTATTTTATTAATGTATTAATTTGATTTTTAGGAGTATAGTTTGTTTTTGTGTAACCTACAAAGACAATCTCTTAAGATTTTCGAATGTAAAAAATACATTGAAATAAGTGGAGTTCAGAGCCCACATAAAAAAACGAGGCGAAACCCGAAAAGCCTTATGAGTAAGGAAAATAAAAACTAAATATTATGTCAATACCTACAAATCAATGTACGGTTTTTGTCCAAGTTTGGGCAGATATCAATTCACTAAAGCAAGGATCTACTGTTGGATGTTATGCAGTTAGCAATAAAAGTCAACAATCTAGTGGAGAAGGGACAGCTAATTTAACAACTCAAGTAATTACAGGAAGTAACGTATGCTGGTCAGTTTTACCAATTGATCCACAATACAATGGCAGTTTTGCAATTACACAAGTTGGTGCTCAATCTGGTTGGGCAACACCACCGGCTCCAGTTCCAGGAGCTTCAAATATGTTTACTGGACAACTTACAACATCTACTGTTGGAGGTAATGTTAACTCTAATATAGTATTTAGCTATAATGGAGGTGGTCAATCTATCACCGTAACACTGCCAGTAACAATTGTACCAGTTTCTGCATAAATAATCACCCTAAAAAACAAAATCATGAATAATAAAACAAATTTAGCTTTTAGTGCAAGCTCCGTAATTCCTGCGAGAGTAATTAATATTGCTGTAGATACAGTATATCTATACAGCCAAACTTCTGGTCCATATGCAGGAACAGGAATTTATATGATGGATAATAATGCAGTAGGAGGAAGTTCTGGAGAAGGCGGACTTGAATTGTCTTCACAGGTTACTGCTGGTTTTGGAATCGCATTTAATGTTTTTCCTATTGATGCAGCAGGTCAACAAGGAGATACTGTTCAAATTGTTGGTCTTGAAATTTCTAACGGAACTAATATTTTCGGAAATTGGGGATGGCCTTCACCACAACAAACAGGTTCATATCAATGGTTAGGAACTGCTATGATACAAGGGCAGTGTACGTATCAAATTAAAATTGGAGTATCTGTTGGTGGAGCACCTACACAGTATTACTGGTGGGATCCGTTCTTAACATGTACTGCATAGTTAACGGTAAATTAAATAACAGTACCTCCAATATCTTCGGAGGTACTCTTTTTTTATAAGTAGTAGTATCGGATTTACAAATTTCTCAAAACTCTCAATTATAACTCCATAAATTAATAAGGTGATTAATGATTATATAAATATATCGAGGTCTTTAATACCACCTTCAGCTTGTACTGTTTTTATTCAGATATGGGTTGATGTTAATATGTTGGCTACTAATAGTCCGGAAAAAGGATGTTTTGTGGTTGACAATAGAAATAAATACTCAAAAAATGAAGGTACTTCTCAGCTGCAGACTTATGTTGCATCAGGTACTAAAGTCTGTTGGAGTATACTACCTATTGATCCTCAGTTTAAAGGCAAGCTTGCTATTACTTTAATTAATGTAGAATTTGCCTATAATGCTCCTCCTTTACCATACGATGATAATTTAGATCTCTGGACAGGAGTTGTAGCAGTCACTATTACTTTAAAAAATATAATTAGTAACCTCACTTTTAGTTACAATAACGGTTCTACAAGTCGCACAGTTGTATTGCCAATTTGCACAACTCCATATGTAAGTTAAGACATCAGGCAATCCTGCCAAATTGCTATTTCAATTTATTTAGGTGACTTAACAGCAAAAATATTCAGGTCTTTTTTTCTCGTGTCATTTTTTACTGCTCTCATAACTAAAAAATGTCCTCTCATGACATTTTTTTATTTAGGATACCATATCTGATATAGTTTTGGTATAGAAAAAAGGAAGAAAGAATAACATGTAAATGTTTCTTTAATCTGATTTTAAATTCGATAATGCTATTTCAAAAAAATAAATCAATCCTGTGGAGCAGCTACCACTTAAAAAAACGAGGCGGTTTCTGAAAAGCCTTACGAGTAAGAAAAACAACCTTAAAAACATAAACCATGGAAAATTTATTAGCAGGTGCTTATTTAGCAACAGGAACAATTGGAAAAGTTGGAACACCAGGTGCTCCAATCGCAAAATTTAGTTTAGTAGTTGTACCATCACAACATTCTGTTACAGGTACAGTAGTAATTACTCAGGCCGTAAATGGTCCGGACAGCCACATCGTTGTTCAGGTAAAAGGAAAAATATATGCATCTGGATTAGGAAAAGTTACACAATTAGTGAGCTTACACGGACAATACGTTCAGTCTTTTCCACCTCCTGCAATTGGAGCTTTTTTAGCAGATTTTGATGCTCATTTAGCTATTGATAATGCTTGGAACGGAACAGGTGGTTTCTCTTACTACAAACACCAAATTGAAAACGTACCAGTGGCATCAGCCAAACAATTAAAAGAAGAATTAGCATAAGCTAAAACTTAAACTAAAAGTTCTTTAAAGTTTTGATATAAAAGATCGTCTGATTAAGACGGTCTTTTTTATTGCAGCTAAAGTTATCTCTGAATCCTCATCTACCAAAACTATAAAATGGATAGAAGTAATTCTTCATCACCTAAAAAATAAAAAAATGAAAAAAAAAGCTATTGTTTTTGGTTTATTATGCATTGTTATAATAACCAGTGTATTACTATTTCTTTATTATAACAGATCTGAAATAGTAAAAAAAATAATACCCTCTGCATATACCAGCAATGTGGCAGCAGATTCGTGTAATTGCGAAGCCAGCTGGTTCCCTCACGAGCAAACACCACCGCCGGCAGAAGGAGACGGAAGCCCTTTTGATGCCAGCAGTACTACCAATTGTATCTTTCATCAATGGTCATGGCAAAAATTCTTGTGGCTTACAAAACCAATGCCAAGCGGTAATCCTTTGTTTTTAGATTCGCTGAATTTAGTTAGTGAACAAATGGAAGATGTTGCGCCGCAATTGGGCATAAAACTGGCTTTAACTTCTTTTAACCAAGCAGGACGTTTAGGCGTTTTGATCTCAAATGCAAAATATAATAATGTTGTCGATACAGTATATTATTCAATCCATGTAAACAATCTATTAAAAGACAAAGCAGTTTTAATGGCCAAGCTAATTAATAGCGGAAAATTACCTGTTGCAAATTTAGAGACATTTCCAGTTGGAGCATTTGAATTAAAAGTTTCGTGGATAAACCTAGATGCAATTCCAAAACAACAACAATCTGATTATTTTACCACTATTGCCGCAGTTCAAAACAAAAAAGGACAATATGTGAAGAAAACCATGGCACTACTAGGAATGCATGTGGTAGGAGTTGTAAAAAATCATCCTGAATTTATCTGGGCCACTTTTGAGCATAAAGATATGGCGCCTCTTTACGATAAGAAAAACAATTCAGTAACAGCTGCAAACGAAATGTTGTTTTACGAAAAAGGAACCACTTCTGGCGTAGATGGAATTACATGGCCTAGAAAAGCAAGTTCACCAGTACTGCCTAATAAAGCATTTATTCTTTATGAATATGGAGTGCCAAAAAATTTAAACACGGATGCTTTTACGAAAACGAGTCAGGCAGAGCCGGCTAATTTTAATAATATAGATAATATCAATAAATGTGTAGCGTCTAAATTGAAAGATGTCTTTAGAAATTATTTTTACAACGGTTCTGTTTGGTTAAATTTTGATGGCGTTTCTCCAGAAAATCAAGCAAAAGCAATTGTTACAAGAGATATTTCGAGTGCATTGCCAGATTCATTGGCAAGAGGTTCTGTTAATTTAGCAAACATTACGATGGAAACCTATACGCAGACTTTTAAAGATAACATACACGATATTGATAATACTAATTTGGTGAGTTGTTTTGATTGTCATCAATCGGCAAATTTTGACAGCCAAAGACCAGGAAAATCCCCTTTGTTTTTAAGTCACATATTTGGAGATTATTTAATGTTTACCAAACCAAAAACAAATTTGACTGCTGCTAAAAATGCAAATAATGCTAACGCAAAACGTGTTGAAGAAATCGAAGCACAAAAAGTCAAACAGTTTGAAGAATTCTATAAAGCTAATCAATAAGAGAAAATTCTTTCTCAGCGGTTTCAGTTAAAATTTTATTTCGCTGTAAAAGGAAATTTGTCATATGTTTTTTTAAAAGAAAAAAATCAAATAATCTTCCAATGATCCCAAACGGAGTTTCATATTGTAACAAATCTGTCATAATAGTAACTCCGTTTATTTCTTTAAAAATATGCTGATGTTTAAAAGATTTAAACTTTCCTTCTTCCATTTCATCGAGAAAATAATCGTACAAATCCATTTTAATGATTCGGCTTTTGTGCGTTAGATAAAATCCGAAATGTTTTCCGCGCCAGGTTACGGTTTCATTTTCATTAATTAAACCCGTTGTAATTCCTGCAATTGCCTTTTCGTTTGATGTTGCCACAGACTTTTGATGCAAATCGATATCTCTCGCAGTATCAAAAACAATTTGTTTCGGAGCATTTATTTTGGTGACTAAATGTATTGTTGTCATTTTATTAAATTTTTTAATGCTTTTTCTAAAGAATCAAATTCAAATTTAAAACCACTTTCTAAAAGCCGTTTCGGAATCACATTTCTACTTTTCAAAACTAATTCGCTTTCTGTTCGAATAAAAAAAGATCCAACTTTTAATAGAAAAGTATTAATAGGAATTCCAAAAGGTACTCTAACTTCTTTTCTTAGTAAAGCCATAAAATTTTCATTACGAATTGGTTTCGGAGAAACAAGATTTACAACTCCCGTTACTTCTTTCTCCATTATAAAATCAATTGCACGCGCAAAATCCAATTCATGAATCCAGCTTACAAATTGATTGCCTTTTCCTTGTTTGCCGCCCAAACCAAATTTTGCTAAAGTCTTTAGCGGAATCAAAGCGCCGCCATTTTTTCCTAAAACAATAGAAGTTCTCAAAGCGGTTTTTAAGGTATTTGGAGTTTCGGTTTTAAAAAATGCTTTTTCCCAAGACTGCGCAATATTCATAGAAAAATCATTTCCGATTTCGCCATTTTCCTCGTCCATTTCTTTATCCAATGAAAATCTATAGATTGTTGAGGTTGATGAATTAAGAAAATGCTTTGGCGGATTTTTACAAGCCAAAATCGCTTTGTTCAAAATCTTCGTACTTTCTATTCTTGATAGTAAAATTTCTCTTTTATTCTCTCGGGTGTAACGGCAATCAACAGATTTTCCGGCAAGATTTATCAAAACCGCTGCGTTTTCTAATTCCTTTTCCCAGCCAGAAAAACTTTTAGCATTCCAGTTTACATATTTAATTCCGTTAACAATTTTAGATTTTCCTCTGGTCAGAATTACAATTTTATCAAATTTATCTTTGAAATGATCTACAAGAACCTGCCCTAAAAATCCTGTTCCGGCAGCTATAATGAGTTTTTTCATGATGCGTTTTTTTTTAGCCGCGAATTACACAAATTTTTTTATTAAATTTTAAATATCAATTCGTGTAATTCGTGGCAAATTTTAAAATTTTAAGCCTTAAAAACCAATCTTTCTTCAATTCTAGCTTCTTTAGCTTTTCGTTTTCCTCTAAAGAAAAAGTATAAATTAAAGAACAACATTATTCCCAAATAAATAGAAAATCCGCCAATTTTATAACTCAGTTTTTCTATTAATTCCTGATACGTATTATCATATAAATTTAGTTGTAAGATCATTAGAGCAAAACCAATATTCAATAAATAAAAGCCCGTTTCAAAAAGTTTATTGGTCGCTTCTGCAATTTCTTCTCTTCCTTTAAAAATGTCAAGCATAAAAATCTTTCCGTTTTTAAAAAGCGTTTTAGAAACATAATAAGTAAGAAATAAAGCAATTGGCAGATAAATACCGTAACCGATTAAGAATTTTGTAGTTTCCATGATATTAAAATTTAAATGTTATTTAATTAATTTTTGAATGTATTTGGTAAGTAGTATAATATTCAGATAATGTAATATTGAAATAATGAAAATGATAATCGCAGTTTTAATTCCAATCGTTTCAATAAGTTGTGTCGATGATGTTATTTTTTGCCAGGAAATTAAAGTCACGGCGCAATAACCAATATTTAAAAGATAATACGCCATCAACAAAACCTGATTTATTTTTTGGCAGATTTCAGCATGATTCGGAATCAATGCTGCGACATAAATATTTCCGTTTTTATAACAGATTTTTCCAACTTTTAGAATGATGAAAATTGTGATGCTCAGGTAAATAAAATATCCGATGATGTTAAGGTTGATATTCATGACGCAGCGTTTTTTTGTTTTCTACTTTTATTTTAGATCCTTTCGCTAATAAAACAGAAACCGGTTTTGCATTTTGTAAAACAGCGAAATCATCACCATAATTTCTCAGAAAATCAACTTTAAGCATATAATTGCTGACTTCTAATTGCTGCCATCTCGGATGTTTTACTTCATATTCAAAAGTGGTTTTTTCGTCATATTTTGTATACCCAAAATAATGTTCTGTTATAAATCCAGCTTCAGAATCAATTTCAATTTCTTTGAATTCTTTTTTCGTTTCCAGTTTAATCGTATTCCATTTTCCGTCGATTTTCCACTGATAATTAAATGTTTTTGTGTTTTCATTTTCAGTGATTTTATGTCTCATTTTTAGCGTTTCATAATGTTCATTATATAAACTGTTAGCTATAAAAGTGATGGCTTTTTTCGGAACAATTTCTTTAATAAAAACAACACCGCGTTTCCATTCTCCGTTTTCAAAACGTTTTACATAAAACCTAAGATTGACTTCTTCAAAATCAACATGAAACGGAATTTTTATTCCCAATACTTTCGTTTCTTTAAATAGAAAACCAACCAGACTAACATAACATCTGCCATTCCAGATATCTAATTCTGTTCCTGCAGGAAGATATTTCTCTAAAATTTGAGCATCAATTTCATAGTTTATTAATGCTAAATTTTTCCATTGTGCGTTTAAGAAACTCATGATTATTGTTTTTTGTAGATTAATAAACTCAAATAAATGGCAAGTATTAAAGGGATTGGAAGTAATATGTAATTTAAAAAGTCATTATAACCAATAAGATGATTTACGAACCATACTCCAAAAAACACAATTACTCCTGAAATGTAGAACTGTATATTTTTTTCTTTAGGATTATCAATTAGCATTTTAATTCCAATACAAACCTGAATAAAGCCTGTAACCATAGTAGATAGTAAAGCAAAAATAAGAGCTCCTTCTTTAAAAATTGGAAATGTTATTGCAATTGCAAACGGAATGGCAAGAGCTAATGTATTCATGTTTTTTAAGGCTTTCATAGTTATTGATTGTTTTAAACTTTCAGAAAATAATGAAAGTTTTAATTAAATTTTTTTATTTCATGATTTTTAGGACCAAACGGCCTAACCAGTTTTCATTAAACTCTGTCATTTTATCTAACATATTATCTGCTTTCAAAACAAAATCATATAGTTTATTAGTTTGATCTACAAAGTGTTTTTCTTCTGCAGAATCTTTTGCTTCAATCGACGAAACTTCTTTTAAGATTTTAAGAGCAGGTTTAATTTCTCTCTTACTTCTTTCTCTCGCAATTTTTACAGCCAATTCGTCCAAATCTTTTTCAGCAGTAAAAAACTCTCTCCTTTCTCCGGCTTTATATTCTTTATAAACAATTCCCCAATCCATTAAAGCACGTAAATTCATACTGGCATTTCCACGCGAAATCTGTAATTCTTCCATCACTTCTTCCATAGAAACCGCTTCGTTAGAAACCATTAATAAAGCATGAATCTGTGCCATAGTTTTATTAATGCCCCATTGAGAACCTAATGCTCCCCAAGTCTGAACGAATTTATTTTTTGCTTCTTTGAATTCCATAGTACAAATGTATATAAAAGTTTTTAAACTTTCAAAAATAAATGAAACTTATTTTAAGGATAATAAAGTTATGTTAATTCAAGTCCCTAAATTTTTGATTAACTAATGATACGGCTATTTTTGTAAAAATCACTTTTATGGAATTATACTACACCTTTTCAGTACTAATCGTGCTGGCTTCTTTCTTCGCCTATTTAAATTTAAGATTTTTAAAACTTCCGGGAACTATTGGAATCATGATTATCGCCATGTTAGTTTCTGTCGGAATTCGTCTTTTGGGGGATTCTTATTTTCCTGCAACAACAAGACATTTTTTTGCTTTGATAAAAGAATTTGACTTTAATGAAATTCTGATGGGAGCAATGTTGAATTTTCTTCTTTTTGCCGGCGCTTTACACGTAAACATGTCCGATTTAAAAGAACAAAAAGTGCCGATTATGATTTATTCTACAGTTTCTGTAGTGCTTTCAGCCTTAATTATTTCGATGCTTCTTTTTTATATTGCACCATTTTTCGGGATAAAAATTCCTTATTTATTCTGCTTGGTTTTCGGAACATTAATTTCTCCAACCGATCCAATTGTAGTTCTTGGCGTTTTAAAACAAGCTAAAGTCCCAAAAAGAATCGAAACCAAAATTGTTGGAGAATCATTATTTAATGATGGAGTAGCCGTGGTAATGTTTGCCGTAGTTATGGAAATGGCTACAGATCCAGCATTTGATATGAGTTTGGGTTCTATAGCATGGCTTTTTGCAAAAGAAGGTATCGGCGGACTTTTATTGGGAGCTGTTTTAGGATTTACTGCATCAAAAGTGCTTAAGAAAATTGACGATTATAAAGTTTCGGTTCTAATAACGCTTTCAATTGTTATGGGTGGCTTTTTGATCGCCAAAAGTTTACACGTTTCCAGCCCGCTTGCAATGGTTGTTGCCGGATTAATTATCGGAAATTATGGCAAAAAAGTTGCAATGAGCGAAACAACAAAAGATTATCTGGAAAAATTTTGGGAGCTTATTGATGAAATACTAAATGCAATTTTGTTCTTATTTATTGGTTTCGAATTATTGTTGCTGCCGAATCTGGAGAAACAATTAGTAATTGGTTTGGTGACTATTTTGATCGTATTATTTGCCCGAATATTTTCAATTGTTTTACCGTGGAAATTCTTCGACATCTTCAAGTTTTTCGGAATTAAATCGGCGTATAACAAAGGCTCATTAACCGTTTTGGTTTGGGGCGGCATTCGTGGCGGAGTTTCTATTGCTTTGGTGCTTTCACTTCCCGACGGAGAATATAAAAACCTGCTTCTTGAAATCACTTACATTGTAGTGTTATTTTCAATTGTCGTGCAAGGTTTAACCGTTGGAAAAGTTGCTAATAAAGTTTTGGAGAAAGAGTAAAGAATATAGAAAATAGAATAAAGATTTCTATTTCTTTTAAAACGATAAAAGACTTGTGAAGAAAATTGCAAGTCTTTTTTTTGTTACAATTTCAAAATAGAAGTTTTAAAATATAAATTTATTTGAAAGATTTTTCTTAATTTTATCTTACGTTTTGTTTGTAACTAAATTATAGTTGCAAATTAAAGATTTAATGATAAATTTGTATGAGTAAAATTGATAAGCTTATTGAAAAGTTAAAATCAAAACCAAAAGATTTTTCTTGGGATGAAATGCTGAAGATTCTAAATCATTTTGGTTATAAACAGATCTCACAAGGAAAAACTGGTGGTTCGAGAAGGAAATTCGTTAATGAAGATAAACAAATTATAAGTTTGCATGAACCACATCCACAAAAGGTTTTGAAAATATACCAGCTAGATATTATTATTGAACATTTGAAATTATAATATGAAAAACTATTTAGAATATAACGGATACGTTGGAACATTGGAATTTTCTGCAGATGATAAAATTTTCTTTGGAAAAATTCAGGGAGTAAACGATTTGGTCACATTTGAAGGTTCTTCGGTTAAAGAATTGGAAGAATCTTTTAAAGAAGCTGTAGACGATTATTTAGAAACCTGTAAATTATTAAATAAATCTCCAGATAAAATTTATAAGGGGTCTTTTAACGTGAGAGTATCTCAGGAATTACATCAAAAAATAGCTCTTTTGGCCACTAAAAAAGGATTGAATTTAAATGAAATTGTAAAAGAAGCATTGTCCTATATTATAAAACATGAAGAAGTTTTAAATTAAGGAACAAAGAATATCATTTATCTCTTATCTCTTATCTTCTTTAGAATAATTAGAAGGACCATCAATATTGATTGGATTTCCTAAAAAGTGCGGTTCCCGATTTCTAAAAACATCAATGAAAGATTTGAATGTAGAAAGATATTCTCTAAACGTAACATACTTATAACCTTTGTACTCTCCTTTATTGGCTGAATATCCAGCCGATTTTATGCCCAAACTTCTCCCAATATAAAGTGCTCTGTTCAAATGATATTCCTGCGAAATCAAAGTTGCTTTCTTAATCTTAAAAATATATTTAGCTCTATACATAGTAGAGTAAGTGTCGAAACCTGCGTAATCAATAAATATATGAGTTGTGTCAACGCCGTTTCTATAACAGTAATTTTTCATTACCGTTAATTCATCATATTCCTCGCGTCCGTTATCGCCAGACAGTAAAATTTTATTTATTCTTTTTGCTTTATACAATAAAATACCAGCATCTAATCTGTCTTTTAGATATTTACTTGGCTGATTTCCGTTAATTCCAGCGCCAAAAATAATTCCGACATCATTTTTTGGAAATTTTTTCAAAGAGTGATGAATGTATTTTTTGGTCGACGATTTTACATAATAATTTACCGAAATAATCATGATCAAGCCTGCGATAGAAAGATACAATAGTATTTTAAAATATTTTTTCATGAATATTGTAAGAGTTGGTTTCTAACGAAGATAAATAAATTTATTTACTCCAAAAGTCAAATTAAAAAAACCGAAGTAGCAATACTTCGGTTTAATCTAAAATCTAAAATCAGAAATCTACAATTATAGAAGTCCTGCACGTTTCAACAAAGCTTCAGGTTTTGGTTCCTGACCTCTAAAACGTTTGTATAAAATCATCGGATGTTCTGTTCCTCCTTTTGAAAGTACGTTTTCTTTGAATTTTGAAGCTACTTCACTATTGAAAATTCCTTTTTCATGAAAATATTCAAAAGCATCGGCATCTAAAACTTCTGCCCATTTGTAGCTGTAATATCCAGAAGAATAGCCACCTTGAAAAATATGCGAAAAAGCCGTGCTCATTGCGTTTTCTTTTACATCGGGATACAATTGTGTATTGGCAAATTGTTCGGTTTCAAAAGCTTTTAGATCCGTAATATTCGTCGGATCTTGTCCGTGCCAAGCCATGTCTAATAATCCAAAACTCAACTGACGTAAAGTCGCTAAACCTTCTTGGAAACTTGCACTTTCTTTAATTTTCTGCACATATTCAATCGGAATAATTTCTCCCGTTTCGTAATGATTAGCAAACAAAGCCAAAGCTTCTGGCTCGTAACACCAGTTTTCCATAATCTGACTTGGTAATTCTACGAAATCCCAGAAAACAGAAGTTCCAGATAAACTTGGATATGTTGTATTAGCTAACATTCCGTGTAAGCCGTGGCCAAATTCGTGAAATAAAGTCGTTACTTCATTAAAAGTCAATAATGAAGGTTTTGTTTCTGTTGGTTTTGTAAAATTACAAACGTTCGAAATATGCGGTCTTTCGTTAACGCCGTCTTTTTTATATTGATGTTTGAATGAAGTCATCCACGCGCCGTTTCTTTTTCCTTTTCTTGGGAAGAAATCTGCGTAGAAAATCGAAACTAAATTATTTTCAGCATCTGTTACTTCATAAGTAGTAACTTCTTCATGGTATTTATCGATATCAAAAACTTCTGTAAAAGTTAAACCGTAAAGTTTTTTGGCAACAGTAAAAGCGCCCTCTAAAACTTTTTCTAACTGAAAATAAGGTTTTAGTTTTTCATCGTCTAAATTAAAAAGCTGTTGTTTTAATTTTTCAGAATAATAAGCGCCGTCCCATTTTTCCAATTGTTCGATTCCGTCTAGTTTTTTCGCGAAAGCGGTTAATTCTGTAAACTCCTTTTGAGCTGCAGGTTTTGCTTTAGCCAATAAATCATTTAAGAATGTAAAAACTTTATCTGGACTTTCGGCCATTCTTTCTTCCAAAACAAAATGTGCGTGCGTTTTATAACCTAATAAATTGGCTCTTTCAAAACGAAGTTTAGCTATTTTTAAGACATTTTCCTGATTGTCAAATTCATTATTTTGAAAAGCTTTTGCGCCAAATGCAATTGCCATTTTTTTACGCAGTTCGCGGTTATCAGCATAAGTTAAAAACGGAATATAACTTGGATGATCTAAAGTAAAAATCCAGCCTTCTTTTTCCTGACTTTTGGCTAATAATCTCGCTGCTTCAATAGTTCCTTCTGGCAAACCAGCTAAATCACTTTCATTAGTTAAATGCAATTCAAAAGCATTGGTTTCTGCCAAAACATTTTCTCCAAACTGCAAACTCAATTTTGATAATTCTTTATCAATTTCGCGTAAGCGGTCTTTTTTGTCTTCTGCTAAATTGGCTCCGTTTCTAGAGAAACTTTTATATTTTTTGTCTAAAAGTGTAGTTTGCTCCGGATTCAGATTTAAACTTTCTTTTTGATTGTAAACGGCTTTTATTTTTGCAAATAAATCTGCATTCAGCGTAATGTCATTTCCAAATTCTGCTAATAAAGGCGAAACTTCCTGAGCGATTTTCTGCATTTCGTCATTCGTTTCAGCGGAATTCAAATTGAAGAAAACACTAGAAAGACGATCTAAAATATCACCTGAAAAATCCATTGCTACAATAGTATTTTCAAAAGTTGGTGCTTCGGGATTGTTTACGATTGCATCAATTTCGGCTTTAGCCAAAGCAATTCCTTCCAGAAAAGCCGGAAAATAATCTTCGATTTTAATTTGCGAAAAAGGCGCTGTATTATGTTTGGTATTAAAATACTGTGTTAATATACTCATGATATAGTTTTTTATTCTGCAAGGTTTCCAAAACCTTGTAGGTTTATTTTAAGTATTTAAATCTAAATGTTGTATACCTACAAGGTTTTGGAAACCTTGCAGGAATGTAAAACGTTATAAAAGGAAGTTTATTTCTTTAAACCTTCAGCTGCTTTATTAACCGCCGCTTTCAATTCTTCTTTATAAGCAATAATAGTGTCAAGAACTTTTTTGTCATGGCTTCCAATAATTTGCGCAGCTAAAATTCCCGCATTTTTTGCACCGTTCAAAGCAACAGTTGCAACAGGAACACCGCCCGGCATTTGAAGAATTGACAAAACAGAATCCCAGCCATCAATCGAATTGCTTGATTTTACAGGAACTCCAATTACAGGAAGTGGTGACATAGAAGCAACCATTCCAGGTAAATGTGCGGCACCGCCAGCGCCGGCAATAATTACCGAAATCCCGCGAGTGTGAGCATTTTTACTGAAATCGAATAATTTTTCTGGCGTTCTGTGCGCCGAAACAATATCTACTTCTACTTCTACATTAAATTGTTTTAATATATCGATGGCATCCTGCATGACTGGCATGTCTGAGATGCTTCCCATTATGATGGCTACTTTGCTCATTTTTTGTTGTTTATTTTGTTTCAAGTTTTAAGTTTCAGGTTTTATAACCGAAACTAAAACGCTGTAGTTTTAAATATCTTTTAATAATTTATAAATCAAAAATGCAATACCAAAAACTAATGCGATAATACATAATATCATTATTGTGAACGAAACAAAACTTTTTATTCGCTCACCGAAATATTCATTTTTATCAGTGAATTTTTCAAAATTAATCTTAATCAGATTCGAATTGTCTGTTACATTAAAAAAGTTAATTAGTATATCTAGAAAATCCATTTTTGATTAAAAAACAAATTATTGATTGCTAATCACTTTAATAGTATTCTTAACTTCCTCAGCAATTCTTCTTGCTTCTTGCATATCCTCATTTACAATAGTAACGTGTCCCATTTTTCTAAATGGACGAGTTTGTTTTTTACCGTAAATGTGTGGTGTAACGCCGTCCCATCCTAAAATGGTTTCGATGTTTTCGTAAACTACATCGCCAGAAAATCCTTCGGCGCCCACTAAATTTACCATAACTCCGGCAACTTTGCTTTCTGTATTTCCTAACGGAAGATCTAAAATTGCACGTAAATGATTTTCGAATTGTGAAGTATAACTTGCTTCGATTGAATAATGTCCAGAATTGTGCGGACGCGGCGCTACTTCATTTACCAAAACTTCATCATCACTGGTTTGGAACATTTCTACCGCTAAAAGACCAACATGATTGAATTTTTCAGAAACATTCAAAGCAATTGCTCGGGCTTTTTCGGCTACTTTTTCGTCAATTCTTGCAGGACAGATTACGTATTCTACTTGGTTGGCTTCTGGGTGAAATTCCATTTCTACAACCGGATATGTTTTGATTTCACCAGACGGATTACGGCAAACTATAACAGCCAATTCGTTTTTAAACGGAATCATAGTTTCTGCAATACATTCTACATTTGGAAGATCATCCATATCAGAAATCTGACGAATGACTTTTACGCCATTTCCATCATAACCAAATTCGGTACATTTCCATACAAATGGAATTGTTATTTCGTTATTTCCAACCGATTTTTGCAAATGTTCGGGACTGTCAAATCGTAAATATGCAGCTGTCGGAATATTACTTTGGGTGTAAAAATCTTTTTGAACTCCTTTATTTTGAATTCCTTTTAAGGTTTTTGGCGAAGGATACACTTTTACGCCTTCATTTTCTAATTGCGTTAAAGCTTCAAGATTTACCAATTCAATTTCGAAAGTTAAAACATCAATTTGTTTTCCAAAATTGTAAACCGTTTCATAATCCATCAAATCACCTTGAAAAAATTTATTGCAGGCAATTTTGCTCGGAGCTTCGTCGCTCGGATCTAAAACGTATGTTTGGATATCAAATTTTCTGGTGTCAGACAATAGCATTTTACCTAATTGTCCGCCGCCTAATATTCCTAATTTAAAATCAGAAGAAAAATAATTCATTGTGTTGTGTTTTTGCAAAGATACTTTTTAATCTTTTTTTACCCTAAAAATTTTTCTGCCACAGATTAAAAGGATTAAAAAAGATTTTTTTAAAGTTTGCCACGAATGACACGAATTGCACGAAGTAATTTAGCGCTGCAAAAATTTGTGAAATTCGTGTCATTCGTGGCAAACGAAAAAAAAACGTTATTTCATTTTCTTCAAAACTTCTTTAGCAACCGCTTTATAAGCAGCCGAATGATCTGCGTAATCCTTTTCGATAATAATTTTAAGTTCAGGATGAATCCAGTCGTAATAATTTCCTAAAACATATAATGTTCTTATAGAATATGCTTTTGTAGCCACTTTGGTATCATTTATTAACCAGTCAAAAGAAACTTCAATACAATGTTGAAGATTTTCTTCGGAAAGTAAAATGCAGTTTTCAGCCTTTTTATAATGCGATTTTACTAAATGTTGTAAAACTTTTGCAATTGGTCTTAATGAACTTTCTTCTTTTAAATGTTTCAAATTTTCGCAGAAAAAATCAACATAAGGCTGAAGCCAAATTAATTCTTCGTACGATACAAATTCTAAAATCCAACAGGCTCTGTGATTATTTTTGTCAGATGGCGAAAAGCAAATCTTAACCAATTCATCAAAATAATCTTTATTTTCTAAAATATATTGAGCAGCTTTGAGTCGGTTTTCCCGGTAAGCATTTACGTAATCTAGCTTTGATTGGAGTTCAGAAGGCATCTTTGTGGATTTTAAATCGGGAACTAAAATAGGTAATTTAGGGAGACTAATCCGTAAAAATTTGTAGGAAGACCGGGATAATAATAGCGAGGCGAAGTATTTCCGACTGCAACGGCATTTGGCAGGATTAAAGAAGCATATTTTTCGTTAGTTACATTGTTTATACCTGCAGCTAAATGAGCATTTAACTTAGGCAGAATTTCAAATCGATAACCCGTTTTTAGGTTAATTATATTGTAAGAATCAGCATAAACTGCGTTTGCGTCATTTAGAGGAATTTTATCTATAAACTGAAAATCGCCGCTCAGATAAATTCCTAAACTTGTGTTTAAATTTATTCCTGCATTTACTTTATTGGCAGGAACTCCCGTTAGTTTATTTCCAGAGAAATCATTTCCATTATCCACAAACTCTTTAAATTCATAATTTCCAAAAGAGCCAGAAATATAAGAGTTGATATTGAAAAAAGAATTAATAGGCCAATTGTGATTTAAGGTAATTTCGATTCCTTCATGAAAAGTTTTTCCAGCATTTACCCCTACATATTGATCGTCGCCAACTCGTTTTGCAACCAGTAAATCTTTTATTTCCATTCGATAAATACTAATTTCTGAATAAAGTCTTTTATTGAAAAAATAGAATTTACCACCAAGTTCAAAATTATAACCATTCTCTGGTTTTATATCAGGATTAATAGAGCCAGTGCTTGTTAAGGTTTCTTCTGTTGCAGGCAACGAAAATCCTCGACTTGCAGAAAAATATACAGTTTGTTGCGCATTAGGTTTAAATAAGAAAGAAAGCTGTGGCGAAAAAATACCATCATAACTATAATTTTGAGTCGAATTGAGATTGTAATTTTCTAATTCAAATTCTGTTTTGTTATAATCTAATCCAGCCTGAATCTCAAATTTTCTCGATAACAACGTTCTAAACTGTGCAAAAATATTATAGAAATTCCTTTTCTGACCTGTTTCTGTAAGCTGATCGCCTTGCAGACTTCCTTGCCCGTTGTTCTGCTGATATAAATTCTGGAACGTATTACCTTTATAATGGTCTGTAAAATATTCGATTCCGGTTATAAATTGGTTTTCAATTTCATTAATTTTAAAATTACCAGAAAACTGAGTTCTCGCGCCGCTTGCAAAAGTATATTGGCGAAGAATGTCAAAAGGTCTGGGTTCGTTACTGTCTTTATAATTCATAAAAACTGAAGTCGAATTGCTCAGATTTTCATTAATCTTAAAATCATAAGCCAATCCTGCCAATGTCGATTTATATTCTTTAAATCCTTTTGAAGCTACCCAAGTTGGCGCTCCAGATTGCGGACTATTATCAAACATGGTTTTATTGATCGAACTCGGAATGTAGGCTTTCAAATACGTGTAATTAGAAAAATAAGTAAGCTTGCTGTTTTTCTTTTTAAATAATTCGCCCGCCAAAGTAACACCTTCACGATTATACGCGCTGTTTTCTCTCCAGCCGTCAGTTTCGAGTTTGTGATAACTCAGATTCAAACTTCCTTGTTTTTCGTTTAAACTATAATTTAAAGTATTTTTTAATAAACCATAAGAACCCACAACAGTGCTGATTCCTGCGCTTTCGCCAATATTTTTTGAAAGTTGCGGCGATATTAAAATTGCACCTCCCAATCCTGCGCCGTAAACACTTGAAAGCGGCCCTTTAATAATTTCAATTTGATTCAGGTTTTCCAGATCAATATCATCAATAACCGTTTCGCTATTTCCGGAAGTCAGCGGAATACTGCCATAAAAAGCCCTTATTTTATTGGTTCCATAAGGCGTTCTTGCGCCAATCCCGCGAATAGAAATTCGGGTTGTTGTAATATTTGCAGACTGCATAAACACACCGGGAATTGTATTTATTACAGTACTAATATCAGTTGTATTATTTTGCAGTAATTCTTTTTTAGATAAAATGCCAATAGAAGCCGGCGTATCTTGTATCGTATTATTAATGTGAAGCGGGCTAATAATTACTTCATCCAATTTTTCTGTCTGAAGCGTATCAATAGTTTTACCTTCTCTATTTTGTGCATTTATATTTTGAAGAAAAAGTAATGCAAAACAAAGAAGACAATATTTTTTTAAAGTCATAAATGATTTGGGTTAAATAAAATCTTGGTGTAAATAAATTTCAATATTTTTAAAATTCCAAATTCCAATTTGAAATGAGTTCATTTTGGAATTTGGAATTTTTAAAAATTGGAGTTTTCCAAAATTATTGGAATTTATTTATTCGCTGTCACTTTCCAAATCGTATTAGCGCTGTCATCATTTACAAGAAGCGAACCATCTTTCATAACCGTAACCGCAACCGGACGACCGTAAACTTCGGCTTTTTCTTCATTAGCAATAAATCCGGTTAAGAAATCTTCGGGTTTTCCAGAAGGTTTTCCGTTTGCAAAAGGAACAAAAAGAACTTTATAGCCGGATATTTTAGCGCGGTTCCAAGAACCATGCTGTCCAACAAAAATTCCGTTTTTATATTTTTTAGGAAATGCATCTTTAGTATAAAATGCCAAACCCAAAGAAGCCGTGTGAGCACCAACCGGAACATCCGGAACAATAGCTTTTGCAGCCAAATCTTTGCGTTCGCCTTTCATTCTTGGGTCTAAAATATTTCCATAATACGAATAAGGCCAGCCATAAAAGCCATCTTTTTTAACGCTCGTAATATAATCAGGAACCAAATCATCGCCCAATTCGTCGCGCTCATTAACCGCAGTCCAAAGTTCGCCGTTAGCAGGATTCCAATCCATTCCAACCGGATTTCTAAGACCCGCAGCGTAGATTTTTTCGCCTGTTCCATCAGGATTAATTTCTAAAATATCGGCACGGCGCAATTCAGATTCCATTCCGTGTTCCGCATTATTACTTCCAGAACCCACAGAAACATAAATTTTTGTACCGTTAGGATTTGCAATAATATTTCTCGTCCAGTGATTGTTGTAACCGCCTGCAGGAAGTTCAAGGATTTTTGTGCCCTGCGTTTCTAATTTCAGCGGATTATTTTTATAAGGATAGCGATATAAACCATCAGTATTGGCTATATAGAAAAAATCTTTTAGAACCAGCATTCCAAAAGGTCTGTTTAAGCCAGAAATAAAAACATTTCTGGTTTCAAATTTTCCGTCTTTATCTGCATCGCGAAAAACCGTAATCTGATTTTTACTGGTTCTCGTACCGCTTTCTACAACAAAAATGTCATTATTAGGAGCAATATAAGTCCAACGCGGATTTTCAAAACCATCTGCAAATTTAGAAACCGTAAAACCTTCAGGAGCTTTAGGCATTTTTCCATCAGACCATTTTAGAACTTTACTGTTGTTTGTTTTAGATTCAGTTGCGTATGGCGGCGGAAGTTTAAGATCTCCAATAGCCGTTTTTACCACATTTCCAGGTTGTGCTGCCAAAGCTTCTTTTTCTTCCTTTTTTACCTGTCCGTTGCAGGCAGTCATTGTAATAGCTAAAAAGGCAGAAAATATTTGTACGGTTGTTTTCATTTTAGATTAGGGGTTAAATGTTTATAGAACAACAATTTACTTAATTACAGGCTTAGCTTTGTTATAAGATTGTAATTATTAACTGATATTTAACATTCTTAAAAAAATGTTAGGAGACGCTATTTTCATATAAGGTATTAAGTTGTAATTCTGTATCTTTGCGCATTATTTTAAACATAAAAATAATGATACAACTTCACGATAAACAATTTGTTCCGTTTATTTCGGCTAAAGAAATTGATTTTGCTGTAACTAAATTAGTTACAGAAATAGAAGATGATTTTGGAGATGATACCCCAATTTTTATTGGAGTTTTGAATGGCGCATTTATGGTTGTTGCAGATTTTCTGAAAAAATATAAAAAACCCTGCGAAGTTTCATTCGTAAAAATGGCTTCTTATGAAGGTACAGAATCAACAAACACAGTCAACCAATTAATTGGAATTAATCAGGATTTGTCTGGCAGAAGCGTCATTATTATAGAAGATATTGTAGATACAGGAAATACGATAGAAGAATTAAAAGCAATTTTTAAAGCACAAAATGTAAAGCATTTTAAAATTGCAACATTGTTCTTTAAACCGGAAGCTTACAAAAAAGACATTAAAATAGATTATATCGGAATCAGGATTCCAAATAAATTCATCGTTGGTTACGGTTTAGACTATGATGGATTAGGCAGAAATCTGGGCGAAGTATATAAATTGGCAGAATAATTTTAAACACATACACACAACTATATATTCATTTTAAACTTCTTTAAAAAAAGTCAAGAAGTAACAACACACACATATTATGATTAACATTGTTTTATTTGGAAAGCCAGGGGCAGGAAAAGGAACTCAGGCAGAATTTTTAAAAGAAAAATACAATTTAACACACCTTTCAACAGGAGATATTTTTCGTTTTAATTTAAAAAATGATACAGATTTAGGTAAAAGAGCAAGAGTATTTATGGACAATGGAGAATTAGTTCCTTGCGAAGTAACTACTGCAATGTTAATAGACGAAGTAAAAAAACACCCAGATACAGCAGGATTTTTGTTTGATGGTTACCCAAGAACATTAGATCAGGCTGCTGCATTAGATAAATTTTTACCAACAATTGGTTCTAGCGTTACCGCTACAATCGCGTTGGAAGCAGATGATGAAATTCTAGTAGCACGTTTATTAGAAAGAGGAAAAACAAGCGGAAGAGTTGATGATCAGGACGAAGAAAAAATTCGTGTAAGATATCAGGAATATAATGAAAAAACAGCGCCGCTAATTGGATATTACAAAGAACAAAATAAGTTTTATGCCGTAAACGGTATCGGAACTATCGAAGAAATTACAGAGCGATTAACGTCAGTTATAGATAATTTGTAGAAGCTTTTTCCAGCTGTCGTTACAAGTCCTCGCTAAAAAAACTATTTTTCCACACCATAAAACGAGCTTCTCCCGATGCATCGGGACTGTTTTCTGGCAGGAAAAATTAGTTTTTTTAGCTCCGGGCTTTTTACTCCCATCTGGGCTATCAAAACATTAGGTTACAAATTACATTTAACGACTATTCAATAACGAACAAACCTCAAATTGGAAATACTAATAATATTTTTTCTAATACTATTAAACGGAGTTTTCTCTATGTCTGAAATCGCACTGATTTCGGCCAGAAAAAACAGATTGGAAACTGCAGCAAAAAAAGGGAATAAAAGTGCCAAAATTGCATTGGACTTAGCTAATTCTCCGAACAAGTTTTTATCAACAGTACAAATCGGAATTACTTTAATCGGAATTTTGACTGGTATTTATTCTGGAGATAAAATAACAATAGATGTCGAAACTTTTGTAAGCGGATTTGCAGCTTTAAAACCTTATGCACATTCTGTTGCAGTTGGGATTGTTGTTGTCGTTTTAACTTTTTTCTCTTTGGTTTTAGGAGAATTACTGCCAAAAAGAATCGGATTAAATTATCCGGAATCTATTGCTAAAATGGTCGCACTGCCAATGAAAATTGTTTCTATTGTTACGGCACCTTTTATTTGGCTGTTAACAACATCAACAGATTTTTTATTGAATGTTTTGCAAATCAAACCAACAGCCGACGGAAAAGTTACTGAGGAAGAAATTAAAGCGATAATAAAAGAAGGAACCGAAGGCGGAGAAGTTCAGGAAATTGAGCAAGATATTGTGGAACGTGTTTTTCACATTGGTGATAGAAAAGTAAGTTCTTTAATGACACACCGTAAATCGGTAGACATGTTACCGTTAAATGCTGATAAAGCCCGAATTAAAGAATTGGTTTTACAGGATCTTCACACCGTTTATCCAATTTACAGCGACAATTACGATGATATCGTAGGTATTGTAACCTTAAAAAATATATTTGCCAACATCGAAAAAGACAATTTCGATTTGAACGCTATAAAATCTGATGCTCCTTATTTAATGGAACAAACTACTGCTTACAAAGCTTTAGAAAATTTCAAAAAGACCGGAGTTCACTATGCGTTGGTTTCAGATGAATATGGTGTTTTTCAAGGTATGATTACATTGAATGATATTCTGGAAGCTTTAGTTGGCGATGCATCTGATTTTTATAAAGATGAATTTCAGCTTATAGAAAGAGAAGACGGTTCATGGCTTGTAGACGGACATTATTCATTACATGATTTCCTAACTTATTTTGAGTTAGACGAACTGACAAATGATTACGAAGTAAACACCGTAAGCGGTATGATTATGACCGAGCTTTCTCATATTCCAAAAGAAGGAGAAAAATTAGTCTGGCAGAAATTTGTATTAGAAGTTGTCGACATGGACGGCGTTAAGATTGATAAAGTGCTGGTAAAAGCGCTTAAAGAGTAGAGAATTTGTTTCAGGTTTCAAGTTTCAAGTTTCAGGTTGCGTAAACGCATTTAACTTGAAACCTGAAACCTGAAAGCTAAAACTACACATAAACAAAGAAAAATGACAGAGGGAAATTTTGTAGATTATGTTAAGATATATGTTTCTTCCGGAAAAGGGGGAAAGGGATCTACACATTTACATAGAGAGAAATTTATTGAAAAAGGAGGCCCGGACGGTGGTGACGGAGGACGTGGAGGACACGTATATTTAGTTGGAAACAAAGGTCTTTGGACATTGTTTCACCTTAAATTTGCGCGACACGTAAAAGCCGGACACGGCGGTGATGGAGGAGGAGACAGAAGCACTGGTGCTGATGGAGAAGATAAATACATCGAAGTACCTTTGGGAACTGTTGTAAAAGACAAAGAAACAGGAGAAACTTTATTTGAAATCACAGAAGATGGAGAAAAAAGAGTTCTTTGTAAAGGAGGAAAAGGTGGTTTAGGAAACTGGCACTTTAGAAGTTCTACCAACCAAACGCCACGTTATGCACAGCCAGGTTTATTGGGTGTAGAAATGGATGTTATTCTGGAACTTAAAGTTTTGGCAGATGTTGGTTTAGTAGGTTTTCCGAATGCAGGAAAATCGACTTTATTGTCTGTTTTAACTTCAGCAAAACCTAAGATTGCAGATTATCCGTTTACAACATTAAAACCAAATTTAGGAATTGTGGCGTACAGAGATTTTCAATCTTTTGTAATTGCAGATATTCCCGGAATTATTGAAGGTGCGGCAGAAGGAAAAGGTTTAGGACATTATTTCTTACGTCATATTGAGCGTAACTCAACTTTACTATTTTTAGTTCCTGTTGATACGCCGGATATTAAAGCAGAATATGATATTTTGGTAAATGAATTGACAAAATACAATCCAGAAATGCTGGATAAAGAACGTCTTTTGGTTATCTCAAAATGTGATATGCTGGATGATGAACTTAAAGCTGAATTAAAAGTAGAATTAGATGTTGCTTTTAAAGATGTTCCGTATATGTTTATTTCATCAGTTGCACAACAAGGTTTGACAGATCTAAAAGACAAGCTTTGGAAAATGCTTAACGATTAATACAAAATAAAAGCCCAATAAATTTTTTTATTGGGCTTTTAAATCTCAAATAGTATTGTACATCAAGAGAGACTTTTATAGTCTCTTTTTTATTTTAGAATTTATAATTGGAAGTTTTTAGAAATTCCGATGTTTAAAGTTTTTCCAAAGTTAAAACCAAAACGCTCTTGTCTAGGATCATTTTTGCCATCTAAGTTGTCATAGTTAACACCTCCGATAGAGAAGTTTAATCCAAAACCTCTTTTCACATTAATGAATAATGCAGGTGTAAGACTTACATACATACCTTTAGCGTCATTTACAGAACTTGATTGGTAACCTGCGCCCAAATCTGTGTAAAAAGCAAATGTTTCAGAAAGAGGTAAAGAGTAACGTGTAAAACCTCCAATTTTATATTTTTCAGTTTTACCAAATCCGTCTACCTTTACATTTGCAATAGAACCCTCTACACCAATTGTCCAGTTGTCTGTAAATTGATATCCAACTTTTGGAGAAAAATCAAAATCAGTTGCTTTTGCATCACCAATTTTTTCAGATTGAAATCCAACGTTCCCGCCCAATAATACAGAGTTTTTTTGTGCATTCGAAATAGTTGCAACAAACAGCGCAACTACTAAAAGTAATTTTTTCATTTTATAATTATTATTTATTAAAGACAAATCTATAAAATCTAATTTGTAAGAAATAATTTATAATTAATATTTTTAAAAGAAAGTTTATTTTTACAATTAATATGTTTTATTAAGATGTTTAAAGATGATTTTTTAAAAATTTAATAGATTGTTCTTGTATTAATTTTAAAAAATAAAGTTACAGTACTTCTTTTTTCAATTATGGATTTCGTAAAATATCAGAATAATCTATTTCATATATGTTGCTTTATTTGATTTTAAATGTTTTTATTGCGAAAATGAATTATATTCGCGTTACTTAAACAAAATAACATGAAAAAAATAGTTTTATTCTTAACCATGTGCCTAATGGCTCTTCCGGCAAAAGCTGATGAAGGAATGTGGTTTTTGATGTTTATCGAAAGATTAAACCATAGAGATATGGAAAAAATGGGACTTCAATTAACTTCTGAAGAAATCTACAGTATTAACCACCATAGTTTAAAAGATGCTATTGTACAATTTAACGGAGGTTGTACAGCTGAAATCGTTTCTAAAGACGGTTTGGTTTTAACAAATCACCACTGTGGTTATAATGCTATTGCCGAACTTTCTACTGCTGAACAAAACTATTTGAAAGATGGTTTCTGGGCAAAAGAAAGAAGTGCAGAGATGAAACCAAAATCTTTATATGTTCGTTTCTTCGTGCGTATGGATGATGTTTCTAAAAGAATTTTATCAAAAGTAAATGATCAAATGTCTGAAACAGAAAGAAACAAAATCATTCAGCAGGAAATCAGCCTGATCGAAAAAGAAAATAACGAAGGTGGAAAATACACTGTTTCAGTTCGTCCTTTCTTTCAAGGAAATGAATATTACTATTTTGTTTACCAAGATTATACAGATGTACGTTTAGTAGGAACTCCTCCAGAAAGCGTTGGTAAATTTGGTGGTGACACAGACAACTGGGAATGGCCTCGTCAAACTGGTGATTTCTCTATGTTTAGAGTTTATGCTGATAAAGACGGAAATCCTGCAGAATATTCTAAAACAAATGTGCCTTTACAGCCAAAACATTATTTGCCAGTAAGTATTAAAGGTGTAAAAGAAAATGATTTTGCCATGATTTTAGGTTATCCGGGAAGAACAAACCGTTGGATGCCGGCTGGCGGAATTGAGCAAAATATAAAATTTGCATATCCTGCCTGGGTTGAAGGTGCAAAAACCGGAATGGACGTAATGAAAAAGTACATGGACAAAGACGCAACTGTTCGTTTACAATACGCTTCTAAATATGCTTCTACAGCAAACTACTGGAAAAACCGTCAAGGAATGATTGATGCTTTAACAAAAGCCGGAACTGTTGACGCAAAAGCGGCTCAAGAAGATAAATTCTACGAATGGGCAAGCAAACCTGCTAATAAAGATAAATACGAAAATGTAATCCCGACGATTAACGAGTATTATAAAGAAACAAATTTAAAAGCGCGTCACGATAACTATTTGACACAGCTTTTACGTACTTCAAGTTATGCAACAGGACCAGCAAATTTAGGAAATGCATTGATTGCTTATTACAAAGAAAATGATGCTAAGAAAGCAGAAATGCTTCCTAAAATTAATGCAATGGTTGAAAGCATTTATGGAGAATTTTACGCTCCGTTAGAAAAAGATGTTTTAACAGCGCAATTAAATTTATACGCTTCTAAAGCTGCTGAATATGGACTTGCTTCGGAAGTTGCAAAAATGAAAACGGCAAATAATGGCGACTTTACTGCAGATGTAGCAAAAGCAACTGAAATTAGCTATTTTACAAACAAAGAAAAAGTATTGGCATTCTTGGCAGATCCAAAACCATTGGCAATTGTACACGATCCTTTATATATTATCTCTAATGATTTATTGACAAAATACCGTGCTAAAACTGATGATCAGGCTAAAGCCGATGATGGTTTTGCAATTGCTTACCGCGAATTGGTAGAAGGATTAAGAGAATCAAAACTAAATGCAATTAAATATCCAGACGCAAACTCTACTTTGAGATTGACTTACGGAAAAGTTCGCGCTTTGCCTGCTGACCCGCGTAACGATGCAACAATAAACAATTATACAACCATGGAAAGTATGGTGAAAAAGTATAAAGCAGGAGATCAGGAATTTGATTTACCGGCACGTTTATTAGAATTAAACAAAGCAAAAGATTACGGTCAATATGCTGATAAAGCAGGATATATGCCAATAAACTTCTTAACAGATAATGATATTACTGGTGGAAATTCTGGTTCTCCAGTTCTTAATGGAAAAGGAGAATTAATTGGTATTGCATTCGACGGAAACATCGAAGCTATGGCTGGAGACGTTATTTTTGATCCTAAATTGCAAAGAACAATTAACGTAGATATTCGTTATGTACTTTGGATTATCGACAAATACGCTGGAGCTAAAAATATTATTGACGAATTGACGATTACTAAATAATCTCAGTTTTCTTTATAAAAAACAAACCCGACAGATTTCTAAGTCTGTCGGGTTTTTTGTTGTTTTTTATTTTGAAAATCATTGTCAGGCTGAGCGTAGTAGAATCCCTTTTTGATTCCTACACTCTTGGAATTTGGAATTTAAATTTTGGAATTTGTTTATCAATTTACCTTCACTCTAATCCCTTTTGTATGACTTGTAAATTCTGGCGCATACATACTTTCTATTGTAGTAATACCGTTAGAAAATTCGCCGCTATTATTTACACGAATATCATATTCGATAACATAAGTTCCTTTATTTATTTTGTCAAAAAATAAATGTGTTGCCGCATCTTTTGTGCTCATATAAAAACCAAGTCCATCTTTATATTGATATTCTGAAAGTACATTTACAGGTTCAAAACACGAAGCTCTCATATCTTTAAGATGTACAAACTCCATATCTTCTTTAGAAGTGATAATTAATCTTACCGTTACTAAATCTCCAATTTTCAACGGATTTGCTTTTGTTATTTTTTTTAATTCTTTTCCGGTTGTTGTATTAGATTTCAGATACAATTCTTTAGAAACCGATAATACAGCTCCAGAATTGGTTTTAATTTTATCCAGATCTTCAAAATACTGCCAATAAACGCCACCAAAGCCAGGGACTTTAGATTTGTTTTCAATACTTATTGAAGCCATTTCTTTTTTAACTTCGTCTGCTTTCCAGTTCAGTTTGATATAACCTGTTTCAGCTTCTTTTTCGTTTTCGGCTAATTTTTTGGTTATGATTTTTTCATTTCCAAGTTTAATAATGGTATTATCTTTTACACTCAGCCAATCCGTTCCCTGCATTAACAAAGCGTAAATTGCTTCTGTAGTAGATTTTGTTGATGGCCAGTTTTTGGTTTGTTTATTTTTTAATAACCAGACTTTCATCGCATCAACAGATTTAGTATCGTTATTTATTTCGGCGAAAGCCTCAATCAATAAAGCCTGAGTTTCTATAGGCGCCTGATACCAATACCAGTCCGATTTATTGGCAATCCAGTACATTCCCCAATCTTCATTTGTAGAAGATGTTTCTTTTAAACTTTCCAATATTTTCTTAGCAGCGTCTTTTTCGCTAAAACGATTCAGAGTTAAAGTTGCCAATCCTTTTTCGTAAAGAGAATACGAAAGCCAATCTTTTTTAGCAGTTTCTAAATACAATTTAGCCGCTTTTTTTAAAGTATCTGACAACGGATATTTATCTAAATAAAAACTTCTGGCATATAAAAAGTGCAAATCTGAGTTTGGATTTATCCAAATCATTTTATCTGATTTTTTTAAGTTTTTAGTTCTAGTTTTATAAGATTCCAGAAACTTCTGGTCTAAATAAGGAATTCCTGTTTTTGCGATTTCATCGATTTTAGAAAGGTCATCTTTGGTTTTATCTAATTTTGATAAATGCCCCAAGCCCGCTAAAATATGTCTGGTGATATATTCGCTTTCATTACCACCGTCAAACCATGCAAATGCGCCAGACGGTTTTTGTTTTTGTTTTAATTTTTGAAAAGCACTTTCCTGAGAAGTTTTCATCTTTTCTAAATCAAATAAAAGTGCCATGTTTTTATTCTTTTCATCTTCACTTTGTGCATCATTAAACCAAGGTGTTTCGGCAAGAATAATCGATTTTAATTCTTCGTTTTCCTCTAATTTAGAATTCAGTTTTCCTTTTTTTCTCCAGTTTTCAAAAACAGTAGCAATTTTCGGATTACTCGAAATAATTTCGGAAGCTAAAGCATTAGCATAAAATCTCGCGAAAGTCTGCTCCGCACATTCATGTTCATATTCCATCAAATACGGTAAAGATTTAATCGCAATCCAAGACGGATTAGAAGTGTATTCTAAAGTAAATTGATGGTTTTTTAAAGTCGTAGAATTATTGTTTTTAAGATTCTCAAAAGTGTACTCTTTTTTAGAATTTTCGCGAACCCAAATCGGAATACTTTCTGTAACCAGCATATTGTTTGTCAAAACCGGAAGAATGTTTTCTTCTCCATCAGAAAAGTTTCCTGCTTTTGCTACGATTTTATATTGTACACCTTGCAAACCTTCTGGAATTGCAATTTTCCAAGTAGCAGTTGTGTTTCCAAAAGCATTCACAGTAAAGTTTTTCACGTTTTTTGCGTTCAGCATTTTGGCATCAATTGGTTCCATTGTAACGGCGTCAAAAAACTGTAGCATAGCGATTCCATTTTTGGTTTCATTGGTAACATTTGATATTTTAGCGCTGATAACAATCGTATCTTTTTCTCTTAAAAATCTTGGGAAGTTTGGCAAAAGCATCAATTCTTTTTGAGTTACAACGCTTTTTTCTAAATAACCGGAAACGGCATCTTTATTATGTGCCAATAAACGAAGTTTCCAAGATGTTAAAGCTTCGGGTGAAGTGAAATTGAAACTCACATTTCCTTTAGAATCTGTTTTTAAATTTGGATAAAAGAAGGCCGTTTCAGATAAATTTTTTCTTGCTTTTACTTGTGTTAAAGCTTCTAAAGATTTTTTTGTTGTAACAATAATTACTCCGTTTG
This sequence comes from Flavobacterium sp. 270, assembly GCF_004368785.1. GTDB lineage: Bacteria > Bacteroidota > Bacteroidia > Flavobacteriales > Flavobacteriaceae > Flavobacterium. The sequence goes on from NZ_SODM01000005.1 coordinate 59,930, forward strand.
CGCCTTTGGTTCCGTAAAGGGCTATTGCCTTGCTGTCTTTAACAACATCAATTGAAATAATATCTGATGGCGTTATGTCTTGAAAATCACTTTCTGAAACAATTTCTCCATCAACAATATATAAGGCGCTTGAATTCAATTTAGAAATATTACCTCTAATTAACATTGGAGATGCTGAAGCTCTGGCAGCATATGTTAAGTTTTTCTTTGTTTTTAGATTTCCAGTATCATAAACATTGTTATCTTGAATTACAATGGCAGAACCCGTACCAACGGCTTCGCTCAATGTGACTACAGCATCAGGATCGCCCTTAATTGTTTCGATTCCTGCTTTTTTATCTCTTATTTGTGCCATAGTAATGCCGAGAGAACCTCCATATCTACTTTCATAAAAATTAAATCCAAACCAATTTAATTTTGTTTCGGTATTTCTAAATTCCAAAGGCGGATAAGTTTCGTTTAGATTTTCTATTGAAACGAAAGCGATGTCAAAACCTAATTTCGTTTTATAATTTGTATTGTTATAATGGAAATTATTCAATTTTAGCAAATTCCAGTTTTGCATAGAAAATTGATCTAATGAGCTATCGTACATCGAAGCTAAAACTTCAGATTCTGTTTTTGTATGTATGCCATTCAATTTAAAAGACCAATTTTCGGTACTTCCTGGCTGGATCTTATTTCTAAAACTTTCTACTGTCCATTCTAGTTTTGGCTCTTGAGTTGGAAGAAAAACATTAATATAACTTGAAAAACTATCATTTTCAAACACAGATTCAAATACTAAATTTAAGTTTTGTTCAAATTCATTTTTCACAGGAACTTTAATAATGATCTCATTGTTTTGCAAATGAACAATATCTTCATAATAAATTTTGCCATCGTAATTTCCGTTGGTCAAAATATACAATTCTGGTATTGGAGATGAAAGTTTTACCAATACAAAGCCATCTTTTTTCGGGTCACTGTTTAGTTGTTCAACAGTGATTAATTTACTTGGATTAAATTTGTCCTTACTTTGTTTTACTGTAAAGTTTGAAGTGGTTTCAATTGGATTGTTAAAACTATCTAATGCAGAAAATACGATTTTGTAATTTCCAGATTTATAATTTGAAATAAAATCAAGAACAAGTTTTTTGTCTTTTTGAGTGTCGATTTTTTTTGAAAATAATAATGTTTCTGAAGGTTTTAAAGAAATTTCATTATCTGTAATTTCATAAGGAAACAATTTTTCAAAATCAGCATCTGGAATACTTTTGATATCGGGTTGGTCAAATATTCTTGTTTTAAACTTAGTAGAGAAAGGGCTTAAGAAATATAATTTTACTTCACCTTTGGCTGCTAAAAATTCGCCATTTAAATTGGTGCTGTTTAATATAACTTCATTTTTATTTTTGGTTTCGATAGTATTCGGAATCTGCGCATTTAAAATTAAATCATGATAACCAATTTTTACAGTTGTTTGAGCCGAATGCGTTTCGCCGTTTATATCTGTAACCGTTGCCGAAATTTCATAATTAAAAATCGGTAATTGTTCTTTTTTATTATTTTTTGGAGGTAAAGGCGTAAAATCGATAACGAATTTTCCTGAAGCATCCGTTTTTGTTTCTCCGGTCGTTAAAATTTGGTTTTCTTCACGTCCATAATAATTTCTAAGATAGGTTGTATATCGCGTTACAGTATATTTTACAGCACCTTCGGAAATATTGCTTCCGGCAAAAGCTTTTGCTTCTCCTTTTATTTTAGCCGACTGATTAAGTTGGAAGCTTTCTTTTTTAGCATCAAAAGTCACTTCAAATTTTGGACGCTTGTATTCTTCGACTTTGAAATAAAGTGTAGGATTTTCGCTTTCAACAGTATCCCAAGAATCCGAATTTGAAGTTTCGATTTTATCAAGTGCTTGTGCTTTTATAAAATAATTGCCTGTAATTCCAGATTTTGAAAGTATAAATTCGCCAGAGAAAGAACCGTATTCATTTGTTTTTGCTTCAAATTCTTTAATAATTTGATAGTTCGAATCCTGAATTGTGACTTTATAAGTATTGTTGGCAATAATATTTGTTTTGGTTTTATTTTTCTGAAAAGCAATTCCTTTATAATAAACCGTTTGTCCAGGTCTGTAAATCGCCCTGTCTAAATAGAATTGTACTTTCGTACTTGGTTTTTCTTTTTCATTTGTGTTATAATCTTCATTAAATGGAATATAGCTTTTATGAAAAGTAACAGTATCGTTTGTTTGGGAGAATTTTACGGCGTTGTAAGCATTATTACCATCAAATTTAAATGAAACTTGTCCTTTTGAATCTGTTTTCAGAATTGTATTTAAAGCTTCTACAGTAACATTTTCGAGAGGTTTTCCGGTTTTTCGATTTAAAACCTGATACGTTTCAATTAGGTTTTTTTTAGAAACAAGAACTGAAATGTTTGTAATTGTAATAATTTGATAACCAAATGCCTTTTGATTTTTTGAATCTGAATCGCTTTCAAAATAAACCAAATAATTTCCTGTTTCTAAATTGGGTAAAAGGACATCGGTAGAGTATTGGTAGTAATCTTTTTTATTAACTAGATCGTAGTTTTTAGAAGCAATTTTATTTTGTTTAGAAATAATAGAATTTACTAAACTATCTATTTTTAGTTGATCTAATTTGTAAAAATCAGTGCTTTGTTTATGATTGATTTTATAAAAAGACAGCATCAGGTTATTTACGTTTTTATAAGCAACATGAGCCCTGGTATTTTCGTTTTCGTAATTGTTTCTTTGAAGCTGAACCGTTAAATATTTAGATATAATACCCCTCTTTTTTGTAGCAGCTAATTTTGCCGTGTTTGAGCTGTCATTAATTTTTATAATTTCATCTAATAGTGCAACCGCTTCAATATTATTGTTTGGAAATGATTCTTTAGTAGCATATTCAATCAAAATTGTAGCTTTTTCGAATTTAATATCCTGAAGCAAATCTTTACTTTGAGCTTCTTTTTCTAACTTTTCTAAGTAAATTTTAAAGTAGTCATTTGATTTAATTAAATAGACATGACAGAATTTTGCACGCAAAAATTGATTTTCTAATGTAGATTCACCTAATTCAATTTTTTGATATAATGACAATGTTTTTTTGATGTTTTCGTCTTTTATAAAATCGAGATTGAGTTTTAAAAAAGCTTCAGAATTTCCAAAAAGCTGTTCTTTATAAATTAAAAAATCATTGTCTTGAATGTTCCATGATTGAATTTTTTCAGTGTAAAATGTTATGTTTTCTTTTATCAAATAATCCCATAAAGTCTCATTCTTAGGCTTCCCTTCGGATGGAAAATTAAATATTGCTTCATATTTAGATAAAAGTGTAGCTTTTAAAATAGCTTCGTTTTCTAAAGTCTTTTCGAAAGCAAGAGCAATATCATTGTCTGAAGCGTTTTTATATGGGATATAATCTGAATGCGGTACTTCAACAGAATCTATTGCTACTGCGTAATCTATTGCTACAGCTGTAGAATCATAAGCAGCTTCGCTTACATAGGCTGCCGTACTATCTACTACTCCAGCAACGTAATCATACTCACCATAATCTTTTAAATATCTGGCATAAACTAAATTTAAAATAGCTTTGGATGGTATTGAAACGCGTGCAATATCTTTTTTGAGATTACTTATAATTAAAGTCCTTGCATTTTCGTCAAGAACCTGCAGGTATTTTGATTGATAAAAAAAGCATTTTATCATTTGTACTTCGTCTTTTTTTGATACTGCTTTTTTATAAATTTTAGCAACAACTTCATTAGCCGATTTTATTTTGCCTTCATTTTCATAAGCAATTACCTTTTCCCATTTTTTATCTTTATGTTGTGCAAGTAGGGAAACAGAAAACAATAACAGTACAAATAGTATCTTTTTCATGAAATAAGTTTTAGTCTATAGATGTTAGAATTTATAAAATGGTTGGAAACGTACTAAAATAATTTTCGTACAAATTACTAATTTATATCTAAAAGCAAATTATGCATTCTATATTTCGCTATTTTTGAGATATGAAACAATTATTAGCCCTATTTCTGTTTTTGCCATTTCTGGTGTGGTCACAATCTAATTTTGAAAAAGGAGAAAAACTTTTTCAGGCAAAAAAGTATGATGAAGCACAAGTTATTTTAGAAGGAGTTTTAAAAAGCAAACCATCTGATGCAAAAACACTAGAGTATTTAGGAGATATTGCAGCTCATAATAAATCATGGCAGGAAGCCGTAAAATATTATAAAAAGCTGAAAGAATTAAAACCCAATGACGCCAATTTTTACTTTAAATACGGCGGTGCTTTAGGAATGCGAGCCTCAGAAGTAAATAAATTTAAAGCTTTGGGAATGGCGTCTGAAGTAAAAGAATCTTTTGAAAAAGCAATAGAATTAAATCCCAAACATATTCAGGCACGCTGGGGATTAATAGAATATTATCTGCATTTACCGGGGATTTTTGGCGGAAGCGAATCGAAAGCAATTTCATATTCAAACGAATTAATGCAGTTATCTGCCGTAGATGGCAACTTGGCAAAAGGAAGAATTGAGGAGTATTTCGAACGATATAACGCAGCCGAAAAATATTATATAAAAGCAAACGAAATTGGTAAATCAAAAACCACGTTTCAAAAATTATATAATTTATATTTGAACAAATTAAAAGACGCTAAAAAAGCGCGCGAATTAAAACAAAAATTTGAGTCATCTTAAAACAATTCAAATTATCTTTTTTTGATTGTATTTGGATTTTGGCATTTATAAAAATTGGAATTTAAATGAAAACACATTTCATCGCTATAGGCGGAAGTGCTATGCACAATTTAGCTCTGGCATTGCACAACAAAGGATATCAGGTTACAGGAAGTGACGACGCTATTTTTGAACCATCAAAATCCAGACTGGAAAAAAAAGGAATCCTTCCTGCTGAATTAGGTTGGTTTCCAGAAAAAATTACCGCAGATCTTGATGCAATTATTTTAGGAATGCACGCAAAAGCCGATAATCCGGAATTGCTAAAAGCGCAGGATTTAGGTTTGAAAATATACTCGTATCCAGAATTTTTATACGAACAATCTAAAAACAAAACGCGAGTTGTAATTGGTGGCTCTCACGGAAAAACGACTATTACTTCGATGATTTTGCACGTAATGCACTATCATAATATAGAAGTAGATTATATGGTGGGTGCTCAATTAGAAGGTTTTGACACGATGGTACACCTTACCGAAGAGAACGATTTTATGGTTTTGGAAGGTGACGAATATTTGTCTTCGCCAATTGACAGAAGACCAAAATTCCATTTGTATCAACCAAACATTGCGTTGATTTCAGGAATTGCGTGGGATCATATCAATGTCTTTCCAACGTATGAAAACTACGTTGAGCAGTTTGAAATTTTCATTCAAAAAATCACAAATGGCGGTATTTTGGTTTACAACGAAAATGATCCAGAAGTAAAACGCGTTTCAGAAGCTGCAACAAATCCAATTCGTAAATTAGCTTATCATACTCCAGAATATAGTGTAAGCGATGGTGTAACTCTTTTAAAAACTCCAGAAGGCGATATGCCAATTGAAGTTTTTGGAGCACACAATCTAAATAATTTAGCTGGAGCAAAATGGATATGCCAAAACATGGGCGTTGATGAAGCTGATTTTTACGAAGCAATTGCAAGTTTTAAAGGAGCTTCTAAAAGATTAGAAAAAATCGCAGAAGGAAAAGGAAAAGTAGCTTACAAAGATTTTGCGCATTCGCCAAGTAAAGTAGCTGCAACGACAAAAGCCGTAAAAGAACAATACCCGAACAGAACTTTGGTAGCTTGTTTAGAATTACATACTTACAGCAGCTTAAATGCTGAGTTTTTAAAAGAATATGAAGGTGCTTTGGAATATGCAGATGTTGCTGTAGTATTTTATTCGCCAGATGCCGTAAAAATCAAACAGCTTGAAGAAGTTACGTATGAGCAGATCGCAAGTTCTTTTAATAGAGAAGACTTAATTATTTATACAAATCCAACCGAATTCAAAGAGTATCTTTTCAATTTAAATCTGGATAATTCTGCACTTCTTTTAATGAGTTCAGGAAATTACGGAGGATTAAATTTTGATGATGTAAAAGGGTTGATTAATTAGATAGTTAGTCAATTAGGAAATTATATAATTTGCCAATCGTTTTTTGCGGTTGGCATTTTTTTTTGAATTTGGAATTTCAAAATTAGAATTTATTTTTATTTTGAATGAATTTTCTTCTTTTTTTGTTTAGTTTAGCCGAATAAGTTAATATCGATGAAAGGAGTATATTTACCAATTACGGATTGGTCTGACGATGATAAACCACGCGAAAAGCTAATGTTGAAAGGCAAGGAAGCTTTAAGCGATGCTGAATTAATTGGAATTCTTATTGGCTCCGGAAGCCGTAATGAATCTGCTGTTGATTTGAGTAAACGTATTTTGTCTAGCTCAGGAAATATAAATTCTTTAGCAAAAATGTCGATTGCTCAACTAATGCAATTTAAAGGTATAGGAGAGGCCAAAGCGATTACGATTGTTGCGGCATTGGAATTAGGACGCAGGCGAAGCTCTGAGCATACTATTGAGCTAACGAAAGTTACCTCTAGTAAAATTGTTTTTGAAATCATGCAGCCCATTATTGGCGAGCTCGGCCACGAAGAATTTTGGGTACTTTTTCTGAATAATTCTAATAAAGTAATTTCTAAATCGCAATTAAGTAAAGGTGGAATTACCGGAACTGTTGTTGATGCCCGCTTAGTTTTTAAATTAGCAATCGAAACCGGAGCTACAGGCTTGGTTTTGTGTCATAACCATCCTTCAGGATCATTGGTGCCGAGTGACGCAGACATACAAATTACAAGGAAGCTCAAAGCAGCAGGGGAGAGTTTAGATGTTAAAGTTTTGGACCATTTGATTATTACTGAAACAAAATATTATAGTTTTGTAGATGAAGGAACATTTTAATCTATGAATACCAACATTACCGATATTTTTTTCGATTTAGATCATACGCTTTGGGATTTTGATAAAAATTCTGAAATGGCTTTTGATAGAATTTTTAAGACTAAGTATGCCGATATTAAAACTATTGACTTTATTGAAAAGTATGTGCCAATAAATCAGGCTTGCTGGAAATTATATCAAAACGATCAAATTACGCATCTTGAACTTCGCTACAATAGATTGAAGTTTTCTTTTGATGCTTTAAATTATGTGATTTCTGATGAAAACATTAACGAAATTGCAAATGATTATATCGAATTCTTAACCGATAACAATCATCTTTTTGATGGCGCTATAGAAGTGCTAGATTATTTAAAATCAAAGTATAAGCTCCACATCATTACCAATGGTTTTGCACATGTTCAGGATAAAAAAATAAACAATGCAGCTCTTGGCGGATATTTTACTACAATTACAAATTCTGAATTAGCGGGTGTAAAAAAGCCAAATAGTATTATCTTTGATTATGCTCTTAATTTGGCTCAGACTACCAAAGAGAATAGTATTATGATTGGCGATGACCTTGATGCAGATGTCAATGGTGCACTCAACGCTGGTTTAGACGCTATTTTCTTTAATGATAAAAAAATTGAAGCACCAACAAATTTCAAACAAATAAACCATTTACTAGAACTTAAAAAATATTTATAATTATGAAAATTAAATTTTTATTGGCTGCACTTCTTTGTTCAGTTATTGGATTTTCTCAATCTGTTAACGATTATAAGGCTGTAATAGTGCCGTTAAAGTACGATTTCCTTAAAACCGATAATCAATATAGATTGGCAACATTAAGTAAGTCCAATTTATTAAAAGCAGGTTTTCAGGCTTATTATACTAATGAGCAGCTTCCTGAAAGCCTTATTGACCGTTGTGAATTGTTATACATCGACGTAAAAAAAGACAATGGATTTTTGGTAACAAAACTTTTTGTTGAACTAAAAGATTGTTTTGGTAAAGTAATCTACACTTCAGAAATAGGAAAAAGCAAAGAGAAAGATTATGATGTAGCTTATAGAGAATCTCTTGAAGGTGCATTTAAGTCAATTTATGATCTGCATTATGCTTATAGCGGAAAAACTCCTGCTCGCGAAACCAGAGCTGTTGTTACAAGTGCTGCCGCTGCTGCGGTTGCGATGCCGGTAAAAGCTGCAGTTACACAGACAGCTGTTAGCACTCCGGTTGCAGATGTTTCTGATCCTAATTTATTATACGCACAGCCAACAGAAAACGGATATCAATTAATTGATAAAACACCAAAAGTGGTAATGAAACTATTAAAAACTTCTCGTCCAGATTCATTTATAGCAATAAAAGATGGAGTACAAGGAACTTTGAACGCAAAAGACAACCAATGGTTTTTTGAATACTACCAAAATGACAAAATGGTTTCTGAAAAAGTTTCAGTAAAATTCTAAATATAAAATAAGGTTTTAATAACCATATTTATCTTTCCAACGGTTCTTTAAAAATTCACGGTTGCTGTTCTCTCTAGAATTGCTTCCTGGATTATAAAGAACCGTTTCTTTTATTGCATCCGGTAAAAATTCCTGTTCTGCAAAGTTGTTGGCATAATCATGCGAATATTTATAATCGTCACCATAACCCAATTCTTTCATAAGTTTTGTTGGCGCATTTCTTAAATGAATTGGAACAGGTAAATCTCCAGTTTGTTTAACCAATTGTTGCGCATTTCCGATAGCCATATAAGAAGCATTACTTTTAGGAGAAGTTGCCAGATATATTGCGCATTGGCTCAATATAATTCTGCTTTCAGGATATCCAATTGTAGTTACTGCCTGAAACGTATTATTTGCCATAATAAATGCAGTAGGATTTGCATTTCCAATATCTTCGCTGGATAAAATAAGCATTCTTCGAGCGATAAATTTTACATCTTCACCACCTTCAATCATTCTTGCCAGCCAATAAACCGCGCCATTCGGATCGCTTCCGCGGATAGATTTTATAAAAGCAGAAACAATATCATAATGCTGCTCGCCACTTTTGTCATACAAAACCGTATTCTGTTGTACTAATTCAAAAACACGGTCATTTGTGATAATAATTTCATCACCAGCAGACGCATTTACCACAAGTTCAAAAATATTCAAAAGCTTTCTCCCATCACCGCCAGAAAGTCTAAGTAATGCTTCGGTTTCTTTTAATATAATATTTTTAGAAGCGAGTTCCGTATCCGTTTTCATCGCGCGATGCAATAACGCCTCTAAGTCAGATTTCGTAAAAGCATTTAGAATATAAACTTGACAACGTGACAGTAAAGCGGGAATAACCTCAAAACTCGGATTTTCTGTAGTGGCACCAATTAGCGTAATCCATCCTTTTTCTACCGCGGCCAAAAGCGAATCCTGCTGTGATTTACTAAAGCGATGAATCTCATCAATAAATAAAATAGGATTTCTAGCCGTAAACAAACCACCGCTTTGTTTGGCCTTATCGATAACATCACGGATATCTTTTACACCAGAATTTATTGCACTTAAGATATAAAACGGGCGTTTTGATTCTTGTGCAATAATTTGTGCCAATGTAGTTTTTCCTGTTCCCGGAGGTCCCCAAAATATCAGTGAAGGAATAATTCCTCTGGAAATTTGCTGCGTCAATGACCCATTTGGTCCAACCAAATGATTTTGACTAATATAGTCTTCTAATTTTTGAGGGCGAATTCGTTCGGCTAAAGGTGCATCCATTTTGTAAAATTACTATTTTTCAATTTGATTTTATAGCTTTATGAAGCTATTTACTATCTCAATAAATTTCTGGATTATATGTTTCAAAATAATGAAAACGGAAAGAATACTGTTTTTATCAGTTATAGAAAACGTATCTGCGAATATTTTCTGTAAGCTGACAAATTATCAGTAAATTTTATTTGGATAGTTTTTTGATAATTATTTCCCGAACCGATTATTGAATATATGAACGACAATCATTTTAAGTTTTCACCCGCAGTTATTGGACTTCCATTATTTTTCGTGCTTTTTTTATGGATTGTATATTGGATTCAAATTCGGTTTGATTTCGATTTCTATAAAAATGGAATTTATCCAAGAGATTTATCTGGTTTGCAAGGTGTTTTATTTAGTCCTTTTATTCATGAAAATTTAGAGCATCTTTATAATAATTCAATTCCGCTTTTGGTTCTATTAGCTGCATTACAATTTTTTTACCCCAAACAAACTTTCGGTGTTATTGGTTATGGTATTTTATTTTCAGGTTTAATAACGTGGATTATTGGTCGTGAGAATTACCATATTGGTGCAAGCGGCTTAATTTATGTTTTAGTTACTTTTATATTTTTCAAAGGTATTCAGACCCGTTATTATCGATTGGTGGCACTTTCACTATCCGTAATTTTACTTTACGGCGGTATGATCTGGTACGTTTTCCCAAAAGTAGATCAATCCATTTCGTGGGAAGGGCATTTGGCAGGATTTATTACAGGCTTTGGTTTGACTTTATATTATAAAACACCAGAATATACAAAACCTATTGTTTACGATTGGCAAAAAGCAGATTTTGATCCAGACACAGATCCTTTTATGAAACATTTTGATGAGAATGGTAATTTTGTAAACACAGAAATTCCTGAAGAAGAAAAAGAAATTATCTCTACTTATTTTAATTCTGATGTTTTAGTAAATTATTCTATTCGTAAAAGTGACGATTCTGACGAAAAATCTTGATTTTAAATAGATTAAAATTGCTTTTGTAAAATGAGTATTTTTGTTGTAATGATTTAATCTTTAAATATTTAATTATGAAAAGTATAATCTTTATAATTATTGCAATCTTGATTTCTCCATTACTTTTTGCGCAATGCGAAATTCACAATAAAGTTCAGGCAGATGGATCTATGTTGTATTTTATAGACAGTGCAACTTTTTATACAACAAAATCAAAGTCATTAAAGATTGGTATTGTAACCGATAAAGAAAATTATTTTATTGCTTTACAGCCTTCTCCATTTCCTGCTAAAGAAGGTGGAAAATTAATCAAAGACGATTTGATTATAGAATTATCAGATGCTAATAAATACAAACTGAAACATTATGATACGCGCTATATAAAGCATGATTCTGTTATGGAGGTTCTTTATCTTGTTGATAAAAACGATTTGAAAGCCTTGTCTGGATTTGAAGCCGTTACTGCCGATATAAATATGCAGGGAACAGAGTTTGTTAGAAATTATGCTTTTAAACTACATAAAAAAGCAATAATGGAGCAGTTAAATTGTTTTTTAAAAGAAGAGAAGTAATTTATTCGTCTTCTTTAGCAGAAGGATCGTTTCTGTGAAATAGTTTATTATTTACTTTTTTGAATAAGTTATTAAAGGTAAGTGTAAGTGAAGCTGCATTTATAATTTGATTTCCGTTATTTCTTGGGAGATATTCATTCGCATAAGTGATTTCAAGTTGAGTATCATCATTAAATAAATATCCTGCTCCGATATTAAGTCGATTACGGTCAAAGAAGCTTTCGCCGGTTACTTTTGTTCCAGATTTAAAGAATATTTCATCAGAAGCTATTCCGTAAATAACTCCTTTTCTAAGAACTTTACCATTGATTGGTTGCAAATATTTAAGCTGCTGTCTGTACCGTAATACATTTTCGTAATCTTGATCTTCGTTTTTAATATGTCTAACCTCTAATCGCGATCTTGTGCTTAATGTGTATCCTATTTTATGAAAATAATAAGTTCCTTGTAGTGAAAATCTCCATTCCGGTGATTTGAACTGTCCAATTTCCGGAACATCTTTATTGTCATAATAGGCTATAAAAGCAGATGCTTTCCATCTTGGAGTTAAATAATAATTTCCCCAAACTCTAAAAGATTTTTGGGTGTTATTGGTAAACATTTTTGAAGATGATTCTGTGCTGCTGTATGAATTTGCAAAGTCTAATTCTGTAGACCATTTTTCAGTTATGGCTCTGGTAAACTGAAGTTCGTTCCAAGATTGGCTATAAGAAGTATTTTGTCCATAACAGTAACTGGTTAGAACCGTTATGGACAATATTGTAAGGGTTTTTTTTATTGATAGGTTTATGAAAGAATAAATATGCATTTGATTTAAAATTACAATTATTCAGACCAATCTCAAGCATACTATTTTAGCTTCTCTGACGAACAGTTTCGTATAAAAATGCGCCACAGGCAACTGATACATTCAATGATCCAATGGATCCAAACATAGGCAGTTTTGCTTTTTCGTCAACAATTTTTAAAACAGAAGGGTTGATTCCTCTGTCTTCAGATCCCATTATAATTGCCACAGGTTCATTTAGTGATACATCATAAATAGTTTGTTCTGTTTTTTCAGTAGCGGCAACAGTTTTAATTCCAGATCCCTGAAGATAAAATATTGCATCTTTAATATGTTCAACTTTGCAAATCGGAACATTAAAAACCGCACCAGCAGAAGTTTTAACAGTGTCTCCGTTTACAGGAGCAGAACCCGCTTTTTGAACAATGATTCCGTTTACACCAGTACATTCAGCAGTTCTAATAATAGCACCAAAATTTCTTGCATCAGATATTTGATCTAATATTAAGAATAATGGTTTTGCTCCAGACTCAATAGTTGATTCAACTAAATGTTCTAGATCTATAAATCCAATAGGAGATATTGTAGCTACAGCGCCTTGGTGATTATTTGGAGTTAAGCGATTAAGTTTTTCTACAGGAACATAAGAAAAATTAATGTTAGCGCGTTTCATCACCTTCATTAAATCTTTCATTAATTCGCTAGAAATTTCTTTTTGTATAAATACTTTATCTACTTCTTTACCAGCTTGAATTGCTTCTATAATGGCTCTAATTCCAAATATTTGATGTTCTTTTTCCATACCGCAAATATAGGTATAATGTTTACAAAAAAAAACCGCTCTGAATTAACAGAGCGGTTTAATATATTTTATAGTTTTTAAACTATTATTTATCCCACCAAACAGGAGTAGTTACATTACTAACTACAGTTGCATTAGCGTTGTATTGTCTTTCTTCAACTGGAGTTGGAAGTCTTACAGGAATAGTTTTGGTATTAGATGCTTGGTTTGGAACCAAAGCAGGGAATCCAGTTCTTCTGTAATCATTAAATGGCTCCATAGTTAAGAAAAGCGCAATGTATTTTTGTTGAATAATTGTAGCTAAATTAGCAGTTGTAGTCGCAGCAGCTAAGAAAGCTGGAGTTGGAGCAGCACCTGTTACTTTTAAAACTGATGCAGTTACAGCAGCTTGTAAAGCAGGTTTAGCATCTTGTCCAAGTCTAAATCTAGCTTCAGCTTCGATGAATTTAGCTTCAGCATAAGTTACCATTCCTACAGGAGATGCGGCACTTGCATATGCTGGTCCGATATATGAAGTAACAATGTTTGCTTGATCATCTGCAGCGTTTCCTACGTATGTTGGAACTATTGGAGGTGTAGGCTTGTTTTTAGCAATCGAAAATGGTAATCTAGGATCTGCGTTGTTTATTAATTGATCTACAAAGTATTTACCAGTTTTTAAATAATTTGGACGACTTTGCTCAAATGCAAACCATTGGTTAAGACCATTTGAAGTACCTGGAAAAAATGCATTAGCATCATCAGCATTTGATGTAATTCCAGATGCAGTTATTGCATCTAGTGCTTTTTGAGCAGCTCCAGTATCTACTTGAGATAGTCTTAATGCGAATCTAGCTTTTAAAACGTAAGCAATTTTAATCCATTTTTGAGTATCACCACCAAAAACAAAATCATCATCTTCAGGAAGAGTAAGGTTACTTGCTTCTGGTTTTTTTAGATTAACAATAGCTTCATCTAAAATAGACTGTAATCTTTGATAGATTTCTTGCTGCGTATTGTATTTAGGTGATTTAATTCCTTCTTCAGCTCTAAAAGCTTCATCATAAGGAACGTCTCCAAACATATCTGTAGCGTAGCTAAGGTTTAATGCTGTCAATACTTGACCCATACCATTGTAGTATGGATATTGAGCAGCAAAGTCACGAGATAAGATATGACCACTTACTAATGTAGTACCGTAAAGAGTATTCCACTCATTTGTTACGTCATTTTCAGTAACAATATAACGTGCAATAGGTCCCATTTGTCCAACATCTGTACCAGCTAACTGCTGTGTAAAAATACCAGCATTTCTAATTAACCCACTAGTGTGAGTAGAGAAGGTCGAAACTTCCATAGCAGACAACAATAAAGAAGGTGTTGTTTTTATTGGAGAGTTTGGGTTTTCGTTAAAGGTGTCTAATTCTGTCTGGCAGCCTGCTAGTAAACCAATACTAAGTGCAGATAGAATTATACTTTTTATATGTTTTTTCATTTTCATTGTATTTTTAGATTAAAAACCTACTTTTAGGCTCATTATGAATGATTTACTACCTGGATTGTTAAAGTAATCTAATCCATTGATTTTTGATCCGGCACCAGTTAAACTAGTTTCAGGGTCAACACCTTTGTAGTTAGTATCCAGCCATAAGTTTCTTCCTGTGAAAGAGATTTGTGCACTGCTGATTGCAGGGAATTGTTTTACATTAAAATCGTAGCTTAACGTAACATCACGAAGTCTAACCCAGTTAACATCTGTTACTGCTTCTTCAGCAGCTCCACCACCATCTCCTAAGTATTGTTGGAAATAGCTTTTTGCACTAATTGCAGTAGTATTAGGCGTTCCGTCATCTTTAACACCTTCAATTACGTAAGTACGCTCTCTATCTGCAGATTCTTCAGAGATACCAAAGTTATGTAATCTTGCTAATGTACCATTGTACACTACACCACCATGTCTAATATCTAATAAAGCAGATAATGTTACTCTTTTGTATGAGAAAGTATTTCTAATTCCACCTGTCCAGTCCGGAGCAGAGTTTCCTAAGTTTCCTGTTTCATCTGCAATAACAGGTAAACCATTAGAACCAATAATTTTGTTACCATTAGCATCACGAGCCCATTTTGTTCCGAAAAAACTTCCTAAAGGTTGTCCTTTTACTGCATAGTAACCAATAGAATTAAAAGCTGATTCAACAGATACTTCGTCTAATTCTCCTGAAATGTCAATTACTTTGTTTACGTTCTTAGCCCAGTTTAGGTTAATGTTCCATTGAAATGGGTTAGCTTTTTTGAAAATGTCATAACCAAATTCAACTTCAATACCTTTATTTACTAATTCCGCAGCATTTCTGTAATCTATAGCAAAACCTGTAGATTGAGGTAGAGGAACATTGATTAATAAGTCTTTAGAAGTTTTGTAGTACAAGTTGATATCTGCTGTTAAGCGATTTTCAAGAAATTTAGCACTTAATCCAAGATCATGCCCTAACACTCTTTCTGGTTTTAAGTTTTGATTTCCTAATATTCCTGAAGGAGACATTCCATTTATTCCATTATAAGGGAAACTTAAACCATCTGTAAATCCATCAGTCATAAATGGCTGCGCATAAGTACTAATAGTAGAATAAGGTGCTGGAGCAATACCAACTTCACCGTAACCATAGCTAAATTTTACGTAATTAGCCCAGTCAAAAGTATTAGATGCAATCCAAGATGCAGTTCCTGAAGGGAAGATTGCACTGTTTACGTTTGTACCATAAGTTGAAGACCATTCTTTACGAACTGTACCAGCAAGGAAAATTTGATCTTTAATATCGAATTCTACTTGACCGAAAACCGCTCTAGAAATTGTGTTTACTTCACTATTAGAAGCATAAAGTTGAGTTGCATTACTTAAGTTGTATAATCCTCTTACAGCAAGTTCTTTACCTCTAGAGAATACACTTAAGTATTGAGATGAACGTAAGTTAAGACCAGCTGTATAGTTGATCTTTAACCAATCAGTTTTTAATGGAATTAAACCAGTAGCAATTAAATCTCCATAAAATTCTTTGTTTGTAATGCTGTTGAATGCAACTTCACCAATTCCACCTAAATTATCTCCATTAGAAGATATAGCGTAGATTTGTTTACGTGCGTCAGAATAAGCATCAATACCACCTTTGGCAGTTAAGTTTAACCAGTCTGCATGGTTGTAAGTTAAGTAGATGTTACCTAAAACACGATTTACATCACTTGTAGCAGGGTTTTCATTTACGGTGAAATATGGGTTATCATAAGCAGCAACGTAGTTTTTGTTGTTCCCTTCTACATCAATATAATCTCTAAGATCGTAGTTGTTTACAGAACGTAATAAACTTAACATTACACCAGATACATTACTTCCGTTTTGAACTAATGTATTTGTTGTACGTGTATATTGCATACTAGCTCCAGCTTTCCAGCTTTCACTTAATTTTAAATCTCCAACAAGTCTAATTGTATTTCTTTTTAAACCTGTTTCAGGAATCATACCTGTTTGACTTACGTTTCCATAAGAAGCTCTAAATGTTGCTTTGTCATCTCCGCCGTAAAAAGCGATATTGTTGTTGTAAGTAAGACCTTCTTGGAAGAAGTTTCCAACGTTATCATATACAGGAATTCCTAATGACGCTGCACTAGGACCCCAGCTTTGAGGTGATGCTGGGTTAAGATCTACTCCGTTTACACCCTGTACGTATTTAGATTGTCTTGCTGGTAATTGACTTACTTTGTCAATAGCCAAAGATGTTGTGAAATCGATTCCTAAACCTCTTTGAGCTTTACCTTTTTTAGTCGTATAAATAATAACTCCATTTCCAGCTCTAGCACCGTATAATGCTGCTGCTGCTGGTCCTTTAAGGATTGTTACATTTTCGATATCATTAGGGTTGATATCTAATCCTCTGTTTGAGTTGTTAATACCAGATAAGTTTGCATTAAATGGATTATCTCCTGCAGTAGTCTGATCTGTACTGTTGTCAATTGGAATACCATCAACTACAATTAATGGATCTGTTGACCCTGTAATTGTATTTAAACCTCTAATAATAATTTTACTAGATGCTCCAGGAGTTCCTCCAGAACCAATTACTTGTACACCTGCTGCTTTTCCAGCCAATGCCTGAAGTACGTTTTGCTCACCAGATTTAGTGATTTCGTCTGCAGTTACTTTAGATACAGCGTATCCAAGTTTTTTCTCGTCTTTTTTGATACCAAGTGCAGTTACAACCACACCTTCTAATTCTACTGAATCATCTTTTAACTTTACAGCGAGTGATGTTGAAGTAGCTGCTACTTCTTGAGATTTCATCCCGATGTAGCTAAATACCAAGATTTGGCTTGGTGATGCTTTGATAGAGAATTTACCATCAAAGTCAGATTGCGTTCCTGTCTTTGTTCCTTTGATTAATACACTAACACCCGGTAAAGGCATTCCTGAATTATCAGAAACTGTTCCAGAAACAGCTCTTTCTTGCGCGAAAGTAAGTTGCGCAACTAGTACTAATAAAAGTACTAAGAATCCATTGAACTTTAGTTTCATTTTTAAATATTTTGAATTAGTATCGCAAAACTCTTAATAATTCGTTAACTTTCCTAATATAGTTCACTTTTTTTTTAGTTAAATTATGATTTCACAATAAGATATTGTTTTTTTATAGTTAAAAAATGTGCGTAAATCTCATATTCGTAATTTATTGATCTAAATATGACAATAATGAAATATATTCTAATTGTTTAAAATGTTAAATTTTAAGATGTGGTATGTTTAATTGCTGTTTTTTATAACTTTTATACAAAAAAAGCCACCCAAATGAGGGTGGCTTTTTCTTAAAATTGACTTTTATCTAAAATTTATCCCAAAATAACTTGGTTGTTACGTCATCTCCGCCAATGGCAGCACTAGCTGCTGTGTAGCTGGCTTTGTTTAATGATTGTTCTATAATAGGATATGTATAACGTACTGGAATGTCAGAAACTGCATCTGCAGGAGCAACTAAAACTGGAAAATCCAATCTTCTGTAAGTGGAGTATCCTTCAAACGAATTGTTGTAATAGGCAATCCAAGCTTGATTTCCAATTTTTTGTTTCCAATTTGTTCCTGCGGTTGCATATGCTACTGCCGGATTCGCTAAATAGGTAGTTGCTTCAGCTTGAGTTCCTCCCCAATCTAATATTGATGCTGTAATTGCAGCATTATAATGACTGGCCGCATCTGCAGGAGTTCCAAATAAAGATCTTTCGGCAGCCTCTGCTAGTAAAAATTCAGTTCCAGCATAATCTAAAATAGTTCCTGAGAAATCTGGCAATTGCATTGTTGGAGAAATGTGTGTGTAATTTGCGAATGAATTACTACCTCCATTTGTACCACCAATATATTCTACATCTGGTGTACTTTTATCGTCAACATTATTATCGAAATATTTAGAACGTCTTGGATCCTTCAAAGTATTCATTACATTTATTAATGTACTTGTTGGAACAAAATCTGAACGTCCGCTCGCAACTAAATCTACATATAAAGGATTAGTATTTGGAGTTGCAGTTAAATATTTGAAATCAGCGTTGTCATCATTAGAAGTGAAAACAAATGGAGCAGCACTTGCTACAGTTGCTTTTGCTAATGCAGATTCGGTAGTAACGTCTGAAATTGTAATTCCTAATCTTAATTTTAAAGTATTAGCAAATTTAACCCATTTAGCGACATCACCATTATAGATTCTGTCATTACCTCCAAAGCTTGCACCAGAAGGGTTTAAATTTGTAATAGCTTTATTTAATCTTGTAATTAGATCTTTATAGATTGTTAAACCATCATCATACTTAGGCGTTTTATAAGTTAAATTTAACGCTTGAGAATAGGGTACATCTCCAAAAGTCTCTACTAAAATTGCATAAGTGTATACATTTAAAACTTCAATTATCGCAAGCTTATTTTGCTTGTCTAATGGATTTTCTGTCAATCCAAGTGGTGTATCTGTAATGTTTTTTGCACTTTGATCTAAATCTTTAAGTACATCTTTATATAAATACTGCCAATGTTGTTCTGGAATGGTTCTCGTAACTAAGTCATAGTTACTTTCATCCGTATATACAGTTTCTGTCCAATATTGATTAATTAATCTAAAAATATTGTCATTTACATTGGTGCTCACCATTTGATCTACCAAACTTTTTTGTGCACTTGTAAATAGAACTTCGCCAGGGACATTTGCCGGGTCTTTTACGTTTACGTTTAATTTTTCTAAATCATCCGAACAAGACGCTAAGGTTGCTGCGGTTATTAGAATTAAAAATATCTTTTTCATGATTTCTTTTTTTAGAATTGGATTTTAATGTTGAAGCTAATGTCTCTTGTAGATGGTAAAGATCCTGTTGAGTAGCCTTGTAAGTTACCAGCACCTAATCCTGATTCAGGATCTGCATCTGGTAAGTTTTTGTGAATAATCCAAAGGTTGGTTCCAACAATACTGAAAGTCATTCCGTTCATGAAAGTATCTTTAAGAACTTTTTCTGTAAGTGAATATGAAATCGCAGTTTGTCTTAATTTAATGTAGCTTGCATCATATACAAAAGCTTCATCTGGTAATCCTCTTCTGTATCCTTGAGCTCCAAATCGGCTTGCTTCAATTCTTGTTGTATTTGCAGTTCCGTCTGGGTTTACACCTGGATTAATAAATCCACCACTATCACTTCCTGAAGTTAATGGATTTCTAACAGGGTTTCCTAGTTCATTTGTAAAGGCAGTATCATCATATAAACCTGTTGCTAAACCATAGTAACGGTCTAAAGAAAATATTTGTCCTCCTTTTTGCATATCAATTAAGAATTCAAGCGAAAAGTTTTTGTATGTAAATTTATTATTAAGACCTCCAGTCCATTCTGGGTTTGCATTTCCGATTGCATTATCAGAAGTTGAAGTTTTAATATATTGACCATTTGTAGGGTCAACAACTCTTTGTCCGTTTAAGTAAGTATATTGAGTACCGTAAATTACTCCGTAAGGCTGACCAACAGCTGCGTTAATTGTAACTCCACCTTGGAAAGAACCTAATTGTAAGTTATCAATACCATCTAAAAGATTTAATACTTTGTTTCTGTTTCTGGCCCAGTTTAAGTTAACATCCCATGAAAAATTGGCTGTTTTTACTGGTGTACCATTTAAAGAAACCTCAATACCTTTGTTTTCAATTTCTCCTGCATTAATCAATTCATATAAGTAACCAGTTGAAGATGTTAGTCTTAATGGAATAATTTGGTCAATAGAATTAGATTTGTAATAAGAAACGTCTAATCCTAATCTCTTTTTAAAGAATGATAATTCTATACCAGCTTCGTAACTTTTAGTTTTCTCTGGTTTTAGATTTGGATTGTTTTTAGTGTCTTTTACAGATGCAGATCCAGCTCCAATTGCTGTGTTTACTGCATACGTATCTAAGATTCTGTCAAAACCAGGGCTATTTCCAACTTCTGCATAATTAAGTCTTACTTTTCCAAATGAGAACCAATCTGCTTTTATGAATTTTGAAAATACAAAACTTGATGAAACAGAAGGGTAGTAGTAAGAACTATTAGCTTCCGGAAGAGTTGAAGAGTGATCTCTTCTGATAGTTCCTTCTAAAAATAGAAAATCATCATATCCTAAAGAAGCACTTCCGTAAATACCGTCAACTCCTATTGCTTCGTCTCTTTCTATTGGAGCAAGCATCGGAGCGGCTGTGTTTTGTAAAGCATACAATCCAGGAATAGCAAGTCCACCATTCGTTGCAGCCCATATTGAGTTATAGTAACTTCTTCTAACGTTTACACCGACAACTCCTTTTAAATTTAATTTTGTTGTTAAATCTGTATTATAATTTAACATAAAATCATAGTTGTATTCGCTGAAACCAATGTTTCTTCTAGAATATCCAGATGGAGCTGGGTTTCTGTTAAGACTTCCATCGCCTCCGCCAGTACCAATACCAAAGTTTGAAGGTACACTTCCTACGGCTCTTCTTTCTTCTTGAATCTCATCATAAGTATCTACAGACATTCTTCCGTAAGCATCTAACCAGCTTGCAACTTTATAGTTTAAAGATACATTACCAATAAATCTGTTTCTACTGTCTGATTCGTAATTCTCGTAACGTTGGAAATAAGGGTTGTCCCAGAAAATTGGAGTAGAATTTGTAGTCGAGTTAGGGTTCCATGACACGTTTCTTCCAGTTAATTCATAAGCTTGTTTTAAGCCTTTAATGTCAACGTTTGTTTGCCACCATTGTCTAAAGTTACCGGCAATGTTGTCGTTGTATCCTGTAGTATTTCTACCAATTGTACTAGTTCTTGTAAAGTTTCCGTATCCTGCTACAGTTAATTTGTCGTTAATTAGCGTAGATGCGTTTAAAGTAATAGTATTTCTTTTCAAAGTACTGTTAGGTAAAAGACCTTTTTGATCAAGGTTGTTTATTCCTAATCTTAAATAACCGTTTTCAAGTCCTTTGTCTATCGAAACTGAATTTGTTAAAGCCAATGGTTTTTCAAAAAATGTTATAGGGCCATTTTTTGCTGCAATCCATGGAGTAGCTTTCATGTAGTTAGGAGATTCAGGATAAAAAGCATCCCATTGATACACCAATAAATTTGGATCAAAAGCCTGTCCGTATGATGCATCTTCTGTTAATGGAGTTACGTTGTCTAAGACACCGTCTCCATCAATATCCTTGTGATCAAGATACGAATCTTCGTCTGGACCATAATACGGACCATAACCACCACCGTATTGTTTTTGATATTTGATAAAAGTACTTTTATCAACAGAACCCATAGTCACACCAGAGTTTACTGTTATAGAATATCCTTTTCCTTTTTTGTTTCCTTTTTTAGTTGTAATTACAACAACACCGTTTGCTGCTCTAGATCCATATAATGCACTTGCAGCTGATCCTTTAAGTACGTTTATAGATTCAATGTCTTCTGGGTTAATATCAGATGCGGCACTTCCGTAGTCATAACCTGCTCCTGATTGTTCTTGATCTCTTGAGTTTGAATTGTTGTTACTTACCGGAACTCCATCAATTACAAATAAAGCTTGATTGTTTCCAGTCAATGAGGCATTTCCTCTAATTACGATATTAGTAGAACCTCCAAAATTTGTTGTTCTCTTAACTTGTACACCAGAAACTTTACCAGAAATAGAGTTTACAAAGTTGTCACTTTTAACAGCCGATAAACTTTCTCCTTTTACTTCCTGCGTCGCATATCCAAGTGATTTTTTTTCTCTAGATAAACCTAATGCTGTTACAACAACTCCCTCAAGTTGCATTGCATCTCCTGATAATTTGGCATTTACTTGAGATGAGCTTGCTGCTACCTCTTGTGATTTCATGCCAATGTAGCTAAAAATTAAAGTTTGGCTTGGTGTTGCTTTGATGGAATATTTACCATCAAAATCTGTTTGGGTACCGGTTTTTGTGCCTTTAACTAATACACTTACACCCGGTAAAGGCATGCCTGCGTCGTCGGTAACGATTCCCGAGACCGCTCTTTCTTGCGCAAAGGTTAGTTGCGCGATTAGTACTAGTAATAGTACTAAAAATCCATTGAACTTTGGTTTCATATTAACAATTATTTTGAATTAGTATTACTAATCTCATAATAATTTGTTAATGTTCCAACTTTTTAATTAACGATTTTTTAAAATAGATCAAAATTTAACATTATAACAAATGTTTAATATGCTGTTATAATATTTTATTTCCCCGCCATCCGTGCTCCCATTGGCGATTTGTATTTTTAATATGCCATTATTTGTTAGTAGTCCTAATCCTATACCAAAAGATAGTAAATTTCTTATTTTTTTTGAATTTACAAATGCGGTTTGATCTTGAAATAAACCATAATCGATTATAGTGTGCAGGTATAAATTTGAAGCAGTAAGATATCGATATTCAGTTATTAGTAAAGTCGTATTATTTGCTTGTAAACTATTTTCAGAAAAACCTCTTATTGAGTTTAGGCCACCAAATCGGTATAATTCGTTTGATATGTAATTATCGCTTTTTAGGAAATAATTCTGTGAATTAAGAAAAATAAAATTCTTTTCATTCAATTCGAAATTATAAGATAAGTTTAGAGATGTAAAAAATTGCTGGCTTGATTCTGCAGTCTCAGGACTGTTATTAGTATTTCTTTTTCCAAAACCCAAAGTGCCATTTATTGATGCTTTTTTAGGAAACAAATTGTTGTTGTCTAATTTTTTGTATTCGTAAGTTGAAGTAATATAAGAATTGTCAAAATCACTAATCGTTGAGCTGTTAGTGTTTTGAATGTCACTTGATTCGGTAGATTGATATCCTAAATATATTTTCGAATTATAATTGATATAATAACCTAAATCAATTGAAGTTTTAGTATTTTGAAAAGTACTGTCTTGTTTGAAAATATTTAGTTGAGCTTTAATGCCTAATGAAGATTTAAAAATATATGGAATTTCTAATTTCGTATTAAAGGTTTTTTGTTGGTTACCGTCGCTCTTCCAATAAAGAGAAAATTGCTCGCCGGCATGAAGAGTATTTAAAAGAGAAATGTCCAGATATCCATTAAGGGTTAATTTTTTTTCTTCGTCATTAGAAAAACCAATATATCCATCAAAAGTATTTGCTTTTCTTTTTTCTATGTAGACATATATTTTCGTAGAATCAGTAGTAAATAATATTTCAGGATATTTTGTCTGAGTAGCAAATTCAAAACTATTGATGTCTTGGTAAAGTTCTTTTGTAACTTCCTGATTGAAAGTTTTATTTAAATATTTTTTATTCAATTGTTTTAAGTGCCCTTTTGGAAAAAAACTGTTTGGATTTTGATCGGCAGTATTAATAATAATTGAATTTACACTTCGTTTTTTTTCGGATTTAAAATTTAAGTCTGCAAAAATTATTAAATTCTTTCTTCGAATATTTTCAAGTTTAATTTTTGATAAGGCAAAACCCTTTTTTTCTGCATCAATTATTTTTTGATTTAAAAAGTTTTCGACCTTATCGTAATCAATAATTATGGTGTCATTTTGTGTCTTATCAGTATCAAAAAACACATTATTTCTACCTATATATATATATATCTTTTTTGTTCTTTTTTTGAGGTCAATTATTGAGGTATAAGTACTATCGTTTGTTTTGTTAGTTTCTATTATTTTATTGTCAATAAAACCTTTTTTTGATAAAGAAAATGAAGTGTTTTTTATTTCTTCAAATAAAGATTTTAAATTAGGATGTTTAGTTGTATAGTTCAGCGAATCAATAATTTGATTTTCATTAATGTTTGAACCGTTTATTTTTAAATAGAAATTTTGGGCATAAGCAGAAATACTTGTGCAAAAAAGGAATATGTATAAAAGCTGTTTCAAAAGCAATTGTTTCATTTATTAAAAGTATTGCAAATATCTATCGTTTGTTTGTAAAAACATAAGGATAAATAATGTTGTTGAAAATTAATGATTTAACGTTTGTATAGTGAAAAATATTTTATACATTTGCAACCCCGTAAAAAGCGGGAATTTAATAAACATAATAATTTTTAGTATTAATTATGCCAACAATTCAACAATTAGTAAGAACAGGAAGAACTCAGATAACTAAGAAGAGTAAATCGGTTGCTTTAGATTCTTGTCCTCAAAGAAGAGGGGTTTGTACGCGTGTTTACACTACTACACCAAAAAAACCAAACTCTGCAATGCGTAAAGTAGCGCGTGTACGTTTGACAAATGGTAATGAAGTGAATGCTTACATCCCTGGAGAAGGACACAATTTACAAGAGCACTCGATAGTATTAGTTAGAGGTGGAAGGGTAAAAGATTTACCAGGTGTTAGATATCATATCGTTCGTGGAGCGCTTGACACGTCAGGAGTTGCAGGAAGAACGCAAAGAAGATCTAAGTACGGTGCTAAACGCCCAAAAGAAGCAAAAAAGTAATTTAAACTTTTAAGAAAAAGACATGAGAAAAAGAGCGGCAAAGAAAAGACCACTTTTACCAGATCCGAGGTTTAACGACCAATTGGTAACGCGTTTTGTAAACAACTTAATGTGGGACGGTAAGAAATCTACAGCTTTTAAAGTATTTTATGATGCAATTGACATCATCGAATCTAAAAAGCAAGATTCAGAAAAATCTTCATTAGAAATCTGGAAAGATGCTTTAACAAACGTTATGCCTCACGTAGAAGTACGTAGTCGTAGAGTAGGTGGAGCTACATTCCAAATTCCAATGCAAATTAGACCAGACAGAAAAATTTCTATGGCAATGAAGTGGTTAATACTTTATTCAAGAAGAAGAAATGAAAAATCTATGGCACAGCGTTTAGCATCAGAATGTTTAGCTGCTGCTAAAGAAGAAGGTGCTGCTGTTAAGAAAAGAATGGATACTCACAAAATGGCAGAAGCTAACAAAGCTTTCTCTCACTTTAGATTTTAATTCGTAAAGAAATGGCTAGAGATTTAAAATATACAAGAAATATCGGAATTGCTGCTCACATTGATGCTGGTAAAACAACAACAACTGAGCGTATCCTTTTTTATACTGGAAAGTCACACAAAATTGGTGAAGTGCATGATGGTGCTGCAACAATGGACTGGATGGCACAAGAGCAAGAAAGAGGTATTACAATTACATCTGCTGCTACAACTTGTGAGTGGAATTTTCCAACTGAACAAGGAAAAGCATTGCCTGAAACTTTGCCTTACCACTTTAATATCATCGATACCCCAGGGCACGTTGATTTTACGGTAGAGGTAAACCGTTCGCTACGTGTACTTGATGGTCTTGTTTTCTTATTTAGTGCTGTTGATGGTGTTGAGCCACAATCAGAAACTAACTGGAGACTTGCAGATCAATATAGAGTTCCGCGTATGGGATTCGTAAACAAAATGGACCGTCAAGGATCTAACTTTTTGGCAGTATGTCAACAAGTTCGTGATATGTTAAAGTCTAACGCTGTTGCAATCACTTTACCAATTGGTGAAGAGAATGATTTTAAAGGTGTTGTTGATTTAGTAAAAAACCAAGCAATCGTTTGGCATGATGCTACTCAAGGAGCTACTTTTGATATCGTGCCTATCCCTGAGGATATGATTGCAGAAGTAAAAGAATACAGATCGATTCTTATTGAGGCAGTAGCTGATTATGATGAGAATTTGTTGGAGAAATTCATGGAAGATGAAAACTCTATTACTGAAGAAGAAATTAACGTTGCTCTTAGAGCTGCTACAATTGACATGGCTATCATTCCTATGATTGCTGGTTCTTCTTTCAAAAATAAAGGTGTTCAGTTCATGTTAGATGCAGTATGTAAATACTTGCCATCTCCAATGGATAAAGAAGGTATTGAAGGAATTCACCCTGATGATGCTGAATTATTAGAAGAAGATCAAACTAAAATTTTACGTAAGCCAGATGTTAAAGAGCCATTCGCTGCTTTAGCATTTAAAATTGCTACTGACCCATTCGTAGGTCGTTTAGCTTTCTTCCGTGCTTATTCTGGTCGTTTGGACGCAGGTTCTTACGTTTTGAATACACGTTCTGGTAGTAAAGAAAGAATTTCTCGTATTTACCAAATGCACGCTAACAAACAAAATCCAATCGAGTACATCGAAGCTGGAGATATTGGAGCTGCTGTTGGATTTAAAGATATTAAAACTGGAGATACATTGTGTGATGAAAAACACCCAATTATTCTTGAGTCTATGAAATTCCCTGCACCGGTAATTGGTATTGCTATCGAGCCTAAAACAAAAGCTGACGTAGATAAAATGGGTATGGCTTTAGCTAAATTAGCTGAGGAAGATCCAACATTTACAGTTAGAACTGATGAGGCTTCTGGTCAAACAATTATCTCAGGTATGGGTGAGCTTCACTTAGATATCTTAGTAGATCGTATGAAGCGTGAATTTAAAGTTGAAGTAAACCAAGGTGAGCCTCAAGTTGAATACAAAGAAGCTTTTACAAGATCTGCAACACACAGAGAGACTTACAAGAAACAATCTGGAGGTCGTGGTAAATTCGGTGATATCGTATTTACTCTTGAGCCTGCTGATGAAGTTGATGGTAAAATTCCAAAAGGATTACAATTTATCAATGCTGTAAAAGGTGGTAACGTTCCTAAAGAATATATTCCATCTGTAGAAAAAGGTTTCCGTGAAGCTATGAAAACTGGTCCTTTGGCTGGTTATCAGGTGGATAGTTTGAAAGTAACTTTAACAGACGGATCTTTCCACCCTGTGGATTCTGATGCTCTTTCTTTTGAATTAGCTGCTAGAATGGGTTATAGAGAAGTAGCTAAAGCTGCTGGAGCAATTGTTCTTGAGCCAATCATGAAAATGGAAGTTATTACTCCTGAAGAAAACATGGGAGATATCGTAGGTGATATCAACCGTCGTAGAGGTCAGGTTAATGACATGGGTGACAGAAACGGAGCTAAAACTATTAAAGCTGATGTGCCTTTGTCTGAAATGTTTGGTTATGTTACTACATTAAGAACATTATCTTCAGGTAGAGCTACTTCAACAATGGAGTTTTCTCACTATGCAGAAACGCCTTCTAATATTTCAGAAGCGGTAATTAAAAAAGCAAAAGGTAACGCTTAATTCTTAAGAAAATGAGTCAAAAAATCAGAATAAAACTAAAATCTTACGATCACATGTTGGTAGACAAGTCTGCTGAAAAGATCGTAAAAACAGTAAAAACTACTGGAGCAGTTGTAACAGGACCAATTCCGTTGCCAACTCACAAAAAACTTTTCACTGTGTTACGTTCTCCGCACGTTAACAAAAAAGCGAGAGAGCAATTTGAAGTAATGTCATACAAGAGATTGATTGATATTTATTCATCTTCATCTAAAACTATTGACGCTTTAATGAAACTTGAATTGCCAAGTGGAGTTGAAGTTGAAATTAAAGTATAATTTTATTATATTTTTTTATATAAAAAGCGAGACAATTTTGTCTCGCTTTTTTTTATGATTTTAATTTTTCATTTATAAGATATTGAGTTTTCTGATTTTTTGTAAAATTGTTTTTTCTTGCTAAGATGTCTTTGTTTTAGGACGTTGACGGTGTTTTTGAATTTAATTTGTTAAGTGAATGTTAGTGGTTTTGTTGTTTTAAGTTAAGAAGATAATTTTTGCTTTTTAAATAAATAATTTAGAGAATAGGTGTGATTTGATGCTTTGATTTTGATTATGAGCGATTTAATTTTTATAACTGTTTGGTATATTCAATTTTAATATCTACTTTTGCACTCCCTGTTTGGAAATTTCTGTTATTTTCAAATTGAAGGGAATTTTAGTAATTAATAATTAATATTTATGTCTGGGTTAATTGGTAAAAAAATCGGCATGACTAGTATTTTCGACGAAAACGGGAAAAACATTCCTTGTACAGTAATCGAAGCTGGGCCGTGTGTTGTTACCCAAGTCAGAACCAAAGGTGTTGACGGGTACGAAGCGTTGCAACTAGGTTTCGATGACAAAAACGAGAAACATTCTACTAAAGCGGCTTTAGGTCACTTTAAAAAAGCTGGAACTGTTGCTAAGAAAAAAGTCGTTGAATTCCAAGATTTCGCAACTGAACAAAAATTAGGGGATCTTATTGATGTTTCTATTTTTGCTGAAGGAGAATTTGTAGATGTACAAGGTGTATCTAAAGGTAAAGGTTTTCAAGGTGTTGTAAAACGTCACGGTTTTGGTGGTGTTGGTCAAGCAACTCATGGACAACACAACCGTTTAAGAGCGCCAGGTTCTGTGGGAGCTTCTTCATATCCATCTAGAGTATTCAAAGGAATGCGTATGGCTGGAAGAATGGGAGGAGATAATGTAAAAGTACAAAACCTTAGAGTTTTAAAAGTAGTTGCTGAAAAGAACCTACTTGTTATTAAAGGATGTGTTCCTGGACATAAAAACTCTTACGTAATCATTCAGAAGTAATGGAAGTAAAAGTATTAGATTTCAACGGAAAAGATACTGGAAGAAAAGTTCAACTTTCTGATTCAGTATTCGCAATTGAACCAAACAATCACGCAGTATATCTTGATGTTAAGCAATATCTTGCTAATCAAAGACAAGGTACTCACAAAGCTAAAGAAAGAGCTGAGGTAACTGGTAGTACGCGTAAGATTAAAAAACAAAAAGGAACAGGTACTGCTCGTGCGGGAAGTATCAAAAATCCATTGTTTAAAGGTGGTGGAACAATTTTCGGACCAAGACCAAGAAGTTATTCATTCAAATTGAATAAAGGCTTGAAAAGATTGGCAAGAAAATCAGCTTTCTCAATAAAAGCAAAAGAGTCAAATATTATCGTTCTTGAAGACTTTAATTTTGAAGCGCCAAACACTAAAAATTTCATTAACGTTTTGAAAGCTTTAGGGTTAGAAAATAAAAAATCTTTATTTGTGTTGGGAGAGTCGAATAAAAATGTATATTTGTCGTCACGCAATTTAAAGGCTTCTAATGTCGTAACTAGCTCGGAATTAAGCACTTACGCAATATTAAACACTAATAATTTAGTGCTTTTAGAAGGTTCTTTGGAGTTAATTGAAGAAAATTTAAGTAAATAATAGGAATATGAGCATCATTATCAGACCTATAGTAACAGAAAAAGTAACCAAAGAAAGTGAAGTTTTAAACCGCTTCGGATTCGTTGTTGACAAAAAAGCAAACAAAGTACAAATTAAGAAAGCTGTTGAAGCTGCTTATGGAGTAACTATCGTTTCAGTTAACACGATGAACGTAAGACCGGATAGAACTACAAAATACACTAAAAGTGGTTTAATCAGTGGAAAGACGAATGCAATTAAAAAAGCAATTGTTCAAGTACAAGAAGGAGAAACAATTGATTTTTACAACAATATCTAAGATAGAAAAATGTCAGTAAGAAAATTAAAACCTATTACCCCAGGTCAGCGATTTAGAGTTGTGAATGGTTATGACGCCATTACAACTGATAAGCCGGAACGCTCTTTGATAGCGCCGATAAAAAACTCTGGAGGTAGAAATAGTCAAGGAAAGATGACCATGCGTTATACGGGTGGTGGTCACAAGCAGAGATATCGTATTATTGATTTCAAAAGAACTAAAGACGGAATTCCGGCTACTGTGAAATCAATCGAATACGATCCAAATCGTACTGCATTTATCGCTTTATTAGCTTATGCTGATGGTGAGAAAACTTATGTAATTGCTCAAAACGGATTGAAAGTTGGTCAAAAATTAGTTTCTGGTCCAGAATCTCAACCTGAAATTGGTAATACATTGCCTTTAAGCAGAATTCCTCTTGGAACTGTTATATCTTGTATTGAGTTACGTCCAGGACAAGGAGCTGTAATTGCTCGTTCAGCTGGAACTTTTGCTCAGTTAATGGCAAGAGACGGGAAATATGCAACAATTAAAATGCCATCTGGTGAAACAAGATTAATCTTGTTAACTTGTTCGGCTACAATTGGAGCTGTTTCTAACTCTGACCATCAATTAGTTGTATCAGGAAAAGCTGGTAGAACAAGATGGTTAGGAAGAAGACCTAGAACTAGACCAGTAGCGATGAACCCAGTTGATCACCCTATGGGAGGTGGTGAAGGACGTTCTTCTGGAGGGCACCCACGTTCAAGAAACGGAGTACCAGCTAAAGGTTACAGAACTCGTTCTAAGAAAAACCCGAGTAACAAGTATATCGTAGAACGTAGAAAGAAATAATAAGATATGGCACGTTCATTAAAAAAAGGACCTTTCGTTCATTATAAATTAGACAAGAAAGTTCAGGAAAACATTGAAAGCGGAAAAAATGGAGTTGTTAAGACATGGTCTAGAGCTTCTATGATTACTCCAGACTTTGTTGGACAGACTATCGCAGTTCATAACGGTCGTCAATTTGTACCAGTTTACGTAACAGAAAACATGGTAGGTCACAAATTAGGAGAGTTTTCACCAACTAGATCTTTTAGAGGTCATGCTGGAGCAAAAAATAAAGGTAAAAAATAAGAAGCAATGGGAGTTCGTAAAAGAGAAACAGCAGATGCGAGAAAAGAGGCTAATAAGTCTATTGCTTTCGCAAAATTGAATAACTGCCCTACTTCACCTAGAAAAATGCGCTTAGTAGCGGACTTGGTAAGAGGTCAGAAGGTAGAAAGAGCACTTAACATCTTAAGATTCAGTTCTAAAGAAGCTTCAAGAAAATTAGAGAAACTATTATTATCTGCAATCAATAACTGGGAGCAAAAAAATAGTGAAGGTAATTTAGAAGAAGCTGGATTATTTGTTAAAGAGATCAGAGTAGATGGTGGAATGATGTTGAAAAGACTTCGTCCAGCTCCACAAGGTCGTGCACACAGAATAAGAAAACGTTCTAACCACGTAACAATCGTGCTTGGAGCTATCAATAACACACAAAGCAATTCTTAAGCAGCATGGGACAAAAGACAAATCCAATTGGAAATAGACTTGGTATCATCAGAGGGTGGGACTCAAACTGGTATGGTGGAAATGATTACGGTGATAAACTTGCCGAAGATCACAAAATCAGAAAGTACATCCACGCTCGTTTATCAAAAGCTAGTGTATCAAAAGTGATCATCGAGAGAACTTTAAAGCTTGTAACCGTTACTATCACTACTGCTAGACCTGGTATCATTATCGGAAAAGGTGGACAAGAGGTAGACAAGTTAAAAGAGGAACTTAAGAAAGTTACTGACAAAGAGGTTCAAATCAACATCTTTGAAATCAAAAGACCTGAATTAGATGCTTATCTTGTGGCGACAAGCATTGCTCGTCAAATCGAAAGCCGTATTTCTTACAGACGTGCAATCAAAATGGCTATTGCTGCTTCTATGCGTATGAATGCTGAAGGTATCAAAGTTTTGATTTCTGGTCGTTTGAATGGTGCAGAGATGGCACGTTCAGAAGGATTCAAAGAAGGTAGAATTCCTCTATCAACTTTCAGAGCAGACATTGATTATGCTTTGGCTGAAGCTCACACTACTTATGGTAGAATGGGTATCAAAGTATGGATCATGAAAGGTGAAGTTTATGGAAAGAGAGATCTTTCTCCACTTGCAGGAATGGATAAAAAACAATCTGGAACTGGTGGTGGTAAAGGTGGAGATTCTCCAAGAGGAGATAGAAAACCCTTTAATAAAGGTGGTAAACCAGACGCTCGTAAGAGAAAGTAAATTTTTAAACTAAAGAAAAATGTTACAGCCTAAAAGAACAAAATACCGTAAGGTACAAAAAGGTAAAATGAAAGGTAACTCTCAAAGAGGGCATGAACTTTCTAATGGAATGTTTGGTATTAAATCTGTACATGAAGATGGAATGTTCTTAACTTCTCGTCAAATCGAAGCTGCACGTATTGCTGCAACTCGTTTCATGAAGAGAGAAGGACAATTATGGATCAAAATATTTCCAGACAAACCAATTACTAAGAAACCTCTTGAGGTACGTATGGGTAAAGGAAAAGGTGCCGTTGAATATTGGGCTGCCGTTGTTAAACCCGGAAGAATTATGTTTGAAGTTGGAGGAGTTCCTTTATCAGTTGCAAAAGAGGCATTACGTCTTGCAGCTCAAAAGCTTCCAGTAAAAACTAAATTCGTCGTTGCTAGAGATTTCGAAGCATAATTAAATTTATATTATGAAACAATCAGAAATAAAAGATCTTTCTGCAGCGGAGTTGCAAGAAAAACTTAGTCAAACTAAGAAAATATATGCTGACCTAAAAATGGCTCACGCTATTTCTCCAATTGAGAATCCACTTCAAATTAGAAGTGTAAGAAGAACAGTTGCAAGATTGGCTACAGAGTTAACTAAAAGAGAGTTACAATAATTGTATTCTGCTGAAAGATGGAAGAAAAAAGAAATTTAAGAAAAGAAAGAATTGGTGTTGTTACTTCAAATAAAATGGATAAATCTATTGTTATTTCTGAAGTAAGAAGAGTAAAGCACCCATTATACGGTAAGTTCGTGTTGAAAACTAAGAAATACGTTGCACACGACGAAACAAACGACTGTAACATTGGAGATACTGTAAGAATTAGCGAAACGCGTCCTTTAAGTAAAACAAAATGTTGGAGATTAGTTGAAATCTTAGAAAGAGCTAAATAATTATGGTACAACAAGAATCAAGACTAAAAGTAGCAGATAACACGGGAGCAAAAGAAGTTTTAACTATCCGTGTTTTAGGAGGTACCAAAAGAAGGTATGCCTCTGTTGGTGACAAGATTGTAGTTTCTATCAAAGATGCAACTCCAAACGGAAACGTTAAAAAAGGAGCTGTTTCAACTGCAGTTGTTGTACGTACCAAAAAAGAAGTGAGAAGAGCTGATGGTTCTTATATCCGTTTCGATGACAATGCATGTGTTCTTTTGAACGCTGCAGGAGAAATGAGAGGAACTCGTGTTTTTGGTCCGGTAGCAAGAGAACTTCGTGAAAAACAATTCATGAAAATTGTATCATTAGCACCAGAAGTGCTTTAATTCGTTTTAAGATGATAAAGCTAAAAATAAAATCAGGAGACATCGTAAGAGTAATTGCTGGAGACCATAAAGGTGCTGAAGGTAAAGTGTTACGTGTTTACCGTGAGAAAAATAAAGCGATAGTTGAAGGTGTAAACATGGTTTCGAAACATACAAAACCAAGTGCTAAAAACCCTCAAGGTGGTATCGTTAAGAAAGAAGCTTCTATACAAATATCTAACATTTCACTAATTGATCCTAAAACTAAGGAAACAACTAGAGTTGGTATTAGAGTAGAAGGAGATAAGAAAGTAAGATTTTCAAAAAAATCTAATCAAGTACTATAGTAATGGCATATACACCTAGACTAAAAGAAGAATATAAGAGTAGAGTAATCTCTGCTCTTAAAGAAGAGTTCGGATATACAAACGTAATGCAAGTTCCAAAACTTGAAAAAATCGTTTTGAGCCGTGGAGTTGGTGCAGCTGTATCTGATAAAAAACTTATTGACTATGCAGTTGATGAGTTGACTAAGATCACTGGACAAAAAGCAGTATCTACAATTTCAAAGAAAGACGTTGCGTCATTCAAATTGAGAAAAGGGATGCCAATTGGAGCAAAAGTTACTTTACGTGGTGAGAGAATGTATGAGTTTTTAGATAGACTTATTACTTCTGCTTTACCACGCGTTAGAGATTTTAGTGGTATCAAAGCTACTGGTTTCGACGGAAGAGGAAATTACAACCTTGGAGTTTTAGAGCAAATCATTTTCCCTGAAATTGATATTGACAAAGTAAACAAAATTTCAGGAATGGATATCACTTTTGTTACTACTGCAAAAACTGACAAAGAAGCAAAGTCATTATTGGCTGAATTAGGTTTACCTTTTAAAAAGAATTAAGACATGGCTAAAGAATCAATGAAAGCCCGTGAGGTGAAAAGAGAGAAAACGGTAGCTAAGTACGCTGAAAAAAGAAAAGCTTTATTAGAAGCTGGAGATTATGAAGGTCTACAAAAATTACCTAAAAATGCTTCGCCAGTTCGTTTACACAATCGTTGTAAATTAACAGGTAGACCAAGAGGTTATATTCGTCAATTTGGAATTTCACGTGTAACTTTCCGTGAGATGGCTAATAATGGATTAATTCCTGGTGTTAAAAAAGCGTCTTGGTAATCTCGCAATAAGTTATTACTTTTGCAAACCAAAAAATAATTTTAATTGATTAAAGGTTCGGGAGACGAGTGTCTCCCGAAAACCATAATCGCAATCAAATACATATGTATACAGATCCTATTGCAGATTATTTGACTAGAGTTCGTAACGCTGTGGCTGCAAACCACAAAGTTGTTGAAATTCCAGCTTCTAATCTAAAAAAAGAAATAACTAAGATCTTATTTGATCAAGGTTACATCTTAAGTTACAAATTTGAGGACAACACTGTTCAGGGTTCAATCAAAATTGCTTTGAAGTATGATAAAGATACTAAAGAGCCTGTAATTAAAGATATCCAAAGAATTAGTAAACCAGGTTTACGTAAGTATGCTGGTGCTGCCAAATTACCTAGAATCCTTAACGGATTAGGAATTGCTATTGTTTCTACATCAAAAGGTTTGATGACT
The DNA here is from genome assembly GCF_004368785.1 of Flavobacterium sp. 270. Taxonomy (GTDB): domain Bacteria; phylum Bacteroidota; class Bacteroidia; order Flavobacteriales; family Flavobacteriaceae; genus Flavobacterium. Next base: position 94,901 of record NZ_SODM01000005.1, read on the forward strand.
GGAAAACAAGCTAAGCAATTAAATGTAGGTGGTGAAGTAATTTGTTACGTATACTAATTTTAAACACTAGATAAAGATGTCAAGAATAGGTAAAAGCCCAATTGTAATCACTGCTGGTGTAACTGTAGAAGTTAAAGACGGTATTATTACAGTAAAAGGAAAAAAAGGTCAACTAACTCAGGAGTTTTCGGACGTAACTGTAAAAGTTGAAGGCGATCAAGTTTTAGTTGAAAGATCGTCTGATCATAAAGATCAAAGAGCAAAACACGGATTATACAGATCATTAATCAATAACATGATTCTTGGTGTATCTGAAGGTTTTACAAAAGAACTTGAATTAGTTGGAGTTGGTTATAGAGCTTCAAACCAAGGTCAAAAGTTAGATTTAGCTCTTGGATATTCTCACAATATTGTTTTAGAAATTGCTCCAGAAGTAGTTTTAGAAACAATATCTGAAAAAGGTAAAAACCCTATCGTAAAATTAACATCATTTGACAAACAACTTTTAGGTCAGGTTGCTGCGAAAATCAGAGGTTTCCGTAAGCCTGAGCCATATAAAGGAAAAGGTGTTAAATTTGTGGGTGAAGTATTAAGAAGAAAAGCAGGTAAATCAGCTTAAAAAATAAGATTATGTCATTAACAAAATCTGATAGAAGACAGAGAATTAGATTCAGAATTAGAAAATCGATTAGTGGTTCTGCTACTAACCCAAGACTATCTGTATTTAGAAGTAACAAAGAAATTTATGCTCAACTTATTGATGATGTAAATGGAGTTACTATATTAGCTGCATCTTCAAGAGAAAAAGAAATAGGAAACGGTACTAACGTTGAAATCGCTGCTGCAGTTGGAAAACTTGTTGCAGAGAAAGCGTTAAAAGCTGGAATTGATACCATCACTTTTGATAGAGGTGGATATTTATACCACGGTCGTATTAAATCATTAGCAGAAGGCGCAAGAGCGGCTGGACTTAAATTCTAATATATTATGTCTAAATACAAAAATGTAGAATTGGTAAAACCTAGTGGTCTTGAACTTAAAGATCGTCTGGTAAGTGTTAATCGTGTTACTAAAGTTACAAAAGGTGGTAGAGCTTTCGGTTTTTCTGCTATTGTAGTTGTAGGTGATGAAAATGGAGTAGTTGGTCACGGATTAGGAAAATCTAAAGACGTTTCTGAAGCAATTGCGAAAGCAGTAGAAGATGCTAAGAAAAATTTAGTAAAAATTCCTTTGAACGGACAATCTGTTCCTCACGAACAAAAAGGTAAATTTGGTGGTGCACGTGTATTCTTAATTCCTGCTTCTCATGGTACAGGAGTTATTGCTGGTGGAGCTGTTCGTTCAGTTCTTGAATCAGTAGGTATTCACGATGTATTATCAAAATCTCAAGGATCATCAAATCCTCATAACGTAGTGAAAGCAACTTTTGATGCTTTATTACAAATGAGAAGCGCTCACACTGTTGCAAAACAAAGAGGTGTTTCTTTAGAAAAAGTTTTTAAAGGTTAATTCAAGGAAATTATGGCTAAATTATTAGTAAAACAAGTAAGAAGCAAAATCAACTGTCCTCTTTCTCAAAAAAGAGGTTTGGAAGCTTTAGGTCTACGTAAAATGGGACAAGTTGTAGAGCATGATTCAAACCCTGCTATCCTTGGTATGATAAACAAAGTTAAACACTTAGTTTCTGTAGAAGAAGCTAAATAACAAATACTGTTATGAATTTAAGTAACTTACAACCAGCTGAAGGATCAACGCACAATCAAAATAAAAGATTAGGTAGAGGAGAAGGTTCTGGAAAAGGTGGTACTTCTGCAAGAGGTCACAAAGGAGCAAAATCTCGTTCTGGTTATTCTAAAAAGATTGGTTTTGAAGGAGGGCAAATGCCACTTCAAAGACGTGTGCCTAAGTTTGGTTTCACAAACATCAATCGTAAAGAATACGAAGGTGTTAATTTAGATACGCTTCAATTATTAGTAGACAATGGTGTGATTACTGATTCTGTTTCTATGACAGATTTCGTAGCTAACCGTCTTGCTACCAAAAATGAAATCGTTAAGATTTTAGGTAGAGGAGAATTGAAAGCAAAATTAAAAGTAACTGCCCACAAATTTACTGCTACTGCAAAAGCTGCTATTGAAGCTGCTGGTGGAGAAGCTGTAACTATATAACTTATCTATTAAGATGAAGAAATTTATTGAATCAATAAGTAATGTTTGGAAAATCGAAGAACTGAAAAATAGAATCTTAATTACATTAGGATTACTTTTAGTATATCGTTTTGGTGCACACGTAACGCTTCCTGGAATTGACGCAACTCAATTAACAGGTTTAGCGGGACAAACTAAAAATGGTTTAGGATCTATCCTAGACATGTTTACTGGGGGTGCTTTCTCTAAAGCTTCAGTTTTTGCTTTAGGTATTATGCCTTATATTTCTGCATCTATTGTTGTTCAGTTAATGGGAATTGCTATTCCTTATTTACAAAAACTTCAAAACGATGGAGAGAGTGGTAGAAAAAAGATTAATCAAATCACTCGTTGGTTGACTATAGCTATTACACTGGTTCAAGGTCCAACTTATATCTATAATTTATACAGAACATTGCCTGGTAGTGCATTTCTACTAGGCTTTAATTCTCCTGAATTTTTGTTCTCGTCTGTCATCATCTTAGTTACAGGTACAATTTTTGCTATGTGGCTTGGTGAGAAAATTACAGATAAAGGTATTGGAAATGGAATTTCATTATTGATTATGGTTGGTATCCTAGCTCGTTTACCACAAGCTTTTATTCAAGAGTTTACAACGAGAGTTACCAACAACAATGGAGGTCCAATGTTGTTAGTTATTGAAATTATTGTGTGGTTATTGGTAATCATCTCTTGTGTATTGCTTACAATGGCAGTACGTAAAATACCAGTTCAATACGCTCGTCGTACTACAACTGGTGATTATGAGCAAGATTTGGCAGGTGGAAATAGACAATGGATTCCTCTAAAGCTTAATGCTTCTGGAGTTATGCCAATCATTTTTGCTCAGGCAATTATGTTTATACCTGCAGCTGTAGCTGGATTATCTAAGTCAGATACATCACAATCTATTGTTGGAGCATTTAGTAATATGTTTGGTTTCTGGTATAATTTAGTATTTGCAACTTTAATTATTGTATTTACATTCTTTTATACTGCGATCACTGTACCTACTAACAAAATGGCCGATGATTTAAAAAGAAGCGGTGGTTTTATTCCTGGCGTTCGTCCGGGAGCTGAAACTTCAGACTTCTTAGATAAAGTGATGTCTTTAATAACTTTCCCAGGATCTTTATTCCTTGCTTTGATTGCTGTGTTCCCAGCTATTGTTGTAAGTATTATGGATGTACAACAATCTTGGGCAATGTTTTTTGGAGGTACCTCATTAATAATTATGGTTGGAGTTGCAATAGATACTATTCAACAAATCAATTCATACTTGTTAAACAAACATTATGATGGTTTAATGAAGACTGGTAAAAATAGAAAAGCGGTAGCTTAATATATTTATGGCAAAACAATCAGCAATAGAACAAGACGGATCAATCATTGAAGCATTGTCAAATGCGATGTTCCGTGTGGAGTTAGAAAATGGACATATTGTAATTGCTCATATTTCTGGAAAGATGCGTATGCATTACATCAAATTATTACCTGGTGATAAAGTGAAACTAGAAATGAGTCCTTACGATTTGTCAAAAGCAAGAATTACTTATCGATATTAAAGATATTCACTATGAAAGTTAGAGCATCAGTAAAAAAGAGAAGTGCCGAGTGCATTATCGTGCGTAGAAAAGGGAGATTGTACGTAATAAACAAAAAGAATCCTAGATTTAAACAAAGACAAGGATAATTATGGCAAGAATAGCAGGGGTAGATATCCCAAAAAATAAGAGAGGTGTTATAGCACTTACCTACATCTTTGGATTAGGAAAAAGTAGAGCTATTGAGATTTTAGAAAAAGCTCAAGTAAGCCAAGATAAAAAAGTTCAAGATTGGAATGATGATGAGATCGGAGCAATTCGTGAAGCAGTATCAGCTTTCAAAATTGAAGGAGAATTACGTTCAGAAGTTTCTTTAAACATCAAACGTTTAATGGATATTGGTTGTTACAGAGGTATCCGTCATAGATCTGGTCTTCCTTTAAGAGGACAAAGAACTAAAAACAACTCTAGAACAAGAAAAGGTAAAAGAAAAACTGTTGCTAACAAGAAAAAAGCAACTAAATAATAAGTAGATATGGCTAAAGCAACTGCAAAAAAACGTAAAGTTATCGTTGAATCAACGGGTGAAGCTCATATTTCTGCGACTTTCAACAATATTATCATTTCTTTGACTAATAAGAAAGGTGAAGTTATTTCTTGGTCTTCAGCTGGTAAAATGGGTTTCAGAGGTTCTAAAAAGAATACTCCGTACGCAGCTCAAATGGCAGCAGAAGATTGTAGTAAAGTAGCTCTTGAAGCAGGACTTAAAAAAGTTAAAGTTTATGTAAAAGGACCAGGAAACGGACGTGAGTCTGCTATCCGTTCTATTCATAACGGTGGAATTGAAGTTACTGAGATTATCGATGTTACTCCAATGCCTCACAACGGATGTCGTCCTCCAAAAAGACGTAGAGTTTAATACTCAAATTTAATTATAGTATAACGTAGATAGAATAACGATTATCGAAGGATAAGACCTGAATTCATAATCTCTATCTTAAACAATTTAAAATGGCAAGATATACTGGTCCTAGCACAAGAATCGCTCGTAAATTTGGCGAAGCAATCTTCGGAGATGATAAATCTTTCGAAAAAAGAAATTACCCACCTGGACAACACGGGATGGCTAAAAAAAGAGGAAAAAAATCTGAGTACGCTGTTCAGTTAATGGAAAAGCAAAAAGCTAAATATTCTTACGGAATTTTAGAAAAACAATTCAGAAATTTATTCGAAAAAGCATCAGCTACTAAAGGAGTTACTGGTGAAGTTTTATTACAATTATGCGAAGCAAGATTGGATAACGTAGTTTTTAGAATGGGTATCGCTCCTTCTAGAAGAGGTGCACGTCAAATCGTATCTCACAGACACGTTACTGTAAATGGAGAAGTTGTAAATATTCCTTCTTACCACCTTAAGCCTGGTGATAAAGTTGCAGTTCGTGAAAAATCTAAATCTTTAGAAGCTATCGAACGTTCTTTATCAAATTCAAGTCATGTTTATGAATGGATTACTTGGAATCAAGATCTTAAAGAAGGAACTTTTGTTTCTGTACCTGCAAGACTTCAAATTCCAGAAAACATTAAAGAACAATTAATCGTAGAGTTGTACAACAAATAATAATTGACTTAGTCGAAATTTATGGCAATATTTAATTTTCAAAAGCCCGATAAAGTTATCATGATCGATTCAACCGATTTTGAAGGTAAATTCGAATTTAGACCTTTGGAACCTGGTTATGGATTGACTGTTGGTAATGCACTTAGAAGAGTTTTGCTTTCAGCATTAGAAGGTTATGCAATTACATCTGTTCGTATCGAGGGTGTGGATCATGAGTTTTCTACTATTTCAGGTGTTGTTGAAGATGTTACCGAAATTATCCTTAATCTAAAACAAGTACGTTTCAAACGTCAAATTGAAGATATCGATAATGAAGCAGTTACTATTTCTGTTTCTGGTAAAGATCAATTAACGGCAGGTGATTTTCAAAAATTTATCTCAGGTTTTCAAGTTCTGAACCCAGACCTTGTTATCTGTAATTTAGATTCTAAAATCAAATTGAACTTCGATTTAACAATCGAAAAAGGTAGAGGATACGTGCCTGCTGAGGAGAACAAAAAACAGAACGCTGCAATTGGTACTATTTTTACAGATTCTATTTTTACTCCGGTAAAAAATGTAAAATACGCAATTGAAAACTTCCGTGTTGAGCAAAAAACAGATTACGAAAAATTAGTTTTTGAAATTAAAACTGATGGTTCTATTAATCCAAAAGATGCTCTTACTGAAGCTGCTAAAGTTTTAATTCACCACTTCATGTTATTTTCTGACGAAAGAATTACACTCGAGGCTGACGAAATTGCACAAACAGAATCGTATGATGAAGAGTCATTGCATATGAGACAATTGCTTAAAACTAAGCTTGTTGATATGGATTTATCTGTGAGAGCATTAAATTGCTTGAAAGCGGCTGAAGTTGATACACTTGGTGATTTAGTATCGTTCAATAAAAATGACCTAATGAAATTCCGTAATTTTGGTAAAAAATCTTTAACTGAACTTGATGAACTTGTTGCAGTTAAAAATTTAACTTTCGGAATGGATTTAGCTAAATACAAACTAGATAAAGAATAATTTACTTCATATTTTGCTCTCCATAGTGGATTGTAGCAAGATGAAGATAAAAAAAACACGTCATGAGACACGGAAAAAAATTCAACCACTTAAGCAGGCAGACTGGACATAGAAAAGCTATGTTGGCTAATATGGCTTGTTCTCTTATTGAGCACAAACGTATTAATACTACTGTCGCTAAGGCTAAAGCGCTTAAACAATTTGTTGAGCCTTTAATCACAAAATCAAAAGAGGATACGACTCACAACCGTCGTATTGTTTTTGCTTACTTACGTAGCAAATATGCTGTAACTGACTTGTTCAGAGATGTAGCTGCTAAAGTTGGTGACCGTCCAGGTGGATACACTCGTATCATTAAAGTTGGAAATCGTTTGGGAGATAACGCTGATATGGCGATGATCGAACTTGTAGATTTCAATGAACTTTACAATGGTGGTAAAAAAGAAGTTAAAAAAGCAAAAAGCCGTCGTGGTGGTAAAGCTAAAAAAGCTGACGAAGTTACTGAAGCTCCTGCTGCAGAAACAGAAACGACTACTGAAGCTTCTGAATAATTATGAAAGTAATGATTCTATAGAAATCAAGGATAAACTAATTTTTAGTTTATCCTTTTTTTTTGACTTTTTTAGAAGAGTGAAATTTAACTTTTTTGGATACTAAGGTTTTATTTTTATGAATGAAATTTTTAAAAAATGTTGGAAGGGCTCTTTTAAAGAAGTAAATTTGCAAAAATTCTAATTACAAAGAAACTAGCTTAGCTGGTTTATTAAGACGTTCAAAAACAATACAAATAAGAATGAAATACACAACACGACAAAGCGCCATTTTATTACTAAGTGATGGAACTATTTTTCACGGAAAGTCTATCGGTATCAGCGGTAAAACTTTTGGAGAGGTTTGTTTTAATACTGGAATGACGGGATATCAGGAAATTTTTACTGATCCTTCTTATTTCGGACAAATTATGGTAACAACTAATCCTCATATTGGAAATTATGGGGTTAATGATTCTGAAGTAGAATCTGATGGTGTAAAAATCGCAGGTTTGGTATGTAAAAATTTTAGTTTTAATTATTCTAGAGAAGATTCTTCAGGAAGTCTAGAAGATTATTTTACGAAACAAAATTTGATCTGTATTTCAGATGTTGACACTCGTGCGTTAGTAAGTTACATTCGCGACAACGGAGCAATGAATGCTGTTATTTGTACAGATGGTACTTCGATCGAAGACTTGAAGAAGGAACTGGAAAATGTTCCTAATATGGAAGGTTTAGAGCTGGCATCTAAAGTTTCAACAAAAGAACCTTATTTTTTTGGTGATGAAAATGCAAAATATAAAATATCTGCTTTAGATCTTGGGATTAAGAGAAATATTTTGAGAAATTTTGCAAAAAGGGATTGCTATATTAAGGTTTATCCTTATGATGCGACTTATAAAGATATGGCTGATTTTAATCCAGACGGATATTTCTTGTCAAATGGACCTGGAGATCCTGATCCGCTTTTCGGAGCGATTCAAGTTGCAAAAGATATTATTGCTGATGATAAACCCTTATTTGGAATTTGCTTAGGGCACCAAGTAATTGCTTTAGCAAATGGTGTTCAAACCTATAAAATGTTTGGTGGACACAGAGGAATTAATCACCCGGTAAAAAATATCATTACTGGCAAAGGTGAAATTACATCTCAAAATCATGGTTTCGCTGTTAAAAGAGATGCATTAGAAAATCACCCTGAATTAGAAATTACACATGTTCATTTAAATGACGATACGGTTGCAGGTATGCGAATGAAAAACAAAAATTGCTTTTCTGTTCAATATCACCCTGAAGCTAGTTCCGGGCCACATGATTCTTCTTATTTGTTTGATCAATTTATTGAGAACATAAAGCAAGTAACTGCCTAAAACGATATAGTTAATAAATAAAGGTGTTTAATAGAGATAATGTGTATTAACTATTAAATATTTTTATAATTTCGAAAAAAAAATATAGTTTATTAATAAAAAACAAAAATAATGAGTATTATAATTAAAATTCACGCAAGACAAATTCTTGATTCTAGAGGTAATCCTACTATTGAAGTTGATGTAATAACAGAAAACGGAGTTTTAGGTAGAGCTGCTGTTCCTTCTGGAGCATCAACTGGAGAGCATGAAGCTGTTGAACTACGTGATGGAGGTAAAGCTTACCTAGGAAAAGGTGTTTTGAACGCAGTGAATAATGTAAATACTATTATTGCTGAAGAATTAGTTGGAACTTCTGTTTTTGAACAAAACACTATCGATCAATTAATGATCGATTTAGACGGAACTCCAAATAAATCTAAATTAGGAGCTAATGCAATTTTAGGAGTTTCACTTGCTGCTGCAAAAGCTGCTGCAAACGAACTTGGATTGCCATTATACAGATATGTAGGTGGAGTTTCTGCTAATACATTACCTGTGCCAATGATGAATATCATCAATGGTGGGTCTCACTCTGATGCTCCTATCGCATTTCAAGAGTTTATGATTTTCCCTGTAAAAGCAACTTCTTTTACACATTCTATGCAAATGGGAACTGAAATTTTCCATAGCTTGAAAAAAGTATTACACGACAGAGGTTTAAGTACTGCTGTTGGTGACGAAGGAGGTTTTGCTCCAAACTTGGCTGGTGGAACTGAAGATGCTTTGGATACAATTAAATTAGCAGTTGAAAAAGCAGGATATACTTTCGGAGACGAAATTATGATTGCTCTTGACTGTGCTGCTTCTGAATTTTATGTAAACGGTAAATACGATTATACTAAATTTGAAGGAGAAACTGGAAAAATCAGAACTTCTGAAGAGCAAGCTGATTATTTAGCTGAACTTGCTGCTAAATATCCAATTATTTCTATCGAAGATGGTATGTACGAAGATGACTGGAATGGATGGAAATATTTAACTGAAAAAATTGGAGATAAAGTACAATTAGTTGGTGATGATTTGTTTGTTACTAATGTTGAGCGTTTGTCTACTGGAATTCAAAAAGGTATTGCAAACTCTATCTTAGTAAAAGTAAACCAAATTGGTACTTTAACAGAAACTATTGCTGCTGTAAACATGGCTAAAAATGCTGGTTATACTTCAGTAATGTCTCACCGTTCTGGAGAAACAGAAGATAATACAATTGCAGATTTAGCAGTAGCTTTAAACTGTGGTCAAATTAAAACAGGTTCTGCTTCTCGTTCAGATCGTATGGCAAAATACAATCAATTATTAAGAATCGAAGAAGAACTAGGAAGTAATGCTTATTTTCCTGGACTAAATGCTTTCAAGATCAAATAATTGTAAGCGTTATATATTTAATCTAAACCATTCATTTTTTATGAATGGTTTTTTTTTGGAGTTTTAACAAATTCATAGCAGGATTCTTTTTTTAGTTAGTCTTAAATTCCTTAGATTTGGTAAATTATTATTTTAAAGTTTTATTTCCCATTATATTATGTCAAAAATAGCTACATTAGAAGTAGATGGCCAAAAAATTGAACTTCCGGTAATCACGGGAAGCGAAAATGAATCAGCTATCGATATCAACAAATTACGTGATTTAACCGGTGTTATAACAATTGACCCAGGGTATAAAAATTCTGGATCTTGTAAAAGTGAGATCACTTTCTTAGACGGAGAATTAGGAATTTTACGTTACAGAGGATATTCAATCGAAGACTTGGCTGAAAAAGCTAGTTTTTTAGAAGTGTCTTATCTTTTAATTTTTGGAGAATTACCAACAGCTCAACAATTAGAGCAATTTGAAAATGATATTAAAAAACATACTTTGGTAAACGAAGAAATGAAAAATATCATTGACGGATTTCCTAAAACAGCTCACCCAATGGGTGTTTTGTCTGCCTTGACAAGTGCTTTAACAGCCTTTAATCCTAAAGCAGTAAATGTTGATAATGAAAAAGAAATGTATGAAGCTATTTGTAAAACAATGGCTAAGTTTCTTGTAATTGCTACTTGGACATATAGAAAATCAATGGGTTATCCATTAAACTATTATGATAATACAAAAGGATATGTAGAAAACTTTATGCAATTAATGTTTCAATTGCCTACAGGACCTTACAAAGCAAATCCAATTATTGTTGACGCATTAGATAAATTATTTATTCTTCATGCAGATCACGAACAAAACTGTTCTACTTCTACAGTAAGAATGGTAGGTTCTTCTCATGCTGGATTATTTGCTTCTATTTCTGCAGGAGTTTCTGCTCTTTGGGGGCCGCTTCATGGAGGTGCTAATCAAGCAGTTCTTGAGATGTTAGAAGAAATCAATAAAGACGGTGGCGATACTGATAAGTTTTTAGCGAAAGCAAAAGATAAAAATGATCCTTTCCGTTTAATGGGATTTGGTCACAGAGTTTATAAAAACTTTGACCCAAGAGCAAAAATCATCAAAAAAGCAGCTAATGAAGTTTTAGAAACATTAGGTGTAGATGATCCGATTTTAGAAATTGCTAAAAAATTAGAAGCAGCGGCTCTTGAAGACGAATACTTCAAATCAAGAAATTTATATCCAAACGTTGATTTCTACTCTGGAATTATTTACAGAGCATTAGGAATTCCAACAGATATGTTTACTGTAATGTTTGCTATTGGTAGATTGCCAGGCTGGATCGCGCAGTGGAAAGAAATGCGTGAAAACAAAGAGCCAATCGGAAGACCAAGACAGATTTACACTGGACATCCTTTGAGAGACTTTAAGTCAAACAAATAAAAAAATCTAAAGCTTCACTTAACTGTGAAGCTTTTTTTATCTTTGCCCAAAATATAATATAGTTATGTTGCAATTAAATGTAAAGAACGAAACGTCAAGATTGCGTGCTGTAGTTTTGGGTTCTGCTGTTCATAATGGGCCAACTCCTTCATTAGATGAAGCTTATGATCCTAAATCATTGGAACATATTAAAGCAGGAACTTATCCTGTAGAAAAAGATATGGTTGCTGAAATGGAAGCTTTTAATGCTGTCTTTCAGAAATATGATGTAACTGTTTATCGTCCGGAAATGATCGAAAACTACAATCAGATCTTTGCAAGAGATATAGGTTTTGTTATTGATAATACTTTTATAAAATCTAATATTTTACCAGATAGAGAAAGAGAATTGGATGCAATTCAGTATGTAATTGATCAAATCGACGCTCAAAAAGTAGTTCGCCCGCCAGAAGAAGTTCACATTGAAGGTGGAGATGTAATGTTGTGGAACGATCACATCTTTATAGGGACTTATAAAGGTAGTGACTACAAAGATTATATTACGGCCAGAACTAATATGCACGGTGTAAATTATATCAGAGAATTGTTTCCAGACAAAATTGTAAAAGAATTTGATTTGGTTAAATCTAAACTCGAGGCAAGAGATAATGCACTACATCTAGATTGTTGTTTTCAACCGGTTGGAAAAGATAAAGGCATAATCTACAAACGCGGTTTTCGTGAAGAAGCAGATTATCTGTATTTAGTAAATCTTTTTGGAATGGAAAATTTATTTGATATCGAAAGAATCGAAATGTATCATATGTTTTCAAATGTATTTTCGATTGATGAAAATGTTGTTGTTTCTGAGAAAAATTTCACGAGATTAAACAATTGGCTTCGTGCAAATGGTTTTACAGTTGAAGAAATTCCATATGCTGAAATTGCAAAACAAGAAGGATTGTTGAGATGTTCAACTTTGCCATTAATTAGAGATTAAAGTAATTGTTTCAGGTTTTTTTAACGTGAAAGCTGAAACTTGAAACTTGAAACAAAATAAATATGAAACAAACGACAAATGCAATCGTAATGATTCGTCCAGTTGCTTTTAGAATGAATGAGCAAACGGCGGTTAATAATTATTATCAAAAAGTATTAGACGGACTTTTGCCAAGCACAGTTAATGCAAAAGCGCAACAAGAGTTTGATGCTTTTGTAGAAAAGTTAAGAGCAGTTGGTGTTGATGTTACTGTGATTGAAGATACTTTAGAAACGGATACTCCGGATAGTATTTTTCCGAACAACTGGGTTTCTTTCCATGAAAATGGAGATGTAGCTTTGTATCCAATGTTTGCAGAAAACCGTCGTCAGGAACGTCGTGAAGATATTTTGGACACTCTTGAAGATAAAGGTTTTGAAATTGCCAATATCATGGACTATACTTCTGCAGAAGAAGACGGTATTTTTCTTGAAGGAACTGGAAGTCTGCTTTTAGATCGCGCAAACGGAAAAGCATATTGTGCTTTGTCTCCACGAGCAGATGAAGAATTGTTTATTGAATTTTGTGAGGACTTTGATTATGCTCCAGTAATTTTTGAAGCTTTTCAAACTGTTGATGGAGAACGTAAACTAATTTATCATACTAATGTGATGATGTGCTTAGGTGAAACTTTTACCGTTATTTGCGCAGATTGTATTGATGATAAAAAAGAACGCAAAATGGTTTTGGATAATCTCAAAACAGATGGTAAAGAAATTGTTTTGATCACTGAAGATCAGGTAAATAATTTTGCAGGGAATATGTTAGAAGTTCGAGGTACAAATGATAAAAAGTATATTGTCATGAGTGCATCGGCTCATCAAAGTTTGACTCCAAAGCAAATTTCACAATTAGAAAGTCATGCTGAAATATTAAGTTCAAGTTTAGATACAATTGAAGCTTGTGGTGGTGGAAGTGCAAGATGTATGATGGCTGAAGTATTTTTGCCGAGAAGCTAAACAGATAGATTGAAAAAAAAATAAAAAGGGATAAAGCTATTCAATAGTTTTATCCCTTTTTTATGAATAAGCAAAAAAGAATTACATCAAATTTCCTTTTACTATATTAATTATTGAACTTACTATATATTGAATTCCAATTGAAATTACAATAAAACCGACAATTCTGGAAATGGCTACAATCCCAGAAGCACCTAATATTCTAGCTAAATAATGAGCACTTTTTAAAATTATAAAAATCACAACTGCAATAGCTAAAATGGCTAAGCTTGAAATTATAATTTCTTCCATTTGATGATGCTCTTGGTAAAAAGCAATCAATAAAGAAATCGATCCTGGTCCTGCCAGCATAGGTATTGCTAATGGTGTCAAAGCAATATCATTACGATGTTGTGCGTCATTTTCAATCTTTTTGTTGATACCTCTCTTTTTATTGAATTTTCCTGAAAGCAATGAGAATCCAGAATTTACAATTATAAGACCGCCCGCAATTCGAAGTGCGTCAATACTAATTCCGAAAAAAGTCAAGACATACTTACCGATTAAAAAGGAAACCATTAAAATAATAAAAACATTTATAGCGGTCCATAACGAAATTCTAGAACGCTCTTTTTGAGAATCATCCTGTGTAAGTCCGACAAAAATAGGTACAGTTCCAATTGGATTTAATACTGAAAAAAGAGCGGCAAATAAGTAAATAAATAAATCCATATAATTATTATTGATTAAGGTAAAAGTAGTTTTTTTTTGAGACTTTAAAGTTATTTGTGAGAGACTATTATATTGTTTTTTGAAAATGGGAATACAATTTATTGATTAATCGAATGCAGTTAATTCTAATTTTTATTATTCAGTTCCCGGAAGCCTTACATAGTCTTAAAGTAGTATAAAAATGACGTATTGTTGTTCTTTTTTGACTATTGGTATTGTAAAATTGTATTAATCTAAAGTTTCTGATTGTTTATTGACATCAGTAACAGTAGATTGTATATTAATTTAAAACCAATAATTATGATGAAGAAAATACTAGTTTTTTTTATAATTATCGTTTTTTTTGGATGCGATAATTCAGAAGAAAATAAAGATCTTTGTTCTTATTATAACACAACAGTTATGTTTTCTGTTTTAAATTCTGAACATGAAGATTTATTAAATCCAGAAAATTTAACCCATTTGGATGTGTCGAAGATAAAATTATTTAATGTGATAAACGGAAAAACGGTTGAATTTTATGATCCGAATTTAGACAGTCCGAGAAATTTTAAAATTTTAAAATATGATTATGATGATGTATATCATATTACAATATCTTTAAATGATATTGATAAGTCTGCTAAAACTAAAACTTATATTCAATGGAATGAAAAAGATACAGATACTTTAGAGTCAACTTTTAATAAAACAAAATGTTCAACTATAACCAATCAAGTCTGGCTAAATGGTAAGCTTGTTTGGGATTATAAAATGGATGATAAAGATTATCCAATTATAATAAAATAACAAATAAAAATTTTAAAAGCCAGACATTATGTTTGGCTTTTTGTTGTCATAAATGAATGTTTTCGATTTTATAAAAAAGGTAAAAGTAAAACGATAAAGACTAAATCTTATTTGATTACTTTTGTGTAATATTATAAAATGATGAAAAATAAAAAAACCCTAGTTCTTGGTGCTACCACAAAACCAGATAGATATGCTTTTAGAGCTGTAAATGCCTTAGTTCAAAAAGGACATACTGTATTAGCAATTGGACAAAATACTGGAGAAGTGGCCGGTGTTAAAATTCAGACCAAAGCAATACCTGTAAAAAATATAGATACTATAACTTTATATTTAAACCCTACACGCCAGCGTGATTACTACAATTATATTGTCGAAGCGCAACCTAAACGTGTAATTTTTAATCCCGGGACAGAAAACCCTGAGCTTTATCAATTGTTAGAACTTAATGATATAAAGGCAGAAGTAGCTTGTACTTTGGTTCTATTGGCAACAAATCAATATTAATTTTTGAAATTATTCTTCTTTCGTAATATTTCAAAAAGATGATTCGTAATGCTTTTTAATTGATGCTAAAGTGAGGTAAAGCAATAAAAGTGTTACTTTTGTTCCCATGGAATTTTCATCAAAATTAATAGAAAAAGCAGTCAACGAAATGTCTCAATTACCTGGAATTGGTAAACGTACAGCATTACGTTTAGTTTTGCATTTATTAAAACAACCAAAAGAACAGACAGGATTTTTATCTCAGGCATTATTGAATATGCGTGAGGATATTAAGTTTTGCGAAAATTGCCATAATATATCAGATACAAAAGTTTGTGAAATTTGTGCTAATTCGATTAGAAATCACCATCTTATTTGTGTAGTAGAAGATATTCGAGATGTCATGGCTATTGAAAATACTGGACAATACAAAGGAATTTATCACGTTTTAGGAGGTAAAATTTCTCCAATAGAAGGTGTTGGCCCAAGTCAGTTGAATATCTCAAGTTTAGTAGAAAAAGTTAAGTTGGGAAAAGTGATTGAGATTATTTTTGCCCTAAGTTCTACAATAGAAGGAGATACCACAAATTTTTACATTTATAAACAAATAGCAGAATCAGAGATTGTGATTTCTACAATTGCAAGAGGGATATCTGTAGGAGATGAATTAGAATATGCAGATGAAGTTACACTTGGGAGAAGTATTTTGCATCGAGTTCCATTTGAAAAGACTTTTAAAAATAATTAATCAAATAAAAGTTAGATTTTCAGAAGATTAAAGGAAAGTCTATATTTGCGAAAAAATTCCCCAATGACACAAAAAAGTTTTTATATACTATTATTAGTTAGTACTCTATTTACATCATGCATTCCTATTAAAGATTTGGTATATCTGCAAGATAAGAATAATACAGAAGAACAAAGCTCAATTGCTCAGGTAAGTTCAAAACCTTATAGATTACAAGTAAACGATGTTATAAGTGTAAATATAAAAGCTATTGATCCTAAACTTGTTGCTATTTTTAATACAACCGAAAGTGCTACTACGGCAAAATCTGAAACAGGTTTATATTTTGATGGATTTACGATTGATGATCATGGTAATATAAGAATGCCAATCTTAGGCGAAATAAATGTAATTGGTTATACGCTTGAAGAAGTAAGAGTTAAAATTGAGAAAAAATTACTTGAAGAATATTTTAAAAGTGAGGCAAATATTTTTGTTACAGTAAAATTAGCAGGTTTTAGATATACAATAAATGGTGAGGTAGGGAGTACTGGAACAAAAACATTGTTTCAAACCCATGTAAATATTATGGAAGCCATTGCAAATGCCGGTGATATTACTACAGTAGGAAATAGAAAAGAAGTGACTATAATTCGTCAGACTCCGACAGGAGTTCAAATGAATAATATTGATCTTACTGATGCTAATGTAATGAAATCTCCTTATTATAATCTACAGCCTAACGATTATATATACATAAAGCCATTAAGACAAAAAGCATGGGGAACTGGACAAACAGGTATACAATCAATTGGAACTGTTATTACATTATTATCTCTGGCAACCACGGTTTATTTAATTCTTAAAAATTAAAATTCAAAAAATGTTAGATATAAAAGATTTTTCGATTTTTGAAAATCATTCAAATTTTGATTTTAAAGCATTTTTATTGAAAATTGCCAGTTATTGGAAATGGTTTTTAATTAGTTTGATAATTTCATTTACAATTGCATATCAGGTAAATATCCGAAAAGAAAAAATTTACGAGATGCAGACATTAATTTCGATTAAAGAAGAAAGCAATCCATTCTTTACTTCAAATACTAGCTTGGTTTTTAACTGGGGCGGAATTTCTGATCAAGTAAATGGAATTTCGACGATTCTACAGTCAAGATCCCACAATGAGTTAGTTGTAGATAAGTTGCAATTTTATATTGATTATTTTAAACAAGGAAAATATAATTTAATTGATGCTTATGGAGCAGTTCCATTTTATGTTGACATCGATAAGTCTAAAGGACAACTTGTAAATACTTTAATAAGTATTAAATTTTTAAGTGAAAATGAATATGAAGTTCGTATACCTTTCGAAAATAATTCCGTTTCATTAATAACTTACTCCAATAATTCGTATTCTAACACGGCAGTTCAGCCTGTAGAATTTATTAAAAAATATAAAGTTGGTGAGGTGGTTTCTTTGCCTTTTTTAGATTGGAAACTCCAGATAAATGATAATCCCGGTTTTTATACAGGAAGCGAGTATTTTGTAAGATTTAATGATTTTGATGGTACTGTATCGCGTTATAGAGGGATAGCTGCTAATTCTGATGATAAGGGTGGTTCTATAATAACATTGGGAATGCAAGGAACGAATAAAGCAAGAATGGTTGATTATTTAAATTCGACCGTAAAAATGCTTATTAAAATTCAGTTAGACGGAAAAAATCAATTTGCAAACAATACAATAAAATTTATTGATAGTACTCTTGTTAATATGGAATCTCAGTTGAAACAGACAGGAGATGAATTAAAATCCTTTAGAAAAGATAAAAAGATATATGAAATTGAGGGAGGAGCAGATAAGTTTTCTAATAAAATAACGAATTTTGACACTGAAAAAGATTTAGTTGCAAGGAAATTAACCTATTATAATTCATTAAAATCATATTTAAATAATAGTGTAGATTACTCGCGACTGCCAGCCCCTTCCGTTGCTGGAATTGAAGATCCCAATATTGTTGCTAATGTTTCAAGATTAATTATACTTTCAACTCAAAGATCAGAAATGGCTTATGCTGTAAAAAGTGATAAAATTTTTAAAGATTTTGATAATCAAATGCGTGCCATAAAGGATGTTTTATTAGAAAATATCGAAACTGCAAAATCTTCGTTACTATATGATCTTTCAATGGTAAATGCTAAAATTGGTCAGGCTGAAAGTGTAATTAAAAGGCTGCCAGAAGAACAGCAAGAATTATTAAAAATTAAAAGAAAATACGATTTAAATGATAACATTTATACAGAATTTCTTCAAAAACGAAATGAAGCAGAAATTGTAAAAGCTTCAAATTTATCAGATATTCATTTTATTGATCCTGCAAAAGATATAGGCGAAGGATTAATTGGGCCTAAAACCTCGGTAAATTA
This sequence comes from Flavobacterium sp. 270, assembly GCF_004368785.1. GTDB lineage: Bacteria > Bacteroidota > Bacteroidia > Flavobacteriales > Flavobacteriaceae > Flavobacterium. Next base: position 113,121 of record NZ_SODM01000005.1, read on the forward strand.
TGTTTTAGCGCTCTTTTTGGGTATTTTGATTCCATTATTATTCGTTTTTGTTGTGTTTTTTATCAATAATTCCATTCAAAATCCAGATGATATTAGCAAATTAACGCAAATACCGTTAATTGGAGTAATTGGCGTAAATAAAGATTCTTTGAGTTTGGCAGTATTTGATAAACCTAAGTCTGCACTATCAGAAGCTTTCAGGGGAATTCGTTCTTCCTTACAGTTTTTATATAAAAAGCAACAAGTTAGCGGTTCGAAAACTTTAATGATTACTTCTTCGATAAGTGGAGAAGGTAAAACATTTTGTTCTATTAATATTGCTACAGTTTTCGCATTAAGTGAAAAGAAAACCGTGATTGTTGGTTTAGATTTGAGAAAGCCAAGATTAGCAGATGAATTTAATTTGACAACCCAATTAGGGGTTGTGAATTATCTTATTAAGCAAAATAGTCTTGACGAAATTACAAATTCAACTAAAATAGCAAATTTAGATGTTATACTTTCAGGTCCAATACCACCAAACCCTTCTGAACTTATATTAAGTGAAGCAATGGGAGAATTAATTGATGAATTAAAACAAAAATATGATTATGTAATATTAGATACCCCGCCTGTAGGTTTGGTTTCTGATGCATTGGAATTGGTTCAATTTGCTGATGTTACATTATATATTGTTAGACAAAATTATACTAAAAAAGATATGATAACTTTGTTGAATACTAGAATTAAAAGAGGGGAATTAAATAATGCTAGTATTGTTTTAAATGGTTATGAAAACAAAGCTAAGTATGGTTCTACATATGGATATGGTTACGGTTACGGAGCATATTCAAATGGATATCATGATGAAGAAGAAAAATCTAATTTCTTGAAATCTATTTTTAGAAAATTAAGCAAGAAATAATTTGGAACATGGAAAAGGTAGAAAAAACAACCATTTTAATTACAGGAGGTGCTGGTTTTATTGGTTCAAACTTATCTGAATATTTTTTAGGATTGGGTCATAAAGTAATTTGTTTAGATAATTTTTCAACAGGTCATCATCATAATTTAAAAGATTTTATTAATAACCTTGATTTTAAATTGATTGAAGGAGATATTCGAAATATTGAAGATTGTATCTTAGCAGTTCAAGGAGTTGATTTTGTATTGCATCAAGCGGCATTAGGATCTGTTCCCAGATCTATAAATGATCCTATTACAACAAATGATGTAAATGTCTCAGGATTTTTAAATATGTTGTCAGCTTCTCGTGACGCCAAAGTAAAGCGCTTTGTCTATGCAGCAAGTTCTTCAACTTATGGTGATTCTCAAGGTCTGCCAAAAGTTGAAGATATTATAGGTAAGCCATTATCTCCCTATGCTATAACAAAATATGTAAACGAATTGTATGCCGATATTTTTAGCAAAACGTACGGTTTAGAAACAATAGGATTACGATATTTTAATGTTTTTGGAAGAAAACAAGATCCAAATGGAGCTTACGCCGCAGTTATTCCAAAGTTTGTAATGCAATTGATGAATTATGAAAGTCCCATTATTAATGGTGATGGAAATTATTCTCGTGATTTTACATACATAGATAATGTTATTCAGATGAATGAGTTGGCTATCACAAGTCAAAATCTGGAAGCTGTGAATACGGTTTACAATACAGCATTTGGTGATAGAAATACTTTAAATGATTTAGTTGGATATTTAAAAAAATATTTAGCCGAATTTGATTCAAAAATTGCTGATGTGCCTATTATTTATGGTGCGAATAGAGTTGGCGATATTCCACATTCGCTTGCTAGTATTGATAAAGCTAAAGCACTACTTGGTTATGATCCAAAATATTCTTTACAAGAAGGATTAAAAGAGGCGGTAAGCTGGTATTGGAATAATTTAAAATAAAATAAGAATCGAGATAATAGTAAAAAATGGAAATTACAAAAATTTGTTGCATTGGTGCAGGTTATGTAGGAGGTCCAACAATGGCCGTTATAGCTCAAAAATGCCCAAATATAAAGGTGACTGTTGTTGACTTGAATGAGCAAAGAATTAAAGATTGGAATGATCCAAATACAGATAACATCCCGATTTATGAGCCGGGTCTTTCTGAAATTGTAGCTGAAGCCAGAGGAAGAAATCTTTTCTTTTCTACAGAAGTTGAAAAAGCAATCGATGAAGCGCAAGTAATTTTTATTTCGGTCAATACGCCAACTAAAACTTATGGTAAGGGTAAAGGTATGGCTGCTGATTTAAAATATATTGAGTTATGTGCTAGGCAGATTGCAAAAGTTGCAAAACAGAATAAAATTGTGGTAGAGAAATCAACTTTACCTGTACGAACAGCTGAAGCAATAAAAAGTATTTTAGATAATACAGGAAATGGAGTTCAGTTTCAGATTCTATCAAATCCTGAATTTTTAGCCGAAGGAACGGCTGTAACTGATTTATTAAATCCAGATAGAATTTTAATAGGTGGTGATACAACAACTGAAGGTCAGGAGGCTATTAATGCTTTAGTTAATGTTTATGCAAATTGGGTAGAAAAAGATAAAATTCTAACAACTAATGTTTGGTCATCAGAGTTGTCTAAACTTACAGCAAATGCTTTTTTAGCACAACGTATTTCATCTATAAATGCTATGTCTGAATTATGTGAAAAAACTGGAGCAGATGTTAGTGAGGTAGCAAAGGCAATTGGAATGGATAGTAGGATTGGGGCAAAATTTCTAAAAGCATCTGTTGGTTTTGGAGGCTCTTGTTTTCAAAAAGATATTTTAAATTTAGTTTACATTGCAAAATCATATGGACTAAATGAAGTAGCTGATTATTGGGAGCAAGTTATTATAATGAATGATCACCAAAAAAGAAGATTTTCTAATAAAATTGTCCAAACATTATACAATACAGTAGCAGACAAGAAAATTACATTTCTTGGCTGGGCATTTAAAAAAGATACAAATGATACGAGAGAATCTGCGGCAATCTATGTAGCTGATGATTTAATTAATGAACAGGCAAAAATTTCTGTATACGATCCGAAAGTGCAAAGACATAAAATGTTGAGCGATTTAGATTATTTAGAAACTCGTACTAAAGAAGAAAATAGTAATGCTTTAACAATATTTGAAAATCCATATGAATCTTGCAAAGGGGCTCATGCAATTGCAGTTTTAACTGAATGGGATGAATTCATAACTTATGACTGGCAAAAAATTTATGACTCGATGCGTAAGCCTGCATTCCTTTTTGATGGTAGGAATATCTTAAATGCAAAAGAATTAGAGAAGATTGGATTTATTTATAAAGGAATCGGTTCTTAATTAATTCTATTCTTGAAATAAAATTAATGAGATTGAATATAGATGTGGTTGGTTACGGTGTTATTTCAATATAAATAAAAAAATTATGAATTGGTATGTAGTATATACGAAACCTAAGTGGGAAAAAAAAGTTGCCGAGAAACTTAGTCAAATAGGTATTGAATGTTATTGTCCAATAATTACCCAAGTTAAACAATGGTCTGATCGAAAAAAAAAGGTAGAAGTGCCTCTTTTTAATTCGTATGTTTTTGTTCAATTAGAAGAATCAGATAGGAATTCTGTCTTTGAAGCTGCTGGTGTAGTGAGATATTTGTTTTGGCTGGGGAAACCTGCTATAGTTCGCGATCAAGAAATTGATATTATTAAGACAAGTTTAAAGGCAGATAACATTAGTGATGTATCTATAACTTCAATAAAAGTAGGAGATAAAATCAAATTAGAATCTGGAGTTTTTAGTAATCAAAGTGCAATTGTAAAAGAAATGTCTAATACATATTGTATTTTAGTTTTAGAATCATTAGGATGCGTCTTAAAGATTAGATATAATTCAATTTAGTTAAAACTGTACCGCTTTAAAATATAAACAGTGTATAAAATTCAATTATTTTGAATTTTATACACTGTTTTTTTTGTAAGATAAATTGTTATATACTGATAGATAGGGGTTTGATGCTGTTGTTGCGCTTTTGGATTAAGTTTTTAAAGGTTTACATGAAACCGTATTGAATAAATTGACTTAATGTGCTATATTTGCCGAGATTATACTTTTTAATAACCGAGGCGCAAAATGGGACTTGGAATGGCGAAGCCGTGTGCTGTTGTGATTAAAGTAAGATATAAATGAAAGAAAATATAAAAATAGGAATTATAGGATTAGGGTATGTCGGACTCCCTTTGGCTAGACTGTTTGCGACAAAATATTCAGTTATTGGTTTTGATATAAATCAGTCAAGGATTAAAAATTTAAATCAGGGCATCGATTCTACTTTGGAAGTTGACGAGGATGTTTTGAAAAAAGTCATAGTTGATAATACTAATGCTAAAACAGGATTATACTGTACTAATTCTCTAAATAATCTTGAAAATTGTAATTATTTTATAATAACGGTTCCAACTCCTGTAGACAAAAATAATCGTCCGGATTTAACTCCTTTATATAAATCAAGTGAGTCAGTTGGTAAAGTGTTGAAAAAAGGAGATATTGTAATTTACGAATCAACGGTTTATCCAGGTGTTACAGAAGAACAATGCGTTCCAGTTTTAGAAAGAGTTTCTGGATTAAAATTTAATGAGGATTTCTTTGTGGGATATTCTCCTGAAAGAATAAATCCAGGTGATAAAGAGCATACAGTTGAAAAGATTTTGAAAGTAACTTCTGGTTCTACACCTGAAATAGGTATTAAAGTAGATGAGCTTTATAAATCAGTTATTGTTGCAGGAACATATCTAGCTCCAACAATAAAAGTAGCTGAAGCAGCAAAAGTTATAGAAAATTCACAAAGAGATATTAATATTGCTTTTGTAAATGAATTAGCTAAAATATTCAATTTAATGAATATTGATACTCAAGAAGTATTAAAAGCTGCGGCTACAAAATGGAATTTTTTACCATTTAAACCAGGCTTGGTTGGAGGTCATTGTATTGGAGTAGATCCTTATTATCTTGCACAAAGAGCACAAGAATTTGGATATCATCCTGAAATAATTCTGGCCGGTAGACGTTTAAATGATAGCATGGGAGAATATGTAGCTTCACAAATTGTTAAGTTAATGATAAAAAAAGGAATTTCGGTTAATGGAGCTAATCTTTTAATGCTAGGAATTACTTTTAAAGAAAACTGCCCTGATGTTCGGAATACAAAAATTGTTGATGTTGTGAAAGCATTAAAAGAATATGGAATATCAGTAACTATTTTCGATCCGCTTGCAAATATAGAAGAGGTGAAAAAAGAATATAAATTAACGACTGTAAATTCTGTTCCAAAAGAAAAATTTGACGCAGTAGTTTTAGGAGTTGCTCATGCTGAATTTTTAGAATTAGATTTTTCAGAATTGCAAAAAACAAATAGTTTATTATATGATGTAAAAGGAGTTTTGGGTGCTATATCTGATAATAGATTGTAGTAATTAGAATATCTTTTTTATTTAGAACAAAATGGAAAAAAATAAGTCGATAACACATGTAATTTTAACTGGTGGAGTTGGAAGCCGATTATGGCCGCTTTCACGTAAGAGCCAGCCAAAACAATATTTGGAAATTTTTGATGGCAAATCATTATTTGAGATGACTGTTGATCGTAATAGTCATTTAGTAGATAAAGTAATGGTGATCGGAAATATAGATAATCATCATTTGAGTGGAAAAGTGATGGACAAATCAAATACAGAATATTTAAATGTAATTGAAACTACACCACGAAATACAGCAGCAGCAATTGCTTTCGCTGCATTTGCATCAAATCCAGATGACATATTAATTATTACACCTTCGGATCATATTATTGATCAAATGGAAAATTATAACAAGGCAATAAGTGAAGCCGTTTCAAAAGCTGAAGATGGTTTTATTGTTACTTTCGGAGTTATACCTACAAAACCAGAAACAGGTTATGGTTATATCGAAGCAAAAGGCGATAAAGTAATTTCGTTTCGTGAGAAGCCAAATGAAACTACAGCGAAGGAGTTTATTGCAAGAGGAAATTTTTTATGGAACAGCGGTATGTTTTGTTTTAAAGCAAATGTTCTTTTAGAAGAATTAAAACAATTTCAACCTGATGTTTATGAGAAATCTAAAGCCGTATGGGAATCTAGTGAAAATGGTTTATTGGATTTAAATTCATCTTTGGAAATTCCATCAATAAGTATTGATTATGCTGTAATGGAACGAAGTAAAAAAATTAAAGTAGTACCGGCTTCTTTTTCATGGTCAGATTTAGGTTCTTTTGAATCGGTTTATGACTATTTAGTTTCAAAAGGACATCCAGTAGATAACAATGGTAATATGGTTATTGGCAGTGATAAACATACTACTTTTCTAGGGGTTAAAAATACTATTTTTGTTTACACAGATACGGCAAATTTAATTCTACAAAAGGAAAACTCACAAGATGTGAAAGATATTTATAGTGCGTTAGAAAAAATAAATTCAGATTTATTAAATTAAGAAGAGACAATGAAAAAAATTCTTATAACAGGAGGTGCAGGTTTTATAGGTTCACATGTAGTGCGCCGTTTTGTAAATAAATATCCAGAATATCAAATTTTTAATTTGGATGCATTGACTTATGCTGGTAATTTAGAAAATATTAAAGATATTGAAAATCAGCCTAACTATACTTTTGTAAAAGGAGATATTGTGGATGAAGTTTTTATAAATGAACTTTTTTCGACTCACAATTTTGACGGTGTTTTACATTTAGCTGCAGAATCTCATGTTGATCGTTCTATTGAAGATCCTTTGGCTTTTGTAAAAACGAATGTAATTGGGACAATGAATTTGCTAAATGCAGCAAAAAATCAATGGAAAAGTAACTTTGAAGGCAAACGTTTTTATCATATAAGTACTGATGAAGTTTATGGATCGCTTGGGTCTGAAGGACTTTTTACAGAAACTACTCCGTATGATCCAAATTCTCCTTATTCTGCATCAAAAGCAAGTTCAGATCATTTTGTAAGAGCATATGGAGAAACTTATGGACTGCCTTATGTATTAACTAATTGTTCTAATAATTATGGATCATACCATTTTCCAGAAAAATTGATTCCACTTTTTATAAACAATATCATCAATAAGAAACCCTTACCTGTTTATGGAGATGGTAATTATACGAGAGATTGGTTATTTGTTGAAGATCATGCTATTGCTATTGATTTGGTTTTTCATGAAGGAAAAAATCATGAAACTTACAATATTGGTGGTTTCAATGAATGGAAAAATATTGATTTGGTTAAGCTTTTATGCCAAATTATGGATCAAAAGTTAAGCAGAACTGAAGGAACTAGTCAAGAACTAATAACTTATGTAAAAGACAGGCCTGGACATGATCTGCGATACGCAATTGATGCTTCAAAAATCAATAAAGAACTAGGATGGAAACCGTCTGTTACTTTTGAGGAAGGTCTAGAAAAAACTATAAATTGGTATCTTGATAATGAAGAGTGGTTACAAAATGTAACCTCTGGAGCTTATAAGGCATACTATCAAAAACAATATTCATAAGCTTAATTTTTTTCAACTTTTAAAGTTATCATTCTATATGAAAAAAATAACATACGTTCTTACTCTCTTTTTTATTTTATCAATATCTTTTAGTGCAAATGCTCAAGATATACTTAGGTCTAAAGACTTGAGTACAGTTAAAGTTGATTATTTGTCTGATGATGATTTGGCTAAAATTAGTGCTCAATTAAAAAGTAATAATGCAACTATTGAGGGAGTCGAATCAATGGCTTTGTCAAAAGGAATGAGTCAAACAGAGTTTAATAAATTAAAAATTAAACTTGCAGATTATGAGAAAAAAAATATCAAAGGCGATTCTAAAGACAATAAAGATAGTAGATTAAAAACAACTGATAAAGATTCAGAATTCGGAAGGAAACAAGAAAAGATTAAGAATGAAAAAGTAAAGGATTCAGTTAATGCCTTAATTTTTGGTTCCGAATTATTTGATAATCCCACATTAAATTTTGAACCTGATTTGAAATTAGCTACTCCAATGAATTATGTTTTAGGACCAGGTGATGAATTACAAGTTAGTGTCTATGGAGTTCAAGAATTTAATGCGAGTATTCCAGTTAGTGTTGAAGGAAAGATAACAATAGATTATGTAGGACAAATTGCAGTTTCAGGAATGTCAATTGAAGCTGCAACGCAAAAAATTAAAGCTGCAATTGCAAGAGTGTACAGTACTGTTCGTTCTGGTCAATCTCAGGTCAGCGTAAGTTTAAACCAAATACGAACCATAAAAATAACTATTGTAGGAGGAAAACAGCCTGGTAATTATTCCATTTCATCTTTAGCTACAGTTTACAATGCTTTGCATTTAGCGGGTGGACCAGGTAAAAATGGAAGTTATAGAAACATTGAATTAATTAGAAATAACAAAATTTATAAAAACATCGACATTTATAGATTTTTAATAAAAGGGGATCAATCTGATAATGTTAGTTTAAAAGAAAATGATGTTATCAGAATTCCAGCATACAGTCAGAGAGTTATTGTAGAAGGAGAGGTAAAGCGTCCAGGTATTTTTGAGATGAAAAAAGGGGAGACTTTTTCAGACTTATTAAATTTTGCATCCGGATTTAATGAGTTTGCTTATACTGCTTCTGTAAATGTTATGCAAAAAACAGGAAAAGAATTTAAAATTCATGATGTTAATGAAAGTGAGTTTGGAGTTTATCAACCACAGTCAGGAGATGTAGTTAAAGTGTCAAAAATATTAAATCGATTTGCTAATCGTATCAAAATTGAAGGAGCCGTTTTTAGACCAGATTATTATTCATTTAATGAAGGAATGAGAATTTCAGATCTTATTACAAGAGCAGAGGGACTTAAAGAGGATGCTTATAGTAAACGAGCAAGAATTATTCGTTTAAAGACTGATTTAACGACAGAAATTGTAAATGTAGATTTATCAGCTGCATTATCGGGAGATTTAAATGCTGATATTGAACTAAAGCGAGAAGATATAGTTACCGTTTATTCTATCCTTGATTTTAGAGAAGAATATAAAATAACAATTGATGGAGAGGTTAAGAATCCTGGAGAATATGAATATGTGGATAATTTAACTTTAAACGATTTAGTAGTACAAGTTGGGGGTTTAACAGGTTCAGCCTCAAAAAGAGTTGAAATCGCAAGAATGGTTAAATCAGATGTCATTGACGATGCTGATCCAAAACGAATTGAATTAGTCGAATTAGAAATTACTGCGAATAATAACGAACAAATTAAAAATTTTGTATTAAAACCGTTCGACGTTATTAATATTCGCAGAATGGCAGTTTATGAAAAACCTTTAATGGTTAAAGTTAGTGGAGCAGTTACTTATCCTGGTAAATATGTTTTAGCTAATAAAAAAGAAACTGTTTATAATGTTGTAATGCGTGCAGGAGGATTGACTTCTATTGCTAATTTAGATGGTATGAAAATTAAAAGACCAATCAAAGAAGAGCAATTAGAACAATTAGAAAGTATAAATCTTAATTTAGATAAAAAACAAAATTCAGAGGAAGAATTAAATTCAAAAACAAAAGATACGTTGAAAAGTAACTTATCAAAAAAACTTAGAGATGAGTTAAAATATGCTACTATTCCTGTGAATTGGGAAAAAATAGTAAAAGATAAAAATCATTATTCAAATGTTACTTTATTCGAAGGTGACGAAATAGAAGTTGCAGTATATAATGAAGGTGTAAAAGTTACAGGTAATGTATTATTAACTTCTGAAATTCCTTATAGAAGCGGAAAAGGATTTAAATACTACTTAAACTCAGTTGGAGGAGTTGATAATAAAGGCTGGAAGAAAAAAGCCTACATTATTTACCCCAATGGTAAAGCTGCAGTAACAGGTTCTTTCTTGTTTTTTAGATCATATCCAAAGGTTGAACCAGACTCTCAAATAGTTGTTCCAGAAAAACCAGATAAAAAGAAAATGACGGCAGGAGAATGGGTTGGTATTGGAAGTGTAATTTCGAGTTTGGCTTTATTAATTGTAACAGCTTTTAAATAGTTTTTTGATGAATAATATGCCTGTTCAGAACGATGAAATATCGTTAAAAGATCTAATAAAAAAAATAAATGAACTGTATGTCTATTTGCTTTCTAAATGGAAAATTATTGTCTTAGCTGTAATTGTGGGGGCACTAATTGGTTTAACTTATTCTTTTATAAAAAAACCTGTTTATACTGCGACTTTATCATTTGCGTTAGAAGATGATAAATCTTCTGGAGGTGGATTAGGAAGTGCGCTAGGACTAGCGAGTTCATTCGGTTTGGATTTAGGAGGTAGCGCAGGCGGTATTTTTACCGGCAGTAATTTGACAGAGTTGTTTAAATCAAGATCAATGGTGGAAAAAACGTTACTTTCTCCAGTTACAATAAATGGAAAAGTTATTTCTTTAGCAGAAATGTACATTCAAAATAATAAATTTAGGGAAAAGTGGAATAAAAATACTAAATTAACAAATATTGAATTTTTACCAAATTCTAATAGAAAAAATTTTACACGAGTGCAAGACAGTGTTTTAGGTAAAATATACGAAAATTTATCAAAAACAAGCCTATTTGTTGGACAAAAGGATAAAAAAATTGCAGTAATTAATATTGATGTTTCTTCTAAAAATGAATTATTTTCAAAATATTTTTGTGAGGCTTTAGTTAAAGAAGTGGGATCATTTTATGTTGAAACAAAAAGTAAAAAAGCAAGAATGAATATGGCTATTTTAGAGCGTCAAGTCGATTCTATTCGAGGAGAGTTGAATGGTGCAATTACTGGTGTAGCAGTAGCTAATGATAATACTTTTAATCTAAATCCTGCTCTAAATGTCCGTCGCACTCCTTCTGCGAGAAGGCAAGTTGATGTTCAAGCAAATACTGCCATACTTACTGAATTAGTTAAACAAGCAGAACTCGCTAAAGTTACTTTGCGTAAAGAGACACCTCTAATTCAGGTTATTGACAGACCAATACTACCTTTGCCAAAAGAGAGTTTTGGAAAAGTAAAAGGTGCTATTATCGGAGGAGGTTTATTGACATTTTTAACCATTATTTTTATTATGCTAAGGCGATTGTTAAATAACCTTTTAGAATAGTTTATTTTCATTATCTGTAAAAGATAATTTGTCAAGTTATAATTTTAGTGAGTCTCTAAAGGTTGCATATTTTTAAAAGATATAGAGTTTCCAAGTAATATGAAAACTGCATTTACAATACATGAATGATAAAAGCATTAGATACAATTATTTTCTAAATGTGTCTAGAATTGGATTTGGAATTTTGGTTGGTTTATTTACAATGCCCTATGTTAATAGAGCCATAGGAGTTGAAAGTTTAGGTAAAATTGAATATGTAAACTCAATAATTGCTTATTTTGTATTATTTTCTGCACTTGGAATTCCAATGTATGGAATAAGGGAAACAGCAAATAAGGGAAAGGACATAGCGGCTCGCACTAAATTAGTTTTAGAATTACTTTGTATTTTACTAATTACTTCTATTATTTCTTATGTTGTATTATTTCTATATGTAATAAATATCGATTCATTACAACATCTAAAGTTGTTAATTGTGATAATGAGCTCCAGTATCTTTTTTTCGAATATTGGAATTGAATGGTTTTATCAGGGAATTGAGGATCAAAAATATATCACAATAAGATTTTTTGTAGTTAGAATAGTTAGTTTAATCTTGTTGTTTTTATTTGTTAAAAGCCCAAATGATTATATCAATTACGGAATTATTGTTGTGCTTTCAACAGTCGGGGGAAATATATTTAATATACTCTATCTCAGAAAACATTTAGATCTTAAAGGGATAAAATTTAAGGATTTAAATTTAAAAAAACATTTTAAGCCAGTTCTAACGATTTTTATAGCCAGCATATCTGTAAGCATATATGTTCAATTAGATATTCTTTTGCTAGGGTCTTTAAAAGGCAATCAAGCAGTAGGATATTATGCAATGGCAAATAAATTAGTACGCTTCGTAGTAATTCTAATAACTACTTTAGGGACAGTTCTTCTTCCTAGACTTTCGTATTTAATTAATAACGATAAAGATCAATATTTAATTTATATTAAGAAATCACTCAATTACTTTTTAATTATAGCATTTCCTTTTTCAATTCTCTTTTTTACTTTAGCAAAAGACTTTACATTACTAATGGGTGGTATATCATTTGCTCCTTCCATTCTTACAATGAAAATTTTATCTCCAATTATTGTTATTGTTAGTATTGCCTATTTTATTGGTTATTTAGTACTATACCCCCAAGGCAAAGAAAATATATATACTATTGCAGTTATCCTGAGTGCTGTTTTAAGTGTTGTTGCTAATTTTTTTTTAATACCAATAATGGGGCATATCGGGGCGGCAATTGTAGCGGTTTTATCTGAGTTGCTTGGTATAATTATAATGATAATATTTTATTATAAAGAATTATCAAAATTGAAATTATTAAATATTAGTTTACTTTATTATATAATATCTAGTACATTGATGTTCCTGATAATTTCGTTAATAAGTTATCTGGGACTATCACCCTTTATTAACTTAGTAATTTCCTCAGCATCGGGTTTTTTGACTTTTTATTTGTTTCTATATCTTATTAAAGAGGAAATTGTGTCATCAGTGATTTGTGATTTGAGATCAAAGTTTATTAAACTTTAATGTATAAGAATTTAATAAGGGTATTTGAAAATATATTATTTTGAAAGCAAAGTTAGTGGTTAGTAGTTTTACAATGAGCTTATTAGATTGAATTAAAGATTAAGAATGGAAAAAAAAGCACGTATTATAGCATTTTATTTACCTCAATATCATCCAATACCTGAAAATGACGAATGGTGGGGTAAAGGATTTACAGAATGGACAAATGTTGGCAAAGCGAAGGCACTTTTTAAAGGTCATTATCAACCAAGAGTACCTGCAGATTTAGGTTATTACGATTTAAGAGTTTCAGAAACTAGAAAGGCTCAAGCTGATATGGCAAGAGAGTACGGAGTGGAAGGATTTTGTTATTGGCATTATTGGTTTGGTAATGGTAAAAGATTAATTGAGCGGCCATTTAATGAAGTAATTTCATCTGGTGAACCTGATTTTCCTTTCTGTCTGGCTTGGGCAAACGAAACATGGAAAGGATTTGATCATGGACTAAAAAATAGGAATGTGCTGATTGAGCAACTGTATCCTGGAGTTGAAGATTATACAGCCCATTTTTATGAGATTTTGCCGGCTCTTAAAGACAAAAGATATATTACTGTTAATGGTAAGCCTCTTTTTATGATATACAAGCCTCTCGCTTCAGAGGAAATTAAGGTTTTTATGAAAACATGGAGAAAGCTTGCTGTAGAAAATAATTTGCCTGGAATTTATTTTGTAGGGCATCATAATGACCTTCGTAATAATTTAAAAGATATTATTTCGACAGAAGTTGATGCCGTAAACATAACTCGATTAAATAACTATATAATCAATCATAGATCAATTTTTGAGAAGATTATTAGTAAGACAAAAAGTGTTTTTTTCGGCAACGCGTCAGCATACGCTATTAAATATAGTGTTATGTCGAAATATTTTTTAGTAGAAGAAGAAGATAAAATTAAAAATATATATCCTAGTATTATTCCCGGATGGGATCATACACCAAGAAGCGGTCGCGAAGGTTTAGTTATGACGGAATCAACTCCAGAGTTATTTGAAAACCATGTAGAGAATGCAATAAATATAGTCATTGATAAAGACCCTGAGAATAGAATTATCTTTATTAAATCTTGGAATGAATGGGCTGAAGGCAATTATATGGAGCCAGATTTAAAATGGGGCAAGAAATTTTTGGAAGCATTGAAACGTCAAATTTATAAATAGATATATTTGATATGAAAGTTTCGGTTATTATTCCTGTTTTCAATGCTGAAGATTACCTCCATAGATGTCTGGATAGTGTGTTATCACAAACTTTGGAGGATATAGAGCTTATTTGTATTGATGACTGTTCAACAGATAATTCTTATTTAATTATTGAAGAGTATGCAAAGAAAGATAATAGAATAAAAATCTTTAAAAACACTAATAATATAGGGCAAGGTTTAACTCGCAATAGAGGTATAGAAGTGGCCGTAGGTGAATATATAGCCTTTGTTGATAGTGATGACTGGATTGAATATGAAATGTATCAATCACTTTATTCAAAAACTATTGATAATAAATACGATCTTGTTTGCTGCAATTTAGTTTACGATTTCCCAAATGGTATATCAGAGGCACCTATAATGCCACCTGAGGAAATGATGACTCAAGAGTTTATGATTATTGAGGGTATTGCACCTTCTGTAAAATTATTCTCGCCCAATTCTCCTTGCAATAAAATATATAAAAGAGCATATATTGAAAAAATTAATTTAAGATTTAAAAGCGAAAGAGTAGTATTATATGAAGACAAACTATTTAATATAACATTTTTAGCCTCTAATCCAAATTTTTACTTTTTAAGAAAGACCTTTTATCATTACATGGTTCGATATGGAAGCACAATGAATTCTTATCGCAGTAATTTTAAGGATAGATATTTTGAAATGCATAATGAGATTAAAAGTGTTTTATTAAAAAATGAAATCCTTTCAGAGGAAGTTGAATTAAGATTTAAAAAAAATTTGTTTGAAATAACTTTTGCTTTTTGTTTAAATACTTTATCCTATAATAAATCGTCAAAAAGTAAATACTTGGAGTTTTTGGAAATAATAAATGATAAAAGAATTTCAGAAAACAGCAAAGAATTTAATGCAAAAGATATTCCTGTATCTTCATCAAAAATAAATAAATTAGTTAAATTATTTTGTTTTATAATTTTGAAATACTTGAAATAGGGTTGGATTATTAATTCAAATGGAAAATATAAAATTCACAAAATGGACTTTAGTTTTTGCGATTCTTTTCATAGAATCTATATTGCTTTTTTTGCTAGCCCCTCATTATTACAATTATGAGTTCAATTTATTTTGCATGATTCAATATCTTTTTAGTTCTTTTCTTTTTTTGAAAGCAAAAAAGAAAGAGAATTATTTTGATTTTGATATGATTTTTATGTTTTCGTTCTTTTTTGTAATGTTTTTTTACCCTGTGTTTATGTTTCAGAGCGACCCTCTTAAATATTTTGCATTTAAATATGAATTTAATGAAAATGTAATTTCTAGGTCTACTGCTCTTTCACTCTTAGGAATGCAATCCTATTTTTTTGGAAGTATATCATTTAAAGAAAAAGAGAAAAATGATAGCTTCAATGTAAAATCTTATAATTATATAACTGGTCTTGCTATAATTTCTGCACTTTCATTTATCTTGTTTATCGCTTCAGGAGGCTATTCTAGTCTAAAAGGTGCTTATTCTGGGGAATCAGTACAAGCATCTGGTTTGGGATCTTATTTTAGAGCATTTACACCCCCGTTTTTATATTGTGCACTTGCGTTGCAATTTAATAATCTTTACAAACTGAGTACAGATAAGTTTTATATAAAAAAGCTAAATAAAATTTTAGTAATATATACATTGGCTTTTATTGCGCTCATGTTAATGTCTGGTAGTCGAGCAAATACACTGCAACTATTATTGATTTGTGGTGCACTATATACTATGTTTTACCGTTCGATAAGTTTTGTAAGATTTGTTCCTTTAGTATTTATTGGTGTCATTGGTATGTTTATTATTAATATTCTGCGAGGTGGTGGTGAATTGTCTGGATTAGCAGATATCGTTATGGATTTGATAATTAATAATAGAAACACTTATGTGGCTGTTGATTATGTAGATGTGTATGGAGTCACTCTAGGAAAATCAATGTTGTCAGTTTTACTTGCTCCCTTTCCTTTTATGCAAACTATTATATTTTCAATCTTCAATATTAATGCGTGGGATGCTTCCTCGGCTTCATTGATTACAAAAATATCATTAGGAGGCGAAAGCGAGCTTGGTCTTGGTACAAATATAATAGCAGATCTTTACATGTCTTTTGGGATGATAGGCGTGATTGTTTTTATGTTTTTCTTAGGAAGATTTATTGCTAAAATTCTGTATTTTTCAAAAAAGAATATTTATGCTCTTATCGCTTACACAGTTATGATTTCTTATTCTGTGTATATTGTAAGGTCAGAATTTTTTTATTCAGGAAGAGATTTATTGTGGGCATTATTAATCTTTTTTTGTTTTGAAATATTTAACAATAGTAAAAAAAGAAAATTACAAGAAGAATGAATGTTTCTATAATAATATCTGATATTTCAAAAACTGGAGGTACTGAAAGGGCTGTTGTTACATTAGCAAATATCTTGTCTGAGAAATATAAAAGTGTGACTATTGTAAGCTTAACACGAACACAAAATAAAGGAAGTTATTATGCAATCGACAATAGGGTAAAATTATCGTTTTTAGATAATGAACCTTTACCTCTAAAATTATCAGGCAAAATAAGATGGAGTATCAATACAGTTTTATCATTAAGAAATTATTTAAAAAAAAATAAAACGAATCTTATAATTTCAACTGGCCACAATAATAATTGGTTGTTGCCTTTTATGAGATTAAATAAAAAGATGAAAATTATTGCTTGCGAGCATATCGTTTATTCTAGTATTCCAAAAATCTCGAGAATATTCATGAGGCTAACTTATCGATTTCTGGATAAAATCGTAGTTTTATCTGAGTCTGCAAAAGTAAGTTTTCACAAATACAGTGAAGTTGTAGTAATTCCTAACGCAATTCCTTTCAAGACAAAAAAAGAATCTCAACTTATTAGGAAACAGATTTTGATGGTTGGAAGGTTAAGTCCAGAAAAGGGACTGGAAAGATTAGTTTCCATCGCAATCGATTTAAAAAAAAAGTTTCCAGATTGGAAAATTGTTGTTTTAGGAGACGGACCAGAAATGATTAAGATTGAAAAATCAATAAACGAAACCGATCTAAATGATTTTTTAGTTTTAAAAGGAGCAACAAAAGATGTTGAAAAGTATTATCTAGATAGCTCAATTTATATAATGACATCTCATTTTGAAGCTTTTCCTATGGTTTTATTAGAAGCACAAAGTTTTGGTTTACCAATAGTTGCGTTTAATTGTCCTGAAGGTCCGTCAGAGATTATAAGAGATGGTCATAATGGATTTTTAGTTGAAAATGGTAATATAGATGAGTTTTCTCAAAAAGTAGAAGCACTGATTGAAAGCAAAACGTTACGTGATAGTTTAGGTAGAAATGCAAAGAGGAATTCAGGTAAATTTTCCGAAAAAAAGATAATGGAAAAATGGATTTCTTTAATTGACAATGAAATACTCACTCAAAGGTATTAAAAATATGAGATATATTTGAATAATGGTTGATAGATATTTAAGTGATAAACTGAAGGTAATTTCTTTTTTTTCGATGATTATGGTTGTGTTCCTCCATTCATATAATTTAGAAGAAAATATATTACAAGATCCCAATATAACAAAAGGATATAATTTTTTGGTTCAGTTTTTTATAAGTCAAGGGCTTGCTAGAATTGCGGTTCCTATTTTTTTTATTATTTCAGGATACTTACTTTTTTTAAATAAAAATTATACGTCTAATGAATATTTTTTAATTTTAAAAAAACGATTAAAATCTTTAGTTATCCCATATTTATTTTGGTCTTGCTTATTATTTGTTGTGTTTTTTTTGCTTCAAAGTTTACCTCAAACTGCAACATTTTTTAAACAAAAGCATATTGTTAATTATACTTTTACTGAAGTTTTACAAGCAATTTTTATATACCCTATACCGTTTCAGCTTTGGTTTGTTAGGGATTTATTTATTTTAATTGTCTTTTCTCCTTTATTTTATATTTTTATAAAGTATGCTAAAAATCTTTTATTATTGATACTTCTAATTACTTGGTGGTTTCAATTTGATTTTATTATTTTTTCAAATGAGGCAATTTTGTTTTTTACTTTAGGCGGTACATTCGCAGTCA
The DNA here is from genome assembly GCF_004368785.1 of Flavobacterium sp. 270. GTDB lineage: Bacteria > Bacteroidota > Bacteroidia > Flavobacteriales > Flavobacteriaceae > Flavobacterium. The sequence continues at coordinate 131,134 of NZ_SODM01000005.1, forward strand.
AAAAGCTAGATTTAAATATTCAAATGTTTTCGAAAATCAGTATCTTATTGTTGTTTTTGTGGGTTTTTATTATTCTTTCCGAAACAATTTTAGTATATAAAGGAATATTAAATAAGAATATTTTAAATTCAATTCATAAATCTGGCATATTAGTTGGCATTGTCGCTATTTGGTCCTTTTATGATTTTTTACTTCTTAAAACTAAGATTATAAATTCGATACTTATTTCATTGACGCAAACTTCTTTCTTTATATATGTATGTCATGAACCCTTGTTAGAAATTTTAAAAATTGTATCTTATAAAATATTTGGATCTAGTCAATTTTTAAAATTAATAGTATATTTCACAATCCCTTTACTAATAATACCAATTTTTATACTATTGGGATTTTGGTTTAAAAAAAATGCATCTAATTTTTTTAGCATTGTAACAGGAGGGAGATAAGAATTAAAATATTTTTTAGAATAATAAAAATTGTTAATGGATATACAGCTAGATAATATAATTTTCTCGTTGCAAAAAGCTGGAGGAGCTTCTGTTGTGTGGCAGCAACATTTGGAGAGACTATTAAAAGATAATCAATTTCAACCCTTTTGCTTGGAGTACAATAATGCTGAGTTAAATTTTTTTAGAAAACAACTAAAGATTAATCAAGATTTATTAAATCAGAGAAGCTCTAAATACTTATTCATAGAACGTTATTTAAATTTGAATTCTCAGCAAAAAAGTAAACATCTTTTTCACTCTTCTCATTATCGTATTGAAAAGGGCAAAAACATAATTAATGTAACAACAGTTCATGATTTTACTTATGAATATTTTATAAGTGGCTTCAGGAAAAAGATTCATTCTTGGCAAAAAAATACAGCGATTAATAATTCTAAAGGAATTATTTGCGTATCGGAGAGTACAAAGAAAGATTTACTGCGGTTTTTGCCTCACATCAATGAAAATAAAATTAGAGTTATCTACAATGGTGTCGACGAGCATTTTAAATTATTAAACGATAATGTGATTATAGAAAAAAAGCATTTATTTGAAGATTATAGCTATGCTTTATATATTGGAGATCGAAGAACTGCTTACAAAAATTTTGATATGGCAGTGGATGCTTGTAGATTGGCTCAAATTCCGCTTTTGATAATTGGAGGCGGTGCATTAACGCAAGAAGAGTTGTATAAACTAAACGTAAAACTTGGAACTGAAAATTATTTTATCCTTTTAGGGGTAAGCCTTGAAGATTTAAATTACTATTACAATAGAGCATATTGTCTTCTTTATCCTTCTTTATATGAAGGTTTTGGAATACCAGTTATAGAAGCCCAACGTGCAGGATGTCCTGTTGTTGCAACACACTCTTCGTCAATACCTGAGGTAATAGGAAATGAATATTTGATGCTGCAAGATCCTACAGCGGAGAAAATTTTTCATAAGATAAAAGAAATATCAATTGATAGTAATTTGAGAAAAGAAACAATTGAGAGAGGACTTTTTAAGTCTAAAAACTATAGCTGGGAAAGAACATATCAACAAACAACCGAATTTTACAGGGAATTATATTTTGAGAAGTAGATATAGCTTATTGACGATTATTAAATTAATAATTTGGGTAATCCGAACTAAATTAATTTGGAAAAATGCTAGAATAATTAGATTTCCTTTTGATTTAAGAGGAAAAAAATACATGTCAATATCAAAGGGATTTACCACAGGAGTGGGATGTAGATTAGAGGCTTATCCAAAGAACAATAATAAGGTTTTATTTATGGGTAAAAATGTTCAAATCAATGATTATGTTCATATTACGGCTATGGAACACGTATTTATTGGAGATAATGTACTTATGGCGAGTAAAATTTATATATCTGATTGTTCACATGGTAGTTATTCTGGAGACAGTAATGACAGTAGTCCTTATAGTTTGCCTATAGAGAGACCTCTGCACTCAAAAGCTGTAATTATAGAAGACAATGTTTGGCTGGGAGAGTTTGTTTCTGTTTTACCAGGAACTACAATAGGGAAAGGAACAATTGTAGGGGCCAATTCAGTGGTTTCTAAAAGCCTTCCTAGTTATGTAATTGCGGTAGGATCTCCTGCTAAGCCAATAAAAAAATACAATTTTGAAACTAAAAGGTGGGAAAAAACAAATAATATATAATGAAAAATATACTAATAACTGGAGGCGCTGGATTTATAGGAAGTAACCTTGCATTGAAACTTATAGAAAAAGGACATAAAATCACAGTTTTGGACAATCTCTCCAAACAAATACATGGAGAAAATCCTGAAATTACTTCACCATTATATAAAAGTGTAAAAGATAAAGTTACATTTATAAAAGGAACAGTAACTTCGAGAGAAGATTGGGAAAAAGCGTTAGAAAATCAAAATGTCGTTGTTCATTTTGCGGCTGAAACTGGAACAGGACAATCTATGTATTGCATAGAAAAATATGTTGAAGTTAATATCCAAGGCACAGCAATAATGCTTGATATATTAGCAAATAATGAAAACGCAGTTGAAAAGATAGTAATAGCATCTTCACGTTCCATTTATGGAGAAGGAAAATATAAACATCCAAAACTTGGAATTGTTTATCCTTCGCACAGAAAAGAAAATGACATGCTTGCTGGGAACTTTGAGCTAACTTATTCAGACAATGAAGTTTTAGAATTGTTAGCTACAGATGAAAATTCTAAAATTCATCCCTCATCTGTTTACGGTATTACAAAACAAAATCAGGAACAAATGATTATGACCGTTTGTCCAACTATTGGTATTGCTCCTGTAGGGTTTAGATATCAAAATGTTTATGGTCCTGGTCAGTCACTATCAAATCCTTACACTGGCATTTTGTCTATTTTTTCTACTCAAATTCGAAATAATAATCCAATTCAAATTTTTGAAGACGGAAATGAAACCAGAGACTTTGTTTTTATAGATGATGTTGTAGAAGCTACAATTCTTGGTATTGAAAAAAAGGAGGCAGACGGACATGTTTTTAATGTAGGAACAGGTGTTGCTACTGATGTTCTTGAAGTGGCTAATGCGTTAATTAAAGCATATAATATTGACGTTCCGGTAACTGTAACAGGTAGATTTAGACTAGGGGATATTCGTCATAATTATGCTGATTTAAGTAAAATTAAGGAGAATTTAGGTTTTGAACCAAAAGTGTTTTTTAAAGAGGGTATTGAACAGTTTTCTGCGTGGGTTCTTAAACAAGAAATTCAAGAAGATAAGCTAAGTAAATCTTTAGAGGAAATGAAAAAGAAAGGTTTGTTGAAATAATGGATAATAAAAATTTTCAAAATAAAAAAATACTTTTTTTTTCTGTCAAATTATTCAATTATGAAAATATAATTGCGGATAAATTAAGATCATTAGGAGCAGAGGTTGATTATTATGATGAAAGACCAAGTAACTCAATATTTACAAAAGGAATAATTAGATTAAAAAGAGATCTTTACAATACTCGAATATCTAATTACTATGAAAATATTTTGAAAATTATTAAAAAAAAGAGATATAATTACTTTTTTTTAATTAAAGGGGAAGTAGTGCCTCAATTCTTTATAGATAAGATAGTACAGATGAACCCCGGCATTACTTTACTATATTATACGTTTGACTCTTTTGAAAATAATCCTAATGGCATCAAAATTCTAAAAAACTTTACAAAGAAATATACTTTTGATTCTAAAGATTCTCAAAAATATAATCTGAGCTTCAGACCTTTATTTTTTTCAGATGATTATCATTCATTAGTTACTGAAAATAAAACAAAATATGATTTGCTTTTTATTGGAACAGCGCATTCAGATAGATATGTTATTAGTGAGCAAGTTGGTACGTGGTGCGTGAAAAATAATCTTAAAAATTTCGCATTTTATTATTCGCCAAGTAGATTGGTTTTTCTGTTTTTTAAATTATTTGATTCATCTTTTAAAAAATTTAAATATAGAAAAATTTCATTCTTTAGTTTAAAGCATGAGCAAATAATTGAATTATATAAGCAGTCAAAAGTTGTTTTGGATATAAATCATCCCAACCAAAGAGGATTAACCATGCGAGTATTTGAAGCTCTCGGCAGCGGTAAAAAACTTATTACTACAAATATTGATATTAAACGATATCCCTTTTATAATGAAAACAATATATATGTGATAGATAGACATAATATTAAGTTAGATCATCATTTTTTTGATTTACCTTTTATTAATATAAATGAAAATTTATATCATAAAATGTCTATCTCGGGTTGGCTGGAAGAATTGTTTTTTGGTAATCAATCGTTCATATGGTTAGACGAACAGCTAATTGTAAATAATTAAAAATAAAATTGAAAAATATACTCTTGACAGGATCAAATGGATTCTTGGGTTCTATTATAAAAAATGAATTTTTAAAAGTTGATAATATTATTACTTTATCACGAACTAAATCTGACTATAATATTTTATTAGAAGAAAAAATACCTGAATTTAATGAAAAATTTGATTTAATAATTCATGCCGCAGGAAAAGCACACACTGTTCCAAAGACAAATGAAGAGAGGTTGCAATTTCATAATGTAAATGTTGTCGGTGCTCAAAATCTCTTAAAAGGATTAGAAAAGACAGCAATACCTAAAATGTTTATATTTATTAGTTCCGTTTCCGTTTACGGGCAAGAATTTGGAATTGCAATAGCTGAAGAATCGGGACTTAATGCTAAAGATGCATATGGATTAAGTAAAATTGAGGCAGAAAATTTAATTTGGAATTGGTGCAAAGCCAACAATGTAATTTGTACAATTTTACGTTTACCATTATTAGTAGGAAAGAATCCTCCAGGTAATTTAGGTGCTATGGTTAGGGCTATAGAAAAGGGTTATTATTTTAATATTGACGGAGGCAAAGCAAAAAAAAGCATGGTATTAGTAAGCGATGTTGCTAAGTTGATTCCGGTTGTTGCCGCTATAGGTGGAATTTATAATCTTACGGATGGGAATAATCCAAGTTTTAGCGAACTAAGTTTTGCAATTTCTAAAAAGAAAAGTTTTAGCTTACCTTTAAATTTAGCCAGATTAATTGGTAGATTAGGAGATATATTTGGGGATAGATCTCCAATTAATTCTTTGAAAGTAAATAAAATTACATCAGATTTAACTTTTGATGATTCAAAAGCAAAGAAAATATTGAACTGGAAACCAGAACCAGTCTTAAATTATTTAAAAAGAGAAAACTTAAATTAATTTTTATCCATAGCTTCATTAATAAATAATGCAATACACAATACTAGGATTTTTTTTAATGATTATAATGTTGCTTTACTTTAAGATAGGAGGTCGATTCAATATTATAGACAAACCAAATCACCGAAGTGTACATACAGAAATAACTTTACGTGGAGGTGCTATAATTTTTTGGTTTTCTGCCTTGCTGTACTTTGCACAAAATATTCAAACAAATTACCTTTTCTTTACCGGAATAACAATGGTAAGTTTAGTAAGTTTTTGGGATGATGTACAAAGTCTCTCAAACAAAATCAGAATCTCAATTCATTTTCAGCTATTGCTTTAGTTTTTAATGATTTAGAGATTTTAGCTTATTTCCTCTGTGGACTGTTGCTATAATTTATGTATTGGCAATAGGATTAAAATCAGGAACTTCAGCGATTCATTTAGCATTAATTTTATTAAAAGTCAAAGCTGGAGAGGAAGTTATTTGTCAAAGTAAGACTTTTTCTGCTTCAGCCAATCCTATTTTATATCAGGGAGGAATTCTAGTTTTTGTAAAGTGAGTTGGATACATGGAATATGTGTCCAGAATTTTTAGAATTGGCGATTTTAGATCGAATTAAAAAGGAAAAAAAACTAAAGCAATAATAACAGTTCATCTTTATGATAATCCTTATAAAATAAATAAGATTCATGCAATTGCAGACCGATATCAAATTCCAATTATAAAAGATAGTGCTGAGGCTTTAGGAAGCAGTTATAGAGGTAAAAAATGTGGTGCTTTCGGTACCTTTTGGGCTTTATCTTTCAATGGGAATAAGATTATTACAACTTCAAGTGGAGGAGTATTAATTTCAAATTCAAAAGGAATAAAAGAAAAAGCTGTATTTTACGCGACACAATCTAAAAACAAGGCAATGCATTACCAGCATACCGAAATTGGATATAATTATCGAATGAGTAATATTTGCGCAGGTGTTGGTCTTGGACAAATGAAAAATTTGGATGAGAATGTGAAATTGCGAAGAGAAAATCACTTTTTTTACAAAGAGATTTTCAAGAATATTGTTGGAGTTGAACTGTTCGAGGTTTTAAACGAAGATTATTTTTCGAATTATTGGTTAAATATAATTTTGATTGAAGCGACTATTTTTGAAAGCAGGATCAAGGAAAGTTTAAGACTAGCTTTTGAAGAGAAAAATATTGAAACGCGTTCTTTGGAAACCCATGCATTTACAGCCAATTTTTGAAAAATATCCATATTATGGAAATAAAATTGCCGAAAATTTATTTTAAAAAGGATTATGTCTCCCATAGGGATCAAATCTCACAAGTGAAGATAAAAATAGAATTAAACAAGTAATTGTTGATTTCTTTAACTAATAAAAATAGATTAAATTAATATGAAAATAGAAAAAACATTTATAAAGGATTTAGTAATTGTTGAGCCAATAGTATTTGGAGATGAAAGAGGATATTTTTTTGAATCTTACAGTAAGACTAAGTTTGAGGATTTAGGGATAGAAATTGACTTTGTTCAGGACAATCAGTCTTTTTCTAAAAAAGGAACTTTAAGAGGTTTACATTATCAAAATCCACCCTTTGCACAAACTAAATTAGTTCGTGTTTTGGAAGGAGAAATCATTGATGTAGCTGTAGATTTAAGAAAAGATTCTCCAACTTATGGTAAAGCATTTAGTGTTTTATTATCTGCGGAGAATAAAAAACAACTATTAGTTCCTCAAGGTTTTGCGCATGGTTTTTCAGTAATTAGTGAAACAGCATCTGTTATGTACAAATGCGATCAATTTTATAATAAAGCTTCTGAAGGAGGAATTAAATTTGATGATCCATCTTTAAACATTAATTGGGGGATGAATTTAGATCAAGCCATTGTTTCTGAAAAAGATCAAATTCTTCCTTTTATTGAAAATTGTAATAGTTTGTTTTAATGAAAAAAATACTAGTTACAGGTGCAAATGGACAATTAGGTTCAGAGTTAAATTTATTGTCTAAAATTTATTCCCAATTTGAATGGATTTTTGCTGATAGAAACCAAGTTGCTTTAGATAACTTATCAATTTTAGAAAGTCAATTAGAGTCAGTTAATCCAAATATAATTATTAATTGTGCAGCCTATACTGCTGTAGATAAAGCAGAGTCGGAAACCGAATTAGCGGATATTATTAATCATTTAGCAGTAGAGGTTTTGGCACATTGGTCTTCAAAAAATAATGCTAATCTAATACACATTTCTACTGATTATGTCTTTGATGGAACTTCATCTATTGCGTTAAATGAAGAAGCGCTAACAAAACCTATTAATGTGTATGGTAAAACCAAACTAGCAGGAGAAGAGGTTTGTTTGAAACAAAATCCTAATGCAATAATTATTAGAACATCTTGGGTGTACTCAAGCTTCGGAAATAATTTTGTAAAAACGATGTCACGATTAATGCAAGAGAGAGATAGTTTAAATGTGGTCAATGATCAAATAGGAAGTCCAACTTATGCTGCAGATTTGGCACAAAGTATTATGTTGATAATTACTAATTCAAATTGGAAGGCTGGAATTTATAATTTTTCTAATGAAGGAGAAATTAGTTGGTATGAATTTGCTTTAGCTATAAAAGAAATTGGTGGATATAACTGCGAATTAGGCGGGATTCCATCATCATCATACCCAACTCCTGCAAAACGTCCAGCATATTCTTTATTAGATAAGTCAAAAATTAAAAAAACTTACAATGTAAGTGTTCCAGATTATAAACAAAGTTTAAAAAAAATGATGAGTTTATAATTAGATGATGAATTTTTTCATTTTAAATAATTAAAAAAATAAAAACATGAAAGGAATTATATTAGCAGGTGGTTCAGGGACAAGATTACACCCTCTAACCTTAGCAGTAAGTAAACAATTAATGCCTGTTTATGATAAACCAATGATTTATTATCCACTTTCTACTTTAATGATGGCAGGGATTAGTGAAATTTTAATTATTTCTACACCTCATGACTTACCGCATTTTAAAAAATTGTTAGGAGATGGAAAAAATATCGGATGTAAATTTAGTTATGCTGAACAACCAAATCCAAATGGATTAGCACAGGCTTTCGTAATTGGAGAAGAGTTTATAGGAAATGATAAAGTTGCCTTAGTTTTAGGAGATAATATCTTTTTTGGAACCCACATGCAGCAGTTATTAAAAGAAAATGCTAATCCAGAAGGCGGAGTTGTTTTTGCATACCATGTTTCTGATCCTGAAAGATATGGAGTTGTAGAATTTGATGATAATAGGAATGCAATTTCTATTGAAGAAAAACCATTAGAGCCTAAATCCAATTTTGCAGTTCCTGGATTGTATTTTTATGATAATTCAGTTGTTGAAATTGCAAAGAATATTAAACCTAGTGCCAGAGGAGAATACGAAATTACAGATGTAAATAAAGTGTATCTTGAAAAAGGAAATTTAAAAGTTGGAATATTAAGCAGAGGTACTGCTTGGCTTGATACTGGAACATTTAATAGTTTAATGCAAGCAGGACAATTTGTTCAAGTTTTAGAAGAAAGGCAAGGATTAAAAGTAGGCTGTATTGAAGAAATTGCGTGGAGACAAGGTTTTATAACTTCTGAACAATTAAAAGATTTAGCTCAACCACTTAAAAAGTCTGGCTATGGAGAGTATCTTTTAAATATTTTAAAATATAAAATCTAAATTATAATTTTTTAACCCCAATTTAGGCTATGATTTACGTCATATTATTTCTTATATTATTCATAATTGAACTCGTTTACTTCAAAATAGCAGATCGATTTAATATTATTGACAAACCTAATCTGCGAAGTTCACATACGGAAATTACATTAAGAGGGGGTGGTATAATTTTTTGGTTTGCCGCATTGCTTTATTTCTTTCAAAATTTAAAGTATAATTATTTTTTCTTTATTGGAATTACATTAGTGAGTCTTGTTAGTTTCTGGGATGACATTCAGAGTTTATCTAATAAAATTAGAATATCGGTTCACTTTATTGCGATTAGCTTGATTTTTTATGATTTAAATGTTTTTTCCAGCATAAATATATTATGGATTATTATAACATATGTATTTGCAATAGGTATTATCAATGCCTATAATTTTATGGATGGTATAAACGGTATTACTGGTTTATATACATTAATAGTTATGGGAAGTTTGTGGTATGTAAATAAAAAAATACAGCTTTTTATCGATGCTGATCTAATAATTTATGCTATTACAGCAAGTCTGGTTTTTCTTTTTTTTAATTATAGAAAAAAAGCAAAATGTTTTGCTGGTGATGTAGGAAGTATTGCAATTGCTTTTTGGATAATTTATTTAATCTTGAAATTAATCTTAGCTACAAACTCAATTATCTGGCTCTTATTTTTAGCTGTTTATGGAGTAGATGCTATTTGTACTATTTTACATCGACTTTATTTGAAACAAAATATTTTTGAAGCTCACAGGTTACATTTTTATCAGATATTAAGTAATGAATATAAAATTCAACATCGTGTTGTCGCACTAATTTATGCAGTTGTTCAGGGTCTTGTTTCTATAGTAACTATTTTTTTGTATCAAAAACTTGATGCACCAATTCTTTTTATATTAATTACGCTTCCATTGATTTTGATATATTCTTTGAAGTTTTATATAATTCGTAAAGCAAGTTTAAAAATAATATAATGGAGCCTAAAATAATTCAGGGAGGTAGTTTTTCAGATCATAGAGGCAGCATATCTTATGTAAACGATTTTAGTTTTGCAGGTATTGAGCGTTTTTATATCATAAGCAATTCTGAGTCCAACCCTATTCGAGCCTGGCAAGGACACAAACTAGATGCTAAAAATTTTTACTGCATAAGTGGATCTTTTAAAATACATTTTGTAAAAATTGATAATTGGGACAATCCATCAAAAGATTTACTTGTCGAAACTGTTTCAGCATCTGCCTCTGATAGTAAAATTATTCATATCCCTGCAGGTTACGCAAATGCTGTAGAGTCTTTAGAAAAGGATTCGAAATTAATTTCATTTTCAACTTTGCCATTATCGAATGTGAGCGAAGATGATGTCAGATATGAATCAGATTATTGGAAAATTAATGAGTGATAAAAGAATTTTTTTATCACTACCTAAATTGGGTGGAGACGAGCAAAAGTATGTTCAAAAAGCATTAGATGAAAATTGGATAACTTCAGGAGGCCCTAATGTTAATGAATTTGAAAAAGATTTAGAAGAATATTTAAGTAAAAATGTTTTTGTTACAGCCTTAAATTCCGGAACTTCAGCCATACATTTAACACTAATTTTGCTTGGAGTTAAGGCTGGAGACGAGGTTATTTGTCAGAGTATGACATTTTCTGCATCAGCAAATCCAATTTTGTATCAAAGCGCAACCCCTGTTTTTGTAGACAGCGAAGTTGAAACTTGGAATATTTGTCCGGAATATCTTGAAATTGCAATTAAAGATAGAATTTCTAAAGGGAAAAAACCAAAAGCAATAATTGCAGTTCATTTATATGGAATGCCTTATAAAGTAGATGAAGTTCATGCAATAGCAACTAAATATGGAATTCCTATAATTGAAGATAGTGCAGAGGCTCTTGGTAGTATGTATAAGGGAAAGAAATGTGGGACTTTTGGAGATTTTGGAATTTTTTCATTTAATGGAAATAAAATTATTACTACTTCTAGCGGAGGCAGCTTAATAACACATTCTAAAAAACTAAAAGATAAAGCCATTTTTTTTGCTACCCAATCAAAAGATAAAGCTATTCACTATCAGCATAGTGAAATTGGATATAATTACAGAATGAGTAATGTGTGTGCAGGAATTGGACTTGGCCAGATGAAAATTCTGGATGACAACTTAAATGCAAAAAAAGAGATTCATGATTTTTATTGTGATGCTTTCAAAGATGTAAAAGAAATTACTGTTTTTAAAAATTTAAATCAAGATTATAATTCAAATTACTGGTTAACAACTGTTTTAATTCAGTCAAGCAAAAACAAAAGTAGAGATATTTTGTTAGCTGCTTTTGAAAAGGCAAACATTGAAACCAGACCATTATGGAAACCAATGCATTTACAGCCTTTGTTTTGCGATTTTCCTTATTATGGAAATGGTGTGTCAGATGATCTTTTTCTAAACGGTTTATGTCTTCCATCAAGCCCTAGTCTTAGTAATGATGAAAAGCTTAGAATTAAAAGCGTTATAGATAGTTTATAACACATTTAATCTCTGAATTATTAAATTTCAATGTTTTTTAAAATATTTTTATAGATAATCAAGTTATACATAAATGAAACAAAACTTAGTTTTTTTATTTAAATGAATTTTTAAACCCTTTAATTTGTATTTTTGTAAAACATACAAAGCTTACAGATTTAAACTGAATTAAAATTGAATACAGACAAGCAAACCAAGGCAGCCTCTTTATTATATAACACTTTCTCTCCTAGGAATCTAAGGGCTAATATTAATAACCTTAGTTATCTGCCTAGGTGGGTTATTGTTGCTATAGATGTAATGGTTCTTGTTTTTTCTTTTACATTTACATATATGCTGTTTGAAGGTACAGCTATCGGCTACATCATTACATCACACCGTTCTTATATCGTTTCTGGTTTAATTCTGGTAAATGTCTTTTTCTTTTGGTTATTTAGAACCTATTCGGGTATTATTAGGCACTCTTCTTATATAGATGCTATAAAACTGTTATTTTCGCAAATGTCAGTTTTAGTGTTTTTTCTGTTTTTTAATCTAGTTTTTGAACTTTATACCGGACATAAAGCTTTTTTAAATACAGCGCTTTTTATTAATCTAGTATTGTCATTTTGTGGTTTGTTTTTATATCGTGTAGTGGTAAAACAGACTTTTGAAATGTATTTTTCTGAAAAAGCCAATTCTAAATTAATTCGAACAGTAATTTATGGAACAGACGCCAACGCAATTTCAGTAGCCAATGCTTTAAAATTTGAAACGCCTTCACGATTTAAAATTGTTGGTTTTGTAGATAAAAATAATCAAAATGCATCTAAACGAATGCTGGATCTACCTATTTTGATTTTGAGAAAAAAATTGCCTGCATTAATGCGTTCTGTTGCTGCAGAAGGAGTGATTATAGCAGATAAAAGTTTATCGAAAGAAGATCAATTACTGATCGTTGATCAATGCTTAGAATTCAATTATAGAGTTTATACCGTTCCTTTAATTTCAGATTGGGAAAATCAAAAAGAAATTTCTCAAAAAGTAAAAAATATCCAAATTGAAGATTTATTAGAAAGAAAACCAATTGTTTTAGATAGTAAATCTATTTCTAAACAGCTTAAAGATAAAACAATACTTATTACTGGAGCGGCAGGCTCTATTGGAAGTGAAATAGTAAGACAAGTTTTGGGTTTCAATCCGAAAAAAGTCATAATGCTGGATCATGCAGAAACACCGCTTCATAACTTATGTTTAGAAACGATGGCAATGAACTCATCAACTCAAATAGTTGCAGTAATTACAGACGTAAGAAGTAAAAAAGCATTAGAAAAAACATTTAAAAACTATAATCCGCATGTTGTTTTTCATGCTGCAGCCTACAAGCACGTTCCTTTAATGGAAGAAAATCCTGCTCAAGCCATATTAACTAATATTAAAGGGACTAAAAACTTAGCAGATTTAGCTTGTAAATATCATGTAAAGAAATTTGTTATGGTTTCTACAGATAAAGCCGTTAATCCTAGTAACGTAATGGGAGCTAGCAAACGAATAGCGGAAAAATATGTACAATCATTATTCCTGAAAAATCAAAGAGAAAAGATTGAGGGTGAAACAAAATTTATTACAACGCGTTTTGGTAATGTTTTAGGCTCTAATGGATCCGTTGTGCCTTTATTCACTAAACAAATTGCCGAAGGAGGTCCTGTTACAATAACGCATCAGGATATCATTCGTTATTTTATGACAATTCCAGAAGCTTGCCAATTAGTTTTAGAGGCTGGTGCAATGGGTAATGGAGGTGAGATTTATATTTTTGATATGGGTAAACCTGTTAGAATAATAGATTTAGCAAAAAAAATGATTAAGCTTGCAGGCTTTATTCCAGATAAGGAAATAAAGATTAAGATTGTTGGTTTAAGACCTGGTGAAAAGCTTTATGAAGAATTATTAAATGATACTTCTAAAACATTGCCAACTTATCATAATAAAATTATGATTGCTCAGGAAATACAAGATGAGTATGAAAATCTTCATATTGATATTGATGAGCTTATCGGAATAGCTGATTTTTATGATAATGATGATATAGTAGCAAAGATGAAAAAAATTGTTCCAGAGTTTAAAAGTATGAATTCTACTTTTGAGGTTTTAGACAAATAATTCTTTTCGCATAAAATTAATTTAGATATATAATTTCAAAAAAGGTGTTTTTTAAAACGCCTTTTTACTTTTTAAATAATTTATAAAAGAATAAAAATCTTGTTAATTATAGAGGGTAAATAAATATCCAGTTTAATATTTTTTTTACAATTCAATTGTATACAATAGATGAATAATATAAATTCTAACAATGAATGGTTGTTTGAAATAACACCAAAGAATAATTTTTTTTCTCTTAACCTTAAAGAAATTTGGCAGTATCGAGATCTACTATTTCTTTTTGTAAAACGTGATGTTATTACAGTTTACAAACAAACAGTTTTAGGGCCACTTTGGTATTTAATTCAACCTTTATTTACTTCTATAACCTTTACTATAATATTTAATAATGTTGCAGGAATTAATACAGGTTCTGTTCCTCCGTTTTTGTTTAATTTAGGAGGAATTACTGTTTGGAATTATTTTACTGCTTGTTTAAATGGAACTTCAGATACATTCAAATCTAATGCAGCAATATTTGGAAAGGTATATTTCCCAAGGATTATAACACCTCTTTCTGTTGTGATTTCTAATTTAATTAAATTTGGTATTCAGTTTTTAATTTTTATAGCATTTTATATTTTCTATTATTTTAAAGGATCAGAGTTGAGTCTAAATATCTCATTGATGGCATTCCCAATTTTAATTTCGATAATGGGAATTTTAGGCTTAGGTTTAGGAATGTTGATTTCTTCGATGGTTACTAAATATCGAGATTTTAGTTATTTAATTGGTTTTGGAATACAGTTATTAATGTATTTATCTGCAGTAATGTATCCAATGGAATTAATCAAACAAAAATTACCTGCCTATGGCTGGATAGTAGAATACAATCCTTTAGCCTATATTATAGAAACCTCACGTTATATGCTTTTAGACGTAGGAGAGATTTCACTTTCGGGATTAGCATATACTTTGATTTTAACAATTGCAGTATTCTTTATTGGACTTTTGATTTTCAATAAAACAGAAAAGAGCTTTATAGATACAGTTTAATTTATACTGTTGTAAAAAAGAGTCTTAGGTAAACTTATCACCCCATTTTATAAATTATAGTTGGAAAAAGATATAATATTAAAAGCAGAGAATATTTCTAAACAATATCGTTTAGGACAAGTTGGTACTGGAACTTTAAGCCATGATATAAACAGATGGTGGCATCAGATAAGAGGAAAAGAAAATCCATATTTAAAAATTGGTGATATCAATGATCGTTCTACAAAAGGATCATCAGAATATGTTTGGGCTTTACAAGATATTAATTTTGAGGTAGAGCGAGGAGAAGTTCTTGGTATCATTGGAAAAAATGGAGCAGGAAAATCGACCTTACTAAAAATACTTTCAAAAGTAACCGCTCCCACAACTGGAAAGATTAAATCTCGAGGACGTATAGCTTCTTTATTAGAAGTCGGAACTGGCTTTCATGGAGAAATGACAGGTCGTGAGAATATATATCTAAATGGTGCAATTTTAGGAATGACCAAAAAAGAAATCGCGTTAAAACTTGATGAGATCATTGAGTTTTCAGGTTGTGAACGTTATATAGATACACCCGTAAAAAGATATAGCTCTGGAATGACAGTTCGTTTGGCATTTGCGGTAGCAGCTTTTTTAGAACCTGAGATTTTAGTCATTGATGAGGTTTTGGCTGTTGGAGATTCAGAATTTCAAAAGAAAGCTATTGGTAAAATGCAAGATATTTCTAGAGGCGAAGGAAGAACTGTTTTGTTTGTGAGTCACAATATGGCAGCAATAGAAACTCTTTGTACACGTGTTATAAGTATGAGCAATGGAAAGATTTTTGGAAACGGAGAGCCTAGTAAAGTAATCTCAGATTATTTACAAAGTAGTTCTTTTTCAGAGCGTAAAATTAGTTTTGATACTATTGAAGAAGCTGAAGGTAATGAGCATGTTCGGATACTTTCTGCAGCAATCGAAAATGCCTCAACATTAGATAAAGAGGAAGTAATTGACGTTACTTCTGCTGTTGATATTTGTTTGAAAATTGTGAATCAAACCAATCAAGAACGCATTTCGATCGGTTACGATTTGAGAACTATAAAAGGAGATGTCGTGTTTGGAACTGGAGGAAAATTTAATTGTACCTTACAATCAATCACCGAATTAAAATGTCATATACCAGCTAATTTTTTAAATAATGATGTTTATCAAATACATTTGTATATTCACTCAGATACAATGACTTCTCTCTTTCAAAACACAGAGTTGTTAACTTTTGAGGTAAAAGACGTTAAAAGAGAATCGGGTTATTTAGGGAAAATAAGCGGGTTTATAAGACCGCAGCTTGATTGGACAATAATATAAATGAAAAAAATAGTTATTACCCAATCTAATTATATTCCATGGAAAGGATATTTTGATGCTATTAATGTTTCTGATGAGTTTGTGATTTATGATGATATGCAGTATACACGCAGAGATTGGAGAAATAGAAATCTAATCAAAACTGCACAAGGATTAAAATGGTTAACAATTCCAATAATAGTAAAAGGTAAATTTTTTCAAAAGATAAGAGAAACAAAAGTTTCTGATGTTAATTGGAATAAAGAGCATTGGAATATTTTGAATCAAACGTATTCAAAATCAAAGTGTTTTAAAGAAGTAAAAGATTTTGTTCAAGAATTGTATATGACTGTTAATTCAGAGTATTTAACAGAAATTAATGTGCATTTTTTAAAAGGAATATCCGATTATTTAGGGATTGATAAACAATTTAAATTTTCTAGTGAATTTGTATTAAAAGAAGAAAGAACCGAACGTCTTTTGGATATATGTTTAGACCTTAATGGAACAGATTATTATTCAGGCCCTGCAGCGAAAGATTATATGAATGAACAAATTTTTTCTGATTCGGGTATAAATATTCACTATTTTAATTATGCCGGATATTCTGAATACGAACAATTATATCCACCCTTTGAGCACGGAGTAACTATTTTAGATTTGATTTTTAATCAAGGAGACAAAGCAGCAACTTTTTTAAAAGAAAAATAATCAATGTCAAAATTAATAGAAGAAGTAAGAGAATATTATACTGCAAAAATCAAACAATTTGGAGCGACACCTCAAGGAGTTGATTGGAACTCCAAAGAATCGCAAGAATTAAGATTTGACGTTTTATCAACATTAATTGACGAACCTGTTTTTTCAGTTTTAGATTTCGGATGTGGATTTGGTTCTATGTTTGAGTATTACAGTAAAAAGTATGAAAACTTCAATTATACTGGCTTTGATATAGCGGAAGAAATGATACAAGAAGCAGTAATAACTTTTACAGAAAGTAAAAATGCGGTCTGGACAGCATCTTTGCCCAATAAGAAATATGATTATGTGATTGCCAGCGGTATTTTTAATGTTAAATTAGAAAATACAGATGAAAATTGGCTGTCATATATTTTAGAAACCATACAAACATTAAATGAAGTTTCGGAAAAAGGTTTTGCTTTTAATATTTTAACCTCTTATTCTGATAAAGAATATATGAAGGATTATTTATTTTACGGAGACCCTTTATTATTATTTGATTATAGTAAAAAACATTTTTCAAAAAATGTAGCATTGTTACATGATTATAATCTTTATGAATTTACAATCCTAGTTAGAAAATGAAACCAAAAAAACTAATAATATTTGGCACTGGAGATATTGCTCAATTAGCAAAATATTATTTTGATATCGATTCAGAGTACGAGGTTGCAGCTTTTACAGTAGACAGTGAATATTGTACCACTTCAACTTTTGAAAATCTGCCATTAGTTTCCTTTGGAGATGTAATGCTTAAATATCCTCCGGCTAATTATGAAATGTTTATTGCACTTAGTTATGCCCAAATGAATAATTTGAGAAAAGTCAAGTTTTTAGACGCAAAAACAATGGGGTATACAATTGCATCCTATGTTAGTAGTAAATGCAGTTATCTTTCTCAGTTTTCTCCTGGTGAAAATTCTTTTATTTTAGAAGATAATACCATACAGCCCTTCGTAAAAATTGAAGACAATGTAACCCTATGGAGCGGTAATCACATAGGACACCATTCGATTATAAAAAGCCATAATTTTGTGAGTTCACATGTAGTTATTTCTGGACATTGTACAATAGAATCAAATTGTTTTTTAGGAGTAAATGCAACAATAGGACACCAGGTAACAATAGCAGAAGGAACCCTGCTTGGAGCTGGAAGTGTAGTAACAAAAAACACAGAAGAAGATTGTATTTATGTTCCGGCTAAATCCATAAAGCTTTTTAAGAAAAGCAATGATGTAAAATTGTAGCAAATCATGAAATGGAAAAAAAGAGGCCAGATATTTACAGTTTCAAAGGGTTTTGAAGAGATTGTATCTCATGCTTCTAACCCAGTTGCTGTTCATTTGAAAAATGATATTTATCGAATATTTTTTAGTGCAAGAAATTCATTTAACAAATCTTCAGTGTCTTATGTAGATATAAATATTCTTACATTAGAAATTGTAAATAATCCGCATGAAGTTGTTTTTTCTTATGGGGCTGATAATAGCTTTTATTCACATGGAGTAAGCATCGGTAATTTTTATACTCATGAAGAGAAGAATTATATTCTTTTTATGGGTTGGCAAATAAGAGAAAACCAACATTGGAAAGGAGAAGTTGGTAGATTAGAACTTTTAAATAAAGAAACATTAAAATTAGTTCCGTTAAAAGCTTTTATGGTAATAGACCAAGAAGATTCAATAAGTTTATCATATCCGTGGGTTACCTTTCATGATGGGGTTTACAAAATGTGGTACGGTTCTACGCTAGATTGGACTTCTGAAAATGGAGAAATGATCCATGTTATAAAATATGCGACATCTATTGATGGTGAAAATTGGGTAAAACATGGAGTGGCGATACCTTATGAAATAGGCATAGCTCAAGCATTTTCTAAGCCATCCGTGATTATAGATAATGGAGGTTATCATATGTGGTACTCTTATAGAAGTGGAAACGGAACAGCTTATAGAATTGGTTATTCGCATAGCGATGACGGAATAAATTGGCAACAACAACATAATAAAGTAGGAATTGATGTCTCTAACTCTGGATGGGATAGTGAAATGATTTGCTACCCTTTTGTTTTTCAGCATAAGAATTCTAGTTACATGCTATACAATGGAAATAATTATGGTAAAAATGGATTTGGAATCGCAATTTTAGAAAATGATAGGTTTTAATAAGCCCTATTTAACAGGGAATGAAACAAAATATATTACCGACGCGGTAGCTTCAGGTAAAATTTCGGGCAATGGAAAGTATACCCAAATGTGTCAAAATTTTTTTAAAAATCAATATGGTTTTGGAAAATGTCTTTTAACAACTTCTTGTACAGATGCATTAGAAATGGCGGCAATATTAATTGATATTCAACCTGATGATGAAGTCATAATGCCTTCATATACTTTTGTATCTACTGCTAATGCATTTGTACTGCGGGGAGCTAAAATTATTTTTGCAGATTCAAATCCAAGAAATCCAAACATTGATACTTCTAAAATTGAATCTTTAGTTACTTCTAGAACAAAAGCTATAATACCTGTACATTATGCAGGTATTGCATGCGATATGGATAGTATTATGGATATTGCTGCTCGTTATAATTTATTTGTAATTGAAGATGCTGCACAAGCAGTAGATAGTTTTTATACAGGTAAAGACGGAAAAAAAAAAGCATTAGGATCTATAGGTCATTTAGCAGCTTTTTCGTTTCATGAAACCAAAAATATTATTTCTGGAGAAGGCGGAATGTTAGTTGTAAATGATTTACAGTTTGCTGATAGAGCAGAAATTATTTGGGAAAAAGGAACTAATCGAGCTGCATTTTTTAGAGGAGAAGTAGATAAATACGGATGGGTAGATATAGGATCTTCATTTTTGCCTTCAGAGGTTATTGCAGCTTTTTTATGGGCGCAAATAGAGTGTCTAGATGAAATTCAAAATAAAAGAAAACAGATTTGGAATCAATATTATAATGGATTTAAAAACCGGTCAAATAATTTTAAATTGCCTGAAATTCCAGCATATGCTACCAATAATGCACATATGTTTTACTTAGTTTTTGATTCCTTAGAAAAAAGAACAGCCTGTTTAGATCGTTTAAAAAGTAATGGGGTAAATGCTGTTTTTCATTATTTAAGTTTACATAAAAGCTCATTTTATACTTTAAAATATCTGGGTAATGATTTACCAATGTCTGATTTATATTCCGATACTTTGTTAAGATTACCAATGTATTATGAGCTTTCAGAAAATGATATTAAATTTATTCTAGATGCAGTAAAAAATGAGTAAAATTAAAATACTTTGGGTCGTTTATGATTTTGTACAAGCAGGTGGACAAAGATATGTATATGAAATCTGTAAGGCGCTTGATAAGCAAAAATATCAGATTGATTTACTTCAGGTAAATGCTATTAATAACGATAAAAATTGGAAAAATGAATATTATTATGAGCCTACTATTGATTTAGGATGTAGAATATTTAGTTTGGTAGATATTTATGATAAATCAATTAAGAAATTAACACCTTTTCAAAAAAATATTAATAAGATATTAAAAAGAGTTACGCTAAAAACAATCTTTAAAGACCATTCTATACAAAACGAACAGAGTATTTTGAAAGATTTATTTTCTGAATATAAATTCATAAATTTTTCGGGTATTTCTGTATATGATACAGTTTGCGTAAATAAAGGATTATATTTTACAAACGGAATAGTACATATTTTGACAGCTAAATTTCAAGGGATTGATATTTATAAAGGTTTCAATAAACAATTGCATTATAATTTTGTTTCAGGTTTTGAACCAGAAATTTTAAAATACGAATTAAACGAGTTTAAAACGTATAAGCACACATATTTGCCACTAAGTTTAGAATGTAAGCCATTTACAGCAGGCTTTGATCCAAGCAGAACTAGATTAGTAATAGGGGTATTTACAAGATTATCTTTTATGAAACCTCTTGATCCTTATTTTTACGCGTTAAAGTTATTATTGGAAGAAGGAGTAGATGTAGAATTAAAAATTTATGGCGCGGGAGATCCCGTTGCCCTTGGGTTTATTAGACAATTAGAATACTTGTATATTAAAGACCGAGTGTTTTTTTGTGGCCATTCGGACTCCATAACAAATACTTTATGTGATGAAAAATTTGATCTAATATGGTTTCAGGCATCAAATACTCAATTGGCAGGATATGCAGCTTTAGAAATTGCAATTGGTGGTGTACCGCAAGTTTTATGGGATTTTAATAAATTAGACAATAAAACGGAGACTGATACTTTTTTTAAAAGTTTTACAAATCTAACAAAGTTTGTATCCTACACAAAAGATCTATTATCGTCAAAAGATAAATTAAAAAATTTAGGATTACAACAGCAGGATTATGTTTTAGAACATCATTCTATTACTAAAAATATTTCACTTTTAGACGTCATTTATGCAGATTGATAATTTTACAAACATTCCTTTTAACATACATAACTTAGATCGTTTTTATATTAGAACATCAATATTTAACGCTATAATAAATGTGATTCCTTTTTTTTCAGGGAAATTGCTGGATGTAGGTTGTGGTAAAATGCCTTACAAAGAACATATTTTAAAAAATAGTGAAGTAAAAGATTATGTAGGCTTAGATATTGAAAATGCATTAATATACGACCAGGAGATAAAGCCAGATTTTACTTGGAAAGGAACAGTTATGCCTTTTGAAAAAGAGATCTTTGATTGTGCATTTGCGACAGAAGTTTTAGAACATTGCCCCGAGCCTGAAATTATCCTGAATGAAATTAACAGGGTTTTAAAACCAAATGGAATTTTCTTTTTTACCGTTCCATTTTTATGGAATTTACATGAAGTTCCACATGATGAATATCGATATACACCTTTTTCTTTAGAGCGACATCTCATCAATTCAGGGTTTAAAAATATAAGAATCAAAGCTATGGGGGGATGGCACGCATCAATGGCACAAATGTTAGGTTTATGGGTAAGAAGAAGCCCGATGTCCAAAAGGAAAAGAAAATATTTATCCTATATCTTAAAACCTGTAATGGCTTTTTTAATTAAAATGGATAAAAACGCAACTATTGATTTTGTAGAAGGTCAAATGATAACCGGATTATATGGAACTGCAAAAAAGTAGAATAGCGATGATATCGCCCTCTATAAATGTATACTCTGAAACTTTTATTCAAGAGCAAAAAAATGGACTAAAAGGCAGGGTGTTTTATTATTTTGGAGGAGAAATTCCTCAATATTTAGAAGGGTTTGGAAAATTAGGAACTCGTTATACAGCGTGGTCAATAAAGTTGAAACGGAAATTAGGTCTAAAAACTTTTTCATTTGCAGAAACAGCTTTGATACATTCTCTTAAAAAAAATAAAATTGAAGTTGTTTTGGCGCAATATGGTACGACTGCCCATAGAATTGTAAAAATATGTAAACATATTGATATTCCTCTTATAACTCATTTTCATGGCTATGATGCATCTGTCAAAAGTGTTATTGCAGATTGCAATCAATACAAAGAGGTTTTTAATTATAGTTCATACATAATAGTCGTTTCGAAAAAAATGGAAATGCATTTGCAAAATTTAGGATGTAGTTCAGAAAAATTGATATACAATACCTATGGACCAAGTACACTATTTCTAGAACAAATACCACAGTTTTCAAATCAAATTTTTTTAGGGATTGGAAGATTTGTAAATAAAAAAGCTCCTTACTATACAATCCTTGCATTTAAAAAAGTACATGATCAATTTCCAGATTCGAAATTGATTATTGCAGGTACGGGAGAATTATATGAGCCATGTGTAAATTTAATTAGATATTTGAAGCTTGAAGATTCTGTTTCTTTACCCGGAATCATTGATAGAAACCAATTTTTAAATTATCTTCAAAAAGCTTTAGCGTTTGTACAGCATTCTATTACAGCAATAAACGGTGATCAAGAAGGAACTCCAGTAGCTATATTAGAAGCAAGTGCAGCTGGCCTGCCCGTAATATCAACAATGCATGCAGGTATTCCTGATGTAATAATAGATAATCACACAGGTTTTTTAATAGAAGAACACGATGTTGATGCAATGGCAGAAAAAATGAAAATACTTTTAGAAAATAAGGATCTTGCGGAACAATTTGGTAATAATGGAAAAGAGCACATAAAAAATAATTTTACATTGAAAAAACATTTAGATGTTATTGATGATTTAATTAAAAAGGCAATTAACAATACTCATGGATAATTTTCTAGTTTCTATAATAATTCCGACTTATAATCGAGGACATCTTATCGCAGAAACGCTTAATAGTATTAGCTCACAAATCTATACCAATTGGGAATGTATTATTGTAGACGATGGATCTGATGATAATACAGAAGAAGTAATCAGCGAATATGTTAAAAGTGATTCACGTTTTCAATTTCATCATCGTCCAGCCAATAAACCAAAAGGAGGAAATGCTGCTAGAAATTATGGTTTTGAACTAAGTAAAGGAGACTATGTAAATTGGTTTGATGATGACGATATTATGTTGGAAAATTTTATTGCTAATAAAATACTTCAAATAGGAAATAATATAAATATTATCTTTTGCTCAGGATATATTGTTGATGAATTTTTGAAAGGTGAAGAGTTACTTAAGCTAGAAATCAAAGAATTTCTTTACAAAGATTATGTTCTATGGAATTTTCAAGTTATAACAAACTCAGTTCTGTTTAAAAGAAGTTTTTTACAAGATAAAGTATTGTTTCTGGATTTTCTCACCAGAGGGCAAGAAAACGAGTTGTTGTCGAGACTATTGTTTAAAATGCCAAAAGAATCATACAAATATATTGATGAACCATTATTTTTGTATAGACAGCACGATGTTACAAAAACGCAGCAAAACAAAAGCTATATTTTTAAAAATAAAGAATCACAAGCGTACACTTATATAGCTAATTTTAGACGTGGAATAAACTTGAAGGATAAAGTTTTGGTAGATTTTTTTTATTACCATCTAATGGTATTATACTTTACATCTTATGAAAATAATCATAGGGAAAATAGAATATTCATTAATAAACACATTACGAAATCAGTATATAAAAATATTAGCAATTGGGACATAATATTGTGTTTCAATTTTCTGACTATTTTAAATATTAATAGTTATAAAATTTACAAATATTTGTCTTCCAAAAGATTTTACTTCAAAAAATGATTCCAAAAATCATACATTATTGCTGGTTTGGGAAAAAAAGAAAACCCAAAATGGTTAGAGATTGTATAATCTCTTGGGAAAAACATCTGCCAGATTATCAGATCATAGAATGGAACGAAAAAAATACCAATTTTTCGCATCCATTTGTTAAAGAAGCCTATCAAAAAAAAAAATGGGCTTTTGTTTCAGATTATATACGTTTGGAAAAAATTGAGCAAATCGGGGGTATTTATTTGGATACAGATGTAATGATAATTAAAAATTTAGATGTTTTTTTAGAACAAGATTGTTTTTTTGGCGCAGAGGATAAAAATTTTATTAACGCTGCATTATTTGGAGCTTTGCCCCAAAATAGTTTTGTAAAATCCTGTAGAGAAGAATATGATTTTCTACAATTTGAAAAAAATCAAAATTTTGGAGAAATTACAATTCCACGAATAATAACGCAAAAATTCCGTGATCACTATAATTTTAAGAATCATTTTGATACATTAGTCACTGAAAAAGAAGTTGTAATATACCCACCTTTGTATTTCTATCCTTTTCCCTATGAAGATAGAAAAGATTTGAATAATTATAAAAAATATATAAGCAATACATCTTTTGCTGTTCATTTATGGAGTTCCTCGTGGGTTGAATATTCGGAGTTTCAATATTTTGAAAATAGAGAATATCTTAAAGGTTTTTTTAAAATGATATGGTATATTTTTAACAATAGAGAATTCAAATATGTTTATTTTAGAAAAATAGGATCATCAATAAAAAAATCTTTAAGGTCGAAATAATTTGAAACTTAAAAATTTCCCTGCTATAAAAAACCGCCCTATTATGTTTGTGAGTGGTAATGGTTTGATAACTAAAACGTTTAATATATTCTTTTAAATGGATAAAAAAAATCCAATGATCACGGTTCTTATGCCAGTATATAATGTAGAATCTTTTATAAAGGAATCTATAGAAAGTGTTTTAAATCAAAGTTATTCTGATTTTGAATTGTTGATTATTGATGATGGTTCTACTGATAATTCTGTAAATAAGATTCTTGAATTATCAGATTCAAGAATAAGACTAATTAAAAAAGACAAAAATCTAGGACTTATAGACAGCTTAAATTTAGGAATTAAGCTTGCAAGAGGAAAATATATTGCCCGTATGGATGGGGATGATATAAGTACTCCTAACCGTTTTCAAAAACAATTAGATGTTTTGTTAAGCGATTCTGAAATAAAAGTTTGCGGTTGCTGGCTTCAAAGATTTGGGAATCATGGTAAAATTATTAAGCACAAAGAATTTCATGATGAAATCGTTGCTGAGCTTTTGATGCACTGCTCAATGAGTTTAGGAGCTGTAATGTTTGAAAAAAAAGCGTTAGAAAATTACCATTTTGACGAAAATAAAAAGCATGTAGAGGATTATGATTTTTGGTCTCGTGTTTCCTGGGCTTCCAAGTTATATAATATTCAGGAAGTTTTGTATCACTATAGATCGCATGACAAACAGGTGACAAAAGTGTTTTATGATATCCAGAGAAAAGGAGACATCGATATTAAATTGTTTTTGTTTAAAAAGTTAAATTATGATACTGGAGAATTCCCGAATGATTTAATAACAAGAATGATTTGGTTAACTCAAAAAATTGCGATGAAAGATTTAGTTTTGTTTTTTAAATGGATAAAACAACTAGATCATAATAATAGAAGACTAAAAATTTTTTCTCAAAAAGAATTAAGAGAAGTTCTTAGAATGATAAAGAGGAAATTGGTTTTTGAATTATATTTTGAAAAGACATCCATAGGTTTAGATAAAAAATGGCGCTTGAAAGCTCTTGCTCATTTACCTATTAATGAAATGTTTTTTGTTGTTATAGGCAAGATAAGAGAAATGCTTAAAATCAAAATGATCAATAAGTTTAATAAAAATGTAGTTCTTAAAAGTTAATTGTTTTATGGTCACATTGGTATCTGTTATTATTCCTTGTTACAACCAAGGTGTTTTTTTGAATGAAGCTTTAGAATCTGTCTATAACCAAATTTATACGGATTGGGAGTGTATCATTGTGAATGATGGCAGTACTGATAATACAGAAACTGTTGCGCAATATTGGGTAAATAAGGACAATCGATTTAAATATTTTTATAAAAATAACAGTGGAGTAAGCAGTACAAGAAATTTTGGAATTTCAAAAGCTATAGGGGAGTATATTCAATTTTTGGATTCTGATGATATCTTAGATAAAATGAAAATTCAGTTTTCTGTTGATAAATTGAAAGAAGATATGGCAGGTGAGATAGGTATGGTGGTATCAAATTTCTGCATGCTATCATCAGATTCAAAAGAAATTTTGCCTCCTTTTTGTAAACTTGAGGCTGAATTGTTCACGTTGGAAAGTTTTTTATTTAAGTGGAATGTTACTTTTTCGGTACAGATTCAATGTGGATTTTTTAAGACCATTTTTTTTGAAAATATTAGATTTCCTGAAAAATTATCTGCTCAAGAAGATTGGGTTGTTTGGATTCAGCTTTTAAAGAGTACAAAATGTATTTTTGTAGATTTACCGCTGGCTTATTACAGAATTAATCCATCAAGCAGAATGATGACTAAAGGCATCGATGACAATAATATAAAAGTATTAGATAGTTTTAGAGAGATACTCAATTATGAGGAGTATTATCAATTCTCGGTGCATCTATTAACTAGATTTTGTGAGTCTAATAAGATGTTTAGAAATAATTTACAAGTAGTCAAAAAATCAAATATTTATCAGGCAGGTCTCATGATTCGAAAAATAGTATATACAATAGGCTTAATAAGACTATCTAGATTTGTTTTTAAATTCATTTTGAGACTTAAGTCTTCATAATTTAATTTACATCAAAAGTAATGCCTAAAGTGTCTATAATAATACCAAGTTATAATCATGCTGTGTTTTTGAAGGATAGGCTTGATACTATTTTGAATCAAACGTATACAGATTGGGAAGTTATTATCATAGATGACTGTTCAACAGACAATAGTGTAGAAATTTTGACCGAATTTATAAGTCAAAATAAATCTAAAATTAAACATTTTATAGTGAATTCTGAAAATTCTGGAAGTGGCTACAAATCCTGGCAAAGAGGAATTGAATTAGCCGAAACAGAATATGTTTGGATTGCTGAAACAGATGATTATTCGGAACTAATTTTTCTTGAACAATTGGTATCGATTTTAGAATCAAATTCAGAAATTTCTTTAGCTTTTTCGGGAAGTAATTACGTTGAAAATGGCAAAATTATTTACAATTCAAATAAAAGAACGAAAGATTTAGATGTTGAAATAAATAAATATAAAGTTATTGATAGTAAAGTTTTTTTTTATCGAATGCCTTTCAATACTTATATAACGAACGGAAGTTCTGTAGTTTTTAGAAAACCTAAACTAGAAATTCCATTAGAATTGTTCAATAATAGGTTATGTTCGGATATTTTTCTTTGGTCATATTTACTACAAAATACTTCTTTTGCTTTCCTAAATAAAAATTTAAATTTCTTTAGAAAGCATGAAGGGTCAACATCATCGTATTTACAAAAAAATAAACTTGAAAGTGTTTATCATGAGAAAGCTAGGTATTTGAATTATTTTGAGCAAACAGATAAGTATAATCAATTTTTAGATCATTATATAAAGTACTATATTTGGAATTATAAAAAAGATTTTTTAAATACATCGAGTATTCAAAAAATTCAATCGGATAAAAAATTAAAAGTGCTATATTTTTATAAATTGATTCTATTTTTTGTTTCTAAATTTTTGAACAAATGATAACTCCATTGATTACAGTCATTATACCAACATTTAACCGAGAGGAATATCTCGAAAATGCTATCGAATCTGTAGTGAATCAATCCTATGGAAATATTGAAATATTGGTAATTGATGACGGTTCCGACAATAATTATGCTGAAACAATTTGCAATAAATATCCAAATTGCACCTATTTTTATAAACAAAATGGCGGATTATCATCGGCAAGAAATTATGGAATTAATTTGTCTAAAGGTGAATACATAGCTTTTTTGGATGATGATGATTTTTGGAAAAGTTCAAAAATTGAAAAACAAATAAAGATATTACTTGAAAATCCATCTGTTGATTGTGTACATTCATCTGCTGCAGTAGTGGATGAAAAAGGAAGTCTGACTGGAAAATATATTGGGGCAAATCCAAATAAAATTTGCAAAAGATCTGGTTATGTGTTCTGGAACGCATTGGGAGTTTGGGTTGTCAAGTCGCCTACTCCTTTAATTAGAAAAAAGGTCTTTCAACCGGATTTACTTTTTGATGAAACAATTAAAGTAGGTGAAGATGTTGACTTTTATCAACGAATGTTTTATCGGCATAAAGTTTTTTACATTGATGAACCATTAGCTTTTTACAGAGAATATCATAACATTAATAGGCTTTCTATTCAAAGAGAAAAATATATTGGTATAGAAAAAAAGATGTTTTTGAATTTTAGAAAGATGGGAATTAAAAATCTATTTATTTTACATTTTATAGTAATAAAACTTTTGAAAAAAGCTATTAAAAAGAATAATTCTTTATATCCTGAGACAAAAAAAACAATCTCCATAATAAATATTTATTTTCGACCTCGTTATTTTTTGAATCGCTATTTTTGACGATACTATTGCAATGAGATTGCTGAAGCAACTGTAACGGTTTTGTTTTGTAACAATATAAACATTCTGCTTTATTTATACTCAATCTAATCGTTTCCAAAGGTGATGGAGTAAAGATTGGGTTATTTAATAGTTTATAATTGGTATTATTTCAGAATTTAACTTTAATTGATAATTTTAAAACTTTGGATTTTAATTTAAAAGAAAAAACAAACTTTGAGTTTGTTAAATTATTTGCAAGAAAATTTGATATCGGCATTAATGATGAGATTTTAGATAAAATTGATGTTTTTCATTCTCAAATCAATAAAAAAAATGAGAGTAGGTTTTAACCCTAATAAAGATAAACTTCAGGAGAAAAATGATTTTTTTCATCAAGTTGTTGTTCCCGTTTACATACCTAATCATGAAGGTTATTTCAAAGATAGTTTTAAAATACTGCAATATTGTATGGAATCTCTTTTTAAAACATGTCATCCTAAAACCTACATAACAGTTGTAAATAATGGAAGCTGTATTGAGGTGATAAATTACTTAGGTGATTTGTATCGAGAGGGAAAAATCCAAGAACAGATTCATACCTCAGCTATAGGGAAATTAAATGCAGTTTTAAAAGGGCTGGCAGGGCATAATTTTGATTTGATAACTATTAGCGATGCCGATGTATTATTTTTAAATAATTGGCAAAAAGAAACGTATACTGTTTTCGAGAATTTTAAAAAGGCAGGTGTAGTTAGTCCAGTTCCTTCTTCAAAAATGTTAAAACAATTTACAGAAAATATTTATTTAGATAATTTCTTTTCTAACCGTTTGAAATTTACTAATACAATAAACAAGGAGAGCCTCAAGATGTTTGCCACAAGTATAGGAAATACAGATTTTTATAAGGATATTCATTTAAATAAAAATTTGACTATTTCTAATAATGGTGCGAGCGCTGTCGTTGGAGCAGGGCATTTTATAGCAACTTACAAAGGAAAGTGTTTTGACGATATTAAGAATCGATTTTCATGTTTTAGTCTTGGAGGAGACAGTGAAAAAATTTTATTAGATAAACCAGCTGAGGATAAAGGATATTGGAGATTGTCAACACCAGGGAATTACGCATACCATATGGGAAATGTATTTGAAGATTGGATGTTAGAAATATTTTTTGAAATTGAAAAAAACAAAGCCGAGATTAAAATTCCGAATAATTTAATCAATAAACCTAATACATACTTAAGACCTTTTGCAAGGTTTTTTTTTAGAATAATAAGTCAAAAAAAAATTTGGTTATTATTTTTAAGATACAAAGGATTATCTAAAGAAGAAGCTAACCAATATTAAAATGCAAAAATTCATAAAAAAAATACTGTACTATTTTTTAAATTCTATTGAAAAAACAGATAAGGTAATCTTTTCAGGGTTTTCAAGAGGTTTACAAAATGTAAATTTTGAAGGGAAAAATGCCGTTCCTGACCGTTGCAATTTTTCGGGAACTATAAAAATAGGTTACGCTACAACTTTAGGTTATAATAATCTTCTTGTAGGCAATATTATTATTGGGAAATATTGTCAAATTGGAGCTGACGTAGCTTTACATGCTACTAATCATCCTATTTCTTCAATGACGACTTATGTAAATAAAAATTTATTCGAAGGTGAACTTCAAACATTAAAAGAGGAAAATGAGATTGTCATAGGAAATGATGTTTGGATTGGTCATAGTGTAATTATTGTAGGGAATGTGGTTGTAGGAAATGGAGCTATATTAGCATCTGGATGTGTTGTTACAAAAGATGTTCCACCATATACTATAGTTGCTGGCGTACCGGCAAAAACAGTTAGAAAACGTTTTTCCGACACTATCATTAAAGAAATTGAAGTTTTGCAATGGTGGGATTTATCCAAATCTGAATTGGAAAATATAAAGCCACTCTTTTTTAAAAATTTCTCAAACAAACATAGCATTTATGAATAAACCATATATTATTGCAGAAATCGGCCAAGCCCACGATGGCAGTTTAGGTATCTTATATTCATATATGGATGCCTTAGCTTCAACAGGTGTGAATGCAGTAAAATTCCAGATGCATATTGCGGAAGCAGAAAGCAGTGAGCATGAACCTTTCCGTGTACAATTTTCATTAGAAGACAAAACACGATTTGACTATTGGAAACGTATGGGATTTACGTTGGAACAATGGAAAGGAATTAAGCTATATTGTGAAAATTTAGGGCTTGATTTTATTTGTTCGCCTTTTAGTAATCTGGCAGTAGATTGGCTGGAAGAATTGGGAGTGAAACAATATAAAATAGGTTCAGGTGAAGTTAATAATTTTTTGATTTTAGAAAAAATTTCTCAAACAAAAAAGCCTGTTATTCTTTCATCAGGAATGAGTTCATATGATGAGTTAGATCAAACAGTTGCCTTTTTAAAAGAAAGAAATGTTGATTTTTCAATTCTGCAATGTACAACGGCTTATCCAACTCATCCCGAACAATATGGTTTGAATGTGATTCAGGAATTACAAAAAAAATATCATGTGCCAATTGGCTTTTCGGATCACTCGGCACGATTAGAAACTTGTATTGCTGCTACAGTTTTAGGTGCAGAAATATTGGAATTTCATGTTGTTTTTGATAGGCAAATTTTTGGACCTGATTCAAAATCTTCTTTGACAATTTCAGAAATCAGAGATTTAGTTGTTGCAGTGCGTAATATTAAGAAATCATTAGATTTTCCAATTGATAAAAAATCGAATGAGAGCTTTTCTTCCTTAAAACAAATTTTCGAAAAATCATTAGCCATCAATAAAAATTTACCCAAAAACCATATTGTGACTTTTGAAGATTTAGAAGCGAAAAAACCAAAAGGTTTTGGAATAGATGCTTCGAAATTTAGGGAGGTTATTGGTAAAAAGCTTATTTTTGGCAAAAATCAATGGGATTTTTTAAAGGACGAAGACATACAATGAGTAAAAGAAAAATTGCCGTAGTGATTACGGCACGCCCCTCCTATAGCAGAGTGAAAACGGTTTTATCTGCAATTGATCAACATCCGGATTTAGAACTGCAATTAATTGTGGCTGCATCAGCATTGTTGGATCGTTATGGTTCAGCAGTGAATTATATAGAAAAAGATGGTTTTATAATTAGTGCAAAGGTATTTAATGTTTTGGAGGGAGAAAATCTGACTGCTGCCGCTAAAACGACTGGCATCGGAATTCTGGAATTATCTACTGTTTTTGACAATTTGAAACCCGATATTGTTGTAACTGTTGCTGATCGTTTTGAAACGATGGCAACCGCTATAGCTGCTTCTTATATGAATATTCCATTGGCACATATTCAGGGAGGAGAAGTTACAGGAAACATTGACGAAAAAGTCCGTCATGCCATTACCAAATTGTCTGACTATCATTTTGTAGCTTCAGAAAGTGCAAAAGAAAGAGTAATAAAATTGGGTGAAAATCCTGATTTTATTTTCAACACAGGCTGTCCTTCTATCGACATTGCTTCGAAAATTAATAGTATAAAAGGATTGAATTTTAACCCGTATCAAAAATATGGCGGTGTTGGAGGAGAACCTGATTTAGCTAATGGTTTTCTAGTTGTTATGCAGCATCCCGTGACAACTGAATACCAAAATTCTAGAAAACATATTGAAGAAACTCTTAAAGCTGTAAACGAAATGAATATGCCTACCTTATGGTTTTGGCCTAATGTTGATGCGGGTGCAGATGGTACTTCTACGGGAATTAGAGCTTTTCGTGAACACAATAAATTGACGAATGTTCACTTTTTTAAGAATATGGAAAGCAGTGATTTTCTAATTTTACTCAATAATGCCAAAGCTTTAATTGGAAATTCTAGTGTTGGAATCCGAGAATGTGCTTATCTAGGTGTTCCAGTTGTTAATGTAGGTTCCAGACAAAATAAACGTGACCGGGGTAATAACGTAATTGATGTGGATTACACAAAAGACGAAATAATTGAAGCGATTAATACTATTATAAAAAACGGGAAACCCCAAATTTCATCTATTTATGGAGGAGGAAGCGCCGGTTTAACTATAGCTGAATTATTAGTGAAAGTGCCATTGCAGTTTCATAAAACAATAATGTATTAAATATAAGCTATGATTTCAGTACTAATAAGAAATAAAAATGAAGCAAATTCTCTGGTAAATGCTTTGTTGAGTATTAAAAAACAAAAATTTAATCTGCCCTATGAAATAGTTATCATTGATGATGCTTCTACGGATAATTCCAGAGAAATAGCAAATGAATTTGGTTGTAAAGTCGTAAAATTAGATAAAAAATTTTCCTATGGATATGCACTAAATTTTGGACTAAAATATTGTCAATATGAAATTGTTCTATTGTTGAGTTCTCATAATATACTTTTATCAAGTGATTTTTTTGAAAATTTCATGGATTATTTTAAGGACTCATCCATTGTGGGAGTTAGATGTACACCAGTTTTTAATACAAATCAAATTTTACAATCTATTAAAAATGATTTGATAATTAGTAAAAACAATTATGTACACGAAAAGGATTGGCAAAATCTTATAGTTGCAAATTGCTCGGCGATTCGGAAAAGTGTTGCCATTCAAATTCCTTTCAATGAAACTATTAGATCAAATGAAGAAAAACTTTGGGCACTCGATGTTATGGAAAAAGGATATAGTTTAAGATCGAATGTGCCATGTTATTTTTTATATAATAGAAAAAACAAATATACTGTTGATATAAGGGATCATATTTCTAAATATCAAGTAGACGGAATTAGTCCGCTCAAACCATCACGTTTCATAAGTGTTTTTTTTAAATCAATTCCTTGGATTCTTAAGATCGCTTGGGATAGATGGTTTCAAAGAATTCATTTTTATTGGGAATTAGCAAAAATTTCTCGAAGATTTGAAAAAGGAAAATATAATTAAAAATGAAAGTCTTAGCCATTATTCCAGCAAGAGGAGGCTCTAAAGGAGTACCTCGGAAAAATGTCCAATTATTAGGTGGAATACCTTTAATTGTACATGCTATAAATTGTGCAAAAGCATCATCAAAGGTTACCAAAATTATTATATCAACTGATTCTGAAGAAATTGCAACGATTGCAAAAGAAAACAATTATGAAGTTATAATGCGACCCGATGAACTGGCAAGTGATACAAGCAATGTTGTGCATACAGTTGAACATGTTTATAAAACATTGAATGAAGATTTTGATATAATTGTTTTACTTCAGCCAACTTCTCCATTAAGAACGGGAAAAGATTTAGATAGCATAATAACAATGTTTGAAAGAAATACTAAACTTGATGGTATAATTAGTGTTGTCCCTTTTGACGATTTACATCCTGCAAGAATGTATAATTTAGGTACAAATAATGAATTAGTTTCATTTATAGAAAATGGTGAATCAAGCCGAAGACAAGATTTAAATCCTGTTTATTATCGAAATGGATGTTTTTATGCTGTAACGAGCCAATCATTTTTTGCAGAAAAATCATTTATGGTAAAAAATAAGGAAGCGTACATCATGAATCCTGAATGGCTTATTAATATAGATACTCCAAGAGATTTCAAAATAGCATCAATAATCTATGAAGAATGGAAAAATGAAAATTTTAATTACTGAATCGGAAGATTTTAGTCAAGATGCTATTAATGAACTTCAAAAATACTTTGAAGTAACAAAGTTCAATCTCGATTTTATAGAAGAATTAACAGAAATTATAGCTGATTTTGATTTTTTATTTGTTAGACTCCGATTTAAACTAACCAAAGAAATTCTCGAAAAAGCACCGAAGTTAAAATACATATTAACAGCAACTACAGGTTTAGATCATATAGATGCTGATT
Organism: Flavobacterium sp. 270; assembly: GCF_004368785.1. Classification (GTDB taxonomy): domain Bacteria; phylum Bacteroidota; class Bacteroidia; order Flavobacteriales; family Flavobacteriaceae; genus Flavobacterium. The sequence continues at coordinate 165,556 of NZ_SODM01000005.1, forward strand.
ATTTTGAAAGCATTGGAGGGAGAATAATTTCACTCAAAGGGGAAACACAGTTTTTAGGAACAATTCCTTCAACGGCGGAGCACACATGGGCATTATTAATGGCTATGTTAAAAAAAATTCCCGCAGCATTTGATGATGTAAAAAAAGGGAATTGGAACAGAGATAATTTTAAAGGGAATAATTTTAAAGGTAAAAATATTGGAATATTAGGAATGGGAAGAGTAGGAAAACAAGTAGCAGATTTTGCCGAAGTTTTTCAATTGAATGTTGGTTATTATGATACTCATTCCGTCAAATCTAAGTTTAAAAGTTTTAAATCTCCAATCGAATTGTTTGCTTGGTCTGATATTATCAGCATTCATATTCCTTATAACTCTGAAAACGATAATTTTATTGATGCGCAACTCTTGCAAAGTTGCAACCCAAATGCAATTTTAATTAATACCTCGCGAGGAAATGTGTGGGATGAAAAAGCCATTATTGAATTATTGGAAAAGAAGAAAATAAAAGGAGTAGCAACAGATGTATTGCAAAATGAATTTGACAAGACGGCTATATTTACCAATCCATTAATTAAGTTAGCAAAAAAAAATAGTAATATAATTATTACACCTCATATTGCTGGAGCTAGTTATGAATCGATGCAAATAACTGAGGAATTTATTGTAGAAAAATTTATAAGAATCATGAAATGTGTGGAATAGCAGGGATTTTGGGCGTAGACCCTAAAAATGTTTCAACTATCCAATTGATGCTTGAAGTACAAAAACATCGAGGACCAGATGCTACGCAATTTTGGAATGATGAAAAAGTGGTCTTAGGTCACAATCGATTGAGTATAATAGATTTGTCAGACGAAGCAAATCAGCCCATAATTAGCAGTTGCGGAAATTATATCATTGTTTTTAATGGTGAAATTTATAATTATCTAGAGCTCAAAAAAGAATTAACATCTTATTCTTTTTCCACGACTTCTGATACTGAGGTTTTATTGGCGGCATACATTCAATGGAATTCTAAAATGCTAGACAAACTCAACGGAATGTTCAGTTTTGCTATTTGGAATAAAAAAAACAATACTTTTTTTGCTGCTCGTGATAGATTTGGCGTAAAACCATTTTATTATGCTTTTTTCGAAAACCAATTTTATTTTTCAAGTGAGTTAAAAGCACTTTTTGAGGCTGGAATTACTAAAAATCATAATCAAAAAGTTTGGGCCAATTATTTTACTTTTGGAAGCTATGGATTGCCAGATGAAACTTTTTATGAGGATATTCAGCAATTAAAAGCGGGATATTTTTTAGAAATTAAATTTTCTGAAAATATAAATTTTAAAGCTCTTCAACCTAAGTTATGGTACGATTTTCCAAAGCGTGTTTCAAAAATCAAACGGATGCCAAAAGAAGAATTAAAAATATATTATGAACAATTGTTAAAAGATGCTATTCGACTTCGTTTTAGAGCGGATGTTTCTTTAGGGATGAATGTTAGTGGTGGCTTGGATTCTTCAACTTTAATTAATTTAGTACATCGAAATCTACCTCCTCATAAAAATATTGAAGCCTTTACATTTTATTCTAATAATGAAAATTATGATGAATTGCCATGGGTAAATGAATTGATGAAATCAACACCTTATGAACTCAATAAAGTGCTTTTAGAGTATAATGAAATTCCAGAATTAATTAAAAAAGTAAGTTATTATCAAGATGAACCTTTTGGTGGATTTCCTACTTTGGCATACAGTTTATTATTTCAATTGGCTAGGCAAAAGGGAATTAAAGTGATTCTTGATGGGCAAGGAATGGATGAAGCTTGGGCAGGATATGATTACTATCACAATAAAAGCAATAATGTCATTCAGGGAGTTACTTCAAGCCCAGTCCGTCCAGAAGTATTATTAAGAGAATTTGGAAACTTGGCAGAAAAAGAATCATACGAGCGACCTTTTGATAGTGATTTGCAGAATCTACAATATCGGGATTTATTTTATACAAAAATCCCGAGAGCATTACGATTTAATGACAGAATTAGTATGATGCATAGTACGGAATTACGCGAACCATTTTTAGATTATAGATTGGTAGAGCTGGCTTTTGCACAAAATGATACTATGAAAATACATAATGGACAAACCAAATGGCTATTAAGAGATTTGGTAAAAGGATATTTGGGGGACACTGTTGCATTAGCTCCTAAAAGGGCTTTGCAAACGCCCCAAAGAGAATGGATTTCGCATGAATTGAAACCTTATTTTTCTGAACAAATAGAACAGTTTTCAAAAATGGATTTTGTAGATAGTAAACAAGTCAAAGTCATTTGGACCGACTATTGCAAGGGGAAACAGGATAATAGTTTTTATATTTGGCAATGGGTAAATAGTGTAGTATTATGATAAAAATGATATTTTGACATTCTAATTCTCAAAAATAATTTCTAAGACAATGAAATTAGACCCAAATTTTATTAAAACCATTTTAAATATTTATGTTTTTTAATTCTTTCGCTTTTACAGTTTTTTTACCAATCGTTTTTTTCTTATATTGGTTCGTTTTTAATAAAACCAAAAGCTCACAAAATGCTTTGTTAATTGCTGCAAGTTATTATTTTTATTCTTGCTGGGATTGGCGTTTTTTATTTTTATTGATTTTCTCTACATTCTTAGACTATTATACTGGTATTCGAATTGAAAAAAGCAGTGATGAAAAAAGCCGAAAGTTTTGGTTTTGGCTGAGTATTATTGTCAATTTGGGATTTTTAGGCATTTTTAAATATTATAATTTTTTCTCCGCTTCATTTGCGCAAATGTTTAGTTCAATAGGTTTTAAAGCAGGCCCCATCTTACTAGATGTAGTCTTACCAGTTGGGATATCATTTTACACCTTTCACGGATTGTCGTATGTAATTGATATTTATTACAAACGTATCAAGGCTGAATATAACTTTGTCGATTATTCTTTATTTGTTAGTTATTTTCCGCTTTTGGTAGCGGGTCCTATTGAGAGAGCTACTCATTTATTGCCAGAAATAAAAGTTAAACGAGAATTTAATTTAGAGAAAGCTAAAGAAGGAGTTTGTCAGATTATTTGGGGTTTGGTAAAAAAGGTTGTTATTGCCGATACTTGTGCTACGTATGCTAATGCCATTTTCGACAATTACACATCAGTTAATTCTTTATCATTGATTTTAGGAGCAATTTATTTTGCATTTCAGATTTATGGCGATTTTTCAGGATACTCAGATATGGCTTTAGGAATGTCAAAATTGTTTGGATTGGATCTACTACGTAATTTTAATTACCCTTATTTCTCAAGAGATATAGCTGAGTTTTGGAGGCGTTGGCATATTTCGCTTTCGTCTTGGTTTCGTGATTATTTATATATTCCTTTAGGCGGAAGCAAAGGAGGTACTTGGATGAAAATCAGGAATACCTTTATCATTTTTGTAGTCAGCGGTTTTTGGCATGGAGCCAATTGGACTTATGTGGTTTGGGGATTTATAAATGCCCTGTACTTTCTGCCTTTACTTTTATCTAACAGCAATCGAAATAACATGGATACCATTCAGCTGAAATTCAATTTCGATTCTGTAAAAGTAATACTGAGTATTTTATATACTTTTTTGCTAACCTGTGTTGCCTGGGTATTTTTTAGGGCAAAAACCATAACTGATGCAATTCTATATTTAAAACTTATTATTACTAATAGAGATTTTTCTTTTCAATTTTTAGCTAATGAGCGTTACAATTATGAATTGTTGCTTATGATTGTTGTGTTTGTTGTAGTCGAATGGAATAATAGAAATAGAACTGAACCGCTTTCGGGTAAAAAAAGCATATTCAAATTAGCTTTGGCAATAACGTCGATATTGGCGTTCGGAACGTATTCAGATTATAAGGAATTTATATATTTTCAATTTTAATGAAGCATTTTTTAATTTTTGTAACCAAAATTATAGTCCTAACGATTTTAATTGCAACTGTTTTAGACGGACTTTATACCCGTGTTTTTTTACACTCTAAGAATAGAGGAAAAGTAGAAACTGTTTTTAACTCAAAAGCAAAAAAATATGATGTTGTCATTTTGGGTTCATCACGTGCCAATAATCATTTTGTTGCACAAATGTTTGAAGATAAAGGGTTAAAAACCTTTAATTACGGAATGAGTGGAGGCCATTTATTTGAAGCTTCTTTACTATTGAAACTGATGATTGAAAGAAAATATCAAATTAAAAATATAATTCTTGAAGCTGATCTAAATTTGTCCAATGATAAACAAGCAGAAGGAATAGCAGCTTTATTTTTACCTTATATTCATAATTCGGAAATTATAAAAAAGCATTTTGAATTACAGAATGATTTTTACACACTTTATTATATTCCGTTTTATAGATATATTAAATATGATAATAAAATTGGATTAAGGGAGACTTTTTTTACCGCAATTCATAAAAAAACCAGTATTTTGGACAACAAAGGATATTATCCATTAAAGAAAAACAAAGGTAATATGAAAAACAATATTGTTGCTCTAAATCCTTTGCCTCACAATAAATATTACGAAGAAATTAAAAATATCTGCAAAGCTAACAATATTAAGTTTACTGCCATAATGACCCCTATGTGTGAAAATGTTAAAGGGATGAATTATTTTGACAAAGTAAAAAGGGCCTATCCTGAAATTCATAATTATGAAAATGCAGTGATAGAAGATAAATATTTTTCGTCTTGTGGGCATATGAATGATGAAGGTGCTAGATTATTTACTGCAAAAATTATTAATGATTTTTTTTAATCAATATCTTATTAAATTATTAAAAGTAACAATGTAATGGAGGAAAATAATAACAAGATTTTATTACTATTTCCAGATGGAGTAGGTGTCAGAAATTATCTTTATTCAGAAGTGTTTAAAGAAATAAAAGACAATTTGATTTTGTTTCATAATTTTGATCCAGAAACTATAAAGGTAATTAAGGAAGATGTTTCAATTGGTGATACAATTACTATTCCTGTCTATAATGAATCTATTAAGGAGAAATTTTTAAGAGAATTAATTTGTCTTTCGCGGCTGTATTCTAATGCGGAAAAAGTTGATAATAAAGCTGTACTTGCTTACTGGAATTGGAATCAAAAAACATTTTCAAAAAAGATATTTTATAATTTAATTCAAAGAATAGCTCCTTTTTTAAAAAATTATGCTGTAATCTTAAAATTAGAAAGAAAATATCAAAAACTAATTCGCCAAAATCCTTTTTATGATGAGGTAAAAGTTATTTTGAAAAAAGTTCAGCCAAGAATTGTTTTTTGTTCTCATCAACGCTCTTTAAAAGCGGCAACGATTTTTGCAGCTGCAAAAGACTTAGGAATTACAACTACAACTGTAATTTATTCCTGGGATAATTTACCTAAAGCTCGTATGGCTCTTCTGGCTGACAATTATTTGGTATGGTCGGAATATATGAAAAAAGAAATGGAACTGTATTATCCTGAAGTTTCGAGAAAATGTATTCATATTACGGGTAGTCCTCAATTTGAGTTTTATGAAGATGAAAACAATATAATTAAAAAGGAAACTTTCTATAAGGAATATGATTTAGATCCAAATAAAAAAATTATTTGTTTTTCGGGTGACGATACTTTAACATCTCCAGATGATCCAAGCTACTTAAAAGATATTGCCCAAGAAATTACAAAAGCGAATCTACAGGATGAATATCAAATTTTATTAAGAAGATGTCCAGTAGATTTTTCGGGAAGATTTGAATCTGTTGTAAATGAATATAAAGATTTAATAAAAGAAGCCACTCCTTTATGGCACTTTAATTCTTCAAAACATTGGAGTGCTATTTATCCATATTTTGATGATGTAAAATTATTGGTTAGTACCGCTTTTTATTCTGATATAGTTGTTAATGTAGGTTCAACAATGGCTTTTGATTTTGCAATGTTTAATAAACCATGTATATTTATTAATTATGACCAAGAAAATAAGAATGTTAAAGATTGGTCCGTAAAAACTATTTATCAATTCCAGCATTTTAGAAGTATGCCAAATAATAATACTGTTGTTTGGCTGAATAGCAAAGAGGAAATTATTGAAAAGGTAATTATTAAAAAAAGTTGTAGCTTGGAAATGAATCAATGGAAAGAAATTGTACTAGATGATTATAAAAGAGCTTCAAAAAAAATACAGGAAATAATTAAAATTAATTAAATGCACATCTGTTTCTTAACAAACGAATATCCAAAAGAAGGATTCCCACATGGAGGAATAGGTAGTTTTGTCAAAACGTTGGCTGTAGAGTTGAATATTAAAGGAATCGAAGTATCAGTTATTGGAATAAACTATACTCATAATGATGAAATTGAAATAGCGGATGGTATTAAAATATACAGATTAAGAAAAAGTAAAATAAAAGGTCTTTTTTCTTGGTATTTTAATTTCAAAGCCATCAATAAAAAAATTAAAGAAATTCATAAGAATAATCCTATAAGTGTTGTTGAAACTTCGGAGCTTGGTCTTGCTTTTATTTCAAAAATAAAAGATATTAAATATATTATCAGGCTTCATGGAGGTCATCATTTTTTTGCCGAATGCGAAAATAGAAAAATCAATAAATGGAAAGGTTTTCAAGAAAAAAAATCCTTTAAAAAAAGTGATGCTTTTGTCGCTGTTTCTCAGTATGTCAAAAGTCATACTGAAAAATTTTTGAGTTATAATGGAAAACCAGTCGAGTATATTAATTATCCAATTAATACTGAATTTTTTAAACCCTCTGAAAAAATAATAGTTGATCAGAAAATTGTTTTTGCTGGTACGGTTTGTGAAAAAAAAGGAATACGCCAATTAATACAAGCTTTTCCAATCGTAAAGAAACAATATCCAAATGCAACATTGGAAATTTATGGTAGAGATTGGTTTTTTCCAGATAAGAGTTCCTATATACAAATGCTAAAAGAGAAGGAGTTGCCACAATTAGGAGATGTAGCAAAAGATATTCGTTTTCATGGAGCTGTTGCTTATCGGGATATTCCTTTAGCATATGCAGAAGCTTCAGTATGTGTATTTCCCTCTCATATGGAAACTCAAGGATTAGTAGCACCAGAAGCTATGGCCATGGGAAAATCCGTTGTTTTTACAAAATTAGGGCCGGGACCAGAAACTATAGAAAATTTTAAAACCGGTTTACTATGTGATCCTTATAATCTAAACGACATTGCTGAAAAAATTATATGGGTTTTTTCTAACAATGAAAAAGCTGAAGAAATGGGTAAAGTCGCTAGAGAATTTGTAATTAAAAAATATGGATTAAAAAATATTGTCCGTCAGAATATTGATTTCTATGAGTATGGAAATCATTAAACCACTTTAATTAATTATATAAAAAATAATACCCGAATAAATTTATCAGAGTTTTTGTGGCAAAAGGTATTTTTTTTGAGCAGTACTTCTAGAAATTTATTTTGGAATAACTTAAAACCCATAGATTATTTTGAAAATTGAATGTTTTTGAAGTTTGATATTAAATAAACTAAATGAAAAATGAAATCGAAAGAAACAATTTTAGAAACAAATAATAAACAAAAAGAATTTTATAATACTAAAAAGAAAAATTTTGCCACAAAGGTTTGGTCAAAAATTAGAAATGGAGTTTTAAATAAAATAAAAAAGAACATTGGAGTTCAAGATCAGTCATATGAGTTGCATAAAGATTGGTTCGGGGAATTATCTTCAAAAAAAGTATTAGACCTTGGCTGCTTTTCAGGAAATTATTGGTCAATATATTTGGCAGAAAATTCAAAAGAATATTTAGGTATTGATTTAAGTGATGTTGCAATTGAAAAATTAAGAAAAAAAATTGAGCATCTCCCTAACGCTAGAGCAGAAGCTATTGATTTTCTTTCGGATGAGTTTTCAATAGATAATTTTGATTTAATTTATGCTTATGGAGTTTTACACCATTTTGAAAATACCACTATTTTAATTGACAGACTAAATGAAAAATTAGCTCCAGAAGGAGAAATAATAAGTTACGATCCTCTGGAAACTAGTTTGCCGATAAAAATAGTAAGAACTTTATACAGACCTTTTCAATCTGATGCAGCTTGGGAATGGCCATTTACTAAAAAAACATTTTATCAGTTTAAAAACTCCTTTGATATTGTTGAAAGAAGAGGACTTTTGGGCAAATCAAAATGGATAGCAATTATTAATTTATTGCCTATTTCTGCTGAAAAAAAGATAAAAATTGGTCAACAATGGCACAATCAAGATTGGAATAATTCTATAAATTCAGACGCCGCTTTGTTTAGCTGTATGCATATAACTATGTTGATGAAGAAGAAAACCAGCCTATGAATTTGTTTCAATTAATAGCGTCAGATTATAAAAAGCACAAGAAATATGGAGGACATTTTTTTGGTATTGTTTTTCTTACTCAAGGTTTTTGGGCTGTCTTTCAGTATAGAATCGCGCATTGTATTTATACAAAAGTAAAATGGAAGATTGTTAAATTTCCGTTGTTATTCTTCATTTTAATATGGCAGAAAAATATAGAAATTATTACGGGAATTTCAATTCCGTATACAGCAAAAATTGGTCATTCCTTTTATATCGGTCATTTTGGGGGTATAATTATCAATTCAAATGCAGTTATTGGCAACAATTGTAATATTTCGCAGGGTGTAACTATTGGCGTTTCTGGAATAAACGAAAATAGAGGAATACCAGTTTTAGGTAATGAAGTTTACATGGGAGCCAATTCTGTAATTGCCGGTAAAATTATCATTGGCAATAATGTACTAATTGGTGCTTGCTCAATGGTAAAAGATTCTTTTCCAGATAACTCAGTTTTAATAGGTGTTCCAGCAGTTTTAATTTCTCAAAAGGGAACAAAAGATTACATCTGATGAGGTTATTAATAGTTTCAAACGCACCATTAATATTTAAAGATAAATCTCCGTACGCTTACGCACCTTATGTAAATGAATTAATTATATTAAAGAAATTTAGTGACAAAATTGATTTTTGCTGTCCAGTTTGGGAAAATGACAGGGGTCTTTTGATCTCCAAATTTCCTTTTGAGATTCATCATAATTTTAAATTAATAGATTCAAATTTAAATTCTTTCAAGCAAGTAATACGATCAGTTTTTTACAGTTTTTACAATGTAATAGTTTTGTTTTCTGCAATGAAAAATGCGGAACATATCCATTTACGATGTCCTGGAAATATAGGTTTGATTGCTTGTTTAGTTCAGGTTTTATTTCCAGGTAAAATAAAAACTGCTAAATATGCCGGAAATTGGGATCCAAAAAGTAAACAGCCATGGTCTTACAGATTGCAAAAATACATTTTGAACAATACTTTCATGACCAAAAATATGCAAGTTTTAGTCTACGGAGAATGGCCTCATCAATCTAAAAATATCAAATCTTTTTTTACGGCGACATATTCAGAATCTCAAATAGAAAATATTCAGGAAGCTAATTTTAGTTCAGGCTTAAAATTTATTTTTGTAGGAAGTTTAGTTGCAGGCAAAGAGCCTCTTTATGCAATAAAAATCGTGGAGAAATTAGCCGAAAAAGGACATAATGTTATGCTAGATTTATATGGTGGAGGAATAGAAAGAATTTCTTTAGAAAAATACATCCAAGATAATAAATTGAATAAATATGTTGTTTTAAAAGGAAATCAAAATCAGGAGACCATAAAACAGGCTTACAAAGAAAGTCATTTCGTAATACTGCCTTCTAAAAGCGAAGGCTGGCCAAAAGCGATTGCAGAAGGTATGTTTTGGGGATGCGTTCCTGTATCAACTGCAGTATCATGTGTTCCTTTTATGCTCGATTATGGGAATAGAGGACTTCTTCTGGAAATGAATCTAGAAAAAGATACAGATCAAATTCAAAATTTAATTTTGGATAAAAAAGAGTATTTGTCAAAAAGTAAATTAGCATTGAGTTGGTCACAGAAATATACTACAGATCTTTTTGAAGCTGAGATTAAAAAGCTTTTATTAAAATGAGAATTGTACAAATTATAGATTCTTTAGATTCTGGCGGAGCTGAACGAATGGCGGTTAATTTTGCTAATGCATTAGTTAAAAAGGTCGAGTTTTCAGGTCTAATTGCAACTCGAAAAGAAGGAGTTTTGAAAAACCAGATAAGCTCAAAAGTGTCTTATGAATTTTTAAGAAAAACCAAAAGCATTGATTTTAAGAGCGTTTTTAAGTTAAGAAATTACTTAAGAAAAAATAAAATTGATATAGTTCATGCTCATAGTTCTTCCTTTTTTATTGCTGTTTTAGTGAAGTTTACATTGCCAAAAATTAAAATTATTTGGCATGATCATTATGGTACGAGAGCTAAAGAATTAAAAAAAGAAAATAAGATATTAGTTTTTTTATCTGTTTTTTTTACTTCAATATTTGTAGTTAATTTCCAATTGAAAGAATGGAATGAAAGAAATATGAATTGTAAAAAAGTGTATTTTGTTCCTAATTTTATTTTAGAAAATCGGGACATCTCACAGATTACAAATCTTAAAGGCAATGATGATAGGCGTATTGTTTTTTTAGCAAACTTAAAAAATCCTAAAAATCACATTCTAATCTTGAAAGCCTTTCTTGAATTAAAATTATATGAATCCGGATGGAGTTTGCATTTGATAGGTAAAGATTATTTCGATTCATATTCCCAAATTATAAAAGAATTTATAGAAACAAATTCTTTACAAAACCATATACATTTGTACGGGACTAAGAATGACATTAAATATATCTTGTCACAAGCTTCGATTGGAGTTCTTTCTTCTACACAAGAAGGTTTTCCTGTTACTTTATTAGAATATGCTTTAGAAGGATTAGCAGTTATTTCTACAAATGTTGGATATTGTTCTGAAATAATTCAAGAAGGATTAAATGGTTTGTTATTTGATCCTTTTAATGATTCAGAAGCAATGCTTCAGCTGAAAAAAATAACTAACGATGAGGTGTTCAGAAAAAAAATCGGAAATAATTTTAAAGAATCGGTTGTTAGAACTTATTCAGAAGAGAAAGTAATAGAGAAGTTAATTTTAGCTTATGAAAAATAAATTGATGAAAAATAATTCATTGTCATATGTTTACCTTCTTTTGGTTCATGCAGTAATTGCATTAGTGATTTTTGTAGCACCTTTTTTATCTAAAATTTATGCAGTTATAATTCCTGTGGTGGGAGTTTTAATTGTTCATCGAAACAAAAATAAAAACAATGAAGTGCTTTATGTAAGTGCTTATTTGGTTGGTGCAGAAGTTTTTTTACGAATGACAGGGGGTAATTTTAATAATGAATATATAAAATTTCTTGTTGCGTTTTTTATGGTGATGGGAATGATCTATAGTAATTTTTCTAAAAATTCATTTGCGTATGGCTTCTTTATCCTATTACTAATTCCGAGTATTGTAATAACCTCTACTGTAGCAAATTTTGATACAGATATTAGGAAAACATTAGTGTTTAATTTATCAGGACCAATTTGTTTAGCACTATGCTCTATATATATGTTCAAAAGAAAAATTTTATTTTCTAACTTACAAAATATTGTTTTGGCTATGGGATTTCCTATATTAACAACTACTATTTATTTGTTTTTGTACAATCCAAACGTAAAAGATGTAATTACGGGAACTCAATCTAATTTTGAAACTTCAGGAGGATTTGGACCTAATCAGGTTTCTACAATTTTAGGATTAGGAATGTTTATTTTTTTTACTCAATTAATTTTGTTTTCAAAATCAAAAAGGGAAAGTATTTTAAATGGAATTCTCTTAATTTTTATAAGCTTTAGAGCTGTTGTAACTTTCTCTAGAGGAGGTGTTATTACTAGTCTAGGAATGATAATCTGCCTGTTGTTTTTATTGTATTATTTTTCAAATGCCAAAGGAAAAAGTAAATTCATCATTGTTTTTACTGTAATTGGGTTAATGGCTGCAGGGATTTGGACCTATACTTCTCTACAGACCCATGGGCTTCTTGAAAAGAGGTACGCTAATCAAGATGCAAGAGGAAGAGTAAAGAAAGATCGTTTGGGAGGTAGGGAAGCGATAATAAATGCCGACATAAAAGTGTTTTTAGATAATCCTGTTATGGGTGTTGGCGCAGGGATGGGAAAACAAGCACGAAGAGAATCGTTAGGTATAGAGGTTGCTTCGCATAACGAGATAACCAGAATGTTATCAGAACATGGTTTGTTTGGTATTTTTGGATTAATAATTCTTTTCTTAACACCTTTTATCATTTATATCAATAATATACAACATCTATATTTTTTATCATTTTATGTCTTTTGGCTTTTAACAATAAACCATGCCGCTATGCGTATTGCAGCGCCTGCTTTTGTCTATGCTTTATCACTTCTTACAGTAGTAGTCAAAATTCCTGAAAAAGAAAAGGATACTCTGGATTAAATTCTGTTTTTTATAATACATTTGCCTCGAACTAAATAACCCCCAAATCATGTTCGCAAAAAATAAAATACATTTCGAAATATCAGAACGAAAGGTATTACTTAGTGCTTTAGATGCCTTTTTTGTTATAGTGGCATTATATCTATTAAGTATACTATTTGATTATAATTATTTTCTTTTTGAGAGAATGTATTATTTTAGTCCAGTTTTGCTTATCTTTTATATTTTTGTATTTGGTTCTATTTTCGAAATGTACAACTTGCAAGTTGCGAGTAATCAATTTCAAGTTCTTCGAAGTGTAGTTTTAACAGCTACAACAAGTTCCCTGATCTATTTGTTTACTCCAATACTTTCTCCAGAACTTCCGAAACAGCGTTTAATAATCTTTATTTTTTATTTTACATTACTTGGTGCATTATTGGCTTGGCGTTTTTTTTATGCATTTTTTTTAGCATCACATAGATTTACGCAGAATGTAATTTTGATATGTGATCAAAGCCAGGTTGAAGAATTGGTTTCAGGTCTTGAAAGCGTGGATCCACATTATAAAATTATTGGATTTGTAAATTCAGATGCTGTCGAAGCAGAAGATTCAAATTTTCATTATGTAAAAGAAATTAAGAAAGAGAATCTAGAAGATTTTGTAAAAAATAGATACGTTTCAGAAATTATAATTGCCTCTCAGAAAACCGACGGTATCACAGCCGATTTATATCAGCAGTTGCTCCATCTGTTAGAATCTGGAAACATTATTCGGGAATATACACAAGTTTACGAAAGTAAAACACAGCGTATTCCGGTTCACTATATATCAAGAGATTTTTATAGATTTTTCCCTTTCAGTAGAAGTAATAATAACAAATTATATTTGTTACTAATTCGATTTATCGAAGTTTTGTTCTCAGTTTTAGGTATGCTGATTTGTGTCGTTTTTATTCCTTTAATTTTTATCGGAAATCTTTTAGCAAACAAAGGAAGCTTGTTCTACACACAAGAACGAGTTGGTAAAAACGGAGTAGTTTTTAAGATCTATAAGTTTAGAACAATGGTCGAAAACTCAGAAACAAACGGAGCCGTTTTTGCAACTTCAAACGACAGGCGAATTACTCCGTTTGGTAAATTTATGCGCAAGTCCAGAATTGATGAAATTCCGCAGGTTATCAATATTCTAAAAGGAGATATGGCAGTTATTGGGCCAAGACCCGAGCGTCCTTTTTTTGTAGAGGAAATCGCCAGTATTATGCCGTTTTATGAAACCCGTCATGTTATCAAACCCGGTATTACAGGTTGGGCACAGGTCAATTATTCTTATGGAGAAACCATAGACGAAAGTTTAATAAAACTGCAGTATGATTTATATTACATAAAACATCGAAGTGTTTTCCTTGATTTAAGTATCACTTTTAAAACAATCACAACAGTCTTATTTTACCGTGGACAATAATTAAATAATAATAGGAATTCGTTTTTTATTTCGTATTGCAATTCTAACTAAGATTACCCCACTTGCTATGATCATCGGTAAAACAATAAAGAAATGAGCCTTGTTGATTATAAAAATAGAGTAAACAGCTAAGAAAATTAAGTGCAATACAGCAAGTCTATAAGTCGCAGTTTTATTTTTTAATACTGTAAAAACAATCAGAATTAATAAAAGCGGACTAAATAACAAAACATTATAATTCATTGCCAGTTCGTGGTGAAGCGAATAAAATCCAACAGAAAGAAAAAAGATTCCCATTAAAGATAAAAACAAAAGATAAACAATGTCTAACAATCTGCTGTTTGGTAAAACAAAAACAAGAAGCAGCATAATGTAAGAGAATATATTATTCCACCATGAAAATGGAGTTGTTTTATCAAAACTTAATAAAGTTTTACTATTACTTACAAAACGTTTATTTTGAAAAGTAGTTTTTTCTAAACTGTTTTTTAATTCAAAAGGTAAAAAAATCTTCGTTCCCAATTGATCTACTTTTGTTCCAAAAATAATACTGGTTCCTAATTTTTCGTAAAAATGACCGTCAAAGTAAGGGAATAATATAGATCGATAGGTTTTGTCTGTATCGCCTATTTTAGTTATTACCTTTTGATTTAAAGATTTATTGATGATATCAACAACCATCGAGGTACAGTTTTTATCAATAAATTTATAAGTATAATAACGATCTTCAGAAAGTAAGGTTGTATTTAAGTTGTCAAAAAGTTTTTGCTTTTGATCTTGAGAAATTAGAAGCTCCTGCTCGTAAACACTTCTCTTTTCATAATTGTATTCATTCATAAAATCTGCAAATGGATGTGCAACTACAAAATATTGCAAATCACCTTTTGTAAATTTGGCAACAAAATTTGGAGTTCCAAAATCAAAAGCACCATAATTGTAAACAATATCCAGATTGTTTGCAGGATCAGCAACTCTAATCGCAGTATGTCCAAAATAAGAATAAGTTTCATTACCTAATCCGCAGGTAATTACACTTATTTTAGCGTCTTTAGATAATGGTAAATTTTGACTAAATCCAATAAAGCTTAATAAGAATAGTAAAATAAAAAGTGTTTTTTTGAAAAGGACATTTTTCATGATTTAAAATTTTAAAAAGTTTTAATGGGTTATAAAAAATTATCTAAAGATACCTAAATCTACTTTTAAAGAAAAAATATTCGAGTATAAAGCCGTACTTTGATTGCCTAGATCGGTCAAAGCATAATCAACTTCGATTCCTTTGTATTTGAAACCCAGACCAATATTAGGCTGAAAATTTATTTTCTCTGAATTGTCTAATTGCGTTACATTCTGAAAATTTCCTGCTCCTGCTCTTAAAAACACCAAATCAGTATAACCAAATTCAAACCCAATTGCAGGATCAATACTTACTATTTTTGATGAAATAATATCATTAGTCTGTTCAAAACGCATGTTTAAATTGGTAGCAACCATAAGACTATAATCGTTATGAAAATCAAATCTTTTAGAAACTCCCAATTGTGCCTTTGGTAAAGTAATTTCAGTACTTTCTGGTAATTCATTATTCTCTCCCGGAATAGCATTGGCAATTTTTGCATATTCCTCTTCATCAATATTCCACACATTATACGTGGTCGTAATATCGCGAAGCATCAAGCCGAATTTCCAGTCGTTTTTTTCAAATTGAAGTCCAAAGTCAAAACCAAAACCCCACGAATTAGCAAACTTACCAATAACTCTTCGGATTATTTTAGCATTTAGACCATATTGAAATCCTTCAACCGGCAGTTTTCTTGCATAAGAAAAAGTGAAGCCATAATCTGCAGTAGAAAACAAACTAATACGATTGTAATCAATATTTCCCTGACTGTCTATTAATTGAGTAGTGTCCATGATGTCATCCACACCAAAACGAATCATTGAGATTCCCCAGGCACTTCTGTCGTCAATAGGACTTGCATATCCAATAAAATCATATTGGGCAATATTGGCAAAGTAATTGGCGTGCATCAAAGAAATTTGATGATCTTCAAGGTGAGTTAAACCGGCAGGATTCCAATATACAGCATTTACATCACTTGTAGAAGCGGTCACCGCACTCGACATTCCTAATGCAGCAGCGTCAACACCAATATTCATAAATTCATTCGAATATTTTCGAGCAGTTTGAGAATACTGAGCAGTATAACTCCAAAATAATAAAAACACAAAGATTTTCTTCAACGTATATTTTTTTGCAGATCGAAGCCTGTTTTTAATTTTTATCAAAAATATAATATTTTACTGATCTAGTTGGTTTCTTTTTATAAATATTACGAAACTAAATGACAGAAGTAAAAAACTCTTCTAAAAACATATTTTACATACACTTATTATGCTAAATTTGTTGTTACCATTATCAAAATTTATAAAAATGAATATTAAAAAGCACATTCCTAACCTAATTACATTAATTAACCTTTTTTGTGGCTGCATTGCAGTAGTTTACATTTCAGAAGCCAATTATTTAATGGCTTTTTATATGGTTTGTTTAGGAATCTTCTTTGATTTTTTTGATGGTTTTTTTGCCAGATTATTCAAAGTTTCAAGTCCGCTGGGTTTACAGTTAGATTCTTTGGCAGATATGGTAACCAGCGGTGTCGCGCCGGGTTACGTAATGTATAGTCTGTTTGCTAACAGCGCGCATGAATTAGGAACACATCCTTTTATTCCGTTTTTAGGATTCATAGTAACTTTAGGTTCTTGTTACCGTTTGGCTAATTTCAACATTGATACACGTCAAACCGATTCTTTTATTGGTTTGCCAACACCAGCTAACTCACTTTTTATTTTAAGCCTTCCTTTGGTTATTGAATATTCTGATTCTTTAATGATGTTGGAAATCTTAACCAATCAATGGATTTTATTAGTTATAACTTTATTGAGCGCTTATATTTTGAATGCAGAAATTCCTTTATTTTCATTAAAAATCAAGAAATTTAATTTTAAAGACAACGCACTTCAAATGTCATTTTTGTTGATTTCTTTTGTGATACTTCTTTTGCTTCAATATATGGCGATTCCTTTAATTATCGCTTTCTATGTACTGCTTTCAGTTGTAAATAATCTGTTTTTGAAAAAGTAGTTTTTTATTGATTATTGATGGCAAGAAAAACAACTTATCGAAAAACCATATCAAGGAAACCAGCCAGATCATTGTTTGGCAGAATCCTGCGTTTCGTTTCTTTATCGGTATTTGCATTACTTTTTATTGCAGTAATATACCATTACCGAAGAGGTTTGGCTTATTATTTAGGTTTTAAAAAAAATCAGCTTACCGAGAAAGAAATCGAAGACAAGCGACTTTCAGATGTTCGTAATTTTCAGGTCTTAGCCAAACACGAAGGAAAATCGATTGGTTTGGATGTGTCTGAATATCAGGGAAAAATAAGCTGGTCTTATGTTGATACATTAGAACAAAAATATCCTCTGGATTTTGTATTTATTAGAGCAACTGTCGGCAGGGATCGTGTTGATTATCAGTTTGGAAAAAATTGGATTGGCGCTAAAAAAAACAAAATGATTAGAGGCGCTTATCATTATTATCGCCCAAATGAAAATTCTATAGAACAAGCCGATCTTTTTATAAAAACCGTAAAACTAGAAAAAGGAGATTTGCCTCCGGTTTTGGATATCGAAAGATTACCAAAAAATCAATCGTTAGACAGTCTGAAAAAAGGTTTAAAACGTTGGCTTATTAAAGTGGAAAACCATTATAAAGTTCGTCCGATAATTTATACTGGCGAAAGATATTATTCTGATTTTTTAAAAGACGAATTTGGAGAATATCTTTTTTGGATAGCCAATTATAATTTCTACAGGGAAAAAATCGAAGACGACTGGCTGTTTTGGCAGTTTACAGAAAAAGCAACCGTGCCCGGAATCGAGCGTACAGTAGATGTAAATATTTACAACGGAGATTTACAGCAATTACAATTTATAACTGTCGATTAGTGCTTTAATAATAGCGCTAGCGGAATTAATGCAAGGATTGCTATAAATATCAGAACCGAATATGGGTTGGCAAAATTAACTGTCCAACCCATTTCTTTTATTCTTTTTGGAGGTAGTAATCGATTGTCTTTCGGATTATAATAAAAGCATCCAAAATGCCAGTTGTTGGGATCTTTGTGCCAATTATCAAAATCTTCCTGAGTTGGTTTTTCTGAATTCATTTTTGTTATTAATATCTAAAATTGAATACTGAAACTGTGATTGATTTTTTTTCTAAAATTCCAACTTCTTTTTACGAAGCTCAAAATTTTGTCCAAGATAAACACGGCGAACCATTTCATCTTCAACCAATTCTTCTGGAACTCCTGCTTTTAAGATTCCACCTTCAAACATTAAGTAGGTTTTGTCGGTAATCGCTAAAGTTTCCTGAACGTTGTGATCGGTAATAAGAATTCCGATGTTTTTATTCTTAAGCTGTGCTACAATTCTTTGAATATCCTCAACCGCAACCGGGTCAACTCCCGCAAAAGGTTCATCCAATAAAATAAATTTTGGATCAGTTGCCAATGCACGTGCGATTTCGGTACGACGGCGTTCTCCTCCAGAAAGTAAATCACCTCGGTTCGTACGAATATGTTCTAAACTAAATTCTTCAATTAGACTTTCCATTTTTGCAATTTGAGCTTCTTTAGAAAGTTTAGTCAATTGCAAAACGCTCAAGATATTATCTTCAATACTTAATTTTCTAAAAACAGAAGCTTCTTGCGCCAAATAACCAATTCCTTGTTGTGCACGTTTGTACATTGGGTAATCGGTAATATTCAAATCATCAAGGTAGATATTTCCCTGATTTGGTTTTACCAATCCAACGATCATATAAAAAGAGGTTGTTTTTCCGGCACCATTTGGGCCTAAAAGTCCAACGATTTCACCTTGATTAACTTCAACAGAAATTCCTTTTACAACACTTCGTCCTTTGTATGTTTTTATTAAATTATCGGCTCTTAGCTTCATTATTTTTAATTAGAAAATGTGAAAATTAGAAAATGAGATAATTCAAAAACTAGCTCAATTTAATTTTAAAAATGATTTGAAAAGGCAAAATAAGATAAAATAAATTAATCCATTAAATCAATTAACATAACATGTAGAATTATCTAATGGGCTAATTATCAAATTATCTAATTCCCAGACTGCTCTTCTAAAGCTTCCCAAAATTCGTAAGCTCTTCTTAAATGTGGGATTACAATTGTTCCTCCAACCAAAGTTGCGATTCCCATAGCTTCCATCATTTCTTCTTTAGTAACGCCTTCTTTATGTGAGGTTTCCAAATGGTATTTTACACAGTCATCGCAGCGTAAAACTGCGGACGCCACTAATCCTAAAAGTTCTTTTGTTTTTACATCAAGAGCTCCCGGAGCATAAGCGTTTGTATCAAGATTAAAAATTCTCTTTACAATTTTGTTATTATCTGCAAGCAGTTTTTCGTTCATTTTAGAACGATAGTCGTTAAATTCTTGAATCATATCAGACATTTTCTTTCATTTTATTTTTATAAACAATCCTTGAGATAAGGATACTCACTTCGTAAATAATTAGCATTGGTATAGCAACAATTGTCTGGCTCACAACATCTGGTGGTGTAACAATTGCAGCGATAATCAAAATAATTACAACGGCGTATTTCCAATATTTTCTTAAGAAAGAAGGAGTTACTAATCCTAATTTGGTTAAGAAATAAATAACGATTGGTAATTCAAAAAACAGAGCACTACCAAGAATACTCGTTTTTACCATTCCCATATAAGATTCAAGCGTAAATTGGTTTTTTACAATGTCGCTGACAGAGAATGTTGCAACGAAGTTTACCGACATCGGTATTACAATATAATATCCGAATAAAACTCCTAAAAAGAAAAGCATTGAAGAAGTAAAAATAAATACTCTTGCATTTTTACGCTCTTTCTCATATAAAGCCGGACTGATAAATTTCCAGACTTCCCATAAAATATAAGGGAAACTTAAAATGAAACCAGCCAAAATACACATCCATACAAAGATGTTTACCTGACCTTCCATTTCAGTATTCTGAATAATAAAATTCAGCTCGGTTATGCAGATGCTGTCTGCAAATCCTAATTGGTGCGATAAGTCACAAAACCAAACATAAGTAAAAAATGTTGGTCTAATTGGACCTAAAATAATTTGATCAAATAAATAATCACTTACAAAATAAGTGACAAATGCCATTATCAAAATTGCGATTGTGCTCCTAACCAATAACCATCTTAATTCTTCAAGATGATCCAAAAATGACATCTCGCCAAGGTTTTTCTTTGCCATTATACGATTCCTTCTTTTAAAATGTCATGTAAATGTAATACTCCTTTGTACTCGTTGTTATCAGAAACAATTAATTGTGTAATTGCAAAATCCTCCATAATGTTTAAAGCATCAACAGCCATCGTGTCTGATGATATTAATTTAGGATTTTTGCTCATAATATCTTTTGCAGTTAAGTCAGCAATAGTATCTACGTCATTTAACATTCTTCGGATGTCTCCGTCAGTAATAATTCCGATAATTTTATCATTTTCAATTACAGCAGTTACACCCAGTCTTTTTTCTGATATCTCAAAAATAACCTTTTTTACCGAAGTATCTGGCGTAACCATTGGTTTTAACGAATGTTCGATCATATCCTTAACGCGAAGCAGTAGTTTTTTGCCTAAAGCACCACCTGGATGATAAATGGCAAAATCTTCTGGTTTAAAATCGCGCATTTCCATTAAACAAACGGCAAGAGCATCGCCAATAACAAGCTGTGCAGTTGTACTGTTTGTTGGTGCTAAATTTATCGGACAAGCTTCCATGTCAACCGTGGTATTTAACACATAATCAGAACCTTTTGCTAAAGATGAAGTTATATTTCCTGTAATTGCAATTAAAGTGTTTCCAAAGCGTTTTAATAACGGAATCAACACTTTTATTTCAGGACTATTACCGCTTTTTGAAATACAGATTACAATATCTTCATTTTGTATCATTCCTAAATCACCGTGAATGGCCTCAGAAGCATGCAGGAACATCGATGGAGTGCCGGTAGAGTTAAAAGTAGCCACCATTTTTTGAGCAATGATTGCGCTTTTTCCTATCCCTGTAACGATCAGACGGCCCTTAGATTTGTAAATAAGTTGAGTTGCTTCGTAGAAATTTTCATCTAGAAAATCAATTAGCTTTGTAATTGCTTCACTTTCAGAGAGTATTGTTTTTTTTGCTATCGCTAATATATTTTCTTTCGAGATCAAAACAGAATGTTTAAAATTTGTATGTATAAAAGAAAGTTGTATCTTTATGTGTTGCAAATTTATACAAATTACCATTAATATAAAGAATGAATTCAAACGAAATTGAAATACACAAGGAATTAAAGAAGTATTTCGGCTTTAGCCAATTTAAAGGCTTGCAAGAGCAAGTCATTACAAGTATCTTAGGTAAAACGAATACTTTCGTGATTATGCCTACAGGCGGCGGAAAGTCTCTTTGTTATCAATTACCCGCTTTAATTCAGGACGGAACGGCGATAGTTGTTTCTCCTTTAATTGCATTGATGAAAAATCAGGTCGATGCCATTCGAAGCCTTTCTTCAGAAAACGGAATTGCCCATGTATTAAATTCATCACTAACCAAAACAGAAATTGCACAAGTCAAAAAAGACATTACTTCTGGTTTGACCAAACTCTTGTATGTTGCACCAGAATCGCTGACAAAAGAAGAATACGTTCAGTTTTTACAAAGCGTGCCTATTTCTTTTGTAGCTATTGATGAAGCGCACTGTATTTCAGAATGGGGTCATGATTTTAGGCCGGAATACAGAAACTTAAAGAATATTATTAAACAATTAGGTCAGGTACCTATTATAGGTCTTACGGCAACTGCAACGCCAAAAGTTCAGGAAGACATTCTTAAAAATCTGGATATGTCTGATGCTAATACTTTTAAGGCATCATTCAACAGACCCAATTTATATTACGAAGTACGTACAAAAACCAAAAATATAGAATCGGATATTATTCGATTCATCAAACAGCACAAAGGCAAATCTGGAATTATCTATTGCCTGAGCCGTAAAAAAGTAGAATCTATCGCCGAAGTTTTGCAGGTAAACGGTATTAGTGCCGTTCCGTATCACGCAGGTTTAGATGCTAAAACCAGAGCAAAACATCAGGATATGTTTTTGATGGAAGATGTAGATGTTGTGGTAGCAACAATTGCATTCGGAATGGGAATTGACAAACCAGACGTTCGATTTGTAATTCACCATGATATTCCAAAATCTCTGGAAAGTTATTATCAGGAAACCGGACGCGCTGGACGTGACGGCGGAGAAGGACATTGCCTTGCTTATTACTCCTATAAAGATGTAGAAAAGCTGGAAAAATTTATGTCTGGAAAACCAGTGGCAGAACAAGAAATTGGATTTGCACTTTTACAAGAAGTTGTGGCTTACGCCGAAACCTCAATGTCACGCAGAAAGTTCTTATTGCATTATTTTGGTGAAGAATTTGACAGCGAAACCGGCGAAGGTGCAGATATGGACGACAATGTTCGTAATCCAAAAAATAAAATTGAAGCCAAAGAACAAGTCGTTAAATTATTGGAAATCGTACGCGATACCAAACATATTTACAAATCAAAAGAAATTGTATTTACCTTAATAGGTCGTATAAATGCAGTAATAAAAGCACATAAAACTGATACACAGTCGTTCTTTGGTTCAGGATCTGATCACGACGAAAAATATTGGATGGCTTTGCTGAGACAAGTTCTTGTAACAGGTTATCTATCAAAAGATATTGAAACCTACGGAATTATTAAAATTACCGAACAAGGATTAGACTTTATTAAAAATCCAGTTTCATTTATGATGTCCGAAGATCACGAATACAGTGAAGCTGAAGACGAAGCAATTGTTACAGGCTCAAAATCATCTGGTACTGCCGATGAAGTTCTGATGGGAATGCTTAGAGAACTTCGTAAAAAAGTAGCCAAAAAATTGGGAGTTCCTCCGTTTGTTGTTTTTCAGGATCCTTCTCTTGAAGATATGGCTTTAAAATATCCAATTAGTTTAACCGAACTGTACAATATTCACGGAGTTGGTGAAGGAAAAGCCAAAAAATACGGCGGTGATTTCATTACCTTGATCAACCGTTATGTAGAAGACAATGACATTATTCGTCCAGACGATTTAGTAGTAAAATCTACCGGAGTAAACTCTGCTAATAAATTATATATCATTCAGAATATTGACCGAAAATTATCATTAAAAGATATCGCTTCCGCGAAAGGACTTACGATGGATGCGTTGATTAAAGAAATGGAGCAAATCGTATATGCAGGAACAAAACTTAATATTAAATATTGGGTTGATGATATGCTTGACGACGATCAACAAGAAGAAATTCACGATTATTTCATGGAATCTGAATCTGATAAAATCGAAGACGCATTAAAAGAATTTGATGGCGACTATGATATTGATGAATTAAGATTGATGAGAATTAAATTTATCAGCGAGGTAGCGAACTAAAAGCTTACGCAAATTCTAATACTATAAAATTCCAAATTCCAAAACTGAAAAGTAATTGGAATTTGGAATTTCTGTTTTTAATAATTTCTCATTTTTTGTCATTTCGACGAAGGAGAAATCGCACTAGAAATTCCGCAAAAATTGTCGGCATTCTTTATGGTTACGTGTGCGATTTCTCCTTCGTCGAAATGACAAGATTGCGATTAAGATCGAATCAAAATAGTTGGAATTTGGAACTTAAAATATTGGAATTTTAACCCTCATATACTTCCCCGCGATGCGGTTTCAAAGCATCTCTTACAGCAATCATATTTTGTTCTTCAACAACCATAAAAGCAGTTGCGTGCATTTCGTTTATGATATTGAAACCCGTAATATTCAACGGAAGTTTTTCTATAACGATATATTCTTTTAAATGAATTTCGTGGTGTTCAGCGGTTTTTGCTGAAGCCGGACCACGAAAATCCCAAATCAATTTTATTTGTCTAGACATTTTTTTGAGGTGCAAAGGTTCTTAGGTGCAAAGGTACAAAGACTATTTGAAAAAGGTTCTGAGGTTCTGAGATACTGAGATTCTAAGGTTTTTTTGTAGAGACGCACTGCGGTGCATCTAATTGAGGTGTTAGTTTTGTTGAAATTTTAAGATCATTTTAATCAAAATAATCTGTGGCTAAAATAAATAGTAAAGATTTTAGAAAGAGAGATTAATTCTAAAATCTGCTTTGATCTGTGTTAATCTGCGTGCAAATTTTTCCGTAAAGATAAAATCTCATTTCAAAATAGTACTTTTGCATCTTCTTTTCATAGAAAGAAAAGCTAATAGAAAAATAAAATACAATGCCAAAAGAACTTTTACTTCAGGTAACGCCAGAAATAGCTGCAAACGAATCACTGCTAAAAGACTATTTGTCTAAACAAATAAAAGTTTCACCAGCAGAAATTCAGCATGTTACCATTTTAAAAAGATCTATAGATGCGCGCCAAAAAGCCATCAAAATCAACCTGAAAGTTGTAATTTATTTTAAAGGTGAACCTTTTCAGGAAACCAAAATAGAATTACCTATATATAAAGACGTTTCTAAAGCACAAGAAGTAATTGTTGTTGGAGCAGGGCCGGCCGGACTTTTTGCAGCTTTGCAATTAATCGAATTAGGATTAAAACCAATTGTAATTGAAAGAGGAAAAGATGTTCGAGGACGCCGTCGTGACTTAAAAGCAATCAACGTAGATCATTTGGTAAACGAAGATTCTAATTATTGTTTTGGTGAGGGTGGAGCAGGAACTTATTCTGACGGAAAATTATATACACGTTCTAAAAAGCGTGGCGATGTAACCAGAATTTTAGAACTTTTAGTAGCTTTTGGAGCTTCAGAAGATATTTTGGTAGAAGCACATCCGCATATTGGAACTAATAAACTGCCGAAAATCATCGAAGACATTCGAAATAAAATTATCGAATTTGGCGGACAAGTTTTGTTTGATACCAGAGTTACCGATATTTTAGTTAAAAATAATGAGGTTAAGGGAATTGTGACTCAAAAGGGAGATACAATTAATGCTAATAAATTAATCTTAGCAACCGGACATTCCGCTCGTGATATTTTTGAATTATTAGATAAAAAGAAAATATTTATAGAAGCAAAACCTTTTGCTTTAGGAGTTCGTGCAGAACATTCACAGCAATTAATAGACAGCATACAATACAGTTGTGATTATCGTGGCGAACATTTACCGCCGGCGCCATATTCGATCGTAAAACAAGTTAACGGTCGCGGAATGTATTCTTTCTGTATGTGTCCCGGCGGTGTAATTGCGCCTTGTGCGACAAGTCCGGGCGAAGTGGTTACAAACGGTTGGTCGCCATCTAAACGTGATCAGGTTACAGCAAATTCTGGAATTGTAATAGAATTAAAATTAGAAGATTTTAAACCTTTTGCAAAATTCGGCGCTTTGGCCGGAATGGAATTTCAAAAAAGTATCGAGCAAAAAGCGTGGCATTTGGCCGGAGAAACTCAAAAAGTTCCTGCACAAAGAATGATCGATTTTACACAAAATAAAGTTTCGTCAGAAATTCCGAAAACGTCTTATGTTCCAGGAACAACTTCTGTAGAAATGGGACAGGTTTTTCCGGGATTTTTATCCCAGATTTTAAGAGAAGGTTTTAAAGAATTCGGAAAATCGATGCGCGGTTATTTAACCAACGAAGCGATTTTGCATGCGCCAGAAAGCAGAACATCATCTCCGGTTCGTATTCCGAGAGATCCGATTACTTACGAACATTTGCAAATAAAAGGTTTATATCCGTGTGGAGAAGGAGCAGGTTATGCAGGCGGAATTATTTCTGCTGCCATCGATGGTGAAAAATGTGCGTTAATGATTGCAGAAACTTTGAAATAATTTTACGGCGGAAAATATTTTATGTCTGAATTTCTTATTAATTTAGAGATACGACATATCAATATTAATTAATCGCCATGAAAGATTTCTTTTCGAATTTATTTAATAGAAACAACGATCCAAAATCAATAATTTCTTTTGATGTTATTGATCCAATTTATTCTTATTTATATAACGAAAACGGCAGTCTTGAATTCAAAATAAAAGGAATTCAGGAAAACGTAAACGTTAATTTGTTTTATTTTCCGGGTTCTTTTGATCATGAAGAAGGACACGCAGAAATTAAAAAAGCCGGTTTTAATAACGCTTATGAAGTTTTAAACGAACTTTATAAAAAGATTGACATTGGGCCAATTTCTGAAGAAAATATGCAGGCAGGATTAGAATATGATTTTATCCATATTCAGTTTTATTCTGCGCCGAGTGCAGAAATGAAAAAATATTTTAAGCGCGTGCTGAATAATTTTGTCATCTTTTTTTGTGCTACAAACAGTCTGGAAACAAACAATTTTAGAATTTTATATTCAAGCAGTCATTTTACAGATTACACAAAAGGATTGTTGGGTACAGAATATCTGGATTTTAATAATCCAAAAAATCAAACAGAGGAAATTGGGATTAAAGATTTTAAAATTGTGCTGCAGGGAATTTGTCAATATTTGAATTTACAAATTCCTGAAGGTGTTGAACTTCCTTCTTTGGAAAATTTACTAGAAGCGGAAGAAGTTACATCTGAAACTTTTGAGGAGTTTATAAAATTGGTTTCAAGAGGAGATGTTGATGACAAACTGATAAGTAAACAATCGAAGAAACTATTCAAGAATTTTCAAAAAGAAACAAAAGAATACCATCATAAAGTTGAAGGTCATTATGAGTTTTTTGAAAGTGTAAATGCATGGAACAGCGATTGGAAATTTGATCCGGAAGATGCAGAATATTTTATTTCTGAAATGATTGGCGAAGATCTTAATTTTGCATATCCGGAAGAAACTTATAGCCACGATTTATTCCCCTACATTCAAACTGCATTAGAAAAACACGATCTCGAATTATTGAGTTACGAAACTTATGGCGATAGTTATTTGTTTTTTGTAGCGAATAAAAATGATGTAGGCAGAATTTTAGAATTATCTGAATTAACAAAGATTGAAGTTGTTCAGTTGTAAAGATTAGTTTGCCACGAATTACACTAATTCCACAAACTATTAAAGTTTTACAACAAAAAATTAGTGAGATTAGTGAAATTGCTTCGCCAGTTCGCTATCGCTCGGGTCGTGGCAAAAAAACTAAGGAATCAATATAATTTTCCCAGTGCTTTTTCTACTTTCCAGATAATCGTGCGCCAGTTTTCCTTCTGATAATTTGAAAGTTGTTGGAGGTAGAAGCGTAATTTTCCCTTCGATAATCCAATCAAACAATTGGTTTGCTCTTTTTATTCTTTCTTCTTTTGAGTTTAAATAACTCCACAAATCACCGCCAGTTAAAGTTTTAGAACCGTCCATCAACATTCTTGGATCTACAGGTTCTGGATCGCCGCCCGCCATTCCGAAGAAAACAACTTGTCCGCATTCTTTGGTAACTTCAAAACTTGTTGCCAAAGTATTTCCGATGCTGTCATAAACAACATCAACACCTTTTGGATTTATTTTAAAAAGCTCCGATTTCCAATCTTCATTATACAATAAAACATGATCTGCGCCTTGTTCTAAAGCTACTTTTGCTTTTTCTGAAGAAGAAGTCAAGCCAATAACTTTAGTGCCTAAAAGTTTACTGATTTGAGTTAAAAACTGACCAACACCGCCAGCAACGGCATGAATCAAAACAGTTTCGCCTTTTTGAGTCTTATGACTGTCTGTTGCTAAATAATGCGCAGTTAAACCTTGTAATAATATAGAAGCTGCAACTTCAAAGGAAATAGCTTCTGGTAACGGCAATACGTGATTTATATTAACGGCAACCAATTCTGCATTGGCAAACGGCGCATCCGCGAAAGCGACACGATCTCCAACTTTAAATTCAGGATTATTATTGGCATCCACTACAATTCCGGCACCTTCGTAACCTGCAATAAAGGGCGGATTTCCTTTTAAATGATAATTTCCCTTTCGTCTGTAAACATCGGCAAAATTTAATCCGATAGCTTTCATTTCGACTAAAATCTCGGCGTTTTTTAATTGCGGATTCGGAATTTCGATATATTCTAAAACATCAGAATTCCCGAAAGAAGAAAAGGTAAGTGCTTTCATTTTAAATTATTTTAAGGATACAAAGATCGGAAAATTTGCAGTTAAAGACAGAAAAGTCTTTCTTAAAATTAAAAATCCCCGCTTAAATATATAAACGGGGATTTTGTTTTTTTGCCACATATTAAAAGGATTTTTACAGATTATTTTAATCTGTGGCAAAAAATAAACTTTAAATTTTAGGAAACTTCATATCATTAAAAGTACTTTTTTGTGCAGCAAGTTTTTCTACGTCTTGCCATTTTCTTGGAGATTCAACAGAAAGATTTTCGTAAGAATCTTTTTTTATTAAAATATCATCTTCAATACGAACACCAATATTCCACCATTTTTTATCGCACTTACTATTTGCCGGAATATAAATTCCTGGTTCAACGGTAATAATCATATTTTCTTTAAGCAAACCGTAATTTCCTTTGTCGTGAACATCTAGACCAAGGAAATGCGAACAACCGTGCGGATAGTAAAGATTAACTTCTTTAAGATCTTTTATAATACCAAGTTTTAATAATCCTTCTGCCAAAACCTCTTTTGCTTTTTTATTTACATCAGAAAGAGAAGTTCCTTCTTTGCAGATTTTAAAAACCTCTTCCTGCGCATCATAAACCAATTGATAAATTGCCTTTTGCTCTTCTGTAAATTTTCCGTTTGCCGGAATTGTTCTCGTAACATCAGCAGAATAACCGTGATATTCAGAACCAACATCCATCAATAATAATTGATTGTCGATTTTTGTGCTGTTGTTTTCTCCGTAATGCAAAATACATCCGTTTGCACCGGCGCCAACAATTGGCGGATAACCTTCTCCTTCTGCACCATATCTTTTGTGAATATAAGCATGAATTCCGTCCGCTTCATTTTCGCTCATATCTGGGCCAACCGCTTTCATAACTTCGTTGTGGGCGATGCAGGAAAGTTTAACGGTTTTACGCATCAATACTATTTCTTCGGGAGTTTTTATTTCCCGAAGTGAACTTGTGATTTTTGCAAATAATACTTCCGAAACTTTATCTTCTTTAGTAATTCCGGCTTTCGTTTTAAACTCTTGCAGTAAACCGTACAAATCAAAACCGCTGTTGTTGTTTTCTATATCTGTCGGAATCTGATCATAAATTATTTTGTCAAATTTTTTAAAATCGACAGCAAAGTCTTTAAAGTCTTTACCGTTATAAACAGTCGAAAATCCTAATTTCGATTTTGTTCCATCAACACCTAAACGTCTTCCGGTCCAGGTTTCTTTAGAGGCATTTCTTTCTCTAATAAAAAAGACTTCATTGTAGGTTTCACCAGTTCCCTGCGCTTCTTTAAAAATCAATAAAACAGCATCTGGCTCTTTGTAACCTGTTAGGTAATACAAATCTGGATTTTGATGAAAATTGTAATTGATATCTCTGGAGAAAATTCTTTCTGGATATGAAAATATGACAGCAACAGAATTTGCAGGCATTAATGCTCTAAAAGCTTCTCTTCGGCCTTTATGAAATTCTTTTGAAAGATAATCTGTCGGAAGATTTTCCTGTGCGTAAACCTGAATAATAAATATAGAAAGCAAAAGAGATAAAAGAAAACGCTTCATTTTTTGTGGTTTTGATTGTGGTTTAATACCTGCAAATTACAAAAAAAAATGGTTGCCACGAATTACACGAATTTCACTAATTTTTTTCTTGAAAAGCTTAATTGTAATTTGTGAAATTTGTGTAATTCGTGGCGAAAAACAAAAAAGCCACCCATAAAAATGGACGGCTTTTCGTGAATAATAATTAGTAACCTTTATTTCTTTTTTAATTTGTCTTTAAAAACTTTTTCAAATTTTTCTATTTTCGGCTGAATTACCATTTTGCAATACGGCTGATTTTTGTTGTTTGCATAATAATTCTGATGATAATCTTCGGCTTTATAGAAAACTTTAAAAGGTTCTACTTTTGTAACAATCGGACTGTTGTAAACTTTTGCTTTGTTTAATTCGGCAATAATGCTTTGAGCCGCCTTCTTTTGTTCTTCGTTTTTATAAAAAATCACAGAACGATATTGTGTTCCAACATCTGCGCCTTGTCTGTTTAGTGTTGTTGGATCATGAACGGTAAAGAAAACTTTAAAAATTTCATTAATATCGGTTACGTTTTTATCGTACGTAATCTGAACCACTTCGGCATGGCCGGTTTCTCCTGTACAAACTTCTTCGTAAGAAGGGTTGGCAACATTTCCGCCAGAAAATCCAGAAACTACAGATTTTACGCCGTTGAGGTTTTCATAAACTGCTTCGACACACCAATAACAGCCACCGCCAAGGGTAATAGTTTCTAGGTTTGAAGCTTTTTTTGCCGTGGTATTTTGTGCAAAACCGTTTAAGGATAATGCGAAAAGGCAGAATAAAAATATATTTTTCATGTTTAATTATTTAGAATCAGGAATAAAATCTAGAGCAATTGAGTTCATGCAGTAACGTTTTCCGGTAGGAGCAGGGCCGTCATCAAACAAATGTCCTAAATGTCCGCCGCATCTGCCGCAAAGTGCTTCAATACGTTCCATTCCCAGTGAATTATCGTTTTTATAAACGACACTTTTTTTGCTGTCTTGTTCAAAAAAACTTGGCCAGCCGCAGCTGCTTGAGAATTTAGCGGTCGATCTAAAAAGTTTATTACCGCAAGAAGCACAATAATAGGTTCCTTTTTCATCAGTATTCCAATATTTTCCCGTAAAAGGTCTTTCTGTATCGGCTTCGCGCATTACAGCATATACATCGTCTGGTAATACTTTTTTCCATTCGGCATCACTCACATTAAGTTTTGTAGTATCTGTATTAGAATAATAAGGATTTCCGGGTTTCTTGATCACGTTTTCCATAGTTGTAGATTTTGTTTGCTGCTTTTTTGAATTTTGTCCGCATGCCTGCAAAATAAAAAGCGGGATCAAAAGGCAAAGGCTGAAAAAATGAGTTTTTGTTTTCATGTTATGAGGCTTTAATTTTGTAATTCAAAGATACGTCGAGAGTTGGTCTTGAAATGTCGTCTAGATTACAATTGAGATTATTTTAAGTATGTTTTAACTTTTCATTATTTACGTAAAACGACAGGCTGTAGTTTTTGTTTCTTGTTTTTAAAGGTTTTTGGATTTATAGCAAAATGTAAAGCATTGTTAATCAATTTTTTGAAAATTAAGAAGTGAGTTAAACTTTTCACAATCTTCTCTAGGATTTTCAAGCCATTTCTTTTTTCGTATTTTTGTTAAATCAACACGCCTTATGATAGAAGAAAACGTAATATTAGTTAATCAAAATGATGAGCAGATTGGCTTAATGCCAAAATTAGAAGCACATGAAAAAGCAGTTTTACACCGCGCTTTTTCGGTTTTTATTTTAAATAGTAAAAATGAAATCATGCTGCAGCAGCGTGCGCATCAAAAATACCATTCGCCTTTACTTTGGACTAATACTTGTTGTAGTCATCAGCGAGAAGGCGAAACCAATATTGAAGCCGGAAGCCGAAGATTGTTTGAAGAAATGGGTTTTAAAACAGAATTGAAAGAACTCTTTCATTTTATATATAAAGCTCCTTTTGATAATGGCCTTACAGAACACGAACTGGATCATGTTATGATAGGATATTATAATGATAATCCATACATAAATACAGAAGAAGTCGAAGATTGGAAGTGGATGAAAATTGAAGATGTTAAAACAGATATTGAAAAACAGCCCGAAATATATACGGTTTGGTTTAAAATAATTTTTGATGAATTTTACCATTATTTAGAAGATCATAAGATTTAACCTAGCTAACCAAAAACCTAATGAGAGTAACCATATCAAGAAAAGCACATTTTAATGCTGCACATCGACTGCATCGAAAAGATTGGACAGAGGAAAAAAACAATGCTGTTTTTGGAAAATGCAACAATCCCAATTTTCATGGTCACAATTATGGTTTAACAGTAAGTGTTACAGGAAAAATTGACCCGGAAACTGGTTTTGTTTTAGATGTGAAAGTATTAGCGGATATTATACTTGAAGAAGTAGAAATTCCGTTTGATCACAAAAATCTGAATCTGGATGTACCGGAATTTCAAGATTTAAATCCAACTGCCGAAAATATCGCTGTTGTGATATGGAATAAAATTAAAAAAAGAATTCAGCCCGATTTTGATTTAGAAATCGTGCTTTATGAAACGGACCGCAATTTTGTAACTTATAAAGGAGAATAATAAAATGTCATTAAAAATAGGAGATATAGTTCCGAATTTTATTGCAAAAGATAATCACGGAGAAATTTTTGAAAGCAAAAGTGTTTTAGGAAGAAAGCCGCTGGTAATTTATTTTTACCCAAAAGATAATACGCCGGGATGTACAACAGAAGCCTGTAGTTTTAGAGATCAATACGAAGATTTTAAAGACTTGGGCGCCGAGGTAATTGGCATTAGCAGTGATAGTGTAAAATCGCATCATAAATTTGCAGACAAGCACAAACTGCCTTTTATTCTATTATCTGATCGGGATAAGAAATTAAGACATCTTTTTGGTGTGCGGAATAATTTATTTGGACTTCTGCCGGGAAGAGTAACTTATGTTATAGATAGAAATGGAGTCGTTATTTATATTTTTGATAGTATGAATGCTTCCAAACATATTCCGAAAGCATTAGAAATAATGAAGGAATTAGTATTATAGATTCAAAAAATAGTATTAGATAAGTATTAAATTAATAAAGATATTAGCCTTAAAAAGATGAACCAAAATTTATACCCTTTACAATTTGAGCCCATTTTAAAAGAAAGAATCTGGGGAGGAGAAAAACTTAAAACAATTCTTAACAAACCAATCACTTCTAAAATTACTGGCGAAAGCTGGGAATTATCTACTGTAGAAGGTGATGTAAGTGTTGTTTCAAACGGAGATTTGAAAGGAAAATCGTTGACAGAACTTATCGATGAGACTCCAAATGAAATCCTTGGAACAAAAGTACATGAGCGTTTTGGAAAACAATTTCCGCTTCTTTTTAAATATTTGGATGCAAGAGAAGATCTTTCAATTCAAGTTCACCCAAACGATAAATTGGCAAAAGAACGTCATAACTCATTTGGTAAAACCGAAATGTGGTACGTAACGCAAGCCGATGCTGATGCAAGAATTATTGTTGGTTTTAAAGAAAATTCAAGTAAAGAAGAATATTTAAAACATCTAAACGATAAAACTTTAGTTTCTATTCTTGATACCGTAAAAGCGAAACCTGGAGACGTTTTCTTTTTAGAAACAGGAACTGTTCATGCTATTGGCGCAGGATTAGTTGTTGCAGAAATTCAGCAGACTTCTGATATTACGTATCGTTTGTATGATTTTGATCGTAAAGACGCACAGGGAAACACAAGAGAACTTCATGTAGATTTAGCGCTAGACGCTATTAACTATAATAAAGTAGAAACTCAGAAAAAATACGAGACAAAAGCAAACACTTCTAATGTTGTGGTAGATTGTCCTTATTTTACAACAAATTTTCTTCCGTTAGAAGATAAGGTGGAGATTTCTAAATCTGGAGAAACTTTTACCGTATATATGTGTATCGAAGGAAGTTTTGAAATTGAATATAATGGTTTCAAACATACTTACATAAAAGGTGATACCGTTTTGGTTCCGGCTGCGATAAATGCATTTATTTTGAGCGGAAAAGCTTCAATTTTAGAAATTTACATTTCATAGCACGTAATATAAAGATAATGTGTACTTTTGCAGTCGCAAATTAAAATTAAAAATAAAATGGCAAACGTTAAGAATTTAAAGAAAGACATCAATTTCGTATTAGGAGATATTATTGAAGCAATTTACTTGTTTGAAATGTCAACAGCAGGAAATCCAACTCCAGAAACGAATGCTTTGATCGATGAAGCTATTGCTGCATTTGATACTTTGATCACAAAAGTGAA
This sequence comes from Flavobacterium sp. 270, assembly GCF_004368785.1. Classification (GTDB taxonomy): domain Bacteria; phylum Bacteroidota; class Bacteroidia; order Flavobacteriales; family Flavobacteriaceae; genus Flavobacterium. Next base: position 199,607 of record NZ_SODM01000005.1, read on the forward strand.
CGCAAAGAACGTTGAAAACAAAAAAGCGCACTTCAAACAAATCAATGTTGAATTAGAACAAACAGCTAATCAATTGATTACTAAAATCAACGAATTGTAAGCAAAAAAAAATTATAAAAAGTGCAAATATATTTTGGAAAAACGAAAAACCGCCTTATATTTGCACCCGTAATGAGTCGCCAGCGTAGCTCAGTTGGCTAGAGCAGCTGATTTGTAATCAGCAGGTCGTGGGTTCGAGTCCCTCCGCCGGCTCAACAAAAAGAAACCATCACTTCTGTGATGGTTTTTTCCGTTATAATAGAGGGCAGTCTTATTTTTAGAACTCAAAATCTACTAATAATTGCACTTTAAATGAGTCGTCGCCAGCGTAGCTCAGTTGGCTAGAGCAGCTGATTTGTAATCAGCAGGTCGTGGGTTCGAGTCCCTCCGCCGGCTCATCGTAAAACCATCACTTTTTGTGATGGTTTTTTTTTTGCTCCTAAATCAAATAGTGTCTCGTAGTTTGTCATTTCGACGAAGGAGAAATCACACTCGTAACCACAATACATTTAAACTTTGACAAAGATCAATCAAAGCAATTCCTCAATTCTGTCATTTAAAAAATGGAATCAAATTAATATTCCATCATTGTGATTACGAGTGTGATTTCTCCTTCGTCGAAATGACAAGATTGTGGAAATACATATTATAATTGAAAATTGGAATTTGGAATTTCTGATTTTGAATATTAAAAATTTTATAACCTTATTTTTCTTATGTTTGTTACTTAACCAAAAAACATAATAACAAATGGAAGACAATTCAGTTTTTGAAAATTTTGAGTTACAGCTCAACCAAACTGCAAAGGATTTTTTAAAAGAAACCGCTAAGTGGGCTTATTTCTTATCTATTTTAGGTTTTATTTTAATTGGGTTTTTAGTAATAATTGCAGTTTTTGCCGGCACTTTTCTTGCTTCAATGGGAAGTATTGTACCGGGAATGGGCGGAATGGGTGGCTCTTTTGGATTAGTAATGGGAATTCTGTATTTCGGAATCGCTGCGCTTTATTTTTTTCCTGTTTATTATCTGTTTAAATTTGCTTCTAATACAAAAGCGGCCTTTAGAGATAACGATTCAGAAGCACTGACTAATTCTTTGGGTTATTTAAAATCGCATTATAAGTTTATTGGTATTATGACAGTTGTCATTTTAGGATTCTATGTTCTAATGATAGTATTAATGTTTTTAGGAGCATTAATGAGATAATGCAAATATTCATTTATAAAAAAAACGTCCTGAATTTCAGGACGTTTTTCTTTTAAATATAATTTTTTTGAAAACTATTTTTGCTGCTTTTTAATTTCAGCAACATATTTAGTTAGTTTTTTTCCGTAGAAAGACTGTGCTACTTTTGGTGTCATCGATTTTTGAATAGTATCCAAGAATTTAACGTTAATGTCATAAATCTCTGCTAACGCAATATAAGGTGCTATTTCGTGATCTTTATTGTTTAAAGCAAAGTTTGTAGTGTACAAGTATTTTCTTTTGATCGTGTTCTCTTGTTTTGCATTAATGCTGTCAATTGCTTTTTGATCTTGTCTTTTAATTGCTTTAAAACGTGGTTCTACAAAAGAAAGGTTTTCATCAATAAAACGAGAATTTACTTTTTTGAATTCCTCATATAATTCCTGATTTTTAGATCCAGTGATTTTTGCGCTCGAAATAAAGTTATCCAGATTAGTATCAATATTAATATTTCCAGGTTCAGCGAAAAACATAATATTATTGTCTAACGAATTTGTTACACCGCGATCAAGAAATAAATACAACATCTCTGGAGAATCTAATTTTACATTAGTTTCAAAAGCAGAATTTCCATCAATTTTGATGCTGTCAACAGCTACAAGCGCTGTGTCTACAAATCTTTGTATATATAAAGTTCCGTTTTTTAATCCTTTTATATTTCCAGTAATGTGCACACCGTCAGTAGATTCTTTTTTGCTGCATGATGCTAGTAAAGCAATAGTAACAAAGGCAATAATAGATTTTTTCATTGGTTTTTAGATTTTGGTGCAAAATAAAGAAAATAGTTTAAATCTAAGGAAGTTGATGTTTTATTTTTAATAAAAATAAATCCCAATCTATTTCTAAATTGGGATTTCTAAATTTTATGCAAATAGCAAATTACATTATTAAATTATAAGATGCGCCGCTTTCAGTGGTAAAGGTATATTTACTGTCGCAATCATTGTTTCCGTAATCAATAACACCATTTAATATAGAACCTTCTACTTTTAGCTGTCCTTTAGAAATAAAAGTACAAGAGTATTTTTTTATTAAAGTTTCCTTTACAGTCAAAGTAAGTGAGGCACCGTTTGGCGCCGTTACCATGTGGCTTCCTTCTGTTATTTCGTAAACATTATCAGCCAAAACAAGAGGCGTGTCAACTCCGGCAGTCTGTTTTGTCGTGTACATTCCAGAATTAGTAAAAATATTTCCAAGAGGATCTGTTAACTTTCCGTTACTCACTTTTCTGCTCCATTGCGGTACAGTTGCAACGGTAGTTGTATTGGTATATTCAATAGTACCGTCAAGTTTTAGGCTGTTAATAAAATAATCTATTCTTTCAATCGTCATTTTACTTCCAGTAGTAGTTACAGGACCGGTAAGCGTAACTTTTAATTTTCCTTTTCTGGTAATTTGATTGTCTGTACAACCAGTAGTTCCATAATCTACAGTAATTGTTTTAGGATAAGTAGTACCAGAAACAGTAATTGCTGCACATATTCCTGCTGGAGTTTCCGCAGTTTTTGCTGTTGTACTGCTGGTTGCTACTAATAATCCGGTATTAAGATCCATTTCGTTTGTAGCGTCAATTGTAATAGAAGCTCCAATTGCAGAAACATCAATAGTATTGGTTATACCGCCGTCGTCATTGCTGGAACATGAAACGTAAAAAAGTGCTGTTGTGCAAATAGCTGCGAGTAAAAAAATGGTTTTTTTCATGGTTAAATTTGTTTTAGTTAGATTAAAAGGCATTCAAATGTAATAAAAAAATAGATTTCAATAAAAAATATCCTGTGGACTGATCTACAGGATATTAACGCATTTTATTTTGTTTTATTTTTTTCTACAATGTCTAACTCATTATTTGTAGCTATTCCCCAGCTTATTCCTAAAAAAGTAACCAGATTATCTGTTTTTTCAAAGTTTTTTCCAAAGCCCCCGTTTATTGTAAACTGATCATTTATTTTATATTTAAGATTTCCGACAGATCTATAATTGTCTTTTTGATTGGTTCTGTTGATGTATTCGTAGGCGATTGCAAAGTCATTAAACTGCAATTCAATTTTTGCGCCTACATCCAGATTTTTTTCTTTTACATAAGCTAATGCTGTCGTATCGTAATTCATTTCATCGATTAAATATCTGGTGTATTGATAAATATTCAAATAGTTTTTATTGGATTTGCTTAGTTTTAAATTCGTGTTTAAGGTAAGCCATGCGCCGTAACGTCCAAACTTTCCAGATTTAAATTCATTACGATCAAAAAAGTGATTGTAAGCCGTTCCGAAATCAGCAGTAAAAAGCGGTTTGTAATATTCTAAAGAATCAATTTTAGAATAAATTTCGGCGGTTAATGCTTTGTATTCTTTCAATTGCGAAAGTTTATTAATCTTGTCCAGATTCCATTTGTTGTATTCCGGAGTTCCCGATTCATGTGGGTTTTCTCCAAAAGGCAGATTTTCATCCGTCAAAACTTTAAATCTTTCTAATTTTTCAATCAATTTGGTTACAGATTCTTGTCTTTCTTTTCTATTAACAGTCAGCAGATTGGTTCTAATTCCGGCGGATACATTTTGAAGTGTATCTTTTTTTATTGCCGCAAAAGAAAAGGATAAGTTTTTATAAGGTTTAGAATACGCCTTTTGGTTTTCCTTGATCACATAATCTGTTAGATTTCTTTTTTTCTGCGATAATACCCAATACGGTGTAAATTCTAAAGCATAATCGGTTGGAAATCCTTTACTCGAATTAATATTATTTATCAAACTTACGGTAAAAGCCTGCGTTGTAGATGGCGTATTGATAATGGTTGGCGAATAATCGAGAATCGTAAAAGCGGGCGCGTTTGGTAATTCTAAATCTGTTATTTTAATACTATTTGTTTCTTGCGAAAACAATTTTAAACTAATCAGAAATAGAATTATGATGGCTTTAGTTTTCATTTGATTTCAATTATTTTAGTTACCAATAAAATAGTTTCATCATCAGAAAGAATCCATTCGTCTTCTTTGCAAGTATAGATTTTACTTTCGTGAAAATTCCCCGGCTTGTCATCGTCTTCTACCAAATTGTAATTGATTTTTAATTTCTTCAGAAATTCCTCTTTATCTTTTATTTTCTGAAGATCAAAATAAGTGATAATTACAATTCTGTTCAGGTCTTTATATTCTATGGATTTGCCTACTTCAAAAAAAGCGATATTTCCATTTCCGGGCATAGAATCGTTTATGGTTGTTTTTTTCCAGGTTCCTATTTCTTCTTTTTCAACCCAGGTTCGGGATAAGTATTTGTAATCAAAGTTGACTTGTAAAAACAATTTTGATTCTTGTGCTTCTCTTGTAATAAAGGTTTCCATGGTATTTTTGGGATTAAAAACGGATGATTTTTAAATGCTTAAAACAAAATGATCTGCATGATTTTAGAAAGAATAAAATTACATAATTATGTTTGTTCAAATGTGTATAAATTGTTGCTTTTTAAAGAATTAACTTATAATAAATTTGTTTGATTATTTTATAAAACAAAAAAACCTGCAAGTCTAAACTTGCAGGTTTACTAATAAGGTATGATTTAAAACTTATTTAATCATCTCGAAACTTCTTTTTACAAAAGCAGTTAAAGCTTCACCTTTTAAAAGGTTTTGCGATAATTTTGCTAAGTCTAAAGCTTGTTTTACTAAATGTTCCTGATGCGTTTTATCTGCTGTATTCAAGATATTAGTAGCCAAATCAGAATTGGTGTTTACTACCAGATTGTACATTTCTGGCATATTTCCCATTCCGAACATTCCGCCACCGCCAGATTGACTCATTTCTTTCATTCTACGCATAAATTCTGGTTGCGTAATAATGAATGGAGCTGCTTGGCTGTCCATAGCTTCTAATTGTACGCTGTATGCTTTTGGAATATAAGCTTCTAGCGAAGTTTTTAAAGTTTCTTTTTCTTCATCAGATAATTTAGAAATCGTGTTTTCGTCTTTCTTGATTAAATTATCAATATGATCAGAATCTACACGAACAAAAGTTACATCGCTGTTATCGCCTTCAATTTTTTGAATTAAGTGCGAAATAATCGGAGAGTCTAACAACAATACTTCGTATCCTTTTGCTTTTGCAGTTTCGATATAAGAATGTTGCGCTTCTTTATTTCCAGCGTAAAGAACAACCAGTTTTCCGTCTTTATCCGTTTGGTTGTCTTTTAGTTTTTCTTTTAATTCTTCAAGCGTAAAGTAAGTATCGTCAACTGTTGGGTATAATACAAACGCACCCGCTTTTTCGTAGAATTTATCTTCAGAAAGCATTCCGTATTCTAAAACAATTTTAATGTCATTCCATTTTGCCTCAAAATCAGCACGGTTTTCATTAAATAAAGCTTTCAATTTATCAGCTACTTTACGAGTGATATAATTTGAAATTTTCTTAACAGCACCATCTGCTTGTAAACCAGAACGAGAAACGTTCAATGGAATATCCGGAGAATCAATAACACCTTTTAACATTGTCAAAAATTCAGGTACAATTCCTTCTACGTTATCTGTAACGTAAACTTGGTTTTGGTACAATTGAATTTTATCTTTCTGAATCTGCATGTCAGAACCCAATTTTGGGAAATACAGGATTCCAGTTAAGTTAAATGGGTAATCTACATTTAAGTGAATATTGAACAACGGATCTTCAAATTGCATTGGATACAATTCTCTGTAGAAGTTTTTATAATCTTCATCAGACAATTCAGAAGGCTGTTTTGTCCAAGCTGGATTTGGATTGTTGATGATGTTATCTGTTTCAACAGTTTCGTTTACGTAATCTTCTGGAGCATCTTCTGGTTTAGGAAGTGTTTCAGTTCTAGTTCCGAATTTAATCGGAATAGGCATAAACTTGTTGTATTTGTTTAATAAACCACTGATTTTAGAATCTTCTAAAAATTCTAAAGAATCTTCAGCAACATGAAGGATAATTTCAGTTCCGCGTGAAGTTTTGTCAGCTGGCTCAAGAGTAAACTCAGGGCTGCCGTCACATGTCCAGTGCGCTGCAGGTTCGTCTTTGTATGATTTTGTAATGATTTCTACTTTTTCTGCAACCATAAATGCAGAATAAAAACCAAGACCAAAGTGACCAATAATTCCAGAATCTTTAGCAGAATCTTTGTATTTGTCTAAGAATTCTTCAGCTCCCGAAAAAGCAACCTGATTGATGTATTTTTCAACCTCGTCTGCCGTCATTCCTAAACCTTGATCAATAATGTGGATTTTTTTTCCTTCTTTATCAACCTTAATTTCAATAACCGGATTTCCGTATTCTACTTTAGCTTCGCCAATGCTAATAAGGTGTTTTAATTTTAAAGTAGCATCGGTTCCGTTTGAAACCAGCTCACGTAAAAAGATTTCGTGATCACTGTACAAGAACTTTTTGATTAAAGGGAAGATGTTTTCTACTGAAACATTAATTTTACCTGTTGTCATACTTTTTTTATTTTTTAGTTTAATGTGATGATAATCATTTAGTCAAATAGAATACCAATTCTTTTTGGGTGACAAAATGGCGTAAGTGTTAATTTTGAAAGAAAATAATTAGATTTTAAAAGGAATGATATCTCAATGAATCGTATATTTGTGGTACAATAATTGTTAAATGTGTAAGTATTAACTTAAATAAATGTATAAAATGAAGAAGATTATTTTCATTTGCATGATTGCCACGATGTTATTTGCGTGTAAATCAGCATCATCAACAGCTTCAACAGAAGGAACGACTTTATCAAAAAAACTAGACAAATCTACTCAAGTAGCTCTTAAAGGAAATTGGGTACTTACCAATGTAACTTATGCAGGTTCTGATTATATCAAAGTAAACTCATTTGATCTTGCAGATTCAAAATGCTTTATTGGCAGTACTTGGAGTTTTATTTCAAATAATAACAAAGGAACAATGGCGCTTACATCTCCAAGTTGTACGGCTTTTTCTTCTCCAATTGTTTGGAGTATCAATAATCAGGGAATGTTTATTCTAAAAATTCTTGATGCCGGAATAAAAGCAAAAAAAGTAAGAGACGGGTATTTACTTAGAGTTTCGGGAGTTACTGAAAGTTCGTTTCAGTTAATTGATAACATTAATGTTGGTGGACAAGTTAAGGATGTAACTTACCAATTTCAAAGAGCTAATTAATATTAAAAATATATAAAGATGAAAAAGATAACAGTATTAGGCCTAAGTAGTTTACTTGTATTATTTAGTTTATTTACAAGCTGTGATTCAGTAAAAAATGCAAATAATACACAAAAAGGAGCCGGAATTGGTGTTATAGCCGGTGGTGTAATCGGAGCTGTTTTAGGTAATAATTTAGGTCACGGAGGAAACGCTGCTTTGGGTGCTGCTATTGGTGCTGCCGTTGGTGGTGGAACTGGTGCACTTATTGGAAACAAAATGGATAAACAAGCTCGTGAAATCGATCAGGCTTTACCAGGTGCATCTGTTGAAAGAGTAGGTGAAGGTATTCACTTAACTTTAAACGAAAATGCTGTTCGTTTTGATACTAACAAATCTACGCTGACAGCTCAGGCAAAAGCAAATTTAGATAAATTAGTTCCTGTATTTAATGAGTACGGAGATACTGATATTCAGATTTTTGGTTATACAGATAATACTGGAAAACCAGAATATAATTTAACACTTTCAGGACAAAGAGCGGCTTCAGTGCAAGCTTATTTAGCTTCTAAAGGATTAAAATCAAGCCGTTTCAAAACTTCAGGTTTAGGTATTGTTGATCCAATTGCAACAAACGATACTCCAGAAGGAAGAGCACAAAACCGTCGTGTAGAATTTTCTATTACTGCAAACGACAAAATGGTAAATGATGCTAAAGCGGAAGCTGGAAAATAATTTTCTATACAATATAATTAAGAAAATGCTGTTCGTAATGAACAGCATTTTTTTTTGACTTTAGAAATTAAACATTGTAAATTTGAACTCTCAATTATATCACATGCTTGACATTCAAAATATCTCTTTTTCGTATACCGACAAACCTGTTATAAATAACATATCTTTTACAATAGAAAAAGGCCAAAATATTGCTATTATCGGCGAGAGCGGTTGCGGGAAAAGCACACTGCTTAAGCTCATTTACGGTTTGTATGATTTGAATGAAGGAGAAATTTTTTATAATCAAACTCCCGTTTTAGGTCCAAAATACAATCTGATTCCCGGAATGCCTTTTATGAAATATCTGGCTCAGGATTTTGACTTGGCACCTTATGAAACTGTTGCCGAAAATGTTGGAAAGTTTCTTTCTAATGGTTTTGCGAATATGAAAAAACTACGTGTTCAGGAATTATTAGAAATGGTAGAAATGGATCAGTTTGCTAATGTGCAGGCTAAATTTTTGAGCGGCGGGCAGCAACAGCGTATTGCTTTGGTAAGAGTTTTGGCACTTGAGCCAGAAGTTATTTTGCTGGACGAACCTTTTAGCCAGATTGATGCTTTTCGAAAAAATGCTCTACGCCGAAATTTATTCAGATACTTAAAACAAAAAGGAATTACCTGTATAATTGCCACGCATGACAGTACAGATGCTTTGTCTTTTGCCGATGAAGCGATTGTAATGCGAAACGGAGAAGTAATCGTAAAGGACAATCCGACCAAAATTTACGAAGATCCGGAAACTAAATATGTAGCTTCTCTATTTGGTGAAGTAAACGAAATTGCAACACACTTATTACTTTCGTATGAAGATGAATCGCATAAAACATTAGTATATCCGCATCAGTTTAAAATGGTTGCAGAATCTAAGCTTTTGGTCAAAATCAGAAGAACTTATTTTAGAGGAAATCATTATTTAATCGAAGCTGTTTATAAAAGGCAATTGGTTTTCTTTGAAAGTGAAATCGATCTGCCATTAGAACAAGAAGTATTTTTAGCTTTGAATTATTTATAAAATATTAAAAATAGAAAACCCGACAAATTTTAAAAATCTGTCGGGTTTGTTTTTATAGAAGAATTGCTTAAAAATTAGTTTTTCAAATACTTTTCTAAGAATTGATCTTGCTCCCAAAGCAAGTGTAGAATGTTTTCTTTTGCCACATAACCGTGCGCTTCTTTAGGTAAAATTACCATTCTTGCCGGTGCTCCTAAACCTTTTAAAGCTTGAAAATAACGTTCTGTCTGCAAAGTAAAAGTTCCGGGATTATTGTCTGCTTCACCGTGAACCAATAAAATTGGTGTTTTCATTTTGTCAGCATTCATAAAAGGTGACATCGTATTGTAAACTTCTGGAACTTCCCAGTAATTACGTTGTTCTGTCTGGAAACCAAACGGAGTTAAAGTTCTGTTATACGCACCGCTTCGTGCAATTCCGCATGCAAAAAGATTAGAATGCGTCAATAAATTAGCCGTCATAAACGCGCCATAAGAATGTCCGCCAACAGCCACTTTTTTGCGATTGATATATCCTAAAGCATCAACAGCATTAATTGCGGCTTCTGCATTATCTACCAATTGCGTAATAAAGTTATCGTTAGGTTCTGTAGTTCCTTCACCAATAATTGGAAACGCTGCATCATCTAAAACTACATATCCTTTTGTTACCCAATATATAAATGATACGTAATTCGGAAATGTAAATTCGTTTGAATTCTGAGTAGATTGTCCGGCACTGTTTTTATCTTTATATTCAGCAGGATAAGCCCAGATTAATAAAGGTAATTTCTCTTTTTTAACTTTGTCGTAACCAGCAGGTAAATACAAAGTTCCAGACAATTCTACACCATCTTTACGTTTGTACTTAATTACTTCTTTGCTTACGTTTTTAATGCTTTCAAACGGATTTTTGAAATCTGTAAGCGCCGTTAAACTGTTTTGCTTCTTGATATTTCTGAAATAATAATTTGGATATTCACTCTTAGATTGAATCTGAACCAAAACTTTACCGGATTTAATATCTTCAATTTCAATTAAATCTTCCTTTTTGTCTTTATAAGGAGAAGTATAAATACGGTTCTTTTTTAAAGTTTTAAAGTTGAATTCATCAATAAAAGGAAATTGTCCGTCTTTAGTATATCCTTCACCAATACGATATCCGTTATCTTTTTCGAGTGCCAGAACGTATTTATTGAACTCATTTTTTTTAGTTTCAAAAATTCCCGGATCAGAATACACATCTTGTGCATTTCGATCTGTAATTACTTTTGCTTGCTGAGCAGGGTTTGAAGGATTTATTAAATACGTTTTTGTGTTTCGGGTATCATACCATTCGTCGAAAACAATTGCAATATTGTCATTACCCCAAGTAATATCACTAAAACGCTGTTGTAATTTTACCAAAGAAACAGGATTATCAGTAAAAGGCGCATTCCATAAAAAAACTTCGTCTCTCAAAGCAACTTTGTTTGCAGGATCACCTTCGTCTAGTGCCACAACATAAGATAAAACAGCTGGCTTGTCATTTCTCCAAGCCATTTCTCTTTTTCCTTTTCTAACCGCCATAAAACCTTTTGGCATAATTTCGTTTAACGGCACTTCGTTAACCGTTTTAATTTCTTTTCCTCTAATGTCATAAACAATAGTTTTAGATGGAAATCTGTATAACGGAACCACATAAGAAAATGGTTTCTGAATCGTAGTCAGCATAATGTAATTTCCGTCTGGCGAAATTTTCTCTCCAATAAACATTGCACCTTCTTTAAATAAAACAGCATTTCCGTTTAAATTTACTTTGTACAATTCAGAAGTAATAATGTTTTCAAAATTAGCCTCGTCATTTTTGTTTTTCAACATATCAGGATACGTTCTGTTTTGAGATTTTTCTCCAGAAGCATTAGAAATAATTGGCCCGGTTGGTAAATCTTTTTTAGAATCTAACAAAGGCTGTCTGTTTTTTGGCAGCATTTTTACCAAAATAGTCTGGTTGTCTGAAAGCCAGTTAAACGGATTCCCAAAGTTTGCATTTACAGTAGCTTCTGTAAGTTTTGTTGCACTTGCTGTTGCTACATCAATAACCCAAAGTTCTACACCTGTATTTGTAGTGTGCGAAAACAAAATTTTTTGATCGTTTGGCGACCAAAGAATATTGCTGATTTTAGGATTAGCCGGTAATCCAGAAACCTGAATTTCGGCCATATTGTTTACTTTTCTTAACTTAAGATTAGTATTATAGGTAACTGTGCTCGAAATGTTTGTAACCGGATTAATTCTTAATCCTCCCAAACGAAGTTCTTCCTGATTTAATTCGTCTAATGTTTTATAAGTGTTGCGGTACAATAAAAGCATATTTTCTTTTTTAGTATCCATAGATACTGTAGGAGCTCTCTCGTAATCTGCTAGATCTAAGATAGATTTGGAGGGTTTTTGGTATGTTAAATTTTCTTGCGCAAGAGCAAAAAAACCAAAATTTAAAAATAAAAATAGGGTAATTTTTAATTTCATAATTTGAATTTTAGGGTTTGAAAAAATGGTATTTATAAATGTTTGTCTAAAGTAGTTTAGAGTTGTTACATTTTAGCCTCAAATTTAATTTTTTTTATGTTTTTGATGAATTAACTGCTTTTTCAGAATTTAAAAGCAGTCTATGTAAAGTATTATTGAAGTATATTAAATTGTTAATTACGAAAAAAATAGTAATTTGTACACTTATGTTTTAAACAATACTTAAATTTGCAATCCAATTTTAACAAAATAACAAAGAGTATGTATCATTCAAAAATAGCGGGCTTAGGATATTATGTTCCTTCAAATGTTGTGACCAACGATGATTTGTCTAAGATTATTGATACCAATGACGAGTGGATTCAGGAGCGAACTGGAATTCAGGAGCGAAGACATATTATTCGCGGAGAAGATACCACAACTTCGATGGGAGTAAAAGCAGCTAAAATTGCCATAGAACGTTCTGGCGTAGCCAAAGAAGATATTGATTTTGTAGTTTTTGCTACATTAAGTCCAGATTACTATTTTCCAGGACCTGGGGTTTTAGTGCAGCGTGATTTAGGTTTAAGAACCGTTGGAGCTTTAGATGTTAGAAATCAATGTTCTGGTTTTATTTATGCTATTTCGGTTGCAGACCAATACATCAAAACCGGAATGTACAAGAATATTTTGGTTATCGGATCTGAAGTGCATTCTACAGGATTGGACATGACAACTCGCGGACGCGGTGTTTCGGTGATTTTTGGAGATGGAGCAGGAGCAGCGGTTTTAAGCCGTGAAGAAGATTTAACAAAAGGAATTTTATCTACACATTTACATTCAGAAGGACAGCATGCTGAAGAATTAGCTTTGCAGGCACCAGGAATGGGAGCGCGTTGGGTAACTGATATTTTGGCTGATAACGATCCGAACGACGAAAGTTACTATCCGTATATGAACGGACAATTTGTATTTAAAAATGCAGTAGTTCGTTTTGCAGAAGTAATCAACGAAGGATTGCAGGCAAACGGTCTAGAGGTTTCAGATATTAATATGCTGATCCCGCATCAGGCCAATTTGAGAATTTCACAATTCATTCAAAACAAATTCAAATTATCAGACGACCAAGTGTATAACAATATCCAAAAATACGGAAATACAACTGCAGCGTCTATTCCGATCGCTTTGACAGAAGCTTGGGAAAAAGGAAAAATTAAAACGGGCGATACTGTTGTTTTAGCCGCTTTTGGAAGTGGTTTTACTTGGGGAAGTGCTATTATAAAATGGTAATTTTTTATTTTAAAATATTATAGTAAAACCTGCTTCAAACGAAGCAGGTTTTTTTTTATACTTAATTTGTTAGCTGTAAAAGTTTGTCAGGCTGAGCGTAGTCGAAGCCCCGTTCCAATTGGCACGCCCTTCGACTCCGCTCAGCGGGACATAGAGCATTATTTTGTTTTGAATTAATTTTCTTACTTTTATCCAAAAAAACTACAATAAAAGAAAATGAAACAATATTACGTCTACATATTAAAATGCTCCGATGAAAGTTATTACACAGGAATGACAAATGATATAAATAGAAGATTAAACGAACACAATTATGGCTTAAATAAAGAAAGCTATACGCATGATAGAAGACCATTAAATCTGGTTTTTTGCACAGAGTTTAATGATGTTAATCAGGCTATTTCATTTGAAAAACAAGTAAAAGGTTGGAGTAGAAAAAAGAAAGAAGCTATAATTAATGACAATTGGAATGATTTGAAGAAGCTTTCACAATGTTTGAACGAGACAAATTCTGAAAATTTTAAAATTGAGGAGGTTTAAAGCTTTTCAGGATTTTATTCAGATTGCGGGTCTTCGACTTCGCTCAGACTGACATTGCATCACTTATGTTAACTAAAAAGTTAAGGATTTATTAATTATAAAATATTTCGGTTATAATTAATATTTTTGAGTTTTAAATAACCCCAATGAAAAAAAATCAACTCGAAATAGCCTGTTTTAATTTTGAATCGGCTGTGATTGCGCAGGAAAATGGTGCGCATCGAATCGAATTATGCGAGAATATGCAGCTCGGCGGTACAACGCCCAACTATATTTTGGCAGTAAAAGTTAGAGAACAACTTTCTATAAAAATGCATGTTATAATCCGGCCACGCGGAGGCGATTTTGTTTATACCGACGAAGAGTTTGTTGAAATGAAACAAGATATAAAACAGTTTAAAAAACTTCAGGTTGATGGTTTTGTTTTCGGAATTTTAAATGAAGACGGAAGTGTAGACAAAATCCGAAATAAAGAATTAGTTAATTTAGCAGGTTCGCTGCCTTGTACTTTTCATCGCGCATTTGATGTCGTTATAAATGTTGAGCAATCTTTGGAAGATGTAATTGAATGTGGTTTCGAAACTATTCTAACATCTGGTCAAGGTATAAATGTTTTAGAAGGAATTTCAATATTACAAAAAGTTCAAAAATTAGCCGATGAAAGAATTGTCATAATGCCCGGAGGCGGTTTGAGATCTACAAATATTGAGCTATTAGAAGAAAAACTAAAAGAAGAAACTTTTTTTCATACATCAGCCATAACAGATCATTCTGATACAGCCAATCCCGAAGAAATAAAAGCAATTTTAGCTTATTTATAAAAATAAGAAAAGCCTGGAGTTGGCAAACTCCAGGCTTTTCTTTTTCTACAAGGTATTCTAAAAAATAAAATTGATAATAAAGAAGGTTTAGAACATTCCGCCACCACCTTTATTAGTATTGTCCTCTCTTTGTTTACGCTGTAAATTTTTGATTTTAGCACCTCCAAAGTTGTAAGTTAACCCTAAATATACCGTTTGGCTTTCCCAAGAAAACTGTCCAGCAACAGGATAAGGGTAGTTACTATCAAAAGCATATTTCATTGTATGAAAGACATCATTAAAACGTACACTAATGTTCATCTTGTTGTCTAACAATGTATAACGCGTTCCCATGTCCATTTTGTACATTTCATGGCTATTATTTTGCAATCCGTCAACAGCACCTCTGTAAAAACCAAATAATAAAAAGCTTAAACGTTTGTTTGCTTTAAAGTTTGAGTTCATACGACCGTTAAAAGCAGCCACAGTAATTTTTCTGTCTAAAGCAGCACTCGTTTGTGTTACAGGATCGTATTGAAATACAATTCCTTGCTGATTAATGCTTGAGAAATCTATAGATGGTGAAATATCCCACCATTTTGTAATTTTATAATTAAAAGAAACTTCAAAACCATAAGAAGTACTATTATCATAATTCGTATAAGTCAAGATTTGTTTGTTTCCAGTTGGATCTGTATCGTCTGGAAATAAAACTCTACTGATTTGATCGTTGGTACTTCTAACGAAAACTCCAGTCGTAAAACTTCCTTTTTCTAGCGTTTTAGTATAGTTTACTTCAACAGAATTTGTAAACTGAGGTCTTAATTCAGGATTTCCTAATGAAGTTATCAACGGAGTAGAAAACTCACGAATAGGTTTTGTCTGCTCTAAACTCGGACGGTCAACACGACGGCTGTAACTTAATTGGAAAGTATTTTTCTCGTTAAGATTATACGTTAAATAAGCAGAAGGATATAAAGTAATATAATCATCATCAAATTTAGTTAAACCGTGATTTAAATTAGCCTCTACTTTATAACTTTCAAAACGAGCTCCCAATTGATAACTGAATTTTTTGAATTTCTGCCCAAATGTTACATAAGCAGAATAAATATTAGTATCATAAGTATAATTAGAAACCGGAAGCGCAGCAAGCGGATTTCCTGTTATATAATCATTGTCTGTTTTTGTAATTCTTGCTTCGGCACCAGCTTCAAGCGTTGTTTTGTCGTTTAATGGGTTTACGTAATCCACATTTAAAGTACTTAATTTACGAGTTCCTCTTATGTAATCATCGTAAATTACGCTGCTTGCAGTATTGTCGGTTTTTGTAGACTCAGTATCAAAAGAAGCATATTGCGTTTCTTTATTGTCGCTGTAGTTTCCTTCAAAATCTAAAGTGTGACCTTCTTTTTTAAAGATATGTTTGTACGCTAAATTGTAAGTTCCAACCTGATCCGGACCAGAATATCTAGATTTTTGAAAAACATTATCCAAATCAGAATCTGATACATTGTTGTAATCAATAATCGTGTTTACAAAACCTTTTCCATTCGATTTATTTTGATTCGTATAAACAGACAAAGTGTTGTGATCATCGATTAAATAATCCATTCCAATTTTGTACAAATAAGAATCATTATCATTTAGAATGTCTAAATTTTGATTAATATCCTGATCAAATCTTTGAATATGACCTTTATTATGATATGTTCCGAAGTTTTGTCCTACGTTACCAAAGAAATTTACTTTTCCGGTTTTGTAATTCAAATCCAAAGATTGATTGTATTTTGCAGTTTCACCAAAAGTAATACCACCGCTGTAACTTCCGTTAAAACCAGTATTAGCATTTTTATGTAAAACGATATTGATAATTCCAGACATTCCTTCTGGATTGTATTTTGCACTTGGATTCGTAATCAACTCAATTTTTTTGATAGAAGTTGATGGAATTTGTTTTAATAATTGAGCAGGATCAATATTACTTGGTCTTCCGTCAATTAAAACACGAACATTATCGTTTCCACGAAGAGAAAGTTTCCCGTCCTGATCTACGTTTACAGAAGGAATATTGTTCATAATGTCTGATGCAGAAGCTCCCGCCGTTGTCAAATCTTTACCAACAGTAATTACTTTACGGTCAATTTTTTGTTCGATAGTCGAGCGTTCGTTAACAATATTTACACCTTTTAGCTGCGTAGCTTCTTCTTCAAGAGAAACATTTACTGTTGATGTTTTTTTGTTTTCACTTAAAACAATAGTTCCAATATATTTTCTAAATCCGATATATTGAATTTCAATTGTATAGTTTTTTAAAGCTAAATTTTTAATACTAAAATCTCCATTATCATCTGTGTTTACTCCCGTAACTTGTTTGCCATTGTCTTTGATAGAAACTGTAGCATAAGAAATTGGAGCATTGTTCGATTTTTCTGTAATTTTTCCGGAAACTGTTCCCGCATTCTGGGCTTTAGCTGTTGCCATTACACCCAGTAACGCGAACAGAAAGAATTTTAATTTCATAGTGTAAAAATTGATTGATTTGATTTGATTGATGATGATTGCTTTGATTAGTTTTTTGTTTTTTTTCGGCTTCAAAATTATTTGAAGTTCTTATTAAGACTCTTTTGCTGCAGTTATGTTACAGAAAAATTAAAATATTTTTTGAGATCTTTTCTACTAGCCCTGTTTTATAAGAGTTTAGGGTTTTGATTTTTTGATAATTTTAACAATTGAATTTTGTTGCTTTTTGTGAAATTCTAACTGTTTTCTTAAATTTTATATGTTTTTGATTTTCTGTAATTGATGAATAAGCAGTATCTTTGCTCACTTTAAAAATAAGTTTACATGTCATTATCACAAATTCTTACTCCTTCTATACAAAAAGCAATACAAGCATTATTTGATGTTACTGTTGATAAAATTGAATTTCAAACTACCAGAAAAGAGTTTGAAGGCGATATTACAATGGTAATTTTTCCTTTGCTAAAAGTGATTAAAAGCAATCCTGTAGAATTAGGAAATAAAATCGGAAATTATCTTGTAGAAAATGTTT
The DNA here is from genome assembly GCF_004368785.1 of Flavobacterium sp. 270. Lineage (GTDB taxonomy): Bacteria > Bacteroidota > Bacteroidia > Flavobacteriales > Flavobacteriaceae > Flavobacterium. The sequence goes on from NZ_SODM01000005.1 coordinate 216,955, forward strand.
CTGAGGTAGCGCGTTTTAATGTGGTTTCAGGATTTTTAAATATTGTAATTGCAGACAGTTATTATCTAAATTTCTTTAATGGAATAAAAGACAATACCAAATTTGGTTACGTAACACCAAACCCGGAAGACAAAGCTATTATGGTCGAATATTCTTCGCCAAATACCAATAAACCTTTGCATTTAGGTCACGTTCGTAACAATTTGTTAGGATATTCTGTTGCAGAAATTATTAAAGCTTCTGGTAAAAAAGTATACAAAACACAGATCATCAACGATCGTGGAATCCATATTTGTAAATCGATGCTGGCTTGGGAGAAATTCGGAAACGGAGAAACTCCAGAAAGTTCTCATTTAAAAGGTGATAAATTAGTTGGTAAATATTATGTTGAGTTTGATAAAGCGTACAAAGCAGAAATTTCTCAATTGATGGATGCTGGCAAAACCGAAGAAGAAGCGAAAAAGCAAGCTCCGATTATTATTGAGGCGCAAGATATGCTTAAGAAATGGGAAGCCGGTGACGACAAAGTTATTACACTTTGGAAAATGATGAACGAATGGGTTTATGAAGGCTTTGCTACTACTTACACTAATCTTGGAGTTAATTTTGATAAATATTACTACGAAAGCAATACTTATTTATTAGGAAAAGATGTTGTACAAGTTGGACTTGACAAAGGTGTTTTCGAAAAAGATCCAGACGGTTCTGTTTGGATAGATTTGACAGATGAAGGTTTAGATCGTAAAATTGTACTTCGTTCAGACGGAACTGCAGTTTATATGACGCAAGATATTGGTACAGCAATTCAGCGTGTAAAAGATATGCCAGATGTTGGCGGAATGGTTTATACGGTTGGTAACGAACAGGATTATCACTTTAAAGTTTTATTCTTAATCCTTAAAAAATTAGGTTTTGACTGGGCTTCAAGTCTTTATCATTTATCTTACGGAATGGTTGATTTACCTTCTGGAAAAATGAAAAGTCGTGAAGGAACTGTTGTAGATGCTGATGATTTGATGCAGGATATGACTGATACAGCCAAACAAATTTCTGAAGGTTTAGGAAAACTAGAAAGTTATTCTGCCGAAGAAAAAGCAAAATTGTACAAAACAATTGGACTTGGAGCGCTTAAATATTACATCTTAAAAGTAGATCCTAAAAAACGTATTTTGTTTAATCCAGAAGAATCTGTAGATTTTGCCGGAAACACAGGTCCGTTTATTCAATATACTTACGCGCGTATTCAATCCATTATTCGTAAAGCCGATTTTGATTTTGCGGATGTGACTGATACTACAGAATTGCATGAAAAAGAAAAAGAATTGGTAAAACAAATCGAGCTTTTCCCGGAAGTAATTCAAAATGCAGCTCAAAATCACAGTCCAGCTTTAATAGCAAACTATACTTATGATTTGGTAAAAGAATATAATTCATTTTATCAGTCTGTACATATTTTAGGGGAAGTAGATTTAACCAAAAAAATATTCAGAGTGCAGCTTTCTCAAAAAGTAGCCGAAGTTATAAAAACAGCATTTACTTTATTAGGAATTGAAGTTCCGGAGAGAATGTAAAAAATAATATTCTTATAAACTAAAAACCGATAGTTCTTCTATCGGTTTTTTTTATGCTTTATTTTTTGTTTAGTAATTGATAATCAGTTGCAACAAATTTTTTCTTTAAAAATATAGTAAAAAGCTTATGTTTTATTGTGTTAAAAGAAGCTTAATTCTTGTTAAAAAAATATGTTTTAAATAGATTTGCGCTCGATTAACTAAAAAACAAAATAAAATGAAACAAAAAATTGTAAGAATTGTGTTGCTCTTCTTGATTGCAGGAATGCAATTGATTTTTGCACAAGAAAGAAAAGTTTCTGGTACTGTATCGGACATTTCAGGGCCAATTCCGGGCGCAAATGTTATGGTGAAAGGAACAAATAATGGTGTACAATCTGATTTTGATGGTAAATACACAATTAAGGCAAAAACTGGAGATGTTTTGATTTTTTCTTATGTAGGTTTAAAAGATAATGCAGTAACTATTGGTTCAGCTTCTGTTATTAATGTAAAACTACAAGAAGATGGAAAAGAGTTGGATGAAGTTGTAGTAGTTGCATATGGTACAGCAAAAAAGACTTCTTATGTTGGATCAGCTTCACAAATTAAATCCGAACAACTTGAAAGCAGACCTTTGACAAATGCACTTTCGGTTTTGGAAGGTTCAACATCGGGAGTTCAAATTCAGAGTTCAGCGGGTCAGCCAGGTGCCGCTCCAGAAGTAAGAATTCGTGGTTTCAGTTCAATTAATGGATCAAATACACCGTTATATATTGTAGATGGTGTTCCATATGCAGGAGATATCAGCAATTTAAATTCAAGTGATATTGAAAGTTTGTCTGTTCTAAAAGACGCTTCTTCAACCTCTCTTTACGGTTCAAAAGCTGCAAATGGAGTAATTATCATTACAACAAAATCGGGAAAATCATCAAAAGATAAGTTTTCTTTAAACTTAAGTACGGGTATGACTTCACGTTCAATCAAAGATTATAGCCGAGTAAATGCTTTGGACTACTATCCTTTAGAATGGGAAGCAATTCGAAATAGCCGTCCTATGGATAATCAGGCACAAATTGATGCTGCAAATACTTATGCATCCGCTAGAGTTCCAGTTGTTTTAGTGACAAATCCTTTTAATGTTACTGGTGGAAGTATAGTTGGAACAGACGGAAAATTGAATCCTGATGCGAAATTATTATATCCGCAAGATCTTAATTGGGCTAAACAATTAGAAAGAGCAGGAGTTCGTAAAAATGTAGATTTCTCTTATCAAGGTAAGTCAGAAAAATCTAATTATTTTGCTTCTTTGGGTTATTTAGATGAAGAAGGATATATACAAAAATCAGGTTTTCAGAGAACAACAGGAAGATTAAATTTAAATACAAGCCTAAAAGAATGGTTTAAAACGGGTGTAAATATATCAGGAACTTTAACAAATTCTAAATTAGGTACAGATGGAGTAGAAAATACATCTTCATTTAAGAACCCTTTTAGAACAATCAGAACAATGGGACCAATATACCCTGTTTTTGATCATACATCAAATGGAGATTATGTATTAGATGTTAATGGTGACCGCATGTACTCAACTGTTCGCGGATCTGGAGCTTCAAATGGTCGAAATGTTGTGTATGAAACTTTAAATGATACAGATGTAGTAAAAGGCTTGGCTCTTTCAGCAAGGACTTTCTTTGAGATTTCTTTTACTAAAGATTTAAAATTTACGACAAACGCTTCTATTGACAAAACATATACAAACAGAACCTACTCTTATAATACTGCAATTGGAGATGGAGCACCAACTGGATTGATGGGTAAAGATGATAAAATTTTAACTGGAATTACTTATAATCAATTATTGAATTATTCTAAAAAAATAGGAGATCATTCTTTTAATGCATTATTAGGTCATGAAAGTTTTGATTATGAAAGAAATTGGACGAGTAGCAGCAAAACGGGTCAAGTGGCACCAGATATTATTGAATATGTTAATTATGCAACAACGACCGGTTTAACTTCTTATACAAGAAACTATGCTACAGAATCATATTTTTCAAGATTAGGTTATGATTATATGGGTAAATACATTTTTTCAGCATCATTAAGAAGAGATGGATCTTCAAAATTTGCTGAAAACAATCGTTGGGGTAATTTCTGGTCTTTAGGTGGAGCTTGGGTAATTTCTAAAGAAAATTTTCTTAAAAACCACTCTTGGATTAATGAATTAAAATTAAGAGCTTCTATTGGACAAGTTGGAAATGATTCTCATACAATAAGTGATACAAATGATGCAGGTTCAAAAATAAATGGTTTGAATTATTATGTAAGTCAGCCTACTTATAGCTTAGGTTATGATAATGGAAGTGAAGGTGGTATTATAACTTATGCTGCAGCTGCGCCAGATTTGAAATGGGAAGTTAATACTCAAAAAGATCTTGCAGTTGAATTTGGCTTGTTTAAAAATAGATTAAAAGGAAGTGTCGAGTATTACAATAGAAATACTGATGGGCTTATTTTTTCAGTTCCAAACCCATTGTCTTCTGGTTTAGATTACAGAGTAGAGAATATCGGTTCTATGGTTAACAAAGGATTTGAAGTTGCTTTAGATGGGGCAATTGTTAGAACAAAAAACTTTTCTTGGAATTTCAATATAAATGCTTCGACGATTAATAATAAAATAACCAAATTGCCTCAAGGGGAAATCATTGATGGAACTAAAAAACTTTCAGTAGGACATTCAATCTATGATTATTGGTTGAGGGACTGGTATGGGGTAGATCCTGCTGATGGATATGCACTATTTGTAGCAGATCCAAAATTTGTAAATCCCAGCGACACATCAATACGAGTTGTAAATGGCATAAATGTAACTACTGATCAAAATAAAGCTTTGTATCATTATGCAGGTTCGGCAATACCAGATTTGTTTGGAAGTTTTGGAAATACATTTAAATATAAACAACTTCAGTTGAATGTTATCTGCGCTTATCAAATAGGTGGTCAAATGTACGATACTAATTATGCTGCTTTAATGCATACAGGAAATAATTACGGATCAGCATTAAGTACAGATGCTTTTAGAAGATGGCAAAAACCGGGAGATGTTACTGATGTACCTCGCTTAGACATTAATAGAAATACTCCGGCAGCAGCAGCTTCAGACAGATGGTTAATAGGTTCTGATTATTTATCATTGAGACAAGTTAATTTATCTTATAAAATGCCTTCTGAATTTATATCAAAATTCGAAATCGATAATGCTTCAGTTTATATAAATGGTGAAAATCTGATGTTGTTCACAAAACGTCAAGGGATGGATCCGACTCAAACTTTCAACGGAACGACTCAAAATAGGTATATACCTTCTAGAGTAATATCGTTAGGAATGAACTTAAATTTTTAACATCATGAAATCAAATTATATCAAATTATTATTCGCAGTAATAGCAATAACTATTTTCGGGTCTTGCTCAGAAGAGTTTTTAGATAAAAAACCAACAGAGTTTGTTGATTATGAAGGAGCGACTAAAACAACAAAAAATCTAATGACGCTTTTAAATGGTATTCACAGATCTTTGTATATAAGATATGAATCCAATCAGAACGAAAACGGATTAGGAAGTTTAATGCAGCAAATCGATATTGCAGGAGAAGATGTTGTTTTTCCAGTAACGAATGGTTGGTATTTGCAAGTTTATAATTGGTCGGCATTCTCAAATGAAAATTCTCAAGATTTGAGATTTCAATTTAGAACTTATTACAGAATCATTAGAAATGCGAATACAATAATTAATGCAACTGATGCGGCTATTGGTTCCGAAGCTGATAAGAAAATCGTAAAAGGACAGGCATTGCTTTATAGAGCATTTTGCCATTATCAATTAGTGCAATTATTTGGAAAAAGATATGTTAATGGTGATGTAAATTCTCAGCTTGGTGTACCAATTATTTTGACAGTTGGTAATGATAATTTTCCTCGTTCAACAGTTGAAGAAGTTTATAATCAAATAAATAAAGATTTAGATGAAGCAAATACTTTATTAGTTGGATATACAAAACCTAATAATTCACATTTAGATTTAAGAGTTGCTCAGGGTTTAAAAGCTAGAGTTGCTTTAACGCAAGGAAATTGGTCAGTTGCGGCAGATTATGCTAATAAAGCTCGAACTGGTAAAACGCTGATGTCAATGGCAGAATATACTTCAGGTTTTAATGATTATAATAATAAAGAATGGATGTGGGGAAGTCATGTTAACGAAGTACAAACTGATTACTTTGGAAACTTTGGTGCTTATATGTCGAGAAATTACAGTTCTACTGTAATTCGTTCTTGCCCAAAAGCAATCAACAGCAAACTTTATGATTTGATTCCAACAACCGATGTACGTACTGCAATATTTGATAAAACGGGGCAGCATACCGCATTGGGACTTCCATCAAATTTTGCTAAATTTCCTTATACGAGCCAGAAATTTTTAGCTGTAAGTACTGGTGACAGCAGATGTGATATTCCTTATATGCGTGTGGCCGAAATGTATCTTATAGAAGCAGAAGCAAAAGCAAGACTTGGAAATGCAGATGCTGTAAACATTCTTTTTGATTTTGAAAAAACTAGAAATCCCTCTTACACTTTATCAACAAATTCAGGACAAGCTTTAGTTGATGAAATTTTACTTCAAAGAAGAATAGAATTATGGGGTGAAGGTTTTAGATTTTATGATTTAAAACGTACAAATTCGCCACTTGACAGAACTGGTGCAAATCATGACTCAGGAATTGTAAACGGAGTTATGAATGTAGCTTCTTCAGATAAAAGATGGCAATGGTTGATTCCGCGTGCAGAAATCAATGCAAATCCATTAATTGAACAAAACGAATTATAGATATAGAAGCCACTATAATTTTTAAAAAACTCCTTATATCGTTTCAGCTATTTTGAATTAGTAACCTTTTAGTGAAAACAAAATATTAAGGATAAGTATTCGGAATTAATTTTCAGGCAGTTTCGTTTATAAAAAAAGCCGGTAGTTTTTTACGCTACCGGCTTTTTTACAACTAACACAAACATTTATTATTTTACGAACTTGTCGATTATTTTATCTGTTTCAGCTTTTGAAGTATCAGGCTTCAAATCAAACAATAAAGAATAAAGCGCTTTTCTGTCTACTTTAGCTTCTAAATTTAAATCCTGATGTCTGTCAAAAAGAGTCTGCCATTTATCGCGAACATTTTTCCAAAGTGCGTTGTTTGCAACCCACCATTTTTGAGCAGCCTGGCATTTGATGTCTGGAACTTTAGTGTAAACATCAAATCCTTTTTCTTGTGCCAATAAGTAATCTTTTCCGGCATCATCTCTAACTAACTTATCATTATCCTGTTCATGATTCCATCCTGTAGAAGTAATTTCGTGGATATTTCTTCTTTTAAGAACATTATAATCATTACGTTTTGTCTGCTCTCTTCTAGGAAGTGGTGCATCTGCAACATTTGCCCAGTAATCTTGTCCGTCTACGTGAACCCAAGTTGAAGAACCTTCATATCTAGGACTGTCATCTACTTGATATACTTTTTGAGTCCATTGACCTTTTACCGCTTTTTTGTCTAGCTTTTTATATTTCCAAGAACTGTTTTTGTCGAAAGAATATAAATCAGTGTTTTCATACAACCAATCTTGTCTCCAGTGTTTGATAATCATATCATCACTTACAATTAACAAGTGCTGCATTACAATCTTATTTGGAGTGTCTTCTAAAAGTTGTACCCACTCTAATCCAGATTCGTGTTTTGTCTCAGAAGGTTTGTATGTAAGAGAATCTTTAGGATATTGAAATGTCTCAGTAAAATTAAATTTTACTTCATAACAACCACACATTGACTTAATAGATTTAATGTCTTGTTGTTTTTTGGCGTCTTGACTGAATCCAAGACTAAATGTAAAAGCCATTACGGCCGAAAAATAGAGGCTTTTTGAAATCATAACTTATTTTTTTTGTTTAAAAATTTTTTGCAAACATATAAATTTTATTTAGAATAATTAAAAATAATTATATATTTGCGCCGTTATTAAGACTTAATAAAAATAATGAAAATCAAAATTACCCTTTTTATTGTTATTGCATTTAGTATAAATCTTTCTGCACAGGAAAAGAAAAAAGATACTATTAATGCAAAAGAAGAATTATCAGAAGTTGTTGTTACGGGTCAGTTTGAGCCGCAGTCTATAAAAAAATCTGTTTTTAATGTTCGTGTCATTTCAAGTAAAGACATTCAAAACTTAGCAGCAAATAATTTAGGAGATGTGTTAAATCAGTATTTAAATATTTCAGTTAGACCAAGCGGTACCAGCGGACGTTCTACAGTATCTTTATTTGGATTGGATGCCCAATATTTTAAGATTCTGGTAGATAATGTGCCATTGGTAAACGAAGCTGGTTTAGGGAATAATACCGATTTGTCTCAGATTAACTTAAATGATGTAGAGCAAATTGAAATTGTTGAAGGTTCAATGGGCGTAATTTATGGTGCGAATGCTGTAAGCGGGGTTTTGAATATTATTACAAAAAAATCATCAAGATATAAATGGAGTGTTTCAGCTTCTGTTCAGGAAGAAACAGTTAAAGACGAGTTTGCACTTTTTGATAAAGGCCGTCATATACAATCGATAAGAGCTGCTCATACCATTAATGATAATTGGTTTGTAAGTATTGGAGCAAATAGAAATGATTTTCAAGGTTTTTTAGATGATAAAAAAGGAAAAGATTATTCAGAAAATGATCAGCTTCGCGGTTACAGATGGCTTCCAAAAGAGCAATTAAACGGAACTGCTTTAATCGCATATCATAAAGGAGATTTTAGGGTTTTCTATAAATTTGAATATTTAGACGAGGATATCGATTATTATAATGCTACAGTACAATCGGGTTATAATACCGAGTTAGGGTCTTATAGATATGCAAACGATAAAAGATATTTAAGCAACAGATATTTTCATAATCTTAATACCTCAGGAAAACTTTTTTCTCAATTAAATTATAACGTTTCTCTTTCTCATCAAAAGCAAGAACGAAATGTAGAAGATTTTAGATATTATCTGTTAACCAAAAATGAAACAAGTAATGTTACTGTAAAAGATCAATCTATGGAAGTTCTTTATTCTACAGGAACTTTAAGCAATTTCTTCTCGAGTAAAAAAGTGGATTTGCAGACGGGTTACGAATTTGTAAACAATAAAGGATATTCTTTGGTTCAGGAAGCAAATAATGTCATGACGCCAATTCGTAAAACACTAGAAAACTATGATTTCTTTGCTTCTGCAGAAATCATGGCAACCGAAAGATTTTCTGTTCGTCCGGGATTAAGATTTTCTGCACAGTCCAAATTTAAAGATCAATATGCATCTTCACTTAATTTAAGATATTTATTTGATAAAGGAATTGAACTTCGCGGTTCTTATGGAACTTCTTTTAGAACACCAACTTTTGAGGAATTGTATTCAAAACAAATCTTTGATGGACATTTCTTTACTGGAAACGAAAATCTTATTCCAGAAACCAGTACTTCTTACGAAGCAAGTCTTAAAAAAACAACAATGCTGGATTCTGGATTGCAAATTGCAAACACATTTGCAGGAAGTTTTCTTGATGTAAACGACAGAATTGATATGGCATTAGTAAGATTTAATCCAGATACTGGAAATCCTGAATATGAATATATCAATATTAGTAAATACAAAATGTGGAATTTTTCTACAATGAATCAATTTAAAAAAGGCAATTTCACTTTTAATATTGGTGCAGCGTTAATTGGAGTTTCCAGAAAAATTGAAAATCAGGTTTTTGCCTCAGACGATAGATATTTATATTCTTTTAATCTAAACAGCAGTGCTTCATATTTTGCTCCTAAATGGGGAACAACTTTCTCTGCATACTATAAATACAACGGAAAATCACAGCAATTTGTAGAAGGATCTTCAGAATATATCATTTCAGATATTGATCCAAGTAACTGGCTTGATGCTTCTGTTAGAAAAACATTTTTCAAAAACAAGTTTGAAGCAACAGTTGGTGCAAGGAATATTTGTAACGTAACCAATGTTAATCAATCCAATACAAACCAATCTGCAGGACACGCAGGATCTTCTGAATTAAATCTGGCGTACGGACGCTCGTATTTTATAAAACTCACGTATAATCTTAATCTATAATAATTAATACCATGAAAAAAACATTTTTACTTTTATCTTTTGCCTTATTGACTCTTGGATCATGTTCAAGTGACGACGATACAACTCCAGAAGTGCCAATCGTTGGTGCTACATTATCACCAGCAGTTGGAGGAGCAAACCAGCCAAATCAAGTTTATTTAGATTTAAGTACAGGAGAATCTAAATCTATCAATAGAGCAGCTTGGGATTTCGGATTTTCAACTGGTGCAGATTTTAGAGTAGTGATCAACGGATCTCTAAAAATGGCAGTAAAAAAATTAGAAACTTCTGATATTACTTTAACTCAAGCAATTAATACTGATGTAACTGTTGGAGCTGGAACAACTTTAGCTTCTAATGGTTATGTAGATAACCCAACAGGTGTTTTAGCAGGAGCAGGAGCAGGAATCGGAACTGCAATTGCTGAAGTTTCTGCAACAGATGCAGAAAACAAAGTATATTTAGTAAATCTAGGATTTGCTGTAGGTACTGCAACTCCAACTGTAGGTTCTGTTGCTGTTGACGGTGATGCTAGAGGATGGAAAAAAGTTAGAATTTTAAGAAGCGGCGCTGGATATAAAATTCAATATGCTGATTTAACTTCTGCAACTTTTACAGAAAAAACAATTTCAAAAGATGCTGCTTACAATTTTACATTCTTTAGTTTAACTTCTGGAAATACAGTTACTGTTGAGCCGGAAAAAACAAAATGGGATTTAAACTTTACTGTATTTACAAATTACTTAAATGCAGGTTCTGAAGTAACTTACGGATATTCTGATTTTATTGTTTCTAACATGAAAGGTGGAACAAAAGTATATCAGGTTTTAGTTGCAGACGGTACTTATGCAGATTTTACAAAAGCAAAAGTAGTAGAAGCTAATTTTACAGCTTCGGCTGCTGATCAAAGAATCATTGGTGCAAATTGGAGAAATGGTGGTGGACCATCTTCATTGCCAAGTATTAGAACAGATCGTTTTTATGTAGTTAAAGATGTTGCTGGAAATTACTATAAAGTTAAATTCCTTGCTATGTCAAATGATGCAGGAGTTAGAGGAAATGTTACTTTAGAATATGCTATGCTGCAATAATAACAGGCAAAAGCATTTAAAAATAATAAGAATTTTTGATTCGGGAAAAGGTCACGATTCAATGAATCGTAATGACTTTAGTCTCAAATCAAGAGCCATAAGACCAATGTAATACACAGGCAGGCTTCAAAATTTTAGTTAATCATTAGCTTTGTTTTTTTTATTTTTTTTTGATAAAGAGGTTAGATTTGTCTAACCTCTTTTTTTGTTTTAGTTTATTGTTAAAATGAATTAGAAATAAATGTTTAATTCTATCTTTGCACAAATTTCCTGTTAAGGAATTAACAAGAATTTTAAATGTTTTAATTTTTCGTTAATTCCATTCTTAAAAATCATAATCATTAAGTGAATACAAAGTCTTATTTCTTTCAGTCTTTCGCAATTGTTGCATTGGCATTTATAGCCTTCATTGGATTTAAACAAATCCTTCCGGATAAAATATTTTCAGATAGTAAATTAGATTCTAAAAATGTATTAATAGACAGCCTGTTATTAGAGTCGGTTGCAAAAGATTCTGCAGCTACAGAAAGCGACAGCCTTTTAGAAGCTGAACGTCAACTTGGAAAAGAGAAAATATCGTTTGATGCCACAGAAGGAATTGAATTTCCATCTGAAACCTTTGATAATTATAAAGGCTATCAATATCTGATTTCGTTTTACGAAAAATTATATCAGCTCGAAAAAAATCCAGAGTCAAAAGTAAGAATCGCTTATTACGGAGATTCTATGACCGATGGAGATTTAATCGTACAGGATGTCCGCACCAATTATCAGGAACGTTTTGGAGGAAACGGAGTTGGATTTGTTTCTATAACTTCAGAATCTGCAGCTTCTAGAGGTTCTGTAAAATCGGTATATTCTAAAAACTGGAAAATGCAGTCGTATTTAAATGTAAAACGACCTATAAGTCCTTTTGGAGTAAACGGACACGTGTTTTTTGCTAATGATAAATCAAATTCGACTTGGGTTCAGTACGAAGCAGGAACCAATAAATATTCTACAGCATTAGATAATCCGACTTTATTTTACGGAAGATCATCCAAAAAAGGAAAAGTCAATTTTATTATCGGAAAAGATACTTTGAAAAAAAGTCTTGCTCCGAATAATTTAGTGAATACTTTAAAAGTAAGTTCAGGAAGTTTAAAAGCATTTAAAGCAAACTTCGTTCAGGCAGATTCAATTCCGATTTATGGATTTAATTTTGATAACGGAAGCGGTGTACACGTTGATAACTTCTCACAAAGAGGAAATTCAGGACTTCCTATTTCTATGTTTGATGCCAGCGTAATGCAAGCTTTTAATAATAGTTTAAAATATGATTTGGTAATTCTGCATTACGGAACCAACGTATTGAATTACGGAACAAAGAATTATTTTTGGTATGAAAAAGGAATGACCAAAGTGGTAAACAAAATAAAAGAATCGTTTCCGGGAGTTTCTATTTTGATTATTTCAACAGCAGATAAATCAACCAAATACGAACAGGAAATGAAAACCGATTCTGCCGTTGTTCCTTTGATGAAAGCACAGAAGAAATATGCATTGGAAACGGAATCGGGATTTGTAAATTTATATACCTTAATGGGCGGCGACGGATCTATGGTAAAATGGGTTGATGAATCTCCGGCCAGAGCCAATAAAGATTATACACACTTTAACCAGCGTGGTGCAAAAGCAATTGGTAAACTATTGTACGATCAGTTGAATAAAGGATACGAACAATATAAAGAACTCCGCCAGAAAAGAGATGCAGATTCGAATAGACGAAGAGCGTCGCGAAATACTAATGCAGATTCCGTCTCTGTGCAAAAAGATAGTGTAAATGAATAAACTTATTATTTTCTTTTGTTGCTTTTTTTTCTCAGCAAATGATGAAAACCAACAGAAAGATTCACATCCAATAACAAAAAGTATGGTTCATAAAGTCGATACAGTAGCAGTTGACTCTTTTTCTGAAGATCAGATTTATAATGCGAAAGTATTAGAAAACTTTTTTGAGAAATTAAAAAATAACGAAAGCCAGAACAATCACAAAATAAACATTGTTCATATCGGAGACTCTCATATTCAGGGAGATTTAATGACCAATGAAATTAGAAAAAAATTGCAGCAGCAATTTGGAAATGGAGGCCGTGGTTTTGTATTTCCGTATCAGCTGGCTAAAACAAATGGTTCTTATAATGAACGTTTTCGTTCTAATAAAACTTGGGAAAATTATCGAAACATTCTTCCATTCAGAAATAACCCGGTTGGTTTAAGCGGAATTGCACTATGGAGAGAAAGCGGCAGTTTTGCTTTAGAAATGAATATAAAAGATCCGGCTTATAAATTTAATACCATTAAAATTATAACGCCTCAGAATCAGGATATGTTTGGTTTGGCAACTTCATCTCAAACCAATAAAATTCAGACCACAGAGCGTAAAGTTATAAAACATAAAATAAAAAAAGGAGAAGCACTTTCTACCATTGCAGACAAATACAACATTTCAGTTTCAGAAATAAAAAGAGACAATCGTTTAAAATCAGATGCGATTCGTGCAGGAAGAACGCTGAAAATCACAACAAACGAAACAAGAGCAAGAACCGTTGCACTTTCAGAATTTGTTTCCTTAAATGTAGAATCCGATTCTTTTTCTCATTATTATAATTCAGACAAAGCATTAGATAGAATTTTTCTGATTCCGAATAAAAGTGCTTCCAATTACGAACTTAACGGACTCGTTTTAGAAAAAGATTCTCCGGGTTTAATTTACAGCAGTATTGGAGTAAACGGAGCCAAATTCTCAGATTACAATAAATATCCTTTGTTTTTTGAGCAGCTAAAAGCGTTACATGCTGATCTTCTTGTTTTTTCTTTGGGAACAAATGAAAGTTATGAGCATTTAGAATCAGAAAATTATATTAGACACTTAAGGGAGTTTATAAGTAATATAAAAGCTCAGGGAATAAACGTTCCGATAATTGTTGTGACGCCAGCGCCATCTCTGCTTAGAAGAAAGCCGAATACATACATTCACAATTATACTAAAGACATCATTGAAACAGCCAAAACAGATGGTTTTGCAGTTTGGGATTTATACGATGAATTTGGAGGTACAGAAGGAGTTCGACAATTAAGAGCTCAAGGAATAATCGGGCCAGATTTTGTTCATTATTCTAAAAAAGGATACGAAAAACAAGGGAACTTGTTTACAGAGGCATTTTTAAAAGCATACGATAATTTTAAATTAAAAAAATAAGTTGATAACAGTTGATAGCATTAATAATTGGTTTGTTCAAAATTTTGGCACAGTTACATTAGAACAAGTTAAAAGCTGGTTTATTTATAATCCAGACGAAAAATTATTATTTAATACCGGTTTATTTTTAGGGTTATTTCTAGTATTCTATTTTGTGTATGCTTTTTTACGCAAAACATTTTATTTAAGATTAACCTACGTTATACTTTTCTCGCTTTTCTTTTACTACAAGTCAAGCGGTATTTACTTTTTGTTGTTGTTACTTTCATCTGTTGTAGATTATGGCTTAAGCCAGGTTATTTACAGACAGAAGAAAGACAATGTCAAGAAAATATATCTTGTAATAAGTGTTATTCTAAACTTAGCATTACTAGGATATTTCAAATACATGAACTTCCTGATTTTTACCTACAATGATATGTTTCATGGTAATTTTAAGCTTCATGATGTTTTTCTTCCAGTTGGAATTTCGTTTTATACTTTTCAATCGATGAGTTATATTATTGAAATTTATCGTGAAGAAATTAAGCCAACAAAAAACTATATCGAATATTTATTTTTCGTTTCTTTTTTTCCGCAGTTAGTTGCCGGGCCAATTGTGCGCGCAAAAGATTTCCTGCCGCAGATTTACGAAAAACTAAACCTTACCAGACAAGATGTAAACAATGCGTTGTTTCTTATTATTGGAGGTTTAATCAAAAAAACTGTAATCTCCAATTATATCTCCGTAAACTTCGTAGATCGTGTTTTTGATACGCCGATGAGTTACACTTCGTTTGAAAACTTAATGGCTTCTTACGGATACGCTATTCAGATTTATTGTGATTTCTCCGGATATTCAGATATGGCAATTGGGATCGCTTTATTATTAGGATTTAAATTGCCAACCAACTTTAGAACACCTTATAAATCAACTTCGATTACCGATTTCTGGAGAAGATGGCACATTTCGTTATCGACTTGGTTAAAAGACTTTTTATACATTTCGATAGGAGGAAACCGCGAAGGATCATTCGCAGGATTTCTATTCCCAAGTTTATTCTTCTTCGGATTATTACTTTGGGGAATGGCAAGTTATACTACGAGTATAATTCCGTTAATAATTGCATTTGCCGGAATCACACTTTTCTGTTTGTCATTTTTACTTTCGAATAAAAGAAAACAAACAGCAGTAACCAATTTTAATTTGTTTACCACAATGCTTCTTGGCGGATTATGGCATGGAGCAGGAGCGCAGTTTATTGTTTGGGGAGCACTTCACGGATTAGCTTTAGCAGTACACAAAATCTTCACAGAATTTTTCCCTTCCAAAAAAGAAGGAAGACCAAATTATTTTTGGAGATTTATTTCAATTGTAATAACATTCCATTTTGTAGTTTTCTGCTGGATCTTTTTCCGCGCCAGAGATTTTGAAACGGCCTTACAAGTAATCAACAATATCGGACAATTAACCTTTGAACCAGAAAACTGGAAAACAATTGTAATTGGGTATAAAAATGTATTCTTATTAATGTTGTTTGGTTATGTTTGGCATTTCCTTCCGGAGACTTTCACAAACGGAATGAAATCTATTTTTGACAAAACACCAATAGTAGTAAAAGCAATAATCTTAGGCTTCGTTTACTGGATCGTTTATGCAACATCTGTTGCCGGTTCACAACCTTTTATATACTTTCAATTTTAGTCAAAGCTGCAAAGATTCATAGTTACAAAGGCGCAAAGGTTTATTCTCTTTGCGCTTTTTTTTGTTTAGCCGCGAAGGCGCTAAGGCACAAAGTTTTTTTGTTTCACGCAGATTTTGCAGATTAAAGCAGATAAAGCATATCTTTAATTTGAAAGCCAAAAATAATCTGCCTAAATCTATTAAATCTGCGTGAAAGAAACTTTGTAATTTAGTAATTGAGAAAATTTGTGTCTTAGTGCCTTTGTGGCAAACAAAACTCTGTGCCTTTGCAACTTTGTGGCTATGAACCTTAAAAATAAATTGCCTAAAATATCTAATTAGATTATCTTTGCTCCTCAAATAAAGAAAATAGTATGTTTGATAATTTAAGTGATAAGTTAGATAAAGCGTTCCATATATTAAAAGGACACGGGAAAATTACAGAAGTAAACGTTGCCGATACCTTAAAAGAAGTTCGTCGTGCCTTATTAGACGCCGATGTTAACTTTAAAATTGCCAAAGATTTTACAACCAAAGTAAAAGAAAAAGCAATTGGACAGGACGTTTTAACAACATTACAGCCAGGACAATTATTAGTAAAGTTAGTAAAAGACGAACTTACTGAATTAATGGGTGGAGATGTAGCAGGAGTTAATCTTTCTGGAAATCCAAGTATTATTTTAATGTCAGGACTTCAGGGTTCTGGTAAAACTACTTTCTCAGGAAAATTAGCTAATTTCCTAAAAACAAAGAAAAACAAAAAGCCACTTCTTGTAGCGTGTGATATCTACCGTCCTGCGGCGATAAACCAGTTGCATGTAGTTGGAGATCAAATAGGTGTTGAGGTATACTCAGAACCAGAAAACAAAAATCCTGTAGAAATTGCTCAAAACGCAATCAAACATGCCAAAGCAAACGATTTCAACGTAGTTATTGTCGATACAGCCGGACGTTTAGCAGTTGATCAGGAAATGATGGACGAAATTGCACGCGTTCACAAAGCAATTCAGCCACAAGAAACATTGTTCGTTGTAGACTCTATGACAGGACAAGATGCTGTAAACACAGCAAAAGCTTTCAACGATATCTTGAATTTTGATGGAGTTATCTTAACGAAATTAGATGGTGATACTCGTGGTGGAGCAGCAATCTCGATTAAATCGGTTGTAAACAAACCAATCAAATTTGTAGGTACAGGTGAGAAGATGGAAGCAATTGATGTTTTCTATCCAGATCGTATGGCCGAACGTATTCTTGGTATGGGAGACGTTGTTTCTCTTGTAGAAAGAGCGCAAGAACAATTTGACGAAGAAGAAGCAAGAAAACTTCAAAAGAAAATCGCTAAAAACGAATTTGGTTTTGATGATTTCCTTACGCAGATTCAGCAAGTGAAAAAAATGGGTAATATGAAAGACTTGGTAGGAATGATACCAGGAGCTTCAAAAGCGATGAAAGATGTAGAAATCGAAGATGATGCTTTCAAACATATCGAAGCAATCATCCACTCGATGACGCCAATAGAAAGAAGTAAACCATCTATAATCGACGTAAAAAGAAAAGCCAGAATCGCAAAAGGTTCCGGAACCAAAGTCGAGCAGGTAAACCAGTTAATGAAACAGTTTGACCAAATGAGCAAGATGATGAAAATGATGCAAGGTCCGGGCGGAAAAAACCTGATGAAAATGATGGGAGGCATGAAAGGAATGCCAGGCGGAATGCCGAGATAAAATAAATTAAAAAGTTTCAAGTTTCAGGTTTCAAGTTATGAGACTGAAATTTGAAACTTTTTTCGATAACATAGTTTCGTTTTCAAAGTAAAACCTGAAACCTGAAACAAAAAAACTTGAAACAAAATAAAACCTGAAACAACAAAATGCAACTACTAGACGGTAAAAAAACATCTAACGACATTAAAAACGAAATTGCAGCCGAAGTTCAATCCATAAAAGGTGCAGGAGGAAAAGTACCTCATTTAGCAGCCGTTTTGGTAGGTACTAATGGAGCAAGTTTAACTTACGTAGGAAGTAAAGTAAAATCATGTCAGGAAATCGGATTTGATTCAACTTTGGTAAGTCTGCCGGAAACTATTACAGAAGACGAACTACTTGCTAAAATTAAAGAATTAAACGAAGACGATAATCTAGACGGATATATCGTGCAGTTACCTTTACCGAAACACATCGACGAGCAAAAAATATTATTAGCAATCGATCCAGAGAAAGATGTAGATGGTTTTCATCCAACAAATTTCGGAAGAATGGCACTTGAAATGGAAAGCTTTATTCCAGCAACACCGTTCGGAATTATGGAATTGTTAGAGCGTTACAAAGTAGAAACTGCAGGAAAACATACCGTTGTAATCGGAAGAAGCCATATCGTAGGACGTCCAATGAGTATTTTAATGAGCCGTAAAGGAAATCCAGGTGACTCTACAGTTACCTTGACGCACAGCCGTACTAAAAACTTAGCAGAATTTACTAAAAATGCCGATATCATTATCACTGCTTTAGGAGTTCCAGAATTCTTAAAAGGAGATATGGTAAAAGACGGAGTTGTAATTATCGACGTTGGAATTACAAGAGTTGACGATGCATCAAACTCAAAAGGTTATGTAATAAAAGGAGATGTTGATTTTGATGAAGTAAGCAAAAAAGCATCATTTATTACGCCAGTTCCAGGTGGAGTAGGACCAATGACAATTGCAATGTTACTTAAAAATACACTTTTAGCACGCAAAATGAGAACCGCAAGAAACAAATAATTGTGGCTCAAAATATATTTACAAAGCCTGTTCTGTTGAGCAGGCTTTTTTATTTGCTAATATTTCTAACACATAGCATCATAGATTTTATTTGTCTTAAATAAGAATACAAAAAATAGCTATGTGAATTGACGCAAATGAAATGCCTTATACAACTAGTGTATCTATGAATCTATGTGTTTAAAATAATGATCCGCTTTGTTTTAATATTTAATTAATACTTTAAAATTTTAGTTTCAAAAAATATAAGATACTTTTGCACCACTTAAAAAACACTTCTCCAAATGGACGATTATTATTCGTTAGTATTTAATTAAAAGCAGCAATTGAAATTTCAAGATGCTGCAATAAACACGTAGTATTTAGAAATGAAAGCCTTTTACACAAACAACAACGGATTGACAGAAATCCCAAAATGGACTTCTAACTGCTGGATTCACATCGAGTCTCCAACTGAAACAGAAAAAAAATATTTACTAGAAGAACTTCAAATTCCCGAAGCATTTTACAATGACATCGAAGACGTTGACGAAAGACCACGTATCGAAGTCGAAGAAGGATGGACTTTGATCATCATGCGCATTCCCATTAAAAGCGGCGATATCAAACTTCCTTTTCAAACCGCACCGCTCGGAATCATTTTTAAAGAAGATATCTGCGTAACCATCAGTTTTTATAAAACAGAAATAATTGCAGATTTTGTACAGTATTCACAGCGCAAAAACATCGAAATAGAAGACAATTTTAATTTAGTTCTCAGATTATTACTTTCATCAAGTGTTTGGTATTTAAAGTACCTTAAACAAGTCAATCAAAAGATAAAACTTGCCGAAGACAATTTAGAAAAATCCATTAAAAACGAAGAACTTCAGGCATTACTTCAAATAGAAAAATGTCTCGTATTCTTTATCACTTCGCTAAAAGCAAACGATGTTTTATTTCAAAGAATAAAAAATCTCAAAGCGCACAAAGCAAATTACGATTCAGAATTATTAGAAGACGTAGAAATCGAGCTAAATCAGGCACAAGACACAGCCAATATTTACAGCAACATTCTAACAGGAATGATGGACGCGTATGCCTCTGTAATTTCAAATAATATGAACAATATTATGAAACAGATGACATCAATTTCAATAATCTTAATGATTCCAACACTTATTGCAAGTTTGTACGGAATGAACGTACCAAACGGTTTAGAAGAAAGCAAATACGGAATCTGGATTTTGCTTCTCGTTTCGATTATTTTATCAGTTTTTGGCGTGTTGTTATTCAAACGCAGAAGATGGTTTTAATTTAAACAAAACTATTTAATATAAACAAAGCCTATTCAATCGAATAGGCTTTTCGTTTATATACTTTGGGCGTGACCCTATTTGCAAAAGGCGCTCCAATCTGGCCGCATACAAGCGCCTTTCGCAAATAGGGTCGGGCTATCCGCGCTACTTCGGTAGCCAGCTCCTATCCCTCACGCAAGCAAACGTTGCATTAATAAACAAAAAATATACGATTGCTATGTCCTCCTGAGCGGAGTCGAAGGGCGTGCCAATTGGAACGGGGCTTCGACTCCGCTCAGCCTGACAAAAATAAACCACCTCTTCATTCCTGCAAGGTTTCCAAAACCTTGTGGGTATAAATAAGCATCCTTTAAAAATAAATTCAATTTTATACTTGTCAATTCAAAATAAAATATAACTTTGTACTTCAAAGTACTTTATTTATGAATCAGAAGCACCAAGAAGATTTAGCACACATTCGTTCTATGATGGAACGCTCTTCAAGATTTATATCACTAAGCGGACTCTCTGGAGTTTTTGCAGGTCTGTCTGCTTTGATTGGCGGATTGTACGCTTATCAATTGTTTCGCTTAAACGGAATTGAATATTTTGATGATAAAAATCTGGTACTTTCAGTTCCTTTGATTTCTGATTTGCTTTTAACGGCATTCGTAATTTTGGTATTTGCCTTGACATTTGGAATTTTCTTTACAATCAGAAAAAGCAAAAAATACGATTTACCAATCTGGACTTCTGCAACAAAAAAAATGCTTTTTAATTTAGCCGTTCCACTTACAGTAGGAGCAATATTTTGTCTGGCATTATTGTACCATCAAATTTATGGTCTGATTGCGCCAACAACTTTAATTTTTTACGGATTAGCAGTTATAAATGCCGAGAAATATACTTTTTCAGATGTGAAATATTTAGGGTTTAGCGAGCTTATTTTAGGAGCGATTTCTCTATTTTTTATTGGATATGGATTAATTTTTTGGATCATAGGTTTTGGTGTTTTGCATATCTTGTATGGACTAATAATGTTCAAAAAATATAAATAAAATCAATGGGGATTATTGATAAATTAAATAAAGATTTCGAAAGCCGTGTCAGATTAGGTATAATGTCTATTCTGATTGTAAATGAGTGGATTGACTTTACCGAAATGAAAACGCTTTTGAATATTACAGACGGTAATTTAGCAAGTCATTCCTCTGCGCTTGAAAAAGCACAATATATTGAAGTTAAAAAAGAGTTTGTGGGCAAAAAACCAAAAACATCTTATAAAGTTACCGATCTTGGGCGCGCCGCTTTTAAAGAGCATTTAAATAGTCTTGAAAAATTAATGAAATTCTAACAACTAAATTTTTTTATCTAAAAACTTTGAAATACAAAGTACTTTTAAAATTTTAAATCATGAAAAAAATACATTTTATCTTAGTCAGCAGTATTGTATTTGCACTGCTTTTTTACAACGAATCAGTAGGAATTAATTTCGCTGTCTTCGGATTGATCTTAACAGGTCTGATTTCTTATTATTTTCAGGATAAGTTTACAGATCGTCTGCATCTTATTTTAGTCGTTACATCGGCGTTGTCTTGTATTGCATTTGCTTGGTATGGTGATTTTGCTTCTTTTGCGGCAATTGCACTATCTGTTGTTTTTTTACAGTTTAAAACACAAGAAAACGAACTTAAATTAATACAGGTTTTTCCAATAGCATTTATAAATCCATTTGCTTCATTAGGACGCGTTTTCTTGTTCAGCCAATGGCTTCCTAAAAGAAAAGTCGAAAATAATTTTGCCAAAAAATTAATCGCTTACTTTATGATTCCGGCAATATTTTTGGGATTGTTCGTGATAGTGTATTCTTTTGGAAGTGATCATTTCTCATCATTATTTACAGATTACACTTTAGACATCGATATCTTAGAATTAATTCGAATTGTAATTTTTGGTTTTTTCATTTCATTCAATTTCTGGAATTACTGGGTGCCGGATCTTTCTTATGAGTATAATTCTAAATTAAATAATGACTTTAATATCTTAGAAAAAAACAGCGAAGAAAATACCTTTTCGTTTCTTGATCGTGACTTCGAAAGAAAAAGCGGTCAGATTACTTTATTGCTTTTAAACTGCCTGCTAGTAGTTTTTATAGCAGTCTATAATTACGAACAATTTTTTGAAGCAAAAGACGCATCAATCGCAATGTCAAAATTGAGTGCAGCAACTCATGAAAGAGTAAATTCAGTAATTTTCTCAATTCTTATGGCAGTTGGAGTGATCATGTTTTATTTTAAAGGAAGCTTTAATTTTGATGAAAAAGCAGCGACACTTAAAAAATTAGCTAAAATCTGGATTGTTCTAAATGGAATTTTAATCGTGAGCACCTTTATTAAGAACTCAGAGTATGTTTCATTTTATGGTTTAACATACAAAAGGTTAGGTGTATATGCTTTCTTAACTTTAGCCATAATTGGATTGGTATATACTTTTATAAAAATTACAAAACAAAAAACAAACGCCTATCTTTTTAATCAAATGATTTGGTATTTCTACGGAACATTGCTTTTGTGTAGTTTTGTAAATTGGGGAAATTTAATTACAAATTATAACATCGCTGTTAATAAAGGTTTAGATCCGGGATTTTTAACCCGTTTAGATTTTAATGACGATGCCCGAAGAGCCTATTTTTTATCTCATAATATAGATCAGCCATTGCTAATCAACCAGAAAGAAACAAAAATAAGAAACTATCAAAATACTTCATTCTTGTCAAAAGCCTTGTATTACGAATGTCTGAACGATAAAAAATAGAATCAGAATTAATATTTTCATAGTAAAATTTTAGGTTTTTTCTAACTTATATTTAGACAGATTTTTTTTATGAATCATCTTGTTTATTAAGTGCTAATGTGAGATATTTGTCGCACCATAAATAAGAAATAAATTAAATTTTAACCCATGAAACTATGAAAAAAATCATGTTTGTATTTTTTTTGACTTTAGTTGGCTATACTGGTTTTTCCCAGAGAGTTGCAGATGAAGTTATAAAAATGAATTCGAAAATTGAAGATTTAACCCAAAACTCAATTACAGGAATCTTTGTAATAAAAGAAGGTAACGTAGTAAAAGGAATCAGCCCTGAAACGAAAGCAGAAATTTGGAATTTTGATGCTAACAAAGAAGTAGGTAATGCTACAGCGCTTGAAGCAATAAGTAAATTTGATACAGATAACTTATTTGCCAGCAAAAGAATCTTAAAAAGTATTGAAGGAACTCCTTATGTAGAAGCTTTGGTAAACTACAAAACAGTATTAATCAATACTGCAGATGGAAAAGTAGTTTACAACTCGGCTAATTATAAATATACTGTTTTTAACAGTCAGTTTTTATATGCTCAAAATGAGTACTTAGTAAAAGGTATTGAAGACGGAAGAGTAATCGCATCTTTGATCGATTTAAATACTGGAGACGTAATCTGGAAAACAGATCAAGGTGAAGCGAAAAGTACATTTGCAACAATGTTTACTTTTAAAGCTAACTTTTCTAACGATGCAGAAGTAAGTGATAATACAATTTATTCGCTTTATTTAGGAAAACTTTCTGCTATAGACAGAAAATCTGGAGCATTAAAATGGGTTGGAGATATTGAGTACACAAAAGTTTTCCCAACGCAAAACAATAAAAACTTAGTTGTAGTAAACAGCAAAGGAATGTTGTCTACAAAACAATATTTAAATGTTTTAGATACAGAAACAGGAAAACCAATCTGGGAAGATGCTATTAAAACAAAATGGATTGTTTATGTAGAAGACTGGGGAGATAAAATTTTAGTTGCGCACAACAGCGGATTCAACTTTTTTAACCTAAAAGACGGAAGTAAAGTTTGGAAAAAAGACGCTCGCGGCGACGGATTGAAAAGAGTAATTGCTATTGATGGAGATTATCTTTATGTGGCAGAAAACGAAATGATGCTTATCGATAAAGACGGTCAGAAAAAGTGGAAAAACTTTATCGAAATTTCAGACGATAAAGAAGATGCAATTGAATATTTAGGAAAAGTAGATGATAAAGTTTTATACTTAACAGCTACTTACGGTAACATGGTAGATTACAAATCTGGAAAAAAATTATGGAGAGGAAACTTGAAATTTGATAAAGACCGTCCGTTATTAAGCGTTTTTGATGAAGAAGAAAATCAGTTTTTAGTTTACAACGACGAGAAGCTTTTTAAATTTAATACTACTGTAGCAGACAAACCAGATCCATTCGCTAAAGTAAACATCAAAAAAGAAAAAGAATTAAATTCTATCGAATTGTTTTCTTGGGGAGTTGCACTTTCTGGTCCAACAGAAGTTATGGGAGTAAGTAAAGATGGTAAAGTTTTATACCAAAAAGTTTACACACAGCCAGGTGACGGCGGTAGAGCTTGGGGACAAGCATTAAGTACTGCAGGATCTATTGGTCTTGGAGTTTCTGCAAGTTATAATGCAGTAGTAGGTTCTGAGTGGAGAATGGTTACTATTGATCCCGCAACAGGACAGGAAAGAGATGCTGGGGTTTTCAAACAAAAAAACCAAAAGCAACTAAACAGAGCAGCAAAACAAGCAGCAGGATCTGCAGTATTAGCTAATATGGCTGGTAGATTTTCACAACGTTTTGATGCAATGAAACAAAATCGTGAGTTCTCTTATATTTTTGCTAAAGATGAAACTTCTAAAAAGAAAGTTTTAGTTAAAGTGAAAAAAGAAGACGGAACAGAATTAGATAAAATTCTTTTCGAGAACATGCGTCCGATTTATGAAATTGACCCTGCAACGCAGTCAATCTATTACGTTTTTGAAAATGAATTAAGAATTTTCAATAAGAAAATCTAAAGATTAATTCTTTAAATATTTTAAATCCCATTCATAATTTGAATGGGATTTTTTTTGCCATTCAGTATTTATAAAGCCTTATTTTTATTGGTATTAGTGCTTTTTTTAATATCATCTTATAAATAAATGATTGTTAATTTATGATGTAATTGTAATTATCTAAAAGTTATTAAGAAAATCTTTACTATATTTGGAGCTATTGATTTGTCTCTTTTTTTCCTCCGTTTATACTTTTATGAAGGGGGGTATTTCTTAAGAAAGGCACATAAAAACATAACCCAAAAACAAATACCATGAAAAACATTACCCTGAATTCACCTATTGAAAAAATTTACCCACCAGGAACTCTTTTGCCTGTAAAATTAAGTCCTGATAGCGTAGGGAAGATAAAGTTTCCGGAAAGAACAGACAGAATGCTTTTATCTCCTCTTGTTGAGGCATATCACACTAAAGAAAATCAACTTCTTGTGAGAGCTGTAATTTTTATAGCTAGAAAAGAAACTAAGGATTTAGATTTCGGTATCTATCAAAATTGTTACATTGATCTTAACGGAAATCCACAACTGCAATTTTTTATATCTTACGATTTAGTAGAAACAAAAGAGACTGATTTTTTAATTTACGAAGTTGCTTTTAATGCCATTGATATACCATATGGGTCATTGTCTAAAATAAGCACAATTCAAACTTTCCTTTGGGATATAGATCCTGTTACATCAAGAGGAACAGTAACAACTGTTCAGCCTGCTTAGTATTATTCTGAAGTTATAAATAAGTTTTGCAACAATATTAAAGTGTAATTCAAACTTTAAAGTTGCAAAACTTATTGTCGTTTTTAAAATTTCACTAATAGATTGTTATGACTATGCCCAAATTAGTAGCTGTTTTAATTGGTGTTTTTGTTCCTTTTCTTCTTTTTTCTCAAAAAAAAAATGTTGTAAAAAAAGAAATTGATACCGAAATTAAAATGATTGCAAAAAAGTTTAAAACAGAAAGTAATTTCAATAAAGCACAATCATTTTTTATAAAGAAAAACTGGGATTCGACATTGGTTTATTCTATGAAACAATTGGATGTCGGAAAAAAATCTGAACTTAAAGACTATTGTCATTATTTAAGAGGCAGAAGTTTTAAAGAAAAAAAACTTTTTCTTGAAGCCAAAAAAGAACTCAATAAAATATCTGATAAGTTTGAATTTTATTATAGAGTTAAAATCAGCTTAGGAGAAATAGCACTAGAACAAAATGATTACAAACTTGCATTGCAGTATTTTGTTATTCTTGAAAAACTTCCAGAAGAATTGTATGATTTTAAAAAAAGTAATGCATTACATAATATAGGATTATGTTATTTGCATCTGGAAAAATTTGATAAAGCAGAAGAATATTTATTTAAAAGTGCAGAGTTGCAAAAGGCTCAAAAAGATACTTTAATGCTCATAAGTTCTTATATGGATATCGCTAATTTATATTATACGCAGTATAAAGATAATGAAGCAATACCTTATTTTGAAAAAGCATATACTCTATCAAAAAAAGTAAAATCGTTTGAATTAAAGCAAAATGCAACCTTAAATATGGCTGTGGTAGAGGAAAACAGAAAAAAATTCCCCTTGGCTTTAACCTACAGAAAAGAGTATGAAATCTGGAAAGATTCTTTAAACGATCAAAACAAAGTTTGGGCAATTGCAGATCTCGAAAAGAAGTTTGCCATAAAACAAAAACAAAAAGAAGTTAATGTACTCGAAGCCGAAAACAAACTCAAAGAAGCAGAGAGAAATGGCTTTCTGGTTGCATCGGTTTTATTGTTGATTTTGTTTGGTACGGGAGTTTACTTCTACAGACAAAAAATTAGGAACAGCAAAATAATTTTAAAACAGAAAAACGAACTCGACGAACTCAACGCGACAAAAGACAAGTTGTTTTCTATTGTAAGTCATGATTTACGATCTTCTGTAAATGCCTTAAAAACAAGTAACGGCAAGTTGTTGGAAAATCTGGAAAACAAAAATTTTGAAGAACTCGATACATTACTTCATAACAATAGTACGATTGCGAACGGAGCTTATAATCTGTTAGATAATCTGCTTAATTGGGCACTGCTGCAAACTAAACAAGCTTATTTCTATCAGGAATCATTACATCTAGCTTCGATTGTACAGCATGTTGAATATAATTATAAGCCATTAATGCTAAATAAAAACATCATTTTTAAAAATGATGTAGCTGCATCTGAATATGTATTTGCCGATTTGGATTCGCTTAAAATTGTGATTCGGAATTTTTTAGATAATGCGATTAAATTTTCAAAAGAAAACGGATCAATTTCTATTTATACACGTCCATCGTCTGAAGATTTCTGCTATTTGGTTATCGAAGACACCGGATTAGGAATGAGTAAATCGACCAGAGAAGAATTATTAAAAGAAACCATTTTACTTTCTAAAAAGAAAAACGATGATATAATAGGAACCGGTTTAGGAATGCAGTTATGCAAAAGTATGATTCATAAAAACGGCGGCAGGCTGGATATAGAAAGCGAAGAAAACATCGGAACAAAAATAATTATTGCATTACAAAAGTTTAAAAATCATGGATAATATAAACGTACTGATTATTGAGGACACTGCTTCTGAAAGCGATGCGCTGGTAAAAGTACTTGTCGAAAATAATTACAATATTGTCGGAATTGCAACTACTTACAATGAAGCGCTGGCATTGTTTTACAACAACGCGATTGATATAGTGGTTATTGATGTTTTCCTGGACGGAAAACCAGATGGGATAATGTTTGCAGAAACCATAAACATTGTTCCAAACAGTGTAAAACCTTTTGTGTTTCTAACAAGTTCTAAAGATCGTCAGATTTTTGAAAGGGCAAAACTTACTAAACCATTCAGTTTTTTATTAAAGCCATTTAATGAACTCGAGATTTTATATGCGCTTGAAATGGCTGTAGAAAAATTTTATGAACAGCCTAATATATTTCACAGCGAAGATCAAAATACAGTAATAAGCAACGACTCTTTTTTTATAAAAAAGAACAAAGCCTTAAAAAAAGTCCGCATAGAAGATATTGTTTACATTGAAGTTGAAGATCGATATTGTAACATTATAACGGAAACGGATAAGTTTGTAATCTTAATATCGTTGACGAAAATTATGCATCTTTTAGATTCGTCAAAATTTTTTCAAACCCATCGAAATTATATTGTAAACAGCAGTAAAATAGAGGAATTGGTTGTAAACGACAATTTAGTAATCTTAAAGGGAAACCATAAAATAACCTTAAGTGATAAATACAAAGACTTCGTGAAAAACTTTCACATACTAAAATAACCATTACAATAAATTTATAGAATATAAAAAAATCCTTCCTTCGAGAAGGATTTTTTTATTGAGTAATTTTCCTATATAAAGTTCATGTCTTGATTTATTGTGTTCTATAACAATGATTTTCAGCTTTATACCATTTTTATGTCCCTAAGCTGATTTCTGTTTTAGTTTTACCAAAGGAAATTAAAAAAGCTAGCACTTTAATTCTTGTAACCTACTGACTATTATTATGATAGTTACGAAGTGGAGTTCAGAAACCACTTAAAAAAAACGAGGAGCACCTGAAAAGCCTTAAGAGTAAGACAAACAAATCAATAATTTAAATCATACAAAATCATGGCAACATTTAAAGTTAATATCCCAGCAGGTCCAATTTGGAACCAACAAGACGCAAACGAAAAAGCTCCTCTAGTAGCAGCTGCACACCAAGGTAAATGGACAGGACAATGGAGTACTGTTGTTGAAAGCCAAATGAGTGTAGTTGAGCTTGAACTTAGCGTAAAAAATGGTGGAAAAAACGAGTATAAAACTAATGTTTTAGCTGGTCCGCTTTGGAGTAATGACGAAGCTCAAAAAGTAGGTTCAGTAATAGCTGCTTCTTACGGAGCTGAATTTACAGGACAATGGTCTACAATCGTA
Source organism: Flavobacterium sp. 270 (assembly GCF_004368785.1). Lineage (GTDB taxonomy): Bacteria > Bacteroidota > Bacteroidia > Flavobacteriales > Flavobacteriaceae > Flavobacterium. The sequence continues at coordinate 245,595 of NZ_SODM01000005.1, forward strand.
GAAGGACAAATGAGTGTAATTGAGATTAAATATACTTTTTAATCCCAATTGATTCATAAAAAAAATAAACTAGAAATGCTTTTTGTATTTCTAGTTTTTTGCTTTTAAACAAAGATTAATCTAAAAATATAACTAAGATGGCTTGGATAAAAAAAACAGATGTAGCAATGTTTAAAGGTGCAAATTGGAATACTTTGATAAAAAAAGTTCCAAATTGTACGCCCGAAATGGCAAAACGTATCGCTATAAAAAATCCTAAAATTACTTTCTTTTTCTTTTGCAGAGAATATATGGTTCTTGAAACATTGGGAGACAAAGGAATTTTTAATCCGGGAGATGCCGTATTTTTTAGCGGAGAACCTTGGTACGGAAGTGCACCACAATGTGATTCTTATGAAAAAACAGGAATGTCTGTAGCATATGTTAGCCTCGATAAAATACAAACAACAGGATGTTATACTATGGCAGATGGGGATGCCGCAGTAGATGTAGTTTGTATTTTTGCGGCTAATATTAATAAAAAACCTCTTCCCGCAGGCATGATAGAATTGGCGCCAAATACGCAGGTGCCGGATGGATATCCTTATGCAGTTGGATCTTCTGATTATTCTGCGCTTACTGTCGAAGCTGTTCAGAAATTACAAAAAAAAGGCATTACGGTTTTGCTTACCTTTTTAAATAATCATGATGGAACAGGCTGGTCTGAATTTCCTGATGCCACAACAGCGACAAACTTTGCTCAGCAGCTAAAGGAAGTGGTAGACAGATTAGGTTTGGATGGAATTGATATTGACGATGAATACAGCGATAATCCAAATCCAAATCCTTCGTCTTTAGTGACCGTAACTACAATAATGAAACAGCTTATGCCGGACATTATTATTTCTAAAGCATTGTTTGATGATTATCAATATTTTACTCCTAAGTATAATAACCAAACACTGGCAGATAATCTTACTTACGGCTGGGAAATGAGTTATGGCGGAGCACCTAAATATAGACTTCCAGATTATACCACATTGGGAATGGCGACAGATACTTTAGTGTGCGGATTTTGGTCTGGACAGCCTTCGCCATCACCGGCAGATGATGTTTCGTGGTTAAAAACAAACGGCTATGAAGGAGTTATGGTTTACGCTTTTCAGGAACAATCTAATATAGATTTATTAGGAAGTCTTGTAAACGATTGGAACGGTAACGGAAACTGGAATAAAACACCCAATTGTCCATAATTAATTATTTTGGTAAAATAAATTGTTAAAAAAGAAAGCCCTGATTATTCAGGGCTTTTCTAGTTTTATTAAAGAGCTTTAAGATTAATAATCTCCTTTTTTCTTAAAGCGAGGATCATGCGGCGAAATAAATTCTGTTCTGCGAGTAGGCGCTTTTGGCGCTGTTGTTTTTGGCGATTCTACTTTTGGTAAACTCGCTTCTTCCGTTTTGCTCGATGGTTCAATTAATTGATTTAATTCTTTAATCTCTGCCTCCGTCAAATCGCGATAACGACCAACCGGAACATCCAATGAAATATTGATAATTCTGATACGTTTTAAAGCCGTTACATCATAACCCAAATATTCCGTCATTCTACGAATCTGACGGTTTAAACCTTGCGTTAGAATAATTTTAAACGTGTATTTGCTTATTTGTTCTACCTTACATTTACGGGTAACCGTATCCAAAATTGGAACGCCATTTCCCATTCTTTCAATAAATCGATCCGTAATCGGTCTGTTTACCGTAACCGTATATTCTTTTTCGTGATTGTTTCTGGCGCGTAAAATCTTATTTACAATATCACCATCATTCGTCATAAAAATTAATCCCTCACTTGCTTTATCCAATCTTCCAATCGGGAAAATACGTTTTGGGTAATTAATATAATCAACAATATTATCTCTAACTTCTAAATTGGTAGTACACTCAATTCCAACAGGTTTGTTGAAAGCCAAATACACCAATTTTTCATTTTTCTCAACAATCAGTTTTCCATCAATACGCACTTCGTCATTTGGTGAAACTTTGGTTCCCATTTCCGGTACAACACCATTTATCGTTACGCGTCCTTCTTCGATAAGTTTATCGGCTTCACGACGAGAACAATAACCTGTTTCTCCAATAAATTTATTAAGACGTTTTAAATTCTCTTCCATACTGCAAAAGTAGGCAAAATTTAAATTTTAGAGTTCAGATTTTAGATTTTAGATTTGTGAAAATCTACGCTGTCGCTTGGAGCTTCCTTGCGATCAAACATTCCATAATCTCGAACAACATTTGCAATTCGTAAATGATACTCTTTAAAAACTTCATTTCTACCTTTTGATTGTGCAAATCGGTGCATTTCGAGATTGCGCCATTGCTGAATACTTTCTTCATCTTTCCAAAAAGACAAAGACAAAACTTTCTCTGGATCATTAAAACTTTGAAATCTTTCTATAGAAATAAAACCTTCAATTTTGTCTAATTCAGGTCTTAATTTTGCTGCAATATCCAGATATTCTTCTTTTTTTCCTTCGTTCGGAATGACTTCAAAAATTACTGCTATCATGTTTTTATGTTTTAAAATTATAAAAGAGAAATCCAAATTGCTTTCGGTAATCTGGCATTTATTAAAGGTTCATATTCTATTTCGTTTTCTAAAATCGAAATATTTTTAAAATTAGTCAATAAATAAAACAAAGCTTCGGTTGCGAGAGATACAGAAAAATGTTTTGCAAGGCACATATGTCCGCCAATTCCAAAAGTGAGATGTTCGTGATTATTATTTCTTTCAATATCAAAAACCATCGGATTTTTAAATTGTTTCGAATCATAATTTGCTCCTGCGAGAACAACCAAAATCAGATCATTTTTTTTGATTGTAAATTCATTTAGCTGAATATCTTCTACAGCAATTCTTCTGGTATTATGTATTGGCGGATCAAAACGTAAAGTTTCAACAACCATTTTCTGTATCCAGATTTTATCCATTTTATTATTAGAAATATTTTCTTTAGAAAAAATCTGTAATGTTGCATTACTCAAAATTCCTCGCCCGGCATCATAACTTTGAATTAATAAACCAATTAAATTACTAACGCAAAGCGAAATGGTTTCTTCTGAAGAAATACTATAAGAAGAAGAAGTTTTACCAATCAAAGTTTCATAAAAAGGAAGCGAAGTAATATGTTTTGCTACAATCAAATAAAATGCTTCCGAAAGTATATTTATCAATTCGACATCTTCTGCAGTTTTATTAGGTTGCATAATTTTTACAAACAATGCTATTTTTTCTGAAATAAACTGAGAATCTTCAGAGTTAAAATCAAAGCTTTTTAAAACCACCAGAACTGGTAATTTTTTACAGACAGCATCAACCCAATTTACTTGATTTTTAGTAGATTCTTTTTGAAGTAATTCTTTTAAAATTAAATCTATTCCAACCGTTTTCATAAATGAAAAAAGAACAACCGCAGTTTCTCGGGCAATTTCATGTTCGACTCCATTTGATAATCGAACCAAATTGCTAATAATTGCCAAACCATATCGATTAAGATTATCGTCTTGCGGAAGTGACGGAATATGTGCGTTTTCATTTTTTAATATTGCGGTACAATATTCATACGAATAAACAGCCCAGATTTGGTTTGCTTCGTCCCAATAAACAGGATTTTCTTCGATCATCTTCTGATAAAAAGAATAAGGATTTTCAATTTCAGATTGTAGAAATAAACACGACATGATATATTGTTTTGAGCAAAGTTATTTAACTTTACAATGCCATACTTCAGTTTAGATTTAACTATGATTACATAAATGGAAAATCAATTTATAAAAATAGCGTCCTTAATTGGCGATCCAACGCGCGCCGCAATAATGTGGACTTTGCTCGACGGAAAAGCATTTACAGCAACCGAACTTTCTATCGCAGTAAATACTTCTCCACAAAATATAAGCATGCATTTGGCTAAACTTTTAGAAGCTGGATTACTTTGCGTAGAAAAACAAGGCCGTAATAAATACTATAGATTTTCTACTAAAGAAGTTGCGTATGTTATCGAATCGATGGCAAGTTTAGCTCCGCCGGCGCTTTCGCAGAAAAAGAATACTGATAAACATTCGCCAATAAAACACTGTAGAACCTGTTATGATCATTTAGCCGGAAAAATTGGTGTGGCTGTCGCCGAAAGTCTTTTAGAACAAAACATAATCCTAGATGCTGACCATAAATTTGAAGTAAGCAGGGAAGGAGAAAAATGGTTTTCTGACTTCGGAATTAATCTCGAAGAAATAAAAAAACAAAGAAGATTATTTTTAAAACCATGCCTAGATTGGAGCGAAAGAAAAAATCACATCGCAGGCTCAGTTGGAGCATCGCTACTAGATAAAATGATTGCAGACGATTGGCTAAGAAAAACAAAAGATTCAAGAGCAATACAAATCACCGGAAAAGGAGAAAAAGAACTTTTTCGATATTTTAAAATTGTAATTTAGATTTTTTTCTCAGATTATCAGAAAAAAACTTTGTGCCTTTGAGCCTTTGTGGCTATGAACCTTCAGAAAAAAGAAACTCAATCACTTTCTCATACAATTCATCATCATGCATGCCGTGACCTAAACCTTTAGTTTCTATAAATTGACTGTTTTTCCAGTTGCTTGCAATTTTTTTGCCTTCATCAAATGCTACTACATTATCAGAAACATCGTGTGCAATTAATCCCGGAATACTAAATTCTGAAGCAAATTTTTGTCCGGAAAAATCAGTAAGTTTAAAATTAAAACGTTTTATAAATTTACTTTCTAAAAGCGAAAACATTTTGGTGTTTAAACTCAGCATCGAGATATAATTATCAATAAGCGTTTTTAAATCTGAAGGAGCGCCCAAAATCACCATTTTACTGATACTCGTATTCGGGAATAAATATTGATGATAAACACAGGCAGCACCGCCAATAGAATGTCCGATAATAATAGTCGGCTGATATTTTTCTACCGCTTTGTTAATGAATTCTGCGTAAAGAGGTACATTAAATTCTTTACCGCTGCTCTGTCCGTGCGCCGGAGCATCTATAGCGATAATTGTACTTCCTGATTTTTGAAGATGAGGTAATGTTTTCTGCCAGCGTGCAGCATTACTTTCCCAACCATGAACAAGTAAAATTTTAGTTTCATTTCCTTTCCAGACATACGTCTGAAAATGGTGTTCGTTATGATGAAAAGTTTCAGTTTCTGTATTTTGAAGAATTTCTGGTAAGCTTTCTTTTTGTAATCTTCCAATTCTGGGCTGACTAAAAAGTGAATACGAAAGTTCAATAGCTTTCTGCGGATGAACATAACTTAAAAAATTAATATACGATCCAACCGATTTTAATGTAATAAAACGAATTCCTTTTTTTAGTCCCAAAACTTGAATTTTTTCTAAAGGTAAAAAACTTGCTAAAAAAGTTTGCCACGAATTACACGAATTTCCACTAATTACTATTCTAATTAGAAACAAATTAAAAATTCGTGAAAGTTCGTGTAATTCGTGGAAAAAAATATTTCAAAAAAAAAATCCCGATTAAATCGGGATTTGATATTTAGAATTTTGAGAACAATTGTTCCATTTTTTCTTTTTCTTCTTCGGCTAATGCGCTGTCAACCAAAATTCTTCCAGAGTGCTCATCAGTGATGATTTTCTTTCTAGAAGCGATTTCAACCTGAGTTTGAGGCGGAATTGTAAAGAAAGATCCAGCAGAAGCTCCTCTTTCAATAGATACAACAGCCAAACCGTTACGTACACTAGTTCTGATTCTTGTATAAGCAGCTAATAATCTATCTTCGATTTGAGCTGAAAATTCAGCAGACTTCTCAGATAAGAAGATTTCTTCTTTTTGAGTTTCTGCCATAATAGCATCCAATTCTGATTTTTTATGTTTTAAATGAGAACTTTTTGCGTCAAGTTTTTCTTTTAAATTAGAAATAACTTCTTTTTTATGTTCGATAGAAGCTTTCATTTCTTTGATTTGCTTTTCAGCCAATTGAATTTCTAATTCTTGAAATTCAACTTCTTTAGTCAAAGAATTAAACTCTCTGTTGTTACGAACTGATTCTTGTTGTTTTGTGTATTTTTTGATAACCTCTTTATGCTCCTCAATAGCAATTTTCTTTGCTTTGATTTGCTCCTCAACCACTTCAAGTTCACCTTTCAGTTTCTCTGAACGAGTGCTCAAACCTGCAACTTCATCTTCTAAATCTTCCACTTCTAAAGGAAGTTCTCCTCTTACGTTTCTGATCTCGTCAATTCTAGAGTCAATAAGCTGTAAATCGTATATTGCTCTTAACTTGTCCTCAACACTTAATTCTTTCGTATTCGTCATATTCTATAAGTACTTAACTGGATTTGTATTTTCTTCTGATAAAATGATGGCAAAATTAAGGATTTTTTTTCGAAGATAATCAACAATATAGTTTTTTGTATAGCGTTCGCTCTCAAAATGACCAATATCGGCCAAAAGCAGCTTGTTTTCAGCCTCATAAAACTGATGATACTTCAAATCTGCAGTCAAAAAAGCATCGGCTCCAGCCATAATTGCGTTTTTTATAGCAAAACTTCCAGAGCCTCCCAAAACGGCAACTTTCTTTATTTTTTTTCCAAGAAAATCAGAGTATCGAATTCCGTCGGCGACCATTTTATCTCTTACAAAAAGCAGAAAATCTTTTTCATCCATTTCATTTTCAAATTCACCAATCATTCCCAAACCAATATTTTGGTGTGCGTTTTGTAAATCGTAAATCTCATAAGCTACTTCTTCGTAAATATGATTAGCAAAAAGCGCTTTTAAAATCTTAGACTGTAAATGTTTTTCAAACGTAACTTCGATTTTTATTTCATTGGTTTCAGTAAGTTCATGACGTTTTCCAATTACCGGATCGCTGTTTTCATTTCCTTTATAAGTTCCAATTCCGTTAGAATTAAAACTGCAGTTGTCATAATTGCCAATTGTTCCAGCTCCGGCTTCAAACAAAGCATTTCTAACTTTGTCGGCATTATCAGGAACTGTATAAGTGATTAATTTTTTAATGAAGTTGTTTTTAGGAATCAAAACTTTAGTATTTGTTAATCCCAAAGCATCACAGAAAATTTTGTTTACGCCTTGCGAATGATTATCAAGCGCAGTATGAACAGCATAAATAGCAATGTCATTTTTAATCGCTTTTAAGATTGCACGTTCTACATAATTTTTGCCTGTAATCTTTTTAATTCCTGAAAATAATATCGGATGAAAACAAACTACCAAATTGCATTTTTTTGAAATCGCTTCTTCAATTACGTTTTCTAAAGCATCATGACAAACTAAAACTCCGGTGCTTTCAGCATTAGAATCGCCTACTAAAAGTCCAACATTATCAAAATCTTCGGCGTAAGCCAAAGGAGCCATTTCTTCGAGAACCGTAATTATTTCTTTTATTTTCATTTTGTTTGTTTCAAGTTTCAGGTTTCAAGTTTTCTTGACACACTGAAACAAATTGATAAAACAAAGTAACGAAAAATATTATATTTGAATAAGTCATCTAAGCTGAAATAAAACCGTGCTCAATATGAATTGTTCATATCAATAGTATGATTTTTGTATATTTGTAATTCTAAATTAAAAGTCGTGACTACAATAAAAATTAACGAACGTACCAAAACCGGAAAGGCATTTATGGCTATGTTTGAAGCTTTTTTTAAAGGAGTTGAAGGTATTGAAATTGGTGAAGATGATTACAATCAGTTTAATGAAGAAAGAACTGCCTATAGTCCTGAATTTATTGAAAAAGTCAAAAAAGCAGAAAAAAATATTAAAGAAGGTAAAACTACAAGATTAAATCCAGAAGATATATGGGCAAGTATTTGATTATACTGCACGTAAAGATTTAAAAGCCATCATAAATCTGGAAAATGTCGTAACAGTATATGTCGTTTCTGCAATGGGACATTATTCTGATAAATAAACTTTATGAAATTACTCCGATACATTCTTTTTCCATTCGCCATTTTATACGGCCTTATTACTTCAATCCGGAATTTTCTTTTTGATAAAGGAATTCTAAAATCAACTTCATTTGATATTCCCGTTATTGCTGTCGGAAATCTAAGCGTTGGAGGAACAGGAAAAACACCACAAATAGAATGTTTAATTCGATTATTATCTGATAAATATAAAGTTGCGACTTTAAGCCGTGGTTACAAACGCCAATCAGAAGGTTTTGTTTTGGCTGATTCTAATGCCAATGCTGCGATTTTGGGAGATGAACCATTTCAGTTTTTTCAAAAATTCCCAAATATTCAGGTAGCCGTTGATGCAAATCGTACAAACGGAATAACACAATTACTTTCTCAAACCAATAAACCGGATATTATTTTGCTTGATGATGCGTATCAGCACCGAAAAGTAAAAGCAGGTTTTTATATTTTGCTAACTGCTTTTGATGATTTGTATGCAGATGATTTTATGCTTCCAACCGGAAATCTTCGCGAAAGCAGGAGCGGAGCCAGCAGAGCAAATATTGTAATTGTTACCAAATGTCCGAAAGATTTATCGATTGAAAAGCAAGAAGAAATTTATGCAAAATTAAATGTGAAATGTGCGCAGCAAGTCTTTTTTACTTTTATAGATTATGATGATGCGGTTTATGGCAAAGAAGAGAAAATTGCCGTTAATGAAATAAAGGAAGAATCAAAATTGCTTTTGGCTGGAATTGCAAAACCAACTCCATTTTTTGATTATTTAAAAAATGAAAATGACGAATGTTTGACTTTTCCAGACCATCATCATTTTTCTAATACAGATTTAGAAACGATTCAAAATAAAGCTCAAAACAGAAAAATCATCACAACAGAAAAAGATTATGTTCGTTTGATGAATTCTGAGACGCTTTCAAATTTGTATTATTTGCCAATAAAAAACACATTCATCAATAACAAACAAAATTTTGATGTGAGCATTTTAGAATACGTAAAAAAGTCTTAGAGCCTTTGCTTCTCAGAACCTTAGTAACTTAGTTAATCAAAAAACTTAGCAATAGTGCTGTAGAAATCGTCTGGAACAAATGGTTTAGTTATTACATCATCCATTCCGAAAGAGATCAGCATATCTCTGTTTTCGTCAAGCGAAATAGCAGTAAGCGCAATAATTGGAGTTGATTTATCAAATTCCCGAATTAGTTTTGTAGCTGTTGTCCCGTTGATTCCCGGAAGATGAACATCCATTAAAATCATATCAAAACGTTTGATTTTTAATAAGTCGACAGCGTCCTCGCCATTGTCCAAAATATCACAGGTAATAGCTTTGTTTTCAAGCATTTTTCGAGTAATCATTTGATTGATTTTGTTGTCTTCAATCAATAAAATCGATTTATGTTTCAATTGCTTGTCATTATATGGTTTTACCTCTTCAACTATTTCCAATGGTTCTTTGTTAATTTTAAAATTTAATTTAAAGGTAAAAGTAGAACCCTTACCAACTTCGCTTTTTAGTTTTATTTCGCCGCCCAAAAGTTCAATTAATTTCTTGACAATAGTCAAACCTAAACCTGTGCCGCCATATTTTCTGTTTACTTCAATAGATCCCTGAGAAAAACTTTCAAAAACGGTTTGAAGTTTATCTTCGGGAATACCAATTCCAGTATCAATTATTTCAAAGTAAATAGTAGCAGTTTCATCCTCTTCGGCATACAATTTTGCAATAACATTTACATTTCCGTTCTGCGTAAACTTTAGAGCGTTATTAATTAGATTTAATATAATCTGAGATAATTTGGTAGGATCTCCCATCAAATTATCTGGAATTGCTTTGTCTATATCAAGATTGAAATAATTTTTGTTTGCCGTTGCCAATTCTTTGAGAGAACTTTGGATGTTGAATAGCAATTGTTTAAGATTAAAACTAATGTTTTCTACTTCAACTTTAGTCGAATCTATTTTATTAATTTCAAGAATTTCATTAATAAAAGTAGTGAGGTAATTGCCAGAAAATTTTAAAGACTCCAGATATTTTAATTGCTTTTTCTTAGGATTGTCTTCGAGAAGTAAATGCGTAATTCCGTTAATAGCATTTAGCGGTGTCCGGAGCTCATGGCTCACAGTCGATAAAAATTCTGATCTGGCTTTTGATGCTGTTTCGGCTTTGTTTTTAGCCAGAATAAGTTCTTTATTTTTTTCTCTTAAAAGTAAATTATTCTGATTTCGAATAATATTATTTTTATATAAAGCTAAACTTAAAAGGGATAAAATAGAAATTAAAGCAATAGCCAAAATACTTACCAATTTAGAATAACGATATGTTTTTAATTGGATTTTTTGTTCACTTTCGCGTTTAAGCGTATTATTTATAGATTGATTTTTTTTGAATTTTTCAAATTCATTAAGATCAACTTTTGCATTTTTTAATTTTAAAAGATAATTTTCAATTTGATAATGTTCATCTAAATAAGAATAGGCAAGATCGAAGTTTCTGTTTTGCTTATAATATTGACTAATGGCCAGAATGATTTTTGATTTTTGCGGCAGATTATTGATTTTATCACTGTAATCCAAGGCATTGTCAAAATATATTTTTGCTGAGTCGTTTCGCTTAAGCTGTGTTTCTATTAAACCAAGCTGATAATAAGAATCGGTTTTGGTTTTTAAAATAGAAGGATTGTCAGGTTTCTTGGTTATTTTCCGGAAATAAGTCGCAGCCAAAGGTAATTTTTGATTTGCCTTTACCGCCATTGCTTTTTGGTAATCTAAGACGGCTGCATGATCAACAATGTTGAGTTTTTTAAGAAGCTTCTGGGCTTTGTCGTAATAAATATTAGCAGTTTTGTCGTTGCCTTTTGCGGTATTGGTTACGCCTATATAATGTAATGCAAGGACTGTGGTACAGGTTGGTTGTATACTGTCGAATAAAGAAACACTTTTGTGAAAGTTTTTTAGTGCTTCTTCATATTTATGCTGATTATAAAAGATTTTCCCGAGTTTAAATGTCTGATTGGCCAGATTCTCGGATTTGTGATTGGTTTCGCAAAAACGAATTGATTTTTTAGTGTAAAAAATAGCCTCGTTGTACTTTTTTGTATCGAGATTATTATTTGCCAGTCTATTGTAATAGGAAATACTGTCTGTACTCTTTTGGGTTTGAGAGTACAAAAATGAATTAAAAAAACAAACGGCAATAAAAAGATAGTATTTCATGTAATGTTTTTACAATGAACCTTATTTTTTCCTTATCAGTAAAATTAAATCTATCAATCTTGATGAATAGCCAATTTCGTTGTCGTACCAGCCTACTACTTTTACCATTTTATCGATAACAGAAGTTAGCTGTGCATCAAACAAACACGAGTGCGTGTTACCAATTATATCAACCGAGACAATCGGGTCTTCGGTATAATCTAATATTCCTTTTAGGTTTGTTTTTGAGGCTTCTTCAAATGCTTTATTAATTTCTTCAATACTAACTGCACGTTTTACATTGAAGGTAATATCTGTCAATGAACCATCAGGAACCGGAACTCTTATGCCGCATCCTCCAATTTTATTATGCAATTTAGGAAAAATTTTTGTTAATGCCTTAGCTGCACCTGTAGTTGTTGGAACAATTGACTGACTTGCGCCTCTCGCCCTGCGTAAATCCTTATGTGGGTGGTCGTGAAGACTTTGGTCTGTAGTGTAAGAATGTATTGTTGTAATGTAAGCTTGCTCAATTCCGCATAAATCTTCGATGATTTTGATCATCGGCGCAGCGTTATTTGTTGTACAACTTGCATTAGAAACAATATCTTCCGTTCCGTCCAGAATATTTTCATTTACTCCTAAAACTACTGTTTTTATCGTATCAACTTCAGAAGGAGCAGAAAGTATTACTTTTTTGGCTCCAGCTTCGATATGGGCATTTAACTCTTCGTGTGTTTTGTATTTTCCTGTTGATTCTACAACAAAATCTATATTATGACTTTTCCAGTCTAAATTGGAAATACTTTTTTCATGAAAAAATAAAATATGTTTTCCATCAACAATAATCCCTTCTTCATCGTAGCCTACTTTAAAAGGCAAAACACCATGAATACTGTCATATTTTATTAAATGAGACATGGTTTGGTTATCTGCAATATCGTTTATTGCAACGACTTCGATTTCAGGATGGTTTAAAAGTAATCGAAATAAATTTCTTCCAATTCTTCCAAAACCATTAATGGCAATTCTTGTTTTCAATGCTGGTTATGCGTTTAACCGTTCAATCGTTTAATCGGTTGTACAATTAAACGATTCAACTTTTTATAAAATATGTTTTTGTGCTTTGTATGAAGAACGAACTAACGGTCCGCTTTCTACATGGCGGAATCCTAGTTCTAAACCAAATTTTTCATATTTGGCAAATTGATCTGGGGTGATAAATTCCTTTACCGGCAAATGTTTTTTACTTGGCTGTAGGTACTGGCCAATAGTTACAACATCAACATTTGCATTGCGAAGGTCGGTCATAGTTTGAAAAACTTCTTCTTCAGTTTCACCTAAACCTAACATAATACCAGATTTAGTTCTGTTGATTCCTTTTTCTTTTAAATAACGCAAAACTTCTAAACTACGATCGTATTTAGCTTGTATACGAACCTCACGAGTCAAACGGCGAACAGTTTCAACATTATGAGAAACCACTTCCGGATTTGCCTCAACAATACGATCTATATTTCTTTCGATTCCTTGAAAATCAGGAATTAATGTTTCCAAAGTAGTATTTGGGTTCATTCTTCGAATTGCTTTTACAGTTTCAATCCAAATGATAGAACCGCCATCTTTTAAATCATCTCTGTCAACACTCGTAATTACGGCATGTTTAATGTTCATGATTTTTATAGAACGCGCCACTTTTTCTGGTTCATCCCAATCTACCGTTTCTGGTCTTCCGGTTTTTACACCGCAAAAACCACAAGAACGCGTACAAACGTTACCAAGAATCATAAAAGTTGCTGTTCCTTCTCCCCAGCATTCACCCATATTAGGGCAGCTTCCAGAAGTACAAATAGTATTTAAGCTGTATTTGTCTACCAAACCGCGAAGTTCAGTGTATTTTTGTCCAATTGGAAGTTTAACCTTTAACCATTTAGGTTTTCCAGCTGGTATATTTTCAACGACTGTTTCCATATATAAATATTCAAAGTACAAAGATAAGGAATGTAGTTTATTTAGAGGCCTTAATTTGCTTTTCGTTTAATATGTCAGTTTTACTGTTATTTAAGATTCTGAGGTTCAAACGTTAATAATTTGGTTTTAAGCGGCTTTTAAAGTTGTCTTTTTGACTTCTTGGCTAAGATTTTGACCGTTCATCTACTTTTTTCAAATTTCAAATTTCACCCTAATCTGTTACTAATTTGGCTCATTGAGTGAATGTAAAATTAATGCTGTACTAATTTTGTTGTTAATTAATTAGTTTAAACATGAAAAAGAGATTTATTGTATTTGGAATTCTGCTTGCGACTTTTGGTTTTACTAAAATGAATGCGCAAATACTTTCAGATAAAGCTATGGGAGCTTTAGGAAAAGGTGTATCAGGATTTACCTTTAGTGATGCAGATGCCGCAGCTTTGGCTAAACAATCAATTGATGAATTGGATGCCAATAATCCTGTTGCCGGACCAAAGGACGGTTATACAATTCGGTTAGAGCGTTTGTTTGGTAAACACACTTCTAGTGAAGGAGTTACTTTAAATTATAAAGTTTATCTGGTAAAAGATATTAATGCTTTTGCATGCGCAGACGGAAGTGTTCGTGTGTTTGCTGGTTTAATGGATATTATGGATGATAATGAATTGCTTGCTGTTATCGGACATGAAATCGGCCACGTTGTTAATCATGACACAAGAGATGCAATCAAAGCTGCTTATAAAAAAGAAGCCTTATTAGATGCCGCGTCATCACAATCAGGAAAAATTGAGACTATCTCAAAATCTCAATTAGGACAATTAGGAAGTGCAATGATCGATAGTAAACACAGCAGAAAACAAGAATCTGAGGCAGATTCTTTCTCGTATAATTTTATGAAAAAAAATGGCTATGATGTTAATGCAGTAGAATCTGCTTTTAGAATTCTGCAAAATTTAAGCGAAGGAGCAGAGGCATCTTTTATGACTAAGATGATGAGTTCGCATCCAGATTCTGGAAAAAGAGCAGATGAAGCTAAGAAAAAAGCAACAAAAGATGGCTTGTATAAAGCTTATGTACAGCAAAAAATTGTAAATACTGCACCTGTAGCTGCAAAAACAACAACTAAAAAGGCAGCAACAAAAAAGAAGTAATTTTTACATAAAAAACCTAAACCGGCAAATTCTACAGAACTTGCTGGTTTTTTTGTTTTCGTCTTGTGAGAATAATAGTTACAGGCCGTTATAAAACTCGCTTAAAATTTATATCTTTAATTGTTGAAAAAACAAACTTTATGTTAAATGAAATGGCATTTTGTTGTGCTACATTTGTTGTCAAATTGTAATTATAAAAAATATGAAAAAGAAAATTATAATAGGAGGACTCTTATTTGCTGCATTGAGTTTTACTAAAATGAATGCGCAAATCAATTTAGGAGATAAAGCGATGGGAGCTCTTCAAAAAGGAGTTGCTGGTTTTACCCTAAGTAATGCCGACGCGGCAGCTTTATCAAAAGAAGCTGTTCGTAAATTAGATTCATCCAATGTAGTAGCAGGTCCAAACGATGGTTACACCTTGAGATTAAACCGAGTTTTTGGAAAACATACTTCAGGAGAAGGATTTACATTAAATTTTAAAGTTTATAAACTGAAAGAAGTAAATGCGTTTGCAACTGCAGATGGAAGTGTGCGTGTGTATTCTGGTTTAATGGATATCATGGACGATAACGAGTTATTGGCAGTTATTGGGCATGAAATTGGACACGTTGCAAATAATGATTCAAGAGATGCGATGCGCGCGGCTTATCAAAAAGAAGCTTTAATTGACGGTGTTTCTTCGCAGTCTGCAAAAATTACAGCTGTAACAGACAGTCAGTTAGGTAAAATCGGAAGTGCTTTGATCGATAGTAAACATAGTCGTAAACAAGAATCTGAAGCTGATTTGTATTCGTACAATTTCCTAAAGAAAAATGGATATAATATAAATGCCGAGGAATCTGCATTTAGAATACTAGCAAAAATGAGTGAAGGAACAGAATCTTCATTTATTGATCAAATGATGAGTTCGCATCCGGATTCTAAAAAAAGAGCAGATGATGCAAAAGCAAGAGCAGAAAAAGATGGAGTGTATAAAGTTTATGTGCAGCAAAAAATCGATAATACTGTACCCGTAGTTAAGAAAGCGACACCTGCCAAAAAAGCAACGACAGTTAAAAAGAAAAAATAGTTTTCTATAAAAAATTAAAACCGACAAATTTAAAAACTTGTCGGTTTTTTTTATTTTAAAACTAACCTAAAACGTGATGTGCCAAAACTTTTTGTACATCGTAAACATTTACAGATTTGTTAAATTGTTTTACGATACTTGGCTGTAATTCGCTTGAAACCCAGATTTTCAATTCGGCATCAAGATCAAAAGTTCCTGCTGTTTCTACACTAAAACGAGTAATGCTTTTGTAAGCAATAGATTTGTATTCTGTTTTGCTTCCTGTTATTCCCTGAACATCAACTAAGATTAATCTTTTGTTTGTGAAGATAAACGTATCACGGATTAATTTAAAACCCATTTCAATTTCTTCATTGTCAGTTAAAAGTTGTCCGTATTTTTTAAGTAAATCTTCTTGACTAACTGTACCGGCGTTACCAAGAATAGCTGAAAATATTCCCATTATTTTAAATTTGATTAAACTGTTTGTATTTATTATGATGTAAAAGTAGTTGATTTTATTAACTTTTCTTCAGCCGAATTTCCAAATAATGTATTGAGTGAGATATTTTTTTGCCACGAATTCCACTAATTTTCACGAATTAATTTTACTTTTTTAAGAATAAAAAATTAGCGGAAATTAGTGGAATTCGTGGCAAAAAAAAGTCAAAAAAAAAGCAGCACCTAAGTGCTGCTTTCTTGTTATTTATTCTGGTTGTGTTTTTATTGTAATCGGGAGATTGTATGCAGTTCTAACTGCTTTACCGTCTAACATTCCCGGAGCCCATTTTGTTTTTAATGATTTTAAAACTCTAACAGCTTCTTTTCCGATTCCGTAACCAGGATCGTTTCTAGCTATAATATCTGTTATTGATCCGTCTTTTTCTACTACAAAAGAAACATATACTTTAAATATTCTTTCTGTATCCATTTCGGGAGTAACAAAATTTCTACTTACATAAGTGTAGAATTTCGCAATTCCTCCTGGAAACTCAGGAAGTTTATCTAATGCTCCAACTGGTAGAGGATCTACAGTAGTAGGAGCAACTGCAGTGCCAGATTCACCGCCACCGCCACTAGATGGTAATACATTTGTAACAGTACCAGTTCCAGCAGAAGTATTGTCAACAGGAACAGTGTTATTCACATTTGTTGCAACTTCTGGAAGTGCTTGATCTGGAGATACTAAAATAGGATGCACCAATTGGGCAGAGACAGGTGCTGTAGCAGCTGCTTGCTGTGGTGGAGCAATCGGTTTAGGATCTTCTGGTTTTACTACC
The DNA here is from genome assembly GCF_004368785.1 of Flavobacterium sp. 270. Taxonomy (GTDB): domain Bacteria; phylum Bacteroidota; class Bacteroidia; order Flavobacteriales; family Flavobacteriaceae; genus Flavobacterium. The sequence goes on from NZ_SODM01000005.1 coordinate 262,206, forward strand.
TGAGGATGTATTTTTGTGACAGTAAGAACTTCTGGGATAATAGGCTGAGGATCTATAATCTCTTGAGTTCTAAAATGATTAATTATTACAGATATACTTCCTATAGAGGCAAAAAATAGCAAGCCTAGAAATAATGCTGTAACAGTTGTTTTTGAATTCTCCTGGCGTAATTGATACGCACCGTACTCTTTGTTTTTGTTTTCGAAGACAAGATCGGTCCACTTGGTTTCGTAAATGCTTAATTTAGACATAATTTCTGGGTGTTTTAAGGTTAAGTAACTTTAAATCATAAGCGGGTACGGTTTTGGGTTTAGCTAACAACGTGAAAGTTGCAGTTTTAGTGTGTGGAATATTCGGTTTTTTAAGAATAAATGCTGTAATATTTTATTCTTTACCTAAAGATAGTGAATTATCTATTACGTTCGATGATTTCTGCTAATAATTTTTTAGCTCGAAGTAATTTTACTTTTACATTGCTTAAAGGCTCATTTATCTTGAGTGCAATTTCCTGATAAGTCATTTCCTGAAAGTAGCGCAGTTGAATTACTTCCTGATAGTGCGGCTTTAATTCTTTGATGCATAAAAGCAGACGAGAGAGGTTCTGCTCTTTAATTAATGCATCTTCTGCAGATGGAGTAGTGTCGGCAATATTGTACGCCTGTTGGTCTTCGGAGTCTGTGATTTCTATAAAAAGATTTGTTTTCTTCTTGCGCAATAAATCAATGTAAACATTTTTTGCAATAGAAATCAACCAGGTGTTAAATTGAAATTCGGGATTGTAAGAGGTAATCTTGTCGAAAGCTTTAGAGAAAGTTTCGATTGTGATATCTTCGGCAGTAGTTTCGTTTTCAGTACGTTTTAGCATGAAGCCGTATACTTCATTCCAGTAATAATCTAATAAAAAAGTAAAGGCGATCTGATCGCCTTTTTTTGCTTTTTCTATTTTAGAATTTATTTCCAATATACAGGTTTTGAAAAGATATTAGTTATAAAGATATTAATTTGTGTGAATATAAGCGCGATTTCTACAAAAGGAAACCAAGCTTTAAGGTCATTTTCTTTTAATTTTCCGGCAGAACATCCTATTACTGTCCAGGCAACGGTATAGCGAGTCGCTAAAATTGCCAATACAGCAATCCATTGAAATTGAAAAGCCAGTAAAATAATAACTAATAAAAAGAAAAATAATTGTGAACAGAAGAAAAGTGCTAATTGAATTTTATCAAAAAACTTATAATATTCTGCCGTAGAAACATGTCTTCTTTTTTGGGTAAACCAAGCTTTGTAAGATTCTTTAGGCTTAGAATAGGTAAAACTTTCAGGTGCATACGCAATCGTAGTATTTTCTTTAGTAGCGGCTTGATTTATAAATAAATCATCATCGCCGGAACGAACCTGAATATGATCAATAAAACCGTTTACATTAAAAAACTCGTCTCTTTTATAGGCTAAATTTCTTCCGACACCCATATATGGAGCGCCTAATTTTGCCCATGAAAAATATTGAACAGCTGTTAGGATCGTTTCAAAACGAATAATCTTGTTTAAAAAAGAACGTTCTCTTTTTTCGTAACCGCCGTAACCCAAAACAATAGTTTTCTCGTTTGTAAATTGTGATGTCATTGCTGTTATCCAGTCTTTTGAGTTTGGAAAACAATCTGCATCTGTAAATAATAGATATTCTTTCTTTGAAGCTTTGATCCCTAGAGTTAAAGCATATTTTTTATTGCCCCAGAAAGCTTCATTATTTTCTACCTTTACTAAACGAATATTTGAATATTCTTTTTCAAATTCTTCAAAAACTTCCAGAGTTTCGTCGCTTGAAGCATCATCAATTAATACAATTTCAAAATCTGGATAATCTTGTTGTGCCAAAAGCGGAATGTATTTTTTTACATTCTCTTCTTCATTTTTAGCGCATACAATTACAGAAACCGGAAGATTTTTTGATGCAATGTTTTGTGACTTGCCAAAAGCAAATTTTCCAAAAATTCCCAGATAATAAAAAAGTTGTATAGCAACGACAACAATAAAAGAGTAAAATATATATATAAGCATCTGTTTTATTTAATGAATATTAATCTCTTAATCCACGAGTGCAAATGTAATTATGAATTCCTAATTTTCAATGTTTAAAAACCATTTACTTTGGGCATTTAGACATTTCTTTTGCAACAGCAATAGACTGAGCATTTTCGGTTTTTTCCAATTCTGTAATTATGTTTTTATAATTAAGAGCATCCCTGTTTTGTGAAAGCTTTTTAGTTGCCTGAATTTCGTCAATTTCAATTTCAAAACCAAAGATTCCTCTCGCTTCACGCATTGTTTTTGCTGATAAATTTTCTACGCGAACAGGATTTTCTGAACCTGCTTCGTATTTATCAACGAGCTTTTTCAACTGTTCGATTGCAGCAGTTTCATCAACAATTTTGATACGTCCGTAAACATGTACGGCTATATAATTCCATGTTGGAACATTTTCATGATCGTACCAAGACGAAGAAATGTAAGCATGCGGTCCTGTAAAAACAGCCAAAACCTGATCGTTTTCTGCAAAACCTTCTGCCTGCGGATTCAGCTTTGAGATGTGTCCCTGCAAAATTTCTTTCCCGTCTGCATTCACTTCAAGCTCAATCGGAATATGAGTTGCAGTTAATTTTCCATTCGTCTGATTAATCAAAATTCCGAAACTATTTTCTTTTAGAAAAGTTCTTATAGATTCCGGATCTTCATTTTTGTATATTTCTGGAGTGTACATTTTCTTGTTCTTTTGATGCGAATTTCACAAATTTACCCGAATTAAATTTGTGCTAATTCGTGAAATTTGTGTTTTAAATCACATTAACTTCTGCTTCTATATGAATACCGAATTTTTCGAAAACAGTTTTCTGCACATCCCGCGAAACTGCTAAAATTTCCTGTCCGGTTGCGTTTCCATAATTCACCAAAACCAAAGCCTGATTTTTATGAACTCCGGCGTCGCCAAAACGTTTTCCTTTAAAACCCGCTTGTTCGATTAACCATCCCGCAGGAACTTTTACTTCAGTTTCAGAAACTTCATAAAACTTCATTTCTGGAAATTTCTGATGAATTTTTTCAAAATCAGATTTCAATAGAATCGGATTTTTAAAGAAACTGCCACTATTTCCAAGTTCTTTTGGGTCTGGCAATTTACTTTGTCTAATAGCAATTACGGCATTACTTACATCTTTAAGACTTGGCTCAGAAACGTTGTTTTTTGCCAATTCAGCCAAAATATCTCCGTAAGAAGTGTTTATTTTATGATTGCGTTTGGTAAGTTTAAAAACTACCGAAGTAATAATATATTGATCTTTTACTTCGTGTTTAAAAATACTTTCACGGTAACCAAAATTACATTGAACGTTATTGAAAGTTCTCATTTCCTGAGATTCAATATTCATGGCTTCACAAGAAACAAAAGTATCTTTAATCTCAGTTCCGTAAGCGCCAATATTCTGCACGGGAGTTGTACCGACATTTCCCGGAATAAGTGACATATTTTCTAATCCGCCAAAATTATTTTCAATGGTATAAAGAACAAAGTCGTGCCACGTTTCTCCAGCTTGGCTTTCTACCCAAACAAAATTTTCGTCTTCTTTAATGATTTTTTTGCCCTTTAAATCTATATGAATAACCAAAGCGTTAATATCTTGTGTTAAAAGCATATTGCTTCCGCCTCCCAAAATGAATTTTTTCTCGTTTTTGTTTTCTTGAAGAACTGTTTTTAATTCTACTGTAGAATGAACGGCAACAAATTGTTTTGCTTTGGCTTCAATACCAAAAGTGTTGTATTTTTTTAAAGAGAAATTAGATTGAATTTCCATAAATAAAAGGCTTTTTAATATGAGTTCAAAAGTAAGGATTATAATTTTTGATTTAACCGCAAAGATGCAAAGTTTGCGCAAAGTTCACTAAGCTTTGTGTTCATTGCGTAAAATCTTTGAGAACTAGGCAATTAAATCTAATAATTAATTTTGTATGTTTGAAATAGTTAATTGTGTAATTATGTCAAAATCAGTAAGTAATTATAAAACTGTCTTTTTTTTAATTCTAAATATTTTTTTCTCGATAATTTCTTTTGCTCAGGCTGATATCGTCGGAAAATGGAAAACAAAAGATATAATTGGATATACAAATGTCAAAGAATATTCTTTGTCAAAAGAAAAAGAACCTAATTATGGACGTCGCTTAACATTTAAATTAGATGGTACATTTTTAAGTAATGAACCAATTCAGTGTCCTAATGGCTGTACTGTTTTTACTTCGGGAACATACGCATTAGATGACAATGATCATATACGTATCATTGTAGAAGATGTTCGTTTTGTTGGCTTTTATTGCGGAATGCAAAGATCACATAAAGAAGAATATGTTAAAGACTTAGGCGTTTTTTATATTTATAAAGAAGGAGATTCCATTCGGTTAATTCCTAGTAATGGTGTTTTGCAGGATGATAAAGATAAAATGTTGTACACAGAAATGGTCGATACCTTCTACAAAGACTGGAAAAAGTATGATTATGTATGGAAAAATTCAAATGGAAATAATCCAGAGGAAATTATAAATGATTGTGTCAATCTTAATAAAGAGGTTGATTTGTCTAATTGTAAAGTTGTTTTTTCGAGAAGAAGAGGCGATGGTGAATTTTATATTTTACGTAAAAACGAAGAGTTTCACTATGTTATTTACAATCCTTATGATAAAAAGGTTTCTTTGGCTTACCCAAAAAATAGAAGTTGAGTTTTTTATAGCTCATGTTAAAGAATTATATAATCCAACAAAATGGGAAGGAAATAAAATTAGAAAACATAGCCCAAGGTTTCAATCTTGGGATGCGTGTTGTGATGAATTCGTTTAACACTTTATTATTGTGTCCCCAAGGTTGAAACTTTGGGCTATATTTTGATTGAGGTTCGTTAAGCAACGTGAAATTAAATGTTCCTGAAATCAAGCAATTCATGATACTTATCCGCAATAACCTTCATATTAATATCATAATTAGCATTTTCTTCAACAAATTTTCTATTCTCAATAATCGCCAGATTGCGAGATTCCAAATTTTCAAAAGACCAAATTAATTCTTCTGCCAGTATTTCGATATTATCAACTTCTATTAATTGACCATTTTCTCGGTGCTTAATCCAGCTTTGATTTCCTGGAATATCAGAAACAATTGGGTAACAATTGCAAGCCATCGCTTCAAACAAAGAAGCCGAAACTCCTTCGGTTGTAGGCATACTGATGTAAATATTAGATTGTTGTAATAATTTAGGAAGTTCAGTATTTGGGATTCTTCCGGTAAAAATTACTTTATCTTCGATTTGTAAATCTTTAGCTAAATCTTTCAAAGAATTCAAACGAGTTCCATCGCCAACAATTGTCAATGAAAAATCTATTCCTTTTTGATGTAAAATCGAAAAAGCTTTTAAAATAATATCATGTCTATATTCCGGCTGTAAAGAGCGTGTTACAATAGCTTCAATTCTTGTTGCATTTGAAGTTGAAGAAGTAAAAAGAGATAAATCAATACCTTTCGGCAAAACCAAAACCTTGTTCATATCAACTCCGATTGCTTTCATCGAAATCGTCATTACCGGTCCCCAAGCATGAATTAAATGCGCTTTTTTGAAAGCATATTTCTGAATGAATTTCTTAAATGGTAATAGTATAGAACCTTCCGGCCATAAATCAGTTCGTCCTTGTTGTGCAACCGCAATAGTTTTAGCACCAGATAATGCAGCTAGAAAACCATAACTCGTCGTTCTTTCGGCAATTACCATATCCGGTTTTTCTTGTCGAACGATTTTTCGAATGGCAATAGGAGAAAAAAGATATTCGTTAATACGTTTAAAACGACGGCTGTTTGGAGTTTGAAGTTCCCATGTGATAATTTCAAAATCACCAAATTCCTTAAGGCCTTTCATCCAGGTAATAGCGTCTGCGCGATAAGACTCGCCAAGAAAAAGTATTTTTCTTTTCATTTATGGGGATTATTTTTTGCCACGAATTTCACGAATTTTCACGACTTAATTTTAAAAGTTTTACCCAGAATTGCACATAATAATTAGTGAAAATTTGTGTAATTCGTGGCAAAAAAAAATAAAATTAAAATTCTTCAGTTTCTAAAGCGCGATTTATAAATTCGTTCAGAGGTTTTAAAGTGATTAATTTCTGACTTATTTTGGCAACAAAATCTTTTTGCGTCACTTCTTTAATATCGTATTTTTGACTCACAGTAAAGCTTTTCAATTTTAAAAATTCAATTGCCGGATGATCTTTTTCATAACCTCTTGGCGGATTTTTAAGCGAATTAGTTTCGTTTACATCTAAACTTTTAAATTCTTTTTTGAAGTCTTTATCAGCCAGAATATTTTCCAGATCATCGTGAAAAAAAGCAATTTCCTTACGTACTTTTTTTAATTCATCTGCATCTGGCGCCCAAAATCCGCCAGCAATAAAACTCGCACCTTTTTCAATATGTACATAATAGCCAGCGCGATTTGCACCTTTTGCACCAGCCGAAAGCCAAACACCAAGATGTGATTTATAAGGAGATTTATCTTTAGAAAACCGAATATCACGATTAATTCTAAAAGTACAGTTTTTAACTTCCAGTAATTCTAATGAAGGGTCAAGTGGTTTCATCGCATCCAGAAAATCACTTACCAATTGATGATAATCTTTTTTGAAAATCTCGTATCGTTTTTTATTATCCTGAAACCAATCTCTATTATTGTTGGCTTTTAAATCGTCTAAAAATTGCAATGATTCTTTTGTAAGCATATCTTTTATATTGCAGTTATTTTTAATTTTTTGTTTTGGCTAATTTAATGATTTTAATGTTTGCCACGAATTACACGAATTGCCGCTAATTATTTTTGAATTTTTGTTGCTAATTTTTTGCCACAAATTTCACAGTGGTAAAAACTTATAAATTAAATATCTTATAACTCTGATGTGTAGATTTTACGATCGCTTCAGTTCGTTCGGGATGCGTGTCAGAAATAAAAAGCTGACCGAAAGTTTCGCTGTTTACCATTTCGATAATTTTAGAAACACGCGTTTCGTCTAATTTATCAAAAATATCATCAAAAAGTAATAATGGTTTTACACCGCTTTGTTTCTTTAGAAATTCAAACTGAGCCAATTTCAAAGCAATCAGAAAAGATTTCTGCTGGCCTTGCGAACCAAATTTCTTTATTGGATGCGAATCAATTTCAAAAGACAAATCATCTTTATGAATGCCAACACTCGTATAATGCAGCGCGCGATCCTTATTAATGTTTTCCTGCAAAAGTGTCAATAAATCTTTTTCAAACAAATGACTTTCGTAAACCAATTGCACCGTTTCTTCAGAACCCGTTATGGCCTGATGATGGATATTAAATATAGGTATAAACTGTTCTAGAAATTCTTTGCGTTTCTCAAAAATCGATTGACCAATTACATTCAGCTGCTCATTATATATAGATAAGGTGTCATTATCAAAAGTATGATTTAAGGCGAAATATTTAAGAAGCGCATTTCGTTGCACAATTATTTTTTGATATTGAATAAGCTGATGCAGATAAGTACTGTCTAACTGCGAAATCACACTGTCCATAAATTTACGACGCGTTTCGCTTCCTTCCACAATTAAATCGCGGTCGGCAGGCGAGATAATCACAAGCGGAATAAAACCGATGTGATCAGAAAATTTATCGTACGCTTTGCCGTTTCTTTTTAATACTTTTTTCTGCCCTTTTTTTAAACTGCAGACAATCTGTTCCGTTCTGTCGTTTTTTTCTAATTCTGCATCAATAACAAAAAACTCTTCTCCGTGTTTAATATTTTGAACCGCCAGCGGATTAAAATAGCTTTTTCCGTATGCCAAATGATATATTGCATCGAGCACATTAGTCTTGCCAATTCCGTTTTTGCCGACAAAACAATTGATCTTGAGATCAAAATCAAAACTTGCTTCGGAGAAATTTTTATAATTGAATAAAGAAATTTTGTTTAAATGCATTTTTAGGAAGCTGTAAGTATAAAATTTACTGTCTTTGAACAGTGAAAATTAGAGGGTGCAAATTATTGAAAAATATTGATATAAAAGGCTTTTAAGCTGCTCGAAGATGAATTATTTTATAGCTGAAAGGGAAGAAGTTACGATAATGAAAATTATTTCTTTTAAAATAGTGATAAAATTGATTTTTTTGGTGTCAATTTCAATAAAAATTTTATTTTTGCCGTTCACTAAATTATTTTTAAATGGCAACTTACAATAAAAGAGGATATAAGACACCAAAGGAGAAGGAAGTTAAAGAAGTTAATGAAGAACAACAGGTAATTATTGACGAAAAAGACAGTACAACTGCTGGTGTTTTTTCTAAACTAGACGAAACTGCTTCAAGAACTGAGGACTGGGTGGCTAAAAATCAAAAAATCATTATTGGTTTAGTTGCTGGTATTGCAGTTGCTACAATTGGATATTTGGCTTACCAAAAATTTATTGAAGCTCCTAAACAAGATGAGGCTGCTAACGAAATGTTTGTTGCACAACAAAACTTTCAAAAAGCAACAGACGGTGTAGCAAGCGATTCATTATATAAATTAGCATTAAACGGTTCTGAAGGTAAATTCGGATTTGTAAAAATTGCTGACGAATATTCTGGAACAGACGCTGGAAACTTAGCAAACTATTATGCTGGTATCGCATACTTAAATACAGGTAAATTTGATGACGCTATTAAGTACTTAGGTAACTTTAAATCTGAAGATATGATCTTAAGCGCTCTTGCTAAAGGTGCAATCGGAGATGCTTATTCTCAAAAGAACCAACAAAAAGAAGCTTTAGAGTATTATGTAAAAGCTGCTGAATCAAACAAAAACGATTTTACTACGCCTCGTTTCTTATTAAAAGCTGGAAAAACTGCTTTAGCTTTAGGGCAAAAAGAAGATGCTTTAAAATATTTAACAGATATCAAAGAAAATTTTGATGCAACTCCAGAAGCTGCTTCTGTAGATGTATTAATAGGATTAGCGCAATAAAAATTTTAGACTTTAGATTTAAGATTGTAGATTTGTAATTAAGAATCTATCCCGAAACTTCGGGACTAAATATAAATCTAAAATACTACAGATGGCTACTGAAAATAAAAACTTATCAGAATACGATAAAAACACGATCCCAAATGCGAAAGACTTTCGATTTGGGATTGTTGTTTCTGAGTGGAATGAAACTATAACTGAAGGACTTTACAATGGAGCTTTTGAAGCTTTAGTTGATTGTGATGTTCCTGTACAGCAAATTATCCGTTGGAATGTTCCCGGAAGCTTTGAGCTTATTTATGGCGCAAAGAAAATGCTTCAGACTCAAAATGTAGATGCAGTTATTGTAATTGGATGTGTAATCCAGGGACAGACAAAGCATTTCGATTTTGTATGCGAAGGAGTAACTCAGGGGATTAAAGACTTAAATGTTCAAACTGATATTCCGGTTATTTTTTGTGTTTTAACAGATAATAATATGCAGCAGTCTATAGACAGAAGCGGCGGTATTCACGGAAACAAAGGAACTGAAGCAGCAATTGCAGCTATAAAAATGGCATACATTCGTCAGCAGGCTTCTATGTCGCATCCTTTTAATCAGCCTTTATTAGCTTCAGGAGCGATTCAGATAGAAGAAACTCCAATAAAAATTGAGAATGAATAAAACACAATCGTTTTAAAAATACTAAAACCTATACTGTGTAAAAATAGTATAGGTTTTTTGTTTTTTTTATGATTGGTCCTGCTCTAAAAGACAGACAAAATTTACTAAATTTGTGCTTCTTGGTTTGAAAACTTTAAACCTTAAACTTTAAACTATTTTTTCTTAATGTCGAGTATTATTCAATTACTTCCGGATCACGTTGCCAACCAAATTGCTGCTGGAGAAGTGGTGCAAAGACCTGCTTCAGTTGTAAAAGAATTGTTGGAAAATGCCGTGGATGCAAAAGCTACCGATATTAAATTGATAATTAAAGATGCCGGAAAATCATTAGTTCAAGTAATTGATAATGGTTTAGGAATGAGTGTGACTGATGCGCGTTTGTGCTTTGAGCGTCATGCAACATCCAAAATTCGTCAGGCAGAAGATTTGTTTTCACTGCATACAAAAGGTTTTCGTGGAGAAGCTTTGGCATCTATTGCCGCGATTGCTCACATGGAAATGAAAACCAAACAAGATCAGGAAGAACTTGGCACCCATATTATAATCGAAGGAAGTAAGTTTGTTTCGCAAGAAGTAGCTGTTTTACCAAAAGGAACATCATTTGCAGTCAAAAACTTATTTTTTAATATTCCGGCCCGTCGTAACTTTTTAAAATCTGATACAGTCGAATTTCGCCATGTTATGGATGAGTTTCAGCGAGTGGCTTTGGCGCATCCAAATATTCATTTCACATTTTATCATAACGGCAGTGAAATGTACAATTTGCCTGCAGCCGGATATCGTCAGCGAATTGTTGGAATTATGTCTGGTAAAACCAATGAAAAATTGGTTCCTGTAAACGAAGATACCGAGATTATAAATGTACAGGGATTTGTCTGTAAACCCGAATTTGCTAAGAAAAACAGGGGAGAGCAGTTCTTTTTTGTAAACGATCGTTTCATAAAAAGCGGTTATCTGCATCATGCTGTTATGGCTGCATACGACGGACTTCTTAAAGATGGCAGTCAGCCGAGTTATTTTCTGTACCTGCAAGTACCGCCAAATACAATAGATATTAACATTCATCCGACGAAAACAGAAATTAAGTTTGATGATGAACAAGCTTTGTATGCCATTTTAAGAGCTTCTATAAAACATAGTTTAGGTCAGTTTAATGTAGCACCGGTTTTAGATTTTGACCGCGATGCCAATTTAGACACACCATATCATTATAAAGATCTGGAAGCAGAAACACCTACAATTCAAGTTGATGGAACTTTTAATCCATTTACAGATGATAAAACAAATCAGCATTATTCTAAAGCAAGTTCTGGTTCTGGAAGCAGTTCTGGTTCAGGATCGGGTTCATCTTCGTATTCTGGATATTCTAAAAGAGTCGAACCAACAGCAACTTGGGAAAGTTTATATGTTGGTTTAGAAACTGATACTATCGAAAGTTCTCCTTTTACCTTTGAAAATGAAGAAGTAACATCTTCGTTATTTAATGATGATGAGGTAGAACAAGCGATTCAGAAAACCTATCAAATTCATAAAAAATATATTGTTTCACCTATAAAATCAGGAATGGTAATCGTAGATCAGCAGCGTGCGCACCAGCGTATTCTGTACGAGCAATTTTTGCTGAATATGACCGTAAATCAGGCTTCGAGTCAGCAATTGTTATTTCCGCTGAATTTATTTTATTCGTCAGGCGAAATGGAATTAATCGAAGAGCTGAAAGCATCTTTAGAAACAACAGGTTTTGTTTTTGAAGAAGCACAGACCGATCATATCGTGATTTCCGGAATTCCGGTTAATATCACAGAAAGCGAAGTTTCTCTTGTAATAGAACAATTATTGACGGATCTGCAAGACGGAATTCCAGCGAGCAGTTACAGTCAGAACGATACCATTGCAAAATCGATGGCAAAAAGTTTAGCGGTTAAAACAGGATCTTATTTAACCGAAAAAGAACAAGACAATTTAGTAAACGGATTGTTTGCTTGTAAAGATCCAAATATTTCACCTTTTCAAAAACCTACTTTCATCACCATGCGTGTTGAAGATATAGATAAAAAGTTTGCCTTATGATGAATATGACTCCCGTAGTAAAACAATTACTGATTATTAATATCATCTTTTTTATTGGTTCGCAGCTCGTTCCGGTTTCTTATGATTACCTGGCTATGTTTTTTCCAGAAAATTCAAATTTTGGAATTTGGCAGCCACTAACACATATGTTTATGCATGGAGGAATTATGCACATCGCTTTTAATATGATTGCAATGGTTTCCTTTGGTTCTGCTTTAGAACATTTTTGGGGAGGTAAAAAGTTTTTATTTTTTTACATTTCCTGTGGTTTAGGATCGGCATTATTACATACGGCTGTAAACTATTATTCTTTTCAGGATACAATGAATGTTTTAACAGCAAATGGTTTTCAAAAAGCAGATATCTTAAAACTTTTAGCAGAAGGAAGAATCGATACAAGATGGCAGGATTTAGTTACAGTTTCAAAATTTAATGCTTTTATAGATGCTTATACAGGAACAGTAGTTGGTGCATCTGGCGCTATTTATGGTTTATTAACCGCTTTTGCATTTATGTTTCCAAATGCAGAATTGGCTTTAATGTTTATTCCAATTCCAATAAAAGCAAAGTATTTCGTTCCTGGAATTTTGGCAGTTGATTTATTTTTAGGATTTAAAGGAGGTTCAATTTTTGGAAGCGGCGGAACTGGTATCGCCCATTTCGCGCATATTGGCGGTGCAATCACAGGTTTTTTAATGATGTTATATTGGAAAAAAAATCAATTTAATAACAACCGTTGGAATTAATTTTTAATTTTAAGATCAAATTATAAAACAAAAAAAGCTTTTATGAATATTCTTGATGATTTAAAACTGCAATATAAATTAGGTGGTACTGCAATGCGTGTTATTTACTGGAACATTGCTTGTTTTTTAATATCATTAGTATTCTATAATTTTTCTGATGGAAATTTTAATTTTCCAGACTGGCTGGCTTTATCATCAGATCCTCAGGTTTTTTTATTTAAACCGTGGACGTTTTTAACCTATGCATTTTTTCATGATGGATTTCTGCATTTGTTTTTTAATATGATGGTTTTAAATTTTGCCAGCACTTTGTTTTTAACCTATTTCACTCAGAAGCAATTTTTAGGACTTTATATATTAAGTGCCATTTTTGCAGGAGTTATTTTTGCGCTAAGTTTTTATTTTCTAAATATTTCTGCTCCAATTGTTGGTGCATCGGCAGCTATTATGGCTATTTTGGTCGCTGCAACGACTTATCAGCCTTTAATGACTGTTCGTTTAATGTTTCTGGGCAATGTAAAACTTTGGCATATTACGGCTGTTATTTTGGTTTTAGACCTAATGCAGTTTCGTTTGTCTAATAGTGGCGGACATATCTCGCATTTAGCAGGCGCTTTCTTTGGTTTTGTTTATATTAAATTGCTTCTTAACGGAACAGATTTGAGTATAATAATTTCCAGAATAATTGACTTCTTTGTAAATTTATTCAAAAAATCCCCAACGACCCCATTCACAAAAGTTCATAAGAATTATCAAAAACCTACGCAAAAAACAACATCAAGAATTGTTACAAAAGACAAAACGCAGCAACAGATTGATGAAATTTTAGACAAAATCAGTAAATCTGGTTATGACTGTCTAACAAAAGAAGAAAAAGAGTTTTTATTTAAAGCTGGAAAATAATCCTTTTAGCAAAATAGCATGAAAAACCTTTCGTGGTTTAATAAGATAATGTTCTTTTTGAATATAGTACTTACTGTATTAACCTTTAGTATCTATATTTTACCATTTCTCGCACCTAAAAGCTTTCCACTTTTATCGGTGCTTACGTTGTTTATGCCGGCATTTTTTGTGTTAAATGGTCTGTTCTTTCTCTATTGGGCAATTCAGTTTAAAAAACGTCTTATTTTGTCTGGTTTGGTTTTGCTTACAGGAATTACCTTTATCAGTAAATTTTATAAAATCGCTGGAAAAGAATATGTGCAAGACGAAAAAGATTTCTCTGTAATGAGTTATAATGTACGTCTTTTTAATGTATTTAAATGGCTGGACAGAGACGATATTCCATCCAACATAAAAACTTTTATAGACGAACAAAATCCTGATATTCTATGTATTCAGGAATATTCTAATTCTGCTCATATAGACTTAAAAGTATACCCGCACCGTTATATTTTTATTGATGGAAAACAGATTAAAACCGGACAGGCTATTTTTTCAAAATTTCCTATTCTCTATCAAGGGAATATTATTTTTCCGAAATCAGATAATAATGTAATCTATGCCGATATAAAGCGTGGTAAAGATGTTATTCGTGTGTACAATATGCATTTGCAGTCTATCAAGATTTCTCCTGACGTAAATGAAATATCTGATGATATTGACAATGTAAACCAACGAAAATCACAGCTTATTTACACCCGAATCAGTAAAGGATTTAGACAACAACAGGAGCAGGCAGAGATATTTAAAGAGAATATCAAACAATGCAAAAGTCCTATTATTATTTGCGGTGATATGAATAATAGTCCGTTTTCTTATGTTTACAGAAGTATAAAAGGAAAACTCAAAGATACTTTTGAAGAAGCCGGAGAAGGATTTGGTGCTACCTATAAATTTCGTTATTACCCAGCCAGAATCGATTATATCTTTGCTGACAGCAAAATGAAAGTAAAGGAATTTAAAAGCTTTTCTGATTTTGAAAATTCCGATCATTATCCAATAATGACAAGACTTTCGATAGAATAATGTAATAAGAAATTCCAATTTTTAAAATTGCAAGTTCCAAAAAGGATTATATTAATTTTTGCGACTTTAGATAATCCATTGCAAATTTTCCTTCGTTAAAAAGCAAATCCAAGATACTAAGATTGTTTATAAAGCCATGTTTGTCATCAAAAACCTGCGTGTATTTTTCGAATGAATTAGCGTCCTTCTTTCCATTAACCAAATCCCTGAAATCAGTCATATTAGTTGGTTGGCGAAAGTATTCTTCCGTTTTGCCAAACTCTATTTTCATTCGAAGACATTTAGTTACAACATCAAAAACTTCAAAATTTAGATCCATCAAAAAAGTATGCTGTTTTTCGAAGATAGGCTGAATATCATCTTCAAAAAACTCAAAAAAAGGAGAACTTCTGTAAGCCGCTTCCAATGATTTAAAATGTTGTTTTTGCCAGTCAAATTCATTCTCAATCATTACATCTTTTGTTTTTTGATGAGGAGATTTTGAATGTTTAATGGGGATATTCAATAACTGAATTCCGTTTGGACTATAGATATAAGTTCGGTTTCTATTGGTCTGTTTCTGAAAATTATCTTCCATCTCAAAAGTAATATTTTCAGATTGAGCCATAACTGCAAAGTGGCTGATTGACGGAAAATAGGTTGGAAGTAATAAGGAATTCATGTGTTTTTTGTTTAAAAAGTTTCAGGTTTCAAGTTTCAAGTCCTATGCGAACCTGAAACTTGAAACCTGAAACAAAAGTAACTATTATTTTATTTATGCTTTGTTTTCTTTTCTCTTTCTCCAGAAGAATTCTCCAACAAAGTAAAGTGCAAGAATTATAAGGAAATATTTAAAATAAGATTGTGGTTGTCCTTCACCATCAACTGTAGTGAAAACTCTGCTCCAGCGAATCTTATTTATTCCTTTTCCGTTTGTATCCCAGCTAAGCCAGATAAAAACCGGTTTGCCTACAATGTGGTTTTCAGGAACGTAACCCCAATAACGGCTGTCTTCAGAATTATGACGGTTGTCTCCCATCATCCAATAATAATTTTGTTTGAAGGTATAAGTAGTCGTCGGTTTTCCGTTTATTAGAAATTTAGAACCTTGTAATTCCAAAGTATTTCCTTCGTAATTGGTTATGATCTCTTTATAAAAAGGCAAAGATTCATTGGTAAGCGCAACTGTTTTTCCAGCTTCCGGAATGTAAATCGGGCCGTAATTATCCTGATTCCATTTGTTGATATGAGGGAAAACAGCATTGTCATTTCCTCTCTCAATTTCTCTTTTTACCGCAGTAACTCCGGGAGTATTTTTAATACGTTCTGCGCTGGCTTCTGTTAAAGCTGAAAAATAAAGTGTATCTCTTTTTTCGCTTTTAAAACCTGCACGATCCGTAATATCCAATTCTTTCATTAAAGTTTCGAAATCAATAGGCGTTTTACCGTCTAAAGCAACAGAATAAGAATATTGCGGTTTTGCTCTTTCTGGTAAAACTAATTTTTTCCCGTTAATGAATACAAAACCATCTTTAATAGATAAACTGTCTCCAGGAATACCCACACATCTTTTTACGTAATTTGATTTTTTGTCGATAGGTTTTATAACTCCTGGTCTTCCTTTTGGCTCAAAAAAGTAATGAACGGTGTCTGCAGGCCAGTTGAAAACAACAATATCGGTTCGGTTTATTTTTTCGAAAGCAGGTAATCTAAAATAAGGCAGTTGAGGCCAGCTCAAATACGATTTTTTCTTAGTCATTGGTATCGAATCGTGAACCATTGGCAAGGCAACAGTTGTCATCGGTACGCGAGGACCATAGTTTAATTTGCTCACAAATAGAAAGTCACCAATTAATAATGATTTTTCTAAAGACGAAGTTGGAATTGTATAAGGCTGTACCACATAAGTATGCACTAATGTAGCAACAATTATAGCAAAAAGTAAAGAACTTACAGTATCGGCCGTTTTGTTTTCCGGAGTTAATTTTCTATCGGCATTGTATTCTAATTTCTGCGTATAGTTTACATAATAGATGTAAAACCCTAAAGTAAAAATCCCTAAAAACGTATCTAAAGTAGATTTTTTACCAAACGTGCGTAAAGTTTCTACCCAAACAACAGGAAACATAATTAAGTTAATAATCGGAATAAAAAGCAATAAAGTCCACCAGGTAGGGCGGCTGATAATTTTCATTAAAATTATTGAATTGTATACCGGAATTGCAGCTTCCCAGCTTTTTCTTCCCGCTGCCTGATATAATTTCCAAGTCCCGATAAAGTGGATCACTTGTACAGCTAAGAAAAATACGAACCAAAGATATAGTGTCATAATATTTTGTTTAAAGGTTCAGGTTTAAGGTTTTTCAGATGGAAACCTCAAAATTAATTTATTATTTTAAGTTTAAAACGTCTTTCATGCTGTAGATTCCGTGTTTGCCAGCAAGCCATTCGGCAGCAATAACGGCACCAAGAGCAAAACCTTCGCGGTTGTGAGCAGTGTGTTTAATTTCGATACTGTCAACAACAGAGTTATAGTTTACGGTATGAGTTCCCGGTACTTCTCCAATTCTTTTGGCTTCAATGTGTATTTCGTTTCCTTTCGGTTCATCCATTGTCCAGTTAGCATAATTACTGCTATTTTCGATAACACCTTTTGCTAATGAAATTGCCGTTCCGCTTGGAGCATCTAATTTTTGAGTATGATGAATTTCTTCCATCGTAACATTATAAGAATTAAATGGAGCCATGATTTTAGCCAGATATTCATTCAATCCAAAGAAGATATTTACACCTAAACTAAAATTTGAACTCGAAATAAAACCTCCTTTTTTCTCGTTACAAAATGCAACCATTTCGTCAAAATGCTCTAACCAGCCAGTTGTACCTGAAACTACAGGAACATTGTTGTTAAAACAAGCCGAAATATTGCTTACTGCTGCAGTAGGAACACTAAAATCGATCGCAACATTTGCATCAGAAAGTCCGTCGTAGGTATTAAATTCATCTTTTCTTAAAACAATTTCATGACCTCTTTCCAAAGCAATTCGTTCAATTACTTTACCCATTTTTCCGTATCCTAAAAGCGCAATTTTCATTTTGTATATTTTTTTGAAGTATAAATAGAATGTAAACTCTATTTAAAAGTTGTAATTAAAAGTTAGTCCAACGTTTGGTCTAAATGTTACATCGTTGGGATAGATTTCTGGACGCATCGATAATCTTTCGTTTACGTTGAATTGAATTAAAGCAGCGTCAACGTTAGCATCGATAATGTTTAAGGCATAAAAAGCAACAACAAACAAAGCAGATAAATCTCTGTTTCTTTGATAAAATTTTTGTCCGGCAATAAGTCTGCTTTCATCCAAAAAATTATATTTATCGTCATTATAACCTTCTAAACGACGTTTGTAGGCATCGCGATAATCGTGGTATTTTTTATTATTATCAAGGTAAAAATACAAACTGGTACCAATTGCTCCGTAAACCAACGGAACTTTCCAGTATTTTTTATTGTAAACTTGACCTAAACCTGGCAGGATTGCAGAATAAAAAGCTGCCTTTGCAGGGGTAAGCGGGTCTATTTCTTCTAACTTAGTAGTGTCTTTAGCGACCAAAACCGTCTCTTCTTTTGCCTGGGCAAAAATAGAAACGGTTCCTATAAGAAAGAACAATAAACTTATGGGGACAATTTTATTCACTATCCGTTTATTAATTTTATAATTCTATTAAAGTCAGCCTCAGAATTAAAAGGAATTGTAATTTTTCCTTTTCCGTTGCCTGCTACTTTTATATCAACTTTTGAACCAAAATAATCATTGAAAGAATGTTTTTGTGTTTCTCTAACCACAAATCCGGCATCTGCTTTAGGTTTTCCTTCTGCTTTTGCTGTGTTACCTTCGTGATAATTTTTTACCAACGCTTCAGTTTCACGTACAGATAAATTCTGGCTTACAATTTTTTGGTAAATATCGGTTTGGATATCTAAATCCTCAATATTGATAATCGCTCTTCCGTGTCCCATGCTGATAAAACCGTCACGAATACCCGTTTGAATAATCGGATCCAGTTTTAAAAGACGTAAATAATTGGCAATTGTAGAACGTTTTTTTCCAACTCGTTCGCTCATTTGTTCTTGTGTCAATTGAATTTCATCAATTAAACGCTGATACGAAAGTGCGATCTCGATTGGATCTAAATCATGACGCTGGATGTTTTCAACCAAAGCCATAACCAACGATTCGTTATCATTGGCAATACGTATGTACGCAGGAACGTGCGTTAATCCAACTAAAGTAGAAGCGCGTAAACGACGTTCTCCAGAAATTAATTGGTATTTGTTGAATTCTAATTTACGAACAGTAATAGGCTGGATCACACCAAGTTCTTTTATCGAAGTTGCTAATTCTCTTAGCGATTCTTCATTAAAATTACTTCTTGGCTGAAACGGATTTATTTCGATAGCACTTATTTCAAGCTCAATAATATTTCCAACAACCTTGTCAGCATTTTTGTCTTCTACTGATGTGATGTCGTTTTCCGGATCTTTTAATAATGCTGATAATCCTCTTCCTAAGGCTTGTTTTTTAATTGCTTTTGTCATAAAAACTATTTACTGTTTTTCTTTATAATTTCTTGAGCTAAATTGATATAATTAACTGCTCCTTTGCTAGTTGCGTCATAGTTAATGATGCTTTCACCAAAACTTGGAGCTTCGCTCAATTTTACATTTCGCTGAATTACGGTATCAAAAACCATATCGTTAAAGTGTTTTTGAACCTCTTCTACAACCTGATTTGATAAACGTAATCTAGAATCATACATAGTAAGTAACAATCCTTCGATATCAAGATCCGGGTTGTGTATTTTTTGAATACTTTTTATCGTGTTCAATAATTTCCCTAATCCTTCAAGTGCAAAATATTCACACTGAATAGGAATAACTACAGAATCCGCCGCAGTTAAAGCATTTAAGGTTAACAAACCTAAAGAAGGTGCGCAGTCGATGATGATAAAATCATACTCTTCTTTTGCTTCTTCCAATGCTTTTTTAAGCATGTACTCACGATTTTCTTTATCAACCAATTCGATTTCAATGGCAACAAGGTCAATGTGTGCAGGTATCACATCAACATTTGGAGCTGAACATTTGATAATTGTTTCCTTTGGTGTATGACTGTGTTCAAGTATCTGGTAAGTACCAATTTCTACAGACTCCACATCAATCCCAAGACCAGATGTAGCATTAGCCTGAGGATCAGCATCGATCAGTAATACTTTTTTTTCTAAAACACCTAATGAGGCTGCAAGATTTACAGATGTTGTAGTCTTTCCAACGCCTCCTTTTTGATTAGCAATCGCAATGATTTTGCCCATTTATTTTCTGAATTTTGAACCGTAAAAATACAATTATTTATGGTTTCTGAAAATCTATTTTGTTAACATTTGATAAACCACGGTTATTCGTTGTTTGGTGCGTGTTTCAAAGATTTCGATTTGGGTTATAAAGAAAAACAGTAACGAAATTTCTCGCTATTTATTTCTTTTTTTGCATCAAAAATGATCAAAATCAAAATTTGAATTTTCAGAAGTGTACTAAATGTTAAATTGAATTTAGTTTTGCTTTTTTAGATCTTTTACCAAACTTGCCGTAAAGAATAAAATCGTAACGGCGCCAACAATAATGCAAACCCACATAAACCAGGATTGCTGCCAGAACGATTTGCCTTCAACGCTACTTTTAACTTCTGTTTTGTGCTGCACATCATAAATATTGATTTGCGGTAAAACTGTTCCGATCTTATTTTTGAAATTAGAAAGATCGTAATCTGGCTGTATTGAATTTTTATTGCCGGTTTTTAAAGTATAACTTTCACCAGCATCCAGATCGGCAATAATTGAAATTGGTTTTTGATTGAATTTTACAGCAGCAATCGTCAATGGGAGATTGTCCTGATTTTCAATTTTTATAAAAATTTCTTTCTCGAATATTTCCGGAATCGTAAAGCTGTTTTTTACGTTAGAGTTCAATTCAAAAGAAGCAATTTCTTCCTCATAAACTTGAGATTTTCTTTTTATTTCTCGTGTTGTTTTCTTGTAAAGAACAACTTGACGATTGTAATAAGTTGGTTTTGAAACTTCAAAAACAATCTGATTTATTATTTGCGGCGCATCAAAAAGAATATGAATCTGCGTTTCTTTTTTTGATGGAATTTCTGTTGTTGCAGATTTTTTCGGAACAATTAAATCAAGACTTTGTGTTTGGATGCTTGTGGTGAAATTCCCAACTTTCAAAATATTGATAGGAAGTGTTTTCTTGTCGTCAAAATCTATTTTTAAATATTTATAAGTACTTAAAGGATAGGAAATAGTCTTTACAACACTTGCTTCTGAAGCGCTATTTAAATCGTATAAAGATTGCGAATCGGAAATTCCGAACCATTCCTTTTGATCGTCGCTTCCCGAAATCGAGTATTTTTTTACAGCATCAGAATTAGCAATAAAAAGCGAAAGCTGTTTGTTGTTTTTAGTCGATGGAACTTCAATTATTATAGAAGTACTTTTTTTAGGTTCAACTTTTTTTGAAATTATTGGGTATTCCGTAAAACTATCCGAAGAAATAGTAGTGCTGTTTTGAATGAAATACGGAATTTCGTTTCCTTTAGAATTAAATATTCTAATATCACTTAAATCCTGTTTTGAAAAAGACCTGATTTCTGGTGATAATCTAATTTCATGAAAACCATTCTGAGCAACTCCTTTTAGTTTTCCAGTGGTTTGAAACTGACCAAAAGAAATATTGGCCAGTAATAGTAATAGTATAAAATTATTCAGTTTCATTTGTTTTTTCGGGCTTGTTTTCGTCTATAACTAAGACTTTAATTTTTTGGTATACGAAAGAAATAATCAGGATCAGGATTCCTAAAAGAATGAAAGAGATTATTTTTCCGGTTTCAGAAATGTTGCTGATATCGTATAGAAATAATTTTGCAATCGTTAATCCGAGTAAAGTCAAAGCAATAATTCGCAATGCTTTAGTTTGTTTTTTTATTCCGATAATCAAGAATACAAAAGCTAAAATTCCCCAAAGAACAGGAAAACCAGTTTTGATTATTTTGATTCTCGCTACTTCCATAGTATCAGATGCTAAAGTCTGACGAATGTAACCCGGATCCAGTTTTTCAAGCTTAAACATATCACTTGCGTGAATCTGGGCAACGGTTGTTGGTGAATTTAATAATTTAACCCCGTGAAGCATTAATTCTGCACTGGCGATATATATAACAATAAATGCCCCGATCCAGATAAAGCTTTTTTTAGAAAACATAGAAAAAGCAGCTTTTCCTGAATTGACTTTATAAAGCAAATAAGCAAAATAAATTATAAGCAGTAATTGAATATAATGAAGATAAAATGCAATTGGCTCGTCTTTACCGAAAATTAAAATGTCTTCGGTTTCTTTAAATGGATAGCGAATAAACCAAAATGCAAATAAAATTATATTGGTAATTGAAATTAATACTGTTGCCTGATATCCGGTTTCGGTTTTCTTTTTTATTAAATAACTTGCCAATAAAGCAAAGAATATTAAGTGATATAAAACTGGTAGAGAAGCTGCCGAGTTGGCATTTACTATTGTAACATTAGATTGATACGTTACTTCAAATATTCCGACTAAATATAAAATTACAAACCCTAATTCTAAAATAAAGGTTTTATATTTTTCAGGATTAAATCTTAAACCAAAAAGTACGACAATTTCGTGTTCGTTCTTTAATAAATACCAAACACCAAATAAAGATATTACGGCAAATAATCCGGTTGTAAATATTGGATTTAGAATAATATTTAAAACAGCATCGCCATTATAATATTTATTCCAATCCATTATAAGACTGATTATCATTAAACCATGCACAATTACAGATCCAAAACGATAACTGCTGATTTTTGATTTCTGCGAAAGCCATAATAATAAAACAGCTTCTGCAGCCCAGAATAAAGTAATGTAATTGCCTTCAAACTGAATTGGAACGGCAAGCGTAACAAAAGTCAGCGTTAAACCAATAAGCAGATAAACCGCTCTTTTGTCCAAACCGAATTTTTTGTATAAAAACCAGGCGTAAATTAAATTAAGCAATGCAATCGAAGTGGTAAATAATCCTCTCAATTCAGGATGATAATCATGTAAAATTGCCATTCCCGCTGCATAAAACAAAAAGGTATTGCTGGCCAAAATGGTTAATTGTGCAACAGAAAATTCTCCTTTTGTTCTTATATTGTTGATGATATTCATCAAAATAAAAATAAAATAGAAAACAAAACCGAAGATTAATGCTCCAAAATAATGTGGTTTTTCGTTTTGTAGTTCCTGCGAAAGCCAGCCTCCGTACAATAAAACGGTAAAAACATAAGAAAGAATGTTAACCAGATTCCATTTTTTATAATAAGCCAAAGCTAAAATCCCAACATTCAGAATACTGATATAAGTAAACAAAATAACATAATTTCCTTCGCCGGTGCTTACCATAAAAGGAACAGCAAATCCTCCGATTAAAGAAAGTACTGCCAATTCTATTCTGTCGTAAGATAAGGATATCAGAGCACTAAAAGCTGTAATAACGACCATGATGCTGAAAGCAACAGTTTGGTTGAATAGGTGATAATCATGAAATGCAATTCCGATTGTGAAATAGAAAATGGCAATGGCGCCCGCGACAATTACAGAACTAAAAGCGACATAACTTTTACGCAGTTTATGTGCAATTCCCATAACAAGTGCGCCACATAAAACTCCGATTCCAACACGAGCAGGTTCGTTTATCCAGTCTTTATCAATCGCATATTTTACAAAATAGCTGATTCCTAAAACCAGAATTAAAACCCCAATTTTATTGATTAGATTTTCTCCAATGAATTTTTCTAAATCCGGATTTTGTTCTTTGAAGTTTTCCCAAAATGATTTTTCGGGAACAGGAGCAACGTATGGTTTTGATTCTACTTTTGGTGTTACAGGCTGTGGACCTTTATCGGTATCCATAGCAAAAACGGTTCTTTCTGTTTTTACTTCTGGAATTTCTTCTTTTATTGGTGGAACAGGAACTTTTACAGTTTCCTGAGGTTTCTCAACCTTAATTTCTTCTTTCGGAAGTATAACCGGTGGAGGTGCTGTAGGTTTTTCAACAACTTTTTCAGAAACTTTCTCAGTAGTTTTTAGGTTATCTAATTTTTTACTAAGCTTTTGAATGTCGTTTTCCAGAATATCAAAACGGCTTTTGATCGTATTGATAATGTAAATTAAAAAACAAAATAACAGAACTATAAGGAATACTTCCATAGGGAATAAGTATGATGTTAATGAATGGTAAATATAATAACATTTTAATATGATGGAAGTTTTTTAAGCTTTTTTCGTGTTAAGGAAAATAATAGGATATGAAATGAGGATAAGAACAATAGATGTGTGGTCTGTATTCAATAATTCACTCTAAAAAATAAAAATGTTCATATTTTTCAAATTGTTTTGGATAAGCAAAAAATAGTTATATATTTGCACCCGCTTACGGGGTGTAGCGTAGCCCGGTTATCGCGCCTGCTTTGGGAGCAGGAGGCCGCAGGTTCGAATCCTGCCACCCCGACGAAAATCCTTTCTGTATGTATTTGCAGAAAGGATTTTTCATTTCTGCTATATTTGAAATTGTCTATTTTAGAATAGCAAAAACTGATTATTCGTGGACTTAAATCCAACAATAAAAACTTACTTTTGCACCATCAATTATTAATGTAAACATATTATGTCAGATACAATCGAAAAAATTAAATGCCTTATTATAGGTTCTGGCCCTGCAGGTTATACTGCTGCTATTTATGCTGCCAGAGCTAACATGAATCCAGTATTATACCAAGGAATGCAGCCAGGTGGTCAGTTGACTACTACAAATGAGGTTGAAAATTTTCCTGGTTATGTTGATGGCGTTACCGGACCAGAAATGATGATTCAGTTACAAGACCAGGCAAAACGTTTTGGTGCTGATATTCGTGATGGCTGGGCAACTAAAGTTGATTTTTCTGGAGATATTCATAAAGTTTGGATTAACGATTCAATCGAGTTACACGCTGAAACTGTTATTATTTCTACAGGAGCATCTGCTAAATATTTAGGATTACCATCAGAGCAGCATTATTTAAATATGGGAGGCGGCGTTTCTGCTTGTGCCGTTTGCGACGGATTTTTCTACCGCAACCAAGAAGTTGTAATTGTTGGAGCAGGAGATTCTGCTTGTGAAGAAGCACATTACTTGTCTAAACTTTGTAAAAAAGTTACGATGTTAGTAAGAAGCGAAAAATTCAGAGCTTCAAAAATTATGGAAGAGCGCGTTCGCAAAACCGAAAATATCGAGATTTTAATGAATCACGATACTCTTGAAGTTGTTGGAGATAACCAAGTTGTACATGCTATTAAAGCATTAAACAAAACTACTGGAGAAACTATCGAAATTCCTGCAACAGGATTTTTCGTAGCAATTGGTCATAAACCAAACACAGATATCTTTAAAGATTATATTACACTAGACGAAACTGGTTATATCGTAAATACTCCGGGAACATCTAATACAAATGTAGCAGGCGTTTTCGTTGCAGGAGATGCAGCAGATCATGTGTACCGTCAGGCAATTACTGCTGCAGGTACAGGATGTATGGCTGCTTTGGACGCTGAAAGATATTTAGCTTCTAAAGAGTAAATTTTTGTTTCAGGTTTTTCTTGTTTCAGGTTAATCTGAAGTTTATATAAACAAAAAGTCCCGTTCGTTTGAACGGGACTTTTTGTTTTAATCTCGCAAAGTCGCAGAGTCGCAAAGTTTTTACGAATTGTTTTGTCATTTCGACTGAAAGGAGAAATCGCACGCTTAACCACAAAGATTGAGACTTTCCTTTGTAGAATCCCGTGTGCGATTTCTCCTTTCAGTCGAAATGACATAAAAATCATTTTAATCCTTAAAATCTGTGGCTAAACTTTTGATAAACTTTGCAGAGTTTCTTGCGGAGATTTCTCCTTCGTCGAAATGACAAACAAACTAAAAAACTCAGCGTCTCAGTAGCTTAGAACCTTAGAACCTTAGCACCTCAGCATCTTAGCACCTTACTTAATCTTCTTAAACAATTTTGCTTCTTCAGAAAAACGTGTAAGTTGTATTGCTGGAGTTCCTAAAAGGGTAAGTTCTGATTTATCACTTGCTGCAATCGAAATTGTAGTTTCAGCTAATATTGTTCCTACGGAAGAAGCTTCGGCTGTAACATTAGAATCTTTTAAAGTGAATTTAGGTCCGTTAAAAACAGAATTGTTATCTAAACGAATTGTAGCTTTTTCTGCAATACCTTCAATTGTTGCAACTCCTTTTTGATATAAATCACATTTGAATTTTACATTAGAAACTAATGCTTTTATAGACGAATTTTTACTCAATTGTAAATTTCCCTCTTCTCCTTTTAGATTCAGTTCCGTTTTAGATTTATCATCAGCATATAGACTGAATTTTTTAGAATTTACATTCAGAAATAATTTAGAATAATCAAAACTGTTAAAGCTAATATTGTCTAACTGAAGTTCCTGAATTGCATAAACAACAGCTTCATTTTTGGCAATTACTTTATTGAATGATTTAGTATAAGTAACACGAACGACTAATTTTTTGAATATAGTAGATTCTTTAGAGGTATATAAACGAAGTGTTTTTTCTCTTAAATCCATTGCGATAATATCGTGAAGATTGTCATCGGCTTCAATTTTAATTTCGTTTTTTTCTCCTTGTTCCAAATAAACTTCTAAGTTATCATCGACTTCAAGAGCATCAAAACTTCCTACTTCTTTTATCGAAGTAGTTACTACTTTAGAACCTTTAATTTTTTCTCTTCTTTGAGCAAAGGTTAATGTAGTCACTAATAATAATAGGATCAGGGCTGTACTTTTTTTCATTAATTCTAGATTTGATTTTGACAAATATAAAAAAATCATCCACTTTTGATGAATGATTTTCTTTATATTTAACAGTTAAATGTTATTACCTGTGGCTGATGCTTCCTCCAGAACTAGAATGTCTATCAATACTTTTAGGTTCAATATCGTAATTAATGCTTCCGCCGCTGCTGGCTTCTGCTTTCAGGCTTACAATAGGATGTACGTTTACTGTTGCTCCGCTCGAAGCTTCGGCATGAACCTCGTTTGCAAATAATTTTTCAGCATTTATACTAGAACCGCTAGAACCAGAAGTTTTGATTTTTAATGCTTTTCCTTCCAGATTAATAGAACTGCCGCTTCCGGAATCACAAGAAATATTATCAGATTCAATGTTAAGGTTCATAGTTGCAGCGCTGGAAGTTTCCAGAGTGATATCTTCTCCGGTTATTGTATTGCTACCATTTACGGTAGAAGCGCTAGATGCTTCAAGCTTAGTGATTTTAGGCATTTTGACCTTAACTTTTTTCATTGTTACATTATGAAAAGAACTGAATTTACAGCTAATATATAATGTACCGTTTTCTACTTTTGTTATAATTTCTTTCTGTAGATTATCGTCGGCTTCAACAATAACTTCAGTAGCATCAGCTTGTTCAATTTCTAAATCGATCGCATTACTAACAGCAACTTTTTGAAAGTCACCGTGTACAATTCTTTTTTCTGTAGTAACATGACCACTTCCCTCTACAGAGTTGACGTTAAAGTTACAAGAGGCAAACAATAATGCGGTAATAGTCGCAATAATGAATTTTGTAATATGAATGATTATTTTTATCATGGCTTTAGTTAATTTTGATTATAACTCCGTTTTTGTCAGTGGTTAGCTTTCCTTTGGTTTTTTTGCCGTTTAAAACTTCTTTTCCATTTATTTTAATAGAAACCTCGTTTACAGAATCATTTTGAATAACGTGTTCTTCTTGGTCCATATCATTATCATTGTAATCATCTTCGTCAGCAGGACAGTTTAAACATTTAATTTTAGAACCTTCTACTTTATAATTGTAGTCACCGCTAAAGTGTAAGTTGAAGAAATCATTTTCAGAATCATCATAATCCTGAACAGATCCGTCTGGTTTAAACAATTGTCCTTCTGGTAAGTACAAATATACATCAACTTCTTGTCCTCTAAATTTGTTTTTTACATCTGTCAGAAAATAATTATCCAAAATTAAATGATTTCCGTTGATCTGCAATTTGTAATCAATTTTTTCAGCTCTCTTTTTAGCACTTGTAAAAGAATTTCCTCTTGCGCTTTTTTCGATTTGAATGTACGGAGCACTTTGATCTGTATGCAGAACATGAAGGCGCACATCATTAGAATACATCAATTGGTTGTTGGCAGAATCCTGAACAAATTCAAAATCGCTGTGGTGATTTAAATCTTTAGCGTAATAATCGTTGTATCTGAATTTTACGTAAAGCGTATCTTTTGCATTGATGTTAATTGCTTTTTTCTCAACCGTTTTATTGTCATAAGAAATCTCCGTTGCTTGTTTAATTCCAATGCTAATTGCTATGGCTACAGCGATAATCCAGATGGCTAACAAAGTATATTTTGTGATATTTCCGATTGACTTTAAGTTTGGAGACAATAATTTGAATCCTAAAAGTGTCATGAAGAAAAACGGAATTCCAACAGCAAACAACATTAATAAACCAAATGACCAGATTGGATATTCTGTAAAGTTTCCGGCTTCAACAAAGTTCTGCCAAGGAAAATCAATAAAAATATTAGTTCCTAAAGTAAAAACTCCGATTAAAAGCATCACTAAAATGCTAAGTCCTGACATGATTAGAATTACTCCTAAAAATTTAGCAAAAACTTTAAAAACCGTCATAATAAAGTCTCCAAATGAACTACTTATTCTCTCAGCTCCCGACTTTACCTGATTTCCCATTGCGTCATAATCTGCATTTTTAAATTTATCAGACAATGATTCAATTTCTTCACGAACCTTTTTTTCAATGTTCGAAATAGTTACCGGCTCTCCCGTCATTTCTAGTTTCTCAGAAGTTGTAATTGCTTCTGGAGTAACAATCCAAAGAACGAAATACGCTAAGATTCCAGTTCCGAAACCTGCAAAAACAAATATCAAGAACAAAATTTTAATCCAGACAGCGTCAATTCCAAAATAATGACCTAAACCTGTTGCCACACCGCCAATCATTCCTTTTTCTTTATCGCGATACAGTTTTTTATGTTTTCTGTTCGAATAATCATTAAAAGATTGATTTGGTTTTTCTTCATCCTCAAGGATATAATCTTCTGGCTGACCCATAACAACAATCACCTCATCAACGTCTTTCAATCCCACAACATGTTTCTCGCTTTTTTGTTTTTCTGTTAATAATTCAGAAACACGCATTTCGATATCTTTAATAATTTCATCTTGTCCAGACGAATTGTTAAGTGATCGTTTTATGGCGTCAAAATAACGAGTTAGTTTTAAATACGCATCTTCATCAATGTGAAAAGACATACCTCCTAAGTTAATATTTACTGTTTTGTTCATGACTATTGGTTTTGATTGGTGATTAGTTTAACAGCGTCAGACAATTCCGTCCATGTACCGTTAAGTTCGTTTAAAAATGTTTTTCCTATTTCGGTTAATCCATAATATTTTCTTGGGGGCCCAGAGGTCGATTCTTCCCAGCGATAATTTAGGAGACCGTCGTTTTTCAACCTAGTTAATAGCGGATAAACTGTTCCCTCAACAACTAGTAATTTGGCGTTTTTTAAAGTGTCTAATATTTCTGATGTGTAGGCATCTTGTTCTTTTAATACAGATAAGATGCAAAACTCAAGAACACCTTTGCGCATCTGTGCTTTTGTGTTTTCAATGTTCATAATTTCATTTTGTTTTTTTTAGATTGAACAATTCGTTTTTTGATTGATGATGATTGATTGATGATTGATTGTTTTTGAGGTTTCCCTCTTAACCTATAACTTTTAACTTTAAAGTGCTACTTTATAAAAGGAATCGTCATTGGGTATTTGTAATATTCTCCGTTTGACGCTTTTATTGAAGCATAGATCACTAAAAAGAATTCAACAACTTTTAATAATCCAAAAAGCAATACTGCCGTAACTCCAACACTTATTAATCCGATGTTGCCTTGAAAGTTAAAATTTCTGATGATGAAATTTTCGTCGTTAAAAACAGCTTCCATTGGAATGTTTTGCAATACAACTGTGATGAAAATTGGAATTGCGATTAAAGCCAGAACTAATGTGTAAAGCAATAAACTCAATTGAAAATTTAACGTCTGTTTTCCGTGGTGATTTACAAATTCTGATTTGTCTTTGTAACTCGTCCAGATTAAAATCGGGAAAATATAATTTCCAAACGGGATGATGTACTGACTTAAAGTACTTAAGTGTGTGAACGTTGCAGTGTTCTTTTCTGATGTTTTTTCCATGATGAGTGGTGTTGTTGTTTCCATGATTAAAAGTATATAGTAATTTCTTATGCAAATATATATCTAAAAGACAGTATCTTGTTTTGCATAGTACCAAATATTAACAAAATTTTAACAAATTTGAAATTGAAATACTGTTTAAAAGATGCTGAAAATCAATCGTAAGGCTTGATTTTATTAGGGTTTTTGTAAACTATTGCGAATTTATTGTGCGTGCATAGTTTTTTTGTATTTTTACATAAAAAAATAAACTTATGGCAGTTTCAGTTTCCAAACTCAACAAATTTGTATTGTTCAAATTACCATCAGCATTCATTTGCGGCGTTCGCGTAAAAGCAATAGATAAAGACAGCTGTATCGTAAGTGTAAAACACCGCTGGATCAATCAGAATCCTTTTAACTCCATGTATTTTGCTGTACAGGCAATGGCAGCAGAGTTAACAACCGGAGCTTTGGTAATCTCACAAATTCAGGAAAGCGGTAAAAAAATCTCTATGCTGGTTGCCAATAACAAAGGAAACTTTACCAAAAAGGCAACAGGCAGAATCACGTTTGTCTGCAACGACGGACATTTAATTGCCGAAGCAATTCAAAATACAATCGCAACAGGTGAGGGACAGACCTTCTGGATGAAATCTATTGGAACTGACGAAAAAGGTGTTCAGGTTTCTGAAATGGATTTTGAATGGAGTGTTCGACTAAAATAAACATCTATTAAATTATATTATATAAATGACCTGCAGTAGCGGGTCATTTTTTTTAAATACATATCGGTTATTTATAATGATTTGATGTTCAGTAACTTTATGTACGGCTTTTGTTTTTTATGAACTTTTCTTTTGTAATTTTAGTTCTAATTTACTGTTACAATTTTCGCTTTCAAATTCAATACATTCATGCTGTCTTCATTTAGATGCTATAATTTTAATTCAGAACAAAACATTATTTGTAAGAATTATATGAATTAATATCTTTACCGAATAATAATGAAATAGAATTTTATTGAAGTTATTGAAAGCCTGAAAGATTTAGAATTAAGTTTTTTTGATTGATTTTCTTTTATAATATTCTTTTAAAACGATGAGAATATATGGATGGTAAAAAGCAAATATTTCAGACCGCTACCAAAAAACGATGGAAGACTTTTCAATGGTCAAGCAGATTTCTTTTGTTTATTCTTATTTTAATGATTCCGATTTTTTTAATTACTTTAAAAAGAGGATTAAAACCAGCATTACCGCTTTTAGCCAATAGTG
This sequence comes from Flavobacterium sp. 270, assembly GCF_004368785.1. Classification (GTDB taxonomy): domain Bacteria; phylum Bacteroidota; class Bacteroidia; order Flavobacteriales; family Flavobacteriaceae; genus Flavobacterium. The sequence continues at coordinate 293,373 of NZ_SODM01000005.1, forward strand.
CAAAAGTCGGTCGTGATTTGCAAAACCCTGTAAGTCCCAAAGATTTAAGCGCCAAAGACCTTAAAAAGTTCAAAGGATTTGATTATTTCTTAAGAGCTAAATCCAAGATCGTCAAATTAAAAAATCAACCGATTTCTCCAAAAACAGCGTCAGAAGTTCGCGCAGGATTTTATGTAGACTGGGATCCGCAAAGTTTGTTTTCACTTCAAAAAAATATTGATAAACTCAATATGGTAGTTCCAGAATGGTTTTTTATAGATCCAAAAACCGATTTACTGCGAATAGAAATTGATACAGCAGCATTAAAAGTGATGAGAAAAGGAAAGGTCAAAATCCTTCCGTTAATTAATAACATCAATGAATCTTTAGGCGAAGGAGAGTTTGACGGCGATCTTATACATCGTATTCTTCATGATAAAACCAAAAAAGAAAGATTGATTAATGATATTGTAAAAGCATTAAACAAATATAAATTACAAGGAATTAATATTGATTTTGAGGAATTTAAAGAAAATAGCGACGAACCTATAATTGCTTTTCAAAAAGAATTATATGAAAAACTACATCCGCTTGGCTATCTTGTTTCGCAAGATGTAATGGCTTCAGACGATGATTTTAATATAAAAGCTTTAGCAAAATACAACGATTATGTATTTCTAATGGCTTATGATGAGCATTATGCAGAAAGTATTCCAGGCGATATCAGCAGTCAGAAATGGATAGAAAGAATTGTAGATAAAACAGCAAAAGAAATTCCGTCTGATAAAATTATCCTTTGTATTGCAGGATATGGTTACGATTGGCAGGAAAAACAGCAGGGAGAAACGGTAAGTTATGATCAGGCAATTGCAATCGCCAAACAACATAATGCTGTGATTAAGTTTAATGATAACAGTTATAATAACTCTTATCAATATACAGACAGCAATGGAAAAAAGCATCAGGTTAATTTTACAGATGCAGCAACCAATTTTAATACCATAAGATTTAGTGACGAATATGGTTTGGCAGGAACTGCCTTATGGAGATTAGGAAGCGAAGATCAGCGTTTGTGGAGTTATTATCAGCGAAGCTTAACTAACGAAAGCATTGATGAAAAACCTTTCGATTTTAAAGCACTGCAGCGTGTAAGTACCCGAATCGAAAGTCCGGCCTACATTGGCGACGGCGAAATACTAAATGTTATTGCCGATCCTGCGCCGGGAAAAATACAAATGGAAATCGATAATGACGAAGATATTATTACCGAACAAAAATATCTGGAATTACCAACCAAATATGTGATCAGTAAATTTGGAAATGTACACAAACAAGTTATTTTAACTTTTGATGATGGGCCGGATCCAACTTATACGCCACAAGTTTTAGATATTTTAAAAAGAGAAAAAGTACCCGCTGTGTTTTTTGTAATTGGTATTCAGGGAGAAAATAATATTCCGCTGGTTCAAAGAATTTATAAAGAAGGCCATGAAATAGGAAATCATACTTTTACGCACCCAAATATTGCTTTGGTAAGCCCGGAAAGAGCTTCGGCAGAAATGGAAACAACCCGATTATTGATAGAAGCCGTTACTGGAAGAAGTACAGTGCTTTTTAGAGCGCCCTACAATGCAGATGCAGAACCCACAACAGAAGCCGAGCTTAAACCAATTGCCTTAAGTAAAGCGCAGAATTATTATACAGTTGGAGAAAGTATTGATCCTAACGATTGGGAAAAAGGTGTAAGTGCCGATAGTGTTTATATTAGAACGATAAAACAATACGAAGCCAATCCCGATAAGGGAATTATTTTACTGCACGACGCAGGCGGTAACAGACAATCAACTGTAGAAGCTTTACCGCGGATTATTAAATATTTTAAAGACAGAAATATTCAGTTTACAACTGTTTCTCATTTGCTTGGTAAGACAAAAGAAGAAATTATGCCCGAAGCAAAAGGGCCCTATGTAACGATAGATAACGTTATTTTTGATTTTGGATATTGGTTCGGAAATTTTATTACTGTCGCTTTTTGGGTTGCTATTTTTCTGGGTTTTATACGAATTGGTCTAATGGCAATTATGGCATTTATAAAACGATGGAAAGATCATAAACACCCGCCTGTTTATAAAAATACAGGAGAAAATCCTAAAGTAAGTATTATTGTTCCGGCTTATAATGAAGAAATCAACGCCGTAAAAACAATCGAAAATTTACTCTGTCAGGATTACCCCGATTTTGATATTGTTTTTGTGGATGATGGATCAAAAGACAAAACTTTTGCCATGATAAGCGAAGCTTTTAAAGACAATCCGAAAGTAAAAGTAAATACGAAACCAAACGGAGGAAAGGCATCAGCATTAAATTACGGAATTAAACTCACACAAAATGATTATGTGGTTTGTATTGATGCCGATACACAACTGAAAACCGATGCTATTTCGCAATTGATGAAAGGTTTTACCATGCAGTTAAAAGACAATCAGGAAATTGGCGCAATTGCCGGAAATGTAAAAGTGGGCAACGAAAATACCATGCTTACCAAATGGCAGAGTATTGAATATACAACCGCACAAAATTTTGACCGTAGAGCTTTTGATTTAATCAACGGAATAACGGTTGTTCCGGGGGCTATTGGAGCATTTAAAAAAGAAGCAATTGAAAAAGCCGGAGGTTTTACAACCGATACACTTGCTGAAGACTGCGATTTAACGATTCGAATTTTAAGAAACGATTATCACATTATAAACTGTATAGAAGCTGTAGCCGTTACAGAAGCTCCGGAAAGTCTGAACGAATTTATGAAACAGCGTTTCCGTTGGAGTTACGGAATTATGCAGGCTTTTTGGAAAAATCGTGACGCGTGTTTTAATCCAAGATATAAAGGTTTGGGAATGGTGGCTTTGCCAAATGTTTTAATTTTTCAGATTATACTGCCCATCTTCGCGCCTTTGGCCGATTTGGTTTTAATTTTAAGTTTAATCTGGAATCATAACGATCCGGACAGCCTTCATAAAATATTGATTTATTATATTGCTTTTATGCTGATGGATATGCTGGTAAGTGTAATTGCTTTTATTTTTGAAAAAGAAAAACTGACGAAATTAATATGGTTAATTCCGCAGCGATTTGTCTACCGACAATTGATGTATGTGATTTTGTTTAGAGCTTTACGAAGAGCTATAAAAGGGGAGAGCCAAAGTTGGGGCGTTTTGACACGGACAGGAAATGTTGGAACGGTAAAGTGATTTAAGGTTCAGAGTTTCAAAGGTGCAAAGATTTAGATAAAGCTTGTCATTTCGACGAAGGATTTCTCCTTCGTCGAAATGACAAAAATGGAGATGATTTGTTGAAGAAAAATAAACATAAAAAAAAGCCTCAATTTACTGAGGCTTTTGTATTTAAAATAAAATTAGATTATGCTTTTGCACAACAAGATTTTTTGTCTTTTTTGGTTTTTCCTGCTTCACAAGTTTTTCCTTCTGCTTTGCATTTTGCTTTACATTTATCGATTTCGGCTGCAGTCATTTTTTTAGACGAATCTGCTTTTTTAGAACAGCAGGATTCTTTTTTAGCAGCTTCTTTTTTTACCGGTTTAGTTTCCTGAGCCTGAATTCCGATAGAGAATAATGCAATGGTTAAGATCGTAATTATTTTTGTCATTTTTTTATTTTTAGTTGATCAAATATAATAGGATTTGTTGTGGTTAATTCTTACAGTTTTGTTAATGTTTTTGTAAAGTAGAATTAGTCTTCTGAAAAGTATTGAGAAACCCATTGATTAAAATCTTCTTTGTATTCTTTTTGTGCATTTTCGATGATAGATTCAGTTTCCTGAACAGGTTCCAGATTAAAGTTTTCTTTTAACCAATCGATGTATTCCTGCAGGCATTCACTTTCTTCATAATCCTCTATGTCTTTATAAAAGTAAACCTGTTCATGATCAACACTAATTTCGGTGTCAAATGTCAATAACTGCATAAACTCGAAAATATTTTTTGCAATAACATGATAGCCGCCTTCATCTCCAAAAACAACTACAGGCAGATCGTTTAAAGAATTTCCAGAATCATTATTCCATAAAACATACATAGAACCAGAACCGTTTGCTTGCGCAAAAGGCATTAATTTGTCAAGAAAAGCTTCATCTTCAGACCAGCTTGCGATTCCGTATTTTTCATCTCTCAATAAACCAAAACCCTGAGAATAATTTTCGAAACCAAGTTCATCGTTTATTTCAAACAATAAAGTCAGTTCATTTGTAATCTGATCGTTAAAATTCTTTTTGAAATCGTTTAATTCCATAATTTGATTATTTTGGTTGATAATATTAAACCAAATATACCATGATTTACTAATTATAAGAATAAATGCAGTGTTGTATTTTTGTAAAAAAAAAGCTATTGTATAAGATTAAAAACCATCAACAATCTTTCGCTCTTTGTATTTTCCCTTTTCAATAATCCATAGAACTTCATAACTTGTCGTGGCATGACTATTACTAGAAGCAATGTATAAAATATCCGTTTTTGGATCATAATATATCTGGACATACGGAAAGTTGGGTTCAAATAAATCGTCAAAAGCGTTTTTAGGAAGTTCAATATATTTATTTCCTTTAAAAATTCTAATAGACAGGTATGTTAGTCTTGGCATACTTCCATCAGTGCCCCAATATTTCTTGCCATTAATTTTTTCAATTTTTGATGGGTCTGCTTTTGAATACGTAATTTTTGATGTTCTGGGATTAAACTTTTTATTTTCAAAATAAACTTTCAAACTATCCTTGAGAAACAGAGCTTTTGTTGAAGGTTCATTGATTAAAGGAATTTTTACAAATTCAGACAAATATTTGATACCGCCTTTGGTTGCATAACCCTGTAAATCAATATTGTTTTTTGTATAATGTATGCGAACCCAATCATTTTCGGGTTTAAAACCATAAACGATAAAACCGTTATCTAATTGATCTGAAATGTCATTATCATTTTGTTGTGCTTTATTTTTGATGTTTACACATCCTTCTTTGTCTGCTACAATCGCAAATTGGGCAAATAAGTGGGTACTAAATAACAGGATACTATATAGGGGAATAAATTTCATCTGTATTTATAATTTAGTAGTACGACTTTGAAACCTTTTAACCGAAAATTGAATTAAAATAATCACCAATATGAGGATTATCAGAAAAAGTTCTAATGTTACCAAGCCAACCAAAGGCAGTCCGCAGTGAATCTGTCCATTTGACCTCATTCTCAATTTATCGGAGAGTAATTTATAGTCTATAAAAGCAAAAACGAATTGAGAGAAAATACTAATTAGGGATACTTTGGCGAAACTTAATTTGATCCTGTCAGCGACTGATTCTATACCAAATAAAATTTGAAAGCTTAATGGCAAGATAATTAATAGGCAGAAAATAATTTGAGACATAAATTTATTAAAAAGATTTTTATTACAATCTCTTAATTTCAAAATTGATGCCAATCCGCTTTTTTTGGTAAGAAAAAGATTTAATCTTTAATCAGTATTAATTAAAAAAAAGCAATTCTATTAAACCTTAATAACTTATAGAATTTAAAAATCCGATTAACTAATAATTCAAATTAACTCCAAACCCAATCCCCATATCACTATCATAATGCGTTGTGATTCCAAAATTTCTCGCCACGATATATTTTAAACCCGCCATATATTCCTTATCCGTATTCCACATTAAATTCATGCGTAAACGTTTAGCAAGCGGAATATCTTTTCGTTCAAATTGTAAACGCACATTTCCATCCGTATAAACTTCAAGCTGCGCTTTTACCAGCATTGGTAAAGTATATTCAAGTCCGGCGCTAAAGTAAGAGCGACTGTCTTTTGTATTCGTTTGTCCAAAAAGGTTTTTTTCCATTTCGCCGTCTTCCATTTTTCGGTAACGCCAGTCAAAACCAATAAAAGGCATCAACCATTGATTTTTTCCGATATAACGGCCAATATGTGTTTCAGTTTCGTAACCGTGATCATTATAACCCAATCTCCATTCTGTACCAATGCTCCAGCGCGTACTGCTGTACATTGCTTCCCCATCATTTCCGTTAGACGCAAAATCATTTTCAGCCATAAAATGAAACATACGATCGTCCATTTTTAGCATTTTATAAGCCATTTCAGGATGATGAATCAACGGATTTGGTGCCGAATTTTCATAACTAAAAATACGTCCCATTCCCGCCATCATGTGATATAAAATATGGCAGTGAAAAAACCAGTCGCCATCTGCATTTGCCTGAAATTCGATAGTATCGGTTTCCATCGGCATAATATCAATCACATTTTTTAGAGGTGAATAATCTCCTTGTTCATTCAGAATCCTAAAATCATGTCCGTGTAAATGCATCGGGTGACGCATCATTGAACCGTTGTATAAAACAATGCGGACGTTTTCTCCCTTTTTAATTAAGATTTTATCCGTTTCAGAAATCACTTTATTGTCCAGACTCCAAACGTAGCGATTCATATTTCCAGACAATTCAAAACGCAATTCTTTTACAGGTGCATTTTTTGGGAGATTGGTTTTAAATGGCGATTTCAACATTCCGTAATTCAGCGTAACGATTTCCGGAGTTTCTGTGCTGTAGTTTGCCATTTGCATACTTTCCATATTATGAGCCGAATGATCCATTGGTTTAGCATTTTCATCTTCGCCAGAAATCTCAGGATACATAACAGCGTTCATGTCCATTTTATTCAGAGACATATTCATTCCCATGTCGTTCATTTCGCCGTTCATTTTCATCATGTCGTTCATCATTTTCATTCCTTCAAAATATTTTAATTTCGAAAGATGATGAATAGGCTGTTTTTCACCTTTACCTAAAAACAAAGAAGCAGATCCTGTTCTGTCTTCGGCTGTAGCCAAAAATGCAAAAGCTTTTTTATCTTCTGGAATTGTAACGACAACATCATAAGTTTCAGAAACGGCAATAATTAAACGATCAACTTCTACAGGTTCAACGTCATTTCCGTCGCTCGCTACAACCGTAATCTTTCCGCCGCCATAAGTCAGCCAGAAATAACTCGATGCGCCTCCATTGGCAATTCGTAACCTGACTTTTTCTCCGGGTTTAAATTGTGAAAGCTGTTGTTCGTTTTTTCCATTCAATAGAAACTTCTCATAATAAACATCGCTCACGTCCATCGCATTCATACGCTTCCATTCATTGGTCACTTTGGTCGCGAAATGTTTTTGTTTAATGCTTTCCGCATAACTTTGAGTTGTTCCTTTTTTTATGGCAAACCAGTCATTTGCATTATGAAGCATTCGCTGAATATTCTCTGGTTTAAGATCCGACCATTCACTTAAAATAACCGGAATTGTAGGCAAATCATCAATTCCTTTTCTAATCGTAGGATCATCTTTTTTCTTATTGATGATAAAAAGTCCGTACAAACCAATTTGTTCCTGCAGACCAGAATGGCTGTGATACCAATACGTTCCGTTTTGAATAATTGGAAAAGAATATTTATGTGTCGTTCCGGGTTTAATAGGCATTTGAGTCAGATACGGAACACCATCTTCTTTATTTGGAAGAAACAATCCGTGCCAATGCAAAGCTGTATCTTCATTTTTAAGTTCGTTATGCACATAAATTTCTGCGATATCGCCTTCAGTAAAAGTCAAAGTCGGCATCGGAATTTGTCCGTTTACCGCAATTGCGCGTTTTTCTTTTCCAGAAAAATGGACAATCGTATCGCGTACGTGCAAGTCATAACGCACCACTTTTTGCGAACGCACATTTTGTATGAAAATCAGAAACAATATTGACGAAATAATAGCTTTAGTAAAGTTCATTATACAATTGTTAGCAGCATTATTAAACTCATAATAATCATTAAACCGTCTTCGATAATCGTTACTGTGCTCATTGGCAGATTAAAAACGGCTCCTAAACAAGCGCATTGAATTTTCTTTTTATTGAGAACAGATTGTAAAACGCCAATAATACTCACGCTCATGACAATAAAAGTTACTGCATTTGTTATTATTGGATTAAAATCTATTAGATACGAAATTCCTAAGCCCAATTCCAGAAAAGCATAAACATAACCCCAAACCGGAATTTTTTTAGCGACAACATCGTACATCATATAACTTTCAGCGAAACCTTTTAAATTCAGCATTTTAAAAAAGGAGAAGACTAAAAAGAATCCCGCCATAAAATGACGCATTGCCTGCATAAAATCAAAATGATGATTGGCAAGTTGTATTAATAGAGTAACTAAACTTATATAAAAGAAAATGAGTAAAATAGGCTTGTAGGTTTCTGCCCAGGATTTTGCTTCTTCTGCAATTTCATTATGATGAACGGCTGAAATCTTATATTTATTTTCTAAAGCATTTTGTAAATCATTTAAAGCAACGTGCTTGCTCATGGTTACAGTTGCAGTATTATCATTTTTAGAAACTTCAACTTCGGTAACATTATCTACTAATTGTAATGCTTTTTTTACCTTGTCTTCGCAGCTAGTGCAAGTCATTCCGGTAAGTTGATAAGTATGTGTCATTGTTTTATTTTTTAGGTATTACAATGCAAATTTCCGAAGTAAAGCCGGTTTCGGTTTGTATAATTTTGAGAATGATTTGTAAGATTTATTAAAGTTACGTTTTTTTACCGCAAAGACCACAAGGTTTTTTTGATATGCGATATTTATAAAAAAGAAAGTTCGCAAAGCTTTGGGTAAATAGCTTTGCGAACTGTGTGAAATCCTTGCGGTCTTTGCGGTAAAAAAACGATTTTAAATTCTTCTGTTGTTATTAATATTGTTGAATATTAAAACAGCATGATTTTTGTATCTTTGTATTTGTAAAAATAATATTATGACAACAATAACTATTAACGAGCGTACCAAGGCAGGTAAAACATTGCTTGAACTTGCAAAGTTATTAGCTGTAACAAATAAAGGTGTTAAAATAGAGGAAGATGAAAGTCCTTATAATCCTGAATTTGTCGCTGAAATTAAGCAAAGATATGCTGATTATAAAAGTGGGAAGTCTAAAACTACACTAATTGATCCTAATGATATATGGGGAAGTTTAGGATTGAAATAATTCCGGAAGCGCAGTTAGATATTGCAAAACATTTAAAGTCAGGAAATCAAAGCAGTATAAAAAAGATTAAACGAATCTTAGAAGAATTGACAGAGCATCCATTTGAAGGAGTTGGAAAACCTGAAGCATTAAAACACAATCTTGCTGGATTTTGGTCCAGAGAAATCAATAAAAAAGACAGATTAATATATGCCGTTGAAGAAGAAATAGTTACAGTAGTTGTGATTTCTGCAATGGGTCATTATTCAGATAAATAAAAAACGTGCTAATTAATAGCACATTTTTTTATACAATAAACTCATATTACAAATTCTCAATCTGAATACGATTTTTTTCTTTTGACTGCTTAAACTGCGTAGGTGTAAAACCAGTAATTTTTTTAAACTGATTGCTCAAATGAGCAACATTACTATAGTTTAAAATATCTCCAATTTCACTCAACGAAAGTTCATTATAAACCAAAAGCTCTTTTACTTTTTCTATTTTCTGGCTGATAAAATACTTTTCTATCGTCGTGTTTTCAATTTCAGAAAATAAATTGCTCAGCGTGCTGTAATCCTGGTTGAGGTTTTGCACCAAATAATCAGACAGATTAATTTTAAGTTCATTGTTTTTATGATGCACCAAATCTATAATCAGTGTTTTTATCTTTTCGATGGTTTTTGATTTTTTATCATCCATCAAATCAAAACCTATAGCATTTAGGTTTTGAAGTAAAGCTTTCTTGTGATTTTCTGAAATTTCATTTTGTAGTTCGACTTCACCCAATTCAACAGCAATAGTCTGAAGTCCGAGTTTATCCAACTCAGACTTCACAACCATTATACATCTGCTGCACACCATATTTTTGATGTATAGCTTTGTCATTATTTGATAGTTTCTACCACATTGCCGCAAGTAAGCATCGAAGAACCGTAATATGGATTTTTAACCGCTTTTTCTTTGCTCAACCAATCTGCATCTGCCATTGGGCAATATTGTTTGTAAATGGGCTGTTCTGGATTAGAAACTTTAATCAATTCGTAAGTACCTTTAGATAATGATTTAAAAGTCTCACGTTGTTTTTTGAGATCCTGGTTTGATGAAATTGCTTTTGCATCAGCAGTTAATTTTTTTACCACTTTCATCCAAACAGTATGCTCGCTGCTTTTTAATTTATCCATTTTTACAGCACTTATTGAAGCCAATAAAGTTGCAGCTTTCGCCGAAGTAGTTTTAGCATCACTTTTGATAAGGGCATCTTTTACAGCAAAATAATTATCAAAAACAGATTGCAATTGACTCGAATTTAAAACATCTTCTGATACTGGTTGAGGTTTTATTTCTTTTGCTGAAATTGTATTTGCAGATACTATAATTGTCATTGCTATAAGAATAGCTTTTATTGAATTTTTCATTTTATATGATTTTAAAAGAATATTAATTTTAATTGAATGTAGTTGTTTCTTAAAAGAATAAAGATCTTAAAGAAAAAACTTAGTGGCTTAGAGCCTTTGTGGCAATTTTAGAAGTAGGCAAAGCCCATTTATAGCTGTCACAAATACAATTATTTTATTTTAGGAGGTAACCAAATAGAAGTAAAACCATCAGAAACATTGGTTTCATTATAATAAGAAATAGGTTTTTCTATAGCGTAATTAAACGCGCTATTTTGAAGATCAAAGTCATTTGATGCAGGAATGTTCAATTGAAAAGAAGAAGTTGTACAATTGGTATGATTGCATTTTCCGCCACAATCATGTTTTTCTTTTTTAGAATTTGAATCTTTCTTGCAACAATCCTTTTTACAGCAGTCTTTTTCTTTCTTGTCTGAAGTAATTTCTTTTTTAGTCGAAGTTTTATCAGCATTATTTCCGCAGGCAAAACCAGAGTTTGGAATCAAAAAGAAACCAATCATAAGGTAAAAGAATAATATGTAGACTTTTTTTGGCAAAGGAAATTTTGTTTTTGTGATACAAATTTAGAGAAAAATAATCAGTTCAGAGATTTTTTAAGATTTCAATAACTAAAGCTTTTTAAAATCGGTAGGCTTCATTTTCTTTCTTTTTTTGAAATAATTTGATAAATGGCTTTCATCAGTAAAACCAAATTCATAAGCAATCTGCTTAATTGGCAGTTGATTATTATGAATTCTTTTTTCGATTAAAGTCGTTCGTAAATTGTGAATGTAATCCCGGTAACTAATCGAAAAAGTCCTTTTGAAATAAGCACTAAAATACGTTTGAGCAATATTAAAATGATCTGCAATTACTTTGATCTGAACCAATTTTGGCTGATAAATATTTTGATGTATATAAGAAGTGATTTGCTCGTTATCAATAGAATTTCCTTTTACGACAAGATTCATACCGCGCATAGTTTCTTTTATTAATCCAAAAATCGAAAGAATCTGATAAAATACAATAGGCGAATTAGATACGTCTGTTTTGCAATTGTAAGCAGCAATATTTTCAATAGTATTCCTTAAAATTGTTTTGCAGGGATCGTCTAATTTTAAAACCGTTTCCTTTAATGTTTTGTCGCGCATAAAACTTTCTGGCGTATGTACCAGAAATTCGTCACAAGTAAGATTTTGTTTCGAATTAAAATAGCTGTCCGTAAATTTAATGTAGAAAAAACGAGTACTCTTTTTAATATCAAAATAATGTTCATCATCGGGCGAAATAACAAACAAATCACCAGCTTTATACGGTAATAAATTGTTGTTTAAATGATGAATGCCGCTTCCTTTTTTGATATAAATGATTTCGTAATACGTATGTGTATGCGGCGGAAGGTGAAATTCTTCATCTTCAAATTCATCAATCGCAAGTGTTTTAAATTGATTTAATTTTGGCATAACTTAAATTTACAAGTTTATATCACAAATGTACAACTAAATTTTGTTAAAACCGGTGTAAATTTGCATCATAGAAAGTCTATTCCTTTCTTCTTTATTCAAATGAAAAAAAGTCTTATTGCCCTCTCATTAGGGGGACTAACAATCGGAATTACCGAATTTGTTATGATGGGTTTACTGCCTGATATCGCTTCAGACATGAAAGTTACGATTCCGGTAGCAGGATATTTAATTTCCGCATACGCACTGGGTGTTGTTATTGGTGCGCCTTTATTGGTTATTATAGGTAGAAATTTTGCTCCAAAAAAAATGTTACTGATTTTAGCTTTGATGCTTACGGTTTTTAACGCCTTGTCTATCATTGCGCCGGATTATAATTTTCTATTTGCTTCCAGATTTCTTTCCGGATTACCTCACGGTGCCTTTTTTGGAGTAGGTGCGGTAGTTGCGAGCCGTTTGGCTGATAAAGGAAAAGAAGCGCAGGCAATTGCAATTATGTTTTCAGGTTTAACATTGGCGAACTTAATTGGTGTGCCTATCGGAACGTATATCGGACATAATTTTATCTGGCGATATACTTTTATACTTATTGCAATTGTGGGTTTGCTTACCTTTTTGTTTATCTATTTATGGATGCCAAACTTAGAGAAAAACCAAACCGTAAACATGAAAACGCAATTGTTGTTTTTTAAGAAAATTGATGCCTGGCTTATTATAGGAATTACGGCTGTTGGTTTTGGAGGTCTATTTGCATGGATTAGTTATATAGCGCCATTGCTGACAAACGTTTCTAAGTTTTCTCCAGAAGATGTTTCGTATATTTTGATTCTGGCTGGTTTCGGAATGGTGGTAGGAAACTTTTTAGGAGGTAAACTGGCCGATAAATTTTCGCCTGCACCAACTACATTAGCATTATTATTTGTAATGGCTGTAGATTTGATTTTGGTTTACTTTTTCTCTTTCAATCAATATGCTTCCTTGTTTTTTACTTTTTTAACTGGTGCCATTTCTTTTTCTGTTATTGCGCCAATTCAAATGTTGATGATTCGTACAGCAAAAGATGCCGAAATGATCGCTTCTGCAGCGCTTCAGGGAAGTTTTAATATCGGGAATGCTTTAGGAGCTTTTCTTGGCGGACTACCTTTGGCGGCAGGATATGGTTTTGCTTCACCAAATCTTATAGGTGTCGTGATGTCTGTTGTGGGAATGATCATAACTATTGTTTTAATAAAAAAGCATAAAAGTAATTTACAATTACAGCACGCATAACATTTTTACTTCTTTTTAGAAAGCCCTTAACTTTTGTTTAAGGGCTTTTTTTTGTTCTGCACTTTTTCAAAATGTCCCATTTTTAGGCGTAAGTCAGAAAATACATTTTAAATTATATATTTCATTTTTTTCATTTTTTTTAATTTTTGTCGCCATTATTTTACTTTTAAGTGTAAAAAACACACCTAATAATTCTGTAATTTATACTCATGTAATCGATTGTTTTTTTTGCAATAATCTAACCAAATACACAATTAATAAAAATATATATAATATTTTTAGGCGTTATAAATTATACATCTTCTAGAAAAATCAAGGATAATTTTCCATATCTAATTTTTTTTATGAATTTTTTATGAATTTTTATTTTTCATTTGAAAAAAATATTTATGTTTGTGTAATCGATTACAACATTTTATTATTCAAAAAAAGCCATCGATTTTAGAATACTATTAAGACGTTTCCATTGTATGTTAAAATTCTTGAAAACGCACTCTTATTAAATTACAATTTGACACATATATAAACCACAAAAAACCACATTAATTAAAAGAAAACCATTTAATAACTTAAACAATCAACCATGAATTTTAAAGATTTACTTAACAAAGGAGCAAATTATTGCTCTGCAGTTATTTTCTTATTGTGCTTGCTGATGAGCAATCAAATAAGTGCGCAGACTGAAACGATACAGGGGACGGTTAAGGATGCTGCGGGACTGACATTGCCTGGTGTAAATATCGTAGAGAAGGGCACGAAGAATAGTGCTTCTACCGATTTTGACGGTCAATACAAAATTAAGATCACAAATCCGAAAGCGGTATTAACGTTTTCATTTATAGGATTTAAGACTAAAGAGTTTTCTGTAGCAGGAAAAACTAAACTAGATGTTTCTTTATCTGAAGATTCTAATAGCTTGAATGAAGTTGTAGTAATCGGATATGGTACATCTAAGAAATCGGATTTAACAGGTGCAGTATCGACAATTTCAGGCAGCGATTTGAAAAAAGTTCCAGTTGCAAATGTTGCTGAAGCTTTAACAGGTAGAATTGCAGGTGTGCAGGTAACTGCGTCAGAGGGTTCTCCAGATGCTGATATAAAAATTAGAGTTCGTGGAGGTGGTTCTCTTACTCAGGATTCATCGCCATTAATTATTGTGGATGGATTTCCGATAAACAGTATGAATGATATTTCTTCATCAGATATTGAGTCAATGACGGTTTTAAAAGATGCTGCTTCAACCGCAATCTACGGATCTCGTGGTGCAAACGGGGTAATTTTGATTACTACAAAAAGTGGAAAAGACGGCAAAATGGCGGTAAGCTTCAATATGTTTTATGGTATGAAAAAGGTGGCAAATCAAATTGATGTTTTGTCGCCAGAAGATTATACTAAATGGCAATACGAATATGCTTTGCTTTCGCAAACGGGAACAAAAGTAGCTTCTGATCCATCTTCGTACACTAAGTATTTTGGAAATTGGCAAGATCACGATATGTACAAAGGTTTAAAAGGAGATGATTGGCAAAAGCAAATTTTTGGACGTACGGGTGAGGTGCAAAGTCGTGATTTAGGAATTAGAGGCGGAAGCGATATGCTTAGTTATAATTTCAATTACGCGCATTATGATGAAAAAGCGATTATGCTAGGTTCAGATTATAAAAGAAATAACCTTTCATTGGCTTTGAAGAGTAAAATAAGTAAGAAGATTGATGTTGGTTTTACTATGCGTTATTCAGATACAGAGATTGATGGCGGAGGTGTAAATGAACAAAATGAGAAATCTTCTACAGATTCGCGTATGCGTACTATTGTTGGTTATGCTCCACTTCCAGTTTCAGGTTTAACTTCAGAAGATGTAAATGGAGATGGAACAGATGTATTAATAAATCCATTAAAATCAATTTCTGATAATGATCGTCAGCAGTTTCGTAAGAACTTTAATATGTTAGGAAGTTTTGGATGGGAGATTGTAGACAATTTAAAACTAAAAGTTGATTTAGGTCTGGATAATTTTAATACTCAGGATTATCGTTTTTACGGATTAACTACTTATTATATAGCAAATGCGCCGGTAAGTACGTTACAAGGTATGCCCGCAATGATCATGGGAGATACTAAAGAGAGACGTTTTAGAAATGCTAATACGCTGAATTATGATTTCAAAAAAATAATGGGCGAAGATCATCACTTAACTGCTCTTATTGGAGAAGAAAGTATTGACTATAATTCTAATACAGTAACTACAACTATTCACGGATATCCTACATTTTTTGATTTTAATAAAGCAAAAACATTAACAACACAAGGAACACCGCAATCAGTAGATAATTATTACATGCCCGATGATAGGTTATTATCATTTTTCGGACGTGCCAATTACGACTATAAAAATCGTTATCTATTATCAGCTACATTTCGTGCAGATGGTTCAAGTAAATTTTTAGAACAAAATCGTTGGGGGTATTTTCCAGCATTTGCAGCCGGATGGAAAATTTCTGAAGAAAGTTTTCTTAAAGATAAAACATGGCTAAATCTTTTAAAAGTAAGAGCTAGTTATGGTGAAGCAGGAAATAATAATATTCCTGTAGGACAGCAAGTTCAAATTTTTCAATCTACAGCCACAACATGGGTTAATGGAGTTACAAGTGTTTGGGCACCTTCTAAAACAATGCCTAATCCTGATTTGAAATGGGAAACCACAGTAACTCAGAATTTTGGTTTGGATTTTGGATTTTTTAAAAATCGCTTAAGTGGTAATTTTGATGTCTATAAAAATATTACAAGTGATTTGTTAATTAATTTTCCAGTTTCAGGATCTGGATACGATTTTCAATATCGTAATATGGGAGAAACCCAAAACACAGGTTTTGAGGCTACTATAAATGTTGTAGCAATTGAAAAAGAAAAATATGGATTGAATTTTTCATTCAATATGGGAATGAACAAAAATCGTATTAACTCATTAGGTGTTATGAACAATTTTGGACAGGCTACAGGTTGGGCTTCTTCTCAAATTGGAGATGATTATCTAATAGAGGTTGGTTCTTCATTAGGTGCCATGTACGGTTATAAAAATGATGGAAGATATGAGGTTGCGGACTTTGATTATGTAGGAGGGAAATATGTTTTAAAAACAGGCGTAGTTAGTACTGCTACTACTTTAGTTGGAGACGGAAGTACTCTTAAACCTGGAGATATGAAATTGAAAGATGTTAATGGAGATGGTAAAGTAGATCTAAGCGACAAAACAATTATTGGAAATGTTAATCCTAAAAGTACAGGTGGTTTTGTTATTAATGGAAATGCTTATGGATTTGATTTAATGGCAGCTTTTAACTGGAGTATTGGTAATGATGTATACAATGCTGATAAAATTGAGTTTTCGACAGCTACTGCTTCTGGAAAGTATAAAAATTTAAATTCTACTATGGCTGACGGGCAGAGATGGACAAATTTAGATCCTGTTTCGGGTCAATTAGTAACAGATCCTGCTGCTTTAACAGCTCTTAATGCTAACACAACAATGTGGTCTCCTTATATGAGAAGTGCCATATTTACGGATTGGGCAGTAGAAGACGCATCGTTTTTAAGATTAAATACTTTAACATTAGGGTATACAGCACCTGAAATGTTTACATCTAAACTTGGGGTTTCTAAATTGAGATTCTACCTGACAGCCAGCAATGTTTTTGTTTGGACTAACTACTCGGGTTCTGATCCCGAAGTTTCTACAAAAAGAAAAAACCCGCTTACACCAGGGGTTGATTCAAGTCCTTATCCAAGAAGCAGACAAATGGTTTTTGGAATGAATCTTAATTTCTAATTTTAAATTATCACAAAATGAAACATAAAATAATAATAGCGGGATTGATAATTTCGAGTTTATTTAGCTCTTGCCAGCAATTTGAAGACGACTATTTAGATACTAAAGCAGAATCAACATTAGATCCTGCTTTGATTTTCTCTACAGCTGGACTGGCAAAAGGAGCTGTTGATGGAATAAAAGTACCATTTGGAGAAACAAATTCTTATAGAGGAAGATTCTTGCCATATTATGGATTAAATACAGATGTAGAATGGTATAATACTTCGCAGACCGCTGGAGATAAAGCAGATTTATGTGTTTACGATGCAAAGCCAAGTAATACAGAAATGAATACCACAAATAATGCGTATTCAATGATGTACTCAGGTATTGAACGTGCCAATATTTGTATACAAGGTATCCGTCAATATGGGAATCCGCTACCGGGAACAGAAATGGGTCAGTTATTAGGAGAAGCATTAACACTAAGAGCTATTTACTATGCTGATTTAGTTAAGTCATGGGGTGATGTTCCAGCTCGTTTTGAACCTATTACAACAGCAACTTTGTATTTGCCTAAATCAAGCAGAGATATTATTTACAAACAATTAATTGCAGACTTAGGAGAAGCATCAACATTGGTAGCATGGCCTAATCAAACGGCCTATACAAGTACCGTAGAACATGTAAATAAAGCTTTTGTAAAAGGATTTAGAGCACGTTTAGCTATGGCGGCAAGTGGATTTCAGCAGTATCCTGACGGAGTAAGAAGAAGTAATGATCCAGAACTTTCAGTTGCAGCTATGTATGCTTTGGCATTAAAAGAATCTCGTGAAGTTATTCAAAGTGGTTCTGCTCATTTAGAATCTACTTTTGAGGGATTATGGAGAAAATACAATGAAGAAAATACTACTGCTGGAGGAGAATCTCTTTGGGAAATTCCTTTTGCTGACGGACGTGGTAGGATGCTATTTACGTTTGCTGTAAAACACACAGCAGCTCTTGATCAATTTCAAGCTAATGGCGCTAACCGTGGTGGTGTAGCAGGTCCATTACCATTTGTTTTCTACGATTATGACCAGGTTGATACCCGTAGAGATGTTACTTGTGTACCTTATAAATATGGTGCTGCAACTAACAATATTGCTAAACAAGAGTTAGGTACACTAGATACGTGGTATTTTGGTAAATACCGTTACGAATGGATGAAACGTTATGTAACTTCTACTAATGATGACGGAGTTAATAAAATGTACATGCGTTATGCTGAGGTGCTTCTTATTGCAGCTGAAACGGCAAACGAGTTAGAAGGTCCTGGCGCAGCAGCACCATATTTAAAAGAAGTTCGCAGAAGATCATTTCCTGCTGCAGTTCAGGCTGTTAAAGTAGATGCGTACGTAGATGCTTTAACTAGTAAAACAGCGATGTTAAATGCTCTTGTTGAAGAAAATAAATTTGAGTTTACCGGAGAAATGGAGCGTAAACAAGCGCTTATTCGCTGGAATCTGCTTAAAGTCAAATTAGATCAGGCAAAACAAAAAATGGCAAATTTAGCGGCTCACACAGGTGAATATGCTGATGTGCCGGCAGCTTTGTACTATAAATTTAAAGCAGATAATGTATCTCTTGACATCTACGGATTAAATAGAGGGGAAAACACAAATCCGGGAGCAGCATATACACAGGTTGCCTGGACATGGACCGGAACTACAGCAGATACTAAGATAAACTCACTCTATAAAGTAGGAGTTAATCCGGATAACAGACAATTCTGGCCAATCTGGCAAGTGTTTATCGATGGAAGTAACGGACAATTAAAGAACGATTACGGTTATTAAAATCTTTCAAAAAATTAATAATAAATTATAAGTTATTATGATGAAAACAAAATATATATTTAAAGGATTAATAACCACGTTATTACTTGCAATTGCAGTTTCAAGCTGTGAAAGTTATAATGAAGAGTTATTAAGCGGTATAGGAAATACAACAGAGTTTTCCCCTATTGGTCTTACAGCCAAAGTTAGAAATCAAACTACGGTTGAATTAAACTGGAGTGTAAAAGCACAGGAAGCACCAGGACATTTTGTGGTACAATTTAGTGCAGACGATCCGGAGTTTAAAACCATTTATAAAACAGTAGAAGTTTCACCTTCACAATTGCCTTTATCAGTTCAGTTAGAAGGAGAAACCACTTATGCTATTAGAATAAAAGCAGTAAGTGCAGCAGGTTTAGAAGATTCTAAATGGTCTGTAACTTCGGCAACAACTTTGTCTGAGCAATTGTTTCTTCCTTCTGTAAATGGAGATATTGAAGCAAAACAAGTTACACTAAGATGGACTCCAAATGCTTCTGCAACTCAGATTGTAGTAAATCCTGGTAATATTACGCACACCATTACTCCGGCAGAAAAAACTGCAGGTATAGCAATTGTAACAGGTTTAACAGGAGAAACAGCTTATACAGCTAATTTAATGAATGGTACTAAGAAAAGAGGTTTAATTGCTTTTACAACTGCAATCGACATCGGAACTGGTATTCTAGTTAAAGCAACTGATGATTTAATGCAAAAAATTGCAGATGCTGCTTCTGGAGCAATATTGGTGTTAGAGCCGGGAGATTATACAGCTGATAATCAAATCGGAGCAATTACCCTGAATAAGTCAATTACATTAAGAGGTCTTCGTAGTTATGATAGACCAAAACTTCATGTAAACTTTGTATTAGCTACCGGTGCTGCCAATCTTAGTTTAATAGATTTAGATCTTAAAGGAGATAAAGGAGCAGCCGGAGCAGCAGTTTCACTGATTAAATACAATGATAACGCCGTTACTTATGGAGCACTTTTAATAAGCGCTTGTAATGTACATGACTATGGTGTATCATTAATTAGTGCCAATTTAACTACTGCTAAAATTGCTTCTGCTATCATAGATAATTCTATTGTTACAAATGTATTAACATCAGGTGGAGAATTTATAGATGTTAGAGGTTCTCAGGTAGGACAGTTAACACTTAAAAATAGTACGTTTAATAATTGTGCAACAGCAAGAGCCTTTATTCGTATGGATGCTGGTCTTACAGGATTAAAAACAAATGTATTAATTGATGCTTGTACTATTTCTAATCCAAACATGTTAAATACGGCAGCTTTTTCACTGTTATACACACGTTTTGTTACTAATGAAATAACAGTTAAAAATACATTGTTTGCCAATACACCTGCTCCATACACAAGAGAAGCGGTAACTGCAAACCCAACGTTTTCAAATAATAATTATTTCAATTCGCCAAATTTAAATGGTAATCCTATTCCACTTGCTAATAATAGACCAGACACAACTGGAGCTGCGTTAAACCCGCAGTTTACTAATGCTGCAACAGGAGATTTTACATTGGGTAACCAAACTTTAAAAGACAATAAAGTAGGAGATCCACGTTGGATAAAATAAAATAATTATGGTTCGTTAGTGCTAAAAGGGGATACAACTATTTGTATCCTCTTTTTTTTAGTTTTTAGTTTATGGTTTTTTGTCCCTGTTAGATAGCGAACAATAAACTATAAACCAAATAAACTATTCGATATCTAAATCAAATTTTTCTAATAAACCTGCAAGAGCAATATGAGAAACTTTGGTTCCTTTAATTTTATTTTCGGATGGATCAAAAGCATAGTTTTTAGAAGTTCTAAAATCTGTTTTTTCCAGAATACAATCCACGAAAGTGGCATTAGAAAGGTCGCAGTTTTTAAAAACCGCCAAAGACAAATCGGTATTCGAGAAATCAACATCTTTTAGCGAGCAATCTATAAATTGGGTTTTCTTAAGTTTTTTATAAATAAAAGTTGAATAATCTACCATACAATCCTGAAAATTCATCGAGAACAAAAAGCTGTTACTTGAGCTAAAGTCCAGTCCCATAAGTTTACAGCCAATAAATTTGATGCTTTTTAGTCCAGTATTTTTAAGAATTGCCAGCGAAAGATTGCAGTTTTTAAAAGTACAATCTAAAAAATCAATATAACTGAAATCACTTTTTGAAAAATTGCAGTTGATGAACTCACAATTAATAAATTCGTTATCCGTTAGTTTTTGATCAGAATAATCAATGGTGTCAAAAGTTTTGTTTTGATGCAATGCAGCTTCCATATTAATAAGTTGAGGTTGAAATGATAATCAGTAAATACAGTTTTATTCTAGTTCGATACAATCAAAAATTCCGTTGTTAAGGATCAAATCGGTTATTTCAATTTCACTTTCGATTCGTAAAATATTATCACAATCTTCAAGGTCAAAATTCCACTTTATACTCGGAAGTAAATTATTAAGTACTATAACAGCCGACTCTAATTTTGATTTTGTATCTACTGATGTTTTAAAAACGTAAACCATAATTTGCTTTTTTTAGATGGGCAAATTTCAGGAAAATAGTAATCCATTTGATAGGATTTCGCAATCAATAATTAGGACTTATCAATCAATTTACGATATTGAACGGGCGTAATGCCTTCGTGTTTTTTAAAGAAACGACTAAAGTAAGAAACATCCTCGTGTCCTACCTGCATGGCAATTTCGCTCACGGAAAGAGTAGTTTGAAAAAGCAGGTATTTGGCTTCTAATAAAATGGTTTCTTCAATCCATTTAGTGGCAGGTTTACCAGTTTCAGATTTTACCGATTTGTTTAAATGATTCGGACTGACGTTGAGAAGAGAAGCATAATAGCTTACCAAATGCTGGGTTTTTATATGCTCGTAAATAAGCTCTTTGAATTTAGAAGTAAGAAAAGCAGCAGCCGAAATGTTTTTAGAAGTTTTAATGGTATTTTTATTTAACTCACAAAACAAAGCCATAAGGTAAGCTTGCACAATATTAAGATTGGCAGCATCATTTTCAGAATATTCAATCCTAAGTCTGTTTAAAATTGAAACGACAAAATTGGCTTCTTTTTCCTGTAAACTCACTTTAGGATTTCCTGAGATTTTCAAAAAATCAAAATCATTCAACATTTCACGGCTGCCATATTTTCCAATTAAAATATCGGGATGAAATTGGCAGATATAGCCGTTATGCGTTATGTTGATATCTTCGACAGAAAAAATCTGACCCGCCGGAACTATTATAACTTCATTAGCAGTTGTTATAAATTCTTCATAACCCAAATTCATAATGTGCTGACCCGATGTTACAAAAATCATCGTATGACAACTGTGTTTAGAAGGAGGAACCGGATACTGAAGGCGCATTATTTCTTCTATTTCCAAACAAAAAAAATGATCCGAATTCGATTTAAAAAGTAAATGAATTGGATTGTCTTCTCCAAGAAATTTTTCGCGAAATCCCTTTGGTTCGTAGGTTTTTACTTTTTCTGCTGGTTTGTTTTTCATTAATAATACAATCTAAAATCGAGTAGTTTACAAAGATTATAATGTTTTTGGTATAATTCTTCTACAACTTCTTTTAGATCATCATTATCCTGGTATAAACTAAAAAAAGCTTTGTCTATAGTACTGCAGCTGGCAATTTTATTATATGTTGAGCCATAACCGGAAATGGCACGTGCGCCAGTAACATCCAGAAAATATTGCGCTTCGTCGTTGGTTAAGTCTAAGATTTTTAGATTGGCAAAATGAATAATTTTTCCTTTCATCTTTCCTTCAAAAAGCTCTGCAATTTCTTCAAGACTATAATAATAATCGTGCAGACAGATATTGTTTTCCTGACCCGGCATGGCAAGATATATGATTTCATAATCTTTAAAATTATGATCTTCATATAATAACACATTTAAGCTTTCCTCCAAACCTTCGATCGTATCGCAGGTTTTATGAATGCTGGCAATTCCCTGGTCTATTGCCAATTCCTCGAGGCATTTTACAACATTTGTTTTGGTATCATTGTCAATATCTGGAACGCCTTCTAGGCAGAAAATAAATTTTTCGCTATCCATGCAATTTTGTTTTCTCGTTTCTCAAAAATGATAAAAGAGTCACTTTTGTTCTTTTTCACAAATATATTTTTTCTGTAATAAAAACTGTTATAGAAATTCGATTTTAACGTGTTTTTTATAATGTTTTATAGAGCGGAAAAAAACTAGATTTAATTAATAATGATAATATTTAAATAAAAAAGAGAGATTTTTTAGGTCTCTCTTAATTTCAACTGTATTTATAACAAGTTACGTTTCTTTTACAAAATAGTTTTTGGTTTAGATTTTACTTGTCAGCAGATGTTTTTCTGTTCTCCATAGAACAATCTCATTTTGATTTCTTATCTGATAAGGAAAATTAAAAATTTTCCAATATGCAATGATTTTATTTTGAATGATAAGATTTTCACTTTTAAAAATAAAATGTTCAGAAAGATTTAAGTTTCTGTCATGAGTAATTACGCTTGTAAATTCAGGATGCTCTTTTTCAATTATTTCCATGAAAAAGAAATGATCATCTGCATTTACATATTTGCGTTGTTTGATTCGGGAAATAATTTGCTCAAGACTTTTAGCGGGAATTTCATTTTCTGCATTAGTATCTCGTAGATAATCTATATAATCACCAGCCATGTATTCACCAGAGCCAAGCAATTTATATTCACCAGTTTCTTTATTGTAAACGATAGGGCCAATACCTACTAAATGTCCTCTTTCATCATCTTCATCATAATTTCGATGTTTGTAACCTATAAAAATATATTTCTGAGTATCGTAAATGTTGTCTATTATGAAATCTGGACTGATTTCTACGTCGATTATTTTTTGAACTAAATCTCTGTTAATTTCAAATTTCATATTTAAATCTCAATTATAGAATTAATAAAAATCACTTCAATACCATTTTCATCAAAAGAATTTAAATCGTTGAGGTTTATTTTAGAAATACTTTTCCAAAAATAAACAGCATCACTCGGATATGGAATTTCGATAATTTCTGAGATTTTCTCCTCATTATCTTTATCAAAATCGATATGAGCTAAAATATAAGCAAGAAGATGTTTTGTACTAAAGCTATCCTGAAATTCAGGTCTTAAATCAAAATCTCTTACAGCACAAACGCGGCCTTCTCCAGATTCAGCTGGTATAAACTGAATCCCGATTATCGTTTCGATTATTGCAATTTCTGTACTTTTTATATTTAACATTAACTTCTTAAAATCTTTTCCATAGTTTTTCCTTTCGCCAATTCATCAACCAATTTATCCAGATAACGAATTTTCTGCATGAGTTTATCTTCCATTTCTTCTACGCGCCAGCCACAAATAACGCCGGTAATTTTTGAAACATTTGGATTTAGCTGTGGTGCTTCTTCAAAGAAAGTTTCAAAATCTGTTCTGTTATCAATAATATGTTGTAACTGCTGTTGATTGTATCCTGTCAGCCAAAAAATTATAGTATCTAATTCTTCTTTTGTGCGTCCTTTTTTCTCTGCTTTAGTAATGTAATGCGGATAAACACTCGCAAAGGAAGTGGTGAAAATTCGATGTTTTTCCATAGTTTTAAATCTTAATTTGTTAACCCATAGGTTCCCAAAGTTCAATTTTATTTCCTTCAATATCCAAAATATGTACAAACTTTCCGTAATCGTAAGTTTCGATTTCATCAAGAATTGTAACACCTTCTTTTTTTAGTTCTACAACAAGCGCTTCTAAATCTGCAACCGTGTAATTGATCATAAATTCTTTCGTAGAAGGTTCAAAATATTTAGTGTTCTCAGGAAACGGACTCCATTGTGTTGAACCATCTTTGTTAGAATCAAGAGTCTCTTTCCATCCAAAACTTGCTCCATAATCGTTAGTATCAAAACCAAGATGTGTTTTGTACCATTCTCTCACTTTTGCAGGGTCATTACATTTGAAAAAGATGCCCCCAATACCTGTTACTTTTTTCATTTTGTTTTAGTTAAAGTTGAAGTGAAACCCAATAGTTTACAAATGCCATAATTTTTTACAGCTAAGCTAAAGTACTATTTTTTATATAAATATCTTTTTTAAGATGTGATGAAAATAAATTGACGTTTTTTTAATCTTATCAGCTAGCGCGAGCGTCCCGCTCGTGCCCACAAAGTGAGCTATTTAAAACTAATCTTTCTTTGCGCACACCAGCGAGACGCTCGCGCTAGCGAATATGTTTTACATATTAGAATATTCTAAGCTTATGTAATAATATTTCTATAGTATCGTTCCTTAAACATCGCATCAGTAATATTGGTAACAATTACAGTAATTTGTATAACTATAGTCCAGAATACTGTCACGAAATTTGTTTTGCTGTAAAGGTTTATAGTTTTATTTTATACATGATTGATAAATAGAATTTTAGTAACTTTATTAGCCCTCCATCAAAAAAGCATTCTAAAAAAACAAAACTTAAAAAACAAAATATGAATACAACACAAGTAAAAGCATTCGGAGCCGAAGCGTCAGACGCAGATTTAATAGCGATGAACATTCAGCGTAGAGAAGTGACGGACAAAGATGTCGAAATAGAAATTTTATATTGCGGTGTATGTCATTCTGATCTTCACACAGTGAGAAATGATTGGGGTGGAGCAAAATATCCGGCAGTTCCCGGACACGAAATTGTGGGTAAAGTAATTAAAGTAGGAAGCGGTGTTACCAAACTGAAAGTGGGTGATTTAGCAGGAGTAGGATGCATGGTAGATTCCTGCCATACTTGTGAAAGCTGCAAACAAGACCTTGAACAATATTGTTTAACAGGATTTACAGGAACGTACAATGGTGTTGATAAACATATTGGCGGACATACTTTTGGTGGTTATTCTGAGAAAGTTGTAGTAGACGAACATTTTGTATTGAAGATTCCGTCTAATTTAAATTTAGCGGCTGTTGCGCCTTTACTTTGTGCAGGAATAACAACTTGGTCGCCATTGAGACATTGGAAGGTTGGAAAAGACAGTAAAGTGGCTGTTATTGGTTTAGGAGGACTTGGACATATGGCAATTAAATTGGTAAAAGGTTTAGGAGCGCATGTTACTTTATTCTCTAGAACTCCCGATAAAGAAAAAGATGCTTTAGAACTTGGAGCAGATGCTGTAGTTATTTCAACAGATAATAATCAAATGAAATCAGTAAAAGGAAAATTCGATCTAATTATTGATACCGTTCCTTATGTACACCATGTAAATCCGTATGTGACGACTTTAAATATCAACGGAACTTTGGTTTTGGTTGGATATTTAGGCGGTTTAGAACCAATTTTACAAACTGTACCGATGATTATGGGAAGAAAATCGGTTGCAGGATCTGTAATTGGCGGTATAGCCGAAACTCAGGAAATGCTTGATTTTTGTGGCGAACATAATATTGTTTCTGAAATTGAAATTATCAAGATGCAGGAAATCAATGAAGCTTACGAAAGAATGCTGAAAAGTGATGTGAGATATCGATTTGTAATTGATATGGCATCGCTTAAAGCATAGTTTTTTTGCAGAGAAATTATTTTAAAAGACAAACCCTTAAACACAATGTTTAAGGGTTTTGTTTTTTATAATTAGAAGTTAAAGTTAACGATTTGCACTGGCTTTTAATTTATTGGTAAAATAGCGTCTTATCGGGAAATCTAAAAATTGGAATACCAAATAAGCAAAACCAATAAGTAAAATTACAGAAACAGGAATTACCAGCCACAAACGTTCTGCGCTTGGTTTTTCTGCAACAAAATAGGTTAAAAATATCCATATAAAAGGATAATGCGTCATATAAAGCGGATAAGAAATATCACCAGAAATTGTATTTATTTTTTGATGTCTAGCAGCTAAACTCGCTCCCGCGCCTAATGAAACTAATAACGGTAAATAAAAAATAATTAAAATTGGTTCGACCAGCCAGTTCCAGTGATCATTATACGGAATCAAAAATGCGATTAATAATAAAACACTCATGCCTAATAAACCTAATTTGTTTTTAATGATCCAATTAGAGCGATAAATTAGCATTCCCATTAAAAAAGAAAAAGCAATACGAGCCAAGCCATCAAAGAAATTCATGCCGCCCCAGCCACCGCCAACGTTACCAGAATGCCAGCCTACATAACAAATACTAATTGCGGCTAAGAAAACCAATAGCATTAGAAGTTTCTTTGCCACTTTAAACAATACAACAGCGTACACAATGTTGGCTACATATTCCCAAAATAAAGACCAAACGGGAGCATTTAAACTAAAGAGATTAAAAAATCGCTCCGGCATCATTGGATAAGGAATTAATAAAATGGATGTTATAAAAAATAAAGCCGTTTCTTTAAATCCATATATAGCATATAAATTGCTGTAAGGATCCAATAGCAAAGTAAATAAACCTAAAATTGACCCAATAATGACTAAAGGCTGCAGACGAATTAATCTTAGTTTAATAAAAGACAGCAATCCCATATCTGCAATGCGATGATCGTAAGCGTAAGTAATTACAAAACCCGACAAACAAAAAAAGAAATCTACCGCCAAAAAACCATGCGAAATAAAGTTTTTATTATAATCGGAAATGGCAATTTCCATAAAATGAAAAATAACTACTGCAATAGCGGCCAAACCTCTCAAGCCGTCTAGTATTTCGAAATGTTGTTTGCTTTTTAAAAGATTAAGGCTTGTAGTGTTGTCGGTCATCGGTTTAGTTTTTCAATAGTTTATTACAAACATATTGTTTTTGCACTAATAAATCAAAACAGATGACTTTTGAGAAAATATTGAGGCTTAAAAACTAAATTTTATGCTTTTGCATTCGAATTAAAATGCTGCAGAATTTGTTTTGGCGCGGCAATAACTTCTCTGCGAATGGAGTCAAACCATTCTACTTCTTTAGTTACTTCTGCACAACATTCGTTTTTTGAATTGAAAAAACAGCTTTTAATATTGATTTTATCATCAATGTAGCAATGTTTCATTTCAATAAGAAATTGTTCGGTAAACATTAGATTTTTATAACAAATCAATTCGTGATTCCCTTCTAGAAAACCTAAATGTAAAGCATTGAGTTTTTCTTTAGAAAATCCGTTATCAAACAAAAAACGATACCATAATCGAAGCGTATAGGATATGTACGCCGCACTTTCCATTACCATAACATTATCTACATCTTCTCCGGTAACTACATAATTTTTACAGATCATTTATATTGAGTTAAGGTTAAAAAAAGAGGCCAGCTTTTCACGAAAGTGACCTCAGAAAATAGTCATGTTTAATAATGATTTCCAATTCAAAATGATTATTGAACCAATAAAAAATTGTAATTGATTTTTATCTTATCAGCAATTTTGTTTCTCACCAAGCTTGGTATTTGTATATCAAAATCTTCTGGTTTTACTTCAAATGCGCCAACAGCAATTACTCCGTTAGCAGCTTTAGAAATTTTTATTATTACAGATATGGGTTTTGTTTTTCCGTGAATGGTAAGATCTCCTTTTAAAGTAAAATTTTTGGCTGTATTTGAGATTTTAGAAATATCAAAATCTTCAATTTTACCTTTTAAAGTTGCTTTAGAAAATTTTTCGGAATCCATGTAATTTTCATTAAAATGTTCTTCCATTAAAGCAACCTTAAATCGGAAACCTTTTATAAGAACCAAAGAAGCAAAATCTCCGGTGGATTGTTCTAAAACTGCAGATACACTTTTATTTTCGGCTGCAACTTCTTCATACGAAGGCATAGAAGCCTGAAATTTTATACTGCCCGTTTTTGTAATTAGTTTTTGCGCAAATCCAGTTGTACTTACGGCAATAAACAAAAGCAATACGAGGGAATTTATAAATGTTTTTTTCATGATATTTAATTTTCTTTTAAACCGTCAGTATTCCATTTTACAATCACATCAATATTAGTCTGAGACATTCTTCCTCCCTGAGGCATAATACCTTGCTGACCGCTTTGCAACTGAATTCTGCTTAATAAATCAGTATTTTGAACTGCCGCTTTTACCTCAGCATAAGTAGTTAAAGGTCTAAAAGATGCCGATCTGCCTCCTTGATGACAGCTTATACAATTGGCATCAATAATTGATTTTACATTTTGAGTATAAGTAATTGCCGTTACGGGATCTGTACCTGGGGTTCCTGTTCCCGGAGTTCCCGTTCCTGGATTGCCATTTCCCGGATCAGTTCCTGTTGTAGGCGTTTCAATGTCTTGATAAGTGTCAGAATCACTACAGCTTGTAAGTGTAGCGAGTAAAAATATAAGTGCTATTGCTTTTTTCATAGTTTGTGGTTTATTGTTTTTTTAAAATACTCTGTACAAGTTAAATCCGAAGAAGAAATCTCCTTTATCCCATTTTCCTGATGCATTCGTGAGGTACCCACTTTCGCTCATGGCTTGTGAATTGGTAAATATTAATTGAAAAACGTGTCCTCCAGTTTCAACATCCAAACCTACAGACAATGGATTTTGGTAAAAGTTAGGCTTGTCAAAATTGTGCATGTATTCTAAATTAACAGACAATCTTTTGGTGATTTTATAGCGACCGCCACCTCCAAAAGAAAACTGATTGTCTCTTTCGATATCAGGATTATAGAGGTTTTTGTGTATAAAAGACGGTACTACTTCTAAAGATAATTTTTGACTAATTTTTCTAGATATTAGCAATTGTTGTACAAAGGTGGTGCGGTGCTTAAATTCTAAACCGGGATATTGATCTTTTTCTAAAAAAGTATTAATATCTGCAACACTGTACCCAACAATATCTACAGGAAAACTGTCGTCTTGTCTCATCATTCGGTATTTTACTCCCGTTTCATACATTTTATTTAAAGTATGTCTGGAAAGACTCACAGACAACCAATCGGTAAGACCGTAAATACCGCCAAGTTTTGTAGTAGCATTATCAAGACCAAAAAAACTGTCAAAACCATCTTTTACAGTTCCAAAACGGTGCGAAACCACAAAATAGAATTCTTTTTTGGCAGGCATTTTTGTGGTTTGTAAGGTTACCAGCTGTAAAGCTTTAAAAGTTGCCGTAGAATAATTATCTACTACCTGAGTAGAATCAAGACTCTTTAGTAAATCATCTTGCGAATATGCCATCGCAGCCAGAAAAAGGCAGATTGGGACTAAAAATTTCTTCATAAATTAATTATTAATTTGTTTGATAATGGTGCATTGATCTAATTTAACCTCTTGAAAAAGCTCATCATAACCAATACATTTGCCTTTAACGGTTACTTTCTTGTTTAGAAACGACTTGTTTAATTTTTGAGTGAACAGGCAAAAAATATTGTTTTCTATCTGGATTACAGAATCTGTTTCTATCGTTACTTTTCCAGTTATTTCAACCGTTTTATTGAGGTATAATGCATCTGCTTTTTTTGGATCTGAATTATAATCGTTAAGGAATGTTGTGGCGTCTATACTAAAATCAGGCATTTCAGATTCTATATTACGAGCTTCCTTAAAGACAACTCCGTAATAAAAATAAATGCCTCCTGAAAGCGCCAACAACAAAGCAGCAATTACAATTACTATTTTTTTTCTTTTCATATATTTCTTTTGATAGGTTCAATAGTAAAACAGCTTTAACAGAGATTACCCTACCAAAGAATTGCTGTTTTGTAAAAAAAGTTGAGAAAGAGAGATAAGTGCTTATTTCTTAGTGAATAAGCTTTGAAGAAAAAAGTTATTTCAAATTAGTTCAACAGGACATTGAACTAATTCGAAATAAACTTAGAACAGATCAAATAAATTTGCCTGATTTATATAGCAAGTGGGGAATCTTTTACCGGTACAGGCCAAACTGCAGGGCTAGGAAAACTAATTCCTTTATTTGCACCTCTTACGCCGGCATCTTGTCCGAAATAGTATAAAGGCCAGCCGTTGTAAACCAATTGCGATTTGCCAAATACAGTAATAACAGAAAATTTAGATTTATCAAGAACAGACGGAACAACAATTTTATCCGTTTCGTAAATTGGCCAAACAGCATTGTTTGAGAAATCTGCTTTTGTAAAATTATTCTTTTGGAAATTATCGTTCTTAAAAGTGTAAAGCGTTAATCCTTTAGCATCTGTAAAATAGGTCGTCTGACCGTCTCCAACAGTATAATCAGATTTGTAGTTTTTTCCGTCATGACCTACAAGCTGGCTTCTTACAATCATAATAGAATAATCTGGTTTTGCGATAAACCAAACACCGCCAAATCCATCTCCTGCTGTTTTACCCGGAGCTTCAATTGTATTAGTACCTGCGCCGCCATATCCATCACCTCCAGAAACTGGTGCATAATAATACAATGGCCAGCCTTTATAGGTCAATTGTTTTTTACCCGATGTATTGGTTATAGTAGCAAAATCAGATAATGTTAATCCTGCACCTAATTTATCAGCAGTTAAATTATCTACTAAAAATGCAGGCCATAAAGCTTCGCATCCTCCCGTACAAGATGTTTGTCCATTAGCATCTGTTGCAAAAAAATACAAAGATCTTCCCGTTTTATCAGAAAGATAAGAACCCAATGTAGCACTTGTAGAAAGATTAACTTCTGTTTTTAATTCTGGGACAGTAGGAGTAGTGTTATCACTACTATCACTACTGCAGCTTGAAAAAAATGTAGTTGCTACAAGTGCAGCCAAAGCGAAAGTAATTTGTTTTAATTTCATGATTTTTAATTTTAGTTTATATCATGTTAAAACAGCTTTGATGCAGATTACCCTACCAAAAAAATGTTCTTTTGTGAAAAAAATTAAAAGAACAAGATTTTTTGAAAACCTTAAACAGAGAGAATTATAATGAAACTCTAAAACTCACATTTGGAGTTCTTTGCAGTGCAAAAGTTTCGACTTCTTCAATAGAATTCGATAAAGAATTAATTCTATAATATTCGCTGATTTCATTTTTCCTGTTCAGAATATTCAAAATAGATACTCCTAATTTATATTGAATTCCCTTTTCACTTTCCCATTTATAAGTCGTAGAAAGATTAAGCTGCGAAAAAATATGCAGATTGGTATTATTAGGTTTATTGAAAACCAATACAGGATCTGAAGGATCTATTTGAGAGTCAGCCAGAGAAGTTTTTGGTCGGCCGGAAGACCATTTTGCTCCCAAAGCAATTTTAAAATTATTTTTCTCATAAATTCCCGCCCACGACAAAGTATGCGTTAACTCAAAATTATTTGGAAAACGGGAAAACTCATAGTTAGAAAAATGGTAATTGTTGTTATTATAAGTATAACTGAACCAGGTTAGAAACTGATTTATTTTTTTCTGAATTAAAAATTCTGTTCCCAAAACTTCATAACCGCCAGTTGTTCGAACAAATTCTAATTGATTCTGAAAACCTTGACTGGAAGTTGTAATTCCGGTTACTTTTTTATAAAAGTTTTCTATATCCAGCAACCAGTCATTTTTTTTGTAAAATAAATTTAAAGAAATCTGTCTGCTTTTCTGAATAGGAATTGTGGTATTATTAGAGATAATCCAGCGTCTTTTTTCAATACCAAAATAATCTTTTTGCAAATCAATAATTTGTTGAGAGGTTTGACTTTTAAGTTCTCCCAGCAGCTCTATATTTAGACTTTTACTAATGCCGTAGCCAAATTGCATTCGTGGCTCAACAATGTATTTTTTAAATTTTTCAATATAATTAATTCGGGTTCCGGCCTTAAAATATATTCTGGAAAGCGTATCGTTATATTTTCCTTCAAAAATTAAAGCATGCGTTCTCAGCACATCTTTCGTTTTACTATAGAAATCAGGATTCGTTACATCCTCCAGATTTGTAATTCCGATTTCATTAAATTGATAGCCATCATTAATGCTGAATTTTGGACTTATAATATGATTATTCTCTAAATTAATTCCATTATTATTCACCGTATTTTCCTGAATTACAATTTGATTTTCCAGAGAAGTTTTTTGGTTGGCCAAAAGTTCGTAAGAAGAATTATAAATATTAATTTTAGTGGTATTGAAGCTGTTCCAGTTTCTTCTCCACGACAAATTGCCACCGTAATTTTGCTGGCGTAAATTATTATTTGCGGTTTTATGTACATCATATAATGTTGCACTCTGAAAAACTTCCAAATTGTCTTTGATGGTAATCAAATCGAGTACAATTTGATCTTTACTTCCTATTTTTTGAGCATATTTAAGAGTGGCATCATAGAAACCGAATTTTTTATCTTTTTCATAATCAATATTATGTTTGGATGAAAAATCAGTTATTGTGGTATTTTGAAATACTTTGTTGAAATATTCTTTGTACGTAGGAGTTTCCACAAAATCAGTGATAGATTTACGTGCCGAAATTTCGATATAACTCTTTTTAGAA
This sequence comes from Flavobacterium sp. 270, assembly GCF_004368785.1. Taxonomy (GTDB): domain Bacteria; phylum Bacteroidota; class Bacteroidia; order Flavobacteriales; family Flavobacteriaceae; genus Flavobacterium. The sequence goes on from NZ_SODM01000005.1 coordinate 326,624, forward strand.
AGATTGTATTTCGCATAAACATCGGCATTAATCATATTTATTCCGGCACTAAAAGAGTTCTTTTCTGCTTTTTCCGGAGTAGAAGAAATAGCGACAACGCTGGAAACACTTTCTCCAAAAAAGGCAGAACTTCCATTTTTATAAATAGAAATAGTGTGTGCCAGATTAGGATTAAAGACGGATATTAAACCAAAAAAATGTCCCGTTTGAAACATTCGAATTCCATTCCATAAAAATAAATTTTGATCATGTGTACCTCCGCGAACATTAATGCTCGATACACTTTCGTCGAGACTGTTTACACCCGGAATTTGCTGCATGGTCTGTAAAGCATCGGGTTCGATAAGCCCGGGAAGAATACCAAATTTTTTAGGCTTAATTTGAAATGATCCATCGTTGTTTTTAGAAATACCCGAAGCTAAAATTGCATTGGTTTTAATTTCTTCAAGTTCTGTAATTTCGGGTTCTAATACTATTTCGAGACAATTTTTAGAATCCGTATTTCCTGCTGTAATTCTTTTGGTTACAAACCCAACATGGCTAATTGTAAATAGAGAGGAGTCTTCTTTTTTAAATTCAAAATAACCATTTGCATCTGTTGTAAGCTGCGTTTTATTACTCAGATTAATATTGGCGTTTTCGATAGGTTTTTTATCCGTACTAGAAATAATGTACGCGCAGATTTTTTTCGGTTCATTCTCAATTTTATAAATATTAATGAATTTGTTGCCTATATTTTCAAAAGACAAATTGGTTTTTTTTGCCAGATATTGCAGTTTCTGATCTAAAGAAAGTGATTTTTTTGGAGGACATAATTGCAGTTCAAAAATAGCATCTTCGGTATAATTAAAACTAACCTGATGCTGTTGCTCAATATCAATTATGATTTGTCTAAAAGGCATAAGTTTTCCCTTGTCCTGAGCAAAAAGATTCAGGACATAGAAAAATATAAAAAACAAAAAATGAAATTGTTTGGGGACGAACATTTATTTTTCGACAAATATGATTTTGTTTTTTGAGACTTTTTTTGTTTCTAAATGATAGGTTGTACTAATAATATGTAAGGCAACATCCAGGTCTTTAGCAGGCAATTTTCCTGTAAATAACGAGACTGTATCTTTTGCATTCAATTCGATTGTAATATTGTACTGCCTTTCAACTTCATCCAAAATAGTTCTGATGTTTTCTTTATCAAAAGTTATCTGGTTATCCATCCATTCTGGTTGTAATGCGTTTATTGTCATTTTAACCTGTTTTCCGTTTTCAAAACTAACACCTTGTCCGTGAGTTAATAAAATTTGAGTGTTGGCATAATTTACCTTCACACGTCCTTCATAACACACCACATAAAATTTATTTTTTCTGGCCTTCACATTAAACTGAGTTCCTAAAACCGATACTTTTCCAAGATTCGTCTGCACTTCAAAACGTCTGCCTTTGGCAACTCTAAAATAAGCTTCACCTTTTAATTCCAGACGTCTGTTATTGTCCCAGTTCCATTTTTTATAATTTATTTCAGAACCTGAATTTAAAACCACTTCAGAATTATCAGGCAAAGAAAAAGTTGTTTTTTCTCCAAAATCTGCTGTCTGAGTTTGAGGCATCAAATACTTAAAAGCAAAAGTAATTCCAAGACCAAGAACTAAAATAGCTGCCACTTGAAACATCCATTTTTTGTGTAAAGGAACAACCTTTGGCGTCGCTTTTTTCTGCTTAAGAATATTCGACAACATCGCATTTTCATCCAAATCACCTACCTCCAAATGTTCTGTATAACTTTTGATTTTTTGGTATTTTTCGAAATCAGGACTTGCTTTAAATGCAGCTAATTCATCTTCCGATAAATCATTGTTGAGCCATTTTGCTAATAAGCGATCTTTTTTCATTGTGCTTGTATTATATATTAAAACAATTGGAAGTGAATTTACCCTACTTTTATAAATCAATTTCTTTACGTAAGCTTAATAAAGCCAAATGAATCCGTTTTTCTACGGCTTTTACGCTGATATTTAATTCCGTGGCAATTTCGCTGTATTTTTTTCCGTCAATGCGATGCATCAAAAAAGCGATGCGCTGTTTTTCATTTAAATTTTCAATAGCTTTCAAAAGTTTAGACTGAAATTGTTTTTCCTCCAAAATATATTCTGGATTTTCATTAGTTTTATCTAAACCCGTGAAATCTTTTTCATATCTCAAAACCACTTTTTGATGTGCAATTTCGTTGAGACTGCTATTATTGGCAATTGTATAAATATAAGATTTCGCTTTTTCCAGCGGCACAGAGGCGCAGTTCTGCCAAAGTTTTATAAAAGCGTCTTGTGCCAAATCTTCTGCCTGGTTGATATTGCCATATTTGTAAAAAAGAAAATTTCGAAGCGCTTTTATGTGGCTTTTAAAAAAGGATGAAAAGATTATTTCATCACAAGTGTCTGGCTGGGGTTTATTTGACATTTGGATTTTTCAGTTTGTACGTTGCAAAAGTATTTGTTTTTAGTTTAAGTAGGGTAAAAGTAGAGATGATTGTTTTATAGAAGTAAGAAGTGTTATTTTCTTCTGATAATTAGGGAATTAGAATAAACAGCAGAAACCCCTGGTATCGAATTATTAAAAAACAGTTTCTTTAATTTTATTACATTTGTAAAAATATAAATATGTTACCTTTTAAAAAATATTTATCAATAGTGCTTTTTTTATTCTTGTTTTCTTGTCAAAGTGAAATGGGAGAAGAAGATTATAATACACAAGAAACAGTTACCAATGTTTCTCCTCTTACGACTTATTTGCAAAGAGTTGCAATGGTTAAAACTGTTCAGGATAACGTAATCGACAGGTCTAGTTATTGTACCATAAAATTTCCGTACACCGTAACAGTTAATAATACGAACATTGCAATTAATACGGCGGCCGATTATCAGAAAGTATTAGATAATATCAACGCAAATACAAACGATGATGATGTAGTAAAAATAGATTTTCCGGTAACAATGGTTTACTATAATTACATCGAAAAAAATATTCCAGACGAAGCAGATTTTAATACTTTGATTGATTATTGGAATATGCATCCTGATCTTTTATCGAAAATCAACGGACTTAATATTAATTATCCTATTACAATTAACAGCTACAACAGAGCAAACCAAATGGCAAGCTCAGAATCAATTATAAGCGATCAGGCATTTTTTAATTATATAAAAAACCTGAGCGACACCGAATACATTTCCTTAAAGTATCCAATTTCAATTGCAGATTATAATTATCAAACTAAATCAATAACTAATAATTTAGATTTCGAAAATGCGATCAAATATGCTATTGATAATTGCCCGGAAAATAATATTGTAACATTAGATTTTGTAAACACGATAACAAAAGGTTCCTGGAAAATACCTTATTTTTTCTCTGGTTCAGAAAAAACTAGTTCGTATAGCGGTTATTCGTTTGTTTTTAAAAATGACTATTCGGTAGTTGCGACAAAAGGCTCGACAACAGAAACTGGTCAATGGGAAAGTAAATTACAGAATGGCGTAAGAGAACTAAAATTAACTTTCAGTTCAGAATTACTGAGCAAACTAAATGATAATTGGAAATTGTTTGAGTTTAATAACTCACAAATAAGATTACGCGATGTAAGCAATAGCACCAATTATCTTTATTTTGAAAAACAATAATTCTTGCCGATTAACTTTTAATAGATTAATTTATCTATTTCTCTTCTTCTAAATTGTCAACAGCAGAAATCTGATCTAATATATTAGTTTGGTTGGGCGCGATATAGTTTTTTGTCTCAATGGGATTTTCTTTCTTAAAAAGAAGGTCTAAGGCATGGTATAGTTTTAATAAAACATCTTTGTCCTGTTTTTCAATTTCTAATGCAGTGTTGAAATTAAAAACATAATTATTCGAATTGCGTACTTCTACTTTTATCGTTTTTGATGTGATTTTAAATTTTACTATATCCATATTGTATGTAAATTACTGATTTTGCAAAAGTAAAAAAATAAAAAAAGCAATGCTATGCAATTTACTTCGACTTTGCTAAAGGTACACGTTTTTAATTATTGCCTTTTATTTATTTTGAATTTCCGACGCTAATTCTGTATCTACTAATGATTTATTTCAAATAAAAAACCCTTAAACATTTACTGTTTAAGGGTTTACCTTTTGTAGCGAGGACGGGAGTTGAACCCGTGACCTCAGGGTTATGAATCCTGCGCTCTAACCAACTGAGCTACCTCGCCAAGACTGCTCTCAAATTGTCTCTGATTGCGGGTGCAAATATAAAAATAATATTAAAGCGAACAAGCATAAAATGAAGAAAAAAAAATATTTTTAAAAACGCATTGTTTTTGGACATATATTCTTATATTTCGAAAAAATTAAAAGTAGCACATGGATCCAAAAATACGTTACGAAATCGAGTTTCCCATAAATTCTTCGCCGCAATTATTATATCAATATATATCAACTCCGTCAGGTTTATCAGAATGGTTTGCTGACAATGTAAATTCAAGAGGGGAATTCTTCACATTTATTTGGAATGATTCGCAGGAAAAAGCACGTCTTGCTTCTAAAAAATCTGGTGAAAAAGTAAAGTTTAAATGGGTTGATGAAAGCAGTAAGGATACGGAATACTTTTTTGAACTTCATATTTTAGTTGATGAGTTGACTAAAGATGTATCATTAATGGTAGTCGATTTTGCAGAAAGAGAAGAAGTAGGTGAAGCTAAACAATTGTGGGAGAATCAAATCTCAGACCTAAAACATCTTATAGGTTCTGTTTAGTAAAAGTCTATTTTATAACTTATATTTGCCCTGAACAAAATTCAGGGTTTTTTTTATGATTAATTTTAACGGAAACATAGCAGCGCAGGACGATAATATATTAACTCAAAATCGTGCGTTTCTGTACGGAGATGGTGTTTTTGAAACACTAAAGATTATCAATAATAAAATCTTATTTCTAGAAGATCATTATTTTAGACTAATGGCTTCGATGCGCGTCATTAGAATGGAAATTCCGATGAACTTTACAATGGAATACTTCGAAGAACAAGTTTTAAAACTAGTTCAGGAAAAAAGTATTACAGCATCTGCAAGAGCAAGAATAACTGTTTTTAGAAACGATGGAGGTTTGTACCTGCCTAAAACGAATGAAGTTTCGTTTTTAATTAACGCTACACCATTAGAAAATACCTCTTACGCTATAAATACGGCTCAATACGAGGTTGATTTGTATAAAGATTTCTATGTGACCAAACAATTATTATCGTCTATTAAAACCACTAATAAATTAATAAACGTAACAGGAAGTATTTTTGCTCACGAAAATGGCTTAAATAACTGTATATTAGTAAACGACACTAAAAATGTTGTAGAAGGATTACAAGGAAATTTGTTTATGGTTGTGGGTAAAAAACTAATTACGCCGCCAGTTTCAGAAGGTTGTGTAAATGGTGTAATGCGCAAGCAAATTTTGGCATTGGCAAAAAAAGTAGAAGGCATAGAAGTGATAGAAGAAATAATTTCGCCTTTTGATCTTCAAAAAGCAGACGAATTATTTCTAACAAATATAATCATGGGAATACAGCCGATAACTAAATATCGGAAAAAAGAGTTTACAAGCAATCTTGCTCATTTGTTAGTTCAAAAACTAAATGAATCCATTTCTGAAAATTAATTCAGATATGGATTCTCTGGTGAATTTGACCAAATGAGATAATCACCTCCAAGCTCAATAATCTGCTCTTTCCAAAAATGAGTTGTCGATTTTCCGATAATTTTGTTCTTGTAATTATTATCAGCAATGATCCAGGAGTTTCCCTGCATTTCATTCTCCAGCTGATTTTCGTCCCAACCCGTATACCCTAAGAAAAAACGGATATTGTTCTTGCCAATAGATCCGTCGTTTATTAAGTCTTTGGTAGACTCAAAATCGCCACCCCAATAAATTCCGTTAGAAATCTCAACACTATTTGGTATCAACTCCGGAATATTGTGAATGAAATAAAGGTTGTCTTGTTCAACAGGGCCTCCATTATATATTTTGAAAGAAGCTTGAATCTCAGGTATTAAGTCATTAATAGTATATTTTAATGGTTTATTAATGATAAAACCTATAGAACCTTCTTTGTTATGATCTGCTAATAAAATTACCGATCTATTAAAAGATAAATCTCCAATTATAGAAGGCTCGGCAATAAGCAGGTGTCCTTTTTTTAATTTTTCTGAAATCATACGGCTACAATTTTTATTAAATTTAATCATAAAAATTTTAAAAACCCAAATAAAATCGTTAAACCGCATAAAAAAACCTTCCATAAGGAAGGTTTTAATTATATTATAAGTTTAGAGAACTTTCTTACTTAGTTCACTGCACCTTCTAATTCAGCTCCTGCTTTGAATTTTACAACATTTTTAGCAGCAATTTTGATAGTTTTTCCTGTTTGAGGGTTTCTTCCGTCTCTTGCAGCTCTAGCAGAAACAGACCAAGATCCAAAACCTACTAATGAAACTCTTCCACCTTTTTTCAAAGTAGTTCCTACATTACCTAAAAATGACTCTAAAGCTAATTTCGCAGCAGCTTTTGTAATTCCTGCATCAGCAGCGATAGCATCGATTAATTCTGATTTGTTCATAATAATTAGTTATTAATTGTTGGTTAAAAAAAATTGTTAATACACAAATTTAGTAGGAAATCCGTTGCGTGCAAGTCTTTTCCGAAATTTTAGCAAAAATTGTTGATAACTTGCTTTTTTTGTTCATAACAGATGTTGTTCATCGATGAAAATCAAGTAGAAACCCCTGTTTTACTGAGCTTAATAGACTTTTGCGTCCTCAGAAAAACTCACTCCATTTAATAATTCTGCTGTTTGCATGCGTTTTTTCCCAGGAAGCTGTAAACTTAACAGCTGTATAAAACCATTCTTAATAGCAATTTTGATTTCTTTTTTGCTGCTTATTAAGTTTCCAATCTCATAAGAATGAGACTCTAAAATCAATTTTGCCTCATATATTTTAATGCTTTGTTCCTCATTTTTATCTTTCAAAAAGCACCAGGAAGCAGGATACGGACTCAAACCACGAATCAAATTGTTGATTTCGTAGCCAGATTTTGTCCAGTCAATTTTGCAATTTTCCTTATTCAATTTGTAAGCCGTTTTTATTTCGGCATCGTCTTCCTGAATTGTTGTTGTAACATTTCCTTTCTCAATAACTTTTAAAGTATCAATAACGGTTTCACTTCCTAAATTCATTAATCGATCATGAAGTTGTCCTGCGTTTTCGGTTGGCTCAATCGCAATTTCCGAATTTAAGATCATTGCTCCGGTATCAATTTTATCATCAATAAAGAAAGTCGTAACACCGGTTTTGGTTTCTCCATTAATAATAGCCCAGTTTATTGGCGCCGCACCGCGATAATTTGGCAGTAAAGAAGCGTGAAGATTAAAAGTTCCTAAACTTGGCATTTCCCAAACTACTTTTGGTAACATTCTAAAAGCTACCACAATTTGCAGATTAGCATTTAGCGCTTTTAATTCTGCCAGGAAACCTTCATCTTTTAAATTTGTTGGTTGTAATAAAGTCAGGTTATTTTCTAAAGCATATTCTTTTACAGCCGAATATTTAATTTTTTGTCCGCGTCCCGCAGGTTTATCTGCAGCCGTAATAACGCCGACAACATCATAATTGTTTTTGATAATGGTATCCAAAATGCCGACAGCAAATTCTGGAGTTCCCATAAATATGATTTTTAATTTTTCCATTATAATTTTAAAGTGTATTTATTATTTGATTGAATGATGATATGATTGTTTTCTAATAATTCCTGAAGAACTAGAATAATATCATTTGCATCCATTTTTATTTGGGTCTGAATTTCTCTCGAAGTTAATGCTGCGCTTTTTAGCAAAGATAAAATCTTATCTGCAATAGAATCGGCATCGGTTATTTTTCCTTTTTGAGTAATGCAATACGAACAAACACCACAATTAGAATTTGTTTCTTCGCCAAAATAAGCCAGAATCAAACGATTCTTGCAGGTTTTGTTTTCTTTTATATAATGAAGAACAGACATTAAATGTTCTTTCTTAAGCTGATTTTGTTTTTCTAAATATTTCGCAACCCTGTTTATAGTTAAATCGTCTTCACGAACTTCATTAAATAATATAGTAGCGTCGTTGTTTTTAGATTTATATTCGATGATTTCTTTTTCCTTTAATTTTTCCAAAACAGCAGAAACTTGCGCTTCAGAATGATGCGATTTCTTGGCAATCAAAGGTAAATTAAAAGGAACCTTCATGTCATAAATTCCTGGATACGTTCTCAAAATGGCCAAAACAATTTCTTCGTCATTGGGATTCAGGCTCATATATCGAATAACTTCTTTCGATTCAATTAAAAACTGCATCGTAATATTTTCAGAAAATTCCTGAGACATCGTAATAATTCCCTGCTGATTCAAAAACTGCAAAGCATTATACGTTTTAAGAGTAGGGAAGTCGTATTTCTGGCAGAAATGATTCATTTTAAAAGAAAAAGAATCATCTAAACCTTCGCCATAAGCAATCTGAAAATAGTTACAGAGTTTATTATAAACCGATTTTAGGAATTTTTTATCCGGCAAAACACTCAAAAACTGTTGTTCCGTTTGTCCGCTGTCGGATGGACTGGTTAATAAAACAGCAAAAGATTTTCCGCCATTTCTTCCTGCACGTCCAGATTCCTGGTAATAATTCTCAATGTTTTCCGGAAGCTGTGTATGAATAACCGTTTTTACATTGTCCTTGTCAATTCCCATTCCGAATGCATTCGTGGCAACGATAACCTGCGCCTGTTCCGACATCCACAACTGCATATTTTTGTCTTTTTCTTTTGCCGAAAGACCGCCATGATAATAAGTTGCCCTAAAACCAAGTGACTGCAATTGCGTTGACATGTTCAGACAAGATTTTCTGTTTCGGACATATATAATAGAAGGCTGTGGGTTTTTCTTCAGAATTTGTTCAACACGGTATAATTTGTCTTCGACCTCAAAAACCATATACGCGATATTTTCTCTTGCAAAAGACTGCTGAAAAAGTTTGGTATCTTTAAGTTCCAATTCCGTTTTAATATCTTCAATAACTCTTGGCGTTGCCGTAGCCGTCAAAGCCAAAAAAGGAATTTTAGGAAAGAATTTTTTAAGCTCAGAAATCTTCAAATAAGCCGGACGAAAATCGTGTCCCCATTGCGAAACACAATGCGCTTCATCAATTGCAATTAAATTTATAGGAAGATTTTTAATGCGCTCCAGAATCCAATCTGATTGTAAACGTTCTGGCGAAAGATATAAAAACTTGTAATTTCCGTATTGGCAATTATCCAGAAGATCAATAATTTCTTCCGTATGAATACCACCCGTAAGTGCAATAGCTTTAATATCCCTCTTTTGAAGATTTGCAACCTGATCTTTCATCAGCGCGATCAAAGGCGAAATCACCAGACAAATTCCGTCCTGCATCATCGCCGGAACCTGAAAACAAATCGATTTTCCACCGCCGGTTGGCAGTAACGCAAATGTATCCTGACCGTCTAAAACCGAATCAATAATTTCTTTCTGAAGCGGTCTAAAGCTGTCGTGTTTCCAGTATTTTAAAAGAATTTCCTGCGCTTCAAGCATTGCTTTCGTTTTAAAGTTAAAAATTTAGAAATCAGTTTCTAGTTTAGAACTTTAAACCAAATGCTAAATTTTATCTAATATATAAAGAATTCTGTTGTCAACAGTATCTTTCGGTACTTCTATTAAATCGTAACCGTATTTTTTATATGTCTCAACAAGGTGTTTCTGAATCGTAACTGCTTGTTCAAAATTCTCATAGCGCTCCGTGTCGCTTTGGTAAATTTCCTCCCACGGCGGTAAAATAAAAATCTTCGAATATTTAATTTCCTCACAAGCTTTAGTAAAATGCGCCGGATATTCGTCACCAATATAATCCATATAAGCCACAACATCAGGAATGCCTCGGTCTATAAAAACAACATTGTCAGGTTCTTCAAGAGCATCGTGATATTGTTTAATGCGTCCTTCCAAAAGCATTTCGCTAAACAATAAAGGCTCTTCCAGAAATAACTGATCGATGCCTCGTTCTTGCGCTTCGAGCGTAACTTGACGTGAAATTTCAGGATAACAGCAGTAGCCACGAGCCACCAATTCGTTAATTAGAGTAGATTTTCCCGTTCCCGGGCCACCAATGAGAACTATGATTTCTTTTTGCACTTTTAGAAAAATAAAGCGCAAATTTACCTAAACTTATTCGTAATTAAAAAGAATATTTATCAGAAACGAATGATTTCGCATTTTTGGAAGCATCGTTCCTGCTTTCGGCTATATCTTTTTTGGTCTCGTTCCCAAAAAACGAGTCCAAAAAAGGATACCGCCTCAATCAGGGTTAAAGCGGGAAAGATGGTTTTGTTTTTGGATTTATTTCTTGCGATTCGCCCTCCTGCAAGGTTTCCAAAACCTTGTAGGTATAATTTTTCTCAATCAAAAGAAATGGTAATTACGCTTAAATAAACCTACAAGGTTTTGGAAACCTTGCAGGAAACGTAACATTACTCATACTTACTTAACCTAATCCTCCAGTAGTAAAATTTGAATAATTGTGTTTTGTCAAATTGATAGTTACATGAACATTGCAATTTCCGCCGTCACTCATGTCAATTAAAGAGTATTTATATTCATTGCTGAAATCATCTTTACAATAACAGCTAATCCAAATTTCTTTTTCTTGTTTGTCATTTATTATAACAATACATTGTTTAACATATTTATTTACGCTTCTAAGTCTGGAATTATTCTCAGAAAAACATTTTCTTAAAATTCGATCAACTTCAACTAACTCATTTTGATTTAAATCGTACTGTTTTATACTGTTTGGTTTATAATTAAAATAGATTCCGTAGAATTTTGGATCAAAAGTAAAAAAAGTATAATCGCTATATTTTTTAAGATCTAATTTGCTTTTTGATTGAAACAGATTCTTTTGAATTTCAATTTTTAAAGGAAATTTTCCGTCTACAAATTCAATGAAATTGTTTTTAATTACAGCTTTTTCACTTTCATTAAAATTAAACTTAACTGGTTTAAAATAAATAGTATCATTCTTCAAATAGCAAGATCCTTTAAATTTTTCTGTTTTATTATTATATCTTTTATTAGTGATAGTAAGAATATAAGTGCTGTCTGAATAAGACTCAAATTTCATGCTTCCGCCATAATCATCATTATTTACTGCTGAGATTTTTATGGTTTTTTCAGTTTTTGATTTTTCAATGTTTTGATTTTTACAATTGATAAATGATCCTAGAAATATTAATGATATTATGATTTGTATTTTCATTATTTAATATTTAAGATGTAATTCATTTACGCTAAAATTGGTTTTTTTCCACTTTTCTCGATTAACTTTATTAGTATCAATTTCTTCTGACCAATCAATTCCCGGAATGAGTTTCGTTTTTTTTATAAACCTTCTTTTAAATCCCAATGCCCCTAAATCTCTCATTTGAAAGTCAATTGTCTGATTGTTGTTTTTAATGTTTATATATTCAATTGATTGCGTTTTCCAAAAGCTTAAATATGTTAATTTACATAAAGTAATTGTGGAAAAGGCAATGAAAATAATTAAAATTATAGACGCTTTTTTGAATTTTTCTTTAAAAATTATATTCAAAATAAATACAAAAGAGGCGTAAGATATAAAGATTAAAATCCAATATAAGAATGCATTATTTATACTTAAATCAGAGTATCTGTTTAATAAAATTATAACAGTTGAAATTGTAAAAAGAAAATAGAATATCTTTCTTATCATCATTTAAAATTTAATCACAAAAAGGATATTTCCCAGCATCCTTACCTTTTTTCTCCGAAGGAATAATCAAATGCGATTCAAACTTTTTACCATTCAAAACATCATTTGTAAAATCTAAAACATATTGCTGTCCCTGATGAAAAAGATAACCCGAGAATTCATGTCCTCCACCGCAGAAAGTAATCAGTTCAATATCTTTATGTAAATCTAATACATGATTGTAAACCGCATAAGACCCAAAAAGAATCAGCCAGCCAGAAGCATTAGTCGGGCAGGAGCGGTGAGAACCCGCATTGTAAGGAACCGTATCGTCATTATTTCCGTGTGCCAATAACATCGGAATTACATTTTCTTTCGTAATCAAATTAATATCCTGAATAGCACCCGAATTTCCAATAAAACCTTTGTATTTAAAGTTTTCAGGAAGATTGTTTTTGTATAAATTCATCAGTTTATAATCCCAATACGTAGCTTGAAAACCAATTTCGGCACCGGCGCTGATTCCGGAAATAAAGATTTTAGAAGCATCAATATTATATTTATTCGCATTTTCAATCAAATAAGAAGTCGCCTGCCACATGTCGCTCACGCCAATCTGAATCGCTTTTATCTTTTCGGTTAAAGTTCCTTTACATCCAAAATCCTTTCCTTTCATATACAAACTGTACGAAATGCTGGCAACCGCATAACCGTTTTTTGCCATAAACATTCCGAATTCTTTCTCGCTTGTGCGTGCTCCGCCAGAGAATCCGCCACCGAAAGCAAACATAATCAACGGAATTTTTTCTCCTGCTTTTACTTTTGGTAAGTATAAATCTAAATCAAGTTTGAGTGTGTCATTCTGAAAGTAAGTCATTGTTTTGACTTCCTGTGCCTGAATAGAATTTATAGTTAAAGCGATAAGTAGTAAAAGGATTTTTTTCATTTGTGTATGTTTTAATCTCGCAAAGTCGCGGAGGCGCAAAGTTTTTTAGGTTTTCCTTTTAAACTTTGCGACTTCGCGACTTTGCGAGCAAATTTCTGCTAGTTGTTTTCTCAAATATAAAAGTTTGCCACGAATTTCACGAATTTTCGCGAATTTTAATTTTTAGGGATTTAGAAAAAGCATTCCAAACGTAACAAATTTCAAATCAAATTTAATTAGTGAAATTCGTGAAATTCGTGGCAAAAAACAAGAACATTTCCGTGAGCAAAAAATCTAAAATCTAAAATCAAAAATCTGAAATCAAAACCGTATATTTGCGTTTATTTTTAATTACGAATGGAGAACGATAAAGAAAAAAACACCGCCGAATTTTACGAAAGATTAAAGGTAGAGTTGGATAACTCAAATACCTGGCCTGCAGAATATTTATATAAATTTATTGTGCCTTCTGTTGCTGACAATGTAGAGCGAGTAGAAAAAGCTTTTGACAGAATGGGTGCAGTAATTAAGACCACAAAATCTAAAACAGGTAAATTCACCAGCGTTTCTGTAGATGTAACTATGCACAGCGCCGATGATGTAATCGCAAAATACAAAGAAGTATCTACAATAGAAGGTATAGTTTCATTATAACTTATGAACGAAAAATATAAAAAAGAAATCGCGAATGATGTTGTTTTCAATTTAGAATATAATTCTGAAAGACAGCGTTTACTTATTCCCGAATATGGTCGTCATTTGCAAAAACTGATCGATCAGGCAACTGTTATTGAAGACGCCGAAACGCGTAACAAAGCAGCCAAATATATCATACAAGTTATGGGAAGTCTGAATCCGCATTTGCGTGATGTGCCAGATTTTCAGCATAAACTATGGGATCAGTTGTTTATTATGTCTGATTTTAAATTAGATGTAGAATCTCCGTATCCAATTCCGTCGCGTGATGTATTGCAATTGAAACCAGATGTACTTCATTATCCGCAAAACTTCCCGAAATATAGATTTTATGGTAACAATATCAAATACATGATTGATGTTGCCAATAAATGGGAAGACGGCGAAATGAAAAATGCATTGGTATTGGTAATTGCTAATCACATGAAAAAATCATATTTAAGCTGGAACAAAGACACAGTAAAAGACGATGTGATTTTTGAGCATTTATATGAATTGTCTGGAGGAAAAATCAACTTGTTGCAAAGTACAGAAGAACTTTTGAACACGACAGATTTAATGCGTACCAACAAGCGTATGTCGAATAAAATTTCGCCAGCCGGACAGCCAAAAATTCAAAGCAACAAGAATAACAACAATAATAAAGGCGGAAAACCAAAACCTTTTCAGAAAAATAATAATCAAAAATAAAAAAGAGGCTAAGTGCCTAAGCTTCTAAGATTTTAGCTCAGAACCTTAGAACCTCAGTAACTCAGAACCTTAAAATAATAATCAAAAGAACGTTTAATAAAGTTACTAAGATACTAAGGGACTAAGATGCTAAGTTTTTTTAGCTCAGAACCTCAGAATCTCAGAACCTTAGCAACTTAAAAAGAAAATATGGGAGTATTTAAAATTGAAGGCGGAATATCATTAAAAGGAGAAATTACGCCACAAGGCGCAAAAAACGAGGCATTACAAATTTTATGTGCCGTACTTCTTACAGGAGATAAAGTAAGAATTAATAATATTCCTGACATTATTGACATCAATAAATTAATCACATTGCTGGGGAATTTAGGGGTGAAAATTCAAAGAAACGAACCAGGTTCTATTACATTTCAAGCCGATGAGGTAAATGTTGGTTATTTAGAAACGGAAGCTTTCAAAAAAGAAGGTGGAGCTCTTCGTGGTTCTATTATGATTGTTGGACCGCTTTTAGCTCGTTTCGGAAAAGGATATATTCCAAAACCGGGAGGAGATAAAATTGGCCGTCGTAGATTAGATACGCACTTTGAAGGTTTTATTAATCTTGGAGCAAAATTTAGATATAACAGAGAAGATCACTTTTACGGAGTAGAATCTCCTGCAGAAGGATTACAAGGAACAGATATGTTACTTGACGAAGCTTCTGTTACCGGAACTGCAAATATCGTAATGGCTGCAGTTTTGGCAAAAGGTCAAACAACAGTTTACAACGCTGCATGTGAGCCTTATTTGCAACAATTGTGTAAAATGCTAAACTCTATGGGAGCTAAAATCACTGGAGTTGGTTCTAACTTATTGACAATTGAAGGAGTTGAAAGCCTTGGCGGATGCGAGCACAGAATTCTTCCTGATATGATCGAAATCGGTTCTTGGATTGGTCTTGCGGCTATGACAAAAAGCGAAATCACAATCAAAAATGTAAGCTGGGAAAATTTAGGTTTGATTCCGAATACTTTTAGAAAACTTGGAATTACGATTGAAAAACGTAACGACGATATTTACATTCCTGCTCACAAAGACGGGTACGAAGTAAAAACAGATATTGATGGTTCTATTTTAACAATTGCAGATGCACCGTGGCCAGGTTTTACGCCTGATTTATTAAGTATTGTTTTGGTTGTAGCAACACAAGCAAAAGGCGATGTTTTAATTCATCAAAAAATGTTTGAAAGCCGTTTGTTCTTCGTTGATAAATTAATCGATATGGGAGCAAAAATCATGTTATGCGATCCGCACAGAGCGGTGGTTATGGGACATAATTTTGAATCTCAATTGAAAGCAACAACAATGTCTTCTCCTGATATTCGCGCAGGAATCTCATTATTGATTGCAGCATTATCTGCTAAAGGAACAAGTACAATTCAGAACATCGAACAAATCGACCGTGGATACGAGCGTATCGACGAGCGTTTAAGAGCAATTGGCGCAAAAATTATTAGAGCGTAAAAAAGTTAGCCACGAATTTCACGAATTTCACGAATTTTTAAAATGAAGATTTGTGTAATTAGTGAAATTCGTGGCAAAATAAATAGTCGTTAAATGACAAACGAACAAAAAGCTATAAAAGCTACTATCTTCAGTATAGTCGGAAACACCTGCTTGGCCCTTGTAAAAGGATTGGCAGGTTTTTTTGGCAATTCTTATGCCTTGATTGCTGATGCGATCGAATCAACTACGGACATATTTTCGTCTTGTCTGGTTTTATTCGGAATCAAGTATTCTAATAAACCGGCTGATGAAAATCACCCATACGGACATGGGCGCGCCGAACCTTTAATTACTTTTTTGGTTGTTGGATTTTTGATTACTTCGGCAACTATTATTGGTTACGAAAGTATTGCCAATATTCAGACTTCGCACGATTTACCAAAATCATGGACACTTTATGTTTTAGGAGCTATTATTATCTGGAAAGAATATTCTTTTCGTTTGGTAATGAAACGCAGTAAACAAACCAATAGTTCGTCTCTTGCAGCAGATGCATGGCACCACCGTAGTGATGCAATTACTTCGGTTGCCGCATTTATCGGAATTTCTTTTGCTTTAATTATGGGCAAAGGTTACGAGTCTGCAGATGATTGGGCCGCACTTTTTGCTGCTTTTTTTATTTTATACAACAGCTATAAAATTTTTAGACCTGCGCTTGGTGAAATCATGGATGAAAACCTAAACGATGATTTAGTCGAAGAAATTCGTGTAAAAGCATTAAAAGTTCCTGGCATTTTAGGAACCGAAAAATGTTTCATCCGCAAAGCCGGAATGAAATATCATGTAGATCTGCATGCCATTGTTTCAGCAAAAATTTCGGTAAAAGAGGGACATGATTTATCACATAAACTTCAAGATACACTTAAAGAATTAATTCCCCAATTAGGCAATGTTTTGATACATATTGAGCCGGATGATTATCATTGAGAGAGGTTTAAATGTTCAGGGTTACAAAGGTGCAAAGATGTTGAGGCGCTAAATTTCTGAGATTTTAAGATTTCCTATTTGTCCGGCTGAACGAAGTCGAAGCCCACGCAAAGCATATCAAGTTTCAAAATAAAATTTAGTTTCTCGTAGATTTAGCGGATTCAGCGAATTCTCCTAATATGAAAAATCTCTAAAATCTGCTAAATCTGCGGGAAAAAACCTTTGTACCTTTGTACCTCATAACCTTTGCCCCTTTTAATTCAATACATTCAAAATCTTCAAGCCAAAAACAACACCATTTTGTTGTATTCCGCCTTGATAAGAATGCACATAATCTACTCTGAAGAATTTAAATTTTCCAAAACCAAGATTGTCCAAACCAACAGTAAACTCGGTATATGGTTTTCTATCGGGAATGGCGAGCGAATGAAAACCTAAATTCATAGTCGATTTTAAAAGATTCAACAACGGAATTTTATTCATAATAAAACCAGTGTCATTGTATTCTAAATGATTTTCAAGATAACTGTCGTTTGTACTATTTGCATAGTACGGCATTAAATTAAAAACATTTAAATAACGATCGCTCGTGCCGATATGCGTTTGATTTCCGTTAAAATGTCTGTAATCTATAAAAGAGATATTTTCGGCATTAAAGAATTTTCCGGCTCTAAAATTCATTCCCAAAACACCTTTATTTCCTAACGATAAATCATATTGTACTGAAGCACCAATTCGTTCAAATTCATAATTTTTCTCGCTTGCTGCAAATGCTTTTTCAAAAGTTAAAAATACAGTAGGGTATTTGTCGTCTTTGAAATTATATCTTCCGTCTGGCCTTGAAATATATTTGTTTCCGAAATTAATTTTGGCAGTCAATGTCGCTTTGAATAAATGATGCGGATCAAAAGCAAGAGTTTCAAAATCATTTGGCGCAAGCGGATTATTAGAAGAATAAATATCATCTCTTTTAAAGAACGAATAATCTGTTGTATTAAAAAGAGGTTTTCGCTGTTCATAAGCTACTTTAGCAAACAAATTTACTCCATTTGCCACATCCTGCGCATAATTAATCTGAGCAAATTCTAAATTGTAAAGTTTCATGTAGTTGTCTTTAAAAAATAAAGAACTTACCGAATTGACAATTTTACTTATAGGTTCAGCACTATTATACTGAGCCACTTTTGTTCCGCCAGAAACGCCTATTGTAGCATAATTTATATTGTTGAATTTATGATAAAATTCTCCGGTAACACGAAAACGCTCGTCTGAAAAACCATAATTAAAAGTAGTTTTGATAGAAGTGCTTTTTCCTTTTTCGTCATCCCAATTTCTAAAAGAAAAGCCAGAATCAAAATTAAAACCCTGAACCGTATTAAAACTTAAAGAAGCAATATTTAATAATCCGTCATATTTAAAAGCATATTTTTTGAAAGTATTCTTGTAATCGTAGCCCATTAAAATGTCGAAAATTTTAAACTTGTTGCCTTTTGCATCAACAGAATCAGTGTATTTCTGCGATTTTCTTATGGTTTGCAAACTGTCTTTTTTGGTGTAATCAGCACTTTCTTCAATTGTCAGCGGAATTGGTCGAATTTCATTCCAAAAGGCGTCATCTTTCTTATTCGCATTGGCTTCAAAAGCAACAATTTCGTTACCAAAAGTCTTCTTTTGAAAAGCATCCGGAAACTCATAATTAGAATAAACATAATTAAATTGTCCCGAAAATTTGATACCAAAAACTCCCGCATTAAAAGATAAAGTCTGAGCGTTTTTCGACCAGATTTTATTTTTAGAATTATAACTAAAGCTTTGTTTTAAAGTCATTAATTCAGTGAATTCATTTTTCATTCGGTAACCTTTTATATCCAGATCTATCGCATAAATCGCAAAACTGTCGTCAACAATATAAATATAACCTTCAAAAACAGGTTCTTTATCTCGTTTTGGCGTTACTTTAATCTTGTTGATTTCCTGATTGTTGGAATCAAAAAAAGTACCTTCTAATTTGTATTTATAATAATTGAAAGCGTTATCGGCAATTGGAGATATTAACTTTACATCAAAATCCAGCGTATTATCATAAAAATCATAAGTAGATAACGCAGCAGTATTGTAGCTGTAACCTCTATTGTTTCCAGAGATTTTTGAAGCAACAATATTTTCTTTGAGTTTATTCGGTTTCTCAAAACTGACCTTAGAAATGGTTTCAGATAAATATAAAATACCTGTTCCTGTAGAATCTAAATTAGAAGCCATATCTGGGCCAAGATCTATCTTTTTACCTAATATTTTTTTAGGCAGATCTTTAACTTTAAACATTCCTTTAGAATAAAAATCAGCAGTGTATCGGGAAGTTTTTTCGGAGTTTTCTTTTTTATTGGCAATGGCACTTTTTATAATCGCGTTTGCAGGATTATTTTTAGGATCAATTACAACTTCGTTTAAAGCAAAACTTTCTTCCTGCAGCTGCACATCCAAAACAATTGTTTTAGAATCTGGAGAGACAGAAATCTTTTGTGTTTTAAAACCTAAATATTGAAATGTGATTTTATTTTTGCCAATTTCTTTGACATTCAGCTGATATTTCCCCTGTTCATTTGAAGTTGTACCGCTATAGGTGTTTTCCTCAAAAACGGAAACAAAAGGCAGTGGATTTCCTTTTTGATCTGTAATTGTTCCTTTGATTTGAGCAAAGTTGGAAATTGAAAAAAGTATAAAGGCAAATAAAATATAGTTTCTCATAAAGTATTTTTCTATATCAAAAATACAAGATGAAAAAATGCTGCTTATTAAAAATTTGTTAAAAGAAATCTTATAAGAATGATTGAATTGCTAATTCGTAGATTTTTAAGCCAAAACCTAAAATAACACCTTTTGCATTTCCGGATAAATACGATTGATGTCTAAAACTTTCGCGGGCATATGTATTAGAAATGTGAACTTCTATAACTGGAGTTGTCACCGCTTTCATAGCATCGCCCAAACCAATTGAAGTGTGCGTGTATGCGCCGGCGTTTAAAATAATTCCGTCAAAAGTAAAGCCAACTTCCTGAATTTTCCCGATCAATTCTCCTTCAATATTGCTTTGATAATAGGAAAGTTCAACGTTTGGAAATTTTGTCTGCAGGATTTCAAAATAATCTTCAAAGGTTTGACTTCCGTAAACTTCTGGTTCGCGTTTTCCTAAAAGATTTAAATTGGGTCCGTTGATGATGCAGATTTTCATGTTTTTATGCTTTGCTTTAAATTGAATTATTAGTATTAGAATTGAATCTTGTAAAAATAAAAAAACCGTTCCAAATATTAGAACGGTTTATATAAAAGTATGTGATATTATTTTTTAGAACATAAATCCTGCTGATAATTGTACTACTGAGTTTTTAACATCTGCATTTTTAGAAGCTTCTGTTAATCCTAAACCATAACGAGCCTGAACAAATATACCTTCAGTAATTTTTAAGCCTAAACCAGCGTTAACACCAAACTCAAAAGTTTCAGCATCTTTAACGTCAAAATTATTTTTCTCGCTTACTAAAAATGAAGCTTGTGGCCCAACTTCTAAACTTAATGATTTAGTCATATAGATTTTAGCCATTACAGGAATTGATATATAACCTAATTCATTTTTAAAGTCTTGTACAGCATTTTTGTAAGTTGCTCCTTGTGTTGAATACAAAAGCTCTGGCTGAATCGAGAATTTTTCAAGTAATTTAACTTCAGCTACTAAACCTGCATGGTAACTAGTAATTCCGTCTTTATCAAAAGCAACACCATTAAGTGATGCATCTCCAGTTTGACTTGCAAAGTTAACCCCTGCTTTTACACCAATTTTTAATAATTGTGCTTGTATTGTAGCTGATGTTGCAAGGAACAGGACAGCTGCTAAAAGTATCTTTTTCATAAATGTGTTTTTTAAAAGTTTGGTATTATTTATAAATGTTATTTACTGGTCAAAACTACAAATTCAGAAAATTATTGTTTTATATTTTAGTTTATTTAATTAATAAAATTCCCACTAAGTCGATTTTAAACCTCTGTAATATCCTGTATTTTGGTGTTTTTTGTTGTTAATCAATGATTTGATGTGTTTATTCTGTTTGTCTTATTTTAATACTTTATTTTCTTTTAGGGGATGTTTTTTTGTAAGTCTAATTTTACTTTTGAGGTTGTAATTAAAAAAATACAATATGAAAAAAATGATTTTTGCTGCTTTGGCAGTATTGACTTTCGGATTTGCTAATGCTCAAGAGCAAACAGCAAAAGGAAAATGGTTAATTGAAACTAATACTGGTTTCGGAGCTACTAACGTAGGAAATACAGGATTCCGTTTAAGCTCGCAGGATGGAGAAACTGAGTGGGGAGTTGGAGCTGAAGCAGGTTACTTCGTTGCTGATAATTTAGCTGTAAAAGCTGGTTTAGGTTATAATGACCAAGGTCATAGTGTAAATTCAATCGCTTACAAAGTGGGTGCAAAGTATTATTTGCTTAACAAGTTTCCTTTAGAAGCTTCTTACACTGGAGCAAGTATAAAAGGTGCTGATGAAAATCCATCTTACTTAGGATTACAAGGTGGTTATGCTTTATTTATTGGAAAAAACATTTCAATTGAGCCAGGATTACGTTACAACATTTCGTTAAATGACGATTATGGTAAAGATGTATTTCAATTAAATGTTGGATTTGCATTGCATTTTTAATCTTTTAGACGATAAAAAATCTTTAAAAAGCTTTCTCATTTTGGGAAAGCTTTTTTGTTATTGAAATATTAATCTTGTTAATTTTAAAATCCGCAAAAATGTATGGATTTGCTTTTTTTAGTGAGAAATATAAGATTAATATATTTTAAATCAATGTAATACAGCTGATAATGATTTTTTATTTTAACTTTAAGTAATTGTTTTTTAATTTGTTTTATTAGGAAATTTAATATACGTTTTTTAGGTTTGTTTTCTAAACTTTAACGAAATAAAAAAATGAAAAAAATTGTTTTATCACTAGTTGCGATTTTAGCATTTGGATTTGCAAATGCTCAGCAAACAAGATTTGGAGTAAAGGGAGGTCTTAATGTTGCTTCTTTTGCAGGAGGAAATTATTGGGATGCAAAATCTTTAATAGGTTTTCAAGTAGGAGGTTTTGCAGAAATTAAAGTTATTGAGAGATTGGCTATTCAGCCAGAGGTTTTGTTTTCTACGCAAGGTGCTAAACTTGAAGGACCTGGAAGCAGCGATTTCGATTCTAAATTAAATTATATTAACGTTCCGGTTTTAGCCAAATTTTTTATTACAAAACAATGGACAGTAGAGGCAGGTCCTCAAATAGGTTTCTTAGTATCTGCAAAACAAGAAGGTGAAGATGTAAAAGATCTTTATAAATCTACAGATTTTGGTTTTAATTTTGGTGGTGGTTATAACTTTACAGACAATTTTTCTGTAGGTGTTCGCTATACAGTAGGTTTATCGAATGTTGCAGATTACAATGCAGAGGATTTTGATGAATATTATGACAGTCCAAAAAACAGTGTTTTTGCAATTTCTGCAGCTTATAAATTCTAATTTTTGAATTTAAAATATATTTAAAACCTTCTCTAAACGGGAAGGTTTTTTTATGCCTAAAATGTTTTACTTTGTAGTTATGAATTGGAATAGATATATAAAAGATTATCAATCGTATTTGCGGATAGAAAGAGGAATGTCTAAAAATACAATCGAAAACTACAGCTTTGATATTGAGCGTTTGTGTCTTTTTTTAGAAGTAAATAATATTGATATTTCGCCTCTAAAAATTACAGATGAAACTTTACAGCAGTTTATTTACGAAGTAGCCAAAGAAGTAAATCCGCGATCACAGGCAAGAATAATCTCCGGTTTAAAAAGTTTTTTCAGTTATTTAATTTTTGAAGACTACAGAAACGATAATCCCCTTGAATTAATAGAAAGTCCAAAAACCGGAAGAAAACTCCCAGATACACTTTCTGTTGAAGAAATTGATTCACTAATTGCTGTTATAGATTTAAGTTCAAACGAAGGCGAGAGAAATCGTGCCATGCTGGAAACCTTATACGGTTGCGGACTTCGTGTTTCAGAATTAATTTCACTTAAAATTTCAGACCTCTTTTTTGAAGAAAGTTTTATAAAAATTACCGGAAAAGGAAATAAAGAACGTTTTGTTCCAATCGGTAAATTTGCGCAGCGATATATAGAAACCTACCAAAAAGAAATTCGCTCAAACCTGATCATAAAAAAAGGTTTTGAAGATACTTTATTCCTAAACCGAAGAGGAGGACAACTCACTCGTGCCATGGTATTTACGATTATAAAAAGTTTAGCACTTAAGGTCGGTTTAAAGAAAAATATCAGTCCGCATACCTTGCGTCATTCTTTTGCAACCCACTTGTTGGAAAATGGTGCAGACCTAAGATCTATTCAGCTTATGTTGGGTCATGAATCGATTACTACTACCGAAATTTATGTGCATTTAGATCGAAGTTTTTTAAAAGAAGTGATGCATTCTTTTCATCCAAGGAAATAATTTTGTCAGAAAGCCGTTATTTCTAAAGGAATAATTAATATATTGTGTTAAATTATTAATCAAATTTAATTTTATCGGTTTAAATTATGTTTTTATCGTTTTGGAAATAAAAATTGTAAGTATTTACCTAAAATAGTAATATATGGTTTTTGATTTGTATGGAAATGAAGATTGCATAGAGGTGAATAATTTTTACAAAAAATTGTTTGCAGAAATGCCCGATTTGCTTTTTCAGTTTGTTATCGACAAAAATAATAATTATTCTTTTCCCCTTGTCAGCAAATCTGCTGACGATATTTTTGAACTTCCGGTAAGTAAGTTTACCAACGAGATAATCTATATTATTTACGATAGAATTTTTGCGCAGGATCGCGAAATGTTTTTTCAATCTTTGGTCAAAGCACGAAAAGAAATAAAACCCTGGGAAATTGAGTTTAGAGCCGTACTGCCCGTAAAAGGTTTGAGATGGTTTAAAATTTCAGCAAAATCAGAACAATCACCAGATGAAAAAGTCAGCTTTTTTGGCCACGTTTCTGATATTACCGATTTAAAAGATAAAGAAGAAAAACTTCGAATTTCAGAAGAACGCTTTCAGTTTGCGCTTGATGCGTCAACAGTTGGTATTTGGGATTGGGATATGATGACCAATAGTGTTTTTTATTCTTCACTTTCGCTTAAAATTTTAGAATTAGAATCAACAGATATTTTTGATGATCCAGAGCGCTGGGATAAAATTGTGCATCCCGATGATCTTCCAAAATATTATTCAGATATTCAGGAACATTTTGATAATAAGATTCCATACTACGAAAATTACCATCGTGTAATGACTTCGAGCGGTAATTACAAATGGATTTTAGATCGCGGAAAAGTAATCAAGCGAGATGAAGATGGAAAACCAATGCGCGTTATTGGAACTCATACTGATGTTTCTCTGCAAAAAGAAAAAGAACTCGATCTAATCAAAACAATGAAATTGTACAGCGATCAAAACAGTAGATTGCTGAATTTTTCTCATATCGTTTCGCACAATTTGAATACGCAGGCAGGAAACATAAAATCGATTTTAGATTTTATTGATGCCGATGTAGAAAAAGAAACTGTTTCTGAAATGCTGGAACATCTGCGTACGGTTTCGAATGATTTAAATGAAACCATTTCAAATTTAACCCAGATCGTAAAAACGCAGAATAACATAAACATTGCTGTTGTGCCGTTGAAGATTTGTGAATACATCGACAAAACAGTTTCGACCATAAAAGGCTACGACAAGCAGACAAAAGTTACGATTGTAAATAATGTTCCAAAATACCTGACGATTAATTTTAATCCGGCTTATCTGGAAAGTGTTTTGCTGAATTTTACCACGAATGCTATAAAATATGCGCATCCGGATCGCGACCCAATAATTACGTTTGATTTTTCGATAGAGCCCGAAGGTTATAAATCGCTAAAAATTACAGACAACGGTTTAGGTATTGATTTGAGCATTTACGGAGATTTACTTTTTGGGATGTATAAAACATTTCACAAACATGAGGAAGCAAGAGGAATTGGATTGTATATCACCAGAAATCAAATAGAAGCCATGAAAGGAAGTATTTCTGTAGAAAGTGAAGTTGGAGTAGGGACTTGTTTTAAAATCGTTTTTAACGATATGTAAATAACTTTATTGGGTTAGGCAAAGTGTAATGAATTAATCTTGTCATTTCGACGAAGGAGAAATCTCCGCGAGAAACTCCACAAACATTGAATTACAAAGTCGAGCTGCTTGCGAAGATTTCTCCTTCGTCGAAATGACAATATTGAGTATAAATAAAATAATAAAGGCTGTCTTTTTGAGACAGCCTTTATTATTTTTTATAAGAAATGAGAATTACTTCGCAATATTAACTGCTCTTGTTTCTCTAATTACAGTTACTTTAACCTGACCTGGATAAGTCATTTCTGTTTGTATTTTTTGTGAAATTTCAAAAGATAAGTTTGCTGCATTATCATCAGAAACTTTTTCACTTTCTACAATTACACGAAGTTCTCTACCTGCTTGAATAGCGTAAGCATTTTTTACACCATTAAATCCGTAAGCTACTTCTTCAAGATCTTTCAAACGTTGAATGTATGAATCCAGAACCTGACGTCTAGCGCCTGGTCTAGCTCCGGAAATAGCATCACAAACCTGAATAATTGGAGATAATAATGATTTCATTTCAATCTCGTCGTGGTGAGCTCCAATTGCATTACAAACCTCTTCTTTTTCACCATATTTTTCAGCCCACTGCATACCTAGCAATGCGTGTGGTAAATCACTTTCTGTATCCGGCACTTTACCAATATCGTGAAGTAAACCAGCTCTTTTAGCCAATTTCACATTCAATCCTAACTCAGCAGCCATAATACCGCAAAGTTTAGAAACCTCTCTTGAGTGCTGTAATAAGTTTTGTCCGTAAGAAGAACGGTATTTCATTCTACCAACCACTTTTATCAATTCAGGGTGTAAACCGTGAATTCCTAAATCGATAACGGTACGTTTACCAACTTCGATAATTTCGTCGTCAATTTGTTTTGCTGTTTTAGCAACCACTTCTTCAATACGCGCCGGGTGAATACGTCCGTCAGTAACCAATTTGTGCAAAGACAAACGAGCAATTTCTCTACGAACAGGATCAAAACAAGAAAGGATAATAGCTTCTGGCGTATCATCAACAATGATTTCAACTCCTGTTGCAGCTTCTAATGCTCTAATGTTACGACCTTCACGACCAATAATTCTACCTTTTACGTCATCAGATTCAATGTTGAAAACAGAAACGCAATTTTCAACCGCTTCTTCTGTACCAACTCTTTGAATGGTATTGATGATGATTTTTTTAGCTTCTTGTTGTGCAGTAAGTTTTGCCTCTTCAATAGTATCCTGAATATGAGACATCGCTTTACTTTTAGCTTCAGCTTTTAAACCTTCTACTAATTGCTCTTTTGCTTCTTCGGCAGAAAGCCCAGAAATAACTTCAAGTTGTTGCAATTGACTTTTGTGTAATTTGTCAACTTCAGCTTGCTTTTTGTCTAGAACTTCAATTTTAGTGCTAAATTCTAATGTTTTAGCTTCAAAATCATCATTTACTTTTTTAGCTTTAGATAATTCGTTTGAAACCTGAGATTCTTTATCGCGAACTCTTTTTTCTACTTCCGCTACTTTTTTATCTCTGGCTAAAATAACTTGTTCGTGTTCTGATTTAAGTTCGATAAAACGTTCTTTTGCCTGAAGGATTTTATCTTTTTTAATATTTTCAGCTTCTAAATTAGCGTCTTTTAAAATTGAAGAAGCTTCTTTTTTAGCGTTTTTGATGAGATTTGAAATATTGCTTTTTTCGATAATTTTAGCGATTGCAAAACCTGCTGCAATCCCTATTATACCTGAAATAATGATCGTTATGTCCATGTTTGTTAAAATTTATATATAAAAAAAGCCTACATTAATTGCTTGAATAAACTCGTAAAGACAAGTTTTGAGCTAACTCACTGTTCAAGTTTCCTCGCAATAAAGCGTGGCATGCTATAGTAGTGATGATTCGCTCATTCTAAATTGTTAGTGTTGAGTTTACCAATTGTGAACTAATGTAGGCAGTATCTTAGTTTCTGTAAAGAACGTTTAATTTTCGAGATATTGATCTAAAAGCGAATTTAATCTTTTAATTCTTTCAATGGTTTCTTCGCCATCGATAGCGTTATCAATTTGTTTTTGTTCTACCTGTGATGCAAATTGCAGGGCACACATAGCCAGTACATCTTGTTTGTCGCGAACTGCGTAACTTTCTTCGAATTGCTTGATCATAGCATCAATTTTTTTAGAAGCACTTCTAAGCCCTTCTTCCTGAGACGGTTCAACCGTAAGCGGGTAAACTCTGTCTGCAATTGATATTTTTATTCTAAGCTTTCCGTCCATGTTTTCTAGTCTGATAGTTGTGCTATACAGTAATCAATTTCGCGAATTAATGAATTTATTTTAAGCTTTGTCTCTCTCTTGTTATTGTCGCTGCCGAGCAACGAATTGGCTATTTTAAGTGTTTCATATTGCTTCTTCAAAGCCTCCATTTCTTCAGATTGTTTCTGGATAATTTGCGCAGCTTTGGTCAATTCTAATCGTAATACCTGATTGTTTTTCTCTAAAGCTTTAGATTTCTCAAAAAGCTTTTCGACTTTATATTCAAGAGTATCAATTATTTCTGCAATTACACTCATTATAAATCCTATTCATTACTTAATCTTACAAAGTTAATATTCCTTTTTATTAATGCAATTTTTTATCGATTTTTTTGCATTAAAAATAAGCAATGAGATGAAATTCAATCAATTGTGTTTTTATGAGTTTTATCTTCGGATTTTGCCTGTTAATTTTTTATCTTAGCAAAAATGTTGCTCATGAGATTATCTATACTTACCTTCCTGATTTATACTTCTATTTTTGCCCAAACGCAGTATCCTAAAGATTATTTTCGTCCGCCGCTAGATATACCGATGCAGCTTTCCGGGAATTTTGGAGAATTAAGACCCAATCATTTTCATGCTGGTTTTGACTTAAAAACCAACCAGCGCGAGGGATTGAACGTTTATGCAATCGCAGACGGCTACGTTTCGAGAATAAAAATTTCTACTTTCGGAAACGGAAAATGTATTTATATCACGCATCCAAACGGATATACTTCTGTGTACGGACATTTGCAGACTACCGTTGGACCAATTCAGGATTATGTAAAAAAAGAACATTATGCCGCAAAAGCGTATGAAATTGAGTTTTTTCCTAAACCAAACGAACTTCCTATTACAAAAGGACAATTAATTGCCCTTTCGGGAAATACGGGTTCTTCGGAAGGACCGCATTTGCATTTTGAAATTCGCGATTCAAAAACAGAATTCGTAATTAATCCTATATTTTTTGGTTTTGATCAAAATTTAAAAGACACCAAAAAGCCTACAATCTCAAGTTTGTATGTTTATCCGCTTTATAATTCAACCGTTAATCAATCGAAACAGCCTTTATTATTAAATATGGCGCTTCAAAAAGACGGAACTTATTTGGCCGGAAAAGTAAAAGCTAACGGAAGAATTGGTTTTGGAATTAATGCTGTTGATAATGACGATGTTTCTCACAACAAAAACGGCGTTTTTAATGTTACCACTTTCGTGAATGGTGACCCAAATTTCAATTATCAGTTTAATACGTATTCATTTGATGAAATGCGATATGTAAATGCATTGATAGATTATCCGAGATATAAAAAATCAGGACAGCGTGTGCAGAAACTTTTCATGAAAACACCTTTTGCGTTAAGCATTATAAAAACAGATTCTCTGCGAGGTATTGTTAAGGCAGAACCAAATTTAGCCTCAGCATACAGAATTGAAGTTTCTGATTATTTCGGAAATTTAAGTACTGTGAATGTTCCGATAGAATATGATAACGCGGCGCCGGTTGTAGAAGAAGCGCCAATAACTTCAAAATATTTCATTCGATACAATAAAGATTCCAATTTTGAAAAAGATAACATGTCTGTGTTTTTTCCTACAGGAACTTTTTATGACGATTTTAATATGGATTTTGATGTAAAAAACAATCGCATTTATATTCATGAAGATATTGTTCCGGTACATTCAAATTTTACCATTACCATAAAAGACAGCACTTATGCTGAATCTTTGAAAGATAAAGTTTTTATCGCCAAAATCTCCGGAAACAGCAGAAGTTATAACGGAACGATAAGAAAAGGAAATGTTTATACTGCTAAAGCAAAAGTTTTAGGACAATATGGTTTGGTGTTAGATACTATTCCGCCAGTTATAACAATTGCAAAACCAATTCAGGACAAATGGATTAGTGATGTTAAAAAAGTTGAATTTACTATTGGCGATTCACTGTCGGGAATAAAATCTTATAACGGTTACTTAAACGGGAACTGGGTTTTGTTTGAATATGAAAATAAAACCAGAAAGATCACGCATGTTTTTGATGATGCACTTTTGGCAGAAGGAGCAAATGATTTAAAAATTGAAGTGGTTGATAATGTAGGTAATTCTACTATCTTTGAAACTCATTTTTTTAGAAGTCAACAAAAATAAAACCCAGGCATTTGAATAATAAACGGTTAATATTCGGGATTCTTTTTTTATGCATAAGTTATATTTCTTTTGCTCAAAAAGCACATATAAAAGGAGTTATTCTAGATGTCGAAAATCATCCGGTTGCTGATGTAAATGTTTCTTCTTTAGGAGTTTCGGTACAATCGGATTCAAATGGTGTTTTCGAAATTGATGTGCCTTCAAACAAAAAAGTTTCCTTAATTTTTACTCATATTTCATTAAAAATGATGAGTTTAACGGTTAGTTTAAAACCGAATGAAATTTTTATTTTTAATCCTGTTATGAACAATTCCCAAGAACAAATGGGAGAAGTTTTTGTAAGTTCGAAAAACAAAAAACGGGTTCAGGGAATTGTAAATATCGATCAAACTACTATAAAGAAAATTCCAGGTGCCAATGCCGGAATCGAAAATATTTTAAAAACACTTCCCGGCGTAAATTCAAATAACGAATTGAGTACGCAATACGCAGTTCGCGGTGGTAATTACGACGAAAATTTAGTTTATGTAAATGAAGTCGAAGTTTACCGTCCGTTTTTAATTCGTTCAGGACAGCAGGAAGGCTTAAGTTTTACCAATACCGATTTGGTGCAGAATGTTGATTTTTCTGCGGGTGGATTTCAGGCAAAATTTGGTGATAAATTATCGTCTGTTTTAGATATTACTTATAGAAAACCAACCGAATTTGGCGCTTCATTAGAAGCGAGTTTATTGGGAGGAAGTGCTTCTGTTGATCTTGTTTCTAAAAATAAAAAATGGTCTGCCGTGACCGGATTTAGATATAGAAATAATAGTCTGCTCGTTAATAGTCAGGATACAGAAACCAATTATACGCCGACTTTTGTTGATGTTCAGACGAATATTAATTATGATATTTCAGAAAAATGGCAAATGAGCTTTTTAGGAAATATTTCGCAGAATAAATATTTATATGAGCCTTTAACACGCGAAACGAAATTTGGAACAATAGATCAGCCAATGGCGCTTGCGGTTTATTATGACGGAAAAGAAAGAGACCAATACGATACTTATTTTGGTGCTTTAAAAACGACTTACAAAGTTTCTCCCGATTTTACTTTAAAATTAATAGGCTCTTTATTTCATACTACAGAAGAAGAGCACTTTGATATTTTGGCACAATACCGATTAGGAAATGCAAACTCAGATGAAGCGACCACAATTGATGATGTTGAGTTTACTCGTGGTATTGGTTCACAATTGAATCATGCCCGAAATGATTTAGACGCTTTAATCGCTAATATCGAAATTAAAGGTTTTAAGGAATGGAGAGACAGCCAATTAGAATTTGGTTTAAAATACACTAGAGAATCTATTCGTGATAGAGTAGTAGAGTGGGAAGTAATAGATTCGGCAGGGTTTTCTATAAATCCGCCAATTGTTAATCTACCAGAAAACAATCAGCCTTACGAACCTTATACAGGGCCTTTATTGCCGTATCAGGATGTTCGCGCAACGAATTTCAATACCATAAATAGATTTTCGGGTTACGCACAATTCAATCAAAAAGCAGATTTAGGTTCCAATCAGGTTTGGTATAATCTTGGGGCTCGTTTCCAAAGTTGGAATGTTGATGGCGCCGCTGTTGAAGGAAAAAATCAAATCGTTTTTAGTCCGCGAGCTCAATTTGCCATAAAACCAGATTGGGATATAGATATGATTTTCAGGCTTTCGGGCGGATTGTATTATCAACCTCCTTTTTATAGAGAATTAAGAGATTTAGACGGAGTTGTAAATCCAAATGTAAAAGCACAAGAATCAGTACACATTGTTTTGAGTAACGATTATAATTTTAAAATGTGGGATCGTCCATTTAAATGGGTTACAGAAGTGTATTATAAATCACTTTCGGATGTAAATACGTATTCTATTGATAATGTTAGAATTCGCTATGTTGCCAATAATAATGCAAAAGCGTATGCACAAGGTTTAGATTTTAGACTGAATGGAGAATTTGTTCCCGGAACAGAATCCTGGATAAGTTTTGGTTATTTAAAAACAGAAGAAAATTACGAAGACAAAGGATATATTGCGCGTCCGACAGACCAGCGTTTAAAATTTGCAATGTTGTTTCAGGATTATATGCCCAATATTCCGAGTGTAAAAGTATATTTAAATCTAGTTTACAATACTGGCCTGCCAGGTGGATCGCCTTCTTATTCTGATCCCTATTTATATCAAAACAGACTTAATGATTACCGAAGAGCCGATATTGGTTTTGCTAAAGTTTTTGTTGACAGCAGTACGCAGCTTACTAAAACAAGCTGGCTTAAAAACTTTAAAGAATTATCTATTGGTCTTGAAATTTTTAATATTTTCAACAATCAAAACGCTATTACGAATACCTGGGTACGCGATGTGTATTCCAAAAATCAATATGCAATTCCAAATTATATGACTTCAAGAGTTTTTAACGTTAAGTTGAATGCGAGGTTATGATAAAAAAACGGAAGAGAATTTTTTATGTTCCTGGATTGATTTCTTTGATTTTTATTCCGTTATTGTTTTTGCTTCACTTTTATCAAACTGATTATCTTCATGATATTAAGGGATTAGATGTGAACTTTAGAAATAATGAATCTTTTATAACAAATAAGGTTAAAGATTTAAGAAAGTATAAAGTTTTTGCTTTTGAAAGATCTATAAAATATAATAATGACAGCTTAAATAAATTACGCTTTTCTTTGAAAAAACTAAGAAGGGATAATGATACAATTAATGGAATTAGAGTTCATTTTGGAAAAAAAATGGATTACGAGGTTTTTGTTGAAGTTGTAGATATTCTTTATACAGAAAATATTTCAACTTGGATGCTTTATAATGATGACATTTGGATTTTTGAACGTCCCAAACGTGAAGATGTTGAAACAATTAAAGAAAAAGCACAGAAATCCTGTATCTGCTATATTGATCACAGTTGGGGAAAGCGACAAAGAGAGGAGGAATATAGAAAGCTTCAGGATAACTATAAAAATTATTGGATTTTATTTCTTGGCTATTTCGGCATTGTACTTCTCAATATCTTTGCTCTAGTAAAATTCAATAAAAATAAATATTAAAATCAAAAACCCTATATTTGATAACCGAATATAATTGATGCAGATGAAAAATTATTTAAAATATATAGCCTTAGTAATCATCGGAACTTTAGGAAGTTGTCGTGAGGAAGTTCAAAAGCCAAAAGTAATTTATGATGCAGCCAGTAAAGCTGGTGTACTTCCTAAAACTGATTCTACACAGATAGAAGTGGCAGATTTGCCAATTCAGATGGAAGGAACCAATTATTTAATTCATCCGGTTGGAGATTTAAGAGTGTACGAAAAAGGATCAAAAGCCCGTTACGGATCTTCGAGTGTAAATGATGTAAGTTTTACAATTTCGAATTTAGGCGAATATGAAATTACAGGTTATTTGCAGAATCTAAAATTTCAAAAAGTAGATTCAGATTCAATTCATGCTTTAACAGATAAACCTGTTTTGATTTTAACAGCTACTTATTTAAAACCCGTTGCCGATAAAACTAAAAACCAAGTTGTAGTTTATACGCTGGCTGATGCAGATACCAATAAAGACGGAAAAATTGATACAAGTGATATTAAAACATTGTATTTAAGTGATATCAGCGGAGAAAATTTCACAAAGGTTTCTGAAGATTTTCAGGAATTAGTAGATTGGAGTTTAATTGATTCTAAAAGCCGTTTGTATTTTAGAACAATTGAAGATACCAACCAAAACGGACAGTTTGATAAAAACGATGTATTACATTATAACTATATAGATTTAGCTTCTAAAAAATGGGAAGTGAAGGCTTATAAGCCGATCTAAGATGCGAAGGTTCTAAGTTTCTGAGGTACTAAGTTTTTTTGACACAAATTATATAGATCAAAACGATTATATTATTACTTTAAAAAAAACATTTGAAAAATTAAGTCTTAATTTTTCAAATGTTTTTTTTATGCCGCGGAATTAAAAAATCTTAGTACCTCAGAAACTTAGAACCTTAGTATCTTAGATTAATATATCACTTTCTAAATCAGATTTTTCGATTTCAAAACCAAAATCTAATCTTTCTACCAATTCGATTACTAGCTTTTTGTACCAGTTTTCAGATTTAGGATGAATGTATATTTTTTCAATTAACTGGTTGATATCAACATTGATTTTCAATCCGTCATTTAGTTTTATGGTACTTTTGGAAGTATCAGTTAAAATACGGACTTCACGTTCGTATTGAAAACTTTTTCTTTTGAATAAAAACGGAAAAAACAAATCATCAAACGGAATGTATTCTTTTCTGTAATCGATATAATTTACCTCGCCAATATACTGATCAAAATTATTTTCTGGTTTTAATGCTTTTTGCAATCTTCCAATTGTAGACTGAATTGCTAAACCTTCGCTGTTTTGAGTGAAAATCTGCCACATTGCAAAAGATTCATATTCGTTAATATGCCAGCTGCTTATAGCTACTTTTTCTCGGTGTGTTTTGTAATAATTTAAAAAGTCGGGATTATCGATTGCGAGTTTTTTAATCTCCTCGTAAGTAGGTTCGCTAAAAGTGCCTTCGTACTGATCTTCAAATTTATCAGAACGCGACATAAATAACTTTCGCGAAAGCAGTAAATCAAGAAATTTAGATAAGTCTAAGTATTTCCAAACAACAGTATCTGGATCTTCCGGCAGTTTTATGTTGGGATTGTTAAGATACATTGGCAGTGATTTAAGCGATAAATCGTTATCTGTATCTAAGTTAAAAAAATAAACACAGATTAAAAAAATTAAAATGAGTTTTAATAATTCTTTAATCTGTGTAAATCTAATTTGGTAATAAAGCTGAATCTTAAGATTCGAAAGACTGCATTGTTACCAGTTTATTATAAGTTCCGTTTTGTGCAATTAACTCTTCGTGAGTTCCTTGCTCAACGATTTTTCCTTTTTGCATAACGACAATTGTATCTGCTTTTTGAATTGTAGAAAGTCTATGCGCAATCACGATCGAAGTTCTGTTCTGCATCATATTTTCTAAAGCAACCTGAACAAATTTCTCGCTTTCTGTATCCAATGCAGATGTAGCTTCATCCAAAATCATAATCGGTGGATTTTTTAGAACTGCGCGGGCAATAGATAAACGTTGTTTTTGTCCGCCAGAAAGTTTATTTCCGCTGTCACCAATATTAGTATAAATTCCTGCTGGAAGATCTTTTACAAATTCGTAAGCATTAGCAATTTTTAGCGCTTCGATAATTTCATCATCTGTAGCGTCTAATTTTCCTAAAGAAATATTTGCTTTAATTGTATCATTAAATAAAATACTGTCTTGCGTTACCAATCCCATTAAGCTGCGAAGCGATTGCAGATTCATGTCTTTGATGTTAATTCCGTCAATAGAAATAGTTCCGTCGTTTACATCATAAAAACGAGTCAGTAAATTAGCAATCGTACTTTTTCCACTTCCAGACTGACCAACAAGAGCTACAGTTTGTCCTTTTTTAATCGTAAGAGAAAAGTCTTTTAAAACCGTTTCTTCTTCGTATTTAAAGTTGATATTTTGAACTGTAATGTTATTATCAAAGGATGTTTTTTCTATTGCATCAGGTTTAGAAACAATTGGATTTTCTTGATCTAAAATTTCTAAAACACGTTCTGCAGCGGCATTTCCTCTTTTTACTCCGTAAGAAGCTTTAGAGATCGCTTTTGCAGGCGTAAGAATGTTATAAGCCAATCCCATATACGCGATAAAAGAAGCGCCGGCAAGCGTTTTGTCAATCAAAACCATTTGACCTCCGTACCAAAGCAAAATTGCGATTACCGTAATTCCCATAAACTCACTCGCAGGCGAAGCTAAGTTCTGGCGATTACCAATACTGTTAGATAATGTAAAGAAACGTTCTGTTGAATTTCTAAAAACAGTATTAAAATAATTTTCAGAATTATATCCCTTAACTACTTTTAATCCGCCAATAGTTTCCTCTATAGTAGATAAAAATGTTCCTTGTTCTTCTTGTGCTTTTGTAGATTGTTTTTTAAGTTGTTTTCCGATTAATGAAATAATGTAGCCGGAAATCGGAATAAAAACGAAAACAAATAACGTTAGCTTCGCACTAATGATTAACATAGTCGTTATGGTAAAAACTATCGTTAAAGGTTCTTTTACAATAAGTTCTAATATAGCAAGAAATGAGTTTTGCACCTCGTTTACATCTGCAGAAATTCTTGAGATAACATCTCCTTTTCTTTTTTCAGAATAAAAAGCCAAAGGCAGATCTAGTGTTTTTTTGTACATCGCATTTCGCATGTCTTTTAAAACTCCATTTCGTAAAAAAGTAATAAAAAACATAGCTAAATAATCGGCTAAGTTTTTTAGTAAAAAGATCGAAATTATGATCGCTACCATTACAGATAAAATGTAACCCGGATCATGATCGCCTTTCGTTGTAGTAATATAATAGCTCAGATAATCTTCACCATATTTCTGAAGATTTAAAATTCCGTGATATACAGGTTTTATCTTATTTTCCTTTGTCTGGTCAAACAAAACCTGAAGCATTGGAATTAATGCCACAAAAGAAAGCGTACTAAAAAGGGCATACAAAACATTAAAAAAGATGTTTAAGAATGCGTATTTTTTATACGGATAGATAAAAGGAACTATTTTTTTGAAAGTACTCATTTATTAGATTGTTATTTTACCATTAAAACCCGACAGGCTTAAAAAACTTGTCGGGTTTGGATATAAATTTGTGTAAGCTATTTAACTCAATTGCATATCTGCAATGATGTTTTTTATTTTCTGATCTAAGAAACTTTCGGCAGCATCAAAATCTGAAACCGATTCTAATTCTGCATTTACACTGATATAGAATTTAATTTTTGGCTCAGTACCACTTGGTCTTGCGCAAATTTTAGAGCCATCCGCAGTATAATAAATCAATACATTAGATTTAGGAATATCCATTGTAGACTCTTCTCCTGTCAATAAATTTAAAGCAATAGATGATTGATAATCTTCAACCATAATTACTCTTTCGTCATTGATTTCTTTCAAAGGATTTTGACGTAAATTAATCATCATTTGGTTGATTTCTTCCAAACCTTCCATTCCTTTTTTAGTCAGCGAAACCAAAAATTCTTTGTAAAAACCATTTTCTACATAAAGCTGTAAAAGTTCTTTATAAACAGAACTTCCGGCTGCTTTTGCCTGAGCTGCAACTTCACATATTAATAATGTAGCCGCAACCGCATCTTTATCTCTAACTGCATCGCCAACCATAAAACCAAAACTTTCTTCACCACCGCCAATAAACTGCAGTTCAGGAAAATCTTTGATCATTTTAGCAATCCATTTAAAACCTGTAAGACCAACTTTGCATTCTACGCCATAACTTGTTGCCAATTCCATGATCATCGGAGTTGAAACAATAGTAGAACCAACAAATTGTTTTCCGTTAATCTTTCCGGCTTTTTTCCATTGTTTCAATAAAAACGAAGTCATTAAAACCATCGTCTGATTTCCGTTTAGCAAAATCATTTTGCCTTCGTTATTTCTAACAGCAACACCTAAACGGTCACAATCAGGATCAGTTCCAACAACAATATCAGAATTTGTTTTGTCTGCCAAAGCCAAAGCCATAGTCAAAGCTTCTGGTTCTTCTGGGTTTGGAGATTTTACAGTCGGGAAATTTCCGTCTGGAACAGCTTGTTCTGGAACAATATGTACATTGTTATAACCAGCCTGAGACAAAGTATCAGGAACAGATTTTATAGAAGTTCCGTGCAAAGAAGTAAAAACAATATGTAAATTATCTTTGGCTTCTGCCGGAGTATTAAAACTCGCATTTTCTATAGACGATTGAACAAACGCTTTGTCAATTTCAGTGTCAATATATTTAATCAAACTTTCGTTAGCATTAAATTTAATTTTATCGTAGCTCAAATTTTCGATAACATTAATAATCGCAGCATCTTGTGGAGGTACAATTTGTCCGCCGTCTTCCCAATATACTTTGTAACCATTATATTCTGGTGGATTGTGCGAAGCAGTAAGTACAATACCGCATTGGCAACCTAAATATTTAAGCGCAAAAGATAATTCTGGAGTAGGACGTAAATCAGAAAACAAGTAAACCTGAATTCCATTTGCTGAGAAAACATCAGCCACAACCTTTGCCAAAGTATTACTGTTATGACGACAATCGTACGCAATAACTACTTTTATAGGTTGGTTAGGAAAAACTTCATGCAAATAATCCGATAAACCCTGAGTGTTTTTTCCAAGCGTATATTTGTTGATTCTATTATTACCAACACCCATAACGCCACGCATTCCGCCAGTTCCAAATTCTAAGTTTTTATAAAAACTTTCTTCAAGTTCCTTTGGCGAAGTTGTCATTAATTCCTTAACAGCTGCTTGTGTTTCGCTGTCAAATGCAGGCGTCAGCCATTCATTTACAGCATTTAGTATATTCGGTGCTATATTCATTTTTAAATTTCTTTTTAATATGTAATTAAAGATAAGATTTTTTCAGGAGCTGATCCTGCTGTCCGCTATATCTTTTGTCGTCTCGTTACAAACGAGACCACAAAAAAATGCCGCTCCTATCAGGGCTAGGCATTTACGTTAAAAATTAACCTCTCGGGAAACTTTATAACGTTCTTCATTATTTTTAGTTCTCAAAATAATTTCACCAAGAAATCCGGCTAAAAACAATTGAGTTCCTAAAATCATTGTAGTTAATGCAATAAAAAACCACGGGTTGTTAGTAACCAGACTATATCTCATGCCATTATACATATGATATAGTTTTGAAACTCCAATGTATCCCGCAGACAAAAAACCAATAATAAACATTATAGAACCCATAGCGCCAAAAAGGTGCATAGGTCTTTTCCCGAAACGTGATAAAAACCAAATTGTGATCAAATCCAGAAAACCGTTTATAAAACGCTCCATTCCAAATTTTGTTTCACCGTATTTACGCGCCTGGTGAATAACTACCTTTTCTCCAATTTTTGCAAAACCTGCGTTTTTAGCCAAAACAGGAATGTAACGGTGCATTTCACCCGAAACTTCAATGTTTTTCACCACAACATTCTTGTACGCCTTAAGTCCACAGTTAAAATCATTCAGCTCAACGCCAGAAGTTTTTCTGGCCGCCCAGTTAAATAATTTTGAAGGTAAATTTTTTGCTACAACAGAGTCGTAACGTTTCTTTTTCCAACCCGAAACCAAATCGTATTTTTGAGCCGTAATCATTTCGTACAATCCCGGAATCTCATCTGGACTGTCCTGCAAATCGGCATCCATAGTAATGATTACATCACCTTTTGCTTTTGCAAAACCAGCGTGTAAAGCCTGAGATTTTCCAAAATTCTTCATGAATCGAATACCTTTTACATTCGAATTTTCATTAGAAAAACCTTCAATAATTTCCCAAGAATTATCTGTACTTCCATCATCTACAAAAATGATTTCATAAGAGTAATTGTTAGATTGCATCACTTTAATAATCCACGCATAGAGTTCTTTAAGTGATTCCTCCTCGTTTAGAAGTGGTATAAGTATAGATAAATTCATTTATATTTTTATTCTTGTGTAGTTTTGCTTTTGAAAAACGCTGCCAAAATTAATCCAAAAATTGCGCAGAAAATAATAGAGAAAGCACAGCCTTTAATCAATTCGATAGTCGAAAACGGATTGTTTAATTTCATTTTAGCAATATTCTCATTAATAACCGAAGCAGGAGCTCCCATTTTTTGCATTATTCCAGCAGTATATCTAATCATCAATTCGCTTACAGTATCTTTAGCGGCCGGATCGATAACGTTAAATAAAAGAATATTAAATAAAGTAGAAATAAGAACGCCAATTACGGCAGCTATAAAGTAAGTTGTAAATGCATCTTTAAAACTAAAAACGCCTTGTAATTCTTTCTTAGTTTTAGAAAGTAAAATAATGGCAATAGTAAGGTTTATAACGATTCCAACTAGTCCAACCCACCATGAAACGAATAAATTCAAATCGATTGCATAGATACTAGCTGTAACAAATGCAGATGTAATTCCGATAATTACACCGTAATTTATACCATTTTTCTTTATAACTTCATTAATCATATTTTCTAGATGTTTAAAATTAATCCACAAATATAGCAATTACCATATATACAAAAGTCAGATATATATTAAAAATATTGACACAAATGAAGCAGCTATTAAAAATATTGATTAAAAGATTTGTTTATTGAAAAATAAATGTAAATTTGCACACTCAAAAATAATTAAATTTTTAAACAAAAAAGAGTGCTGTAGTTTACACCTTTTTCTAACCATGAAAAAGCTTCAGAATAAAAGTACTCCAAACAATAAATAAAAGAAAAGATGAAAAAAGGAATCCACCCAGAAAATTACAGATTAGTTGCATTTAAAGACATGTCAAATGATGACGTTTTTATCACTAAATCTACTGCAGATACAAAAGAAACAATTGAAGTTGACGGAGTTGAGTATCCTGTTGTAAAAATGGAGATTTCTAGAACATCTCACCCTTTTTATACTGGTAAATCTAAACTTATCGATACTGCAGGACGTATTGATAAATTCAAAACTAAATATGCAAAACACGCTAAAAAATAATAGCTGTTTTTACTTATACAGAAAGCCTTCCAGATTTGGAAGGCTTTTTTTATGCTAATTTTTTTGCCAAAGATTAAAATGATTTAAGAGATTTCTTTTTTATTGAAGCTAAATGTTTCACGCAGATTTTAAAAGATTAAAGCAGATTTGTAAAGATAAAATAAATAAAATCATATTAAATCTGCTTTAATCTTTTAAAATCTGCGTGAAAAGAAATCCTTTGAATCTGTGAAATCTGTGGCTGATTTTACTGTAAAGTTTTGCAGTAAAAAAATATGCGATATCTACTACAGCATAAATAACACAAATAAAATATTTGTAACTTTGAGCCAGGTAACCAACTCAAAATTTTAACAAATATTAAATTAATTTATGAACTACATTCTTTTTGACGGCCCCGTCCGGAATACTCTACTTCCTTTTACTTTTACCAGACCTGTTGCTGATATTTTAATCGGAATTATGACCATTCGTCAAAAATGGGAAGCACGTTTAGGTTCAACCATAACAACAATTACAGAAGAGTATTTATCGGAAAAATTTCCGATGGTCGAGTTAGAAGAAAATGTCATGATCAATGCTGCTTATTTGCCAAATGATAAGCTTGTTGATTTGATTTCTGATCTAACAGTAAACCAGGCGATTTTTAAAGGCGATGATGTAATTGCTTTTTTTGCATCAGAAAATCAAGAAGAAGTAGATTTTGATTCTTATGAAATTATTCAATATAATGATGACTGTTTAACAGTTGAACATACTTGGGATATTTTTTCTAAAAATGACGCCGCAATTCGTGAGGATTTTAAATACTTAACAGAAGACAGGAAATCACAGCCAATTCCTAAAAGTGTTAATGTAATTGCGCCAGAAAATGTTTTTATCGAAGAAGGAGCAAAGCTGGAGTTTGTTACTCTTAATGCTTCAACCGGACCTATATATATAGGTAAGAATTCTGAGATTATGGAAGGAACTGTAATTCGTGGTCCTTTTGCTTTATGCGAAAATGCACAAGTAAAGCTAAATGCTAAAATTTACGGAGCAACAACCGTAGGTGTAGGTTCCAGAATAGGAGGAGAGGTAAAGAATTCTGTTCTTTTTGCCAATTCAAACAAAGGACATGATGGATTTTTAGGTGATTCTGTTTTAGGTGAATGGTGCAACATTGGCGCTGATTCTAATAATTCGAACCTGAAAAATAATTACGAAGAAGTAAAATTATGGAGTTATGAAACAGAAGGATTCGCCAAAACCGGACTTCAGTTTTGTGGTTTAATGATGGGAGATCATAGTAAGTGTGGTATCAATACCATGTTTAATACCGGAACTGTTGTTGGTGTAAGTGCCAATATTTTTGGATCTGGTTTTCCTCGCAACTTTGTGCCAAGTTTTTCTTGGGGCGGTGCATCAGGTTTTACAACTTACGTAACCAAAAAAGCTTTTGAAACAGCGCGTTTAGTTTTATCAAGACGAAATATCGATTTTGATGAAACAGAACAAGCAATTTTAGAACACGTTTTTGAGGAAACTAAAAAATGGAGAAAAGATTAAGCTTCAAATTAGATAATTAGTCAATTTGATAATTAGATAATATTTTACAACCCGACAGATTTTACAAACCTGTCGGGTTTTGTTTTGTTAAGGATTTGGAAAATTATCTAATTGACACATTGCCAAATTATCTCAATTATCTAATTGCCTAATTCTCTAATTAATCTATCTTTGCAGCTTCAAAAAATACTTGCTGAGAAGTCTAAAAATCAAAGCAGTCTAAAAAATCTAAAAATCTAAATGATTACAGTTAACGATATTTCGGTTCAGTTTGGTGGAACAACACTTTTTAGCGATGTTTCTTTTGCTATCAATGAAAATGATAAAATCGCCCTTATGGGTAAAAATGGTGCGGGAAAATCGACACTTTTAAAAATTATTGCTGGACAAAGCAAACCTTCTACCGGAAATATTTCAGCTCCAAAAGAAGCTGTTATTGCTTATCTGCCACAGCATTTGCTTGCTGAAGATGGTGCAACTGTAATGGAAGAAGCTTCAAAAGCTTTTGGTGAAATTTTTAGCATGAAAGCAGAAATCGACGAAATCAACGAACAATTAACGGTTCGTACAGATTACGAAAGTGATGCTTACATGAAGCTTATAGAAAGAGTTTCTGATTTAAGCGAGAAATTCTACGCAATTGAAGAAGTAAACTACGAAGCTGAAGTAGAAAAAATATTAGTTGGTTTAGGTTTTGAAAGAGAAGATTTTACACGTCAGACTTCTGAATTTTCTGGAGGATGGAGAATGCGTATAGAATTGGCTAAAATTTTATTGAGAAAACCAGATTTAATTCTTTTAGATGAGCCAACCAACCACATGGATATCGAAAGTATTCAGTGGTTAGAAGATTTTCTTTTAAATCAGGCAAAAGCGGTTGTGGTAATTTCGCACGATAGAGCGTTTGTAGATAATATTACCAATCGTACGATCGAAGTTACGATGGGTAGAATTTACGATTACAAAGCTAAATATTCTCATTACTTAGAATTAAGAAAAGACCGTCGTGTGCACCAGCAGAAAGCGTATGATGAGCAACAAAAAATGATTGCCGATAACAGAGCTTTTATTGATCGTTTTAAAGGGACTTTCTCTAAAACAGATGCCGTTCAGTCTCGTGTGAAAATGCTGGAGAAATTAGAAATCGTTCAGGTTGATGAAGTAGATACTTCGGCTTTACGTTTAAAATTCCCGCCGGCAGCACGTTCTGGACAATATCCGGTTGTGGTAAAAGATTTGTCTAAATCTTACGGAGATCATGTGGTTTTTAAAGATGCCAACATTGTAATCGAAAGAGGTCAGAAAGTAGCTTTTGTGGGTAAAAATGGTGAAGGAAAATCGACCATGATCAAAGCCATAATGAAAGAAATTGGTATTGATGAAGGAAGTGTAGATATTGGTCATAATTCTCAAATTGGATATTTTGCTCAAAATCAGGCTTCTTTATTAGATGAAAATGCTACTATTTTTGAAACTATTGACGGTATTGCAGTTGGAGATATTAGAACGCAGATTAAAAATATTTTGGGAGCATTTATGTTTCAGGGTGATGATATTACCAAAAAAGTAAAAGTGCTTTCTGGTGGAGAAAAAACACGTTTGGCAATGATTAAATTATTATTGGAGCCAGTAAACTTGTTGATCTTGGATGAGCCTTCAAATCACTTGGATATGAAAACCAAAGACATTATTAAAGATGCATTACGTGATTTTGATGGTACTTTAATCTTAGTTTCTCACGATCGTGATTTCCTTGACGGATTGGCAACTAAAGTTTTTGAATTTGGAAACAAACGAGTAAAAGAACATTTTGAAGATGTTGCTGGTTTCCTAGCGCATAAAAAAATGGATTCTATGAGAGAAATCGAAAAGTAATTTTTGATTGACTATATAATAAGCAAAAAGCGCAAGTTGATTCTTGCGCTTTTTTTTTGGACATTGCTCAGCAATGTAATGATAGTTTTGTAAAATTAAATCCTGATTCCCGGAGGAAGTAATTCTTTGTACTTTGGATTTTTCTTGATAAACAATGCGATTTTTGGGGAGATAGGCATTATTCTAAATTTCTTTTCAGTAACAATTTCCATGATGTTTTTAAGTACAGCATCGATTACAGAAGGATTGTCGTAACCTTCTGGTGTGTTGATTTTGGTTAAGAAAATTTTCTTTTCCTGAAATGAATATTCAACAGTAATTTTTCCTTCTCGTACTATGGTCTCAAATTGTCTTGCAAAAGTATTGTCTTTGATTTCCATAGTTTCAATAGTTTGTTCCATAATAATTTTTTTTTAGGTCGTGTTAAATAAATAGGTTTTGGGGCCTGAAATAAGCATGAAAGAAAATTCTGTATAAGTTTTTTAATCACGTTTTATTTCAAATACAAAGGTAATCAATTGATTCTCAATATCGAATTATTTTTAAAAGAAGAGGTTGTAATGACCATTACTTTATTAGGCAGATTTTTATTTTCTCAGTAATATTACGGTCTGAAATTTGC
The DNA here is from genome assembly GCF_004368785.1 of Flavobacterium sp. 270. GTDB lineage: Bacteria > Bacteroidota > Bacteroidia > Flavobacteriales > Flavobacteriaceae > Flavobacterium. Next base: position 370,598 of record NZ_SODM01000005.1, read on the forward strand.
TTAAGCTATATTTAAAAATGTAACTTTAACATTAATGAAGAGTCGTAATTGTAATTTCTTTTAATATTATGAGTAAAATTCCGGTTTATTTTATGCCTGGTTTGGCAGCAAGTTCATCAATTTTTGAAAGAATTCAATTGGATGAATCTGTTTTTGAAATGTGTCTTTTGGAATGGGAAATTCCGCTTCCAAAAGAATCTTTATCTGATTATGCACTTCGCATTGCTAAAAATATAAAACATGCTGATCCGGTTTTAATCGGAGTTTCGTTTGGCGGTATTTTGGTTCAGGAAATGTCAAAACATATTAAGGCACGAAAAGTAATTATTATTTCCAGCGTAAGAAGTAATGTTGAATTTCCGAGAAGAATGAAAATCGGGAAAACTACAAAAGCCTATAAGCTGATTCCGATGCAATTATTGTTGAATGTAGAAAAGCTGGCGAAATTTTCATTTGGAGAAAGAATAAACAAGCGTATCAAACTCTATGAAAAATTTCTTTCCGTTCGCGATCTTTATTATTTGCAATGGGCTGTAGAGTCAGTTATTTTATGGGATAGAAGTGAGGTTGATGAAAATATTGTGCACATACACGGAGACAAAGACGATGTTTTTCCTATAAAATATATCAATAGCTGTATTATCGTAAAAGGTGGTACTCACGTTATGATTCTTAATAAATACAAATGGTTGAATGAGAATCTGCCTTCGATTATATTGGATTAGAAATTCCAATATTTTAAAATTCCAAATTCCAAAGTTCGGGTTAAGTTTAATCTTTGTCAAAGTTTAAAACTTTGACAAAGATTGCGCAAAGTAACTGTAAAGCTTGTTCTCCTGAGCGAAGTCGAAGGATCGCATGCTGAATCCATAAAGAGATTTACTGTGCGTGTCTTTCGACTACGCTCAGGAGGACAGAAAATCTAAAATCTACATTCTAAAATCTAAAATAAAAAAAATCCCAAACTCACAATTGGAATTTGGGATTTTAAATATTTTGAAATTTTAAAAAATCGTTTAGATTTTTTTCATTTGTTCTTTCATCATAGTGATTTGCTCTTTCAACATACCTTGTTTGTCTAATTTCTTAGCTTCATTTAATAAATTGGTAGCTTCAAGTTTTCTTCTGCGTGACATTGCAACTCCGGCAAGGTTTAATTTAGCTACAGCCAAATCCATATCCATTGATAGTCCAAGTTCGATAGCTTTTTTGAAATGTTTCTCAGCTTGATTAATATTAGTTTGAGATAACATGATTCCGTGAAGGTAATTAAAGTAGCCTTGTTGTTTTCTTACCAAAGCAGCTTCAGGATTTTTGATGTATGCAAGCCATTTTTTAGCGCCTTCAAAGTCTTGTTTTCTTAATTTAAGGAAAGCTAAAAGGATAAATTCGTTTTTGAAGTAAAGAAAAATCGGAATTGCAGTAAGTAAAAGAAGGAAAATACCATTCCCTATATTACTCTCTGTAAATTGCCAAACGCCAGCGACTACAAGAAGTCCGGCCAAAATAAGTTTAATATTTTTGTGAAACATAATTATTGTAAATTTGTGATTGCAAATATAGTAAAATGAATTAAAAATATTTTTATTAAAGTACTTGCCAGAAAAAAAAGTCTTTGTATATTTGCACTCGGTTTTTGAGCAACGATATTCAAAAATAGAAAAACAGATAATAGACACCATTTTAAAGATACAAAGCAATGAGCAAAAGAACATTTCAACCATCGAAAAGAAAAAGAAGAAATAAGCACGGATTTATGGACAGAATGGCTTCTGCGAATGGAAGAAAAGTTCTAGCGCGTAGAAGAGCAAAAGGAAGACATAAATTAACTGTTTCTAGCGAACCTAGACACAAAAAATAATGTTTGTATAAACATACATAAGGCGATTACTTTTTTAGTATCGCCTTTTTTTATACCTTGTCGGTAATAAATTTCTCAACTTTCTAGTTTTTAGTACACTAGAACCGTTTTTTAAAATACTTTTATAACTACACAATACAAAAAAAATGCCTAAAGACACATCAATTAAATCAGTTTTAATAATAGGTTCAGGACCTATTGTTATTGGTCAAGCTTGCGAATTTGATTATGCAGGATCTCAATCTGCACGTTCTATTCGTGAAGAAGGAATTGAAGTTATTCTGATAAACTCAAATCCAGCGACTATTATGACCGACCCAACTATGGCCGATCATGTATATTTGAAACCATTAACGACAAAATCGATTATTGAAATTCTTAAAGAACATCCACAAATTGACGCTGTTTTACCAACAATGGGGGGGCAAACAGCTTTAAATTTATGTTTGGAAGCTGAAGAAAAAGGAATTTGGCAGGATTTCGGAGTAAGATTAATTGGAGTTGATGTAAATGCAATTAATATTACCGAAGACAGAGAGCAGTTTAAACAACTTTTAGAAAAAATAAATGTACCAACTGCACCTGCAAAGACAGCTACTTCTTACTTAGAAGGAAAAGAAATTGCACAAGAATTTGGTTTTCCATTAGTAATTCGTCCATCTTTTACCCTTGGAGGAACAGGAGCGGCGATTGTTTACAAAAAAGAAGATTTTGATGAACTTTTAACTCGCGGTTTAGAAGCGTCTCCAATTCACGAAGTTTTGATTGACAAAGCTTTAATGGGATGGAAAGAATACGAATTAGAACTTTTAAGAGATAAAAATGATAACGTAGTAATCATTTGTTCAATCGAAAATATGGACCCAATGGGAATCCATACTGGAGATTCTATCACGGTTGCGCCAGCAATGACTTTATCTGATACAACATTCCAAAAATTACGAGACTATGCCATCTTAATGATGAGAAGTATCGGAAATTTTGCTGGAGGTTGTAACGTACAATTTGCAGTTTCTCCAGACGAAAAAGAAGATATCGTAGCGATTGAAATCAATCCTCGTGTATCTCGTTCTTCTGCATTAGCTTCAAAAGCAACAGGTTACCCAATTGCAAAAATTGCTTCTAAACTAGCTTTAGGATACAACTTAGACGAATTGCAAAACCAGATTACAAAATCTACTTCGGCTCTTTTTGAACCAACTTTAGATTATGTAATCGTAAAAATCCCACGTTGGAACTTTGATAAGTTTGAAGGTGCAGACAGAACTCTTGGACTTCAGATGAAATCTGTTGGTGAGGTTATGGGAATCGGACGCTCGTTTCAGGAAGCTTTACACAAAGCAACTCAATCTTTAGAAATAAAACGCAACGGTCTTGGTGCTGACGGAAAAGGATATAAAAACTACGAACAAATTATCGAGAAACTAACGAATGCAAGTTGGGATCGTGTTTTTGTAATTTATGATGCAATCGCAATGGGAATTCCATTGAGCCGTATTCATGAAATCACAAAAATTGATATGTGGTTCTTAAAACAATACGAAGAACTTTATACTTTAGAAAAAGAAATTTCTAACTATAAAATTTCGGATTTACCAAAAGAGTTATTGCTGGAAGCGAAACAAAAAGGTTTTGCAGACAGACAAATTGCTCACATGATGAACTGTCTGGAAAGTGAAGTTCATACATTACGTGAGAAAATGAATGTAAACCGTGTGTTTAAATTGGTAGATACTTGTGCTGCCGAATTTAAAGCTAAAACACCTTATTACTATTCAACTTTTGAAGCTGAAATTGAAAAAGCAAACGGAGAACGTTTTGTAGATAACGAAAGTGTTGTAACAGAGAAAAAGAAAATCATCGTTTTAGGATCTGGACCAAACAGAATCGGACAAGGAATTGAGTTTGATTATTCTTGTGTACACGGAGTTTTAGCAGCAAAAGAATGCGGTTACGAAACGATCATGATCAACTGTAACCCAGAAACGGTTTCGACTGATTTTGATACAGCGGATAAATTATACTTTGAGCCAGTTTTCTGGGAACATATTTACGATATTATTCAGCATGAAAAACCAGAAGGTGTAATTGTGCAGCTTGGTGGACAAACAGCATTAAAACTGGCTGAAAAATTATCTAAATACGGAGTGAAAATCATCGGAACTAGTTTTGATGCACTTGATTTAGCGGAAGACAGAGGTCGTTTCTCAGATTTATTGAGAGAATTGCATATTCCTTTCCCACAATTCGGAATCGCTGAAACAGCTGACGAAGCTTCTGCGCTTGCAGATACTTTAGATTTCCCATTATTAATTCGTCCTTCTTATGTATTAGGAGGTCAGGGAATGAAAATTGTAATCAACAAAAAAGAATTAGAAGAGCACGTTATCAACTTGTTGAAAACGATTCCAGGAAATAAACTGCTTTTAGATCACTATTTAGCCGGAGCAATCGAAGCAGAAGCAGATGCAATTTGTGACGCTGATGGAAATGTTTATATCATCGGAATTATGGAGCACATCGAACCTTGCGGTGTTCACTCTGGAGATAGTAACGCTACTTTACCTCCTTTCAACTTAGGGGAATTTGTAATGCAGCAAATTAAAGATCATACAGAGAAAATTGCGAGAGCTTTAAAAACGGTTGGTTTAATCAATATTCAGTTTGCGATAAAAGATGATACGGTTTACATTATCGAAGCAAATCCTAGAGCTTCGAGAACGGTGCCGTTTATTGCAAAAGCTTACGGAGAACCTTATGTAAACTACGCTACAAAAGTAATGTTAGGACACAATAAAGTAACAGATTTTGATTTCAACCCACAATTAAAAGGATTTGCAATCAAACAACCAGTATTCTCTTTCAGTAAATTCCACAATGTAAACAAAGCATTAGGACCTGAAATGAAATCAACTGGAGAAAGCATCTTGTTTATTGATGACTTAAAAGACGATCAATTCTACGAATTGTATTCTAGAAGAAAAATGTATTTGAGTAAATAATTCTCAAATTCTATTATAAAAAAAGCTCCAATGAAAATTGGAGCTTTTTTAGTTTTTATTGTGTCTAAAGTTTATTCATTTTGACTAAAATTCATATTGTCTCTCGTGTTTTTCTGAACAGAAATAGCGCCAAATAAAGCCAATAAAAAAGCAAAAGCATAAAAACCTTTTTCGCTTGGTAAAATTGTAGCATTCCAAAGGCCAACTACTAAAAGTACAATTGATAAAAGCGTTCCGAACCAGCAGATTCCGTAATAAATATCCGTTACCGGAAGTTTTTCTAATCTGTCTCTAACACTCTTTTGCAATGAAACTACCGCAAAAAGACCAAACATTAAAACGGTAAAATAATATCCTTTTTCGTTTAGTAACATTTCTGCTCTTGCAAGTCCAACAATAAATCCTACTGTTCCTGCTCCAAGAGCTACCCAAGATGCGGCGATAAAGGCATTCGATGTTTTTTGTACCATGGTTATATTAATTTATTTGTATTTCGAAAAAATTCCAGAATCTGTAGCCGTCCAGAAACAGCATTTCTGACCGCTTGCTTTCAAGCCTTTATTTGCCCAGGAATTACAGGTTTGAATTAAGCTGTAACTTCCGTTTGCTTCATAAAAAGCATCTGTTTTGCCATAATTGGCATCTGTTTGTATGTGTATGAAATTTCCAGTTGCATCTTTCTGAAAACTGTCTGTAATATAAGTAATTAAACGATTGTATTGTTCTTTGCTAATCATTATCGATTTGCAGTCGTCGCCCAATCTCATTTGTCTATAATATGTAGCATGAATAGCGGTTGTACTTAATCCGCTTGCAGCTCTAAGAGCAGTAGAAGCTTTTAGATCGGCCCAAGTTGGCGTTTCTAAATAAAAACCTTTATCGCCCCAGCCCATAGCTATGTATTTGTAAGTTGAATCTGCGGTTTTGGTATTTTTAAATAAAATCTGTTTACTCCAGTCGATCTGTTCGTTTTTTGTAGGCATTACAATATCAGTGTGAACGCCATTTGTAAGGATGAAAATTTCAACTTCTGGTTTTGTGTCTGCTTCTTTCTCAATTGTGATTTTAGAAAGTGTAAATGCTATTATTACATAGAAAAAAATAAATCCTAAAAAGGCTAAGATTATTTTTAAAAGAATTTTTAATGCTTTTTTCAAGTTGAATTTTGTCATAGTTGTTTTGTCAAATTTAGATAATAAAAGTTCATTTCAAAATTCTAGCCAAAAAAAATTATAAAGAAAAATCTTTTTAAAAGTAAGAGTAAAAAAGTTTAATAATTTCGCATTTTATCTAGAAGATCCTAATAATTCATTTCATTTTCTTGTAAAAGTGTAATAAAATATTTTATTGATTTTTGTAAGAATAAATTTTCGTTTATTGATTTTTATTACAATATTTGTAATATCAATATTTGGAAATTATAAAAATGATTAAAAAAATTAGATTAATGATTGCTGGGTGTTTTTCGGTCTTTTTTAATGCTGATGACAATAAAAGAAATGAAGAAATAGAAATAGAAAAATATAGCGATGAAGTTATCATGCTGAGAGATTTTCTTTCCACAAGTATGTCTATGGATATAAAAAAAATCATGTATAATTCTAGTATAAATAGTTTTATAATTGGGGATATATTAATGTCTATAGAAGATGCCAGAGGTCGTTATAATCACTCATACTCGAAAGTAACAACTCCTGTATGAATAAAAAAAAGCTCCAATTTGGAGCTTTTTTTTGTTGAATTAAAGTAAGATTATTTTTTAAGAAGCTGTTCTAAAGGCTTTAATTGATCCAGGTTTATTTTGGATTGCTGTAGAACAGACATTAAAGTAATTATATTATTCGGGTTCATGTTTTTACCTAAAACGCGAACAACAGCAAATCCGGTTTCTTTTTTGTTTGCAAAAATTACAAACTCTTCAATATTATCATCCGTACCAACAAAACTTACCGAAGCGCCTTCTTTGCCAGAACCAAACTTCATTAACTGTTGGTATTTTGGATTTTTTAAAATCGCATTGACTTTTGTTCTTTCTGTTTCAAACTCTGCTTTGTTTTTGTCATTGATTTTAAAAGCCAGAATATTCATTTTGTCAAAAGAATTTAAGGCTTCCGTTTGTTCGGCAGATAATTTTGCTTTGTCTAAGTTTAATATGTTTGGCGAAACATCAAGTGCAATGAAGTTTTTATTGTCTGTATTCTCGACAAAATATTTCTGCAACGAAGGTTCAGAATTACAACTTATTAAAGTCAATAAAACTAAAAGTGCTGTGGTAAAGACGCTGGCTTTCATATTATCTTTTGCCTTTAGAGGCCTTTTTTAAGTCAGAACCACCAGGAAGCTGCATCTTGTCTGTAAGTACAGAAATTTCGTTTAAATCAAAATTACCTGTAAGTGATAATAAAACGGTATCGTCGTTTTTTGCACCATCAATAAACATAAGCAATTCTTTTACCTGACTATCTGTAGCGCCAGATTTTACCATGATTTTAATGTTTTTACCACCATCATTTACTCGCATTAATTCTTCTAAACCGGCTGTTTTTACATATTTATCAGCGGCAGCTTTCATGTCAGCTTCAACTTTTGGGTTTTTTGTAGTAAACACTTTTAAATAATCTAATTTTTTAATTAGGTTAATATATTGCTGTGTTTCTTTATCAGAAGCATCAACTTTTACCTTGCTCATTAAATCGAACATTTTTTTGTTTACAATTACTGATGTTACATCGTCCTGACCATCAAATTTGTCAAAAGCACCTTGTGCATAAAAAGCATTTGTAACGAACGCTAAAACTATTGTTATGATGAATTTTTTCATTTTTATTTTAATTTATTGTTTAAAGATTTTATTTTTTGATTTTTCATATTCGTTAATGTATTGTACACTTTCAATACCTACATTAACATTGTTTGACAATAGTGCCAAAGCTTTTTGCGTTGCCGCTAAGGCTTCTTCGGGATTGTCGTAGGTTCCTAATTCTGATTGCGCTACAACCGTGGCTGTCTTTTCTTCGCTCACATACATATAGGTTCCAATTCCTAGTAAAACAACAACAGAAGCTGCAATTGATAACCACGCCACATTTCGTTTTTTAGTTTGTAGTGGAATTTCTTGCGTCGATTTTTGTTCTTTTACCTGAGAGAAATAACCAAACATTGGTTTGTACTGCTCCAAATGCTGCGCAACATCTGATGAAGAAAAGTATTCTCTTAATTCTTTTTCTTCAGCAATAGTAGTTTCTCCCTGAAAGTATTTTTCCAATATATTTTCTATTTTATTTAATTCCATAACCGTGTGTATTAAGCATTGATTCTCGTATTTTTTTTCTCGCTCTCGAAAGTGCTACTCTAATAGCTGTTTCATTCATGTTGACAATTTTCGCAATTTCATCAAATTCATATTGTTCAACATCGCGTAATTGAATTAGTATTTGTAATTGTTCCGGCAATTGACCGATTATTTTTTCGACCCATTCTAAGCTGTCTTCATCTTCCAGTTTTTTATCTAACTGAGGCTGGCGGTCTGTAAAATTGTTGTGTACAATTTGTAGATTTCCTGCTCTTTTAGATTTTAACTGATCCAGACAATAATTTTTGGTCATTGTCATAGCCAATGCTTCAACACTGCCGTAAGTTTCTAAATTTTCTTTTTTGTTCCATAATTTCACCATTACTTCCTGAGTCGCGTCTTCGGCTTCCTCGGTACTGGTAAGCAATCTTTTTGCCAGACGAAAAACTTTGTCTTTAAAAGGATTTATTAATTCTATAAACACAATCTGATTCATGTGCGGTTGTTTTTGGTTTTGGGTTGGTTATCAGATAACTCACATATTTTTTATTGATGTTTACAGTTCATTTTTAATCCTCTTCATTGCATAAATCTAAACATTATACGTTAGCTTATATAGTCAAGACGAGGCACAATTATTTTTGTTACAGCCAACTTTATTTTTTTTTATTTAAAATAAATCTAAGAAACTTTTTATTGTTAAAACTAAAGGTAGTATTTTTACGTTAATACTTTTATAGATACCATTTTATGAAAACAATATTAAGAAGTTTACTCCTTATATTTCTACTCGCTTTTTCTTTGCAGTCTTGTGAAGATCAGGATGATGTAGATTCTCCGGCAGATTTACAGATAAATGATTTTATCTGGAAAGGGTTAAATCAGTACTATTTATGGCAGGCAGATGTTCCTAATCTGGCCGACGACCGCTTTACAAATCAGGATGGATTAAATTCTTTCTTAAAAGGATATTCGACTCCAGAAGATTTATTTCAGGATTTATTGAATAAACCAATCAGCAAATTTCCAAAAGGACAAGCTGTAGATCGTTTTAGCTGGATTGTTGATGACTATACTGTTTTAGAAGGAGAACTTCAGGGAACTTCAAAAAATGACGGAGTAGATTTTAGATTGAGTTATAAACCGGGAAGTACTACAGATTTAGTGGGTTTTGTACGTTATATTATTCCAAATTCTAATGCTTCGACAAAAGATATAAAACGTGGTGATCTTTTTACGGGTGTAAACGGAACACAACTTACAGTGTCTAATTATCAGTCATTATTAATAAATTCAGATAGTTATACATTAAATATGGCTAGTTACGACGGAACTTCTTTTAATACTAACGGAAAGACAGTTGCCTTAACTAAAACAATTTTGGATGAGAATCCGATTTTAATTAATAAAGTGATTGTTTCTGGAAGTCATAAAATTGGTTATATGATGTATAACGGTTTTTATGCTAATTATGATACACAGCTAAATACTGCTTTTGGACAATTGGCAGCGCAGGGAATTACAGATTTTGTTTTAGATTTAAGATACAACGGCGGTGGATCTATCCAGACGGCAACACGTTTGGCAAGTATGATTACCGGGCAGTTTAAAGATAAAATTTTTGCTAAAGAGAAATGGAACGATAAGATTAATAAGTCTTTTGAAATTGATGATCCGGAATCGCTAAACAATAAATTTGTAGATAATATTGGCGGAACACCTTTAAACAGCTTGCGTTTAAGTAAAATATATATTTTAACGACTAACGGTACAGCTTCTGCAAGTGAATTGGTTATTAACGGTTTGGCGCCTTATATTACAGTAGTACAAATAGGGGATTATACAGTAGGAAAAAATGTTGGATCGGTAACATTGTACGATTCTGAAACTTTTACCAAAAACAAAGTAAATCCAAATCATAAATATGCAATGCAGCCTTTGGTACTTAAAATTGTAAACGCAAATGATTTTGGTGAATATACAGACGGTCTTAAACCAACTTACGAACAATTGGAGTATGTATCTAATTTAGGTGTTTTGGGAGAAGCTAATGAACCTTTATTAAATACAGCTATTTCTACCATTACAGGTGCAACTGCTAAAAAAGTACAGCAAGATAGAGGTAAGGCATTAAAAACTTTTATTGATGCCAAATCAATGAGCGGTATAAAAAATCAGATGTATCTTGAGAAAGCTCCCGAGGGACTTTTGAGATCATTAAAATAATAGAATTAAAAAAGGCTTTCAGAAATGAAAGCCTTTTTTGAAAAAACAAAAACTAATTCTAATTCTAAAAATTAATCGTTAAAGTAAAAGCCGTTTGGTCCTAAACCAACTGCTAATTCTTTTTCTAATGTTCCGCTTAAGTTGTATAGAAAAACTTTACTGTCTGTACCAAAATCACCTCCATCAGCAAGATAAATACGATTATTATTTACGGCAAACCCATAAACATAACCAGGAAGTGTAGAAGTTAAAATTGGAGTAGTTGATGCAGCTGTCGCTGAAGTAGCAACTGAATAAACTGAATTTCCTACTGTATAATAAGCTTTATCATTGTAAATGTCTAAAAATCCAGCTCCGTCTAATGCAGCAGGAAATGCAATTTTAGAGATTAATTTATCTGATAATCTAAGTTTTATAATTTCGCTTCTATCATTGCCAGGAGCTCTTAAAATATATAAAATACCATTTGCTTCTTCTATACCATCTGCACTTGGACCGATATCTATTGGGGTGTCTAATTTTTTCGTAGCAATATCAACAATCAATAATTTGCTATTACTAAAAGGTTCTGTAATGTATAATTTTCCGTTTTGTTGAACTATTCGGTTAGCTGTTGCATTTAAGTCAATTTTAGATTCAAAAGCGTTCGTTTTTAAGTCAATTATAGCAACATAATCATCTGTACTGCTTTCAAAAGTATTTGCATTAGTTACATAAGCCTTTCCGTCTTTTACAACACCGTATCTTGGGTTTACAAGTCCAGTTTCTACTTTTGCAATTAATTTAAAAGTATATCTGTTTACTACATCAATAACATTTGAACCACCAGAAATAATATAAGCATTGTCGCCATCAAAAAAGATATTTTGTAAATATCCACCAGGCAAATCGTTGTTATTAGCCGTTCCGTAAGCATCTTTTGTAAATGTTGATAAATCATCACTTGAAAAAGAAACTGTTCCTTTAGCTTTGCTTCCTTCATTCAAAACAAAAAAACCATTGTCATAAACCCCTTTTGGGTCATTATCATCATCATTAGAACAAGAAACGAAAAAAGAAACACTAATTGCTACAAGAAGCAGTTTGGTTAATTTCATAATATTAAAATTTTAAGGTTAAATACATATTAAAGTTGCGACCCGGCATAGGTCTGTCTTCCAGACTTTCGTAATCTTTATTCAAAAGATTCAGAACTTTAAAACCAAGTTTGAAAGAGTCTAAAAATTTAAAATCATAATCGATTCCAAGATTAGAAATCATATAATCATTAATAATTTCGTCTGGATTATTATCGGCTCTGGTGTAAACAAAACCATTATATAAAAACTGATAATAAGCAGAAATTCTATTTCTAGAATACGAAACAGCTCCCGTAACTTTGTTGTAAGGAACATAAAAAAGCTGTTTTTTAGTTTCTTCATTTTTTGAAGCCGTATAAGCATAAGAAGCATTTACAGTCAAATAATTTTTACCAAATTGTTTCTTCCAGCTCAATAAAGTTTCAGTTCCGTAACTGTTTACTTTATCTGTATTTAGAGGTGACCAGATACCGCCCTGACCCGGAACCCACTGTAGCAAATCTTTTATTTTGATGTAATAAAATGTCTGCGTAAGGGAGATGTTTTTGAATGTAAAAACGTTTCCAATTTCCGCCTGATAAGAACTTTCTGGTTTTAAATCCGGATTACCGCCCTGATCCCAATACAAATCATTATAAGTTGGAATTCTGAAATTTCGTGACAAATTCAATTTAAAATTGTACAATTTGCTAACCTGATAAGAAGATCCAAAAGAGAATAAAACTGGAGAATCGTAATTGTCTGTAAATTCTTTTCTAACGCCAAATTCATTTTTCCAATTGACATTAAAATCTTGTTTTACAAGTAAAGATGCCGAACTAATTTCGCGAACGTGGTCTCCAAAACTTGTTCCGTAACCTTTCGTTCTATTATAATCTACAATACCATCTATTTGTGTAGATTTAAAAAGCGTGTAGCCTAAATCAAGTTTTGTAGTTAAGCTTTCCGTTTTTCCATAAGAAAAAGTATCTAGTGCATTATCTTCAAAATATTGATAGTTTTCTGTTATAAATGCGGTTTTAAAATTGGTTTTAAATTTTCCGAAATCACCGTCATATTCCAGCAAGTTTCTGTTAAAACCGTTTACATATTTACTTTTAGTTTCAGTTTCTGTAAGTAAAGAAGTGTTTCTATCAGTATTAGAAGTCTGACTGTATAATTTTAAACTGTTTTTAGCATCAAATTTATAACCCAGATTAGCACTCATCGTTATAATATCGTATTGCCCGTTTTGGTTCCAACGCTGTTCACCGCGCCAGGTATATCGGTTTAAATACTTATAATCATTGGTCGAACTGTTTTTAGAAAACCCAATTTGAGCGCTCCATTTTTCGTTTGAAATATTGGTTTTATAATTAATTCCGATCGTATTAAAGCTTCCGTAATCTAATTGCAAAGTATTTTCAAATCGCTTATAAAAGCTCAAATCTGTATTTAAATGGACAGTTCCTCCAATAGCACCGCTTCCGTAAATTATACCACCGCCACCGGCTTTTATGCTCACAGAGTTATAGTCAGAGCCCGCAATAGTATTAAAATCGGTACTTCCGTTCATTTGAGAATTGATATTAATACCATTCCAAATTACAGCGGTCTGAGACGAAGTAGTTCCTCTAAAAGAAACCGTAGAAAGCATACCGCGTCCGTATTCCTTAAAATAAAGCGTAGAATTAAAATTTAATAAATCCGTAAGTAAAGCTTCGTTTTTATTAATGACAGAATCATTAAGTTTTAAAACCGACTGCGAATTGGAGAATTTTTTAAGATTGGCATCAGAAACCACAACTTCTTTAAGACTTGTAATAGAATCCTGCTGCGCCGAAATAATCTGGCACAACAATAGAAAACAAAATGCAAAACGTTTTTTTAAAGTCATAATTTCTTCACTCTTTTTCCCGAGAGCTCGATATTAGTTACAAAGGCAGGTCTCCTGGCTTGCGTCTTGTTGTTTGCCTTCCCACCCGCCGGGGCGAGCAGTGGTTTGTAGATAACAACAAGCATTCGTTTTAGAACTTAGCTTACAGTTGCGGGTACAGCTCAAGATTTTACTTGATTCCCTTTTAATGTGTTACGTAAATCATAACACAACCTTAAATTTTGTGCAAAGATAAAGTTAAAATTATCTAATTATCAAATTTGTTTTAGTTTTTGGATAAAATTGTAAACAAAAGCGATTTATAATTCAATTTTAATAACCTGTCCAAAATCGACTTTATTCTGAAAAGCATGTTTTAAAGGCAATGAAGTCTGGTGGCATAAAAAACTTCTTACGACTCCTGCATGACATACAATAATGATGGGCTGATCTGTTTTTTTTGAAATTTGTTCCGATAAAAATTGACCCGTTCTTTCGTGCAGTTCAACAAAAGATTCTCCGTTTGGCACGCCAATAGATACAAAATCTTCCATCCAGGGATCAATTTCTTCGCGCGGAATATCGTTCCACTTTTTCATTTCCCAATCACCAAAATTCATTTCCATTAATCTAGGATCTTCCTGATAAGAAACTGTTTTGATTTTGCTTTGAATGTATTTTGCCAAAATAACACATCGCTGTAACGGACTTGAAAATATAAGTGCTTCTGAAGGCAATTGTTTTACTATATTTTCAAAAATTTCATCAAAAGGTTCGGCTATTGCAAGATCAGACTGTCCGTAACAAATGCCTTTTTCGCAGACGGTTTCGGTATGGCGGACTAGATAAATTTCCATATAAAAAGAATGCTTAAATAATATATGACTTCACAAACCTGTTGTGTTGCTCCAAGACAATCTCCCGTATAACCATCAATCCATTTTTGAAAATATCGAGCCAAAAAATATCGGGTTATAAAAACAGGAATTAAAGCCAAAAGAAACTGATATTCAAAATAAGAAAGTGCCAGCAAAGGAATTAATCCGAAGAAAAAAGCACCTGAAATTTCTTTCCATGTATTGCTTTTTGCAATTGGTTTACTTTTGCTTGTAGCATCGTCTCGCGAATATTCGTGCGTGAAAATAATTGAAATCGCTGCCAAACGACTTAAAGCATGAGCAGAAACAAATAGCAGAAAGATTTTTAAATAAGAATTGTTATCGGTGAAAAGCAAAATAGATTCTGATAGTAATTTGAATTTCAATAAAAAAAGCAAAACCAAGCCGATGGCTCCATAAGCTCCAATTGCACTGTCTTTCATAATAAGCAGGATTTTTTCTTTAGTCCAGCCTCCGCCAAAACCATCGCAGACATCTGCGAAACCGTCTTCATGAAAAGCTCCGGTTGTGAGAATTGAAGCTATAATGGCTAAAATCACAGCACTTTCTGTCGATAGAAAAAGTGAAAAAATATAAAAAGCGATAAAAGAAATGGTTCCTACAATCCAGCCAATTAAAGGGAAATAACGTGTGGCTTTATTTAAATAATCGGGATGATGGGTGATGTTTTTAGGGCAAGGTATTCTGGTGTAGAACATTAAGGCAGTGAAGAAAATATGTAGTTCTTTTTTCATTTTAATACTGTGTGTTAATTCGGCTAAAGCCAAGTTTGATTGGCTGTTTTTGACCAACATCTAAAGATGTTGGCAATTCAAACTTTAGAATTTGTATATTTTTTGAAATTTATATAGAATGCTTTGTTACTTATTTATGAAATTATTCAGGTAAATTAATAATGTTTTTGTTGAATTGCCTCCAGATTTATCTGGAGGTCACAAAATTGACCAATAGAAGGGCTTTAGCCAAATTCTAATTATAGATTATTTTTTTGAAACCAAATTTGCTGATAATTTCATCATATTCTTCTTGAAATGTTTTTTTCTTATGATGAGATTCTTGATTTTTAATATAATCTCTCACCTTATCAACAACAGATTCCGAAACAGAAACAGCAAAATATTCATCTTGCCATTCAAATTTTTGCTTAGTTAATTGGTTTTTATTAATCCAAAATGAAGATTCTCCTTTGAGTAACTGCATGATTTTTTGAATACTTTGATTGACACCCAAAGAAATTAAGCAATGACAATGATCTGAGTATCCATTTATAAAATCAACATAAATTCCTTTTTCTTTGGCATTTTGACTTATATGATTCCAGACTTTTTCTCTTAATTCTGGAGTGTCTAAATAAGGAAATCTATTTTTAGTACTCCAAACAAAATGAATATAAACTTTAATTAAAGGCATAAATAATAAAATGTAAATGTTTACTTCCTGCTAACCCCAGCACTTTCAAAACTTGCCATTTCATTCAAAAAAGCTGTGGCTGATTTCAAAATAGGCAATGCAATAGCACAGCCCGTTCCTTCGCCCAAGCGCAAATCTAAATTTAAAATTGGTTTTGCATCCAGATAATTTAATAATTTTTGATGCGCTTGTTCAGCCGAAACATGACAAAAAACAGCATTTTGCTTAATATCAGGATTTATTTTTGAAGCAATTAGAAAAGCAGTACTGCAAATAAAACCATCAACCAAAATCAGCATTTTTTGCTCGTAAGCCGATAACATTGCGCCAGCCATCTGCATAATTTCAAAACCTCCAAAATAGGCCAGTTGCTGTGTCAATTCGGCTTGACCGGAATAATTTTCGATAGCTTTTTTTAGTATGTTTTGTTTCTGAATTAATTTTTCATCTTCAACACCAGTTCCTTTTCCGACACATTCTTCAATAGGAAAACCGGTTAAAAGACTCATTAATACAGAAGCTGTAGAAGTATTTCCAATTCCCATTTCGCCAAAACCAATGCAGTTACAATCTGTTTTTACAATATTTTCTACAATCGATTTTCCTTTATCAAAACACAATCGAAGTTCTGTTTCGCTCATTGCCGGCAAGTGTAAAAAAGACTGCGTTGCTTTGGCGATTTTGGTATTAATTAATTTCGCATTTGTTGGGAAATCATAATTTACACCAGCATCTACAATTGATAATGCAATATCATTTTGCTTGCAGAAAATATTTATAGCGGCGCCGCCTTCAAGAAAATTATTGACCATTTGTCGTGTAACATCTTGCGGATAAGCACTCACGCCATGATTGGCAATTCCGTGATCTGCTGCAAAGACAACAATATTCGGATTTTTTATTTTTGGATTTAAAGTTTCAAAAACACTTCCCATCTGAAAAGCTAAAGATTCTAAAATGCCTAAAGAACCAATTGGTTTAGTTTTAGAATCAATTTTTTCTTGTAAAAGTTTTTTGAAATCGCTTTTGTTTTCTTTTTCAGATTGAGAATTAAACTGAAGATTAGAAACTTCACTTTCAATAATATTTTTGATTTCTTTACAATCCGGAGATTCCGATTTTTGTTTCCAGTTTAACTGTTGCAACATCGGCTGATTATCATAATTAGTAGCAGGTTTTCCGATGCAGAAATAACCAAGAGGTTCGATATTTTCTGGCAGATCAATTATTTTTTTAAACTGATAATAATTTAAAATCGAAACCCAGCCCATTCCGTAACCTTGTTCAGTAAGCGAAAGCCAAATATTCTGCGCCGCACAAACCGAGCTAAATTTTACCGCTTCGTTACTGCCAACAGTCCCGATCGTAAATTGATTTAAAACAGAACGATCGTAAGCAATAATAAGTCCAATTGGTGCTTCTTCAATCGCTTCAAGTTTTAGCGATTTATAATGTTGTTTTTGTTCTGGATTATCGGTCAGCGATGCAGCTTTATCGTTATACTCTAAAAAAAGATTTTTGATAGCACTTTTAACTTCTGCCGATTTAATGATGTAATATTTAGTAGCATCTGTAAGCCCAACCGATGGTGCCCAATGACCTGCCTGCAAAGCTTTCTGAATTACGTCTTCTGGAACTTCATCTGTTGTAAAATGTCGGGTATCACGGCGTGATTTTAAAATATCATCTAAATAACTCATTTGATAAAATTACAATATTTAATTCGAAATGAAATTCCAAAAAATAAATTCCAAATTCCAAAACGGTTACAATCTTGGAATTTGGAATTTAAAAAAATTGACATTGAATTTTTCTATCCCTTTATTTTAACCGGAATTCCGGATACCATTAATATAACTTCATCGGCTTTTGATGCCAAATACTGATTCATCCAGCCTTGCAGTTCGGTGAATTTTCTGCCGATATGAGTTTCGGCATGAACGCCCATTCCAATTTCATTGGTAACAATTATTAAAGTCGCGTCTGGATGATTTGCTATTTTTTCGAATTCAGCTTTTGCTCCTTCCAAAGACAATTCTACATCATTCTTAGTATCAATAAAAAAGTTGGTCAGCCAAAGCGTAACACAATCAATCAAAGCTACTTTTTCGGTAAAATCAATTTCACTTAGATGTTTTTCTTTTTCAATATTGGTCCAGCGTTCGTCACGTTCGCTTTGGTGTCTGTCAATTCTATTCTGGAAATCTTCGTCCCATTTTCTGGCTGTAGCTACATAGATTGGCGCATCAGAAAAACGTAATGCTAAATTTTGAGCGTAACTGCTTTTGCCAGATCGTTCGCCTCCGGTAATTAGGTAAATCATTTTTTTTTGAATTATGAATTATATGAGTTATAAGTTATGGATTATAAGTTAAGAATTATTATTAGTTACCGTAAAGTTTATAACTCATAATTAATAACTCATAATGTCTAATAAGGACAATGTCTGCAGTCATTTTCACAACAGTTACCTCGTTTTAAATGAAACCAGGTTGTAAAGACACAATTGCCGTCATCAAGATAATAATCGATATCTTCAATTAATTTTGGAGTTTTGGGTAAAGATATGGCTTTATTCTGAAGTGCTTTTATAGGAGTCATCGTTTCTACATAAGCGTCGATTTTATCCACGCAGGCTTCTTTAAAGCAAATAGGGCAAAGGCAGTCACCGCCTTCAGAAAGATTAAATATAGGAGGGAAGTCATTGCACCAGCATTTATTTTCAACAGAAATATCTCCGCAGCTAAAAGCCGATTCACAGCCAGAGCAGATTTTGGTTTTTGTGGTATTCATTTTTTAAATGATATTGTTTGTTGATTTTTGTAAGAATAAAATTAAACAAAAAAATTAGAAATTGGTTTACCTTTGTCATTATTCAAAAAAATAATTACATAGTAAAAATTCAAAGAATCAAAAATAATACCGCATATTCTTAAATAACAGAAACAACATAATCTACTATATGAAACAATTATTCCCAAAATTGATCTTTCTTTTTTCTTTTTTTCTCCTAATAGGATGTAAGAAGAATGAAACACAAGATGTTACAAAATCTGATAACCCAAAAAACAGTATCGAATATGCTTCTGGGCTTTCAATCGTAAAATACGAAGGATATTCGGTCGTAAAAGTTATAAACCCTTGGCCTAATGCAAATAAGGATTTTACTTATGTGCTAAAAGAAAATGAAGCTAAAGTTCCGGACAGTTTGCAAAAATATACTACCATTAAAGTTCCTTTAGAAACTGTTGTGGTAACTTCTACAACTAATATTCCGTTTTTAGAAATGCTGGAAGTAGAGAATAAACTAGTTGGTTTTCCGCATACCGATTATGTTTCTTCTGAAAAAACAAGAGCTTTAATTGACAAAGGTTCTGTGAAAAACATTGGACAAAATGAAAAATTAAACATCGAGCAGTTAATTGAATTATCACCGGATTTAATTGTAACTTTTGGAGTGGATAATAACAATCCGATGTTGGATAATTTAAAGAAAAGCGGTTTGAATGTTTTTATTCAGGGCGATTGGATGGAGCAGTCTCCACTTGGAAAAGCAGAATGGATTAAACTTTACGGTGCTTTGTTTGGTAAAGAAGACAAGGCTAAAGAATTGTTTGATAAAATTGTTTTGAGTTATACTCAGGCACAGAAATTAGTATCGGAACAAAAAGCAACTTCAACAGTTTTATACGGTTCAATGTATGAAGATGTTTGGTATGTAGCCAAAGGAAACAGCTGGGTTGCGCAATTTATGAAAGATGCACAGGCCGATTATTTATGGGCAAATTTAAAAGGGACAGGAAGCGAAGGTTTGTCTTTTGAAAAAGTATTGGTTAAAGCTAAAGCAGCCAACGTTTGGATTGCAACGGGTTCTGTTAAGAGCTTAGAGGAACTTGGCAAAAACAATCCGCATTATACAGAATTTGATGCTTTTAAAAATAAAAATGTTTATACGTTTGAAAGTAAATTGGGTGCAACCGGCGGAACTGTTTTTTATGAATTATCTCCAAGCCGCCCTGATTTGGTTTTAAAAGATTATATCAAAATTTTTCATCCGGATTTACTGCCAAGTTACGAGTTTACTTTTGCGTCTAAATTGAATTAAATTGGCAGATAAAAAACGAAATACTATTTTATTTTTGATACTAGGTTTAGGCTTAGTATTTATGTTTCTTGCGAGCCTGAGTTTAGGTTCTGTTACGATTCCGCTAAAAGAAGTGTATGCGAGTTTGACTGGCGGTCATGCAAGTAAATCGGCTTGGGAATATATCATCATTAATTATAGATTACCAAAAGCAATTACAGCTGTTTTGGTGGGAACGGGATTATCTATAAGCGGTTTGTTAATGCAGACGTTATTTAGAAATCCGCTTGCGGGGCCTTATGTTTTAGGATTAAGTTCTGGTGCCAGTTTGGGCGTTGCTTTTGTAATTTTGGGTGCAGGATTTCTACCTTCTTTTTTAAGTGCGATTGCTTTATCGTCTTACGGAATTGTTCTCGCTTCAACTTTAGGAAGTTCATTGGTTTTATTATTGGTTTTATTGGTTTCGCAGAAATTACGCGATACAATGGCGATTTTAATTGTTGGATTAATGTTCGGAAGTTTCACCACGGCTATTGTCAGCGTGCTGACGTATTTTAGTACGGCAGAACAATTACAGAAATTTACATTTTGGTCTATGGGAAGTTTAGGAAATCTTTCCTGGTCTACAATTGGAATTTTTACTATTTGTGTGAGTATTGGTCTGCTTTTAAGCGCAAGCAGTATTAAACCTTTAAACGCTTTGCTGTTGGGTGAAAATTATGCAAAAAGCGTCGGATTAAATTTTAAGAAAGCCAGATTGATAATCATATTTGCAACCAGTATTTTGGCAGGAAGTATTACAGCTTTTGCAGGTCCGATTGCTTTTATTGGTTTGGCGGTGCCTCATATTGCGAAACTTACTTTTCAAACCAGTAATCATACGGTTCTATTTTGGAGCACTTTATTTTTTGGAGCAACGATTATGTTGTTCTGCGATATTGTTTCAGAAATGCCAGGATTTGAAGTTACACTTCCTATAAACGCCATTACGTCTATTATTGGAGCTCCGGTTGTGATTTGGCTTTTAGTTAGAAAAAGAAATTTTACGTAAATTATTTGGCCACAGATTATACGAATTATATAGGTTTTCACGGATTTTTTTAAATCATTTTAATCCATTTAATTTGTGCAAAAAGAAAAAAATGCCAGTAAAAAACTCAGAACCTTAGTCTCTTAGTAACTTAGCACCTAAAAAAAATGAATATCCTCTCAACTTCAAACTTAAATGTTGGCTATAAATCCAAGAAAGGAACTGTGACTATTGCCGAAAATCTAAATTTGAATTTAGCTTCAGGAAAACTCATTTCATTAATAGGCGCAAACGGAATCGGGAAATCGACTTTGCTGCGCACGATTACAGGAATCCAGAAACCTTTATCGGGAAATGTATTTTTGAGTGATAGAGATATAACAACTTTTAAACCTTTAGATTTAGCACAAAATTTAAGCGTTGTTTTAACCGAAAAATTACCGCCGAGTAATTTGTCAGTTTTCGAATTAGTGGCGTTAGGACGTCAGCCGTACACGAATTGGATCGGAACTTTAACTCCGGAAGATATAACGAAAGTAAATGAAGCTTTAGAATTAACTCAAATTATTCATCTGGCACGCAAAAAGCATTTCGAAATTAGCGACGGACAATTGCAAAAAGTTTTAATTGCCAGAGCTTTGGCGCAGGATACACCGCTTATAATTCTAGACGAACCTACAACGCATCTGGATTTACTGCACAAAGTTTCTCTTTTCAAATTATTGAAAAAATTAACGCAGGAAACTCAAAAATGTATTTTGTTTTCGACTCACGATATTGATTTGGCAATACAATTGAGTGACGAAATGATTATTATGACGCCCGAAAGTATAGTACAAAATGAGCCTTGTAATTTAATTTTAAATGGAAGTTTTGGCGCTTTGTTCAAAGATGAGCATATTATTTTTGATACAGAAAAGGGAAAGTTTGTGATTACTTAAATAACTTTTGAGCCGTCCTGCAAGGTTTCCAAAACCTTGTAGGTATGATTATCCGTATGGCTTAAATTTAGACCAACAAGGTTTTGAAAACCTTGCAGGAAACTTAAACTTTTAAACCAATCTGTCTCTTAGCTTCCCCAACAACAAAAGCAACAGAATTCGCGATATTAAAGCTTCGAATTAATTTCGACATCGGAATCGTTAAATGATTCTCAAAACAAGCTAAAACTTCTTTACTCAAACCAACACTTTCTTTTCCGAAGACTAACCAGTCTCCGTCCTGAAAATCGGTTTCTAAATATGATTTTTCTGCATGCGAACTCATCAAAAATACGCGTGACTGATCTGGAATTTGTTTAATCCATTCCTCAATAGTCGCATATTCGGTAACATCAAGATGAACCCAATAATCAAGACCGGAACGTTTTAGGTTTTTATCATTAATTACAAATCCAAAAGGATGAATTAAATGTAACCGACTTTCGGTGCCAACACATAATCTTCCGATATTTCCGGTATTGTTTGGGATTTCTGGTTCTACAAGAACAACATTCAGCATTTTTTTGGGAGTTATAAGTTAGGAGTTAAAAGTTATAAGTTAGGAGTTATAAGTTAAGAGTTATAAGTTAAGAGTTATAAGTTAAGAGTTATAAGTTAGGAGTTATTGGAAAATTATCTAATTATCTAATTTATTCTAATTGTCTAATGATCTAATTTAAAATCGGAAACCTCAACAACTTCTCCGGCTTTTAAGTTTTGCAAATATACATTTCCTATCCGAACACGGACTAATCGTAAGGTTGGAAAACCAACTGCAGCGGTCATTTTTCGAACCTGGCGAAATTTGCCTTCATTTACAGTAATTGATGCCCACGAAGTCGGGCCGTGACGTTCGTCCCTAATTTTTTTGGCTCTTGGTCCAAAATCAGGGATTTCGGTAACGATAAAAGCAGAGCAGGGTTTAGTTTTGTATTTTCCGCCGTCAAAACCAATTTCAACACCTTTTTGCAATTGTTCAATAGCTTCAGGCGTAATTACACCGTCAACTTGTACATAATATTCTTTATCAACCTTTTTGCTTCTTATTTGTTCGCTTACTTTTCCATCAGTCGTCAATAAAAGCAAGCCTTCAGAATCTTCATCGAGGCGACCAATAGCCATAGTGCCTTCGGGGAAATTATACAATTCGCCCAAAAGTTTTTTCTTTCTCTTTAATTCATAAATAAATTGGCTCAAATAGCCGTAAGGTTTAAAAAGAATGAAGTGTTGATGCATTTTGTTTTTTGACGCAAAGATAACTTTGTTTGTCAAGCGGTAAAAGAAGAATTACTTTTTAAGCAGTAAAAAATAATTCAATTTAGATTTAATAATTTTTCGGTCTTTGTCCAGCAGATAAATTTTTTCTGGATTAGCGCTGTAATATCCGTAGTAAATTTGTTTTTCTAATGGCTGATCCCAGTTTAAGACATAAATAGTGCCGTCAGGATCATTTTCTAAACCTCTTTCGGTATTAAAATTACCTTTCTGGGTAAACGTATTTCCGGGTTCTTTTCCTTGATAAGTACTTATTAATTCAAATTTATTGTTTTGCATTACACCATAATCGGTATTGATTTTTAGAGTTGTATTAATGCCGGTGCAATCAGCACATGGCAACAGACCTTCGTAGATTGTTGTTTTTCTAAAATCGTTGTTTGTTTTAGAAACAGGTTTTTCATTTTCTGGCAATGTATTATTATCTGTTTTTTTAGAATTACAGGATAATAGTAAACACATAATTGCTGCAAAATAGATTGTCTTTTTCATGATGTATTTAGAATTTATTGGATTCAATTAAAACGAAATTAATGCGCAAAAAATTATCTTACAAACCAAAAGCAATGTTAAATAACTTATTTTCTGTTTTCAAAATTTGTAAATTAGGTAATACTAATTAAAATCTAATATCATGGAAAATAATAATTTAGGTACAAAGAAGATAAACGGAGTACAAAAAAATATAGACGAGTCTAAAGGTAAAAACGTTTCTCACGATTCAGAATTACATGAAACAAAATTAACTACCGAAACTGTAACAGATACTGAAGGAAATAAAGAAACAGTTAAAAGAGCACGAAACGAAAATGAGGACATCGAAAAAAATGTGACAGAAAACCAAAGTCAAAATCCAAACGCAAATCGAGGTGTTTCGACAGAAGAAGAAGCGGAAAAAACAGTTGAGAATAAAGACAGAAATTCTGATATTACAGCAAATCGTTATCCAAATTCTCACCCGGATAATCATAAAGATCGCGGTAATATGAAATTGGATGATGAAGAATGATTTTAATTATAATACAAAATTTCCCGTTTATTAAGATGAGATTTTAGCCAAATAACATTTGATTAGCATAACGCGTTAATGTTATTGTAAACTTCGTTTGAAACTGGTTTGTCTTTTGGGTTCTTCGTAAATTGTAGGTACAAATTTAAAATACAAGAATATGGCACTTTTAGAAAACAAAGTGGCTTTTGTATCTGGCGGCGGTTCTGGAATTGGACGCGCGGTTGCAGAAGCTTATGCCCGAGAAGGAGCAAAAGTAGTACTTTCAGACATTAATGTAGAACATGGCGAAGAAACTGTAAAGAAGATTAAAGATAAAGGCGGAGAAGCTTTTTTTGTAAAAGGAGATTCGTCGAGTGCAATGGATAATAAACGTATGGTTGAGGTAACGGTTTCTAAATACGGACGACTTGATATTTCCTGTAATAATGCTGGTATGGGCGGGCCCGCAAAACCGACGGGTGAGTACGAGCCAGAAGCTTGGGATCGCGTAATTGCTTTAAATTTAAGCGGTGTTTTTTACGCCTGCCGTTATCAACTGGAACAAATGGAAAAAAACGGAGGAGGAAGTATTGTAAATATTGCTTCGATTCACGGACAGGTTGCTGCACCCAATAGTCCGGCATACACGGCTTCTAAACATGGAGTTGTGGGATTGACTAAAAATATTGCTGCAGAATATGCGCAAAAAAATATTCGTTGTAATGCTGTTGGCCCAGGATATATTGAAACGGCTTTGCTAAAAGATAATTTAAATACAGATGCTATGGATGCAGTTGCTGCAAAAGCACCAATGAACCGTTTAGGAACTGCAGAAGAAATTGCCGAATTGGTAGTTTTTCTAAGTTCTGAAAAATCATCTTTTACGACCGGAAGTTATATCATTGCAGATGGAGGTTATACTGCTGTTTAATACCAATTAATACAAACAAAAATGGCTGTCTTGATTATTGGCAGCCATTTTTTTTATTCCATTATAGAAGAAATAATTCTTCAAATCTGTCAAAATTTACATCAGGAGCTATTTCAAAATAATAGTCCAGCTGCCATTGCTGCGTTTTTTGAGCTTGTGCATTTGTGGTTTCATCCCAAGGCGGATAAACACGAATAGCTCTTTTACCTTCTTTATTTTTTGTAGAGAAGATACCATTTTCTAATAAACAAGATTTTGGAAAAATAAATTGTCCGTATTGAAAGTCGTTTGTAACGCCAATTACGACAAAGTCAATATCATCTGAATCATCAAAAGGCTCAATAATACCGAAGATATTGCGTTTCCATAAAGTTACAAACTGACCAGTTTTTGTTGGGGTAATTTTGGCTTCTCTGTAACAAATGTGTTTTTCATTAAGATAAAAACGATAGGCGCTGTAATCAGCACTTTCTGCTTCTTCCTTAGGCTGCGTACAATCAAAATCATAACAATCATAAACAACCTCTTTGGCAAACATAAGTCCCTTTGGGAAAGACTTCTGGTGCGACCAGTGGTTTTTGATTATCATTTTGAGAAGATTGTCTTTTAGACTTGTTTTCAAAATTTATGTAGGTTTTAGGGGGTTACGTTTATTTTTGGGGTTTATGTGGGTTTAAAGGTTAATACTTATTTAAAATGTAAAATTCAATCCAAAATTCAATCCCCATTGGAACTGATTAAATGATTGATTATTCAGTGGGTTAATGTAGTAATTTATCGCCGGTTCTGCAAAAATATTTGTTTTTTTGTAAACCCTGTATTGTAGGGTACTACTTAAGGTTGAGCCGTAAACAAAATTATTTGCATTCACATTTTGACCTATAGAATTGCCGTCTAAAGCTACTTGGTTTGAAATTAATTTACCTACAAAACCTCCCGTATTCAAATTTATACTTGTTTTATTTTTATTAAATATTGAATACGAAACCTCCAAAGGCATTTCTATATATCGTAAACTTTGGTCTAAATTACCGCTTTGTATATTGTCACTTTTTACGACTTCTTTGGTGTTATTAGGAACAAGAACATAATCGCTGTTATTAGCAATTTGAGGTGCAGCAGAATTTTGTACCAAATAATAATCTCCAGAAGTAAAAAAGGCGTTATTTTTTGCGCTCATATATGATACGTTGGCAACACTTTGCGCCAGTTCGTTGATTTTAAAACCAGAACCAACAGCCCATTTGTTGTTGATTTTATATTTTGTTTTTACCCCATAAGTACTCGATTGTTTAGAATCGTTGGCGTTGCCTAAAGTTTTTTCATTTTTATAGTTTTCAGAAGCAGCAACACCGGCAAAAACAGAAACTGCCCATTTTTCTCCTTTTAATTTAGATTTTGTTTCCTTATTGTTTTCTTTTTTCGCTTCTGGGGTAACAATTCCTTTTTCTAAATTCTGAAGTTCTGCCAATTGTACAGAATCTTGTTTGCTTAAAACATCAATAAATTTTGAATTCTCTTTTTGAGTACTCGCAACTGCTTTCTCAGTACCTGCATTTTGATTTTTCTGTCTTGCGATACTTTCGTTAACCGTATTTTGATTTCCGTTTGAAATTGGATTAAAAGCAATATTATTACTTTTCTTAGCAACTAATTTATCCTCAAAAATCGAATTTGAAACTTGATTTTTTGGAACAGAATTGAATTTGCTTTCTTTTCCAAAAACAACTTTTTGCTCCGCAATACCTTGATTAGCTGTTCTTTTTTTATTGCTTACAATTTGATTTTTCGAAGCATTGTTAAACACATTGTCTTTGGCAGGAACATAAGATTGTTGAGCCACAGCTTGATTTGCGGTTTTCTCTTTATTGTTTAAAATCTGATTTTTAGAAGTATTATTAAACGTATTTTCTTTAGCAGGAATATAAGATTGTTGAGCCACAGCTTGATTTGCAGTTTTCTCTTTATTGTTTAAAATCTGATTTTTAGAAGCATTATTAAACGTATTTTGTTTAGCAGGAACATCAGACTTTTGAGCCACAGCTTGATTTGTTGTTTTCTCTTTATTGTTTAAAATCTGATTTTTAGAAGCATTATTAAATGTGTTTTCTTTAGCAGGAACATCAGACTTTTGAGCCACAGCTTGATTTGTTGTTTTCTCTTTATTGTTTAAAATCTGATTTTTAGAAGCATTATTAAACGTGTTTTCTTTAGCAGGAACATCAGACTTTTGAGCCACAGCTTGATTTGCGGTTTTCTCTTTATTGTTTAAAGTCTGATTCTTAGAAGCATTGTTAAACGTATTTTCTTTAGCAGGAACATAAGATTGCTCTACTACAGCTTGATTTGCGGTTTTCTGTTTATTATTTAAAACCTGATTTTTTGAAACAGCATTCAAATTGTTTGCTTTCGCAGGAGTCAATGGCTGTTCTGCAACCGCCTGATTTGTATTTGCGCTCTGAACATCAGATTTTAAATCTAAATTATTGTTGTTGTTTTTATTTTTTAATGTTGCATTTGCAGTTTGTACTGCTTTGTTTTGATTTTTTTGAGCAGGATCTAATTCATTTTTTACTGGCGAATTAGTTTTGTCTGCATTAGATTTTTCAACAATAGTATTTTCAGGTGAAACAGTTGTATTTTTATTCGTGTCTTGTTTTTTGTTTTCAAAAACTACTTTATTATTATCGAGAGAGCCGTTGTTTAGATTGTTGATTCCAGAAGTTGAGTTAAAATGTAAAATAGAGGTAAGCCCTAAGCCTAACAATAAGCATGCAGCAGCAGACCACCAAAGAATGGCTCTTTTTTTCTTTTTAGGTTTATCTAGTTTTTCTTCAATAAGCCCCCATAGTTCTGGTGGCGGAACACTCGAAAAGTCTTCCATTGATGAAAAAATATCTTCTATATTTTGCTTTTTCATGCTATTTTAAAATTTTTTATACTCAAAATCTTTTTTTGCAAGATGTGCTTGGCTCTGTTTAAATTTGATTTTGATGTTCCTTCTGAAATTTTCAATAATTCGGCGATTTCTTTGTGTTTCATTTTTTCAAAAACATACAAGTTAAAAACCGTCCGGTATTGATCGGGTAAATCCCGAATGTATTCTAGTAACTTTTCTTGTTCTATGGGAACGATGTCTAATTCTTCTTCCTCGACAAAATCGGTATCGGGATCAAAAACATCCAGAAAGAAACTCTCTTTTTTCTTCTTGTTTAAAGTTTCGATGAGCTTATTAATAAAAATCCGCTTTAGCCATCCTTCAAAACTTCCTTCAAATTTGTATTGGCCTATTTTCTGAAAAACAATAACAAATGCTTCCTGAAATACATCTTTGGCATCATCTTCATTTTTCATATATTTCAAACAGATACCATATAAAACAGGAGAGAACAACTGATAAATTTTCAGTTGTCCCTCTCTGTCATTTTTAATGCACAGTTTGATATATTTTTCTAAATCGTCTTTCAAGAAAATGGTCAAATTTATTTTTGCAAAAATAGTTTATATAAGCTTACAAAACTATCTTTTGTAAATAGTACGCGCTCCGTCTGAATTGTTGCTTACAAGTGTTAGGTTTTGATTGTCAAGCTTTTCTATAACATAAGTTTTACCTTCAAAAGTAACTAAGTCATGTTCTGCATGATCAAAATAACCCGTTCCTTTTTCTACTACATAAGTACTGTTTCTAATTTCTACATCATTTTTATACGTAATAACTTTTCCGTTTGAAGTAAAAATTATTTTTTTAGAAAACCCTATAGTTTTTGGAGTTGAGGTATAAGGATTGTCACTTCCTCCCAAAGATTTTTCCCAAGTCCAGGTATTCACAATCGATCCCGAATCTACATGAGTAGCTTCTAGTGAGTATGCCGATGAAAACAGGCAAATTGCAAAAATCAATAAGTACTTTTTCATATTAATTAGTTTGGAGTTGCAGCTGAAAATTTATCTTTGATAGCTTTCTTGAAAATTTTTATTTCAGTATTTTGATCTGGCGTATCATTAGCATCAATATAAATTTTAGTAACAGAAGATCCCTGACGTAGTTCAAAATATACATTTCCAGCGTTTGCAGGATCTGGCGTACCATATGTTTTAGTTTGTCCTTTTAGGTTTAAAATTTCTGTTGGCACTGTTTTTAAGAATGCAGTATATTCTCCTCTTTTAGGAGTAACATTATATTGGTATTCATTAAAATTGAATTTTCCGGTAACTACATTAAGAAATTTCAAGTAGTTGAAATCATTGATCTGATAAAAAGTATTTGCAGTACCGTAAGTTCCTATTACAGCATTGTCAGAACTCTCAGTTGTTTTATTAAACAAGATTTGTTTTGTAGTTTTTGGAATCAAAATATAATCTGAAGGATAAGAAGGAGCTGCAGTGATATTTTCTCCTGACAAAGGCGATTTCTCATAAAAATTAATTACAACCTGACATTTATTTTCTACAACTGTAGTAATTTTTATAGCATATCCGTCTGTAGATTTAATTCCTGCAAAAATACCCACAAGATAGTATTTTGTAAAATCGATGGTTGGATCTGCAGCAACAGAACAAGAGTTACTGTGTTTGTCAAAATATTGATCCAGTTTTTCCTGAGAAGCTACAACAATTGCAGTAGGATTGGTAGGTAAAGTTTTAACAGTGTAATTGCATGGAAGAGGAAATCCCGTAAAAGCTAAATCTGTATATGCACCGCAATCAACATTCATATCGTCATTATTCAGTGAGCATCCGCTAATTCCTAAAGCTATAAACAAGCTTAACATTAATTTTTTCATGATAAATTTTTAATAGGTTATATTTAGTAGATGTGCTTCTGTTGAAATGGTTGCGTAATGGATTTTATTTTTTTTTTATTTTTTTTCGTGATGTTGATTTAATTTAGAATCAGTACTAATTCGTGAAATTTTGATTTTAAAAACTACGTACTACGTATAATTGCGTACTTTTACTTAAAAATAAATTAAGTTATGGTTGATTTTCTTCCGGTTTTATTGACTTTTGTTATTGCCCTCATCTTAGGTGTTTACTTAGGGAAATTGTTGTTTTCGGCAAGATTTCAGGCCGAAAAAGTAAGCTTAGAAGAAAGACTTAATGCCAATACCAATCAATTGCAATTGCAGAAAGAGCAGTTTGAAACCGAAAGAAATAATTTTCAGAAGCAATTGCAGTTTACAAATGCAGACAAAGAAAACATTAGAACCGAAAAGGACAGTCTGGCAATTCAGCTTTCTAAAAAAGAAGTAGATTTTGAAAATTTGTGGGAACGTCATAAAGAACAAAAAAACGAAATCACCGAGCTGCAGGAAAAATTCACCAAAGAATTTGAAAATTTAGCCAATAAAATCCTCGAAGAAAAGTCGGCTAAATTTACCGAGCAGAACAGCGAAAACATGAAAAATATTCTATTGCCGCTGCAAGATAAAATTCAGGGATTTGAACAAAAAGTAGAACAAACACATAAAGAAAGTATAGATTATCATGCCGCACTGCGCCAGCAGATTGTCGGGCTTAGCGAAATGAATGCTCAAATGAGTAAAGAAACCTTAAACCTGACCAAAGCATTAAAAGGCGACAGCAAAATGCAGGGAAATTGGGGTGAATTGGTTTTGGAGCGCGTTTTAGAAAAGTCAGGTTTAGAAAAAGGACGTGAATACGAAGTACAGCAAAGTTTTACGAATACTAACGGAAATCGTGTTTTTCCGGATGTTGTGATTAATCTTCCGGACGGAAAGAAAATGATTGTAGATTCTAAAGTGTCTTTGGTTGCCTACGAAAAATGGATCAATGAAGAATCTGAAATCCTGAAAATTGATTTTCTAAAGGAACATGTTAGTTCTATAAAAAGACATGTTGAACAACTTGGCAGTAAAAATTACCACGATTTATATCAAATCGAAAGTCCGGATTTTGTATTGCTTTTTATTCCCATAGAGCCCGCTTTTGCTATTGCATTAAACGAAGATGCCGCATTATACAATAGAGCATTCGAACGTAATATTGTAATTGTTACGCCAAGTACGCTTCTGGCAACTTTACGTACAATTGACAGTATGTGGGCCAACCAAAAACAACAGGAAAACGCTTTTGAAATTGCCAGACAAGCCGGAGCATTATATGATAAATTTGAAGGCTTTGTTTCTGATTTAGTTAGAATTGGAAATAAAATTAAAGATACCAAAACCGAATACGAAAACGCCATGAACAAATTGGTCGACGGTAAAGGTAACTTAATTACAAGCGTAGAAAAATTAAAGAAAATGGGAGCAAAGGCCAAGAAATCGCTTCCAGAAAATATTATCTCAAGAGCTTCGGTTTCTGATGAGACTGAATTATTAGATTAGTCCTTAGTTTTTTAGTCTTTTAGTCCTTAGAGCTAAGAATTCAGAATTAAAGACTATTAACTAAGTACTAATGACTAAAAGACTAAAAAACTAAGGACTAAATGACTAAGTACTAAATACCATAATAAACAACCAAAAACATGACTGCAGATTTTAAACCCGTTTCCTCTTCCAAAGTAAGTATTTCAGAACTTATGCTGCCTTCGCATACCAATTTTAGCGGTAAAATTCACGGAGGCTATATATTGCTATTATTAGATCAGATTGCTTTTGCCTGCGCATCCAAATTCTCAGGAAATTATTGTGTAACCGCTTCTGTTGATACCGTGAATTTCCTAAAACCAATTGAAGTTGGTGAATTAGTAACCATGAAAGCCTCTGTAAACTATGTGGGCAGAAGTTCTATGATTGTTGGGATTCGTGTTGAATCAGAAAATATTCAGACAGGCGTAGTAAAGCATTGTAATTCGTCTTATTTTACGATGGTTGCCAAAGATAAAGAAGGAAAAAGTGTTTCTGTTCCAGGTCTTATTTTGTCTAATTTAGACGAAGTGCGTCGCTTTAGAAAATGTATTAAACAGATTGAAGGAAAAAAAGAACTCGAAGAACATTCTAAAATTACGACGATCAATTCTATTGAAGATTTGGCAAGTTTAAATAAGTACAATGTATTGCTGGAAATAGGATAATTTTTTGTGTTCTTTTTAACGCAATATTATTGAGTCTGCATGATTAACATAATCTTGTCATCCCGAGGAACGAGGGATCTCCACAAGAAGCTCCGTAAAGCTATTCTCCAATCTTTGTCGAGCTTCTAGCGGAGATCCCTCGTTCCTCGGGATGACAAGATTGTGAAAGTGAAATACAAACAATTTATAAATTCAAAAAACAAACAAAAATGGTAAAATTTGGATACACAATTTTATATGTAGAAAATGTAGAAGCTTCAATTGAATTCTATGAAAACGCTTTTGGATTTTCAAGAAAATTTATAACGCCGGATAATACGTATGGTGAATTAAGCACCGGAGAAACTACGATCTCATTTGCTTCAAAAGAATTGGCAGCTTCAAATTTAAAAGAAGGTTTTGTAGAAAGTAATCTGGCCGATAAACCTTTTGCAATAGAAATAGGATTTATAACAGACGATGTTCCGGGAATTGTACAAAAAGCAACTACTTTTGGCGCCGTGCTGGTATCAGAACCAAAAGAAAAACCGTGGGGACAAGTTGTTGCCTATATCAGGGATTTAGACGGATTTTTAATAGAAATCTGCACCGAAGTTCAACAATAAAAAAAGTACTTTGCAGCAAAAAATCCTGCGCTTTATAATGTTAAAATTTTTCACAAATATTTAGCAGTAAATACAAGGCTGAAAGGCAGAAAATTTCGTAACTTTAAGTACAAGGATCTAGATTCTTGTTTTTTTCACGGAGTACTGCCATTCAGTTTTTTTTCGCCTTCATTATTAATTAAAAAAATCCGGATGACATAATTGTTTAAATGCAGACGATTATGAAAACATTTACCTTATTACTATTATTTACTGCTTTTTCCGTTATTGCCCAGGAAAAATTTTTTACCACAACCGGCACTATAAATTTTGAAGCTTCAGTTCCTTTTTTTGAAGAAGTAAAAGCTGTCAACCGACAAGTTGCCATAATTTTAGAACCCAAAAGCAGTATGTTTATCTGCACCGTTCTCATCAAAGATTTTCGCTTTAAACTCGATATGATGCAACAGCATTTTAATGAAAATTATATGGAAAGCAGTCGTTATCCTAAAGCTGTTTTTAAAGGTAAAATTCAAAAATTTGATTTAAAAGACATCAATGAAGTCGAAAAGGAATATCAAATTAAAGGAAAACTTGTATTGCGCGGCAAATCAAGAGAAATTACGGTTACGGCATTGATAAAAAAAGTGGCTGACGGTATTCAGATCCTATCTGATTTTCCGATAAAGGTTTCCGACTTTAATATTCAATTTCCAAAGGCGATAGCTTCAAAAATTGCTACAACTGCAAACACAGAATTAACAGGTACCGTTTACAGTGACGAGCTTGTATATCTGACTTTAAAATAAATTTACTTGATGCAATTGACCAAAGCGCGCTCTAAGTCTGTAAATTGAAACTCGAAACCCGTTCTCTGGATTTTTTCAGAAGAAGCCCTGCGTCCTTTTAGTACTGCTTTACTCATTTCACCCAAAACAATTCTGAGTACAAAAGAAGGTACTTTAGGCAGCCAGATTCTATAACCATAAATACTGGCAAGTGTTTTAGCAAATCTTGAGTTTGTTGTAGTGTCTGTAACACAAGCATTGTATGGACCAGCTAATTCGTCAGAGACAATTGCTTTGAGATAGATTTGACATAAATCATCAATATGTATCCAGGGCAGGTATTGTCTTCCGGTTCCTAAAATGGTGCCAAATCCGGATTTAAAACTAGGAGCCATTTTTTTTAGAAAGCCTTCGTCTTTGCCAAAAACAATTCCGGTTCTGATTTTTACAGTTCTAATACCTAATGCAGAAATACGATCGGCGGCACCTTCCCATTTTTGGCAGGTTTTGCCCAAAAAATCATTTGCAGGATGCGTACTTTCGTTACAGATTTTATGATTGGTTATGGCGCCATAAATGCCAACACCAGAAGCAGAGACAAAGGCATTGAGTGATTTTTGGTTTTTTTCAAGAACAGCATGTATCATTTCAATAGGTTTTACACGACTTTCTACTATTACATTCTTTCGCCTTTTTGTCCATCTTTTCTCCACAATTCCTTCGCCTGCGAGATGTACAATATAATCTGCGTTTAAGATTGCCTGTTCGTCAATGTAATTGTGTTTCAAATCCCATTTGTAGTAATCAATAGGAGAGTTGCTTGTGTGTGTTGAGCGGCTTAGTACAGATACAGAAAAGCCGTTGTGAAGTAGGAGGTCGGTTAAATGTTTGCCAATAAACCCGGTTCCACCCGTTAATAAAACGTTTTTGGTCATCATAGTTTATATATTATTTAACAATAGATTCTGTTTAGGGATCAGTAAAGATAATTAAACATTGCTTACCTTTAAGGCAAATTTAAAATTTTACAAAATGACAACTAAAAAGAAGAGTATCAGCAAAGAAGATATTGTTTCAATATATATGAATACCATTTTAGAAAAGGGACAAAAACCAAAATCGGTTTATCTTTTTGCTAAAGAAAATGATTTTACAGAAGCTGAATTTTATGCTT
Source organism: Flavobacterium sp. 270 (assembly GCF_004368785.1). Lineage (GTDB taxonomy): Bacteria > Bacteroidota > Bacteroidia > Flavobacteriales > Flavobacteriaceae > Flavobacterium. Next base: position 405,098 of record NZ_SODM01000005.1, read on the forward strand.
TTTTCGGAACATTAGAAGGTCTGGAAAAAGAAATTTTCAGACTGTTTTTTGAAAACACAGTTAGTCTTCTTCATAAAAACGAAGAGTATCAGCAATATGACATGAAAAATAAAATGCTGAGCTTTTATTTTACTTTCTTCGAAGTACTCACAGCCAACAGAAGTTATGTGATCGAAGTTTTAAAAATGGACAGAAATCCGCTTAAAAATCTGGTACAGTTAACTTCACTTCGCGAAAGCTTTAAAGAATACGTTTCAGAAATCCTTACCGACGATTACAGATTAGAAGTAGAGAAATTGCAGAAATTTCAGGAAAAAACAATTCAGGAATCTGCCTGGTTACAATTAATGCTAACCATAAAATTCTGGATGGAAGATGCTTCTCCGGCTTTTGAGAAAACCGATATTTTTATCGAAAAATCAGTTAATGCTTCATTCGAATTAATGAATGTGGCGCCCATGAATCATCTTATCGATTTGGGGAAATTTCTTTTTAAAGAAAAAATGTACAGCAAACAATGAAAACCATAGATTATATCCCTACCTCAAAAATAGAAAGAGCCGGAAAACTGGTTCAGACGGGCGCCAAAATCGGAGTAAATTATGTAAAGCATTATGCCGAAAAAATAGTTAATCCGGATTTAACGCGCGATAAACTGAACGAAAATAACGCCGAAGATATTTACGACGGACTTAAAAGCCTAAAAGGAAGTGCGCTAAAAGTAGCGCAAATGTTGAGTATGGACAAGAATTTTCTGCCGCAGGCGTATGTAGAAAAATTTTCTTTGTCGCAATTTTCTGTTCCGCCATTATCAGCGCCTTTGGTTTTAAAAACGTTTAAAAACAATTTCGGAAAAACACCTTACGAAATTTTTGATGAATTTAATGCCAATTCTGTAAACGCGGCCAGTATTGGTCAAGTGCATTTGGCTGTAAAAGACAATAAAAAACTGGCTGTAAAAATTCAGTATCCGGGTGTTGCCAATAGCATTTCGTCAGATTTGGCTTTGGTAAAACCTATCGCGATCAGAATGTTTAATCTGCAAGGAAAAGATTCTGATAAATATTTTAAAGAAGTTGAAGATAAACTGATCGAAGAAACCAATTATTTATTAGAACTAGAACAAAGCAAAGAAGTTGTGGCGGCCTGCAACAAAATAGAAAACATAACTTTTCCGAATTATTACCCAGAGTTTTCTTCAGAGAAAATCATCACGATGGACTGGATGACGGGAATTCATCTTTCTGAATTTACCGCAGTCAATAAAGATCAGGAAGTGGGCGACAAAATAGGGCAGGCGCTTTGGGATTTTTATATGTACCAAATTCATGTTTTGAAAAAAGTACACGCAGATCCGCATCCGGGAAATTTTTTGGTTGATGAACACAATCAGTTAATCGCGCTTGATTTTGGATGTATGAAAATAATTCCGAATGATTTTTATGTTCCGTATTTTGAGTTAATCAATAAAAATGTGATTACGGATGAAAAGCTTTTCAATGAAAAATTGTTTGAGTTAGAAATTCTTCGCCACGACGATACTCCGGCAGAAATCGAATATTTTACCGAAATGTTTCATGATTTATTGTCGCTTTTTACAAAACCTTTTCAACATGAAACTTTCGATTTTTCAGACGAAACTTTCTTCGAGAGCATTGCTAAATTAGGAGAACGTTTCTCTAACGACACCGCTCTTAGAAAAATGAACGGAAACCGCGGTTCTAAGCACTTTATTTATATGAACCGAACTTTCTTTGGTCTTTACAATTTAATGTTTGATTTGAAAGCCAAAATCGTGGTTGATAATTATCTGAAATATTAAGGAAGGAAATTTTCAACTTTTTAAATTCCAAATTCCAATTTTAGGCAAGATTGCATAAGTTGATTGATGAAAAACTATGCGTTCCTTCGACTTCGCTCAGGAGGACAGTTGTTTTGTCTGGCTGAGCGAAGTCGAAGCCCACGCAAAGAGAATCTGAATTAAGCAAAACTATGCGTTGCTCCGACTTCGCTCAGGAGGACATTTCAAGGAAATTTCAGATTTTGCAACACTGTTATAGAATAAAACTAATCTAAAAAAAGAGCCCGATATAATATATCGGGCTCTTTTTTTAGATTGGTTTTATAATGGCTTTTGTTATTTCCAAAATGCCCATTCTGTACCGTCGTACAACTTTATACCGTTTATTGCAGCTTTGCCATTATTTCTGCTATGCCTGCATAACGGCCTGCTATTTTTTTATCCTTGTCTATTATAAATATGGTGGGAGTGCCTACTACCCCATAGTTGCCAAAGTCAGGCCCCGACATTCCTTTCAGGTCGCATACATGCTGCCAGGGAAAGGCATTGGAATACGTTTTATTTACCATATCATCCGTATCGGCGGAAACTGTCAGTACAGCCACACCTTTTGATTTTAGGGTCTCGTACTGTTCTTTTAATGCGGCTATTTCGTGTTGGCAATGATCGCAGTCAGACTTAAAAAATAGCAGCAAATATTGACTGGCCGGCTGGCTAAAAAAAGAACTGCCATCGTTAAGCGCAATATCCGACGCCGGCGATCCTATTTTGTACACCTGGGCATCATAAAGCTTTTGCATAAAAGGCGTGGGTTGTTTTACACGCTCGGATGCTACTATATAATTCAGTATATGGTCGCGCTCAGCGTCCCAGCCAAACTGCTCACAAATCATTAATATATCGTTGCCAAAGACTTTAAAGGTTTCGTCATTGCGGGTACTGGCCAGCATGTAGATCATGTCCATGGGAAAATCCTTGCGGTGCAAGCCTTCCCCAAGGCCATTGCCCGCTTTGCGGTAAAGACCCAGAGCCGTATTAATCACGTTGAACCAGTGGCCGCTTGTGTAGAGCTTTGTCAGGTCTGTACTGTCTTTAAAAGAATTGTAAAACGGTTCGCACAATTTTTTGTCCTGCACCGGCGCTGCTATGGCCTGCCCAAATTGCTCCATTGCGATGTAACGTATAAAGCTTGCGGCGTAGAGTTTGGATTTACTCAGCGTGCCGTTGAACTTGGCAGCCTGCTGTTGCAGGATTTTATTTTCTGTAATAAAAAATTGTTGTTTGCTTTTTTCACCTGCATACACCTGCATACCGGTTTCGCACAAACGCAGCTTGTCTGCAAGCTTCATCTGTTGTTGCCCCCAGGTGCGTAGGTTGTCATTTTCAGGTGAGTTAATGATTTTTATGCCTTTGCTGTCGCCGTCAATGGTAAGGTTTTCCGAGCCGTTCCATATAAATTCTACCCCTTCTTGTTTGCCCACGGAAACTACCCACATGCCCGGCGCATATTGGGCACCGGGTTTAAAGGTATAGCTGCCGCTGCCATCCAGTGTGGCTTTTACCAGGATGTCGGTTTGCAATCCCATATGAGCGTCTATATGCACAGGCGCATTAGGCTGGTCTGCAAAATGAAGGGTTACAGATTGTGCCTGTACTGCTCCTGCAAACAAAAAGCAAAAAAATAAAAGGCGTGTCTTCATAATTAATTTTTAGTCATTAGCTTATTGTTACAATTCATTACTCAACTACTGTTTATTGTGATCTGCTAATAGTTTTGATTTATCCATTCTATAAGCCAATAGCTGAGGACTTATTGCTCATCGCTTTTTCTGTTTCTGACCTTTGATAGCTATTGGCTATTCACCACTTCCCTCACTGCACCGCTGCTTTTGGCAAGTAACTTTTCTTTGGCGTTTGCCTTGCTTTGCTCTATTTCTTCCTGCGGCACAACACCCACTGGCTGATTTATATAAAAATAATATTGCAGCATACCTTTGAACAAAGGAATATCCGCGGTAAACGGGTTGTGCAGACTGGTATAGTCAAACATATGTTCGCTTATCCATTTGTTCGTGTCGGCAAGTGTTAAGCCTTTTGGCGGGCATACCTGCTTAAACATGGCGGCATATATTGCCATATAACTGTCTTTGGGAAAATTACCAGCCACACTATCACACAGGCTGTTGAACTTTTTTACTTCTGTTACATACTGATTGTGCAGGTCAGTGTAGAAAGCGTCCTTGGGCGATATGCCCTCCTGTAGCTTTTGTATGTAATAAATGCGCTCCTGCACTTTGGCAAGTGTCTCATTCAGCTGTTTTAATGCGGTAGTGGCCTCGCAGCCTTTGCCGTATTTTAAATAACCGCTATTGTTGCGCCAGCTTGTAGTATAGCTGATATCCTGCCCCTCATACACAAACTGAACAGAAATGTCACCGTGCAGGTCTTTAAAAGCATTATTAGGCGTTCGGTCATCTGCGGCTACCACCACGATGCTGCCACGCAAACTATCGGGCAGGCTGATGGAAAAACGACCCGACACATTTACTTCCGTGCTATCCAGCAACTGCCAGTTGCCGGCATGGTAAAAGCCGATATAATATTTACGCACAGTGTAATCTCCATAATCACCTTCCAGCTTACCGGCCAAAAGGCTAAGAGGAAGAAATAAGGCTAAAAGAACCCAGTAATATTTCAATGTCATTTTTTTCATATTGTAAAAGGTACCTAAAACATAAGTCTTTTAAAAATACTCCCACAGACCAACCAAATGACCTGTGGGAGAAAGGATTGATATACAATTAATTTGATAAAAATCTCATTTTTTTATTTTTATTATTCTGCCACGCAACGAACACTACAGCCGTAGCTTATGTAGTCGAGGTGATCAGGGTACACAGTGCTACTGTCGTAGGTCAGGTCGTAGGCGAGGGAGCTATTGCTCTGCGTACTACTCCAGTAGATACTGTAGTTGCCGCGACTGCTCAAGTCGCCACTACCGTTGATGCGGAAGCCCGCCGCAGGCAGGTATAAACCCTGACCAACTTTTTTACCGCTATTATAATTGTTGTAACCTGAGGTAAACGGTCCTACATTCACCCAATTGGCAGTAACATAAATGCTCTTCCACTCATTACGGGTAGGTACTCTCCAGCCGGTAGGGCAAGGATCATTAGCCGATTTTTTAGGTGTCGCTTCAGTATTGCTGTTCCAGGCTGTAGCCGCCGCTGTCCAACTGCTATTCCAACCGGTAATTGCACCCGCATTGTCATCTGCCGAAGCAGTAGGCGGTGTATAAGCTCGGCCACTCATAGGCACATTAGCACCCCACTGGTAGTAGGTGCCGTTAAGGGCACGGGATGGAGTGAACGGATCTACGCTCACATCTGCACCCAGGTTGTGGCACATAAAGCTCACCCACCCACCGGTGGTAGTAGGCGCACCGCAACAAGCGCAGTCTTTTACGCTGGCTGTCAGTTTCAACGCTACATTAGCAGCACCATTATTGTACACTACATAAATATCTGCTGTAAGCGGATTGGCAGTAGTAAGGCCCGCTGCTCTTGTGTTCAGCGTATTATCATACACCGCCGTTGCTTTAAATGTACCACCGCTTGGATAGCTACCACTATAACTTGCAGCAGGGGTAAGGCTGGTGATAATATTATTCGTATCTATTTTTATAAACTGTACATTGCTGATAGAACCGGTACCAATAAAGGTATATACCTGAGTGCCTGTATAAACAGCTACAGATGTACCGGCAGCCTGATCCTGAGATGTTGTTAGTGTAAAATCTGTTCTTTGTGACAAACGTGTTGAAAGTGTTCCACAACTGTAGGCATTATCGTTGCCCTTGGCTATATCGAAACAGGTTTTGCCTATAAACTGGCCTGTACCAACTTGTAAATTTTCCGGATTAGCCGCCGCTGTCACTGTAAAGACAGCTGAAGTTCCAGTAGGACTGCCTGTACATCCGTTAGTTGCGATACAATATAAGTAGTAAGTACCAGCCGAAGCAGGTGTGTATACATAAGATGCTGTTGTTGCACCGCTGATAGCTGTACCGCCTGTTGTACTTGCTGTTGTATTAGAGTACCATTGGTATGCAGGGCTTACCCCGTTTGCTATCGATACTTTTACTGTTGTTCCTTTTCCTGCTATTCCATTTTGAGTCAAGTCAGACTGTGCTGAAAGTGTTGGTGTAGGACAGGCATTATTTAAAGTAATATTATTAACCAGCTCAACTGATTTTCCACAGCTTGTTTGAGCTGTTACCGTTACTTTTACCACAGTACCATCAGTTCCGCTTGCAGGAAGATTAATTGTAACACTTGCTCCTGATCCTGTAACTGTAGCACCTTTGTCTGCTGTCCATGTATAAGAATCTGCAGGTCCAAACTGAATGGCAGTCTGTAAAGTAACAACTGCAGCAAAATTAGCAGTAGTAGGATTAGCAACCCATGAAAGAACAGGTAAACTAGAAACATTTGCAGCTATTTTTTTCACAGCCAATGTACTGGCACATCCTGTAGCATTAGTTACAGTAGCACTGTACGTAACATCTGGTGTTTTAACTGTAATAGCTGGCGTAGTATCGGCCATTTTTACACCATCTTTATACCAGGTATAGGTATATGTACCCGCTACCGCAGGAACGATTGTTAAATCGGTACTTCCGTCACAGATTGTTGCGTTACCTACAATATTCGGCTGTTCAGGTGTACTGCCGCTCACTACATTTTTTTCGATTACTGCAGCTTCAGCAGGACACTGAACGCCGCTGTTGTCTGTCGCTACCATACGAAGTGACATTGTGGTCTGTGTTGTAGGTACTATATAAGGATTTACAGTAATAAGATCATTACCATTATACCAGGTATAAGTAATACCATTTTGCTTATTGGCAACACTTAAATTTAAAGTTCCACCAGCACAAAAAGTTGTAAAAGTATTTAACGGAACTCCATTTACCAGAACGTCAGCATTTGGAACATTTACTTGTCCTGTCGCTGCGCTTTTTGTAATGGTCACGGTATTTGAAGGCTTAGAATAACAGCTTCCGTCTTTTACGGCAGCAAACCATTCGCCAACATTACTGTCTCCGCTTACACTTACCGTTGTTCCTGTTTTTTCTTCTACACCATTATGAAACCAGGCTACTGTTCCTGTAGTTCCAGATGCTGTAAGTGTAACAGCATTTGTACCGCACATTACACCATTGTTGGAAGCTAATATTGTAATATTGGTTGGCGCAACTGTACCTGATTCTGTTACAGTACGCTCGTTTGCTGTATTGGTATTACAGCCTACTGCACCCATAGAAACATTGTATTTTCCTTTTTGCGAAGCAATATAATAAGATACACCGCGCGCTACTTGAATTCCATTACGCGTCCAGATTAATTTATCAAGATTTGCTGTATTGGCAGGAACTGATAAATATACTGCCCCGCCTGTACACAAAGTCAGCGATGGTGACGCAGGCGATACAGTTGGTACAGCGTATGACATTGAAGTACAATCTACTCCATTTTGAGAGAATAAAAATTCTTTGTATAAACTGGTACAGCTGCTGGTAACACGTACCAATACAGTATGTATGTTTACCGTTTCGTTGGTGTTAAATGCAAGTTTAAATGTTCCGTTTACATTGTCAACATCTGTTAATTGTGCATAATCACTTCCTGCTGAAATAGAGATTGTAAATGGCCCATTAGGACAATCCGGATCTGTTATTGCAAATGTACTATTGCATCCGCTGCCGTCAGCAGGTACACCTATACAAGGCTGCGGACTGATTGCAGCTTGAGAATCACCCTCACACAAACTTACCCAGCGTGTTTTATTCCAATACTCCACACATTTGGTATCGATATTGTAGATTGTAAGGCCTTCACCTTTTGTATTTCCTCGTACAGCAAAAGCATTACGCTCTGCAGTAGTCATTTGAGGCAGTCGAAGTCCGCCTTTATTAAGCAGTTCCAAAACAGAAAAAGCTTCGGGCTCTTTTTTGCCTCCAATCGTCATTTGTGCATTCGTGCTAACCGAAAATAATACGGTAAGAAGCATGAGCCACGTTAAGAATAGATTTTTATTCATAATCTAATTATTAAGTTGTTTTAAATTTGAAATTTTTATTACAATTAAAATAACCGTCTTGTATTATCAACTAAATGTGAATCAGTCACTATACTATAGTCGATACACATAATGTTCAATACAATTGGAAGATGGAAAAACAAATAAATTAGTCGTAAAAAACTTGTTAATTTTGCGAATCATATATTGTTTTATGTGCATATAGTTATCTGGAGAAAGATCCAGATAAAATGCAAATTGTTTAAAACTGTTTTTGGAAAGATTACAAAAGTTTGGATTTTACTTTTGTCTTAATGGCATATAAAATAGATCTAAATGAATGTTGGGTATTCTGTATAGATGTATAAATGGTTTGCAGATTTTTGGCGGCTGTTGTGGTATTGCCGCAGCTTATATTCTTACCTGCCTGATTTTGATTTTTTTTGTCTCCGCTGTTGCGATATTACATCTTTCAAACAGCGAGTTGATTTTTTTCTTCATTTTTCCTCTTCATTTAAATAATTGTTGGTTTCTTAGTTCGTTTTTTTAAGCAGTATGGAGACAATATCCTTACTGGCTTTTTCCATTATTACATAATCCTTTTTTATATTATCCGGCTTAATACCCTGAACGTTGCCAGCAATGCATTTTCGGAGATAATATTTAGAAACACCATACTTTAAAAACAAAGCTTCTAAAATGTTTGAATCATAGGATTTGTAAATTTTTGTTTTACTTTTGTCCATTGTTCTGTTGGTTTTAAAAATTGGGACAAAGGTAGAAGATAATTTTCAACTTACAAATTATTTCGAAGATAATTTCCTACATTGATGAATAATATAGTAGAAAGGTTTAAGCAATTGGCTGAAAATGAGGGGATAACAATAACCGGACTCGAGCATAGAATTGGTGCTAGTAAGGGTGTTTTGTCACGTGCTTTGGTTAATAATAGTGATATTCAGTCTAAATGGCTGCTGAAATTGGTTGAAAATTATCCCCGTTATAGCTGCGATTGGTTGGTAAAAGGTAAAGGACCAATGATCGTGGAAGATAATTTAAATCAAGATTTTTCAGAAAATGAAATAAACTATAAAGATCTTGCTGAAGCAAGAAAAGAGACAATTGATACTTTAAAGAAAATGATTGTTTATCTTGAAGAAAAAATTACTGCAAATAAAAAAGGACAGGAACAATAATTCGTTTCAGGCTTCAACCGTTAATTGAGAAGCAGTATCATACCAAATCTACTTTAAAATCCCCGCTTTATAAGTTGCAATCGCACGATCTCTGGCAAAAGCATGATCTACCATTGGTTCATTATAACCTAAATCAAATTCGGGAATCCATTTGCGAATGTAGATTCCTTTTTCGTCAAATTTCTTTTGCTGAATTTCGGGATTAAAAACCCTAAAATACGGCGCGGCATCGCAGCCTGTTCCTGCAGCCCACTGCCAGTTGCCAACGTTGGATGCTAATTCAAAATCTAATAATTTTTCGGCAAAATAAGCTTCGCCCCATTGCCAGTTTATGAGTAAATGTTTGCATAAAAAACTTGCAACAACCATTCGCACACGATTGTGCATATAACCGGTTTCATTAAGCTGACGCATTCCGGCATCGACCATTGGGTAGCCGGTTGTTCCAGAACACCAGCGTTTAAAATCGTCTTCGTTATTACGCCATTGAATGCCATCATAAGCCGATTTAAAATTATGATTGACACAGTTCGGGAAACTAAAAAGAATCTGAATAAAAAATTCTCTCCAGATTAATTCGCTTAAAAAAGTCTGGTTTTTATGATTGGCCCAATTTACTAATTTTCTTATGCTCACGGTTCCAAAACGCAAATGCGGCGAAAGGTAAGAAGTACCGTCTATAGCTGGAAAATCACGTATGTCTTTATAATTGGCAATTTGAGATAAATTGTGGGGAAGTACTTTTATGGCACTTCTCTCAAAACCAATTGCAGCTAATTGCGGGAACTGAAATTCGGTTTTGGTAAAATTAGAAAACAAAGGTTTTGTGTCGTATTCCGGAGCTTGTCCTGAAAGATGGTATTTTTCGAGCCATTTGTTTTTATAGGGTGTATAAACGGTATATGGAAGTCCGTCGGCTTTTGTGATTTCTTTTTCTTCGAAAATTACGTGGTCTTTAAAGAATGAAACTTCGGTATTATTTTCTTTTAATAAAGCCGAAATTTCCTGATCGCGTTTTATGGCGTAAGGTTCGTAATCTTTATTGAAGAAAACGCTTTGAACGTCAAATTCTTCAACAAGTGATTTCCAGACTTCTTTTGTTTTTCCTTTTTTAATTAGAATGGAGGAGTTGCTTTTGTTTAATTCGGCATTTATTTTTTCGAGTGAGTCATATATAAAGGTAACTCTGGCGTCATTTTTTGGAAGATTGTCCAAAATATCGTCATCAAAAATAAATAACGGAATTATAGGGAAATCAGATTGCAGGGCATTAAACAATCCGAAATTATCATCTAAACGCAAATCGCGTCTGAACCAGAAAAAAGAAATCTTTTGTTTTGTCATTGTTGAGAGGTTTGCTTAATGTTTTTGCCACAGATTACAAGGATTGAAAGGATTTTTTTTTTGCCACGAATTACACTAATTTCACGAATCAATTTACACTTATAAATTAGTGCAATTCGTGTAATTTGTGGCAAACAAATCTGTTGCAAAAACTTAAACAGTTTTATTAAATAGTTCTTCGATTTTGTTGCGTCGGTAATCAAAGATTGCTTTCAGTTTATTTTCGACAACTAATTTATTCATAATACGTCCTAAAAAACCAAAAGGCAAAGCGTAGTGAACAATATCAGTCATTTTTACACCAGTTTCTGTAGTTTCAAAAAAATGCTTGTGGTGCCATAATTTGTAGGGACCAAAAAGCTGAATATCGATAAAATAATCATTTTCTTTTGCAACTGTAATTTCGGTTACCCATGAAACTTTAATTCCCAAAAGAGGTTTTAGGGTATAAGTAATAATTTGTCCGGGATACATTCGTTTTCCGTCGAAATCCTGAATTTCAAAACTCATATTGTCTAACGTTATTGTTTGAAGGTTTTTCGGACTGGAGAAAAAATCCCAACATTCTTCGATGCTGGTGTTTACGTGTTGTACGGTTTCTATTTTATATACTTTCATAATGATTTAAATTCCAATTATTTAAATTTCAAATTCCAAATGTATTTTTGCCACGAATTGCACGGATTACACCAATTTTTAAATCTGCTCAATCTGCCAGATCTGCGTGAAACTTTTTTGCCACGAATTGCACGAATTACACCAATTTTTAAATCTGCTAAAATCTGTTTGTCAGTGTAAAATTTCTTGTCACGAATTTTATCAATTTAAATCTGCTCAATCTGCTAGATCTGCGTGAAACTTTTTTTGCCACGAATTGCATAAATTACACCATTTTTAAATCTGCTAAAATTTGTTTGTCAGTGTAAAATTTCTTGTCACGAATTACACCAATTTAAATCTGCTCAATCTGCCAGATCTGCGTGAAACTTTTTTGCCACGAATTGCACCAATTACACTAATTTAAATCTGCTAAATCAATCAAATCTGCGGGAAACACGGCATAATTTATTTTACATTTTATAGTATTTAAAAGGGACAAATAACATTCCGAAACATTCTCCGTGTTCTTTGCCAAGATGTTTATGATGCATTTTATGCGCTTTTCTTAATCCGATGAGGTATTTGTTTTTGGTGTTTTTGAACCATTTAAAACGCTGGTGAATTAAAACATCATGAATTAAAAAATAGCAAATGCCATAAAGTGTAACGCCACAAGCGATAAAAAATAAATAATTGAATCCGCCTTGTACTCCAAAATAAAAAAGAATGATACTTGGCGTAGCAAATATGACAAAGAAAATGTCGTTGCGCTCAAAAGTATGTTCGTATTTTGGCTTGTGATGATCTGCGTGAAAATACCACATTAATCCATGCATAATGTATTTATGTGTTAACCAGGTTACACATTCCATGAAGAGGAAAACACTGAGAAAGATTAAAAAAGAAATCATTTTTATGTTTTATATATTAAAAGTATAATTTAAATTATTTCGGCTGAATGGCTTAAAATATTAGACCAACTTCAGCTTATAAGTAACAAAACTTTGCGCTAAAAGCCCGGCTTTGGTATAATTAGAAACCCGAATTCTTGAGTTTCCGATTTCATGATATGGTGTGTTTTTTAGTTTTTGAAGCAGTTTTTTATAATAGATATATGCGGTGTAAACACCAAATTTGGCTTCAAGCGGTAATTTGATAATGCCTTGAAGCGCGATTCTAAAATCTTCTTCGATTTCTTTTATAATCGTATTTTTTGCATTTTCATCGAAAGATTTTAAATCTACGCCTGGAAAATAATTTCGGTTTAAAACCAAATTATCATCTTTTAAATCTCTTAAGAAATTTACTTTCTGAAAAGCAGATCCTAAATGCATGGCTTCTTCTTTAAGTTGTTCGTATTTGTGGTCTTTTCCGGCAACAAATACTTTAAGACACATTAAGCCGACAACATCTGCAGAGCCGTAAATGTAATCTTCGTATTCGGTTTGTGTATTGTAAGTTGATTTTACAAGATCGAGTTTCATGCTTTTTAGAAAAGCCTGAATGAGATCATCTGTAATGTTGTATTGCTTTACGGTATGCTGGAAAGAATTTAAAATCGGATTTAGGCTGATTCCCATTTCCATTGCTTTGTAATATTCTTTTTCGAAATCGTTGATAAGGTATTCTTTGTCGTAATCGTGAAAAGAATCGACAATTTCATCAGCAAAACGAACAAATCCGTAGATGCTGTAAATGCCTTCTCTAATGCTTGGTGAAAGCATGTTTACGGCAAGCGAGAACGAAGTGCTGTAGTTTTTGGTAATCAATTTACTGCACTTGAAAGAAACGGTGTCAAATAGTGATTTCATCTTTTTTCGATCTAATGGATTTTTGAATTAACTCGGCGGCTAGTTTTCCAGAAATTAAAGCGGGAGGAACGCCCGGGCCAGGAACGGTCAGCTGTCCCGTAAAATATAAATTACGAACTTTAGGACTTTTTAGTTTTGGCCTTAAAAATGCGGTCTGAAGCAGTGTATTTGCCATTCCGTACGCATTTCCTTTATAGGCATTGTAATCTGTTATAAAGTCGTTTTTGCAATACGATTTCTTAAAGATAATGTTTTGTTTTACTTCTTGCTGTGTAAGTTTTTCAAAACGTGTTATTATTTTTTCAAAATATTCTTCCCGAAGTGCTGCTGTATCTGTGATTCCGGGTGCAAGGGGAATTAAGAAAAAACCACTTTCCATACCTTCCGGAGCGGCAGATAAATCTGTTTTTGATGGAAAATTGGCATAGAATAATGGTGACTCCGGCCATTTTGGATTATCGTAAATAGCAGCGGCGTGCTCCTTAAAATCAGCATCAAAAAATAAAGCATGATGCGAGATATTGGCTATCTTTTTATTAAAACCTATAAAAAACAGGAGTGAAGAAGGGGCAAAAACCCTGCTTTTCCAATATTCTTCGGAGTATTTTCGGTCTTCTTTATTTAATAAAGTTTCTGTATGATGATAATCGGCACCGCTTAAAATAATATCGGCTTTGATAAATTGATCCTTAATCGTAATTCCGACAGCGGTTTTGTTTTCGACAACTATTTTGTCTATTGGGGAATTGGTTTTTATAGTAACTCCCAATTCGAGAGCGAGTTTTTCAATTCCTTTAATGACATCAAACATTCCTGTTTTCGGATGCCAGGTTCCTAAGCCAAAATCGGCATAATTCATAAAATTATAAAACGATGGTGTTTTATCGGGTTTTGCACCCAGAAATAAAACGGGAAATTCGAGAATCTGAATCAGTCTTTCGTCCTTGAAAACTTTTCTGATATCCCGGCTTACGGTACTGAAAAACTGATTTAGTTTTAAAGTTGTCTGTACTGTGATTAATTCGAGTGGAGAAATTCCCGGTCGATAAACCAAATCTTTGATGGCAATATCATAATTGCTTTTTGCTTCATCGATAAATTTTTGAAGTTTTTGACCACTTCCCGTTTCTATGTTTTCAAAAGTGGTTTTTATTTCTTCTAAATTGTCGCAGATACTTATAAAATCTTCGACACCAAAATAAACCCTGTAAGCGGGATTTAGTTTGATAAGTTCATAATAATCGGATGTTTTTTTGTTGAAATCATTAAAAAAACGTTCAAAAACATCGGGCATCCAGTACCAGCTTGGCCCCATATCAAATGTAAAGCCTTCTTTTTTAAACTGTCTTGCCCTGCCGCCAATAGATTCGTTTTTTTCATAAACAGTTACGCTGTTTCCTTGTTGAGCCAGGTAACAGGCGGCGGCTAATGCAGAAAAGCCCGATCCGATTATTGCGATAGTTTTTTTCATTTGTTTAACAAATGTACAAAAACTTTAAACAAAATAATTATATACAGTTGATTGTTTCTTCCATGCAATCGTAAATCTTTACTCTTTCGGATAAGTTTTGTCTGTCGATATGTTCTACCATTTTGCCCATAAGCCAGATTTCATTGTTTTTTTGAAGCAGTTTGTTAGCCATCGATTTTACGTATTGATTAATTACACTTCTGTCAGGCTGAATCGTCATAAAAGAAACAAACGTAATATTTTCAAAATGCTTGGTTAAATCCTGCAGGTTTTCGATAGGCATACTTTCGCCTAAATAAATTGTTTTGTATCCTTTAGATAATAATTCATATTGCAGATAAAGCAATCCAATCTGGTGAATCTCATTTAACGGAAGTGAAAGCACAAACACCCTATCGGTTATTGTTGGCTTTTTAATTTGAAGACTTTCGGTATAAATTAATATTTTTTGTTTGATCAAATGACTCATAAAGTGTTCATTTGCAGGAGTAATGGTTTCAGACTGCCATAATAATCCCAATTCTTTAAGAAGAGGCAGGAAGTGCTCTTTAAAAACTTCTTTAAATGTTTTTTCAGAAATCAGCCAGTCAAAAGTATTGAAGAACAATTCCTGGTCAAAATTCATCATTGCCATTTTGAAGGAAGTAATAGCATAATTCTGAGCATTTTTTCTGGAGATAATTTCGCGTACTAACTGCGGAATTTTTTCTTCAGAATAGGTAGCAATTTTAGAAATCTTATAACCGTATTCGTGAAGCAAGGTTATATTTAAAAGTTTCTGCAGGTTTTGAAGATTGTAAAGCCTGATATTAGTATCAGTACGCATTGGTTCAAGAATGTTGTATCTCTTTTCCCAGATACGTATTGTATGGGCTTTTATTCCGGATAAATTTTCAAGGTCTTTTATGCTAAAAACCGTTTTTATGTTGTTTACCATTTTAGGGGATTAAGTAAACAAATGTAAAATAAAATCTGAGATACTGCCAAAAAGCCTTTCTAAAATGACAAATTAGTTAAAGTTTATAGGATTAATTTTATTTAGTTTGTCTAGATATAAGATTGTTTTAGAGTTATCCCTGCTTTTTTCGTACATGGTTTCGAATTTTGCTCCGTAAATAATTTCGTTAAAAGTATAAGAGGTTCTCGCTGCTACCGTATTACTAAACATATCGTCAAAAGTGGTAATGAAAACTAAAATTTCTCCATGTGTTTTTTTGAAATCCTCTGCTGTGAAATTATAAAAAGGACTTTCTTCTGTTATAGGATGTACTAAAGTCCAGCTTAGCGAAAGTGCATTGATATGATCTAATTCTAATTCTAACGAATAAAATTTATTGGTCATTTCTCCGTCTTCTTCAATGCTCATTGCTAAAGTTATTTTTGCATTTGCATCTGTAAAATTGGTATTTTTAAAAGGAACAAGACGTATCATTAAACCTTTGTTTTCTCCATAAGGCGAAATTAATGCATTGTCTGAAAATTTTATATAAGCAGTCGGTTTGCTAAATCTTCCAAAGAATAAACCCGTTGCAATAGCAAAACTTAATAAACCAATTAAAGCTTCTGCAGCAGACAAAGCGCTTGTTAAAAAACCTGTGGGACTAATGTGTCCGTATCCTACAGTAGTAAAAGTTTGCGCACTGAAAAAATAAGCCTGTCCAAATTGATTTAAAACGCTGCCAGTCGCGGCAACTCCATCCAGATGTTCTATTCCGATAGCGTGGTAGATAATGGCAAAAATAAAATTGATTATGATATAGAAAGCAAACAGGATAAACATAAATTTCCAGTTTGGCATATTAATCATGGTATGGTACCAGCTAATGCGGTGCAGAAAATGCATACCTCTTTTTTCTACATTTGCAGTTCCGTCTTTGTTTACAAACCTTCCGCCGTAACTGTTTGCATTAGTTCCGAAACCAGAATTTTTATCTGTTTTAGCTTTGTTGTATTCTCTTTTAAGAATTGACATTTATCTTTGTTTTGCAGCAAATGTAAGGATAACTTTTTATGAAATTAACGTGATTATAAAATGAAAAAGCAATCTGCAGCATGGATTTCTGCAGATTGCTTAGTGTGATATTGAAAAATATTTTTTGAATATTATCTACAAAATGTAGCTTTGTTTTTTATGGCGCTCTGGCTTCCTAATTCTATAGCTTTAGAAAAGTCTTTGCAGGAATTCTTTTTATCGCCAATTTTATTATAAGCCAAACCTCTAAGATTGTAAGCGATATAATCTTTAGGATTTAAACCAAGAGAAGAAGTACAGTCTTCTATAGTTCCCTGATAGTTTAATAATTTGTAGTTTACATTTGCTCTTCCGGTAAAAGCATCTGCATTCATGCTGTCCAATTCGATTGTTTTGCTAAAATCGGCCAAAGCTCCTTTTAGGTCGTTTAGTTTGAGTTTTGCTACGCCTCGGTTTTGGTAAGCCTCGACAAATTTTGAATTCATGCTGATCGCTTTGGTGTAATCTGCAATGGCACCTTTTGTGTTTCCTGCTTCGGCTTTTTTCATGGCTTTGTCAAAATATCCGGTTGCAGATTGTGCAAAACCCGAGAACGTTATCATAATAAATGATAGCAATAATAAGTGTTTCATAAAACTAATTTGGGATTAGTAGGTTAATTAATTGGAGACGAATTTAAGAAAGATTCTTTTGCAGCGGAAGTTCTTTTTTATAAATAGTTAAAATAATTATTTTAATTTTCTAGATTATTAAGAATCTTTAATAGACATTATTTGAGGAAAAAAAACACTTCATTTTTTCTAATGCTGGATTAATAGACTTATTTACAATTAATACAAGTTTTAATTTGTAATTGCGCCAAATGTCGTAAAAATGTCATGGTTTAGTCGTTAATAGATTGCGCTATTTAAAATAATTTTGGAATAAAATAAATTATAATTGATATGAATTCTATAGGGGAAAAAATTAGTGAAACAAGAAAGTTAAAAGGGTTTACTCAAGAAGAACTTGCTGAGTTGTCAAAAGTGAATTTAAGAACAATTCAAAGAATAGAAAATAACAAAAATGAACCACGTGGAAAAACGTTGAGTCTGGTTTGTGATGTTCTTCAAATTAATAAAGAAGATTTGCATGAATTAAATAAAATGTCTCAAAATAAAACAATTACATCTTTTATGATTGATGGATTTTTTTTAATTCTTTTAAATTTATTTTTAATGCTTACGATTGGTTATCTCACTTTGCCTTCGGAAGCAAATTTAAATAGCAAAATTGGCGCATCTCTGTTGAGTTTTTTCATTCCGTTTTGTATTGTTTATTTCACGCAAAAAATAGGAGCTGTCGAGCGAATTTTAAAATTTGGAATTGGATTTATAGGATATTTGGTTTTGCTCGTATCTGTGCAAGGTTTTGCTGCTGGATGCCGTATTGGGTTTAGGTCTTGGATATTTTTGTGTATATTGATATATTTTGGTGTTTTATTCTATGGGAAAATTTTTTTCAAGTCGGAGAAATAAATCGGAAAGAAATTTTTCAGCCATAAAAAAAGCCTGAGAATCTAAATTCTCAGGCTTTTTGCTTTTTTAAGTGACCACGGTGGGATTTGAACCCACACGCCCTTACGAGCACCACCCCCTCAAGATGGCAAGTCTACCGTTTCTCCACGTGGCCGTAAATGAAAAAAGGTCAAGTAAAATAAATTACTCGACCTTTTGTGACCCGACTGGGGCTCGAACCCAGGACCCCATCATTAAAAGTGATGTGCTCTACCGACTGAGCTATCGAGTCAATGCTATCAAGGAAATTATGTGTTGATCACTAAATTTGTGACCCGACTGGGGCTCGAACCCAGGACCCCATCATTAAAAGTGATGTGCTCTACCGACTGAGCTATCGAGTCATATTCTTTCCTTGAATGCGGGTGCAAATATAAGGAGTTTTTTTCGAAGTTTCCAAGCATTTTTATTATAAATTTGTCTTTTTTTACGAAAAATTTCCAACGTGTTAGTTTATAAGGTTTTATTAATATGAAAAAAATAGTGTTATTAGGTTATATGGGTTGCGGAAAGTCAACAATTGCCCAAAATTTGTCAAAAATTACAAATATTCCGTTTCTCGATTTAGATAAATGCATCGAAAAAAAATCAAATTTATCTATAAATGAGATTTTCGAGCAGTATGGAGAGATTTATTTTAGAAAATTAGAGCATGAAATGTTCGTAGAATTATTAAATTCTACAGAAAACAACATAATTGGTTTGGGAGGAGGAACGCCATGTTATGCCAATAATCATGAATTACTGCAAAAAGATGACGTTACTTCGATTTATTTAAAAGCTTCGATTGATACTTTATATGATAGATTAGTGTTCAACAAAAGCAAACGCCCGTTAATCGCTAATATGGAAGAAGAGGAAATGAGAGAGTTTATTGCAAAACATTTATTCGACAGAAGTTTCTACTACAACCATGCGCAGCATAAAGTGGTAGTAGATAATAGAACTGTCGAAGAAACGGTTGAAGATATATTAAAGATTCTAGCTTAAAGAAGCGTAATCGCCGCCTTCTGCATCAAAAACTACCTGAACATGCTCTAATAGAGATGTCGATAAAGAAATACCCTTAAAATCTGCTTTTACAGGGTATTTTTTATGGTTTCTATCTACAAGCACCGCTGTCTTGAATTTTTTAAGCGGAACATCTAAAAAATGACGAACTGCATAAATTAATGTCGTACCCGAATTTAGTACATCGTCTACCAGAACTAAACCTTTGTTTTCGTATTCTGCTATACTTAATGACGTTTGTATTGGCAGCTGCGGATTTTGTTTGTCAACTATAACCTCACAAAGTGAAACTTTAAGAGTGGAGATCGTATTTAAGGCTAAAGCAATTTTCTGAGCAAAAATAGAACCGTTTGAAGCGATTCCTGCAATCACAACTTCTTCTTCGTCAACAAAAGTCTCGTAAATTTGATATGCGATACGTTTTATTTTGTGCTCAATTTCCTGATTCGTTAAGATGATGTTCTTGCTCATAATTTATTTTTTTGCTAAAATACATAATTTTAAATTCCAATTTTAAAAATTCCAAATTCCAAAAGATAAGGCTTAAATTAGAATTTGGAATTTCAATATTGGGATTTTTTATTCATTATTGGAATTTGGAATTAAAAAAAAAGGAATTTAATTCTCTTCTTCTTCATCGATAATATCGTTTCCATATTCATCAATATCCCTTCTGTCTTTCTTGGTTGGTCTTCCGGTACCGCTTTTACGATAATGTTCTTTAGAAAGTTTTAGTAATTCTAAATGGGCATAGGCTTCTGCCGGCGTTTCGTTTTTTCGGTATATATCTACAAGTTTAGCGCCCACACGACTTTCAGGAATATCCAGAACAGTAATAATCTGTGTAATCTGGTCTTTTCTAAAGGTAATTCTATCGGTAGGAAAAACCTCTTTCGATGGTTTTGCAACTTGTCCATTTACAGTAATATGGTTCTTTTTACAGGCCTCGGTAACCATGTTTCTGGTTTTGTAATAGCGTACGCACCATAAGTATTTATCTATTCTCATAATTTTTCCAAAATCGAAGTTAAATTCTTTACAAAAATAAATCAATATTGTATCTTGCGCACCTAAAAAATTAACAATAATGAATAAATTTAAATATTATTTTGTTTTACTAATTGCAGGTATTGCGATCGTTTCTTGTAATAAAAGTAATGATGATGATACGGTTATAGTTCCTTTAAGGGATTATGCAGAACAATATAAAGCAGATAATGATTCGATTGAAAAATATTTAAAGACTAATTATATTGAAAGTGTAACGGCTGATTTGGATATAAAGATATCTAAAATTCCTGCTGGAGGAGCTCAAACTTCTATCTGGGATCAGAGTACTTATAAATTAGCATCTAGAGATGTTTATAGTGATGGTATTACTTATAAAGTTTATTATTTAACATTAAGACAGGGATCTGGTGTTTCGCCGACAAATACAGAT
This sequence comes from Flavobacterium sp. 270, assembly GCF_004368785.1. GTDB lineage: Bacteria > Bacteroidota > Bacteroidia > Flavobacteriales > Flavobacteriaceae > Flavobacterium. Next base: position 425,382 of record NZ_SODM01000005.1, read on the forward strand.
AAAATTTTCGCATCTTACACTGGTACTTTATTAAACGGAACTCAATTTGATAGTTCATATGGTACTGCGGGTACTTATAACTTGTTTCCATACGCTACTGATTCGACTGTAATACAAGGCTGGTCTGAGATTTTCCCAATGTTCAAAACAGGTACTCCTTCTGCGCCGACAGGTGACGGTGTTATTACATATACTGATTACGGAGCAGGTGTTATGTTTTTACCATCTGGTTTAGGTTATTATAGTCAGACGCAAGGATCAATTCCAGCTTACAGCCCTATAGTGTTTAGTTTTAAATTATTTAATCTTCAGAGAGCAGATAATGAATACACAGTTTCGTCTACAACAGGACAAAGAGTTTTTGTTGGAGATGGTATTCCAGATTATTTAGAAGATATTAATCATGATGGTTTCTTATATGATTTTAGAGATGTAACAAAATACCCAAGCCCGCCAGCTAGTTTAATCGATGATTCAGATGGAGATGGTATTGCTGATTTTGTTGATTTTGATGATGATGGAGACGGTTATTCGACTCTTTTTGAAGTTACTAAACCTACAGATGCTCCTTTTTCTGGTTTAAGTAAATATTATCCTTACAATCCTGTCTTAGATAATCCTAATACACCAAATTATGATGAATCTGAAATTTGGGGTGTGCCTAGAAGACCTACAGGAGCACTTACAGATCCTACGAAACCAGAGTCTGTAACAAATCCAAAAAAATATGTTCCTGAAGATTATACGGATCCAACAAGATTAAGAATATATTTAGATAAAACTTATCCTCTTCAAAAGAATTAAGTTTTAGTTGAAAATAAAGAAAACCTCGAAAGTGATTTCGAGGTTTTTTTATGCTTTGTATTAAATATATCAAAGCATTTTTTGTTTGAATCTCTGGTAAAGTAAAATGATATTAATTCCTGAAATCATCTTAAGGTATTCAATAATGCTGAAAAACAAAAACCTCGAAATCACTTTCGAGGTTTTTTTATAAGTAAGAAATAAAAAATTATTTTCTTTTGATAACTCTTTCTACTGCTTCAACAATTGCTTGATTGTTTAGTTTGTATTTTTCCATTAATTGCTCTGGAGTTCCAGATTCACCAAAACTATCTTTTACTGCTACAAATTCTTGTGGAGTAGGTTGGTTTAGTGCTAATACTCCTGATACGCTTTCTCCAAGACCTCCAAGGTAGTTGTGTTCTTCTGCTGTAACCACACATTTAGTTTTAGCCACAGATTTTAAAATAGCTTCTTCATCAAGTGGCTTAATTGTATGAATATTGATTACTTCAGCAGATATTCCTTTTGCTTCTAAAGCTTCTGCTGCGATAAGAGCTTCCCAAACTAAATGACCTGTTGCAATAATTGTTACATCAGTTCCTTCGTTTAACATGATTGCTTTTCCAATTACGAATGGTTCATCAGCAGGAGTGAAGTTTGCTACTACCGGACGTCCGAAACGTAAATAAGCAGGACCATGGTGATCTGCTAATGCAAGCGTTGCAGCTTTAGTCTGATTGTAATCACAAGTATTGATTACAGTCATTCCTGGTAACATTTTCATTAAACCAATATCTTCTAGGATTTGGTGTGTTGCTCCGTCTTCTCCTAGTGTTAAACCAGCGTGAGAAGCACAGATTTTTACGTTTTTATCAGAGTAAGCAACAGATTGACGAATTTGATCGTAAACTCTTCCTGTAGAAAAGTTAGCGAATGTTCCTGTAAATGGAATTTTTCCTCCAATTGTTAAACCTGCAGCAATACCAATCATGTTAGCTTCTGCAATTCCAATTTGGAAAAAACGTTCTGGGTGATTTTTTTTGAATTCATCAAATTTTAATGAACCAATTAAATCTGCACATAATGCAACAACATTTTCGTTTTTTTGACCTAATTCAGTCATTCCCGCTCCAAAACCTGAACGAGTATCTTTACTTCCTGTATTTGTATATTTTTTCATTTGTTTTTTTGCTATACGCAATAGGCTTGTGGGCAATAGGCATAAAGCGTACTGCTTAAAGCTTAAAGCTATTTTTTAATAATCTGCTTCTGTTGAGATGTTTTGAGCTAAAGCACTTGCCAACTGATCGTTGTTTGGCGCTTTACCGTGCCATGCGTGAGTGTGCATCATAAAATCAACTCCATTACCCATTTCAGTGTGTAATAAAATACAAACTGGTTTTCCTTTTCCAGTTCTTGATTTTGCATCATTCAGACCAGCAAGAATAGCATCGATATTGTTACCTTCTTTAATTTCAAGAACGTCCCAGTCAAAAGCTTCAAATTTAGCGCGAATACTTCCCATTGGTAAAACTTCGTCGGTAGTTCCGTCAATTTGTTTACCGTTAAGGTCAATAGTTGAAATAATGTTGTCTACTTTTTTAGCAGAAGCATACATGATAGCTTCCCAGTTTTGACCTTCTTGTAATTCACCATCTCCGTGAAGAGTAAAAACTAAATGTTTATCTCCGTTTAATTTTTTAGCCTGCGCTGCACCAAGAGCTACAGATAAACCTTGTCCTAACGAACCAGACGCAATACGAACTCCAGGTAAACCTTCGTGAGTTGTAGGGTGTCCTTGTAAACGAGAATTTAATAATCTAAAAGTTGCAAGTTCTGAAACAGGGAAATATCCGCTGCGTGCTAAAACGCTATAAAAAACTGGAGAAATATGTCCATTAGAAAGGAAGAAAATATCTTCACCAATTCCGTCCATGTCAAAACCTTCCTTACGGTCCATAATATTTTGGTATAAAGTCACCAAAAATTCTGTACAACCAAGTGAACCACCTGGGTGACCTGAATTGACTGCATGTACCATACGAAGAATATCTCTTCTTACTTGGATAGTTAAATCGCTTAATTGTTGTGTGTTAGGCTTCATTTTATATGTAAAAGTTAAACTGTTGCAAAAGTAAAGGTTATTTTGCGGGGAGACAAATGATTTTTTGCTTTAGTTTATGACAATTGTTAAATTCTGGTAGGGTTTTTATATATATTAAAAAAATAAGCAATTTTTCTGGTGATTATTAATTCTAGGTGGCATTTGATCTAATTTTACTGCTCATTTCGCACATAAAAATGTAACTTTTTTGCTGAGGTTACAAATTGTTACACTATTATAAATAAAAAAGTCCTGCTCAAGCAGGACTTTTCTATACAATTATTTTTTAAGGCGTATATGCCAGCGTTAGTTATCACTTTCGCTGTAATAGTTATTTTCCTCATCTTCCGAGCCAATATTTTCCTGGGCATCATCAAGTTCAGAACCAGGAACATCTAAATCTTCTCCTGTTAAGTCTTCTTTATCAATATTAAAGGTATTTTCATTCCATTCTCCTTCTTTTTCATCAATAGTTTTTTCTGTATTGATGTTTTCTGGATTAATGTCTTTCAATTTTTCTTCTTGATTGTAAATGTCGTCTTGAGCAGGATAATTTAATTCTTCTAGATTTTTTTCTATTTGCTCTTCACTAGCTTCATCTTCAAAATTTTTCATAATATCTATATTTAAGGATACTTTAAAGAATCTTTAAAAACAGCATTTCGTGTGATGCAGCTAATTTTTTGATTCTTTGTAAAATTACCCACTTCTGCTCTTTAGAATATTATATCTTTTTTAAAAGTTGCTGCAGTATTCACACCTACTTTAAAATCAATATCAAAAATCAATATCAAATCCCAAATCCCAAATTCCAAAAATCTAAAATTTACAATCTAAAATCTACAATTTTCCTTCTACATAACTTGCAATCTGCGAATCGGTGTAAGAACTGAAAGTTGAGCCGGCAAGTTGAAAATTTAAAAACAAAGTTTCATCCTTCAATTCCATTTTTACAGCGCTGCTGTCGTCAGTATTTGTAATATCAATAGTTGTCATACTTTCTTGAAGCGCTTCTTTTCCCATATCATCAGAACAGATCTTTTTTACAAACGATTCAAGATCATCAAAAACAATATCCAATCTCGAAAGCGGATATTCGTCATAAGCCGTAAAAGTATTCCAGTCAATATTTACTTTAATATCATAACCAGCACGTTCTTTTAATTTCTCTTCAAAAGCCGGAAGTTTTTCTGTTTTAATTGATTCTGCCAAACGTTTTTCTGCTAATCCCATTTTTTTATTTGTTTAAGGTTTATAAAATTATGGTGCTAAATTAGCCGTGCTGTTTTTGTCCTGCATCACTATTTCTAATGATTTTGTTTTCGCAGATAGAAATTCAATAGTTAAAAAACTTTATGGCCTTTGCTTTCTAAAATCTCATTGAGAATATCAGATTTATGTCCTTTTTCCTGAGATTCCAATGCGTAAAACATTGCTTTTTCGGGTTCTTTTAATTTGCAGTACATCTCGGCAATATTACATTGATACGTTCCTTCGTTCGGATTTATTGCAGTTGCTTTTTTAAAATATTCTAACGCTTCTTCAAGACGATGATCCAGATCAAGAAGACATCCAAAATTATTATACATGTGAGCCAAAGCAAAAGAATCATGTTTTGTTTTCTCTATAAAATAATCGAGTTTGTCGTAGCAAGCCTGTGAACCCTGAGTATACCAAAGCAATCGCGCTTCAAGAAAATAAGCAATGCCAAATTCTGGATTTTCTGAGATTAACTGATCGCATATTTTTTGCGCCGCAGGATAATCTTTAGCATAAATTAAAGGCCATGCACTTTGATATAAATCATTTTTTAATTGATGTTGTTTGGATTCGTTTATTTTTTCGTCAACACTTTTTTTATGATATTCATTAATATCAAAAGTCCAGTCTTTAAATTCAATTTTCTGATCTCCGGTTTTGATGAAAAATTTCAATTCCGTTTCGTTATTTTCAAAAACAAGCAAGAAAGATATTGGTGCGTCTTTATGTTCTAAAACACTTTCAAGAAGTTTGCAAAGTTTGATAATATCAATTTGAATATTTGCCCACGTGTAAGGTCGATAATAAATGTCAATTTTTCTGGGAAGATATTTAAGATTTAAAATATTTATATCGCTCGCGATTTCGTGATGAATCGGTAACGCATCGTAGATTTCGAGTTTATTTCCTTCGTGTAAACCTTCAAAAGAAATATCCCAGACAAATTGTTTTTGCTGTGTCTCTATTTTTTCTTCAAGACGTTTCGACTTCTTGATTTCTTCAATTAAAGTGCTGAATTCTTCCTTATTCCGTACGCTAGAAGTATAAATATAATTATTGATTCTGCTCTCTTTTTGTTCTTCTGTAATAATAATTGATTTGGTATTTGAAGGTTTTAGCAAATGTGTTTCCTTATTAAGCAGTTCGATTTCGCCATTTAAGGAAATATGAAGATAAAGCGATTTTGTTTCGATTCCTCGAAAGACCGCCGGCTCATTTGTTGGATATTTTACAGCGGTTAAAATGAGTTTATCATACGGAAACTCTAATTCGGCATCATAATATTTATCTTCAATAAAAGAATACCATGAAACTCTAAATAAATTTGAATTTACGGGAATTTGCGCTGTTAAGGCCTGATATTGATCTCTTTCTATTTTAATGTTAGAAATTCTATTAGTATTCGTATTTACAAATTCTATTTTGTCAATATAAATAAGAAGTTCAGGATCATGAAAAATACTAATTCGGGTTTTGATATAATTTACCGCTAAACGCCATCGGATAAAATTGTATCGAATATCATTAAAAACAAAATAAAGTACAGGCAGTCCGAATACAATAAAAGCCCAAATATAAAAATGAAGTTTGTTGAAATAATTCGTGTGCTGATATTGAAAAAGGAGATACAAACCATAATCTACAAAAAGAAAATACCCGCAAACAAGCATCCATCCGAAAACAAATTCAGCAGAAATATTTTGAGAGCTTTTTCCATAATAATGAAAATAGAAATATCCGATAAATGAAATCACTAAATTGAATACAACAACAAACGAAACGCCTCCTATAAAAAGCAGTCCATAAGAAATTAAAGAAGGAATAATAGTGGCAAAAATCGGAAAAACCAGAAATTCATTTAAATTAAAATAAACGGGCTTGATTTCTTTGTAAGGCTTATGATTTTTCATTTTTTAATGGTTGATTTCTAATAAGACATCGGCTTCTGGTGAAAATAGTGTTTTGGGAATAGGCAAATAAGAACCCTGAATTGACGGTTCTTCTTCGCCGGTTTTTTTATTGATTTTATACCGTCCGTAAGAATATTGATTTTCCATATGAATAGCATAATAATCGTCTTCTTCGTAAACCGTAGTTTCAAAATCCGGACTGAAAATACCAAAATTTTTCTGTACAAATGCTATAGCTTCCAGATCTTTATCGGTAGGAATGTAGAAAGTGCTGTCTAAAACATCATCAAAAGGAGAAATCATATTTTGAATTAGATTAACGGTAATGTCATATTTTATTTGGTTTTTGGTTTGAAATCTTAGCGGTACATACCGTATAATTCTCCTAAATTGTACTACGATTTCTTTGGAATTTGCTAAAACCTTTATTTCAAAATCTTTAGGATTAATAATTATTGCCGGTTGTTTTTCTTCGATTAAAGTATAGGCTAATTTTATGGCATTGGCTTTTCCTTTTAGTTTTAAATCTTCAATATAAGGGTTCATGTTTTTGTTTTGTGAATGAACATTCGCGTAAAGCAAAAGAACAAATAGCAATAGGCGGATATTTTTCATTTCGGTTTTGTGAATATTCTTTTGCTTTACGCGAATGTAAATTAAGGTTTTTGAAATTTTCAAAAGTCTAATAAATCAGAGAATTTGCAGTCATTATTTATAGTGATTTTCAAAGTTTACGGATCAAAAAATGTTAATCATTTTTTAAAATTATCTAATTCTCACATTGCCCTGATTTTCTAATTAATTTTTTCCTCAAATTAGCCTATCTTTGCCGTCCCGAACAATCGGGAGAAAAACGCGTATATGAAGTTTGATTTATTACAAAAAGATCCGCAGTCTAAAGCAAGAGCGGGAAGTATTACTACAGATCACGGAGTTATAGAAACTCCTATTTTTATGCCTGTTGGTACCGTTGCATCTGTAAAAGGTGTGCACCAAAGAGAGCTAAAAGAAGATATTAATCCGGATATTATTCTAGGAAACACTTACCATTTATATTTGCGTCCGCAGACCGAAATTCTTGAAAAAGCGGGAGGTTTGCATAAATTTATGAACTGGGATCGTAATATTTTGACCGATTCTGGTGGATATCAGGTGTATTCGCTTTCTAATAATAGAAAAATTAAAGAAGAAGGAGTAAAGTTTAAATCGCACATTGACGGTTCGTATCACTTTTTTACGCCAGAAAATGTAATGGAAATTCAGCGTACCATTGGGGCCGATATTATTATGGCTTTTGATGAATGTACGCCTTATCCTTGCGATTACCGATATGCGCAGCGTTCTATGCACATGACGCACCGTTGGTTAGACCGTTGTATCAATCATTTGGATAAAGTTCCTTATAAATACGGTTACGAACAAACTTTTTTTCCAATCGTTCAGGGAAGTACATATAAAGATTTACGTCAGCAGTCTGCAGAATATATTGCAAACGCTGGGCAACAAGGAAACGCAATTGGCGGCTTATCAGTAGGGGAGCCGGCAGAAGAAATGTACGCTATGACGGAAGTTGTCTGCGAAATTCTTCCAGAAGATAAACCTCGTTATTTAATGGGAGTAGGTACTCCGATTAATATTTTAGAAAATATTGCTTTAGGAATTGATATGTTTGACTGTGTTATGCCAACGCGTAATGCAAGAAACGGAATGTTGTTTACAGCAAACGGAACGATCAATATCAAAAATAAAAAATGGGAAGCTGATTTTTCTCCTATCGACGAAATGGGAATTACCTACGTTGATACAGAATACACAAAAGCCTATTTACGCCATTTGTTTGCTGCAAACGAATATTTAGGAAAACAAATTGCGACAATACATAACCTTGGTTTCTATATGTGGTTGGTTAGAGAAGCTAGAAAACATATCTTAGCAGGAGATTTTAGACCTTGGAAAGAAATGATGGTTAAAAACATGAGTCAAAGACTTTAAAAAAAAAGTTTCAAGTTTTAAGTTTCAAGTTTCAAGTTCTGTAGAGAACCTGAAACTTTAAACCTGAAACAAAAAAAACAAAAAATGTATGCTGACAATAATTGATAAGTATATTTTAAAACGCTATTTGGCCACTTTTTCGGTTATGATACTTTTATTTATTCCGATTGGAATTGTAATTGACGTTTCTGAGAAAGTAAATAAAATGCTGGAAAACAAGATTCCGTTTCTGGATATTGCCATCTATTATTACAATTTTACGATATATTTTGCGAACTCATTGTTTCCGATATTTTTGTTTTTATCGGTAATTTGGTTTACCTCAAAACTGGCAAACAATACCGAGATTATTGCCATTTTAAGTTCGGGAATTTCATTTACAAGATTTTTAAGACCTTATATTATCGGAGCAAGTATAGTTTCGGTTTTTGTATTATTAATGGGATTTTTTATTGTTCCGGCCGCCAGCGAAGGTTTCAATAATTTTAGATATACCTATCTAAAAGGAAACGGCAAAGAGTTGATGCGGGGCGAAAATACCAATGTTTACAGACAGATAAATGATAACGATTTTATTTTTGTAAACAGCTTTAATGAAGAATCTAAAACGGCTTTTAATTTTTCTTTAGAACATTTTGAAAAGGAAAAACTAACCTATAAAATTACGGCAAGCCGTATTAAATGGGATCCAAAAGCAAAAACCTACATTCTGTACGATTATACCAAAAGAACGGTTGGAGATCTGAATGATGTTATAGAAAAAGATCCGGAGAAAAAAATTAAGTTCAAATTTGAATTGGCAGATTTAACTCCTGTAGTGTATATTGCAGAAACACTTCCGTTAGGAAAATTAATTGATTTTATTGATAAAGAAAGAAAAAGAGGATCAGGTAATATTAATACTTATTTAGTTGTGCTTTACAAAAAGTACAGTGTTCCCGTTTCTGCTTTTATTCTTACCATTATTGCTGTTGCAGTTTCTGCTATGAAACGCCGCGGTGGTATGGGAACAAATTTGGCGATAGGAATTGCAATTGCTTTCTCTTTTGTGTTTTTCGATAAAATATTTGGTACTCTTGCCGAAAAATCTACTTTCTCACCTTTTTTAGCTGTTTGGTTCCCGAATATTGTTTTCGGGATTTTAGCAGTTTACCTATTACGTAATGCGAAACGATAATTTAAAAAGTTATTTAAATCTTCATCTAATTGTTTTTATCTGGGGATTTACTGCCATATTAGGCGCTTTAATAACTATTGATGCCGAAAATTTGGTTTGGTTTAGAATGCTTTTTGCGGGCATTTTTCTAGGAAGTTTTATTGCTTTTAAAAAACAATCTTTTCAGGTTCCTGTAAAAGAATTTTTCAAACTGATCTTTGTTGGTTTGCTGATTGCTTTACATTGGATTTTCTTTTTTAAAGCCATTCATATTTCTAATGTATCCATAACACTTTCGATATTTTCACTTGGCGCTTTTTTTGCTTCCTTATTAGAACCCATATTTTTTGGGCGAAAAGTATTGTGGTACGAAGTATTCTTTGGACTTATTATTATCGGAGGTTTGGCATTGATTTTACAAGTAGAAATTAAATACCTGCATGGTGTTTATTATGCGTTGGCATCTATTATTTTAGGCGTATTATTTACCTTGATGAACGGAAAATTAATTGCAGATCACGAACCATCGGTTATCACTTTTTACGAATTTGGTGCTGGCGTTTTCTTTATCTCGATTTATTTTTTATTTCAAGGAAAATTCAATGCAGATTTTTTTACCCTGTCAATGAATAACTGGATTTTACTTTTAATTTTAGCATCAGTATGTACGGCTTATGCCTTTACTGCTTCTGTAAAAGTAATGCAGCGATTAACGCCTTATACCGTAATGTTAACCACTAATTTAGAGCCGGTTTACGGAATTATACTGGCTTATTTTATATTAGGCGGAAAAGAAAAAATGAGTACAGAATTTTATATAGGAGCTGTAATAATTGTAATTACAGTGATTTTAAACGGGGTTTTTAAACACTATCAAAATAAAAAAGAAGTGTAATATTTTTCTTCATATAAAAAATTCATATTCGTACTTTAGTATAAATTATTTACACCAATGATATAATATTTTTATATTTGCGGTTCGATTTAAAAACAAAATTCAAAAATCCATGGAATATTTAGATTTTGAGCTTCCAATAAAAGAACTTGAAGAGCAGTTAGAAAAGTGTGTTATAATTGGAAAAGAATCTGACGTTGATGTAACACCTACTTGCAAAGAAATCAACAAGAAATTAGTAGAAACTAAAAAAGAAATATATAAAAACCTTACGGCTTGGCAGAGAGTACAGCTTTCTAGACACCCAAACAGGCCTTACACTTTAGATTATATCAGAGCAATTTGCGGCGATACTTTTTTAGAACTTCATGGAGACAGAGGGTTTAAAGATGATAAAGCGATGGTTGGCGGACTAGGAAAAGTAAACGGGCAGTCGTTTATGATCGTAGGTCAGCAAAAAGGTTTTAATACAAAAACACGTCAGTACCGTAATTTTGGTATGGCAAATCCAGAAGGATACCGTAAAGCTTTGCGTTTAATGAAAATGGCAGAGAAATTCGGAATTCCGGTTTTAACTCTTGTAGATACTCCGGGTGCATATCCAGGGCTTGAAGCAGAAGAAAGAGGTCAAGGTGAGGCAATCGCCAGAAACATTTTCGAAATGGTTCGTTTAAAAGTGCCAATTATTACCATTATTGTGGGTGAAGGCGCTTCTGGAGGAGCTTTAGGAATAGGTGTTGGAGATAAAGTATATATGTTAGAAAACACTTGGTACTCGGTAATTTCGCCAGAATCATGTTCTTCTATTTTATGGAAAAGCTGGGAGTACAAAGAGCGTGCAGCAGATGCATTAAAATTGACTTCTTCTGACATGAAAAAACAAAAATTAGTAGATGATGTAATTCCGGAACCATTAGGCGGGGCGCACTACGACCGCGAAACTACTTTTAAAACAGTAGCCGAATACATTACAAAAGGTTATAACGAATTGAAAGACTTATCAACAGCTGACTTAATTGCTCAAAGAATGGACAAATACAGCAATATGGGTGAGTACAAGGAGTAAATTCTTACAAAATGAATTAAAATCCGAAGCCTTATAGTTTCGGATTTTTTTTTGGTTATGAACAACGAGATCATATTTATAAACAATTATTAGTTATAATTCGATAGCATAGTTTTTTTTAAATTTTGCTACTTTCGCTATATGGAAAATTTCAAAAATGTAAACCCAATAAAGGTTGATAAAACCACTATTATTAACTTAGAAAAAGGAAAGTTGCCTCCGCAAGTTCTTGATTTAGAGGAAGCTGTGCTTGGTGCAATGATGATTGATAAAAAAGGGGTTGATGACGTAATTGATATTTTACAACCAGATGCATTTTATAAAGAAGGACATAAGCATATTTTTGAAGCCATTATTCAGCTTTTTACAGAAACGCAGCCAATTGACTTACTTACCGTTTCAAGTCAGTTAAAAAAGAATGGGAAATTAGAATTAGCTGGCGGTGATTTTTATTTAATACAGCTTACACAAAAAATTGCGTCTTCGGCGCATATCGAATTTCACTCGCGTATTATTCTTCAAAAGTTTATTCAACGAAGTTTAATTAGAATTTCATCTGAAATTATCGAAGCATCCTATGATGAAACGACAGACGTTTTTGATTTATTAGATCAAGCCGAATCTAAACTATACGAAGTAACACAGGGAAATATCAAGCGTAGTTCTGAAACTGCTCAAAGTTTAGTTTTACAAGCTAAAAAGAAAATTGAAGAAATTTCTAAAAAAGAAGGTTTAAGTGGTGTAGAAACCGGTTTTACTAATTTAGATAAACTGACTTCTGGATGGCAGCCAAGTGATTTAATTATTATCGCGGCAAGACCTGCGATGGGAAAAACAGCGTTTGTACTTTCTATGGCCAGAAATATCGCGATTCAATTCGGACACGCGGTAGCTTTGTTCTCTCTGGAGATGGCATCTGTTCAGTTAATTACCAGGTTAATTTCTTCTGAAACAGGATTGTCATCAGAAAAATTGCGTACCGGTAAACTAGAACCTCACGAATGGACGATGTTGAGTACCAAAGTAAAGGACTTAGAAAAAGCTCCATTATTTATTGATGATACTCCATCACTTTCAATTTTCGATTTAAGAGCAAAATGTCGTCGTTTGGCTTCGCAGCACGGGATCAAAATTATTATTGTAGATTATTTGCAGTTAATGACTGCAGGAGGAAATTCTAAAGGAGGAGGAAATCGTGAGCAGGAAATCTCGACAATTTCCCGAAACTTAAAAGCTTTAGCAAAAGAGCTTAACGTTCCGGTAATTGCACTTTCTCAGTTATCGCGTGCCGTAGAAACGCGTGGATCAAGTAAACGACCTTTACTATCGGATCTTCGTGAATCTGGAGCGATTGAGCAGGATGCTGATATTGTTTCGTTCTTATACCGACCAGAATATTATAAAATTGACGAATGGGATGATGATGAAGCTTCGCCAACTGCTGGACAGGCTGAGATTATGATCGCCAAACACCGTAATGGTGGTATTGAAAACGTTCGTTTAAAATTTATCGGACACCTTGGAAAATTTGATAATCTTGATGATTTTTCAGGTAATTATGATGACTTACCATCAAAAATGAATCATGATGATAATCCGTTTATAACAAAAAATCTACCATCTGCCAATGAAGCTTTCGGCAGCAATCTAAATGACGACGATGACGATAGTGACGTCCCGTTTTAACACAAAATTTAAAAAGCCTTTTCATAGGCTTTTTTTTATGCCTTAATGTTAAAATTCCTAATAAATTTCATAGCTTAGCAAAGCAATTGTTTGAACATTTGCACCCATTAACTTATAACCAAAAACAAAATTACATTATGGCAGAAAAAGAAAATTTTGGAAGTGTAGAGATTTCATTATCCGAAGGCATTGTATGGGCAGACAAATACAAAAAGGCTCCAGGTCTTGACGAAGACGGTAAAAAGAAGATAAACGCTTATCTAATTCCTTTAGAAACTTTAAAACTAGTTCTAGATCAGGACATTGATGCTGTTAGAGCATACAAAGGTATCAATAATGCCGGAGAGCAGGTTTTGATGTTTGTGGGTACTAAATTAGATCCTAAAACGGGTATCTATAAAGATGTATTCAAGACATCATCTTTAGGAGGCAGCGAAGGTGATGGTGCCGTACTTTATGATGCATCTCGTCCATGCCCGCCTTATGGTGATCCAGAAAGTCCTCTATAAATGGATGATCTTTTAATATACCCAGGATATTTAATAATATTACTTAACTTGGTTTTATATTCATTTAGCTTTTCTCGAAAGAGAAAAGCTAATATTTTCTTTATGTGTTACTTAGCATTTTTAGTCTTAGTGCAGTTTAGTATGGAGTTGATTTTTCATTTAGGAAAAAATAATCTGTTTCTAACAAATGTTTATTTTATTGGTCAAATGGTTTTATTAGGGTTATTTTATCATGCTATTCTAAAATCCAAAAGCCAGAAAATATTTGTGTTATCGAGTCTTTCTGTTGCTTTATTAGCACTGGTAATTCAATATGTTTTTGACTCTACTCAATTTCTCAAATTTAATTTATTCGAGATAACTCTAACGTCTCTAATAGTTGTAATTTTCGGATTATTGCATCTTTATAATATGCTTAGTGAAAAAAAAGAGTATTATTATTTTACAATTGGAGCAGTTTTTTATCTATTAACAAGCACTGTTTTGTTTTTAGTAGGTAATTTAACTATTGGATTGGCACAGGAGTTTGGGCTTTTAAGCTGGAGATTAAATGCTCTTTTGGTTTTTATTTATTATCTTTTTATTTTATTTGAATGGAAGGAAAGTTTTAATCCTAAAAAAGAAATTAAAAATAATTAATATATGACTGCAGTTCCTGCTTACGAAAAAGAAATTGTAGCCATAATTCTGTATACATCATGTTTTTTCATGATTGTTGCCGCTTTTTTAATCTTATTTTTTTATCTGTCCAGAAAAAAAATTATTCAAAAGGAATTAGAAAAAAAAGATTTAGTTCTACAGTATCAAAAAGAGCAGCTTCATGCTATAATTATTACTCAGGAAGAAGAACGCAAAAGGATTGCTCAGGATCTGCATGACGACATTAGTTCTAAGCTTAACATTGTATCCTTAAACAGTCATCTGCTCACTGCTCCAAACCTTACAGAAAACGAAACAAGGGAAATTACCGAAAATATAATCAGCCTTACCACAAGAGCATTAGATAATTCCCGAAAAATCGCTCATAATTTATTACCTCCTGTTTTTGAAAAATTTGGACTTAATGCCGCAGTTGAAGAATTGTGTGAGGAATTTGAAAGCAGCAAAACTTTAAAGACGTATTACAAAAATCATATTGATTTTGATGATAAAGAAATGGATCGTCATCTTCATGTTTTTAGGATTTTGCAGGAATTAATGAATAATTCTCTTCGACATGGTAAAGCAACTGAAATCTGGATCGCCTTTAATAATCAAAACGGAGTGAATGTCTGTAATTATGAAGATAACGGGACAGGTTTTGATAGCAAAAATGCTGAAAACCAAAAAGGACTTGGAATGAAAAATATTGACAGTAGAATTTCTTTTTTGGATGGAACAATTCAAATTAGTTCAGAAATTAATAAAGGAATTGAAGTGATTTTTACTTTTTAAGATAAAAATCACAAAATTATGTCTCTTTTTACTCAATAAAACTAGGTTGTTTGGCTTTTTTTAATGCTTATTTTGTAATTTCGGCAGACTAACGACCAAAAACCAAATAAAATGAGTGCCACTATTAAAATTGCTTTAGTTGATGATGAAGTTTTATTTCGGAAAGGAATAGCTTTTTTACTGCAGAGAGAAGATAATATTGAAATTCTTTTTGAAGCTTCGAATGGAGAAGAACTTATTTCTCAATTGTCTGAAAATGAAACAAAGCCGGATATTATTATTATGGATTTGAAAATGCCAATTTTAAATGGTGTTGAAGCTACAAAAATTATCCGAAAATCATTTCCAGACATTAAGATTATAGCCCTGACAAGTTACGATTCAAAATCTTTCATAGCTAATATGATTCAAGTTGGTGCTGTGGCTTATTTAATAAAAAATACAACTCCCAAAGATTTGATTAAAACCATTAATGAAGTTTTTCTAAAAGGGTTTTATTACAATGAAAATGTTTTAAAAACAATTCAGGATACAATTGTTTCGTCTAAAAACGTAAAAGGTAATTTAGAAACTAGCTTTCTTTCACCGCGTGAGATTGAAATTCTACAGCTCATTTGTCTGCAAAAAACCACCTCAGAAATTGCAGAACATCTTTATTTGAGCCCTAGAACTGTAGAAGGTCATCGTAATAATTTATTACTTAAAAC
The DNA here is from genome assembly GCF_004368785.1 of Flavobacterium sp. 270. GTDB lineage: Bacteria > Bacteroidota > Bacteroidia > Flavobacteriales > Flavobacteriaceae > Flavobacterium. The sequence goes on from NZ_SODM01000005.1 coordinate 440,887, forward strand.
AGAATCAAGGAATATTGCTGGTTTAGTAGTATATGCAATTCAAAACGAAATCGCAGTATTGACTATTTAAGATTTTAACTTGTTAAAAACTGAATCGACAATACATAGTAAACAATTATTGTGAGCACTAAGACGCATAAACCTATTTTTTTTATCATATTTAACCCCTTTGGTTCCTTATTACTGTCATTAAACTTCATGTCGCTGATTTTTTTTCATTGATTAGTTTAACTTGGGAGAACAAATTTAGTTAGAAAATGTAATCACAGTCCACGTGTTTTTACGTGTTTTTTTAAAGTAAATGTAATTTAGAGCTTTGAAACTTTATTTAACGTTTTGCTTTCTTATAAAACTCAGCTATCTATTGTATTATTTGAAGCTTCCTTTATATCTTTACTAAAATAATTTTTCTAATGAATAAGAGTTTAGCTTGTATTTTTATTTTACTGCTTTCGTTTAGCGCAAAAGCTTCGTTTATCTTACTTCCGATGGACGAAACAACACAGCAAAACCATCTAAAAGCTTACGGGATAACCTATTGGTGTTTAAGTAAAGATTACAAAGCAAGCTGGTTGCTTAATTATCGAGGAGGTTCGTTTCTGCTTCCCGATGCAGATGAAATTCGTAAAGAATGTAAAATTAGAGGCGTAAGTTTTGAAATAATTTCAGATAGTGAAGAAGCTTCTATTTTAAACGAAATTTCAAGCCCTTCGCAAAATATGGAATCTGTTGTTCTGGAAAAAGCGCCTAAAATTGCCGTTTACACTCCAAAAGGGAAACAGCCTTGGGATGATGCCGTAACTTTAGTATTAACATACGCAGAAATTCCGTTTACGCCAATTTATGATGAAGAAGTTCTAAGCGATCAATTATTGCTTTACGATTGGCTGCATTTGCATCACGAAGATTTTACAGGGCAATATGGTAAATTTTATGCAGCTTACAAAAATACACCTTGGTATATCGATCAAAAGAAAGATGCAGAAGCTTTGGCGGCAAAACTTGGATATGATAAAGTTTCACAAGAAAAAGGCGCTGTAGCAAAAAAAATTAGAGATTTTGTTATTGGTGGCGGTTTTATGTTTGCCATGTGTTCTGCAACAGATAGTTTTGATATTGCACTTTCTGCAGATGGAGTTGATATTTGCGAAACCATGTTTGATGGAGATCCAAGCGAATCCAATTATCAATCTAAATTAAATTATAGCAATTCATTTGCCTTTAAAAATTTTACTTTAGAAAGAAAACCAGAAGTATATGAGTTTTCAGATATTGATATGACTACAAAACGTAGAGTGCCTATGGAAAAAGATTATTTTACATTAATGGAATTTTCTGCAAAATGGGACCCAATTCCGAGTATGTTGTGTCAAAATCATACACAATTAGTAAAAGGTTTTATGGGACAAACGACTGCATTTGATACTGCATTAATAAAATCGAATGTTTTAATAATGGGAACTTGTGAGCTTAACGGCGAATCAAGATATATTCATGGAGAAAAAGGAAAAGGAATGTTTACCTTTTATTCAGGCCACGATCCAGAAGATTTTCAGCATCAGGTAGGAGATCCGCCTACGGTTTTAGATTTACATCCAAATTCTCCGGGTTATCGTTTGATTTTAAATAACGTTTTATTTCCTGCAGCAAAAAAGAAAAAGCTTAAAACATAGTTTAGTTTAAAGAAAATTCGAACCAAACGGGAATATGATCGGATATTTTTCGTGCTTCTTGTAAAGAATTAAATTGCTGATAAAAATGAATTGTTCCAGAATTGGTGCGTTTAAAAGCACTTGTTTTGTAAAACATATTATCAAATTCTGATGCGAGACAGATATCTCCTTTGCATTTTTGTTTTAAAGTTGTTTTTTCATTTTTTAAAATAGAAGAATAGCCCATTTTTTTTAATGGAAAAAAGACTGTATGAGTTTCCGGGCAATTAAAGTCTCCAATAAAAACTAAATTCAAATTAGGATATTCTGCAGGCAAAAATTTAAAATACTTAATTTCAGTTTCAGGCTGTTTGTTTTTGGTAATAGCGTGAAAGCTTGAAAGTGTAATTGTTTTTTTATCAATTTCAAAAGTCGCAAAATAAGGTTCGCGGTCAATTTCCAGATGGTATTTTTTTTCAAGCCAGGGATTTCCTATTAGTTTCACCTTGCTTGTTTTCCAAAGAAAAGCATAGCGCTCTGTTTTATAACTACTGCTAGAAGTAGGATCACTTACTCTATAATCCCATTTAGATCCTTTTTCATTTAATATTGCTGCAAGTTTAGCAATAGCTTGAGCACCGCCATATCCGGCAACAACTTCCTGAATAGTGACAATGTCGTAATTAGCAATAGTTTTAGCAATAAAATCTAAGTCAGATTGAGATTTAGATTTTCCAAAATTTTCCAGATTCCAAGACACAACCTTGGTTTGAGAAAAAGATAGAATGGTAAATAAGAAGAGAACAAAATATAGGATATTTTTCATGCAGTATTTAAAAAATCAAATATAAGCATTTCAGAATTTGGGGATTATTCTTTATGCTGATTTTTAAATTCGTTGCTTAATAAATTAAAAGCAAAATATTGAAAGGCTAATTTTTCTTAATTAAGCCTTTATTTATGCTTTAATGAAAAGGATTTGAAGAAAGTTTAATGTTTTTTATACCTGTTTTTTAAAGCAGTACTAATAATTATGATTTGTAAAACAAGTAATGCAGGAATAAAAATGATTTTCCAATCAATTTCCAGCCACCCAGTTCTATCAGAAACAAAAGCAAAACTTACAGAAAGGAACAAACAAAGCAGCATTGTCTTCATAATAATTTTGTTTTTAGTGGTATTAATTTTTGAGATAAAATTAAATGTGTTTTTCTTTTTCATTCAATCATTTGCTAGAATTAACACAAACTTAAACTTATGTAAAGACATTTCCTTACGGGAAACCGTAAAGGCTTAATTAATTTAAACTAAGCCAAAATCTTTTGCGATAGCAATTAAATGCACATTGTTATTGGCTTTAAAATAAATCTTTAATTTATTAATACGTTTTTCAATACTACTTGTTCCGTTAGGAGTTATATCCAAAGTCTTAAATTCATTTGAAATACTTTCTAAAATATGACCTTGAGATAAAAGTTTTAAGATCGAGATATCATAAGATTCAATTTCAATTAAACTTTTATCATTAAAACTAAACGATAAATCTGAGGAAAGAATCTTTTCTTCATTTTTAAAGGTTCCTTCAATAGCATTTCGTAACTCATTTATACTATTACGTCCTTTAGAAACATAGGCATTAATACCCAATTCATTAAAAAGAGTCTTAATTCGGTATGATTTATCTTCAATAGAAAATACAATCTTTTTCAAATCAGTCTGCACCTCATTTACTGCAGCAATAAGTTCTTCCCCACTATTAAGATTTGTTTTACGATGATCTGATTTAAAAGACAAATCACTTATCAATAAGTCATAAGGCTCGTTGTCATTTAATCCTTTTTTTATTTTTAACAATCCATCATCACAATACTTTACATGATGAATTGTAGGAACTTCCAGTTCTTCTAATACTTGAATAACAGCAATACTAATGCTGTCTAAATCTTCGGCAACTAATACTTTTTTGAACATAATACTTGTTTATAAAGGGAAGGTGAAACTTATTTTAAAACCTTTCTCAGAATTGATGTCAAAATTAACAGTTCCATTTATAGTTTTAATACGGTTTTCCACATTTTGTAGTCCTTTTTTTAAAATTATTCGTCCATCTTCAATTCCGTTCCCATTATCGCTGTAATTAACAAGAATATTTTTTTCAATTATTTTGAAAGTTATACTGGCCAATGTTGCATTGCTGTGCTTTTTCATGTTAGAAAATAACTCCTGAATAACGCGATAAACTATTATTTTTTTGTTTCTGTCAATTTTATTCCAGGCAATATTATCTAGGCCATTAGATAAAATATTAACATCATGAGTTTTAAAGCTTGCTATCATTTCTTTAAGATAAAAAACATAATTTTTATCAGTAACGATATGGCTGTTTTCTTTTGAAATATTCCTTGTTCGTGAATATATTGCTTCGAGATTGTTTAATAGTTTTTCTTTATTTTCACCTTGTTCAAGATCTGCTTTATTAGTAAAAAGTATAGTATGGTAAACATCATTGGCTAACTCGTTATCTAGTTTTTTCGAAATTCTTACTTCACTTTTATAAATAGCTTCATTCCTTTCTTTTTTTCCTTTTAAGGTTAAATAAAAAGAAAGAAATAAAATGGTACATACAGTAAATGTTATAATTACGTACGAGACAATACTTCTGTTTTTTTGCCTTTCTAAAAGAAGTTTATTATGTGTTTGATGTGATTTAAGGTCCAGATTTTCTTCTTTATCATTGTTAAAATTATATTTAATTGCAAAAGATTGGTTTTTTGCTTTTTTTCTTCCAGCTATAATACTATCTATAATCGTAATATAAGCGTCTGAAAATTTTCTTAAGTCTTTTCCTTTACTCACTTTCATTAATTCGGCCAGAGTATTTGATTTTGCAGAAGCATTGTTGGCTTTACATGCGCTATGGTAGGCTTTTAACTTATATTTTTTTGATAATTCAGGATTTATTTTCTCATAATATAAAGAAAATGAAAGATAAGTAGAAATTAATGCATACTCATCTTTTAGTTTAAGATCAATTTCTAAACTTCTTTCTAAATATTTTAATGCATTTGGATTTTTTAGCTGGATGTAACAATATCCAAGATTGCCTAATACCATAGAGTATTGGGCTTCAGTTAATAAAGCATTTGTTTCATGTTTAATTTTTTTAGCAGCTAAAGGAATTAAAATTGTTACTGCTTCTTCATATTTGTTTTCCTGTATTTTAAGAAATGCAAGAGAACATTTTACCATATATTTTTTAAAAGGCCTTTTAGAAATCTTTAATGCTTTCTTGTGATACAATAATGAGTTTTTGGAATCGTAATTAAAATAATAATTAGATGCAATTATTGAATATACAGTAGATTGATATTTTGTGTCTTTTATTTTTTTTAGGTAAGGAAAAGTCTTAGTTATAGTTTCTTCGCTTCCATAATAATCCCCATAGTTTTGCTGAATATTAGATAATAGTGTAAGTGCTCTAACATAGTGCTCCGGTTTATCTGTTTTTGAGTCAAATAATTCTACTGCCTTTTTTAAATAAACTATAGCGCCCTTAGTGTTTGATATATCATATAAACTGTCACCCTTTTGGATGAGTTGCTCAAGCTTTTTATTATTATTGTGTTTTTCGCGATTCTCTGCTTTCTTTTTATTACATGATTGCAGTAAAATTGTTGCGGCGATTGCAAAAAACAAGCAGTAACTATATTTTAGAAATTGTTTGTTTTTAGAATGAAAATTGTTCAGCATCATATTGGGAATTTAATAAAAACTTTGAAACTTTCATTTTTATTAGACTTAATTTCGATTTTTCCTTTAATCGTATTTACTCGATTCTCCATATTTTGCAGTCCGTTTCTAAAAACAATGTTCTTATCTTCTATTCGGTTGCCATTATCAATATAAGTAATAACAAATTCTTTGTTGCTAACTTTAAAAGTAATACTTGCCAAAGTGGCCTCACTATCCTTTCTTATATTAGAGAATAACTCCTGAATAACGCGATAAACTATTATTTTTTTATTTTTATCAATTTTATTCCACGAAATAGTTTCTAGCCCATATGTAAATATATTTTTTTTTGGAGTTTTAAATTGTGCAATCATCTCTTCCAATTCAAAAATATAATTTTCATCAGTTATAATAAAACTGTTATCTCTGGAAATATTTCGGGTCTGTTGGTATATATTATCTAATTTCAGTAATAAATCTTCTTTGCGCTCTTTAACTTCTAGATTTGTATTCTGACAGTAAGATATTATGTTATATACAACATTGGAGAGTTCTCTTTGAAGCTTGTTTGAAATACGGATTTCACTTTGGTAAATCGTTTCCCTTTTTTCTTTTTTATTTAAGCGACTCATATATAATGTAAGAAAGGTAATAACTAAAAGTACAGAAGCGATAATAATATAAGAAATCAGATTTCTGTTTTTTTGTCTTTCAAGAAGAATTTCACTTTGTAATTTTTGAGATTTTAATTCATGATTTTGTTGTTTGTCAATTTTGAAATCATATTTAATGTGGCTAAACTGAGTTTTGGCTGTCTTTCGAACTTTGCTAATGCTGTCACTTAAATTAACCGACAGCTCTGAATATTTTTTTAGATCTTCTCCTTTACTACTATGAATTAAAGCATATAAAGCGTTAATTTTTAAAGTAGGAAAGTTTATTTCGCACGCATTTTTATAACATAAAAGTGCATAATGCTTAGAAAGTTTGATATTTCTTTCGGAGTAATAATAGGAAAGACCTTCATAACTTTTTGCCAAGCATTCCCTGTTTTTTACTTTTAAGCTTACAGTAAGTGCTTTTTGATAATAATATAATGCTTTCTGGTTTTTCAAATAATTATAGCATAAACCAACATTGTTTAAGGTTATTGCCAGATCAACCTTATCTCCTGGGATTTTTGTATCTGCATAATATTTATCATTTGCAACCTGCAAAAACAATTGGAGTGCCTTATTGTATTTTTTCTTTTTCAGATAAATTAGGCCAATGTTATTTATAGAACATAATTTTCTAAACTCTGAATTTTTTAAGTTTTGAGCTTTTTTATAGAAAAAAAGCGCTTTTTCAAGGTCGCCAGTTCGTAAATAGTTAGTGCCAAGAATCGTATAAGTATTCCACGCATAGCGTGGTTTTTTCATATATTTTAACAAAGGCAAAACTTGCGTGATAACGGTTTCGCTTTTAAAATAATCACTTTGATAATTGTAGATAAAACCTAGAGAAATTAGTGCATCGGCATAGTCAGCCCGATCTTTAACTACATCAGCCAATTGTACTATTTTGATGTAATTGATAATAGCACTTTCATATTCAGTTTTTTCAAATTGATCATCAGCAATTAAAGTTAGTCTTTTAACTTCGGCAGTATGATATGTTTTTTTTACAATAGGTTGATGTTTTTTCTCGCAGGATGCAAAGAAAAAAAGAATCCCTAAAACTAGTAAACCAAAGTAATTGCGTACAAATGATTTTTTTTGAATAAAACAGTAACAGTCAATGAATCCCATACTATAACGGAAATTTAAAAAAAACTTTAAATCCCTGATTAATAGCAGAAGAAATTTCGATCTGTCCTTTTATTTTTTGAATTCGGTTTTTAACATTATAGAGTCCGTTTTTAAAGACCATTTTATCGGTATCTATCCCTTTTCCGTTATCAGTATAATTCACGTGAAGGTTTTTGTTAACGATCTTAAAGTCAATGCCAACAACAGAAGCATCACTATACTTTCTCATGTTTACCAATAATTCCTGTATAACCCGGTAAACTGTGATTTTTTTGTTTTTATTAATTTCATTCCAGGAAATGATATCCAAACCATTCAAAATAATACTAATGTTTGAGGTGCTTAAACCATAAATCATTTCTTTAAGCGAAGAAATATAATTTTCATCTGTTGTAATTACATAATTTTCTTTAGAAATATCTCTTGTCCTAGAATAAATAACATCAAGGTTATTTAGTAATTGCTCTTTATTCTCTTCTAAAGAAAGATTTTTATTTTCGGCAAAAGCCATTGTATGGTAAATATCGTTGGCTAATTCATCGTGAAGTTTTTTAGAAATTCTGGTTTCACTATTGTATGCTGCCTCTATTTTTTCTTTGTTCGCTTTAGAAGTCAAGTAAAAATATAAGATTATAACCAGGAACAAACTTAAAATAATGATGATGTAAGAGACAATATTTTTGTTTTTTTGTTTCTCCAATTTTAAATCATTTTCTGATTTGTGCGTTTTTAATTTTAAATTCTCTTCCTTTTCACGTTTTGAATTATATTTAATTCTTGCAAATTGATTTTTTGCCTCCTGTCTTATTTGAAAAAGGTGTTCAATTAAATCAATATATTGCATGGAATATTTTTTTAATTCGTCTTCATTACTGTTTTTAATTAAAAGTTTCAATGCAGATTGTTTATCCTCTATATTTTGAAGATCATTTAAATTGCTATAAGCAATTAATCCAAATTTTTTAGCAGCAGACGAATTATTGTTTTCGTCATAATACCTTGCAAGAGTCAAATTGCTTAAAGCAATTCCCGTATGGTTTTTTAAATTCGTCCTTATTTTTAAGGCTTCATTAATATAAGTTAAGCCTTCAGGGTTATCAAGTTTAAAGTAACAAAATCCAATATTATTCAATAAATAAGCATACTCCTCAGATGTTTTAAGAACACCAATTTCATCGGCCAGAGATAAAAAAACATTTAGAGCTTCAAGATATTTTTTTTCTTCTGCCAAAACATTTCCGATTTTAGTTTTAGTGCTAAATTGTTTTGATTCGTTAATTTTTAGATTTAGAGCTTTATTATAATATAAAAGAGCATTTTTAAAATCAAAAGTATTAAAGTAATTACTTCCTAACGTCATATAAGTATCCCATACAAGTAATGGTTTCTTTATATATTTCAAATAAGGCATAGCCTCAGTCAGAGTAGTTTCACTTCCGATATAATCACCGTGACTAAGTTGTAAACTAGCCATAGAATTTAAAATTCGAATATAGTTTTCAGTATCGCTTTTTGGATTACAGAGCAGTTTAGCCTCATTGAAAAAATAAAAAGCACTGTCGGAATTAATAGTTTTTTTGGAGTATAAATGGGCCTGAACAATTAATTTGTCGAACTTAGCTTTATTATTTTGATCTTTAATATTACATTGGGTTCTCTTTTGACAAGAGCATATAATCATGAAAGTTATAAATAAGAGCAATCTTTGCATTCTGTGTGGTATCATGCTCCAAAAATAAAGATTTTAAGTTCTTAAAAAACGGTCTGCGTATGGTTTTTTGTTTAATTTTTAAAAAGTTGCTAGTGTAATTCAATTACCACTATAAATTAAGAAACCCTCTATTAAAGAGGGTTTAAGTTAAAATAGAATATTTCTTTTTATTATACAGCTCTCATACCAGTAGCAATTCCAATTCTGTTCCATGCATTAATAGTAATGATCATCATTATGATTTCGGCTAAATATTTTTCGTCAAAAAACTTAGCAGCATTCTCATAAGTTTCTTCAGAAACATGCTGACTAATTAATGTGATTTCTTCAGTTAAAGCAAAAATTGCTTTTTCTTCTTCAGTATAAACATCAGATTCGCGCCAAGCACTTAATAAATAAATACGTTGTTCTGTAACACCTAATTTTCTTGCATCTGCTGTATGCATATTAATACAATACGCACAGCCATTTACTTGTGACGCTCTGATTTTTATCAGCTCTTTATGAACTGGGTCTAAAGATGTAGAAGCGATGTATTTTTCTAAACCTAACATTGCTTGATAAGCTTCTGGGGCTGCTTTCGGGATAACGATTCTTGTTTCATTTTTATTTATCTTTTAAAGTTTGATACAAAGGTCATGTATAGCTTCTTTAAAAAACTTGAACTACTTCAAGAAATGCAAAATCAGACTTTTCCCGCTCTAATCTTACTCATAAATTCGGCAGAAAAATCTAAATAGGAGGCAAGCATATATTGAGGAACACGCTGTACAAATTCGGGAAACAAATTATTAATATGATGATATCGCTCTTCTGCAGACATCGTAAATAAAAACTTAATTCGCATTTGCGCTGCACCAAAAGACTTTTGCGAAACAATCCTAAAGTAACGTTCCAATTTTGGGATTTCTATTAATAAAGTTTCAAGAGTCGATTTGTCTATCGCAATAACATCAGAAGTTTCTACAGCCTGAATATAAAAGTGAGATGGAATATGATTATGATAGCTCAAATAATCGGTTATCCACCAGTTCTCAATTCCAAATTGCAATGTTTGTTCTGTTCCTTTAGAATTTATGATATATTGACGGATACAGCCTTTAACGATAAAATATATAGTATTGCAGACTTGTCCTTCTTTAAGAACATGTTCTTTTCTTTTAATGGTAGAAAGACTCAGACAAGATTCTAAAATATCAATATCTGAGGGATCTAATTTTATATATCTTTCTATATGTTGAAAAAGCGCACTATACATATAATTTAGGTTTATACAAATTTACTTTTAAAATTCAATTATTCAATATAGAATTTTAAGGACCTTTAGAAAAACAAAAACCCAGTCAATGACTGGGTTTTCTATGATAAGTAAGTAATCTTAAATTGAGTTTATAAAACGTTTATTTTACTTTATTAAGAATAGCTTTAAAAGCTTCAGGGTGGTTCATAGCTAAATCTGCAAGAACTTTACGGTTCAATTCGATTCCGTTAGCTTTAACTTTCCCCATGAATTGAGAATAAGACATTCCTTCTAATCTAGCTCCAGCGTTGATACGTTGAATCCATAAAGCACGGAAATTTCTTTTATTCTGTTTTCTGTCACGGTAAGCGTAGCTCATCGCTTTCTCTACCGCATTCTTAGCAACTGTCCAAACGTTTTTACGTCTACCAAAGAAACCTTTGGCTTGCTTCATTATTTTTTTTCTTCTTGCTCTTTTAGCAACTGAATTTACCGATCTTGGCATAATTTTAATGTGTTTTTGTAGCAGGCGTCCCGAATTAAATCAAGAGAACTTAAAAGCCATACTCCAAGGTTATATAAATAATTTTTAACCTAAAGAATTATTAGATAATTCTTAATTGTTGTTTAATGCTTTTCATATCTGTTTGGTGAACTAGCGCTGAGTGTGTCAAAGCTAATTTACGTTTTTTAGATTTCTTAGTCAAGATGTGACTTTTAAAAGCATGCTTTCTTTTAATCTTTCCAGAACCAGTAACTTTAAAACGTTTCTTGGCGCTAGATTTGGTTTTCATTTTAGGCATTTTTCCTAGTGTTTTAATTTATTCTTACTTACTTATATCTTTAGTTTCAGCTTTGAAGTTTCAAGTTTAAAATTGAAACTTACAACTGCGAACTATTTCTTCTTCTTCGGAGCAATGAACATAATCATTCTCTTTCCTTCTAAAACTGGCATTGCCTCAACTTTTCCGTGTTCTTCTAAATCAGTAGCAAGACGTAGTAATAAAATTTGTCCTTGATCTTTATAGATGATAGAACGTCCTTTAAAGAAAACGAAAGCTTTTAACTTAGAACCCTCTTTTAGGAATTTCTCAGCATTCTTTCTTTTAAATTCATAATCATGCTCGTCAGTCTGAGGACCAAATCTAATTTCTTTAACGACAACCTGAGATGATTTAGCTTTTAATACCTTATCACGCTTCTTTTGTTCGTAAACAAACTTCTTGTAATCCATGATTTTGCAAACCGGCGGTTCAGCGTTTGGCGAAATTTCAACCAGATCCAATTCAAATTGATCTGCTAAACGTAGAGCCTCTGCTAGTTTAAAAACACCAGGTTCGATGTTTTCACCCACTAGTCTCACTTCTTGTACACCACGAATATTGTTGTTTATTCTGTGTGCATCTTTTTTTTCTACTCGAGGTTGAAAACCTCTGTTGCTTCTTATTGCTATGACTTTATAATTTAAGTTAAACTGTAAAAACTTTTAATGTTTTATTTATTTCTTCGTTTACAATTCTGACAAATTCTTCAATTGTAACTGTGATATTCCCTTTTCCTTCTTGTCCATGACGACGAATAGAAATCGTTCCGTTCTTCTCTTCTTCCTCACCAACGATCAGCATAAACGGTATTTTCTGCATTTCTGCATCTCTAATTTTCTTACCTATAGTTTCGCTTCGGTTATCAATTAGGGCGCGAATTTCGTGATTTTCTAGCAAATCTAAAACTTTTTTAGCATATATTTCATATTTCTCGCTCAAAGACAAGATAATAGCTTGCTCAGGCATAAGCCAAAGTGGGAAATTTCCTGCTGTATGCTCTAATAAAATTGCAATAAAGCGTTCCATAGATCCAAAAGGAGCTCTGTGGATCATAACAGGTCTATGTAATTCGTTATCAGCACCTTTGTAAGTTAAGTCGAAACGCTCAGGAAGATTGTAATCTACCTGAATAGTTCCTAATTGCCATTGTCTTCCTAAAGCATCCTTCACCATAAAGTCTAGTTTCGGACCATAAAAAGCAGCCTCTCCATATTCAACAACAGTATTCAATCCTTTATCCGCAGCAGCGTTGATGATGGCATTTTCAGCTTTCTCCCAATTTTCATCAGAACCAATATATTTTTCTCTATTTTCCTGATCTCTCAACGAAATCTGAGCAGTAAAGTTTTCAAAGCCTAAAGAACCAAATACATAAAGAACCAAGTCAATTACTTTTTTAAACTCCTCATCCAATTGTTCCGGAGTACAGAAAATGTGAGCGTCATCCTGAGTAAAACCTCTTACACGAGTTAAACCATGTAATTCACCAGATTGCTCATATCTATAAACAGTACCAAATTCAGCATAACGCTTAGGTAAATCTTTGTAAGACCAAGGTCTTACATTGTAGATTTCACAGTGATGAGGACAGTTCATCGGTTTCAATAAAAACTCTTCACCTTCAGCTGGAGTATTAATTGGCTGAAAACTATCGGCACCATATTTTGCATAGTGACCAGAAGTAACATAAAGTTCTTTCTGTCCAATATGTGGAGTAACTACTTGTTCGTAACCAGCTTTCTTCTGAGCCTTCTTTAAAAATTGCTCCAAACGATCTCTAAGTGCTGCACCTTTTGGTAACCATAAAGGCAAACCTTGTCCAACTTTCTGAGAGAAAGCAAACAATTCAAGTTCCTTACCTAGCTTACGATGGTCACGACGTTTAGCCTCTTCAAGCAATTCAAGATATTCAGTTAAATCTTTTTGTTTAGGAAAAGAAGTTCCATAAACACGAGTTAACTGTTTGTTTTTTTCATCACCACGCCAGTAAGCACCGGCAACACTCATAATTTTAAACGCCTTGATAATTCCAGTATTCGGAATATGTCCACCACGACACAAATCAGTAAAAGTAGCATGATCACAAAAAGTAATAGTTCCGTCTTCAAGATTCGAAATCAATTCAGTCTTGTATACATTGTCTTTATACATCTCTAAAGCATCAGCTTTACTAACTGGACGCATTTTAAACTCATGTTTACCTCTCGAAATTTCAAGAACACGATCTTCGATCTTTTTAAAATCAGCGTCAGTAATTTTTTGATCTTCAAAATCAACATCATAATAGAAACCATTCGAAATCGCTGGCCCAAGAGTCAGTTTAATTCCAGGATAAAGTTCCTCAAGAGCTTGCGCCATTACGTGCGAAGTCGAATGCCAAAAAGCTTTTTTGCCTTCCGCATCATTCCAAGTATATAAAATAAGACTACCGTCGGTCGTCAATGGAGTTTCGGTTTCAATTGTTGTACCATTAAAAGAAGCAGAAATCACGTTTCTTGCAAATCCTTCACTAATGCTCTTAGCAACCTCCATCGGAGTTACGCCAGAAGCAAACTCTCTAATTGACCCGTCGGGTAAAGTAATCTTAATCATTGTTTATAATTTTGTGAATGCAAATATAGCGCATTACTAAAATACATACAATATATATGTAGAAGTTTATACTTAATAATAAAGAAGAATGTGGTTAGTGAATAAAAGAGTAATTTTACCATCCTATATATAGCAGTAATTTCATCTACAACCCGACAGTTCAAACCTGTCGGGTTTATTTTTTTTAGGACCTTATATATAAAAGAGTAAATTATTGGAATTTGTAATTTAAACAATTGGAATTTAAGAAAGATAAGGAGCTTGATCCTGCTGTCCTTCCAAATCTTTTGGGGCGAACCCCGCCCCAAAAGGATTTTCCCTCCCATCAGGGCTAGGGCATAGGTTTTCAAGAGAGTCATTTGTCTTTTATTTAAAGAAAGGAGAGAGATGAAACTTAAAAGAAACATCATTTCAAAAATAACTTTTGCGTCTCTGCGCCTTTGCGAGACTAAATAATCCAAAGAAAACAACCCTTTTTTATTCTAACCTTACAACGAAACTCTAGTAAAACAGGTCTAAAACAAAGAAAACTGCATTATATTCCCAGAAAGGATAAAAAAAAGTAATTTTGTAAAGGGGCTGTTATCAGAGTGTTAAGGAAAGAATTAAAAAAAGATGGAAAAAATATAAAATAAAGGCTTTAAAATGTAAATAAAGGTTGTAGTTTTGCACCCGCAGAAACGCAGACGTTCACAGAAAACATGAAAAGCTTTAAGAATTAAAACGAAAAATTATTTTCAAAAAAAGATTCAAAAAAGCTTGTGGGATTTGAAAACAGATGTTACATTTGCACCCCGCAAAACGCGGAAAGTTCATTGAGAAACTGGCAGGAAAGATAAGTGAAAAGAGATGAAAATATTCTCAAAAAAAACTTTAAATTTTTCTTGCAGATTTAAAAAAGAAGTTTTAGTTTTGCACCCGCTTTGAAACACAAGCGAAAACAAAAAGAAATACACGTTCGTAGACATATTGAATTGACAGCCGTCTTAATCGAAAGATTGAGACAAAAAGAATAAGAGTAATAG
>NZ_SODM01000006.1 GCF_004368785.1 Flavobacterium sp. 270
AGGGACTTACACCCTTACATACTCGATCTGTGATAAGACCAATATATCAAACTGCAGTACGGCTTCGGTTACTCTAACAGTAAACGCGCCTGCAGTGATACTGCCAGTTATTATTGCAGTAACGGAGAATTTAGGTCCAATCAATGGAACAATTGGAGGAACTACAACGTCATTAATTGCCGGAGATACTCTAAACGGAGTACAAGCTGTAATTGGTTCAGGTGTAGGACAAGTTACCTTATCAGGAACTGCCCCAGCAGGACTTACAATTAATGCAGACGGTACTATAAAAGTAGATGTAAATACACCTATTGGTAATTATCCTGTAACATATACAATCTGTGATAATGATCATCTTTTAACAAACTGTGCAACTGTAACTAGTTATGTTGCAGTAACTGGAGCTGCTTTAGTATTAGTAGATGATACAGCTGGTCCGGTAGCAGGTGTTGATCATCCGGTAAATGTTGTAAACGTTCTTACAAACGATACCAAAAACGGATTACCAATTACGGCTAATGATGTTAAACTTTCTGAATCAATTGCAGATCCAAAAGGATATTTAACTTTAAATCCAGATGGAACAGTAATTTTAAAAGAAAATGCTCCAGCAGGATCTTATGAATTAACATATCAAGTTTGCGAATTAAACACGACAAATTGTGCAACAGCCACTGTTAAAGTAGAAGTAGTTGAGCCAACAATGACTGTAACAGCTAACAGTTACTGTTCAAACAATGTGCCTTATGTATCTTATAATGTTGCGGCAGATAATTTCGCACCAAATAATTTACTAACCATAAAATGGATTGACAGTGATAATAATGTAGTGTTAACTCAAACTGATTTACCATTAAGCGGTAACATCTTATGGCCAGGTGCGACAATTGATACCAATGGAAAAGGAACAGATTGGCCAGGATGGGTATTGACAAATGGAAAATGGACAGAAGGTGTTGACGGATTCGAGAAAACTAAACCAGCAGTTACAATGCAGTTTTCATTAAACCCAACAGTTAATGTTTTAGTTTCTTATCCAGCATCAACATCAGGTTGTAACGCAAGACCAACATTTACGATAAAAGCAAATGATGATATTACAGGTCCGATAGATACAACAAAAGGAGTTAGTACTTCACTAAATATATTTGCTAATGACGAATTAAATACATTACCAATTGTACCAGCCAATATTGCGCTGACTACTGTTATACCAAATGCTAATTTGATTCTAAACGCAGACGGATCTGTTGATGTAAAAGCACAAACTCCATCTGGAACGTATCAATTAACGTATCAAATTTGTGATCTGTCAAGTAGTTCATCAAACTGCAGTCAGGCAATTGTAAAAGTTACGGTTGTGAATAGCGTGATAACATTGCCAAATACAATTGTAGCAACAAATGATGGCGTAATTAGTGTTGACGGAATTAATGGTTCACTTGAATTCATCAATGTTTTAGACAACGATTTATTCAACGGAGGAGCAGTTAATCCAATTGATGTAACGATTTCAAACACACCGGCAAATTCTCATTTTGAGTTCAATGCTGACGGAACTGTAAATGTAAAACCGAATACACCAGCAGGAAATTACGCATTAACGTATCAGATTTGCGAAAAAGCAAGTGGATCTAATTGTGCAACAGCAGTATTAAATGTCTTTGTAGAAGTTCCTTCAATTGCAATTATTAAAACAGCGGTATTTAATGATGAAAACGGAAGCGGCGTTGCAAATGCAGGAGAAACAATTACGTACAAATTTACAGTTACGAATACAGGAAATGTTCCGTTAACCGGAATTACAGTTACAGATCCGTTAACCGGAGTTGTACTTTCTGGACAAGCAATAAGCTTAGATGTAAACGAATCTAATGACAGCAACTTTACTGCACAATACAAAATAACACAAGCAGATATTAACCGAGGAAATGTTAGTAATCAGGCAACTGTTAAGGGTAAAAGTGAAAAAGGAGTTGTCGTAGAAGATGAATCAGACGATTCGAGTAATTCAGGAGACAAACCAACAGTTTTAGATCTAAACGGTTGTGTAATCAAAGTCTTTAATGCATTCTCACCAAATGGAGATAGTAAAAACACAAGATTCTACATTCAAGGTTTAGAATGTTATCCTGAGAACACAGTCGAAATTTATAACCGTTGGGGAGTTTTAGTCTTTGATATGGATCATTATAATAATGAAGACAAAGCGTTTAAAGGATTCTCTGAAGGTCGTGCAACCGTTAAACAATCAGACGGACTACCGGTAGGAACGTATTTTTATATTCTTAAATACAAAGACAGTGATTCTAACCCGCATGAATTAACAGGTTATTTATACGTTAACAAATAAAAATGATATACGGCTTAGTGATAAGCTAAGCCGTTTAAAAGTTTATAAAATGAAAAAATTAATTTTAGTTTTCATGTTTTTTTCGATTGTGTGTTCTGCGCAGCAAGATTCGCAGTTTACACAATACATGTATAACACAATCGAAATAAATCCGGCGTATGCTGGCTCGCGCGGCGTGTTAAGTGTTTTTGGGTTGTATCGTACACAATGGATTGGACTTGACGGAGCGCCAGAAACAAGTACTTTTTCGTTAAACACACCTCTAAACAACAGTAGTTTAGGTTTGGGAGTTTCTTTGGTAAACGATAAAATCGGGCCAACAAACGAAAATACCTTGTCGGCAGATTTGTCTTATACCGTTCCAACATCAGAAAGCTTCGATCTTTCTTTCGGAATAAAAGCAACAGCAAATCTTTTCAATCTAGATGTAAGCAAATTGAGTTTTGAAAACCAGGACGATCCGCAGTTTCAGGACTTAAACAATAAACTTACACCAAACATTGGAGCAGGTATATACTGGCATTCAGAGAAAATGTATTTAGGATTATCCGTTCCAAATTTTATCGAAACCAATCGTTACGATGACAATGATACCGCCATTTTCAAAGAAAAAATAAACTATTATTTCATGGCTGGTTACGTATTCAATCTGGATCATTTAGAATACATAAAATTCAAACCGGCATTATTAACAAAAATGGTAGAAGGAGCACCTTTGCAAATAGATGTTTCGGGTAACTTTATGTTTAATGATAAATTTGTTGTTGGTCTGGCTTATCGCTGGAGCGCATCAGTTAGTGCAATGGCAGGTTTTCAGGTTTCAAAAGGGATGTACATAGGATACGGTTACGATCATGAAACCACCAATTTACAGAAATACAATTCAGGATCACATGAGATTTTCCTTCGTTTTGACTTCTTCAGAAATGCAGGCAAACTTACATCACCAAGATTCTTTTAATTGATTTAAATATGAAAATTAAAAATTTAGCTTATTCCTTTTTATTCACTTGCTTATTTTTTAATGCAAATGCCCAAACAGCAAGCATAAAAAGTGCAGATAAAAAGTACGATAATTACGCTTACGCGGATGCTATAAAAGCGTATGAAAAATTAGTAGAGAAAGGATCAAAAGACGAAAAAGTATTGCAAAGACTTGGTAATTCCTATTATTATATTGGAGAACTAAAACAAGCTTTACAATATTACGATCAATTATTTTTAGTCAATGAGGATCAGGAAGCAGATTATTTATACAAATATTCGCAATGCTTAAGATCAGACGGAAACTATAATAAAGCAGATCAGATTTTAGAAAAATTCAGTCAAAAAGCACCTTTAGATAAAAGAGCAATTTTGTTTTTAAAGAACAAAAGCTATTTAGAAGATATTAAATTAAATTCGGGGCGATTTGAAATAGCCGATGCGGGAATTAATTCTAAGGGTTCTGATTACGGAAGCGCAATTCTAGACAATAAATTAGTTTTTACCTCTGCCCGTGATACTGGCGGAATCGTTAAAAAGAATTTTAAGTGGACTAATAAAGCGATTTCAACTTTATATACAGTCGATTTAAATGCAGACGGAAGCATTGGCGAACCTAAATTTTTTCATAAAAAGAATTTGGCTGTCAATTTTAATCAGTCAACTCCAGTTTTTACAAAAGACGGAAGAACGATGTATTTTACCAGAAACAATTCTGTAGATGGTAAAAGAAGAGAGAACGAAAATAAAATTACTTTTTTAAAGCTTTACAAAGCAACTCTAATAGATGGCGAATGGAAAGAAGTACAAGAACTTCCATTCAATAGTGACGAATATAGTGTGGCGCATCCAGCATTAAGCATAGACGAAAAAACATTATATTTTGCATCAGACATGCCGGGAACACTTGGTCTTTCTGATTTGTTTAAAGTAAGTATAATGCCTGACGGAACTTTCGGGAAACCGGAAAATTTAGGAACAGAAATTAATACTGAAGGAAGAGAAACGTTTCCTTTTATTTCTGACGAAAATGAACTTTACTTTGCAAGCGACGGACGTCCGGGCTTGGGCGGACTTGATGTGTATGTTTCAAAAATAGACAATCAAGGTTTGTTTGAAGAAGTAGAAAATGTTGGAGAACCTATAAACAGTAAACAAGACGATTTTGCTTTTATGATTAACAGCAAAAACAGAAACGGTTTCTTCTCTTCGAATAGAACAAACGGTCATGGACTTGATGATGTTTATCGATTTACCGAAATCCGCAAATTAATTTGTGAGCAAGATTTATTAGGTACAATTACAGATTCTGAAACCAAAGAAGTTCTTGCAGGCGTAAATTTAATTTTGTTTGATGAAGCTGGTCAAACTACTTTAGAAACAGTTTCAGATCAAAACGGGAATTATATTTTTCCAAAGGTAAAATGTGGTAAAAAATATGCCATTAAAACCTCAAAAGCAAATTATGATATAAAGCAGATCCTTCCAGTAGTAATAAAAAAAGGAGCAGGAACAACCACCTTAATGATTGCTTTAGATAAAAAAGTAGTGCCTATTGCAGCCAAAGCCGCGGTAGTAAAAACACTAAAGATTAATGCTGTAAAAGTAAAACCTATAGCAGTTGGAACAGATTTGGCAAAATTATTAAATCTCCCGATGAACTTTTTTGATTTAGGTAAAGCTACTATTAAAAAAACATCAGAGCCCCAATTGCAGAAAGTAGTAGATTTATTAAAACAATATCCAGCAATAAAATTAGATATTCGTTCGCATACAGACAGCCGACAATCAGATGCGAGCAATATGATTCTATCCGAAAAAAGAGCACAATCAACCAAAAGCTGGCTAGTTCAGAAAGGTATTGATGAAAGCCGATTAACTGCTAAAGGATACGGAGAAACACAATTGATAAACAGATGTGCCGATGGTGTAAAATGTACTGAAAAAGAACATCAGGAAAACCGAAGAAGCGAATTTATCATTACAGACTTGTAAAAAAATAATATTTTAAAAAAGCCCTTTTCTAAACTTTTAGAAAAGGGCTTTTTTAGTTTCGTTCTTTATTTTAAATCTTAAAAGTGTGTGTTTTCTGTAAAAAAGCCATAAAAAAGCCTGCTTTATTAGCAGAAAAATCTTAAAATTTACAATAAGCTGTATTATATTTAAAATGAGTGAGTTATGTTTTAAAAAATCGATTTCGTAGCAGATTATATGCAATTTTTTATAACTTTATAATCCTAAAATTTTTCAGCTATGACAGTAAATCAAATTTTAAACACAAAAGGAAAAAATGTTTATTCAGTACTTCCATCAAATACAGTGTATGAAGCACTAAAAGTAATGGGAGAGAAAAACATCGGTGCAATTCTAGTTATAGAAGAGAAAGAGCTTAAAGGAATTTTGTCTGAAAGAGATTATGCTCGAAAAATTGTTTTAAAAGACAAATCATCAAAAGAAACCTCTGTACACGAAATCATGGAAAGTACGGTTTTTACGGTGACATTAGCAGATAATCTTGATTCCTGCATGGAACTTATGAGCACAAAAAGAATCAGACACTTACCTGTTATAGAAGATGGAATTGTGGTGGGAATTATTTCTATAAGCGATGTCGTTAAAGCAATAATAGAGCTGCAAAAAGATACAATTCAGCATCTTAATTCTTATATTTCTCAATAAAAGAAATTCAAAAAAACTACGCATTATAAGATAGTCCAATGTAATTTGGACTATTTTTTAATTCCCTTAATTGTTATTTTAGGAAAAGAAAGCGTTAAAATCATACCTTTTTAAACCAAGACTTATATCTTTGTAAGCTAGAATAAAAGCTAAAACAATGAGTAAAGACAGTAAAAGAGAAGAGGCATTATTATATCATTCTAAGCCAACTCCAGGAAAAATTCAAGTAGTTCCAACAAAGAAATATGCGACTCAAAGAGATTTATCGCTTGCATATTCGCCAGGTGTTGCAGAACCGTGTTTAGAGATCGAAAAAAATATTGAAGACGTTTATAAATATACAGCAAAAGGAAATTTAGTAGCTGTGATTTCAAACGGTACAGCTGTTTTAGGACTTGGAGATATTGGACCGGAAGCTTCAAAGCCAGTAATGGAAGGAAAAGGTTTATTGTTTAAAATCTTCTCAGACATTGATGTTTTTGATATCGAAATCGGAACAAAAGATGTAGAAGAATTTATTCAGACTGTAAAAAATATTGCACCAACTTTTGGAGGAATTAATCTGGAAGATATTAAAGCACCAGAATCTTTTGAAATCGAAAGAAGATTGGTAGAAGAATTGGATATTCCGGTAATGCACGACGATCAGCACGGAACAGCAATTATTTCTTCTGCAGCTTTAATCAATGCGCTTGAATTAGCCGGAAAAAAAGCCGAAGATATTAAAATGGTAGTTTCTGGTGCAGGATCTGCTGCAATTGCCTGTACAGATTTATATGTATTATTAGGCGTAAAAGTTGAAAATATTTTGATGTTTAATAGTAAAGGACTTTTAACAAAAGACAATCCTTCATTATCTGAACTTCAATTAAAATATGCTGTAAACGGTCCTTCTCAAACTTTAGCAGAAGCCGTAAACGGTGCTGACGTTTTCATCGGATTATCATCAGGAAATATTTTATCCCCAGAAATGTTATTGACAATGAAAGCGAATCCGATTGTATTTGCAATGGCAAATCCAAATCCGGAAATCGATTATAATTTAGCTGTAGAAACTCGTAAAGACGTAATTATGGCTACAGGACGTTCTGATTTTCCTAATCAGGTAAACAACGTTTTAGGTTTTCCATACATTTTTAGAGGAGCTTTAGACGTAAGAGCTACAAAAATTAACGAAGCAATGAAAATGGCTGCTGTAAAAGCATTAGCTATTTTGGCGAAAGAACCAGTTCCAGAACAAGTAAACGTAGCTTACGGAGCAACCAAATTAGGATTTGGACAGGAATATATTATTCCGAAACCATTTGACCCTAGATTGATAACGATTGTAGCACCTGCAGTTGCAAAAGCAGCAATGGAATCTGGAGTTGCAAAAAATCCTATTACAGACTGGGCAGCTTATGAAGATGTGCTTCGCGAACGTATGGGTAATGATAATAAAATGGTTCGTTTGATGACTAACCGCGCAAAACTAGATCCTAAAAGAGTTGTTTTTGCCGAAGCAGATCAGTTAAATGTTCTAAAAGCAGCACAAATTGTTCATGAAGATGGTATCGGTTTTCCAATTTTACTAGGAGATAAAGAAACGATCTTAGAACTAAAAAAAGAATTAGGTTTTGATGCAGAAGTAGAAATCATTGATCCTAAAACAACAGAAGAAGCAGCAAGACGAAATAAATTTGCCAATTCGTACTGGACTACAAGAGAAAGAAGAGGAGTTTCTTTACTTGATGCACAGAAATTCATGCGCGAAAGAAATTATTTTGCTGCAATGATGGTGAATGAAGGCGAAGCAGATGCTTTGGTAACAGGATATTCCAGAAGTTATCCAAGTGTTGTAAAACCAATGTTACAATTGATAGATAAGGCACAAGGAGCTTCCTTAGTTGCAACAGCCAACATGATGATGACTTCTCGTGGACCGATGTTCTTATCAGATACAGCAATCAACATAAATCCTTCGGCACAGGACTTAATCAATATTGCAATTATGACGGCAAAAACGGCAAAAATGTTTGGAGTTGAGCCTGTTATAGCAATGGTTTCGTTTTCTAATTTTGGTTCATCAACCAGCGAAAGCGCATCAAAAGTAAGAGAAGCAGTAGCTTATTTACATAAAAATCATCCTGATATGATTGTTGATGGTGAGATTCAGGCAGATTTTGCGTTAAACCCAGAAATGCTTCAGGAGAAATTTCCTTTTTCTAAATTAGCAGGAAAAAAAGTAAACACATTGATTTTCCCTAACTTAGAGTCAGCAAACATTACCTATAAATTGCTTAAAGAATTATACAAAGTAAACTCAATTGGTCCAATTATGATGGGTATGGGTAAACCAGTTCACATCTTTCAATTAGGAGCAAGTGTAGAAGAAATGGTAAATATGGCAGCAATTGCTGTTATTGATGCTCAGGAAAAAGAAATCAAAAAGAATAAAGTGGTCAAATAAAAGTAAGTAAGAATTGCTTAAAATTGTCTTAATTTTATTGCATTTTTGCTATATTTGACACTTATAAAATACATTATGATAGCACATTTGCAAGGAAAATTAGTGGAGAAAAACCCTACTGAAGTCGTAATTGATTGTAATGGAGTTGGTTATCATGTAAATATCTCGTTACATACCTTTTCATTAATTCCAAATGCAGAAAATATAAAATTGTATACGCATCTTCAAATCAAAGAAGATGCGCATACTTTATTTGGTTTTGTAGAAAAATCAGAACGTGAGATTTTTAGAATGTTGTTGTCTGTTTCCGGAATTGGTGCAAACATTGCCAGAACAATGTTATCTTCAATAGAACCTAAACAAATAATAAACGCCATTGCATCTGGAGATGTAGGTATTATTCAGTCAATCAAGGGGATAGGAAACAAAACAGCGCAGCGAGTTATACTTGATTTAAAAGAAAAAGTACTTAAACTGTATGATTTAGATGAAGTTTCTGTAGTGCTAAACAATAGAAACCGAGATGAAGCGTTATCTGCTTTAGAAGTTTTAGGATTTATTCGAAAAACTTCTGAAAAAGTTGTCGAAAAGATCGTCAAAGAAGATCCGGAAGCATCTGTAGAAACAATCATCAAAAAGGCTTTAAAAAGTTTATAGACTCACTTTAATATAAAAGAAATTGTATGCGTAAAATTTGTATTTTGTTGCTGGTTTTGTTCTGCGGTAATGTTTTACATTCCCAAGTAAATCCATCGGCTCAAGACACAACAAAAACAAGTTTTTCTACAGGTAAACTAGAGCTCCAAAATCCGCCAAGCATCCTTTCAGCATACAAATACGATCCCATTACAGATCGATATATTTACACCAAATCAGTCGATGGTTTTTCGATCGATTATCCTATTATCTTAACACCACAGGAATACGAAAATTTAGTTCTGAAAGAATCAAGAAGAGATTATTTCAGAAAAAAATCAGATGCAATTGATGGTAAAAAGAAAGGAAGTGAAGCTGCAAAAAAAGATTTACTGCCTCGTTACTACATCAACTCAAGTCTTTTTGAAAGTATCTTTGGAAGCAATACAATAGATGTAAAGCCTACAGGATCAGTAGAAATGGACTTAGGAATGCGTTATACCAAACAAGATAATCCGTCTTTTTCTCCCAGAAACAGATCCAGCTTAACCTTTGATTTTGATCAGAGAATCAGTATGAGTTTAATGGGTAAAGTAGGAACACGTTTAGAGGTAAACGCCAATTACGATACACAATCTACATTCGCATTTCAAAATTTATTTAAGCTTGCTTATACACCTTCAGAAGATGATATTATTCAAAAAGTTGAAGTTGGTAACGTAAGTATGCCGCTAAACAGTACACTTATTCGTGGTGCTCAAAGTTTATTTGGTGTAAAAACACAACTGCAATTTGGTAAAACAACTATCACAGGTGTATTTTCAGAACAGAAGTCTCAAACCAAGAGTATAGTTGCAGAAGGTGGCGGAACCGTACAAAACTTTGATTTGTATGCTTTGGACTATGATAATGACCGACATTTCTTCTTATCACAGTATTTTAGAAATAAATACGATGCATCATTAAGAAATTATCCTTTAATAGACAGCCGTGTTCAAATTACCAGAATAGAAGTTTGGGTAACCAATAAACAAAATCGTGTTTCTACAAACAATAATAACTTAAGAAATATTATTGCGCTTCAGGATTTAGGTGAAAGTCAGGTTACAGGTATTCCAGACAATCAAGTTGTGGTTATTAGTAATACAACAGGATTTTTTAGTAATCCGATAGATTCTCCAACAGACAATAATAATAATAAATACGATCCGGAAGCAATAGGTAAACCAGGGTCATTTTTAAACTCTAATATTAGAGAAATTGTAACTGCAAAATCTGGATTTAATAATACGAATGTCAGCGAAGCTTCAGATTATTCTGTTCTTGAAAATGCTAGAAAGTTAACTACAAACGAATATACTTTTAATGCTCAATTAGGATACATCTCTTTGCAGCAGCGTTTGGCAAATGATGAAATTTTAGCAGTTGCTTACGAGTATACTTCTGGAGGAAAAGTGTATCAGGTTGGTGAATTTGGAAGTGACGGTGTTGATGCAACTGTAGTAACAGGAAACAACAATGCCAATCAGGCTATTATTACACAAAGTTTAGTTTTAAAAATGCTGAAAAGCAATTTGACAAATGTTCAAAATCCAGTTTGGAATTTGATGATGAAAAACGTTTATCAAATCCCGCAAGCGTATCAAATTAAACAAGACGATTTCAGATTAAATATTCTTTATACAGATCCTTCACCGATCAATTATATTACACCAGTTACCGGAACTACATTTCCTGCAAATCCTGCGCCAGATAGTAAAGTAGATCAAACACCATTATTAAATGTCTTTAATTTAGATCGTTTAAATTACAATAACGATCCACAAGTTGGGGGAGACGGTTTCTTCGATTACATTCCGGGTATAACTGTAGACGTTCAAAACGGGCGTGTTATATTTACGACCAAAGAACCTTTTGGAGAACTTTTATTTAAGAAATTACAAAATACAGGATCAGCCGAAAATTACGATGATCCTAATACTTATAATCCAAACCAGCAGAAATACGTGTTTAGAAACATGTATAGAAATACACAATCTGGAGCTTTACAAGACAGTGATAAGAACAAATTCTTATTAAGAGGAAAATACAAATCATCTGGAAGTAACGGAATACCAATCGGTGCATTTAATGTGCCTCAAGGATCTGTTGTAGTAATGGCAGCCGGAAGAAGATTAGTAGAAGGAATTGATTACAGCGTAGATTATCAATTAGGGCGAGTTCAGATTCTGGATCCTTCACTACAAGCCTCAAATACACCAATTGAAGTTTCCTTAGAAAACAATTCAATTTTTGGGCAGCAGACCAGAAGATTTATGGGTTTCAATATCGAACATAAAATTTCGGATAAATTTATTGTCGGTGGTACTTATTTAAAAATGACAGAAAGACCATTTACTCAAAAATCGAGTTATGGACAGGAATCTGTAAACAATACTATTTTTGGTTTTAACGGAACGTATTCAACGGAAGTTCCATTCTTAACCAGATTGGTTAATAAATTACCAAACATCGATACAGATGTTCCTTCTAATCTTTCTATTAGAGGAGAAATTGCTTTCTTAAAACCAGATGCGCCAAAAGCAAGTGATTTTGATGGAGAAGCCACTATTTATGTTGATGATTTCGAGGGTTCGCAGACTACAATAGATATGAGATCGGCTTATGCATGGAGTTTAGCTTCTACGCCATTTTTAAATTCTATAAATGACAATACTTTTAATGCCAATTCCAACACATTAGAATACGGTTACAAACGTGCAAAATTATCCTGGTACACTATTGATCCTGTTTTTTATTCTTCAAAACCATCAGGAATTTCCAACGATGATTTGTCATTAAATACAACAAGAAGAGTTTACAGTAGAGAACTTTATCCAAATACAGATATTGCGCAAGGTCAGATTCAGGTAATTAACACACTAGATTTAAGTTATTATCCATCAGACAGAGGGCCGTATAATAATAATCCGAATTTTAGTTCAACTAATCCAGCCAGTAATTTTGGAGGAATCATGCGTGCATTAAATTCAACCAATTTTGAGCAGGGAAATGTAGAATATATCCAATTCTGGGTACTTGACCCTTATGTTGGAAATGGAGAAGCACAACCAAGTAATACGGGTAAAATTTACTTCAACTTAGGGGAGCTTTCAGAAGATGTATTAAAAGACGGAAGAAAACAATACGAAAACGGATTAGGACCAGATCAGGTTTTAGTAAATCCGCAGCCGCTTTGGGGAGATGTTCCGGCATCACAATCTTTAATTTATGCGTTTGATACCAATCCCGACAATCGTAAAAATCAAGATATTGGTTTAGACGGTCTTCCAGACTCTAAAGAGGGAGCAGTTTATACAAATTATGCTGGAGAAGAAGATCCTGCTGCAGATAACTACAAGTATTATCTAAATACAGACGGAGGAGTCTTAGATCGTTATAAAAAATATAATGGAGTAGAAGGAAACTCTGCCGTAAGTGTAGATGATCCTAACAGAGGTTCTACAACGCTTCCAGACGTTGAAGATATTAATCGTGACAACACGATGAATACTATTAATGCATATTACGAATACAGCATTGATCTAAAACCGGGAATGCAGGTGGGTCAAAACTATGTTACAGATATTCGTGAAGTAAGCAATGTTGAACTGCCAAACGGAAGTTCAACAAATGCAAGATGGATTCAATTTAAAATTCCGGTTTCACAACCTCAAAATACAATTGGTAATATTACAGATTTTAGATCGATTCGTTTCATGCGTATGTTTATGACTGGTTTTAACGATCAGATGACCGTTCGTTTTGGAGCTTTGGATTTAGTAAGAGGAGAGTGGAGAAGATATACAGGAACGCTTGACGCCAACGATACAAACCCAGATGATGACGGAGTTGAGTTTGATGTAGCAGCAGTAAACATTCAGGAAAACAGTACAAAATGTCCGGTAAATTATGTAATTCCGCCGGGCGTTCAAAGAGAGCAATTGTACAATAACAATACAATTATCAATCAAAATGAGCAGGCATTAGCAGTACGAGTAGGCGGATCAGGTTTAGAATTTAGAGATTCAAGAGCTGTCTTTAAAAACGTAAGTGTTGATATGCGTCAGTACAAAAAATTAAAAATGTTTCTTCACGCTGAATCTTTACCTAACGAAGTTGCTTTGTTAGATGACGAAATGGTAGGATTTATTCGTTTTGGAAATGACTTTACGCAGAACTTTTACGAAGTCGAAATTCCATTAAAAGTGACAAGAACCGGAGGTTCATGTACCATTGCTGCAGATCAGGTATGGCTGGAAGATAACAATATTGATTTGGCACTTGAATTATTGACCAAAATGAAAATTCAGGCCATGAATATTGATATCAATTCAGACAGGCGCGATATAAATGGTATTTATTATCCAGATGATGATTTGGCTTTAAGCGGTGGAGATGGCGACAGTAGATTGAGATTAGGTATAAAGGGAAATCCTAACTTTGGTCTGGTGCGAAATTTAATGGTTGGGGTAAAAAGCAGGGCCGATCATAAAGATATAAAAGGAGAAGTTTGGTTTAATGAGCTTCGTATGTCTGATTTGGATAATAAAGGAGGTATGGCAGCATTGTTAAATGTTGACACTAACATGGCTGATTTTGCTACAGTTTCCGCCTCTGGTAAAAAGAGTACAATTGGTTTTGGATCTTTAGAACAAGGGGCTAACGAAAGAGATCGTGAAGATATTCAGCAGTATAATATTGTTACCAATCTTAATTTAGGTAAATTATTACCGCACAAATGGGGAATCAATGTGCCTTTTAATTATGCCATTGGAGAAGAAGTTATTACGCCAGAATACGATCCTTTTAATCAAGATATAAAATTGGATCAGTTAATTAGAGAAACTACCGATCCAGCAGAAAAAGAAAATATTAGAACGCGTGCAATTGATTATACAAAAAGAAAAAGTATCAATTTTATTGGCGTTAGAAAAGACAGAGCGCCAGAGCAAAAACCGCATGTTTATGATGTAGAAAATTTTACTTTTTCTCAATCATACAATCAGGTAGAAAGACATGATTATGAAGTCGCGTCTTATGATGATGAGCAGTCTAATTCGTCTGTTAATTATGCGTACACTTTTCAGCCAAAAGAAGTAGTTCCTTTCAAGAAGAATAAGTTCATGAAAAAGAGCGAATATTGGAAAATGCTTAGTGATATTAATTTTAATTATTTGCCGTCGAATATATCTTTTAATACCAATATTTTAAGACAAAGCAACCGTCAGGAATACAGACAAGTTGATGTAGAAGGAATTGGTATCGATCCTCTTTACAGACGAAATTTTGCATTTAATTATCAATATGGTTTTGGATTTAACTTAACAAAATCATTAAAATTAAATTATACAGCAGCGTCTAATAATATCGTGAGAAACTTCTTGAATGCTGATGATACGCCAAAAGAAGATTTTAATATTTGGGATGACTATTTTGATATCGGAACACCAAACCAGCACTTACAGCAATTAGTGTTGAATTATGAAATTCCGATTAATAAAATTCCAATTTTTAGTTTTGTAAAAGCAAGTTATTCGTACACGGCTGATTATAGCTGGCAGCGTTCCTCTACGGCACTTTCACAATATGTTGAAGATGGTGTAACTTGGGATTTAGGAAATACAATTCAGAACGCAAATTCGAATACGCTGACTACAACTTTCAATATGAATATGCTGTATAAGTATTTAGGGTTAACTCCTGGAGCAAAAACAAAAGCAAAAGGAAAGCCGGCAGCACCGCCAAAACCAGGTGAGAAAATTGTAAATACAGCAAAACCAGTTACCAGCAGTAATCCATTTTATGATGGTCTGATTGGTGTTTTAACCAGTGTAAAAAACATACAGGTTAATTACACTGAAAACAGCGGAACAGTTTTACCTGGTTATACACCAAGTATTGGTTTCTTCGGAACATCAAAACCAACATTAGGCTTTATTTTTGGTAGTCAGGACGATGTACGTTATGAAGCTGCTAAAAATGGCTGGCTGACCGATTACCAAAATTTCAATCAAAACTTTACGCAGACAGAAAATAAATTATTGAAAGTTACCGCTAATATTGATTTGTTTCCAGATTTTAAAATCGATCTGAATATGGATCGTTCTTATTCTGAAAACTCTTCAGAGCAATATAGTGTTGATCCTGTAAGCAGTGAATATCATGCATTATCTCCTTATACTTATGGAATGTTCTCGATTTCAACGGTGTTAATTAAAACAGCATTTTCTACGAGTAGCGCAACAGAATCTTCTGCATTTGATGAATTTAGAAGCAATCGTTTAGTTATTGCAGATCGTTTGGCACTAGAGCGCTACGGATCTGAAGCTGCAATTCCTCGATATGGAGATGTGAATAATCCAATTCCGGCAGAAACAGATGCTAATTATGCTTTGTATGTTGCCAATCAGGGATATCCAATAGGATATACAAAAAGTAATCAGGCTGTTTTGCTTCCTTCTTTCTTGGCAGCTTATACAGGAAGTGATGCTTCGGGTAGTTCGACAAGTATTTTTAGAAGTTTCCCTATTCCGAACTGGAGTGTTAAGTACAACGGTTTGATGCGATATAAATTTTTCAAAGATAAATTCAAGCGTTTTTCATTACAGCATAATTATAGAGCATCTTATACCATTAATCAATTTAGATCTAATTTTGATTTTATCGAAAATCCAAACGGACAGGATGTAAACACGAATTTCTATAATAAAACGATCATGTCAAACGTCAATTTAGTAGAGCAGTTTAGTCCGCTTATCCGAGTAGATTTTGAGTTGAAAAGTTCATTACGTTTATTGACCGAGATTAAAAAAGACAGAGCATTGTCAATGAGTTTTGATAATAACCTGCTTACAGAAGTAAAAGGTGTTGAGTATGTTGTTGGTTTAGGATATCGTTTTAAAGATGTTATTTTCTCATCAAGACTTGCAGACAACCCAACGGGAATTATTAAAAGTGATATTAACATAAAAGCGGATTTCTCATATAGAAATAATGAGACATTAGTACGTTATTTAGATTATGATAATAATCAATTGGCTGCAGGGCAAAATATCTGGTCACTGAAACTTACTGCTGATTATTCATTTAGTAAAAACCTGACGGCAATATTTTATTACGATCATTCGTTCTCAAAAGCAGTGATTTCGACATCATTTCCTTTAACGAATATTAGATCAGGATTCACATTACGTTATAACTTCGGAAATTAATTTTGAGTTTCTAAACTAGATTTCATTAGAAGATTATTACATTTGTGTCTTAAATTTTAAATTATCAATTTTCAAACATACAATTATGAGCATACCAGCAAATTTAAAGTACACAAAAGATCATGAATGGGTTAGCATCGAAGGAGATGTTGCAACCGTAGGAATTACTCATTTTGCTCAAAAAGAGTTAGGAGATATCGTGTATGTTGAAGTAGAAACTTTAGATCAGACACTTGATAAAGACGAGGTTTTTGGAACGGTTGAAGCTGTAAAAACAGTTTCGGATTTGTTCTTGCCTTTGACAGGAGAAATCATTGAATTTAATGAAAGCTTAGAAAGTGCACCGGAAACAGTTAATTCTGATCCTTACGGAGCTGGATGGATGATTAAAATAAAAATCGCTAATGCATCTGAAATAGATTCTCTATTATCTGACGAAGCTTATAAAGAACTTATCGGTGCCTAAACTATTATTGCTTTGCTGGGCAATTATATGTTCTGGTATTATTACTTATTTTTGTTTAACAGATTCGAGTAACATTCCAGCCGTAGATTTTCCAAGCATTGATAAAATCGTACATTTTTGTTTTCATTTTGGATTTACAATTTCCTGGATTTTGTTTTTCAAAAAAGAACTAAAAGGAATTGAAGCTAACGATTATAAAGCATACCTGATTTCGTTTATATTTTCTGTTTTTTTTGGAATTACAATCGAAATCTTACAAAGTGTTTTTACAACTACAAGATCGGCAGATGTGACTGATGTTTTAGCCAACACAATCGGAGCTACAACGGGTGTTTTTACAGCAATAGCTTTTAAGAAGCTGATAGATAAAATTATAAAATTATAAATTCCCACTTAGGTGGGTTTTTTTATGGTTAAAAAAGACCAAGCATTAGTAAAGAATGCTTGTTTTCTGAATTTATAATGTATTTTTGTGGCAATTCGAAGAAACTTCAAAATTATGAATGTTAAGCCATACTTAGATTCAACATATTTAAAAACGGCATCTCAAGCCGGACTTTCAGAAGCAGAGAATACAATTGTAGTTAAAAATGCAATTGCGGAGGCTGTTGAGGAAGGTTTTAAGTTGATTATGATTCGGCCTGAACATGTTAGTTTAGCAAAGAAGATGATTTTGGATGCTGATTCTAATTTACTTGTTGGCACCGTGATAGATTTCCCTGAAGGAAAATCTAATTTAGAAAGTAAAATCAAAGAAGCAAACGAAGCGATCGAAAATGGTGCAGATGATTTAGATTTTGTCTGCAATTATGAAGCTTTCAAAAATGGAGACACTGCATTAATAAAACAAGAAATCTTAATCGGAACACAAATTGGCTTAGCTAATAATAAAACAGTAAAATGGATTATTGAAGTTGCAGCTTTGAGTGATAAAGAAATTATTCAGCTTTCGGCTTTGATAAAAAATGTTGTGCTGTCGAATTTTAAAGAAGAAGATTATGCTTCTGTTTTTGTAAAATCATCTACAGGTTTTTATAAAACCCAAAATGGTCTGCCAAACGGAGCTACAATTCCTGCTATTACAATAATGCTTGAAAATGCATCACCTTTGTCTGTAAAAGCAGCAGGCGGAGTTAGATCATACGAAGATGCCGTTGAAATGATTAATCTGGGCGTGAAGCGCATCGGAACTTCGGCAGCAAAAGCAATTGCAGGAGGAGAAAATACCACAAATCAATATTAAATAAAAACCAAAATCTACGTGAACAAGCTTTTATTATCATTAACTTTTACCTTGTCATTCTTATTTGCTTATTCGCAGCAAAATGGAACTTCTTCAATTACGCCAAGTTTTACAGCAGAACAATTTCCGGTTTTTCCAAATTGCGAAAATCTGCAGGCAAAAGATTTAGAAAATTGTTTCTATAAAGAAGTTCAGGATTTTGTGTTTAATAATTTTCAAATCCCTCAAAACGTAAAGCAAAACAATTATAAAGGTGCTGTTAAGGTGCTTTTTGAAGTTGATGCTGAAGGACAATTTAAAGTTATTTACGTTAATGCAATAAATGATGAATTGTCTGAAGAAGCAAAACGCGTATTTGCAAAATTTGATAAAATAAAGCCGTCAACCTACAACGGAAAACCAACCTACTCAAAATATACAATCTCAATTGATATTCCGTTAAAAAGTGCCGACCAGCTTGCAGCTGAAGCTTTGGCACAAGCCGAAATTTTAAAACCAGAACAAAAACCAATGACAGAATTGGATAGTATTGTATACAAGAAATACACCAATCCAGAATTTGAAAGTCATTTAAACATTCCTTTTTCACACAGTTATTATGCGCAATTTGATGGTGCAATGAATCAGGTTGGAAGTAATAATCATACCGCTTCTAAACCTTATACTTATGCTGAGGTTTCAAAATATTATAACTTAAAAGCAGTAAATGAATCGTTGAAGAAAAAGACTTCAAGTTGGCTGGGAAGAAAGTGGTGGAACGAAAATATGGTTCAGATTCAAGGCGAAGATTATTGGTTTACCCTAAATCCGATTGTTGATTTGCAAATGGGTAAAGCCTCAGATATTGACGCATCTTACACTTACGTGAATACTAGAGCCCTGAATTTTAGAGGAGGTTTAGGAAAACAGATTAATTTTACGACTACATTTTATGAAAGTCAGGGAAGATTTGCGGGTTACTTTAATAATTATGCAGAATCTATAAAACCTTCTGGTGGAAATCCGGCTATTGTTCCAGGAATTGGAATCGCAAAAGGATTTAAAACAGACGCCTATGATTTTCCTTTGGCAGATGCAAATATCACATTTTCTCCAAGTAAAATATTTGATTTGCAATTAGGTTACGGGAAAAATTTTATTGGAGACGGTTATAGATCTTTATTAGAAGGAGACGGAGCAAGTCCGTATCCGTATTTTAAAATCAATACCACTTTTTGGAAATTAAAATATACAAATACTTATATGTGGCTTAAGGATGTTCGTCCGGATGTTACAGCAGAGAAAACGTATGCCACAAAATTTATGGCAAATCATTATTTAAGCTGGAATGTTTCGAATAAGTTGAACTTAGGTTTCTTTGAATCTGTAGTCTGGACAGATACTAATAATAGAGGATTTGATGTTAATTTTGTAAATCCAATTATTTTTTACCGTGCGGTAGAGTTTGGTTCTTCTTCTAAAAGCGGAAATGCACTTTTAGGGATTACAGGAAAATACAAATGGAACAATAGTATCAATTTGTATTCTCAGTTTTTAATTGATGAATTTTCGGTATCTGATGTAAAAGCGGGCGATAAAAGCTGGAAAAATAAATTTGGTTTACAAGTTGGAGCAAAATACTTCAATGCTTTTAAAGTGAAAGATTTATTGGTACAGGTAGAATATAACCATGTAAGACCTTATGTGTATTCGCATAGTGAGATAATTACAAATTATGGGCACAACAATCAGAGTATGGGGCACCAGTGGGGAGGAAATTTTGAAGAATTAGTAGTGATTTCACGTTACCACGTAGGACGTCTTTTTGCCGATGCTAAATTTACAATTGGAACCAGAGGACTGGATTTTGATACGGCGCAAGACAGTTTTAATTATGGTGGAAATATTTATAAAGATTATGATGAAAAACGCCCTTATGATAAAGGTGTAAAAGTAGGTCAGGGAAATAAAACCAGTATTTTTATCGCAGATATTCAGGCTGGATACTTGATTAATCCGATGACAAATTTAAAATTCTTTGGAAGTTTTCTTTATAGAAACTTTGATCCGACACAAAATACAGCAACAACTTTTAAGCAAAGCACCACTTGGTTTACGATAGGACTTCGTTCAGATGTTTTTAATTGGTATTTTGATTACTAGTTTTTAATAAGATTTTTCGAAATAATAGTGTTAAAGATGTGCAAGTTGTTGTTTTATCAAGGTTTATTGAAAAAAATCTAAATTTATAGTTCCAGATTCTACAATCTAATTTGTACATTTGCACCACTCAAAAAAAACATACAAACAACAAACGTGTTGAACGCTGCAAAAAATACATTTTCACTAAAATCAATATTTCTAGATTTCAAAGAGATTACTAAAGCTGGTTTAGCCATTAGCGTTTTGTTTTCTTCTATTGCAGGATATTTATTAGGTGTTAATGACGAACATCCTTTTCAATGGAGCGTTTTGCTGGTATTGTCAATTGGAGGATATTGCATGGTTGGAGCTTCAAATGCTTTTAATCAGGTAATAGAAAAAGATATCGATTCTTTAATGGATCGTACTAAAAACCGTCCAGTTCCTTCAGGACGTATGTCGCCAAAAATGGCTTTGTTTGTGGCTAGTCTGCTTACAATTATTGGTATTACATTATTGTATACCATAAATGCAAAGTCGGCAATGTTTGCTGCGATTTCAATATTCTTATATACAAGTATTTATACGCCTTTAAAAACAGTAACCTCTTTATCTGTTTTTGTCGGTGCTTTTCCGGGCGCAATCCCATTTATGTTAGGTTGGGTTGCAGCGACAGGAGAATTTGGTATCGAGGCAGGAACATTATTTTTAATTCAGTTTTTCTGGCAGTTTCCCCACTTCTGGGCTATCGGATGGTTTTTGTATGAAGACTATGAGAAAGCTGGAATCTTTATGCTTCCTACAGGAAAAAAAGATAAAGGAACTGCATTGCAGGTAATTTTATATACAATTTGGCTGATAATAGCATCTTTATTACCGGTTTTAGGATATACAGGGCAATTGTTTATTTCGCCAATTGCAGCAATTTTGGTGTTCTTATTAGGATTATGGATGTTGTTTTATGCCGTGCGTTTGTATCAATTGCGAACTGCAAAAGCAGCAAGAACATTAATGTTGGTAAGCGTGTCTTATATTTCATTACTGCAGATTGTATTTATAATAGATAAATTTTTAAGATAGTTATTTTATGGAAATGACAATGACAAAAGGCGAGGAACAAGTAAGAAAATCAAAATCGGCAAAACTGATTTTGTTATTCGCAATGGTGAGTATGACCATGATGTTTGCAGGTCTTACAAGTGCATTTGTAGTGAGTAAGTCAAGAGCCGACTGGTTGAAGAACTTTGAATTACCGACAGCATTTTACTTTAGTACGGTTGTGATTATTGGTTGCAGTGTTACTTTTTACCTGGCTAAAAAAGCAATTCAAAAAGACAATAGAAGTGCAGTTACGACTTTACTTCTGGCAACATTAGCTTTAGGAATTTTGTTTATAATCTTGCAGTTTCAAGGTTTTGGACAAATCGTAGATCAAGGATATTATTTTACAGGAGAAGGTAGTTCAATTACTACAACTTTTCTTTATGTAGTAACGGTTACACACTTGTTACACTTGGCCGGAGGGTTAATTTCACTTTTAATTATAATTTATAATCATTTTAAACAAAAATACAATTCGACTCAAACTCTTGGTATAGAACTAGGTGCGATGTATTGGCACTTTTTGGATTTATTGTGGTTATATTTATTTTTATTTTTATATTTCTTTAAATAAGAAAAAAACGTAAATTTGGGAACTTTTTAACGAATAACTTTTATGGGAGCGACAGTTACTACTGCAAACAACGACGAAAAAACTTGGGGAGGCGGAGACATTCAGCCATTAGGAGCAAGTTATGGTAAAATGATGATGTGGTTTTTCATCGTATCAGATGCCTTAACATTCTCTGGATTCCTAGGTGCATATGGCTTTTCTAGATTTAAATTTATTGAAACATGGCCATTGGCTGATGAAGTGTTTACTCACTTCCCATTTATGCACGGTGTATCTGCTCCGATGTATTATGTGGCCTTAATGACTTTTATTTTGATTTTTTCATCTGTAACTATGGTATTAGCAGTTGATGCAGGACATCAATTGAAAAAAACAAAAGTTGCAATCTATATGTTCTTAACTATTATTGGAGGTTTAATTTTCGTTGGTTCTCAAGCTTGGGAGTGGAAAAACTTCATTAAAGGTGAATACGGTGCGATTGAAACAAAAGGAGGTAGTTTGTTACAGTTTGTTGATGCAAAAGGTAATAGAGTAGCACTAGAAGATTTTGCTGTAAAATTACCAGAACAAAGAGAAGCGCTTTCAAGAGCAAAAGCAAAATGGTTTATGGAAGATGCTGAAACACTTCCAACTTATTCAGTTGCTGAAATTCAGGCTGGCTTTAAAGCACATCCGGAATTGTTGATCAGAACTGAAAAACTTACTGCTGAAAAGAAAAAAACAATCTTAACGAGAGCAGAATCTGAAACTCGTTTAAGTGATGCAAAATATGTAGTAGAAGGAGCAAACTTAACTAGAAACGAATACGGAAGTAAATTGTTTGCTGATTTCTTTTTCTTTATTACAGGATTCCACGGATTCCACGTATTTTCGGGAGTTATCATTAATATCATTATCTTCTTTAATGTATTACTTGGAACTTATGAAAAACGAAGAAGTTACGAAATGGTAGAGAAAGTTGGTTTATACTGGCACTTTGTCGATCTAGTTTGGGTATTTGTATTTACAGTTTTCTACTTAGTTTAATTTTAGATTTTAATTATTATGTCACACGAGCACGTATCAAATACAAAAAGAATCTGGTTTGTTTTCGCATTATTATCTGCAGTAACTACAGTAGAAGTTATTTTGGGTATTTTGAAACCTGGAGTTTTAGAGTTTAATCATTTTGTAGGTTTGAATTTATTGAACTGGATATTTTATATCTTAACAATATTCAAAGCATATTATATTGTATGGGCATTTATGCACATGGAAGGTGAGAAAAGCAGCCTTAGATGGTCTGTTGTATCTCCAGTTATATTCTTAGTTTTATATTTATTGTTTATTCTACTAACAGAAGGACATTATATTTATGGGGTTTTTAAAGATTCTACTATTAAATGGAATTTTTAACATCATATTAATTCGAAAAGAGGCTCCGTTTAACGGAGCTTTTTTTATTTTTGTACTCGAATAACTTCTCTCATAATAATGAAAAAAAATATAGTTCTCTTCTCGCTTTTTGTTCTTCCAATTGTAGCGTATTTATTTTTTGCTTCCGGAGTGAACAGTTTTACTAAACTCCCTACAATAACTCCTAAAATTGCCGATTTTGGAAATTGGAAAAGTTTAAACGGCAAAAAAGTTTCCCTTGATAAAAAGATAACTATTTTAGGTTTTTCCGGATCTAATCTTTTAGCAAATCGCGGTAATTATTTCAATTTAAATGAAAAAATCTACAAACGCTATAATGGTTTTGAAGATCTTCAGTTTGTGGTACTTTGTCCTTTAGGAACTGAAGAAGAAGCTCAGAAAGTTGTAGATGCACTTGCTCCTTTTACAAATGTTTCTGGATGGAATTTTGTTTTTGCCTCGCCAGAAGAAATCAAAACCTTTTATAACCAGCTGCATTTAAAAGGAAAACTAAATGAAGACTTAGGAACTGCAAATGTTTATATTGTAGATAAAGAAAGAAATTTAAGAGGCAGAAAAGATAAAGACGAATACAAAGAAGGCTACGATACTTTTCATCCATCAGAATTGAGTAATGAGATGCTGGACGATTTTAAAATTATCTTATACGAATATCGTGCTGCACTTAAAAAGAACCACAATGCTACAAAAGAACTTTAAATTGTATTATAATGTTTAAAAATAAATCATATATCGGGATTTCGTTTATCATCTTAATTTTCGGAATTTATGCTGTGCCAAAAATTGTGGACAGAGTTAAAAACGGAGAAATAGTAAAAGGAAATCGTTTGGATAATGTTGGATTGAAATCAGATAAGTCTAGCACAAAATTGATTACTATAGGTAAAGCGCCAAAGTTTGAATTGACAAATCAGGACAATGCTAAAATATCGAATGCTTCTTATAAAGGTAAAGTATATGTTTTAGAATTTTTCTTCACGACATGTCCTTCAATCTGTCCAAAGATGAATTTGAGTATGTTGGAAATTGAAAAGACTTTTTTCGGAAATCCTAATTTCGGAATTGTGTCTATAACGATTGATCCAGCGCACGATACGCCACAGGTTTTAAAAGACCATGCAAAATTGCTTGGAGTAAAATCTTCTAATTGGAATTTTCTAACTGGTGACAGAGCTACAATTATGGATTTGTCTAATAAAGGATTTAATCTTTATGCAGGAGAAAATGATAAAGTAAGCGGCGGTTTTGAGCATTCTGGTTTATTTGCTTTAATTGATAAAGATGGAAACATCAGATGTAGAAAAGATGAATTTGGAAACCCAAACATTTATTACGACGGATTAGATAAAAAAGGCGTTAGAGAAATTCAGGAAGATATTAAAATATTATTAGAAGAATAAAATGGAAGACCATTCATTAGAAAAAAAATACAACAAATATATTGTTGCCGTTTCAATTATCGTTCCCGTTCTTGTTGGAATTTTATTTGGTGTTAAACTTAAAGATCTTGGTTTTCATGTAGAGCCTTTGTCGTTTCTGCCTCCAATTTATGCAACTACAAATGGTATAACTGCTATAGTACTAGTTTGGGCTGTTATTGCCATAAAAAATGGAAAGCGTAAACTTCACGAAAGATTAATGACTTTTGCTATTGCGTTATCAGTTGCTTTTCTGGTAATGTATATTGCGTATCATATGACCTCAGATTCTACTAAATTTGGTGGCGAAGGTGCAATACGTTATGTATATTTCATTATTTTAATAACTCATATTTTGTTGTCTATCGCAATTATTCCTTTAGTATTAATTAGTTACGTTAGAGCTCTTTCAGAGCGATTTGACAGACATAAAAAAATAGCTAAAATAACATTTCCGCTTTGGTTATACGTTGCGGTTACAGGTGTTATAGTTTATTTAATGATTTCTCCTTATTATGTATATTAAAAATAAAAATAAGTTTCAGACTTTGAGTTTCAAGTTTCAAAAAATGTTTTTTGGAATTTGTTTCTTTTTGATTGGAATTTCGACGAACGCTCAATGCGCCATGTGTCGCGCAGCTCTTTCGGGCGAGCAAAATGTAAAAAAAGCTGAGGCTGTAAATAACGGAATTGTTTATTTAATGGTAATTCCGTATTTATTAGTTGCTATAATCGGTGTTCTGATTTATAGAATGTACACCAAAAAGAAAAAAGCAGTCTAATATTTAGACTGCTTTTTTTTATTTCAATCCGTTAACAGATACATTAACAGTTCCATTTATTTTTATAAAAGCTATAATAGCTTGATTGGTCAGCTGAATTTTATCAAACTGAATATCTTCCATTTTGCCATTTACAAAAACGCCCGGCATTGGAGAGTAGTTTTTAAGATAAGCCGCCATGCTCTTTTTTCCTTCTTCTAAATTTGGCTGAATCGAATAACGACAGCTTTCTTCCATTTTCTTTAAAACAAAACCTTGCGCCAGCCAATTTGCAGTTCGCATCAGTTTGCTTTTGGTATCTAGAACATAATCAAGTTTGTCAAAATAGATTTCTTTAGTCTGCGGATTATATTGTGGAAATCCGTTTAAATAAAGTGTTCCGTTTATAGATCCTAAAACATCAAGTGCAATAACCATTTTTCCGTTTTTATGCCAGATAGCTACATTTTTCACCGTTACTTTTTTGCTGCCAGATCCAAATTCCTGTCCGGCAAAATTCTTAGTCATAATTTTTGAAGCATCAACATAACTAGAAATAGCGGCAATGTTAGCTGCAATTTGATTTGGAATTTTTGCAACAGGTTTCAATACAATTTTGCTGGCATTAAATTTAGAATCGGGTTGTTTTCCAACAATAGTTTCCATGTTGCATTTCATTCCCATATCCAATACATAAGAGTCTTTTTTGAGTTTAGCATTTGTCGAGTAAATTTCAACCGGAACAATTCTCAGCCAGCTTTCATACGTATCACTCATTTGAAAAGGCGTGCAGATTTTTTCTAAAGCAGCTAAAACATTGGGTTTAAAATCCATTGATTTTTCGATTGCATCATCTATGTTTTTTTCAAGTTTAGATTTGAAAATAGAAATCGCGGGATTTATCAAATACGTAATCGGCATATTTTTTCCAAAGACAACCATTGTTGGGCTTTCGCTCCAGTCTAATGATTTAAATTCGGTTTTAGTCGCCAATTTCCAATTGGTAAGTGCCACGTCACTAGACAAAGTAATAATTCCGTTTAAGTTAAATTCACGAACGTCGTACAACTCGACTCCAAGTTTTTTTGTCCCAATACGATATTTAATAGTCGCTTTTAGAGGCAGAATGGTTTTGATCTTTTTGTCTGGATTTGAAGGATCATTTTGAATTTTTATCGGAGCCTGTTTCCAAATTTTCATTTCAATATCATCATCGTCTATATTGTTATCTTCATATATCAATCCGTTCAGAATAGCATTGGTTTGATTTTCAATATCAGTAAGTTTTACGGTTATTGGCAAGTTTATAAACGAAGGATTACTATCGTAAACTAATGGGCTGGCATCGTCTGGTTCTGGTTTTAAAGTTTCGATTTTTTGAGTTGGAGAACAGCTTGTAAGCAATATAGCTGTAGTAAATATTGAAATAATGGAAAGAAGTTTCATTATAAATGATTTTTTAAAGTGGGGTAAAATTACAAAAACAATTATATTTATTATTAAAGTGTAACATTTGATAAAGTTCGTAGTCTTATTGAAATAACCTAACGCAATTATTAACGTTTCATTATCATAAAATACTTAATAAAAATATTATTATTGTCTTAAAATTTAACAATACCATGATCGAAATTAAAGATTTACACAAGTCCTATAAAATGGGGAGTTCAGAGTTGCATGTGTTAAAAGGGATTAATTTTAATATTGCCGAAGGAGAATTGGTTGCGATCATGGGATCTTCTGGATCTGGAAAATCTACGCTTCTTAACATTTTAGGAATTCTTGATGAAGCAGATTCTGGGAGTTATATTTTAGACAAAACTCCGATAAAAAAACTAAACGAAACGATAGCTTCAAAATATCGAAATAAATTTTTAGGTTTTGTTTTTCAATCTTTCAATTTAATAAACTACAAATCAGCGCTCGATAATGTTGCTATGCCTTTGTATTATCAAGGTGTAAAAAGAAAAGAACGTTACGAAATCGCTATGAAATATTTGGAGAAAGTAGGTTTGGCTACACATTCTCATCATTTACCAAGCGAACTTTCGGGAGGACAAAAACAACGTGTTGCAATTGCAAGGGCGTTAGCGTCTAATCCAAAGGTTTTATTGGCAGATGAGCCGACTGGAGCTTTGGACACCAAAACTTCTTATGAAGTTATGGAGCTTATACAAGGAATTAACGATGAAGGAAAAACCATTTTGATCGTTACACACGAACCTGATATTGCAGCAATGTGCAAAAGAAATGTAGTCCTGAAAGACGGATTAATTATCGATGATAAAATGGTAGAACAAGTTAGAGCTTCATCTTATGTTTAATATTGAGCGTTGGCAGGAAATTTTTGAGGCAATCTCTAAAAATCGGCTTAGAACATTTCTTACGGGAATTTCTGTAGCGTCGGGAATTTTTATTTTAGTGATTTTGCTGGGTGCGGGTAAAGGACTTCAGAACGGAATTGAAAAACAATTCGAAAATGATGCCGAGGGAATTATCGAAGTTTGGTCGAATGTTACCACTAAACAATATAAAGGATTAAATCCTGGAAGACAAATTCAGCTGCGAAATAGTGATTACGATCTTCCCGTTAAAAAGTACAGTGACGAGATTAATAAAAAATCAGATACCAGAATTACCTGGGGTGGTACTACAACTTACGGAAAAGAGTCTGGGAATTATCAATTTAGAGGTGTTACTCCTGATTATTTAGCAATTGAAAATGCAACAATCATACAAGGCCGTTTTTTGAATGATAATGATTTAAAAAATAACGAAAAAGTTGCAGCAATTGGTCTTAAAGTAAAACAGGATTTGTTTAAAGATGTTGATCCTCTTGGGAAAATAATATTAGTAAACGGAATTAATTTTAAAGTTATTGGTGTTTTTACAGATCCTTCCGGAGAACGAGAGGAATCCAGAATTTATATGCCAATGACTACCAATCAGCGTGCTTTTGGTGCTGGTGATAAAATTAACGGAATGATGTTCGTTTTGAATAAAAAGGCCAATTATGATGAAGCATTAGCACAATCAAAGAAATTTACCGAAGGTGTTAAAGAGTTATTGAAAAGCAAAAATATTATCGCTCCCGATGACGAAAGTGCTATCGGAATTTATAATTCTGTTGAAGATGCCAAGCAGTTTTACGATCTCAATCTTTATATAAGATTGTTTTTCTGGTGGGTTGGTATTTGTACTATTATTGCCGGTGTTGTTGGTGTAAGTAATATCATGCTTATTATAGTAAAAGAAAGAACGAAAGAAATAGGAATTAGAAAAGCTCTTGGAGCTTCGCCATTTTCGATTATTTCGATGATACTTCACGAATCTATTTTTATTACCACAATTGCAGGTTTTGCGGGACTGCTTGCCAGCTTACTTTTATTAGAATTTGTGGGGCCAATGGTGCAAAGCGAATATTTTAGAAATCCTGAAGTAGATTTTAGTGTAGCCTTAACAACATTAGTACTGCTTGTTTTTGCAGGAGCAATGGCAGGATTTTTTCCGGCGTACAGAGCAGCCAAAATTAAACCTATTGTAGCACTTAGAGACGAATAATTATGTTTAAAAAAGACAATTGGGACGAGATTATACAGGCTTTAACTGCCAATGTTTTTAGAACGGTTCTAACTGCATTTGGGGTGTTTTGGGGTATATTTATTTTGGTAATATTACTTGCTGCTGGAAAAGGCCTGGAAAATGGAGTAAAGAAAGGGTTTGACGGAATAG
Source organism: Flavobacterium sp. 270 (assembly GCF_004368785.1). Lineage (GTDB taxonomy): Bacteria > Bacteroidota > Bacteroidia > Flavobacteriales > Flavobacteriaceae > Flavobacterium. Next base: position 29,187 of record NZ_SODM01000006.1, read on the forward strand.
CAACCAACACAATGTTTATGTGGAGTCAGACTACTTCAAAAGCTTATAAAGGGCTTCCGAAAGTGCGCCGTTACGATTTTAGAAATAGTGATGTACAGGCTTTAAGACAAGCACTGCCGGATTTATTATATGTTTCGCCAAGAAATCAATTAGGAGATTTTAATGGAACAAACAATGTTGTTCGTGGTACAAAAACGGCTGCATTTACCATTTATGGAGATTATCCGGAATTGATTAAGCAACAGCCAATGGATATTATAAAAGGGCGTTTTATAAATCAGCAGGATATTCTGGACAGAAGGAAAATTGCGGTGATTGGAAAAGGTGTTATCACAGAACTTTACGGAAAAGAGGAAGAAGCTGTTGGTACGTATGTAAAAATCAACGGAATCAACTTTATGGTGGTTGGAGTTTATAATTCTAAGCAGCAGGGAGGAAATGCAGAGCAGGAACAAAAGAATATTTTTATCCCTTTTACTACATTTCAGCAAGCTTTTAATTACGGAGATAAAGTGGGATGGATGGCGCTTACTGCAAAAGATGAAGCATCTATTACAGAATTAAAACCAAAAATTTTAGAATTAATAAAAGCATTGCATTCTGTAAATCCAGCAGATGACCGTGCAGTTGGAAATTTTGATTTATACGAGCAATTTAATAAAGTGCAAAGTTTATTTAACATCTTACAAATCATAGCTTATTTTGTAGGAACTTTGGTTTTGATTTCGGGAGTTATTGGTATTTCTAATATCATGCTTATCGTAGTTAAAGAGCGTACCAAAGAAATCGGAATTAGAAGAGCATTAGGAGCAACGCCGGCAGCAATCCGCGGACAGATTTTATCAGAATCAATATTCTTAACCATCATTTCTGGTATGCTGGGTATTGCCGTCGCAACGGGCATTATTGCCCTCTTAAACATGGCCTTAGATTCAATGCCTCCGGGAAGTAATACAATGTTTGCAAACCCAAGTGTAGATTTGCGTGTTGTATTTGTTGCCTTATTAATATTAGTAGGATCAGGTTTGCTGGCAGGATTTATTCCGGCGCAGACTGCAATCAACGTAAAGCCGGTAGATGCTTTAAGATCAGAATAAAATTATCAATCAAAAATAATCGATTAAACCAAGAACAAAATGAAAAAAGGAGTAACGGTAACCATTTTAATTTTTATTGCAATAGTTTTCTTTGGCGCACTTTATTACTTGTATGCCAAAAATCAAGAGTCGCCAATAGTCTTTAAAACTGAAAAAGCAGAAATTAAAACGATTGTAAAAAATACTATCGCGACAGGTAATATCCAGCCAGATGAAGAAGTCCTAATCAAACCAAACATCTCGGGTATTATTGAAGAAGTATATATCAAAGCAGGAGAGAAAATCAAAGCAGGCGATATGATTGCTAAAATTAGAGTTGTTGCAAACGTTTCTAATGTAAGCAGTACACAAAATCAGGTACAGACAGCCAAAATTGCATTAGACAATCAGGAAAAAATTTATCAAAGACAAAAAACTTTATTTGATAAAGATGTAATTTCTGCAAATGATTTTGATGCAGCTTCTGTAGCGTACAAACAAGCAAAACAAACCTATCAGGCAGCAAAACAAAGTTTAGATATTGTAAAAACAGGAACAACATCTTCTTTAGGAAGTTATGCCAATACTTTGATTCGTTCTACAGTAAACGGAATGGTTTTAGCCGTTCCTGTAAAAGTTGGAAATCAGGTTATTGAAAGTAATAATTTTAATGAAGGAACAACAATTGCAAGCGTTGCCGATGTGGGAAGAATGATTTTTATTGGAAAAATTGACGAATCTGAAGTAGGTAAAATCAAAGAAAAAATGCCTATCGAGATCACAGTTGGTGCAATTGAGAACAAAAAATTTGATGCCGTTTTAACTGACATTGCCCCAAAAGGAGTTACAGAAAATGGTGCTATTCAGTTTGAAATTAAAGCAAGATTAGAAAATAGAGACGGCACCTTTATTAGAGCTGGGTTAAGTGCAAACGCGTCGATTATTTTAGAGAAAGCAGATAAAGTAATGGCTATAAAAGAGTCATTGGTACAATTTGATAAAAAAACACAAAAACCTTATGTTGAAGTCGAAACTGCTCCACAAAAATTTCAAAGAAGAGATTTAGTTTTAGGAACAAGTGACGGAATCTATGTTCAAGTTAAAAGTGGTATTAAAAACACAGATAAAATTAAAATCTGGAATCAAGGTTTAATTACCGAAGGAGAGAAAAAATAATTTGAAATAGAAGGTTCTTTTTGGTTTTAAAAAATGTTAAATTTGCGTAGTATCGATGCTATGCTTTCATTCAAAATATATGAAAATAAATAAATATAATAGTCTTGTTTTTGCATTGTTATTCGGTTTTGGATTATCAGGACAGGCGCAATCCAAACAATGGACTTTAGAAGAATGCGTGAGATATGCACTAGACAATAATATCACCATAAAACTTTCAGAGTTAGATGTTAAAAACGCTGCAATCGATAAAAAAGGCGCATTAGGTAGTTTTTTACCATCTGTAAACGGAAACGCTTCTCACTCCTGGAATATTGGTTTGAACGTTAACCCGGTTACGAATATCGCTACTACACAAACCACACAATACTCATCACTTGGGGTAAACGCGGGAGTAGATCTTTACAAAGGTTTGCAAAATCAAAATATTTACAGAAGAACAAAACTTTCTATCATAGCATCGCAATATCAATTATTGAAAATGCAGGAAGATATTTCTTTGAATGTGGCGAGTGCATTTTTGCAGATTTTGTCTAACAAAGAAGATTTGAAAGTTAAAAAAGAACAATTAGCAATTGATGAAAAACGCTATACACGTTCTGAAGAAATGGTAAATGCAGGAACAATTCCGCGTGGAGATTTATTTGATCTAAAAGCTACCGTTGCAACAGACAAGCAAAATATCACCGTTTCTGAAAATAACTTATTGATTTCTAAATTAAGTTTAGCGCAGCTTTTACAGCTTAAAGAATTTGCAGATTTTGACGTAATTGACGATACGAATGCCAAAGATGAAAACAACATTATGGCGCAAAATCCGGTTGACATTTACAATAAAGCAAAAGAAATCAGAACAGAATTAAAATTAGCGCAGACTAATCTTGAAATTGCAGAGAAAAATGTTGCTATTGCAAAAGGAGCATACCAGCCAACACTTAGAGGTTTCTACGGATTTAGTACAAGCGCAAGTTATAGTGACAGACTTATAGGAACAGATGGTGCAGGAAATCCACTTTATTCAAGTCCAGATCCTGTATTTACACAGTTTAGTGATAATAAAGGACACAATTTTGGTTTTCAGTTGAATGTTCCAATTTTTAATGGATTTTCAGTAAAAAATAATGTAGAGCGTAATAAAGTAAGTTTAGAGAAATCTAAAATAGATTTAGAACAAAAAAGTTTAGATTTGCAACGTAACGTTTATACCGCTTTTACAGATGCAAAAGGCGCTTTAAACACTTACGAATCGTCTACAGTAACTTTAGAAGCAAGACAACAGGCTTACAATTATGCAAAAGAAAAGTATGATGTAGGTTTAATGAATTCTTTTGATTTTACACAAGCACAGACTTTGTTAACAAATGCGCAGTCAGACGTTATCAGAACAAAATACGATTATATGTTTAAAATAAAAATACTAGAATTCTACTTTGGAATTCCAATTATTCCAATTATCACAAAATAATTTACTATGTCAAAAAAAACAGTTTATTTCTTAGTAGGTGGTGCAGTAGTTGTTATTGCAGGACTAATAGGCCTTTCTAAAGCAGGAGTGATAGGAAATAAGGATGAAGGAAAAGAAGTAGAAATTTCAAAAGTAATGGCTTCAACCATTATCGAAACCGTTTCGGCAACAGGTAAAATCCAGCCGGAAATAGAAGTTAAAATAGCTTCTATGGTTTCGGGAGAAATCATTGCATTAAACGTAAAAGAAGGGCAGGTTGTAAAAAAAGGCGATTTGCTGGTAAAAATAAATCCCGATTTATACACTTCTGGATTAGACAGATCCGTGGCTAATTTATCTGGATCTAAAGCAGGATTAACACAGTCTGAAGCTAATTTTAAAGAAGCAAAAGCAAGTTATGAAAGAAATAAAACCTTGTATGATAAAGGTGTAATTTCTAAATCGGATTGGGATAAAGCAATTGCCACTTTTGAAGTAGCAAAAGCAACCAAACAAAATGCATATTATACCGTACAAAGTGCATCGGCTTCTGTTACTGAAGCAAGAGATAATTTAGGGCGTACTACAATTTATGCTCCGGCAGCGGGAACTATTTCCGTATTAAATGTAGAATTAGGAGAGCGCGTTTTGGGAACACAGCAAATGGCAGGAACAGAGCTTTTGAGAGTGGCAAACCTCAACAATATGGAAGTTGAAGTTGATGTAAACGAAAATGATATTGTAAAAATAAAAATCGGCGACGAAGCCAATGTTGAAGTTGATGCTTATCTAAAAAAGAAATTCAAAGGCGTTGTAACCAGCATTTCTAATTCTGCAAGTACAACTTTAACTTCAGATCAGGTAACTAATTTTAAAGTGAAAGTTCGAATTTTAAAAGAATCATACCAAGATTTATTAGAAGGAAAACCGGCAGAATTTTCTCCGTTTAGACCAGGAATGACCGCTACTGTTGATATTCTTACACAAACCAAAGCAAATGTTTTAGCAGTGCCAATTAGCTCTGTTGTGGTAAAATCAGATACAACTGCAGTTACAGAATTTAAAGTTGATGATCCTAACGAAGATAAAAAAGCAGCTCCAAAAAGTGATAAGAAATTTGAATGTGTTTTTGTAAAAGTAGGCGATAAAGCTAAAATCAGAGTTATAAAAACCGGTATTCAGGATGATACAAACATCGAAGTAATGTCGGGTTTAAAACCAGGTGATGTTGTAATTACAGGTCCTTATACCACAGTTTCTAAAGAACTGAATTCTGGCGATAAAGTAAAGCTTAAAAAAACAGATACGCCCAAAAAGTAATCTAACACATTTCAAGCAAACATAAATTTTAAAAATTACATACATTGTCTTTTATCCTTAATATCGAAACTGCAACCAAAAACTGTTCTGTATCCATTGCAAAAGATGGCGAAACTATTGTGTGTAATGAAATTGCCGATGAAGGTTATTCGCATGCAGAAAAACTTCACGTTTTTATAGAAGAAGCAATAGCAGCAGCAGGAATTACAGTTCAGGATTTAGCAGCAATTGCAGTAAGTCAGGGACCGGGTTCTTATACTGGTTTAAGAATTGGTGTTTCGGCAGCAAAAGGATTGTGTTTTGCATTAAATATTCCGCTGATTGCAGTAGATACTTTAAAAGCTTTGGCATCTCAGGCCAATGTTTCAAGCGGAAAAATTATTCCGATGCTAGATGCACGTCGCATGGAAGTTTACAGCGCTGTTTTTAATGCCGATTTAGAAAATGAAAGACCAATTAAAGCAGAAATAATCGACGAAAATTCTTTTGCCGAATATACAGAACCAGTTTATTTTGTTGGTGATTGTGCTGAAAAATGCAAACCGGTTTTAACAAAAGAGAACTTTGTGTTTTTAGAAGAAATCAAATATCCTTCGGCGAAAGCCATGAGTAAAATCAGTTATGATAAGTATCAAAAAAACGACACTGTAGATGTCGCTTATTTTGAACCTTATTATTTAAAAGATTTTATGATTGCCCCGCCAAAAAAGCAATAAAAACTATTTTATTTTTGAAGTGTAAAAGGCTGAATAGCAATTCCTGCTTCATCTAAAGCTGTTTTGCAATTTTCTAATGTATCTGAAAATACAGATCCGTAATTAGCATTTTTTGCCCACGGGCGCACTGCAAACTCTACAGAACTTGCTGTTAGATTTTTTACAAAAACTTCCGGTGCGGGTTTCGTAAGTACTTTTGGATTATTGTTTAAAACTTCTAAAAGTACTTCTTTAGCTTTTTTAATATCCGAATCATAAGAAACAGCAAAAGTCAAATCGGCTCTTCTTTCTCCCTGCATCGAATAATTAATTATCGTTCCGTTTGATAAAGCGCCGTTAGGTACAAAAACAGTCTGATTATTTCCCGTCAGCATTTTGGTAACAAAAATCTGAATTTCAAGAACAGTTGCGATAACGCCTTGGGCTTCTATAGTATCGCCAACCTTAAAAGGTTTGAAAACGATAATTAACATTCCGCCCGCAAAATTAGAAAGAGAACCTTGCAGAGACAAACCTACTGCAAGACCCATTGCTCCTAGAATGGTAACAAAAGAAGAAGTTTCTATTCCTAATTTTGAAATAAAAGACACAAACAATAAAATTCGGAGCGCCCAGAGTAAAATGTCGGCGAGAAATTTTGTTAATGTTGGATCTAAATTTCTCTTCACCATTATTTTTCTAATCGCCCTGTTTGTTAATCTTATGGCATATAAACCAATAAATAAGATTAAAAAGGCCGAAATTAATTTTGGCGAATAATCTACTAATATGTTAACAAATCTTGTTACGTAATTGCTAAGGTGATCTGGATCGATGTACATCATTTTTTTGAATAAAAAAACCTTCCCAAAAGAGAAGGTGGTATTAATGCTGCAAATATAAAGATATTTATTCGATCATAATAAGAATAATTCTGTTCTATATTTTTATTGCTGTAAATTTAGTCTTCGTCTGTCAGCGGTTTCTCGCTCGTGTCCACAACCGTTTCTGTAGCAAGAGTTTCGGGATCAGTATTAAATTCTGCAGTTTTCTCTTTTATAGAATCAATCACATCATTTAAGGATTCTGAAGCTTTTTCTACATATTCGCTCATAATATCTTTTGCATGATGTACATAATCTGCAGCACTTTCTATAATCGGCTCTGCAGCATCTTTGACTTTTTCGATCGTTTCTTCGGCAAAAGTTTCTGCCTTATCAATATAAGGAGCGGCAGTTTCTTTGGCTTGTTCAAAAGTGTTTTCGGCTTCAGTAGCCAAATCGGAAGTAGAATCTTTGGATGTACCAAATAGATTCTTGAAAAAAGAAGATAATCCCATAGTTTTAAAATAGATTAGTTTTTGGAAATACAATAATAACTATTTTTCAATAACAATGATGTTTTATAGTGCAGATTTTCAATTGGTTTTCTCAAATTTCATATAAAAAAATAGCGCCTCATTTGAGACGCTATTGATTATTTTAAGAGATGTATTTTTTAAGCATTTGTCGCTTCAACCTTAATAGCCTCATCATTAAGCATACTTTTCAGCATATTTTCGATACCGCTTTTTAGGGTAAAAGTAGAAGACGGACAACCACTGCAAGCACCTTGTAAAAGTACTTTTACTGTTTTATCTTCTTCATTATAAGATTCAAAAGCAATATTTCCACCGTCTGCAGCTACAGCCGGTTTTACGTATTCTTCTAAAATATTGATAATTTGCTGTGAAGTCACATCTAATTTATCAAAAGCTTCATCTTTTGTAATGTCATTTTTGGTAGTAACCTGAATTAAACTTTCGTCTAAAACAGTGCCGCCGTTTTCGATAAATTGTTTGATAAAAGTTCTTAATTCCAGTGTAATTTCAGACCAGTCGTTGATGTCATATTTAGTTACCGAAATATAATTTTCATCAATAAAAACTTCTTTTACATAAGGAAATTTAAACAATTCCTGAGCTAATGGAGAAGATACAGCCTGATCGATATTTTTGTACTCGATAGCATTTCTGGTTAACATTCTGCTTACCACAAATTTTAAAGCTGAAGGGTTTGGAGTTGTTTCTCCGTAAACTGTAATAGGTTGTTTTTTAGCTTTGTTTTCATCCACTTTAATGATCACGCCGCCTTTATCTACATAAGCTTCAATTTGGTCTGCAACAGCGTCTTTTACATCATCCCAATCTACAATGCTGTATCTTTCGATTGCAATAAAATTTCCTGAGATGTAAACGGTTTTAACAAACGGAAGATAAAATAATTGTTGTGCTAAAGGAGAAGCTTGTGCTTCGTCTATGTTTTTAAACTCAAAGTTTTCATTTTGAGTGATAAAGTCTTCAAATTCGAATTTTAAAATGGTAGGATTTTGAGTTTCTTTTATAGTGATTTTTGCCATGGTCGTATATTTTTTGCAAATTTAGTAAAGTTATTTTCTACTAATAGCTATATTTGATTTTTTAATAAAATAATTAAGACTCTTTTACAATAAATCTCGTTAAAATTTTTGGGAGAGTGGGGATTATTTTCAAACAAAATTGCTTTTATGAAATTTAGAATCAAGGTTTTATTTATTTTTTTGATTACAACATTTTATTCTTACTCCCAAGAAGGAATTCCTGTGTATTCAGATTATTTATCGGATAATTATTACCTGATTCATCCTTCTATGGCCGGGGCGGCAAACTGTGCCAAAATAAGATTAACAGCCAGAAAACAATGGTTTGGGCAAGATGATGCGCCAACACTACAGACTTTGAGTTTTAACGGAAGAATAGGCGAGCGCTCTGGTGCGGGAATTATTGTTTTTAATGACAAAAATGGATATCATTCTCAAAAAGGAGTAAAACTTACTTATGCTCATCATATTATGTTTTCTCGAGATGAAGTAGATTTAAATCAGCTTTCGTTTGGTATTAGCGGCGGATTGATTCAAAGCCAATTAGACGAAACCACTTTTGGCGGTACTTTTGACCCTATCGTTTTTGGTTCTATTCAAAAAGATTCTTATTTTAATATGGATGTGGGAGCATCTTATAATTATTTAGATTTTTATGCTCACGCTACGGTTCAGGGCCTTCTTGAAACCAGAAGAGATTTATATACAGAATATGAAAGCAATAACCTGAGAAAGTTTTTGCTGAGCGTTGGATATGTTTTTGGTAAAAACGAAAACATTACCTGGGAGCCATCGGTTTTGTTTCAATTATTTGATCAGACGAAAGAAAAAACAATTGACTTAAACATGAAAGCTTACAAAAACATGGATTTCGGAAGTTTGTGGGCAGCGTTGTCGTATAGAAGAAGTTTTGATGGTGCTCAATATAGTACAGGAAGCGGTGTATCTTCTCAAAAACTACAATATTTTACACCAATTGTGGGGGTTAATTTTAAGAACTTTATGTTTGCTTACACGTATTCGCAAGTTGTGGGCGATGTAAAATTTGATACTGGCGGTTATCACCAAATTACTTTGGGGATTAATTTATTTTGTAAAAAAGAACGTTACGACTGTAACTGTCCGGCAATTAATTAAACTTTTATTATGCTGATTAAATCTGTAAACGGAAAATCTCCTGCGATTCCAGAAGATTGTTATGTAGCCGAAAATGCAACTATTGTTGGCGATGTTACTTTTGGAGAATCTTGCAGTGTTTGGTTTAATGCTGTAATTCGCGGTGATGTTCACTTTATTAAAATAGGAAATAAGGTTAACATTCAGGACGGAGCGATTATTCATTGTACGTATCAAAAGCATCCAACCATTATAGGAAATAATGTTTCAATTGGTCACAATGCTATTGTGCACGGTTGTACCATTCATGATAATGTTTTAATCGGAATGGGAGCAATCGTTATGGATAATTGCGTTATAGAAAGTAATTCGATTATTGCAGCCGGAGCGGTTATTACTCAAAATACCGTTGTGGCTTCTGGAACTATTTATGCTGGCGTTCCGGCTAAAAAGGTAAAAGATATAGACCAATCTAATTTTGCCGGCGAAATAGAGCGTATTTCAAACAATTACGTAATGTATTCTAGCTGGTTTAAAAACGAAGAATAAAAAAAAGAAATTCCAAAATAAAAATTCCAAATTCCAATGTAGTAAAGACTTGGAATTTGGAATTTTTATTTTGGAATTTAATCGCTTATAAATTGATCTTTTCAAAGAAAGTATTTTTGTAACTTTCACTAATCGGAATTCTTTTATCGCTAATCAAAACTTTATTTTTCTGAATAGATTTCACGTGTTTTATATTAATAATATACGATCTGTGAATTCTTGAAAATCCTTTACTGGAAAGTAAATTTTCTAACTTTATTAAACTAATTAAGGTTAAAGTAAATTTGCCGTCTGTAGTATAGATTTTTACATAATCTTTCAATCCTTCAATAAAAAGAATATCGGCAAAATTCATTTTTACGTTTTCATATTCTGCTCTTACAAACATAAAATCCTGCTCTAATTCTGGAGCAGTTGTATTTTCAGAAATCGCCTGAACAGTTGTCGCAGGATTTAAAATTTGTTGTGCTCTTACAACCGATTTTAAAAAACGATGAAAAGGAATCGGCTTTACTAAATAATCAACAGCGCCAAGATTAAAGCCTTCTACGGCATAATCAGAATAAGCGGTGGTAAAAATTACTAAAGGTTTTTTTTCGATAGTATTCAAAAAATCAATTCCGGAAAAATGAGGCATCTGAATGTCTAGAAAAACCAAATCGACATTGTTTTGATTGATAAACGAAACAGCATCAATGGCATTATTAAACGTATTTATTAATTCCAGCGATTCTATTTTCTTTACAAAATCTTCTAAAAGTTCAACCGCTAAAGGTTCATCATCAATAATTACACACTTCATCTTTTGGGTATTTAATTAGAATAAATTTGTTTTGGTCGTCAAAAGTAGTTTTAAACCAGTGAATTAAGTTTTAAAATTTTCATAAAAAAACTGCCTCACTAATTTTATACTTAGTTTGTTTTTAATTTAATTCCGTCTGAATTTCATCTAATTTTAAATTAAGATGAACACGGTAAAACCCATTTTCTTGTTTAATGATAAGTTCGTGCGCATTTGGATAAAGCAAATCAAGTCGGTTTTGAATATTAACCAATCCAATCCCTGAATTTTCAGGATCTTTCACATAATTTTCAACAGTGTTTTCAATCCAGAAATCAAGATTATTGTCGGATATAAAAATCTTAATTTTTACGTGAGTCGCGCCTTTATAGTCAGTTCCGTATTTAAAAGCGTTTTCAACAAACGAAATCAACAATAATGGCTCGATAAATTTGTTTCGGGTATCGCCGTGAATGTTTACAACAATGTCTTCGATATTATTAAGTCTAAGCTTTTGTAATTCGATATAATTCTGAATGTAATTCATTTCTTTTTCTAAAGCCACCGTTTTATTATCTGTTTCATACAGCATATACCGCATGAGTTCAGATAATGTCACGATGGCATCAGGGACCAAATCAGATTTCTTATGTGCCAAAGAATAAATACTGTTTAGAGAATTAAATAAAAAATGCGGATTGGTTTGTTTGCGCAGGTAAATTAATTCTGTATTTGTTCGATGCGTTTCTGCAATTAATTTGTTTTGTTGATTGTTGTAAAACTCAGTCAATGTTCTAATAATCGCACTAATAGTAATAATTAAAATATAGAAAAATGAAGGACCGATTTTAAAAAAAAGCGGCTGCCTCATTTCTACTCTATGGTGTTTTCCTCTAAGAAAAAAATGATCATCAAGAGGCATTGTTCTGGCTGGTATCATATTACCGCCAAATCTTAAATGTCTGAATTCCGGAATAAAATAATTTATTCTGATAATCATAAAAACGGCAATAAGACTAAAGGCAAAAATAAAATAGAGCCAATATTTTTTTTGCAAAAGCAGGACTGGAACCAAATAAAAATAGTTGAGGTAAAACAAGACAATTCCTGTAAACCATTGTACATAAAAGTCGTTATTGATGCTAAACGGACTTTCGTAAAATTGAATCAAAGAAGTCAATATAAAGAAAATCCATATGGCACAATGGAACAAAATTTTGTTATTACCGCTATTTTTGATGGTATCTATCTGCATTTACAATTTTATTTTTAATAAAATTAAATCTTTTTTGGTTACCGTGGGCGATATGTTTTGATGGAGTTTCTTAACCACAAGATCAGCCACTTTTAAGGCATCATCTTCTGTAGAGAAACTTTTGCTGTCACTTATTACAGGAATAATAGATTGTTTGATTACAATTTTATTCTTGTAAGCAATGGTATAACCCCATCCTGACTGTGTTTTAAATGTTTCAGCTTTCAAGCTTTCCTTTTTTGAACAAGCAGAAAGCAGTAAAACCAGCAGTAAAAAAACTAAATTCTTCTGGATGTTACCCCAGAAGAATCGGTTATTGTTATTAGTTATCGTCGTCATTTTGTTCTTCTGTAGGTTTAAATTCCCAAGCATCATCAAAATAAGTAGAACCTATTCTTCCTAACATATAAAAACCTCTGTTGTTAATTGCAAAACCAACAGCATCTGTTCTTGTAGCACCTTCCATAGGAGTTCTTTCCACCCAAAGATCTGTACTCGGATTGTACTCCCAGATTGTTTTTACACTTTCTCCACCCACAACATAACCCAATCCATTCATAGTAAAACTAGAAGCATTAGAACGAAGGATCGCATATTCGTCATTGTAACTGTCGTCATCATCAGTATCTTTATCGATATCACGCTTTCTTGTCCAGACATCTGTAGAAGGATCAAATTCCCAGAAATCTTCCTGCATAACGCCATTGTTAACACCAGTTACCAAATACGCTTTATCAGAAATTACAAAAACCGTAGCGTTACGTCTTTTATTACCGCTAAATCCGTTTACCAAAGTCCAGGTATTTGCCTGATCATTGTATTGGTAAAAATCTTTCAGATAATTTCCGTCATAACCAGTACCAAAATAAGCCTTTCCGCCAGCCTGAAAACCTACCGCTGCATAACGCGCAGTACCTGCAAAGTCCGTTTTTTGAGTCCAGCTGTTGCTCGTAGGATCGTATTGATAGAAATCTTTCAATTTATTAGTTCCATCATAACCAAGACCTACATATCCTTTTTCGTTTAATGTAAAACTTGACGCAGAACTTCTGCCAATTCCTGTAAAATCAGCTTTTTGTTCCCAATAATCCCCTGTTGAGTTATAGGCCCATAAATCTTTTAAATATACATCTCCTGTATAACCAGTTGCTACGTAAGCAAAATCTCCAATAACAAAACTAGTAGCACTAGATCTTGCAGGTCCGTCAAAAGCCGATTTTTTAACCCAGTTTCCAATCAAATCATCATCGTCATTGTCATTGCTGCAGCTCACAAAAAAAAGGCCCGATAAAAGTGCCGCGAATAATATTCCCTTTTTTAAATTATTCATAGTGTATTAAATTTATTTATTGTTTGTATTTGATGCCAATTCCTAAAATATACCCGTTGCCGGTATTAAAATCATATACTTTGTGATTGTCATTATCAATCAGATTGTATTTTTTATTAAAGTCATAACCCGCCTTAAAATTCAGAAACCAGTTTTTAGTCACATTTCTTTCATATTCAACTGCCGAAGTCATTTGCGATAAAACAGCTTTAGAAGCATTATAATTCACATCATTTTGAGTATCCAAATTGTAATAATTACCATTAAAGCTATTCGTTACACTAAACCTGTTCCGATCATTATTAGCGTACGAAATTCTGGAATCCGGAAAACCAATCGATATATCGCTTTGTTCATTAAATTTATAATTGAATGAAAAAACGGGCATGAATTTAGGATCGCCAAAAGCAGTTGTCCGCGCGGCTCCAATAGTAATCGAAGCATTCGGATTCAATTGCTGATTAAGTTCAAAACTTCCTAAGACCGTAAGATCAGAAATAGCTAAATTTTGTTGAAAATTTACTGTTGGCGTAACCGTAATATTCAATTTTGTCTTATCTGATACTTCATGCGAAAATTTGATTTTGTTTTGAATTTGATTGAATTGATTTAAATCTTTAAAAGGAGCAAAGGTTTCAAAAACCGTTTCTTCATAATTCACTTTCAGATTAGAATATTCTAATGTGTTTGTGATGGTGTTTTTTGCACTCACTTTTTTATGGAATGAAAATCCAATATTGGTTTCATTAAAATCAATCTTATCAGTTGGCTCCGTTTTTACATTTACCACAGCAGAAAAGTTTTCTTGAGCTTTCACTGTGAAAAATGAAATGGAAAAAACCAAACAAATTAAAAATCTTATTTTCATTACTTAATTATTGGTTCAAAAGTAGGTGGCAGATGGTTTTAAAAAAAAGAAGATATATGTATGCCCCTTTTTGATAGACGAAATGAGCATTTTTAAGCCTGAATGAAGTATTGGCGGCTGTAAATCTATTGTAGATGTTTTTTTGCTATTTATAGTCCAGAAAAGCCCAACCGTATATGTTATAGTGTGGTGCAGGAGAGTGCAATTTATATTTGTTCAAAAAATGGATTATGTACAAGTTTATATTGATGTTCTTTTTCGCCATCACTTTTATTTCATGCGGAACCGATACAGATGCCGGCGAATTTGTTGTGGGTTCTGATTACTTGGCTTTAAGCAATAAAGTTATCTTGATTGATACGGTTACGGTGGATATGTCTACCATAAATTTTGATTCGCTTGCTACTTCAAGTCAAAGCCGAATTTTAATTGGTAATTATGATGATCCTATTTTTGGGAAAGTAAAATCAGACAGCTATTTTCAATTGTCTACAGAGACTTATGCCTTAAACAATTCGGGATCCGATACAGAAGCAGTCAATTATGTTTTTGATTCTATATCGATGATTTTAAAATATAACAATTACCATTACGGAGATACTACAAAAGTGCAGACGTTTGATATTCATCGATTAACTCAAAAAGTGAAACCGAATACAGACGATGATAGTTTTTATAACAATTCAACTTTAAGCTACAGCGACGAAAGTCTTGGTACAATTTCATATAAACCACGACCGACAGAAAAAGATTCTATCAATATAAAAATGAGCAGTGAATTTGGCGCCGCACTTTTTCAGAAATTTAAGAAACGAGAAATTACCGATTTTGATAGTTTTACCGAATATCTAAAAGGACTGGTTTTGGTTCCTGCTACTTCTAATTCTTCGAGTGTAATTGGTTTTAGTGTTGCAACAAGCAAAGTAAGATTGTATTATTCCAAATATCAGGCAGATACAGAAGAAACTCCTTATTTTATAGATTTTACTATTGCCGATATTGCGAAGCAGTTTAATTCTATTTCATTAAATAAAACAGGAACACTGCTTCAAAATCTGCCCATTTCCAGCAGTAAACTCTCTAGTTTATTAACCAATCATCAGGGATTTATCCAGGCCGGAACCGGCGTCGCCTGCAGGCTTGATTTTCCCAATATAAAACAGCTTAAGTATATTGCAAATAACGGAGCAATAGTGGATGCCGAATTGATCTTAAAACCGGTCAATAATTCTTATTCAGAACAATATCCTTTATCCGACTCTTTAAAAGTTTATGTAGGCGATAATTTAAATCGAATAAGCGGTTCGCTCGCAAATTCTGCCGGAACTGCTGTTTATGGTATTCTAAATAAAAAGAGCGATGAGTTTAACGAAAATGTAGGTTACTCGGTTCGTATTGGTAATTTTCTTCAGAAAGAAATGCTCAAACAGGCAGACTCCCGATCTTCTCTCATTCTTACCTTACCAGCAATTTCTAAAGCAGTAAATAGAATTGTTTTAGGAGATCAAAAACGTTTGGAGAATAAAATTCAATTGAAAATTTATTACATCTCATATTAAATGAAAAATAAAATAGTTTTTTTTAGCTTTTTCCTTCTGATGTCGCTGACTTCATTTTCGCAAAGCATTTCAAGTTCTCCTTATTCATTATATGGTTTAGGAAGTGTTTACGATTCAGATTTTGGCCCGCTGCCTTCAATTGGTTCATCAGGAATGGCATTGCCGTCAAATACTTTTATAAACAATTTAAATCCGGCGTCATTGGGTTTTATGCCTCAAAATCATTTTATGTTTGATATTGGAGGTAAAGCAATTGCAACGACATACCAAAGCAGTACGAAAACAGAAAAGCGTAATAATTTTCAATTTTCTCATTTAGCATTTGCTTTTCCGGTTACCAAAAATTCAGGTTTCAGTGTTGCTTTACGTCCGTATTCCAGCGCGGCATTTAAAATCTCCAATCTTAAACTGCCCATTACAGACAGTCAGGAATTTTATTATTTAAGTGCAACAGGTTCTGGCGGACTTAATAATTTGGATTTTTCATACGGTTACCGATTTGGGAAGAAATTATCGTTAGGAGCAACGGCAACTGTATTGTTTGGAAATACGGTTGATGACAGAACCTTTCTTATTTTGAATTCGCTGACCAATATTCATAAAAAGACAGACTACAACGGTTTGCGTACAACACTTGGCGCACAATATAAAATCGATTCGACTTTAACAATTGCTACAACTTTTAAAATTCCGGCTCAAATTAAAGCTTCAAAAGTGCAATCTGTTCAAACGGTATCAGACGATGTGGTAACGACAATAGAATCCGAAGCAGCATCTGATGTAGATGATTATTATATGCCATTAGAAATTGGAGTAGGGATTAGTAAACGTTTCAAAAATAATTTGAACATGACCTTAGATTATGAAAAGAGTTTATGGAACGATACCAGACAATCTGAGTTATACGGAAATTTTGTAAATCAAGACCGATTTGCACTTGGATTTACTTATAATACGAAAAAGAATATCCGAAGTTATTGGGATAGAATACAGTATTTGGCGGGAGCAAATTTTGATACCGGTTATCTTGAAGTAGACGGAAAAAGGGTTAATAATGCATCGGTTTCTGTCGGACTTTCTTTGCCTATAGAAAATACATATTCGGCCCTGAATATTTCCTATTCGTACGGACAAAGGGGAAGGGTTGCCAATGATTTAATAAAAGAGAATTATCATAAAATCTCAATCAATTTATCGCTTGACGGAATTTGGTTCGTAAAACGTAAATTTGAATAAGACCTAAAAGTCTTTTTTGACTACTGGATATTTATATTCTAAAATCGATTCTAAAACTCTCGGATCTGAGTTTACATAAAACTCAGGTTCGCTTTTTGCAGCATCACTAAAACCTACTTCTCGCAGCAAATTTTGTGTTTGTCTTGCAACAGCTTCACCAGAATCAATAATTTGAATGTGATCCGGCAGTATTTTTTTGATCTGCGGAATCAAGTAGGGGTAATGACTGCATCCTAAAACCAAATAATCAATATTGGCATCAATCATAGGAACCAAATACGATTCTAAAAGCTGGGTCATTTCTGGAGAATAGAGATTTCCATCTTCTATAAGTTGTACAAGCCCAAAACCAACCTGTTCGATTATTGTGGTGTTTTGAAACATCTCTGCAGTTTTATTAAAAAGCTCACTGTTTAATGTTCCTTTAGTAGCTAAAATACCAATAACCTGTGTTTTAGAATTATTCGCAGCTGGTTTAATAGCTGGTTCAATTCCTATAAACGGAATATCGTAATCTGCACGAAGTTCTCGAATTGCATTTGTGGTAGCGGTATTACAAGCCACAACAATTAATTTGCAATTCATTTCGAGTAATAAATCAACATTTTTTTTGCTCAATGCAACAATCTCCTCTTTGGTTTTCTGACCATAAGGGGCATTTTTACTATCGGCTAAATAAATTGTTTTTTCGTTTGGAAGTAAATCATGAATCGCAGTCCAGATTGAAGTTCCTCCAATACCAGAATCAAAAACGCCTATAGGATTGTTGTTTGTCATGATACAAAATTAGTGTTTTTTGAAATAAATTTATCCTACAAATTAATTGAAATTTTAGAATTTATTTCTTTTTTTATTTTTAATTAATTGTAAAAAAAAACTGCTCAAATTCTTTGAAGAAAATGAACAGTTTTAATATAATTGAATCCGTTTATTAGAATCCTAAATCTTTTTTTACATCAGCAGTAATGTTTGGACCATCAGCTAATAAAAGAGTAGAACCATCTAACACATATTGGAAACCTTTTGCTTTACCAACTTTTTGGATAGAAGCTTTAACTTTTTCCATTAATGGTTTTACGATATCAGTTTCTTTTTGTTGAAGTTCTTTTTGAGCATTGTCTCTATAATCAACAATTCTTTTTTGCATATCCTGAACTTCTTTAGAACGCTCTCCGTTGATAGCATCAGTAACAGTTGCAGCTTCAGCCTCGTACTTTTTGATTTTTACTTGGTATTCGTCAACCATTTTTTTGTATTCAGCATCGTATGTCCCACTTAATTTTTGCAATTGGTTTTGAGCATCAAGCATTGCAGGCATTTTCGACATAATCTCGCTGACATCAACATGGGCTACCTTCGCCTGTGCGTTCATTGTGTTACTTGCTCCTAAAATAAATATCGCAGCAATTAGTAAAGTTTTGATTTGTTTCATCATTTTTAAAATATTAATTAATTATTGGTCGTATTAGGTTTTTGTGTTTCGGCTTCTTTTGCTTTTTTAGCCGCCTCTCTCTCTTCTAATATTTTCTTTCTTCTCTCTTCTAGTTCTTTTTTACGCTCCTCGTACAATTTTTGTCGTTCTTCGGCTTTCGTAGGAGCAGCTGGCTCCGTTGTTGTTTCTGTTCCAGTTGTTGCTGCAGGTTTTGCTGTTGCATCAGTTCCAGTAGTTGTTGTTGCTGGTTTTGCTGTTCCATCAGTTGTTTTTGCAGTGTTGGTTGTTTTAGCTGTTTCAGAAACCGTGCCATTTTTTTTAGCTTCTCTTTCAGCTAATATAGCATTTCTTCTGTCTTCGTATTCTTTTTTCTTCGCTTCTTGTTCTGCTTTTCTATCCTGAATTAGCTTTTCTCTGGCTGCTTTTTTATCATCCAGTACTTTTTGTCGATCGGCCATTGCTGGATTTTCGTCAATTGCGTTTTCAAGATTTTCTTTTTTCTCCTGATCTTTCAATTGTTTTTTAGTCAATTGCTCACGTTTATCAGTTCTGTTTAAAACACGTATAACCTGATCGCTGATGTCAAATCTTTTATTACTAAAAAGCATCGTTAAATCCGATGATTTGTCAAAAATAAAATCATAATTTTTAGCTTCAGCAATATCCTGAACGGCTGTAAAAACCTGATCTTGTATTGGCTTTGATAAAGCTGCTTTTTGTCGAATTAAATTTCCATTAGCTCCGAATTGTTTTTGCTGATAATCCAGCATTTCGTCTTCTAGAAATTTAATTTCAGTTTCTCTTTCATCAATTAACTCTTTAGTTAATAAAGCTTTTTCTGCTTTGAGACCTTCTTTTAAGGTATTAATGTCTGTTTTTTTGGCCTCAATTTCTTGTTTCCATTTTTGAGCTTTTAACTCTAATTGTGCTGTGGCTTCCTTGTAATCAGAAACATTTTCCAGGATATACTCCATGTCAATGTAACCAATCCTAGTCGTTTTACCTTGAGCCTGACTTGTACTCGCTACAATCAAGGCTAAAAATATAAATAAATATTGTTTTCTCATAACATAACTTTATTTGATGATTTTTAACCAAACGCTGTTTCTCTAAAATTGTTGTCCAATGATAAAGTGAGTTTCCCAACCATTAGCTTTTGTTTGACCTGGAAGTGCATCAAAACCATAACCAAAGTCAATACCTAATAATCCAAATGCTGGCATAAATACACGTAAACCGGCACCTGCAGAACGATTCAAGTCAAATGGGTTGTAATCTTTAAATGTAGGATATGATGATCCTGCTTCTAAAAATGTTAAGGCATAAATTGATGCAGAGGATTTTAATGTAATTGGGTAACGCAGCTCCATAGAGAATTTGTTATAAATAGTTGCCCCAATTTGTTCTCCATTAGCATTAACCGGAGTTAATGAGTTGTTTGGATAACCTCTCAACTGAATAGTTTCTCTACCATCCATTGAGTAATTCGCCATTCCATCTCCTCCTAAGTAGAAACGTTCAAATGGTACAACGCCTCTTTCTTGATTGTATGCTCCTAAGAAACCAAATTCTGTTAATGTTCTTAAAACTAGCTTACCATAAACTTTAGTATACCAGTCACCTTTAAATTTAATTTTATAGTATTCAAGCCAATTGTATTTTTTCTGATCGACTTTTGCTACATCTGTATCTGCACTTGCAAAGTCAGAACCAACACTTACAGTTCCGCCAGTTGAAGTAGCTTTAATATAGTCACCTTTGTTAAGAGGCTGACCGTCTGCTCCTGTTGTATTTTCACCAGTATATTGTGATTTATATTCTTTTTCATTTTTTAAATCACCATAATCAATTCCGCTAAACAATGAATACGGAGGAGTAACTTTCGCAGAGATACTAAATTCTGAACCATACGTTGGGAATATTGGGTTAACCCCTTTATTACTTCTTGAAAGTCCAATTGTATACGCTAAGTTTCTTGACGCTCCATTACCAAATGTAAATAGACCCGTATTATAATTATTTAAATCATAATGTTGGTAACTAACAGATTGTGAAAGAACAAAATAATCATCCGGCACTGTTAATCTTTTTGCTAACCCAACTTGTACTGTAAAAATATTAAAACTTTTGCTTTTATCAACAGTTCTGGTAATATAATTATTCAGAAATTGTTTACTATATGAGATAGATGAACTAAATTGTACTGGCTTTTTTCCTCCAAACCAAGGCTCAGAGAAGGAAACACTATAAGTTTGGAAGTATGTACTTCCTTGTAAACGAAGTGCAACTTTCTGACCATCTCCCATAGGAAGCGGTTTGTAAGCAGATTTATCAAATAATTTTCTTGCTGAGAAGTTGTTAAATGATAATCCTAATGTTCCGATGAAACCTCCACCACCGTAACCTCCTTGAAGCTCAACCTGGCTAGATCCTTTTTCTACAACATTATATTCAATATCAACTGTTCCTGCAGCTGCATCAACATTTTTAAACTTCGGATCGATTGCCTCAGGATCAAAGAAACCTAATTGTCCAATCTCACGAATTGTTCTTACAAGCTGTTCTTTACTGTATTTTTCTCCCGGTTTAGTTCTTAACTCACGATAAATAACGTGGTCATTGGTTTTATCATTTCCTACAACCGTTATTTTGTTAAAATAAGCAATAGGACCTTCTGTAACTCTAATTTCAAAATCGATTGTATCGTTTGCAGTTTTTACCTCAACAGCATTGATGTTAGAGAATAAATAACCATTGTTTTGGTATAAATTGGTAATATCGTCTGCTTCTGGATTCTTTTTGTCTGCAATTCTTTTTTCAAGTAAAACACCATTGTAAGTTTCTCCTTTTTTGATCCCTAAATAGCGGTGTAATAATTGATCAGAATAAACAGTATTTCCTAAGAATTTAATGTTTCCGAAGTAATATTTATTTCCTTCCTCTAGATTAATTTTGATAGCAAGTTTGTTTTTTGCTTTGTCATAAGTAACAGAGTCTGAAAGAATACGGGCATCACGATATCCTTTTTCTTTGTAAGCGGCAATGACGTTTTCTAAGTCGCTTTTGTATTTTTCAGGAATAAACTTTGAAGCTTTGAAAACACGAATAATATTCTTTTGTTTTGTGTCCTTCATCGCAGCTCTTAATTTGCTGTCTGTAAGTTGTGTATTGCCAGTAAAATCAATGCTGCTGATTTTTACTTTATCACCTTTATCAACGCGAACAAGCATGTTTACCATGTGTCCGTTTATGGTATCGGGAGTATTGGTTATAGTAACTTTAGTGTTATAAAAACCTTCTTTTTTATATTTATTTTCAATGTAGTTTTTAGTCGTAGTAATTAAGTTTTCGTTTACGATTTTGTTTTTAGTTAAGCTGTTATCCTTAATTAATCCTTCAACTTTGCTTTTCTTTATTCCTACAAATTTAACTTCATTTAATTTCGGAAGTTCAACGATATCTAAATCTAAATAGATACTGTCATTTTCAACTTTATTTACATAAAATGAGATTTCGTCAAAAAGGCCAAGTTTACCTAATTTTTTAATTGCGCTGCTTATTTCTTCACCGGGAACTGTGATTTGCTGTCCTTTTTGAAGACCTGAGAATGTAACAACGGTTTGTTCGTTGAAGCTTATTTTACCAACAACAGAGACTTTAGCAAGAATATATTTTTTTCCCTGATCAAAAGGAAGTTTATCTTGTGCTTTTATTTGTGAAAAACTACCCAAAAGAATTAGGGTAAGGGCTATTTGAATTCTTTTTTGTAACACTAAGAAATTATTTAATTTGTTCACTGGTTTTTCCAAATCTACGTTCTCTTTTTTGATAACTAATAATAGCCTCATATAAATCTTGGTCTTTAAAGTCTGGCCATAACACATTAGTAAAATATAACTCTGCATAGGCTATCTGCCACAACAGAAAATTACTGATTCTATGTTCTCCACTTGTTCTTATTAATAAATCTACGTCGGGTAAATTTTGCGTGTAAAGATGCTCATTTATAATTGAATCGTCAATAGTGTCTATTGAAATTATATTATTTTTAACTTTATCACTGATGATTCTCACGGCATTTACCAATTCTTCTCGTGATCCGTAACTTAAAGCAAGTGTTAGCGTAAGGCGGGTGTTATTTTTAGTTTTGTCAATAACGTCTAAAAGTTCTTTTTGAGCTGATTTTGGTAGTTTGTCCAGATTTCCAATTGCATTAAGTTTGATGTTGTTTTCCTGAAGGGTAACAAGCTCTTTTTTTAATGCATTAATTAAAATTTTCATTAATGCTTCAACTTCTAATTTTGGACGATTCCAGTTTTCTGTCGAAAAAGCATACAATGTTAGGTACTCAATGCCAAGTTTAGCACAAGTTGTAATTGTTTTTTTTACAGATTTTGTTCCGTTTTCGTGACCAAACGCTCTTAAAAAGCCTTGTTGTTTGGCCCAGCGTCCATTACCGTCCATGATGATGGCCAGATGTCGGGGTAAATTTTTGTGATCTATAGAGTCTAGTAAATTCATTTTAATCTGCGCAATAGCAAGGTTTAAGTCCAAAGGTATACGTTAGAGTAAGACCTGAGAAAACATACCAGTCATTGTTATTTAAATTTCCAAACTTCATAATGTTTGGATTGTTAGTATTAGGATTACTTCCGTCAATATTATCTGTAAAGGTATAACGTACTCCAGCTTCAAGTCCCAAAACAAAGTTTGGTGTTACGTTTGATTTTATACCTAATATAATAGGTATAGCTAACTCATTTGAATTTACAGATCGAACTACGTTTGGACTTGCGTCGTAACGGTATAAACCATCGTAAATAAAGAAACTCAAGCCTGAATATATATAAGGTGTAACTTTTTGATGATAATCATGAAGATTAAAGTCGAAAAAATTGAATTCTAGCCCAGCAGAAAGCTCTTTTATATTATTGTCAAAACGATAACCTCTTTTGTTTCTTCCTGTTTCTTTGGAGTCGAAATCATTAGCTGTAATAGTAGATTGTGTATAAGAAAAGCGGTACGAGTGTCGCGGGCTTTTATTCCATTTGTACAAAATACCAAAGGCTAGTTTTTCGGGAGCAATATAAGTAGTGCTTCCAATGTCTCCAACATAGTTGCTTCCACCAAGAAAAACACCAAGCTCATTAATCTGAGCGTTTAGTGTAATAAAGGGAAAAAAACATAACAATAAATTAAAAATTTTCTTCATTTAATTAAAAATTGCGTGCAAATATAATAATTATCAATACGAATCAACGTTCCTTTACATAAATGTGCTTTTTTTTCAATTTACATTATGATTTTGAGACATTTAATGATGATTCACTACAAGCAGAACGAGAAAAGGGGGTATATCGTATAGTACAGAATCAGAAAAAAGCTTAATTTCTTTTGTCTTCTCCCCAAAGCAATTTATTTCTTAAAGTTTTCAAGAAAGTTTCGCCCGGAATCTCTACCATCTTTATTTTAAAGTCAGTTTTTTTAATACTCAAAACCGATTCGTTTTTTACAGAAGCGATTCTGGAATCTAAAGAAATTAAGTATTGATCTTCTCTTCCTGAAACGCGAAGTTTAATTTCGGTATCGTCTGGAATAACAAGTGGTCTGGCGTTTAGGTTATGAGGAGCAATTGGAGTAATTACTAAACTTTGTACAGCTGGTGTTAAAATAGGACCTCCACAGCTTAAAGAATATCCTGTAGAACCTGTTGGTGTAGCAACGATTAGTCCGTCTGCCCAATAAGAGTTTAAATATTCATTATTTAAATAAGTATCTACTGTAATCATCGAAGTAGTATCTTTTCTGCTGACAGTAACTTCATTCATTGCAAAATTCAAATCTTCGGGAATAGCATCGTTTTTAGGCTCGCAAGTAATGCTTAATAATGTTCTTTCAGAAATAGTGTAATTTTTATCAATTACATATTGTAAAAAACTATCCACATTATCTTTTTGCACCATTGCTAAAAAACCCAATCTTCCTGCATTTATTCCTAAGATAGGTATACCTGAATTACGGACCAAAGTTGCTGCTCTTAAAATAGTTCCGTCACCGCCAATACTGATAAGCATTTCGTAGCTGCTGTCTAAAGTAGTACTAGCCGAAAAAGTTTCGTACTCTTTTTTAATAAGCTGTTTATCATAAAGCATTTTTAGAAAATTATCTTCAATTACCATTTCTACATTATTGGTATTGAAAAACAGAAAAATGTCCTTAATAATTGGCTCTGTGCTATTTTGATAATACTGTCCGTATATGGCTACTTTCATCGTTGTAATTAGATAATGAGAAATGTTTAATTTGATAATTTATTAGTTGAGATCATTGTCTAATTTTCTCATTGACCAATTTTCTAATTTATATATTAAGGTATTTGTCTAAATAATCAGAACGTTCTTTTAAGCTGTTTATATAAGTGTCTTCCTGATGTTCTGAAATAATCTCGTAACCATATCTTCTATAGGTCTGAATTATTTCATTCATAGCACCTAAACCAATTTTTACCGTAATCTGAACATTTTCTAAATCAGCTTCAGAAACAAAACAACCCAGAATCTTACCGTTATTACTTTCTACAATCTGAGTTACTTCGCTCATAGAATAATCTAAAAGCCCTTTTTGAACAATGATAATACCGCCTTGTTCTTTTAAAAATGGAGTTTCCTGAAAAAACTTCATAATATCTTCCATTTCATAATAACCTACATAAAGGTTATTCTCATCAAGAACCGGAATTGTATTTGTATGGTTTTTTGAAAAAACCTCTAAAACGTCCAGCCAGATCATCGATTTTCGGGCAAAAAAACGTTCCAGCGTATATTTATAATCAATGGCTTTTTTGTCTGTATCAAAAGTTTCAACATCATCAGAAGCAATACTTCCAATGAAAATTCCATTTTCTAAAACTGGGAAATGCGAAAAATTTAAGTCGGCAAAAAAATCCTGAACAGCTGCTATTGTTTCCTGGCTGTCAATCGCTCTGAAATCATTGGTGATATAGTTCGTAATTTCTGTCATAGGTCAACGGAAGATATTTTCTGCAAAATAATCAAAAAATAGCAAAAACTGCTGTGTTTTACTTTGTATTTTTGTCGTAACAAATATAGTGTTACTAGAATTAATTATCTATTTATATGACAAAGTTAAGTGTAAATATCAATAAAATTGCAACGCTTCGAAATGCACGCGGCGGAAATGTTCCTGATTTACTAAAAGTAGCAGCCGATATTCAGAAATTCGGAGGTCAGGGAATCACCATTCACCCGCGTCCGGACGAGCGACATATTCGTTATCAGGATGCACGAGATTTAAAAGCAATTGTTACAACCGAATATAATATTGAAGGAAATCCACAGCATAATTTTATCGATTTGGTTTTAGAATGCAAACCCGATCAAGTAACATTGGTTCCCGATGCAATTGGTGCAATTACTTCTTCTGCCGGTTGGGATACGATTAAAAATGAATCTTATTTAACGGAAGTTATTCAGGAGTTTCAACGTAACGGAATCAGAACTTCAATTTTTGTTGATCCGGTTTTAGAAATGATAGAAGGAGCTAAAAAAACTGGAACAGACAGAATCGAATTGTATACCGAAGCTTTTGCTCACGAATATGATTTGGGAAATAAAAACGGAATTGATCCTTATGTAAAAGCAGCAGTATTAGCCAATGAATTAGGTTTGGGAATAAATGCCGGACATGATTTGAGTTTAGATAATATTCAGTTTTTTAAACAAAATATTCCGGGATTATTAGAAGTTTCTATTGGTCACGCTTTAATTGCAGAAGCGCTTTATCTAGGTTTGGATAATGTTGTGAATATGTATTTGCAAAAACTAAAATAAGATACAATTAAAACAATTATAACCTGATGTAATTGGGTTATAATTGTTTATTTTCGCACTTTTCTTATTAAAATTAAGTGTTGAAAATAATTACCCTCTTTTGTTTATTCTGCTTTTCCAATTTATTTGCACAGCAAAAGGCTGTGATTAGTGGTAATATAAAATCTTCTGAACATGAAAATTTAGTTGGAGTAAGCATTTCTTTTACAGTTAATAATTTAAGTTATTATGCTATAACAGATACTCTTGGTAATTTTTCTGAAAATATTCCTGTAGGACAAGTCACTATCCTATTTGATCAATTGGGTTATGTTGAAAAAACTGTTCAGATTGATTTAAAGGAAAATACCGAAATCTCAATTGTTTTAGAGAAAGATATTTCGCTTTTAAAAGAAGTTGTTATTTCTAATGATAAAAAAAACGGTATAACCACTTTGTCAGGGGGCAAATTATCATTCAATTTAAAAGAATTATCTTCCGTGCCCACTGTACTTGGAACTACGGACATTATAAAAATTTTACAGCTCACGCCAGGAGTTCAAAATTCTGGTGATGCTAATTGCTATTTGTATGTTAGAGGAGGAGATCCGGGACATAATGCCATATTATATGACGGAACTCCAATTTATGGAATGTCGCACTTATTAGGTGTTTTTCCTTTTTATAATACCGATCATATTAAAGAAGTTGAATTTGATAAATCAAGTTCTAATGCCAGATATGGAGGGCGCCTAAGCGCTACAACAGTATTGATTCCGAATAAAAAAATACCATCAGAATTTGAAATCCAGGGAAATGTTGGAGTTTTAGCTTCTCAATTAACATTTGCTGTTCCGATTTCCGAAAAATCTGGTTTTTATATCTCAGGAAGAAAAACGTATATAGACGAAATCATTGCGCCAATATTAAATTCAAGCTCAAAGAATAATGATGTTCAGGATATGAAATACGGATTTTCAGACGGGAATTTTACTTTTGTGTCTCAAATCTCTAAAGATAATCTGCTTTCTGTTGATGCCTTTGTTAGTGCTGATGAGTTAAAAATTAAAGATGGAAACCTTGCTTTAAGAACTAGTTTGAAGTGGAATAATTTTACAGTTTCTCCAACTTTGGCTACGAAATTTTCGACAAATGTAAGTATGTCAAACTCGGTTTATTTGAGTCAATATTCTAATGATTTAAGGATGGAGCAAGCTACAATTCAGTTTGGAGTTTCTTCTTATGTTAAAGATTTTGGGTTTAATAATTCAGTTCGTTATTTAATTAAAAATGTTCCTTTTGAGTCAGGATTTCAATACGTTTATCATGATTTACAACCTCAAAAAGTGAATGTAGAGAATTTGACAGATACTAATAATACAGCACAAAATAGTATTATTAATGCTAATGAAGCTGCAATTTTTACTACTATTAAACCAAAGTTGACAGATCATTTAAATGCTGAAATTGGTCTTCGAATTAATTACTATACTTCGGGTTCAAAAGATTCCTATCTGCATTTTCAACCTCGTGTTCTGTTGAATTATACGACAAATGATAAATATTCTTTTTATGGCTCGTATAACAGACAGTACCAATATTTGAGTATGATAACAACTTCTAGCGTCGGAATTCCAACAGATTTTTGGATTGCAAGTTCAGATGGAATAAAACCTCAATCGTCTGATGAATTTTCTATTGGTTCTAATCAGAATATTTCAAAGAATTTAGCTTCTTCTTTTGGAGGATTTTATCGTTATATGAAGGATTTGCTGGAGTATCCTTACGGAGTAACTCAGTTTAATGAAATTACAACATTAAAAAACGATTTGCTTGTTGGCAAAGGAAAAGCTTATGGTTTTGAAATGATGCTTAGAAAAAATAACGGAAAGTTTACCGGCTGGCTGAGTTATACTTTGAGCTGGTCTGACCGGAATTTTGATGAGCTTAATAATGGGAATACTTATTTTGCTAAATATGACAGGCGTCATAATCTTTCGTTGGTAGGAATGTATGATTTAAACTCAAAATGGAATTTTGGCGTAACCCAAATCTTTAGTTCAGGAAATCGCTTTACAATGCCAACATCCTGGTATTTTATAAATAATAATCCAGTAAAAGAATATTCGGAATACAATAACGCACAAATGCCAAATTATATTCGTACAGATCTTTCTATAAATTACTTTTTTGTAAAGACAAATAAAAAAGAAAGTGCTCTGAATTTTTCAATTTACAATACTTTTAATCTGGAGAATCCTATATATGTTGTATTGGATGTGCAGGTTAATAAAGATAAAAACAACGTAATTGTAAGACAGGAAAAGAAGGTTTTGTATCGAATTCTGTCTTCAATAAGCTGGAGATTTAAATTTTAAAAGGATGAAAAAATACATTCTATTTCTTTTCGCATTAATTATAATCAGTTGTTCTAAAGATGATTTTAGTACTCAAGCAAGTCTTGAATCTAAAATTGTAGTAGAAGGATGGATTGAAGAAGGTGATTTTGCTGAAGTTCTGCTATCAAACAGTATTCCGGTTACAGATGTTATAGACTCTACAAATGTTTTAAACCATGTAATACGATCAGCAAAAATTACTATTTCTGATGGTGTAACTTCAGAGGTTTTAAGAGTGAAAAATGATAAAAACAGAGTGCCTCCATTTGTGTATTTTGGATCAGTTGTAAAAGGAGAAGCAGGAAAAGAGTATTCTTTAAAAATTGAATATTTAAATCGTGTAATTGAAGCAGTAACAACAATACCAAAAAGTGTTGAACTAAAAAGTGCATCGTATATAAAGAAGAATGCGGTGGATACTACAGGCTATGTATTTGTAAAATTTGATGACCCAATAAACGAAAAAAACTACTATCAGCTTGCTACAAAAATTGAAGGAGAAGAACCTATTTTTGTTCCTGCATTTTATGGAAATTTAGATGATAAAAATTTTAAAGAATCAGCTGTTTCTGTACAAATTAATAGAGGAGTACTGCTTTTTCCTAAAACGAAATTCACACCTTATTTTGCAGATGGAGATTTAATTTATGTAAAATTAAGAACACAAAACAAAGATGCTTTGGATTTCTGGAACAGCTGGCAAAATGAGATTGTTAATAGCCAAAACCCAATTTATCCTGCTAATACAAGTCTAAAATCGAATATTAAAGGAGGAATAGGTATTTGGGCAGGATATGGACAAAGTACATTGATAGTAAAAACACCTCCAAAAATATAGCCGGTCTGAATAGTTTCAAACCGGCTATAAATATAATTTTAAAAGCTGTTATTTTTCAAAAGCAGCAATAAAATCTTCAAATTTAGCTGTCAGTTTATCAAATCCTTCAGAGAAATAAGCGCTCATTTCTACTTCGGTATTGTCGCTGAATTTTAAATATAATACTTCATCATAATTTTTGCTGACAAATGTTCCTCCTGTACCATTATATGACCAATATTTGTCTTTAGCATTCCAAACAGGTAGTTCTCTATTGTAGCTATCTACTACTTCTGCGTGCTGCACAACATCAGCTATTTTAGTTCCATCTTTTTTCGATACTAAGATGAATTTTAGATTTTTATTAAAACTAGCTGCATGACCTTCAGAGTATTTTTGGTTGTATGTGTTTTCAGCTGTGTAATATGCTTTGTAATCAGCATTTGCACTTTGGTAATCAGGAGAATTAGGATAAGTGATAGTTTTTTCTAAAGCAGCATCATCAGTTGCTTGAGTTGCTAAATCCATATCTGCAACAATAACAAAATTGTCCATCAATTTAAATAAACCATTAGCTTTTCCTCTGTATTGAACAAGTTCATCATTGTCAATTAAAGCATCGATTTGTGCAGTACTTCCAGAATTAAATTCAATTAAGTTTTTACCGTTATAAGTAAGTGAAGCTTTTGCAGTGTTTTCAGTTGCTTTTGTGCTGCTCATTTCCCAGGCATAACCATCATTTACGCTCATTTTATATGCAAATTCATTCGGGATTTCTTTTCCGTTAGCATATTTTGCAGTTTGATTAAAAGTAGCTGCTTGTACATTGTCAATTGTTAAAACTGCATCTGCTGATAATGGTAAAAAGAAAAAATCATTTATTTCTACATCAGTTTGCCAATCATAAGTATCAACAACTTTTACCTTTATGTCTGAAGAAACAGCTTTAGAAGAAAAAGATGCATTGTTAGCTGTTTGTGATTCTTTAGCAGGAAAAACAAATTTTAATTCTGTAGTTGAAGCTGTTTTAGTCCATTTTTTTCCAGTATTATTCCAAGTGTAAATTCCATAAACACCAGAAACGTTTAAGATGTCTTCAACTTCATTTTCATTTTTTCCACTAAAAATATCAACAGAACTAAGATCTAACAATCTGGTTAGATTCTCTAATGCTTCGATCGCACTAGAAGTTTTAGACTTGTCCAATTGAACTAACATTTCATTAGCTTCTGATTCTAATTTTACTTTTTGTTCAGTAGGAGTCAATTTAGAGTACGGCTGCTTAACAATATTTGCAATTTGTTCAGCAAGAGTTTGATCTGTTTCTGATGCGCTTTCGTCACTAGAGCAAGAGATAGTTAGTTGAGAAACAACTAATGACAATAAAAGGAATTTTTTAATCATGATTAGGTTTTAAAAATTAATTAGATAAAATCAACGTTTTGGTTTTGATTTTTGCGAAGATACTTTTTTGAAATCATTATATTTTACGGGAAGCCGTAATGCTGTAAATCTTGTAGTGTTAATTTTGTTGATAAAAACAACAGAATTATTCTTGTTTTTTTGCTGAATAAGTTTTTTCTACTTTTGTAAAGGATATTAATATCAATACTAAATGTTATACTCAAAAATAGAAGGCGAAGGAAAACCATTCGTTATAATGCACGGTTTTCTAGGAATGTCTGACAACTGGAAAACATTGGCAACACAATATGTAGAAGCAGGATTTCAGGTTCATATTTTAGATTTAAGAAATCATGGGCGTAGTTTTCATTCTGATCAATGGAGTTATGAAGCCATGGTTCAGGATGTGTTTGAATATTGTCAAGCAAACCAATTAAATAATATAGATCTTCTGGGACATTCGATGGGAGGGAAAGTGGCAATGCTTTTTGCAGCGACACATCCGGACATTGTAGATAAATTAATTGTTGCTGATATTGGTCCGAAGTTTTACAAACAACATCATCAGGATATTTTGGCAGGATTAAATGCTGTTGATTTTTCTGTAAAACCAAGCCGGAATGATGTAGAAGCTGTTCTTTCAGAATATGTTCCCGATTTTGGTACACGTCAGTTTTTGTTGAAAAATTTATATTGGCAGGAACCGGGACAATTAGCGTTCCGTTTTAATTTGGCAGTTTTCAATAATAATCTTGATGCAATCGGAAAACCTTTGGCAGATGATTTAGTTTTTGATAAGCCAGCCTTATTTATTAGAGGTGGAAATTCGGGTTATATTCAGGATGCTGATATCGATTCTATAATGCAGCATTTCCCAAATATGAAATTAGAAACGATTCCAAATGCGGGACATTGGCTTCATGCCGAAAATCCTAAAATGTTTTTTGAATTGACAACGGAGTTTTTAAAAGCCTAATTATTTTTGATAAATTTTAGTACATTTATTAAAAATTTAAAAGAATTTACGATATGAAAATTATACTCAGACTTCTTGTTACAGCGGCTTTGGTTTTGCTAATTGCTCACTTTCTGCCGGGTGTACATGTGGCCAGTTTTGGTACGGCTGTAATTGTTGCAGTGGTTTTAGGATTGTTAAACCTTTTTATAAAACCAATATTAGTAATCCTTACATTTCCCGTTACAATTATTACGCTGGGCTTGTTTCTGCTGGTTATAAATGCAATTATTATTTTGTTGTGTACCAATATTGTTGGAGGTTTTGCAGTTGACTCTTTCCTCACAGCATTACTCTTTAGTGTAATATTGTCTGTACTTCAGTCTATTACTTATAAAATACTGGCAGACGATAAATAAAATCAAAATCAAAGCAGGATAAAAACGGCTTCAAATACAATAGATTAAAAACTTGGCTGGGTTGCAAAAATTTTATAATTTTGCAACCCAATTTTATTATGTAAATTAAAGAAGAAGATGGATATTAAAAGAGTAGCAATAGATGCTGTGAATGAAACGATCGTAATGACAGTTGTTCACATGGATTATAAAGGTCAAGTAGCAAAAAGAATAAACGAAAAAATGCCATTGGCTACCGTAAAAGGTTTTAGAAAAGGACAAGTTCCTAAAGATCTTGTTGAAAAACAATACGGAAAAGCAATCAAGCAGGAAGAAGTTAAAAAAGTAGTTGATTTGGCTTTAGAGCGTTTTGTTCAATCTGAAAGATTAAATCTTTTAGGAACTCCTCTTGCTAAAGAAAACGAAAACTTTGATTGGGATGCAGAAGAATTAACTTTCGAATACGAAATTGGTTTAGTGCCAAACTTCGAAATTGATCTTGAAGCTAAAAACAATATCGTAAAATATATCGTTACTGCTGACGATAAATTAATCGACGGACAAGTAGAGCGTATCCAAAAACAATTCGGAAAAGCAATTCCTCAAGAAGTTGTTGCTGCAGATTCTGATTTAACTGGAACTTTCTCAAACGAAGAAAAAGGAATTAACAATACTACTACAATTTCTGTAGAAACTTTTAATAAAGCTGCTGGAGATAAATTCATCGGTAAAAAAGTTGGAGATGTTGTTACAGTAAGCACAAAAGGTTTATTTGAAGACGATCACCAATTAATGGACTACCTAAAAGTAGGTCATGACGATGTTCACGGTTTAGATATCGAAGTAAACTTTACTATCGAAGCAATTAACGGAGCAGAATTGGCAGAATTAAACCAAGATTTATTTGATAAACTTTTTGGAGAAGGAAAAGTAGCTTCTTTAGAAGATTTAAAAGCTAAAATCAAAGAAGATGCAGAAGCTCAATTTGCACAACAAGCGGATCAAAAATTATTGTTAGACGTTCAGGATTTCTTGATCGAAAGCACAAAATTTGATTTACCAGCAGAATTCCTTAAAAAATGGTTGCAAACTGTAGGAGAGAAAAAACTTTCTGCAGAAGAAGCTGAAGTTGAATACGCAAGATCTGAAAAAGGTTTACGTTTTCAATTAATTGAAGGAAAAGCAATGGCTCAAAGCAATATCCAAATTACATTTGAAGATTTGAAAGCGTTTACAACAGGTGCAATCAAACAACAAATGGCTCAATTTGGACAAACAAACCCAACTGACGAAGAAGTTCAAGGAATCGTGGCTAGAGTTTTATCTAACCAAGAAGAAGTAAAAAGACTTTCTGAGCAAGTTGTAGCAGCTAAATTGTTAGATTTGTTTAAAGAAAAAGCAAACCCAACAACTAAAGAAGTTACTTACGAAGAATTTATTGCTGCGTCTTACGGAGAATAATTTCAAAAATTAATATATTTGAGCGTCAATAGGAGTTTTTCTATTGACGCTCTTTTTTTTGTTTCTAGTTTCAGGTTTCAAATTTTAACGTTGTGGACAAACTTAAAACCTGAAAGAAAAAACTTTGAACCTTTGCATCTCAGAACCTTAAAAAGAAGACATATTGACATACTTATAAAAAGGTATGACCTTTGTAATAAGTGATGATATAGATTTATAAATTAAACTTAGAAAACATACATATGAACTACGGTAAAGAATTCAAAAAATTTGCTACAAAGCACCAAGGAGTAAACGCAATGTACTATGATAAAATCGTAGCTGCGATGAACCCAACAAACATGACTCCATATATTATAGAAGAGCGTCAGTTGAATATTTCTCAATTAGATGTTTTCTCAAGATTAATGATGGACAGAATCATCTTTTTAGGAACAGGTATAGACGATCAAATCGCAAATATCGTTCAGGCACAATTGCTTTTTTTAGAAAGTGCAGATGCTACAAAAGACATTCAAATTTATTTAAATTCTCCTGGAGGAAGCGTTTACGCAGGATTAGGAATTTATGATACTATGCAATTTATCAAACCAGATGTTGCTACAATCTGTACAGGAATGGCAGCTTCTATGGGAGCAGTTTTATTATGTGCAGGTGCTGCAGGAAAACGTTCAGCATTGCCACATTCAAGAGTAATGATTCACCAGCCATCTGGAGGAGCACAAGGAGTTGCTACAGATATGGAAATCAACTTACGTGAAATGTTGAAGCTGAAAGATGAATTATATCATATTATATCACAACATTCAGGACAAACTTTTGATAAAGTTCATAAAGACAGTGAGCGTGATTACTGGATGAAAGCTGATGAAGCTAAAGAGTACGGAATGATTGATGAAGTATTAAGAAGAAGCTAATAAAATTGTTTCAAGTTTACATTGTTTCAGGTTTCAAGTTGGTTAATAAAGCAACTTGAAACCTGAAACCTGAAACAAAAAAATAAAAAAAGATAAGAAGCAAGACACTAAGTTTCTAAGTTTTTGAGTTTTAGACTATAAAAGCTTAGAAACTTAGTATCTTTGCAACTTAGAAACTTAAATAAGGAATGGCAAAAGTAGTATTAGAATGTTCGTTTTGTGGAAGAAAAAAGCCAGAAACTAATTTATTAATTGCCGGTATCAATGCGCATATTTGTGATAAATGTATTGAACAGGCACACGGAATTGTATTAGAAGAATTAAAATCTAGCGGAAGCGCTAAATTGGTTGGGGACTTAATTTTAAAGAAACCAAAAGAAATTAGAGCTTTTTTAGATCAATATGTTATTGGTCAGGACCAGACAAAAAAAGTAATGTCGGTTGCGGTTTACAATCACTACAAACGTTTAATGCAACAGCAATTAGATGACGAAGTAGAGATTGAAAAAAGTAATATCATTATGGTGGGGCAAACCGGAACAGGAAAAACATTAGTAGCAAAAACTATTGCGAAAATGTTAGACGTTCCTTTGGCAATTGTTGATGCAACTGTATTAACAGAAGCTGGTTATGTTGGAGAAGACGTAGAAAGTATTTTGACACGTTTGCTTCAGGCAGCAGATTATGATGTGGCTAAAGCCGAAAGAGGAATCGTTTTTATTGACGAAATTGATAAAATTGCCCGTAAGAGCGATAATCCGTCAATAACGCGTGACGTTTCTGGAGAAGGTGTACAGCAGGCATTATTAAAATTATTAGAAGGAACAGTTGTAAATGTACCACCAAAAGGAGGTCGTAAACACCCAGACCAGAAATTTGTTGAAGTAAATACCCAAAACATCTTGTTTATTGCAGGAGGAGCTTTTGATGGAGTAGAACGTATTATTTCTAAACGTTTAAACCGTCAGGCAGTTGGATATTCTACTTCTAGAAATGTAGATAATATCGACAAAAACAATTTATTGCAGTACATCATTCCAAAAGATATCAAGGATTTCGGATTGATTCCTGAAATTATTGGTCGTCTGCCAGTTCTTACACACATGGATCCTCTTGATAGAGAAACATTGCGTGCAATTCTGACACAGCCTAAAAATGCATTAATAAAACAATATCAAAAATTATTCTTGATGGATGATGTTGAATTTGCAATTACAGACGAAGCATTAGATTTTATCGTAGATAAAGCATTAGAGTACAAACTAGGCGCTCGTGGATTACGTTCGTTATGCGAAGCAATCTTAACAGACGCGATGTACGAACTGCCAAGTTCTGACGATAAAACACTGACAATCGATAAGGATTATGCAGAACATACATTAAGTAAAAATTTATTGAAGCGTATGGAAATTGCTTCTTAAAGCTTAAAGATATTTTATTCTAAAACCTGTTCATTTATTTGAGCAGGTTTTTTTTATAACCAAAATAATATATCTAAGTTTTTGAATAAATATTCTTTGTAATTTGCTATTATGAAAATTACTACACTCCTGATTATTTTTGCACTATTTTGGTCTTGTACAACAAAGACAAAAGAAAAAGCATATTCGGTTTTAAAAAGCGAAAACATACAAAATAAAGCCATAGAAATTTCGGATATAGATTATAGTTCTTATTTTAAAGAAGCCGCGCAATACACAAAAAAGAGCAATTATAACCGAGATATTTTTATACTTGTAGATCTTGGAAAACATTCCGGACTAAAAAGATTTTTTGTTTATGATTTTAAGAAAAACAAAATTATCAAATCCTATATGGTGAGTCACGGCTGTGGTGATGCTTCCTGGGGAGCAACTATGACAAAAGATGAGGCACAGATTAGTAATGTGCCAGATTCACATTGTTCTTCAATAGGAAAATATATGATATCGAGCCGGGGAACAAGCGAATGGGGAATAAAGGTTAATTATCTAATGTTAGGAAAAGATAAAACGAATTCAAACGCATTGAACCGTGCCATTGTACTGCACTCCTGGAATGCTGTTCCCGAAAATGAAGTTTATCCCGAAGGAACTCCAGAAGGCTGGGGCTGTCCTGCGGTTTCTAATGAAAGTATGAAAGAAATAGATCAATTGCTCAAAACAAATAAGCGGGTTTTGATGTGGATTATTAAATCATAAAAAAAGCTAATTTCAAAAAAAAGAATTACTGCACTCTAAACTTCTCCCGATATTCAATAGGTTTCATGCCAACCATTTTATGGAATATTTTTCTAAAAGCTTTCGGGTCGTTATATCCTGTTTTTTCAATAATCTCCGAAATCGAAAGTTGTGTCTGCTCCAAATATTTTTTAGAACTTTCAACCCTGATATTTTGCAGATATTCGATAGGAGGAATTCCGGTTACCTGTTTAAATCTACGTGTCATATTGCGGGCGCTGGTCGGAATATCTTTGGTGATTTCTTCTAATTTTACAATTGTGCTGTATTCATTTTCAATTTTTTGCTGTAACATCGCAACCAAATTATCATTGTGAAGATGATTAGGTCTAAAAGTGCTGAAATAACTTTGTTTGTAGCGGTTTAAATCAATCGAAAAAATCTTGGCAATTTGTACGGCAATTTCATTACCGCAAAATTTCTGAATCAAAAGAATCAACAAATGAAAAGTTGAGGTAGAACCTCCGCTGGTGTATAAACTTCCGTCTGCTGTCAAAGTCTCTTCCGATTTTAATTTCACTAAAGGAAAAGCCTTCGTAAAAGCACTACAGGCATCAACATGTGTGGTAGCCAGCTTTTCGTTGAGTAAACCCGAAGCAGCAAACAAAAAAGCGCCAGTGCAAAAACTTGCCAGTTCCGCTCCAGATTGATGTTGTTTTTTTAACCACGGAATAAAATTTTTATTCTTATGGATCATTTCGCTCATATTATCTGTCGTAAAAGCCGGAATCAAAATCAGTTCTAGAGAAATATTCGAACCCTCAATCGCGTTTACTTTATAACCAAATAAATTTTCCTGATCAATTTGTTCTTTAGATTGAAAAACCATTATTTCAAACGGTTTGTCATTTCCTTTAAAGAGTTTATTGGCCGTTTCAAAAACTTCCAAAATAGCTGCTATGCTCAATAACTTATAATCATACGGCACAATCAAACCAACTTTCTTGCTCATAATTTTGTGGTATTTAGAAAAAGGATTCTTTACAAAAATAGATTAATTTGTCTTAAATGACCCTAAGAATGACTTTTAATGTAGTATTAGTCATTAATTATAATTCTACATTTGTTTTAAATAATTTGTAATTTTATAAAAATCTAAGTTTAAATTTATTAAATATATAATGATAACAGTACAGACTAAGATTAATGCATCAATAGATAAAGCCTGGGATTTTTGGAGATTGCCGGAGCATATTGTAAAATGGAATTCGCCTTCTAATGATTGGTACACATCAAAAGCAGAAAATGATCTCACTTTAGGCGGGAAATTTAAATATACAATGAATGCAAAAGAACAGGATTTGCATTTTGATTTTGAAGGTGTATATACCAAAGTAGAGAAAAATAAAGTTATAGAATATAAACTTCATGATAACAGAACAGGAAGTATTCAGTTTCTGGAAAATGACAATCAAATAATAGTAACAGAAACATTTGAACCTACACCAAGTGATCCCGAAAGTATGCAGCAAGAATGGTGTCAGGCCGTTATTGATAATTTTAAAAAATACGTAGAAAGTTTTTCAAAATAAAATCCAAATAAAAATATAATGATAACAGTACAAACAAAAATTAATGCTTCTCTAGAAAAAGTGTGGAAATTCTGGACAAAACCAGAACATATTAAAAATTGGGCTTTTGCATCGCCAGAATGGCATGCGCCTGCTGCGGAAAATGATTTAAATGTTGGTGGAAAATTTTCGACAACAATGGCGGCAAAAGATGGCAGTATGAGTTTTGATTTTGGTGGAGAATATACTTTGGTAAAACAACATGAAGCCATCAGTTATATAATGGATGACGGAAGAAGTGCAGAAATTACTTTTAAAGAAACTCCAGACGGAATTGAAATTATAGAAAGCTTTGATCCCGAAACACAAAATCCTGAAGAAATGCAACGCGGAGGCTGGCAGGCTATTCTGGACAATTTTAAAAATTATGTTGAGGAGAATTAGGGAGAAAGTAGCAAAGTAGCAAAGCGACAAAGGTTCTTTAGTAGCATAAAAAAACAATATCTAACATAAAACAAAAGCAAATGACAAAACAAATTTGGTTGAATCTGCCTGTAAAAGACGTGGCAAAAGCGAAGGATTTTTTCTGGAAAATAGGTTTTTCTTTTAATGAACAACATGACACGCCAAGTTCTACTTGTATGGTAGTAGGCGAAGGACATTTTGTAGTAATGCTTTTTGAAGAATCATTGTTTGCAGGTTTTATACAAAATAATATTGTAGATACACAATCCGGCTCAGAAGTTTTGATTTCGATTGATGCTGAAAGCAGGGAAGAAGTTGATGAATTAGCAAAAAAAATAGAAGAAGCGGGAGGAAATGTATTCTCTCCACCAGCAGAATCTCAAGGCTGGATGTACGGCTGTGGTTTTGCAGATTTAGACGGACATCGATGGAATGTTTTATATATGGACTTTAGTAAATTACCTCATTAAATTAATTATGGAAACACTAGAATTTACCATTAGAATTAAAGCCTCAAAAGAAAAAGTATGGTCGGTTTTATGGGATGATGAAACCTATAAAAAATGGACAGCGGTTTTTTGTGAAGGCTCGCACGCAGTAAGTGATTGGAACGAAGGAGACAAAATATATTTTATGTCCCCAAACGGAGAAGGAATGAGCAGTGTAATCGAAAGGAAAATTCCAAATGAATATATGGCTTTTAAGCATGTAGGAGAGGTCAAAGATTTTAAAGAACTCCCAACAGATCCTGAAACGCAAAAGTTTAACGGTGCAATGGAAACATACCGATTAATTCCTGATGACGAATTTATTACTTTGACCGTACAAATAGATTTAATCGAGCAATATATGGATTATTTCAAAGAAGCTTTTCCAAAAAGTTTAGAAGTAATAAAAGAATTGTCGGAACAATAGAAGAGAATAGTCCTTAGTTCTTAGTCCTACTAAGAACTAAGAACTAGGGACTATATTCACAACAAGCAACAAACAATAAAACATAAAAAAATCATGGCAACAGTAAATCCTTATTTATTATTTAATGGAAATTGCGAAGAAGCATTTCAGTTTTACAAATCAGTTTTTGGCGGAGAATTTCCGTATATCGGAAAATTTAAAGACGCACCATTAGAAGAAGGCGAAGCAGCACTTTCTGAAGAAGATGCAAACAGAATTATGCACGTTTCATTACCAATTGGAAACACAATTTTAATGGGAAGTGACAGTCACCCAAGATACGGCGATGTAGTTTTTGGCAGTAATTTCCAGATTTCTATAAACGTAGAAAGTACCGAAGAAGCAGATCGAATTTTTAACAGCTTATCCGCAGGTGGAAAACCTTATATGCCAATGAGTAAAACTTTTTGGGGAGCATATTTTGGTATGTTTCAAGATAAATTTGAAATCAGCTGGATGGTTAATTTTGATGAAAATATGACAGAAAAATAAATTTTAAAAATAGCTAAACGACACAAAGTTATATTATTTGGATAGTCGAAGATTATTGTTAAAATACTTTATAAAAGCACATTAATTTGTGCTTTTTGTGTTTAAAAAAACAAAGGATATTCTTTTTTATCACCAATAGATTGTCGATTTTTGTCGCTTTCAAAATCAATTCAGATTAAAATGGCAATAGAGGATAAAGAAATTATTTTATTAAAAGTTTCAGGACACGATAAAATAGGGGTTACAGCAGGTTTAACAGCTGTACTAGCGACGTATGATGCTAATATTTTGGATATTGGTCAAGCCGATATTCATGACACACTTTCTTTAGGGATTTTGTTCGAGATTGAAGCTGGTTCTTCTTCTGCACCAGTTTTAAAAGACTTGTTATTTAAGGCTTACGAGCTGGAAATCAAAGTCAAATTTATTCCAATTTCTATAGAAGATTACGAAACTTGGGTAAAATCACAATCAAAACAACGTTACATCATCAATATTTTAGGCGAAAAACTGGCAGCTTCACAATTGGCCGCAGTGACTAAAATAATGTCAGATCAAAACCTGAATATCGATTCGATTATCAGATTGACAGGAAGAACTTCAATTGTAGAAAAAGAACAATATCCGCGTTCTTGCATCCAATTATCTGTAACCGGAGAAATCGTAAATAAAATTGTCATGACGGCAAGTTTTATGGAAATTTCAAGAACCTTAAACGTAGATATTTCTTTTCAGGAAGACAATATCTATAGAAGAAACAGACGTTTAGTTTGTTTTGATATGGATTCTACTTTAATTCAAACCGAAGTAATCGACGAGCTGGCAGAATTAAACGGAGTAGGAGCGCAAGTAAGAGCCATTACAGAATCTGCCATGAATGGTGAAATTGATTTCAACGAAAGTTTCAAACAACGTATGGCTTTGCTTGAAGGTTTAAGCGAAGAAGTATTGCAAAATGTTGCCATAAATTTACCGATTACGCAAGGCGCCCACAGATTAATGAAAGCCTTAAAATATTATGGATACAAAACTGCAATCCTTTCTGGAGGATTTACCTATTTTGGAGAATACCTGCAAAAAGAATTGGGAATCGATTACGTTCACGCGAACCAATTAGAAATAAAAGACGGTAAACTAACCGGAAAATATTTAGGAGAAATCGTAGACGGTCAGAAAAAAGCAGAATATCTAAAAGCTATTGCCGAAAAAGAAGGCATTCACATCAACCAGACAATTGCTGTTGGTGATGGAGCAAATGATTTACCAATGCTAAATTTAGCCGGTCTTGGAATTGCTTTTCACGCCAAACCAAAAGTAAAAGAAAGTGCTTCAACCTCAATCTCTAGTTTAGGATTAGATGGCGTTTTGTACTTACTAGGATATCACGACAGATATATTGATATGATGTAATACCTGTCACTCTGAGCGAAGTCGAAGAGCTTTCATAACAAAAAAGGGCTTCGACTCCGCTCAGCCTGACAATCAAAATTCAACGAATTCTTGTCATTTCGACGAAGGAGAAATCGCACTAGAAACTCCGTGAACAAAATCATCAGTTTTAATAAAAAAATAAAAACCTTAGTTTTCAATAAAGACTAAGGTTTTTTTATGGGCATGTCCCTCCGGGTCGGGCTATCCGTTCCAATCTTTTGTGGCGAACCCCGCCACAAAAGGATTTCCACTTCTATCCCTCATGCGGGTTTTGTGGAATTAACGTTTTTTAGTAAATATCAATTTTAGAAATAAAATTGAAGTACTTATTTACGCGATTCTAATTCTTTTTTAATTTCTTTCAAATTGTTCAAATTCAAAAAAAGTATTGGCAGCAATGCGATAGGAACAACATTCATGGCGCTAAAACCTTTCATAAAAACAATAAATAAGTTTAAGACAAACAACATAAAAAGTACAATCCCAAAAATAGTGTTTACCGTTTTTAATGTTTTCTGATTTTTCAGTAGTTCTTCAATAGTCATTTCACTGAATTTTGTGTCTTTCATCTTAAATTAAATAAAGTTATCTTTTATACACATCTCCTTCAACTGCTCCAAATAATCTCTCTGATTAGAAAGTCTCGGAATCTTATGCTGGCCGCCCAATTTATCTCTTTCCTTAAGCCAGTCATAAAATAAGTTTTCACGCGCAACATTAATTACAAGCGGATTTAACGTCATATTGTTATAACGTTTCGCTTCGTAATCAGAATTTAAAGTTTGCAAAGTTTCATCAAGCACTTTTTGGAAAAGTCCAACATCGGCTGGTTTTTTCTTAAACTCAATCATCCATTCGTGCGCACCTTTTTCTTTGTCTTGCATGAAAATAGGAGCAACCGTATAATCAATCACTTCGGTTTGAGTAAGCTGACAAGCTTTGGCAATAGCCTGATCCGTGTTTTCGACCATTAATTCCTCGCCAAAAACATTAATATGATGTTTGGTTCTTCCCGTAACGCGAATTCTATACGGATTTAAAGAAGTAAAACGAACCGTATCTCCAATTAGATAACGCCATAAACCAGAATTTGTAGTAATAACAATAGCATAGTTTTTATTAAGTTCAACATCAGCAAGACGAATCACTTTTTGATTTAAAGTTCCAAAAGTATCCATCGGAATAAATTCGTAAAAAATGCCATAATCCAGCATCAACAATAAATCACTTGAATTATTTAAATCCTGAATCGCAAAAAAGCCTTCAGAAGCATTGTATATTTCGTAATATTTAAAATCTTTACTCGGTAAAATTTTCT
Source organism: Flavobacterium sp. 270 (assembly GCF_004368785.1). GTDB lineage: Bacteria > Bacteroidota > Bacteroidia > Flavobacteriales > Flavobacteriaceae > Flavobacterium. The sequence goes on from NZ_SODM01000006.1 coordinate 71,991, forward strand.
TGTATTGTTCTTTGTAAGGAGAAAAACTCACGCCGCCATGAAAATAAACTTCCAGATTTGGCCAGATTTCCAATAAGCTTTCTTTACCCGTGTTTTCCAAAACCTTATTCATCAAAACCAGCATCCAGGAAGGAACTCCTGCAAAACTGGTTACATTTTCGACTTTTGTTTCATTAATAATCGCCGCCATTTTAGCTTCCCATTCGCTCATAAGCGATGTTTTACTGCTTGGCGTACTGCTAAATTCAGCCCAAATAGGCATATTCTCAATTAATATGGCCGATAAATCTCCAAAAAAAGTATTGTTGTTTTCGTAAATCTGAGAACTTCCTCCCAAACGAAGACTTTTTCCCAAAAACAATTCAGAATCCTCATTATTATTCAAATACAAACAAAGTAAATCTTTACTTCCTTTATAATGACAATCTTCTAATGCTTCGGTACTTACAGGAATAAATTTGCTTTTGGCATTGGTAGTGCCGCTCGATTTTGCAAACCATTTTATTGGAGTTTCCCAAAAAACATTCTGCTCGCCTTGGCGCGTACGCTCAATCAGAGGTTGTAATTCTTCGTAAGTTGCAATAGGTACCCTTTCGGCAAAAGTCTGATAAGAGTTTATAGTAGAAAATTCATATTGCTTTCCTATAACTGTATTTTCAGAAGCCGTCAATAAATTGTGCAATAATTCTTCTTGAACTTCATTAGGATATTTTAAAAAAAGTTCAATTTGATGTATCCTTTGTTTAAGGACCCATGAAGCAAACGAATTGATTATTGATAAAGGCATGTGTGAATTTTAGATTTTAGATTGCTGATTTTAGATTACTGATCTTACTGTTATCGCAAAAGCAGAAAATTTAAAATTTGAATATCAACAGACAAATACTAACTTTGTCATTGTATCAAAAATAGTATTTTTTTTGTAAAAAAAACCATTCTATTTGCAGTAAAGATTCTAATTCTATCGAAATAAATAATTTAAACTGGTATAAGGACAAGAGAAATCTAAAATCTAAAATCAACAATCTGAATCTAATGACATATCAAGGCGTGCTTACAAAAATGCAGACAGAACTCGGAAATCCAATTCAATATTATTTGGTTTTTGAGGACAGTTTCTTAAATGTAAATCAATTATTAAACAAAGAAATTGAAATCAATTTTGCAGGCTTTCAATGTTTAAATTGCAATAAAAAGAAAAAGATATACAGACAAGGATTTTGTTACGATTGTTTTTATTCAAGTCCGGCTGTAGGAGATTGGATCATGAGACCAGAATTAAGCACGGCACATTTAGGCATTGCAGACAGAGATTTAGAATATGAGCAAAAAGTGCAGTTACAGCCGCATATTGTTTATTTGGCTATTTCAAGCGAAATTAAAGTGGGTGTAACCCGCAAAACACAAGTGCCAACACGATGGATAGATCAAGGCGCAGAGCAGGCAATTGCTATAGTTGAGGTTCCAAATCGTTATTTGGCAGGAATTACCGAGGTTGCCTTAAAAGATCATTATACAGATAAAACAAACTGGAGAAAAATGCTTCAGGAAACCAAAACATCTTTTGATTTGATTGCAGAAAAAATCAAGGTTGAAAGTTTAATTCCTGATGAAGCCAAAGAATATTTTTACAGCGAGAAAAATGACCTTTACGAATTGAATTACCCGGTTTTAAATTATCCAGCCAAAATTGCCAGTTTAAACCTTGATAAAACGCCTTCTTTTTCAGGAAAATTAACAGGGATTAAAGGGCAGTATTTACTATTTGAGGATGGAACAGTTTTTAATGTTCGTGGCTCAGAAGGGTATGTTGTCAATATTAACGTCTAGCTGTATGGTCTAAACGTCGACTCATTTCTTAAAGCGGTCTATTCATTTATTTATTATAAAATATTTACTCTAGTTTTAAATTTCTTAAGTAAGCTAGAGTGTGAATAATGATACATTTGATTACAATTTTGTAATAATTACTTATTGAAATATTTTAGTTTTAAAAGTTAGGAAAAACTAGTTTAGTTATAATCCTTTTAAAACAGTTTTCCTGAATGAAAGGAAAAATTTTAATCTGAAAAATTATTTATAAAATGAATGTTTCAAGTAAAATAAATGCCTTTAGACGTACGGCAATGACCGCTTTGACTAAGAATATTGGGAAATCAAAATTAGATCAAAACGTTGTACTGCTGAATAGAACAGAAATAAAAAGAGTTTTAGTCTGCAGACCAAACGCGCGACTTGGAAATCTTTTATTGATCACGCCTCTTATTCAGGAGATTACGGCTACGTTTCCAAATTGTAAAGTAGATTTGTTTGTTAAGGGAACTTTAGCACCTATAATTTTCGAAAACTACGAGAATGTCGACAAAGCAATTGACCTGCCTAAAAAACCTTTCAAACACTTATATAACTATCTTAAAGTCTGGTTTTTAATAAGAAGCCAAAAATATGATCTTGCCATAAACGTCGATCAAAATTCTTCATCGGGAAGATTGGCTGTTAAAGTTGCCAATGCCAAGTATAAGTTTTTTGGTGATCTGGACAATCTGGATGAAATGACAAAAAGTGATTACGAACATATTGCAAAACGCCCAGTTTATAATTTTCGCAATTATCTAACCAAATTAGGGATTGAGAAAAGCAATAGAATAATTGCACCGCTGAATCTTAATTTAAGTTCTGCTGAATTAGCAGAAGGTAAAAAAACACTCGATCAGTTAGTGAGTAAAGCTAAAAAGACAATTAGCATATTTACGTATGCAACAGGACAAAAATGCTTATCAGAAGAGTGGTGGAATGATTTTTATAAAGAATTAAAAGAAAGATATAAAGAGTATAATATTGTTGAGGTTCTGCCTGTAGAAAATGTATCTCAAATAGGTTTTCAAGCTCCAACATTTTATAGTAAAGATATTCGCGAAATTGGCGCGTTTATAGCCAACACAGAATTGTTTATTGGTGCAGACAGCGGCATTATGCACTTGTCAAGTTCGGTTCAGACGCCAACAGCAGGATTATTTTCTGTTTCAGATCTAAAAAGATATCAGCCTTATGATAACAGCAGTATCGGAATAGATCTTAACAGTTATTCTAAAAATGATCTCTTCAAAGCTTTTAATACTATTTTGAATAATGGCAAATTAAAAGTTTATTCTAAAGCAGTTTAATATAAAAAAGGCCAATCTATCAGATTGGCCTTTTTCTTTTTATATATACTATGGTTTATTTTTTCTTCTTAAATAAACCATTCAACAAGTCACTTGCTTTTTTAGTTACTTCCTGAGTTTTTTGTTCCTTTTCTGTTGCTGCCGCTTTTGTAGTATCTTTGGCTTTCGTATTTTTATTAATCAAATCAGTAAGTGCAGAAGCTCCTTTTTGAGTTAATTTCTCTTTCTGTTGATTCACCAATTGTGTCGTTAAACTTGTAACCGCACTTTTCATATCCGTAGAAATTTTTGGATTAGAAAAATTACCAGTTAATACAGCATTAATCGGAATATTGTCCAGTTTCGCAGCATCTGCAGGAGACAATTTTGCAATCAAAGCATTTGCATCACTTCCTAAATATTTCGCCGGAACATCAAACTTAATGTTATAATTCATGTTTTGGTCAAAACCGTGAGTTCCGCCAATAGTAGCTTTAATGTCTTGATATTTAATGTCAAATGGTTTTACGTTTACTTTACCATTCTCAAAAGTCAATGCCATTTTTAAATCATTTAAGTTTAATTTATTGACATCAAGGAATTTGACATTAGAGCTTAAAGAATTTAAAAGTGTTGAGTTTTTAGCATTTACAGTAGTAGAAAGCAATTGACCTAATAAATCTCCCGAAATAGATTTTAAGTCTGGAGTCAATTCTTTAGCATCCAGATTTCCATTCAATTTAATAGTCGAATTTAATTTTCCATTAATGATTCCGGCAATTGGAGCAATTTTTTTCATCATGTCCAATTGCGTAAAAGTCTGCGCAATATCCACTTGGTTAAAACCTAAATTCATATCAAAAGTCGGCACTTTTTCTTTTGTAGAAACAGTTCCTGTCAATCCGATAGAACCTCCAAAAATCGATGTTTTAAAATTCTCTAAAGTTGCTTTTTCATCTTTGATAATTAATTTTCCAGAAACATCTTTTAGTTTTAAATTATCATATAAAACCGTTGTTGCTTTTGCATTCAAAGTACAATTTAAGAACGCAGGAATTTTCATTGCTTCAGCTGGTTTTGCTGGAGTTTTTGTTTCTGTTGTTGTTCCCGTTTTCGCAGGTTCGCCAGAAGTCATAAAATCATCAACTGCCAATTGGTTTGAGCTCATGTTGAAATTTCCTTTAAGTTCCTGTTTTTTAAACATAAAACCATAGAAATTCTCTAAAACTCCGTTGATGCTTAAATCACTTTTTCCAGTTGTAGCATCAAATTGTTTTAAGTTGATGGTACTAGTATTGAACTGCACTAAAGCAGTGCTGATGTTCATAGATTTATTGTTTTCATCTGTATATTTAAATCCAGACAAACTCATTGTACCAGCATTTTTGATGTTTTGGTATTGACTTTTTTCTACAGAAGCCATATCAAAATTGGTAGTTACGTCTGCTTTTAAAATACCCGCCAAAGGTTTATCCATTTTAACTGGATACGCTTTAGAAAGGTTGGCTAAATTGATCGTTCCTTTTAAGGCAGCATCTACAATTGGGTTTACCGTAATGTTTTTAATATTCGCTTTAGCGCTAAAAACATCCTGATCGATTCTAAACGAAAGTTTATCTAAATTAACGTAGGTGTCATTTAAGATTCCTGTTTCATTTATAATCTTGGTATCAATTACAATATTCTGAACCGATTTTGGAAGGTTTGGATATTGAAAAGAAGCATTGTTTGATGCAATCGCAATATTGAATTTAGGAACCGTAGTATCTGTTAATTCTCCTTTTGCAAAACCAACAACGGTAAAATCACCAGTAGTTTTTACGCCGTTTAAACTAGAAGAATAAGCAGACGGAATTAATCCTAAGAAGTTGGTAAATGATGAAGTTGGCGTTTTGAATTTTAAATCATAAATCTGGCCTTTTTCAACCATTTGTATAAATCCGTCAAATTCTAACGGCAATTGGTTTATTAAAGCTTTGTTTTCTTTAAAAGTATATTTGCTTTTTTCTAAATCAATTCCTAAAACAGCGTCTAGAGTCAGTTTTACATTTTTCATGTAATTCATCTTATCCATGTCTAAAGAAACTTTTGCTGTAGATTTTGTGGTTAAATCAAGTTTAGAATTGGTGAAATCTCCTGTTCCTTCATGATTTAAGCTGTCAATAACCATTTTTATTTTAGAACCCTGATCGATATATCTAAAAGTAAAATTTTCGATTTTGTAGTTCTGAATTTTTAGCGAAAGCGGTTTACTCGCTTCGTCTTTTTCTGTTTTTTCTTTGTCTTTAAGCGCAATGTCAAAATTTCCGACACCGTCTTTATTAAAGATAATATTGATTAAACCATTTGTTGAGGTAATTCCCTGAATACTTAAAGGTTCATCCTTTCCTTTAAAAAGTTCTTTAATACTCATTTTTAAGTTTAATTCGCCAAGCGAAACCAAAGTATCACCTTCAAAAGGCGCTTTGTTTATGATCACCAATTTCTCGATTCCAACACTTGCATTGGGGAAGTTTCTAAACAAACTTAAATCGGCATCTGCAAAACTTACTTTAGCATCAACACTTTCGTTGATTGCCTGAGCAATTTTGGCCTTAATCTGGTCTTTAAAGAAATAAGGAATAGCAAATAATGAAGCTACAATTACTACTAGTAGGATAGCAGTTATTTTTAAAATTTTCTTAAGCATATTAATTTCATTTGAGGGTTTAATGTTAAAATCAACTCTGCAAAAGTAGTTTTTTTTGGTTGAGTTTGAGATAAAAGTTTACTAAAAAATGTAGGAAATTTTAGCTATTTGTTAAAATAAAAAATCCGTTTGATCTTATATTCAAACGGATTTAATTTTGTCTTTATTGTTATTTCTGAATAAAAGAAACAATTTTGTTTGTCAGTGTTTCAGAAATGGGTAAAGTTTCGTTGTTATAACTGGCTAAATTTGCTTGCTGATCACCATCAATAACTTTCATGATATGATTCATTTTATCAACGATTAAGAGTTCAGCATTTTTATTTGCTTTTGCTAAATTCTCGGCATCCTGCACTGTAACTTGTAAATCGTTGTTTCCTTGTAATATTAATATAGGTACGGTTAATTTCTGAATTTCTGTCTGCGGATTGTATTTAAACCAGGAAATTAAATAAGGCTGAATGCTTGGTCTAAAAAGAGAATTTAGCATTGGATCAACTTTTTTTACCTTATTTCCGTTCTTTAAACTATCAATAATCGGAAAAGTCATATCCTCAATTTGCTTCATCGATTTAGCAGCAATTTGTGTTTTCAAAATTTTATCTGCCGAATCTCCTGCTCCTGCAATAGAAATAAATTTGTCTGCTTTGGCGCCGGCAATCATTCCAATCAAAGAACCTTCGCTATGTCCGATAAGAATCACTTTAGAAAAACGTTTGTCTTGTTTTAATAAATTAATCCAGCTTTTTACATCTTCCGTATAATTTTCAAAAACCAGACTTGATTCTGAAATTGCCGATTTTTTACTTTCTCCAATCCCTCTTTTGTCAAATCGTAATGATGCAATTCCGTTTTTAGCCAAAGCTTCTGCAAGCATTTTTAGCGAATTGTTTTTCATCATCGGATTATTTCCATTTCTGTCCGTTGGTCCCGAACCCGCAATGATTAAAGCTACTGGAACTTTTTTTGTCAAATCCGGAGTTGTCAAAGTCCCATAAAGCAGATCTACATTAATTTTTAAGGTTATTGGAGATTCTTTATAAGTAAGCTCTTTTTTATCCTGAGCATTTACAAAACTCAGGAAAAGAATGGTCAGAAGAAGGATTATTTTATTCATTTTCTAATAAGATTAGTGAATGTTAATACCAAACGGCATTACTGCCTGAACACCTTTTTGGTTTTGGAATTTTTTTACCTGCTCGATAAGCATATAGTTTTCTTCGCCAATTTCTTCTTTTATAAAAGCTTCTTTAGACTGTGCAAAAGGCAGACCAGAAAGTATATCGCTGAATTTCTTTTCGTATTCTGGATAATTTTGTGTGCTGTATGTTTTTACTTTTGCGATTTTAGCAGCTTCGGCAATAGCATCATTAAGACCTCCAATTTGATCTACTAAACCAATTTTTATAGCCTCAGATCCAGACCAAACTCTTCCTTGTGCAATTGCGTCTACTTGCGCAAAAGTCATTTTTCGGCCTTGCGCCACATGCGTTACAAATTCGTTGTAAATTTTTTCTACACCTTCTAAAGTAAACGCTTTAAATTTTTCGTCAATTGGCACAAACGGACTGTAGTTTGCAGCATTTTCGTGTGTTTTTACCTGCTCGGTATTAATTCCTAATTTATTGGCAAGCGGACTAAAATTTGGCAGCATACCAAATACACCAATAGATCCTGTAATAGTATTACTTTCTGCAAATATTTTATCGGCATTACAAGCAATATAATAACCTCCAGAAGCAGCATAATTACCCATAGAAACTACAACTGGTTTTACTTTTTTAGTAATTTCAATTTCTCTCCAGATCAAATCAGAAGTTAAAGCGCTTCCGCCCGGGCTGTCAATTCTAAGAACAATCGCTTTTACATCGTCATTTTTTCTGGCTTCCTGCAAAGAACGACGCATAGAACCCTCACCAATTACGGTAACGTCGCCTTCACCGCCCATAATTTCGCCTTGAGCGTAAATAATAGCAATTTGATCGCTTGCTGTATTCGTTAAAGCAGTAGTAACATTGTTTTGAGTATAATCTTCTATCGAAATTTTATTATAATCATCGTCACCTGTTACTTTTAATGCTTTTTTGATTGCGTTATGATAAACATCTTCATAGGCTACAACATCTACTAAGTGCTGTGCTTTTGCCATTTCTGGAGTTCTGGCCAGTAAACCGTCTGCAATTTCATTTAATTTAGGAAGAGGAATATTTCTGCTTTTTGAAATATCTGTAGAAACCGTTGTCCAGATAGAATTCAAAAGAGCCGTCATTTGCTCTCTGTTGGCGTCACTCATTTTATTTTCTAAAAATGGCTCAACAGCACTTTTGTATTTTCCGTGACGAATCACTTCCATTTTAATACCTGATTTGTCCTGAAAATCTTTAAAGAACATCACTTCAGAAGAAAGTCCTTTAAAATCTAAATCTCCCGCAGGATTTAAATAAACGGTATTGGCAACAGAATTTAAATAATATTCTTTTTGAGAATACGTATTAGCGTATGCCCAAACAAATTTTCCTGATTTTTTAAAGCTTTCCAAAGCATTTCTCAAATCTTTATATTGCGCTAATCCTAAAGAAGATTCGTCATTTAAGATCGAGATTCCTTTAATTTTATCATCCGTTTTTGCAGCTTCGATAGCGTTTATAACATCAGTAATTCCGATCTCTTTTTTATCTGAAAAGACAGTAACCCACGGATCTTTGTATTTTCCGGCATAATCATTTTTAATGTCTTTTAAATCCAATTCAATAACAGAATCGGCTTTAACAGACACGGCATCTTCTCCTCCAAAAATAGCTCCAATGAGTATTACTCCAAAAAAGAAGAGCATGATAAAAACAAAAATACCAATCACTGTAGCAAGTACATTTCCTAAAAACTTCATAAGTATATTTTTTTAATAAGTAGCAAAAAAGGCTAATATGTTACAAATTTTAAGGCACAATTTTTAATCGATTACATGAGCCCGTACACAAATATATTGTTAATTCTAAAATAGTTTTAGTTAATTTGCATTAATTATGAAATCACAGCATCAAGTCGTTTTATCTATAGGAAGTAATCAGGGAAATAGGCTGGCTAACATCGAAAGTTGTATCGAACTGATACATCGGGAAGTAGGTTGTGTTATTCGGGTTTCAAAACTATATGAAACGCCTGCGTGGGGGTTTGAAAGTGATGCTTTTTACAATTGCGCGCTTCTTTTGCATACCAATGCTGCATCACATAAAATATTAAATCAGGTTTTAAAAGTTGAAAAACAATTAGGAAGAATCAGATCTGAACAACAAGGATATCAATCCCGAATTATTGATGTTGATGTGATTGTTTTTGATGATGAAGTTATTGATTCTGAAAAACTTCAGGTACCGCATCCTTTAATGCAGAACCGAAATTTTGTTTTATTGCCGTTACAAGATTTAAAATTAGATTGGAAACATCCTGTTCTTCATAAATCTATTTCAGAATTAATTGCCGTTTCGCCAGATGACAGCGTTTGTACTGTAGTTCAGGATTTAAAAAGTCCGCTAAATCAAATTCCATTAGAAAAATTTAATTATATCTCTTTTGAAGGAAATATTGGAGCTGGAAAAACAACGCTTGTGCATAAAATTGCAGAAGATTTTAATGCAAAAACGGTTTTAGAGCGTTTTGCAGACAATCCTTTTCTGCCGAAGTTTTATAAAGATCAAAACCGATACGCATTTCCGTTAGAAATGTCTTTTCTGGCAGATCGTTATCAGCAGTTATCAGATGATTTGGCTCAGTTTGATTTGTTTAAAGATTTTATTGTAGCCGATTATCATATTTTTAAATCTTTGATTTTTGCTAAAATTACATTGGCAGAAGATGAATATCGTTTGTACCGAAATTTATTCGATATCATTTACAAAGAAATGCCAAAGCCGGATTTATATATTTATCTGTATCAAAATACAGATCGATTGCTTCAAAATATCAAAAAAAGAGGCAGGACTTATGAGCAAAATATTGAAGCGACTTATTTAGAAAAAATCAATAACGGCTATTTAGAATATATAAAATCCCAAACCGATTTGAATGTTTTAATTATAGACGTTTCAGATCGTGATTTTGTAAAAAAACACGAAGATTATATTTTTATCTTGAATGAAATTCAGAAGAAGATTGGTTAATGTGCCAATTAATAAATTTGATAATTAGAAAATTGTTTTTACGAATGTAAAGCATTATCTAATTATCAAATTGACACATTTTCTAATTAAAGTAATTATCTTTTTAGTGAAAAATGTCCTTTTAAAATAGGCAAAGTATTGTCAATTTTTAAGGCATACCAATAATCAGAAGCGGGCAGTGGAGTTCTTTCAAAAGTTCCGTCCCAGCTCATTTTAGAATGATTTAAATTTGCAATCAGTTTTCCGTATCGGTCAAAAATTGTTACCTCAGCCTGCGGATAATTTTCCATTCCCGTTACTTCCCAAACATCATTATAAGAATCATTATTTGGAGTAAAAAATGGAGGAAAAACAAGTACAACAAATTGCTGTGTATCTTGACCGCATCCGCTTTTTTCTCTTACATAAGCCGTCTGTAAACCTCCGGGAACATCATAAAATATATTCGAATCCTGAAAATTTACGCCGTCTACAGAATATTCAAAATAATCTTGAGGTTTAGTCGTATTGATTATTGCTCTCGTTCCGGCAACATCAATTTTATCTATTTCTGGTTTTAAGTGTTCTTCAACAGTTACTGTTTTAGTGCTGCTACAGCTTCCAGGACCTGGATCTGTAACCACAACAGTATATTTTCCTCCGGCATTTACCTCGGTAGTTTGAGTTGTTGCACCATTAGACCATAAATAACTCATTCCGGCAATTCCGGCATTTAATGTAATTTTTTGAGATTGGCATAAAACCAAAGTTTCATCGGTAACAACTGGCGGTGTATAAATAATGATATTGACAGCGGTACGATTTGTGTTGATACAGCCATTGTTTGATGCCTCAGCGTAATAAGTTGTATTAGAAGAGATTGATGGAGTTGTAAAAGAATTTCCATTATAAATACTTGTCCCTCCAGAAGCGTCTGTAAACCAGTTAATAGTACCAACATTTGAACTCGCTTCAAGTGTTACAGTTCCCGCACCGCATCTTGTAACAGTCGGCGAAGTTGAAACAGGGTTATTTGGTGTTTTATTAACTACAGCAGTAACTGATCTTCTATTGGTTTCACAGCCGGCATCAGCATAATAAATGGTTGTAGTGTTTATTGTTGGTGTCGTGTAAGTAGCTCCGGTTGTTAATAAATTTCCTCCAACAGCTGCATCGTACCAACTGATTGTTGCTCCGGTTGTAGCAGTGGCATTTAAAGTAAAACTGCCAGAATCACATACAGGATTTGGTGTAAGCAATGTATTAATTACAGGAATAGTAATTTTGGTACTTGTTGCGATTTGCAAAATAGGATCGCCAGGCATCCCGCCATATTCAACAATATATCCTTTTGGCTGATAAGAATCACCAGGTGTTAAAGAGCCAGTATTAGATAAGTCATTCCAAGAACCTCTTAATCCGACACCGGGTTGTGTAATATGTGCATAATCTTCATCACCTTGCTGGTTAGGTTCGCCATTATTCCAAAACGCGTAATTTGGAGTTGATCCATTTGCATTTCCGTTCCAGAAAACTGTTCCAGCTTCCGGACCTGTAACCCATTTCCATACGCTTTCAATTTCTGCATCGCTGCCACCAATCCAGCCAGTTCCAGATGCTTGTTCTCCAATTAATTTGGCTTCATCGGCAGATAAAATCGTGGCTAAATATCCTCTTATTCCATAGTAAATATTAGCATCAGATTCTGCAGCAATTTTAGCATTTGTCCAGGTTATACCAACGATCGGAATGTATTGATAATAATGTTGTGTTGATGGTAAATAATTGGCTTGTCCAAGTGTAATAGAAAAAGTTCTGGTTCCTGAAGCTGTTGCAGAAGAATTTGAATAAACAACATCTTTTATTGCAAGTTCCAGCTCTGAGTATAGGACGTCTCCGCCTGTAGCACTAGACAATGTTAATTTTCCGGCTGAAGGATCCCAGCTAAAAGATACTGATGGATGTGATGCTAGATTAGAAAGTTCCAGTTTATCTAATCCTGCTGCATAACCAGATGAAATTTGAATATAAATTGCCTCTGTTCCAGTTTCTGCTGGATCGTGAGTTATAGAAAAATCTTCAACAATTTTAATATTGGTTTGTGGACAGTATAGTTGATTTCCTGTTGACTTTAATATTGGTGCTGTAGCGGCCACGGCATTACAATTGTTAGAATAAGAAGCAGATGCGTCTTTAAACGTTGACCAATTGGTGTTGGAATAAGAGACATTATCTACTAGTACGCACGTAAGAGCTGGATTGTTTTTTAAGTCAAGAGCGGTAAGTTTTGAATTTTGTCCATTCTTTAAATTCAAATAAGTCAATTGGTTACTATCACACCAAAAATTAAATAAATTAGTGTTTGTAGAGATGTCTAAACTTTTTAATTGATTGAAGCGACAATTTAAAACTGACAATTTTGTATTTTTTGTAACATCTAGCGACGTCAAATGATTTGCAAGTATATTAAAATAATCAAGATTAACATTTGCAGAAACATCAATGTTTGATAGATTGTTAGAGGCACAACTGAAATCTCGTAAAAAAATATTTTTAGATACATCTAAAGTGCTTATCTTATTTGAAGTACAACTTAAGCCTACTAAAGATGTATTTTTTGTAACGTCTAAAGCAGTAAGATTGTTGTTGGAACAAAATAAACTTACTAGTAATATGTTTTGAGATACATCTAAACTGCTTAGTTGATTATTTTCTACAACTAAAACTTCTAAAGCTGTGTTTTTTGTAACATCAAGCGTTGTTAATTCATTATAACCGCAATCTAAACTTCTAAGCAGTAAATTATTTGAAAGATTTAAAGAAGGAATTTTATTTTTTATAAAAGGATTATTATTGTCTGATAATCCCAAATCTAATAGCTCTAATTTTGTAAAAGCTTCAATTCCTGATAAATCAAAAATACCTCTTCCAGGAATTGATAATATTTTTACATTGGCAGCATTTGCTGTCAAAACCTGATGATCAATAACACCAGAATCAATTCCTAAATCGATTAATGCCTGTTCAAAATTTGGATCAGGAATTGCGGTATATTGTGCAAAGCCAAAAAAACTGGATAGTAATAAAGCGAATAAAAAAGATATTTTTAGAGAACTATTATTTTTCATTTTATAAAAGTATCAATTTTATAATAATAAAAAAAAATATTTCAATTTCTAACAATTAAACTCTAAAAATAACTTTAAAATCACAACTTTAAGGTGAAATTTTTATTTAATTACTTGTTGGTCAATTTAGTTTTTGAAACAAATCCCAAACAACAATTCCGGCACTAACAGCAATGTTTAGAGAATGTTTAGTTCCCAATTGAGGAATTTCAATACAACCGTCGCAGATAGCAACTGCCTCCTGCGCTACACCATAGACTTCGTTACCAAAAACTAAAGCATATTTTTGATTTTCTTCTACTTTAAAATCCTGAAGAAAAATCGCGCTTTCAACTTGTTCAATAGCCAGAGTTACTACATTTTCCTTTTTAAGATTTTCAATAACTTCCAAAACATTTTCATGATGCTCCCAAGCAACAGTCTCAGTTGCCCCCAAAGCAGTTTTATGAATTTCTTTATTGGGTGGGGTAGCGGTAATACCACATAAGATTATTTTTTCTACCAAAAAAGCATCGGCAGTTCTAAATACAGATCCAATATTATGTAAGCTGCGAATATCATCTAATACTAAAATCAGCGGTGTTTTCTCTGATTTCTTAAAATCTTCAATCGATTTACGGTCTAATTCGCTATTTTCAAGTTTTCTCATTTGTTTTGAATTGAGGTTATAAAAAAAGCTTCCAAAGATAAGGAAGCTTTTTTAATTATTTTATTGTTTCTCAGATTAGCTTTTTACTGGATCTGGTAAAACTGTACCTTTAATAGTAAGTACTTTTGTTGGTTGTCCTTCAGCGTTAGAAGTAACAGTTACAGTTTTTGTAAAAGCACCAACTCTGTCAGTAGCATATTTTACACCAATAATACCTTTAGCACCTGGAGCGATTGGCTCTTTTGGTGTTGTAGGAACTGTACATCCACAAGAACCTTGTGTGTTAGTGATGATTAATGGTTTAGTTCCGTTGTTAACGAAAACAAACTCACGTTTTCCATCAGCATTGTGTGCGATAGTTCCGTAGTCAATAGTTTCAGTTTCAAAAGCCATTCCAGCTCCTTCAACTTTTGCAACTTTAGCTGTTCCTTTTTTAGCCTGAGCATTAGAAGCTGTAATTCCAACTACAGCTAACATAGCAATTAAGATTATTTTTTTCATCTTTTAGAATCTTTGTTTTAATTATGAACAAATCTATGTAAAAATCTTATATCTCAACTTAAAAATTTCTTAAAATATTTTAATTTTTGAACGCTTCAATATTCTTTCAAAAAATCCTAAATTCGCTGTCTGATTTTTTCATTTAAAACATAACAATTTGGCAGCTAAAGATAAAGTGGTGAAAGAAACACCCTTAATGAAACAGTATAACGAAATCAAGAGAAAATATCCTGATGCATGTCTGCTTTTCAGAGTAGGAGATTTTTACGAAACCTTTGGAGAAGATGCCATTAGAGCCTCTAAAATTCTTGGTATAACCTTGACAAAAAGAGGTGCAGGTTCTGAAACCGAAACGGCGCTGGCCGGTTTTCCGCATCATTCTATTAATACTTATCTGCCGAAATTAGTAAAAGCAGGACTTCGTGTAGCAATTTGTGATCAGCTTGAAGATCCAAAAATGACCAAAACTATTGTAAAACGTGGCGTTACAGAATTGGTAACTCCCGGAGTTTCTCTTAATGATGAAGTTTTACAATCAAAAACAAACAACTTTTTAGCATCGGTTTATTTTGCTAATAAAAATATAGGAGTTGCCTTTTTAGATGTTTCTACCGGTGAGTTTCTTACAGCGCAGGGAAATGCAGAATACATTGATAAATTACTTCAGAATTTTAATCCAAGCGAAGTTTTAGTTCCAAAAACCTGTAAGACTGATTTTAAAGATGCATTCGGAGAAGATTTTCATAGCTTTTACTTGGAAGATTGGATTTACAAAGAAGATTATGCACTAGAAACATTAACAAAACATTTTCAAACCTCTTCCTTAAAAGGTTTTGGTGTAGAAGAATTAAAAGAAGGAATTATTGCTTCTGGAGCAATTTTATATTATTTATCAGAAACGCAGCACAATCGTGTGCAGCATATCACGGCAATTCAGCGTATTGCAGAAGATGCTTATGTTTGGATGGATCGTTTTACGATTCGAAACCTGGAATTATATCACAGTTATAATCCAAATGCAGTAACACTTTTAGATGTAATAGACAGAACGCTTTCGCCAATGGGAGGTCGTTTATTAAAACGTTGGCTTGCTCTTCCTTTAAAAGATAATAATAAAATAAAAAGCCGTCATGACGTGGTTTCGTATTTGAAATCGAATCAAGAGGTTTTACAAAATATTCAATATCAAATCAAACAGATTTCAGATTTAGAGCGTTTGATTTCCAAAATTGCAACAGGAAAAATTTCACCTCGAGAAATTGTTTATTTAAAAGAATCTCTGGATGCTATAATTCCAATTAAAACTTTAGCTCTGGAAAGTCCACAAGAAGCTGTAAAAGTAATCGGAGACAGTCTGCATGCTTGTGACTTGCTAAGAGAAAAAATCAAAACAACTTTAAATCAGGACGCGCCCGTTGCGATTGCAAAAGGAAATGCGATTGCAAAAGGAATTAACGAAGAATTGGATGATTTACGTGCAATTTCTACAACAGGAAAAGAATATTTAGAAGGAATTGAAAAAAGAGAATCTGAAGCAACCGGAATTTCTTCTTTGAAAATATCATTCAATAATGTCTTTGGATATTATATAGAAGTTAGAAATACGCATAAAGATAAAGTTCCGGCAGAATGGATTCGTAAGCAGACTTTGGTAAATGCAGAGCGTTATATTACCGAAGAATTAAAAGAATACGAAACAAAAATTTTAGGTGCTGAAGAAAAAATTCATAAAATTGAAACCGAACTTTTTGAGCAATTAGTGGCTTGGATTGCTACTTATATTAAACCAGTTCAAATGAACGCGTTTTTGGTAGCGCAATTAGACTGTTTATGTTCGTTTACACAATTAGCGATTGAAAATCAATATGTATGTCCGGAAATAGATGAAACTTTTGAATTGGATATTAAAAACGGAAGACACCCTGTAATCGAAAAACAATTGCCTGTTGGTACTCCTTATATTGCCAATGATGTTTTTCTGGACAGAGAAACGCAGCAGCTTATTATGATTACCGGGCCCAACATGTCTGGTAAGTCTGCTATTTTAAGACAAACAGCCTTAATTGTATTATTGGCTCAAATGGGAAGTTTTGTTCCTGCAGACAGCGTAAGAATGGGAATTGTTGATAAAATCTTTACCAGAGTAGGAGCATCGGATAATATTTCGATGGGAGAATCTACGTTTATGGTAGAAATGAACGAAACAGCTTCTATTTTGAATAATATCTCTGACAGAAGTTTAGTATTGCTGGATGAAATTGGAAGAGGAACAAGTACATATGACGGAATTTCTATTGCTTGGGCGATTGCCGATTTTTTGCATGAGCATCCGTCAAAACCAAAAACTTTGTTTGCGACACATTATCATGAGTTAAACGAAATGACAGAATCTTTGCCGAGGATTCAGAATTATAATGTTGCAGTAAAAGAATTAAAAGATACTGTTCTTTTTATTAGAAAGCTTGTAAAAGGCGGAAGTGCGCATAGTTTTGGTATACATGTGGCAAAAATGGCGGGAATGCCTCAGATTGTTATTCTAAAAGCACAGAAACTATTAAAGAAATTAGAAAAAAATCATTCAAGTGATGCATTAAATGGAGTGAAATCTGCAAATGATGAAATGCAAATGAGTTTCTTTAATTTGGATGATCCATTATTGGAAGAAATAAAAGAAGAAATTCTAGGTCTTGATATAAATGCGATCACACCAGTTGAAGCCTTAATGAAGCTGAATGAGATCAAAAGAATGTTGGTGAAAAAATAAATTTGTAAAATTTTCAAATTTAAAGTTTAGGTTATCAGAAAGTTATAAAATAAGTGAAATATTTTTTTGAAAAACGCTTGTATAATTGAATAAATGTCCTAAATTTGCACTCGCAATACGAAACAAGTGTTGCAGTTCTTACTAAGATTTGAAACGCGAAAATAGCTCAGTTGGTAGAGCGCGACCTTGCCAAGGTCGAGGTCGCGGGTTCGAGCCCCGTTTTTCGCTCAAAACCATATAATGCTCGGATGGTGAAATTGGTAGACACGCTGGACTTAAAATCCAGTGAACAGCAATGTTCGTGCGGGTTCAAGTCCCGCTCTGAGTACTAAAGCCTCTTCTTTTTGAAGAGGCTTTTTTTATTGTGTAAACTCATCTTAAAAATAAATTTGCGAAGTAAATTTATTTTAAAGAATCTAAGAATCTAAGAATCTAAGAATCTAAGAATCTAAGAATCTAAGAATCTAAGAATCTAAGAATCTAAGAATCTAAGAATCTAAGAATCTAAGAGTCTAAGAGTCTAAAGAAAAATCTAAAATCAACATTCTAAAATCTGAAATCTAAATATGGGGGCTTTTGTAATTAGTAAAAGATTTAATGATGAATATAAATTTGTTTTTACTTCGAGAAAAGGAAAAGTGATTTTTACAAGTTTAAGTTATGAGTTGAAATTTGAATGTGAAGAAGATATTGAGAAATTTAAGGCGAATATAGATCAGGCTAAATTTTTAAGATTTAAAGGCTCTGGGGGGAAGTATTTCTTTAAATTGATGTTGGGGGAAGTTTATTTTGCAGTAAGTCGGAAATATACAACTGAATTGCTTTTGCAGAAAGGGATTAAGGAAATTGTAAATTATGCTACGAGGGCAGAGATTTTAGATTTCGCATCCAGCGAATCGATTTTTGGAGATGAAGAAGTGTTTGAAGAAGCAGCGGAGTAAAAAAAAGGGCGTTTTTGAGATAAAATTTCAAAACGCCCTTTTTTTATGCTTACAAAAAATATAAAGCACAAAAAAAAGCTATCTAATAAAAGATAGCTTTTTAATTTTTTGAGTAATTTAGAATTACTTTTTAGCTGGAGCAGCTTCTTCAACTTTTGCAGCAGCAGAATCAACTTTTGCAGCAGCAGAGTCAACAGTTGCAGCAGCAGAATCGACTACAGCAGCAGCAGAATCAACAGTTACAGCAGTAGAATCTACAGCAGTAGCATCAGCAGCAGCGTCAGCTTTTTTACAAGATACAACAGTTAAAACAGCAACAACAGCTAAACTTAAAAATACTTTTTTCATCTTACTTTATTATAAAAGGTTAATTATTAATTCGTGGCAAAGATATAAATTTTTTAATATGTAAAATATTTTTTTATTTTTTTTTTAAAATATTTTCATTGCTCACGATTATCTTATTTATCAAATAATATGCCAAAACGCAAATAAAACGTGGTATTATCTTATGTTTTGTGTAAATTATTTTTTATTGAATATTCTACAAGAGAATCGATTGTTTGGTTGTTTTGATTGTGGTTTATTTTGTTTTTCATTGATTATTACACAGTTTCTAAAAATTAAAATAAGCTCTTTTAGAAGGTTTTTTTATAAAAAATGATGTCAGGACTCTATGATTGTTGTTTTGAAACTATTTTGAGACGATTTTCATGATGCTTTCCGTTGCGCCTTTATTGTCTTGAATATATGATTTGCAGATTTCGCTTTTCTCTTTTAGAAAACTTTCATCCGTTAGCAAGAGATCAAAATTTTGTTTTAATTCTTCAAAAGAAGAAACAGGAATACAGCCTCCAAGTTTAACCAGTAAAACGGCCTCTGCAAAATTGGAATAGTTAGGTCCGATTAAAATCGGAATTCCAAATGTAGCAGGTTCAAGTATATTATGAATTCCGGGATTTCCAAATCCGCCGCCAACATAAGCAATCGTTCCGTAACTGTAAATCTTAGTAAGCAAACCTATAGTGTCTATTATAAATACAGAATAATTAGATAAATCGACATTTTCTTTTTCTGAAAATAAAATAGTTCGTTTGCTAAGCTGTGCTTTCAGATTTGCAATTTGATCAGTCTTAATATTATGCGGTGCAATAATAAATTTAACATCTTCTGAAGACTGATTAATATATTCAGCTAAAAGAGCTTCGTCTTTTGGCCATGAACTTCCAATAACTATTACAGGTTTGTTATTTTTAAATTTCTCAATATAATCAAGAGAATTGTCTCGTTCTAAAATCGCATTAACACGATCAAAACGAGTATCGCCGGAAACAATTACATTATGAAACCCAATACCTTCAATTTTTTCTTTTGATTTTTCATTCTGAACAAAGAAATACATAAAAGCTTTAAGCGCTTTTCTGTAAAATCCGCCATACCATTTAAAAAACATTTGATTGTCTCTAAAAATACCTGAAATCAAATAAGTGGGAACTTTGTTTGTTTCTAATTCCTTTAAATAATTAAGCCAAAATTCATATTTAATAAAGAAAGCCAATTCAGGATGTGCTAATTTAAAAAATCGTTTAGCATTACTTTTAGTGTCTAAAGGAAGGTAAATAGTAACATCGGCAACAGTATTGTTTTTGCGTACTTCATAACCTGAAGGAGAGAAAAAAGTAACTATTATTTTATGTGAAGGATATTTTTCTTTTATCTTTTCGATTACCGGCAAGCCTTGCTCGTATTCTCCAAGTGATGCAGAATGAAACCAAATTGTTTTATCTGTTGGTTTTATTTTTTCTTCGAGTATAGCAAAAACATTTTTTCGGCCATCTACAAAAAGTTTAATTTTCGGACTAAAGAGTGCGATGATTTTCAGAAAAAACCCCGCAAGAGAAACTACTAAATTGTATAAAAAAAGCATGTATAAATTTTTGTGGCTAAATTACGTTTCTTTCGACTATTTTCATTGTTTGAAGGTATTAAATAACTATTTTTGTTCCTCCTTTTAAAGAATAGGTGTTAAAACCGGATCTTTAATTTTTAAACAAATATTGAAAATGAAAAAAATTCAAATGGTTGACTTAAAGAGTCAATACGAAAAAATAAAAACTGCTGTTGATGCTTCAATTCAAGAAGTTTTAGACACAAATACTTATATAAATGGACCTTTAGTTCATCAGTTTCAAAAAAACCTTGAAGAATATTTAGGTGCAAAACACGTAATTCCTTGTGCAAACGGAACCGATGCACTGCAAATTGCAATGATGGGATTAGATCTAAAACCGGGCGATGAAGTTATTACAGCCGATTTTACTTTTGCAGCGACAGTTGAGGTAATTGCTTTATTGCAATTAACGCCAGTTTTGGTTGATGTTGATATGGCAAATATGAACATCGATATCGAAGCGCTTAAAAAAGCAATCACGCCAAAAACAAAAGCAATTGTTCCGGTACATTTATTTGGTCGTGCTGCCAATATGGACGCGATTATGGAAATTGCTGCAGAACACAATTTATATGTAATTGAAGATAATGCGCAGGCAATTGGTGCAGATTATGTTTCTAAATCGGGAACAAAAAGTAAAGTAGGAGTAATAGGTCATGTTGCGGCAACTTCTTTTTTTCCGTCTAAAAACTTAGGCTGTTATGGAGACGGTGGAGCAATTTTTACAAATGATGATAAATTAGCGCACATTATCCGCGGCATCGTAAATCACGGAATGTACGAGCGTTACCACCATGATGTTGTGGGGGTAAATTCACGTTTAGATAGTATACAAGCAGGAGTTTTAAACGCAAAATTACCATTATTAGACGAATATAATAAAGCACGCCGTAGAGCTGCAACTAAATATAATGCAGCTTTTGCTGGAAATGCAAAAATTATTACACCTCAGTTTGATGCAGATCAAAATGATCACGTTTTCCACCAATATGTTTTAAGAATTATCGATGCAGATCGTGATGCCTTAATGCAGCATTTGCTGGATAAAGCAATTCCTTGTGCAATTTATTACCCAATTCCTTTACATTCACAAAAAGCGTATGTAGATGTTCGTTACAAAGAAGAGCAGTTTCCGGTAACCAATCAATTGGTAAAAGAAGTAATTGCTTTGCCGATGCATACAGAACTAGACGACGAGCAAATTAAATTTATTACAGATTCTGTTCTTGAATTTTTAAGTAAATAAATCCGTTAATAAAGATGAGAAAATTTAGTGTTTTACTTTTAATGATTTTTGTTCAGTTTTCGGTTTTTGCACAAAAATCAAATTCTAAAGAAGAATCCATTGTTGGTAATCAGGTAGAAATTTTGCGTAAGGCAATGATTGATGCTGACGGAAGTAAATTAAAAGCACTAACTTCTGAAAAATTGACTTATGTCCATTCTAACGGAAATTTTCAAAATCAGGCAGAATTTATTGATGGAATTGTCAGTGGAAAATCTGATTTTGTAACTATTGATTTTCAAGATCAAACCATTACCGTTCAAAACGATGTTGCAATTGTGAGACATAATTTGGCTGCTCACACCAAAGATGGTGGAATTGATAAAGATATTAAAATAGGAATAATGCTTGTTTGGCAAAAGCAAAAAAGCAAATGGATTCTTATTGCCAGACAAGCTTATAAATTAACTACATAAAAAAAATAACCACAAAATGAAAGTATTAGTAACAGGAGGGTTAGGATTTATCGGTTCGCACACCGTAGTCGAATTGCAAAATGAGGACTTCGAAGTTGTAATAATTGATGATCTTTCTAATTCTTCAGAAGAAGTTTTAAAAGGAATTGAGAAAATTACAGGAAAACTACCGTTGTTTGAAAAAATCGATTTAAGAGAAAAAACAGCAGTTCAGGATTTCTTTAAAAAACATTCTGATGTTACTGGAGTTATTCACTTTGCAGCTTCAAAAGCAGTTGGCGAAAGCGTTGAAAATCCGTTATTATATTACGAAAACAACATAAGCAGTTTAGTTTATTTACTACAGCAATTACAGCAAAAACCAGAAGCAAGTTTTATATTTAGTTCATCTTGTACCGTTTACGGTCAAGCCGAAAAAATGCCAATTACAGAAGACGCGCCAGTTCAGGTAGCAATGTCTCCGTACGGAAATACAAAGCAAATTGGAGAAGAAATCATTACAGATACTGCTAAAGTAACTAATATCAGCGCTATTTTATTGCGTTATTTTAACCCGGTTGGAGCGCATTCTTCTACAGAAATTGGAGAATTACCGTTGGGAGTTCCTCAAAATTTAGTGCCATTTATTACACAAACTGGAGTAGGACTACGCCAAGAACTTTCGGTTTTCGGAAATGATTATCCAACACCGGACGGAACTGCAGTTCGTGATTATATTCATGTTGTAGATTTAGCAAAAGCACACGTTATTGCGTTACAGCGTCTATTAAACAAGAAAAATTTAGCAAAAGTAGAAACCTTCAATTTAGGAACTGGAAAAGGAAGTTCTGTCCTTGAAGTCATTCATAGTTTTGAAAAAGTCAGCGATAAGAAATTGCCGTATAAAATGATGCCACGCCGTGAAGGAGATATTACAGAAGCGTATGCAAACACAGACAAGGCAAATAATGTCTTAGGATGGAAGGCTGAATTAAGTTTAGACGAAGCAATGGCAAGCGCCTGGAAATGGGAACAGAAAGTGAGGAATAAATAAATTCCTTTATTTAAAATTATAAATTTTAAAGTCCCAAATTATAACAATATAATTTGGGACTTTTTTTTTAACCGTATTTTATTATGAAAGAAAGTTTAGATTATAAATTAATTTTTGCACTAGCTGCAGTAGGAATTATTTGGGGTACCACATTTTTAGGAATTAGAGTTGCTGTAGAAACTATTCCGCCTTGGTTTGTAACTTCAATTCGTCAAGGATTAGCAGGAATAATTATGCTGATTATTTTATTATTCAAAAAAGAGTTAAAATGGATTGGATGGGAAAATTTCAAACACCAGCTTGTTCCGTCTATATTAATGGTTGTGATTGCAAATGGTTTTACCACAATTGCAGAGCAAACATTACCAAGCGGATTAGCTTCTGTAATTAGTGCGTTATCGCCAATTCTTATTTTTCTGGGCAGTATTTTGTTCGGATTACAGAAAATGAGCTTAAAAGGTTTTGTTGGTGTAATTATCGGATTTTCGGGAGTTGTTCTAATATTCAAAGACGGACTGGGATCGTTTTTAGATGCCGATTACAGAAACGGAATTGTATTTATGGGCTTCGCAATTTTAGCTTGGGCTACCGGAACAATTTATCTCAAAACCCATACAAATAAATCAAACAATATTGTACTAAATTTATTTTATCAGTTTACAACGGCTTCTTGTATTCAGTTGGTTTTGGCTTTTGTTTTTTCACCAAATCCAGATGTAAGTTCGTGGAGTTCGACAAGTATTTTTGCAGCTCTGTATTTATCTCTTTTTGGATCTGTGATTGCTTTTTTCTGTTATAATTATGCATTAAAACATGTTACAGCGGTGCAGGTTTCTATTTTGTCTTACATCAACACTATTATTGCTGTGTTTTTAGGCTGGTTACTTTTGGATGAAAAAATTACAGTTGATTTTATTATCGCGACTGTACTTATTATTTTGGGAGTGTTTATTATCAATTACAAAAAGAAAGAAAAATCTGTAATTTAAATATGTTTTTATTCAATCAATTTGCGTAATTTTGATATATAAAGAAAGTGATTATGAATGCGAAAAAAGAAAATAAAGAAAATAACAAGGTTGAAGAACCTGCTGTAGAATATCAAGCTCTAAAACCAGAATTTAAGGGAATAGACCATAAAACTTTTGATTTTGATGCTGAGTTTGCAAAAGGATTAACTCCTGAAGAGGCTAAAGCGGAATCTATTAGGAGAATAAGAGAATGGTGGGGAAAATAGAAGTTATTTATACACCAGATGTTATTCGTTCTTTAGATGATTTAGTTATTACATTGTATAAAAGGGAATATTTCGGATTTATAGATTCTGCAGAAAAGTATGTATCTGATATTTACGATGCAATTCCAGAAAGAATAAAGAAAATAACTCACAAGAAAGCTCCGAATATAATTAGATATTTAGGTTCAAGTTATGTTTTCTATAAACCTAATGCCAGAACTACTTGGTTTATCTTCTTTGAAAAAAGAGAACAAAAATATTTAATAACAGGAATAATAAACAATAACTCTGTTGAAGCTGGAGAGTTATAAAAAAATAAATCCTCATAAGTCTAAATTGTCTTATGAGGATTTTGTTTATTTCAAGCTGAACACTATAGTGAACACCAAATACTAAAATTTAAGCATTAGCAGTGACCGCTTCTTTATCAATTTTATTAATCAAACCAGCTAAAACTTTTCCAGGACCAACTTCAGTAAACAAAGTAGCACCGTCGGCAATCATTTGTTGTACAGATTGAGTCCATTTTACAGGAGCTGTTAATTGAATGATTAAGTTCTTTTTAATTTCATTTGCATCAGAAACCGCATTTGCTGTTACGTTTTGATACACTGGACAGATAGGAGTTGAGAAAGTGGTTGCTTCAATTGCAGCAGCCAATTCTTCTCTTGCAGGTTCCATCATTGGTGAGTGAAAAGCACCTCCAACAGGTAAAATCAAAGCACGTTTTGCTCCCGCAGCTTTCATCGCTTCACAAGCTTTTTCAACAGCAGTAGTTTCTCCAGAAATTACCAATTGTCCAGGACAGTTGTAATTGGCAGCAACCACAACACCATCGATAGAAGCACAAACTTCTTCAACAATATTATCCGCTAAACCTAAAACCGCAGCCATTGTAGACGGTGTAATTTCGCAAGCTTTTTGCATTGCTAAAGCACGTTGAGAAACCAATTTTAATCCGTCCTCAAAAGATAAAGTTCCGTTCGCAACCAAAGCAGAAAATTCTCCTAAAGAATGTCCCGCAACCATTTCTGGTTTAAAATCTTCGCCTAAAGTTTTGGCTAAAATAACCGAATGTAAAAATACTGCCGGCTGAGTAACTTTTGTTTCTTTTAGTTCTTCGGCAGTGCCTTCAAACATAATATCTGTAATTCTGAAACCTAAAATTTCATTCGCTTTTTCGAATAATTCTTTGGCCAAAGCCGATGTTTCATATAAGTCTTTACCCATTCCTGTGAATTGAGCACCTTGACCTGGAAATACGTATGCTTTCATTTGTCTAATTTGTTTTTTATTTTTTTGGAATTGAAATTAGTTTCAATTGAAAGGCAAAAATAACACTTTTTTAGCTCGTATAATCCTTAAACATATAAATCCACACCAATCTTGAAAATCTCAGATTGAAAGAAGTAAGCAGAGTAATAACCACAGCAATAATCGGAATGATTCTTAAATCAAAGTTAGTTTCGAAGAAATACTGTGCTACAATATATGTTGCAATTCCCTGAGCCACTGTTAATCCGTAGTTTACATACATTGCGCCAAAGAAATATCCAGGTTCTTTTTGGAATTTATAGTGGCAGTGACTGCAGTATTCATTCATTTTTGGTAAACCAAAATTCAGAAAAATATTTTTGTCTGTAAAAACTTTTCCTTTGTGACAAACAGGACATTCGTTTTTTAAAATATGAGTGATTGCGCTTGACATGATTTTGTTGTTTTTTATTTATACAAAGGTAATTACAGTTGTGTTTAAAGTCTTTTGCCTATCTTCGCTCATTATAGCACAATAAAGACATTTGTATGAAAAAATATCCAATTTATAGTGTTGAGAATTTTAGTTGCAACGATATTCATCGAGAGTTTTATGTGAATACTTTTAAAGAGCACTTAAAAAGCCACAGTTTTGTAGAAGAACCGCACAGACACGATTCTTATTTAATGGTGTTTTTTACGAAAGGTTCTGGAATTCACGAAATAGATTTTGATCGTTTCGAAATAAAAAAAGGAAGTTTGTTTGTGTTACAACCCGGACAAATGCATCATTGGAGTTTGTCTGAAGATATTGAAGGTTTTGTAATTATCTTTTCGCAGGAATTATACAATTTGTATTTTGGACAGAAAAAAATCAACGATTATAATTTTTACAATTCAATTCTAAATCGTCCTGAAGTAATTTTTGAATCAGAAGAATTGCCAAAAATCCTGCCTTATTTTAATTTGTTGATTCATGAAAATATCCAGCATAATAAATTACAATTAGATAAAATGCTCAATTTGTTAGATTGCATTCATATCGAAATTGCCCGGAAATATGGCGAAACTTTTTCACATCAAACACATTCATATAACATAAAAATAAGTGCTTTCGAAGTTCTCTTAGAAGAACATTTCAAAACACAAAAATTACCTTCGTTTTATGCAGAAAAATTAAATATCACACTAAAACATTTAAACAGAATCTGCAACGAAATCCTTCAAAAAACAGCAACCGAAGTAATCATGGGTCGCGTAATTCTGGAGATAAAAAGAATGTTGATCGACAAACAACTTGCAGTAAACGAAGTCGCATACGCCGTAGGCTACGAAGATTATTCGTATTTCTCCCGAGTCTTCAAAAAACAAACCGGACTTTCTCCAACAGAATTTCGGAACAATACTTTGCGTTGATTTTTTTTGCCACGAATTACACTAATTTCTCGAATTTTCTCTCTTAAGGCGAAAATGTTTTTCGCCACAGATTAAAAAGATTTACACAGATTAAAATCCAAATAATCCTTTTAATCTGTAGTAAAAAAATTAGTGCAATTCGTGTAATTCGTGGCAAACCAAAAAAAACAAAAACCCTGCACTTTCTAAGAATGCAGGGTTTTTAACCAACCAAATTAAAACCTAATTTTAAGAAAATTAAGCTTGTTTTGCTAATTGAATTTCGATATTCAATTTAACTTCTTCTCCAACCAAAACTCCTCCAGTTTCAAGAGCAGAATTCCAGTTTAATCCCCAATCTTTACGATTGATTTTTCCTTCTATATTCAAACCAACTTTAGTATTTCCCCAAGGATCAGTCATGATTCCGCTAAATTCAACAGGAAATTTTACAGATTTAGAAACACCTTTAATGCTTAAATCTCCAGTTAATTCAAAATCTCCGTCGTCAACTTTTTTGAAAGAAGTAGATTTGAAAGTTAATTTTGGATTGTTTTCAACATCAAAGAAATCGCCGCTTCTTAAGTGACCGTCTCTGTCAGCATTTGCTGTGTCGATAGACGCGATATCAGCAGAAAATTGAATATCTGCATTTTCGAAATTTTCACCTTCTGTAGTTGCAGTAGCTTCGTAAGTACCGAATTTTCCTGAAACATTTGTAAACATCATGTGTTTAACTTTAAAACCAATTTCTGAGTGAGTTGGGTCAATTGACCATTTTGTAGTTGCCATAATTTTTATTTTTAAATAATTAATTTCATTTTGATAGGACAAAGTTACGTCGGTAGTAATCGAAAGGCACTTAACCTAGATTAAGAAATGAAAACTTTGATTTTTTTGTTTGCCAAAGATTTTTTTTGTTTGCCACGAATTACACTAATTCACACTAATTTTATTTATGCCAATTCGTGTAATTCGTGTAATTCGTGGCAAAAAAACTTAGTACAGTTTAGTTTTTGTTATTCATGTAAAAAGTCAAAGCTCCCGACGGGCATTTATGAATAGTTGAGATTATTTTTTCGGTAGTCGATTGTTCTGGAGTAATCCAGGGTTTTTCTTTTGGGCGAAAAACATCTGGATTGTTTTTTACACAATTTGCCGAGTGTATGCATTTTCCGGATTGCCACACAATTGTAACTTCTCCGTTTGTATATTCTTTAGTAAGGTTATCTGGATTCATGTTTTTTGATTTTGGAAGTTGAAAAGAAAATCAATTTTTCTCTAATTTAATGTTTCTTTTTTGGTTTTGAAAATTTTGGGCAAAAAAATAAAAGGTAATAAATTGAAATTCAAAATATTACCTTTTATTAAGTAAGTGTGTTGTTTTATTTCGAATTAATAATTCATTGGTACTTCCATTAAAAGAAATTCAGCATCTGTATTTGCTTTTATATTTAAAGTTTCAAAATCTGAAATTCCAAGCGCATCACGAGAATTTAATTCCTGTCCGTTGATTGTCACATTTCCTTTCAAGATGAAAGCGTAAACACCGTTTCCTTCTTTTTTCAATTGATATTCAGTTGCGATTCCCGCATCAAAATTAGCCATGTGAAACCAAGCGTCCTGATGAATCCAAACTCCTGCATCGTCCGCATTTGGAGATAAGACTTGTTGTAATTTATTGTGTCTATCCGTAACATCCAAAGAAATTTGTTGGTAACGTGGCTCCACATTTCTTTTGTTCGGAAACAACCATATTTGCAATAATTTAGTTTGTTGATCTGCATTTGGATTAAATTCGCTATGCTGTACACCAGTTCCGGCACTCATCACCTGAACATCACCATTTTTGATGATTTCAGTATTTCCCATACTGTCTTTGTGCGCCAAATCACCTTCTAGCGGAATTGTAATAATCTCCATATTATCGTGAGGATGTGTTCCAAAACCCATTCCGCCCGCAATTGTATCATCGTTTAAAACACGAAGTGCTCCAAACTGAATTCTATCCGGATTATACCAGCTCGCAAAACTAAAACTATGATAAGCATTAAGCCATCCGTGATTTGCGTTTCCTCTTGTTTCTGCTTTATGTAATACTATATTTTCCATGATTCTGTGTGTTTTAATTTTATAGTACAAATTTACGGCAGTAGTTGATAAAAGTCACTTAATGTAGATTAAGAAAAAAAGTTTCTAAGGTTTTGAGGTGCTAAGTTTCTAAGTAAGATTCAAAGTTTCAGAGCGACGTAGGCTCAAAGGAAAAAACTTTGCGTCTTCGCGATTTTGCGAGAGGTGTGTTTATTAATCGAAAAGTAACCCCAAGATTGTTATCCTGAGCGAAGTCGAAGGACCGCAAGTAGCTCTACAAAGATTGTCTATATTGCATGATGAGTTTCTCGCGGAGATCTCTCCTTCGTCGAGATGACAAGATTGTGATGAATTATTTTATTTTAATCAATTTTCCTTTTCCAGACGATATGTCAAGATAATCATCACTTTTCTTATCATGCATATAAAAAAGAATAGTATCTTTTTTAATTTGATCTTTTGAAATTGTTATAATTAAATCAGTATTTATGAAATTCTCCAATAGTATTGTATTACCATAAGAAATTCTTCCTTTTGGCATAAACTTGTTATCAAAAGCAAAAACACTATCCTTAAAAGTAATTTTATCTTTTAGGATATAGGAATTGTTATCTTCTATTAAATAATAATAGCGTCCCGTAAGTTTGTCGTTTTCCTGATAGTTGAAATTGATAGAAAACAAAGTAATGATTAAGGTTAAATATTTCATAATATTCTAACTAAATTGATTAATATACTGCTGCACAACAGCATCCGTATTATCATGACGAATCTTTTTCTCCAAAGCAATTGGCGGAGCAGCCCTTTCAAGGCAATCCGAAATACCGCAAGTTTCGCAAGTCACGCCGACCAATCTTTTGGTAAGCGGTTTTCCGTCAATAAATTTAAATTTCTTTTTCATCGTTGGATTAATTAAAATTCCAACAGAAATACTTCTCACAAAATTTTCGGTAAAAGGATCTTTTGTAGCCGATGAAAAAACCAAATATTCGTTACCGCTATTGACGTAACTCGAAATCTGCGCATCAAAAAAATGAGGTTTATTTTGAATAATAGCTTCGTCAATAGTTTTTATTGAAACCCAGCGTCTGCAATAATGCTCGTTGGTTTCGTTGGCGTGCGGTTCCTGCTGATTTGTAATGTGTAATTCTTTATTGATCTGATAAAAATCAGAACCGATTTTGTGTGATAATCTCAAGAAGAATAGGTTTTTCAGCTGAAAATCTTTCGGTAATAAATTGGTCAATCTTTGATAAAAAGATTCTGGAGAAACCTCAAAACTTTCAATCAAAGCCACAAATTCCTCCGGTTTTGGCTGTTCATTATTCAAAAACAAATTGATTTTATCTACAACCAATTTTCTTGGCAATAATAAAGCACCTGCAAAATAAGAAGCGTAAAAATTATGCAGAACCTGATCAAAATTTTCAAACTTAATCCAGCTGAAAGTCAGTAATCTGTCTGATATTTTTAAGTAATTATAAGCAATTTCTTTAGCTAAAATAAAAGCTCTCTGCGGATCGTCAATTTCGGTAGAAAGTAATAAAGTTTTGCTTTTCGGAACATAAATCGAACGCAAATCTTCTAAAGCTTCCTGATCTTTAAACGCAATTTCTTCAATTTTATACTCGTATTCTTCTTTTAGAATCGCTTCTAATTCTTCAATAGAAATCTTCGAATCCAAATTAATTTGAAAAGACTTCGAAAAAGCTATCACTTTTTCTTCTAAATCTTCAAAATAATTGCTGTGTGCTTCCTGATAAGAACGAAGTGCGGCCAGAAAGAAACTTTCGCGGCTTAAATTATAATGCTGTGCAATTTCAATTATCGTACTAATAAACGCATTGACTTTGGCTGGAGCATTCGCAATAATATCTATTAAATCCGCTTCTTGAATTCCAAAAAGTTCTAGCGGAATCTCTTTTAAAATTCCCGATTTTAAGATTTCGCCGATCGGAGCGAGGTTATTATCAAGTTTTAAAGACACCATTTGGTCGTAAGAAACATCCAAATGTTTGCATAAAAGTAAAATTTTGTCCGCTTTTGGATATTTTTTTCCCTTTTCAATTTCGTTCAAATACGATTTTGAAAGGTTCGTCAATTTGGCTAAACCAAAAAGCGAAAGATTCTTCTGTACGCGAACCTGTTTGAGTTTTAGCCCGAAAATTAATTTGATGTAGTCTTTTTCGATATCCATAAATCAAATATAAATAATTAAAATGAATAACCGCCAAAAGTGTTTTTTTAAAATTTAGCGAACGTTCGCTTGTTTTGTAAAAAACTTTTTCCTAACATTGTAGTGTAAAACTTATTAGCTATAAAATTGTTATTGAATGATTTAGGTTGAAATGTTTTAAAAGACACTTTTTAATCAATTAAAAAAAATGTACAGCTATGAAAAACCAATTAGAGATTACCGACACGGCTATGGAATTTTTAGCCGAAAAAAAGCTTTCTTATCCAAAAATCTGGACAGACAAAGCAATTGTTTTTATAACGGAACTGCACAGAAAATTCGAATCACAACGAAAACTACTGCTTTTACAAAGAGACCAAAAACAAGTCGGTTTTGATCAGGGAATAATGCCGGTTTTTCCGCCAGAAACTAAAAGTATCAGAGAAAGTAGTTGGACGGCTGGCGAAACTCCAAAAGATTTATTAGACAGAAGAGTAGAAATTACCGGGCCAGTTGATCGTAAAATGATTATCAACGCTTTAAATTCCGGAGCTAAAACTTTTATGGCCGATTTTGAAGATAGTACATCTCCAACTTGGCAAAATTTAATGGACGGACAATTGAATTTAATTGATGCTGTAAACAAAACTATTTCTTTTACAGATGAAGCAAAAAACAAATCATATCAATTAAATGAAAAAATCGCGACGCTGATTGTTCGCCCGAGAGGTTTGCATCTTTTAGAGAAACATATTTTGATTGAAGGAAATGAAGTTTCTGGTTCTTTGGTTGATTTTGGGTTATATATTTTTCACAATCATAAAAGGCTGTTAGAAAATAATTCTGGACCATATTTCTACATTCCGAAATTAGAACATTATCTGGAAGCACGCTGGTGGAATATGGTAATTGATTTTACAGAAGATTATCTGAAACTAGAAAGAGGAACCATAAAAGTGACGGTTTTAATTGAAACTATAACAGCTAGTTTTCAATTGGATGAAATTATCTACGAATTAAAAGAACATATTGTTGGTTTGAATTGTGGACGTTGGGATTATATTTTCTCATACATCAAAAAGTTCAGAAAAAATCCAAAGTTCATAGTTCCAGATCGCGACCAGGTTACAATGACTTCGCCTTTTATGAATGCGTATTCGAATTTGGTAATTCAAAGATGTCATAAAAGAGGAATTCATGCAATTGGCGGAATGGCGGCGCAGATTCCGATTAAGAATAATGAGGAAGCAAATGCAACCGCTTTCGCGAAAGTGAAAACCGATAAAGAACGTGAAGTTCGAAACGGCCACGACGGAACTTGGGTGGCACATCCAGATTTGGTTCCGTTAGCAAAAGCAGTTTTTGATGCTGGAATGCCGACTCCAAATCAAATTCATATCAAAAGAGAACACCGCAAAATTACTGAAGCCGATTTGATTGAACCACCAATTGGAATTATTACGGAAAACGGCGTTCGAAAAAATATAAATGTTGGGGTTTTGTATTTGGCTTCATGGCTGAACGGTCAAGGCGCAGCGGCACTTCACAATTTGATGGAAGATGCAGCAACGGCAGAAATTTCAAGATCGCAGTTGTGGCAATGGCTTCAGAACAAAGTGGTTTTGGATAATGGAAAACAGTTGAATCTGGCTTATTATCACGAATTGGCTTTGGATGAATTCGATAAAATAAAAACGGAATTGGGAGAAGACAATTACGAAAATCGTCAATTTCCTTTAGCGGAAAAAGTACTGGAAAGATTAGTTGTAAATACTGATTTTGTTGACTTTTTGACGATTCCGTGTTACAAATATTTATAATCTTATTCTAAATAAATCCGCTCAATCTGCTCAATCTGCGGGCTAAAAATTTTCACGCAAATTTAGCAGATCAGGCAGATAAAATGAGAATAAAAAGATTTTCGCAGATTGTTTTTATCGATTGAAAATTGATAACTGCGACTGAACACTTTACTTACTAACCACTTTAACTATAACATTTATGAAAACAACAGAAGACAGAATTCAGGAATTGATTAACGATTGGATTACAAACCCGAGATGGAAAGGCGTTGAGCGTCCTTATACTGCAACAGAAGTAGTTACGCTACAAGGTTCATATCAAATTGAGCATTCTATTGCCAAAATGGGAGCGCAAAAATTATGGAGAAAGTTAAAAAATCAGGATTATGTTGCCGGGTTGGGGGCTTTAACAGGAAATCAAGCCATTCAGGAAGTTGATGCGGGATTAGAAGCGATTTATTTAAGTGGATGGCAAGTTGCGGCCGACGCAAATCTGGCGGGAGAAATGTATCCAGATCAATCGCTTTATCCGGTAAACAGTGTGCCGATGGTGGTTAAGAAAATTAATAATGCTTTATTGCGCGCTGACCAAATTCAGACCGTAAATAATATTGAAGATAAAAAAGATTATTTGGTTCCGATTGTGGCTGATGCCGAGGCTGGTTTTGGTGGCAATCTAAATGCTTTCGAATTAATGAAATCGATGATCGAAGCCGGAGCTTCTGGTGTTCATTTTGAAGATCAATTAAGTTCTGCTAAAAAATGCGGGCATCTTGGCGGAAAGGTTTTAGTACCGACTCAAGAAGCGATTAATAAACTGATTGCAGCACGACTGGCTTCTGACGTTATGGGAGTTTCGACTTTGATTGTGGCAAGAACAGATGCTGATGCGGCGAATTTATTAACGAGCGATGCAGATCCGCGTGACGCTAAATTTATTACAGGGGAAAAAACAAATGAAGGTTTCTTCTACGTAAAAAATGGAATCGATCAGGGAATTGCGAGAGGTTTGAGTTATGCACCATATGCTGATTTAATCTGGATGGAAACCAGCAATCCTGATTTGGTTTACGCTAAAAAGTTTGCTGATGCCATGAAAAAAGAATTTCCAGATAAAATGTTAGCCTACAATTGTTCGCCTTCTTTTAACTGGGCTGCAAAATTATCTGTTGCCGAAATGGAAACGTTTAGAGAAGATTTGGCTGCAATGGGTTATAAATTCCAATTCATCACTTTGGCAGGTTTTCATGCTTTAAATACGAGTATGTTCGAATTGTCTAAAGCATACAAAGAACGTGGCATGGCAGGTTATTCTGAATTGCAGGAAAGAGAATTTGCTTTACAAAAAAACGGATTCAGAGCTGTAAAACACCAAGCGTTTGTTGGAACTTCGTATTTTGACGCTGTTCAAAATACGATTACAATAGGAAAATCAACAACAACGGCAATGAAACATTCTACAGAGGTTGAGCAATTTTAATTCACAAAAAAAAACACGGTTCTTGAGCCGTGTTTTTGTTTTTTTGCCACAGATTACACAGATTAAAAGGATTTTTTTTTTCGCCACGAATTACACGAATTACGCTAATTTTTATTTCAATTTTTGAGTAAACTAATTCGTGCAATTCGTGTAATTTGTGGCAAACTTTTTTAAATCATTTTAAATCTGTGGCAAAAACTATTTTTTTAATAATCTAGCTTTCATTTTGCTAAAAAATTCTGGCGTAACTCCGATAAACGAAGCAATTTGTTTTTGAGGAACTTTGTGAATTAGCGTTCCGTATTTTTTAGTAAATTTTTCAAAGCGCTCTTCTGCTGGCAAGCTCAAATTGTCCATTAATCTTTGTTGATTGGCAACTAATGAATTTTCAATCAGAATTCTGAAAAAGCGTTCCAGTTTTGGAATCTCCAAATACAATTGTTCCTGATTTTCTTTAGATAAAGAAACTACTTCAGCTTCTTCTAAAACTTCAATAAAAAGCTGTCCCGGTTTTTGAGAAAAATAACTGTACATATCACTCATCCACCAGCCTTCGCAAGCAAATGATAATACGTGTTCGACAATATTATCGTTGATGTTGAAACTTCTTAGAATACCGGAATTTACGAAATAAGAATGTTTGCAGACTTCACCTGCGTTTAGCAAAATAGTTTTTGCTTTATAAGTATGAGTTTCAGTTTTAGATAAAAAAAGTGCCTGTTCTTCTGGAGTCAGCGAAACGTGTTTGGCAATGTTTTCGAGAATCAATGCCATATTATTTTTTTTCGTCGATTAATGCAAAAGAAGTTGCTAGAAAGCGATTCCCTTTTATTTCTCCTGTAACAGTAGCTTTTTTGATTGCGTTGCAAAAACCATCTTTGGCATGTGCATCACCATGTTGATCAATTTTTGTTCCGTCAACAAAATATGATTTTCCATCAATACGAACGGCTAAATCACAACTTTTACCTTTCATTCCGAATTGACATTCTCCGCAAGAAGCTTCAACGATTGTTGGTTTGTCGAATTTCTTTTTGTCTTGTGCTTGAGTAGCAATTCCAATAAATAAGAATGTGGCTAATAGTATATTTTTCATGTTTAAGAGTTTACGGTTATTAATTTTGCAGTTTCTTTGGCGCGTTCTACAATTTCTTCAATTGGAGTTGCCAAAGAATCAGAACTTAAAACAACGCCCATTCTGCGGTAAGGCCTTGAAGTTGGTTTTCCAAAAATCCTGAAATCAGTTTTAGGTAACGCTGCCACTTTTTCTATTCCGCTAAAAGTTGGGTTTGCAGAATCTGCTGATGCTAAAAGTACGGCACTTGCTCCAGCTCTTTCTAAAGTGATTTCGAAAATTGGAAGACTTAAGATAGCTCTTAAATGCAATTCAAACTCGTTGAAATTCTGCGTTCCTGCTAAAGTTACCATTCCGGTATCGTGCGGACGCGGAGAAAGTTCAGAGAAATAAACGCCTTCATTAGTCAGGAAAAATTCAACACCAAAAAGTCCCGCGCCGCCAAGTGCTTCGGTAATTTTTTCGGCCATATCCTGCGCTTCGTACAAATCTTTTTCGGATACCAAAGCCGGCTGCCAGCTTTCCTGATAATCGCCTCTTTCTTGTCTGTGACCAATTGGCGCGCAAAATAATGTTGGGTTATTATTTTGAGTAATCGTTAAAAGCGTAATTTCTGAATTGAAATCTACAAACGCCTCAACAATTACTTCGATAACATCACCACGCGAACCTGCAACAGCATATTCCCAGGCTTTTAAAATATCTTCCTGAGTTTTAATTGTCGATTGTCCTTTTCCTGATGAAGACATTAAAGGTTTTACGACACAAGGAATTCCAACCTCCTGAACCGCTTTTTGCAATTCGTCGGCAGAAGTGGCGTATTGATATTTAGCGGTTTTTAAACCTAATTCTTTGGATGCTAAATCACGAATAGCTTTACGATTCATGGTGAAGTTTGCCGCTTTCGCTGAAGGAACAACGGTAATTCCCTGTTTTTCGTAATCGTAAAAACGTTCTGTGCGAATGGCTTCTATTTCGGGAACGATAAAATCTGGATTGTGTTTGGCTACGATTCTGTCTAAAGCGTCGCCGTCGAGCATATTGATAACTTCAAAACCGTGTGCGACCTGCATGGCCGGTGCATTTTCGTAACTATCAACTGCTATTATGGTTTGTCCGATTCGTTGTGCGGCGATAGTGAATTCTTTTCCTAATTCGCCTGAACCTAGGAGTAGTATTTTCATTTTGTTGAATTTAAAGTTTGGGAGTTTTGACTCATTTTTACAATTACTAAACTGCTTAAAAATGTTAGAATCATTAATGAAAATGACAGGAAGAGAATCATTAGTAATGAAAATACAATTTGATCTAAAAATTGTGATTGCAATGGAGCAGATGTTCCATTTATAAATTTTCCGATTATATAAAGTGTAGAAAGAGCTATAATAAGTTTTGAGCTTACTGCAAAAGAAAATTGAGAGCAAGCTTTAAAATAAGAGATTTGATTTAATAAAAAGCTGAGTTTTTTTGCTGAATGCCAGAAAAGAAAAACTACAAATAAAGGAAATAGAATTCCCCAAAAGATTGGATTCCAAAATAGACCAAAGTCGTAGATTTGAATACACAAATCGGTAAAATAACTTTCTGAAAATATAAATAATGGAAAAATTGAGCATACTAAGAATCCTGCGATAATTGAGTATTTCTTAATACTGTTTTTTGATTCCATGGAAGATGTTTTTAAAAAGTAAAGATAAATAAAATGAGAATTATTCTCACGCAGATTTTGCAGATTCGGGGGATTATTTTTAATAATTAAGATTGATTTGAATTGCCTCCAGCTTTAGCTGGAGGAGAAGATGGAAGTTTGCAGGGCTTTAGCCAAACTCAGATATGTTTGGCTAAAGCCCCTATGATAGAATCTTATAAACCTCCAGCTAAAGCTGTAGGCAATTGATATTTCTTTAAAATAATATTATCTCATTTACCGTTTGCGTGAGGGATAGAAGTGGAAAGCCCGGAGCCTGACGGAGGAAGTGCGAGGACTTGTAACGGATAGCCCGACCCGGAGGGACACGCCAAAATAAAAAACCGATACTTCTTTTGAAAGTATCGGTTTGTATATTAATGATATTGATCCTCTTCAATCTCAAATTCAGCATCTTTTTCCCAGATTTCCATTTCGCAGGGTTTGCAGTTGAATTTTAGTTTGTATTCTAATTCACCTTGCTTTAATACCAATGGTTCTTTTACTTTAACACCAACAATATCTTTTTGGTGAATTGGGCATTTTTTTAATTCGTATTTAATGCAATATTTTGTGGTCATTACACGAGATTTTCCTGGATCCCATTGCAATTCGAATGCTTTTTCGATTTCGGTAACACCGTGGCGTTCGTAGAATTTACGAGCCGTTTTATTCGAAACGTTGTACATGAAATCCAGTTTGGTTTCTGGATACGGATGTGACGTTTTTACCAATTGGTGTTCTTCACGTTTGTAATTTGCCAGACGAATTTCTGTTAACTGATCGAAAACATTTCTTCTCATTTCGTTAATTTTAGAAATAGGAAGGAACCAGTTTTGAGAAAATACAACATCAATTTGATCGGCGCTGTAAGGTGTGAAACCTGTTTTTGCCAATTGTGTTTTGAAGTTTTCTGCAATTGATTCACCATTTTTGGTTTGTTCTTTTGCGTGTTCTAATTTTACGGTGCTTACGTTTCCGTCTTCATCGGTTGCGATTAATTCGAAACCATTTTCGTTTTCGGTAAGTAATAAAGTCGTTCCAATTTTACGGATCGCACTGTCTTCTCTTTCAACAATTTTGATGAAAGCAATATCGTTGTTACGGTAAATAAAAGTTCCATCTTTGATTTCTTTTAAAACGTTTGGATACACTTTTCCGTTTTCGGCTTTGTTTACATAAATTCCATCGGCTTCGTTTTGCTCGTTAATGAAACAAAGTCCATCACCGTTGTTTAGCAATTCACCGTTTTCGATTTCGTAAGCATTTCCAACTGTACGGATTAATTTACCAATATATTGTCCTTTTGATTTTGGACTTTCCCAAGAACCAATACTCGCATGTCTTTCGTTTACGAAATAATCGGTATAACCACGATTAAAAGTTCTGTTTAAAGTAGAATCAAAAGTATACGTACATTTTCCAGAAGAAGCTTTGGTGTATTTATCGCTTCCTTCTAAATAACTGTCTAATTTCTGACGAAGGTAAGACACGTTATTTTTTACGTAAGCAACATCTTTAAGACGACCTTCGATTTTGAAAGAAACAATTCCGGCTTCAATTAAATTCGGAATCTGGTCTGAAACGTCTAAATCTTTTATAGAAAGTAAATGGCTGTTTTTGATTAAAGTTTCTCCGTTTCCGTCGATTAAGTTGTACGGTAAACGACAGTTTTGAGCACAAGAACCACGATTGGCGCTTCGCTCTCCGTTTGCCACACTCATATAACAGTTTCCGCTGAAAGAAACACAAAGTGCTCCGGTTACGAAAAACTCTAACTCAACATCAGCTTCATCGTAGATTGTTTTAATTTGATGCAAGTTTAATTCACGTGCTAAAACCACACGTTTGATTCCGGCATGTTTAAGAAATTTAATTTTATCGGCATCACGATTATTGGCTTGTGTACTCGCATGAAGTACGATAGGAGGTAAGTCCATTTCCATAATCGCCATATCCTGAATAATCAGGGCATCAACACCAATGCCGTATAATTCCCAAATCATGGCGCGACACGTATCTAATTCGTTGTCGTATAAAATGGTATTCATTACCACAAAAACCTGAGCGTTAAATAAGTGTGCATATTTTACTAAGGCAGCAACATCTTCAATAGAGTTGTTGGCATTAGAACGTGCACCAAATTGTGGAGCACCAATATAAACTGCATCGGCACCGCTGTTTATGGCAGCCATTCCACCAATTAAATCTCTAGCTGGAG
This sequence comes from Flavobacterium sp. 270, assembly GCF_004368785.1. Classification (GTDB taxonomy): domain Bacteria; phylum Bacteroidota; class Bacteroidia; order Flavobacteriales; family Flavobacteriaceae; genus Flavobacterium. Next base: position 111,045 of record NZ_SODM01000006.1, read on the forward strand.
CTAATATTTCAATTTTCTTCTTCATTTCTAAAACTTTAGCCTTTTGTGGTATTCACGGAAAAAAGTGTGCAAAGGTCTAATAAATTATTTGAGTTTGCTAGAGATGAAGCGATTTTTTTGAAATTGTTAACTTAAATAGAATGAGTATTTAGTAATTCTTATTTGTTTTTAAATTTATTTCCCAAATATTCAAATTTGATTTGTTTATACTCTACAGTTTTTATTTCGTATATAAATCTTTTCGGAATTAATACTGCAGAAATGTCCATTGGATCCATATTAATCCAGTAATAAAGATATAATGTATCATTTGCTATTTTTGCTTTGCCATCATAATTTAGTCCTCCTGTTTCATATTTTTCAATAGTTATTTCGATACTTTTTTCTTTTGTTTTTGCAGTAATCTTCTCTGCTTTTTGGCTTTCATTTCTTTTTAGGTAATCGGAGTCAAATGCTTCTTTATGAGTAAATCTAATATTGATATCTTCTGTTCGCTTATTTTTACAGCCTATTGATAAAAAAAGAAAAAGTATTGGAAGTAAGATATATTTCATTTGATGATAAATTGGTTTCGACTTAAAAATAAAAATAAATACATCACTATTTATATTTTAGGAATAAAAAAACTGCTCAGTTATTTAAACTAAGCAGTTTTTCCAAAATAAAAGCATTAGTAGGTTAACTTATGATCTCATTTTAATTTGTGATAACGTATTTTCAATACTATTCAATTGTTTAGAAACGATAGAAATCTGGCTGAAATCTAATTCGTTTTTGTCTAAAGCCATTTTGTATTTTTCGATTGCAGCTTCTTCACCTGTTACGCAGGCATTGATGATTGCTTCTGTATCGCCTCCTGTAAAAGATGATTTAATATCGATCCAAGTACGGTGTAAAGCACCTAATGGTCCGCCACCTGATGTTTCTGTTGATTTTCCTAGTTTATTGATTTCGTCTTGTAATTCTACAATAAATAGCGCGCGTTCGCGGGCGTACTCTAGAAAATCAGTTTTAATAAGTGCATTTTCTACGTGTTCAGCGGCATTTGTGTATCCTAGTTTACCGTCTTCTAGAATTGAGATCAATCCTTCTAATGTGCTGATAGCTTCCTTTGTGGTTTCTTCTGTATGTGTCATGACTATAATTTTTAATAGTTAATGTATAATACAAAGGTGGCGACTTATAAGATGTTCTTTTTTACAGGATTACGGTTTCAAGTTACAATATTGTGGAATGGGAATTCTGAAAGCTGATTTTAGTTTAATATGAATTTGTCGTTTTCTGTTTTGCGTGAGGGATAGAAGTGGAAAGCCCACAGCCTGACGGAGGAAGTGCGAGGACTTGCAGCGGATAGCCCGACCCTTGGGGCACGCCCATAAAAAAAGCCTCAAGAAATTCCTGAGGCTTTGTATATAATTTTGAATCTAATTAAGCTGTTAAAGCTTCTTTGATCCTACGTAATGCTTCTTTAAGAATATCGTTGCTTGTTGCGTAAGAGAAACGAATACAGTTTGGATTTCCGAAAGCATCTCCTGTTACAGTTGCTACATTTGCTTCTGCTAAAAGATACATCGATACATCGTTTGCATCTTTAATTTCAGTTCCTCTTAATGTTTTTCCGAAGAAAGAAGAAACGTCTGGGAAAACATAAAATGCTCCTTCTGGAACGTTGATTTTTACTCCTGGGATTTCTTTTAATAATCCAACAACTAAATCTCTGCGACCGTGGAAAGCCTCAACCATATGATTTAAAACGCTTGGATCTGCATCTACAGCGGTAATAGTAGCTCTTTGTGCAACTGAGTTTGCACCAGAAGTTACTTGTCCCTGAATTTTTGTACATGCTTTTGCAATAAATTCAGGAGCTCCAATGTAACCAATTCTGTATCCAGTCATAGCAAATGCTTTTGCAACTCCGTTTACAGTAATTGTTCTTTCTAGCATTCCAGGGATAGAACCGATGCTGCAGAATGTTCCAGAGAAATTGATGTGCTCATAAATTTCGTCTGCAACTACATATATATTTGGGTGTTTTTCTAAAACTTTTGCTAATGCTGTCAATTCTTCTCTGCTGTAAACAGATCCTGAAGGATTACATGGAGAAGAGAACCACATCATTTTTGTTTTTGGTGTGATTGCAGCTTCTAATTGCTCTGGCGTCATTTTGAAATCTGTTTCTACAGAAGTTGGAACTTCTACAGGAACTCCGCCAGAAAGTTTTACGATTTCGAAATAAGAAACCCAGTATGGTGCAGGTAAAATCACCTCGTCACCATCGTTTAACATTACTTGTGCAATATTGTATAAAGATTGTTTTGCTCCTGTAGAAACTACAATTTGAGTTGGTTTGTATTCTAAATCATTGTCTCTTTTGAATTTTCTGCAAATTGCTTCTCTTAGTTCAAGATAACCTTCTACTGGAGAATATGTACTGTAATTTTCGTCTACTGCTTTTTTTACCGCTTCTTTAATAAAGTCTGGCGTATTGAAATCAGGCTCGCCTAAACTTAAACTGATAATGTCTTTTCCTTGTGCTTTTAATTCTCTTGCCAAAGCAGCCATTGCTAATGTTTGCGAAGTCGCAAGGTTGTTGATTCTGTCCGAAAGAATATGATTCATTATAAAAATTTTGATTGTCCTTAAGCTGCTGCGCTAGTTAAGGAAGGTTAATTATTAATAGATTTTTTTTAGTTTAAACAGTTAATTCTGGTTTCATTCCTAAGTCACGTAAATGTTTGAAGTGAGCGATAATAGCACTTCCCATTGTTTTGTATTCGTAATAAGGTAAATTACATTCTTTTGCAGTTTCTTTTACGATTTTTGCAATTTTACCATAGTGAATGTGACTGATATTCGGAAAAATATGATGTTCGATTTGATGGTTTAATCCGCCTGTGTACCAGTTTACAATTGCATTTCTTGGTGCAAAATTGGTTGTAGTAAACAATTGGTGAATGGCCCATGTGTTGTCCATTTCTCCTAATTCGTTTGGAGAAGGATTTGTAGTTTCTTCTACAACGTGTGCCAATTGAAATACAACACTTAAAATTAATCCGGCAGTGTAATGCATTACAAAGAAACCAATTAAAACTTTCCACCAAGTAATTCCGATTACGATTGGTAAAACAATCCAGATAGAAACATAAATGACTTTGGTAATAATAAGAGTTGTCCAAAGAATTTTTGGGCTTTTAGGTTCTCCGTATGATAATTTTCTTTTAAGGTAGCTTTTCATTTGCTTAAAATCGGTAGTGATAGCCCAATTGAAAGTCAATAATCCGTATAAGAAAACAGAATAATAGTGCTGAAAACGGTGAAAACTATGCCATTTGGCATCTTTTGTAAATCGAATGATTCTTCCTGCATCCAAATCTTCGTCATGACCAGGGATATTAGTGTAAGTATGGTGCAAAACATTATGCTGTACCTGCCAGTTGTAAACGTTTCCTGCCAGAACATAAATAGTTCCTCCCATAAATTTATTAATCCAGTTTTTGCTAGAATAAGAGCCATGATTACCATCATGCATTACATTCATTCCAACTCCGGCCATACCAATACCAATAACAATTGATAGAAGCAACATAACCCAGAATGGCATATTGAGTGTAAGAATTAAGAAATAAGGAGTCAAAAAAACAGCAAAAAGTATTACCGCTTTTAAGTGCAGTTTCCAGTTTCCAGTTTTCTGAATGTTGTTTTCTTTAAAGTAGTTGTTAACCCGAGAGTTAAGAGTTCTAAAGAACTTCATACTGTCTTGCCTAGCAAATGTTGGTGCAGTCTTATTCATAATTGATTTAAATAGCCTTCAAAGGTAATTATTATAAATTTTCAATTTGCAAAATTGAGTTAAATATTTCAATCGTAAAGTATTACTTTTGTTAAAAAATTAGAGCAATGGATGAGATTCTGAAATATTTTCCTGATTTGACTGAGATTCAAATCGAACAATTTCAAAAATTAGATTTTTTATATCACGATTGGAATGAAAAAATCAATGTTATTTCGCGAAAAGATATTGATGCCTTATATACAAAACACGTTTTGCACTCGCTTGGTATTGCAAAAATTATGAAGTTTGAGCCGGGAACTACAGTTTTAGATGTTGGTACAGGTGGTGGATTTCCTGGAATTCCGCTGGCAATTCTTTTTCCTGAAACCCGTTTTTATTTAATTGATGTTATTGCAAAAAAAATAAAAGTAGTTCAGGGTGTTGTTGATGCTTTAGAATTGAAAAATGTAAAGGCAGAGCAATTACGTGCAGAAAATGCAAAAGGTGATTTCGATTTTATTGTAAGCCGTGCCGTAACCAATATGCCAGATTTTGTTTCGTGGATTAAAGATAAAATCAAAAAACAAAATAAGCATACTTTAAAAAATGGTATTCTATATCTTAAAGGTGGTGATTTGGAAGAAGAATTAAAAGATTTTCCGAAAGCAACTTTATACGATTTATCGACAATTTTTGAAGATGAATTTTTTGAGACTAAAAAAGTAGTGCATTTGCCTTTGAAATTTAAAGCTTAAGATCTTAATTAAGATTTAGAAACTGTAACAATAATAAAAAATCCGGGTCTTTTAGATTCCGGATTTTTTATTTGTGAAAATGAAAACTCAGAAAGCCATTATATTTGAGTGTCAAACAAGGTCTAATTATAAAAGTTGTTTAAAAATGAAATCATTTCTATTTTTTTTAATTTTTTTCACTGCTGTTTTTACTACTTCTGCCCAGCAAACCAAAATGGCAAAGTCTGAGGATCTAAAAAATGTTTACGATGTTCAGGATAGTGTAATGATCAAAACCAGAGATGGCGCTTTTATTTCGGCAATTGTGGTGAAGAAAAAAGGAATTACTGCTCCTAAAACGGTACTGCTGCAATATACTATTTATGTTAGAGATAAAGAAAGAGATCTTAAATCTCTAAAAGAAGCTGCCGATAAAGATTATATTGGCGTTATTGCCTATTCTAGAGGAAAACGATTTAGCCCAAATGAAATATTTCCTTATGAGAATGACGCTAATGATACCTATGATGTGATTGATTGGATTAGCAAGCAAAAATGGTGTAACGGAAATGTCGGCATGTATGGTGGCAGTTATAACGGCTTTACGCAATGGGCTGCTTGTAAAAAAATGCATCCGGCACTTAAAACAATTGTTCCGTATGTTGCCAATAGACCCGGAATGGGACTGCCAATGGAGAATAATGTGTTTATAAATCCAAATTATGAATGGTCTTTCTATGTTGGAAATAATAAATATCTAGACACGATAGCAGGAAATGATAGACAGCGTTTTAGAAATATGATGTTCAAATGGTGGAATTCTGGAGCTGCTTATAAAAAGATGGACAGCATTGATGGAACTCCAAACCGACTTTTTCAAAGATGGATTTCGCATCCTTCTTTTGATGATTATTGGCAGAAAATGACTCCTTACGGAAAAGAATTTGCCGAAATTAATATTCCTGTTTTGGCAATTGATGGTTATTATAACGATTCTCAGAATTCTGGATTGTATTATTTGAGAGAACTCGAAAAATACAATCCTAAAGCAAATCATTATCTTATTATTGGGCCGTATAGTCATTTTGGTGCGCAGAGAGAAGGTGCGCCTGTAATTAATGGTTATAAAGTTGATGCTAATGCTTTAATCAATACTAATAAAATAACGTTTGAATGGTTTGATTTTATTTTTAAAAACGGACCAAAACCTGAGATTTTAAAAGACAGAATAAATTATCAAGTTATGGGAGCAGATAAATGGGGGAGTGCACCTTCGATTGATAAAATGAACAATAATTTTCTAACGCTGTATTTGACAAATAGCAAAATAAAATCGGAGAAATTTTATTCTTTGAATTCTAAAAAGCCAGCCAAAAAAGAATTTTTATCGCAAGAGGTTGATTTTGCTGATCGCCAAATTAGTAATAACGATTATTATCCTGATCCAATTATTAAAAAAGAAATTGAAACCAGTAATGGTTTTGCTTTTATAAGTGATCCTCTAAAAGAACCAATAGTAATCAGCGGCTCATTTTTGGGTGAAATAAAAGCAAGCATCAATAAAAAAGATATGGATATAGGAATTACACTTTACGAAGTAACGCCAGATGGGGAATATTTTCATTTGTCTTATTTTATTGGTCGTGCTAGTTATGCTAAAGATAGTACAATCAGGAATTTGCTACAACCCAATCAAATTCAATCGATTCCGTTTGTTAATTCACATTTAGTCAGCAAGCAATTAAGGAAAGGAAGCAGATTGCTTATTGCTTTAAATGTAAATAAAAATCCATTTTCAGAATTAAATTACGGAACTGGCAAAATAGTAACTGAAGAGAATATAAAAGATGCAAAAGAACCTTTAAAAATAAAATGGTACAATGACAGTTTTGTAAAAATACCAATTTTGAACAATAATTAAAAAATAAACCACAAGTACTAATAAAAGTACTTATGGTTTTGATCAGAATTTTATTAACCCATTAAATTAAACCTGATTTATCTATTTTCATGCAAATACATTTTTTTTATTGGGAACAATATTGATTTTTTTTACAATCAATATTCGAAATAAATTCAAGTAATGCTTTTTTTGATTTTTCATCATCGTATTCAAAAGCGGCATCAAAGAAAAACTGACGGCATATTGTTGGTTCTTGGCTGTAATCGTATACAGAATCTTCGAGCTCACTAAAAGTCTGAGGGTTTTGATTAGGATAAAATTCTATAAGTTTCTTCATTGTGTTTTCAAACCATTTATCAAATACGCTCTTTTTAGGCGAAATGTGGCGGGCTAGTAAAACAAGGCCAATAAGTTCACTTTGTAAAAAATTAGATCCTTTTTTATAAAGAATATCAATCATTCTAACATTCATTAAAGCCACCCAGATTGGTCCATCTACAAATCCATTTACAGGAAAATTCAAATCAACATCAAAAACCAAATCATTTGTGCTTTCATGATTTTCAATATAGCTCCACATAGCTTCTACACGATCTTTAATGTCTTCAGATTTTGTAGAAAGCCCTTTAAATCTCCAGAAAATCCATTCTAATGTTGCAGCAGCTAATCCCATTGCTGCTTTATGACTAATTTGATTTAGAATTGTTTCCAATTCCTCATTTCCATCAATAGGGTCAATTAGTTTCTCCATTACCTTAGGAGTCCATTTGTAGTCAATTACATGTCCAATGCTTTTAGACTGCATAATTATTTCTGGTGTTTTCTTTAGATTTTTCATTTCTTTTACTCTTAAATTTTTCTAACTAAAAAATATTAATGCTGTTATTTTTATAGGGCAAATTTATGAGCATGTGCTTTTTTAGAAGTACCTCAAAAGTTTTAAAAATGATAAAATAAGTTTTTTGTAAAGGCTATGTATCTGTAAATCAAATAAATAAGAAAAAGACTACAATTATAAAAAGGCGATTTTGTGAAATATATATAAAAATAAAAACCCACAAGTTTCAATGTATTTGAAAACCTGTGGGTTATAATATATTTAAGGTAGAATAACTCTTATCCTAAAAACGGATATCTGTAATCTTCTGGCGTTACAAAAGTTTCCTTAATAGTTCTAGGAGAAGCCCAACGCAATAGGTTTAATGCAGAACCAGCTTTGTCATTTGTTCCAGATGCTCTTGCACCTCCAAATGGCTGCATACCTACAACAGCTCCTGTTGGTTTATCATTAATGTAGAAGTTACCAGCAGCATTTTGTAATTTTGTTGTTGCTACTTCAATAGCATAACGATCCTGGCTGAAAACTGCTCCTGTCAAAGCATACTCAGAAGTAGTATCTACTAATTCTAAAGTCTCTTCCCATTTAGCATCTTCGTAAACATAAATAGTAATTACTGGTCCGAATAATTCGGTTTCCATTGTAGTATATTTTGGGTTTGTAGTTACAATAACCGTTGGCTCAATAAAATATCCAACAGATTTATCATAATTTCCTCCAACGATAATTTCAGCGTCAGCATCTTTTTTAGCTTGGTCAATATAACTTGCTAATTTATCAAAAGAACCTTCGTGAATAACGGCTGTAATAAAGTTTCCAAAATCTTCCGGAGAACCCATTTTCATCGATTTTACATCAGCAATTAATTGTTCTTTTACAGCCGGCCATAAACTTTGTGGGATATAAGCTCTTGATGCAGCAGAACATTTTTGTCCTTGAAACTCAAATGCACCACGAGTAATTCCTGTAGCCACTTGTTTTACGTTTGCAGTAGGATGTGCAATGATAAAATCTTTACCACCAGTTTCACCTACGATTCTTGGATATGTTTTATAATTATGAATATTCGCTCCAATTTTTGCCCAGATATCTTTAAAAACGTGAGTTGATCCTGTAAAGTGAATTCCAGCAAAATCACGACTTGCCAAAACAGTATCAGTAATCATTAAAGCATCACCAAAAACAACGTTGATAACACCGTCTGGAACTCCAGCTTCTTTAAAAACATCAATAATAATTTTTGCAGAAAAAACCTGGCTGTCGCTTGGTTTCCAAACCACAACGTTACCCATCATGGCTGCACTTGCAGGAAGATTTGCAGCAATAGCAGTAAAGTTAAATGGAGTAATTGCGTAAACAAAACCTTCTAATGGTCTGTACTCTAAACGATTCCAAACTGTAGAATCAGATTTTGGCTGATCGTTATAGATCTGCGTCATAAACTCTACGTTGTAACGTAAAAAGTCGATTAATTCGCAAGAAGCATCAATCTCTGCCTGGTGAATATTTTTAGACTGTCCGATCATAGTTGCAGCATTAATACGCGCTCTATATGGACCTGCAATAAGTTCTGCAGCTTTTAAGAAAATAGCAGCACGTTGTTCCCATGCCATATTTGCCCATGCTTTTCTTGATTCAAGTGCATTTGCAATCGCTTTTTCGATATGTTGTTTTTCTGCTAAATGGTATGTTCCTACGATATGTTTATGATCGTGCGGTGCAGATATTGTTTTTGTGTTTCCTGTTCTGATTTCTTCACTTCCGATATATAAAGGAACATCAATTTTCGAATTCCACAGTGAAGTATAAGCCGCCTGAACTGCTGCTTTTTCTGGTGAGTTAGGCGCGTAACCTTTTACTGGCTCGTTTACCGCTTTTGGTACATGAAAGAATCCTTTTAGCATTTTATTTAAAATTAGATAATTAGACAATTTATGGATCAGATTATTTGATTTGTTACGAATAATCTAACACTGCACAAAAGTACAAAGGATAAATTAATAATTTGACAAATTTATGATTTAGATAACGATAAAAAAACGAGGTTGTAAACCAAGTCTTAATTTAAGGCAAAAGGAGCACACATTCTGAAAGTAGGAACGATTACTTTGAATGTTTTTGTAGTGGTAAAATTAATCATATTAAAATAACCTTTCATCGAACCATAAGGTGATGATAATAAACAACCAGAGCTGTAAGTATGATTTTCACCAGGTTTTAAAACTGGTTTTTTTCCAATAACGCCTTCGCCATCAACAACTTCTAAGTCGTTTAATGAATCGAAAATTTCCCAGTGACGAGAAGTTAATTGTACAGAATCTTTGCTGTGATTTTCGATTGTGACTACATAACTAAAGGCAAAATGAATCTTGTAGTTCTTGAAGTATGTACCTTCAAAACTAGTTAAAACAGATATTTTTATGCCTCTTGTAATCTGAGAAACCATACTAAAGTAGTATATATGTGTGCGTTATAGAGGCAAAGTTACAAAAAAAATGATACGATTGAAAAACTTAACAATCTTTTAATTGACTATATTGATAGAGTTTGCATTTCCCTTTCCAATAACTCTTTGGTAACGATCTGTATTTTCTTTATAATAGACCAAAATTGTATATTCATTTTCAGTTTGATAGAAGTTGCCATCAATAGCATTTTCGTTATCAATTACACCTTTTTTGTCGGCAACTGTATATTGAAAATTAGTAAAACCCTGCTTAATCATTACTGCTTTTTCGTACACCGCTTTATCCGTATTATAATCCATTTTGTATTCTGGCGATAAACTGTAATTGTTAAACATTCCGGTAATATAAATGTCTTTATTTAACCTAAAAGCCGGCGCAGACAAAGTAAAATATACCCAGGCATAATCAGCTTCAATTTCGTTATTAGACGCATTAATGTTTTTAACCACAAAATTCCCGTTTACATCTTGATAAACAGTATAAATCTGATTTCCTCTTGCCTGATTCGTATATAAATAGGCATTGTAAATATCATTATTTGTACCCACTTTGCCTACATTATTACTGGCCGCACGAATGTCTTTGTTTTCAAAATATAAGAATTCGTTACCAGCCCAAAACTGTGTTTCTTTATCGTATTTATAAACCAGCTGATTCCCAAGTGTATATTGTGGAGGGACGTTTTTAATAGCAGTATTAAAATTACCATTTTGCAGTAACAGCGTTTTTACACTTTGCTGTGGCGTTTGAAAAGTAATATCATTTGATGTAATAGCAAAATCAAGACTTTGTGTAAAATTTATATTGCTAAGGTTACGGCTTCTTTTTACCTGAGCAGCAACCGTACAATGATCTTCATATAAAATAAATTTTCTCGAAAAAAGAACCTCTTTATCTTCGTTCAGGATTTTTAGTATATAATTTCCAGAGATTCTTAATTGCGTTGTAAACTGGTTTGGAAAAGCAAGTCTGTAATGCGAATAAATCTGTAAAGTGTTGAATGAGTTTGAGTAATCTGTAATTCTTTGATTATCAAAACCACGAATATAATCTGTTTTCGGAATATCAGTTGGTTTCCAGTTGTAATCACAATGCGTTACTTCAAAATAATAATTGGCTTCACTGCCAAATAAATCATCAAACTGAAACTCAAACGAAGTTCCTAATTCAAAAATAGGAACCACATTATTGCCGCCTTGTACAAAAGTAACAGTTTTAATATTATATGGAGGATCTACTTCAGTTTGAACTTCCTGCGCTGCTGCCGAAGTAAAAATGAAAAGAAAAAATAATTTAGTAAATAAAAATTTTGGCATCTTATTACGTTGTAAGATTGTAAATATAACAATTTATATAACGAAAAATCTGATGTTATATTTTTTGGTAATAATTTTTAAAAGCTCAAAATGTATTCTAAATTAGCCTCGATTTCGTTATTAATGTAACTTTCTTCTAAAAGCGAGTCAGACAAAAGCTTTTTGTTTTCCTGCAAATTGATAATTTTTTCCTCAATTGTATTCTTCGAAATAAACCGAATAACATTTACTTTATTCAATTGTCCAATTCTGTGCGCCCTTCCAACTCCCTGTTTTTCAGCAAAAGGATTCCACCACGGATCTAAGAATAAAACATAAGAAGCTTTTGTAATATTTAAACCGACACCTCCGGCTTTAAGCGAAATAAAAAACAACAACGGATTTTCTTTTTCCTGAAACAATTTTACCTGATGTTCTCTTTTACTTGCAGGAGTTTCGCCCGTAATTTCACAGAATTCAATTTTGTTTTCCTTACACCAATCAGTATAGAAATTTAGATTTGTAACAAACGAACTGAAAATAATAACCTTTTGTTTTCCCTTTACTAAGCTTTCCAGATAATTGGTTACTGCAATATATTTTCCTGAATCAATTTCTGAATTCTGGTCGATCATTTTTGGGTGATTACTCAGTTGTCTCAGCTTCATTAAAGTATTGATAATGCTAATTTTATCAGGACTCGATCCGTCAGTTTTCAATAAAAAATTACGTGCTTTAGATTTTTCCTGCTCGTATAATTTTTCCTGTTCAGGATCCATATTACAATAATAAATCTGTTCTGACAATTCTGGTAAATCCTTTAAAACCTGTTCTTTGGTTCTTCTTAAAATATAAGGCTGAATAAGATTTTTTAATTCTGATAAACTATTTTCATCCTGCTTTTTCTCAATCGGAGTTTTAAAATTTTCTGCAAAAAAAGCATAACTCCCCAAAATATCCGGATTGATAAACTCCATTTGCGACCATAAATCATCCAGCGAGTTTTCGATTGGCGTACCACTTAATGCAATTTTATGAGTCGTCTTTATTTTGTTAATGGCTTTAAAAATCTTAGAATTTTTATTTTTAATGTATTGACTTTCGTCTAAAATTAAATAGCGGAAATTGTATTTTTCTAAAATTGAAATATCGCGATGAATAATGCTGTAACTCGTAAAAATCAAATCGGTAGATTCTAATCTACCCGCTAATAATTTTCTGTCATTGCCAACATATTGCATTTTAGAAAAATGCGGTGTAAACTTTCCGGCTTCATTAAACCAGTTAAAAACCAATGAAGAAGGTAAAACAATCAGGGTTTTTAAAGGTTCCCTTTCTATAGTAGTTTCATTTTGAAATAAATCAAAATTGGTGGTTTTAGTAGTAAATCCCAATTGTTCTTGTACAGCAACCAAAACCGCTAAAGTCTGCAAAGTCTTTCCAAGTCCCATATCATCTGCAAGACAGGCACCTAAATTAGAATTAAAATGTCCTAAAAGCCATTTTACACCATCAATTTGATACGGTCTTAAAGTTGCTTTTAGCAAATCAGAAGATACATATTCTGCTTTTTGAACCGGATCTTTATCGATATTGATTTCCGGAATCGCATCTAAAACAGAAAAATTACTTTTACGTAAAAGAACATTTCCGTTTTCGGTATTAGAAAATTTTGCCAGCGAACTGTATTTGCTAAACCATTCCAGAGGAATTAGAAAATAATTTCCATCAGGCAGTAAAAACAGCCTTTCTTTACTTTTTATATTAGGAATAATTTCGCGGAAATTGATCGTATAATTTCCAATGGTAATAATTATTTTGATGTCAAACCAATCTCCAGTTGTTTCCTGTGAAGATGAAATCGTATGGTTTTCTGTAATGATTTTTTTGCTTTCAAGATTTAGATTTTCGATTGAAAAACCTAAATTTTCAAGTTCTTCTTTACGATCAATTATTAATTGAATATTAGCGTAAGGGTCAGAAGTTTCTAAGTCTGAATTCAATCCAAACAATTCATTTTTGACTTTTACTAAACCAATTTCAAGTAATTTTTTTGTATATAAAATTTCGACGGCACTTCGTTTAAACTGAATTATTTTAGGCTCATTGGCAATGCTGAAATCAACAAACGAATGCGTTTTTTTAGTTTTACCGGCATCAAAGATATAACCGTTATAATCAAAATATAAATTGAGATAATAACAGTTTTTAAAGAAATCATAAACAGGCTGAATGGTGCAGGAAATGATTTGATCCCGCTGTTCCATTTCAAAACCCGTTGCTTCAATATCAATTTTCTTTGCTATTTCTGGAATAAAACTTTTGAAATAATTATCGACTAATTTTGAAGGAATTTCAATTGATTTTTTCTTCAAAAATGGCGTCAGTTTTTTAGCATTGAGTTCTTTTAATTGTCCTAACTTTTTATCAATAATCAACCAGCCCGGTTCATCCAAAAGAATTTCAACATTTCTATCCATTGGGAAGAAAGTGGTTTTGTTTTCTTTTAAAGAAAGGGTATAAGTAATGCCTTCGGAATGTTTCTCAAATTGAATTTGAGGTTCAAAATCGCAAACTTCAATATTGACTCTGGATCGATAAAAATCCTTTTCAGGGCCGAGATTAATAGATAGTGGAAATTGCTCTTTTACAATTAAATCGTAAAAAGAACTCAGGTTTATTTTTAAATGCTGGCGAATTGCAAATTCAATTTTAGAATCTTTTTGCAAATCAGCAATTGTTTTTGCCGATTTGATTTTTGCGCTGAATTTCTTGAAAACAAACTCAGGTTTTAAAGATTCGCAGACCGTTAGTATTTTTTTTGAGTTTGAATCTAAATTTTCAAAAACAATTCCAAAACTTTCAAGAATATCTCTTGTCGCTTTTTTGTTTAAGTATTTAATTTCTTCGGTTCCTTCAACTATATAAGCTGTTGGAAGACAAACATTCAGATTTTTTTCAAAACTGATGTCAAAACAGAGCTGAAATGAATTTGTAGGTTCCAAGGTTTAGGGATTTGGTTGGCTTGTAATTTGGGTAAAAATGAAAGAGTTTTCAAATTTGGGCTATTTTGAAAACTCTTTAAATGAACTTATATCGCTTATATGGTGAAAAAAATTAACTGTTTTTAAAACAAAGCGGAATAATTTCGCCTTTTGCCAAACAATATTTTTCTACCAATTCTGGTGTAATTTTATTGGTATAATCTTCTTCGATTACAATAAAACCAATGCTTCTTAATTTATCAAAATAATCTCGTCCGTAAACACGTACGTGATCGTATTGACCAAATATTTTAGCACGCTCTTTTTGGTCTGTAATAGAATCATCAGCAAAAGTGGTCTCTCTCGATAAATCCTGTGGAATCTGCAAAATTGCCATTCCACCAGGTTTTAAAACGCGATATAATTCCTGCATTGCTTTGGTATCGTCTGGAATATGTTCTAAAACGTGATTACATAAAATCACATCGTATTCGTTGTCTTTAAAAGGAAGATTACAAATGTCTGCTTTTACATCTGCCAATGGCGAAAGTAAATCGGTTGTAGTGTAATCAAGGTTTTTCTGCTTACGGAATCTTTTATAAAAAGCCTGCTCCGGAGCAAAATGCAATACTTTTTTTGGCGCTGTAAAAAAATCAGTCTGATCGTTTAAATACAACCAAAGCAAACGATGTCTTTCTAAAGAAAGTGTACTTGGAGAAAGAACATTATTACGTTGTTTCCCGTACCCATAAGGCAAAAAAGATCTGAAACTTCTCCCGTCAATCGGATCAGTATATTTATTTCCTTTTAATGAAAGAGCTAAAATTGGGCGCGCCACATAACTCAAACGAATTAATAATGGTCTTGGAATGGTATTTAAAACTAATTTGAAAAGTTTTTTCACTGTTAAATTAAATAAATTTGAACACGAATTTCACGAATTGACACGGATTAACGTTGCGGTGAAATTTCACGAACCTTGATTTGGGTTAAAGTATTATTCTTTTATATTTCAGACTGTCTTCACCAAAATTAACTAACAAACCAAGTTTGTTTTTTGATGCAGCTAAGTAATTTAATGTTTGTTTAATTTCACTTGTCGTGAGTGTTGCAATTGCTTTTAATTCTAAAATAATTTCGTCAAAAATAACAAAGTCTGCGAAATAATAACTTGGCAACACAATGTCTTTATAAGCTATATTGTATTTTAATTCTCGATTATAAGGAATTCCATTTCTTTGAAATTCATATTCCAGTGCATCTCCGTAAACTTTCTCACTATGTCCTTTACCTAAAATTTTATGGACTTCCATCCAAATTCCGATAACTTTGTAGGACTCTTCTCTTAAATGCAATTCACTCATTATTTTTTATTTGGTTTTAGTGTAATTTTTATGACAACACTAATCCGTGATAATTCGTGAAATTAGTGTTATAAAATAAGTGGTATTTGTCTGAATTCGTCTTCTTCGTTACTTTCAATTCCTAACGCTTTGTAGATATATTGAAAAGTCGATAATAATTCAGGTTTACCATCAATTAAGGCAACGTCATGTTCGAAATGCGCACTTGGTTTTCCGTCAGCCGTTAAGATTGTCCAGCCATCTTTTAACTGTTTGATGTTTCTTGTTCCCATGTTGATCATCGGCTCAATTGCTACAACCATTCCTTCAACAAAAAGTTTTCCGCGACCGCGTTTTCCGTAGTTTGGCATTTCAGGTTCTTCGTGCATTTTTTGCCCAACACCGTGTCCAACCAATTCACGAACAACTCCGTAACCGTGAGCTTCAGTATATTTCTGAATCGCATTTCCAACGTCTTCTACGCGATTTCCAGCTTTAAATTCTCTAATTCCTACGTAAAGAGATTCTTTAGTCACTTTCAAAAGTTTTTTTACTTCTGGTGCAACTTCTCCAATTTCAAAACTGTAGGCATGATCTCCATGATATCCGTTTTTAAAAGCACCGCAATCTACAGAAATAACATCACCACTTTTAAGAGGCGTGTTATTAGGAATTCCGTGTACAACCTGCGCATTCGGACTCATACAAAGTGAATTCGGGAAATCGTACAAACCTAAAAAACTAGGTGTTGCACCGTGATCACGAATAAATTCTTCGGCCAGTTTGTCAAGATATAATGTAGTGACTCCTTCTTTAATTTCAGAAGCAATCATTCCTAATGTTTTTGATACGATCAAAGCACTTTCGCGCATTAATTCGATTTCTTCCCTAGTTTTTTGGATAATCATAATTTCGGATTTTCAGTTGGCAAAAGTACAATTTTTAATGATATTTTTTTGTGTTTTTTTTGCCACGAATTACACGAATTAACGCGAATGGTTTAATTTAAAATTTTAAAGCAAAAACAATTAGTGGAAATTATGAAAATCCAGACATACTTTTTCATCTCAATATTTCAGAAAAAAGCCATAAATTAGTAGTAAAAACGTATTGTCATGGAAACTATTATAGATCAGGATATATCAAAAAGAAGAGCTTTACGCAAAATGAAGAGAAACGCTCTGGCGCTATTAGGTATTGCAGTGCTCTTGTTTATAATTGCTATTTATTTTAAAATTCCGATGTTGCAGGCTTTTAGCGAAGCTGCAATGGTGGGTGGTATTGCCGATTGGTTTGCTGTAGTGGCGCTGTTTCGTCATCCGTTGGGAATTCCGATTTGGCATACTGCAATTATTCCGACTAAGAAAAATGAAATTGGCGAAAATCTCGGGAATTTTGTTTCAGAAGAATTTCTGAATCGTGAAAAACTGGAAATAAAACTCGACGAATTTAATTTTGCCAGTAAAGCTTCAGATTGGCTGTCGCAGGAAGAAAATGCAAATAAAGTGGCAGATGTTGTTGCAATAAACATTATTCCCGGAATTTTAAAAGCAATAAAAGATGAAGATATCAAGAGATTTATTCAGGTTCAATTTAAAGAAAAACTAGAAGGAGTCAATTTTGGTAATTGGGTTGCTGTTGCATTAGAGCCTTTGCAGAAGGGTGATTTAAAAAATCAGATGCTGACGAATCTTCTTGAAGTTATGAGTGGAGAACTGACAAATAATAAAGATTTAATTAGACAAAAGGTAAAATCTTCAACTCCGTTTTTGAGTTTTGGATTGGCTGATAAAAGTATTACGGAAGGTGTTTTTAACGGTTTGCAGGATTTTTTAAATGAAGCCAAAAATCCAGAGAGTGCAGTACGTTTGAAAATCGATGAGTATATCTTTAATTTTTTAGAAAAAGTAAAAAACTCCGAAGAAATGAGAATTAAAATCAACGATATGATTTTAGGCTTTATCGGAAAAAAAGAAGTTCAGGATTACATCAATGGAATTTGGGATGAAATAAAATTGTCAATCACAAACGATTTAAATAAAGATGAAGAATCTTCGATCAGAAATAGTATTGCAGGATTGGTTCAGACTTTTGGAAACGGACTAAAAGAAGATCCAATCATGTTTGAAAAAATCAACAGTTTTATTAAAAATGATTTGTTATCTGTACTCTTAAATAACAAAAAAGTAATTGGAGATTTGATTTCTTCAACTGTAAAAAGCTGGGACGGAAAAGAGGTGTCTGAAAAATTAGAATTAGAAATTGGTAAAGATCTTCAATATATAAGAATCAACGGAACTTTGGTCGGCGGTATTATTGGACTTATAATTTTTGGGGTTGAGCAATTGTATCATTTATTTCTAACCATATAAATGATATAAGAAAATATAAAAGTATTGTCATAAAAATAAAAATCATGTAAGTAGCTCAAGTTTGTTTCAAATGAGCTTAGATCACTTATAAAAAAAAATCTCGCAAAGTCACAAAAACACCAAGTTAAAAATTCTTTGCGACTTCGCGTCTTTGCGAGATTTATGATTTAAATGAACTTATATCACTTATATGGTTAAAAAACTACAACAAAGAATGACAAGTCATTGCGTTTGGCTGTTGTACTCCCATTAATTCTAAAATAGTAGGAGCAATGTCGCCTAAAACACCATTTTGTATGTTTTTTAATTCTTTGTCAACCAAAATAATCGGCACTGGATTTGTTGTGTGTGCAGTATTTGGGCTTCCGTCAGGATTAATCATTGTTTCGCAGTTTCCGTGATCGGCAATTACAATTGTAGTATAATCGTTTGCAAGAGCAGCGTCGATTACTTTTTTAGCGCAAGCATCAACAGCTTCACAAGCTTTAATTGCAGCTTCCATAATTCCGGTATGACCTACCATATCTCCGTTAGCAAAGTTTAAACATACAAAGTCAACTTCACCTTTGTTCAATTCAGGAACAAGAGCATCTGCAAGTTCAAACGCGCTCATTTCTGGCTGTAGATCGTAAGTTGCTACTTTTGGAGAATTTCTTAAAATTCTTGATTCGCCTTCAAAAGGAGTTTCGCGTCCGCCAGAAAAGAAAAACGTAACGTGCGGATATTTTTCAGTCTCTGCAATACGTATTTGTTTCTTTCCCGCTTTTTCTAAAACTTCACCCAGCGTTTCGGTAATATTATCTTTATTGTACACCACTTTTACATCATGATACGTTTCATCATAATTAGTCAGGGTTACATAATATAATTTTAGTTTGTGCATGTTTTGCTCGTGAAAATCCTGCTGAGAAAGCGCCTCAGTAAGTTCACGGCCACGGTCTGTTCTAAAGTTGAAGAAAATAACAACATCATCTTCTACAATAGTAGCCAATGCTTTTTGTTCTTCGTCTACCATAACAACAGGAGCAATAAACTCGTCAGTAACATCGTGTGCGTAACTGTCAAGAACACTTGCAACGGCATTTGTAGAAGGAATTCCAGTTCCGTTTACTAATAAATCGTACGCCAGTTTTACACGTTCCCAACGTTTGTCGCGATCCATTGCATAGTAACGACCAACAATAGAAGCGATTTTTACAGGAGTATCTTTAATATAATCTTCAAGATCATGAATGTATTTTGCTCCAGATTTTGGATCAACATCACGGCCGTCTGTAAAAGCGTGAACAAATACATTTTGAAGGCCGTATTCTTGAGAAGCATCAATTAATCCACGTAAATGTGAAGTATGTGAGTGTACACCACCGTCGGAAACTAATCCTAAAAAGTGTACTTTTTTGTTGTTTTCTTTAGCGTAAGTAAAAGCATCAATAAGTACTTGTTCTTTGGCAAGCGTTTTATGTGCTACAGCAAGGTTTATTTTGGCTAAATCCTGGTATACAATTCTTCCGGCACCAAGATTCATGTGGCCAACTTCACTATTTCCCATTTGTCCTTCTGGTAAACCAACATTTAATCCGTCGGTACGAAGCTGAGCGCTTGGGTAGTTTTTGTAAAGGCTATTTATAAAAGGAACATTTGCATTGTCTATTGCAGAAACTTTAGGGTCAGGAGATTTTCCCCAACCGTCTAAAATCATAAGGATAACTTTCTTGTTCATCATTTTTAGTTTTCTACAAAGATAAGTCATTTCTAAAATGTGAAAGAAAGCATTGTTACAATTTATCGTTAATAAAAAGAAGCGTATTAAAAAATAATAATTTAGTTGAAGAACGCTTTATTTTTTAAAATTAATTCACGCTAGGCTCTGTTTCTAATCTTATTTTTGACAGCATTATAGTCAATAAAATATTTGACACTAACAGAAAAAACGTGTTTTAAGGCATCATTTGTCAATAAAGCGGTAACATTATTTTTGAAATCCTTATCTATAATACGTTCAAAATTAGAAGCACTATTTCTATACAAAACAGAAAGCTGACTTCCGGGCGCAAACCACCAGGAATAAGATAAATCAGCATTCCAGGAATAAAAACTTGAGTTTTTGTTTTCTGTATATTCCGGATATGGTGTCAATGTACCATTAGATTCCAGTTCCATTGCCTGCTTGTTTTCTGCATACGACCAATATTGGCGAACGGCCAGATTGAGTGTCATTGTACTATTTAAAGCATATTTTCCATTTAAAGTATTAGAATATGTAATTACATCGCGATTTGCAAAAACCACAACTTCGGGAGTACTTTCGTTATTGTCGTCGTCATAACCGTCTATGTAACCTTTGTTGTTATTTCTCTTTAAATAACTAAAAGTATAAGTCAGTAAAAGCTTGTCGCTAAAACGGTATCTCGGGCCAATATCAACCCCGTAAGCCATTCGTCCTGATTGATCTGCAATGGATATCGAAGGATTTAAATCTAAAGCAAATTTATGATTGTAATTGGTAGAAACAGTTGCCCAGAAATCTATTTTTTTCGGAATAATAACATATCTGTCAGCTGCTCGAGGTTCGTAATAATCATGCGATTCTAAAGGAAAGATATTAAATCCGGCACCATAATAATTGTTTTTTATAGTCGATAAATTTACTTCTGCACTAATTCTGTTGTCTTGTACTTTTCCGGATTCTTTATTAAACTCAGAGTACATATTATAGTCAATTCTAAAACTATTAAAAAGCTTAGTAGGATTTAAAATTCGATAATTGGCATTGCCATAAAAATTATAATAATTGGTGTAGAAATTAATACCCAGATCATTTGGATCAAAATTTTTAGATACAAAATCAGTACCTACGCTGTAACGATAATTACCGCTCGTTTCGGCAAAACTTACGGTTGTAAAAATTCCTTTTTTGTCTTCAGTGTCATTAATTACGCTGTATTTTGCATTTCCAAATAAACTATACGTATTTGCTTTTGTGTTTAAATCCCAGGCGATGCCCGTAACATTTGCATCTCTAAAGTGAAAATTTCTCGTAACATTTGTATTGATAAAAGTAACCGAAGAATTTTTACGAAAACGCTGATCCAAAACCAAAACATTATAATTGGTCAAAGGTTCAACGATTGCTTGTCTTGTTTCGCCCGTAATCGTGTCTTTTATAGTTGCATACGTTTTTTCGGTAATTGCATTTAAAATTCCCACGCCCAGTCCGCCTTTGGTTCTTCCTGAAACTTTTAAAGCATTAATAAGATTTACATTTTGAACATTTTCGATTATTTCTTCATTGTCATTCAATTCGGGATCAATAGACGGTTTTCCTCCAATTCTTCGGGAATAAAACATATTTCCTTTGCTGAATAAATCGGTTCCTTCAGTAAAAAAAGCTCTGTTTTCGTTAAACTGCTGTTCAAACGGCCCCAGATTTAAAATCTGATCATCATATTTTGTCTGCCCAAAATCCGGAACCAAAATCGCATCAAGTGTAAAAGCGTCGTTAATTCCGTATTTAATATCCATACCGCCTTTCATCGTGCCATACGTTTTTTGACCTTCTCCGGCATTGAGGTAATAAGAAGCGTAAGGCATCAAAAACAATCGGGTAGGAGGTTTTATATTTTCAATTCCTTCAAGAGCACCTGTCTGCTGTGTAAAAGTTCCGAGTTTTCTATCTACAAAATTCCAGGTATATTTATAGCGCTGTCTTTTTATTTCCCTAAAAAAGTTGATTCCCCAAGTTTGTTTATTATCAGCAGAAAAACGCAAGGCAGAATATGGAATTTTCATTTCTACAATCCAGCCTTTATCAGTAATAGACGCTTTACTAATCCATACAGCATCCCATGAATAATCTTCGCCATTAGCATCCGTTATAATACAATCGGCCTGAACATCAGATGCCGTAACGTAAAACATAAAGTCTTGCTGTCCGTCATTAAAGCCATTTATAAAAGCGCCAAAAAGATCGGCAGTACCAAAGTTATCGCGCTGCGAAATTTCTTTTAGAATTTTATCCGGCTCATCATCGTACATCATTGCGCCAATATAAATCGCATCGTTATTGTATAAAACCTTAATCTCTGTTTTTTTAGTGTCAGGAATTGGTTTTCCGTTATCAGGATCAAGCATAACAAAATCTGTAGCAATAGCCGCATTTTCCCATGCAGGTTCATCAAGCTTTCCATCTATAGAAATACTTTGAGAAGTGGATCGAGCCTGCAGTACTTTTTTCTGACTATAACACCATATAGAAGAAAAAAGGAGACTATAAAGAGCAATTTTGTTCATACAATTTATGAGTAACGAAAGAATTTGTACATATAATAGACATTAAAAATGGCTATTTGTTACACTTTTTCCGTTTTGTTTTATAGAATTATAATTTTTTGCTCAAAAGTAGAAATTTTTTATAAGTAAATACGTTGTAAAAAGTGCTAATTTCTGAGAATATCCCAATTTTATGCCTATAACTTGTTAAATTTTAAACAAAAAGCGCCTCATTTACAGTGTTTTATTTTGTCGGTTGTATTTTTTGCCTACTTTTGCCGAACCCAAATTTTATGTTTAACCTAAAGAAATTCAATGATTTACAAAATTTATCCATTAATGGTGTTTTTCCTGTTGTCTTTTGGAAAAGATTCTCTAAACACCGCCGATCTTAAAAAAGTACCAACAGCGAAGGTTATTGCAAAAGTTGAAAACCTGACAGTGGATGCTAAAATTGAAACTATTTATAACGCTTTAAACCCTAACAATTTTAAAATGCCGGAGCTAAGAACTTTTTCTGAAGCTTTAAAAGGTTTTTATTTATTGAAAGAAAGAGGAGTTATTCAAAAAGACATTTTAACCCTTGTTGATTTTAGTTTATCATCAAACACAAAACGTCTTTGGGTAATTGATCTTTCAACAAATACTATTTTATTTAATTCATTGGTTGCACACGGAAGAAATACAGGAGAAGAATTTGCTTCTACATTTTCTAACATTAATTCATCATTCAAAAGCAGTTTAGGATTTTATGCAACTGGCGAAATTTATCAAGGAAAACACGGCGCTTCTTTACGTTTAGACGGTTTAGAAAACGGTGTGAATGATAATGCCCGCGAAAGAGGAGTTGTAATGCATGGAGCTGATTATGTTTCTGAGTCTTTTATAAGAGATCATAAAAGATTAGGCAGAAGCCAAGGTTGTCCAGCACTTCCTGTAGAGTTGACAGATGAAATAATCGAAACAATAAAAGGAAAATCGTGTTTATATATCTATCATCCATCTAGAACTTTTTCGATGGAAGAAAAACTAATCTCTTAGTTTAGCATATAAATCCAAATCTAAATTATAAATATCAGCTCTGAAAATGAGCTGATTTTTTTTGCTCCAAGCTGTCCAATACCATTGATACAAAGCATATTTCTTCGTGATTTTGGTGTAAGTTGTTTTTTTAGAAGCAATAATGGTATCAATTTTTACTCGTGAGTAATTAATAGAATCATCTAGAATATGCTGTGCCAGTTCCAAAGGATTCTCAATACGAACACATCCGGAACTTAAAGAGCGATTACTTCTCCCGAAATAATTACGATGATTGGTATCGTGCAAATAAACACTATGATGATTTGGGAATAAAATCTTCATTAAACCTAATGAATTATTGTATCCCGGACTTTGTACATAACGGTAATTACCAGGTTTGTTTACGTTCCATGCCATAGGATCTACCACTTTTCCAGCAGTATCGTAAATGGTTATGTTTTTCTTAGCCAGATAATTTCGATTGCGTTTCATTGCCGGAACAACATCTTCTTTTAAAATTGTAGGCGGAACAGTCCAGGTTGGATTAAAAACAACCGATTTTAATACCGATGTAATAATAGGAGTTCTTCTTTTGCTTGTTCCTACCACAACATTTCGAACCAAAGTAGTATCTCTATTTTCTACAACATTTAAGCTATAGTCGGGAATATTAATGATAAAATAATTTTCTGCAAAATTGCTTGTAAACCATCTCCAACGCTCTAAGTTGACAATAATTTGCTGTTTTCTGCTTTCTTTAGAATAATTTAAAGCCTTAATTGTCCCTGCGCCGATAACGCCATCGGCAGCCAATCCGTGTCTTTCCTGAAATTTTTTAACCGCTTCAAATGTTTTTTCATCGTAAACTTTTGTCAGACTGTCGCTTTTTCCAGACATATCTTTCCAGAACAAAAGTCTTTTTTTTATGTTTATCAGAGCAGGATTTATGTCTTTTAAAACAATTTTATCGACAGATTTTATAGAGTCTACATTGTCTTCAGGAAACTCATTTATTAATTTAAGTGCGTTTAATAATTCTTTGTACGTTTCAGATTTTGGCTGTAGATTTTCTGCAATACTGTCCAGTTTATTTTTATTAAAAGCTTTTATCAATGTATCATTTATATCAAATGTTTTTTCTTCCAAATCCCAAGTCGAATATAATTTTTTGGGATCTAGTTTTCCTTTGTATAAATGAGTAAGATATAATTCGAAATTATAAGTGATTAATATATCATAAGTTGCAAGATCTTTATCGCTTAAAGAACCAATTCTCTTTTCGAATTTTTCAAGATTGGCAGCTTTATAATCTTCAGGGTTTAAACCTAATTCGTCGGCTTTTTTTAATAAAGACAAAATGTAAGTTCTCTTTTTTAGGTTGCCCCAAACTGTTTTGTTTTCAGATGAATTGTAAAATTGTTTTAAGGTTTCACTTTTATAAGAACCAATTTGTGCCGTATCAATTTGAACTTTTCTTTCATCAGTTAATATGATTGCTGGTGCCGTTTTTTTGGCCACGGGAATAGCTTTAGGTTTGTCGTCCTTACAGCTGATAAAAATACATATTACTACTAAAAAGTAAAGTTTCTTCATATTACAATTTTTTAAACATCAAATAATGTTCTCCAATATCTTTGATCTCAAAAGGTGAGCCAAAAAAACTGATAATTCATTTTTTTATAAATTCCACACTAAACGATACAGCATTAAACCAAATCACATTCAAAAGGTTTATTTTTAAAAGACATACTACGAATTAGCTTGGCTGTTTTCAACAAAGATAGTGTTGGATTTTTTAAATAATGAAATAATTCCTATTAATTTTTCATCATTAAATAAACCAAATCAATGTATTGTTTTAAATCATTCCTTTACAGAAGCAACTTTTTATAGATTTTTCTTTTCTAAAAACAGTTATATTCATGGTATACCTTTCTTTTGATGTTATTTCCTTTGTAATATTAATATTTAATGAAAAATAATTGACTGTATAACTTTTTAATTTTAAATAAGTTATAAAAAAATGTTGATTTTAATTGATTTTTTTTGAAAAAAAGCTTGTTTTGAACTTAACTTTCTTTTTATATTTGCACCACCAATGCGAAAGTAGCTCAGTTGGTAGAGCTCCAGCCTTCCAAGCTGGTTGTCGCGAGTTCGAGCCTCGTCTTTCGCTCTAAAAAAACCGAAATTTTATTGTTTCGGTTTTTTTATCAAAGTTAAATAATTATTGATTTTGTTTTTTTAAATGATTTAATTGTTTATATTTGCACCCTGTTAATGCGAAAGTAGCTCAGTTGGTAGAGCTCCAGCCTTCCAAGCTGGTTGTCGCGAGTTCGAGCCTCGTCTTTCGCTCTTCAAAAGCCTCAAACATTGTTTGAGGCTTTTTTGTTTTTATATCTTTTTTAAACCATATAAGTGATATAAGAAAATTTAAGTTGCTTGAATTAGACTTTAAATGAACTTATATCACTTATATGGTTTAAACAAAAAATTAATTCAGATTGCTTAAGTCGGTTCCGGTTTCTAATTCTTCCGGACTTAGATTTTGTTTAAAGAGCCTTGCTTTTAAATCTCCTTTTAAGGTAACTTTATTTCCTTTTACTTCCAGCCAGCTGCCTTCTCTTAAACCCAAAACAGGAATTGCATTAAAAGCATGAAATTCTTTAATTCTGGTTTCGCGCGTTTCGCCCATATGCAGTGACTGTGAATCTGGATCTAAATAATGCGGATTTAAATTGAATGAAATTAACCCTAAAGTCTGAAAACTTGGTGGATAAATAATAGGCATATCGTTTGTCGTCTGCATTGATAAACCGCAGATATTACTTCCGGCACTGGTTCCTAAGTAGGGAGTTCCATTTTTTACTGTTTCAGAAAGAAGCTGCATTACGTTGTTTTTGTACAATTGAGTAACGAGTAAAAAAGTATTACCGCCGCCTGTAAATATTCCTTCCGCATTTTTTATGGCATCTTGCGGGTTTTCAAATTCATGAATTCCTTTAACTTCAATATTTATAGCAGCAAAAGCCTGTGCTGCTTTTTTGGTATAGTCGTCATGCGAAATTCCGCTTGGACGTGCATAAGGGATAAATAAAATGCTTTTACAATCTTTAAAATGCAGTTGTAAAGTCGGTAATAAATACTCTAAATAACTGCCTCCGTGCAGGGTAGAAGTGCTTGCGATAATGATACTTTTCATAAAAAATAAACTCAAAATTATTCCTGTTAAAGATATTAAAACTCCCTTTTTGCAAATGGTTAAATGAGTTTAATTAACATATTTTTACCAAGTTCTTAATACTAAATTTGCAAGACATTAAGATATTTTTACATTTTAAGAATAATGCTAACTTTTCATCATTTTGATCCATAAGATTTTAGTTTTTTTGTTTGTTGTTTTGGGTCAGGCCAGCTGGTCTCAAAGTCAGGATCGTTCTGTTATAAACGGAAGAGTGACTTCAAGCGGTTCTGATTTTGAAGGTATTTATGTTATTAATGCACAAACAGAAACTATGGTTACGACCGATACTTCTGGAGCTTTCTCGATCATGGCAAAACCAGATGATACACTTGTTTTTTCATCTATAAGTTTTAAGGAGAAAAGAGTTTTATTAACCGCAGAAAATTTTTCAGATCTAAACTTTACCGTAAAATTAAATATGGTAATGCATCAGTTAGAGGAAGTAGTTGTAAAAAAATACAATAACATCAATGCTGTTAATTTAGGGATTATTCCGAGTGGACAAAAAACGTATACTGAAGCCGAAAGAAAACTGCATACTGCAACAGCGCTAAATGCAACAGCAAATGCAGGAACTATGGCGGGAGGTTCAATTTCGGCAGATCCATTGTTGAATTTTTTCTCCGGACGAACTGCTATGTTGAAAAAAGAAGTAGCGGTAGAGAAAAAAGAAGCTTTTATGAAGCTTTTGGAACGTATGTTTAGTATAGATCATTTTGTGGATCGATTAAAGATTCCGCTCGAATATGTAAAAGGATTTGAGTATTATGCGGTCGATAACGAGAAGTTTACCACAATTTTGAATTCTAAAAATAAAACCTCTACAGAATTTTTACTCGGAGAATTAGCTGTAAAATACAAAGAAATAATCGCAATTGAAACCAAATAATACATTACAAATAATCCTCTTTTTCTTTTTTGTGCAAATTAGTTTTGCGCAAAAAACAGTTTCAAAAGAAATCTTCGGGCAAGTTTTAGAACATTCAACTCCAATTGAAGGCGTTAATATAATCAACAACAATACTCAGGTCGCAACTGTTTCTGATGCAGATGGAAAATTTTCTATTGTAGCAAAAGAAGGTGATGTTCTGGTTCTTTCAGCCGTTAACTTAGATCCTTTTAAACGTCGTATTACTGCCGAAGACTTAGAAAGTGTCTTACTTCAAATCAAAATGGCGGTTAAAGAAGTCGAATTAAAAGAAGTTGTCGTAAATGAAAATGCCAATATTAATGCCGAAAATTTAGGAATTATTCCGTACGGACAAAAAAAATATACACCTGCAGAAAGAAAAGTTTATACGGCAACTTCTACTTCTGTAGATAAATTATTGAATTCGATCTCTGGACGTACTGCAATGCTGAAAAAAGAGGTAAATGTCGAAAAAAGAGAGATGCTTTTTAGAAAAATTGAGTACCTTTTTGATGAAGATTATTATACTAGTCGATTAAAAATTCCTGTGGCTGATATCAAAGGATTTCAATTATATTGTGTGGATGATGCTGAATTTGCTGTATCTTTGAATACAAAGAACAAAACAATGAGCATGTTTTTGATTACCGAACTAGCCAGAAAATACTTAATTATACTAGAAAATGAGAAATAAATTAGGAATACTTATTGCGTGCTTATTTTGCCAGCTTGTATTAGGACAAAACAATTCAAGAAAATCACTACACGGTCAGGTTATAAATGATTTTCTTACCATAGAAAGTGGTTATGTAATGAATGTCAATTCAAATGTTAGAACCTTTATCGGTGCCGGCGGTTTGTTTGATATTATGGCAAGACCAAAAGATACTTTGTTGTTTTCTGGTTTAGCATTTCAGTCCAGAAAAGTTGTTTTAACAGAGAAAGATTTAGCAGAAGTGCTTTTAAAAGTAAAATTAGATTTAGTAAACAATCAGCTGAAAGAAGTTGTAGTTCATAAAGAATTAAAAGTAAAAGCGCTTGACAAAGGTTCGCAGCGCTATGTTGATATGCAGTTTGAAGACGATAAATTATCAACGGCAAAAAATAACGTAATGTATTCTGATCAAACCATAAAATACGGAACCGATTTTGTCCGCATTTTTAAGGATGTAAAAAAACTTCTTAGCAAAAAAGAAGATGTACAGGAAACGGTTATTTCGGATATAGCATTTGCAGAATATGCAAAAGATAATTTCTCTCCGGATTTTTACACCAAAACACTGGATTTGAAACCAGATGAGGTAGAATTGTTCTTAATGTACTGCTCTAATGATGCAGAATCTAAAAACTATTTAGGACCAGACAATAGATTTCAATTGATGGATTTTATGATCAATAAGAATAAAGAATTCAAAAAAGCAGAAGTGGTTAAAAAATGAAAAATAAATTAGTGTATGGTCTGATCGGGATATTGTTTTTTTCTTTATCAGCGTTTACTTTTCATAAGTTTTATATGGGCGTTTTTCAGGTAAATTATGCTGCCGAAAAAAAAATGCTCCAAATAACTTCCCGCATTTTTGTTGATGATCTAAACAATGCATTAGAAAAAAAATACCATAAAAAGACATTTATTGGTACAGAAAAAGAAACTCAGGAAGATATTGATTTATTAAAAAAATACCTTTCTGAGAACTTCACCATAAAAGTAAACGGACAATCTAAACCAATTGCTTTTTTGTCTAAAGAAGTAGAATCAAATGATGTTTTGGTCTGCTACTCCAGAATAAAAGATATTGAGAAATTTAAGACAATAGAAATTTCAAATTCTGTTCTTATAGATTGGAACTCAGAACAGCAAAACATTACACATATTACAGCATTTGGTACAAAAAAGAGTGTTCTCTTTACAGAATCTTCAAGGAAAGAAGTGTTAAAATATTAATGAATTAGGATAATTGCTGTTTTAATTATTATTTTCACACCCAGAGAAAATTACCATTAGATTTTTATGAAAAAACTTTCATTATTATTACTTTTTCCTGCAATACTTGTTGCTCAGGAAAAAACAGTTACAACGCCGCAAAAACAGCAAGGTAAATACGATACCAACAAATTTAGTCAGATGTACGATTTGCTGGCAACCCCAAATATGTTTCGTACGGCATCCGGAGCTCCTGGACCGGCCTATTACCAACAGCAGGCAGACTACAAAATTGATGTAGAGTTAGACGATAAAAATTCAAAATTAAGTGGTTTTGAAACTGTTACTTATTCTAATAATTCACCTGATAGTTTAGAATATCTATGGGTACAATTAGATCAAAATCAGCAAAAAGCAAATACACAGACTTCTTTGGCAGAAAGCGAAAAAATCAGTCAGGTTTTGGCACTTGATGGTTTTTCGAGCAAATATCTGAAAAAGAATTTAGAACGTGGTTTTAATATTCAGGAGTTAAAAGATGCTAAAGGAAGTCCGATGTCTTATACCATCAATGAAACTATGATGCGTATCAACCTGGCAACACCTTTAAAACCGGGAGAAAAAATTACTTTTTCTGTAAAATGGTGGTACAACATTAATAATTACAGAAAAGAAGGCGGACGTTCTGGTTATGAATTGTTCGAAAAAGACGGAAATAAATTATATGTAATAGCACAGTTTTATCCAAGAATGGCTGTTTACAATGATGTTGAAGGCTGGCAGAATATGCAGTTCTGGGGAAGCGGCGAATTTGCACTTCCTTTTGGAAATTTTGACGTAAATATTACAGTTCCTGCGGATCACGTTATTGATGCAACAGGAGAATTAATGAATAGAAGTGAAGTTTTTACTGCAGAACAGGTAAAACGTTACGAACAAGCTCAGAAATCTTTTGATAAACCAGTTGTGATTGTAACACAAGCTGAAGCTGAAGCAACTGAAAAAGGTTTTTCTGAAAAGAAAAAAACATGGAAATTCAGCGCTAAAAACGTGCGTGATTTCGGAATTGCTTCGTCAAGAAAATTTATTTACGATGCAATGGCTGTAAAATTAGGAGGCAAAGTTGTAATGGCAGAATCAGTTTATCCTAAAGAAGCAAATCCGCTTTGGGGAGAAACGTCTACAATTACAGTTGCTCACACATTAAAAAGTTATTCGTCTCATACTTTTGATTATCCTTATCCAAAAGCCGTTTCGGTTTCGGCAGAAGATCAGGGTATGGAATATCCAATGATTTGCTGGAATTTTGGTCGTCCTGACGAAAATGGAGTAACTAGCAAAGAAGTTAAAAACGGAATGATTGGTGTTGTGATTCACGAAGTTGGGCACACTTTCTTTCCTATGATTGTAAATTCAGACGAACGTCAATGGACTTGGATGGATGAAGGTTTAAATTCATTTTTAGAATATTTGGCAGAACAAGAACTGGATTCTAAATTTCCATCAAGACGCGGACCTGCAAAAAATATTGTTCCGTACATGAGTGGAGATCAAAAAATGTTAGAGCCAATTATGTCTAATTCTGAAACGATTGCTCAATTTGGAAATAATGCTTACGCAAAACCAGCTACAGGTCTTAATATTTTGAGAGAAGTAGTAATGGGAAGAGAATTGTTTGATTATGCTTTTAGAACATACGCAAACAGATGGAAATTTAAACACCCAACTCCAGAAGACTTCTTTAGAACTATGGAAGATGCTTCTGCTGTAGATTTAGACTGGTTTTGGAGAGGATGGTTTTATTCAACAGATTTTGTAGATATTGGAATTAAAGACGTAAAACAATATTATGTTTCAGATACTCCAACAGCAGATTTAAAAGATGTAAAAGTGAAAAAAGGACGTTTCGGTTTTGAAAAAGGCCCATTTGTTTACCTAGTTTCTGGAGACAATGCTGAGGTAAATGCATCTAAGAAAAAAGCGTTGAATGTTGAAGATGTAAAACCTTTGGCAGATTATGTAGATCAAACTTTTACAGCCGAAGAAAAAGCGAGCTTAAAATCGCCGAAATATTTCTACGAAGTTGAGTTTAACAAGCCAGGCGGTATGATTATGCCGATTTTAGTTGAAATCACTTACGAAGACGGAACAAAAGATAATTACCAATATCCGGCACAAATCTGGAGAAAAAATAATGAGACAGCTAAGAAAGTTTATGCGACTTCTAAAGCAATAAAAAGTATTCAGATAGATCCAAAATTAATGACTGCTGATATTGATGTAACCAACAACGCTTGGCCAAAAGTAGAAGAAAAGTCAAAATTTGACTAAGAATAAAATTCAACTGTAAAGTTCACAAAGTTTAGTAAGTAGAAAAAGGAAAATCCTTGGCAAGCTTGCAAAACCTTTGTGAACTTTGTGGTTAAAATACACACCGTTACATTTTTTTAAGTAAATTTTAAAACTCTACGCTGCAAAAATTAATATCTTTGTGGCACACAAAAATAAAAAGATATGTTTGGTATAGGAGGAGGAGAATTAGTTTTCATACTGTTTATAGTACTAATGCTTTTTGGTTCAGACAAAGTGCCGGAAATTGCTCGTACAATGGGAAAAGCAATGGCGCAATTAAAGAATGCAACTAACGATATTAAAAGCGAAATTCATAAAGGGGCAGAAGCCAATGGTTTTGATGCAAAATCCCTGACTGATATTACCGGAAATATCAATGCAGAAATTAATAATGCAAAAAACAATTTATTGGGTGATACGACTAATTTATTAGGCGATACAACCCATGAAATCGAAAAAGTAAAAGAAGACATCGATTCTATTTCTGGACCTGTAAAACGCCAAATGTAATATGCTTGAAAAAATAAATGAATTAGATATTCAGCTATTGGTGTATCTTAACGGTTTAGGTTCTGAAACATACGATAAATTTTGGCTGATTATTACCAGCCAATTAAATTGGACACCATTTTTTCTATTTCTTTTTTATCTTATTTATAAAAAAGTGGGAGGGAAACAAACCTTGTATATCCTTCTTTTTATTGCAATCTTACTTGCTTTTACAGATCAAACCTGCAATTTATTTAAACATACTTTTGAGCGTCTGCGCCCTTGCAACAATCCAGATCTTAAATCAATTATTAGAATAGTTCAGGTAAGACAATCCTATAGTTTTTTCTCTGGTCACGCAGCCAATACAATGGCGGTAGCAACTTTCTTATTTATAATCTTAAAAAAGCATTTTAAATATTTAGGATTTCTGTTTTTATGGCCGTTAATCTTCGCATACAGCCGTATTTACTTAGGATTGCATTATCCGGGAGACATTCTTACAGGATATCTATTTGGAGCACTTTTTGGTTTTTTACTTTCATTAGTTTACAAAAAACTAAAGCCACAGTATTTTCCAGATACAATTAAGACAATTTAAATATTCAATTGCCTCCAGCTTTAGCTGGAGGTAAATAATATATTACATGAGTTGGCTTTAGCCAAATATGTGATATGTTTTGGCTAAAGCCCATTAACCTATCTTCAAAAAAAACCTCCAGCTAAAGCAGGAGGCAATTCAATTTGACTATTTATTTTATAGAAACAGCTTTTCTAAGTAAAAACTTAGAACCTCAGCATCTCAATATCTTAGCAACTTAGACTAAAGTACTCGGGAAACCGTCAATCCATCACGAATAGGAAGTAAAACCGTTTCCACTCTAGGATCATTTTTCAAAAGTAAATTATATTCTAAAAGCACTTTTGTACTAACATCATTTGGGTGAACAGGTTCGAGAATTTTTCCGCTCCATAAAACATTATCAGATAAAATAATACCACCTTTATTCATTTTCGGAACAATCATTTCCCAATAATTCAGGTAATTTTCTTTATCAGCATCAATAAAAACCAAATCAAATTTTACATCAAGATCCGGAATAATATTTACTGCTTCTCCTAAATGTTGAAAAATTTGATTTCCCCAAGGCGACATATCGAAATATTTTCTCTGAAAATCTACCAATTCTTCTTTAATATCAATAGTATGCAGTTGTCCGTTTTCCTGCATGCCTTCACACAAACACAAAGCGGCATAACCGGTATAAGTTCCGATTTCAAGAATATTTACCGGACGAATCAATTTAGACAACATACTCAAAACCCGACCTTGAAAATGCCCGCTAAGCATTCTTGGTAAAAGGATTTTTTGATAGGTTTCTTTATTGAGTTTAGCCAACAATTCTGGTTCTTTTTCAGAATGTTGTTCGATATAATCTTCTAATTCTTGTGAAATAAAATGCATTGTGTAGTGTTCTAATTTAAAAAGCAAAAATACAAAAATATCAGCTCGCTTTTCGGCATAAAAAAAACCATTCGCGATTACGAATGGTTTTAGTTTTTAGCTTTTAATTGATTATTTTTTCAAAGCTTCATTTACTTCTTTTGCTGTTTTTACAGTTCCGTCTTTTGCTGCTTTTGCTGCATTTTCTACTTTCTCAGCTCCTTTTTTAGTCGCATCTTTTACATCAGTTGCTGTTTTCTTTGCAGCAGCTTCAACATCATTTGCCGTTTTTTTAGTAGCGTCTTTTACATCTTGTACAGCATTTTCAGAAGCTTCTTTAGCTTTTGCAGCAGCGTTTTGTGCTTTAACTACCGCGCTGTCTTTTACTTCTTCGATATCAGTTGCCAAAGTATCTACTTTGTTGCCAATCGTTAATTCTTCATCTGCAGGTTTTGGTTCTTTTTTCTCGCATGATTGTACAGCGAACGCTAATAAAGCAATAACAGCTAAGCTTAAAATTTGTTTTTTCATAATTACATTTTTTTTAGGTTGATAAATCTAAAGGTTATACGGCTGAAAAATAAAAATACAAATTTTAAAAATGATTGCGCGCTTTGTAAGATTATTTTTCTTTTGAGTACAAGACAATTCTTGTGCCAAATTTTAATTTTTTGAACATACAGCTTAATTTTTTTTAGAAAATATTTTTTCTATTTGATTACCAGAACATTTTCATTTTTAGTGTAATCATTTAAAACAATATTAAAGATCAATGTTAACTCTTTTCCGGCTTTTACGACTCCCAAAGCTGCAGTTGGCGGAGACATTCCAAAGTCGGCAAAAGTGATCTGGTTAGAACCTTTCAAAATAAAAAATCCATTGTTAGCCGTTACATTTATCTGAGTTCTAAAATCCTTACTGGTTCCGGCAATTGTGTATGTGCCTGTTAAGTTCCAAGTGGTTTCATTTACTTTGTTTACAGCCTTTAGAGCGTATTTAATATTTTTATACGTTTTGGTGTCTAAAGTTTCATAAGCAACATCGTCCATACTTGTTTTTGTGCTTTTTAAACTTTCTGCCGGCAGTGTTATATTTATACTGTTTATTTCGATTATTTTAGAATCAATAACAGTTAAATTAACAACACCATTTCCTTCTGTAGACTTCATTGTCCAATCGTGTATGTTTGAAGTTCCTGCAACTTCAAAAGTTGATTTTGCTACAGTATAGTTTCTTTGTGCATTTGCCTGTATTGATAATGTTGTAAAAATCACTGTCAATAAAATTGATGTAGTTGTTTTCATTTTGTGGTATTTATTGGTTATTCATTAAATAAAGAATTAAAAACTTATCCTTATTTCTTGGATCAAATTTATTGCGAACACAGACGAAATAGAATGATAAAAATCATTGTTGAAAATTTATTAAAGGATTATTCTGAGAGTATATTCTAAAAGAAATCCCTATAAGTACCCTGAAATTTTAAAGAAAAAAAATCAGTAACTTTGCAGCATGCAAATGGAGAAAAAAGACATACGAGCCTTATCAAAAGACCAGCTTCGAGATTTTTTTATAGAAAATGGAGACAAAGCCTTTCGTGGAAATCAGGTTTATGAATGGTTATGGAGCAAAGGCGCTCACAGTTTTGAGGACATGACCAATGTAGCAAAGCCTACAAGAGCCATGCTCGAAAACAATTTTGTAATCAATCATATTAAGGTTGATACTATGCAGCGCAGCAATGACGGAACTGTAAAAAATGCGGTTAGACTTCACGATGGTTTAGTAGTAGAATCGGTTTTAATTCCTACCGAAACCAGAACAACAGCCTGCGTTTCGAGTCAGGTTGGATGCAGTTTAGACTGCAATTTCTGTGCAACAGCAAGATTAAAAAGAATGCGAAATCTGGAACCGGGAGAAATCTACGATCAGGTTCTGGCAATAGATAAAGAAAGCCGTTTGTATTACAATCATCCGCTTTCGAATATTGTTTTTATGGGAATGGGAGAGCCTTTAATGAATTACAACAATGTCATTAAAGCGATCGATATGATTACTTCTCCAGAAGGTTTAGGAATGTCGCCAAAACGTATTATGGTTTCGACTTCTGGAATCCCGAAAATGATTAAAAAAATGGCCGATGATGATGTAAAATTCAAATTAGCCGTTTCGCTCCATTCTGCAATAGACGAAATTCGTGCGCGCATTATGCCTTTCAGCAAAAACTTTCCTTTAGCAGATTTACGAGAAGCTTTAGAATATTGGTACAGAAAAACCAAAAATAAAATCTCGTACGAATATGTGGTTTGGAAAGGAATAAACGACGACAAAGCTTCGATTGATGCCTTAGTTAAGTTTTGTAAATATGTACCGTGTAAAGTCAATTTAATTGAATATAATCCAATTGACGATGGTGAGTTTCAGCAAGCCTCTGAAGAATCTATTATGGCGTACATAAAAGCATTAGAAAATATTGGAGTAGTGGTAAAAGTACGCCGAAGCAGAGGAAAAGACATTGATGCTGCCTGCGGACAATTGGCGAATAAAGAAGCAGAAACGATATAATTATTTGCAAAGAAGGATAATTTATCAAATTATAAAAAAACAAAAAGCATTAAAGACAAGAATTGTACTTGTTTTTAATGCTTTTTTTGGGCAAAAAGGATTCTTATTTTTTCAAATCTATTTCTGTCGTTACACCATCTTTTGTAACGTTGGCAAGTGTATCACAATCGCCATTACCAAAATCAATAACTGCAGAAGCGCCATTTTTAGTAATAGAAACAATTCCTTTTACAGCAAAAGATTTTTTGCAGGAAGCTTTAAATTCTAAAGGAGTTGTGATTTCGGCAGAGAAAGTATCCCCGTTAGGAAAAGTAGTAGTGCCGCTTCCAGTTACTACAAAAACATTGTCTTCCCAATTAAACCAAGTGTCGTAACCCGCAGTCATTTCTTTTACCAAAGTTCCTTTTCTGTTATAAACACTTCCGTCTTCAAAAGTAACTTTCAAATCAATTGCTGCCGTAAAAACTGGATGTGCCGTGGCAAGTAAATCAGTTGATTTAACAGTTCTCACTATACTTTTACTTCCCTGAAGCACTTTTCCATTGTGAGTGAATCCTTCAAATGTGTAACTAATTGTCTGAGTAGACGCAGTAAAATCATTAGAAAAAGAAAGTACCATTTTTCCTTTTACAGTATTTCCGTTGTCCAGAGTACAGCCTTCTGCACCAAAATCAACAGTTCTTGTCCAGGTGTTGTTTGTTAAAACAGTTGTGATAACGGCACAGCTTGGTAAAAAGTTTTTTATTGTTCCGTCAGGTTTTCGATTAATGTTTTGCTGTGCGTTAAATTGATCTTCAGCAATATTGGTTACATCATCTATAGATGCATCAATTTTAGAATTGGTGATAATTTCGTCATTTGAAATTGCTGCAGTAGTTCCGTCATTTTTATTTTCATCAGAATTACAACCAACGAAAAAGATCAATGCAATGCATGTTACAATTAATAAAAATTTTGTTTTCATAATAAATAATTTTAAATTTTACTTTTTAATAAATGAATTTTAAATTAGATATTAGATTTGAGATGCTTTTGGTGTTTTTTGTAAATTAGTAGATAAAATATTGTTATACTAACCTTAAATACACAACGTTTTTTTATTTAAAATAGTATATTTGAAGACGAAATGAATATTACTTCCCAAATAAAACAGCCCATCTTTAATGAGATGGAACTTTTTGAAAAAAAGTTCCATGAATCGATGACCTCAAAGGTCGCATTGTTAAACCGTATTACGTATTATATCGTAAACCGGAAAGGAAAACAAATGCGTCCGATGTTTGTTTTTTTAACGGCAAAAATGGTTTCTGGCGGTTTGGTAAACGAAAGAACGTATCGCGGTGCATCAGTAATTGAACTTATTCATACCGCAACTTTGGTACATGATGATGTGGTTGACGACAGTAACCGCCGACGCGGATTTTTCTCTATCAATGCACTTTGGAAAAATAAAATTGCAGTTTTGGTTGGCGATTATTTACTTTCAAAAGGATTATTGCTTTCTATCGATAACGGCGATTTTGATTTACTTCGAATTATTTCTGTTGCTGTTCGCGAAATGAGCGAAGGAGAATTACTTCAGATAGAAAAAGCAAGAAGACTTGATATTACCGAAGACGTTTATTACGAAATCATCAGAAAAAAAACCGCTACGCTTATTGCTGCTTGTTGTGCGCTTGGCGCGAAAGCCGTAATAGAAGA
The DNA here is from genome assembly GCF_004368785.1 of Flavobacterium sp. 270. Taxonomy (GTDB): domain Bacteria; phylum Bacteroidota; class Bacteroidia; order Flavobacteriales; family Flavobacteriaceae; genus Flavobacterium. The sequence goes on from NZ_SODM01000006.1 coordinate 148,669, forward strand.
CGATGTTCAGGTAGAACATATGCGCAAGTTTGGCGAATTGATCGGAATGGCATTCCAGATCAAAGATGATTTATTTGATTACAGCGAAGAAGCCATCGGAAAACCAACCGGAATTGATATTAAAGAGCAAAAAATGACTTTGCCTTTAATTCATGTTTTAAATACTTGTACACCACAAGAAAAAAAATGGCTGATCAATTCCATCAAAAACCATAACAAAGACAAGAAACGCGTAAAAGAAGTTATTGCTTTTGTAAAAGACAATAATGGTTTGACTTACGCCGAAAATAAAATGGTAGAATTCCAGCAGGAAGCACTTTCATTACTAGAGAATTTCTCTAATTCTGAGTTTAAAGATGCCTTGATTTTGATGGTGAATTATGTTATTGAGAGGAAGAAATAGTTTTTAGAGTGAATCTACTATTAGGATATTTGTGTTAATTTCTTCTATTTCCTTTTTCATTCTAATACAATTTTCGAGAAACCAGTCAGCGCAAAGAATAGTATGGTAATCAGGATTTTTAGAATTGTAATTTTCTTCTAATTCTTCTTGCTCTTTTTCTTTTAAAAAATTTTGCTTTAACCAGTCAAATTCAGCCTCTATTCTTTGAAATAATAATTTATTTTCTTGATTTAGATTTTCAACTTTGGATACTTCCTCGATCTCATCTTTAGAAAATATGTGTTTATATTCACTTTTATCTAAATCAGCTTCTAAAATCTTTTTCATTAAAAGAATCATGTAATTTAAAAAACATATGAAATCTTTAGTTTTTACATTTTTACCATTGTTCCTTTCATTTATTTGATCTACATCAAAATAATCAGTAAAATTTCCATATTGAAACATGAAGCCATATGCGTTTCTGCCTTGTACTTCATAGAGTGATTCTATGCCATTGTTGATGTATAATTCGTTATTTACTTTCTCGTAACTTTCTCCTTGTTGATATCTTCTTTCGCAATAAATTTCGTCAAGCCAATAAGTTAACTCCCATAATTCATTTGGACGAATAGTATTAATGTTAGAGCTAACTTTTTGAATTACATCATTAAAAGTTACATCATAATCATCTCCAAATTCGGCTTTTCTTTCAGTAATAAAATCTTCAAAAGACTTTTTAAATTTAATTTTGGAAAGTAAATCTAGAAGTAAATTGTTTTTTGCTTTTTCAGCATCCAATTTAAAAAACTCTGTTGTTCTTCCCATTTTAATTCTTTAATTCTAACTTCATCATAATATCCGTTTGTTCATCATTTCCTAATCTAAAAATGTGTTTGTCAAACTCGACAAAACCATTTTTCTTGTAGAAACTAAGCGCTCTGAAATTTTCTTCCCAAACGCCTAACCAAACATAATCTACTTCTTTTTGTCTAGCAACTTGTATGGCTTTTTCGTAAAGTATTTGTCCTACTTTTTGTCCGTGATATTCTTTTGGAACATAAATTCGTTCAATTTCAAGTGCTTTGTTGTCTTTTAATTCTGTTTGCGATGTTCCAGAATTAAGTTTCAAATATCCGATTACAACATTGTCAAGAACGGCAAAATAAAATTCAGAATCTTGATTGTTAATTTCAGCGGTTAATTTCTCTGATGAAAAATTCTCGTCCAAATACTTCTGCATATCTTCTTCAGAATTGTGTACTGAAAAAGTTTCAGAAAAAGTCTGTCTGCCAATTTTCTGCAATTGATGAATATCGTTTAGTGTTACTTTTTGGATTTTGATATTTTCCATTTTTGAAGGTGTTTTTCTTTTTGAAGTTCTTTCAAAACTACCAAAATAATGCGCAGTCTGCAAGTATAATAAAGGTTTGAGCAGTTTGTTTCTTGATTTTTATTGAATAATCTGAAAGCGAAATAATTCTGATTACTAATATTTTTATTGTTAAATTTGAAATTCAATCTAATATTAAAATATGACAACTTTAATTATACTATTTTCTTTTTTACTGATAATTATAATCTTCATTGTGCTTTACAACGGTTTTGTAGCAAAAAAAAACAGAGTCGACGAGGCTTTTAGCGGGATCGATGTTATCTTAAAAAAACGATTTGATTTAATTCCAAATCTTGTAGAAATTGTAAAAGGATATATGAATCATGAAAATGCGACACTGAGCAATATTGTAAATCTTCGTAATCAGGCTTTAAATAGTAATACAGCTGATGAAAAATTACAGCTGGACAAACAGCTTACTACCGCTGTAGGATCTGTTTTTGCTTTGGCAGAAAGTTATCCAGACCTAAAAGCAAATACCAATTTTCTAAGTCTGCAGTCAGATTTAAGTGAAGTTGAAACAGAAATAGAACGTTCAAAACGATATTATAACGGAACTGTAAGAGAGTATAATATTGCAATCGAATCTTTTCCCGGCAACTTGATTGCGGGTTTGTTTGGTTTTCCGAAGAAAAACTTCCTTGAATTAAAAGAAGAAGAACAAAGAGAAGCTCCTAAAGTTCAGTTTTAATTATTCGCCATATGTCTCTAAAAAATATATTTTTAGTATTATTTTCTGTTTTATTTTATCACGTACAAGCCCAGGAACGAGTTTTAAATTTTGATGTAAAAGTTCAAATTGAAAAATCAGGAACAATTCAGGTTATCGAGAATATTACGATAAAAGCTGAAGGAAACATCTTTAAACACGGTTTGCTGCGCACATATCCGCTTACTCGTAAAGACAAAGATGGAAACCAGATTGATGTAGAATATTTAATAAACTCCATCAAAAAAGACGGGCAGACAGAAAATTATTTTACCGAAAAAGATGGAAACGACTGGAAAGTTTATATTGGTGATAAAGATGTAGAATTAGAAAACGGAACTTATAAATATCAAATTATTTACAACGTTCCTTTTCAGATTGGTTATTTCGATTATTATGATGAACTGTATTGGAACGTAACTGGCAACGGCTGGGATTTCCCTATTGATAAAGCAACTTGTCAATTTTTTCTTCCGGGAGATAATAAATTTGAAAATTTACATTGTTATACCGGATTAGCAGGAGATTCAAGTTCAAATTGTATTAGTTCTTTAAACGCTAATAAAACTATAGTTGCTTTTTCTGCAGTACATCTTGGCCCAAATGAAGGCTTAACAGTTGCAGCATCATTTGCAAAAGGAATTGTAGATCCGCCAACATTTGAGCAAAAATCAAGCTCATTTTATAAACAAATAAAAGTGCCTGTATGGTCTTCTGTTTTTTTAATTGCAATGTCGCTTTTTTTCTTTTTCAGCTGGAAAAAGCACGGAAAAGATCCGGTCAAAAAAACTATAATTCCAGAATTCCTGCCGCCTTTTAATTGGTCTCCTGCACTTGTAGGTTATGTGTATTACAGAGAAATCAAGAAGAAAAACTACATGGCATCGCTTATAAACGCAGCAGTAAAAGGCGCGGTCAAAATTTCTTCGTCTGTAGAAAGCGGTATATTTTTAAATAAGGATATATACGAAATAGAAGTTTTAAACAAAGATTTAACGGCTTTAACTACAGAAGAAGCTGCATTGCTGAATCCAATTTCGAAAAAAGTAAAAGTAAAAGTTGACAATTCAAACTATAAAATATTTGATAACGCTTATTCTAAATGGCATGATAATGTGACTAAGCAGATAAAATTAGAAGAATTCTATCAAAACAATACATCGAAAAAATGGATTGGTTTTGCCGTTTTATTAATTGCAGGTCTTTCGTTTGAGGTACTTTCTAATAACAGAGGTTACATCAATTATACTTTTTATGCGGGATTGATTGCCGCAGTAACTGCATTAACATATTGGTTTACTCAAAGTGAAAAAAGTACTGGCTGGACAATCTTAAAAGGAATTTTAGCTTTCTTTATTTTTATACCGGCAACAGCAATATTTTTCATGACCTTTTTCTTTTTAAATACTACACAAATGATTGTAGTGGGTATTGGGGTTTTAATGTATATCTTTTATGTTCGCACTTTAGGTAAGTTTACAGAGAAAGGAGCAGATGCAGTTCAAAGATTAGAAGGATTCAAACTGTATCTTGAAACGGCAGAGAAAGACAGAATGAATATGCTTAATCCGCCGGAACTAACTCCCCAATTATTCGAACAATTATTTCCTTATGCAATAGCTTTAGGTGTAGAAATAGAATGGGGAAAACAATTTGAAGAAATTTTAGAACTTGCAAAATACAATCCTGAATGGTATCAGGGAGAAGATCAATTTTACAGACGTCCAGTATTGTTTGTTTCAGATTTCGGAAGTTCTGTAAATGCAGCTGGTATAGACCCAAATCCTAAATCATCGAGTTCTTCTGGAGGAAGCAGTGGCAGCAGCGGAAGCTGGAGCAGCGGCAGTTCTGGAGGCGGAAGCTCCGGAGGCGGCCGAGGCGGCGGAGGCGGAGGCGGCTGGTAAAATTTTTGAAAATATTTTTAAACTAAAAACCCTTGTTATAGCTTTATATAACAAGGGTTTTTCTATTTTTAGAGTTTAGAAAAAAAAATATTTTGTATTTTTTTTGCACCCATGCAACCATTTCAAATCGACAATCGTCTATGCTAATAGAAGTCTGTTTCTAAAACCAAAACCAAACCGAAAAGCTTATTAATGAAAATTATTCAGTTACATCAAGAAGAAACCAAAATCATAAAGCTCGCTGCCGAAAACAATCGTCAGGCGCAGCAACAGATTTATAGTAAGTTTTCTTCAAAAATGCTGAGTGTTTGCCGTCAATATATAAAAGACATACAGTTGGCAGAAGATGTAATGATAACCGCTTTTATGAAAGTGTTTACCAATTTAAACAGATTTGAACACAAAGGAAGTTTTGAAGGCTGGATTCGCCGGATTATGGTAAACGAATGTATCTCGTATTTAAGAGTCCAGAAAAAAGTAAAATTTGCAGAAGACGAATTTTTTATTGAAGAAAGTTTTAATGCAACCGAAAGCCAGTTTACAATAGAGCAGATTCAATATTTAATAGACGCTTTGCCCGACGGTTATAAAATGGTTTTCAATTTATATGCGATAGAAGGTTACAAACACAATGAAATTGCCAAGATGTTAGGAATAAATGAAGGAACATCAAAATCGCAGTTATCGCACGCTAGAAAAATGCTGCAAACACAAATTACTATTTTAAAAAAACAAGATAATGGAACCGAATAATTTTGAAAAGGATTTCCGTGAAAAACTAAATCAACGTAAAATCGAACCAAGCGATAAAGCCTGGGACAGATTAGATGCGATGTTAAGTGTTGCCGAAGAAGAGAAGCATACAGTTGGAATCCGCTCCGTGCAGAAAAGGAAATGGCTTTATATCGCAGCAAGTATTGTTGGGTTTTTATTGGTTGGGACTTTCTTTTTCAATCAAAAAGAAAAGGGCATAGAAATACCGAAGAACAAAGTTGTTTTTGAAGAAAAAAAAGAAGGAAATACTTTAGATAAGCCGGGAACAATTAAAGAAGATATTGGAAATAGCCAAATTCAAAAAAAGATAATGAAGCCACTCTCTATTATTGAGGACAATAAAATTCAAAAAGAACAATCAAAACAGCTTGAAAATAAAGAAGAAAAGACTTCAATCATTAATAATCCAAAAGAAGAGAATGCAGTCGTTGTTAATACTGAGAAGAAGGACCAGCCAACTGCTAGAAATAAATATATTTCGGCAGAAGAACTATTAGCCGAAGTCAGTAATACCAAATTTGAAACAAAAGCGACAGTAGAAACAATTGCAAAACAGAGAAAAGCTGTTTCTGTAAATCCAGACGATTTGTTATTAAATGCTGAGACAGAATTAAATCAATCTTTTAGAGAATCTGCATTGGATAAGTTTAACAAAAATTTTAAAGCTGTAAAAACCGCCGTAGTAAATAGAAATTACAAAGAATAAATAAAAATCATCAATAATCAATCATCAATCAAAAAACGAAAATCATGCAAAAAATTATATTGTTTATAACAATTATGATAGTTGCTCTTGTGACTAAATTAAACGCTCAACAATTAGATTCGATAAAAAACGAATCAGAATGGTACAATGCAGGTTCTATGCCTTCCAGTTATGAAATGGGACCTGATAAAAGTCCCGAATTCAGTAATCAAAATGTATGGAAAATGAGATCTGTTAAAAGTGAAATCAGCGGTTTTGGAACTCTCATGCAAACCATTAAATCTGATTTGTATAAAGGAAAAACAGTAAAGATGTCTGGCTATGTAAAAGCTGAAAATGTGAAATCCTGGGCAGGATTGTGGATGCGGGTTGACTATTATAATGCAGATATACTTGCTTTTGATAACATGCAAAGAAGAGCCATAAAAGGAACAAAAGAATGGCAAAAGTATGAAGTTGTTTTGTTTGTTCCTGCAGAAGCAACATCTATTTCTTATGGCGTTTTATTGGCTGGAACTGGCCAAATTTGGTTTAAAGATGTACAATTTGAAGTAGTTGGAGATACAGTTCCGGAAACAGGTTCAACTAAAGGAAGAGAACACAAAGAAATTTCATTTGAAAGAAGAGCAAAAGCGATTGCGGATCAAATTAAAAGAATAACAGATCAAGAGAAAAAAGTTTTAAAAACCGAAGTAGATTCATTGGATAATCAAGTTGCAAAGGGGATAATTTCTAAAGAAAAAGGAGAAGAACTTAAATTAAAGAAAGCAAAAGTTCACGCAGCAAATATTGATACAAATGCAGCTATTGAAGAAGGAAAATTGAGTCAATTGGTTCAGGATAAAGTTGATGGAAAATTTAAAGATCAAGTAACCTTTAGAGATAGAACTAAGGTAGTTTTTGGAATTAATACTGATTCTATTGGCGAAAACAGTAGAGAATTTAATATTACTGGATTGAAATTTTATAATGGCCAAAAAGATAAAGAATACCGCCAATCTAAACGCACCACAAGCCAGATTGTTTTTGCTGCAGGATTTAATAATCTCGTAACCAATAAACAGGCAGCAAACTCGGATTTTGAATATTTAGATTCTCATTTTTATGAATGGGGACTAACCTATAATACCAGAATTTTGAAAGACGATAATTTATTGCATTTTAAGTATGGAATGTCTTTGATGTACAATAATATTAGAGCTACAGATAATCGTTACTTTGTTAAGAATGGTGAACAAACTGATTTGGTAACAAGTCCGGTACATTTAGAAGAATCCAGACTTAGAAATGTATACATAATGGTGCCTCTGCATTTAGAGTTTGATTTTACAAAGAAAGAAATTCGTGACGGCGTTAGTTATTTTAGAACTCAGAAAAGTATGCGAGTTGGTTTAGGTGGTTATGCCGGGTTTAGAGTAAAATCAAAACAGATTCTTGGTTTTGAAGATATTAACGGGAATGATGTAAAACAAAAAACAAAAGGAAATTATAATGTAAATGATTTTAATTATGGGCTAAGTACTTATGTAGGTTACAAAGGAACAAGTTTATATTTAAAATATGATTTACAGCCTTTATTCGAGAATAATACTGTTGATCAAAATAATATTTCATTAGGACTTCGTTTCGATTTTAATTAAATATACAGTGGAGTTAATTAGTAGAAAAAGCGCTTTAAAAAGGCGCTTTTTTTATGGGAAATCGTAAAATTTCAAGATTGATTTGTGTACTTTTACAGACTTCAAATTTTTAAAATATTTTGCGTTTTGATTTCACAAAGTACAATTGATTCTGTTTTTGAATCTGCTCGTGTTGAGGAGGTTATTGGTGATTTTGTTAATTTAAAGCGTGCCGGAAGTAACTTTAAAGGATTAAGTCCGTTCTCAGACGAGCGCTCGCCGTCGTTTATGGTTTCGCCCGCAAAAGGAATCTGGAAAGATTTTAGTACAGGAAAAGGCGGAAACTCAGTAAAGTTTCTGATGGAACATTCGCAGTTTACTTATCCGGAAGCTATTCGTTATCTGGCCAAGAAATACAACATTGAAATCGAGGAAACCGAACAGTCAGATGCAGAAAAAGCCATGACAGATGTTCGCGAAAGTATGTATCTGGTTTCAGAATTTGCAAAAGACTATTTTCATAAAACCCTTTTAAATTCAGAAGAAGGAAAAGCAATCGGACTTTCTTATTTTAAAGAAAGAGGTTTTACAAACGAAACCATCAAAAAATTTAGTTTAGGATATTCGCCAGAAACCTGGGATGCACTTACAAAAGAAGCTTTAGGGAAAGGCTACAAACTCGAATTTCTAGAAAGCACCGGTTTAACAATTCCTAGAGAAGACCGACCTTTTGATCGTTTTAAAGGTCGTGTAATGTTTCCTATAGAAAGTATGTCGGGACGAGTTTTAGGATTCGGGGGACGTATTTTGACCAATGATAAAAAAGCAGCAAAATATTTAAACTCGCCAGAAAGTGATATTTACCATAAAAGTAAAGTACTTTACGGAATTTATCAGGCCAAACAATCTATTGCCAAATTAAATAATTGTTATTTGGTAGAAGGATATACAGACGTAATTCAGTTTAACCAAGCCGGAATCGAAAATGTTGTGGCTTCATCTGGAACTGCATTAACACCAGATCAAATTCGGTTGGTCAATCGTTTAACGAGAAATATCACGGTTCTTTTTGATGGAGATGCTGCGGGATTGCGCGCATCTATCCGCGGAATCGATTTGATTTTGGAAGAAGGTATGAATGTAAGAGTTTGTGGTTTTCCTGACGGAGAAGATCCAGATAGTTTTGCCAGAAAGAACTCGTACGAAGATTTAGTAGCTTATTTAGAAGAAAATAGTAAAGATTTTATACAGTTCAAAGCTTCAATCCTGATGAATGAAGCTAAAAACGACCCTATAAAAAAAGCCGATTTGATTCGGGATATGGTATTAAGTATTTCAAAAATTCCAGATCGTATTCAACGTGAAGTGTATATACAGGAATGCGCCCGAATAATGGATATTTCAGAGCAGGTATTGGTAAGTACACTCGCACAGTTAATTCAAAAAGATCTTGCCGAAGCCAATAAAAAACAAAAGCAAGAACAAAAGCCTTTTGAAGTTGTTAGAAATCAAACGCCAAAAAACGCTGGGTTTTCTGGAGGAGATCCGGAAGATCCGAGAACCGGACCGCCAGACGATTATCCAGGATACACGGGATATCCAGAAGAACAGGTAGAAAAAGTAGATATTTTATATGGCTTTGAAAGGAAAATTATCGAAATCTTACTGCTATACGGAAGTGTAGAAGAAGATTTTGAAGACGTATTCCTAAGAGCCGATGAAGAAGGAAATGTAAAAGAAATTTCTGAAAAAAGAAAATATAAAGTCTTTGAGAAAGTGTATCTAAGTCTTCAGGAAGATGAGGTAGAACTTTCAAACCAATTGTTTCAGAATATTTTCAGTAATATAATGGATTTCTACAATCAAAACGAAACCTTTAGTTTAGATAAATATTTAATGCATTTACAACCTGAATTTGCACAGGAAGTAACCAATATTTTAATGGAAGACGAAAAAGTAACCATTCATAATTGGGAAGGACAGAATATTTTTCCGAAGCATAAAAATGAAACAATCGAGCAAAATGTATCGGATACTATTTTTTCTATGCGTTGGTTCTTGGTTTCAAAATTAATCTCAGATTTAAAAAATTCACTGCTTACAGATCCGCAGGAAGACAATTCTGAACTTTTATCTATGGTAATAGATTATTCAAAATTATTAAATAACTTTTCTAGAAAACTAGGAAGAGTAGTAGTTCCTTACCACTCATAAACAAAAAAACTCTATAAATCTGGTGGAAACAGATTTTATAGAGTTTTTAGTTAATAGATTTTCGAATTCCTTAAATTCTTTTAAGATAAACGATTGTGGCTTAGATAATTTCTAAAGTCTTTGCTTTGTTTACTAAGTCAACTAAATTAGTAACATTCAATTTAGTCAATAATCTTAGTTTGTAAGTACTGATCGTTTTTTCGTTCAGATTTAAGATTTTAGAGATTTCATTATTCTTTTTACCATCACTTAAGTAACGTAAAACCTCAATTTCACGATTCGAAAGTTTTCTGTATAAACGTTCGCTTTTGCTTTGTTTAGCAATAAGAGCCATGTTTTTACGTACAGTTTCGTTGATAATAATTTTACCTTCGTGTACTTTAATGATAGAAAGACCTAATGTTTCAAGCTTTTCTGTTTTGTGTACATACCCAGAAACTCCAGCTTTGATTGCGTTTGGTGCATACATTTGCTCAGCTAGATCACTGAAAATAACAATTTTGGTTTTAGGGAAGTTTTTCAAGATCGACTTCACTTCAAAGATGCTTGAAAGACCTTCTAACTCTAGATCTAGAATTAGGATGTCGATCTCCTTCGTTTGAAGAATGTCTCTTACCATTGAAAAATTGCCCACGTTGGCTACAATTGAAATTTGATCGTGGTCTTTGAAATACGACTTAACGCCAAAGTGCGTAACAGGATGATTGTCTGCTAGACATACTTTAATCATAATTTTACCTTTTTAGAATTGTTCATGTTTTTGGAGTTGTAAAATTAATAAATAAATTCTGTAATTAATTGCAGAGAATGTTAAAAAGTTTTATTTTAACAATTTTGGTATTAAACAGACCGGAATTGGATCCATTTTATGCTTGTTGCTGGTGTTTAAACGTTTATAAATTTCAAAGACAGATTTTTCTCTCCCACTAAAGTCAGCTACCGTATTTCCTGACTCCGCGGCCAACATAGCCCATTCCAATTCGTCATAACTTGCTCCCAATTGGTCTTCATCGGTACGATTATCTCCAAATAATCCATCTGTAGGTGCAGCAGTCAAAATTGACTCCGGAATTGTTAAAAATTCGCCTAAAGCATACACATCTGATTTCATTAAGTCTGCAATCGGACTTAAATCTACGCCGCCATCGCCGTATTTGGTATAAAATCCTACACCAAAATCTTCAACTTTGTTTCCAGTTCCGGCAACTAATAAACCATGAATTCCTGCTAAATAATATAAAGAAGTCATTCTAATACGTGCACGGGTATTTGCTAATGATAAACTTACCTTTGCATCGTCGTCTGTTTTAGGCACAGCGCTTTTAAAAGCCTCAAAAGTAGCAGTCAAATCAGTCTCTACGCTAGAAACATTTGGGAAACGTTTTTTTAATTGCTCAATATGTTCTCTTCCTCTTGAAACCTGATTTGGAGCCTGATGTATTGGCATTTCTACGCATAAAACTTTTAAGCCGGTTTGTGCGCATAATGTAGAAGTAACAGCAGAATCAACTCCGCCCGAAATTCCAATAACAAAACCGTTTACTTTTGCGCTGTCAGCATAATTTTTTAACCACTCTACAATGTGGGTATTTACTTTTTCTGTCTGAATAGTACTTTTTTTAGCCATAATAATTCAAGATTTAAGATACAGGGGTGTATATTTGCAGAATTATTTTAAGTATCTGTTTACTTTCAATTCTTGCAACACAAATCTAATTAAAATAAAATGAAAATATATCGCTTTGCAGTGGTTCTATCCCTGTTTTTTTTGTCTTGTGATCAAAAATCTAAAGTCGAAAAAGCAGTAGAAGAAATTCCTGTTGATATCAAAGTAGAACGTTTTGATAAAGTATTTTTTGAAACCAAACCAGAAGATCTTGCCAAAGTAAAAAGACAATATCCTTTCTTCTTTCCCGCGGGAAATGATGATAGCGTCTGGTTAGAAAAAATGCAGAATCCTATCTGGAAAGAAGTTTATACTGAAGTACAGAAAAAGTACAGCAATTTTGAGCCTGTTCGTGAGCAGTTTAATGCCCTTTTTCAGCACGTTAAATATTATTTCCCAAAAACAAAAATTCCAAAAGTAATTACCGTAATCGGAGAAATGGATTATACGGCAAAAGCAATTTATGCAGACAGTCTGGTTATTGTTTCTTTAGAACTGTATTTAGGAAAAGGACATAAATTTTATGAGTTCCCAAATTACCTAAAACAGAATTTTGAAGAAAATCAGATTATGCCAGACGTCGTTTCTAGCTTTGCTTACAGAAACATTCCTGCTTCTCCGGATAAAAGTTTAGTTGCTCAAATGGTTTTTGAAGGAAAACAATTGTACGCAAAAGATTTGCTGTTACCAGAATACACAGATGCAGACAAAATAGGCTATACGCCAGAACAGATAAAATGGTGCGAAGAAAATGAAAATTACATTTGGCGCAATTTTATCGAAAACGAAATGCTTTATAGTGAAGATCCAAAACTAACGACGCGATTTATTGCGCCAGCTCCTTTTTCTAAATTTTACTTAGAAATAGATAACGATTCTCCAGGAAGAATTGGTGCCTGGATTGGCTGGCAAATGGTGCGTTCTTATATGAAAAACAACAATGTTACTTTGCCGGAATTATTAAAAACCGATGCAAAAGAAATTTTCGAAAAATCAAAATATAAACCTAAGAAATAATGGCAGATACAATAAATTCAGAAATTAAATTCAATATAGAATTAGACGAAAACCGTGTTCCGGAAAAACTAACATGGAGCGCTCAGGACGGAGGTGTGCAGGCAGAAGAAGCAAAAGCAATTATGTTGTCTATTTGGGACAGTAAAGCTAAAGAAACAATGCGTATTGATTTATGGACAAAAGATATGCCGGTTGATGAAATGAAGATTTTCTTTCACCAAACATTAGTAGCAATGTCAGATACCTTTAAACGTGCAACAGACGACGAAAAAATGTCAGATACAATGAAAGACTTCTGCGATTATTTTGCTGAAAAATTGGAGCTAACAAAATAAAATTCAAACTTCAAAATTCCAATAAAAAAATCCCAAATTCCAATTTTACGGTTGGAATTTGGGATTTTTTATATTTTAAATTCAAGTTCCTAAGTTTGGAATTTGGATTTTTTTTATTGGAATTTAAATCTTCAGTTTTGGAATTTTATCCTAAAATTGAGAATTATTCTTAAACACTTCCTGATTTACTTCATCGATATAAGATAAAAGTTCGTCTTTTCCGGTGCCTTCTGTAGATGAGGTTACAAAATATTGAGGCATTTCTGCCCAGTTATTGGCAAACATTTGTTTTTTGTACGCTGCAATATGCGAATCAACTTTTACTTTACTGATTTTATCAGCTTTGGTAAAAATGATACAAAACGGAATTTCGCTTTCGCCCATATAGGACATAAATTCTATGTCGATATTTTGAGCTTCATGGCGAATATCAATCAAAACAAAAGCACAAACCAATTGTTCTCTCGTTTCAAAATAATCTGTGATGAATTGCTGGAAAACAGATTTTGTTTTCTTAGAAACTTTCGCATAACCATAACCTGGTAAATCGACCAAAAACCAATTATTATTAATCTTAAAGTGATTAATTAATTGTGTTTTTCCGGGTCTTCCAGAAGTTTTAGCTAAGTTTTTATGGTTGGTAATCATGTTTATTAAAGATGATTTACCAACGTTTGATCTTCCGATAAATGCGTATTCTGGCAAAATCTCCAACGGACATTTTGTGACATCAGAATTACTGACGATAAATTCGGCGGTATTAATTTTCATTGTTTTTAGGTTTAAAACCTCCTTAAAGTCGAAAGTTAGATGCTAGAAATTCTTTTTTACAAGCCATTCTTCAAGAATTTCATTAAATTCCTGAGGATGTTCCATCATAGCAGCGTGTCCACATTTGTCAATCCAATACAAAGTTGAATTAGGCAATAATTTGTCAAATTCTTCTGCAACATTTGGTGGTGTTACAGAGTCATTTTTACCCCAGATGATACAGGTTTCAACTGTCATTTTTGGTAAATCTTTTGCCATATTATGACGAATGGCACTCTTTGCGATAGTAAGCGTTTTGATTAATTTGATGCGGTCGTTGGCAGTTGCGTACACTTCATCAATAAGTTCAGGAGTAGCAATTTTTGGATCATAAAATACATCTTCAGCTTTCTTTTTAATGTATTCATAATCGCCTCTTCTTGGGTAACTGTCTCCCATTGCGCTTTCGTAAAGACCAGAACTTCCGGTAATTACAAGTCCTGCAACTTTTTCAGGATATAGTTTTGTATGGTAAAGTGCTATATGTCCTCCTAAAGAATTTCCCAACAAAATAACTTTGTCAAAACCTTTAAAAGTTATAAAATCTTTTACGTATTTGGCAAAACTTTTTACGTTTGTTTTTAAAATGCTCTGCGTGTAGATTGGCAAATCCGGGATAACAACTTTGTATCCTTTTGTGGGGAAATATTGCGCCACACCATCAAAGTTACTAAGGCCTCCCATTAATCCATGTAAAATAACAATAGGAGTACCTTCTCCAGCTTCAAAATAGCTGTATTTGCCTTCTTTTTTGTAGTGTTTGTCCATCTAATGTAATGCCAATTTCAATTTGGACAAATATAGGGTTTAATAAACAAAAATGGTTTTTTGCTGCTGTTTTTTAACTACATAATTTCCATTTATTGGCTAAGTGATTAAAAATCAGGTTTTATAGCTGTTTTAGCGCATTTATTCAAATGTTAAGAAATCTGCATTATAACCATTTTTTTAAGAAAAACTACTCAATATTTTTTTGATTGATCAACGTATTTATAAATAAGCTAATTAATAGCTAACATATTGATTACTTATAAATTAAGTAAAGTGGTAGAGAAGTGGTTAAACTTATTAACAAAGTGGTATTTTGTGGTAAAATGTGGTAAAATTTTTTATATTTTTGCTGTATAACATCTTAAGACGTTTTTTTGAACACAATTGTAGGAACATATGAGTGTAAAGTTGATGCTAAAGGGAGGCTGATGATGCCTGCGCCTTTGAAAAAGCAATTGGCTTCTTCTCTTCAGGACGGATTTGTTTTGAAGCGCTCTGTTTTTCAGCCGTGTTTAGAATTGTATCCAATGGATGAATGGAACTTGATGATGCAGAAAATCAACAAGCTTAATCGTTTTGTAAAAAAGAACAATGATTTTATCCGAAGATTTACTGCCGGCGTAAAAATGGTAGAAATTGATGCATTAGGAAGGTTATTGGTTCCAAAGGATTTGGTAGCGTTTTCAAGTATTTCAAAAGATGTTGTATTCTCATCTGCGGTTAATATTGTGGAGATTTGGGATAAAGATTTATACGAAAAATCAATAAGCGGCGAAGATATGGATTTTGCAGATCTGGCCGAGGAAGTAATGGGAAATATTAATGACGACGACAATGGAATATCATAATCCGGTTTTGCTTCATCCTACAGTTGATGGTTTAGATATTAAACCAGACGGAGTATATGTAGATGTTACGTTTGGCGGTGGCGGGCATTCAAAAGAAATTTTGAGAAGATTAGGGCCAAACGGAAAATTATTTGCTTTTGATCAAGACGAAGATGCGCTTGCAAATGCACTGCCTGATGAAAGGTTTACCTTAATTAATGAGAACTTTAGATTTATAAAAAGATTTTTACGTTTTCACGGAGTAAAATCAGTCGATGGAATTTTAGCAGATTTAGGCGTTTCATCACATCAGTTTGATGTTCCTGAAAGAGGTTTCTCGACCAGATTTGATGCTGATCTGGACATGCGGATGAGTCAGAAAAATGATTTAAATGCTTACCGAGTGGTTAACGAATATGAAGAACAGGATTTACGTCGTGTTTTTTTTGATTATGGTGAGTTGAAGAATGCGCCGGTTTTGGCCAGAACAATTGTTGAAGCCAGAAAAGATTATCCAATCAAAACAACAGACGAGTTAAAAGATGTTTTGAAGAAGTTTTTGCCAGAGAAAGTTAAAAATAAGATTCTCGCTCAGATTTATCAAGCCATTAGAATTGAGGTAAATCAGGAAATGGATGTTTTAAAAGAATTTATAGAGCAGTCTTTAGAAATTTTAAAACCAGGCGGCAGATTTTCGGTAATCTCTTATCACTCTTTAGAAGACAGACTGGTAAAAAGATTTATCAAAAACGGAATGTTTGAAGGAGAACCAGAAAGAGATTTTTACGGAAACTTTTCAGTTCCGTTTAAAACCATCGGAAAATTGATTGTTCCGGATGATGCAGAAATTAAGATTAACAACAGAGCCAGAAGTGCCAAATTGAGAATCGCTGAAAAGGTATAATATATATTAAGGTATAAAATGAAAACTGGAGGAGTATTTGGAATATTAAAAGCAAGGTTTCTGATTAATGACGATGCAGTCAAAAATTGGCGATTCATAGTTTTTATCATTCTGCTGGCAATTCTGATGATTGCAAACACACAGCGATACGAACAAAAGGTTTTTGAAATTGCAAAACTAAACAATGAAGTAAAAGAACTGAGATCAGAATTTGTGGATCGACGTTCCGAACTAATGAAATTAAAAATGGAGTCAACAATCTCGGATAAAATGCTTGAAAAACAGATTTATCCGTCAACAGTTCCTCCAGTAAAAATAGAAGTAAAAAAAGAAGAAGAAAAAAGTTTCTTTAAAAGAATATGGCAGTAGAAGATAAACATATATCCTACAGAATTTACCTCGTAGCAGTTTTCATCTTTGTGATGGCAATTGCTATTGTTGTTAAATTAACTAATATTCAATGGGTTCAGGGAGATTATTACAGAAAGCTGGCAAAACAGCGTACTGTGAGAAACTTTGTTATCCCGGCGAATAAAGGAAATATCTATTCTGCAGACGGAAGTTTACTGGCAACCTCAATTCCTAATTATGAAATTAGATTTGATGCAAAAGCGCCAAAACAAGAAACTTTTGAAAAACATGTAAAAGCATTATCAGATTCGTTGGCGACTGTTTTAGACAGACCTGCGGGGTATTACGAACAGGAATTAAGAAAAGCAAGAGCAAATAAAAACCGTTATTACTTAATTGCCCGCAAATTAAGTTATACCGAATATGTAAAAATAAAAGGATTTCCATTATTCAATTTAGGTGCTTTCAAAGGCGGGATTATAATTGAACAAGAAACCGTTAGAAAACATCCGATAGGTAAAATTGCAGAAAGAACTATTGGTTATGATAAAATTGATCCTGCAACCGGAGTAGAAGTAGGGAAAGGAATTGAATGGTCTTTTAAAACCTATCTAAACGGGAAAGACGGTAAAATTTTAAAACAAAAAATAGCCAAAGGACAATGGAAACCTATTCGTGATATAAACGAAGTAGATCCAATTGATGGTTACGATGTAATTTCAACCATTGATGTTTTTATTCAGGATATTGCGCACCACGCATTGTTGAAACAATTGGAAGATTATGAAGCAGATCACGGTTGTGTAGTAGTAATGGAAACAGAAACAGGTCACGTAAAAGCAATTTCAAATTTAGGAAGAGCAGAAGACGGATCGTATTATGAAACGACAAATTACGCCATTGCAGAATCTCACGAGCCAGGTTCAACTTTTAAATTAGTTGATTTAATGGCGATTTTAGAAGATAAAGTAGCCGATACAAGTACTGTTTATGATAGTCATGGAGGATTGGTAAAGTATTACGGACGCAGTGTTCGTGATTCGCACAATGGGGGCTACGGAAAAGTGTCTTTAGCACGCGGATTCGAACTTTCTTCAAATACAGTTATGGTTCAGGCGGTTTATGATAATTACAAAAGCAATCCGTCAAAATTTGTGAATCATATCAGAAATTGGGGATTGGATAAAACTTTAGGCTTGCACTTTAAAGGAGAAGGAAGACCAATTATTCCGCATCCGGGAGATAAAAACTGGTCTGGAGTTTCACTTCCGTGGATGGCTTTTGGTTACGGAGTTTCGGTAACGCCAATGCAGACGTTAACGTTTTACAATTCAGTTGCCAATAATGGTGTAATGGTAAAACCACAGTTTGTTTCAGAAATAAAAGAATGGAATAAAACCATTAAAAAGTTTGATGTAGAAGTTCTAAACCCAAAAGTTTGTTCAGAAGGAACTATCAAAAAATTAAAAGCAGTAATGCTTAATGTGGTAAAAAAAGGAACAGGTTCTAAGTTATACTCCAAAGATTTTTCGATGGCAGGAAAAACCGGAACAGCTCAGATGAATTATGGAGGAAAAGAAGGGAAATCTGCTTTGTATTATGCTTCTTCTTTTGTTGGGTATTTTCCGGCCGATCATCCAAAATATTCTTGTATTGTAGTAGTTCATAAACCCAATACATCAAAAAATAATTATTACGGAGCCGATGTTGCAGGGCCGGTTTTTAAAAGAATTGCCCAAAAAATATTTACAGATGCGCCTTCAACAAATAAAATAAAACAACTGGATTCTAAAATAGCCAAACAAGAAGAAAGTTATGACAGATACGATGCGCAGGCCAACAAAAAATTTAAACAAGTTCCGGATTTAAAAGGAATGCCGGGAATGGATGCAATTGCTTTACTAGAAAATTTAGGTTTAAAAGTAAAAGTAAATGGAGTAGGAAAAGTAAAAAAACAGTCTTTGCAGGCTGGACAAAATATCACTAGAAACACAACAATAGTATTAGAATTATCGTGAAAATACTTAAAGACATATTATACAAAGTAGCAATAGAATCTGTAGCAGGTTCTACAGATATTGCAGTACATAAAATTGAGTTTGATTCAAGAAAAATTGAAGAAAATGATGTTTTTGTGGCTATTCGCGGTTCACTTTCAAACGGTCATGACTTTATCGAAAAAGCGATTCAGTTAGGAGCAACTGCTGTTATTTGTGATACTTTACCAGAAAATGTTCAAAAAGGAATTACTTACATAAGAGTAAACGATACCAATACAGCGCTAGCTTTTATGGCCGCTAATTATTTCGGAAATCCTTCTGAAAAATTAAAATTAGTAGGCGTAACAGGAACAAACGGAAAAACAACAATCGCTTCGTTATTGTTTCAATTGTTTGAAAAAGCAGGTTTTAAAGTAGGTTTATTATCAACCGTAAAAATCATGGTTGATCAAACAGAATACAATGCAACGCACACAACTCCAGATTCTATAACCATCAATCATTATTTAAATGAAATGATCGAAGCTGGCGTAACGCATTGTTTTATGGAAGTGAGTTCACACGGAATTCACCAGAAACGTACAGAAGCCTTGCATTTTGTTGGAGGAATTTTTACCAATCTTTCTCACGACCATTTAGATTATCATCCAACTTTTGCAGAATACAGAGATGTAAAAAAATCATTCTTTGATTCGTTGCCAAAAACAGCTTTTGCATTATCAAATATTGATGATAAAAACGGAACTGTAATGTTGCAAAATACGGTTGCCAGAAAATTTACATACGCCTTAAAATCGTATGCAGATTTTAAAGCACAGATTTTAGAAAGCCAATTGTCTGGATTATTATTAAAGGTAAACGACAATGAAGTTTGGGTAAAACTAATCGGAACTTTTAATGCCTACAATGTTTTAGCAATTTACGGAACTGCAGTAGAATTAGGAATGGATAGTTTGGAAGCATTACGTGTGTTGTCTGATTTAGAAAGTGTTTCAGGACGTTTTCAATATATTGTTTCAGAAGGAAATATCACGGCAATTGTAGATTATGCACACACGCCGGATGCTTTAGATAATGTTTTAAAAACGATTAATGACATCCGTACAAAAAACGAACAATTGATTACAGTTGTGGGTTGTGGTGGAAACAGAGATAAAACTAAAAGACCAATTATGGCTAAAATCGCAACAGATCTTAGTGATAAAGCCATCTTAACATCGGATAATCCAAGAAATGAAGATCCGGAAGTGATCTTAGACGAAATGGAAAAAGGTGTTGAAGCACATAATTATAAAAAAATATTAAGGATTACCGATAGAAAGCAGGCTATTAAAACCGCTTGCCAATTGGCCCAGCCAAATGATATTATTCTAATTGCAGGAAAAGGACACGAAACGTATCAGGAAATAAATGGTGTTCGCCATCATTTTGATGATATGGAAACTGTAAAAGAAATCTTAGATCAACTGAACAAATAATAATCAATTTTCAAATATCAAATTCCATATATATTGGGATTTGGAATTTTAAAAATTAGAAATTTAAAATAAAAAATATGCTGTACTATTTATTTGAATATTTAAACAAAACATTACACCTACCGGGAACTGGTGTATTTCAGTACATCACTTTTAGATCGGCAATGGCATTTATGCTTTCGCTTCTTTTGTCAACAATTTACGGAAAAAGGATTATTAACTTTTTGCGCAGACAACAAGTAGGAGAAACCGTTCGTGAGTTAGGTTTGGCAGGACAAAATGAAAAAGCAGGAACACCAACAATGGGAGGACTGATTATCATTTTTGCAACGCTTTTGCCTGTTTTGTTATTTGCTCGTCTGCATAATATTTACATCGTATTGCTCATTGTTACTACACTTTGGATGGGAACAATTGGTTTTATAGACGATTATATTAAAATATTCAAAAAAGACAAACAAGGGCTTAAAGGAATTTTTAAAGTTATAGGTCAGGTTGGTTTAGGAATTATAGTAGGAACCGTTCTTTATTTTAATCCGGCAGTAACCGTTAGAACCGATACAGGAAGAACTGACTTGTACAAATCTGGAGTTAATACAACTGTTGTTTTACCAGTTCCGGTAGAAGAAAAATCAACAGCAACAACAATCCCTTTCATTAAAAATAATGAATTTGATTATGCGGAGATTTTAGCCTGGACAGGAGACGGATACGAAAAATGGGCATGGTTAGTTTTTATCCCCGTTGTAATTTTTATCATTACAGCAGTTTCTAACGGAGCAAATCTAACAGACGGAATCGACGGACTCGCCGCGGGAACATCGGCAATTTCAGTCCTCGCGCTCGGGATATTTACATTCCTTTCGGGTAATATTGTTTTTTCTAATTATCTGAATATTATGTATATCCCCAATTCGGGAGAAATGACCGTCTTTATATCCGCTTTTGTGGGTGCGCTGATTGGGTTTCTTTGGTACAATTCCTTTCCCGCATCTGTTTTTATGGGAGACACAGGAAGTTTGACAATTGGAGGAATTATAGCAGTTCTGGCAATTGCCGTTCGTAAAGAAATATTGATCGTTTTATTCTGCGGTATTTTCCTTGCCGAAAGTGCATCAGTAGTATTACAAGTGTTTTATTTTAAATATACAAAGAAACGTTTTGGAGAAGGACGAAGAATTTTCCTGATGGCGCCATTACATCATCATTATCAGAAAAAGGGATATCATGAAAGTAAAATCGTAACCCGATTCTGGATTGTAGCGATCATGTTAGCCATATTATCAATCGTTACTTTAAAACTAAGATAGATGAGACTGGTAGTTTTAGGAGGAGGAGAAAGTGGTGTTGGTACAGCTATTCTCGGAAAGAAACAAGGGTATGATGTTTTTGTTTCGGATTTTGGAAAGATCAAAGAAAGTTATAAAGAAGTTCTTATCATTAATAAAATTGCCTGGGAAGAAGAACAGCACACAGAAGAACTGATTTTGAATGCCGATGTGGTGATGAAAAGTCCGGGAATTCCAGAGAAATCTCCCATAGTAAAAAAGCTGGTTGCAGCAGGAGTTAAAGTGATTTCTGAAATTGAATTTGCTAAACCTTTTACTGAAGCATTAACCATCGGAATTACCGGAAGTAACGGTAAAACGACTACAACAATGCTTACGTACCATCTGCTAAAATCTGCAGGTTTGAATGTTGGTTTGGGAGGAAACATCGGAAAAAGTTTTGCCTGGCAGGTTGCAGAAAATAAGTTTGATGCCTACGTTCTGGAATTAAGTAGTTTTCAGCTCGACGGAATTATAGAGTACAGGCCGGATATTGCGATAATTACCAATATTAGTCCAGATCATTTAGATCGATACGAATATAAATATCAAAATTATATCAATTCGAAGTTTCGAATAACAATGAACCAGACTGAAAATGATTATCTGATTTACGATGCAGATGATGAAGCAAGTACAGAATGGTTAAAGAACAATACAACAAAAGCAAAATTAATTCCTTTTTCATTATCGAAAAGTTTTGACGAAGGAGCTTCTATAAATAACAACAAAATGGAAATAAAGATCAACCAAGAAGAGTTTACAATGGAGACACAACACATTGCGTTAGAAGGAAAACATAACATGAAGAACGCAATGGCAGCAAGCTCTGTAGCGAAGTTGATGCAAATAAGAAATGCAACAATCCGCGAAAGTTTATCTA
Source organism: Flavobacterium sp. 270 (assembly GCF_004368785.1). Lineage (GTDB taxonomy): Bacteria > Bacteroidota > Bacteroidia > Flavobacteriales > Flavobacteriaceae > Flavobacterium. The sequence continues at coordinate 170,743 of NZ_SODM01000006.1, forward strand.
ATTTTCAAGGTGTTGAACACCGTTTAGAAAAAGTATTAAAAATACAAAACGTACAATACATCAACGATTCTAAAGCAACAAACGTAAACGCTACTTTCTTTGCTTTAGACAGCATGAATGTGCCAACAGTTTGGATTGTTGGAGGTGTTGATAAAGGAAATGATTATAACGAATTAATGTCATTGGTTCGTGAAAAAGTAAAAGCCATTATTTGTCTTGGAGTTGACAACAGAAAAATAATTGACGCTTTCGGAAACGTAGTAGATATTATGGTTGAAGTAAATAACATGAACGACGCTGTAAAAACAGCTCAAAAATTAACAGAAAAAGGTGATGCTGTTTTATTATCTCCAGCCTGCGCAAGTTTCGATTTATTCGAAAATTACGAAGACAGAGGGAAACAATTTAAACAAGCAGTACATAATTTATAATTTTAGATTTCAGAGTTTAGATTTTAGATTTTTTCTAGACTTTGAGTTTAATTATTTTTTAAAGTTCTTTTTGAATGATGACGGAGGAGATGAAGTTGAGAACAAAGAAGTTCTCATTGATGGTTATAGATTTGGCTGAAAAACTGCCAAATTTAAGTGCTTGTAGAGTAATTGCGAATCAGATTATTAGAAGTGGGACATCTGTTGGGGCAAATTATCGAGCAGTTTGCAGAGCTAGAAGTGATAAAGAATTTATTTCGAAAATGAATATAGTTTTAGAAGAGTCTGATGAAACTTTATTTTGGATAGAAATTATAATAGAAAAAAACTGGATCGAAAGACCAATATTAGAAATAATCTGGAAAGAAGCAAATGAGCTAACAGCCATTTTTGTAAGCAGTTTAAAAACAGTAAACAAAAGAATTAATAATTAAAAAATCAAAACCGAAAGTTTTAAAACAATCTAAAATCTAAAATCAGAAATCTAAAATATGAAGGAACTAGTAAACAAATTAAAAGGAGATAGAGTAATATGGTCATTCGTGGCTTTATTAGCGCTGTTTTCGTTTATGCCTGTTTTTAGTGCGAGTAGTAACTTGGCATATATAGGCCACGGAACCGGAAACACTTTGGGTTATTTGGTAAAACATTTGGCGCATATCTGTATTGGTTTTTTGATCATATATTGGGTTCACAGAGTTCCGTATCATTATTTTAGAGCAATATCAAAAGTTGCACTGCCAATTGTATGGCTTTTATTGGCATACACGCTTCTAAAAGGAACCGTAATTGCAGGAGCGAATGCAAGTCGTTGGATTCAGGTTCCGTTTATCGGAATCACGTTTCAAACTTCCACTCTGGCTTCTATTGTACTGTTTATTTATGTAGCGCGTTATTTATCCAAAACAAAAGAAGAAAACGAACCGTTTCAAACGTCATTAATACAACTTTGGATTCCCGTTTTTATAACATTGGCAATGATATTACCAGCCAACTTTTCGACCACCGCGTTGATTTTTTCAATGGTAATCATGCTGACATTTATCGGGAAATATCCAATAAAATATATTGCTTTTATCATTGGTTCAGGAGTTGCCATGTTACTGTTTTTCTTATTAGTAGCAAAAGCATTTCCCGATTCAAGATTTTTCAGCAGGGTAAGAACGTGGGAAAGTCGTATCGAAAACTTTACCACAGACAAACCAGACGAAGATGATTATCAGATTGAAAAAGCAAAAATTGCCATAGCATCGGGACAATTTGGAGGTCTGGGGCCAGGGAAAAGTGTTCAGAAGAACTTTTTACCGCAGTCATCATCCGATTTTATTTACGCTATTATCGTAGAAGAATATGGTTTAGTTGGAGGAGTTTCTATAGTGATTTTGTATTTATTGCTTTTATTTCGATTTGTAATTGCTTCACACAAAGCCAATACATTATTTGGAAAATTAGTTGTCGTCGGGCTCGGTTTTCCGATGATATTTCAAGCCATGATTAATATGGCCGTAGCAGTAGAATTAATGCCGGTAACAGGGCAGACATTACCGCTGATAAGTTCGGGAGGTAGTTCGATCTGGATGACTTGTTTTTCTCTTGGAATCATTATTAGTGTAACCAAAAAAGAAGAAGAAATCGCCGAAGAACAAGAAGAAAAAGAAAAACGAAAAGAAGCACTTCAGCGATTAATCGATAAAGAATTAGACGAAGAAAATTTAGTTCCGAATGATATTGCATATCAAGAAGAAGAAATGTATTCGATACAAGATAATTCCAGAAATCCGATGAATGCAGTTTTAAACAAATAGAATTAAAAAATAGTTTTTAAAAAACGTTGAGATTTTTTTAAATATGACAAAGCATAAATTCATACTAAGCGGCGGAGGAACAGGAGGACATATTTATCCTGCAATTGCGATTGCAAATGAGTTAAAGTCACAGTTTCCAGATGCAGAATTTCTTTTTGTAGGCGCCAAAGATAAAATGGAAATGCAAAAAGTGCCTCAGGCGGGTTATGAAATAAAAGGACTGTGGATTGCAGGTTTACAAAGAAAATTGACTTTACAAAATATGATGTTTCCTCTAAAACTAGCAACCAGTTTGCTAGAATCAAGAAGAATCATCAAACAGTTTAAACCCAATGTAGTAATTGGTACGGGAGGTTTTGCAAGCGGACCTTTATTGCAAGCAGCAGGTTCTGCAGGTATACCAACAGTGGTGCAGGAACAGAATTCTTTTCCGGGCATTACAAATAAATTGTTGAGTAAAAAAGCAAACACGATTTGTGTAGCCTATGAAAATTTAGAGCGCTTTTTTCCAAAAGAAAAAATTGTTTTAACGGGAAATCCGGTTCGTCAGGATTTAATAGACATAGACAGCAAAAGAGAAGAAGCCATCAAGTTTTATGGTTTAGATCCAAATAAAAAAACATTATTGGTTTTAGGCGGCAGTTTAGGAGCCAGAAGAATCAATCAGTTAATAGAAAAAGAATTGCATAATTTCTTAGCACAGGATGTTCAAATAATCTGGCAATGCGGAAAATTATATTTTGAAGATTATAAAAAACACAATCAGCTTAATGTAAAAGTGATTGATTTTATTGAAAGAATGGATTTTGTGTACTCGGCTGCCGATGTAATTATTTCAAGAGCAGGAGCATCATCAGTTTCAGAACTATGCATTGTTGGAAAACCGGTAATTTTTATACCATCGCCTAACGTTGCAGAAGATCATCAGACAAAAAACGCACAAGCAATTGTAAATGCAAAAGGCGCTATTTTATTGAAAGAATCTGAGTTAGATACGCAATTTAGCATTGTTTTTGAAGCCTTATTAAAAGACGAAGGAAAACAAAAACAACTGAGCGAAACAATAAAAAAACTAGCAATGCCAGATGCAACAAAAGACATTGTTAAAGAAATTATAAAGTTGTTATAATGTAATTTTTAAAGAAAATTATACAACATCATTAGAAAAGGAGAGTGCTATTTTAGGCATTTTTGATTGTAAAACAAGAAAAAAATATAAAAGCTTAACAGTTAGATTCTTATTAAATATAAAAAGAAGATTTAGCTTTTAAAAAGATAGATTAAGATGAATTTAAATCAAATACAGAACGTTTATTTTATTGGTATTGGAGGCATCGGAATGAGTGCACTGGCCCGTTATTTCAAATATATTGGGAAACAGGTTTCAGGCTACGATAAAACGCCATCAATGCTGACAAGTGAACTAATCGAAAGCGGTATTGATATTCATTTTGAAGACAATATAAATTTAATTCCAACCGATTATTTTGTAGAAAACACATTAGTGATTTTTACTCCTGCTGTTCCAAAAACGCATTCAGAGTGGAATTATTTTGTTGAAAGACATTACGAAGTTAAAAAACGTGCCGAAGTTTTAGGGATCATCACCAAAGATACATTTTGTTTTGCCGTTGCCGGAACGCACGGAAAAACGACAACATCTAGTATTCTTGGACATATTTTATACCAAAGCGGTGCAGATGTTACAGCTTTTATTGGAGGAATTGTAGAGAATTACAATTCAAATTTAATCGGAAGTGGCAAAACCGTAACTGTTGTGGAAGCAGACGAATTTGACAGATCATTTTTGCATTTACATCCCAATATTGCCTGTGTAACTTCTATGGATGCGGATCACTTGGATATTTACGGAACAAGCGATGCAATCGAAGAATCGTTTAGAGAATTTGCAAATAAAGTTGAAGATAAAAACAATCTCTTTATAACCAAAGAATTACCAATTGAAGGTGTTCAATGTGCTATAAATGAAGATGCTGTATATAAGGCGTTTAATGTTAGGATAGAAGACGGAAGTTATGTTTTTGATGTACAGACGCCATCAGAAATTATAAAAGATCTTCATTTTGGACTGCCTGGAAAACACAATTTAATGAATGGATTAATGGCTATTGCGATGGCAAAAACGTACGGCACCCCGACCGATTCTATTGCAAAAGCCATTGCTTCATTCAACGGGATCAGAAGACGTTTTTCGTATCAGATTAAGAGCGAAAATTTAGTTTATATTGATGATTATGCGCATCATCCAACAGAAATTAATGCTGTACATCAAGCTGTTAGAGAATTGTATCCGGGACGTAAAGTTTTAGCTGTTTTTCAGCCGCATTTGTTTAGCAGAACAAAAGATTTTGTTGATGGATTTGCTGCAAGTTTATCGCAGTTTGACGAAGTATTTTTGATGGATATTTACCCGGCCAGAGAACTTCCTATGGAAGGAGTTACCTCAGAATGGCTGTTAGGTAAAATGACAAATTCAAATAAAAAAATTGTTGCAAAAAATGATTTATTGGGGCTGATAAAAGCCAGTGATGCACCAATAATTGTAACAATAGGAGCTGGTGATATTGGAGAGATGGTTCCGTCAATCAAAAAGATATTAAATGAAAATATTTAACTGGACAAATGTAAGATTACTACTCATTTTTGGGCTTGTACTTTTCTTATATTCATTTTCGCAGCATCGAAATGGAGATAGAAAACTGAAGAAATCTGTAGTTGTTTTTGTAGGAGAAAATACGCTTTTTGTAAAGCCAGAAACGGTTAATAAATTGTTGATAGAAAATAAAAATAACGCTTCCAGTATTAGAAAAGATGAAGTAGATTTGAATAAGATAGAAAAAACCCTAGATACACAGGCGATGATCGAAAAGTCAGACGTTTTTGTAAGTATCGACGGAGTTCTAAAAGCAGTAGTAAAACAGAAGACACCAATAGCGCGAGTTTATGATGGTGCTTCTTCGTTTTATATTGACTACGAGGGAAATAAAATGCCTTTATCAGACAATTACACTGCGCGAGTTCCTCTTGTTTCGGGGGCAATTAATGAAAAAAATAACGAAGATTTAGCAGCTCTATTTCGCACAATTTACGACGATGCGTTTTTGAAAAAAAACATCATTGCAATACAAATTATGCCTAATGGCAGCTTAAAATTGTTTAATAGAAATTATAATTACTTCATCGATTTTGGCAGAACGATGAATGTTGATAAGAAATTTAGAAACTATAAAGCCTTTTTTCAAAAAGCAGTTTTAGATAGTTCGTTATACAAATACAGCAAGATTGACCTTAGGTTTACGGAACAAGTAGTTTGCACTAAATAATAGAAAATGGAAAAAGATAACATTGCAGTAGGTCTAGATATTGGAACAACCAAAATAGTTGCCATGATAGGCAAGAAAAATGAATATGGTAAGTTAGAAATCTTGGGTATTGGTAAATCCAAAAGTTTGGGTGTTGCCAGAGGTGTTGTAAATAATATTACGCAGACAATTCAATCGATTCAGCAAGCGATCCTTGAAGCAGAAAACAATTCAGGTTACAAAATAAAAGATGTTGTTGTGGGTATTGCCGGACAACACATCAGAAGTATACAGCATACAGATTACATCAGCAGAAGTAATCCAGAAGAAGTAATTGGCGAAAATGATATTCAGTTGTTAATTGACCAAGTTAATAAACTTGCTATGTTACCAGGAGAAGAAATCATTCACGTTTTGCCGCAAGAATTTAAAATCGACGGACAATCTGAAATAAAAGAACCAATCGGAATGTACGGCGGAAGATTAGAATCTAGTTTTCACGTAGTAGTCGGGCAGGCGTCTTCAATCAGAAACGTTGGAAGATGTATTCAGAGTTCAGGAATAGAATTATCCGGATTAACATTAGAACCATTGGCTTCGGCAGATGCAGTTTTAAGTCAGGAAGAAAAAGAAGCTGGTGTAGCGCTTATCGATATTGGTGGTGGTACAACAGATTTAGCGATTTTTAAAGACGGTATCATTCGTCATACAGCAGTAATTCCGTTTGGAGGAAATGTGATTACAGATGATATCAAAGAAGGTTGTTCGATTATCGAAAAACAAGCTGAACTTTTAAAAGTAAAATTCGGATCGGCATGGCCGGGAGAAAATAAAGACAACGAAATTGTTTCTATTCCGGGATTAAGAGGAAGAGAGCCAAAAGAAATTTCGCTTAAAAACTTATCTAAAATCATCCACGCACGTGTAGTGGAAATTGTAGAACAGGTTTTTGCAGAGATTAAAGCTTACGGACACGAAGATCCTCGTAAAAAATTAATTGCAGGAATTGTTTTAACAGGTGGAGGCGCACAGCTCAAACACATTAAACAATTAGTAGAATACATTACCGGAATGGATACCAGAATTGGATACCCAAATGAGCATTTAGCTGGAAATTCCAGCGAAGAAATCTCAAGTCCGCTATTTGCAACTGCAGTTGGTTTAGTAATGAACAGTATCGAAAATAGTACGCAAAGTGCTGTGAGAATGGAACTTGTAAATGAACAGCCAAGAGTTGTTTATAAAAATGTACCAAATCCTGTACAACAGCGATACGAAGTAGAAGAAAACTACGTTGACAAAGTAGAAACATTCGAAGAAGAGCCAAGAGAAGTTAGAAATAACAAGGCTTCTGCAACGAAAGACGAATCTACAGAAACAAAAATAAGAAGATCATTTTTTGATCGCTACGTTGATAAAATCAAAGAATTTTTAGACAACGCAGAATAATAATAAGAATAAGAAGAGGATTACTTTTTGCCCCAAGTCAAGAAGTAAAAAATGTACTAAATAAGAATTGTAAAAACCAAAAAGATGATGAGCAACTCAGAATTTGGAAGTATTTCATTTGATTTACCAAAAAACCAATCAAATGTAATCAAAGTAATAGGTGTAGGTGGAGGAGGTAGTAATGCTATCAACCATATGTTTAAGCAAGGTATTAAAGGCGTTGATTTTATCGTTTGTAATACCGATTCTCAAGCATTGCAAAATAGTTCGGTTCCTAATAAAATTCAGTTAGGAATGAATCTTACAGAAGGTCTGGGAGCAGGAGCAAATCCTGACGTAGGGCAGCAATCTGCTATTGAGAGTATTGCCGATATCGAAAAAATGTTAGACCGTGGTACCAAAATGGTATTTATTACCGCTGGTATGGGTGGTGGTACAGGTACAGGAGCAGCTCCGGTAATCGCACAATTAGCAAAAGAAAGAGAAATATTAACCGTTGGTATCGTGACAATTCCGTTTCAGTTTGAAGGGAAAGTACGTCAGGAGCAAGCACTTTTAGGAATCGAAAAACTACGCAAGCAAGTCGATTCGTTAATTGTAATCAACAATAATAAATTAAGAGAAGTATACGGAAATCTTGGTTTTAAAGCCGGATTCTCTAAAGCGGATGAAGTTTTAGCAACAGCCTCTAGAGGTATTGCTGAAGTTATTACGCACCACTATACTCAAAATATCGATTTACGTGACGCAAAAACTGTTCTAGCAAACAGCGGAACTGCGATCATGGGATCTTCTGTTGCTTCGGGTGAAAACAGAGCAAAAGATGCAATCGTTACTGCATTGGATTCTCCGTTGTTAAACGACAACAAAATTACAGGAGCCAAAAACGTATTGTTGCTTATCGTTTCTGGATCAAACGAAATTACATTGGATGAAATCGGAGAAATCAACGATCACATTCAGGCAGAAGCTGGTTACAATGCCAATATTATCATGGGAGTTGGTGAAGACGAAACTCTTGGTGAAGCTATTGCTGTAACTATTATTGCAACAGGTTTTGATGTAGAACAACAAAACGAAATTGTAAATACTGAGCCTAAAAAAATCATTCATACATTAGAAGACGAGCAGAGAAGTGTTCATAATTTAACAAACAGATCGCTTACTTCTTTTGATTTAAATGCTGAAACTCCGATTGCAAAAACAGAAGAAAAGATTGTTTTTGATTTAATGGAAGATACGGTTGCTCCCGTAGTTCCTACGCCAGTTGCGCCTGTTACACCAGTTGCAGTTGCACCGGCAATCAACCAGGAAGAATTGGTAGTAATGTCAGAATTCATCAAAAATCTTGATGTAACTTTTGAAATCGTTTCGCCAATAACAGATATTGATTTTACTATTTCTGCTCCAGAAACACAACGTTTTGAAGAAACAAGACAAGTGCAGCAAAGAGTTTTTGAAAAAGAGGAACAAACGACTTTTTCATTCGATTTGCCATTATTCAGAGCAGAACCAGAAGTAAAAAGAGAGCCAGTTGTAGAACAGGAAAATAAAATTTTATTCGAATTAACGAATGAAACCCGTAATATCAAAGTAAATGATCCGGTACAATTTGTTCCGGTAACAGAGCTTTCTGATAACGGAATCATCAAATATTCGTTAGAAGAATACATGGAAGTTGAAAATGATTTAATTTCATCTAAACCTGTAGAAAAACCTGTTGTAGAAACAATTCCAGAAGAATTAAACATCACGCTGAAACCAAGAGTTGATTTTGCTCAGGAAGCTTCATTTACAACGACAGACGCCGTTTCTCCATTAGAATTAACAATCGAAGAAACATTACGTCTAAGAGCAGAAGAAAGAAGAAAAAAATTAAAGGAATTTAATTATAAATTCCATAACAATGTTTCTAGAATAGACGAGCTTGAAAAAGAGCCAGCATACAAAAGATTAGGTATCGATTTATCAAATACACAGTCTAATGTTACTAATTCTAGAATCTCTGTGGGTACCGATAGTAATAATGATTTACAATTACGTTCAAATAATTCATTTTTGCACGACAACGTAGATTAATTTTTCTTACATCATAATTAAGGTAACCCGAAAATTGGATTTAATTTTCGGGTTATTTTTTTTATCTTCGCACAGAATTTAGAAATTTGACTTCCTTAATAGGTATTTAAAGTGAATCTTATTGTCAGTTCGAGCGAAGTCGAGAACAATTCAAATAATAATATCAATATATAAGCACCTGCTTATTCAAATAAAAAGCTAAAATGAGTTTATCAACATTAATCATGGATGAAATTAAAACAGCCATGAGAGCCAAAGATACAGTAGCATTAGAAGCATTAAGAGCCATTAAATCTGAAATGTTATTAGCAGCAACTGCATCAGGATCTAAAGAAGAATTAACAGAAGACGATGAAGTTAAATTACTTCAGAAATTAGTAAAAACACGTAAAGAAAGCGCAAGAATCTTTACAGAACAAAATCGTCCAGACCTTGCAGAACCAGAATTGGCGCAAGTAGCTGTAATCGAGAAGTTTTTACCGGCACAATTAAGCGAAGAAGAAGTAGAAGCTGTAATTGCAAAAATTATTGCAGATACAGGAGCTTCTGGAATTGCATCTATGGGAAAAGTTATGGGATTAGCTTCTGCACAATTAGGCGGAACTGCTGAAGGAAAAACGATTTCTACAATTGTAAAAAAATTATTGTCTTAAGAAATTCCAATAAAAAATTCCAAATTCCAAGCTTTAAATTGGAATTTGGATTTTAAAAATTGAATATTAATATTTTTGACCTCGTAGTTCAACTGGATAGAATATCAGATTTCGGCTCTGAGGGTTGGGGGTTCGAACCCCTCCGGGGTCACTATAAAATTTAAAAAGCCTGAGAATTTATATTCTCAGGCTTTTTTATGGCATGTAAAAATCTTTTTACATTTTTAATTTCAGCAAAAATCAATATTTGTGTGAGATTAAGGTTAGAAATCAGTGAGAAAGTATCATTTTAGAATAATGATTTCAAAGAAAATCTAAAACTTTTTTGGTTATTAAATTAATTCTGAATATTTATTTTAGAAGATTTTGATTGTTAATTTTTTATGTTATTTTTGGTATAAATAGCCAAACTAGTTTCGGAAAAAGAATACTTTTTAACATTCAAAACAAATCTGCCACACCCTGAAAAATGAAAATACCACTATTAATTTTTAGTCTTTTTTGTACTATTAGCAATGCACAAAATTTTAATCCAAAAATTTTAAATCTAACTGAAATTCCTGCAGATAAAGATTTTTCTTTTTTAAAAGAAGAATTAAATGGAGTACAAGTAGTGATGCTTGGCGAAAAAACACATTTTGATGGAAATGTTTTCGAGATGAAAACCAAGATTATTGAGTATCTACACAAAGAACTTGGATATAATACGATTGCATTTGAATCGGGAGTTTATGATGTTTGGAAAGCTCAAAATGAAATAAACAAAGGAGTCGATGTTCAATTGGCTTTAAAAAATTCCTTATTTCCTATTTGGATAAAAACGAATGAGTTTCAGAGTTTTGTTCAATTATATAATACAAATAAATCAAATCTAAAACTCTTTGGGTTTGACAATCAAATTACAGGAAAATACGGAGACGAAAACCTGTTTATTGACCTGTTTGAATATTGTAATAAGAATCAATTAGAATTAAAACTCGACCGAGGAGATTTAGAATTGTTAATTGAATCGATCAATTATTCTAATGTTTTTGATGAAAATGACATAAGTTATAGTCAATACAAAATTTCGTTTGAAAAATTACTAAAGGATATTCAAAAAAAGCCAAATACAGAAGAAAGTTTTTACTGGGCTCAAATTTTAAAAAGTTTGCTGTCATTGGGCGAAAAATATCATGATAAAAAGGCTCGTATTGAAAGTCCATTTAATACAACTTCAAGTGACAATAGTAGAGACAAACAAATGGCAGATAACCTTTTGGAGTATATTAAAAAGCATCCAAATGAAAAAATAATATGTTGGGGAGCAAATCAGCATTTTGCGAATGATATGTCTTCTATTACGACTCCAGTTCTTAAAGATTTTGTTCCTATGGGATCGTATATTAAAAAAGCGCTAAAAGAAAAGGTTTATAGTTTAGCGGCGGTAACTGCAGCAGATTCGATTTTCTTGGGAGGAGAATGGAATAAAACAGTAATTGACCCAAAATCTTTTGAGTTTTATCTGAAAAGTAAAGGTAAGCCTTATATGTTCATTTCTTCAAAACAGGAAGAAATGCAAAAATCACAATTGAATAGGCTCTTTAGTCCTGAGGTTTTTGTTGAAGCAAAATTAAATTCAATTCATGATGGTTATTTTTATTTTAACAAAGTTACTCCATCTACCATAATTCCAACTGATGAAAATGAATTGAAAACCAGAAACGACAGTTTCTTAAGCAACAATAATATAGCCATTGTAGATAATCAAAATAAAATCAGTAATAAGGCTATTGTCCTTGATCAGATTATAGTGCATAATAAAAAATATCCATATACGATTGTAAAAAAGGCAATTGAACAAATAACAAAAAATTATCCGTCTAAAGATTTTAATTCACAATTAACTTCAAATATTGATGTCAAGGTTGAGGATACAACGATGCTAAATTTTGATTTTGTAGCAAAACAATACCAGTATGGTTACCATAAAGAAAATAGAAGTTACACGCAAATTGAAGAAATTAGATGGAATGTAAAAAACGGTTACGCACCAAAAAGTTTACGTACCGATTTTTTTTACATTTATGGTGGTAATCCAATATCTTATGGCAGGTATTTAGATGGAAAAAAGTTTAAAAAATTTGTTTTTAAGGAAGATGACGAAATAATGTATAATAACAAAGAAGTCTATGTAATTAATTTTTCTACACTTCGTGACCAATACAGCTATACACATAGAAGTTTTTTGTGTGATTTTTCGGGAACTTTGTATATAAATAAAGATGATTATGCTATTGTGAAAGTAATTGAAAAGTGGGACATTAAACAGTATAACGATAGTGAAGATAAAAGAATGGAGCTTTTAGGCTGGCCAGAAAAATACATTTTAAAAGAATCTAAAATTGAAATCAAAGAGACCGATTTTAAAAAAATAGATGATTTTTATTATATAAGTCAAGTTAAAAATGAGAATCACGGAAACATTGTAGATAAGAACAATCGTAATCATCCTTTTCAGATTATTGTGAATTCATTCTGGAATAATTTTATTATCACTCAGCCTGAGGTGTTTACCTATAAGCAGGAGAAAACTCTTTTAGAAAAAGTAGAATACAACAAAATATTTTGGGATAATTATAAAGCTTTTAAGTGATTATTTTAATAAATATTATTTGAGTAAATCTGTTTTTCTTCAAAAATTAAAAATACTTCTTCTAGGATTTCATTATTCTAAATACTTCCTGACTCATAATGAAATGTACCTCTAAAGAGAAAGAAAGGATGACCTATAAAGAAAAAACACCTGCAAATCTATTGCAGGTGTCTAATTAATATTTTGTCTGATAAAATCTGTGCCGATTATATAAACGAATTATTAGTGTTAATTCGTAAAATCCAAGATAAAAAAAACACTCAAAAATAAATAACAATACATTGTATTACAATTACTTAATATTAAAACAAAAATAAATTTAGTATATTTAACAAGTTGAATGTTGAGTTTTTCAATATTCTGCAAATTTCCCCATAATTTAAAACTGTTTTGCAATCTTAAAAAGCCTAATCTTTAAATTATATTGTATGAAAAAAATCTATGAAACCAAAACGAGTTTCGCCGATTTAGGAGATAGAAAAATCGCATATCGCTCTTACGGCAAAGGCACCCCCATAATTTTTGTAAATCGTTTTAGAGGAACTCTCGATACCTGGGATCCCTTATTTATAAAACACATGAGCAAAAGATTTAATGTCATCACCTTTGATTACACCGGAGTTGGCTATTCTACAGGAAAAATGCTGCCCGAAATCGTACTTGTTGCCCAAGATATAAAAGACCTTGCAGATGCTTTAAAATTAGATACCATTATAGTTTTGGGCTGGTCGTATGGCGGATTAGTTGCAGAAGCAGCAACCTTATTGTATCCAAATTTAATAACACATTCTATACTAGTAGGAACAAATCCTCCCGGTCAAAACGAAATTCCATTAGAGCAGGTTTTCCTAGATTCGGCATTAAAACCGATAAATGATTTTGATGATGAAATTATCCTATTCTTCGAACCAAAATCAGCTTTTAGCCGTGCAGCTGCAAAAGCTTCACACGATAGAATTCATAAACAAATTGATGTTTCTAAAATACCATCAACAATGGAAGCTTTTCAAATTTATTTTGATGGAGGAGCAGGCTTTAGAGAAGACATATTAAATTTTAGGGAACAGCTCAAAAAAACAAAAACACCAATCTTAATTATCTGTGGAGATCATGACGTTAGTTTTGCAGTAGAAAATTGGTATGCCATTTTCAATCAAATGACAAACGCACAAATAATTGTATACAGCGGTACAGGACACGGACCACAACATCAATATCCAGAATTAACAGCAAAATCTATTATTAGTTTTGTAAAACACATACACTAGATTTAAAAACTTTTAAATATAAAAAACAAGCCCAATCTCTATTGCAGAAATTGGGCTTGTTTTTTATTCTTCAAAATAGAATCTCATTTGAGGTATAAGTGGTTATGTTGCAATCCAAAAAACTTACTTTCTGGAAAACAAATTTTCTACAACCCAAGCAGGGCCAATCATTAAAAACTGAAGATCTTTTAAGAAAGAAGGTTTTTTACCTTCAATATTATGTCCGTAAAATTGCCCGATCCAGGCGACAACAAAAACACCAATAGAAAACATCCACAAAGGTACAAATTGACCGATATAATAATTAACAATCAAGCAAAGCGCAGAAAAAATAGCAATTTTAATCGCCATTGCAATTGATAATCTAATGTAGAAAATGAGCACAAAAAGTAAAACAACAACCGCCCAGTTTTCTATAATCGGCGCATTTAGTTGCAGCGTACTGGCGATTAAACCACTCGGAATACTCATTAATAAACCCACTATAGAAAAGTAAATAGCCGGCACACAAACATAATGTATGGCCTTGTTTTTTGGGTTCTGATGACTTACAGCATATTCTTCAAACCATTGTTCTAGTGTTCTCATTTTATTAAATTTAGGTATGTAAATCTAATAAAATTTCCTTTTGGTTTGTTAATACCGTAATTAATATGAGTGTTTTTTGTTGAATTTTTATATAAAAGTCAATTGCAATTCGAATAATATAATCGGTTTAGAAGTTTAATATTAAAACCCTTCTACAGTTTTTTTATTATAATCAAAAACATTATCCCATAATTCGTCAATAGTAACAAGCGCTTTTTCTAAGCCTATCACTTCCCATTTTCCGTTTGTTTCTATTCCTAAACCAATCTTTTCCAGTTTTGATAAAGCATCTTTTACATCAAAATCTAAATCTGTATTTAGTTTAGTAGAAAACCAGGATTCAATTTGTGTGTCAAGTTCTTCGGCAGTTAAAGGATTTGGACTTCTTTCTAAAAAAGCATACGCCAGAATGGTTTCCTTAAGTACTTCTTCTTCTGAAGAATTTAAAAGCGAATAAAACGCACCACTATTGTTTCCGAGATTCTTAAAATAAAGACTGTCAGAAAGCATTTTGCCGTATTTTATTTTCTTATTTACAAAGTTGTTGTACTGACGAAACAAGTACAAACACAAAATTCCCAAAGCAATTAAACCCTGATTTAGCGAAGCTTTACTGTTTAATAAATCTATAGCTTCGCCCGATTGATAGGCGGCATACATACCAATTAAAGCCGGAATTACTGTAGTACTCAACAACGAAATTCCACCGCCGATTCCCGGAACCCAAAAGAATAGTTTATCTCGGGTTGACATTCTCGGAATCGCGTTTGGAAATATTGTTTCGAGATCGTTTTTAGGAACACGTTTAAAGATTTTTAAACCAATAGAACCCGGATCAATTGGCATTTTACCCAATTTGACTTTATTTTCCTTTAGATAATCCGCCTCATTATAATTTAGGTAAATCATCACGCGTTCGTAATATTCTACCTCAATTTCTTTCGTCCAGAAAATATTTTTTTTAACCTTTTCTTTTGCCTTATGCTGTCCGCGAACATACAATTCGTAATCCTTAAAAGCATTAAAATCAATAGAAAGATTTAAGCCAATTAAATCCGATTCTTTAAAAGCTTTGTCCAAAGTTTCCTTTTCGATACGCGTATAATTGCCATGCGCCAAAACAGTAAGAAGCGTTTCCTTAAAAATCGAAAAATCACTTTTACCAACAAAACTTTGTCGTTCTTTCAGACTTAAATCAGGATCGAATAAAGCGTAGTTTTGTTTTAGGTTTCGGTTGAGATTAAAAGCCTCATAATGATAATAATGTTCAACAATATCAAACAGTTTTTTAAAATCATTCACCTTTTTTTCGGTAGGAGCAAAAGTAGCGATCTGCTGTTCGAGTAAGAATTCCTTATTAAAAGGAATATAATGTTCTCGTTTTGTATTCATTTTTGTGGCATTTATTTTTTTTAGGCACATAAGTGCTAAGGCTCAAAGGTACAAAGTGTTTCTTGTAATTCTTAAACGCAAAAATACCACTCCAAATTTGATTTTTGAGTGGTATTTATATTAAAGTTTGGTTATAGTTTTTAGCAGTAAACCTTATAAGCTCTTCGTAATCGGTTCGTTATTAATAATTCTAAAACGTCCTGGGTATTTACCCCAAATGTTCTTTTTATTACCGTAATAATCCATGTATTCTTCGCAAACAAAAACCGCATGTGCAGTAGACCACGCTACAACCCCGCAAAATTCACTTCCAGACAATCGCTTTAGAGTTTGAATTTGTTTGTCTTTTTCGAAACCTAAATATTTATAAATTGTAGGTGTATATACTTCGCCGTCTTCTAAATCTTCCAAAGCTCTGTCGAAAGTAGACTCTCTGTCGATAATTTGCTTGTATTTTGCCATCACAGCATACGTCAGTACCGCATAATCTGTAATTTGTTTGCTGTCTTCATTATCTTTAATAAATACAAAACCAGCCGAAAATCTGGCTTTATTTAATTCCTCATTTTTAAGATTAAAAGAAGCATTATTTTTTAATGTTATTTTATATAAACTATCGTTTATTTTTTCGGTAATAAAAAGATTATCCAATCCAAAAATGTTCAGCGAAGCCTTAATAAATGCAATCGACGAACAATTGGTACGCTCTCCTTGTTTAAAACTTTCAAATATTTTATCAGAACTCAATTGTGCATACGAAGTTGAACCAACAAACATTAAAAATAAAAATGTTGAAGTAAAAGATCTCATTGTTTTTAAATTTTATTATTCTTTCCCGATTGATTTTGGGAATTTTACAAAGCTAAAAAAATCAACGAATAGTTGGCGTTTTTACTTCTTAAGTTTTAAGAAAAACTTCAATTAAAATGTAATTCTTTTTAGAAATAGTTACAATTAAATATTACATCTAATTTGTCATTTCGAGCGAAGTCGAGAAACCGCGCCAGAAGCTCACACAAAGCTTGCAGAATAAAAATACTATTTATCGACTCCGCTCAGTTTTTCGTCTCCGCTCTAAATGACAAGATGTTGTAAAAATATTGAGCTTATAAACATGGAGATTAAACAAACTCCAAACATAAAATTTACAAAATATCTTACAACTTATATTCGTAAATTTGAGTAGAACTTCAAAAAGAACTTCATTTAAAACTGAAAAACAAAATTTCATTTTAAGCTATGGAAAATACAAACACCTCAACACTTCAAAATTTCTTTAGAATACTATTGGGATTATTTATGATAACCGCCGCTCTGGGACATTTTACTTTTCAGAGACAAGATTTTCAGGCGCAGGTTCCTAATTGGGTTCCTTTAGACAAAGATTTGGTTGTAATACTTTCTGGAATTGTAGAAATTATTTTAGGCTTAGTGCTTATATTCTTAACCCAATACAAAGTAAAAATCGGAATTGGACTTGCTATATTTTACGTTTTGGTTTTTCCGGGTAATATTGCACAATACGTAAACGGAACTTCTGCTTTGGGACTTGACACAGACGAATCGCGTTTAATTCGATTGTTTTTTCAGCCTGTTTTAATTTTTTGGGCATTGTGGTCAACGGGCGCGCTTGCTGTTTTACTTAAAAAGAAATAAAACGATATACACATTAAGGGTAAAGAATAAAATAGCATTCTAAAGACGTAAAATTAGATACTAAAAGAGAAAACTTTACTTCATGATCAGGGATTGATCTATGAATAATAAGAAGAGTTGGCGTCTTAGACGTAAAAAATTACGTTGCGTCATTCGTTGTTGTCGTACAAACAGCGGTGTTTTGGGTTTCAGACGTGAAATTTAACGTTTGTAACGTCTAAATTGGAATGCGTTCATTCTCGCTTTGGTTTTACAGCGTGACGGTTTATATTACCGAGGTATAATTATACGTAGCCTTACGTTAATTGTGTATGATTTGACGTATCTGATTGATGATTTAACGTAGGTAACGCGCATAAAAAAACCTCTCAAAATTTAACTTCAGAGAGGTTTTGTTTTATTATTCGATTTCTTTTATTGTGGGTTCTTCTATTTTCTTTGTATTTGATCGTTTAAAGAATTGTGCCAGTTCGTTTACTTTTACCTGATAACCCGTAGCTTTTGTTCCGAGTTTATATTTGCTGTAATCGTAATCGGTAAGTGCTGCTTGATAACATTCGTAATCGTGCAGGATTTTATTGTTTTTAAGACTGTCTGCAAGACTTTCTAATCGCATTATGGTATTTTGAAGAAACTCTCTGGAGTCAACATCATTTTGAAATTCTATCCAATCTATATCGGGACTGCTCAATACGGGCTGACTTGCTCTAAAATCTTTTACCTTATTAATGACCAATTTGTTTTGTTCGTTTACACTTCCGTATTTAGTGCGTTCTTCTGGTTTTAGGTTTTTAAATTTTTCCGAAAGAGAGCTTTCTATACTTGCTAAACATGATGCAACAGTCGTTTTTTCGGTTTCTGAATAATGCTGTAAATTTAAATTTTCAATAGACATAGGTTTCGATTTATTATTTTGTTTATGTCTGTAAACTTAGATTTCAACGTAAGAACAAAAAGACTTGATAAGGTATAATTGTATCAAATTAAGCTTTATTAATGATTGTAGATTCTTGTTATAATTATTAAATTTGTAATTATTTGATGTTTAAATAATTAAATCTTCTACTAATTTAAAGTAAGAAAAAACCTAATTTTTAATTTTGTTATACAATTTATATTTGTAAGTTTGTTTTGACAAAATGCAATATTATAAAGGTTAATACTAAAGTTTTTAGAAGTTAACATAAGCGAGCCCTCGCCATGATGAGTAGTTTAAACCGAAAGGCTAGTAAATCTGCTTTTATAAGCATTTTGTCACATCTAAAGCGAGGGTTTCGTATATCTAATATTTTCGAAATGACAAGAGAAAATCAACCAACATCAAATGACGATGTAATGCCATCAGTAGCGAATTTCATTTCAAATCTAAATTTTGAAGTAAATTTAAAAGAACTACCAATTTACCTGCAGGAAATCTTCGAGTTATTACTCGACACAGAATACGGCAACGATCTGGATTTAAGGCGAAAAATGCTAAGCTGTCTCAGAACCAGCAGATATGTTGCTGAAACTTTATCACCATTTACAGATAAGTAAATTCAAAAAACTTGCGAAATGCAACAATAGTAAAAGCAGTTTGATCTGTATTATTTTATAACAAAAAAGCTTCGCAATTTGCGAAGCTTTTTTGTCTTAACTAATTTGAAATCTTATAAATATCTCCTAAAAAACTCCACAATAATTCTTCGATTTTCCCCAAAAAAAGGAAGTATACTGCGGAGTTATTTACGAAGATTTTCTCGTTTTTAAACTGCTTGTTCCACTAGGATTATTTCTTACAATTATAATAATAAATAAAAATCCGTAAGCAAGTATAAATACCTGTTTTTGATTAAATGATTAAATAAAGTTTAGGGGCTTTTAGTATGTCGCTAGCGCGAGCATCCCGCTCGTGCCCACAATCAGAATCAATTTCCAATCTTTGCGGGCACGAGCGAGACGCTCGCGCTAGCGGGTGAACGAGAAATCACACGAGATATTCCAGCATTGTGGTTACGAGTGCGATTTCTCGTTCCTCGAAATGACAAGATTGGGTCTTTTAGTATGTCGCTAGCGCGAGCGTCCCGCTCGTGCCCACAATCAGAATCAATTTTCTAATCTTTGCGGGCACGAGCGGGACGCTAGCGCTAGCGGGGGAGTGTGATTTCTCGTTGCTCGAAATAATAAGATTGTGTCTTTTAGTATGTCGCTAGCGCGAGCGTCCCGCTCGTGCCCACAATCAGAATCAATTTTTCAATCTTTGCGGGCACGAGCGGGACGCTCGCGCTAGCAATGGACTACTTACCACTCATAATTTTTAATTGATCTTTAATTTCTTTTGAAAGTTTCCAACTATACCTTTCAAGTAAAGTAGATCTCAACTATTTAAAGTTGAGATTTTTGTGAATTTATAGTTAGAGAATTATTACCTAAAAAAACTATCCAATAAAATCTGATATTTCCTTCCAACAGGAATAATTTCAGCATTAGACATCGTAAGATTTTTATAAGTTACAGAAGTAATTTCGCGGGTGTTTACAATGTAGGAACGATGCACTTGTATAAAATCAGAATGGTCAATTTCTTCGCAAATACTGGCTAAAGAGCCGTAAATTATCGTGGGCGATTTTAGTTTGGTACTGTAGAGTTTCATGTAGTTGCCCAGACTTTCGATATAAACAATATCACTGAGCAAAATATCAATCATTTGGCCATTGGCGCGGTAAGAGAGGACTTTTCCGCAGGCGGTGTTTTCTTTTTTGAGGTTGTTTCCAGAATAAAAAGTTCTGGCTTTTTCTATCGCTTTAGAGAATTTTTCGAACGAAATAGGTTTCATCAAATAATCTATAGCATCGTTTTGATACGCCGAAAGCGCAAAGTCAGAATAAGCCGTTGTAACAATCGTAAGCGGACGGTTGGGTTGAGATTCCATCAATTCTACACCCGAAATTACGGGCATATTGATATCTAGAAATATAATATCGTATTTGTTTTCGTTGAGCATTTTTAGCGCTTCCATACCGCTAAAGGCACTTCCGGAATGTTCCAGATCGTCAAATTTGGCAATATGCGATGCGAGTGCCTTATGTGCGGGCGATTCGTCGTCTATGATCAAACAGCGGTAGGTAAATTCCATATGCTTAATTTTACTGTAAAAGTATTTTTTTCTTTCTTGCAGGTAAACTCGTGTCTTAGGCCGTAAACTTCTAGACGTCTTTTTAGGTTTTCGATCCCGATTCCGGTGCTCGAAAGTCTTGATCCCGATTCCAGAAAGTTATTCTTTAGTGTAAAAGTAAGGTTTCTGCAAGCCAATTTTAGATTTACGTTGATAAAAGGTTCCGGAGTTTCTGCCGAAAACTTAACGGCATTTTCTACCAAAGGCAGAAAGAACAACGGCGGAATCTCAAAATTATCAAAAGAGCCTTCGTAATCCTGAGTTATCGCAAGTCTTTCGTTTTGGAACGTATAATATTCCATGTATTTTTTTATGAAATCTATTTCCTCGCCAACAAAGACAAAATCTTTTTTGGTGGCTTCAATTTGATAACGCAGAAGATCAGAAAGATTTAGGATTCTGTCTGGTAGTTTATCCGGCTCAGATAGAGATTCTCCGTAGAGATTATTCATAGCATTCAACAAAAAATGCGGATTGAGCTGTTGTTTCAAAAACGAAAGTTCAGACTTAAAATTCATAATATCTTTATCGGTCTGAGAAACTTTCTTCATAATAATAGAATGAAGAAAATAAAAGGCAATTCCGTTGACAACGAGTGATATAATAGGTAAAGTTTTAAATTTTCCTAATCCAGAGAATGGAAAATACCAACCCATGAAATAATAAAAAGTTGTCCAATAGAGTACAAAAAGTATAAAAAAGGTTTTAACTCTTTTTTTGAATAGAAAGGGTTTTATGACGAACAGGTTAAAAGAAGTAATCCAGATAATACACGGAAAAAAACCTATTGCAATTTTAGAAACCATATAAGTCCATGGATGTCCATCTAGTTTTATTTCGTCATAAACACAGACAAAAATAAGCAGAAACAGAATGGTATTCAGAATAAGGTTTCGGAGGAAAAAGTTCTTGTAAATATTAAGAATCGTCATAACGGCAAAATTAAGGTAATATTATAGTTTTTAATACTTTGTAGCAGGAAATTATTCGAATGGCGTTGGTATAAAACATACGCCGTTGGTATAATTATACTATTATAATAGACGCTTCGCAATTACATTTGTCTGGAATTTATTGATTCTTCAAAAACGTATTTATTTCAATTCATGAAAACAAAAATCATTTGTATGGTATTCGTTTTTGTGTCGCTTAAATCGGCGGCGCAGGACAAGGACGCGCCAATAAAAAAACTAGCCAATTTTGTAACAGAGAAATTTCCGAATACTAGAATTTTTGATGTGCAGTACGAGCAATTAGGACCAACAGATTTTAGCTCAAAGCTTTATGGAAATCGTTTTGAAAGAGGTAGAATAGAAAGTCATAATCGCGTAAAAGTCGCTTTTAATATGCCGTTTTTTACTTCAGAGTCTAAGCGTTTTGTCCTTACGAGTTCGTTGCGTTATAAATACGAATCGTATGATTTTGGTGAAGTTTACAATTACAATTCAGATCTGACTTATAAAAAGGAAAGAGAAGAATTTCATTTTTTCGCAGCAGCATTGAGTGCTACTTATATGTCAACGCTTTTTCGTAAACCCATTATTTACAATGCTACAATTACGACAGACGGAAACGAAGAGAATGTACAGCGTGTAAAAGGATTTGTGAGCGCGAGTTTGGTTCTTAAAAGAACGCCAAATACCACAATGACTATTGGCGTTTTGGCTTTACTGGATCCTTCGTCTATTGTTCCGGTAACACCGCTTTTTACCTACAATCATAAATTTGAAGATTCTAAATGGGATTTTGATTTTATACTGCCGCAACGGATTTTGTTTAGAAGAGAATTACTGGAAAACGGACGTCTTGGTCTGGGAACGGAACTAAATACAGAAAGTTTTTATATTAATATTGACCAGCCGGGAAATAAAGGTGTTTATGAGCTGAACCAGCTGGAATTAAAGTCTGGCATAACATACGAATATCATTTTGCACCCAAATTAATCGGCACATTTAAGGCTGGAATAAATAATGTTATGAGTGTACGTGTAACAGAAAGGGGTGAACGAACGTCTAAGTATATATATGATCATAAAGAAGATGCTCAAGGTTATTTTAGATTCGGAATATCGTACAATCCATTTTAGAAGAATCGTTTTTAATTAAAAATAGTAGTGTTTAAAATTAGGTAATCATGGTTGAAGTTTTTAAAACAAATGTTCAAAAAGAAACCGATACAAATTATATCGTCGCCGTTATTCAGAGACAGTTTCCGGCTTATAAAATCAATTTTGATTTGGAAGACTGTGATAAAATATTACGTGTAGAAGGTGTAGATTTACAATCTAATAACATTATAGAATATGTAAATTGTTTGGGGTATATTTGTGTCCAATTAGAATAATAGAATATGATAAATCTTATTGTTACCCTGTTTTTACTTTTGTTGGAACAGTTGTAAAGTGTTTTAGGTTTGTGTGCATTATTTTTTAATTTTGTGCTCTTATGAAAAACGCCTTCCAACTCTTCGACTTTACTCAGAAAGTAAATTATAAAAATGAAATTTTAGCGGGTTTTACCGTGGCTATGACGATGATACCAGAATCATTGTCTTTTGCTATTTTGGCTGGATTTCCGCCTTTGGTTGGTTTGTACGCCGCTTTTATTGCCGGTTTGGTTACTGCTATTTTTGGCGGTAGACCGGGAATGATTTCTGGCGGTGCCGGAGCAACGGTTATTGTTTTGATTGCTTTAATGAAATCGCACGGCATAGAATATGTTTTTGCCGCCGTGGCGCTTGGTGGTGTGGTACAAATCTGTATCGGACTTTTTAAACTCGGAAAATTTATTAGATTAGTTCCTCAGCCCGTGATGTTTGGTTTTGTAAACGGTCTTGCTGTCGTGATTTTTATGTCGCAGCTGGAGCAGTTTAAAACTATTGTAAACGGACAAACGGCCTGGCTTTCGGGAACACCGCTTTATATTATGCTGGGTTTGGTTGCACTTACTATTGGTATTGTATTGCTTTTTCCTAAAATTACAAAAGCAGTTCCAGCTTCTTTGGTTGCGATTATGGTTGTTTTTGCTTTGGTTTTGATCTTTAATATTGATACTAAAACGGTGCAGGATATTGCTTCTGTACAAGGTGGATTTCCTCCGTTTCATATTCCTAATATTCCGATTTCTTTTGATACTTTAAAAATTATATTTCCGTATTCGGTAATTGTTGCAGCGGTTGGTTTAACCGAAGGGCTGCTAACGCTGAATCTGGTTGACGAAATAACAGGTACGCGTGGTAACAGTAACCGCGAATGTATTGCTCAGGGAAGTTCTAATATTCTAAATGGTTTCTTTTTCGGAATGGGAGGATGCCCAATGATTGCGCAGACTTTGGTGAATCTTGGTGCAGGATCAAGAGCCAGACTTTCGGGGATTATTGCTTCTTTGACTATTTTATTGATTATACTTTTTGGCGCGCCTGTAATTGGGAAATTGCCAATGGCAGCGCTTGTTGGTGTTATGATGATGGTTGCGATTACTACTTTTGAATGGGCAAGTTTTAGGGTTATAAACAAAATGCCCAGACATGACATTTTTGTCGGGATTCTGGTTGCTGTAATTACTATTCTATTGCATAATCTGGCTTTGGCAGTTTTGATTGGTGTGATTATTTCGGCTTTGGTTTTTGCGTGGGAAAGTGCTAAACGTATTCGTGCGCGTCATTTTATTGATGAAAACGGAGTGAAACAATATCAGATTTACGGACCGTTATTTTTTGGTTCTATAACTGCTTTTACAGAGAAGTTTGATATTGCCAATGATCCAAGTCATGTTATTATAGATTTTAAAGAAAGCCGTGTTGCCGATATGTCGGCAATTGAAGCGCTTAATAATTTAACTGCAAAATACAATCAGCTGAATAAAGTTGTGGAGCTAAAACATTTAAGTCCAGACTGCCGTGAATTACTTAAAAATGCAGAAGCTGTGATTAAGGTTAATGTGATTGAAGATCCGACTTATAAGGTGGTTTCTTAAAATTAGAAAATTAGATAATGTGTCAATTTGATAATTAGATAATTTTACAAATTAGGATTAGTTTGTCAGGCTGAGCGTAGTCGAAGCCCGCTTGCCAATTGGAGCGCCCTTCGACTCCGCTCAGGGTGACATTTGTTAAATTAGATAATGTGTCAATTTGATAATTAGATAATTTTACAAATTGGGATTAGTTTGTCAGGCTGAGCGTAGTCGAAGCCCTCGTGCCAATTGGAGTGCCCTTCGACTCCACTCAGGATGACATTCGTTAAATTATCTAATTATCAAATTGACACATTATCTAATTAATAATTTGATTTTCGTAACTTTGTAAAATGAAACTAACAGAAACCTTAGAAGATTTTTACACGATCAAAGTAAATGGAATGCCTGAGAATCTTAAAAAAGAAATCGGACATTTTAATGTTTTCAAATTGGATGATTTTGTTGGGAGTATCTGCAAACCATTTCCTTACACTAGAAAAGACTTTTATAAAATAAGTTTGATCATCGGAAAAAACAAAGTGCATTATGCGGATAAAATTTCGGTTATAGAAGATCAGGCTTTGTTCTTTGCAAATCCTCAGATTCCGTATAACTGGGAGCAGGTTGATGAAAATCAAACTGGTTTTTTCTGCATTTTTACCGAAGCTTTTTTTAGTCAGTTTGGGAATTTAAAAGAGTATCCTTTGTTTCAGCCGGGCGGAAATCCGATTGTGCCTATTACGCCAGAACTGGCAGAATCTCTGAAGTCGGTTTATTTAAGAATGTTTGATGAAATTAATTCGGATTACGCTTTTAAATATGATGTACTTCGGAATCTGGTTTTCGAAATTATTCATCTGGCTTTAAAAACACAGACTGTAACTACTTCATTATACAGTAAATCGAATGCGACGATAAGAGTTTCTTCTTTATTTTTGGAATTATTAGAACGTCAGTTTCCGATTGAATCTATTTCGCAGCAAATCTTTTTTCGTTCGCCTTCAGAATTTGCAGGACAGTTGAATGTGCATGTAAATCATTTGAATAAAGCTTTAAAAGAAACTACAGGAAAAACCACTTCGCAGATTATATCAGAAAGAATTGTTCAGGAAGCTATGATTTTATTGAAGCAGACGAATTGGAATATTAATGAAATTGCATGGTGTCTTGGTTTTGATGAATTGTCTCATTTTATTAATTTCTTCAAGAAAAATACGCGTGTTTCGCCAAAAACATATCGTGTAGCCGAAATTGTTTGATTTTCGTAACTTCTTACTTGATTGCTTTAATTCCTTAGAAGCACTTTGCTAATACCTTTGTCCTGTAATTAATACTTAAAAAATTAAGATCATGGAAAATAGTAAAGTGTGGTTCATTACAGGAGCCTCAAAAGGAATCGGATTATTATTGGCTAAAAAATTATTGGCTCAAGGCCAAAAAGTAGCAGCTACATCAAGAAGTGAAGCAGGATTGATTAAAGCAATTGGTAATGCATCAGAAAACTTTATTCCGCTGGAAATGGATTTGGTTGATGAAAAAAGCGTTAAAAATGCTATCGATAAAACTATAAGTCATTTTAAAACTATCGATGTTTTGGTAAACAATGCCGGTTATGGTTTGTTGGGAACATTGGAAGAACTAACGGATGCCGAATCTAGAAAAAATTACGATGTAAATGTTTTCGGATTATTAAATGTAATTCGTAATACAATGCCATTCATGCGTGCCAACAGATCAGGACATATTTTTAATATTTCTTCTATTGGTGGTTACAACGGAGGTTTTCCGGGTTGGGGAATTTATTGTTCTACAAAATTTGCGGTTGCGGGTTTAACAGAATCTTTGGCTGCAGAGGTTAAGTCTTTCGGAATTAATGTTACGTTGGTTTATCCGGGTTATTTTAGAACTGATTTTTTAACAGATTCTTCATTGCAATTGCCAGCAAATGCCATTGCAGATTATAAAGAAGTAAGAGATTCTGAGAATGCACATAAAAACAACATTGACGGAAACCAGCCGGGTGATCCAGAGAAATTAGCAGATGCTTTGATTAACATGAGCAAAGAAGAAAATCCTGCATTGCATTTGTTTTTAGGACAAGATGCGTATGATATGGCAAATCTAAAAATTGAAAGCGTTCAGGCTGATTTAGAAAAATGGAAATCAGTTTCTGTTTCTACTGGGTTTTAATTAGAGAATTAGATAATGTGTCAATTTGATAATTAGATAATTGATACACACAGATTGAATTGCTTCCTGCTTTAGCTGGAGGAATAGGATTATATTGATTATTAAAAAGGCTTTAGCCGAACTTTAAGTTTGGCTAAAGCCTTTTGTATTTTTGAAATTATTAACCTCCAGCTAAAGCAGGAGGCAATTTCATTATTAGAAAATTATCTAATTATCAAATTGACACATTTTCTAATTAAGAACATTATCTAATTAACATATTCTCTACATCACTAAATTTACCATCAACTTCTTCGATTTTTAATCCTAATAAATGTGCAATTAGCGGATAAACAGAAACGTTCTGAAATGTTCCGACTTCTTTATCGACTTTAAAAGCTGGGCCTTTTGCGTAGAAAATAGCGTGCATATCTTTGTTTTTATTGTCGTAACCGTGTGTGCCGCCTTTTATGTTTTGATCTTTTTTAGTCACTAAGCTATAACCTTTTTCGGCTTCGATTACAAAATCGTGTACGCGTGGATTTGTTCCGTAATGAAGTCTTTTTGGAACTTCGCTTGATTTCCAAAACTTGATATGTGGTACTTTTTTTAATGCTTGCGCAATAGAATCTGTATAACCTGATTTTGCCTGAAGGCTCATAATTGGGTTTATAACTTCTTTGTAACCCAGCCATTCTGGTTTTAGGTAATCCAAAACAGCTACTTTTTTGTCATTGCTGATAGCAGCCATTCCGTGATCAGAAACGATGATTAAATTGATTTGTTTTCCGATGGCTAACTGATCTAATTTTCGGGATAATTCTCCCATAATAGAATCCATTTTGATGACCATTTTTTTGTTTTCCGGAGAAAGCGGGCCAAAATTATGACCTGTATGATCTGGTTCGTCAAAATATAAAGTAATAAGATGCGGTCTTTCTTTTTCAGGAAGTTCTAACCATTTTATTACGGTGTCAATTCTGGTTTCGTATGGAATTTTGTTATCGTAATTCTTGTAAATACTTGGATTTTTTTGATCGATATCTGATCCCGGCCAGAAGAAAGAAGCAGCTTTTACGCCTTGTTGCTCAGCAACATTCCAAATTGGATTTCCACCATAAAATCTCGAGTCATTTTTAGCTTTTGTAGATAATGAAAAAGATTCGTTTAAGGCGCTGTCGTAAAAAACATTGTTTATAATACCGTGATGATCCGGATAAAGTCCGGTTACAATTGCGTAATGATTGGGAAAGGTTTTGCTAGGGTAGGACGGACGCATTGATTTTGCGTGTACGCCTTGTTTTGAAATCTGCTTTAAATTGGGAAGATTAAATTGCTTGCCATAATCCCAACGGAATCCATCCATAGAAACTAAAACAACATAAGTGTCTTTGCTGTTTTGTGAATGGAGAAATGAAATAAAGAACGTGAAAAGTAAAAGTGTAAGGATTTGCTTTTTCATTTTGAAATAAAATTATAATAGCAAAGTTACCGCTAAACGTTTTTTTAATTAAAAAGAGAATGTTAAACTAATGAAAAAAGTTTGTCGTAATGTTTGAAAAAGGTTGCCGCAAATTACACGAATTTGCACGAATTCATTTTTCTTATCGAATGTAAAAATTAGTGTAATTCGTGGCAAAAAAAAGCGCCAGATAATTCCGGCGCTTTAAATTTTAAGAAGTTAAGAACGATTACATCATTCCTGGCATACCGCCACCCATTGGCATTCCGCCAGCGCTTTCTTCTTTAATATCAATTAATGCACATTCTGTAGTTAAGATCATTCCAGAAACAGATGCAGCATTTTCTAATGCAACACGAGTTACTTTTTTAGGATCGATAATTCCAGCTTTTAGCATGTCAACATATTCGTCAGTTTTTGCATTGTATCCAAAATCACCAGAACCTTCTGCAACTTTAGCTACAACAACAGAACCTTCAAGACCAGCATTTTCTACGATAGTTCTCAAAGGAGATTCTACAGCGCGAGAAACGATTTGAATTCCTGTAGCTTCATCAGCGTTGTCTGCTTTTAAAGCTGCTAAAGCAAGTTTTGCTCTTAATAAAGCAACACCTCCACCAGCAACGATTCCTTCTTCAACAGCTGCACGAGTAGCGTGTAATGCATCATCAACTCTGTCTTTTTTCTCTTTCATTTCAACTTCAGAAGCCGCACCAACATAAAGAACAGCAACACCACCAGCTAATTTAGCCAAACGCTCTTGCAATTTTTCTTTATCGTAATCAGATGTAGTTGTTTCCATCTGACCTTTAATTTGGTTTACACGGTTTTTGATGATATCTGCTTCACCAGCACCGCTTACAATTGTAGTGTTATCTTTATCGATAGAAACTCTTTTTGCAGTTCCTAACATTTCGATAGTTGTATTTTCAAGCGTATATCCTCTTTCTTCAGAGATTACAGTTCCGCCAGTTAAGATTGCGATATCTTCTAGCATTGCTTTTCTTCTGTCTCCAAAACCTGGTGCTTTTACAGCAGCAATTTTAAGAGCACCTCTTAATTTGTTTACTACTAATGTAGAAAGAGCTTCTCCGTCAACATCTTCAGCAATAATCAATAAAGGTTTTCCAGATTGAGCAACTGGCTCTAAAACAGGTAGTAATTCTTTAAGAGAAGATACTTTTTTATCGTATAATAAAATGTAAGGAGAATCTAATTCAACTTCCATTTTTTCAGGATTTGTAACAAAATAAGGAGAAAGGTATCCTCTGTCAAACTGCATTCCTTCAACAACATCCACAAAAGTGTCAGTTCCTTTAGCTTCTTCAACAGTAATTACACCTTCTTTTCCAACTTTAGCGAAAGCTGTAGCGATTAAATCACCAATAACTTCGTCATTATTTGCAGAGATAGAAGCAATTTGTTTGATTTTATCAGAATCACTTCCTACTACTTTAGCTTGTTTTGCTAAGTCAGCAACGATAGCTTCAACCGCTTTGTCGATACCGCGTTTCAAATCCATTGGATTTGCTCCTGCAGCAACGTTTTTAAGACCTTCTTTTACGATAGCCTGAGCTAAAACGGTAGCAGTTGTAGTTCCGTCTCCAGCTAAATCATTGGTTTTAGAAGCAACTTCTTTAACCATTTGTGCACCCATGTTTTCTAATGGATCTTTTAATTCGATTTCTTTTGCAACAGAAACACCATCTTTAGTAACAGTTGGTCCACCAAATGATTTTCCGATAATTACGTTACGACCTTTTGGTCCAAGAGTTACTTTTACAGCATTTGCCAATGCATCAACACCACGTTTTAATCCGTCACGTGCTTCAATATCAAATTTTATATCTTTTGCCATCTTTTAATTTTTTGTTTAAAGTTTAGTTTGTTTCAAGTTCTATGGGTACTTAGTACTGAGTACTGAGTGGTTAGTACTTAATACTATTTTTAGATTATCGCAAGAATATCGTCTTCACGCATAATTAGGTAATCTGTACCTTCTAATTTTAATTCTGTACCTGCATATTTTCCGTAAAGTACAGTGTCTCCAACTTTTACAGTCATAGTGTGATCTTTAGATCCGTTTCCTACAGCTACGACAGTTCCTTTTTGTGGTTTTTCTTTGGCAGTATCTGGAATAAAGATTCCCGAAGCAGTTTTAGTTTCTGCAGCAACAGGCTCGATAAGTACGCGGTCTGAAAGCGGTTTAATGTTTAATGCCATAATTTTTTTATATGTTATAAGGTTATACTTTTTAATGTTCAAAAACTTTCAGAAATTATGCCATGCTGGTAAAACTGACATTTTTTCCTAAAAAAAATGCCAGCTTTGACAGGCTGGCATTTCATTTTATATCAAATAAATTATTTCGCTGCTGGTGTTGTTGGCGCAGGAGTTCCTTGAGCTGGAGCTGCTGGTGCGTTTGTTGCAGGAGCTTCTGTTTTTTCAATTAATTTAGACTCTGTATCGCTTAATGATCCTGAGAAACTTAAGCTAGAAAGTAAGATTAAAGCAATTAAGATAGTAGCCAATGTCCAAGTACTTTTATCTAAAAAGTCTGTTGTTTTTTGTACTCCACCTAACATTTGAGTTCCACTAATTGTAGACGATAATCCGCCACCTTTAGGGTTCTGTACCATAATAACTACGATCAATAGAAAACAAACTATTGTGATTAAAACTAAAAAAATTGAAAATGTGCTCATTACTTAATTATTGTTATTGTTATTTTGTTGTAAAATCTTAATATCCGAAATACGGTCTGCAAAGAAACTAATTTTTTCTGGATATTTCAAAATTAATATTTCATATGCTTGTATCGCTTTTGTATATTTTTTTTGTTCCAAATATACTCTGGCTAAAGTCTCTGTCATTAAATACGAATTGTCCTCGTCTTTATTGGGATCAAGCTGTACTGTCGGTGTAATTGCAGTTGGTTTTATAGGTGGAATTTTCGGGTTTGTTTCGATAAATTTATCTATAATTTCTGCTTTTTTTCTTCTTTCTTCGTCTTCTATTTCAATTTGAGCCGCTTTTTCTTCATCTGTACTTTCGGTAAAAGTTTCGTTTGATCGGTCAATAGGCTCTGTTCTGGATAGTTGCAGCCATTCCTGAAAAGAATGTTTTTCATTAAGAGAAAAATCCAATGGTTTTCCTATTTCTAAATGCTCGATGGCAGTTAGTACAGGCTCATTAATTTTTTCTTCTTCAGCTTCTTGTTCTTTTACTTCTTCAAAAGCTACAGTTGAAGCTTCTTCTATATTTGTAGATACAGCTTGTTCTATATCATCAACGCGAACTTCAGGAATTCTGGCTTCTATTTCTTTTATAGCGGCAAGAACATGTTCTTCGGCTTCGATTTCTGGTTCTTCCGTTTTTAGCTCTTCAACTTTTTCTGGCTCCTCAAAAGTCACAGATTCAATTGTTTTTACGGCATCCAAAACAGACTGATCGATAACAGGCTCGATTTTGATTTCAATTTTTTCCGGTTCTTCAAAAGTTACCGTTTCAATTGTCTTTACTGCATCCAGAATAGATTGCTCAACAACAGGATCAATTTTAGTTTCTTCGATTTTAGAAGGCTCTTCAAAAGTAACCGTTTCGATTTTTTTAATCGCGTCTAAAATAGATTGTTCTGCAATTGGATCTGTTTTTATTTCTATAACTTTTACAATTGGTTCTTCAAAAGTAACAGCTTCGATTTTTTTGATGGCTTCGATAATAGGCTGTTCTGGAACAGATTCGATTTTATCTTCAGCTATTGGTGCTTTTTCAAAAGTAACGGTTGTTGCTTCTTTAATAGAATCTAAAATTGATTTTTCTATAGGATCAATTTTAACTTCACTGATTTTCTTAATTTCAGATGAAACTACTACTTCGCTGTCAACAACATTAATTTGCAGTAGTTCTTTAAGTTTTTGCTCATAAAATTCAGCTTGAATAGCTGTAAAGCTTTCTGAAGTTAAAAAATCAAACAAAACTGAACGATCTGCTGTATGTGCAGCGGTAACTTTTAGCGCATAATTATACTTAAAACTGTTTTGACTGTAAAGTCCTTTTAATCGCAATGCTCTCGCACTTTGAAAATACGGAAATTCATTCAAAACACTTCCTAATGCGTCCGTCTGCTTTTCTGTAATAGCATCGGGTTTGTTCATTAAGTAGGTATAATCAGTTACGTTCATTTTTTAATCTTTATTCTTTTATTTAATTGTTTTATATTTTGTTTAATCGTTTAAATTAATTTGAAATTTAAGCGATTATCAAATTAATGTTTTACCATTTTGCTAATGACGCATTAAAAATATCCTGCGTAATTCTCTCAAAAATAACCCTGATCGCCTCGTTTAATACTGAACCTGTTGGCAGATCTCTTCCTGGAAAGTCATAGTAAAATTCGAAAGGTTTTTCAAAATCATCGGTTTCTTTCTTTTTGTTTGTAAATCGAACATTCACACGAATCGTCAAGCGGTTTTGTGCAGCTCCCACATTACCAGTTGCATCTACAGCAGTTGCAGTCATTGGTGATATTCTGTAATCTACAATTTCGCCTTCATAAACTAATTCTCCACCATTACTCACTAAACTTAAGTTCGTTTGATTTTGAATTAAATCCTGTAAACCGATTGTGAAAGTTCTGTCGATACCGGGTTCAATCAAATCAGCATTATTCTGGAAAAAGTTAACTTGAAAAGTTTTTGCATCAATAGCTCCTGTTCCTGTAAAATTGTAGAATTTACAGCCACTTAACATAAATAAGCTCATGAATGCGAATAAAAGATATATTTTTTTCATAACAGTTTTTAAAGAATCCAATTTTAGAAATTCCAATTTCCAATTTTTTTCAAATATACTAATTTGGAATTTGGAATTTATTTTTTGGGATTTGCTTTAATATGGAATTTATAAGTTTATAAATCGAATTGTTTGATTTTACGGTATAAAGTTCTTTCAGAAATGCCTAATTCATCTGCAGCAGCTTTACGTTTTCCTTTGTTTTTTTCTAATGATTTTTTGATCATTTCGATTTCTTTCTGTTCTAAACGTAAAATTTCTTCTTCTTCAATTGTTTCAGCATCCAAATAATTATTGTCATCCTGAATTTGATAATTATCTTCGCGAACGGCAGGCGTCATTACAGCGGTTCTTGGTTCTTCTTCAAAATCTATTTCGCTGTCAGTTTGCTGAGAGCCATATATCTTTTGAATTAAGTTTGGATTGATGTCCTGCACTTTTGATGAACCGTTTTGCATTAATTCTAAAGTGAGTTTTTTTAAATCATTCAAATCGCTTTTCATGTCAAAAAGAACCTTATATAATATGTCTCTTTCGGTACTAAAATCACTTTCTTTTTTCTTGTCGCTAATTACAGAAGGTAAATTTGTTCCTTCAGCCGGAAGATAAGATTGTAAAGTAGCCAAAGTAATATCGCGATTGGTTTCTAAAACCGAAATCTGCTCCGCCACATTTCGCAATTGACGGATATTTCCATTCCATCTAAATTTTTGCAGCAATTGTACAGCGTCATCGTCTAATTTTAACGGAGGCATTTTGTATTTGTGAGCAAAATCGGCAACAAATTTTCTGAATAACAAATGAATATCATCGTTTCTTTCTCGTAATGGAGGTAATGTGATTTCAACCGTAGTCAAACGATAATACAAATCTTCACGGAATTTCCCTTTTTCGATTGCATTGAATAGATTCACATTGGTCGCGGCAACAATTCTCACATTAGTTTTCTGAACCTGAGATGAACCTACTTTTATAAATTCTCCGTTTTCAAGTACACGTAATAATCTAACCTGAGTTGTTAATGGTAATTCTCCAACTTCATCCAAGAAAATAGTACCGCCGTCAGCTACTTCAAAATAACCTTCACGTGTACTTGTAGCACCTGTAAAAGCTCCTTTTTCGTGTCCGAAAAGTTCACTGTCAATCGTTCCTTCCGGAATTGCACCACAGTTTACAGCAATATATTTTCCGTGCTTTCTGTGAGAAAGTGAATGGATGATTCTCGGAATGTTTTCTTTACCAACACCGCTTTCTCCAGTTACCATTACCGAAATATCAGTAGGAGCAACCTGAATCGCTTTTTCAATAGCGCGGTTTAATTTTGGATCATTTCCAATAATTTCAAAACGTTGTTTTATTGCTTGAACTGTTTCCATGTATTTTTTGTTTCAAGTTTTTATTTGTTTCAGGTTTCAAGTTTTAATTTGAACCGACACAATTTTGGCTTATATTTTTTTAGCCACGAATTTCTCGAATTTCACTAATTTTTTGAAATGTGGTTAATGGATTACTCTTTTATGTTGTAATGTCTTTTTATTAAAGTTAACTATAATTCCTAAATCACTATCAGCAAGTCTTAAATAATTTATTGTTTGAGCAGTGTGT
The DNA here is from genome assembly GCF_004368785.1 of Flavobacterium sp. 270. Classification (GTDB taxonomy): domain Bacteria; phylum Bacteroidota; class Bacteroidia; order Flavobacteriales; family Flavobacteriaceae; genus Flavobacterium. Next base: position 205,163 of record NZ_SODM01000006.1, read on the forward strand.
TCATCCACAATTTCTTTAGATGCTTTGACTTCTAAAAATAATTTCATCATAAATAACAAAATCAGCATAGAAATGATGTGCTAAAACAATTTCTTTATAATGAATGTCATATTTTTTTTCGCGTTCATAAGGAATGTTATGTTTTTTAAATTCATACTCTAAAGCATCTTTATAAACAATTTCTAAAAGTCCGCCACCCAATATTCTATGAACTTCCATGCAAATGCCAACAATCTTATAATATTCTTCTTTTCTGTATAATTCCATATTTTGTTTTTAACAAAACTAAAAATAAAATAAAGAAAAATACTACTTTTTATTTCTGCATTTTCAATTTAAATCTATCTCAACAGATTCTAAAAATTTGTGAAATTCGAGAAATTCGTGGCAAAAAAACTTTTTAATTCATGCCGCTCAACCCCACAGCTTCACCTTTAAGAGTTCCGCTGGTACAGCTTGTGATTTTTACATTTACGAAATCTCCAATTTTATAATTTTCTTTTGGGAAAACTACCGTAATACTCTGCGAGTTTCTTCCTGAGAATTCTGCTGCTGATTTTTTAGAAACTTTTTCTACTAAAACTTCTACAACCTGTCCCACAAATTCTTCACTTCTAAACCAAGCATGTTTTTGCTGTAAATCTACAATTTCCTGCAATCTTCTTGCTTTAGTTTCTTCTGGAACATCATCTTCCATTTTTCTTCCGGCCAAAGTTCCTGGACGCTCCGAATACGAATACATATAACCGAAATTATATTTCACATATTCCATTAAACTCATGGTGTCTTGGTGATCTTCTTCAGTTTCTGTTGGGAAACCGGCGATCATATCCTGTGAAATCGAAGCATTCGGAACAATTGCTCTGATTTTATCAATCAAAGCCATATATTCTTCACGAGAATGCAGACGATTCATTTCTTTTAAAATTCTGTTGCTTCCAGACTGAACTGGTAAGTGAATATGTTTACAGATATTTGGATATTTGGCAATGACATGCAAAATACTCTCATGCATATCTTGTGGATTAGACGTTGAAAAACGAATACGCATTTTAGGAAAACCAACAGCAACCATTTCAAGCAATTGATCAAAATCTACTGCTGTTGCTTTTTGCATTTCAGAAGCATTTACGAAATCTTTTTTCAAACCGCCGCCGTACCAAAGGTAACTGTCAACGTTTTGACCTAAAAGAGTGATTTCTTTAAAACCTTTATTCCACAAATCCTGAATTTCCTTCATGATACTTTGAGGTTCACGGCTGCGTTCGCGTCCGCGTGTAAAAGGCACAACACAAAACGTACACATATTGTCGCATCCACGCGTAATCGAAACCAAAGCGGTAATTCCGTTGCTCATTAAACGAACAGGCGAAATATCTCCATAAGTTTCTTCTTTCGATAAAATTACATTGATTGCGTCGCGGCCTTCTTCAACTTCCGCCAATAAATTCGGTAAATCTTTGTAAGCATCAGGACCAACAACAAGATCGACTATTTTTTCTTCTTCCAAAAATTGACTTTTTAAACGCTCGGCCATACAGCCCAAAACGCCAACTTTCATTTTCGGATTAATGCGTTTTACCGCATTATATTTCTCCAAACGCTTACGGATTGTTTGCTCGGCTTTATCTCGAATAGAACAAGTATTTACTAAAACCAAATCAGCTTCTTCAAGAACAGACGTGGTGTTATAACCGCCTTCAGACAAAATGGAAGCTACGACCTCACTGTCCGAAAAATTCATCGCACAGCCGTAACTTTCTATAAAAAGTTTTTTAGTATTCTCAGGTTTATTTTCTAAAACAAGACTTTCGCCCTGCTTGCTTTCTTCAATAATCTTTTCCATTGTGTAATTTCAAAGTGCAAAGATAACGCAAAACCTATAATTGTGACAAGATGTCAGATAAAGAATTAACAATGTTTTGAGAATTTTAGATTTCAGGGTTTAGATTGCAGATTTTCTAAAAAGGGGATTATTAATTCTAAATCAATTGAGGTATTTTTTTCTTAATCAAAAATCTAAACTCTAAAATCTAAACTCTAAAATCTGCAATCTAAATTCTAAACTCCTGAAATCTAAAATTTCAAAAAAAGCGATATTCTCATACATCAAACGATTAAAAATTACTCCTATATATATAATAGATGTGTTTATAATTAAATATGCAATTTTAGGAATCATAATATTAAAATAACTCAAAAATGCATTCGCTAGGCAGTTATTTAAAAAAAATAGATACTTTTGTTGCAGAAAAATGAACCAATGGCAAAGAATTTAGTAATAGTTGAGTCACCTGCAAAGGCCAAAACAATCGAGAAGTTTTTAGGAAGCGATTATCAGGTTGAGTCGAGTTATGGTCACATAGCCGACTTACCATCAAAGGAAATAGGTGTAGATGTAGAAAACGGATTTAAGCCTAAGTACGAGGTATCACCAGATAAAAAAGCTTTAGTAAGTAAACTAAAAACACTTTCTAAGAATGCCGAAATGGTTTGGTTAGCGAGCGATGAGGACCGCGAGGGGGAGGCTATTTCTTGGCACTTGGCGGAAGAATTAAAACTAGATACTAAAAAAACCAAAAGAATTGTTTTTCACGAAATTACCAAAACTGCGATTCTTAAAGCAATTGATAATCCGAGAGAAATTGATTACAATTTAGTAAATGCACAACAAGCGCGTCGTGTTTTAGACCGTTTAGTGGGTTATGAATTATCGCCAGTTCTATGGAGAAAAATTAAAGGCGGACTTTCTGCCGGACGTGTACAATCTGTTTCTGTTCGTTTGATTGTAGAAAGAGAACGTGAAATTCAGAATTTTAATGCAATTGCCAGTTATTCAGTTGTAGCAGAATTTGTAAACGAAGCAGGAAAAACGCTAAAAGCAAAACTGCCAAAAAACTTCAATACAAAAAAAGAAGCCGAAGATTTCTTAAAACAAAATATCGGTTCTATATATAAGGTAGCAGATTTAGAAACTAAACCTACCAAAAAATCACCAACAGCACCATTTACAACATCTACTTTACAACAGGAAGCAGCAAGAAAGCTGTATTTGCCAGTTGGAATCACGATGCAATTGGCGCAGCGTTTGTACGAAGCCGGACTTATTACGTATATGAGAACGGATAGTGTAAATCTTTCTAAAGATGCTATGGACGCTGCAGAAGCTGAAATCATCAAATCTTACGGAAAAGAATTTTCTAAACCTCGAACTTTTGCAAACAAAAGTAAAGGAGCACAAGAAGCGCACGAAGCAATTCGTCCGACAGATATGTCGCGTCATACTGTAAATATCGACCGTGATCAGGCTCGTTTGTACGATTTGATCTGGAAAAGAACTTTGGCGTCTCAAATGAGTGATGCACAATTAGAAAGAACTAACGTAAAAATTGAAGCTAATAATCACAGCGAAATTTTTACCGCTTCTGGAGAAGTTTTACTTTTTGAAGGTTTCTTAAAAGTATATTTAGAAGGTCACGATGATGATGAAGAAGAGCAGGAAGGAATGCTTCCGGCACTTAAAGTAAATGAGAAATTAGTTAATAATTACATTACTGCAACTGAAAGATATTCTAGACCGCCTGCAAGATATACAGAGGCATCTTTGGTGAAAAAATTAGAAGAATTAGGAATCGGACGTCCGTCTACGTATGCACCGACTATTTCTACAATCATCAACAGAAACTATGTAGAAAAAGGAACTCTTGAAGGTCAAGAACGTAATTACACGCAGCTTACATTACAAGCAAGTAAAGTTGACGAGAAACTACTAAAAGAAAATACAGGTTCTGATAAAGGAAAATTAGTTCCAACAGATATCGGAACTATTGTTACTGATTTCTTAGTTAAGAACTTCGGAAATATATTAGACTATAATTTTACTGCAAAAGTAGAACAGGATTTTGATGAGATTGCCGAAGGAAATATTGACTGGGCAAAAATGATGCAGGAGTTCTACAATAAATTTCATCCAAATGTAAAAGAGGTTGAAGCTAATGCAGAACGTGAAAGCGGCGAAAGAATTTTAGGAAAAGATGCAGACGGAAGACAAGTATCTGTTCGTTTAGGAAAATTTGGGCCAATGGCTCAGATTGGAGAAGCGGATGACGAGGATAAAAAGTTTGCCAGCTTAATGGCAGATCAAAATATTGGGAATATTACGCTAGAAGAAGCTTTGAATTTATTTTTGCTTCCAAAAAGTTTAGGTGAATATAAAGGAGAAGAAGTTGAAGTAAATAATGGTCGTTATGGTCCTTATGTACGTCACGGAAGTGTTTTTATTTCATTGCCAAGAGGAGAAGATCCGCTTGGAGTTTCTAAAGAAAGAGCTCAGGAATTAATTGATGAAAAAGAATTGGCTGATGCTCCAATTGCTGTTTACAAAGGAGAAGGAGTGCAGAAAGGTGTGGGGCGTTTTGGTCCTTTCATTAAATGGAACGGTCTTTTTGTAAATGTAAGTAAAAAATACAATTTTGATAATTTATCTCAAGCTGATGTTGAAGAACTAATCGAAGATAAATTACAAAAGAATATTGATAAAGTTCTTCACAATTGGGAAGAAGAAGGAATTGTTGTTGAAAAAGCACGTTGGGGACGCTCGGTTATCCTTAAAGGAAAAATCAAAATTGAACTTAGTAAAGATGTTGATGCCACAAAATTGACATTGGCTCAGGTTCAGGAAATGATTGCAGCAAAAACTCCTGCTAAAAAAACGGCAGCTAAAAAGACCACTGCAGCAAAGAAAACAACAACAGCTAAGAAAGCTCCGGCAAAAACGGCAGCTGCTAAAAAGAAATAATAAATGGAATTTGATTTTCTAGAACCGGTAAACGATTCAATGCTAAAATTCATCAGCTCATTGTCTTCACAAGAGTTGGGGAGTAAAGTTGTCTTTCATACCCAAGATCAGTTTCCGGATATCAGCAAAATAAATATTGCAATTGTAGGCGTTTTAGAAGATCGTCGCAACATTAATATGGTTAATGAAGTTAACCTAACGGCTGTTCGTAAGAAGTTTTACAGTATGTTTCCTGGTAACTGGGATGCATCTATTGCTGATTTAGGTGATATTCTTGCAGGAGATTCTGTAGAAGATACTTACTTCGCACTTCAAAAAGTAACTGCAGCATTAATCAAAAATAAAATCATTCCTATAGTTCTAGGAGGTTCGCAGGATTTAACTTATGCCATGTATCGTGCATATGATAGTCTTGAACAGATGGTAAATTTTGTTGCTGTAGACAATAGATTTGATTTTGGAAAAGAAAATGAATCTGTTTCTGCAAATTCCTATTTAACAAAAATTATAATAGACGAACCTAATAACTTGTTTAACTACTGTAACATAGGATATCAGACCTATTATAACTCGCAGGAAGAAATTGACTTAATAGAAAAGTTGTTTTTTGATGCGTATCGTTTAGGTGAAATTTCAAATAAAATTGCGCTTGCAGAGCCTGTATTTAGAGATGCAGATTTAGTTTCTATAGATTTAAATTCAGTAAAGTCTTCAGATTCAGGAAATGCAATATCTTTTGAGCCAAACGGATTTAATGGAAAAGAGATTTGTGCTTTGGCCAGATATGCCGGTATTAGTGATAAAGTATCTTCTTTTGGAATTTTTAATCACAATAGTACATTGCAGGAATCAGCAATTATTGCGCAAATAGCTTGGTATTTTATAGAAGGGTATCATTATCGTTCAAAAGAATATCCTTTTGGAAGCAGAACAAACTATTTAAAATATATAGTTCCTCTTGAAGATGAAGAACTTATTTTTTACAAAAGTGACAAAACAGATCGTTGGTGGATAGAAATTCCTTACGAAACGAATGGTCACAATAAATTGAAAAGAAATACGTTATTACCGTGTTCTTACGACGAATATTTGTCGGCTTGCAATCAAGAATTGCCAGAAAGATGGTGGAAAGCACAGCGGAAAAACGCTTTGTAGAAGAAAATTTCAAAAGAAATCTTAAATTTTTAGAATTCTTTAAAAAAAAGTTAAAAAAATTAGTAGGAAAATTAATATAATGTATAAAATTTAACGTTTTACGTCGATTTTTTTAATCAGTTTATCGAGGAAATATTTTTTTTTTATTTTATTTAACATTATTTTTGACCGGTAAAAGAAAATTCGCAAATAGCTATTGTTTTTTAATGAAATAATAAATACGTTTACGGACTTTTAGTAATGAATAGATAATCCAAATTTATATGAAGAAGTTTATTGCATTTGCAGCAATGTTAACACTAGTAATCGGCTGTGGTAAGTCAGGCGACAAAGGTGAATTAGTAGGTGTTACAGGAGGGAAATGGCACCCTGAGAAACCATACGGGATGACTTTGGTTCCTGGTGGATCTTTTATCATGGGAAAAGCAGATGCTGATTTAGCAAATGTTGAAGATGCTCCAACTAAAACAGTAACAGTTCGTTCATTTTACATGGATGAAACTGAGATTACTAACAGTGAATATCGTCAGTTTGTGGAGTGGGTAAAAGACTCTACAATGAGAGTTCGTTTAGCTATTTTGGCTGATGAAACTGGTCAAAAAGGAACTCCAGATGCTAAAGGTAAAAAAGGCGGAAGTATTGCTGATTATGCTTTTAACGACTCAGATCCAGAAAAAATGACAGCTTATGATAAATACATGTACGATAACTATTATAGTGTTGGTACAAAAGATGATCCATATGCTGGAAGAAAATTGAACAAAAAAGTAAAATTAATTAAAGATACTAAAGCGTATCCAGATGAATATTACACTGAAGTAATGGATTCTATGTATTTGCCAATTGAAGAATCTTACAACGGATTGAGAACAATTGACGTAAATAAATTGAAATTCCGTTATTCTTGGATGGATATTCAGGCTGCTGCAAAAGCTAAAGTTGGAAAAAGAAGCGATTTCGTTAAAACAGAACAAGTTAGCGTTTATCCTGATACTGCAGTTTGGATTAAAGATTTCTCTTATTCATATAATGAGCCAATGCACAATGATTATTTCTGGCATAAAGCTTATGGAGATTATCCTGTAGTTGGAGTTACTTGGAAACAAGCTAAAGCATTCTGTGCTTGGAGAACTTTAAACAAAAACAGTTATATCAAATCTAAGAAAAAAGGGCGTGACCTAGTAAATGCTTTCAGATTACCTACTGAAGCAGAATGGGAATATGCTGCTAGAGGAGGTCTGGAATCTGCAACTTATCCTTGGGGAGGTCCTTACACTAAAAGTGATAGAGGATGTTTCTTAGCAAACTTCAAACCAAGCAGAGGAGATTATGCAGCTGATGAAGCTTTATATACTGTTGAAGCTAAATCATACGAAGTAAATGGTTACGGATTATACAATATGGCAGGAAACGTTTCAGAGTGGACAGATTCAGCTTACAATCCAAATGCATACGAGTATGTTTCTACAATGAATCCAAACGTAATCGATGGTAAAAACCAAAGAAAAGTAGTTCGTGGAGGTTCTTGGAAGGATGTTGCTTATTTCTTACAAGTAAGTACTCGTGACCACGAATATGCAGATTCAGCTAGAAGTTACATCGGATTCAGAACAGTTCAGGATTACATGGGAACTCAAGTTACTGGAGGCGGTAAAAGAAAAAAGTAAATTAATTAAATTCAATATCCAACAAATCTATTTTAAAACCTAAAAAAAAGTTATTATGGCATTATTAAGTAAAAAAGCAATGAATTTCGCTTATGGTATGGGAGCGGCAGTGGTAATCGTTGGAGCATTATTCAAAATTACTCACTTTGAAATTGGACCATTAACAGGGACTCTTATGCTTTCTGTCGGATTGCTTACAGAGGCATTAATTTTCGCGTTATCTGCTTTTGAACCAGTTGATGATGAGTTAGACTGGACTCTTGTTTACCCAGAATTAGCAAACGGTCAAGCTAGAAAAAAGACTGAAAAAACTGAAACTCCATCTGATGCCCAAGGATTGTTGTCTCAAAAATTAGATACGATGTTGAAAGAAGCTAAAATTGACGGTGAGTTAATGTCTAGCTTAGGAAACTCTATCAAAAACTTCGAAGGAGCTGCAAAAGCAATTTCTCCAACAGTAGATTCTATTGCAGGACAAAAGAAATATGCTGAAGAAATGTCTATGGCTGCTGCACAAATGGAATCATTAAACAGTTTATATAAAGTTCAATTAGAAAGTGCTTCAAGAAATGCACAAGCAAACAGCGAAATTGCTGACAATGCTGCTAAATTGAAAGAACAAATGCAATCTATGACTGCAAACATTGCTTCTTTAAACAGTGTTTACGGTGGTATGCTTTCTGCAATGAGTAACAAAGGATAATTAGTTTTTAACTATTATATTAAAATTATTAATAAGAACTAATTAGAAAAAAATGGCAGGAGGAAAATTAACCCCTAGACAGAAGATGATTAACCTGATGTACCTGGTTTTCATCGCGATGTTAGCAATGAACATGTCAAAAGAAGTATTATCTGCTTTTGGTTTGATGAATGAAAAATTCGAAAGCGCAAATACATCTTCAGTACAATCAAATTCTTCTTTGTTGATGTCTTTAGATCAAAAGGCAGCTGAAGCAAAAGGAGAATTCGCAACTGCAGCAGTTACTGCTCATAAAGTTGAAACAGCTTCAAAAGATTTCTACGGATACGTTGGTTCTTTAAAAGGTGAAGTATTAAAAGGTTTCGAAACTGATAAAGAAACTGGAAAATTACCTTACGAGTCTATGGACAAAGGTGATAATATCGACGACTGGTTTACTGGTGAAGGATACACTAAAAAAGGTAATGAAATAATCGCTAAAATTGAAAAATATAAAGCGGATATGAAAGCTGCTTTAGGTACAGACAAAAAATATGCTGCAATTTTAGCTGAAGTAGAGAAAAAATTTGATCTTTCTGATGTTAAAAATAAAGAAGGTTTAAAAGATAAATATCTTGCTTACCACTTTAAAGGTTTCCCTGCGGTTGCTTCATTAGCTAAACTTTCTGCTTGGCAAAATGACGTTCAAAAAACAGAAACTGATGTTTATAATAGTGCTTTAGGAAAAGCGGCTGTTGCTGCTGCATCTTACAGCAATTATCAAGCAATTGTAGTTTTAGATAAAAGTGCTTACTTCCAAGGAGAGAAAGTTACAGGTAAAGTTGTTTTAGGTCGTTATGACGAAAACACAAAACCAACTTCATTCCAAGGTCCTGGGCAAATCGTAAACGGACAAGCTGTTATCTCTTTAACTGCTGGTGCAGTTGGAGAACAAGATATCAACGGACAGTTTTCATTCTTAGAAGATGGAAAAAACATTCCACTTAAATTCCAAGGAAAATATGTTGTAGTACCAAGACCAAACTCAGCTACTATTTCTGCTGATAAAATGAATGTTGTTTATAGAGGTGTTGTTAACCCAATCTCTGTATCATTCGCTGGTGTTGCTGATAATAAAGTTGTTGCAAGTGCTCCTGGTTTATCTTCTGCTGGAAAAGCTGGAAAATATAACATGAGCCCTGGTTCAGGTAACGAAACTACAATTTCTGTAACTGGTACATTGCCAAACGGTGATAAAGTTTCAGATAAGAAAACATTCAGAATTAAAGGTATTCCTGGACCAACAGGTACAATTAGAGGAGATATGGGTGTTGTTAAAGGACCTAAATCTAACTTAGAAATTGCTACTATTGGTGCTAAATTACTAGACTTTGATTTCGAAGTTGGTTTAGATGTTGTTGGATTTAATATGAAAATTGCTGGACAGCCTACAGTTGTAGTTTCTGGTAATAAATTGAATGCACAATGTAAATCAGTTCTTGCTAGAGCAGGTAGAGGAGACCAGGTTACTATTTCTGAAATTAAAACTAAACTTGTTGGAGCTGGAAGTTATTTATTACCAAGAACTGCTCCGGTAATTTACGAAATACAATAATAAATGTAGATAAAACTACATTCAATATCTTATAATGATACCACGATGAAAGTAAGAAATTTTTTAATAGCTATTGTTTCTATCGCAGGAGGTTTTGCTTCTAATGCGCAATCTAATTTGCTAAACGCAAAAACACCAGCTCAGATAGGACTTAAGACTCCTGCTCAACTTATCTCAGACAATGATAAGCCATTGGCTTATGGTTATGTAGATGATAGAGATGTCTTGATGGGGAAAACTACATGGGAAATCATCGATTTGAATGAAAAAATCAATTTTCCTTTATACTTTCCTGTAGATACAGCTAATATTGGTTCTAACAGACGTTCTCTTTATGACGTTTTGACGAAAGCCGTTAAAAACGGTAAAGTAACTGAAGTGTATACTGATAGTTATTTCAATACTAAAAAATCTATGAAAGACATCGAAGGATCATTATCTCGAATTGATACAACAGATGCTGGTAGAGAATTAATTAACCAATATCCAGACGACTATAAATCACATGTTGTGAAGAAAAAAGTGGTTACTGGTACTGGTAAAAAGAAAGTTGTTTCTTATGTTGAAGAAACTGTAGGTGCAACCAGAACAGTTCCTTCTGAATACATCTTGAAACAAGATCTTACTGCAGCTGATGTAACTCAGTATAAAATTAAAGGATACTGGTATTTTGACAAACGTCAAAGTGAATTGAAATATCGTTTACTTGGAATTTGTCCAGTAACTCCTGATGTTTATACAATGAATAGTGACGAAAAGGATTATATTGAGTTATTCTGGGTTTTCTTCCCAAATGCTCGAGATGTATTACACGAAGCAAAAGCTTTTAATGATAGTAATTCTGCACTTCCAATTTCATTCGATCAGATCTTAAATTCAAGACGTTTTAATGCGATTGTCTATAAAGAAGAAAACTTGTACCAAGATCGTGAGATCAAAGATTACATGAAAGACAATGCTCAAAATCAATTGTTAGAATCTGAAAGAGTAAAAGAGAAGATTCGTAATTTCGAACAAGATATGTGGAACTACTAAGTAGCTGCATTCAAAAAATAAGAAAAGCCCTTACTGTTTGCAGTAAGGGCTTTTTGTTTTAAATTACGTCATAAATTTTTTTTCATGTACGGATATTACTTTCAAAATAAAAAAATGTAAGAAAAATACAATAAAACAAATAATACTGCGTTACCTTTGTTACCTAATATGTATTATGATGAAAGTGAAATTTTTTTTAATGAGTATTGTTTTTATCGCTGGAGCTTTTGTTTCTAACGCTCAGTCTAATTTGCTAAATGCGAAAACAGCAGATCAAATTGGTCAAAAGAATGCTGCACAGCTGATTTCTGATAATGATAAGCCTTTGGCTTATGGTTACATAGACGATAGAGATGTCTTAATGGGAAAAACAGTTTGGGAAATCATTGATCTAAATGAAAAGATCAACTTTCCTCTATATTACCCGGTTGATACAGTAAACATTGGTTCTGACAGGCGTTCACTTTATGATGTTTTAGCAAAAGCCATCAGAACGGGAAAAATAACAGAAGTGTATACAGATAGTTATTTCAATACTAAAAAATCAATGAAAGATATTGAAGGTTCGTTATCCAGAGTTGATACAACAGATGCTGGTAGAGAACTAATAAATCAGTATCCGGATGATTATAGAAGTCATGTTGTCAAGAAAAAAGTAGTAACCGGTACTGGTAAAAAGAAAGTCGTTTCTTATGTAGATCAAACGGTTGGACCAACTAGAACTGTTCCTGCTGAATACATTCTAAAACAAGATCTTACTGCAGCTGATGTTTCAGAATATAAAATAAAAGGATACTGGTATTTTGATAAACGTATGAGTGAATTAAAATATCGTTTACTTGGAATCTGCCCTGTAACTCCTGATGTTTACACCATGAATAGCGATGAAAAAGATTATATCGAGTTATTTTGGGTTTTCTTTCCAAATGCCAGAGACGCTTTGCATGAAGCCAAGGCTTTTAACGATAGTAATTCAGCTAATCCAATTTCATTTGATCAGATCTTAAATTCCAGACATTTTAATGCCATTATTTATAAAGAAGAAAATATGTACGGAGATCGTGAGATTAAAGATTACATGAAAGACAATGCGCAAAACCAATTGTTAGAATCGGAAAGAGTAAAAGAGAAGATTCGTAATTTTGAAGAAGATATGTGGAACTACTAACCACTTATTACATAATAACAAAAACTCTTGCTACATTTGTGGCAAGAGTTTTTCTATTTTACCTTTTATAAATGATTGATTATTTAATTGTCGGATCTGGATTAGCAGGAATTTCATTTTCTGAAATTGCCCTTAAAAACAATAAATCTATTGTAGTAATAGATGACAAATCCCAAATATCTTCCAGAGTTGCAGGAGGTTTGTATAATCCTGTTATTTTAAAGCGTTTTAGTGAAGTCTGGAAAGCAGAAGAGCAGTTGGCTTTAATGGAAGATTTTTACAGCGAAATAGAGCTTAAATTACAGACAAAAGTCAATTTTAAACTTCCGATTTTGAGAAAGTTCTTTTCTATTGAAGAACAGAATAATTGGTTTGCAGCTTCTGATAAACCGCTTCTTGCTCCTTTTCTTTCAACAAAACTTATCTTTACTAAATTTGATGGTATAAATTCTCCATATGATTATGGCGAAGTTTTGCATACGGGTTATGTTGATACCGCTCTTTTATTAGATAAATATCAAGAATATTTAATTGAAAATAATCTATTGCTTAAAGAATCTTTTGATTATTCTAAATTGATTATTAATAATGATCATGTAGAATACAAAAATCATAAAGCTAAACATATAATTTTTGCAGAAGGTTTTGGTCTGCATGCAAATCCTTTTTTTCAGGATCTTCCACTTGACGGGACAAAGGGAGAATTGTTTGTTATAAAAGCACCAAAACTTAATTTGGATGTCATTGTAAATACGAGTGTTTTTATTCTTCCTTTAGGTAATGATTTGTTTAAAGTTGGTGCAACCTACAATTGGAAAGATAAAACGGATCTGCCAACAGAAGAAGGCAAAACAGAATTAGTAGAACGTATTCAGGAAATAATTAATTGCGATTTTGAAATCGTTTCTCATTTTGGAGGCGTGAGACCTACCGTGCGCGATCGCCGGCCAATAATAGGTACACATGACCTGCATAAATCATTGCATATACTAAATGGTTTAGGAACTCGTGGTGTAATGCTTGGTCCTGCTATGGCCAAAGATTTGTTTGATTATATCGAAAACAAAACAGCGTTAGATCCTGTTATTGACATTCATCGATTTTATAAAAAAAGAAAATAATCCGGGTTACTTAATCTTTGCTTTTGGATCTGCCTGAGGATCATAAGAGACAAACATATTAATATAAATGTTTCTGGAAAGACGTAAAACAAAGGGAAACAAAACAACCAGCGTTATAATTATGCTTAAAAAAGATTGTTCTATAGTTGCTCCAAAAAACATAAACGACACAATAAAAGCAGCGATTCCTACCGCAACATTTAATCCGTAGCTTACATACATTGCGCCATAAAAAAACGAAGGTTCAATTTGGTATTTTAATCCGCAGTGGCTGCAATGATCATTCATTTTTAAAACTTTAGTTAAATGAAGTGGATTCTGATCAGAATACATACTTTCATTTTGACATCTTGGACAACTTCCAGAAAAAATGCTTTTTATTTTAGATCCTTTATTAAACATCGTATATGTGCTGTATTTGTAAATAATGTTTTAAAATAAGTTAAAACTTACAGATTTGTACTTTAAAATAGACTGTAAAGATAGTGATTAAGTTTGTTTTTTATGAATTGAATATCTTTTGGATATATAATTTTTAATAAATTCATTGATAGCGTTTAGTCATCAATCAAAGGTCTTAAAAGTGAAAATACTATAAATACATTACGCTTAATAATATTGCAAAAGCTATTGTTTTTCAGCGTAGAAACTTCAATTAATTGTTATACTTTTGCACTTTCAAAACGTTGAGCAAAAAAAGCCTTTTTTAAAGCTTCTTTGCGCGTTAAATTAATAAATAACAATGGTTTGTTAAACCATTACATCTTACAGCAATAGTTTACATTATGCTTAATATACACAATCTGTCGGTTTCTTTTGGAGGAACATATTTATTTGAAGAAGTTACTTTTCGTTTAGGAGCCGGAGACCGCGTTGGTCTGGTTGGAAAAAATGGAGCAGGTAAATCTACAATGCTTAAAATGCTGGCAAGAGATTTTGCCCCAGATTCTGGCGTTATTTCTCAGGAGAAAGATATCAGAATGGGTTTCTTGCGTCAGGATATTGATTTTGAACAAGGAAGAACTGTATTAGAAGAAGCGTATGAAGCTTTTACTGAAATTAAAGTTGTAGAAAAAAAGCTGGAAGAAATCAATCATCAATTGGTTACCAGAACCGATTATGAAAGTGAAGAATACGGCCAGATTATAGAAGATTTATCGGATTACACCCATCGTTTTGATCTTCTTGGAGGTTACAATTATGTTGGGGATACCGAAAAAATTCTTTTAGGTTTAGGTTTTAAAAGAGAAGTTTTTAATAACCAAACCGAAACTTTTTCCGGAGGTTGGAGAATGCGTATTGAGCTTGCTAAACTTTTATTACAATCAAACGATGTATTGTTGCTGGATGAGCCTACCAACCACTTGGACATCGAGAGTATTATTTGGTTAGAAAGTTTCCTTCGTAATTATCCTGGCGTTGTGGTAATTGTATCACACGATAAAATGTTTTTGGATAATGTTACAAACAGAACGATTGAAATTTCTTTAGGAAAAGCATACGATTTCAATAAACCCTATTCTGAGTATTTAGAATTACGTCATGAAATTCGTGAAAAACAATTGGCAACCCAAAAAAATCAAGCCAAAAAAATTGAAGAAACAGAAAAATTAATCGAGAAATTCCGTGCAAAAGCTTCAAAAGCTTCGATGGCGCAATCGTTGATTAAAAAATTAGATAAAGTAGAAAGGATTGAAGTTGATGAAGACGACAATTCTGTAATGAATATTTCATTTCCGGTTTCTAAAGAGCCAGGAAAAGTGGTAATTGAAGCTGAAGATGTAACTAAAGCATACGGCGATAAAGTAATTTTAAAAGACATTAGTCTGCTTGTAGAAAGAGGAAGTAAAATTGCGTTTGTTGGTCAAAACGGGCAAGGAAAATCTACTTTTATTAAAGCTTTGGTTAATGAATTTGAATATCAAGGAAACATTAAATTAGGACACAATGTTCAGTTAGGGTATTTTGCCCAAAATCAGGCAGAATATCTTGATGGTGAGATTACATTACTTCGAACAATGGAAGATGCAGCAACCGACACCAATCGTTCTAAAGTACGAGATATGTTAGGTTCGTTTTTATTCCGTGGCGATGATGTAGAGAAAAAAGTAAAAGTACTTTCTGGAGGCGAGCGTAACCGTTTGGCACTTTGTAAATTATTATTACAGCCAATCAATGTATTGCTGATGGATGAGCCTACGAATCACTTGGATATTAAATCTAAAAACGTTCTAAAAGCAGCACTTCAGAAATTTGGCGGTACTTTATTATTAGTTTCTCACGACAGGGATTTCCTTCAGGGAATGTCGAATATTGTTTACGAATTTAAAGATCAAAAAATCAAAGAATATCTAGGTGATATCAATTATTTTTTAGAACAGCGTAACCTTGAAAACATGCGCGAAGTCGAGAAAAAAGATGTTGCAAAAGCTGCTGCTCCAAAAGAAAACAATAAAACTTCATACGAAGATCAGAAAAAAGGAAAAGCGCTTCAAAACAGATTGAGTAAAGTCGAAAGTCAAATCAAACAATTAGAAAAAGACATTCAACACGACGATAAAATGCTGGCTTCTAATTATGACAAACATATAGAAGACGCTTCATTCTTTACCGCATACAACAAAAAGAAAGCAGATTTAGATCAATTGCTTTTGGATTGGGAAATCGTTCAGGAAGAAATTGATAATTTCAACGCTTAAAATAAGAATCAGGAGCTAATCCAGCTTTTCGATCGGGACACAAAAAAAGACCGTATTTCTAATGTTGCAAAAAGAGCTTCTTTTAGTCGCTTTTTTCAACAAGAAATACGGTTTTTTTGTTTCAAGTTTGAAGTTTCAGGTTTCAAGTTTACAAAATGACTTTGCGAACTTTGCGGTTAATTTTCTTTCCTAAAAATCACTTTATAATCCCAATAGATTTGGAGTGCATAATCGCCTCATTACTATCTTTAAAATAACAAACAGCAACTTCCAGATTTTCTAAGTTTTTCAAAATTGCTTTCGTTTTTTCTTTCTGATGTTTCCCTGTCTGCCTGATATAAACCGCTTTTACAGTCACTGGAAATATTTTGCAAATCTGTTCGTATAAAATAGGATCGTGCTGCGAATCATCGCCCAGTAAAACATATTTAAGATTTGGATAAAACTCTAATACATGTTTTATTTTATCAAATTTATGATTGTGGTTTCCTCTGCCGCTCATAAAAAAGTCAGCAATCCCGCGTTTAATATCCTTCAATAAAAGAACGGCTCTTGGGAGATTGTGTATTTTAGTAAATTTTACAATAAAACGATATAGATTCCATTCGCTGCTCGAAATATAAAAAAAAGCATTTTCTTCTTCTTTGTTGTTTCGTCCTGCAGAACTTAAAGCCTGATAATGCGGTACAACATCTTTAAAAACCTTGCGATCGTTTACATTTTTAAACAATAAAATGTAAATCTTCATAAAGAAATTATGCGTGTGCGAAATCAAAAAAGTATCATCAATGTCCGAAATAATTCCGAGATTCCCTTTGTGTGGTCTAATGAAACTGCCTTTTGCCAGTATAGTTTCATTATTATAAACCATTTTCACTTCATATTCCATCCATCCAAAATGAGTTGGTTTTTCGAGCGGAATACAAAATTTAAAATAACCGTCGTCTAAAGTTTTAGTATGGATTTCTTCACCTCCATATTTCAGGTAAATATCAAAATTCTCGAGTGTTTTTATTCGAAACTGATTAATTATAGATTTAGCATTTTTGAAGTTTTTCTTCTGAAAATCATAGTCATAGTCTCTTTTAAAGACATGACCCATTACAATTAATTCTTGCTCATTTGCATAACCTCGATATAATTGTAGTATTGGTTTCATTAATTGCGTACTTTTATATAGGTTGTAAATTAATTAAATTAATCGGTTTTAAGAATAAAATTTTGAAAAAGAACATCATATTTGTTGTAAATCCAATTTCTGGCGATTTGGATAAATCAGATTTAATAGACGCTGTAAGTGAATTTTCTGCTGTAAATCATTTTCATCTGGAGGTTTATGAAACTTCTGGAAAAAATGATATCGCAGCAATACAAAAACTATATAAAGAATATCAGCCAGAACGAATTGTTGTGGCGGGCGGTGACGGAACCATTAAAATGGTTGCCGAAGCTATGGAAGAAAATGATATAATAATCGGGATTTTGCCGGCGGGTTCTGCCAATGGTTTATCTGTCGATTTAAATCTGCCCACCACGATAGAAGAAAATCTAAAAGTTGCTTTTTTACATCATTATATCGAAATGGATATGATTTGTATTAATGGCAAAAAAAGTATTCATTTAAGCGATATTGGGCTAAATGCAAACCTGGTTAAAAACTATGAAGAAAGCAATATGCGTGGTATTTGGGGTTATGCAATGCAGGCATTTACGACATTAAAAGAATCTGAAGAACCTTTTGTAGCCACAATAACTGCTAATAACGAAACTGTAGAACATGTTGCAAGAATGATTGTAATTGCCAATTCTCAAAAATACGGAACAGGCGTAATTATCAATCCGAATGGTGCAATGAATGACGGAAAATTTGAGTTGGTAATTTTAAAAAATCTGGATCTGCTCTTAATCGGAAAAATTATTACAGGTAATATGCCTATTGATTCTGATGATGTTGTGATTATTTCGACAGATAAAGCCACTATTAAAACCGATTATGCGGTTAATTTTCAGATTGATGGAGAATATTGCGGCTCGCAGTCTTTATTAGATATTTATATTCTGCACAAGCAAATGAAAATAGCAATTCCTTAAGAACTTTGGCAAAGTTCAAAACTTTGTCAAAGATGCTAATACTGCATAATTTTATTTAAATGGATTTCGTTCCTGCCAATCTGTTTTTGGTTCCAGATAATTAAATAACTTGGCAATATTATGATTGATTAAAGCATTACTATGCGTTATTAAGCCATACATTTTTATAGGTTTTGCACCAACAGAACTCTTGATTTCAAGAGCCGTTCGGGCAAAAATAATTTCCTTAAAACCTTGATTGATAGAATAAGCAATCATATCGTACAACATGTTTAAATAAAGCATTTTTTCGCGTTGTAAACCTTCATCATAGCCTAAAAAATAAGTGTCCATGACAGCTCCATTTTTGATTAAAGTATTGAAACCAATAAGTTTTCCTTCCAGAAAATAACCATAAAAAAGAAAATTGTCTTTCATGATTTCTTTAAAAACCCGGAAATGATTTTTGGTTAGGAAAAAAGTATTAAAAGGCGCATTTTTGGCAACATGAAAATACAAATCATAAATCGCATCTTCATGTTTAATGATATCTTCTAAAGACATTTTCTGCTTTTCAATTCCTTCGGCTTTTTTGCGGGCACGCTTGTATTGGTCGCGGTATTTTTTTAATAAAGCATCAATATAATCCTGTTCGTTTTTCCAGTTTTCATGAATGTCGAAAACCATATTGGGCTGAGTCGAAAAAGTATAATTGTTTTTGAATTCTACTTGTAAAGGTTCAATCTCGGCTTTTGTAAAATCCTTTATGCTGGTAATATGAACTTTTCTGCCTTTTGCTTTTAAATCTTTCTTTAACTGATTTATAGCTTTGTGCAGCATTTTTACAGCTTTAGACTGATTTGTATTAGGATCAAAAGCAAAAGCATTTTGTCCTGTAAGCATATTATTGCCGACGAATAAAACATGTGATGCAAATTTTTTGAATGCAAAATTACGAACCGATGTTTTAAGACATTGATCGCGTTCTCCAAACGATTCTAATTTTTCTGCAAATAGAAATTGCGTTAAGGCAATTCCGACCAATTTCTCCTGTTTGAAAATTCCAATAAAATGACAAAGCATATTTATCGGAGAAGATTTTTCTAATACTTCGAGATATTCCCGAGTTAAAAAAATATTATCAGCAGTCAGCGAATTCCATTCTAAAGGCAGTAATGATACGCTGGTGTATATTTCGAAAGAATAATTTGTACTCAAGTGTAGCAGCTAATTTCTTCAAAATTAGATAATAATTATAATAACTAAACAGCTTTAAGTTATTATTAAGAAAAACCCGTTTGAATTTAGACTTCAAACGGGTTTCATTTATAAATTTTATGCAAATTGACAGATAATACCACCCATTAGAGTTAGGGTAATCATCCAGAATCCTGCATGAATAAAAATGTATTTCCAAGATTTTCTTTCAAATAATCCGTTAATTCCAATTATAGGAAAAGCAAAAAACAGGCCCGACATAAAACCGTGGAGTGCGCCGTGTTTAAAAGTGCGGTAAGCAGTTCCGTAATCCGCCATAAAAGCATGAAAAGATGGTTTTGCGCTGGCTAACAATGGTGGTCCGCCAACCATACCGATTGCTCCTGACTGATGAATGGTTAGTGACATCAAAGTCATAGCGATCATTAAAGAGAAAACATACGTCAATCCGAATATTTTGAGCATATTTCCCTTTCTAAGATCATCTTGCGTGAAATTATTTTCTTTCATCCAGATGGTTCCGAAGACACTGGGATGGTACCAAATAAAACCAACGAATAATGATACTAAAGCAGCACCAAAAAATGCAATAAAGTTAATTTCCATAATATGAGGTTTTTAGATTAGTTGATCAAATTTAATCAAAAAAAGCAAATATCTTTATATTTTAAAATTAGTAATAAAAATAGTGTTAATTATTTACTTATTAACACTTTGTCGACATTTAACGCTTTATAACTATGAAATTTATAATTTAGCCCCGAAAACAAAGCCCAAATCTTGTTTATGAAATACCTTGCTATCTTATTTTTATCGCTTGTTTTTTCGCTTACAATTTACGCAGATACTGTTTCAGATAAAGAAAAAGATGCACTGATTCAATTTTATCACGCAACAAACGGATCGCAGTGGAAAATTAAATGGGATTTATCTTTATCCGTATCAACCTGGTATGGTGTTCAGACGGAAAATGGAAAAGTTGTTGCGCTGCATTTAGCAGACAATAATCTGGAAGGACAATTACCAAATGATTTTTTTGATTTGGTGAATTTGGTCGCTATCGATTTACACAAAAATAAACTTGCAGGAGCAATACCAAATACCATTCAAAATTTTAAGGAATTAGAAGTTTTAGACGTTTCTGTTAATGAGTTTTCTGGCGTGATTCCGGAAACAATCTGCGAGTTGAAAAAGCTTAAAAATTTAGAACTTTTTGAAAATAAAATTTCTGGAAAACTGCCTTTGGAAATTGGTCAGTTAAACAAACTAGAAACGCTGGCATTGTTTAAAAATAAGATTGAAGGAACGTTGCCAAGTTCGCTTTATAAAATGCGAGCATTAAAAGTTTTGCTTTTAAACAATAATAAGTTGTCTGGAAATCTGAGTAATGAAATTAGAAATTTTACTGCTTTGCAAAACCTCAGCTTATTTGATAATAATTTTGAAGGAGCGATTCCGGCTGGAATTGAAAAATTGCATAATTTGTCTGAATTGAATCTTTCGTACAATAAGTTTAAAGGCAGCGTTTCAAAAAATATAGCTTTGTTAGATTCTTTAAATATGACGATGCTTGACGAAAATGAAAATCCCTTTTTATTAGAAATAAATACAGAAAAACCAACAACAATTGTTACCGAAAATTAATCGTGCTTATGAATTGAATTTTACTATTTAAAAAAAGTTGATTAAATATATTTAGTTAATTGCCAAAACCGTAATTCGTTACGGTTTTTTTATTTTTTATGAATTACCGAATTGAAAAAATGGAGTTAAATTAAGACTGCGATTTCTATGATTAGATATTTTTTTAATAACTTTATTAAAGTATTCGGCATTATTCAAAAAGTTGAATATATTTGAAGCATAAATTTATAAACGTTAATACTATAATATTATGGTAATAAAATATCAGGGTAAACAGCACGGAAAATCTACGACGTTTACATTAAGAATTATTGGCAATAATTTATCTAAAAGCAGTTCTAATTACCAGATTGATCTTTTGGTAGGAGATAAGCAATTACCAACTTTTACGACAGAAATTCACCAAAGTTTGTCTAACTGCCTAAAAGAAATCTATTTATTCACAAAACACAACGGAATTACTTTTGAAGCTTCGTCAGAAGAAATAGCGCCAAAATTAGTGCCTTATGATTTGGTTTTGTTTAACCATAATAAATACGCTTTGTTTAGAGCTTAAATTTATTTTGTTTAAGAAAATAATATAAAGACTGTTCTCTTGTAGAATGGTCTTTTTTTTGAATTTAAGCGGAAAAACGTTTGATATTATCTGCGTTATCGTTGTGTAAATAGAATAAGAATAACAAACAGCATTGATATAGAAGCTCCATGATAAAAAAATACAAATCATTAATTATTTTTATCCTGATAGAAATTGTTTTAGCCTCAATAGGTTATACTAGTTCAAGTTTAAATAATCCGATTTTACTCTCGGTAGTAACAGCTTTGTTTTTAATAGCGGCGCCGGCTGTTTATTATTTAATGGAACAAAAAAAACAAACCGAATTTACTACGTGGTTTGTATTTTATTTAGCGTTTAAAATAACACCGTATTTGTTTTCGATGGAAGGGAATTATTTTCAACTTCTGTTTCGTTTTAAAATCTATTTTAATATTCTGTTTCTGTGTTATTTAAGTTTTAAGGCAATAACGTTTATTATAAATTTCAAAAAGAAGGTAAGAGAAAAAAATAATGCAGATGTAGATGAATATACTTTTATCTCAAATTCATTGCAAGAAGCTATAAAATTTAAAAGTTTAGGAAAAATGATCGCTTTTGAAGTCTGCTCTTTTTACTATTGTTTTATAAAATGGACTTCGAATAAAAATACCGAAACTTATTTTACGGGTTATAAAGACAGCGGCGTAGTTTCGGTTTACATCGGATTAATGCTTGTTTCTGTGATAGAAGCGGTGGGCGTGCACCATTTATTAATTTCCTGGAATAAAATCTTTGCAATAGTTTTTCTTGTACTTCACATCTATTTATTGATCAATTTAACCGGACATCTAAAAGCTATGTTTTTTAGAAAGCATTACATTTCAAACGGAAAACTCATAATTCGGTACGGTCTTTTTGAAACATTAGAAATACCAATAGAAGCTATTGATACAATCCAGAAGTTTGAAGGTGATTATGAAAAAAACAAAGAACTTGTAAAGTTTGCATTTTTAGGGAAATTAGAACCTCATAATATTTCTCTTAAACTGAAAGACAGCATACCGATAAATCTGCCTTTTGGAATTGTTAGAAAACCAAAAAACGTATTGCTTTATATCGATAATGAAAGTAGTTTTATAAAAGCAATTACAGATAAAATGGTAGTCAATTAAATAAAAATATTACTTCAATATTGCTGGTAAAAGATATTCACTTATAATTTTAACCGCCTGCGGATGTCCATAAGGTCTGGCATAGGCTTTTGATGTAATAATAATAACAAGCGGAAGATCTTTAAAAATAACAAACTCATTACCACCGTTACCCGCACAATAAAAAGCTTCATAGTTTTTGCCGTTGTAAGGGAAAGTTTTATTCCAAAACAAATAGCCATAATATTCCTGATCTCTATTCGGAATCTGAATTTGTTTTGTAAAAGTCTTTTGTACCCAATCTGCAGGAATTATTTGCTTGCCATTCCATACACCATTATTTTTATACAATTGCGCGTATTTGGCATATTCAAGTGAAGTCATTTGCAGGCTTCCGGCTGTATTTACAACATTTTGAGGCGTGTACTGCCATTTATAATTCGTTATATTTAGAGGTTTAAAAAGTTTTTCGGCAGCGTAGTTTTCTAAACCTTTTGGAACCGATTTATTCAATATATCTCCCATTAATACAACTCCTGCCGTAAAATAATCCCATTGACCGCCATTGGTTTTTGTTTTATCGATTGGAAGATCCAAAGTAAATTTTACCCAATTGTCTGTAGGATACATGTTTTCTTCGTTTCCAGGCGATTCGCTATGGCTGTCAGAACCTTCAAAAGCTGAACTCATTTTGAGCAAGTCTTTAATCTTGATGCTGTCTTTTTTGGGTTCATAATTAGCAAAATTCTTCAAGTCGTAGAATTTATTTAGCGTCTGGTTTTCATCTTTAATATATCCGTCTTTTATGGCAATTCCCATAAATGTCGATGTAAATGATTTTGTGGCAGATCGGGTATCGTGAAGCGTATTTCTATCTGCATCATTAAAATATTCTTCCAGCATTAGTTTGCCTTCTCGAATTACGACAACACTTGTTATTTCTTTCAAACTATAATTGCCGATTGCTGTATTCAGTAATTCAATTTTCTTTTTATCAAAAGGCAATGTTGAAATTTTCCAGTCACTATTGGGTTTTATCTGCTGCATTTCAATTTGCTTGGCTGTTAATTCAGGTGTTTTTATAACCAATTTTACTTCTCCTTCGGCGATTAAATTTCCTGTTTTAATATTCTTATTTCCATCCAAATCAATATAAGGTCTGATTTCAATTTTAAGTTGATGTGTGCCTTCTGTCAAAACTTTTTCACCGCCATTACTTTTAAATCGGTCCCACATATACATGGCCCACCAATCTTCGCCTTTTGAACTTGTAAGCGGCACTCTAAAAGTAGTAGAAGTATTTTTGTTTCCTCCAGATCCAAAATTGCATCCGAAATTAATATTCTCTTTATAAATAAATTGATGGTCTATATAAAAGGAAAACTGAAGATTTCCCATTTTTAATAATTTTTCTGCCGACAGTTCTGGTGCTAATTGATGCAAATAATTCACAACAGAATTATCCATAAAAACTCTTATATTCAAATCTGATCTGTATTTTAAATCAAAAGATTTCAAGAAATCAGTTTCTTTATATTGATCCAAAGGAATATTTCCGTTCATAAAAGTGACCTTCCCGATATTTGATTTATGAAGATCATTAGTAATTAAATCCGGTTGGTACAGATTATTGTTTTGGGCATTTACAGAGCTGTACAACGACAATATTAAAAAGACTAGAATTTGCTTCATCATTTGATTTTTATAAAAAATTATAGTCCAAAATTACAATGCCGAAAACATTAAAAATTGTACAGAATTAACATTGTACTTATTTTTTAAAAAGTATTTTTTTATGATAGGAAGGATTGATATTATTTACTTCCTTAAAACAGCGATTAAAATGACTTTGATCTGAAAACCCGCATTGATAAGCGATTTCTGTAAAAGATTGTTTTTGTAACGCAATTAATGAAAGTGCTTTTTCGACTTTTAATTTTCGTACATATTCACTTAGGCTGCAGTTAAAATATTTAGCAAAATCTCGGGAAAGATGTACCGGATGTATGTCCAGCAATTGAGACAAATATTCGAGCGTTAGGTTATCTGCAAATTGCTCATGAAGAATTTCGTCTACCATAGTAACCCATTTAGGCTTTTTATGTAAAACGCTTTGAGCCTCATTTTGTAATTTTGATAGAATTTCAAGTAAAATAGTTTGTGTAGAAAAGTCAGAATTGATTTCGTCTATTTTAGATGCTCTAAAAATCTTATACATCAAGAGTTTAATATCGGGATTCAAAATTTTACTGCTTCCTTCTAAATCATCAATGTTTAAAGCTAAACCATCAAACCATTGTTTTTCTATTTCGAGATGAAAACCTCTTGTAAATCCTTCGGGTTTAATATTATAATGTGATTCCTGGCAATTATGAAACAGCAGGCTTCCGGGTGTACAATTATAAACTTCTTTTTTGTTTCCTTCAATCACATTTCCCTGAAGAATAAAAGTAAAATAAGCGTGTTCATGATAATGCCAGTCCACTTTAGGATGCGTGTAAACAGTATCTGTCAAAGTAATTCCATCAAAGCAGATCTTTTTGTTTGTATCACCGAAAAATTCTCCTTTTTGTAAATGTTTCATGATTATTATACACTTAGCTTCTAAAAGTAAATATAAAAGAAAAAGCTTCAGAGAAAATCTGAAGCTTTTTCTTTTATTTTGATCGATTTACTAAAATACCTCAACAACTTATTTTATACCAAGATTTCCATCAAAAGTATTAAAGTCATCTTTTCTTTTTGGTTTCACAATCAGCAAATTATAGAGTTGATGACAAATTGATTTTAATTCGACTAAGTTGGATTTGTCAATTGCTTTTTCTCCTAATTCTATCAATTGGCTGTGTTTTGATCTGTCTCTAAAGGCGCTAGGATCTTCAAATCGCAAATAATAAAAATAATCGATATAGCTTTCATCCTGATTTTGATAGATGTTTTCTAATAGGTTTTCTAATTCTTTATTCTTTTTGCGAATTAAATATTTATTGTTGGATTGAAGAAATTCCTTTTCGTTTTTTATGATTTTTTCAAATTCTTCTTTTTGGCGCGGACTGCCTTTTTCAATATAAAAAATAAGGCTGTCTTTTATATTATTGTATTCCTCAAGTTCGGACAATATATGTTTATGGCGAATAAGATCATCAAATTCCTGAATGTAGATTTTTTTCAGTTCATCAATTTGATATTTTTTATCTGTAAGAGCATCATTCTGATTTTCCAAAGCCTCATTATAAAGAACAGTCAACGATTCCTGAGATCTTTTTAATTTGGCTAAATATTCATAATTCTCGTTCGCTTCTTCGCTTCTTATTTCTTCTAAAATGGTATCTAAAGCATTCTTAATTTCCGAAGCTAATTTTTCAATCGAAATTTTTCTTTGATGCGGATTAAAAACTTCGCTGATTTCTAAATCCAGAGCGCCTATATAAACGTCGATACTCAAATCTCTAGATTCCGAAACTTTAAAATTCAGCTCAATATCCATTCCTTTTAAAAGATCCTGCTCAAAATTACTTCCAGATATTTCAATATAACCGATTGATAGATTACTGCCCACCATACTTCCGGCATTACCTTCAACTACATTGATGATCAATTTTTGATCAGAGTTTCTTAATATGTTTTTAGAACAATTTTTGTAAATGGTTTTCTTTAGAGGCAGAATATCATTTTTCTTAAAGATAATTTCCATGTGGCTTTTTCCAGATTCTTCGTCTAATTCCAAGCAAATGTCGTTCGGAATTGGCTGTCCCAGAATGCTATATAAGCCGTTAGTAATTTGAATATTCGCTTTACTAAATATTTGTTTTTGTTGATTGTCGAATAAAAATAGCGTAAATTGATTCGTCGTTTTTTCTAATAAAGGAACAAACTCGGCTATTTTTTTATTTGCTTTCAGAAGTCCGGTGTCAAAACCGCCATCTGCTCGGGTAATTCTGTAATATCCCTCAAATGATTCTTCCAAAAGAACAACAATTAGTTCTTCCGAATCTTTAGAATGTGGTTCGTAGATAGTTTCAACCTGAATGTTGTTTTGTTCAAATTTAGGCTCATCTACAATTTCTTTCTCAATTAATTCTGAAGGTTTTGAACCTGCATAATAAGCTGCTCCAATCATTACTGCAGTTGTAGGATCTAAACTCGTTTCTACTTCAATTTGAGTTTTCTCCTGCAATTGCTGGCGTATGTAAGGAATATAAGTAGTTCCCCCAACCAATATAATACGCTCTATATCTGAAAATTCAAGGTGATTTTCTTTAATTAATTTTTCAACCAAATGAAAAGATTCTTCAAATTTGGGCTGAACGATTAATTCAAATTCATCTCGACTGATATCAATGTCTAATGAGATTGAAAGCTCGTCAAAATCAATTTCAATGCTTGAAGTTTCTTTTATCGAAAGTTCTTTTTTTGCTTCTTCTGATTTATAAAGAAGTTCAAAAAAGAGTTTATTATATACTGGATTTTCTTTAGAAATTAGTTTTGACCAAAGATCTTTTTCCTGAGTTTGGTTTTCGATTTTCGGGCATACTATTTTCTCAACAAATAAAGTATCTAGATCGACACCTCCCAGAAAATTATTGCCTTTATGATCAAATACTTTAAGATCTCGCTCGTTGATGTTAACCAAAGCAATATCAAAAGTTCCTCCTCCAAAATCGTAAACCAGCCATTTTTTCTCGGATGTAATTTCGATGTTTAAAGAATTGGAATAAGCCAGACAAGCGGCGATAGGTTCCTGAAGCAAAACGATTTCTTCAAAACCGGCCTGATAACCTGCTTTTTTGGTGGCATTAGACTGAATCGTATCAAAAGAGGCCGGAATTGTAATGACAGCAGATTTTAAACTTTCGCCTTGAGCGAAATTAATTAATTCGTTTAAAACCATTGAAGACAGTTCAATCGGACTGCAGTTTTTATCCAGATCTTTGATAAAATAAACCTCATCAGATCCCATTTTTCGTTTAAAAGAAGAAAATACATTTTCGGCATTTGTTGCGCTGTGTTCTCTTGCTTTTTCGCCTATTTGGATGCGTCCTTTTCGAAATGAAACTACAGACGGAATAGTGTCCTTGAAGCCAACAGGATTTTTATAAATACTGATTTTTCCGTTTTCGTATTTTGCAATTCCTGAATTTGTTGTTCCTAAGTCAATTCCAATATTGATATTTTTCATGCTAATGATGCTATTATTCTACTATAACTACTGCTTTTTGAACCAATTGCAGGGTGTCGTTTTCTGTTTTGTAAATTGTAGGTCTAATGACTTTGGTTATTTTTTTGGAATTTGAATTCAGAATATTAGCATCAATAGAGCTGTCTCTTTCATCATAATTTGTCCCCAAAGGATTTATAATTTTATATCCTTTTTCTTCCAATTCATTATAAATTCTTTTTAGATTGCGCTCGAAACCATTAAAGTTTTGTTCTAACGCTTTTTTCTCAATTTCAAACAGTTGGTTTATAATTACATTCATTTTTTAAAATCGGATTTTATGAATGAGCAATTTACAATTTATTTAATACGATATTAATTATCAATATTATTTTTTATCAAAGCATTATTTAATTTTACAACACGATGAATATCATTCAATTGTTTTCTTTATTAGATTTGAAAACCAACCAGATTTTAGAATTTGGTCCTGAGGATTATATTAGAATTGAGAAAAAAATAAATTTCGAAAAAAAGATAAATCCGGAAATAGATTCTAATACAGGTGAAAATTTAATTATTGCTTTGAAAGAATACAAAGAAGAGTTTTTGTTTGTAATATCGAATCGCGTTTTTTTTAATTTTTTCACACAAAATAATTCCCAAAAAAATCATTTTTCAAATTATGATGTGACTGTTCCTGATGAAAAAATTAAAGAATTTATTGCCCTCTTTTTAGCAGATGATTTGATTTCTTTTTTTAGTTTTAAACTATCAAAACATTGGTATCACTATTTAGAAGAGTTGAATCTTCTTTTAGATTTAAAAAGATATTTTTCCGAAGAGATTATCTACAAAATGGGTTTACTTGTTTTTTCTAAACTTGATTTTGCTGTTTCTCAATTAGCTGTCTCGAATACTAATGAGTTTTCAAATATCAATTATATTAAATACGACCCTTTTTATCATTTACTATCTCATTTTGCAACGATCGAATTAGATCGAAAAGTAGTTATTTTATTAGATTTGGTTTCTAAATATTATAAAAAAGGGACGAATATCATTTTTTTTAGATCTGTTGTAATATCAATGGCATCTTATAATGCTTATATTGAAAATTTAAGAAAAATCTTTATCGAAAGTAGAGAAATTTTAATGAAACCAAAAGAGAGGGATGAGACTGAAAAAATGCATCTTATTGTAAAAATCATTCTTGTTATTTTCTTTCTTTTGATAGTTTTTTCAAAATTAAGATGTTCCTAAATTTATTTTTTATAATCTTTTGAAAAAGAGTTAAAAAGATTATGTTTGTCTCTTAAAAATTAGCCCCAAGCATGAACATAATAGAATTATTCGAAGAATTAAAAATAGATAAAAACAAAATTCTATCGTATTCTTCAGACGACATAATCCGAGTAGAAAAGCAGGTTAATGTTGAGAAAAGAATAAATCCGGATATAGACAGCAATGTTGCCAATAACCTCATTTTGGCTTTAAAAGAGTATCGCAAAGAACTCTATTTTATAGTTTCAAGTCGAATTTTGTATTCGCTTTTTTCGAAAACAAATTATTCCAGACATCATTTCTCTCCTCTGCAAGATTATGATGTTGAAAAAATTCAATCTTTTATAATTCAGTTTCTTAATGACGATTTAGTATTGTTTTTTGATCAAAATTTATCTCAAAATAAATATGATTTCATTAATGATATTTTTGATTTTAAAGACTGTTTTCCTGAAGATGCCCTTTTTCAGTTGAATAAAAAACTCAGCGGAAAACTTGATGCGATATTAGCAAATTTGAATCAAAATTCGCCAAACGCAGAAGTGATTCCGTATGTAGGATATAGAAGTTTTTATGTTTTGTTGTCCTATTTTAGTTCTATAGAAATGGATAGTAAAATGAGAAGTCTTGTAAATATAGTTTCAGAACGTTATAACGCCAACAAACAATCTGATTTTTATACGACTTGTATCTCCTCGATGTCGGGATATGTTGCTTACGATCCGAATTTGACTGCTATTTTGGTGGGCAATAGAGAAGCTGTATATTCTAACAGTATCGATAGAGGTGCATCAAGCAGTTCAGGTGGTATGTCTGGAAAAAGCATCTTTTTTATAATACTTGCTGTTATAAAAATATTGCTTCTTTTTTCTAAATGCTCGAGTCATTAGTTTTTTTAGCATCCAGACAGGGAAATAAAGACCTAAATAGAAAGTTTGTATATGAACGAAAAGCTTCAGAGAAATCTGAAGCTTTTGCAGGAGAATAGATTGTTTTAAAAAGGCAATAATTTTTCGTGTGAATTTTAGTTTGCTTGAATTTAAAATTTATTCTTTGAGCGCTTATAGAATGACTGTTATATTGCGAGAAATCCAGCCTCTACTTGTTTTGATATATTCCAATGCTCCGTCAGTTATCATTTGACATATGATTGTGTCACCTTGTCTAGCGTCTTCATAGGATGCGTTAAGTTCAGAAGCCATAAGTTTTACTTCAGTTTCATTTTCGTATATTCTAGCGTAATTTACCAAGGCGTTTGATAATTCGGCTAGTTCACGTGTAAATTTGTTATCAAGATTGAAAAAAAGGGAACTAATATATCCTTGCGAATTATCTTCTTGTGATTTTACTATATTTCCCTGATCGTCCACTGTTAAGGCTCTATTGTTGTCTGGATTGACTTTTATCAAATTAGTTCCGTAAACCCAAGTAGTATAGATATAATTGTCTGATTTACTCCAAGACATACCAGTTAAGAATAGTGCGTAAGAGTAATAAGAGAGTATCAAATTGCTGCTTAGTTTAAATATAGGAACCCTAAAGGAATACCATGGACCATTAGCTAAATATAAATCGTCGCCTGCTGCAATAACTTTGACCAAAGAGTTTGAACTGTAAACGCTATTCCAAATGTTGCTTCCTTCGTTGTATATGTATATTTCATTTGATTTAACTCCAAACAAGGCTGAATCAGTATTTAAAAAATAGTCCATAATTAAACCTGATTGACCTAATAATCTAACGGAGCCATTAATCGTGCTTACGGCATAAGTTCCTTCATTAACAACATTGTCTGATCGAACTATTATATCAGTATCTCTAAGAAGACCTACTCCATTTAGAGAAAAACCGAAATCATGTAAAATGCCCACTACTCCATTAGCAGCGTATGCAATTTTACCGTTAGCATAAAAATAAATTATATCTTCTGAATCTATACCTAAAATATAAGGGCTATTAACTAGAGTAAGTTCTTCTAGTGTTGTACTATTTGGTTCAACTCTATAAGTTGCAGCCGAATCGAAGAAATATGCTCTGTCTTGAGAGTCAAAATTTATAATTCCTCCGGGGCATTCCGCTATTTCGTCGACAGTGCCGTCAACGTTATATCTGTATAAAGTCCCAATGTTTCCAATTTCTTTGTTATTCCATGAATAAAAATTTCCATTGCTATCAGAAGCAGACAATCCATAAGCTGAATTCACCTGAGCACCAGGAATGTTCGGGATAAAAGTTTCGTAAGCTAGAGAGTTTGTTAAATTCGCAAGTTTTAAACCTGATCCACCTGTCGAACCTACAATTTCAACGTCACTGTTTACTGTGGTTTTTAATCCATCATAACTAATACTACTATCTTCTAGTCCTTGCCCGTCTGAGTTAAATTTAGACAGAACATATGGTGTTCCAGAGAAACTTCCATTTGTAAAAGAACTTTTATCAACTTCTTTGATGATTTGATCAGCACCTCTTACAAGCACTTTTTCTTCGGATATTGTAATTTCTTCAATGTCCTTAAGAAGTAATTTTTTTTCAATTAAATAATTATTCATTATTATATGTTTTTTACGGTTAATTTTTGTTTTAGTAATCCTAATCAATTGAAAATTTCTTAAAGCGAAGCTTGCCTTTATTGTTATTTGAAGTAAACATGCAAATCGTAAAATATACTTGATTTAATCTGTTTCATAACTCCAATGTACTTCTCCTTGGTAAGAACTGCCATTATCTCCGGATTTTCCGGAAAAGATAATTTTAGTATTATTTGTTCCTTCTAATTGAATTATGGCAGGAATAATAAGATTTCCAAGTCCTCCACCATATAATATGCCGTTTCCAGCATTTAATCTAGGGAATGTCGATGACTGAGGAAATGGTAATGTTACTTGAATGTAAGCTAAATCATTACTCGTATCTGTATTAGTATCTATTGAAACACTAGCACTACAATAAACATTCTTACCTGTTTTTGTGTAATAAATTTTCTCGATAAAAGTATTTCCCGGATTATTTACATTTGTACTATTATCATTGATAATTGAATTATAAGAGCCTGAAATTGATAAGTCTTCTGTAGTTGCTAATATATAGTCACCTTGTGCTTTGGCAGGAATTTTAATATTAGCACTGCCACCTATTGCTATTGGTTGTTCAAATTCTAATATTGTACCATTAGAAGAGGAGTTTTTTTGAGTAAGTTTTATGTTACCTTCATAACTACTAATACCTGCCTCTGAACCGCTAGAGGTTCCTAATATTGACCAAAAATCTTTTCTAAGTCTAAAATTTGAATAATCATCGTTATCCACACTAGTTTGAAATTGTACTTCTCTGTCACCATCTGAACCATACAATATTCCTGCAAAGTCATAATTTCCAAAATAGGCCTCCGAATTACTATTTAACACTGATTTTAAATCAATTGTATTAACAAAATCTTTTTTATTTAAGCCTACTACTTTGCCATTATTATCTAAAGCAAGCAGGTAATTTTTTTCAGTATAAATAAACTTTCCCCAAAATCCTGAAGACCAGCTTACGCCATAAAGGTTGTTGTCTAAATCAGAATATAAGCCGTTAAAATTTGTGCCAGGTTTATTAAATATAACTTCTGATTCTCCCGAAGGCTTTACTAGTCTAAAATCTGAGATAAACATTGAAGAATAATTACTGTAAACAATTATATTGCCATCTGTAGTGAAGATTAAATCCTGTGGCCAAATACCTACAGGAGCAGTGAGTATAACAGAACCATTAGAATTTAAAGCTATTAATTGTTGGTTTGTATAATTTAATGCGTATAGAACGCCATCTTTATAAACTGCTTTAGAAAAATAAGTAGCCTGTTCAGGTAAATAAAATAAGGTTTTTTCTGTTCCTTCAGATTTATAAATACCGTCAGTGGCTAAAGAATAAATCTCACCTGAATCTCCTAAAGCGAATGTAGAGCTTGGATGTACAAAACCATTACCATACGGCTGTGTCTCTCCATTATTAATATTAACGGTCTTTGCAGATCCATCGTACTTTAAACAATATATAAGGCCACTTGCAAAATACAGGTATGGATTTCCACCTGAATTTGAAAAGTTTTCAGTAATATTAAAATTCTTGTCAATTTTAGTTATATCATTATTTGTGACTACTAAATATAAGTTGTCAGAATCATCATAAATGAGCCCAGTTGGTTGTGTTGATAGAATTGTAGAAAATTTAAGATCACCATTTTTATCTAAAACATCAAGTTTATTACCTGATTGAAAAATAATTGCAATATCTCCAGTATTTTTATTATGAGCCGTTCTGCGAGGGAATGACTGCGAAGTAGGCCTTGCTATTGGTGTGTAAGAAATGGAATTTTTTAGATTAGTAAATTTTAGTCCTGAATCATTAGCTATTGAAGAAGTAATTTCTGCAGTACTTCCAATAATAGTTATAGGAGAATCTTCTAGACCATTTCCATTTGAATTAAATTTGGACAGAATATTTGGCGTTCCAGATACATTTCCACCACCAAAAGAACTTTTGTCAACTTCTTTGATGATTTCATCCGCACCTCTTACAAGCACTTTTTCTTCGGATATTGTAATTTCTTCAATGTCCTTAAGAAGTAATTTTTTTTCAATTAAATAATTACTCATTATTTTATGTTTTTTATAGTTAATGTTTTATAATCTTATCAGGAGAAAAAGAACATTCTGCCACTGATAATAGATTGTATTTTGTCGATTAAAAAGTTTTTTTTGACTCTTGAATGTTGATAAAGCAAAAGAAATTCCAACATAGATTTTATTGAAAAAAATAGTTTGATAACTTATTGTATAAAAGTTACCAAACCATTCTTAACCTCATCTGATTCTATAAAAGAGCTGTTTTCGTGGTCAAACTGAATAGTGAAATCTGATTCGAAGTCTAGAATTTCAAATTGAGATCCGTCTCCTGAAATCACGATTCCTAAAGATTTCCTGAGATTCTCTATTTCTTGATCACAAATCAGTTCGCTGTATGGTAAGAACAAATCATAGTTTTTGATCTTTCCATGTTTTTTTATGGTAAATGTTAGTTTATAAATTTCTGCATCAAAGAGTTTCGGAAATTCAGTATTATTTACAACAGAAAAAGAATTGGTTAAATCTATTACGTTTTTTATTCTTCTGATCTTAAATACTCGTTCTAATAAATAAGGTTCATTTTTAGTTGCTGCTTCCAAGTTGGTTTGTTAGGTTATACGCTAGAATTCAGATTCAAAAGAAAAAGGAAGCAGTTTAATCTGGCGGTATTTAATGATAATTATTGTTTATAGATGAAATTTAGGGTCTATTGTAGTTAAAAGTTTTTTGAATAATTGTATTAAGGCATTTCGCATAGACTTTAGTATCAGAGTCATTGCATCAAAATTTTCGACTTCTTTTTTAGTTTTAATTGCAATAATATTGCTGATTATTGAAATTCCGTCGCTAACAATAAGTAAATCCATTACAACAGTTACAAACCATTTAAAGTTGTAATTAAGTCCCTTGCTCATTAATGCCAAAGCCGTTGGTATTAGCAATACGGCTAGCTTAGATACAAATCCTAATGCAAGCTTTTTAAAGCTGAAAGGATTATTTATTACTATGGTTTTGATAATGCCTAAAAAAGTATCCATTATCATTAAATAAAATAATACTTTAACAATTTCGGCATCCATTTCTAAGTAAATAAAAATTCCATAAAGCAATAGTTTTAGTTCATTTAAATATTCGGAGATTTTAGGCATAATAATTTTTTTAGTGTTGTGGCATTTGCTTCTAGTTATAATCAAAATCAATTATTTCTAATATATTTTCGCTAATATTGATGTTCAAACTAAGGTTTCTTAAATAGTTTAAAAAATCTTTCTATTTTATAATGGCATAAACAAAACAAGAAGGGCAGATGCCTAAAGAACAAATCGATACAAATAAAAAACGGGTCCATTCAATATAATGATTTTGGCAAAAAATCTTTTGGGGTTTATGCCCCAAAAGATTTTATAAATTGTTATTTTAATTTTTTATTGTGCAGTTAATGTTGCTCTGCAGGTTTGCTGTTATGTGCAACAATTCCCGAAATAATATAATTATCTACATCTTCAACATCTAAAAGGATTACTTCCAGCGGTTCTTCTTTAAATAAGATAGATTCTATAGCTTTTATTTTTCCAGTTTTATCAATCAAAAACATATTTAAATCTACATTTTTTGCAGACAACCATTGCACATTTTCACCATCTTGAGTAACTAATAAAGGATGTTCTCCCGTAACTTTGATCGTGGTATCGACTGTTTCAATTTGGAAGTAATTTGGCTGTACGCTTGCTCTTTTGTTTACAACAGTAACCTCAGCTTTAACGCCTTCGCTTAATTTCCCATTCCACAAGAAATAATCTCCAACAGACTCGTCAATTTCATTTGGGAATGAAAATCCTTGAAGCTTGTCTCCAATTTCAATATTCTTCAATTTTTTCGATTGTCCCGATACCATCGTTACCAAAGATTCAACATCGAAACATCCATTTCCGCCGCCACCTCCTGGTGGTACATCTGTAATTTCTGTAACTATTTCAGTAAAATCAGATACATTTCCAGCAACATCTCTAGATCTTAATTTGTAGGAGTATACTGTGTCATAGGATAAAAGACTGTCAGAATAAGAGTTTCCAGTAGTTGTAATTTTTGGCACAAAAGTTCCAGCGTTTGAACTTTTCCATAACTCATAATAAATATCGCCTTCTCTATTATCTGTTGCACTATTCCATTGAAGATCTATTTGGTTTGCGCTTGCTAAATAACTGGTTAAATTAGTCGGCACTGTAGGTGCGATTGTATCCGTTATTAATGTTGTTGCGTCTACAATGTTGCTATTTACAGATAAGTTTCCTGCCACATCTCTTGCTACAACATGAAAACTATAAGATGTTCCAGGGCTTAATCCTGGAACAGTATAAGAATGAATGTATCCTAATGTAATTGGTTCTAAACCAGTTGCGTAAACAATATAATTTGTAACACCACGATTATCACTTGATTCGGTCCAGTTTAAAGTTACACTTACATTACCAATACTTGAGGCTGTTAAACTTGGCGTCGTTGGTGCTGTTGTATCTTTAGGTTGTCCTGTATATACAATAAATTGAACTACTTTGTATGGATTTAGAATTGGGAAAGATTTTCCGCCACCTGTACTACCTGTATTTTCATCTTGGAAATTTCCTGCTGCCTCACCACCTGAACCATCATTAGAACCACTCTGTACATACGCTCTAAAGCCATGAGTATGAGCAGGTATCTCGTTAATGTCTAATTTTTTACTCATTCGTCCTCCCTCGGATCCTATATTTTCAAAAGGAAACACTGCGGAGCCATAAATGTCTCTATAATAGCTAAAACCATTACCACCATCTCCATCTAGGGCATCACTTTTTTCTTCTGAAGTAAAAGTCTGAACTCCTACAGGCATTCTACCTTTCAACGGAGTATATTCTTCCCAACCATCAGGAATTGGATCTGTTGTCCCCCAAATCGCAATCATTCCAAGTGGTACAGCTGTTGTTATTGCAGATTTACTTTCTAAATCTGTAATACGTTTAAGTAACGAACTAATTGTTGTATCAGTTTTAATAACTTGATCGAAATCGCCTAGTGCCAGAATACGACCATATGAAGATGAAGAATTTAAATTATCTATATGATTCAATTGGTCCATATATACTTTTCCTCCAATATAAGTGTATTCCCAATCAGGACCATAGTTGAATGTAAGACTTGTTTCGGTATTTGTACTGCTATCTACAAAAGCTCTTCCTGAAGGATTTTCCGGATGCAATAATCCTCTTCTACTTCTAGATCCAAAATTAAATTCGATTGTTCTTACACACGAAGCAAAAGATTCAAGCGTGTCTAGTTTTGATAAATGGTATTCTCCTATATTCAAATCTCCTTCCATCGCTTTAAAGCCTTTAAGAGGTAGATAGGATTTCATATCATTCTCAATCGTACCGATATTATTTTCAATGGTAGTAATATTCCCTTTGATTGTATTTATTTTGGCTTCGACTGCATCAATATTAGATTGAATTTCTTGTAAAATTTCATCAATAGTCTGGATATCTAAAACAGTTTCAAAAGTTGACAAATCATAATAATAGATAGCCAGATCATCATTACTTTGCGAATATCCAGCGTTATTATAATATTCTTGTGAGCTTATATATGAAGCTTCATAATCAAAATATGCTGTTTCAGATGTTCCAGTTCCGTATATTAAATTTGTCCCTGTTCTGATCGTTTTTAAGTAACCAGTTGGGGCATTTTTTTGAATAGGATATAAAATACCCTCAAGTATTTGTGCTCCTTCAGGATCTTTTTGATCTTTTTCATATTGATGTATAATGGCCCACCCTTTAGTTTCAGTTGATGCTGGTGCGATAATATAATTTTTATTTGTCTCGATGCTCAGATGGCCTTTTAGAGCTTCGTATAATTCAGACCTGTAGGCTGTTTGAAGTTTTTCTAAAGTTTCTTGCTCGAGAGGAAAACCTCCTGCATGATTAAAATTTACTTGTTTCATTTTTATTTATTTAAATGTCTGTTGTTTTATGAGATTATTTTAAGACTTCTGGCTAATAGGAATAACTTTCGTAACTTTTTCCGGCTAGTTTATAGAAGTTAAGCAGGTTGTGGAATTCAATGTTTGCTACTTTTATAGCTGCTGTACTTGATCCAGATTCGTTGATGACAATTGATCCGTTTTTTATTAAAATTTCAGGTATAAAAATTCTAAAATTGGCATAAGCTAATGTTGTATAATCTTTGCGATGTGCCAGATAAACGGGTTTGTTGTTTTTGTTTTGATATTCTTCATTAGTGAATATTTTCAATAACGGAATCATTAAAGTCCCGTCGGGATCATAATATTCTTTATGCAGATACACATATTGTAAAGTTGGTTTGACAGATTCGTCGATATAAATTAACTGATCTAATCGTTTTTGTTCTATGCTTGCATTTGGGTTGTAATTTTTGGTTGGATTGAAAGTTTCATTCAGTATTTTCTCCAAATAAATTACCTGACCAGTATGCTGCATTTTATAAAGAGTATCTTCATAAATGGAACGAATGGGTGAGAGTAAAACATTGAGCCAATTCGCATGAGTTTTTTTCCTGAGAATGGGAGGGATGAGCCATAATAATAGCTTTTCCCACTTTAAAGTAGTGTATTTCATTGTTTATATATTAGACTATTGTTTATCTCTGTAAAATGTGTAAGGAATATAATTGACCTCAACTTCCAGAGTATCCATATCAAAATAGCCTGCTTTTGGAATGAAATATTCTATTTTAGTCACATCAGTAAGCGAGAGATTGGGTTGATCATTTGGATTTGTTGCAGCAGCAGTTTGAACGGTTGCTAAAATTGGAATTTTAACTCCTTGCGCTTTCTGAACTGCATCAACCAAGAATGTTTTGACAAAAGCACCATTAAACTCAATGTTTTTCAAATGATCTTTAAGAGCGTCAATTACTGGATATATTTCACTATCTGAGATTAATGAGCCATTTAAAGGGTCGAAGTAGTAACTGTCAAATGTTGTAATCTCATTTTGAGCTGAAATTCTTGATTGATAATATTCAATATCTTTTGGATTGATATAAATGCTCAAAGGATCGATATAAACATTTAAAGTTAGTTTTAGAATATCTCCCTGATCAGAAGTTATGTAAACTTGATTTCCGGCATCTTTAATTTTGGCGATATATTCTTTAAAGGCATAAAGTTCATTAGGAACATCAATTCTTGAGATTTTTTCATCTTTTACGGTGGCAACTTTTATAAAAACGACACCAACTTTATTATGAAAATAGTCTGAGAAAATTTCTTCAGGTTTAAGACCTGGTTTGAGCACTGTTTCTAAATCAATTTCACTTACAGCGCAATGTTTGATTATTTTAGCATCTTCAATTTCTGATTCCGAAAGGCCTTCAGTGTCAAATTGGTACAAACCGTCTTTCCAGACTAGCGACATTGCGTTACTGGAATCTGGATCTAAAGGCATTCCGTAATGAAAATTTAAAGCCTGCTCTCTGTACCAGTTCAAAGTGTGAGGTCTCGATATCAAAGCATTTTTTTCTACTATTTTTTCGTGAATCCAAATAGCAGTCGCAACAATATTGATCCAAAGTTTCCAAATGGCAGTCTTTGAATCTGTTAAGCCTCCTAAGGAAGGTTGTTTCTCTTTTTCAAGCAGAATTTCATTCTGTATTTCAGCAATTGTACGTGCCATATTTTAATTTTTTAATATAGTTTAGCCTGTAAGACATGTGTAATATGCTTATAGATAATTGTTTATGTTTTTTATGGATACTACTAAGATGTAGTTTTTAGAAATTTTTAAAAGAGCAGTTTTTAAATATAGAATTCCTGTCTCTTAACTGTTAAGGCTGGTGTTTCGAGTAATTTTAGTAAGAGGTTTTTATTAATAAATAATAAAATCATCTTCAATAATCATATAATCAATTCCAGAGAAAGTGTCCAATAAATATTCCTCTTCTTCAGTAAGTGCAGTTGCAGGTTTTAGATTTCTGGAATTGTAATATTCGACAATATCCTTTTTAAAGGCTTCTCGACCAATTTTTAAATCCTGATATACAGAAATATCTTCAGTAATGTTAAACTTATCATTGTCTTCTAAAAGGTCGAATACCTTTTCTATACTGCCATATTCTTGCAAAGAAATATCAAGAATATTTTGATTGTCTTGTGGTTTAATAGCTCCCATCGATTTTAATGTTTTGTAAATCGTTGACATCAAGTGTTTTTACATAAAAGTTGTCATACGATAATTGTTTATCTATTTCGTTTTCTAATCTTAGCCTGGACGTCGCATCCGGGCTGTTAATGTATTTTTTAATTCCTACTCCAAGTATTGGAAACTCTTTATAGCTCCCTTTTTGACTTAGCAGTAAATGTTCAATATTTTGTTGATCTGCTTCTTTCAGTGCAAAATCTCCATTTCCGGCAAAATCCTGTACAATTAACAAGTCTTCATCTAGGACAAAATCTTTCATATATTGTTATTATTTATTGTATTTGTTAGTAAATTTTGGTTTTAATTATTCACTGGATTTGCGCGCTGTACCCAAAGAATTTTGTTTTATTTGATACTGTAAAATTAAGCTATGCTTTCTCCTTTACCAAGATTTTGAGGAGGAGTAATCTGTAGTTTCAGTAAATTGATTTTTTATTTTAAACTACTGAAAAACAATGACTTGTTGTGATTTTGGGTTTTTTATATAAGGTTTTTAGACACTAGGAATAACCAATTCGACAATAAACTTAAAAATGGTTTTTATAATGTTATTTTTAAGAGTATTCAATCTGATTTTTGAGATTCCGGTGGTTTGCAAAGCTTGTAAAACGACCAAATCCAACTGACTTTTTAAAAGCCATTCCAGTTCTTCTTCTGTAAGAGCAGCGTTGGAGAAAAGCAAAATCCAGCGCTCGAGTTTTTCCTTAGAAGTTTCAAAAAAAGTGTCTAAGTCTTTTTCTAATTCAGGTTTTACATCTTTATAATTATTAGTTATAATAGTTTTTAATTTGCTTTTTAACTCTTTCAATAATTGATCGCTGTCCATGGTTTTTTTATTTATTAAAGTTGATTAAATCTAAAAGTGCATCTTTTGATTCTGTGTCTTTTTTAATTTCATATTGAATAAGCAAATCCAAAGCATCTGTAATCTGTTTTTTTGATTCTCCCAAAAATGTTGGAGACAAAGTTGTTTTGGTTTCCCAGCGTTTAAAGAATCCCGACAACGAGTTTTTTTCTTTATCACTTAGAATTTTCCACATTGCAAAAGTGATTTCGTTATTGGGTTTGTTTTTTTCATATTCAACCAATTTTTCGACATTCAGCAATAAAACTTCAACTTCTTTTTTGTTAGAAACGTAAGGTGTTGAAGCTTTATCTATCAAATTGATTGTTTCTATTTTTATCTCCGTTGTTTTTTGATAAGAATATTGATCGAATAAGGCTGTTCTAGTCGAGGTGCATGAAGTAATTGAGAGAGAAATTACAATTAAAAATGGGAGAAGTTTTGATTTTACGTATTTCATTTTATTTGTATAAGATTACATAGTTTTTTTTGTCACGTTTTAGCTTGCTGAGTACTTTCCAATCAGCATATCCTTTTTTATCGAAGTGCGGAAGATCTTTAAAATTTTTCCAGTCTCCGCCCCAATTCCAGTTGTATTTGGCGAAAACTTTAACGCATTCCTGCCAATCTGAAATTTGATCGCCATCCCAATCTTTTGCAGTATCCCATGAAGCCGTTTTTCCGTCAATAATGAGGCAGATGTCTACAGCAAAACCATAATTGTGAATCGATTGTCCACCTTTTGCATTCGTTATTTTTTTTCCTGGTTTTGTTCTTCCAAAAGCATAAAGG
Source organism: Flavobacterium sp. 270 (assembly GCF_004368785.1). Taxonomy (GTDB): domain Bacteria; phylum Bacteroidota; class Bacteroidia; order Flavobacteriales; family Flavobacteriaceae; genus Flavobacterium. The sequence goes on from NZ_SODM01000006.1 coordinate 246,627, forward strand.
TCTTCCTGTTCCTGAAAAGTTCTGAGCCCTTGCGTAATGCGTACTTTCGCTCTTCCGGTTAAGGCAAGATCGCATTCCTCGATAATTTTGGCGACTTCTTCCCTGACCGAAGGATGAAGTAGATCGATGTGTTTTTTTGTTGTTTGATCCATATTTGTGAGTATTTATAATTTAAAATTTGAAGCATAAAAAGCCTTTCCCAATTGTTTGAAAACAATTACGGTATTCATTGAGGGATAAGATTAATTGTGTTTTGAAAATTATTTACATCCAAAAAATAGTTTGTAAATAATTTTTAGAAAAGTTCTTTTTTGCCTGAATTCGGATAAAAGCAATTGTTTTAAGAACACTGTAAAAATACGCCGAAATAGCGTGTTTGAAAAATTAAAACTCTTTATAAGTCAGTAGTTTCAGTATGATTTTTTGAGGTTTTTCTGATTTTGTTTGTGATTTAAAACCAAGATGAGGTATAAAAAAAACACCCGTTTTTCTACTTTAGAAAAACGGGTGTTGTTGTAGTAAAAAGAAAGTTTTTTTTAATTTTTATCAGCTTTAGGAAAATCATTAATGTCTAAACCATCCATAGAGCTTTTTCCGTTAATGATAATTTCGCGGCCTCCAAATTTATTTAAAAAGCCTAATTCATTTGGTTTGCCATAATCAGATTCAACCTCGTAAAATGGTGTGATTTCCATTCCTACAATATTGTTGTCTTCAAATAATTGTTTTGATTTTTCTGAAATAATAAAGTATGGAGCTAAATAAATCCAATCTAATTCTTGATTAATATACATCGATTTATCATATGGAAAAATATCTTCATCTAGTAAACCCAATAGATGTTCTGTTGATTTTATTTCACCCTCTTCGTATTGCAAAAAAATATCAGTAACAAGATTTAATGCATAAAAACTAGATTTACTGTAGTCTCTATAAGAACTCATAGCCGATTTTATCTGTAAAATATAATAAGGCAAATCAATGCCTTTCTCTATATTCAAGATAATAGGATAGAATTTATGTTCTGGCAACTCAAGTTGTTCCAGTAGTTTTTTAAGCTTTGAAGAAACAGTAAAGAATTGAAGCGATTTTTTTTGGTTCGGTTTAATAATAAGAGGATCGTTATAAAAATCAATAGCCTCATATAAAAAATCAGAATTCATTTTTTTCTCATGAACATCTCTTGCTAGCCTAAACTGTAACTTATTTATTATATCTGTAAAATCTTCATCTTCCTTATAATTATGTCCGGAAAAAGGCAAATTATCTGATGGATCTATAGATTGAGTTCTGTTCATATAGGTTCCGAAGCCTGCTTTTAATGTATATAATTTCATTCTTTTGATAAACGCTCCAATTCGTCAAACAATTCTTGATCCCAAATAAATTCTAAATTCATTTTTCCGTCAGAAGAAAGTTTGAATTCTATTCTATTCCATCGGTTATTGCCTCCTTCTGTTGTTATCTCATGAAGTTCTTTCACTGTTTTATAAATACTATAGCCACCGGTATATTCAGAATTTTTTTCATCGCCATCAATAAAATAATTTAGAGAAAAACCACCTGATTTACCAGTATATTTTATATCCAGAATTGCATAGTCCCAGTTTTCTTCTATTGAATCAACAATACTCTGTCCTATCGCTTGATAAATTTCTTCAATTTTCATTTTATAAAATTAATAAGAACCATCAACCTCAATATATCCTGCTTTTTTACTTATATAAAGCAATTCTAATGTTTCTGCATCAAAATAAGCAAAGCAAAGCATTCCTTCAAATAATGAAATAATTTCACCATTTTTATCATAAGTTATATTGTCTTCAGTATTGAAAGAGATAATGTAAACTTCTTTTTCGGTTTTTCCATCTCTTAGTTCTCGTAATTCTTTATCTCGACATCTAAAACCAATATCTTTGTCATATGAAATTACATTTGTTTCTTCTAACCAATTTTTTAATTTTTCAGTTAATTGTTCTTTAGGATTCATGATTATTTTATTGTGCTTATTTCTTTTGGTAACTTAATAGAATTTAATTTTCATAAATTTTCTTTCTTATAAAATATGCACCCATATAAAAATTGCGAGCAATAGATTGTAGGAAAACAAGCTATTATAATTTTTATGTAAAATATTTCTCTTTTCATGAGCATGTAAATTATTGCAATTGCAGAAAATATTAGACTAAAGGAGAATGAAGAAAAAATTAATAAACCTCTTAAACGTCGCTCTAATATATATTCGGGAATATATCATATCGCTATATAAATTATAAAAAAAACTATTACGAAAAAAATTAATCGATTTACTCTTGATTGCATGTTTTTTATTTTATACAGTTTTTTATATTATGTTCTTCTAACTTCTCTTTTAATTTTTGAGGGATTGATATATTACTGTTATAATAATCTTTTTCGATATGGGTAGTTGTTTAATGAGAAATTATTTTAATTTTTTCACTTTAAATTCAATTGAAGAAGGGCAGTCTTTAAATGCAACAAAATAATATTCGTTTGTAACTCTTTTTATATAAGAAGATTTTTCAAAATAGTCATTATGCGTACATTTTTGTTTATCAGTAAATGATTTTGGGATATCAACCCATGTTTTTGCTTTTGTCTTTACATCATAAATGAAGTTTTTATATTCATTATTTTCATCTGTGTATAAAATCAATTCATTTTTTAAGTCGAAATCGCCTTTAATACCTGTTAAAACTTCATTGCCAGTTTCTTTATCATACAGCCAAAAATAAGATTTGCTTGTTCCTCCTCCGTTGCTATGTAAAGCAAAATAATTTTGAAAATCAATTCCTTCATAATATAGACGATAATTTGCAATAAAAGTTTCTGCTAATAAATAGGTTTTATCTTTTTTGTCATTAATCAATCTAAAATTAATTACTTTTTTGTTTTTATCTAATGCAGGAAAAATAATTAATTTATAGTTTTTTTTAAGATAAGCAGTCTGTGGTTTTATCGTATCTCCTTTTTCATCAACAAAAATGGTATCTATTGATTTTTCTGTATTTTTTTCTTTGTTAGAAGATTTACTATTATCCATTTTACAACTGATAAAGCAAATCAATAGAATTATTAAAGTAATATTTTTCATTTTTTTACAATTTGTGATCCATAAAATATTCCCATGCATACCCTTTATTATTTGGATGCTCTTTATAAGGCTTCCAAAATATATGTCTTCCTACAACTGCTGTTGCTTTGTTAAGAGTTCTTCCTTCATTGTATTTGCCTGTACCTGTTGTTTTGTAATAATCTAAATTTTTTACTTCTTTTGAATCAACCGCAACATCCCAAGTACTATTTTTCTCTTCTCCAAAATCAAAAATATTATAGTAATAGTTTTTTGTTGAAGTATTTTTCTCTTCTTCAAAAGGTATGGTAGCTAAAGCTTGTTCTTTAGTTTTATCTCTGTCGTGACCTTTTCCATCTTTTCCCTTTGGATGTCTGTTAAGTCTTGGAACTCCTTTACTGTCTAGTTTATATTCGCTATTGGTAACAAATTTTAACCACAATTCTCTAGTTATACTTATTCCGCCATCTTTTTTTGCTTTATTGTGAGCAATTCCTTTATCTGCAAAATCGATTCCGTCCCATAATATTCCTTCTTCTGAGTAATCTTTTTTTCCTTGTAAAACATGAATTAGCCCTTTTCGTGCATTATTGGAAAAATTATCATTTTCAGAATCTTCTAACATTTTTTTTGATGTCGCAGTTGAGTAACCTGTAGAAAGCAGTTTTTTGGCAAGCTCACCTTGTTGTTTTATTGATAACTCATCTCCTTTCTCAAATTTAACAGCATTAAATGTTGCTTGAGTAGTTGCTGCTGCACTTTCGAAACTACTTGAATCTTCTGCTTTTATTACTCCAGCAATATAACAAAAAATTTCATGGGTTATGTCTAATTTGATTGCATTAAAAAATGTGCCTTTTTCGTTCCCTTTTTTGTCACAAACATAAACGTCATTACTATTTCCTTTATTATTTGCAATATTTATTTTCCCTTCAAACTTTCCATTTTTATTATAATAATAGCCATTTGCATTCGAGTTCGAATCAACAAATTTAGAATTGTCAAAATCAGTACTCTTTAGTGTTTCAGAAAATTGTTTAATATCATTTTGTTTAAGATATTGCTCCATTTCCCTTGCATTCCTATCATCGTCAATCTGCTGACGCCAAACGCCAAGCATAATTTGTCTAAAGCGCGCCATTTCGGCTTCGCTCGTGTCTTGTAGTAATATGTTGTGGTTTTTAACAATCATGATGGTAGGGTTTTGCAGGAGGATTTTAAAATATGTTGATAATTATAGTATTTCGACTTTTACGGGTTTTGGTTGAATATGGTCTGAAAATGCTGTCGTGATATTAAGGCGCAAATCGTCTTCTTGTTCAATTTTGCCGTCACCGCCGAGATAACAGTTTTTGAATAATACTTCGAGAGCTTTGAATTCGTCCATTTTAGAAGCTTGCAATACCGCAGAACGAATGCTCATGTCAGGTTTTTTGAAATAAGCAAAAAGAGTCGTTTGGTCGTCATCTTCAATCGTAAGTTTGACTACTTTTTTGTGCTTATATTTCCATTGATTTAATTGTGCTTGCGTAATATCTCCGTCAAGAATATCAGCGGTTTTTGTACTTGTTTTTTCCATTTTAAAACGTAATTATTTGTTTTGAAAAATAGGCTGCTTGAGATATTTTTCAGAACGAAAATGCTCGAAGCAGCCTTTGAAGTGGGTAATAAACTGTCTAAAACGGATTCATAAAGAGCTGTTTAAATAATATGCTGGCAGAAATTATGTTGCTTTGGAACTTCTTTTCTGCATAACGCTGTAAGATTGGTTTTCTCTTTTGAATCGGTTTTTCAGACAGGAATATTAAGGTTTAAGAGGTAACGTGTCGATTAATTCCACTCAACATGAGAACAGATCAAGTCAAAAGAAACCGCAATTTTTGTATCTCCCTGGCTGATTCCTCTGCTGTTAGAGTTAAATTCACAGTTTCTTACCGTGTGCGTGATTACTTCGTTGCTGTCATCTAAGTAACTCACAATGATGCTGAACGGATTAATATCTTGTAATCTTTGTCCTTTTGGCAAAGCGGCTAAAATCGCTTCTACCTCGTAGTTGTATAAAGTAAGTGAAGCTTTTGCTTCATATTTTCCTCTTCCTCTATGAACAGGCATGTCGCCAGCTCCGTAGTGATTTTCTTTAGATACAGAGTCACTGTAATTTACAGCTGTAATTCCGGTAACGATGTTACCTGCGATACTTACTTCAATAGATGACCAGCTGTGTTGTTGTCCGTTAATTAAGGGTAATTTATTCATATATAGAATGATTTGTTTTTTAATAATTGAAATAACTTTCCAAGGCTATCATCTTTTATGAAATAATGATAGCGCTATGTTTTTTATGAAATGTGAGGATGGAAGAAAAATTATGCCTTGTCGATTCCAAAAGGATTTTTGAATCCTAAATCGACAGTAATTTTACGAGCCGTTCCAATTGGAGTAATTTCTGCTTTTACTTTTAATTCTGAAGTTGCCAAAATATTTTGTTTAGGATCTACATATACATCAAATGCAGATACTTCCTGATTAGCAACCATTCCTTCTAAAGCAGATCTGCATAAGCCTTCGAAACTTTTTGAAACTGATTGTGGCAATTTACCATCAATATCAACTAAAACTGGAGACGCTAATTTTGGTAATAATGCTGTACGCAACAAACGAGTTGCTTTATTAATTGTACGGTTGTTCTCAACATAAGCAAAGTCAGATGTACCAGTAGTACAAGTAGAGCTGTCGTTAAAATAAACTCCTGCTAAACCAGTGTGAGTTCTTGCAAAAATGTATCTTTTTTCGTTTAGCTCGCTTAACGTTCCTAGAGTTTTGATTTCTTCTCCGCCTATAAAACCAGCTTTTGCAAAACCTTCACCAGTCAAGTTGAATTTTTCGATCCAGGCAATGTTCTCAGATACTTTTGCTTTAGAAATAGCTCCTAATGCTAATCCTACAGCAGCTGTATTTTTGTATGAATCTCTGAAAACGAATTCAAGAGTATCTCCATTTTCTTTTTTTAAGCCTTCAGCATTTTTTACGTTATAAATACCCGGAGAGTTTTGTACAGGAACTAATTCTTCATTAAAAGCCAAAGTATAAAGTTTTTTTGTTCCTTCTTGAAATAATTTTTGTTCAAAGGCTTTTTCAACATCCATAGCCACAACTACGGATACATTTTCAGCACTTAATCCGGCTAAAGAAACAGCATCATCAGCATTAAAACCTTTTCCTTCCAGAATAACTTCAAAAGGCATGTAATCTGTATAAGCTAAGGCAGCTTGCTGTTGTGCTTTTTGTGCTGCATCTTGTGTGTCTTCAAAGGTTGTTACTCCAGAAAAGATGATTGCCATTTGACGAATGTTTCCGTTTGTTTTTTCCTGCATATCTTTTGCTTTCGCGGCAATAGCTTCATAAGAATTTGCTTCTGCTTTCATAATATACAAGTCTCCTGACGGATTCATTCTGAAGAATTGTTGAATTTGATAATAAGCCGATTGTCCTTCTACATCATAATCTGCTTTGATTCCTAAAGCTTCAGCATCTTCTAAGGAGGCCAAACGTTCTACTTTGTCAGTTGCAAATTTTTCAGTTGAAGCTCCATCAAAAAGTAATCCTGAAACCATGTCTTGTTCCGGATTTCTTCTTCCTAATCCGCCTGATAGTTTGTTAATTACTACATCGTTTAATGTACTCATAATATAAAATGTTTAATTGTTTAAAAATTTGTTTTTGGTTTAATTCGTTCAAAAAAGAGCAAAAGAAGGGCTGTAACAAGTTGTTAAACTTGTCATTTTAATTGTTTATTTTTTGAAATGGTATTCGTAAGCTGGAATCCAAAAAAGTAGAATCTCTATTCTTGGATGATTTATAAAAACTGATTTTTTAATTGAATTTTATTCTTGGCCAAGAAATAAATTTGTTTTTGATATCGAGTACAAATTTAAGGTTCAAGGTTGCTTTTTCCAATTTTTTTGATTGTCAAAACCAGTAGTTTCAGTCTATTATGCTCTGGCTTCAGTAGCGAGACCTTCGTTTATAATGGTGTAAATAGTGCGTTCTGTTAAGAACAAAGTATCAGAAAGTTCTGAGACTACAACTTTCATTTGTTTAGCTTGATTTCTATTTAGATAATTAATAACATAATCTCTTCTTTTGTCTAATAGTGTTCTGCTTCTTCTCATTTGTGGTATTTATAGGAGGGTTAATTTTTTAATTTGTTTTTGGTTTTTGTAAGCTTTTGATAATTTGATAAAATGCTTACCTGCTAATAGAACGTTAGATATTAGAATTTAAATCTACCGAACCTTCAACTTGATTAGGGTTAATTTCGATTATTCCAGTAGCCAAGTCATATCCAAGTTCTTCTAATTCTTCATTGCTTAATCCATTGTTAAAAAGGATATATTTCTTTTTTAATATATTTTCAATTAATGTCGTTTTGTATGTGATCTCCCAAATGAAATAATCATTTTTATTCCAGTAGGTATGTTCATTTGTACATTGTTTTTCTCTTATCTTAAATGTTGAATAATTATCTAATAGTGTATTAGTATTGGTATTAGATAATACAGCTTTGTCAATACGATGCGCGATGTCGAATGCGTTTGCATAACTTGTTGAAGAAATTGTATCAACAGGCAATACGATATAAAGACAAAATGATACATCTGCCTTGTAATTTTTTTCAGAAGAAGTTTCCCAGTTTACGACATCATATTTAAACATTACTATTGGTGTTTCAATAGAAGTTTTAAAAATAGCATCACTATAAAGATGAACTGCAGGTGCATCAGAAGGGAATCCCGTTTCGATGGCATTTTTTTTCTCGTTATAAAAGCCTTTTAAAATCATATGTTGGATTATTTTTCTACAAATATACAACATATGTTTTAATATATGCAACATATTACGATTAAAAATGCAATAGTTTCAGTAATATGATTTAACTATTTGAATGTGAAACAGTACGATAATTCAGATTTTTAAGAAATATTTATATCTGAAAATCAATTAATTGTAAAATAAATTAAAGAAAATGAGATTATTTCCCATATATTCTGTAGCTTTGCAACATATACTTGAAGCTAAGCTTTAAGTAAAACATATTACATAACGAAACAGCCAGAGTTGCAACATGGAAATACACGATAAAATAAAACGCATTATAGACGAAATGAAGTTAAATAATAACTCATTCGCAAAGTTAATCGGAGTTACAAGCACAACAATAGATAGTATTACCATTGGAAGACTGCAGGCAGATGGTGAACGTAAAAGAACCAAACCAGGTTTTGATCTTCTCCAAAGTATTATTAAACATTGTAATATTAATCCAGAATATTTTTTTGGAGAGAGCGAAGATATTTTTGCAAATAAAACAAGTAATGCAGTCACACTTCATATTCCTAAAGTTATAACTGTAAATGAAGATGGAGATGAAAATATTAATTTTGTTGGAGTAAAAGCAAGAGCTGGTTATTTAGACGGATATGCAGATCCGGAATATATGGAAAGTCTTCCTTCTTTTAGTATGCCAATGCTTAAAAACGGAACTTACAGATGTTTTGAAATTAAAGGAAACTCAATGTCAACAACCATTCACGACGGCGATTATCTTTTTGGAAAATATGTTGATAATTTTGATGATATCCTTGACGGAAGAATTTATGTAATTGTCAGTAAAAATGATGGAGTAGTGGTAAAAAGGGTTTTAAACAGAATTAGAGAGAGCGGTAAATTAATCCTGAAATCCGATAATCGAGACGGAAATTACCCAATGTATTCTATTTATGCCGAAGATATTCTCGAAGTTTGGTACGCTAGTATGTACGCTTCTCGCCAAATGCCCGATCCAGTGAATATTTATGAAAAACTTCATGCGCTTGAAAGTAAATATTATGAGCTGGAAGAGAGTTTGAAAAAGAAACTAAATTAATTTTATAAATAAAAAGACCTCTTACAGTAAAATGTAAGAGGTCTTTTAAAATTAACTAATTAGAATTATGAAATTGAACCGGTTCCAGTTCCAGTTTGTGCCGATGCACTTCCGGTTGTTGTTACTGTAGTGGTAACAGTTCCAGATTTTACAAATGCTTCGATAGCTGTTGCCAGTTTTGAGGCAATGTTATCAATCGAAGAGTCATTCTGTACTTTAGATTTCTCTTCCAATAAAAGAGATTTTATTGCCAATTCTAAACTTGTTTTATTTAGAGCCATAATTGTTTTTTATTTCAGAAGTTCGGTTAGTTTTCCTTTTATAATATTAAGCTGAGGTAAATTGATTGGTGGTCCAGATGGCCCCATAGGTGTTGTCACGGTAATTTTTCCTATTTCTTCAATCAGTTCTTCTAATTTTGATTTTAGACTTTTTCCTCCAACATCTATTTTGAATTTATCATCCATTTCAAAAGTTAAATTTCCTTTTACAAATGAAGTTTTGGAATCTGAAATTGTTGCTTCGAAACCATCTTTGATAGTTATTTTGGCTTCTTTATCTTTTAGGTTAAAAGTGGTATTTCCTTCATTAATGCTAATTTTCTGCTCTTTAATATTAAAGCTGCTTTTAGAAATTTCAGTGCCATTTTCATCATAAAAAGAAGTGCTGATATTTGAATCTGATGTATCACCTTTAAATTCGAATTGCGCAATGTTTTTGTATGTCGGAGTTGATGAAGCATTATTTCCTTCTTTTGATTTGAACAGCATTTGACATTTATTTACATCAGTATTTATTTCTAAATAACGATTTTGTTCATCTTTGAAGCGAATAAAAGTACATTCGATTTCAGAAAACTGCGAAATAAACGCTCTTGTTTCGACTCCGTCAATAATTGAAGCCAAAACCCAGCTGTCTTTTTTAGGAATGGTAATAATTCCTTGTTCCAAATCCAAAATAGAAGCTTTCAATCTTACATTCTTAATAATGGCGCCATCTGCTCGCATGATGTTTACTGTATAAGCATCTTCAGGATTATGAAGTGATTCTGTCTCATTATTTATTTCGATGACTTTTGCCGCAAAAGTTTCGATAATTTGATTTCTGGCGGCAACGTCTTTTATTAGATCTGTTATATTTCCCATTTTTCTATATTTATATTGCTTCTACTCTTCGTCCTATATAAATTCGTTGTCGATAGCCATTTTCACCAAAACTTCGCTCTACTTTTTCCACTTGAAATGTTCCGTTTTTTTCTTTATCCTTTGCATTTTCAAGAATTACCTGATCAGTTGGCCGTACAAACGGTTCGCCAAAAGTTAAAAAAGAGCCTTCAAATCCGCTTGGCTTAGATTCCATTGCTCTTAAGGCTCCATATTGATACAATTCTGAAGCTGTTTGTGTTGTGGCTTTTTTGAAAGCAACAGGATCTTTTGGCAATTCATCTGTATCGCTGTGCAATACATGAGTTTTTGTCAATTGCCCGTTTGGATCTCCTAATTCGATATAAATTGGAGTGTTTGAGTTTTTAAAGTATTTTTCTATACGAATACGTGTATTTTTGGTAGATTCATTAACTACAGTTAATTTATCTTCTATAATATTATAACGAAACCGAAAACGCACTTTACCTGAAAAGCGATCAGAAACTGATTGAGTTGCTTTATTTAATTGAGAACTTAAAAGACTAAGTCCCTGATTGATTAATTTTTTTACAAGTGCTCCCGCTAACGGACTTTTGATAAAATTTCTGGTTATAAAACCGCCTAATTCATTAGCAGTATGATTTTGCGGGTTATTAGTAATTGTAAGTACAGGACCAGTTGTTTCGGTTTTAAAATAGGTATAAATTCCTTTATCTTTCAACATCTCAAAAACTTGTGCCAAGCTTTGATTTCTCTTAATCATTATATTACCCAAGTCTTCATTAAGAGCATTTACTTTAAAAGGTAATTTTAGTTCTTTGATTCTTTTTTCAAAAAAAGTTTTAGGATTAAAATTATCAATATTTGTTGTTGGGTTTGTTGCAACAATATTCATCGTATCATTTGGATTTTGAACATTGGCATCTTTTACTGCTTTTACTTTTTTAAAAGCATACATCGTGTCTTCACAAGTTATTGTGGCAGTTATATCAGAATTAACGCCCGTAATGTAACCTCTAAAGGCAGGTTTATAATCGCCATCATATCCTAAGAATATTTCGATGTAATTTTCCAATTTAAAAAAATCATGAATTGTAATCTCATTGCCAGTTGCATTTGCAAATAAGTTTTGATCAAATCCTTTGGTATTTGTATACACTTTTTTGGGCATTACAATAGTAGCTGTATCCGTAAGAGATTTGTACGAACTGCTTATGTCTACATTTTTTACATAGGTAAACTCGTAAAATTTGGGAGTTGGAATAAGTTTTATCGTTTCGTAAACTCTAATTTTAGCATTTAGTTTAAGCATTGTCTTTAATTATTAGTTCAACAGTTTCGTCTGATGTGGCGCTGGCAGTAAACTTTTGAATATTTTTTGTTCCAGAAATAGAAGGAATAGAATAAGAATCTATTACCAGTTCATAAATACCAAATCGATTTAAAATTGCATGTGTTACTCTTAAAGAATACGGAGCATTTAAGAATTGTTTCAATAGAAAAAGTTTTTCTTTTGGATATTCATCTCCGGTTTCATTAGCAATCAGGCCTTCTATCGAAATGCTAAAATCACCATTTGTAATATGTTCTTTAATTGTAGAATCTCTTCCTTCGACTCCTTCTTTTTTTATGACTTTTGAACGATTTAAGTTTACAGTAACAGCATCTATCCTCAAACTAGGAAGATTAAGGTCATTTTTTGTTAGGGGTTCGAAAATTAAAGGAGCAAAGACTCTCAAATTAAATTCACCTCCTGTTTTATCTATAATAAAATCTTTAGATTCCGATTCGTTATAGTTGATTCCGGAGTATTCTATTTCTTTAGTGTCTAAAATTTCGTTTACATTAAAATTGAATTTCATAATGATTTATTTTTTTTAATTTGAAAAGGTTTTGGCAAAAGCTGTCATAAGCGTATTTTCCATTCTGGTTTCATTGTGTTTCTGGAGCCAAAGCGCTTCTTCGAGTAATTTGTAAAATTCATTCATTGATAAATTATAAGGATCGACTTGAAAAGCATATCTTATAAGAGCCGCCGATTTTTTGAATTCATCTTTTTGTGGAGTAGCATCAATTGCAAATTCACTGTCTTTTTTTATTAATGTTACAAGCGAGTTCCCTGCAGAAAGCATAAATTCGTCATCATAATTTTTCTGATCAAGTACGCATTCTTTGAATAAAAATAAGATCGCTTCGTGCGGATCATTTTTGTATAAATTTTGATAGTTTAAGAATGTATTAAAAGAAGGTTTTTTACAATAAGCAGCAGTTAATTGGTCAGCTGAGGTAAGTTTTAATACGGTACCATATTTTTCTTTTAGGTTTTGTAAATCTATTTCGTTTGTCATTTTTTAGTTTTAGAGATTTTGTCTTTTAGTTTAATGCAGAATTGATTTTTGAAAATTAAATGCTGCTGTCTCTGCTTTCTTTTTTAATGACTTCAGTCAGATTTTCACTTTTTTCGTAAGCATTTAATGGAGTAATATTGAAGCTATCGATAAAAATACTTCCTTCAGATAGTAGTTGATTCAAAGGATTTTTGAAATTACTCATATCTGGTATTTTAGGTGTTTCTCCTAAATCTTTTGGTGTATAATCCATGATCTGTTAATTGTTTAATGATTAAATATGATGTATAGCTGAGGTGCTAACTTTCGGAAATATTTTGAAAGTCAGAATAATCGATTTATGCTTAATTTACTGGGGTAATATTTGCTCTTAGAGTATGTAAAAGTAGGAAAGAGAAGCTTGAAAAAAGAATTATTAGAGCTTCGTTTTCAGTAGTTTCAGTGGAATGCTTTATAGGGTTAATATTTTGTATTTCATCTGTTTAGTTGCTTTTTTTTGAAAACCTTTTTTATATCGTTGTCCAAGGAGTGGTTGAGAAATTAAAAGCCACTATTGAAAATAATTTTTGGTTTTCTTGTGGTCGCTTTTTGGAGAAATTAAATTATTTATAGAGCTATTGTTAATGAAAGGCTATATTAATAAATGTTAAATTTTTGGAGTTTACCAGGTAGTTAAAGGAGATCTTTTCCAAGTGTTTGTAGCGATGCATATATAAACATAGTTATTATCAATTCTGATTTCGCCTTTCGTTCCTGAATCTGTCGCTGAAATTGGAGCAGCAGAAGCGGTTACCATATTTGGCAGATCTTCTAAGGTTGATAAAGTGTAAATTCCTCCGGATTTATTTGGAGCATAAAACATGTTTCCTTGAGTACCTTGCGGATGAAATACAAAAGTATTATCTAAACCGTTTCTACTAACTCTAATGCTGCCACTTGTAATTTCAGTAGCGGCAGTTTGAATTTCTCCATACCAATTATGAGCACCGTAAGTATTTATTGAGCCGTAACTTATACTAGACATAGGTTTATACGGATCATTAATTTCAGGATTTAAATCGAATATAGCTTTAGTTGTCGATACATTTCCTTCATTTAATACCTGTTGTAAGTTTTGACTACCCCCGGGAATCGTAATATTTCCGTTTATATCAGCAAAATTTCCATTTACCGATATTGGTAATGTTTTTATCCCAATATCTGATGGAATATATAACTCTGAATTTGAGGTTAGATCATAAAATCCGATTTTTGTATAAAAAGCACTAGCCACCTCATGATATAATAATGAATTGGCAGAATGTGAGAGTACTGTAACTCCATCAGTTGTTTGTACTGAATTTGGAAATATATTAGTAGTAAATCCTCTAAGATTATCATATAGACCTATATTATAATTCGACATATAAGTTCCTTTATTGCCTAGTCCATTACTGTTTTCACATATAGAAATCGTTGTTGTAGCAGTACTACCATTATCTAATACAGATTGCAGATTTTGAGCTCCGGTTCCAGAAACAGTAATATTACCGTTTTCATCTGCAAATTTTCCGTTAACTGATATAGGAATAGTAAAAGTACCATGTGTAAGCGGAAACTCTAAAATATTATTTTTATAAACCTCGGTCAAAGTCTGCTTAACATGTAAACTTCCATTCGTATTAGTATCGCCTCTAGAAAAAGAATGTACAAGTCCATCAGGGTTTAGAGTAGAATTTAAGGACGCTGAATCATAATCTCTATTCATGCTATTAGTTATATAATTACCTCTTAAATTCAAAGTATATTGGTTATTACTACCTAATTCTTTGTGTTCAAATTTTAAACCACTTAAATTAAGTTCTGCATTTTGGTTTTCTCTGTAAGAACTCAAATCATGACCTTTTTCGATAATAATACCATTTACAATTGCTTTATTTAACAAAATATCTTCTCTTCCTGTATTTTCTGCAGTTATAACTTCTTGCAAAGTCGGAGTATCTCCTCCAGAAATATCATCTATAGTAGCTAAAGTATAGGTTCCAGGATTTTTTAATGGGAGTATAAAGTCTCTCGGATTATCATCTGTTATAGGACTACTAGTTAGAGATGCATTTCTATGAACACCTCCTCCTCCCATTGGGTTATAAAATTGTATTTTACCTTGCGTTAATTCTACAGCTCCTTCTCCAATTAAATCAGAAAACTGTCCTATCATGTAAGATGTCATAAACGAAGTCTGATTAGGATTGGTACTGTTTGTAATTGCTAAATATGAATCATATGCTACCGGATTTACTGCTAAAACTTCTGGTAATCCCTGACTTCCTCCGCCATCAATACCAATATCCCCAGAACCTACTATAGATTCACCATTGATTGTTTTAAAATCAGATTCATTTAATAACTCGTCAAATCCTTCAATATCTCTTGCAGGAATTTTTTCATTTTTATGTCGGAAAGAATCCCAAGTGTCCCAAAACTGAGATTGAGTGGGTTTTAAACCAGTTTTAAACCAGTTTTTGATTGTTTTTAATGTTTGTATTGCCATATTTTATTTTTTAAATTATGCAGTTAGAAATTTTAGCGAGTTCATTCTTTTTCTGATTCAGAAAAAGAATGAACTCGCTTAATAGATTATTTTATTTGTATAGTTGAGGCAACTACTTTCTGAAAAAAAATGAAGGCAGTTATTATTTTTTACATCTGTCTAACAGACTAAATAATTAGATTTTATGAGTGTAAAAGTAGGGTAGAGGAGTCTGAAAAACGAAAAATTAGGTTTTCGTTTTCAGTCGTTTCAGTAGAATATTATTAGATATAAAGCTTGATTAATAGTTTTTTGTTTTCTTTTTTGAGTACTCATTTTTTATATAATTATTCACGAAGCAATTATGAAATAAAAAGCACCATTATAGAAATTTTGATTCTTTTATGGTGGCGTTGAATTAATTTCAACATAGATGAATTTAATTATTTTCATTCTATAAAAAAGGCTTATGTCTGAAAATAAAAATTTTAAAGTTAATTTATCATATCTGGTTATCTAATTTAAGTGTTGTTTATTAAGGGCTTACTATTGTAATGGCATATTGTATCCAGCCTAAATCAGTCTTCTCATAAGTTAAACCTCCTCCTGTAATTCCAAGACAATGAACTCGAAAACCATTTGAGGCATTTGGATAGGTAGAATTGAGTGTCATTCCTGATAAAGAAGTTGTAGTTGAATTGTTTTTAGTAAAATTATCGATGTTCTGAGAACGATTCTCATCTATCATCCCTTGGATTATCTCAATAGAAATTTCTTCATCATTTTTTATTACATTACCAATTTCATCCAGAGTAAGTAATCTTTTAGATGGTTTTATATATTCAATAAGCGCAGTCCATTTTGCTAATACTATATTTCCCTTGGATCTGCCAATAATATCTTCGACACTTATTCCAATCTCAGTACCTAAGAAATTACTAGTATTTCCAGATAGAGATATTTTATCAACTCCACAAGGATTTATACCTCCACCACTGTAATATACATATAAATCACCATTAATAAATTTAATAGTTTGAGGATTACTACCACATGTAGCAAATATTGATGCAGAACCTGACGAAGTTATTTTAGTGACATTACTTGATAGGATATTTGTTATATATACATTATTATCATCATCACAACATAGATCAAAACATGTATTACCAGTAGTATCATACACAATCATATTATAATTTGGTTCTATTTTTGTTACTTTGTTACTCGAATAATGTGTAACATATATGTTATCTAGTTTATCTATAGTCAAATGAGTTGAAAACCCCTGTGCTAAAGTAATACTATGAACTATCGTGCCAAATTTATTTATTTTTCTTACAATATCGTCATTTAGTATCCACAAGTTATCATTGGAATCTATAGCCATATATGTAGTACTAGATATTCCATAAGATATAAGTTGAGTTAGTACTTGATTAGTGTCTATCTTATGTATAACTGTTGTAAATCTATCTGATACAAACAAATTTCCAACCGAATCAATACATAAATCATATAATTGATTAGCTGTTGATATATAAGCATACTCCGTTGTTTTGCCAAATGAGTCTACTTTATATATAGTTTTCTCATCTTGAATTATAACAAATATATTGTCTTCTGAATCAACAACCATCTGACTAATACCATTTTTATTGTTCATTCGATATACACTTGAAATACTAATCGGATTGTTTAACTTTGCAAATCGTAATCCAGATTTACTTTCCTCATTTGATTCGATCGTAGCTGTTGTACTATTATCATCATTATTTATTTCAACACTTATATTTGAATTGATAATTTTATTACCCGATTCATTAAACATTGATATATTGAATGGTGTTCCACTGTTTTCTCCTCCAAATTCACTCCTAGGAACAGATTTCACTTCATTATCCATGCCATGAACCAAAATATTGTCTGTTGAATACCCTTCATTTACCGTATTCAGCTTTAAAGGTTTATTAATTTCATAATTGCCTGTTGAAGATTGTATTTCGTCAGACTGTATTTTTATATTTTCTTTCATCTGTTTGTTTTTTAAATTAAATGATGTCTGTTATTCAATGCTATATTGAAAAATTAATGAACCCTGATATTGGTTTCCATTAAAATGAGGATAAAAAGAAACCGTAAAACTGGTTGTATTAAATCCTTGGCAAATAGCCGGAACATAATCGTTATCACTCACATTTACAACAGTTCCTGTTCCTATATTTGCAGAAAAATTATAAATTGAAGTTGGAGTGGTCAAGAAAAATCCTGATCGGGTATTTGCTACGTTTACTTCCGCAACGAATGTTACTCTTGCTGTCACGATATTGCCTACTTTTGAATAAGTAGCTTCTAGTACTGCTAAATCTGTAACATTCTCAATAGCAGTTATTGTTGGTGTAAAATTTCCTGAAATACTTGATTCGACAACATTTCCATTCGCATCCAAGCCAATTCCATTTACAGCATTTCCTGTTGCAAGTCTTTTTATATTTAAAAAATCAACATATGCCGTATCGTTAGAATCTCCAATTATATTCTTTCCGAAAACAATTGTATTTTCTCCATTTGCTTTTGAATCTAAACCATGAACAAATGAAAACATTCCATTTGCTTCACTATTATTTCCTCCTGCATGTGAAGAAAAACCAGTTGCCTTGCTTCCTGAACCCTGTGAATGAGATGCAGGTCCGCTTGCAATTGTATTTTGACCTTCAGCATGACTATTCATTCCTTCAGCTTTTGATCCACTACCTTGTGCATGAGATGCATATCCTGAAGCTACTGTTCCAGATCCTTCAGAATGACTTGCAACAGCTGTAGCTTGAGTATTTAGCCCTTCTGCGTGTGCTATGTCATCCATTGCTTTAGAATCTTGTCCTTCAGCATGTGAATTTTGTCCGGATGCTAATGTACCAGTTCCTTCAGCATGAGATGAATCTCCTAATGCTGCGGTAAAATTTCCTTCTGAATGAGATCCGTTATTACCTGCAGCTAGGGTGGCATTTCCTTGTGCTACAGCATTGCTTCCAGTTGCATTGCTTCCTCCATTTGAAGCCTTTATTGAATTAGATCCAGTTCCAGAAGACCATACAAGATCATCTAATGTGGCTACGGTATAATCCCCAGCAGCAGATTTTGCTGGAAACATAATATTAGTAAAAGCAACAGGCGGAATAATACTAACTGTCGTTGAACCGTTAACATTGTATGATTGCAATTCTGGAGTACAATTAGAGTTATTGATCCATTTTGAAATTATTCTAGCAAAAGCTGTCCCATCTGTAGAATTTGTTATAATTGCCCCACTATCATCATTTATAGATACTTCTGTGTGTCCTTTCCTTCCATAACTACCTTGATCTAATACTTGTTGTAAATTTTGAGAGCCACCTGTAATATCGTTGAGTGTGGCAAGAGTATATGTTCCAGAATCTTTATCTTCCGGAAGTTCAAAATTTAAATTTTTCCCCTCAATATATCGTCCTCTTAATATAGTAGCATTTAATCCACTAGCTGTTGTGCTTAGTGTAAATTCATTTGTTCCTGCTAATAATCCAGAACCTCTTCCTATTATGGCTACATTTTCTTTGTCAGTTCCGTAAAATCCTAAACAAGTTGCGTTGCCTTCATGGGATTCTGGGTCAAAATAAAACTCTCCTGTTTCTACTACCTGTTGTAGAGTTGGAGTAGTGCTGCCTCCAGAAATATCATCTGTAGTAGCCAAAGTATAATTACCATTAGGTTTATCAATTGGTAAAGTATATGTGGTTTGGCTTGTAGTGTTATAAGGAACATAAAGCATATTATACCACCCATTAACTCCATTATCATTATTTGACAAAATTATTCCAGCATTTGTTGCTGATATATTACTGTTAACATGCCCTGGTGCAGGTTCTGAATGACTTAAGCTAGCATAAGTATTTCCAAGAGATAAAGATGACTGAACTAAGCCATCTCCAACTCTAACTTCAAAAATTCGATTATTTTCACTTCCCTCAAGAAACTTTAATTTAGAGTTATTAGAGTCAAGTGAAGCATTATTCCCATTATCCAGTGTTTGTTGCAAATCCTGAGCCCCACCACCAAACTCATTCCTAGGAACAGATTTCACTTCATTATCCGCGCCATGAACCAAAACATTGTCTGTTGATTCCCCTTCATTTACGGTATTTAGTTTTAAAGGTTTATTAATTTGATAATTGCCTGCTGAAGGTTGTGTTTTGTCAGACTGTGTTTTTATATTTTCTTTCATTTTTTTTATTTTAATTAAAATTGTTTTGTCAATGAGCGTTTGCAAGGCGTTATTAGATTCAGTTTGCACAAAAAGCCCAAGATTATTAGAACATTTTGCTTCTAATAATCTTGATTGGCTTAGTCTAAAAGACATTTGATAGTTTTAATTTTTCTCTTTTAATTCTGCTTTTTGAAATCACTTTTCTTCTTTTGAACAAGGAAGTAATTTCTGGCAACACAGCAGATAAAAGCAAACCGATCAATTTGATTCGGTTTATTGTTGCTAAACTTAGTCCTGCATCCTGCAATAGATCAAATTTTGTATCAATAATTCCAGTTAATACAATTAAAAAACGAACAACTATATTTATTCATAGAATTAATTTCATCTCCATTTTTTTTTAAGATACAATTGTTATACTACGAGAAACCCAACCTGTACTTGTTTTTAGATACTCTAATGCTCCTGCTGTTATATTTTTACAAATTAGAGTATCTCCTTTTTTTGCGAACGGATAATTGGCATCTAAATAAGAAGCATTTAAAGCATTAATAGATGAATTCTCAAATACTTCTGTTACTGAAAGGTTATACTCTCCATCAGGAATATTTTCTGGAAAATGAAAATTAGCTGCACCTAGGGTTGTTCTGTTAAAAGAAAGGCTAACACTACTTCCTATTGTATTATCAGCTCCAAACAGAATTTGATTAGCATAAGTAAAGTTTTTATTTAAATCATAATCGGTAAAACTTAAAGCAGCATGGTCAATATATAATTGCTTATTTCCTGAGCCAGAAGGTGCATATATCTGCATATTTCTAGTAGTGGAATTTCCAATTGATAAAGTTTCATCGAAACCACCTGTTTCTATATTTCCGTATGTATTTGCATATTTACCATTGACGGATATTGGAAAAGTTTTAGTGAACGAATCCAACGGTACTGGATATAGTAATAATTTTTCACTAGAACTTGTTGCTTTGTCTAAGATAGCAATGCCTCTTGATGTATAAGTAGCGAGCTTTGCATATGTACTTAATACCAAACCTTCTATATCTAATATTGCAGTTTTACTTACAGAATCATTACTTATCCATAAAGTTAAATTATTAAGAAAAGAAGAAGCTGATGAAGTCGAGCTAGAATTAAATCCAATACCTTTATCAACTGCAATTTGATTATTATCTAAAACTTCTTGTAATGTTGGTACACTTTTATTAACTGAGACCGTAATATTACCCTTTTCATCTGCAAATTCCCCATTAACAGAAAAAGGCAAAGTTCTTTCTGTTATACCTGTCAATGTAGGTAAAGGTAAGTTTATATTTGTTGTGTTATTGGTTTGAACATGAGTTAATTGTATTAGATTGTTGCTGTAATTAGTTGTGTAATATGGATCTCCATTTTTACCAACTAAAAATCTATTTGATCTAATATCTGTAAATTCATTTGTCTTGGTATCCCAAATATTAACGTAAGTTGGTGATATTTCAGAAATTATATTATCTTTCTCAAATCTTGCACTTAAACTAGTAGTATTTTTAGAAGCCAATACATCAGTAAGTGTTTGAGGTAGAATGTATGGATTTTGTGGGTCTGTATTATCTACATTAGTGCCATTTACCGACTGAATATTTTTACCTATACCAATATCTCCAAAACCTAATATTGATTCACCATTGATTGTTTTAAAATCTGATTCATCAGTTTTAGAATCAAGTAATTCGATAATTCCCTCAATATCTCCCACAGGAACTTTTTCGCATTTATGTCTGAAAGAATCCCAAGTATCCCAAAATTGAGCTTGTGTGGGTTTTAAACCTGTTTTGAACCATTTTTTTATTGTGTTTAATGTTTGTATTGCCATATTTATGGGTTTTAAATTATGCAGTTAAAAATTTTGACGAATTAAATTTTCCTGAATAGGATAAACAATGAATTCGTTTAATAGGATTATTTTGATTTGTACAGATGAGGTATCTGCTGCCTTGAAAAGCAAATATTATTTTGTGCCTGTATGGCAAATTAAATATTGGGAATTTGAGAGTGTAAAAGTAAGATAGAGAAGCCTAAAAAACGAAAAATTAGAGCTTCGTTTTCAGTAGTTTCAGTAGAAATATGATTGTGTTTAATGACTTGTTAAACATGACGAAAAGCCACAGGTAAGAAGACATTATTATCCTCCAGCGCTGTGGCTTTGTTGCTAATTTAGGAAGTATTTATTTGTTGGAAGACTTTTTTAATTCCCGTCTCTAGGAATACTTTTTACTGCTCTGTTTTATTTGAAAAAAAAGGAGTTGCACTTGGTAAAGCAGCTGATAAGACTAATCCAACTAATTTAATCCAATTGATTGTTACCAATGATAATCCAACCTGTTGTAAAAGGTCAAATTTTGTGTCAACAAAACCAGTTAAAACAATTAACAAGCTCACAATAAGTGCGAATTTTGATTTATTCATATTTAAAATTTACCTACTGTTTTATCGGGTAATATAAAAGATCTTTCTATTGCTAAACCACCTACTAATGGACTACTTTTTAATCTAGCTGATAATATACCTCCAAAAGAATATACATTGTAAAACGCGACTTCATTTTCATGTAGTGTTAGTTGATTATTTTCTCCTGTAATTAATAGATAACCAGAACCTAGTGAAGTATAACTTGTTGGATCGAAAGTTGTTGTTAAATTTATATCTTTAGTAATTCCTGTTGATCCCTCTTCTTAAACTTGATCTAATGTAGGTGCTGCCCCACCAAACTCATTCCTAGAAACAGATTTCACTTCATTATCCGCGCCATAAACCAAAACATTGTCTGTTGATTCCCCTTCATTTACGGTATTTAGTTTTAAAGGTTTATTAATTTGATAATTGCCTGCTGAAGATTGTGTTTCGATATTGTCTTCATTTGTTTATTTTTTTGAATTAAACGCTATTCTAAAATGACTGGTTGTTTGTATTTAGGTGTAGGGATTTTTTAGTATAAAATATTTTATGTCTCGAGGAATGAGACAAAGTTTATTCTCCACACATTATAAAAATACATTTAAGATCATCAGATAATTTATTACTTTCTCTAATGATCCTAAATGTTTTTGGTCAAAAATGAATGTGCTCGTTTTACTAATTTGGGCAGATTATTTAATTAAGATGCCTAATCTGACTTATTTAGATGCTTCGGTTTTATTGCCGTCTTTGCTGGCAATTAAGCCTAAAGCAATACAGAGACTTGTTATTTGTCCGCCAACTTCAGCAGTGATATATCCTAAAGCAACAGAAACAGCAACACTTCCAACAATAATTCCTGCTACTGTTGTTTTCCAATTTTTAATTATATTTTTCATTTTTTATAAGTTTAATTGTTTAATAAATATTTGCAGGTTTTACACTATAAATTCTTTCGAATCTTCAAAGCTTCCAATCGTATCTCTTAATTTAATAATAGAGCCAGGTGTTAATTCAAGCCATGATATCCATAATTCTGGATAGGATCCAGTAGGCCAAGCACTAGAAAATTCAAGCTCTCCTGGTCTTTTATACATAAGTACAATGCCATTAAATGCACCACAGCTATAAGATCTTTGTAATACTTCCTGATCAAGTTCATAAGTAAGTACGTGGTTATTAACGTATGATTTAATTTTGCCTACTAAATTGTTTGATTCAGTAAAACTACTCATCAAGCTGGTGTCTCCACCGTAGTAAGTTGCTTGACCCAGGAAATTACCTTCGCAATATCCTATTACGGTATCGCCGATTTCTAATTGACTAGCAGTATTAGGACTAACTTTAAAAACTATAAACTGTCCTGATGAAATAATTTTATCCCCAGTTAATAATTGTTCAATCCCTTCAATATCTTCGGCTGGTACTTTTTCGCATTTATGTCTGAAAGAATCCCAAGTATCCCAAAATTGAGCTTGTGTGGGTTTTAAACCTGTTTTGAACCATTTTTTTATTGTGTTTAATGTTTGTATTGCCATATTTTTGGTTTTTAAATTACGCAGTTAAAATTTTTTGATTAATTCAATATTCCTGAATAGGATAGACAATGAATTTGTTTAATAGATTATTTTGATTTGCACAGTTGAGGTATCTGCTGCTTTGAAAGCAAATATTATTTTGTTCTTGTATAGCAAATTAAATATTGGGAATTTGAGAGTGTAAAAGTAGAGTAGAGAAGCCTAAAAAAACGAAAAATTAGAGCTTCGTTTTCAGTAGTTTCAGTAGAATATGATTGTGTTTAATGCCTTGCTAAACATGACGAAAAGCTACAGGTAAGAAGACATTATTGTCCTCTAACGCTGTGGCTTTGTCGCTAAAATAATTACCGTAGAAAAGGATTTTTATGTTGAAGGCTTTTTTTTATTCTTTACCTCCAAAGAATTTTACTGCTCTGTTTTACTTGAAAACAAAGAAGCTATACTTGGTAAAGCAGCTGACAAGACTAAGCCGACTAATTTAATCCAATTGATTGTTACCAATGATAATCCAACCTGTTGTAAAAGGTCAAATTTTGTGTCAACAAAACCAGTTAAAACAATTAAAAGGCTAACAATTACTGCAATTTTTGATTTATTCATATTTAAAATTTATTGGTTATTTTTTTAAGGTGCAGCAGTAACTGAATATTCTGCCCATCCTGTCGCTGTTTTTTCATAAATTTTTGCTCCTCCAGCAATACTCATACACTGAACTCTAAAACCTCTAATAGCATCAGGATATGATGTAGTTAAATTTGAACTAGATAATGCCGAAGTAGTACCGTTATCAACTGCAATAACTGTAACTAGTGTGCCTGATGTTTTAGGTAGGTAATATTGTCCTACTCCTGCAACCGTTTCTAACGGAGGATATAGTGTAGCACTTCCAAATGAATCGGCTTTATCAAATTGTATATAGGTAGGATTAGCTGTAAATTTATCGGTATAAGAGCCTTCATGTTTGTCTGTTAACTCTAAAGACCTAGTATTTAATGCACCAGTACCTCCATACTCATCTGTCAAGTAGACAGCGCCTAGAGTACTTAAGTTAGTACCCAAAGTACTGCCAGTACTCAATAAATTTATCCCTCTGTCATACACAGTACCGCCATTGTCTAATACCTGCTGTAAATCTTTTTCAGTATCTTGCGTAGTTGCTAATGTGTAATTTGTATCTCCTATCAGTCCTGAATACTGAGGTAAATAAAATCTTTGTCGGAAACCAGTTTCTATATTCCTTTCTGCTAACGTTAGTCCGTTTATTTTTTCTAATAGTACCTGAGGATTTTTCTCTGATGCTAAAGCCGTATCTGCGGTACTTACTGATAAATTTATACTATTTATCCTTTGATCTATGTTAGAAGTATTATCTCCCCCTGATAAAAATAGTAAGTTTCTTCTATTATTGGGGTCTTGTGATAATAGTCTGACTTGTGAGCTCCCTCCGTCAGCTATGGCAGTATTTCCAGTGTCCAAAGTTTTTTGTAACGTAATATCATCATTAGTCGCTAAAGTTCCTTCATGGTTTGGTAATAATATTATCCTTTCAGAAATAGTGTTATTTGTTTGTTCTCTTAATACGCTTTTATTTAAGTCTGATTGATTTTTAAAACTAAAACCATCATGAGAAATAAAATAATTAACCTCTAAGTCATTGTATCCAACCCCACCAGCCCAAGTATAACCAAAAGTATTATTTGTTATATCATTAGTATCATATACTGTAATACCTCCTGATTCTATATTAGTTCTATTGGTAGAAAAATCACCATTACTAAATTCTAAAAATAAAGGTTCTGTAACTATATTACCTGATTGCAATACCTGTGTAATATTTTGTGAACCTCCACCTCCTGTAATATCATCTAAAGTCGCTAATGTGTAGTTTCCCTCTGGTTTTACTGGAAACCTAAATTGGGGAGTATTATTTACTGAACCATAATTTGTAAAATCTAGTATATTCCCTCTCCAATTTAATTCAGACCCATCATTTTCCATACTTCTATAAGAAGTTAATGGAGGTACATTACTCCAGTTTTTGTCACCTTCGTTAGCTGTAACTCTATCCGTTACCTTAGACATAGACATACCGTATTGTCCAATGACTGTATCTTCATTACCTTCTCTGTAAGCTGTGGTATTTCCGTAAATATGCATAAAGTTCTCACGAAGCCATATCATGTATTCTGAGTTATGGTCACCATCAAGATCACTGTATAATAATATACTGTTTTTGTCTATGCTTGTTGAGCCTGCTGTTGGATTACTATTGTCTAACATATAAAAACCGTACCTGCTAGTACTGTTAGCATTAAGCACACTCTCAAAAGTAACTCTACCTCTTTTAAGCTGTAACCCGTCAAAATAAGCGACATTATTTGAACTTGACGGGTTAGCCGAGGGTACAGCCATAGTAATCTTAGAAGATGTTACTATTTTTGGATATTGGAAAGTTTCTCCGATTGTTGTATAAGGAATTTTATCTGCCACGTACCTAAATGTCCCACTTTCAACTTCTGTACTTGTAAAAATTACATCATGTACGACATCATCCAGTGTTAGCTTTATAAGTAAAGTACTAACACTACCAAAATAGTCTATTTCAGAATCTATCATAAATTTATCTACTAAACTAAATTCTGAACCATTAGTAATAAATGTGCTTGTAGCTTCTGAAACAAATGTAATTTCTGAGTTACCACCTAAATTAAACTCCTTTACATTTGTGTAATTAAAATTGTTTCCAGCTAAATTAAAATTTCTATTTCCTGTCGCATTAGTATCTTCTACTCCAAATTTTTGAGAACTACCAGCATCACCACCTATAGAACTCTGAGGAACGTATTTAACAATCTTATCAGCTCCACGTACCAAAATACTGTCTGACTTCGTGCCGGCATTTACAGTATTTAATCGTAACGGGTTTTGTATTGTATATTCAGTCGGAATGGTGACCTGTGAAAATCCTGTATAGGATATTAATACTAAAAATAATAAAATGAGTTTTTTCATATTTTAAATTGGTTGATTTGTAATGTTATTTGAAGTTGTTGTTTTTAAATGGCTGTCTTGTGTAAACTTTCCATCAATGATTGCAATAACAACAGTTTTGTTTTCGTTTTCGGGGTCAGTCAGAGTTATTACATTGGACTTAATTTGTTTTTCTAAGGCTTGAATCCTTCCTTCGAATTGTCTAATAATTTTCTTTTTTATTTATAGAATTGTGTTTACACTAAAGCTTTCAATTTGATCTATGTTACCGCCAGTGTAAAAACCTGATATCCAATTGATATCTACCCATCCCATAACATAATCATTTACTTCTAAGACAAACTTATTAGCCGGGTTTTTATTTGTTGGATGTTTCCAAACTGTAAATTCGCCAGTATGAATATATTTCGCAGATATCAATAATTGCGGATGCGCTGCAGGATCAGTTAAATGATTTTCAAAAGAAGATTTATCTGCTTTATTATCTAATAAAGGAATAATGCCTTCAATCTCTGCAACTGAAACTTTTTCAGATTTATGCCTAAAAGAATCCCAAGTATCCCAAAACTGACTTTGCGTGGGTTTTAAGCCTGATCTAAACCAGTTTTTTATGATTTTTAATGTTTGTATAGCCATATTTCTCTGTATAAATTATTTGATTAAATTTTTGATGCGAGTATTTTTTCTAAGTATTGTATTCGGGAAAAAATAAAGATTATTCTTATCAGGTATTTTGGGCATTTTGCTGATGCCATTTGATAATACATTATCCATAAGGCTTATTGTTTTAAAAGAATTAATAATTAGTATTATGATTTTTTTGAGGAAAATAAAAGAAGAATCTACAAGTTGTAATTGCATATTATTGATTACCTCAATTTGAAATTTGAGGGTGTAAAAGTAAAACCGAAGAATAGAAAACGAGCAAAAAAAGTGCTCTGTATTCAGTAGTTTCAGTAGAAAGAGAACTTGCTGAAACTACTGAATACAAGTGGTTTGAAATTTAGAAATGATCAATATGCACCTTACTTTTACATCCAGAAAAAAAACTAGCGATGAGTAAAAATGCAATTCACAATTTCAATCTTTCAATAAAAAATAGTGCTGATATAAAAAGCTCAGAACATTTAAAAGATACTATTATAAAAGAGCTGGCAAAAGTTTCAAAAGAAATGAGTCAGCATAAAGATATAATACAGGTTTGGCAGGATCAACAATCTCTAAATACTGATATTTCTAACGCCTCAATCAATAAAGGTGTTGTGAATACTATTTCTGAAAAAACTAGAAACCAAACGATAAGTGAAGTTTTTTCGACAACAAATGCAAACATCATAGTCTCAACTGGAGAAGGCGCCAACGGAAACCCAAGTTCGTTTGGTACTACTTCTTCAGTTTCCGAGACAACCAAAATAACCTCTAGTGCTCCAATCGGAGGAGGCGTTGCTGATACCACTGGCAGAATGACATTGAGTTCTACCGAATCAGCCAACACTACTTCTCCGATTTTAGAAGCAGAAAATGATGGCTTAAACTTAGACAGCATAACGACACAGGTTAATGCGAATGCCGGAACACAACAAACTTTAACGGTTCCTCAAATACTTCAGGCAAACGCTGGCGAGCCAAGTATTGAAGCCATTAAAATTGAAATCGAGAAAAAATTAAATTCCGCAAAAGAATTAAAAGATATTGAAGGAATTGAATATTGGACGCGTCTTTCTAAAGCTTTTGAAGAAGGAAAAGTGGCGACAGATTTTTATGACAAACCTGGCGAAATGAGGTTTACGGAGCTTTATACTTCTTTGAAACAATCAATGGCCGTTACGTCACAGACTTTTGATTGGGAAGATGTTCGTGAAAAAATGATAAAAGCAATTGACGCTAATATTTTGAACGGAAAAATTCCTAAAAATATTAGAAGCCATTGGGAAAACATCCAAAAACAATTAAAAAACGATGCAATCAATGTTGCCAATCTTTTTGAGAGATACAACGAATTATTTTTATTATTAAAAGAAGTCAAAGGACTTGATGATCTGCCTAATACAATTTCTATAACGACGAAGACTAAAATTTACCCGAATTTAAGTCCGGATGAGTTTTATGCTAAAATCGGAAAAGAAAATGTTTATGTATTCTTGAAAAAAATTAGCGATCCGAAAGAGGTTCTCGGAAGTGGAGTAAACGCCGGTGCTGTTAAAATAAAAAATGCTAATGCATCGTCGTTTATTGTTGGCGAAAGTCTGGAATTTGTCCTTGATGAAACATTTGTCAATGATAGTAAGTTCAAAAAAGAAGATATTAATTGGGTCGTTTACAAAGATTCGAAAAAACAAGGAGCCGATTTTGTAAACGAAGGCCTATCGTTTTCGTATAATTTTGATGCTCCTGGAATTTATAAAGTGGAAGCATACGGAAAAAATTCATCTGCAAATAATAAAAAGGATCATTCTTTGGCTGCATTTGTACAAGTTGAAATAATTAAACAAGAAATTGTAATTACGCCTCCAGCAACTATTAAAGAAGAATTCATAAGATTGCCTGAAGGGGAACAATTATTCAACATTGGACTAAAAAATACAGCAGTAAAAACATTAAATCCGTTAAAACTTTATTATCAGGTAGAATTTATAAAAGCCCCAAAAACGAGCGTGTTTTTAGAAGAGCAAGAATTGAATGATGAAGGAACTGTCAAGTTTTTTATGCGTGATTTGGGTAAATATAATATTAAAATTTACAGCAAAGGTCAATATAGTCTCAAGAATGAATACTTAGTTACGGTAATCAAAAACTATGTTGAAAGCATTGAATCTGTAAAAAATGCAGACAAAGGCATTTATCTGTTGAGTGAAACCAGCCAAAAAGCATCATTTAAGGTAAAAGAATTTAAGATAAAAACAGCGACTCTTCAGGAAAAAGAAAGTGTAAAATGGGTGATTTATGATAAAAATGGGAAGAGCTATACTCCTGAAGGTTCTAAATTAGAATTTGAAAATAATGATAGCCAAAAACCATATTTAGGCAAAGGAGAATCTTTTGATTTTTTTGTTCCGAAAGAAGAAGGCGTTTTTACTGTCGAAGCGTACATCATTTCAAAAATGAGATTTAATTCAGAATCAGATTCAAAACAGCAAATAACTGTAAAACGTCCTCAGATAACTGAAGCTTTCTGGGCTTTTAGTGGCGGGAGCAAAAAAGAAACATCTGGTTTTGCAGGAGAATTTAATCATATTAAGGCAAAAATTCCAGATTATAACAACCAAACGGTTAGAATCTATTTTTATCTGAACAATGTAAAAACAAACCATTATTGCGACGTAAAAACAAATAATAAAGGGGAGATTTTTAAAAGAATAAATTTTGATTCAAACTTTGAAAACCTCATTGGATTTCAGAATAGAAAAAGTGCCAAAATTGGATTTAAGCTATTAGGAATTCAAAATTCGAAACCATATCAGTTTAAAACATCAGCAAATTATGATTCTGATACTGTTTTATCTGTTACGAAGGATAAAAAAATTCTTGATATATACTTTGTATATGATGGCAACAGAGTAAAACTAGAAGATGAGGTTCCGTTTGGCAAAAAAGGTGCATCTGTAACTATTGTAGCTAAAACCCAAAATATGGTTGGAGAAGAAATTGTGTTGAGTGCTCATAAAAAGCACCAAAAACCTTCGTTTAGCCACAAAGCAAAAGTAAGCCCAGAAGGAGTAGCGACTATAGGTTTTACTTTAATGAATCTTGATAAAAAACTCAAAATAGGTACAAAAACACAGTATTTTGCAGGTGTTGAAGGGTATCCTACAAGACATTTAAAGGATAAAGTTTTGACTATGATTGTGGGTGAGGGTAAAATAGCATTTAATACAGGTACATATAGTAGTCGTTTCGATGATAATATTGATAATATCTTTGATGTTGAAGGAGGTTATGTTGATGATAAAGACGATAGAGGCGGAAAAACAAATATGGGAATTACTTATAAAACTTATGAAAATTTTTATAATATATATGGTAAAAATAAAGTTGTAACAGAGGAAACACATAAAAACCTTTCTGTTGCTGAGGCAAAAAAAATATATGAAGTTGAGTTTTGGAACAAAATCCATGGTGATGAAATTTATAATGAGAGCGTTGCTTTATACATTTTTGATTTTTCAATACATTCCGGTGTTTATAAAGCTGCTACTGTAGTTCAAGAAACATTAAAAAATGATCTTCACGTAAATATTACTATAGATGGTGGTTTTGGAACAGGTACTTTAAATGCTGTCAATAAAGTAGATTCAAATTTGTTTTATCAGAAATTGGATAAAAACAGAAGAAAATTTGTTGAAAACATTATTAAAAATAATCCTTCTCAAAGTAAATATAAAACGGGATGGGAAAACAGGTTAGAAAAATTAAAATATAAAAAAGAAGAATATACTATTAATCAGAAAATAGAAAGCTGGTTGAAGAAAGAATATAAAACAAATTCAGTTAAAGATAAAAATTCATCCATAGCTAATCTAATTTTAGAAGCGTACGCATTAAATTTAGTCGAATTTAATCCAGAAGGGAAATTAGGTGCTTTTGATTCTGGATTAGGAGGTACTCAAGATACGTTTATCAAAATTAAAGATGGAAGAGAAATAGGAAATGAATACGGGGATGCTAAACCAAAAACAAAATTTGATCCAACGCAAGAAAATATTCCTATATTAGAAACTACGTTAAAAATCATTCAGACTAATGTTAAGAATTGGGTAGATAATAATTATACACCTAAAGAACCAAATAAATTAAAATTGGGAAGTTTTATGGTTTGGAACACTTCTGGGGGAAAAAGAATTGCAGGAGCTTTAAGGCCCACTAAACACGGAAATAAAGCAAGCGCCATTGATTTTAATCTTAGTACATTTTCTAATCAAAAGATAGATTTTAGCAAATCAGATGCAGAAAAAATGGTATTAGAGATTCTTCAACGTTTACCTAAAGGAGATTATGGATTTGGTCTACCAAAGCAGGGTAATTTTTTTCCATTAAATACAGGGTTAGAGGAACATTCATCATACTATAGAGGAATTTATAATGAAGCATATACTCAATTAAAAAGTGAAGAGATAAAAAAAGAGATAAAAAAGAGAATGAAGGACAATAAAATTATTGTTTTTCCAGATTATGAAAATCATCTCCATATTCAATTAGAATGATGTTTTTGAATTTGAAAATGTACTATATTTACTGTAAACTTAATTTTAGAATATATGCGTTGCTTGCTTATTGTTGCTTTTCTGTGTGTTATTGTCTCTTGTGAAAATAAGAAAACTAATAATGATAAAATTCATCCTGAAAAAATACAAGATACTAAAAAGGGAAAAAAAATAAAAGAGCTTGATAATCAGGTATTTCATCTTGTGCTATATGAAAATGAATATTCTTATTTCTTAGGAAAAAAAGGTGATTTTCAAGATGTAACACTCAATTTTAATGTTAATCATCTTGTTAATGAGGCAACAATTGATAATATTTTTTATAGCAATGAGTTCAATTCCTATCAAAATCAATTGTATCGAATAAAAGATCATATCGTTAAAAATGATTCAAATTATGAAATATCAGTATTTGATGAAGGAGAAGATAAGGATGCAAAAATCAATTTTTTACTTATCAATAAAAAAGATGATGTTTGGAAATTTGAATTCCGTCCTTCATGGAAAGAAGAGGACTCAAAGAGAGATTATCTCGAAAACCTCGATTTACGTGATGAATATAGATTTATAAATAAAAGAAATATAGATTCAATAGTTGTTTTGACAAAGGGATTGTGGAGTGAACGAGATGATAATGAGGAAAATATGGATACAGTTTGTTATCCAAAACCATATTACTTTAAACTAAAAGAAAAATACAAGCATTGGAAAAATTACAATCCAATTCGTTTTGTTTCTTCAAAAAGTAAAATTAATATCTATGAAGAGCCAAATGAAACATCTAAAGTTGTTGCAACACTAAAATACAATGATTGGATTATTGTAAACGATACGTTGAAAAAACAACAGAATAGTAGTGAAGGTTGGCTTGATATTTTTGATAAGGTGCATTATGAAAAAGGCTATATTTTGAATAAAAATTTAGCTGAAAAACCTACTTATAATTTTCCTGTAAAATAATAAGTTGGAAAAAATGGTATTGGTTTTGTAATTTTATGAGTCAATAGAAAACTGCATAAAAGTCTTTTTTTTACTTTATGCAGTTTTTTTATTGATAGAAATTGAAATGAAATATGTTATTTTCGTACAAAAAGAATTATGTTAAGAAATTTCATCAGTCTTGTTTTCATTTCAATAATATTAATCTCTTGCGCAGAAAAAAAAGAGAAAGAATTTAACGAATTATCTAATGACTCAGATACTATAAAAAAGAATTTAGTAGATTCTTTAAAATCGTCCGATAAAAAAAATGAAGATTTTAAAATTGGTAAAATATATAATGATTCAGATTTAAACCTGGCAAGTATAAATATTAATTATAATAATGGTAAATATAAATTTGAGAGAGAATATCCCGATTTTTTAATTGATTCAACTATAACTGAGGAAGAAAAAAAACAAAGTATATTAGTTTTAGGGAATGAAAATGTAACGGATAAAAACGTAATCAGAATTGAAGATTTTGGTGTATTAAATATTAATGATCAAGGAAATCTGTTAACGGTGTTTTTTGAAAAAGAAAAGGGAGACAAATGGAAAGCCATAGATAAACTTAATATTGGTAAAGCAATAAATACGGACTTACATCAATATGAGATGGAAGGAAATAAATATTTATCGTTTAGTTGCTATAACAATAAACACAATGAGTATTTTGGAGTTGTAATCAATAAAGTTGACCCGTCGGGAAAATATGAAAAAGTAGTAAGAGCATTCAAATTCGATTTAGTCAATGGAAAAATTATTGAAATTGATTTGAAAAAAGAAAAAGTGGAATGTTTTTCTGAAATAGGTGATGAATAAAAAAGAGATTTAAAAATCTCAAAAAGTGCAAAAGTTTTTAATTTTTGCACTTTTTTGTTGTGCTTAAAAAGATGTTTTAAATTTGATTAATAAATGTTTTTCATAAAAAAGAAATTTTTTTGTAAAAGATGTGAGGAGAGAAGGAACTATTAATAAATGGAATAAAACTGAAAAAAGAATAACCTTAAAAATCAATGATAAAAAATATAAGAATTTTGTTGATAATTTCTCTGATATTAGCAAGTTGTAAAGAACAAAAGAAGAATCGAAAAATATAAATACATTCCAAAATGACAGTATTAGTTCAGATTATCTTTTAAAAAATGATAAGAATGTAAAACCCTTTAACCCGTTAGCGCAGATTTGCAATCTGTGACCAGAAAAAACTCACTTACATTTTGAAGTTAGACCATTGAAAGAATGGGGAGATAAGACTAAGGAATTTAGAGGTAGAGTTAATCCTGTAAAAGAATCGAAGATTTGTTGTTAAACTTGAACCCAAATAAAGAAAAACAGATATGATTAAAACGACTATAACTAAAAACTGCATGTTTCTAATTTTAATTTGTGTTTTACTAGTTTCATGTTCGAAAGAAAAAAAAATGATTGAACCACAGAAAGTTGAAATTTCGGAAAAACTTAAAAGTAAAATACCAAAGAATTTGAAAATTCTTAAATCTGGAAAAGTAAACTTGAATAATGATTTAATAATTTTTATATGTTTGACTTTAGATGAGAAAACTGGTGAATACAATGAATATTGGTTTTCAAATGAAGAAATTAAACTAATAAATAAATTTTATTCAGAATCTAATAAAAAATGGTTCGTAAATATTGATGATGATCCAGAATTAGAAATGTTAAAAATTAATGAAGAAGATACTTATACTGATTGTGCATTCTATGATATTAATGTTAAGGATTTGAAGGCTAATATTATTTTTAATATCCAACCCGTAATACTTCGAGATGATAAAAAATATTGGGGTTATTCTGCAGATATAGAAGATATTATTTTAAAAGATAAAAAGCTTTTAACTACAATTGAGAATAATATTCCGGATTATGAAGAAAAAAAAATGAACTTAAATCAAAAAAAACTTCCGATAATATATTTTAAGAGTGATAAAAAAGAATTAGATATTTTAGAGGAAAAAACAGGAACTTATGAGTTTATGAATACTTTAGAAATAAAACAAAAGATATATTAGAAAGAATTTTTTAAATGAAGAACTCTTCTGAGTAAAAAACTGTGTAAATATTTCCAAATTTTATGCAGGTTTTTATTATTGAAAGAAATTGCAGTATAAACATATTATTTTCGCACAAAAAGGTTATGTCAAAAAAACTTAAGCTTCATTCAGCCTTTTGGTTATATCTTCAATAATAAGCAGTAATAATTATAATCAAAGATGAAAAAAGTCAAAGTAATTTTTTGTTTTTTATTTCTTTCTCTTATCGCATGTAAAGAACAAAATAAAGAACAGAAAGTAAAACCTTCAGTTAGTGTAAATAAAGTTTCAATAATCCAAAAA
Organism: Flavobacterium sp. 270; assembly: GCF_004368785.1. Classification (GTDB taxonomy): domain Bacteria; phylum Bacteroidota; class Bacteroidia; order Flavobacteriales; family Flavobacteriaceae; genus Flavobacterium. The sequence continues at coordinate 281,405 of NZ_SODM01000006.1, forward strand.
AATGATGATTTAAATAATTTCATTGGGGAATATGAGTATAAACATCCTGATACTCCTAAAGAGAATCTTCTTTTAATATTAAAAAAAGTTGATATTAAGACTATTCCGAATTTTGAAGGATATTCTTGGGAAGAGAAAAATGAAAAAGGAGAAAATATTGAAGTGGCTTTAGAAGGAATATTTTACGGTAATACAGATTTATTTGATGATGTCCGAGAAGGTTATAAACCAGGCTATTTTGTTACTAATGTCCAAGTTGAGCCTTTAAAAAATAATTTACTGAAAATTAATATCAACTTAGATCCTTCTGATATTTTAGAAAGCCCAATTTATTCGCCAATTCAATCTGGAGAGGAAGCTCTAAAAAGAGACAATAAAATATGGGAAGTAGCAGAACTGCAAATTAGCAGAGAGTTAATTTTTGAAATAAAAAATGCGAACGAGATAATTCTAAAATCTAATTTAGATTTAGAAAATATGGTATTTAAGAAGAGAAAATAATAGATTTTATTCTAATATTTCAAAAAAATAAAAACTGCATAAAGAATGAAAATACTTTACGCAGTTTTTTTTCAATATAAATCTGCGCTAACGGGTTTAGTATATTCGTAAAAAAATAAGTATGAAAAAAATATTTTTAATAATAGTTGTTCTTTTTTTCTCTTGTCAAAAAAAAGACTCTAAAGTGATAGAAAAAGCTAAGAATACAGAATTTGAAAAAGGAGAATATTTTAGTCCTTCCACAAAAAAAGAAAGTTTTGTTTTAAAATACAAAACAGATACACTGAATTTATATTACGATGGAAATCAGTTGAAAAGAGTAGAAAAAGTTTTTTTTAGTGAAAGCTTTGGAGGAGACGGGACTTCAGGATATGAGAGGATTGGTTATCATATTAACAAAGAAAACTTTTTGGATGCGAATGTTTATATTACTGACACTTTAAAGGATAAGGTCATCTCTGACTATCCTATTGAATATGAGGAACGATATGAATTTTATAGGAAGACTTATTCTTTTAGTTATAGTGCCTTTGCCAAGAAAAAGATAGATAACTATTTTAAGAGTAGTGAAAATCCATCTAAAGGATATACTTACGATCTTATGTCTCTTGATGTCATTTTAAGCAAAATAGATTTTTCTTTACAAAAAATGCCTAAGTCATTGTATAATATAAAAAACAATGATTTTGAATTATTCGCAGGTCAAGACTCTCTTAAGGTTTATGATATAGAGAATACAAATAATTATAAAATGATTCATTCGAGCATTCCATTTTACTATTCGAGAGATGTTCAGGTAAAAAAAGTAGGAAACAAAACTAAGTATTTTGCCAAAATTTCACTTAAAGGCCAAGGCAATAAATATATCGATCTAAAAGAAATTGAATCGATACAAGCTTCAGATCCTCATCTTGATCCGGAAAGATTTGTTACGGCACCAAATGGTTTAGAAATGTATGACAATACATATAGTAGTAATTTCTTTGGAAACAAGGAATATGTTATGACAAAAATACCGTACGGAACACACGTTGATAAACAAAAAGATTATGATTCTGAATATCGATATATAAATGGGCGAAAAGGTAATTTAGTGTATGTTACCTATTATGATGATAAAGGAGAAAGTTATGAAGGAATTGCTTTTAGTGGTTATTTGTCAATAAACAAACCCGATTAAAGTAGATATCCCGTTAGCGCAGATTTGCAATCTGTGCCCGCAAAGTAAAGCGACAAAGATTCTGATAAAAATTGCAAAGCTTTGTAAGTTAATGGTTGTGTGTAGATTACAAATCTGCGCTAACGGGAATTATACATGAAAACAAAATTTTAAATAATCAAATGAAAATATATTAGTTAAAAATATGAAAAATTTTATAAAATTATTGATTTTGATGTTCTTGATAAATGGTTGTAAATCAGAAACGAAAGAAGATTTTGGCAATACGGATAAAAAAAATCAAAAATCTAGTAAAAATGAAACTGCTAAAGATTTAAATATTGAATATCCAGTACCTCCGGTTGACTTTCTAGATGAAAAATATAAAAAGAACGGTTTAACTCTTCCAGATGGAGTATCTGGAGGTCCAACTTATCCTGTTTTTACTTTTTTTGATAGAAATTTAGGAGGATTTAGTGTTAATTACATTGGGAAATCAAGCCTAATCCAAAATTTCTGGGATGTTTCAAATAGAGATGGCTTTTTTGGTCAATTTGAAAATATAGATCAAGCCATGTATAATACTAAACAAATTAGTGATAAGGTAAGAGAAGTTTTAAAGAATAAACCAAACGATTATTACATTGTTGCTGATTTTTTGCCTAAAGAAGCAATTTCGAAATATTATAACGATGGATCAGGAGAGTTTGATTTAAAAGACAATGCTTACACTTACTTTTATATTTATGAAAATAATAACTGGATTTTTATCAAAAAAATCTTGACTAAAAATATCGACAAACAAGGGATTGAGCTTTACAATGATGTGTTATTAAATCATAAATTTTAAAGGCTTCCTCAATCATTGAGAAATTTCAATTCAGTTTAGAATCAATGAATTAGATTAGAGAAAAAATAATTTAATAATAAGTAATGATGAATTGAAGTTTTTTACTTGAAACTTTGTGGCTCTGCCAAAAAAATAAGAAACTGTACAAAAGTCTAAAAAGATTTTTGTGCAGTTTTTTTATTCATAGAAATTGTTGAAAAATATGTTATTTTCGTACAAAAAAGTTATGTCAAAAAAAATCTTAAGCTTCATTTCTGTCTTTTTAATTATATCTTCAATAATTAGTTGTAAGGATAACAAAATAGAAAAAAAGCAAATTATTAGTATTCCACAAATAAGCAATTTCGATTTTGACAAAATTTTAAAAATAAATGGGCATATTTATGATAGTTCTAATGGAGGAGGTTTTTTTACAACCTCATACGATTATGGAATTACATACGATCCGAAAAAAGGCAATGATTTTGGTAATCTAGAAACTTTCCTGATTCCTAAGGATTTTCTTTTTTTCAAAAAGCATTCAAAATACTTTACTAAAGATGAATATGAGAAACTACAAGCTTATGTAAATAAATTAAACATAGAAGAATTAAAAAAGATATTTGATATTTATGTTTTCTTAGTTGACAAAAAGTATTTAGTTGAAACGCCAAGCTATGACAGTCCTAATAAAACTAAAGAAAATTATCAAACAGATTTGTATCAGTACAAAAATAACTCATGGGAAAAAATCGAATCTTTCAAAGTAGATTCTGAAGAAAAGAGGTTAAAAGAAACCGATTGGAGAACTAATAGTATCGATAAAAAATCTAAAGAAATCCAAACCGCTTTCTTCAATTCTATCTCAAAATTAAAAATTGATGATTCATGGTATAGAGATTATATTTTGCTTTTAGATTCTTATGAGCCAAGTTACAATTATACTTATTATATTAAGGTAGCAAAAGACTCGTCGTATATTGCAGAACGTCCTTTAAAAGACTTGATGGTGCCTTATCAAGATGGAGATACTTTATTTTTATATCACAAAAAATGTCTTCTCCAAGGTTCAGAATATTTTGAAAACACACAAATTCCTGAAGTAAAAATTGTAAAGGTAAAAGACAAGTATTATATTAATAGTGAGGTTTTTGATTTAAAAAACAGCATCTCTAATAAATCTGAAAAGTATGGTTTCTTAGTTTCGGAAACTTATTAGAAAGAATAATTAATAAAAAAAATGAGAAACCTAGTGCTAATTTTTACATTCGTTTTTATATCATGCAATCAAAAACATGATATTTCAAAGACTGAAGTAAGCTATGTAAAAACTTCAACTCAAGATAGTATTCAAAATCTTGAAAAGAAAAATGAATTTAAAAAATTTTCAATTAATACAGTTTATAATGAAAATGATTCTGATTTTTCAGATGTGCAAGTCAATTACAATATAGGTAAATTTGTTTTTGATAAGGATTATAATGAATTTATTGTAGATTCAACTTTAGATGTTGAGGTAAAATATCAAACATTAAAAGACTATTCATTAGATGAGTATACAGATGATAAAAATATCATTCGCTTATCAAATTATGTTTTTTCACTTCAAAAAGACAATGGTGTTTTATTTATTGCTCTTTTTAAAAGAGTAGAAAAATACAATTGGAAATGTATCGATATTAAAGAGCTTGAAAAATATACAGAATTAGGGGAGTATAATTATATTCTAGGAGATGGCAAAGTATTTAGTTATGCATGCAAAACTGAAAAAGGAAATTCATGTTTTGCTGTAGTTATTGATAAGGAAAATTCGGCGGGAAAATATGACAAAATTTTAAAGGCTATAAAATTCGATTTAGTCAATGGAAAAATTATTGAAATTGATTTGAAAAAAGAAAAAGTGGAATGTTTTCCTGAAATAGGTGATGAATAAAAAAGAAAATTACTTTAGCTCGTGTTTTTTTTACGGGATATTATATTTTAGCATTAAAATGAAAATATGATTTTATTTAAAAAATCCACATTAACGTTATTATTTGTGCTTTCAATAATAAGTTGCAAGGACAATAAAATAGAAAATAAAGGACAGAAAGTAAAACCTTCAGTTAGTGTAAATAAAGTTTCAATAGTCCAAAAAAATGATGATTTAAATAATTTCATTGGGGAATATGAGTATAAACATCCTGATACTCCTAATGAGAATCTTCTTTTAATATTAAAAAAAGTCGACATTAAAACTATTCCAAATTTTGAAGGGTATTCTTGGAAAGAGAAAAATGCAAAAGGAGAAAATGTAGAGATGGCCTTAGCAGGAATATTTTACGGTAATACAGATTTGTTTGATGATACTAGAGAAGGCTACACACCAGGCTATTTTGTTACTAATGTCCAAGTTGAGCCTTTAAAAAATAATTTACTGAAAATTAATATAAACTTAGATCCTTCTGATATTTTAGAAAGCCCAATTTATTCGCCAATTCAATCTACTGAGGAAGCTTTAAAAAGTGGTAATAAAATATGGGAAATAGCAGAGTTGCAAATTAGTAGAGAGTTGATTTTCGAAATAAAAAATTCTGACGAGATAATACTAAAATCTGATTTAGGTTTAGGTAATATAGAATTTAAAAAGAGAAAATAATAGCTTCTAGTACTTTATGCTCATAGTTCGAAAAAAATAAAAACCGCATAAAGCATGAAAATGCTTTATGCGGTTTTTATTTAATATAATCACAATAGATTAGCGTAAATTAGTAATCTGCACCTTGAATAACGCAAAAATAATTATAAACAAAAAAGCTCCAGATTTCTCTGAAGCTTTTTTCTTAGTAGCGGGAACAGGACTCGAACCTGTGACCTTCGGGTTATGAGCCCGACGAGCTGCCTACTGCTCTATCCCGCGATGTTTCGGGTGCAAAGATACACAGTAAATACGGTTATGCAAAGAAAATTCGAAATTATTTTATAAAACGGGTTTGTTTAGTGTAATTATTTGGTGTATAGTTGTTTATGTTTTTTAAATGAAGTAATTAAATCTGATATTCAAGTAATTCTGAATATGGATTTCCTTTTAAACCTAATAAAAAAGCGAAAGCAGGTTCTGTTTTGAGACCGTTTTGTTTGAGTTTAATAATCTCTAATCTAAAATTTTCACCTTTTAATTGTAAAATTTTGTGTTCTATGATCATGTGTTTGTAGCCATTTTGATTTTTGCTTGGAATATTTTGTCCGAAGATCTCAATTTCAAAATCTTCAATTTTAAAGCTGGAGATAACAGATTCTACATTGTCAATTATAGTTTCTCTGATTGTAAAGAAACTTTCATTTCCAAAAAGAAATTGAATTCTTTCGATAAAGTTATTTTTGTTTTCCCAATAACAAACGATATCGAGATCACTGTTTTCAATATCAATATTTATCGGAATTGTGCCAACTAAAATAGGATTAAACGAAGAAATTTTGGCTAAAACCTGATTTTGAGTCAAGACTTTAAAAGCTCGAATTTGTTTTTGATTTCCGTTTTGTAGATAATCAATATTGGTGAAATCTATCATTTTTGATAGTTTTTGGTTTCTTTGATTTCGCTTTCTATTCTTTTTCGGATATCAATTCTAGCACCTGAAAAAACAAAAATAGTAGTTTTGTATTCCCGTGCATTTTTATTTGTGATTTCTCCGGCGATAATTCCAGTTTCAAAATAAGGGCTTGTCTCTTTTAATTCCTCGTTGCTTTCTTCAAATTCTTTAACTCGAATTACATTTTTATATAGAATATCAAGATTAAACCAATTCACATAATCAGCATTAAAAGAAACGGCTTTAATTCCTTTTTTAGAATAATAATTAATCGCTCCGGCTTGTCCATAATTATCGCAAAGCACCAATGTTTTTTCGGGATTAGGCAGTAAAGCATAAACAGAATCTGTTTTGCGGGCCAGTTCTTTCCATCCCAGCATATCGGCAAAATCTTGTGGCAGATTGTGATCTTTTCCGTCTTCCCAGCGCAGCATTCCCAATTTTTTATATTTTTCGGAATGCTGTACAATATATTCCGGACTTTTATTCGGAAAAGCGAGATTGTACATCGGAATAAAAAATAATAAAGGTATAAGGATAAAAACAGGTTTTAAATAAATTTTCCATCCTGTTTTTAAAATATTGGATAGAAAAACGGCTCCAAAAGCAATATAAATCGGATAAATGCCTATTGCATAATAAGCTTTTGCTTTAAAGTAGATAAAAACAAGTAGTGTAAAAACAATCGTCCAAAAGAAGAGTTTGTACCTGGCAAAAGGTTTGTAGAATAATAAAGCATACAATCCGGAAAGAATAACCAAAAAGCCACCAATAAAAAACAACAACTGCTCTTTTAAAAATCCTAAACGATCAACATTTACGAGCTGCGTTTCTGCCAATTCTTTCATATGATGCACAATCGGAAATTGATTATTATACTGCCATAACAGATTGGGTAAGATCAATAATAATCCTAAAACTAAAGCGAGATACAATTTTTTCTCTACGAAAATTTTTCTTTGATCAGACAATAAAAGAGCAGGGAAGAGGCCAATAAGCAGAAAGAGAATATTGTATTTATTAAGAAAACCAAAAGCAAAAATAACAGCTCCAACAAAAAGCCATTTCTTATTTTCTGAAGTTATATATAAAATGAGAACATAATAAAACCCCGTCCAACATAATACATCCAGCGAGTTGGGTTGATACAACATATTAATTCGCAGTAATGCCGAAAGTAAAACACAAATGGAACCTAAAATTAAGGCATAAAGATCTCCTTTTAAGGTTTCGATAGTTTTCCAGACCACAAGAAGTGTTAGAGCACCAAAAAGGGAAGGAAAGAATTTGACCCAGAAAAAAGAATTTCCCAGTAAAAATATAAGATACGAAAACCAGGAAGTAACGGGTGGTACAGACAAATATCCCCAAGCCAAATGATGTGCCTGATCAAGATGCAGATATTCGTCTCTTTGCAAATCGTATTCTGGACTTATTAAGAAATATTGCAAAACAAATTTTAAAATAATAAATCCAATTAGAATTAGGTTTTTCCTGGTCATTTTAGGTTGGTTTCTTTGGTTAAAGATTTGGTTTCATAAAGTGAAATACTTTGCTTTTCAATATTTTACAGCTAATATAATATTTAAAATTAAATCAGTTTTTTAAATAGCAGAAAATAAGAAAGCCACTCATTTCTGAATGGCTTTTTTAATTATTTTATTGCTAAAAACTATGCTTCTACAGCATCAGCAGTAGCAGCTTCTTGATTTTCTGCCCATTTATCGGCTTCTGGTTTTGAAGCTTTCAGTGCGTTGAATCTTTCTAATTGTTCTAATTCATCTTCATCGCCGCTAAAATAAGGGAAAACGTCCATAATTGGAGATTCGGCAATAGCAGGAATAGAATATTCTCCCATTGTGTTTTGCATTACGGCAAGGGTATTATCATAAGCTTCTCTCACGTCATTTGCCTGAATCAGCATATACATGTTTGATTTTCTTTCTTTACCGCTTTCTTCATCATAAGCCAATAAAGAAATTTTTGATTTAAACCAGCGGTCAGCATTTTCAAAAGGGTGAATTTCGGCATAATTAGCCACTTTTATATTCGTGATTTTAAATTCTTCACTAATATAAGCGGCCATTTCTTCGTTGATTCTGCTTTCTGCTTCTGTGTAAGAAACAGCATCAACCAAATAAGGCTCTGTTAATACTTTCTGCCCGCCCGTTTCATCTGTTTTTCTATATTTTACTTTGCATTCGTACCAAGTTGCGCTCATTTCTTTAAAATTTTAAGGATGCCAAAGATAGATTTTAGCAGAAAATAAATGACTGAATTAGAGAAATAGATATTCACAATTTTTATTGAATTTTTGTATTGTGTTAACTCTGTGATGTTTATATATAAATTAAAAAATCCAAGTTAACATTAAAGAAAAAACTAGGTTCCACTTCAATCCGGATTTGCCAGTATTTTATACAATTCGGCATTTGAAATATAAAACTGATTTTCGATACCAATCTGAGAAAGTTTGGCACTTACCAGATTATTTTCTCTCGAATTAATTAAGAATATTGAGCTTTCGCCGAATGCAAATAATTTCTCTTCGGAGTTCAGCATAAACATATAATCTTTAACCAAATTATCAATAACTGTAATCTGCCTTTTTAGAGATGAAATTTCGGTTTGCTGCGCTTTAATTTTATTTTTAAGTTCAAGACGCTGTTGTTCAATGTCAAATTTTAAATCTTGAATTTTAATTTTAGCAATTTTAAGATTTCCGCGTTCTTTTCGCAAGAAAATCGGAATACTAAAATCGATATTAAATTTATAATCATCAGCATTAAAAGAATCAAAATAAACGGGTTCAGAAATATAATTGTATCCCACATTTACTTTCGGAAGCAATAAATTGGCTTTCAATTGGCGATTGATTTCCAGCATCGATAATTTCGTTTCCAGCGCCATCATTTTTGGATGCGAATCCAGTGTTTCTACGTTTACGAGCATCGCATCGGTTTTCAGCGTTTGTTCTAAAGTATTGATTAAATTTTCCTCTGGTTTTACATTCGCGTCCAATTCTACCGGCACATTTTCAATCCATAAATAATTAGAAAGATTTAGAGATGCTTTGGCTAATTTTAAATTTCCATTTTCGACATTTAATTCTCTGTTTCTTACCGTGATTTTGGCTTCAATACTGTCAATTGCCGGAGAATCTCCATGTTCAATTAATTGTTTTACACCTTTAAAACGAATGCTCGCAAAACCAAGATAATTTTTATAAAGCTGTGCTTCATTAAAGCTTTTTCGCCATTCAAAATAAGCTTCGCTGGCTTTATACAAAACGGCAATTGCTTTTAGTTTTCGTTCGGCATCACTTAGTTTTATCTGAAGTTTTCCTTCTCTCACATCCGCCATTCTTTGGTTTATAAACAAACCTTGTCCTAAAGCAACACTAATTCCCAAAGAAGTTAATCCTGCATCGGGAGTTCGGTTCTGCGGATTGTAATATTGTCCGTCTGTTTGATCAAAACCCGCTTTTATTTCAACTCCATACCAAGTCGGAATTTTGAAACTGCTGTTTAATAGCGAATAATATTCGGTTCCTTTAAATTCTTTTTTATTGTAATCAACTTCAATTTTTGGATCAAATCCGCCGCGCGCCGCCATAAGTTTTGCCTGAGCATTACTTACTTCTAGATTGGCTTGTTTTACTAGCGGATGGTATTTTTTTACGTATCCTAAAAATTCGCTGTAACTTAATTCGTCTTTGATAAAATCCTGACTGTAGGAATTAAAATAGCCGAATAGAAATAAAAAAGAAAATAGTGTGATACTTAATCTCATTTTATTTTTTCTCCTTTCCATTTCCTGCTTTTTCATCTGCTTTATAATAATTTGGCGGAAAACCATTTAGGTTTCGCCATATTTCATACCATATAGAAACCGTGTCTAGCAAAGCGATACTTTGCGCTCCGGCACCAATACTCAATTCTTTTGGCCACTTTTGATCTTTATCGTCTGGTGAAACCAAAATTCTGTATTTGCCGTTGGCGCTGATAAAGTTTTCGATTGCAACAATTCTTCCTCCAAAAGTTCCGTAAGATAATCCCGGCCACCCAGAAAATACAATTCTCGGCCATCCGTCAAACCAAACTCGGACTTTTGCACCGCGATGTACCAACGGAAGATCGATTGGGTCAACATACGTTTCTACAGCAATATCATAACTTGCCGGCATAATGCTCACCACAGGAGTTCCTTCTTTTATAGTTTCGCCAAGACCAGCCAGTAAAGCACGGTTTACATAACCGCTCTGAGGGGCTGTAATGTAATACAAACCATTTCTGATGCTGTAATTTACATATTGATTCTGCAGTTTATTAACCTGAGCCTCTGTGTCATACTGCGTACTTAAAGCGGTAAACTTATCACTTTTTGATTTCGAAATTTTTTCTGAATATTCTGCCGTAATACGGTTAATTTCTACTTTGGCATTAATAAATTCGTTTTTACTGCTCAATAATTTATTTTCCTGTGTAATAATATACGCTTCAGATTCCTGAAGTTTTAACCTTTTTTGTTCTACATCAGAAACGGGTTTTAGACCTTCTTTATTCAGTGCTGTGGAACGGTTAAACTGAGTCTGCGCAATTTTTAACTGCGTTTTTACCGCCTGCAGATCCATACTGTCGCTCTTAATTTTCAGCTGTGCCTGTTTTATTTTATTTTGGGCTTGCTGCAGTTTTAATTGTCTTTCGGTATTCAATGACTGCGCCTGAACATCAAGCGAGTTTACTTTGTCTCCGTAAGATGCTACAGCCATCTTTTTGGCATCAACCTGTTGTTTGGTGTTTCCAATTAAATTAGGATCTAGGTAATCTTCTTTTATTTCAGAAATAAACAAAATGGTATCTCCTTTTTTTACATAATCACCTTCTTTTACAAACCATTTTTCGATTCTTCCTGCAATTGCATTGTGCACGGTTTGAGGTCTTTGATCTGGTTTTAAAGTCGTAACTGAACCACTTCCGGAAATATTCTGTGTCCACGGAAGAAAAAGACAGGCAACGGCAAAAATCAAAAAGCCTATTATAATTTTATTCAGGATTTTATAGTGAGGTCTTCGGGCAACACGGCTTATAGAATTGTACTTTCCCGGCGTTATAAGTACATTATTATCTTTAGATATATTGAGCATAATTATAGCTTTATGTCGTTTGTAATTTTTCCATCATCAATCGTAATCATACGGTTGCATTTGTTCTTCCAGATATCATTTTTAGACGTAATAATTACCGTCCAGTTATGTTCTTCAGAAAGTAAAAAATCAACTATTTTAGTCGAAGTCAATTCATCCATCTTGTCAACTGGATCTTCTAAGAACAATATATTGGGTTTGTGAACAATACTTCGTGCCAATAATATTTTCTGAATATCAGAAGCAGAAAGTTCGCTCCCGCCGGGATGAATTTGATTCTCCAGCCCATTCGGAAAAGTTTTGATATACGGTGTCAGGCAGACATTATCTAAAGCCCATTTTAGCTCATCATTATTAATAGTAGTATTTCCAAAAAGAATATTTTCTCTAATAGTTCCCGCAAAAAGGGTGTCGCCATGCAGGAAAGTACCGGCCTGCGCTCTGTAGGTATCTTCGTCGAGACGATTCATATAATTATCAGTTACATACATAGCACCGCTTTCGGGTTCTAATAAGCCGGAAAGTAAACGCAGCAAAGTACTTTTTCCGGCGCCGTTTGTTCCGGTCAATATTATTTTTTCGCCTTGAGATATTTTTAGATTAATGTTTTTAAGCGATTTTTTATTGTAACCGGGATAATTGTACGCAATACTTTCGGTTTCGATGGTGATTCCGGTTTCAGTTACAGTTGATGATTTCGGAATACAAGAAATTTCCATATCCGTTACCTGACCAATTTTTTCTACAGAAGTCAAAACATCATAAAAAGATTCTAGACCGAAGATTATTTTTTCTACCGAATTAATAAGCAGTACAATAACAATTTCTGCTGCTACAAACTGCCCGATATTCATTTGATGATGAATTACCAAGAAACCACCAATAGATAGGAGGGCAGCTGTAACCAGAACTTTAAAAATGGTAAGTTGTATGTATTGCTTTTTCATGACCTGAAAATGCTTTTCGCGAAAATTCACATATTCACTCACATAACCGTCGTTTCTTTCTAAAGCATATTCAAAACTTGCTTTTTTGCGGAAACTTTCGCGGTTGCGTGCTATTTCCTGAAGCCACGCCGCAACTTTATATTTAAACTTAGATTCGTAAAGACTGGTTTCTAAACCGTCTTTGTACGAAAATTTAAAAATGATATATAAAATTGCAATAAAGAAAAGTCCAATTACGGTAAAGAAAGAATGGTACAAAACTAATAATATGATACCAAGACCTACTTGCAGAAAAGCGGTGCAGAAATCTAATAATAGTTTTGCAGTGCCTTTTTGAACCATAAGTGTATCAAAAAAGCGGTTTGCTTTTTCTGGTGCATATTCAGAATACATTTCTTTAAATTTAATTAAAGGCATTCTGTATGCAAATTCAAAAGAAGAACGAACGAAAATTCGTTGCTGCAGATTTTCTACAATTCGAAGTTGTAAAATGGTCAACACGCCGCCAAAACCAACGCCCACAGTAACCAAAAATACAAGGACAATCCAGGAAACACTAAGTTGTCCGCTCTGGATAAAATTAATAATAGCCTGAATTCCTAAAGGCAGAGAAAGGTTTACTAAACCGGCAAAAGCAGCATAAAATATAATTTGGTATACGTCGCGCTTATCGAGTTTAAGTAAATTATAAAAACGTTTAAAAGGTGTCATGGATTTATATAAATACAAGATTAATAGATAGATATCGTTTATGGCAAAACCATATAAAGGATCACAGAATTACTTCTGATCCTTAAAAAAAATATTTATGCTATAATCTGGGGCGGACGTAAATGTATTTTGCCATGAAATCCAAATGAGAATATTGGATTGTCTAAATGCTTTTTTCCTTTAGATTCTTTTTGAAAGTATAATGCTGTAATTGGAGTTTCGTGAGGAATTAAATATTCTAATAAAGGAATTCCTTTTGTGACTTTGGTCGTTTTAGAATCTTTGATTTTGTAATCGTCCAATTCTTCTGTAATTCTGTCACATTTGAATATTTTTTTAAGAAAATTGCAAGCTATTCCTTTAACTGAATTGCTCTCGATATTGCTATTTGCAATCAAAATAACGTTGTTGGATAAGTTGATACTGCTCATTAAAAAGTAGCCAATTAGCAACGCCTGCAGGCATTTACATAAGATACTATTTTTAATTCTGTTCAACATTTTCTAACTGTTTATGGAGGCGCAAGTTAGATCTAAATTTAAAGCGCAACATTAGAATAACATTAGAATTTGCCCATTAACGAAACTTTATAATTTGTTGAATGTGTCGTTTGTTTTGCGAAAAATAGCTTAAGAATTAAATCTTTTTTGAAAAGAAAAATCCGATTCGTGCATTGCAATTTCGTTTTCACTAGTTTGACGCTGCGCTTCTTTTGCGTAAACAAACATTTTTTGTTCGTAATCTGCAATGGCAGTTTCTATCGTTTCAAATTTTCCGCTGGTTAGATTTTCGGATAAAATTAAAGCATCTACCAAACCGCTGTTGGCACCTTCGCCGGCAAAAGGAGGCATTATGTGTGCGGCATCTCCAATAAGCGTGATAGGCAAGGGACGGTTATTTTTCCAGGAATTGTCTAAAGAAATTTTTCGGGTTGGTAATCCGGTAAAGAAAGAAGTGGAGCGAAATAATTCTTTATAACATTCATGCCAATCCGAAAATAGATCTGAAAGAAAAGCAGTAATAGTATTTGTATTTTTAAAATCTAATTGATTTTGAAGAACCCATTCTTCAGGTTTTCTAAAAGTAACATTGTAGGTCAATGCGCCGTTATTATCTGGATTTGCAACCAAATTAATTCCTTTGCTTGTTGTCATTAAAATTTTGTTTTCGCAAAGATTAAAGAAATCAGGACATTGTATTTCTGGCTGTAAAACCTCGCCTTGTATAATATAAGTTCCGGTATATTCTGGAACTGAATCGGTAATGTATTTTCTTGCCTGCGACATACCGCCATTGGCACCAATTACAAAATCTGCAGTTTCGGTAATTCCGTTTTCAAAGTGCAAAAGCCATTTTCCGTTTTGTTTTTCAAGTCCCGTAAATTTTCTGTCCCAAACCACTGTTTCGCTTGTTAAACTATTGAGTAAAAGTTTTCTCAAATCGTTTCGGTTAATTTCTGGATTATCGTAACGTTCCTCGGGTCTTGAATCTTTACGAAATAAAACTTTCGATTGATTATCAACAATAATCCTTCCCATTGGTTTTGCGATAGCAAAATAACTTTCTAATAATCCAGCTTCTTTCATTGCTTTTTGTCCAGATTGTTGATGAAGATCAAGCGTACCGCCCCAAATTCTGGTTTGATCGTCTTTATCTCTTTCGTAAGCATTAATATTTACTCCTTTTTGTTGTAATAATTTAGCAATTATCAAGCCAACTGGTCCTGCACCAATAATGGTGACTTTTTTATTTTGTAATAACATGATGTATATTTTTAACTATAGGTGTTTAGAGTTTTGCCACTCCCGATAGCTATCGGGATAAAAAATTTTAATGATTAATCCATTTAATCTGTGAAATCTGTGACTAAAAAAACGCTGCTTGTGTGTTTCGTAAACGAATGGCTTCTTCGGTTCTCGGAATAAAATTTTCTTGAATATTTAATGCTGCTCTTGTTTGCACTTCTTCAATAAACGGACGAAGATTTTGGTTGTACTCTTCAAATGCTGCTTCAAAATTTCCGTTGTGTTTTTGCAAGGCATCGGCTAAAATTCCTGCTCCAATCATTGATAATGAAGCGCCCATTCCTGCAGCCGGCGATGCGCAATAACCGGCGTCACCCACAAGTGCAACTCTGCCTTTTGTCCAGGATGGCATTTTTATCTGGCAGAATTTATCGAAATAAAAGTTTTTAGAATTTTCTATTATTTCTAATAATTCAGAAGTTCTCCAGCTTTCTCCAGAAAATTGATTTAAGATAATTTCTCGCTGTTGTTCGATATTGCGATAATCGTACGGAATTTCATTTTCAGCATAAAAACAAAAAATAATATCGGTTTTGTTGTTGTAAGCATTTAGCATTATAGACTTGTCTGGCACGTTGTACATTTCCATCGTTTTTTGCTTTACGAGCAATTGGTCTAAAATTGTGATAGAGAAATAAGCATTCAGAAAATGCGCGTATTGAGTTTCATCACCAAAACAAATTTTTCGCACAACAGAATGTATGCCGTCACAGCCAAAAACTAAGGAAAATGTCTGTTCTAAACCAGATTTAAAAGCAACCGAAATATTGTCTTTTGTTTCTTCTAATGCTGAAATGCTGTCATTAAAAATAAACTCAACGTCATTTTTTAATTCATCCATTAAAATGCGGATAAATTTATCGCGTTCAATTTCGATTTCATCATCAGGAAGTTCCTCGGGATTATTTTCAAGTAGTATTGAGCCTTCTATAATATCCTGATCGTTTTTAAATTCAACTTTTTCAACATGAAGACGGTTTGCTTTTAGCTGTTCAAAAATTCCCATGCGTTTTGCAATTTCCACAGCAGATTCTTTAAAATCTACAGCTCCGCCCATTGTTCTGGGTTCGTTTGCAATTTCGACTACAGTAACCTGATAGCCCAATTTGTTCATCCAATAGGCCGTTGAAAGTCCGGCTATACTTGCGCCCGAAACGAGCACTTTATGTTTTATTGATTCCATGTTTGTCATAATTTATTTGACAAAATTCCGGAATATTGAATTGTTAGGATTGTACAAATACGACAAAATCATCTCCCATTATTTGTCTTCCTTTTTTGGTTTTTCGGGCAAAAGCAGCCGGAGTAACGCCACTATAGCGCTTAAACTCTCTGATGAGGTGAGATTGATCAGAATAACCAACTTCATGAGCAAGACTGGCAATATTGGTATCGGGATCACTCCACAATTGGTTTCGCACCTGCTCAAAACGCATTAAAGCCGAAACATCTTTTACAGTATGTCCAGACGATTGCTTGAACTTTCGTTCTAATGTACGAACGGTTGCGTGCGCAGCTTCTGCCACCTCGCTTACAAGCATTGTTCCGTTTGCGCCTCTCATGGCAACTCCTGCTTTAAACAACATGCTATTGGCAGGAATGTGCGATTTTGCATCAAGAAAATAGTGTTTAATCTGATGGATTGCATCTTCTATTTTTCCTGTTTCGATACATTTATTTAAGTTCGATTGCAGCTCTGCAATAGGATGCTCAAAGGTCTGAACTCCTTTTTCGCCAGACGGGAGTCCGAGTAAATCAAAAACAGTCCACGGATAACATCGAATGCCAATTACTTCAACTTTGTTTTTTGTATGAAAATGAACAGGCTGATTAAGCAGTCCCATCATAAAAGGGGAGGGCATAGAATGAAAAACACCATTGCGTGATATTTTTAAATTGCTTCCGAAATAAAAAATAATTTCGGTATAACCATCAGGCGTTACTTCAAAACTAGATGCCTGTTCGTTAAAGTCTATTGCTGTGTACCAAAAACAATTGATAGCATCTTGCAATTCTTCGGGAGAATCAAACTCTTGATGATACATTTTTGGTGGAAGCATATTGGAATGTATTGCAGATTTTGATGAGGTTATCTAATACAAAGTTTCATAATTTATTCAAATGTAAGTTAAAATAAGAGTCTTGATATTTTTTCATTCTAAAAAAATATAGACAGACTGGTCTGTATATTGAAAATATTTTTTACCTTTGAATTAAGATTAAAAATAAAAGATGGCACCAAAACAAAGAATTTTAGAAACAGCTTTTGAACTTTTTCCTAAACAAGGTTATAATTCTACGGGAATTAATCAAATCATTGCAGAGTCAAAAGTGGCGAAGGCAAGTTTTTATCAGCACTTTAAATCCAAAGAAGATTTGTGTGTGGAGTTTTTGAATAAGAGACATTTTTACTGGTTTGATCAGCTTCATTTGTTTACTTCTAAAAGTGAGACCAACCAAACTAAAATAGTGGCTTCTTTTGATTTTCTGATTTTTATGAATGAAAAGGAAAATTTTAGAGGTTGTAGTTTTTTAAATATTCTTTCGGAAATCCCGGCGGATAATACTAAAATTCTGGAAGTCATTCAAAGTCATAAAAATGATTTACGGGAATATTTCAGAACAATTACAGTTGAAGAAAATACAGCAGATCATGTTTATTTACTTTTCGAAAGTGCGTTAATCGAAAGTCAGCTTTTTAAAAATCAATGGCCAATAGAAAAAGCTAAAACAATAGTTAAGAACTTAATACAATAATTATGGAACAAAAATTTCCGCTTCCACCGTTTACTTCAGAAACGGCAGCACAAAAAGTACAGCTGGCAGAAGATGCCTGGAATTCTAAAGATCCGGAAAGAGTATCTCTTGCTTATACAATTGATACAGAATGGAGAAATAGAAATTTATTTATTAACGGCCGAGAGGAAGCAAAAGCTTTTTTGACAGCCAAATGGGAAAAAGAATTCGAATACAAACTCAAAAAAGAACTTTGGGCTTTTACAGATAATAAAATTGCTGTTCGTTTTGAATACGAATGGCGTAACAGCGAAGGAAAATGGTACCGCTCTTACGGAAACGAAAATTGGGAGTTTGACGAGAATGGTTTAATGGCCAGACGATATGCAAGCATCAACGATTTGGAGATTAACGAAACGGAGCGAAAGTTTAAATAATTACAAGCTGTAATGGCAAATAAAAGAATTAAAAAAGTACAGTTTATCGCTGTACTTTTTTGTTTGTTTTTAAAATGAAACCGATTTTTTTAAAATTTAAGAATTATTCGCAAACCAAAATATCGGTTTGCACGTAAGTGTAAAAAGACGGCAATCTGGAGCGGGATAAATTCAAAAAATTAAGTGGTTTTTGGAAAAAAAAAGAATCTTATCCCATTCCTGATTGTCGTTTTTTTATTAAATTTTTAAGCCGAAAAGAAGATTGGAAAAATTAAACGTTCAAAGATTAAAAGAGACTTTGAAATACCTGGAAAGCAAACAGCGTGAATTAAAAAAGAGACATGAAAGTGACACGCGAAGTATTGAATCGATGATTAAATACCTAAAAAAAGATATGTTGGATCAGTTTAAATTATCTGATCATCATGTATCAATAAAACAAGAAATTAAAGATACCGAAACTTTTATCGAAAGTGTGAAAACCATTATAGAAACCAATTCTGAGGTTTAGGGTTTTATTAAATCGTACTATTCTTCTTCTGAAATAAAACTTCAAAAAGAATTTTTAATAAAAAATTATGTTTTTTAGTTAACAAAATTAGTAACTTGTTGTAAAATAGAGATGATAATTTGTTTCAAAACCAGTTCACTTATTTTTATTTTAATTTAAAAAAACAAATTTATGCGAGTATCAGTAATCCGAAAAGATATAAAATTTACACCAGATTCAAGAAGAGTTGTTGCCCGATATTTTATGAACGGCAACGAAAGGACCCAGCAAATGGTAATTCGGATAATGATGCTGGATGATAAACAAGTAGCTCAAACTTTGGAGCAGACGCTTCGTGAGTTTGCGAGACGTCATAGAAATATTTCGGCAGTATTTTTTAGACATTGTGAAAAAATAAGACCCATAATCGAAGGAATGCAGATCGATTATGATGCGATGTCTTCTGACCGAAAAATGCTGATAGGTTCTTATTGTACAATGGAATACGCGATTGAATCTGCGGCTATTTTTAATCCTTCAATTATAGAAGATTTTGATCAAACGGGTCTGGAAGCAGGGGAGAAGCGAGTTGTAATTTCGTTTCGTGCAACGGGCGAGGGACACATTTCATCTATTGTTTTTAGAAGAGGAATTCTGGATAAAGACAATAATCTGCATATCATGAAAATTGGTAATCAGATTGATAAAGCAGAAATCGAACACAAAACGTTGTTCAACAAAGAACGATTTTTGACTAAATTGTCGGAAATGCATACCTCAGACAAATATATTGTTCAGATTATGCAGGATCTGCCGGATGAATTTGAATTTGCTGTGCTAAAAAATATTCTGAATACGACTTTAAGAGATCCTTTAATTCGTGACGAAAGAAGAATGGCAATGCAGGAAATACTCTGGCTGGCCAACTCGTTTTACGATTTGCAATTTAAACAGGATTCAGACATTACCGAACGTGTTATTTTCCCGATATCGGATTCTGAAAGCCGAGGAATAGAAGATGCCCGTTTTGTACGTTTTGTAGATGATGATGATTCTGTGCGTGTTATGGCAACTTATACGGCTTATAACGGACACACCATATTACCTAAACTTATTTCTACCGAAGATTTTTACAGCTTTAGAGTTATGCCTTTGCATGGTGCTGGAGCGCAAAATAAAAACCTGGCATTATTTCCTAGAAAAATAAAAGGTAAATACGCCATGCTTGCCCGAATAGATGGGGTAAACAATTACATAATGTATTCTGACAGAGCCACACAATGGGATAATCCTGTTCTGCTGCAAAAACCACGTTTTACATGGGAAATTACACAGATAGGAAATTGCGGTTCGCCAGTTTGGACTCCAGAAGGCTGGCTTGTAATTACGCACGGAGTTGGTACAATGAGACGTTATTGTATTGGTGCTTCTTTATTTGATCTTGATGATCCGAGAAAAGAAATCGGAAGGCTTTCAGAACCTTTACTTTCGCCTTTAGAAGACGAGCGCGAAGGTTATGTACCCAATGTAGTATATTCTTGTGGTTCTATTATTCACAATAACAGCTTAATATTACCGTATGCAGTTTCTGATTATTCGTCTACTTATGCCGTTATTGATTTGGCAGAATTACTAGAAGCTTTAAAGAAAAGTAAATAAAAAAGATATAAGCAAAAAGGCACTGTTAAGGTGCCTTTTGTATTTTAATTGATAAATGATATTAGTTTTCAACTAATTCAATATCCATAGTTTTGATTAGTCCGTTTTCAAAAGTGTAAATGTGTTTTACCAATCCGTCAAACATTAAACCGCCTTGTAAGTCCTTTACATTTTGATGCACTTTGACTTCTAAACTTCCGTTTTCTCTTTCGTCAAAACCAACTGGTTCTACTTTAGGATTTATTTCCGTCCATTGTCTTGTCCAATATGATTTAATTTCGTTGTGGCCACTAATGTAGCCGCCTTCCCAGGCTTTAGACCATTGCACATCTTCCTGCATGGTTGATAATGCGTTGTCAATATTTCTGTCGTTGAAGGCAGTATAAGCTTTTTTGATTACTTCTTGTTGATTTTCCATAATGGCTTTTTTAAGATTCTATAGTTAGTTTTCTGATGATGAATTGTATATTAAAAATCTTTTGGTCTTAAAGTATAAGTAGTTAAGTTCTTTATATTTTGATGTTTATTATTGTAAGCTTCATTTTCAAAAACAAAATGCAGTTTTTTTAATATCGCAACCGAACTAAGATTATCAGCTGACGGAAAAGCAGTTATAAGTTTAGCCTTCATTGTATCAAAAGTAAAAGCAATTACTGCGTTTAACGCTTCTGTCATAAAACCTTTGCCTTGTAATTCCGAAAGCATTTCATAGCCAATTTCTACAATTTCATTTTCCTGATCGTAATTCCAAAGACAAACGCAGCCAATAAACGAGCTATCATTTTTTGAAGCAATTACCCAATACATGCATTCGTTTTTCTGAACCAAAGTTTCCATTCGCAGGATATAGGCTTTTGCACTTTCTAAAGTAGAAGAGTTCTCTCTGCCCACAAATGCATTTACAACTGGATCAGATTGCAGTTTATGAATTGGTGCTGCATCTTGTTCGGATACGCTTCTTAGAAGTAATCTTTCGGTTTGTAAAGTTGGGAAATTGGAGAAAGCTGTATTCATTTTTTGATGAGCTTGATTTTTTTGTAGAATAAAAATAAAGAAAAATCGGTTGTAAACAATCGATTAAATACAATCACCTAAAATCAATTAAAACAAAAAAGCTTCAGATTTCTCTGAAGCTTAATAATTTATAAAAATCGATATCTGGCACTTAGTCCATTGTTGAAAATATTAAATTTTAGAAAAAGAAATAACCAACAGATATTTGAAATACGCCGTTTTTATTTTTACTAGAAGAACCCTCTATGTTATTAATGTCAGTTAAACCCAGATTATATCTTGCTCCAAAATTAAGTCCGTTTTCAAGTTTATATCCTAAACCAAAATTAACACCGAAATCAAAAGTATTAAATGAATCCTTTACATTAACTTTTTCATTTTTAGCAGAAAGTAAAAAACCTATCTGCGGTCCGGCTTCAACACTAAATCCTTTTGTTATATAATATTTCCCTATTAAAGGAACGTTCAGATAATTTAATGCAACTACATCATTATTGAAACTATATCCCTGACGAGAATATAGTATTTCGGGTTGGAAAGAAAATTTTTCGGATAATGGGATTTCTGATACAACACCAATATTATATGATGTTACATAATCAATATTTTCGGTATTGTCACCGCTGACAGTTGAAAAGTTTAAACCTCCTTTAACACCAAATTTAATTTCTTGGGCATTGACATTTGCAAACCCTAAAACTGTAATTACAGCTAGTACTAAAATTTTTTTCATAAAAATTGATTTGAATTATTTGAAGCCAAAATTCATAAAAGCAAAATTAGCAGAGGTTTCAAAAGCTTAAAAATGTACAAAATGGGACTTATTTACTGTTGTTTTTGTATTCATTTGGTGTTTTGCCAGTAACTTTTTTGAAGGCTTTAAAAAAAGTAGTTTTAGAAGTAAAGCCAGATTCTAATCCCATAGCCAGCAAATTATAGTTTTCGAATTCAGAATTTGAGATCATTCCCTTGACCGCTTCAACTCGATATTGTGTGATGTAATTGGCAAAGTTGTCTCCTGTTATTGTATTTATAATTTGTGAAAGATATCCGGCACTTATACCTAGTTTTTCGGCAGCTTTTTCTCTGTTTAATGTACTATCAGTATATATGTGCTGTTCTTTGCAAAGCATTTCCAGTTTTTGAAAATAAAGATTATCTGCCGTGATAGATTCTTTGTATTCTTCTGTTCTGCTATTTTCTACAATTTGCAGATCGGCATACGAAATTGCTAAATCTTTATTTAGAAAATTGAAAATGCCCTCTTTGTCTTTGGCAAGTTTGTATTTGTAAATGCCTATATAAGCTGTCCAATGAATTATAAATGTTGCAGCTAAAGCGAGAATACTCATAGTTGAAGAAAGATCAAACGAAATAAATAAGCTGGCGATATAGATGATAAGAAAAGCAAATATCAATGAAGAAACAATTGTCAATAAGGTAATTATCCATTTTTTTTCCTGCGAATCTTTTAAATGTCTTATCATAAAATAAGAGTAAAGCAGTAGAAACGGGATAAATGTAACAGCTAAAATAAATTGAATAAAACCAAGTATTTTGATTAAACCAATGCCGGATTCAGGAATGGTATAAATTCCTGCAATACGATCAAGATCGTATGTAATATTAAGTACAGCAGAATAGGCAAATGGAATAAAACATAAAAAAGATTTTTGTTTGCTTTTTACAGTATCATCAATCCGGTTTATGATAAACAGGAATAAGAAAGGAGGTAATAAAAATATCCATTCTATATGGTCAATAAAGCGAAGAAAAGGATAGGGAGTAAAAGATCCTTCAACCTCAAAAACATGATTCAGTAAAATAATTGAAAGTGTAAATAGTAAGTATGCGAGATATTTATTTGCATTACTATTGAATAAAGAAGACTTTAAAATAACTAAGCCTAAAACGATTCCTTGAAAAACTGCAATATTTAAAAGTGTTGTATAAATCAATTTTTTAATATTAAAGTTGTTTTTAAGATTTGCTTTGAAATATTATGGCAATTCGTTATTTGAAACATAGCTTATTTCATACGAATTAACAAGACGAATTTATAGTAATACAAATGATTTTTTTTAGGGATTAAGAAATGATTAACTAAAAAGATTTATTACCGTTCTCCGAAATATTCTAATTAAAAAATTGTGCTAATATCTCCGACTTTAGGCACACATCTTTATAAAGCAAAAAGATAGAAACGAAAAAAGCTTCAGATTTCTCTGAAGCTTTTTCTTTGTAGCCCGTAGCGGAATCGAACCGCTCTTACATGGATGAAAACCATGCGTCCTAACCGATAGACGAACGGGCCTGTTTTCTAATGCGGTGCAAAATTGCAACTAATTTTGGAATGTGCAAAAGGATTTTATTGTTTTTTTTAGTTATTTTTTTTAAGTTATAATAAGTTGCTAAAAAAGAATACTTTATGAGAATAACAAGTTCAAGATTTCTCTGAAGCTTTGTGTAAGTATAGGGAAGTATTCAAATATCTAACCGATTTGTTTCAATTTTTATAGTTGTCTGTGATATTTTGTGACATTACTTTTTAATTGTTCTTTCACTATTTTAATAATAGCAATTATAAATCCTATTACTAATATTGAATATTTAAAAATGTCATTTAATTCAAACTTTTCTGCTGTGATAAAGATTATTAAGAAAAAAATAAGAATGGGAATAATTACGGGTAAAAGAGATTTTTTAAAGTCTAGATTTTCTGAATTTTTTAATTTGAGATCATCATTTAAGATCAATTTCAAAAAATCATTCATTCTTTGATTAGAATAAAATTCCAATTTTAGAGTTTTTTTTTCCAACTTTAAAATTAAGATGCTTCCTATTGAATGAAATTCAAGTTCTAAAATATCATTCATTTTATACAGTGCATCATTTTTTGAATTTGTTTGACGATATTTGAAGTCTTCAGCGGATTGATAGAAAGTATTAGTAAGTAATATTAAATTATCAAATAGTAAAACATTTCTATAATTTTCCAGTTCAAATCGAGCCATCTATTTATTTATTAATATATCTTTTGCTTTTATTCTAAAATACCGATCGAGTATAATTATTATGTCACCGTAAAAAGAATTGAAAAAGTAAATATAAACAAAAAGCTCCAGATTTCTCTGAAGCTTTTTGTCTTAGTAGCCCTAACGGGACAATTCTCGAACCATTTTATATATGATTTAAAAAAAATAAATATAATTTAATTATCGGGTGATGCCTATAAATAGAAGGTTTAACTCTTTCTAATTTACTAATAATTTTTTATTATCTATAGATACCATCCCCTACCTTTGAAATAACAGTCCATTTGCCTTTAATTTTTTCCAAAATTAATATAGAAGTGGTGTCAATGTCTTTATAATCTGTCGTTGTTGATTTTATGGTAAATACAGCATATTTTTTATGTTTATAATATATTAAATCTGAGAATGAAAAAACCTTGTAATTTTCTTGAAAATCAAATTTTTCATATTTTCCAGGATTTGGAAACTTTTCCTGTTTTATAAAAATAATATTTTGATGCTTAAAATCTTTTAAAGTCCAATAATTTCCTTTTATCCAATAGTCCCTCACAGATTTATTTTCATATTTATGTTTCATTTTCGCCCAGTTTATCTCATCATATAAAGGCTCATTAACACCTTCTACTTTTATATATTTGTTAATTCCGGTATAATAAAAGGTTTTTCCTTTAAAGATGTCAATAGTCACATTGTTATTTATTTTTTCCTCAATAATCATAATCTTATCTGAATCTTTCAGATTCAAACTAGAGATATAATCATTGATAGGAGCGTTTATATCCTTATTTACAGAGCAACTTAAAAGAAATTGTGATGTAATAAATATGTATAATACTTTTTTCATATTCTAGTTAACTGCAAGGTTTAGAGATTACTACGCAAGTAATTTTGTAGCTCAATTAATAACATTGGGATCTGAATAGGTTTTAATTGTTTTCCATTTTCCGTTTATATTCTCCATTAAAATGGTTTCATCTTTTCCTCCCGTGTGTCCGCCAACAATAAAAACTGAATAATATATTAGAGCATATTTATAATCGGTTGTTATTACTGGTTTAGAAAATGATAGACCTGTACTATTGTAAAACTTCTTGTTTATAGCGTTGCTAGTAGAATTTAATTCTTGCATACTAATTATTTTAAATTTAGGTCTGTAAAAATCCTTTTTTTTCCAATAATAAGTAATTGTATCATTTTTGTATTTTTCTTTTAAGATTTTTGATTGTGCAGTATCTATTGGCCAATTGTATGGAGGATATCCGTTTGGAGTAATTCTTTTCATGTCTCCTAAATGAATATTTCTATCCTGATATGCTTTTTCATAATATTCTAAAGGCTGCATTCGAGAATTTGCCTTATCTAAAACAACTCTAATATATGGATCTAAAGTATATTGTTGTTTTATAAAATCGTTTATCACCTGATTTTCTTCACTTTGAGAAGCACAAGAAATAAATAACAAACTAAATAAACAGTATATGTAATTTTTCATCTCAAGAATTAATTACATGGTTTTCTCTTTTGTATATGTTTTCATCTGCAAAAGCTTCATTTCTATGATCACTATTTCCAATCGGTTTGCAATGCGATTTTTTTCATCTTATTATATGTAGCATTTAGCCCATAAGTTCCTTGATCGCCATAATCTTTAATTTTTTTTATATTTCCATTTTTAAATTTAATTTCAAGCCAAACTGTCGAAAAATCATAACTCTCTAATGTATACTCGTTTGGCAAATCTAAAACGTTAATATATTCAAGTAATTTACTTATTTCTTTAAAGATAGCCTTGTCAATTTTTTTTCTTGATTCTCCTTTATAATAGTTGCCTTTTAAATTTGAGACATTCAAGACATTTAAACAAGTATAATGTGCATTTTGGTTGTTATCTATCTCAATTTCAAAATTGTTATCATAAGTGAATTTTATATATTGTATATCATAATTAACGACTTTATTGTTTCTTTCTATGAAAGAATTAAATTTATAGGTTAAGGTATCTATAAAATGTGTCATTTGTTGTTTGGATACAGTTTCAATATCTGTTTTGTAAATATTAACTAGCAATTCATTTTTATTATCTACAACTATAGGCTTTACAATTTTACAGACAAATTCTAAGTTGTTTGATAAGTTAAATAATTCATATTGATTTGATCCTGATTCTACTACAGCATATTGATGATAGGTGCTGTACCAATAAGCTGTAAATAGCAGATCGGTTTTACCATCATTATTGAGGTCAATTTTTTGCCAATTCTGAATGTTCCAAATTTTATATAAATCGCAATTATTTAATTCCGTAATAATTAGATCTGTAGTTTTTATCTGTATTTCTCCAAAATTCTTTTGTGCAAAATCTGGGTTTATAGATTTAGTAAATTTGATTACATCTTCAATTGTCTTCAAATTATCTATTTTATTTGTGCTAATGTTTGTATACCCATGTTTTGATGTTGCTGACAAATTTTCTTTCTTGCCTAAAACGCAGCTGCAAAGAAATTGTGATATAATAAATAAGTATAATACTTTTTTTTTATCTATAAATCCCATCTCCAACTTTTGAAATAACAGTCCATTTTCCTTTAATTTTTTCCAAAATTAATATTGAAGTTGTGTCAATGTCTTTATAATCAGTTGTAGTTGATTTAATGGTAAATACAGCATACTTATTATGTTTATAATATATTAAATCTGAGAATGAAAAAACTTTGTAATTTTCTTGAAAATCAAATTTTTCATATTTTCCAGGATGTGGAAACTTTTCTTGTTTTATAAAAATAATATTTTGATGCTTAAAATCTTTTAAAGTCCAATAATCTCCTTTTATCCAATGGTCCTTTATATATTTATTTTCATATTTACTTTTCATTTTCTCCCAGTCCCTTTTGTCATACAAAGGCTCATTAACTCCTTCATTTCTCTCATATTTATTTGTATACGGCTCAAAGTAAATATTCCCCTTAAAGATGTCAATGGTTACATTATTATTAATTTTTTCCTCAATAATCATAACCTTGTCTGAATTTTTCAAATTCAAACTGGAGATATAATCATTGATAGGGGCGTTTCGATCCTTATTTATAGAACAACTTAAAAGAAATTGTGATATTATAAATATGTATAATGTTTTTTTCATAATTGATTAATTACAAGGTTTGCCTAAAGGGATTTGTTGCTGTGATGTACCAGCACCTATTATATTACCAGTTTGTTCAGAAGCAAGTCTATTTTCAATTCTTAACCTTTCATTAGTTCCCTGTGGGAATTCTTTTTCAAATATAGGGGCATCTATCAATCCTCCCCATGCCAGATCTGTGTATATTTGATCTGGTTTTTGTCCATTTGATAAAGGAACTCCTGTTTGAAATTCTTGTAGAGCTCCACCGATAGCTTCAATATATGTATTAGCCATTTCTTCATGTTGAGTATCTTGCTTGCTTCCAGGATATTTTGTATCTACAAATTTCTGAAAACTCACTGAAAAATCGTTGAAAACCACAGGATTTTGCGAACCAGAATAATCATCAACTAACGTCAGAAAATAAGCATGTGTTATCTCATGCAGTAAATTGGCAGCTTTATAAAGTTGGGTAGAAGAAGTATAAGCTTGATTATTTAGAATTGTAGTATAGTTATTTTTACTATTTTTTGTAGTATAAGCCGGCTTATTTCCTGCATTTCCAGATATAATTGTAACATTATATACATTACTAGCGCTAAATTTCGTAAATATATTAGCAATATCACAATTTGTAGCATTCTTTAATTTATTTAAAATTACTTTTGGACAAGGATCAAGTTGAGAATCGCTAATATTATCTTCAATCGCTTTAGCAATTAACAGATCCGTTGCTGGTAATCCAATCCAAGAATCTGATCCTTGATCATACCTGTAAAATATATGGGTAAACGGGTCGTAAACTTTTTGATTATTAGCAGGCCATTGAAATTCTAAAATACCATAATTATCCCTATTATTAGCAATTATAATATTAGGAAGTATTACCTGAGAAATCTGCCATGAATTTGAGGCAGCTTTGAAGATGTATTCTGTGCAGACTCCGGCAGGATCAGTAAATCTATAGGTTTGATTATCGACAGGACTTAAAGGAAGAGTAGGTTTGTATGAAGTAGTAGATGATGCACCTGACCCGCCCAAAAATATGTTTGTACCGCCCTCACAATTACTCATTTTAGAATCTTCTGCACCAACACCGCCTCCGCCTCCTCCGCCTCCTCCACTGCAGTCGCAGATTACAAACAAAAGAACTCTGCTGATAATTTCTCCTCCGGATCTGGTTATCCACCAATACTCGGTACAGCTGCCTTGTGTTTTATTAGTTTTTGAACCATTGCGAGCAGGACTTAGTGTTATATTGTCGGTTATTCTGCCTTGATTATATTTACTGTATAGTAGTTTTATTTTTGAGAGGCTCATAAAGGTAATTTCCCCAGAATAACTAAAATCTTTGTTATCTGCATTTAGTATAGATACAATAACTTTGTCATAATTACTATTGGCGTCATTAGCTTTTAATGTTACAATATTTGAACGCACTATTTTATTTTCGTTTACATAAAAAATAATTTTAATAACTCCATCTAATCCCTGTAAATAATTAACATTTGCAATTAATAATTTTTCGGTCGTTCTTAAATTATATATTTTTAAACTATTGATGTCAATTTCAGTAGATAGTTCTTCAATTTTAGATAATTGTTCTGGGCGGAGACCTAGTTTTAATTCATTCCAATAATCGTCTACTTTCTGCTTATAAATTGCTGGAGCTGTATAATCAATTTCTTGTAAGGCGTCATCTCTATCTTGACAGTTTGATAAAAATATTACTAGAATTAATACTGCTGCATTTGTGAAACAAGTTTTTAAAAATAATTTTTTCTTCATAATTTAATCTTCTTAGGTAGTTGATTCTATTAAAATTGCTGAGATGAAATAGGCCTTAGGATTTGTAATAATGTATTACTATAAATGTTTTTTGTGTAAACGAATATAGGAATATTATACTACAATTTATATTTTAATTCAATTGAAATGTAATTTATTGTAAGAAATATACTTATTTTAATTGAGCAGAATTTTTTAACCGTTATTGTGAAATGTTTCTTTTGTAAATTATTTGATTATAGTATGAAATAGCTTTTTTGTGCTACGGGGTTCCGACTTAGTATTTATTATATAAATTATTAAGATGCTTTTATTACAATTTTAAATTGAATCAGGATTATTCATAAACAAAAAAAAAGCTCCAGATTTCTCTGAAGCTTTTACTTAGTAGCCCCGCCCGAACTAATGTCGAACTTTTTTACGCAAGATTTAGAAAGGTTATTGAAGATTCCTATTAATATATACATCGTAGATCCTCATTTTATTCGCTTTAATACGAGCAATTAATTAGTGTTTGAAACCCCAATTTGTTATTAAAAGAACATAGTGGAATTGAAGGGATTACAATCGAACACTTGATCTCTATATTAAAGTTTATTGATAAGCTTAGTAAAAATCTCTAAGTCTCTTATTTATATGAAGTTGAAGTGTCTACTTATTTAATAAACATTTCGTTTAAATCGAAAAGGTCATTTTATTTTTTTTAGATTTTATTTCATATTTTTTATTCTAAAACGAAAAATATAACTTGTAAACTTATCGGAAGTTGTTCTATACTCAAACACCTTCCTTATTAATATAGATATTTAATTTTTTTTAATACAATATTTTCATATGATTGGAACGGAAAAAGAGGGATTCGAACTGTAAATCCAGCACCTCATATAATGCATTTTAATATTTTTAATCGGGTTCAAAAGTTAGAACGGCTTTATTAATGCTTGTATTTTACTTTTTCAAGATTTCTATAAACGGATTAATATCTTGACAATAAGGGAAAGTGAATGTATAGTATTCAATTCTGGCAAGAAAGTACCAATCTATTTAAATACGAATCGATATGTTTGATTTTAAAATATCAAAAAGTTTTAGAATGCAAAAAACATATTCTTTATTACAGAAAATAATGGCTTGCTTTTCGATGTTATTACTAAGTTCCTGTATCAAAATTTCAGAAAATAGTAAGCATAATAAAAAAGAAAATATTGCTGCTTTTGATTGGTTTCGTTACGAAGGCAATGATGCTATTTATAAAACACTTTCCGCGGATAAAGAAAAGTATTTAAATCCGATTTTGGCAGGATTTTATCCCGATCCAGGTATTTGCAGGGTCCATGATAAATTTTATTTGGTAAATTCTTCTTTCTCCTATTTTCCCGGATTGCCAATCTTTGAAAGCACAGATATGGTCAATTGGAAACAGATTGGTCACGTGATTGACCGCCCAGAACAATTGGATCTTAAACTTGCCGTTTCAAAAGGACTTTATGCACCAACAATTAGATACAACAAAAGATTTTTTTATGTAGTCTGTACGAATGTTGATGCCGGTGGGAATTTTTTGGTAACAGCAAAAAATCCGGCTGGGCCATGGTCAAATCCGATTTGGCTCCCTGAAATTGAAGGAATTGATCCGGACATTTATTTTGATGACGATGGTAAAGTTTACATCACTCACAATGGTCCACCGCCCAATAATATTTCAGTTCATGAAGGTCATAGAGCCATTTACATGATGGAATTTGATCTTGAAAAATCTAAAACTGTTGGCGAATCAAAATTGGTTGTTAACGGCGGAACAGACATGTCACAAGAACCGGTTTGGATTGAAGGTCCACATATTATTAAAAAAGACGGATTTTACTATATGATTTGTGCGCAAGGCGGAACAGAATACAATCACTCCGAGGTTGTTTTTAGAAGCGAACACATTTTTGGGCCTTATAGTAGTTTTCCAAATAATCCAATCCTGACTCAGAAACATTTAGATAAAACAAGAGCAAATCCTGTAACTACAACAGGTCATGCCGATTTTGTTGAGTTATCGAATGGTGATTGGTGGTCGGTATTTTTAGGTTGCAGGCCTTACGGTGACGATCTTTACAATACCGGAAGAGAAACTTTTATGCTTCCCGTAAAATGGAAAGATGGTTGGCCGGAAATTGTGGGAGGTAAAGAACCAATTCCGTTTCAATTTAAAAAGCCAAATCTTTGTTCATCAAAAGAAAATATTTCGCCAATGAATGGAAATTTTATCTGGCAGGATGATTTCAATTCAGATAAATTAGATTTCAAATGGAATTTTATTCGGACACCTTCTGAAAAATGGTACTCGCTGGAAAAAGGAAAATTATTAATTAAAGCACGAAAAGAAACCATTCAAACCGAAACTAATTTTTCTTTTATTGGAAGAAGGCAGCAACATTTGAATTTTGATGTTTCTACTAAAGTTGATTTTAAACTTCAAAATCAATCTCAGACTAGTGGATTGTTAGCTTTTCAAAATGAAAAAAGTTATTTTCTTTTAGGAAACCGTCTGAATGATTCAGGAAAACAAAAAGTTTTTGTAGAACGGGTTTCTAAAATACTAAATAATGAAAAACGGGAAATAGTAGCTGAAACAGACTTGCAAGAAAACTCAGATTCGGTTTTATATAGGATTGAAGGAAATGCAGGTTTATTCAATTTTTATTTTAAAGAAAATGAAAATGATTCTTGGATACTTCTCCTAAAAAATAGTGACGCTACAATTTTAAGCACCAAACTCGCTGGAGGATTTGTTGGAACATATTTAGGGATGTATACTTCCGGTAATCATTTTAGTACAAAAGAGTAATCTGGAAAAATGTAGAAAAAAAGAATTCAAAGAATAACTTAAAATGTATTAAATAATTATACATTGCGCTAAAAAATTAAAGATTCAAAAATTTTATAATTAAAAAATGGATAAAACTGAAAATTACAGGTATTTATTAAAATTAACAATTATTGCCACTTTTGGTGGGTTTCTTTTTGGCTATCACACCGCTGTTATTTCGGGTGCAGTCGGATCATTAGAAAAATTTTTCGTACTTCCATTTGGTTTAAATGAAACTGCGGCAAGTTCACGTTTAGGATTTGTGGTTTCTAGTGCTTTAATCGGCTGCATAATTGGAGGACTTTTCAGCGGATTTATAAGTAAAAAGTTAGGTAGAAAAAAAGGACTAGTACTTGCGGCAATTTTTTTTTTAATTTCTTCAATTGGTTCAGCTGCACCAGAGTTATTCATTAAAACAGTAGGGACTGGAGATCATACTTTTATAAACTTTTTTATGTTCTACAGAATCATTGGCGGAATTGGCGTTGGATTGGCTTCTATGCTTTCGCCTTTGTATATTGCAGAAATTGCACCTGCATCAAGCAGAGGTAAATTGGTTTCAATGAATCAGTTTGCGATTATCTTCGGAATGCTTGTCGTTTATTTTGTCAATTATTTTATTGCAAAACAAGGCGACAGCAATTGGTTAGATACTATGGGCTGGAGATTTATGTTTGCTTCTGAAATTATTCCGGCACTTCTTTTCTTAGGATTATTATTCTTTGTTCCGGATACGCCACGATCTTTAATGTTACAGTCAAAACCTGAGGAAGCTCTTGCCGTTTTACAGAAAATAAACAATCCTGAAGAAGCTAATAGAATCTTAGGAGAAATCAAAAATACGCTCGTTGATCATTCTGGAAAACTACTTTCTTATGGTTCAGCGGTTATTATTTTTGGTTTACTGCTTTCTTTTTTTCAGCAGTTTGTGGGCATAAATGTTGTTTTATATTATGCACCTGAAATATTCAAAACAATGGGATCTGGAACCGATAGCGCTTTATTGCAGACTATTATAATCGGTGCGGTAAATTTATTATTCACCGTTGTAGCCATTCAAACTGTTGACAAAGTAGGTCGAAAACCATTAATGATTATTGGAGCATTGGCAATGGCTATAGCAATGTTTGCACTTGGTTTGTCATTCTTTTGTCATTCTGTGGGAATTGTTGCTTTATTATGCATGTTGGTTTATGTAGCCGGTTTTGCTATGAGCTGGGGACCCGTAACCTGGGTTTTACTTTCAGAGATATTTCCAAATAAAATCCGAGGAAAAGCAATGGCTGCGGCAGTTGCCATGCAATGGATTTCAAATTATCTGGTTTCGTGGTCTTTTCCTGTAATGGATAAAAGCAGTTATTTAGTTCAACAATTCAACCATGGCTTTGCCTATTGGATTTACGGTTTTATGGGAATACTGGCGTTGTTTTTTGTATGGAAATTTATTTCAGAAACCAAAGGAAAAACTCTAGAAGAAATGGAAAATTTATGGAATAAAAAGAGATGAAACAATAATCCGGAATTAAGTAATATCCGGAATTTCAAAATAAGACTCCTTTTTGTGTAGAATTCTATACTTTGAAGGGGTCATTTTTTTAAGTTTTAAAAAGTGTTTATTGAAATTGGCAATCGTTTGAAAACCGCTGTCGTAGCAAATATCAGACACGGCAAGATTCGTTTCCAAAAGAAGATTACAAACGTGACCGATTCTAATTTCATTTAAAAAATTCACATACGATTTTTTGGTACTTTTCTTAAAATAGTTGCAAAATGCAGGTTCTGTCATTCCAGCGAGGTCAGCAATGTCTTTGATCTTAATCTCATTCTGAAAGTTCTGAATGCTATAATTAAAGACCTTTTCAATCCTGATTTTTTCTTTAATATTATGAAAGGCAATCTGCTGTTCGGTTAATTTAGTATAACAATTTTTCTTTGTTAGGATTGCCAGGCATTTATAGAGTAATAAAATACGTTTGTGTGAAGAAGCATCTTGCATCTTTGTAATTAACTTTCCGAGCTTTAATTTATGCTTTTCGTTAATCTTCAAACCTAATTGAGAAGTAGCAATAAGTTGTTTTATCTCCAGGTTTTCAGGTAAGTTTAAAAAATCAGTTCCCCAAAAGTCTTCTTTAAATTGAATAACTATTGCGCTGGTTATCATGTTTTTATCTCTTTTTTGGAAAGTGTGCGGAACATTAGGTCCAATGAAATAAACATCGCCCGTTTTAAACTCACTTACATCATTACCGATAAAGCCCAAACCTTCGCCTTGCGTAAACAAAATCAGTTCATTTTCAATATGCTGATGCCAGGTTACCTCAAAGTTGGGTGTGCAGTACGTTCTGGCAACAAACGAATTATTTTGCGATAATGGTAATTTTTGTACATGTGGTTTCATAACATAGAAATTTTATTACAATTATTTACGAAGATAATCAAAAATATTAAAATAGTTTATAAACTAAACAATTCTGGAGCAGTTTGTTCGTGAAAATCTCTTTTTATTTGCAATGTTAATGATTTATTAATAAAACCAATAACCCAAAAATGACAGAATCTAATCTAAATATAAAAGAGCAACGTGAGTTTTATGACAAAAACGGTTACCTCATAGTATCAAATCTGCTTACTGATCTTGAAGTGGAAACACTCAAAAATGAAAGCAAAGAAATCTTTAAAGGAAATCGTGGTTTTATCAAAGGTTTAATCGAACCATCAGAAACTGAAAATGATGATGATATCTTAAAAAAATATGTAGCAATTCATTTTCCGCATAAAATTTCAGAAGTTATATTTTCATATTTGAAACATAATAAAATTGTAGACGTTCTTCAGAATTTAGTTAGTGAGAATGTAAAATGCATGCAATCTATGTTGTTTGTAAAAGCACCTGGAAAAGCGGGACAATCATGGCATCAGGATGAATTTTATATTCCAACTAGAGATAAATCTTTAGTTGGTGCATGGATTGCCATTGACGATGCAACTATAGAAAATGGCTGTCTTTGGATTATTCCCGGATCGCACAAAGAAGGTTATATCATGCCAAGAATAAAAAATACCAATGAAAATTTTGCCGACGTTGACACGGTTGATGTTTCAAAATATTCTGAAGATCAGATTATTCCGGTAGAAGTAAAAAAAGGTTCTGTTGTTTTCTTTAACGGATATACGTTACACAGTTCACTTAGAAATAAAACTGAAAGTAATTTTAGAACCGCTTTGGTAAATCATTATATGAGTGCCGAATCAATGCTTCCGTGGGATCAGGATGGCAGGCTGCCTGCATCTGATGATTTACGAGATATTGTTATGGTCGCAGGAACTGATCCGTATTCGTATAAAATGATTGTTGATTTGAATAAACCTTTTTTAAGGCCGGAAGTTTTAAAAATAAAATCAACTCTATAAAACAATGTATGAATATTAATTTTTTTTGCCCGCGCTGGGGAAATGAGGATTTAAAATGGGAGGATTTCTTTATAAAAGTAAAAAATGCTGGTTTTGATGGTGTTGAATGGGCAATTAATAAAGAAGTTACCAGAAATAAAATAAAAGAAATTTTGCAAACGGCCAAAGAATATAATTTAATCATGATCGGACAGCATTTTGACACACAAAATGCCAATTTTGAAGAACATTTAGAAAATTATCAGAAATGGTTGGAAAAAGTTTCAGGATTAGATTTTTATTGTATTAATTCGCAGACCGGAAAAGATTTTTTTAGCAAAGAACAAAATGAGAAAATTATTGAAGCCGCTAAACAAAACGAATTAAAAACAGGAATTTCAATTTATCATGAAACCCACAGAAATAAATTTTCGTTTGCAGCGCACATAACAGCGGTTTATTTGAAGGAAAACCCGGAATTGAAAATAACATTAGACGCTTCGCACTGGGTAAATGTAGCAGAATCATATCTCGAAGACCAACAACAGGCCATGGATCTCGCGATATTGAGAACAGAACATATACATGCAAGAATTGGACATACAGAAGCGGTTCAGGTTTCTGATCCTTTTGCACCCGAATGGAACGAGGCTTTAGAAAAACATCTTTTTTGGTGGGACGCAGTCATCAAAAGAAAAAAAGATAATGGTTCTAAAATGAGTATTACAACAGAGTTTGGTCCTGTGCCGTATATGCCCGTTTTACCCTATACGAATCAGCCTGTGGCAAGTCAGTGGGACATTAACCACAAAATGATGCAGTTTTTAAAAAAGAGATATGCCGATTAAATTTAAATATGAGTAATAAAATGGTTTTTATAATTGAATTTAAAAATAGTGTGATAAAATTACTTTGCTTGTTTGCAATTGTAATGCTTCTGGTTAGCTGTAAATCTTCTGACGAGGTTACCATTTATTATCCAAAGCATGCATCGCCAAAAGAAATTCTGGCAGCAAAAGAACTTCAGAAATATATTTTTCTTACGACTGATAAATTGCCTGAATTGGAAGTTTACAGTAATGAAGATGAAATTTCAGGGAAGTCAATTGTTTTGAGTACGTACAATAATTTCAAAGATAAAAGATCAATAAGTGCGATAGAAGGCGATGCCTATTATCTAAAATCTAAAAACGAAGAACAGCTATTTATTGTTGGAGCCACATCTGAAGGTATTTTGTACGGAGCTTATAAATTTATAGAATCATTAGGAATTGGTTTTATGATCGACGGCGATATTATTCCGGAGGAAAAGATAGAAAATCTGGCACTTTCAGGATTTAATGAAAAGCACAAACCAGTTTTTGAATTAAGAGGGATTCAGCCATTTCATGATTTTCCGGAAGGTCCAGATTGGTGGAACGAGGAAGATTATAAAGCCATCATTTCGCAATTGCCAAAAATGGGAATGAACTTTATTGGTTTTCATACCTATCCTGAAAAAAGACCTTTCGGGGGTTGGGAACGTGCAGAGCCAATGGTTTGGATCGGCACTAAAGATCAAGTTAATAAAGACGGTTCGGT
This sequence comes from Flavobacterium sp. 270, assembly GCF_004368785.1. Classification (GTDB taxonomy): domain Bacteria; phylum Bacteroidota; class Bacteroidia; order Flavobacteriales; family Flavobacteriaceae; genus Flavobacterium. Next base: position 318,183 of record NZ_SODM01000006.1, read on the forward strand.
AAAATCGGCTTATCCGGTATTGCATTCTAATACGAAAGACAGCACTTGGGCCTATTATCCAAAAATGACGTCTAATTATCATTTTGGAGCAGCTCAATTATTCGAAACAGATAATTATGGCGCTTCTTACATGCAAAACCTTTCAGGATGGCCGCATACAGAACAGGAAAATGTAAAAATATTTAATGCCGTTGGATCACTGCTAGGAAACACTTTTACGCTTGCAAAAGATCTTGGTGTAAAAACCTGTCTGGGTACAGAAACGCCTTTGACAATTCCGTTTGATGTACAGCAAAAAATGATCGCAAAAGGAATTGATGTTAATTCTAAAGAAGCAAAAGTAATGTTGTACGAAGGAATTTTTTCTAGAATTATGGCATCACATCCGTTAGATTATTATTGGTTTTGGACACCGGAAACCTGGACTTGGGACGGACAAAATGATGCAGCAGTTGAAAGAACAATTCAGGATGTTCAAAGTGCAATTCAGGCGAAACAAAATGTAAAGGCACCTTTTAAATTAGCGACAAGCGGCTGGGTTTTAGGGCCAGCAAGAGACAGAGCTGAGTTTGATAATTTATTCCCAAAAGAAATGCCTTTTTCAGTAATCAACAGAGAAGTTGGATTTACACCGGTTGAGTCGGCTTTCAAAAATGTAAAAGACCGTCCGAAATGGCAAATTTCATGGATTGAAGATGATCCTGCAATGGTAACGCCACAATTCTGGGCAGGAAGAGTTCTTAAAGATGCGTCTGATGCTTACCGTTATGGCTGCACCGGAATGATGGGAATTCACTGGAGAACCAGAAATCTTTCACCTGCTTTTATGGCGTTGGCGCAGTCTGGTTGGGAAGCTAATACTTATAAAGCTGTAGGAGATAGTGTCAGACATTTAGATTCTAATGAATTATACAAAAAATGGTCAGCATTGCAGTTTGGTAAAAAAGCTTCAGCTGAAATGGGAAGATTGTTTTCTTCTCTAGACGGAGGAAATTTCAAATTGAACAGTAAAGACCGTCACGCTAATTTTCCAAGAACTGCAGACTGGGGCAAAAAAGGCCCCGGAATGATTAGACCTAATTATGAAGCATGGGCTACCTTTCAGAAAAAATATGATTTTATTAAAACATTCGAAAACAATAAAAAAATCGTTTCAGGAAAAGATAATTTAAGCAGATACAATTATTGGCTGAACACTTTTTATTATGCTAAATACCAAGGTTTATCCGGGTGTTTATTAGGAGAAATGGAGCAATTGAAAACACAATTGGAAAAGGCTAAAGATCAAAGTGAAAAACAAAAACTGGCAGAAAAATTATTAACAAAAAGAAATGAATTGGCTGCAGCATGGACAAAAATGGGTAACAGTTTAATGCAGACCGTTTCTACAAATGGAGAAATGGGCACCATCGCTAATTTGGAGCAGCATAATTTAGGAAGTCTAAACCAGATTCATCAATATGACGACGTTCTGAAAAAGATTCTGATCCATATTCCTGATTTAATTTTATCAGATCAATACGCAGGAAAATTGAGAATTCTAATGCCAACGCGACAAACAATCGTAAAACAAGGAGAATCATTAGTTTCTAAAATAAGAATATTATCGCCGGACAAAGTAATCTCAGTTAAAGTGTTTTACAAAGCATTGAACTCCGATAAATTTGAAGAAAAAGAATTGAAAAATGTTGATCGAAATGTTTATCAATTAGCTATTAATAAAAAGGATTACAACCAAAATAGTTTTCTGTATTATGTTGAAGTAAAATCAGGAGCAGCTACCGTTCGTTTTCCGGAAGCAACTACAGAAGCTGTAACGGTTTGGTAATTGTCATCAAAAATAAAAATTTATTTACGGTCTTAAAATAGTTAACTCATATTGTTTCTTCTCCGAATTAAAACACTGCCTGCCGTTTTAATTATCGAAGCTGAAAGTTAACCGGAATCTAAAATTATTTATTAAAAAAATCGAAATGTGATTTGCTTGTAATCAAGCGAACAGGACTCTTTTTGCCCTTTTTTAAATGAATTCAAATTAAAATCTAAATCAAAAAAAAACAAAAAATAATCATGAACTAAAGAAAACTTAACCAAAATGCTAGAAATGAATTTGAAGTTTTTGTAGTTACAACTGAAGATATTTAGAAAGTGTTGTCCAAAACTTTGACCAGGTACGGGACAACCTTGAGGAACTTTCTAAGATTTAACTTCAAAAAAACTACAACTACAATTAAAAAAAACATGACTAATTAAATAACTAAACCTTATGAAAAAAATCTTAATGACCAGCCTCTTTTGGCTTCTATTTATACCGGTAGCTCTTGCACAGCAGCAGATTACGGGTAAGGTTACCGACGAGCATTCCGGAGATCCGCTTCCGGGTGTAAACATTAAAACCGAAGGTGGTGGGCAGACCGCAATGACGGATTATAACGGATCTTATACGATTAATGCGGGAAAATCGACCAATCTTTTATTTTCTTTTATTGGATACAAAACAAAAAAAATAAATACCGGAGATTTAAAAGTATTGAATGTTGCGCTTTCGTCTGAATCAGAATCGCTTCAGGAAATTGTAGTTACAGGTTATACCAAAGTCAAAAAGACGGATTTAACCAGTGCACAGGCTACTATTACTGCGAAAGCAATTAATGAAACGGTAAATACAACCGTTGAACAGGCTATTCAGGGTAGAGCTGCGGGTGTTTATGTAACGCAGAATTCAGGTGAACCAGGAGGAGGTTTGTCAGTTAATATTCGCGGGGTAAATTCATTAAACGGGACAAATCAGCCTTTGTATGTAATTGACGGTGTTCAGATTACAGTGCAGGAAATAGGAAGCGGATTATTGAGTTCAAATAGTCCGCTATCAGGTTTGAATCCGGCAGATATTGAAACGATGAATATTTTACAAGGTCCTTCTGCAACAGCGCTTTACGGTTCCAGAGGTACAAATGGGGTAATTGTAATTACTACTAAAAGAGGTAAGGCAGGAAAAATTAAAATTGCATACGATTATACGTATTCTTTGCAGGCACCGCCAAAGAAAATCAATGTGATGAATTTAAGACAATATGCACAGTTGATGGGAGAATACCAACAACAGGCAGGAGGTGTAATTCCGGCAGAATTTTTGGATCCTTCTATTTTAGGACAAGGAACAGACTGGCAGGAAGAGCTTTACCGTTTAGCACCAATGACAAAACATCAATTGCGTTTGAGCGGTGGTAGCGATACTACAACGTATTATTTATCAGGAGAATATTTTAATCAACAAGGTATTTCTCAAGGTTCAAACTTTGACCGTTATTCTGTTCGTATGAATTTGGACAACAAAGCCAATGATTGGCTAACTCTTGGAGCAAACTTTAATATCAACCAAACGGATAATGTGGCAGCAGCGACGTCTGAATCAGTTGTTTTGAATGCGACGAAATTAAGTCCAAATATCCCCGTAAAAAACTTTGACGGAACTTATGGAGGAGGAAGTACAGATCCGGCTTCTCCGGAAAGATACAGTTCTCCAAACCCGATTGCGATGGCAAACTTAAATACAAATGAAGTTTTGACCAGACAGTTTTTAGGAGGATTGAATTTGAAAATTGACATTATCGATGGATTGTCTTTTAAAACTTCTTTTAATACCAATATCGAATACGGAAGCGGTGTTTATTTTCTTCCAAAATATAAATTTGGCGTTAACGAAAGAATCAATACACAGCTTACAAATGTTGAAAACAGAAATACATATTGGAAATTTGACCAATTCTTAAACTATGATAAAGCTTTTGGAGATCATACCGTAACCGCAATTTTCGGACACGAAGCACAAAGCGGAGCTTGGAAACAATTGACAGGTTATAGAGAAAATTTCCCTGTGGCAATTCCGGATTTAAATGTTGGAGATCAATCTACATCAATCGCTACGGGAGGTAAAAACGACTGGGCTTTAGAATCTTTCTTAGGTAGTGCAGGATATAATTATAGAAACAGATATTTTATTAATGCCACTTTAAGAGCCGATGGATCTTCTAACTTTGGTCCGGACAATAAGTGGGGTTATTTCCCATCTGCTTCTGCGGCATGGAGAATTTCTGAAGAGCCTTTCTTTAAAGTAAAACAAATCAGCGAATTAAAATTACGTTTTGAATCTGGAACCACAGGAAGCAACGGACCAGGAGGAGTTATTTATGGAAGACTTGACGGAGCACCAACACAATGGGGAACTGGTTTCTTGCCAAGTAAATATGCCAATTCAGATTTAAAATGGGAAGAAACAACAACCAACAATATCGGTTTCAATTTAGGATTATTTAATAACAGAATTACAATTGAAGGAGATGTTTACGTAAAAAAAACCGACAACTTAATTATGGATCTTCCTTTGCCACTTTATTATGGTGTTGATGGAGAAGGAGGAATGACGCCTCCTACTGTAAACGTTGGAGCTTTAAAAAACAAAGGTTGGAGTATTGCTGTAAATACAGTAAATATTAAAACAGCAGATTTCTCTTGGACAACAAATGTAAACGTTTCGCATTTTGATACAAAAATTGAAAAATTCTATACACAGTCGGCTATTTTAGATCGTTACTCTCGTTATTTTCAGGAATGGACACAGCGTTCTGTTGTAGGTCAAACGCCGTGGCAATTTTATGGTTATGTTGAAGAAGGATTATTCAAATCGCTTGACGAAATCAATAACAGCGCTTTGCCGGTTGATAACCAAGGAAATAAACTTCCGGTAAACAAAGATCAAGGTGGTGTTTGGGTTGGAGATGTGAAATATAAGGATATCAATAATGATGGAAAAATTGACGAAAAAGATCAGACTTTTATCGGAAATCCATATCCAAAATTATTTGGAGGTATGACTAATACTTTCACTTACAAACAATTCACTTTAGGAATTTTATTAACGGGTTCTTACGGAAATGATATTTACAATTACACAAAACGTGTGAACTCAAATCCGGTAAACGTAAGCGTTGGTAACAACTTATTAGTTCACGCCTTAGATTACGCACGAATTGGTGAAGATGCAAATGGAAATCCGTACATCATAAATCCAGATACAGACGTAGCAAGAATTTCGAACACACGAAACGGAAACTACGATAGACATACGAGTAAATGGGTTGAAGATGGTTCTTATTTAAGAATTAAAAACGTCTCATTAAACTATGATTTCAGTAAAGAAACACTTAGAGGAATTCCTGGTGTAACAGGATTCAGACTTGGTTTTGCGGTTCAAAACATCGCAACATTTACTAAATATTCAGGATATGATCCAGAAGTAGGTTCTTACGTTGGAAGCGGTTCAAACGCTGGTTCTCAGCCAATCGGATTTGATTACGGACGTTATCCGTTGACACCAATGTATTCATTTAATTTAGGAATTAACTTTTAACAATAGCGTGATGAAAAATATACTATTTAAAATTTCTTTTACAGTATCCAGCCTGTTTTTAATATTATTGACCAGTTGTTCTGAAGAATTTTTAGAAAGACCGCCACAGGACGTTCCCGTAGATGCAGAATTTTATAAAACAGACGAACAAGTTTTGGCAGGATCAGCATTACTATATAATAAAGTATGGTTTTTATACAATGATAAAGCTTCATTTAGTGTAGGTGATTTTAGAGGAGGAACCATGATGTCGGTTTACAATTATCCTGATATGGTACAGTTCAACACAACTTCTAATTCACAAATGAATTATGATGTTTGGAAATCTCTTTTCAATACAATCGGTCAGTGTAATACTTACATTATCAACGTTAATAAATATGCAGGTCCAAGTGTAAATCCGGATATTAAAAAACAAACCATTGCCGAAGCCCGATTTATGAGAGCAACTGCTTATAGTTTATTAACGATGAATTATGGTGCTGTACCCATTATTACCAACAATTTTACATTGGTTGGAGATACTACGCAAGTTCGTAATACGCCCGAAAGTGTATGGAAATTTATTACTAAAGATTACCGCGCTGCTGCAGAAGATCTTAAAGAAACACCTTTGCAAACAGGAAGAATTACTAAATGGGCAGCAGAAGGAATGTTAGCAAGAACTTACTTGAACAGAGCAGGCGTAGGAAGAACTGAAGGTAATAGAAATCAGGTTTTCTTAGATTCTACAAAATATTACGCAGAGAGAGTAATCACAAGAAGTGGTGCAAAATTAGAACCTAAATACGCCGATTTATATTTGACAAAAAACGAAAATAATGCAGAATCTTTGTTTTCATTACAATGGTTATATACAGGTACTTACAGTTCTACTACAAATACCGCACCTTCCTCTTTAGCATTTAGCCCTTCAATTGCCAATGGCGACGGATGGGGAGGAGATTTTAGTGCAACATGGTGGATTTTAAGTAAATACGAAGGAATAAATCCAGTTGTGGGAAGTCCGGGAATGATGGAAGGAAAAACACTCGATCAACGTTTAAAAGCTACATTTATGCTTCCCGGTGCGCATTATCCTGAAATCACGCAAACATTAGAAGATGGTACAGAACAGGAACTTCGTTTTCCTTATAGTCAGGGAGCAGAGATCAGTTATGCTTCAACAAAAAAATATGTTGTTGGTAAAGCAAAAGACAACGGTGGTTTAGCAGGATTCCATACGTATGAAATCAATACTTATATGCTTCGTTTAGCAGAAATGTATTTGGCTTACGCCGAAGCTGCGGTAGGAAACAGTAGTTCAACTACAGACGCAAAAGCAATTCAATATTTCAATACGGTACACACAAGAGCGGGTTTAAACGGAATTCAGGGACCATTAACTTTCGATAGAATTTTTGACGAAAGAATGATTGAGTTTTCTGTTGAAGCAATGGCATGGTACGATTTAGTTCGTCTACATTATTACAATCCGCAGAAAGCGTATGATATTATCAGTAATCAGGACAGATCTGCTTTTGCAATTGCTCCGGACAGAATTCCGAACCCAACTTCCTGGACATTTACCAAAACTCCTTGGGTAACAACGAGAAGTTATGCAGCAAACGACGGAAATTTTTTAATTCCGATTCCGGCAACAGAAATGAGTCAGGCGCCTAATTTAGGAAAAACACCGGTAGATTATTATGCAGGTAAACAGTAATTTTTAAAAAAGACAATATGAAAACTTTATATAAAATAACAGCAGCCTTATTAGTTGTTTTAGGAACAACGGTGGTTTCTTGTTCTTCTGAAGAAGCAGCCAGCAGAAGTCCGATTATCAATTATGTAAGACTAACAGATCCGGCTTCATCAGATTCATTATTGGTAGAAGCAGGTCAGGGACAGCTTTTGGCTTTAATTGGGGATAATCTTCAGGATACAAAAGAAGTTTGGTTTAATAATCTTAAAGCCTTTATTTCTCCAACTTATGTAACTAAGAATTCGATTATTACTAATGTACCGGGGAAAATTCCAACAGAAATCAACAATCAAATTCGATTAGTTAATGGTTCGGGCGGAGTTTATACTTATGATTTTTCAGTGAAAATTGGAAAACCGTACATGAAAGCCATGAAAAGTGAATATGTTGCAACTGGAAAAATTGCAACCATTCAGGGAGACTTTTTCTATGAGCCAATGACAGTAACTTTTACCGGAGGCGCGCAGGCAACAATTTCAAGTATAGATAATGATCAGATTTTGAATATTGTAGTTCCGGAAGGAGCACAGCCGGGACCAATTACGATCAAAACCAATTTTGGAGAAACAAAGTCTGATTTCTGGTTTAGAGACAACCGAAACATTTTTGTAAGTGGCGCAACAGGTTCAGATTTTATCGTCACAAATCCTGGCGATGGAGATCCTGAAGCCATTAATGGAAATTACATCAGAGTAAAGAAAAACATCGGAAGCTGGGATTTTACAGCATTCTTCAATGGCGGACCAGACGTATTTGGTGCGGAAAGCAGAAATGTTCCGGATGATGCATTGACACATCCAGAAAAATACAATTTCAAATTCGAAATAAATACACTGAAACCGTATAACGCTAACGGATTAAAATTTCAGGTTCTATTAGACAAAGCTTCAGATTTTGATGATTATTATTGGAGCGGAGGCGTGTATTTATGGAGTCCGCCTTATGATACAGAAGGCGAATGGGAAACTATCGTTGTGCCTTTAGAAAAAGTTTTATTAGGACCAGGTCATGATGTAAATGCAGCCGGATATTTCTCCCGCTTAATTGTTCACGGTGACGGCGCTCTTGATGCAGATATTTCTGTAGATAACTTTAGGGTTGTACCAAAAAGTTTAAAATAATTCATTTTATATAAAACAAAACCAAAATGAAAAAATTTAAAAATAAACCATTTTATCTCCTGATTATGTTATTCATAATCGTTGGAGCCGCTGTATCCTGCAGCAATGACGACTCTAAAAGCAGTAATGATGTCGTTGAACTTTTGAGTTTTGGTCCTTCGGGGCAAAAACATGGCGAGCAAATAGCCTTTATCGGTCATAATCTGGATCGTGTGACTTCTATAATGCTTCCGGGTGTTGAAGTTTCAAGTGATGATTTTGTTTCGCAGACTTCAGAAAAAATAGAATTGATTATTCCTGAAGAAGCAACAGAAGGAAAAGTAACTTTAGTTTATGACGGTGGAGAAATAACATCAAAAACCGTTTTAAGTTTTGATGTGCCGTTTATGATTGCAAGTATTACACCTCAGGCCAAACCAGGTGAGAATATTACGATTACAGGAGATTATTTAAACTGGGTAACGTCTGTAGTTTTTGCTGACGGAATCGAAGTTAAAGAATTCGTAAGCGCTTCTTTAAAACAATTAGTGGTTAAAGTTCCAATGGATGCAAAAACTGGATCTATTCTGATTATTGGAGGCGGAACAGAACCTTATACGTTTGAAACGGAAAGTGATATCATCATCGATTTGCCAAAAGTGACTTCTCTGGAACCAACTAGTGTAAAACACAGTGATTTATTAAGTATTAATGGAGAAGATCTTGATTTGGTAAAATCGATTAAATTTCCAAATAGTACAGAAAGTGCCGCTTTTGAAAGTCAAACGGCTACAAAAATTGTGGTAAAAGTACCAAATACAGCAACGAATGGTAAAATAGCTTTAACAGCTTATTCCGGAGTTGTTGTAGAAACGGAACAAGCAGTAAAAATCATTCTGCCAATTATCACAGATGCAGCGCCAAAACCAGTTGCAATTGATGCAGATTGGACACTTACAGGAACCGATTTAGATTTGGTTAAAGAAGTAATAATTCCGGGTGCAGCAATGCCAATTACGACTTTCTCAACTCATACAGCAACCAAAATTGTTTTAAAAGTACCAGAAGGATCTTTTAATGGTACAATCAAATTAAAAACAATCAATGACTTTTTGATTGAAACTAATACTGAAATTCAAATCGCTGGTCTTACTGATATTCCGTTAACCAGAGTAATTTACGATGACGATTACAGAAATGGTTTCGGAAACTGGAGCTGGGGCGGAGATGTAAATCCTGCTTACACCACAGAAGTGAGAGAAGGAACAAAAGCCATTAGAAAAGATTGGCAGGATTGGGACGGACTTCGTTTTGGCGGAGGAAATGTTTCTACAGCCGGAATGACAGAATTAGCATTCTCTGTTTACGGTGGAGAAGGTTTAGAGAATAATCAGCAATTAGGAATTATGATTAATGGAAATTGGGGTATCACTACAGTTCAGGTCAAAATTGGAGCCTGGACAGATGTTGTCATTCCGTTATCTAGTTTACCGGCTTTAAGCGGAGCAACCAAAATAGAAGATTTTGCAATTCAGGGCAAGTTCGGATATGTAATTGTCGATAAAGTTGGATTGCGTTAATTATAAGTAAGTTAGGTTAGTAATTTTCCAGACAAAGAAGAAGCTTGGTTGAGCCCCAAGCATTCTTCTTTGTCTATTTTAAAAATTGGAATAAAAATGAAATTTTATACTATTATTTTTTGTGCTATTGTTTTGAGTTCCTGTAATAAACAAAAAAATACTTCTAAAGCAGAAGAAAAAGAAACTGCAAAAAGTATTTTATTACAGAACATGAAAACGCTGGCAAAAAATGGAATCATTTTCGGTCATCAGGACGATTTGGCTTACGGTGTAGGCTGGTCTTATGTAGATGGAGAATCAGATGTAAAAAAAGTGGTTGGAGATTATCCGGGAGTTTATGGTTGGGATTTAGGGCATTTAGAATTGGGTGAAGATGTAAATATTGATGGCGTTCCTTTTGTTAAAATGAAAAAATATGTAACAGAAGTTTACAAAAGAGGCGGGATTAATACATTTAGCTGGCATCAAACAAACCCTTTCAACAGAAATTCTGCATGGGACAGTACTTCGACAATAAAACTTATTTTGAAAAATGCTGAGGTTAAAAGAGATTATTTGAAAGATTTAGATAAAGCGGCAGCTTTTTTTAATGGTTTGAAAGATGAAAGAGGAAATACGATTCCGGTTATTTTCAGGCCGTTGCACGAACAGACGGGCGATTGGTTTTGGTGGGGAAAGAAGCAGACTGCATCGAAAGACTATATTCAGCTTTGGAGAATCACGGTTGATTATTTAAAAAGCAAAGGCGTTAAAAATGTTTTATACGCTTTTTCTACCACTGAATTTCCAAACAAAGAATTTTTCTTAGAAAGATATCCTGGCGATAATTATGTAGATGTTTTAGGTTTTGATGCTTATCAGAACGATACTGCAAAAACCAATTCTGAATTTGTACAGGGAATAAAAAATCAAATCAAAATGCTAAATGAAATCGGAAAAGAGCACAATAAGCTAACAGCATTAACCGAAATCGGACAGGAAAAAGTACCGAATAAAAAATGGTGGACAGAGATCTTACTTCCTATTGTTCAGAATTCTAATTTGTCTTATGTTTTGCTTTGGAGAAACGGAAGACCAGATCATTATTTTGTTCCGTATCCGGGACAGATTAGTGAAAATGATTTTAAAACATTTTATAAAACTCCTAAAGTTATTTTCCAGAAAGAATTAACCAAAGAGAATATTTACAATAAAAAATAAAACATGAATAGTAGATTAATAACTCTTTTTTTAAGCTTTTTTACCGTTGCTATAATGGCGCAAAATCCCGTTGTTCCGGGTTATTTTGCAGATCCAAGTATAAAGAAATTTGGCGATACGTATTATATGTACTCCACAACAGACGGTTATTTTAGCGGAAATGACGGCGAAATTTTAGTCTGGACAACAAAAAACTTAGCTGATTGGGATGTTCAATCCGTTCCCGGTTTACCACATGAAACCGTTTGGGCTCCGGCAGTAATTCAGGGCGATAACGGAAAATACTATTTGTATTGCCAAAGTTCGGTCGATTATTCCGGTTATGTTTATTCGGGAGATTCACCGACGGGGCCTTTCAAAAAAGAAGCGCATTTAGGCGGTTTTGATATTGAGCCTTTTCGCGATCCCGTTTCAGGAAAAATCTATGTAATTTCTGCAGGACGCGAATTATTTTTAATGGATAATGATGTAAAGTCTCCAACGTATTTAACCAAAATCGAAAAGAAACTTTCCATAAAAGGAAACCTTTTTGATTATACAGAAGGTCCATATTTAGTATATAAAGATGGATTATATTATTGCATGTGGGCAGGTGGACGCTGTTGGGAAACGAGTTATAAGGTGCGTTACGCCGTATCAAAAAATATTGATGGCCCTTACGAAGAAGCATCAAACAGTCCGATTTTAAAAACCGATGAAAAAGCCGGAATTTCTGGTCCAGGTCATCATTCGATTACAGAAATTGACGGACGTTCCTTTATGTTCTACCACAGACAGGATTTGGCAAAAGGCCCAACTTGCGATTATCGTTTTTCAGCCGTTTCTGAAGTCGAGTTCAAAAACGGTAAAATCAATCTCGTTTCTTATGTAGATGATTTGGCTAAAACGTTAAATAAAAAAGGAAAATACACCAATTTGGCTCTAAACAAAAATGCTTTCGCCAGCAGTCAAAATGCAGGCTTTGAAGCCGGAAAAGTAGTTGATGGAAGAAATGATACACGTTGGACAACCAGCAGCGCACCAAGTGATGTTACAATAGATTTAGGTCAGGAATTTTCGTTTGACGCTGTTCGTGTCTGTTTCGAATATCCGGATAAATGGGTCACTTTCAAAATAGAAACATCAACAGATTATCAGAATTGGCAGTTGTATGCCGATCATAGTCAGGAAGCTGTTCAGGGTTATAAAGAAATGCTTCAGACCAAAACTGAGAAAGCGCGCTATGTAAAAGTTACGGTTAATAATTCAGAAGACAGAAACGCTTCTCTTTGGGAAGTTCAGGTTTTAAAAAACAACTGATTTGGCTTCTCCTGCAAGGTTTTGGAAACCTTGTAGGTATTTTGATTATCCGAATAAAGAAAGCAGACCTACAAGGTTTTGAAAACCTTGCAGGAACGACTCATATAAAATAGAATAATTTTTAATAAATAAAATGAAAATAACAAAACATAAAAGCACCGTCTTAGCTGCACTGTTTTTTGCCGGAAGTTTTGCTTTTGCACAAAAAAAAGCTCCTGTAGATTATGTAAATAATTTTATAGGAACAGGCGAATGGGGAAATTTGTATCCGGGCGCTCAAGCACCTTTCGGAATGATTTCTATAAGTCCGAACAATGTGTTTGAAAATTACGAAACGTCACGTTCAGGATACCGTTATACACAAGATGAAATTTATGGTTTCGGCATGACGCATTTCTCTGGAGTAGGCTGCCATGCCATGCAGGATTTGCCATTCACGCCTGTTGTCGGCGATTTGAATGTTTCTCCAGTTTATAATAAATCAGCTTATAAGAGTAAATTTTCGCATCAAAATGAAGTGGCGAAACCGGGATATTATTCGGTAAAATTAGATACATATCAAACCGATGTAAAATTTACAACCACACAAAGAGCTTCTATTGGCGAGATTGATTTTCCATTAAATAAAGAAGCTTCAGTAGTTTTTGCTCCAACAAATAATGCCAACGGAATCAGTGCCGGACAACTGAATATTGATTCTAAAAAAAAAAGAGTAAGCGGTTTTATGTCAACAGGAGGTTTTTGCTGGCGTGATCCAAACGACCGTCCTTATAAAGTTTATTTTGTAGCTGAATTTGACGTTCCTTTTAAAGAAGTAGGAAATTGGCGTGCAGAAAATAAAACTAAAGGAAGTGAAAATATTTCAGGAAGTGCGATTGCAGCTTATGTTACTTTTAACCTTGAAGGAAAAACGAAGGTAAAAATGAGATCGGCAATTTCGTTTGTCAGTGTAGAAAATGCAATTCAGAATCTAAATGCAGAAATATCCGATTGGAATTTCGAAAATACCTACCAAAACGTGCACTCGGAATGGGAAAAGTATTTGAATAAAATTGTAGTTGAAGGAAAAAATGAAGACGAGAAAACTGTTTTTTATACTTCAGTTTCGCGTACTCTTTTACAACCAAATGTTTTTGAAGATGTAAATGGAGATTATATAGGCTTTGATGATAAAATTCACAAAATTGAAAAAGGCAGAAATAAATATGTAAACTTTTCGCTTTGGGATACTTACAGAACAACAGCACAGGTGCAGGCGATTATTGCGCCAAAAGAATCTTCAGACATGATTCAGTCTTTGTTGTTAGATGCACAGCAAGGCGGATCTTTTCCAAATTGGAGCATGAACAATCAGGAATATGGAGTAATGAACGGCTATTCTCCATTTCCATTTATTGCTAATATGTATGCGATGGGTGCCAAAGATTTTGATTTGATAATGGTTAAAGACATGATGAAAAAAGTATCAACAGAATTTCATTCCAGCAGACAATCTCACGGCTGGTACGCGGTTGAAGAATATAAGAAATTAGGTTATGTTCCTGTTGATCTTCACGGTTACGGTGCTTCTATGACTTTAGAATATGGAGTTGACGATTATTCAATTGCTAAAATTTGCAAAGCAGCAAATGATTTGGAAGCTGAAAAATATTATCTAAATCGTTCTCAAAATGCATTCACATTATTAAATCCCGAAAATAAATTAATTCAGGGAAGAAATTCTGATGGAAAATTTATTACGCCATTTAGTGATTCCAGTGAAAATGGTTTTAATGAAGGATGCGCCATGCAGTATTTCTGGAGTGTTCCGCAGAGTATGAAAAAATTAATTGACAAAGCAGGCGGAGCAGGTTTTATAGAAAAACGTCTGGATCAGTTTGTGTCTAAAATTGAAACAGGCTGGGCTCCCGAAAAACCTTTTTACTGGGTTGGAAACGAACCTTGTTTTGGAGCAATGTACGTTTATAATTATCTGCAAAAACCCTGGAAAGCGCAATACAATGTTCGTCGCGTAACAGAAGTTTTTAAAAATACGCCAAACGGAATGCCAGGCGATGATGATGTTGGTGCGATGTCAGCTTTGTATGTTTTCTCAGCTTTAGGTTTTTATCCGTATTTACCCGGAGAAGCCGGATTTACAATAACTGGGCCTTTATTTGAAAAAACAACCATCAGTTTAGAAAACGGAAAGAAGATTACAATTGATGGAAAAAATGCGGAGTTTAATGCGCCTTACATTCAGGAAATGAAACTAAATGGAAAAAATGTTTCCAGTTTATGGCTCGATTGGAATGCGTTAAGTCAAGGCGGATCAATCGAATTTAAAATGGGCAAAAATCCAAATAAAAAATGGGGAAGTGCCATAAGTGATATGCCTCCAACCTATTATCCGGAAAAGAAATAAGATTTAGAATAAAATATAAACACAAAGTATGAAGCGTATTTCAATTGTACTGGCACTGCTTTTTACTGTTCTCTCTAATACTGTTTTTGCAACTGTAAAATTGCCAAAACTTGTGGGAGATAATATGGTTTTGCAGAGAGAAATAAAGATCCCAATTTGGGGTTGGGCAGATGTTGGAGAAAAAGTGTCAGTAAATTTTTTAGGTTCGAAATATCAGACCAAAACCGGAAAAGACGGGAAATGGAAATTAGAGCTTAAAGCTGTTCCTGCCGGAGGTCCTTATGAAATGATCATTCAGGGAAAAAATACAATCAGCTTGAGGAATATTTTGATTGGAGATGTTTGGATCGCTTCGGGACAATCGAATATGGAATGGCCATTAATTGCAAACGTCAACAATTACAAAAAAGAAATTGCCGATGCCAATTATCCAAATATCAGATTATTTATGGTGGAAAAAGCCGTTGCAAGTCATCCTAAAGAAGATGTTGTAAGCAACGGTTGGGTAGAATGTAGTACCGAAACGATTCCGAATTTTTCCGCTGTTGCGTATTTTTTTGGAAGAGATCTTCAAAAAGAAATTAAGGTTCCAATTGGTTTAATCAGTTCGAATTGGGGCGGAACTCCTGCTGAATCTTGGACGGATTTAGAAAGCATAAAACATTTTCCAAGATACAGAGTTGAAGCAGAAAACCTTTCTACAAACAAAACGGATGTAGCTGATATTTTATCAGCTTATAAAAATGATTTAGCAATCTGGTCAAAAAACTCAGGAAAAGACAGAGGATATCAGGAAGACGGAAAAACATGGGCAGATTTTGATTTGGATGTTTCAAATTGGTCTTCGATGAGTCTACCGGGAAATTGGGAACAGGAAAATATCCTTCCTAATTATGACGGCATAGTTTGGTTTCGTAAAGAAATCAATCTAACAAATAATGAGGTCTCAAAATCCATAACACTTCATTTATCAAAAATTGATGATGAAGATATTACATATTTCAACGGTATTAAAATTGGAGAAACAATAGGACACGAAGCTTTAAGAACTTATGTCGTTCCGAAAAATCTTTTAAAAGCAGGCAGAAATGTAATTACAATTCGTGTAAACGATACCGGCGGCGGCGGCGGAATCTATGGCAATGCGGAAGATTTATTTATGGAAATTGGATCCGCTCAAAAAACATTAGTAGGAAACTGGAACTACAAAACGGCTGTTGATGCCACTAATATGCCTAAATATCCATTAAGCAGAGAACCTCAATATGTACCGACCACTTTGTACAATGCCATGATAGCACCGTTAATTCCGTACGGAATCAAAGGAGCAATTTGGTATCAGGGAGAATCAAACGCAGATCGTTCATTTGAATACGGAACTTTATTTCCGGATATGATAAGAGGCTGGAGAGCAAAATGGGGTTATGATTTTCCGTTTCTGTTTGTTCAATTAGCCAATTTCATGCATGATAAACCGACACCTTCGGATTACGAATGGGCAGAATTAAGAGAAGCGCAAACAAAAGCTTTGCAACTGCCAAATACCGCAATGGCGTTGGCAATTGACATTGGAAATCCCGACGATATTCATCCAAAAAACAAACAAGATGTTGGAAAAAGATTGGCGCTTTCGGCTTTAAAAGTAGCTTATAATAAAGAGGTAGTTTTTAGCGGTCCACAATTTAAATCTCTTGAAATCAAAGGAAATGAAATCATAATTTCTTTTACTAATCTGGGTTCAGGTTTAGAACTTCGTGATGCTTATGGCTACGCAAAAGGCTTCGCCATTGCCGGAACGGATCAAAAATATGTTTGGGCAAAAGGGTATCAAAAAGACAATACAATTGTGCTTTACAATGATGAGATTCAAAGTCCGGTTTCGGTACGTTACGATTGGAGCAACAATCCTGACGGGAATATTTACAATAAAGAAGGATTGCCTTTGTTGCCATTTCGCACTGATAATTTTAAAGGAATCACAGAAAATAAATAAGAATGTTAAAGAGAATAATTTTTTTAGTTTGTTTAAACATGTTTGCTGTCAATGCCTGGTGTAAAATTTCTTTGCCAGGCTTTGTTTCAGACGGCATGGTTTTACAGCGTGATGCAAAATTGCCAATCTGGGGCTGGGCAGATTCGGGTGAAAAAATTACAGTCCGTTTTCAAAAACAAGTAAAAACAGCCATAACAGGTAAAGATGGAAAATGGCATCTTAACTTAGATCCTGTTTCTTCAGGAGGACCTTACACGATTGAGTTTCTCGGAAAAAATAAAATCGAAGTGAAAAATGTATTAGTCGGTGATGTCTTTTTAGCAACCGGCCAGTCGAATATGGAATTCACGACGTATTCTGTTACCAATAGTCGCGACGAAATTTTAAAAGCCAATTTTCCTGATATCCATTTTTTTAGAGCGGCGTTAAATGTTGCCAATCAGCCCATTGATACCTTGAAAGGAGATTGGAAAGAAGTTAGTCCGGAAACTGTTGGAGATTTTTCCGGCGTTGCGTATTTTTTTGCCAGAGAACTATATCAGAAAAAGAAAATTCCGATTGGTGTTATTGTTACGGCTTGGGGCGGTTCTCCTATTGAACCGTGGATAAGAGCAGAAGATTTACAGCGATTTCCTGAGTTTCAAAACGAACTTTTAAACTTAAAAACAGGAAGAGATTGGCATTCTACTTTTATTCAATATGAAAGTGATATGAAGTCTTTTCATGAAAGTAATTTGGGTGTAAAAAATGGTGTAAACTTAACAGTATATAACGATGATGAATGGGAATCTGTAGAATTTCCTTTTGATTTAAAAGCATTAGAAATCGCTGATAATTACGGAGGAAATGTCTGGATTAGAAAAAGATTTGATTTGAATGAAAGTTTTAATTCAAACTTAAAATCAACTTTATTTCTTGGGAAAATAAACGGAAACGTGAATTTATACATTAATGGAAATGAAATTACAAAAAGTGAAAAGAAAGAAGACGGAACCTATTTTATAATTCCCGAAAATGTTTTACAGCAAACAAATAATCAAATTGCTTTAAAATTTTTAGAAATCTGGGGAGGGAATATTGGAGAAATGGGACAAACTGTTTTTATCCAAAATGAATCTTCAAAAATGAATATTACAGGAAACTGGAAATTCAATTCTAAAATCGAAATGAAAATCCCAGATTATGTTTCCAGCAATACAACGCCAAGTACGATTTACAACGCGATGATTGCACCTTTGATTCCTTTTGCGATAAAAGGAGTAATCTGGTATCAGGGAGAATCGAATGTAGATCGCGCAAAGCAATATCAAACTTTATTTCCGGCTTTGATTGAAGGTTGGCGCAAACAATGGAAATCAGATTTTCCTTTTCTTTTTGTACAGCTTGCAGGATTTATGGAAGATAAAAAGGAACCGTCAGATTACAAATGGGCGGCTCTTCGCGAAGCACAGCAAACGACTTTGAAACTTCCCAAAACCGGAATGGCCGTTGCGATTGATCTCGGTGAGAAGAATGACATTCACCCAAAAAACAAACAAGATGTTGGAAAACGTCTCGCGCTGGCAGCGGAAAAAGTGGTTTATGGCAATACTGAAATTGTGGATTCGGGGCCAACTTTTAAAAGCTTTTCTGTTGATAATGGAAAAATCAGAATTCAGTTTGAAAATTTTGGTTCAGGTTTACTCTTAAAAGATAAATACGGTTATGTAAGAGGATTTTCTATTGCAGGAAATGACAAAATCTTCAAATGGGCAAAAGGTTTTCAGGAAGGTAATAACATTATTTTATACAATGACGAAATTGAAAATCCAACTGCTGTAAGATACGATTGGGGAAACAGTCCGGATGGTAATTTATACAATCAGGTAGGACTTCCGGCAGTGCCTTTTCGAACAGATGATTATCCTTTACATTTTGAATAATATTAAAATCAATTATATGATTACAAAAAACATAAAAAATAAAGTATGTATTTTGGGGATTATGGTGGCCATTTGTTTTTCCGCGAAAGCGCAAAACCCATTATTTCCGCATATTTACACGGCAGATCCTTCTGTGCATGTTTGGGAAAACGACCCCAATACGCTTTGGGTTTACGCATCGCACGATGTGCCGGGAACTAATCATCATGCGACCATGTTTGATTATCATGTTTTCTCAACCACCGATTTAAAATCCTGGACCGATCACGGCAGAGTTTTATCTGTTGACGATGTTTCGTGGGCTATCAGTCATGCTTGGGCAATTGATGCAGTGCTTTGGAAAGGTACTTATTATTTGGTTTATGGAATGAAAGAACGTGCCACCGGAATGTTTAGAACCGGATTAGCGACAAGCCAAAGACCAGAAGGACCGTTTACTGATATCGGTTTTATAAAAGGCGTAGAATGGGGACAGGATCCAGCTTTGTTTGTTGATGAAGATAGTCAGGCGTATTTATTTTGGGGTTCTTCAAATTCCTGTTTTGCAGCAAAACTAACAGACGATTTAAAAGCCATTGTTCCGGAAACAAAAATAGAATTAACCTCGCAGTTAACCAATGTTTTTGAAGGACCTTGGGTACATAAATATCAGGGAAAATATTATTTGTCTTATCCGGGACTTCAAAACAAACAATGGCCGGAAATCATGTATTATGCCGTTGCAGACAAACCTTTAGGACCTTATGAATATAAAGGAATTTATATTCCGCAGTTTGAAAAACAATCGGGAACCAACCACGGTTCAATCATTAAATATAAAAATAATTGGCTGGCATTTTATCACAGCGCATGGATTTCGGGTGTAAGCGAATCCAGAAATGTGATGGCAGATTTTCTGGAATACGATAAAAAAGGCGCGATCAAAATGATTCATCCAACTAAAGTAGGTTTAGGGAAATCGGTTTGCACTATTTTGTTAGAAGCTGAAAATGGTAAAGCTGCCGGAGGAAAACTGGACGGAACACAAACAGCAGATTCGCAAAAAGGTTTTACCGGACGCGGGTATGTAACCGGTTTTGATATTGATGAAGATTACGTAAAAGTGCTGGTGCAATTGGCTAAAGATGAAAAATTCAAATTAAGAATTCGATATGCTGCTCCAAAAGATACCAAAATTAATTTGATTGTAAATGAATTGATGTACAATGGTTCAACTTCTACCTGGAAAGATATTGTATTTCCAAAATCGGACAACTTCAACTATTTTGATGTAGGAATTGTGAACCTAAGAACTGGGGATAATTATATAAAACTAACAAGTCAGAATGGGAATATCAATGTTGATAATTTCCTTCTTGAACCTATTTCGGAAAACTAAAAAAATAGCAAAAAATAAACTAAAGAAATTATGAAGAAATTTTTAAAACCACTAATAATTCTGTTTAGCATTGTCGTGCTGGATGGCTGCTCATCAAATGGAGATGAGGATAAAAATGTTCCCGTTGGAGAAAAGTCAACTGCTACAATTTCGGCAACGAAAAGTGCAGCTTCGGAACCGGCAACAAATGGAGAATTTACCATTAAATTATCAAAATCGGTTACTGTACCAGTAACGCTTTCGCTGAAATTTGGCGGAACTGCTAAAAACGGAGAAGATTACAAAACGATTGCCAATTCGGTTACTGTTTCTGCAAAAAGTAATTCGGTTGTTATTCCGGTCGAAATTCTTTCGGATAAAATTGCAGAAGGAGAAGAAACGGTAGAAATTACCTTAACGGCTTCTAGTAATGCTGATGTCGTAATAGGAAATCCTGAAAAAGCAAGTTTAACAATTACTGATGAAGTAGTTGCAATCGATTTAAAACCGGAACAGGCGAGAAATTATATGGTCAATAAAAATGCTACAGACGAAACTGTAGCGCTTTTTTATAATCTTAAAACATTAGCCAAAACTTCTTTTATGATCGGTCAGCATGATGCTTTGCTTAGTTTTTATAAAAACAATACGGGCGATTCTGATATAAAAAAAACAACAGGTTTTGATCCGGGAATGTCTGGCGGCGATTTCATGTTTATTGCCGATGACGAAAACACGGGAAAAGACGATAATTGGTGGTATGCACAAGAAAAACTGATTACCGGAGCAGCCGTAAAAGCTTACAATAAAGGAATGGTAAATATGTTCTGTTGGCATTTGCGTGAACCTTATGAAGGGAAATCATTTTATACAAGCGAAATGACCGATATACAGAAAAAAAATGCATTTAAAAGTATTCTTCCTGGTGGTGTAAATCATGAATATTACAAGAAAAAACTGGAAAAAATTGCACAAGTTACAAAAGCCTTAAAAGGCACTGATGGTAAATTGATTCCAATTATTTTCAGACCGTTTCATGAATTTGACGGCGATTGGTTTTGGTGGGGAAAATCGTTTTGCACGGCTGACGAATACATTCAGAATTGGCGGTTTACGGTTGAATATTTAAGAGATACATTGGGTGTGAGTAATATGCTCTTTGCCTTTTCTCCAGATGCAAGTTTTACTTCAGAAAGCGATTATTTATCAAGATATCCTGGCGATGCTTATGTAGATGTTTTAGGTTTTGATGATTATGGGGATTTTGATAATAAAGGAGAAAGTGGTGTGAACAATGCTAACAAAAAATTGCAGATTATTTCTAAACTGGCTAAAGAAAGAGTGAAAATTGCAGGTTTGACAGAAACAGGATATTTTATTACACCAGGAAAAAATAATATTATTTCAGGCTTATACTCAACTAATTTTTACAATGCAATGACGCAGAATAATGTCGATCTCTCTTTTATAACATTTTGGGGCAACGGCGGAGATACGTATTGCACACCGCCACCTGCTGCTACAGATGCTAGTGATTTTATACAGTTTACAAGAAAAGACAAAGCTGCCTTGCTCAATAAAACTCCGAATATGTATAAAATGCCATAACAAAGCCGTAAAAAGTTTACAATTAAAATAATGTCAGTCTAAAAAAGAATAAAATGGGGACTACAAATACATTTCACAGAGAAATAGCACCGCTTTCTGCCGAAGATAGTTTTTTGGTATTTGACAGGGTAAAAGATAATTTTGATTTTCCGGTGCATTATCATCCGGAATTTGAGATCAATTTTATTTCAAATGGAAAAGGAATACGAAGAGTTGTAGGAGATAATATTGACGAAATCGAGGATGTAGAGTTGGTTTTAATTGGGCCCAATTTATATCATGGATGGGAAAATCATAAATGTAAAAATGATAAAATACACGAGATAACCATTCAGTTTCATAAAGATTTGTTTCCGGAATCTTTATTGTCAAGACGTATTATGGGACCGATAAACGAAATGTTTAACCGGGCCAATCATGGAATTTTATTCTCTGAGGCAACGGCAAGAAAATTGATGCCACAATTGCTGAAAATTTCGAAGTTGGATGGTATGGATTATTTCCTGGAAATAACTTCAATACTTTACGATCTGGCTAATTCAAGAAATCAGCGCCTATTGTCAACTTATACTGTTGATGGCGAAAGATATGAAGATTACGATAAAATGAAAGTGATTTACGATTATGTTCAGAATAACTTTCAGGAAAAGATATCTTTAGATGAAATGGCCAATGCCGCGTGTATGTCAAACGCTTCATTTAATCGTTTTGTTAAGAAAAGAACAGGCAAAACTTTGGTTAATTATTTAAGAGACATTCGAATCGGTTACGCAGCACGATGGCTTCTGGAAGACGATGTGAGTGTTTCTGAAGTAGCTTATAAATCCGGATTTCATAGTATCGCCAATTTCAACAGAACATTTAAGGCATTAAAAAAATGTACGCCAAGTCAATATAGAGATGATTTTTTTGGAATGAAAAGAATCTTATAAAATTTTAATTTAATGTTGTTTAAGTAGAAAGGTTTTCGGAAGTAAATTCTGAGAACCTTTTTCTTTTTTTTAAGGAGTTTTTATAATTCATTTTTATGTAAATCATATTTTACAATAGATTCTTTTTTGAGTCTAATAAAATTATAGACTTTAAATTAATATAAATTTCATTTATGTTAAAATAGTTTATAAAGTGAATAATTTTGTGATAGTGTATTCTTGTAAAAGTCTTTTTATTTGTATTGTAAATTACTGCTATATAAATAGTTCTGAAATTGTATGCCTTTTTTAGTTGAATTGTGCAGCGAATGATATTTTTTGTTTTTCGCAGTTAATTCTATTATTTTAATTTTAATGAAATACGCTAAAAAGCTGATTCAGACAAAAATCTCTAACTAAATAACCCAAATTTATGAAAAGTCAAACTTTACGAATTTTAAGTTTATTTACATTATTTTATTTCAGTATTATTTTGGACGGAAAGGCTCAGGGCACTTTCACAAATCCGATAATGCAGGCAGAAAGTCCTGATCCTTATGTCGTTTACAACAACGGATTTTACTATTTTATGGTAACTACCGGAGATGGAGTATGGATTCATAAAGCAGCAAATCTTCAGGATGTTGGAAATGCACCGCGAACAAAAGTCTGGAGTTCAGGCGGAGAAATCCGAAGAGATGTCTGGGCACCAGAATTGCATTATATCAATGGAAAATGGTACATATATGCCTGCGGAAATCTTTCTGACGATGGCTTTAATATGCGAATGTTTGTTTTAGAAGGAAATTCTCAAGACCCGCTTGGTTCTTATACATACAGAGGAATTTTAGCACCAGAAGCTTCAGGAATTGACGAAAGTCCGTGGCAGGATCCGGCAACCGGAATTTTATATATGACTTGGTCGCAATTTGATCCACAAGGACAAACGATCTGGATTGCTAGAATGGATAGTCCAACTCAGGTTAGTAATCAAAGAGTTCGCATTTCTGAACCTGTTTTTAATTGGGAAAGAACCGACGGATTGGTAAATGAAGGTCCGATATTTTTGCAAAAAGGAAATAGTCTGCATATTATTTACAGTGCAAGTCAATGCGCTTCGGCAGCTTATGCTTTAGGAAGATTGACTTGTACCGATGGAAATTATCTTAATCCAGGATCGTGGCAGAAAGTTGGTCCCGTTTTCCAGAGAAATGATGCCAATGAAGTTTATGGAACTGGTCACAACGGTTTTACAAAATCTCCTGATGGCACTGAAGATTGGATTATTTACCACGCCAAACACGGTACTTCTTTTACAAATTCAGACAGAAGCACACGTATTCAGAAATTCACTTGGAATCCAGATAATACACCAAATTTTGGAGTTCCGGTTCGTGAAGGAGTTGCAATTCCCGTCCCTTCAGTAAATGGTGCTGTTCAAACGCCTTTCAACGGAGTTATTAATTTGCCTGGAATTGTCGAAGCAGAAAATTTCGATAATGGAGGAGAAGGCGTTGCCTATCACGATGCAAATCCGCAAAATATGACAGGAGCTTTTCGTAATGAAGGTGTAGATATTGAAGCCAGTACAGAAGGATATTACAACTTGTGTTTTTCTGAAAATGGAGAATGGACAGAATACACCGTAAATGTTACGCAAAGCGGAAATTATGCGATTGATGCAAGAGTGGCTTCTACGATTGGCGGAAGTTTTCATTTGGAATTTAACGGACAAAATGTTACTGGTGCTTTAGCTGTTCCAAATACTGGTGGCTGGCAAAACTGGCAATGGCTTCATAAGGAAGTGTATTTAAACAGCGGTACTTACGTAATGCGTTTTGCAATCGATCAAGCAGGTTTTAATACG
This sequence comes from Flavobacterium sp. 270, assembly GCF_004368785.1. Classification (GTDB taxonomy): domain Bacteria; phylum Bacteroidota; class Bacteroidia; order Flavobacteriales; family Flavobacteriaceae; genus Flavobacterium. The sequence goes on from NZ_SODM01000006.1 coordinate 342,578, forward strand.
AACGGCTTCATCTTTACAAATCTTGGCGGAGGAAACGGAATAGTTTCTGGACAAACGTATCGATTAGTAAATCGAAACAGCAATCAGGTTTTAGAAATTGGCGGTTGTAATACGGATGACGGTGCAAGAGCCCAGCAATGGCCTTGGTTGAACAGTGGTTGTCAAAAATGGAAAGTAGAAGCTACAGACAGTGGTTATTACAAATTAACAGCGCAACATAGTAATAAAACATTGGATATTGTGGGTTGCTCAAATGATATTGGAGCTGGAATTCAGCAATGGCCTTGGGTTGGCGGTGTTTGCGAACAATGGAGCATTGAATCAACAGATAATGGATTTTACAGAATTATTTCCCGTGCCAGCGGATTAGCATTGGAAGTTCAGGACGCTTTGACTACAAATGGAGCTAATGTGCGACAATGGCCATGGAATACCGCATTTTGCCAGCAATGGAAATTGGAAGTTGTTGGAGGTACAGCAAAATCAAGCTTAAAAAGTCAAACTTCAGAAGAATTAGTTGAAAATGAAACTCAGATTCCAGATTTAATTTTATTTCCAAATCCAGCAAACGATCAGGTTGAAATTTTATTTCCGCAAACCGATGGAAATACAGCATCACTTCAGATTACTAATATTTTGGGAGAAATTAAAGTTTCTAAAAATGGATTAATGGAAGGAAAAACTACGATTAATATATCAAACCTAAACCCTGGAATTTATGTAGTGAGTTTAGATAATGGTTCGAAAATAATAACAAAAAAGTTGATTATTAAAAATTAAAAAACTTGTACGCATTATGAAAAAATCAACCAAAATATTCTTTTTCTTGCTGGTGTTACATTTATTTTTTCTAAACAACAATTGGGCACAGTTAGTACAAATATCAACTCCAGCAGGTGTAGTTACGAATAATTACATTCGTGTTGAAGGAACTTCTTCGGGCGTTGAAAAGCCTATGTGGTATGAAGTCTTTTCTGAAAATGGGAAGATGATCGATTTAGGTGCTTTCAAGCAAGCTCCAAATTGGTTTTTTATAGCAAGACATTTAGCAGCAGGCACAAATCAAATAAAAGTGTATGGTGTCAATAGCAGTAACAACCAAGCGTCTGCAAGTATTAATTTAATTATAAATACTTCCGGAGAACCCGTTGTTCGTCCTCGTCCTAATCCGGCAGAAATATGGTGGGGAGGTTTGGGAGCCAATCAACAATTAGCCGATTTTCCTGACCAATGGAATATGGTTAAAAAATATGCAGATGGTTACTTTTTTCATGCCTCGGCTTGGGGAACTGAAAATAATGGATTAATGCAAAATGTAATTCAACAATCCGCTCCGTTCGGCACAAAATTTATGGCTGAGCTTGGAGGAGGAACAGGAACAGATGCTGGTTGGCTACAATGGCAACACATTGCCTGGGGTGCCGGAGCAGATGGATGGATCATAAACCGATACAATAGTACAGGGCTGATTTTAAGTGAAATTACACATGATTTTCAACCCAATTGGAGAGATTTTGCCACAGCTTATCCAACATTAAATGAACAACAATGTGTTGATCTTATGACGACACAGTGGATTGAATATTATAAAAAAGACAACATTGTTTTTCCACACATTAAACATGCTCTCACACAATCGCCGGTTTGGTGGGGATGGAATAATTATCCTTCCTTAAATCCAGATACTGAAGTAGATCATTTTACCTTAAACGGTCGTGCTTATAATTTTAATATGGCGATGGTTATGGAGAATATGAGCGCGAAATCAAAAACGTTACCCGATCATAAAAATTGGGCTTTCTTCTCCGATTTTCCTTGGTACACAATGGTTTGGGGAGAAGACAAATTAACGACGTCCGGAAATCCGGGAACGTTGGGATTTGTGGCAAGAGAAAAACAGCGAAATTATGAACAATGGTTGCATGATAATGGAAATCGCCATATAGCAGTTTGTAACGACGATCCGGGTGGAGATTTAATGAGCAATCCTGCGGAATGGAATCGTCAATTTGCGGCAGGATCGATGAAAAGTATTTATCTGCAACAAAGAGAAGGGCACAGACCAGATAGTTTTTTGATGGAAAGCTGGTATTTTGGAGGAACTCCACAAAGAGGTTTTCCAGATAAAGTAACACCAGAATCGGATGATAATTCTTTTACAGGAATAGCAAAAAATGCAATCAAATATCTTAAAGGAATTAAAGATGTAAATGGCACGCTGGAAACGCTTGAACTTTCAAGTACTCCAAATGGAAATTCAAGAACCTTTGTATTAAAAAATACTGGTGATGTAGCTTGTATGCCGGCACTTGCAGCTGTAGAAGAAGGAGATGAAGTAATTGTAACACATTGGTTTGATAGTGCTAATAATGATATTTCGAATTTTGTCAAAAGCAAAGAAGGATGGGTTTATACACCTTTACTACAGCCCGGAGCATCTATTTCTATAAGATGTGACATAAGCCAATCTGCGGGAAATAAAAAAATTATGCTGGAGGCCTTTTGGAATCCACAAGATCCAACAGGAATAGTAAGAGTCCGTGAATCCTGGATTTTAGGTCAGGGAGGAATTCAATCGCCTTATTTGGGTTCGCCATGGTCTATACCTGGAATTGTCGAAGCTGAAAATTTTGATAATGGAGGAGAAGGAGTTGCTTATCACGATACCAATCTACAAAATATAACAGGCGCATATCGTAACGAAGGTGTAGACATTGAGTCCAGTTCTGAAGGTTATTATAATTTATGTTTTTCTGATACTGGAGAATGGACTGAATATACTGTCAATGTAACTCAAAGTAGGAATTATGCGATAGATGCCAGAGTTGCTTCAATGGCTGGTGGAAATTTTCATTTAGAATTTAATGGACAAAATGTAACAGGTTCTCTTGTTGCTCCAAATACTGGAGGCTGGCAGAACTGGCAATGGGTTCATAAAGAGGTGTATTTAAACAGCGGTAGTTATGTAATGCGTTTTGCAATCGATCAACCAGGCTTCAATACAAACGGATTTGTCTTTACTAATCTTGGAGGAGGAAACGGAATAGCTTCCGGACAAACGTATCGATTAGTAAACCGAAACAGCAATCAGGTTTTAGAAATTGGCGGTTGTAATACGGCTGACGGCGCAAGAGCACAGCAATGGCCTTGGTTGAACAGTGTCTGCCAAAAATGGAAGGTAGAAACTACTGATAGTGGTTATTACAAATTAACAGCGCAACACAGTAATAAAACCTTGGATATTGTGGGTTGTTCAAATGATATTGGAGCAGGAATTCAGCAATGGCCTTGGGTCGGAGGTGATTGTGAACAGTGGAGTATTGAGCCAACAGATAACGGTTTTTACCGAATTATTTCCCGTGCAAGCGGACTTGCTTTAGAAGTTCGTGATGCCTTAACTACAAATGGAGCAGAAGTAAGACAATGGTCGTGGAACACTGCAGCTTGCCAGCAATGGAAATTAGAACCGATCAGTTCCACTGCTAAATCAAGTTTAAAAACAGAAGAACTTACCGCGGTTGAAGATAGTGCTGAAACGGTCCGTTTATATCCTAATCCGGCTAACGATAAAGTAAAATTGTTATTTCCTCAAAATGAGGGAGAATTTGCGACTATTCAAATCACAGATTTACTTGGGAATACTCAGATTTCTATAAAAGGTGTGACAGATGGTGAAACTTCATTGGACATTTCAAAACTAAATGCAGGCATTTATATTGTTTCAATTTCGAATGGAACAACTATAACTAATAAAAAGCTTGTGGTGAAAAAATAGTGTTTTTGAAAAAACAGAAGAATATGACTAGAATAAATACTTTCAAAACAGCAATTACAATAATGCTAATTTTTCTTACGGTAGTAAAAATAAGTGCTCAGAAACAGGTTGGAATATTTTATTTTTCCAATTTTGGACATTATTTGTACCAGCCTCAAATATTATCTCCAACGGGAGATTCCTGGATTATGCAGCAACAGTCACCGCCTTACAGTCCGCCGGGAGTAATTAATTTTTGGGGAAAGCCTTTGTATGCCAGTACGCATGGAGACGGGACTATCAAAAATAATTATGTTTTTTATTTTAATGGAGATCCAAATCAAACCAACAATGGATTATTGGATTATCATGCTGATTTAATCACACAAGCTTCAATTGATTTTATTGTGCTGGATTTTACAAATGGTGCTTTAGATTTTCCTGACGGACCGTCTTATATTTCTGCCACAAAAGCATTGTGCAAAAGATGGCAGGAAAGAATGAATGCGGGGTTACCGGTTCCTAAAATTGTATTTTTTGTTAAAGACGAAATCGCTTTAGATATTGTAGAGAATACCTATTTTAATGTCTATCGTCAAGATATGTTTTACAATTATTTGGGAAAGAAATTATTGTTGACCGCTATGCCCAATATGAATCTTCCACAAGGAGATCCGGGACAACCAGCCGTTCCTACAAATGGTAAATATGCAAATTACACTGCCAGACACTGTTGGGGCTTGGATAATACAGGAAGTTACTGGCAGTTTAAAGTAAATTCAGATGTACCGCCACCGCCATTTTACTATAACGGGCAACCGGAACAAATGTCTGTCCCTGTTGCAACACAGGCTACTTATATGACGACAGATGGAATCAATCCTTCCGCAGGAGCAAAAGGCAGAGTTAATGGAGATTATTTTGTAAAATATATGGATGCTGCAAAAAATGCAAATGTAAAGTTTGCTTTTATTCATTCCTGGAACGAATGGATTACAGGAAACTGGGGGACACAATCTTCGCCACATTTTGTAGATCAGTGGCTGCAGGAATACAGTTCTGATATCGAGCCTATGACAGGCGGACATGGTTCTTATTATTATGATTTAATGAAAACTAAAATCGCAGAATTTAAAGGAATTTCTTTAAATCAGACACCTTATGCCGGTGTAATCAATTTGCCCGGAATTGTTGAAGCAGAAAACTATGATAATGGTGGAGAAGGAATAGCGTATCACGACACAAATCCGCAAAATATAACCGGTGCCTATCGTAATGAAGGTGTAGACATTGAATCAAGTACTGAAGGGTTTTATAATTTATGTTTTTCGGATACGGGAGAATGGACAGAATATACCGTAAATGTTACCCAAAGCGGTAATTATGCTATTGATACCAGAGTTGCTTCAATGGCGGGAGGAAATTTTCATTTGGAATTTAATGGACAAAATGTAACAGGTTCTCTAGCTGCACCTAATACTGGAGGCTGGCAAAATTGGCAATGGGTTCATAAAGAAGTGTACTTAAACAGTGGAACTTATGTGATGCGTTTTGCCATTGATCAGCCAGGCTTTAATACCAACGGATTTGTTTTTACTTTTCTGAATAATAATAATGCAATTACCTCCGGACAAACTTATCGTTTAGTAAACCGAAACAGCAATCAGGTTTTAGAAATTGGAGGTTGCAATACAGCAGATGGGGCAGTAGCGCAACAATGGCCATGGCTAAATAGCGCTTGTCAAAAATGGAAAGTAGAAGCTACTGATAGCGGTTATTATAAACTAACGGCGCAACACAGCAATAAAACATTAGATATTGTTGGATGCTCTAATTCAGCAGGAGCATTGATTCGGCAATGGCCGTGGGTTGATGGTGTCTGTGAACAATGGAGTATTGAACCAACGGATAATGGATTTTACAGGATTATTTCCCGTGCAAGCGGACTTGCCTTAGAGGTTCGCGATGCCTTAACTACAAATGGAGCAGAAGTAAGACAATGGACTTGGAACACTGCTTCCTGCCAGCAATGGAAATTAGAACCCGTTAGCTCTACAGCAAAATTGACTCAAAATTTAAGGCTTTCAGAAAATGAAAAAATGATTTCTGATGTATTGCTTTTTCCTAATCCCGCAGTAAATCAGGTTCAGGTTTTGTTTTCCCAGAATGATGAAGAGAATGTAACGATTCAAATTGTGGATATGTCCGGAAAAATTGTTCAGTCAAAAAATAATATCAAAGGCGGTCAGATCAATGTTGATACATCAAATTTAAGTTCAGGAATTTATGTTGTTAAAATCAAAAGCGAAGAAAAAACAATGACGAAGAAGCTTATCATTAAAAAATAAAACCACACTATTACTTTACTAATTAACTATTTAAACCAAAATTTATGAAAAAAATCTACTATTATTTTTTAAGCATTTTTCTGCTCACAGGACTCAGTTCCAGAGCAGATATAGTGATAGAAGCAGAAACTGGAAACCTGTTTGGAACGCAATTTTTAAATTCCACCGCAGGATATTCCGGAACAGGATATGTAGGAAGTTTTGACAACGGAGGCGATAATGTTTCCTGGACATTTAATCTTCCATCTGCCGGATTGTACGAAATTAGATTTCGATATGCTTCTCCCTTTTCAGCAAAGAATTATGATCTACAGGTTAATAATGAAAATGCGCAACCTACATTTTTACAAAGTACGGGATGGAGCACTTCTTCAGCAGGAAAATATTTTCTGACTGCAGGTTCAAACACTATTAAAGTTTTTATGGGTTGGGGTTATTTTGATATTGATAATTTGACGCTGGTACCAGCTTCGGTAAATCCGCCAATTGCACCCGCAGCAAGCCTTGCAGATGCAAATGCAACGGCAGCTACAAAATCACTTTATAATTATATGAAAAGTCTTTACGGAAATAAAGTACTTTCAGGACAGCAGGATGATATTCAATATATTATTAATACAACAGGAAAAGAGCCGGCAGTCGCAGGTTTTGATTTAATGGATTATTCGCCTTCAAGAATAGAAAAAAGCGGATACACGCCGTCAAGTTCAGAAGCCAATATTGCGTGGGCGACAAAAGGAGCAAACAGAGGAATGATTAGCTTGGTCTGGCATTGGAATCCGCCAACAGATTTAATAGATCAGCCTACTAAAGAATGGTGGAGAGGTTTTTATACAGATGCCACAACTTTTGATATTCAGGCTGTTTTAGCTGATAAAAATGGTACACGTTATGCTTTACTGCTTCGCGATATTGATGCTATTGCAGTGCAGCTTCAAAAATATGCCAATGCCAATATTCCGGTACTTTTCAGACCGTTACATGAGGCAAGCGGCGGTTGGTTTTGGTGGGGAGCTAAAGGTCCCGGACCATTCAAAGAATTATGGCAGATTATGTACAACAGATTAGTAAATTATCATGGTCTTCATAATTTAATTTGGGTTTATACAGGTACAGCAGATGCAGCCTGGTATCCGGGAAATAGTTATGTGGATATATTTAGTCTTGATATTTATGGAAATGCCGGAGCAAGTATGAGCGTTGATTGGGATGGAACACAATCTTTTATGCAAACTAACGGAATCAATAAAATGTTGTCACTTTCAGAAACCGGAAATCTTCCGGATCCTGATAAAGTTAGAGCTTTTGGAACTTGGTGGTCTTGGTATGCCAACTGGCCTGGGACTTATTTAACAGGGCAACCAACGAGCGTTGTGCAAAAAATGTTTTTGGATAATGATGTCATTACATTGGATGAACTTCCCGATTGGAGAAACTTTAGCGGAGGCGGTATTCAAACACCTTATGCAGGAGTTATCAATCTTCCCGGAATTGTGGAAGCTGAAAATTTTGATAATGGAGGAGAAGGTGTAGCTTATCATGATACTAATCCGCAAAATATAACTGGAGCATATCGTAATGAAGGTGTAGATATTGAAAACAGCACCGAAGGCTATTATAATTTATGTTTTTCGGATATCGGAGAATGGACAGAATATACCGTAAACGTTACTCAAAGTGGGACTTATGCAATTGATGCAAGAGTGGCATCTGCAGGAGGTGGAAGTTTTCATTTAGAATTTAACGGACAAAATGTAACGGGTTCTTTGGTTGCTCCAAACACAGGAGGATGGCAAAATTGGCAATGGGTTCATAAAGAAGTTTATTTAAACAGCGGAACTTACGTAATGCGTTTTGCAATAGATCAGCCAGGTTTTAATACCAATGGTTTTATTTTTACACATCTTAGCGGAGGAAACGGAATTGCTTCCGGACAAACCTATCGTTTGGTGAACAGAAACAGCAATCAGGTTTTAGAAATTGGAGGCTGCAATACTGCTGACGGTGCATTAGCACAACAATGGTCGTGGCTGAATAGTGCTTGTCAAAAATGGAAAGTCGAATCTACCGACAGTGGTTATTATAAATTAACGGCACAACATAGTGATAAAACACTGGATATTGTGGGATGTTCTAATTCAGCTGGTGCGCTGATTCAGCAATGGCCGTGGGTTGGCGGCGTTTGTGAGCAATGGAGCATTGAACCAACAGATAGCGGTTATTACAGAATTATTTCACGCTCAAGCGGACTTGCTTTAGAAGTTCGAGATGCATTAACGACTAATGGTGCAGAAGTAAGGCAATGGACTTGGAATACTGCTTCTTGCCAACAATGGAAATTGGAAGCGGTTTCATCAACATCAAAAATGAGCCAAAGTTTGGGTGTTGCCGAGAAAGAGGAACAACAAAATAAGATTAGTATTTATCCCAATCCGGCAGCTAATCAGTTAACAGTGAGTATTCCAAGTATAATAAGTGAAAAAGTAAGCGTTGAAATAATTGATGTTTCCGGAAATATTAAAATTTCCAACAAAATTTCAGCTGGAGAAAATAATATAGATACATCAAAATTAAGTGATGGCATTTACATTGTAGCTATTAGTAGTGGTAACACAATTACTTCTCAAAAATTAATTATTCGCAATTAAGGTTGATTTTTAATTCTTATTAAATGATTAAGAGTTTGTTTAATAGCAAACTCTTTCATTTATAAGGTAAAATGAGAAATAATTACAGCAAGTTTTAAATATTTAATGACGTAAAATATTGATAAAGAAATATTCAATAAAAAAGAATTAGGATAGAAGATGTATAGGATATGATATTGGGAGTTCTTCAGACAAAGTTGCTTTGGTTGAGGCAGAAACAGGAAAAAAAGTAATTGTTTTGAATGAAACAGGTGCAGTGGGCGCCGCAAGAGCAGTCGGATTAGTAGATGGCGATTTGAAAAATTTGGTCTGATATTTCAAAAAATGATCATGTGATGACGTTTTCTCCACTGCGAAATAAAGAACCGTATCAGACAGCGTATCAAAAATGGAAAAAAGAATTAGCTACAATATTAAATCAAAAATAAAGTAAAATGGTAGTTTTAGGAAATAAAGAATACTACAAAGGTATTGGTCAAATTAAATTTGAAGGAAAAGAATCCGACAATCCGTTGGCCTTTAAGTATTACAATCCGGAGCAGATTGTGGCAGGGAAAACGATGCACGAACACTTTAGATTCGCCATTGCGTACTGGCATACTTTCTGCGGACAAGGAAGCGATCCGTTTGGAACAGGAACACAAAACTTTGCCTGGGATAAGTCTTCAGATATAATTCAGGCAGCAAAAGACAAAACCGATGCCGCTTTCGAATTTATCAGCAAAATGGGATTTGATTACTTTTGTTTTCACGATTACGATTTAATTGCCGAAGGGCCAACTTTCGCAGAATCTGAGAAACGTCTTTCAGCGATTACTGAATATTTAAAACAGAAAAAAGCAGAGTCTGGAATTAAATTACTTTGGGGAACTTCAAACTGTTTCTCCAACCCAAGATTTATGAACGGAGCAGCCACAAATCCAGACTTTAATGTTGTGGCAAGGGCGGGGGGACAAGTAAAATTAGCACTTGATGCAACGATCGCTTTAGATGGAGAAAATTATGTTTTCTGGGGCGGAAGAGAAGGATATATGTCACTTTTGAATACCGATATGGGAAGAGAAATGGATCACATGGCGCAATTCCTAACTATGTCAAGAGATTACGCAAGAGCGCAAGGTTTTAAGGGGACATTCTTCATCGAGCCAAAACCAATGGAACCTTCTAAACACCAGTACGATTTTGATTCTGCAACTGCAATAGGTTTTTTACGTGAATACGGTTTAGATAAAGATTTCAAAATCAATATTGAAGTAAATCACGCGACATTAGCACAACATACTTTTCAACATGAAATTGAAGTTGCTGCAAAAGCCGGAATGTTAGGAAGTATTGATGCGAACAGAGGAGATTATCAAAACGGTTGGGATACAGACCAATTTCCAAACAACATTCAGGAAACTACAGAAGCGATGTTGGTATTCTTAAAAGCCGGAGGATTGCAAGGTGGAGGCGTAAATTTTGATGCCAAAATCAGAAGAAATTCTACTGATCTTGAAGATGTTTTTTTTGCTCATATTGGTGGCGCCGATACTTTTGCAAGAGCGTTATTGACGGCGGATAAAATAATTACTTCATCATCTTACGAAAAATTAAGAACAATAAGATACAGTTCTTTTGATTCTGGAAAAGGAAAGGATTTTGAAGACGGAAAATTAAACTTAAATGATCTTTACAATATCGCTCATGAAAACGGAGAATTGACTTTGCAAAGTGGTAAACAGGAATTGTTTGAAAATATAATCAATCAATATATTTAATTAGTTTAATTTAATCCTAAAGTAATGATTAAGAAAAATGTTTCAATAAAGGATATTGCTCAGGATTTAAAAACCTCAATAACAACAGTTTCGTTCGTTCTCAACGGAAAATCAGAAGAAAAACACATATCAAAAAAGCTTACCAAAGAAATAATAGATTATGCTTTCAAAATAGGTTATAAACCCAATCAGATCGCCCAAAGTCTCAGAACTGGAAAATCAAAGATATTAGTTTTTATGGTGGAGGATATTTCTAATCATTTTTTTGCAAAACTGGCTAAAATTATTGAATATGCTGCGTATCAAAATGGCTATAAGCTTGTTTTCTGCAGTACTGAAAATAAAGATGACAAATCTACTGAGTTAATTGAGCTGTTTAAAAATAGAAATGTAGATGGTTTTATTATTGTTCCTTCGCCGGGAATAAAAAATGTAATCGAAGATTTGATTAAAGAAAAGCATCCCGTTATACTTCTTGATCGTTATTTCTCAGATCTCAAATGCAATAGTGTAATTATCGATAATCAGCAATCATCTTTTGATGCAACGAGCCATTTAATTGCCAATGATTATAAAAACATAGCTTTTATAACCACTGATTCTGAACAAACTCAAATGCAAAATCGTTTGCAGGGATATCAAAATGCAATTAATTTAAAAAATCTAAAAGAACATTTACTTAAATTACCATTCGAAGAAATAGGGAAAACGAATACAAAAAAGAATATAAAAGAATTTATAGATAATAAAGTGGAATTAGATGCGGTCTTTTTTGCGACAAATTATTTAGCAAAAGCAGGATTTGAAGTTTTTAAAGAGACTAATCCCAAATTATTTTATGAGTTAGGAATTGTAAATTTTGATGACAACGAGATTTTCGAGATTTACAATCCCTCTATTACAGCAATTTCTCAGCCATTAGAAGCGATTGGAGCTAAATTAATAGACTCAATGTTACGATTAGTGAACCAGAACGAAGAAAATGAAATGTCTGAAAATATTGTGTTTAAAACCAAGTTAATCATTCGGGAATCTTCACTTTCAAAAATTACAATGCAAAAATTATTTCGACCTTAATTTGAAGATAAAAATAGATTTAGTAATGATTAAATTGACTACAGTTTTTTACAAAGTGAAATAGTAAAACGGTAAATTAACCATTAAAAAACTTCAAAAACTTCTCATGTATTATTTGAAAGTTTAAACATAAAGAAAAAATGAAAAAGAAATTATTATTGTTGTCAATAGTCATTGGATTGCAGTTCTCTTGCAGATCCCAAAATATTGGAAATAAAACCACTGAAAATATAAAAAATAACAATCCTGTTTTTGAAGGATGGTACGCTGACCCGGAGGCCGTGATTTTTGGGAATGAATACTGGATTTACCCAACTTATTCTGACGATTTTCGAGTTCCAGACATTTCAAAAAAGATTTCAGAGAAACAAAAAGAAATTCAGAAAAACACAATAAATGAGCAATACTTAAAACAGACTTTTTTAAATGCTTTTTCTTCTAAAGATTTAGTTACCTGGAAGAAACATTCGCATGTCTTAGACATAGAAAATGTTTCCTGGGCTGCCTATTCTGTTTGGGCGCCATCCATAATCCATTCTAACAATAAATATTATCTTTTTTTTAGTGCTAATGATATACAGTCTAACAGCCAGATTGGCGGAATTGGTGTAGCAGTTGCAAACCAACCGCAAGGACCATTTAAAGATGCTATTGGTAAACCACTCATTGATAGTTTCCATAACGGAGCGCAACCGATCGATCAGTTTATTTTTAAAGATGATAACGGACAAAACTATTTATATTATGGTGGTTGGGGGCATTGTAATATTGTGAAATTAAGTGCTGATTTTCTTCATCTTGAAAAATTTGATGATGGGCAAACATTCAAAGAAATTACACCTCAAAATTACACTGAAGGAGTTTGTGTTTTTAAGCGAAATAGCAAATATTATTTGATGTGGTCAGAAGGAGACTGGACCGGTCCAGATTACAGTGTTTCCTATGCAATTGCCGATTCACCTATTGGACCATTTAAACGCATTGCTAAAATTTTACAGCAAGATTATAAAGTTGCAAGAGGAGCAGGACATAATTCTGTAATACATATTCCAAATTCAGATAAATGGTATATTGTTTATCACAGAAGACCATTGAGCACTGATAACGGAAATCATCGTGAAGTTTGTATAGATCAAATGTATTTTTACGAAAATGGAAATATTAAGCCTGTTCAAATTACTTTTGAGGGGATTAAGGCTGCTGTAATTGTGAACAAGTAATGTTTTGGAAAATTTGTATTGAGAAAGATCTTGACAAAGGTATCAAATTTAAACCTGATCCAATATTTTTAAACCGTTTTAACTTTTCATGGAAAAAAATTATCACCAGTTTATTTGTTACTAAATTGGCCACATAGGGAATAACAGTATAAGAGCCACTAATTTTTAAGAATGCAGATTCAGTAAAAGCAGCGGATGCTTCTGCCAAAATAACTTATCGACAAAAAAAATGATATGATTAATAACGGAATGATCCAAAGAAGTAGAAAGGCAATCAACTGCTTTAATAATGTTTTTAACGAAGTCTTAATTGGAATTTGATGAATATTCACATAATATAAATCCTCATCATCAACAGTTTCATTCTTTCCTTTTTGCATGTGGATATGCAAATAAAAAGTAGAGAAAAAGTTAAGATAGATTTTTGTAATTAGTTAATTTATTAAATTCTTCAATAGTTTTATAGTTCAAAGCAGAGTGCTTTCTTTTTTTCTTGTGCCAAATTTTGATGTATTCAAGTTCCATTTGATCTTTAGTAATTAGTTTATTTCCATAAATTAATTCTGTTTTTAGCGATTTTTAAAAACTTTCTGCAACAGCATTATTCCAACAATCTCCTTTACGGCCCATACTTCTAGTGAAGAAAATTAGAGAGATAGATAAGGGTGTAAAATTGCACCCTAAGTTATATTTTATAAAATCTATTTTTTTAGAGACGTAAAATATCATTAAAACAGCCTTAAGCTTTTGGGGCAAAAAAGGTATCCACTCCAAAGTGCTTGTGCCACGATTATGCCATAAAACTCAAAGTACTAATTTTTCATATTATTGGTAATAGAGCCTCGTTTCCTGAACTTTAAATACGAGTATTGCTAAGTGATTTGGCATTAACTTTAAGCCCAATGTATTAAACTTATTTCTATTTAACGGCTAAAGAGGAATTTGAACTTTTACCTCCCATTCCGCCTTTAAACTTCATTACTCAATATGTTTTAGTGCTATGTAGTTGTTTTCTCGACAAGTAAATTTTTTATTGATGTAATTACCTTTAAATCTGCTGGGATAAATTTGCCGATAAGAGAGCTTTTGCATAATTTTACATTTGTATGTATGAAATATTCCAAAAATATCTAGAAGATAGAACAACTTTGACAGATTCAGAATCTGCTTATATTAAATCCTTTGCCATTATAAAAAAACTGCGTAAAAGACAGTATCTACTTCAGGAAGGGGATATTTGGAAATATGATGCATTTATCACTCAGGGATGTCTTCGGACTTATTCTGTGGATGACAAAGGAAGTGAACATGTAAATAGTTTCAGTATAGAAAATTGGTGGACAGGCGATAGAGAAAGCCTGATGTTCCAGCAGCCATCACGTTTTAATATTGATGCAATTGAAGATAGTGAACTGATATTATTTACCCATGAAAATTTTGAAATGCTTTGCAGGGAAATACCAGCCTTTAACAATATGGTTAATGCAATTTTACAAAAAAGCTTTATAGCAGCACAAAACCGAATTCAGGCATCGCTTAGTTTTACGGCAGAAGAAAAGTACTTAAACTTTATCAACAAATATCCAGGTTTTGCTTCACGTATACCACAGACCATGATTGCATCTTATCTCGGCATGACACCAGAAACATTAAGCCGTATACGGAAACAGACGGCAAAGAAATAATTAATAGAAAGGAGCTTTAAGCTCCTTTTTTTATGCCCTATGCTGAACACTTGATCTATATCAAGTTTTTACTTATTTCTAATCAATGTACAGGTTTTGGAGTTGTCGCAACTTTGTAATGTTCAAAAGGGACAAACTTAATAAACATATAAAATTAGAAATCATGTCAAAAACAATTTTCATTACAGGTACAAGTTCAGGATTTGGTAAACTTACAGCTATAACATTAGCAAATGCTGGGCATTCAGTAATCGCAGGAATGCGAAATACAAAAGATAAAAATGCAGCAGCGGCAAAAGAATTAACTGCAATTGATAACATTGAAGTAGTAGATATAGATATTACAGATGATGTTTCGGTTAGTAATGCTGTAGAAAAAATGCTTACTAAGTACGGAAAAATTGATGTGCTTATCAATAATGCTGCAGTAAGCGGTTTCGGTCTGCTGGAAGGATATTCAATTGATCAGGTCCGCAGGATGTTTGATGTAAATGTTTACAGCGTGCTTCGCATGTATCAGGCAGTGCTTCCTGCTATGAGAAAAGAAAAAAATGGTCTTATTATCAATATTACTACTGGAGCAAGCGGTCATACACTTCCTTTTATGATTCCGTATATCGCATCAAAACTTGTGGTTGAAAGTTTTACCGAAGGTCTGCAAGATGAACTAAAAGATTATGGAATTGAAAACGTAAGTATTCAGCCTGGAGTTTATCCGACAGAAATGAATAACGGTTCTAAAGCTGGTATTCATGCTGATAAAGCTGAAATTATAGAGCAGTATGGAGAAGCCGCATCTGAAAAATTTAATGCATTAGGATCTGCCTTGTTTGGTAAAAAGGCTGAATTTGAAATGAATCCTCAGACTATTGCGGACGGAATTCTGGAATTGGTAAGTATGAAAAAAGGAGACAGACCGCTTCGTTTTCCACTAGATGCAATCGCTCAAGGCACGGACAAAGAATTTATAGAAGCTCGTGCAGCCATCAAAGCAAAATGGTTAGCAGCTTACAGTAATTAATTCACATCAAAAATCAAATCAAATTATATATAAATACATCAAAAACAGTAATCATGAAAACACATTATAAATCAAATCAAAAAATACAAACTTCTGCAGTTGCTCTATTAAATCTCGTTTTTTTCTTTTCGGCTTCAGAAAAGGCAGAGGCTCAAAATACTGCAGGAATTATTGGAATCGATCACGTTGGAATTAATGTACCTGATTTAAATCAAGGAATAACATTTTTCAGTGATGTACTTGGTTTTAAGCCCGTAACACAACTTGGACCTATACCGCTCGACGCTAGCTGGAAAGAAGCGAATCATATAAATCCTGCCACTGGAGCTGTAACTATAAAAATGATAAATGCCGGAACAGGCGCAAGTATTGAAGTATTTAGCTATGCTGATAATAAAGGGAGTAAAGTACATCCTAATTCAGACGATATTGGAGCTTCACATATTGCTTTTTATACATCAGATATAAATGAATCCGTAAAATATCTGAAATCTAAGGGCGTAAAAATATTGGGAGAACCATATTTAACTCCATCTGGAGATACGGCTGGAGAATCATGGGTATATTTTGAAACACCTTGGGGTTCTAAAATGGAACTGGTTTCTTATCAGAATGGAAAAGGTTACGAAAAGAATAATCCTTCAGCAATTCTTTGGTCACCTAAAGACACAGGAAAAAATGGGGCTGATAAACCGAATTCAAATATGCTCTCTGAGTCTGAAATCAAATCGTTAGTAGAATTGCACCTTGCAATTTGGAATGAAAAAGATCTTAATAAGCGCGATGATTTAATGAAAAAAGTGTATGCTGAGAACATCCAAATGGTTGATAGTCATTTTATTGCTAATGGCTACAAAGAAATAAATGGATTTGTGGATGGTCTTCAGAAAAAAAGTTTGAAATCCAGATTTTCGCCTGTGAAAGCAGTTGATGTAAATCACAATATAGCAAGACTTTACTGGCAGAACGGCCCTGCTGAAAAACCTGATGCCGTTACCGGAATGGATCTTTTTGTCTTCGAAAATGGAAAAGCGGTCAAACTATATGTTTTTGTTGACAGCAAAAAATAAAACAAAACATAAAAATTATCGGCGGCGCTTTACGGTTTTGTATTCAGAACTGTTAATGAAAAACGTCAATTTATATTTAAATACTAAACATTAAAAATCAACAATTATGAAAGCTTCAATAATAAATTCAAATTCAGAAAACGAAAAATTAATTCGAAAACTTTACAGCGTGGCAGAAAGCCAGGATGCCAATGCATTTGTCGAACTCTTTACAGATGACGGTCATTTTTTGGGATGTCTCTGCCGGAACTAAGTATTATGGCGAGGATATTGGAAAAACAGTAGATGTTTATGCAGCAGCTTTTCCAGATATGCACAGAGAACTATATGAGCTATATGTTTTGGACGATCAAAATACCGTAGTGGTAGAATTATCGTTAAATGGAACTCATAAAGGACCGCTGCAATTTTCATCAGGAGTAATAGAGCCCACTGGAAAAAAAATAGAGGTTCCGTGTTGTGATGTTTTTAAAATCGAAAATGGCAGAATAAAATCTTTCCATTGTTATAGTGCAGGGACGATTCTTTTAGGGCAGTTAGGAATTTTCTGATTTAAAATGAAGCAGGTTAATTGAATTTCCCAATTGCTTTATTTGCTTTTTTATTCTGGTTTTCGAAATATTGTTAGGTTATTGGTTGATAAACGAAAAATTTGTCTAATTTTTTGTCTGAATACATATTCTATTGCCAAAAATAAACAAACCAACTTGACGTATTTTAGCATATTATTTTTAAACTTTCTCAAGGTGAGAAATCTAGTTTGAGTAACAAATAAACAGGCGCCAATTGTTTTCAACTGGCGCCTTTTGGTTTTGGCTGACCGTTATCTAATTGTCTGCTTATTTCTAACCTGATGCACTTTCAGGTGTACTGAATAATAAAATGCTTTGGTTACTAGTACAAGATATAATATGTACTTTACGCTTTAAAAAATTGTTTTGAATAGAGGCTTTAAGTAACTTTGTAATATGAAATTCAAAAATATTTTCCATATCGATAATGACCCTGACGATACTGAATTCTTTTTCGCCGCAGCACTTGAGGCTTGCAGCAATGTCAGTGTTGATGTTTTTTTTGATGCGCGCAGGGCTTTGGAAAAACTATCGGACATGTCGATTATTCCGGATGCTATCTTTTTAGATCTCAACATGCCCATGATGGATGGCTTTCAGTTCTTAAAGGAAATCAAATGCCTCTCGGGCGCACAATCAATACCCATAATTATTTTATCAACTTCATCCCAGCCGGAAACTATAGATGCTGCCAAAAAAATGGGTGCGGAAGGTTTTATCACTAAGCCTTCGGACTATTACCAACTGGTAGATATATTAAAATCATATTTATAAACTTAATTATTAATATAAGATTCATTATAATTAAATCTGAAAGTATCAATTATTCTTTAACGTAATGGTGGGCAATTTGAAGTTTATTTCTATACGCTTAGGTCTGGTATTCAATAAAAGCTTCGTCTGGACCTTGCGCTAAATTTTGAAAGAAAGTCCAATTTCTGCAAATTTATCAGAAGAACCGTTCATGATGGAATTGCCCGCAATTACATCAAGCTGCATGTCGCCATTTACCAGGTACAGTAGCGCAATATCCGCACTATTATCGGCATGATGGTGGGCCTGCGCGAAGCCATAGGTTTCTACTACGAATTTAATTTTTTGTGAAAATGCATAATCAGCTGAAAGCGTGTAAATATACTCAGGCTGCGAAGTAGCAGCCAGCCACTGTACACCTGCATTATATCCCAAATGAGAAGATTTGGATAATTCATGCTGGGCCAGCAATCGAACCTCGGGACTGTAGTTGGGCTCCTGGTAGGCATTATCAGCCATCCATGGGATGCGAACGCGGCCCAGTACTGCAAGGTCCGGGATAACTTTCTTATGATCCAGTATGTGGTACTTTATCCCCACTATAACTGGTTCAATTCCAAATAAGTTATCATTTTGCTGATCGGTTATTTTAAGTGAGCTTTCAACGCGCAGCTCGGTATTCTTTAAAAGGCCGTATCGAAGAACTGTCTGGGGAACTTCAAATGTTTTCTCACCGTCTTTCTTTTCAAATGAAAAGCCGTTTTCAAATTGTAGCTGATGAAAAGGCACTGCATTTGGACCTTCGGTTTCATTCGGCCGGTCTGTCTGAATTTGCTGTCCTGTTGCATTGTAAGATGCACCTACAACGATTAATGCAAGAAGTTTTTTAATGATTTTCATATTGTTTTACATTATGATATTTGATTTATAGCTTCATTATTATTTGATGGTAAATCCTGCTTGCTTCAGCGCTTCACTTACTTTAATAATAATCTCCGAGCGATGTTTGCCATCGGTGACCGTTAAATCTGTTTTTACCCGTAGCGGATGTTAATTTGAATTGTGCTTCCCGTAATACCGGAAGCCACCGCTGAATTTTTATAGCCCTTTTCGGCCACTTCACTGTCCGCTTTCATAACTTCGGTAATAAGGGATATAGCCTTTCTATAATCCGAACCGTAGTCCAGTCCAATGGTAAAGTCCTGCAAAAGAAAGCCGCCGCTGTTAAAATCGATCAGCGTGTTTTTTATCAAAAGGGCATTAGGAATATAAATATTCTTGCTGTCGCTTTTAATCTGTGTATCACGAAGGTTCAGCGCTACAATTTTTCCCTTAACGCCATTGCTCTCTATAATATCCCCTACCGCAAAAGGCCTTTTGAAGGCAAGTAACATACCGGCCAGGAAATTCTCACCGATGTCCTTAAGGGCGAAACCGATAATAAATGCAGATATCCCGGCGCCGGCAAGCACGCTTTGTGCAACACCTGTCAGCCCAATAACCCGGAACATGAAAAGAAGCCCGATGATAATCAGAGCGGCTCTGATCAGATTAGCGATAAAAGTAGCCAAAAGCGGGTCGTGCATTTTGGTTTTGAGTCTGCTGTCTGCGAAACCCCTGACCCTTGAGGCAATAAACCAGGAGATTAAAACCACGACAATGGCCAGCAGCAATTTTGGTGTGATGTCAACAAGGCCTTTGTAATAGCCCTCAATATGATTGGCAATGTCATGCAAAAATTCTTCCATACGAGATATTTAAATATAATTGGCAATTTGCCATGCTGTTATTTTTTTTCCGTTTTACCGGATTTGGCGTCGTTAAAGTCGATGGAGCCTTCCACATCTTTATCAAAAGCTTTTATAAATCCATTCCGTAGCACATTGACAATGGCAGTCCAGGTAAATTTTTCACCGCCGTTAACATTTCCTTTTAGGGGAATTTTTGTGGCAAGCCTGTCCTTAGGCTGGTTAGTCACTATTTCAGCGCCGGTGCCCACTACAATTTCCCAGAGACGTTTGAAAAAAGGGCGTTTCTTTTCTTTGGGGGTATCGGGGGTTAAATCAATTATTTTAATATTTTCCATTACCGGTTTCACGTAGCCATTGTAATTTCCGTCATCCATGGCAAGTTCAGTCGAGACATAGAGCTGTCCGCGCTTAAAGGTAAAGTCTGCATATGCGTCGGTGAAATCTTTTAAATAGGTGAGGTCCATCCGCTCTAGTTCCAGGTTAAAATCAAAATCGGGTATTTCCTTCAGTGCATTTAGTTTTGCATTGCTTTTTATTTTGCCGTTACCGCTTGTACTGGCCGTCAGTTCAAGCGACGAGGGCAGTTTATTGCTTTTGTCTTCAATATTGCGCAGATTCCTTGCAGTTGCAGCAACCTGTGTAGCGGCAATATCAATTTTAGGGGAGGAGGTGAGATCTATGTAATGCACCTGTCCGTCCAGTATCTCCACAAAATTTATATTAACCGGTGATAATTTTTTTACCGTTTCAATAAAGTCGTTATTTCCTCCTGCATCCACTTCTTTTCCCCGCTTTATAAAATTCAGTACTGGCTGCTCAACTGAGAACTCCCCGACGATGGCCCCTTTGAATAGTGATTTCCATTCAATGGAAATGTCAATTCCTGCCGCCTTGAAAAACGGCTGGCTTTTCCCTTTTTCCATTTTATCTATGACAAGGGTGTCTATGCGGTAGGCTCCCCGGTAAAGATGGATGTCGACATCTTTAATGCTGCCTTTATAGCCTTTCAAATCTCCAAGTGCTTTATTGGCATAGTGCAATGCCACGGGCTCCAATGCAAAGTTTATTGCTACTAACAGCAGCAGTATGCCCAGGACTATAAGTAGTGATTTTTTTAGACGTTTCATATCGTAGCTTTTTCCTAAAATTAAAAATTACTATGGCTTTACATTTTATAATCTTTTGGTATTTCCTTATATAATTTGACGAGTTAACGATGCGGATTATTCCTTAATTTATTAGCTGCACTTTGACCACACCCTGGCCTGGGATCTCGTATTGATGCATATCAGCATTTTTTTCAACCGGCTGCAAGGATTTGTTATTGTGAAGCACTTCCATTTTAATAGCCCTGTTTCCCCCTTTAATAATTTTAAGACTGCAGGACAGGTGCCTGTCTCCATCCAGTGTGATAATCACAGTGCCCTCTCTTCTGGTAATGCGCGTAAGGGGATAATCGATAAAAATAAGAAAGTCGTCCCCTAATTTTATGTACTGCCTCGGTACAATGCCAAAGGCTAAACCCGCGCCGTAAACTTCCTGTCCGACCTGTCCGCTCGCCTGCCATCCCGTGTATAAATCTTCAAGAGGCACCCATAAATTTGGCTGTATTTCCCCAGTCTTTACCTCGCCCGAGAGCATATCTTCAGGAAGCAGAGCGGGATAATAGCAGGCTATCCTGTTGACGGCATATTTAACAAACTCAGGAATTAAAATGCGAAGCGAGGGAAGGATCTCGAGATCTTTAGCCTGAATTAAATATTCAGATAATGCCGCATAGACTTCCATTTCCTCGTAAGCAGCGGTGTACGGCGCATCCTTGAGTGGGAATATGGAAAAGAAATTTTTATAGTTTTTTCCATTACCATACTGGCAGTCCCAAATCTGCATGTTGCTGAAGAGTCCCGCAAGACAAGCGTAACTGGTCTCCAAATATATTTTGTTATTGGTTAACTTGTAAAGCTCCAGCAGGGCGCCAGCCGAGAAAGCGGTGTTGTTTGCCTGATAAAAAACATTTGTTCCCCATTCTGCCAATTTTGAGGCGCCTTTCTCCGCTTCGGCCAGATATCGTTTTTCTTTGGTAAGCTTGAAAACCAACAGCATCAAATGCGCATAGGATCCCGCAACGTCATTCTCTCCGCCTTCCCCTTCGGCTGTTTCCTCCTTCGCCACTTCAAGTGTTTCCATTTTGTAAAAAACCGGCCACTCGTATTTAAAATGATGCGCCACCTTAACTACATACTCTATGGAATCCAGAACTAATTTTCTCGCGGTTTTGTCCCCCTGCAGGGCAAGCCTAGCGAGGTTCATCAGCGGGTGGTGCAGGTACCACGAGTCCATAACTTTTTCTTTTTTCTGCTCTTCGGATTTGTCAAGGTCTTCTTCCAGCTCGGGCAGCCATCGGTTAATGGAATTAATCTGCTTGTCATAGAATGCAGACAAGCCCTGGAGCAGGTCATCGTACAAATTTCCCTGTGTGCCGTTCCATTTCTCGTATTCGTGAAAAGGAGTCAACACGGCAAGCTGCACCATGCTCTCAGCCGGGGGTATCATAATCGCACAGATAGGCATTCAGGTAAGGGCAGCCGTTGGTCTGTGTCCAGCACCCTTTGTTGTGATACAAATCATGGAGCACCTTTTGGGCTATATCCGGCCAGTGATGGTATTCCAGCTCGGGTTTGGGCATAATGCTGTAAACCGATGCCAGATGGGAAAGAAACTGAGCGCTGATCTCAGAAGGGGTATCAGGGAAATCATCTCTCAGCAGTATATAAGCATCCGAGAGAACAAGGGCCACTCCTGCTGGCAGAGGAGATTCTTCAGCCTGAGGAAGCCTGAAACCTATTTCGGGCCATTTTCCCCCAACCGCATCACACAATTCGGTCTTGGTCGCTTCACAGTAAGCCGATATTGAAGTAAGGTTCTGAAAGTAAAATAATGATCCTTTTTTAGGTTTGCTCATACTGGCATACAGTAGCCCGGTGCGGGTACCGGCCTGCTGCATATGGATTTGGCCAAAAGTGTTCTCCACGCTTCCATTTTGGGTAAGCGGCATTACATCACGCGGCCAAAATGGGATTATAAGGGGAATTCTGGCCGTAAAAGTAGTAGTGTAGTGCAGCATTGGATTGTTGCTGTCAGGAAAATTAACGCGCACTTCGCAATTTCCCAGCCTTGAGTTCAGTGACACAACAATGGTGTCCTTACCATCAAAAATATTTTCTACTTCAAAACAGCTGCTCATGGCAAAAGCTGCCCGGAAAGCAATTCTATTATTTTCCGGAGTTACCGCAACGATCCAAAGGAAATCACCGGTGTTAAAGAATTGATAGGTCTGGTTGTGAATTGTTTTTTCTAAAAGGATCTCATTGTTTTGAAGAGCTTCCTGCGCCGTTGCGCTCCATGGGGTTAATGTATGCATAAAAATGAATTTTAATTATAAATAGTTTAAGTTCCGTTCTTCCTATTTGCGACTATTGAACCGATTTTTTTTATGGAAAATAACAACTGTAAATTTGAAAAAACGTATGAAAAAAGCTTACATAATTTCATGTGAGATTTATAAATAAATACAGTTAGCTATTTATCTGATTTCACTATTTATTTTTCAACACGCAATTTAAAAGCTCCCAAGGCGGTTTAATTTCGGTACTTTGAAAATTTTAATGGTATAAACAGGAGGCTTTTTACTATATTTGAGTTATGAAGTTTAACAATATAATAATGCTCGATGACGACGAGGAAGATCATTTGATTTTCCTTGCTGCACTGGAACATATTTCTGAAACTGTACAATGCCATTTTTTTACTGACGGGCGCAAGGCCCTTAGTGATCTTCAGTCCGGTATTGTAACTGCTCAGGCTATATTTCTTGACCTGAATATGCCCCTTATGAGCGGGCACGATTTTCTAGCGCAGATCAAACAGATACAGAACCTGGAGCATATCCCCGTTATTATTTTTACAACTTCGTCGGATCCGGCAATCATAGAAATGACAATAGCGATGGGTGCGGCAGATTTCATCACTAAGCCTGATGATTTTCAGAACCTGACTACACTATTAACCACTTATATTTACTAAAAACCGATGCTTTTGTCTGATCCAAACCTGAATTTTCTCCGCGGCGGGGGTGAAATGGGTGAGCTCACCAGAAATTATAATTGGTCATCCACCTCAATTGGCGCTCCCCACCAATGGCCACAAAGCCTGCGCACCATTGTGAGCACAATACTGAATTCCAAATTCCCCATGTTTCTTTGGTGGGGTAAAGAACTTATACAATTCTATAATGATGCCTACAGGCCGAGCCTGGGCAATCAGGGCAAACATCCTGAGGCGCTGGGCGGAAACGGCTCTGATACCTGGCCTGAGATATGGCCTGTAGTTTACCCCTTAATACAGCACGTATTGGACGGGGGTGAATCGACCTGGATGGAAAACCAGCTTATACCGATTTACCGTAACGGCAGTCTGGAGAATGTCTATTGGACATTCAGCTACAGTCCTGTATTTGATGATTTGGGTGCAATTGGCGGGGTGCTGGTCACCTGTACGGAGACCACTGATGCTGTTGTAAGGCTGAAACAGCTCGATAAAGCAAATGCAGAGCTAAAGGCATCAATGGAGCACAATGAGAAAATGCACAAGGATCAGATTGAAAATGATCTCAAATTCAAAAATGTAGCCAATACATCCCCGACAGGACTCTGGCTTTCGGATGAAAGCGGAGCGCTGACTTACCTTAATAATACCCTGGTGGAATGGACGGGCATGCCGTACGAAGCATTGCTCGGACATGGCTGGGCTGAGGCTATTATTGAAGAGGACAGGGAGAATGCAGCAGCTGCTTTTATGAAAGCTGTTTCTTCCAGAAGGCATTATGATGTAGTGTTTCGCCTTAGAAAATTTGATCACAGCATTATTCAGTGCCATGCCGTTGGAGACCCTTTTTATAAGCCTGATGGAAGTTATGGAGGATATGCGGGATTCTGCATGGACATACAAAATATCATCGAAGGCCAGAAACAGATTTTGGAAAGTGAAAGGCGTTTTTTAAACCTGACACGCCAGGCGACAGTTGGCATTATTGTGTTGACCGGTGCGGATTTAAAGGTGGCAATTGTGAATGATGCGTATGCAAATTTAGTGGGCATCAGGCAGAACGAATTGCTGGAGAGTAATCTTTTTGATGTTATTCCGGAGGCCGAGCAGGTTTATCGCCCTATAATTGAAAATGTAAGGAATACCGGCGAGGCAATTTACTTATACAGCAGGCCATATTCTGTAAGTCATAAGGGGATAAAAAAAGAGGGTTATTTAAACTTAATTTACCAGCCATACAAGGAAACTGACGGAACGGTCATCGGAGTTATGGTAACCTGCCAGGATGTTACCGCGCAGGTAATAGCGCAGCAGCAGATAGAAGAGAGTGAAAGGCTGCTACGGACTTTGATAGAAAAAACACCTGTTGCCACAGCATTGTTTGAGGGCAGAGACCTTGTGATCAGGGTTGCCAACGATGTCATGCTGGGGTATCTAAAAAAGGACCGTGATATACTGGGCCAGTCCTATCGTAAAAGCGTTCCTGAACTTGAAGGTCAGGGCTATTTTGAGATTCTGGACCGCATATTTGAAAACGGTGAAGAATATCGCGCTGACGGATCACGGGCCGATATTGAGAAAGATGGAAAAACCACCACGCATTATTTTAATTACTCATATACCCCTTTGTTTAATGACACTGGCGAGGTTTACGCCGTACTGAATATGGCATACGATGTCACTGAAAGCACCATGGCACAGATGGAACTCGAACAAAGCAGGCAAAAGCTGCTCCGGTCATTTGAAAACTCTCCTGTTGGAATAGCCATTATCAGTGGTGATAAGCTGGTCTTTGACATGGCCAACTCTTTTTATGCCAGCCTGGTTGACAGGTCCGTGGAAGATCTTTCAGGTATGCCGCTACTGGAAGTTATACCTGAGCTGGTGGGACAGGGATTTGATATGCAGCTCAAAAAAGTTATGGACACTGGAGAGACCTTTACTGCAAAAGAGGTGCCAGTTGCGATAGTACGTGGAGGAAGAACTGACATTCTTTATCTTGATTACAGCTATCAGGCACAGCGGGATTCAGATGATCAGTCCAACAGCGTACTGGCTGTAGTTATTGATGTCACTCAGCAGGTACTGGCACGTAAAACCATAGAGAGCAATGAGAAGCGTTTTCGCTCCCTTATAGAGGAAGCTCCTGTGGGAACCTGCCTGTATGTGGGGCCTGATATGCGAATCGATATCGCCAATAAGATTATTATGGATTATTGGGGCAGGGGACCTGAGGTAATGGGCAAAAACATGCTGGAGGTTTTCCCTGAAATGATAGGCCAGCCTTTCCCTGAATTACTGAAACAAGTTTACAGCACTGGAAAACTCCATGAGCAAAAAGGGGCACGCGCCGATCTAATGATCCATGGTGTGCTCACGACTTTGTATTTTGATTTTACCTATAAGCCACTTTTTGATGATGATGGAAATGTGTATGCCGTTCTCGACGTTGCCGTTGACGTGACGCATCAGGTGAAAGCCAGCAGGCTATTGAAGGAAAATCAGGAATTCATAAGAAAGATATTTTATAAATCCCCTGTAGCCAAAATGGTTTATATTGGGAAGGAAATGATCGTTCGCGAGGCCAATGAAAAAATGTTTGAAATTTTTGGAAGAGGCGACGATATTTTAGGCAGACCTATTCTGGAGAGCATTCCTGAACTAAGGAAGACGGACCTGTTCGAGAGGTACAGCAGGGTATTGGAGTCCGGAGAAACCTTCGAGGCCTTTGCCCAGCGTATAGAACTCATTAAAGAGGGAGTGTCATATGTAGGCTACTATGATTACACCTATAAGCCCCTTTTTGACGATAATAAGAATCCGTACGGCGTAATCTGTATTACCATTGATGTTACAGATCAGGTATTTGCCCGGTTAAAACAGCAGGAAGCTGAAGCGTCGCTCAGAGGAGCAGTGGAATTGGCGCAGCTCGGGACCTGGAGTATCGACGCGGCAACAGGTGGCCTTGCATATTCCGATCGCCTTATTGAATGGTTTGGGTATGATCCGTCCAATTATGATTACGGAAATGTTATTCCAATACTCGCTGATGAGGACCGCCAGAGGGTGGCAGATGCAGTTGCCTGGTCAATGAAGGCTGAATCAGGAGGAATTTACGATGAAATTTATACGGTAATCCATCCGGAAACTGGAAAGAAACGAATCCTGCATGCACAGGGGAAAACAATCTTTGATCCGGAGGGCAATCCGCTGCGCATGAATGGTACTGCTCAGGATGTTACCTTGCATATAGAAGCCCAGTTGGCACTCGAGCAGGAAGTACGCACCAGGACTCAGGAACTGGCAAGGGTTGTCGAGGACCTTCAGGATTCCAATGTACAGCTTTTGCATTCCAATGAAGAGCTGGCTCAGTTTGCCTACATTGCCTCGCATGATCTTCAGGAGCCGCTGCGAAAAATAAGTACTTTTTCCCAGCTGCTTGAAAATACACTTCCTTCAGAATCTGCAGAATCTGTCCGTAGTTATCTGGCTAAAATTATGCAGTCCTCAGTGCGTATGAGGACCCTGATAAATGATGTCCTTAATTATTCAAAGCTCTCCACAGCCGATGAAAAATTTGAACATGTTAATCTAAATGAGATAATAGATTATCTTATTCTGGATTATGATCTGCTTCTTGAAGAAAAAAATGGTAAGATAACAGTGGGGGAGCTGCCGACACTGGATGCCAATCCAATTGAAATGACCCAGCTCTTCCGCAACCTTATCAGCAATGCACTGAAATTTTCCCAAGAAGGTGTCGACCCGCAGATCATAATCCGCGCTGTTGCGGCTAAAGAATCTGATTTAGACTATTTCCCGCCCGGAAAAAGCATCGGGGATCTTTACAAGATCGAAATAGAGGATAATGGGATAGGATTTGAAGAAGAGTATTTTCAAAGAATCTTTAATATTTTCCTCAGGCTACACCCTAAAACGAGCTATGAAGGAACTGGAATTGGACTTGCTATGTGCAAGAAGATCGTACAAAATCATGGCGGGGAGATATTTGCCTATGCCAAGCTTGGTAAAGGGGCGGTGTTCTCAATTATACTTCCCAAGATCACCAGATTGCCAAGAAAATAAATAATATCAAAAAACAGACTTTCTTGTAAAAACATTATCCATTGGATAATGTTTTTGCTTTCAGCTGACATGTTAAGTAGTTAAAGTCGGTCTATAATCGCTCTGAATAGAATTCAGCTGCATTAAATATTAAAAAGCTGTAACGATGTCGGAATATTTTGTAAAACATTACGCTGCTGTACATTGTATATTTGGTAAAATCTTAAAATCAAAATTATGAAAACGACTACAAAAAGTACGACAGCTTCAAAAAGCAATAGTGCATCTGAAAATAAAAGTAAAACTACAGCTTCCACGAAAACAGCTGGATCGAAAGCCAGTGAAACAAAAAAAGCAGCATCTAAAAGCGGAAGCGGTGCAGTAAAAGCCAAGTCTTCGGCAGCTGAAGGCCTTAGAGAATTATTTGTTGATTCCCTGAAAGACATCTACTGGGCGGAAAAGGCATTAACAAAAGCACTGCCTAAGATGGCCAAAAATGCGACCTCTGAAAATCTTATTACAACGATCAATGATCATCTTGCCGTAACCCAAGAGCAGGTGGCCAGACTTGAGGAGGTGTTCTCATTGGTAGGCGAGAAAGCCACGGCCAAAAAATGCGATGCGATGGAAGGCCTGATTAAAGAAGGAGAAAGCATTATGGAGGAAACTGAAGTTGGACCTGTACGTGATGCGGGCATTATTGCCGCTTCGCAAAAAATTGAGCATTACGAAATTGCGACTTACGGAACATTGGCTGCCTTTGCACAGACACTGGGTGAGGACGATGCCGTTTTGCTGCTTGAAAAAACTTTGGCGGAAGAAAAAGAAGCCGACTCGCTTCTTACCGAAGCTGCTTACAATACAATCAACTTCGATGCAAACGAAGAAGATCAAGAGTAAATCAAATTATTGCAATTCCACATTTGTTTGATTTTCATGAAACCTGTATTATTTTATAGTACAGGTTTTTTTATATATAGATATGAACAACTTATCTTAAACCATAGATGCTGAGAATTCGTATATACTCTATATAAACATAATTTTCTATGTACCGTACTATTTTATTGATTGACGATGACCCGGATGATCTCGAATTTCTTCAGCAGGCTATTGCTTCACTTAGACCGGACATACTGCTTCAGACTGCAGGGAATCGCTCTCAGGTGCTTGAACTGCTGGAAAATCTGCAAATTATTCCTGATCTTATATTTCTTGATTTTCATATGCCTGGGGTGATAGGCACAGAATTGTTGCAAAAAATTAAAACTTCAGGAGCAACCCAGCATATTGCTCTTGTACTGTATTCCACACATCCCAAAGAAGTGATGTGGCAGATTGCTGGGGCATTCGAGCCTGAGTACTGCCTCCAAAAGCCAAGCAGTTATAACGAGCTAATTAATGCATTAAAAGAAATTATTTGCTAATACGGATCTTCCAATTAGATATTGGCGTCGACCTCCAGATTCCTAACTCTGGTCTATGATTAATTTTAGATGCATAGTTGGGTTTTGTATATATATGTAAATATCGAACGAGTCTGATCCAATTTATTAGAAAATGGAGTGCGGCCCCCCGGAATATTTGCCTATCCTATTTTTTGAATAATTAGGCTGGCTGCTTTATCTGCAGCCTGCTGCACAATCTCTTCAGGGCTGCCGCAGAAAACTTCTCTGTGTTTGATGACACCCACAGGGGTGATAATATGCAGGAATATTGTACCCACGGGTTTTTCTTCGCTTTCGCTGCCGCCTGGCGTGGTAAGGCCAGTGAGGGCCACCGTTATATCGGAATTGAATATGACAGCGGCACGTTCGGCAAGCGCCTGGGTAACTTCTGCCGATTCCGGTGTATACTGCTCAATCAAAGCGTGACGTACCAGAAGTATCTGTTCCTTGACGAAAACTTCATAACAGACGATCCCGCCTCTTAATATCTTCCCTGATAAGGGCGTTAAAGAAAAATCAGCGCTTAATTTTCCTGCCGATGCGCTTTCGACAAAGGCAATCCTCCAGCCTTTTGCTGCAATTGCCTCACTGCATTTGATTATAGTTTGTGATGACATATCCTTTTATTTTACTTCATATTTTTACTCTCCTGTTTCCATATTTGGGGCATCGACCGGCTTGGATTGTGAGGATCCTATTTGGCGCAGGTATATAGAAAGCATTACGATAGCGAATACAGAAAGAAATTCGCTCTGCCAGTTCTGAAAAGACTCGAACCAAAATCTTGAGTCCCTTATATAATCAGCAGCGTTCTCCAATGGAAGGCCTTTAAGGGACAACTGTTCATTTTCATCCTTGAGGCTGCCATAAAAGTGCACCGCAAAGGAAACCATAAAGAGAATCATTAATGAAATCGTAAGTGAATGTTTGTAAACCGCCAGGATCCATCCGCCTTTTTTAACGGGCTATGGAGCATCTTTCCGACTTGCTGAAGGTTCTCTGTCTACTTCTTCCTCTTTGTCAAAATCCTTGGATTCAGAGGAACCTTTCTGCTGCAGGAATATAGTAAATATTACAAAAAGCGCCATCTGAAGGAACTCGCTTTCCCAGTTTTCAAAAGTCGCCTGCAGGAAATGCCCCGAGCTAAAGTAGCTGGCAAGGGTAATGGCTGGTGCATGTTCTTCCAGAAAATCCTTATTGTGTTCTTCAAACCCAAAAATAACCTGTCCGGCCATTGCTCCCAGGAATAGCATTATAAAACAGATCGAGAGTCCGTTATTGCGTATAAAAGTTTTCATATTTCAGTTGTTAGGCTACAAATATCAAAAAACTTAAAGGGTTCGTGTTACATTTTTTATGCGAGAAATTACAAAATTAAGGAATTGAAAATTGGTTAATGAAATTGTAGTTTAATACTGTTTCCAAAGCAGGCTGCCTATAGGTTTATAGAATTAAGTGATAAGTCTTTGCAGGGTGGAAACTTTATAATGAATTGCTTGGTGTCAGGCTTGTTTTCCAATATTCCACAATGCTTTGGATCATCGCTTTGTAGATCGTAAAATCATCCTCTTTTTTAAAATAACCTTGTACGTGGTATTCATAAGCCTTTGAAACATTCTCAGGGGTTTTTGAGGTGGACAGAAAAATATAAGGGACACATTTTCGGTTTACATGCTTATCGGCAAGAATCTGTGTCCGCAATTCATAACCGTCCATCTTGGGCATGTTGATATCAGAGATAATTAAAAAAGGATTGACCGCAGGATTTGACAAATAAGAAAGGGCCCGGGTCGGATCTTCGATGAAAACTAACTTATTTGTATAGGACAGGCTTTCAAAAATATCTTTAAGGAACATTCTGTCGTCCTCATCGTCCTCAATAATAACAATTTCTCCGTTTTTTCTCATGGTGTAAAGATAGGATTTTCTAAAAAATAAATCAACTTAACAAACGCTTAAATTCTCCAAATCTGTCGAATTTAGGAATCTTACTGAATTCGCAATTTACACCGTGCTGCAGGACAATGTTAGGTTAGTTGATTTATGTATGATTAATAAAAGTTTCTTTCGTGCAGTATGGAATTAAAATATGGTACATTTATAAAATCATCCGCAAACAGGACAAATAAAATGGCAAATTCATCAGATATCGGTTCCAAGTATGTAATAGTGGTGGGTACCTCAGCGGGAGGATTATCTGCCTTAAAAAAATTACTGGCTCATTTCAACGAAGATTTTCCCGTGCCAATCCTAATTGTGCAGCATATTTCTGCCGATGCAGTTGGAAATGTTCTGGTCGATAACCTTACCAGGTCCAGCAAATTAAAGGTGCTGCATCCTAAAAGTGGAGACAGGCTATTGCCTGGCAGTGCCTATATTGCTGCTTCGGATCATCATTTGATGATTGACGAGGATAAAAAAATTCTCATTACTAAAGGTGCTCACGAGAACCGCTCACGCCCGGCAATCAATCCACTGTTTCGTTCGGCCGCAGTATCCTATGGCAGTGGTGTTATCGGAATATTGCTTACAGGATATCTTGATGACGGGACTGCAGGTCTTGAAGTAATCAAACGTTGTGGGGGCATATGTATTGTGCAGGATCCCAATGATGCCGATTATCCCGATATGCCTCAAAATGCAATCAATAAGATCAAACCGGACTATATTCTGCCTATCGCTGAAATGGGCGGAATTATTTATCAGCTCATTGCAAAAAATCCCGCAAAACAGCGGACGATTTCAAAAGATATACTGATAGAGACTGCCATAGCCACCAGGGTAACAAGCGATCTTGCCTCAGTAAACACACTTGGCAGTCAGGTGCCGTTCAACTGCCCGGGATGTGGCGGGGTATTATGGAAAGTGGGGGATGGGGAAAGTTCAAGATTCAGATGCCATACCGGACATGCCTACACAGCCGCTACTTTACTGGCCGAACAGACCATGAAAATAGAGGAAACGATGTGGACAGCACTTCGAATGTTTGAAGAGCGTAAAAACTTGCTGGACAACATTGCCCAGGGCAAGTCCGGTGCTACATCCAAATCGGCCCAAGAGCGTTCTGCAGCCACCCAGGAGCATATTGAAAGAATTAGGCACATCCTGCTGGCAGACGACAAGGGCACAGATGGAGATGTACCTGTTTGACTAATACAAGTACGTTGTCGAGTTTATTGGTAAAAAGATATAAGCTAGCAGTATGAATTACTTTAATTCCGCTTTTCTTAGATAAGAATCTCTCAATTTATGATTTTATGCTGATAATTTGACTTGTAATTGCTTTATTTTTATATGAAAAAAAATTATCTTTGAGAGAAAGCCGCGTGCTAGTGTGATAAAAATTTAAAATTTAGCGTTCTCTCAGGTATGAATTTTCACAATAACAATTCAGGAAATACTAATTACTTTTTAAACGGCTCTGATGAAATTAGCAAGACCCTTCGAGAAATAGACTGGTCGCAGCATGTGTTGGGCATTCCGGAAAGTTGGTCCATCAGCCTGCGAAATGCCGTTGCAATGGTCCAGTCATCAAAATTTCCAATGATTCTCTGGTGGGGCAGCGAACTGATTCAATTTCATAATGATGCCTCGGTGCCGCTTCTCTCCGGTATCGGAAAAATGCAGGCGGTGGGAAAACCGGCAGATGATAACTGGTCGGGCACGTGGCATCTCACGGGGCCTGTTATACAAAAAGTAATGCAGAGCGTGGAAGCAGTTAATTTCCAGGACCAGCCGGTGAGCTTTACTGAAGCTGAAAATGAAAAGGAAGCGCAGCAGTTTTTCTGTTTCTCCTATAGTCCTCTATTTGGGGATACGGGGGAAGTTGCGGGAGTGCTTGGCATCTGCGCCGATATAAGCGCTGCAAAGCAGAGCGAGCAGCAAATCCGGTCGCTTGTGGCCAGTGCGCCATTTCCAATCGGTGTTTACCAAGGCAGAGAAATGCACATTGCAATGGCCAACCAGGCAATCATCGATGTCTGGGGCAAGGGGAACGATATTGTAGGGAAAACTTATTTTGATGTGCTTCCCGAACTGGAAAATCAGGATATTTACCCAAAACTGCTCGAAGTGTATAGTGAAGGCAGGCCCTTTAGCGCACGAAATCAGCGAGTGGACCTTTTGGTACAGGGAAATCTTCAGCCGTTCTACTTCAACTACAGTTTTACACCTTTATTTAACCAGGAAGGCCAGGTATATGGCGTGCTGAATACAGCTGCAGATGTTACGGACCTTAACCTTGCAAAGGTCAAAGTCGAACAGACGCGGCAGGAATTTAAAAATCTCATCCTTCAGGCCCCTGTCTGTATGTGTCTGCTTCTTGGACCTTCCCATACCGTGGAGGTAGCAAATGAATGTATGATTAATCTTTGGGGAAAGGAAGAGCGCGATGTGATGAACATGCCGATTTTTGAGGCGCTGCCCGACGCAAAGGAGCAGGGACTCGAAGCGCTTCTGGACCATGTATATAAAACAGGGGAGACTTTTACTGCCAATGAGATGCCGGTACACCTGATCCGCTTCGGAAATCCTGATATTGTCTATCAGAATTTTATTTATGAACCCTACAGGGATGCAAGCGGTGAAATTTTAGGTGTTATTGCC
This sequence comes from Flavobacterium sp. 270, assembly GCF_004368785.1. Classification (GTDB taxonomy): domain Bacteria; phylum Bacteroidota; class Bacteroidia; order Flavobacteriales; family Flavobacteriaceae; genus Flavobacterium. The sequence continues at coordinate 376,459 of NZ_SODM01000006.1, forward strand.
ATATCAAACGATGTCACAAAACAGGTGCTGGCGATGAGAAGAATTGAAGAAATTGTTCAGCAGAGAACCCAGCAGCTTGAATCGGCTAATGAGAGCCTGAGCCGATCTAATTCCCAGCTGGCTGAATTTGCCTATATCGCTTCGCACGACCTGCAGGAGCCGCTGCGAAAAATCAGCATTTTTTCACAGATGCTCGAATCCAAAGTAGGCGGTTCCCTTGATGCAAAATCGCAGGGACAGCTCCAAAAAATAAAGGAATCCTCAGAAAGGATGCAGGCCCTGGTAAAAGATGTCCTTGCCTATTCCCAGCTGAACAATACAGGTGGAGAAATTGTAAGTGCAGACCTTAACCAAATCGTTGAAGGAATTTTGTCAGATATGGAACTGCTTATCGAACAGAAAGATGCTGTTATAGCTGTCGGCAGACTGCCCACAGTTCCGGGACAGCCACTTCAGTTAACCCAGCTGCTGAGCAATCTTATCGGAAATTCGCTGAAGTTTCATCGTCCGGGGTCCGTCCCGCAGATCAGCGTGGAAGCCTTCGAGGTCCCTGATCAGGAAAAAACAGCACTTAGCCTTGAAGCTGCAGTGGACTTTGTCAAGATTGTAGTGAGCGACAAGGGGATTGGCTTTAAAGAAGAACAGGCCGATAAAATTTTTGAACTGTTCCAAAGGCTGCATAGCAAGACGGAATTTGAAGGTACCGGTATAGGTCTTTCCATCTGCATGAAAATTGTTGAAAACCACCACGGACTGATCTCTGCACGGGGCAGTTCGGAGAATGGAGCACGGTTTAATATTTACCTGCCGCTGAAAAGGCCGCAGTAAGCCGTTACAGCTGTAAACTGGTCATTTGGAACTGTGATTAAGCAGTCAGCACTGCTCAATATTCCAGCCTGTTTAATATAAATCCTTCAAGTTCCTTGTCAAGGGACTGATCACGAAATTCCGTGGTGAGGATTTTGCTGTAGAGTTTTATATTATTTTCCATTAAAAATTCGTCCAGCGCATCAAGGGCTAGTAAAAAAGTTGGCTTTTCAGTCTGCCATGATAACGTATCTGGAGAGGACAGATCATTAAGTTCTAAAACAAACTGCGATTTCCCTGAAGATTTTTCAGGGATCGCAATAGTAAGTTCAAAATCATTGTCCTGATCCTTGTACGAGCCGGTAAGAAAGTATACTAAGGTCATAAATTTCAATTTAGGGTAAAAATTGCGGTATAACAATGCTGGGGTCACTGTCAGGATTGTCAGAAGAAAATGCTCTGGGCTTTGGCGAGGGCTTTTTTCATATCTATACCTTTCTGAAGTGCGCCTTTGAACAGGTCTCCTTCTGTCTTCATACGCGCAATGGAATTCTCAATATTAAAATCTTCATCGATAGTCCTTTTTTGATTTCTTCCCAGTGCAGCGGCATGGAAACAGTGGCTCCAACTTTCGGCCTCAGCGAATAGGGGCAGGCAATGGTTGCGCCAGGTCGGTTCTGAAGAAAGTCCAGATACATTTTGCCGTTTCTGTTTTTTATCTGGCGCTCTGTACTGGTAAAGTCCGGAAGCTTGTCCTGTACAATGGTCACAATGAGCCTGCCGAACATCTGGGACTGGTCATAGGAATATTTTGCGCCCAGGGGAATGTAAATATGAATGCCCGTTGACCCTGATGTCTTGACATAGCCGGTTATCTCCATGGCATCGAGAATTTTTTTAACCTCTTGAGCGGCTGTAATTACCTGCTCGAAAGTGTTGCTTTTGTCAGGGTCAAGGTCAATGACACAGTAATCGGGATTATCGGGATGTTTTATGGTGCTGAACCACGGATTCATTTCAATACAGCCAAGCGATGCCATATATAACAGTGTCGCCTCCTCGCCCCCGACCAGAAACTCTTTTTCCTCTCCGTCGCTGGTGGTGTAGGGGAAGGTTTTGGCCCAGTCAGGAGCTTTTCCTTTTACATCCTTCTGGTAGAAACTCTTTCCATGTATGCCCCCTGGAAAACGGTTGAGTGAAAGGGGGCGGTCTTTAAGGTAGGGAAGTATAAATTCCGCTGCCTGGTAATAGTAATTGAACATATCGCGTTTGGTATAGCCGTCCTCGGGCCAGTACACTTTGCTCAGATGGGAAAAAGTGAGACTGTGGCCTTTTATCTTCTTGGTCTGTGTTTCTTCTGTAGGGTTTAGCAGCGTTTTGCTTCCGGAACGCGCGGAACCTTTTACAAGACCGTTATTTTTTTCGGCTATCAAAACGGTTTCTGCCGCGGGCGCGGCAGTCTCCCGTACCACATCGCCCGCTTTTTTATCGGAGCGCATCCCTTCAAAAGAAGGATGGCGGAAAACCCCGTCTGTGGTAACTTCCGCGAAACTTACCTCGCAGACCAAGGATGGCTTAAGCCACGTTGCAGACGCATTGGGAGGGTTTGGACGAAAACGTGAGGGCTTGTTGATGTCCGGTTCCGATGCAAAGGGAATCTTTTTGGTAATTAATGGCGCAAACTCTTTGATCATCTCTTTCTGCAGTTTGTCGCTGAAGCCCGTGCCGACTTTACCCACATACTCAAAGCGTCCGTTTTCATAGACACCCAGCAAAAGGGAGCTGAACAGTTTGGAAGAACCTTCATTTCTTGTAAAACCGCCAATGACCACTTCCTGTCTCAGGTTCACCTTGATTTTCAGCCATTCCCTGTTGCGCGCATCGGGCGTGTAGAGAGAGGTCATCCTTTTGGCCATAATTCCTTCCAGTCCCATCTTTTTTGCCGCCTGAAAAAAATCGATCCCGCCGCTGGTAAATACCTGTGAGAGGCGGATGCGGTCGTCATCTGTGGGAAGCACCGCTGCAAGGATGGCCTGTCTCTCTGAGAAGGGCAGGCCCATAATATCAACGCCGTCGTACCAGAGAAGGTCAAAAGCATAGTAAACAAGATCACCGTCAGCTTCGCTGCGCCAGTTTTGCAGGGCGCTGAAATTGGCTTTGCCGTCTGTGCCAACCACGACAAGCTCGCCATCAAGCACCGCAGCAGCAGGCCATTTTTTCAGGGCATCGGTTATCGTGTAGTATTTCTCGGCAAAGGACTTGTTGTTGCGTGACGCTATTGAAACCTCTCCTTTATTTATATAGCAAAGCGCGCGGTAACCGTCCCACTTGACTTCATAGCTCCAGTTGGGATCATCAAAGGGCTCGTTTACCAATGTTGCCAGCATTGGTTTTATATTCACCGGCATTTTCGAGGTTTTTCCTTTTTCCAGCAGGGCCGCAATGTTTTTCTTTTCGGCTGCTGATAGTTTTTTTTTCTTCATGATCTTTTTCATTAAAACAATTCCAATTATTTCTCTTCGAGATGCTCTGAGAGGATTGATGTCTGCTGATCACACTTTAAAATTGCCGGGGTAAAGGCTATGGATGTAGACGCCGTCACTGCATGAAGTAATGCAGGTCGGAATAATAAAAAAAGCACTAAAACCTTCCTAAGAAGATTTTAATACTTTTTCAACGGCATCGGCAGAACTCGTGCCTGCTTTGTCAACAGCAGCCTGGAGCTGCTCTTTTGAAATACCAAATTTTTCTGTCCAGTAAGCCACTTCATGGGCTTCATTCATATTAATTCTGGATCTGTCCTGAAATCCTTTTTTGTTTAGATCGTCGCTCATAATAATAAAATTGTGTAGTTAGTAAAGCTTCTAATGTATTTTAGCTGTTTGTTGCAGCACTTCCGCTGCTTCCCGCGCCTCCTGAATTATCATTTCCTCCATCTTCATGACGGTCAGGATCGGTTCCTGCTTCATCGTCCTCGTCAAGATCGCCCCAGTCCCCTGTATTCTCGCTTGGATGATCATGTCCGGCGGCCTGGTTGTTATGGTAAGGGCATTTTTGCAGTTCTTCTGCTGTGTATTGGTTTGAATTTTCCATGACATTTTGTTTTACTGTTAAACGTTTAAAATTAAGTACATAGATGATCATTTGCCTTACAGGAAAATGCCCGGCTTTTATTAAATTTTCATGTCACTTTACTTTTGTGGAAAACACTGAAGGGCTGTTGCACAGAGAATTAAAATTTATATGGCAGTGATCGTAATTATTTGTAAATTAGGGTTTCATTATAAATAATTTGTTATGGAAGCTCATACTATGGTTCTATCAACTGCAAAAGTTGCCATTCCTGAGGTGACGACCGTTGAATTTGTTACGGGTCTGATAAACCGCGGACTGACACAGGTGGAATATTTCGGGGTTGAAATAGATAATCACTGCGATATTGTAAGCGATGATATGCAGCAGGTAAGCAGTGAAATTACCTATATTGACCTCCACTTTGATTCTGAACAGCGCATTGCGTACGACTCGCTGAACGAAACAGAGGTGGAAAGCCTGGCGCTAAATATGCTGCAGGAATGCCGCGCGGAGATAAGAACAGATTCAGATATAACTATTTACCTCTAGCAAAGGGATTCAAGTCATGATGGAAGAGTTTTTTTTTGCTGCTTTGCAATTGAAAATTTAGCTATTTTTATATTTGGATTTAAATTGAACTAAAATTATTGTACAGCATGAATATTGATTACAAGGACACCAATTTTTTTAATACAGATTATATATATCGAATTCAGACCTTTGAAAAGTACCTGGCCAGTTCAATGGCATCAGAAGAGCATTATGCCAATTATAAAGTTGGACTGATGCCTAATATTTTCTACGGACATAACCTGCCAGCAGTTTTAGGTTTGTTCAGAAAGGAGTTCCTAGATGTAAAATCTGGACTGGAAAGATATGAAGAAGATAATAATAATGATTTTCCAATGTTGAAGTCGTTTATCAATACCGAGAGAAATTTGCGAAAAGAATTGGATGAAAGACAACTGCAGGATTACACAGCATATTTGGAGCGGTCATTTGATAATCAGAAAATTGATGGGAACGCTGCAGCAGTTAGCCGATTTTTCTTAGCAACTCCGATACTAAATACATATATATACCAAGTAGAAAAAGTATTTGGTAAAGGGATTCTTGATTAATTTTTAATAATTGAACCGAAATTTTTCAGGTAAATATCTTGCTGGTTTGGGAAGGTATTGTAAAAATTATTAAGCTATAAACAAACCAATATGAATCCAAATGATGGTATAGAAAGATTTGTTGTGGCTCAAAATCGTGTTTACCAACAAGCTTTAAGAGAAATCAAAAATGGAAAAAAACTTAGTCATTGGATGTGGTTTGTTTTTCCTCAGATTAGAGGTTTGGGATTTACGGACTATAATGTGTATTATGGAATAAAGGACCTAAATGAAGCCGGTTATTATCTTAATGATCCAATTCTAGGAAAGCGCTTAATTGAAATTTCACAAGCAGTTCTTTCTCAGGAGGGTAAAACAGCTAAAGAAATATTTGGTAAACCTGACGAGAGAAAACTTAAATCATGTATGACTTTATTTACCCAAATTCAAAATACAAATCCTGTTTTCCAGAAAGTATTAGAAAAATATTATAACGGTTCGATTGATGATAAAACTATAGAAATACTTGTATCTCAAGAAAATAATAAGTGGCACCTTTAATCAAATTACTATCGAATTATTTTATAGTTTTAGTTTGTAGACCAAGTTGAAGACTAAAGCTGTTTCAGAGATCCGTCGTGAACCCTTAGAAGTGGAGGATGAAGTATTGGCTGGATGAATTATAAGATTATAAATCTACGAAAGTAAGTTTTACATTCTTTAGATAATCATCTGTTAATTTGTTCAGTTCGGGTCTAAGTTCCTGCATTTTTGCCCTTACAATTTCATTCCGCTCTTCCTGCTCGCGCCTGTAACTTTCAGTTCTTTGTTCAGCAGTTTGTTCAATTTCGATTTGGTCAGACTCAGGTTGCCGGTCACTGGTGTTTGAAATTTCGGCTTCTTGATTCTTTTGCAGGTAGGATCTTTGAAATTTTGCCTCAGCCTAGGTATTGTAAAGGTATTCATAAAGAATTCCCTGACATCTGTTTAAATGTTCCCATGGACCAGGATCTTCCTCAGTCATCTCATTTGGATAAGTGTATAGTGTAATTTGCATACGGGAATACAAATCCACTTTATAGTAATCAATAAATTCCTGATTACTAACTCCCTTAAAATAATCAATTTCTTCCATAACTCAATTTTTTATACTTGAAATGCGATTAGGTTGCCCTCATAAGGGTAGGCAAAATCTTCAATTTTAACAGACTGATCCAGCCATGCCGATTCATCATGTCTTTTAAGCATTATTGGCATCCGCATCTTATGGTTATGAATATATTGCATCGTTTTATTGGCTTTTGTTGTAACCATGGTATAGGTATTTTTAATTTCATCCGAGACAGGATCTGTCCAGGTGGAGTATAATCCTGCAAAAGTGAAGATCTCGTCATCTTGGGAGTTGATCTGATATTTATCTTTGCTTTTTCCTTTTTCATCATTCCAATGCCATTCGTAATAGGCGGATGCAATAATCAGACAGCGGTTATGGGTTATGTTCTTAAAAGATGCTTTCTCGTCAATGGATTCAATTCTCGCGTTGAGGGTGTTTTTTCTAAATTCCACATCTTTTGCCCATGTTGGAAGTAGTCCCCATGTATAGTTTGTTGTAATTAAATGGGGTGCAGAATTAAGTATTATAGGGATGTTAGGATGCGAAAATCCATTTATAAAATCTGACTGAAGATAGGTTTCCTCGTTATCCACTTCTGCATTAAAACGTCGTTTTACATTTTCAATGGCTGCTGATTGCTGGGTGTAGTAACACATAATTCTGGGTTATTAAGAAAAAAAATATTTTATTTTAATAGTATCTAGACTTTTAAAGGCAGTTTAATTAAATGTACGGTCATAAATTCGGTTTCAAAAATTACACAAATGAACCGGTATGAATTTGACATAAAGCAGATAGAAAAGCTGCTAGTGGAAAACGCACAAAGAAAAAATAGACTACGAGAGAAGAACAGTCGTAAACTGCTTATTCTTCTGATTTTTTTCATTTGTGTTTTTTTCACTCTCTATCAAAATTAGTTCATAATTTGGAATTTACATAGATAAAAAATCAAATTTTCATACGATGGCGCGGGAGATTAATTTCATGCTCCTGTGGATAAGGTTTACGATCCGTACTGCTTACATCTTCACGTATGAGCGCTTGTGTTTTATACTGGTCTTTTGCATCCATATACCGCGGATCGGGAATAAACGGCATTTTTGCCATCTTATGAATGGTAATGGTTGGGAAATAATAATCAATTTCCACAGTCCCTAAAAGCAGGTAACAGCCTCCGCCCTGAAAGGGAAAATTTACCAGACTGTCGGGAAAATGTGCCGTATCAAAATACGCGCCTTCATTATCAATCCAGGTTCCAAAATACATATTTCCTTTTTTAGTAGGTACCTGCTTGGTTGAAATAAGATAAGCGAGCATGCGCACCTGCTTTTTATGGCAGGAGGGAAGATCCCGGACCTTTATATCCCCTCTGTGCGAGGTCTGCAGCAGGTCAAATACTGTACAGGAGATAGGAAAACTTAGCAGCTCGATTTCATCAAAAGCATCTTCGAAAATTGATCTTTCCAGTGTGGGAAGCTTGTATTCCTTCACTGGCTGCTGCAAAAGCATGAGCCCTCTGTTTTCTGGCTTAAAGTTATTTAAAAGCAGGCTGGCAACAACCAAAAGCTGATTTTTGGTTTTGCCCGTAAAGCGGAATGCCCCGATAAAAATCAGGATTTTTATACTTTCTATACCCATAGGAATACGATTAATAAAGTCTTCCAGCGAACGAAATTCACCGTTTCTCTCCCTGTCTGATTCTATAAACTGAGCCATTTTGGCGTCGAGGCTCTTGAGGTGCGTAAAACCAAGATAAACATCATCACCATAAAGTGTGGTTTCAAAAAGGCTTTTATTCACGCAGGGATTATGGATAACCGCCCCTGCCATCCGGGCTTCATGCACATAAATTTCAAGACGATAAAATCCGCCCTCGTTATTGATCACCGCTACCATAAACTCTATAGGAAAATGCACCTTCAGGTAAAGGCTCTGATAGCTTTCCACGGCATATGACGCCGAGTGTGCCTTGCAGAATGAATAGCCGGCAAATGATTCAATCTGGCGATAAATTTCCTCACTAAGTGCCAGAGGATGTCCTTTCACGGCGCAACAGGCAAAGAAATTATCCTTCACCTTTTGCAGGGCGGATTTCGAACGACCTTTTCCCGACATCGCCCTGCGCAGGATATCACCGTCTGCTGCGGGCAATCCTCCATAATGAAGTGCAATTTTAATTACGTCTTCCTGATACACCATGATGCCGTAGGTTTCCCCCAATTGCTCTTGGAAAACTGGATGGAAATATTCAAACTTGGAAGGATGATTGTGGCGAAAAATATATTCTTTCATCATCCCGGACTGCGCTACACCAGGACGAATAATGGAGGAAGCTGCAACTAAGGTTTTATAGTTGTCGCATTTCAGGCGTCTGAGCAGTCCGCGCATCGCCGGACTCTCAATATAAAAACAGCCAATGGTTTTTCCTTCTGCCAAATAATTATTTGCCTTTGCTTCATTTTTTGATATTGAAGTATCTCTGATATTTATGCGTATTCCGCGGTTTTTCTCTATCAGCTTAACGCTCTGATCAATATGCCCAATACCCCGCTGGCTTAATATATCGAACTTCTCAAAGCCAATATCCTCGGCAACATGCATGTCGAAAAGTACTATGGGAAAACCTTTTGGAGGCATTTCCAGTGGTGTATAATTGGTCAGGGGTTCCTCGGATATCAGGATCCCGCAGGAATGCATGCTTCTCTGGTTGGGATATTTCTCTAGCATCATTCCGTATTCCTGCACAAATTTGACAATATGATTAGAGTCATGATTTTTCATGGGATTTTTGGCAAGCACGTCGAGTTCTTCTTTAGGCAGTCCAAAGACTTTACCTACTTCCCTGAAAATCGAACGGTATTTGAATTCCACATTTGTACCGCAAAAAGCCACATGCTCATAAGTGTACCGCTTGAATATATATTCCAGAATAACATCGCGTTCCTTCCAGCTCCAGTCAATATCGAAATCGGGAGGGCTTTTACGGTTGACATTCAAAAAACGCTCAAAATACAGGTCCAGTTCCAAAGGACAGATATCGGTAATACCCAGACAGTAAGCAACAATACTGTTGGCACCGCTTCCACGGCCGATGTGGAGAAACCCCTGGCTATTACTGAATCGGATGATATCTGCTGTTATCAGGAAGTAACCGCTGAACTCAAGCTGGTCAATAATTTTTAGTTCCTTTTCCATACGCTCCCTGGCCTGTATGTTTTTTCTGCCGTAGCGCCAGACGAGCCCCTGCTGAGCCAGTGAAGTGAGAAGGTCCATATCACTTTTGCGGTTGGAAGTGTAGTATTTCTTATTCTTCGGGGTCTGGAAATCATATTCAAAATTACAGCCCTCTATAATTTTTTCAGTATTGGAAATGATTTGCGGATACTCATTATACTGGTTTACCAATGATTCGACAGCTATCATTTTATCCTCTTTTGTACAACAGTCTTTCGGAGTCAGCTTTGAGAGTATAACATTGCGGTCAATGGCGCAGAGTATTCTGTGCAGATTATATTCTCTTTTAGTGCGAAATGTTACTGGCTGCAGGATTACCATTTTTTCTGTCCTTTTTTTCCAATCAGACAAAATCAATTTCTGAAGCTGTTCGGGACGGATGCCGATAAATTCATTTTCCCTTAAGATGTCCGGCGAGTTCTCCAGAGGATAAATTACATACACATCCTTAAAATCCGGGGCATAAGGAGGCAGTGTTGTTTTTTCAAAATTATGATGTGTTAGGAACCTGTTCATTTCGGCAAGACCTGATGCATTTTTTGCAAGACCGATAAAACGCAGCTGGAATTCTGAGCGAAATTCCATGCCCACCAGTGGCTTTATACCTGCCTGTTCACAGTTTTTTATAAAATCATAAATACCGGTTACCGTATTGATATCTGTAAGGGCCATTGCTTTGACACCACAGGAAAGAGCCTGGGGAACCAGTTCGTTCAGAGGTATGGTACCATAGCGCAGGGAGTGGAAAGAGTGGCAGTTGAGATACATGGTATTATGGTTTACGCTTTAAAATTTCATCTTTGTTGTTTGGTTTGAATGAGGCTCCGGCACAGCGCATCACAGCATCAAAGCCGTACCGGCTTTTCATTTTGTCCATTGCCTGGTAGAGTGCCAGCATTTCTTCAGTATCTTGAAAAAGATCAATCTGGTAAGTACCGCGGACAAGTCCGCTGAACCGAACCCCGATCAGGCGCAGGCGCATCCTGCGCTGGTACAATTTATCAAAAAGATCCTGCACGGTTTTAGTCAGTATATGGTCGGCAGAAGTGTACTGCACACGGGACTGTTTGGTTTCAGTATCAAAATTGGCGTAGCGTATTTTTATCGTTACTGTCGATGCTAGCCACTGCTCGGAGCGCAGCTGAAAGGCAAGTTTTTCCACCATGCCCAAAAGCACCCTTTTAAGCCGGTCGATATCGATGGTATCCTGAAGGAAAGTGTGCTCGGTAGATATCGACTTTTTCTCCCGGTAAGGTTCCACGGGATTATTATCAATACCGTTTGCTTTTTTCCATAGTTCTGTCCCATTTTTGCCAAGCATATCCTCTAATGCATCAGGGGGCATTTCAGAGAGTGTTCCGATAGTCCTGATTCCGATGCGAGAAAGAAGCTGGAATGTTTTTTCGCCTACCATCGGAATTTTTTGAATGGATAATGGATTCAAAAAGGACTGCACAAGATGCTCGGGGATTTCCAGATTCTGTTTCTGCTTTCCTTCACCAGTACCGATTTTGGAGACTGTTTTATTTATGGAAAGGGCAAAGGTGAGGGGCAGTCCGGTTTCTTTCGTAACGGTCTGGGCTAGCTCATTGGTCCATTTATAACTTCCATAAAATTTATCCATGCCGGTAATATCCAGATAGAATTCATCGATACTGGCTTTTTCAACTATTGGTGCTTTTTCCTGAATAATTTCAGTTATGTCGTGTGAGAGCCGGGAATATAGTTCCATATCACCTTTCATTACTTTTACCTGAGGACATAGGCGAAGAGCCATTTGAATGGGCATGGCAGAGCGTACCCCAAAGCGCCTTGCTTCATAAGAACAGGAGGCCACGACACCTCTTTCGCCCCCGCCTATGATAAGCGGAATGCCGTTTAACGCTGAATTTGTTAATCTTTCGCAGGATACGAAAAACGTATTCATATCAATATGTACAACTGACCTTTCCATAATCTTCTCATTTTATACAGAACAAAATTATTACAGATTGTAACATAATTCAAAAATATATTGTTATAATTACTAACAAAATTATTGAGTCATTATTTTCCGACAGAGCCAGTGCCTGTAAATACTGACAATTCAGGTCAGCCGATTCTGTATTTAAAATTGTAAAAAAATATTTTTTAATGTGTTTTTTCCTAATTATGATTTATCTTTACATTCCCTTGATCGATTTAAAATATCATTTTGCAGTTTTGAACTTACATGTATTGTAAATCTTAAATTCGATAAACCGAATCAGTCTCGTATTTATCGTTAAATGTAAATTTTATTAAAATGGCGTTTGAAAAACACAATTCCCGGAAATTTATTTATCTTGCAGATGATGACAGCGATGACAGGGACTTTTTTGCTGATGCACTGCTGGAAACTGATCCTGCTGTTGTACTGAAACAATTTCAGGATGGGATGTATTTAATGGACGATCTCCTCGCAATTGACCCGGCGGAGCTCCCTGAATTTATTTTTCTGGATATCAATATGCCGCGCAAAACAGGCCTGGAATGTCTGGAAGAAATCAGCAGTCATGAAAATTTAAAAGATCTTACTGTCATTATGCTCTCCACGAGCAACGACCCGGATAATATCAGCACCGCCAGGGAACTGGGCGCTGCATTTTATGCTGTCAAACCCAGTTCATTTGAAAAACTCAAATCCCTGCTGGAAGATGTACTGCGGATAAACCTGATGGGCAGTATCGAAGAAAAGAGAAAATTCCTTCTGCAATAGTCCTTTACGGCAGACCATACTTTTTATTTACAATTTTAAAAATCTAGCTGTTTTTATATAACTTTACTTTTAACTTTGCCTATACTTTTTTATTAAATTACAATAACTTTATACTATGAACATTGATTATTAAGACACTGATTTTTTTAATGTAGATTATGTGTTACAGAATTCAAAACTTTGAAAAGTGCAGAGTCTGGCAGCATCCGAAGAGCATTTTGCCAATTATAAAGCCGGACTCGTACCAGGTATTTTTTATGCGAATAATATACCGGCAGTGAAAAGTCTGTTCAAAAAGGAGTTCCTTGATGTAAAATCCGGCTTGGAAAGATATGAGCAGGATAACAATAATGATTTTCCCATGTTAAAATCATTTGTCAATACCGAGAGGGAGCTGCGAAAATACCAATGAGGGCCAGCTGCAGGATTATACTGCATTTCTGGAACGCTCATTTGATTATCAGAAAACAGAGGCACAGGCAGCCGCGGTTAGCCGCTTTTTTTAGCATCCCCATAGTAAACAGCTATATATTTCAGGTTGAAAAAATATTTGGGAAAGATATTCTGGACTGATCAAAATTGCTGTAAGTATCTAAAAGCAAACATTCGTATGCTTTTTTTGGATGCTTCCATGTCATCGCTGAATACATCACAGTGATTATCTATCTCCACACAATCTTCCACCTGGGCTACTCCCGATTAATTAAATTGGTGACAAAATCAATTGCTTTCTTTTATTATAATCTCGGACATTAGTATGCCGAAAATCGATGGCTTTGAGATCCGGGAAGAGATTATTGCCAATAAGGAAATTAGCAATTATATTTTTTGTCCACATCAAAGAATCCGGAAAACGTACTAAAGGCGTATGAATGCTAAATTCACGGCTATTTTATAAAACGGGAAAGTTTCCCGGAATACAAAACAATGATCAATAATATAATTGAGTATTTGGCGCGAAAGTCTAACTCCTATAACTTCTTTTAGTTTCATTTAAAAAATGTTTTATTCCAATTTTAAAAACTTTAATGGTTGGCTGATGTCAATCTTTTTTTTTGTTTAATATGTTGTTATACAGTAAAATGGATCGTTTTTTGTAAATTTTGGATCGTTTTTGATAACAATGCTTAAGGTAAACCGAGGTAATTTAGCCTTATTAATAATTCAAAGATATAGTGATACCCATTTGAGGGAAATAGATTGGATCTGGTACTATCGATGCCAATTGATTGAGTCAATTATATCTGTAATTCAAACGGGAAGAACATGAAATTATCTGAACCTTATAAAAGAATTATAGTTGAAACAATCTGTTTTCTTTATATCCTGCTATTTGTGTATGCAGCAGTTAGTAAATTACTGGATTTTGAAAATTTTAAGGCGCAGATCGGACAGTCTCCTCTTTTGAGCCCGTTTGCCGATTTTATTTCTGTTTCAGTAATTGTTGTTGAAATCATTATCGCCATTATGCTCAGTATTCCCAAAGTTAAACATGTCGCCTTATGGAGCTCTGCAGCATTGATGACTATGTTTACAGCATACATTCTAATTATATTAAATTACAGTTCTTTTATTCCATGTTCCTGCGGAGGAATTTTAGAAAAACTAGCCTGGCGTGATCATTTGATTTTCAATGTTGTGTTTTTACTGATTGCCGCTTTTGCAATAAGATTACAGTGTAATGATAACCGCGTTCTGATCAGGATATTTGTTTTAATAGTTTTGAGCGCTTTTGTTATTGTGGTCTTGTATCTGCTCTCGGAAGATATCATGCAGAAGGAAAACCCTTTTATACGCCGTTTTCCACATGCAACTGCATCTAAAACTAACAGTCTTGACCTGAGGAATACTACGTATTATGTAGCGGGTGTCGCCGGAAATAAAGTTTATCTGGCCAATCGAAAGTCGCCTCTTCAGATTCTTGAAACTGATTCAGAGTTTAAAAAAACGAGAATGCATACTATCATGCTTAATCGCGAAAATTTTAACTTTAAAGCAGTGGAGATTCGTCTCAGCGCCCCATTTTTTTATGTGACTGACGGTACAGTTCCAGTGATATACCGGGGATTAATTTCTGATTGGAAAGCCAATGTAATCATTGAGAAGAAATTCTATTTTTCAGACATTGTTTTCACCGATGAAAATCAATATGCTTTCCGTACTCAGAAGGCTCCAAGTGGCGAGAATATTATGGGCTTTGGGAGTTCTTATTCTAATCCTGAGATTACTTATAGCAGTAAGGTTTTGCAGAAACAAAAAGATGGAATTTTTGATACTGACGGAACACTGCAGTACAGTAAAAAAATGAATAGATTAATATATACCTATTACTATCGCAACCAGTATATTATAACAAAAAGCAATTTGACAGTTGATAATCGCGCCTTTACTATAGATACGACAGTCCATGCCAAATTGAAGGTAGTAAAAATAAAAAAGTCTGGCGATATTAGACTTGGGGCACCGCCTTATATGGTCAACAGTAGTACTACTGTGACCAGTAATTTACTTTTTGTTAATTCGCAACTTAGAGGGAAATATGAAGGAGATGAGGTGTGGAAGCATGCAACTGCTGTTGATGTTTATGATTTATCAAATCGTACGTATGCTTTAAGTTTCTATGTCTATGATGAGGAAGGTCAGCGGATGAAAAATTTTTTCGCTACAGATTCGGCGTTATACATTATTTCAGGACATTTTCTTCTTAAGTATGGATATGGGAAAAATATTAAATCAAAAATTAATAAGAGAAATGTACAATTAAAAAACTAACGGCCGTTAGCAGGAGCCAAGATCGAAAACCTGTAGAAAAGAGTAGATCAATTTTTTAATAATTTAAATTTTTAATATTATGAAATCTATCATTTTAAAAGCACTTGTGTTGCCTGTGGCAGCATTTGCTTTAGCCAGTGCTGGTGCTGTTAGTACCAATACTGCCAAAGAAAGCAAAGCCGATGTTTTGATTCAGGCTTATATTCACAATCCTACAGTGAATGACTGTTCGCCAGTTCAGGTAAACTGTTCCCCTGGAGCGGGACCAGCATGCCTTAGCTCAGGTTTTACTGCGTATGGTAAAATTAACCAAGACTGTAATCAGCAGCTGCACCGCAATTAGACAAATCAAAATTTTAATCAAAAGTGATGCAGTTTCTTATGGAAACTGCATTACTATTTAAGGTTATTTCTAATCAATAGAAGTACCTGTTGATATCCACTCAGAGTCCGATTTTCTTTTCAAAAAGTAATCAAACCAATCCATCATGCGTCTGCTGAGATCTTCTTTATTAGATGGATTTTCCAGAGTATGATCTTCTTTTGGATAGACAAGCATAATACTTTTAACCTGTAATTTTCTCATTGCGAGATAATAGGAAATACTTTGTGCATAGGGAACCACTCTGTCTTGTTTTCCTGCCCATAAAAGAAGTGGTGTTTTATTTTTTTCTGCATTGATAATGGGAGAACTTTGAATGTATCCTTTTTTATCTTCGTATAATGATTTACCCATTCGCCACTGCTGACTTTCAAAGCGCCACATCTCCGACTGAAAAGTTCCATTTTTACTTATATTGAAATAAAATCCTGTGGTATCAGAGATTCCGGCTCCGGAAACGGCAGCTGCGAAAATATCGCTTTGAGTGATTATGAAATTGGCTTCATAGCCTCCAAATGAATGCCCGCACAAACCAGGCAGAATATCTGAAGTACCTTTTTAAAACTGTTAGGAAATTTTTTGGCGAAGCAATCGTAGTAACGCAAGAGGTTGATGACATCATCCAATCACCAATCGTCAAGGAAAGTATCATCAACAACTCCGATTGTAAAATCCTGCTTGACCAGCGGAAGTACATGAACAAATTTGATGAAATACAGGCATTGCTGGGTCTCACTGACAAAGAAAAAGCACAGGTACTTTCCATTAATATGAACAACGATCCGGCGCGGCTTTACAAAGAAGTATGGATAGGTTTGGGCGGTACACACTCTGCGGTATATGCGACAGAAGTCTCGGTTGAAGAATATTTGGCATACACCACTGAAGAAACAGAAAAACTGGAAGTGATGCAGCTTGCCGGAGAATTGGACGGTAATGTAGAGCTTGCCATCAAACACATCGCCATGAGGCGACGCGCGAAAGAAAATCAATGACAACTAACAATTTAATAATCGAAAAAATGAAAAAATTATTATTTGTGGTGAGTATGGCACTCATGCTTGCCACTGCACCCCGTGCAAAAGCACAATTTGTGGTCACCGATCCTGCAAATCTGGCTTCAGGTATTCTTAACAGTGCCAATGAAATTGTACAGACTTCAAACACAGTATCCAATGTTGTTAAAAATTTCAAGGAAGTAGAAAAGGTCTATAAGCAGGGCAAAGAATATTACGACAAACTGCAGGCGGTAAACAATCTGGTGAAAGATGCACGCAAGGTACAGCAGACAGTACTATTGGTTGGCGATGTTTCTCAGATGTATGTAAAGAATTTTGGTAAGATGATAAACGACCCCAATTTTTCTGCTCAGGAACTGGCAGCTATTGCCAACGGCTATTCGACACTGCTTGGTGAGAGCACGGAATTACTGAAAGAACTCAAGCAGATTGTAAGCTCATCAAGCCTATCACTGAATGACAAAGACCGAATGGATATTATTGACCGCGTGTACAAAGAAGTTAAAGAATACCACAGTTTAGTACGCTACTATACCAATAAAAATATCTCGGTAAGCATACTACGGGCAAAGAAGCAGAACAATACAAAAAGAGTACTTGACCTTTATGGAACCCCAAATCAAAAATACTGGTAAGCGATGGAATTTAATAATCTTCACGAAGTCCTGCGTTCCCTGTATGATGAGATGCTGCCATTGTCCGCCGATATGGCGGCAGTGGCTAAAGGACTGGCTGGCTTGGGGGCCTTGTTTTATGTCGCCACCAAGGTATGGCAGGCTCTCAGCCGGGCAGAACCGATCGATATGTATCCTTTGCTGCGTCCTTTTGCACTTGGACTCTGCATCATGTTTTTCCCCACAATAGTTCTGGGAACTTTAAATGCGGTACTAAGTCCCGTTGTACAAGGCACTCACACTATCCTCGAAAATCAGGTTCTTGACCTGAACGATCTACAGGCAAAGAAAGACATGTTGGAGCGTGAGGCGATGCTCCGCGATCCGGAAACTGCCTATATGGTATCAAACGAAGAGTTTGATAAGAAATTGGACGAATTGGGCTGGTCACCTTCTGACATTGGAACAATGGCAGGAATGTATATGGATAGACAAACCTACGAGATAGAGAAAGCAATAAAGGAATGGTTCCGCAATTTGCTGGAAATACTTTTTCAGGCAGCAGCTTTGGTCATTGATACCATACGGACTTTCTTTCTGATCGTACTGTCAATTTTAGGCCCGATAGCTTTTGCCATATCGGTATGGGATGGCTTTCAGTCTACCCTCACACAGTGGCTCACCCGATATGTCAGCGTGTATTTATGGCTTCCTGTAGCTGATTTGTTCAGTTCCATGCTTGCCAAGATACAGTCCCTAATTGTTGAAAGGGATATTGAGATGCTTGCCGATCCGACTTTCATCCCCGATACCTCCAACACGGTTTACATCTTTTTTATGATTATAGGCATCGTGGGGTACTTCACCATTCCGACAGTCACAGGATGGATCATTCAGGCTGGTGGAGCAGGGAACTTTACCCGAAATGTCAACCAGACAGCCATGAAATCCGGAAATATAGCCGGGGCAGGAGCAGGTTCAACAGTAGGGAATATAGGCGGCAGGCTGATAAACAAGTAATATTTAATCATTCAATAAAATGGAATTTAAAACACTAAGAAATATCGAAAACAGTTTTAGGCAGATAAGATTATATGCAATTGTGTTTGCTTTATTCTGCACCGGAGTTGCAGGATATGCCGTCTGGCAGTCCTACCATTTTGCAGAGCAGCAACGACAAAAAATCTATGTTCTGGACAATGGGAAATCACTGATGCTGGCACTCGCACAGGATGCGTCGATCAACCGTCCGGTAGAAGCAAGGGAACATGTAAGGCGTTTTCACGAACTCTTCTTTACGCTCGCACCAGACAAGAATGCCATTGAGAGCAATATGAAAAGGGCGTTTAATCTCGCAGACAAAAGTGCCTTTGATTATTACAAAGACCTCTCTGAAAAAGGATACTACAACCGTATCATATCAGGCAATGTGCAGCAGCGTATTGAAGTTGACAGCGTAGTAGGCAATTTCGAAACATATCCCTATGCAGTGCGCAGTTATGCCAAACAATTTATCATCCGTTCCAGTAATGTTACAAAACGCAATCTGGTTACGTCCTGTTTCCTTGTCAACTCTGTCCGCTCGGACAATAACCCTCAAGGCTTTAATATTGAAAAGTTTGCAGTACTAGAGAATAGGGATCTAGAAGTCATTGAGCGTTAAAAAAATAATCTTATGGAAACATTATTAGAATTAAACAGGTTCGCAAAAATCCTGACCGACAAAGGATATAACGAGTATTTCCATACTCAGGGTGCTTATGCAGGAAAGCTGAAAGAAAGCTTAAGCGAATTCTTTGAAAGCTGCCAAAAAGGTACAGACAATCTGCCTAAGCATGATTTACTGCTGACAAGCTACCTGCAATGGTCAGGTGATGAAAAGCCTCGTATAGAATGTGCAATGTGGGTGAAACACCTTAATGAAGAACTCTCGCTAAGCCGAATGGAAATAATAAAAAAAGACCAATTCGGGCAGATACTAAAAAAAATCGAACTGAAAGACCTTTCTGTAATATCCGCACCAAAGTTAACCGAAGCAATTGCAATGGTCAGTGATGAGCCAAAGCAACAGACAGGTCAAAGTCCGAAGCGCTTCATGCTATAACCCAGAAATAATAAGGCTATGAAAACAATAAGAAGCAATATAGACAAGTGGTTTGAAAGGCTGGAGGGAAGGTGGCGGGCATTGCCTTTATATAAACAGCAGCGGTATACACTTTTTATTTTTGGAGCATATCTGCTTCTTACCGCAGGGGTAATTTTTAAAGTATTTTATGATACGGCAAGCTCAGAGCAAAGCATGAACATTGAGCATATTAAAAATCCAGTGTTCAAAAAGAAAGAAAGTCCCGAATTCTTGCAGGACACATTAGTAACAATTTTAAAAGACAAGATTTATGAAAGAAGATGAAAAAAAAGCCGTCGTCCTGTTAGAAGGAAACGGCCAAAGCAAAGTATCCAAGGAGACCGATGATAAAAGAAGTACCATTGAAAGATTTAAAAAAACACTGATATTCATTTTAATGGGGATCGTGTTTTTAGGTTCTATGTACCTCATATTTAAACCGTCTTCAGATAAAAAGGGAATCGAAAATATCGGAATGAACGATACTGTCCCACAAGCGACTGAAGAAGGAATGCAGGCAGACAAGCAAAAGGCTTATGAGAAGCAAATACTGGAAGAAAAAGAGCAGCAAAAGCGTGATGCCCTTACTACTCTGGCTGATTATTGGAACGAAGGAAGCACAACTGGTGAAGGGGAAGAGGGACTAAATGACGACGAGAACCAAAATCAAAACAATAGCAACAGATCAGAAAAACCAGTGAATCCGGCATTAAACAGTTATCGAAATGCACAAAGTACACTGGGTTCTTTTTATCAGGATGATAATGGTGAAACACAGGAACTCCGTAAGCAATTCGAAGAACTAAAAGAAAAAATGGCAGAAAAGGAAGTACCTGCCGGAGTAACGGTAAGTGACCAGTTGGCACTCATGGAGAAATCCTATCAGATGGCCGCAAAGTACCTTCCTTCAGGTACAAAAACTGCTGAAACTACAAGTAATAATGTCAATGCACCTGTCGTTTTGGACGATTCGCCGAAGAAACATTTTGCAGCATTCACCAGTGCAAGAAAAAATACGGTATCATCCTTATACCGTGAGCCTGCTGATAGTGCTTTTATAGCCGACTGGAGCGAAATCAGAAACCGTAGTTTTTACACAGAAGGTTCGGCGGAGCAGATGATACAGCCAAAGAACAGCATTACAGCCTGTGTACAGGAAACACAGACCATTGTTGGGGAAAGCAGTGTACGACTTCGTTTATTGGAGCCTGCCCAAACGGGGAATCTTATCATTGCAAAGGGAACAATCCTAACCGCTAATGCAAAGCTTCAGGGCGGTCGTGTGGAGTTAAAGATTACCTCCATAGAGCAGCAAGGAAATATCATCCCCGTACAGATCACCGTTTATGACCTTGATGGACAGCAGGGATTGTACGTACCGTATTCTCCGGAAATGAATGCCCTTAGCGAAATGGCCGGCAACATGAGCCAAACATCCGGAACAAGCCTGATGCTTACCCAATCTGCAGGACAACAGGCAGCGGCTGATTTAAGCCGTGGCGTAGTTCAGGGAATTTCAGGTTATTTCTCCAAAAAGGTAAGGACACCAAAAGTTACCCTAAAAGCAGGACATCAAGTATTCCTTGTTCCTAAAAAATAATAATAACTCAAATATACTAAACAATGAAAAATCATTTTAAAACTTTTTGGGCAATAGCCCTGATAATCGGGTTTGCCGTATCTTCTTTTGCACAGCAAAGCGCAAAAACTTCCCTTGCTTTGGGCAGGATAGAACCGTACCAAATGGAAGTTACCTATGATAAAACCTCCCATTTGATTTTCCCAACAGCTATACGCTATGTGGATTTGGGCAGTGAATACCTGATCGCGGGGAAGGCAGAAGATGCCGAGAACGTACTTCGTGTAAAAGCTTCAGCAAGGGATTTTACACCGGAAACCAATTTTTCGGTCATTACTGATGACGGACACTTTTACAGTTTTGATGTGTATTACAATTCCAGCCCTCAGACGCTCAGCTATAACCTGCTGACGATGCAAAAGATAGCGGATAAAAATACTGGAAACGATGTGCTTTTTGAAGAACTGGGCAATACTGCACCTTCGCTGGCAGGCTTGCTGTTGGAGACCATCTACAAAAAAGATAAACGTATTGTCAAACATATTGGTGCTAAAAGTTTTGGCATCCAGTTTACATTGAAAGGGATTTATATTCATAATGGTAAGTACTATTTTCATACACAGCTAACAAACCGAACTAATGTTCCTTTTAAGATTGATTTTATCAATTTTAAAATAGTAGATAAAAAGATTGCAAAACGTACCGTGGTGCAGGAAAGATCAATAATACCGCTTCGTAGCTATAAACCAATTGGTGAGATTGGAGGAAAAACTGCCGATCAGAACGTGTTTTTGTTAGACCAGTTTACCATATCCGATGACAAGGTGCTTCTGATTGAGATTTTTGAAAAGAACGGCGGCAGGCATCAAACCATGCAGGTAGAAAATTCCGATTTGATAAAAGCCCGATTGGTTAGCGATATGCATCTGAAATTTTATTAACCTAATAAAAACAACAGTAGAGAAATGAAAAAATATATTTATATAGTGATGCTCGTTTTGATGAGCATTACAATCGCGCAGGCACAACGAATGCTGTCCAAACAAAAAGGACTGGAATTGAGTGCAGGAAGTTTTTCGGATGAAAATCCCGGCAGGAACTATAACCTCAATATTGGTATGATCGTAAACGGCAAGAATGGCAATTACCAAATTTGGGCTTTGGAATATTCCCATCAGTATTACAAATACAAAGATCTGCGAATCCCACAGGAAACCTATACAGCCGAAGGCGGTTACAGTTTCTTCCTTTTAGGTGATGCCGATAAAAATATTACCCTGAATGCGGCTATCACTGGGGTTATTGGTTATGAGAGCATTAACAGGGGAGAGGTTTTATTATTTGACGGAGCTAAAATACTCAGTCAGGACAACTTCATCTATGGTGCTGGTGGGAGGCTGTCTATTGAAACATATTTATCCGACCGATTTGTACTGTTATTGCAGGTACGTACAAAAGTTCTGTGGGGCACAGATCAGGAACAGTTCCGACCATCGGCAGGAGCAGGATTAAGATTTAATTTTTAAAACATAAAATCATGATAATATTTTTAAATAAATTTACAGTAGGATTACTGCCCGTACTTGTGGCAGTCCTGTTAAGCTGTATTACTTTGGTATCTTGCAGTAAAGACGAACTGGAAATACAGAATGATTTTCCTTTTGAAGTGAAAATAATGCCAGTACCTTCAGCTATTGCAAAGGGTAGTACAATAGAGATCAGGATTTCAATAGAGCGAAGCGGTAATTATTCAGGCACGCAACACTTTATCCGTTATTTTCAGTTTGAAGGTCAGGGAACTTTAAGGTATTACGATGAAATGGAATACTTCCCAAACGATTTATATCTATTGCAGAAGGAACAGTTCAGACTGTATTACACTTCGAATTCGACCGTTTCCCAATCCTTTGAAGTATGGATTTCGGATAATTTCGGGAACGAAAAACAATTGAGTTTTGAGTTTAACAGCACCGATTAACTATTAGATATTGCCTTAAATATGCATTTAATCACAACCCGAAGCATAGCTTCGGGTTGTTTGGTTTTGCTATATTACTATAAGTTGCTAAAGAGATAATTGCTTAACTTTAGTAACTTAATGCTGATTTGTGATACCCAGTAAATATTTTTAGTAGTAGACTTTAATTCTATTCTTATGAAAAATATTATAGACCGTACCAATAGATTTTATATCGAAATGTCCAGAAAAGTACTCTCTGATAGAGAGTATGATATATTACAAAAGCTTCTGATCGAAAAGAAGACCCTTCAGGAAGTGGGAAGCATTTATGGCGTTACTGGAGAGCGGGTTCGTCAAATTTATGAAAGAACCTATAAAAAAGTAAAGAGCATAGCTCAAATACTTGGTGAAATTGACACCTATAAACACAAATTGCAACAGTTGAAGCAGGATTTTAATTTCGAAATCCAGCAAAAGAAAAAAGAAGATAATAAAAATGAAGTTGATTTGTGTAAAAAGCTGTATGCGAGCCATTTTCCTTTCAGCAAAAGAATGCACAGTCTGTTCGAGGTTTTGGATGTTCATAATATAGGGCAACTCGCTGAGATTCCTTTAAAAGGTTTTGAGTGTTTTAGGGGATTTAAAGTGCAGTGCAAAAAAGAAATGATTGCATTTATAGAATTTGAAAATATCGAGCATCTTTTTGAGGATTTTTCTGTTTGGAAAACACAGCCAATTGGTTCACAATAACAGAAAATTTAATTACATTAATGCGGACTTCTTTCGCTTCTTTTCTTTGTCCGCTTATGTGGAAAGAAAAGAAGTCCTCCAAAAATAAAAAATAGGATACATCATATCCTATCTAAAAAAAACTAACCTGTTTGATAAAATGCAAGGAGAGGCATAGCAAGCGGATGCATTTTGGCAAAGTGGTTGCACCGATTTAACGCAAAAAGACTGCCCCGACCATCGGAAGGGAGTGTCTTTTTGCCGCCCGATTTTCGGGTCAGGCAATTTTTAATGGATGGGAATTGAAATTTTTAAGATTGAGAAAAAATCCCCTGTTTTCTGTCATGCCATAGCGGAATAAGTTCCATAAAAGTGAGCACCCCATCTGTGCCAAAGCAGAATTGATAAACAAATCCTGTTTTTCAAGCGCTTCTGCTAACGAACAGCTTGGCGTGTCGTCCTGCTCTTGGGACTGTATTAATAAATCTCCAAATTCATCGGTCACAAATGGCAGGCTTGCCACAGTTTCGTATTTTTCAGATTTGGGTTGCTTTACAATTCCGATAGTAGACAAAATAACCTGACCTGTATACTGGGTGTTTCCGAAGTCCATCCAATATTTTGGTGCATCCCTTTGGAATCTGTGATTGTTTACAAGATTTAAAATATCCGCAATATCAAAGCGGGATTTTACGCTGTCCACACAAGAAATATAAATAGATGCTTCCGCATTCTTGGGCAATTTTCCTAAATGGCCTTTTTCAAATTTCACAGTTTCCGCTTTCCAATTCGTTCCCATAAAACGGTTTACACGATTTATCAGCGTAACGGATTTGTATAACCCAACCTCGCTCTCTGCAAAACGCTGTCTGCCCAAATTGGCACTCGTTACAATATCATCATCCCACAAGCGAACACATAATCCAGCGTGTCCGAGTTCAATGAGGCTATGGTTCATTTCCATGAGCGCAGTCAATACTTTTGAGCCTGTCCCGCCTGCACCGATTACATTTACGTTAATTGGGTTAGTTGGATTTATAAGATAGTTATCGGTAAAATGTATTTTTGTTTTCTCGGTATTCATCTGAGTAGATTTTTAAGTGTTTTATTATTCTTTTTTAATACTTCTTTAGGAAAAGGTTTTCCTGTTTCGATAAGGTCTTTCCAAAGGTTTACACAATTGCCTTTTACAGGGCTGTTTCTTCCTAATAAATGGCTGAAATAGCTGTTGAAAAAATAGTCTTCCCAAGCAACCATAAATTTCTCTACAGAAGCGGAGTTTTTAATGTTAATATTGACTGTACCCATACACACCCTGCCATCTTCATAGATGTTGAAAAATGGTGCATAATATAAAGGTGTTTTCTCTGTAGGTCTTCGCTCGCTTGCTAGGGCAAACACCGTAAGGCTGTTTTTAGTGGCATACCAAATCATAGGTGGTACACTCGCCATTGCGCTGGGAATGTCCAAACCATCCACAAAATACAGTTGTCGCCTTTGCATCTTAGTGTACCACAAAACTGCACCTTTATCTTCGTTCCGATTGATATGCAGAATGTTTGGCATTAAAATCCCACTTGATTTTAAAAAGGCTTTATCTTTTTCCTTTTCTGTCTGCAATGCCCTTGCCAATTTATTAGCTTCCCTGACGGTCAAGGGATGGGCATTAACAGGACTGCCGTTTTTATCCATGTCAAAATGCTCCACATATACTTCGGTATCTGCTCCTTTGGTTTCATAGAAGACCAAAGCTGATTTAGGATGGTATAATGTTCCAAAACTTGCTGTTATGTCATTTATAGTATTCATTTTCTTGTCGTTTCATAGTTATACAATAGGTTACATATATCATCCAAAAGAGCAAACAACTTATTCTCAAAATCAAGGCTGTTATTTGTTACATCTGCCTGGTCAAAATGTTTGCAAGTGGTAGGTTCTTCCATTGCCCCGTATTCGTTAAATTCATTATTGATGGTCTCGGCAATACTTTCATATAACCATCCTTTTGTTTGAGATATAAAGGAAATATACTTTTCCATGCCAATGGTTTCATATTCTTCGCTTTCATGGTCTTCCTTTTTGGGTGCATTTCGAAAAATGGTTTCATTTGGATATTCTGTATATAAGGCAAATGCATTCTTTGCCATCCTTAAACATTCAAGGTCAAAGCTGTCACAGCGTTTAAAAGAATTGATACGCTGTTCAAACACAGATAAATTGATACGGTTAAAAATCTTTTGTTCCATATAATCGCCAATCCATTCTGCTTTTTCGAACTCAAGTCTGTACATTTCGTTTTCTCGTTCTTCATCGTCCTGCTCCATCCAATCTTTGTGCATTTCGTACATCCAATACAAATAAGTGTCTTCTTGTCTGAAATAGGGAATATCCGCAATATGGTACAGGTAAGAGCAAATAGAAATAAGCAATTGGGCATTTCTATTGCGCTTTTGGTCGTGTAACATCTGATAAAGCGGTTCAATTGGGATATAATACAAGGTTGTACCTGTATTGTATTTTTCCTCGCTGATAAAGTAGGTTTTCTGCTTGTCCTGCACCAAACGTATTTCCTGCCAGTTTAAAACATTTTGCTGTAGTTTTTCTTTTATGTCCCAAATAGCCAATGCTATGTTGTTGGGATATTCAAATTGATTGGTCTGCATTGGCACAATGCCGTAATGAATAGCAAGTTTAGAAAGAGAAGTATAAAAATCTTTCTGCATTTTTACTGTTTTCTGACAAGCCTGTACCGTTTTGGTTTCTTGCAGTTTAGGCAGGAAAGAAGTTCTTAGAAAACCATTGGAAGCATTTGAGCAGGTACTGATTTGCGTTTGTCTTTCTGAACTTCGTTTGCATCTTTGGGTTTTTGCATCCAATTGGCAAATTCGCTGAGTTGTCGGTGTAACTGCCTTTGCTGTTTTTGTTCGGGTGGATTGATTGTTCCCGATATAATATGTTTGTGCATCGTTCATTGTTTTAAAATTAAGTTTAACCTTTCGTTCCCATTACACTTTCAAATCTGTATTCTACCGCATCGTCTTTGATGACAGGTGCAGATATTTTGGCGGTGGTCAAAATAGGGTAGGTGTTGGCATAAAAATTCAATACGGCATCCACGCTCCAACGTGGTTCGGGATCGGTCAGTTTTATGTCCTGTCCTTTATCTTTAAGTATAAATACTCTTGCTAATTGCGTTGCTAATAACATGGTTTTTGAATTTTACGATTATACATTCTGTGCCTGTTCTGCTCCAAAAAGGCTTGGGGCAGAAAACTTGTCGGATAGTTCAGTTTTACGTTTGCGTATCTCGTCAGCCTTTTCGGGAAACTCTGTTATCTCGGGTACTTTCATCCATGCTTCACGATGCTTGCCTTCTTTCTCCAATTCATCCGCTTTTGCTATTGCGTCTTTAAACTTTTTGTCTTTAGTTTCCTGTTCTTTTTTCTGCTTTTCTTCTTTTTCTTTCTCCATTGCCGATTGCTTTTTGGCTTCTTCCAATTGTTTCATAAATGCTTCCATATCCACCATTAAACCTGAAGCAGACTGCAAGGGTGTGGTTATCTGCTCAAAAAAACCATTGTCAAGTTCTTCTGCTGTTCCCCTAAGATTAAGAGGAGGTATGATATTTTTTGCCATATCTCCGCACTCGTTGTTTTGGAGCATAACTGATACAATAAGGTTGTTTTCTACTCCTTTGGATATGGTAAGATGCAAGTCACCTGCAACTCCCAATTGTGCTATCTGATTGAAAAAATTCGTGTTCATCATTGTAAAATTTTAATGGTTGTTTAATTGTTCTTTTTTAAGACTATCTGCGGTCAACAAACGATTCAATTTTCATAGTTACCCTTCTGTTTTCCCAATAGACATACTCACGGGCTTCTTTCTTCGTTCTGAATCTTCTACCGTTTACTTTCCAACGAACCTTTATCCTATAGATAGTCAATGGTTTTCTGAATGCATCAGACGTAATTCCCGTAATTTCTTTCTCCTTTTCAATCTTTGCGACCTTGATATATACTATCTTTTGTTTTACATGGGGATAGTATGTTGAAAGTAATAGTTTATTATTTCGGTCAAAGATTTCAAAACGGACAAAATCTTTGTTATTCAACATAATGTGGAGCAGTTCTGATAAATTGAAATTCCAATTAAGCCCTATATTTTTTACCTCGTATTCCCTGTATGTTATAATACCGATATTCATGGCTTATTGTTTGAATAGGCTACCACCATTTAAGACGGTAGCCTATCGTTATTTAATTAAGATTTAAGATTTCCGAAACGTCTGTTGTAAAGGCAGTACACAATTCAAATGCTTTTTGTGATTTGAGCTGAGCAGTACCGCCCATTACGATACTCTGTAATTTGGCTTCATTATCTTTGTAACTACGTACATTTTGATAATAGCCCGTCACAGCATTGTATGCCCCGAACAAAGTACCTTTTGTGGTGTCCATCTGTTGTGTGTCGCTTGTCATGGCATATGCAAAGGCATCATCAACAATATTTTTGAATACGGTTGATACTTCATCTTCTGCACCTTTTTTAAGCAAATCCAAAGTTTCTTTATTGGGACAAAGTGCCAATTGGATTAGCTTTCTTACTTCTCGGTCTGAAATCTTCACTTTCGCCCACTCATTGAAAATACCCTCTAATTGTGTACTTAGAGTGTCCGCCAATCCCATTATTTTGTGAGCATTTTCGACACGCTGTTTTGCTCCTGAAGTGTGTTTGATACGCACTACATTGGTCATTGAACGAAGCGAAGCATTAAGGGTATTTTGACAGACAATTCTAATGGGGGTAAAAGCGGCTGTAATACTTCCACTGCCATCGTGCGAAGTGGTCAGGAAAATGTATTTCGCTGTTACATCATCGCCATTGCCTACCCTGATATAGTCGGGGAGTTTGGCAGTGATAAATATGCGTTCTCCGTTGCCTAATGCTCCTGCGGTTTCATATAATATGCCGTGACCACCTCCAACAATTGCATCAAAAAAATTGAAAGCCTCACGATTTTGTACGATATGATAGTCTTTACCTACCACGCCTAATACGGCATTATTATCGGTGCGGATATTGGCAAAATAATTTGGAACGTGTAGTTCGCTACTGCCTATCTCACTGCCGTTCACGGTTTCGATGATGCCTGAACATTTGGTGTATAGTGGTGTTTTAGCAACTTCATAGTCTAATCCTGCGTGCTTTATAGCTTCTTCGCTTGTCGGATATTGTTCGACAATATGTCCCAATCCGTGCCATGCTTTTTCCTTTACGCTAAAAAATGAATAACTTCCTGTTTGCTCGTTAAAATTGATATTATGTGCCATGATAAAATGATTTAAAAAGTTTAAAAATTATTTAAATATTTGTGATTAAAATGGGAGGTCGTCTTTTTCCTTGTTACTGCTGTTTCCTGTGGTAGCCTGTACCGTTTGCGATTTTTGACCGCCCCCGTGCAGTTTGATTTGGGAGGTGTTGAAATTCAGTCCTGCGTGAGTTTCTCCGTCACTGCCTGTCCACGCCCTTGCGCTTACCCTGCCTGTCAGTTCTACCACTGCACCTTTTTTGAGTATCTTGGCAACGTTGGGACTTAGCCAGTATGCGCAATCGAAATACGTTGTCTGCTCTATGCGTTCGCCCGCTTTGTTTTTGTAGCTGTCGTTGATGGCTACCGAAAAGTTTACTACTGTTTTGCTGTTCGACACGTTGCGTACCTGCGCATCTGCTGTCAGTCTTCCTGTGATGTTCATAATTCCTACGATTTTTAGTGATTAATTTTTTTGAAATTTTATTCGGCAATGAGAGGAGGTGCTGTTTTGTTTCATCAAATCCATTTTTAATATTTTGCTATTCATTGCTGACATTTTTTTTATTCGTCTAAAGAGCCGGAGTATGCTATGTTTTGTTTCAGGAGCATAAAAAGGTTAGTGTTTAGCAATAGCAAGGTTTTGACAAAAAATACAACCCGGATGGGTGGAGATTTTTTATTAAACCTAAAAGGCCTGGCCTTGCTATTGCGTTAAGGACACGGAAATACCTTTGCTGCTGAAATGAGACAAAAGCATACTGGTTATTGAATTTAATATGAAGTGGAAGCAAGGGAGAATTCAAGGAGAAAGAGTTCAATATGATCAAAGCAATTGCTCCTCTTGAGACTTGAATAGGATATAATATTCTCTGAGATATTTGCTTAATTAATACATGAAAAATTAGTTATGATATCTGGTTTGCAACATATTAGAATAATTTTTATCTTTAGCAATGCGTTATATCTACCTCATACTCTGCTATTTCACAATACGAAGCATTAACACGACGCTAATAAAGATAGTTGTTGATACTGGTAGTGATGTGCAGATTCTGCAATCACACACAGCAACGGAGCTTTACGTAAAAATGAAAGATGTTTATGCTCCGAGCATAAGGACTGTAAGTACTGTAACAGAAATGAGAGAACATTATAGAGCATTGTCAGATTTTGATCAAATACTGAAGAAATTTAGATTAGATAAAAAATGAAAATTTGCGTTTTTCTATATTTCTCGATAGGTCTGCGATGTATTTAAATCTTTCGACTTTATTAGTGCATGTAAATCTGAATATGGTGTTTTTATTAAAATGATTAATTACTAGTTTTTTTGAAATTTTAGTTTTCCAATGCACAGAAACAATGCTTTGTTTCAATTTAGGAAATATTGGATATTCGGTAAAATATCATTGGAATACGCAGCGCAATGGTGCGCAGTTAGGAACAGATTATCTAACCAGAACAGCCTGCGCGACGGCTAATATTTTTGTAAATTAACCTAATGAATCAAAATATTTTTATCAGGATGTTGACTCCACAAGAACCAAATTATCATGAAAAAACAAGTACACGATTACATATCTTAAAAGAGAAACACCACCGGTAAAAGGTTTTTGGTCTCTTACCCTATGATGAATTTTATTTTTCCGCTCCTAATGAAATTAAACGTTATTCTGTTGGAACAAAAAATCAAGATTTAAAATATAATGCTGATGGATCTCTGACCATATACATTCAAAATGAGAACCAGAAGCAGGAAAAGTGAGCAAACTGGCTTCCAGCACCAAAAGGTACTTTCTGCTTATATGCGAGATGTTACTGGCCAGAAGACCATATCCTAAAAGACGAGTGGACACCTCCTGCAGTTATTAAAATTTAATTAAAGACACTAAACTTAAATTATTACCGATATGAAAAAAATATTTATAATCGCTACCGCATTATTAATACTAAATGCGTGTAAAAAAGAGGCTAAGCTTAATGAAGAAAATAAAACAGTAAAAAATGAAAATATCGAAATCTCAGATGGGGATATTGGGGATGCTTACTTATATCTGCTTGGTCGTGCATTAGTACTTCGACAAGAAAATCTTGATTTTGGCAAAGAAGGTTTTAAATGGAACAAACTTATCTACAGAGCTCCAGGCGGTGTAGATTGGGCCAATCCGAATTTAGATGTTGCGTATACAGAAGCCTGGATTGCAGTTGACGAACAAACTTGTGTTATTTTGGAAATCCCGAAAATAACAGGACGTTACTATACCTGGCATATGCTCAATGGTTGGGGAGAAACAATCCTTAATATTAACGAAAGAACATTTGCTCAAAAGCCATACGGGAAATATGCCTTATGTTTAAAGGGCAGTAATCCAAAAATACCGGACGGCGCTTTAAGAATCGACTTGCCTGTTAAAACTTCTCGTGTTTTAGCACGCGTGGAATTAGGAAAAAATATTCAGGAAGCGATCCGAATTCAGCACGAATTTAAATTAACAGAAACAGGTAAACCCAAAATAGATCCGATTTATAAAACAGCACCTTTTACAAATGATAAGCTGCCAGGAGCAGAACTATTTGATGATGCAAATGGAATATTAAACAGCGAGGCTGATATTAATGAAGGTATGGAGCCAATGCAGATAAAAGTTAAACAAGTTGAGGCGCTTGTAAAATCAGGTCAGGATGGAAAAAACAGGGTAGAAAAAATAATCCGCAAAAGAGCAATGGCCGAATTTATGGCTTTGGTGATAAATCCGGGTCCAAAACAAAACGGCTGGTGCCATCCCGAAAATATTGGCAATTACGGATCACATTTCAAAACCCGTACGCTAATTAATCTTGGAGGTATTTGGGCAAACAATCAAAAAGAAGCGACGTATTATACCAGAACCGGCAATGACGGCAGTACAACCTATACCCAGACTTTTCTTAAAAATGAATTGCCTCAATCAAAAGTAAAATACTTTTGGTCGGTAATTTGTGTAGATGCAAAAGAGTTTAAGGTCATTCCAAATTCAATAAAAAGATATTTGTTAAACAATCAGTCGCCGTTAAAGTTTAATACCGACGGTTCGCTTACAATTGTATATAGTTCTAAGAAACCACAAAATTTACCTGAAACCAATTGGATACCAACTCCCGAAGGAAAGAAATACAATCTGACCTTTAGATATTATGGCCCTGCTGCTGATATTATTAACGGAGAATATTTTCCACCTGATTTAATTAAGCAATAATAAGTAATCGAATTACGAGACCCTAATATAGTATATCCTCAGAGTTATAATAGCGGTTTAAGAAACTCCATAATTTTACCAACCAAAGACCTTCTAAATTAATTTAATCTAGGTGGTCTTTTTATTTTAAGGTGCAGCGATAATAAAATCTGATGAGAATACATGTAAGGCATTAATTTTAGGGTTTTAAGATACTTTTTTTAATCAAAGAAAAAAAATCAATTGCTCTGATTCAATTGGGAAGAGCGTACCGATCTTCAATCTCGACAATTTATGCGCCATCGAGTCTGTAGTTTACTGATATGATTGAGGATCTTGGTCAGCTTGACAATAATAGCCAATAGATTCCATGTACTGTCATTTTAGATAAAGACCTCAACAGCTTTAATAAATTAGATAGCTAGTGCAATTCTGCACAGCTTAAATTATTATGGCAATGAACGATTTTGAGATAAAAAAAATACCATATAAAGAAGCTTTTGAGAAAATGAAAAAGGCAGGAATGGATATAACGTACGATGAAGCTGTTTTAATAGTCGACTTCTTACATAATTTAACATCTCTTGTGTTGAAAAAGCATTTTAAATTGCCCTAAAATATTATCTTTGACAATGCTAATAATCAGTATTATAATTTGTTAACTAAAGTTTTGAAGTTATGAAAAGTGCAGTTTTATATATCAGGGTTTCAACAGAAGAGCAAGCCGATAAGGGATATTCCCAGCGCGATCAAGATGAACGCCTGCGGAGGTATTGCGATAATCAGCAGATTCATGTTAGTACGGTTATTTTTGAAGACCATTCTGCTAAAACGTTTAAACGACCAGAATGGCAAAGGCTTCTTGTGGAACTAAAAAAGCGTAAAACAAGACCTGACTATGTACTCTTTACAAAATGGGATAGGTTCAGCAGGAATGCTGGTGATGCCTACCAAATGATAAATATGCTTAATGGACTAGGGGTTGAACCCCAAGCTGTTGAGCAGCCTCTTGATCTGACTGTTCCAGAAAATAAAATGATGCTTGCCATATATCTCGCCGCGCCGGAGGTTGAAAACGATAGACGTGCATTAAATACATTTCACGGTATGCGTCGGGCAAAAAAAGAAGGGAGGGTGTTAGGTATGGCTCCTTTTGGTTATATCAATCGTAGCAAAGAGGACGGTAAAAAATATATCGGACAAAAGGAACCTGAAGCTAGTAATATTAGATGGGCATTTAATGAAATTTCAAAAGGTATATTAGCTGCGGATCAAGTCAGACAAGCTATGAACAAGCGTGGAAAAACGATTAGTAAAAGTGCCTTTCATGTTGCAATGCGTAATCCTGTTTATTGTGGAAAAGTCTTTATCCAAAAATATAAGGATGAGGAAGCGCATTTGGTACAAGGCCAGCACGAACCTATAATTTCTGAAATATTATTTTATAAAGTCCAGGATGTTATGGATGGAAATAAATCTGAGGTACGTCCTAATGCTAAAATAATGTCAGATGATAATCTTCCATTGCGAGGATTTTTAATTTGTCCTGATTGTGGAAGGAATTTAACAGGAAGTGCTTCGAAAGGTTCAAAAGGAGGTTATTTCTATTATTATCATTGTATTTCAAAATGTGGATTTAGAAAAAGTGCGGTTAAGGCAAATAAAATGTTCGAAGATGATTTGGCAAATTATGAATTTCCGATTGCTATAAAAGATATTTTGCACGAAATTGTAATGATCAATTATAAAAGATTTTCTTCTATTTTCGACGATAGACGAAAAGCTATAGCAATTGAGATTGAACGGTATAATCTAAAACTTGGAAAGGCAAGGGATTTACTTTTTACTGAAAAACTTGATGCAGATGATTACAAAGAAGTAAAAGAAGAATGTAGAAAGAGAATTGAAGAGCTGGAAGGAGAACTTGCAATTTATCTGTCAGAAAGAAAAAATCTTAACATTAAACACAGTCTCGATAAGGTACTAGAAACACTTTCTAGGTTATCAACTGTATATAAAGACGGCGATATAGAAACGAAACGATGTGTAGTGAGTTCGATATTTCCAGATAAATTGATTTTTGATGGGAGTACGTATCGAACCCCAAGAGTAAACGTAATTGCGAAGTATATTTCCTTAATTAACAATACTTTGAAGCATAAAAAAAACCGAACAAATGAGTCGTTTTCTCATTTGTCCGGTCTAGTAGCGGGAACAGGACTCGAACCTGTGACCTTCGGGTTATGAGCCCGACGAGCTGCCTACTGCTCTATCCCGCGATGTTTCGGGTGCAAATATACGTCGATTTTTGAGAAAAACAACGAAAACTTTAAAAAATGTTTTATTTTCTGTATTGACTTGATATGACTACCTTTGCAAAATAAATTATTCACAAATGTCACACAAAGCAGGATTCGTAAACATTATTGGAAATCCAAATGTTGGAAAATCAACCTTGATGAACGCCTTCGTTGGAGAACGATTATCAATCATTACATCAAAAGCACAAACTACACGTCATAGGATTTTAGGAATCGTAAACGGAGAAGACTTTCAGTTAGTCTTGTCTGATACTCCCGGAATCATTAAACCGGCGTACGAAATGCAGGAATCAATGATGAACTTCGTAAAATCGGCTTTTGAAGATGCTGACATTTTGGTATATATGGTCGAAATAGGAGAGCAGGACTTAAAAGACGAAGCTTTCTTTAATAAAATCATCCACGCTAAAATTCCGGTTTTGCTATTGTTGAATAAAATTGACAATTCAAATCAAGAACAATTAGAAGAGCAAGTAGCGTTTTGGACAGCAAAAGTGCCAAACGCAGAGATTTTTCCAATTTCGGCTTTGCAGAATTTTAATGTACCGGAAGTTTTTTCAAGAATAATCGAATTACTTCCAGAATCTCCGGCATATTATCCAAAAGATCAATTGACAGACAAACCAGAGCGTTTCTTTGTTAACGAAACTATTCGTGAAAAAATCTTATTGAATTACAGTAAAGAGATTCCGTACGCAGTAGAAATCGTAACAGAAGAATTCTTTGAAGACGATAAAATCATCAGAATCCGTTCGATTATTATGGTTGAACGCGAAACGCAAAAAGGAATTATCATAGGACACAAAGGTGCGGCTTTGAAAAAAGTAGGAACAGATGCACGTGCCGATTTAGAAAAATTCTTCGGAAAACAAATACATATTGAATTGGTTGTAAAGGTGAATAAAAACTGGAGAAGCAATGCCAATATGTTAAAACGATTTGGATATAATCAATAAAGTTTGAATTTGTTTCAAGTTTCAGGTTTCAAGTTCAAACGGGATCCTGAAACCTGAAATTTAAAGCAAAATTTTAAAAAACTTAGGTACTAAGAAACTTAGCGACTTAGCAACTTTTTTTAACTACCTTTGCAAAAAATTAAAATACAGCATTTTAGATCATGATTTCATTAAAACGGAATCTAAAATCTAAAATCTACGATCTTAAATAAAAAGAAATGAATAACATTGTTGCGATAGTAGGAAGACCTAATGTGGGGAAATCAACCCTTTTTAATAGGCTGATACAAAGAAGAGAAGCTATTGTAGATTCGGTTTCTGGAGTTACCAGAGATAGAAACTACGGTAAAAGCGAGTGGAACGGAAAAGAGTTTTCTGTCATTGATACCGGAGGATACGTGCGCGGATCTGATGACGTTTTTGAAGGGGAAATTCGTAAGCAAGTAGAGCTTGCTATCGACGAAGCCGATGTTATTATTTTTGTTGTAGATGTTGAAGAAGGAATTACGCCAATGGATGACGTTGTTGCCCGTTTGCTTCGTAAAGTTACAAAACCTGTTTTACTTGCTGTAAATAAGGTAGATAACGCAATGCGTGAGAAAGATGCAATTGAGTTTTATAATCTTGGTTTAGGTGAATATTTTACTTTTGCAAGTATTTCAGGAAGCGGAACTGGAGATTTATTAGATGCTTTAATCGAATCTTTTCCGGTAAAACCAGAACCAGTTCAGGAAGAAGTTGTTTTACCTCGTTTTGCAGTAGTTGGTCGTCCAAATGCCGGGAAATCAAGTTTTATCAATGCATTAATTGGCCAGGATCGTTTTATGGTGACTGATATTGCAGGAACAACTCGTGATGCAATTGATACCAAATTTGACCGTTTTGGTTTTGAGTTTAACTTAGTCGATACAGCAGGAATTCGTCGTAAAGCAAAAGTAAAAGAAGATTTAGAATTTTATTCTGTAATGCGTTCTGTAAGAGCAATTGAGCATGCAGATATTTGTATATTGGTTATCGATGCAACCCGCGGATTTGAAGGTCAGGATCAGAGTATTTTCTGGCTGGCAGAGAAAAACCGTAAAGGTGTTGTAATCTTAGTAAACAAATGGGATTTGGTAGAAAAAGATACCATGTCTACAAGAGATTACGAAGAGAAAATCAAAAAAGAATTAATGCCTTTTACAGATGTGCCAATTCTTTTCGTTTCCGCTTTAACAAAACAACGTTTGTTGAAAGCATTAGAAGCTACAGTTCAGGTTTTTGAAAACAGAAAACAAAGAATTTCTACTTCAAAATTCAACGAATATATGTTGAAAGTAATCGAAGCTTACCCGCCGCCTGCAACAAAAGGTAAATATGTAAAAATTAAATATTGCATGCAGTTACCAACTTTAACACCTCAGTTTGTGTTTTTTGCTAATATGCCTCAATACGTTAAAGAACCATATAAAAGATATCTTGAAAATAAAATTAGAGAAAATTGGGATTTTTCTGGAGTGCCAATAGATATTTATATCAGAGAGAAATAAGATTGCAAAGCCCCATTTTTGGGGCTTTTTTTATGAATGTAATTATTTTGTAAACAGTTTGCAGTTTTTTTTATGGCATTATATTTGAATAAATGTAAAAACTACAATTAAACCTTTTGCGTTTTTTGTAGTCTAACTATTCTAACTAACCAATTTATGACCAAATTTCATTATTTTTTACTGTTTATACTTTTTGCTTATACGGCAAATGCCCAAAACGACATTACTGTTAAGGGAACCGTGGTTGATATTAATACACAATTGCCATTAGAACAGGCAACGGTTTATTTTACAACTGTTAAAGATTCCACGATTATTGAATATGCTACAACCGACAAAAACGGTGATTTTAGAATCAATATGAGAAAATATGATAAACCTGTTTTTATGAAGGTAAATCATCTGGGATATCAAGTTTATTACGAAGAACAAAAAGCGCTTATAGAAAACAAAGATTTCGGAAAAGTATATTTGCTGGAAACTGTAAATGCTTTGAATGAAGTTGTTATAAAAACCGAAGCAGCGCCAATTACGATTAAAAAAGATACGCTGGAATTTAATGCAGCTTCCTATAAAGTACGTCCAGATTCTAATGTAGAAACACTGCTGAAACAATTACCCGGTGTAGAGGTAGATAATAATACCGGAAAAGTCACGGTAAATGGAAGGGAAGTAACGCAGTTTTTAGTAAACGGAAGAACTTTTTTTGATAAAGACGGCGCCATAGCCTTAAAAAACCTGCCGGCAGACATCATCAAAAAAATTCAGGTTTCTGATTTTAAAACCAAAAAAGAAGAACTTTCTAAACAAGAATCAACTTCAGATTATTCGAGTATCAATATTACGATTGATGAAAAGAAAAATAAAGGTTTCTTTGGAAAAATTATCGGAGGATACGGTTCTGATGAACGTTATGAAAGCAGTGCAATTTTGAATTTCTTCAAAAACAAACAAAAAATAAGCGTTCTGGCTTCTTCCAATAATATTAACTCAACCGGTTTTTCTCAAGATGAGGTTTTTGATAATATGGGAGGCGGAAGAAACAGCAAAGGAAATTCGCAGGGTTCTGTAAGCGGGAAAGGAATTACGCAGTCTAATCTTGTCGGAATCAATTATTCTGACGACTGGACAAAGGATCTGGAATTTATGAGCAGTTATAATTTTACCAATTCGATTAACAAAAACGAAAGTAAATCCAGCCAGACTAATTTTCTTCCAACAGGAAATATCCTGACGGATTCTGACTCTAAATCAAGAAATGAAAATACAGGTAATAAGGTAAATTTTGAAGTAGAGTATAAAATCAATCCGACGATGAATCTTGTTGTTTCTCCAAAATTAAACGAATCGAGATCAAATTCTAATTCCTCTTCTTCTACATCTTCTGAAGATCAAAACGGACAGGCTTTAAACGAAAGTACATCACAATCGTCAGGCGAAAATTCAAGTACTAATTTTTCAAACAGCATTAATTTTAATAAAGCTTTTGAAAAACAGGCTCGTAATTTTAGTTTGGTTTTCACCAATAATAATACAAGAAGCGATGCCAACTCGTTTAATCTTTCTGAGACCATTTTTTATCAGGATAATAAACCAAACGACGAAAGAAACCAGAATACTAAAAACAGATCTGAGTCTG
This sequence comes from Flavobacterium sp. 270, assembly GCF_004368785.1. Taxonomy (GTDB): domain Bacteria; phylum Bacteroidota; class Bacteroidia; order Flavobacteriales; family Flavobacteriaceae; genus Flavobacterium. Next base: position 414,680 of record NZ_SODM01000006.1, read on the forward strand.
ATTCTTACTCTCTTGATCTGGAATATACAGAACCTATAACCGATTCTTTACGAGTGCGATTTGGTTCAGATTTTGACTGGGCAAATTCCTTAAATGATGAAAAAGCATTTAATTATAATGCTGCGACAGATTCGTATTCAGATCTAAATCAATCGTTGTCAAACTATACCACTTCAAAACAAAACGCAATCACGCCAAAAGTCGGGATTACACTTCAGAAAAATAAATTTACCGTTAATCTTAATTCTAAAACGTCTATTATTGATTACGATAACCATTCTTTGTATCTGAATAATGTTACTGATTTAAATAAAAGATACGCCTTACCTTTTGGAAGCGCGCAAGTTCGATATAGATTCAGCCGATCGAAAAACCTGACTTTCAAGTACGATTATTCAAACGCACTTCCAACTTCAGAGCAATTAATGCCGGTTTTAGATTTAACAAATCCGCTGAATACCGTAATTGGTAATCCAGATTTGAATCCGATAGAAAAAAACAGCGCTAGTATAGATTTTAAAAATTTCGATTTCCGTACACGTTCCGGATATAGTTTATTTGTAAAAGGAGATTATTATAATAATGATGTTGTTTCCACTTCAATTTACGATGAAAGCGGAAAAAGAACCACTACATATGCTAATATATCAGGAACTTACATCGCTTCTGTTGGTGCCAATTGGAATCAATCGATCAAAAAAGATGCGCATGTCCTGCGTTATGGTTTAGGAATCAGCGGTAGTTATTCTTTTGATAAAGGATACACAAATGCGCAAATTTACAACGCTAAAACAACATCGGTTACACCAAAAGTGTATCTAACTTATGAGTACGGACAATTGCTTGTAATTTCGCCATCGTACAGTTTATCTTATAATCAGGCAAATTATGAGAACTATTCTAGAGATGCGAGTTCAAATGTGGTGCATAAAATCAACCTTCAGACGACAACATATTGGCCGGAAAATCTGATTTTTGGAAATGATTTTGGATACAATTACAATTCTAATATTTCTGGCGATTTCAAAAAAGATTTTTATTTATGGAATACGAGTTTGTCTTATGGTTTTTTTGATAAAAAGATTTATGCTAAAGTAAAAGTGTATGATATTTTAAATCAAAACCAAAGTGCTACAAGAACCATTTCGGCAACATCTATTAGAGATGAAGAAAATACAGTTTTAAAACGCTACATCATGTTTTCATTATCTTATAAAGTTGGAAATTTTGCGTCAAGTGAAAAGAAAAACAGAGGAAGACAAAGAGGAGGCGGTTTCTAGATTTTCTTTAGCCACAGATAAAAGGATTAAAAATAATTTTTAAACTCAAAGTATATAAATGAAGAGATTTATATACTTTGAGTTTATTTTTTTACCACAGATTAAATGATTTAAAAAGATTTTTTAGATAAAAATAGTAGTAATTAATCCGTTTAATCTGTGAAATCAGTGGCAAAAAAAAGCTCACTAATTTGGAATTTAGAATTTAAAGTTTGGAATTTTTAAATTGGCGATCAATACGATGATAAATAGTAAATCTGATAATATCACGATCGTAAAAATCAACACCGCTGGCGCGACGCTGGAAGTTTTTAAGGTAACCTAATTCTAGTCCAATATTTGGATTAAAATGGTAACGCAAAGCAAAATACAATCGGTTTTGGTCGAAGGTGTTTTTTTTGTTGTCTTTCCCAAAATTGAACATAACTTCGTCTGAAATAGTACCTTTTATACTTTGTTTATCTTTTTCCCAAAGTGTAAACATCGATTGTAAACGGTATCTAAATCTCCATGCGAAAGAAAATTCATCTAACAATTCTTCTTTTGTAAACTTCTCAATAAAACGTTCTTCAAGCTGAAAACGATTGTGGAAGGTAATTTTAGCAACCTCATTTATAAGCGTAACATCTTGCTGCGCACGATATTCGGGAATACAAAATTCTGGATCAACATCTGGATTTTGAGTATTGACATTAAAATAAGCAAAACCGCCGCCTAAATCTACAAGCTTAGTTGCTCTATAACGGCCTTGTACACGTACAACAAATAAATTTTCGTGAACAGGATTCAGAAAACTTCGATTATCAAATTCAGAATGCAAAGCCCATTTTTCGGTTAAAGGAAAAATATTGTAATAGCGAATCCAGGTTAGGGTTTGCTTGTCTGTATTTTTCTGAGCTTGAGCCGATAAAAAAGGACTTATTAGGCCTAAAAAAAGCAATAATCGGAGAATTTTCATTTATTGTATATAAATTCAGGACGCGAATATATACAAATCAGAAAGTATTTTTAGAAAGAAGCATTCATTTTTAAATTCGGTTTAAATGCTATTTTGTGATTTCGTTTAAATTAGAATATAAAAAAAACGAGATACGCTGTAGATTACGTATCTCGTTTAATTGACTAACTATATATTAATTTATTTATTATAATGAATATTTTAAAGTAACACCATAAGTTCTCTGATCTCCTAATACACCAGCATATTGTCCGGTATTTCCACCAGCAGGCAATAATTGCTCATAATAATCTTTGTTGAAAAGGTTACGTCCCCAGAAATGAATTGACAAACCTTGAGAAGCGCGGAAACCTAAACGAGCATTAAAAATTGCATAACCTTGTACTACTAAATATTTTGAAGCAGAAGGGCTAGAAGAAAATTCAGAACGAGCATAAGAATCAACCGCTACGAAAACTTTACCAGCATTTCCAAAGAATTTAGCTCTGTCAGAAAGTTCACCTCCAAGAGATCCTGCCCATTTAGAAGCACCAGGTAAATCAGTTCCAGAAACATCTTTAAACGCTACAGGAGCTCCGGTTTCTTCTAATGGAAGCGGTGCATTTGTAAATTTTACATATTTACCGTCTGTATAAGTTGCAGCACCATTGATAGTTAAATGCTCGCTAAAAACAAAACTTGCATCAAGTTCTGCACCTCTTACACGTACTTTATCCGCATTTGCAAGATAGCCACGGTTTACACCCAATTCTGCAGCCTGAACATTCGTTTGAAAATCTTTAATATCTGTATTAAAGAAAGTCAGGTTTAATATAGAGTTTTTAAAAGGAGAAGTTTTTACACCAACCTCATAATGATTTACTTTTTCTGGTTTAATAACCGCAAGATCTAATAATGGCTCACCCGCTGAATTTGTTGGAAGTCCGGCAACGTTTACACCAACTGGTTTATAACTTTTTGCATAAGTTGCATAAGCATTGATTCTGTCTGAAGCTTTATAAGAAACAGTAATATTTCCAGAAAAGTCAGTATTATCAGTATTCGAATTAAAAGCCTGATCTGAATACACTAATTTTTTCAAGGCCAATAATGCAGGATCTGTTGTCTGAAGACCTCCGTAAGTAGTACGGCTGTAATCTGCATCTTTCTTATCGTAATTGTATCTTAAACCAGGCAACACGTGTAAACGATCTGTAATAGCCCAGTCTAACTGTCCAAATACTGCAGCACTAGAAGCTCTGATACGCGCATCAGTTTTAATTCCGTATCCTTCAAAAAGACCGGGAGTTTTCCATAAATTGCTTGTTGTACTTTGAGAAAATCTCCATTGTGCATTACCAGATTCTTCTGTACCATCCGTTTTAGATGTTTGGTCGATAAAAAATACACCCACAACACCACTTAATTTAGAAGAAAGTTGTCCGGCATAACGAAGTTCCTGCGTTATTTGTGTTTGTCTCGTTGGATTTTGAGATTTTGCAAGAACTTGTAACCCTGTAAAATCCCTGTCATTTGATGGATCCCAGTTCCAAAAACGCCAAGCTGTAGTCGAAGTTAAAGTTCCGCCTCCAATTTTTGTATCGATATTAAGAGAAACTCCTCCTAAATCTTGGTTTGAACGCCAAGGCGTGTCCTGATCAATTTTACGATCAAAAGCATTTTGACTTGGTAACTGATAGTTTAAATCGGCAATAATATTGTTAAACTGACGGTAAGCTGCTCTTTGAGTAGGAGCTACACCCGCTACAACTTGTGCATATCCGTCAGGACGTTGCGTTGTTATATCTGCAGCAAATATAATATTAGTATTTTCTGTTGGAGTATAAAGCAACTGACCTCTAATTCCTTGATTGTTTAATGTATTTGTAGATCTTCCTGTTGCAACATTGTCAATTAAACCATCACGAGAAGTTCCTGAAAAAGATAAACGACCTGCTAATTTTTTACTCAATGCCCCAGTAACAGAAGCTTTAGCTTGTAAAAAGGAATAATTTCCGTAACTCACTTCAAAGTCTGCACCAGAAGTAAAACTTGGTTTACGAGTCGTAATGTTAAAAGCTCCAGAAGTTGTGTTTTTACCAAACAATGAACCTTGTGGCCCACGTAAAACCTCAATTTGTTCTACATCGATAAAATCTAGAGTTGTTGCAGCCGGACGTGCATAATAAACACCGTCAACATAAAAACCAACACCAGGATCAATACCATCATTAGTAAGACCAAAAGGAGAACCTAAACTACGAATGTTAATTCCTGTATTTCTAGGGTTTGAAGAATAAAGCTGTACAGAAGGCACTAATTCTTTAATACGGTTCACATTAAAAGCTCCGGTTTGCTCTGCTTGTTTTCCTGTTACAACAGAAACTGCAATAGGCACATCCTGAACTTTTTCTATTCTACGTCTGGAAGAAACTACAACTTCTACAAGTTCATTTTCTTCATTTAATAATATGTTTAGAGCGGGAGCAGGTAAAGTAGTAACTTCTATCTCTGCAGTTTTGTATCCTACGTATTGAACTAAAAGTGTTACAGGAAGTTTTCCTCTGGTATCAATACTGAATTTTCCGCTTTGATCTGTAATAGTGCTTGAAGTAGTTCCTTTTATAACAACATTAACGGCTTCTAAAGGTACGTTTGCTGTTGTTGTAACAACGCCTTCAACGTTTTGTGCAAATGAGATTGATAAAGTTAAAAAGGCAAGTATTGTAAATATATTTTTTATAGATGTTTTCATTTTTATATTAATTATATGTGATTAGTAGAATTTAAATTAAAATTTTTTTTACCAACACATACACATCATAAACGAAACATTTTTCACTGCTGTGAAATTATTATTGTGGTTTTTTTGCAAAAGATTTGTTACACCTGATTGACTAGAATGTACTTTCATGAGTTAAAATTTTGTAAATGATTAGTTATTTATTTTTGGCAAATATATATATAAATTCTATCGATTTACTAGGAATTAGAAAATATTTTTTTATTTATTTACTAATGAAGCTATTGTGATGCCCTGCATTGCTTTTAAAGTTTCATCTCTAATAAGCATTAAACCGTGACGCAGACTGCATTCAGACTCGGTTTTACAATCTGCACAAGGCTCATAAAAATTTAAAGAAGCACAAGGTAAAAGCGCAATTGCACCATCAAATAAACGGTGAATTTCGGCCAAAGTAATGTCGTGTTTTGATTTTATCAGATAATAACCGCCAAATTTTCCCTGCTTACTGCTCACAAAACGGCCGCGTTTTAGATCTAATAAAATCTGTTCTAAAAACTTTTTAGGTATGTTGGCGCCATCAGCAATTTCTATCGTTCTAGAAATGTGATTTTCGTCTTGTTCTGCTAAATAAAGTAAGGCCTTAAGGGCGTATTTTGCTTTATGTGATAACATCTATTTTAGTTATGAATTATAAGTTGTTAATTATAAATTATGAATTGTCCTTCGACTACGCTCAGGATGACATTTTATTATTAGTCGAGTTCTCGTTTGTCAGGCTGAGCGAAGTCGAAGCCCCGCACAGTGAAACCTGAAACCTGAAACCTGAAACCTGAAACCTGAAACCTGAAACCTGAAACCTGAA
>NZ_SODM01000007.1 GCF_004368785.1 Flavobacterium sp. 270
ATGTTTTCTGTGAACGTCTGCGTTTCTGCGGGTGCAAAACTACAACCTTTATTTACATTTTAAAGCCTTTATTTTATATTTTTTCCATCTTTTTTCAATTATTCCCTTAACACTCTGATAACAGCCTCTTTACAAAATCACTTTTTTTATCCTTTCTGGGAATTTTCTTAGGCCCTTGAGCCTTTTTCTCCTTTTTAGCGGGTTTTCTGCTGGATCTTTAAATCGCCAAGCGCTGGTTTTGCTGGTTTTTTTAATCTCGCAGAGACGCAGAGGCGCTGAGTTTCTTCTTTTTTTTATCTCCTATTCTTTAAATACAGCACAAATGAATCTATTAAAAACTACTGCCTTAGCCCTGATGGGAGGGAAAATCCTTTTGGGGCGGGGTTCGCCCCCAAAAGATTTGGAAGGACAGCAGGATCAAGCTCCTTATCTTTCTTAAATTCCAATTGTTTAAATTACAAATTCCAATTATTTACTCTTTTATATATAAAGCACTAAAAAAACAAACCCGACAGGTTTTGAAAAACTGTCGGGTTGTAGATGAAATTATACTACTATATAGGTGTGTGAAATTAATCGAAACGAATTGCTTTTACTGGCGATATCTTAGTTATAATATAAGAAGGAATTAGCAGAACGATAAAACATATGGTAATTGTCATTATGTTTAGTAATATAATGTAAACCCAATTTAAATATACTGGTGCTTGATTGACATAATAATTTTCTGGATTGAGCTGAACTACTCCAAATTGCTGTTGTATTAATAGTATCGAAATTCCGATTAGGTTTCCCCAAAAGAGCCCTCTTATTATTAGATAAAAAGCATTGTAGAGAAATATTTTTCGAACGGTCCAGTTATTTGCTCCTAATGATTTTAGAATTCCAATCATTTGTGTACGCTCTAAAATAAGAACTAATAAAGCTACTACCATATTTATAGTGGCGACAAGAATCATTACTCCTAAAATAACTACGATGTTAAAATCAAAAAGCTGCAACCAATCAAAAATGTAACTGTATTTTTCGATTATGGTTTTGGTATCTAAATTTGATGATGTTTGCTCATAGATTTGTTCTCCTGTTTTTTTGATATTATCAAAATCTTTTACAAAAATTTCAAAAGCTCCAACTTGATCAGGAGTCCATTTATTGATTCGCTGTATATGGCGAATATCTCCTATAATATATGTAGCATCGAACGCTTGAAATCCTGAACTAAAAATCCCGCTTATTTTAAATCGGCGGCTATTTGGCATTTTTCCTTGTTCTTCTTTGATGAAAAAGGTATTAAAACTGTCTCCGACTTTTAAACCAAGGCGATCTGCAAGAAATTTAGAAATTAAGACATCTTCATTTAAAGATTGGGCAAAATTTGGAAGTTTTCCTTCTATCAAATACTCTTTTATATTATTCCAGTCATAATCTCCTCCTACACCTTTAAAGACAACTCCTTCAAAAGCTTTTTCTGTCCTAATAATTCCGGCTTTAGTAGCTATCGCCTGAATATGCCTAACTTCTGGAACAGATTTGAAATTAGGATAAAAATTCTGTTTTTTTGAAATAGGGGTTAATGTCACCTCAGAATTATTGTTATCATAATTTGAAATGATAACCTGGCCATTGAATGCTGAAACTTTATCGCGTATTTTTTGTTGTAAACCAATTCCGGTAGCGACAGAAACCAGCATCATAATTATACCAATGGCTATAGCCGAAATGGCAATTTTTATAATTGGTGCCGAAATACTGCTTTTATAATCTTTGGCAGTAATTAGTCTTTTTGCTATAAAATATTCTAAATTCAATTTATTGTCTTTTATTAATACATGAGCTTTCGCTTAATTCAAAAATACGTTTAAAAATGCGAAAATGATTTGTTCCGAAAAACAATTACAAAATATTTAAGTTCTTATAGAGGAAGTTTCTTTTTCATTTCTTCTACAATATTAAATGCAGCGGGGCAGATAGCAACATTTTTAAGTGTAAGATCTGCTATTTGATGGAACTTCTTGCGATCTGTATGCGGAAATTCTCTGCATGCTTTTGGACGAACATCATAAATCATACAGTAATTTTCATTGTCTAAAAAAGTACAAGGAACACTTTGGAGCACATAATCTTTGTCTTCGTCAATTCGAAGATACTGTTCAATAAACTGTTGTGGCTTTTGCCTGAAAGATTTTGCAATTCTTTCAATATCTGCTAATGTAAATAATGGACCCGTTGTTTTACAGCAATTGGCGCACTGCAAGCAATCCGTTTTTTTAAATTCTGTATCGTGCAAATCCTGCATTACGTAATCTAAATTTTTAGGCTGCTTCTTTTTCAGCTTATCAAAATACTTTTTATTTTCGATATGCTTATCTTTGGCTAACTTATTTAAGTTATTTAAAATCTGCTTCAAGTTTAATATTTAAAGTTGAGCTGCAAAATTAAACAACTTTAAACTTGAAACCTTAAACTTTGAACTAAAATACGATGAAAGATCTTTTTGGAAAGGCAATGTATGATTTTCAGACTAATAATTCGCCTGAGGATATTATTACCGAAACTTCTATTTCTGAAGAAGACGAAATGAGTGTAGATTATTTATTTCGATCTTATAACGAAATGCCTAAATTGGAACAAAAAGCACTGCAATTGGCTACTGGAAAAACATTAGATGTTGGCTGCGGAGCCGGAAGCCATAGTTTATCTTTGCAAAACGACCGTAATTTTGAGGTTACTTCTATTGATATTTCTGAAAAAGCAATTGAAACTTGTAAACTTCGGGGCGTTAAGAATGCTAAAGTTCAAAACATATTAGATTTTGAAGGTGAAAAATTTGATACTATTATATTATTGATGAATGGTGTGGGAATTTTTGGTAAACTAGATAATTGTAATCAATTTTTATCAAAATTAAAATCTCTTTTAAATTCAGGCGGACAAATTCTTTTAGATAGTTCTGATATTATCTATATGTTTGACGAAGATGAGGATGGTGGTAAATGGATTCCGTCTAATAATGATTACTACGGCGAACTTGTTTTTAATATTTCTTATAAAGGAGAAAAAGAAGAGCCTTTTAATTGGTTATATTTAGATTATAATACGCTTCAAAATGCTGCAATTGCAAATGGGTTAAAATGTGAGCTCATTTTAGAAGGCGAGCATTATGATTATTTGGCGAAACTTTCGATATAATTTATAAAACCAAAGTTTATGAATGAATCAGATTTAGAAAAATTGAAATATCCGATTGGAAAATTCACTGCTCCTTCAATATATTCACCAGAATATATTAGTAACAATATTGAAGAAATTGCACTATTCCCTGAAAGATTAAAACAAGAAACGATTCATTTATCTGATGAACAACTTGACACGCCTTATCGTCCGGATGGTTGGACTGTTAGGCAAGTAATTCATCATTGTGCAGAAAGCCATATGAATTGTTTTATTAGAATTAAATGGGCCTTGACAGAAAACAATCCTGTAATAAAAGCTTATGATGAAGTTTTATGGGCCGATTTACCCGATGATCTGGAAATGCCAATTGAACCTACTATTTATTTGCTTGAAGGTTTACATTTCAGACTGGCTTTTATAATGAAAAATTTGTCAGAAGCTGATTTAGAAAAATCGTTTATTCATCCTGAAAACAATACAGAATACAGAATAAAACAAATAATTGGCTCTTATGCCTGGCATGGGAACCATCATCTGGCTCATATTACCTCTTTAAAAAAATATAAAAACTGGAAGTAATCAAATAGTATATTTATTACACAGTGTGTGTATTTAATAATCAAAACAAAAAATCTCTTCAGTTGAAGAGATTTTTTTATAATATTTAAGGAATATTTAAATATTTATGTGTTTGAAGCGAAACTCTCCATTTTGGATTGTTCATTACATAATCAACAATTAGTGGTGTCATTTCTTCTTTTTTACTCCATTCTGGCTGCAAAAACAAAATTGCGTTGTCGTTTACTAATTCTGCTTGTTCTTCGGCAAAAATAAAATCATGTTTATTATAAATAATCACTTTTAACTCATGCGCATTATCATATACGGTTTGAGTTGGTAATTTATTTTTTTTAGGAGAAAGACAAATCCAATCCCAAGTTCCACTTAACGGATATGCTCCTGAAGTTTCAATATGAACTTTTAAATTTTTATTTTTTAATTGCTGCGTAAGTAAAGTCATGTCCCAGCTTAATGGTTCACCACCTGTTACTACAACGGTATCTGCATAACTTGCAGCATTATTTACAATTACATCAGTACTTGTTGGCGGATGTAATTCTGCATTCCAACTCTCTTTCACATCACACCAGTGACAACCTACGTCACAACCTCCAATTCTTACGAAGTAAGCAGCTCTTCCGGTATGAAAACCTTCTCCTTGAATGGTGTAAAACTCTTCCATCAAAGGCAGCATTGCTCCTTTATTTACTTCTAATTGTATTTCTTTTGATAACATTACTTTATTTTAAAGTACAAAGATAGTCAATAATATACGGAACAAAAAACCCGATAGTTTTTTGAACTATCGGGTTTTAAATTAGATTAAAATCTAAATTATTTTAAAGCTTTTATTGATTGAGCTGCGTAAGTATTTGCAGGGTCTAAAACTAAAGTTTTATTGAAGTATTCAACTGCTTTTGCTTTATCAGTATTAGCATATGCTGCACCAATTGCATTGTAAGACTCAACAATTTTTTTAACCGTTGCAGGTTTTGCCAATTCTTCTGCACCTTTTGCAGTAGTTTTTGCTACGTACTCTTCGTAATTTTTGATAATCAAATCATCTTTATCTAATGAACTATTGATTCTTCCTTTGTATAAGTAAGCTTCGTCATAGCTTGGAGATGCTTCTAATACTTTATCAAAAGTAGCATTTGCATTTTCTAAAGCAGCTTTATCACGGCTTTCAGCAGGTTTTCCTGCATTTCCATAATAAACAGAAATTCCGTAGTATACTGCATCATCTAAATAATTCTTAGATTCTTTGTTAGCTGCTCCAAGTTCAAAAATAGCTGCTGCTTGAGCGTATTGTTTTTTTCCAAACAATGCTTTTCCTAAATCAGCAAGTTCTTCTACAACTAAAGGATCTAATTCAATTGCTTTTTTGATATCGGCTAGACCAGCATCAAAAGCTGCCTGATCAACAACTCCGTCTGCGCTTGTTCCTTTTTTGATTTTAGACAAACCTAAGTATAAATAATCTCTTCCAATCACTTTGTTATTAGGTACTTTAATAAAATCTTCAATAGATTTAATCGCTACATCAACGTTTCCGTTTTCGTAAGCAGCATAACCTAAGTATCTGTAGATTCTTGGGTTTACTTTATCCTGAGCGATCATTTTGTTCGCAACTGTTTCTAAACTTTTATAATCTTTAACTAAAATCAAGAAATCTGCGTGACGCATTTTAGAATCCATTGAATAATCAGTAAGACTCAAATATTTCTCATAGTTAGTAATTGCTTTTTGCAAATTATCTTTTGAAGTAGAAGGTTTATTTCTAGCCCATTTGTAATACGTTTCAGCAAGTTCTCTGTAAACCGGTCCGTAATTAGCATCTAAAGCAATAACTTCATTAAAAGATTTAATTGCTTCATCATAAGATTTTGCATTTTTTAATAAAACTCCAGACTGCATTTTAGCTCTTAACAAAGTGTTGTCTGCAGTAAATGCATCACGGTAAGCTTTATAAGCGTCATTTTGGTTGTTAGCTCCAAAATAAGCATCTCCAATTGCTAAAAGAGCTTGAGCGTTTTGAGGCTCAACAGCTAAAGCACGCTGTAAAACAGTAACTGCACTTTTATAATCTGGATTATCAGAGTTCATATAAGCTCTACCGATGTAAATAAATTCATTTACATCTTTACGCTTCATATCTTTTGTTGCTAAACCAAAATTAGCTTGTGCCCCAGCAGTATTTTTAGAATCAAGATCTAATTGTCCTAAACCAATATAGTTTAAGTTTTTCTTATCAGAAGCTTCTAATCCGTTTAAGTAATATATTTTCGCAGAATCTACAACAGATTGATTCAAATAAATATTTCCTAAAACAAAATTAGCTTCTCCATCAGAAGGTTTAGCTTTGATAATTGATTTTAGCAATGATTTTGCCTTTTCAAATTGCTCAGCATCGATTGCCTTTTTTGCTTGATTGATATCTTGCGCTTTTGCTACAGAAGCTGAAGCAACTAAGGCAAGACTAAAAATTTTAAATTTATTCATCTTTATTGTAATTAATTTATTCTTTATCGTTTATAATTTGACTTCTAATTTTAAGTTTTCTTCCTGGAGTTCTCACAGGCAGTAATCCAGATTTTAAAACAATTCTTTGTCCAATATCTCCAGAAATGAATGAAGCAAAGCCCATTCCTAACCCAGTATACCCCTGACAATTGATAATAAACAAATCGCGTGCCAAAGGATATTTCTCTTCGGCAAGGTCATTTTGAGTTGGGCTGTAATATTTATCGTCATTAAGTCCTTTTACACTCAAAACATTTATTTTTTTAAAGACATCAAGCATATTTGGAGAAGGCTGTGAAAGCCAGTTTACTCCAACTACCCCAATCATTCCGTCATTTTCAGAAACAAACTTGATAACTTCATCATTGGTTTTGAAAGAAAAAACTCCACTTGTCGGAATGTCTTTTACTTTTGCCAGCTCTTTCATGTAACGTACTGTACTTGAATTTGGATTATCAAATACAAGACCTTTAATTCTTGGATCTGCTTTACCCTGCATAAAATCAATTACCGTTTTCAACGCAATTAATGTATCATTATTGCTTTTGTTCGAAATAAAAGCAATTGCATCTGAAGCAAAAGGCGTAACTCTTGGATTAATTTTACTTTTTTGAAATTTATCTTTTTCTGCCTGAGTCAAATCACGAGTTGTAATAACAACTTTTGCTTTTTGATTTAATAAATCATTTATAAGTTCAGCTTCAGATTTTGCTTTTATAGCAATTTTGGCACCATAGTAAGTTCCTTCAAAAACAGCTACCTGATCTTCTGCAATTGGTTTTACTGTTTCATCAACAGTAAGATCTATTGATCCTTTCAAAATCGTTTCTTTATCTGCCTCGTTCTTGCTTTTTTGGTTGCACATGGCAAACAAAAAGACAAATACAAACAAACCTAAAGCTTTACTATATTTTACCATAAAATTATTCTGCGTTTGTATTAATTAATCTCAAAAAACGAATTCCTGAATAAACGATCAGCAATCCACCAAAAGCATATCTGTATTTCGGCTCCATGTCTAAAGGTAGTTTCTTCCAAAACATAATCATTAAACCTAGTACAAGATAAATTAAAAAAAACAGTATTCCTAAAACAAGAAGAAATCGCTCTTTGAGCGATTTCTTCTGAATATTATTAAGCATATCTTTTAACATTATTCTGCAGATTGAATAGTAATAGGAAGAGAGTATAGTACCCTAACTTTTTTACCATTTTGCTCGCCGGGAGTCCATTTTGGACATTTTTTAAGAACACGAATTGCTTCTGCCCCTGTACCGTAACCGATATCCCTTAAAACTTTAATGTCGGTTAATGAACCGTCTTTTTCAACTACAAACGTAACGTAAACTTTACCTTTTAAACCTTCTTCTTCTGGAGTTTTGTAATTGTTCCCTACAAATTTGTAGAATTTCTCAATTCCTCCAGGGAAATCTGGTTTTACTTCGATACCAGCCGTGTTATAAACGTTGTTATCTTCTTGTACTATCTCAGCAACAGGACCTTTTCCTACTGGCTCATCAACAGTTAAAACTGCATCTGGATCTCCTTTGATAGTTTCGTTACCAACTTTTTTATCCTTAAGATCTACAATCTTTGGTGGATCTTCAGTAACTTCATTTGCTTTAGCAACCACAGGCTTAACGAATTTTACCTGATCCACTTTTGGTGGCGGTGGTGGTGGTGGCGGTTGATTAGGTTTTATTTCCTCTTTTTTAGGAGGCAATTTTACCGTTGCGATCTTAATATCATTATTTTCATCTTCTACTTTAGAATCTGGTAACAAACTTGCAATAAGAGGAGCTGCTACAGCAAAGCTAAAAATAAGCGAACCGATAACTAATGCTTTCACAGTAGTTTTTCCATTCGATTTTCTTAACTCATATGCACCATATATCCTATTACGTCCTTCGAATACGATATCAAGCCACTGATTTTTTATAATATCTAACTTCATTTTTCTTGATTTTTAGGTTGAAGAAACTTGGATTACTCCGGTTGCTTATCAATCAATTTTGTTTCCTCTGGCGAAAATTCAGGAACAATAGCATAAGTATCAACTCCCGTAATAGCCATCTCATCTAACATATCAACCAAATTACGGTAATTTGATTTCTTAGTCGGCTTGATAATAACTATAATTCCGTTCTTTGGTTTTCCTAAAGCTGTAGAATAAGCTAATACTTCTTTCTTTTGCTTTAATAATTCTCTACGAATACCATCTTTACCATATGTGATATCTTTAGGCCCTATTTTAGGCGCTGCTAATAAACCCATATAGTAAACCATTTTATTATCTGCTCCTAACATTACTGTCATTGTACGATTCTCATCTACTTTAACTGGAGGAGTTTTATCATCTGGATCTTTGTCAGGCAATGACAAATCCATTGATTGAGGTTTTGACAACGATGTGGTTAACATAAAGAATGTAATCAATAAGAATGCCAAATCTACCATCGCTGTTAAATCGACTTTAGAATTTTGCTTTTTACTTCTTACTTTACCACCTTTTCCGCCACCACCGTCGCCGGTATTTAATTCAGCCATTTTAGTGTATATTTTTTTAAATTAAAAGTCTCTTCCTCTCATACCAGTAACTAAGTTAAAGGAATTGATTTTTTGATCTTGTAAAATATCCATGATCTTTTTGATTTGTGGATATTCTTCTTTAGCGTCACCTTTTATTGCAATTTGCAATTCTTTATTATCAATATCAATCGCAGCTCTTCTTGAAACCAAAAGCCACTCTTTTAGTTGATTATCTAAAGAATCCATTGGGATTCCAGGTTGATCAGCTTTAGTTCTATCAGCCGCTTTCATATCAATGATGGTTTTTAAACTTGTCAATGGTACACCAAAGTCATCCATTAAAGCAAATTTAGCTTTATCATCTTCTGAAAAATTTACACCAAGTTTCGCGCCCATTCCTTCTAGAGTTCTTTTACGAATCTCTCTTCCTTTAATGTCGAAAAATACTTTTCCTTTACCAACTGTAATAATCGCCAAATCTGAATCTGGTAATTTACTTTGCACAGTAGAAGAAGGCATATCTACAGGAAGTGCTTCAGGCACTTTAGCAGTAGCGGTCAAAATAAAGAACGTAAGCAAAAGGAACGCAACATCACACATGGCAGTCATATCTGTCGATGTTGACTTTTTTTTCATTTTTATTTTAGCCATTCTCTTTTATTTTATTTTTTTGATAAAAATTAATACTAATTATTAATATCAAAAATTAATTATTGTTTCAAACTTCCTCTGAATCTTCTGTAAGTATTTACAATTGTAGTACCAGCCTCATCGATAGAGTAAGTTAAATCATCAATTTTAGCAGTAAAGAAGTTGTAAGATACAATTGCTAAGATAGAAGTAGAGATACCTGTTGCAGTGTTGATAAGTGCTTCAGAGATACCTGTTGCAAGAGCAGCTTGATCTGGAGTACCAGCAGAAGCTAGCGCACCAAACGCTTTAATCATACCAGATACAGTTCCTAATAATCCACCTAAAGTCCCTAATGATACTAATGAAGAAATAATGGTCATATTTTTTTCTAGCATTGGCATTTCCAATGAAGTTACCTCTTCGATTTCTTTATGTATTACTTCTGAAGCTTCTTCACTATTGAAACCTTCTTTTTTAACATCTTGATATTTAACCAAAGCAGATTTAATTGCATTTGCAACTGAACCTTGTTGTTTATCACATGAAGCGATAGCAGCCTCTATGTTTCCTTCTTTGATGCTTGCTTGTACATTTTTCATAAATGTATCTAAGTTAGCTTTTCCTGCAGCTTTTCCGATAACGATAAATCTTTCAATAGAGAAAACAACAACCATTAAAAGCATACCTAATAATACTGGTACAATAAACCCCCCTTTATATACTGTACCTAATAAATTTAGTGGATGACCTTTTTCAGCATCACCTCCTTCGAAGTTAGCAGCATCACCCATAACCACTTTCCAAAGAAATACCCCAACTAAGATACACGCTACAATAATGATTCCAGTAATCATTCCTCCTCCATTTGAAGTGCTTTCTTTTTTAACTTTAACGTTTGCCATTTTTTTTAATTTTAATAGTTTTAAATAATTTTTATTTTTTAGTTATATTTAACTTGTAGAGGAGCAAATTTATACGTTTAGTTTAAATAAAAAAACTTTTTTTAATTTAATTGATCGAAATTTAACGCCTATTTAAAAAATATCTCATTAATTTGCCAGCGTCATTTTTTAGATAAAACAAAAAAAAGGTCTATTAATGGGAAAATTACAACGTTTTAGTAAATATTCAAAGATTCTTTTGATATCTTCTTAAAAAGCTGCGAAATTTTTTTTTATTGATTTTTCAATAGAAAAAAGCTTTTTCCTACTAAAAAATAACACGTAAAAATGTTAAAATATTACAGCAATGCTCTTATAATCATCTAAATTACAAATAAAACATGAGTAGAAAAGAAAATTTTATACAAGAGATAAATAGCGGTTATCAATCAAAAGGAGATGCAATTATTCTAGGCGGTGCAATTTTAGACGGTGAACCAATTGCACAAGCTCATGTCAAAATTCCTCTTAAGACCCTAAACCGCCACGGGCTTATAGCCGGCGCGACTGGAACTGGAAAAACAAAAACGATTCAGGTTTTTTCTGAGCAGTTATCTAATGCTGGAATTCCTGTTTTAATGATGGATATAAAAGGTGATTTTAGCGGTATTGCAAAAGAAGGAAAAGAGGAAGGTTTTATTACAGAACGTCATGTCAAAATTGACATTCCTTATAGCGTCTCTTCTTTTCCGGTTGAGCTAATGTCTTTGTCGAAACAAAATGGTGTTCGTTTACGTGCTACGGTTTCTGAATTTGGACCTGTATTATTTTCCCGAATATTAGACTTAAATGATACGCAGGCCGGCGTTGTATCGGTTATTTTTAAATATTGCGATGATAACAATATGCCTTTATTAGACCTGAAAGACATTAAGAAAGTTATCAATTATATTACCGAAGAAGGAAAGGATGAAATTGCTGCCAGTTATGGTAAAATTTCTACTGCAACTACCGGAACTATTCTTAGAAAAATCATCGAATTAGAACAACAAGGCGCTGATTTGTTTTTTGGTGAAATGTCTTTTGAAATTGATGATTTAATGCGAATTGATGAAAACGGAAAAGGTTACGTAAACATCATCCGCTTGACGGATATTCAGGATAAACCAAAATTATTCTCGACTTTTATGTTGAGTTTACTGGCCGAAATTTATCAGCAAATGCCCGAAAAAGGAGATGCAGAGCAACCGGAATTAGTCATTTTTATTGATGAAGCGCATTTGATTTTTAATGAAGCAAGTAAAGTTCTTTTGGAACAAATTGAGACTATTGTAAAACTAATTCGTTCAAAAGGTATTGGTGTTTATTTTGTGACTCAAAACCCAATGGATGTTCCGAGTGGTGTTTTAGCACAATTAGGTCTAAAAATCCAGCATGCTTTAAGAGCTTTTACGGCAAATGATAGACAGGCAATTAAAAAAACTGCCGATAATTATCCAACTTCAGAATATTATAAAACTGATGAATTATTAACTAGTTTAGGAATTGGAGAAGCTTTGGTAACTGCCCTAAATGAAAAAGGTATTCCGACGCCGCTTGTTGCTACCATGATGCGCGCGCCAATGAGCCGAATGGATATTTTATCTGCTGATGAAATTGAAACGATCAACAGCAAATCGAAATTGGTTAAAAAATACAGTGAGGAAATTGACCGCGAAAGTGCTTACGAAATCCTGACCAAAAAAATTGAGAATGCACAACAAGCAAATGCTCAACAAGAAGAACAGTCTCCAGCAAAATCTTCAAAAACAGAACCAAGCACTACAGAAGTAGTTACAAAATCGGTTTTAAAAGTAGTAACAAGCGCTACTTTTATAAGAGGTGTTTTTGGTGTTTTGTCTAAAATATTCAAAAAGTAGAAAAACATTTCACCATATAAGTGATATAAGTTCATTTAAAAGCGCAAAGCTTAAATTTACTTATATCACTTATATGGTTTAAAACTATTTATTTAGTAATTCTAAAATTTTATTTTCGATTTCTGGAGTATTCCAAATATTTTCGATATTATCGATTCTTAAAATTTCTTCCATGATTCCGTTTTGGAAATCTCCAATTGCCAAAGCTTCGGCGTACGGACGGTCACTAAATGTTACGCGACTGTAAAGCGGAATCCATTTGTCTGGATGTTTATCTGAAAATGCTTTTTCGATTTTCTTTTGCAATAAAAATTTCTCATCGGCAGTTTTGGTACTCATTTCCATGAAATTACGATACGAAAGCTCTGCAATAGCATCTGCATTTGGTTTTCTTGAAATCTGATATTCTGAGAAAATCTTCTTCCAATCGTCGCCATATTTTTCGATCATTTCATTCAAAACCGTAATATCTTCAAAACCTGCATTCATTCCTTGTCCGTAAAACGGAACAATTGCGTGGCAGGCATCTCCAATTAGAGCAATTTTATCTTCATACGTCCACGGAAAACATTTCATTGTTACCAAAGTACTTGTCGGATTTTTAAAGAAATCATTTGCCAATTCCGGAATTACATCGATCGAATCGGGAAAGTTTTTCTCAAAGAAATCCTCTACCATTTTACGATCAGTAAGCGATGCAAAAGAATTTTCACCTTCAAAAGGCATAAACAAAGTGCACGTAAAACTTCCGTCCAGATTAGGAAGCGCAATTAACATATATTCGCCTCTAGGCCAAATATGAAAAGAATTTTTATCTAGTTTGTGAGAAGCATCAGAATTTGCCGGAATATTCAATTCCTTATAACCCATATTCAAAAATTCCTGAGAATAATTAAACATGCTTTGACGCTGCATTCTGTGTCTGATTCTCGAGAAAGCACCATCGGCACCAAAAACCATATCAAATTTCTTTTCCTCCCACTCGCCTCTTTCGGTTTCCCCAATATGCAAAGTTGCATCGCTCAGCGTAACATCCCAGATTTTTTGATCGAAGAAAAATTCAGCTCCTGCTTGCTCGGCAAGATCAATCATTTTTCGATTTAAAGTTCCTCTTGAAATCGAATAAATGGATTCTCCTTCCTGACCGTAGTTCTGAAAGTTTAATTTATCGACCAAATGTATCGCACGCTTGTCCATCGGAATTGCGATTTCTCGAACCGAATCGCCAACTCCAACACCATCAAGCGCCTTCCAGCCTCTATTTGACATTGCCAGATTGATGGAACGTCCGGAAAAATTGATTTTGCGAATATCAGGACTACGATCATAAACATGAACGGTGTGACCTGCTTTTTTAAGATAAATTGCCAATAACGATCCTACCAATCCAGAACCTACAACAGCAATTTTAAGTGAAGTTTGCATCAAGTAAAATCTAATATATAGATCGTAAAAATAAGTAATAAATACACAGGTACTTAAAAAGAAAGGAAATATTTAGGATTTAAACGTGCATTTTACATCTAATGTTCCAGCCAGAAAAAGATATGGCGTGACATCATTCTAATACGAATTTTATTTTTTAATCATAACTACAAGAAAATATTTACTTTTACTAACTGGCATACAATCATTTGCATAAAAAAATAATACCATCATCAATCAAAAATCAAAATCATGAAAAAACCAATCTTACTCCTATTTATTTTCTTTGCCTCGTGGAAAATCTCCGCGCAAACAAACGATGAAGTTTTAAAAAGTGCGCAGTTGAAAACCGAAATCATAAAAATGGACAGTTTACTTTTTACTGTTGCTTTTAACGAATGTAAAATCGACATTTTTAAAAAAATAATGGCAGATGATCTTGAATTTTACGACGATCGTTCGGGACTAAATATTTCTAAGGAAAATGAAATAAAGTCGTTTACCGAAAGATGTGGCAGATCTAAAAAACTTACTCGAAAACTTAATTCCTGCACGGTAGATAAATTAGGGAATTTTGGTGCTGTACAAGTAGGTGAACATACTTTTCTTGAAGATGGTGTTCCGGTTGGAACTGCAAAATTTATTCATATCTGGGAACGAAAAAATAACGAATGGATTCTAAAACGTATTGTAAGCTACAATCATCAAGGTATAGAAAATAAAAAATCCTGAGTTTATATAAGAGCTGCAACCGGAAAAGTTTTTTATCTTTAGCTTATATAAATTAGAATGAAATAAAATATGCCTAAATTACAGACACTCTATCAAAACGCTATAAAATTTGCAGCCAAAAAACACGCCGATCAAAATCAGGTAATTTCAGGAACCAATATACCTTACGTTGTTCATTTGAGCAATGTAGCAATGGAAATCTTAATCGCTTCAGAAAAAACAAAAGAATTCAACGCCAAGTTTGCTGTTCAGGTTGCTTTATTGCATGACATTTTGGAAGATACAGAAACTACATTTGAAGAACTCGCACAAGAATTTAACGAAGAAATTGCTCAGGCAGTTTTGGCACTTACAAAGAATTCTCAACTTCCGAAAGAAGAAAAAATGAAAGACAGTTTGGAGCGTATTAAAAAATTATCAAAAGAAGTCTGGGCAGTAAAATTGGCCGACAGAATAACGAATCTACAAATTCCGCCAAAAATCTGGACTTTAGAAAAAATCAAAGAATATCAAAAAGAAGCTTCAGAAATATTGCATGAACTCAATGGAAGTAATGATTATTTAGAAAAAAGACTTTCTGAGAAAATCATTAAATATTCTAAATACATAACTGCCGAAGTATAGCATAAAAGCAGGCAGAGAAACCTTTGCACCTTTGAGACTTTGCACCTTTGAACCTTTAAAAAAAAATGAACCTATATTCTGAACATTATGTAAGCAAAAAATCGGAGCGATTCGTAAATAAAATCTGGTGTCTGGATAATAGTTTCGGCGAAAGCCTGATCGAAAACAAACTCGTTTTACCCAACGGCTGTTTTAATCTTGCGATTGTAAGCGGCAATGCTATAGAAGTACATACCAGCAAACAAAAGTATGTAATGACCGAGGGATTTTATTTTTGCTCGCAAATGACCAATAAAGTCTTGGTCAATATACAGCCCAAAACTAAAGTCACAATCATTCAGTTTCATATCTGGACACTTTCGATGTTTCCTAATTATGATTTAAGTTACTTTTTAGATTCTATAATTAGAATTAATCAAACCGATCTTCCTTTTTTAAATAAATTTGAGACTGAATTACATAACTCTATTTCAGATTTATTAAACGCTGTAAATGTCTTTTTTGAAGAATTAAACACTTCAAATCCGAACAAAAATACAATCGAAAAAATCTGCGAAATCATCAAAGTTCATGATGATGAAATTAATGTTTCTGAAATCGGGAAATCTTTAAATTTATCGCAGCGTTTATTGCAGATTAAGTTTAAAACTGCAACCGGTCTTACTATTAAAAAATACATTCAAATTATGAAGTTCAGAAAATCGGTAGATCAAATGGTAAATGCCGATTTAGAGAAATTAAGTCTGACCGAAATTGCACTTTATAATAAATATTTTGACCAGTCGCATTTTATTAAACAATTTAAAGATGTGACGAAAACAACTCCAAAAATGTTTAACCCCGATTTGTATTTTCTTTCAAAAAAAAGATAAGATTTCGCATTTGTACAATTTTGTTAATTTTGATTGCATTATTATTGCAAAATCATTAATCATCAATCAAATCAAAAATGAAAATCAATCAAATTTCATTTCAGTTAAAAGCTATTTTAATTGGAATACTGTTCTTTCACATCCAAAACGGATTCTCTCAGAAAGAAAAAAACTCAGAATTATATAAAACCATTATAGCAAAAGACAGTTTGCTTTTTAATATCGGTTTTAATAATTGTGACATTAAACAATTTGAAGATTTACTGACCGAAGATTTTGAATTCTTTCATGACAAAGACAGTATTTCGAACAAAACCCGCTTTTTAAACACTTTAAAAAGCGGATTGTGTGGGTCACCAGCGACCTTTAAATCCCGAAGAGAATTAGTTGATGGGAGTACCGAAATTTTTCCTCTTTATAAAAAAGGTATTTTATACGGCGCCATACAAATGGGAGCGCATCGTTTTTACGAAACTTCTAATGGAAAACCCGAACAATTTGGTAGCATTGCCAAATTTACTCACGTCTGGCTTTTAAAAAATAAGGAATGGAAATTATCCAGATCTCTTAGTTACGATCATCAAACCGTAAGTTCAATTGAAAATAAGACGACTGTTTTTGACGATAATGAAATAACCGAAAAATGGCTGAAAGAAAATAACGTTCCTGCCTTAGGAATTGGAATTATCAAAGAAGGAAAACTAAAACAAATAAAGGTTTTTGGCGAACTCAAAAAAGACGTTTCTGCGCCTTATAATACTATTTGGAATGTAGCTTCACTTACAAAACCCGTGACCGCAATTGTGGCTTTAAAATTAATCAGTCAAGGAAAATGGAATCTCGATGAACCGGTTTATAAATATTGGACAGATCCGGATATTGCAAATGATCCGAATAATAAATTATTGACTACGAGAATTATTCTGAGCCATCAAACTGGTTTTGCGAATTGGAGGTTTATGAATAAATCCGGAAAATTAGAATTTCAGTTTAAGCCTGGAACAAAATACCAATATTCGGGAGAAGGTTTGGAATATTTGAGAAAAGCGATGGAAAGTAAATTTCACAAAACATTAAATCAATTAGCAACAGAATTGATTTTTGAACCACTGAAAATGACCGACACCAAATATATTTGGGATTCTAAAACTGATGAATCAAGATTTGCAATTGGATACGATAATAAAGGAAAAGCATATGAAATTTTTAAAAACAAAACTGCAAATGCTGCTGACGATTTACTAACTACAATTGAAGATTATGGAACGTTTTTGTGCAGTGTAATGAATGGCGATGGGTTGAGTAAAAAAGTTTTCGAAGAAATGAATTCCAATCAGGTTGAAACTGTAAAAGGAAAACATTTCGGTTTAGGTTTTGAAAAATATGATCTCGAAAACGGCGAATATGCTTTATCTCACGGCGGATCTGATCAAGGTGTTCAAACATTGTTTTTTATACTTCCAAAAACAAAAGAAGGGCTTCTGATTTTTACAAATGCTGATGACGGTCATAAAGTATATGAGCAATTAGTTTTGCGTTATTTAGGAAAGAATGGACAGAAATTAATTGACATTGAAACTAAATAACGGAATAAAAAACATAATCATGATACCAATGATAAATACATTAGTTCTATTCATGTTATTTTTGAGTAGACAGGCAATAGCGCTTACAAAAAATGAAGATGCTGCAATTGATGCTTTAAAAACTGAAATTATCCAAATGGATAGTCTGCTTTTTGGCAGTGCATTTAACCAATATGACGTGACAATTTTTAGAAAAATAATTAGTGACGATGTTGAATTTTATGATGATCGTTACGGATTAAACGTTCCAAATGACATTAAATCAAAAGCATTGATCGAAAAATATACAAGACCGCAAAATGTTACCAGAAAATTAAATTCATGTACTATTGATAAATTAGGAGATTTTGGCGCCGTGCAATTGGGTGAACATACCTTTTTTATTAATGGCATTCCCAACGGTACAGGAAAATTTATACATATATGGGAAAGAAAAGGTAAAGATTGGAAATTGAAAAGAATAGTGAGTTATGAGCACAAATCTTTTTAAAAAATGAAAAAAGTCGGTTGATATTGAAACCAAATAAAAAGTCAGTCGTCTAAATAATTATGATATCAGTTTATTCAGATAAAAAAATCGTAATTTCGATTTAACATATTGAATATCTATCTGTTATCTAGTTTCAATCATCAATCAAAAACGAATTATTTTCTAATCTAAACCCGTAATTCTCATTATGAAGAAATCAATCAAACTACTGGTACTCTGCCTTATAGTGCAGTGTTGTACTTTAACCCTTTTTGCGCAGGATAAGGCACAGCAAACAAACAATTGGCGATTGCTAATTATAAAAAATCTATAGAACTTGATCCTAAAAATGAAGGCGGAAAAAAAGCTTTAGAAGAAATTTCTAAATAGTTACAAAGGCTCAAAAATCTTAACTTTTAACTGTGTCAAAGTTTAAAACTTTGACACAGTTTTTTTATATCCTTTAAATCCATCTCGTAAAGTCGCAAAGAAACTTTGAACCTTTGTTGCTCAGAACTTTTGAACCTATTTCTTCACAAAAACCAACTTCGTAGAAGTCTTAATAATCTCCTCTTTATTCAATTTCATTTTTCTAAACTTTCCGGCATTGTACATTTCGGCCTGATCGCTGTAATGTTTACTGAACGGATTTCCGGATTGTCCTGTTGGCAAAATACTCCAGCTGTTTTCGATATCAGAGAAATCTACAATTCTTCTGGTTGACGGCCCGCCTTTTACATAATATTTCCCTTCATCACTAAAACCGAAAAATAAATTATTAATAACTTCATTTGAACCTGGCGAAGCATAAGGCCCAACATTAAAAAGTTTACGTAACGCAGCCACTTTTCCTAACGGATGTTCGTGCTCAACAGTATGTACTTTTTCCCATTTCCAGTCTAAAACTGAATTCCCTAATTGTTTCTGAAGCGATTTTACAGCATCATGAAATGATTTTGAAACAATCTCACTTCTGGTTTCCTTTATATTTTTTGTTTTGATATTATCCCACCAAACCGAATTTTCGTTGGCAATTTGTCGCGCAATAATCTGTTTGCCAATATGCGTTCCTAAAAACAAATCAAAACTGTCCACGCCCATTTCATCTTCAAAAGTATTTTTAAGATACAAATAAATCCACTTGTTGTAAATCGTTGGCGCTACATCATCCAGATTAGTCGTTCCTTTCCAGGATTTTAAAGTTGCAATTGCTTGTTTCTCTTCTGCGGAAAGTTTACTGTTATCTAAACTCGAAATTAAATTTTGAACCGTTGTTGGAGCCGTCGACGACGTGTTATCATAAATCATTTTGCTAATCGCTTCTTTATCCCAATCCGATTTTGAATCCATTAAATAAGAAATCCTCTTAGCGCGATCTTCAGGAAGATAATATCCCGGATACAAATAACCATCTATAGCTTCCGGCTGATTATTTGCCGAATATACATAACCCCATTTTGGATTTTCTGACGATGGATTTTTATCAAAATCTAAATATTCTACAATATCATCTTTACCGCTTGCACCATCCAAAATCAAAAACGAATTCACGCCTTTATTGTGTTTGTATAATTTTCCGGTTGCCCACCAACCTACATTTCCTTTGGCATCACCGTACATAACATTCAATCCCGGCGCGGCAACCAATTTTACTGCATTCCTAAAATCGGCTTTACTTTTAGCGTGCGAAAGTCCGTAAACAGCATCCAGAATCTGGATTGGTTCTCGCGTATAAGTCCACGACATTGCAATCGGATTTTTTTTGTCTAAACGTTCCAATATATCGTTCATAATTGGCCCGTGTCGACTGGATTTAATCGTCATAACAACATCAGAAGTATCTTTAACTTTTATCGTTTTTTTTATGATTTCGTAAGTACTAAATCCTGTTGGAGTTTGGTATTGATTTGCATCGCCAGTTTTATTTTTTTCCTGATAAAAATCGATATCATCATTTTCAAACATTGTCAACCCGTACGCATAATCATGATTGTGCGCCAAAAGCGGATACGGAGTTCCGGCCAAATAACAACCGTACAATTCAAATTTTGGCGTAACCAAATGAGCTTCGTACCAAGTTGCAGGCTGAGAAAATCCAATATGCGGATCATTCGCAAAAATCACTTTTCCGCTTTTCGTTTTATGTGGTCCGGCAACCCAGCTGTTACTGCCAATAAAGGGCGGAATCGGCGATTTATCCAGCAATGCAGCAACCGATTTTGCAATCTCGGTATATTCACCCAAATTCTCTTTAGAACTTTTAAGTTGTGTGGTATTAAATTCTCCTTCAATTCCTAAATCTTTCAAATAGGCGTCGCCATATTTATTGCGGATATCGGTCAACAACGGATCCGTTTTTTGAGCCATTGCAAAACTAAAAGACATATAACCAAAAATATTATAAACGTCTTTTATCGTAAACTTTTCCTTTTTTACACCAACCAAAGTAAACTCAACCGGCGTAACACCTTCGTCAAGATATTGATTAATTCCGTCCAGATACGCCATCGCCATTTTATAACTCTGGCTGTTTTTATCCAGTTCTACTATGGCTTTCGCCGAAGCTTCTTCGATACCAATTCCGGCGAAAAACTTATCATTTTTTAGTGCCACAGAACCAAAAATCTCCGACAATCTTCCCGGAGCAATTCGGCGCAACAATTCCATCTGCCATAATCTTTCCTGTGCGTGTACATAGCCCAGAGCCGTCATTGCGTCTTTTTCTGAATCGGCATAAATATGAGGAACTCCACAATCATCAAAATAAACGGTAGTTTCTTTATCAATATTTTTAAGCTCTACTTCACCTTCATACTTAGGCTTTAAGTGAAAAATATAAGCAAATAAACCAATGGCAAGCACAACAATTAAAACCAATAAAATCAGGAGGATTTTTTTTATTATTTTCATATTCAAAGGATATTGATAATTCTAATTTTATAACGCAAAGACGAAATCGTATAAATAACTTTTTATTTTAAAGTCTAAATTTATGTATTTAAAATTAATACTATAAATGTCTATCTACAAAAAAATAGCAATCGGAGTAATTTCAGTCTTTATTTTTGTCATTTTACTCAATATTGGTCTCAATTATTGGATAAAAAAACAATTGCCTGTTATTATCGAAGAGAAAAATAAAACTGCTTATAATATTAATTATGAAAAAGTTGAAGTTTCTCTTTTTTCTCAAAATATCTATGCCGAAACATTATTAGTACATCCAAAAAACCAGCCCAAAGACGCTAAAAACGGACTTTATTCTAAAATAGAATCTATTACAATTAAACATTTTAATATCTGGGATTTGGCTTTTAGAGATGTCATTAAAGCCGAAAGCATTATTATCAATAAACCGCGCGTTATTTTATACAAAAAAGGCGAAAAGCTTTTGAACAACAGTAAAAGCATTAAAACGGAAATTATTGAACCATTTAGAAAAATTGTTGCCGTTTCGAATATTTATCTAAATGACGGAACTGTAGATGTAGTTTCTTTAAACACAAATAAACCTATTTTCAGTATTAAAAAAATCATTGTAAAATTGGAAGGAATTCTGATTACCGATACAACATTAAAGGAAAAAATTCCGATGCAATTTGAAAAATACACACTGGTTTGCGACAGTTTATTTTACAAACCGAGTCATTTTTATCATATTAATATTGGCAAAATCAGCACCGAAAACAATTACGTCAAAATCAATAATTTTTCGTCGATTCCGCAATATTCCAGAAGAGAATTTGTGAAGCGATTAGACAAAGAAAAAGATATTTACACCATAAAATTAGATTCTGCAGAAATCAACAAAATGGATTGGGGTTTTAAAAATGATCGTTTTTATTTTAAAGCCAATTCAATCGTAATGAATCATGTTGACGCCAATATTTACCGAAATAAAATTCCGGCAGACGATTTGAGCAAAAAATATCTTTATAATGCTTTATTGCGAAAAATTAAGTTTCCATTGCAGATTGATACTTTACAAATTAAAAAATCAAAATTGGTTTACGAAGAAGAAATCGATTTTACCAAAGGTCCGGGAATTTTAAATTTTGACCGATTTAATCTTCGCGCGCTTAATTTGAGAAGTGGTTTTGGTTTGAAAAAAAATGCCGATGTGAAAATAAAAATCAGTTGCCTCTTTATGAAAGATTCGCAACTTGATGTCAATTGGAATTTTAATGTTTTGGATCTTAAAGACAGTTTTCATATTGAAGGAACAATCGCTGATTTTAATGTCGCCGCAATGGAACGATTTAGCAAACCGTATATGAACACCACTTTTACCGGAACATTTAATAAATATCATTTCAACTTTTACGGAAATGATGATGTTTCAAAAGGAAATGCTTCGCTGGAATATGACGATTTGAAAGTCAAATTATTCAAGAAGAAAAAACCGGAAAAAGTAGCCAAACTAAAATCGGCAATTGTCAATTTATTTGTAAAAAATGATTCTAAAGACAAACCAAAAAACGCCGATGTAGAAGTCGAGAGAATTAAGGAAAAATCTTTTTATAATTTTTTATGGAGAAGCATTGCTGAGTCTTTGAAGAAGATTTTGATTTAGGTTTTTGCCACGAATTACACGAATTATTTTTTTTTAACCCGGTTTTGTCATCCCGAGGAACGAGGGATCTCCGCAAGAAACTCCAAAAAGTTAAGTTTCATCTTTGTCAAAGTTTGAAACTTTGACAAAGATTGATTTTGATAATCGAGCTGCTTGCGGAGATCCCTCGTTCCTCGGGATGACAAAACTGTGCCCAGAAGAGCTCGAAAAAAAATCTCCTCAATCTGCAAAATCTGCGAGAAACAAAAAACTTTGACAAAGACCGAGAACCTGACAATTATCAGCTTTTAAAAAATTATTTTTCCCAACATTTGTTTTTTAATCTAAAAACAAATGACAAAAAAAAATCTGCATACTTTTCATATTCCCGTTATGGGACTTGCGTACACGATTGACAGCCCAATTCGTGTTGCACAATATGGAATTTCTTCTGTAGTTTCTATAGCCGACGACGATCTGATCGAAAAAATGCGTCGTTTTTACAGTACAAAATTTAATTTTCAATACGAAGAAATAACCCAGAAATTTCATGATTACCGCGCTGAAAGAATTACTTCTTACCTAAATTTGGTTGACAAAATCGTAAAAGAAAAATTTGAAAGTTTTAAAACTGAATTGGCTGAAAGCAAAACTGCTTTAGATAATTTTATGGCAATGCTGCCGAATACTTCTGATATTAAAAAAGGTTTTCAAAATCTTTTAGAAGACGGAATTTCTTTTAAAGACAACATTCAAAACTACATCGAATCGCATCTTTCTTCGGGTGAAATTGATGTCAATATCATGACGAAACTGGATAAAGATAATTTTATCAAAAACGAACAACTTCCGATTGAGTTTAATGATGCGCATGCTGCTTTACGCGGATTTGCAAAAAGTAATCTACAATCTTCTGTGGTTCTTTCTGCCGGAATGAATCCTAGGCTTTATAGTTATTTTGAGAATTTTTCGGATTTTTTTCCTGATGAAAATAATAAGCTTAAAAAGAAAATTATTCTAAAAGTGAGTGATTTTCGTTCGGCAATAATTCAGGGAAATTTCCTGGCTAAAAAAGGACTTTGGGTCTCAGAATACAGAATTGAATCCGGGCTGAACTGCGGCGGACACGCTTTTGCTACAGAAGGATTGCTTTTAGGTACAATTTTAGAAGAATTTAAAGCGAAAAAAGAACAATTAGTACAATCGGCTCACGAATTAATGATTAAAGCTTTACAGCTCAAAAATTACGCATTTCCAGAAACACCGTTAGAATTGAAAATTACTGTTCAGGGCGGCGTTGGAACTTCAGAAGAACATGAATTTCTTTTAGAAAAATATCAGGTTGACTCTATCGGCTGGGGATCTCCATTTTTATTGGTTCCCGAAGCGACTTCTGTAGATCAGGAAACGAGAAATTTATTGATGAATGCGAAAGAAGATGATTTGTACTTGAGTCATATTTCGCCTTTGGGAGTTCCGTTTAATACTTTGAAAGGAACTACAAACGAAATTTTAAAACAAAAACGAATTCATGAAAATAAAGCTGGAAGTTCTTGTCCGAAAAAATTTCTGGCTTTAAGCAAAGAATATGACCCGCACGGAATCTGCACAGCTTCAAAAAAATATCAGGATATTAAATTAGGGGAATTAGAAAATTCCAAAGAAAATTATTCTGCTTTTGAATTGGAGAAAGAAAAAGCCAGGATTACAGAAAAATCGTGTTTGTGTGTTGGTTTGGCAAATGCTTCTTATTTGGAAAATGATATTAAAATAAAAGGGCAATCTCAGGGAGTTGTAATTTGTCCCGGACCCAATATGGCGTATTTTGATCAGGAAGTTTCTTTAAAAGAAATGGTGCAGCATATTTATGGTGGCAAATCTGTGCTGCAAACTACAGAACGTCCGAATTTATTTGTGAAGGAATTAAAAATGTACATTCAGTATTTTAGAAATGAAATCGAAAATATTTCTGGAGAAATTACAAATGCACAGCTCAAAAAATGGAATACTTTTAAAGCCAATCTTCTAGATGGAATCGATTATTATAAAAATCTGTTTGAATCGACACTTCCTTTCCAAAAAGATTTAAATCAATTGGCTTCGTGCAAGTTAGAAATTATTGCTATAAATATTCCGATTACAGAAACGGTTTAAATAAAAAACCCCAAATCACAAACGTAATTTGGGGTTTATATTTTAGTAGACTAATCAACTATTCTTTTTTCTTTTTACTGTCAATAACAGCTCCAGTTCCGGTTCCTAAAGCAGCTCCGGCCAAACCACCAATAATGGCTCCTTCGCCTTTTTTCTTACTTACGATTGCTCCGGTTGCAGCACCAACTCCGGCACCAATTACTGCACCTTTAGCTGTTGCACTCCATCCTTTCTTTTTAGCAGGCGCTACAGTTGCAGTTCCGTCATTTTGATGTACTACTACAACTTTTTGTTCAGCTGCTCTTTGCTCCGCTGCTTTTGTTTCAGCTTCTTTTTTTTCTTCCAAAGCTGCCATTTCTACTTTCATAGAATCTATGACTTTTTGTTTGTTTATTTCAACTTTCATAGAATCGATACTAGCTTGCTTTGCTTTGCTGATATCTTCTTTGCTTTGGTGTTGACATGAAACAATAAACAAGGCTGCGATAAATATATATAAGGCTTTCATGATTGTAGCTTTTAAAAAATTATACACTACAAATTAATACATAAGGAGCATATAAGTCATTACAAGATTTTCGGAAAGTTTTATAGAATTAAAATCTGTCTAATCTGTTAAATCTGCGGGACTAATTTTTTCTCGCAGATTTAGCAGGATTGAGCAGATTTTCTTGATAATCTCGCAAAGTCACGAAGTCGCAAAGTTTTTAAGTTCTGTACTTATAATTCTTTGCGACTTCGCGACTTTGCGAGATTAAAATTTATGCTATATAATATTTATTTCCCTAAAATTCCCTGCTTTAGAATTTGTCCGAAGTCGTACATATCTTCATAAGAACAATATAACGGCACTGGCGCCAGACGAATTACGTTTGGTTCGCGCCAATCTGTGATTACTCCGTTTTTCATTAGATAATCGAATAAACTTCTTCCTTCGCCGTGTAAAAAAACAGATAATTGAGAAGCTCTTTCTGCGGGATTAGAAGGTGTTATAATTTCAAATGAACCTTTTACCTCTTTATCAATTTCATGCAAAATGAATTCTAAGTAAGATGTAATATGATTTCTTTTTTTAATCAGCGCGTCCATTCCTACTTCGGCAAACATTTCTACAGAAGCCAAATAGGGCGCTAAAGAAAGTACCGGTAAATTGCTAATCTGCCAGCCATCTGCTCCGTGAACAGGATCAAAGTTAGGTTCCATTTTAAAACGGCGTTCTTTGTTGTGTCCCCACCATCCGGCAAATCTCGGAAGATCTGAATTGTGATGGTGTTTTTCATGAACAAAACATCCAGATGCATTTCCTGGTCCTGAGTTCATATATTTATAACTGCACCAAGCAGCAAAATCGACGTTCCAATCGTGAAGCTCTAGTTTGATATTTCCGGCTGCGTGTGCTAAATCCCAACCTACTTTTGCTCCAACTTTTTGTCCGGCTGCAGTTATGGTTTTTATGTCAAAAACTTGTCCGGTATAATAATTTACACCGCCAATTAAAACCAAAGCCAGTTCATCACCAACTTCATCAATTTTTGATAAAACATCTTCGAGACGAATATTATGTTCGCCTTCACGGCGTTTGATTTCTACAATTGCATCTTCTGGTTTGTATCCATGAAAATGTACCTGACTTTGAAACATATATTGATCGGAAGGGAATGCTTTTTCTTCGCAGATAATTTTATAACGTTTCCCTTTTGGCTGATAAAAAGAAACCATCAATAAATGAAGATTTACAGTCAAAGTATTCATAACCGTAACTTCAGAAGGCAATGCACCAACAATTTTACTTAATGGTTCTGCAAATCTCTCCTGATAATCCCACCACGGTTTTTCAGCATAAAAATGTCCTTCTACAGCCAATTCTGCCCAATCGTTCATTACTTCATCAATATACGCTTTGGTGCGTTTTGGTTGTAAACCCAACGAGTTTCCTGTAAAATAAATAACGCGTTTGTCATTTACTTTAGGAAAATGAAATTCTTGCTGGTAGTGATTTAAAGTATCTTGTGAATCGAGTTCTTGAGCAAACTCGCGTGTATTGAGAAAAGTCATTATTTTTTGTTTAGAATTGTAAAAGTAGGAAATTGTTTTGTTTCAGGTTTCTTTTGTTTCAGGTTTCAAGTTCAAATTTCAAGTTTTCGCAACTGAACGTGAAACCTGAAACTTGAAATCATTAAAAAACAAAAACCCGACAGGTTTTAAAAACTGTCGGGTTTGATATGAAATAATTTTTTTCTTAGATGATTAACATTGCATCTCCGTAAGAATAGAATTTGTATCCTTCTTTGATTGCTTCGTCGTATGCTTTTTTCATTAAATCATGACCACAGAAAGCAGAAATCATCATTAATAATGTTGATTTTGGTGTGTGGAAATTCGTAATCATACAGTTAGCAATACTAAAATCGTGAGGAGGGAAAATAAATTTATTTGTCCATCCTTCGTATGGATTTAAAGTGTTTTGTGAAGAAACAGAACTTTCGATCGCACGCATAGAAGTTGTTCCTACTGCACAAATACGTTTTTTGTTTGCTTTTGCTTTGTTTACAATATCACAAGCTTCCTGGTTGATGATCAACTCTTCAGAATCCATTTTGTGTTTAGATAAATCTTCAACCTCAACTGGGTTAAAAGTTCCTAAACCGACGTGTAATGTTACTTCAGCAAATTCTACTCCTTTGATTTCTAATTTTTTCAAAAGGTGTTTAGAAAAGTGCAATCCAGCAGTTGGTGCCGCTACAGCTCCTTCTTCTTTTGCGTAGATAGTTTGGTATCTTTCTGCATCTTCTGCAGTTACTTCTCTGTTGATGTATTTAGGAATTGGAGTTTCTCCAAGTTCTGTCAATTTGTTTCTAAATTCTTCATAAGAACCGTCGTATAAGAAACGTAAAGTTCTACCACGAGATGTTGTATTGTCAATTACCTCAGCAACTAACGAATCGTCGTCACCAAAATAAAGTTTGTTACCAATACGGATTTTTCTAGCCGGATCTACTAAAACGTCCCAAAGACGTTGCTCAGAATTTAATTCTCTTAATAAGAAAACTTCAATTCTTGCTCCTGTTTTTTCTTTGTTTCCGTACAAACGTGCAGGGAAAACTTTTGTATTGTTAAGAATTAAAACGTCTCCGTCATCAAAATAATTGATAACATCTTTAAACATTTTATGTTCTATAGTTTGTTTTTGACGGTCAATTACCATTAAACGAGACTCATCTCTGTTTTCTGCTGGAAATTCAGCCAATAGTTCTTTTGGTAAGTTGAAATTGAAGTGTGATAATTTCATATTTGAATTGTAGATTTTAGAATGTAGCTTTTAGATTTTTTACCTAAAACTTTAAATCGTGTGCAAATATACGATTGTGAGATAGGCGTTGTCAAGTGTTTTAGCGTTTATTTTCAAAAGTGCTTGATTTACTGCGGTTTTGAGAACCATAAAAAATCATTTTTTCACCATATAAGTGATATAAGTTCATTTAAAATGGATTAGCATAAAAAAGCCTCCAGTTTTATTGGAGGCTTTTTTATTAAAGTTTATTTTTTAAACACTAAGTTAAATGAACTTATATCACTTATATGGTTTAATTTAATTCTTCAATTTTAAAATTCAATTCTTTTAAATCATTCCAAAAATCCGGGTACGATTTAGAAACCACTTCGGCATCTTCTATAATAATTGGCACTCTTAAAGCTAAAGGTGCAAATGCCATTGCCATACGGTGATCATTATAGGTTCCGATTTTAATATTTTCGTTGATATTTTGTGAAGGCTGTAAAGTTAAGCTGTCATTTGTAACCGAAATATTGGCTCCTAATTTAGTCAACTCAATTCTTAAGGCTTCAAGTCTATCCGTTTCTTTAATTTTTAAAGTATGAAGACCTGTTAAATGGCATCCAATTCCTAAACCTAAACACGTAACTACAATTGTTTGTGCGATATCCGGTGTATTATTCAATTCAAAATTTACATTTTCAAATTTAAAATCAGGTTGTTTTACCAACGTCATTTTGTTGTTTTGAAAAGTAGTTTTCACTCCCATTTTTTCATAAAGTAAAACTAATTCTGAATCTCCTTGTAAACTGTTTTCTTTATAACTGCTTAAAGTTAAAGTTGCAGCATCAGACAAAGCGACTAAACTGAAAAAGTATGATGCAGAACTCCAATCCGATTCTACAACCATTTCTTTAGTTTCAACTTTATTTTTAGGAAAAACTTTAATGACGTTTCCTTCAAAACTTGTTTTTATCTCTAAATCGTTTAGCAACGCCAAAGTCATTTTGATATACGGAATTGAAGTTATTTCTCCTTCTAACGTTAATTCTAAACCGTTTTCTAGTTTTGAAGCAACTAATAAAAGTGCCGAAATATATTGACTGCTAACATTTGCAGCCAAAGTTACTTTTGAAGCGGTAACTTTTTTTCCTTTAATTTTTATTGGCGGATAACCTTCTTCTTTTTGGTATGAAATTTCAACTCCTAATTGTGCTAAAGCTTCAACCAAAATTTTTATCGGACGTTCCTGCATTCTGCTTGAACCTGTTAAAACTACATCTCTGCCTTCATTTACGGCAAAATAAGCAGTTAAGAAACGCATTGCAGTTCCGGCGTGGTGTATGTCTACGATTTCGTCATTTCCGGCCAAAGCTTTTTGCATTACTTCGCTGTCGTCTGAGTTTGAAGTATTCGCTAAGGTGATATTTGGAAACAATGCTTTTAGTAACAATAAACGATTGGTTTCGCTTTTTGATCCTGTAATATTTAGTTGTGAATTATCAATTGTGTATTGTGAATTCGTGCTTAATTTTAAATTCATGATATTAGTTATGTGTTGCAAATTATAAGTAATATAATTCGAACGCGCAATTTACCACTCCTCATTCATAATTCAAAATGAGCCTTGTAAATTTCACAATTATTTCAATTTATCGTTGTTTTTATGACGATCTTTATCTCTTACCGATTTTAAATCCATTTTTTTATCAAAAGCGGCTTGTAAATCAATTCCCGTTTGGTTGGCAAGACATAAAACTACAAATACAACATCTGCTAATTCTTCGCCTAAATCTTTATTTTTATCGCTTTCTTTTTCTGATTGTTCACCGTATCTGCGCGCAATAATTCTGGCGACTTCCCCTACTTCTTCTGTAAGCTGCGCCATATTGGTCAATTCATTAAAATATCTGACACCGTGTTCTTTTATCCAGGTATCTACATCTAGCTGTGCATTTTTCAAATCCATTTTTATATTTTTTTAAGAACAATTTTTTCGTTTTGGCTTTCTATGATTTTCTGAAAAAATTCTTTCAGCATATCATATTCATCAGCTGCAAAAATAGCCTTATTTATTTCCGTTGTTGATCTAATTTGAATTTTATTATCTTCAATCGCTGTTACTAAAGTGAACACAGCTTGCTTGTTTTCTAAAGCAATTCGTTTGGATTTTGGCAAAGATTCTACAGCGTAACCGGCGGGAATTTCATAAGAAATAGTATAATTATGATGATTTACAAAACCAAAATAAACTGGCATTATTCTGTTTTCCTGATTAAACGGATTGTTTTTATCTGTAAAAAACAACAAAGGTCTCATAATTATTTTGCTATCAATAACATCATAAGGATGGTTTAAAGTAAACTCTATTTTCTCTGATACTGCTTTTGATAAATCTTCGTTTTTATTTTCAATTGAATATTCTTTGACTTCAATATTAAAATCGTTTTCTAGTTTTTCCAGATACTCTTCATTCTTTTTGTTGTCATTGGCTGCTCTAAATTTGAGTGCATTATAACCTGTTTTTCTAATATTTAATGTTCCTTCAACTTTTCCTGATTTAGGATCAATTTCAGCTATTATATTATAAAAATTCTTTGAAGCCTCATTTCGTATTAATGGAATTTCTTTGGACGTTCCGTCTTCTTTGATAAGTCTTCCGTTCCAGTTTAAAACATTTAAAGGCAAAATATTAGGCGTTGTAAATTTATTTGATGCATCTAATAAAATTTGTTCTCCATCAATTTCTGCACTGGCAATAACGTAATTAAAATCTGTTAAAGTAGGAAACAACGGAATACCGTTTTCAAGCGTACTAACCAAAACTGGATTTGCTTCTATTCCTGCAGTTTTCAACATTGAAAGCAGCATGAAGTTTATTTCGGCTACATTTCCTGTTCTGTCTGTATATGCTTTCTTTACACCTTTATCAACATTATATCCTCTTCTTTCATCCCAGTTCATTCGTTTTTGAACAAAATTAAAAATAGCATTTAATTTTTCTCTCGGCGTGTTTAAATTTTGAATTAACGATTTTAGATCTTCTGTGAAATAATCTTTTACCTTGATTTCTTTCCCAAAACTTTCGCTTTTATAAATGGTAGTTGCAACGCCTTCCCATGTTTTAGTATAATCTACCACTGGTTTATCTGGAAATCTCTTTTTTTCCAGCTCTTTGTGTATAGAACCAAGGTAATTATTTATATTATCAATATATTTTTCTTTGGTGAGGGCCGGAATATTATAACCTGTATAAGTGCTGTTTATCTGCTTATAATCTGAAGCGTATAATTGTTTATTTTGAACCAATTCTGTTTGGGTTTCAATTTTATTAAATCCTATGTTTACAGTTTTATAAATAAAGAACTCAGGGATTTCTGTTTTATATTCAAAATAATTGACTGGTATGTCAAATTGAAAATCAAAATCGGGAAGCCGAATAATGTTTTCTGTTTTTAAAACATATTTGAATTCTATTATTGAACCTACTTTTACATTTGGAAGTGTAATCGTCGACTCGTTCCAGTATTTATTTATTTTGTTCTTAAAAGAGCCTTCGCTGTTTAACTTTGTTTTGACGATTGCTCCATTTTCAAGATTATAAGTGACTGCATCCGAAAATTTAACCGAATCATCGTTTAAATTTTCATAACCTACATAATAAGATACTTTTTGGTTTGCCCAGCTTAATCCTTCTTTTTTATAAATTTTAATTTTGAGTTCATAAACATTAGTCGCCAAAAATCCTCTGTCTGAATAGGTAAAATATGTTTTGGCTTTTTTAAATAAAATTGCCGCAGGCGCAGTTGTATCCTTTGGATTTGATTTTTCCAGCAGTTCTTCTTTTGTTACGTTCTCTAATTGATAATTTTGGGCATTTATTTTTGAAATAGTACTAATAAAGAGAAAAGAAAAAAGGATGAAACGTGGTATCATTAAATTATATTTTTTTAAGAACAATTTTTTCGTTTTGACTGGCGATCATTTTCTGGAAAAAATCTTTTAATCCATTATACTGATTCGAGGCAAAAATACTATTGTTGATCTCTTTTGAGCAATTAATTTGAATTTTGTTTTCGCTGTTGGAAATGTTTAACAGATAAACGATTTCTTTGTTTTCAGATAAAATCTTCACTGGATTTGGCATGGATTCGACTGTATAACCGTCTGGAATTTCTATACTAAGACTAAATTTTTCCTGTGTTGGATATCCAAAATAAATCGGATTTTGTCTTTTTTCCTGATTGAATGGATTTTTGGTTCTTGTAAAAAATAATAACGGATTTATAAAAATTTTACCGCCAATAATTTCTGATTGGTTTTCGGATACAAAAGAGTAAGTTTCCATTACAGCATTTGTCAGGTTTGTTTTTTTATTTTCAATTTTATATTCTGAAATTTTTACATCGCCTAATTGCTGTTCTAATTTTTCAAGATAGTTTTCTTCATTTTTACCAGCATTTTGGATTCTAAAACTATATGCGTCATAATCTGTTTTCTGGGTTCTGATTTTACCATCCATTTTTCCGGAACTATCCATCTTAACATAAATATTCGAATAATCTCTGGATACATTTACCGGCATTAAATCAATTTCTGTTGAAGTTCCGTCTTTTTTAATAAGTCTTCCTTTCCAGTTTAAAACATTTAGCGGCAAAATATCCGGAATCGTATATTTATGAGCTGCGTCTAGTAAAACTTGTTTTCCATCTATTTCTGCTGCAGCAATAACATAATTAAATCCGGTTCTTGTTGGATAAACCGGGATTCCGTTTTCGATTGTGCTTACCAAAACCGGATTGGCATCTATTCCTGCCAGTTTTAGCATATCGATTAAAATAAAATTGATTTCAGCGATATTTCCTGTTTGTTCTGTATATGCTTTTTTTACTCCTTTTTCTGTAAAACAGCCATACATTTCGTTCCAGTTCATTTTGTTTTGAACGAATTTGAAAATCACATTCATTCTGTCATTTTTTGACTCGATGTTGGGTAATATTCGTTTAAGATCTTCTAATAAAAAGTCTTTTTCGTTGAGTTCTTTTCCAAAATTTTCATCTTTAAAAATAGTAGTTGCGACACCTTCCCAAGTAACAGAGTAATCTTTATCGGGCTGATCCGGGTAACGAATCTTTTCGAGTTCATATTTAATTGTGCTCTTATAATTATCTACATTGTTTAGATATGGTTCCTTCACTAAAGCCGGAACATCTGTGCCTTTATAAAATGTGTTAATTTGTCTGTATGTAAGTGATTTGGTTTGATTGTATTCGTCGGTAAAACTTTGATTTCCGCTCGCTAATTTCGCATCCATTGCTACCTGATAGGTACCAATTAATATTGGTTTATAGATATAAAATTCTGGAATTTCTGTTTTATATTCTATATAATTTACAGGAATATCATACTGAATTTCAAAATCTGGAAATCTCACTATGTTTTCTGATTTTAAAACGTATTTGTATTCTATAATCGAACCTACTTTTACGTTGGGCAGTGTTATGGTTTTTTCGTTCCAGTATTTATTGACATTCTTCTTAAAAGTGCCTTTATTTTCTAGTTTGGTTTTTACAATTTTTTCGTTTTCGAGATTATAAGTTACGGCATCCGAAAATTCTAAACGGTCTTCGTTCATTTTTTCATAACCAATATAAAAACGTACTTTTTGATCTGCCCAGCTCAATCCTTCTTTTTTATAAATTTTAATTTTAAATTCATAAACATGATTGACAGAAAAGCCGTTGGTGTTATTGTAACTAAAAAATGTTCTGCCTTTTTTAAACAGAATTGTCGCTGGTGCCGTAGTGTCTTTTGGATTTGCTTTTTCCTGTAATTCTTTGATTGTTACCTTTCCAAGCTCATAACTTTGAGCGCTTATTTGTGAAAAAGTACAAACGAGAATTAAGAAGATAATAATAGAACGTAAACTCATACTTAAATTCTTTTTAATACTACTTTTTCTGTCTCTTTAGCGATCATGCTTTTATAATATTCTTTTAGCATATCATATTTCGCAGTTGTTACGATCCCTTCATTTATCTGATGCGTTATCATTAACTGCAAAGTGTTTTCGTTAACCACAGCACAATTAAATTTAAAAGCTCCCAAATTATCTTCCATTACAACATTTACAGGAACTGGTAATGTCTCTACTACAAACCCTTCTGGAATCTGGATTGTAATGTTATATTTATCTAAAAATGGAAAACCAAAGTCTACCGGATATTCTCTTACTTCCTGAGTAAATGGGTTTTTGTTGTTTGCTAAAAACAACATTGGATTTACATAAATTTTGCCTCCGATAAGTTCGCATAAATTACTTCCTGTAAACGAATAGCTTTCTGTAATAGGCAGTAGAATCTCTTTTTCGTTCGTTCTTCCGTATTCGCTGATTTCAATTTTATTGTTGCGGTTTTCGAGTTTTTCCAAATATTCTTCTTCTTTTACTCCACTCAGATTATCCCTTGTAATCATGGCATTATAATCTGAAGATTGTCTTCTGGTTTTTCCTGTTATTTTACCGTCTGCATCAATGCTGTAATTCATAAAAACAAAATCGTTTGACAATTTTTTAGGCATTAAATCAACTTCTTCTGAAGTTCCGTCTTTACGAATTAATCTTCCTGTCCAGTTTAAAACTCTAAACGGCAAAACATTTGGAACCGAAAATTTGTCTGATGCATCTAATAAAATATTTCCATTTGGTGTTTCTACAGCTGCAATTACATAATTAAAAGCAGTTCTGTTAGGAAACAAGGCAATTCCGTTAGAACGTGTGCTCAATAAAACCGGATTTGCCGTTAGACCTGCATAACGCAGCATGGCAGTAAGCATCAGGTTGATATCGGCTATGTTTCCTGTTTTTTCTTTATATGCTTTTCTAACGCCGCTATCACAGCTGTATCCGGTATAAGCATTCCATTTTACACTGTTTTTAACATGATTAAAAATCGCCCATATTTTTTCTTCAGGAGTATTTAATCCTTGTAATAATGTTTTTAAGTCATCTTCAAAATAACCTGTTTTATTCAATTCTGGACCAAAATCATCGTATTCGTAAATCGTTTTTACTACCGCATTCCAATCTGTAGAAAAAGGTCTTATTGGCTCATTAGGAAATTGTGCAACTGACAATTCATGCTCAATACTTGAAGTATAATTATCAATATTATTTACAAAAGCTTCGTCTTTCATTGCTGGCAGATTCTCAGCAATATAATTAGTTTGATTTTCAATATAATCTACCTTACTAGTTGAGTATTGTGTTTGGGTACCCGTAAGAATACCAGACCCCGTTCTTTCTTTATTACTAAAAGTTATCGATTTATTATTTTTTGTTCTTTCTACTTTAGGAAAAACATATCCTTTTTGTCTTGAATTAAAAACATAATATTCCGGAATATAAGTCGCAAACTGAGAATAATTTACAGGAATACTTTCTTGAAAATCCCAATCTCTAATTGTTGCGTTTGGATTTCTCACCGTATAGCTATATTCTATTACCGATCCCTCTTTTACATTTGGCATCGTAATTTTTTTCTGTGCTCTGTATTTGTTTAACCTTTCATCAAAAACACCTTCGCCTTTTAATTTTGTCTTTTCTATTTTTCCTGCAACTAGATTGTACGTAACTGCATCACTAAAAGAAACTTTTTCGGTTAAACCCGTTGTGCTGTAATACCAAACTCTTTCGTTGGCCCATTCATAACCTTCTTTTTTGTAGATTTTTATTCTGGCTTCAACTTGTGTTACTGTAATAAAACCATCATTCATATCGTACTCTATTCTTGCTGTTCCTCTTTTATACAAAATAGCTGCCGGAGCCGCAGAATCTTTTGGATGTACTTTTTGCTCTAATTCTGCAATAGTAACTTTTCCTAGTTTAAATTCCTGCGCTGTCATTTGCAAAGCAAACAAGAACACAATTAATAGACTAAAGTGTTTGGTTAATTTCATTTGGTTAGTTCTTGGTTAGTATAATTTTGGCGTTATCGTTTTTGGAAACCTGCTCCATAAAAAGACGGTATTCGTCATATTCTTTACTCGAATATTTTCCTTTATTAAGAAGCATTGATCTTTTGTAAGTCAGCTTGTTATTTTCTTTTTTGATGATTTCTGTTTTATACTCTCCAAATTTTCCTTTTAATTCGAAATTTGAAGGTAAAAATTCAATTGAAAAACCAGCCGGAAGATTGATTTCAATTTCATCGGTATCTAAATAACCGCGTTGAATTTGAAATGGACTTTTACGATTTCTGATACGCTTTACATTTCCTGTGTATTGATTGAAAGCATCCATTACAAAAATCATTTTGTTGGCTGTAATCGTTCCGTAATTTATTGCGCTGATTTGAATGTCTTCTGTAAAACGAACATTCTCTTTGTCATTCGTAAAAGTTATTTTTCCCAGCTTAAGATTATTGATGTTGTCCCAATAATCTTTATAATGTGATTCTTTTTCTGTAGGCTGTAAATGTTCGATTCCGAATTTTTTACTATACTGAGAACCTTCAGAAATAATGGATACAGAACCGGAGAAATTTCCGTTTTCATCTATCGTGTATGTTCCTTTATCTTTTTGAGCATTTCCTTTATCATCGTAGATTTTTGTTCTAACAATTTCTCCACCTTCTGGCTTCACTATCAAAACATCCCTATCGTCTGTAAAAGTTCCCTGATAGCCAAAAGGATCGTCTTGGCTTGTGCATTCCAGAAAAGTATATTTACCTCCATTTGGAATTGCCAATATCATGTGGTTTCCCTGCATTGATACAAAATCTGACTGAATATTAGATTTATAACGATCTCCATATAAAATGGTGTTATAAGAAGGAACATCAACTGCTTGCAAAAGTGCTTTTGTATAATTAGACAATGCTTTACAATCTCCATATCCTAAACGATCCACGTCGCTTGCCATCATAGGTTTCCAACCGCCAATACCAACCGCAATATTTACATATCTGGATTTTTTCTGTACATAATCATAAATGATTTTTGCTTTTTTTATAGGATCTTTTTCATCGCCGACCAACGTTTTTATTTTAGCTTTAGTTTCTTCGGGCAAAACTGTTGTTCCTGTTAAGATTTTATCACCGTACCATTTACCAAATGCTTCCCAGGTTGTTGCTGTTCCGTCGACACCTTCTAAATGAAAGTTTTCCAAACCGAGCATAACTCTTGGAAAAAGATCGACAAAATTCGGACTGTAATCTTCTTGTTTCTGCGCCAAAATATTTGTTGCCGCATAAGACAGGCTTGTATCTGTATCTGTTGTTTTCTGGATGTTGAAGTTAGAAAATTGAAATTCTTTCTTTTTAAATCCGAGGTTATTAGGGTAAGTAACATTTAAAACACTTTTTTCAACGCTTAAATAATATCCTCTTAACGGATGCCATTGCGGAATAAAAGCCGTATTTGAAGTCTCGACTTCACTGTTGTAAATAATCGTAAATGGATATGAAATTGGAGTATAATCTAAATAAACTACACGATTATCCGAAAAAAGCGTACTACCGCTTACTGCACTTTGATCTCTAAAATCTTTTCGTT
The DNA here is from genome assembly GCF_004368785.1 of Flavobacterium sp. 270. Lineage (GTDB taxonomy): Bacteria > Bacteroidota > Bacteroidia > Flavobacteriales > Flavobacteriaceae > Flavobacterium. The sequence continues at coordinate 37,461 of NZ_SODM01000007.1, forward strand.
TAATTTTTTTGATTTCATTACCAAAGGCATCATAAGCAATTGCTTCAATTCCTTTTATAGAAGTAGATTTGTCGTAATATTGATAAGCATCAATATCACTTAACCCTTTCTCATTAAAAACCGTTACTACTCGCTGTGTCTTAATATTCATATTTCGCTGTGAAGTAATAGCGATATCAATTTGATTTAAGCGAACAACTGCATTTGCATTTTCTTTGAGACTATCTGCGATTGAAGTGACAATATAACTGCCTTTTTGGGCAACAGAAACAAGCGTAAAAAGGAAGAAAAATAACGCGCAGTAGAGGTTTTTCATTAGTAAGGATTTTCACCAAATATATATTATTTCGCGAAACCTTTTAACAAATGTTTAAGAAATTTTATTCTCTATTTTTGCTGTCTATTAAAATGGTAACCGGACCGTCATTTAATAAACTAACTTTCATATCTGCACCAAAAATACCGGTTTGTACTTTTTTCTGAAATTCTTTTTCTAAAGATTTTACAAAATTCTCGTACATCGGAATTGCAAATTCTGGTTTTGAGGCTTTTAGATAAGACGGACGGTTTCCTTTTTTTGTTGATGCGTGAAGTGTAAATTGGCTTACCACAATTATGTCTCCATCAACATCCTGAACAGAGCAGTTCATTACGTCATTTTCATCGCCAAAAATTCTCATTTTAATAATTTTTCCTGTTAGCCAATCGATGTCTTCCTGAGTATCCGCATCTTCAATTCCAACTAAAATTAATAGCCCTTTTTGAATTGCAGCAACTTTTTTCTGATCGACTGTAACGGAAGCTTCTGAAACTCTTTGGAGAACTATTTTCATTTTTTATTGAATGGCTTTTGCCACAGATTAAAAGTATTAATAGGATTTTATTTTTATTGACAGATTTGGAATTTGGAATTTGGAATTTTTAAAATTGGAATTTAAATTTCCTATTTCCTCAATTCATCACTCGCTTTACGATCTTCATCATAATTATCTGTTCGATAATTTTCATCATCACCTTCGAGAATTTTAAGATAACTATTATAACGTGACCAAGCGATTTCGTCTTTTTCTAAAGCTGCTTTTATGGCGCAATGCGGTTCTTCTTTATGTAAACAGTTATTAAACTTGCATTGATCTTTTAGTCTGAAGAATTCGGGAAAATAACCGCTAACTTCTTCTTTCTCCATATCAACAATACCAAAACCTTTAATTCCCGGAGTATCAATAATTTTTGCTCCAAAAGACAAATCAAACATTTCTGCAAAAGTGGTAGTATGCTGTCCTTGCTTGCTTGCTGTAGAAATCATTTTTGTTTTAAGATGCAAGCTTGGTTCCATAGCGTTTACCAAAGTTGATTTTCCAACTCCGGAATGCCCAGAAAACATACTTACTTTACCGATCATCATTTCTTTTAGCTCTTCAACACCTTTCATTTCTGTAGAAGAAACGCGAAGACATTTATAGCCAATTTGCTGATAAACATATTGCATATACAATTGTTCCTCAAGAGTTGGCTCGTCAAAAGTATCTATTTTATTAAAAACTAAAATAGTTTCTATACCATAAGCCTCGGCAGTTACCAGAAAACGATCTATAAAATTGAAGGTTGTTGGCGGATTATTTATGGTTACCAACAAAAAGACACGATCAATATTTGATGCAATAATGTGCATTTGATGAGATAAATTGACCGACTTTCGAACGATATAATTTTTTCTTTCGTGAATATTATGAATTGTTCCCGTTACAGCATCAGAAGTTTCTTCGAGTTCATAATCTACCACATCACCTACAGCAATAGGATTTGTACTTTTAATACCTTTCATCCTAAACTTCCCTTTCATACGGCATTCTATAAAATCACCATTTTCAGATTTTACAGTATACCAGCTTCCTGTAGATTTATATACGAGTCCTGTCATTCTTTAATTTTAGATTTCTGATTTTAGATTTTAGAATATGTTCTTAAACCTTAAAATATTAAAAGGCAAAATTACGTTTTTAGAATTGAACAACGCAACTTCGCCTTTTAAAATTGAATTCTATACTTTGAATTTGTTATTCTTACCAAACAATTTCGGCTAAAACTCCGTTTTCTTTTATTTTTCCTAATTGAATTGTTTTTAGAATTCTGGAAGTTTTTCCTGCTCTGGTGGTATAAATTTCTACCATAATGGTCGCCGGACCGTTTTCTGTTAATTGACTTTCGCCATAAAAATTGCTTTTAATTAAATATTTCCCTTTAATTGCATTTCTAATTAAATACTGTTCCGGACCATAACCTTGTGTAAAATCTTTTGAAAATCTTGCTCCGGCTTGCGTACTCGTGTGGCTGTAATAACATTCTTCTCCCGTTGGTTCAATAACATGAAGATCTAAATCTACATCCATTAAATTCCAATTCATAATCACACGAATATCTACAGGCATTTTGGCAAGATATTTTTTGTCTAATGCTTTAGAATTAATATTAGAATGTTCCGTCATCAAACGGTTAATATCCATTAAAATAATATCTTCAACACCTTGATATTGACCGCTCATTTCACCATAATAATTTACTTCCAGCGCTTTTATTAATTGATCAAAAGCTTCCTGATATTTGCCGGCATCTTCCAGAGTTAATGCATAATCACGTAAACTCTGCGGTTCATGCGCTCGCCATTTTGCAACCTGTCCCGCAGCAAACAAAGCATCATCATAATCTTTCCATTGACGTAAAGTATAAGTCAAAGTTTTGTAAAGCTGATGATTTTCTAATCCTAAATCAGCAATATTACTAATTACTTTCAAAGCTTTTTTTACATCGCCTTGATTGTAGAAAAAGTGTGCTACATCAAAATAAAAACTCGGATTTCTTTCCTGTGCTTTTCTTAATTCGAAATACAAATCATATTGTTTTTCTTTTGGCGCCGCAGCTAAAGCTTTTAAATACAATCTATCCGGATTCCAAGTATTTGGCTGATCCTGAACTGCTGAAGTCTTAAAGTATGCAGGTCCTAGACTTATCGTGTCTGAAATAACTTCTCCAGATTCAAAACCAGATTTTATATCTCCATCACGATATACTGCAACTCCTTCAACTTTTCCGGCTAATGTAGACGAAACAACTGCATTTTTAGTAATACTTTCTGAGGAAATTGTTTGTACAGAGCCTGTTACCATTAATTTTTTTTGTGTTCCATATCCCATTACAACTACTTCTTTGAGATCAGATTCGGCCTCTCTACTTTTATCACTCTCCTTAACCTCATTCGCTTTTGCAACAACTGGTCTTACAAACCTAACTTGATCGACTCTTGGCGCAGCCGTGTTATATACATTGTTATCTTCTTCAATTATAGTAGTTGCTGTTCCTGCACCAACAGGTTCATCTATAGTCAGAGTAGCATTTGCATCACCTCTTCGCGTATGATATGAAGTACGTTGCTTTTTCTTTGAATTTGGCAAAACTTTTGGCACTGCATATTTTTTATCTTGTTTCCACCAAGAATTTAATCCTGTAAAATAGCTGTCTACATTTTGCCAGTTATTTTTTTGCTGTGCCAGCGTTTTATCTTGTTCTTGTTTCTTAATTCTATCAAATTCTGCACGTAATTCTGCTGGAGGAACAATATCATAGGAAATATAATCCTGAAGATTTTCCAGCACAATCAAAGAAGTATTTTTGGTAATGATGCCATATTTCTTTCCAAGAATTTCAATTTCTTCAGCATTTTTGTCATATTGTAAATCAAGGTTTGCGATCTTCTTCTGTGCCCAAAGTTTTTCAACATTTACATCATCTGTGTTTTGAGAAGATGCGTCTAAAGTTATTTTTCTTTCTAGAACCGCTTCATTATTATAACCAAATAGTAAAGTGATTTCATTTTTAGGATTTAATGAAATTCCCGAAAAACTAAAATTTCCCGAAACCGAAGTTCCTTCCATCGGGTATAAATCTGTAATGGTAAAGTTTTCTTTTATGCCTAAAAACTTCAACTTATTGTTTACCAATTTACCTAAAGCAGTTGCTGAAGTTATCTGATTTAAATTAACAAAATTACCGCCGGCTTTCACTGAAGCAAAATTCAGAAGAGCAAAATCTGCACTAACAGACGATGTAATAGTATAAATGGGTTTGTTTGTTTTTGGTAAAATGTTCTCACTCAAAGAAGATAATCCATCCGTAAAAAACAAATATTCGTCTTGGTTTGAAAAATTTAATTGAGAGAAACGAGTACCGCCATCATATTTTGTGTTTTGTAAAACCGACTTTAATACGCTCCAGTTTCCATCTGTAATTATATATTCATTTACTTTTTCAAATGTATAATTCAGAAAGTACAGTGTTACTTTTGTATTTTGTATTTTTTGAAAATAAGCATCTAATAAATCCAATTCTTTTTTCAAATCACGATTCTGACAGCTTAATGAGTTATCCCAAATTATACCTATTGAATTTGGTGCTTTCTTAGCCGACACATTTCCTTCGATAAATGTATTTCCATAAAAATAATATTGACCTCCCGCGTTCTGCATTACAACACTTGGTATATTCTCCTGAATTGGAATCTTGAAAATTAATTTCTCGGCAGGCTGAAAATTTTCTTTTTTTAGTGAAGTCTGAAAAGATTGATTCCATTTTGAAAAAGTAATTTGTTCTCCTGAATTTTCTGTAATAGTTGGTGAAGAGTCAGTTCCTAAAACCGAAACGTTTATCTCAAATTTATCTAGTTTTTTAGGATATCTGCTGACCAATTGATAAGCCAAGTTATTTTTATCCGAAGCGGTAAGTTCTTCTTCATAACCAATAATTACAATTCTTTCTCCGTTTGGCATCAACGGATAAATTCTGGTTTTAAAGTTATTTCCATCTACTTTTTCTAATAATCCGGGATCAACACGACGATGTTCAATGGCTTCAAAAACTTGTTTCCCTTTATTTTTATTTACAGGAACAGCTTCGCGCATTTTACCGTTTATGTCAATTGCATATCGCGAAACGGAAACATTTTCTGGCAACGGAAAAATAAGTTCTGCTTCCATCTGGCGAGTTCCTGAATTAAAGAAATGCATTTCGGCTGTGGTGTAAGCAATATTCCCAACCACTTTTACATTGACAATAAGCTGGCTCATTCTGACTTTTTCAGTTTCGTCACCTTTCACCGTTAATTCCGGACTTTGCGCAAAAGTTTTGGTTCCGAAAAACAACAAAACATAAAATAATAATTTCAAACGCGTTTGAAAATTCTCTGGCTTAAACATTTTTGATTTCATGACTCGAAAGTTAAGATTGTATATCAATATAGAGATCAAAAAAATTAAAAAGGTTGGGAGGATTTAAAAAAAATTAAAACCATATAAGTTATATAAGAAAATATAATTCAAGGATTTTAACATAGCCCACGGTTTCAACCGTGGGAGACAAAGATTGTCATATGCGTGCTCAAAGATTGTGAACATACATCACGTTCCCACGGTTGAAGCCGTGGGCTATGTTTTAAAAATAAAAAATCTCCACCACTTCTTTCAAAGCGATGGAGATTCTTAAAAAAACAATCTATTTTCAATTAATGCTATAAGAAAACTTTAAACCAAATTTTAGAAAAACTTAAATTATCTTATATCACTTATATGGTTGAAAAAAAATTATGCGTTGAAAATTTTCTCTTGGTGACCAATACTTTCCTGGTGAATAGCTTTAAACATTCTTAAAACAAACTCTTCAGTAAGACCTTTTTTCTCACCTTCCAAAATCATTTTTCCTAAGATTTCGTTCCAACGGTTGTTTTGAAGAATAGCAACGTTTGCATCTTTTTTCACCTGACCAATTTCGTCAGCAACTTTCATACGTTTTCCTAAAAGCTCTAATAAATTAGCATCAAGAACGTCGATGTTAGCTCTAAGTTTCGTCATTTTATTGCTGTATTCATCTGTAGTATCATCCGTTTTTCTGATCGTCAAATCTTTAATGATTTGTTTCAAAGCGTCTGGAGTAACTTGCTGTGCTGCATCAGACCAAGCATTGTCTGGATCGTAGTGCGTTTCGATAATCATACCATCGTAATTCAAATCTAAAGCTTCTTGAGTTACTTCAAAAATCATTTTACGATCTCCAGTAATGTGAGACGGGTCAATGATTAATGGTAAATCAGGGAATTTATTTTGCAATTCGATAGCAATCTGCCATTCTGGAATATTTCTGTATTTAGTTTTCTCGTAAGTAGAGAAACCTCTGTGAATAACTCCTAATTTCTCGATTCCAGCCATGTGTAAACGCTCAACACCACCAAGCCATAAAGCCAAATCTGGGTTTACAGGGTTTTTAACCAAAACGATTTTATCTGTACCTTTTAATGTATCAGCAATTTCCTGAACAGCAAAAGGGTTTGCAGTTGTACGAGCACCAACCCATAAAACATCAATATCATGCTCTAAAGCTAATTTACAGTGTGCTGCAGTTGCAACTTCAGTTCCCATAAGTAAACCAGTTTCTGCTTTAGCTTTTTGTAACCATTTCAATCCAATTTCACCAACACCCTCAAATCCTCCCGGACGAGTTCTTGGTTTCCAGATTCCAGCTCTGAAAACACTTACTTTAGAATCTTTCAATTCGTGAGCAATTTTCAAAACCTGATCTTCAGTTTCTGCACTACAAGGTCCAGCTATCACAAGTGGGTGATCTAAATTGAAATCTTCTAACCACTTTCTCATTTCTTTCTTATTTTCCATCTTAATTTTAATTTACTTTTTAGTTGTTGTTAATCCGTTTAGTATTTCTTTTATTTTATTTGTGCTTTCCATTTCTTCAAAAATGGCATTGTAATTTTCGTCTTTCAACAAATCCCTAAATCGACTGAGATTTGCAATATATTCTTCTAAGGTTTCCAGAACGTGTTCTTGATTTTGTTTAAAAATCGGTGTCCACATGGCTGGCGAACTTTTTGCTAAACGAACCGTGCTTTCAAATCCACTTCCCGCCATATCAAAAATATCCTGTTCGTCTTTTTCTTTGTTCATTACCGTTTTACCAAGCATAAACGAACTGATGTGCGACAAATGAGAAACGTAAGCAATGTGTTTGTCGTGTGAAGTCGGATCCATATATCGAATCCTCATTCCAATTGCCGTAAAAAGGTTTAATGCTTTTTCCTGCAGTTTAAAAGTGGTTTTTTCCACTTCGCAAATGATATTCGTTTTTCCCTGAAACAATCCTCTTATTGCTGCCGATGGGCCAGAAAACTCCGTTCCTGCAATCGGATGTGTAGCAATAAAATGTCGCCTTTTCGGATGATTAGCGACTGCTTCACAAATTGGCTTTTTAGTCGATCCTACTTCAAAAACAATCGTTTTATCTCCAACCGCATCCAGCACTTTAGGCAAAACCGTCAACGCTACATCTACTGGAACCGAAACGATCACAAAATCGGCTTCTGTAAGATATTCCATTTTTCCTTCCTGATCAATAACTCCTAAATCAATAGCTTCCTGCACATGTTTTTCGTTGTTATCAATCCCGAAAATAGTCGCTTCAGGATAACGCCCCTTGATGTCTAACACCATTGAACCGCCTATTAATCCTATTCCTATTACGTATACTTTCATATTCTTTATTATTTGAAGCTAATTCTAAATCTTTTTTCATTTGTCACCCTGAGCGGAGTCGAAGGGCGCTCCAATTGGTACGGGCTTCGACTCCGCTCAGCCTGACAATCTGAAATCTACATTCTAAAAATCTAAAATTTTTAAAATCTGTCTATCGCTTCTTGTACTTTTTCTTCTTTTACACACAGCGAGAATCTAATGTATCCTTCACCATTACTTCCGAAAATTGTTCCCGGCGTGATGAAAATATGTTTCTCATATAATATTTCGTCAATGAACTTTTCTGCTGATGCTATTCCTTCCGGAAGTTTTGCCCAAACGAACAATCCAACTCCTTCTTTATATACTTTACAGCCTAATTTTTCAGCCAGTTTTTCAGTTAATTCTCTTCGGCGTCTGTAAATTTTATTGTTATCTTCAAACCACGATTTATCACATTTTAAAGCAGCAATCGCGCCTTTTTGGATTCCGTAAAACATTCCGCTGTCCATGTTACTTTTTACTTTTAGAACTGCATCAATGATTTCAGCGTTTCCTAAAACCATTCCGACTCTCCAGCCCGCCATGTTGAACGTTTTGCTTAATGAATTCAATTCTAAAGCCACCTCTTTTGCGCCTTCAACCTGCAATAAACTCATCGGATTATCATTCAAAACAAAACTATACGGATTGTCGTTGATCAATAATATATTGTGTTTTTTAGCAAAAGCAACCAATTTTTCAAATAACGCTAAACTTCCTCTCGCCCCTGTCGGCATGTGCGGATACCCCAGCCACATTATTTTTACTTTTGAAAGATCCTGTTTTTCTAAAGCTTCAAAATCCGGTTCCCATGCATTTTCTTCTTTCAAATCATAATAAACCGGAACTGCTCCTACCAAATTAGTTACCGAAGTATAAGTTGGATAACCTGGATTCGGAATTAAAACGTGATCGCCTTCATTTAAAAATGCTAACGAAATATGCATAATTCCTTCTTTTGAACCCATTAATGGTAAAATCTCATTATTCGGATTCACTGCAACACCAAATTGATCCTGATAAAAATCTGCCATCGCCTGCCTCATTTCTGGTAATCCCTGATAGCTTTGATAACCATGTCCGTTTTCGTCTTGAATTGCTGCAGCGACTGCTTCAATTACTGCTTTTGACGGACTCAAATCAGGGCTTCCAATTCCCATATTGATGATCGATTTTCCTTCAGACATCAGTTGTCTCACTTCTCTCAATTTTGAAGAGAAGTAGTATTCTTCAACTGTGTCTAATCGTTTTGCTGTTGTAATCATGATTCTTATGTATTCTCTTTTAGAATTTTCTGTTTTTTAATCCCGAAGGATTGGAATTTGGTATTTTAAAAATTGAAATTTGCCATTTATGGCTTTGTGTTTCTATATTCCCCCAACACTTTAAAATATTCTGCCATTATATTTAATAATGATTTTGCTTTTGCGTAATCTTCGTATTTCTCAAATGTTACATCTACAAAAAATGAATATTTCCAAGGTGTTTCAATTTTTGGAAGCGACTGAATTTTTGTCAAATTCAGTTTGCAGTCGCTCATTACATTTAGAACCGCTGCCAAACTTCCTCTTTTATGATCTAATTCAAATTTGATCGAAGCTCTGTTGATTTCGCTTTCCGGTAAAAATGAATTCTGTTTTTTTATAATCACGAAACGTGTCATGTTATTTTTGATCGTCTGAATCTCCGGCGCAATAATTTCAAGATCGTACATTTCTGAAGCTACTTTACTTGCAATCGCAGCAATTCCTTTTAATTGTTTTTCCTGAATTCTTCTTGCTGTTTCAGCCGTATCTTTATCTTCAACCAATTTTATGTTTGGATATTTTTTTAAGAAATCCATACATTGCAATAATGCCATTGGATGTGAATGAACTTCTTTTATATCCTCTATTTTCTGACCTTTTAAAGTCATTAAATTTTGGTGAATGCTTAAATAATGTTCTCCAATGATGTGCAAATTATTCTTATCAATCAAAGCGTAATTCGGAATTATCGGTCCTGCAATCGAATTTTCAATCGCCATAACTGCCTGATCTGATTTTCCGGCAAGAAGGCTGTCAATTAATTCTTCAAAAGACAAACATTCATCAATTTCCACATTTTCAGAGAAATACTCTTTCACAACCTGATGATGAAAAGAACCTTTAATACCTTGTATTGCAATTTTAGTTGTCATATAGTCAAAAAAAAATCCTGATTTTCATCAGGATTGTATATTAGTTTTATTTGTCTTAATTTAATTTCAAATAACCATAGCACAATCCTCACTTCTACTAAAGAAGAAATAAAAAGAGTTGCTAAAATAAAAACGGTTGTTTGACATTTCGATTGTGATTTTCAATAAATTCTCTGCGAATGTATAAATTATTTTCACCTCTCCAAAAAAAATATTGCATTTTATGAAACAAAAAGGGATTTCTTAACAAATTAATCCTGTTTTGTATGATAATGTAAAAAAATGGGGTTATTTTTAAGGTTCTGAGATTGTGAGTTGCTAAGGGTCTAAGGTTTTTTTGCCACGAATTTCACTAATTAGCACCAATTATTCAACTATACAATCAATTTACTTAATACCAATAGAAAGATTTAAAATAAAAATTAGCGTAAATTCGTGAAATTCGTGGCAAAAAAACTCAAAACAATCCAGAAACTGCTCTATTCTTAATTCCAATTTTAGAATAATCAAAATCCAGTTTCTCTTTTAATAAAGAAGCATACACACTTCTAAAATCAATTTCATATTTTAAATCGCCGTTATCCAGATTAGACAAATCGGGATTATTCCCTAAAATTGTTCCTTTATTATTTCCTCCAATAATAAACATTGGCGCCGCAGTTCCGTGATCGGTTCCATTTCCGTTGTCTTTTACTCGTCGCCCGAATTCTGAAAAAACAACAACTGTAACGTTCTGAAGCATTTTAGATTGTTTCAAATCCTGATAAAAACTAAACAACGCATCATTTAGTTCCGTTAATTTTCTTTCGTGAATCGCAAGCTGATTATCGTGCGTATCAAAACCGCCAAGCGAAGTATAATATACTTTAGAATTTAAATTTCCTTTTATTAAACGTGCAATCCATTCTAAATTTTTAGACAATCCCGTTTTTGGATAACTTATTTCAGCTTTAGATTTTGCTAATGCTTTCTGGATTTCGTCTGAACCTTCTGTAACCGAATTGGCTATTTTTCGAACAAAATCCAATTGCGGATTTTCAGACAGCGTTACATTTTCTTCTTTATCTGATTTTATTTTAAACTTATTCGGGTCTTTTACGGTTATTGAGTTGGGCTCAATTCCTTTTAAAGCCAAATTATCAATCGAGTCTATATTTATTCCAGCCGTTGGGTTATGGTCATGACATTGCAAATCTAAATAACGCCCAAGCCATCCTTCGTTTATATATTTATTAGAATCTGTTGCAGTCTGCCAAATTTCCTGACTTCTAAAATGGGAACGAATTGGTTCTGGATATCCCACATTTTGAATCACGGTTAAATCTCCGTTCTGCTGCATTTGAGCAAAATCTTTTAATGCCGGATGAAATGCCATGCCGCTATTTTTGCTCACAACGACATCTTTGCTCAAAGCAATCTTCGTTCTGTAATCATAATAAAGTGGATTCTCGTACGGAATAAAAGTATTCAATCCGTCATTTCCTCCGTTGAGTTGCACAAAAACAACGCATTGTTCGCCGACAACTAAATTACTTTGAGTACCATAAGCATGCAAAAAATCAGGAAGTAAAAGCATTCCGCCAGTAAACGTTCCTGTAAGTGTTAGAAAATTTCTTCTGTTCATAGCCTTAAACTTCTAGATTAATTGATATTCTGGCAATTTTGAAATGTAATTGAACAATCGAATTACGGCAAAATTGGCGTGTTCTTCTTTTGGGTCGAAATCATATTTAAGTAAATTTTCCATGTCTTTCTGCATCGAATCGTTTACATTAAATAATAATCTGTTGGATAATTCGGTAATGATTGTTTTGTTAGTTCCGTTAGAGTCAAAATCAATTTTTACCTCTATCTTTTCGAGTTCTTTGTTTGATTTGCCTCCTTCTTCAACCATTGTTTTTATTACTTTTCTGGAAATACTTCTTCCGCTGCAAAGTAAATCTGAGGTATTATTACGCTGTAAATAGATTTGAGAAGTTAACCATGCATTGCCACCGTCCCAACCTTTTACATTGACCTGATTGTACAAATCCATTCCTTGTTGTCTTGTAAAAAGTGCAATCATAGCATCATCAAAATCCTTTACTTCTAATTCCTCTATAAGCTGTATAATATACACTAGCGGATCTTTGATTTTCTTTCCAGCATTTTCTTTGGCATACTCTTCTGTGAAAATTTTAGTCAGCAAAGGTTCAATTTCAAAGTTCTTCTTTCGGAAATAATCGCCATAATAAACCACTAATTCTTCTGAAGGATTATCATAAACAAACCATTTTAGAATTTTTCGGGTTATTAAATATGGAATATTCTTTTGTTCAAAGATGATATCGACTAAATCATCGGCTTTCCAATTTCCGGTTTTACCGAAATATGTTTTATCAGTATTGTCTTCAATACGGTTTCTGTAAACTGCACCGTCTTCTCCGAGATTTAATCCTGCTAAAGCGCGCGCACCGTTTTTGATATCATCTTCGGAATAATTTCCAATTCCGATGGTAAATAATTCTAATAATTCACGGCTTAGATTTTCGTTGTATTTATCTTTTTTGTTGTCGACATTATCCAGGTATTTTACCATTGCATTCGACTTTACGATTTGCTTGGTCAACTCTTTAAAGTTCCCAAAAGCATTTTCGCGCAAAATCATATTGTGCTGGTAAATCCAATAATTCACTTTTACTTTTTGTGAAGTAGAAACAAAATGATTGTGCCAGAAAACAACCATATTCTCCCGAAGCGGAAATTCTTCTGTTCGCATTTTATTAATCCACCATCTTCGAAATTCAATTCCAGAATAGATTGCTTTTTTTAGCGCTTTCTTTTTAGCTTCTGAATCTGCATCTTTTATGGCTTGTTTTAATTCCTTTAATTCTGCTAAAGTTTTGGGATCGTCGTTAAGAAAAGCAGGAAGTGCTTTGTCAACCTTTGTATCATAAGACTTCTTTAGGAATTTTTCTAATCCTAATTTCTCGATTTTATCGGCTTCTTTTCCTGAGAAACCCAATCGTAAAGACCAAAGATTGCTTTTTTTCATAACAACAGGAATTTGTATAGAAGTAAGACTTTTATTTTTGGAAAAGGTTTAATTTGAGGGAGGTACTAAGTTACTGAGATTCTGAGGTTCTGAGTTGCTAAGGTTCTAAGGTTTTAGAACGCTATTTTTATTTATAATATTGTGATTAAGAATAACACACAGTATTCCTCACAGTTTGTCATTTCGACTGAAAGGAGAAATCACACGCGGGATTCTGCAAAGAAAAGTCTCAATCTTTGTGGTTACGAGTGTGATTTCTCCTTTCAGTCGAAATGACAAGATTGTGGTTATGAAAACGGAAAATCAAACAGTGTGACGTAAAGTTTGTCATTTCGACGAAGGAGAAATCTTCGCAAGTAGCTCCGCACAGCAAATCGCCAATCTTTGTCGAGTTTCTTGCGGAGATTTCTCCTTCGTCGAAATGACAGAATGATGATTATAAAATAAAAAATATAACCCACAAAAAAAGCAGTTATCATTACAATAACTGCTTTTCATATATCAAATTAAATCTAAAATCTAAAATCTACATTCTAAAATCTAAAATCTAAAATTAAGACCCGCACATTTCACAATCCTCTGGATCTGCTGCTTGTGCTTTTAGCAACATCGCTTTATAATCCTCAACACTGATTTCTTCTGTTTCTGCAACTAGACTTGGTGCTGTTTCTTCTTTTTTATCGTTGTTTAAGGTAAATTTAATCGCATCTACCGCAGATTTTGTTCTTAAGTAATACATTCCTGTTTTTAAACCTGACTGCCAAGCGTAGAAATGCATTGACGTTAGTTTAGAATAGTTTGCATCTTGCATGAACAAGTTTAGCGATTGAGATTGGTCAATAAAATAACCTCTTTGACGTGACATATCGATAATATCTTTCATCGACATTTCCCAAACTGTTTTGTATAATTCTTTTAAGTCTTGCGGAATAATATCAATGTTTTGAACAGATCCGTTATGACGCATGATTTCTTGTTTCAACGATTCGTTCCACAATCCTCTTTCTACTAAATCGTGAAGTAAATGTTTGTTTACTACGATAAATTCTCCAGACAATACACGACGTGTGTAAATGTTTGATGTATAAGGTTCGAAAGCTTCGTTGTTTCCTAAAATCTGAGAAGTAGATGCAGTTGGCATTGGCGCAACCAATAATGAGTTACGAACTCCGTGTTCTACCACTTCTTTTCTTAATGAAGCCCAGTCCCAACGACCAGATAATTCTTCATCTTTCATTCCCCACATGTTATATTGGAATTCTCCTTTAGACATTGGAGAACCTTCAAATGTAGAATATGGCCCTTCTTCTTTTGCCATTTCCATAGAAGCGGTTACGGCTGCGAAGTATAAAGTTTCGAAAATCTCTTGGTTTAATTTTTTAGCTTCATCACTAGTAAACGGCATACGCAACATGATAAAAGCATCTGCCAAACCTTGAACTCCTAATCCTACCGGACGGTGGCGTAAGTTTGAGTTTTCTGCTTCTTTTACTGGGTAGTAGTTTCTGTCGATTACTTTGTTTAAGTTACGAGTTACACGTTTTGTAACGGTGTAAAGCGCTTGGTGATCAAATTTTCCGTTGTCAACAAACATTGGTAAAGAGATCGAAGCCAAGTTACAAACTGCAATTTCGTCTTTAGATGTAAACTCCATAATCTCTGTACACAAGTTAGAAGAACGAATTGTTCCTAAATTCTTGTGGTTCGATTTACGGTTTGCTGCATCTTTGTACAACATATATGGTGTTCCCGTTTCGATTTGTGATTCAAGGATTTTCTCCCATAATTCACGTGCACGGATTGTTTTTCTTCCTTTTCCCTGAAATTCATAATCCGTATATAATGCTTCGAATTCTTCTCCGTAAACATCGTATAATCCCGGACATTCGTTAGGACACATTAAAGTCCAAGTTGTGTCTTCCTGAACACGTTTCATGAATAAATCAGAAGTCCACATTGCGAAGAATAAATCTCTTGCACGCATTTCTTCTTTTCCTGTATTTTTCTTCAAATCCAAGAAATCAAAGATATCAGCATGCCAGGTTTCGATGTAAATCGCAAAACTTCCTTTACGTTTTCCACCACCTTGATCTACGTAACGAGCTGTATCATTAAAAACTCTCAACATCGGAACAATTCCGTTTGAAGTTCCGTTTGTACCACGGATATAAGATCCTGTTGCACGTACGTTATGAATAGAAAGTCCAATTCCTCCCGCTGATTGCGAGATTTTTGCAGTTTGTTTTAAGGTATCATAAATTCCATCAATACTATCATCCTGCATTGCCAAAAGGAAACAAGAAGACATTTGCGGTTTTGGAGTTCCAGCATTAAACAACGTTGGTGTTGCATGCGTAAAGAACTTTTTAGACATTAAATCGTAAGTTTCAATTACAGATTTTAAATCGTCTAAGTGAATACCAACAGAAACACGCATTAACATGTGCTGCGGACGCTCTACTATTTTTCCGTTTATTTTTAGAAGATATGAACGCTCTAAAGTTTTGAATCCGAAATAATCGTAATTAAAATCTCTTGTATAAATGATATGAGAATCCAGAAATTCTGAGTTTTCCTGAATTACATTAAAAACTTCGTCAGAAAGTAACGGCGCATCTTGTCCATTTCTTGGGTTAACGTAGTTGTACATATCTTTCATCGTTTCAGAGAACGATTTTTTGGTATTAGAGTGTAGGTTTGAAATCGCCACACGAGCTGCCAATTGCGCATAATCTGGGTGTGCAATTGTCATAGATGCCGCCGTTTCTGCTGCAAGATTATCAAGTTCAGAAGTAGAAACACCGTCATACAATCCTTCGATAACTCTCATGGCTACCTTAACAGGATCTACGAGTTCATTCAACCCGTAACACAATTTTTTGATTCTTTCTGTAATCTTATCAAACATTACGGGCTCTTTGTGGCCATCTCTTTTTACTACATACATAAGTTTACTTTTTTAATTGTTATTGAAAAAATGAAAGACACTAGAAAACGAATTCCAGCACTCAAACATTGCGTATTTTTAAATTATTTTTTGAGAATTACGGCATTCTCAATAGTTACGCGTTTCAAATTCGAAATATGAATTTAAATACGCCTAAAATTGCTATTGAATCTACGATTTGGGAAAGCGATTCAACCTAAAAAATTTTTGTTATTCTTTTTTAATGTCTCTTAAAGAGCAGGCATTAAAATTTTATTCTGGTTGTCTAAAAATCTGCATCAAATGAAATTTTCTGAGCATCACTATCCGTGTTCATAACACCAGATTTTTGATACTCGGCAACACGTTTTTCAAAGAAATTAGTTTTTCCCTGAAGAGAAATCATGTCCATGAAATCAAACGGATTCGCTGATCCATACACACGTTCGCAGCCTAATTCTACTAATAATCTATCTGCAACAAATTCCAGATATTGTGTCATTAGAGTTGCATTCATTCCAATTAAACTTACCGGAAGAGATTCTGTAACAAATTCTCTCTCGATATTTAAAGCATCAACAATGATTTCTTTAATTCTTTCTTTCGGAACTTTATTAATTAAGTGGTGATTGTGCAAGTGAACTGCAAAATCACAATGTACGCCTTCGTCACGAGAAATCAACTCATTAGAAAAAGTTAATCCTGGCATAAGTCCACGTTTTTTTAACCAATAAATAGAACAGAAAGCACCAGAAAAGAAAATTCCTTCTACAGCAGCAAAAGCAATTAGTCTTTCTGCAAACGAATCAGACTCGATCCATTTTAAAGCCCATTCTGCTTTTTTACCAATTGCAGGAAAAACTTCCAAAGCATTAAATAGTTCTGCTTTTTCTGCTTCATCTTTCACGTAAGTGTCAATTAGTAAAGAGTAAGTTTCACTGTGAATGTTTTCCATCATGATCTGGAAACCATAAAAAAACTTCGCTTCAGCATATTGAACTTCGTTTACAAAGTTTTCAGCAAGATTTTCATTTACAATTCCGTCAGAAGCTGCAAAGAATGCTAATATGTGTTTAATGAAATATCTTTCGTCGTCACTAAGTTTATTATTCCAATCTGTCAAATCTTGGTGTAAATCGATTTCTTCGGCAGTCCAAAAACTAGCTTCCATCTTTTTGTACCATTCCCAAATATCATGATGTTTGATAGGAAAAATAACGAAACGATTTTTATTTTCTTGTAAGATTGGTTCTACTTGTGACATGACAATTTTTGTTTAATTTTTATACTGAATTTTTGCTAATTCAATAGACTACAAAGATTGTCAATTAACGCCAAAAATCAAACTCAAACTTATTCACAATCTGACATAGTTTTTAACAACGGGAAAAATTGAAATGATTTTCATACAATAAATTAATTTACTGTAAATGAACTATTTAAAAACAAAAATCTCTCCTGAAAGCCCGTAAAATATAGACTTTTTAGATTAAGAAACAAGTAAATTTAATTTGTTTTTAAAAGATTTTTTAGAGGTAAAAATTTATTCTTTTGAGTTAAAATATGTGTGTGAAAAACACGTTTATTAAGCCCCTAATTTTTAAGAATTTTTGAGTTCCTGAGCCACCTTTTCAAGCTCCATATACCAATCCTCTCCAAAGCGTCTAACTAGGGCTTCTTTGACAAATTTATAAACTGGAACTTCTAATTCTTTTCCTAAAGAACAAGCATCATCACAAATATCCCATTTGTCATAATTAACAGCTGCGAACTCCGTGAAGTCTTTCACACGAATTGGATATAAATGACAAGAAACTGGTTTTTTCCAATCTACGATTCCTTGATTGTAAGCTTGCTCGATGCCGCAAAGTGCCGTTTTACCGTCAAAAATTACGTATGCACAATCTTTATTATCTATTAAAGGTGTTTCGAGATCACCATCGGTTCCTTTTACCCAAGTTCCCTGCGCTTCAATGGCTGCAATTCCTTCTTTTCGCAAAAAAGGTTTTACTTTTGGATAAATCTCTTCCATAATTTTAGTTTCTGCTTCGCTTAATGGCGCGCCGGCATCTCCGTCAACACAGCAGGCTCCTTTACAAGCTGATAAGTTGCATACAAATTCTTTTTCAAGAATATCCTCAGAAATAATGGTTTTACCTAATTGAAACATGACGCTAAAAATACTTAGTTTAATAAAGTGCAAAGATAGTCAAAGAAAGCAGATAAAAAATTTACTGATTTACAAAGGTTTCTATTTCACCCAGATTCAAAATGATTGAAGCAGATTTCATTTTTTTACAATTAAATCTTTGCAAATCTTTATTAAAATTCTTTGCGATACTTTGCGGTAAAAACTATTATTGTTACATATATCACTTTTTTAACCCAGTAAACGTGTTTTTATAACAAAAGTGATTTGTAACCAAAAAACACCTAACTTTATTATCTACTTTTGCAGCAGTTTTTAATCCCTTAAAATCAAAGCAGTATGTTAGAAATCGACTTTAAAGAAATTGTTACTGTTAGTATGGTGCTGTTTGCCGTAATTGATATTGTAGGATCTATTCCTATTATTGTAAACTTACGCGCAAAAGTTGGTCATATAGATTCTGAAAAAGCTTCTCTTGTTGCCGGAATGATTATGATTGTTTTTCTATTTGTTGGAGAAGGCCTTCTTAACCTTATTGGTATCGATGTACATTCTTTTGCAGTTGCGGGTTCGTTTGTACTTTTCTTTCTTGCTTTAGAAATGATTTTAGGAATAAGAATTTATCGTGACGAAGAACCGGGATCTGCTTCTATTGTTCCTTTGGCTTTTCCGCTGATTGCTGGTGCGGGAACAATGACTACTTTGCTTTCACTTCGATCTCAATTTCATACCATAAACATTATTATTGCTATTTTATTGAATATCATCCTGGTTTATATTGTTTTAAAGTCATCTAAAAAAATAGAAACTTTATTAGGAGAAAACGGACTTGGCGTGGTTCGTAAGACGTTTGGAGTAATACTTTTAGCGATTGCTGTTAAATTATTCGCTGCTAATGTTAAAGGTTTGTTCGTCTAACATATATTTTTATAAATTTACCCCATAAAAGTTCTAAAATATAACTTTAAGCGATTTTTTAACATTTCAGTTATACTTTATTTTTTTAGACAAATAAACATCCATATGAAAATTTTCACTTCAATCTTAGTGCTTTTAGCCTTAGCTTTAATTGTTTTTAATATTACGCTATTAGACTTCAAAAATCCTTTTCAGGGAGACAGTGTTGTGGCTTTTATTGGAATTGCTGCTTCATTTTGCGCTGTTTTGATTCTTCTGATTTTTAGAATTTCTAAAAAAATCGAAGAAAAAACCAACGGCAGATAATATGTTTGACGTTTTGATTATCGGCGGAGGAGTTTCGGGCATGTCTTGTGCACTTGTTTTAGGTTCTGCCAAAAACAAATCTTTTGTTACCGATAAAAAAATTGGGGTTTTTACCCACCAAAAGAATTCTTCTTTACAAGAAGCAATTTTCTACAATGCTTACGGAATAACGCCTGGCAAATTGGGCTCTGAATTACTTACTGAAAGTACAGAACATCTAGCCGAAAGTTATTCTCATATTTTACAAATACCAAATGAAAAAGTAGTAAAAGTTGAAGGTTCTTACCCTGAATTCACCGTTACTACAAACAAAAACTCATACCAAACAAAAAATATCGTTGTCGGGATTGGTTCTGCTAATACTTTTGATATTGAAGGTTTACTGCAATATGTAGAACCTCATAAAAAAGCGCTTCCAGAAAAACAGCGCATTCAGCTTAAAAATGAAGATCATAAAGTTGCCGATGGTATTTATGCTATCGGAACTTTGGCAGGATGGAGAAGCCAATTGGCAATTGCTGCCGGAAGTGGTGCTGCAGTCGCAACAGATATTCTGACTTTATGGAATAACGGTGTACAGACTCATGTACACGATAGTATTCGATAAAAAAAATAAAATTAAACCATATAAGTTATATAAGAACATTTAATAAATGCGCAAAAGCATTATATTAACTTATATAACTTATATGGTTTAATTATTTTATGTTTATTTCACAGAAACAATTTCAGTTACTTTGATATGTTTTTCGTCATCTGTTTTCCAGATTTCCCCTTTTACAGAAACCTCATCTCCAATTTTCAATTGTTTGTAATTTTGCGGTCCGCCAACATTTACAATACTGATTGTCGCAAAATAAACTTCTTTTGAATCTGTTGTTATTTTTGCTGTATATCCGTCTTTTCCAGATTCTATTGAATCTACTTTTCCTGTAATGGCGTTATTTCCTTTCATGGTTGCGCAAGAAATTACAAATGTCATTAAAACGATTAGTGCACCAATTCTTTTTAGATTTTTCATGTTTTGATTTATTATTTAATTGCGAAGTTCGCAAAGCTTTACACAAAGCTCGCTAAGATATAGGCAAGTTTTGTTATATTATATTTTAAAAAATTATTATTATTTGTGGTAGATTTATTTTAACGCTGAACAACTTCCTGCGATGACTTTCAGGTTTTCATCAAATTGTTTCCAAACGCGAATGTATCGAAAAACTCCATCCAAAGGCTGATTGTCATAAGTACCTTTTAGCAGAATAGTAACCCCTACAACAGCATTGTTTTCGATTATATTAATAATCTGATCTGAAGCTTCGAGAACCTCAATTTTCATTTTACCAGAACGATAAGTGTTTAAATCAAATCCTTTGGTTATTGTTTGTCCGTCAGGAAGATTAAAAAGCAAATCATCATGCAGTATTTTTTCTAAAGCAAAAACATCAGCATTTTTTATTGCAGTCAAAAGTTCAATTTCTGCATTTACAACGAGATTTATTTCCATTTAAAAAAGAGTTTAAAATTACTTTTTCGGATTTACTACAGCTTTAATCATCGCATCTTCTTTTAGAATTACATCATAATAATATAATTCTCCGTACAATTGTCTCGCGAACTCTGCAGTTATGTATCGGTTTACTAATGCTTTGGTGGTATCTAATTTTATATCAAGACCAGTCATTGCAATATAGTTTTTAAACTTTTTAAAGTAAACATCTGAACTTTTCATTTTACTCAAAAACTCATTAAAATGAAGTCCTGCAAATGTATTTCGGTTTTTGTCTAATTCTTCAAAAACAAAATGTCCAACAATTCCAGTCTGCAAAAGATAAGCAACATTTTCATTTCCGTGTTCGGCTTCAATCGGCACAAAAACATCTGGAACGATACCGCCGCCACCGTAAACAATTTTACCTTTTGGCGTTTTAAACTTTAAAGTATCGGCTATTTTTATACTGTCTTTTGCGTACAATTCACCAGATTTAATACGACCTTCTGATTCTTTGTAATATTCTTCGTTTCCTTTTTTATACGGTTTCTGAATTGATCTTCCGGTTGGCGTGTAATAACGTGCTACTGTTAACCGAACTGCAGATCCGTCATTAAAATCCATTTCGCGTTGTACGAGACCTTTTCCAAAAGAACGACGGCCAACAATAGTACCGCGATCATTATCTTGTAATGCTCCAGCTAATATTTCGCTGGCAGAAGCACTGTTTTCATTAATTAAAACATACACTTTTCCAGTTTCAAAACTACCTGCTTTTGTTGCGTATGTTTTTTCTGTTGAACCATTTTTATTTTTGGTAAAAACAATCAGCTGTTTGTCTTTTAGGAATTCATCTGCAATCGCAACCGCTTCTTCCATATAACCACCGCCGTTTTCACGAAGGTCAATTATCAGTGACTGAATCCCTTTTTGTTTCAATCTGGTCAGACCTGTTTTAAATTCATCAAAAGTAGTTTCTGCAAAACGATTGATTTTTATATAACCGGTATTGTTGTCAATTAACAAAGATGCATCAACACTCTTAATAGGAATGACATCTCTTTTTATTTTAAACTTAAGATTCTTTTGGGCTGATTTTCTAAAAACAGTTAATTCGATTTCGCTTCCTTGTTTTCCTTTCAATTTAGAAAACAAACTATCTGAAGGTAAACCTCTGCCGAATAATTTTGTTTTTCCTGCAAATAAAATTCTGTCACCTGATTTTAGCCCCGCTTTTGCTGAAGGTCCATTTTCAATAGGTTTTATAATCGCTACGGAATCTTTATACATATAAAAATTGATTCCGATTCCAACGAAATCTCCTTTCATGCTTTCGGCAACTTCTGCTTGTTCTGTCGGCGGAATATAAACGGAATGCGGATCTAATTTGGATAAGATATTATCGACGGTAAGATTTACAATGGAGTCAGTATTAATACTATCAACATATTCGTTATTGATAAAATCAATTAGTTTATTGAGCTTTGTTTTGGAGTAATTTTTAGCCAAAAGCTGATCATCAACGGGAGCGTTCATTAAGCTTCCGAGGATTATGCCAAGAGCAAGGGCTGCTCCTATAACAATAGGCAAATATTTTGAGTTAAATTTCATTTACTCTTCTAAATCAGGAATATGTTCCACTTCAATACCTGCTTTTGTTAAAAACTGAAGCCCGGAATCGTCACGATATCCATTTTGATAAACGACTCTTTTTATTCCAGACTGATGAATTAATTTACTGCATTCTTTGCAAGGCGAAAGTGTAATATATAATGTTGCTCCTTCGCAGGATTGTGTTGATCTCGCTACTTTTAATATTGCATTGGCTTCTGCATGAAGCACATCCCAGCGTGTTAATCCGTCTTCGTCTTCGCAGCAATTTTCAAAACCCGAAGGCGTACCGTTATAACCATCTGAAATGATCATTCGGTCTTTTACGATAATCGCTCCAACTTGTTTACGCTTGCAATAAGAGAGCAGACTCCACTCTTTGGCAATTCGCAAATACGCTTTATCGTATTTATTTAATTTTTTTATTTCCATTTATTTTATCTGTTCCAAATAGGACTATCGATGATCATCGGAATTACAACTCCAATAATAAAAGCTGACATTACAAGCGCCCAATCGCGTTTTGAAAAACGGAAAACGGTTTGTACTATATAGGATATAATCAATACTACAAAAACTACAACCAGCTGCGCTACTTCGATTCCTAAAGCAAATTCTCCCAAAGGTAGTAATTTTGACGTTGCACTCCCTCCTAATATTGTCTTGAAATAATTAGAAAATCCAAGTCCGTGAATTATACCGAAAAACAAAGTGACAAAAAACACTAAATTTAGACCTTCGCCCTTTGATGTTTTCCCTGCTGTAAACAAGTGAAATAAGGCGGTTATTAAGATTGTAATCGGGATTAAAAACTCGACAATATTCACTTTAACAGCAATAATTCCGAAAACAGAAAGCAATAAAGCTACTGTGTGACCGATGGTAAAAACGGAAACTAAAAGTAAAATACGTTTCCAGTCTTTAAAGGTGTAAGGAACTGTTAATGCGATTAAAAAAAGAACGTGATCGTAGGCATGAATATCTAAAACGTGCTTCAATCCTATTTGAAAGTAAATCCAAAATTGCGACATAATAGGCTATGGTATTAATTGATTATGGGGTTGTAAACTTACGATTAATTTTGAAAATTAAAGAAAACCCTCTTCTAAAAACAACGCAGAAAAATAAGTTAAATTTTATGAGAAATTTAAATTTGTTAAATTAAAATAAGATTTATCTTTGCTCGATAAAAAACCGATTAATTATGTCATTTTCAGAATTATTTGATAACGAATTCAAACAAAGAAATAAAGGTCATTTCTCTGCAATTGTACGTGTAGCTTTTGCTGACGGAAAAATTAATGATGAAGAGCAGGCTTTCTTGGATAAACTTGCTTCAAGATTAGAAATTTCAGAAGAAGAATACAAAGAGATCCTTACAGATCCTTGGAAACACCCAATAAACCCACCTTATTTATACGCACAGCGCGTTGAGCGTTTGTATGACTTAGCAAGAATGGTACATGTTGACCACCATTTAGGAGATCAGCAAGAAGTGATGCTAAAACGTATGGGATTAGCATTAGGTTTTACGCCGGGAAATGTTGATTATATTGTTTCTAAAGCATTATCTCTTGTGGATAAAAAAGTAGATTTAGATACTTTTTCATTCGAAATGGAAAATATGAATAAATAATTTTTATTTAGTTCTGAGTCGTTAGTACTTAGTTTTGATAAAATTAAATAAAGCCCAGTGGATTTTTTTTAAATCTACTGGGCTTTTTATTTTTAAATTAAAACATTTTATAAAACAAAACCCGACAGGTTTTAAAAACCTGTCGGGTTTAAATATCAATATGAGCTTCAAGTACTAAGGACTAAAAACTAAATTGTTTCAGCCATAAATTCCTCCGCTTTTTCTACCATATTTTGACTTCCGCAGAAAAACGGAACTCTTTCATGCAATTCTGTCGGCTGGATTTCCATAATTCTTCCAAAACCATCAGTTGCTTTTCCTCCCGCCTGTTCTGCAATAAACGCCATTGGATTACATTCGTATAATAAACGCAATTTCCCTTTTGGCGCTTTTGAGCTTGTTGGATAAATATAAACACCGCCTTTAATCATATTTCGATGAAAATCGGCAACCAAACTTCCGATATATCTTGAAGTGTACGGTCTGTCTTCTTCTTCTCTCTGACAATATTTGATGTAATTTTTTACACCTTGCGGAAAATGAACATAATTACCCTCGTTTACCGAATAAATATGTCCGTCTTTTGGAAACTGCATATTTGGGTGCGAAAGATAAAAAGTACCAATTGCAGGATTTAAGGTAAATCCGTTTACGCCATGTCCGGTTGTATACACCAGCATTGTTGACGTACCATAAATTACGTAACCCGCTGCTACTTGATTTATTCCCGGCTGTAAAAAATCCTCGCTTGTTACCGGAGTTCCAATTGGTGTAATTCTTCTAAAAACAGAAAAAATAGTTCCAACCGAAACATTTACATCAATGTTTGAAGATCCGTCCAGCGGATCCATTAAGATCACGTACTTATTATTATGACTGTTGTCGCTCCCCTGAACAGTAATAAAATCGTCGTTTTCTTCAGAAGCAATACCACAGACAATCTCACGGTTTATTAACGTCTGGATAAATACTTCGTTTGCATAAACATCTAGTTTCTGCTGATCTTCGCCTTGAATGTTTTGTTCTCCGGCGGCGCCGATAATATCGACAAGCCCTGCTTTGTTTACTTTATAGTTTACGACTTTTGCCGCCAAACGTATAGAGTTGATAATTCGGGATAACTCCCCTGATGAGTATTGAAATGCTTTTTGATTCTCAATAATAAACTCTCCCAGTGTTTTATTGCGTTCTTCCATTACTAAATCGTTGTAGTTTTATTTTTAAGTCACAAATATCGTTTTTTTTGTGAGAATGATTTAAAAATTATTTCGTTAGTTTGCTACTATTGTATATTTGATAATGAAAGGCAAAAAGTGTCGCATAAAAAAATACTTTCTTTGCTAATAGTCAAGTAATAATACGAATATAGAAATTGCCCTGAATTAATGTCTGTGTGTGCACACGCCTTAAATTTGAAAGAAGCAGCTACTATATATGAGGAACACGAAAATTAAATTTTTGAATAATTATGAATATTAGAAAAGGAAATCCTGAAGACATGAATGCGGTTCTGGAACTGATTCAGGAACTGGCAATATTCGAAAAAGAACCAGAAGCTGTTGTCATTACAGCCGCTGATTTAGTGCGCGACGGATTTGGCGAAAAACCATTATTTCAGGTTTTTGTTGCCGAAATTGAAAATGAATCTAATGACAAAGAAATTGTTGGAATTGCATTGTATTATTACCGCTATTCTACCTGGAAAGGAAAGACAATTCACCTTGAGGATTTAATCGTAAAGGAAAAAATGCGCGGTACAGGTTTAGGTTCTGCTTTGTATGCCGAAATTATGAAACAAGGAAAAAGAGAAAACGTACGCAGAGTAGAATGGAATGTTCTGGACTGGAATACGCCGGCGGTAAATTTCTACAAGAATTCCGGAGCCAAAATCCTGGACGGATGGCAGGTTGTTCAAATGGATCAAAACGGAATTGATGCATTTTTAGAAAAATTATAAAAATATTTTTTGCCACTGATTACACTAATCGATTTGTGAAATTCGTGGCAAACCAACACAGATTGTAAAATCATTTTAATCCGTACAATCTGTGGCAAAAAAAGTACAAGATTTCGCCCCAAACTGAAATCTATCCCGATAGCTATCGGGACTAAAATCTAATAAATTAATAATGAGAGTATTTAAATTTGGAGGAGCATCGGTAAAAGATGCAGATGGAATTAAAAACGTTTATGACGTTTTACAAAAGGTAGGTTATGAGGATGTAATTTTGGTAGTTTCGGCTATGGGAAAAACTACAAATGCTCTTGAGGTTGTTATCAAGAATTATTTTGATAAATCTACAGAGTTAAATTCTTCTGTACAAGAAATAAAAAAATATCACAATCAAATCTTATTGGATTTATTTGATGATGAAAATCACGCTGTTTTTGCAGCTGTTAATGCTCAATTTGCTGAGTTAGAATATTTTTTAGCGCATAATAAATCGCCAAATTACAATTTTGTTTATGATCAGATTGTGAGTTTTGGTGAATTGATTTCGACTACAATTTTAAGCCATTTCATGAATTTCATGGGAATTCAGACGCAATGGCTTGATGTTCGTAATTTCATTAAAACCAATGCCAACTATAGAGATGCAGAAGTTGACTGGGAAATTACACAACAAAATATCAGCAAAAATGTTCCTAGAAAAATATTAAATATTACTCAGGGATTTTTGGGTGCTGACGATAATAACTTTACAACAACTCTTGGCCGTGAAGGCTCTGATTATACTGCCGGAATTTTTGCTTATTGCTTAAATGCAGAAAGTGTAACAATCTGGAAAGACGTTCCGGGAGTTATGAATGCTGACCCGCGTTATTTTGAAAATGCGAGTCTGTTAAATCAAATCTCATATCGTGAAGCTATCGAATTGGCTTTTTACGGTGCTACGGTTATTCACCCAAAAACATTACAGCCGTTACAGAAAAAAGAAATTCCGTTGTATGTAAAATCTTTTATCAATCCGTTATTAAAAGGAACTTGTGTTTCTAAAGGTGTTGATTTAGAGCCGCAGTATCCATGTTTTATTGTAAAAAGAAACCAGCTTTTAATTTCGCTTTCATCCATAGATTTCTCTTTTATTATGGAAGAAAACATCAGCGAGATTTTTGCTTTGTTCCATGAATTTAAAATCAAAGTAAACCTGATTCAGAATTCAGCGATTAGTTTCTCTGTTTGTGTAGAAGATAAATTTGAGAATTTTAATGAATTGAATGCAATTCTATCTAAAAAATTCAAAGTTGATTATAACGAAAATGTAACTTTATATACGATTCGTCACTTTACAGAACAAGCGGCACAGACTGTAGAAGAAAACAAAGAAGTTTTACTAAAACAAGTAAGCCGCGAAACCATGCAGGTGGTTACTAAAGAAGTAAATTAATTATCACTTTATTTCAGTTAATTATCAATTCAAATATAAAAAGAGGTTTCACTAAAATAGTGAAACCTCTTTTATTTATGCCGATTTCTTTAATTTTTTGATTACTTTCTTTAGTTCTGCAATCTTTATTTCTTGTTCCGCTATTGTTTTTTCGTATGTTTTTATTTTCTCCAAGTTTATAGATTTCTCAAAAATATTCCTTTCCACACTATTTCGAATTAATTGCTGCGGTAGAATTTTAAAAACGTCACAAATTGATTCTAAATTATCAATCCAGTACATACTTTCTCCTCTTTCTATTTGGGCGTATAAAGATTGCGATATCTGTAAATAATTGGCAACATCTTCTTGTGACCATTTTTGAGATTTTCGTATCTCTTTTAACTTATTTCCTACAGTTATATTCATGATTTTGGCGTGTTCTATAATCAAAAATAAGAATTATTTTACAATAATAAAATTTGTAATTTTAATAATTTGTAAATTAATTTAAGAAAAAAACGAGTAACTTTATTCTAATTAAACAATTAGCCACAGTATTTTCAGAATTATGAACGATAATAACGAACCATCAGAGGAAACTCAAAACCAATGGAGCAATGATCCTAACAACTGGATCTGGGGAATCTTTTATTATAATCCGAAAGATTCAAGAATATTTCCTCCAAAAAAAGTAAAAGAATTAGGCTGGACTATAAATTTTGCAAATCCAAATTCTGTATTTGCCATAATAATTTTAATCGTAGTACTCACAGTTATCGCATGGCATAATAAATAACCGTCTTTTCGACAATAAAACTAAAATATCCCACGCAACAATTCCGAATTATAAATACTACTTTTGACTTTTTAGAGTTAAAGTATTTATGTTGAAAAAATTACTGTTTTTTACGGTGTTTCTCTGCTATTCTGCGCTTCAGGCACAGGAAACAGAATCGGCGTACCAAACAAAAAAAGTAATTGTTACCAAAGACACGATACATCTGGAAGAGTTTAGTATTAACTCGAGTTTTTTTGAACTTTTAAATACCAAACACGAACCCATAAATCCTGATTTTTATAAGGTTGATTTTCAAAAAGGAACTTTGCTTTTAAATGAAAACTTAACTGCTTCTGATACTTTAGTCGTTAACTATCTAAAATATCCTGATTTTTTAACCAAAGAATACAGTCTTTACAAATCCAATCAGGTTGTGAGCAATGAAGCCGGTACGGAGAAATTGTATAAAATAGAAAATACAAATGCCAAAAAAGTTACTCCGTTTGATGGTTTAAGTACTTCGGGAAGCATTACGCGCGGTGTTACAGTTGGAAATAATCAAAATACAGTTTTAAATTCTAACTTAGATTTACAGATTACAGGAAAAATATCCGACAAAGTAAGTTTAAGAGCTTCACTTCAAGACAGTAATATTCCGCTGCAAGACGGAGGTTATTCGCAGAAATTAGATCAGTTTGATAATATTTTTATGGAACTTTTCAGCGATGACTGGAACATCCGCGCAGGCGATGTTTTTTTAGAAAATAACAAAACCCAATTTCTACGCTTTAACAAAAAGGTTCAGGGACTTTCTACCAGTTTTGATTTTGATACCGAAAAAAGTAAAACCAATGTTTTTGCTTCGGTTGCATTTGTAAAAGGACAATATGCCAAAAGCACTTTTATCGGACAAGAAGGCAATCAAGGTCCTTATAAATTAAAGGGACAAAACGGCGAGTTGTACGTCTTGGTTATTTCGGGTTCTGAGCGGGTTTATGTAAATGGCGTTTTGCTGAAACGCGGTGAAAACAACGATTATGTAATTGATTATAATGCGGGCGAAATTGTTTTTACCTCACTTTTTCCTATCAATTCTGAAATGCGTATTAATATTGAATATCAATATTCTGAACGAAATTACAATCGACTGGTTACCTATTTAGGTGCTACGCATCAAAACAAAAACTGGAGTTTTGGCGGTTATCTTTATTCAGAAAATGATCTGAAAAATCAGCCTTTACAGCAAAATCTTTCTAAAGAACAGGTTCAGGTTTTAGCTCAGGCGGGAGATAATCCGAATTTGATGACGGCTCCTTCTGCTTATGAAGATTCGTATGCCGATACTAAAATTTTATATAAAAAGGTTCTTCTTAACGGAGTTGAAGTTTATGAATATTCTAATAATTCTGCGGATGTTTTGTACAATGTAAAGTTTAGTCTGGTCGGAAATAATCTTGGAAATTATACTATACAAAATAACAATTCTGTAGAACGTATTTATGAATATATACCTCCTGTAAATGGCGTTTTACAAGGAAATTACGAACCTATTGTACGACTTGTTGCGCCTATAAAACTTCAGGTTGCGACTTTTTTAGGAAAATACAATCCTGACGAAAAAACATTGGTTGATTTTGAATTGGGAGTAAGTAACAATGACCTGAATTTATTTTCTGGAATTGATGATGCTAATAATAAAGGTGTTGCTTTGAAAATGAATGTCAAAAAACGTCTTTTTACTAAAGACTGGACTTTGGATGGTTTTGCCAATTATCAGTTTGTGCAGGAAAATTTTAAATCGGTTGAGCGTTTGTACAATATTGAGTTTAACCGCGATTGGAATTTAAACGCTACACTTTATGGCAATCAAAGTCTTTTGGTAACGGGTTTAAATTTTGATTTGTTTGCCAAAAAAACAACTTCAAATATTGGTTTGTTTACCTACCAATTGGAGAAATTAGATTTTTCTGAAAGTTATTCTGGAACAAGACATACAACAACGGCACTTTTTAAATTGAAAAAATGGACGATAGAAAATAATGGAAGTTTTTTAAATTCTGATGCAACGGCTTCGACTTCTAAATTTATTCGAAATCAAACCAGAACCAAATATCATTTTGGCAAAAACTGGATTGGCGGGAGTTTACAAATCGAAGATAATCAGGAAAAAGATAAAATTACCAATCAGTTTTCGGCTTTAAGTCAAAGGTTTACAGAGTATGGCGCTTTTGTCGGACGTGGCGACAGTACTAAAGTTTTTGTTGAATTGGGCTTTTTACGACGCCGAAATGATAGTTTGCAAAACGGATTACTACAGCATGTAAACAATTCGCAGACTTATTATTTAAAATCGAAATTGATTCAGACTAAAAAAACAGATTTAGCCGTTTATGCCAGTTATAGAACTTTGGATTTTACAGATGTTTTACGCAAAAATGAACCTTCATTAAACTCCAGAGTTTTGTACAACGATCGCTTTTTTAATCAGTTAATGCAGATTGGAACGGCTTACGAAACGAGTTCAGGAACTATTGCACAACAGGAATTTACCTATATTGAGGTTCCAACGGGACAAGGCGTTTACACCTGGAATGATTATAACGGAAACGGCATTCAGGAATTGGAAGAGTTTGAAATCGCTGCTTTCCCAGATCAGGCGCGATATATTCGAATCTTTTTACCGAATCAGGTTTACATTAAAACCAATCAAAATAAATTCTCGCAGTCGGTTACTTTAAATCCACTGCAATGGCAGAGCGATACAGGTTTCAAGAAATTGCTTTCTTATTTCTATAATCAGACTTCTTTTATTTTAGATAGAAAAGTAAAAAGCGAAGACGAGCGTTTAGAACTGAATCCGTTTAGTTCTTCTGATGAAAATATATTGGGATTAAATTCGAGTTTTAGAAATAGTTTGTACTATAATCGAGGTAAACAAAAACATTCTGTAACCTATTCTTATCTTATTAATAAAGGTAAAAGTTTACTTTCTGTAGGTTCGCAGGATGTAAGGAACAATTCGCATCAATTGCAATACACACATTTGTACCAAAAAAGCTGGTTGTTTAATTTCTTTACCAAATCGATTAAAACAACTTTGGTTTCAGAAGATTTTGTCGAGAAAAACTACAATATTACAGGATATCAGATTGCGCCAAAAATCAGTTATTTGTTTTCAAAAAATACGAGTCTGGATTTCTTTTATGAACTTCAGAATAAGAAAAACCAAATTGGAAATCTTGAAACTCTTGCTCAAAACAGAATCGGAACTTCTTTTTCTTTTGCCGGCGAGAAAAAAATAACACTGAATGGAGAATTTTCTTTTTATGAAAATAAATTTGATGGAAATGAATTTTCATCAGTAGGTTTTCAAATGCTCGAAGGACTTCAGGCGGGTTCTAATTTAGTTTGGAAATTACTGTTACAGAAAAACATAACACAGTTTTTAGATGTTAATCTAAACTATCAAGGCCGTAAAAGCGAGACCGGATCTACTGTGCATACTGGAAATGTACAGCTTCGCGCTTATTTTTAGTCCTTTAATAATAAGGTAAGAAAAAATTGTTTAATTTTAATTCAAATTTAAACATGTAACCTTATGAAAAAATTATTATTACTTTGTTTTCTAGTTGTTTTCTCTAGTAATTTTTATGCTCAGGATGCAGCTACAACAACAAAAAAAGCTACAGAAGCTTCTGCTAAAAAAGCAAAAGCAAGCGCTGATAAATCTGCTGCCGATGCTAAAAAAACTGCAGATAAGGCGAAAGAGAAAGCAGACAAAACGAAAGCTAGCGCAGATAAAAAAAGCGCAGATAAAGCAGCCGCTGAATCTAAAAAAGCAAAAGCTAGTGCAGATAAAGCTGCAGACAAAGCAACTGCCGAATCTAAAAAAGCGAAATCAACTGCTGACAAAGCAGCTGCAACAGCAGATAAGGCAAAAGCTGACAGCAAATCTGCTGCTAAATCTTCGACTAAAAAACTTAAGGAAACTAACGAAAAAGCTCCTAAAGTTGCAGACAAAGTTACTGGTGAATATAACGGCAAAAAGGTTTATACTGGACCTAAAGGCGGTAAGTATTACATTAATTCTAATGGAAATAAAACGTATATCCAGGATTAGTTTTTTTTTGAGGTTCTAAGGTTCTGAGGCGCAAAGGTTCAGAGGTATATAGATTCCTCATTAAAATTAAAAACTTAAATACTACACAAAAGCCGAACTTATGTTCGGTTTTTTTTATTTATAAAGTTAAAAAGCTTAGCACCTCAGAAACTTAGAACCTTAGTACCTAAAATAAAACCTTTGCACCTCTGTACCTTTTTAAAAGAAAAGAGTTAATAATTTAGTAATATGTGCGAAATAACATGGAAAACATATTTATTTATCTTCGTTTTTTAAAAAGCGTTAAACTATGAGCATTGACTATTCTGCGAACAAAACTATTTTAGTAGCTCCATTAAATTGGGGATTAGGCCATGCTACGAGATGTATTCCGATTATTAAGGCACTTCAGGAAAATAATTATATTCCGATTATTGCTTCTGATGGTGTTGCGCTGGCGTTGCTTCGAAAAGAATTTCCTTACATACAAACTTTAGAATTGCCTTCTTATCATATTGAATATGCTAAAAATGGTAAAAACTTTAAATGGAAGCTAATTAAAAATTTACCTAAAATGATCACGGCTATTCTTGACGAGAAAAAAATGGTAAACAGCTGGATTAAAAAACATGGTATAGACGGTATTATTTCTGATAATCGTCTGGGTGTTTTTAGCAGAAGAATTCCATCAGTTTTTATGACGCATCAATTGAATGTGATGACGGGTAATACAACTTGGTTTACGAGTAAATGTCATCAGCATATTATAAAGAAATATAAAGAGTGCTGGGTTCCTGATTCTAATGATGCTGTAAATCTTACGGGAGAATTGGGGCATCTTAAAACCAATCATCTTAACTTAAAATATATTGGGCCTTTGAGCAGAATGAAGAAAAAGGAAACTCCCAAAGTATTTGATTTGATGGTTATTTTATCTGGACCTGAACCACAGCGTACGTATTTAGACGAAAAGCTGCAAGAGGAAATTAAAGGTTTTAATGGTAAAGTTGTTTTTGTAAAAGGTGTGGTAGAAAAAACACAGACGAAACACGAATCTGGAAATGTGACGTATTACAATTTTATGAATTCTAAACAGTTGGAACAAACTTTTAACGAAAGTGAATTCGTTTTATGCCGTTCTGGTTATACCACTGTTATGGATTTGGCTAAACTGGGTAAAAAAGCTTTTTTTATCCCAACACCGGGACAATACGAACAGGAATATCTGGCAATAAAACTTCAGGAAGAGAATTTGGTACCGTACGCAATGCAAGATGATTTTACCATTGAAGATCTTTCAAAAGTAAAGTCGTTTAAAGGTTTATCACAGTTTAAAAATGAGATTGACTGGGATTCATTATTTACTGTTTTTGAAGAAACTGCAACGCGATAAAATTAGAACACGGATAAAACGGATTTGCTATCGCAAAAACGCGGATTTACACAGATTTTTAATTCTTTTAACTTCAATTACCTCCAGCTTTAGTGGGGATTATAATAGAATATATAAGGCTTTAGTCAAACATATTTGGCTAAAGCCTTATTCTTTGCATAAAAAAAACCTCCAGCTAAAGCTGGAGGCAATTTATATTTTTAACTTTCTAAAAAAAGGGTTTTATCCGCGTCTTTGCGATTGCAATACGTATAGTCGTCCATATATTAGAAATTAAACTGTGCTTGCAATCTCAGTACATTTCCTTGTTGTCTGTTGATAGGAAGCGCACTATCTACAAAAGTTCTGTCGGCAATAACGTATTCTGCTGTAAGTTCGAATGCTTTTATTGGCTGCCATTCTATACCTAATTCGTAATCTCTTACGACATAACTTCTGGCATCTTTTTCGTATTTCTTTCCTCCATCATAATATTGAAATTTTGCGAAAGGATAAATATGCTGCTTTTTGATGTCCCATTTGTAATTCAATAAAACATAACCTCCGTTTAGATCTGTTTCGTCAACAGTATTGGTAAGGGTATTATAACGAGGTCCGGTACCAATATTATATTCCGTTTGGATTCCGAATGGTTTTGGATATAAAACAAAAGTCGCTCCTACTCTTTGATCCTTTACATATTGCGGATCATTTACTGTAACGCCCGAAGAAATTTCTCCGGTAAAAGCCCATTTTCCTGTATAAGCCTGAATTCCTGGCTCTATAATCTGATCTCCAATTACAAAAGGATAAGTTACTCTGGCCACAACATTCAAGTCTCTGTTTCCGTCTAGTTTATTGGCAATCTGACCGTTGTAAACTCCAAAAGCAAAAACTCCAAAATCTCCTGAGCCTTTATATCCATCTTTTACCAACATGGCAAAACGTTCTCTGATTTCGGCTGGAGCCCAATAAAAAATAAGTCCTAAATCACGTTCGTTTAGTATCGCGCTATTTATTGCATCTGCACGATCCAGCGTTAGGCGCTGCGAACTTGACTGCATGTTTTCGAACCCGTATGGAATTTTACTTTGACCTACACGAACACGATATTCTTTTTTCTTATCAAAAGAAAGATCAAAATACAAGTCTCTGATCTGAACAAAATTTTGAATCCCCGTACTTGGTGAACTAGCAAAATCGGGCTGAAAATAGAAGAAAACATTAGGATGAACTTGTCCTGAAAATACTAAACGGGCACGTCTGATAAAAAGTCCATTATTGGCCTGTGCATCTGGAGCTGTAGAAGTTGTTCCCCAGGATTTATCGCATTGTTCGCAGGAAACTTTGTCATTTGTAGACAACAAACCATTGTATCTTATCTGAGCATAACCTCTTAATGAGATTCTGTCGTACCAATGTTCTTCGCCGCTTACTCCTGATTTTGTATCTGGAAGTTTTGCTTTGTTTATAGAATCTAACAGGCGTAAAACTTCTTTTTTTACATCTTCTTTCTGTAGTTCCTGCGCATTTGCTGCACCGCAAATCAGCAATAAAACTGCAATAATTTTTCTTTTTATCATTTTTTTCTCTAATGCACTTAATTACAGGATGCAAAGATGTACCACCTATGTTAACAAATTGTTAACCAGATGTTACTATAATAAAAATTTAATGTTAGGGACTAAATCCCAATGTTGATTTATTGTTAAAACCCTTGTTTTACGGCAACTAGCAAAACACCAATTACAATTACTTAACGTCTGCTTTTATGGTTTTATGTGCTTTTTCTAATGTAAAAGAGAATTCTGAGCCTATTCCGAACTCACTTTCTACATACACTTTCTCTTTATGTGCTTCAATAATATGTTTTACAATCGCTAATCCTAAACCAGAACCGCCTTCAGATCGTGTTCCGCTTTTATCAACTCTGTAAAAACGTTCAAAAAGTCTTGGTATGTTTTGTTTTTCAACTCCTTCGCCATTATCACTAATACGAATTAAGACTTTTTTCTTGGTTAAGTTTACAACTCCAACTTCGGTTAAACCATCTTCTTTTCCGTACTTAATTGAGTTTACGATTAGGTTTTCTAAAACTTGTTGTATTCTGTCCTGATCACCACGAATGATTACCGATTGTATATTTTTGCTTTCAAAAGACAATTTGATTCTCTTTTTATCAGCTTTCATTTCCAATAAATCAAAAACATTCTGAATCAATTCTACGATATCAAAATCTGTCATATTCAAATCTAAATCTCCAGATTCGAGTTTAGTAATCATATCAAGATCTTCAACAATATAAATAAGACGTTCTACTCCTTTTTCTGCACGCTTTAAATATTTTTTTCGAATGTGTTTGTCATCCATCGCGCCGTCAAGCAAAGTCGAAACATAGCCTTGAACGGTAAATAATGGTGTTTTTAATTCGTGTGAAACGTTTCCTAGAAATTCTCTTCGGTATTGTTCACGAATTTCAAGCATCTCGATTTCCAGTTTTTTATCGGTTGCAAACTTTTTCACTTCGCGCGAAAGTGTTTCCATATCGGTTGTTATCGGCTGATTGATAAGTGTCGTCGATTCTAATAACGAAACCTCATCGTAGATTTTCTTTACTCTTCTATAGATAAAACGTTCTACGCGATATTGCAAAACCAGGAAAGCAAATATATAAATGCTGATAATAAAAATTATTCCAAACGCAATTTGGTGCTGCAGCTGTCCTTTATAAAATAAAGACATTAAAATCAGTACAAATCCTGTTGCAAAAAGACTGATATATAATGCCGATTTTACAGCAAACTTGTATGTTTTTTTAAAATTAATTTTCATTGAATGATTAAATAATAAAGCATTAAGAACTTATTTTCACCATATAAGTGATATAAGTTCATTCAATAATGTCTTTTTTGGTACTTAGTAATAATTTTGAAAAGCTCATCCTTGTCAAATATTAACTTGACAAAAATGAGCCTCAAATATAATAAAGTGAAATATAAATTACATGAACTTATATCACTTATATGGTTGAAATTTATACTAAATGTTTAAACTTCAAATTTATAACCAACACCTTTTATAGTTTTAAAAAGGTCTTCTCCAATTTTTTCACGTAGTTTTCTGATGTGAACGTCTATTGTTCTTCCGCCTACTACTACTTCATTGCCCCAAACTTTATCAAGAATTTCATCTCTTTTAAAAACTTTACCTGGTTTTGAAGCCAATAGGTAAAACAATTCAAATTCTTTTCTAGGTAAAGCAATTTCTACATTGCCTTTTATGATCTTATATTCTTCGCGGTTAATCTCGATACCGCCAACATTTAAAGTATCACTTACTACTTCTTGTTCTTTTAACCTTCTTAACAAAGCCTTTACTTTGCTTACTAACAATTTTGGTTTAATTGGCTTGGTAATATAGTCATCTGCACCTGCATCAAAACCAGCAACTTGTGAGTAATCTTCGCTTCTTGCTGTAAGAAATGTTATGATAACATTATTTAATTCGGGAATTTTTCTGATATGTTCACAAGCTTCCATACCATCCATTTCAGCCATCATCACATCCATTATAATCAAATCTGGTAATTCTTTTTGGGCCTTTGCTATTGCATCTTTTCCGTTAGAAGCCGTTACAATTTGGTAGCCCTCTTGAGCAAGGTTATAGCCCACGATTTCCAAAATATCTGGTTCATCGTCAACTAATAAAATCTTAGTTTGTGTTTTTTTCATAAATAGCAAAAATTGAGATTCTTACACCAAATTTTCTTTGTTAAATATCTGATGTTTTTTATTTCACAGGGTAAATATAGTAATAAAGAAACCGGTAAATAATGCTGTTAACCGTAATTTAATCTCATAACAATTTGATAATCTTGGGGACACAAAAACATAACAAGTGCGTAACATGAACTTTACGGTGTGGTTATTTCTTTGCACAAAAATAAATTAAACACAACACTGAAATGAAATTCAATTTAAGATTTCTATTTATTGCATTATTTATCTGTACGATTTCGATCGCACAAAACAAAGGTACAATTTCTGGCGTTCTTACCGACAAGGAAACAAACAACGAAGTTTTACCATTTGCTAATGTTTTAATTAAAGGTACAAATATTAGCGCAAATACCGACATCGACGGAAAATATTCGTTGAACGTTAACCCAGGAAACTATGTTATTATATTTAGTTTTGTTGGGTATGAATCTGTAGAGAAACCTGTAACTGTAAAAGCAGGCGAAACACTAACAGTAAACCAAGTTCTTTCTTCAGGAGGTTATACACTAAAAGATGTTGTAGTTAAATCTACTGCAAACAAAGAAAAAGAAACTGCTTTATTACTAGAACAAAAAAATGCTGTTGTTATCAAACAAAGTATTGGTGCACAGGAAATGTCTAGAAAAGGA
Source organism: Flavobacterium sp. 270 (assembly GCF_004368785.1). Classification (GTDB taxonomy): domain Bacteria; phylum Bacteroidota; class Bacteroidia; order Flavobacteriales; family Flavobacteriaceae; genus Flavobacterium. The sequence continues at coordinate 75,341 of NZ_SODM01000007.1, forward strand.
GTAAGTGATGTTGAAGAAGGTTTAACAAAAATTACTGGAATTTCTAAAGTAGGTTCTAGAGGATTATTTGTTCGTGGTCTTGAAGATCGTTACAATAATTTATTGATCAATGAACTTGCTGCTCCTTCTAACAATCCTTTCTCTAAAATTGTTCCTTTGGATTTATTCCCTACGAACATTGTTGGAGTAATTGATGTTTACAAAACATTCAACCCAAATATTTATGGTGATTTTGCTGGTGGAACTTTTAATATTCAAACTTCAAAAGCATCTAAAAGCGTTACCAAAATTAATCTTGGTTTTGGATATACAACTGGAAACAGTTTAAAAGATTTTTTACTTTCAAGCGATGCTGATACTGCAGCAGGTTTCTTTGGATTTAACGGAAAAGACAGAGAATTACCAAGCTTCTTAGGTCCAAATGCATCAAAAGCTTCTTTTACAAACGATCAGGCGTTAAGTTCTGTTGGTGGTGATAAAGGTTTTAGTGTAAGCAAAAGCAAAAGCCCTTTGAACTCAAGCTTAAATTTACTTCATTCTGAAAAATTTGATTTAAGCAACGATCGTTCTTTCTCTTATTTATTATCTATCAATTATGATAATAACTATGCAATTAGAGAAGGTGTAGACAGAACTTTAGATTTACAAACAACGGGATCAAGATACGTTAATAATTTTGTGATAACAGATTACCGTTTCAAAACAACTACATCAGCATTGTTAGGGTTAAACTATACTGCAAACAGATTCAAATTAGCTTTTAATACGTTGTATATTAAAACTACTATGAACGAAATAAAAGATCAATTTGGTCAGGCTGGTGGTACTGCTATACAAAACACTTTTATTCGTACTAATGAATTAGACAAAAGTGATTATTTGAATCTTCAATTATTAGGGGAATACAATTTGACTGAAGATAAAAACCAAACTTTAAAAGCTGGTGTTTCTTACGCAAATACAAAATACGGACAACCAGACAGAAAGTTCTTTAGCGGACAAAAAACTGGCGATGAGATTAACACTACTTATGGAGCAAATAACTTCTTACGCCAATATTTAGCTGTTGACGGAAATTCATTTGTATCAGCAATGGCTGAGTACAATCTTAAATTTGGAAAAGACGGAAAACAAAACAAATTAACTGTTGGTTACAATGGTAATAGTTCAATGATGGAGTCTTCTTACCGATTTGTTTCAAGCCGAGGTAATGCATTTACATCAAACATAAACAACATTAACGATCACATTATAGCCGATCTTCAAGCTAACAATGGTACTTCTTTTGAAGAAAATTCTAACTCTACTTGGCAGGTAAAACTTGCTGAAACTGCAAATGCTGGTTATACCAATTTACTTTTAAAATTTGGAGAAAAATACGAACTTAACGCAGGAGTAAGATTAGAAAGCACAACTAAAGAAACTAAATATAGAGGATTAGGAAGTTTTGATTCTGCATTTAACATAAGCAAATATGACAATTTCTATATTCTACCTTCATTGAATTTGAAATATCTTATGAATGAAAATTCAAACTTGCGTTTTGCTGCAAGTAAAACGTATACAAAACCAGTTATCATGGAATCTTTCCCGATCACGTACCAAAATGCTGATGGAACTTCTGTACAAGGAAATCCATTATTAAAAAACAGTGATAACTACAATGTTGATTTAAAATACGAATTATTCCCAACTGCAAAAGAAATGTTTGCCGTAGGTGCATTTGCAAAATATCTTGACAATCCGATCGAAAGAACTTTTGTTTCTAACGCTACTACAGGAACTGTTACAACATTCTTGAATTCTGACAATGCAACTTTATACGGAGTTGAAGCTGAATTCCTTTTTGGATTAAACAGAATTAGCGAAGATCTTTCTGCTTTCTCATTTGGATTGAACGGAACATTAATGCAAACTAAAGTAAATGTTAGCCCTACTTACAATTCAATAGATGAAAATGGAATTATCACAACCAACAATTCAATTGAAACACATAAAGGTTCAAGAGATTTACAAGGTGCATCTAACTGGTTGGTAAACTCAGATTTGAAGTATGAATTCAACTTAGGAAAAGACTGGACAAATACGATGTCTCTTGTTTATGGCGTGTTCGGAAAAAGAATTTACGCAGTAGGAACAAACGGTCAGGATCATACTTACGAATTACCGGTTTCTCAATTAGATCTTGTTTGGTCAAGCAAAATTTCAGAACATTTTGATGTGAAATTTACTGCTGACAACTTATTGAATCCAGAAAGAAAATTAGAATTTGGAAATGAAGGAACTATAAAAGTAGCAGAACAATCTTTAATAGCAAACAGCTATAAAAAAGGTGTTGGTTTCTCTCTTAAACTAGGTTATACTTTTTAATACCAACTACATACAAAAAACAAAGCTTCAGTATATCTGGAGCTTTTTTTATTTGGTAACATATCAGAAAAATCCTTAACATTCTCTTCACATTTTAATCAATTTTTGATAACCGTAAAGTAATATTGAGCTAACACCTTAAAAGGATTTTGATTCTAATTTTGACAAAAATAAAAACGAATAATACAACACACAATTATGAAAACTAAAATTTTTGCTTTAGCACTTGCTACAGGTTTATTTTTTAATTCTTGCTCAAGTAGTGACGATCCAACTCCTGTTACTCCACCTGCAACAGGCGAAATCTCAGGTACTATCACTGCAAACAAAACTTATGCTTACGGTAACTACACATTAAAAGGTATTGTAAAAATCAACTCTGGAGTAACTGTAACTTTTGACGCAGGATCAACAATTACTGTTGATAAAGCTACTGGAGACAACGCATTAGTTGTTTTAAAAGGTGGAAAATTAATCACTCTTGGTACTGCTGACAAACCAGTAGTATTTACTGAAAAATCTAAACTTCCAGGTTCTTGGGGAGGAATCATCCTTTACGGTGATGCTCCTGCAAAAGTTGCTGGTGGAGGAACAACTGGTACATCTGAAGATGGTAATAAAATTTCTTACGGTGGTACTAATGCAACTGACAATAGTGGTTCATTAGTTTACACAAGAGTAGAATATGCTGGATCTAAATTAGCTGACGGAGAAAAAGAAAACAATGGTTTTACTTTCTATTCAGTAGGTTCTGGAACAGTTTTAGATCACTTAGTATCTTACAAAGGTGCTGATGACGGATTCGAATTTTTCGGAGGAACTGTAAGTATGACAAATGCTATTTCTTTCGGAAATACTGATGATTCTTTTGACTGGCAAGATGGATGGCAAGGTCAAGCAAACAGTAACTGGTATGCTTACCAAACTGGAAAAGGTAACTACGGAATGGAAATCGAAGCTTCTTTAAATGATAATGCTTTTGGACCAAAAGTTTCTAACATTACTTTAAAAAGAGAAGCTGGAAACGTTCCTGAAGCTAATGACAACCAAGTTGATGCTTTCCAATTCAAAAGAGAAGGTAACGGAGAATACAGCAACATCATCATCGATGGTTACGGTAACTTCACATTTGGAGCAAATACTTACAAAGGAAGCGCTGTTAGTATCTTAGATGATGCAACAAACCAACACCAAGTAAAAACATCTAAAATCAAACTTTTAAATGTTAAAATCACTAACACTACAAACGTTCTTCCAATTGGAGCAACTGACGCTATCGTTGTTGCTTTCCCTACAGGAACTTTCGTTCAGAGTGCAGCTGCTACAGGAGCTTCATTAACTGCTGGTAACTGGGCAACTGTTGACGGAGTTAGCTTGATCAAATAAGAATACTTCACATAAGAATTGTTAAAAACATCCTAAAATTTTAGGATGTTTTTTTTTGGCGTACTTTTTGTAATTTTTTTTGTATATTTACCATAACTAAAATATTGCGATGGCAAAAAATTACTTTTATATTACATTCTTATTGGCATTTTTCTTTACTCTGAGCGCTTCTGCTCAAGATAGTAAGCAATTACCAAAACCTCAAGACGCGACTAGTATTGAGGGTCTAAGCTTGTACCCTAACCCAGTTACAAACGGAAGAGTTTTTATTTCGTCTAAAAATGATTTAGAGAAAGAAGTTATCGTTTTTGATATCTTAGGAAAAAGAGTGCTTCAAACACACTTAAGCTCAAAAGAGCTGAACGTTTCAGAATTAGTTCCGGGCGTTTACATTATAAAAATAAGCGAAGAAAATGCTTCTGCAACGCGAAAGCTCATTATTCGATAAAAACATAAAAATCTAAGCTCCAAAATAACATTGGAGCTTTTTTATTGCCCATACATCCTACAATTATTTATACCTTTGCACAAAAAAAGTTTTGATTACAGCCAACGATATATTTACCATTTCGAGTCAGAAACAATTTGAAAAAACAGCACTAAAAGTGTTTCGTTTTCAGCACGAGAATAACTTAGTATACCGCAATTTCTGTGATTTTTTAAACGTAAATCCACAGCAGGTTAAATCACTGCAGCAAATTCCTTTTTTACCCATTCAGTTTTTCAAAAGTCATGACGTCGTTTCTAATACCAATCCAGCGGAAGTAACTTTTACCAGCAGCGGTACAACCGGAATGATTACAAGCCGACATTTAGTAACGGATGTTACACTTTATGAAGAAAGTTATCGAAAAGGATTTTCTCAGTTTTACGGCAATATCGAAGATTACGTTGTTTTAGCTCTTTTGCCGTCTTATTTAGAGCGCGAAGGCTCTTCGTTAATTTACATGGTCGAAGATTTAATAAAACTATCCAATCAGCCTGAAAGTGGGTTTTATTTACACAACCACGGAGAACTTACCCAAAAACTTTTAGAATTAGACAAAGCCGGACAAAATACAATCTTGATTGGCGTAACGTATGCTTTATTAGATTTAATCGAAAAGCAATCTTTCAATCTTCAAAATACCATTATTATGGAAACTGGAGGAATGAAAGGAAAACGCAAAGAAATGATTCGCGAAGAATTGCACGAACAGCTTTGCAAAGGTTTTGGCGTTTCTTCTATTCATTCAGAATACGGTATGACCGAACTTTTGGCTCAGGCCTATTCTCTTGGCGAAGGTGTTTTTGAATGCCCGTCCTGGATGCACATTTTAGTTCGCGATCCAGAAGATGCTCTCACTTACGTGAATGATGGAAAAACAGGTGGCATCAATGTTATTGATTTAGCCAATATCAATTCCTGTTCGTTTATCGCAACACAGGATTTAGGCAAAAAAAATCCCAATAACTCTTTTGAAGTATTGGGACGTTTTGATAATTCTGATATTCGCGGTTGTAACCTGATGGTTCTTTAGTTTTCCTCAGTTACACCAATACTTTCTATACCTTCTTTTCTCTGCAGTTCTCTTTCTTTTTCTAACTTTCTTTCTAAGAACCGATAAACTCCGTAACATACTAAACCTCCCAAAAGAACAAAAAGTAAATTCCATCCGGTACTATTATAATCTTCATCATCAAGACCATCAACTCCACTAATTAAAACAACCGAAAAACCGTATATAATACCTGCAGCCAAAGTGGCTCCATAATACGAGCCTAAACCTATAAGAAAATAAGTCCATTTATTCTTATCATACTCAATTGCCAGATTGCTGAATGCTTTCCAAATCCAATAAATAAATAAAATTCCAATCATTAGTTTAGTTTTTAGGTAATAAACTTACTAAAAAAACATATTCGATTTTCAATTGAATAAAAAAATCCCAACAACTCTTTCGAGCTATTGGGACGTTTTAAAATTTGATATTATGGTTCTAACCGACTATTTAATCGATTATACAATTCTCAATACAAAATAATTTCTCCTTCCGCTTTGCAACAATACAAACTGTCCGTTAATTAAATCATTTGCAGTCAAAATAAAATCTTCTTTTATCTTATCTCTGTTTACCGAAATAGAATTTGCTGTTAAAGCGCGTCTTGCTTCACCATTTGATTTAAAGAACCCTGTTTTTTCATTTAAAATAGAAACAATTTCCAATCCGCTTTCTAAATCTGCTTTTGCAATTTCAGCTTGAGGAACTCCGTCAAAAACTTCTAAAAAAGTCGTTTCATCCAATTTCTTCAAATCTTCTGCAGTAGAATTTCCAAACAAAATATTCGAAGCCTGAATTGCTTTTTCTAATTCTTCTTTACTGTGAACAAAAATCGTAATTTCTTCGGCTAATTTCTTTTGTAAAACTCTTAAATGCGGCGCCGTTTTATGCTCTTCAATTAAAGCATCGATTTCTTCTTTACCTAAAAAGGTAAAGATCTTGATGTATTTTTCTGCATCAGCATCTGTAGCATTTACCCAAAATTGGTAAAATTTATATACCGAAGTTTTATCAGCGTCCAGCCAAACATTTCCGCCTTCAGATTTTCCGAATTTAGATCCGTCTGCTTTTGTAATCAAAGGCGTCGTTAATGCAAAAGCTTTTGCATTCTCTCCTCCCATTCTACGAACTAATTCTGTACCCGTGGTAATATTTCCCCATTGGTCAGAACCTCCCATTTGCAGAATACAATTGTTGTTTTTATATAAATGATAAAAATCGTAACCTTGAATTAATTGATAGGTAAACTCTGTAAACGACATTCCTTCACCAATTTCTCCGTTCAGCCTCTTTTTTACAGAATCCTTTGCCATCATATAATTTACTGTGATACGTTTTCCAACTTCACGAGCAAAATCAATAAATGAGAATTCTTTCATCCAGTCATAGTTATTCACCATTACCGGAGCATTAGCATCAGCAGAATTAAAGTCTAAAAAACGAGAAAGAACACTTTTAATTCCCGCTACGTTTTTAGCCAAAGTTTCTTCGTTAAGTAAATTTCTTTCGTCAGATTTACCAGAAGGATCACCAATCATTCCTGTTGCACCACCCACCAAAGCAATTGGCTGATGTCCGAAATTTTTTAAATGAACCAATAAAATAATCTGAACCATGCTTCCAATATGCAGCGAATCTGCCGTAGGATCGAAACCAATATACGCTGTAGTAATTTCTTTCAGCAATTGTTCTTCCGTTCCGGGCATACTGTCATGATATAGACCGCGCCATTTTAATTCTTCAACTAGATTCTTCATTTTTTAAAATAATTTGCGCAAATATAATCAATGGCAATGGCAATATCAAAAAGCAATGTACAATATCAATAACAAAAGACAAGTACAATATCAATTTCAAAAAAAATCAATAAAAACTTTTTCCCTTTAAACCTTTGCATCTTTGTACCTTTAACCAAAAAAACTTTGAGTCTTTGTCCCTCTGCACCTTTGCACCTTTCAAACAAAAAGTTATCTTTACAAAATGGTATTAGTAACTGGAGGAACAGGTTTAGTCGGCGCGCATTTATTGCTTCATTTAATTGAAAATGGAGAAAACGTTCGGGCAATTTACAGAACTCAAAACAACATTCAGAAAACTAAAACTGTATTTGAATTATACCAAAAAGGAGATTTATTCGAAAAAATTAATTGGCTTGAAGCCGATATTTTAGACGTTCCTTCACTTGAAATTGCCTTTATTGATATCGACTACGTTTATCATTGTGCAGCACTGATATCTTTAGAACCTCAAGACGAAGATAAACTTCGAAAAACCAATATTGAAGGAACAGCCAATATGGTTAATTTCTCAATCGCTAAAGGAATAAAGAAATTTTGTTTTGTAAGTTCGATCGCTGCTTTGGGCGATATTGCTCCACACGAAACTTATATTACTGAAGAAACAGATTGGAATCCCGAAAAACCGCACAGTGATTATGCCATTTCTAAATATGGTGCCGAAATGGAAGTCTGGAGAAGTCTTCAAGAAGGTCTGGATGTTATTATTATAAATCCCGGTGTTATTTTAGGTCCAATTCCGAAAACAAAAACCGATGATCAGGGAAGTGCCGAATTTTATACCAGAGTTGCCAACGGACTTTCTTTTTATACGCTTGGAAGCACTGGATTTGTTACTGTAAATGATGTGGTGAGAATTGCTTTTGATTTAATGAAAAGTGATATCAAAAACGAACGCTTTACTTTGATTGCAGAAAATATAGTATTTCGCGATATTTTAAATACAATTGCTGATGCATTAAAAGTTAAAAGACCAACTATTCATGCTACACCATTTTTAGTAAATTTAGGCTGGATTGCCGATGGAATCTTTTCAACTTTATTTTTTCAAAAAAGACGTCTTACAAAAGCAGCTGCAAAAGCTTCTTATTCTAATAATTTGTATACTAATGAAAAAATAAAAACCGCTCTGGGAACGGTTTTTACAGATGTACATCAGTACATAAAAGATATTTCGAAATTATAAATCTCTATTTAATGTTTCATTTGTCTTCTTATAGAATCAAGATTTGGACCTTTTACAGGTTTTTTTACAATTGAATCTTTTGAAGTTTTTGCTTTATTTTTCTTCTTTTTGGCTTCCTTTTTTTCTTCAATTTTTACAATAGAATCTGTTGCTCTTTGATTCTTAGCCAGACGTTTGCCTATTTCATCAAACATATCTTTGTAATTATCATAATCAGAAGCGTAATACATATTGTTTTGTGCAAACTGTAGACTATCTACTTTGTATTTCTTCAAAATATACTTCGTAGGATCTGTTTCTACAGAATCTAAAGACAACGGATTTTGATATTTCATTGCTTCCAGAAGCGACAAATCATACATAATATCAATCATTTTTTCTCTCTCGATAAGTTTTTTCGGAGTCTTAACCAGCTCTTTTTTACAACTTACAGAAAGAAACAAAACCAATATTATAATTATAAAATTCTTCATCGCAGCTTTTTATCTATCAAACAATAATCTTTTTCCAGCACGGGAATCTTTTACTTTAAAATTATTGTAAATCAATTCACCATTTACAAATGTATGGGTTATTCTTGATCTGAAAGCATAACCTTCAAACGGAGACCAGCCGCATTTTGCTAAAATATTATCCGGATTTACACTCCAAGGCAAACTTGGATTTACAATTACTAAATCGGCAAAATAACCTTCTCTTATAAAACCTCTTTTTTCGATTTTGAAAATTTTAGCCGGATTGTGACACATTTTTTCCACAATTTTCTCCACGCTGATTTTCCCCTGATGGTGCGCTTCAAACATCGCAACAACGGCATGTTGTACCAATGGACCACCAGAAGGTGCATTTAGATACGACTGCATTTTTTCTTCTTTGGTATGCGGCGCGTGATCGGTTGCAATAACATCAATTCTACCGTCGTTTAAAGCTTCCCAAAGTGCTTTACGGTCTGCAGCAGTTTTTACGGCAGGATTCCATTTGATAAAATTTCCCTTCGTTTTATAATCTTCGTCTGTAAACCAAAGATGGTGTACACAAACCTCAGCCGTTATTTTTTTATCTTCTAATGGAATTTTATTCGTAAACAATTCCATTTCTTTAGCTGTAGAAAGGTGAAAGATATGCAGACGAGCGCCTGTTTTCTTCGCCAAAGCCACCGCTTTTGAAGACGAAATATAACACGCTTCTGCACTTCTGATTAAATTATGAGCCGTTACCGGAACATCATCACCATATTGCGCTTTAAATTTCGCAAGATTTTCTTGTATTGTAGTTTCATCTTCACAATGAACTGCAATTAACATTGGTGTACTTGAAAATATTTTTTCTAAAGTCGCTTCATTATCAACCAGCATATTTCCTGTAGAAGAACCTAGAAAAATTTTAATTCCGGCTACATTCTTTGGATTCGTTTTTAAAACTTCTTCCAGATTATCGTTGGTTGCGCCCATCATAAACGAATAATTCGCATAAGATTTTACAGCTGCAATTTGATATTTATCTTCTAAAATTTCCTGAGTAACCGCATTCGGAACCGTATTTGGCTGTTCGATAAAAGAAGTAATACCTCCGGCAACAGCCGCTCTTGATTCAGATTCGATATCTCCTTTATGTGTTAAACCAGGTTCTCTAAAATGTACTTGATCATCGATTGCGCCCGGCATTAAATAATTCCCTTCAGCATCGATCACGATACAATCTGAAGTTTTTAGGCTGATGCTGTCTGCGATTTCAACAATTAAGTCGTTTTCAATCAGAACATCGCCTTCAAAAATAGATCCTTCGTTTACTATTTTGGCGTTTTTTATTAAAATCCTATTCATTTTGGGTGGTTTATAATGAATTGACTAATTTTTTTAATCTTAGAGAAATTACTCCAAGAATGGCTTCTTTTATAATGGCATTGCTCATTTTAGAAACTCCTTTAGTTCTATCTGTAAAAATAATCGGAACTTCTTTGATTTCGAAATTACCGCAATACGTCCTATATTTCATTTCGATCTGAAAAGCATAACCGACAAACTTAATTTTATTCAAATTAATTTTTTCTAAAACTTCTCTTTTATAACAAACAAAACCTGCAGTTGCATCATGAATTTTCATTCCGGTAATAAACTTTACGTAAACGGAAGCAAAATAAGACATCAATACTCGGCTTAAAGGCCAATTTACGACATTTACTCCAGTTACATAGCGTGATCCTATAGCTAAATCTGCACCACCAAAGTGGCAGGCATCATATAATTTTTCAAGGTCGTTTGGATTATGAGAAAAATCGGCGTCCATTTCAAAAATATAACCATATTTTCGTTCTAACGCCCATTTAAAACCATGAACATAAGCCGTACCTAAACCTGATTTTTTTGCTCTTTTTTCTAAAAACAATCTGCCCGAAAATTCTTCTTGCAATGCAATTACTTTATCTGCAGTATAATCGGGAGAATTATCGTCTATAATTAAGAGGTCAAAAGATTTATGCTGCGAAAGAACAGCTCTTATTATACTTTCTATGTTCTCAATTTCGTTATAAGTGGGAATTATGACAATACTATCATTCATTTTTCTGGGTAATTTCATCGCAAAAGTAAACTTTTTATAGCATTTGATTCATAATAAATTTATAATAAAAGTATTGACACAAAAAATTACTAATTTTGCATCGCTATGATTGAACAACTTCATCCTCGAATTCTTGAAAACAAAGACTGGGCAACACTTTTGTTTGTCGTAGCCTTTGCTCTTGTTGCTATGACAAAATCTGCTTACGAAACTAGATTCAGCGAATTTAGCAAGCTTATTTTTTCAGACAAATACGCAAAAATTTATCGCGATAACAGCCATATGAAAAGCAGCTTTACAGTAGGCTTGTTTTTCGTACAAATTATTTCGTATGCTTTTTTTATTCAGCTTACGATGTATATTTTTAGTCATTCAGCAGAGAACGATTGGATTACAATGCACATTGCAGGAAAGGTCGAAAAAACCGACTGGATTTTGTTTATTCAGATTGCGACTTTTTTACTTTATTTTATTCTTGGTAAATATTTAATAGAAAAAATTGTTGCTGCTTCATTCAATATTGATGATTTTGTAGAACTTTTTAACCTACAAAAAGTAACTTACCGAACATATATAGGTGTTTTAATCCTTCCAGTCAATGCGATTTTGTTCTATTACGATAATATTCCGAAAACGATTCCGCTTATAATCATAGGTATTTCGCTGTGTATAAGCTTATACTCTTATTTTATTTCAATTAAAACGTATCAAAATGCAATAATCGGTAAGTTATTTTATTTTATTTTATATCTTTGCGCTCTTGAAATAGCCCCTTATTATTTCATGTATTATTGGATTACAAAAGAGGTGGCTTAGTAAAAGTTTATAATATGAAAGTGAAAACAATTTTGGTGTCACAGCCTGAACCTAAAGTGGAAAATTCTCCTTACTTTGAGCTCCAACAAAAACACAAAATAAAAATTGATTTCAGACCATTTATTCATGTGGAAGGGGTTAGCGCAAAAGAGATTCGATTACAAAAAATCGATCTTAATCATTACACTGCGATTATTTTGACAAGCAGAAATGCTGTAGATCATTTTTTTAGAGTTGCAGATGAAATGCGATACAAAGTCCCAGAAGGATTGAAATATTTCTGTCAATCTGAAGCAGTTGCGTTTTACTTACAAAAATACGTTGTATACAGAAAACGTAAAATTTATGTTGGCGCAAAAGATTTTGCAGATTTATCTCCATTAATTAAAAAATACAAAGACGAAAAATTCTTATTACCGGCATCTGACCAGTTAAATGCTGATGCTCCTGTAACATTAAACGGTCTAAAAGTAGACTGGGCGCAAGCTGTTTTTTACAAAACTGTAATGAGTGATTTATCTGATCTTGCTGACGTTTATTATGATGTTTTAGCATTTTTTAGTCCAACCGGAATTAAATCATTGTTTAAAAACTTCCCTGATTTTAAACAAAATGATACCCGAATTGCTGTATTTGGAAGCACAACTCAAAAAGAAGCTTTAGACCACGGGCTAAGAATTGATATTCTTGCTCCTACTCCTGAAACTCCTTCTATGACAATGGCTTTAGAAAAATACATCAACGAAGCAAACAAAGGAAAATAAGCCTTAGAAACAACAATATTTAAAAATCCAAATTCCAAATTAATCACTTGGTATTTGGATTTTTTTTATTCTGCAATCTCATTTTTAAAATCAGTAGCATTTTTAGTTTAGAATTTGAAATTGGAATTTCATTTAGGGTTTGGAATTTTAAAAAGTTGGAATTTCATTTTTCAACCCATTTTAACTACATTTGATTTCTATTCTAAACCCAAATCACAGAATAAGTTTCAAATTTTAAGTTATGAAAATCAACTCCCTACTAATCGAAATTGACGGTATCGACAAAGAAATCCTTCGATACCTAATGGACGATGCCCGAAAGCCTATTTTACAAATCGCAAACAAAATCGGAATTTCCGGCGCGGCAATTCACCAACGTTTAAAAAAATTAGAGCAATCTGGCGTAATTTCAGGTTCAAAATTTACCGTAAATCCTAAAGTTTTAGGATACAACACTATGGCTTTTATTGGTGTTTATCTGGATAAAGCGTCCAGAAACTCTGAAGCTGTAAAAGATTTAAAGAAAATCCCCGAAGTTTTAGAATGTCATTATACTACCGGAAACTGGTCTGTATTGATCAAAATCATTTGTCGTGATAATGAACATTTGATGCAGCTTCTAAATACTAAAATACAAGCCATAGAAGGTGTTTCGAGAACAGAAACGTTTATATCGCTGGATCAGCAAATTGACAGGCAGATTCAATTGTAATTAGATAATGTGGAATTTGATAATTAGATATTTTTTTTAAGACTCAAAAAGTAAATTTTAAATTCTAATTTAAAAAACAAACCCCGACAGATTTAAAATCTATCGGGGTTTTATAAATTATCTAATGGACTAATTATCTCAATTATAAAATTAATCTCTTCTGCTATTTCCTGAATAAATAGAAATATAGTACAACAACGTTGCAATTGATCCAATTGCTGCAACTAAATAAGTTCTTGCTGCCCATTTTAAAGCATCTTTTGCTCCCGCTTGTTCTTCTGGTGCCAGCATGTGTTTATTTTCTAACCATGCCAACGCTCTGTTACTTGCGTCATACTCCACAGGCAATGTAATAATAGAGAACAGCGTTGTAACAGCAAAAAGAATGATTCCAACTAGCAATAATTGTGGAAATACCTGAATCATAAGAATTCCAGCCAATAAAATCCACTGCATAAAATTAGATGCAACATTAACAATTGGCACTAAAGTCGATCGCATAGTAAGCCATTGATAACCTACAGAATGTTGAACCGCGTGACCGCATTCGTGTGCAGCAACCGCAGCGGCAGCGGCATTACGATGATTATAAACTGCTTCACTAAGGTTGACTGTTTTATCAGACGGATTGTAGTGATCTGTTAATTGTCCCGGAGTCGAAATAACTCGAACATCTGTAATTCCGTTATCCGCAAGCATTTTTTCAGCAATTTCACGACCGCTCATTCCGTTTCGTAATTGCAGTTTTGAATATAATTCAAATTTCCTTTTTAAAGTCGAACTCACCCACCAACTACATAACATTATAGCTCCGGCAAGAATAATATATGAACCTCCCATGTTTTTGATTTTTAGATTGATTTTTAAAGTTACAAAACAAAGATCAAATTGCGAACCATTTTAACAAAATGCCATTTTGACATTTTGGAGTTTTTTTCGCGCAGATTTAGTAGATTAGAGCAGATTTAAAGTGATTTTTTATTTATTTTAATCTGTATAAATCTGCTTCAATCTTTTAAAATCTGTGGAAATCATTTTAGATTCACAGATTATAATGTTTTTTTACGCAGATTTTGCAGATTAGAGCAGATCTAAAGTGATTTTTTATTTATTTTAATCTGTATAAATCTGCTTCAATCTTTTAAAATCTGTGGAAATCATTTTAGATTCACAGATTTTAATGTTTTTTTTCACGCTGATTTTTGCAGATTAGAGCAGATCTAAAGTAATTTTTCATTTATTTTAATCTGTATAAATCTGCTTCAATCTTTTAAAATCTGCGTGAAATACTTGATTTAATTTTTAAAAAATCTGTGGAAATCATTTTAATCTGTGGCAAAAAATTTACCTCATTTTGTCTGTCTGAGCGAAGTCGAAGACCACGCAAGTAGCTCCGCAATCTAAATCTCCAATCTTTGTAGAGTTTTTGGCGTGGTCTTCGACTCCGCTCAGACAGACAAAACAAAAAAAATCCCAAACCCCAACAAAAATTGGAATTTGGAATTTTTAAATATTTGGAATTTATTTGGTTAACCAACCAAATTAATAATCTTACCAGGAACAATAATCACTTTATTTGGAGTTTTACCATCCAATTGTTTTTGTGTTCTTTCGTCTTTCATCACGATTTCTTCAATTTGTTCTTTGGTTAAATCCAAAGGCAATTCGATAGTAAAACGCATTTTTCCGTTGAAAGAAACCGGGTATTCTTTATTAGTTTCAACTAAATGTTTTTCTTCAAAAACTGGAAAAGGAACTTGCGAAATAGAAGTTGTATTTCCTAATTGCGACCATAATTCCTCAGCAATATGCGGCGCGTAAGAAGAAACCAAAATTGCTAATGGTTCTAAAATCGATCTAGAATGACAGTTTTGAGTTGACAATTCATTCACACAAATCATAAACTGAGAAACCGAAGTATTGAAAGAGAAATTCTCAATATCATCTTGTACTTTTTTGATTGTTTTGTGTAATGTTTTTAAATTGTCTTTTGTTGGTTCGTCGTTGTTTACGATTAAACCATTATCATCAAAATACAATCTCCATAATTTTTTAAGGAAGCCAAAAACTCCTGAAATTCCAGCTGTATTCCAAGGTTTTGCCTGCTCCAACGGACCTAAGAACATTTCGTATAAACGCAATGTATCGGCACCGTATTCTGCACAAATATCATCTGGCGTTACTACATTGTATTTCGATTTTGACATTTTTTCAACCTCACGACCAACAATGTATTTTCCGTTATCGTCTAAAATGAATTCTGCATTGGCGTAATCTTCTCTCCAAGCTTTGAATTTTTCAACATCTAATTCATCAGAAGAATTCACCATCGAAACATCTGCGTGAATCGGCTGTACTTTTTGATCTCCAATTTTATTTTTAGAAACAAAACTATTTGTTCCTTCCAATCTATAAACAAAAGCACTAGTTCCCAAAATCATTCCCTGATTAATCAGTTTTTTGAATGGTTCTTCGGTTGGAGCAAAACCTTTGTCTTTTAAGAATTTATTCCAGAAACGAGAATACAATAAGTGTCCGGTTGCGTGTTCGCTTCCTCCAATATATAAATCTACACTTTCCCAGTATGCTAGAGCTGCTGCAGACGCAAATTCATTTTCATTATGTGCATCCATATAACGCATCCAATACCATGAACTTCCCGCCCAGCCTGGCATAGTATTTAATTCAAGAGGAAAAATATGAACGTTGTCAATGAATTGAGTATTTACTACTTTATTCTGAATAATGTCCCAAGCCCAAACCGGAGCATTTCCTAAAGGAGGCAAACCATCTTCGGTTGGTAAATATTTCTCAACTTCCGGCAAAATAATTGGCAAATGCTTTGCATCAATCATTTTTGGAAGTCCGTTTATATAATAAACCGGGAAAGGTTCTCCCCAATAACGCTGACGTGAAAATACGGCATCACGCAAACGGTAATTGGTTTTTCCAGTTCCTTGTCCTATTTTTTCTAATTCAGCAATTACTTTTGTGGTTGCTGTTTTATAATTTAATCCGTTTAGGAAATAAGAATTAGCGATTTCTACATTGTCTTTAGATCCGTAAGCAGCCTCAGAAATATCAACATTAGCGAAGATATTTTTGATTTCCTGCATTCCGTTTTGACCTTTAAAGAAATTTGCAAAAGCATAATCTCTCTCGTCACCGCAAGGAACCGCCATAACAGCACCAGTTCCGTAACCAGCCAAAACATAATCCCCAATCCAAACCGGAATTGCTTCTTTTGTAAACGGATGTTCTGCATAAGCTCCGGTGAAAACTCCAGAAATGGTTTTTACATCAGCCATACGCTCACGTTCAGAACGTTTTGATGTTTTTTCGATATACGCTTCAACTGCAGCTTTTTGTTCCGGAGTTGTAATTTTAGCTACCAAATCATGTTCTGGTGCTAAAGTCATAAAAGTCACTCCAAAAATAGTGTCAGGTCTTGTCGTGAAAACTTCAATAAAATTTGTTTCAGGTTTCACGTTTAAAGTTTCATCACTTTGCGCGTCAACCTGAGACTTGAAACTTGAAACTTGAAACTTAACTAAAGCACCAACGGATTTTCCAATCCAGTTTCTTTGCGATTCTTTTATAGATTCACTCCAATCAATATCATTAAGACCTTGAAGCAAGCGTTCGGCATAAGCAGAAATTCGCATACTCCATTGTGTCATTTTTTTTCTTATAACAGGAAACCCTCCACGCTCAGAAACTCCATTTACAATTTCATCATTTGCCAAAACAGTTCCTAAACCGGGACACCAGTTTACTTCGGTTTCTGCCAAATACGTCATTCTGTATTGCAAAAGGATTTTTTCTTTTTGATCGTCAGAATACGAATTCCATTCATCAGCATTAAAAATTGCAACATTGTCGTCGCAAACTGCTTCAACCAAAGCATTTCCGGATTCTTCAAAAACCGTTACAAGATCTTTTATATCAAATGCCTGACCTTGTTTTTTGCAATACCAAGAATTAAATAATTGAATAAAAATCCATTGTGTATGTTTGTAATAATCCGGATTTGACGTACGAACCTCGCGGCTCCAGTCAAAAGAAAATCCGATATTATCTAATTGTTTTCTGTATCCTGCAATTTGTTTGCCTTCTTTATCAACGCCGCCGTCAATATTTACGCGTGTAGTATCTTCCGGACGTTGTCCTGTTTGTATGGCATATTGTTCTGCCGGCAATCCGAAACTGTCGTAACCCATTGGGTGCAAAACATTAAATCCTTGATGTCTTTTGAAACGAGAATATACATCTGACGCAATATATCCCAGCGGATGCCCAACGTGTAATCCTGCACCAGACGGATACGGAAACATATCGAGTACGTAGTGTTTTGGTTTTTCAGAATTATTTTCGGCTGCAAAAGTTTGATTTTCTGCCCAATATTTTTGCCACTTGGCTTCTATTTCGTTCGGATTGTATTTCATTTCTAAGGTTCAAAGGTTCAGAGTGACAAAGTTTCAAAGTTTTATCACTGAATTTAGTCTGCAAATTTACATTTATTGTTCTTTGTTCCAAAGCTATTTCGCTGACAAAGAAATAAAATCACAAAATACTTATTTTTATTTAAGTATAAATACGTATTATTGCAAATATAAAATACGTATTAATTAGCGCTGTATTTTTTTAAACATATAGAAACCTAGATTTCATCTTAAAAAAAGAAATAATTTTCTTTCATATAATTAAACTATGTGTATTTTTAATATGTGAAACGACTTGTTTGATGGTTTCAAAAACTATGATTCTAGGTGTTGAAAACATACTCAACGAATAAAATACTAATGTCAGAAAACAAAAAATACAATATTGAAGTTCGGGTTTGGATTGAAGAAGCCGAGGGTGCATTTCTTGGAATAGGAAAAATTTGGCTACTCGAAAATATCCAAAAGACCGGATCGATTACCAATGCGGCCAAAGAAATGAAAATGGCGTATCGACAAGCCTGGCAATTGGTTGAAGAAATGAATCAGCGTGCTGAAACGCCGCTTGTAGAAAAACTTTTAGGAGGAAAAGGCGGCGGCGGCGCAAAACTTACCACAGCGGGAGAAAATGCAATTACCGTATTTTATGAAATTGAAAACCGAATTAAAGAGTTTGCAAAACAGGAAACTCAGAAACTGAAATTCTAATAAAATAAATCAGCTTAATCTCTAAAACCTGCGGGAGAAAAAATTAAACTATACCATCAATACATTAAAAACCATTAACCAAAAACCAATTTCCAAAACCATCAGTATTCATTTTAAAACATACTGAAAATCATCGCAAATTATGAAAATACCACATTACATATTTTTTCTTTTTATAAGTCTTAAAAGTTTTGCTCAAGTCGAAAATCAGAAAAAGGAACAAGACAGTATAAAAAAAGAAGTTTTAAATGAAATCGTAATTACAGCTTCACGTCGTTCAGAAAAACTGATGCAATCGCCAATTAGTATTGAGCAATTAAAATCGGCGGAAGCCAAAAATATGGGCGCACCAAGTATTTTTGAAGCTTTAGAAAATGTAAAAGGCGTACAGATTATTACGCCAAGTTTAGGTTTTAAAGTGATCAATACACGTGGTTTTGCCAACACAACAAATGTCCGTTTTGCACAGTTGGTAGACGGAATCGATAATCAGGCACCACATTTGGGCGCGCCAATTGCTAATGCGCTTGGCGCGAATGATCTTGACATTGATAAAATTGAAATTATTCCGGGAACAGCTTCTGCATTATACGGATTAAATTCTATAAACGGTCTGGCGAATATTCAAACTAAAAATCCTTTTGAATATCAAGGAATCAGCATTCAGCAATTAACTGGCGTAAATCATGTTGGAAATATTGATCGGTTTTCACCAAAAATATATTCACAGTTTAATTTGAGATATGCTCAGGCTTTTAGCGAAAAAATAGCGGTAAAATTCAACGCCTCAACAACGGGCGGAACAGATTGGATTGCCGATGACAGAACAGATTTGGCACCAAGCTTAAATGCTTCGACTAATTTGTACGGTGCAGATAATCCGGCTTTTGATGAAGTAAACGGTTACGGAAACGAATCGGCAAATAGAAAAACACTTTCGTTAAATGGTAAAAATTATGTTGTTGCGAGAACAGGTTACCGCGAAACTGATATTTCTGATTATGACATTAAAAATTACAAAGCTGATGTTGGTTTTTATTTTCGTCCGAAGAAAGATCATGAATTGGCTGTAACGTATAAAACGGTTCTTATTAATACCATTTATCAGCGTTCGAACCGATTTACATTAGACAATTATACTTTAAATCAATTTGCGGTAGATTATCATACACCTGTTTTTCAGGTAAAAGGTTATGTAACTTCAGAAAATACGGGAGATTCGTATAATATGCGTTCGCTTGCCGAAAATATGGATCGCGCATATAAATCAGATGATAAATGGTTTGCCGATTATTCGACCGCTTATAAAAACGCTGTCGCGAATGGTTCTTCGGTTGCTGATGCACACAGAATTGCCCGAACAACTTCTGATCAGGGAAGATTTGAGCCGGGAACGCCTGCTTATGAAGCCAAAAAAGAAGAATTAATCAACATTAACAATTGGGATATCGGCGCGGCTTTGCGTGTAAAATCTTCTTTGGTACATGCGGAAGGCTTATTAAATTGGGACAAACTTTTTGCTGATTTCTTCCAAAAAATAGATGCCAAATTATTAAGCGGTTTTGATTACAGAACCTATATTATTGTTCCCGACGGAAATTATTTTATAAATCCTGTACATGCTGATGAAAATTTGACGTATCAAAAAACAGGCGCTTTTACGCAATTGACAAAAGATTTATTCAATCAGAAATTACGTTTGGGCGCGACTTTAAGAATGGACAAAGCGGATTATTTTGAGGCTAAATTTACGCCTCAGTTTACGGCAGTTTATTCACCAAAAGAAACCATTAATTTTAGAGCATCTTATCAAAACGGCTATCGTTTTCCGAGTATTTTCGAAGGTTTTTCTAATGTAAATTCGGGTGGTGTAAAACGCGTTGGCGGTCTTCGAATTATGTCGGATGGTATTTTTGAAAATTCATATACAAAAGCTTCTATAGATAAATTTCAATCGCAGGTCAATAGTGATGTGAACACAAATGGTCTTACTCAGGCGGCAGCGATTGCAAAAAACCAAGGCACACTTCAAAAAAATCCTTATACGTATCTGAAACCGGAATTTGTCAATTCTTTTGAATTTGGTTTTAGAGGAATTGCTTTAAATAAAACTTTATTTATTGATGCCGATTTTTATTACAACGCTTATAAAAATTTTATCGCTCAAGTCGAAGCCAGTATTCCGAACACTACGGATCTTGCACAGATTCCGACAGCTTTGTATTCTAAAACTACTCAAAATCGTTACCGTTTATGGACGAATTCTAAAAGTAAAATTTACAATTACGGAGGAAGTTTGGGTTTAAAATATAGAATCAGCGAAATGTTTACGGCTTTAGGAAATCTAACGTACACCAAACTTGACAGAACCGATGATAAAGATGGATTGGAAGACGGTTTTAATACGCCTGAATTTAATGTAAACGGAACTTTGATGGCAGAAAATATCTGGAAAAATCTTGGCGCGAGTGCGAGTGCACGTTATCAAAACAATTACGATTATGTTTCATTTTTAGTAAGCGGCAATGTTCCAGCATATTGGACAATGGACGCGCAGATCAATTATAATTTCAAAAAATCTGGTCTTACAACAAAATTGGGCGGCACTAATATTTTAAACAAAGCGTATACTTCTATTCTTGGCGGGCCATCAATTGGCGGTTTATATTATCTATCGCTGGTTTGGGAAATCAGAAAAATTTAAAATCTATTCATTAAAAACACCCAAAAAACAATTTTATAACCATCAGTATTCCTTTAAAAACATACTGAAAAAATCAACCAAAATGAAATTAAAAATTATAACTTTTTTACTGCTTCCGATTCTCGGATTTAGTCAGCAAAACAATACTTCTGCGACAGATTCTGTCAAAACGGCTAAAATGTTTACACTTGGGGAAGTAATCATAAAAACAGGCAAAATTGCTGATACTTTAAACCGAATTTCCGCGAAAGCAATGGAATCTCAAAACAAAATGGAGGTTTCAAAAGCGCTTAATTTGCTTTCGGGAGTCAGTCTTACGGCTAACGGCCCGCGAAACGAATCTATGGTTACGGTTCGTGGTTTTGATTTGCGTCAGGTTCCGGTTTATATGGACGGAATTCCAGTTTATGTTCCGTACGACGGTTATGTCGATCTGGCTCGTTTTACGACTTTTGATTTGGCTGCGATTGATGTTTCAAAAGGATTTTCGTCTGTACTTTATGGACCAAATTCTTTGGGTGGCGCGATTAATCTTATTTCGCGTAAGCCAACAAAATCTTTAGAATACGACGGCTCTTTAGGCGGAATTAATACGAATGGTTATCGTGGCAACATTAATATTGGTTCAAAATTGGGCGATTTTTATGTTCAGGGCGGTTATTCGTATTTGCATCGAAATTCTTCCAGAATGTCTTCTAATTTTGTTCCGACAAAAAATGAAGACGGCGGCGAAAGAGACAATTCGTACCGTGCCGATCAGAAAATCAATTTTAAAGTGGGCTGGACGCCATCTAAAAAAAGCGAATATGCAATTGGATATATTAATCAACAAGGCGAAAAAGGAAATCCGGTTTATACCGGAAATGATCCGCTGAATTCTTTGTTAACAAAACCACGTTATTGGGAATGGCCAAATTGGGATAAAGAGAGTTATTATTTTATTTCGAATTCTGGTCTTGACGATAAAAACAGTTTTAAAACGCGATTGTATTATGATAGATTCAAAAACACTTTGAACAGTTATGACGATGCCACTTATACGGCGCAGACCAAAGCGTATGCGTTTCAGAGTTTGTACAATGATTATACCTATGGCGGAAATGTAGAATATAATACGCTGATGATTCCGAAAAATGATTTGAAAATTGCAGTTCATTTTAAAGAAGATGTACACCGTGAAAACAATCTAGGCGAACCTGTAAGGCGTTTTGTTGATAATACAATTACGGTGGGAATTGAAGATATTTATAACGTAACTTCAAAATTTACGATTGTTCCGGGCGTGAGTTATAACATTAGAAAAAATAAAGAAGCGCAGGATTATAACGCCACAACAAAAGTAATTTCAGATTATCCGGAAGCTGATGCGAGCGATGCTTACAATGCGCAGATTGGTTTCTTTTATCATTTGACCGAAACGGATAAAATTGGCGCAACGGTTGCCAAAAAAACAAGATTTGCAACAATTAAAGATCGTTACTCTTATAAAATGGGAACTGCGATTCCGAATGTGGATTTAAAACCGGAAACGGCTGTAAATTATGAATTGAATTATGAAGGAAAGTTGTTGGAAAAGCTGACTTTCCAGACGGCGCTTTTTTACAGCTCGCTTTCAGACGCGATTTTGAGCGTAAGCAATGTTGAACCGGGAAAATCTCAAATGCAGAATTTTGGTAAGGCCGAATATAAAGGTATTGAAGCGCAGTTGAATTATTCGATTTTTGAAAACTTGAATCTGAATGTAAATTATACGTATTTGGAAAGAAAAAACATTACAAATCCGTTAATTCATTTTACCGATGTTCCGAATACAAAAGCGATGGGAACTGTAGAATATGAGCCGATTAAAATTCTAAAATTAATCGCCAATGCCGAATTTAATTCGCCAAGATTCAGCACAAGTTACGGAGCGCGCGTTCCGGATTATACGTTATTAAATCTTTACGGATCGGGTAAAATTCTAAAAAACTTTAGTCTTGATGCGGGAATTAATAATATCTTCGATAGAAATTACAGCATTACAGAAGGTTATCCGGAAGAAGGCAGAAACTTTTTTGTAACGCTTCGATTTTTTAACTAAACATCAAATCATTAAAATATAAAATCTCATGAAAACAAAATTCTACATCCTGATTTTTCTACTGGCTTTAAGCTTTACTAATTGCAATCAAACTAAAAAAGAAAATACTGCGGTTTCAGAAAAAAAGGTTACAGCTGAAAAAAAAGAAGATCATAAAATCTTAACTGCATCAGATAGTTTAAAATTAATCAATCACAAAATTGATGTAAAAGGCGAAGTTGAATTTCCATTAGAAATAAGCGTTGATTCTTTAAAGAAAATGAATGTGGTTATCCTTAAAGATTTAAAAATTGTCTGCCAAAGCGGTGAAGTAAAAAAAGACGATAAAATTTCTAAAGGTGTTTTGTTAAAAGATATTTTAGAAAAAGCAAAAATCATACAAAACGGACACAAAGACCGCAATTTTTATATTGTTGCAAGGGCTTCAGACGATTATAAAGCAACTTTTTCGTGGGCAGAAATTTTTAATAATCCAACAGGACAAAATGTTTATGTCCTTTTTGAAGAAAACGGAAAACCAATTAAAGACGGCGATATGATTTTGATTTCTGCGAATGATATTAAAACTGGGCCGAGACATGTTAAATGGTTGAAAAGTATTGAGATTTATAAGGTTAAGTAGAGGTTCAAAGTGGCAAAGGTTCATAGGGACAGAGGCTTTAAAGCTTTGCGGTTATTTTTACCACAAAGATCACAAAGTATTTCGCAAAGTTTCGCAAAGCTGGATAACACAAAGCTTTGCGAACTTTGTGTTTTTACAAAGTTATGAATCAAAAAAACCTTGCGGACTTTGCGGTTAAATTCTTTTATTCAATATCTAATCGTACATTTATATTATAAAAGTTCGTTAATAACTTTAAATAAAGAAATTCTTTATTATTTTTACCACATAATTAAGCAAACTATGAGTTCTAACTTTGATAAATTTCAAAAGCGCAGGTTAATTTCCTCTTATTTTTCGGTTGTTTTAAGTGTATTTCTGGTATTGTTCCTTTTGGGAGTATTGGGATTATTCATTATTAATTCTAAAAAACTGGCAGACGACTTTAAAGAAAAAATCGCAATGACGGTTTTCTTTAAAAATGAAGCTAACGACAGTATTATAAAAGCATTTAATACTGAATTGAAAAGAGCGCCTTATGCAAGATCTTTTGTATATGTAACAAAAGAAAGAGCTGCGAAAGAACACACAGATATTATTGGTGAAGATTTTCTAACCTTTTTAGGCGAAAATCCATTGTTGAATTCGTACGACATTCACTTAAAAGCAGATTATGTTGAAAGAGACAGCATCGCAAAAATCGAAAGTCGTCTGCGTCAAAATACTATGATTTCTGATATTGTTTACGACAAACAATTGGTAAATCTGGTAAACGACAACATCAGAAAAGTAAGTATGTGGATTTTGATTATCAGCGGATTCCTCACTGTAATTGCGGTATTATTAATCAATAGTTCATTGCGTTTATCAATACATTCTAATCGTTTTATCATTAAAACCATGCAAATGGTTGGTGCAACAAAATCGTTTATTCGTAAACCTTTTGTTATGAGAAGTGTGAAACTAGGAATGCTGGGCGCAGGTTTAGCTATTATTGCATTAATTGGTGTTTTATTTTATGTTGAAACCAATTTCCCTGGATTAGGAATTTTAGAAGATAAAGCTTTAATTGGATTGGTTTTATTGGCCGTTTTCGGATTAGGAGTTTTAATTACCTGGGTAAGTACACACTTTGCAACTCAACGTTTCCTAAATTTAAGAACAGACGATCTTTATTAAATTTTAGATTTCTGATTTTAGTCCCGAAGCCTCGGGATAGATTTAAATAAAAATGCCTTCGGCTTTGCTCTGGGTGACAAAAAAATAAAAATGAAAAACAATAATAAAGAAATACAAGAACAACAAAAACAGGAATTCCTTTTTGACGGAATCAATTACAAAATCCTTTTAATCGGAATTGGTGTAATTGCTTTAGGATTTATTCTAATGTCTGGCGGAGGAAGTGATAATCCGAATGTTTTTAATGAAGATGTTTTTAGTTTTAGACGTATTCGTTTAGCGCCAACAACCGTTTTAATTGGTTTTGGAATTACGATTTATTCTATTTTTAAAAAATCAAAATAGACTTTTTTAGACATCTTAGAATATTAGATTATTTAGACATTAATCTTTTAAAATCTAAGAAAGTCTAATAATCTAAAAAATCTAACTATCTAAATGAACACATTACAAGCTATTATCCTTGCCATTATTGAAGGAATTACAGAATTTCTACCTGTTTCTTCAACTGGACACATGATTATTGCCTCTTCTTTTTTCGGAATTGCACACGACGATTTTACCAAACTTTTTACAATTGTTATTCAGCTTGGTGCTATCCTTTCGGTTGTGGTTTTATATTTCAAACGTTTCTTTCAAACGCTTGATTTTTACTTTAAACTTTTAGTGGCTTTTATTCCGGCAGTAGTTTTAGGATTATTGTTGAGTGATTTTATTGATGGTTTATTAGAAAATCCAGTTACGGTTGCTATTTCTCTTTTAATTGGAGGAATTATTTTATTGAAAGTTGACGAATGGTTCAACAATCCAAATACAGCAGAAACCTCACAGGAAATCACTTATTTACAAGCTTTAAAAATCGGATTATTTCAGTGTATCGCTATGATTCCGGGAGTTTCACGAAGTGGCGCAAGTATCGTTGGTGGAATGTCTCAAAAATTATCAAGAACTACAGCAGCCGAATTTTCATTTTTTCTTGCCGTTCCAACAATGTTTGGTGCAACGGCAAAAAAATGTTACGATTATTATAAAGACGGATTTGTATTATCTCACGATCAAATCAATTATTTGATTATCGGAAACGTTGTGGCTTTTATTGTAGCACTTTTGGCTATTAAAACTTTCATAGGATTTTTGACTAAAAACGGATTTAAAGTTTTTGGTTATTACCGAATTATCGCTGGAATCATTTTATTATTGATTCACTTTTTCATTCACCCGCTTACCATTATATAATGACTCCTGAAGAATATTTAGACGGACAAGTTTTATTGATAGACAAACCTTTAAAATGGAGTTCGTTTCAAGCAGTCAATAAATTAAAATACCTTTTAATTAATAAAGTCGGACTTCCAAAAAAGTTCAAAATTGGCCACGCCGGAACTTTAGATCCTTTGGCGACAGGACTTTTATTGATCTGCACTGGAAAATTCACCAAAAGAATTTCAGAACTGCAAGGTCAGGCCAAAGAATATACGGGAACTTTTTACATCGGAGCCACTACTCCATCGTATGATTTAGAGACCGAAATCGATCAGACTTTTCCAACAGATCATATCGACGAAGCTTTAATTCATGAAACGGTAAAACAATTTTTAGGCGAAATCGACCAGAAACCGCCGATTTTTTCTGCCATTAAAAAAGATGGTGTTCGTTTATATGAACATGCACGTGCGGGAGAAACTATCGAAATTGAAAGCAGAAAAACTACGATTCACGAATTTGAAATCACAAGAATTGCATTGCCGGAAATAGACTTTAGGGTAGTTTGTTCTAAAGGAACTTATATTCGTTCGCTTGCTTTTGATTTTGGAAAAGCAATGAACTCTGGCTCGCATTTAACCGTTTTACGCCGGACAAAAATTGGTAATTACGATGTAAAAAATGCAATTGATATTACTTTGTTTGAAGAAAGTTTACAATAAAACCAACATTCTATGAGGCACTTTCTATTTGGACTTCTTATTCTCAGTTTTATAAACACAGCTGCTCAGTCTGAAAAGAAAAAATTCACTTATTTTCAATTTGACATCGCTGCTTCAATAACTGGAAATCCGGATATAAATGAACCTGATGATCAATATGGTTCTCATAATAATGCATGGCTGGTGCCAGATGGTCTTGGATCTAAGATTGGCTACGGTATTCAATACAAAAAATGGATAACTCTTGGTCTTCATACGGGAATTGACTATAAATGGAACGACAAATTAGTTGCTGTTCCTGTTTATCTTAACTTCGGATTAAGTCCAAAAGTAGGTCTGGAAACAAGAATCACAGTACAAGCTGGTTATGGAAAAGGATTTGCTTTAGGAAGAGGAGACCTTAATGGTCTTTACCGCAAATTACGTCTCGGAATAGGTTCTGATGAGTTTACCATTTTTGTCGAAACATCACAATATGATTTTCGTCTTTACGATCAAAAAAACATTCAAAACATTAGTTTAGGAGTGTCTATAATAAGCTTTTAAACAAAAAGCACATTACAATACTAGTAATGTGCCAGCTCTTAAATTAGAATATTTCTATCCTATAATCTTTTCTCTTTGAGTTAGAGTTAATAATGTGGCAGGTTTTTCCCTCCAAACAATAATCTCGAAAAAAATTCATAAAACCCTTCGAATAACTTTTTCATAATAGTGCATTTTTTAATTGTTAGTTATTAAATAGACACCAATAAAAAGAGTAAATCAAAAAAGTAAATAATAGAAGAGGGATCTTATTACTAAGATACAAAAAATTAGATTACAAAAAAATATTTTCCTACAATTATTATTTATATTGGTTTTATTTTCAATACTTTAACAAAGTTTCAACTCATTTCCATATTCCTTAAACAAAATTACAATCGGTTATATTTTATTTTTTCCATGATTTCCAGCAGTTCTTCCTGAACAGAAATTCCTTTGTCTGCTAAATACCACAATTGCAGATCGGTTTTAATTTTTTCATCAATTACACCAAATTCTTTTTTATAATTCGTCATTAAATCAGACGCTCCTTTTGGTCTTGGTCCCCAATCTGTACGAACAATTCCGGCTTCCTTACAAATTACGATTACTTTAGGAATCGCTCTTCCACCGTTTGTTAAATACTGACTCATTAATTCGTCATTATCATCACGCAAAACAATTTTAAGATCAATTTTTTTATCCGATCCCAGAGCCATTTTATTTAAAACAGGAAGTATTTGCGCCGCATCACCGCACCAGCCTTCAGAAATTACAAGCCAGATATAATGGTTTTCTAATTTTTGAAGTTTATCAAATGTAACTTCGTCAATTTTGATGGTTTTTTCAAGGCGGTTCATTCGGGCTTCATTCAACTTGGTATAATTGGTCAGACTTTCAGACTGCACATCACCTGTTGATTTCCCTTCAGATAATAAATCGGTTACTAATTTTCGGTATTCAGAATAAGAATAACTGTTGAATAATGCTTTGGCTACAATACTTTTCATATTAGTTTCGTTTAGGATACAATAAAAATACAAATTTTAAGAAGATGTAGGAATGACTTTTATCACATTGTCGATAAAAGAAGATCAAAATTATTTTTTTAAAACATTATTTTTAAAAATCAGAATATGTCTATATTTGCACAAATTAACGCAACATACAAAATGAAATATAAAAGAATTCTTCTAAAACTTAGCGGCGAGGCCTTAATGGGTGATTTACAATATGGTATTGACCCAAAAAGATTAGCTGAGTATGCTGATGAGATCAAGCAGATTCACAGTAAAGGCGTAGAAATTGCTATTGTAATTGGAGGAGGAAATATTTTTAGAGGCGTTGCTGGTGCAAGTGCCGGTATGGATAGAGTACAAGGCGATTATATGGGAATGCTTGCTACTGTTATTAACGGAATGGCATTGCAGGGTGCTCTTGAAGATAAAGGAATGAAAACCCGTCTTCAGACTGCGCTAAAAATGGAATCTATTGCTGAACCTTACATCAAAAGAAGAGCAGACCGCCACCTTGAAAAAGGAAGAATTGTAATTTTTGGTGCAGGAACAGGAAACCCTTATTTTACTACTGATACTGCAGCGGTTTTAAGAGGAATCGAAATCAATGCTGATGTGATCTTAAAAGGAACACGTGTTGATGGAGTTTACGATTCTGATCCGGAGAAAAACGCTTCGGCTGTAAAATTCGATTTTATCTCTTTTGATGATGTTCTGAAAAAAGGATTAAATGTAATGGACACAACTGCTTTTACTTTAAGCCAGGAAAATAAATTGCCAATTGTTGTTTTTGATATGAACAAAATCGGAAATTTATTAAAAATCTGTGACGGAGAAAACATCGGAACTGTCGTTAGTATATAGATTGTCAGACTTCTTAGAATGTTAGACTTCTTGGATTTTTTTCATTTTACTTTACAAGCAAACAAAAAACAAAAACTATATAGTTAGTATATTAGATGTATTCTTTTTTAAAAGTTTAAAATCGAATCCGTCTATAAATCTAAAAATCTAAAAAAAATGAGCGAAGAAATAGATTTTATATTAGAAAGTACAGAAGAATCAATGAACGGTTCTATTGCGCATTTAGAAAAAGAATTTCTTAATATCCGCGCCGGAAAAGCTTCTCCGGCAATGTTAGGAAGTGTTTTTGTAGATTATTACGGATCTGCAACCCCACTTTCTCAAGTTTCAAAAATCAGCGTTCCTGATGCAAGAACAATTACTTTACAGCCGTTTGAAAAAAACATGCTTTCTGTAATTGAAAAAGCTATTATGATTGCCAATATTGGTTTTAACCCAATGAATAACGGAGACGTTATCATCATCAGCGTACCGCCTCTTACAGAAGAGCGTCGTCGTGATTTGGCAAAACAAGCAAAATCTGAAGCTGAAGATGCAAAAATTGGTGTTCGTAACGTTCGTAAAGACGCAAACACAGACATTAAAAAATTAGAAAAAGAAGGAACTTCTGAAGACGTTTGCAAATCTGCAGAAGAAGAAGTTCAGAATTTAACGAATGCTTACATTAAAAAAATTGATGAATTATTGGCTGCAAAAGAAGCCGAAATCATGAAAGTGTAACTTTATTCGATATAAAATAAAAATCCGTTTAGTAAAATTGTACTAGACGGATTTTTTTATTCTTATTTTTGCCATACGAAAATCACATTCTTTTCGTTTCTGAAACTATAACCCTCTGTATGAAGCTATTTTGTTTTTTGACTTTGTTTTTTACGCTTACTATTCAGGCGCAATTTCAAATCAATGGAATTGTAACTGATTCCAAAAATAAACCACTTCCTTTTGCTACAATTTCTACTTCAGACAATAACAATACGATTACGGATGTTGATGGTAAATTTATTCTGAAATCGACTGTGAAACCTTCCAATTTTACTGTTTCCTATATCGGATTTCAAACCAAAAACATAATTATTGAAGCTAATAAAAAGTTTTACCCTGTTTCGCTGCTAGAAAAAACAGACGATTTAAAAGAAGTTGTTGTTTCTAATGAGAATCCCGCATTAACGATTATAAAAAAAGTAATCGCCAATAAGAACAAAAACAATCCGCAGAAAAAATTAAGCAGTTTTGAATATAAAACCTACAATAAACTTATTGTAACAGCCAATCCCGATTCTATTGATGGAAGAATTGATTCTTTGGCTTCTTATAAAAATCTTGATAAGAAAACGATAAACATAGATTCTTCAGATTATAAATTTAAAGAGATTATCAGCAAACAGCATTTGTTTCAAACGGAGAAAGTTTCGCAATATCAATTCGGCAGTAACAAACTTAAAGAAACCGTTCTGGGAACCAAAATTGCAGGTTTTAAACAACCCGTTTATGAAATTTTTGCTTTTAATCTGCAGTCTATTTCAATTTACGATCCTAAATATGAATTGTTTGAAACGAAATACGAAAACCCGATTTCGGATGATGCGCCTCGAACTTACAACTACAAATTATTAGATAGTGTAAATATAAAGGGACGTACGACTTACATGATTTACTTTAAAAACAAATTAAAAAGAAGATCATCGGGACTTGAAGGCGTTTTATATATTGATCAGGAAAATTTTGCTGTCGCAAAAGCGGTAATGCGTACAAAAGGGGTTTTGGACATTAGCGGTATTCATGAATTTGAATATATCCCGAGTGAAAAAATTTGGTTTCAAAGTAATACGACTTTTAAAATTGTAAAAGGAAAAAACGATGATGACATCAAATTTTTAGGCGGAACAATCCAGTTTGACGGTGATGTCGAAGATAATTTTGAACAGAGAAAAAAAGCAGCTTCAGATTTTACTTATTTGCTTTCAGAGAGTAATAGTTTTGACATTCATTTCAATACTAACAATCCGATAAAAAACCCTGCGCTTTATATCGAAATTAAAGACGATGCCAATAAAAAACCAGAAACTTTCTGGGAAGCTTACCGAAAAGAAAATCTGGACTTAAAAAGCCAAAAAACATATTTATTGCTAGACAGTCTTTCTATTAGAAACAGAGTCGAAAAACGTTTAGGAATTGGCCGAAAAATCATTAATGGTTTCTACCCGATTGGTCCGGTTGATCTTGATTTAAAGAAAATCATCAGTTTTAATAATTACGAAGGATTTAGGTTAGGACTTGGCGGCATTACGAATGATCGTTTTTCTAAAAGTTTCCGCATTGAAGCTTATACAGCTTACGGAACTAAAGATGGTGTTTTTAAATACAGTACAGGCGCTGGAGTTTTACTTGACAAAAGTACTAATACGTGGTTAAACGGATATTACGCAGATGATGTTCGGGAAATTGCGAGTACTGTTTTTGCGGTTGACAAACGTGTTTTTAAAATTTACGATCCGCGTCCGATTAACATTAGTACTTTTTATGAATATTCTGGCTGGAGAGGAAATATTCAAACTAAAATTATTCCGAAAACCGAAGCTGTTTTAGAGCTTTCGCGAAATCATATCGAGCCCAAATTTGATTATCTTTTTAATTTAAACGGAAAATTATATTCTAATTATGTCATGACAACTGCAATGCTTTCGCTTGTCTGGGCTCCGTTTAGTGATTTTATGCAGACGCCGACCGGCAGAACAGAATCAGATAAAAGATTTCCGAGATTTACTTTTCAATATACACAGTCGTTACCTGATGTATTTGAAAATGATTTCAATTTTGCGAAAGTAGATTTTAAAGCCGAATATGAAAAGAAATATCTAAACGGCCAGAAAACAGGTTTGCTTTTACAAGGAGGTTATGCTTTTGGCGATGTTCCGCTAACACATCTTTATAATACTGCACCAAATAACTTGACAAAAGAAACGGTTGTACAGCGTATTACATTTGCAGGAAGAAATGCTTTTGAAACAATGTATTTTAATGAGTTTTTCTCTAGTCAATATATTATGTTTCAGATCAAACATGGTTTTGACCGCATCAGAATCTTAAAGAAAGTACGACCTTCTTTGGTTTTGGTTACAAGAATGGCGTGGGGAACTTTAGAAAATCCGCAGCAACATGTCGGCCAGGATTACAAAACTCTGGACAAAGGTTATTTTGAATCCGGAATCGAATTAAACAAAATCTACAAAGGTCTTGGCTTAGGTGGATTCTACCGCTATGGGCCAAATCAATTATCAAGATTTGAGGATAATATTGCGGTTAAGATTTCTTATGTTTTGGATTTGGGACTTTAATTTTAAATTCCAAATTTTTTAAATTCCAAATTCCAATTGTAAACTTTATATCTAAATTTCTACTCCTGCAAGGTTTTCAAAACCTTGTAGGTATTATAAGAATGTATCCTATTAACCAGATCATTAAATTTTCAACTCTGCCTCTCTATACCTACAAGGTTTTGAAAACCTTGCAGGATATCTAAAAAAATCTAAGCAACAAAAAAATCCAAACCCCAACAAAAATTGGAATTTGGATTTTATTTTTTGGAATTTATAACTCCTTATGGCTTCAAAATCAAAACCGATGGTGTATTATTCAGCCATGTACTTTGAGATTCGATCAGTTTTTTCCAGCTGTCTAAACTGATAATCATTATGTTTTGACTTTCTAAAAACTCTTTTTTAATGGTTCTGTCGTGCATGATCATGATATGATTTGGTGCAATTTGTTCTATCGAACGTATTGTTTCCTGAATATCACGGGTGTTTTTTACTTCTCCGCCGGCATCCAAAACGGTAATTTGAGAACCGTTATTATTGATTAATTTTTTAGCGTATTCAATTAAGAAAGCATCTTCTTTACTAAAAATCGGAATGAAAATCTGGTTCATTTCTTCGAATTCCTTATCAATAAGAATCCCAACCGGCATTTTACTTTTGGTAATAATGTGACGGGTTCTTTCATCAAAAGGAGAATTTTCAAACAAACCTTCTTTTCCTGTAAACTTATCAATCAAACGATCCGGGTTTACAATTCTGGTCGTAAAACCAAGAATTTTCCCAAGCAAAGTTCCATCAAAAATGGACTGCCCTAAACCTACCAATAGTAAATCATATTCGCCTTGATTTGCTGTATCAATGATATCCGTATCAATATCATTCGTTACTTTAAATACACTTACCATGTTTTGATTCAAACGTTCTGATTCTTCAACAACCGGAATCAGCATTTTGCGTTCGTGATCTTTTACATCAAAAGAGTGGACTTCTGTACTTAGAGATAAATGCATCGCGGTAACGATAGAATTATCAGGTTGTTTTTTGACTAAACTGTTGGCGATTTTCAATAGTTTTTTCCCTCTTTCTGGCGTAGCAAACGAAAGCAGGATTTTGTATTTACTTTTATTTCCAATTTCCTGCGGAACGGCTGTAATTTTTTCTTTAAAAATCCATCCAATAAAATCCAAAGCAGGACCAGTCATAAAAGTAGTTATCAACGCCATAATTACCATCATCGTAAAAATTTCTGTAGAAAGAACTCCTAAATCATATCCAATGTTTAATACGACCAATTCCATTAAGCCTCGAGTGTTCATTAAAGCTCCGATGGCCAAACTGTCTTTCCAGCTTTGTCCCACAAATTTTGCTGCCAAAGCACTTCCAAAGAATTTACCAGCAACGGCAACAGCAATAATTAATCCTGTAATTTTCCATAAATAAGGATCGTTTAACAAACCAATTTGCGTACGTAAACCTGTAAATACAAAGAATAATGGCAATAAAACAATAATAGAAACGTCTTCTACTTTTTCTATAAAAATATTTCTGAATCTGTTATTTTCAGGCATAATTGCTCCTGCCAAAAATGCTCCAAATAAGGCATGGATTCCGATAAGTTCAGAAGCGTATGAAGAAAATAAAAGTGTGATAAAGAAAATAGCAACAACAGGTTTATTTAAACTTTCGCGAGTCGAATTTAAGTCTCCTACTCTTTTCAAGAATGGACGAACAATTTTCAACATCACGATTACATATAAAATCGCCAAGCCAATTACATATAAGGCACTTGTAAACGAACCTGCTTTTACAATCGCAATTACAACTGCCAGAATACACCAAGCTGTAATATCATCTGCGGCCGCACATGTTATGGCAATAGTTCCGAGTTTGGTTTTCTGCATACCGCGTTCCTGTACAATTCTGGCCAAAACCGGAAATGCAGTAATACTCATGGCAATTCCCATAAATAATCCGAAAGAAGAAAACTCAACACCTATTGGCGCAAAAGTGTGATAAATAAAATAGGCTAATGTTAATCCTAATGCAAACGGAATAACGATACTGGCATGACTGATAACAACAGCATCGTGCGCTTTATTTTTAAGCACTTTTAAGTCTAGTTCCATCCCGATTACGAACATGAAAAGTATCAAACCAATCTGACTTAAAAACTGAAGATTTCCTAAAGATTCTTTTGGAAATAAAGCTGCCGAAAATTCCGGAAAGTACATTCCGACCAAAGACGGCCCTAAAACAATTCCGGCAATCATTTCGCCAATTACAGACGGCTGTCCGATTTTTCTAAAAATCCATCCAAACAAACGCGCAACTAAAATAATAGTCACGATCTGCGCCAATAAAATTGCTAAAGGATGTTGCAAATTTTCGACCATTGAATGCAGAAAATCATTCCAATGATTGCTTTCTATTTTTTTATGTACGATTTGTCGACCTGCTTCAAGCGAAGCTCCTTTAGAAATCACCCAATATATTAAAGCAGTAAAACCACCAATTACGGAGACGTAAAACAGAGAGTTCTTAATGTTATTCATAACCCATTTATTAAATTTGTTGGGCAAATATCTAAACTGATCTTTACTTGAAAAAGGATTTTTAAACCTAATTTTCAATCTATGTAACAAGTCCGAAAAACTTTGTAATAAGTTAGATTTTTACCTTTTTTAAAAAATCGGCTCGATACGTTTCGCTTAATAAAAGCGTGCTGTTTTTATTGTTTTCTTCTAAATGATGCAAAACAATTTCGTTATGATTAAAGAATTTAATGGCTTTTACGGCAACAATTTCTTTTTTGTTTACACGGCAAAAATCAGCTTCTGGCAATTCGTGTAAAAGTGTATCAAATTTAACATTTTTTAGATTCAAAAAACTGCCGTCTGCAAGAAGAACTGTTTTGTCGCGACTGTCGCTTAATGCAGTTTTGATGTATTGAATTTGATTAAAATACAACAGCGTTTTTCCTTTATCTGTATTAAGCTGCATAAATTTCTTAGAAGCTTCCGGTTTATGAAATCGTTCAAAAGCTTTTGAGATCGCTTTTTGCAGACGTTCCAATTTTACAGGTTTTGTAATATAATCTACAGCATCAATATTAAAGGCATCGGCCGCATATTCCTTGTACGCCGTACAAAAAATAACTAATTTGTTTTGAAGCATTTCCGCAAGATGCAAACCGTTAATTCCCGGCATTTCGATATCTGAAATTAATAAATCAAAATCGAGCTGGGGAATTTCGTTCAGCAATTTCTCGGGATTATTAAATGTTTTTACGATTTCCAAATCCGGAATTTGTTCGCAAAGCATTTTTAGGTACGTTAATCCTGGTAACTCATCGTCCAGAAGCAAGCATTTCAGTTTTGTATTCAAGTAAATCAATTTTTAGATGAGCAATATAAATATCGTTTTCTACAAACCTGTCCAGTTTGAAATTGTTTTTGTAAATAATCCTTAAGCGGTGTTCCAAAGTCGAATGTCCAATACCGCTTCGCTCCTTTTTCAGCACTTTTTTATCTGAGATTTTATTCGAAACCGTCATAAAAAACGCATTATCTTTAAATTCAAAAATGACCGAAATAAAAGCATCGGCACTTTGAAGATCAGCGTGTTTAAATGCATTTTCGATTAAATCGATAGAAATTAGAGGCGCCAGTAAAGGTTGTTCGTATAACTTATCTTCTGTATTGATGTTGGTTTTGATCTTCAACTCAAAAAGCGGACTGATTTTGATTTTGTTGATTTCGATTAAATTCATCGCAAAATCAATTTCTTCTTTTGCTGTTACGAATTTCTTTTTGCTTTCGTATAAAATATAATCCAAAACATTCGCCAGTTTATCCAAAGCAAAATAAGTTTGATAAGCGTGCGATTGAATTGAATTTAGAATATTCTTAAAAAGATGCGGATTCAGTTTTGATTCTAGAGTTTCTAACTGCAAATCATTCACTTTCATTTCCAGCGCATAAAAGCTTTTCTCGGCATCATCTTTAGATTTTTTGGCTTTCATTAATTGATAAACCATTAAACCAATGATGATGACAAGCAACAGAATTATTGCTAAAAAAATGAAAGTGGTGGTATTATTTTCTTGCATAAGTATAGCAATTAAAAGTTTTCTGACATGACCCGAGCGACAGCGAATTGGCGAAACAATTTCACAAATTACCCGAATTAAAAAAAATAATCTGAGAAAATCTGCTTAATCTGTTAAATCTGCGTACAATTTTTTAGTGACTAGAAACAAACTTCAACCCAATAATTGAAGCGATTAAGGTAGTAAGAAAAAAGATTCTCCAGAAAGCCGCTGGCTCTTTAAAAATAAAAATTCCAACCAAAACAGTTCCAACAGCACCAATTCCTGTCCAAACGGCATACGCTGTACCAATTGGCAAAACCTGCGTGGCTTTGTATAATAAAAGCATACTGATCGAAAGACATACAAAAAAACCAATCATCCAATATGTAGATGCAGCGCCGCTTGTTTCTTTGGCTTTTCCTAAACATGAAGCAAATCCTACTTCAAAAAGCCCGGCAATAATTAATAAAATCCAATTCATTTCCGTTTCCTATTTAAATTAACTGCAAATATGGGAAAAGCAAACGTAGAATTTTATAAAACATCCAAATTTTCTTAGAATTCCAATTGTAAATTTGTGTTAAGATACCGTAAAAACAGAACGGATTATTTATGATTTACAGCGGTTTTCACTACATTTGCATCCATTTTTAAAGAATTATGAAAAACACCATACAAGTCGGATTTTGGGAAAAATTGGCCCGAATTATACTTAAAAACAGAATAGCGATCTTAATTGTTCTTTCTATTTTAACAATTTTCCTTGCTTTTCAGTGGAAGAACCTTGCTATGACCTATACTGAAGCAAACTTGCTTCCTAAAAATCATATTGCCAATAAAGAGTATCAAAAATTCTTAGATAAATTTGGCGAAGAAGGAAATCTTGTTGTAATTGGCTTTAAAGATCCTAAATTTTTTACTCCAAAAAATTATGCTGCCTGGAATGAATTAATGACAGGTCTGAAAAATTCGAAAGAAGTAGATTTAGTTGTTTCCTTAAATGACTTAAAAAAATTAGAGAAAGATACGGTTAACGAAAAATTCGTTTTATCACCATTCATCAATCAAAGTAAGACTCACGATCCTGCATATTTAAAAAGCGTGCAATACGATTTGTTTCATAATTTACCTTTTTACGAAGGATTATTGTTTAACAAAGAAAGTGGCAGCGTTCGTTCTGCGATTTACATCAACAAAGATTTAGTAAATACTGCAGGAAGAAAGACTTTTATTCTTGAAAATCTGGTTCCGAAAATTGATAAATTTGAAAAAACAACCGGAGTTGATCTTCGTGTTTCCGGAATGCCATACATCAGAACGATCAATGCTGATAATATGAAAGGCGAAATCGGATTGTTTATCGGCGCGGCTTTATTGACAGTTTCGTTGATTTTCTTTTTCTTTTTCCGTTCGTTTAGAGCCACTTTTATTTCGATTTGTATTTTAATTGTTGGCGTAATCTGGTCATTCGGAACGTTGGGATTATTTCATTATAAAATCACGATTCTTACGGCAATTATTCCGCCTTTAATTATCGTAATCGGAATCACGAATTGTATTTTCCTGATTAATAAATACCAGCAGGAAATTAAACTGCACAGCAATCAGGCCAAAGCTTTACAGCGAATTATTTCTAAAATCGGAGTTTCGACTTTAATGACGAATCTTACGACTGCAATTGGTTTTGCAACGTTTATGATTACGGGAAATGATCTTCTTTTTGAATTTGGTTTAGTAACTTCAATCAACGTAATTTCTGTTTATTTATTGACGCTTTTGATTGTGCCGATTGTGTACAGTTTTATGTCGATGCCAAATGAAAAACATTTGTATCACTTAACGAAAACGTATATTTCTACATTACTTGATTTTGTTGAAAATGTAGTAAAAAACAAAAGAAAAGTAATTTACACGATTTACGGATTGCTTTTGGTTTTTAGTATTATCGGAGTTTCGCAAATGAAAGTTTCCGGAAGTTTGATTGGTGAAATGCCAAAAAGCGCTTCGTTTTTTAAAGATATTTTATTCTACGAAAAAGAATTTAATGGTGTAATGCCACTCGAAATAATGATTAACACCAAACATAAAAAAGGTGTGATGAAATTATCGACGA
Source organism: Flavobacterium sp. 270 (assembly GCF_004368785.1). Taxonomy (GTDB): domain Bacteria; phylum Bacteroidota; class Bacteroidia; order Flavobacteriales; family Flavobacteriaceae; genus Flavobacterium. The sequence continues at coordinate 114,035 of NZ_SODM01000007.1, forward strand.
TGCGCAAAATGGATGAATTGCAAAATACGATTGCATCAATGCCGGAATTGTCTAAACCTGTTTCGATTGTAAATTTGGTTAAATATTCTAAACAGGCTTTTTACAACGGAAATCCAGAATATTACCAATTACCAACTTCTCAGGAACAGACTTTTATATTATCGTATGCCAAAAATGCGACGAAAAACAGCAAAGATAATTTAATGAAAAGCTACGTAGATTCGACTGGGCAATATGCCCGAATCACTACTTTTATGAGAGATATTGGTACGGATGAAATGGCGAAAGTGGAGAAAAAATTGCATGCAAAAATTGATGAAATTTTCCCAAGTGATCGTTATGAAGTTACCGTTACCGGAAAAGCATTGGTTTTCCAAAAAGGAACTTCTTATTTGGTAGACAACTTAATCGAATCGTTGATTTTTGCGATTGCAGTAATTGCGATTTTGATGTTGTATTTATTCCGTTCGTTTAAAATGGTTTGTGCATCGGTAATCACGAATGTTTTACCACTTTGCATTACTTCTGGGTTAATGGGCTATTTCGGAATTCCACTTAAACCTTCTACTATTTTGGTATTTAGTATTGCGTTCGGAATTTCGGTAGATAATGCGATTCAGTTTATGGCAAAATACAAACATGACTTATTACAAAATAACGGAAAGGTTAAGAAATCTGTTTTCAGCGCTTTGAGAGAAACGGGAATCAGTACTTTTTATACTTCTGTAGTTTTGATTTTAGGTTTTGCAACTTTTACGCTTTCTAGCTTTAGCGGAACAATCGCGCTTGGCGGATTGATTTCTTGTACTTTGGCATTTGCGATGTTTGCTAATTTATTGGTTCTTCCTGCTTTGGTTTTGACTTTTGAGAAGAAGAAAGCTAAGAAAGAAGATTTGGAGAATTTGGGACAGTAATTTTTTTTTGCCACTCCCGATAGCTATCGGGATTCACTAATTAGCACGAATTAAAAAACATAATCTTGTCATTTCGACGAAGGAGAAATCTCCGTAAGAAACTCTACAAAGTTAATTTTGATTGTCGAGTCGCTTGTGGAGATTTCTCCTTCGTCTAAATGACAAAAATTAAACATTATATTTTTATCATACTTAAACGGTAAATAAAAACTAGACTTCTAATTTTAATTATTATCGTTTATATTTGCAATTCGATATAAAAAATACTGATTTAGTTTTAATCTAAAATCAGCAATCTAAAATCTAAAATAACAATGAAACACACAAAGGTTAAAGACTTATTAAACAGTACGACGACGCTACAAGAAGTGAATGCAAAAGGATGGGTGAGAACTTTTAGAAATAATCAGTTCATCGCGCTTAATGACGGTTCTACCATTAATAATATACAATGTGTTGTTGATTTTGAAAATACACCTGAAGAAACTTTAAAAAGAATCACTACGGGAGCTGCGGTTTCTGTAATTGGAACTTTGGTTGAAAGTAAAGGTGCGGGTCAGAAATACGAAATTCAGGTTTCTAAAATTGAAATTCTTGGAGATTCTGATGCGGAGAAATTCCCAATGCAGCCTAAAAAACACTCTTTAGAATTTTTACGTGAAAATGCTCACTTACGTGTTCGTACAAATGCTTTTGGTGCAATTATGCGTGTGCGTTCGGTATTGTCTTTTGCGGTTCATAAATATTTTCAGGATAAAGGTTTTGTGTATGTAAACACACCAATCATTACCGGAGCTGATGCTGAAGGTGCCGGAGAAATGTTTCAGGTAACTTCTTTACCGCTTGACAATTTGCCAAAAAATGAAGAAGGAAACATCGATTTCAAAAAAGATTTCTTCGGAAAACACACGAACTTAACCGTTTCTGGACAATTAGAAGGTGAAACTTTTGCAATGGCTTTGGGTCAGATTTATACTTTTGGACCAACGTTTAGAGCAGAAAATTCAAATACTTCACGTCACTTGGCAGAATTCTGGATGATTGAGCCAGAAGTTGCTTTTAATGACTTGGACGACAACATGGATTTGGCTGAAGATTTTATTCAGTACGTAATTAAATATGCTTTAGAAAACTGTAAGGATGATTTGAAATTCTTAGAAGGAAGACTTCTTGAAGAAGAAAAATCAAAACCACAGGCTGACAGAAGCGAAATGAGTTTGTTAGAAAAACTAAACTTTGTTTTAGAGAATAACTTCAAACGTGTTTCTTATACAGAAGCTATTGATATTTTAAGAGATTCAACTCCAAATAAAAAGAAAAAATTCAGCTACCTGATCAACGAATGGGGAGCAGATTTACAATCGGAACACGAACGTTATTTAGTGGAGAAACACTTTAAATGTCCAGTAATTTTATACGATTACCCAGCAAACATCAAAGCGTTTTACATGCGTTTGAACGATAACACTGAACCAGGAAGAGAAACAGTTCGTGCAATGGATATCCTTTTCCCTGGAATCGGAGAAATCGTTGGTGGTTCTGAAAGAGAAGAGCGTTACGATGTTTTGGTTGAAAAAATGAAAGCTTTAGAAATCGATGAAGAAGAATTATACTGGTATTTAGATACCAGAAGATTTGGTTCTGCAACACATGCAGGTTTCGGTTTAGGATTTGAGCGTCTGGTATTGTTTGTTACTGGTATGACGAATATTAGAGACGTAATTCCTTTCCCAAGAACTCCTGGTAGTGCGGAGTTCTAAGAAGTTAGAAAGTTTCACGTTTCGAGTTTCAGGTTATGGAACTTGAACTAAAAATTATAAAATTTGTTTCAAGTTTCAGGTTTTAGGTCTGCCGGTTCAGTTTGGCAACTTGAAACTTGAAACTTGAAACTTTTAACAAAAACAAATGCTCAAGCAATTTTTAAATTTAAAATTATCACAAAAATTATCTCCACAGCAAATCCAGCTGATGAAGTTAATTCAATTGCCTACGCAAGCTTTTGAACAGCGTTTATTAGAAGAAATGAACGAAAACCCGGCGCTTGAAGCTGGAAAAGAAGACGAATACGAAGCCGACGAATTTGCTAATGAAGACTACGACGATTATGACGATGCAGAATCAGACAGAATCGAAGCAGACGACATTAACATCGACGAATATCTAAGCGACGACGACACACCGGATTACAAAACTCAGGTGAATAATTACGGTGACGAAGAAGAGCGCGAAACGCCTTTTGCTTCTCCGATTAGTTTTCATCAGGATTTGATCAATCAGCTGAATACTTTTATTTTGAACGATCAGGAACGCGAAATCGCTGAATTCCTGGTTGGAAGTATTGACGATATGGGATATATCCGCAGAAGCGTTCCGGACATTGTAGACGACATGGCTTTTACTCAGGGAATTTATACTGATGAAGCAATGGTCGAAAAAATGCTGCACGTAATCCATGAACTTGAACCTTCGGGAGTTGGAGCGCGCGATTTGCAGGAATGTTTATTATTGCAATTAAAGCACAAAACGCCAACCGAATATGTTGATTTAGCAATTGATATTATCGAAAATCAGTTTGATGCTTTTACCAAAAAACATTACGACAAATTATTGCAGAAATACAGCGTTTCCAACGAACAGCTTAAAAAAGCGATTCACGAAATAGAAAGATTAAACCCAAAACCGGGCGGATCTTTTACCGGAAATAATAAAGTCACAGAAAATGTAGTTCCAGATTTTGCTATCAGAATTGTTGACGGCGAATTGGAATTGACTTTAAACGGAAGAAATGCCCCTTCCCTGCACGTTTCTAAGGATTATCAGGAAATGATGCAGACGTATAAAGATTCTCGTGATAAATCGACTGCGCAAAAAGATGCAGTTCAATTTATCAAACAGAAACTGGATTCGGCTAAATGGTTTATTGATGCGATTAGACAACGTCAGGAGACTTTATTTGTAACAATGAATGCAATTATGCATTATCAGGAAGAATATTTCTTAGACGGCGACGAAACCAAACTAAAACCAATGATCTTAAAAGACATTGCCGATATGGTTGGTTTGGATATTTCGACAATTTCGCGTGTAGCAAATAGTAAATACGTTGAAACGCCATACGGAACAAAACTGATCAAAGAGTTTTTCTCTGAAGCTATGAAAAATGATCAGGGAGAAGATGTTTCGACTTTAGAAATCAAAAAGATTCTTAAGAATACAATTGAAGAAGAAGACAAAAGAAAACCGCTTCCAGACGATCAATTGGCAGATATCTTAAAAGAAAAAGGATATCCGATTGCGAGAAGAACTATTGCAAAATACCGCGAACAACTTGATATTCCGGTTGCAAGAATGAGGAAGAAAATTTAGATTTTCTTTTTTACCATTAAGAAATTAAGAAAAATTAAGTTCTCAAAACAAATATCAAACCCGACAGGCTTTTGAAACCTGTCGGGTTTATTTATGTCAGGCTGAGCGGAGTCGAAGCCCGATTCCAATTGGAGCGCCCTTCGACTCCGCTCAGGGTGACATTTATATTTATAAAAAACAAACCCGACAAATTTCGAATTTGTCGGGTTTGTTTTTTAATAGCATTTTGATTTATTTATATTGATCTGGCTGCGCTTTTACATCAAACATAAAAACCTTGTTTTTGTCACTATATTTGTAAATCAAAGTATAATCATTGTCTCTAAAAACTTCGAGACCCGGATTTGCTTTTGCTGTATTTATTATGCTTTTTCCAATTTCTTTTGCAATTAAATTCAGTTCTGCAGTCTTTTTTTCTACATTAATTAATGTCAAATTATATTGAACGACATTTTTTTCAGGTAGATTTACACTATCTAAACGCATGCCTGGCTGAATTGTTAAAGGACAGTTTTTATTGTATTTACCAACTAACTGTGCTACTTCAATGTTTACATCTTCTGTACTTTTATAAAAATAAAACTGAACAGAACCCGCTAAAACCAATGCAAGACCTATTGCAATCAATAACCAAATATTTTGTTTTCTTTTAGTGTTTTTTTCCTGCATTGTAGATTTCAATTTAAAGATTTTAAAAAATTAGAGTGAAATTTATTTTTCCTGATTCTTTTTCATGGCATTATAATACGCTGCACGGCTCAACGGCTCATACTCTTCTGTTTCGCCAAGCATAACCAATTTATCGTTATCTGTTTTTCTAAAACTATAGTTGGCCAAATTTCCGGTTCTGGTGCAGACAGCGTGAACTTTGGTAACATATTCGGCAGTTGCCATAAGTGCCGGCATTGGTCCGAAAGGATTTCCTTTAAAATCCATATCGAGTCCGGCAACGATTACGCGGATTCCCTGATTGGCCAAATCATTACAAACCGTAACAATTTCGTCATCAAAAAACTGCGCTTCATCAATACCTATAACATCGCACCCTTGAGCCAAAATTGCAATATTTGCAGCGGCAGGAACTGGTGTTGAACGGATTTCGTTGGCGTCGTGTGATACTACCATTTCGTCATGATAGCGGGTATCAATAGCAGGTTTAAAGATTTCGACTCTTTGTTTGGCAAATTGGGCACGTTTTAATCTGCGGATTAACTCCTCGGTTTTACCCGAAAACATTGATCCACAAATAACTTCAATCCAACCAAATTGTTCTTTGTGATTTACTGTATTTTCGAGAAACATTTTGTATTTTTCTACCTTTAAAGATGAATAGTTTTTATTACTTTGTACTGGTAATAATTTTACGCAAAAAATTGCTGTTTTTACGTTTTTTCAAAAGTAGAAAAATTTTATCAAATCGAAGATTCGCAAACGCTTATTAACAGAAATAAAAAAAGAATTAGGCGAATTTACTTCAACAATTAAAATTCAAAAGTTACAAAATATACTAAAGTACCGTATTCACTATAATTTCAACAGTTATGAAAAAAAAATTGGAAGCAGATTTAATCAGCATTGCTCATCGAATTTTAAAACTTAAAAATAAATCCGATATCAATCAATTGTATCTTGAAACACAGAAATTATATGAAAAACTTACTGTTTTAAAATTTATTGATGAAAATTTCGACAATCTAAAACCTACAATCGGGCGCCACGAAATAGAAACGGAAGTAGAAAGTATTTTCGAGAAAGAAGATTTGGCATCAGTTCCAGTTCAAACAGAAGAAAAAACTCCAGTTGTTGCTGAAGAAATTGTAGAAACTAAAATTGAAACACCTGCATCGCCAGAAATAACTCAAGAAGCCGAGATAGAACCGGAACCTGTAATTGAAATTCCCGAAGAGATTATTGCAGCGCCAACAGAACCAATTGTATCTGAGCCGGCAGCAATTGTTGAAGAATCGATTGAAGATAAAATCAAAAAAATTGAAGAAACTAATTTTGAGGAAAAGAAAGAAGTTGAAGCAAAAGATGAATTTTCTTTTACCACAAAAAGCAATTTAAATCCAATTCCGGATTTTATTCCTGCTTTTGAATTAACAGAAGAACCAAAGGAGGAAGTAAAAGAAGAAATTGAAGCAAAACCAAGTCCGATTCAAATTATGTTTGAAGATTTAGGCCTTAATTATGCCGATGCTCAATTTGTAAAAGTTGATAGTTTTGAAGCTGTTTCACCAACCTCATCAATTCCTGAATTTAAAGAAACTAAAACTGTTGAAACTGCTATTGCACAAAAAACAGAACCAAAAGCCACAACTTTAAACGAAAAATTGGCAAAAGGCTTTCATATTGATTTGAATGACCGAATTGCTTTCACCAAAAATCTTTTCGCCAACAGCACCGAAGATTACAGCCGTGTTTTAAACCAATTGCTAACTTTTGATTCTTATAGTGAAGCTTTCGATTTTATCGAAAATATGGTAAAACCAGATTACAACAATTGGGAAGGAAAAGAAGATTATGCAGAGCGTTTTCTGGGAATTATTGAGAAGAAATTTTCTTAAAACAAACACAGATTTCACGAATTATCACGAATTCTTGCTTTGTGAAATTTTTTAAAAGCACTTACAATCTGTGTAAATTTGTGAAATTCGTGTTATAATATAAAAACTATGTCTAAATTATATATCGTTCCAACGCCAATCGGCAATCTTGAAGACATGACTTTTCGTGCCATCAGGATTCTCAAAGAAGTCGATTTGATTTTGGCCGAAGACACCCGAACGAGTGGTAAACTCTTGAAGCATTTTGAAATTGGCACGCACATGCACAGCCATCATATGCACAACGAGCACAAAACAACCGAAAATCTTATCGCGAGATTAAAAGCCGGCGAAACGATTGCTTTAATTTCTGATGCAGGAACTCCGGCAATCTCAGATCCTGGTTTTCTTTTGACTCGCGCCTGCGTAGAAAATAAAATCGAAGTTGAATGTCTGCCCGGCGCAACAGCTTTTGTTCCCGCATTAGTAAACAGCGCACTTCCAAATGATCGTTTTATTTTTGAAGGTTTCCTTCCGGAGAAAAAAGGACGACAAACCCGATTTTTGGCTTTAGCCGAAGAAACCCGAACGATGATCTTATATGTTTCTCCACATAAATTGGTTAAAACTTTAGCTGAATTTATTCAATATTTCGGCGAAGACAGACAAGTTTGCGTTTCGCGTGAATTATCAAAATTGCACGAGGAAAATGTACGCGGAACTGCAAAAGAGGTTTTAGCACATTTTGAGAAAACAGCTCCACGCGGTGAAATTGTCGTTGTTGTTGCTGGAAAAACAATAGAAAAAGAAGCTAAGAAAAGTAAATATTCGAAAGACGAAGAAGAATAAAATTAAAAATATTTAGCCACGAATTGCACAAATTAGCACGAATCCAAATTAGTGGAAATTCGTGCAATTCGTGGCTAAAAAACAATTAAAAAATCATGAGCATTCAAGCCTTTTTAGAAAAACTAAGACAAAACCCAACCCAAAATACTTTCCCAGAAACTATTGCAGTAATCGAAGAAAACTACAATTTTACTCCTACTGCTTTTCAAAACGGAACACAACATAATGCAACCGGAGAAAATTCTGGTTCTTGTAAACTTTTTTCTTTTGCAAAACTGCAAAACCTTTCTAAAGAAGAAACTTTAGCTTGTTTTGGTGCATTTTATTTTGAAGAAGTTTTGGGCGATTCAAACGGAACGAATCATCAAAATATTAGAAATTTCATCAACTTAGGCTGGGACGGAATTCAGTTTGAGGGAAATGCTTTAGAAGCAAAAAAATAATTTTAGATTTCAGATTGTAGATTTTAGATTTCTGCATTCTGGAAACTTATCGCAAAATATTCAGTCATGAATTACTCAAATTAAATTAGTGAAATTTGTGTAATTCGTGGCAAAAAAGACACAGATTAGAAAATCATTTTAATCCCAATAATCTGTGGCAAAAAAAAAATTACATTCCTGATTAAACGATTTCAGAAATCTGAGATCTAAAATCAAAAATCTACAATTAAAAAATGCGTTGGACATTAAAACCAAAACCTTCTGAAGATAAAGTCAAACATTTGGCACAAGCTTTAAATGTAGAAGATTTTGTAGCAACACTTTTGATTCAGCGCGGCATTGAAACTTTTGACGATGCCAAAAATTTCTTTCGCCCTTCGCTGGAGCATCTTTATGATCCTTTTTTAATGAAGGACATGGACAAAGCCGTTGCCAGAATTGAATTGGCAATAGAAAACGAAGAAAACATAATGGTTTTTGGTGATTACGATGTCGACGGAACAACTGCGGTTTCATTGGTTTCTTCGTATCTTAAATCGTATTATTCAAACATTGCGACTTACATTCCAGATCGTTATGACGAAGGTTATGGAATTTCATACAAAGGAATTGATTACGCAGATGATAATGGAATTTCATTAATTATAGCACTCGACTGTGGAATAAAATCGATTGACCATATCGCCTACGCGAAAGAAAAAAACATTGACTTTATTATCTGCGATCACCACAGGCCGGGAGAATTTCTTCCCGATGCTGTTGCCATTTTAGATCCAAAAAGAGAAGATTGTTCGTATCCGTATGATGAATTATGCGGTTGTGGCGTGGGTTTTAAACTGATTCAGGCTTTAGGAAAAAACCGAAATGAAACGACAGAAGATCTAATTTCTTATCTGGATTTGGTTGCTACGGCAATCGCTGCAGATATTGTACCGATTACAGGCGAAAACAGAGTTTTAGCTTATTTTGGATTGCAGGTTATTAATTCTGATCCAAGACCCGGAATTAAAGCTTTGGTGCATCAGGTAAAGAAAAAAGTTTTAGATATTACTGATGTAGTTTTTATTATTTCGCCAAGAATAAATGCAGCCGGAAGAATCAAACACGGCAATCACGCTGTCGAATTATTGACTGAATTTGATTTTGATCAGGCACAGCAATTTGCATCAGAAATTGAGCAATATAATGCCGATCGTAAAGATTTAGATAAAAAAATTACGAAAGAAGCTTTTCAGCAAATTCTGGAAAATAACGAAGAAGAACGTTTTTCGACCGTCGTTTTTCAGGAAGACTGGCACAAAGGTGTTATCGGAATTGTGGCTTCAAGATTAATAGAAACGTATTATCGTCCGACTTTGGTTTTTACCAAAAGCGGTGACAAATATGCAGCTTCGGCAAGATCGGTAAAAGGTTTTGACGTTTATAATGCGCTTGATGCCTGCGCCGAACATTTGGAACAATTTGGTGGTCACATGTATGCGGCAGGAATGACTTTAAAAGCAGAAAATTACGAAGCTTTTAAAAACGCTTTTGAAAAATGTGTCGAAAAAACCATTTTGCCAGAAATGCGAACTCCCGAAATTGAAATTGATGCCGAAATAAATTTTGCCGATATAACACCAAAACTGATCCGCATTTTAAAACAATTCGAACCTTTTGGTCCACAAAATATGACGCCGGTTTTTATGACTTCAGACGTAAAAGACACTGGTTATGCAAAAACTTTAGGCGTCGACGATGAACATTTAAGGCTTTTTGCAAAACAATCTAATTCTGATGGAATCGCCGCAATTGGCTTTGGATTAGGAAAAAAAATAGATATTACTAAAAATCAAAATTCTTTTCAGCTTGCGTATTGCATCGCTGAAAACGAGTGGAACAATACCGTTTCGACTCAACTTATGCTAAAAGATATTAGAACTAATGACAGATAAAGTAAAAAAAGCCGATCCTTATCAGGCGTTGCGTTACAGAGAATTTAATGTGTTTTTATTATTGCGTTTTTGCATGGTTTTTGCCTGGGCCATGCAGTTTATCGTAATAGAATGGGAAGTTTACAGTTTAACTAAAAACCCTCTTTCGCTTGGGATTATTGGTTTAATGGAAGTTATTCCAGCCGTTTCGATGGCATTGTTTGCAGGACATATTGTCGACCAAAAAGAAAAGAAAGGATTATTGGTAAAGTGTATTCTGGGATTTTCGGTAATAAGTTTTGGATTGTTTTTATTAACATGGCCAAAAGTTGTTGGTGATTTATCTCCAACTGTTATTTTGTATTCCATTTATGCTTTGGTCTTTTTGGGCGGATTGGTTAGAGCCTTTCTTGGCCCGACTATTTTCTCTCTTCTATCGCTGATTATTCCTAAAAAAGCGTATCCAAATGCCGCGACATGGAGCAGTTCTGTCTGGCAGATTGGCGCTGTTATGGGACCGGCGCTGGCTGGGTTCTCCATTAACTGGATTGGCGTTCACTGGTCAATGTGTATGGTTTTCGGATTCTCGCTTCTTTCATTAGCTGCTTTATCACAAATCAGTGCTAAACCGATCATAAATCCAAAGATTGGAGAATCAATAAAAGACAGTCTTACAGAAGGTTTAACTTTTGTATTTAAAAACCAAATTGTTTTAGGCGCTTTATCCCTTGACATGATTGCTGTACTTTTTGGAGGTGCAGTAGCCTTATTACCTGTTTTTGCTCAGGACATCCTAAAAGTGGGAGCCGAAGGTTTTGGAATATTAAGAGCTGCTCCTGCAGTAGGCGCTTTCATTACAATGCTTGTTTCTGCTTATGTGCCTTTATATAAAGATGCAGGAAAGAAACTTTTAGTCGCCATATTTGTTTTTGGATTATCTATCATCTTATTTGGACTTTCTACCTCTTTCTGGCTTTCTGTTTTCGCCTTATTTTTAAGTGGACTTGCTGACGGAATTTCTGTGGTTATCCGCCAAACTATTTTACAGCTTAAAACTCCCGATCATATGCGCGGACGTGTTGGTGCCGTGAATTCAATTTTTGTTGGATCTTCTAATGAATTAGGTGCTTTTGAAAGCGGTGCAACTGCTAAATTGATGGGAACGGTAACCTCTGTTGTTTTTGGAGGAAGTGTTACGCTTTTAACTGTTATTGTCACAGCATTAAAATCACCGACTTTTAGAAAATTAGATCTTAAGAGAGATATGGAAGATCATCAGAATATGGAGTAATGCAAAAGTTAAAAAAGATACTTATAAATATTCACTTCGGGACATTAATTATATTACTGACAAATTTTGTATTCAATACAATTTGTGATATTAGCTTAATTTCAAACTTAAGATTTGTTCTTAAAATTTTGTTTTACGTATCGGCTTGTATGCTTTTCTTTTATTATATAAAACCTTTTAAAAAGAAAGCAATATATTTTTCACTTTATATAATTTCTCCCATTTTTATTTTTGTAAGCTGGCTTATCGATGGAATTATGGGAGCAATTTTATCTTCTTTTTTTCTATTTTTCTTCTTACCAAATGACATACGATTTGAAAATGATCAGATTCAGATAAAAACTAAATTTGAAGGTTTGCTAGGAATGTGCTGCAAATATGAAGTAATCGAAAAAAAGTTTTTCTTATTCGAAACTAAAATAGGTGAATTTCAAAATGAAGAAAGTCTTTATTTTAAACAGAATGATATTGAAATTCAAAAAAATAAACTTGTAATACATTTAAAGCTGAAAGACTACGATGTAAAAGAAGATCATTATATATTGAAAAACAGTACTCTTGAAATTCCTTTGCGAAATTAGTAACTCCTTTATTATCACTTTCAAACTAATCCTATTTTCCAAATGAAGAAACTGTTTTTTCTTTTCTTTCTAACTATTTCTGTCTTCGCAAATGGACAAAATCTTTATATTAAAACCTACGGAAACGAAAAAGACAAAGCCATAATTTTCATTCACGGAGGTCCAAGCGGCAATTCTACTTTATTTGAAAGCACAACTGCTAAAAAATTAGCCAACAAAGGATTTTACGTAATTGTTTATGACCGAAGAGGCGAAGGAAGATCTGCAGACCCAACTGCTAAATTTACTTATGAAGAAGCTTTTCAGGATTTAAATTCAATTTATAAAAAATACGATTTAAAGAAAGCGGTTCTTCTTTGTCATAGTTTTGGTGGTTTGGTTGGAACACTTTATACATACAAATATCCTAAAAATGTAAGCGCTTTGGTTTTGGCTGGCGCTTTATTTTCCCAACAGGAAACTTATGATCATATTTTAAACTCTGTTAAGAAAACACATTATGGTGATTCTAAAACACTTAACAAAATTGCTTATGTAGAAAAATTGGATAAAAATTCTGCTGGATATCGAAAACATTGTTTTGATCTTGCGAGCGACGATAATTATTTTAAAATGCCACATCCGACCAAAGCTTCAAAGAAATTATATGCTGATTACGAAGCTAGTCTTTTTTATAAAACCAATATTCGAAACAAAAATGCTCCGATACTTTTTTATCAAAATGAAAAACAGAATAACATTGACAGCAGACCTTTTTTAAAGAAAATTAAAGCTGATGGTATTCCCATTTTTGCAATTTACGGGAAAGATGATGGTATTTTTTCATCGGCACAAATTACTTCTATAAAAACCTTAGTCGGAAAAAATCATTTTGCCATTATCGAAAATTGTTCTCACTATCTTTTTGTAGATCAGCAAAAACAATTTCTTTCTAAAATAACTGCGTGGATTAAATGAACTTAAATCGCTTAAATGGGCTAAAAAAAATTTAACTTCTTTTATGAGTTTTTTATTTAGAATTAATATAAATAATATTTATATTTGTCTTTATAAAAGCATTTACGATGAGAGAAATCGAGCAGATATACCATAATAATTTTGGCATCGCCTTTTACTGGAAAGACGATACAAAAACCATTTCAGACAAAGTACAATTGGTTTTTAAAGAAACAGGCTTCTATTTGACAGTAGAAGAACTCAATAAGTTCTGTGATTTAATCGAAGACAGTCTTATAGAAAATGCCTGTTGTGAAGCTTGCGAAATGAAATATTCCTGCCATAAATTTTTGCTTAAAACGCCTTGCAATGCTATTGATCTTGCTGTTTCTATGACCGAATTAAAATCGATTAAAGATTTGGTTGAAGGCTCTCTGTTTAGAATTGAACTTGACGAATATGTTTACGGAGCCGGGCTAAACTAGAAACATTCTAAATATTTTAACAGCATTTTTTCATTATTGAAATATATTTTGATTCAATTCAAAAAAAAGTATATTTACAACAATGAAAAAAACTGTACTCCTACTTTTACTTGCGGTATTTTTAACCAACTGCACAAATAAATCTGACGAATATATTGATCCGCGCGGCACCGATTACGCAGGTTCAGAAAGCTGTATTCAATGCCATAAAGCGGAATATGACATGGCTTCAAAAAGTTCTCATTTTAAAGCTACAGCTCCTGCAACTTTAGAAAATATATTAGGCGATTTTGATAGCGGCAATCACACTTTTATCTATGATAAAGACACTAAAATGGTCATGGAAAAACGTGGAGACAGTCTGTATCAGGTTTTGTACAAAAAAGAAAAGGAAGTAGAATCACATTCTTATGATCTTGTTTTTGGAATAAAACATGCTCAAACCAGCGCATATTGGAAAAACTATCATACTTACGAATTACCAATTTCTTACTATAAATCTTTACACAACTGGGCTACAAGTCCTGGATATCCTGCCGACAAACCCAATTTTACCAGAGAAATTCCAAAGGAATGTTACGGCTGCCACAGCTCTAATATTTCAAGTCAGTTTGTAACTACAAGCTCTGACAAAATTAACATGATGAGGATGGATGCAGAAATTTTTGTGGATAAAAGGACTTTAGTATATGGAATTGATTGCGAACGCTGCCACGGTCCATCAAAGGAACATGTGACAAAGCATCTAAAATTTCCAGACTTAAAGAAAGCACAAAATATAATTTCTATTAAAGGATTAACCAGACAGCAAAGACTTGATGAATGCGCTATCTGTCATTCTGGAAATGATCAAATGAAAATGAAATCTCGTTTTCTATATAAACCGGGAGAAAATCTTAACGATTATTTTAGAGCCACACATTCATCAAGTGATAGTCTTCATTTTGATGTTCACGGCAATCAAATGGGATTATTGGCGCAAAGTAAATGTTTTCAGAAAAGTGAAACTATGGATTGCATGACCTGTCATAATCCGCACCAGAATTCGCCATCGAATTTAGCTTATTATTCAAAAATCTGTATGAGTTGTCATCAGGATTTAAAACATAATGCGACAACATTAAAAACAATGTCAGCAAGTTTATTGGCCAATAATTGTGTAGAATGTCATATGCCTAAAAAACAATCTAATGCCATTAGTTTTTATCCTTCAAATAGTAAACAACCGTCAAATTATATCTTAAGAACGCACAAAATTGGAATTTATCCAACGAATAAAAAGTAATATATTATTTTTCGAATTTCTGCAATTCAAAAGTTTCGCCGTCAAAAACCCCATACGTAAAATAGCCGATCCAGTCGCCTAGATTTACATAATTTGAATTTTCTCCAACCGGAATAATCATTGGCAAATGACGATGTCCGAAGATAAAGTAATTATAGTGTTTGGTTTCGAGTTTACGTTTGGCATACAGCACCAGCCATTCGTTTTCTTCGCCTAAGAATTTTACATCTTCGTCGCCAGAAATCAATTTGTTTTTGACTGATAAATATTGGGCTAAACTTACGCCAACATCGGGATGAAGCCAACGGAAAAGCCATTTAGAAAACGGATTCGTAAATACCTTTTTCATTCGTTTATAGCCTTTATCGCCTGGGCCTTTTCCGTCGCCGTGACCGATTAAGAATGTTTTTCCGTTAAAAGTAAATTCTTTGTTATCATGATAAACCGGAATATTTAATTCAGTTTCAAAATAATCTGACATCCATAAATCGTGATTTCCAACAAAGAAATAGATCGGAATACCGCTGTCGCGAATTTCGGCCAATTTGCCTAAAACCCGTACAAAACCTTTTGGTACAACTGTTTTATATTCGAACCAAAAATCAAATAAATCACCTAACAAAAAAATAGCTTCGGCATCTTGTTTTACCTCATCAAGCCAGGCTACAAATTTTTTCTCGCGCGGAAAACTCAACTCAGGACTTGGAGCACCAAAATGTTGATCTGAAGCGAAATATACTTTTTTCATGAGGAATTATTAGAATTTTAGATTGTAGAGTTTAGATTCTAAACGTTACGCAAAACTGCAATTGGAATTTGGAATTTAAAAAATTGAATTTTATTTTTAAATATTATCACTTGCATACCATTCTGCAAACGAAGATTCTGTTTCCTGAAGTTTTAGCGAGAATAAAGAAATTCCATTTGGAAGACGCGCTACAATTCTATTAGCAAAATCAACCACCATATTTTCGCTTGTTGGCTGATAATCAACTAAAATTACGTGATGTCCGCGGTTTTTTAATTCATTTGCCAATTCGATATGCGGTGTAGTTTCGTTAAAAACAGTAGCGTGATCAAACTGATCGACAATTTCTTCTTTTACAATTTTCTTTAGATCCGAAAAATCAATTACCATTCCGAATTTTACATTCGTTCGATCTGTAATTGGCGAACCAATAACCGTTACTGATAATTTATAACTGTGTCCGTGAACATTTTTACATTTTCCGTCGTAACCGTATAATGCATGACCGGTTTCGAAACTAAATTGTTTTGTAATTCTGATATTACTCATCGATTTGAATTTTAGGTTGCAAATTTACAAATTAATAACCGTTATCCCGTTTTTTAATGACTAAAGGTTTTGCCACAGATTAAAATGATTTTTTGGTTTATTATTGGGTAGTACATGCATTCTATTAGATGCACTGCCCCGCGTCTTTACTGCTTCAATCATTGACAAAAACAAATTTGTGCAATTTGTGTAATTCGTGGCAAAAAATTAATCCGAGAAAATCCTTTTAATCCGTAAAATCTGTGTCCAAAAAAATCAACAAGCAGAAAAAATCTACTTCTTGAACTGCGTCAAAGCATTCTTAGCAAAACCAGACAAAACCAATCTTCCCGTAATTGCTGCACGCTCAATCAATAAAGATTCCCAAGTTTCAGTTCCTTCCCAGATTATTTTTTTCATTTCAATCAAGGCTTCAGGATTGTACGAACTTAGTTTTTGAACAAAATTATGAACCGCGCCATCCAATTTATCTGTTTCGTGAATTTCAGCATACAATTTATTAGCCAGCGCCCATTCTGCCGATTTCCATTCCTCAGCAGAAAGGGTCATTTCTGACATTGCTGCTTTACCAATTTTTCTGGAAACTGCAGGTTCAATCACAAACGGACCAATTCCGATTGCCAATTCAGAAAGTTTTATTGCGCTTTCTGGTGTGGCGAAAGCATAATCGCAGGCCGCAATAATTCCGACACCGCCACCAACTGCTTTGCCCTGAACTCTTCCGATAATTATTTTAGAACAATTTCGCATTGCGTTAAGTAAATGTGCAAATCCCGAGAAAAATTCTGTTCCTTGTTCTTCATTTGTTACTGCTAAAAGTTCATCAAACGAAGCGCCGGAACAAAAAGCTCTTGTTCCTTCACTTTTTAAAACAATAACCGTAACTTCTTCGTTTCGACTTAAGGAATTGATTTCTGTTGTAAGACGATCTAATAATTGACGTGGAAAAGAATTACTCGCCGGATGTCCAAATTGTACGGTTGCAACAGTATTTTGAATAGTAGTTTCTAAAGAACCACTTTGATTTTCTAAACTCATAAAAATAGATTTGAATCGTAAAGTTACGGTTTTGGAAAATATTTTCGGTGCAAGCCTTTTGAAATTTGTTTTTTGAGAATTAATTGACTTTATTTGTTAACGCTTTGGGGGATTAGCTCATTTGGCTAGAGTATCCCGATGAAAAATCGGGAGGGTGATAGTTTGAATACGGTATTCTCCACAACAATAAATCTACGGGGGATTAGCTCATTTGGCTAGAGTGCTTGCCTGGCAGGCAAGAGGTGACCGGTTCGAATCCGGTATTCTCCACTAATATTAAAAAAAAATACCCAAACAGATGTTTGGGTATTTTGCGTTTATAAAAGATATGTTTTACGCTTACATTATATATTCAAAAATACTGAACAAGTACTATACAGGCTCCTGCTAAAATATTGAGCAACGTCTTGACGATCATCTCAACAGTAGAAGCAAATTCACAAAATCAGCCAAAGACTGGGAAATTAAATATTTTGAAACCTTTTCATCCAGAAGCGAAGCTTGTAAAAGAGAACTGCAAATCAAAAAAATGAAAAGCAGAAAATATATTGAAAACTTAATAGAAACAAAAGGCTAGAGTATCCCGATGCATCGGGAAGGTGACGGGTTCGAATCCGGTATTCTCCACAAAACAAAAGTCATTGTAAATCTTATTTACAAGGACTTTATATTTATTAGTAATAACTAATTATTTTTCGTTTGCTGCATCTTCAGCATTAACTTCATCTTCGTCAGTTTTTTTAAAATCGTTATTTAATAAATCCGTCAATTTTTCTTTTTCTTTCTGATTTTTTCTAATTGTGATTATAACAATAATTAAAACAATCACAGCTACAACCGCTAATATTACCCAATTGATTTCCATAACTTTAATTTTAAATTAAATATAAAGCTTTCTGACTTTTTACACATTATCAAATAGTTAAGGCTTACATTTTAAATAAAAAACAGAAGAAAGAAAATCATTAATATTTAAGTTGGATTAAAAATTTATGGGCGTTTATGAAAATCTTTCTTACATTTAAATTTTAAAAACATATATCATATAAATAAACTATGAGTATAAAATCACAAACACTATTTGTTGCAATGATGCTTTTAATGCTGGCATGTAATAAAAAGGAATCCGTAAAAAATGATAATCGAACTTTAGCTAACGATAGTATAGTTGAAAATGATACTTTACAAAACGAAAATTTACCCAGAAAAGAAAGTATAAATTTATTTACTCTTACCACAAGAGACAGCAGTGATATTGCGTTTGTTTCGCTTTCGGATATTTATCATTCTAATGAAGAAGGCGCCGACACGCTTATTATGCCGAATATAAAAAAGATGAAAAAAGAAGATGCTGTATATTTTACCTTAGAAAATAAATACCGAAAAAGGTTTCTGTCTCAAACCAATATTTCAGAAACGGATTCTGTATTTGTCTATGATTTTTCTAAAAATAAACTGGCTTCATTTGCTGTTAAAAACCTAAAAACAGCTGCTTTGCTAAACGGTTATACTTCTGAAGAAGAATGGCCTTATGAACCTTACGATTATATGATTGGTTTTGAATTAAGCAAACAATCACTGAAGGGCTTGAGTGATTATTATGCTGACGTATTTGTATATGTAGGCAAAGAAAATCCGTTTACGGGAGAACAATTAACTCCAATTGCCTGGAAAAAAACTACAGCCAACGAATATCCTTCTAAGGCTCTGAAAAAAGAAGATCAAAAAATCTTAAAAAACAAAATCGCCGGAAATGTGTATTCGTTTAAAACAAACGGTTTTGAGTATTTTATTAGGGACTATTTTTCAGACGACAGAAGAGAACCTTTTGCGCACCGTTTGATTGTTCTTGATGCTAAGACAAAAGAGGTAATTATAGAAAAATTATTCAGCGAAAGCGAAGGCACCACTCCTACTCCATTAAACAATGTAAATCCCGACAATATTGTTGAACAATATACGGGCAGGCTTTTTAAAAACAAACCGCCTGTTGTTTTTGGTTTTCTATACGAATCTTTTGGATGTCCGAGCATTGAGCTTATTGATAAATCAAACGAATCTATTTATCTGCAATGTGATAATCGTCATTGATTTTGGTAATTTAAAAAACAAAGCCATTCTAGAACGGAATGGCTTTGTTGTATAATAATAACTTAAAAAGCATTAATAAATAAGTTAAAAAAATCTACTTCAACAAATACCCCAATCGAATAGATCCAAAAAAGTAGCCACTATTCGTATCATGAATTGGATCTTTTAATTCCCTTCCTCGATAAATAAAAGAATAAGATAAATTAAAATTATTGTGTCGGTATTTTAAACCAAATTCGGCATTGAAACGAAGCGGTTCTAAATCAAAAGTTAGCGGACTAGTATCCTTAAACATACTACCTTCTATCGTGGCATCATAAAATTGATAGTTGACACTTGGCATTGCATAAAAGTAAAATTCGCGGACATTAGATTGTGGCTGCGCACTTACCGAAGCGTCATGCAAGTTGGAATCGTAAATTGGCAATAATTTCTTGAAACCTATTCGGGCTAAAAGTCCTGTAGATACGCCTGTAAAAATGGTTCCAAGATTGGCTTCAGACTGAAAGTGAAAATCTATAAAATCATGATGATTGTTTGGAAACAATTTCTTCGAATACATAACATGAGCCTGAACGGCAAATGCGTTATGAATCTGGTTGTCCCAGCCAAAAACTTTTTTATATCCAATTATATGATGGAAACTTTCCTGCGTTTCTCGTCCCAATGCATTTGGGCCAAGAAATCCTAACTGAAAATCAGTTTTTAAAACCGATTCGCTTTGGTAAAAAAAACTTCTGCCGGCTTCGGCAAAAAGATAACCTGCAAAAGGACGGTCGTTTATATCTACAGCCGTTTCGTTTATAAATCTGGGATTGTAAATATATTGTCCGATTCGGAATTCGGTAATTTTTTTGTTGATTTTTTCGTTTTCGTTTTTAGACAAAAACCGATAAAAAAGCTCTAATCCGTTGGTGTAATACATATCGTTTTTAGACGATGTGTATAAATCATTATCAGAAATAAATCCAATTTCTGTGGTTCTTTGTCCAAAAGCAAAAGTCGATATCAAGATCAACACTATTGCAAAGGCGTTTTTATTTTCCTTCATAATTAATTTTTCCAACTGCACGCATTTCACGAACAATTCTTTCTTTGCGTCTGTTGATATAACTTGAAGATCCGGTTGCTTTAAATTTTCTGGGATTTGGCAGAATCGCCGCAATTCCGGCCGCCTGCATTGGGGTTAAACTCGACGCATCTCGCCTGTACCAATGTTGCGTTGCTGCATAAGCGCCGTAAACGCCGTCTCCCATTTCTATGCTGTTTAGGTAAACTTCCATAATTCGTTTTTTACCCCAAATCATTTCGATTAAAACGGTAAAATAAGCTTCTAAACCTTTTCTAAAATAACTTTTTCCCTGCCACAGAAAAACGTTTTTGGCCGTCTGTTGCGAAATTGTACTTCCACCACGAATTCTGCGTCCGCGTTCGTTGCTTTTGTAGGCTTTTTGAAGCGCTTTAAAATCAAAACCATTGTGAGTTAAAAAAGTTCCGTCTTCACTGGCGATAACGGCTTTTTGCAGATTCATCGAAATCTTTTCTATCGGTTCCCAATCGTGATCAAAAAAGACTTCTTTATCACTTGTTTTATTCTCAATGACGCGAATAATCATAAGCGGCGTAAATGGCACCGGAATAAATTTAAAAAGGATTACCGAACCAATCGACAGTCCGAAAAACCATAAAAGACATTTTATTAAAAACCATTTTACTTTTTCTCCAAAAGTTTTATTAGACTTTTTTGGAGCCGTTTTTGGTTTGCTCGCGGCTGGTTTTTTTGGTGCTGGTTTTTTTACTGCCATTATATTAAATCTGCTAATTCTGTTCCTATTAAACTTCCAATTGCTACACCCATTCCGCCCAAACGCACTCCACAAAACACGTTTTCAGACAGTTGAGTTACAACTGGGTTTTTACTATTTCCAACTCCCATAATACCGCTCCAACGATGAGCGATTTGAAATTCTTGGTTTGGTAAAATTACATTTTTAAGTAAATCTTCCAATTTATTTTGCACAATTTTCGTCTGCCCAAATTCTGTTGTAGTTTCGGTTTCAAAATCCAGATTTCGGCCTCCGCCAAGTAAAATTCGGTCGCCTATATTTCTAAAATAATAATAACCGCGATCGAGATGAAAAGTACCTTTTATATCTAAATTTTGGATTGGTTCTGTAATTAAAACCTGCGCTCTTGCAGGCTTTACTGCACCGTTTGTCAAAGTTCCGGCAAATCCGTTTGTCGCAAAGAGTATTTTTTTTGATTTAAAACTAAAATCATTCAAAACAATTTCTACTTCATTTCCTTTATCTAGATAAGAAGTTACGGTTTGCTGGTTCAAAATTAAAATATCTGCGGCAACAGCTTGTTTCAATAATTCCTGCATCATATTTCCGGTATCGATCTGCGCTTCAAACGGATTAAAAATTAAATAATCCTGAATGTTTCCAAAACCAAATCGGTCGGTTTCTTTGGTAAAAACATCGGCTTTAAAAAGTGGTTTTAGAATTTCGTTTATAAATGGAAGTTTAGCCACACATTCGTTAAAACCAAATTCATCTTCTTTCAGAAACAATTCGTAACCGCCGTGAGGTTTAAAATCTATGGCTTGATCGCCCAATCTTTTTCGTAAAAGCTGTAAACCTTTCCAACGTTTTTCTATTAATTGAATTACCTCTTCTTCTGAATGTGTTTTTAGGTCTTCCATAATTTCAGAAATACTTCCGAAAC
Organism: Flavobacterium sp. 270; assembly: GCF_004368785.1. GTDB lineage: Bacteria > Bacteroidota > Bacteroidia > Flavobacteriales > Flavobacteriaceae > Flavobacterium. The sequence continues at coordinate 135,800 of NZ_SODM01000007.1, forward strand.
AGGCAAAACCTGCATTTTTGGTACTGGCACCTTGTGGAAGCATTCCCTTTTCTAAAACCAGAATTTTTGCAGCTGGAAATCTTTCGCGTAAGCGTAATCCGGCGTGCAGACCAACAATTCCGCTTCCGACAATGGTATAATCTACATTGCTAAACCAATTTTTGAGTTCCCAGTAACTTAGTTCCATCTTTCGACTTTTTATAAAAATAATGATTTTTTTTAACCATATAAGAAATATAAGTTCATTTAAAAAAAGATTTTTATTCTCTTAAATTTAATATCATGTCGACTCTAATTAAATGAACTTATATTTCTTATATGGTTTAACATTTTGTTGCAAAAATATATTTGTACTTTAGACGCCACAAAAAACAGAATTATAATATGAAAAAAGTAGTAGTAACAACATTAATAATGATGAGTTTAAATGCTATCGGACAGAATCTAATGTCACCCGAATTATTATGGAAATTAGGACGAGTAACGCCACTTGGACTTTCTAAAGATGAAAAAAATGTTGTTTTTAAAGTTTCTACGCCTTCTGTAGCTGAAAACAAATCGAATTCTAAGTTTTATGTTTTGCCGATAACTGGCGGAAATGCAACGGAAGTTAAGGACACTAAAGATTTATTGAAGGACAAAAATGTTTCGCCAGACGGAAAATTTTTAGTTTACAATGAAGAAGTAAAACTTGATAAAGTTTTAGGTAAAGATTTTTACCCAAGTCTTGATAAATCTGACGCACAGATTTATGATGGTTTAGATTACCGTCATTGGGATACTTGGAATGAAGGTAAATTTAACCACGTTTTTTATAAAGAAAACAAAGATGGCGCTGCCGGAATTGATATTTTAAAAGGTGAAATTTTTGATTCTCCGCAGAAACCTTTTGGCGGCGACGAAGATTATATCTGGTCTCCAGACAGCAAAAGTATTTTGTATGTGTGCAAGAAAAAAGCGGGAACGGCTTATGCAGTTTCTACCAACACCAATATTTATGAGTACAATCTTGAGACTCAAAAAACGATAAACAGAACCGAAGATAATTTGGGTTACGATACGGCTCCGCAATTTTCTCCGACAGGAAATCTGACTTGGTTACAAATGAAACGTGACGGTTATGAGGCTGATAAAAACGATCTTATTGTTGAGTTTAAGGGAATGAAAATGAACTTGACTGCAAATTGGGACGGAACTGTAGATCATTTTATCTGGAGTAAAGATGGTAAAAAAGTATATTTTGTAGCCGCAACTGATGGTACAAAACAACTTTTTGAAGTAAATTTTCCGGGATTGACAAAAATCGCGGTTAACGTTCATCAAATAACAAATGGTGATTTTGATGTAAATGATTTGGTTGGTTTTGCTGGTGATGATATTATCGTGACAAGAACAGACATGAACCATGCTGCAGAGATTTTTTCTTATAATTTGAAGAAAAACACTTGGAAACAATTGTCTAATGTAAATACAGAAACTTATAAAACATTAGCATTAGGTAAAATCGAAAAACGTTACGTTACAACTACAGACGGTAAAAAAATGTTGGTTTGGGTAGCTTTACCTCCAAATTTTGATGCTTCAAAAAAATATCCAACTTTATTATTTTGTCAAGGTGGGCCACAAAGTCCACTAACGCAAGCGTATTCTTTCCGTTGGAATTTCTCTTTAATGGCTGCAAAAGGTTATGTAGTTGTTGCGCCAAACCGTCGCGGTATGCCGGGTCATGGTGTTGAATGGAACGAACAAATTAGTAAAGACTGGGGCGGACAAGTTATGGATGACTACCTTTCTGCGATTGATGATGTTGCTAAAGAAAACTACGTTGATAAAAGCCGTTTAGGTTGTGTTGGTGCAAGTTACGGTGGATATTCTGTATTTTATTTAGCTGGAATTCACAAAAACCGTTTCAAAACTTTTATTGCTCACGACGGCGTTTTCAATACAGTAAGTATGTTGGGAACTACAGAAGAAGTTTTCTTTAACAACTGGGATTTTGGTGGCCCTTATTGGGAAAAAGATAATGTTGCGGCTCAAAAAGCATACACCACTTTTAATCCTGCAACTTTGGTTCAGAATTGGAATAAACCAATCTTAATTTTTCAAGGAGGAAAAGATTACCGTGTGCCAATCGGACAAGGACAAGAAGCTTTTCAAGCTGCACAGTTAAGAGGAATCAAAAGCAGATTTGTTTATTTTCCAGATGAAAATCACTGGGTTTTACATCCGCAGAATGCACAAGTTTGGCAAGGTGAATTTTTTAAATGGCTAGACGAAACGTTATAATTTATTTCAGACAAACATAGCAAAACGTAGATTTATTATATAATCTACGGTTTTTTTATGATCTAAAAAGTTGGAATTATGTAAAACTTTGAGTTCTAAATTTGTTAACTAAAGAGATTTTTTAGATAAATTGCGGTTGTTTACAGCAAATAAAAACTTCCAAATTATCACTGCAATTTATGGAAAGCAAAAAAAGTTATACGCCAATTAAAGTACTTATCAGTTATGTTGCCTTACTAGCTTTGGTGGTTACTGTTGGATGGTTTTTATATTCGGAAAATCAGGTTTATAAAAAACTGGAAGATAAGATTGCTTTCGAAAAAACCAAAATTCTTAGAGTAAGTAAATTATTTTCTAATGTTTATAAAACCGAAAGTTTAGCCAGACAAACCATTCAAAATAATTCTGATAAAGATTTCAAGAATTATATTATTGAGTCGGATTCTTTGCGTCTGCGTATTGATACCTTAAAACGAATTGTTACGACACAATATCAGAAGACTTTATTAGACAGTGTTACGTTTTTGCTATCTGAAAAAACCAAAAACATTAAGCAATTAAAAGAAATAAAAAATAAAGCAGATGATGAAGTTTCTGTAAATACGGCGATTGACGAGATTACAAAAATGGAGTTTAATCTGAGAAAATTAGAACTTCAGGATTTTAATAAAAATCCAAATCAACTTGGAGCTTATCAGCGTAATGTTTTACAGAAATATGTAGATTATCTCAACCAAAATATTCCAGATGACAGTACGAATACGTTAAGTAAACGAGCTTCGGATTCTATTTTGGCGAATTCTAAAAAACTGCTGAGTAATGTAAAACTCCGTGCCGAAAAGAAAAAAGAATCGCTGAATTTTGAAGAAAATAAATTACTGCAAAACGAAATGGCAATTTCAGATCAGCTCCGAAAAGTGCTTCGAATAATTGAGCGGGAAATTATCATTAATTCCATCAAAAATAATTCACTTAAAGAAAAATCATTAAAAAGAGTCAACGATATTGTTACTGCATCGGCGATGATTGGCTTATTGCTTACGGTATTTTTCTCTATTTTAATTGTGGTAGATTCTTCCAAATCTCAGTTGTATAAAAAGCAGCTCGAAATTGCGAATTTTAAAACTAAAAATCTGCTAAAAAGCCGTGAACAGTTAATTTCTACAGTCAGTCATGATTTAAAAACGCCGTTGAGCACGATTGTGGGGTATTCTGAACTTTTGGGCAATTCTGATGTTAATACGAAGCAGTCTTATTTTATTAAAAACATCAAAAATTCGTCTGAATATATTACGCAGCTTGTTCAGGATCTATTGGATTTTTCTCAAATAGAAGCCGGGAAAATTTCGATAGAAAAAGTTCCTTTTTTACTTCCCGAAATTATTGAAACTGTTGCTACAAACATTCAAACGGTTTACAAACAAAAAGATATTAAGCTGATTATTAATATTGAAAAAAGACTGAATTCGAGAATTGTTGGCGATCCGTTTCGCTTAAAACAGATTCTTACCAATATTATCGGAAATGCCTATAAATTTACCGAAAGCGGTCATATTAAAATTGAAGCTTTTATTTCTGATGATCCTCGTTTTTTTGCTATAACTATTGAAGATACTGGAATTGGTATTGAAAAAGGAAATCAGAAATTGGTTTTTGAAGAATTTGCGCAAGCGAATGAAAATATAGAAAAACAATATGGTGGCACAGGTTTAGGTTTATCTATCTGCCAGAAAATAATTTCTATTTTAGGTGGTACTTTAAGCCTGGAAAGTACTTTTGGAAAAGGAAGTACTTTTGAGATTGAGCTTCCGTTACTTTTTGACAACAGCAAAAGTGTTGTTGAAGAAGTAAAAAAACCAACTTTTACAAACACCAAAAAACAGACTTTTATTGTTGTTGATGACGACATTAATCTTTTGAATCTGACGAGTGGGGTTTTACGACAAGAAAATCATCAGGTATTGTCTTTTAATAGTGCTCAAAAAGCTTTAGAAGCTGCACAGACTACTCCATTTGATTTTGTTATTACTGATATTCAAATGCCGGAAATAGACGGTTTTCTGTTTTTAGAAAAATTAAAAAATGCACCAAACGGGGTTTATAAAAATCAGCCTGTAATTGCCTTGACGGGGCGTACAGATTTAGATTTTTCTGTTTATTCTAATGCTGGATTTACAACGGTCGTAAAAAAACCATATTCGCCAAAAATATTGTTAGAAACAATTCATCATATTTTAGACAATGATGAAATTCCAAATATTGAAATCAAAGAATTTGAAGACACTAATTCTTCGCAATTGTATTCTTTAGGGACTTTAAATGAGTTTTTAGGAAATGACAACGATGCTGTAAAAGAAGTTTTAAAATCTTTTATTGACAGCAGTATAGAAAGTTTAGGTTTTTTAGAAACCGCTATTGCCGAAAAAAATACGGAAGAAATTAAATCTATTGCACATCGAATTGCGCCAATGTTTAAACAAATTCAGGCGCGCGAAATTGGTGAAATTTTTAAGAAACTTGAAAAAGATGAATATGAAGTTTCTGAAATGCCCAGCGCTTTTTCAACTTTAAAAACCAAAACCGATGCGCTTTTTGCAGCTTTAAAACAGGAATTGGTTTAATCGATATTGTATTGTTTCAATTTATTGTAAAGTGTTTTTCTCGTGATCTTAAGCAATTTTGCCGCTTCTGATTTATTATTCTGTGCTTTAGATAAAGCATGAATAATGGCTTCTTTTTCATTTTCAGATAATGAAAAAGTAGTTCCCGAATTTTGCTGTTTTTGTATCTGGAAAAATTCTGCCGGCAATACATCGCTTTCGATAAAATCTCCTTGCGATAAAAGCGTGGCACGTTTTACGCAGTTTTGTAATTCACGTAAATTTCCCGGCCAATTGTAATTCTGAAAAATAGAAATTACTTCTGGAGAAAATCCGATGATGTCTTTATTTAGTTGCTGATTTGCTTTTTCGAGGAAATAATCGGCAAAAAGCATTAAATCTTCGTCACGATCTTTTAATGACGGAGACTGAATAGAGAATTCGTTGATTCTATGATATAAATCTTCTCTAAAATCGCCGTTTTTTACTGCTTCGCGCAAATCTTCGTTTGTTGCGGTAATGATCCTTATATCGACGTTTATTTCTTTATTGCTTCCTACGGGTTTAATTTTTCGTTCCTGAAGTGCACGCAATAACTGAATTTGGTTTTCGTACGAAAGATTTCCAATTTCATCCAAAAATAAAGTACCGCCGTTTGCAGCTTCAAAATAACCCATTTTGTCGCTGATGGCTCCCGTGAAAGATCCTTTTAAATGTCCAAAAAATTCACTTGCTGCCAATTCTTTTGGAATCGCACCACAATCTACCGCAATGAAATTGTTGTTTTTTCTATTGCTTTGCTGATGAATACTTTTGGCGATAATCTCTTTTCCCGTTCCACTTTCACCAATAATCAAAACTGACATATCGGTTGGGCTAACCAAATGAATGTGATCTAGTAATTTTTTTGAAGCGGTAGAAATTCCTTTTACAAATTCGTTTTCGGCTGTGACTTGTTTTTTCACAGCTTTCTTTTGCTTAACGGGTGCTTCCTCTTCTTCTTTTGGAAGTTGCAACGCATTGGTAATTACCAATAAAACTTCATCTGGATTAAATGGTTTTGAAATGTAATCTGCTGCGCCATTTTTGATTGCTTTTACAGCAGTATTCACATCAGAATATCCAGTCATTAAAACAACAGGGATTTCCGGGTGAGACTCTTTAAATTCAGACATAAGTCCGATACCGTCAGAATCAGGCAAACGAAGATCTGTCAAAATCAAATCAAACGATTCATTTTTGATTGCTGTTCTTGCTTCTGCAGCGGAGAAAGCTATGGTTACTTCGTATGCTTTTTTTATTAGAAATTTCTCTAATAATTTGCAAAACGCAATGTCATCTTCTATCAGTAATATCTTAGGCATCTGCTTTTAGGGTCTTTTTTGCTAAAATAATACTAATAAAATTGTCTTTTCACAAAATTATGCAAAAAAAAAAGGGATTGCTATGAGCAATCCCTTTTTCACCAAAAACATAAATCTAAATTCACCTAATTATATTTTCAACCAGTTTCCATTGACATCTGAGTAAACAGTAGCTTTTTGGTCTTTGACTGATATTTCGAGTTTATACTCTTTTTTTTCGTTTACGTATGCTTTATCTAGTTTTGCTCCAGGATAAGCAGTCTGCAAAGCTGTTTTTACAGCTGCAGGAACAGCATCAGCACTAACTTCTGTGTATTCATTTTGTACAGAAACAGTTACTTCTGTTTTTTCAGGAGTTGTCGTTGTACTTGCGTAAATAGACAAACTTCCCAAAACAATTGCTGTCGATAAGATTAACTTTTTCATAATGCTGATTTTTTATAATTATTTTTTAATGATGTTTCCTGAAGCGTCAGTATATACAACATACTTTTTATCTCCATTAGAAATTTCTAACTTATACTGATTGCTTGCATTTTTATATGCTTTTTCCAACTTTGTATTTGGAAAAGATTTTTCAATTGTTGATTTTACAGCTGCCGGTATAGCATCTGCACCAACTTCAGTAAATTCATCCTGAATAGTTACCGATTGCGTCATCATAGTGACTGCTGGAGTTGTTGCTGCTTGCACTGACAAACCTCCTAAAACAATTGCTGCTGATAAGATTAGCTTTTTCATAATAGTTATAGTTTAATTAGTTAAATTATTTTTTAATAATTTTACCTGAAGCGTCTGTGTATACAATAGATTTCTCTCCACGAACAGTTACTTCAATTTTGTACTCTTTTTTATCGTTTACCCAAGCTTTTTCTAATTTTACACCTGGATATTCATTATCTAGAGATGTTTTAATTGCTGCCGGAACGGCATCAATTTCTTTATATTCGTCTTGTACGTTTACTGATTGAACCGCTTGACTATTTACAACAACATTCTCTGCCTGCATCGACAATGTTCCTAGAACAATTGCTGCCGATAAGATTAACTTTTTCATAATAATAGTTTTTAAGGTTTGTCTTTTTTATTTTTTAATCCAAGTTCCGTCTGCGTTTGCAAAAAGACTTCCTACTTTGTCACCAACAGTCACATCTAATTTGTACTCTGATTTTGCATTTTTGTATGCTTTAGAAAGAACTGCATCCGGGTATGCTTTTTTAAGAGCATCTGTAACTGCTGCAGGAACTTCTTCTACTTTAATTTCAGTGTATTCATCTTGAATTGAAACTGTTTTAACGATTGTATTTGTAATTGGAGAAGTTGAAGCAAATGATGTTAAACCTCCCAAAACGATTGCGGCTGATAGAAATAAATTTTTCATGATAATTATATTTTAATGTAGTTAATTTAATTTTAGTATTCTTTATCTGGATTTTCACAGGAATACTAATTATTATTTTTTAATCCAGGTTCCATCTGCATTAGCAAAAAGATTACCTACTTTGTCACCAACGGTAACGTCTAATTTGTATTCTGATTTCTCGTTTTTATATGCTTTAGTAATTACCGCTTCTGGATATGCTTTTTTCAAAGACTCAGAGATTGCAGCTGGTAATTCTTCGATCTTAATTTCTGTGTATTCGTCTTCAATAGAAATAACTTTTACTACAGTATTTTTAACTGGAGTAGTTGAAGCGAATGAAGTTAAACTTCCTAAAACAATTGCGGCTGATAAAAATAGATTTTTCATAATGTGTATATTTTAATTATTTAATAGTTGTTTTACGCTTTAGGTAATGAAATTATTATGCCGTAATCAAAAACAACTGTGCCAAACTCTCTAAACCCTTATTATAAAAGGCTTAAAGCAAAATACACTGAAAAATCAAAAATGTAGAAAAGTGTTTACTTAAACGAAATAGTGTGTAAAAAGTATACACAAATAGTGTTTACTTGCTAAAAAAATTAGATTTACAAACTCGGTGGTTTTTAAAAACCTGTCGGGTTAACATAAAATATATAAACCAAAAAAGGCTGTCGAAATCGACAGCCTTTATAATTATTCTATTGGATTCATTTTGAAAGTATCCATAAATGCAGTTGTGTAATCTCCTGCAATATATCTTGGATCATCCATTAATTGTCTATGGAAAGGTATTGTAGTTTTTACGCCTTCGATAACAAATTCATCTAAAGCTCTTCGCATTTTGCTGATCGCTTCTTCTCTCGATTGTGCAGTTGTAATTAACTTAGCAATCATCGAATCGTAATTTGGTGGAATTGTATACCCTGAATAAACGTGAGTATCTAAACGTACTCCGTGTCCTCCTGGCATATGAAGCGTAGTAATTTTTCCTGGTGAAGGACGAAAATCATTATATGGATCTTCTGCATTAATACGACATTCTATAGCGTGTAATTCTGGTAAGTAGTTTTTTCCTGAAATCGGAATTCCTGCTGCAACCATAATCTGCTCACGGATCAAGTCATAATCAATAACTTGTTCTGTAATTGGATGCTCTACCTGAATACGTGTATTCATTTCCATGAAATAGAAATTTCTGTGTTTGTCAACCAAAAATTCTACTGTTCCAGCTCCTTCGTATTTAATGAATTCAGCCGCTTTTACAGCCGCTGCTCCCATTGCAGTACGCAATTCGTCTGTCATAAAAGGAGAAGGTGTTTCTTCAGTTAGTTTTTGGTGACGACGTTGTACAGAACAATCTCTTTCAGAAAGGTGACATGCTTTTCCGTAAGAATCTCCAACTACCTGAATTTCGATATGACGTGGTTCTTCAATAAGTTTCTCCATGTACATTCCGTCATTTCCAAAAGCAGCAGCAGCTTCCTGACGTGCACTTTCCCACGCTTTCAAAAGCTCTTCTTCTTTCCAGACAGCACGCATTCCTTTTCCACCACCACCAGCGGTAGCTTTAAGCATAACTGGATAACCAAATTCTTTGGCTAATTTTTGTGTTTGTTCAAAAGATTCTAATAATCCTTCAGAACCTGGTACACAAGGAACTCCTGCAGCTTTCATTGTAGCTTTAGCAGAAGCTTTATCTCCCATTCTATCGATCATTTCAGGAGCAGCACCAATAAATTTGATTCCGTGCTCTTGACAAATTTTTGAGAATTTAGCATTCTCAGAAAGAAAACCGTATCCAGGGTGAATTGCGTCTGCATTTGTAATTTCTGCAGCAGCAATAATATTTGACATTTTCAAATACGATAAGTTACTCGGAGGAGGTCCGATACAAACCGCTTCGTCTGCAAACTTAACATGTAAGCTTTCTGCATCTGCTGTAGAGTAAACTGCTACAGTTTTGATTCCCATTTCTTTACATGTACGAATTACACGAAGTGCAATTTCTCCTCTATTCGCAATTAATATTTTTTTAAACATCTTTTTTTAATTAGATAATTAGACAATTTGATAATTAGATAATTTTAGATGGTTAACAAAACTTAGATGCGAACCATTCTAAAATCTAAAATCTAAAATCTAAATTTATTTATGATGGATCTACTAAGAATAAAGGTTGATCAAATTCTACTGGAGACATATCGTCTACAAGAATTTTTACAATTTTACCTGAAACTTCCGATTCGATTTCGTTGAATAATTTCATTGCTTCAATTACACAAAGAACATCACCTTTTGCAATAGTGCTTCCTACTTCTGTAAATACAGGTTTGTCTGGAGATGGTTTTCTATAAAAAGTTCCAATGATTGGAGATTTTATAGTAATATATTTAGAATCGTTAGCAGCTGGTGCTTCTGGCGTTACATTTACAACTGTTGGAGCAGTAACTTGCGGCACCGCCTGAGGTAATGCTTGCTGAGCAGGCAATTGCTGTACATAAGTTGCTTCTGTTACATTTGTTTCCAAAGTTGTTCTAATCGTGATTTTTACATCATCCATTTCTAACTTAACCTCTGCAACTCCCGAATTTGCAACAAATTTGATTAGGTTTTGAATTTCTTTTAAATCCATAATGATTCGTTTTTAGTTTTAATTTATTTCTTATCGTAAGCCCATTTTAGGTAAATAGATCCCCAAGTGAATCCACCACCAAAAGCGGCAAAAATAACATTATCTCCCTTTTTAAGTAAGTGTTCAAAATCAGCTAATACTAATGGTAAAGTTCCCGAAGTAGTATTACCGTATCTTTCGATATTTACCAATACTTTAGATTCATCAAGATCTAATCTTCCGGCAGTAGCATCAATAATACGTTTGTTTGCCTGATGCGGTACTAACCAGCTTACATCTTCTTTAGTTAAATTATTTCTTTGTAAAATCAATTCGCTTGCATCTGCCATATTGGTAACTGCGTATTTAAATACTGTTTTACCATCTTGCATAATGTTATGCTGTCTGTTTTTTACGGTCTCTTCAGAAACAGGAATTAGAGAACCACCGGCAGGAATTTTAAGAAAATCGCGTCCTACACCATCGCTTCTTAGATATTCATCTTGTAAGCCTAAGCCTTCATAATTTGGTTCGAATAAAACGGCACCCGCTCCATCTCCAAAAATAATACAAGTTGCTCTATCTGTATAATCTACAATTGATGACATTTTATCTGCACCAATTAATAATACTTTTTTATAACGGCCAGACTGCACGTATGCAGCAGCAGTAGACATTCCATACAAGAAACTTGAGCATGCAGCCTGCAAATCGTATGCGAATGCATTTACAGCTCCAATTTCTGTAGCAACGTAAACTCCTGTAGCAGCCACCATCATATCTGGTGTTGCTGTTGCCATTATTACCATATCAATCTCTAAAGGATCAATGTTGGCTTTTGCTATCAAATCTTGTGCAGCTTTTATAGCAAGATAAGATGTTCCTTTATCAGCATCTTTAAGAATTCTTCTTTCTTTAATACCGGTACGAGTGGTAATCCATTCGTCATTGGTATCAACCATTGTTTCTAATACTTTGTTTGAAAGTACGAAGTCAGGAACGTATCCTCCAACAGCGGTAATTGCGGCTGTGATTGTATTCATTATATTCTATTATTTCCTTTCGAATACGGCGTATCCGAAAAATTTTTAAAAGACTTGAAAATTACAAAAAAAAACGAAGCGAATTTGTCTATATTTTCCTAAAAAACAAAAATTATTACCAACAAAAAAAACTCTCACTATGTGAGAGTTCCAGTATAATTTACAAAAACGTATTAAGCAACCGCTTCAGATTTATCGATAACAACTTGCCCTCTGTAATACATTTTACCTTCATGCCAGTAAGCTCTGTGGTATAAATGTGCTTCTCCAGTGATTGGACATGTAGCGATTTGAGCTACAGTAGCTTTATAATGTGTTCTTCTCTTATCTCTTCTTGTTTTCGAGATTTTTCTCTTAGGATGTGCCATTTTACTATATTATTTATCCGTTAATAGTTTCTTTAATTTTTCCCAACGCGGGTCAATATCTTCTTCTTCTTTATTCTCAACTTTCTCTTCTTTGACTCTTAATTCATTTAGCTTTGTTAAAGCTTCTGTCTGCAGAGTCCCATCTTTAACTCCAGGATGAACTCTTTTTTGCGGTACAGAAAGAGCAATCATTTCGTAGATGTATTGTGCTACATCTATCTCAAACTCTCCGTGAGGCAAGATCAGCAGTTCTTCATTATCATTGTTAAATTCGTCTCCAAAACGAACAATCAATTTCATTTTGCCTTTTAACGGAAGATCAAAATCTTCTCCAGTTAGATCACAAGGTACATTTACTGTTCCTTTATGTTTAAAATCTAACTCCAGCATTGTGCTTTTCTTATCTAAAACTAAGTTTACTTTGATATCCGAACTTTGAAATTCGTCATACTCAAAGTTCTCAAAGAACTTATTATTTACCTGATACTCAAAATGGTGTTTTCCTAGTTTTAACCCTACGAAAGGAATTAAAAATTCTTTTGTTTTGCTCATTTCAACATCAATTTGATCCATCCAGATCTGAAAACAGATATCTGAATTGGGGTGCAAAGATATAAAATTATTATAAAACTAATAATCTTATTCACCTTTTTTTGTTTATAACTGTTTTTCTTTTATTTTAAGAGGTTTTTGGCTAATCTCCTCATACTGATTACGCGAACGATAAATATCAATCGCAAGATAAACTGCCTCTGTAAACGAGTTAAAATCCGCCATATCTTTTCCAGCAATATCGTATGCTGTACCATGATCCGGAGAAGTTCTTACTCTATCCAAGCCTGCTGTATAATTAACTCCTTTTCCAAATGACAGGGTCTTAAACGGAATCAATCCTTGATCATGATATGTTGCGACAATAGCATCATATTTTTCGTATTGGCCGCTTCCGAAGAAACCATCTGCAGGAAATGGTCCGAAAACCATAGTTCCACTTTCAAATATCTTTTTTAAAGCCGGTTTTAATATTAAATCTTCTTCTTTACCAATTACGCCTCCATCTCCACTATGCGGATTTAATCCTAAAACAGCAATTTTTGGCTTTACAATACTAAAATCCTGAATTAAAGACTTTCTAATTGTTTCAATTTTTCTACTAATTAATTCTTCTGTCAAATGTGAAGAAACTTCACTTAACGGAACATGATCTGTCAGCAGACCAACTCTCAAATTATCCTGCACCATCATCATAAGTGCATTTCCTTCTAACTCCTGATCTAAATAATCTGTATGTCCGGGAAATTTGAATTCTTCTGACTGAATGTTGTACTTATTAATTGGAGCTGTAACTAAAACATCTATTTCTCCATTCTTTAATGCTTTGGTTGCAGCCACAAATGACTTTATAGCATACTCGCCTATTTTTTCGTCGTTTACTCCAAAATTAATATCAACACCTTCTTTCCAAAGATTCAGTACATTTACTTTTCCAGGTAAAACCTGATCTAATTTATCAACTCCATGAAATTGCACTGTTGATGTAAAACTTTTTTTAACGAATGAAAGTATTTTAGCATTTGCAAAGATAACCGGCGTACACATCTCTAACATACGAGAATCTTCGAATGTTTTAAGTATAACTTCGCTTCCAATACCGTTTAAATCTCCTACTGAAATTCCAACTATTATATTTTCTGCTTTTTTATTCATGACCTGAGGTTATTTATTACTAATTTTGATGTGCAAATTTAGTAAAATAAAACTACAATGTTTACAGGAATTATAGAAACCCTCGGAAGGATTCACGAAATACGAAAAGACCAAAACAATCTTCACATAACTGTTGATGCTTCAATAACTAATGAATTAAAAATAGATCAAAGCGTTTCGCACAACGGAATCTGCCTTACTGTTGTTGCTATAAACGATTCTTTTTATACCGTAACGGCTATTGATGAAACGATTTTAAAAACTAATATTGGAGACTGGAAAACCAATGACATTGTAAATCTGGAACGCGGTATGAAACTTGGTGATCGCCTTGACGGGCATATTGTACAGGGTCACGTAGATCAAATCGGAACTTGTATTGCTATTGAAGAAGCAAACGGAAGCTGGAATTACACTTTTGAATATGATAAAAACCTCAACAATATTACAATCGAAAAAGGTTCTATTACCGTAAACGGAGTTAGTCTTACGGTTGTAAACTCTAAAACAAATCAATTTGGAGTTTCAATTATTCCGTATACTTATGAGCACACTAACTTTAAGGATTTTAAAGTAGGAACCAAAATAAATTTAGAATTTGATGTTGTTGGAAAATATATTTCTCGTTTATATTCGATAAACAAATAAGAACGGAATACTATTTCATAAAAAAAGCTTCAATTTACATTGAAGCTTTTTTTATTTTATTTTTATATAGAACTGTAATTCCTAAAGCTAATCCTGCGACCGCTAGAAAAACAATATTCTGATCAATCGGAAATCCAGGATTAGGTGGAGTACTATTTGTACTTGCTCCTTTTGCTGTTGGCGGAGGCATTGACTGACTCGGTGTTGTTCCTGCTGTTATACTATTCACATTTAACAGAGTCAAAACAAATACGAAAAAAAGAGTTTTTATTGCCTTCATAATTCAATCTGTTAAAAAACAGTATGATATATTATTAGTAATTTTTTCTTCAAATGAAATTTCGCACAAAAACAATATTCGTTATGAAATTCTTTGACAAAAGTATAAGATTTTTGCACAAATCCAACTTTTAAAACAAAAAAGCTTTCTCCAAAAAGTTAGAATTTTATTCAAAAACAAAACGCATATTTTAAGAAATCGATATCGTAAATTACAATTTCAAATCTTTTAAACCCAAATTTAACTTATATAAACTCTATATCTCTATTTTTAGTAAATATTCTAAACTTAGAATCTATTTTCAATCCAATTCAATTTTATGATTAAAAAAATTGAATCGGATATTTCAAAATAAGATTTAAAAGAAACTTCTCACGTTTTCATTTACGTAAAAAATCTCAATTCAGATTTTATAAATATTATGAGGATATAAATTTTTTAAATTAGGAAGCATCAAAACAATGTTTATGAATTAATATATTTGCATAATAAAATGAAATAAGATTTTTTAAGGTTTTAAATTGAGTCTTAAAAATTTATTAGATCAAAAAAAACAAAACAAGTAGATGAAAAATAAATATACAGTAGGAAGTTTATATGCAGGTGTTGGCGGTATTTGTTTGGGTTTTGAAAAAGCTGGTTTTACACTGGAATGGGCTAATGAGTTTGATAAAAATGCTTGTATTACCTATAAAAATAATTTCGAACATAACCTTATCGAAGGCGATGTAATGGCACTAGATGTAAATGCACTTAAGAAAGTTGATATTTTAACTGCTGGATTCCCTTGCCAGCCATTTTCTGTTGCAGGATATAGAAAAGGTTTTGAAGACAGCAGAGGAAACCACTTTTTTAAGATTTTAGATTTTATTGATGAAATGAGACCTAAAGTCGTGTTTCTTGAAAATGTAAAAAATTTAAAAGGGCATGATAAAGGAAATACAATGAAAGTTATAGAAAGTGAAATAAGAAAACGCAACTATACTTTTGACAGTTCTGTATTAAACACAAAAGATTTCGGAAATATTCCGCATAATAGAGAGCGTATCTTTATGATTGCTTTTGATAAAGATTTTATCAAAGATGATAAATTTGAATTTCATTTTCCTGAGAAAGAAAATTTGACCAAATCGATTAAGGATCTTATTACCAAAGAAAAAGTCGACGAGAAGTTTTACTATCACGAAGATAAATACATGTACAACATGCTGAAAGAAGCTGTCGTAAGCAAAGAACGCATTTATCAGTTTAGAAGACAGTATGTAAGAGAAAACAAATCGAGCGTATGTCCTACTCTAACAGCAAATATGGGAACTGGTGGTCATAACGTACCACTTATTACAACCGATTACGGTTTTAGAAAACTAACTCCGAGAGAGTGTTTTAGATTTCAGGGATTTCCTGATAGTTTTAAATTACCTGCAATTTCAAATTCGCATTTGTACAAACAAGCTGGTAATTCAGTAAGTATGCCGGTTATCGAAAGATTGGCTTCTGAAATTGCGAAATACATTGAGATTGTTGAAGCAAAAGACAAAAAGAAAACGAAAGAAAAAGTACAATCGCTATAAGATCAGTTTATATTGAGAATTATTGTCCTCAATATTTTTTTCAATAAAAGCTTCGTATTCATTTAGTTTCGTAAAATCGATATAATATTCTGTATCACTCGATTTTGTGATTTTCACGCTGTCATATCCAACAGCTTTCAATTTATCGTAAGTTAAAAGATCATTTTCCGGAAGCATTAATACTTTTCTCAACATCCAGTCGGCTAATGCTTTATTCGGATTTGTCATTAAAGCTTTGCTTCCGTCCTGACATACTTTTGCAGATAAAATTTCTCCGCTTGGAATTCTCAGATTAAAAACAACATCTTTTTCTGGAAAGAAATCAACCGCAATGTTTCTAACTTTAGATGGAATCGAAATATAAACTTCGCCCGGATCTCTTTTTCGTCCGCTTGCGTTCCATTGATTCAACTGGCTTTTTAACGGAACGATTGGCTCTTTTAACTTCTTTTTTGCTTCTGGAGAATAAAGCGGTAATATTACATAATCCTTAAATGGGATTAATTCTTCCTGAGTAAATAAACCGATTTTATAATCAGCTTCTTTTTTATTGATGACTTTTGAATCTGGTCTTATCAAATTCATCAGTTCATTAATTGGTTCTTCCAGAATTTCAACATTGATTTCCGTATAATCTTCAGGAACCACAAAGCGTTTCATTAAAACACTTTTCGAAAAATTAAAATTATATTCATTCAAAGCATCTTTAAATTTTAAAGAACTTTTACTTTCCTCTATAATTTCAATCGAAGCTTTATCTATTAAATCATAACCTACTTCAAAAACTTTTAGAACAAATTTATCACGACCAATAATATGATAAACTCTTTTATCTATTTTATAAATTCGATCTGCAAATTCAATTCTTTGATTTCTAAAATCGGCTAATTTTTCTGCTAATTCAATACCTTTTAACGTTCTTAATTCGGAACTAAGCGAATTAAACTCGGCTACTTTTTCTATTTTAGAATTTCCAGTTAACACAAAAGTTTTAATACCAATGCCGCATCCGTTTATAACAGCATCATAAGCGACATCTGCTCTCGCAAGGTTTTCAGCACTAAAAGCCTTGCAAAAAAGATTTTCTGCAGCGCGGTACTGTATAAAAGGTTTTTCTGAAGAACTAAACAAATTGGAAAAAGCACCGATCACTTTTAATGCGTCGCAATACTTATCAATATTTTGCTTAGATTGTGTTTGTAGAAACATTAGTATTTTTTGAAAGTGCTATTTCCTGCTCAATTTTTTCCAGACATTTATCCAATTCTTTCTGAATTTCTTTGCTCCAGAATCGAAGAACTGTCCAGTTTTCTGAAAGCAAAAAAGTATTTACTTCAATATCTCTTTTCCTGTTTCTCTCGATTTTCGGAATCCAATATTCACGATTAGATTTGATTCTTAATTGCTGCGTTTCCCAATCTTTGCCATGAAAAAATTCACTGTCGATAAAAATAGCTATTTTGTATTTTGCAAAAGTAATATCCGGTTTCCCAAATATCTTTTTATTGTTTTTTCGATATCTGTAACCTAAATTCCACAGTGCTTTTGCCAGTCTGACTTCATCTTTGGTCGCTGTACTTTTTATGGCCTGCATATTTTTCCTCCTTTGTTCTGGAGTTAAATTATCCATTTGTGGTATTTTAGATTAATTTGTCCTGAAAGATAAAATTAATCTATTTTTTCTTTAAAACTAAATAAGCCCGCAAGTCTAAATAATCTTAATCGATATTTTTTTTAATTCAAAAAATAAAATTACTCTATTTTTCTTTTAATGCTGAGAACAAACTATCTAAATCCCTCAAATCTCCCGATTGCACATAATAATTTTCCGCATCCATTTTAGTCTTACCATTCAGCAAAGCATTTTTAGGAATAACATATTGTTTCTCAATTATATGCTGAATTGTTTTTATGGAACAACAACCCGGAATATCATAAATCCAAGTTGCTTTTTCAATTTCGTGCCATAAGTTTTCTTTAGCTTCAACAACTCCTTTTAAAATATTTTTTATATCAGGTTTAATTCGAACCAAAACAAAAAAATCGTAAACCGCAGTTTTTGAAATGTCATGATTTGGAATATACATTCCTTCGGAATTCCAATCTTTGGTTTCTAAAAGAAAAAGATTAGAGAAAAAAGCAGTCGACTTTACACAAATAAATTTTCCGTTTGCTTTTAAATCAGTTTCATCCCAAACGCCTTTTCCATGAATACTGAAATCCGGTTCTTCAACTTCAATGTCTTGAAGTTTTAGATTTCTATACAAAACCATTTCTGCTAATTTTCCCTGAAAAGTATTTTGAAAAATCTCTAGTGGAGTTCGATTTAATTGTCCGCCTGATCTTTTAATTCTATGAAATCCTTCTCCATAAACCATTTCATAAGCAAAATCAAAAGCTGGTTTTATAAAAGCCGGATCAATAGGAGTTGCCTGAAATTCCTTTTTCTTTTTGACGAAATAGCTATTATTCTTTTTCTCTAATTTCATGTTATCCCCTTTTGCTATTTTCTTTTTATTATTTAAAAAAAATAATACATTTAAAAAATTTACAGCAGAATAATATTACAAAAATAACCAATTAATAAAATGTTTTAAAGTAGAATGCAAACTTTGTTTGTATATTTGAAACATCAGTAATTAAAATGATGTTTTTTTTTTAGAATTAGCTTAAGAAATTTATAAGACCAAAATGGAACTAAACTTTCACGAACAAATCAAATCAATAGAAAAATGTCCTTTAGATAATCATGAAGGAGAAAAAACGCTTTTCAGATGCGTTGAAAATCCAATTAGCACAAACTCTTTCATACCACAAGCGGTCTTGCTTAAACCAAAATTTCAAGATTACTGTATAGCATGGGGTTTATCCGTATTTACCAATTATGAACATGCTAATCAAATTCTAAATAATTTATCCAAAAGTAAAAAAGTAAAATATTCAGCTATTGCAAAAAGTACAATTACCGACGAGGACGGCATCAAGCATTGCTTAACTGACAAAAATCACTATACGTTTTTCCCAAAAAAAGATTTAGACTTATTAACTAAATTCACTATCGTAAATGAAGACTAATATCACGAACAACATATTTGATTTAAGTAAATTCAAAAAGATTGAAGATATTATTTTTTTAGATGAGCCAATTTTGACACATTTGAAACGCAATGACAAACATTTTTTTCAATATTTAGTTGATACAATTGACGAATCTGATATTTATTTATTTTTAGAAGTTGATGAAGAAGAAATATTTCAATACTTAACTGCACAGAAATCTCTTCGAAGTATCATAATTGGAAATGACAATATAATTTATTTAGTAGAACAAGATTTTAATGGTGAAATTAAAAATATTACTTTAACTCAAAGCAATCATGTAAGTGATAATTACTTGCCAAATGATGATTCTTTTCTTGAGTATATCCCAACGGAAGCGTCATATTATTATTCACTTATAAATGAGTATAAATCTAATACATATTTAAATAGTTTAAGAGAAAAAGCTTTTTATGTAAAGTTCGCACCATTAAATGATAAATATTCAGATACAATTGGTTTAAATGAATTATCAAATACATTATTATCAAATCTATCATCGTCATTTAAAAATTTCTTAAAAGCTGACTTTTTCAACACTTTCAAGTACACTAAAACCAATAAAACAAAGCTAAATTCTATTTTCAATAAAATCTTGCCTGATTTGGATTTTAGAATGGTTGATTTAAAATATGGCAGCTTTGAAGTTGGGTTGGCTGTTGACAAAATCATGAAAGCTTCAATAAATGACCCATCAATAAAGGATTGGGCGATTAATGTAGGTGACAAGTATAAAGAATTGGTATTAGATGAAGATTATGATAGCGAAGTAGTAGATACTATACTTACAAATTATAGCGAAGAGGATAGAAAAAAAATCTTCAATCCTATTTTTAAAATTACGGAAAACCCGAATTTTAGTCTACAAATAAAAGAATCTAAAAATTCTAATTATTCAACGATTAAAATAAAAGATAAGTCAGTGATTAATAAAATAGCTCCTATAGAATATGAAACAATCCAAACATTGTCCAATAATAATAAAGATTATCAAATTATTCAAGTAACAACCGTTATAGACAAGAACAACTCGAGCAAAACTTTTAAACTAGAAGATTCTTTATTTAGTTCTACTGATCATTCAGCTTATGTATTAACAAATAAAGATTTTGAAAAATACAAGTATAATTTAGATTTTAATATTAGTATTCCACTAGATATCACTACAGATAAAGACAAAATTATATTGTTAGCTAAATACGATGGAATAGATTTCAATGATATTAATTATTCTGGGAAAATTGAAGATAGTATCATAAAAATAACGCAAAAAATTTATGAATATATTCTCAATAAGGAATAAAAACTAAGACAACATTCAATGTATTACTTAAACCTCTATCTAGAGGTTTTTTTATTTAATTTAACAACTAATCTAAATTGTATTTAAATTTTAAATAATATTCGTCTCCCACAAAAAATAAAGCCTTACAAACGCAATGTTTATAAGGCTTTTTTAGTATTCTCTGTGGTCCCACCTGGGCTCGAACCAGGGACCACCTGATTATGAGTCAGGTGCTCTAACCAGCTGAGCTATAGGACCGGTTTGAGGATGCAATATTACTACTATTTTCGGTTCACTCCAAATATTTTAAGAGTAGATTTTTATTTAATACAAAACTTTATTGCTTCTCTTTTATAACGCAATTGATTTTCAGCAGATTATTTCCGAATAAAAATTGTATTTTTTTATTTAATTTCCTGACAAAGCTCAACCAAAACACCATTTGTATTCTTCGGATGCAGGAAAACCACCAGTTTATTGTCGGCACCTTTCTTCGGAACGTCGTTTATCAATACAAAACCTTCACTTTTTAGGCGTTCTATTTCCGCTTGAATATCTTCGACATCAAAAGCGATATGATGAATTCCTTCGCCTTTCTTTTCTAAAAACTTCGCAATTGGGCTTTCTGGATTCGTCGCCGTTAAAAGTTCGATTTTATTAACTCCCGTTTGAAAAAAAGAAGTCAAAACGCCTTCGCTTTCTACAGATTCCATTTTGTATGACGGAACGCCAAGTAATTTTTCGAATAACACATTAGCGTCATCCATATCTTTTACAGCAATCCCGATATGTTCTATTTTATTTACCATTTCAAATTATAATTATTGATTGATATATGTATTAAAATAACCGCATTCTGCAATTACATCCTGATAGTATTTAGTGTCTGAATAGTCTTTTTTTAATGCTTTAAATCCTTCCCATGCAATAAAATTAATCTTGTCATCCTGTCTATCCCAATAATCAACATTTTTATATTTTTTATTATAATAATCATTTCGATCACATTTGGCTATCAAATAAACACATTTCGCCTTTTGTTCTTTGGTTGTTGCCGCTTCAAATGCTTTCTGATAATACATTTTAGAAAGATCACAAGAATAAACACCTGAGTCGTAAGTAGAAATGGTAATTTCATAGAAAGTTCTGCCGTTTCCAAAATAGGTAATATTATAAAATGCATTTCCCAACAATAAATTATTGGTATAAACATCTTCATTTTTAGCAACTTTATCCTGCATCGCTTTTATCGTGGTTAAAAATTCGATCTGCGAATATTTCTTTTTCTGATATGCAGCATGTTCGCAATCGTGGCAGTCTTTTATATTTCCATTAAACGGATTTCCCAAAAAAGTATAATATTGTACAGAATCTGTCTGTTGTAAAAAAGCAATAGCTTCTGGGATTTTATTTTTATAAGTTGCCTGAACTGCCTGAAAATTATTAATATCCTTCAATTTCAAACTATAAATTCCAGCACCAATTTTCTCCATTTCGGTTTTATTTGGCTTAGCCAAAAAAGCTTTCATGTCTAACAAATCTTTTTCGTTATTGTAAAAATTATTATCCGAAGCGCTCCAATAACCATAACGTGAAGAACCAAAAAGTTCTGCCATTACCGGATTTGCTTTTGCTTTATACAGTACCGCTAAATAATTCTTGCTCCATTGCGCCGCATTTTCATAACGAAACTCTCCGCCTTTATACGTTTTAGGAAGTTCCTGATGAAGCCAAATTAAATCGGCTAGAATTGTTTTTTCGTTTTTATCCGTCAGTTTATCAATCTTGCTCATATTATTTACAAAACGCAATAATCTTAATTGATAACCAGCCAATTCTGTTTTTGGAAGCGTTTTTTCTGCTTTATCTAAATTCTTGTCGGCATTTGCAAAATCACCTTTTAAAGTTTGCAGATATCCAAGTGCAATATCCCATAAATAAGGTCTTTCTGTATTTCCTGCAGCCGAGATTTTAGCAATCAAATCAAAACCGGCTTTATCAAATTTAGCCAGATTTTCGGCTTTATTTTCTGCAACAGTCTGCGATTTCATAGGAAGATTATCGCCGCCACTTTGCTGAAACGAATTATTTATAGCTTCTTCTTGTTTATTGACCAATCGCGTTACCAAATAATTTAAATGCTCGCTTTTTGGATCCAATCCGTAGATTTTTTCAATCGCTTGTTTCTCATCTTTATAATAACCGTGTACCGCCCAAAGCGCGGCTTTTTCTTTATTGTTTTTAGCCAACAATAATGATTTAGTCCAGTCGGATTCATTTTTTGGATGAAAACTATAAGCGGTCACAATTCTCATTTCCGGACATTTATCAAAAACTTGCGCATATAAATAATTAGAAACTGCATATTTTTTCTGCTGATAATTGATTCCCGCTACATAAGAAAGTGCACGATAATACAACACATTTTTAGGCACAGAAGCTTCGGTTTTATTAAAAAACAAAATCGCTTTTTGTTTATCGGTGCTGTAAAAACGCGCTTTCATCGTCAGGAACCAATATCTGTTTTTTAAGAAGGAATCCGAAGTCGTATTATAAACATTCTCGATTGACTGAATCATTTTTAAATCCTTGAAAGTCTTTGCCACAACCGGATCATAACTCCAATAATCATCTCCAATAGAAACCGTTTCTATCTTTTGTGCCAAATACAAGAACTCAATAAAATCTTTGATTTTATCGTCTTTCAGATTGATTTTTTTACCCCATTTCAGCGAAGTTTTATTCTCTTTCTTGGTTTTATAAAAAACATGAAGCTGTTCGATTTCAACTTTATTTTCCAAAGGTTTGTTTCGATCTTCGTATGATCTTTCTTTATCAGAACCAATTAGAAAATAACTTACGGTTGCTACATCGGCTTTTCCTTTTAGATAGGCTTCCCAATCTGATTTTATATTGTCATTAAAACGAGAATTATGCTGCGTATCAAAATTAATTCCGTAAAAAATTGCGCCCGACAAGAAAAGAGGCGTATACGATTTGTCTGCAAAAGTTTCTGGCGTAAAATTAGAATTGTAACCAAAGTAATCCCAGTCGTCACCGCCGCCACACGCAAAAATTATTCCGTAAACAAAAAGTAAAGAGGCGCTAGAAACCAGAAATAACTTGTTTAAAAATATTCTTTTCATAGTTTTTTAAATTGAATTCGTCTAAATCGTAAAATATAATTTCTTTTGGCTTTTGTGCTGTATTTTCGTCCAGTTCTTCTGCCATTTGTTTTAAATCTTCTTCAGTAATTGCTTCTATTTTCAGCAGATCATTCTCTTCATAAAAGATGCCATTTTTATAGTTCGAATGTTTCACTTTAAAAAAAACAGCACTTGTCTGCTCGAAGTTACTATCTTTTTTAAGTTCACTTAAATTTAGTTTTGATCGTAAACCAATCACTTTTTGATTTCTAATATGAACTGCCCAGGAATATATCGGAAGTGCAAAATCGAGATGCAACGGATACTTTTTTAAACTTTGAAGATATTTTGATGCAATTTTTTGATCGTAAATAGAATTTAAGGAATCCGGAGCAATTGATCCCATATTATAATACATTAAAACGCCGGAATCGACATTTGGTATTTTTGTTTTTTTGAAATACTTGACTTGATGTAACCGAATTGTTGCCGAAAGTTTTTTCTGCGAAAGTTTCTTAAATCGTTCAATAAATTTAAGATAATTGTCCTTACTATTTAAAGTCCAGTCACAGTCAATTTGAATTTCCTGAAAAGTAATTTTGTTGGATGCGCTGACTTCATTTACAAAACGAATCGATTTTTGCGCTAAATCTTCAATATCCAGATTGGGTTGCAGCATGACTTTGTTTTGAATAAAAATCACGGGAACAATTGTAAAACTGCTGGTGTTTTCCTGAAATCGTATCGGACTTACGGGAATTGGTTCTTTTGTATTTGGCTCTAAACCAATATCAAAATACCGAATATAAAGTTTACTTACCTGATTTTCTTTTAGGACTTCTTTCTCAATTGGAGATAATTTGAAAATGGTTTTCCAATAATAAAAAGCAATTATTGGCTCTTCTTTTTTACTACAGGCAAAAAGTAAAAAAACCATTAAACCTAAAAAAACTCTTTTTGTCAAAACCCGGGAAATTACATTTGAACTCAAAAGTAAGAAATTATAACAAATTATTCTTTTTAAAGTCCAAAAATACACGCGCAGTAAAAGCTGTAAATCCTAATAAATGGATAAAAAATTTCAATTAAAGCAAATATAATCGTTATTTTGTGCAATCAAATTCAAAAACTGTTATGTTGAAAAACACACTTAGATATATTTCATTTTTATTAGTGCTATTAATGATGAGCTGCGCCAAAAGAGGCAGTATTACTGGTGGATTAAAAGATACAATTCCTCCGGTTTTAATATCAAGTACACCAAAAAATTACAGCACCAATTTTACAGGAAATGAAATTACGCTGGTTTTTGATGAATATATAAAACTTAAAAACACAAATAAACAGCTGATTATTTCGCCACCCATGAAAAATGAGCCGTTGATTACACCAACCAATGTCAGCAAGTTTATAACCTTACATATTAGAGACACTTTACAGCCCAATACTACTTATAGCTTCAATTTTGGGCAGAGTATTGCAGACAATAACGAAGGAAATTCATTAAATCAATTTAAATATGTTTTTTCTACCGGACCGCATATCGATTCTCTTACCCTTAACGGAAGAATAAAAGATGCGTACGAGAAAAATGTAGACAATTTTGTTTCGGTAATGCTTTATGAAGTAAATGATAAGTTTAAAGATTCTGTGATTTACAAGGATTTTCCGAGATATATTACGAATACTTTGGACAGTTTAAGGACTTTTAAATTTGAAAATTTAAAAGCCGGAAAATATCTTTTGGTGGCATTAAAAGACAAAGGTTCTAATAATAAATTTAATCCGAAAGACGATAAAATTGGATATCTTAAAAATTATATTACTGTTCCCAGCGATACGATTTATGAATTAGAGTTGTTTAAAGAAACGCTTCCGCTAAAGACTTTTAAACCGATACAAGCTTCTGGAAACAGACTTTTGCTTCCGTACGAAGGAAAACAAAATTTTAAAAATTCTAAACCAAAAATTGTTCTAAAACACAATACAGAGATTTTGGAAACAATTATAACGCAGTTTCCTAAAAAAGATTCCCTGCAGGTTTGGTACAAACCTTTTTCAAATTTAAAAGTCGATTCGTTATCCTTAGAAGTCGATAAAGACAAGTATAATAAAAAGTTTGCCTTTAAAATTAAAGATCTGAAAAAAGACACCTTAGCTATTAAGCCGGTACAAAGCGGACTTATTAATTTTAGAGATCGATTTACATTAGAAACAGAAACACCGCTCGTAAAATTTGATAAATCTAAAATTAGATTGATTAACAAAGATTCTACCGCTGTAGAATTTACAACGGAATACGACGAGTTTGATCAAAAGTTGTATGTAGATTTTAAGAAAGAACCTTCAGAAAAATATAAAATCACATTTTTCCCCGGGGCTTTGACGGATTTTTACGAAAAGCCAAATGATACTTTATCTTATAAATTAACGACTAAAGAACTTTCTGATTACGGAAATTTAATTCTGAATCTTAAAAATGTAAAACGTTTTCCGATTATTGTTGAGCTAACGAATAAAAAAGGCGATAATGTTCTGGCTTCTGCTTATTCTGAAAAAGAAACCAGAATTGCTTTTGACTTAGTTGCTCCAGAAGTTTTTACAATACGCGTTATTTATGATGATAATAAAAATAAATTGTACGATACCGGAAGCTTTTTAAACAAAACATATTCCGAAGAAGTATATTATTATCAGCAGGAATTTGATGTTCGTGCCAATTGGGATCGGGACGAAACTATCGATCTAAGCATTCCGTTTAGTCCTGAAGTAGAGAAAAAACAGGATGAGAAAAAGAAAAAAGAAGCAGAAAAGAAACGAAAGGCTTTCTAAATCTTAATTTCAAATTGATCTTTATCGCTTAAAAAATCTAATTTTTTTCGCATTTCTAACATTATATTTTTATCCAGTTCGACCACAAAAACACTTGCTGTTTCTTGTGGTTCGAGGATAAAATTTCCTAAAAAATCTACAACCTGAGAATGTCCGATATGTTCATAAT
Organism: Flavobacterium sp. 270; assembly: GCF_004368785.1. Classification (GTDB taxonomy): domain Bacteria; phylum Bacteroidota; class Bacteroidia; order Flavobacteriales; family Flavobacteriaceae; genus Flavobacterium. Next base: position 162,175 of record NZ_SODM01000007.1, read on the forward strand.
TATGAGCATCAAGACCAATTCTGTTTACTCCAACAACATAACTTAAGTTTTCGATTGCGCGTGCTTTTAGCAGAGCGTCCCATGCATTTGTACGTACTTTTGGCCAATTGGCAACGTACAAAAGCAAGTCGTAATTTTCGACATTTCTGGCAAAAACCGGAAACCTCAAATCATAACAGATTTGCAGACAGATCTTCCAGTCTAAATATTCTACAATAACTTTTTGAGTGCCGCGGGTATAAAATTTATCTTCTTCGGCAAGCGAAAACAAATGTCGTTTATCATAAAATTCAATTTCGCCTGACGGAAAAACAAAAAGCATTCGATTATAATATTGTTCGTTTTCTACAATAATCAAACTTCCGGTTATGGCAGCATTTTTTTGCTTTGCCATAGACTGCATCCACAAAACAGTTTCGCCTTGCATTGTTTCTGCCACTGCAGGAGCATTCATAGTAAATCCTGTAGAAAACATTTCGGGAAGAACAATCAAATTAACCTCAGAATCAATCTGTTGTATTTTGTTTTCAAAGTTACTTCTGTTTTTAGAAGCGTTTTCCCAAGTAAGATCCGATTGAATAAGTGCGATTTTCATATCTCAAATTTACACAAATTAAGCTAATTCTTATATTTTTCGAAAAAGTACTTTCTGCAATTTTTTCTCAATTTTCATTCTGATACCGCATTTCTTTTGGGATTAAAAATTACTTCCAGAAAAAATATTGCAAAAATTATGCATTCTTTGCAAAAATTATGCAAATATGAAAAATTAATATATATATTTGAATCGCCAACAAAACCAAAAAAAACATGAAAACCAGAAAATTATGAAAACAAAGCTTATTTCATTAGTATTTATCGGGGGAATCATCTTCTCTTTAAATGCAAAAGAGACTGCAATTAAAAAGCATCTTTTTGAACAAAAAAGCAGTCAGGTTGAAATTTCGGGCCAAGTAATTGGTCAGGATGACGGAATGCCAATTGCTGGAGCAACAATTTATGCAAAGAGCAATAATAAAATAGCGACTATAACCGACGAAACTGGAAAATTCAAACTAAATGTTCCAGAAAACGAGACGCAAATCGTGGTAAGTTATATGGGTTACGGAACATTAGAATTTAATTTAAACCAAACTAAAGATTTAATCATAAGCCTAAAACCAGCAGAAAATGTTTTAGATCAGGTTTTGGTAACGGCGCTGGGAGTTAAAAAAAGCAGTAAAGCCATTTCGTATGCGGTAACAGAACTTAAAGGGACTGAATTTACAAAAGCGAAAGAAACCAATATCGCAAATGCTTTGGTTGGAAAAATTGCCGGTGTAAACGTAAGCAGTACTTCTACAGGACCAAACGGATCTACGAGAGTTGTAATTCGTGGAAATGGTTCGTTAAACGGAAATAACCAGCCGATGTATGTTGTAAATGATTTACCAATAGACAATACGCAGCTTAATTTACCGGGAATTGGCAACGGAGTTGGTTCTACAAGAATCAATGTGGACCGAGGCGACGGAACTTCTGTTATAAATCCGGATGATATTAAAAGTATTACGGTTTTAAAAGGAGGAACAGCAGCGGCTTTGTACGGCGCAAATGCGGCAAACGGTGTAATCTTGATTCAGACCAAAAGAGGCGCTGCTCAAAAAGGAATTGGCGTAGAATACAATACTTCTTTTACTTTTGAAACGCCATCTATTACGCCTGACTGGCAATACGAATACGGTTCTGGAGCACTTGGCAAAAAACCAACAAATCAGGCTGAAGCTATTGCAGACGGTCGCTGGTCGTGGGGTGCAAAAATGGACGGAACAGATGTTATTCAGTTTGACGGTGTTGCAAGACCTTATTCTCCTCAAAAAAATAATATTAAAAACTTTTACGAAACAGGAACGACTTTTATCAATTCAATCGCTTTGTCTGGCGGAACTGAAAAAGCAACCGGACGTCTTTCGTTTATGAATATGGACAATCAAGGTGTTGTTCCAAACTCTGATTTTAATCGCAAAAGTGTAAATATTGCGAGCAATGTAAACTTAACGAATTGGTTGAAATTTGATGTTGTAGCACAATACAATGTAGACAAATCCAACAATAGAGTTACGGTTTCTGATGCAGAAGCAAACCCAAACTGGGGAACGTACATGATTGCGAACACAGTTGACATTAGGAATCTTGCCCCAGGTTATGATGCAAACGGTATTGAACAAGCCTGGAATCCTGTTGCGGTTGCCACGAACCCGTATTTTGTTGTAAACAAAATAAAAAACAGCGATACCAAAAACCGTTTCATCGGAATGCTGAATGTAAAATTAAACTTTACGCCAGAATTATTTCTTCAGGGTAGAATTGGACAGGATTTTACCAATTATGATTTCTTCGGATATATCCCAAAAACAACTTTGAACAATCCTGTTGGTTACGCACAAGGTTCTAAAACAAAATTACAGAACTTAAATTCTGAAGCAATTTTAAATTATACAAAGAAAAACATCTACAAAAATTTCTCTTTGAATGCTTTAGTCGGAGTAAATTCCCGCACGACTTTAAGAGACGAAACCAGAGTTGAAGGATCCAATTTTGTTTTGGATGATTTTTATGCTTTGAGTAATTTATCAACTTTGGCCTATAGCTATCCTTACGGAAAAACGAAAACAAATTCTGTTTACGGCGCTGCAGATTTAGATTATAAAAATGTAGTTTTCTTAAACTTTACAGGTCGTCAGGATTGGTTTTCTACATTATCAAAAGAGAACAATACAGTATTTTATCCATCGGTAGGAACAAGTGTTATTCTTTCGGATATTATAAAAATGCCAGAATGGGTTTCGTTTACCAAACTAAGAACTTCATGGGCAGAAGTTGGGGGCGCAACTCCTGATCCGTATGCATTAAATCAATCGTACTCGATGATTCAGGGCGGACACAACGGACAGCAATTACAAGGTCCAACAAGTACCAGAGTTCCAAATTCAACTTTAAGTCCGCTTACTTCAACCACATTTGAAATTGGTACCGATTTAGGATTTTTCAACAATCGTTTAAATCTTGATTTTGCGTGGTACAATCGTGCAACAACAAACGACATTGTTGAAACTACAATTTCTAATGCTTCTGGAGCAAGTACTGCTTTATTGAATCTTGGAAAAATGAGAAACAAAGGAGTTGAAGTTTTATTGAGCAGTAAAATCATTAATACAGATAATTTTTCTTGGGAAGCAAGTTTCAACGGATCTTATAACGAAAACACTGTTGAAGCACTTACAGATCAGTTAAATTCTATCACAATGGCAACTTCTGTAAACGGATATGTAACTATCACAAGTGATGTTGGTCGTCCGTACAGCATTATAAAAGGATACAAACCACGCGTAGATGCCAACGGAAATACAGTTTATAATGTAAGCGGTGGTTCGGCTACAATTGCGCAAGGTCCGCTGCAGGAATTAGGACAAGGTGTTCATCCTTGGTCAGCAGGTATTAGCAATGAATTTAAATACAAATCTTTCTCATTCAGCTTTTTGATTGATGGTAAATTTGGCGGAAGCTTATATTCGGGAACAGATTTATACGGAACTCGTATGGGATTGACCAAACTTACTCTGGAAGGACGTGAAAATGGTTTACCAATAAAAGGTGTTGATACTAACGGAAATCCGGTTGATATGGTAATTTCTCCAGAAAACCTGAGAACGTATTATGACGGTTTAAGAAACATTTCATCAACATTTATTTACGATGCCAGTTTTGTAAAATTAAGACAAGTAATTTTTGGCTACCAATTGCCGGTTGACAAAATTCCGGGTTTATCTAAACTGCAAAGTGCTTCGGTTTCCTTTGTTGCAAGAAACTTATTCATTCTTTATAAGAAAACACCAAACGTAGACCCAGAATCTGTATTCAGCGCAGGAAACGCTCAAGGTGTAGAACAATTTGGAGTGCCAAAAACAAGAAGTTTTGGTTTAAGTTTAAACGTTAAATTTTAAATTACAAAGACATGAAAAAGTTAACCATTTTATATATATCAGGCATACTTTTAGGAAGTATGACAGCCTGTACCAAGGATTTTGAAGAAATAAACACGAACCCGAATGTGGTAGAAAAACCGAATCCGAACTTTATTTTCAGCAAATCACAGCTCGACGGTTTAAACAATAATTATTTTGCTACCAATATTTTAGAATGCGGTGGTATGCTTCAACATTATGCTACTTATAAAGAAGCGTCTGGCGTGGGAGATAAATATTTAAGTAACGAAGTTTATTTTTCGGCTTATTTTAATCAAGTTTATCCAACCGCAATAAATGAAATCGAAATTGTAATTGATGCCGTAAAAGCAAATCCAGCTGACAGCAATAAATTGAATATTGCCCGAATCTGGAAAGCATATATGTACCATAGAATTACAGATTTGTACGGCGATATTCCGTATTCTGAAGCTGCAAAAGCAAACAGTACACAAGTATTTCTTCCAAAATATGATACTCAGGAATTTATTTATAAAGATCTGCTGAAAGAATTGGATGAAGCCGCAACAGCATTAGATGTTTCTAAAGGAAGTTTTGGTCAAGCCGATTTTATCTACAACGGAGATGTAGCAAAATGGAAAAAATTCTCCTATTCATTAATGCTTCGTTTGGGTTTAAGATTAACAAAAATAGACCCGACTTTGGCTAAAACCTGGGTTACAAAAGCAATTGCCGGTGGTGTAATTTTAAACGGAACCGACAATGCGATTATGAAATATACTGATGGGCCAAATGATTTTAATAGAAATCCTGTTGGTTTTGATTCCAGAAAACAAGATTTCACACAAGGATCATTCGGACAGAAAAATGTAGAAGGCGGAAAACTAGCGAAGACTTTTATTGATTTACTAAAAGCAACGGCAGATCCTAGAATCAGTGTTTATTCTGGTGTTTGGCAGGGAACAACTCAAAATACAGCTTTAGCCGTACAAAAAGGTTTCCCTAACGGATTAAAAAATGCTCCAACCGCTGCAGAACAAGGCACGTATTCGGAGCCGAATCAAAGTACGGTTTTTAAAAATGATGCGCCATTAGTAATCTTAAGCAATGCCGAAACGAATCTTTATTTAGCGGAAGCTGCCACAAGAGGATGGTACACTACAGAAACCGATAAAGATTTATACGAAAAAGGCGTAAAAGCTTCTTTCCTGAATATGGGAATTTATGGCGCTGGCTATACCATTGCAGATGCGACTCCGTATTTGACATTAAATCCTTTTAATGCTGCCGGATCTTTAGAACAAAAAATGAATCAGATCCATACTCAAATCTGGGTTGCTTTATTTGTAGATGAACAAGAAGTTTATGCTAATTGGAGAAGAACAGGTTATCCGGTTTTAGTTCCGGTAAATTTCCCTGGAAACGTTACAAACGGCACAATTCCAAGACGTTTCAAATATCCAACAAGCGAATATTCAGTGAATTCTGCTAACTTAGCAGAAGCGGTCAAACGCCAGGGCGAAGACACTTTTACAACAAAAATCTGGTGGGATAAATAAAACACAAAAGATAAATGAGCATTTTAATTCTTACTGCATGCATTGCGTTTTTGATCCTGCAAATAGCGTGGTTTAAAATCAATCCTTTTATTGCATTCATTATAACAGCTTTATTAGCAGGTCTATTTTTAGGCCTGCCGATAGATACTGTATCGCAAACGGTACAAAAAGGTTTAGGCGAAATGCTGGGTTCAATAACGTTGATTATCGTTTTCGGAACCTGCATTGGTAAACTTACCGTTTCGTCTGGCGCCGCCAATGTGATTGCAAAAACGGTTATGGGATGGACGGGCAAAAAATACGTTCGATTGGGATTAATGATTACCGGATTTATTGTTGGGATTCCGCTTTTTTATAGTGTTGGATTTGTCTTGTTAGTACCTTTGATTTTCTCTGTAGCCCATCAATTTAAATTATCAAAAGTATATTTGGGAATCCCAATGCTGGCGTCGCTTTCTGTAGCGCATGGTTTTTTGCCTCCTCACCCATCACCAATGGCATTAAGCAGTATTTTGAATGCTGATATCGGACTTGTTTTAGTTTACGGAATTATTATCGCTGTTCCGACTATTTTTATCGCGGGTTTATTGTTTTCGAATTTGCTGAAAAACATTAAAACAGAATCTAATCATGAAATTTTAAATGTAGAAGAAATTGCTAATGAAGGTAAACTTCCGAGTTTTGCTATTAGTTTATTTTCTGCCTTATTTCCGGTTTTCGGTCTAACGCTGACTTCATTACTGCCTTTAATTTCATCAAACGAAACCTTAATCAATATTTGCAAAACAGTTGGCGAGCCAAGTATGATTATGTTGATTTCTTTATTGATCTGTACGTACACTTTAGGAATCAGAATGAACAGAAGCATTACAGTAATAATGGATGATTATGCAATTGCAATCAAAGATGTTGCTTTAATTGTTTTGATTGTCGGCGGAGCCGGAGGCCTAAAAGAAGTAATGATTGTAAGCGGTGTAAACGAAATTATTGTTTCGACTTTAACGCAAACCAACATTCATCCTTATTTATTGGCGTGGATAATGGCGGCAATAATTCGCATTTGTGTGGGTTCTGCAACCGCCGCAGGTTTAATGACTGCCAGCGTTTTATTACCTTTACTAAAATCTAACGGACTCGACCCCAATTTGTTAGTTCTGGCCGTTGGCGCCGGAAGCTTAATGTGCTCACATGTAAACGATCCGGGTTTTTGGATGTTTAAGGAATATTTTAATATCAGCCTAAAAGATACTTTTAAATCATGGACGGTCATGGAATCTCTAGTATCGGTTTTAGGAATTGTTTTCGTTTTTATTTTAAACTCAATTATACATTAATATCATGAATTTATTACCACAAGAAAAATTTGAAACTTTAGGTTTATCATTGCCGCCGGCTCCACAGCCACTTGGCATTTACAAACCTTATTTAGTTGATGGTAAATATTTATACCTGTCTGGACACGGGCCTGTTAACGATGACAAATCTTTAATTATTGGCAGAATTGGCGACGATATGGATATCGAAGAAGGTAAACTCGCCGCAAGACAAGTCGGCTTGACGATGCTTTCTACAATTGTAACCAATTTTGAAAGTTTGAACAAAGTCAAAAGAGTCATAAAAGTCCTTGGAATGGTAAATTGCAACGGCGACTTTTTAAGACATCCTTATGTAATCAACGGTTGCAGTGAATTGTTTGCTGAAGTCTGGGGACAAGAAAACGGAATCGGAGTAAGAAGCGCCGTAGGAATGGGTTCTTTACCGGACAACATCCCCGTAGAAGTCGAAGCTATTTTTGAATTATGGTAAAAAAGGTTGCCACGAATTGCACGAATTACACGAATTTTTAGTTATGCCACAGATTACACAGATTAAAAGGATTTCTCTAACGAATTCATTAAAAAAATTCGTGCAATTCGTGTAATTCGTGGCAAAAAAAAAAACAATTTCGTGGCAACAAAACAACAAAATATGAATACAAATACACCACAAACAAGAATCGCAACTTTTGGAGAATTATTACTTCGAATGAGCGTTAATGGCGGTTACCGATTTACACAGGCGAATGAAATGCAAGTGCATGTTGGCGGTGCCGAAGCCAATGTTTGTGTTTTACTTTCGCAATTAGGAATTCAAACCGATTATATTACCCGTTTGCCTCAAAATGATTTGGCACAACTGGCAATAAACGAACTTCAAAAACACAAAGTAAACACTTCAAACTGTGTTTATGGCGGAGAACGTTTAGGATTATATTTTGTAGAATCCGGAAATCAAATTAGACAATCTCAGGTTATTTACGACCGTAGCAATTCTTCTTTTGCCACTATGAAAAAAAATGAAATCGATTGGAATATTGTACTAAAAGAAGCAACCCATTTTCATTGGTCTGGAATAAGTCCGGGAGTTTCTTATGAAGCCAGTTTGGTTTGCAAAGAAGCCATTTTAGCAGCGCACAAAAAAGGAATTTCCATTTCTTCCGATTTTAATTTCAGATCCAAATTATGGCAATACGGAAAACATCCGTCAGAAATAATGCCCGATTTATTGCAGCACAGTACCATAACAGTTGCAGATTTAGATGCCGTAGAAATTTATTTCGGAATAAAAACGGATAAAAAAGATTCAGATGCAGATCGTTTTCAGAGAACATTCGAATTATTAAAAACAAAAATGCCTTTTCTAAAAACCCTAGCGATGAGTTTTAGAAAATCAGATGGGCCGGCGCATTTATACAAAGGTCTGCTTATGCATGAAGGCAGTTTTTATGAAACCCAGGAAAACAAAATACATTTAGTAACCGACCAAATTGGTTCCGGCGATGCTTTTACAGCAGGTTTACTTTATGGACTTTCTAATACATTTTCTGGTCAGGATTGTATCAATTGGGCAACCGCCTGCGGTGTAATCAAACAAAGTATTCCCGGAGATTTTGCCATTAGCAATCCAGCCGAAATCAGTCATTTTATTCAAAACGGCTCAAGCAATAGAATTAATAGATAAATTATCCCCAAATAATTATGTACAGCATTTTAAAAACCCAAGGCGTACTTCCGTTAGTAACTCAAATCAACATTCAAACTGCCGAAATCGTATTGAAATCAGCTGCAGCAACTGGCATTAAAATAATTGAATTTGCAGCACGCGCAGACGATGCAAAGGAAGTTTTTAGCCAAATGATTGCGTTTAGAAATGCTAATAATTTGAATATAAAAATAGCCGTTGGATCTATTTTAACGGTAAACGATGCTGAAGTCTACCATCAATTAGGTGCAGACTGCATTATTTGTCCGCATACCGATTTAGAAATTGGTAATTATTGCTTTAAAAATAATATTTACTGGATTCCCGGCGCCGCAACTTTAAATGAAATATTACACGCCAACAAACTAGGTGCAGAAATCGTTAAATTATTTCCTGCTGATAAAATTGGCGGGCCAGGATATGTAAAAGCCTTAAAAGCTCCTTTTCCGAATTTAAAATTAATGCCAACCGGCGGTGTAACTTTAGAAGAAAGCAATTTAAAATCCTGGTTTAAATCTGGGGTTGTCTGCGTAGGAGTTGGGTCTAATTTATTTTCGAAAGAAATGCTGGCACAATTAACGTATGAAGAATCTATTGCTGCTTTTCAGCATTTAATTGAAGCGGTGGAAAAAACAAGAAACTAAATTATGGAAAAAAATTGGTGGGAAATTAATCCCGAAACTCTTGTCGACACTCCTTTTTTAGCGGTTTACGAAGATCGTTTGCAATACAATATCGAACATCTTATTGTTTCTGTAAAAGGTAACGTTGAAAAATTACGCCCACATATTAAGACACATAAAATTGGCGAAATATTGGAGTTGTTTAAAGTTTACAACATCAATAAAGTAAAATGCGCGACAATCGCAGAGGCAGAACTCAGCGCAATGCATCAAATCCCAGATATTCTTTTGGCGTATCAGCCAATTGGTTTTAAAAAAGAAAGATGGATTTCGCTGATTCAACAATACCCGAATTGTAGTTTTTCGACAATCGTTGATAATGTAGAAGCGGTTAAATCTTTAAATGAAACTGCAAAAAGAAATGATTTGACACTTTCAGTTTTTCTCGATTTAAATACGGGAATGGACAGAACAGGAATCTCAATTTCTGAAGATTGGACAACTTTAGGGGAAGCTATAATAGAATTAGAAAACATTCATTTTGCCGGAATTCATATTTACGACGGACATTTAAAAGGTGATGTTGAAACACGAAAAGCAAAAGCTTCTGAAGCTTTTTCAATCATCAATCAAAAATTAAAAAGCATCCAGCCAAAATTAAATTACGAATTAAAAATCGTTGCTGGCGGTTCCAACACCTTTCCGTTTTATGCAGAACAGGAAAATGTGGAATGCAGTCCGGGAACTTTTGTCTTTTGGGATGGCAATTACGGAGCAAATTTACCCGAACAAAAATTTAAACCTGCAGCTGTACTTGTCGGCACAGTAATTTCTAAACCAACAAGATCAACTTTTTGTATTGATATTGGTTATAAAGCCGTTGCTTCAGAAAACCCAATCGATAAAAGATTAGTGATTTTGAATGATGAAAATCTGATTCCGATTTCGCATTCAGAAGAACATTTAATTATAGAAAATCGGGGCGAAAATCAATATCAAATTGGCGATACTATTTATGCGCTTCCCTATCACGTCTGCCCTACCTGCGCACTTTACGATGCGGTTCAGGTTGTAAATGCAGCGCACCAAATCTGCGATCAATGGAATGTTGCGGCACGAAGCAGAAAAATTAATATTTAAAATTTAAGTCCACTATGTTTATAATAGACGCCCATTTAGACCTGAGCATGAATGCGATGGAATGGAACCGAGATTTAAGAAATGATGTAAAAACGTTACGCCATTTAGAAAAAGGAATGACCGACAAACCAGATCGCGAACGCGCTACGGTTTCGTTTCCTGATTTAAGAAAAGGTAATATTGGCATTGTGGTTGCCACACAGATTGCACGTTTTGTAAAACCGGGCAGTATAATTCCGGGTTGGAATTCTCCAGAACAAGCCTGGGCGCAAACGCAAGGCCAACTTACTTGGTATAAAACGATGGAAGAGGCCGGGGAAATGTTTCAGATTACAGATAAAAAATCGCTTCAAAAGCAAATTGATTTATGGAATGACGGAACGCCAAATGATAAAAAACCGATTGGTTATATTTTAAGTTTAGAAGGCGCCGATTCTATTATTGATATCTCATATCTGGAAAAAGCATACAATTATGGTTTACGAGCGATTGGCCCTGCACATTACGGCCCCGGACGTTACGCAAACGGAACAGATGCAACGGGAAAAATGAATCAAAACGGTCTTGATTTATTAAGAGAGATGGAACGTTTGAATATCATTTTGGATGCAACTCATTTATGCGATGATGCTTTTTGGCAGGCTTTAGATCATTATAACGGTCCGGTTTGGGCAAGTCATAACAATTGCAGAAGTCTTGTAGATCATAACAGACAATACAGCGATGAAATGATAAAAGTTTTAATTTCGAGAGGAGCGGTTATTGGCGGTGCTTTAGATGCGTGGATGCTGGTTCCAAATTGGGAAAGAGGCGTTTCGACACCTTTAGGAACAAATTGTAATCTGGAAACGGTTTTTAAACACATGGATCATATTTGCCAATTGGCCGGAAATGCAAATCATATTGGCGTGGGTTCAGATTTGGATGGCGCTTTTGGTACAGAACAAGGTCCGTACGATTTAGATACGATTGCCGATTTACAAAAATTGGTGTTGATTTTTAAAAACAACGGTTATTCTGATGAAGACTTAAAAAATATCTTTCACCAGAACTGGATTAATTTTTTAATGAAAAACTGGGATTAGATAAAAACTAAACTTGGAACTGCCTTTTTATACGATTGTAATTTTTCGTGACCCGGATCAACTTCGGTAACAACATAATCAACTTCGGATAAATTGGCGATTTTCATTTTTAGAACCGTGTCTAATTTTTCAGAAATAGTTAGAATGGCTGTTTTTTCAGAAGCCTGAATCATTGCTTTTTTTACCTGAACCGTTTCCCAGTCAGAATCTGAGAAACCGCCTTCGATATCTAAAGCATTGGTTCCTAAAATCAATAAGTCAACTTTTATGTTTGCCAATTGATTGTAAACATCACCGCTCACGCACATTTGACTGTATGAAGAAATACTGCCGCCAATCATGATGATTTTGACATTTGGTTTGTCCAAAAGTTCAACCGCAGACAAAACGGTAACCGTAAAAATAGTAAGATTTAAATCATTCGGAATTAAACGGATAAACTCTCTAATTGTAGTTCCGCCGCCAATTAATAAAACCATACCATCATGAAGAAGTCCTAAAGTTTTTTGCGCAATAATCTGTTTAGCTTCGCCGGCATACGTTTGATTTGATGAAGAATGATGGTACGCTTTTGTCATCGCACCGCCTTTTACTTTTATCAATAATGAATCAGATTCCAACTCATTTATATCGCGTCTTACCGTATCTTCTGAAACAAATAATTTAGCCGAAAGCGTTTCAAAACTTACACGAGTATGCAAGTTGATCTCTTTTAAAATAAGATTTTTACGTTCTTCCTTAGTATAATTTACTACTTCATTATCATTATTCATGCGAATTGATTTTTTTGAACAAATGTAATCAAATAATGCAATATTATTGCGTAACAAAAAATAACATACTGTAATAAAAAAGTTAATTAGCCTATTATAAAGACCTTTACACATTAGCCTATTTTGCATATTTTTTGCAAAAAATAATCGTAAAATATACATTTGTTTACCGTCAAACAGAAATAAACCATGAAAAAAAGCATTCTATTTCTATTGTTATTTTGTTATTCTATCGGAAATGCACAATCTATTTCTGAGAACAATTCTATAATTCCTGCGCCAAATTTTTATAAAGCAACCGGAGACAGCATTCGCTTAAGCGGACAAATAAAAGTTGTTTTTGAAAATAATAAATACAGCGCCAAAGAACTTAAAACAGCGCAATTTTTTGAAGCAGCCGTAAACGGAAATCTTCCATCAAAAAAAGGTTCGGTCGAAGTAAAATTTATTGCTAAAAATCCTTCTTCAACTTTAAATAAAGAAGCTTATTCTATACATACTTCATCCAAAAAAATCATTGTAACAGGTTCTGAAGAAGGATTATTTTATGCCGTGCAGAGTTTATTGCAAATGCTGCCGAACAGACCTGAAAAAAAAGAAATAAAATTGCCTTGTGTAACGATTGAAGACACGCCACGATACGCTTACCGCGGATTACATCTTGATGTTTGCCGTCACTTTTTCTCTGTTGCTGTTATAAAAGATTTTATCGCACAAATGTCAAGCTATAAATTAAACAACTTTCACTGGCACTTAACCGATGATCAAGGATGGAGAATTGAAATAAAAAAATATCCAAAATTAACTGAAGTTGGATCGAAAAGAGCACAGACTTTAGTGGGCAATAAATTTGAAAGATTTCCGCAGGTTTTTGACGGAAATCCTTATGGAGGATTTTATACTCAGGAAGAAATCAAAGATGTTGTAAAATTTGCCGAAGAGCATTATGTAAACATAATTCCGGAAATCGAAATGCCGGGTCACGCAACCGCGGCAGTTACAGCATATCCTAATTTATCTTGTTTTCCAGAAAGAAAATATGAAGTTGTAGAAAAATGGGGTGTTTTTGAAGATATTTTTTGCGCGGGAAAAGAAGAAACTTTTACTTTTTTAGAAGATGTTTTAACTGAAGTTATGGCTTTATTTCCAAGCAAGTACATTCATATTGGCGGAGATGAATGTCCGAAAACAAGATGGAAAGAGTGTCCAAACTGCCAGAAAAGAATTGCTTCTTTAGGTTTAAAAAACGAACATGAATTACAAAGTTATTTAACAACCCGAATCGAAAAATTCTTAAATGCAAACGGTAGACAAATTCTGGGTTGGGATGAAATGCTGGAAGGCGGACTTGCACCCAACGCAGCTGTAATGTCATGGCGTGGCGAAGCAGGAGGAATAAGTGCCGCAAAACAGAAACATTTTGTAATCATGAATCCGGAGCAGGTCTTGTATTTGGATTATAATCAAGGTTATTCTCCACAGGAACCTTTAACAATTGGAAGATTAACTACGGTTGAAAAGATATACAACTACAACCCTACTCCCGTTGATAGTTTAACGATCGATGAACAAAAATACATTATGGGTGTTCAATCTAATCTTTGGTCGGAATATTTGACAAGTCCAGCCAAATTAAATTATATGCTTTATCCGCGGTTATTTGCTTTGGCAGAAATTGCATGGACTGAACCTCAAAACAAAAACTATAATTCTTTTATTTTAAACAGAATTCCAAATCAATTAGAAAAATTAGATTTACAAAAAAGATTGTATAAAGTTCCAAGTCCGTTTGGTTCTAATGAAACCGCATTAATTGCATCAAAATATGTTTTAGATTTAAAACCTACGATTAAAAACGGACAGATTTTTTATACTATAGACGGTTATAATCCAGACGAAACTGCGGAACTTTACACTAAACCAGTAACCATAAATATTCCGAAAGGAGAATATCGAATTATAAAAATTGTTCAAATCAATTCGGGCGGAAGAAGAAGTTCTATCAGTAAAATACTCGTTAGAAATCCAGATTTAAAATCGGCTTTATTTCTAAAACCAACCAAACAGGGTTTAAAATATGATTATTATACGGGAACTTTATTGCAGCAAGTGCAGGATTTAGAATTAATAAAACCTGTTAATTCTGGTATTTTTGAAGGAATGATAAGCAGTGAAAAATGGAAATCAAAAACAGAGCGTTATATTGGCTTAAAATTCAACGGATACATCTACATTCCCGAAACGGCAAATTACACGATTTCGACGCTTTCAGACGACGGATCAAAGCTTTTTATTGATGATGAATTAATCGTAAACAATGACAACATTCATTGGCTTAATGAAGCTTACGGAGCCGTAAAACTTGAAAAAGGGTTTCATAGAATCAACATCAGTTATTTTGACCAGATTGGTGGAACTACTTTAAATTGTTTTATCCAGCAGGAAGGAAAAGAAAAACAAGAAATAAGTGCTTCGCAATTCTATTATGAATAAGAGTAAAAAAAGCATCAGCGGTGGGCTGATGCTTTTTTATTATTGAAAAATCTATTTAGAAATTGCTTTACTTATATTTTTAAAATCACTATCTTCTAAATTATATTCAAAGCCTCCATCATAAATGTAATAAACCGGATCACCGGTTTTGGCATTAACAACTGCCAGACATTTACTTCCGCTTATACGTACATGTCGCAAATAGAATATTTCTTCATTATTAATAATCTTCTTTTCCAGATTTTCATCGCTAATAAACTGATATTTATACTTATACTCTTGGAATATTTTTTTAAGATCTTCTTCATCTCTAAGTTTTTCAGTTCCTTTCCATGGATTAAATCGCAGCATATAAGCCTCTGGAATATAGAGTGTATTATCTTTTAGATTTTTAATTTCTGGTGTAGCAAGATTATCATAAAGACCAAAATGTTCCCCTTTACTGATAATTTTGTTTATCTGCTGAAAGTAATTTTTCAGCATTCCCAAATTAGTATTTGTAAAATTTTGTTCCGTATACATTCTATCATAAATATCACCATAATCCACGGCATCTCTCGCATCTAATAAGAATTTACCCTTAATAGAAAGTGGAATTCTTGCTATATTAATCGAATTTTCATTAAAAAGTTCATTCAATTTTCTATTGAATTTTTTATCGTCTGGTTTTAGTTTATTAAATCCTTTATCGAATTTTTCTTTATCAAAAATTCGTATGGTAAAATCGGTTTTAAATGTAACATCTTTTCCTTGTGAATATAGATATCCAAAGATTTTTGCAATTGAATATGTACCATCTTTATAATCAGCAATATTAAAATCCTTAAAGTCAACAATCTTATAAGGCGTAACAGTCCAGACTTCTTTCAACATTTTTTCGTAATCTTCTTTTTTGTTTAATTGAGGTAAAACAAAAATTGTAGTTGTACTTTTAAATTTTTCTAACTCTCCTTTTTTAAATTCTTCATTTGCTCCTCTGTAAGAAGAAGTTACAGCAACTTGCGAATAATTTTTTATGCTTAAAACAAGCATCATAACAAGTAAAATTCTTTTCATTTAAATTGTTTTGGGTTAATTTGTGATTAAAAATAGCGCAAAAAAAACGCATTCAAAACAAATTGAATGCGTTTTTTCTATTTAAAACTAATTGGAATTACTTATCCTTTTAAGCTTGCAGATAAATACTCACGGTTCATACGTGCGATATTTTCAAGAGAAATTCCTTTAGGACATTCTACTTCACAAGCTCCAGTGTTAGTACAGTTACCAAAACCTTCGTGATCCATTTGGTGAACCATGTTTAAAACACGGTCAACCGCTTCTACCTGACCTTGAGGCAATAAAGCATATTGAGATACTTTTGCTGCTACGAATAACATTGCAGATGAGTTTTTACAAGTTGCAACGCAAGCTCCACAACCAATACAAGCTGCAGCATCAAAAGATTTATCTGCATCGTGTTTGTTTACCGGAATTGTATTAGCATCAATTGTATTTCCTGAAGTATTTACCGAGATAAATCCTCCTGCATGCTGAATTCTGTCAAAAGAACTTCTGTCTACAACTAAATCTTTAATTACAGGGAAAGCTTTTGCTCTAAATGGCTCGATAAAAATCGTATCACCATCTTTAAACATACGCATGTGTAATTGGCAAGTTGTAACTCCTCTGTCTGGTCCGTGTGCTTCTCCGTTGATGAATAATGAACACATTCCGCAGATTCCTTCACGACAATCGTGGTCAAAAGCTACAGGCTCTTCTCCTTTATTGATTAATTGTTCGTTAAGAACATCAAGCATTTCAAGGAAAGACATATCTGGTTCAATTCCATCAATAGGATATTCAACTATCCCTCCTTTATCTTGGGCGTTTTTCTGACGCCATATTTTTAATGTAAGTTTCATACTGTTTTAGTTTGAAAGTTTCTAAGTCCTAAGTCTTAACCTGATTGACATTGTCTTTTCAGCTTATGACTTTGGTCTCTAAACTATTATTTATAACTACGTTGTACCAATTTAATATTTTCGTAAATCAATGGTTCTTTGTGTAATACGGCATCGCTTGGTTTTCCTTTGTATTCCCAAGCTGCAACGTATGCAAAATTCTCATCATCACGAAGTGCTTCTCCTTCTTCTGTTTGGTATTCCTCACGGAAGTGACCTCCACAAGATTCATTACGGTGTAAAGCATCTTTTGCGAACAATTCTCCCAATTCTAAGAAATCGGCAACACGAGTTGCTTTCTCTAATTCCTGATTAAATTCGTTAGCGCTTCCTGGTACTTTTACGTCTTTATAAAACTCTTCGCGTAAAGCAGCAATTTCTTCGATAGCTTCAGTCAAACCTTGAGCATTACGAGCCATACCTACTTTATCCCACATGATTTTTCCTAATTTTTTATGGAAATAATCTACAGAATGAGTTCCTTTATTATTGATAAATCTATCGATTTGATCTTTTACATTTTTCTCTGCTTCTACGAATTCTGGCAAATCTGTAGAAATTTCACCCATTTTAATATCCGGAGCCAAATAATCTCCAATAGTATAAGGTAATACGAAATATCCATCAGCTAAACCTTGCATCAAAGCAGAAGCTCCAAGTCTGTTTGCTCCGTGATCTGAGAAGTTAGATTCTCCGATTGAGAAACATCCAGGAATTGTAGTCATTAAGTTATAATCAACCCAAGTTCCACCCATTGTGTAGTGAACCGCTGGGTAAATCATCATTGGCGTTACATAAGGATCTTCGTCAACGATTTTTAAGTACATCTGGAATAAGTTTCCGTATTTACTTTTTACGATATCAGTTCCTAATTTCGTTACTAAAGCTGCATCATTTGCATCTAAACCTTTTACGTAAGCTTCTTCAGTTCCGTAACGTTTGATCGCTGCTGCGAAATCTAAGTAAACAGCTTCTCCAGTTTTGTTAACACCAAAACCAGCATCACATCTTTCTTTTGCAGCACGAGACGCAACGTCACGCGGCACTAAGTTACCAAAAGCTGGATATCTTCTTTCTAAGAAATAATCTCTTTCTTCTTCAGATAAATCTGTTGCTTTTTTCTTTCCTTCACGAATTGCTTTTGCATCTTCTTGTTTTGCAGGAACCCAAATACGACCGTCATTACGTAAAGATTCAGACATCAAAGTCAGTTTTGACTGGTGATCTCCAGAAACCGGGATACATGTTGGGTGAATTTGTGTGTAGCAAGGGTTTGCGAAAAACGCTCCTTTTTTATGAATTTTCCAAGCTGCTGTTGCGTTAGATCCCATAGCATTTGTTGAAAGGAAAAATACGTTTCCGTATCCTCCAGAACCAACTACTACGGCGTGAGCAGAATGTCTTTCTATTTCTCCTGTAACTAAGTTACGAGCGATAATTCCTCTTGCTTTTCCGTCTACGATTACTAAATCCAGCATTTCGTGACGGTTGTACATTTTTACTTTACCACGACCAATCTGACGGTTCATTGCAGAATAAGCTCCTAACAATAATTGTTGTCCTGTTTGTCCTTGTGCGTAGAATGTACGAGAAACCAAAGTTCCTCCAAATGAACGGTTATCCAAAAGTCCGCCATATTCACGAGCCAATGGCACACCTTGAGCCACACACTGGTCGATAATATTTGCAGAAACTTCTGCCAAACGGTGTACGTTTGCTTCACGGGCACGGTAATCTCCACCTTTTACAGTATCATAAAATAATCTGTAAACAGAGTCACCATCACCTTTATAGTTTTTTGCTGCATTGATACCACCTTGTGCTGCAATAGAGTGCGCACGTCTTGGTGAATCCTGAAAGCAAAATGCTTTTACGTTATATCCTAATTCAGCTAATGTAGCTGCAGCAGAACCTCCAGCTAAACCTGTACCAACGATAATAATATCTAAGTTACGTTTGTTAGCAGGGTTTACTAAATTAATATGATCTTTATAATTTGTCCATTTGTCCGATATTGGACCATTTGGGATTTTTGAATCTAATGCCATTATAATTGATATTAATTATTGAAATGATGAAAAAGTGCGATAATCACAAAAGCTGCAGGAACCACAACTGCGAATCCATAACCAACTTTTGATAAAAATCTTGAATATTTGTTGTGCATTCCCATAGATTGTAGAGAAGATGCAAACCCGTGCCATAAGTGAAATCCTAAAAGGACAAAAGAAATACAGTATAAACCTGTACGGATCGGATCGTGAAATTTGTGAACTAACTCACCATAATATCTTGTAGCATCTGGCGCTGTCCCTGCTACATATTTATAGCTTAATTCAGGAAACCAGAAATCATAAAAGTGCAATCCTAAGAAAGCCAAAATAACCAATCCAGAAATAATCATATTTCTAGAACTCCAAGAAGCGTTTGCCGCTCCATTATACTTTGCGTACGAAATTGGTCTTGCTGCGCTGTTTTGAGCAGTAAGTACAAATCCCATTACGAAGTGCAAAATTACTCCGAATGCCAAAACTGGCTGCATTACATATTGTATCAGCGGATTGTAACCCATAAAATGAGAGACTTCGTTAAAAACGGTTTCACTCAAAATAGAAATAAAATTTAAGGTAACATGCAGCGCTAAAAACGTGATTAAGAATATTCCCGAAAGAGCCATAGCCACTTTCTTTAAGATGGAAGCATTCAACTGTGCAGATTGTGCCATAATTGTTTAAGTAGTTTGTTTTAAAAAATTATACAAAAATAACGCAAATACAAATGAACTACAACCATTTCGTTGTTATTTATAATGATTTTAAAAAAGACTACGTATACGTATTTTTACGTACAAAAAAACAATAGAAACCGAATTATTTTATTATAAAAAAAATCAAAAACATAATTAAATCTCATTTTCAACACGATAATTCAATTCTCAGGAGAAGCCAAAAGTTTATCATATTACTATTTTATTTAAAGTTTTAATTTATTTTCTTTAAAAGTGTCTTTATATAACAATATTATGACGTCAAAAAATTGTCAGTCCATCACATAGTTTTACCTTTATCCGCTTAAAATTTAATAATGAAAACAGGAATTGATGCTATTTCTTTTGATGTAGCCAACATACACTTACCTATAAAAACTTTGGCTACTGCCAGGAATATTGAACCCGAAAAATTAGAAAAAGGACTTGGGTTACTTAAAATGACTTTGCCCGACGCACACCAGGATGCGGTAGTTTTTGGAGCAAATGCCTTAACAAAACTTATTCTGGACAACAATATAAATCTTAACGAAATCAGCCGGATTTATGTTGGAACCGAAAGCGGTATTGACAGTTCTAAGCCAATTGCTTCTTACCTAATTAATTTAATGGAACAAAAATTTGGCGAAGATGCTCTTGCCGAATGTGATGTTGTAGATTTTACTTTTGCCTGTATTGGCGGGGTAGATGCTTTGCAAAACTGTCTTGATTTTGTAAAACTATATCCAACAAAAAAAGCAATTGTGGTTACGACTGATTTTGCTAAATACGATTTAAAATCAACCGGAGAATATACGCAAGGCGCCGGAGCGGTAGCCATGTTAGTAACTTCAAACCCAAGAATTATTGCTTTTGATGAAAATTGGGCAACAAGCACAAAAGGTGTTTTTGATTTCTTCAAACCTTATAGAACTATCTCAAAAGAAGCGATTTTACAAAATGAAAACAACGACCCTTGGTTTGACAATTTAGAAGCCGAAATCGAAATCCACAAAGATCAACCGGTTTTTGATGGTCAATATTCCAATCAATGTTATATGGATCGTACGCGTAATGCCTATTTTTCATTCAAAAAACTAAAAAACACTACTAAAACTTTATACAATACCTGGAACTGCATTATTATGCACCTGCCATATTCTTTTCAGGGAAGAAGAATGTTGTCTGAAATCTACTCTTTAGATCATGCTGATAAAATCATAGCAGAAAATATTGAACCAGCAGATTATCAAAACAAGATTAAAGAAGTTGGTAAATCTGATGAATACAAAAAATTCGTTACCGAAAAATTACAACCAGCAGAATTGGCTTCGTCTTTAATCGGTAATCTTTATACAGGTTCTATTTTCATGGGATTACTTTCGACTTTGGCTCATTATTATGATACAAAAAAAGAAGTTTCAGGAGAAAAATTCGGTTTCCTAGCTTACGGAAGCGGATCGAAATCTAAAGTTTTTGAAGGAACAATTCAACCAGAATGGCAATCGGCTTTGGCAAATGTGAAGCTTTTTGAAAATTTGGAAGAAAGCGTAGAAATTGATTTCAATACTTACGAAAGTCTTCATAAAAAGGAACAAAAACAAAGCGTAAGAACTCCAAAACAAGAATGGGTTTTAGATCGAATTGAAAAAGAAATCCCAAATTTAATTGGGGCGAGATATTATAAATGGGTGGATTAAATTTTGAAATTCCAAATTCCAATAAATACAGAAACCGAAGCAAATGCTTCGGTTTTTTTATGTCACAGATTAAAAAGGATTAAACAAGATTTTCTTTTAATTAAAGATGAACACAACTTAATAATTAATCGCGATCATTTTCTTCATAATGTTTTTTCACTTCTTTTAAGATTTCAAAAACGACATCTATATTTTTTTCTTTATATCTTCTGCCCCAGAAACTGTAAATCCAAACTGTACTATACTTCGAGCCATAACCTTCTATATAATTATCTTTATCTAAATGAATTTTTGCATCTTTATTAATTGCATTTGAAACGTTTTCTGAAACATACTGGCTTATTTTTTCATAACAATAATCCGGAAATTCTTTTTTTTCTCCAAAAATCATTGTTTTATAAATTTTATTTAGTGACTCTTCCGGATTTTCTGTCCCATAAATATCATTATGACTATTGATTAAAGCGTCTACTAATAAATTTAAATTTGATTCAAAATAAATTTTGTCAGATAAAAAGGCATAAAGTAATGGACTGTAACCATCAAACGCTTCCCGTATTGCAGTTGGATTTCTTCTTAATTTTTTATCAACAACCTTTATATCTTCATATTCTCCATAAAAAACATTTTGCTGAATCGCAGTTCTAAATCCATTAAAAGACTGGTTGTCTTCCAGCTTTAAACATCTACTCAAAAAAAGTTTAAAAAGTCCTTGTGCTTTAGAACTTCCGTAATTTAAATTGTCATTTATATCGACATCTGGAAAACTCATATCATAAAAATCATAATAATCTGATTCTTCACCTTCACCTTCTCCCTCACTTTCACTTACTATTTCATTTTGAGCTTCACTTGATTCAACTGTTACTGCTTTGGAATTATGCAAAAGATCATCACCCTTAAACAAGTTTTCAAAAAATCCGACTATGCTGTCTTCATTATAAGATCTAAACATTAATGCATTACTGGAAGCTACAAACAAAGAGCCTAAAAAAATAATGATCGAAATAAAAATCATTAAAAAACCAAGGATTTTGGCTATTTCACAAACGGATTCTCTTATACGAAATAACAGGCCAATTACTAAACTGGAAACTATTAGAATTGCAAATGAAATTAAAATTCGATCCATAAAATCATAAGCAGTAAATCCGATGTCCCAATTTGATACGACTACAATAATCGAAAACAAAAGAGTGAGAAAACCATACATAAGGATAACAAAAAATGAGATTCTCCAAAATTCGTCATTTGATATATTCTTGCCAGCTTCTATCTTTGTGGAATCAGAATTGATAACAACCACTATCAATTTTTGAATAACTACCGAAATTGTCAACGAAATTAAAACCAAAGCACCAACCAGCAACAAAATAGTTACTGAAATTGAATCGGGTTCATAAATATCTTGTAGTCTTCGAAATACAAAACCACAAACAGACACAAGTATTATTTGAACGAATATAATTATCTTATAGGATTTTATCATTCTACGTTTATTGATGTTGGATTATAATGTTCTTTAATTTCATTTAAAATTATGGCAACCTCTTTCATATTTCCTTCATAGTTTCTTCTGGCCCAAAAGCTGTAAAACCATATTATATCTTCTTGATTAAATTTATTCCCGTTAGTTAAGCTGGTATTTTCAAGCTTCTCTACCGATTGTTCCGAAAAATACTTTTCAAGTTGAGGATAGTAAGTGTCAAGATCTGGATCATCATCTACTGGACCAAAAGTTTTCATTGTACTGTAAATTGAAGTCAACTTATCTTCATCATTTGACAAATCATCATAAGTTAGAAGTAAACCGTCTACAATTTTATCCAAATTAGAAATATGATATACTTTTGGGGAAACTACTTTATAAAGTACAGAATTATAATTTTCAAATTCTGAGTAAAGCTTCTCAGGACTATCTCTCAGATGATCAATAAAATCCATTAAATAGAAATAATCATTTTCAACAATATGATCATCCATGCTTTGCTTAATTGAAATTCTAACATCCGAAAAATTTCTTTCACCTGTCATTGCGATCCAATCTTCAACTAAATGATTCCATGATGACAATAATTTAGACTCCACATCTTCAGCATTATCACCTTCATAAGATTCTTCAGAAATAATCGCTTCGTTTGAAATTTCATGACTGTTTTTTAACGCAGTATAATTTTTTGAGTGACTAATAAATTCCACTAAAGAGCCGGCATCAAATAAAATTGAAATACTAACGATAAAAAAACTGGCAACTAGTATGACAATTGCAATTATCTTGTTTGTTTTCCAGTAAATTCCACTTACTAGTAAAAAAGAAGCTACAACTAAACTTACTAGAATGAGAAGTAAAGCCCTCAAAAATATCCACCAATAAAATATAATTATATGATCT
This sequence comes from Flavobacterium sp. 270, assembly GCF_004368785.1. Lineage (GTDB taxonomy): Bacteria > Bacteroidota > Bacteroidia > Flavobacteriales > Flavobacteriaceae > Flavobacterium. Next base: position 185,615 of record NZ_SODM01000007.1, read on the forward strand.
ACAACAAGAGACCCAGCTTTAAAAACTATAATTGAAAAAAAAGCAACAATTATTAAAAAGAAAATATTACAATAAAATGCGAATTTCCAAAAATTGTGCTGGCGCAAATTTTTAAGTATTTCATTTTCATCTGTTTCCTGATCCTGATGTTTTGAAAGTAATATCGGAACACAAATAACAAGGCAAATTCCGAAGAAAATTAATGGTGCAAGAACACCATAATAAAACTCAAAAGGATGAAATCCTCTCACATTGAGTAATTTTTGCTTTCTGAAATTTAAAAACATTAAAATGCCAAAGATTAGAACCAAAATAAATTGACTCACTATCATACCTCTAAAAAATTTGGATATTCTATCCATAAAAACAATTTATATTTATAAGAAAATTCGCTAAATTATAAATATTTTAATTGGTTTACATAAAATAAATAACAGTAATCAACTTTCAATTTTAAAAGGATTAAAAATCAATTAATTAGATTTTCTATTTAAAAAAAAATAATTAGAGTTAAACGGACGGCTCTATAACCTTTGTCAAAGTTTTAAAAACTTTGACAAAGGCCGTGAGTGGAATCTGCATACAAAAGATTTTCTAATTGACTAATTGTCTCAATTATCAAATTATCTAAACATCAATCCTTTTTATGCTGTTCAGTATAATTCTGATTTCCTTTAATTCTGGTATCTTCTACATTCATTCCGTTTGCCATTCCTAACATAAAGGCGGTTATTATTAAAAGTAATTTTCGTTTTATCCAATGAAGTGGTCGCTTAGATTCCTCTAAACGTGTTTTGTTTTGTTTATACATTTTGAAAATGATAAATGATTAGACATTATAGTATCATTTTATGCCATGAAATAGCATAATGGCTTAGAAAAGAATTTTCTTAAGCGGTGTATAAACTTGTTTTGAAGTTTCCTGAATTAATTATTTCATTTACAAAAACAGCTTGTTTTATAAATGAATATATTTTTTGATGAAGCGATTTGCAAAGCAATAAAAGAATTTTAGTTTGAGATGTCAAAACTTCTTTTACGGTTTTGTAAATCATAAATATCGGAAATGAAGTATTTCCAGTAAATTTTATACTTCTGAATTTGTATAAATGAGAATTTTTAAAATCTAATTCTCTACTTGCAATTATTTGAGAAGATTGATAATAATCTGCCGACTTTGATTGATAATTTAAAGCACCATCGCCCACAATCACGACCAAAGCCAGAAAGAGAGAGATTAGGTATTTTAAATGTTTTTTCAATTCTAATAAATCTTTGAAATAATATTAAACGAAAATACAATTTAAACTTCCGCTGTCAAAAGGTTTTATTATAAATGCAAAACAAAATCTATAAACTTATGAGTAAATTAGATTTATTCGTTTTTTACTTATTTCAAAATCAACACAATAAAAACATAAAAAGAAAGAAAATACTGCGAATTTACATTTAAAAAAAGAAGAACATTGCAGATTATTAAAAAATCAATTAGAATCGAAAAGATTATTTTTGTAAGTATTTATTTAAATAAATAATTTGTATTTTTATCAAAGTCGTATCCGAAAAACTTATAGAGTAGGAAAATCCCAAAAAACAATCATTTATGAAAAATTTCGAAAAATTAACAAAAGAAGAATTAACAAAAGAAGAATTAAAATCAATTAATGCTGGCTCTGCAGACTGCGTACCATTTCCGTTGTGTAACGGTCAAGAAGTTACTTTTCTTACAATAAATTCATGTGGCTGGTATTTATACAAAACAGCAACAAATAGTACTTGTATGGAATATGGAGCATCATAATAACATACTTATCAATTTACTAAAACTGCTATCAATCAATAGCAGTTTTTTTATATTCAATCTTTTCATCGCTGTAAAGTTTACTTAGAAATAGTAAACTTATTATGACTCAGAGTAAAACCTAAATTCTCATAAATCACCACATTCTCTACTCGTTTTTTATTGGTAGTTACTTCAATGCTTTTTAGATTATTTTCTTTTGAATACTGTATTATTTCTTCAATTAATTGTTTTCCAATTCCTTTGCCGCGATAATTTTTATTGATAAAAAACTCTTGGATTTCGCCAACAACTCCGCAATGATGCAGTAATTTCTGCGTATGAAAACTAATGAAACCTAAACTTTCATTTTCGTTTTCTGCTAGTAAGTAAAGATTATTTGGGTTTGAAATGTTTTCATTGAATATTTCTTTGAAGGTTTCGAAATCTAGAGTTTCGTTTTCTAATTCGCATATTGATTTGTAGACAAAATCTAAGTCTTGGTTTTGGATTTTTCTTATTTCAGCCATTACTAAATTCAAAATTGAATTACTTTTTTATTTTCTGTAAAGTCTACTAACCATTCAATAGCAATATATTTAGTACAATCATCTTTCATCTCATCTGACCAATCTATAAATATTGCCGAGCCTCCATTCCTAACTTCATTTTTAATTATTTTGTACGCATATTTTGCTCCTTCTGGATCTACAGCTACAAAATCAAAAACTATGTTATTTGTCTTCGATAGAGTTGCAAATAAAGTAAGTAATTTTCTTTGATTTCCGAATAGGCTTTTAACTTTTATATTTTTATTCATCCAAGAAGTTTCATAGATTTTCTTAGCAAAATCACTTTTCAAATCTGCATTTTCTTTTAAATATTCTCCAACTGAAGTGGAATAAAATATTCTTCTAAATCTTGACTCCACAAAGTGCTTCACAAAAGTTAAGGGTTGAAAGATTGTAACATTTTTATTCGAAATTTTTCCAGTAAAAATATCAGCCAAATCTTCTTTAAAATAATGATAATGCGCTCCGCCATTTAGATTTATTACGACCAACTCTCCTTTTCTTAACTCAAAAGGTGGTATAAAATATTGATCGGTCTTTATTCCTTTACTTTCTAATATCAATTCTTCCATTTGATTCAAATAAAATCATTTAAACAAGTCTACTTCAAGATTACGCAATTCTAAATTCAAAATCAACAATAGTGAGAAAAATTGTATTTTTACAACAGAAAAATCTTGTTTCATACTAAAACTAAAATTGTAAAATAATTTTAAATATCTTTGAATTATGAGCACAGCATTAAAACCAAAACATATCGGCAGAAATATTAGCCGAATCAGAGAGCTTAGAGGAATGAAACAAGAAGCACTTGCAATTTCGATTGGAGTGACTCAGCAAACTATTTCTAATATTGAAGGAAGCGAAACTGTTGATGAAGAAAAATTAAATGCAATTGCAGAAGTTTTACAGGTGCCTGCCGAAGTTATAAAAAACTTTTCGGAAGAAGCTGTTTTTAATTTTATTGGGAATACATATGATAATGGCTCTTCTTCAATATATCATTATAATTGCACATTTAATCCACTAGATAAACTATTTGAAGCTTTTGAAGAAAATAAAAAACTTTATCAATTATTGATTCAGGCTGAAAAAGAGAAAGTTGCTCTTTTGGAGAAGTTGTTGGATAAAAAATAATTTTAAGTAAGATATATTTATAGAAAAACCGAAGCTGATAAAATTAGCTTCGGTTTTTTTATGAGGTTATAAAATCCTCTTAATTATTTAAACAGCGCTCATAAAACAAATAAATTTAGTCAATTACATATACTAATTTGGGCGCTCCTGCATCATGTTCGCCAATTGCTAAATAAAATGGTTTTTTGAAATTAAATTTTTCAAACAACTTCTCATTGTCTGCTCTTTCAAACAATCTATTTATTTCTATTAATGCTGTAGATTCAAATAGATTATAAATATCATTTACATCCAAAAAGTCATCAAATTTACCTTCTTCACCTTGTATATTTTTTGTTAAATGATATAAAGTTGGCGATACAAAAGCCGGCATTGAAGATATATTGTCTAAATATTCAAATCGATCATCCATAACTTCAAAATCAGGCATTTTTTTTGAATTCGAATAATTAAAATCAATTGCGTAGGCTTCTAAATCTCCACCATACAAACCACCGTGCTCAAAATAAAGCATATTGAATTTCTTTTGGATATCATTATTATATTTCTCCAGAAGCCAGTATTTTTCGATATTCAATTTTAATTCTTCATACATCAAATCTTGGTTATCTATTCTGTTTTGGTTTTTCCATAAATTATAAAATTCCAGATAGGTTTCGTTTTCTGATTCATTTAAATTTTCTGCAACAATTTGGTTCATTTCATTTTCAGTTTCCTTAAGGTTTTTCAAAATTGAATTATTAATTTCTTCCATATTCTTAAATTATTTATTTTCTAAATGACATCTTCCATTACAGCCTAAAACACTAGCAATATACAAAATCGATCCATTAAAATTATTTTAAAATTCTAAATTGAAATCCCTTACTAAACCAGCTTGACGCGTCAGTGATTGAGACGGTATCCTTTTATGAAGTGATAACGGAATAAAAGATATAGCGAATCCCGATAGTTATCGGGAGACACGGAGGGACACGCCCAGAAGTTTATAAAATTCAATTTTAAAAAAATTCCAAATTCCAATTTTTGCCACAGTATTGTTATTCAACTGAAAGGAGAAATCGCACTAGAAATTCCGCAATAATAATCGATAATCTTTGTGGTTACGCGTGTAATTTCTCCTTTCAGTCGAAATGACAATACTTTGCTGATTTATTTTTTTTGGAGCTACTTGTGGAGATTTCTCGTTTCTCGAAATGACAAAGATTGACGACTTTCATTGTGGAGTTTCTTTGCGGTCCTTCGACTTCGCTCAGGAGGACAAAAACAAAAATCAATAAATAGGAAAACTTTAATAAATCTATTTCTCTACAAATCTTTAAAATTAGTAATTTTGAAATTCCAAGTACTAAAAATAATATTACTATGAAATATCATCAAATAAGCAGTGCCCTTTTTGTGAAAAACCGCAGAAAATTTACGGCAGAAATGAAACCTAACAGTGTTGCTGTTTTCAATTCTAACGACATTTACCCAATCAGCGCCGATAGTACTTTGCCGTTTACACAACATAGAGATATTTTTTATCTAAGCGGTGTGGATCAGGAAGAAAGTATTTTGCTTTTGTTTCCGGATGCGCCTTACGAAAGTCAAAAAGAAATGCTTTTCCTTAAAGAAACTAGCGAACATATTGCAATTTGGGAAGGTGAAAAACTGACTAAAGAACGCGCACATCAGGTTTCGGGAATTAGAACTGTTTATTGGTTACAGGATTTTCATAAAGTCCTAAACGAAATGATGACGTATGCCGATACGATGTATATTAACACCAACGAACATTACCGCGCAACTGTTGAAACAGAAACCCGCGAAGCTCGTTTTATTAAATGGTGGAAAGAGCGTTATCCTGCGCATCAGGTGGCAAAAAGTAACCCGATTTTGCAAAGAATTCGTTCTGTAAAAGAAAGCGAAGAAATCGATTTGATTCAGAAAGCTTGTGACATTACCGAAAAAGGTTTCCGCAGATTGCTTCCGTTTGTAAAACCAAATGTTACAGAATACGAAATCGAGGCCGAATTGATTCACGAATTTGTTCGTAACCGTTCTAAAGGTTTTGCTTATACGCCAATTATTGCTTCGGGAAATAATGCTAATGTTTTGCATTATATCGAAAACAATCAGCAATGTAAAGCTGGAGATTTGATTTTGTTGGATGTTGCGGCAGAATATGCAAATTATTCCAGCGATATGACGAGAACGATTCCAGTTTCTGGGCGTTTTACCGATCGTCAGAAAGCAGTTTACAATGCGGTTTTAAGAGTGAAAAATGAAGCTACAAAAATGTTGATTCCGGGAACGCTTTGGAAACAATATCATATTGAAGTGGGTCGCGTTATGACTTCTGAATTGCTTGGTTTAGGTTTAATTGACAAAGCCGATGTTCAGAATGAAAACCCAGAATGGCCAGCATACAAAAAATATTTCATGCACGGAACATCTCACCACATGGGATTGGACACGCACGATTATGGTTTGCTTCACGAACCGATGAAAGCCAATATGGTTTTTACAGTTGAACCAGGAATTTATATTCCGGCAGAAGGTTTCGGAATTCGTTTGGAAGATAATGTTGTGGTTCAGGAAAAAGGTGATCCTTTTAACTTAATGCGCAATATTCCGGTTGAAGTTGATGAAATTGAGACTTTGATGAATTCTTAATTTTAAAGAAAAGAATATAGATTATAGAAAAATAGACGGCTTCAGAAATGGAACCGTTTTTGTTTTTTATAGCTTTTAAATTTTAGCTGAAATTATATAACTTGTTTAGTTTTCCCATTTATTATCTTTGCCTTTCAATTTAAAAAACATCGTTTTGGGAAACATTCAATATAAAAACACAAATATATCGTTTACAGATTCTGGAGAAGGAACTGCTGTTGTCTTACTGCACGGTTTCTTGGAAAACAAAAAAATGTGGGCACCATATGTCGAACTTTTGTCTAATAATCATCGTGTTATTACTATTGATTTATTAGGTCATGGCGATTCTGATTGTTTAGGTTATGTACATTCTATGGAAGATAATGCAAATGCTGTAAATGAAGTTTTAAAACATTTAGAGATTAAAAAAACGGCTATTATCGGTCACTCAATGGGAGGTTATGTTGCTTTGGCTTACGCCGAATTGTATCCGGATAATATTGAGAAATTAGTTTTACTCAATTCTAGTTCTAAAGAAGACAGTGCCGAGAAAAAATTAAACAGAACACGCGCCATAAAAGCTGTAAAACAGAATTACGTAAATTTTGTAAGTTTAGCAATTGGCAATTTATTTAGCGAAAACAACAGAACCAGACTGGCAGACGATATTGAAAAGGTAAAAGAACAGGCGCTAAAAACACCTTTGCAGGGAATTGTAGCTTCTTTGGAAGGAATGAAAATTAGAAAAGACAGAGAAGCGCTTTTGAAAAAAGATTTGTTTCCGGTTTTATTGATTTTAGGAAAAAAAGATCCTGTTTTAAATTACGAAGAAAGTCTTTCACAAATTGAAAATACCACAGTAAAACTGGTTTCTTTTGAAGACGGACACATGAGCCAGATTGAAAATAAGGAAGAATTAAAACCTGTTTTGTTAGATTTCATTAAATAAAAACAACATATATAAAATCAAAAAAGGCTGTTCAAAAATATTTTTGAAACAGCCTTTTTCTCATTCTTGGGGGCAAATATTATTATAATTTGGCTACGATATCTTTTTTGTATTTAGACAATGTCGCTCTGGTAAGACCAAGATTTGCTTTTTTAGAATCTACAGCTAAGTAAATAAAGTATCTTCCGTCTTCAGAAACATCAATAATGTGTATTTGATCTGTTAGTGAAATTAAGATATCACTAATTTTTTGGTTTAATCCTAAAGCTTTAATTGCGTTTAATTTTGCTTTTACAACCTCTAAATTGTAAGCAGAAGCCAATTCTGGATCAAAATCTGGATTTACAGAAAGTGAGCAGTAAGACATTCCTGTTTCTACTTCGGTTACCGAAACAGCAATAAATCCGTTAACATTCTCTTTTAAATCATTTTGAAAATCCTGTAAAAAATCTGACATGTTTTGTTTTGTATTTAAATTAATTATTGAAGATTGAATCCATTTTTCGAAGCAAAAGTCCCATTTTGCTGATGTCTTTAGAAAGTAAGGCTATACAATTATCATCTGCGTCTTTACTTGCTACCACAATACCGTCATTATTCTTAATCATAACCTGTTTTAGATCTCCATTATTCACATCTTCAGACATTTCTAAACACATTTTTAAGATCATCCCAATCATCGCAGCCACATTTCCGTCATATTCTAAATTTACCGATTCTGTCAAAATTCCGTCTATATTAAAACTCAATCCAGATTCTGCTCCAGTCTCTTCTACTAGTGTATTTAAATCAATCATATCGCTATTTTACGTTTTAAGAAAGTTCAAAGTTATTTTAATAAAACACAACTGTTCGATAAACACTTGTTAAAAAAAGAGATCGATGCAACGTACTGAATCACTTTTATTTATAGCGTAATTATTAGTGTTTTTTAGAATAAAAAATGCAATAAAAATTAACAGAAAAAACAAATATGCAGAAAAAACAAACATTTTATTTGGGATACTTTATTTCTAATTACAACTATTTAAACAAGTTCTAATTACCAAAAGTTTTTATTTACATTTGCCAAAAAAATCATCCAAATGAAAACTGTTGACGAATTACGCTTTGACTTAAATGTAAAATTAATGAAGTTTAGAAGGTTCCGAATTGAAAATGGAAGCATCAATAACACCGCAAATCAAGAACCGGCTAAAAAAGGATTTTTTAAAAAAATATTTAGCTAAAAACACTTATAAAAAAGCTGAATTTGTTAGATAGCCTTTTTCAATAAGTTCAGCTTTATTGGTGATCGCAAGTGTTTTACCTTCTTTTAGCAAAACCAAACGTGTAGAAATCCTGATTATATTCTGGTAATTATGATCCGTAATTATAATTCCTTTTCTGTGCGAATTTATCTTTATCATTTCATTTATCACATCTGCCATTTTTGGCGATAATCCGCTGTAAGGTTCATCTAATAAAGCAAATTTGGAAGAATTAAAAAGTACGAATTTGATTTCAAGATATCGAAGCTCGCCACTTGACAAATGATTTATTCTTTTATTTAATAGAATCTGAATAAATTCGTCTTCGCAAAAAACAGCTCTGTTTTGTTTAGGGATGGATAATTTGATCGCTTTAAGAACCGACAAATGTTTTGGAATAAATTGATCTTGATGCAGATAACTAATTTCATTTAACAAAGTACCTGAATTATTTTTTGAAACAGAATCAATTCGAATACATTTATTTGGAGCTGTCACAATACCGAAAATAATTTTTAACAGCGTAGATTTTCCAGAACCATTTCGTCCTAGCAAACCAACAATTTCTCCAGTTTCACATTTCAGGTAAATATCCGAAAGTATTCTCCTCTCTTTGAAACTTTTCTGAATTCCGTCGATTTCTAAAATGTGTTTTTTCAAAATATTCTTTTTATTAAAAAGACAATTAAACCAATCAAAATCGTTGTGCAGAAAGTCAAAAAATAACTAAAGAACAAAAGCTCGACTTTAGAAATTCCGTTATTGAAATAAAATAAGTATTCGTTTTTACGGTATATTTCTTTGTATCCAATGCTGAATAAAAAGCCCTAACTCAAAAACATGATAAAAAAATAATCAAACCCTCCCAATAAAACTGAAATAAAACAGACAGTCAAATTGATAATTAAGGTCGTTTTGAAAAATTCGAATATGTTTAGAAATTTTAGCATATTTAAATTTTCTCCTCAAATGGGATGTTGACATCAAAGATTTCATTTAAAAGTAAAACCATTTCATTTAAATAATTATTTAAAATTTCTTCGGTAACAGTAAGATTCAACTCTTTGTCTTCTTTAAATCCAAAAGGTAGAAAACCTGATTTTAAATTTTTGAAAGAAATGATTCCTACTTCAACAGGCAGCTCTTGCGGTTCTTTTTGAAACATAAACGCGTAAGCCAAAACTTGAATAATTTTATCGTTTTTAAGCTCTTGCGTCAATCCATTCCATGATTTCAACACAACATTAGCTTTTTCTACTTTTCCTGTCTTATAATCAATGATTCTTATTTTTCCGTTGCGAAGTTCAATCCTATCGACATTTCCTTTTATTAAAACTGGAAATGGCAGACTCGGATGATGCAGCTCGCGTTCGTAAGTTTTTTCTAAAGCTATAATTTTAATTGCGTCTCCATTTTTTATAGCTTCTAATTCCATTTTTAAGAAATTGGAAACATTTCGTTTTGCAACTTCAAAAGCCAAAAGATTACGGCCTTTTTTAATTTCACCTTCTTTGTAAACTAATTTAAATTGTTTCAGAACTTCATCGTCCAGCAATTTAAAACAATTTGAAATGTCTTCTTCAGCAATAAATTTTCCAATAAAAGGTTCGTATAAAGTTTTTAGAGTTTCGTGAATTATTGTTCCGAGTGTATTTAAAGCGATATTTTCTTCGACTTCTTCCACTTCACGAATGCGAAGTATTTTTTGAAAATAAAATTCAATCGGATTTCTGATATAACTCGTTAATGCAGAAGGAGAAAAACCAGCTTCGGCGATTTCTTTCAGACGCAGCATAATCGCCTCCGATTTCGGAATTACCATTGGCTGATAAGCCGTTGTTGGCAAAACTGGATTATAAATATCAAAAGTAAGATTGTGTTTGGATTGCTTTTCTACTTCTAACTGTGTAATAAAACGACTTCTTTCTCCAGCGTCCAAACCGTCATTTTCTGTATTATAGATCAGATAAATATTTTTTGCTCTTTGCAGTAAATGATAAAAGTGATAGGTATAAATTGCATCTTTTTCTTTAAAAGTCGGCAAACCCAATTCTTTTTTTACATCGTAAGGAATAAAGGAATTCTGAGATTTTCCGGCAGGAAATTTCCCTTCATTCATAGAAGTAACAATTACGGTATCAAAATCCAGAACACGACTTTCTAATACTCCCATAATTTGCAGTCCGCGTAGAGGTTCACCTTCAAACGAAACTTCTGCTACATCTATAATCTGTTTGTATATGGCATACAACGTATCAATATTGTCAATGTGTTTGTGTTGCGTATAATAATTAATCAACTTATTGATCACTTTAAAAACAGAAAAAACAAATGTTTTCGCAATCTTTTCTTCTTCGTTATCATTGCTGAAATTTCCTTTTATTAAAAGCAATAATGCCGAAATATTTTCAAGAACTGCCACAGATCCGTTTTCCCATTTCTGGAATAAGAGTTCAAACAATCTTGACTGATTAGAATTGAGTTCAATAATTTTATTATGGGTAATAAAAGTATAATTATTCTCTTTTACAATCCTAACCAGATTGCCCGCACCGGCGTAAGGTTCGACCAACGGATGGGTTAAAACATCAAGCACATCTTTATAATAAAAAACATAACTGCCACCTTTACGAGAAATGGCATTGGTATGCATTTTAAATAGTTTCGCAATCAATATTTGTGACGGATTGTTCTTTCCAGAATATCCCATTGTAATATTTAATGCCCCAACAGAGGATGGTAATGAATATAAAACCGGAACTAATAAATTTTCTTCACCAAGTACAATAGCCACTTTATCCAATGATGTTGCAGGGTTTTCGTTGATGATATTTTCAATGATACTTCCTGCTAATTTTGCTTGTCCAATTGTTTTTGGAGTTCCAATTACCTGAATATTTTTTGACTGCGAAAAATCGTCAACAATCCACTCAAACGGATTTGATTTATAATGTTTCCAGCTTTCTTTAAAACGACGAACAAATAGTCCTGCGTCATGGTAAGGATCATTTAAAAAAGTCTGATCAACATCCCAGTAAATTTTAGCCTGATCTAATGCTAAAAGATGTTGTACAATTTTTTCTTCTGCAGCGTTCAAAGCATTAAATCCTGCAAAAACAAAAGTTCGATTTGAAATAGTATTCGAAAAATGATTTAAGTTATTGACAGCTTCTCTGTAAATCAGCCCTTGATAACCGATAGATTTATTTAAAAGATGATTGTATAAGGAATCATAATACAATGGCAATAGTTTCCAAAAGTCAATATAATTTTCTAAAAGTTTGGTTTTATTTTCGACTTCTATTCCCCACTTCTTAATATCTTCAATATCCTTTAAGTAAGATAAAACATGTGATGGTTCTAAAAGATAACGATCAATTTCATTAAAGTCCTGTAACAGCGTTTTTGCCCAATTTGCAAATAATTCAAAGGACTGTTGATGTTGTTTATCTGTAACCGATAAATAAACTTCGTAAAATTCAAATAAAAGTTCAATTGAATCTACAGATCTCACAGAAGCGACATCTTGTACAAAATCTTCAATACTAATTATTTCAGGACTAAGAATGGTGTTTTTAGTCGCATTTTTTAATGCTTCAATTAAAAAAACTTTAGCTCTTTTATTTGGTAATACAATAGTAGTTTCTGCAAGCTTAGAAGAATAATCCTGAATTATAATAGCTGCTATTTTTTCTAGAAAAGAAGGATTTACCATATTGTAAAAATAAAAAAAGCCATTCAATTAAGAATGGCTTTTAGTATTTATTTAGAAAAGTAAATTAGATTTTACCTTGGTATTTAGAACCAATGTGTCTAATTTCTGTTCTTCTGTTTTGTGCTTTACCTGCAGCAGTTTTGTTACTTGCAACTGGTTGAGTAGCTCCAAATCCTTTAGACTCTAAGTTCTCTGCATTAACACCTCTTTCAATTAAAGCGTTCATTACAGCAGCAGCTCTGTCTTCAGATAATTTTTGGTTTACTTTAGCAGAACCTGTACTATCTGTGTGTCCTTCAATAGAGAATTTCGCGTTTGGATAGTTTTTAAGGATTTCTTTAATTGCATCTAATCTAGCTGGAGTTTCTTTGTCACCAGTTTTGAAAGTAGCTTTTCCAGAGTTAAAGTATACCGCTCTAGCTTGAACTTTAAGATCTTCTAACGCCTCAGAAGTTACTTCTGGACATCCTCTGTTACTAGCAGGACCGTAAACTGTAGGACAGTCATCATCTTTATCTGCAACACCATCTTTATCAGCGTCTAATACAGGACAACCACCATTTTCTCTTGGACCAGCAACTGTAGGACATTTGTCATCTTTATCAGCGATTCCGTCTCCATCAGTATCAGGACATCCTTTTAAAGCAGCTAAACCAGCAACATCTGGACAAGCATCATCTTTATCAGCAATTCCGTCTCCGTCTGTATCAGGACATCCGTTTAATGCAGCTAAACCAAATACATCTGGACAAGCATCAGAAGCGTCAACGATTCCGTCTCCGTCAGTATCAGGACATCCGTTGAATTGTTTTAAACCAGCAACATCTGGACAAGCATCGTCTTTGTCATAGATTCCGTCACCGTCAGTATCTTTACCACCAAATTTGAAGATAAGACCAGCAGTGTGTTGGAAGTGAGATACTTGATCTGGAGTTCCAGAAGCATCAACTCTTTCATTATCATCAGCTGCAACAGCCCATTTGTATTTTGTAGTAAGTTCAAGACCAATAGCGTCTGTAAACCAAAAAATTAAACCAGCACCTGGGTTAACTGTTCCGTAGCTACTATCTCCGAAGAAAGTATAACCTCCACCAACAGATAACGAAGGATCGATTACTTTAGATTTGATTAAGTCTTTGAAGCTATATTTAATAGTCGCATCAATTCCATAATACATTAAATCGCCAGGGTTAACTACAGTGTTCCCTCTTGAATCAGTAACTCCAAGACTTGGTTGGTTAAAAACAACGAATTTGTCAATCTTGTTTACAGATCCTTGTAAACCTACAGAGAATCCACTTCCTACATATCTAGACACACCAATGTAAGATAAAGAAGGAAGAATGTTCCAGTTGTCTTTTACAGCGAATGGCTGCGAGAAGTGTTGATCAAAGAAACCACTTCCTGCACCAGAGCTAGTTCTAGTGTCAACGGCATTAACTCCAAAAGAGATAGCCCATGGATTGTTACTGTCTTGCGCATGAGAAGCCTGAGGAGCTAAACCCATCACCATCATTACAGCAACTAAAAGTTTGTTAAGATGTTTCATACTTAATTTTTTTAATTACAATTTAGTTAATTACAAGCAAAAGTAACACCAAATTTTTTAAATACAAAATGAAATGTTAAAAAAAACCTACAAAAATTTGGTCAATATGGTAATTATATAACTTTTAACATTTTTCCAACAACTTCAAAAGCAGTTATAGCCCTGTCCAAGTGCTCTTTAGTATGAGCAGCAGAAAGTTGGACTCTGATTCTTGCTTTTTCTTTTGGAACTACAGGAAAGAAGAATCCAATTACATAAATTCTTTGCTTCAAAAGTTCGTTCGCCATTGTTTGAGATAATTTTGCATCATATAACATGACAGGTACTATTGCAGAATCACCATCTATAATATCAAATCCGGTTTTTTTCATTCCATCTTTGAAATAATTAGTATTCCATTCTAATTGATCTCTTAGTGTTGTATCTTTTTCTAATAATTCAAAAACCTTAATAGAAGCTCCTACAATAGCAGGCGCTAACGAATTTGAAAATAAATATGGTCGAGAGCGCTGACGCAATAATTCAATAATTTCTTTTTTTGCAGTTGTGTAGCCTCCCATTGCGCCACCTAATGCTTTTCCTAAGGTTCCGGTTATAATATCAACTCTTCCCATTACACCCTTAGCTTCAAGTGTACCTTTTCCAGTAGCACCAATAAAACCCGCCGCATGACATTCATCTACCATTACCATGGCATCATATTTATCAGCCAAATCACAGATTTTATCCAAAGGAGCCACAAGGCCGTCCATAGAGAAGACACCATCTGTAACTATTAATTTAAAACGTGTTCCGGCTTCATTAGCTTTAATTAATTGTTGTTCTAAATCTTCCATATTGCTATTTTCATAGCGATAACGAGCTGCTTTACACAAACGAACTCCATCTATAATAGAAGCATGGTTTAAACTATCTGAAATAATCGCATCATTTTCTCCTAATAAAGGTTCAAAAACACCACCATTAGCATCAAAAGCAGCGGCGTAAAGAATGGTATCTTCTGTACCGTAAAAATCGGCAATCTTTTTTTCTAATGTTTTATGTATATCCTGTGTGCCACAAATAAAACGTACTGATGACATTCCAAAACCATGTGTATCCATTGCATCTTTAGCAGCCTGAACTACTTCTGGATGTGATGAAAGTCCTAAATAATTATTCGCACAGAAGTTCAAAACTGTTTCACCAGTAGAAATTGTAATTTCTGCTCCTTGTGCAGAAGTTATAATACGTTCTTTCTTGAAAATTCCATTTTCCTCAATCGTCTGCAGCTCACTTTGCAGATGTTCTTTAATTTTTCCGTACATTTTATATATTTAAAACGTTAAATATTAACAGTTTAATCACCATTAACCCTTTAACATCTGATTAATTTCTTCACAAATTTACCACTTCAATTTCCGTTCCTATATATACCAGCGCCTTTTTTAACACTTTGTATCCTAAATCTTCAATAGCATCCTGATATTCTTGAATTTGCTGTGCATATTTTGAATTTATAACGCCAGTTTTATAATCTAAAAGGTAGACCTGATTGTTTTCAACTAAAACAAGACGATCTGGTTTTAAGATCTTTCCTTCTTTTTGAATAATTGTCTGCTCATTCAAAATTGTATTATTTCCGTTGAAGCAAATTTCTAATTCAGGATGATTTACAATTTCACGAAGTGTTTTCAAAACGATTTCAACTTGATCAACTGTTATTAATCCGTTTTCAAGGGCTTTTGTAACCGCAAGATCAACATCTGATTTATCTTTTATATAGGCCAAAATCTCGTGCACAATATTTCCATAAGAAATAGCTTCTTGCTGATGTGTTCCCCACATCAAAGCTTCACGCTGTGCAATTTTTATATTTTTCGGATTTAATACTTCTGACACAATCGGAATTGTCTTTACTAAATCCAATGTTTTTATAACTGAAGAAAGCCTCCCTTTATTTCCAAATTCATATTCCGGTCTTTCAGGATCATAAATTCCTTTATGAATTAAATATTTAATAAAAAAAGAAGCCATATTACTAGGAAATTCCCCGTCTTTTTTCTCTTTTAAGGATTGCGAAATAACATACAACTGTTCTTCTGCACGGGTCAAAGCCACATACAAAACATTAATATTATCCAGCAGTTCTTCTTGTTTTTTTAAATTGAAAACAGCCAAAGCACTTTCTCCAAAACCTTCTACAGCACTACTGTTATCAATTAAGGCTTTTGGAAAATCCAATTCTGTTTCTTCTGTATCGAGCCATAATTTATCTTTTGGTTTTCGGCTGTAATCTTCTTCTGCAAACGGCATAATTACCACCGGAAATTCCAAACCTTTAGATTTATGGATCGTCATAATTCGCACTGCATTATTTCCTTCTGGAGACGGAATGCTAAATTTATGCGCATTTTTATCCCAGTAAACTAAAAAATCTGCAACTCCTGCCTGATTTCTAATATCGCGCTCTAAAACTATATCCAGAAAAAACTGCACATAAGCATTTCCTTCTGAAGGAAGAACAAACTTTGAAATAATAATTTCTACTGCTTCATACAATGATTTTTTACGAACATTTTCAAAAGAAAGAGAAACATCAAAAGCTAAAAGCCATTTTTCAAAATCATTTTCCTGTCGTTGTGCCATCCCCTGTGCAATAAAATCATGAATGGGCATTTCAATTTCTTTATTAACAGCCAAGAAGTGAAGAAAATTAGCTTTGGATTCTAAATCAGCACTATTATTTAGATATTTAAGCAGATGAATTATTAATCTAACTTCTGTCGCATTTTGAATCATTAATGTTTCTGATGACAAAAGTGGAATATTTTGCTCTGTCAAATAATTTGCAATCGCAATTCCCTGATCTCGCTTACGAGTTAAAATCACAATATCTTTATATTCAAAACCTTCGCGAACGACATTTTGAATGGTATTTAATGTTGCTAAAACATACAAATCCGATTTCTCTACAACTTCTTCTTCATCAGCAAAGTCGCTTTTCTCTATTATCGGAAGAAAAGAAATATTTACGTAACCGCCTTTTTTTGAATTTGCATTCTGAAAACTGTGATTTTCGTATAAATCCTTATAATCTTCATTTAAAAATTCAGCAGAAATTAGCTTAAAAAAGGCATTATTAAAATCAATTACCTCGCTATAACTTCTATAATTGGTATTTAAATGCTCTAGCTTTTTATCGGGATTACTAAACGGATTTGCTTCTTTACTCAGCTCAATAAACTGCTCTGCTTTTCCGCCGCGCCAACGATAAATTGACTGTTTGGGATCCCCAACAATCATAAGCGTGCCTTTGTTTCCTAAATCATCCTGACCGGCAAGCGCATTATCAATTAGCGGAATTAAATTCTGCCATTGCATTTCTGATGTATCCTGAAATTCATCAATAAAAAAATGACGATATCGCTCACCTAAACGTTCATAAATAAATGGAGCAGGCTGATTCTGAATTTCGCGATGAATAATGGCATTAAATTCTGAAATAGATAAAATATTTTGTTCCGATTGAATTTTTGCCAGCTCATTACTCACAGTATTAAGAAGAGAAAGCGGCGTAATATTTTTTAAGAAGGCTTTGTAAAAATCTCTTTTTTCAAAATTTTTATAAATCTTATCTAATGTCTGAAGCAGTTCTGGAATAATATTTTCGATTAATGCCCGGTCCTTTGCCGTTTTATTAATCGCAATATCATCAAACTCATGAAATGTTTTATTTCTGGGATTAAATTTTCCGTCACGAATGCTTTCTAAATGATTTGGAAATGTTCCTCTCGAAAATGATTTTAAATCAATACCATTTTTATCAATTAAAGAAAGTAATTCAGAAGCGAATTCTTTATTTACAGATTCCAACTCTTTACAGAGTTCGAGCATTTTCTTTTTAATTTGAATAAATTCTTCAATCGACTTATCATTAAAATGTAAAATTTCGTTCCGATTATTTTCGTTTAAAACCAGTCTGCCTGTTTCCAGAATTTCACGTGAAATGTCCCAACTTTTATCATCGTCGGTTTTTTCCATTGTAAAATCGATGAGCAATTTTGTCAATGTTTCATCCTGACCGGCTTGAGCAATTATGGCATCAACAGCTTCAATCAATAAATTCTCGGTATCCAAAGTAACTTCAAAAGTCATTGGGAGATTTAAATCGTGCGCAAAAGCACGAATTACTTTGTGGGTAAATTTATCTATAGTAGAAATATCAAAAGCAGCATAATTATGAATTAAGTGCTTGATAATGTTTTGAGATTTTGTTTTGATTTTAATGATCGAAAGCCCCGTTTCCCGAGATAAATCTTCCATTAAATCTGATGCTTTTGCAGAAGGCTCGTCTTTTGTAAACTCAGACAAACTTCCCACAATACGGCTTTTCATTTCATGAACCGCTTTATTGGTAAAAGTGATGGCAAGAATATTACGATAAGCATCATTTTTAGCCGACGAAAGAATAATTTTTAGATATTCCTTAACCAAAGTATAGGTCTTTCCAGATCCTGCAGATGCATCATAAATGGAGAAAGACGGACTTTGCATAAGTTTGGTTTTTTGTATCGTAAAAATAACATATTAAAAACTAAATCCCAATAATGAAAATTCCAAATTCCAATACTAAGGCTTTACCTCATCTTGGAATTTGGAATTTATTTATTTTTTGAAATTTAAAATAATTATGCGTGTTTAGGAAATGCTCTTTTATTGAAAATCAATAAAATCCCAACTCCTGTAGAAATTGCCATATCGGCTACATTAAAAATAGCATTGAAGAACATAAAATGCTTTCCTCCAAAAAACGGCATCCATGTTGGCAGATTACCTTCCCAAATAGGAAAATAAAACATATCTACTACTAAACCATGAAACCAAGTTCCGTATGGTGTTGGTGAAAAAAGTGTTGCTAAGTTATGTTCACTTCCGTCAAAAATAACTCCGTAAAAAACAGAATCGATAATATTTCCTGCTGCTCCCGCAAAAATCAAAGCAATTGCAACTATCAAATAAGTGGATTGACGTTTTTTTATTGAGTCAGATAACCAGTAACCAATTCCGAATACTGCGAAGATTCTAAAAACGGTCAAAATCAATTTTCCATATTCACCAGGAATTTTTGTTCCCCACGCCATTCCTTCATTTTCAATGAAATGAATTCTAAACCAATCAGCAATTACAACTTCTTCTCCTAAAATAAAATTTGTTTTTACATAGATTTTTGAGAGCTGATCAACAATTAAAACTAGAAATATAAGGAAATACGCTTTTCGTAATGACATTTTATGATTTTTTGATGCGCAAAAATAACAATTAAATCAAAAAAAACGCTCCCTAAGGAGCGTTAATTGTTTTCTAATAAATCTAAATAGACCAATTTTTAATTCTACTGAATTAAGATTTATTTTTTGACTACTGCTTTGGCAGGAGTTTTAGGACTGTCTGCAAAGAAATCAGAAATAGATTTAAACAGTCCTTTGCCTTCTTTTCCGGCTGCTGCTCTCTTTGCTTCGCCTTTCTTTACATCAGCTTTAAATTTTATGCGCATCTTTTCAAACTCTTTCAATCTACTTTCAACATCAGAGTTTACTTCTTTGAACTTCAGTACTTTAGCCATTGTGTAAGTATTTTATATTAAAAAATTTAAATTATTAACAATTAGACATTACAATGATACATAAATTAATTTATATTTGTTAAAGAAAATTAACAGTTGTTTAGGACAAAAGTCATAAATTTTTAAAACTAATAACCAAAATGAATTAATTTTAACGCTTTCCCGAAAATCCTACAAAACCATGAACGAAATCACCACCATCTTAAACGACTTTCTAGTAGACACAAAATCAACTGCTGCTTTAATCACAAATGGAAAAGGAAAACTAATCACTTCTTTAAACCTGGATTACGGAGACAGCATTGGCGCAATGAGTGCGGCTATCTTATCAATGAGTGAAAAATTTTTAATTGACTTGGAAAAAGGCGCTCTAAAACAGCTTTATTTAAAAGCACCCGAAGGGGTTGTTGTTGGAAACAAAATCAGCGGTTCTAATTTTATAGTCGCATTTTCAAAAGAAGGCAGTAATCTGGCCTTGCTTATGCGATCTATAGATGAAGTTTCTGTTGAATTAAGTAAAAATTCCCTATTAAAATAAATAAATCCATTAACAACAAACCCACCTAAACTATGAGCAACGATTTTTTAAACGTGTTTTTAAATGAAATGAAAACCAACGTAAACGGCTTTATTGCTGTCGCTGTTACCGAAATTGAATCAGGATTAAGCTTTGGAAATTTAACTGTTGATCCAGGTTTCGACCCTGAACTTGCCGCTGCTTACAACCTAGAAGTTGTAAAGGCAAAACTAAATGCTGTGAAGGCTTTAAACTTAAATCAAAACATTGAAGATATTTTGATTACGCTTTCTAACCAAATTCACATTATTGACATTTCTCCGAATAAAAAATTTATGATTTATCTTGCCGCCGATTCTTCTAAAGCAAATTTAGGAATGACAAGAGCTATCTTGAAAAAACATAAATCAGAACTAGAAAAGAATTTAGCTTAATTCTTTTTTTTATAATTAGAACTGCTTAAAAAAGCAGTTCTAATTATAAAAAATCACACTCCTTTTCTTTTTCATACTTCTTACAAAATAAAAAAGTATTTTTTTGAATATCCAGCAATTAACTATAATTAATTTCTTTCAAAAATACATTTTCCACACTATCACTCGGTTCATCAAACTTTAAACAAAAAAAACGCCCCTAAAAGGAGCGCTTATTTTTTATAGATGTATGAATTTATCTTTGCAAGTTTTTAGCTTCGATACTCATTGTAGCATGAGGAACGATTTTAAGCCTTTCTTTGCTGATTAATTTACCTGTTACTTTGCAGATACCGTATGTTTTATTTTCAACACGGAATAGCGCGTTTTTTAAATCTCTGATGAATTTTTCCTGTCTGATAGCTAACTGTGAGTTTGCTTCTTTAGACATTGTTTCACTTCCTTCTTCAAAAGCTTTGAAAGTCGGAGATGTATCATCTGTTCCGTTATTTAAATCATTCATGTAAGCACTTTTTATTAAATCCAGATCGGCTTGTGCTTTTTGTATTTTTGCTTGTATTATTTCTTTGAACTCTGCTAAGTCAGCATCTGAGTATCGTGTAATTTCATCTACCATGGTATTTATATTATTTTGAAATTAATATCGTTGTTTTAATATCATCAAACTCAATTTCTGTGCCGTTTTCTAACTCGTCAGCAAAAACTAAGCTGTCTGTTAATGTTTCTGATTTGATGTAATCTTCGTTTTTTAGAATTGCTTCTTCAAGAAGACCACTTCTTTTTATTTGCACTTTAATTTTATCGGTAACCTCAAATCCTGAATCTTTACGGATATTCTGAATTCTGTTTACTAATTCACGCGCAATACCTTCGTTTTTTAATTCTTCTGTTATCGTGATATCAAGCGAAACTGTGATTCCGTTTGAATTTGCAACCAGCCATCCTTCGATATCTTGTGATGTTATTTCGACGTCTTCTAGTGATAAAGTTACGTTATTTCCAGCAATAACAATATCTAACGTTCCCTGCTTGTCCAACTGATTGATCTGATCTGCAGAAAAACTTTGTATTTCCTTAGAAATCAGACCCATATCTTTTCCGAAACGTGGTCCAAGTGCCTTAAAATTAGGTTTAATCTGCTTTACCAAAATGCCAGAAGCATCGTCTAAAAGTGTAATTTCTTTCACGTTTACCTCCGCTTTTACAAGGTCAGAAATTGCTTCAATTTCGGCACGCTGATTATCGTCAAGTACCGGAATCATTACCTTTTGAAGAGGTTGACGCACTTTTATCATTTCCTTTTTACGTAGTGATAAAACCAAAGATGAAATGGTTTGAGCCTTCTGCATTTTGCTTTCCAACGTTTTATTAACAAAGTTTTCGACAAATTTTGGAAATTCAGCTAAGTGAACACTGGCAAAATTCTCAGTTCCAGTCGAAGCAGTTAAATCACGATACAATTTATCCATGAAAAAAGGAGCGACAGGAGCACTCAATTTACTGATTGTAAGCAAACAAGTATAAAGTGTCTGATAAGCTGCAATTTTATCGTGAGCATATTCGCCTTTCCAGAAGCGACGACGACATAAACGAACGTACCAGTTGCTTAAATTTTCCTGAACGAAGTCAGAAATTGCTCTTGTTGCTTTTGTTGGCTCGTAGTCTTCATAACATTCGTCAACAAATTTTATTAACGTGTGTAATTCAGATATGATCCACTGATCGATTTCAGGTCTTTCGTTTAACGGAATTTCCGCTTCAGCGTATTTAAAACCATCTATGTTAGCATATAACGAAAAGAATGAATAAGTGTTGTATAAAGTTCCGAAGAATTTACGACGTACCTCAACTATCCCCTCAATATCAAACTTTAGGTTGTCCCACGGATTTGCATTTGAAATCATATACCAACGTGTGGCATCGGGACCATATTCTGCAATTGTTTCAAAAGGATCTGTTGCGTTACCCAGACGTTTAGACATTTTTTGTCCGTTTTTGTCCAGAACCAAACCATTCGAAACTACATTTTTGTATGCTACTTTATCAAAAACCAAAGTTCCGATAGCGTGCAATGTATAAAACCATCCACGAGTCTGATCTACTCCTTCTGCAATGAAATTAGCAGGAAAGTCTTTATTCTCGTCAATTTTATCTTTATTCTCAAAAGGATAATGCCATTGTGCGTAAGGCATTGCTCCCGAGTCAAACCAAACGTCGATAAGATCGCTCTCACGTTTCATTGGTTTTCCTGAAGCTGAAACTAAAGTAATTCCGTCAACTACATTTTTATGTAAATCGATTAAATCATAATTTGTTTCAGACATATTCCCAATTTCAAAACCTTTGAATGGATTTTCTTTTTGAAAACCTGCTTCAATAGATTTTTCGATTGCATTATACAATTCTTCAACAGAACCAATAAGAACTTCTTCTTTTTTGTCTTCTGTTCTCCAAATTGGTAATGGAATACCCCAATATCTAGAACGAGATAAGTTCCAGTCGTTGGCATTTTTCAACCAATTTCCAAAACGTCCTTCACCAGTAGATTTAGGTTTCCAGTTGATAGTTTCGTTCAGGTCGAACATTCTATCTTTTACATCGGTTACTTTGATGAACCAAGAATCTAGTGGATAATATAATAACGGCTCGTCTGTTCTCCAACTGTGCGGATAACTGTGAACGTATTTTTCTACTTTAAATGCTTTATTTTCTTCTTTAAGACGAATTGCGATTTCAACATCTACAGAACGTTCTGGAGCTTGACCCGCATCGTAATATTCGTTTTTAACATATTTACCAGCCATGTCTCCAACATGAGAAGTAAATTTTCCTTGTAAATCTACCAATGGTACTGGAGTTCCGTTTTCGTCTAAAACCAACATTGGCGGAATTTCCGGCGTAGCTTCTTTTGCTACTTTAGCATCATCTGCACCAAATGTTGGCGCAGTATGCACAATTCCGGTTCCGTCTTCTGTCGTTACAAAATCTCCTGAAATTACTCTAAATGCATTTTCAGCATTTTGATATGGCAAAACGTATTGTAATAACTGTTCGTATCTGATTCCAACTAAGTCAGCACCTTTAGCTTCTGCTAAAATAATATACGGGATATTTTTGTCTCCAGATTTGTAGTTTGCAAAATCAGCTTCGTCTGTGCTTGCAACAAATCCTTTACCGAATTGTTTTCCAACTAAGTTTTTAGCCAAAACAACATTGATTGGTTCAAAAGTATATTGATTGAAAGTTTTCACTAAAACATAATCAATTTTTGGTCCAACTGTTAAAGCTGTATTTGATGGTAAAGTCCATGGAGTTGTGGTCCATGCTAAAATATGGATATCTCCAAAACCTTGCAAAAATGAAGGCAATGTTTCTGACAATGTTTTAAACTGAGCTACAATTGTAGTATCTGTAACATCACGGTAAGCACCCGGCTGATTTACTTCGTGAGAAGACAATCCCGTTCCTGCTTTTGGTGAATACGGCTGAATTGTATAACCTTTGTACAACAAACCTTTATCGTAGATTTGTTTCAAAAGCCACCAAACAGATTCCATATATTTTGGCTTGTAAGTAACATACGGATCTTCCATATCTACCCAATATCCCATTTTTTCGGTAAGGTCATTCCACACGTCGGTATAACGCATTACGGTTTTTTTACACGCTTCGTTATATTCTTCGATAGAAATTGTTTTACCAATATCTTCTTTTGTAATTCCTAATTCTTTTTCGGTACCCAATTCTACAGGCAAACCGTGAGTATCCCAGCCGGCTTTTCTTTTTACCTGAAAACCTTTTTGAGTTTTATATCTGCAAAAAATATCTTTAATCGCACGCGCCATCACGTGGTGAATTCCCGGTAATCCGTTTGCTGAAGGCGGTCCTTCAAAAAACACGTAAAGTTCTGCACCTTCACGTGTAGTTACACTCTTTTCAAATATATTTTCTTTCTTCCAAAAATCAAGAACTTCTGACGCTACTGTTGGCAAGTCAAGTCCTTTGTATTCAGTAAATTTTGTACTCATTTTATCCTTTTCTTAAACGAGGTGCGAAAGTAAGGAATTTTGAGGAAAATAGATAAAAGATGACAGAAAAAAGAGCGAAGTCAGGAAATTTCTAATGTAATATTCAAAAAAAAATCCTCTTTTAAAAAATTATAAGATAAACCTTCTTTAAAATCTTTAAAGAATTTGTGTTTCAATTTTATATAAAAACAAAAAACTACAGCCCGAGAACTGTAGTTTTTTGTTTTTTACTTCAAATATGCTCTATTTACATTCGTCTAAAGCTTCAACAAATTTCCATAAAGATTCTACACTGGTATTAAATTCTTTACTATTTGCCCTTGCAGACAATCTTGGACATGCAGACGCCAGTTCTATAAACTTGGTTCTGGTATTCATCTGCCAGCCAACAGAATTGGTCGAATATCCAATCTCATCACTATGTTTTTTAATAATGACTTCTCCTGTAAGATATTGATAAAGCGCAACCGTTTTTCCGCTTAAAACTGTTCTAACAAATTTAAACGAAGGTTTTGCTTTTGCATTTTTACCCGTTTCTTTGAAAGATACTGTTGCATAAAAATCATTTTCTTTAATGATTAATTTTGAAACCTGATCTGCAAAATACGTTTTAAATATATGATTGTGATTTCCGTTTTCATCAGGAATACTTACTGCAATCTTTTTGTCTAAATTGTCAATGTCTTTCCATTTTGCGTAACCTGAAACGGTATCGTTAGAAGTTAACATAAGAGTTACTAAAGTATATTTAGGATCATTTTTTAAGAAATAATTTGGGTCTAAATTAGCTTCATCAATTTTAACAACTTCGACACCATTAGATCTTAGCTCTACATCCATATGTCTTGTCTTAACCTGATTTATGGCCAGCAAATCTCTTAAGGCTTCATTTTTTAGCTTGATCCCTTTACCATCAGATTCATCATATTTATTGGCAATTAATTTTTCACACCAAATATCAGACTCGTCCGGCATGTCTAAATAATGATAAATTACAGCTAAATCAAAATAAGCTTCGTATCTCATTTTTCTATGCTTTCTATCATCTTCTGTATATATTTTATCAAGACCCTCAAAATATTTTATTGTTGGCTCTAATTCTGTTTTTATAGGAGCAATATCTTCATTGTATTGCATTTTATTAAAAACAGCTTTAATATTTTTAAGTGATTTTAGGCTATTTTCGTATTCAGGATGTTTTTTAGAATCCAAAATCCACAAATAATCTGTTGTTTGCTCTACTATATAACCATAATCACGGTTTAACCTGGTTTCTAAACTAGAAATAATATTCCCCCAATAACTATCTCTAACTGCTGTTGGTGACAAAAACCCACTGGCATTGGTATCTGCTCGGCTTGTAAAAGAATTTTCTATTGTGTAAGTACGTTCTAAACTGTATTTTTTATTTAGAGAAGGATCTGCGGCACAAACCACACTATAATTTCCAAAATCTTTACATTTAAAAATATTTACAAAAGTAGTTACAACTCTTTCTCTTCCATTTGAGTCTTTTACTACACTTTCATATTTTTTTACTTCTTGTAAATTAGAAATAGAATTCTCTAAATTGAACACAATTTCAAGATAGGCATTTGACGAAACTCTCGTGAATCCATCTATACCTGAATTTTCTTCTATATACTCCTGTGCTGCTTTTGCTTCTAATGGATTATTTGCATTTACAGTAATTTTATAAGTTCTGTTTACTCGATCTAAAACCGGTTTTGGGGGCAGTGTTACAAATGATAAATTAAAACTATGGGGATCTAAATCGACAGATTGAGAAATAGCAGGCTTTGCTAACAGTAACAATAAAAGAGTAATTATTCTTTTCATATAGTTTGGTTTTTGGTACGCCAAATATATAAATTCAAATATTGCTATTAAGAAAAAATTTCTTTCAAAACATCGAGTGATTTAGGTTTTTTAAATCCATCTAGATGAAAGCTGTAGTAATCAATAAGAATCTTAAGTAAAATTTGTCTTTCTATAACATGAAAGACTTTCTCACTATTATCAAATTTTAAATCGATGAGTTTTTTAAACAAATTGGTTTCATGTTCTGTAAGTGCGCTTACTCCGTGAAAAAGTGTAAAAATACCGTCATTCATTTCAAAAAAAGGCAAATCGATTTCTGAAGTATCAGGATAAAACCCTAAATATTTTGTAGTTTCTAAAAGTAATATTAAATGAAAATTGGAAATATCATCGTGGTGATCCAGCCAAGTCAGGGCGGTTTCTAAAAAAAGAAACAGGGATTCATTTTTTTCTTCTTCCTGAATGGAATAATGCAGCATTTCGGATAAAAACATGACCATCGTACTTTTTACAATATCAGTATGAATGCTTTGAAACGGAATGGCTGTTTTTATTTCTTTGAAATTTTCTAAAGTTCCTTTATTTTTATGAACTGCTTCTATTTCTAAAATCGACAAAGGCTGAAAGTAAGCAATTTTCTGACTTGC
Source organism: Flavobacterium sp. 270 (assembly GCF_004368785.1). Taxonomy (GTDB): domain Bacteria; phylum Bacteroidota; class Bacteroidia; order Flavobacteriales; family Flavobacteriaceae; genus Flavobacterium. The sequence continues at coordinate 212,259 of NZ_SODM01000007.1, forward strand.
TTTCCGACTGGAAAAAGCATCACGCACGAAATAAGATTTCAATCCGTTTGAAAGTGTAAAGCATTTTACAATCAAACTTTTTTCTTGAAATTTTAGTGATGAAATTACTATTGCTTTGGTTTTGACTAACAATTTTTGGTTTGTTTTTTATTTCAGGTTTCAAGTTTCAAGTTGGAAACTTTGAATTTAAACTATCGAATAATCATTACTTTTTTGACTTTGGTTTCGCCGCCGTCTTGCGCGGAAATAAAAATCATGTAAACTCCCGAAGCTACTTTGTATCTGCCGAATGCGGTTGTGTCCCATTCTATTGTTCCGCCAGTCGAAGTTGCTTCGTAAACTAAATTACCTTCAATATCTGTGATTTTAATATTGGCTTTATCAATTAATCCTGCCACTTTTACGGTTCCAGAAAATGATGGACGAACTGGATTTGGATACACATAAACATTATTTAAATCTTCATTGGCTTCGGTTGAAATTCCTTTAAAAGAAATCATTCCTTTTGTCGTTGCTATAAAAACTTCTCCTGTTTTACTGTTGATTTTGATATCATTAACAACATTACTTGGCAAAGGCGAATTGCTTATTGTAAAATGATATTTGGTTTCCTGTCCGTTTGGCGATACCATAAAAACTCCGGAATCTGCTGTACCAATCCATTTATTATTAGCTCCATCCACAACAATCGATGTAATAAATTGTTCGTATAATAATTCCTGAGCCAGATTGTCGTCTGTAATAATAATTGGGTTTGCTTTTAACTGACTTTCCGTTTGAAAATTCCCTATGTTCGATAAAACTCTTAAACCTTTGCTCGTTCCAATCCAAAGCTGATTTTTGGTGTCAAGTGCTACAGTTCTTACATCTGCAATTGGCAGATTTCCAACGTCTGTACCAAAAGTCATTTTCTTAAAAGTGTTATTACTTTCATTAAAAGCAATTACTCCGTCATTACTCGTCGCAATCCATTTTGTGTTGTTTTTATCAATTACTATATTTCCGTAACTGGTTGTTTCTGCATTATTCAAAACAGTACTTGTTGCATAAGTCTGCCATTGTCCGTTGGTTTTCAAAACTTTCAAACCATTTTTTATACGGCTGTTGGTTACCCAAAGATTTCCGGTTTTATCAAAAGCAGTTCCATTAATACGAACATCAATATACGCCGGACCTTCTGTTGTCAAGGTTTCTAAACCGCTGTTTTTTTCATTGTATAAAAAATTCGGCACGTCGTCTTCTATTTTTAGTAATCCGGAGAAAAAAGAACTGGCATAAACCTGATTTTCATTTGTTGGATTTATAGTAATCTTGGTCATTGACTGCGCATTATAAACTTCGCTGTACGGAATATTTAACCAGCCGGAAGTATTGTATTTACTAATACCATAGCTGTCTAAAGGGTAGGGATTATAATAGGTGTCGTAATCTCCATAAACTGTCCAAAGCACATTTGGCGTAACATCTAATGAAAAAATATTATTTCGCGCTGGGCCGCTTGGCGTTATGTTTGTAAAAGCTCCTATTCCCGAAAGCGTCGATGAAAACATTCCTTTTTCTTTTGTTCCGATGTAAATCATATCGCCTACAGCTGTTGCACACGTAAAATTTAAAGTATTATCTAAAACTTGTGAATTTGTAATCTGGCGATTTAAAATCATTTGATTATTATAAACATAAACTATGTTCGGCGTTGTAATAAACAAATTATGGTTTACTGCGCGCATATCTTTTGAGGCTTGCGGCAACTGCAAAAACCCAATAAAGTTATTAGAATTAAATCGATGAATATATCCGACAGTATTAATTGCAATTAGTTCTGTATCCAGCGTTTCTACACTCGACCAATCACCCGAATTCACTACAGTCCATTGGTTAAAATCGATCAAATTTGCATTTGTACTGTCTGCTTTTCTTATACCGCTTGAAGTTGCTGCAAAGATAAATCCGTTAAAAAATGCAGTTTGTTTTACACTAATTTCTGCACCATTATCTCCAATAAAATAAGTATCGCCAAATTGAGATGTTGTTAAGTTAAACTGCACAATTCCGAAATCACAAGAAACATAAACCAAACCGTTATGTTCCATAAAATGATTGATTTTTTTAAGCGATGCCGGAAGTTGTTTATTGATGATATCGACCACTTTTAGCATACTTCCATCTACTTCATTAACCAAAATCATCATTCCATTCTCATAACCAACAATTGTTTTTTTGAAGGATTCGCTATGATAAACCGCAGAAATGGTCTGACCCGAAAGTCCATCAACTGTAGTAGTGGTTTTTACAGTATTAGAAGCAGCCGTCTTAGAAAACAGTGCATTTTCTGAAGCTGCAAAAACTGTAGTTGAAGATTCTGAAATATCTTTTATTTCGTTAAACGAAAAATAACTCTGCCAGGACAATTTATTCTGAGCAAAACTAAACTGAAATAACAGCAAAAATAAAAGGTACAGAAAGTTTCTTTTCATTGTTTAATATATTCGGATAGACAAATATACTACAAACGAAAAAGATATACTTTTTGTTCTCGTATAAATAAAAAAAATGCCTTCAATAGCTTAAAGCATAATGAAGACATTTCTTTTTAATTGTATTTTAGGTTTACACTACACCTTGAGCAAGCATAGCGTCAGCAACTTTAACAAATCCTGCAATGTTAGCTCCTTTTACATAGTTAACATAACCATCTTCGTCTTTACCGTATTTTTCACATTGATTATGAATTCCAGTCATGATATCTTTCAATCTCAAATCTACTTCTTCACTTGTCCAGTTTAGACGAATTGAGTTTTGAGTCATTTCTAAACCAGATGCTGCAACTCCTCCAGCGTTAGCCGCTTTTCCTGGAGCAAATAATACTTTATTATCTAAGAAAAGTTTAATTGCATCTAAAGTAGATGGCATATTAGCCGCTTCTGTAACGCACAAAACACCATTGTCGATTAATTTTTTAGCATCATCACCGTTAAGTTCGTTTTGCGTAGCACATGGAATTGCAATATCTACTTTTACTTCCCACGGACTTTTTCCTTTATGGAAGACAGCGTTTGGATATTTATCTAAATATCTTTCTGCTCTGTTATCTCCGGTAGCTCTCATTTCGACCATGTAGTCAATTTTTTCTCCAGAAATACCTTCTTCATCATAAATATATCCGTCAGGACCAGAAATAGTTAACACTTTACCTCCAAGTTCATTTACTTTTAGCGCTACACCCCAAGCCACATTTCCAAATCCGGAAATTGCCACTTTTTTACCTTTTATATCATGTCCAATAGTACGAAGCATTTGGTCTGTAAAATATACAACACCGTAACCTGTAGCTTCTGGTCTGATTAACGAACCTCCGTATGCCAAACCTTTTCCAGTAAGAACTCCGGTAAATTCGTTTCTAATTCTTTTGTATTGTCCAAACAAATATCCAATTTCTCTTGCTCCAACACCAATATCACCAGCAGGAACATCAAGGTCCGGACCAATATGACGGCATAATTCTGTCATAAACGATTGACAGAAACGCATGATTTCAGCATCAGATTTTCCTTCTGGATCAAAATCAGAACCACCTTTTCCTCCACCCATTGGCAGTGTCGTAAGACTATTCTTAAAAACTTGTTCAAAAGCTAAAAATTTCAAAACAGATAAATTTACCGTATGGTGAAATCTGATACCGCCTTTGTAAGGACCAATTGCAGAATTCATCTGAATTCTAAACCCTCTGTTAACAATTATTTCACCTTTATCATCTACCCACGGAACTCTAAATATTATAGATCGTTCTGGTTCTGCTATTCTTAGAAGCAGATTTTTTCCATCGTATTTTTTTCGCTCAGCGATAAATGGAATTACTGTTTCTGCAAATTCTCTAACAGCTTGAATAAATTCAGGCTCATTTGGGTTTTTTGACTCAATAAGAGCCATAAATTCATTTATTTTTTGTTCCATTTTGAAATAAATTATAGAGACAATTCGATTTAATTCTTACCTTAATTAAATAAGAAAATTATATTTAAGAAAACGTTTTCGTTTCAACAGACAAAGATATAGTAAAATGCGCATTCAATGTTATATTTTTTTGTTTTTGACAGCGAATTATATATTTTTCAAACATTCTTGAGAATTGCATTTTACAGCTCCGTCTTTACATTCATTTAATATAGTTAAAGCTAGTATTTTAAGTGTTTTGTTACTTATTTTTTAATACCTTCAATATTATATTTTGAATAGAATATGTTTTTTATATATTTGCCATGATTTGAAAGCCCAAAAACATGCCTAAGCACCTATTTATCACATTATTTTCCCTATTTGGTATCTCTACTGCAGCAGTAGCTCAATCTGATCTCGCACAAGAAATTGGGATATTTGCAGGTCCTGTAACCCTTCAATCTGATTTTGGACAAAGAAACAACTTCAAAAACAATGCTGGAAATACCGGTTTTGGTTTCGGAGTTGCACACTGGATAAATTTTTCTGCCAACAACAATAGAGAGAGCTTTTTTACAGAACATTTTAAAGTTAGATCAGAATTATCTTTCAGTAAGACAGATTTAAATCATTTTGGAAAATGGGTTGAAGAAAAGCCAAATGGTTTATTTGCTCAACAGCTAAGAGCAATGGACGCAAGTTCTACTATCGTAGGAATTGGCTCTCAATTAGAATTTTCTTTTATTAAAATACATGATTTCGAAAATTCAGTTGGATCATTGAGTCCATACTTAAGTGCTGGATTCATGGCTAGCTACTATTCTACAAAAATTGGTTCTCGTCTGGGAGACTTAACACTTCCGGGAATTACTCCAGGAAAATACCTAACTCCTTCTGACGGACGTGCACATGGTTTTTCTGCCGAAGATGGTGTTGTTCTGGCAGCAACTGGTGCTCTTGGAGTGCATTATAAATTAACAACGATGAGTGATTTAATGTTTGAAACACGTTTCGTAATGTATAATTCAGACTGGATAGACGGTTTAAATCCAAATAAAGAAATTTATAAGGAAAACAAATCTAATGACTGGCAGGTTTGGTTTAACTTTGGATACATTATTTATTTAGAATACTAAAGAAAATATCAAATAGAAAAAATCCCAAATTCCAATCTTAATGATTATTGGAATTTGGGATTTTTTTATTTTTAAAAGTTAGGCTTTAAAGAACCTATCAAACATTTGTTCTTTGAGCCTCTGCAACTTTGACTCTTTGAACCTTATTTAAGCTAATGCTTGTTCTAAATCGGCTATTAAATCTTCTGCATCTTCAATCCCTACGCTTAATCGAACCAAATCATCAGTAATACCAACTTCTGCTCTTTTATCTGCGGGAATAGAAGCATGTGTCATCAAAGCCGGATGATTTGCTAATGATTCAACGCCGCCAAGAGATTCTGCCAAAGTAAAAACTTTAAGTTTCTCTAAAAAAGCAATCGAATCTTCTTTTTTTCCAGACACAAAATCAAATGAAACCATTCCTCCAAAAGCTTTCATTTGTTTTTTGGCAATTTCATAAAATGGATGAGTTGCAAGTCCTGGATAGTAAACTGTTTTTACTTTTGGATGTTTACTTAAATATTCAACTACTTTCTCTCCGTTTTCGCAATGTCTTTGTACTCTTAAAGAAAGTGTTTTTATTCCTCTAAGAACCAAAAAGCTGTCCATTGGGCCAAGTGTACCACCAGTTGCAAATTGCTGAAAATGCAATTGTTCTCCTAAAGCTTCATCTTTTACAATTAAAGCTCCTGCAATAACATCAGAATGTCCGCCTAAATATTTTGTAGCCGAGTGCATTACAATATCTGCACCTAAATCAAGAGGTTTTTGTAAATAGGGTGTTGCGAAAGTATTATCTACAGCAAATAAAATTTTATGTTCTTTAGTGATTTTTGCAACTTCTGCAATATCGGCTAATTTCATTAACGGATTTGTAGGCGTTTCAACCCAGATCAGTTTTGTATTTTCATTGATTAATGATTTCAATTTTGCAATATCAGTCATATCAACAAAATGAAATTTAATTCCTGAATCTTTATAAATTCTAGAAAACATTCTGTAAGTTCCGCCGTATAAATCATCCATCGCAATGATTTCATCTCCCGCTTTAAACGATCTCAAAACACAGTCAGTCGCTGCAAGACCAGAAGAAAATGCCAATCCGCGCGTTCCGTTTTCTATACTTGCCAAAGCATTTTCTAAAGCTGTACGAGTTGGGTTAGACGCTCTGCTGTATTCGTAATCAGCCAAAGGTTTTCCCGGACTTGTTTGTATAAAAGTAGATGTTTGATACACTGGAGGCATTACAGCTCCTGTACTTGGATCATGGTGCTGACCGCCGTGAATCACTTTTGTATTGAATTTCATAAATATTAAATTTATTTTTTATTGGTATTTGTATGCCTCAAATTTATTGATAATAACGATTTCTTTGATTTATGTTTTTAAAATCGTAATTTTAGAATACAAATTTACCGTTTAATTTAATTTAATCCTCCTGTCAAGGTTCATCTTTTTAATATAATTAACACTTTTCGACATGAAACAGTATCCTTTTTTAGTCTTTTTGTTTTTGATATTTACAAGCTGCGACAAAGGTCTTTCGTTTGAAAATAAAACATTTGAAAAAAAATCAGCCATTCCATGCAACATTGATTGTCCAATAATTACTATAGATATTCCGATTGCAAAAAATGAAAAGATCGTTGCCGACAGTATCAACAAAAAAATATTTTTGGTAGTAAAAGAGATTGTTTATTTTGGCGAAGATTCTCTAAAAACAAATGATTATAAATCTTTAGCAGCGTCTTTTATTGCATCGTATGAAGAAATGCACAGCAAATTTCCAGATGAAACTTTTGGCTGGGAAGGTAAAATAAAAGGAAATGTAGAATATGAATCGGATCAAATATTAAATATCAAAATCGATCATTATACTTTTACGGGCGGTGCACACGGATATCAGGGTTTTCGTTCTTTATTATTTAATCCGAAAACAGGAAAAACGGTATTTAACGATCAATTATTTAAAAACGAAAAAGAATTTAAGGCTTTCGCCGAAAAAGAATTCAGGGCAAAATATAAAATTCCGGCAAAATCAAATATAAACGCAACAGGCTTAATGTTTGAAAATGATAAATTTCAGCTCCCGCAAAATATTTTCTTTACAGAAGAAGGTTTGCTGTTATATTACAACTCTTACGAAGCCGCATCTTACGCAGATGGTCCAAAAGAACTTCTTTTTCCCTATGAAAAAATCAGCAAATATCTAGTTTTAAAATAAAAAGCTTAGAACCTTAGAAACTCAGAACCTCAGTAGATTTAAATATCATATTTCATTTTCCGCAAAATCCTCAAAGCTTCTTTAAAAGACAAATAAATATTTCCAAAAGGTTTCAAAAGTAATTTAGCATCAATCAGTTTTTGTTTGGCGTCGTCAAAACCATTCAAATAACAAATCATAAAAGTCGACGGAAGATTCTCGAGATCTTTCAATTCTCGTTCAGACAAAGCAAGATTTTTTTGCAATTTTTGAAGTAAAGCAATATTTGCATTGTAAATATGAAATAACATTCGCTTATTAAATTCCGGCGGTTGAAAAAGTATTTTTCGGTCAATTTTATAATAGCCGTTGTCAAAAAAATGAATCGTTTGTTCTTCCAGCGGATAATAACTTGTTTTGTCATTTAATCCCAGCGGAACATATTCGGTAATCGTAAAACTATCATCGTCATAAACAATCGTTACCACATCTTGTGCAGAGTAAAAAAGTTTAATCTGCTCGTTTATCAGCTCAATATCTACGCGGGATAAAAAAGTTTTATCACGGGATTTTTTAGGGACACCCGCCCAACAGATTACAAACAATTCTTTAAAAACAAAATATTTAGGCGACATGTCTTTATGCCTGAAATTCATAAAATCGATTACGCCGTCTAAAGTATATTGAATGCTGTTTCGAGAACTATTTTCGATTCCGATAACCGTTTCTGTATTTTGGTAATTTTTCTCGACTTCCTCATGTTCTTCTATCGGAATCGAATTACTGCCACGTCTCACAAAAACACTATTCGCCAAAATGGTGTGAATTCCTTTTTTGAAATACGAAATTTTGTTTTTAGGTTTAATGGTAACCAGCCCAATTACTTTGTCTTTTGGAAGATTCGGAAACGGTACATTTTCGTATTGGATTTTAGGTGGATTTTCTAAAAATGCATTCACCAAATTCTGAATTCGGCTGTCATCAAAGAAATCATCGCCTACAATTTCATTATCATGGTCTTCTACTCCAACCACGATATAAGAATTATTGGTTGGGTTTGAATTCGAAAGAGCGCAAATGTGTTTTAAAAACTTCCCTTTCCCTTCGCGGGAATGGAGATTCAACTGCCTTTTTTTATCATAAAAACTGCTTTCGTCGTTATGAGCGAGGAGATTTTTTATTAAAAGGCGTTTGTTGATCATTATTTAGACTTTCTTAGATTTTTTGATTTTTAGAATTCTTAGATTAAAAACTTCTTAGACTAATATAAATCTAAGAAGTCTAATTTTCTAAAGATCTACAACATCTTTTTGTTAACTATCGTCGAAGAAGCTTGCGCCGTACTCATTACAACTAAATCTGCAATATTTACATGATAAGGTCTTGTGACTACAAAATGAATAATATCTGCAATATCTTCTGCCTGCAAAGGATCGAAACCTTTATATACATTTGAAGCTCTTTCGGCATCACCTTTAAAACGAACTTCACTAAATTCTGTCGCAACCATTCCCGGGTGAATTCCTCCTACTCTAATTCCGTACGGATTTAAGTCAATTCGCATTCCGGCAGTAATGGCATCAACTGCATGTTTAGAACCGCAATATACATTTCCATTCGGATAAACTTCTTTTGCGGCCGTTGATCCAATATTAATGATATGACCTGATTTTCTTTCAATCATAATTGGCATCACGGCTTTAGAAATATACAAAAGCCCTTTTACATTAATGTCAATCATGGCATCCCAATCGTCTAAATCTCCATTTTGAATTGGGTCTAAACCGTGCGCATTTCCAGCATTATTTATTAAAACATCAATTGTCGAAAATTCTTCAGGAAGACCATTTATTTTTTCGAAAACATCATTTTTATCACGAACATCAAAAGCTAAAGCATGCACTTCTGTAAAAGCAGAAAGTTCTTTTCCTAAATCAGCTAAACGTTCTTTACGTCGCCCGCAGATAATTACTTTAAAATTGTTTTTTGCTAAAATCTGAGCCGTGGCTTTTCCTATTCCGCTTGTTGCTCCGGTTATTAAAGCTGTTTTTTTCATTTTATTTTTTGTTTTTTGCCACAGATTAAAGGATTTTCACAGATTAATTAATTCTTTTTAATCCTTTAATCTGTGACAAATATTTTTATTTAAAGCTAAATTTAAGCAACATCGTCGCCCATACTTTCTGTCCAGATGGCAAACCAGTCTTCTTTGTCCATTTCTAATTCTACTGCTTTCATCAACGATTGAATTCTGGCAATATTTACCGTTCCCGCAATCGGAATAACTTTAGCAGGATGTTTTAAAATCCAGGAAAGTAAAAGCGTATCAGATCCAAAATGATATTTTTCAACCAAAGTCGAAAGTAATTTTTTAAGACGGCGTGTTTTTTTGGTATCTTCTCTAAAAACAGTTCCAAGCGGATTCCATGACAATGGTCTGATTCCGTGCGTCTGCATATAATCTAAACTTCCATCAATCATTGGTTCAAAATGTGTTGCTGAAAATTGAACTTGGTTAAAGCTTACTTCTGTTTTACTGCGGATTAATTCGGTTTGTGAACTTGTAAAATTAGAAAGTCCGAAATCTATAATTTTTCCTTCCGATTTTAATTTTTCAACTGCTTCTGCAATTTCATCTGCCTGCATTAAGGGACTTGGTCTGTGTAGTAAAAAAACATCAACATAATCTGTTTTCAATTTTTTTAAAGATTCTTCAACCGACCAGATAATATAATCTTTAGAATATTCGTAATGCTTTATTTTGTTTTCAGGACGATTTTCGGCAATCATCTGAATACCGCACTTGGTAATTAATTGTAATTTTTCACGTGAAATTTTACTGGCATGAAACGCTTTTCCAAAAGCAGCTTCGGTTGTATAATCTCCGTAAATATCAGCATGGTCAAAAGTGGTAATTTTGTTCTCGATACTAATTTGTATCATGTTTTCCATTTCTTTAGTTGTAAGGTTTTTATCCCATACTCCCCAATTCATAGTGCCCGAAATGATAGGCGATAAGGCTGTTTTAGTCATGATCGTAATGCGTTATTTTTGGTAATAAATATGCTTTTATAAAACATAATCATCAAAGTTCTTAAAAATATAAAAATAGATTCACAATTAGTCCTTAAAATTAAGTCATTGGTCGAAGTTTTAACCATTCTTTAACATCTTACTTCTCAAAAAATATTCAATTTGCACTCTCAAAATTAAGACATAAAAATCAAGGCTTTAAAAAGGTTTTAAAAATATCTATATGGAAGAAAATACAACGACTTTAGACATTAGAGCGATAAATGAAAAAATTGAAAGAGAAAGTGCTTTTATAGACCTTCTTACAATGGAAATGAACAAAGTTATTGTGGGCCAGAAACACATGGTCGAGCGTCTATTAATCGGTCTTTTAGGACAAGGTCACATTTTGTTAGAAGGTGTTCCTGGATTAGCCAAAACTTTAGCTATTAATACCTTGTCTCAAGCAGTTCAGGGTTCTTTCAGCCGTATCCAGTTTACACCAGATTTATTACCTGCCGATGTTGTTGGTACGATGATTTACAACATTAAAGCAAATGAGTTCTCTATTAAAAAAGGACCTATTTTTGCTAACTTCGTACTTGCCGATGAGATTAACCGTGCTCCTGCAAAAGTACAATCTGCACTTTTGGAGGCGATGCAGGAAAAACAAGTAACTATTGGCGACACCACATTCAAATTAGATCGTCCGTTTTTAGTATTGGCAACTCAAAACCCGGTTGAGCAAGAAGGAACTTATCAGCTTCCTGAAGCGCAAGTCGATCGTTTTATGTTGAAAACCGTAATTGATTACCCAAAAATTGACGAAGAGCGTTTTGTAATTCGTCAAAACTTAAAAGGAACTTACGAAAAAGTAAATCCAGTTGTTTCTGTAGAACAAATTCTGCGTGCGCAGGAAGCTGTTCGCGAAGTTTACATGGACGAAAAAATCGAAAAATATATCTTAGATATCATCTTTGCTACCCGTTACCCAGAAAAATACAAATTAGCCGACCTAAAACCACTTATTAGTTTTGGAGCATCACCTCGTGGAAGTATCAATTTAGCTAATGCAGCAAAATGTTACGCTTTTATCAAACGTCGTGGTTATGTAATTCCAGAAGATGTTCGAGCAGTTGTACATGATGTTTTACGTCACAGAGTTGGGATCACATACGAAGCTGAGGCTGAAAACATTACTTCTGTAGACATTATCAACAAAATCGTAAACGAGATTGAAGTACCTTAAGAAATTTTAGATTTTAGAGTTCAGATTTTAGATTTTGAAATCTGACCTTTAAAAGTAATCCTAAAATCTAAAGTCTAAAATCTGCAATCCGAAAAAATGGATACAAAAGAGCTTTTAAAAAAAGTACGGAAAATAGAAATCAAAACCAAAAGACTGAGTAATCATATCTTTTCGGGAGAATATCACTCTTCGTTTAAAGGACGAGGAATGACGTTTAGCGAGGTGCGTCAATATCAATATGGTGATGATATTCGTAACATCGATTGGAATGTGACCGCACGCTACAATGAAGCTCACGTAAAAGTATTTGAAGAAGAACGCGAATTGACTATGGTTTTAATGGTCGATATTTCGGGTTCTGAAGGATTTGGTTCTAAAACTCAGTTTAAAAAAGACATCGTAACCGAAATTGCGGCAACGATGGCTTTTTCGGCTACACAAAATAATGACAAGATTGGTTTAATCTTATTTTCTGATATTATCGAATTGTATATTCCGCCCAAAAAAGGGCGTTCTCACGTTTTAAGAATCATTAGAGAATTAATAGAATTTGAACCAAAAAGCCAGAAAACAGATGTTGCCCAAGCTTTAAAATTCTTGTCAGGAACACAAAAAAAGAAAGCCATCATTTTTATGATTTCCGATTTTATGTCTGAATCTTATGAGCATACTTTAAAAATTGCTTCTAAGAAACATGATATTACTGGCGTTCGAGTGTATGATATTCGCGAAGAAAAAATTCCAAATTTAGGAATGGTAACCATGCTGGATGCCGAAACTGGTAAAACGCAATTGGTTGACACCAGTTCTAAAACAGTACGAATGAACTACGAAAAACATTATCAGGAAAGAGTAGAATATTTTAAAGACACTTTTCGTAAATCAGGCGCAGGAATTGTCAACACCAGAGTTGACGAAAATTATGTAACTAAACTATTAGGATATTTCAAATCGAGATAAATATAATTTTAGATTGCAGGTTTTAGATTTTAGATTTTGAAATCGAATAATTTAAGATTTGCATTACACAAATAAAAACCCGCTTAAATCCGTTTCACCTGTATTATCAGTGTTCCATTTAAGCATTCATTTTAGAATAAAATCTGAAATCAAAAATCAAATGAAATTAAAGTTTTACATATTTTTATTTTTACTTTCTTCAGCTGTTTTTGCGCAAAGCAAACAGATTGAAACCAGTATCGATACCAAAAAAAATAAAATTGGAGCAGAGTTTAAGCTTACGCTGAAAACGACTGTAACTTCAACATCCAAAGTTGAATTTCCAAAACTTAAAAACATTGGAGCTTTAGAAGTTATACAATCTTATCCTGTAGATACTGTAAAGAAAGATGCAACTTATGAATTAATCAAAAGATATGGTTTAACACAATTTGATTCTGGACATTATACTATTCCGAGCATCAAAATTTTAATTGATAAAAAACCTTTTTTAAGCGATTCTATTAAAGTTGAAGTAGCAAATGTAAAAGTTGACACGCTGCAGCAAAAAATGTATGACATTAAAGACATCAGCAATGTAGACAATGGCATTAGCGATTGGTGGCTTTATATTTTAATTCTTGTAATTATTATCGCAATTGGTGTTTTTGCATATTGGTACATTAAAAAACATCAAAAGAAAAAAATCGAAGAAGAGGTTTATAAAACGCCAATTGAAAAAGCGACAAGTCTGCTAAACAATTTAGAGCAAAAAGAACTTGTTCAAAAAGGTGAAATTAAAGAATACTACAGTGAATTAACCGATATTGCCCGTAATTATATTGAAGAAGCGATTCATATTCCGGCAATGGAAAGTACAACTTCTGAGTTAATTCAGGCTATTAGAACTGCTTCTACCAAAAAGAAAATGACTTTAACTCCAGAAACTGTTGAGAATCTGGAACGCGTTTTACGTCAGGCCGATTTGGTGAAATTTGCAAAATCTAAACCGCTTGATTTTGAAATTACAGAAGACAGAAACAAAATTCAGAAAGTAATTCTAACGCTTGATAATGCAATTCCGACAGAAGTTCCTGAGGAAGAAGAAGATCAATTATTAAATGAAGCTCAAAGACAAAAACAGATTAAGCTTCAATTAAAAAAGAAACGCAATCAGCGTATCGGAATGTCGATTGGTATTGTTGTTTTATTACTAACAGCTACAACCACTTATTTTATTGCGACAAAAGGTTTTACTTATGTAAAAGATAATGTTATTGGCCATCCGTCTAAAGAATTATTAGAAGGCGAATGGGTAAAAAGTGAATACGGAAATCCTGGAGTTATTATTGAAACACCAAAGGTTTTAAAGAGAATGGATCCGCTGAAGGTATTGCCAAAATCAACAATGGCTTTAATTAAAGAAATGCAGCTTTTTGCATACGGAAGCATCATCGACAATTTTATGGTAACCGTTTCTACTACTAAATTTAAGACTCCAACCGATATTGATTTAGCAAAAGCACTGGAAGGTTCTTTAAAAGTTATTGAAGCACAAGGCGGTCAAAATATTATTGTAAAACAAGAAGATTTCCAGACCAATCAAGGTATTCAGGGTGTAAAAGGTTACGGAACAATGACAATTTTAAATCCTGCAGATAAAACAAGTATAAAAGCATATTACGAACTTTTACTTTTTAAACAAGATCAGGGTTTACAGCAAATCATGATTTTGCATGAAGAAGGAGATACTTATGCTAATGATATTACAACTCGAATTTTAAATTCTGTTGAACTTAAAAAAGCAACTAACTAATGAGTAAAATAACTTTTTTAAATCCAGAGTTTTTTTGGTTGTTTCTATTAATTCCAATTGCAATTATTTGGTTTTTATTGAAACGCAACCAGCAATCGGCTACTTTAAAAATGAGTTCTACAGCAGGTTTTAAAAATAGCGAATCGCTGTTGACAAAACTAAAACCTTGTTTGTATGTTTTTAGAGTTATTGGTTTAAGCTCACTTGTTGTTGCTTTGGCAAGACCAAGAACAGTAGACATTAGCAATCAGACCAAAACCACAAAAGGAATTGATATTGTAATAGCAATTGACGTTTCTGGAAGTATGCTGGCAAAAGATTTGAAGCCAAACCGTATGGAAGCTTTAAAAAAGGTGGCTGCGGATTTTGTGGAAGAAAGACCAAATGACAGAGTCGGCTTGGTTTTGTACGCTTCAGAAGCTTATACAAAAACTCCCGTTACAAGTGATAAAGCAATTATTCTTGAAGCGATAAAAGGTATTAAATACGATACTGCGTTACAAGACGGAACTGGAATTGGAATGGGTCTGGCTACCGCTGTAAACCGATTGAAAGACAGTAAAGCAAAAAGCCGTGTTATTATTTTAATGACAGATGGTGTAAATAATGCTGGTTTTATTGAACCTGAAACAGCATCGGATATTGCAAAACAATACGGAATTAAAGTTTACACGATTGGACTTGGTACTAACGGAATGGCACCGTCTCCGTACGCATACGCACCAAACGGCGGATTTTTATTTAAAATGCAAAAAGTGGAGATTGACGAAAAGTTAATGAAAAGCATTGCCCGCAAAACAGACGGAACGTATTTTAGAGCAACCAGCAATGATAAATTAGCCGAAATATATAATTCGATTAATAAACTGGAAACTACAGAAATCCAAGAATTAAAATTCTACGATTACGACGAAAAATACAGAGGCTTTGTTTTACTCGCAGCATTTTTATTGTTGCTGGAAGTTGGTTTAAGAAATACAGTTTACAGAAGCTTCATTTAATTTTGAAAAAATTAAAAAATTCCAATAATAAAATTCCAAATAACAATTTGGAATTTGGAATTTTTAAAATTGGAATTTAATAACATTTATGGAATTAGACGAAAAAAAATATTTATATCTTTTACTATTACTGCCAATTGTGGTATGTGTTTTCCTTTTCAATATGTATTGGAAAAGAAAAAAACAACGCGAGTTTGGTGATTTAGAAATGGTAAAAAGACTGAGTCCGGAACGATCTGTTTTTAAACCTGTATTAAAATTATCGATAGTACTTTTAGCCCTTACTTGTTTAATTATCGGATTAGTAAACCCGAAGATTGGAACGAAAATGGAAACGGTAAAACGCGAAGGAATTGATATTGTTTTTGCTGTCGATGTTTCTAAAAGTATGCTTGCCGAAGATGTGGCCCCAAGTCGTTTAGAAAAAAGTAAACAATTGGTCTCGCAGATTATCAATCAATTAGGAAGTGACAGAATCGGAATTGTAGCTTACGCAGGAAGTGCTTTCCCAGTATTGCCAATTACATCTGATTACAGTGTTGCCAAAATGTTTCTGCAGAGTATGACTCCAGATATGGTTTCTTCGCAAGGAACTTCGCTTGACGAAGCAATTAGATTATCTGCAACTTATTTTGATGAAAAAAGCAAAACAAGCAAATTATTGATTCTGATTTCTGATGGTGAAGATCATTCTGAAGGCGCTGCAGCTGCTGCAGAAGAAGCCAATAAATTGGGAATGAAAATTATTACGATTGGTGTCGGAACAGAAAAAGGAGGAACAATTCCGTTAAAAGTAAATGGCGTTGTACAAAGCCATCAGCGAGACAACAACAATAATATCGTTGTTACCAAACTAAATCAGGAAGGACTAAAAACGATTGCAAAAGCCACAAAAGGTGGTTATGTATACGGAGGCAATACAAAAGAAGTTTTAGAATATGTAAAAAATGCACTAAACAATATTCAAAAAACAGAATTTGAAGCTACGCAAATGGCAGATTTTCAATCGCAGTTTCAATGGTTTATCGGATTTGCTTTCTTGTTGCTGTTTTTAGATATTTTCCTTTTAGAAAGAAAAACAAATTGGATTAAAGAGTTGAATTTATTTAACGAAAAGAAATAATTGTTCGAATGACATTCAGAACAAAAAACAAAAAATACAGAATGAAAAATTTACTTCTTTATATTTTACTCACATTCTCTCTGGCAGTTTCTGCACAAGAGAAAGACAAGACATTGCCTGATGCGAATGAAGAATATAAGCAGAATAAATTTGTCGATGCCGAAGCTAATTATAGAATCTCAGAATCTAAATTTCCAAAACGCGCAACGGCTCCTTATAATTTAGGAAATACAATTTACAGACAAAATCAAGTTTCTGAAGCTAAATTTGCTTACGCGAAAGCCATAAAAAACGCTAAAACCAGACCCGAAAAACACAAAGCTTTTCACAATCTTGGAAACGTTTTTATGAAAGAGAAAGATTATACGCAGGCGGTTGAAGCTTACAAACAAGCTTTACGCAACGATCCGACCGATGATGAAACGCGATATAATTATGCTTACGCAAAACAAAAACTAAAAGAAAATCCTCCGAAAAACGACAAGAATAAAGACAAAAAAGATAAGGACAAGGATAAAGATAAGAACAAAGACAAAAACAAGGATAAGGACAAAAATAAAGACAAGGACAAGGATAAAGATAAGAAGGACGACAAAGGCGATAAAGACAAGGACAAAAAAGATGGTAAAAATGATCCTAAGAAAGATGATAAATCAGACAATAAAGGAGAACCAAAACCTATGCCTGGTGGTATTTCAAAAGAACGTGTCCAAAATTTACTAGACGCCGTAAACAACGAAGAAAAGAAAGTTCAGGATAAAGTAAATGCACAAAAAGTAAAAGGAAATCCTAAGAAACCAGAAAAAGACTGGTAGGATTTTGAGTTAATCGTTTAATCGTTGATTTGTTTTTTTATAACAGGTCAGCGATTAAGCAGTTAAAAAGACAAACAACCAAACAATTGATTTAAACAATTAATGAAAAGATTTTTAATTCTATTACTAATAAGTTTTCAAGGGCTTATGGCTCAAGTTCAGTTTGAAGCCAAAGTAAGCAAAAACACGCTTGGACTTAACGAAAGACTTCGTATTGATTTCATTATGAATGTTGATGGAGATAATTTTGATCAGCCGGCTTTTGAAGGATTTAGAGTTACGGCCGGGCCAAGCCAGCAGGTAAGTCAGTCCTGGATAAACGGCAGAAGCTCTTTTCAGAAAATATATTCTTATATTTTACAGCCTGCTCAAAAAGGGAATCTTACGATCAAACAAGCTTCTATAGAATACAATGGCCAGATTTACAAAACGGCACCTATAAAAGTTGTCGTAACAAATGCCGTTGCACAGGAAAGAGATCCTAACGACAGACCGCAAGGATCTGGAAACGAAATGCTGAATCTTGTTGCTGAAATTTCTAAAACAAATCCGTATTTGAATGAACCTATTACGGTTGTTTACAAATTGTATTTTATGAATATTGGCGTTACAGGTTTTAAAGAACTTGCAAAACCAAAATACAATGATTTCTGGAATCAGAATATAGACATCAAACAATTGTCTATTGAAGAAGGAAGTTACAAAGGACAAAGATGTTATTTTGTGATTTTGAAAAAGACTATTTTGTATCCGCAGAAATCCGGAAATCTTACTATAGAACCGCTTTCTCTGGACATAGGCGTTCAATTGCCAACAAACCGCAGGGATATGTTCGGACAAATGGTTCTTACTGATGACAATAAAGTGGTTTCGGCCGGTGCTAAAACTATCAATGTAAGACCATTACCAGAATCAAGTAAACCAGAAGGTTTCACAGGTGCAGTTGGTAAATTTAATTTTACAGTATCTCCATCTAAAACAACATTGAAAAACGGAGAAAGTCTGGATTTAGTCGTAAGTGCTACAGGAAGTGGAAACATGAAATTATTCACACTGCCAAAACCAGTTGTTCCAAATGCTTTAGAAATGTATGATCCTGCGCATGATGAAAGTGTAACAACATCATTGTCTGGAATGTCTGGAAGAATTACAGACAAATACACAATTGTACCACAATACAAAGGGAAATATGCGATTAAACCAATGCAGTTTTCTTATTTTGATTTGAGTTCTGGTTCGTATAGAACTATTACTTCTCAGGAAATCATGGTCGATGTTTTAGACGGACCAATGCAGGCAGAAGCAAATGCTACGGCAAGTGCGGCTAAAAATGTAATTTCTAAAACAGATCAGTTTAAATATATTAAACCTAAAACAACTTTGACTGCAATTGCTAAAAACGATTTTTACGGCTCTAATTTGTATTATGGTTTATTATTTGCCCCATTTATCATCTTGCCGATTATTATTCTGGCTAAGAAGAAAAAAGAAGCTCTTGACGGCGATGTAACGGGCAACCGAATTAGAATGAACAATAAACTGGCTAAGAAATATTTATCTGAAGCTAAAAAACATCTCAACAACAAAGAGCCATTTTATATTGCACTGGAAAAAGCAATGCATAATTTCTTAAAGGCAAAACTGCATATTGAAACTTCAGAAATGAGTAAAGACAATATTCGTGAGTTGCTGTTGTCCAGAAATGCAAATCCCGAAGCTGTTCAGAGTTTTATTACGCTGACAGAAAACTGCGAATTTGCCCGTTATGCTCCGGCATCAAGTGCTTCGATTCAGCAGGATTATGACAAGGCTGTTTTGATTATTTCGGAACTGGAAAAACAGATCGTTTAAACTTTTAAATCAAACCCGACAGGTTTTAAAAATCTGTTTGGTTTAAAGAAAATAAAATGAAAAATATAGTATATCTCTTTTTATTAATCACTCAGGTTTTCTTTGCTCAAAGCAGCTTTGAAAAAGGGAATGCCCTTTATCAGGACGGAAAATACCAAGAAGCTGTTCAGGTTTACGAGAACATCATAAAAGAAGACAAACAGCAATCCGCAGAGTTGTATTTTAACTTAGCAAACAGTTATTACAAACTGAATAAAACGGCGCCTTCGATTTATAATTATGAAAAAGCTTTGGTTTTAAAACCGAACGATCCTGCAACACTGAATAATTTAAAATTTGCTAAAAAACTAACGATTGATGAAATTAAAGAAGTTCCAAAAGTGGGTTTTGCAAAACTGATTCAGAACTTTACTGGAATTTTTGATTATAATATGTGGGCGAAGATTTCTGTTGGAATTGCATTTGTTTTTCTTTTGAGTTTTATCGGATATTATTTCTCTACAATTTCACTTCAAAAAAGAATCTATTTCATCGGAATGTTTATTCTTTTGCTTGCTTTAGGATTAAGTGTTTCTGCTGGAATGGCCGAAAAAGATCATTTTGATAACGATCGTCCAGCAATTGTTTTTTCTGAATTAAGCGAAGTTCGCAGCGAACCTCAAAAAGCGGGTTCTGCTATTTTCTTATTGCATGAAGGCGCAAAAGTTTACGTAACTGAAACGGTAGGAAGCTGGAAAAAAATAGAATTAACAGACGGAACCGAAGGCTGGCTTGATGCTTCGACTATTAAGGAAGTAAAGTAGTTCTTTAAATTACAATATAAAAATCTCAAATTCCAAAGTGATAAAACTGGAGTTTGGGATTTTTTTTTGCCACGAATTACACTAATTTCACCAATTTTTTCATGAGATTTTTAATTGGAATCTACCAGAATAAATCCTTAAATTCTTAAATCAGGAATTATTTATTCGTATTAAATAAATTCGAGAAATTAGTGTAATTCGTGGCAAAAAAAATATCAACGAAACTCATAAACTTTTAAAGGCGTAACGCAGTAATCTAGTTTTATATCCAAATCAAAAACATCTTCAATTTTGTCTTCAGATTCAAAAAAAGAAAGACCAATCTTTATGGTTTCTGGTTTGCATTCGCTTAAAAATTTATCGTAAAAACCTTTTCCGTAACCCACACGATTTCCTAAAACGTCAAAAGCCAAAAGCGGTACAAAAACCACATCAATAGTTTGCGACGGAACGGTTAATCCGTTTACAGGTTCTGGAATATTATATTCGTTTTTTTTGATTTTGGTATTATCTGTTAACAGAAAATGAGTCATTCCGCGGGTTTCGAAATCACTTTTAGAAACTACAATTTCTTTGTCTTTTCCGGAAAGTAGATGAAGAATATATTCTGTATTCACTTCTTTTTGTTCTTCAATAGGAAGAAAAACATGAAAATAAGTCTTATCCCAAATCGGAAGTTGGATTACATTATTGGCTACAGCCAGACTCTTTTCTTCGACTTCATCAAAAGAAAGATCTTTTCGCAGGTTTTTATAGTGTAGCCTTAAAGCTTTTTTATTCGACATTTTCAATTTCAGGATTGGTTTTAGACATGTGGTAAATGGCGTCGCCTTCATAAACAATTGGCGAATGATTGGCGTTGATAACAAATCCGTTATGAGGCGCTTTTACTTTTTGTTCGAATTTACCAAACGGATCTGTAATAATGGCCAAAATAGTTCCTTTGGTTACAAATTTTCCAATCATATTAAAATCGTGCAGTAAACCGGAACATTTTGCACGAAGCCAAACTGAATTTTTAATGTAAATAGACGGGTTATCATCTGTTTCTACAATCTGCTTTGGGTCAAGCATATTCAAATATTTCAAAAGACGTTTTACGCCTTTCACCCCGATATTGGCAATTTCGTTATTAATATCTAATGATTTTCCGCCTTCAAACAATAGCATTTTAACGTTGGCTTTTTCAGAAGTATTTCTAAAAGAACCGTTTATATTTTTAGAATACAATGTAAAAGGCGCATTAAAAACATCGGCTAAAATTTTTAATTCCTCGTTATATTCGGTAATTCTAATCTGCGCTGCATTAAAACGGCTTGCTCCGCCCGCATGAAAATCTACTGCATAATCTATAATCGGTAGAATATGTTCTACAATATTATATGCAAAACGACTTGCTAAAGAACCTTTTTTACTTCCTGGAAAAACACGGTTTAAATCACGTCCGTCAGGAAATTCTCTTGACTTGTTTACAAAACCATACATATTGATTACGGGAATACAGATAATAGTTCCACTGGCTGGACGGTTAATTTTTTTACTGATAATCTGTCGAACGATCTCCACTCCATTTATTTCATCTCCGTGAATTCCGGCTGAAAACAAAACTACAGGACCTTCTGTCTTAGATCTCCGTACAATAACAGGAATATTAAGTTTTGTTGTAGTGTGTAATCTGGCGATTTCTACGTTTATCGTTTTATGTTCTCCCGGCAGAATTGATTCTCCGAAAATAACTAAGGGCGTGCTATTTTTCATGTAGAATTATAAAATCTAAATATAGAAATTATTCTTTTGATTTCGTAAATTTGAAGCTAAATCAATATTAAGCTTCCAAAACAAAGAGAAATGATTTTTGTAAAAAGCTTTTATACATCTTCAGAAATAAAACAGAATGCAAAATCCGTCCTTAGATCTTCAAATTCTAACCTTGCCAGACAATCCTGGCGTGTATCAATATTACGATAAAGACGGGAAAATTTTATATGTTGGAAAAGCAAAAAACTTAAAGAAAAGAGTTTCTTCTTATTTCAACAAAATCCACGATACGGCCAAAACCAATGTCTTGGTTCGAAAAATTGTTACTATAAAACACATCGTTGTTCCTACCGAAACCGATGCGCTTTTATTAGAAAATAATTTAATTAAAACGTTGCAGCCACGCTATAATGTTTTACTGCGCGATGATAAAAGTTACCCTTGGATCTGTATCAAAAAAGAACCTTTCTCAAGAATATTTTTAACGAGAAGGATGGTCAAAGACGGCTCTGAATATTTTGGGCCTTACACCAATTTTAAGATGGTGTACACTATTTTAGATTTAATAAAAGAGTTGTACCCGCTTCGTACCTGTAATTATGATTTGAGCGAATCGAACATTAGATCCGGCAAATTTAAAGTTTGTTTAGAATATCATATTGGCAATTGTAAAGGTCCTTGCGAAGGTTTGGAACCTCTGGAAGAATACCAAAGACAAGTAAATGCGATTCGTGAAATCTTAAAAGGAAACTTTAAAGAAAGTTTAAAAGATTTCAAGAAGTTGATGACCACTTATGCGCAGAATCTTCAGTTTGAAGAAGCGCAGAAAATTAAAGAAAAAATAGACATTCTTGAAAATTACCAATCAAGATCAACTATAGTTAATCCGAAAATTACAAACATTGATGTTTTCTCGATTGTATCGGATGAAAGCGCTGCGTATGTTAACTTTTTACAGATTTCACATGGATCAATTATTCGTTCGCATACTTTAGAGATCAAGAAAAAACTGGACGAAAGCGACGAAGAATTATTAGAACTTGCCGTTATCGAACTTCGGGAACGTTTTCAATTATTATCAAAAGAGATTATTGTTCCTTTTGAAATTAATTTGGGTGAAAATATCAAAATAACTGTTCCACAGCTTGGCGATAAAAAACAGATTTTAGATTTATCGATTCGAAATGCCAAATTCTACCGAATCGAACAATTGAAACAATTACAAATTGTAGATCCTGACCGTCACGTAAATCGTATTATGGCGCAGATGCAGAAAGATTTACGCCTGCCTGTAGAACCGCGACATATAGAATGTTTTGATAACTCGAACATTCAGGGAACAAATCCCGTTGCAGCTTGTGTCGTTTTTAAAGATGGAAAAGCCAGCAAAAAAGATTACCGCCATTTTAATGTAAAAACGGTTGAAGGCCCAGACGATTTTGCTTCGATGACCGAAATTGTGTATCGACGCTACAAAAGATTATTAGATGAAAACCAGCCTTTACCGCAATTGATTATTATTGACGGTGGAAAAGGACAATTGTCTGCAGCTTTAAAAAGTATAGACGAATTGGGACTGCGTGGTAAAATTGCCATCATCGGAATCGCAAAACGTCTTGAAGAACTTTTTTATCCCGGCGATTCAATTCCACTTTATTTAGATAAAAAATCCGAAACTTTAAAAGTAATTCAGCAGCTGCGAAACGAAGCGCATCGTTTCGGAATTACCTTTCATCGCGATAAACGAAGCAAAGCTGCACTTAATTCTTCGGTAGAAAGTATTCCGGGAATTGGCGAAAAAACAATGCTTACGTTAATACAACATTTTAAAAGTGTTAAAAGATTAAAATTGGCATCAGAAAAAGATATTTCGGCAGTTGTTGGAGTATCAAAAGCCAAAAAAATTGTCGACTTTTACAAAACCAATTAGAAATTTTTTATGCGCCCAAATCAGCTGTCCATTTTAAAGAATCGGTCAAAAGGATTTTTTCTTTCGAAATTTTCCACTTCCATTTGGAGCGTAAACGCATACGTTTTATTCTTTCTTGTACTGTTTTCTCAAAATTCCTTTTCACAGGAAAAAAAACGAGACAGCATTAAAAGACCAAAAATTGGTTTGGTTTTGAGTGGTGGCGGCGCGAAAGGTTTTGCACATATCGGAGTGCTAAAAGTGCTGGAAGAAGCCGGTGTAAAAATCGATTATATTGGCGGAACGAGTATGGGTTCTGTTATTGGCGGACTTTATGCTTCTGGCTACAATGCTTCTCAAATTGATTCTATTTTTAAAAAAACCAACTTCGACGAATTAATAAACGATTACATTCCGCGATCTTCTAAAAATTTCTACGGCAAAAAAAATGACGAATTGTACGCCATTGTTTTACCGTTTAGTAATTTCAGAATTGGTATTCCAGAAGCACTTTCTAAAGGAATGTACAATTATAATTTATTGAGCAGTTTGACCAGAAACGTACGTCACGTTAGAGATTTTAACAAACTTCCAACCCCCTTTTTATGTATCGGAACGAATATCGAAACCGGCGAAGAAGTTTTGCTTAATAAAGGAAATTTAGTTCAGGCAATGATGGCGAGTGCGGCTTTTCCTTCCTTATTTACGCCAGTAGAAATAGACGGAAATTTATTGGTTGACGGTGGTGTTGTCAACAATTATCCGATAAAAGAAGTTCGTAATCTTGGCGCCGATATTATTATTGGAGTCGATGTTCAGGATGATTTATTAAACCGAAAAGGTCTTAAAAATGCCACCAGAATATTAGTTCAGATTACCAATCTGCAGTCGATTGATAAAATGAAAAATAAAATCAAAGACACTGATGTTTACATTAAACCAGACATTCGTGACTATGGTGTAATCTCTTTTGATAAAGGCGAAGAAATCATCAGAAAAGGTGAAGAAGCTGCTTTTGCAGTTTATGAAAAAATTAAAGGTTTGGTAAATGAAGACAACTTTTATAAAAAACCAAAACTACAAGTAGGAACTGATACACTAGAAATCAAAAAAATAAACAGTGACCGATTAGACAATTATACTAAAGAATACATTCGAGGAAAACTTCGTTTTAAACCCGGAAGTACTATAACATATGATGATCTAAAGGCGGGAATTAATAATTTAAATGCTACTCAAAACTTTAGCACAATTTCGTATTGCTTACAGCCAAACGGCAATCAGGACGATCTTGATTTGGTTTTAAGCGAAAATCCAACTCAAACCTTTTTAAAATTGGGCTTGCACTACGACGGACTTTACAAAAGTGCCATTTTATTAAACCTGACCCATAAAAAAACTTTCTTAAAAAATGATGTCACTTCCCTTGATATTATTTTGGGAGATAATTTTAGGTACGATCTTAATTATTATGTCGAAAACGGATTCAATATCAGCTTCGGATTTCGCTCAAGATTAAATCAGTTTAACAGAAATGTGGCAGATAATTTTAGCAGTCTGGCTACTCAAAATCCTTCTAAAAATTTAATTAATGTTGACTTTTTAGACTTAACCAATCAGGCTTATTTTCAAACCATATTTGTACAAAAATTCCTGATGGGCGGTGGTTTAGAATATAAATATCTAAAAATAAATTCGCCAACACTTTCTAATGAAGACAACCTTATTGAAAAAAGCAGTTATTTTAGTGTTTTCGGTTATTTAAAATATGACTCTTTTGATAATAAAAGTTTTCCTCATTCTGGATTGTATTTTTCTACAGATGTACAAACGTATTTAGCATCATCTGATTATACCAACAATTTTAAACCTTTCTCTACAGCAAAAGCAGAAATTGCATTTGCCAATAAATTATTTAGAAAAGCAACATTTAAAATTGGAGCAGATGCCGGATTTAATATTGGCAGTGACAGTGTTCCTTATTTTGATTATATTTTAGGAGGTTACGGTTACAGCAAAATAAACAACTTCAATTATTTTTATGGATACGATTTCCTGAGCATTGCCGGAAACAGCTATATAAAGACAGATATAACGCTGGATTACGAGCTATTCAAAAAAAATCACGTAAACATTTCTGCTAATTATGCCAACTTAGGCGATGACATTTTTACGACTGTCGATTGGATCTCCATGCCAAAATATTCGGGATATGCAGTAGGTTACGGATTAGAAACCATTATTGGCCCAATAGAAATCAAACATTCCTGGTCGCCGGAAATGTCAAAAAGTTTTACTTGGTTTAGTATCGGATTTTTGTTTTAATTTGTAATTTAAATCAATAAAAATTACGACATTTGTTATAATGAAAACAAAATGGACAGGTTTATTGGAGTATCTTCAATTTCTCATTAAGAGAAACCCGGAGTAATGCTATCGAATTGAATAATTAGCCAACTTAGAAAATGAGCTAATTATCTGTTCACAATTTACATTTTCTAATTATCTAATTTATTAATTATCTAATTGAAAAGCCATGCCATTATATCATAAACTTGGAGATTTTCCTCAAAAAAGACACACACAGTTCGAGAAACCAAACGGTGGTTTTTACTATGAACAATTATTTGGAACTGAAGGTTTTCACGGACATTCGTCATTATCTTATCATGTTCACAGACCAACTCAGGTTAAAGAAATTTTAAATTCGTATTCGGTTGAACCCAAAATTGCAATCGGAAAAAATATAAAATCATTATTATTTAAAGGTTTTGAATTGAAACCGGAAAATGATTTTCTGAACAGCCGAAAAGCAATGCTTGTTAATAAAGACTGTATTATTGGTTTGGCCGCGCCGAAAGAATCTCTTCGAAATTATTTCTACAAAAATGCCGATGCAGACGAAATGCTTTTCATTCACAGAGGAAAAGGAAAACTTCGTACGATGCTCGGAAATATTCCTTTTGAATATGGAGATTATCTAATAATTCCACGCGGCATTATTTATCAAATTGATTTTGAAACCGAAGACAACCGACTTTTTTATGTTGAGTCTTACTCTCCTTTTTACACTCCAAAACGTTATAAAAACCAATCGGGCCAGCATTTAGAACATTCGCCATTTTGCGAACGCGATTTTATTTTGCCAAACGAATTGGAAACGCACGATGAAAAAGGTGATTTTTTAATTAAAATAAAAAAAGAAGGAATGATTCATGAAGTTGTTTATGCTACACATCCGTTTGATGTTGTAGGCTGGGACGGCTACAATTTTCCTTATGGATTTTCAATTCATAACTTCGAACCTATAACCGGACGTGTTCACCAGCCGCCACCGGTACACCAAACTTTTGAAACGGCAACTTTTGTCGTTTGTTCATTCTGTCCGAGACTTTACGATTATCATCCAAAAGCAATTCCGGCGCCATACAATCACAGCAATATAGATTCAGACGAAGTTCTCTATTATGTTGATGGAGATTTTATGAGCAGAAATAATATTGAGCAGGGTCATATCACTTTACATCCAAAAGGAATTCCACACGGACCAGCACCAGGCGCAATGGAACGCAGCATTGGTCATAAAGAAACTCAGGAATTAGCCGTTATGGTTGATACTTTCAGACCACTTATGGTAACTGAAGAAGCGATGGGTCTTGATGATGGACAATACTACAAATCCTGGTGTGAATAATTAGATAATGTGCCAATTTGATAATTAGATAATTGGAAAATGAGGAAATGTGACAATTTAATAATTAGAAATTTAAAATAATTATTTTGTAGTTTTTAGATTACAATTTATAATTTTGAATAATTATCTAATTAACATATTTTCAATTTATCTAATTATCAAAATGACTTTTAACGAAAAATATTCAAACAACGCTCTTTTAATTAAAACATTCAATTTTGCTTTAAACATTATTGATTACACAGAAGAATTACAAGAACAAAAGAAATTTGTAATTGCAAATCAGTTGCTAAAAAGCGGAACATCAATTGGGGCAAACTCTAAAGAATCACAAAACGCAGAAAGTAAGGCAGATTTTATTCATAAATTAAAAATTGCTATCAAGGAAGCAGACGAGGCTGAATATTGGTTGTTCTTATGTGATGCTCACAAAAGCTATCCAGATTGTAAAAATTTATTGAATGATCTCTCAGAAATATTAAAAATTTTAAATAAAATAATATCAACATCTAAAAGAAATTAGATAATTAGTCAATGTGTCAATTAGAAAATTATTTTTGAATTATCACATTTTCTCATTTCCAGAAATTATCTAATTTTCTAATTGACAAATTATCTAATTATGAAACAAGTTAAATCAGTAGAATACGGATTAGAGAAAATATTTGAAGGAGCACAAGATTTCCTTCCATTATTAGGAACAGATTATGTAGAATTTTATGTAGGCAATGCCAAACAATCTGCACATTATTATAAAACCGCTTTCGGATATCAATCATTGGCTTACGCCGGACTTGAAACTGGAGTAAAAGACAAAGCATCTTATGTTTTAAAACAAGACAAAATCAGAATTGTTTTAACAACGCCTTTAAATGCAGATTCTCCAATAAACGATCATCTTAAAAAACATGGTGATGGCGTAAAAGTGGCTGCACTTTGGGTTGAAGATGCGAGAAGTGCTTACAAAGAAACCATGAAACGCGGCGCTCGTTCTTTTATGGAACCAACTGTTGAAAGCGATGAATTTGGAGAAGTGGTTCGTTCTGGAATTTACACTTACGGAGAAACAGTTCACGTTTTTGTAGAAAGAAAAAATTACAATGGTGTTTTCCTGCCCGGTTATAAAGAATGGAAATCAGATTATAACCCGGCTCCAACCGGATTAAAATATATTGATCACATGGTTGGAAATGTGGGTTGGAACGAAATGAATACCTGGGTAAAATTCTACGAAGAAGTGATGGGATTTGTGAATTTCCTTTCTTTTGATGATAAACAAATCAATACCGAATATTCGGCTTTGATGAGTAAAGTTATGTCAAACGGAAACGGAAGAATTAAATTTCCGATTAATGAACCAGCTGAAGGAAAGAAAAAATCTCAAATTGAAGAATATTTAGATTTTTACGGCGGTCCCGGAATTCAACATATTGCAATTGCAACAGACGATATTGTAAAAACAGTTTCTGACTTAAAAGCCCGCGGTGTTGAATTTTTATCGCCTCCGCCTCATACTTATTATCAGGCAATTCCTGAAAGATTGGGAGTTCACATGGATATGATGAAAGAAGATTTGAACGAAATTGAAAAATTAGCCATCATGGTCGATGCCGATGAAGATGGTTATCTTTTACAAATTTTTACAAAGCCAGTTCAGGACAGACCTACACTTTTCTTCGAAATTATTCAAAGAATGGGTGCAAAAGGATTTGGTGCAGGGAACTTTAAAGCCCTTTTTGAGTCTATCGAAAGAGAGCAAGAATTGCGAGGTACACTATAAAAGCATAAAATTTACTCGTAAAACAGTAGAATTCTCTAAAAAACGATGCTTTTTATGCAAATGTTATGTTAAACTTGTCTTTTGCTATTTATTTTTTGAACTTTCTATCTATCTTTGCACTCGCAAATCAGGAAGGGGTGGTTTCCTTCCGAATTGATATAAATTTCATAATTTATAGTTTTTTGGTTAGTTAATAGCATAAAAACTCAGTCATTCTTGACTGAGTTTTTTTGTTTTAGTACATTTGGAATAGAATTTGCATTTCTTTATCTTTATAATAGAATGTAAAAAATGTACTATGAAAAAATTAGTCCTCACTATATTAATCCTCACAACTTTTAGCTTTGATTCCTTTAAAGAAGATGCCTTTGATGTGGGCGAATACTTTAAATTTCGCATACATTACGGAATTATAAATGCCGGTTATGCCACACTAGAAGTAAAAGACGCTACTATAAATAATAAGAAAGTTTTTCATGCAGTTGGAAAAGGCTACACAACCGGCATGTCAAAATTCTTCTTCAAAGTCGAAGATTTATACGAAAGTTACTTTGACAAAGAAAACGGAAATCCATATCGTTATATTCGAAAAATTGACGAAGGCGGTTACACCAAAAATCAAGAAGGTATTTTTAATCCTTCCGAAAATAGAATTTTGGTAAAAGACTACAAGAGAAAATCAGAAAAAACACTTGTTACTTCTGATAATGTGCAAGATATTGTTTCTTCTTTTTATTATTTGAGAAATCACCCCAATATTGACAAACTTAAATCGGGCGAATCAATCGTAATCGATATGTTTTTTGATGATGAAATCACAAAATTTAAGTTAAAATATGTAGGCCTTCAAGATATTACAACTAAATTTGGAACCGTTACTACGATGGTTTTTAAACCTTCGGTACAAAAAGGAAGGGTATTTAAAGAAGAAGAAAGTTTAACACTCTGGATTACAGACGACGACAATAAAGTTCCCATTAGAATAAAAGCAGATCTTGCCGTAGGATCTATTAAGGCAGATCTTGACGAATATAAAGGATTAAAAAATCCATTTAAAGCAAAAAAATAATGAACCTCACAGATCATTCTGAATCAATTTTAAAAGAAATTGATCTTAAATTTCAAGCCATAAACCAAAAAACTGATGTGCAATTAGAAGGTTTACTTTGGTCTAAGCCTATTACATATTGGGATTACATTCAAACTGATGCATTATTAAATTTACAAATTCAACGTACTACACTTCCTGACGAAATGGTATTTATAATGTATCATCAGGTAAATGAATTGATTTTTAAAATGATTCTTTGGGAAGTTGAACAAATTGGTGCTGCAGAAAATATTCAGGTTGATTTTTTCAGCGAAAGATTATTGAGAATTACACGTTATTTTGATATGCTTACGAATTCGTTCAGCATTATGGAGAACGGAATGGACATTGATCAATACATGAAATTCAGAAACACACTGACTCCTGCAAGTGGTTTTCAGAGTGCACAATACAGAATGATCGAATTTGCTTCGACAGATGTTATCAATTTAACCGATCATAGATACAAAGCCAGCTTTGACGAAAATACAGATTTAGAAACAAGTTTTGAGCATTTGTATTGGCAGGCAGCAGGAAAAGATTATCATACAGGAGAAAAATCATACTTACTTCAGGAATTCGAAACAAAATATAAAGACCAATTTTTACGTCAGATTTCGAAATTCAAAACAAAAAATATCTGGCAAAAATTTACACAGCTTCCAGAAAACGATCAATCCAACCCAGAATTAATTACTGCAATGCGTCATTATGACTATACAGTAAACATTACGTGGGTGATGCAGCACTTAAATACGGCAAGAAAATATATTTTAGAAAGCGGAAAAGGCAACGGCGAAGCCACTGGCGGCAGTGACTGGCAAAAATATATGCATCCAAAATACCAAAGACGCATCTTTTTTCCTAAATTGTGGACCGAAGAAGAATTGTCCAATTGGGGAAACGAAGCTACAGTTTAATTTCCCAGCAAAAAATTTTAAGAGTTTGAAAAAAGCATTCGTAATTATTATTGTATTGTTTTCAATATTTTCATGTAAAAAAGCAGAAGAAAAAGTCGAAATCAAAATCACTAAACCAAAGGCTAAGAAAGTAGAATTTGGATTTAATTACGCTGATTTTAATGTTATACATGATACAATACAAAAAGGAGATTCTTTTGGATCCATCTTTCAAAGTCAAAATACCGGAGACAAAAAAGTGTACGATATTGTGGAGCAGGTAAAAGATTCTTTTGATGTAAGAACCATTCGCTATAACAAACCTTATACTTTACTTCGATCAAAAAACAAAACAAACAAACTTCAGGTTTTTATTTATCAGCCCGATGCGCTGACTTATTATGTTGTCGATTTTAGAGACAGCATTGCTAAAGCGTATAAAAAAATAAAACCAGTTACTTTAAAAAGAAAAATAATTGGCGGCGTTTTAAAAAGTTCTCTTTCTGAAACTTTAGGAAACGAAAGTGTAGAAACGGCGCTTGCCAGCAGAATTACCAAAGTTTTCTCTTGGTCTATTGACTTCTTTAAACTTAAAAAAGGAGATCGTTACGGATTAATTTTCACAGAGCGTTTCATCAACAACAAAACATACGACGGCGTAGAAGATCTTGAAGCTGCGTTTTTTGAATATAAAGGGAAAATTGTTTACGCTTTTCCTTTTGAAAAAGATACGCTTTCGGGAAAAATTGAATATTATGATGATGAAGGAAAAACGTTGAAAAACTTTTTCTTAAAAACGCCAATCAAATTCAGCCGAATCACTTCTCGATTTACAATGAATAGATTTCATCCTGTGCAGCACACTTGGAAAGCACACAAAGGAACGGATTATGCCGCACCAACCGGAACTCCAATTTCAACAACTGCTTCGGGAGTTGTAGAAGCTACCGGATATACTGCTGGAAACGGAAATTTCGTTAAAGTAAAACACAACGGAACCTACTCTACTCAATATTTACACATGTCGAGAATTTTGGTTCGTCGCGGACAACGTGTTACTCAAGGTCAAACTATTGGTTTGGTCGGAAGTACAGGTTTAGCTTCTGGACCTCACGTTTGCTATCGTTTCTGGAAAAATGGTGTTCAGGTAGATGCACTTCGATTGAATCTGCCAACCGGAGAATCTTTAACCGGAAATGACAGAACTCGTTTTATGAAACAAATCGAACCTTTGAAAAGAGAATTGGATAGTATTGGGAATTTGTAATTCTATTTCAAAAAAAATCTGCCGTTTTCTTTAAAAAGAACATTTAGAAAAACATCTAAAAATCATCTTGAATATTTCGAAATTTCAGATATCGATATCAATGAAAAATTAATAGCTTCTTGGAAAAAAATAAAAATCGAATAACTTCATCATTCTGAGAATTCACGAAAACGTTTCCGTCACTTTTTGTTATATAATTGTGAACTGAAGGGCTATTAAAAGTAATTTCAGTATTTTTGTTTTTCTTAACCACATTATAATTAAACAAACAAAATGGCTTTAAACACAACAAACCCAACCGGGACTGAAGCGTGGAAAAATCTGCAAAATCACTATAACGCAATTCACGAAACTACGATACAAGAATTATTTCAGCAAGACAATGCTCGTGCTGAAAAATTCAATTTACAATGGAATGACTTTTTGGTAGATTATTCTAAAAACAATATTAGTCAGGAAACCATATCTCTTTTATTGGAATTGGCAAATTCTATCGGATTGAAAAATGCTATTTCGGATTATTTTAATGGCGAAATCATTAACAAAACCGAAAACAGAGCTGTTTTGCATACTGCATTGCGCGCGCCTGAATCGGCTGTTATAAAAGTTGACGGTGAAAATGTAATTCCGGAAGTTTACGAAGTAAAGAACAAAATCAAGAATTTTACGAATGAAGTTATTTCTGGCCAAAGAAAAGGTTTTACAGGAAAAGCTTTTACAGACATTGTAAATATTGGTATTGGAGGTTCTGATCTTGGTCCGGATATGGCGGTTAAAGCTTTACAATTTTACAAAAATCAACTAGATGTACATTTTGTTTCTAATGTTGATGGCGATCACGTAAATGAAGTAATCAAAAAATTAAATCCTGAAACAACTCTTTTTGTGATTGTTTCTAAAACTTTTACAACTCAGGAAACTTTAACGAATTCTGAAACTATTAAAGAATGGTTTTTAAAATCGGCAAAACAAGAAGATATTGCAAAACACTTCGTTGCTGTTTCTACAAACATTCAAAAAGTAACAGAATTCGGAATTAATCCAGACAATGTTTTCCCGATGTGGGACTGGGTTGGAGGAAGATTTTCTTTGTGGAGTGCGGTTGGTTTGAGTATTGCATTGGCAATTGGTTTTGATAATTACAACGAATTATTGAAAGGTGCTCATGAAATGGACGAGCATTTTAAATCGGCAGAATTTGACGAAAATATTCCTGTAATTTTAGCTTTATTAAGCGTTTGGTACAACAATTTTTATGGAGCAGAAAGTGAAGCTTTGATTCCATACACACAATATTTACAAAAATTAGCTCCGTATTTGCAACAAGCGTTTATGGAAAGTAACGGTAAAAGTGTTGGTCGTGACGGGAAACCTGTTAACTACCAAACCGGAACTATTATTTGGGGCGAGCCAGGAACAAATTCACAGCATGCATTTTTCCAGTTAATTCACCAAGGAACAAAATTGATCCCGACAGATTTTATCGGATTTGTAAAACCTTTATACGGAAATGAAGATCATCATGATAAATTGATGTCGAACTTTTTTGCTCAGACAGAAGCTTTAATGAACGGAAAAACCGCTGGACAAGTTCAGGCAGAATTTGACAAACAAGGTTTAGCGGCAGAAAAAGCATCTTATTTATTACCATTTAAAGTTTTTACAGGAAACAAACCAACAAACACTATTTTAATTCAGAAGCTTACTCCAAAAAGTTTAGGCTCATTAATTGCATTGTACGAACATAAAATATTCGTTCAGGGAATTATCTGGAATATATTCAGTTTTGATCAATGGGGAGTTGAATTAGGAAAACAACTTGCTAATTCTATTTTAGATGAAATTAACACTAAAGAGGTAAAAAATCATGATAGCTCAACTTCATTCTTATTAAATCATTTTTTAAAGAATAAATAAGCTTCACTAGAAAAGCATTTCTAATATACTGAAACCTCTTAATTTAACAAAAATTAAGGGGTTTTTTCGCATAAAACACTACCTAAACAACACAAAAAGAGTCTTTTTTGAACGTTTTACGCTACAATACCATCAAATTTATTATGATTTTAACAAAAACAAAGTGTTTTAATTTAAGAAAACGTTATTTTATTTAACGAAAAAAGAAAAAATCATTTTAATACGCAGCCAATTATATAAAACTCTTTTTTCTTAACATTACGATAACATTATCTGAGTTATTTGTTATAATTTTGCCAAAAACAAATAACAAAAACAAGAAATGAAGAAAATGAAAAATTGGTTACTGACTGGACTATTATTCATGATAGTTTCGACCGTATTTTCTCAAGGAAAAGTGACCGGTACTATTACCGACGGTACAAATTCATTACCAGGAGCAAATGTTGCGATCAAAGGATCATCAGCTGCAGCTACTACAGATTTTGATGGAAAATTTACATTAGAGTCTCAAAATGCTACTGGAGAATTGGTTATTACTTATTTAGGTTACAACACACAAACTGTAAAATTCTCTGTTACTAGTGGAACTACTAACTTAGGATCTATCGAATTGGCTTCAAATTCAAATGAATTAGAAGAAATCGTAGTTAAAAGTAGCGTTATTGACGTTGCTAAAGACAGAAAAACACCAGTAGCTGTTTCTACAATTAAAGCTGCTGAAATTAGAGAAAAATTAGGATCTCAAGAATTTCCTGAGATTTTAAAAAGCACACCTTCAGTATATGCTTCTAAAGCAGGTGGAGGATTTGGAGATTCAAGAATTGTTATTCGTGGATTTGACCAAAAAAATATTGCCGTAATGATTAACGGAGTTCCTGTTAATGATATGGAAGGTGGTTCTGTATATTGGAGTAACTGGGCAGGTTTGTCTGACGTAACTTCTGCAATGCAGGTTCAAAGAGGTTTAGGAGCTTCTAAGCTTGCTATTTCTTCTATTGGAGGAACCATCAATGTTATCACAAAAACGTCTGACATGAAAGAAGGTGGAAACATTTCATCTAGTTTTGGTAATGACGGGTACTTAAAAGCACAAGCTTCATACAACACTGGAATAATGAAAAATGGTCTTTCTGCTTCTGTTTTATTTAGTAGAACTGAAGGAGATGGATATGTAGACGGCACTAAATTTGAAGGATACAATTATTTCATGGCTTTTGGTTACAAAATCAATGACAAACACAGTATTCAATTTACTTTTACAGGTGCACCTCAATGGCACAACCAAAGAAGCACTTCTCCTCTTTTAACTGATTTCTTAAAATACGGAAGTGACGGTAAAAAACCAAACATCAAATATAACTCTGATTGGGGATATAGAAACGGTGAAGAAACAAGTTTAAAAACAAATTACTATCACAAGCCGGTAATGAGTTTAAACTGGGATTATGATATTAACTCAACTACAAAATTCTCTACTGTTGTTTACGGTTCTTGGGGTCGTGGTGGAGGAACAACTTCTAATGGTGGAATAAAAGGTCAAAATCCTTACACTGTAGGAACTACTGCAGCACCTAATAATTTAAGAGATGCTGATGGTTTAATTAAATTTGATTTAATTCAAGCATGGAACTCAGGACAACCTACAACATTAGGAACAAGAACTCCTATTGCTGGTGGTGCATATCAAAATAGTACTGTTACTGGTAGTGCTGCAAACTTATCTACAGGTATTACAGAATACTCATCTATAAACTCTCACAACTGGTATGGTACGGTTTTAAATTTAGACAAAAAATTATCTGAGAATTTTAATTTAAACTTCGGAGTTGAAGGAAGAACTTATACTGCAGTTCACTATCAAACACTTATTGATTTATTCGGAGCGACTAATTATCTTGACAGAACAAATAAAAGTGGCGATGGAGTAACTCCAATCAATACCGTTTTATCTACTACATATGCACCAAGACCAACAGGAAATCCATTCGTAAGTACAGATTACCAAGAAAGATTAGGTTATTCATATGACAGTAAAGTGAACTACTATGGTGCTTTCTCTCAATTAGAGTATTCAAAAGGTAACTTATCTGCGTTTCTTCAGGGAGCTATTTCTTCACAAGGTTACAAAAGAGAAGATCACTTTAACTATGCTCCAACAAACCCTCTTTCAAGTACAGATTTCCAAAACCTTACAGGTGGAGATGTAAAAGCGGGAGTTAATTACAATATTAACGAACACCATAATGTTTTTGTTAACGGAGGATTTTACTCAAAACAACCTTTCTTTACATCAGTATATCCTAACTTCCTTTCAGTTACTAATCCAAATTTAACGAATGAAAAAATTAGCGCTATTGAACTTGGTTATGGTTTCCGTTCAAGAATCTTTACTGCTAATTTAAATGCTTATTATACAACTTGGAAAGACAGATTTACAACTGGTACTGATCCTGATGCAGCTACAAATCCTGGAGGATTATATACTTTTGACGGTGTTAATGAAACTCATACAGGTGTAGAATTAGACGTTACAGCCAGACCAATTGACAAGTTAAAATTAAACGGAATGATTTCTGTTGGTGACTGGAAATATGATGGAAATGCAACTAGTAACCGTTTTGATAGTTCATACCAACCAGTACCTGGAGGAACAGCTCAAACTTTATACCTAGACGGTGTGAAAGTTGGTAATGCTGCTCAGACTACAATAGCACTTGGAGCTGCTTACGAAATCTTAAACGGACTTAATGTCGATGCAAACCTTAACTATTCTGAAAAGTTATACGGAAACATTAGTCCTGCAAGTTTTACAAAAGCAGACAACAAAGGAGCTATGGAATTACCTGGCTTTGCAACTACAGATGCTGGTATATCTTACAAATGGGTACTAAGTGATAAATTAGGTGCATTAAACTTTAGATTAAACGTTAATAACGTTTTTGATAAAATATTTATCAATGAGTCATTCACAAATATTTTTGCTGATGATACCAAGCCAGGAACAACACCAGCTCAAACTTATGCTCAAGCTGGAGCTCTTTACAAAGGAGTTGCAACTGACAACAAAGTTTACTTCGGTTACGGAAGAACTTGGAACTTTACTCTACGTTACGATTTCTAATATTTAGAATCTAAATAAATACCAAAAACGGCATTGACTTTTAGCTCAATGCCGTTTTTTTATGGCCTTTTTTGCTATATTTGTTTTAATAAAAAAATTAATTTATGTACAATTTTCTACAAAAATTCCACTCTGGCTGGGCTTATTTAGCTTTATTGCTTTTACTGATTGCAGTGGTAAATTCTATCATTGGTTTTACATCAAAAAAGGATTTTACTGCAAAAGATCGTAAAATTGCTTTGTTTGCCTTAATCGGAACTCATACCCAATTATTAATTGGATTGATCCTTTATTTTGTATCTCCGCTAGGAAAAGCTGCTTTTGGAGAAATGTCTAATGCAGAACTTAGACTAACTTCATTAGAACATCCATTAATCAATATTATAGCTATTGTTTTAATTACAATTGGATGGTCTAAACATAAAAAGCTGATTAACAGCGAAGCAAAATTTAAAACGTTCGCCATTTTCTATGGATTAGGCTTATTGCTTATTCTAAGTAGAATTCCGTGGAATCTGTGGTTCCAAAAATAAATCGATAAAAATCCTAAAAATGTAGGATTTTTTTTATTTCGGCATATTATTTGTACAAACTCCCCAAGTCTGAAAAAAATAACCTATGAGAATTAAAAAAAACATCATATTAAACATACTTGCATTAACTTTTTTAAGTGGTTTCACTTATGTTATAAGTCAAAACAAACCTTCAACAGAACCGAAAATTGTTCAGGATACTGTAAAAAATGCCAGACCTAATATAATAGCAATCCCGGCAGATTCTGTCTTTACAGACAAAGGTTTAAAATTAAAATCGTATAAAAAAAATGCTCACGCTTCTTATTATTCTGACCGATTTAACGGTAAAAAAACGGCAGACGGAAGCAGATTTAACAACAGCAAATATACTGCTGCACATAAAAAACTTCCTTTTGGCACAAGAGTAAAAGTAACCAATGAAGCAAATGGTAAATTTGTAATTGTAAAAATCACGGATCGAGGTCCTTTCGTAAAAACCCGTGAAATTGACTTATCAAAAAGAGCCTTTATGGAAATCACCAAAAGTAAAGGTGCCGGCGCAATGAAAGTTACAATAGAAACTATAATAGAATAAAAAAATCCCGTCTTGTAATTGTAAGACGGGATTTTCTTTTTAAACGAACTTTCTAATGCTCATTACAATTCCGGTATGAATTCCTTCATGGTAATTATTAAAACTTAAGGCATCGTCTGCATTATGAAGTGTAAAACCCATACTCGTTGTATATACGTTGTATTCTTTGAATACCCCATTGTTATAATCTAATTCGGTTTGATCAAGAGTTTTAAGAAGTAATGTTCTAATTTCATCAACTTCTGCCTGCGAAACATCTCCTTCTGGCTTTGTTCCTTTTTTGTATTTAGCAATAAATTCCTCAGAAACCATTATAGGAAGTTCTGAAAGTTTATATACTAAAACTTGCTGTGATGATATGCAATGTCCAATATTCCAAATTAAATTATTACTAAATCCGTCGGGAATTTTATTTAATTGCTCTAATGAGTGATTGTCCAAAACTTTTAAAAGAATGGTTCTTATGGTTTTGTGGACTTCAAAAACTGGGTTCATAATTTTAATTTTTTTCTAAAATTAGGCAATTTTAAGTTTCAAATGAATTTTCTTTGTAGTCACAAAAAATAAAATCATGAACAAAATATATTATCTGGCGTCTTGCGATACTTGTAGAAAAATCATTAAGAACTTACCAGAAAACGATTTGGTTTTTCAGGACATTCGTCAGAACCCGATAACGGAAGCTGAATTGGAAGAAATGTACCAGCTTTCTGGAAGTTATGAAGCGTTATTCAGCAAAAAAGCGCAATTGTACAAGTCGATGGATTTGAAAAACAAAGCGTTGACAGAAGCTGATTTTAAAAAATATATTCTGGAACATTATACTTTTTTGAGTCGTCCGGTTTTTATAATCGATGGTAAAATTTATATTGGCAACAGTCAGCAGAATATTCTTCAGGTTACAAAAGCTTTGCAAAAGTAATATTCCATTTTTTTTAAGGTTTCGTGGGCTCGCGTTAGGGATTACTTCACATAATTTTTATTTTAATCGGAGTTCAGTGAATTTCATTTGAAGTGGAAATCCTTTTTTTGTCTCGTTTTTTAACGAGACAAAAAAAGATTGGAACGGATAGCCCGACCGTAGGGAACGCCCATACTATTTTTATAAACTTTAGGGCTAAAAAACTAGAAACTCTCACTGTGAAGTTTTTTAGTATCTTTGCGCCTTTATACTCAATTATATGATACAATCTATGACAGGGTTTGGCAAGGCGTCTTTGCAATTGCCAACAAAAAAAATTACCGTAGAAGTAAAATCTTTAAATAGTAAAGGTTTGGATTTGAATGTCAGGATGCCGTCTGTTTACCGCGAAATGGAATTGGGTTTGCGTACTCAGATTTCGACTAAACTGGAAAGAGGTAAGATCGATTTCGGAATTTACATCGAAAGCACGGCTGAACAAACTTCGACTAAGGTAAATGTTCCTGTTGTAAAAAACTACATTGCACAGCTTAAGGAAGTTTATCCGGATGCTGATGTTACTGAATTGATGAAAATGGCGGTTCGTATGCCTGATACGCTGAAAACTGAGCGTGAGGAAATCGACGAGAATGACTGGGAACAGATTCAGGTTATTATTGAGGAAGCACTGCAAAACATTTTAAGTTTTAGAAAAGACGAAGGTGAATCTCTTGAAAAGGAATTTAATCTTAGAATTGGAAATATCCGTCAATATATGAACGACGCGCTGGCTCTTGATCCGGAACGTGTTCAGGCGATAAAAGACCGTTTACAAACTGCCATTGCTGAATTGCAGGTTAATGTTGATGAAAATCGTTTTGAACAGGAATTGATTTATTATTTAGAGAAACTGGATATTACGGAAGAGAAAGTTCGTTTGACGAATCATTTGGATTATTTTATTGAAACATTAAATGGTTCTGAAGCTAATGGTAGAAAACTAGGTTTTATCACTCAGGAAATGGGTCGTGAAATTAATACGATGGGTTCTAAGTCAAATCATGCGCAAATGCAGAAATTGGTGGTGATGATGAAGGATGAATTGGAGAAGATTAAGGAACAGGTTTTGAATGTACTTTAGAAGATTCAAAAATAATACAATAAAGTTCATCTTTTAGAAAGTGAACTCATGCAACAACACAACAATGAATAAAGGAAAATTAATTGTTTTTTCGGCACCTTCGGGATCAGGGAAAACAACTATAGTAAAACATTTACTTGGGTTAGAGGATTTAAATTTAGAGTTTTCGATCTCAGCAGCTTCACGTGATCCGCGTGGCGAAGAAGAACATGGGAAAGATTACTATTTTATTGATCTGGAACAATTTAAAAAACATATTAAAGCCGAAGATTTCCTGGAATGGGAAGAAGTATATCGCGATAACTTTTACGGTACTTTAAAATCGGAAATTGAAAGAATCTGGGCTTTAGGAAAAAACGTGATTTTTGACATTGATGTTGCAGGCGGATTGCGTATTAAACATAAATTTCCGGAACAGACTTTAGCAGTTTTTGTAAAACCACCAAGTGTAGACGAACTTAAACGCAGACTAAAAGAGCGTTCTACTGAAAGTGACGACAAAATCAATATGAGAATTGCAAAAGCTTCGGTTGAATTAGCAACTGCGCCACAATTTGACGTGATTATTAAAAATTATGATTTACCAGTTGCTTTAGAAGAAGCGCATCAGCTAGTAAAAGATTTCGTAAATAAATAATTTATTACGCAGAGAATAACAATGAAAAAACACGAAGATTCGCAGAGTTCTAATTAAACTTTGCGAATCTTTGTGTTATCTTAGCGCCTCTCAGTGAAACCATAAGAAGATGAAAATAGGTTTATATTTCGGCACATACAACCCAATTCACGTTGGCCATATGATTATTGCGAACCATATGGCAGAATTTGCTGGTTTAGATCAGATTTGGATGGTGGTTACGCCTCATAATCCGTTGAAGAAAAAAGCAGCGCTTTTAGATGATCATCAGCGACTGGAAATGGTTTTTCTGGCAACAGAAGATTATCCGAAGATAAAACCGTCTGATATTGAATTTAAATTACCTCAGCCGAATTACACAGTTGTGACGCTCGCACATTTACAGGAAAAATATCCAACTAATGAGTTTTCTTTAATCATGGGAGAAGACAATTTGAAGACGCTGCATAAATGGAGAAATTACGAAGTTATTCTTGAAAATCATGATATTTATGTGTATCCGCGTATTTCTGATGAACCTGAAAACATCGAATTAAAATCGCATCCAAAAATTCATATTATTGATGCACCGATTGTAGAGATTTCCTCAACTTTTATTCGAAATAATATTAAAGAAGGAAAAAACATTCAACCGCTTTTACCTCCAAAGGTTTGGGAATATATTGATCACAATAATTTTTATAAGAAGTAAATGCTTTTTTCTGCTTCGATTTTTATTCCTGAAAAACCTAAATTTTTCAACTTAACCTCGTCCGAAAAATTATCCTATTTTTCTCTTGGAGCAATCATATTGTACTGCTTAATTTCATTATTAATTGAACGTTTAATAAATCATAAATTACATCAATATTTTTACTATCCTGTGATAATTCCTTTAATATTATACATAGTAAGTTGTATTATTAGATTTAAAGAATTTGAAAATTTAAATGGTTATTTTGACGGAACAATTTCATTCAATGAAGAATTTCTAACTGTTACTGAGATCGATTACAAATATTCAGAATTAGAAAATTTAGTGATTTATGGAAATTCTTTCTCGGGAGAAAAAACAAAAAATTATAGATATGGACCAATGTATGGGAATGGAGTCGAGAATTTAATTTCATTTACCTATAATGGAATCAAAATAGACAAACATTTTCAATTAAATTCTGAACGACATCTTGACAAATTACAAAATACTTTGATTCATATTATTACCAACGAAAAAATTCCTTATAAAAGAGAATATCTGGATTTTATTAATGAAGAACATCGATCCTACATTCTTTTTGAATTTTTAATTGGAAAGTTAATTAGAGAGAAAAAAATTGAGTGTAAAGAGGGCATTAGTTTGGTGAAATTTAATTCAAATAAAGATGCTCAGGAATTTAAAACAAAATATTGTAGAGCTTCTAATTCGATTTCTCCTTTGTCAAAATGACAAACAGAAACAAAAACGCATAAAAAAGCCTAAATGTTCATCACATTTAGGCTTTTACTTTATTAAGCTGTTGTAAGCTCTTTTTTGACGTTATTTCTAATTTCAGAAAGTGATTGGTCAATTAATAGTTTTCCATCTCTGAAAACCTCTTTAAGTTCTCCTTTTTGCTCTTCTTCCCATGAAACGTTATCGGTTAAATGATAAACGCCGT
Organism: Flavobacterium sp. 270; assembly: GCF_004368785.1. GTDB lineage: Bacteria > Bacteroidota > Bacteroidia > Flavobacteriales > Flavobacteriaceae > Flavobacterium. Next base: position 254,986 of record NZ_SODM01000007.1, read on the forward strand.
CTATTAAATCAATTTTCATTAATCCTTTAGCCGATTTTTTAGTTCCGTCGTCTGTAATTGGGTCTTTGAAAATTGCTCTTCCTTCTCCGTTTACTTCTCCGTAAGTTGCTTTCATGGCAAAACCAAAAGTATCTCTGGTATTATATTGATAAGTGAAAGATCCGATTCCGAGAACAACATTTGTTGATGCAAAACCTTTTTGTTTTAATCTTTCGCAAATTTGAGTTGCTCTAGCCACCGTGATACTGTCTCCGTAAATTGCTCCAATTTGAGGAACTAATTCTTTAAATTCTTTATCATTTGTGCTTCCGCCGAAAACATCCCAAAGCAATTCGATAACACCTTTTTTCTCTTGTTCTGTTTTTCCATTTGGATTTCCGCAGATAATATCAACCGGATCACCGCTGTCAGGACGAATTACCACTTTACCTTCTCTAGAAACAATTTCATCTTTTAATCTCGGAAGATAATCCGTTAAAACTTTCCATAAGTCCCAAGTATCAGAAACAATAGAAACAATTCCTTTTGGATAAACATCAGAAATTAATCTTCTAAAAGTTTCATATTCGCCTTCTGTTGTTCCCATACACATTACAGAATGTTCTGTCGCCGCTACTGAACCCGCAATTAATTCGGTATCAGAATTCGCTTTGTAATATTCTTCCATAAAATCAATCGCCGGAATAGTATCAGAACCTGTAAAACTCAACAAATGTCCTGCAGAAGAAGTTAAAGAAGCTTCAATTCCGCCCATTCCTCTCATTGAGAAATCATGTGCTTGCCAATCTACAAATTCAGGAACAGATGACGTTTCTTTAGCATATTTGTCTAACACTTTTCTGTACTCTTTTGCAATTGTAGCAGAGTTACAAGGCAACCAAACTACTGCAGAAAGTAAGGTTTCGAAATAATTTGTCAACCAGAAAAACTCCGGAATCGTATTATACATCGTAAACATTGGTACACGAATTGGCACGCTTGTTCCTTCCGGCAAAGCTTTAAACACCATCGGAATATATCCTAAATCGTGCAAATCTTCGATATGTTTGGTTCCAACTAAGTTTTCGCCTAAATAATTATTGATTCTTCTGGCGTATTTTTTAACTACTTCTTCTTTTGGCTGTTTAAAAAAATAGTGTTCAAAATCCTGAATAATATATTTTTTAATGAAATACTGCAATCCGAAGAAAACAACTTCGTTAACACCTTCGATTCTTGATTTTCTTGGTGTCCAGTTAGAATATACTAAGGTTGTTCCGTCCGGGTATTGTCTTCTGTGGTCAACTTTGTAACCGTCTGTTAATAATAATGGGTTCATAATTTTAATGGCTTTTAGTTCTTTTTCTGATTTGGAAAAACTCCAAATTATAACATTGGTAAATATATTTTTTATTTTAATGAGAATGACTAAGTCTTCTGAAATCTTTTGAATATGGAGAATAAGACCCGTAAATAGCATCCAATTTTATATTCAGTTTTTTTGGTTGAAATTCAGCATCAGTTTGATCTAAACAAGTTACAACCAGATTTTTCTTTTTGGCAGAAACATACGCTCCGTCCAATTGTAAAGCATAATTCAGCAAATCGTAATCTAAATCTCCGAAACGTAATTCTTTTTGATATTCGTTAAAAACACAGGTTTCTTCTTCGTTGTTTTTTAATATAATTTCTCTTTCGTTGCTCATCCAGCCGTTTCCATGTCGGGTTGAATAATTTCTTGTGACATAAAACATTTCAATGTCTTCGATATTTAGAAATTTACAAACTTCAAAAGCATTTTTAGAAGTGGTATTCGCATATGTCACATTCGGAAAAACGCCGTGATCCATATCGAGTAAGATTCCCTGGCTTCCTTCAAAAATCAAATGATCAAATGATTTTAAATAATTGTAATCGCTGATCTTCCACTCTAATTTGTCAATCGCTTCTAAAAAAGCATTCAATTCTTCTTCAATTTGGCTTCCGTCAAGAAATCCGTAGAAATAAGCAATTCCTTTTAATTTTTCGATTAACATTTGCCTTGGTGCAATCAAATCGATGGCAAATAACTTATACGGACTTTCGTGCCTTTTCATTGTCGCACCGACACCTTTTCCGCAGGTTCCGTGTTCCAGATTTTTAACATTTTTTCGGTTTTGCCAAACATCAAAAGGCGTTGTAATTTTTGCTAACGGATGAATGTGCAACTCTGTGTTTCCATTTTTCTCTATTAATTCTTCTCTTTCATTAAATAAAAAAGTCGGATGGATGGTGCAATGTTCTGTATAATAAGACGGCAGACCACGAAGTGCACCGCTAGCAAAACTAGAATGAACATGTTTTTTATCGTCAATCATTACCGTATGCGCCGCTTGTTGTCCTCCCGAAAACCGAATAACTATAGCATCCGGATTTTGCTGTGCAAGAAAATCGGTAGTGATTCCTTTTCCTTCATCACCAAAACCCAGACCTATAACTATTTGTGCTTTTTTCATTTTGTCATCATTAAATAAAATATTTTAGCGTCTCTGCGACTTTGCGAGCAAATTTCTTGTTACTTAGAAAAAGCTTTATGTTTTAATCTCGCAAAGCCGCAAAGTCGTAAAACTTTTAAAGCATTTCAATATTATCTAACCCTCCTAAGTTTACACTTCCAGAAGAACCGCTTTTGTATCTATCGCAGATAATTCCTTTTATCACATTCGGAATTTCTCTGTGATCTTCTATAGACAAACAATTTTGTCCTAATAATTCTTTCCACGCTACATTAGCTCTTACGGCCTGATCAGAATGCAAAACGCTGATATGATATACATCATAATATTTTCTGGCTTCGTCCAAAAGTTCTTTAGCCGTATATGTCTGCTGACCTGTACCCATAATTTCTTTGATTGCCGATGCCGGAAGAACGTCTAAATTAGGCTCGTCACCAACGGTAAATAACAATCCTTTTTGATTTCTTTTTTCGAAAGCATCGGTTTTAGTATGAAATGCAGCGAAATACCAAGCTAAAAGATAACTTTCACCCGCGTTTCCACCACCGCCAGATTCAATATAAGTACGTGTTAACCACATATCCAATTCTTCGTCTCCAGATTCAAACTGACCCACTTGCAACGGATAATTATCGCATTCGTGGTCACCAATTCCTAAGAATAAAAGTGCCGGATCGGGAACACCGCCCTGAATAATTCCTCCCATTAATTTTGGAAGACCGTCTTTTATCAATTCGTGTGGAATATGTCCCATACTTCCCGTAACGTCCAATCCTAAAATAATCGGAACTGAATTTGGATGAACGGCTGAATCTCTGGCTTCTCTAAAAGTAACGCCATTCGGATTCATAGATTCGTGTGCCATTCCTTTTGCATTTTGAGTGAAAATTTCACTCGCAGATTTTTTTCCATAGCCTGCTGCTTCTGCTCTGCTCAAACGAGCGCCTAAATCGTATCTTGTACCTCCCATGATTAAAATGTTTTACCAAATAAATATTCGAATCTCTTTTTTGTAACTTCCAATTGAATATTTAAATTTCTAATTGTTAATGATAATTCCATGTCTTTTTGAACAAATGCTTCCGGCTGAAAATCGGCAAACGTCAAACTATTTTTATCCAGCGGACTAATATCGATAAGGCCTTCCTGCTCGCGCTCGAGTCTTTTTATTTTAAGTTCGATATCTTCTACTCTTCGTCTGTATATTAGTTCAGAATCCTCTCCAATTGTCTTTGCTCTGTCTTCTCTAATCTGATCATTATTTCTACGTAATGACTCAATAAATCTTGGTTTTAATTCGTCTTCCATGTTCTTAAATTTAATTTTGTTGTTTTAAATTCTAAATAATCTTATTGAAATATATAATCCAAATTAAGGAGAAATTCCTTTTAAGAGTTACAATTTGGATGTTTTAATTCCTTCCTTTTTCGTTTGGATATAAATCCTTTACGATATCACTTTGATAAACTTGTTTTGTATCAACATCTATACAGGATAATTTACCGTAAAATGCGGCACCTGTATCAATATTCCAAACATTACAACCTTGCATTGGAACATCAATTCCGTAATTTAACGTTGGTGTATGACCAATATAAATTTCATTAAAAAGCAATAATCTTTTCGGATAAGTAAGTGAATCTTTTGCAATACGCTTATCCATTGTTAAAGCCATTTCCCACAAGGTTCGATCCCAGGAATAATTGGTGGAATAATGTTCTTTCTCAGGTCCGTGCATGGATGAAAAACCGGCATGAATAAATAATCTGTTTTCTTCATCTATGAAATAGTTTTCCATGCTTTTAAAAAACAATAAATGTTGATGCTTTTCTTCTGCTGAATAACTTTCATAACTTTTGATAGTTCCCGCTCCACCATGTTTTTCCCAAACGGTATCGACATTTTCTGTTTCCAGCCAGTCTTCGCACCAAATATCATGATTTCCTTTTATGAAAATACAATTGTATTTTTTGTTTAAATTTATAAGAAAATCAATTACAGAGGCAGATTCACTCCAACCGTCAACATAATCTCCTAAAAAAATTATGCTATCGTCTTCTGTAACTTCAATTCTCTCTAAAAGTTGAATTAAAGCTTTCAATCCACCGTGAATATCTCCTATAACTAAAGTCCTTTTCATAACTAAAACTCAATGTATTTTGCCGGAACTTCATCCGTAAGCCAAACTTCATTTTCTGAAAGATAAAACTTAAATCCTGCTTCCTGCATTCTTCTCGCTTCGACTTTTAAAATGATTGGTTTACCTCTTCTGCTTCCAACTTTTATCGCTGTTTCTTTGTCTTTACTCAAATGAACATGCTGACGACTCATTTTTTGCAATCCTTTTTCTTTTATCCCATGAATGCTGGCTTCTACAGTTCCGTGATATAAAAATTCTAATGGCAAAGCTTCTTTTAGATTTAATTCTACTTCTATCGAATGTCCTTGACTTGCTCTTATTTTGGTTTTATCTTCATTGAAAGTGAAACGTTTTTTATCGTTCGTTTCAACTACAATATTCAGTAATTCTAAATCTATTTTTTTTTGATGCTGATTACATTTTGTGATCAATTCCTCAACATTTGCCCAACCGTTTTCATCTAATTTTAAATGAATAGTTTCTGGCGAATGTCTTAAAACAAGACTTAGAAATTTACTTGTTGATTTTATTTCTTTTTCGTTCATTATCTAATAATTGAATTAAATAAATTTCTATTTCAATTCATCCCTAACCTCCATCAAAGCAAAACCTAAAAGATTTAAGCCTTTCCATTTCTCAGGATTATTTACATCTTTATGATCACTTGCCATTCCGATTCCCCAAATAGGATCTACCGGACTTGCTTCGACCAGAATTCTTTCGTTTGTGTTGATCAAAAATTCTTTTAAATCTTTGTTCTGGCTGAATTTATGCAGATTCCCATCTTTTACGATTTCAAATCTGTTTTCAAGCCAGATTGTATCTACATAATTCTTTACTTCACGTCCTAACTTTTTAGCTTCGGCCGGAGTTTTTGCCAGAATTATTTTTTCTAAAACTTCCTGATCATTAAACAATTCGGCTTTTTTGGCCATCATCCAATGTTCAGCGGTTTTATAAGTGATACCGTTTACTTCAAAAGAGCTTAACCACCATTGACTGAAACAGGTTTTGGAAATACTTCCGTCTTTGTTTGGCTGATGTCCCCAGAAAAATAGAAATTTATTGTCTTGTTTTTGAGCAATTAATTGCTCTATACTATATTTCATCACGATTTATTTTATTTTTTAATACGGTAATTAAATCTTCTAATGTTTCAAAAGTTGGAATTCCTTTTCTTTTACAGACAATATCAATATTTCCTTTTCTCCAAAAACCTTCTTCACAACAAACCAGCATCTTTTTTGAATCTGCAAACAAACCGAACTCCAGCATTGAAATTGGCGATTGAGAATTTTTATCAAAAAACATAATAATGAAATCTGATAATTCTAATGCATCTAATTCCCAATTTACCTGATCACTAAACTGCTTATTTTCTATAGATTGAATCCAACTCGAATCCCAGCTTTTTCGTCTTGGATTTAAGATTATGATTTCTTTCTCTGAATTAAAATCCTGAAAAACATCGATTATTTTTTGTTGCCAATCTGTTGAATTACCCATATCGATTGTTCCTGCCAGAAATATTTTTATTCCCTGCGTTTCAATTTCATTTATTGGGTAAATTACTTTCATATCAATTGATCCAAACCAATAACCTCAACATTTTCTCCTTCAAAATCTTTAAAAGAGTTCGTTGTGAAAATCCTATCAAAGCAGTCTAAAACTTCAAAACCTTTATTAAAGATTCCGTGGCTTACTGCTAAGTATAATTTTCCGGCGTTTTTCTTTTTTAATTCTTCTGCTAATCCTACGAAAGTTCCTCCTCCGTCGCAAATGTCGTCTACAATCAAACAATCCATCCCTTCTAAATCATCATTGTACACTTTAAAACCAGATAATTTTCCTGTTTTTACATCACGGCTTTTACTGCATTCTACCACTTCTACACCGCCTAAAAATTCAGAAACTTTGTAGATTTTTTTCAAAGCGCCACCATCTGGAGAAATCAGTTTTACATCATTTCCGATACTTTTTATTACTTGCTGAATAAAAGTGTAATTCGGAATTACAGTGCTGTTGTTCAATAAAGCCGGAGTTACTTCTGAATGCGCATCAAAAACAAAAACTTTATTTAACTGCATTGCGTTGATGATATCAGCATATACTTTTACAGATAATGGTTCGCCCGGAATCATAACACGGTCTTGTCGTGCGGCCGGGAAATAGGGAATAAACAATTCTATAATTTTTACATCCATTCTTCTTAAAGCATCAACCGTTACGCACAACAATCCTAAATCGTTGAAAGAATTCAATCTATGTGTAATGGTAACTTTTCTGTTGGTATCAAAATCCGGAACGATTTTAATGTGTGGTTCTCCTCCAGAAAAAGTAAAACTTTGAAATTTGATTTGTTCCTGATTTTGAAAAGGAGCGAATTTTGGGTCGAGATTTAGTATCATAGTTTTTTAGTTTGCGTTAATTATACGCAAATGTAGAATTAAATTTTTAACAAACAATTTATTTTGTGTAAAATTTACGCAAAAGAGTATTTTTTATTCTTTATAATAGTCTTTCGCCAGTTTTTGGGCGATTAATTTTCGCTTTTCTTTTGTTGCAATATCTTCGCTGTCAAAGGATTTTACCATTTTTTGTCCTTTGGTTCCTACTCTGCCGTATTGCACAATAATATTTTTGTCGTCCTGGCTTATTTCCCAAAATTTATTACTTCCGTTTGAAGTATTGAGGTATCTTTCAAAAATAATATTTCCATTAAATGCTTGATTTTGGCTTTCTTCTTCCGCTGTTTCAATATCCGTGTTTACACTTTCAAATGCTACTTCTTCAAAGAAATGTTCATTTTTTAATGAAGCGCCAATCATTTTCAAAACGCGCGGTTTATTTTCTATCCAGTCTTTTGCATAAATCTGGCAGACATTCCAGCCGTTACTCTTCAGAATTTCGGGTCTTAAAAGATATTGTTCCAAAATATCATCATTTGCATAATGAATATCATCATCGATCATAATTCCTAAAACAAATTCTTCGTCTTCGGCCGTTTTTTTGATTCCTAAATGGCATTTAAATTTACTCTGGCCAATATTTTTAACCACAGAATAACCCATTTTAGAAATCTCTTCCTGAATTTGATCTGCAATGATACTCGAAGTTCCTGCGCTGTTTTTGCTGTTTATAGAATTCAGGACATTATTGGCCGATTCCAATTGTCCTAAACTAACCAATTCAGCATATTGAAGGTATTTTCTAAAATAATTCGCACCTTCATTATATTCGTTTTTAATATCAAAGTACTTGATCGAGCTTACTACGCACATACTTTTCTTGGCTCTCGAAAAAATTACATTCAGACGTTTTTCACCGCCTCGTTTGTTGATCGGACCAAAATTCATCAGCATTTTCCCGTTCGGATTATATCCAAAACAAGTACTCATAATAATAATGTCGCGCTCGTCACCTTGCACATTTTCCAGGTTTTTGACAAAAAGCCCCACAAACTGATTGTTTTCAATTCGCTTGTATTCTTCTTCCAGCAGGTTTTCAAAAACTTTATCGTCTATGCAAAGTGCCTCAATAGCAGTTTCAATTTCGTTTTGCTGTTCCATAGAGAAAGCAACAATTCCGATACTTTGTTCTTTGTTCTGCGTTAAAAGTTCGCGAACCATATTGGCAATATATTGCGCTTCTAATGTATTTGAACGGTTATTGTAAACACCATTTTTAATATAATGATACGAGATTGGCTTAGAAAAAAGCTGATCCAAATTGGCTTTCGCATTTTTGACAGCTTCGACAATAATAGGTTCAGAAAGTTTACTGTGATCTTTTAAATCCGGAATTGTAAGCAGTTTACTGTCGTAAAAAGAAGCATTTGAAAAACCAATCAAAGCTTCGTGTTTACTTCTGTAATGCCATCCGAGCATAATCGACGGGAATTTGCGCGCGCCTTGTGTCAGGAAACTATCAGCATCCAAAGAAAAATAATCATCGTCTTCTTCGGTTGCATCTTTCCATAAATCATCCTGATTTCCAGATGAACTTCCGAAGAAATTACTTGGTGGCATCTGCATTTCGTCGCCCACAATAATCGTTTGTTTGGCTCTGTAAATCGGCACCAATCCTTCTTCGAGTGTAATCTGACTGGCTTCGTCAAAAATCACGACGTCAAAATAGTTTTCGTTTACGGGTAAAGTATCCGAAACACTCAGCGGACTCATTAACCAAACAGGTTTTATTTCGCGGATAATCTGACCCGATTCTGAAGATGCCAAATCACGGATGGATTTAAATCGAATGCTTTTGCTGAATTCGTTTTCCAGAATTTTTCTTCCTTCGGTTATTGATTTTTTAGCTTCTTTTTGTTCTGCTGTCATTCCGGAAACAGACATTTCTGAAGTCAAAATCAGTTCTTTTAGATTATTGACTTGTTTGGCTACAATATATTTTCCGTTCAATTCGAGTAAATCGGCATACATTCTTTTTACTTTTTGAATGGAAGTATGCAGCATATCCATATTGAATTTTTTATGCGTGTAGTTTATAGCATAATATTTCTCTAAAGATCTTTCTGCCAAAGTAATTTTAAGATGCTCAAGCGGAATTTTCTTTGTTTTTAATAATTGAATTACCGATGGATTTATATCTTGAATTTCATCAAAATAAGAAGCATACAAATCAAAATAAACTTTTTTGGAGTTGATGGCTGTAATTTGATTTTCAATCTCAGATAAGCTCAAACTTTCATAATTTTCGATATTATTACAAAGAGAAGAACTTAGTTTTAAGAATAAGTTTTTTATCTCAACAACTTCTTTTCGCTCCGCTTCATTCAGGTTTTCAGCAAAATTTAAAATCGTTTCATCCAATTCTTTTTTAAGAGTTTCGGTATGGTATTTTAATTCGAATAAATCTCCGAGATTATATTTAGATTCAAAATCACTTTTTAAAGTATTGAATTTTTCTTCTTGTTCAAATTGGGATAAGTAATTCTCTAAAACCACGATTAAACTTGGTTTTACAGTATGTTTATTAATATCATAAACCGCCAGAATTTCATTTTTTGTCTTTTTATAATCTGAATTTATAAAATTAAAAAAACTGTTTTCGTTTTTTCTGATGATTTCCAAAGCCGTTTTCGCGTCGGTTTCAGAAATAGTTTTGTTCCAATACGGATATTGTTTGGCTGACTTTTCGATATCATTTCGCAATTTTAGCAAAGTCTGAACATCGTTTTCAAGTGATTTGAAAAGGCTGTTGTTTGGCTCTAATAATTGGGACATGTTATTATCAAAATAAACAAAAGTCGCCATTGCTTTGCGCAGGAATTTCTGAATGTCAAACAAAGTATGGATTTCTGTTGGAATAGAAACGAAATCTAATCGCTCTGAAAGATTCTCTGCTATTTCCTGACTGTTTTCAAGATCATTTTTTAAATCTGAGATATGTTTGTGCTTACGAAAAGCATCGATTCTTAAAAAGCGGAAAGGATGCACAGAGAAAAACTCAGACTGATTGGTTTCCTGATTTATAGCATATAATTTCTCTAAAACTTCGCGGTTTTTATTCCAATCCTGTAAACCTGCATTATCATCAAGCATATTTAGATTGTCCAATAAAGCTTTATGCGAATTGGAAACCAAAACATCAAAAAGTGATTTTATTGTAAGATGATTTTCGGCATCAATTTCGGCATTCATAAAATCATGAAACGATGCGACTTTATTGATTTCGGCATCAATTTTCTGAACCAATGCCACACGGTTTTCTGCTATTGACTGAAACTTATTTTTAGTGGCTGTAAAATCGTTAAAGGTTTGTTTCAGATCCAGAATAAACTCTTTTTTATCGGCTTGCGAATCGTGAATCAAACAACACAAATCGTCTAATCCTTGATTTTTCAATCGATAAAAAACGACATCGAGCGCGGCACGTTTTTCACAAACGAACAATACTTTTTTTCCGTTGGCGACATAATTGGCAATCAAATTGGCAATTGTCTGCGATTTTCCCGTTCCCGGCGGTCCTTGTATAATATAGCTTTCGCCGGTTTCAGAATATTTTACCGCATTATTTTGTGTCGGATCACTCGCTACAACATTAAAAGTTTTGGTAAAACTGTTTCCCGATTCCAGTTCGTTTTTAAAATCTTTCTGGGCTAATGAATTGAATAAATTTTTAAAAACATTGCTTTCTACATCATTCTCAATTACCTGATTGTAATCCCGAACGAGTGACATTTTTTTATAATTAAAATTCCCCAATATCAGATTACAAGTATCAAATTCCCAACGAAACGGATTTGTTTCGCCTTCGTCAAGCTGATAAAATTCTCTTTCTATGGTTTTGTTCTCATTAAAAAACTGCGGATTTCTTTTGATATCGCTGTTTATCAAATATTCTAAAGAAGAGGCTTGGGTAAAAACATAATTTCTGAATAATTCTAAACCATAAGGCTGGTAATTTTCAGATTGATAAGAATAACTCAGACTACGCTGATCCTGTATGGCTTGTTTCTTTTTGGAACGTTTATTAAACTGTGTCAGGATTTGTTTTGCCTGCGAATAAATGAGTTTTATCTTTGGTTTACCAATATAATCCAGGACAATTCCTGAATTATTTTTTTCGACCTGAACGCGTAATAATTCAAAAATAGATTCAATTTTAGTTTCAGAAAGCTGAATTCTTTCCGGCAGTCTGATATCGTATAAATCTTTGAGCACATTTGCCAATACCGGATTTATTTCTACTTCAGAATCCAGAAACTCCAGCGAATATTGATCTTTTAATCCTTTTTTCTTCGTCAGCGTTACCGATGCCAAAAGCAAAGGCGACACTATTTTTTCTGAACTATTTTCTTTTGTGTTAAACCAGTTTAAGTTACAGATTACTAATTTTAACTGACTGAAACCATATTCGTTAATATCTTTGTTGGCTTCTAAACGTATTTTATCGAGCGTTGGCACGATGTACGTATTGTCCTCTACTTCTAAATATTTGTTGAGCGAAATCGTACTGGTTTTGCTTATTTTTTTTGAAATTTCCTCATTCCAGTAAAAGATAGAATTGGGGTCAATGTTTTGATAATCTAAAGCTTGCGGAACCGAAGAAACAGTAAGATTTAAGAACTTTAAATTCGGCTGAAAATATAAAAGTCGGTTGCGTTTACTATTATCAAATAATCGGTTTCGAAGTTTTTCGTGAATAAACTGATTTTTGTTTTGAACTTTAGCATCAATCAACTGCGATAAATCGTATTCGTTTTCAGGATCGTAATCTCTGTAATTCCTCAGTTTCTCGATTATTTCGTTGACGTCTTTCCAGCGTTTTTCGCGGTTTAATTCGGTCATTCCCAAAATAATATTCGCAATCGCAGGATTTATTTTACTGTTCAGGAAATACAATTTCTTGCGGTATTCTACAAAACGCTTTACATCATCAAGATCGGTAAAATCAAACTGCAGCGTAATACTCGCCAAGATCATTCCCAAAATAAAAATATCGGTTACGGGATCGTGATGACCAAATTCAAATTCAAAACAACCGTAATCTTTTACGTAAACTGCTTTTTTGGAATTTTCTTCTTCCTTTTCAGAAACACTTTTATCGCCGTATTCACGTGTTATTTCTTCTCCAATTTCGGTAGTATTGTAATGAAGTCCGGAAATTTCGAATGCTTTGCTTTTACTTTTAAACAATTCCTGAATGGGTTTCAGATTTTGTTTTACTTCAAATGCATTATCGGTAATATGAAAATGTCCGTTTTCGATGTAAATCGAAGAAATAGTATCCAGCGACGCCACTTTTCCCTGATTATGAATTGTCGAAACCGTTTTTAATAAAGGCATCATAATGGCGATAATATCATCGCTTGTAAAAGATCCTTTTTGAAAATTTTCGGTAATAAATTGATAGAAAGCAGATTCTTTTATTGTTGCCATCTTAATAAGTATTTTCGAGATCGGATTGTAAAATAGTGTTCAGTGTAGCAGTGCAATTTTGAGTAAAACTTTTATAAGTCTTCTCGGTAAGATTTAATTCCTTTTTCAGAATCGTTTTCATATGATCTTCCAATCCTAATTGTTCCGAAATATCCAGAATATGACCAATAAACGCTTCTTTGAGTTCAGGATCGCATAACGCAAAATCGAGCATTACATAGGTATAATACTCCTTTAGGTTTTTCCTGCTATTTTCTATTTTTAGTTTGAATGCGTCATTAATTACAACATCATTTTTTCGGTCAGAATTAGAAAAGTATTGTTTATAAAGTGCGTTGCAATATTCAGATTGTGTCCATTTTGGTTTTAAAACAATCGAGATCAATTCTTTCGTATTATCAAAAACCAATTTCTTGGTAAATAAGTTTAACTGATGAAGATCAATCTGTCCCGAAATAATCTTTTCTGTTCTGGAATAAAAATTGGCATTATTGTTTTGAAAAATTTCTAACGATTTGGCACGGATAAAATTTTCAGGATGCGTTTCTCCGTCTGAACCTTTCTCAATTCTTTCGAGAATTTCGTCGGCTTGTTTTAAATAACTTTTGGCCGAAACTTTTTCTAAACCTGTATTTAATTTAACCAAAGTTTCAATAGTAGTTTCCAGACTTCCGCTGGCTTTGAGCGCGCCCAGATCACAAAACAATTCGGTATAAAGCTGGTATAATCTTGCGGTTTCGTAATAAAACAATTCGCTGTTAGAATCGCTCGCAATGGTATTGATGATTCTGTTTGTGATTTCGAAATCGCCATTTTCTAAATTAAAAAGCAGAATATGCGACAATTCATGTCCGAATAAAACCAATAATTCATCATCATTCAACAATTTCAAAATAGTGCCCGAGAGAATAATGTGCGCTTCTTTTTCAAAAAACACCACTCCGGCATTATTGCTATCCATAGTTTGCGACTGGTAAATAGTAATCGGAATAATAATCCCTAATTTATCTTTTGCGACTTGTAAAATTTCATACACTTTCGGCTCCGTTTGCGTATCTATGCGATAGGAATTTTTTAATAAATCGGTTTTATATGCTTCTTGTTGTTCGACTTTTACTTTTTCTTCAGAAAACCAAGACCATGTTTTGTCTTGTTTCTTGAAATAATCTCTTAAATCAGAATGGAACGGAAATGGTTTAATCATAATATTAGTTTAAGCGAATTTTATTTCGAAGTGAAAACCTTCTTTTATTAAATCATTGTATTTCTGTTTATTAAAACAAAACAATTTGGCTGGACGACCTGTTTTTATCGGCGAATAATTTTCGGTTTCTTCGACAATTCCAAAACTGAGAATTTTTTTACGGAAGTTACGACGTTCTATTTCTTTTTCAAGAATAGTACAGTATAAATTTTCGAGTTCAGAGAAAAGGAATTCTTTTGGAAGCAAATCAAAACCAATGGGCTCATAAGTCAGTTTTGCTTTTAAGCGTTCAACGGCTTTTTTGAGAATTATATTATGATCAAAAGCCAATTTTGGAACTTCATCAATTTTAAACCATTGCACTTTATCAGCATCAGAATCGGCTTTGATTTCTAGTTTTGAAGGATCGACAAGTGCAAAGTAAGCCACAGAAACAACACGATTTCTTGGATCTCTAGAAATATCATCTCCAAATGTAAAAAGCTGTTCAAAATAATTAACATCTACGTTGGTTTCTTCTTTCAATTCTCGTTTTACAGCATCTTTCAGAGATTCATCATTCTTCACTAATCCGCCCGGAAAAGCCCAATACGATTCACTAGAACCAAATTTCTGCTGAATTAAAAGCACATACAATTGACTGTTTTGATATCCAAAAACAATAGCATCAACTGCAACTCTTATATTTTGTAAATTTTCCATAAATCCTAAATCATATCAAACAAATATAACGAATGAGAGTCAATTTTATAATCTATTACCGTGGCAATAAAATATAAAATTGACTCTCATCACTATATTTTAATTCTGTATTCTAATTCACCGTGATGCTTTTCTTTGGACTCACGGTACAACTGCTTCCGCTTTTATTAATCATTACATCAGCTTTTGTTTCAAAAGTTCCTGTTGTACTGTAGGTATGAGAAGTTGTTAAACCATTTACAGTTTCAGAAGTTCCATCGCCAAAAGTCCATTTTACAGCTGTGATTGTGTTTGTACCTCCATATTCTATAGAATAATTAATTTTCTTAGAATTACCCGCATCTACAGAATGTTTTAGTGAAATTAAAATCGCTTCACCAACACAATCTATTTCATTTTTGGCTTCGTCTTTACTGCAACAAATACTAATAAAAATTACAGTAACCATTACTAAAATTGTCGAAAATTTTTTCATAACTGATTGATTTTATGTTTGTTATACAAATGTATGTTTTAAAAACCAAACCAAAATCAAAAAAGAGAAGAATTTTCGTCCAAATTACAATCTATTACCAAAAAACAATTTTAATTCTTTCGCTATGATATCAAAAAATGAATTAGCATTATTGTTTTTTGCTGTTAATAAATAAACAAATTCTTCCGGCACGTGAAAACTATTCCATACCAGTTGTAGTTTATTTTCTTTAATATAATTTCTTGCATTACAATTCCATGTTACCGCTACTCCTTCATTTTTGGCTAAAAGCCTCAGCATATCAGACTCTGAAGGAATAATATAATTAGGAACCATTGATGGCCTTTTTTTATTAAAAGCATGCAGCCAGAACAATTTTATATGCGGAATTCTGGCATCGTGACTGTACCATTTTTGACTATTAAGCCATTGTTCAAGTTCTGTATAATTATCAGCTTTTAATTTCTGACGGAAGTCTGTTATATCTAAACTTGTTGGTGCAACCAAGATTAGTTTAATTTTTCCAACAATTTCGTAAGTAGTATCAAAAGTATCGAACCTCTTTGTTGTAATGGCAAAATCAAGTTTTTTCGCATCCACTAATGCAAAAAGTTCGTCATCTTCTGCAAAAGTAAAATCGATCAAATCAAATTTTGAAATTAAAAGTTCGCCTACACAATTAAAAAGATGTTTTGAAATTCCAACAGAAATTAATCGGTTGGCGTCTTCTGCTTTTGCACGAAAAGTATTCTCAACATTTTCGAGACGGTCTAATGCATCAATAATTAAATTATTTAATAACTTAGCGTATTCTGTTGGTTCTACGCCTTTTGACTTTCGATTAAATAATTTATTTCCAACATGAGCCTCCAACATAGAAATCTGCTGACTTACTGCAGGCTGACTTATAAATAACTCTTTTGCGGCCACCGAAAAATTTCCGTTTTTATAAACCGCTTTAAATGTTCTGTACCATTCGAGATTTACCATGACATAAATATATTTATAACAAACATAGTTTATTTTATTTTTACTAATATCACATAAGCCGTAAATTTGTTAAAAATTTAAACTTATGAAGAAAATAGCTTTACTCGCAATTATAGCATTCACAGCCGTCAGCTTTTCAGCGACAGCTCAAAAATTAAATAAAAAAGGTATGAAAAAAGTATTATTTGTTGTTACCAGCAATGATAAACTGGGCAACACCGGAGAAAAAACGGGTTTTTGGTCTGAAGAACTTGCTGCACCTTATTACGAATTATTAGATCAGGGTGTAGAAATCACGATTGCATCGCCTCTTGGCGGACAACCGCCAATTGATCCTAAAAGTTCAGATCCGTCTTCTGCAACGGAAGACACAAAAAGATTTGATGCTGATAAAACATTACAGGAAAAATTAAAACACACCAAAAAACTTTCTACTGTAAATCAAGCCGATTATGATGCAGTTTTTTATCCAGGAGGACATGGTCCGCTTTGGGATTTAGTAGAAGATAAAAACTCTATTGCTTTGATTGAATCTTTTTACAATCATAAAAAACCTGTAGCTTTTGTTTGTCACGCTCCGGCAGTTTTGAAAAATGTAAAAGTAAATGGAGATTATTTAGTAAAAGGTAAAAAAGTTACTGGTTTTACAAATGATGAGGAAGAAGCAGTTGGTTTAACTAAAGTTGTTCCCTTTTTATTAGAAGATGCTTTGACTCAAAATGGAGCAAAATTCTCAAAAGGAGCAAATTGGGCACCATATGCAGTTGAAGACGGACTTTTGATTACAGGCCAAAATCCGGCTTCGTCTAAATTAGTCGCTGGAAAATTGTTGCAAAAATTGAATTAAAATAAGGTGCTAAGGTACTGAGTTGCTAAGTTTCTAAGGTTTTTTTAGCTCTTACAATTCAATATTTTATTCCTTGATCAATAAATTAAAAAATTAACAATGATACTATAGTTTATGATTTTCTAAGAAAAAAAACTTAGAACCTCAGAACCTTAGCATCTTAGAACCTTAAAAAAAATGCTCAACTTTGAATTATACAATCCGACGAATTTAATCTTCGGAAAAGGACAAATAGAAAAACTTTCAACTTTAGTTCCAAAAGATGCAAAAATTCTTTTGGCTTACGGTGGTGGAAGTATTTTCCAAAACGGAATTCACGCTCAAGTAATCGAAAATCTAAAAGGTTTTGATATTGTTGAATTTGGTGGAATTGAACCAAATCCGCATTTTGAAACTTTAATGAAAGCGGTTGATGTTATTAAAGCAGAAAAAATAGATTTCATTTTGGCTGTTGGCGGCGGTTCTGTTATTGATGGTGTGAAATTTATTTCGGCAGCCGTAAATTTTGATGGTAATCCGATAGATATTTTGCAAAAACGTCTTTTAATAAAAGAAAACGCTGTGCCTTTTGGAACTGTTTTGACTTTGCCGGCAACGGGAAGCGAAATGAATTCTGGTTATGTGGTAACGATTAAAGCAACTCAGGAAAAATTATCTTCTGGCGGAAGTGCTTTGTTTCCGCAGTTTTCTATTTGTGATCCGACCGTTATTGCGTCTTTACCAAAAAGACAATTACAAAATGGTGTTGTAGATGCCTACACACACGTTATGGAGCAATATTTAACATATCCGCACGAAGGTTTTCTTCAGGACAGAATCGCCGAGGGAATTTTACAGACTTTGATTGAAGTTGGTCCGGGCGTTGTAGAAAATCCGACTGATTATACTTTGGCTTCCAATTTTATGTGGAGTTGTACTATGGCACTAAACGGATTGATTCAGAAAGGTGTTCCGGCAGATTGGGCAACGCACATGATTGGCCACGAACTAACAGCACTTTACGGAATTGATCATGCAAGAACTTTGGCGATTATCGGACCAAGTTTGTACAAAGTAATGTTTGAAACTAAAAAAGGAAAACTGGCGCAATACGGAAGAAGAATTTTCAACTTAACTGGTTCTGATGATGAAGTTGCAAAAGAAGCGATCAATAAAACGGTAGAATTTTTCCACACAATGGGTATGGATACTAAACTTTCTCAATACACCAATGATTATGATAAAACAGCAGATTTTATTGTAAATCGTTTTGATGAAAGAGGCTGGAAAGGTTTAGGCGAAAATCAATTGGTAACTTTAGAAAAAGTAAAATCTATTGTGGAGATGAGCTATTAAGGAATAAATTCCAAGTTTTAAAATTCCAAATTCCAACTTGTAAGATCTAATTTGAATTTGATTTCTGGATTTTCAAAATTGGAATTTGGAATTTTCAAAAATTGAAATTTTATATAAAAAAAAGGCGTTCTTAAGTTTTTTAGGAACGCCTTTTCAAAATACTAAAACAAAACTAACTAACTCAATTTTTGCTAAATTCATTAAACTTCTAATTAATAAAGAGTTATAACGTAGTGTCTTTCATTTTATTGTATAAACCTGAAAATATTTTTTTGATTTTTTAGAACTGCTTGAAAACCATTGAAATCAAAGGCTTTTTTAAAATTTCTTAAATCACTTTTTGTATTATTACTACATAATTAAGTACTTTTGTTTTAAATTATTAAAATAATGAGCGAAAATTTAAAATTTGCAGTAATTGGTGGAGGAAGCTGGGCAACGGCAATTGCAAAAATGTTATGTGTAAATCTTTCCGAAATTTCGTGGTACATGCGCAATGACGCTGCTATCGAGCACATTCAAAAATACAAACACAATCCAAACTATTTAAGTGCGGTAGAATTTGACACCAATAAACTTAAATTAACTAATGATATAAATGAAGCTGTTGAATACGCAGATTATATAATTTTTGCTATTCCTTCTGCTTTTTTAGATGCAGAACTTCAAAAACTTACTGCTTCTTTAGCCGATAAAATCATTTTTTCTGCTATTAAAGGAATTGTTCCAGAGACGAGTTTAATTGTCGGAGAACATTTCCATATTCAATACGATATTCCATATTACAATATTGGTGTTATTACCGGTCCTTGCCACGCAGAAGAAGTTGCGTTAGAAAGACTTTCGTACTTAACAATTGCGTGCGGTGATCCAGATAAAGCTTCTACTGTAGCAAGATCGCTTTCAGGAAATTATATTAAAGCTAAAATTTCTGATGACATTATTGGTACAGAATACGCTGCAATGCTTAAAAACATTTACTCTATTGCTGCAGGAATTGCACATGGTTTAGGTTATGGAGATAACTTCCAGTCGGTTTTAATGAGTAATGCAATTCGTGAGATGAAAAAATTCATCAGAAAAGTGCATAAAATGAAACGTAACATTAATGATTCGGCTTATTTGGGCGATTTATTAGTTACAGGATATTCGGTTTTCTCAAGAAACAGAATGTTCGGAAACATGATCGGAAAAGGTTATACCGTAAAAAGTGCCATGATGGAAATGAGTATGGTTGCCGAAGGTTATTACGCTACAAAAAGTGCTTATAAACTAAATCAGGGTTACGGCGCTAAAACGCCAATTATTGACGCTGTTTATAGTATTTTATACGACGGGAAAGATGCTAAATCGGTTTTTAAGAAATTAACGGAATCTTTGGATTAGTTTTTTTTTTTAGAAAATAGAATATAGAGTAAAGAAAATAGATTTTCTAATCTTTGAAGATAAAAAAAGAGTCAAGACATTTTAAATTGTTCTTGACTCTTTTCTTTTATCAGTATTTCGAAAAGTCTATTTTCTTTACTCTATATTCTATTTTCTATATTCTATTTTCTATATTCTCCTACTTCACCATAATCCCTTCAACAAATAAAATCGGCACTTCTTCCGTATTGTTTTCGTTGATTAGGTTTGATTTGAAAATGAATTTCTTGTCGTACAAAGTATTCCCGATGAAGAACGTTACCATGAATTCATTATTCATAACCAAAAGACTTTTCTCGATCATTTCGATCTTCACTACAGAAACAGCCGGAACTTCAACAAAAGCATGGCGTAGAATCGACGTTTTTTTCATTTCGCCGTCTATGGTTCCAAATGCCTTAGAAACGACCATTACGCTGTCTAAATTAAAGTCGCTGTCGTTAACTAAATAAGCGTACCAGACTTTCTCCATAAAATCGTCGCTCCATTCCTGAACGGCAGCTAAGAATACGTTTTCTACTTCTGGAATTACAATATCTTTTTTCATTTTTATTAAATTTTAAAAACCTCTGTCAAAGCCGAAACTTCAACAAAGGTTTATTATTATAATTGAGATTAAAGCCTCCAATTTATTCTAAAATCTATCCCGAGGCTTCGGGACTGAAATCTAAAATTATATATTAGACTTAAACTGCTCTAAGAAACGAACATCGTTTTCATAAAACATTCTGATATCTCCAATTTGGTATAAAAGCATTGCGATACGCTCTACTCCCATTCCGAAAGCAAAACCGTTGAATTCATCTGGATTGATGTCGCAATTTTTAAGAACATTTGGATCTACCATTCCGCATCCTCCAATTTCTAACCAGCCTGTTCCTTTTGTAATACGGTAATCGGTTTCTGTTTTTAGTCCCCAATAAATATCAATTTCGGCACTTGGTTCTGTGAATGGAAAATATGATGGACGTAAACGAATCTTAGATTTTCCGAACATTTCTTTTGTGAAATAAAGCAATGTTTGTTTTAAATCTGCAAATGAAACGTCTTTATCAATATACAATCCTTCTACCTGATGAAAAATACAGTGCGAACGTGATGAAATTGCTTCGTTACGAAATACACGTCCCGGAGAAATAGTTCTGATTGGCGGTTTATGATTTTCCATATAACGCACTTGTACAGATGATGTATGCGTACGCAATAAAACGTCAGGGTTTGTCTGAATGAAAAATGTATCCTGCATATCACGTGCCGGATGATATTCTGGTAAGTTTAATGCAGTAAAGTTATGCCAGTCGTCTTCGATTTCAGGTCCTTCTGAAACGTTGAAACCAATGTTTGCAAAAATATCGATTATCTGATTTTTAACGATTGAAATCGGATGACGAGAACCAACAATTACTGGTTCTGCAGCACGCGTTAAATCACCAAAAACTCCTTTTGCTTCTTCTTTGCTTTCCAGTTCTTCCTGAATTGCTTTTACTTTTTCTTCAGCAGCAGTTTTTAAGGTATTCATTACTAAACCGAAATCCTTTTTCTGATCGTTTGGAATATTTTTAAACTCATTAAAAAGTTCTCTTACTAAACCTTTACTGCCCAAATATTTAATACGGAATTGCTCTAAAGATTCTTTATTTTTATCGTTAAAAGCTTTAGCTTCCTCTATATGTTGTTTTATCTTATCTATCATTTTTCCTTCCATAATTGAGAGAACAAATTTAAGCAAAAAAGTGAGATGTGAGCTGTGAGATATGAGAAGTATTTCAAAACTTCTGTTATATTTTCAATCCAGAATCTAAAATCTACACTCTAAAATCTAAAATTTATTCAATAAGGTTTCTTTCTAAAAAATAATTTACAATTGCCTCTTTCATCAAAACAGATTGTTCGCCCGCTTTTAAAGGCGGTAACTCTTCTTTTACTTTGTAATGCGGCCAGCCTTCTTCATCAAAAAATTCAAATTCGTAAAAACCATACGGTTCTAATAATCTGCAGATTGCAATGTGCATTAAGTTTAATTTTTCATCTTTTTTAAATTCGCGGTGTACTTTACCGAGTTCCTGAACTCCGATTAAGTAAATAATAGCATCTAGATCAAGGTCTTCTCCCTGCGAAAATTGATTTGAAAGTATATCGACGAGCTTTTCCCATCGCTCTTTTAGTTGTGTATCTCTGGACATTTAATTTATGATTTTAGATTTTAGATTTTGATTGCGGGTTGATTTTAATGATTATTTAATCTAAAATCTGCAATCTGAATTCTAAAATTAGTTTTGCAAAGATACGGACACTTTCTATAAAATACACATATAAGCTTCGTACATGTTTTTAACACATCGATTCAAAGTTTGAATTGTCTTAAAAGGCATTTCAATTTGTTTAAATAAACATAGTTATGTGTGAAAGCTCGCTTTTCTAAAACTACTTTTAAATACAAAAGCCTTTCTCACTTTGTTACTTTGAACCTCTGTCCCTAAAAAAATCTATATTTGCGCCTGATTAAACAACAAATTAGAATATGAGTTTTTTAGATATTATTTTGGGAGCGCTTTTGGCTTTTAGTATTTACAAAGGTTTTAAAAACGGTCTTTTTGTAGAAATTGCTTCTTTTGTTTCTTTAGTGCTGGGAATTTATTTAGCGATAAAATTCTCTTCGTTTATGAGAGATATTATTGCAAAACACGTAAGTTGGAATCCTTCTAATATTCAGATTACAGCTTTTATCCTGACTTTTATTTTAGTTGTTGTTGCGGTTTATTTATTGGCGAAATTCTTAACCGGAGTTGCTGATTTTGCGCAGCTTGGCTTAATCAATAAATTAGGCGGAAGTTTTTTCAGAGTCTTAAAAACAATTCTAATTCTGAGTGTTTTTATTGCTCTTTTTGAGAAAATAAACTTTGATAATACTTTTGCTAAAAAGGAAACTTTAGATAAATCTATCTTTTACAATCCAATTAAGAAAGTTGCTGCTTTCGTTTATCCTTCGATAGAAAAATGGTACGAGAATTTTAAAGAAAGTCATTCTCAGAAAACAGAATCTAACGAAGATAAAAAAGAAGAATAGCGTTAATTTTTATTCCAAAACTTTAGGCTGCGGAAATAAATTTTTCAGAATAATTAACATCATTCCTATCACATTTATTGATGTCGTTGTCAATAAAGTAATCAGTACGCTATCTGAAAGATTCAGATTCAGTAAATTGTGATTAAAGTATAAAATCGAAATTACAGAAGCTAGCCACAGAAAAATAATAAACGAAAAGATATACGTTAAGTATCTTCTAAGTCTGGTATCTTCTAAAAATCTACCCACTTTTGCACTCCCTAACCGATCCTCAAGAATTTGATTCTGAGTTCTGGCATTCGTCAAGTCTTGGGGAGTTAATGACGAATAGCTGTCAATTGAAATTCGGTTAAGATCCAGGGTCATCTTATAGAGAAATTGGTTTTAGTTTGGTTTTGTAGTGGTCAAAAATATCATCGTCTGAGATCACTGCATTCATGTCTTTACGATAAACCTTTGTCCAAGGACTTCCTTCCGTGTGCGTTAAAGCACTCAAATAAATACCATCAAATCTTCCGTAGAGTTCCCATATTTTATCCAAAAACTTTTCGTCGTCGCCGGAAATTCTTTCATTACTTACAGGATTCGGAATCTTCTCTGTAATTATATTTTTCTTATACTGCTTAATACTATAATATAAAGACGGAAAAACAGGCCCAAAATCCCAGGCAAGAGGTTTCTCGTCAATTAATCTGTCTTTTTTATCCGTTAGAGCCAGGTACCATCCATAAGCGATATAAGTGAGTTTAATTACTTTCATAGGCGTAAGATTTCCCGTTTTGGAATATTTACCTATAAAATAATTCGCTACTGTTGTCGGATTATAAGCCATAATCTTAGAATTATTGTTTCATCAAAGTTACTCAAAATAAGTTTCGAACAAAAATTCAAAAAACTTATTATCATGAAATGAATGAATTACGTTCTAAATTTACCAAGCAACCTCTATTTTTTCTCCCTTTTTTAAAGTGATATCTTGCTTTTTATCGCCAAAAATCAAAGTTGTTTTTCCTCCTTTTTTAGAAGAAACAATTGTTTTGGTTAATTTTTTATTACTCCATTCCATTTCAATTTCAAAACCGCCGCGAACACACAGCCCTTTTACAGATCCCGTTTCCCAAGCGTCTGGTAAAGCCGGAAGTAATCTGATTTCGTTTTCATCAGATTGCACCAACATTTCGGCAACAGCTGCAGTTCCACCAAAATTTCCATCAATTTGAAACGGCGGATGTGCGTCAAATAAATTCGGATACGTTCCTCCTCCTCTTCTTGGTTTTTCGACTTTTTTGCCGTCTGGATCTACGTAACGTAATAATTCGCGGAACATTTTATAAGCACGGTTTCCGTCCCAAAGTCTAGCCCAAAGATTAATTCTCCAGCCTTTTGACCAGCCTGTAGTTTCGTCGCCTTTTATTTCGAGTGTTTGTCTTGAAGCATTGGCTAAATCAGGCGTTTTTAATGGTGTAATATGATTTCCTGGAAAAAGTCCAAACAATTGTGATTGATGACGGTGTTTCGGATCTTTATCGTCCCAGTCAAAATACCATTCCTGTAGATTTCCTTTTTTACCAATTTGATACGGATGTAATTTAGAAAGTGCCGTTTCTAATTTTGTTCTAAAATCTGAATCTGTATTTAGCACTTTTGACGCTTTTATTGTTTTATCAAAACATTCGCGAATCATTGCCAAATCAGCTGTTCCGCCATATAATGTTGCACCGACAAAACCATCTGCCAGTTTATATTGGTTTTCTGGTGAAGTTGATGGCGAAGTGATTAAATTTCCGTTTTTATCGGTAACCATCCAGCCTAAAAAGAATTCGGATGCACCTTTCATCAAAGGATAACCTTCTTTTCTTAAATAATCTTTATCCTGCGTAAAAACATAATGTTCCCAAATGTGTGTACTCAGCCACGCGCCTGCCATTGGCCAGCAAGCCCACATTGGTTCTTCTTTTCCGAATTGACCAACTGGGTTTGTCATTGCCCAAATATCAGAATTGTGCCCCGCTGCCCAGCCTTCGTTTATGCCGTAAAAAGTCTTTGCAGTGACTTTTCCGGTTACCGAAAGATTTTTTATAAAGCTCAATAATGGCAGATGCATTTCTGAAAGATTGGTATTTTCTGCCAGCCAGTAATTTTCTTCCACATTAATATTCATGGTATAATTACTGCTCCACGGCGGATTTAAATACGGATTCCAAATTCCTTGTAAATTGGCCGGAACGCCCATCGTTCTGGAAGAGCTAATTAATAAATAACGACCGTAATTAAAATACAGAATTTCTAAGTTTTTATCTTCTTCACCGTCGGCATAACGCAATAAACGTTTGTCTGTTGGTAAATCTGGTGCTGTTGTTTTTCCTAAATCTAACTTTACTCTGTTGTAAAAATTCTGATAATCGGCAATGTGGTTTTCTTTTAATTTATCAAATCCTTTTGCAAAGGCATTGTTTAGGTTTTGCAATGCCGTTCTTACATCATCTACTCCTTCGGTTGCAGGATTTTTGTCAAAACCATTAAAACTTGTTGCGACAGAAACATAGATATAAGCTTCTGTTGCATCTTTTAAAGTCAGCGTTGTGTTAGAACCCGTAACTTTTCCGTCTTGATTTTTGATTTGGAGTAAGGTTGTAAATTTTGTTCCTCTTTCTTTTACGTCTTTGTATTTTGGTAAAACCGTATATCCGGCATTTTCATGAATGGGCGCAGTGCCTGTCATTACCAAAATATTTCCTCTTACTTCGATATTTGAAGTTAATAAGCTCCTTAAATTAATATCAAAATTTAAAGCGCCTTTTTCACTGCTTGTCAGTTTGATTACCATTATTTGATCTGGCGCCGAAACGAAATATTCGCGGGTAAATTTTACACCGTCCATTTCATAACTCACTTTTGATGTCGCAGTAGAAAGATCAAGTTCTCTGTAATAATTGCTCGCTTTTCCTTTTTCAAAATTGCTAATTTCTAATGTTCCTAAAGGTGCAAATGATTCTGAGTTTTTTCCCTGAAGTTTTTTATTGAGTTCTTCTGCAAGTTTGTAGTCTTCGTTTTTTAAAGCTTCGCGAATCGCCGGAATATTTTTGTAGGCTTCGGGATTCATGTTTGCGTTTACGGGTTCTCCCGACCAAAGTGTAGCATCGTTTAGATATATTTTATCTAGGTTAACGCCTCCAAAAACGGTTGCTCCTAATTTTCCATTTCCTAAAACCAAACTTTCTTCAAAGAATTCTGCGGACTGATTGTACCAGAGTTTTTGAGAAGATTGGGCTGTGCCTTTTCCACTAAAAGTAATGAATACGAGAAGGAATATTAGTTTTTTTATGAAGTTTGATTTCATAAGCGGATTGTTTTTGGTTTTCATTTTAATAGAATTCATTTGTGGATATTGGCATTCACAATATTAGTGGTTTCTATGAAGATAAACATGGATGATTTTTAATTTTTAATGGATGCTTTTGACTTTTTTAGTGAATTTTTGTTTTGATGTGATGCTGTGGCGATAAATAAGTATTTTCTATGAACTTCTTTTTAAATTTTTAAAACCCAATATGCGCGCGTGAGGGATAGGAGCAAACTACCGAAGTAGTGCGGATAGCCCGACGCCATCCCGATAAGCGGGCGAATACGCGCAAAGTAGGTTTGCCCGCTTATCGGGATGGGGTCACGCCCTAATGATTTTATTTACTGACTTTATATTTTTCGTTTGCAGTTATCATTTCCCAATTATCGGTTCTGAATGGCGATGCGGGAAATTTTTCTTTGTTGTAAAGATTTATATTCGTGTCGTCGTCTGCCCAGCCGTAATGTACAGCAACGGGATTTTGAACCTGATCGCTGGAAACGATTATTTTATTGTCTTTTATTATCGATTTTGCGGCATGAAAAATTTTGTCTTCTCCAGCGATTTCGAAACCTTTTAATTCAGCGTTATTTGGTGTTGATAGTCCGCTTCCAGTATTATCGAAAGTCAGAATAATTTGGTTTCCTTTTATTTCCTGAGATTTGTAAGTTGGACCGCTGTAAACTTGTTTTTTACCGTAAACATTATTTAATGCAATTGCTGCCAAACGTAAACCGACATCTTGTTTGTTGGTTGGGTGAATGTCTTTTGCGTTCCCAATATCGGTTGTAACAGCCATTCCCGTGTTTGGTAATTTTAAGGTTTCTTGTTGTGCTTCGCGAAGTTCTGCCCAACGGCTTCCTTTTTGGCTGTTGCCGCCAAACTCGTCAAAAGTGGCCAATTGCACAAAGTAGAAAGGAAAATTGCCTTGTTTGAATTTTGTTCTCCAATCTGTAATCATTAACGGAAATGCTTTTTTGTATTCTTTTGCTCTCCAGACATTGGCCTCGCCCTGATACCATAAAACACCTTGAAATGCATACGGAACCAGCGGATTTACCATTGCA
This sequence comes from Flavobacterium sp. 270, assembly GCF_004368785.1. Classification (GTDB taxonomy): domain Bacteria; phylum Bacteroidota; class Bacteroidia; order Flavobacteriales; family Flavobacteriaceae; genus Flavobacterium. The sequence goes on from NZ_SODM01000007.1 coordinate 281,956, forward strand.
TTATATAATAATGATGGATAACTATTTGGCGAAAGTGATGTTTTTACGACAATTACTCTAAATTTCCAATTTCCGTCAAGCGGAATAACTTTACTTCCGATGGTTAATTTTAAATCTTCTTTTTCTCCGTAAATGCCGCCACCGCCACTGTTGTCTACAATTCTTACGGCGATTACATTTTTTCCTTCTTTTAAAATATTATCTGGAATTGAGTACACTCTTTTAAGATCGTATTGTGTGTTTTTTCCAACCTCGATTCCGTTTACATACGTAATGTCTTCGTCGTCGATTTTTGCAAGGCTTAAAATGGCTTTATTTTTTAGGTCTTCGGCAGTTAATGTAATGGTTTTACGCATCCAGACTACGCCGTCTAAATCTCCTAGAGGTTGATTTTCCCATAAACTTGGCGTGTTTAGTTGGCCCCAAGCTGTATCGTTGAAATCTAAATCTTTAAAAGTATTTTCGTTTACTGTACTTACTTCTGTTCCCTGAATCTTTTCGACTCTTTTTTTCATTTTTTGCGCGTACATTTTTGAGATCGAATCCATGTTTAAAACCGGAACATCTGCAATCATAGCTTTAAATTCATTGCTGTTTTGAAATGCTTCGCGACTTGTCCAGGTTTCTACGTTTGTGCCTCCCCAGGAAGTGTTGATGATTCCGATTGGGATTTTTAATTCTGCATATAATTTTTTAGCGAAAAAATAACCTACTGCTGTAAAATTGCCAACGTTTTCTTTGTTGGAAACTTCCCATTTTGCCGATTTTAAATCGTCTTTTGGCTTTCCGCTTAAATCTTGTGCAACACCAAAATGACGAATCATTGGATAATTTGAATCTGCAATTTCTTTCTGGGCATTTATGGTTTTAAAAACCTGAAATTCCATATTCGATTGTCCGCTGCAAATCCAGACTTCGCCAACCAAAACATCTTTTATTGTGATTTTGTTTTTTCCTGTAATGATTAATTCGAATGGACCGCCGGCTTTTTCGGCATTTAAATTTACGATCCATTTTCCGTTTTTGTCGGCTTGAATGGTTTTGGTTTGTTTGTTGAATTTAACTTCGACTTTTTCATTTGGATCTGCCCAGCCCCAAACCGGAATTTCTTTATTGCGCTGCAAAACCATTCCGTCTGAAAAAACCAAAGGCATTTTTACATTTGCATTTGCAATTATGCTGACGAATAAAAAAAGAAAGATTATTTGCTTTTTCATAGTTGTAAATTGTTTTAAACCATATAAGTGATATAAGAAAATTTAAGTTTAGATTCAATTCTGCGCTTATGTTTTCTTATATCACTTATATGGTTAATTTATTTATTTTTTTACTGCAAGCCTTCTATCATGGCGCTTAATGCCTGAGTATCGAAGACAGTATTGTTACTTCTATTGATAATTCCAAAACCATTGTTACCAAGATTTCCTTCGTCCCAATAAAAAGGTAATAAGCCATTTGCTTTTGCTTGTTTTACAACCGTTTTAAGATAATAGGCTCTAGATTTTAGATGTAAAGTTAACGCATCTCCGGTTAAACTCGATCTGCGGATTGCTCCAAATTCTCCTAACAAAACCGGAATTCCTTTGTCTACAAATTGAGTTTTCATTAATTTAAAATTCTTTTCTAAATCGGCTTCTTCTCCCCAAGTTGCATTTCGCTCTGTATCGGTTGTCGAGTGATAATTGGCTCCCCAATAATAAAACATTTTTCCCCAAGATTCGTCTTTGGTTAAACCTCCAAAATTCCACGGTGCATAATAATGAACTTCGACCATCATTCGGCTTGTGGCTTTATCAGTTGGTAATGTTGTCATTAATTTATTGGTTTTTTCGATGTCTGTTGTTGGACCTTGAACTACTAATGTACGATATGAGTTTTTTCCGCCTGTAGAACGAACGGCATCTATAAAAGTTTGGTGATAAGATGTTAAAACTGCCATTTGTGTCGCATCTTCAACTGCTGGTTCGTTGGCGCTTGCAAAAAGTAAATGTTCGTCAAAGCCGCGTAAAGTTGTTGCGATTTGTTCCCAAAAGGCTTTTTGTTTGGCGTTGTTTTCTACTTTTTTGGCTTCGGTAATATTGTTTTCCAGCCAGCCACCGTCCCAGTGAATGTTAACAACAACATACATATCATTGTCTACACAGTATTGCACGACTTCTTTGACTCTGTTTAGCCAATCAGCTTTGATCTTTGCTGTTGATGAGTTTTCCATATTTTGATTCCAGGAACATGGAATTCTTATGGCATTAAAACCATTTGCTTTTACGGCATCAATTAAGGATTTGGTTACTTTTGGATTTCCCCATGCAGTTTCTCCGCCGGTTGCTTCTAAAGTATTACCAATATTCCAGCCGAGTTTTATTTTTGATGCTAATTGTACGGCTGTACTTCCCATTCCTGATGCATCTGCCGGAATTGGATTTGTATTGTAACTCGGATATAATCCAACTGTTTCCGGAACTGTTATTTCTGCTGTTTCTTTATCTGAACTGCAGGCAAAAACACCTCCAAAAAAGATAAAAAACACGGCAGTTATGAAGTAATCTTTGATTGTTTTTTTCATTTTAAACTTAAAATTTGGTTTGCTTAATTTAAACCATATAAGTGATGTAAGGAATTATAAGTTTGGTTTTAAATGAACTTATATCACTTATATGGTTTTAAAAAAAAATTACTTGATTGTTACCGGGATTTCTTTTTTGATGTCTCTTGAAGAATTTCCTAGTTTCAGAATGTATTTTCCGGGTTCAACGGTCCATTTTTTAGTCGCAACATCGTAATATGCTAATTCTTTTACCGGAACTTTTATTGTTACTGTATTCGAACTTCCTGCTTTTACGTCTGTTTTTTGGAAACCTTTAAGTTCTTGCGCTGCACGTGTAATTTTTGAACCTGATTTTGAAGAATACAATTGTACTACTTCTTTTCCGTCAACTTTTCCGGTGTTTTTTACTTCAACAGAAACTTCAATTACATCGTTTTGTGCGTATTCTGTTTTGTCTGCTTTAGCATTATCAAAAGAAAAAGTGGTGTACGATAATCCGAATCCGAAAGGATATAATGGTGCTATATTTTTGGTATCAAACCAACGGTAACCGATCAAAATTCCTTCGACATAATTTACGATTTTATCTCCAGGGAAACTTTTTGTAGCGTGTGCAGGAGAATCCATAATGTTTTTAGGCATTGTCCACGGCAATTTTCCTGACGGATTTACTTTTCCTAACAATACATCTGCTAATGCATTTCCGCCTTCAGAACCATTAAACCAGCTCCAAACCAAAGCTTTCGTTTTTTGACTTACTTCATTTACATCAAAAGGAGCGCCGGCAATCATAACAACGATTGTTCTTGGGTTTACTGCCATTACTTTTTTGATTAATTCTTCTTGTCCAAAAGGCAAATGTAAATCTCTACGATCTGAAGCTTCTGTTTCGTAATCGCGGTTTGAACCTGCAAAAATGATTGCAACATCAGAATTTTTAGCGGCTTCTACTGCTTCCTGAACTTTTGCATCATCCAATTTATCGATTGTAACTGGTCCTGTAGAAGTAATATTTCCTAAGTTTCCTTTATTTCTTTCGTCATAACGCTCTAAATATCCTTCTGCATAATTAATTTTTATTGAAGAAGGCAATCTGTTTTTAAGACCATCAAGCGGTGTAACTTCTCTTTTTGTTTTTACTCCGGCACCAAATCCGCCAAGTGCATTTTTCTTGGTTGCGTTGTTCCCGATTACGGCAATCGATTTTACGCCGTCCAATTTTAATGGAAGCGTATTGTTTTCGTTTTTCAACAATACAATTGCTTCTGCTGCAATTTTGTATGCATCTTGATAATGTGCTTCTGTTGCAATACTTCCCTTTGCACGCGTTCCGCCTCCCATTGCTTTAACTTGAAATAAAACTCTCAAAATACGTTTTACATGCAGATTAATTTCAGCTTCAGAAACTTCTCCAGATTTTACTGCTGCTAATAATTTATCGGCAAGAAAAAATTCATTGAACGGTTTTGGAGTTCCCATTTCGATATCCAAACCATTTTTTAATGTTTTTGCTGTAGAATGTACTGCAGCCCAATCTGAAACTACAATTCCTTTAAATCCCCATTCGTCACGAAGGATTTTATTCAGCATATAATCGTTTTCACATAGATATTCGCCTCTAAATTTGTTGTAAGCGCCCATTATAGCATACGATTTTGCTTCTTTTATTGAAGCTTCAAATGCTGGAAGATAAATTTCGCGAAGTGTACGTTCGTCAATTTGTACATCGACAAAATCACGATTCGTTTCCTGATTGTTTGCTGCGAAATGTTTTACACACGCCATAACGTCTTTTTCCTGCAAACCAACGATCAACGGCACCGCAATTTTTTTATTCAAAAACGGATCTTCAGACATATATTCATACGTACGTCCTCCAAGCGGCGTTCTTACCATATTTATGGCTGGCGAAAGTAACATGTCTTTGTCTCTGGCACGTAATTCTTCTCCTAAACTGGCTCCGAAAGTATGTGCCATCGCAGTATTAAAAGTTGCTGCCAAAGCACCGCCCGCAGGATAATAAGTTGCAAAATCATTTGTTAATCCAGCTGGCGCCCAGTTGTCGCGCGAGATTTCTTCACGAACTCCCAAAGGTCCGTCTGCCATTTTTAATTCTGGAATTCCTAAACGTTTTACGCCAGCGTTGGCAAACATACTATTACCGTGAAGCATTCCAACTTTTTCTTCGATTGTCATTTGAGCAATCAATTTGTCTATTTCGGCATCATGTTCAGTACCGATTTCTTTTCCTATATATTCTTCGGTCTGTGCTGCTTCTGAAGTCGTAGATTGCGTATCGTTTTTACAAGATGCAAATAATACAAAAGTCAATGCTGCCGAAAGGTATATCATTTTGTTTTTCATAGATAATAGTTAGATTTTTTAGCTTTAAAGATTCTGAATCCTCACTCCACCTCTTTAAATACAGTTAATAATTTATTGTTTTTGTGGTTTTTTGTGGTCTATTATTGTTTAATAAAATTAAGAAATACAACGTCATTTTCTTTAATTTTAAATTCTCTACTAAACGTTCCTTTTGTGTCAATTGTAACTTTTTCTGTTGAAATTGGTGCGCCGTTATTTTTGGTTTTTATTGAATTTACCTGCTGGCGAGTTAATTGGCTTGGTTTATTCATAGCCAGATAATCCGCGTAAGCGTCGTTTACTTTATAACCAACTTTGTAAATTTCTAAAGTATATTTTCCTTTTTGCAATCCGTCAATTTCAATTTTCACCGTTCCTTTTTCTTTTGATGGAAGATCCTGAACATAATACGTTTGATTCCAAACTTTTTCTCCGGGATGCGTATTTGTAAAATCCCAAAACAAAAGCTGTACATTACCTTTTACATTTTTTGATGCCCAAGAAGAAGTATCTTGATTTTGAAGTTCTGTTTCGCCCAATTTATTTAGTAATGAATAAGAAAAATAAGCCGGTTTTTTAATTCCTTGCGTACTTAGTAAACCAAAACCGCCGTGAAAAGGTGTGAATCTTGGACCTGCTTCTTCAAAAATATCGGTAAAAACCCAATACGACATAGAGTTTGCAGCATTGCCAACTTGTTTTAATTTCTGCAGAATATAAGCGGCAGAGTGGTAACTATCGTGAATTGGATCTGCGGGCGTATAAGAGGAACTCCATTCTGTGTAATGCAATTCTAAATTTGGTTTAGCCGAATTGCTAATCTGCTTGCGCGAATTGATAACGTCACCGCTAATACTATTTTGATCTTGACTTAGAACTGTTCCAGAAGTTCCGAATTCGTCTAAATATCCTTGATTTACGCCATAAGTATGTGTCGAAATAAAATCTAACGGAACATTATTTTTTGCACAAAAATCAATCGTTTCGGGAACCCATCCTGCTCCGGCTGTTGCTGGTCCGCCTACTTTGTAAGCTGGATTTACGGTTTTAATACCGCGTGCTGCATATTCGTATAATTTGAAATAATCGGCTTGTGTTCCTGTCCAAAATCCCGGTGAAAGATTGGGTTCGTTCCAAACTTCAAAATACCATGTTTTTACTTCTTCATCTCCATAACGTTCTTTAAAATGCTGTGTTAGATTTTTTATTAAATCTTCCCATTTTTTATAATCTTTTGGTGGCGTAACATTGCCGCGCCACCAAAAAATGGTTTCTTTTCCGCTCGCTAATGCATTTGGCATAAAACCTAATTCTACAAATGGTTTCATTTTTAGACTCACAATATAATCGAATAAAACATCAACGTATTGATAATTGTATTCTGGATTTCCTTTTGAATCTTCTCTGTAAACCGCCATATCATCAGACAATAAACCATGAAACCGAATGTATTTAAAATCACATTCTTTTTTCACTAATGCCAATTGTTGCTGCCAGTCTGCACGAAGTCCTTCATTTGCTCTTCCGGCACCAATGCATTCTTTGAACATGGTGTTTAATTTCCCAGCCGATTTGTTGTAATCAACTTTTATAATTCGGTTTTGACCAATTAAGTGGACTGAACTAATTAAAACTACTGCTATTAAAAGTTTTTTCATCTGAAAATGGTTTGTTTTTTTGCCACAGATTAAAAGGATTTTTTCTTTTCTCTCGCAGATTTAGCAGATCATGCAGATTTAAATCTTTTTAACTGTGTATATATTTTTTACTCAGAAAAAATCTCTATGATCTGCTAAATCTGCGAGAGCATAAAAAAATCTTTTTAATCATTTTAATCTGTGGCTAAATATTTTATTCTCTATAGGATACCTACAATTTTTTGAATCTTACTGCACCACCTCCGGCACCGCCTAATTTCAATTGCAATTTATCTGAAGCTTTTACAATTTTCTTAGAAATCGCCACTGCTTCCGGATTGTGTTTTTGATCTGTTCCTTCGGCATCTACATAAATTTGTGCTTCGTAACTAAATTTTGGATCTAAGAATGATAGTGAAACTTCTACATTTCTTGGATTTTCATTTGTTAAAGTTCCCAAATACCAATCGGCGCTGTTTCTGTCTTTTCTTGCTGTTGTAATGTATTCTCCTATTTTTCCTTCTAAGATTTTAGTGTCTTCCCAATCTGTTGGAACATCTTTTAAGAATTGTAAAGCTGGTTTTCCTTCATAATTTTCCGGAAGATCTGCCATCATTTGGATTGGTGCATAAATCGTTACATATAAGGCCAACTGTTGTCCTACTGTTCCCTGAATTCTTTTTCCCGGATATCCTTGTTTTACCTCAACATCAAAAATTCCAGGTGTAAAATCCATTGGTCCGGAAAGTAATCTTGTAAACGGAATAATCGTTAAGTGATTTGGCGGATTTCCTTCGCTCCAAGCGTTATATTCTTGTCCGCGCGCTGCTTCTCTCGAAATCATATTTGGAAAAGTTCTTCTTTCTCCTGTATCTTTTATTGATTCGTGGTATAAAACGGCTAAATCATACTGTGCTGCTTTTTCTAAAATGTATCTGAAATAATTTACTCCAAATTGACCGAAGTGCATTTGTTTCATGTTTAATTTTGAACCTACGTGACCGATTTTTACGGTATGAATTCCTAACTTTTTGTATAAAGCAAATCCTTCATCAACTTCTTTTAAGTAATTGATTAAGTTCGAACCCGTTTCGTGATATCCTATTAATTCAACATTTTTACTTTTTCCGTAAGCAACTACTTTATCTAAATCAAAATTATCTGCGCTTTTTGTGAAGCTAAACATGTGCATACGATTTTCGTACCAGCCTGGTGTCCAGCCTTTGTTCCAGCCTTCAATTAATAAATGATGAAATCCTTCTTTAGCAGTAAAATCAATATATTCTTCCGCATGTTTGGTTGTTGCACCTTGTTTGTCGCTTTCCCAAAACGTATATTTCCCGATGTGCATTCCCCACCAGATTCCGAAGTATTTATAAGGTTTGAAATAATTCGCGGTGTTTTTTAATTGGTTTGGCTCATTCAAATTCAAAATCAAATATGAAGTAATTAATTCTCCCGGATTTTCGCCAATTTGAATGGTTCTCCAAGAAGAAGTAAAAGTATCTTTTACGCGAACTTTTACGCCATCCGCCCACGGCACCAAATCTGATTTTAATTGAGTTCCAGTTGTGTTCACCAAAGTCATACTGGCGAAATCATTCAAATTTGCTTCGTGAAAACTTAATGCTAATCCGTTTTTGCTTTCTATTGTTAATGGAGTTAAAACGGTATCAAGCGTACTTACGGGCGCATCTTTAAAAAGATATTCGTCGCGGTTTTCTCTGTTTGCCGGAATCCACCACGCTTTTCCGTCTTCTTTTAAGTTGAAAGTCGTTTTTTCATCCATAATAAAAATGCTGTCTTTTACATTTTGTTTTGGATAAACGTATCTAAAAGCAACTCCGTCATCAAAAGCTCTGAACTGAATTTGAAGTTTGCGTTTGTTTCCTGTTTTTTGCTGTAAATCGACTACCAACTGATTGTAGTGATTTCTGATATTTTTCTTTTCTCCCCAAACCTGTTCCCAAGCTTCATCAAAAGAAGTGTTTTTTACATTTTTGATTTCAAAATTGGTGCTTAAATCTTCATTTCCTTTTAATAAAAACCCCATATCCGATGGTGTAATCACTTCTGATTTTCCGTGTGATACTGCATACTTTGGAGCGTTTTTTACCAATTCGAATTTTATTTTATTCTGGCCGTTCGGCGAAGCCAGTTCGTATGTATTTTTCTGGCTGTATCCAATCGTAATTGAAAGTAATAAGGCAGGGAGAATTAGACTTTTTTTCATGATATTTTCTTTATTCATAATAATAAATCGGACGAGGCGTGAGCTTTCGCCCGATTTAAAAACTCAACAAAAACTTATTTTTTATCCTTTTTGGGATGTTTTTTTTGCCACTAATTGCACTAATTTTCACTAATTAAAATTCGTGTAATATTTTTTTAACACATAGAATCATAGTTCATTGGAATCTTTAAAAAAGGCATTTCATTTGTTTAAATTCACATAGCTATGTGTTAGAAACTAGTTTCTTTTTATTTCCTTTTATTCACAAACAAAAACCTATGTTTCTATGTGTTTATTTTTTTAGCCACGAATTACACTAATCTCCACTAATTAAATTCGTGCAATTAGTGTAATTCGTGGCAAACCTTTTTTTATTTAACCCACTCCGTTTTAAAAGTGGTTTTTCCATTTAATGGGTTTGCAGTTACTTCAAAATTGTTTCCTTTTTTGGTTACTGTAATGTCTTGAACTTTATCGCCATCTGGTAAATAGACTTTGGCTTTCGCCGAAGTTGTTGCATCGCTGGCATATACTTTTAAAGTTAATTTACTCCAATCCATATCTTTTGTAGATTGTGCTAAACCAATGTGAGGCAATGCAGTTCCGTCTTTTACTAAAACTACGATTGGCACATCGCCGGCTTTGATTTTATGCCATCCGGCTTGATATACTTTTTTAGTTTGATAATCAATCCAGGTTCCTTCCGGAAGGTAAACATCTCTTTCTGTAACTTCTTCAAAAAGCGGTGCAACCAAAATACTTGATCCGAATAAATATTCGTTGTCTACTAACCAAGCTCCCGGATCGTTTGGAAATTCTACAAATAAGGCACGCATCATTGGTAATCCTTTTTGAGAACTTTCTTTGGCTTGCGCGTAGATATATGGCATTAATTCGTAACGCATATTGTCTGCTTTTCTAAATCCTTCCAAGAAATCTTTGCTGTACAACCAAGGTTCGCGCGGAGGTTCGCCGTGGCTTCTTACGTGTGAAGTAAACATCCCGAATGGCGCCCATCTTCTGTATAAATTCTCTGGTGATTTTGTTGCAAAACCTCCAACATCATGACTCCAGAAACTGAAACCGCTTAATCCTAACGAAAGTCCGCCTCTTAATTCTGAAGACATAGCTCCGTTTGAAGTTTCGGCGTCACCGCCCCAATGTAATGGGTAACGCTGGCTTCCTGCCCACGTACTTCTTGCCCAGATTAAGGTGTATCCTTTTTCTTTTTGAGTAATTTCTGCAACGGCTTTGTTGTAACGAAGCGGGTATAAATTATGCTCATAGAAACCTGTACGTCCAGACTTATAAATTCCATCCGGTGGTGCAGCTTCTCCAAAATCTACTTTGAAAACCGAAACGCCCTGATCGAATAGCTTTTTCAATTTTCCTTGATACCACGTTACAGTTTCTGGGTTTGAAAAATCTAAAACGGCATCTTCGTAAGGAAGATTTCCTTTGCGGTCTTTTACAGCCAAATCTTTTTCCATAATTTCTGGAAATAACGTGTTCTTTGGTGTGAAATACGGCAATTGCCAAAGACAAATATGAAATCCATCTTCTTTTAGATCTGACATCATTTTTTGTGCGTCTGGGAAACGAGATTTTGCAAACTCGTAATTGTTTCTCCAATCTACATCAAACCACCCTGTATCGTAATGAATTACATCTGTTGGGATTTTATATTTACGAAGGTCTTTTGCTACTTCTCTTCCTTCTTTTTCTGTGAAATAGGTAATACGGCTCATCCAGAAACCGAATGACCAAAGTGGCGGCATTGCAGCTTTTCCGGTTAGATCTGTATAAGCGTCTAGAATTTCTTTTGGTTCTCCGATAAAGAAAAATAAATCGGCTTCGTCATCGCCAATGTACATTTCGTTGGCGCTTCCAAAGTATTTTCCGAAATCTACTGTAATTGGTGTTGAATGATGCATGAAAACGCCATATCCACGGCTGCTCATATAAAACGGAACGGGTTTGTACATCGTTTCATTCTGAATTCCATTGGCATCATCTGCCCATAAAACTACTTTTTGTCCGCGTTTGTTGAATTGTGTGAAGGATTCTCCACAACCAAATATTTTTTCGTCTGGTTCTAAACTAAACGCTGCGCCCATACTTCTCGAATAATCACTGTTTCTGCGAACATACGAAAACGGAAGTGTTGGCGTATAACTGTTTTTAAAATCGGTATCGTGAAGTGTGCTTGTTAGCAATTTTCCTTTTTCATCGTAGATTTTTACATGCCAAGGTTTTGTCAAAATTTCTACAGAACCGTGTGCACTTGTATATTTATGACCGCCTTCGATTTTAGAATATTTCCATAATTCAGGATGATTTGGCGCAACGCCGTCAATCAACATCAAAGACTCTTTTTGTGGATGAAATTGTGGTCCTGAAGTGGTTTTTATTCTGATGGTTCTGTCTGAAACAAATTGAATTTGAAACGGCAAAACCGGAGATTCTTCGTATTCTGTTGTTGGAAATTCGTTTGCTTTTTCAACATCTGGTTTCATCATCATGTTGTTGAAAGCCTGACGTGTTTTATAGTTGTATCGCAAATATTTTATGGTTCCTTTTCCTGTTGCCGCATCAAAAGATGCCAGTTCGTCTGCAAAATAAAATGTGTTCAGGTAATTCTGAAAATCTTTGCTGATATCTATAGGAGCGTTTAAAACGTCTGCATTTTGGATTTGTGCTGTCGCTTTTGGCGTTGCAAAAAATCCTAAAATAACAATCGAAAACAATGCTTTTAGCTGTGTGTTTTTCATTGGTTGTTTTATTTATTTTTTCCAACCTGCAAGGTTTCCAAAACCTTGTAGGTTTAATTTTTTTACTTATTCCAGACTTATTTATACCTACAAGGTTTTGGAAACCTTGCAGGAGTTGGAATCATTATTCTGCTGTAATTACAATTGCAGCTTCTTTTAATCCATTCGCTTTAGCGGTCAATTCTAATCTTCCTGTTTTATTACTGGATTGTATTATCACCAAACATTTTCCGTTTAATGCGGTGTGTTTTGTGCCTTTGTACGATTCGTGACTTACCGGATCACCGCTGCAAACGCCGACAATTTTTCCATTTCCTTTTAATGAAAATTGAATTTCGTTATTGGCATTTGGAGCTAAAGTTCCTTTATCGTCTAAAATATCAACGGTGACAAAAGACAAGTCGTTTGCATCTGCTTTTATCGTACTTCTGTCTGCTGTTAGTTTTAAGTTTGAAGGATTTCCAGCTGTTTTGATTTCGGTTTCTAAAACTGTTTTTCCGTTTTTACGAGAAACTGCTTTTAGTGTTCCGGGTTGAAAAGGAACTTTCCACATTACATGTAAATCATCTCCTTTTTTACTTCTAATTCCAACTGATTTTCCGTTTAAGAAAAGTTCAACCTCATCTGCATTATTATAATATGCCCAAACGTCAACGGTTTGTCCGGTTTTCCAGTTCCAATGTGGGAAAATGTGCAGCACGGTTTTGTCTGTCCATTCGCTTTGGTACATATAATACACATCTTTCGGAAAACCGGCTAAATCTACAATTCCGAAATAAGAACTTACAGACGGCCATTCGTACGGAGTTGGTTCACCGATATAATCAAAACCTGTCCAAATGTACATTCCAGAAAGGAAATCGTATTTTTTGATTACTTTCCAAGTTGCTTCGTGCGTAGAACCCCACGGTGCCTGAACCTGATCGTAAGCCGAAACAGTGTTTCCTGGATTTCCTTCTGTAAATTTAAGATCCCATCTTACCGGCCATTTTTTTATAGTATCTGAAACAGCGTCATAATAACCTCGTGTTTCTAAACCTGAAGTTGTTTCGGTTGCAATAAACGGAACTCCCGGGAAGTTTTTTTGATGATATTGATAAGTTTGATGTGCATAATTGTATCCGATAAGATCTAACGCACCTGATTTTGCAATGGGATTAAATTGAACATTTTTTTGCTCAAATTGTAAAGTTACCGCATCAATATTCATATTTACCGGCGGATTCATCGCTGCGGTAACTGGTCTAGTTTTATCGTATTGACGTGTTATTACAGCCAATTCTTTTGCAATTGTTACACCGCTTTCGTCCCATTGCTGCGGAATTTCATTTCCGATACTCCACATAAAAACACTTGGATGATTTCGGTCTCTCAATAATTGATCAACTAAATCTTTTTTGTGCCATTTGTCCCAATCGTTTCCGTAATCGTATTTGGTTTTGCTTTGTTTCCACATGTCAAAAGCTTCATCCATGACAATGAAACCCATTTTATCACAAAGTTCTAAAAGTTCAGGAGCGGGAGGATTGTGTGAAGTTCTGATTCCGTTTACGCCCATTCCTTTTAGGATTTCCAATTGACGTTCGATGGCTCGCGTGTTAATTGCAGAACCTAACGGTCCTAAATCATGATGCATGCAAACTCCTTTTATTTTGACTTGTTTTCCATTCAAAATAAAACCTTTGTTTACATCAAACTTAAAATCTCTGATTCCGAAATTAGTTTTGTATTGATCTATAATTTTATCGTCAAGCGAAATTTCTGTAACTGCTGTATACAATTCTGGTTTTTCAACTGACCATAAAACAGGATTTTCAACTTCGCTTAATTGCTTTATTGTCTGATTTGCATTTGCACCAATTATAATATTTTGGGTAACGGATGTTACTTTGGTATCTTCTTTAAAAATAGTGGTGGTAATTGTTGCTTTTTTTGATTCTGAATTTTGATTTTGAATTGTAGTTTCAAAATTTACCGAAGCTTTTTCAGCCGTAACTTTTGGAGTTGTAATGTAAGTTCCCCATTGCGCTACGTGCAGTTTATCGGTAGTTTCTATCCAGACATTTCTAAAAATTCCAGAACCAGAATACCAACGTGAATTGGGTTGTTTTGAGTTATCAACCTTCACAATTATTTCGTTGTTTTTGTCTCCGTAATTTAGGTATTTGGAAATTTCATATTGAAAACCAATGTAACCGTTTGGACGTTTTCCTAAATAATGTCCGTTGATCCAGACTTCGCTGTTTTTGTAAACGCCGTCAAAAGTTATTGAAGTTACTTTTGTGCTGTCTTCGGCATTTACTTTAAATGTTTTTTTGTACCAGCCTAAGCCTCCATTCAGCGATCCACCTCCGTAACCTGCCGGACTTTTTTCATCAAATTTTCCTTCGATGCTCCAATCGTGCGGTACATTTAGCGTACGCCATTTTGTTGTGGCACCAATGGTATCTTTATCTGCAATACTATCGTTTAGGTGAAAGCTCCAATCTGAATTAAAAGAAACTTTTCGATCGACAAAAACATCTTCTTTTTTGCTGCAAGAACTTAATAAAATACCCGCAGTTAACATTAACAATGATACTGTTTTACTTATTTTTTTTCTTTTATTCGTCATGTTGTTGGTGCTTTTTATTTTTAATATTATTATAAACATACCGATAAATGACTAAAAATCAATTATCGGCAGTTTAAAATTAATAATAACCTATTAACATTTCGTTGTTATTTCAGCTTATTGGTTATCGTTTTGGTTTGTAATGGAAAACGATTAAACAAACTCCTTCGCCGGTTCTACTTTGATTACGAATTACGGCTAAGCGTAATGAATTATCGGTAAGTTCAACCAATTTTACGCTGTTCCAAATAGCGCAGTCTCCATAGTAATCTCCTCCGTAAAGCATTTCTACACCTCCGTTAAAAACCAATTTATTGTTGGCGATATCAAGACCGTATGTTCCTGTTTTGTTTGTCTGAGCAGCGGTTGTAAGTGCCGTTTGTTTTACTGTAGTGTTGTAACCTCCATTTAAATCAAAATACATTTCGCCCCAATCTTTGCTTGGCATAATCCATGAATTACTTGCATAATCTGGAAACCAGTTCCAGTTGTCTCCAGTTTTTCCAGGATAATCTAAACCAGCCCAGCCAACCGGATCTATAAAATCTAAAACCCAGGTTTTTCCGGTTACACCGTTTGTTAGCATTTTCCATTTTGGGTCGCTGAAATACGTTTCGTCATTTTGTGCAATATCCAATGTTACCGGTGGTGCATCTACAGAACCTCCTCTTGTGTAAGCTGTAAAATAAATCGTGTACTTTCCTGCAAAGGGAAGCGTAACCTGATCGTCGCTTTTATTAGAATGCCCTAATTCATTTCCTCTTGCATCTACATATCTCCAATACGGCACTACGGCAGGATCTTCATTTTTTAGAATAACAATGTTTTTATTCGTGGTATTTTGTGTCACCGAAAACTTAACGGTTGAAGGTGTTAATGTTACTTCTGGCAGGCTCTCACGATCTTCTACTGCCTCGCATGAGAATAATAGCGAACTTATGGTTATTGCTGCTATTAAAATATATAATATACGTTTCATAATCATTTGTTTTTAGTTAATTACCAACCTGGATTTTGTGAAATAGTTCCGTTTGAAAGTACTATTTGAGATTGCGGTAATGGGAACCAGCCTTGTGTTTCTGTTCTAAAAGTTACATTAAACTGAGCATCGGCATTTGTATTGTCAATTGCAGCTTTAGTAACATCCATTCCTTGTCTGATTAAGTCAAAATAACGTAATCCCTCTAGTGCTAATTCTAACTGACGCTCTTTCATGATTGCCGGAACAGTAAAATTAGCCGTTGTTAATCTGTGGTTTGTATCTTTAAAAGCTCTGTCACGAACTCTGTTGATATCTGCTAATGCAAGTCCTGGATTTCCTTCAAAATTCAATTCAGCAGCCATTAACAATACATCAGAAAAACGAATAATTGCATAATCCTGATAGTTATCAATTTGAAAGTTTCCACCGTTTGCCTCTACGATACTTGTTCCTGCATCATTGTTTATCGGACAGTATTTTTTCCAAGAATATCCTGTGTACTGACGTTGTTCTCTTGCCACGGCATCAAAGTTTAAAGGATTTCCTTTGTAGGTCTCATTTTTATAATCAATAATTGTTGCATCTCTACGTGTATCTCCCGGCTCGTAAGCATTGTATAATTTTGGCGTTACGGTTGCTCCTCCCCATCCTGTTGCATAAGGTCCGATCGCGCCGCCACGAGGTGCAATATCTACCTGAAAACGGTTTCCTTCGTTTAAGTTCCAATCTCCTTTTCCTGAACCGTTAAAACGAACAGCCCAAACCATTTCTGTATTGTCTTCTCCAGCAAATTTATCGAAAGACGCTGCAAGCCAAAGATTAGCAAAATCCGAAACCAGATTGTGTCCGCTGTTGCTTACTGCATCATTGATATAAGTTACAGCTTGTGCTTTGGTTACAACTCCAGCCAAATCTACTTTTTTGTAATATCCTGTGTAGAACAAAAAGGTTCTTGCTAAATACGCTTCTGCAGCCCATTTTGTAATACGTCCGTAATTGGCATTTCCTGTTTGAGAATAATTGTCTGTGCTTAAATTATCTGCAGCAAATTTTAAATCGTTACCAATTAATGCATACGTTACTTCTGCAGATTGTCTTGGTAGTAAAAATTCGCTTGCTGCAATTGTATGATCTAAAGGCACGATATCGCCAAACATTTTTGCTGCCATAAAATGGAAATGCGCTCTTAAAAAACGAGCTTCTGCTTCGTATCTGGTTTTTAGTGCTGTATCTGTTCCCCAGTTTACTTTACTTAGATTTTCAAGTAAAATGTTGGCTCTGTAAATTCCTAAATAAGCATATTTCCAAACATCGGCATTCATTTCTTTATTCGAAACAAATAAAAATCGATCCCATTCTATATCAGACTGAGCATCGGCAATACCATATCCTCCAAAACAATCATCAGATGCCTGCTCGCTAATTAATAAAGGTCCTCCGTAAGCTTCACGCTGCAATACATCATAAATTGCAACTAATCCCTGATAAGCGTCTGCCGGTGTTTTATAAAAATTCTCTTCAACTTTGGTTGTAGAAGGTTCTGTGTCTAAAAAATCACCAGAACAAGCTCCTAAAACGAATAAGCTTGAGATAGCAAATAATTTTATATATGTTTTCATCGTTTTCAAAATTTAAAAGTTAACATTAAGACCCATCATGTATGTTCTTGGCTGTGGATAATATCCTACGTCGATTCCTTTTGCCCACGGTTGTGTTAAGTTACCGTTGCTGTCTCTGGCCGTGTTTCCAAAACCAATTTCAGGATCCATACCTTTGTATTTTGTAAAGGTGTAAAGGTTATTAGCCGCAACATACAATCTGAATTTGCTGAAGAAACTCAATTTGCTGGTCAGCTTTGTTAAGTCACAGCCCAAAGTTGCATTCTTGATTCTGAAGAAATCTGCATTTTGAACATACAAATCAGAAAACTTAGTGTAATTTCCATTAGAATCTGTTCCGTAAGTTACTCTTGGAACTCTGTTAGAACTTCCTTCTGTAGTCCATCTGTTTAAGATATCAGTAGTATAATTGGTGTAACCACGAGTTGGATCGTGAATTCCGAAAACATTTTGGCTTCCAGAAACGCCATACGTATTAATGCTAAAATCAAATGCTTTGTACGACAAGTCAAAATTTAAACCATAAGTAAAATCAGGATTTGGATCTCCAACTTTCGTTTTATCATTAGCATCGATTTTTCCATCTCCGTTTAAATCTACAAAACGAACGTCTCCCGGCTGTGCTGCAGGTTGTGCACTTGCTGCAACTTCGGCAGCATTTTGGAAAATTCCAGCTGTTTTTAATCCGTAGAAATAACCAATTGGCTGTCCAACCTCAACACGATTTAACTCATCTGTTCCCTGAAACAATAAGTTTGGATCTCCGTGAATGATTCCTTCACTGTTGGCAACTCTGATTACTTTGTTTTCATTATGAGAAATATTCGCATTTACAGCAAAATTCCAGTTTTCTCCAATTTTTGTGTGATATCCTAATGCAAGCTCAACACCTTTATTTTGAATATCTCCCCCGTTGATATAAGGAGCTGTTGCACCTGCATAAACCGGAATAGAAGCCAGAACTAGCCAGTCTTTTGTTTTCTTATCGTAATAATCAAACGTTAGATTAAAATTATGGAACAATGTTGCATCAAAACCAAAATCTAACTGCTCTGAAGTTTCCCATTTTAAGTCAGGATTTGAAAGCTGATCTGGGCTTGCTCCTGTTTGCAATGTTTCTGTTCCTGTACCAAAGTGGTAGTTTTTATTGTATGAACTAATGGTTGACATATAAGAAAAAGCAGGAATTTGGTCGTTACCATTTTGTCCCCAGCTTGCTCTTAGTTTTAAGGTGTTTAAAACTTTATTTTCTTTGAAGAAACTTTCTTTGTCAACATTCCAACCTGCAGAAACAGAAGGGAAATATCCGTATCGGTTTGAAGAAGCAAAGTTTGACGAACCGTCTCTTCTTAAAGTTGCGGTAAATAAATATTTGTTGTTGTAATCATACAATAAACGTCCGAAATAAGATTGAATTCCGTAATCTGCACGATTTCCTTTTACTGTATTTGATGTCTGATCTGTAGCATTGCTTAAATAGGCATGTGCAAAATCATCAAAAGTTAGGTTTTTACCTGTTCCTTCCATAAAATCAGAAGTATTTTTTTTGGCAGAAGTACCCAATAAAACATCAAAATTATGAACTCCGTTTAAAGTTGCTTTGTATTGTAAAGTGTTTTCAAAAATCCAACCTAAAGATTTAGTTGCATTTTGAGTTACGCTGGAAACGGTGTTATTATCGTTTGAAGAAAGAGAATAAACCGGCTTGAATGAACGGTAATTACTGTCTGACATATCTACACCAAAACTCGTTCTATAGGTAAAATTCTTTAAGAACTTTAATTCTGCAAAAATGTTCCCTACGTAACGGTTTGATTTTGTTTCATTAAAGTTATTGTAGTATAATGATCCTAAAGGATTACTGATGTCTGCTGAGATTGAAGAATGAGCAAAACCTCCATTGGCATCATAAGCCGCATCAATTGGCGCAGCGTTTAAAAAGCTTCTGATCGCATTACTGTAAATTCCCTGATCTGCTACACCAGAACTTTTGATATTAGCAAAAGAGAAGTTTTCTCCAATTTTTAAATGATCTTCAATTACTTCTGAAGTTGAATTTACACTAAAAGTAACACGGTCATATTGAGACTGATTTGTTGCAGCACCAATCATTCCTTCTTGTCCGTAATACGAAATTCCGGTTGCAATTGTAGATTTTTTATCGCCTCCGCTAATGGTAAGTGAGTGATTTTGTTTTAATGCACCATCTTTAAACAAATCGTCCTGCCAGTCATGATTTGGAAGTCCGGCAATTTGGGCTTGTGTGTATAATGGTGTAAGACCAGAATTTACACGAGCCTCATTCATAATGGTTGTGTACTCTTGTGTGTTTAATAAATCCAGTTTTTTAGCTACTTGCTGAAAACCGGTGTAACTATTAAATGCCACATTAATTTTTCCTTCTTTTCCTTTTTTAGTCGTTACCAAAATAACACCGTTTGCCGCTCTAGCTCCGTAGATAGAACCTGCAGAGGCGTCTTTAAGAACGTCGATTCTTTCTATAGAAGACGGATCAAGATACCCGATTCCGTTATCAACAACAACACCATCAACCACATAAAGTGGTGTGTTGTTTCCTGCTGTTCCTACTCCACGAATGTTTACTGCCATTCCTGCTCCCGGCTGTCCAGACGTTGAGGTAACATTTACACCTGCTGCCTGACCTTGTAAAGCATTTACAACATCCAGAGTTGCAACTTGCTGAATGTCTTTACCAGAAACTAAAGATGTTGCTGCAGTATTTACCTTTTTCTTTTGTGTACCGTAACCGATAACCACAATTTCTTTAAGCTCTGCTGTTTCTGTCTGTAGTACAACATTGATTACTTTTTGAGTTCCAACAGTAACTTTCTGTGTTTTGTAACCCATAAAACTGATTACTAATACGTCACCCGTTTTTGCTTCCAATTTATAAAGTCCGTCAAAATCGGTTGCAGTACTTGTTTTTGTTCCCTGTATGGCAACACTAGCTCCCGGTACTCCCATACCGTCATCTGCCGATGTTACATTTCCGCTTATAGCTCTAGACTGCTCCTGGGCAAAACTAGACTGCATCATAAATACGCTAAGCAACAGCGCCATACAAAATGGAAGCATTGTTGTTTTAATACAATATTTGCTTTTCATAATAAATAAGAGTTGGTTAAATTTAAGTTAGTTATTTTTCAATCGATTGAGTTGAGATATAAATACGTTATCTCAATCTTCCCGCCTGTAGTTGTAAATGAGAGTCACTATTTACAAGGCGTATTTTTGTGTAGTTTGTATTTTCTGATTGGTAATTTGTTGAGAGATTTTTTTCAGATTTTGATCTTGCAGTCTGCATTTCAAAATCAGTTAACATAACAGCATTTTTTGCAATTCTTTTTACAGAATTAAAAGCTGTTAATTCCATCCAAGAGCGTCCTAAATCAATTCCTAAAAAAAACATTTGCAGTATTTTAAGTTAGTCGTAATTTTGTCCTCTTTAAACTTATAGTCAAATTGAACTTATCTTATGGTTAATTTGACTACAAGTGTAAAACATTTTTTCTATATTAGCAAAATATTAAGGTAATTTTTTTTCTATTCTAATATTTGAACCTGCATTATTGTTAATACGATAAAGCATTTATTGAAATTGAAATAAAAAACTTAAAAAAAATAATGAATTAGCAGTTTGAAAATCAGTAGCTTAAGAAAGAGAATTCTTAAATTGAATTTTTAGACTAAAACACAAGCCATTGATTATCAAAAAATTGGTTTGTTAAAAAAATTATGCAGCGCTTATAAAGGCAACTATTGATTTTATTTATTTAATTTGTCAAAATTTATATCCGATATGGTCGAAAATCTACATGACGAGTCTGCTTCTAAAAGTGAACAAACTGCAATGAATGCAATCACGATTGACTGCGTAATTTTTGGTTTCGACAAAGGAAGTCTGGAAGTACTTTTGGTACAGCACGGCGAAGGTATCAGCAAAGGAAAATGGGGTCTTCCGGGAGGATGGATTTATAAAAAAGAAAGTACAGATGATGCTGCACATCGTTTGTTAAATGAACTTACGGGGCTTGATAATATTTATCTGGAACAGCTAAAAGCTTTTGGAGATCCGGATCGTTTCCCGCTTCGACGCGTTATTACGATTGGTTATTATGCGTTGGTTAAGCGTGAAGATTATAATATTAAAGCAGGTTTTACTGCATCTGACGCTCAGTGGTATAAAATAAACAGTATTCCGGATTTGATATACGATCATAATGAGATTTTGGCTTATAGTTTAAAACATCTTCAAAACAGAGTTCGTCAGGCGCCATTAGGATTTAATCTTTTGCCGGAAAAATTTACTCTATTGCAATTGATGCATTTGTATGAAGAAATTTTAGGTGTTGAAATGGATAAATCTAATTTTAGGCGAAAAATTCTGCACATGAAATTATTAGCTGCTTTAGATGAAAAACAACAGGATGTTTCGCACAGGGCAGCAAAGTTGTACAAGTTTGATCCAGAAATTTACCAGAAGCTAACAGAAAAAGGATTTAATTTTGAATTTTAAAAAACCACATAACATTTACATACTAGTAATACCTCTATAAAAATTGACATTAAAAACCACAGATATTGACAAACCAGCCATTGACGGAATTACTATTGACTGCGTTATTTTTAGTTTTAACAAAGAAAGTCTTGAAGTGCTTTTGGTACAACATGCACAAGGAGAAAGTGTCGGGCAATGGGGACTTCTTGGCGGATGGCTGAAAAAAGAAGAAAGTGCCGATGATGCCGCACAACGTATTTTGCATGAACTTACTGGCCTTGAAAATATTTATCTGGAACAGCTAAAAGCTTTTACAGACCCAAAACGTGTTATCGAAAGAAGAGTCGTAACGATTGGTTATTATACTTTGGTAAACCGGGAAGATTATAATATTGAAGCCAGTTTATCGGTAAGAGAAGCAAAATGGTATAAGATTAATGAAATCCCAAATTTAATTTTTGACCATAACGAAATCCTTGATTTTAGTTTATTGCAGCTTCGAAACAGGGTTCGTCAGGCGCCAATTGGTTTTAATTTACTGCCGGAAAAATTTACTTTATTGCAATTAATGCATCTTTATGAAGAAATTCTCGGAATTGAATTGGATAAATCTAATTTCCGAAGAAAGATTTTGCACATGAAACTGCTCGTAGCATTAGACGAAAAACAACAAGATGTTTCGCATAGAGCGGCAAAATTGTATAAGTTTGATGATGAAATCTACAAGAAACTGACTGAAAAAGGATTTAATTTTGAGTTTTAAAGAGTATTTTAAATTTCAAATCCCAACAATCGAACAACTACATTCCAGAATCCAAAACTTTGCGCTATCTTTGCCCCTTAATAACACGCTCTAAAGTATTTACAGCAGCGCAAATTCATACCCAAAAATTACTAAAAAACTCGTTTAGAGAATTGAATATATAAAATGAAGAAGATACGTAACTTTTGCATTATTGCACACATTGACCACGGTAAAAGTACATTGGCAGACCGTTTATTGGGCGCTACACAAACCGTTACAGCTCGTGAAGAAAAAGCACAATTGCTTGACAACATGGACCTGGAACGTGAGCGTGGAATTACCATTAAAAGTCATGCCATACAAATGGAATATACTTATAAAGGGGAAGAATATATTCTGAACCTTATTGACACTCCTGGTCACGTTGACTTTTCATACGAAGTTTCACGATCTATTGCGGCCTGCGAAGGCGCGCTTTTGATTGTAGATGCTGCGCAGAGTATTCAGGCACAAACGATCTCAAACTTATATTTGGCTTTAGAAAATGACCTGGAAATTATTCCGGTTTTGAACAAAGTTGATTTACCAAGCGCTAATCCAGAAGAAGTTAGCGATGATATTATTGATTTACTGGGTTGTAAATTAGAAGATATTATTCATGCTTCTGGTAAAACTGGTTTTGGTGTAGAAAATATTTTAGCTGCCATTATCGAAAAAATTCCTGCTCCAAAAGGAAATCCTGATGAACCATTACAGGCTTTGATCTTTGACTCGGTTTATAATCCGTTTCGTGGAATCGAAGTTATCTTTAGAGTTGTAAATGGTGAAATTAGAAAAGGGCAGAAAATTAAATTCATGGCTACTGGCAATGAATATTTTGCTGACGAGATTGGAACTTTAAAACTAAATCAGGTTCCTAAAAATGTAATTTCAAGTGGTGATGTTGGTTATTTAATTTCTGGAATTAAAGAAGCCAAAGAAGTAAAAGTTGGTGATACTCTAACAGATGCTAAAACGCCGACAACCAATATGATTACAGGTTTTGAGGATGTAAAACCAATGGTTTTCGCCGGAATTTATCCTGTTGATACTGAAGATTATGAAGATTTGCGTTCTTCTATGGAAAAACTGCAATTGAATGATGCTTCGCTTGTTTTTACACCTGAAAGTTCTGCAGCGTTAGGATTTGGTTTCCGTTGTGGTTTCTTAGGAATGCTTCACATGGAAATTATTCAGGAACGTTTAGAGCGTGAGTTTGATATGACTGTAATTACTACAGTTCCTAACGTTTCGTATCTGGCGTACACTAAAAAAGATCCAGAAACTGCATTTGTTGTAAACAATCCTTCTGACTTACCTGAACCTTCTCGTTTAGATAGAGTTGAAGAACCATATATTAAAGCTACGATTATTACAAAAGCTGATTTCGTTGGAAACGTTATGAGTTTATGTATTGAAAAACGTGGTCAAATTACTAATCAGACGTATTTAACAACTGAGCGTGTTGAATTAAATTTTGATATGCCATTGGCTGAAATTGTATTCGATTTTTATGATCGTCTAAAAACAGTTTCTAAAGGTTATGCTTCTTTTGATTACTCTCCAATCGGAATGAGAACTTCGAAATTGGTAAAACTGGATGTTCTTTTGAATGCACAAACTGTTGATGCCCTTTCTGCATTGATTCACGAAGACAACGCTTATAATATTGGTAAAAAAATGACCGAGAAATTACGCGAATTAATTCCAAGACAGCAATTTGACATTCCGATTCAGGCAGCAATTGGAGCAAAAATTATTGCTCGTGAAACGATTAAAGCACTTCGTAAAGACGTTACCGCAAAATGTTACGGTGGAGATATTTCGCGTAAGCGTAAACTTCTTGAGAAACAGAAAAAAGGTAAAAAACGTATGAGACAAGTAGGAAACGTTGAGATTCCTCAAGAAGCTTTTATGGCTGTTTTGAAATTGAATGATTAAGTTTTATTTTAGAATAAAGAAAATAGAGAATAGAATATAGAGAAAACCTGACAGCGAAAGTTGTCAGGTTTTTTTGTTTGTTTTATTTTGAGATACAATATGAATTTACGTTGCGTGAAGATGTACTTTTTTTCAAAAAAACTTAATCTCTGTTATAAACAAAAAAGCTGTTTCAAAAAATGAAACAGCTTTTTTGTTATGCTGTAGGCTGTGTAAAAGACCAGCCCGCAATAACGAGTTCCCGAACTACTTCATTGGTTTCTGCGCCATCATGTTGCGTATAAATATCTTGGTTCGCTATAAATGTATCTGTAAGTTTCTTTGCTCCAAAAACAGCTCCAAAAATAGTGGCAAAAAAACCGCCTATAGTTATTAAAGGATGAAAGTTTGTAAAGTTATAAATCAAAAAAACAATGGAAAGTATAGCACAACCTACAGCTATCCATATCCCTTTAGTAGAAGCTTTTTCATGAATATCTTTACAAGATGCGCATCTCGGAATCCCGATTAAAATTTTAGAATATTTTACAGATCTGTAAACCACAATATTGGTTCGGTCATTGGTTACAAAAAGAGGTACGAAATAACAATCATTCATACTTCTCATATGAGCTTCTCCGCAATAGGTACATTTATTATCGTGTGGTTCGAATCTCTTATACGTTTCGTTAAAAGTGTAATTGTCGATCATGTTTATTTTTGAATTTAGGGTTAGTCTTCGTCAGAATACAACATTCTTGATAAAACATATTTTATCAGGAAACCTGGGCCAAAAGAAATAAATATCGGGATTAGTAATTCGACATTTATGAAGCTTTCCCGACCTCTAAGATAATAAGCGCAGGCAAAAGGTAGTACTATAGCACCAAAAGCAAAACCTACCACGGCGGCAATTGGTTTATTTGGATATCCGTAATAACCGGCGCCACAAGCAACAGCTATAGAGATTAAAATTAGCAAACCGTTATTGCCTCCCAGCAAAGCAACCATTATTGAAGTCATAATTGTAACACCAAAAGCGATGCTCCCTCGATCTTCTAACTCCTTTTTTTCTTTGGTTTCATTATAAAGATCATCTTTATAACTCTTAATTACTTTTGCTAAAAGTTCTTTTGCTGTAATTGGATCAAAATCCAATCGGATTAATTGTATAAGCTCTAAATTAGCATCAAAAGTTCCGGCTCTTAACTTTTTTTTTAATTCTTCTGTTTGTTGATATGTTAATTCTGTAGGCATTTTTTAAAATTTTAGGATTTGCTAAAAGTAGTATTTTTTTCAAATTAACAATAAAAACACTGTCAAAAAACAATATATTTTTTATGTAAACCTATGATTAACCGATAGTAAAATTGTAGAATCGCACGGCAGTCATCTTACGCAATGTTTGCCCTTGATTTATTTTATGACTGTAAATTTAGATCTTTTGGAAACCCCAAAACGAGATTGTTTTTTGTTGGAATACATCAATCTGGACAAAATATATTTTACCAATAAACCAAAACCATAAGAAATCGCTAATTCAATTAAAAGCAAAATATTTGAATAGTGTTCTTCCTTTTTTATAGGATAGGAATTAAAAATCACCATCAAAAAAGTTCCTGTAACAAATCCTGCAATTGCTGGTATTCGTTTTTCAGGAAATCCAAAATAACCAGCCAGAATTGCTATTACTAAAGAAAGCAAAATACAAACAAGACCGTTGTTTCCAAGGTTAGTAATAAAAACACTCGATGCCAGAACAATGATCCATGTAAATTCTCTTCTGCCGTGCACTTTTTTTGCTTCTTCTATTTCTTCTGCAAGTTCGTCTTTAAATCCAAGTACTACATTTGTTATTAACATAGCTGCGATATCCGGATGATATCCCAATCTTATTAAAGTTTTTATTTCGTACTCTTTATCAAAAGTATCATTTCGCATTCTGTTTCTTAACTCTACGACTTGATTATAGCTTAACTTGCCTTCCATAGATCAATTTATTTTGGTGCGTTAAAAGTATAAAAAAAATTAAGTTCCCTAAAAGCTGTCCCAATTTGGAACAGCATTTTATTTCTATAAATAGCTAAGCTTTGTATCTTTGAATCTCTGTATCTTTAAACCTCAAAAGAAAAAAAATGCTCGACGAAACCCCAAAACGATTTGACCGAATTGTTGCCATCCTAATTCAATTACAATCCAAAAAAATTGTAAAAGCGCAGGAATTGGCAGATCGTTTTGATTGTAGTCTTCGAACTATTTACAGAGATATTCGAACTTTGGAAGCTTCGGGAGTTCCTATTTACAGCGAAGCCGGAGTTGGTTATGCTTTAATGGACGGTTACAGATTACCACCGGTTATGTTTACCCGCGAAGAAGTAAGTAGCTTTATTGCGGCAGAAAAACTGATGCAGAAATTTACAGATCCGGTTCTTGGAAATCATTATGCAGCCGCGATGTACAAATTAAAATCGGTTTTGAGAAGTACCGATAAAGACTGGCTCTCTAATATTGAATCCCGAATTGTAATGCAGACCGCCGAACCCATGTTTCATGATAATTCGCCCAATACGCTGGCGATTCTTTTTGAAAGTATTGCGGAGAAAAAACAGATTCTCCTTCATTATAAAACCTACGAAAGAGACGAAGCAACGCAAAGAAATCTAGAACCTGTTGGCGTTTTTCATGATCACAATAATTGGTATTTTTTATGTTATTGCCATTTAAGAAAAGATTACAGGCAATTTAGAACCGACCGAATTCAAAGCATCAAAAAAACGGATCTTGATTTTACTATTGAACATGATGCGCTCGAAACTTATTTAAACAAAAATGAAACGATCCCTACAACAAAAGTTCGGATCTTGATTGAAAAGAAAATTGCACGATATCTGGAAACAGAACGAAAATATCATGGTTTTGTTTCTGAAAAAGAAATCGACGGGCAAATAGAAATGACTTTTATGTGCCGTGATATTGATAGTGGTTTTCCACGCTGGTTTTTAATGTTTGGTGATTATGCCAAAATTCTGGAACCAGAGAAACTTAAAACCAGAGCTTTAGAATTACTTGAAATCAACCGGGCAAGACTTTTATAAAAAAACTCCTCAATTGAATTATCAATGAGGAGTTTTTTAATTTTTATTGGTTTTTTACCACATTATAAAAATTATAATCTGTATTTGAGGCATCTGTAATTCCGATATTTCGGCCAATTGTTACAATTTGTCCTCTGTGATACGTACCGTGATTGACAACCTGCAATAAATATTCACTTAAAGGAAGTTCGCACTGAAACCACGGATTTTCGATTTTAATTTCTTTAAATAATTGTTCTTCTGATAATGACTTAATACGTTCAGCCAATTTTGTTGAACTTTGTAATAACCCTTCAAATATTTCTTTCGTACTCAAATTAACATTTTCATTTCTTTCAAAAGTCGTTTCTGCAATTACCGAATACCAATATTCTTCGGTTTCCCAGATATGTAACAACGTTTTAGCAATGCTGGAATAACTTGAAGGCACTTCCTGATTTAGCAATTCATCAGATTTTGCAGAAAGCCAGTTTACAAATTGCTGGTTTACCCAAACATTATAATTGGCATAATTGGTCATTAATTTTTGTAAGCTCATAATGTTGATTTTAATTTTGAATGAAATATTTTAAAGAATTAAAAACAGCTTTTTATCTTTCTCTTTCCCAGAAAAATGGCGGCTCAATATTTAAGGCTCTTAAATATACATAACCTTGTCCGCGGTGATGAACTTCATTATCAATAAAATATAAAATATTCTGAATAACCGGAAACTCGTATTGTCCAAATAAATTAAAGGTTTCGTTAAAATCTTCAATGGATAGTTTTTCCCAATATGTATTGATTTCAGCTGTTGCTTCGTCCCATTTTTCAAGATACTGTGCTTTAAAAATCAACTTTTCAGCTCCTTCTGTGTAAGGCTGAGCATCTCTATTTACAATTCCTTTAAGCGCAGGAACAGCAATTGCCAAAAGTTCGTCTGCTAATTTTGCGAAAGGTCTCATTCCGCCAATATAAAATTCGAAAAAATCTTTTTCAGGAAAAAGCTCAATTACACGTCTTGTAAGGGCGCGGTGACCTTGCCAGTGTTTCAATAAATCTTCGGGAGTAATTACTTGTGCAGCTAATGTTTTCATGATTTTAAGGTTTTAAATTTTTAATACTTCAAAAGTAAAATGGGCTGGTGACAACAGTTTGTCAGCAGGAAAAAATATATTCAATTTATTTTTTTATGTAAGTACCAAAAGTTTTAAAATCATGAAGTTATCCTTGTTGCTTCTAAAATTAAAATTGTGGTAAATTTTGTAACCTTCAATTCTTACAGCGTTAAAAAAACATAATAAAATTCTGATTATCACTAATTTAAGAAAAATCCTTCGTATCTTTAATATCCCCATTAATAAAATTCAGGATTATGAGAGCGACTCTATTTCTATTTTTATTATTTTATTCTACTATATCTTTATCGCAGGGAATCATAGTGGACACTACAACTTTGAGCATACCTCAGCTGGTTCGGGAAGAGTTAATGCAAAATGCCTGTGCTAATGAAAGTAACTTTAGGTTCTCATCACATCTAGGTATTGGCAAATTCACGAATACAAATCCAAATTTTCCGATTACAGAAGGTATCATTATTAGAAATGGAATTGCCAAATATACGGAAGGGGCATATTCAGCAATTAATGAAAGCAGCGAACTTAACAACAATAATGACAGCGATTTACAGGAAATCAGCGATAGCAATGGACAGATGGTTGCAATTACAGATGTCAGCTATCTTCAGTTTGACTTTACTCCTCTTTCTTCTAATTTTAGTTTTGATTTTCTTTTTGCGTCAAATGAATATGGCGAATTTCAATGCGGTTTTAGTGATGTTTTTGCTTTTATATTAACAGATTTAACTACAGGATTATCCACAAATCTTGCAGTCGTTCCGGGTACATCGATGCCCGTTTCGATCAAGAATATTAGAGACCAACAGTACAATTCTTCGTGTTTATCTGCGAATGCGAATTTATTTGATCATTATAACGTGACCAATCCGACACAGTCTGCCCTAAATATGAGGGGTGAAACGAAAGTGCTAACGGCTTCTTCAACTGTAATTCCAAACAGGACTTACAGTATAAAGCTGGCAATTGGCGATTACAACGACAGCAGTTATGATTCGGCCGTTTTCATAAAAGGAGGAAGTTTTATGACGGCAATGGATTTAGGGCCCGACAGAATGATTTGTCAAGACGAAAAAATTATTCTTAGGTCTGGGTTAGTTGGAAATTACGCGTATGTCTGGACTTTGGATGGAACTGTAATTGACGGACAAACAAGCAATTCATTAACTGTAGATAGAGCGGGAACATACGGCGTTACTGCTACTCTTTCTGGCTGTATTATAAAAGATGAAGTAAAAATTACTGATTTGGTTGTAAAACCTGCCAAGAATATAATTGCCTGTTACAACACAAATGGTATTTATAATTATGATTTAACTCAAAATAACCTGAATACTTTAGGTCTTAACCCAGCAGAATATTCTTTGTTGTATTTTAGTTCTTTGGCAGAAGCCAATGCAAACGGGCCATCGATACCACAAAATCAATTAAATTCCTTTACAAGTGTCGGTAATCAAACCATATATATAAAAGCGGTTCCTATAAATAACGCTGGTACTATTTGCAATAATTTGATTTCATTTGATTTGCTGGTAACTGCTCCAATTACTATTATAAAACCTGCGGATTTAAGTTTTTGCGATTCTAATTCTGGAACTGTTAAGGTTGATTTAACGGTTCAGGAAAGCACCATTCTAAATGGTTTGAATCCTTCTGGGTACCATGTAAGTTATCACACAAGTCAGACAGCCGCAGATACAGATACAAATCCCATTTCAGATCCCACGGTTTTTAGTACTTCTTTACCACAATCACCTCAAACAATCTGGGTAAGGGTCGAAAGTGTTCAGAATTCTTTTTGCTACAATGTTGTAGATTTTAATATTAATATTTATGCACTGCCGCCAGTAAATGATATTCCAGATGTTGTTGCCTGTAACAGCTATACATTGCCTCCTATAACTTCTGGCAATTATTACACTGGGTCAAATGGCACAGGAACAAAGCTAAATGCAGGAGACGTTATTACTAAAACCGGAACCTATTATATTTACAATGGCCCAACCCCAAACAATTGTACCAATGAAAATACTTTTCACTTAACCTTTGTTTATGAAATTGGATTTGCCAAAGAAGCCTGCGGTCAGTACATAGTTCCCAATGTACCTGTCGGTGGATTTTTTACAGAATCAGGAGGAAAAGGAGATTCTATTCCGATAGGAACAGCTTTTACAACCAGTCAAACCATATATTATTACGCCATTGTTGATGGAACGGTCTGCAGGGATATTGCCGTACCTTTTATTGTTAATCCTTTACCACTAGTAGATAAACCTGCTAATGTGGTAACCTGCGATTCTTATACATTACCACCTTTAATTAACGGAAATTATTTCTCAAAATCGGCAGGTTCGGGCACGCCTTTACATGCGGGCGATAAAATAACAGCGAGTCAAACCCTTTATGTTTTTGCTAATGATGGAAAATGTACCAATGAGAACTCCTTCAAAATAGATATTATTAATTCGATGCGTTTTATTCCGATAACACAATGTGGCAGTTACACACTGCCAACAATTGCCATCGGAGGTTATTACGACAGTCCTGGTGGTCAAGGCACAAATATTCCTGCCGGAACCGTGATTACAAATTCTCAGACCGTATATTATTATGCCGTTACTACTACTTCTCCCAATTGTACTGAGAATCTAAAATACCAGATTACTATAAAACCTTTACCTTTAGTAGATACACCAGCCAATAGACTCGAATGCGAAAGTTATGTATTGCCTCCATTGACCAATGGTAATTATTTTACCGCTGCGAATGGCGGCGGAACTCCATTAGCAGCCGGAACTCGTATTACTGCTACACAAACAATTTATACTTTTTCTAAAGGAGCAGAATGTAATAATGAACATCGTTTTGTTATTACAATCAAGCCGTTGCCACTTGTTGATAGTTTTACGGATGTTGTGACTTGCAGCGATTTTAAACTTCCGAAATTAAAAAACGGACAATATTATACCGAAACCGGAGGTCCTTATGGTTCTGGAAATCGCATTAATGAAGGAACCGTAATAAATACCACCCAAACCATTTATATCTACAACGAATGGCCCGATCTTGCAAGGTGCAGTAACGAAACTTTCTTTAAAATTAATATCAATGGTATCGATGTTGGCAATTTTGATACTATAAATAGTTGCGACAGCTACACATTACCTCCATTAAAATTAGGTAATTATTATTCAGTATCCGGAGGAAAAGGCAATGTAATTCCGGCGGGAACGGTATTAACAGCCTCTCAAACTATTTATGTTTATGCCATTACTGGAAACAGGCTCACTTGTACAAGCGAAAAAAATTTTAAGGTCAATATTTCTTCAACGCCTACATTAGTCAGCATGCCAGATGTTACTATTTGCAAGAGTTATACATTGCCTGCTTTGTCTGTCGGATCGTATTACAGCGGACCAAATGCAACCGGAACTCATTATAATGCGGGAGAGCAGATAACCAAAAGTCAACAAATGTATATTTATGCTGCTGCCCCGGGAAATTCAAATTGTGTATCTCAAGATGATTTTAATATTACCGTTTATCCATTAAAAGATTTTACAATAAAAAATGGCGTTATCTGTGTTGATTACCAAACTGGAACATTGCTTTTTCCTGCCCAACTGAATTCTGGACTCAATGCAAGCGAGTACATCATTGACTGGTTTTTGAACGGCAATAAAATAAGTACGGGCTCCTCTTATACTGCTGTTCAGGAAGGAGTCTATACTGTTGTCCCCACAAAAATTTCTCCTGGAACTGGTGCCGATTGTGGTTACAATTCTACCACCGTTACGGTAGAAAAGTCCAGTCCTGCAATTGCAACTTTAACAATCACAGATGCTTTTGAAGATGATATTGACATTATCGCAAATGTAATTAATGGATTTGGAATATATGAATATCAGTTAGACGATGGCAGTTTTCAAACCAACAATGTTTTTTCTGATGTTGATTCAGGCGAACACGCGATCACTATAAAGGACATAAAAGGAAATTGCGGAAATCTAATTTTATTTGCTAATGTGCTTAAATATCCCAAATTTTTCACTCCAAACAATGATGGTTTCAACGACACTTGGAACATTAAAGATCTTGCCGAACAGCCCAATGCTGTTATCAAAATTTTTGATCGTTATGGTAAATTTCTAACACAGATTCGTCCTTCGGGCGCAGGCTGGGACGGTAATTATAATGGAGCTTCCCTTCCTTCCTCCGATTATTGGTTTCAGGTTTTTTATACACAAGATCAGCTCGATCAAGTGTTCAAAGCCCATTTTACTTTAAAAAGATAAAGAATTGGCAATGCCACAATAAAAAACGCTAGGCTTAAAACACCCGTTATGCAATAATAAAACATCAAAATCTGCTTTATCCGTTTTATTATAGCTATTCAACTATCAACTTTGTACCTTTGCACCTCATAAACTTTGCACCTTAAAAAAAATGATCGAAGATAAAAATCCGCAACGTACCAGTATAGCTCAATTAGGCGAATTTGGCTTAATTGAACACTTAACCAAAAATTTTGATGTTAAACAAGAATCTACTTTAAAAAGTATTGGTGATGATGCCGCAGTTTTAGATTTCAAAGATAAAAAAGTAGTAGTTTCTACTGATTTATTAATTGAAGGCGTGCATTTTGATTTGGCTTATATGCCGTTGAAGCATTTAGGATATAAATCTGTTGTTGTAAATGTATCAGACATTTGCGCAATGAATGCGAAACCAACACAAATTACAGTTTCTGTAGCGGTTTCTAATCGTTTTCCTCTGGAAGCTTTAGAAGAGTTGTTTGAAGGAATTACTCATGCTGCTCAAGAATACAAAGTGGATGTTATTGGCGGAGATACAACCTCATCTCAAAAAGGATTAATTATTAGCATTACTGCAATTGGTGAAGCTAATGAAGAGGAAATCGTATATAGAAATGGTGCAAAACAAACCGATTTACTTGTTGTAACCGGAGATATTGGCGCTGCTTATATGGGATTACAAGTCTTAGAAAGAGAGAAACAAGTTTTTCAGGTTAACCCAAACAATCAGCCGGATCTTGATGCTTATACGTATTTAATCGAACGTCAGTTGAAACCCGAAGCACGAAAAGATGTACGTACTTTATTGCATGCTCTTGAAATAAAACCAACTTCTATGATTGATATTTCAGACGGACTTTCTTCTGAGATTATTCATTTATGTAAGCAATCTAAAGTGGGTTGTAATTTATACGAAGATAAACTGCCTCTAGATCCTCAGTTTATTTCTACTTGCGAAGAATTTAATATTGATAGTACAACAGTTGCCATAAACGGCGGTGAAGATTACGAACTTTTATTTACAATTGATATTAATGATTTTGACAAAATAAAAGGAAATCCAAATTTCTCTATTATAGGCCATATGGCAGAAGAAAATGAAGGAATTCATCTGGTAACACGTGCGAACACAAAAATTGCTTTAAAAGCACGCGGATGGGATTCTCTTAGTGAGTAAACTTTAGAAATTCCAAAATAAAAAATTCCAAATTCCAATGGCACACAGACTATTTGGAATTTGGAATTTTTTATTTTGGAATTTCACCTTTAAAAAAGCCCTTTGCTTTTGGCTTCTTTTACTAACTCTTCATCAGAACCGGACTTTATTTTAAGCAATTCTTTTAAGTTGATTTTACGTTTCTCAATTGCAGTTAAAGATATCGGAATATATTGAGGCATAGCAAAAACTTCAATTCCTTTTGACAAATGAAATAATATTTGTTTGTCAAACTGATCTATTTCTATGGAGTTATGAGGCGTTTGATTAAGCATTTTCTGAACAGACTGACTGTAATATTTTTCGCTTCTCATTACTTTATCAAACGCAAAAAGCAATTCATCAAACGTAAGATCGTTTTTAATAACCAATCCATTAGGATTTATGGTTCTGATAATTGTTTTAATTTTAAGAAGTTCTGTATACATAGTCAGCAATATAATTTTGCAATTGGGCATTTTTTGCAGAATTAATTTGGCTATATCTTCTCCAGAAAAAAGATTTTTTTCTTCGTAAGCCGGCATACTGATATCCAAAAAAGCAATATCAAACTGCGGGGTCTTTTCATCTACGATTAAATCGTAAGCAGATTTGCAATCATGAGCCTGAGCGATCACAAAATCGTATTCTTTAGGATTATAACGAGTAATAGCATTCTTATATCCTTCTATGATAAAAGGATGATCATCAACTATTAAAATATTTCGCTTGATTAATTGCGAAATGGGGGGTGTTACGTCAATTGTCATTGTTTTGTAGGTTTATTTTTTGATCTATGGGGATTTTAATTACAAGAAGAGTTCCCTCTCCTTTGGCAGATTTTATCGTAACCGTGCCCTTACATTCTAATGCTCTGTATTCGATATTATGTAAACCGATACCGTTTTTTGTTCTCTTGGTATTAAAACCAACTCCATCATCAGAAATAGACAAAACCAAATGATCTATTTCGCTTTTAAACTCAACTCTAATTATATCAGCTTCAGCATATTTATTACAATTTTGAAGCGCTTCCTGCACAATTCTGTACAAATTAATCTTGACAATATTGCTTACCAGTTCCCATTTTATATGAGAATCAAATGCTGTAATTAATTTTGAACTATACGTATTTATCTGATTTTCAAACAACTTATTTAGAATCGCTACAAAATTATTAATTAATTCTGACTTTTCTCTATTTAAATCATGAGAAATTTCTCGTATATCCTCTTCTATGTTTTTAAGTTCATCTAAATATTTTTTCCTTTTTGGTGCCGCCAGATTTTCTTCTATTTTATCTAAACTGTCCAAACTTATTCTTATGCCAAACATTCTGCCCAAAACGCCGTCATGCAATTCCTGAGCAACCTTTCTTTTTTCTTTTATGCGAGTAAGTTCGATTTCGTTTTGCTGTGAAATCATTAAATTGTAAATGTCTTCGTTTGCAATCTGTTGTTGCTGCTTAAAAAGTAACTCTCTATTTTTAGCTTGCTGTGTTTTATAGACATAGAAAAACAAACCAATCAAAGTACAAATACTAAAAACGTATATTAGGGTCTTATTTTTTTCCTGAAGATTTGAATATTCATCTTTAATTTCACTGGTTTCATATTCAATTCTGGAGAATTTCTCTCCCATTTTACGTTCTGCTTTTAGCATCTTATCATTTAGAAAAATATATTCTTTAGAATATTTGGATGCGTTTTGTGGATCAACAACAGCAATTTGCTTAAGAGCATCTAAGGTATTTATTAATTGATCAGATGTACGGGATAAAGCAAGGGCTTGTTTACCATATTGAATACCGCGTAAAGTGTCTTTTTTTGAAGCAAAATATTCAGACAAATGGATTTTACTCAAAACAACAGCAGATTTCAGACCTAAACTATCTCTTATTTTTAGAGATTGATAAAACAATTTTGGCAACTGATCAGATTCCTTTAATTTAAATTTAGAATATCCTAAATTATCGAGTAGAATAGCGTACAATATTGTTTTCTCCTGAAATAGATTTTTTTCGTTTAATCCTTTTTGAAAATAATACTTAGCCTGATTATAGTTACGCATGTTCAAATAAACATAGCCAATATTATTTAATGAGGTTGCTTTTAATTGAAGTTCAGGTGAGATCGATTTATCCTCTAAAACGGCTAGCGCCTTATTTTGAAATTCTAAAGCTTTAGAATATTCCTCTCTTTCATTATATAATATACCGAGAAGGTTATAACATTCGTAAAGCAGATCACTAACATTTTTTTGTTTCTTTAGAATATTTAAAGCTTTAAATACAGCAATTTCACTTTCAAAATAGTCACCTCCATTATATTGCAGACTTGCTTTATTTATATAAGTTTTAGCAATATTATATTCGTCATTGATCTGTAAATAAATCTTTTGAGCTTTAAAATAACTTCTAAATGCACTATCAGCAATTGCCTGAGAATTGTAATAGTCACCAAGATACATGTAAGCTTTAGCAATACTTAGTGAATCTTTACTGTTTAAAGATTTTTCTAAGACTAATTTAGATATTTTATGATACGATTTTAAGTCGTTCATATTATAATATCGATTTGCTACTTTAAATAAATTAACTCTAAAAGTGGAATCATTATCCTGATTCAATATAATTTCTAGAGCTTTACTATTATATTTTTGTTTAAAATCATAGCCTAAATTAATATCATTTGCTAATGAAAGATATGTAGGAAGGCTATCTAGAGAAGATACCGTTAATTTTTCGGGTAGTTTCTTTTTAGTACAACTAAAAAAAACCAGAAATAAATAAAGTAATATATAACAAGTTCTTTTCAATTTGTATTTTTGAGTTTCACCAAAAATACTAAAACTTTTCATAAAAAAAAGCTGTCAAAAAATTGACAGCTTTTTTTTATATTTAGTAAAATTTATTGTTTAATCTAACTTTTTACCTAAACCTTCCGATTGACTAACTTTATTAAATGTTTCTGATTGAGATGCACTTGCATTTCCTTGAAAGTCAAGTTTTCTACCTCCGTTATTCCCAACTGAAGCTGAACCATCACCATAAAGAGAATTAATTGTTATATCGCTATTTGTTGTTGCAGGATTTGCAAATGATGTTGCTACCATTACTAAAGAAAATAATCCGAATGTTAAAGCTGCTTTTTTCATGATTTGAGGTATTAATTGATTATATGTTTTTGGGAGATTATGATTGCTTTATTGCGAATCATGGTGTAAAACTAATACCGTAATCGAGAAAAATTTATACGAAAAATTAGGTTTATGGTAGAACATGCCCAATTGATAGTCAATGAACGTCAAATTAATGTAATTGTCTAATTTTTAGACTTCTAGATAATTACCAATGGAAAAATCAGTAATAATTAGCTCAATATTTGATTTGTAGGTTTTGGAAAAAGGGATCTTTTTTGAGGAGTTTTTTATGTAACAAACTGAGTTCCCGCTATGAATTCTCGAAATATAATTTCGATTGATGATATAACTGTTGTGAATTCTAAAAAAAGGATACGATAAAAGGCTCTCAAAATGCTTTAATGTTTTGAAAGCGGTTATCATTTCTCCAGAATTTATATAAATGTCTGTCGAATTATTATCGGCTTGAAAATAGCAGATATCTGCGGCATTTATATAACGATAATCTCCATACGATTTTATGCAGATAATAAGCGGTTCTTCTGAACTGTGCTTGACATTGGTATGCGAAATTATCGAAGTAAGATTTTCTTCTTTAAAATCAACTATTTCTACTCCTATTTCTATCTGCGCTTTATTTAGTTTTAAAACCATCTTTAGAAAATCAAAATGCAATAAAGGTTTTAGCAAATAATCAAAAACACCAAATTGTATGGCTTCAAATGCCAAATCTTTTTTTAATGTTGTAATGATAACTTTAGGCAAAACAGTTAAAAGCCTGTATAATTCGCTTATAAAATTGAGCGATAAGCTGCTTGATAAATTCTTAGGGGCAATTTCCAGAAAAATTACAGAAGGACGATATTCTAAAACCAAATACAAACCATCCTGAAAATTCGATGCCGATGCTATAAAAGTTAATTCCGAAAAACCATCTGCAATCTTTTGGGTTTTCAAAATACTTTCTGCATCATCATCGATAATAATATACGAATGTTTTTTCAATGTTTGATTTCCTGATTTATCGTTTCAACAATTATTTTTCTACATAATCTTCACACAAATTGCTAGTGGTACTATAAATTCTTGTAAAAAATTTGTTTTATGAATTAATCCGCAATTAAATTTACGAATTTTGATTTTTTAATCATTTCATTGTTAATACATTATATATAAATGTTAATATATACCGATGAACTGCAAAAATCTCCGATAAAGTACATAATATAAAATTAAAAATCCCAAACTCCAGTAAGGAATTTGGGACTTTTTATAAGTATAATATTTTAGAAAATTACATTTTCATTAACCAGTTTTTCATCGAAACTTCGTTTTCAATAATATCTCTTAATTCAGAGATTTTAACGCGGTCTTGTTTCATTGTATCCCTATGACGAATTGTTACTGTTTCGTCTTCAAGAGTCTGATGATCTACTGTAATACAGAACGGAGTTCCAAGAGCATCTTGTCTTCTGTAACGGCGTCCAACTGCATCTTTTTCATCATAAGCTACATTGAAATCCCATTTCAAATCTTCAATGATTTTTTGAGAAAGTTCTGGAAGACCATCTCTTTTAATTAATGGTAAAACAGCTGCTTTTGTTGGCGCTAAAACTGCAGGCAGTTTTAATACTGTTCTTGTAGAACCGTCTTCTAAAGTTTCTTCTTGTAATGAAGTTGCGAAAACAGCTAAGAACATACGATCTAAACCTACAGAAGTTTCTACTACATAAGGCACATAATTTTCATTCAATTCCGGATCAAAATATTGTAGTTTTCTTCCTGAATGTTTTTCATGTGCTTTTAAGTCAAAATCTGTACGAGAGTGAATTCCTTCTAGTTCTTTGAAACCGAATGGAAAATTAAACTCAATATCTGCTGCAGCATTTGCGTAATGCGCTAATTTTTCGTGATCGTGAAAACGGTAATTCTCTTTTCCTAATCCTAAGGACAAGTGCCAGTTTAAACGTGCTTCTTTCCAGTAGTGATACCATTGCATTTCTTCTCCCGGACGTACAAAAAACTGCATTTCCATTTGTTCAAATTCACGCATACGGAAAATGAATTGTCTTGCAACAATTTCGTTTCTGAACGCTTTACCCGTTTGAGCAATTCCAAAAGGAACTTTCATACGACCCGATTTCTGAACGTTTAAAAAGTTTACGAAAATACCCTGCGCTGTTTCCGGACGTAAATATAAATCCATAGCAGATTCTGCAGAAGCTCCCAGTTTTGTTCCGAACATTAGGTTGAATTGCTTAACGTCTGTCCAGTTTTTAGAACCAGTTTCAGGATCAGCAATTCCTAATTCTTCGATTAAAGCTTTTACATCCTGAAGATCTTCACTCATACCTTTTGCAAGTCTTTCACGAATTTCTCTTTCTTTTGCAAGATATTCTACAACACGAGTATTAGTTGTAATAAATTCCTGTTCATTAAAAGCATCTCCGAAACGAGCTCTAGCTTTTTCGATTTCTTTTTTAGCTTTCTTATTAATGGTTTCAGCATAATCTTCAACCAAAACGTCAGCTCTATATCTTTTTTTCGAATCTTTATTGTCAATTAATGGATCATTGAAAGCATCAACGTGGCCTGAAGCTTTCCAAGTTGTTGGATGCATCAATATTGCAGCATCAAGGCCGACAATATTCTCATTCATCTGAACCATTGATTTCCACCAATATTCACGGATATTCTTTTTTAATTCGACACCATTTTGTGCATAATCATAGACAGCACTTAATCCGTCGTAAACTTCGCTTGACGGAAAAATAAATCCGTACTCTTTTGCGTGCGAAACCACATTCTTAAATAAATCTTCTTGTTTTGCCATAGTGATGCAAAAATATAAAAAGTACGTTTAAAAAAAAGGAAATCAGATAAGATTGAAGTCCTTTTTTGGTGATTTTTATTAATAAATATCTTTTTTGATGATTCTAAATGAAATCATTCCATTTTTTTCTTAAATATCCTATGTCGCCAAACTTATTTACAATCTAAAACAATTATTTTTTTATCAGTTTAAAACTATACACTTTTTCTTTTCCAGAAATGGTAAGAATATAAAAACCCGAAAAAAGTCTGGAAACATCAATAGTTTTATTGGATGAAATTCCTTGAAGCATCATTTTGGATTCTACAGTAAAAACTTCAAATTTAAAATCTTCATTAGGAAAATTAAAAACCTCAACAGCATTTTCAGCTGGATTTGGCGCAATATAAGGCAGGTCTTTAAATGCTGTTTCTATTCCTTTTTTATTGCTTGATGATGTACCACAAGCATTGTTTATATAGCTTTCTAATTCTTTATTAAAATATTTTTTTTCATAACCTAATGTTCTTGATTTCTGAAAATATTCGCACGCTTTTTCCTTTTCATTCAAATCATAATAGATAATTCCTAAATATTTATGTGCAACAGAATTTTTAGGATTAATTTTTATAGCTTCTTTTAAATCAGCAATTCCCAAATCCGTTTTCCCTAATTTATGATACGCAAGTCCTCTTATTGTTCTTAAATCACTTTCTTCGTTTCCATATCCGTTTTCATAAAGATTAGCTTCGTTTTCAAAAGCTATATTTATATTTTCTGCTGCTTTCTCATATTGATCGAGTTCCAGATAACTATATCCTAAAACCCAATGTGCAAAATTATGGCTGGGAATCTTTTTTACCACTTCGTTTAAATAATAAATTCCTAACCGATAGTCGTGAACTTCTGTAGCCAGATAAGCACCTAAGTTAAAATAATGTCTCGTTTCTGTCGGGTCGGTTTGAATCGCCATTAATTTGTAATTAATGCTCGCATTATCATTCTCGAATCTGGAATAAAT
The DNA here is from genome assembly GCF_004368785.1 of Flavobacterium sp. 270. Lineage (GTDB taxonomy): Bacteria > Bacteroidota > Bacteroidia > Flavobacteriales > Flavobacteriaceae > Flavobacterium. Next base: position 322,639 of record NZ_SODM01000007.1, read on the forward strand.
AGTAGAAAGCCTGCTGTAAATCTCTGCTAAATCTTTGTTTAAAGAAGGAAACTTTTTTGCTTCGCTTGGATTTGATTTGATGTTTTCTAACTGACTTTTAAATCCTAAAAAATCAAATTCTGCCAATACATTATCTTCAAGATATAATCTTGCAGCTGCTCTTCCATAGAGTAATCCAAAATTATTGGGATCTAACTTTAGTAATTCATTGTTGTTTATAATTGTATTGTAGTTCTCTTCGACTTTGGCTTTATTCTTTAGATTGTCCTCTTTGAAGTAATCTGTTCTTTTGATCAAAACATTCTTTTTATACAACCAGATCGTTTTTAATTTTCCGTCACTTGAGAACTTTTGGCAAAGACCATCTATCCAATTATTTTCATCAAAATAAAATCTTTCGTCTAATCCGCCAACAATATGATAGGTTTTAAGACTATCCAACATTTTATCTGCTCCAAAATAAAACTCTTTTGCTACTAGTCCGTTTTTAAAAAAAGATCTGTTTACAGTTCCTTTTTTCTGAGCTAATGTTTGAGTTTGAAAAATTGAAAAAATAATTACTGCCAAAATTATGCAGTTGCTTTGGTAGATTTTCTTCATGTAAAGACTGATTTTAAATTGATTCATAAAAACAATTTTCTTAGCTAAGTTTCAAATCTTAAATCAAAAAAGTCGTTTCTTGTAAAAATATTTTTATTAAAATTAATATTTCAATTATATTTAATCAAAAGTCAATAGTATTTTATCTTTTATAATCAAGCCTAATTTATTTTTAATGCTGTTTAATTATCTTATCAACTTGTTTTTCCCGAAAGTCTGCGCCGGATGTAGAACCATTTTAATGACTAACGAAACTGTTTTTTGTACCAATTGTCGTCACGAAATGCCTCTTACCCAATATTATTTAGATAAAGACAATCAGGCTGTAAAAAAGTTTTATGGAAGAATTGAGATGCAGCATGCTTCTGCATTTTTATATTTTAACAAAAAAGGAATGGTTCAGGAAATCATTCATAATTTAAAATATAAAGGTCATGAAGAAATCGGAACTGTTTTAGGAAATTGGCATGCCGAAGATTTGAAAGAATTAAAACTGGAAAATCCTTTTGATATCATAATTCCTGTTCCTCTACATAAAAAGAAGTTTAAAGAAAGAGGTTATAATCAGGTTACTACTTTTGCAGAAGCATTGTCTGAAAATTTAAATATTCCATACGATACTAATGTTTTGTATCGAAAGAAGTATTCTAAAACCCAGTCCAAGAAAAATCTTTTGGGAAGATCTGAAAACATTGAAAGTCTTTTTGATGTTCACTTTACAGAAGAAAATCATCAAAAACATTTTCTAATTGTTGATGATGTGCTTACAACAGGCGCTACAATAGAAGCCTGCGCAAGGGCATTACTAAAAATTCCCGGTGCAAAAATCAGTGTTATCTGTATGGCGATTGCCAATTAAGTTTTTTTAATTGACAATAATTTTCTTTACTGTTCTTCTGTTTCCATCAATCACAGTTACCAGATAAAGTCCCGGAGAAACATTTGGTAATTGAATATTTTGGTTAAAATCGCCTGTGGTTTCAAACGTATTATCATACACTTTTTTGCCCAAAATATCGTGTACCAGAATTTTTACCCCATCTGGAGATTCACTTTGAAATTGAACCATAAAACTTCCTTTGTTTGGATTTGGATAGAGTGCAAAATTCAAACTTTCGACATCGTTTGTTCCTAAGGTATATGTACTATTACAAATATTTATAGAGGCAGAATTTATGTTTCCAAACATACCGTTAACATTATCACGAACTCTAAGAGTCCAGGTTCCTACCGAATTTTGACCATTAAAAGCACTTAACAAATCAACTGGTACAACAATTTGATCTGTTGTTTTACTACAGTCGATCCCAGTTCCAGAATCATCAAATTGAATTGACAAAGTCGAATTATTGCTACAACCTCGATTATACAAACGCACCATCGTTCCTTGCGGGTTCGTAATTTGAATTTCGACATCTGACAATCTTGTGTGATTAAAATTTACAGAAACATTTACATCAGATATTGTTCCTGCGGATGCTGGCACTAAAACACTTCTTGTTGTAAAAGTTGAAGTATTTGTATATGGAATAGGAAAAGCCCCAAAACTATACGAAGAGCAAGTTGTTGCAACTGTATAACCTATAGAAAATGGCTTGCTGTTTAGAGCATAATAAATATTGCCCGTTGGCTCTATTAAAACTCTGCAATTTGTAGACGATGCAACACCGTAAGGAATTGTAACAGTTTCTGAACCGTCATTTGGTGTATTAGAAGCTAAAATTGTTGGAAATGTCAAACCTCCATCGGTTGATAATTTAATATTCACGCTTGAAGATCCTTGCAATGTATTTGTATTGTTTACGCCCCAGGTTATGTTTTGAGTTGATCCTTGCTGCCAGCTTACATTATCACCATTTTGAGAAGTTACTACAAATGGTCCAGCAGACGCAGTTACAGTTACAACCATAGCATCTGTAAAGGTTTGAGCCGTTCCTAAAGTTGCATTATCTCTTCCCGTTAAGGTAAAATTCATCGTTTTTGCTATTGAAGAAACAGATTCCCAACTTGTCGTTAATTGATTTTGAATCACAAAATTTAAACTTGGCATATATCGAACTGGAGAAAGTGAAGGCGCTATAGACCTAAACATTGGCCCGTTTGGTTTTGTTGCATAAGCCAAACTGTTTGAATCAAAAGTTGATGTTGCATTATCCAACTGCTCCCAAGTATAGGTTATCGTGTCACCTTCAGGATCTGAACCTGTTCCCGTTAAAACAAATGGAGTACTTATAGGAATTGTATAATCCAAGCCTGCATCTATGGCCGGCGGATTGTTGAATATTGGTATATTAATCGGGCATGATTTTCCGGCGAGATTATTCTGAATCTGCATAATACTTGCGTATGCAAAATAATCATCTGAAAAATTCTGAATATCATATCCTTTACTAACACCAGCATAGGCCATAATTGTAGAACCGCTTCCCGGTTCATAAGCACTTCCGTTTCCTTCGCTTTTAAAGGAGAACGTATGATATCCTCCTAATTGATGTCCCATTTCGTGAGCAACAAAATCAATATCAAAAGAATCTCCTTGCGGTGAACCACTTGGTGATGTGTATGCACTTCCTTTTCCAATAACATCTGAAGGTGTAGGACTAACACAAACACAGCCAATACAACCGGCATTCCCGCCTCCGCCAGAAGCTCCAAACAAATGACCAATATCATAATTTGCTTCTCCTATTGTGGCTGTTAAATTGCTTTGAAGTTCTTTGCTCCAATAATCATTACCATCGCTTGTATCAGTAGTTGGTCCTTTTGTATCATCAGAATAAGGATCTGTTACGGCATTGGTATAAATAAGAACATCATTATTTGCAATCAAAATAAGTTTCACAGAAAGGTCTTTGTCAAAAACTCCATTTACTCTGGTTAATGAAGCGTTCATTCCTGCGAGCGCACCTGCTTTGGTTCCTCCAAAATAAGTCGTATATTCGCTTGTACAGGATAATGCCAGACGAAGTGTTTTTAAAGTTTTGGCGTTTGATGCTGGTTTCGCAGTCTTTGCCGTACTGCTATTATTCAAAACCAAATCGTTTGTTTTACAGTCCAAACGCATTTTTGAAGTAATGGAATCTTTACCAGAAAACAATACATATTCTGATTTATCTTCTGGGTTTTGTTCGATAAATTCTGATGGTTTCTCTGGACGAAATACCATAGTCTGCATTCCGATTGGTGCTACACTAAAATAAATTTTGGCGGCTTTATCATCTAAACCTCTTCCTTGATAGGATCTGATTTCGGGATATTTAGCTTGTAATTCGGGATCAAAATTAGAAGATTCCCAAACGGAAAATCGCTCTAAAATGCCATCTGCATTCGGAATTGTAATTTCTACAGCAGTGCTTTTTGCTGTGCTACTCTTAGTTACAGCAAGCTTTGATGTAAGAAAATCAGAGTTTAATTTATAATATTTTTTTTCTGAATCTGTAGCATTTGTACTTTTTCTAAGAGCAGAAACTGCGCTTACTTTTTGCCATAAATCATCGCTTTGAGCATGAATGTTAGCACAATAAAAAATCAGTAAAGCGAAAAGTAATAGTTTTTTCATACTCTTGGGGATTAAACATCAAAATTAAAATAATTAAATGAATTTCTTACATTATATACGACGATTAGTGGTTTTTTATCGACCAGTACGTCAATTTTGACAAAAAGAGACGGAATACCAACAAAAATCAATTAGGTTACGCATTAAATATAATACAGAATAGTATAAATTTGCAGCATCTTAAATTATTTGTTTTGAAGCTCTTTCATTCTATAAACGATTTTCAGTCAACCAAGAAAACAATTTTAACTCTTGGTACTTTTGACGGTGTACATATTGGTCATAAAAAAATTCTGGAACGAATTACTCAAAATACTGAAAACGGAAAATATGAAAGTTTAGTACTTACTTTTTTTCCGCATCCGCGAATGGTGCTTCAGGAAAAATCAGAAATTAAACTCTTAAATACGATTTCTGAAAAAACAAAACTTCTGGAAGAAACCGGCATCGAAAACCTTGTTGTTCATCCGTTTAGCGAAAGTTTTTCCAGATTGACTGCCGAAGAATTTGTACATTCTATTTTAGTGGATCAATTTCATATTCAAAAAATAATTATTGGTCATGATCACCGTTTTGGAAGAAACAGAACAGCAGATATTAATGACTTAATTGCTTTTGGAGCAGAATATGGTTTTGAAGTAGAACAAATTTCTGCTCAGGAAATTCAGGATGTTTCTGTAAGTTCAACCAAAATCAGAAAGGCTTTGCAAGAAGGCAATATGACTTTGGCAAATGAATATTTAGGCTACAATTTCTTTTTAACGGGCGAGGTTGTAAAAGGAAAACAATTAGGTAGAACAATTGGTTTTCCGACAGCAAACATTCAAATTGAAGAAGACTACAAGTTAATTCCGAAAAATGGTGTTTATGCGGTCAAAACAATTATCGATCAAAAAGAGGTTTTTGGTATGATGAATATTGGTTTTAACCCAACTGTAAACGGAGAAAAACAAACTATAGAAGTGCATCTTTTTGATTTTGATGCTGACATTTACGGTCAAAAAATTGAGGTTTCATTATTACATTATCTTCGCGAAGAGCAAAAATTTGGCTCGGTTGATTTGCTCAAAGCGCAGTTAAATCAGGACAAGATAAATGCTTCTAATTTGCTAGGCCAACTTTAGTATTATTACCACAATTCTTTTTGGTATTTTTTAAATCATCGTAGTTATTTTTTTAGTAAATTTGATACAGGACTCTGTTTTTCAAATATTTACTATTAACTTCTTTAAAAATAACCACTATGAAATTACCTAAAGAAATTACCAACGGTTTTTTGATTTTCCTCGGAATTGGCATTTATTTTTTATTGATGAATGTATTAGGTCTTGCAGACTTGTTTTATTTACGTACCCTAAATGTTTTCTTTATTTTTTATGGTGTAAACAAAACAATGCGAATGAACCTTCACGAAGGTGAAACCAATTTTGTATCAAACGCTGTTTCTGCTATGGCTACTTCGGTAGTTGGTGTAGCGATGAGTGTTTTCGGATTATTAGTTTATAGTTATATACGAGGCGGAGATGCGTACGTAAGAACTCTTTCTGAAACTTTTATGTTTGGCGGAAATCCTTCGGTACCAACTTACTGTATCTGTTTATTATTTGAAGGACTTGCTTCGTCGGTAATTGTTACCCTTATGATGATGCTGTACTGGAATAACAAATATGTCGCCGATTAATATTTCAAAATAAAACAATCATTTTTGCACTCTAAAATCATAAAAAACTATAATTCTATGATTTTAGAGTGTTTCTTTTTTAAAAATAACCAACAAATATTCATTTACAGCAATCAGCATTGTTGATTAGAACAATTTAATTACTTTTGAAGCTTCAAAAACAATGTATCAATGAGCATTACAAAACACAACTGGACAAAAGACGAAATAATCGCAATATATAATAAACCTATGATGGATCTGCTTTTTGAAGCAGCAACAATTCATAGACAAAATCACGACCCGAACGTAGTTCAGGTTTCTACATTATTATCCATAAAAACAGGAGGTTGTCCTGAAGATTGTGGTTACTGCCCGCAAGCTGCACGTTATAACACAGGAGTTGAAGGAAATGATCTAATGAGTGTTTCTCAGGTAAAAGCTCAGGCTTTGCGTGCTAAATCAAGCGGATCTTCTCGTGTTTGTATGGGAGCTGCATGGAGAAACGTAAAAGATGGTGAAGAATTTGATCAGGTTTTAGAAATGGTTCGTACCATTAATAAACTAGACATGGAAGTTTGCTGTACTTTGGGTATGATTACCGAAAATCAGGCGCAGCGTTTGGCAGAAGCAGGTTTATATGCTTACAATCACAATTTAGATACTTCTGAAGATTATTATAAAGATGTAATTTCTACCCGTGCTTTTGAAGACCGTCTAGAAACTATCGAAAATGTTCGTAAAACGAATGTTACAGTTTGCAGCGGTGGAATTATCGGAATGGGAGAAAGTATTGAGGACAGAGCCGGAATGCTTGTTGCTCTTTCTACATTAAACCCACAGCCAGAATCGGTGCCAATTAATGCTTTAGTTGCTGTAGAAGGAACTCCGATGGAAGATGAAAAACCAGTTGAAATCTGGGAAATGATTCGTATGGTTGCTACTACAAGAATCGTTATGCCAGACACACAAGTGCGTTTGTCTGCAGGAAGAACAAATATGAGCCGCGAAGGACAAGCAATGTGCTTCTTTGCTGGTGCAAACTCTATTTTTGCCGGAGACAAGTTACTTACAACTCCAAATCCGGATGTTCACGAAGACATGAAGATGTTTGAGTTATTAGGATTAAATCCACAAAAACCGTTTACTAAAGTTTCGCAGCCAAAAACTGTTGAAGCAGAAGATTCTCAATTTGCTCCATTAGGTGAAAAACCAAAATGGTCAAGACCAGGACATACTATTGAAAGAAATCTTGAAGCTTCGATCAAAGCAAAAATTTAATCGAAAGAGTTCATAAATTTCGTCTAAAATCATTAAATTGCTTGTAACTATCTGGTTATAAGCAATTTTTTTATTATTAAAGATGAAATTAAAACAAATCGAAAGGGTAAAAAAAATCTCTAAAGCTGATTTTATTACTCAATATGTCAAAAATCAAATTCCGGTTGTCATCGAACAACTGACTGAAGATTGGCCTGCATACAGCAAATGGAAGTTATCGTACATGAAAGAAATCGCAGGTGACGCGATTGTGCCGCTTTATGATAATAGACCTGTAAATCATGAAGATGGTTTTAATGAAGCGCATACTAAAATGAAAATGAGCGACTACATTAATCTATTAGAAGAAAAACCGACCAATTACCGCATCTTTCTTTATAATTTGATGAAAGAGGTGCCTACGCTGAAAAACGACTTCTTATGGCCAGATATTGGCCTAAAATTAGTTAAGCAATTACCTATGCTGTTTTTTGGAGGACAAAACTCCAGAGTTTTTATGCATTATGATATTGATTACTCTAATATTCTGCATTTTCATTTTCATGGAGAAAAACAATGCATGCTTTTTGCGCCGGATCAATCGAAGTTTATGTACAAAGTGCCACATGCTTTAATTTCGAGGGAAGACATTGATTTTGATGATCCTGATTATGAAAAATTTCCTGCGTTAAAAAATGCCGAGGGATTTATTACCAATCTTAAGCATGGCGAAATGCTGTATATGCCAGAAGGTTATTGGCATTATATGAAATATCTAACACCCGGATTTTCGATGAGCCTGAGGTCTTTTCCTAAAAACATTACCAATTTATCAAAAGCAGCCTATAATGTTCTTATCATGCGTTATTTTGATATTATGATGCGAAAATTTAAAGGTCAGAAATGGATTGATTATAAAAACGAGAGGGCGATTCTAAATACAAATCATAATTTGCAAAAGACTTTTGGAAACTAAAACAAAAAAGCAGCTGTAAAAAATTTTACAGCTGCTTTTTTATTGTTCGAATATTTTTAGAACATGATTTTTGTGGTGGAGGTGTAATCGTTTTCTAATGTTGCTTTTACTAATAAAATCTGATTTGCTGATTGAATGTTTGAGATTTCTAATTGGTTTGATCCTATTTCTTTTTCATTATAAAGTACTTTTCCAGTAATATCATAAATGACAACTTCATTAAGACTTTCGGTATCAGGAATTGATGCAAGCCTGATAATTTTATCTTTTACAGAAACGATAACATTGTTTTTGATATTTTCAAAATCATGAGTTCCTAAAGATTTACCGTAGCTTAATACAAAGCGATCGTCAAAAGTTCCTTTTGTAGTGCTAAATGTCAAATCACCAGCTTTTAGATCTTGCACAATACCCGTTTTTGTATCTGCTAATAAAATAGGATGATTGTCCAAATCTCCATCTGTATGGTCTATTGCGATGGTCAGTTCTCCAACAATTTCCGATTTATATCCTAAGGGAACAACATCCGAATCAGTAAATGGCACCGCACGACCCTGAATGATGAGTTTTTTACCGTCGTTAATACTATAAAAATTAATGTATTTATTTGCGTCGGGAGCTAATCCATCATAGTTATTATCCCAGCCATTTGTTGCGCCTGTTATATAACCAATCAGCAATTGCTTAAAAGCACCTTGTGTGTTGCTTAGATTAAGCCATACACGATGTTTTTCAATAGTCGCTTTTGTATTGGCTGTTTTATGATTCTCACTGTCCGCAGTAACACCTATTGCATAACTCTCTGTCGCTCCGGTAAAATTTGAAGTATTGGTTGGTGTAAGTGGCTGCTGAGCGAATAAAGAAGAACAAATAAAAAGCAGGCAGTATCTAAAAAAATGTAGAAAAACCTGCAATGAAAGTAAAGTTTTTTTCATTTTGCATTAATTAAGTTGATTAAAAAAATTTAGATTAAACTCAAATTAGAAGCTGAAAACCTAAATATCTTTAAAATAGGAAGTCGAAAAAGCAACCCACATTTCATAAAGAAACATGGAAAGAGATTTGTACTTCTTACTTGTTTAAGAGATTTAAATTTTACAAATAAATATTGGCGTATAAATAAGGAGCGAATATTTGATTTAGCTTACTGAAAAACAACTTCAGGAAGCAACTTACATAAAATGGCTTTTAAATGTTTTTATCGGTTTTTTGTGCACTTAGTCGATAACATTACTAACTAAGGTACAAAAATTTTTACAATACATCATTTAATTTTAACCTAACTTCAAAGACTTTAACACAAAAAACGTAAAAGACACACTTACAAAAAAAGGATGTTAAAACAGTGCTATACTAATCTATTCTAAATCAGCAATTAACACTAACCTTCAAAATCTTAATTTTTAATAGAAAATAATTTTTTTACTGATTGCTTCTCCGTTTTCTAAAATCACTTTTACTACTAAAACTTGATTACTTGATTTAAGGTCTGTTATTTCTAATTTGTTAGTTCCTATTTTCTTTTTATTATAAACCTCTTTCCCTGAAATATCAAAAATTATAACTTCACTAAGATTTTCTGTGTTTGAATTTGATTCAACTTTTATGACTTTATTTTTAACAGAAATAAGGATATTATTTTGATCATTTTCAAAATCGTCTGTTCCTAATGTTTTACCGTAACGCAATACAAAACGATCATCAAAAGTGCCAATTGCTGTTGTGAACTTATAATTACCGGTTTGCAAATCTTGTACCAGGCCAGTCTTTTTATCTTCTAAATAAATGGCACGATTACTTAAATCTCCATCGGTGTGATCAATAGCTATGGTAAAATCTCCTGCAATTGCCGATCTATATCCTAATGGAATATTATCTGAATCATCAAAAGGTACTAAACGGCCTTGTATCGCGAGTTTCTTTTCTTCATTAATACTATAAAAATCAACGTATTTGTTTCCGTCTAAAGTTTCACCATCATAATTATTATCCCAAGTATTTGTTGCGCCTGTAACATACCCTATTAATATTTGTTTGAAAGCTCCCTGTGTATTCGTAAAATTGACCCAGACGCGATGTTTTTCAATATTAGCATCAACATTCGCATTTTTGTAAAACTGACTGTTATTACCTGATATTCGCATAGAATTGGTAAAAATTGCATTTGAAGCTGTTTTGGATTTTACAAAAAATGCCTGACCTGCTGCAATATAACCGAGTGGCGGACTTTGATTGCCTGGTGATGTTGCTCCTGTTCCTACTAATCCTGTAAGCGCTATTGTTCCGGTTAAGTTATAAATAGCAAAATCTTCAGCATCATTATAATTGATTGTGCTGTTTCCAGGGTAAGAGGCACTAGGCATTGAATTATGTGTCCAGAAATACAAAGTACCATACAAATTGGCTTGATTATCTACTATAAACTGATTGGCATAAACTGCTGATGGGTAAGGATTTCCGAGTAATTGCCACTTATCTAGTCCTCCTAAAGGAATAGAAACTGGTCCATTATTAGGAACTCCAATAAACAAACCATAAAAAGGTGCCGGAGTATTTATGTCATATGTTTGAGGAGCCCTGATATTATATCCATATCCTTTTACCATTTCTTCAGATCCATTATACACTATTATCCAGTCCACTATTGGATCATATTTATAATATTTATCTCCTAAAGTACCCGGCGATAAATCACGCAGTTTAAATATAGGATTACGTGTAACTGGTGAAGACCAATAAGTAAGGTCATAGCGTCGAAGAGAAGGAGCTGTTCTTTTATAAAAAATATTTCCTGTATTAACGGCATTAGAAGTTTGAACTAAGCTTGCATCGTTTTCAAAAATTAATGTACCTCCATTATTACTTACAGAATTTGAAATTGTCAATGTATGGTTTGGATTTACTGTAACTGTTACGCCAGAATTTACCACGCAGGAACAACCAACTAAACTTCCTGTTGTGGTATAATTTCCGGCAAATACAATAGCATCAGAATTTGTTGGCGGACTACCTGTTGACCAAGTAGAGCCATTCCAAGTATTAGTAGATGGGGGACTAATAACAACTCCGGAAGTTGGCAATGAAGGACAATTTGTACCGTCGCGTACTGTAAAAGTATAGGTTCCTGTTGCTAAATTCTGTACGAGATAACTAGTTCCTGTTCCTGTATAGGTATTAGAAAATGTTCCGCTTTGAGTAATGGTCCATGTTATTGAAGGAATTAAACCGGTTAACATAACACTTCCAGTTGCAGAAACACAGTTTGTTTGTGTTGTGGCTCCGGGAACTGGTGTTGCCGGCAAAGGATTAACAACGACATTAAAATTTGAAGAACTTGACGATATACATCCATTAGCATTGCTAACGGTTAGTGTACCAATATAAGTTCCTACCGCACTTCCTGCTGGCACATCAATAATTATTGGACTGGAGGATAATGCGGCATTTGTAACCGTAACAAAACTATTTGCTGGAACTGAATTCCATACAATACTATAAGTTGTTGGTGCATTTGTTGCTGCAGTATAATTTAATTGTGCAGTTTGAGCGCTGGCACTTGCACAAACTGGTGCAATCGTACCAAGTGTAATGCTTGGAAGAGGATTAACTATTACATTAAAATTGGCATCACTGGATATGCAGCCATTTGCATTATTTACAGTTAATGTTCCTGTATACGTGCCTGCTGGAGTTCCTGCCGGTACATTAATCGTTATTGGACTAGAAGACAAACCAGCATTTGTAACCGTAACAAAACTATTTGCTGGAACCGAATTCCATACAATACTATAAGTTGTTGGTGACGCAATTGGCGCAGTATAATTTAATTGTGTAGTTTGGGCATTAGCACTGCTGCAAACTGGAGCAATTGCTCCAAGTGTAATACTGGCCTGAGGATTAACTACTAGATTAAAATTGGCATCACTAGATACACATCCATTTGCATTACTTACAGTTAATGTTCCTGTATAAGTTCCTGCGTCTGTTCCTGCCGGTATATTAATGGTTATTGGGCTAGTGGATAATCCTGCATTGATAACCGGAGCAAAACTATTTGCTGGAGACGCATTCCATACAATACTATAAGTTGTTGGTGACGCAGTTGCCGCAGTATAATTTAATTGTGCCGTTTGAGCACTGACATTTGCACAAACTGGTGCAATCGTACCAAGTGTAATGCTCGGCAGAGGATTAACTACTACATTAAAATTTGAAGCACTAGATGCGCAGCCATTTCCATTACTTACAGTTAATGTTCCGGTATAGGTTCCCGCTGCTGTTCCTGCCGGTACATCTATTGGTATTGGACTTGACGGTAATCCAGCATTGGTAACCGGAGCAAAACTATTTGCTGGAGACGCATTCCATGTAATACTATAAGTTGTTGGAGAATTTGTTGCTGCCGTATAATTTAATTGTGTAGTTTGAGCGCTGACATTTGTACAAATTGGTGCAAGTGTACCAAGTGTAATACTCGACACAGGATTAACTACTACATTAAAATTTGAAGGAGTGGATGCGCAGCCATTCGCATTATTTACAGTTAATGTTCCTGTATATGTGCCTGCTGGAGTTCCTGCCGGTATGGCTATTGCTATAGGACTAGACGATAATCCGGCATTGGTAACCGGAGCAAAACTATTTGTTGGAGACGCATTCCATGTAATACTATAAGTTGTTGGAGAATTTGTTGCTGCTGTATAATTTAATTGTGTTGTTTGGGCACTGACATTTGTACAAACTGGCACAATCGTACCAAGTGTAATACTCGGCAGAGGATTAACTACTACATTAAAATTTGAAGCACTCGATACGCAGCCATTTCCATTACTTACAGTTAATGTTCCGGCATAGGTTCCTGCTGCTGTTCCTGCCGGTACATTAATGGTTATTGGGCTAGCGGATAATCCTGCATTGGTAACCGCTGCAAAACTATTTGCTGGAGACGCATTCCATGTAATACTATAAGTCGTTGGAGAATTTGTTGCTGCTGTATAATTTAATTGTGTTGTTTGGGCACTGACATTTGTACAAACTGGCACAATCGTACCAAGTGTAATACTCGGCAGAGGATTAACTACTACATTAAAATTCGTTGAACTAGATACACAGCCATTTGCATTTCTTACAGTTAATGCCCCGGTATAAGTTCCTGATGCTGTTCCTGCCGGCACATTAATGGTTATTGGACTAGCGGATAATCCAGCATTTGTAACTGCGACAAAACTATTTGTTGGCGACGCATTCCATGCAATACTATAAGTTGTTGGAGAATTTGTTGCTGCCGTATAATTCAATTGTGTAGTTTGAGCATTGGCATTGGTGCAGACTGACGCAATTGTTCCAAGTGTAATGCTCGGCAGAGGATTAACTACTACATTAAAATTGACAGGGCTTGATATACATCCAGTTGCATTTTTTACTCTTAATGTCCCGGTATATGTTCCTGATGCTGTTCCGGCAGGAACAGCAATTGTTATCTGACTTGGAAGTGACGTATCCGGTACAGCAACAAAACTATTAGTCGGAGATGAAGCCCAAGTAATATTATAAAGTGTTGGTGATGCAACAGCATTTGAATATGTTAATACAGGAGATTGAGCACTCGCACTTACACATAGAGGATTAATTGTGCCAAGCGTAATACTGGGTTGCGTATTTACAGTGACAGTCGTTGCAATTGAATTAAGGACAGAGCAAGTACCGCTTTGAACTACTGCTCTAAATTGTGTAGTAGCTGCCAGTGCACCTGATGTATAAGTTGTTGTAGTATTTGGAATAGTCACCCATGTGGAAGATGGAGCTGTTAATGATTCCCATCTTAATATAGAGCCAACATGTCCACTTAATGTCAAAACAGCACTTGTTGATCCTCCACAAATTGTTGTGCCTCCACTTACTGTTCCTCCTACTGTTACAGGAGCTATTGTCACATCAACAGAATTGTTTGCTGTTATTGGTGAATTACAAACACCTGATTTTAAAGCTGTAATTTTTACATTAATAGTACCTGCTGGCGTTAAGCCTGATACTGTAAATTTTCCTGTACCTGCAGTTGTAACAGTCATCGAAGCTGTTAAGCCAGTTGTTGCTCCTCTAGTGTAAGTAACCGTATAATTTCCCTTAGGTAATCCTCCTGTAGAGGATGTTAAAGTTATTTCAGAAGTTCCGGGTGACAAACAAGCAATTGCTGCTGTAGTAGCTGTAAGGCTATAAGTTGGACATGTATAATCTATAATAACTTGTCCATGAGCTCCATTACCACCAACTTGTGGAGGACCTGTAAAAATCAAAACAGAAGAATTAATTCCTCCACTTCCTCCACCTCCTAGTGTTGCTCCTGGATTACCCGCTTGATTTAATAGTAATAAACTAGTAACACTTGCACCTCCAGCACCGCCACCAGGGCCACCACCTGCTCCACCTGCACCTGTAGAAATACCTAAGCTTAATAATCCAGAAGTACCGTTTCCACCAGATATTCCTGCCGCTTTTGTAGTTCCCACTGAACCCGAAAGTGAACCTCCAGCTCCTCCAAGTGGTATTGTTCCAGTAGAATTTGCTTCTCCTCCTTGCCCACCAAGAGCCAAAATTGAGCTTTCAAAACCTGTAATTGTAGAATTTCCTCCTGCCACACCATTATTTACCGTTCCAGTAGTAGCAAGTCCAACAACAACGCTTAGAGTCGTTCCTGCTACAACCGTAATTTTGCTCGTTGCATAAGCGCCTCCGCCACCTCCAGCTCCAGTTCTTCCGTCTAATATTGGAGCATTACTTGCCCCACCACCAGCCCCGCCAGCTCCCCATGCTTTAACATCCATTTCGATAACTCCGGCTGGAACTTCTACGGTATTTCCAGCAGTAGTAAAGGTATGCTGCTGTGCTGTTAGAGAAGTATAAACAAAAAATAATATTATAAAAATATGAAATTGACCAAACGAAATAGGCTTAAAATTCTGTTTTAGCAGAAAATTGTGTATTAAAGTTGGCGTAGAAATAGGCAGTGAAATTAGATTTTTTTTCATTTTTACAGGCTTTAATAATTGAAAAAATCGGATTCGAACTCAAGTCATAAATTTTTAATTTTTTGAAAAATTGTAAATCTCATGTCATTAAAATGAGCGTACAAAAAGTTGCTCTGACCCTCAGAAAAGAGATTCAGAAAAAAATAAAAATGCTTGTTGCTTATTTAAATTGGGGTTTAAATTTTACAATTGATCTTTGGCATGTAAAAAAAAATAAAGCGAATATTTTAATTAAGGACGTACTAGAACATCCCGAAAAATGGCTTTTAAAATTTGTTTTGTCGACTAAAGGGGGAGTATGTCGATCCAAAACAATAACAAGGTACGATTTTATTTACAATAAAATCAAAGTTTAACATTTAGAAGTGAAATTTAATTATTTCAACAATAATGAGTTCTTTATAAAATAAAAAAACCATCTGCATTATAAACAAATGGCTTTAAGCATTTTATGAAAGAGTAGCTTAAAAAAAATAATTTTCTTATTTACAAATCGCCCATCTTCTAAATGTTACTTTTACCAATAACACCTGATTAGATGATTGTAAATTTGACATCAGTAAATTAGGTGTTTCTCTTTATTTTGTTGCAAATTTTTTTCTACAAAATTCAATACAAATCGATCGTCAAAAATGTCTATCGATGTATTAAAAATATAATTACTTCCTTTTAAATTATAAATATACGGCCGAGTTTATCTTCTAAATAATTTCTTAGAAAATGATCTTTTTATTTTCAACTTTTCCATTCTCCAATATTACTTTTAGTAATAAAATCTGATTTTTAAAAAATCTATTTTCTATAAAAAAACTAGCAGCTTCTATTTTATCTTTTTGATAAATCTGTTTTCCTGAAATATCATAAACTGCAACTTCTTTGAGATTTTCATTATCCGAAGTTATTTTGATGATTTTATCCTTCACAGAAACAAAAACTCCATTATTATGATTTTCTAAATCTGGTATTCCTAATGTTCTTTCTGTAAAGCTGATTTTAAAGCGATCATCAAATGTTCCTATCGCTGTGGAAAAAGTATAATTGCCCGCTGTTAGATCACATATTGTATTATTTGTTTTGTCTTCTAAATACACATGGCTCAAACTCAAATCGCCATCGGCATGATCTATACTAATAATGCATTCGCTTGCAATTGCTGATTTATATCCTAACAATACTACATCTGAATTATTAAAAGGAAGTTCACGTCCTTGAATGACAAGTTTCTTTCCTTCATTGATGCTGTAAAAATCTGCATTCTTGTTTCCATCGATAGATAATCCATCGTAATTATCATCCCAGCTGTTTGTTGCTCCGGCGACATAACCAATCAATATTTGTTTGAAAGTTTCTTTAGCATTAAAATTAAGCCATAACCTATGTTTCTCAATATCCATTTTATGTGTTTGAGCAGTTTTAAAAAACTGGCTGTTTTGACCAGAAACGCGCATAGAATTTGTGAAATTGGCCGTGAGTGCTGTCTTTGATTTAGCAAAAAAGGACTGCGCAGACGCTATATAACCTGACGGTGCATTTTGATTTTCCGAAGTAGGTGCGCTAGTACCTACTAATTCACCAATGTTTACGCTACCCGTTAAATTATAAGACGCAAAATCATCATTGTTGTAATTATATTTTGCATCGCCGGGATAAATAGAGCTTGGCACAGAATTATGTGTCCAAAAATATAGTGTACCGTATATATTGTCCTTATTATCTACTATAAATTGATCTGCATATATAGCAGATGGATATGGATTTCCTAATAATACCCATTTATTCATGCCTCCTAAGGAAATCGAAACGGGGCCATTATTTGGAACTCCGGAAAAAATGCCGTTAAATATACAAGGCGTGTTAATATCAAAAGTTTGAGGTGCTCTGATATTATATCCTATTCCTTTTATCATTTCTTCAGTTCCATTGTAAATTATTATCCATTTATCCTGTATTGGGTCGTATTTATAATATTTATCTCCTAATGTATCTGGCGATAAATCATGCAATGTAAATTTTGGTGTACGTGTAACCGGAGAAGACCAATAGGTAAGGTCATAACGTTTT
Source organism: Flavobacterium sp. 270 (assembly GCF_004368785.1). Taxonomy (GTDB): domain Bacteria; phylum Bacteroidota; class Bacteroidia; order Flavobacteriales; family Flavobacteriaceae; genus Flavobacterium. The sequence continues at coordinate 339,780 of NZ_SODM01000007.1, forward strand.
ACTGGTGATGAATTTCTATTATAAATTATATTCCCCGTATTTATGATATCATCATCTGATTGATATAAACTTGATGCATTTTCTAACATCAAAGTTCCTGCACCAGTTAATGCAAATTCGATTCCTAAAATACTACCGCTTAAAAGCGCTACTTTTTTTCCTTCATCAATATCACAACTGCATACATTTGTGGTATTTAAGTCTGCAAAATTATCATTAAAAAAGACTTCCTTACCACCTGATGGATCGCCATTAGACCATGAAGATCCGTTCCAAGATGTAGATTCTAAACATAATTTTAAACGTGCAATTCTATGTTTAGAAATTCCAGAAACCGAATTAAAATTGCCACCTATTATTAATCTATAATTGGATGTAAAGCTCATTGCAAAAAGTTTATTGTTGAGCGGGGCTTTAAAATAAGGATCAAAACTTCCTGTTCTTAACAATCGTATTAATCGTAGTGAGGGTGTGGTTTTATACGTACCTGAAAAAGAGCCTCCAACCAAAATTCGATCGTCTGGCTGTACTAATAAACTTCTCACATCTCCATTGCTGAAACCTATGCCGGAATCAAAATTCGTGTCTAAACTTCCGTTAGTATTTAAACGAAGAATTCTCTTTTGAGAAACTTTATTATATAAGGTAAAAGAGCCTCCTGCAATTATCTTTTGATCTGATTGTAAGGCAAGAGTGTACACATTTTTATCAAAGCCTTCTCCTATTCTAAATCCTGAATCGATACTTCCATCCGAATTTAATCGCACTAATCTAGGAAATGCAATTCCGTTAAAAGTATTAAATCTTCCTCCAATTAAAATTTTACCATCTGGCTGTATTAAAATTGTTTCTATAATGGCATCTGCACCAGTTCCGACATTAAAACTTGGATCTTTTGATCCATCTTGAAGTAATCGCAGTATTCTAACAGTTGACATACCGTTATAAGTACTAAAATCACCAACAGCGATTAACTTCCCATCTGGTTGTATTGCTATTGCATAAACCTGCTTATTGAATCCATTACCAATATTAAAACTATTATCCAAAGATCCATCTGATAAAATTCTGGCAATGCGATTACAATTGACATTATTATAAGTTGTAAAATTTCCAACAAAGACAACCTTTTTGTCTGATTGTAATACCGCTGATTTTATGACATTATTTGCTCCTGTTTTTCCAAAATTGAAAGTATTATCAAGAGTTCCATCTTTTAAAAGCTGTACAATTTTTGGAGCAGGATTTCCATTGAACTTTTTGAAATTACCAAAAACCATTGTCTTTTCATCTTCCAATGACAAAACGCTTAAAACAGAATTATCAAAACCAATTCCGGCTGCCAAATATTCAATATCATGTTCTCCATTTAAATCAACTTTTGCCAAGCGCCCTTGATTTAATCCATCAAAAACAGAAAATGATCCGCCGATGTACCAAGAGCCTTCTACATCATTGGCTAAAGCATAAACAGAAGCAGAGGCTGGTCCAGATCCTAGGTCAAAATCTGGGTTTAATATTCCATTTTGGTTTAAAAAAATTACGCGATTTATATCTGTACCGTTATATTTTCCCGCAGAAGATCCGCCAACCATTATATTACCAGAATTATCAACTTTGATAATATATACTGTACCGGAATTTATAGCTGTTCCTGATAAAAAAGTAAGATCACGAGTACCGTCTTCATTAAGGCGAATTATTCTATTTGCCGTTATTTCGTTAAAAGTTGTAAAACTTCCTCCAAGTATAATTTTGCCGTCTGATTGTACTGCAATTGCATTTACATTATCGTTGCATCCAGTTCCAATATTAAAACTTAAATCGATACTTCCATCAGAATTTAATCTTGCTATCTTGTTAATATCTGTTACTCCAAATTTTGTAAAATTTCCAGCAATTAAAATTTGGCCATTAGGTAAAGCTGCAACACTTGTAATAAGTGCCGTTGTGCCATTGCCGGTACGAAATGAATTGTCTAAAGAACCATCTGGAAGAAGACGTGCAATTCGGTTTACGGTTACATTATTAAATTTTGTAAAACTTCCCACAATTATTATTTTACCATCAGCCTGCATCGAAATGTTTTCTACAATACCGGTAGCTATTCCTATTGAAGTATTGAATGATGAATCATAGGAGCCGTCGGCATTCAATCGAATTAATCCTCCAGCATTTATGCCGTTGTAAGATGTAAAACTGCCACCAACAAGAATTTTTCCGTCAGTCTGTAAATATGTTGCATATACTTTACCATTTAATCCGGTTCCTTTTGTGAAACTTTCGTCAATATTCCCATCGGGGTCCAGTCGTGTGAAATAAGAAGTCGGGATGCCATTAAGACTCAGATAATCGCCTCCAACAATTAAGTTTTCATCTTGCAAAAGTAAAGTTCTAACGGGAGCACTAAAGCCATCACCATTTGATCCGTCATCTAAAGTATTAAAAGTAATATCGATTTTTCCCTGCTGGGCAATAAGTTTGGTTTTAAAAGGCAAAACGATTAGAAGTATAAAGAAAAGAAGTTTTTTAATCAAAATAATAAGTTGTTATAATCTATAAGAATTAACTCAAAATTATTACTATTAATTAAAGCTTGCAATACCCACTTTCGGTGATATTTCAAAAAAAATCCCATTTGTCTTATTTCGACAAATGGGATTTAAAATTATTTTGATATGAACCGAAGTCTCTATTATTTATTTAAAAATGACTTTTTTAGTTGTAGTAAAATCATTTTCAAGCGTAACTTTTACTAATAAAACCTGATTGCTTGACTGCAAATTTGAAATCAGTAATTCAGTGTTTCCAACTTTATTTTTCTCATAAAGGAGTTTTCCAGAAATATCATAAATGGCAACATCTTTTAAAGTTTCTTTTGAAGTTGTTACTTTAATCACTTTCTCTTTTACTGATACTAAAACGAAATTTTCAAGATTTTCAAAATCTCCCGTTCCTAGATTTTTAGAACTATAATGTAAAACAAAACGTTCTGCAAAAGTTCCAATCGCAGTAGCAAAAGTATAATTTCCAGCTGCTAAATCCTGGACTTTGCCTGTTGTTTTATCTTCCAGATAAACAGCATGATCAGCAAATAAACCATCGGCATGATCAATTGCAATTGTAAAATCACCTGCAATAGTAGATTTGTATCCTAACGGAATAGTTTCTGTATCATCAAAGGAAACTGCACGTCCTTGAATGGTTAATTTTCTGGAATCGTTTATCGA
>NZ_SODM01000008.1 GCF_004368785.1 Flavobacterium sp. 270
TCAGGTTTCAGGTTTCAGGTTTCAGGTTTCAGGTTTCAGGTTTCAGGTTTCACTGTGCGGGGCTTCGACTTCGCTCAGCCTGACAAACGAGAACTAGACTAATAATAAATGTCATCCTGAGCGTAGTCGAAGGATAATCTCATTTCAAACTTGAAACCTGAAACCTGAAACTTGAAACAAATTTATTAACTTTACGAAATGAAAATAGAAATTTGGTCGGACATCATGTGTCCGTTTTGTTATATCGGAAAAAGACAGTTGGAATCGGCTTTGGCAGAATTTCCAAATGATGAGTTTGCAATTGAGTGGAAAAGTTTTCAGCTTGATCCAACTATTACGCCACAGTCTGGAAAAGACGTTTATACTTTTTTGGCTGAACGAAAAGGGATTTCAGTTGAAGAATCAAAAGAAATGCACAAAGGTGTCGTAGAACGCGCCAAAAGCGTTGGTTTAGAATATCATTTTGATAAAGCTGTTATTTCAAATTCGTTAGAAGCACATAGAATCATTCAATTCGCTAAAACTAAAAAGTTGGGCGATGCAATGGAAGAGATTTTCTTTAAAGCTTATTTTACAGAAGGAAGAGATTTAAATGACGGACCAACTTTAATAGAATTGGCTGTAAAAGCAGGTTTAGATCAAAATCAGGTTCTGGAAGTTTTAAAAGACGAGAATTTATTTTTACAACAAGTTCAGGACGATATTACCGAGGCACAGCAAATTGGTGTACAAGGAGTTCCGTTTTTTGTTTTTGATCGTAAATATGCCGTTTCTGGCGCACAGCCTATAGAAGCTTTTGTACAGACTATTAACGAAGTCAAAAAATAATTTTTAATGATATCGTTTCGATTTTAGATTCTCAGAAAAGTCAATTCTGAGAATCTAAAATCTTTTTTATTTATAAAATATACCCTAAATTACTACATTTTTCGATAGGCAACGATATATCGTTGCTAATCAAATTTTAACATTTTTAAATTAACTGCGCAATTATCAATACCTTCGTATAGCCAGTTTATTTACAAAATGAAATTTCCAAACAAATATCAAATTTCTCTCCTGTTTTTTCTTTTGCTTGCAATAGGAAAATTAAACGCGTTTACTGATTTTACTAACTTCGAAGAAGTAGTATTAGCAGAAAAAAATCTTTATTATCAGGAAGAAAATGCTGAAAAAGTAAAAACACTTTTAAATCTAAGTTATTGGTATTATCAGCACAATAAAAAGGCTGCCCCATCAGACAAAAAATCGCTCTTCTTTGCCTATAAAGCACTTTCTCTCAGCAAAAAAATAAAATACGATGAAGGCATTGCTGAAAGTTACTTTAAACTTTCTGTTATTTTACAAAGGGCAACAGATTATCAAAAAGCAAAAATCTGCGCCGCACAAGCCGTAAACCGATATTCGAAATTAAATTTTCAGGATCAGCTTGGAGAAGCCTGGGTCATGTATTGGTCAACAAGTTTTCTCACCGGAACATCGTATGAGGATAGAATACCTTTATTACAAAAGGCGGCAGATGCTTTTCATAAATCAGGCAATAAAGAACGCGAAGGCGACTGCTATAAAGAAAATGGTGATGTTTATCTCTTATTAGGAAATGCACCCGAAGCTGTTGGGGCACTAAAAAAAGCTTTGTCATTATACAAAAGTTCACTAACCGGCAGAAGATTATACGACAAAATTTATGCTGTTTATGATCTTCTTGGATCTTCTTACTTGTACATGGGTGACCATAAAACTGCCATTCAATACGGATTAAAAGCTGCCCAGTTAGGGGAAAAATTAGATAAAATAAGCCTTTATTTATGCACTATTTACAACAGGCTTGGAGTAGCATACGATGAATTTGGAGACTACAAAAATGCTCAGAAATATTATTTTAAATCTCTGGCACTGGCTGTATGGCACAAAAGTGATGATGCAATTATAGAGCTAACTTATAATTATACCAATGTTTTATTAAAACAAAACCAAACAGCGCACGCTTTGTCTTTTTTAAACTCAATGAAAAAGAAGTATCCGAAGCTTTATCAAATAAAATCAACATTAATAAACTGTCAGTATATTGAAATTTATATTCGTATGAAACAATATCAGAAAGCACAGTCGTATATAACAACCATCAAAGAAAATATAAAAAACACTCCTGATTATACTGATAAAATGATCGCTTATGATGTGATCATAAAACTCGCATTAATACAAAAGAATTATGCAGAAGCTGATCTTTATTCGTTGTATTATGAAAGCATGGCAAAAAAACTCAATAGCAAGAAATTTTTTGCTGCTTCTAAATTATTAAAATACAGCATTGATTCGGCGAAAGGAAACAATCTTTCTGCAATGAATAATTATCGGGAGTATGTAGAATACCTGAAAAATCTCTATGACGAAAATAAAACAAAGCAGATTAATCAGATGAATATTCTGTATGAAACAGAAAAAAGAAATAAAAATATTGCTGATCTTAAAACCAAGTCAATTGTACAAAGAAACAAGCTTCGTAATGCAAGTTTACTGAGTAATTTGATGATGGTAACTACCATATCATTACTTATAATAGTAATGCTTTTGTACCGTGTTTACCGATTGAAACAACGTACTAATAAAAAACTCAACGAGCAGCAAAACGAAATCTTTCAGAAAAATAATATACTCGAAAATCTGGTTGTCGAGAAAGAATGGCTGCTTCGCGAAATTCATCACAGAGTAAAAAACAATCTGCACATGGTTGTTGGCTTATTGGCGAGTCAGTCTGAATTTCTAAAAAATGCTGAAGCTGTTCAGGCAATAAACGACAGTCAAAACCGAATTCAGGCAATGTCGCTGATCCATCAAAAGTTATATCAATCAGAGAATTTGTCTATGATTAGTATGCCGTCTTATATTTTTGAATTGACCGAATATTTAAAAGATTCTTTCGATCTCAGAAAATCGATTCGTTTTGTTCTCGACATTGATAATTTTGATTTGCCTTTATCACATTCAATTCCGATTGGATTAATTTTTAACGAAGCAGTCACAAATTCTATAAAATATGCTTTTCCTGATAATGCCGAAGGGAAAATTTTTATTTCGCTTAAAGCGGAAAAAGACCAGGAAATAGCCTTAATAATTCAGGATAACGGAATAGGTCTTCCTGAAGAATTTGATCCTTACAATAATCCTTCATTGGGAATAAAATTGATGAACGGACTTTCTGAAGATATTAAAGGAAAGTTTGAAATAAAGAATGATAACGGCACGAAAGTGAGTTTAATATTCGTTTTAAATGAAACTACAATTGATTAATAAAATAAATTAGATAATATGGGAAAACCACTAAAAATTCTCATTGTAGAAGATCAATTTATAGAAGCAAATCACCTGAGATTGATGCTGAAAAAAGCCGGACATTCTATTACCGGAATGGCCAGATCGGTTGCAGATGCCAAATATTATATTGCGCAGGAAAGACCAGAATTGGTCTTGCTGGACATTTTTCTTTCGGGGAAAGAAACCGGTATTGATCTTGCCGAAATCCTTAGACAAGATCATATTCCGTTTATTTATTTATCGGCAAATTCAAACGAAGAAGTACTTAATAAAGCAAAATCTACACATCCGTATGGTTTTTTGGTGAAACCGTTTAGAGAAAAAGATTTATTGGTTACTATTGAAATTGCACAATATCATCAGGAACACGGAGTAGAATCTTCTATTAGAAAAGAACAATTGTTTCAGAAACAGCTCAAAATAATGTCGGGTAAAAACGGCACCTGGGACGAACGGGTACTCAATATTACAACTGCACTTCAATCGCTTATTTCTTTTGATCTGGTTATGGCTGTTTTTTCAGCAGATGATAAAATTCCGCACAGAGCGCTTGGTTATGCTAGAACGGGTTTGCATGAATATCAGAAAATAGGAATGGAAGAACTCCAGAATATCTGTGCGCTCAAAGAATCTGAAGTAAAAGAATTACAGCAAAAAAGCAAAATAGAAACAGAATTTGCATTCTATAACGATCAGGATTTTGAAAAGATCTGCAATAAGTTTCCCATCAAAAAAGTAATTGCAAATGCAATGAATATGAGATCTAATCTCGTATTACCCGTGCCGCTAACGCTGCATGAAAACGGTGGCTTTTATCTTTCCTTTTTTAGCAGACAATCCAATAACTATGGTAAATCTGATATTATTTTATGCGAAAGACTGCAAGAACCTTTAATTTATGCCATTGAAAATGTTTTAACCCGAGATAAAAAGTTAGATCAAGGTATAATTTCTAAAAATGCAGCAATCGAAAAAAACACAAAAGTTTCTGGTTTTGAAGGTATTATTGGTAAAAGTCCTATTTTGCTAAAATTATTCGATCACATAATACAAGTTGCGCCAGCAGATACAACGGTTTTAATTACAGGAGAAAGCGGTACAGGAAAAGAAAGTATTGCCAATAGTATTCGACAGCTTTCTCCAAGAAAAAATGAGCCTTTTGTAAAAATTAACTGTTCTGCCCTACCGCCAAGTCTTATTGAATCGGAACTCTTTGGACACGAAAAAGGATCTTTTACAGGCGCAACAGAAAGACGAATTGGTAAATTTGAATTAGCTAATAATGGTACTTTATTTCTAGACGAAATTGGTGATATGCCATTAGAAATGCAGGCAAAATTACTTCGTGCAATTCAGGAAAAAGAAATCGAGCGCGTGGGTGGCAATCTTCCCATAAAAGTAAATGTTAGAATTATTGCCGCTACAAATTGCAATCTCGAAAAAGAAGTAGCCGAAGGCCGTTTCCGACTCGATTTGTATTACAGGTTAAATGTATTTCCGATCCAGCTTCCTCCGCTAAGAGAAAGAAAAGAAGATATTGGTCTTCTTGCACGACATTTTATAGCAATTTATAGTGCCAGAACGGGTAAAAATGTAACCGAAATTTCTGAAACGGCTCTAAAAAGTCTCTTGTCGTATCAATGGCCCGGAAATATAAGAGAACTCGAAAATCTTATTGAAAGAAGTATTCTTTTGGCAAAAACAGATACTATTGAGCATATTCCGCTTCCGGTTTTAGATGAAATCAAAGTAAACAATACTTCAACTGAATGGTATTTTAAAACTATTCAGGAAAACGAAAGAGAACACATTATAAATGTTCTGGAAAAATGCAACGGAAGAATTAGAGGGACTGGCGGAGCATCAGAAATATTAGGTCTTCCTCCTACTACACTTGCTTCCAGAATGCAGAAATTAGGAATTAAGAGGAGTCATTTTTAGAGTTATTAGTTATGAGTTTAGAGTTATTAGTCCTTAGTTATTAGGGGCTGAGTTTTAGTTTAAACTTTAACCCATGAAAAAATAAACGATATAAAGTCGCCTGTTTTTCGTTTTACAACGAAATATGGTTTGATTCAAAAACCGCATACAATTTCAATTAATTAAAAATCAATAACTTAACTAAAAGGTCTGATTTTCGTTAACAGTTTGGCATAACATTTAAAACATGTAATATGCTATCCGAAAACCCGACTACAATTCTTTTTATCACTGGTGCATTTGTCAGCAATAAATGCTGGGACGAATGGACTGCTTTTTTTGAAAATAAGGGATTTAAAACTCTTGCTCCTGCATGGCCTTACAAAGATGCACCTGCAGAAGTATTGCGCGAGCGCCATCCCGATCCGCAAGTTGCAGGTTTACGTTTATCTCAGTTAATTGAACATTTTTCAACCATCGCAAAAAATCTACCGCAAAAACCAATCATCATTGGACATTCTATAGGCGGACTAATTGCACAAATTCTATTACAGCGCAATCTTGCTTCTGCCGCAATTGCCATACATTCTGTTCCGCCACAAGGAGTTATGACTTTCAAATTTTCATTTTTGAAAGCCGGCTGGGGACCACTTGGTTATTTTACTTCGACTAAAAAAACATTTATGATGAGTTTTAGTCAGTGGCAATATGCTTTTACAAACGGAATGCCCGAAGAATGGCAGGAAAAAGCCTATTACACATCGGCAATTCCAGAATCTAAACTCATCGTTCGAGATACTATAACGTCTGTTGCAAAAGTAGATTTTAGCGCACCTCATAAGCCATTATTACTTATTGCAGGATCAACAGATCATACCATTCCAGAATCGCTCAATTTATCCAATTATAAAAAATACACCGACAAAAATTCTATAACAGATTATAAAGTTTTTACAGGGAGAAATCATTTTGTTTTAAATCAGCCTGGCTGGCAGGAAATTGCTGTTTACATACAGGACTGGATTGCAAAATTACCAACACAAGTATAATAACCAATTATATTTTATTAATCAAGTAACTAAAATTTTAAATTATGAGAACAACCTCCATTTATTCTAAACAATTAAATTTCAAAACAAAAATAGCACAGCTATTCGCTTTTGGACTTTTATTAGTAACCTTACTTTCATGTAATAAAAAAGCAGAAGAAACTACTCCTGCAACAGAAACAAAACCTGCAGAAACAGAAACAACTGCTCAGGTTGCACCGGCAAACCCGCCAGAGAATTTTAAACATGCTACGGCAACTGTAAACGGAATCAAAATTCACTATGTAATTGGCGGAAAAGGAGATCCGTTGGTATTAGTACACGGTTTTGGTCAAAACTGGTACATGTGGAACCGACTTCTGCCAGAATTGTCTAAACATTTTACCGTAATCGCTCCCGATTTAAGAGGAGTTGGAGAATCTGATAAACCAGAAGGCGGTTACGACAAAAAAACTATGGCATCTGATATTCACGAATTAGTAAATCAGCTTGGGTATAAAAAAATCAATTTGGCCGGACACGATATCGGACTTATGGTAGCTTATGCTTATGCTGCACAATACGGAGACAGCGTAAACAAATTAGCACTAATGGATGCACTTTTACCAGGAATTGAACCAGTTTGGTCTTCTGTAAAAGGATCTGCATGGTGGTTTGGATTCTTTGCATGGCCGGCTTCTGGAGATATTGTAAAAGGAAAAGAAAAAGAATTCTTAACTAATTTCTGGCCTGTTGTAGGACACGCAAAAGATCCTTTTACAGCAGAAGAAACGGCTGAATTTATTAGAGCTTACGCTGTTCCGGGTGGTACAACATCTGCTTTTAAATGGTTTGGAGCATTTGACCAAGACGGAAAAGACAACCTGATTTTTATGAAGAAAAAACTAAAAATGCCTTTATTAGCAATGGGCGGCGAATATTTTGCAGCAGCTTTTCTTAAAGATCATTCTAAACTTGTTGCAGAAAATGTAACAGAATCAAAAATTGCAGGTTCTGGACACTGGCTGGTTCAGGAAAATACACCACAAGTTCAAAAAGATTTATTAGCTTTTTTTCTAGCGAAATAAATTAGAGAAATAAAACATGGTTTATTGTCGATGCTTCATTAGCATCGGCAATTAAACCAACTAATTTCTAAAAAATTTATATCATGAAAAAAGTATTTATACTGGCATTATTTTTTGCTGGTCTCATTCTGCACGCCCAGCAAAAAGCAGATTTGATTATTTATAATGGCAAAATTGCTACGATGCAAAAACAAGGAGAATTTGCACAGGCGATTGCCATGAAAGATGGAATTATCCTGGACACTGGAACTGAAAAAAGTATTCTGGCTTCTTATAAATCATCAGAAACAAAATTAATTGATGCTAAAGGAAAAACGGTAATTCCGGGATTGAACGACAGTCATATGCACGTTATTCGCGAAGGTTTAAATTATAATTCTGAATTGCGCTGGGATGGTGTAAAAACCTTAAAACGCGCAATGGAAATGTTGAAAGAACAAGCCGCAAGAACTCCAGACGGTGTTTGGATTAAAGTAATTGGAGGCTGGAACGAATTTCAGTTTGAAGAAAAAAGACAGCCAACAATTGAAGAGATTAATGCTGCCGTTCCTGATAAACCGGTTTTTATAACTTATCTATACGGAAAAGCGTTCCTAAACAAAAAAGGAATTGAAGTTCTGGGCTATACCAAAGATACCAAATACGAAGGAAGTCTTTTGGAACAAGATTCAAAAGGAAATCTGACCGGTTTAATGTACGCCAAAGAAACGCCAAAAGCCATTTACACTACTTTGGGATTAACTACAAAATTAACTCCCGAAGAAAGAATCAACAGTTCGATACAGTTTAATCACGAATTGAATCGTTTCGGATTGACCAGCATAATTGATGCCGCAGGCGGAAGCCAAAATTACCCTGCAGATTATGTTACTTCACTTGATTTGGCAAAGCAAAATAAACTAAGTCTTAGAATTTCGTATTATTTATTTGCACAGAAAAAAGGAACTGAATTACAGGATTATGAGAAATGGGTTGCCGAAACTCAAATCAACAAAAACGACAATCTGATAGTTCCAAATGGTTATGTTGAAGAAGGAGCGGGAGAAAATATCGTCGCTTCGGCTGCAGATTTTGAAAATTTTCTGGAACCAAGAATTGTTCTTTCTGATGAAATGGAAAAAGATTTGGAACCTATTATCAGAGTTTTAGCCAAAAACAAATGGCCGTTTCGTTTGCACGCAACTTACGGAGAATCTATTGACAGAATGCTGAATGTTTTTGAAAAAGTAAACAAAGAAATTCCGTTTAATGGTTTACGCTGGTTTTTTGATCACGCCGAAACCATTACGCCATCAGAATTAGAACGTGTTAAGAAACTAGGCGGTGGTGTTGCGGTGCAATTTAGAATGTATTATCAGGGAGAATTATATACCAAATTGTACGGAACTCCAAAAACACAGTTACCTCCTATCAAGAAAATGTTAGAAATGGGAATTCCTGTTGGCGCCGGAACCGATGCGACACGTATTTCGACTTTTAATCCGTGGATTTCATTGCATTGGCTTCTTACCGGAAAAACAATTGGCGGTATGCAATTCTGGCCAAAAGATCAAATTTTAGACAAATTCACCGCTCTTCAATTGTATACAAACGGAAGCGCTTGGTTTTCAGGAGAAGAAAAAGAAAAAGGAAAACTAATAAAAGGAATGTATGCCGATATGGCGATTTTATCAGACGATTATTTTTCGGCAAAAACAGATGATGTTCGCAAAATAGAATCGGTGATGACGATTGTAAACGGTAAAATTGTTTACGCTTCCGCGGAATATAAAGCGTTGAGTCCAGAAATTCCAGCCGTAATTCCAGATTGGTCGCCTGTGAAATATTTTGGCGGTTATCAAAAATAAAACACTGAATTATGGCACACGGATGATACTGATTTAACGGATAAACACAGATTTTTTATTATTTATTCCTTTAATTATAATCTGCGAAAATCCGTCAAACCTGTTAAATCCGTGTTCCATCTAATAAAAAACAATCATGAAAAATTATAAAAATATACTAATCGCACTGCTGTGTATAATTGCTTTTTTTTCGGCACAGCAAACGTATGCACAAATGCCCATGCCACCCGAAGTTCCGATTTGGGATGCAAATAAAGTAACCTTGCAGTTGCATAAAATCTCTGATAACGTTTATGCTGTTTCGCCATCAACAACAGAAACAGAAACTACAAAAGGGATTCCGCAAGCGACTTCGGCAGGATTTATTGTAGGCGATAAAGGCGTATTATTAATCGAAACGATGTTGAGCAAAAGATTGTACGATCAATTGTATAAACTAATTCGTTCTGTTACGCAAAAGCCAATTGTTTATGCGGTAAATACGAGTGATCACGGCGATCACTGTTTCGGGAATTATTTATTACCTAAAGAAACGATTCTGATTCAAAACGAATTCTGCAAAGCAAACCTTGCTAAGAATTATGAAGGAATCAAACAATTTATGATTATGCTTTTTGGAAAAGACCGCGGGATAGAGCAAAGTGTGTATCGTCCCGCAGATCTTACCATTGCCTTAAATCAAAGTCTAAAAATTGATATGGGAAGCGGAAAAATCGTAGAAATTATCAATACAGGAACAGCTCAGTCTCCAGCAGATTTGTTTGTTTTTCTGAAAGATTCAGACAAAAATGTATTGTGGGCAGGAAATCCTTTTATTGCTGAAAGTCCGGCGATTCCGTGGTTGTTTGACGGTTACTTTTTAGAACCCGTTCAAAACCTTCAAAAAATCTACGACATGGTTGGCGATAATGATGTTGTGGTTCCGGGTCATGGTAGAATTACCAATAAAAAAGGCATCAAATTTACGATTGATTATGTAAACGCTTTGAAGCAAAATGTAGAAGCCGCGGTTAAAAAAGGCGAAACATTAGATCAGGTAAAAGCATCGGTTACGATGAAAGAATTTGATAAAGGATATGTGCTTTTTAACTGGTTGCATTACAACTTTAATATTCCGAACGCTTACAACGACATTAAGAAAAACAGTTTAGGCAAATAGCCATGAAAAAATTTATAATACTATTTCTCAGTTGTTTTGGACTTTATGCCCAGTCGTATCCAGATTTTAAACCGATGCGTTTTGACGAAAATTATTCGGTTCTTCAAAAGGATACTACAAAAAATAACTGGTACAAAAGCATGAAATATATTCCTTTGTCTTCTTCCGGAGAAACTTATCTCAGTTTTGGAGGCGAAATTCGATATCAGTATTTCTATGCCAAAAACGAAAAATGGGGTGATGATCCTATAGACAATGATGGTTACATTCTCAACCGATTTTTGCTTCACGCCGATTTTCATGCAAGCAAATATTTTAGGGCTTTTGTACAATTACAAAGCAGTAATGCGAGTGGCAGAATCGATCCAAGTCCGGTAGAAAACGATCCGCTGGAACTCCATCAGGGATTTATTGATGTGAATATTTTATCAGATAAAAACAGTCAATTGCTTTTTAGAGCCGGACGCCAGGAATTGAGTTACGGTTCACAGCGTTTGGTTGCCGTGCGCGATGGGCCAAATAACCGCCAGTCTTTTGATGGTGTAAAAGCGATTGCAAGTTTTGGAAATTACCGTGCAGATGCTTTCTATAGTCATTATGTGGTAGCCCAAGACGGTATTTTTGATGATTATTCAAACCAAAAAAGACAATTTTGGGGAAGTTATTTCGTTATCAATAAAATTCCGGCAATTAAGAATCTGGACCTTTATTATTTAGGTTACGAAAGAGCTAACGCGAATTTTGACGATGCAGCTGGAAAAGAACTTCGCCATTCTGTTGGAACACGAATCTGGGGAAAATACGACAATTGGCGTTACGATGCCGAAGCCGTTTATCAATTTGGAGACGTTGATACCAAAGACATAAAAGCCTGGACGGTTTCGCTAAATACTGGATATAGAATCACTTCCGTAGTGCTTCATCCTGAAATTGGCTTTAAAGTAGAAGTGATAAGCGGAGATAAAACAAAGGGAGATAATAGTTTGGGGACATTTAATCCTTTATTTCCGCGAGGCGCTTACTTTGGATTGGCTTCTGTAATTGGCCCGTCAAATTTAGTCGATTTTCATCCGTCATTAAACCTTGAACTGGCTAAAAATCTGGAATGGGTTATTGATTACGACATGTTTTGGCGATACAGTAGCCAAGACGGAATTTACGGTCCGAACACAGCCATGATTTATCCCGGAGATGCTACAGATGAAAAAGAAATCGGTAAACAGCTTGAAAGCGAAATTATCTATCAGCCCAATCAATATCTATATTTTCGTGTAGAAGCCACTTGGTTTCAGGCAGGAGATTTTCTAAAAGCATCCAGCGCGGGTAAAAATATGTTTTTTACAGGCGTTACCATGCAGGTTAAATTTTAATTCAAATACTTTTTAAGTGCTTACTGAGGTCTTTTCTATCTATTAGAAAAGACCTCTTTTTATTGTACTAACATTTTAAATCTGCAGTAAAACAGTAAAAAATATTTAAGTAAAAAGCTACTTTAACCCTATCAATATCAAGTAGGTATTTAAATAAAAATCTCATATTCAAATGCTTAAAATAAAACAACAATTTCCTGAATATTTTATTGAGCTGCGAATAAAATTTTTTATTACTTTTCGGTTTTATTTCTAATAACATTACCCCAATGACAGCATTAAGAAATGATTTGACACGCTTTTTAGAAGCACAAAACAAACTTTATCTTAAAGCTCTAACCGAGCTTAAAAAAGGAAAAAAAGAAACACAATGGATGTGGTTTATCTTTCCTCAAATAAAAGGAATAGATGAAAGTGAAATGTCTAAAATGTATGCCATAGAAAATCTGGAACACAGTAAAGAATTTATGGCGCATCCCATTCTTGGAAAACATCTTATTGAAACTGCAGAAGTTCTTTTGACTTTTAAAATGAAATCTGCCGAAGCAATATTTGGAGAATCAGATGCCAACAGCCTTCAGTCTTCTATGACGCTGTTTAGTCTTACAGACAATACAAATCCGATCTTTCAGCAAGTATTAGATGCGTTTTTTTCAGGCAAATTTGATCCCGTTACTTTGTCTATTCTCAACGAAATGATGCATCCCGCTTTGCAATAAATAAATTTTTAAAGAAATAAAAAAGACTGCTTTGTTATATACGAAGCAGTCTTTTTTGTTTTATAATGAAATTATTTTTCCTCACATTGATTAAACGCAAATCTTATTAAAACATCTCTATTCACATAGCTATTCAAACATAGCCCACGGTTTCAACCGTGGGAAACGTATTGTGATGATGTATTGTGGTTACATTGCGTTCCCACGGTTGAAACCGTGGGCTATGTTTATCAAAAAAACGCAAAGCATTTTGTTATAATTTATAACACATCCCTAACATTTTTATGTTCTCGTCTGTATTAATTTTGCATTTTATAAAATGATTTTATTGAAAGTCAGCTGTATAGAAAGGAAATTTTTAGATGAAAAAACAAGAATATGCGATAGTCGATATTGAAACTACTGGAGGAAACGCCAGTGGCAGTCGTATTACAGAAATTGCGATCATCATTCATGACGGAAAAAATGTAATAGACCGCTGGGAAACGCTCATAAATCCCGAACGGGAAATACCGCTTCCTATTTTTGCTTTAACGGGCATTAATAATGAGATGGTTAAGAACGCTCCTATTTTTGATGATGTTTCTGATAAGATTTTAGAAATGCTTACCGACCGTATTTTTGTAGCGCACAATGTAAACTTCGATTATTCTTTTGTACGTCATCAATTACAGCAGGCAGGATTTAAATGGACAGCGAGAAAACTCTGTACCGTTCGCGCTGCGAGAAAAATAAAACCAGGACTTTCGTCGTACAGCTTAGGAAATCTCTGTACTTCACTTGACATATTTGTAAAAGACCGACATCGCGCTGGCGGTGATGCAGATGCAACCACTATCTTATTTTCCCGATTGCTCGAATGGGACGAAGAAGGCGTAATTGCAAAAATGATAAAAATGACTTCGCAGGATCAACGCCTGCCTCCTAACCTTCCGCCCGAAGACTTTGAGCAGTTACCAGAAAAACCCGGCGTGTATTATTTTTATAATGAAGTAAAAAAAGTAATCTATGTTGGCAAAGCGATTAACTTAAAAAAGCGTGTTGCTTCTCATTTTTCGGGGCATAATATAAAATCACAAAGGCAAAATTTCCTGCGTGACATACACGGAATTTCTTTTGAAGTCTGCGCTACAGAGTTAATGGCGCTTTTATTAGAATGTACTGAAATCAGAAAACTTTGGCCGACTTATAATCGAGCTTTAAAACGCTTTGAACCAAAATTCGGACTTTATCAATATGAAGCCCGAAGCGGTTACAAATATCTGGGCATTGGAAAACTGAGCAAATTTCAGGTTTGTATTGAAGTTTTTAATAGTGAATTTGATGCTATAAACCTACTCCGAAGCCTTTCTGAACAATTTGCAATTGATTATCGATTTTGTAAATATACGAAACCAGAAGAAGGAGAATTTGCGCCACAAAAAGAAGTTGCGAGTTTGCCTGATGTTAATACTCATAACGAACAAATAGAAAGTGCCATTGATTTTTTATTAGGTCAAAGATCGAGTTTTGCCATTATAGACAAAGGCAGAACCGCAGAAGAACGCAGCTGTATCTGGGTCGAAAACGGGCATTTTTACGGAATGGGTTATATTATTTTTGATGTTGGTTTTACAGAGCCATCAGATATAAAAGACTATGTTACACCTTACAAAAGCAATAATTATATTATGCATTTAATAGAAAACTATGCAGCAAAATATCCCCGTAAAGTTTTCTTTAGACAAGCTTCTAATAGTTTTTAAAGACTTTCTCAACAAACTAAATTGACGTTTTAAACAAAGTTATTCTTTCCTTATCGCCATAATTTTGCCTCATAACATTTAAATAAATAAAATGGCAACGAATAATTATCAAGGAAAGTTACAACAACCGTTAGGTTCTGGTTTTAACGCAAAATCTACAGCTGAAGAAGTAATTAAAGGTGTAAATCTTACAGGCAAAACAGCTATTGTAACAGGTGGACACACAGGAATTGGTTTAGAAACCACAAAAATGCTTGCATCTGCAGGAGCAACAGTTATTATACCTGCAAGAGATTTTAATAAGGCGACAAAAAATCTGCAAGGCATTGCCAATGTAGAAATTGAAACCATGGATTTAATGAATCCGGAATCTATTGATGCATTTGCACAAAAATTTCTGGATTCTGGCAGAGCACTGCATTTATTAATCAATAATGCAGGAATTATGTGGGTGCCGCTTCGCAGAAATATTCTCGGACACGAATCGCAATTGGCAACTAACTATCTAGGGCAGTTTCAGCTTACGGCTAGATTATGGCCGAGTCTTAAAAAATCGGGTGGCGCAAGAGTCATTAATGTATCTTCTTACGGACATCAAATGGCGCCGTTTAATTTTGATGATCCTAATTTTATTTATCGTGAATATGAAACA
The DNA here is from genome assembly GCF_004368785.1 of Flavobacterium sp. 270. Classification (GTDB taxonomy): domain Bacteria; phylum Bacteroidota; class Bacteroidia; order Flavobacteriales; family Flavobacteriaceae; genus Flavobacterium. The sequence goes on from NZ_SODM01000008.1 coordinate 14,847, forward strand.
CTACAGGGTTACGGACAATCGAAAACAGCTTGTAATCTCTTTGCGCTTGAATTAGACAATCGTGCTAAAGATTTTAATGTAAGAGCTTACTCGCTGCATCCCGGCAGTGTTCTGGGCACTGATTTGGGCAGAGAAGAACCTATTGAATTATTCAAACAAATAGGTACTCATGATGCAGACGGCAATATTAAACCCGAAGTTGCCGCTAAACTTAAAAATTTGTCACAAGGAACTGCTACAACTATTTGGTGCGCTACAAATCCTTTATTAAACAATATTGGCGGTGTTTATTGTGAAGATGCAGATGTCGCTGTTTTGGATTTAGGAAATATTGAGCACAGATTTGATGAACCTGCTACAATTTACGGTGTACAGCCCTATTCGCTAGATGAGGTAAATGCAAAACGTTTGTGGGATTTAAGCGAAGAAATGACCGGAATATCTTTTCAGGTTTCGTGATGCAGTTATTATTTAAGCTATTATATTTATAGTATTTAAGAAACTTATTGAATGAAGTAACTTTGTCAAAGTTTGAAACTTTGACAAAGTTACTTTACAACTACATAACTTTACAAAATGGATCATATCTCTAAATATTTGACAAAAGATATCAAGCTTTCTAGTTATGATGACAAACTTTTTAAATCTGATTTGATGTTTGAAGACCATATGCTGATCTGGTTTATTTCTGGAGAAACCAAAATTATACAGGCTAGCTGCACTTCAATCTTTAAAACAGGTGACATCTTTTTAATTCCAAGAAATCAGCTTGCAACAATAATTAATTATCCGAAAAACGGACTCCCACACAAGACTGTCGTCATGCATTTATCGGTAGAAAGACTGAAAAAGTTTTACGACAAAATAGATGTGAAAAGCAATATCAATTCTGAAAAAAAGATTTACAGTTTTAATAATCATCCTTTGCTGGAAAGCTGTCTGGCATCACTGATTCCTTATTTTGATTTGACAGGAGATTTTCCTGAAGATCTTGCTTCTTTAAAAATTACCGAAGCTATAACAATCTTAAGAAAAATCGATCCGAATGTCGATCGCATTCTGGCTAATTTTGACGAACCGGGCAAGATTGATTTAATTGGTTTTATGGAACGCAATTTTATGTTTAATATGCCAATGGAAAAATTGGGATACTTAACAGGCAGAAGTTTATCAACTTTTAATAGAGATTTTAAAAAGCATTTTAATACAACGCCTCAAAAATGGCTGACAGAAAAAAGATTAGAACTCGCGTATTATTATTTGATGCAGAAAAAGAAAAAACCAACAGAAATTTTTCTGGAAGTTGGTTTTGAAGATCTTTCCCATTTTTCTTTTGTTTTTAAAAAGAAATATGGCGTATCTCCAAATCAGCTTCCAAGGCTTACAACTTAAAAGCTATAAAAAGCAAAAGCTCAATTTATAATTGAGCTTTTTTAATTGTTTTTCCTGTACAAATTGGCAAGTTTAATATCTGACTTTTAAACTTTCAATTAACTTCGAAAAACAAAATCTAATCACAAAGAAAACTCACTGCTCCTAATAAAGCGGCAATTTCATTGTCGTTGGAAACAGAAACCTTAATTTCTATTCCAGATTCTTTTATTATTTTGTGGAATGAAGACAAAAACAATTCACTTCCGTTGGCAATTTTACCACCGATAATAATATGATCTGCAGCAAACTTTTTTATCCACGGAATCACAATTGCGGCCAAGTCTTCGCCCATTGTTTCAAATACTTTAATGGCTCGTTCATTGCCACTAATTGCTAAATTATAAAGCTCCAAGCCATTGTTGAGGTTATTACCGCTTAGAGTCTGGTAATGAGATAAAAGACCTCGAACTGACACATAATCTTCGGCAATGCCATTTTTGTATGGAAGGTTGTATATTTCACCATCTGGTGGCACCAGACTTCCAGCACTAATAGAGATTCCTTTATCAATAAAACAAGCACCTAATCCTGTTCCTAAAGTGATTGCAATTACCTTTTTAGTAAGATTTTCTTCTTCTTTAAAAACTTCTCCTTTTCCAAAACAAACAGCATCATTTTCAAAAAGTATCGGAAAGTCTTTCGTAAAATTAAGACTTTCCAAAAGCAGGTCTCGAATATTCAATCCATAAAAATGTTCGTATTTTGACTGCCCTTTTATCCAGCAAATTCCATTTTGATAATCAAACGGGCCGGGCATACAGACAGCCAATCCGGAAACACTTTCTATTTTAGAATTTTTGACAGCGTTGCAGATTACATTTTTCCAAATGCCCATCACCTGATCTACTGGCAGATTCGAATCGAATGACTCTTTGCACAAAGAAAAGTTTACCACTTTCATCTCTGTTCTATTTATAATTGCTGCAGTAATATGTGTTCCTCCAATATCCAGCCCAATGGCATATGATGTATTCATTTTTCCTTCTTTAACTTGCTTAATTCTAAATATTTTTATCTTTTAATACTTGAGGATAATGAATACTGGTATGTACAATCATTTCGCCAAATAATGTATTTGCCCAGGCAAACCATTTACGCGTAAATTTGGTTACATCATCTTTATGAAACGATTCGTGCATAAATCCCGTATCTGCATTTGTTTTTATTAAATTGCTGATACACGAATGAATTTCTTTTTCATCAACACTGGTTATAGCTCTCAAAACAATACTCATCGGCCAAATCGTGTCAACTCCTGTATGCGGGCCTCCTACACCTTCTCCTGCTTTTCCTTTGTAGAAAAATGGATTGTTTTCTGAAAGCACTACTTTTCTGGTATTCAAATAAAGCGGATCATTTGGTGCAATCGCTCCCAAATACGGCAATGACAATAACGAAGGAACATTGGCATCATCCATCATGTGAAAACTTCCATATCCGTTGACTTCAAAAGCTATAATTTTTCCGAATTTCGGGTGATCAATAATTCCGTTTTCTTTTAATCCTTTTTGTACTTGTTCTCTTAATTCTGTTGCTTTTGCTACTAAATCATTGTCTTTTAAAGCTGGCAAAGAGAAAATTTCGATTAAATAACCCAAAATTTCAATCGCAAACATATTACTTGGAATTAAATAGCCAAATAAAGTAGAATCGTCACTTGGTCTAAAAGTCGAAACAATTAAACCGCAAGGTTTTACCGGATAACCGTAACCTCCTAACGGAACGCCATCTGTCGCCCAAGCGGTCTGACGCTGAAAGGTGTAAGGGCCACCTTTTCCGTCCAGTCTTTGTTGTTCTTTAAAAGTCTGCAAAATCAAAAGCATTGCTTCTTTCCATTTTGCGTCGAACATGCTGATATCGCCCGTTTCTTTCCAATATCCGTGCGCCAGTCTTACCGGATAACACAAACTGTCAATTTCCCATTTTCTTTCATGAATTCCGGGTTTCATTTTAGTTAAATCGTGTTTCCATTCGCTTTCTTTGGTAAAATCTTTATAAAAAGCATTCGCATAAGGATCTAAAAGAATACATTTCGCTTGACGATTAATAACTCCTTTTACCAATTCTGCGAGTTTTTTATCTTCTTTTACAAACGGAATATACGGCCAGATCTGCGCTGTACTATCGCGAAGCCACATTGCATCGATATCTCCGGTAATTACATAAGTATCGGGTTTTCCGTCAATGATTTCAAAATCGACTGTAGTGTCTAAAGTGTTCGGAAAACAGTTTTCAAATAACCACGCCAATTCTGGATTTGCGATTTGTTTTTTGATGCGTACAATTGCTGCTTCTACTGCTGTACTGGTAAATTTTCTTTCTGCTAAAGGTGGTCTTTTGCTGATAAAATCTTTTAATGGCAATTGAAAAGCATCTGAATTAAGTCCGAAAACATCGGTTTGAATCGCCAATAATCCTGCTGAAAAAATGCCTGTATTTTTTATAAATTTTCTACGTGACTGCATAAATTTTATTTTGAAGTTGAATAAGAATAAGGAAACGCTTCTGGTTTTGTACCTCTTTGTAAATTTGGTGAACTGTTCATGTCAAAGTTTAACTCACCACCTTTTAATACCTCAAAATAATTGATATAGTTTTTGGTATTGGATGTATTATTCCATTTTAATTCGTTTACATATTTGTTGGTTTCAGAATTATTTGGAGCCGAAATAATAAGCTGTTTTCCGTTTTCTAATTGTAAAGTTGTTTTCTTAAACAATGGCGCGCCAAGAACATATTCGTCGGTTGCCGGACATACCGGATAAAATCCCATTGCAGAGAAAATATACCAAGCCGAAGTTTGTCCGTTATCCTCGTCACCGCAATAACCGTCTGGAGTTGGTTTGTACAAACGATTCATCACTTCTCTCGACCAATATTGTGTTTTCCATGGTTCGCCTGCATAATTGTACAAATAAATCATGTGCTGAATAGGCTGGTTTCCGTGCGCGTATTGTCCCATATTCATGATTTGCATTTCGCGTATTTCGTGAATTACAGAGCCGTAATAACTATCATCAAAAACTGGCGGTGTTGTAAATACGGCATCTAATTTGGCTGTAAATTTCTTCTCGCCGCCCATAAGATTAATTAAACCTTGTATGTCGTGAAAAACACTCCAGCTGTAATGCCAGCTGTTTCCTTCTGTAAATGCATCTCCCCATTTAAACGGATTAAAATTAGCCGGAAAACTACCGTCTTTATTGCGTCCGCTCATCAATCCGATTTCTGGATTGTAGAGATTTTTATAATTCATCATTCGTTTTTCGAATACACTGATTTCTTTTTTCGGACGGTTTAAAGCTTTGGCTAATTTCCAAATCGCAAAATCATCGTACGCATATTCTAAAGTTCGCGCAGCATTTTCGTTGATTTTTACATCATAAGGAACGTAACCCAAAGTGTTGTAATACGAAACGCCTTTTCTTCCCACAGCATCCATCGGGCCTTCATTGTTGGCACCGTGTACCAAAGCTTCGTACAAAGTATTGATGTCATAGCCGCGTAATCCTTTCGCGTAAGCGTCTGAAACTACCGAAGCAGAATTATTCCCAACCATTACATTTCTAAAGCCCGGACTTGACCATTCTGGTAAAAAACCGCCTTCTTTATAATCGTTGATTAATCCTTCCTGCATTTCTGTATTTATAGAAGGATAAACCAGATTTAACAAAGGATATAAAGCGCGGAAAGTATCCCAAAATCCGGTTCCTGCAAACATATATCCCGGCAGCGTTTTGCCATTGTAAGGGCTGTAATGCACAATTTTCCCGTTTGAATCTATTTCATATTGTTTTTGCGGAAAACAAGTCGCACGGTACAAACAAGAATAAAATGTTTTTAATTGATCTTGGTTGGTGTCTTCTACGGCAATTTTTCCTAAGACTTTATTCCATTCTTTTTTAGATTCCTGTACGGTTTCATCAAAAGATTTAGTTCCTAATTCGCTTTTTAAGTTTAATTCTGCTTGTTCAAAACTGATAAAAGACGAAGCTGTTTTTACATTTACTTTTTCTCCTTTTTTAGTTTTAAAGTCAATTATTGCACCTACGTGAATGCCGTTTAATTCTAATTTATCTTTTTCTAAAGTCTTGTCATTCCAAGTAGAATTTGTTGCAAAAGGTTTATCGAATACCAAAACAAAATAGTTTTTGAAATTCTCAGGAACACCGCCGCTGTTGCGTGTAGTATAACCGATAATTTTATTTTCTGATGGAATAATTTTGATGTACGATCCTTTGTTAAATGCATCAATTACAATCGAAGATTGCTCATTTTCCGGAAATGTAATCTGAAAATGTGCCGCTCTTTCTGTTGCTGTAATTTCGGTCGTAACATCGTAATCTGCCAAATAAACGCTGTAATAATATGGTTTTGAAACTTCTGCTTTATGGCTGAACCAACTTGAGCGTTCGTCTTCGGCGAAAGCCAATTTACCAGTAACAGGCATAATCGAAAACTGACCGTAATCGTTCATCCAAGGCGATGGCTGATGGGTTTGTTTAAATCCTCTGATTTTTTCGGCAGTATACGTATAAGCCCATCCGTCGCCCATTTTACCGGTTTGAGGTGTCCAGAAATTCATTCCCCACGGTCTGCAGATTGCAGGATACGTATTTCCGTTAGAAAGATTCGGCAGTGATTGTGTTCCCATTAAAGGATTTACATATTCTACAGGATCTAAGGTTTTTACTTGTGCATTTACAAAAACGCAGCACTGCATTATTCCTAAAAAAATTAAACTCTTTATTTTCATAATTCTTTATTTGTAAAATGTGTTTTTTGTACTCTCCAGCTTCCTGCAAGGTTTCCAAAACCTTGTAGGTATTAATTATACTTTTAGTATATCCAGATTCAATCTAGAGTTTATTTTAAATTACACTTTTAGTATATTGTATTTATACTTTAAATATAACTTACTATTGCTTTGTCTATAACTATACTACAACTACTTTGTCTATAACTATACCTACAAGGTTTTGGAAACCTTGCAGGAACGTGACGATAAAAACTAAAAGATCTAATTCTTCAATCTAAAATCTATCCCGAGGCTTCGGGACTAAAATCATAAATTATTGAGGTCTGTCTTCTTTTTTAACTCCAAAAGTTAAAGACGGTTTAGCTCCCATATATAATTTTAATTCGCCGCCTTTTACAATCATATCGTGTGTGATATAGGATTTTGTATACGGCTTCCCGTTGTATTCTGCTTTTTGAATGTATATATTTTCGGCGCTGTTGTTTACTGCATTTAAGGTAAATGAAATCCCTTCTTTATGATGAATTACAGCATTATTTACCAGCGGACTTCCTAAAACGTAAATTCCGTTTGCCGGATTTACAGAATAAAATCCCATTGAGGAGAAAACATACCACGCCGACATTTGCCCTAAATCTTCATTACCGCACAATCCGTCTGGTTTTGTAGAATAGAATTTCTCATCGATTTCACGGATTAATTTGGCTGTTTTCCACGGCTGTCCGGCAAAAGCATATAAATACGGAATATGATGATTGGGTTCATTTCCCTGCGCATATTGACCGATTAAACCGCTGATATCTGGCGAAACTTCTTCTCCTTCTACTTTATCGGTTAGGAAAAACAATGCGTCTAATTTGGCTAAAAATTTGTCTTCACTTCCAAACAAATCAATTAATCCGTACGGATCTTGTGGAACCAACCATGTATATTGCCATGCATTTCCTTCTACATAATCGTCTTTTCGGTGTGCAGATGAAAGCGGATTAAATGGTGTTCTCCAATTTCCGTTGGTTAATTTACCTCTCATAAAAGTGGTTTCTTTGTCGAAATAAAGTTTGTACAAATTGGCTCTTTTACTGAAATACGTATAATCTTCTGTTTTGTTTAATGATTTTGCCATTTGAGCTATACAATAATCATCGATTGCATATTCTAAAGCATTTCCAACAGATTCTAGCATTTTATCGGCAGGAATATATTCTAGTTTTTGTACATAATCCATTCCGTCGCGGGTTTGCATGGCGGTTTTTTTAATGGCTTCGTATGCCAATGCTGTGTCGTAATCTCTGTATCCTTTTAGGTATGCGTCTACAATAACAGCAATCGAGTGATTTCCGTTCATTGTATTGGTTTCGTTCCCCATTAAATGCCAAACAGGTAATCTGCCTTGTTGCTGATAAATGGCCAAAAATGATTTTACAATATCATTGATTTTATCGGGTTGTGTAATGGTGTATAAAGGGTGCAAACCGCGATACGTATCCCAAAGTGAGAAAGTAGTATAGTTTGTAAAATTGGCTTTTTCGTAAACTTTTTTATCGGTTCCTCTGTAATCTCCGTTGGCATCGTTGAAGATTGACGGCGCAAACATGGTGTGATACAATGAAGTATAAAAAACTTTCATTGTTTTATCGTTTGCTTTGATCTGGATTTTATTCAGTTCTTTGTTCCATTTTGAAGTGGCTTCTTTTACGGTTTTTTCAAAATCCCAAGTTGGAATCTCGGCTTTTATATTCGCTAAAGCGTTTTCTGAACTTACCGGAGAAATCCCCACTTTTACCAGAACTTGCTTGTTTTTTGGATTTTTGAAATCTAAAACAGCTTTCATTTTTAAACCTTCTCCTTCGTTTACTTTCACCGCTGCAATGCTGTCGTATAATGCGATATTGGCAATTGGTTCAGAAAATTCCATTGTAAAATAAACACGTTGATCAGTCGCCCAGCCCGCAGAATAACGGTATCCTGCAATGGTGTTTTCGTTTATTTTTTTAATGAAAGTTTTTACAGGTCTGTCCCATCCTATTCCGTCTGCAAGGTCTAATAAAACGTGATTATCGTTTGCAGATTCGAAGGTATATTTATGAAAACCAACTCTTTCGCTTGACGTTAATTCGGCTTTAATTTTATATTTATCTAAAATAACGCTGTAATAACCTGGCTTGACAACTTCATTTTTATGCGAGAAATAAGAACCGTAACCAGTCGTCATATTTTCTTTTGTGCCTTTGGTCAATGCAGTTTTTCCTGATGTTGGAAGCAACAAAATATCATTTAAATCTCCGATTCCTGTACCGCTTAAATGTGTGTGTGTAAAACCTAAAATGGTGTTACTGGCATAATTATAACCACTGCACCAATCCCAGCCTTCAAAAACATTTACAGGTCCTAACTGCACAGCTCCAAACGGAACATTTGCACCTACAAATACGTGTCCGTGACCCGCAGAACCTATTAAGGGATTTACATATTGAGTGTAATCTACGTTTTGTTTGCTTTTCTTTTGCTGCGAAATTGCATTGCCTGAGAATAATAGGCTGAATGTGAAAATCCCACTGATGATTATTTTATTGTACATTTTTATTTTTTATTAAATGGAACACAGATTAAACGGGTTTAACTGATTTGCACCGATTTTTTATTTTTTTTGTTTTGAATTGGAATTTTTATATATAACCTTTGAGCCTTTGTGTCTTTGTGGCTAAAACCTCAGAACCTCAGTAGCTTAGCTACTGAGTACTTTTTTAAAACTTCATAGAGCGAAACAACCTTAATTTCTGGCTTAGCTACTTTCCCTTCAAACTCAATTATTTTCTCTTCGCCAGCTTTTAAATCTATATAATTATCGCTCCATTTTTGGGTGTAGCCTTTCATGGAAATATAAACATATTTTGCCTGTTTTTCGGCTTTTAGAATGACTTTATTTCCTTTTATCCGCCAGCTTATTTTCGGATCTTCTAGTTTTAAATCTATTGGGCGTGTAAGGTCTATTTCTGGTTTTATGTCGTCTCTGTAAGCTTCTCGCATCGCATACCATGCAGCTTTGGGCTGTCGGTTATCATAATCGGTTACGCTCCAGCTTGCTACCGGCCAGCAGTCGTTGAGCTGCCAGACTAAAGTTCCCATATTATAGGGCGCTTTTGAGCGGTGAATGCCTATGATATTTTTTAGCGAATAATATTGCAGACATTGCGTGAGATAGGTATAATCTTCAACGTTCATCTTTTTGATTTTGGTTGAATCAATAAAATACCGATTTAAATAGGTATCTAATTTTATAAAACCTTTCCCTGCTTTTTGATGTGCCTGCAAAACATCTGAATATAAATAGCGGTCTTCTGGCAGTGTAAATTTTTCTATTGATGAATAATTTGGCATCGCCTGCATTCCGTATTCGCTCACAAAACGTCCGGTTTTTTTCTGTGTGACTTCTATATCTTCTAATCCCCACCAAGTTCCCCAATAATGACTGTCGCCTTGAGTGATACTTTTTTCTCTTGACCAATGAAATAAAGGCGAAGAACTGATATAAGGTCTTTTGCCATCGACTTCATTTACCCATTTTGGAATACTGTCTTGAAATAATCGAACGTAGTCTTTCCATAAACGGGTTGAATCTTGTTTGGAGATTTTAAAGGTTTTTTTCCAGCCCCAGTCTTTAAAAGCTTCGTCGCCTTCGTTATTACCGCACCATAATACAATGCTTTTATGATGACGCAGGCGTTTTACCTGATATTGTACTTCTGCTTTTACATTGTCAAAAAAGGCTTTGTCTCCGGGAATCATTGTTCCGGCAAACATAAAATCCTGCCAGACATTGATACCGTATTTGTCGCATAAATCATAGAAATAATCGTCTTCGTAAACACCACCGCCCCAAACGCGAAGCATATTCATATTGGCATCTTTCGCTAAAGCGATTATTTTTTCGTATTCTTTTTTGGTTACTCTCGACAAGAATGCATCAGACGGAATATAATTGGCGCCTTTCATGTAAACGGGTTTATCATCAATTCTAAAATAAAATGATTTCCCCAGACTATCGGGTTGTTGTACTAATTCTATTTTGCGATTTAAGACATACGGTTTTTCTGGCGCTTTTTTGTCGTAAGCTTCTAATCTTGGTGTTTTCCAAATACCGCAGGTTGTAAATTTTGGTCCCCAATCCCAACCGAAATGATATTGTGCTTTACGAACATACGCACGCGGGTTGTCTGGAATTATAAAAGGCAGCTCTTTTTTGGCTAATGAATCTACCACGTTTTGTGCGGATTGAAATACGATTACCAAATTATTATTTCCTGCTTTTAATGTCTTCTTGACATCTACACGCCACTGACGAAACATATTGTCGGCTTTTAAAACCAATTGATTATTGAGATAAACGGAGGCATACGTATCTAATCCGTCAAAAACCAGTTCTGTATTTTTCTTTTTCAGAGTTGATGCAGTTACCTGAAAAGTGGTTTTATACTCCCAGTTTTTGCGTTCTATCCATAATAGTTTCTTTTCGTTGTCTCTATAAAATGGATCTGGTATCGCTTTATTGTTCAGAAGATCGGTGTGAATTTCTCCCGGAACTGTGGCTGGATACCATTTTTCTGTTTTTTCTTCACGGTAATTCCAATTATTCTTCAAATCGAAATTTTGCGCAATGGCTGAAAAATTTGCAAGACAAATACAGATTAACCAACGAAGGTTTTTTTCATAATTCATTTTACGTTGTAATAAATATTAATGTTTTTTTGAAAAGACTTCAAAATGATTTTTATACAGACAATAATTTTAATTCATTTGGATCGTACTAAATCTATGTATTAATGAAAATATATCGGGAAAATTTTAAACACATAGGAACATAGTTTATAAACCGAAAAAAAGACGTTTCACTTATTGCAAGACACATAGCTATGTGTGAGAAACGAGTTTCTTTTTTGAAATCTTTTTTAAATGAAATCTATGTTTTATGTGTTAAAATATTTCTTTGATTTTAAAGCGCTTTATCTCTTCAACAATTTTTTATGTTTATTGAAAATTAATTCCATCTTTTTCAGCAGAAACGCTCTTTGTTGCTGCGAAAAAAAGGGTATTAAAAATAACCAATTAAATGCTTTGTATAAACTGCTTTTTTATAATTATTAAATAAGATTTAAAAATAAGCCGGGCAAAGGATTACCCGACTTATTTTAACTAACCAACCAAACTCTAAAACTATTGTTTATCCCACCAAACTCTGGTAGTCAATAAATCTAAACCTTGACGCTGAATTGCTTCTTTGTAATTTGCTGCATTAGTAAGAAGTTCAGACTGATCGTAAATTAATCTTCTCGGAATTGTTCCTTGTGTTTCTCCCGTTGGGTCATTTACAGGAACTAAAGTTGGATATCCAGTTCTTCTGTATTCTGACCAAGCTTCAAAACCATTAAACAATAATACTATCCATTTTTGAGTAATAATTTGTTCGATTTTTTGTGCTTCTGTTCCGGCAGTTTTAAAAGGATAAGTTCCAATATACGTGTTGTATTCTGCATCTGTAACGGCAGGTACTTTATCTCCAAAAATGGTTAAAACATTCATGGCGCCTTTTACTCCGTTTTCGTAATATTTCTGTGCTGTAGTTCCGCCTACGTTCCATCCTTTTACTGCTGCTTCTGCCAATAAAAATTGTACTTCTGCATAAGACATGATCAAAGTTGGTGCGTCTAAACGTAATACAGTTGATGTATTAGGATCTGAGAAAAGTTTTTTATCTCCGCCTGCAAACTCTTTGGCATCATTTGCCAAACCTTGCTGATGTGCAGGATTGTTGTCTCCTGTAGCTTCTAGTTTTGCATAGATTCTTAAACGCGGATCGTTTGTGTTTTTCAATAAATCAATATACGTTTTACTGAATTTAATATTTGATTCTCCGCCATTTAAGTCATTTCTAACCCAAGAAGATGTAATTGGGTTTGTTTTTACTCCTGCTGGACCTGCATCGTGTTTTAATACCAAACTATCATCGTTTGAAGCAAAAACGCCTTTTGAATATGCTTTTTCTACATATTCTTTTGCTTTTGCCGGATTTATTTTAGACAAACGCATTGCTACTCTAAGCATCAATGAGTTGGCTAATTTTTTCCATTTTGCAACATCACTTTGGTAATACAAATCGGCAGCGCCTACAAATCCTTTGTTTGCATCTAATGTATTTCCAGCTTCATCCAATTCTTTTAAAAGATCATTGTAGATCGCTTCTTGCGTGTCGTATTTTGGGGCAAAAACGTTTCCGTTGTATCCTTTTCCAGCGTCAAAATAAGGAACTTCACCATAAGTATCCGTTAGTTTTTGAAACAAGAATACTTTCATGATTCTTAAGGATTGAATCATATTTGTATTTTCCGGAGTATCTGGAACAACAGATAATAATTGGAATATTTGATTTAATCCTTTACCGTATGTTTCTCCAAATAATGCTGCAGAATATTCTGAAGCATAAGTATATTTTGAACCTGATCCTCCAAGAGAAGAAAACTGCTGTACAAATTGTGCTGCATAAATATTGTTTCCTCTTGTGTTAGAAAAATCTTGTCCGTCTACATAAATCTCAGCCAATGTAAACATTGATTTTACAGCCGGATCTGTTAAAGCATTTGGATTTGTATTTAAATCTTCGAATCCTTTGTCGCATGATGCTAATGTCATTGCACTAACTATTGCGACACAAAATATTTTTATATATTTATTTTTCATCTTTTTTAGTATTAGAATTTGACATTAAGTGTTACACCATAATTTCTTGTCAAAGGCATAGAAGCTCTTTCAAGACCTTGTGCATTACTATTAGAATAGTTTGACTCAGGGTCGATGTTTGGTACTTTGTCATAAATTGTCCATAAATTATGAGCAGAAAATGCTAAACTGATAGACTGAAATGGCGTTTTGCTTAAATATGATTTTGGGAAATTGTAAGCAAAAGAAATGGCTCTAAGTTTAACAAAATCAGCATCGTAAACAAAATTTGATGTTACATCACTGTAACTTCTCCAATAGTTATAAGCAGAAACAGTTTGGTTTACTGCATTTCCATTAGAATCTGTTCCTGTTACGGCAACACCGCCTTCACGACCCGGAAGTGTAATTTCTGATAATCCGTAACGAGTTCCTAATTGGTTTGTAGCAGAATAAATTTCTCCTCCAAATTTAGCATCTACGAAAACAGAAAGTGTAAAACTTTTATAAGTAAAATCATTTGAAAGTCCCATTGAGGTTGGCGCAACACCTTGTCCTGCAATGATTAAATCTCCTCTCATAAATCTACCGTCTGAACCAATTACAATATTTCCTTTTGCATCTCTTAAATAATCATACGCTTTGATTACACCAAAAGGCTGTCCTTTTTCTAAAACTACAGAAGCTCTTGCATCTCTGTTTCCTTCTAATGATTTGGTTGTAATTTTATCAGAAAGGTTGATAACTTCACTGTTATTATAAGCAAAATTATAGCCTACGCTCCAAGAGAAACTTGGTGTTTTTACTGCTTTTACATTAATAGCAAACTCCACCCCTTTGTTTAGGATTTCACCCACATTAATTTTGGTAGTTTTGTAACCTGAAGACACAGAAACGTCTGCATCTGTAATATCATTCGTAGTTCTTTTGCTATAGAAAGTCAAATCTGTACTCACTCTATTGTTGAAGAATGTGTTTTCAAAACCAAACTCTATTGTACTTACATTATAAGGTTTTAAAGTTCTGTTTGGAATCGTTTCTCCGTTTACACCTAAAATTGGCTGTCCAAGAGAATCTGTTTGTCCGTCTGGAGTTGTGTATGTTAATGCAAGAGCATAAGCTTCTGGTAATGCACCTCCTACGTTACCCCAGCCTGCTCTAATCTTACCGTAAGAAATCCATTCTGGCATACCAATTACTTCAGAATAAATAAAACTTGTACTTACAGATGGGTAAAAAGTACTGTTGTTTGCCGGATCTAAAGTTGAAAACCAATCCTCACGACCAGTTAAACTAAGATATAAGAAATCTTTGTATCCTAAATCTGCAGAATAAAAAAGAGAGTTTACTTCACTTTCAGAAAATAATTTTTCTGTTTTGTCTGGTTGTGTATTTCCGTAGAAATATTTGAACGGAACAATAAAGTTGTTTCCTTTCATTTTTATACCGTTGTATCTGTTATGCTGGCGGTTTGCACCAACAAAAGCATCTAAAGAAAGATCTTTGGCAATATCGCCTTTGTATCCTAAGAAACCAGAAGCATTAACCTCAGAACGAGATTCAATTCTGTTTTCGATAGAACCGCCCGGACTGTAGTTGATTCCTGTTGGCTCAATTTCGTTGTATTGATAGTTGATATCATCAATACCAATTACACCTTTTGCGTAAATTTTATCTGTAATGTTGTAATTTACTTTTGCAGAACCAATAAAACGCTTTCTAAGGTCATCGTTTAAATGTTCTTTTGTTGCAAAATATGGGTTTGTGTGGTAAACGTTTGCTCCTAAAAAGTCTTCTTCTCCTCCGTTTACATCGTACGGATTACTCAAAAGTCTAATATCTGTACCCGGTGTCATAAATGTAGTCGGGAAAGATGGATTTCTTGGTGAATCGTTCAAGTAAGGTCTGTTGTTACTTTTCTCGGTAATATATTGAGCATTTGTTTCAATACTTACTTTTTTGTTTGGAGCCGAATTTAAGCTCAAAGACACGTTATTTCTTCCGAAGTTCGTTCCCGGTAAAATAGATTCGTCTTTAGTATTTCCAAAAGATAATCTGAAATTTGTTGTTTCGTTTCCGCCAGAAATTGCTAAAGTATTACTGAAAGAATATCCAGTTCTGTAGAAATTTTCAACGTTATCTTTTCCGTAAGCTTTATATGGTTTAGTAGTTCCATCAATCGCAAGAGAAGGCGTTCCGTCATATTTATCTCCCCATGCAAAATAGTAAGAATCTCTAAGTTCCTGTAAATCTGTAAATCTCTGTGGCACTCCGTTTGCATCTGGTGCTCCCGCTCCGTATTGATCTTGCCAGTGCAAAAGACTTGCAGGAGTATTAAAAGTAGAATTTGTGCTAAAATCTACTCCAATTCCAGTACCGCTTTTTCCTTTTTTAGTTGTAATCAAGATAACACCGTTTGATCCTCTGTACCCGTAAAGAGCAGAAGCCGCACTACCTTTTAATACTGACATAGAAGCAATATCATCTGGATTAAAAGAAGACATACCGTCTCCTTTATCAGCACCTCCATACATTCCTGCATTTCCCTGCTGCGTATTGTCTATCGGAATTCCGTCTACAACGTACAATGGCTGGTTTAGTCCAGAAGCAGAAGTTGCTCCACGAATTACAACACGGCTCGAACCAGATGGCCCCGTAACCGGTGCAGAAACGTTGACCCCGGCAATTTTACCCTGCAGTGCATTTCCTAAGTTAATTTCTTTGTTTTTTGTCAGGTCATCGCCTTTAAGTTCTCCAACTGCGTAACCCAGACTTTTCTTTTGTTTTTTTACTCCAAATGAAGTGACTACAACATCTTTTAGTTCTTGTGTATTCCCTGTTAATATTACCGAAACTCTTGTTTCGTTTTCCTGAAGTACTACTAATTTTGACTCAAATCCCATTGAAGATACGTTTAATGTAACTTTACCTTCGGGTACATTCATTTTAAATCGCCCTTCAGCGTCTGTAATTGCGCTAAATGGTTTTCCCTGAACTTCTACTGATGCGGCAACAATTGCTTTGTTATCTGCATCTGCCACTACGCCTGTTATTAATCGGTTTTGTGCAGCGGCTCCTAAGCTGCTAAACAATACCATTCCTAACACTGCTAATATTCGTCTCATAAGCATTTTTTTTGGTTAATTTGTTTTGATTTTGTTTTGTTGTTTTAACGTTTTGTTTTTAATAATTAATAATAGTTTCAACTCAATTCTAAATAAGACAAACTTAGCTTTTTTGTGCGATGAATATCCATAAAAACGCAGTTATATCACGGTTTATCTTACATTCGAAATTCTAACACATCACATAATAGTAATGATATTAGATCGTAATTTTACTAAAACGATTTAGTAAAATAACTAAAAAAAAGCCCTCCAACTTTTTCTATCTTTTTAAATTTATTTGTAAAAAATTTATTCTAATTATACGGATTCTCTTAAAATCAATGTTCCTTTTTGAAGCACTTTTTCTATAGTAAAATCACTAAAATTTGTCATCTGACTCATCAATAATTGAATTGATTTTATCGCAATGTTTTCTATCGGCTGCGCTATTACCGAAATGGTCGGTGTATGCAGTTTAAAACTGTCGTGATCATCAAAACTAATTACCGAAATATCTTCCGGGATTTTATATTCCAGCTTTCTAAAAGCCTGAAGTCCGGCAAGTCCCATGTAATTGGCTAAAAATAATACCGCATCGATTTCAGGATGATTTTTAAAAAAACTTATTGTTGCATCAATCCTGGTCTGTTCATTGGTATGATAATCCAAATAAAGAACGCGGTCTTTATCATAAATTCCTTCTTCTTTTAAGGCTTCTGTATAACCTTTCTCTCTTAATTTCATCTGAATCATTCCAGACTTATTATTGACAACTGCTATATTTTTTCTCCCCTGACGGATTAGAAATTTTGTGGCTTCGTAAGAACCATCATAATTATCCATTGCAACATGGCTTACTTTCTGATTTGCAAAATACCTGTCGATCAATACTACTGGTTTATACATTTTTATAAGCATATCAATAGTTTTTTCAAGATTTTTTGTTGGCGTAATAATAAAACCATCTACGTTTGCCTGCAAAAGACTTTGTACCAATTCTTCAGAACGTGCTTCATCATCTCCTGTACTGCAATAAAAAACCCTGTAATCTATATTTTTTGCTTCATCTTCTATTACTCTGGCCAAATCGGCAAAAAACTGATTGGAAATATCTTCTACAATAAGACCAATTGATCTTGTTTTTCCGGTTCGCAGACTGCTGGCAATCATGCTCGGTCTGTAATCTAATTTTTGGGCAACTTCCTGCACCTTTTTTATTACTGCCGGACTTATTGCCATTTTCTCGCCTTTGCCATTAATAACAAAAGATACTGTCGATATAGACACCTCTGCCTTTATTGCAATATCTTTAATTGTAATTCTTTTCATTAAGCGAGTAATTTTATTAAAATGGATATTTAATTACATCACAAATATATAAAACGAAAGTTACAAAATCGTTTTAGTAAAATTTATTTTTAATAAAATGTTATTTTAATGCTAAAATAAAGTGATATAATCAGTAAAAACTTGGTTTTAATCAGTTATTGTCATTTTGACTTTTTACAGTGATTATGCGGTTTTTACGCTAATCTGCTTAATTTTTGAGCTTTAGGCTGCTTAATTTTAAATTTACATTGCATAAAAAAGTTGAAAATTTCTTTTAAAAAACATAAATATGCAAAAAAGCTTTGTCAAAGTTTTAAACTTTGACAAAGCCTCTTAACTTAAAAAAAGCCACACAATATCAAGAATGACATTTGCATGGCTTTTATTATATTATATTCAAAAGCATTGCTTATTTATACTCTTTTTCTTTTTCTGCATACCAATCTTTCATTACATAAAAAGCTTTCTTTTTTATTCCTTCGCTGGAAATTAATCCTTTTCGGTTAAAGAAATCCTGAATGTTTGGCAATTGACGTCTTGGTGATCTAAAGTCAACCAAAATCCACGGAGAAACTCCTGCAAGACCTTCTATACGATTAAACATTTGGGTATTTTGTTTGTATAATTCTTCCTGATATTCTTCTGTCCAGCGTTCTGTTTTGTCGCCGTGTCTTCCTTGCAAAGCTTCACCTCCAAACTCGCTTACAATTACAGGTTTGTTGTACGGAATTATCCATTGCATGTCTTTACAGGATTCGTTTGTCCCTCTGTACCAGCCTAAATATTGATTAAAACTCACGATATCTACATATTCGTTCATGTTATCATGTAAAGTATTTACATTGTTTGGACTTTTGGTAACCTCCATCGCCATACTAATTAAACGAGAATTGTCTTGTGTACGCGCATATTTTGCCAGTTTACTCAGGAAAATATCTCTATCATCGCCATGTGGCGTTTCGTTGGCGATTGACCAGATTACAACACCGCAGCGGTTTTTGTCTCTGTAAATCATATCATGAAGCTGACGTTCTGCATTGGCGTACGTATCTGGATTTGTCCATGAAATGGTCCAGTAAACCGGAACTTCAGACCAAACCATTAATCCCATTTTTTCTGCTTCGCGAACCATATTTTCGTTGTGCGGATAATGCGCCAGACGTACATAATTACAGCCTAATTCTTTTGCCCATGTAAATAATGTTGCAGCATCTTCTTTTGTCCACGCTCTTCCTTGTCTGTACGGCGCTTCTTCGTGGATACTGATTCCTCTTAAAAATACTTTTTTTCCGTTAAGGAGAATTTCTTTTCCGTGTGTTTCTATAGTTCTAAAACCTATTTTATCTGCAATATTTTCTCCTGATTTTTCGATCGTAACATCGTATAATTTCGGATTTTCCGGCGTCCATAAAACAGGATTTGTTTTTACTTCAAAATAAGCCATTCCGCTGGCATCGGTAATAATATCTTTTTTGATTTTTAGTTCCGGAATTTTAACCGAAATAGCTTGATTTGCTGCTGCCGAATTTAATTTTACCCAGCCCGAAATTTTCTTTCTGTCTTTTTTATCCAATTGTACCAAATAATCTTCCACATAAACATTAGGTACTTTTGATAAAATTACATCGCGCGTAATACCGCCGTAATTCCACCAATCCATATTAACTGTTGGTACATTATCTTTGTGGCGTTTGTTGTCTACTTTTACCACAACAAAATTATTCCCGTCGACTAAAACGTCTGTAACATCAAAATTAAAAGGTGTGTAACCGCCAACGTGACTGCCTACAAACTTTCCGTTTACATACACTTTGGCATCATAATTTACGGCTCCAAAATATAAGATTCCTTTTGTGTCTGAAGATTTTTTATAGTTGAAATCTTTTTGAAACCAAACTGTTCCTTCATAAAAAAACAATCTTTCATCTCTGCTGTTCCAGTCCGACGGAATATCCATTTGTGCTGAAGTTGCAAAATTATATTCTACTAAATATTGGGTTGAAAAGGCTTTGTTTTCGAAAAAACCAGTGTCTTTTAAAGGGAGTAAACGATAATCGTAATAACCATTTTCAAGCGGATCTACGATATAACTCCATTTTCCGTTTAAGCTGATGTTGTCACGAGAGAAAATATTGGATACTAAAGGAATTTCCTGTGCTGCGGTTTTCCCGATTACGGAAAACAGGAAACATAACATTATTAATTTTTTCATTTTCAAATTCATTTTATTTATAATTGTAAATCGTACTCACTTTATCTTTTATCAAAATAACGCGTTAATTCAAAAGCATTTTCATTGATAATTTTCATCTCTTTTAATAAATCACCATACGGCTCAAACTTGCTGTTTACGATGCCTTTGTTTGAATCTCTGTTAGAATAATCGGTACTTAAATCTTCGGGATCGTTATCCATATATTTAAACCAATGCCAGCCAACTGAATTCTTGTTTTTAAGGAGTTCCAGCGTAAAGTTCTGGTAAAAAAGCCCTCTTTCTTTCTGCGTGCGTACGAGCCATCCTGCGCCGGTATTATTTGGCAGTCCGGAATCTTCTCCTTTGGTGTACCATTCTGTAATAAGAAACGGTTTTCCCGACCATTCTCCCCAATTGTTCATTAATTCCTGATTGGGTTCCCATTTTCTGTAATGATTTATCGAAACGATATCCATGTACTTTCCAGCAACTTTAAAAATCTCAGGATTTGTTAATTCCTGTTCTTTATCCTGATTAAAACGACAGCCCAAATACATATGGTTTGGATCTGCTTTTCTAAGTGCCGTTGTTACTTTCTTCATGTACGTTTCAAAATAAAAAGCCGTAAACGCCATACGATCTTCCTGAGTTACATCTGAAATCGAAGCATTGAAACCTTTTCTTTGATCCAGCCACTCTTTTGCTGCAATATATCCTTGTTCATCTTTGGCCAATAAAGTTAAATGTTTATCCAAAGCGTCGTTATACCACGGCAGCTCATTATCGGTAAAATAACCCATCAAATACTTATCATTTTTGTATTGAGAAACCTCTTCTACCGCTTTTTCGATGTAAGTATCAAATTCTTTATCAAAAACCATCACCAAATCAAAACGATAATTCTGCCAGCTTGCTTCTTTATATTTGCCTCCAAATTTTTTAATATGATTGGAATGATACATACCCATTGGCGAAATAATTACAGTATAAACCAGCGGATTATCTGATTTTTTTAATAAATCGATATTAGACCACGCGCCTACTCCATTAAAACCATTATTGCGAAGTAATTGTGTTTCTTGTTTTAGCCAATTTTCGGGGCTTCCGTATTTTTTATCAAATGCCTTTTGCTGATTTACAGAACGTCCTGCATTAAAAACGGCTACACCTTTGTAAATAAAAGGATAACCTTCGGGGTCAATAATCCACCATCTGTTGTCTATTTTTTGTGTTCTAAAAAATCCTGTTGCTTCATTTTGCCAAACTTTAAATCCGCCATAAATAGATATTGCTTCTGGTTTTTTGGTTTTAAATCCGGGCAATTTATCAACCGTTTCTGCCTGATACGAAACCCATTTTGGATCTGTCGCATTTTGTCTGGCTTCGACTATTTGATAATTCCCTTTTGGCTGTGCCTGCAAAAAAATCTGACTTATAAAAAAACAGATTAATAGATAAATGGAATGTTTCATTGTGTATTGTTATTTTAAAATGAATGCTGAAAATGAAATTTTGGGACAGCATAACACTGTTCCGATTATTAAAGTATAATAATCCGTAGGTGTGATTATTTTAACACATAGAAACATAGATCATATTTTATAAGAGAAATTTATTTCTCCCACATAGCTATATGTCTTTTTGGAGTTTAGCAGCTTTGTCAAAGTTTTAAACTTTGACAAAGCTTACGCCGTAACTATGTGTTTTTATGCTAAGTGAAACGACTTTTTTAGCGCAAAAAAACTATGTTTCTATGTGTTAAATAATTACACCAACAGATTAAAGCAAACTATTGTTTTGATAAATAAATATGATCGATATTAAATGTATAATTGTTTAAAGCCCTTACGTCTTCTGGATCAACGCTTCTTAGAACCAAAATGTCTTTGATTTTTGTTAAATCTAAAAGCGGGTTTTGCTCTTTGTATTTTGCAATCGGAATTTTTACCATATTCCAGTTTCCGTCTCTTTTTAGTCCGTAAAGATTGCTTGTTGCATCAAACTCAACATAACCCGTGTTTGTGGCATCTTTCATTCTAAATCTGATTTTTCCTGTGCTCGTTGTCTGCACTGCCAGATTAAGATAAGTATAAGACGAAATATCGGTAACAGCTGTAAATTGTAGAATTGCCATTGCCCATTTGGCTTCTGTAGCCGGTGCAGCCGCAGGAAGTGTAAAGCTTTTGTAAGCGCCTTCGTAACCGCCGTCTGCTTTATCAGAAATGACAAACTGATTGCTCGAAACCCAGTTTAGAGTCGCTGCTGTTTTGGTAAAATCCGGACTGTCAGAATAAATTTTAAGTCCGTCTACAGGAACAACAACCGGCGGAATTGCAGGCGCTTCAACCTCAACATTAAATGTTTTTTTTTCTGTTGTATTATCAACATACGTTATTTCTAAAGTGGTGATGTAACTTCCTCCTTTAGCATATTTTACGGCAACTGTTGGTTCTATGGATGAACCTGGAGAACCGCCTTGAAATGTCCATTTTATAGCGCGTACTTTTGTCGAAAAATCGGTATAAGTTACTGTTTCACCCGCTTTTATAGCCGTATTTGTTGATGTTGCTTCTAATGTTCCTTTGTTATAAAGATAAACTTCTCGCACATCGCTTTCGCAGGAAAGTAAACTCATGCAAAGCATTAGAATTAAATATCTAAATTTTAATTGTATCATGTGGTTATTGGTTATGAGTTAATAGTTATGAGTTGTCGATTTTATTTTAATCCTGACAGAAAACCTTGATAGGCAGGTTTCTTATTGAACTCACTATCTAAAAGTAACGGATATTCTTTTGGATGCCAAGCTTCTGTAAGCCACGTAAACTTATCGGTTACGCCCCAAGTGGTGATAGCAAATTTTTGGTTTTGCGGTAACGCTTCATACATTGATGTTATGTATTTATACGTTTCTGACTGCTTTTGCGCTTCGGCATCTGTAAATACATACGAATCTGATTTTGCAGTGTTTACTTTAATGTCTAATTCTGAAATGTGAATTAATAATCCGGTGCTTGCCATGTCTGTAAAACCCGTTTGCATGGTTTGTTTGTTGGTGTCGTTTGCATAATGAAACTGATCTCCTACTCCATCAATTGGATATCCTTTGGCTTTAAACCGGGTTACCATTTTTTTAATGGCGCTTCTTTTACCTGCATCCAAAACCACATTATAATCGTTGTAAAATAATTTTGCATCTGGATCGGCTGCTTTTGCGTATTGAAAACATCTTCCGTAAAAACCTATCGGATCTTTAAAAATCGGCTTGATAATACTTTCTTCTCTCAGTGCGCCGCCATCTGCAAAAACTTCGTTTACTACGTCCCAGCTTTTTACTCTGCCTTTGTAACGTCCGACAACATCGGTAATAAAGACTTTTACTTTTGATTCAAATGCTATCGAATCGTATTTGGCATTTACAAACCAATCCGGAAACGATCTGTACCAAACCAATGTATGTCCGTGTACTTCAAGACTATTGTCTTTGGCAAAATTGACCAGATAATCGGCAGCTGTATAATTGTAAGCGGTAGAAGAAGTCCAGATATTTGCCATTTTCATTTCAAACTCTCCCGTTATCTGGCTGTAATGTTTGATTACGGCATTTTTATAATTAACGTCCTGTAAATCTTTCATCTTGACAGCGGCGCCAATTTTAAATTTTGCTTTTTCTTTTAATGTCTGCGTCGGAACGTTTGGATTTGTTCCGCTTTCGTCAGCATTTATAAAAACCACTTTTTCGTCGTTATTGCAAGACGCAAATATCAAAACGAAGAAGATTCCCCATATTATTTGTTTATTTATCATGTGTTATTTTTTTTAGTGTGATTGTTTTTAGCACATAGTCGTGGAGTAAGCTTTGTCAAAGTTTTAAACTTTGACAAAGCTGCCCAGCGAATTATTAATACCCAACATTAAACCCTGCTGGTTTTCCCATCAAATCAATCTGACTTTGCGGAATCGGCATATTAACCATTGCGGGAGTCATTTTTAATGGTACTTCTCCTGCAAGCGTTCCCGATGGACTTGAACGGAAATATAGATTTTGTCTTTCTACCAAAAGTCCTAACCTTTTTAGCAGAAACCATCTGTTGTTTTCAAAAGCCAGTTCTCTTGCCGATTCATCTAAATAAGTATTTAGTGTCCACACTTTAATATCATAAGTATCTACAGTACTTGTTGGATTTCCTGTGTAGCCTCTTCTTCTTACTTTGTTTAAGTATAAAAGTGCTTTTGTATCATTCCCCAGATTATGATAAGCTTCTGAAGCCAATAAATAAGTTTCGGCCAATCTGTAATACATATAATCTTTATAACTATTGGATGTATTAGGCAGTTTCTCAGAATCGTGATACTTTTTCAAACTCCAATGCCAAGCTCTGTAATTTCCAGCCGGAGCTGTAATTGCCGGATTCGTAATAGGCTGTCCCAGTTTTGGATTATTCGGATTTGTAATTTTATAGTCTAAATAGTTATCGGAATAATAATAGGTTTTAAACCTTAAATCGTTGGCTTGATCGTAAAGTGATTTCAAGTAATTGTTAGGAAAAAACCATCCTAAAGATTGTCCGCCGTAAGCAGCATCCTGAATACTTTCGCTTGCGTTTAATTCGTAAACCCTTTGGTTAAAAACACTGCCTAACCAAGAACCGCCGCCACCAGCCATATTATCATCCGGGCCAAGTAAAAAATCTTTTTGATACGTAAAAAGAGATTCTTTGTTATTGCCGTTTTGTCCCCAAACTTCCGCTAGCGGTACTAAGGCATGCGTTCCATCATTGATAATGGCATCAAATTGTGCGGCAGCTTCTGCATAATCATTCTGCCATAAAGCACTTTTGCCGCGCATGTGTCTCGCTACTCCCTGACCGTAACGTCCCGGATCTACTTTAAAAGGAAGATTGGCAATAGCATAATCAAGATCGCTGTCGATTAATTTATACACATCAGCATCTGTCGCTACTTTGTATTCTACAACATCGTTGATGTTTTCTGGCGTAGTGGGTATCGTATCGATAAGGATGCCGCCGTACATTTGTTTTAAGTCTAAGTACAATTCTCCTCTAATAACTCTGGCTTGTGCTACTAGCTTTTTCTTAGCAGTTTCATCCATAGAAATTGTTCTTGCAGCTGTGATAATCGCAGAACATCTGTCGATAATTTTATAACCCTGAATCCATTTTGAACCCGTAAAAGCAGATGGATTATGTCCTGTGCCGTAAGGTGTATTCCAGGTTCTGTGCAATCCTAAATCTGTGGCAGCCATAAAGAATACATTGGCCCACAAATCACTATTATCGCCAGACGGCACGTTGTAATAACGCATTTGGTTGTAAAGTGCATTTACCCCGACTTCTAAACCTGCGGGAGAATTGTAGATATAATCTACCGAAATCTGATCTTTTACTTCTTCTTCCAGAAAACTTTCGCATGAGGTAAGTCCTAAAGAAAACAGCAATATCAAAACAAATAGAAAATTTATATTTTTCATAATCTTGTTATTTTTAATTTTATTGAATGTCTAAAAAATGCGCTATTAAAAACCAACTTGTAATCCTATAACACAAGTAACTGGTTCTGGATAATCGCCTGCATTTTTTTCCGGACTGTACGACTGAAAATCTGTAATGGTAACCAAATTACTTCCCGTAACGTAAAGTCTTAAGTTTGTTAATCCTAAGGATTGAAGTGTGTTTTCCGGAAGTGTAAAGCCCAGCGATACATTTTGAAGACGTACATAAGACGCATCCTGCAAACCTAAAGTGTACATATAAGGCGGATCATTTCCATCTCTTGGTCTTGGCCAGTTTCCGCCCGGATTTTCTGGTGTCCAATAATCTTGTTTGATACCATTTTTTACACCTCTTAAAGATCCTCCCTGAACATAACCGTATAAATAAGGATTGTCTTTGGTAATACCCTGAACGGTATAAATATCTGCAGAGAAATCAAAACGTTTGTACGTCATATTCAATGAGACTGTCCCAAACCAATCCGGCATTTTTGAAGTAAGAACTCTGTCCTGATCCGGATTTGGAACCGCACCATTTGACGGATCTGCATCATACAATTTAATATCTCCCGGTAATAATGTCGTTCCCGGAACAACCGGAATATTTTCTCCCTGCTGATAAATTCCAACCGCTTTATATTGGTAATACACGTCTATTGGTTTTCCTATAAACCATAAGTTTCCAACAGCATCATCTTCTTTTCCGTCTCCGTTGGCATCTTTACCGTAGATACTTACAATGCTGTTTTTGTTTTTAGTGAAAGTGGCTCCAAGATTTAAACTGAAATCTTTCTTTTTGATCAATTCTGAATTTAAAGTCACTTCAAGACCTTTATTATTCACTTTACCAATGTTTGATAATTTGTTGGTATATCCGGTATTCGCGTTAAGTGTTTCGTAAATCAACAAATCTGAAGTGTCGGTATCGTAAACCTCTACCGTTCCGCTTAATCTGTTTTTAAACAAACCAAAATCTACCGCAAGGTTTAATTGTGTTGAAGTTTCCCATTTTAAATCTGGGTTCGACAATTGTGTTCCCGGTACATATCCAGAAACTTTTACGCCGTTAATAATATAATCTCTTTGGTTGGCAGTTGCCATACTCTGATAAGGATTTTGAGGCTGATTACCCACTTTACCATAACTGGCTCTTAATTTTAAATTGCTGATTACAGGAACACTTTCTTTTATGAAATCTTCTTTGTAAACATTCCAAGCCGCATTTACAGCCGGGAAATAACCCCATTTATTATTTTTTCCAAATACCGAAGAACCATCTGCTCTTCCGGAAACGGTAAAATAATATTTGTTATCAAAATCGTATTCTAATTTTCCTGCAAAAGAAACCAATGATCTTTCGCTTCCTGCAATTGTAGGCGTGTTTAGGAAAGCACTTTCTAAACCATAGATACCCAAAATATCACTTGGAATTCTGCTCGCCACATTTTTGAATTCGTTATACTGCGAAGAAGTAACTTCGTAAACTGCTGTTGCACCAAAATGATTTCTTTCGGCTGCTTTAAAATTATAATTGAAAATATTACTCAACTGATATTCTACATTATCCTTATAAAATATTTGTCCGCTTCCTTGTCCGGAATTGGCAATACCAGATAATGATTTTGATGAGTTATAAGACATTTCTTTATAATTCCATGATCTTCTGCTTGTATTCAACTTATATGTTAATCCTTTTAATAAATTGATATCCAGAAAAACATTCATAATATCATTTCTATTCAGCGCGTTTGTTCTGGTTTCATAAATATCAATAAGCGGATTTGGAGTTTCTTGTACACCTCCTGGCAATTGACGATACGAACCATCATCATTATAGATTCTTCCTAAAGGCGAAGTATTGATTGAATTATTCAAAATATTCCCCACATTCGGATTATTCGATTCTGAAAACTGAAGCGAAGCATTCATTCCGATTTTCAGCCAGTCGTTAACTCTTTGATCCACATTGATTCTCATAGCTACTTTCTCAAAATCAGTTTCCGGAACTACACCTGTGGTATTAATATAATTAAGACTGGTAAAAATGCTGGTTTTATCTGTTCCCGAAGAAACGCTTATACTATGATTGTTGGTTACTCCTGTGTTCAGAATATCTTTTTCCCAATCGATATATTTTCCAGATTGTACAGATTCTAACTCCAAAGGCGTGAAAACCTGATTGTCTGGTCTGTAAACACCATTATTACTAGTTCTGTAAGCTTCTCTTTTTAATTGGGCAAATTCTTCGCCGCTGTAAATATCAAAGTTTCTGTTGATCGTCTGCACTCCGGAGAAACCATTATAGGAAACTTTTGCTTTTCCTGTTTTTCCTCTTTTAGTAGTAATTAAAATTACGCCATTTGATGCTCTTGCTCCGTAAATAGATTGTGCTGCAGCATCTTTTAAGATTTCTAAAGAAGCAATATCATTGGCATTAATATCATTTATACTTCCTATAACTATACCGTCTGCAATTACAATAGGTTCGTTGCTTCCGTTAATGGATTTTTTTCCTCTAATTTGTATGGTAGAAGAACTTCCGGGACCTCCGTCTGCCAAAGTCACTTGTACACCGGCCGCTTTTCCTCTAAGCATCTCACCAACATCTGATGTGGCTACTTTTATCAAATCACCAGCTTTTACAGATGCTACAGAACTGATTACATCACTTTTCTTTTTTGTACCGTAACCCACAACGATAACCTGATCTAATGTTTGTGAACTTGGTTTTAAAGAAATGTTGTAAGTTGTTTTTGTTCCTACAAGTACCGAGACTTCATCCATCCCGATATAAGTAAAGACAAGTGTGCTGTTTGGAGCAGCAGGAATAGTAAAAACCCCGTCAAAGTCGGTTTGGGTGCTTTTATTAGTTCCTTTAATAATTACGTTCGCTCCTGGAAGTGGTATTCCGGCATTGTCAACTACTTTTCCTGTAATTGGATTTTGAGCGTTTATGCTGTTAAATAAGAAGCACATAAACAAAATTAAGCTTAGTCTTAAGTAATTACCACCAAGAAAAAGCAGGTTTGCATTTTTGTTGTTTTTCATTTTAAATGGTTTTCTAATGTTTGGTTAATATTTAGTTAGTTTCATAGATCTATTGAGAAATCTACAAAGCAAAAATCATGATTTGAAGGAGATTGAAAGGGAGGGTTTTATGCTTTTTTAGGGGTATGAACGTCTCTCATCTACTGAAAACGCTGACGTTTCTCACAAAATAAGGTTCTGAGATGCTGAGGCTCAAAGGAACAAAGTTTTTTTAGGAAGATTCAAAGCTTCTGAGGCGCTGAGACTCTAAGGCTTTTAGCTTCATTGGCAGCTTTGTCAAAGTTTTAAACTTTGACAAAGCTTTTCGCAGATGAATTGCCTCCAGCTTTAGCTGGAGGTTAAAATAAACTTATAGTACAGGGCTTTAGCCAAATAATCATTTTTTGAGCAAAAAAAAAGACCCTTTTTTTCAAAGGATCTTTTTTACTATCTATTCGGTTTCTGTTTGTGAACTTTTATACGCTGTGGGAGCATATTTGTAGAGTTTTTTAAATTCTTTACTAAAATGTTTCCTGTCATTAAAACCTACCATATAACTAACTTCTGAAACGGGATAATTGGAGTTTATCAATAAATAGGCAGCTCTTTTTAATCGCATATTTTTTATAAATCCTGCTACGGATTGATTGGTAAGTGTCTGCACTTTTTTATAGAGAACTGTTCTGCTCATTCCGATTTCTTTTACGAGATCATTGACATCAAAATTAGAATTATCAATATTGTCGTTTATGATTTGAGTTAATTTTTTTAAGAAAATGCCTTCTGGTGTTTCAAGGTTTTCGATTTCGGTATTCCCTATAAATTTCTCGCTGTATTTCTGACGCATTATTTCTTTTGCCGACAAAAGATTTATAATATTCAATTTTAAAACTTCAATACTAAAAGGTTTTGAAATATAAGAATCTGCTCCCGTTGATAAGCCTTCTATCCTATTTAAAGTTGAGGATTTTGCCGTTAATAATATCACCGGAATATGATTGGTATTTTGATTGGTTTTTAAAATTTTACACAATTCAAAACCATCCATTTCCGGCATCATTACATCGGTAATAATCAGATCCGGAATTTCTTTTTCCATAAATTCCAAAGCATCTGTAGCTTTTAGGAATTTGAGCACTCTGTAATCTTCGCGTAAAACATCATAAACAAAAGACAAAATATCTTCGTTATCATCTATAATTAAAAGTGTCTTTTTATTGTCTTCGTTTTCGTCGTTTATGATTTCTGCCGTATGCGATACAATTTCTGTTTTTACATCCGAAATTGGGTTTACAAACTCGGTTTCGATATTTTCGGATTCCACAATCTGGGACTTTTTTAAATGGTCTTTTCCTTTTTTCAAAGTAATAATAAAAATGGTCGAAAACGTTGCGTCTTTTTCGGTTTGAACCGTGATTTCGC
Organism: Flavobacterium sp. 270; assembly: GCF_004368785.1. Taxonomy (GTDB): domain Bacteria; phylum Bacteroidota; class Bacteroidia; order Flavobacteriales; family Flavobacteriaceae; genus Flavobacterium. The sequence continues at coordinate 44,342 of NZ_SODM01000008.1, forward strand.
CTCGATGCAATTCTACAATACTTTTACTTAAGGCCAGACCAATGCCGCTTCCTAAATTACTGCTTCCACGATCGTCCAGCTGAAAAAAGTTTTTGAAGATCTTTTTCTTTCTGTTTTCCGGAATTCCAAGACCATTGTCTTTCACTTTAATTTCGATCGTATCAGAATCTGGGCCTTTTTGTTCTACGGCAACCGTAATACGTCCATTTTTATTAGTGAATTTAAAAGCATTCGAAAGCAGATTGTAGATTACTTTCTCCATTTGGTTTTTATCAAAATAAACCGGAATCGAATTAATGTTAAGCACAAATCTGTAATCGATCATTTTCTCAACGGCAATTCCTCTAAAAGATTCGTAGATTTCAAAACAAAACGGCACAATATCCTGCTGTTCGCAATAGATTTTCATACTGCCTTTTTCTGCTTTTCTAAAATCCATTAACTCATTAACCAATTTTAATAATCGATCAGAGTTATTTTTTATGATTTTTAATTTGCTTTCGAGATTACTTCCTTCTTCAGACGAACGTAATAATTCTTCAACTGGGCCGCTTATCAGAGTTAAAGGCGTTCTAATTTCGTGCGAAACATTGGTAAAGAAATCCAATTTCATTTTGTATAATTCCTGCTGTCTTTCTTTTTCGGCCTGTTCTAAGAAAATCGTTCTTTTTAGTGCTTCCCTGTTTCTCATAAATCTGAAAAATAATACTAAAGAAGTAATAATCAAACTGGTGTAAAACAGATACGCCCACCAGGTTCTCCACCACGGCGGTAAAATGGTAATTCTAAACGTTTTAATCGACGGATTCCAAACGCCGTCTTCGTTAGACGTTTTTATTTTTAAATCATAAGTTCCAGAATACAAATCCGTTAGATTAATATGATGCTGTGAACCGATGTTGTGCCAGTCGTCTTTATCAAAAATACTTTCGAGTTTATACGCATATTCATTATTCTCTGGGTTTACAAAATTCATGGCGCTAAACTCAATCCCGATATAACCCTGACCGTATTTTAAAGTAATCTTTTGAGTTTCTGTAATCGAATTATCCAAAGGCCCGTCTGGATCTCCCGGATTTACCTCTTTATTGTTTATGATTAATTTGGTCAGCATGATTTCGTTGCTGTTCTCGTTTTTAATCATGTTCAGCGGATTAAAAAAAGTTAATCCTTTTGAAGAACCAAATACCAAATTGCCGTTGTTTAATTTTAAACTGCAATTATTTGAAAACTGTTTGGCTTTTAATCCGTCTTTAGAAGAATACGAAATGATTTCAAAATTGGAGGCTTTAAAAGGAACTTCAAACTTTTTTATTTTTATTTTGAATAATAAATCGTTCGCGCTCACCCAAAGATTTCCCTGCGCATCTTCAGAAATACTTTTTATGGTTTCGTCTGTAAAACCTAAGGCATTATTTATGGCATAAAACTTTCCGGTTTTGGGTTCAAGATAATTAAGACCGTCATATTCTGTTCCTATCCAAAGTCGTTTTTTAGAATCAGAAAATAATATGGTAAGGCTGTTGCTCGATAAAGAATTTGGTCCGCCGGATTTGTACACTTTTACAACCTGCTTCTTTTTTTTATCAAATAAGTCTAAACCAAACTGTGTTGCAATCCACAAAAAGTCACCTTCACTTTTTATATCAGTTATAAAATTATCACTGATAGCACCCGTAGCATCATCGTTAGAAAAGTTTTCTACAATTCCCGTTTTATTGACTTTCTTAAGACCGCTTCCATTTGTTCCTACCCAAATATCTTCGTTATCTAATATTAGAGAAGTAATGGGTCTTTCTGGCTTTTTGGAGACCTTTAGCGAAAGCGGAATTTTGGTAAATGTTCTGCTGTTTTTATTAAATCGAAACAATCCGTTGAAAGTACCGCAAAGCAAAGTTGAGGCATTTTGATTTACCATAGCGGTTATGGTATTTACGGAATTTTCAGAATCATTTGGATCTACTAAATACGAATAACTTTTGTTGTTTTTAAAATCCAGATAATTCAATCCTCCCGCATAGGTTCCGACCCACAATGAACCGTCATTTTCTTTAACCAAAGCATTGGCGAGTGTATTGCTTAATCCAAAATACGGACTGATGGTTTCGCCTATATTAATGAAATTCGAATTTGATTTATGAAAAAAGTTAAGTCCGCCACCAACTGTTCCCAGCCAAATACTATTATGTCGGTCTTTTAGAAGACATTTTACATCATTATCAGATAAACTGTAACTCGCCAAAGCACTATGTTTTTGACTAATAAATGCATTTTTATCTTTTTTGAAAATACACAATCCGTTTCTGGTTGCAAACCAAATCGTTTTATTGCCTATTAATAAAATATCACTAATCCAGTTGGATGAAATTGTATTTTTATTTTTCGGATTGTGCAAATAATTAATTAACTGATTCTTTCCTGCATCATACAAAAACACACCGTTTGTCTCGGTTGCAAACCATAAATTGCCGTTACTTTCTTTAACTATCTTAATAATTTTTGCTTTGGTAAAAGAAGAATCAGCGTTCCACACAAAAGGTAAATTACGCATTGCACCCGTTTTCGGATCAAAACAAGTCAATCCTTTTGAAGTTCCTGTCAAAACACCCAATTTCTTATCATAAAATAAAGACAGCACCCTGCTTTTCTTAAACGGTGAATTTGGATTTTTAGAAATATCCAATAATTTTTGATTTTCTCTATCGAGCTTTTTTACACCGCCAAAAGTTCCGACCCAAATATTGTTTTCCGGATCCTGAATAATAGATGAGATATAATTTGAGCCACCTTTTTTTTGAGATAAACCTATGCTGGTAAAATCGGTTTTATTGGTATTAAAAAGATTAAGACCGTGATTTGTCCCGATCCATAATTTTTTGTCATTATCTTCTAAAATTACATTGATATGATTGTTGCTAATACTATTTTTATCTTCTCTATTACGCAAATATCTTAGAAAGTTATAACCATCATAACGCACTAAACCATTTGCAGTACCAATCCAAATAAAACCTTCTTTGGTTTGATGTATACTCGAAATGGAACTCTGTGATAAATTCTGATCGTAATTGATGTGATCAAAATACAAATTGGTAACCTGCGCCTGTAGAAAATACGGACAGATAAAAAGTAAAATAAGGGCAATGTGGTATTTGAAACTCTTACTCATAAAATGAACGGAGATTATTTACTGCAAAAATTAATTTGAATGCAATGTAAAAGAAATGCGCTGAATATGTGCGTGCTTTTGTTCTTTTTATGGGGTGTAGATGTGTTTTTACGCTAAATTTAATAAAACAGCAATTCTATAAATCCTTCAATAATTATTAACTTTACATAGAAATTTAATCTTTCTAATGCAGTCAAAAAAAAACGAACACATTCCGCTTCTTGGTCTTCAGGAATTTCAAACCGACCAAAATAAAAGCAAAGAACAGCTTTTGTTTAATGAACTGCATGGGGAGCGGCATATTCATACACCGCACCAGCATGATTTTTTTATCGTTGTGCTTTTTGATCAGGCAAAAGGTGTTCACAATATTGATTTTGTAGATTATAAAATTGGCAATCACCAGATTCATCTTTTATTTCCCGGTCAGGTTCATAAATGGAATATTGAACCAGATACAACGGGTTATCAATTGATGATTGAACGTGATTTTTTTGAACGTTTTTCATCCAGTTTCCGGTTTTCTTTTGCCGAATATCATAATCACCCTGTTATACAGCTTGATTCGGATTCATTTCAATTAATTCATTATGAATTTGAAGCCATAAAAAATGAGCTTACAGCAAAAGATGCTCTTCATGAATTGATTCTTTCACGCACTGCTGTAATTGCTTCTATAATTAGTAAAACTGCAGCCAAAATATTTACCGATCAGGATGTTTTCCAGACAGAACCTCGAATTGTAAAATTTCAGGAGTTAATTGATGTTTTTTTCAAGGAAGAAAAACTGGTTTCTACTTATGCTGCAAAACTTCATATTTCGGCCAATTATCTCAATATTCTCTGCAAAAAATATTTAAAGATTTCTGCCACACAATTGATTCAGCAAAGAATTGTTTTAGAAGCCAAACGACTTCTAAAATCTACCACACTTTCGGTAAAGGAAATTGCGTTTGATTTGGGTTTTATTGATCATGCTTATTTTTCTAATTTCTTTAAAACCCAAACTGGAACTTCGCCTTCGGATTTTCGCGATCAGTTATAAATTCTTCAAGTCTTGGCATAAATCTTTCACGGTAAATCTTTATTTACAAATTAACTTTGCGTAAATAATAATTAGTATGAAAAACCCTGGTATATCGCGTAAAGATTTTTTAAGAAATTCTGTATTAGGAGCGGCAGGAATGGCTATTGGTTCTGGATTTTTAAATTCGGCTCAGGCTTCTGCATTTGAAACCAATACTGCAATAAATAGTACAACCGGTAAAAATTACACTTTAAAAAATGTAAAACTAGAAACGGGTTTTGAATATGAAAATGGAGAAGTTCTACATACTAAAACTGGATTATTCTGCATAGAAATCAGTGATGGAAAAATCAAATCGGTTTTACCCAATAAACCAAATTCTGAAGCAATTGATGCGAAAGGACTTTTAATGCTTCCTGCTTTTAGAGATATGCACATTCACCTTGATAAAACTTTTTATGATGACTGGCAGGCGGTAAAAAGAAGAACTGGCGGTGTAAAAGGAATGATTGCGCTTGAGCAGCAAATTTTACCTGAAATGCTGCAAACTTCGACACAAAAAGCCGAAAAACTAATTGGGTTACTACAATCTCACGGAACTTCGTTTGCCCGAGGTCATGTAAATATTGAACCTACATCAAAATTACAATCGCTGAAAAATCTTCAGACTGCTTTGGAGAATAAAAAGAAAACTTTTGGTACAGAATTGGTTGCTTTTCCGCAACATGGTGTTTTTTATACTGATTCTGTTCCGTATTTAAAAGAAGCTGCCAAAATGGATATTGATTTTATTGGCGGTCTGGATCCTTTTTCCATCGACGGTGCCATAGAAAAAACAATCGATTTTACAGTACAATTGGCTTTAGACAATAAAAAAGGAATTGATATTCATTTGCATGAATCTGGAGATTCCGGATTAAAAACGGTACAATATCTGATTGATAAAGTCAACGAAAATCCAAACCTTAAAGGAAAAACTTTTTTAAGCCATTGCTTTGTTCTGGGCAAATTAGAAAAAGCAAAACAAGAAGAAATAGCAGAAAAATTAGCAGCTGCACAAGTTGGAATTGTTTCTACAATTCCGTTTGGCGGTTTGATTATGCCTATACCTACTTTAATGCAGCGCGGTGTTACCGTAATGACCGGAAATGACAGTATTATTGATCATTGGAATACGTTTGGAACTGGAAGCGTTTTGCAAAAAGCCAATCTTGCAGCTCAATTATACGGACAAGTAACGGAATTTAATTTGTCGAGAATGCTAAAACTGGCTACAGCTGGTTCAATTCCTCTGGATGATAAAGGTATTCAGCAATGGCCAAAAGCCGGAGATGCTGCAGATTTAGTTTTAATTGATGCTAGTTGTTCTGCAGAAGCGGTATCGAGAATGTCTCCCGTACGCTCCTTAATTCATAACGGAAATATTGTTTACTAAAAAATTATTTAACACATAGAAACATAGTTTTATTGTGATAAAAAAGATGTTTCACTTTACATTAAAACACATAGCCTGAGAAAGCTTTGTCAAAGTTTTAAACTTTGACAAAGCTTAGCTTCTAAACAAACACAAAGCTATGTGTGAGAAACGAGTTTCTTTTTATATTCTTTTTTTTATTCTAAAAGCCTATGTTTCTATGTGTTAAAAATAATATGCTTTTAAATTAGCCACAATCATTATATCCTTAGGATAAATTTTCATTAAAAAATTCAATCGTACGTTTCCAGGCTAGCTCTGCAGCTGTTTTATCATAACGCGGTGTAGAATCGTTATGGAAACCATGATTTACATTTGGATAAATATAAGCCGTATATTTTTTATTATTTGCTTTTAAAGCTTCTTCATAAGCCGGCCAGCCTTCGGTAACTTTGGTGTCGAGTCCAGCATAATGCAGTTGCAAAGGCGCTTTTATGTTGGGCACATCTGTTGCTGCAGGTTGTCCTCCGTAATATGGCACGGCTGCTGCAAGATCAGGGATTCGTACTGCCATCATATTTGAAATCCATCCACCGAAACAAAAACCTACTACTCCAACTTTTCCGTTGCAGGATTTGTCATTTTTTAAATATGCTGCAGCGGCAATGAAATCTTCCAGCATTTCGTTTCTGTCTCTTTTACTCTGCATTTCACGTCCTTTGTCATCATTTCCCGGATAACCTCCAAGCGGACTAAGTGCGTCTGGTGCAAGGCTTATAAATCCTGCCAAAGCGGTTCTTCTTGCTACGTCTTCGATATAAGGGTTGAGCCCTCTGTTTTCGTGAACGACAACTACACCTCCCAATTTCTTTTTATTGTCTTTTGGAACGCACAACAATGCTCTTATGGTTCCTCCGCCTTTTGGTGACGGGTAATTGATATACGTTTCTGTTATTCTCGGGTCGTTTGCTTTTATCTGTATCGTTTCATTATAATCTGGCGTAAGGAAACTCAGCAAAGCTGGAACTGTTAAACTACCAACTGCATAAAGCGATAATTTTTGCACAAAATCACGACGCGAGAGTCTGTTATGCGCATAATCATCATATAAATCAAATACTTCTTGTTTAATCTCTTCTTTTTTTGGAGTACTCATAACATAGAATTTTTAGCTATGTTAAATGTAAAGAAATGATTTAATATACGTGTGATTTTTTTACCGCAAAGAGCGCAAACATTTACGCAAGGGTTCGCAAAGTTTTTTAAAGCTTTACTTATTAAGCCTTGGGTTTTCAATACAGCATATAAAATTAAAACGCGGATAAAACAGATTTGCTTTGCAAAAGCGCGGATTTAGACGGATTTTTTAGATACAATATAAATCTGTTTTTATCCGCGTCTTCGTGATAACGAATCCGTTTAATCTGCGTCAAAATATATGTTTTTGAATTACACTCAACGTATTATTTTACATTATTAGACCATAATACGGCATTACCGGAAACGTCAAGGCTAATATTTTTATTCAGAGCTTTTACTTTTACACTATGAGCACCTTGCGTTAAATTATTAGGGATTTCTATTCGCCATAAATGTGTACTTATAGTTTCTGGTTTTGGAAATTTGGAGATTTTCATACTGTCGTATTTTCCCTGAGTCTGCAAAAGATACTGTTTTTGAATATTAGGAGAAATGCCTTCATATTTTGTCATTTCAATCCAATTCCCTTTATCAATACTGATGTAGGCTTTTGTAAATTCATCGGCTGCGAAAATATTCGCATAAATAAAATTATCGTTTAGAATGTTTAGCGTTTTATCCCATTCGTTTACTTCTGGTACCGTAATATCCATTTGTTTGGTGTTTGGTGCGCCCGAAACTTTATAATCGTATGTATATTCATCAGCATTAATTCCTACTGTCCAATATCCTTTTGGAGTTCCGTCGTACATTATGGCAAAAGGAATTTGATCTCTGTCGTGCGGGCCTTCCCACCAAGAACCGCAAACAGCTCCGGCAACCAGTTCGTGAATCGGCTGTGCTCCTGCTCTGTCAAAATATTTATGATATTGTGTATGCGTATGTCCGGCACTTATCAGCACATTTTTAAAAGGTGCTAAAGTTTGAATAACCCACTCTTTGTCTTCCATTTCTTCTAATGGAATATGCATAAACAGCTGAATCGAATTAAAATTAGCTTTCTTTACTTCGATTAAATTTTTAATAAATTCTTTTTGGGTTTCATCCAATCTTCCAACATATCCTTTTTCGTTTACTGGGTAAATATTATTCAAAACCAGAAATAATTGATCTCCGTATTCAAAAGCATAATAAGACGGGCCAAAAATGTTTTCGAAACTTTTGTCTCTGTCCTCAAAAGCTTTTTTTTTAAAATTTAAATCGTGGTTTCCTATGGTGTAGAAAATCGGCGCTCCAATAAGTCCTAAAGTTTCTGATAAAGGTTTAAAAATTTCCAGATTATCAAAAGAAAGATCGCCAAGCGGTACAATAAAATCAATTTCTTTGTCCATCAATTCTGATGTTACCAATTTACCCACATGATGTATATCATCCATAACATCAACTTGTGTATCTCCTAATAAAACGATTTTCGATTTTTTATTTTCGGTATTTGAAAAGAGCGGAAAATTGTAATTTTTGGCTTCTTTTATTTCATCAAAAGGAACATAAAACTGTACACTATTCTGTTTGTTTTTCTTCGAAATATAGCTTTTTGGTTTAATTACAAAAACAGTATTTCCTTCAATTTTGGCGATGCTGTATTTTCCTTTTAAATCTGTTTTTACAATATCTTTTCCGTTAGAAATTAAAATGTTAGACAGTACTACTTCATCCTTATCATAAACATCATTTTTGTTACTGTCTGCAAAAACAATTCCCGATATTTTTTGTTTGGACTGACCAAAACCTAAAGAAAAACTGAATATTAAAACTAAACTTATAATTGCTTTATGCATACTATTATTTTTATTCTATTGTCTACAATTATTAAACACATAGGAACATAGATTTTATTAAAAAAAAAGGAAAAAAGACAAATTTATTTCTCACACATAGTCCCGAAGCCTCGGGATGTATTCAAACAAGTGAAACGCCTTTTCCTATTTACAATAACTATGTTTCTATGTGTTAAAAATAAAATTATAGGTTATTATTTAGCTGAAATCAACTGCATGATTTTAGTATAAATCTCTGTGTTTTGATAAACGCCCATAAACTTTTCTGCTCCGGGACCGTAAGCAAAAACAGGAACTGTAATTGAGGTATGATCGTTGGTGCTGAAACTTCCGTGTACGTAACCTTTTTCTATACTTCCGTCTATTAAAGAAAGTCCGCCCGTTTCGTGATCGGCTGTAATTATTAATAACGTTTCTGGATTTTTGTCTACAAACTCCATTGCCTGCCCCACTACGCGGTCAAAATCTAGCAATTCTCTCACTACATATTCTACATTATTACTGTGTCCGCCGTAATCAATCTGTGCGCCTTCTGCCATAATAAAAAACGGATTTTTTGATTTTGAAAAAGTAGTTGTTGCTTTCGCTAAAGATTTAGCTAAGAAATCGCCTCTTCCGTCTTTTTTAGAAACTACAGCTTCATTTTCTAATACTACAAAACGAGAATTTGTAATCGTATCTAAACTGCTGAATTTATCCGAAAAAGTATAACCTTTTTTCTTTAATTCTTCTGCTAAATTCTTACCGTCTTTTCTGGTTTTAAATTCGTTTACTCCTCCTCCAATCAAAATATCAGACGGGTTGCTTAAGAAATCTAAAGCAATCGGCTCGTTATAACTTCTTTCTGGCTGATGTGCGTAAAAAGCAGCTGGAGTTGCATCTGTAATATTTCCGGCAGAAATAATGGCGGTTTTATAATTCTTTTTGGCCAATTGTTGTGTAATCAATTCCAGCGGTTTTCCTTTTTCATCAACACTTATAAAACGGTTATTAGTTTTGTGTCCTGTTGCCATTGCGGTTGCGCCGGCAGCAGAATCTGTAATATAACTGTCTGAAGATGCGGTGATAGAAAATCCTTCTGTTGGAATATTAAACATGTTTAATTTTCCTTTATTGGCCGTATAACCTGCATAAATCTGAGCCAATCCCATTCCGTCGCCAATAAGAAGTATCACATTCTTTGGCTTTTTATTTTTAAAGTTATTTTTAGGAGTATAAGCATCATAAAATTCTGTGTTCTGATAAAAATTGGCTTTCAATTTTTTTAGAAAATCGGTTAAGGCCGAAGTATTATCTGTTCCGATAAAATCTACTTTCAGGTTCATCAGCGTCATCCAGGAATTTACATTATCTTGTGTCGCCCAAAATCTAACTTTTTTGTTCTGATCGTGTACTTTTTTAATAATGGCTTGTATTTTTTCTGAATCAGCTTGAGTTAAAACACCTTTACCGTTCCAAACCGTAATTTGGTGTAAATCTTCACTTATCATTTCTACGCGTGCTAATTCTTCTGGCGTGTATGTTTCGTTAAGTCTTCCGTCAAAATAAATAAAATTTGGATATTCATTCCATTTTGAAGGCAAAGGTCTGTTACCGGAAATAACAACTTTTAAGTTTTTGTTTGAGATTAATTCCGGATATGTTTTCAGCTGTTCTGCTATTGCTTTTAGCGTTGTTTCTGCATCAGATTTTATATCAATCATTAAGATTAACGGTTTACCGCTTTTATAAGCTTTTCCATCCAAAGCTTTAAATTTTACTAGAAGTGGATCTAAGTAAAGTGCTTTAAGCCAATTACTTGGTTTAATATCTTTTTCTGCATGAGAAACGATCAAATCATTTTTAACCAAAAAAACATCGGCTTCTATAACACCTGTTTCGTTGGCATAAGCTTCGTAAAAAGGAAGCGGACTTGCATAATCGTTATGCGAATGGATATTGGATGAAGTGTATTCCTGCGCTTGCACGAACAGTCCGATTTGAAGGCAAAAAAGGAGGATTATTTTTTTCATTTGTATTAAATTGTATTCATTACTGAAGCCGTAGGTAACTTTAAAAATGAATGATTGCTATAATTTTTTAAATGCATAAACCAGTCCTTTAAAAAGACTGGTTTTATTAAGTATATATAAATTGCTTCTTTTTCTTTACAACTGCAGACCCACAACAGTCTGCAGCGTAAAAAAAAAAACAAACGAACTAAAATGAATAATTACCAGCCTTGGTTTTGAAACAAAGCTCCTTTACTTACTGCAATCTCGTCTGGCGGTATTGGCCAAACATGGTGAATTGCAGGGTTAAAATTACGGGCAGGATAAATTACCGTTCCGTTATAATGGTGCAAAGGCTGTGCATAAACTGCTTTTGCATCGCCCCAGCGCACTAAATCAAAATGCCGATCTGTCCACTCGCCGGCAAGTTCGCAGCGTCTTTCTCTTTTTAAATTGGCTAAAGTAGCGCCTGTAATACTTGGAAGACCTGCACGATTACGAATCATATTGATTTCTGTATCTGCATTTTGACCTTTCATTAATTTGGCTTCGGCAAGCATCAAAATTACATCTGCATAACGTAAAAGCGGTACGTTTAAAGCTGTAGAAGGTTTATCTCCGTTTGCATTTACAAAACGAATATCGATAGCCCCAGAAGTCGTTTTTGGGTAACCGAATGGCTCCATGTATTTTTTAAACTGATAACCTGTTCTGTTACTAGAACTTACTACATATTTACCTTCGTTGAAAGTCGCTGTTTCTCCAAAATATTGAAATTTATCTCCTTTTTGTAAAATTGTTGCGCTTCTTCTTTTATCAGCAGGATCGTAAGTGTCAAATAATTCTTTGGTTGGATAAAAATTTCCCCAGCCGTTGTAAACTCCCCAGCCTTTATCTTCCAGACAAACTCCCGGAAAAATAGACCCTAAAGAAGTATTTCCTGCACTTGAAGTTACAGACCAAATGTATTCTGATGACCAGTTATTCTGGATTTTAAATACATCTTCAAAATTTGGAAGTAAAGCGTGTTTACCGCTCGCTACAATCATGTTTGCATATTTAATTGCATTGTCCCAGTCTTTTGCATACAAATACGTACGAACTAAATAAGCCCAAGCAGCAGTTTTATGTGCACGTCCGTAATTGTCTGTAGAAAGTTCATTAAAATAAGGAAGCAAATCTGCTGCTTTAATTAAATCTGCTGCAATGTATGCATAGTTTTCACCCACATTTTTGGTACGCGGCACGTATACATTTGTTGGGTCGTTTCTGTCCTGAATCGGGATTCCTGCACGATCGTCTCCATAATGATACGCTAATTCTAAATGCATTACAGCATGATTAAAATACGCTTCTCCCAACATCATGTTTTTCGTTTTATCATCCAAAGCTATATTCGGAATATTACGAATTACGTCATTACAACGTTTCATGATTTCGTAGTGTATTCTCCAGATATCTTTAGTATCAGATTCAGAACCATCAACAATAAAATTCTTGATACGTTCTGCATTTTGTCTCGGTTTAGTTCCAATATCGTCGCTGGCGTTATTCAGCCAGAAAAAACCACGACCGTACATATTATCATCAGAATATAAAGCGTAAATAGCATTTACCCCAGCTTTTGCATCTGCAGGTGTTTTCCAGAAATTCCCCGTAGAAGGAGCTCCCTGCGGTACCAGATCAAGTTCACTTTCACAAGCCGAAAAACCAATCAGCATTGAAAAACTCAATAATAGAATACTTATTTTTTTCATTTTGTTTGTTTTATATTTTTTAAAAAGTTGCATTTACACCAGTCATATAAATTCTTGAAAGCGGATATTTACCTAAATCCAATCCGAAATTATTAAGACCAACTTCCGGATCCATTCCTGAATATTTGGTAATTGTGAAAAGATTTTGTGCCGAAACAAAGAATCTTAAATTCGCTTTTCCGTTTAACCAACTGTCTTTTACCGTGTAACCCAGCGTAACGTTTTTCAATCTTAAGTAAGAAGCATTTTCAATATAGAAATCAGAAATTCTTCCGAAGTTATTGTTGTTGTCTGTTGCAGAAAGTACCGGAATATTTGATCCTGTATTCGTTGGCGACCAAGCATTTTTAGATTCTGCTAATAAATTATATCCAGGGAAAGAAGCATTTAAACCTGTATATTTTACAGCATTAAAAACGCTGTTGCCAGCTGCTCCGTTAAAAAAGATATTCAAATCAAGACCTTTGTATCTAAAGTTCGTGTTTAAGCTGTAAGTTGTTTTTGGAAAAGGATTTCCAAGTACCACGCGGTCGCTGTTATTGATTATACCGTCTCCGTTTACATCTTTAAACTTAATATCTCCCGCAACCGCATTTGGCTGATACACTACACCTGTACTGCTTTTGTAAGCTTGAACTTCTGCAGCGCTTTGAAATAATCCGTCTGTTGCATATCCGTAGAATGCTCCTACCGGACTTCCAACCTGATAAATATTCGCTAAAGGCAAACTTCTAACTCTGCTTAAATTAAGTGGTTCCAAAGAAGTTAAATCGTCTTTAATAGAAACAATTCTGTTATCCAAAAATGCTGCGTTTGCCGTAACATCAAATTTAAAATCACCGCGAGTTTTTTGGTACGTAAGACTTGCTTCAATACCTTTATTTTCTACATCTCCCGAGTTTACAATTCTTCCTAATGGTGTTCCAGAAACTCCAGGCAATTGATCACGAACCAACATGTCTTTGTTTTTCTTGATGTAAGCATCTACAGAACCTGTAATATGATTGTCAAAAAGTGTAAAATCTATACCGGCGTTGGTTTGTTCTGAACTTTCCCATTTTAAAGCAGGATTAGATAATTCACTTTCAGAATAACCGTAATTAATAACCGGAGTCTGCCCGATTAAAGATGAAGTCTGATTCAAAGGCACACTAAATTGGTATGGTCCTAAGTTTCCTAAGTTTCCGATTTGCCCCCAGCTTGCACGCAGTTTTAAACTGTTTACTGTAGAACTAATGCTTTTCATAAATCCTTCTTCAGAGACTAACCAACCTGCAGAAAGTGACGGATAAACTCTCCAGCGATTTGCAGAAGTTAATTTTGAAGTTCCGTCACGACGAACGATTCCTGAGAATAAATATTTTTGATTGAAATCGTAATTTAATCTTCCAACATAAGAAGAAATGATCTCTTCAGACAATCCTGCTCCGGTTTGCTGAATCAGTTTTGCATTTAATAAATAACGCTGAGATGGATCTTCATTGTCAAAACCTGTACCTTCTACAGAATAATATTCTCTTTTAGTATCTTGATAAGTATATCCTGCTAAAGCTTTGAAATTGTGTTTTCCAAAAGATTTATCGTAAGAAAGTGTTTGCTCACTTAATAAATCTGTTGTTGTTGAGGTAGATTGTGTTAATCTGTTAAAATCAAATACTTTACCCGGTTCTGTAATTTTAACCGTAAAATCTTTGTAATCATTTTGTATTCTGGTATAACCCCAGTTTGATTTGATTTTTAAACCTTTTACAATTTCCCATTCTGCATATGGATTGATCAAAATAGTAGAAATTGGGTTGCTGTTATCTAATCTTTTTAAGTAAGCAACCGGATTAATTACGTCTCCGTAAGAACCAATATATTTCTCTGGAACTCCACCAAATTGTCCAGAACCATCTTCTCTGTAAACCGTAGCATTTGGCGGATATAAAATAGCTCCTAAAATAGCTCCTGTATAGGCACTAGAAGTATTTCCGCTTTGTCCGTTTGTTAAAGAATACGTTAAGTTTTCACCTAAAGTAAAATTTGGCGCCAATTTAAAAGAAGAATTTGCTCTTGCTGTATAACGGCTTCCGAAAGTATTCAACAAAATACCTTCGTTTTTACGGTAACTTCCTGAAAGAAAGAAATTTGATTTTTCTGTTTTACCATTTACAGAAAGTGACAAATCTTGAATTTCTCCTGTCTGAAAAATTTCGTCCATCCAGTTTGTTTTGGTTGTTCTTGCTGTTGGTTCAAAAGCTGGATCAAAAGCCGGAACTCTTGGTAAACCTGCATTATCTCTGGCAGTGTTCATCGCGTCTGCATATTCTGCCGCGTTTAATACACCTAGTTTCTTAGCTACATTCTGAAAACCTCCCTGATAATTTACATTGATATTAATACGCTCAGAAGTTCCTTTTTTAGACGTAATTAAAATTACACCTCCAGAAGCTCTCGCACCGTAAATTGCTGCCGAAGCCGCATCTTTCAAAACACTTATAGAAGCAATATCATTTGGATTAATTGTGTTTAATGAACCGCTGTAGATAATTCCGTCTAAAACAATTAAAGGCGTTTCTGCGTTTAAAGATCCAATTCCACGAATGTTGATTGTTGGTTCGCTAGTTGGGTCACCACCATTATTAATTACGGTAACACCAGAAACCGTTCCCTGCAATAATTCTGAAGCTGAATTGTACGTTCTGCTAGACGTTTCTTTCATAGAAACAGATCCTACAGCGCCCAGAACTTCGCTCTTTTTTACACTTCCATATCCCATTACCACAACTTCCTGTAATTGTTTTACATCGGCTGCTAATTTGATACTTAGGTTTTTCTGAGACTGCGTTATTTTCATTTCCTGCGTAACGTAACCTACATACGAGAAAACAAGTGTCGCTTCAGAGGAATTGATTTCCATTGTAAAAGTTCCGTCAAAATCTGTTGTTGCGTTGGCATCAGAACCTTTATCCTTAATTCCAACGCCCGGAAGAGGCATTCCGTCGTCACCGCCAAAAACAGTTCCCGAAACCGTAATTTTATTTTGTCCGATTTTCAGATTTTTTTTGATGACAATATTATTACTGATAATCTCATACTTCAGAAAAAAACTAGAACAAATTTGGTCAAGCGCCTGCTCCAGCGTTACATTGTTTAGTTTTAAACTGATTTTTTGATTGGTATTAATTTGGTTGGCTTCGTACATAAAATGTACATCAACCTGATTTTCAATTTTTTGAAGAATATTTTTGATATTCTCATTTTCTACTTTTAATGTGATTCTTTTACTAAAATCAATTGTAGCAGCATTTGCCGTTAATCCGATAAAAAATAAAGCAGTGAAGAGGATCAATTGAGCCATTAGGCTTTTTTTAATGCTTTGACACTTTGCGACGTACCGCATTTGTTTTTCCTTCATAATTTTTTGTTTTGATTGTGTTTTTGTTTTTGGAGTTCTATTTTATTTTAAAATGTAAAAAGCTATTCGATCCTGTAAACTCCCGACTCGAGTTTATAGTTGGCATTAATGATATTACAAACCAAACCAATAACCTGATCGGCAGGAAGTTCTTTGAAATAAGCGCTGATTTTGAGATTGTTTAGATTCTTGTTTTCTACATCAACCGTAATATTATAATTGCGTTTTATGGTTGCCACAACTTCTGGCAGCGGTGTATCTTCAAAAACAATAATATTTTTACGCCATAGCGAAATAGAGTTCATCGGAATATCTCTAAAAGCATGCAGACTGCTGTTTTTAGATTTAAAAACTACTTTTTGTCCCGGCGTTACATACACATTTTCTTCTGTTACGGTAGATTTTACATTTACCCTTCCGGTTAAAACTGAAACTTCTTGTGTCGCCTGTTCCGGATAAGCCTGAACATTAAAACTGGTCCCTAAAACTTTGGTATCCATTTTATTAGTGTGAATGATAAAAGGATGTTTTTTATCTTTGGCAACATCAAAAAAAGCTTCACCGCTTAAATAAACTTCGCGTGTATCGCCTTTAAATTCACTTGGATATTTTAAAAGACTTCCGGCATTCAACCAAATCTGAGTTCCATCAGGCAATGTTATTTTTTTGTGTTCGCCCAAACCTGCTACAAATTGTTTTGTAGTAACAGCGCTTGATGAGATATAGAAAAATCCTAATCCGGCAAGAAGTAAAATCGAAGCCGCTATCATCCAATTTTTACTGTTTAGAAAAATGACTTTATTTTGTTTTTTGATTACTCTGATTTCTTTTTTTAGTTTTGAAAGATCTGATGCTATAACCACTTCATTTTCGTCAATTTTTTCTGGATGATCGTACCAGTTGTTCCACATTTCTTGTCCTTTTAGAGAAGTCTTATCTTCTAAAAAAAGTTTTATATCTTGATGTAATTTTTCAGGCATTATAATTTTTTTATAGCTTTAATAGTAAGTCTTTAGAATTCGAATTTCAGGTAGGCGGTTTAGGTTACGCTTTTGTTAAGAAAACAAAAGAGCCGTTTCCTGATAAAATCTGCTGTTAGTTAAATTCTCCCAAATACGTCCGCATAAATTTCAACGCATAAGAAATATGATACTTCACTGTTTCGTGCGAAACGTTAAGTTCTTCGGCAATTTCTTTGTTTGAATATTGTTGAATGCGGCTCAGGATAAAAACCTCTTTGGCTTTTTTAGGAAGCAGTGACGCAGCTTTATCGACCATTTCCTGAAGTTCGTCATGATAAATAGATTCTTCTGTAGCATTATTACTGCTTTCGATAATAGTATTTCGATCTGCAACCTCCTTTATATACTGATCTGTAATCATGTTTGATTTGATGTAATCTAAAGTCACGTAACGTACAGAAGTATACATATAAGCCGAGAATTTTTTCTGAATCACCAAAGTTTTGCGGCGTTCCCAAATGGTAGTAAAAACTTCCTGAACAATTTCTTCGGATATTGGAATGGATTTCATTCTGGAATACACAAACCTTACGAGTAAATCCCTATACCTAAAGTACAATTCATCAAAAGCTCTGTCTTTTCCTTGTCTCAATAATTCGACAAGTTCTTCGTCAGTATATTTTTTATACATGATGCATCGCTTTTGTTATGATTATCAAACAAATAATGCCTGTGAAAACATTAAATTGAATTGTTTTTCTGCGATGCATTCGTAATTTAAAAAATGACATATATACAAGTGTTGGTTTCTTCTATTATGTCTTCAAAATTAGAGCTGAGGGTAGGTCTAAAAGGTTACGTTTACATTAATAAAACTGTCTTTTTGCGAAACGTAATATTAACATTAAAGCCTTTATGTTACGGGTTTGTAATATGGAGTAAGGATTATTTTATAATTTTGAATATTCTTTAGCTAACTTGCATTAAAACACCAAATATGGACAATGAAACATTCCTTTCTTTTTTGAATGATACAGGTTTGATTTCTTTAGAATCAGCAAAAGAAATTGCCAGTCAGTTTACAGAAAAGACAATTTTAAAAAATCAATTTCTTCTTACCGAAGGCAAAACAGCCGATGATTATCTTTTCTTAAAAAAAGGATTTATGCGTGCTTTTGTGCATGATACAGACGGTAATGAAGTAACAACTGGTTTTTATTCTCAGGGAAATGTTTTATTTGAAGTTTCCTCCTTTTTCAACCGTACAAAATCAAAAGAAAATATTCAGGCACTTACCGATTGCGAAGGATTTTTTATTACTTATGAAGAGCTGAATATGCTGTTTCATACAATGCCTGAATTTAGAGAATTTGGTCGTGCAATGCTTGTAAAAGGTTTTGCAGGGCTCAAAAACAGAATGTTGTCTATGATAACCGAAACGGCTGAAGAACGCTACGCACATTTGCTGAAAAGCAACCCCGAAATTCTGGAAAATGCACCATTAAAACATATCGCTTCTTACCTCGGTATTACCGATACTTCGCTGAGCAGAATACGAAAAGAGTTTTCTAAAAGGTAAAATCATTTCTTGCCAAATGGCAAGATTCCGGGGTATTTATTTCATTTCCTTTGTCTTATAAAATTAATAAGCTATGGAACATTTACCTTTTTACATCAAATTAGTATTTATACTCACTACTTTTTTTACGCTTTTTTTATTGTACAAAGCTGCAAACCATTCAAAAGCAGTACTTACAATTATTTTAAGCTGGCTTGCTTTGCAGACCGTAATTAGTCTTACCGGTTTTTATACAATAACCAATGTAATGCCGCCAAGATTTGCATTATTAGTACTGCCACCACTCTTATTACTATTGGCTGTTTTTATTTCTTCGAAAGGGAAACAATTTATAAACCGTTTGGATGTTAAGACATTAACGATTCTTCACATCGTAAGAATACCGGTAGAAATTACTTTGTACTGGCTTTTTCTCCAAAAAACGGTTCCCGAAATCATGACTTTTGAAGGCAAGAACCTGGATATTCTATGTGGTATTACAGCACCAATTATTTATTATTTCGGCTATATCAAAAAAACCTTAAGTCCTAAAATAATATTGATTTGGAATATCGTCTGTCTTATTTCATTAGGAAATATTGTTACTACAGCCATACTTTCTGCTCCGTTACCTTTTCAACAGTTTGCGTTTGAGCAGCCTAATATTGCTTTGTTATATTTCCCTTTTGTATGGCTTCCTTCCTGTGTGGTACCAATTGTATTGTTCTCGCATTTGGCAGCCATAAAAAGACTTTTGAATTGAATTTTTTAACTTTAAATATATTATTATGAACACAGAAACAAAAAGCAATTTTGATAATAAAACAACTCAAAATGCACAAATGCCTGTAGATCTTTCTACTAAAACAACAAAAATCCTTGCGATTGGAAAATGGACGGCAAAAGGAAAAATTCTGGAAGACCGACTTCCTGTTATGATTAAAGAAGTTCCTGCAACTGTAAATCTTTATTTAACCGGCAAAATAGAACAATGGTACGTAAAGCCAGATATAAGCGGTGCTGTTTTTATTATGAATTGTACAAGTCCCGCCGAAGCACATGAACTTTTGGAGAAACTTCCTTTGGGAATCGCCGGAATGATGGAATTTGATTTTATCGAACTTGGGCCAATTATGCCTCTTCGTTATCTTCTAAAAGAATAATTTACTTTTAATTGCGCTTATTTTTATACCAATTGGTATAAAAATAAGCGCAATTAAATATTTCTAAAAGTTAATTCAAAAAAAATACGGAATGTAATTTATTCTTATTAATAACAGTTAACTTAGAGTTCAATACCAAAAAATCAATATCAAAATTCAATTTCAATCACAAAAATCAAATTCAATCTTAAATTGATATTGATTGTAATTGATTTTTGATATTATAATTGATATTGTAATTGATATTGATTTTTGAAATTGTAATTGTTATGAAAATACTCTGGAAATATTTAAAACCACACCAAAATCTTGTTTTTCTTGCCTTACTACTTGCAGGAACTGCACAATTATTAACGCTTGTTGATCCGATAATCTTTGGAAAAATTATAGATGAATACGCTACAAATAAACACAATCTTTCTGAAAATAAATTAATCTCAGGAATACTTTACTGGCTGGTAATAGCGCTTACAATTGGAATTTTTGCCAGACTCAGCAAAGCGGCACAAGATTATATTACGCGAAAAGCAGTTGCAGGATTTGGTATGTCTATTTTTAATGACGGATTAAAACAAACGCTCCGACTTTCTTATCAGGAATTTGAAGAAAGCAGAAGCGGTACTACTCTTTCGATACTCCAAAAAGTAAAAACCGATTGCGAGCGGTTTATCAATTCTTTTATTAATGTCATGTATTCTTCGCTTATTGGCGTTGGTTTTTTAATTTGGTACAGCATCAATAAAAACTGGCTACTTGTTCCGGTATTTTTTATTGGAGTTTTGTTGTTAGGTTCACTTACTGGATTGGTTTCTAAACGAATAAAAGGCATTCAGAAATCCATCAACAAACAAACCGACAAACAGGCGGGCGTAATTACAGAAAGCCTTCGTAATATAGAACTCGTAAAAAGTCTTGGTCTTACTTTTGCCGAAATTAAACGAATGAATCAGCAGACTTTAAAAATCTATAATCTTGAAATGATTAAAGCTAAAAAAGTCAGTGTGCTTTCTTTTCTTCAGGGAAATATGCTGAATCTTTTGAAACAATCCATCTTGTTTATACTGTTGTGGCTTATTTTTAGAAAAGTTTTGACAACGGGCGAATTGATAGCAATGCAGTTTATTTCGACGGCAATATTTACGCCTTTACAGGATTTGGGAAATATGATAATTCTCTACAGAGAGGCTGACGCTTCTCTAAAAACTTTCGACAGATTAATGAACCGACCAATAGAACAACGTCCGGAAAATTCTATTGAAGTTGAAAAACTGGAATCTCTTGAATTTAAAAATGTAGTTTTCAAACATAAAACTGCGACTTACAATGCAATAGATGATATTTCGTTTAAAATCCATTTAGGAAATACCATCGCATTTGTCGGTCCGTCGGGATCTGGAAAATCTACTTTAGTAAAATTATTGGTTGGACTTTATATTCCGGTAGAAGGCGATATTTATTTTAATGAAATAAATTCAGATCAGATACGATACAATCCGCTGCGAAGACAAATTGGTTTTGTTACGCAGGATACGCAGCTTTATGCGGGTTCTATTAAAGACAATTTACTTTTTGTAAATCCTGCCGCAACAGATGAAGAAATTGATGATGTATTGAAAAAAGCTTCGGCGACAGGATTAATTGCAAAAGCTTCTCACGGACTAAATACAATTTTAGGCGAAAGCGGTATGAAACTTTCTGGCGGAGAAAAACAACGTCTTTCGATAGCAAGAGCTTTATTGCGAAAACCACAACTGCTTATTTTTGATGAAGCGACTTCTGCTTTAGATTCTTTAACCGAAGAACAAATTACGGCCACAATTAAGGAAATATCATTGAGCAAAAAACGAATGACAATTCTTATTGCACATCGACTTTCGACAATCATGCACGCCGATACGATTTATGTTTTAGAAAAAGGAAAAATCTCTGAAACGGGTTCTCATGAAGAACTATTAGAACAAAAAGGTCTTTATTATTCTATGTGGCGTCAGCAGGTTGGCGAAAGAAGATAATACTTAAAAATTTTAGCAGCTTTGTCAAAGTTTAAAACTTTGACAAAGCTTACTCAAAGATTGGGAAACATAGCCCACGGTTTCAACCGTGGGATCCATGTTGTGGATATGCATTGTGTTCCCACGGTTGAAACCGTGGGCTATGTTTTTAAATGATGCGTTAAAATATTGGAATATTTTATTTCAACGTAGATTCTCGTTCAATAATATAAGTTGGCAGTTCTACCATTTGATGCACAACAGGAATATGTTCTTTGATCTGCACAATTTCATCAATTAAAATAGAAGCCGCACGATGCCCGATATCATAACCCGGCTGATCGATTGTAGTTAATTTTGGCGAAATCACCGTGCTCATAAACCAATTGCTGAAACCGAAAACCGCAACTTGTTCCGGCGTTTTGATCTGCTTGTCATTAAAATATTTAATAATTCCAATCGCAACCAAATCGGTAACGGCAAAAACAGCATCTACATCGCTGTGATCTTCCATTAGTTTTTGTGCATTTTCGTAACCGTCTTCAAAATCGGTATTATGATCACACACATATACTAAAGAAGAATCGTAAGGCAAACCGTGATCTTCGAGTGCTTTTTTATAGCCTAAAAAACGATCGATAGAATTCTGTGGCGTGTAAGAACCGCGAAAATGAGCAATTTTTTTAAATCCTTTATTTATTAAATACGTAACAGCATCGTAAGCCGCTTTATGATCGTTGATAACTACTTTAGAACAGTTTACTCTTTTTGCAATTTTATCAAACAAAACTACAGGCGTATTTTTTCGGATGGCTTCATTAATATGAAAAAAATCATCTGTTTCGTTAGAAAGCGACATCAAAATACCATCAACTCTTTTCTGAAGTAAAAGCGCAACTTGCTTTTTCTCCAATTCATATTTTTCATTAGATTGAAGAATGATAACCAAATAACCTCTATTTTCTGCCTCTTCCAGAATTCCGTTTAAAACATTAGAGAAAAAATGATGCACCGTTGCAGGAATAATAACTCCGATCGTTTTCGTTTCATTAGTACGTAAATTTACAGCAACAGAATTGGGCATATAATTCATTTTATCTGCCATTTCTATTACTCTTGCGCGGGTATTTTTGCTAATATCAGTATAGCCTTTTAAAGCTTTTGAAACCGTAGTAACAGAAATTCCTAATGCCGATGCTATATCTATTAATTTTGTATCATTCATGAAATAAATATACTAAAAATTCTTAACCGCAAGGTTCGAAAGATTTTTTCTATACTTTTAATATAGTTAATATAAGATAAACTGTATCTATTTTATACGCGGATGAAACGGATTCGCTATCGCGAAGACGCGGATAAAAACTGTTTTATATATTAAGACTGTAAAAAATCCGCGTCAATCTGCGTTTTCGCGATAGCGAATCCGTTAAATCCGCGTTCTAATTTTTTTAGCACATATATGTCGTAAAATCAGACCGCAAGATTAAAAAAAACATCCATATTTATAAAATTTAAAATTATCGAAAACGTTTTAGGTGATTTCGAAAACGTTTTCGATTTTTATTTCGCATTCAGGTTTTAATTAGTTACTAAGTTTACATCAATAACTATTTAAAATCACTAACCAAACCAAAAAAAATGAAACTGATAAACACTTATCTGGGCCGACTATTTATAATGTTGTGTCTATTTGCTGTGCCTGCCACTTTATCGGCACAAGAAAAAAATACTGTTTCGGGAAAAGTATTTGACGAAAACGGACAAACTGTTCCGGGAGCAAACGTATCGCTAAAAGGTACCAGCCTAAATACCATTACAGACGAAAACGGAGGATTTGTATTCTCTAATGTCGCTGCGGGAGATTACACCATTACAGCATCAAATGTTGGTTATAAAACTTTCGAGAAAAAAATAAGCGTAAAAGAAGGACAATCACTTCAGGAGAATTTACTTTTAGAAGGAGAATCTCAAAGCTTAAAAGAAGTAGTTGTAACAGGATCATCAAGTCCGAGATCTAAACTAGAATCCAGCGTTGCCATCACTTCTATGGGTGCAAAAGCTATTGAAGATCGCGCGCCATCGAGCACTGCGGCTTTATTGCAGACCATTCCCGGATTTGTGGTAGAAGCTTCTGGAGGAGAAATCGGAAACAACCTTTTTGCAAGAGGAATTCCGTCGGCTGGAGCTTATGAATATGTGCAGATTCAGGAAGACGGATTACCGGTTTTTGAAGACGGTGCTTTGCAGTTTGCTAACGCTGATACTTTTTACAGACTAGACGAAACGGTAAGCAAAATGGAAGCTGTACGTGGAGGCTCTGCTTCTATCTTTGCCAACAATGCTCCGGGCGGAATCATCAATTTTATTTCTAAAACAGGGCAAAATGATTTTCAGGGAAGAGCAAAATTTACAACTTCAGATTACGGAATGTTTAGAACAGACCTTAATTTATCTGGTGCTTTAATTCAGGATAAATTATTCTTTAATATTGGTGGTTTTTACAGATCTGATAATGGCGTTAGAAATACTGGTTTTCCAGCCAACAAAGGCGGACAGATTAAAGGAAATATTACCTATAAATTTGATGACGGAGATTATTTAAGAGTAAACTTTAAACATCTGGATGACAGAAACACTTTTTATCTTCCAATTCCATTAAAAAGCAACAACGGAAAAATTGAAGGTATAGATGGTTTTAATCCAAATTACGGAACATTGACTTCAGTAAACTTCAGCCATTTAAATGTTCCTCAATACGGCGGCGGTACTTTTAGCGCAGATTTAGAAGATGGTTCTCACCCCGTTATTAACTCAATTGGAGCAGAATTCAAAAAGAAAATCTCTGATAAAGTAACGTTCAAAAATGCATTCAAACAAACTTCTATTGATTTAAATTACAATGCAATTTTTCCAAATGGCGGGCCATGGACACAAGATGCGTATGCGACTGGAGTTCAAAATACTACTGCTGCAAACTTAACGTATTCTTATGTTGATAACGGAGAAACGCTAGATCCAAATGCTTTGATTATGAGAGCAGATCATTGGTACATTCATAAAAAAATGGACAATTTTGCGAATAATTTTTCTTTTGCTTTTGATCTTGATCCTGTAAAACTTACAGCCGGATATTACTATTCTAACTGGAAATCAAATCAATACTGGAACTGGAATTCGTATTTAGTAAACGTATCTGACAATCCGAGATTATTAAATGTTGAAGACAATACAACTGGTGTAAATCATACTTGGAACGGTGTAGAAAGAATTACATGGCTTGAAAGAGATGCACAAACTAAAGGTCTTTTGAATGATATTTATGCTGATGCTGAAATCAAAGCAACTGATAAACTGACTTTTAATGCCGGTTTACGTTACAACAAAGACAAATATTCTGGCTACAGAGACAATGCAAGATTTTTTGCCGAAGATTTAGGAGTTTTAGACAACAATACCGCAGATGATGCTGTAACAACGGTAAAAGGTAATCCGTACACGTATTGGAGATATGATGTAAGCGAATGGTCTTATACTGCTGCAGGAAATTATAAATTTAATGATAATATGGCTTCGTATGTTCGTTACAGCCACGGTTTTAGATCGCCAATTGAAGAGTCTTTTTATGATAATGCTGCTAATTTAAGCAAACTGGAAAATACAAAAGTAAATCAATTAGAATTGGGTTATAAATATGCAAATTCATTCTTCTCTGTAAATGCGAATGTGTTTCATATGAATCTTAAAAATGTTGCCTTCACGGATATTTTATCTGACGGAAGTTCTGAAAATAAATTTGCCGACGTAAACAATATTGGTCTTGAAGTAGAAACCAATGCCAGATACGAAATGGTAAAACTGAACTTTACTTTTACCGTTCAAAAACCGGAATACGATAATTTTACAGGTACAAATGCAGACGGTTCTACTTTTGATTTCAACGGAAATACGGCAAGAAGAATCCCTAAATTTTTCTGCAACTTAAGACCAGAAGTAGATATTACAAAAGATTTTACAGCGTATGTACAATTCTCTTATTATGACAAAAAATTCACGAATCAGGATAATAAACAAGTTTTGCCAGCTTACAAAGAAGTTGGTGCAGGTTTAAATTATACCTATAAAAATCTTCGTTTTGCAGTTGATGCTTCCAACTTATTCAACGAGATTGGTTTAACTGAAGGCGACCCGAGACAAACAACGTCTGCAGCAAGCGATGTGTTTATGGCAAGACCAATTTTAGGACGTGCTTTTAGATTCTCAGTAGCTGTTAATTTTTAATTGATTGTTAGTTAATTGATATTTTGACCAAATGCTGTTTAAAAACGGCATTTGGTATTTTTTGTAACTTTAAGCAGCTTTGTCAAAGTTTAAAACTTTGACAAAGCTAACTAACCAATCGAAATCCAGTAAATGAAAAACTTAGGAATAAAAATAGCACTCTATCTCAATTATTTTGTCTTTGCTATTTTATTAAACAGCGTAGGTATTGTAATTCTAAAATCGCAGAAAAATTACGGAGTTGATGAGGTACAAGCCAGTATTCTCGAAGCTTTTAAAGATATGCCAATTGCCATTGTTTCTTTTTTTATTGCTTCATTTCTTCCCAGAATCGGCTATAAAAAAGCAATGTTAATAGGTTTAGCTTTGGTAACACTCGCCTGTATTTCGATGTATTTTGGAAATTCATTCGACAACGCCAAAATATTATTTGCCACCGTAGGCGTTTCATTTGCTTTGATAAAAGTTTCTGTTTATTCCTTAATAGGAACCGTAACCGAAAATCAGAAAGAACACAATGCTTTAATGAGCAGTATCGAAGGCGTTTTTATGATTGGGATTGCATTAGCGTATTTTTTGTTTCCCGCTTTTAATAACGAAAATGATCCAAATTCTTGGTTAAATGTATATTGGCTTTTAGCCGGATTATCATTGGTTTCTTTTTTGTTTTTGTTCTTCACCAAATTTGAAGAAACCCAAGTAACAGCCGGAGCCAATTTTACAGATGATTTTCTGCAAATGTTCAAATTAATTGCCAAAATGCTGACGGTAGTTTTTGTAATCAGTGTCTTTTTCTTTGTCATGATCGAGCAAGGAATTCTTTCATGGCTGCCAACATTCAATACCAAAGTATTGCATTTACCAGAAAATATCAGCATTATGATGGCCAGTATTTTAGCCATTTCATTAGCGATCGGACGACTTGTTGCGGGAATTATTACCAAAACAATAAACTGGATTTGGGTTCTTAGTTTTTGTGTAATTGCAGCGATGTTAATTGTCTATTTCGTATTACCAAATGTTGTTGGTCTCGAAGTAAAAACGATTAATACATTCTCAGATATTCCGCTTATAGCGTTTGCATTTCCATTAATCGGATTGTTTATCGCCCCTATTTATCCGTTGCTAAATTCAATTGTATTGAGTTCACTGCCAAAAAACCTGCAAAGTTCCATGACAGGATTAATCGTTATTTTTTCTGCGCTTGGCGGTACATTGGGATCCAGAATTACGGGCTGGCTTTTTAAAAATGAAGGACCAGAAAAAGCATTTTATTTCACCTTAATTCCCATGTTTTTATTGTTGATCGCTTTTTTTATCCTTAAAAAAATTACTTCAAAAAATGAAATTTAAATTACACATAAATCAGACGCTGAGCCAATTACTGGAGCAGGAAGACACTGATGGAGACAAAAAGATAACGATTGACGACAAAGGCCCAAAAAGCTTTTTGATTCAGGATGAAAGTGGAAATTCGGTTGCAATTGAAGGTACATATCAATTGTCTAATTTGTTGCAGGAATTAGCATTAGCCAAAAAAGACAATACAGAATTTGCCGAAATAAACTTATCTGATATAACAGAAAATCCCGTAAACCGAATTTCAAAAAAAATAAAAAATCTTTATTGGAACGGTCTTACCAGAACAATTGATACTGATGGAGTAAAGAAGATTTTAGAAGATGATAAAATCGAAAATGCGGTTTCCTACTTATATGTTCCCGCGCGCGATACTTTTGCATTTGATTATTTTAAAAATTTAGAAGCTTCAAATCCGACTTTAAAAGTAGTTCAGCTGCCTGAAGATATTTCGCCCGAATATGTTTTATCCTTAAATAAAAAACCGGGGATTTTGGCATTAGCGCTTCAAACGGAAAACGGAAAAACTTCCGGCGTTCCTTTTGTAGTTCCCGGCGGAAGATTTAATGAAATGTACGGTTGGGACAGTTATTTTATTACAATGGGACTTTTGATTGATGATAAAATAGATCTGGCGCTTGGCATGGCAGAAAACTTTAAATATCAGATTGATCATTACGGTAAAATACTGAATGCCAATAGAAGTTATTATTTAACCCGAACGCAGCCACCATTATATACTTCTTTAATTATTGATATTATCGAAAAATCAAATCCTGATGTTTCGTGGATTGAAAGACATTTAAAAACTGCCATAAAAGAATATCAGACGGTTTGGATGGAGGAAGGAAAAAGATTGACTTCTAATGGATTAAACCGTTATAAAGCTGAAGGAATCGGACTTCCGTTTGAGGTTGAAGAAGGTCATTTTGATGATATTCTCGAAAAATATGCGCCAAAATACAATCTCTCGACACGAGAATTTGAAAAAAAATATCTGGAAAGAGAAATTCTTGATGCCGATCTTGATCATTATTTTACACACGATCGCAGCATGCGCGAAAGTGGTCACGATACAACTAATCGTTTGGTTGGAATTTGTGCCGATTTGAATACCGTTGCCATAAACAGTTTATTGTATAAATATGAAACTGATATTGCTTTTTTGATTAAAACTGTATTTAATGATGAATTTCAATACAATGAAAATCAAATGTATTCGAGTGAATATTGGAATGAAAAAGCGAATTTCAGAAAAGCAAAAATCAACGAATTGTGCTGGAATGAAAAACAGGGAATTTATCTCGATTATAATTTTGAATTAGAAGAACAGCATCCTTTTGAAGCCGCACCGACTTTTTATCCGTTATGGGCGAAAATTTCTTCACAAGAACAAGCTGCCGTTTTAGTCAAAAAAACACTGGCAAAATTTAAAATGAAAGGCGGTATTGCAGGAAGCACCAAATCGTCTATCGCAACCGTGGGCGAACATGCGCCAACTAGACAATGGGATTATCCGTTTGGCTGGGCACCGCACCAAATATTACTATGGAAGGGTTTGATCAATTATAACTTTCATGCTGAAACTCAGGAAATGGTGTATCGCTGGTTGTGGCTTATTACCAGAAATGCGGTTGATTATAACGGAACTATTCCGGAGAAATTTGATTTATCGATTAGTTCTCATAAAATATTCGCCGAATACGGAAACGTCGGTACTGAATTTAATTACATTACAGAAGAAGGTTTTGGCTGGATGAATGCCTCTTATCAATTCGGATTAACGCTTTTAAACGCAGATTTTAAACAAAAATTATCTGATTTAGTTGATCCTGATACTTTGTTTTAAATTATAAAGATCCGAAAGAAATATATGTCATTTTTTGACTTTTTTGTTAGATTAAATTCGTTTTTTATGTGTTAAAATTACACTTTTTAATTGTGTAGAAATATTTAATTTTGGCATTACAAAAGGCTTGAAAATATTGATTTTCAAGCCTTTTCCATTTTATTACACACTTAACTTTTCCGATTATAAAGTAGTATTTTTCATTCTATACCAAATTTCTAAATTATAAATCTTGTTTTTAGAGTATTTCACCGCATTTTGAAGTACCGCTTAGTCCAAAATATTCCTCATTTTTTTTTAACTTAGCGCAAGAAATTTAAACATTATGAACACATTTGATTTTGGTATAGTTGGGCTTGGTGTAATGGGCCGTAACTTACTTTTAAATATTGCCAGCAACAAATTTGCGGCAGCAGGTTTGGACTTAGACACAGAAAAAGTAAACTCTTTACAGCAGGAAGCTAATGCCGACCATAAAATTGAAGCCACAACAGACGTAAAACATTTTGCATCACTTATCCAGCGTCCGAGAGCAATTATGCTTTTGGTTCCGGCAGGAAAACCAGTTGACAGCGCTATCCAGAGCCTTCTGCCTCATTTAGAAGAAGGAGACATTATAATAGATGGTGGTAATACTTATTTTACCGATACAGACAGAAGATTTTTAGAATTGGCTGAAAAAGGAATCCATTTCTTTGGAATGGGAATTTCAGGCGGTGAAAAAGGAGCAAGATTTGGTCCTAGTATGATGCCTGGAGGAGATAAAAAAGCATACGAAAGACTTCGTCCGATTTTTGAAGCTATTGCTGCAAAAGTAGACGGAGAACCTTGCGTAGAATATTTAGGAAACGGCTCTGCAGGAAACTATGTAAAAATGGTTCACAACGGAATTGAGTACGGAATCATGCAATTGATTTCTGAAATTTATGACCTAATGAAAAGAGGTTATAATCTGGATGAAGACACAATCCAGAAAACTTTTGAAGAATGGAATCAAGGCGATCTTAAATCTTACCTGATTGAGATTACTGGACATATTCTAAAACAAAAAGACGAAGACGGTTCAAGACTTATCAACCAAATTTCAGATTGGGCAAAATCTAAAGGTACAGGAAAATGGACTTCGCAAAATGCGATGGATTTACAGGTTCCGGTTCCTACTATTGATGCCGCTGTAGTAATGCGCGACATGTCTAAAAGTAAACCTGAAAGAATTGAAGCTGCAAAAATATTAACATGGAATGCTAATCAGCAAGATGTAAAAACATCTGAAGCAATTGCTTCGCTAAAAGATACTTTGTTTTTTGCTATCCTTATTACTTATGCTCAAGGATTGGCACAGCTTAAAACTGCTTCTAAAGAATATAATTACGAATTAAATCTTGAAACGGTAACCAAAATATGGCGTGGTGGCTGTATTATTCGTGCTGATGTTTTGGAAGATTTTAGAAAAGCGTTTGCAGCCAATGCAGATTTACCAAACATTCTATTAAACTCTGACATTGCAAAAAAACTTACAGACACTCAGGCCGGAACAAGAAACGTTATTCAATTTGCTGTTCAAAAAGGATTGCCAATTGCAGGACTTATGAATTCTTTGGCTTATTTTGATGCTTACAGATCTGAAAATCTTCCTACTAACTTAATTCAGGCACAGCGTGATTATTTTGGAGCGCACACTTACGAACGTATTGATGCTCCCGGCGTCTTTCACACTCAATGGAATGATTAACTTTTAAGTAGAAACTAAATGAATAATGGTAAAACTATAAATCCAACAATCATTGTTATTTTTGGAGCTACAGGCGATTTAGCAAAAAGAAAACTCTTTCCTGCATTTCAAAACCTGTTTTTAGACGGTCGTCTTCCCGAAAAATTTCAAATAATAGCACTTGGAAGAGCCGAAAAAACTCAGGAAGAATTTAGCAGTTATGTAATTGAAAATTTAAATAATTTTTCAAGAAAACCTGCAGATTCAGATTCAAACACTGAAAAATTTATTTCGCACATAACCTATCTAAGACATGATATCGATAAAGAAGAATCGTATCGAGAATTGGATTCAAAATTAAATAGTATTGATCAGGGCTTTGGAGTACGTTCCAATCGTCTTTTTTATCTTTCTATTGCACCTTCTTTTATATCTACTATATCAGTATATATGAAGAAAATTGGCCTTACGGCGAATGTTAAGCAAGACCGAATCATTATCGAAAAACCTTTTGGTTATGATAAAACTTCTGCAATTGAGTTAAACGAAATGCTTTCGCAAACCTTTAAAGAAGAACAGATTTATCGTATCGATCACTATTTAGGTAAAGAAACTGTTCAGAATATTTTAGCTTTCCGTTTTGGGAATTCAATGTTCGAACCTTTATGGAGCCGAAATTTTATTGATTTCGTACAAATTACCGTAGCAGAAGAAGTTGGCGTTGAAGAGCGCGGCGGTTTTTATGAAGGTGTCGGAGCATTAAAAGATATGATTCAGAATCACTTGCTTCAAATTTTATGCATGACCGCTATGGAAGCTCCGGCATCATTAGCAGCAGATGATATTAGAAACCGTAAAGCCGATGTTCTAAAATCTATCAGACGTATAAAACCAGAAGAAGTAGAACATTATACGGTAAGAGGTCAGTACGATGCCGGTTTTATAAAAGATAAACCAGTACCGGGATACCGTCAGGATAAAGGAATTGCGCCAGATTCTACAACAGAAACGTATGTAGCAATGAAAATTTATCTGGACAACTGGAGATGGCAAGGTGTACCGTTTTACCTGCGTACAGGAAAAAGAATGCAGGAAAAACAATCATCGATTATTATTCAGTTTAAACCCGTACCGCATTCTACCTTTACTTACGGATCAGAAGGTATGACACCAAACAGGCTTATCATCAATATTCAGCCTGCAATGGATATTAAACTGCAGTTTATGACCAAAAAACAAGGTCTTTCTCTTGCATTGAGACCTGCAGAAATGGTTTTTGATTATTTTGCGTGTTCAACAATGTCGCCAGAAGCTTATGAAACTTTACTTTCTGATGCTTTGGCAGGAGATCCTACCCTATTTATGCGTTGGGATCAGGTGGAACAAGCTTGGGATGCAATTGATACAATTCAGCAAGTATGGAAAAATAATGCTCCTACAGATTTTCCTAATTACAAAGCAGGAAGCTGGGGACCGGAAGCAGCAGACGAATTATTAGCCCGTCAAGGTCATGCCTGGGTGGATAATACTTCTCATGTTGTAAATGAAAAAATTGAAAAAAAATGATAGAGATCTTTAATACAACAGAAGAGATTAATACTACTGCAGCAGCAATTTTTGCAGCAGCAGCTGAGAAAGCAATACAGGAAAAAGGCAAATTTACAGCTGTACTTACCGGCGGATCTTCACCAGCTGGTATTTATAGATTATTAGCCTCGCCTATTTATAAAATTGACTGGCAAAAAGTGTATATTTTTTGGGGTGATGAGCGCTGGGTTCCTCTTGATGATGATCTTAGTAATGCAAAAATGTCTTTTCATACGCTTTTAAGCCACGTTCCAATTCCGGAAAATAATATATTCCCAATGTACAGCGATGCTTTTCTACCAGAAGAGTATGCTGTTAAATACGAAGAAGATATTAAAAGTATTTTAGGAACAGACGGAAAGTTTGATCTTATATTACTAGGAATGGGCGACGATGGACATACAGCTTCACTTTTTCCTGGCGAAGCCGTATTGCAGGAACAAACAAAATG
The DNA here is from genome assembly GCF_004368785.1 of Flavobacterium sp. 270. Lineage (GTDB taxonomy): Bacteria > Bacteroidota > Bacteroidia > Flavobacteriales > Flavobacteriaceae > Flavobacterium. Next base: position 76,990 of record NZ_SODM01000008.1, read on the forward strand.
GGTTGCTGCTTATAGATTAGAATCTCAAAACATGCACCGTATTACTTTGACTGCGCCGCTAATAAACAAAGCAGCAAAAATCATCGTCGTTGCTTTTGGTGAAAAGAAAGCACACGCTTTGAAAGAAGTATTACATGGAGAATACAATCCAAATCTGTATCCTATGCAGTTAATTAAACCTGTTTCTGGAGAATTATTATTTCTTGTAGATAAAGGCGCTGCGGGAACGAATTAATACGTTTTCTTTAAATTAAAAATAAAAAACCTATGTATTTCTACATAGGTTTTTTGTTTTCTGAATTGTGCAATCTTTGTCAAAGTTTAAAACTTTGACAAAGGTCAAGTCGCATATTTCTTCAATCTCGTCATTTCTCTTTTCAGTAGAAATGACAAATAATGCGTAACATTTACCAAATTTCCATTTTTAAAATGAAAATTCTGTAACACCAAATCTTCTATTGTATAAACCATTTATTATCAAGAATGACGAACTTTACGATAAGTACATTATTTCAAATTAATAAACTTATTATTTTGGAGAAATTCTGCTTTAGATAAAAATCCTCTTTTGATTGTAATAGTTTTTGGAGGCAGGAATATTTAGTAATAAATAAAACAAAATCATTATGAGCGATATTGCCCGCCGTTTTCCCGAAAATCCATTATTAATGCCCAAAGACTTAAAAGCAAGTACAGCTGAACTACAGATTATAAGTCTTTTAAATCCCGGTGTATTTGTGTTTGAAAACAAAACATGGCTTTTGGTTAGGGTTGCAGAATCTATTACACAAAAAGAAGGCGTTATATTTTTTCCAGCAGTCAATGCGCTTGGTAAAGTAGAAATCATTGAGATTCCGCTAAACGATCCCGATTTGATTGCTAATGATGCCCGGGTTATAAAATACAAAGGCCTTGATTATCTTACTACTCTTTCGCATTTAAGACTTCTTGCAAGTGATGATGGAATCCATTTTTATGAACCCGAAGATACTGAATTACTAATGGGTTCAGGCATACTCGAACAATTTGGCATTGAAGATTGTCGAGTAAGCAAAATCGAAGAAACGTATTATCTTACGTATACTGCGGTTTCAGAAAACGGCGTTGGTGTTGGGTTAAGAACCACCAAAGACTGGAAAAATTTTGAAAACAAAGGAATGATTTTACCACCGCACAATAAGGATTGTGCCATTTTTGAAGAATTAATTAATGGTAAATATTATGCATTGCATCGTCCGTCAAGTGTAGAAATTGGAGGAAATTTTATCTGGCTTGCAGAATCTTTTAATGGTGTGCATTGGGGAAATCATAAATGTATTGCAAAAACCCGTCACGGACAATGGGACTCTGCCCGAGTTGGCGCGGGCGCCGCTCCTATTAAAACAGAAAAAGGCTGGCTCGAAATTTATCACGGTGCCAATGCCGAACATAAATATTGTCTTGGCGCATTTTTAATGGACCTTGAAGATCCTTCTAAAATAATTGCACGTTCTACAGAACCGATTATGGTACCACAAGAAAGCTACGAACTCAGCGGTTTTTTCGGTTATGTTGTTTTTACAAACGGACACGTTGTAAATGGCGATCAGCTCACAATATATTACGGAGCTGCAGATGAATTTGTCTGCGGTGCACATTTCTCAATTTCAGAAATTTTATCAACCCTTGAATTATAAAGGGTTTATAAATGGCGATTATTTCGCTTAATTTTTTAATATTATTATGGAAGATTTTTTACGTGACATTGTCGTTCATATAGAAAGCTATTACCAAAGTTTGGTCGATATTACACCAAAATTATTACTTGCAATTTTAATTGTATTAATATCCTGGTTCATCGCATCGCGAGTTAAAGTGTTTTCAGACCGAAGATTAAAACAAAAAATGCACGATCCGTTATTGGCTGCATTTATTGCCAATCTTATAAAAGCCGTACTTATTGTAATCGGGCTTTTGTTTATGTTTCGCGTTATTGGTCTTACGGGCGTGGCGCAAAGTGTTCTTGCGGGTGCCGGTATCTCTGCCTTTATCATTGGATTTGCTTTAAAAGATATTGGCGAAAATTTCTTGGCAGGAATTTTATTAGCGTTTAAAAGACCTTTTTCTGTTGGAGACATTATAGAAAGTAATGGCGTAAAAGGAAAAGTTGTGGCATTAAATCTCCGCGACACACAGATAAAAAGTGACAGCAAAAACATTTACATACCAAATGCACTGCTGATAAAAAATACACTTATCAATTTTAATAGTGAAGGTTTTCTACTTCAAGACTTTACAATCGGTTTAGAATATGGTTCAGATTACAGAAAAGCTATTGAGGTTATTACAAACGTAATAAAAGAAGACAGCGAGATTGTAGACAAGGGTTATTCTAATTCTGCTGTAGTGGCCGGAATTACAGGAAATACGGTGCAAGTTATTATTCGGTATTGGGTAAAAACAGATGTTTCTGTAAGTGATGGAAAGCATCGTTCTGAAGTAGTAATTAAAGTTTCTGAAGCGCTTAAAGCAGAAGGTTTTATCATTAAATAATATCGAAAATTAAATCTGTAATTCATTCAAAATGAATAACTAAACCTAACTGGCAATCCTATAAAATTTTAGATTAATGGTATAAGCATTCCCTTTGTTTGATTGAGTAATTTTGAGATAAACGACTATACTTATCTGATTTAGCGTTAATTACTAATTTCAAAATAAAACAAAATGAATTCAGGAACCATAACTTCAGGAGATAATGTTTCGTTTTGGATAGACTCTTCTCCTATCCTATCTTATAATACACCAGATCAAGATATTACTACAGAAGTTCTCGTTATTGGCGGTGGCATTGCTGGTCTTACAACTGCATACAATCTTCTTCAAAAAGGAAAAAAAGTAGTTTTAGTTGAAGACGGTTTTATTGGCAGCGGTGAAACGGGCAGAACAACAGCACATTTATCTAATGCACTGGACGACAGATATTATTATCTTGAAAATACACTTGGAGAAGAAGAAGCAAAACTCGCAGCAGAAAGTCACACCGAAGCAATAAATCGAATTGAAAAAAATGTCACTACTCTTGATATTGACTGTAATTTTAAAAGAGTAAACGGTTATCTTTTTCTGCATCCAAGCGATAAACCAGAAAATTTAGAAAAAGAATTTAATGCAACTCAAAAAGCAGGTTTACAAACTCGTTTGTTGCAAAGTACTCCCATAATAGCCGGCGGAGAACACATGGAAGCTCTTGAATTTCCTGATCAGGCGCAATTTCATATCCTTCAATATCTCAAAGGTTTAGCCGATACTATCGTTTCTCTTGGAGGAAAAATCTACACGGAAGCTCATGCAGAAAATATTTCTAAAGAAGGCGCAGAAGTCAATGGTTTCAAATTTTCTGCGGCACATATTGTAGTCGCTACCAACACACCAATTAATGATATTCTAACCATGCATACCAAACAGCATGCGTACAGAACTTATGTAATAGCAGGGAAAATTCCGAAAGGGACATTGCCTTATTCTTTATGGTGGGACACTGGCGATATGGAGTCAAAATGGGTTTCGCAGCCTTATCATTATGTACGTTTAGAAAATTTTGACGATAACTACGATTTATTAATTTCTGGCGGAGAAGATCATAAAACGGGCCAGGCTGATGAAGAAGATATTCCTGAAACGGAACGATATGATCGACTGGAAGCATGGACTCGAAATTATTTTCCGATGCTGGATGAAATCACGTATCGCTGGTCTGGGCAAGTTATGGAACCTGTAGATTGTCTGGGTTTTATGGGGAAAAATCCGGGCGATGATAACATTTTCATTATTACCGGAGATTCTGGAAACGGAATGACGCATGCTACTATTGGCGCTATGATTATCAGCGACAGCATTATAGGTGTAAAAAATAAATATGAAGATTTATACAATCCTGCCAGAATCAGTATAAAAGCTACTGGTGATTTCTTAAAAGAAGCCGGAAATATGGCGTCACAATATTTGGATTGGATTACAGGTGCCGATTTAGAAAATACTGCCGATTTACCAGCTGGTGAAGGCGGCGTGCTTTCTTCTGGATTGAAAAAAATTGCAGTTTACCGCGATTATGATAATACGTTAAGTGCATTTTCTGCCGTGTGTCCGCATTTGGGATGCATTGTAAAATGGAATTCGGATGAAAAATCTTTTGATTGTCCGTGTCATGGATCACGATTTGCAGCCGACGGAACTGTTACTAATGGTCCTGCGTTGACCGATTTAGCTAAAATTCATATTAAATAAATAATTATCAAATCTGAACTATAAACAAACTTTAATATGGAAAATTTATCAAACTATTTTGGACAAAATATAAAAGACAAACGTATTGTAATTACTGGTGGAACAACCGGAATTGGTAAAGCAATTGCGGATCTTCTTATTTCTCTTGGCGGGCGTGTGCTCACTTTTGGAAGAGATAAAGAGGATTTTAATCATGCTTTTACTGATATAAAAACGAAATTTCCGGATTGTGACTTATATGGTTTTCCTGCGGATATTACCAATAAAGAAGACGTAAAATTGATATTAGAAGAAATAGATAAAAAATTAGGCGGTATTGATATTCTGATCAATAATGCTGCATTATCGGCTGAAGGCGTTACAAAAGGCAATTTAGAAGATTGGCAATATATATTAGAAACGAATATTATGGGCTATTTAACTTTTTCTAAAGAAGCTGTTGATAGAATGACTGCTCAAAAATCGGGTCATATTATAAATATCGGATCTATGAGTGCCGAAAGCCGTAAACCGGAAAGTACAATTTATGTTGCAACAAAAACGGCTCTAAGGGGTTTTAGCACTTCGCTTCGCAAAGAAATTAATCCGCTTGGAATTAAAGTTTCTCTTGTAGAACCTGGCGCCGTTACCAGTGATATGCAACCTGATTCTAAAGCATCACAACAGAAAAAAATCGAAAAACTAGAAATGCTGGAAGCAGAAGATATCGCTATGAGCGTTTTATTCTGTTTATCACAGCCAAAAAGATGTGACATTGTAACAATGCAGGTTCGTCCGCATTTACAACTTATATAGAAATAGTAATGAATTTAAATTTTAGAAATTATGAATAATTTAAAAATTCAGAACGAGAATTTTGGTATCCAAGAAAATCAAAATTCCTATAATTGCAGCAGACCTCACAACGAAGAAACCGCAAACGAAAATGAAGCTATTGACGAAGAATTTACAACTGGTCAAGTTCCTGATACTGCACATCGTACTATTTATTAATTAAATAAATACTTCGATTCATTCAACAATAAATCTTCAAAACAAAAAACCTCTTTAGCAATGTTAAAGAGGTTTTTTAATTTATAGATAAACACTTAAATCACACAAAAAAGGTATATGTAAACATCGCCATTAATCCAAAAATAACATGTGCAATAAATAATTGAATATAATAACCTCCATCTGATGCTTTACCTTCAAAATGAGCTAGTTTAAACATAACAATCCAGCTTAAAATTCCGATTATGCCACTTAGAGCACCAAGCAAAATACCGCTTAAAATACTAACTGGAAGTATTTCTCGAGTCCAGAGAATGTGATAAAATAAGACAAAAATAAAACCGATTACGTAATGTATGAACCAAGCTAAAATTTCTCGTAATTTATCCGGAAGCGGTATGCTTAACCTGACAAGAACATATTTAAGCAATAAAGGCTCTTTGTACAATTTTCTAAAACTTGCAGATACTACATAACTAAAAAAAGTCATGGCAGAAGTGGCAAAAAAAGTGGTTACCAATAGTTGTATGAATGTATTCATTTTTTTTTTGATTTAAATGGATAATTAAGATTTCCAGCTTAGGTTTATTGTACTGTTTCCTTCTATTTGAAAATCAATTTCTTTTTTTGTTCTTCGTACAGCTTCAATTTTTGCTGTTTTATTTTTTAATGTGATTTCCGGCATTTCTTCTTTATCTGAAATAATTTTGACAAGAGAAGTAAAATCAGCACTTCCGATGATTTTAAATTGAAGTGAATTATTTGTTTTTTTAATATTGGTTAAAGGATATTCACAGAAAACAATAAGTCCAGTATTTGGAATTTTAAAATATTGTCTGGAAACAATGCCGAAAGGCAGACCAGCGCCATACACTTCCTGACCAATTTTACCACACAAATCCCATCCATCGTAAATATCTTCCAGCGGTATCCATATAGTAGAATTAATTTCTCCGGTTTTTACTTCTTTGGCCAAAGCATCTTTATGAAGCATTGGCGGGAAATAATACGGCAGTCGATGTACAGTATATTTAATAAATTCTGGCAATAAAACTTTTACAGCATCCAAAATCTTCAATCCTAATGCTTCTTTCATATAGTCGTAAAGAGCAGTATAAACTTCAAATTCTTCATAAGCTGCTCTGTAAGGCGCATCATTAAGAGGAAAAACACCAAAAAAGCTGTGATAATGTTTACTATATCCATAATTGGGTTCCCAGAGCTGTGCATTTTTTAATATTCCTGCCAGACATACGTAACTCAGCTGCAGGTATATTTCTTCTTTAAACTCTTTATACAATCTTAGTAAAGCCCCAGCAGCAAATGCGGTGTTATTGGCTTGATAAAATAAATCAAAACCTAAACCTTCTAATTTTTTTGATGCTTTTACGGCTTCATTGAGATAACGTTTCTGCTTGGTTAATTTCCAAACATTCAACATGAGATGCGCGTACGATCCGGGCACATCTTTTTCTCCGCCTTCTCCCGGCTGAGTTTCTGCTTTAATCACTTTTAGAGTATCCATTTTATAAAAAACCGGCCATTCATAATCAAAAAAATGAGCCACCCCAATGGCGTATTCTAAAGAATCCAAAAGCAGCTTTTCAGCATTTTTATCTCCGTCTAAAGCCAATCTGCTTAAATTCATCAACGGATGATAGAGATACCAGGAATCCATAACGTATTCTTTTTTCTGCTCTTCAGATTGATCAAGATTATCAGCCATAGCAGGAAGCCAGCGCGATATACATTTGATATTGCTATCATAAAAGGTATTCAATCCTTTTTTAAGATCGTTAATTACAGGTATATCTTTAGACAGCCACTTTTCGTATTCGCTAAGCGGTAAAATTACAGCGAGCTGCACCATAATTTCTGGCGGTGTTTTATAATCGCACAAATAGGCATTCAAATATGATAATCCGCAAGAATTAGTCCAGCAGCCTTTGTTATTAATAAGATCATGCAAAGCGGTTTTGGCAGAAGTCATCCAATTATGATAGGTCAATTCTGGTTTTGGAATATGACGGTACAATGCTCCTAAATGGGTTAGAAATTCCTGTGTTCCTTCTAAATTATCTTTTGGAATATTATTGCTCAACAACACATAAGCATCTGATAAAATCACTGGCTTATCTGGCAGCGGTTCTTCTATTACAGCTGGAAGACGAAATCCTAATTCGGGCCAGTCGCCTCCTACCGTTTCTGCGCCAGAAGTTTTGGTTGCTTCAAAAAATGGATTAATAGCAGAAAGATTTTGAAAATAAAATACAGAACCTGTTACTGGTTTAGTCAAGCTGAAATACTGCAAACCTGATCTTGCCCCAACTTGCTGTATATGAACTTTTCCTGCTGTATTTTCTATATTTCCGTTTAACGTCAGCGGTATTATATCACGCGGCCAAAACGGAATTAAAATTGGTTTATACGGCGTAAACTGTGTGATATAATGTACTATAGGATTTTTTGCATCTGAAAATTCAAGTGTCATTTTATAAGTTCCTAATGTGGTAGATAAAGAAATTTCTACCAAATCTTCTTTTTCTTTGATTTCTTCTAAATTAAAAGTTGAAGTTATAGCGTAGGCTGCTCGAAAAGCTATTCGTCCGTTATTGGGCCAAATGCATATAATAAATACAGAATTATCTGTGCATTTTACTTCAACAATAAAATTTAAAAAACTTTTTTCAAAGATTGGTGCTGTTGTACTTAGTTCGGACTGTACATTTATCGTCCATGCAGATATCGGATTCATCTCTTAATACATTTAATTTCATTTTAAAATTAGATCAAAACCAAGATTAAATTTTATAATTTTTGATACCCTGCTTATAAAATTTAAATCTAAAATATTCTACAAGGTTCTCTCTGTCAAGAGAATCTAAAAAGGAAAGTCCAGAATCTTACAAGCAAAATTCTGGACTTTCTTTTTTTAGAAAGCGTAATAGGAAATACTTTTAAGCTTCGTCTTCTTCAGCAGCATCAAAATTAATTGTATTGTAAGCAGCTTCTGTAAGCAAGGTATCCGCTTCTTTTTCTTCTGCTAAAGTTTTTTCAAGCAAGAGAACAGCATCATCTTCGCCAAGTGTTTGTGCAAATGCAGCCAAAGTACCGTATGTTGCAATCTCGTAGTGCTCAATTTTTTGAGAAGCAGCAATAATTCCTGCATCACGTACTGGACCAGCTTCTGTTTCTTCCATAATGCCTTCACCTTCTTTTATAAGACCTTCCATAGCATCACATTTTTTAGCTGCAGCTTTTTCGCCTACGCTTGCAAATACTTTTTCTAGTCTTGTAACTTGTTCTTGAGTTACAGCTAAGTGATCGTTAATAGCAGAAATAAGATTTTCTGATGTAGCATTTTTAGCCATTTTTGGTAAAGCTTTTACCAAAGCTTTTTCTGCCCAATAAATATCTTTTAGAGAATCTACAAATAGTTCTCTTAAACCATCGGCAGCATTAGATTTTGCTTTTACTTTTGCAGCACTATTAGATTTTGCTGTGCTATTTGATTTTGATGTACTTGTAGTTGCCTTACTTTTAGCAGTTGTTGTACTCTTTGTATTTTTCGTTGCAGTTTTCATGATTTTCGTTTTTAAATTTATAATTCCAAAATTATATCACAAGTCATCATAAAGTCTTACATAATTAATTATCAAACTTATAGGATTTGAAGATTTGGATTTTTAATTGATGAAGCACAAAATTTTCTCTTAATTTGAAATTATTGTAATCCATAATAAAATTGAAAACGTTGATTCTACATTTCTTTTTTTGAATAAATTTTAAAACCTATAACTTTCTATTTGAGAAAAAATCTCTTTGTAATGCAATACATAAAGTAATTTTTATCTTACAACTTAAAAGCGTCAATTTAAATTTATTTGAAAAATTTTAAAATTAGAATTTGGACTAAAAAACCCTAAACAATTAAATCTAATAACCTCAATTCTGATTTTCGGATTTTTCTTTCAACCCTTGATGTCATTGGATTTACAGCTAAAACACATTTTTATAATTAAGCCCAAATCTTAAATAAACACAACTACTTAATAATGAGATTATTATATTATGCCAGCATAGTAAATTTCTTATTTTTTAAAAATATAAAGTTATTGTCTTTTCCAAAAATTATCAACTTTTTAAAATTCATAAACAACTTAAAATAAAGGCCTTACAGGCATTTTAGAAAAATAAATCAGGTTTAAAAATGACTGATCTGTTTTTAAATTTTAACAATTTTAAGTCGCTATTTTTACGTTTTTATTCTATAAGAAAAAACTTAGTTAATTGTGCCTTGTTTTATGAAATAAACATTTCTTATTAATTATTTTTGAAGAAAGTGCAATTTTTCATTGTATGATTTATTAAACGAAAAAACCTAAATAAGTAGTTATTTAAATCTTACAATACCCAAAATATTTCCCTTTTCGGGAAATATTGCTTCTTAATTGCATTCAATAATCAACTTAATTTTTATACACCCCTAAAAAAAAATTACATGAACATTGATAAGTTAAGATTAGCCCTAATCTTTCTATTGTATCTGCCAATACATTCTTTTGCACAAGGCGGCGGTCCTCCTCCTCCCGGAGATCCAGATCCTACTCCTACTTTTTCTATCAATCAGGAAATTTGGATATTATTGGTCGCCGGACTACTCTTTGGCTTTTTTATAATTACAGCAAAAAGAAAATTATAAATGGCAAATACAATTACTAATTCCTTAATTAGAAAGGAACTTTCGCAAATTTTACAGGTTAATATTCTAAAAATGAAAATATGAAAAAAACTCTATTACTCTTTTTAATATTAAGTGCGACAAAATCTGTTTCTCAAATATACTTTAGCCCTAATGCCAGTATGTATGTAAAAAATCAGGTGCTTTTTGTAAAGCAAGACGTAAATCTGGCTGCAAATTCTAATTTGTATTTGCGAAATAATTCGCAGCTTTTACAGGGTTCAACTACGACTTCTACCAATGTTGGTTTAGGAACTTTGTCTGTCTATCAAGAAGGCTCGTCTGATAATTATGATTATAATTATTGGTGTTCGCCAGTGGGAATTGCTTCTGCTGCTGCTGGAAACCAAAATTTTGGAATCACAATGCTCAGCCGCCCAACAACTTCTACAGCTTCTACCACGGCAGTAATTTTACCTACAACAGATAGAGATGGTATTTCAATGCCGCTTTCTATTGCTTCCAGATGGGTTTATAAATTAGTAAATGCAAACAATTATTCGCAATGGTTACTTGTGGGCGGCACCACTGCACTTGGTCCTGGCGAAGGTTTTACAATGAAAGGTACAAGCGGAACAGACGCCATTGATCCCGCGGGAATGGGAACTACAAACAACCCTGGAGGTGCCCAAAGATATGATTTTAGAGGAAAACCAAATGATGGAAATATCGTAGTAACATTAGGACTTAATAATGCAACCTTAACAGGAAATCCATATCCGTCAGCATTGCATTTAAATGCATTTCTTCTGGATGCGACAAATGCTGCCATTACTGGTGGGATTGCTTATTTTTGGCAGCAGGACAAAGCCACAAACTCTCATTTGCTTAGCGCTTACAGAGGAGGTTATGGATCTTATGCTCCAATAAATTCAACTTCAGAAGGGCTTTACCTGCCTCCAACTTTTAAATCTTATAATCAGGATGGTACTGTAAATTCTGGAGTTGGCACAACAGGAAGTGTTATCGCACGTAGATATTCGCCTATAGGTCAGGGATTTTTGCTTAATGGAAAATCCAATGGAACTGTTACCTTTAAAAATATCCATCGCGTGTTTATCAAAGAAGGAGTTACTTCTCAGTTTGAAAAACATGCTGCAAAAACTACAGAAAAAAGTGAGGAAGCTGAACCTCTTTCTTATTTTAAACTCAACACGATTATTAACAATGAATTTACGAGACAACTGGCACTTGCCTTTGTACCAGAAGCAACAGATGGTGTTGATATTGGTATAGATGCTTTAAACATGACTACAGATCTTCCTAGTGATGTTAATTTTTGGATTGAAGATAGTAATTATGTTATTCAGGGAATCAATTTTGATGAGACCAAAAAAGTACCGCTAAAAGTAAAAGCAACGGAAAGTACAACATTTAAATTTTCTATTGCCGAATCAATAAACTTTGACGCATCGCAGGCTGTATATATTTATGATGCGCTTGACGGATCTTATCATGATATAAAAAATGGTTCTTATTTGGTTACAGTTGCTCCGGGAACTTATACAGACCGATTTAAAATCACTTTTACAGCTCAAACTCTTGGTGTTTCTGATAATGAAACTGCTAAACAATTTTTTGTTTTTCAGGATAATGCCAACAGCACTTTAAAAGCTTCTAATCCAAACAGTTTATCGATAAAATCATTTACGTTATATGACATTACCGGAAAAGTTATTTTATTTAAAAAAAATCTGGCAACGGATTTAAATTACACTTTTTCTACCAGCGGTTTAAGCCACGGTATTTATATAGCCGAATTCCTGACTGCTGATAATGAAAAACTGACTCAAAAGGTTTATATCTCCAATTCTGGGAAATAATGTACGATAGATTCAATAAAAAAATTCAACAATAAACTAATACTATACTTATGATCACTAAATCTACACTCCAAAATCATAAAAGATTATCAGTACTGTTTTTCTTTCTGATAATAGTAACTGCAAATGCTCAGATCGGAATTGGAACTGTTTCGCCTAATGCCACTTCTATATTGGATATTACATCGACCACACAGGGTTTATTGACACCAAGAATGACTACTGCGCAAAGAATTGCGATAGCAACTCCTGCCGAAGGTTTATTGGTTTATGATACCGATTTAAAATTATTTTACTATTATTCCGGAACATGGAATCCGCTTAATAGTACAGCAAGCGGAAGGTTAAATTTTAAACGTATCAAATCTACAGATGTATTGGCAACAGTTTTGGCATCAGAACTTTCAGCTGGAGGCGGTACTAAATATGTTTTGAATACCAATACTTTATATGAAATAAACGGAACGGTAAATTTTACTCTTCCTATAGATTTAAATAATGCCTACGTTACCGGACAAGATGCAAATGAAGATGTAATAAAATCAACGGCTTCGGCCATTTTTCAGGGTAATACTGGCGGAAGTATACGATTTCTTACCTTACAAGGAGTTAGTGCTTTTGCTCTTACAGGTCCTGGAGCTGCCACTGCAAGCTCTCTTTTGGTTCAGAATGTTATTATAGCCGGTATGACGACTAGCGTGGGAAATATTTCAGGCTTTGGATTGTATTTTGGTAATATTGTTCAGTTTGTAGGTAATGCAAATGGAATTCAATATTCTAATATTGGAAATTTATTACTTAGTAATCAAGCATGGACGAGTTCTAATAACGGAACTTTTGAAACTTATTACGGCACTTTTGGTTTAATCCAAAAAAATAGTGGTTTTAGCACTTTAGATGCATCAGATGTTGCCATAGATGTAACTGGTACTCTGGGAACTCTGGCCGTAGGAACTGGAATTATATTCGGTACGGTTTTTTCGGGTACAACTTCAAATTCAACAGGTTATGTAAAAGGTTATGCGGCCGCTTCGACCTACCCGGGATATTATTTTAGCACTGCCTGGTCTGTAGATGCACCTGGTTTACCTAGAGAGGGTGATAGTGATTCTACTGGTGATATTAATTTTGCTGCTGCTGTTGGTTCTGGTGTAACGACAACATTTACTGGTACTGGAACAGGAAGTAGAATAAAAATTGCTGGCACTACCAATTCTAGTAATTTATTTCGATTTACTAAAGATGGAGATAACCGAATAACTTACAGAGGTAATAAAACAAGATATTTTCAGGTAGCGGGTTCTGTTTCTTACCAAGGAACTGCCGCTGATATGACTTTAATTTTATATATAGTTAAAAATGGTGTTACAGTGCTTACAGATACCAAAGTATACGGCCGACCGTCTACAGGTTTTTTCTCCTCTGCTGGAATTTTGGCCTTACCAATTGTCGGTACAGTTCAGATGAAAACGGGTGATTTTATTGAAATTTGGGGAGAACGTTATGACGGAACTGGAAATATTTCTGTAGTATCTCTGAATTTAACTGCAAAATAAAAGTAGTGATTTCATAAAAAACAAAAAACTCTCAACAATGTTGAGAGTTTTTCTTTTTACATATAAAGAGTTAAATATTAAATTAACTCATAACTTATAACTCATAATTAATTTGATTTTACTCCTTCAAAAGCACTTCTTTAGACTTTACTAATTTACTTACTCTCCAAATCAAAAATATTGAACATAAAGAGACAACTGCAATTACATACCCTAATACATCGTAATTTTCCAGTGGAGACGTTTTCGTTTCCTGATGCACGATAAATCCGGCACAAACTGCCGCAATTCCGCCTGCAATCTGCTGTAATGACGAAGTTATAGACATATAAGCACCACGATCTTTCATTTCCGGAATTCCGGTATTTAATGTAGTAGCAGGAATCATACGACTCATAATCCCCATAAACAAAATCATATTAATCACCACTATTTCCCATAACGGTATAGGATTAAGATTGGTATAAATCAAAATCATGATTATTGAGAGTAATGAGCCGGCTGTAAACAACTTAAATTTGCTCACTTTATCACTTAACTTCCCTACTATTGGCATTATAAAAAGTACTGAAAGTCCAGTAAAGAAAAACACCATTGGCAATTGAAGCTGACTTATATGAATATTATTTACCAAAAAAGCACTTCCAAAAGGCTGTAACATAAAACCTCCCACAGAAAGTAATGCAATTGCTGCAAAACCAATCTGGTAATTTTTATCACTCAAAGTATGCCAAAGATGAAGAAAAGGATTCTTGTCTGACTGTAATTCTAAATGCTTTATAATAGGCTGCATTTGGGTAAATATCGCCAATAAAATCAACAATCCTAAAACTGCTATCATAATAAAAGCCGAATGCCAACCCCAGTTATTGGCAAAATAAAGACCAAGAGGTATTCCTAAAATCTGACTTGTTGCATAGGCCATTTGTATAAAACCCATAACGCGTCCTCTTTGCTGAATTACAAATAAATCGGTAACAATAGCAAGAGAAACGGAACCAATGACACCGCCAAAAAGTCCTGTAAAGATTCTGGCAAAAAGCAGCGTTTCGTAACTTGTTGCCAGTGCGCAAAAAGCTGTACCCAAAATAAATCCTGTATAAAAGAAAATCAAGAGTTTTTTTCTGTCAAATTTGTCTGCAAAACCCGCTGCGAGTAATCCGGAAATTCCTGCGCTAAAAGCGTAAGCAGAAACAGTAAATCCAAATTTGGCTGTAGTCATATCAAGGGTTTTCATTAAGATATCTCCCAAAGGAGAAATAATAATAAAATCTAGTATAACCGTAAATTGTAAAAGAGCCAGAATGGCAATAATAATTATTTGTTTAAAAGTAAAAGGATCGCTTTTTACTGTAGTTTTTTCCATTTTGTAATGATTTGTTTTAATTAAAGCAATTCCTGACATTCATGACCGAAATCATTAATCATGGTAATAATTGCTTTTGGTTTTAATGATTTTGAAACTACACGCAGTACACAATCTACATCTTCATGATCAATGCTCCATTGCTGAACATCGCTGTGATTATCAAGTGTTTCCCGCATAGGACAATTTGGTTTTATTTCCGTAATATTTGTTTTAAAAATATGTATGGTATTTAAATTGGTTTCCATATTTTCTCATGGTTTTAAAGCTTTAATAACTGCTTGAAATGCCTCTTTCATCATTTCTTTAGTAAGCGTAAATGGTTTTCCTCCCATACTCCTGCCCTCAGTATGAAAGTTTAATAAATTGTATAATGGTCCGTAGCCAATAGACCAAAAAACTTCGAATGTAAGCGGTATGAGTTCGTTATTCTCCAAAGCTTTATCAATAAACCGCGTCATGATTTTTCTAAAATCAGAAAATTCATTAGTAGAATTTAAGATAATTTCTCCGTGAGGCGAGTGTTTGATAATTTCAAAAAAAGAAACTTTTTTAGGATACTTCATGGTAAATTCAGCCCTGTTTAACCATTGAATCCATAATCCTTCTTCAAAAGACATTTCCGGAGAAAAATTCTTAACTGTGTTTGAGAAGAATTCAAGTGCAACTTCTTTTCCTATTTTTTGAATTAAATCGTCTTTGTCTTCATAATAAATATAAAGTGTTCCTACAGAAATATTACAAGCCTTTGCAAGCTTATTCATACTGAAACCCTGAAATCCGTCTTGTACAATTTGATCGATCGCATTTGCAACTACCAGTTTTTCTTTATCAATATCTCTTATTCTCATACCGAAATTTTTAACAAAGATATAATAATAAATGAATGAACGTTCTTTTATTATTATTTTTTGTTTGTTAATTTTTTTAGCGCTGTTTTTTACGTATTTCTTGTCATTACTGTAAAGGTTACTTATTTCGGCAACATTTTTTTCGTACACGTTCCTGCAAGGTTTTCAAAACCTTGCAGGTATAAATAAGTTTGATTACCATAGTGAATGGAAAATAGAAACCTACAAGGTTTTGAAAACCTTGCAGGAAGCGTGAAAATGTCGAAAATTAGAATGGAATCTCCTTGCGATTTCTTGTTCGTCAAAAGGACAATATTGGAGAATTCGGGAGTTTTATCCAAAAAAAAAGAGCATCATTACGACGCTCTTCTTTTATTTTTAATGAAATAAATTTATGGACAAGGTATATAAATATTAAAAGTAACACCTTTCATGGGTTCGCCTACTGCATTTACATAACCATTATGATTTTCAACAATTTTCTTCACAATAGCAAGTCCAATTCCTGTTCCTTCATAAATGTCTCTGCCGTGTAGTTTCTGGAAAACACCAAATATTTTTTCGTTATGTTCCGGTTCAAAACCAATTCCGTTATCCTGAAAACTAATGTGGCAGTAATTAACTTCTGTTTCAAGTTTTTCTATTCGAATTTCTGAAATATCAACAAGACGGCTTTTTATATCAATTTGCAATGGCAGATTGGGCTGTGCAAATTTTATCGCATTATGAAGCAGATTCTCAATCAATTGTATGAATTGAAAAGGAATTATTTTGACTTTATCGTGAAAATCAGTTGTAATGACTGCATTTCTTTCTAATAGGTTTTCATGCAAAGCTTCTTTTACATCCGCAACTATAGTACTCAAATCTATTATTTCAAATTTTCGGTCAACAAGAGTTGCTCTCGAAAATGTGAGAAGACTGTTGATAAGCTCCCGCATTCTATTGGTTGCGTACAAAATTCTATTAAATTTAAGCTTACCATCTTCCGATAAATTGGGATATTCGTTGGTAAGTAGAATATTAGAAAAAGTCTGAATTTTTCTTAATGGTTCCTGAAGATCATGACTCGAGATATAAGTAAAAGCATCGAGCTCCATATTTTTCTTTCTCAGCTCTTCAGCGTGTTTTTCGATTGCTGCATTCTGAAGCGCAAGCTCACTATTGGCTTTTAAAATAATCTCATTAAGCGCATGCGTTTCTTCTTCTTTCTTTTTTAATTCCTGATTTTTTCTGAACAATTCGGTAAAAACCATCACCTTCGCTTGCAAAATTTCCGGCGATAAAGGTTTAATCATATAATCAACAGCGCCAGATTGATAACCTTTGAATATATATTCGGTTTTATCCATATTGGCTGTCAAAAATATAATAGGAACATTTTTGAGTTTTTCGCTCTGGCGAATTAATTCAGCCGTTTCAAAACCGTCCATCAACGGCATTTGAACATCCATAAGTATAATAGCAAAATCCTGATTCTTCAACAGAATCCGCAAAGCATCTTTTCCCGAGGTTGCTTCTACAAACTGATAACCACGATCAGCCAGGATAACTTGCAAAGAAAGTAGGTTTTCTTTTTTGTCATCCACCAATAAGATTTTAATTGCGCTATCTCCCATTATAGTGTTGTATTGAATATAAATGTATTAAATTATTTAAGCCAAACACGCATAAGCGAAGACAATTGTTCAACATTTACCGGCTTTGTCATATAATCTGAGGCTCCTGATTCTATGCAGCGCTGTCTGTCTCCTTTCATGGCTTTTGCTGTTACGGCAATAATGGTTAGATCTTTATGTTTAACATCTTTTCTAATATTTTTCATGGTTTCGTAACCGTCCATTTCCGGCATCATGATATCCATAAGAACGATGTCAATATTTTTATCTTCGTTTAAAATATCAATAGCTTCCTGACCGCTTTCTGCACTAATAACGTCTAATCCGTAACGTTCTAAAGCTGTTGTAAGGGCAAAAAGATTACGAACATCATCATCTACCAATAACACTTTTTTGCCAGGAAGTACATCTTCTTTTAAATAAAATGATTCTATACTTTCTCGCATTGCATCTGGTAATTCTTTGTGAACACGATGCATGAATAAAGCCGTTTGGTCGATCAATTCATCCATAGAATTGGCACTTTTTGTAATGATACTGTGCGCAAATCGATTCAATTTTGTTTTTTGTTTCTTGCTGACATCTCCAGCAGAATGTATGATTATCGCTGTTTCCTGTCCGGCAAGATTATTTTCAAGATCCGTAATAATATCCAGACCATCGGCATCTGGCAGTTTTAAATCTAATATAATACAATCAAACGAATGATCTCGAATTAATGCAACTGCTTCTGTAGCCGTTTTAGCACTGTAAACAGAAATATCGTCACCATCTACAGCATTTAAAATTCGCTCTAATTCCGTTGGATTATCATCTACAACAAGCAGGTTTTTTGCTTTTTTGTTTTTAAAATCATGAATATCATTAAACAAATATGTCAATGAATCGTTCTTAACCGGTTTCAGGAAGAAGTTTCTCGCACCGCGTTTAAGTCCTTTATTTCTTTCATCTTCTCCGGAAATAATATAAACCGGAATATGACGCAGATTAAAGTCCGTTTTTAAACGGTCCAGAATTTTCCATCCGCTGGTATCCGGCATATTCAAATCCATTGTTATGGCGTGCGGATTAAACTGATTTATAAAATCAATTACATCATTTCCTTTTGTAGTCACAATGGCTTTAATTCCGTTGATATGCGCCTGCTCCAGCATAATTTTTGCAAAGGTTAAATTATCCTCGGCAATCAATAATACTTTATCGTTTGGCTTAATATCCGTTCTGTCATCGCCAACCTCATCAACAAAGAACAAATCAATATCAGATCGGTTGAATTTTTCTGAAGGAAGTGATTTTATACGGCCTTTTGTATCTTTTACTTCGGTGTCTTCACTTACATCAATGTTTTCAATTTCAGCAATATGAATGTATTTTAACGGAAGGAATAAGGTGAATTTACTACCTACATTCATTTCACTTTCCAGTTCGATACTTCCGCCTAATAAATCCGAAAGTCCGCGGCTGATAGACAATCCTAAACCAGTTCCGCCATATTTACGGCTGGTAGAACCTTCTGCTTGCTGGAAAGCTTCGAAAATGATATTTTGTTTTTCTCTTGAAATTCCAATTCCCGAATCTGAAATTTCGAAAGCAACAACAGCTTCGGCATTATCAAGACTGACATTGGCTGTTTTCCAGTTGTTTTTTGCTTTGTATATTTTAAGCTGAACTTCTCCTTTTTCTGTAAACTTGAAAGAATTGGATAATAGATTTTTTAGAATCTGATTTAACCTTTGCGAATCGGTTTCGATCAATTCAGGAAGATCATCATCCATACTTATTTTAAAGCGAAGATGTTTAGCTTCTGAAATCGGATTGAATGTTGACTCCACAAATCGGCTGATTTCTGCAAAACTAATCGGGTTGTAATCCACAGAAATATATCCGGATTCAATTTTGGAAAGATCCAGAATGTCATTAATTAACTGAATAAGGTCATCCCCGCACGAGTTGATGGTTTTCGCAAACTGAATTTGTTTTTCGGATAAATTTCCGTCTCTGTTCGCAATTAATTCATTCGCCAAAATCTGCAAACTGTTCAACGGCGTTCGAAGCTCGTGTGACATATTCGCCAGGAACTCCGATTTATATTTTGATGTTAAGGTTAACTGGTCTGCTTTTTCTTCCAAAGCTTTTCTTGCTACCTCAACCTCTTGGTTTTTCAACTCTACTTCTTCTTTTTGGTTTGCCAATAAGAAAGCTTTTTCTTCCAGTTCTTCGTTGGTATTTTTCAATACTTCCTGTTGGCTTTTTAGCTCTCCGGCTAATGATTGAGATTGTACCAAAAGCTCTTCTGTTCTTGAATTCGATTCGATCGTATTCAATACAATTCCGATACTTTCTGTTAATCCTTCCAAGAAATCTAAGTGTGTCTGACTGAAAGTATCAAGTGATGCTAATTCAATAACTGCTTTAAGTCTTCCTTCAAACAAAACCGGAAGAATAATTACGTCCTGAGGCTTGGCATCTCCCAATCCTGAATTGATTCTGATGTAATCTTTTGGAACATTACTCAGAATAATTCTTTCTTTCTCGATCGCCACCTGACCGATAAGTCCTTCTCCCATTGCATATTGCGTTGGAGAATTTTTTCTTTTAATGTATGCGTATGAGGCAATTAGATTCAGTTTAGAATCCATAAAATCCTCATCTTCCTGTAAAATATAGAACAATCCGTGCTGCGCGGTTACAACCGTTGCCAGCTCCGAAAGGATTTTTTTGGTAACCGAATTAAGCTCTTTCTGCCCTTGAAGCATTTGTGTAAATTTCGCTAAATTCGATTTCAACCAGTCTTGTTCCTGATTACGTAATGTAGTTGCTTTTAGGTTCGAAATCATCTGGTTAATAGTATCCTTTAATGCTTCTACCTCACCTTTTGCTTCAACACCAATTGTTCGCGTTAAATCTCCTTGTGTTACCGCAGAAGCTACCTCAGAAATCGCACGTACCTGCGTCGTTAAATTCGCCGCGAGTTGATTTACGTTTTCTGTTAAGTTTTTCCATGTTCCAGAAGCTCCCGGTACATTGGCCTGACCTCCCAGTTTTCCTTCTGCTCCAACCTCACGTGCCACAGTTGTTACCTGATCCGAGAAGGTTGCGAGCGTATCAATCATTTCGTTGATTGTATCTGTTAATTGTGCAACTTCTCCTTTTGCATCAATGGATAGTTTTTGTTTTAGGTTTCCTTTTGCAACCGAGGTTACAACTTTTGCAATTCCACGTACTTGTGAGGTTAGATTCGATGCCATTAAGTTAACCGAATCGGTTAAATCTTTCCAGGTTCCGGCAACTCCTTTTACTTCAGATTGCCCTCCAAGTTTTCCTTCCGTACCAACCTCACGCGCCACACGGGTTACCTCAGAAGAAAACGAGTTCAGCTGTTCCACCATCGTATTAAAGGTGTTTTTCAAGTCAAGGATTTCTCCTTTTACGTCAACGGTAATTTGTTTCGAAAGGTCGCCATTTGCTACGGCTTTTGTTACATCGGCAATATTACGTACCTGAGCGGTTAAGTTACCCGCCATCTGATTCACCGAATCCGTTAAATCTTTCCACGTTCCTGCAACTCCGGGTACAAAGGCTTGTCCTCCCAATTTTCCTTCTGTTCCTACCTCACGCGAAACCCTTGTTACCTCCGAAGCAAAACTTCGAAGCTGATCCACCATCGTATTTACGGTTTCTTTTAATTGAAGAATCTCTCCACGAACGTCAGCCGTAATTTTCTTGGACATATCCCCGTTGGCTACGGCGATGGTTACCTCGGCAATATTACGTACCTGAGTCGTTAAGTTACCCGCCATCTGGTTAACAGAATCTGTTAAATCTTTCCATGTTCCGGCAACACCCGGTACATTTGCCTGTCCTCCTAGTTTTCCTTCCGTACCAACCTCACGAGCCACACGAGTTACCTCTGATGCAAACTCACGAAGCTGATCCACCATCGTATTCAGGGTTTCTTTTAACTGAAGAATTTCCCCACGTACGTCAACGGTAATTTTTCGGGACATATCTCCATTTGCTACGGCAATCGCCACATCGGCAATATTACGTACCTGAGCGGTTAAGTTACCCGCCATTTGATTAACAGAATCTGTTAAATCTTTCCATGTTCCGGCAACTCCAGGTACATTCGCCTGACCTCCTAATTTCCCTTCTGTTCCTACCTCACGCGAAACCCTTGTTACCTCCGAAGCAAAACTTCGAAGCTGATCCACCATGGTATTAATTGTATTTTTAAGCTCTAAGATTTCTCCTTTTGTATCTACGGTAATCTGGAGCGATAAATCGCCTTTTGCTACCGCTGTTGTTACTTCGGCGATATTACGTACCTGACCCGTAAGATTCGATGCCATCTGGTTTACCGAATCCGTTAAATCTTTCCAGGTTCCACCAACACCTTCCACCTGCGCCTGTCCTCCCAGTTTTCCTTCTGTTCCTACCTCACGCGCCACACGGGTTACCTCAGAAGCAAATGAATTTAGCTGCCCCACCATCGTATTAATGGTGTTCTTCAACTCCAAAATCTCTCCTTTTGTATCTACGGTAATCTGGCGTGATAAATCGCCTTTTGCTACGGCTGTTGTTACCTCGGCAATATTACGCACCTGTCCGGTTAAGTTAGATGCCATTTGGTTAACAGAATCCGTTAAATCTTTCCAGGTTCCTCCAACTCCTTTTACTTTTGCCTGACCTCCCAATTTTCCTTCTGTACCAACCTCAAGTGCCACACGCGTTACCTCAGAAGAGAAAGAGTTCAGCTGATCCACCATCGTATTAATGGTTTTCTTTAACTCTAAGATTTCCCCTTCCGCTACGGCGGTAATTTTTTTAGATAAATCCCCATTTGCTACCGCGGTTGTTACCTCGGCAATATTACGTACCTGGCCCGTAAGATTCGATGCCATCTGATTCACCGAATCGGTTAAATCTTTCCACGTCCCACCAACTCCTTTTACTTTTGCCTGACCTCCCAGTTTTCCTTCTGAACCCACCTCACGTGCCACACGGGTTACCTCGGCACCAAAGGAGTTCAGCTGATCCACCATGGTATTAATTGTATTTTTAAGCTCCAGGATTTCTCCTGCAACGTTTACTGTAATCTTTTTAGATAAATCGCCTTTTGCTACCGCGGTTGTTACCTCGGCAATATTACGTACCTGTCCGGTTAAGTTACTCGCCATTTGATTAACCGAGTCGGTCAAATCTTTCCAAACTCCACCAACTCCTCGTACTTTCGCCTGACCTCCCAGTTTTCCTTCCGATCCTACCTCTACCGCCACACGCGTTACCTCAGAAGAAAACGAGTTCAGCTGATCCACCATCGTGTTGATGGTATTTTTAAGTTCAAGGATTTCTCCTTTTACGTCTACGGTAATTTTCTTCGATAAATCTCCTTTTGCTACCGCCGTTGTTACATCTGCAATATTACGTACCTGACCCGTTAAGTTACTCGCCATCTGGTTAACTGAGTCCGTTAAATCTTTCCAGGTTCCTCCGACACCTTTTACCTGTGCCTGTCCGCCCAGTTTTCCTTCGGTTCCTACCTCACGCGCCACACGGGTTACCTCAGATGAAAACGAGTTCAGCTGATCCACCATCGTGTTGATGGTATTTTTAAGTTCAAGGATTTCTCCTTTTACGTCAACAGTAATTTTTTTAGATAAATCCCCTTTTGCTACCGCGGTTGTTACATCGGCAATATTACGTACCTGCCCCGTTAAGTTACTTGCCATTTTGTTTACCGAGTCGGTCAAATCTTTCCAAACCCCACCAACACCTCTTACTTTTGCCTGACCTCCCAGTTTACCTTCTGTACCTACCTCACGTGCCACACGCGTCACCTCCATCGAGAAAAGGTTCAGCTGTTTTACCATTCCATTTACCTCTTTTGCAATTCTAAGAAATTCTCCCTGAAGCGGGTTTCCTTCAATAGAAAGTGGCATTTCCTGAGATAAATTTCCTTTTGCTACGGATGTAATTACGTGTGCAATCTCAATTGTCGGGTGTACCAGATCTGAAATCAAAGTATTAACCGAATCAACACAAGAACTCCACGAACCTCTTGCGCCGTCAAGCGAAACACGATTGGTTAATTTTCCTTGTTTACCAATACTTTTACCTACCTTTTGAAATTCAAAAACCATTCGTTCGTTAAGATCTATGATTTCGTTCAAAGTTTCGCAGATCGATCTTTTCGTTCCATTTTGATCTGTTGGAAAACGCTGCGTAAAATTTCCGTTTTTAACTTTCAACAGAATTTTCAAAAACTCTGCATCTGTCAAAATAGACTCTTCAGGTTCTGCTTTTTTGATTTTAGCTTTTACAGGTTTATCTGCAATAACCGGAAGCACAAGAATCGACTCGGTCTTTTCGGTATTTATTTCTTTTGTTTTTTTCATGTTATCAATTCTTTATTCGAATGATTAAAAAAATCTGGTATATTTTAAAACGTAATGTAATTTCAATTCAATAGAATAACCCCATTATTAATTGCTTTCTTCATTTAATATTTTCCTTAAATGAAATTGAACAAAAGCATCCATAGAATCTGAGCGTTTGGTGTTTTCGGTATAATTTAAAGGTTTAATGATATAACCTGATATTCCCAGTTTTTCTGCTTCTGTACGATCATTTCCTTCAGAAGAAGTGGTCATTATAAAAACCTTTAAACTTTTCAAATCTGCATCTTCTCTTATCACCTGCAAAAATTCTATTCCATTCATTCTTGGCATATTAATATCCAAAAGAATTACATCCGGAATTAATTTATTATTTTGATCTCTTAAAATCTTTAATGCTTCAATTCCGTTATAAGCCGTATGCAGTTCATATTCGCTTTCTAATTTCTTTAGAGAGCGCTCAACACTTATGATGTCCAGTTCATCATCTTCAATTAATAAAATTGTTGGTTTCTTCATAACTTAATTATTTCTCCAGGTAAAAATAAATTCCGTTCCTTTTCCTAGTTCCGATCTTACGGTAATATATTCCTGGTGGTCATCAATTATTTTTTTTACAATCGCGAGTCCAACTCCTGTGCTTTCTTCTTCATTTTGTTCACGAAGTGTCTGAAATATTTCAAATATCTTTTTATGGTAATCTGCTGCAATTCCGATCCCGTTATCTTTTACACAGAATTCATGAAAATGCATATACGTTTCGCAGCTTATCTGAATCAGTCCATTTTCGTGCGGCGTATATTTTACGGCATTACTTATCAGGTTCGTAAAAACCTGTTCTAATTTAATTCTTTCGGTAAACAAATCCGGCAGATTGCCTATTTGAAGTCTAAAATTTCTTGGTACAATAGAATCTGCAATTTCATGCACCAAAGTATTGGTATCAATATATTCAGGAGCGGTTTTTACATTTAATCGCGCATAGTCAAGCAATCCGTTAATAAGGGCCTCCATGCGTCTGGTTTTTTGCGGAATGATTTTAAGATATTTTCTAAGCTCTGGCGATAATTCGTCGTCATGATCTTCTTCTATCCAGCTTACCACATTATGAATACCGCGAATTGGCGCTTTTAAATCATGAGAAACAACATAAGCAAACTTATTAAGCTCTGCATTTCTATTTTGCAGTTCGTGAATGTTTTTATCGAGTTTTCCCGACATACTGTTTAATGAAGTGGCCAAAGCCGTCAATTCATCATTACGAGTATCTTCTACAATAGTAAAATTTCCTTTTGAAATATTTTCGGCAAGACGCACCATTGCAGTAATCCTTTTATTAGTTATAAACATTATAAATATAGTGCTTAATATGCCAACAATTATGGTTAGGGTAAGAAAAACGAGAGAAAAACTTCGGGTATATCGCAAAGAAGTCAGCAGCATTTCAGTATGGTGTTTTCTTCTTTTGTATTCTATTTTATCAAATCTGGAGAATTTTTTAGAAATGGCGTCGTTTATTATTTTTCCCACATGCTTCTTTAAGGAATTTTCAAATAAACTTTTATACGATTCCGGCACATCTTTTCTCGATTTTATTAATTCTTCTGAATATAGAAGCCAATTACTGTGCAGTGAACTTATAGAATCTAATATGGACCGTTGTAAATTTTGTTCTCCTACAAGAACCTGTTCTTCTTTTATTAAATCCGGAACTTTCTTAAGCCCTTTATAATAAGTATCCAGAAAGGTTTGATCTTGTGTAAGCAAATAACCGCGAAAGGCACTCTGCATCTCAATAATCGCTTTATGGGTTTTATTAGAATTACGAATGATTTCTTCTGATCTGGCAAGAAACTGCGAATTGAGATACACCTTTTTAGAAAGCATATAATTGGTGTACGAGTCTGCCACAGACAACAAAATTACAAGCGTAAATGCAAGAAGAATTTGAGTTGATAATTTCATTCAGTTAAGATTATGAAGCGCCCAGAGCATAATATGTTTTTATTATCTAATAAAAATAATAAAAAATAAAATCTTTTCTGAATAATTTTTTAACACAAAAATTGTTGTAAATAAAACCTGTAATTACGAGAGAATATGCCGGCTAATCTGCCACAACATATTGCTTTAAAATATTCTTTAACTCATTAAAATTATTCGGTTTTGAAATAAAATCCTGTGCTCCATACTCTTTGGCTTCACGAATAATATCTTCCAGCTGCGAAGTAGAATAAATAATAATGGGAATTTCTCTCAATTTTATATCCTTTTTTATTTCGGTTAAAAACTCTATACCAGACATAATTGGCATATTCAAATCCAGAAATATAATATCTGGTTCGATTTCTTTTTGAAGAAGTTTACGGAGTGCCTCAATAGGATTATAAATAGCGGTGTAGTTTACAGTTGAAACTGCTTCTAATGCTTCCAGAAACAATTCGCAATCGTCTGAATCATCATCAATCTGAAGGATTCTGTGGTAAGACATAATGTTTATTTTTTTTTAAGTTAATCCAAAAAGCCATTCTTATGCTTTTACTATCAGGACATTCCTTAAGTTTCCTTAATAAACATTCTAATGAATACATCAATTGCTCATTGGTACTTTAGACCAATGTATATTAAATATCTTTTTATAAATTTAATACTTTTTAATGGATATAAGACTCAATTTTGATTAAAATAAATTGAAAAAACTGAGTTTACAAAAAAAGGAAAAATTCGAAATATCAGACCAGATACCGATAAGTAGTACTATTTTCTTAAATTTTTCCTTTTTCGAGTGCTCTTTAGATAGTTTTAAAATCTTTATGTTTACTTTGCGGCTGACAAAATTATGTTATGCGAATAGTTAATCTTTCAGCCTAGCCAATTAAATAAAGTAGTCAAAGATGGAAAAACATATCGTATCAATATCACCTATAAACCTGGATGATACTACTATACTCGATACTCAAATAATAAAGGCCGATTTATTACCCGATTCAGGATCACAATTAGATTCTACGGAAATGAAAGAAAGACCTATTTTAGATTCTAGTATTCCGTATCGGGATTTAACCAACACCATTACCAAAAAAGAAAGTATTGCGCAGCTGATTGCTAAACTAGATGTTGAAACTAATCTTAGATACCAGAGAACGGTAGAAGACACGTATTGTAATGTGTACTCTTACGATTTTTGCTATTTCTCTAAAGTATATCTTCCAACGGTTTGGTGGACGGATGAGGCATTGCAAGATATAGTGCAAGGACAGGAAGTAAAAGCTGTTTTTGATGATACTGTTTTACGCATTTATTCTAGTGCCATACACGATTGGTTTCTGGAATGGAGCGGCTTTTTTGGATGGGAAAGAATATTTTCTGTTGATGAAATGCAGCAGAAAGTAAATACGAACGGCGGAATTGGTATAATCTGCGCCAAAAGAAAAGAAAAAGGACTTTCCGGACACATTGTTCCTGTTGTTCCCGAAACGGATCTGCATAAAGCATATCGCGAAGACGGAATTGTTGTGTATCCGCTTCAATCTCAAGCCGGAAAACTGAATTATAATTACTTTTCGGAAGTTAGAAAAGACTGGTGGAATGATGAATTATATTCTTCCCATGTTTTTTATTATCATGAATAAATAAGGCAATTAAAACAATTGCAGCTATCTTTTAAAAAATTATTGATTTTCAGCACATTAACCACTTGGAAATGATATAATAATATATTACTTTTGCAACTTGGAAAAAACAAGTATAGCAAAAGTCGCAATTTAGCTATTCTTCGCCTTAAATTATTGATAGAAAAGCAATTAATAAAAAATAGCGGTTTTATAACCCAATTGTAAAATTTTATTTTTTATCAGGCTTTCAGACGATTTAAGCGGAACTTCCAAAAACAATATTATTCCTATAATTTTAAAAGTAAATAAAACTTATAATGGAGCTGCAAATATGCTTTATCCATTAAAAGATTCCGTCTCCGATATAATCGGAACAGATTTTTATTGCCGAATAACCAAATTTTAAAAGTTTAATTAATCATAAAAAAAGAAAGATCGTATAAATGAAAGACAATCAGACAAAAAAATATTATTGGGGAATTGGATTAGAAAACGAAACCTATATGCAATTTGAGGAATCCCTTTTAGTTTCTGGTGAATTTATACAAGAAAAAATTGGTTTTGAAAAATATAGCATTGACTATAGAAAATGCTATAAACCAGAAAGCTTGGCTCCTATGCTAAAAAAAGCTTTTAATTTAAACGAAACCTACAAAGTGAGCAGAATGATGAACAGTCATTCGCTTGAAAAACTAGACATCAACTATCAGCACAAAACTTTGTCGGCGGCAAAAACTACAGCTGGTACTGGCGAAGCAAATCCACAGCCACTTGAAAATCCTGAGTATTTAGGAAAATCTATCATGGAACTTTTCCTTGAAGATCAGCCATACAATATTCAGAGCATGATTACGCAGCGAAATAAAACAATGGGTTCTGTACATTTTGATGGGGATTCTATCGAATTTGTTACTAAATATTTTGAAAACAGAACGATTGCTGATTCCTGCAAAGAACTGAAAGCGACTAAAAAGTTATTTCTGGATAAAATCAATGAATCTTCTGTTTTAAACGGAAAATTAAACTTTCCGGATTATAACAATGGTCTTAATATGTTTATGACGAATCAGGAAAATCTGGTTTTGTTTAATAACGGAACGTACCATTTTCATATTACTTTGCCTTCGTTAACAGAAGACAGCAGAATTGTAGATTATAATGAGTTTGAAAAAACACATGCCAATGCGATTTACTTGCTGCAATGGTTTGAACCTTTTTTTATAGCAACGCTTGGAAGTCCTGATATTATGGGCGTAATAAGTGACAAATTTGGTTTGGATAAAAAATTTACTTTGGGTTCTATGAGAAATGCTATGTCTCGTTACATTGGCGTAGGAACTTATAATAAAGCGATGCCAAAAGGTAAAATCTTAACTTATAAAGTGGATGATTTTAGAAAACTACTCAAATTTGAAAAGGAAGAAAACATTTGGTGGCGCGATCAGATTGAAGCTGAAATGGAATATGAAATGCTTTCGGAATTAGGTCTTGATTTTAATCAGGAAAAAATGTACCAAAGTGGTTTTGAATTCAGAAGTTTTGATGAATTTCCGGCGGCATACTTAAACGATGTTCTTTTTTCTATTATTTTAATTTGCGAGCATTCTCTAAATCTTCCTGATGTACAATGGGGACATGACAGTAAGGCTTGGAATAACTTGGTTTTTAAATCTTTAAAAATGGGTTATTCAACAGAAATTAATGAAGTTGAAAAGAAAGAGGTTTTGGATTTACTGCAATTATTAAATCCTTCAGACGCTAATTATGACACGCTAAAAGCTGAATTTGAAGCAATCGTAATGTTAGACGAATTCTTCTTTAAAATACTAGCTGTTTTACATGAAAAATACAAAGACAATAATATTTGTCTGGATGCGATGTACGGACAAAAAACAAGTTCTCCGCCAAAATGGGATAACTTTAATAAATATCAAACAGAGAAACATTTACAGCAAATTGGTTCTTTGAATTAATTTTTATTTAATTATTGAAATATAAATCCTCATTATTGTTAGAGCAATAGTGGGGATTTTTTATTTTAAATCTCGATTTAATCTTTGTCAAAGTTTAAAACTTTGAAAAAGATTGCGTGAAAATAATTTTCTCAATCTTATCATTTCGCAATTGAAAAACTAAGAAAGAAAAAAATATTTTGTAAATTGGAGAAAAGAATCAATTCTAAAATCTCATGAAAATAGCCACTTATAATGTCAACGGAGTTAACGGACGTTTGAATGTTCTGCTAAAGTGGCTTGAAGAAACTGCTCCGGATGTTGTTTGTCTTCAGGAATTAAAAGCGCCTCAGGATAAATTTCCGGAAAAAGCTATTGCAGATGCTGGTTATAATGCAATCTGGCACGGACAAAAACAATGGAATGGCGTGGCTATTCTGGCTCGTAATATGGAGATTAACGAAGTAACGCGCATTCTTCCGGGCGATGATGAAGATATTCAAAGTCGTTATATTGAAGCGCTTATAAACGGTGTTGTTATCGCTTGTTTGTATCTTCCGAACGGTAATCCTGCACCCGGACCGAAATTAGAATATAAATTAAAATGGTTTGACAGACTTCATGATCGTGCTGCAACTCTTCTAGATTTGAAAGTTCCTGTAATTCTTGTAGGTGATTATAATGTTATGCCAACAGAATTGGATGTATACAAACCAGAGCGATGGCTAAAAGATGCGCTTTTTTTACCCGAAGTTCGTAAAGCTTTTCATGATCTTGTGGCTCAGGGATGGACAGACGCTATTCGGAAATTATATCCTGACGAAAAAATATATACTTTTTGGGATTATTTTAGAAATGCCTACGAGCGTGATGCAGGTCTTAGAATAGATCATTTTCTGCTGAGTCCGCAAATAGCAAAAAAATTACTTTCTGGAGGTGTTGACCGTCATGTGCGAGGCTGGGAAAAAACCAGTGATCATGCTCCGGTTTGGATAGAAATTGATCTAAAGTAATATTTGAACTTTAATCTTCAACAACTTGTAACTGCGATTCCATAAATTTTCCGGTAACAATTGTGCCGTCTTCGGCTTCCCATTCCGTAATGACATTTTCTATCAAATCGGGTTCAAAGCCAATTACTTTCATGATTTGATTTCCGAATTCCTGCTGTACATTTTGACCTTTTGCAAACATCTTCTTTAGTTTTAATGTTATAAAATATTTCATTTATAAAATTAAAGTATCGACTGGAGAAAGGTTTATAAAATTTCCAACGTTTATTATATGTTTACAAGGGAAGTTTACCTTGGCAGATAAATGTAAAATGTAGTTCCTTCTCCGGGCTGGCTTGTAAAGTTAAGCGCGCCATTATGGTTTTCGATAATTCTTTTGCAAAGTGCTAAACCTATGCCGTTTCCACCATATTGATCTCTGTCATGCAGTCTTTGAAACATATCAAAAATACGTCCGGAATATTGACTGTCCATCCCGATTCCGTTATCAGCAATTTTGATCAAATGATAATTTCCTTTTGGCATAAATTTATCTGTATCCTCAACACTTTCTGCTGTAATAAAAGATGCTGTAATCGTAACTGTTGGTTGTCCTGAATTGAATTTCAAGGCATTATTTATCAAATTAAAAAACAACTGACGAAGCTGTGTGCTCAATCCTGCAACTTCTGGAAGTTTGCTTAGATTTATTATAGCGTCTTTCTCTTCAATAACTAAACTTAAATCGTTTAGCGTTTCATGTATAATTTCGTTAAGATCAACTTTGGTAAGCACTTGCAGATTATTGTCTACTCTGGAGTAATTAAGCACATCGGTAATAAGATCAGACATTCTGCCTGCAGCATTTGTAATTTTGTCAAAATAATATTTATTTCTTTGTTCTTCTGTTAAACCTTCACCTGCCCTAGAAAGCATTATTCTGATTTTGCGCAGTGGTTCCTGAAGATCGTGACTTGCTATATAAGCAAATTGCTGTAATTCTCTATTTTTGAATACAAGTTTTGAATTGGCGTTTTCTAACTCTCGCTGTATTACTTTTAATTCTGAGTTATTTTTAAGAGCTTCTTCAACTGTTTTCTGTCCATGAATATCTACAAAATAAACCAGCCAGCTGTTAAATGTTCCGTCTTCTGCTTTATTTGGAATAATAGAAATTAAATGCCATATATAAGCATCATCTTTTTTGATGCGGGTTTCCCCAACATACTGCGATTTATTTTTCTTTGTTTTATTCCAACGTTCAATTAGATC
Organism: Flavobacterium sp. 270; assembly: GCF_004368785.1. GTDB lineage: Bacteria > Bacteroidota > Bacteroidia > Flavobacteriales > Flavobacteriaceae > Flavobacterium. The sequence goes on from NZ_SODM01000008.1 coordinate 108,433, forward strand.
GTCTACATCATCAGGATGAATAAAACTTTTTATTTCTTTTTTGTCAAAAACATTAAAAGGAGCCTGCAGATAATCCCTAAGCGAATCATTGGTAAGCAAAACCTGATTACGATCATTGACAATACAGATTAAAACCGGAATTGTATTAGACAAATGCCTATATCTGTTTTCACTTTCTGTGAGTTTTTCTGAAAGCGCAATAAGCTCAATGTTTTTCTTTCTAATTTCATCATAAGGAGACAAGGGCGGTTCATATTTAAAATAATCCGCCAGTGTCTTTATTTTTGCTTCAGAAAGAAGACCCGGAGTGGGTACTTTTTGACTTAATTGTGTTATTGAATAGTCATTTGCATAACTGTATTCGAGATTTTCTGAGATTTTAGCAGCATATTTAAAAGCTTCGGGATTGCATTTTTTAAGATCTACGGTATCATTAATTATAGCCACTATCTCTTTATGAGTAGTTTTTATAATATTGATTCCTAATGTTAATAATGAATTTTTTCCATTAGCGATAGAACATCTTGCAACCTCAGATACGGCTGTAGAAAATCTGGTTTGTGCAGATGATGGCATACCGCACATTTCTGCAATTTTCATAGATCGCTTATGGGCCAGAATAAGGTCCATTTCATTATCAAGATTAATCTTTACAATCTCTTTCATAGCCCTTAAATTATTTTACCTACCAAGATTGTTGCATCATCTGTACCTCTTAAATTATCTTTGTACAATGATGCTGCAATTACGTCGGGACTTTGTTTAATGATCGACATCAAATCGTTGAGATTCCATCTTGTGCGTAATCCATCGCTGTGCATTACAACAATCTGATGTTTTTGGTAAGGAACAATGGTACTATTAATAGTTCGCGGAATATTAAGACCAATAATTCCGTTATAAGGCGAATATGTTTTATTTTCCAAACCTCTAAAAATACGAGTATTAATATTTCCGATGCCGCAGATATTCCAGGTTTGCGCCTTATAGTCAACCACAGCAACTGTAGCAACCAATCCCCTGCTCTTTTTTACACCTTCATGAATATCTTTCAGTATCATTGCGGCATCTGTTGCTGTAGAGTGCTCAAAGGCTTTTATGGCCAATCGCACAGCTTCATGAGCATTAACTCCATGACCAAGCCCATCACCCACAAAAATCTGAAAACCATTTGTAGAATACTTAATATGATAACCATCTCCACAAACTTTTTCTCCGGGATAATTTACACTTAATACAGCATGACTAAAAACTGGCGGCCTTGCACTAACTTCTTCATATGCTTTTTCTCCAATTTTTATATACTGCACAGTTCCCCATCCTTTTTGAGAATAAATTTGAAAGTTGTTACTTAATCTTTTAATTGCACCCAAACCATGTCCGAGAGTATTAGAAGTAGAGTAACCGTCATTCATTATTTTGGCAACATTATCAATTCCGACACCATTATCCAGACAAAATATTTCGATCTCCTTTCGTTGATCATTTTGACAACATCGATACAAAAATTCTCCGCCGCCGGCATATTTTATTAAATTAGAAGTTAATTCTGCAACAATAATATCTGTTTCTGCGGCGCGATGAGGACTAAACCCCGATTGAAGCGCCAAGTTGTGTATTTCTCTCTTTATAAAAGCAATCAGACTTCGATCTTCAATTTTGTAACTGGAAAAAGTACTATCCATTTTTCCATTTTATTATAGTAACAGTTGTTCCAACTCCCATTTCCGTTTTTATATCAAATTCATTTACGAGCCTTTTAGTTCCTGGTAAGCCCAGACCTAAACTCTTTCCTGTACTATATCCGTCCCTCATAGCCAAATCAATATCAACTATTCCCGGACCATTATCTATAAAGGTAACACGAACGCCTTTGTCCCGGCCATTCGTAACTTCTTCTACCATAACTTTTCCGCCTCCTCCATATTTTAAAAGATTACGAACAAGTTCACTAGTCGCTGTAATTAGTTTGGTTTGATTTAAAATACTCATCCCTACTTTTACACCATAATCACGAACGCGGTTACGCAATGGCACCACATCCTGTTCTTTTATAACTGGAATTATTTCTTTATTCGTCGTCGTTATCATCTATCTGCTCTTCGTTATCGCCATTATACATTTTTGCGCGAAGCAGATCCATCCCCTTTTCAACATTTAGCGCACTAATAACGCCATTAAGTGACAATCCTAATTCTACAAGTGTAATGGCAACAGCTGGCTGCATACCTACAACCACTGTTTGAGCGTCCATTATTTTAGCCATTACTGCAATATTCCCAAGAATACGACCCATAAATGAATCTATAATAGAAACAGCAGATATATCAATTAACACCCCTTTTGAGTTGTGTTTATTAATTGTATTTATTAAATCAGATTCTAGATTTTCTGCCAGCTGATCATACAAATCAACTTGTATGGTTACCAGCAAAAAATCTCCCATCTTTAGTATAGGAATTCTTTCCATATCATTAAAAATCTAAGTCGATTATTTTCTTTTCACAACAGTAAGCTGCAACATATTAAATGCTGTTTGAAGAGCACTTGCCAAGGTAGCTTTGGTAATTATTCCTGTAAGGTCTATTCCTAAATGTACAACAGTCTGCGCAATCTCAGGGCGAATACCACTAATGATACATTCTGCACCCATCAATCTAGTTGCACTTACGGTTTTTATTAAATGTTGTGCTACAAGAGAATCTACGGCCGGTACACCAGAAATATCTAAAATAGCAATAGAGCTTTCTGTATCTACAATTTGCTGTAAAAGATTTTCCATCACGATTTGAGTACGTGAACTATCTAATGTTCCAATAATCGGTAAAGCCACAACGCCATCCCAAACACGGATAACAGGTGTAGAAATTTCGCTGATTTCGTCTGTTTGTCTTGAGATCACATCCTCACGGCCTCTCATGAAAGACTCAAAAGTCATGATAGTCAAGTTATCTACAATTGCGTTTAATTCTAGATTTGCAGCATAAAGTGTTGCTTGATCTTTTTCTATTTCTGAAAGAATCTGTGAAGCAGCTTCTTTAAAAGAAATCATATATTGTCCGGTTTCTCTAGGTGAAAAACCACGTTTTGCTCTTGAAATTGAAATTCCTGTAAGTAAATCATAAAGTTTTTCGAAAGCATGAGAATTTAAGTTCTCACTATTGCCTCCCTGCTTTAGAGCGTCTAATAAAAGTGAAGTAAATTCTTTTGATTCTTCTTCTTCCGTAACTCCATCAGTCGATCCTCTCTCCATTAGAAGTTTTGCCCAGATAGTATTTATTTTGCTTTCGTGCTCTTTTAAGCCCCCTAAGACGTTGTTTTGCATTTGTAGTGATATTTGGATTCATAACAAATATAATAATAAATAAGAGCTCTATGTTAAAATAATACAATTATTCCTAAAAATAAAACACAATCATTTAAAATACTAAATAATACAACAATAATAATTGAAATAATTAAATCTAAAATATTAAACAATAAATACTTACAGATAATGCAACCCTTATTTCGTTCCGAATTTTACAATTTGCAATTTTAAATTGTGCAGAATATTTACGTCAGTTTTTATACCGTTTTTGAAGAACTCCCGACGGAATTTCTCTATTAATAACACATAGAAATGTAATAAAACTGAACACGACTAAATAGCGACATTGATTCTATTTTTGCGCCATTTTCAGTTTTAAAACAGTTACAGAATAAGCCGCCAAATTTAATGGAGCATTTTCGCCTTTTAATATATATTCACTTTCTTTTGGACTTATTTTTTTAGGAGAAGCAAAAGTATTTTCATCTTCTAAATTTGGGCTTGTAAGTGTAATAATAGTTCCTTTTGAAGCAAATTTTGTTCCTTTTAAATCAACATTCACTTCCTGAGATTTTGAAGAAGTATTGATTAATTTTACAATTACTTCTTTACTGTTTAAATCTTTTACCGCCGAAGCATACAAATCGTTTTGTCCGGTTAATGGTTTTCCGTCTTTTGTAATAGACAATAAATCTGTTCCTTTATTGGTAGAAAAAAGTTTTTGAACATAATAATTGGCAGAACCATACGCCTGTAAATTATTAAACCAAATCATATCCGGTGTCCATTGCCAAGCATCTTCGTGCGCCATTAGCGGTGCGTAAGAAGTAAGATTTACAACTTCGGCATTTCTTTCTAATCCGGTCATAAAAGCAGCTTCAGAAAACGCACATTCCCAATTGTTTCTATTGTTTGGATTGGCTCCCGAAACACTTTGCGCAGCATATTCTCCAGCAAATATTTTTGGACCTTTTCGGTCGTAATTATCGTAACGCGTTGCATTTTCTCTAAACCATTGCGGACTTTTGTAATAATGCTCGTCTATAAGCTGTGCATTTAGTTTTTTAAGTTCAGCCATTCCAAAATCAAAATGTTCACCATCTGGCGATGGGCCGCTTCCAGAAACTATAATAATGTTGGGATATTTTGCTTTAATGGCTTTTTCAAAAACTTTATATCTTTCTATATAATCTGGGCCCCATTGCTCATTTCCAACACCAATAAATTTTAAGTTGAAAGGTTTTGGATGTCCCATATCAGCGCGTAACTTTCCCCAAGCTGTATTTTGATCGCCATTGGCAAATTCAATTAAATCTAAAGCATCTTGAATATAAGGGTCTAAATCTTTCATATCAGCCAATTCTCCTGTATTATATTGGCATGCCATACCACAGCTTAAAATAGGAAGCGGACTCGCGCCAATATCTTCCGATAATTGAAAATATTCGTAAAATCCTAATCCAAAACTCTGGAAATAATCAGGAGTTTGTTTATGGCTAAATTCTACGTTCCAACGATTGATCATCGTTTTTCTTTCTTCAACTTTCCCAACCGATTTTTTCCATTGATAACGATCTGCCAAAGTTCTTCCTTCAACAATACAACCGCCCGGAAAACGTAAAAATCCTGGTTTCATATCATATAAAAGCTGTACAAGATCAGTACGCAATCCGTTTTTTCTGTTTTTCCAGGTATCTTCCGGAAACAACGAAATCATATCTACATCGATAGTTCCCGTTCCTTCAAAAGTTATTCTTAGTTTGGCTTTTGCTTCTGTCTCCGTTGCGGTAAATTCTGCCGTATAATTTTTCCAGTCATTTGAAGTTGGAATAATACTCGTTTCGCCAATAACCTTTTTGTCTTTATCAATAAACTGAAATATGATTTTTTTGATCGCTCCGTCGTGATTTGCAGCTTTTAGAGAAAGATTGTATTGAGCATCTTTTTTAACCCCCATCCCTCTAAAACCTTCATTGATAATTTCGTAGCCTTTAGCATCATTGATCAGGATTCGGCAAAAATTAGAATTGTTTTTATTTTCTACTACATTTATTGGCGTTGCGGTTCCCGAAAGCATATTCAAAGAGGATCTTTTTGTATTCGGCTGCTCCCATCCCATCAAAGGTTTATCAAACTCAAAAGATCTGTTTTTAATCATTTCTGCATACAAACCGCCGTCTGCCGCAAAATTGATGTCTTCAAAAAACAAACCGAACATCGTAGGCTGAATTTTCGTAATAGTTTTAGCAACATCAACTTCTAAAATCGTTTTTTGTGCATTGGCATACAAACCGCTGAATAGCAATCCGCCAATAATTATTTTTGTAATGGTTTTGTTTTTCATTTGTTGCTGTTTTCACTCTTCCTAATTATTTGATTATCTTGTAGTTGTATCTCTCGCAGATTTTGCAGATTGAGCAGATTAAATTCTTTTGTTTTTTCTCAATTTGTGAAAAAAAATTCGTGAAATTCGTGGCAAAAAAATCCTTTTAATCCTATCAATCTGTGGCAAAAAAGTTTCTCGCAGATTTGGCAGATTGAGCAGATTTTATTTTTTCATGATTTTTATTCTTTCAAAACACATTGCTATGTGTGAGAAACTAGTTTCTTTTGATATTCTTTTTTTATCAAAAGAAATCTATGTTTCTATGTGTTAAAATAATTATTGTTTTTTTACTGCTTCGTACTTATCTGGAAAAGCGGCTTCTCCGTCTAGATTATTCACTTTTAAAACATCTACATTCTTGCTTTCTACCGCATATTTAAAATAATCCTGCTTGTTCTTTCCCCAAGTTACAGAACAATTCTGAACTTTAATATTTTCTGCGGTATCAAAATAAAATCCTGATGTACTACCTTTTATAAAACCTTCTGCCTTTAACGGACGTCGGTCGTAAATACCACCCGGAATATTAGAGAATTTATCTATCGAAACATTCACCCCTTCAAAAACTATATTTTTAATTTTATCTTTTGATTCGCCGCTTACATACACTCCGTTTTCTCCAAAACATTGAATATTAGTAAAATAAATATTACTGATTGCGCCAACTTTTCCTTCTGTCGCTCCTTTAGGAAAACGCCAGTTGGCATCTTTATGATTCCCGCTTGCACGGCTGTACGCCGTTACATAAATAGGTTCTGCTTTTCCCCACCAAGTATCTGTCGTTAAACGTCCTTCGACAATCATATTTGAAAATATAACATCGCTTACCGTTCCTTCATCTCGATTCTGAATCCCAACGCCGCGATTGCTGTTTTTAATAATACAATTATTGAAAACGACTTGCCTGATCGCATCCATATTTTCTGAACCAATTTTGATCGCGCAGCTGCTGCTCGTCATGGTGCAATTGGTAACCGTTATGTTTTCGCAGGCACCAAATTCTTCAAATTCTCTTCTGTTTTTTAGGCAGATACAGTCGTCGCCGCTTTCGATATAACAATCGCTGATACGAACATTTTTAGAATGATCTAAATCAATTCCGTCGCTGTTACGGACTTTTAAGCTGTTTAATAAAGTAATACCGCTGATTACAACATCATTACAACCCACAAGATGAATGGTCCAATACGCAGAATTACCAATATGAATGTCTTTTATTCTGATGTTTTTTCCGCCAATAATCGTTAACACGTGAGGTCTTGGATCTAAAATAGTAAAAGGTTTTAAAACATAAGAATCTGCTAATTCTTCGCCCATAAACGAAATTCCATTACCGTCTATTTTTCCGTTGCCACTGATAGTGAAATTTTCTACATTTTCGCCTCCAATCCAGATTGTGCCTTCTCCGGGATTGGTCCTAAAAGCACTTTTTGTATATAATTTTTCATCTGGACTTGCTAATAATTTTGCTCCCGCTTCTATATGTAATTCAATATTTGATTTTACATCAAAAGGTCCGGCCAAAAAAGTAAACGGCGCCGGAATCAAAACTTGTCCGCCAGTTTTACTGCAGGCATCTATTGCTTTTTGAATTGCTGTGGCATCGTTGGTTTTTCCGTCTCCTTTGGCTCCAAATTTCTTTACATCATAGACTTTTTGTGCCGAAGCTGTCAGCGAAATACAAAAAATAAATACGGTAATTATTAGCTTTTTCATCATTATGTTTTTTTACTTTGTCTAGTTTTAGAACACGGATTAAACGGCGATTCGCTTTCGCGAAAACGCAGATTTACACTGATTTTTTACATCTAATTTTCACATTCAGTTTTATTCAATATTTAAAGAGAAAAAATCCGTTTAATCCGTGTCATCTGTGTTCTAATTTTACACCATTTTAAACCCCGCTATAAACAGAAAATCCTCCGTCTAAAGTGATTTTTGATCCTGTAACAAATTTTGAGGCGTCGCTTAGTAACCAAACCAAAGCACCAATTAATTCGTCTGGATTTCCAAATCGGCTAAAAGGCGTGTTTTGAATAATTAAATTTCCTCTTTCTGTTAGACTTCCGTCTGTATTGGTTAAAAGTGTTCTGTTTTGTTCTGTCAGGAAAAATCCCGGCACGATTGCGTTTATTCTAATTTTATCTCCAAATCTTTTGGCTGCTTCTACGGCAAACCATTTTGTATAAGAATCAATTGCCGATTTTGCCATACTGTATCCTAAAACTCTGGTTACGGCATGATCTGATGAAACGGAAGAAATATTGACAATACTTCCTGTTCCAACATTTTTTATCACTTCACCAAAAACCTGCGTTGGTAAAATTGTTCCGAATAAATTAAGGTTCATTACCTGCTGTAAAGCTTCCATATTCAATTGAAAAATATCTTTTCCGGGCTGAATCACAGCGTCTGGCATATTTCCTCCTGCGGCATTTACCAATCCGTCTATTTTTCCGTATTTAGAAACTATTAAATCACGTGCGTCAATTAAATCCTGTTCTTTTGTTACATCGGCAATTAAGGCAATGGCTTCTCCTCCATTTTTTACAATTGCCGCTGCTCTTTCTGTGGCTACTTTTTCGTTGCGTCCTAACACACCTACTATGCCGCCTGCCTCTGCAATTCCGTTGATAAAAGCTTCTCCTAATATTCCAGTAGCTCCGGTTACTACTATTACTTTTCCTTTTAATGAAAAATTGTTTTCCACGTGTTGTTTATTTAAAATTTAGTAAATCAGTTTTTTTCAAATTTAAAACTACTTACTGGGGAATTAAAATGTATTTTACTTTGGTTTGTTAACTTTTTAATCTGAATCAATTTTAGACGCGGATGACACAGATTCACTATCGCGAAAACGCGGATTTCAACTGATTTTTTATTCCTGTTTTAATTCAATGCTAAAAAGAAAAATCCGTTTTTTTTCAGCGTCTTTACGAAGTAAATCCGCGTCATCTGTGTTCTTATTCCTCAATCTTTTATTTTTTAGGCAATTCAAATGTATTTTGCTTTGGTTCATTCACTTTTTTCAAACTCTCCGTATCAAGATTGGCAGACAGTACCTCTTTAAAAATAATCTGCTGTATTTTATCCGAGGGAACATTAATATTTTCCATAACCAAATCTTTTACATCATCAAAAACAAAGGCTGGACGGAAATCTTCTTTTTCCAGAATCAATTTTATGTTTTTCATCTGAATACCATTTACGTGGCGAACATAAAATCCCCACGATGGCAATTCTCCAAACATGGTAAATTCCGGATATCCTTTTATATTTTCTAAAACGTCTTTTAATCGGCTTAAAGGCAAATATGCCATTCCTTTTGTGGCTCTTCCGGGATAGGTGATTTCGATATTTTCTAACGTTACATTTTCGATTGAATATCCCGGAATTCCTGCAATAGAAGCCGGAAATGGATTGTGAAAATAATCTACTTCGGGCCCGCGCATATCATAATCGATATCGGGACGACCAAATGGAATCTGAGCTTTTACATCTTTTATACTTACATTCTTGATATAGCCCGGTTTGTCTCCGTTTCGATGTCCTAACCGAATCAAAATTGCGTTTCCTGTATTTACGGCTGTAATATTCGAAACTTTAATATTCTCAATTTCAGCACCATCTACAGATTCAATCGCAATTGCCGATCTAAAAGTGTCAAAAACCTGAATATTTTCTATGGTCACATTTTTAAAACTTCCGTACGAACCTGTGCCAAATTTTAAGGCATTTGCACTCGATCTTACCGTGCAGTTTGCGATATAAATATTGTTGTTCTGCAATCCCGGAGTTTCCGATTTTAAACAGATTCCATCGTCTGCCGAATTTACGTCGCAGTTTGTAATTCTCACGTTTTCGCAACCGTCAATATCAATTCCGTCATTGTTCCAATAGGCTCTGCTGTCTACTTTTATGGCATCAATTACAATATTTTTAGACTGATCAAAACATTGCACCCAGCCGGAACTGTTTTTGAGTGTGATGTTTTTCATTGTTATGGAATCACATTTTACAAACGAAACCAATTTTCCTCTTCCGTCACTTGAGCGAAGTCTTCTATAATTGTAATTCGGATCTATTTTTACTCCTGTATGATGAAGACTGTCGACTGCTAAAGCCAATTCTCTTCCTTGTCCGTCGATAATTCCTTTTCCGGTTATGGCGATATTTTTTGAGGCATTTGAAATAATCAAAGCTCTGATTTCTCCAAACTTTGGATAATCTTCCGGATTTGTACTTCCTAATAAAACTGCATCTTCTTCAAAAAATAAATTGACACCGCTTTTTATTACAATACTTCCAGTTAAAAATTTTCCCTTCGAAAAAACAACTCTTCCGCCTCCATTTTTATTCGCTGCATCAATTGCTTTTTGAATTGCTTTTGTGTTTAATGTTTTACCATCGGCCACTGCACCAAAACTGGTTACGGGATAATCTTTCTTTTTGCCAGCGTACATTTCTACATTGAAACTCAACTGCAAAAGGAAAAGTAACATTACAGCAAACTTGAAAGTTTTATTATTACTACTAATCATTTTATTGTTATTTCTTAATTTAAAAATCCGTGAAAATCCGCGTTTTTGCAAAGCAAATCCGTGTCATCCGCGTTCTAATTATTTTACCAAAACACCGTATATAAAGCAACCAAAATACTGCAGATAATAAAGGAACCAACCACAAATTCTGAAGATACTTTAAACATGGAAGTATCCACTTCTATGGTATGATTTTCATGTTGTTCTTTTGGTTCTGATTTTAACAAACTGACTGCTATCATGATAAAGACTATGATAAAAAAAGCGATTGTCATTCTATCTAAAAACGGATAATCAGGAAAAGCGCCATTGGTCCACATTGGCAGAAATTTTAAAACTGCTGCAATCGGCACAGTCAGCATTGCGCCGGCAAGTCCTGCTGATGCCGTTGTTTTTTTCCAGAACATTCCCAACAAGAAAATCGCCAAAACTCCCGGTGAGAAGAAGCCAACATATTCTTGTATAAATTGATACGCCTGATCTAATGTTTTTAATTGAGGTGCAACAAGCGCAGCAATTATCATACAAACTACTACGCACCATCTTCCGGTAAGCACTAATTTTCTTTCTGATGCGTCTCTGTTGAAATATTTTTTATAAATATCTAATGAAAAAATAGTCGAAATACTATTCGCTTTTCCTGCTAAAGAAGCAACAATTGCCGCTGTTAAAGCTGCTAATGCTACACCTTTTAGTCCCGCAGGCAAAAGATTCATTAAAGTTGGATACGCATGATCTGGTTTTAAAACTCCGGCTGCATCCACCATTTCTCTTTGAAACATTCCGTTTTGGTGCATTACATACATCGCAATTCCGGGTAAAACGGCAATAATTGGCACTAATAATTTTAAGAAAGCAGCAAATAAAATTCCTTTACGGGCCGTTTTTAAATCTGCTCCTAATGCTCTTTGCACAATGTATTGATTACAACCCCAATACGCCAGATTATTAATCAGCATTCCGCCAACGATTACAGAAAGTCCCGGTAATTCTGCATAATGCGGACTTGATTTATCAAATATCATGTGAAGATGATCGGGCGCTTCGTCTTTTATAATAGAAAGCGCTTTTAGAATGTCTTTGCCAAAACCAAATTGTTCTGATAATAAGGTCAGGGATAAATAAGTCGTTACCAAACCTCCCAATATCAATACTACTACCTGAAAAATATCGGTATAACCAATTACTTTCATACCGCCTAAAGTTACTATTACGGCAAATAAACTCAAACCTACAATGCAAAATTCGAAACTAATTGGTGCTATGGATGAAATCGCCAAAGCGCCTAAATAAATGATCGAAGTAAGATTTACAAATACGTATATCAATAACCAAATGATTGCCATTATGGTACTTACGGTGCCGTTGTATCTTTTTGCCAAAAACTGAGGCATGGTAAATATCTTGTTTTTTAGATATACGGGCAGAATAAACATCGCAACCAAAATTAAGGTTGCAGCAGACATCCATTCGTAAGATGCTATGGCTAAACCAAGTGCAAAACCAGAACCGCTCATGCCAATAAAATGCTCTGCCGAAATATTGGATGCTATTAAAGACGCTCCAATGGCCCACCAAGTTAGCGAACCTTCTGCCAGAAAATATTCGTTGGAACTGGTTACTGCATTTTTCTTACTTCTGTAAATATACATTCCGTAGGCTGTAACTAAGATGAAGTAGATGAGGAAAACAATGTAATCTGCGGATTGTAAGACATTCATAATTGGTGTGGTTATAGTTAGTATTTTTAGTTATTTAGAAGAAAATATCCTGACTAAATAAATTTTGAAAGCAAAGGTTTTTTTGTGGTTATTGAGGTTAGAACCTTTTGCGTTTCTATTTTTAAACTTTCAAAAGCAATTTCTTTTTATAGAGAAAATAAAGTAAAATGAGCTGTACAATTGTGACCGAAAGCGTTGTAAAAACGGGCTGCCAAATGATTGGGGCAAATTTGATAAGTCCGCCAAATACAAATCCGGCTGTGTGCGCAAAACTTACTAATCCTTCTGATGCCATATATATTAAAATGGAATTTGAGCCAATTAATATTAAAGGAAATGCCCATTTGTGATATCCTAAAATATCCATTATGACATAAAAAAAGACAAAAAATAAAATACTGCAGCCACCAACAAAACATACAAATGAGCTGGACCACAAATGTTTATTGATCGGGAAATCAAAATCCCAAAGAAGTCCAATTGTTATTAAAATAAGAGCCGAAGCGATTATTATTACGACTTTGTTATTTCTTGAAAAATAAGGACTTTCGGTTTTTAAAAATGTTCCTAAAAACATTCCTAATAATGCTGTGGCAATGGCTGGTATTGTAGAAAATAATCCTTCTGGATCATAGACTACGCTGTGTAATCTTCCCGGCAGGAAAAGTCTGTCTATGTAACCTTCTAACGATCCTTCTTTGGTTAAAATACCGGCTCCAAAACCCGGAACCGGTATTAGTTTCATAGCCAAATAATAACCAATCAAAATACCTATGAACCAAATTATCTGTTTTTTTAAATCGAAATTTAAATAGATTAATCCGGCAAAAAACCAAGCCAGACCTATGCGTCCTAATACGCTGGCAAAACGCGTTTGATCAAAACCGTCAAAACGTAATAATCCGTTTACTATAAAACCCAGTACGATTAAAATACAGGTTCTCTTTAGCATCGATACATATATTTTTCGTTTTTCTTTTGCGGGTAATTCTCTTGGTGTTTTTACTCCTGCTAGAGCCATTTTCTTTTCAAAAGAATACGGCATAGAAACTCCTGCAACGAATAAAAATATCGGAAATATCATGTCGTAAAACGTAATACCTTCCCATTCTGTATGATGCAATTGCGATGACATCCACACAAAAACCGGAATTGGCGCAGCTTTAGCCAAAGCATGAATGATATGCTCGCCGCTCATAATCCAAAACATAACAAAGCCTCGCAGCGCGTCTAAAGAAATTAATCTTCCAGATGTAATTGTTTTACTCATACTTTATTGATTTATAAGCATATTTTTAGTGTTGATGCTTTTTTAAGCATCAATAATTTTGTTGATTTTTTTAATGAAATGTAACGTTGTTTACGCTTCAACTTTGTCAAAGTTTTAAACTTTGACAAAGATTATACGGTTGAATTTTCCATGCATTTTGTCATTTCGACGGAAGAGAAATCTTCACTAGAAGCTCGACAAAGTTTGATTTTGTTAGTGAGATTGCTTCGTTCCTCGCAATGACCAATCTTTGTCAAACTCATAACTCATAATTTACTCTATCGGCTTAATAACAAACCCATAACTATATTCACTTTGTTTTAATAAATAGGGTTCGTGCGGCGGTAATCCCCAGCTGTTGTCGCCGCCTAAGCCGCGCTGCGTAAGGTCAACACAAACTACTACTTCTTTTCTTGGTGTAATATCGCTGGCGTGAATGTTCTTTTTTGATAATCCAGCGTCAAAATCACTTGGATAATTGTTTAAAGTACTTATTCCCAAAGGCTGTAAACCTTTTATTTCTAAGCCTTTTCCGGCATTATTTAAAAGTGTAAACCAGCGAACATCCGTTTTATATCCGTTTTCCTGCGGACGTGTGTACGGCACATATTGATCTGCTACTTTACTTTGATAAATTCCTTTTAATGCCGAAGTATTTCGGTCTGGATAATTTTCTAAAGGGCCTCTTCCGTAATAATCCAGATTTTCTAATGCTTCTTTCAAAGTAAAAATCATTCCGAAACGTGGTATTTCCGATACTTTATTCTCCCCTTTTTTATAAGAAGACTGGATTTCTAAACTCCCATCATTATTAAGTGAATATTTAATCGAATATTCAGAGAAAACATCATTGAGTTTCATTTTTGCAACGACATAACTTTTCCCGTTTTCCTGCACCATTTGAATGTTTTCTACAGTCAAATTATCACCAGCTGTTCGCCAAACATTTGCTTTTATATCCATTTTGTTTCCGTAATCATTATCTGTTGGCGCTCTCCAAAAGTTAGGTTTGGGATATTGTTTAAAATATTCTTCGCCTTTTAAACTGTAATAGGAAATCAAACCAGTCGTTTTGCTAATCTTAACGGTAACATTTGCAGTACTTAAAATAAATTCTTTTTGTTCTTCTTTACTATTTGAAGATGAATTTGCCTGCTCACTTTTTGCAAAATAATTTTCATTTTGAAGAACAAATTGTTCTTTGGCAATTTCAAAATTTTCGGGTATTAATTCTGTACTTGTTTTAGTACAAGCAAAAACATTCAATAAATATTCTACTCCTGATTTTGATGGTAATTGAGGAAGATTAATTTTAAACTGTTTTTTAGATTTTGGACTTAGTACAACCTCAATTGTTCCTTCTTTTATACTTTTTCCGTTTTCTAAAACCTGATATTTGAAGTTGTAATTACTCAAATTTGTAAAACCAAAATCGTTTGTAATTTCGATAAGTCCATTTTTAAGATCTACGGCACTAAACAAAATATCCTGATATACTTTTTTCACTTCAAATGCTCCGGGATGCGGTGTACGATCCGGCCAGACTAATCCATCATTACAACCGTTTTCGTCATTTGTATCATTTTGACCGCCCATATCACCGCCATACGCCCAATATTCGCGTCCGATTTCATCTTTCATTTTAAAACCCTGATCTACCCAGTCCCAAATAAAACCGCCCTGCATATTTTTGCTTCCGCGAATGATATCCCAATATTCCTGAAAATTACCGTTGCTGTTCCCCATTGAATGTGCATACTCACACATAATATACGGACGCGTTACTTCTTTGCGCGCTGCATATTCTTTCATGTAAGCAATTGTCGGGTACATTGGACAGACAATATCAGTGTTTTCATTTTCTTTGGCTTGTTCAAACTGTACCAAACGCGTGTTATCTCTGTTTTTTATCCATTTGTAAGCATCATGAAATACAGGCCCGTTGGCACTTTCATTTCCTAAAGACCAAAGGATTACAGAAGGTGCATTTTTGTCTCTTTCTACCAAACTGTAAATTCTGTCCATGTGAGCGGCATGCCATTCTGGAAGATGACCCGGATTCGTTTTTGGATTCATCCAAATTAGAGGCTGTCCTTCTACTCCCATTCCGTGACTTTCTATATTCGCTTCGTCAACCAAAAAGATTCCATATTTATTACAAAGTTTTACCCATAAAATATTGTTCGGATAATGACTGCATCGCACTGAATTTATATTCAGCTGTTTCATCATTTTGATGTCTTTGATCATCGTCGCTTCGTCCTGATAATGTCCGGTTACAGGATTATGCTCATGAATATTAACGCCATGAATCATTAATCTTACTCCGTTTACGAGTAATTGTCCGCCTTTTAATTCTACTTTTCTAAAACCGATTTCGGTAGAAGTCGTTTCTATTATAGTGCCTTTTTCATTTTTTAAAGTAAGGAGCAGCGTATATAAGTTTGGTGTTTCACTGCTCCATAACTTCGGATTGGAAACGTTTTGAGCAAAATTGACTGTCTGCGTTTTCCCTGAAAAATTTACCGCAATCTCTTTAGTAAAAATATTTTTTCCTGATGCATCAACCAATTTTGCAATTAATTTTTGGTTGTTTACAGCACTTGAAGTAAAGTTTTTTAAACTCACATCAACATTCAAACTTCCGTTTTTGTAATTGGCATCTAAATTAGGTTTTGCAAAAAAATCTGAAATACGAATATCTCCTGTGCTGTACAAATACACATTTCTGTCTATTCCAGAAAGTCTCCAGAAATCCTGATCTTCAAGATAAGAACCATCGCTCCATCTGTAAACTTCTACCGCAAGATCATTTTTTCCGGGTTTTAGGTATTTCGAAATATCAAATTCTGCAGGGCTTTTTGTGTTTTCTGTATAGCCTACTTTTTCTCCGTTTACCCAAATGTACATGGCTGATGTTCCGGCTTCAAAATGAAGGTAAACGTGTCTGTTTTTCCAGTTATCAGGCAGCACAAAATCTTTTTTGTATGAACCGACCGGATTATCCGAATGATTGATAAAAGGCGGATTTCTTTCAAATGGATAGGTAATATTGGTATAAATTGGAATTCCGTAACCATTTAATTCCCAATTTGAAGGTACTTGAAGTTCGTTCCAGTGCAGTGTACTAAAATCGGTTTTATAGAAATCTTTCGGACGCTGGTCTGGTGTTGGCGACCAAGAGAATTTCCATTTTCCATTTAAAGAAAAATAATACGGCGAATTGGCATAATTGTCCTGTACAGCAGCCGTTTCGTCTGCATACGGAAGAAATGATGCACGCGCGGGTTCTCTATTAATCTGAAATACTTCTGGATTTTCCCAATCGTTTCTAGTTTCCTGTCCTGTTACGTTTGAAACGCACAGTACAAGTACACACAATAAAAGTATTCTATTTTTAATTTTTTGCATTTAATTTTATTTTAGATATCTGTTGGGTATATTTTTTTAAACACATAGAGACATAGTTTTTATTGCGTTAAAAAAGGCGTTTTACTTTGCATAAAAACATCCCGATGCTTCGGGACTATGTGTGAGAAACTAGTTTCTTTTGATACTCTTTTTTTAGTTCAAAAAAGAAAATCTATGTTTCTATGTGTTAAAATTTCTCTCCCGCAGATTTAGCAGATTAAGCGGATTTATTTCCTAATCTTTTTAATCTTCAACAACATTCAAAGAAATAATGAAGCTTTATTAAAAGTTCAATTTTTCTGGCAGATATTTCGCAACTAATTCTTTATAATATGGCAATAAAGCTTTTACATCTGGTTTTACAGGAGCTTTTGTATACAAATCGTAAGGGTTGAATTTCTTTACCCATTCAAACATTTCTACGTCTTTCTCCGTCATCAAATGTCTGTAAGCATTTTCTTTGTGTTGTGAGTAAAATGAATGATATCTTATCATATATAAAGCTGGTTCCGGCAAATGATCCTTCATAATCTGATACAAATATTCATCATGTCCCCAGCTCATTTTCACATTATCAAGTCCGCAGTTTTCTGTGTAAACGCCAAACTTGGTATTGAATCTTGGATCGGTGTAATCTGGATTTTCTTTGAAAAATTCCGGATATACAATTTTATCCGAATACGCGCATCCAACCGGAAATGTATCACCTACAACTGCCCATTGAGGCTCGCCAAACAAACATAAAATTTTTCCGAGATCGTGTATAAATCCTGTCAGTACAAACCAATCGGGCTGACCGTCGGCTCTAATAGCTTCTGAAGTTTGCAGAAGATGCTGCGTTTGATCTAAATCGATATCCGGATCGCTGTCGTCAACCAGTGTATTTAAGAAATCAACGGCTTCCCAAATTGACATTTGTTTTTTATTAAACTGCAAAAATTCTTCCTCTTTGCTGCATACAAAATCGTAGGTTTGATAGGTATGGTTTATTCTGTAAAACTCTTTTACGGTTTCTACTCGTTCTGAATCGACGTAATTTCTAAATTCTTCTTTCTCTTTTACGGGTTCAGACGGATCTGGATATCGTACTAACAAATCATCTTCCCATTCATCTAAATTGTGCAACGGATTGTCTGTGTCTATATGCTTTTTCATAAGTGTGAGATTAAAAGTTATAAGACAAAAATAGAATTATACCTGCAATTCAAAATGGACTAATACATCAAAAACATGGATGAATTTTAATTTTAGGTCAAATTTTCAATAAGTTACAGTTAATTCTTGAGGTGCTAAGGTTCTGAGGGACTAAGGTGCTAAGTTTTTTTTAGAAAAAGGTTTTGCCACGAATTGCACAAATTTCACTAATTTTTTTTCTCAAATATATTCGTGAAATTTGTGCAATTCGTGGCAAAAAAACTTTGCGCCTTCACGCCTTTGCGAGCAAATTTAGTCAGTAGATAAAAATAATACCTACAAAGTCAGAAAAAAACCTTGCAGGAAAACTAAAATGAACTTATATCACTTATATGGTTTAAAGAAAAACTAAATTAACTTACTCGGCGGAAAACCAAATTGTTTCTTAAAACACCTGCTGAAATATAAAGGATCATTAAATCCAACCAAATTGGTTACTTCAGAAACATTGTATTTTTTTGTTTTTAAAAGTTCTGCCGATTTTTTTAAGCGAATGGTTCTGATGAATTCGTTTGGTGCTAAATCCGTTAGCTCTTTGATTTTTCTATATAATTTAGATGAACTTACGCCTAGTTTATCGCACAGGAATTCTGTTGATAAATCCAATTCGCTTAAATTATCATTGATTAAATTGGTTACTTTTTGCATAAATTCCTCGTCGATTGGCGAATGCGTGAGCAGGCTTATTTTGCTTTCTACTTCTCCTGAGAATTTTACTTTAAGTTCTCCTCTCGATTTAATGATATTTTCTATAACCGATTTTAATAACGAAGGTTCAAAAGGTTTTACGAGATAACCGTCGGCACCCATTTCGTAACCTTTTACTTTGTCTACATTTTCTGCAAGTGCGGTTAACAATACAACCGGAATATGACTTATAAACTCGTCGCTTTTTAATTCTTTACAAAATTCCAAACCGTCCATAATCGGCATCATGACATCGGCAACGCATAAAATAGGTTTTATTTGTCGGCAGATTTTAAGACCTTCTTCTCCATTTTCGGCATCGTATACTTTGTAATAATCAGACAAATAATCTACCAGGTATTTTCTCAGTTCGCTGTTGTCTTCAATTACTAAAATTTTCTCTTTTAAATCGGTGCTTTGAATGATTTTTTTTGCTGCTTTTTCTGGAATCAGCATACTTAAATTATCATTTTTTAAAGCATATTCAAACACTTCTTTGCTTTCGTAAATGGCGCGATCTATCGGAAGTTCAACTCTAAATGTACTTCCTTTTCCCGGCGTACTTTCTACCGTTATCGACCCTTTATGAATTGCAACTAAAGATTTTACCAATGATAAACCAATACCAGATCCGGTATTATTTTCTTTACTATTTGTTGCCTGATAGAATCTTTTGAAGATTTTTTCCTGACTTTTTAACGGAATTCCGATTCCGTCATCAGTTACTTCAATAATTAGTATTTCTTCTTCTCCGGTTTTCAGTTTTACAAACAAATCTACGTTTCCGTATTTATTGGTAAATTTTAAAGCATTCGACAAAAGGTTATACAGAATTTTATCGTATTTATCATTGTCGATCCAGCCTGTAATATTTTCGTCTTCAGAAATAAAATTTAATTTGATTTTTTTGTTGTACGCCATCTCTTTAAAAGAGTCAAAAATATTCTTAGAATAGGTTAGAATATCTGTTTTTGACACTTTTAATTTTAATTCGCCAGACTGCGCTTTTCTAAAATCCAAAACCTGATTTACCAAGTTTAGTAATCTGCTTGCGTTTTGATAAATAAGATTGTATCTGCTCTTTTCGTATTCGGTTGCGTTTACATTATTTTCATCCAACAATTGTTTTGCAGGCCCAAGAATAAGCGTTAACGGCGTTCTTAATTCATGCGAAATATTGGTAAAAAAACGAAGCTTTTCGTTGTTCAGTTTTACATCATGTTCTCTGTTTACTTTCTCTGTAATTAGCTCTTGTTTAAGGCGGATACGGTTTTTAATTTCTTTTCTAATAAAATAGAAAATCGCAGAAAGCACTACAAAAATCAGTAAAAACCAAAGCGGTGTTAACCAAAACGGAGGCAGGATTCTGATCTTATACGAAACTTCTTTACTCCAGTGACCTTCGCTGTTGCTCGATCTTATTTTAAACACATATCTGCCAGGGTAAAGATTGGTATATTGTACAATTCTGGAACTGCTGTTTACTGTAATCCATTCTTTGTCAAAACCTTCCAGCATATATTGAAACTTATTCAGCTTTTCGTTTGCAAAAGACGGTGTCGAAAACTGAAGCGAAAAATTTCGGTTTTTATAATTCAATTCTACTTCTTTACCATAATTCAGATCTTTTTCAAGCGGAACCTGTCCGTTAATTTCCATTTCTGGAAATACTTCTTCGTTCTGAATTTTAAATTCTGTAATAACCGGCATCGGTGACCAATTATTTCTTTTCATTGCATGCGGAGAATAAGAAATAATGCCATTTTTACCACCCAGAAAAATAGTAGAATTATTGAAATTAAAAAAACCGCTGGGGCTGAAAACGTCAAGCCTGTTACCGCTGTTTACATGATAAATATTAATATCGCTTAAATCCGATTTTACCCACGCAATATTATTATTGTTGATGTTGAGCCATAAATCTCCATTTTCATCAGACAACATATCGGTAATCCATTTTCCCGAAAGCTCTTTGAGTTTTGTAATTGGTGCAAATTTATTTTTGGCAGGATTATACAAACACAATCCAAATCGCGTTGCGGCCCAAATTTTTCCTTTTTTATCTACCATAATATCACTCACATTATCATCGTGGGCAATTGCGTTTTCTTTTTTAGAAAGCGATTCAAAAGTTTCTATTTTCCCTGAAGAAAGATTGTATTTTACAACGCCTGTTTCTGTGGCAAACCACACATTGTTTTTAGCATCTTTTTCTATAGCATCAATCTCAAAACCCGGCAGTAATTTACCTTTTGAGGCATCTACCTGCAATGTTTTGGTATTTAATATTACAGCTCCTTCTCCAAATGAACCCACAATCATAGCATCGTCGCTGATTTTACTAAAGGCAAAAACAGGCGATTTTTCGAATCCTGCTTTTATTTCTTTTGAAGAATTTGAAACATAATTGTACACCAAAATATTTCCATCCCAAAGACCGCAGTAAAAAGTTTTTCCGTCGTAAGAATAAATACTGGCAATTACTTTTCCGTTATTGTGCAGTGGAACAAATCCTTTTGGACTGGAAATAAAAAGACCATTGCGATTGGTTACTGCAATTACTTTTTCGTCGTACGTTTTTGCAAAACCTCTTATTCGCGGTGCCTGATTGCCTATATAACGGGAAATGTCTTTATTGAGTGCAAATTGATTTTCGTACGGATCGTATTTATCCAAACCGTCTTCTGTTCCAATCCATAATACGCCGGATGCATCAAAATACAAAGCCGAAACCAGATTATCGACAATAGAAGTATCGTCTGATAATATCGAATAATACCATTTGTAATCGCCTTTCTGAATGTCTTCTAACTGTTTACAAACCAAAAGTCCGCCCAAAGTTCCTACCCAATATTTACCGTCTGGCGCGCGCGCAACAGAAATAAAATATGGGCCAAGAGCGCCTCTAATTTCTTTGTTTTCAATGTATAAATTATTGAACTGATTGTTTTGTTTGTCTAATTTGTACAAACCTTCTCGGGTTCCCACAAAAATATCCGCTTTTGCATCTTCGTAAATAAAATTGATGTACGGATTTTTGATATTTGAATTTGGAACCGAAAGCGTATAATTATTCATTTTTACGATCGCGCCTTTATTGTCTAAAGTGATTTTTGCTACCGATCCTTTGTCATAACTACCAATCCAGATATTACCGCTTTTGTCTTCAAAAATTTCTTTTACGTATTCAAAACCTTTTATCGGAATTTTTTCGAATCGGTTTTCATTCAAAAAAAACAGATAAACTCCCTGCGTTTTTGTGCCAACCCAAACTCTCTTGAATTTGTCTACGTGTACTGATCTAATTTCTTCTTCTGGCAGGCTGTTTGGATCATTTTTTTGTTTTAAAAAAGTAACAAACTCATGCGTATCCATTTTAAAAAGCGTTAAACCTTTTCTCGTTCCAATCCATAAATGGTTAGAAGCTTCGTCGAGTTCTAAAGCTGTAATATCATCATTGTACAATCTATTTTTGTCTGATGAAGTGCTCATGTAATTTTTGAATTGATAGCCATCAAAACGATTCAATCCAGAGAAAGTACCAAACCACAAAAACCCTTTTTTATCCTGAACGATATGACGCACAGAGTTGTGCGACAAACCGTTGTTGTCATTATAATGTGCAAATTTTATATTCTGCGACTGCGAATAATAAAATGTGATTAAACAAAGGAATAGTATAAAAGGTTTTTGGCTCATAAATAATTATAAATGTAATATAACCCATTTGGTTCAATTAAT
The DNA here is from genome assembly GCF_004368785.1 of Flavobacterium sp. 270. Taxonomy (GTDB): domain Bacteria; phylum Bacteroidota; class Bacteroidia; order Flavobacteriales; family Flavobacteriaceae; genus Flavobacterium. The sequence goes on from NZ_SODM01000008.1 coordinate 130,694, forward strand.
TTTAACACATAGAAACATAGTTTTTGCAATCTAGAAAAGGCGTTTCACTTATTACAAAACACAGAGCTATGTGTGAGAAACGAGTTTCTTTTTTTATTCTTTTATTTAAACTAAAAAATCTATGTTTCTATGTGTTAAAATATATTGTTTTTTGAATTATACCTAACGGTTTTAATATTGTTTTTTAAGACTTATCCGGTCTATTTTGTTAGTTTTTAAATTGATTTTAAAATGATCTGAAGGCTGGCTGTTCATAGTTTTTTCTACAATTTCTGCCCATAAAACAAATTGGGGATTATTTGATTTTTTAAGCTCTTCGCAGACCATTTGATATTGCTTTAATCTGGATGTTCCAATTTCCGGAACGGCTAATTCATCGGCATTTTTTAATCGATAAAAATCGAAAATCATGTCAAAGCCTGTCCAGGATTCAAATTTATCAAGTGTTAATTTATTAAATAATACTTGTTTTTCAATGTCTAAATTGTTTTTATTGAAAAATAATAAATCCTTGCCCGAAAGATTTTCTATTGAATTTAAAAATCCAGGCGGAAAATCTTCTGGTAAAAACCTCAGACGCACTAATTCTTTTAAATGCCATTGTGTAAATTCTTTATAATCTTTGGCTTTCAGAATGTCTTTATTCCAAATATCAGGACTTTTTGTGTTTTGCAAATGCGCGTATTCATCTTTATAAAAAGGAAATAAACTATTGAATTTCTGGACTTTATCAACTATGATAGTTTCAACCTCAACTTCATCATTAGAATGAATGGTTAATATTTTATAAGCCGGCATATATGCGGCCAAAGATGGCGTTTGAATATTAAATAAAGTATTGCCTTTTGCTGATGTACGAACTCCTGTATCGTTGATGTGCATGTGTCCGCCAAAATGAATCTGAATTCCTGCATCGGCAAACAACTGTGCCACTTCTTCGTTTGGCACTCTTTGTAACTGCATTTTATCTGAACCAAAAAGCTGCTTTAATTCTGGCGTCGCATTATCATTAAAATCAACCATTGGATAATGACTGAATGCAATTAACATTTTGTCTTTTTTCTTGGCTTCCGCCGAAACTTTCCTGACCCATTCTATCAAATGACTTTTATAAATCAGCACGTTATTATAACCAATATTGGCGCCCGAATAATCATGTGGATCTTCTGCCAATCCTGATAATTTCTGATTCGGAACGTAGGCATTTGCATCGATCGCCAAAAGCCAAACACCTTTTATGGGTTCTACCAAATAACTGGCATCGGGAAGGAATAAATTGGTGTTTTTTACTGAATAAGTTCTTTTTGTTAATGGTGATTCTTTTAAAGCTTCTTCAAAATTATAGCTTTCATAATTGTATGTCGAAAAAGGAGTTTCCCAATACAAATCATTTCTTTTAGGAAAAAATCCGAAATCAGCCATTTCCTGAATCGTTTCTTTATATCCCCAATTTTTAATATCGGCTGTAATTATTGGTTCTAATTGATTTTCTTTTTTGATGAGATTTTTAGAACTACTGATAATTTGTTCTTTTCCGTCTTCGCCCAAAAAATCAGTTTTTATGGCATCTTGAGCAAAAGGTCTTACTGCGTCGTGATTTCCTGTTGTAACAAAAAAGGATATGTTGTATTTTTTAGAATATTCGTTTAATATTTTTCTCAATCCTCTTACGTGTACAGGCTGTCCGTCGTCGCTAAAATCTCCGGGAAGTACAACTTGTTTGATACCTTTTTTTGCGATGTCGTTTAAGGCTTCTAAAAAAGCAAAATAATTTTCGTTGAAGATTCTGGTAGAATGCAATTGCGCATTCATAGTACGAATATTGGCGTATTCTCCTGTTTCCGGATTTTTAATTCCCTGATAGTTATTGTCTTCAAATTTCCCGAAAATATCCTGTAAATGAACATCTGCGATAAAAGCGATTTTTACCGGAGCATTTATTGCAATCTCCTGCGATTTGCACCCGCAGAAAGAAAGCAATAATAGCAGTATGCCCGATAATCTTAACATGACTTATTTTCTTATTTAGTACTAGTATCAAACTTGGTCATTGTACCAAATCATAGATAACTATATTGTTTTTATGAAAGCTTCTAATTTATCTAAAGTATTTAATTCTGTTTCTTTTGCGCAAGAAGAAATAATTTTTGTTTCTAAATGTTTTGTTGGTTTAGAGATTAACAAATATTGTGTTCCATCGTCATCTGTTTTTACATAATCTTTAGGATTGTACAGGATGGCTGCTCCAACTTCAATAATTTCTGCTGCTACATCTTCAGGGTGTTTTCCCCATACGGCGATATAGTTAGCTCCTTTTTTATTTTGAAAATCTTTAAAATAATTTACTCCGGTAACAAATTGAACTTTTTCGCCGCTTAAACATTCAGCTTCTACTTTTGCCTCTCTTCTTCCAGAAAATACAGTTACACGAACTAAAATATCTACTTTTTTGCCCTTATAAGGCACTCCTCTTGAAATCATTTCCATCCATGAAGTTGTCTCTGTTTTTCCAACTCTGGCTAAACGATTTGTTACCGGGTTTAATGGCACTACTTTTTCACCATCCCAAAGTTTTACTCCTCCTAAACCGTTGGTTGCTGCAACTTTATAATAATCTGCTCCCCAGCCTTCTTTTTGCTGTTCTGGAGTTGGATACCAATTTGCTTTTCTTAATTCTAAACCTGCTTTTGTTTTATTGTAAACATCAATAGCTACTTTATCACTAAAATAGATCCTTAATCCCATCCACTCGTTTTCGATTGCAGGACCGTGATGCCCGATTGTCTTGTACAAATCGCCTGATTCTGAACCTATATCTGTTAAATAGGTTATTTTATCAGACTTCATATACAAACTCGTGTCTGTATTATTTTGTGCCAAACAAGTAAACCCAAACAGCAAAATGGCAATAAATGATAATTTCATAATTCAATTGTTTATATGATTAATTTAATTTTAGTAAAAATAAAACAACCTTTTAAGAATACAATCCTGCTCTTTATAATATTAAGAAATTATCATTGTATGATGAAATGGCGTAAATCCAGTAATATATACATGTTCTCCGTTGGTTCGCAAACTTCCCTGATGGTAGGTATATTCTTCGCTGTCCAGATTTTCTACATTCAAATGTTCGCATTTTCCGGGGCCAAACTCAATTTTATTTTCTGCTGTAACAACTTCTCCTAAACCTGATTTTAAGAACGAATTCTTTTTTTCATCTGTAAAAACGCCATTTATAACGCTTCCTTCTTTAAAACACATTTCTATTGTAACCTCAACATTTGGCGGACCATCAACTTTAAAATCTAAACTCAGTGATCCGTTGTTTTCTGTGATTTCTATTGTGGTAACCTGCTTTTTTACATTGCTTTTTTTGCGCGAATCAAAATCCATTTTGTTCCAGAATCTTCCGTCTGGCGATGGCGATAATTTATAGTCTCCATTAGATTTACGAAATTCTTCTGCAAGCGGTTGGTAATAATCGGCTTCTTTGGTTTCTTTCAGAATGTATTTATTTCCCTGTTTTACAATGCCTTCACTGCTAAAATAACCCATTCTAAAAAATGAAGTTGATAATCGCATGTATTTTAAAATGGCATCGCCTTTTCTATAGGTTAAAAAATTTGGGTTGGATGATCTTCCCGAAACGATCATTACAGGCTGGTCGTTTCCGCCAAATAATGTCATTGAAACTTTCCCTTTTCTGATTCTTGCAAGATTAGAAACTGCAAAAAACTTTTCGAAATCATTTGTCACATTCCCATCAGCCGGAACTTGTTTTTGGAGTTCTGGATTTTCCATAAAAAATCCTAACGAATTGGAGAGAATACTACTCGTAAATTCAGGCAGTTTTTCTATCGTATTTACCATGTAAACAAACATCGGATTTTTGGTTTTAATCGCCATATATCTGTATTGCAGGTAAAAATTTGACACGTTTAGATTCATAAACTGATCCTGTCTTTTTGAATCTACGGTTACTAAATCGCCGTTGGGTTCTGTATAATAAAAATAGGTTGTCAGGTTTTTGTTTACAATTTCTAATAATTCTGGTCGCTTTAATAATCTTGACATTGTAATTAATGCTTTGTCGATTACCGCTGAGTATATGCCACTTCTTTCTAAAAAGTGTCCGTCTTCATTAAGATCAATTCCTTCTGCTATCCATTCGTCAATTCTTTCTACATATCTCACATTTGGATAAAGCGAATTAATACTCGCCAGCGCTGCACAAATTACCCATCTGTGATTGGGAGTATGCACACCGCCTGTAACCATTGCTTCGCCGGCGTTTAGAATAAACTTTTTTAGTTTGTCTTTTAGTACGGTTAAATTTTGCTGTTTACTGCTGTTTAAAATTTCTGTCGCAGGACAAATTGATTCCAAAATAAAAGCGGTATCTGGCGGCGATTGTCTGTTACCTCCTGCATCCAGCGTTCCGTCTTCGTACTGTTCTTTGAGCATGATATCGATCTGCTCATTTATTTTGTCTGCGAGAACATTCGATTTATAATATTCTGATCCAGAATTGCATAACGAAGCGCTCATAATAAATATAGTGCCAGCAATACCACGGAAATTGGCATCTCTTATATTGGGATCTTTTGGCGCTTTATTTAATATGCTTTTGACTTTTAAATCATTGTTTAAAATGAGTTTTTTCATTAATTGAATATCTTCTTTAGCTTCAATAGTATTAGAAAAAAAATCATTTGCAAAAATGGAATTGCTTACTAAAACTCCTCCTAACGATAAACTACTTAATCTGATAAATTCTCCACGGCTGATTTGATTTTTCATATTATTTTAGGATTTTAATTTTAATAATAGTTTTAGTTTCAATGGAGACCTAACAGGTTTTAAAAACCTGTTAGGTCTAAATAATCAATTATCTACTTTTACTAAAGTCCAATTAATCCCTAATGGATTTTTAGTCACTTTGCAGATTAAAGGAAATTCTGGATTTTTTACAATCCACATTTCGGTTTGGTCAATTTGGGCACTTACGTGAAAAGCTTCCACAGTTTTTCCGTCTATCACAACTTTATCTTCGCTTTTACTTAAAACATAAGTTGTATTGTTATAAACAAATTGGCTGTTTTTTAGTAAATCCTGATACGCAGATTTTGAAATCATAAAGAAAGTTTCATTCGATTTCAATTTTAAAACAGGCGCATATTCCCCTTGATTATAACTTAATGCATTTCCGTTTTTTAAGGCTTCTGGCATTGTTACAATCGTACTTTTTACACCTCTGGTATCTAAATCTAATTTTAGCGTATCGCCGGCAATTTTAGCTGTAAGCGATAAAGTTCTGGTTTGCCCGTGAAGCTTACAGACATAATTTAGTACTGTATTGTTTTTTATTTTAGGAATAAATTCTTGCGCTGAAACGGTTTGAAACAACCCGCATAAAAAGAAGGTTAAAAATATATTTTTCATCTGTTCTTATTTTGTTGGTGGTAAAATTGTCGTTCCCCAAGTAGATGGTTTCGAATCCATTTCGTAAATCAATTCGCCGCCTTTGGCGATATCATCATGTAAAATCCATGCTTTGTTGTACGGTTTCCCGTTTAATAAAGCCGATTTTATGTATTTGTTTTTATCACTCATTTTCTTAGTGGTGATCTTAAATACTTTTCCTTCTGCTAATTGTAAAGTGGTTTCTTTGATTAACGGCGTATTCAATAAATAATACGGCTGTCCGGCATTTGGATATAATCCCATCATGTGGAAAGCTAACCAAGAAGACATTGCTCCAGAATCGTCATTGCCCGGTAAACCTTCGTGCGAAGTATTAAAATTATTGGTAATAATTTCTCTGATTCTGTCACTGCTTAAATACGGTTTTCCGATCCAATGATAAAGACAAGGCGTTAGAAACGAAGGTTCGTTCGCAACGTTGTACAATTTGGTATCAAAAAAAGTATCTAATCTGTTTTTGAAAGCCGTTTCTCCACCTGATTTTTTTACCAATTCCGGAACATCATGCGGAATACTTAATGAATATTCCCAGGAATTGCCTTCGTAGAAAAATACGCACCAATGGCAGACATACCACGGAGATTCTATAATTACAGGCGTATATTTAAAAGTGGGTTTCTGAATTTTTGATTCGCCAAAAACTACATCGTCCAGCCAATTTCCAGAGGCATCTTTTGGCATAATAAATCCTGTCGATCCTGTATTGGTATAATCAGAACGCCAAAGATTTTGCCAGTTGTCGGCTTGCTTGATGTATTGATTGTATAAGTCTGTTTTGTTGAGTCCTTTGGCTACTGTGGCAATATTATAATCGTTGTACGAATAATCTATGGTGCGGTTTCCTGCGCGGTCTGTTCCATAAGGAACGTAACCTAAACGCAGATAATCCAACAGCCCGCCTCTTCCTTCTTTCTCTTCATTTCCTCCTGGCGGAACTGTGGCATCTTTAAGCATGGCTTGCAGTGCCAGCTCGTAATCTATTCCTTTTATCTTTTTTACAAAAGCATCGGCCAGAACAACTTCGGCATTAGATCCACCTTGTGTACGGCCGTTGTCGTTCCCGCTTCTTCCTTCCGGCAGATAACCTTCTCTTTTGTAAATATTAAGCATCCCGTTGACAATATCAACCTGACGTTTTGTATCTATTAATGTGATTAATGGACTTGAACTTCTAAACGTATCCCAAATACAATAGAAATCATCGTAATATGGTTCGTTGTTTGTCCATAATGGGTTTTCTCCTGTTCTATCAACAGGCATAATCATGGTGTGATATAAACCGGTGTAGAACATTTTTTTATAATCGTTTGATGTATCTGGCGAAAGTTGCACTCTGCTTAATAATTGTTCCCATTTGTTTTCTAAGGAAACTAAAACGGCATTAAAATCCCAATTTGGAATTTCTACTTCAATATTGTTTTTTGCTTTTAATTCGCTTAAAAATGAAATCCCAATCTTAACGTTTAATTCTTCTTTTCCTCCATTTCCAAAAGAAAGCAATGCTGCTGTTTTTTTTCCTGAATCAAATTGTGATGCTTGATTGTTGTAAAATTTTCCGTCTTTGTACGTGACATATTTTGCAATTGGCTGATCGAAAACTGCATAAAAATAAACGGTATAAGCGCGACCATTATTCCAACCTCCTCTTATTCTGCTGTATCCTCTAACTTCTTTGTCTGAAACAATTTCTATTTGAGATCCTACAAACTGCTGTGCTTCTCTTCCGTCTGGAATTGCTTCTTCACCAAGAAAAAAACCGGCATCAATTTTTAGTTCTTTTGATTTGTTTTTTGGATAGGTTATGCGATAAAACGAAACTTTTTCGGCTGTTGTGATTTCGGTTTTAATTTGATTTTCTTTGAAAATGGTTTCATAATATCCCAGCTTTACATTTTCTTCGGCTCTGTATGAAGTTTGATCCACTTTGTCTAAAGCTCCGGAAAATGGCATAATAGAAATATTACCATATTTTGGACCTCCGCCTGTACCGCTTACGTGTACCTGACTGAATCCGGTTACTTCTTTTGGCAACGGCAACCAGCCGCTGTTTGGACTCACTGTACAATCTGGACTTGGTTTTACCATTCCGTATGGGCAAGACGGGCCTATAAATACTCTGCCTACGCCTTCGGAACCAATCATTGGGTCTACGTAGTTGTAAACTTTTTGCTGGGCATTATTTGTAATGGTAAATAACGATATTCCTAAGAGTATAATTTTGCTGTATTTTTTCATTGCTTATTTTTTTGCCACAGATTATAATTCTGCATGTTTTTTGGGTCACAGATTTTACGAATTAAACGGATTTTCACTGATCTTTTTTATTGGTGCCGCATATATTTTTGCCACAGATTAAAAGGATTTTTTATAATTATTAAAAGAGAAAAAGATTAAAATAATCAGTGGAAATCCGTTTAATCTGTGAAATCTGTGGCCAAAATTACTTACTCGACATTTCTAGAATTAATTCTCCTCCGCCTGTAATTTCTTTTTGAGAGATATTGAAATCTTTTACTGGAGTATTGTTGAATTTTATTTCTTTTATATAAATATTATCTGAACTATTATTATCGGCTTTGATGATCAACTTTTTGCCTGTGTAATATTTTGGGTTCAGCTCAATTTCTATTTTATTGAATATCGGACTTGATATTTGGTAAACTGGATTTTCTTCTGTTCCTCCATTCATTTGAAATAAACCAATTTTAAGTAAAACGTTTAGACTTCCCATTAATCCTTGATCTTCATCGCCGTTGTAACCTGTTGTTGGCGATAATCCGCTGAAGGTTTCTTTTACTACGTTTCTTGTCCAATATTGTGTAAGATCTGGTCTTCCTAATAAAGTAAAAATATTAGAAGTTTCCATAGAAGGCTGATTTCCGAAGTTTATCGGAATTCTGCTAAACTCTGGGTGCAGTTCTGCGTCGTGAGATGTACCAGAAGTGTAATTTAATTTTTTAGCGGCTTCAAATTGAGTGTTTAATTTTTCGACTGCTTTTTCTTTTCCTCCCATTAATTCCGCCAAACCATTTATATCATGCGGTACAAACCAAGTAGATTGCGCTCCGTTTGATTCTATAAATCCGTTTTCGTATTGGTAAGGATCAAAATCTTCTTTCCAGATTCCTGATGCATTTTTTGGGCGCATCCATCCTGTTGTTTTATCAAATACATTTTTATAATTATTGGATCTATTGATGAAATAATTATAATCTTCCAGATGATTTAATTTTTTAGCCAATTGTGCCAAAGTCCAATCTTGGTAGGCATATTCTAAGGTTTGGCTGGCACCGTCCTGATGACTTCCGAAATCGCCTTCTGGAAGCGGGTACGGAACATATCCTTTTTCTAAATAATATTTTAATCCTCCGCCAATGTCTGTGTTATGCTCATAACCCGCTTTTCCCATAATGCCGTTGAGCATATGGTTTTCTTTTAGCGCTTTGTAAATTCCTTCTAAATCTTCGGTTATAATTCCTTTTTGAATGGCACTTACAATAAATGGTGTTGTTGATGCTCCTGTCATGACATAGGTATCATTACCGCCGGATGGACCACGCGGAATCATTCCTCCATCTTTATAATACTGCATTAACGAGTTTACAAATTCATCCATAATTTCAGGATAAACAAGTCCCCAAAGTGTGTTTATTGTCCATTGTGCGCCCCAAAAAGCATCCGAATTATAATGGTTAAATTTTGGCTTTCCTTTTATATCTAATGGTAATTGTCCTATTCTAAATTTTTCTCGTGTGTTGTCTGGATAAGCGCCATTAGCATCACTGATCATTTTTCTTCCTTGTAATGCATGCCAAAGATCAGTGTAAAATCTTCTTTGGTCTGTTTCTGATCCACCTTGAACTTTTATTCTTCCAAGAAGATTATCCCATTCGTTTTTTGAAGCTGTAACTGTTTTTTCAAAATCCCAATTTGGTAATTCTGTATCAATATTAATTGCAGCATTTTCTATTGAAGTATAAGAAATACCAACTTTCATTAATATTTCTTTTTCTTTTTTATCAAAATTTACCAAATAATTTCCTGTCGCATTATCGCGTTCTATATTGGTTACAGGAACATTTGTTTTGATTTTAAAAAATACGGTCAATGGTTTCGGACGTCTGAAATTGGTACTTAAAACTAATGATCCCGAAAGTTCGTAATCGTTGTTTTTTTCTAATTTCCCTTCTGTGTTTTCACACGGTCCTAAAATTGTGTTTAGATTAAAAAGTACTGCTTTTTCTGCATCAGCTGGAAAGGTATATTTATGAAATCCTACTCTTTGTGTGCTGGTTAATTCTGCTGTTATATTATATCTTTCTAGTTTTAATGAATGATATCCCGGTGTTATTTTTTCTGTCTGATGACTGAATTTTGAATAGAAATCTGTAAAAATTTTGTCTTTGTTTTCTTTTGAAATAGTTACGGGCATTACAGAGACTCCTGACATCTGCCATTCGTGTATGTGGCTGAATCCTTTTACGGTGTCTTTAGAATATTTGTAGCCTCCTCCCCAATCGCCGTTGATTTCGGTATCGGGATTTAAATTTACCATTCCAAACGGACGGCTTGCTGAGGAAAAGAAAAACCATCTTGAATTTTCGGTGTCCAGCAAAGGATATACTTTATCTACAACTGATTTGTTCTGAAATGAAGTATTTTTTTCGGCTTTGCATGACACTAAAAAAATAAGAAGTGTACTTATTCCTAAACGTCCTATTTTATAAATTTTATCTAGTTTCATTTATTCTATTTATAATGGCGGGGCTGCCTATTGGTATGCTGCTGTTTTATTCAATCTATACTTCTAAAAGTATTTACTGAAAACTTATCAAATGTTTTTCTTTCGCTTTAAGCGAAAAAAAGCTGTATGCTAAAATGAAAATGTGAGGTTTTCTAAATCTTGAAATTCTTATTTTAATAAAAAAAGGAGAAGAAATTAATCTTCTTCTCCTTTTCAAAAAACCAAAATCAAATTGTAAATGCTAACTAAATATTTTCTAATATCCTGTAGTCTGAACCAATGCAGGATTTAAAACTAAAGCGTTTGTTGGAACTGGGAAAACTCTGCGATAAGTTTCAGAATTTGTTTTGTAACCCCATTTTCCTTCATATTTTCCAAATCTTATCATATCGTTTCTGTGCCAAGCTTCTTGTGCAAATTCACGGCTTCTTTCTTTATAAAGATCTTCCAGCGTTACGCTGCTCCATGCTGCAGAAGTTGTACGGTTAGAACGAACCATATTTACTAATGCAATTGGTGTTTGTCCTAAAGTTACTCCACCGCCTCTAAGGATTGCTTCTGCTTTCATCAAAAGAACATCTGAATAACGTAAAAATGGTACGTCATTATTTTGATTACGGCTTGTAGAAGTTGCATCTGGATAGAATTTAATATTTCTATACCCCATGTTCCAAGCAATTTCATCATTACCTAAGTCAAACAAAGTAACACTTTGACGAAGGATAATATCTGGTGTTAAGTTTACTTGGTATGTGTAAGCTGCACTTCCGTCTGCTCCTGTATAAAACTGATCGTATCCTTTTTTGGTTGTAGTAACTGTTACGGGAGTTACACCGTCATTCATAAACTGTAAACCTGTTAACCATTGTTTGTTACGAATATCGTTTGCATCATTAAATAAAGCATAAAATTCTGGTATAGTACTTCTAGGTGCACTTGGTGTAAAAGAAAGACCAAATTTTGCTCTTTCAGAACGCGGTACATCATAACGTGAATGATACATTTGACCGTTGAAACCAACAGTTGTAGCAGTAGGATCGTAAGGAACGGCAAAGATGAACTCTTTCATCTGTGGTCCATTATTTGGATAAAACATCTGCAAATAAGTTGCTCTTGGCTCAATATTGTATAAGTTTGAGCTGATTACCTGATCGCAGGCTGCAATTGCGTCATCATAACGCGGTGTTCCTGTATATACTTCTGCATTTAAATACAATTTAGCAAGCAAAGCATTGGCTGTCTGCTTGTTTGGTCTTCCGTAAGTAGCAACTCCAGAAGCTGCATTTAAATTAGGAATTGCTTTTTTTAATTCTTTTTCAATAAAATTAAAAACCTCTTTTCTACTTGTTTTAACATGTGCCGTAAAATCTCCGTAAACGGTATCTAACGGAACATCTCCATAACTGTCCATCATCATAAAATAAGAAATGGCGCGCATGGTTTTAAGTTCAGAAATCAATGTTTTTTTCTCTGCACCTTCCGGCATTGCTGTATTCAAAATAGAAACGGCCTGATTACTGGTTCCAATTACTTTAGAAGTCCAGTCCCAAAGACTTCCGATAATACCATTATCTGGTGTCCAGTCGTGGTAATGCATGGCGATGTAGTTTCTGTTATCAAACCAGTTACCTCCTCTTGCAGGCATGATAGATTCGTCTGTAGATAATGATTGTGACCACCACCATGCAAATGAAAATTCACCACGGAAAGCTGCATAAACTGGCCCAGCTGTCTGAATGTATTGTGTTGAATTTTGAGGGAAAACTTCTGGTGTAAGCTGTGTTGTAATTGGCACATCCAGATCTTCGCAAGAGTACAATAAACCAACCATAAGTACTGGAAGCCCTATATATTTTAATATCTTTTTCATAATGTTACAATTTAATTTTTAGAATATCACATTTAGACCAAACATAAATGTTCTGGTTTTTGGATAGAAATTATTAGAATCTACACCCGGAGCTGTTCCTCCTTGTTCTACTTCTGGATCGATTCCTGAATACTTAGTAATTACGAATACATTGTTTATGGTTTCGTAAATACGTACGCTTTGAATAAATCTGCCCACTTTACCAAAATTATATCCTAAAGTCATGTTGTCTAATCTTAGGTAACTTCCGTCTTCTATAAAACGCGTTGAGTATTTGTAAGCATTAAGGTCATTTGGTGATTCATCTTGTGCATCAACTAAAATGTTACTTGTCATTGCAGTACTTGGTCTGAATAAGTCGGCACGTGTTGCATTGAAGATTTTGTTTCCAAAAACTCCTCTGAAGAAAACACTTAAATCAAATTTCTTGTATTGAAAATTATTTCCCCATCCTAATAATAATTTTGGCTGTGCACTTCCTGCATAATGGTAATCTGTTCCAATTGCCGGTGTAGTTGTCAGGTTGTTGTTTTTATCATAATATTGAGAAACACCTTGCGCATTTTTTCCTGCATATTTAAGAGTAAAGAATTCTCCAAGAGGTTTTCCTTCTTTAAATATTTGTAATGTACTTCCGGTTTGTCCGCCTCCGTCAGGTTGTACTCTGCGGATAGAATCTCCTCCGATAAAGAAAGGATTTGTCAATTTTACAATCTTGTTTTTGTTGCTTGCTAAATTCAAGTTGGTGTTCCAGCTAAAATTGGCTGTTTTTACAGGAGTAGCTCCTAAACTTACCTCGATACCTTTATTAGACATAGTTCCTCCGTTTGCTACAATTGTTCCTACTGGTACAAGTACCGGATTTACTGCATAATTAAAGATCATGTCGGTTGTTTTCTTGTCGTAAACATCAACAGAACCTGTAATTTTTCCTTTTAATAAAGAGAAATCAACCCCGATATTTGTTGTCGCTGTTTTTTCCCATTTCAAATCTGGGTTTGCTGCCTGATTAGGTCCGTAAGCTCCAATTTGTGCTCCGTTGTAATAAAAAGTTCCTAAACTTCCTGAGATAAACTGTGCTGTATAAGCATTAAATCCTGATGAATTTCCTGTTACTCCATAACTTCCACGGAATTTTAAGTCGCTGAAAACGTTTTGATTTTTCATAAAGTTTTCTTTGTCAACTCTCCAAGCCGCTCCTACAGAAGGAAAATACCCCCATTGATTATTTTTTCCAAATACAGAACCACCGTCTCTTCTTATTGTTCCCTGCAAAAGGTATTTGTCTTGGTAATTGTAGTTTAAACGAGCAAATTCTCCAATTAAACGTGTTTTTTGATACGCTCTACTGTCTCCAAAATTTACTACATAACCGTTTACCGAAGTATAGTTACTTAACGCAAGGTTATTATATCCTACATTGTCTACAGGGAAATTAGTTGATGTTGCCTGAAATCCGTCTCCTAATGTATTTTCCTGCCATGAATAACCTAAAACGGCTTTTAATTTATGGCTTCCTAATGCTTTATCCCATGTTAAGAAACTCTCTATGATATTGTTTGTATTTTCGTAGTTGTTTCTTAATGCTGAACCGTTTACACCAAAATTGATTAATGTTTTTGTTAAAGGTGGATCTGGGTTGTTGTAGAAATTGGCACTATTGTATTTTGAATAATAACTGTCATAGAATTCTCCGTGTGCAGCTGTTAACTTTTGGTGTGCAATGTTTAAGTTATAAGTGAATCCCCATGGAAGTTTTACTTCTGCAGTAAGATTACCAACAAGGTTATTTGTTTTTGTTTCGTCTGTTCCGTGATCGATTAAAGCTACCGGATTAAAATATCCTGTGCTGATAAAATTTTCGAAATAACTTCCATCGGCATTTCTTACCGGAGAAATCGGAAGATAACTTACTGATTGTAAAAGTACAGTATTACGTTGTGGTACATTTTGATATTTACTGCTTGAATTGGTAACGTTTAAACCAAATTTTACTTTATCATCAAATGCAAACTGCTCTACAGACAAACGTGCAATTACACGAGAGAAATCACTTTTTTGAAGTACTCCTTCTTTTTCAAGAGAAGTAATACTTGCTGTATAATTTCCGTGCTCACCGCCTCCGCTCATAGATAAGTTATGGCTGCTAGATTGTGCTCTTCCTGGTCTTAAAATTTCTTTCTGCCAGTTTGTGTTTGCTCCTTTGTCATTTTCCGGAGTAAAGTTTAAATTGTTTTTTACTGTAAAAGCTCTCAACTGATCTGCATTCATCATATCAAGCTGGTTGGATACTTCTTCAAAACCAAAATAACCGTTGTATGCAATTTGCGTTCTGTCTTTTCCGCCTCTTTTAGTAGTAACCATAATTACTCCGTTTGCAGCACGGTTACCGTAAATTGCTGTTGCAGCAGCATCTTTTAATACGTCTATCGTAGCAATATCATCTGGGGCAATGATCGAAATATCTACTCCAGGTACACCATCTACTACATAAAATGGTCCTTGTGAACTGTTTAATGTAGAAACTCCACGTAAAACTACAGAAGCTGTTTTTGTTGGGTCACCGCTAGATGAAATGTTAAGTCCTGAAACTTTACCTTGCAGTAATTGTCCAACATCACTAATTGCTCCTCTGTTTAACTCTTCAGCTTTTATAGAAGTTACAGAAGTCGTTAAGTTTTTACGAGATCCTTTTCCGTAACCTACTACAACAACTTGTTCCAAATTAGTCGTATTAGGAACCAGTTTAATAGAATAATTCGATTTTGTTCCGTCTAATTTTAAAGTCAAATCTTGAAAACCAATAAAAGAAACTACTAGTATAGCATTTTTATTAGAAACACTCATTTTAAATTTCCCGTCAAAATCTGTCGCTGCACTATTTGTCGTTCCTTTTTCAAGTAAGTTAGCGGCTGGCAGCGGCATTCCTTTCTCATCTAATACAACACCAGACACATCGGTTTTTTGTGCCCATGTATTAATGGAGATGCCAAGAAAAAAGGCTAATAATAAAAGTTTAAGTTTTTCCATGTTTTTTATTAAGTTAAATTGGTTAATAGTTATGACGAAATTAATATTAAAGAAATGTTAAGAAATGGACAAGTTATTCAGAAACATGGATTTTTTTATAAAAATCAATGATAATAAGGCTTTACGAGTGTTTTTCTTTTTCATTATATAATCAAAATCTTATTAATACAAATCTCGATTTTGGTAATGTGTTTTTTTAACAATCCTTTTATTTTATATACGTACTAATATAAAATGAAGTTAATGTTCTGCTAATTCATTGCTGCACTTTCGCACCATTTGGTTTCCCATTGTTTGATTGTTTCTCTTTCTTTTTCTTCATCAAATGGAGTATTATTTATTGCTGATTGTTTCAATGCCTGCAAAAACATTTTCCATCTCGGCCAATAAAATCCTTTATACATCCCTTTCCAGGATCTGGATGCATAATCATTAAGATGTCCTTCTCCGCCCCAAAGTGTTATTAAGGTTTTAGCATTTTTTATATATAATTTTGAAACGTCTGGAGTAGTACCGTAATCTGAAGCTGTTTTTAACCAATTGTTTAAACTGTTTAAAGGCTGCGCAGCCATTAAATTATCTATAGCTACGGCTTGTTTTTCTATTGATGCAAATAGTTGATCTCCTTTTGTAATGTCTTTTGCCTGATAAGCTTTTACACATTCCATTAAAAATTCATCAATATTTAATGAATAATAATGTCTGGAAAAATCAGCAATATCATAATAGTAGAGGTTTTTCTTGTCGTAGTTTTTTGCTTCTTTTTTCAAAATATCCAAAGCTTGTTTAAGTTTTTCCTTGTCTCCGGGATTTCCTTTAAAGTCTTTTATTGTAATTGTTGGTCTTTTAAAAAGCAGGAACGCTCCAGCCCTATCATTCCACCAACGGGTTTCCCAATATTTTGTACTGTACACAGATTCTATTACCAATTGCCACGCTTGCAAAACAGACGCAGAAGTTTTTCCGTATCTCGCGTTTAGATATTTAATCATCCAATCGTTTACAGATTCTTTTCCTTGATTCCACGGAAGATCATAAATAAATTCATAAACTGCCGAATTATTATTCAATCCTTCCGGCATAACTCCGTAACCCACAACATTTCCTTTGTTTGGATTTTTTAATAAACTTGTAAGTTCATTTTTGTAGAAATTAAAATCTCCGTACACCGGATTTGAACCTCCATAATTATGTACATAACCATACGTCCATTGTTTTCCGTAAAAAGCTTCTTGGTGTTCCCAAACTTTATAGCGGTCGTTTGCATAATCCTGAATAATTAATCTGTCATTTGGTACTTTACTAAGGAAAGCTTTTGTGGCTTCTTTTGTCCAGAATTCTTTATTATCTCCAAAAAGCCATCCCTGCATTACCCAAGCTGCGCCGGAAGAAGCTTCATTTATCGTTTCAAAAATTGCATTTCCGTAATCTGCCAGTTCCTCATATTTATGTTCTTCAGAAACAGGCGGTGTAATTTCATTAAAAGAATCAGCAAGATAAAACTCAGAAGCTCCGTACATTTTGGTATAAAGAGCGATAAAACGTTTTCCCAGTTCTTTAAACATCGGATCTTTGGAGTCTAATAAATAAGTGCTTTCAAAACCGCCGCCAGACCAGGATTTTAATTCGCTGATTTTTGATTCCGGATGTTTTTCGGCAAAAGCCTTCGGAACATAACCGCTAAAAGCCGGAACAACGGGATGCATGCCCAAGGCACGCATTCTTTGCAATATCTTTTGCTGTACCTCTTCTTTTTTGTTGATCCATTCTTGTGGTAATGGACCTTCCAGACTGTTTATATTTCCCATACGCTGCCACGGCAAAAAAGCTGGGCCGGCAAAATGTTCCTGCAATTGAGCATCGGTTAAGCCGTATTCTTTCCATAATTCCTGCCAGACTGCTTCTTGTCCTTCCATTGCTGTCGGCAAATTGATACCGTGCAGTGCCATCCAGTCAATTTCTTGTTCCCAGCGTTTCCAGTCCCACCACGGAGTTGTGTAGCCAAAAGTGCAGGCATTTAAATACTCTCTATATTTAAAAGGTGTTGTTTCTTTTTTAGAAAATTTAGGCCATTTTTTTGGAAGGTTTATTCTATTTCCTTCCCAGCTTACTAAAACAGCGCCAATATCTCTTAGAAAATTATAAGCGGCGTAGCAAATGGCGGTGTTTGAAGTTCCTTTTATTATTACCTTATTATTAGTAGTTAGAATTTCAAACGAATCCGAACTGTTTTGATCTTTATTTTCTAAAATAATCAATTCAAATTCATTGGCGCGATTGCCAATAAGTCTTTCTAATACAGCTGTCGCACTTTTTGTTTTTTCGTTATTTTGACAATACAATTTTGGCATTAAAAAAAACAGTATTACAAAAAAAGGGACACCCTTTTTTAAACAATTCCAATTTTTAATTTCCAGAAACTCTCTTTTCATATTCTTTATATTTAATAAATTATCACTGATAAAAAAAGGGAGATTATGGATATAGTTAATCTCCCTTAAACAAACCAAACAAAATATTTTACATAAAATACATTCTATTGAAACCTTAATAATCAATAAAACCTAAGTAAAACAAACCAAATCGTTAATTAATGATAAAATTATAGTTAATGAAATTTTAAAAGATGGACGTATCAATCAAAATCATAGACATATTGGATTTTCTATTATTTTTGATATAAAACAAACCCGACAGGTTTTAAAAACTTATCGGGTTTAACATTTAAGAACTTAAATTGATTCAAACATTCTTTAAATTCTCTTACATTCGCAAGTACAATAAATAGTCAATGTACTTTTAAACTTCGCATTTAATTTAAATAAAATGAAAACGTATTTTGTTGATTCTTTTACAAATCAAAAATTCAAAGGAAATCCTGCTGCAGTCTGTATCGCAGAAAATGATTTGGATAATATCACAATGCAAAACATAGCTACAGAAATTGGCTTTTCTGAAACTGCATTCATAAAAAATAGAACAGACAATATTTATAGCATTCGATTTTTTACTCCAAAAGCTGAAATTTCTTTATGCGGTCATGCAACATTAGCATCGTCCAAAATAATTTTTGATACTACAAATCTTGAAAATATTATTTTCGTGAATTGCGATAACATTGAATTAAAGATTGAAAAGGCAGCCGATAAAATAGTAATGCAGTTTCCTGTATATGAAACCACAGCAATTGAGGTTCCGAAAGCGGTACTTAATGCTCTTGGAATTGAGAATACAGTAAACACAAGACTTTGTGCCGATCGAAAAATTATTTTGATTGAAATTGATGATTCGGAAAAACTTGCAAATTTAAAACCTGATTTTTCGGCTTTGATTAATTCATACAGCGGTATAAATGGGGTTTTGGTAACTGCGCAATCTAACAACGAGGACTTTGATTTTCATTACCGTTATTTTTGGCCGTGGGCAGGCACAAACGAAGATCCTGTAACGGGTGGCGTACAAACTTTTCTAACCAAATATTGGGCAGATAAACTGAATAAAAATATATTTAAGGCTTTTCAATCGTCTTTGCGAACAGGGACTATGATTACTGAATTAGTTCAGGATAAAGTATTCATTTATGGAGAAGCAGTTACTGTTTTTGAAGGAGAATTGAAATAAATAACGCTTTAATTTTCTTAAAGGCCTTCGCTCCTGCAAGGTTTCCAAAACCTTGTAGGTATAAATAAGCGCATTTTAAAAAATAAAAAAATCTAGCAATAAATTAGACCTACAAGGTTTTGGAAACCTTGCAGGAGCGTAAAACTTGATAGTTTATCAAACCCGACAGGTTTTAAAAACCTGTTCGGTTTAATATTTCCGTAATTTCAAAAACTAAAAACTCACAATCAACAACCTATCAAGCACAATTCCTGTTTGGTTTACTTCTATTTTAATTTTGTGTTTTCCTTTAGAAAGATTTGAAACTGGGAGTTTTACAATAGCACTATTTCGCAGTACATTTTCTTTCCAGGTATTGTCGCGGTCTTTAGTATTTATTTTGAAAAATTGAGCTGGATTTTCGTCAAGCTGTATTCCTATTTCGTGATCAAAATTATTAGAATGTGTTGGCAGTAAATGAACTTCTATTTCATAATTTCCTGCTGATTCTATTTCAAACTCATAGAAAACAGAAGGTTTTTCAGTTTTAAAATAATGTTGTTGAAACGGAAATAAAGTAATCGCATTATTGCTGAAACCCAAACCGTTTATCGTTTTCCATTGATAATCATTTGTTTCTTTTTTTGAAACAAATTGATTGGCTTGAATTTCGATCGCATTTATTGTTTTAACTGAAACTTCTTTTGAAAATGAACTTCTTTTTAAAGAATCAAAAACCGGAAGATTTCTGGGATGCATCGACATTATATAATTCCATTTTTCACCGCTTAATTTTGTATTGTAAAAATCTGTTAGTTCTTCTATTTTCTTATACGCTTTTGAAGATAAAACGGCATATTTTTCTTTTTGATCTGCGTTAGTTGTTATCGCTGCTAAATTCCAATACAAAAATTTATGGTTCATATATGCCGAACCTTTTACTGGATATTCGACCAATTGAAACCACGCGTCTTTTCTTTCTTTCGGAACAAACGTTTCTAAACTATCTACTTTTTTAATCAAAGTGTTATACGACTTTAATCTGTCCATAGATTCTTCAACAGAAAAATCAGAAAGTTTTACAGCTGTCGTCGGTTCGGTTTGACTCCAGCCCATAAATTCTGGTTTCCTTAGAAATGCGAGTCGATAATATTCATTCAAAACAAAACTCAATTCTTCAGAGATGTTTTCACTGAATTCTCTGGAAATCCATTTTTTCAAATAATCGTTAATTCCGTCCCATTTTATGCTGTTGATATTCCAAGCCAAATCCAGAAAAAACTCCGTATCATATTCCGCAGGTTTTATATCACCAACATTTACAATCCACATTTTATTGGCGCCATTTTGGTAGGCTTTTGTCATTTCATACCAAATTAAACCGGGTTGAGTAGTGCTCAACCAAAGATAATCGTGCGGTCTTCCCCAATAACTTATATGATAATAAACACCGCTTCCTCCTGCTCTTTTCTGTTCGTTTTCGTTACTCAAACGACGAATATAACCGTAATTATCATCGGGCCAGACCAAGGTGATATCGTCTGGAATTTTCAATCCATTATCATAGAGTTCCAAAACTTCTTTGTAGGGAATAAACGCCTGCGGAATTTGATTTAAAGGTTTGTTGAAAGTATTAGAAAGCATTTCGCGTTGGTTCAGAATAATTTTTTCGACCATTGCAATCGATTCTTGCAAATCTTTGGCTCCTTCCATTTTACTGTCGTGCACGCCACGCATTCCTAAAGTCATGATAGTTTCAATTTTAGCCGATTTTAATTCGTCTAAACGATCCTGCCAATATTTATCAACCTGCGTTTTATTGGTAAAATAATTATAATCACCGTTAATTTTCGGTTTCCATTCATCAACGTTATTCCGAAGCATGGGTTCTGCATGTGAAGAACCGATAACGATATGATATTTTTGAGCCATTTCTTTATTGCCGTAAATGGTAAAAAATCCTTTTGTTGACGGATGCATCGCTGGCCAAATCGTATTTGCTTTTAATCGGAGTAAAAGCTGAAAGATTTTCTCGTAGGTTTTTGGACCGATATCTCCTGTTTCTTTTTCAAAAGTTTTGGCTGCCCACGGCTGTAATCCCCAATCTTCATCGTTTAGAAAAATACCTCGATATTGTATCGAAGGCGAAGAAATTATCCCGTTTTGAGGAAGTTGTAAAGAAAGCTTTTCTTTTTTTATCGGATTTACATCTGCCCACCATTTCCACGGTGAAATCCCCAATTGTTCAGTGATTTCAAAAATAGCGTAAACAGTTCCTCGTATGTCTGAGCCTGTTATTATTAAATTTTCTTTTTCTTTTTGAATAGAAAATTTTTCCCATTGTCCCGATAATTTTTTTTGATTTGTTTTGTTTTTAAAAAGCGCATCTGAAATTTGGCCAATGTAAATTCCAGATTTTGAAAATGAATTTGTTTGAATTATTTCCGGTCGCTTTCCTGTCAATTCCTTAATATCATCAGCCATTTCATTTACAGCCCACACAATTAATAAATCTGTGTTTTTATCGATATAAATTGTTTGAGTTTTTTTTGAATCTGCAATAGTAAATTCAACAATATTTTTCTCCTGACTGTAGGAGTTTGCTATTGTAATCGCGAAAATGAATACGAGTAGTTTTTTCATTTATAATTCTTTTCTTTTTCTCGCAGATTTTGGAGATTTTACAGATTCATTTGGCTAAAGCCGATTCTATAATCTAAATTTTCTAACCCAGCTGAAGCTGGGGACTATTCAATTAAAATGGCCTCAAAAACTAAAAGCTCTAAGGCTAAAAACCTTAGAATCTTAGAAGCTTTGAAACTTTGAACCTCAAAAAAACCTATCTCCGAAGCCATTCCTTCGGGACATTTACAATACAAATATTCATTGTACGATTGTCTTCAGAAAGCATAGCCGACTGGATTTCGATTTTTGTTCCGTCACGATTAAAAGTCGGATGTACATGATCTGCAGCTGTTGTTTTATGGCCTGTAGTCAGCAAGATCATTTCGTCTGTCTTTCTATCAATTAAATATAAACTTCTCGAAAAATCATCGCCAACAGCCCATTTCCCGTCTGATGAACCGTGAACGTGCCATAAACCGCTTCCACTTTTGGTTTGACCTGCAATAATCATTTCACGAGTTCTTAAATTAACGATAGCTAATCCAGTTGGTTTTTCGCGTGTTCCTGCATTTCCCCAATTGCTTTCCTGACCCGGATTTTCTGGATTTCTAATTTCGCCGTTGGTAATAACTTCAACCGGTTTTTCATTCTGAATATCAATTTTTCGATGTCCCATAATCGCCATAGCAACTTCATCTTTAGAAATTACAGCTTCGTGCGTTACCCATTCATAATCAGCTTCTGGATATAAAGGTCTCAAACCTGTTCCGTCTGCCATTACAGTCCAAGTGCGTTGTGGAGATTTTCCTCCGGTTTCCCAGCAAAAAACCAATTCGCCCGGATTCCAGATATTAGATTGTATATGTCCTACCTGAAACGGAACTGAAATAACATGTTTGATTTCGCCTGTTTTTATATTTATACTGCTAATGCCACCAGGACCTGCGCCCATATTTCGCGGACCAGTACTTTTTTCAATTTTAATATTCGGGTCTAGATATTTTGCAGCTTCTTCTTTTCCAATTCTAAAATAAACTTTGTCTTCATTGGCATCCAAAGCCATGTCGCCAGAGGCTCCCATTTCTGGATTTGTAACGCCGCAAATGCGTTCGTATGCAGTTATAGGTTTCATTTTTCCTTTCTGACTGTCGGCAAAAACAGCTTCAAGATTGACTTCCATAACTTGCATTTTATTTTCGGTCTGACGCATAAAATACAGTTTCATTGATTTCTGAGCCATACAGAGCGTTCCCGAATAACCGCCTTCTGTAACCTGAACCATTACGCCAGATCTTTCATTTACTGCAACTGCATCTCCATTGGCTCTTTTGGTTCTAAAGATCAGCCATTCTCCATCTGCTGTCCATTGTGGATGCGTTGGATATGTTTTAGAATCTCCTGCCGAAGTTGTGGTTAAAAATGTTAATTCGTAGCCTGTAACGCGATCTTTGATAATCTTTTTTTCTGATGGAAATCGTTTTCCTATTTGACTGAAAGTTGTTATTGTACTTAATAGTAAAACGAAATTGAGGATTTTTTTCATGAGATTATTTGGAATTACTTTTTAAGTTAGGAGTTGGCAAATTGATCTCGCAAAGTCGCAGAGACGCAAAGTCTTAAAAATTCTCTCGCAGATTTTGCTGATCTAGCAGATTATTTCAATTAGAAAAAGAAAAAAGTCCCCAAAATCTGCAAAATCTGCGAGAAAAAACTTTGTGCCTTTGTAGCTTAGAACCTTTGAACCTAATAACTCATAACTTAGTCTTCAACTGCAAGGCACTATCATTCATCTCAAACTGATTGTTTTTTAAAAGTAAAATTATTTCTGATCCGGCTAATAAAACAGGGCCATAGCCGTGTGCTGCGAAGACATTTATCGGACGATAATAATAAAACGCGGGATCAAAACCCATTCCGGTTCCTACGCAGGTTCCTTCTACTTCTCCTTTTGCATTTACTTTTGAAGCAACGGCATTCCAAGCCAATAAAACTGCTGGCGAATACGCCATTTTATCGATATAACCACGATTAATGGCTCTTGCAATTGCATAAGTATATATTGCTGTCGCCGAAGTTTCTAGGTACGAATCATTTCGGTCTATTAATTGATGCCAAAAACCCGTTCCGTCCTGATATTGAACTAATCCGGCAATATGTTTTTGAAGCTGCGCTAAAACCTGAGGATATCCGGGATGATTTTTTGGCAGGACTTCTAATAATTCTACCATTGTCATAACTGCCCAGCCGTTTGCTCTTGCCCAATGAAACTGCGGATGAACCTGCATTGATTCTACCCAGCCGTGCATATAAAGTCCTTTTTGGCTGTTGAACATTCGTTCAGAAAATTGATTGACTTGTTTTACTGCATCGTCAAAATATTTGGAATCTCCTGTATAACTTCCCATTTGTGCCAAAGCAGGAACGCTCATAAACAAATCATCCAACCAAAGTGTGTTAGGCAATGGTCTGTTTCTGGCGAGAGTTCCATCTTTAAGACGGTATTCTTTTTCGGTTATATATTTTATGAAATTATTTATTACAGGATCAACATTATCTTTCAGACCGCTTTTTTTTGCTTTTATAAATGCTGCACACAAAGCACCATCATCGTCTAAAGCTCTTGGTTGTAAAACGGTGTGAACTGGCGAATTTTTTAAGTTTTCGCTTTTATAATTTTGTGCAACATCTGAAATTAATTTCAGGCGCTTATTGGTATAATCTGCATATTGTTTATTTCCAGTTGCTTCTGTTGCTAAAAGCATTCCTGCATAAGTTACACCCCACTCGTAACTGGTAAGTCTAAATGCTCCCGGAGAAAATATTATTTTTCCTTTGGCTTTTTTTAAATCTGTTACTTCCGAATTATCGCTTGCATTTAAAACCTTAGAGGCTGTATTTTCTTCTAAGAAAGTATATACTCTGTTTAATACCGATTCTATATTATTTTTTTCTGGAATAACATACGGCGTAACATAATCGGGCTGCATGGCATGTAGCGGTGTAGTTACATCGTTGGTTTGGGCATTTAATGCTGTGCCGATTCCAAAAGCACATAAGGTTATAATTTTGGATGCTTTATTCATGGTTATCGTTTAAAAATTAATCGAGATGAAATACTTCATTTAACGGTATGGCAACTGGAGAATTATCGGGATTTGTATCCATAATATCTGCCATATAAGCCCACCATTTTTTTACTATTGGGTGATTGGGTAAATAATCTTTATCAAAATCCGGACTGATTTTTTGAACTGCAAAAAGTATCAGCGTTTCTTCATCTAAAAAAATACTATAATCTTGTATGCCTGTTTCTGAAAGTAATGTTGCTAATTCTGGCCAGATCGTGGCGTGCCTTTTTTTGTATTCTGCTTCAAAACCTGCTTTTAATTTCATTTTAAAAGCATTGCGAATCGTATTGTTATGCTGCATTTTTAAGATTTTATTTTGCCACAGATTTCACAGATTAAAAGGATTAATCACTGAAATCTATGGCAGATTTATTTTCTTTTGCCACGAATTACACGAATTTACACAAATTATTTTTACCAATCTTGTTCTTACAAGTTTGCCTTCAAAGATTTGAAATTCACTTTAAGGAATCCCGCGTGCGATTTCTCCTTCGTCTAAATGACAAACTATGTGTAAAAAATTCGTGTGAATTAGTGGAATTAGTGGCAAAAAAAATATTATAAGTTTAATAACCAGTATTCTGCATTGCTGCTTTTTCATCTGGAGTTAAAGGTCTTCCGTTTGAATAAATTCCATCTAAGAAAGTCTGCGGAATTGGTCGAAGATTATGAAACTCCTGAATATTAGCTGCAGCTTCAATATTATAAGCTTTTGCTCTGGCTAATAAAGTTTTAGTTCTGCTCAAATCTTCCCAACGGTGAAACTCACCACAAAGTTCTCTTGTACGTTCGTTTAAAATCAAACATAATACGCGATCATAATCTGTACCGTATCCTAATTTTGCAATTACAGCCTGATCTTCTGCCGGTAAAGCAGCAATACTTGTGATTGATAAACTTGTTGCTGCAGTTGAAACGGCAATATTATTAGATTCATAATACGAGTTTTCTGGAATATAAGAAATCGGAATTCCTGCCTGACCGCTTACTGTCCACGCTGCCAAACCATCTACATAAGCAGCACGATTTTCTCCAGCTTTGTATGCAGCACGATTACGTACCACATTGATGTAAGGTAATGCATCTGAGAATGAACCTGATCCTGCTTTTGCCAATTTTGCTTTTGCTTCGGCAGCCATCAAATACGTTTCTGCAGAACGCGCTAGTACCATATCACGTGATCCTTTTGTATTACTTACATCTATTCTGTTTCCGTCAAGATGTTTGTTTAAAGAAGGGAATCTTACATCTGCCATTAATCCAACTTTGTCTGCTGCATAAGCTACAAAAACACTCGGAATTGTTTTTCCTGTTTTTGCGTACACAATTACATCTGCATTTTTTGTTTTGGCAAAACGAGTATCTGTAGCCTTGTTTATAACATACATAATACCTAAATCTCCGTTTGCATAATAGTTTCCAGATTTATTATTGATGATACTTTTGGTTTGAAAGCTTTTCCAAAAACGAGAATCGTTTACATGATCAAATACATCATAAACAAAATAAGTTGGTGCCAAACGGCTGAATGGTCTTCCTCCGGCAAGATTACGTTTCATTTGCGGCAGCTGATCATAAGTAGATAAGAAATGTAAATGCTGCTGATTTCCTCCTGTAGTTAATGTGCTTGCATTAAATTGTGCTGACAAAATTAACTCCGGAAGTTTTTCGTTTGCACCATCTGCAACTGTATAACTCCATAAATTATCATAATTTGCAGCTAATGGATGTGAAGCAATTACCTGATCTGATAAAGTAACTACTTGTTGTAAATCTGCTGTTTTTGTAGATGCATTCCAGCTGTCATTAATTTCGCTGGCTCTTGTTAAATATGCTTTTGCTAAATAATGCGCTGCCGCATCTTTTGTAATTTTAGCCGGCGCACCTGCATTTGATAATAAATTATAAGCTTGAGTAAAATCTGCAATTACTTGTGCTAAAACTTCTTCTGGTTTTGCTCTTGTAAATTCTAATTCAACTGTAGAACTAGTTTTTAATTTTAAAGGAACCCCTCCGTATTGTGTTACTAATTTTAAATAATTAAACGCTCTTAAAAAATAACCTTCGCCCAATGCAGTTTTTTTGATTGCTTCGTTGGTTGAAACAATATTAGTTGCGGCTTCGATTAATTGATTTGCATTTCCAATTCCGATATACAGGTTATCCCAATTGGTATTTGCGGCAACAGTATTTGCATTAGAAACAGTTACAAAAGCTTTAAATCCAGACGAATATGAATTCCATATCCAATTAGAAGGGTCACCTCCCGCGTGAAACTCATCAGTACCCGATTCTGTTGCTGTAAGTGGTACTTCGCTGGAAAATTCTGCAGCAAATACCTGATAGTATGTTCCAACTGCTAAAGCCTGAATTCCTGCTTCTGTTTTGTAATATTCCTGGCTGTAAGCCGTAGTAAGTTCTTCGTCTAGAAAATCTTTGTTGCATGAAGTACTTCCAAGAACCAATGCCGTAATAAGCATTATATTTATATATCGTTTTTTATAATTTTTCATAATGATCATTTTAAGTTAATTAGAATTCTACATTCATCCCTAAAGTTACACCTCTGTTTGAAGCAGTTGTCTGTGTATCCAAATCAGTCCATTTTAATTTAGTGAAAATCATACCTGGGTTACTTGCCTGACAATACAGTCTTAATTTGGTAAGCCCTAGTTTTTGTACTAAATCTTTATCGAAATGATAACCTAATGAAATGTTTCTTATTTTTAAGAATGAACCATTACGATAACCTAATACTGGGAAATAAGGATCTCCTGTTCCTGCTGAATATATTGGTTTTTGATATTCTGCATTAATGTTATTATCCGTGTAATAATCGATTTGTCTTTGGCTTCCTTTTGCTCCTTCGTTTTCTCCTAAAGTATCATATAAGTAGCCCATACGACCATAAACAAAGAATGAAAATTCTACATTTTTGTATACAAAAGTATTTGTTAATCCCACAATATATTTAGGATCTTTTGACCCTATAATAACTCGGTCATTATTAGCATCGATCTTGTAATCACCATTTTGATCTACTGGTCTTGCATTACCAAAAGA
This sequence comes from Flavobacterium sp. 270, assembly GCF_004368785.1. Lineage (GTDB taxonomy): Bacteria > Bacteroidota > Bacteroidia > Flavobacteriales > Flavobacteriaceae > Flavobacterium. The sequence continues at coordinate 158,241 of NZ_SODM01000008.1, forward strand.
GAAAATGTTAGAACCGGCAGCTGCATTAAATTTTGCCATTTCTGCTGCATCTTCAGGTTTCCAGATTCCGTTGGATTCAAAACCATAAATTACATTTTGAGAATCTCCGATAAATAAGTTATTATTGATGTCGTCAAATTTTCCATTTTGTAATGATACAATTTTGCTTTGTTGATAAGAAGCGCTTAAATTAGAACTCCATTCAAAATCTTTTGTCGTTACGTTTACAGTATTCAAAGTAAGCTCAACACCTTTACTTTCTGTTTCACCTACATTTTGATAAGTATCTTTAACACCAATAACTGTTGGCACACTACTTTTTAATAGCAAATCAGTAGTTTTACTTGTATAATAATCTAATGCTCCAGAGATTCTGTTATTAAACATAGAAAAATCGATACCATAGTTAAACTGTGCTGTCTGCTCCCATCCTAAATTAACATTTCCAAGAGAAGTATTATTTACAACACCAGATCCGTTTGGATAAACAATTCCTGTTAATGGAGGCTGTGTTGCGTAAGCTGGTACTGCAGCATTTCCGGTAACACCATAACCTGCTCTTATTTTAAGCTGATTCAACCAAGTAACATTTTCTAAAAATTTTTCTTTGTTGATTACCCACGCTGCAGAAGCACTAGGGAAAAACGCCCATCTGTTTTCTGATGCTAATTGCGAAGCTCCATCAAAACGACCAGAAGCCGTAAGCAGGTATTTATCAGAATAACCGTAATTTACCCTTCCCATATAAGATAACAACCCCGTATCTGTAAGACCAGAAGAATAACCTGCAAGTGTTACATTCGCAGGGTTCAAAGCGTTCCATTTGTTTTCTGGATTTTTAATATCATTGGCAGACATCGCACTTTGCTCATTATGATATTCGGTCTGGCTCATTAATAAAGTCGCTCCAAAATTATGGTTCCCAACTGTTTTGTTGTAGAAAATCAAGTTATCAAGTGTATATGAAATTGTTTGTTCTTTGGCTAAAGAAGCAAAACTTGTCCCAGAACGAATAGCAGATTTACCATCTAAATATACACCGTCGCGAAATGACGTAAGATCTGGACCAAAATTAATACGGTATTTTAAACCATCTAGTGATTTAGATATGCCACCTAAGTCAAACTGCGCGTATAAACTACCAAAAGCACGAATTGTTGCACGCTGATCCTGAGAGTATTTGTATTCATCAACAGGAGTTCTAATCGTAGAATCTCCTCCAGGATTATCAATTCTTACTCCATTGGCGTCATAAGGAACTGCATAAGGAAGATTGGTTCTTGCAGTTGCATAAATTCCTCCAGAAGAGGTAACTGCAGTTCTTCCTACGTTAGATTGTCCATATTCATTTACTCCATAACTTGTATTAAGACTAGCTCCCATAGAGAACCATTTTGTCGGTGTAATATCAACGCTAGCAGTACCGCTGTAACGTCTGTAGCCTTGTCCTAGTAATGTTCCTTCATTATCTAAATATCCAAAAGAACCATAAGCTTTCATTTTTTCTGTACCACCACTTACTGAGATAGTATGCTGTTGTGTTATTCCTGTACGAGTAACAAATTTTGTCCAGTCGGTAGTACCAACTTTAGAACCATCCCATGTTGTAGTTATGTTTCCGTTGGCATCTTTCCATCCTTTTTCAATATTTGCCCATGAAGAAGGATCTGCAGAAGCAAGAAAAATTAATTTATCATTTTCAATATTCGGAGCGTCTCCTTTAGGAAAAGCAGATGGATTAGAATAATATCTTCCCCAACGACGAAATTCTATGTATTGTGCAGAAGTCATCATTGGTGCATTTTCATGAATAGTTTCCATCATGATAGAAGTATCATAGTTTAGCGTAAATTTTCCGTTTTTACCTTTTTTTGTAGTTACGATGATAACTCCATTCGCACCACGAGAACCATAAATTGCAGTTGCAGAGGCATCTTTTAAAACGTCAATCGTTTCAATATCAGTTGGATTCAAAAAATCTATACCACCAGAATTGGCATCAACGCTAATTTTTCCTGTAGAAGCATCAGTTACAAGTCTTGAGTTTAGAGGAATACCATCCACCACATACAATGGCGCATTTGAAGCCGAAATAGAACGTGCTCCACGAATCGTTATACTTCCTACAGTTCCAGGACGTTCGTTTGTAGAAACATCAACACCAGCAGCCTTTCCCTGCATTGCCTGAACGGCATTTACTACAGGTCTTGATGCAATTTCATCTGCACCAACGCTTACAATAGATCCGGTTAAGTCTTTTTTCTTCTTTACACCATATCCAACAACAACCACTTCTTCTAAAGAATTATCGTCTTCTTTTAGCACAATATTGTAGACAGTTCCACTTCCAATAGTGACTTCTTGTTTTTTAAAACCAATAAAAGTATAGACCAGAATGCTTCCCGGAGAAGCACTTATTGAATACGTTCCGTCCAAATCGGTACTCACACCATTTTGACTTCCTTTTGTAGTTACATTCGCACCCGGAATTGGTAGTCCCGCTGCATCTGTTATGGTTCCTTTTACCATTTTGTTTTGCGAATAACCAGATGTGTGCAACAGCGCAAAAATGGCAAAAATCAGCAAAAAATTAAGCTTGTTTTTCATAAAAGTTAAAGTTTGGTTAGTTAATCAGTTTACTCAAATTTATTTAGGGTAATGCTTCCTACTATCCTGTAGTATCCTGCTAAACTTCAATACTTTATTATTATTTGTTGTGATTTTTTTAACAAGAAAACCGCTCAAGCCCTTATTTTACAGTAAAAATCATTGTGAAAAATGTAATTTTGATAATGAAAATTTTATCAATTTATTTTTCAATTATTTTAATTTATTAACTTAAAAATTTATAAATAAAAATATAAACAGGATTTTTTGATAATTATAAATAAATTTCAAAAAGCAGGACGCCACAGGATGGTATTTTCAAAACGTGCAGATAATTTTACAATTGTACAAAGAAATAAATTAAAGTATTTACCTACTAAATAAGAGTATTTGTACCTTCTTATTTTGAAAAAATAAAGTTGAAAAACGTTTAAGAAATCTCACTAAATCTTATAAACAAAATTATATTTCGTGAATGTCTTTTTATGAAAATAACCAAATAATATAAAGAAAATACAGCTTAATAAATCTAAACTCTATGTAAAATAATGGATCACGAACAAAAGATTGACATTAAGATTATTTCACATTCAAGCATTCCTAAATATATACAGGTAGCAGAGTGCATAATAAATGAAATAAATTCAGGCAAGCTGAAAATTGGAGAAAAAATGCCGTCTATTACAGAATTAAGCCAAAAAAGTGCTTTGTCTCGTGATACAATAGAAAAAGCATATAAATATTTACGCAGTAGAAATCTAATCTATTCCGTTATTGGACTAGGTTATTTTATTACCGCAAATGATTCCCCAGACCTGCTTAGTATTTTTTTCTTAATCAACAAGCCCAGTTCTTATAAAATGGAAATTTGCAATGCATTTGTAGATGCAATAGGTGCTAAAGGAAATGTTTCAGTATCACTTTATTATTGTGATGAAAATTTATTTATTGATGCTTTAAAGAAAAATATTGGCTTATTTGATTTTTATGTAATTATACCTCATTTTTCAAACAAGAGCAGCAGGCATCAAAGCAATACAGACAAAGCGTTGAGTGTACTTGAAAGTATGCCCAGAGATAAACTTATTTTATTAGATACAGTAAAAGAAGGAATTACAGGAAATTATGGCGCAGTCTATCAAGATTTTAAAAATGATATCTACGAAGCATTAGAAAAAGCATTAGATAAACTCAAAAAGTATAAAAAAATCATTCTAATATATCCAACTAAAACTGTATTTCCGTATCCTGAACTCATCGCTACTGGATTTAAATCATTTTGTATGACTTATGATTTTAGTTTCGAAATTATAAACGATATTCACAAAAACTTTACATTAGAAAATAATGATGCCTACATTACAATCCATGAATCAGACTTGGTAAATTTAATGCAGCAAATCAAAACTAAAAACTTAGTATTAGGAAAAGATATTGGCGTTATTTCATACAATGAAACACCGCTAAAACTATTACTTGATATTACAGTCGTTAGCACTGATTTTAGAGCAATGGGTGAACTTGCAGCAGATCTGATATTATCTAATAAGAAAGAAACGATTAAAAACGAATTTAAATACATTGAGCGAAACTCTTTGTAATGAAAACTATTTAAAGAGCGTTATTGTATCTGTTAGGTTTTCTGCAGTTATAAACGTTTCAATATATTCTTGCACCGCATTCCTATTTTCAGCTGCAGTTTCAAAAGAATTAATATGATATTCGTCATCCTGATCTAGAATGTGTATTATTTCGGTATAACCTTTTGAAATCAAACTTCCTTTAAGTTTTATTACAGTTGACTGCTGGCGTCCGTCTAAATCTTTTCTCACTTTTAAATGTATAGCTTTTTCCATTGTAAAGATTTTATGTTAGAAGATTCATTTGTATTTCAAAACAAATATATTATTTAGAACCTTACAAACAACGGTGAATAATCACAATTAACATATTACTTATCAACAAGTTATTCTCTAAAAGAAGATCATTAAAAATACAACATTCTCTGCTTCTATCTCAGTATTTAGTAGATCTTACTATAAAATATATAGAGATATAAAATTTATTTACCAAAATAAACTTTATATAAGAGAAAAAGCGAGCTAAATATCCATTAAAAAGAATAAAACAATTATTGGCCAAGTCCTGACTTTTCGCTGTAGTGATTTTAGAAAAAGGTTTTATATAAATAATCACTGTATTTTGATCTAAAAAAAATCCAAACATTTCTAAAAACAAAAAACCCTATCCGATATGGATAGGGTTTTTCAAAGAAAGGCGACGACATACTCTCCCACAATACTGCAGTACCATCTGCGCAGGCGGGCTTAACTACTCTGTTCGGGATGGG
>NZ_SODM01000009.1 GCF_004368785.1 Flavobacterium sp. 270
AACCTGAAACCTGAAACCTGAAACCTGAAACCTGAAACCTGAAACCTGAAACCTGAAACCTGAAACCTGAAACCTGAAACCTGAAACCTGAAACCAAATTCCTTACCAGCTTCCGCCAGAACCGCCGCCAGAGAAACCGCCTCCGCCAAATCCGCCTCCGAAGCCACCGCCTCCGCCACCAAAGCCACCGCCTGATGAACCGCCGAAGCCTCCAAAACCACCACTGCTGCGTCCTAAATTACTCAAAATAATCGCATCCAGAAGACTTGGTCCTCCGCCACTATTTCCAGAATTTCCTCCGCCGCCACGTTTGTTTCTAGACAACAAAATTAATACAATTACCACAATTACAATAAAAGGAAAGATAGGAAAATCTTTTCCTTTACTTTGTTGTTTGCGTTCGCCTTTGTATTTTCCTTTAAAAACATCAATTATAGCTGAGGTTCCTTTATCAAGACCGTTATAATAGCTTCCGGCTTTAAATTCAGGAATGATGATATTTCTTGTGATTTCTCCTCCAATACCAGCTGTTAAACGATCTTCTAAACCGTAACCTGGCGAAATCCAGATTCTTCTTTCGTCTTTAGCCAACAAAATTAAAACCCCATTATCATCTTTAGCTGTTCCTCCAATTCCCCATTGTTGTGCCCATTTAGGAGTAAGAATACCAATATCTTCACCTTTAAGGCTTTCAATCGTAATTACAACAATCTGAGTAGTAGTCGAATCAGAATAACGGATTAGTTTTTCTTCTAATTGTGATTTTTCGCCAGCGCTCAAAACATTTGCATAATCATAAACCGAAGTCTGAAAACTAGGTTTTTCCGGAATTGTAAATTGGGCAAAAATACTTGTAAAAGTAAAAAAGGCAATTAACAGAAAGGATAATCGAAAAATTCCTTTAGAATTTGTGGTATTAGTAGTGGAAAATTTCATTAGTTATCCTTTAGAGATTTCGTTTGATAATTCATTTGTGTCGCCTTCAGACCAAGGAAAATATTTTTTTAATTGTTCTCCGGCACACAAAATACCATCAACTATTCCCTGTTTAAAATTACCGAATTTAAATTGAGCGGTCATTTTATCTTTGGTAATATCCCAAAAATCAGAAGCAACCAAATCGTTAATACCTTTGTCGCCGCAAATAATAAAATTTTTATCCTTTACAGCAAAATAGAATAAAACGCCATTTTTAAGATGGGTTTGATCCATTTTTAATTCATGAAAAACTTCTAAAGCCCTATCAAAATGGACTTTAGAAGTTGTACTTTCTATGTGAACTCTAATTTCGCCAGAAGTATTATTTTCAGCCATACAAATAGCATCAACAATTTCTTGTTCTTCTTGTTTAGTTAAAAAATCTTCTACTTGTGACATACAATTATTTTAGAGTTTAGATTTTAGAATTTAGATTGGCTTTGAATCTAAATCAGAAATCAAAAATATTGAATTTATTAGAATTTTACTTCAACTGGTTTATCAGCACCTGTAGAAGCTTCAAAATATGGTTTTTCTTTGTATTTTCCTAAGAACCAGTTGTTCGGAATTGCTAAAATGTATCCGTTGTATTCTTGTACAGATTCGTTAAAACGAGTTCTTGCCGTCAGGATTTGATTTTCTGTACTTGCCAATTCATCTTGTAATTTCAAGAAATTCTCGTTTGCTTTTAATGTTGGATATTGCTCCACAGAAACCAATAATCTTGATAAAGAAGAAGAAACACCGCTTTGAGCCTGATTGAATTGATTTAATTGCTCAGGAGTTACATTACTTGGATCAATTGTTACAGAAGTAGCTTTTGCACGCGCTTCGATAACGGCAGTCAAAGTAGATTTTTCAAAATCTGCAGCACCTTTTACAGTATTTACTAAATTCCCGATAAGGTCATTACGTCTTTGGTAAGCAGTTTGTACATTTCCCCATTCTTTGTTAACAGCCTGGCTGTATTTTAATCCATTGTTTTTAATTCCAATAGACCAGAAAGCAATAATAGCAATTAAGACTACAATAATTCCTACGGGGATTAACCATTTTTTCATATTTGTTGAGATTTAAGTTGGTTTTTAATTTTGAGAATATGTTATAATTCGTTTTTAATTTCGTTTAATTGTGTTTTTATGGTCTCTAATTTACGTATTATTTCGAATTTATCTAATGTTTTCTTCTGACCTTCTTTTAAATGCGTTTTGGCACCATCGAGCGTAAAACCTCTTTCCTTAACCAGATGATAAATCAATTGCAGATTTGTAATATCTTCCGGCGTAAACATTCTGTTGCCTTTGGCGTTTTTTTTAGGTTTTAGAATATCAAATTCGCTGTCCCAAAACCGAATCAATGATGCATTGACATTAAAAGCTTTGGCAACTTCGCCAATACTATAATATCTTTTATCCTTTGAAAGCTCAATATGCATGATTTGTTTTTTTCTATTTTATTCAAAAATAATACTTTTTACAGTATTAATCTAATGACTGGTTTTCTTGGTTGGCTAAATGTGATATTGCCACATATTCTGCAGCCGAAATATTTCCGTAATAAAAATTCAACGGATTTACGACTTTTCCGTCTTTATGAACTTCGTAATGACAATGCGGTCCTTCAGATCTTCCTGTACTTCCAACATACCCAATCACGTCGCCACGTTTGACACGTTGACCGGGTCTGCAATTGTATTTGCTCAAATGTGCATACAAACTCTCATATCCAAAACCATGCCTGATCACCACATGGTTTCCAAACCCTGACGCTGCGGCATCTGCTCTGTCAACAACGCCATCGCCGGTGGCATAAACAGGCGTGCCGGTGTTGGCACTAAAATCCATTCCGTTATGCATTTTTCGCACTTTCGTGAAAGGATCAGTTCTGTATCCAAATCCGGAAGCCATTCGTTTTAAATTTTCATTTCGAACAGGCTGAATTGCCGGAATCGCAAGCAATAAATTCTTTTTTGTACTCGCCAATTTCAAAATCTCATCTAATGATTTAGATTGAATTGCCAGTTGTTTATAAAGTTTATCAATTCGTTTTGTAGTTTTATATACCAGCTGCGAATTGTTGTAACCTTCTAATTTCGAATATCTTTTAGGATCTTTAAAACCTGCTTTTCGAATAGAATCAGGAATCTCGGATTTATTAAAATAAACTCTGTATATATTATTGTCACGATCTTCCAATGCTTCGGCAACATCATCCATCTCGTCCATTTTTTTATTCAAAATGTCATATTGTAATTTCAAATTCTCGATTTCACGTGCCTGTAGACGATCTTTTGGAGTTTCAAAATAAGGGGTGTTGATTAAAAGCACAAAAACTAAAAATCCAAACAATGCCGAAGCCAGCAAAAACAATAAACCATAACCAATTTTGATTCTTTTTCTGGTTTTTATTTTTGTATAAGCCAGATTTTCTGAGTCGTAATAATATTTTACTTTCGCCATATTTTAAAATACGCTATTTTTGCACCTTGTAAAATGAATTAGTCGGATAAAATTGAAAATGTTTCAGTTCCAGACGACTTTTTTACAAGAACATAGGTTAATTAGATAATTGGGGTAATTAGATAATTAGATAATGCGCAAAATAAGGAATTTATTGTTTTAAACGATTAGTTTTTTATTATCGATTTCGAAATTAATATATTATCAAAATTCACAAATTATCTAATTGTCTAATTATCAAATTGACACATTAAAACAGACACATTTTCTAATTTAAATATGAAATCACAAGACGTACGTAAACAATTTTTAGACTTTTTTAAGAGCAACGGACACTTAATCGTTCCATCTGCTCCAATCGTGCTTAAAGACGATCCAACCCTTATGTTCAATAACTCTGGAATGGCCCAGTTTAAAGAATATTTCTTAGGAAACGGAACACCAAAAAGTCCAAGAATAGCCGATACACAAAAATGTCTTCGTGTTTCTGGAAAACATAATGATCTTGAAGATGTAGGTTTTGATACCTATCACCATACGATGTTCGAAATGCTGGGTAACTGGTCTTTTGGAGATTATTTCAAAAAAGAAGCAATCAACTGGGCTTGGCAATTATTGACAGAAGTTTATAAAATTCCTAAAGAAAATCTTTATGTTTCTGTTTTTGAAGGAAGTAAAGAAGATAATGTTCCGTTTGACCAAGAAGCTTGGGATATCTGGAAAACTTTAATCGACGAAGACAGAATTATCCTTGGAAACAAAAAAGATAATTTCTGGGAAATGGGAGACCAAGGACCATGCGGACCTTGTTCTGAAATTCACGTTGATTTACGTCCGGAAGCTGAAAAAGCTTTAGTTTCAGGAAAGAGTTTAGTGAATAACGATCACCCGCAAGTAGTTGAAATCTGGAATAATGTATTCATGGAATTCAACCGTAAAGCAGATGGTTCTTTAGAAAAACTTCCTGCACAACACGTAGATACCGGAATGGGATTTGAGCGTTTGTGTATGGCTTTACAAGGAAAAACATCTAATTATGATACCGATGTTTTTACACCGCTTATTGAAAAAATAGAACAAATTACAGGTTTAAAATACACGCCTGATGAAGTTAAAAACATCAGCGAAGAACAAAATAAAACCAACATCGCGATTCGTGTTGTGGTAGATCACGTTCGTGCGGTTGCTTTTGCAATTGCAGACGGACAATTACCATCTAATACTGGAGCTGGTTATGTAATTCGTAGAATCTTGCGTCGTGCTATTCGTTACGGATTTACTTTTTTAGGTACAAAAGAACCTTTTATCAATAAATTGGTAGAAGTTTTGGCAAACCAAATGGGAGAATTTTTCCCAGAGATCAAATCACAACAACAATTGGTTACGAATGTAATTCGTGAAGAAGAAGCTTCTTTCTTAAGAACTTTGGATCAAGGTTTACAATTATTGGATAACGTAATTGCAGAAACTAAAGGACAAGAAGTTTTGGGCGCTAAAGTTTTTGAATTATATGATACTTTCGGATTTCCAAAAGATTTAACGGCTTTGATTCTAAAAGAAAAAGGATTCTCTTATAATGAAGAAGAATTTGAAGTTGAATTACAAAAGCAAAAAGCACGTTCTCGCGCTGCTTCTGAAGTTTCTACAGAAGACTGGAAAGTTTTGATTCCCGGAAATGTGGAAACATTTGTTGGTTATGATAAAACGAATAACGAAGTAAAAATTACCCGTATCAGAAAAGTAGATTCTAAAAAAGATGGTATTTTGTACCAAATCGTTTTGGACAATACACCGTTTTACCCAGAAGGAGGAGGACAAGTTGGAGATAAAGGAACATTGGTTTCTGCAAATGAGACAATCGAAATTATCGATACGAAAAAAGAAAACAACTTAATTCTGCATTTCGCAAAACAACTTCCTGAAAATATAGAAGCAGGTTTTGTAGCAAAAGTAAATACCGATTTAAGAACATCAACTTCTAAAAATCACTCGGCTACGCACTTGATGCATTTGGCTTTAAGAAACATTTTAGGAACACACGTGGAGCAAAAAGGTTCATTAGTAAATCCAAATTATTTACGTTTTGACTTTTCTCATTTTAGTAAAGTTTCTGACGAAGAAATTAAACAAGTTGAGGCTTCTGTAAATGCGCAGATTGAAGCGCAATTGCAATTGGTAGAACACAGGAATATTCCAATTAAAGAAGCTTTAGATAAAGGCGCAATGGCTTTATTTGGAGAAAAATATGGAGATAATGTTCGTATGATCGAATTTGGTGACAGTAAAGAATTATGTGGAGGTATTCACGTAAAAAACACTGCTGAAATCTGGCATTTCAAAATTATTTCTGAAGGTGCTGTTGCAGCTGGAATTCGTCGTATCGAAGCAATTACCGGAGATGCAGTGAAAAACTTCTACGTAAATCAGGAAAATACTTTAGCAGAAATAAAAGAAACACTTAAAAATCCACAGGATATTTTAAAATCGGTTGCTTCTCTTCAGGATGATAATGCAAAACTGAAAAAACAAATTGAGCAATTGCTTAAAGAAAAAGTAGGTGCATTAAAATCTGAATTAGAAAAAGATTTCACAGAAGTAAACGGTGTAAATTTCCTTGCAAAACAAGTTGATTTAAGCATGGCTTCGACGAAAGATTTGGCTTCTGCTTTAGGAAGTTCAAAACCAGATTCGTTTGTGTTTTTAGCTTCTGTAGAGGATGGTCAGCCTAATATTCACTGTTATATTGCTAAAGAATTAGTTGCAGCTAAAAGCTTAAATGCCAATGCAGTAATTAAAGAACTAGGAAAATACATTGATGGAAATGGAGGAGGACAGCCTTTCTTCGCTTCTGGAAAAGGTAAAAATGCTGGAGGAATTGCTGAGGCTCTTTCTAAAGCTATTGATTTTGTGAAGTAATTTTTTTAATCTCGCAAAGACGCAAAGACGCAAAGGCGCAAAGTTTTTTAAGCTTTTGCGCCTTTTTTAAGCTTTATAAAATTATATTTGTAAGTTTTTACTTTAATTTTTTTAAGAATGAGCGAGAATGAAATTTCTGCTATTGTAGTAGATGTTTGTTATAAAATACATGTGAAACTTGGACCAGGATTATTAGAATCTGTTTATGAAGCTATTTTATATCATGAGTTAACCAAAAGAGGATTGAGTGTAGAAAGACAAAAAACATTGCCTGTAGTTTGGGATCAAATAAATTTGGATATCGGTTTTAGAGCTGATTTAATAGTTGAAAATAAAGTAATTTTAGAAATAAAATCAATTGAACAACTCACAGACATTCGTGCCAAACAAGTTTTAACTTATCTCAAAATAACAAAAATGAAATTAGGTTTATTGATTAATTTTAATGTTCCAATCATTAAATTGGGTATAAAAAGAGTAGTAAGTAATCTCTAAAAAAACTTTTAAAAAAAAAGAGTCGCAAAGCTAAAAAAAACTTTGCGACTCTGCGTCTTTGCGAGATTAAAAAAGAAAACTTCTACTTACGCTCCCCAATCTGCTGACGCCACATAGCGTAATACAAACCTCTCTCAACAATTAAATCTTCATGTTTACCTTGCTCGATAATTTTACCTTGCTCTAAAACAAAAATTCGATCAGCATGCATAACAGTTGATAAACGGTGTGCGATTAAAACCGTGATTCTGTTTTTATCAGAGATATTTCGAATAGTAGCATTAATTTCTTCTTCAGTGATAGAATCTAAAGCAGAAGTAGCTTCATCAAAAATCAATAAGTTTGGATTCCTTAAGATCGCTCTTGCGATAGATAAGCGTTGTTTTTCTCCACCAGAAACTTTAATTCCGCCTTCACCGATTGTGGTGTTTAGACCATCTTCGGCACGTTTTAAAAGTTTCTCACAAGAAGCTCTTTTTAAAGCATCATATAAATCTTCGTCGGTTGCATTTGGTTTTACAAACAATAAATTTTCGCGGATCGTTCCAGAGAATAATTGTGCATCCTGGGTTACAAAACCTAATTGTTTTCTTAAATCTAGTAAATCAATTTCGGTTGAATCAATTTCATTATAAAAAACCTGACCTTCTGCCGGAACATATAATCCAACTAATAATTTTACTAAAGTTGTTTTTCCGGAACCAGACGGGCCGACAAAAGCAACAGTTTGTCCTTGTTTAATTTCGAAGTTAATATTCTCGACAGCTTTAAATTTTGCTGTTTTATGTTGAAAACTCACATTAGAAAAAAGCAAAGATTGAATTGCTCCAACATGTTTTGGATTTGTAGGGCGAAATTCTTTTGGAGCATTTAATAAAACTCTGAAATTTTCCATAGAAACTTTAGTTTCATTCAATGCAATAATAAAGTTTCCTAATTCCTGTAAAGGGCCAAAAATGAAGAAAGTAAAGAATACCATCGTCAATAAATCTCCGACAATAATTTTTCCTCCAAACAAGAAATAATACAAAGTAAAAACGACACAAGTTCTTAAAAAGTGAACGGTTGTCCCTTGTATAAAACTTAAACTTCGGATGAAACGGATTTTCTCCAATTCAAGATGAAGGATTTTAAACGTATTTAAATTCAAACGTTTTTCTTCCTGATAGGTTAAACCAAGACTTTTTACAAGTTCGATGTTTCTTAAACTTTCGGTTGTAGAACCTGCCAATGCATTCGTTTGATTGACAATTTTCTTAGAAACGATTTTTATCTTTTTACCCAAATAAGAACTAACCAAAGCAATAATTGGCGCTGTAATTAAAAAGATTACTGAAATCCTGTAATCAATTCTCGAAACGTAGAGAATTACAAATACAAACCCAATAATAGTTTGAAAAATCAAAGAAATCGAAAGTGTAATTAATTTTTCTGAATCAGAACGTACTTTGGTTAATTTGCTTAATGTTTCGCCGCTTCGTTGATCTTCAAATTCGGCGTAAGGTAAATCAAGGGATTTTTTAATACCGTCTGTATACATTTGTGCACCAGTTCTCTGAATGACAATGTTGGTAAAATAATCCTGAAAGTTTTTGGTAATTCTGGAAATCATGGCAGCACCAAGAGAAAGTCCAAGCCAAAATGATAAAGATTTGATAAATCCAGCTGCATTTCCTTCATATTTATGCAGTCCTACACCGCAATCCTGCATTAATTTACCGGTAATAATAGAGTCTGATAAGCTGAAACAGATGTTAATAGTAGCCATAATCAAAGCAAAAAACAATAGCATTTTGTGTTTGATTATATAAGAATATAGTAATTTCATAAGTGATTTTAAAAAAATGGAAGATGCAAAAGTAAGCAATTGTTTTAGTTTGTGAATTAGTTTTTAGTTATTAAAAATGTAAATTTTTTGCAAGTAGAATTAAAGCAGTATTTTTTGTATTTCTGTACTATTTTGTTTGTCAATAATGCATTAAAAAGGGCTTAAATTATTTACTATTTGTGTCAATGTGGAATCCCGTAAGGTTTTCATATAAGGTTGTATTACGTTTGCGGTAATAACAAATATCATTAAAAATGAAAAAAATTTTATGCCTTTTTGGAGCTTTGACTCTATTATTAACATCTTGTTCAAGTGATGATTCTTCTTCAAGTTCTGATCTTGTTTTGCTTAAAAAAACAGTTATCACAAGTCCCGAAGGTGATAAAGCTACTATTAACTATAAATATGATGGTAATAAAATAGTAAGTGCAATAGATGATTCTGGATTCTTCAATCTGAATTATACTTATACTGGAGATTTAATTACAAAAATTGATTTCAAACTTCCTAATGGAAAATCAGAGCAAGTAAATACTTTTACATACACTGCTGATGGAAAACTATCAACTTTTGTAAGAGTTGAATATGAAGTAGAGGATGGAAATTCAGTATTAAGAGGCTATAAAGAAGTTTATACTTATAATACTGATGGTACAATTTCAGTAAAAGGATATTCAGGAAATGATATTTCTCAAACTATTGCTTCTGGAACAGGTACAGTTAAATTTGTAAATGGCGAAGTAAGTGAAATTACCAGCACTAATTCACCAACTCATAAGTATACGTATGACACTAAAAATAATCCTGCGAAAAATATTTTAGGAATGGATAAGATTGCATTTGCTGACGGAGAAGGAAATGGAATTAAATTTAACATTTTAACAGATACAGCAGGAAGCAGTATGTGGACAAACAGTACTTTTACTTATAATGATCAAGGATACCCAACTAAAGAAGTTGATAAGGGAACTGAAAGTTTAGGTACTAGTGAGTATTTTTACTAGTATTTAAATTTAATTATAAGTCATATTTACTTCTGTCTTAACAGAATTGATTATTTCTATAAAACAAACTACCCAAATAAAGCATTTTACTTATGCTATATTTGGGTTTTTTGTTTCTAAAAAATAAACGAAATTTGTGTAAAACTATACACAATGCAATTCAGAACTCAAATTCCAATTTCAGTAAGTAAAAGCCCAATCGATTATAATTCGAAAATACTTTCTATTGGTTCTTGTTTTGCAGAAAATATGGCGGATAAATTCGATTATTTTAAGTTTCAGAATGAAACCAATCCATTCGGAATTATTTTTAATCCGGTTTCGATAGAGAAATTATTTGACAGAATCTGCAACGAGAAATTGTTTGAAGAAAAAGATGTTTTCTTTCACAACGAGCGTTGGCAAAGTTTTGAAGCGCATTCCGATTTAAGTAATCCGGATAGACAAGAATTTCTGGAAACGCTCAATAAAGCAGTTACAGAAACCAACAAACAGCTAAAAGAAGCAACACATATTATTATCACTTACGGAACTTCCTGGATTTACAGAAATTTAGAAAGCGAAGAAATTGTTGCCAATTGCCATAAAGTACCTCAAAAGCAATTTTCAAAAGAATTATTATCAGCTGAGGTTATAGAGAAAAGCATTCAAAATACAATCCAATTAATTCAGGGTTTAAATCCTGAAATCAACTTTATTTTTACGGTTTCGCCTGTGCGTCATATAAAAGATGGTTTCGTAGAAAATCAGTTAAGCAAATCACATCTTTTTACAGCACTGCATTCCAATCTAAAATCTATCCCGACGCTTCGGGACAACAATCTAAAATCAGAATATTTTCCTTCTTACGAAATCATGATGGACGAACTTCGCGATTATCGTTTTTATGCCGAAGATATGCTGCATCCCAACCCAATTGCGATAGATTATATCTGGAAGCTTTTCAGCGAAAATTTCATTTCAGAAGATGCCGTTTCTGTAATGAAAGAAATAGATGAAATTCAAAAAAGCCTTCGTCACAGAAGTTTCAATCCTGAATCTGAACAGCACCAAAAATTCCTTGCCAAACTACAGCAAAAGATTAATCTTTTAAAAGAAAAACAACCTCATATTACATTCTAAAAGCTCAACAAGTCGTTTAAAAAACACTGTCTAAATTTTGCTTTTTCAAAAGTAAGAAATTAACTATTTAACAGTGAATTTTAGAATAATTGCAAATAATTATGTAAATTGTTAAGATTAAAATTTTACAATTTTGTAAGATGTCTAATCCCAGCTTTTTCCAAAGCAATTAATCTAATGTGTTTTGTTGACGTATGAATAAGAAAACCACTCATTTTCTAAAAAAAACATTACGTGTACTGCTTTGGTGCGTGGTTTCAGTAGTCTCACTTTTACTTCTTCTTACCGTTTTAATCCAAATACCGTCAATTCAGAATTTCGCTAAAGATAAGGCGATAACGTACCTTCATAACAAAATAAAAACCAAAGTTGCATTAGACAAAATTCTGATCAAATTTCCAAAAGACGTAGTTCTGGAAGGTTTCTATTTTGAAGATCAAAAAAAAGACACCTTGCTGGCTGGTAAACGTTTAGTGGTCGATGTTGATTTGTTTAAACTCGTTAGCAGTGAACTCGAAATCAATTCTGTTTCTTTAGAAGACACAAAAGCTAATATTTCCAGAAATAAAAACGGCGTTTTCAATTTTGATTACATCATAAAAGCATTCGAATCTAAAGAACCAAAAAAGGAAGATCCGGACAGCAAACCTTTTAAAATATCCGTCGTAAAAGTCAATCTGGACAATATCAAATTCAATTTTAAAGACAATTATTCTAAAAATGATATTCGTGTAAATCTGACTCATTTTGATACTAAATTCAAAACATTTGATTTGGACAAAATGGATTTTAATATTCCGAATATTACTCTAGACGGACTTAAATTGGTTTTAAATCAAGATGTTGTAGAACAAATTGCAGTCGTTTCTGTAAAAACCGTTGATACTATTTCAAAACGAAAAGACTTCAAACTAAAACTAGGCAAAATCGCTTTGTCTAAAATCAATATTTTATATGATAACAAAGATTCCAGATTAGATTCTGGAATACAATTAGGAAACTTAAATCTAACAGTAAATGAAATCGATCTTAATAAACAGCTTTTGGATTTTGATACTTTTCAAGTTAAAAATCTTAAAGGAAATCTACGTTTGGGTGCAAAAGATAAGCAGATCAATGCACCAAACCTCGACAGCACAGCAATAAAACAAACAGGCTGGAAAGTAAAACTCAACGATGTTGATCTGGAAAATATCGCGTTTAAATTTGATGATATGCAGTCAAAACCTGTTGTAAAAGGAATTGATTACAAACATCTTGATTTGAATAAATTCAATTTTGAAGCCGAAAAATTATATTACGGAAATGACACCATTTCTGGAAATATAAAAACTTTAACGGTAAACGATAAAAGCGGTTTGCAAATTCAATCTCTGAAAACGGACTTCTTTTACGGTCCAAAAAATGCGTATCTGAATAATTTGTATTTAAGAACACCGCAAACACTGGTTCAAAATCAGATTAAAGCCGGATATCCATCAATTGCATCACTTTCTAAAAACATCGAAAACCTTTCGATAGACGCCAATTTAAAACAATCTAAAATTGGATTTAAAGATATTTTGCTTTTTGTGCCAACATTGCAAAACCAAAATCCATTTAAAAGCAATCCAAATGCAATCGTGTATTTGAATACGCGAGTTAATGGAAAAGTAAGCGATTTGAATATTCCGCAATTTGAAATGAGTGGTATCGGTGCTACAAAAGTGGCCCTTTCGGGGAAAATTAAAGGCTTGCCAGATGCTAAAAAATCCTATTTTGATTTAGACATCAAAAAACTTTCAACTACATCAAAAGACATCAATACGTTTGTGCCGGCGGGAACAATTCCGAAAAACATTCAATTGCCTTCTCAAATAAATTTGACCGGAAAATTTAAAGGTTCGCTTCAGAATTTCAAAACGAATCTGGCTTTAAACAGCAATTTTGGAAATGCAAAAGTGGATGGAATGTTTGATCAGCGCGTAAAAAAACGGGAAGTTTATGATGCTTCTGTTTATCTTTTGGATTTTGATTTAGGACGATTAATCAAAAACGATTCGATCGGAAAAATTACGCTTAAAGCGAAAGTAAAAGGAAAAGGTTTAGACCCAAAAACGGCTGACGCAGCAATTGATGGCTTGGTTCAGAAAGCCGTTTTTAATCGATATACGTATAGAGATTTAGCCTTAAAAGGAAATATAGAAAATGGTTCGTTTGCCGTAAAATCCGGAATGAAAGATCCAAACCTAAATTTTGATCTAACAGCAAGTGGCGACACAAAAGACAAATATCCGAGCATAAAATTAAAATTGAATCTGGATATTGCCGATTTAGAAAAACTAAACCTTCATGCCGGTCCAATGAAATTACGCGGAAATATTGACGCAGATATTGCCAACAGTAATCCTGATTTTCTAAACGGAAAAGTATTTTTGTCTAATATTCAAATCTTGCAAAAAGAAGAACCAATTGTTTTAGATTCGATTAGAGTTTTGGCTTTTGCCAATAAAGACAGCAACAGTATTAAAATTTCGTCTCAATTTTTGAAAGCCGAAGTTGTTGGAAAATACAAATTGACAACACTTACTAATTCAATTAAAAAATCAATTTCTAAATATATTGATCTTCATACTCCAAAAGTAAATAACGAGTCAGACGAACAGCGATTAGCTTTTACATTAAAAGTAGATAATGATCCAATACTTTTTAAATTGGTTCCAAAACTTACAGGTTTAGAGCCTTTTACCATTACTGGAAAATACAACAACAAAACAGATTCATTAGAAGTAAAAGGAGAAATCCCGAGAATTGTCTATGCAGATAATACGATTTCTGATGCCAAAATTAATATCGAAGCAAAAGAAAATGCGCTGGAATATTTGGTTTCTGTTGCCACGATAGAAAGCGGTTCGCTAAAAATTCCGTTTACCAGTTTATCAGGAAAAGTAGAAAATAACATTTTGACTTACGCGCTTGAAGTTCAGGATGCGAAGAAAAAACAACAATATTATATTGCCGGAAATTTAGCAAGCGAAAATGCCAAAAACATCTTTAAAATTGATGCCCAAACTTTTGTACTTAATTATGATCAATGGAACATTGATCCCGAAAATGCAGTAGAGTTTGGAGGAAAAAGACTTTATATCAATAAATTTTATTTGGATAATGCGGGGAATCAATTAAAAATTCAATCTCAGGGAACTCAGGATAATGCGCCTTTGCAAGTTGATTTTGTGAATTTCAAAATTGAAACCATTCTGAATATCGTCAAGAAAGACAAACTATTAATGCAAGGATTAATAAATGGTTCGGCATTGGTAGAAAACGTGATGACAAAACCCACTTTTACCTCTGATTTAAAAATTGATGATTTTACTTTTAAAGGAGAAAAAGTCGGCGATCTTGAAGTAAAAGTCGATAACAAAACCAATAATACACTCGCAGCAAATGTAAAATTAAGCGACGAAGGAAATGATGTAAACCTTACCGGAGATTATAAATTAGATGCCGGAACTTTTGATTTTGATGTCGCTATTAATAAACTGAACATCAAAAGTATTCAAGGTTTTAGCATGGATAATATTACCGAAGGAAGCGGTTACTTATCAGGAAATTTTAAACTTACAGGAAATACTGCAGCGCCAAAAATTAACGGAGAATTAAACTTTAACGATGCTGCATTTAGAGTTACACAGCTTAATTCTTATTTTAAAATCAAGAAAGAAAAAATCAGTTTTAATAACGAAAGCATTTCGTTTGATAAATTCTCGCTTTTAGACGAAAATGACAATGAATTGTTTGTAGACGGAGATATTAAATCAACTGATTTTAAAAATTTCAATTTCGATTTATTAGTTCAGGCAAATGATTTTAGAGCCATAAATTCTAAAGCAAAAGACAATGATTTGTTCTACGGAGATTTATTTCTGGACACCAAATTAAACATTAAAGGAAATCTTGACAGTCCGGTTATCGACGGAACAATTAAAATCAATAAAGAAACCAAATTTACCGTTGTTTTGCCTCAGTCAGATCCATCGATTGCAGACAGAGAAGGAATTGTAGAGTTTGTTGATGAAGATAATATGTATCTGAAACAAACTGTTGCAATGAAAGAAAAACTCAACCAATCGGAGTTGAAAGGTATGAATGTAAATGTTGGAATTACGATTGATAAAGAAGCAGAACTGAATTTGATTATTGATAAAGGAAACGGTGATTACCTAAGATTAAAAGGTGAAGCTGAACTTGTGGGAGGAATTGATCAGTCTGGTAAAACGACTTTGGTTGGTAAATATCTGTTTGATGAAGGTGCGTATGAAATGAATTTCAACGGAATTAAAAGAAAATTCGAACTTCAAAAAGGAAGTTTTATTACCTGGAATGGCGAGCCGACAATGGCAAATGTAAATATTACTGCAATTTATAGAGTAAACACGGCGCCGATAGATTTGTTGGGAAATCAATTAGGAACTGATGATCAGTCTAAAAGAAATACATACAAACAAAAACTTCCGTTTCAGACTTTATTAAAAATGAACGGAGAATTGATGAAGCCTCAAATTTCATTCGGCATTAATTTGCCAGACGGAAATTACGACGTTTCGTCTGATATTGTAGAACTTACACAAACCAAATTAAAACAGCTGGAACAAGATCCAGATGAAATGAATAAACAGGTTTTTGCCCTTTTATTATTAGGCAGATTTGTGGGTGAAAATCCGTTTGCTAGCGAAAGCGGTGGTACTAATGCAGAATCTCTGGCAAGAGCAAGTGTAAGTAAAATTCTTTCGCAGCAATTGAATAATCTTGCCAGCGAATTGATTACTGGTTTTGAAGTCAATTTTGATTTGGAATCTACTGAAGATTACACTTCTGGCGCTATGGAAAACAGAACCGATCTAAATGTTGCGGTTTCAAAAAGATTGCTGGATGACAGGCTTAAAGTAACCGTAGGAAGCAGTTTTGGAGTGGAAGGACAAGACCGCGCCAACGAAGAAAGCACTAATATTGCCGGCGACGTCGCACTGGATTATCAGCTTACAAAAGACGGCAGATATGTGGTAAGAGCTTATAGAAAAAATCAATATCAGGTTGCGGTAGAAGGTCAGGTAGTAGAAACCGGAGTAGCGTTTGTTATCACGATGAGTTACAATAAATTCAGAGAACTTTTTCATCGTTCCGAACAAGAAAAACAATTGATTAAAGAAGAAAAACTTCGTAAGCAAAAACAGAAACAAAAAGAAAAAGAAGATAAAGAAAAAAAGGAAAATCAACCGGAAAATGAAATTAAAGGAAATGAACAAAAAACATAATCATATAGAAACCCAATATGTAAAGTATTTTGTACTGCTGTCCTTATTTTTTGTTTTTGGATGCAGCAATACCAAATATCTTCCGGAAGGTGAATTATTATATACAGGCGGTTCTGTAACCGTAAAAGATTCTGTTATAAAAAAGAAAGACAGAAAAGCATTAGAAACCGAAATGGAAGGTTTACTGCGTCCAAAACCCAATAAAAAAATCCTCGGATTAAGACCAAAATTATGGATTTATAATATTGCCGGCGAACCCAAAAAAGAAAAAGGGTTTAGATATTGGCTTCGAAATAAAGTAGGAGAAGAGCCAGTGCTTTTTAGCAAAGTAGATTTAGATTATAACGCCTCAGTATTAAGAAATTTTGCAGAAAACCGCGGCTATTTTAAAACTCGCGTAAGTGCAGATTCTACGGTAAGAAATAAGAGAGTTACGGCAGAATATACCGTTACACCAAAAAAGCAATACATTATAAAAAGTGTGACTTTTCCAGACGATTCGCTAAAAATGTCTAAAATAATTGCCCGATCAAGCCGACGCAGTTTATTAAAAGTGGGAAAACCTTATGATCTGGAACTCATAAAAGCAGAAAGAGAACGTATTGACGCCAGACTAAAAGAAAAAGGATATTTTTATTTTAATCCGGATTACATTCTGGCAAAAGTGGACAGCAGCAAAGGCGATCATGAAGTTAAAATCAGATTGGTCATAAAAGACGAAGCCCCAGTAAAAGCTTTGACGGCTTATAAAATTGATAAAATCTTTGTTTATCCTAATTATTCATTGTCCAACGACAGTGTGGTTTACAGAAAAAAAGACATTACACAATACAATGATTTTACGATTATTGATACGGCAGATACTTTTAAGCCAAGGATTTTTGACAGAACTATTTATTTTAAAAAAGGCGATTTATACAACAGAAAAGATCATAATCTTACCTTAAACCGATTTGTAAATCTGGGAACATTTAGTTTTGTAAAAAACGAATTTAAACCCTCAGACAGCATTCCAAAAACTTTAGATGCGTATTATTATCTTACGTTACTCCCTAAAAAGTTTATTAGAGTTGAGGTTTTGGGTAAAACCAACTCGGCGAGTTATACCGGTTCTGAAATTAATCTGAATTGGAATAACAGAAACTTTTTTAGAGGAGCAGAATTGTTTACAGCCTCTATTTTTGGCGGTGCTGATTTTCAATTGGGCGGTGAAAATAAAGGGAAAAACATTTATAAACTCGGAGCAGAAACCAGTTTAACCTGGCCAAGATTTATAGTGCCTTTTTTTCATATTCAAGGAAACAGCGAGTTTGTGCCCAGAACCAAAGCCACTTTACGTTATGAATATCAAAAACGAACAGAATTGTATGCGTTGAATTCGTTTAATGCCTCATTTGGTTATTTATGGAAAGAAAACGTTCGTAAAGAACATCAATTAAATGTAATTGATATCACTTATGTAAGCCCAAATAACGTAACGCCGGAATATCAGGAAGATATTTTAGAAGATCCTGCTTTAGGAAAAGTGATCGAAAAACAATTGATTTTTGGTCCAACGTATTCTTACACGTTTACTAATACAATGCAGAAGCGTAAAAAAAATACGTTCTATTTTAATGGAGAATTGGATCTCGCCGGAAATATAACTGGTTTAGTAACAGGTGCAAACGTGGATAAAGGTAAAGAAAAGACAATATTTGATGTTCCGTTTAGTCAATACGTAAAAATTAAAACTGATTTTAGGCATTATTTAAAATTAGGAAAAGAAAGCGAATTGGCGAGCAGGGTAATAGTTGGTATAGGATATGCGTACGGAAATTCGAGTACGCTGCCAGCATCAAAACAATTTGTGGTAGGAGGAACCAATAGTATCCGTGCGTTTAGAGCGAGAACTTTAGGGCCAGGTAGTTATGTGATTCCGCCATCGACGAACTTAAATTATACACCAGATCAATCGGCAGATTTAAAGCTTGAATTTAATACAGAATACAGGGCAAAACTTTTTAGTATTGTACGAGGCGCATTGTTTGTAGATGCCGGAAATATTTGGCTTCTAAATGCCGACCCAAATAAGCCTGGAGCCGAAATCACAAAAGATTTTATGAAACAGCTTGCCGTTGGTGCAGGTGCAGGTTTACGTTTTGATTTGTCATTTCTAGTCTTAAGAACCGATTTAGCATTTCCGCTTAGAGATCCTTCACTTCCAGATGGACAAAGGTGGGTAATTGATAAAATTAATTTCGGAAGCGGCCCGTGGAGAAAAGACAATCTAATTTTGAATATTGCGATTGGATATCCGTTCTAGTTTTTTTGCGATGTTCTTTTGCAACGATTGCACAAATTTCCTCGGATTTTTTTGTTTGTATTATTTCTAATTTCAAAAATAAAATTCGAGAAATTGCATTTTAGATAAAATAAATTAGTGTTAATTAGTGCAATTCGTGGCAAAAAAAGAAATATTTAGTGGCAAACAAAACTAAAAAAATAACTAATTTGGTCTAAATATTTTAGAAGAATGCAAAATTTAATTAAAAGAGTTATAGGGGTAGGAATCATTGTTTTAGTCATAATTTTGGCTTTCAAATATTGTCAGTTCAAAAAAGACGACGATTCTACAATCGATTATAATACCAATTTAATTCAGCAGCAAATCTTAAATGTTGGAAAATTGGTTGTCACCGAAGGACATTTCTCTGAAGTAATCACGTATAAAAATCAACAGAAATATTTAATGGATATGATTTCTTTTGAGAAAAAAGCGCTGATCGTCGTAAATGCCGATGTTACCGTTGCCTACGACCTTCATCAAATGAAATACGATATTGACGAAAAAAACAAAACAATCACCATTCTAAATATTCCAAAAGAAGAAATAAAAATCAATCCTGATATTCAGTTTTACGACGTAGAACAAAGTAAACTAAATCCTTTTACAGGAGATGATTACAATAAAATCAACAAATCTGTAAAAGCAAATCTTGCCAAGAAAATCGAAAAATCTTCTCTTAAAACCAATGCCCAAAACAGATTAATCAGCGAATTGTCTAAGATTTTAATTTTGACAAATTCAATGGGTTGGAAATTGCAATACAATGGAAAAACAATTGAGTCTGATAAGGATTTTTCTAATGATTTGAAGCTTTAAGTAGAGGTTCAAAGGCTCAAAGTAACAAAGCGACAAAGGTTTTTTGCCAATCTTAGTCATTGCGAGGAACAGATTGCATATTAATATATTTATTATCCAATAATAATATACTCATAGTATTGTCATTTCGACGAAAGGAGAAATCACACTAGAAACTCCATATAGTATCATGTCAATCTTTATAGATATACGAGTGTGATTTCTCCTTTCGTCGAAATGACAAAAAAAGCGAGAATCACCTAAATCTGCCAAATCTGCGAGAAACAAAAAAACTTAACGTTTAGTGTCTTTGTGGCAAAACATCATCAAAAATCAAATCCAAACCGCCAGAAATCAAATGCGCGATTTCAGGACGTTTAGACTTCAATACATCCAAATGATTTAAAACTTCCTGCAATAATTGAGTTTCATTAGAATCTTTCAGAAGTTCTGCAATTTCTACAGAAAGCAACCAATCATTAGAATGCTTTTCTTTTAGTTTTTCAAAAACATTTTTAAGTTCAGTTTTAGAGTCTTTATTTTCTCTAATTAAACGAACAGTTTGGTAAAGAACTTCCAAATCATCACGTTCATCAGAATGTTTTGCTTTTATAGTGGTCGTTTTCGGTACATTATTAATCAAATCAAAACTGTTTACATCAGCTGGACCAGAAAATGCCGAAACGACTTTTTTACCAATGGCCATATCGTAATTTCCCCATTCGGGTTTAAACAAAATTTCGTCGCCATGCATAACGGTACAATTTCTAAAACTAATTAGAATAATTTCTCCGTGAAGATTTCTGGAACCCGTAATAATTTCACCTTCAACAATAATATTACCTTCAAATTCCAATTTTACAGTTTCATTTTCAACAATACTATAAGCCTGCAAATCCATCGGACTCATATCTTCAATCGCAAGATTAAAACCTTTCAATTTCCCAATCGGACTTCCAAAACCGTCAGGATGTGTTAAAGTTCCGTGACCAACCAATTCTTTTTCTCGGTACGATAATGCCGTTTTTCCAGTTGCCTGAATATAAACTGGTTTGCCTTCTTCTTCAATCACTTTCGTGAAAACTCCAGAAATCTGCAGACCCGTACTCAATTCAATAGTTCCTAAAGCATTGGACTGAATTAATTTTTTAATTCCGGAAATTCCGCCAGTTCGCAACGCCATTTTATTAGCAAATTCTTCTAAGATCAAACTTAAATGAGAAAAAGTAGGCGTAACATAAAGTTGAGGTTGTAATTGCGTAATATCAAAATTTTGGTTTGCTGCCGAAATATCATAAGGGATTTTCTTCACATTATCCGTCATACACCACGCACTTTCTCCAATTGAAGAAAGTAATCCAGCACCGTAAATTTTAGGATTTTCAACCGTTCCAATCAAACCGTATTCAACTGTCCACCAATGTAGGTTTCTAATTTGGGCCATTTCAGACAATTCGCCCATATTGTTTTGTAAATCAGCAACAGCTTTTTCGGCTTCATCAATTTTTTCCTGAGGCGTATCTTCGGCTTCTTTCAAAATAGAAAGCAGTCGAATCGCTTCGTACATCTGATAATCTTTATGAGAAGAAATCGCTTTACAGCCAATTTCGCCAAAACGACGCAGATATTCAGCATATTCAGGATTAGCTATAATAGGAGCGTGGCCGGCACCTTCGTGAATAATATCCGGAGCGGGTGTATATTCGATATGTTCTAACTGACGAATATCAGAAGCAATAACCAGAACATTATAAGCCTGAAATTCCATAAAAGCATTGGGCGGAATAAACCCGTCAACTGCAACCGCAGCCCAGCCAATTTCGGTCAGGATTCGGTTCATGCCGTACATACTTGGAATCGAGTTAACTTCAATTCCGGTTTTTTTCAATCCATCCAAATACGAATGATGCGCTACTTTAGATAAATAATCAACATTTTTACGCATTACATAGCGCCAAACCGCTTGATTTATTGGCGTATAATCGCTGTAATCCTGAGGTTTGATAAATTGCTTTAAATGCTTCGGAAGTCTTTCTAATAACGGATTAGTTTCAATATTTGGATTCATTTCGAAAACGTTGTAGATTAAAATGTAAAATTACGAATTTACAAGTCGATTTTTCATCAAACATCACAAAATTTTTATTCTAAAGTATCTTTTATTGCGTTATCTGTGATTTTTTATGCAATCATTATATAATTCTGCGGATATAATTTTGTAGGAAAATATATCAATTATTTGTTTAAAAGTACTATATTAGCTAAATACATAGGATTTGTTATACAAATTAATACTTTTTATTATGGCAAAAAAACACGTAGTAGTACAAGGTGCAACCCTTAAATGTCAGTTTAGTGTAGCACCACAAACAGATATTTTAAAAGTCTTGACCCAAAAAAAACATTTTGCAAATGATCACGAAAGCGAAAGTAAACTCATTGCAACTAGTAAAGAAATTGGTCAGACATTAGAGAAGAATACTTTTGGGAAATGTAAAAAACAACCATCAGGAAATGATTATTTGCCATGTGTGGTACAAATTACAAAGTGGAGTAATTTTTATGAAAAAGTCACTTTATCTAATAATGGCAAAATATTGCTTGAAGATAGTAAAGCAACGTGTCCAATGGGAACAACAGATTGCATCAGTATTACAAAAAATGGACAAAAAGCAGAATTAACTAAAACTCATTTTATGAAAGCCAATCCAATGATAAGTAATATTATTAATCCATTAGTGGATATATCTGAATTTAAAAACGAGTTAAACGGAGTACCTGAAGTTGAAAAATAAATAATTATGAGTTTTTATATAAAAGGAGATACAAGACCTGTACTAGGTAAAAATGTTTATACATTAATGTCAACAATTGACCCCCACGTAAAGAAAAAAATTGAACTTTATATTGATCCAAATGCAAATAATACACCAAAAGTAGATCTCTCAAGAATTGTAAAACAACGTTGGGAATTGCTAAAAAAAGGGAAGCAAATCTTAGATTTAGGAAATGATGGAGGAGTTACTTTTAACCAGAGCAGTTTAGGAATAGAATATACAATAAAAGTATTTTTTACAGATGCATTTGGTATATCCAGCAGTACTACACTAGATTTAATTCCTATAGCAGGAAAGCCAAGTATTCAAAATCTTAAATGGCAAGATGAATATTACGAAGATTTAAACGGTAGAGCAATTGCGTATCTGGATAATGTGCGTTTATATATTCATACACTCAACATTCCTGTAGGCGATACACTTGAAGTAACTATTTGGGAAGACGAAGGTCTTGATGGTCATGATAAAAAATCCAGAAATATGGGGACTTGTAAAACAACCCGAGTTGATAGATACGGAAAATCAGAACTGTTTTTTAATAATTTAAAATTGTATCAAAAAATACTTAATGATAAGGATTATATTAATGAAGACATGCATGAGTTTTATGCTGAAGTTAAGTACAAAGGCAAAATTGATGTAATTGAAGATAAAATACAGCTTAAAGTTTTTAACAATTTGGTAAAGAGAGTCGAAAGGCCAAAGAGCAATAGCCCAATGGTTGTTCATATTCCTGACAAACTTAAAAAGCCAGAAAATAAAAAAGGTGTAAAAGTGAATATAAATGTATTTTTTGACGGAACATTAAATAACTCCAATAATACAGATGCAAGATTAGTTTATGAAAAAAAGAAAAAAGGACTCCCATTAACTCCTAAAGAAACAAAAGCTGCAGAAGCGTATAAAAAGAATAAAGAAAATGGCAGTAGTTATGATAATTACTACTCAAATATTGCCATTTTACATCAAATGAATATTGCAGATAATAAAAACAAAGAAATAAAAATATACTTAGAAGGCGAAGGAACGGAAGATTATCAAGTTGATGATACTGATGGTTATGCTTTTGGCAGCGGAAAAACAGGAATTCCCGCAAAAGTGAATAAGGCTTTTGTGAAAATTAAAAATGATATTGAAAAACTAACCGAAAAGAAAATTATAACAGAAAAAGAGTTCATAAAAGAAATAGAGTTAACCGTTTTTGGTTTTAGCCGTGGTGCTGCTGCAGCTCGCCATTTTATTGCGCTTAAATATAAAATACAGGATAAATACGATATAGAATCGTCTAATTTTTCTGTGAAATTTGCAGGTTTATTCGATACTGTTTCGTCTTATCATGATGCGCATAGTTTGGTGACTGGAGCAGTTAACAAAGATTTTGAGAATGATGTCGATGAGTTAAAATTAAAAATGGAAGGCGTTAAGAAGGTCTTTCATCTTACAGCTGCAGATGAGTATAGAGAAAACTTTTCCCTCACTACCATAGAACATTCAATTGCAGCAGGAGTTGGTTATGAGTTAGAAATTCCAGGAGCACACAGTGATGTAGGCGGAGGTTATGGCGAGATAGAAAACGAAACACGGTATTTTAGAGATGAACCCGATTTTAAAAATATCCAAAAAGTTTTACTGGAACAAGGATGGTACACACCAGAACAGCTTAATTACCCAATGAAAAGTGAACAAGCCGGAAAACCTTACGGAGGCACTCGCACAGGCATACCAAACAGTTACCAGTATATTGGGCTGGTTATCATGGTAAAAATGGCGGAGAAACACGGTTTAAACTTTGATAAAACGCTGATAGAAGGAAGTAAAGATGCTATTTATAGAGTGCCTGATGATTTAGTTTTCGCGAAGGAAAATTTAATAAACTATGCTTTAAAAAATGATGGCGCACATAGTTTAAAAGCTACAATTCGGGAAGAGCATCTAAAACCGATCCGCAATAAATACCTCCACCGTTCAACCTCAAACGCTTTAGGTAAAGGAGGACGATATAAAGATGGTAAACCTTATAGAAAACCCATAAAAGGTTAACAGAATATGAAAAAATACAGAAAAATAATAATGGTAGTGCTCTTAATAATTGTTTTGGGCTGTAAAAAACAAGAAAAAGATATGTTTGTAAAAATAGAAAAATTTGAATGGAGTTCGGCAGTAAGCGCCGATGAGTGTTATCCTATGAGAGTAATTAATGGCAGTTTTATACTATCAGACAGTACTAGTGTCTGGATACCAAGCAGAGAAATTCTTAGAGGGACTTGGGGGTTTAGCAACAGTTCTTATGTAGTGGGAGAGGATAATAAAAAAGTACCAGAAAGTATGGAGATAACCTGGTTCTCTTATACCGAGAATAAATTTTATACGGGAGATTTTGAGTTACCTCAAAAAAAGATCTATGAAATATTTAAGAAAGATTATGGCACCTCTTTTTATCCTGATGGCGAAGAGTATAAAAAAGCATATAATACTCTCGAAGTTGGAATTGCCCCACTTGGCATGATAACAGTTTGGATGGGAGGTAGTGCGGGTTATAAAGAAATAGGGACCTATCAAGCACACGAAACTTTTGATGAAGACTGGAACGATTTTAGTAAAAATCTTGACCGCAAAAGTGTTATGAAATCCTACTACAATGATTTTTTACCTTTTGTTCAGAAAGAAATAGATGATAATAAAATAAGCAATACATATTTTAAAAATCTTCTTAAGAGATATCATTATACTATTGGCACCAATAATCCGGACTTTAAAATTTACGATTTTGATATTCCTTTTCTTAATGGTGAAGTAATAGATAAAAGTAATGCAGGTCTAGAGTTTTTGACAGATATAGTATATGGCAAAGGTATCCCAAAGACAATGGCAATTTTTATTAAAGACCGATTCAACAGAAAATTAGAAGTTAGAATCTGGGTTGATTTGTTGGATGGTAAAACGGTTGATGAAAATGATCATCTAAAAGATCCAATGGAAGAACGTGTTTTTAATAATCAATTGATGAATCGTTTCGAATCATTTTTTGAGAAAAATAAAAATGTCGAGCTGTATATAAAATTTGATAAAGAAATTAAAAAAAGTAATATTAATAAACCCGTTTATTGTGGTAAAGTTTGTTTGAAGTCACCAACAAATGAACTTAAAATTCCAAACTCAAAAGTTGAGGTTTATGATGCGCAATAAATTAACTTATTAAGTGCTAATTCTCGATGCTAATAAATCGAGAATTAGTTATCATAAGATTATTACTTTTCAGCATTCCTAAAATATTCAATTTTATGGCTGAACATAAACGCCATATTTGTAGCACGCATTTTCGCCTCTTCAGTAATTGGCCCGACAAATTGAGCATCTATTGTAGTATTAAAAATACTTATCCAACGGTCAAAATGAGTTTGATCTACCGGTAATTGTTTGTGTGGCGGAAAAGGTGTTCCTGAGTAAGCACGAACATCGAATAAAATAGTCTGCCAGAAATTGTACATTTTTTGCAAATGCGGTTCCCAGCGGTCTTGTAATTTATCATTAAAAATAGGACCAATAAGATCGTCTTTTCTAACATTACCATAAAAACTGTTGACCATTTGTTTTATATCTTCTATAGTTGAAATATCGTGAAGTTCCATTCTCGTTTGTATTTTTAAATCCTTTACAAAAGTACGATATAACTCGTCTGCTGTTTTCTGATATTTATCATTTAATGATTTTTTCTGATCTTTTTTTGTTTGTATATAAGGTGCTAAAGGATGTTTTTGAAAGCAATTTGAATACCTCGTCAAGTAGTATGTTTTTTTGAGTTTTGTAAGGGTTGTGTTTTTTATTTATTTTATTGATAATCAATATTTTGTATTTTGTTATGATAAGCTTTTGTAAGGTTTTAAAGCAATTTTGATGTGTATTTGTAAGGTTAATAAAATGTTATATAATTAATATTTAACATAAATTTGATTGTTATTAATAAAATTAATCTTAAAAACAAAGAAAAATTAAATTATCAAAAACTTAAAAACTATGCACAAAATTACCCCAAAAACCACAAAAAGAATAAAATTAATCATAATGATGCAAATCATTATGCTGACTTTATTTATTACTAAAACAAATGCGCAAACTGTTACACCTTGGATAACATCAAGCGATCAGAGCAAACTATTGCAGCAACAATCTACTGTAAGTTTTGGTACAAATTCAGGAACCAATCCGTCAACTGTAACAGTTAATCCATCAACTACTTATCAAACAATGGATGGTTTTGGTTACACACTTACCGAAGGAAGCTGCGAAGTCATATCAGGAATGGCAGCTACACAGCAAAATCAATTATTAAATGATTTATACAATCCGACAACAGGATTAAATGCCAATGTTGTTCGTATTAGTATTGGTGCTTCAGATTTAAGCAGTTCTTCTTATAGTTACAACGAAACTTCCGGGGATACTAATATGAATAATTTTAGCCTTAACGGGCCGGACTTAACGTATTTAATTCCGATTATCAAAAAGATAAAACTAATTAATCCTAACATCAAAATATTGGCAACACCTTGGTCGCCACCGCGTTGGATGAAAACTAATAATTCTTGGTTTGGCGGTTCTTTGCAGACACAATATTATGCTGCGTATGCCAAATATTTTGTAAAATATTTTGATGCAATGGCTGCGCAGGGTATTTCAATTTGGGGAATCACGCCGCAAAACGAACCCGAAAATCCAAATAATGAGCCAAGTATGCTAATGAATTCTACAGAGCAAAAGAATTTCATTAATCAACAACTTGGTCCACAAATGGCAGCAGCAGGTTACGGAGGAATAAAAATCATTGCTTTTGATCATAATTGTGATAATCCTGATTATCCAATTGATGTTCTTAACAATAGTTCTTATGTAGATGGCGCTGCATTTCACTTGTATTTAGGAAATATTTCGAATATGTCAGTAGTAAAAACGGCAACCAATAAAAACGTCTATTTTACAGAACAATATACAGGTTCAGGCGGTAGTTTTGGCGGCGATTTTGGCTGGCACATGCAAAATGTTGTTATCGGAAGTACCAACAATTGGGCTAAAACAGTTCTAGAATGGAATGCTGCAAACAATTCTAGTATTGGGCCGCATACACCAGGTGGCTGTAACACTTGTTTAGGAGCCGTAACAGTTACCAGTAGTACAAGTTATACTAAAAATGTAGCGTATTATATTATAGGGCAAATTTCGAAATTTGTAAAACCAGGCGCACAAAGAATTGGTTCTTCAAGCACAAGCGGCAGTATTCTTTCTGTTGGATTTAAAAATCCTGACGGATCAATTGCTCTTTTGGTTTATAACACAAGCGGATCATCAAATACAATTAAGATTGTTTCAGGATCATCAGCTTTTAATTATGCCGTTCCTGCAAATGCTGCGGTAACTTTCAATTGGACAACAAGTGCTCCGGTAGCCGTTACAGGAGTTACTATGAGTCCGACTTCTGCATCAATTGCAGCTGGATCAAGCACACAGTTAACAGCAACAGTTGCTCCGAGTAATGCCACAAATAAAAATGTAAACTGGAGTAGCAGCAACACAGCCGTTGCAACAGTAAACGGTTCTGGATTGGTTACAGGAATTGCTGCAGGAACAGCCGTAATTACGGTAACAACTGCAGACGGAAACAAAACCGCAACAAGTACTATTACGGTTACAGGATCAGCAGCAACTTTTCCGGGATATTATAATATAATTTCAAGAAACAGTAATAAAGGTTTAGATGTTGCCGATAATTCTACGACAAGCGGAGGAAGAATTCAGCAATATGATATTACAAACGGAGGCGGAAGCAATCAGCGTTGGAAGTTTGTTTCTGCCGGAAGCGGTAATTTTTATATCGTAGTAAAATCGACTCAAATGTATCTGGCGACAGAAAATAACGGTACTGGAGATGGTGTAAAAGTGGTGCAGCGAACAGCTGGAACTTCAAACGAATTTAAATGGACGGTTACAAGTCTTGGCGGAGGTTATTATAAAATTATAAATGTAAACAGCGGAAAATCACTTGATGTTGAGAATGTTTCTACAGTAAACGGAGCCAATATTCAGGTTTGGGCTTACACAGGAGGATTGAATCAGCAATGGCAGTTGGTGCAGGTTGAAACTTCTGCAACTGGAAAAAAAGTTGCTGTAAATACAATAGAAACACCACAAGAAGAGAAACTAGTTATTTATTCAAGTGATAATACGATTAAAGTAAATAGTAATTATTCGACTTATGCTCAGGCAGAATTATATTCATTATCAGGTCAGGTTTTGGCTAAAAAAGAATTTGATTTTTCGAATAATCAAACCAATGAAATTGATATTTCTGCATTGGCGAAAGGAATTTATATCGTAAAAGTTATCGATGAAAAAGGAGTTCACACACAAAAAATTATAAAATAATTAATTTGTAATTCACGTTGGTTTTAAAAGCTGTCTGAGATTTTTCAGACAGCTTTTTTGTTTCCTGCAAGGTTTCCAAAACCTTGTAGGTATTATTCTTTGTAGACTCAAATACCTACAAGGTTTTGGAAACCTTGCAGGAGTTAAACATCTTATAATAGTCAAATTCAGGTTTTAAATTAACCAATCAGCTGCGTAAACAAATCCTGATTATCATTGAGATATTGAAATTCAAAACCATTTTGTGTCATGTTTATTTTGATAGCCATAATATCATCTTTATTTTTCAACTCTAAACCAACCACTACAGAACCTACTTCGCGGTTGTTTTTTTTATGAAACTGAAAATACGTAATGTCATCATCGGGACCTAAAATATTATTTACAAATTCTTTTAAAGCGCCCGGACGTTGCGGAAACTGAATCATAAAATAATGCATCAAACCTTCATAAAGTAAAGAACGTTCCTTTATTTCGGCAGTTCTTTCGATATCATTATTGCTGCCACTCACAACGCAGACAACGGTTTTACCTTTTATTTTATCTTTATAAAGATCTAAAGCTGCAATTGTCAATGCGCCGGCAGGTTCTACAACCATTGCTTCTTCATTATACAATCTCAAAATTGTGGTGCAGACTTTTCCTTCGGGAACGAGAATTATATCTTCCAGATTTTGTTTGCAGATTTCAAAAGTCATATCGCCGACTTGTTTTACAGCGGCGCCGTCTACAAATTTATCAATGGTTTTTAGGGCTGTATTTTTATTTTCTTCAATAGAAGTTTTCATCGAAGGCGCGCCTTTTGGTTCAACGCCAATTATTTTAGTATTCGGACTCAAATGTTTAAAAACTTCCGATAATCCAGAAGCCAGTCCGCCGCCGCCAATCGGAACAAAAACATAATCAATAGGTGCTGCATAAGTTTCTAGAATTTCTAAACCAACAGTTCCCTGACCGGCAATTACTTTTAAATCATCAAAAGGATGCACAAATGTTTTGTGATTTTTAATGGCATCTGCTGTTGCCGAAGCATAAGCATCATCAAAAGTATCTCCGGTAAGAACAATTTCAACAAAAGATTTTCCGAACAATTGTACTTGTTTTACTTTTTGTTTCGGAGTTGTTTTGGGCATATAAATTTTGCCGTTTATCTGAAGTAAATTACAGGAATAAGCAACGCCCTGCGCATGATTTCCGGCACTGGCACAAACAATTCCGTTAGCTTTTTCTTTTTCAGTCAAAGATGAAATTTTGTTGTAAGCACCTCTAATTTTGTATGATCTTACAATTTGTAAATCTTCTCTTTTTAATAAAATAGTTGCTCCAAATTCATCCGAGAGATTCAAATTTTGAGTAAGCGGGGTAGCAGCAACTACGTTTTCTAAATGTTTTTTGGCGGCGAGTACTTCGTTGAATAATTCCATAATGGTTGTTTTTGTTTTTTTGCCACGAATTACACGAATTGCACTAATTTTTTTAGCTCAAACAAAGGAAAAAATTCGAGTAATTGTGTAATTCGTGGCGACTTAAAAATAAAAAACCTCCCAGTTTTGGGAGGTTTCATAAATTGTATGTTTACTTATTTATATAACACCTCGCCATTATTGCGTAATTGCAATAATGCTGATAATAGCGATAATAATGTTATTAAAATTCGTCATTTTTTCTTGTTTGAAAAACAAATGTACTTAAAATTATTTTTTTACAGGCGGATATTGCGCTAAAATTTTAGTTACAAACTCATTAACTTTTTCGTCTTTTTTATCAACGTTTTTAGTTAAGTTTCCGATTCCTTCACCTTGCCAAATCATTTCTTTCTTTTTAGCATCGATTAAATCAATGTATAAAGTTCCTTCTGTAGAAGTAGAAACAGAAGTCTGATTTCCATACATCATGTAAGGATTCCAACCCCAGCCCCAGCCGTAACCCCAGCCAGCGCTAAATTGATTTACATTTACCTGTTCTCTCGATTTAGTAAAAATGTTTACTAATAAATCCGGGTTTTCACTTTTAGTAAAACCTTTGGCTTGCATTTGCTCATCTATGGCACGTAAAATACGTCTTTTATCCAAATCAGAAATTTCGACCTTATCAATTCCGGGCTTAAAAAAAGCATAAGTCTTATAAGGCGCAAAATCTACGTTTTTATCGTAATCAGAATAAACACTAACGGTACTACATGAGGCTAGTATTAAAAGCAAAAAAACTGGGACTAATTTGAATGTTTTCATATTTATAAATATTAATTGTTCTCGTTTTATTAAAAAACTAAAGCAAACTTTCATCCACAAAATTGGGCAAAGTTACCTTTAATAAAGGCTGAACTTCCATTGCACGTTTTATAGCAAAAACAGCACCTTCATTTCGAGCCCAGCTTCGTCTTGAAATTCCGTTGTTAACATCCCAAAAAAGCATTGATGCTAAACGGTTTGAAGCCTCTTTAGAACCATCAAGAACCATACCAAATCCACCGTTTATAACCTCTCCCCAGCCAACGCCGCCACCGTTATGGATTGATACCCAGGTAGCTCCTCTAAAACTGTCCCCAATTACGTTCTGAATCGCCATATCAGCCGTAAAACGGGAGCCATCATAGATATTTGAAGTTTCTCTGTACGGAGAATCCGTTCCCGAAACATCATGATGATCGCGACCTAAAACCACAGCGCCAATTTCGCCTTTAGCAATCGCCTGATTAAAAGCTTCTGCGATCTTAACGCGACCTTCGGCATCAGCATATAAAATGCGTGCCTGAGAACCCACAACCAGTTTGTTTTCCTGCGCGCCTTTTATCCATTTAATGTTATCCTGCATTTGCTGCTGAATTTCGTCTGGAGCGGTTTTCGCCATTTCTTCTAAAACCTGAGAAGCAATTGCATCAGTCTTTACTAAATCTTCCGGTTTTCCAGAAGTACAAACCCAACGGAAAGGCCCAAATCCATAATCAAAACACATTGGTCCCATAATATCCTGCACGTAACTCGGATATTTAAAATCGATATTATTTTCGGACATTACATCAGCTCCTGCACGTGAAGCTTCTAATAAAAAAGCATTTCCGTAATCAAAAAAGTACGTTCCTTTTGCCGTATGTTTGTTAATTGCATCGGCATGACGACGTAAGGTTTCCTGAACTTTTTCTTTGAATAATTCCGGGTTATTGGCCATCATCTCGTTAGCTTCTTCAAAGGAAATTCCAACCGGATAATAACCGCCCGCCCACGGATTATGAAGCGAAGTCTGATCTGAACCTAAATCAATTTTGATATTTTCCTTATCGAAACATTCCCAAACGTCAACAACATTTCCTAAATAGGCGATAGAAACCGTTTCTTTTTTGGCTTTCGCCGAATTGACTCTGGCAACCAATTCTTCTGTTGAAGTTACAATTTCGTTAATCCAGCCTTGTTCGTGGCGGATTTTAGTAATCTTCGGATTTACTTCGGCACAAACCGTAATACAGCCTGCTATATTTCCGGCTTTTGGCTGTGCGCCAGACATGCCGCCAAGTCCAGAAGTTACGAATAAATTGCCTTCGGGATTTAGTTTTATTTTTCTAAAACCATTCAAAACTGTAATGGTAGTTCCGTGTACAATTCCCTGTGGGCCAATGTACATATAACTTCCCGCTGTCATTTGTCCGTATTGCGAAACGCCCAAAGCATTCATTTTTTCCCAATCGTCGGGTTTAGAATAATTCGGAATTACCATTCCGTTTGTTACTACAACTCTTGGTGCTTCTTTATGCGAAGGAAATAATCCCATCGGATGTCCAGAATACATGGTTAAAGTCTGCTCGTCTGTCATTTCAGACAAATATTGCATCGTCAATAAATATTGCGCCCAGTTCTGAAAAACCGCACCATTTCCGCCATAGGTAATCAATTCGTGCGGATGTTGTGCCACAGCATAATCCAGATTGTTTTGAATCATGTGCATAATCGCTTTTGCCTGCAAAGATTTTCCCGGATATTCGTCAATTGGTCTCGCGTACATTCTGTAATCCGGACGAAGACGATACATATAAATGCGACCGTATTTTTCTAATTCTTCCGAAAATTCAACAATTAATTCGGCGTGATGTTGAGGTTCAAAATAACGTAAAGCATTTTTTAAAGCCAGTTTTTTTTCTTCTGCGGAAAGAATTTCTTTTCGTTTTGGCGCGTGGTTTATTGCCAAATCGTATGCTTTTTTTGGAGGTAATATAGAAGGAATTCCTTGTTGTATTTCTTGTTGAAAGGTCATTTTTTTAAAGATGCTGAGTTGCTAAGGTCCTAAGCTGCTAAGATATTTCAGTTAGATTAACAACAGATTAATTTTTTTGTTCTTTGGTTCAAATGCGACCAAAATTTTAATTTATGCAATTTGAATTTAAAATTTATTTAAATTATCTAATTTTCAAATTGTCACATTTTCTAATTAAAGCAACTAAGGATAACGAATATCCGACCTATGATAAGATTTGTGGATTTTAATCCTAAATTTTCTTGAGCGAATATCCATGTATATTTTAGATTTCTGATTTTAGACTTTAGATTGAATTGGAATTTGATTTTAAAAATTATCTAATTTTCAAATGGCCACATTATCTAATTTTCTTTATTTCTCCCGTTTGTTTATCATATCCGTACGGACAATGACGACAGCCGCTTTTACAGCAGTAACCACGTTTAAGATGGTGTTTTTCGGTAAAACATTTATAACCTTCGGGCGTATAATAAAAATCTTCGCCTTCGATTAATTTATTTTCATTACTTTGTTCTTTCATAAACCTGTTTTGTGGCATTGTTTTGGTTTTAATTAAAAAATAACAATCTTGAGATTGGATTTTAATGAAAAACAAACAATTTTGCCTTTACAAATTTATAAATTTTACAGTAAATGTTTCTGATTGTTGCTAAATATTTAATTCCGAAAGGTTATCGTGGCATGACGGTTTATCCCTTTATTTTAATTAAATATTATAAAGACCAGGTAAATGCTGTTTTTTTAAATCATGAAAAAATACATTTACGCCAACAGTTAGAAATGCTTATTCTTCCTTTTTTTATTTGTTATTTTCTGGAATTTTTAATTCGTTTTATTCAATATAAAAACAAAGATTTAGCTTATCGAAACATCAGTTTTGAAAGAGAAGCTTATGCCAATGAAACTGACTTTAATTATTTAAAAAATCGTTCCTTTTTTCAATCTTGGAATTATTTAACTTTAAAACAAAAATAGATTTTGAACCAAGAAATTCATATCGATTTTCCTAATACTATTTCTTTATCCATAAAACGAGAAGACTTGATTCATCCGTTTGTTTCGGGAAATAAATTTAGAAAACTAAAATACAATTTACTTCAGGCGAAAGCCGAAAATCAAGAAACAGTACTGACTTTTGGAGGTGCATTTTCTAATCATATTGCCGCGGTCGCTTATGCAGGAAAAGAGCAGGGTTTTAAAACTATCGGAATTATTCGCGGGGAAGAACTTTTGGATAAAATTGAAGAAAACCCAACGTTAAAATTTGCTCAGGAAAACGGAATGCAATTCGTGTTTGTTTCGAGAGAAGATTATCGACTTAAAAACGAAATTTCATTTATAGAAGATTTAAAACAGAAATTTGGTAATTTTTATTTGGTACCCGAAGGTGGTACAAATGAATTGGCTGTAAAAGGCTGTGAAGAAATCTTAACAGAAGAAGATGCAGATTTTAATTACGTTTGCTGTGCTGTAGGAACTGGAGGTACAATTTCGGGTTTGATAAATAGTGCTTTTCCAAATCAGAAAGTTTTAGGGTTTCCAGCGTTAAAAGGTGACTTTTTAAAGGATGAAATTCGTATTTTTGCAAAAAAAGATAACTGGGATTTAATTTCTGACTATCATTTTGGAGGTTATGGGAAGATAAATTTAGAATTAATTGAATTTATCAATACTTTTTTAGAAGAAAATAAAGTGCCTTTAGATCCAGTTTATACAGGAAAGATGGTTTTTGGCGTTATAGATTTAATTCATAAAAATTATTTTCCTGCGCATTCAAAAATTTTACTCATTCACACCGGCGGCTTACAAGGTATTGACGGAATGAATTTAAAATTGAAGCAGAAGAAATTACCAATACTAAAAAAGAATGTTTAAAAAAATATCGATACTTTTCGCCATCGCAGTGTTAGCAAGCTGTTCTTCCAGTAAGCCTGCAATCGCGACGACTAAAAAAGCGGCAGCAGTTCAAACCAGAACGGCTTCGACAAAAAGAGGCACTCCCGTTAAGCCAATCGGCAAAAATTATCCTTCTACAAATAATACAACTGAGGTTATTCAATCTACTTCAAAAACAGTTGTAACCAGCGATTTAATTAATAATTATGTGTTGCAGTTTAAAGATATTGCAATGAGTAATATGCAGAAATACGGTATTCCGGCAAGTATTATTTTGGCGCAGGGCATTTTAGAATCGGGCGCGGGAAGAGGAGATTTGGCGGTAGAAGCCAATAATCATTTCGGAATAAAATGTCATGCGGATTGGTTAGGAGAAAGCGTTCGTCATGACGATGATTCTTCTCAGGAATGTTTTAGAAAATATCCAGAAGCTTCAGAATCATACAGAGATCACGCTTTATTTTTGGTTGGGAAGAAAAGATACGCGACTTTGTTTACTTACGAAAAAGACGATTATAAGGCGTGGTCAAAAGGTTTGCGTGCAGCAGGTTATGCAACAGATCCTAATTATCCCGATAAATTAATCAGTTATATTGAGCGCTATAATCTGCATCAATACGATTGTCAGGTTACAGGAAAAACCTATGTAGCAATTAATAAAACGGCTCCGATAAGAAATTCATCTTCTACGCCGACATCAAATACAAAAACAAATTCGAACTCAAATTCAAATGATCCTTCTTTGTATGAAGTTCAAAAAGGAGATACTTTGTATTCAATTTCGAAAAAGTTTAATGTATTGGTTGATGATTTAAAACAAAAGAATAATCTTTCGGATAATGCAATTTCGATTGGTCAAAAATTAAAAGTAAAATAGTTTTCAGTTAGAAATAAATCTAAAATCTGAACTCTAAAATCTAAAATAAAAACAATGTTATATAAAAGAAGTAGTCAGCTTTTTGCTGAAGCAGAAAAAGTAATTCCGGGAGGAGTAAATTCGCCAGTTCGTGCTTTTAAAGCCGTTGGAGGAACTCCGATTTTTGTAAAAAGCGCTAAAGGTGCTTATTTGTATGACGAAGACGGAAACAAATTAATTGATTACATCAATTCTTGGGGACCAATGGTTTTGGGTCACGCATTTCAACCTGTTGTTGAT
Source organism: Flavobacterium sp. 270 (assembly GCF_004368785.1). Classification (GTDB taxonomy): domain Bacteria; phylum Bacteroidota; class Bacteroidia; order Flavobacteriales; family Flavobacteriaceae; genus Flavobacterium. The sequence continues at coordinate 35,778 of NZ_SODM01000009.1, forward strand.
GCAGTAATTGAAAAAGCAAAACTGGGAACTTCATTTGGAATGCCGACAGAATTGGAAACTGAAATTGCTGCGTTAGCAGTTTCAATGGTTCCGAATATTGATAAAATTCGTTTTGTAAATTCAGGAACAGAAGCTTGTATGAGCGCAATTCGTCTGGCGAGAGGTTTTACAAAAAGAGATAAAATTATAAAATTTGCAGGCTGTTACCACGGACATTCGGATTCGTTTTTGATTCAGGCTGGGAGCGGGGCCGTAACTTTTGGTTCTCCAAACAGTCCAGGTGTTACCAGCGGCACTGCAAAAGATACTTTGTTAGCTAAATACAATGATTTAGAGAATGTAAAAACGCTAATCGAAGCGAATCAAAATGAAATTTCGGCTATTATTATTGAGCCAGTTGCCGGAAATATGGGCTGTATTCCGCCTCAAAAAGGTTTCTTGCAAGGTTTAAGAGATTTGTGTTCTGCAAACGGAATTTTATTGATTTTTGATGAGGTTATGACGGGTTTCCGTTTGGCAAAAGGAGGAGTTCAGGAATTATATAATATTAATGCTGATATCGTGACTTTTGGAAAAGTAATCGGAGGCGGACTTCCGGTTGGTGCTTTTGCTGCGCGCGAAGAAATCATGAATTATTTAGCACCGCTTGGTCCAGTTTATCAAGCCGGAACATTATCTGGAAATCCTTTGGCAATGGCTGCAGGATTGGCAATGTTGCAAGCTTTAAACAATGACGCAGCAATTTTTACACGCTTAGAAGAAAAAACAGCTTATTTAGAAGCTGGAATTGACCGAGTGCTAAAAGCCAATAATGTTGTATTTACAATCAATAGAGTAGGTTCTATGATTTCTGTACATTTTGATGCAAATCCTGTTACTGATTTTCAAACGGCTGCAAAAGGAGATAATGAAACGTTCAAAAAATTCTTCCACGGATTATTAAACGAAGGTGTTTACATTGCGCCATCTGCTTATGAAACTTGGTTTATTACAGATGCATTGTCTTATGAAGATTTGGATTTTACAATTAATGCGATCGACAAAGTTTCCAAAACATTTTAATAACAAAAAAGAGGCTTTAAAGCCTCTTTTTTTTGATCTCAATTACATTTTATCTTTTCGGTGATCTTTCATTTTGTCTTTGTGCTCTTTCTGAATTGCTGTCCATTTTTTATATTGATCTGCATTCAGAATAGCTTTCATTTTAGCATCATTTGCTTTATGATCTTCTTCCATTTGTTTCTTCATGGCATCTTTTTCAGCATCTGTAGGCTTTGTGTCTTTTCTGCTTTTTTTCAGCATTGCCATTTTAGTACTTCTGTCAGATAAAAGTTCACTCACTTTTTTTTGCTGATCCGCATTTAAGTTTAACTCAGTTGTTAGTTTTTGCAAATGCGCTGCATCACGTTCTTGAGGTGTTTTAAAATCACCTCTGTGATGATTTTTTCCTTTATGATCATGATCTTTTTTAAGCGCTGTCCATTTTGTATATTGGTCAGCATTCAGGATTGCTTTTACTTTTGCATCGTTAGCTGTTTTTTCGGCTTCCATTTGTTTTTTAAAAGCTTCTCTTTCTTCTGCAGTAGGTTTTGTTTTACTGTCTTTTCTGGCATCTCTAAATTTTTCGGCTTTCGCACTTCTTTCTGCCAAGAGCTGTTTAAATTGTTCCTGTTGCTTTTTATCCAAATTCAATTCAGAAGTCAGCTTTTGCAAATGTTTCTCGTTACGTTGCTCAGGAGTTAGTTTTTCTTTTTGATCCTTACCAGTTTTCTGATTGATGTCTTGTGCAAAACTTACTATTCCAACAAATAATAAGACTGCAATAAATATCTTTTTCATAATTAGTTATTTTTAAAGTTTATATCAATTAGACTTCAAAGAGTTTGCTAAGTTTAATTGAATTGTCAGGTTTGTCTTTTATTTAACAGAAAGTATTAAGAAAAACATAATGTGTTTAAAATAAAAAAGAGGCTTAAAAAGCCTCTTCTATATTATTGATTTTCATCTCTGCGATCTTTCATTCGATCCATCATCTTGTCCTTTTTTTCTTGCTGTAAAGTTTTCCATTTTGTGTATTGGTCTGCTTTTAAGATCGATTTCATTTTAGTGTCGTTTGCCGCTACTTCATCTTCCATTTGTTTTTTAACAGCCGCTCTTTCTTCAGCAGTAGGTTTTACATTGCTGTCTTTTTTTGCTTTACGTTCTTCTCTAAGTTTTTCTGCTTTAGCGCTTCTGTCAGCCAAAAGCTGTTTTACCTGAGCTTGTTGATTAGCATCCAGACTTAATTCTGAAGTTAGTTTTTTTAATTGTCTTTCATTACGTTCTTCAGGCGTCATTCTCTCTTTTTGTGGTCTTGCAGGCGGATCTGCATCTTGAGCAAAACTTGCTGCACCAACCAATAACATAGCTGCGATAATTAATTTTTTCATGATTTATTTTTTTTAAGGTTATATCAATTAGACTGTAGGAAATTCATTTGGTTTAATTGACGGAAATAAATGTTGTTTTAATTAACAAATTGAAAATCATTAATCAAACGGATAATTAGATTGTCAGAATTTATCAGTAAATTTATATTAACGAATAAATAACTAATAATATTATGGGTTTGGACGCATCTTTAACTGGAAATAAAATTGCTTTTTTTTCGACTCAGCCTTATGATAAAACTTTCTTTAATAAATACAATGAGTTTGGTTTTGAATTGGATTTTTTTGAAACCCAGCTTAATCCGCAAACCGTAACTTTGATTCAGGATTGTGCTATTGTTTGTGTTTTTGTAAATGATATTGTAAATGAAGCTGTGATAAAACAATTGGCAGAAAAGCAAGTTAAAATTATTGCTTTGCGTTGTGCAGGTTTCAATAATGTAGATTTAGAGGCTGCGAAAAAATACAATATTAAAGTTTGTCGTGTTCCTGCGTATTCGCCTCAAGCGGTTGCAGAACATGCAATGGCCATGATTTTGACTTTAAACAGAAAAACACACAAAGCTTATAATAGGGTTAGAGAACAAAATTTTTCTTTACACGGATTGTTAGGTTTTGATTTATTCGGAAAAACTATCGGAATCATCGGAACTGGAAATATTGGTAAAGCTTTCGCTAAAATCGCTTTAGGTTTTGGATGTAAAGTTTTGGCTTACGACATTGTAACGAATCAGGAAATGGAGAAAGACGGCGTTGTTTTTACCGATTTAAATACAATTTTTAAAGAAAGTGATATTATTTCGCTGCATTGTCCATTAAACGATCAAACGAAACATATAATCAATAAAAGTTCAATCGATTTGATGAAAGATAATGTTATGATCATCAACACAAGCCGTGGCGGATTAATAGAAACTCCTTGCGTTATTGAAGGTTTAAAAGAAGGCAAAATTGGTTATCTCGGAATCGATGTTTACGAGCAGGAAGAGAAATTGTTTTTTAGAGATCTTTCGGCAGATATTATTCAGGATGATAACATTCAACGATTAATGAGTTTTCCGAATGTTTTGGTTACGGCCCATCAGGCATTTTTTACGAATGAAGCTTTGACACAGATTGCTTTGGTAACGTATAATAATATCAAAGAGCTTTTAACTCAAAATAATATCGAAAACAAAGCCGCTTTACTTGTTTAGAAATTAAAAATAGAAACTATGAGAAATATTATTTTAATTGCATTTGTAATTCTATCCGTGTATTCCTGTCAGAAGAAAGATCCTGCAGTCAAAAAAAATATCATTAAAGCCATTATCGAAGATACATTAACCAAAACAGCAGCTGGAACCGCAGATGTAAGTGATGCTCCGGCAAAAGATGATAAAGTGGTTAATATGATTAGGAAACAGCTTTTGATTTTACTTCAAAAAGACGTGCCGGCTATGACAAAAGAAGATCGCTTTTTTTACTACGATGCTGTTGACTTAAATAATGATAAAAAAGACGAATATGTTGTTGGTTTCACTAATTCTTATTTTTGCGGAAGCGGAGGTTGTTCGGGCTACATTTTAAATAATGACGGAAGTGTAATAAGCAATTTCACTGTAACAGAATTTCCAATTTTAATTGCACCGAGTTCTTCAGAAAAATTCCAGGATCTTTTGTTTTCAAGTAAAGGAAAATTTCATTTAATGAAAATGAAAAATGGGAAATATCCGCCAAACCCATCTGTTCAGGAAATTTGGAAAGAAAAAATTCCTGAAAAAGCATTTAAGATTTTAGATATTTATAAAGAGAAATATGAGAAGTTTTCGTTTTAGAATTAAAATACAAAACCCGACAGGTTTTAAAGGTTGTCGGGTTTGAAAATTAAAATTGTTCTTTTAAAATTTTGAAAAGTTTTTTAGGATTTTGACGATTGTCCCAAAAAGCCATTACTATAAACTCACTTTCGGTTACTTTGTAAAAAATATTATAGTGTCCTAATGTTGAGGTACGTATATCAATAAAACTTGTTTTTATATAAATTTCAGGATTGTTAACTAAAAACTGTACTCTTTCTGCAATTTCGATAATTAGTTTTTTCGAGTAGGTTGCAGATTTATTTCTTTTAGTCCAATATATTAATATTTTTCTTCTTTGATTAACAGCAGTTTTTGTCCAGATTATTTTGAAAGCCATTCTAAATCTTCTTTATCTAAATCTTCTTGGGAAATAACTCTTCCATATTTTAAATCCTCTTCGCTTTCTTGCAGCATATCAATTTCATATTGTTCCAATTGATAGACTTTAGATGTATCAGCATTTTTTAATATGCTTCTTATTTTTTCAAGTAAACTTATATCTTCAATGTTTTTTAACTTGTCAAATATTTCTAGTTTTATTTCTAAAGCACCCATAATAATGTAATTTGAATTATCAAAGGTATGTAATTAAAATAAAAAACCCGACAGGTTTTTAAAACCTGTCGGGTTTGAAATATTATAAACTCAATTTTTAGAATTTGGAATTTCTAAAATTGGATTTTTTTAACTTACCCCACCAATTCAACAAATTTAAACTCGCCATCAACAGCAACTTTAGTCAAACCGTGTTTAGATAAGTTTTTCATAGAAGCATCCCATTTTTTACCGCTTAAGTTAGCAGCAACTTTAAGCTGGGCCAATTCCATTTTATTTTCGTTAGCTTTTAATAAAGTAATAATTATTTTCTCTTCATCAGACAATTCAATCTGAGAAAGTTTTTTCTCCGGACGCATTTGTGGGAACAATAAAACTTCCTGAATAGAAGCGTTGTTCGTTAAATACATAATCAAACGGTCCATTCCAATTCCCATTCCAGAAGTTGGAGGCATACCGTATTCAAGAGCTCTTAAGAAATCCTCATCGATAATTCCGTTAGCTTCGTCATCACCTTTTGCAGCCAAACGCATTTGATCTTCAAAACGCTCTCTTTGATCAATTGGGTCATTCAATTCAGAATAAGCATTTGCAATTTCTTTACCACAAACCATTAATTCAAAACGTTCTGTCAATTCTGGATTGTCGCGGTGTTCTTTACAAAGTGGCGACATTTCTTTTGGATAATCAGTAATAAAAGTTGGCTGAATATAATTTCCTTCACATTTAGCTCCAAAAATTTCATCAATCAATTTTCCTTTACCCATTGTTTTGTCAACCTCAATTCCCATTCCTCTGGCAGCTTCAAACAATTCTTCTTCTGTTTTTCCAGAAATGTCAAAACCAGTAAAATGTTTAATAGAATCTGTCATTGTAACGCGTGCATAAGGCGCTTTAAAGTTGATTTGGTGCTCACCAAAAGTAACTTCGCTAGTTCCATTTACAGCAATAGCACAATGCTCTAGCAAACCTTCAGCAAATTCCATCATCCAGTTGTAGTCTTTGTAGGCTACATATATTTCCATTGCGGTAAATTCAGGATTATGCGTTCTGTCCATACCTTCGTTACGGAAGTTTTTAGAGAACTCATAAACACCTTCAAATCCACCAACAATTAATCTTTTTAAATACAATTCATTCGCAATACGCATGTAAAGCGGAATATCTAGCGAATTATGGTGCGTAATAAACGGACGTGCAGAAGCTCCACCAGGAATGGATTGCAAAACTGGAGTTTCTACTTCAATATAACCAGCATCATTAAAATAACCACGCATAGCATTAAACAACTTCGTACGTTTAAGGAAAGTTTCTTTAACGTGTTGATTTACTGTTAAATCTACATAACGCATTCTGTAACGTAATTCAGCGTCATTAAAAGCATCGTGAATATTTCCTTCTTCATCTACTTTTGGTAAAGGAAGCGGACGTAAAGTTTTACTCAAGAAAGTAAAACCACTCACGCGAATACATTTTGCACCAACTTGTGTGGTAAACAATTCACCTTCAATACCAATAAAATCTCCTAAATCGGTTAATTTTTTGAATACTTGGTTGTATAAAGTTTTGTCGTCACCTTCGCATAAAACATCACGATTCACGTACAATTGAATACGTCCTTCGCTGTCCTGCAATTCGGCAAAACAAGCTTTTCCCTGATCACGAACACTCATCAAACGTCCGGCAACGATCACCTTCTTACCTTCTTCAAACGTTTCCTTTATCTGTTTTGAAGTATGATTTACAGGAAAAAGATTTGCTGGATAAGGATTGATTCCTAAGTTGCGTAAGTTTTGAAGTTTTTCTCTTCGAATGATTTCTTGTTCAGATAAGGCCATTATATACTGTTTTTTAAGAGCGCAAAGATAGTTAAATTTGAAAAAACGGCAATTTCTTCATTTGAAAATAATTATAGTTTTTTCAGGGACAGAAAATTCTCAGTATTTTAGCAATTCAAATTTGAGAATCTTCAAAAATATCAATGAAAAAAATAATACTATTTCTGCCTTTCTTTTTTCTTATTAGCTGTCAAATCACAGAAACAATTCATCTAAATTCAGATGGCAGTGGCAATATTGAAGTTAGTGCGCTTCGGGACGAAAACAGTTATTTGCAATTGGCTCACGGAGAATATTCAAAAGAAGAAATATTTAGGGATAGTAGCTATGTTTTTAATGATTATATAACGAAATATGCTGTAAATTTCTCAAAACTTCCTGCATCAGAAAAAGCTATTTTCAATAAATACAAAAATGTAAAATGGCATATAAAAGAGAGTTCGTTTGAGAAAGAATTCAGATGCGAGTTTGAACAGGATTTTATTAACGCAGCGTCAATTCCAGATTTATACAAAACCGAAGAATATGCAGGTGACTTGAAACATAATTATGCATTAAGCGCAGAAGATCATTGTTTTAATATGAGCTATTTTTTTGATGGAACAGTTTTTAAAAGAATTGTAAAAATTACTGACACTGAAGAACTAAAGAAAAAGAGAAAACAAATTGAAGAGTTTAGAAAGCAGATTTCTGGATTTAAATTACTGCATACACTTACTCTGGAATATCATTTTCCCAGGAATATAAAATCTGTTTCTAATGAAAAAGCAATTATGAGCTCAGACAAGCAATCGCTTAAATTGATTTTACAGCTTTTAGATTGTCAGCAAAATCCTGAAATTGGTAATCTTGAAGTGATTTTAGAATAAATATTTAAACTAAAGCTTTTTTACACTTGGCGGTGTCCAATTCCCGTTAAGTATTTCTTGTTTAGGCCAATAAACTCTCAATAATAAATTAAAATCTCCTTTTGGAGACGGCAGCCAATTGGTTTCTTTGCTTTTTTCTGGTGTATTTTTTTGAATGTAAATATCTACAGATCCATCTGCATTGGTTTTTAAATTGCTTCGGTCTCCCAATGTATATCGATTGATATTGTTACTGATAAAATAACCCTCGGGATCATACATTGTGAGCGACCAAAATGCATTAGCCGGCGGTGTTTTACCTTTTTCAAAATGCAATACGTATTTATTTGCGCCATTTAATTTTTTTCCTTCATTATCAAAAAAACAGGAGGGGTAAATTGCATCTTCCCGCAAATTTGCACCGAGACCAAAATAAGCAGTAGAAGCTCTGCTATAATAATCAGTTCCATAACTACCAATTATTTTGCGACCAAGATTCCATCCATTTATTAATTTGTTTGTGATTGATTTTTCTTTACTAAAAGTTTCAAAAACCTGATTCGGAATTTCGTGTATAGCTGTTTTTACTTGTGGTGAAAAAACCTTTAAATCAAATCTTTTTCCCGCTCCAATTCCTAAAGAAGCAAATTTTTCTAAGGTTTTTTTCTCATTTTCAGGAGGAGAATTTTTAGCAAGTAAATCATTTACAAGGTTAAAATATTCTTCAACAGGCATACTTTTTACTAATTGATTCGGATCTCCTTTCGGCATTTCAAATGAGGATGCTTTTGGAGTTATTACATTAGATTTCTTTTCCCAAACACTTAATGAAATAATTTTATATTGCTGTTGTAAAGGAATGACATTTTTTATGCCGTCTTCTTTGCTATTAACTTGTGTTCTTCCAATAATCCAAACCGTATTGGTAGGAGAAGAAATTTGTTTTGAGTTGTCTGGAATTTTGCCTTTCCAGTCCGGACCGTTAATAAAAAGATTTATAGCTTTATTTCCTGTAGTTCTGGTTCCTGGCGAAGAAAATACATTAGAATAAGCATCCATTATTGGCATCATATAATAGCGTCCATGTGTATCAGGAAGTGATAAAATAATAGGTTCTGCAGACAAATCAAGCCATGCAATAGAATAATAAGTGTCTGCATTTGGTCGAACAACATTTTTAAAATTGGCATCTGGAAAATCAGAATTATGTCTAAATTGATTAACAGGTTTGTAATTTTTTCCTGCATCTGGATGTGTCATTTGTCTACGTGTAATATCCATCAAAACCATTGGAAGGCCGTACAAATAAGCTTCTTTTGCAGTTTCTGCAACTGTTGTATCAACCGCTGTTTTTATATCAGTATTATTGTCTTGATTTTTTTTGCAGCTTATCGTAAGAAATAATAGTAAAATCAAAGAAATTTTATACCAGTTCATAATAAGTTATTTTAAAATTTAATGTGTTTTATCGGTACTGTCCATCTCAGTGCTTAGTTCATTTTTAAATTTAATGCGTTCACCTGCAATTCTTTTTTGATATCCTTCACGGTCTATCCATGCTTTAATACCTTCGGCTGCGGCACGATTTCTTTTGTTTTCAAAATCAAAAAAATCTGTATGACAGGAAAGCCAAATATCCGGTTTCAGCATTTCAAGTTTATTCAAAGTGCTTCGGTAATTATTTTCAATCCCTGCGTATGAAGGATTTTTTACAAGTCTGTAGCCCGGATTAATGCTGGTTCCGTCAGGAAAAACCACATTGTATTTTTGTCCGTCTATCATAATATCTGTAACCCAGGTTGTATCTCCTTTAGTGTGTCCCGGCGTGAGATAAGCAGTCATGATTATTTCTCCTAATTTTATCGTATCTCCGTTATGGAGAATTTTATCAGCTTTTACAGGATCAAACCAGAATTCTGGTATTTTTCCGTAATGAAAATCAGTTTTGCCACCACTTTCCAATAGTTCTTTTTCTTCGCTCATTATTGGAGTTTTAGCTCCTGATATTTTTTTTAAATAAGCATGCCCGCCAGCATGATCGCTATGAGCATGACCTGATAAAATGTATTTAATATCAGAAGGCTTAAAGCCTAATTTTTTTATAGAAGATTCAATCATTGGACCAGAGCCGGGCATACCTGTATATAATAAAATAAGCCCCTTGCTAGTAGAAATTAAATAAGAGCCAAGTCCTTTTGTACCTACAAAATAAATTGGACCGGCAATTTGTAAAGGCTCGGCAGGTTCAGTCCACTTTAATGTTTTAGAAGCTAAATTCAAAAACATAACGGGATTTTTGGCAAGAGAATCACGTGTCTGGGCATTTGAATTTATCCAAAAACAAAAAAAAGTTAGCAATAGCAGCATTTTTTTGTGAGTAAATTTTAAAATGATATTCATAATGATATTTTTAAGTTGAAGAATTAGTTTAGGCAGCAACGAAATATCAGATTATGGCGTAGAAAGTTGTATAAAATTAAATATTTTTATTTAAAGTTTTGATTTTTAATGAATTGTATTTTTTGTGATTTGTTTTTGAAATGTATTCATTAAAAAAATGAGCAATTCACAATTCAAAATAGTCTTCGTATCTTTGATAAAAATAATCCACGATGAAATTATATAAATTACTTAGTTTTTCTTTTTTATTAGCTACACTTACAAGCTGCACTTTCACAGAAAATATCAATATAAACGATAACGGAACAGGAAATTTCTCTGTAGATATGGATGGTTCTTCTTTAATGGCAATGGCAGGCGACCAAATTGGCAATCAAATGGGAACTGCTGCAAAAAAAGATATCGATTCTACTTTTACTTTCAAACAATTATTTGAAGACAAAAAAGACAGTATCGCTAAGCTTTCTCCAGAATCTCAAAAAGAACTTAAAAAAATAGAAAACTTTGTAGTGCACACTAAAATGAGTGCTGAAAAAAAAGAATTTGTAATGAATCTTGCTACAGATTTTAAAAATGTAAATGAATTGCAGGATGTTTTACAAACATTGAGCACTTTTCAGAAATTAGAAAAAGGTGGCGGTGCATCGCCTTTTGGAAATAATTTTGGTGATAATAACAGCAAATTAAGTTATACTTATAACGGAAAGAAATTTACGCGTACAGCAGTAATCGATCAGCAAAAACTGGCTCAAAAAGCAAAAGACAGTAGTGCAGATATGTCTAAGATGATTTTTGCTTCGTCTACTTATGTTTTAAAATATCATTTCCCGAAAAAGATCAAAAAAGTATCCAATCCAAATGCTTTGTTTAGCGAGGATAGAAAAACAATTACAATTCAATACCCTTTTACGGATTATATGGAGAATCCGGACAAACTCAACTTTGAAGTAGAGTTTGAAAAATAATAAAAATGAATAAAACAATTCAACTTCAGGATTTAGGTCAAAAAGATTATAAAGAAACTTGGGAATATCAAGAAGAGCTTTTTAAGGACATTGTTGATCTAAAAATAAAAAACAGAAGAGAGGAACTTGATTTAGCAACTCCAAATTACCTCATTTTTGTAGAGCATCCGCATGTTTATACTTTGGGTAAAAGCGGTGATTTTGAAAACCTGCTTTTAAACGAAAAACAACTTGAGGCCAAAGGAGCAACTTTCTATAAAATTAATAGAGGCGGCGATATTACGTATCACGGACCCGGACAAATTGTGGGTTATCCGATTTTAGATTTAGAAAATTTCTTTAAAGATATTCATAAATACCTTCGCTTTCTCGAAGAATCTGTTATTCTAACATTGGCAGAATATGGTTTAGAATGTGGCAGAAGTGAAGGAGAAACAGGCGTTTGGCTTGGTGTTGGCACCCCGTTTGCCCGCAAAATTTGTGCACTTGGTGTACGCGCTTCACGCTGGGTAACGATGCACGGATTTGCCTTAAATGTAAATGTAGATTTAGGTTATTTTGATAATATAATTCCGTGTGGAATTCGCGGAAAAAGCGTTACTTCTTTACAGGTAGAATTAGGTGTCGAAAAAGTAGATGAAGAAGAAGTGAAAACTAAAATCTTAAAACATATGACTGCTTTGTTTGAAGCCGAATTTGTTATGTAATAATTTATTTTAGAAAGAAAATAGAATGAAAAATTCTGAAGGAAATAACGATTACAGAATTGCTGTTCCTTCAGAATTTGAAACTGTTTTTTCTCATTTTTATTTTGCCGAAAATAAAACCGATTTTCCGATCACGAAAACTTTACTGCCCAGTTTTCAGACTATTCTTGTTTTTAATTTTGGAGCAGAAGCTTTTTTAAAATCACAGCAAAACAACATTCTTAAAGCTGAAAAATGTCTTGTTTTAGGACCGATAAAACAGGCTTTTGATTACACTTTAAAGCCAAATGCTGCAATTCTGGTGGCTAATTTTAAAGAAGATGCTTTTTACAGGTTTTTTGGGAATGCACTTTTAACACATTCGCTTCCCATTCATACGGATGCATTAATTCCCGAAAATTGTTTTACGACTTTATGGGAAGAATTAAAAGAGATTCCAGACAATAAACAGCGTGTCGATTATATATTAAAATTCTGTAAACCTTATTTGCGGGAACAAAATAAGATTACAACACTTTTGGCTGATTTTAAGGATGAAGCTTTAAATCCTATAAAAGCAATTGCTTCTTCGACCAATCAAACAGAAAGAAATATTCAGCTTAACCAAAAGAAGTTTTTTGGTTATACCATTAAAGAAGTCAATCGATACGAACGCTTTCTAAAAGCAGTAGAATTGATCCAGAAAAGTGCTGTTGCAACAGAAAAAATAGATTGGATTGCTATTGTTGACGTTTGTGGTTATTACGATCAGAGTCAGCTTATTCACGATTTTAAATATTATATGAATATCTCGCCAACCAAATTTTTAAAATTTCAGAGTGATATCTGTGGTTTTAAAACAGCGTAAATTTCAGATTTCGTTTTCTTACAATTCTACCTTATTGATGCGTTTTACATTTGTCATGTTCAATCTTTAAAAATAGAAACATGAAAAATTTAATTGTTTACGCACATCCAAATTCAAGTAGTTTAAATCATTTCTTCAAAGAAACTATTCTGGAAAGCCTTAAAAAATCTGGACAAGAAGTTGAGGTTCGGGATTTATATCAGCTTAATTTTAACCCCGTTTTTTCTTTGGAAGATATGAATGGACAGCGAATGGGAAAAGTGGCTCAGGAAATACAAACGGAACAGGACTTTATTACATGGGCAGATCGAATAATTTTTGTTTACCCAATTTGGTGGACGGGAATGCCGGCAATTATGAAGGGATATATTGATCGTGTTTTTAGTTACGGATTTGCTTATCGATATGATCAGGGAATTCAAAAAGGTTTGCTGGCAGGAAAAAAAGCTATTATTGTAAATTCTCACGGAAAATCGAATGCTGAATATGAAGCAATTGGTTTAGACAGAGCTTTGGCTTTAACATCTGATACCGGAATTTTTAATTATTGCGGTTTTGAAATTCAAAAGCATTTTTATTTTGATAAAGCCGACAGGGCTTCTTCTGAAAGCATTATTGATTGGGAAAAGCAACTTAAGACTGTTTTTAAACTTACAGATGATGTGTCTGTTTTTGGATAGAAATTTATTTTTGAAAAAGATTATTGCAGAAAACGTAAAAATGATTTTTTTAAAAGGTCTGATTTTAAATTGATAGCAAATTAAAGAATTATGTTGATTTTATAGTGTTTTTATGCTAAATTTGGTTTTATACTTTAATATAAGCTTTTAACTAAATTTAAACTGAATAACTTATGAGAAAAATCTACTTACTCTGCTTCCTTTTTATGCTTAATGGTCTTTTTGCTCAAAAGAAGGATAAATTATACCCAATTTCAGTTTATGAAAAAGTATGGCTGGAACACGGTAGCGATGCGAGACTAAAATTGATAAAAACGATTTGGTTAGACGATAGTACTTTTGAAGATCCTTCTGCATCTATAAAAGGAGCTGTGGCATTAAATAATGTTATTAATGAATTTTATAAAAAATTCCCAGACGCTGTATTGACATCTGGGGCAAAAATAGTAAAAGACAATTATGTGAGCTGGGATTGGAAAATTGTCGATTCTAAAAACAAACTTATAATGGCAGGGCGTGATTTTGCGAGATTGAATGGTAAAGGCCAGGTTAGTAAAATTATTGGTTTTTGGGATACTGCAGCATTAACGGCTGTTCCTGAAGTCGATGTTTTAAAAACTCTTGAAGCTGATAATTTTAAAGTTGTGGCAAAATATTATGAATGTCTCTTTAAAACCAGAGATTTTGATACAATGGCAACTTTAATTGAAGACGGCGCAATTTATAATCAGGCTGTAGGTTTGCCGTACGGAGGAACTTATACCGGTTTTAGCGAATGGACCAAAATGTATGCAAAATCAAGTGAGTTTTTTGATTTGCAAATAGAAAAAGAACCTGTTTATTTTAGTGATGCTTCTAAAAATGAAGTGATTATTTATTTCACTATAAATTGTAAAGCCAAAAAATCAGGAAAATCAATGTCGATGCCAATTTCTGAACATTTTGATTTAAAGAATGGAAAGATTACGGCTATTCGACCATTTTATTTTGATACAAAACAATTTGCGGAATTTTTGAAAAGCAAAAAGTAGAAGAAATTCTCTTTAAAACAAAAAAGACTTATCACATTGATAAGTCTTTTTTGTTTTAAAGATCCAAGCTTAACTGCTCAGGCAGAAGTCTGAAAGTCATTCTATGATAAATCGTACTGCCGTATTTTCTAATCGCATCCCGATGTTCTTTGGTTGGATAACCTTTGTTTTGTTTCCAATTGTACATCGGAAATTCTTCATGAATTTTATCCATATATTCATCCCGATAGGTTTTTGCCAAAACTGAAGCTGCAGCAATACTTAAATATTTAGAATCTCCTTTTATTATGCTTTGATTCGGAATCGATTTTAATAATTCTATTTCAGTTAAAGAAAATTGTTTTCCAAAAGTGTTTTTTAAACCCAATTTTGCATTTAATGCACGATTTCCATCTACAATAATAAATTCTGGCTTCTGATTTAATTTTAAAATACATTCCTGCATTCCTTTCATAGAAGCGTTCAGGATATTTATTTCGTCAATTTCATTCGGATGTAAATGAGTAACAGAAAAGCAAACCGCATGCTGTTCTATAATAGGTTTTAGTTGTCCCCTAATTTTTTCTGATAACTGTTTACTGTCATTTAATGCTTCATTATGAAAATCAGCAGGTAAAATTACGGCCGCTGCAGTTACAGGTCCGGCAAGACAGCCACGACCAGCTTCATCAGTGCCAGTTTCAAAAGCGAATCCAGAGAAATTTCTTTCGAGCATTTTATAATTTTTTCGAAAGGCAAATATATTGCAAATTTTTCAACATCTTATTTTTTGTTTTTTGATGAATATTGTTGGTTTTGTCAAAACCTTAAAATTGATATTGATTTTAACGATCTTCATAAAAGTTGCTACGTTTTTTTATAGGATTAATTAAATTATAACTAAATATGTTAAAATAGAGTTAATTTTAACAATGCAATGAAATACATAAAAATCATATTTTAAGGAATTCTCTCGTTATAAATGAATATTATTTATCTTTTTAGGAGCTACATTAAAATATCATTAAAAAATTAAATTAAATTTAAGTTAAAAATAGTTTGGAGTTTTAAGAAATAATTAAGATGTTTGTCGCATACTAATTCAAAATAAATTAAAATGAAATTAAAATTACAATGGATTTGTACGCTATTATTGGCGTTGTCTATGCAGTTTTCTTTTGCTCAAGAGAAAACTGTTTCCGGAAAGGTGTCTGACCAAACAGGCGTTATTCCAGGAGTAAATGTTGTTGTTAAAGGAAGTAAGGTAAGTACTTATACTGATTTTGACGGGAGCTACTCAATAAAAGCAAAAACGGGAGATGTTTTAGTTTTTACATACGTAGGTATGAGTAACAAACAAGTAACTGTTGGAGCTTCAAATAGTTTAAATGTAACTTTAGAATCTGAGGCACAATTAATGAACGAGGTAGTTGTTGTTGGTTACGGTGTTCAGAAAAGAAAAGAAGTAACCGGTTCTATTTCTAAAATTGCAGGAAAAGACATATCAAATTTGGTGACTCCAAGTTTTGAAGGTGTTCTTGCTGGTAGAGCAACAGGTGTTCAGGTTTTGACTAACACAGGTATTATCGGATCTGCTCCAAAAATTAGAATTAGAGGTATTTCATCTATTTCTGGAAGTACAGAGCCTTTAATTGTTGTTGATGGTATTCCTATTTATTCAGGAGATATCGGAGGAGTTTCTGCTACAAATGGTTTAGCAGACATCAATCCAGAAGATATTGAGTCTTTTGACGTTTTAAAAGATGGTGCTGCAACAGCTATTTATGGATCTAGAGCTGCAAATGGTGTAATTTTGATTACTACTAAAAGCGGTAAAAAAGGTACTTTAAAAGTAACTTATTCAAGTGTTTTTGGTGTTGCTAGTGCAGCTAAAAAATATGATTTACTTCAAACTCCTGATTTTATTACTATTTCTAATGAAAAAAGAACAAATGCAGGACAAACTCCATGGGCTATTGGAAATACATTCAATACAGATTGGCAAAGTGCTGTTTTAAGAAATGCTCCTCAAATGACGCATAATCTTAATTTTAGCGGAGGTTCAGAAAAAACAAAATACTATTTGTCTTTAGGTATGTCTGATTTAGACGGTATCAACTTGGCAAATGATATGAAAAAATATTCTGTAAGAGCTAATATCGATCAGGATGTAAACAAATGGTTAAGTGTTGGTACTAATGTTAATATCAGCAGAACAGAATATAATGGTTTGAATATCAATGCAAGTGGTTTATCTGGTAATATCTTTAATACTATTAGACAATTACCAAACACACCAATTTATGATGCTGCTGATCCAACAGGTTATAATCTTTCACCAAATAATGCAAACGTTGGTCAATGGGATAATACAGATCCTGCAGGAGATAATATTACAAATATTATTTACGTTCTTGATCATAATAAATATAAGTCAACTACAACAAGACTTATTGTAAGTGCATTTGCTAATGCAAAAATTACATCAGACTTAAGTTATAAATTACAAGTAAGTGGTGATAATGCTATGACAGATGGTTATCAATATTGGAATCCAATACATGGTGACGGACGTGGAACAAATGGATATTTATACCAAGATAATACAAATCTTTTGAGATGGAACTGGCAAAATATTTTGAATTACAAACATACTTTTGCTGAAGATCACAATATTGGTTTAACAGGTGTTGCTGAATATCAAAAATCTAGAAGCAAAAACTTCTGGGGTACAGGAACAGATATCTTAAGTGATTTCTTTGATGAGAATTTAGTAACAGGTACTTATAGTACTAAAGATTCTGGTGGTGGTGCTTCAGAAAAAGGAATTATTTCATATTTAGGTCGTTTTACTTACAACTATAAAGAGAAATATTTTGTACAAGCTTCTCTTAGACGTGATGGAATTTCACAATTTGAGAAAGATGTTAGATATCATAACTTCCCTGGAGTTTCTGCAGGTTGGACAGTTTCTAAAGAAAGTTTTATGGAAGGAATCAGTAATACTGTTTCTGACTTGAAATTGAGAGGTTCTTATTCAGAAGTAGGTAACGTTGATGTATTAAATCAAGCAGCTTACCCTTCAAAAGGTCTTACAGTTGGTTCTCCTTACGGTAACTTAAATGGAATTGGATATTACCAATTTGGTAATGATCAATTACAATGGGAA
The DNA here is from genome assembly GCF_004368785.1 of Flavobacterium sp. 270. Classification (GTDB taxonomy): domain Bacteria; phylum Bacteroidota; class Bacteroidia; order Flavobacteriales; family Flavobacteriaceae; genus Flavobacterium. The sequence continues at coordinate 53,067 of NZ_SODM01000009.1, forward strand.
ACAAGTAATAAAGTTGATTTTGGTTTAGATTTAGGTCTTTTCAATAACCGTTTAACTTTAGCATTTGATTATTATAAAAATGATATTGATGGAATCGTTTTAGCAGCTCCAGTTGCTCCATCTTTAGGTATTCCGAATAGTATTATCAACTCTAACGTTGGTAAAATGAACAACAAAGGATATGAATTTGCTGTAAGCTTTAAAGCAATAAATACTGCAAACTTTTCATGGGATGTTTCTTCTAACTTAACACTTACTAAAAACGTAGTTACTGGTTTGGTTAATGGACAAGACATTACAGGTGGTTCATCTGCTTTTGGAACTAGTGCTGATATTACTAACATTGCTCCAAATATTATTATCAGACAAGGTGAATCTATCAACTCTTTATACGGATACGAATATTGGGGTGTTAACAAAGCAAATGGTAACCCAGTTTACTACAAAGCAGATGGTACTTTAGTACAAGGAAGAAATCTACCTACAGCAGCTTATTTTGTATTTGATCCTAGCAATCCAACAGATATGAGTAAATCTGCTACTTTGGCAGCTTCTGATAAAAAAGTTTTAGGTAATACTTTACCAACTTACTTCGGATCATTTACTTCTAATATGAAATACAAAAACATTGATTTAGGTTTCATGTTTAGATTTAGTGGAGGAAATAAAATTTTCAATGCTACAAGAAGAGAGTTAATGAACCAAAACTTTAACAATAACGGTACTGAAATCTTAGGAAGATGGCAAAGTGTTGATAATCCTGGAGACGGATGGACACCAAGATTATACGCAAGTTCTAATACTTTTACTAACCTTTCTGGAAGTGCTAGTACTCGTTTTGTTGAAAAAGGAGATTTTATTTCACTTGATAATATTAGTTTAGGTTATACATTGCCTAAAATGTTAATGGATAAAATGGGTGTGGATAACTTTAGAATCTTTGCTCAGGCACAAAATATCTGGTTAATTTCTGATTACAAAGGTATTAATCCTGAAATGGAAACAAATGGAGTAGATATTAATGGTACTCCACGTTCAAAAGTGATCTCAATGGGAATAAATGTAAGTTTATAAAAAAAACATATGAAAAATTTAATAAAAACAATTTTACTTTCTGTAGCTGTACTCGGGATGAGTTCATGTACAGAGGACAAAATACTGGATTTAAATCCAATAAACAATATTTCTGACGCAGCTGCTTTTTCAACTCCTGCTTACATAGCAGCATACATGAATGGTGTTTATAACGCAGCAGCAATCGGACAATATAATGCAGCATCTACAAGTCCAAATGGTGGTAGAGGTTATATTTGGGGAGCAGCCTTCGTAGAACAAGGAGAAGCTAGAGGAGAAGATGTTGTTAATATGGCTACTTTTTACCAATTAACATACACAGCTACTTACGATCCAACAACTGCTAATAACGTTTATTACTGGGTTGATGGTTACAGATTAATTGGTAGATGTAACCTTATGATCGAAGGTGTAAATGATGCCGTTTCTAAAGGTATTATTACTCAGGCTGTTGCTAATGATTATATTGGACAAGCTAAGTTTTTAAGAGCAATTACTCATTTTGAAATACTAACCAATTTTGCACGACCATACAACTTTACTGCTGGTGGAACACATCCTGGTATTCCATACAGAGAAGTAGGTGTTAATACAGTAGCTGAAATTACATCTGAAGCTGCAAAACCAAGAAATACTGTTGCTGAATGTTATGCAAAAGTTTTGGCTGATTTAACAGATGCTGAAAATTTAATTACTACAAAATTAACTGCAAAAGCTTCAAAAGGCGCTGCAATTGCTTTCAAAACGAGAGTTTATCTTCAAAAAAGAGACTGGGCAAACGTAATTGCTGAAGGGACTAAATTAAATGGACTTTACAAGTTAACAGAAGATCCAGCTGCACCGTTTGTATTGGCTAATAATTTAACTAATACGGAGTCTATTTTCTCTATCCAGCATTCTGCAACATCTAACCCTCAGGTAAATGCTGCATTAGCAAGTGTTTTGAAAAACAGAGCTTTAGTTGCAATTAGTCCAATTTTATGGAGAGATCCAAGCTGGTTGGCAGATGATAAACGTAGAGAAGATGGAAAAATGATCTACACTGCTGCTGGAATAAAATATACTAACAAGTATACAGACGTTACAAATATGTCTGACGCTGCACCAGTAATTAGATATGCTGAAGTAGTATTGAATATGGCAGAAGCTCAAGCTCGTTTGTCAAACTTACCTGCTGCTTTAACTTTATTAAACTCTGTTAGAAATAGATCTTTAGCTACTCCTGCGACTCAGGCTTACACAGCTGCTTCTTTTACTACAGATGCTGCTATGGTTGCTGCTATTCTTAAAGAAAGAAGAATTGAGTTTTTACAAGAAGGCCGTAGATGGGCAGATATTCACAGATTACAAGGAGATCCAATAGCTTCTGTTGCTATTAACGGAATTCCTGCAAAAGTTGCTAATGCAACTCCTAATAAAGATGCATATGTATTAGGAAATGGTTTTGTTGTTACTACACCAGTTGCTGCTATTCCAAGTACTGACTATAGATTCTTATGGCCAATACCACAAGTAGAAATGAATACTAATCCAGGTTTAGGACAAAATCCAGACTGGTAGGAAAATAAATATTTTGATTTTTTTAAAACCCCTTGATCACTTTTCTGATTGGGGGGTTTTTGCTTAAATAGGTTTGTTGTAAAAAACTTCTGCACACTGCCAATTTGTTTTTTATTTATACGTTTATATAATTTACCTTTGCTTCATTAAATTGACAGAATAATATCTATATATAATCCAGACAAATGAGAATACTCTTTTTTTTATATCTATTAGTTGTACCAGCATTTTTGTTTTCTCAAGAAAAAAATACTTCTAAAAGTAATTTAGATATGAATACTAAGTATAATAGTATAACAGATACAATAAAAAAGAAAAAAACAAAAATTGCAACGATAGATCAGTATCAGATTATTACACTGGAACACGATACTACTTATGTAGATACTTCATTAACACTAAAAAGTGCCTACAAGCAAAATCACATTAGAAGAGATGAGTTCGGGCTTTTACCATTCTCTAATATTGGTCAGCCATACAATACATTGCAATACAGTTTAAATAGTTTTTCACCATATCCCGAAATTGGTTTTAATGCAAAACATTTTAATTTTATAGAAGCAGATCAAGTTCGATATTATTCTGTAGCAACTCCTTTAACTGAACTATTTTTTAATACAACAATCAACAAAGGACAAAATGTAGATTCGTTTATAACATTAAATGTTTCAAAAAATCTTAATTTTTCTATCGCTTACAGAGGTTTGCGTTCAGAAGGAGATTATATTAATCAATTAGTAAGTTCAGGAAGTTTTAGATTTACAACAAGTTATGCTACTACAAGTAAACGATATGTTTTAAATGCACATTATGTAGGTCAGGATAATATGAACGAAGAAAATGGCGGTATTACAGATCCGGGATTTTTTGAAGGTGACAATAAAGATTATAAAAACCGTCAGAGATTACAAGTATATCTAACAGATGCAGAATCAACATTAAAAGGAAAACGCTTATTTTTTGATCATGCCTTTAGAATAAATCCTACAGCTGGAAATAACAATCTATATATCAATCATCAATTAAACTATGAGTATAAAACATACGAGTACAAACAGCCTACCGTAACTTCTATAATAAACAATAAACAGATACAGCGTTTTGGCGAATCATATGTAACAAATAACATAAGTGATAAAACAAGATTCGAAAAATTATACAATAAAGTTGGACTTGCGTATGAAAATTCTCTTTTAGGAAAGTTTAATTTTTTTATTGATGATTATAGATCAAACTACGAATACAATCGTATTATCGTATATGAAGATAACTCAACAACCCCATCGCATTTATACCAACAGATTAATAATTTTGGAGGACAATATGAATATCAAAAAAATAAATGGAACGGTCGTTTCTTATACACAAGATCAATTACCAAGCAATCTCTTTCTGATTTAGATGCAAAACTAAGATACAATTATAGCGACAAAATCAAATTTGATTTTAGATACAGAAACATAAACAAATTGCCAAACTACAACTATAACCTGTACCAAAGCAGCTGGGTATCTTATAATTGGTCTCATAATTATAAAAACGAAAAAATCAATTTGATAAGTGCAGATATTTCTACACCTTGGGTAAATCTTCAGGCTCAATATACAGTTCTAAAAGATCATTTATATTTTAGCGATGTTTCTAGCGCGACACAGAGACAAAAAGACAGCTTAATTCAAATAATAAAACCAGAACAATATGGTAACGTTATTAATTATTTAGAAATAAAAGCAAACAAAGAATTCAAATTCGGGAAATTTGCGTTGGATAATACCCTTTTATACCAAAAAGTAGATCAAACAGATTTAATTTTAAATGTACCGGATTTTGTAACCAGAAATACATTTTATTATTCAGGGCACTTTTTTAAGAAAGCCTTATTTATGCAGAGTGGTATTACATTTAATTATTTTACAAAATATTATGCCAACGGATATAATCCTGTTATTGGAGAGTTTTTTGTTCAAAATCCTGAAATTGCTCAAAAAATTGGAAATTTTGCTACTTTCGACTTTTTTGTAAATGCAAGAATACGCCAAACGCGATTTTATTTAAAAGCAGAACATCTTAACGCCGCTTTTTCAAAAAGCAATTATTACTCGGCGCCTGATAATCCTTATCGTGATTTTGTTATCCGATTTGGTTTAGTTTGGAATTTCTTCCAATAAATCAAGTTCAAATTCATTTTAAAACCAAATATTAAACTTAAATAAAAATGGACTTTTCAAAGAATATTTTAGAAACAATAGGTAATACACCTTTAGTAAAACTCAACAAAATTGTTGCTGAAATCGATGCATTAGTATTGGCAAAAGTCGAAACATTTAATCCTGGAAATTCTGTAAAAGACAGAATGGCCGTAAAAATGATTGAAGATGCAGAGGCTGACGGGCGATTAAAACCGGGTGGAACTATTATTGAAGGAACTTCTGGAAATACCGGAATGGGACTTGCACTTGTAGCTATTATCAAAGGATACAAATTGATTTGTGTAATCTCTGATAAACAATCAAAAGAAAAGATGGATATTTTGCGTGCCGTTGGTGCCAAAGTAGTAGTTTGTCCAACAGATGTTGAGCCAACAGATCCTCGTTCATATTATTCAGTTTCAAAGCGTTTAGCAGAAGAAACTCCCAATTCCTGGTATGTAAACCAATACGATAATATGTCCAATTCTTTGGCGCATTACGAGCAGACCGGACCAGAAATCTGGAAGCAGACAGATGGTAAAATCACTCATTTTGTAGTTGGAGTAGGAACAGGAGGAACTATTTCTGGAGTTGGAAAATATTTAAAAGAGCAAAACCCAAACATTAAAATCTGGGGAATTGACACCTATGGTTCAGTCTTTAAAAAATACCACGAAACTGGAATTTTTGATGAAAACGAAATCTATTCTTATATCACAGAAGGAATTGGAGAAGACATTCTTCCTAAAAATGTAGATTTTTCTCTAATTGATGGATTTACCAAAGTAACAGATAAAGACGCCGCGGTTTACACTAGAAAAATTGCACTTGAAGAAGCTATTTTTGTTGGAAATTCTGCCGGTGCATGTATAAAAGGATTATTACAGCTAAAAGAACATTTTAAGCCAGATGACGTCGTAGTAGTATTATTTCACGATTCTGGAAGCCGTTATGTAGGTAAAATGTTTAATGACGATTGGATGCGTGAGCGCGGTTTCTTAGACGAAAACGTTACCAAAGCCGAAGATGTAATTAAAGATCATATTGATAAACAATTAATAGTAGTTCGTACAGAAGAATTAGTTTCGCACGCCATCGAGCGTATGCGTAAATATAAGATTTCGCAGATTCCGGTTGTAGATATCAACGGATTTGTGGGTTCTGTAGATGAAACAGATTTGTTTAGAAGTTATGTTGCCGATAAAAATGTTGCCGAAAAACCAATTAAAGAAGTAATGGGCAAGCCATTCCCGATTGTAAAATTAGCAACACCAATAGAAGAAGTATCTAAGTTATTTACTAAAGAAAATGATGCTGTTTTGGTTGATTTAGAAAACGGAAATCATCACATTATAACCAAATATGATATTATCGGAGCGATAAAATAAGAGCATAATAAAAACGCTATAATCCATAAATCTGATTTTGTATAAATTAGATTTATGGATTTTTTTAGCTTTAGAAAATATATAAAAAATGAATTTTACTGCCATAGATTTTGAAACTGCAACCGCTTATCATCCATGTTCTGTTGGTATTGTTACGGTACAAGACGGAATAATTGTAGATGAATTTGTTACGCTGATAAAACCGCCAAATAACGAATACAATTCTTTTACGATTCGTGTACATGGTATTTATCCGAGAGATACTGCAAATGCCAAAACATTTTTACAAGTCTATCCCGAAATAGAAAGAAGGCTAAAAAACAGAGTAGTTGTAGCGCATAACGAAAGTTTCGATCGAAATGTTTTAATGAAATCAATGGCGCTGCATGGTTTGCAATATGAAGATTTGAATATTGCTCCGAAATGGGAATGCACCGTTAAAATTTATAAATCAAAAGGATTTAAGCCAACTAAATTGAGTGACTGTTGCCGCGAAATGAATATTAAACTGAATCATCACGAAGCACTTTCGGATGCCCGGGCTTGTGCAAAATTATATTTGTTGAAATAAAACAATTACAAATTTGTAAGATTAGTATTATTTTTCTTAATTTAGTTTTTGTAAAAAAAATATAAAAACTAAATGAAAGAAGACTTTCTTCATTATCTCTGGAGATTCAAGAAGTTTGAAACTTTAAATTTAAGAACAACCCAAGAAGAGCAGATTACGATTATAAAAACAGGTGATTATTTAGGACTTGCCGGACCAGATTTTTTTAATGCTCAAATTATAATCGGTGATCAAAAATGGGCAGGAAATGTAGAAATTCATTTAAAATCTTCTGATTGGTATTTACATGGACATGAAAAAGATGTAGCGTACGAGAATGTAATTTTGCATGTAGTTTGGGAAAATGATACGGCTATTTTTAGAGAAAATAATACAGAAATTCCTGTTTTGGTTTTAAAAGATTATGTTTCATCCGATACATTATCAAATTACAATTCATTAGCATCTCCAAAATCTTGGATATTCTGCGAAAAACAAATTGTACAAACAGACGAATTTGTCTTTAAAAACTGGTTGGAAAGATTGTTTTTTGAACGTTTAGAACGAAAATCAAAATTCATCTACGATTTATTACAAGAAACAAATTCAGATTGGGAAGCAGTTTTGTTTTGCTTACTGGCAAAGAATTTTGGTTTAAACACCAATGGAAATTCTTTTTTGCAAATTGCTAAATCCATTCCGTTTTCAATAATAAGAAAAGAAAGTTTTGAAGCAGAAAACCTCGAAGCTTTATTGTTTGGAAATGCAGGTTTATTAAACACAGACAAAGAAGATGTTTATTTTAAAGATTTAAAAATCAGATATTTTTATCTTTTGCATAAATATCAATTAGAAAAAATAATTGTAGAGCCAGTTCAGTTTTTTAAACATCGTCCCGATAATTTCCCAACAATAAGACTCTCTCAATTAGCAGGATTGTATAAAAAACATCAAAATTTATTTTCTAAAATTATCGCATTAAAATCTGTAAAAGAAGTTTACCAGATATTGTCAGTTACAGCAAGTGAGTATTGGCAGAATCATTATCAGTTTGATAAAGAAAGTGCTAAAAAAGCAAAAACATTATCAAAATCATTTATAGATTTAGTGATTTTGAATACAATAATTCCAATACAATTTGCTTATGCCGAAAGAATGGGAGAATCTAATTTTGAAGATTTAATTAGTTTTATGAATGAAGTCCCGCCAGAGAAAAATTCGATCATTGATAAATTTGAGTCTTTTGGTATAATTCCTGACAATGCATTTGGAACACAAACTTTAATACAGCTAAAAAATGAATACTGTAATCAAAAAGCATGTTTGAAATGCGCAATAGGAATGGAATTGCTAAAAAATAATTAGATAATTAAGCATTAAAAAATTTTGTAATTTTGTCTAAAATCTAAAATTAAAAATATGTCTGCCATTCTAAAACTAAAATTCTTCTTTGAAAAATACGGATTTCATGTTTCGTCTCGATTAGCAGATAAACTAGGAATGCGCGTTACGAGCGTACGACTGTTTTTTATATACATATCTTTTGTAACCGCTGGTTTAGGATTTGGAGTTTATTTGACTTTGGCATTTTGGATACGTCTAAAAGATTTAATCCGTGCCAAACGCACTTCTGTATTTGATTTATAAAGTTATTTTAAAGCATAAAAAAAAGGATTATAAAGTTTCAAACTCTATAATCCTTTTTTCATTTATAAGAAATACTATTTTTCCGGATTGTTTAATTTACTGTTTTTCTTTCCGTAAACAAAGTAAATAATAATACCTAAAGCCATCCAGATTACAAGTCTAGCCCAGCTTTCGTTTGGTAATGAATACATTAATGCCAAACAGATTACAATACCAGCTACAGGTACAAACGGAACTAAAGGAGTTCTAAAAGCTCTTGGAGCATCTGGCATTTTTTTACGCATAACCATAACACCAATACAAACTAAAACAAACGCTAATAAAGTTCCGATACTTACCATATGTCCTAAATCACTAACAGGAACAAGACCAGCAAATATACTTACGAACACTAAAAAGAATAAATTAGTTTTCCAAGGAGTACGGAATTTTGGGTGGATTGAGCTGAAAAATGGAGGTAATAAACCATCTTTACTCATCGTGTAAAATACACGGCTTTGCCCCATAAGCATTACTAACATTACAGAAGTATAACCAGCTAAAATTGCTATAATTAAACCAGTTTGTAAAAAGTCATAACCTGTAACTGCAAAAGCAGTAGCAGCAGGTTTTGCATCTCCTGCAAATTTATAATAAGGTACAAGTCCCGTCATAACGTGAGAGAACAATACATATAATATAGTACAAATAACTAATGAACCTAAAATACCAATTGGCATTCCTTTTTGCGGATTTTTTGCCTCTTGTGCTGCAGTAGAAACCGCATCAAAACCAATAAAAGCAAAAAATACAGTACCAGCTCCAGCAGCAATTCCAGACCATCCAAATTTACCAAAAACACCAGTGTTTTCAGGAATATAAGGCACATAGTTTGTTGGGTCAATAAATTTCCATCCTAAAACAATAAAGATGATAACTACCGCAACTTTTACTACAACTAATATATTGTTTATTGTTGCAGATTCTTTTGTACCCTTAATTAATAATAAAGAAAGTAAAGAAACAATGAAGATTGCAGGTAAGTTAACAATTCCGCCATTGATTACAGTTCCATTACTTAAAGTTAAGGTTTCCCAGGGCGAACATATTAACGAGGGAGGAAGATGAATATTAAATTTTGCAAGTAATTCTAATAAATACCGCGACCAGCTCACACCCACAGTTGCGGCTCCTAATGCATATTCTAAAACTAAATCCCAACCGATAATCCAAGCCATAAATTCTCCCATAGTGGCATAAGAATAAGTGTAGGCACTACCGGCAACAGGTATCATTGAAGCAAATTCAGCATAACATAGACCTGCAAATGCGCAGCCTACAGCGGCTAAAATAAAAGAAATTGTAACTGCTGGACCTGCATGGTCTGCAGCGGCAATTCCGGTTAGCGAAAATAGTCCCGCTCCAATAATTGCTCCAACTCCAAGTGCAACAAGCGAACGTGAAGATAAGGTTCTTTTTAGTCCTTTTTCAGATTCGGATGCTTCACCAAGCAATACCGAAAGAGGTTTAGTTTTCCAAATTGACATACTATAATATTGGTTTATTGTTATTAAGTTCCAAATGTATTGTTTTTTATAAATAATAAAAACAATTATCATGTTTTAAGTTATAAAATATTTAATTTATTTGTACAACTCGTAATAAAGCTTTTACAGGAAGTAGAATTCATTAATTTAATTGCTATTTAGTAACAGAATAAATAATCTTTCAGAACTCGTGTTTTTACTATTTTTCTGAATAATTCAGTATTTTTTCTCTTAATTTATATTTTTAAATCAAAACAGAAATTTTATTAAACAATGAGTTTTAGAAAAGCAGCGATGTATTTTAAATTTACAAAGCAGCAACGTACCGGGATTTTTTTACTGTTCATCATTATTATTGTATTACAGGCAGTTTACTTTTTTGCTGATTTTAATCCGCCCGTAAAATCTTTCCCTGAAAAAGAACAATGGATGGCTTTACAGTCCGAAATTGATGCAGCAAAATCGGAAAAGAATAATGAGAAACATAAAGTTTATACCTTTAATCCAAACTTTATTTCTGATTATAAAGGATATAAACTCGGAATGTCTGTTCAGGAAATCGATCGGCTTCTGGCATTTCGCAAAGAAAATAAGTATGTAAGCTCTGCCGAAGAGTTTCAACAGGTAACAAAGATTTCTGATTCTTTGTTAAAGGAAATATCTCCTTTATTTAAATTCCCAGATTGGATTAATAATAAGAAGGAGTTTGTAAATTATAAAAAAGACTATAAAGATTACAAAGATTATAAAAACGCATCCAGTCAAACCTTTGCTAAAAAAGAAAAAACCGCATTGCTTGACATTAATCAGGCGACACAGGAGGATTTAGTTAAAATATACGGAATAGGTGAAGCCTTGTCATCACGTATATTAAAGCAAAAAGAGATTTTAGGAGGATTTGTTTCAATGGAACAATTAGCTGAAGTTTGGGGACTTTCGCCAGAAGTTATTTATAAATTAAGCTCCCATTTTAAAATTTATGAAGTGCCGGGCTTTAAAAAAATCCTAATAAATGATGCGTCATTAAAAGAGTTGTCTCAATTTCCCTACTTCAAATATGCATTGGCAAAACAGATCATAACCTATAGAAGTATGAATGGAGAATTTAAAAATATTGAGGAATTATCAAAAATTAAAGGTTTTCCTGTTGAAAAAGCAAAAATAATTAGTTTATATTTGGAGTTCTAAAAACTATACAATGAATTTTGATTACAATGAAATGCAATCAATGATTGCTCAATCTATAAAAGACTTCGCCGAAAAAAATATTAAACCTTATATAATGGAGTGGGATGAAGCTCAGGTTTTCCCAATTTCGTTATTTAAAAAACTAGGCGAGATGGGATTTATGGGAGTCTTAGTACCTGAAGAATATGGCGGATCTGGATTAGGATACCATGAATATATTACAGTAATTGAAGAAATATCTAAAGTAGATCCTTCTATTGGTTTATCCGTTGCGGCTCATAATTCACTATGTACCAATCATATTTTGACTTTCGGAAACGAAGAACAAAAGAAAAAATGGCTTCCAAAATTAGCAACAGCAGAACATATAGGAGCTTGGGGGTTAACAGAACATAATACAGGTTCTGATGCAGGAGGAATGAATACAACAGCAGTTAAAGATGGCGATTTCTGGATCGTAAATGGAGCAAAAAACTTTATTACACACGCTATTTCTGGAGATGTTGCAGTTGTAATTGTTAGAACCGGAGAGAAAGGTGATTCTAAAGGAATGACCGCTTTTGTTTTTGAAAAAGGCATGCCGGGATTTTCATCAGGAAAAAAAGAAAATAAACTAGGAATGCGAGCCAGCGAAACCGCAGAGTTGGTTTTTGATAATTGCCGTGTTCCGGATGCAAATAGGTTAGGAGAAGTTGGCCAGGGTTTTATTCAGGCAATGAAAATCTTAGATGGAGGAAGAATTTCTATCGGAGCATTATCATTGGGAATTTCAAAAGGAGCTTATGAAGCAGCATTAAAATATTCTAAAGAAAGATATCAGTTTGGACAGCCAATTAGCAGTTTTCAGGGAATTTCATTTAAATTAGCAGATATGGCTACAGAAATTGAAGCTTCAGAATTGCTCCTGCATAAAGCAGCTTTCTTAAAACAACAGCATAAACCTGTAACAACAAGCGGAGCAATGGCTAAAATGTATGCTTCAGAAGTTTGTGTAAAAGTTGCAAATGAAGCAGTTCAGATACATGGAGGTTACGGATATACAAAAGATTTTCCTGTAGAAAAATTTTACAGAGATTCTAAATTATGTACAATTGGAGAAGGAACTACCGAAATTCAGAAATTAGTTATTTCTAGAAATTTATTAAAAGAATAAAGAAAATAGAATAAAGAGTATAGATAATAGAATAAAGAATTGTTTTAAAGATCTAATATCTATATTCTATTATCTATACTCTTTATTCTTTCTCAAAAAAATATATAATTTATAACTCATAACTCATAATTAATAATTACATTTGCAACCTTAACGAGAGGAGGTGTCAATATTATGTTAATTATACCAATTAAAGACGGAGAAAATATCGATAGAGCATTAAAGCGCTATAAAAGAAAATTTGATAAAACAGGAACTGTTCGTCAATTAAGAGCACGTACTGCTTTTATTAAGCCTTCTGTAATCAAAAGAGCTCAAATTCAAAAAGCTGCTTACATTCAAAACATGAGAGATGGTTTAGAAAGTTAGTATTTAGCTTTTCAAAAATAATTACCGTTAGTCATCAAGAAATTATAACTTTGATGCTAACGGTTTTTTTATGTCTAATTTTGAAGTTTATAATTATCCTTAAATATAACTAGGTTTTTTGCGTTGTATTAATTAAAGTAAATATTTGTATTTTATGGAATCAAATAAAGAAGCATTTCGTAATTATTTGCAACTGGAAAAAAAATATTCTGTTCATACTGTACATGCTTATTTAAAAGATATCGAATTTTTTGAAGAATTTAATAAAGCTCATTTTGAACAAGAAAATATTGATAAAGCAAATTATAGTCAAATTAGAAGTTGGATTGTTTCGTTAGTAGATCAGGATGTTGCTAATGTTTCGGTAAATAGAAAAATGGCATCCTTAAAAGCGTTTTATAAATTCCTTTTAAAAATAAAACAAATAGAAGTAAATCCAATGCTGAAGCATAAAGCTTTGAAAACTCCTAAGATTGTTCAGATTCCATTTTCTGAAAAAGAACTTACAGATTTAATGCAGGAAGTTAGTAGTCCTGTTGGATTTGAGCAAATCAGGGATAAGTTAATTATTGAATTGTTTTATACGACAGGTATTCGAAGAGCAGAGCTGGTAAATTTAATGATATATAATGTTGATATATCTTCTAGTGTAATTAAGGTTTTAGGAAAGAGAAATAAAGAACGTATAATTCCGGTACTGCCAATTGTTTTAGAGCAGTTCAGTTTGTATTTGAATGAAAGGGCTTCTGTAGAAAGTATCGTTGACGAGAGTTATTTTTTTATTTCAAAAAAAGGGTTAAAATTGAGCGAATCTTTTGTGTATCGATTAATAAATTCATACTTTAGTAGGGTCTCTGAAAAGGTAAAAAAAAGTCCACATGTTCTAAGGCATACTTTTGCGACTCACTTATTAAATAACGGAGCAGATTTAAATTCAGTTAAAGAATTATTGGGACATTCTAGTTTGGCGTCAACACAAGTTTATACGCATAATAGTTTAGCAGAGCTGAAAAAGGTATATGTTAATGCACATCCAAGAAATAAACAGTAATTCTTAAATGTTTAACCCTAAAATTTGTATTATGAAGGTAGATGTTCATGCAGTTAACTTTACTGTTGACAGAAAATTGGTAGATTTTATTCAGGTAAGAATGGATAAACTAGAAAAATATTACGATCGAGTTGTTTCGGCAGATGTTTTTTTAAAAGCTGAGAGAACTAGTGATAAAGAGAATAAGGCAGTAGAGATAAAGATTAATGTCCCGGGAGATGATTTTTTGGTTAAGAAACAATGTAAAACTTTTGAAGAAGCAGTTGAACTTTCTGCAGAATCTTTAGAGCGTTTACTTGTAAAAAGGAAAGAAAAAATAAGAGCACACATATAATTGAAATTTTTTTCAAAAAATGTTTTGATTCAAAGATAAAATAGCTACATTTGCAGTCCGTTAGAAATAGCGGACTTTTTTAATGTAATTGCCAGCGTAGCTCAGTTGGCTAGAGCAGCTGATTTGTAATCAGCAGGTCGTGGGTTCGAGTCCCTCCGCCGGCTCTAAAATTTCAAATGCGATTTGAAATTGTTCATGCAATTATTGATAAAAAAAATATTTATGATAAGAAAAATGTTTTTAGAATTTAATCTAAAATCTACAATTTGAAATCGTAAATTATTTCGGGGAGATACTCAAGCGGCCAACGAGGGCAGACTGTAAATCTGCTGTGTGAACTTCGCAGGTTCGAATCCTGCTCTCCCCACAAAAAAAGGAAGTTAAGATTTTGGATTGTAGATTTTAGATTTAAAAAAATCTGAATCGAAATTCAAAAATCTAAAATCAAAACTCTCTGCCGACTTAGCTCAGGGGTAGAGTGCTTCCTTGGTAAGGAAGAGGTCACGGGTTCAATTCCCGTAGTTGGCTCAAGTAAGTAGGAAATTGAAAATTAATATATAACTAAGATTAAAAATTAAGTAAAATGGCAAAGGAGAATTTTAATCGTTCCAAACCGCACTTAAACATAGGTACAATTGGACACGTGGATCACGGAAAAACTACATTAACTGCAGCAATTACAAAAGTATTGTCTGATGCTGGTTACTGTCAAGCAAAATCGTTTGATCAAATCGATAACGCTCCAGAGGAGAAAGAAAGAGGTATTACTATTAATACGTCACACGTAGAGTATGAAACAGCTAACCGTCACTACGCTCACGTTGACTGTCCAGGTCACGCGGATTACGTAAAGAACATGGTTACTGGTGCTGCTCAAATGGACGGAGCTATCTTAGTAGTTGCTGCTACAGATGGTCCAATGCCACAAACTCGTGAGCACATCCTTTTAGGTCGTCAAGTTGGTATTCCAAGAATCGTTGTTTTCATGAACAAAGTGGATATGGTTGATGATGCTGAATTGTTAGAGCTTGTTGAAATGGAAATTAGAGATTTATTATCTTTCTACGAATATGATGGAGATAATGGTCCTGTTGTTCAAGGTTCTGCTTTAGGAGGATTGAATAATGATCCTGCTTGGGTTCCTAAAATTATTGAATTAATGGAAGCTGTTGATGCTTGGATCGAAGAGCCAGTACGTGACGTTGCTAAACCATTCTTGATGCCAGTTGAGGACGTGTTTACAATTACAGGTCGTGGAACTGTTGCTACAGGTCGTATCGAAACAGGTATTGCTAATACAGGAGATCCAGTTGAAATCATTGGTATGGGAGCTGATAAATTAACTTCTACTATTACAGGAGTTGAGATGTTCCGTAAAATCCTTGATAGAGGAGAAGCTGGAGATAACGTAGGTTTATTGTTAAGAGGTATTGATAAAGAATCTATCAAAAGAGGAATGGTTATCATTAAGCCAGGATCAGTAAAACCACACGCTACTTTCAAAGCAGAGGTTTATATCTTGAAAAAAGAAGAAGGTGGACGTCATACTCCATTCCATAATAACTACCGTCCACAGTTCTACGTACGTACAACTGACGTTACAGGAGTTATTACTTTACCAGAAGGAGTAGAGATGGTAATGCCAGGAGACAACTTGACTATTAATGTTGCTTTGTTAAGCCCAATCGCAATGAGCGTAGGTTTACGTTTCGCTATCCGTGAAGGTGGTAGAACAGTAGGTGCAGGTCAGGTTACTGAAATCGTAGGATAATCCTATAAATAATTATAAAAAGCCAGTTGAATTTCTTAATTGAAATGACTGGCTTTTAATTACGGGCGTAGTTCAAGGGTAGAATAGCGGTCTCCAAAACCGTTGATGGGGGTTCGAATCCCTCCGCCCGTGCAATAAAAAAATCATCAAATGACAAAAGTTACGAATTATTTATCAGAGGCTTTCGAAGAGTTAAAGTCAAATGTTACTTGGCCAGCTTGGGCTGAAGTTCAAAAATTGACAATTGTTGTAGCTGTATTTTCGATTCTATTTGCTTTGGCAACATGGGGAGTAGACGAATTTTTTGCAAAAGCTTTAGCTGGATTTTTTAACTGGTTAAAAGCGTAAATTTTTTTTGTCATGGCAGATAATAATGTGAAGAAATGGTATGTGGTTAGAGCTGTAAGCGGACAAGAAAATAAAGTCAAAGCTTATATCGAAACTGAGATTGCCAGATTAGGTATGGGTGATTATGTTTCCCAAGTTTTGGTACCTACTGAAAAAGTGGTTACTGTAAAAGAAGGAAAAAAAATGTCTAAGGATAAAGTTTATTTCCCTGGATATGTTATGATCGAAGCCAATTTAGTTGGTGAGATACCTCATATTATTAAATCTATCACTAGTGTAATTGGTTTTTTAGGAGAAATTAAAGGCGGAGAACCTGTTCCATTAAGACTTTCTGAAGTTAATCGTATGTTAGGAAAAGTAGATGAGCTAGCTGTAAATACAGACACTCGTGCTATTCCGTTTAACTTAGGAGAAACTGTAAAAGTAATCGATGGTCCATTTAATGGATTTAACGGTACTGTTGAAAAAATCAATGAAGAAAAGCGTAAACTTGAAGTAATGGTTAAGATTTTCGGAAGAAAAACTCCATTAGAATTAAGTTTTATGCAAGTTGAAAAAGTATAATTTTTTGTTACATATATAATAACCATTGTAATCGCTTCCATTGATTACAGTGTAAAATTTTTTAAAAATGGCTAAAGAAATTAGTAAGGTAGTTAAACTACAAGTTAAGGGAGGTGCTGCGAATCCGTCGCCACCGGTTGGACCTGCTTTAGGAGCTGCTGGGGTAAACATCATGGAGTTCTGTAAGCAATTTAATGCTAGAACTCAAGATAAACCTGGCAAAATTTGTCCAGTGCAAATCACTGTGTACAAAGACAAATCATTCGATTTTGTTGTTAAGACTCCTCCAGCAGCAGTTCAGTTAATGGAAGCTGCAAAGCTAAAATCTGGTTCTGGTGAGCCTAATCGTAAAAAAGTAGCTAGTGTTACTTGGGAACAAATTAGAGCAATTGCTGAAGACAAAATGCCAGACTTAAATGCTTTTACAGTAGAAAAAGCAATGAGTATGGTTGCTGGAACAGCTAGATCTATGGGTATAACTGTATCAGGAGACGCTCCTTTTTAATTAAGAAAAAGACATGGCAAAATTAACAAAAAAGCAAAAAGAGGCTGCTTCAAAAATTGAAAAGAACAAATTATACTCTCTAAAAGATGCTGCGGCATTATTGAAAGTTGTTGCTTCTGCAAAATTTGATGAGTCTGTTGATATCGCAGTTCGTTTGGGTGTAGATCCAAGAAAAGCGAATCAAATGGTTAGAGGTGTGGTTACATTACCTCACGGAACAGGTAAAGACGTTAAAGTATTAGCATTGGTTACTCCAGATAAAGAAGCGGAAGCTAAAGAAGCTGGGGCTGATTATGTTGGTCTTGATGATTACTTACAAAAAATTAAAGATGGTTGGACAGATGTTGATGTTATCATCACTATGCCAGCTGTTATGGGTAAATTAGGTCCATTAGGTCGTATTTTAGGACCTAGAGGTTTAATGCCAAACCCTAAAACAGGTACTGTAACTATGGATGTTGCAAAAGCTGTTGCAGAGGTTAAAGCTGGTAAAATTGACTTTAAAGTTGATAAAACTGGTATCGTTCACGCAGGAATTGGTAAAGTTTCTTTTGGAGCTGAGCAAATTGTTGACAACGCACACGAAATTATTCAAACATTAATAAAACTTAAACCAACTGCTGCTAAAGGTACATACATCAAAGGTATCCACCTTACAAGCACTATGAGTCCTGCTATTGCATTAGACCCAAAAGCAGTATAATTGGTAGTTAAAAATTTTTAGTATGACTAGAGAAGAAAAATCAATCGCGATTGAAAATTTAACTGCGCAGTTAGCTGGTACAAATATCATTTATGTATCTGATATTTCTGGTTTAAACGCAGAAACAACTTCAAACTTACGTAGAGCTTGTTTTAAAGCAGGTATCAAATTAGAAGTTGTAAAGAACACTTTGCTTGCAAAAGCAATGGAAGCTTCTTCTAATGATTATGGTGATTTACCTACAGTTTTATCAGGTAACAGTGCTATTTTCATTTCTGATGTTGCAAATGCACCTGGAAAAATTATCAAAGATTTCCGTAAGAAATCTGATAAACCAGTTTTAAAAGGAGCTTACATCAATTCTGAAGTGTATATTGGAGATAATCAATTAGATGCATTAGCAACTATTAAATCTAAAGAAGAACTTCTTGGAGAACTTATTGGATTATTACAATCTCCAGCTCAAAGAATTATTTCTGCTCTTCAAAACAAATTCGCTGGCGAAGAGTCAGAAGAAGCATAATACAAAGACAATGTCTTTTGTGTTATTAAATTCGCACACACAAATAAATTATAATTTTACAAATCATTTTAAACGATAGAAAAAATGGCAGATTTGAAACAATTCGCAGAACAATTAGTTAACCTAACAGTTAAAGAAGTTAACGAATTAGCAACAATATTAAAAGATGAGTATGGTATCGAGCCTGCTGCTGCAGCTGTAGTAGTTGCTGCTGGTGGTGGAGAAGGTGCTGCTGAAGAAGCACAAACTGAATTTACAGTTGTATTAAAAGAAGCTGGTGCTTCTAAATTAGCAGTTGTGAAATTAGTAAAAGAACTTACAGGTTTAGGTCTTAAAGAAGCTAAAGATGTAGTTGACGGTGCTCCAAGTAACGTTAAAGAAGGTGTTTCTAAAGAAGAGGCTGAAGGTCTTAAAAAATCATTAGAAGAAGCTGGAGCTGTAGTTGAATTAAAATAATTCAACTCGGTTTTAAGAACTAGGTTTAGGTCCTGAGTTAACACTCAAAGGCCTAAACCATTTTTCGTATAATAAAATACATTAAATTTTATTATCAAATTAGTTTAAAATACGAAAAAGTTTTTGATCAATACGAAGAAAAAAAATTGAACTGAATTTTAGTTTATTTTTAAAGATGTATTGGTTTTAAAAAAGAAAGTATAAACTACGCAGTGTGTTTTTACACAAAAAATTACTTTTTTTTAATCAAAATTTTGTTCATTGATGATAACAAATCAGACTGAAAGATTGAATTTTGCCTCTACAAAAAATATTCCTGACTATCCGGATTTTCTAGATGTACAGGTAAAATCTTTTAAAGATTTCTTCCAATTGGAAACGAAATCTGACGAAAGAGGCAACGAAGGGTTATACAACACCTTCATGGAAAATTTCCCAATTACAGATACAAGAAATAACTTTGTATTGGAATTCCTAGATTATTTTGTTGACCCACCACGTTATACAATTCAAGAATGTATAGAGAGAGGTCTTACTTATAGTGTGCCTTTAAAAGCCAGGTTAAAACTATACTGTACAGATCCAGAACACGAAGATTTTGAAACAATTGTACAAGATGTTTATCTTGGAACAATTCCTTACATGACTCCAAGTGGTACTTTTGTAATCAATGGTGCCGAGCGTGTTGTAGTATCTCAATTACACCGTTCTCCAGGGGTTTTCTTTGGACAATCATTCCACGCAAACGGAACTAAACTTTATTCTGCAAGAGTAATTCCTTTTAAAGGATCTTGGATAGAATTTTCTACAGATATCAACAGCGTTATGTACGCGTATATTGATAGAAAGAAAAAATTACCTGTAACAACTTTATTCCGTGCAATCGGATTCGAAAGAGATAAGGATATCCTTGAAATTTTCGACCTTGCTGAAGAAATTAAAGTTTCTAAAACGGGTATCAAAAAATATATTGGAAGAAGACTTGCTGCACGTGTATTGAATACATGGCATGAGGATTTCGTTGATGAGGATACTGGAGAAGTAGTTTCTATCGAACGTAACGAAATCATCCTTGATCGTGATACTATTATCGACAAAGATAATGTTGAAGAGATTATCGATTCTAACGTTAAATCTATTTTGTTGCACAAAGAGGATAACAATCAGGCAGATTATGCTATTATCCACAATACATTACAAAAAGATCCAACAAACTCTGAAAAAGAAGCTGTAGAGCACATTTACCGTCAGTTGCGTAACGCTGAACCGCCTGATGAGGAAACTGCTCGTGGTATTATAGATAAATTGTTCTTCTCTGACCAACGTTACAACTTAGGTGAAGTAGGTCGTTACAGAATGAACAAGAAACTTGGCTTAGATATCCCAATGGAAAAGCAAGTGCTTACCAAAGAAGATATCATTACCATTGTAAAATATTTGATCGAATTGATCAACTCTAAAGCAGAGATTGATGATATTGATCACTTATCTAACCGTCGTGTTAGAACAGTTGGAGAACAATTGTCTCAACAATTCGGTGTAGGTTTAGCACGTATGGCTAGAACTATTCGTGAGAGAATGAACGTTAGAGATAACGAGGTGTTTACACCAATCGATTTGATTAATGCTAAAACATTATCATCGGTTATCAACTCTTTCTTTGGAACTAACCAGTTGTCTCAATTTATGGATCAAACGAATCCATTAGCTGAGATTACACACAAAAGAAGACTTTCTGCACTTGGACCAGGTGGACTTTCGAGAGAGAGAGCTGGTTTCGAGGTTCGTGACGTTCACTATACACACTATGGTCGTTTATGTCCGATTGAAACTCCAGAGGGACCAAACATTGGTTTGATTTCATCTCTTGGTGTTTATGCAAAAGTTAACGGAATGGGTTTCATCGAAACTCCTTACCGTAAAGTTACAGATGGTGTAGTTGATTTAGAAAGTACTCCTGTATATTTAAGTGCTGAAGAAGAAGAAGGTAAAATGATTGCTCAGGCAAACATTGAAATGGATGCTTCTGGTAAAATTACAGCTAGCAATGTTATTGCTCGTGAAGAAGGTGACTTCCCGGTTGTTGAGCCAAATGTAGTACATTATACAGACGTTGCTCCTAACCAGATCGCTTCGATTTCTGCTTCGTTGATTCCTTTCTTGGAACATGATGATGCGAACCGTGCGTTGATGGGATCTAACATGATGCGTCAGGCGGTTCCTTTGATTCGTCCTGAAGCTCCGATTGTTGGTACAGGTTTAGAGCGTCAAGTAGCTTCAGATTCTAGAGTATTGATTAATGCTGAAGGAGATGGAACTGTAGAGTATGTAGATGCTAATATCATTACTATTAAATACGACCGTACTGAAGATGAAAGAATGGTTAGTTTTGATGCTGATGAGAAAACTTACAACTTAATTAAATTTAGAAAAACCAATCAAGGTACAAGTATCAACTTGAAACCAATCGTAAGAAAAGGTGACAGAGTGGTTCTTGGACAAGTATTATCAGAAGGATATGCTACTCAAAATGGTGAATTAGCTTTAGGTAGAAACTTAAAAGTTGCGTTCATGCCATGGAAAGGGTATAACTTTGAGGATGCGATTGTAATTTCTGAAAAAGTAGTTCGTGATGATATTTTTACTTCTATCCACGTTGATGATTATTCATTAGAGGTTAGAGATACTAAGTTAGGAAACGAAGAATTAACAAACGATATTCCTAACGTTTCTGAAGAAGCTACTAAAGATTTAGATGAAAACGGTATGATCAGAATTGGAGCAGAGGTTAAACCTGGCGACATTTTGATCGGAAAAATTACTCCAAAAGGAGAATCAGATCCTACTCCGGAAGAGAAATTGCTTCGTGCAATCTTCGGGGATAAAGCAGGTGATGTAAAAGATGCTTCATTAAAAGCTTCTCCTTCTTTACATGGTGTAGTTCTTGACAAAAAATTATTTGCAAGAGCCGTAAAAGATAAACGTAAACGTACTCAGGATAAAGATGCTTTAGGAGCTCTTGAAATGGAATTTGAAACTAAATTTGTTGAATTAAAAGACAGATTGGTTGAAAAATTATTCCTGATCGTTAACGGAAAAACATCTCAAGGTGTAATGAATGATTTGGGTGAAGAAGTTTTACCAAAAGGTAAAAAATATACTCAAAAAATGCTTTACGCAGTAGAAGATTTTGCTCACTTAAGCAAAGGTCAATGGGTTGCTGATGATGCTACTAATAAAATGGTTAATGATTTGATTCATAACTATAAAATTAAGCTAAACGACTTACAAGGATCTTTAAGAAGAGAAAAATTCACTATTACAGTTGGTGATGAATTACCATCTGGAATCTTGAAATTAGCGAAAATTTACATCGCTAAAAAACGTAAACTGAAAGTAGGGGATAAAATGGCAGGACGTCACGGTAACAAAGGTATTGTTGCAAGAATCGTTCGTCATGAAGATATGCCTTTCCTTGAAGACGGAACACCAGTAGATATCGTATTGAATCCACTTGGGGTACCTTCACGTATGAACATTGGTCAGATTTATGAAACTGTTCTTGGATGGGCTGGTATGAACTTGGGTAGAAAATTTGCTACTCCAATTTTTGACGGTGCTTCTTTAGACCAAATCAATGCTTTGACTGATGAAGCTGGAGTACCACGTTTCGGACATACTCACCTTTATGATGGTGGTACTGGAGAGCGTTTCCATCAAGCAGCGACTGTGGGTGTAATTTACATGCTTAAATTAGGACACATGGTTGATGATAAGATGCACGCACGTTCTATCGGACCATACTCATTGATTACGCAACAACCTCTTGGAGGTAAAGCGCAATTTGGAGGTCAGCGTTTTGGAGAGATGGAGGTTTGGGCACTTGAGGCTTATGGAGCATCAAGTACTCTTCGTGAAATCTTGACTGTTAAATCTGATGACGTTATTGGTAGAGCTAAAACTTACGAAGCTATCGTTAAGGGAGAATCTATGCCAGAACCAGGTTTACCTGAATCATTCAATGTATTGATGCACGAATTGAAAGGTCTTGGACTTGACATTCGTTTAGAAGAATAAAAAAAGTTTGCAGTTACAGTCTCAGTTTCAGCTTATCGCTGAAGCTGGGACTTAAACTGTTTAATAAATTAAAGTTTTTAAGGATTTATACCCGTAACCCGTTCCGATTTTTTATATGCTTTATATAATTAGCACTTCAAATTCATTTTGAGGTTTAGAGAAGTAACCCGAGGTAGTAGCTGAATGATTAACTCTTTTCTTTTTAAAGAGTAGATTATAAATCTCAAATCAATTTTTTAATTGCAAATAAATCAATAGTAAAAACTATGATGAATAATAGAAACAATAATAAAGATAAAAATCCAGTAAAAAGATTTAACAAAATCTCTATCGGATTGGCTTCACCAGAATCTATCTTGAAAGAATCAAGAGGAGAGGTTTTAAAGCCGGAAACAATCAACTACAGAACGCACAAGCCAGAACGTGACGGACTTTTCTGCGAAAGAATCTTCGGACCTGTTAAGGATTTTGAGTGTGCTTGTGGTAAATATAAAAGAATTCGTTACAAAGGTATTATCTGTGACCGTTGTGGTGTTGAAGTTACGGAGAAAAAAGTACGTCGTGATAGAGTAGGACACATCAACCTTGTTGTACCAATTGCTCATATCTGGTATTTCCGTTCTCTTCCAAATAAAATTGGTTATATCCTTGGTCTTCCATCTAAGAAATTAGATATGATCATTTACTACGAAAGATACGTAGTTATTCAAGCTGGTATTGCTAAAAATGCAGATGGAGAATCATTACAAAGATTAGATTTCTTAACTGAAGAAGAATATTTGAATATTTTAGATACTCTTCCGCAAGAAAACCAATATTTAGATGATATGGATCCTAATAAATTTGTTGCCAAAATGGGAGCAGAGTGTATTATGGATTTATTAGCTCGTATTGACTTAGATGAGTTGTCTTACCAACTAAGACACAGTGCTAACAACGAAACATCTAAACAACGTAAAACTGAAGCTTTAAAAAGATTACAAGTTGTTGAGTCTTTCCGTGAGTCTAACTTAAACCGCGAAAACCGTCCAGAATGGATGATTATGAAAGTGGTTCCAGTTATTCCACCAGAATTACGTCCGCTTGTGCCGCTTGATGGAGGTCGTTTTGCAACTTCAGATTTAAATGACTTATACCGTCGTGTAATCATCCGTAACAACCGTTTGAAAAGATTAATGGAGATTAAAGCTCCAGAAGTTATCTTAAGAAACGAAAAACGTATGTTACAAGAATCTGTAGATTCATTATTTGATAACACTCGTAAAGCTTCTGCTGTTAAAACAGAATCAAACAGACCATTAAAATCATTATCTGATTCCTTAAAAGGTAAGCAAGGACGTTTCCGTCAAAACTTACTTGGAAAACGTGTGGATTATTCTGCTCGTTCGGTAATTGTTGTTGGTCCTGAGTTAAAATTATTCGAATGCGGATTGCCAAAAGATATGGCATCTGAATTATACAAACCTTTCGTTATCCGTAAATTGATAGAAAGAGGTATTGTGAAAACAGTAAAATCTGCTAAGAAAATCATTGACAAAAAAGAGCCTGTAGTTTGGGATATCCTTGAAAATGTAATTAAAGGTCACCCAGTATTACTTAACCGTGCTCCTACTTTGCACAGACTTGGTATTCAGGCATTCCAACCTAAATTAATTGAAGGAAAAGCAATCCAGTTACACCCATTAGTATGTACGGCATTCAACGCCGATTTTGATGGTGACCAGATGGCGGTTCACTTACCATTAGGACCAGAAGCTATTTTAGAGGCTCAATTATTAATGTTGGCTTCTCATAATATCTTGAACCCTGCAAATGGTGCTCCAATTACTGTACCTTCTCAGGATATGGTCTTGGGTCTATATTATATGACCAAAGAGCGTATTTCTACAGAAGACCACATTATTTTAGGTCAGGATTTGACTTTCTATTCTGCTGAAGAAGTAAATATTGCATTAAACGAAGGAAGATTAGAATTGAATGCTCGTGTGAAAATTAGAGCAAAAGATTTTAATGACGCTGGAGAATTAGTGTACAAAATTATCCAAACAACTGCAGGACGTGTATTATTTAACGAAGTAGTACCAGAAGCAGCTGGATATATTAATGACGTATTGACTAAGAAAAACCTTAGAGATATTATCGGACACATTTTAAGTGTGACTGATGTGCCTACAACGGCTGCTTTCTTGGATAATATGAAAGATATGGGTTATAAATTCGCATTTAGAGGAGGTTTATCATTCTCTCTTGGTGATATTAGAATTCCGGAACAAAAAACTAAATTGATTGCAGATGCCAGAGAGCAAGTTGAAGGTATCTCAACCAACTATAATATGGGTCTTATCACTAATAACGAGCGTTACAACCAAGTTATTGACGTATGGACTTCTGCGAATGCACAGCTTACTGAGTTAGCAATGAAAAATATTAGAGAAGACCAACAAGGTTTCAACTCTGTATATATGATGCTTGACTCTGGAGCGAGGGGTTCTAAGGAGCAGATTCGTCAGTTAACAGGTATGCGTGGTTTGATGGCTAAGCCTAAAAAATCTACTGCCGGTGGTGGTGAGATTATTGAAAACCCGATTCTTTCTAACTTTAAGGAAGGTCTATCGATCCTTGAGTACTTCATTTCTACTCACGGTGCTCGTAAAGGTCTTGCGGATACGGCTCTTAAAACGGCCGATGCTGGTTACTTGACAAGAAGACTTCATGACGTTTCTCAAGATGTTATTGTTAACATCGAAGATTGTGGAACTCTTAGAGGTGTTGAAGTATCTGCATTGAAGAAAAATGAGGAAATCGTTGAGTCATTAGGAGAGAGAATTTTAGGACGTGTTGCTTTACAAGACGTAATTAATCCTCTTACTAACGAAGTAATGGTTCAATCTGGTCAACAAATTACTGAAGCAATTATGAGAACTATTGAAGCTTCTCCAATTGAAAAAGTAGAGGTTAGATCTCCATTAACTTGTGAAGCTACAAAAGGTATTTGTGCTAAATGTTACGGTAGAAACTTAGCTACTGGTAAAATGACACAAAGAGGTGAAGCTGTCGGAGTTATTGCTGCTCAGTCTATTGGTGAGCCAGGTACACAGTTAACACTTCGTACGTTCCACGTTGGAGGGGTTGCAGGAGGTATTTCTGAAGAATCTAGTATCATTACAAGATTTAACGGTAGACTTGAGATTGAAGATTTAAAAACTGTAAAAGGTGAAGACAGCGAAGGTAATGCGGTTGATATCGTAGTATCACGTTCAACTGAATTAAAATTAGTTGATGAGAAAACTGGAATCGTTTTAAATACACATAACATTCCTTATGGTTCTAGTATTTTTGTTAATGATGGAGACAGCGTAGCAAAAGGAACTGTAATTTGTAAATGGGATCCATATAATGGTGTAATTGTTTCTGAATTTACTGGTAAAATTGCTTACGAAGATTTAGAACAAGGACAATCATTCATGGTTGAAATTGATGAGCAGACAGGTTTCCAGGAGAAAGTAATTTCTGAAGCTAGAAATAAAAAATTAATCCCAACTTTATTGGTTTACGGTAAAGAAGGTGAATTGATTCGTTCGTACAACTTACCAGTAGGTGCACACTTAATGGTTGAGAATGGTGAGAAAATTAAAGCAGGTAAAGTATTAGTAAAAATTCCACGTCGTTCTTCTAAAGCAGGCGATATCACGGGAGGTTTACCAAGAATTACTGAGCTTCTTGAGGCTCGTAACCCTTCTAACCCAGCAGTTGTATCTGAAATTGATGGTGTTGTATCTTTCGGTAAAATCAAAAGAGGTAACCGTGAGATCGTTATCGAATCTAAATTTGGTGAGATTAAAAAGTATTTAGTTAAACTTTCTAGCCAAATCTTAGTACAAGAAAATGACTTCGTAAGAGCGGGAGTACCATTGTCTGACGGTGCAATTACACCAGATGATATCTTAAGAATTCAAGGACCAGCTGCTGTTCAACAGTACTTGGTAAATGAAATTCAAGAGGTTTACCGTTTACAAGGGGTGAAAATTAATGACAAGCACTTTGAGGTAGTTATTCGTCAAATGATGCGTAAAGTAAGAGTTCAAGATCCAGGAGATACATTATTCTTAGAAGATCAATTAATTCACACTAAAGACTTTATCGTTCAGAATGATAAATTATATGGCATGAAAGTAGTTGAAGACGCTGGAAATTCTGCTGTATTAAAACCAGGTCAGATTATTACACCTCGTGAATTGCGTGATGAAAATTCATTATTGAAACGAAATGAT
Organism: Flavobacterium sp. 270; assembly: GCF_004368785.1. Taxonomy (GTDB): domain Bacteria; phylum Bacteroidota; class Bacteroidia; order Flavobacteriales; family Flavobacteriaceae; genus Flavobacterium. The sequence goes on from NZ_SODM01000009.1 coordinate 80,314, forward strand.
AAAAATCTTGTTGTAGCAAGAGACGTAATTACTGCAACTGCAACGCCAGTTCTTCAAGGTATTACAAGAGCTTCGTTACAAACTAAATCATTCATTTCTGCGGCTTCATTCCAGGAGACAACGAAAGTACTTAACGAAGCTGCAGTAGCTGGTAAAGTAGATGATCTAGAAGGATTAAAAGAAAATGTAATTGTTGGACACAGAATTCCTGCAGGAACTGGTATGAGAGAATACGATAACACTATCGTAGGATCTAAAGACGATTACAACGAAATGATGGCTAATAAAGAAGAATATATTTATTAATTAGGAAACTATGAGTAATCCGAAACAACAAGAGCAAATTAATATTGAGTTAGACGAAACTATTGCAGAAGGAATTTATTCTAATCTTGCGATTATTAATCACTCATCATCAGAATTTGTTTTAGATTTTGTGAGCATTATGCCCGGTATTCCTAAAGCCAAGGTAAAGTCAAGAATTGTCTTGACACCACAACATGCTAAAAGATTATTAAAAGCAATTGGTGAAAATATTCATCGTTTTGAAGCAGCCCACGGCGAGATCAAAGACACTGAACAAGCTCCAATACCACTTAATTTTGGTCCAGCAGGACAAGCATAAATTATTAAAGCCTCTTTTTTTAAAAGAGGCTTTTTTATTATACAGAGCATTTATAAAAGTGTAGTTTGTCTGATTTTAATTCATTTCGTCGACTATATTTCTTTTGTCAACGTGATTTTTTTACTTTGGCACAGCAATTATGAAAAAGAATTAATTTTTAGAATATAATGACTACTTAGTAAGGTTGATTTAATTCAAATTTTAGAAAAAGCGCTAATGAAAATTAGCGCTTTTTTTGTACCTATTATTTTGATCAATAGTAGTTGATTGTAAAATAAAAATAATTTTGAGTTTGTTCCCAACCTTTTTATAAAAAAGATACTCTATATAAGTAAGAATCATTTTGAAGGATTTTAACTTAAATTAGTATAGTATGAAAAAGACATTCACTTTAGAAATAGCAAGCCCTTGTTCTGAAAATTTTGATAAAATGATTCCTAATGCAAATGGTTCATTTTGTAATTCTTGTGCAAAAAATGTAATTGATTTAAGTAGAAAAACAAATTCAGAAGTAGCTACGTTTATTTCAAAAAATAAAGACAAAAATATTTGTGCTAGGTTAAAAGCTACTCAGCTTGAAGAAGAATTTCAATATAATGAAGTTTCAAAATTTGGTAATTTAAAATATGCAGCAGTTGCGGCCTCAATTTTAATCGCGTCAAATGTTGCGGGACAAGAAAAGACACCAGTTAAAACTGAAATAAACCAACCAATTCAGCGTCATATTATTGGTAAAGTTGCATACAATCAGAGTATTTCAGTAACAATAAAAGGCAGGTTGCTAGAAGTTAAAACAAATAAACCACTCAGTAAAAAGGATTATCCCAATCTAACTCTTTCCGTTAATGGCTCTCAAAATGAGGTAAAAGTAAATTCTAAAACTGGAGATTTTTCAATTCCGGTTGAGATTTTAAAAAACAGCAAAACTTTTGAAGTCACGATTAAAAGTGAATATAATATCTTTTCAAAAACAATACCTTTTGATGTAAATAACATTAAGGGAAATATATTAACTCAAAATATAATTATTGATGAATCAGATTTGTCTAAAGTAGAAGTTATGATGCTAGGCGGATTAGGAATTAATTATGTAGAGGATAAGAAATCTTCTAAAAGCTAGAATGAATGAATATCTAAACGCAAAAAAGGCTGTCTAAATTTTAGACAGCCTTTTTTGTAGTTTTACTTAAATATATTAATCAAACTCTGAAGTAAAATATAATTTCACACTTGGATATTTTGTTTGCGTCATGTGAATTGTAAAATCAGAATCGGCTAAAAATACCAATTGACCGTATTTATCATGAGCTAAGAATTTTTGCTTGATACGTTTAAATTCTTTGAATTCTTCATTTTTAGCATCATCAGGTTTTACCCAGCAAGCTTTATGTACGGGAAAGTTTTCGTAAGTACATTTTGCGCCATATTCGTGCTCCAAACGATATTGAATTACCTCATATTGAAGCGCTCCAACGGTACCAATTACTTTACGATTGTTCATTTCTAAAGTAAACAACTGCGCAACACCTTCATCCATTAACTGGTCAACACCTTTATCAAGCTGTTTTGCTTTCATAGGGTCAGCATTATTAATGTATCTAAAGTGTTCTGGAGAGAAACTCGGAATTCCTTTAAAACTCATTATTTCACCTTCCGTTAAAGTATCTCCAATTTTAAAATTTCCTGTATCGTGTAAACCAACAATATCACCTGGATAAGAAATATCTACAATCTCTTTCTTCTCTGCAAAAAAGGCATTCGGACTTGAGAATTTTAGGTTTTTCTTTTGGCGAACGTGGAAATAAGGTTTGTTTCTTTCGAATGTTCCAGAAACAATTTTGATAAAAGCCAAACGGTCTCTATGTTTAGGATCCATATTAGCGTGGATTTTAAAAACAAATCCACTCATTTTTTCTTCTTTTGGATCAACTAAACGAGTTTCAGAATCCTTTGCTCTTGGAGAAGGCGCAATTTTTATGAAGCAATCTAAAAGTTCACGAACTCCAAAATTATTCAAAGCCGAACCAAAAAACACCGGCTGAATTTTTCCATCTAAATAATCCTGACGATCAAATTTTGGATAAACTTCATCAATTAATTCTAATTCTTCTCTAAGTTTATCAGCAGCTTTTTGTCCTACAATTTTATCCAGTTCAGGATTGTTCTGAACGTCAGAAAAAGCGATCGTTTCTTCGATGTTTTTACGAGAGTCTCCGCTAAAAATATTGATATTTTCTTCCCAAAGATTGTAAATTCCCTGAAAATCATAGCCCATTCCGATAGGAAAACTTAATGGTGTAACTTTTAAACCAAGTTTTTGCTCTACTTCATCCATCAAATCAAAAGCATCCTTACCTTCACGGTCTAATTTGTTGATGAAAACAATCATCGGAATGTTTCTCATTCTACAAACTGCAACCAACTTTTCAGTTTGTTCCTCAACCCCTTTTGCAACGTCAATTACAACAATAACACTATCAACAGCAGTTAAAGTTCTAAAAGTATCTTCTGCAAAATCCTTGTGTCCGGGAGTATCAAGAATATTGATTTTTATGTCTTTATAATTAAAAGCAAGTACAGAAGTCGAAACCGAAATACCTCTTTGGCGTTCGATTTCCATGAAATCACTCGTTGCTCCTTTTTTAATTTTATTGTTTTTTACAGCACCAGCCTCTTGAATAGCTCCTCCAAACAACAATAATTTTTCTGTTAATGTTGTTTTTCCGGCATCAGGATGCGATATAATTCCAAACGTTCTTCTACGTTCAATTTCTTTTAAAAAGCTCATATTTTGTATAAATAGGTTTGCAAAAGTACTATTAATTACGGCTTAATAAAAATATTCAGTTCTTAAATTAAACTCAATCTACTACATAATAGGTGTAAAACAAAAAGGCTGCTCAAAAGAACAGCCTTAAGAATAGTCATTTTTGAAATTACTGATTAATTGACCAAACTGAATATCCTTTTGGAGGACATTGTATTTTTACCCATTGGTCTCCTTGTGTAGTTGGATACCAAGTTGAGTTTCCTGTAAAATCTTTGATTTGAGTATTAGCCCAATTGGTCTGAATCCATCTTTCCTGCCAGGTTGTAGAATTATTAATGTAAACTACCAATCCAGGATTTCCGTTATATCCGTTTCTTCTGGCAACATATTCGTCATTATCAGAATATAAAATCGAAGTTGTTCCAGTTGCTTTGTTGTTATGAATCCAGATTAAATTATTCAACTTGTTTTTATCAAGCCATTCTTCATAATCTCTATAGAAAATTGTTGGATAACCTTCGTGGGTTAATATATAGGAGTACGCCAATAATTTATTTGAAATTTCGTCTGTATCATGATTGGTTACAAAAGTTACTGCTTTGTACGGATTTCGTTTCCACATCATATCATCATTTAACAATGCTAAATTATTTCCATCAAAAGCATCATTCATTTTATAATAACAAGCAAAATCAAAAACAGAACTATTCGCATTATTTGCCCACCATTCTAATGTATTTACATTTGCATCCCAATATTCTCCAACAGAAAATCCGCCAACATTTGCATTCCAATCATGAACCACCCATGGAGCAAAACCTTTTACATAGTCAAATCTCCAGCCGTCAAACTTCATGGTGTTTTTGTAATATTTACCAACTCCGTCAGCTCTAAGCCAAAGCCAATCCTGCACGTTTGGTGCAGCGTGGCATAAGTCCGGAAATCCACCAAACGAACCTTCGTCATTATTACCGAAGCTATTTTTATAGAAATCATTATAAGTTCTTTTGAATTTTCCAGAAGCTATTCCGGTAAAATTTGTCCACGTATTTGTTCCCGTAAAAGGATTCGCTTCAGATTGGCCACCGCTATTATGATTGATAACTATGTCAGCATAAACTTTCATGTTTTCTGTGTGTGCTTTTGTGATCAAGCTGACCAATTCTGTTTTTGATCCAAATCGTGTTTCTGTAGTTCCGTTTTGGTTGTAATCTCCAAAATCAAAATAATCTGTAGGATCATATCCCATTGAGAAAGCTCCGTTTTGCGCCTTAGAAGCAGGAGGAAGCCATATCGAGCCAATTCCGGCATTAGACCACGCAGTTACTTTGCCATTTACAACATCCCACCAAGTCCCGCCAGCAGGAACATCCCAATAAAATGCCTGCATCATAACGCCGCCACCAGGATTGTCGACATATTTTCCTGTTGAAGATGATTTAACATCTCCGGTACTGAATGGTTTGCCATCATGTGTTACATTGATGATCTTAAATTGCTCACTCTCAGCTTTTGTGTTTACTTGTTCTGTTTCATTTTGCGAACACGAGTATAGGAATACTGTAAACGCAGTCATAAAATAAATCTGTAGATTAGATTTTTTCATAGTAGTGATTTGGTTAAAGGTTAGATAAGTTTAATTATCTGCTTAAATGGTTTTAAAATCAATTAATTCATAATTTTAACACCTTAAAAATGATAATTATTTATCTAAAGTATGTTTTTTTTGACTAGTTGTTATTTATAAGAAAATATTTATATCACGAAAACGTTGTAGTGTTGAAAACTTTTAATTTTAGAAAAGAAAACGCTCTTTATAAGTAGTTATAAATTAATGATATACAAGGTTAATTTTTAATTGGTTTTTGAAATTTTAGAAAAGATGATATCCGAAAAGACGACTTTATTTATTGTGTTTAAAAACTATCCTATAATTTTTTGTTAATAGTATAGCTGATAGTTGTATTATGTAATTGAATTGTTATTTTTGTTCGTTATAAGTTAAAATGAACTAGAACTTAATTATTTAGTGTTTTAAGAACAATTTCTAAAAAATGCAGATTGAATTAATTTTAGTTTAAGAGGAAATTCTAAAGCAAGATCTTTACATTCAAATTAAATTTAAAATAATGTTATTAAAAAAATTACAGCTAAAAACAATTGATTACAAGCTAGTCTTAACAATATGTTTTTTACTTTTTTTCAACTCAATTATTTCCGCTCAGGAAGTTATCAAAGATGCTGTAGCTGAGAAACCAGTTGAAGCTCCAAAAACAGGTAGACAGAAGATTGATGGTATTATTGCTACTGTTGGAGATTATATTGTTTTAGATTCTGATATTGATAAAGGATATTTGGAGATTGCAAGTCAGGGAGGTTCTGTAAAAGATATTACAAGATGCCAAATGCTTGGTAAACTTTTAGAAGATAAATTATATGCGCATCAGGCCATTCAGGATAGTATTATCGTTAGTGATGCCGAAGTAAGAAGCATGATGGACGATCGTTTGAATTATATGATTCAACAAGTTGGAGACATCAATAAAGTTGTAGAATACTATAAGAAAAGTTCTGTAGAAGAGTTTAAAACTTATTTTGCTGACATCTTGAAAGAGCAAAAATTATCTTCAGAAATGAGAGATAAAATTGTAAAAGATGTTGAAATTACTCCAGAAGAGGTTCGAAATTTCTTTAAAAAGATTCCAAAAGATGAATTGCCGACTTTTGGTGCAGAAATGGAAGTAGCACAAATTGTGGTTGAACCTAAAGTTTCTAAAGATGACAAACAAAAAGTAATTGACAGATTAAACGCTATTAGAAAAGACGTTTTAGAAGGTTCTAGTTTTGCTACAAAAGCAGTTTTGTATTCGCAGGATCCAGGATCGGCTCCAAATGGTGGTTATTATAAAATGACAAGAAAAACTCCTTTTGTAAAGGAATTTAAAGATGTAGCTTTTAGTTTGCAGGAAGGTGAAATTTCAGCTCCGTTTGAAACCACTTTTGGATACCATATTATTATGGTTGACAAGATAAAAGGACAGGAAGTTGAATTACGTCATATATTAATCTCTCCAACAGTTTCTGAAGATGCTTTGAAAGAAGCAAAAGAAAGAATTACAAATGTTAGAAATAAAATAGTAAGCAAAGAAGTAACTTTTGCTGATGCTGCAAGAACAGAATCTGATGAAAAAGAAACAAGAGCAAACGGAGGTACTTTGGTAAATCCGAATACTCAGGACACTCGTTTTGAATTGACAAAAATGGATCCGACATTATACAGTCAGGTTTCTAATTTAAAAGATGACGAAGTTTCTCAGCCGCTTTTAAATACAGATGATAAAGGTAAAAAAACATACAAGTTAATTACTGTTACTAATAGAATTGACGAGCATACAGCAGATTACGCTAAAGATTATACTAAGATTAAAGAATTAGCATTAAAAGAAAAACAAATCAATGCAATTGCAAAATGGTTTGATGCTAAAATAAAAGATACTTACATCAAAATTATTGGAGAATACAGAGATTGTACTTTTGCTAATAACTGGTTGAAAAAATAATTTTTATTAAATAAAGAAAAGAGTTAGTTTTATGATTTCATACAACTAACTCTTTTTAATTTAAAATACATTCATAAATGTCTGACGTAACAGCAATTCACAATTTAGTTCAAAAAAGAAACGAATTAAAAACCGAGATAGCAAAAATCATTGTAGGGCAGGACGCCGTTGTAGATCAAATTTTACTTTGTATTTTTTCTGGAGGACACGCACTTTTAATTGGTGTTCCCGGTCTGGCAAAAACCTTAATGATAAATACTTTATCTCAAGCTTTGGGATTAGATTTTAAAAGAATTCAGTTTACACCGGATTTAATGCCTTCTGATATTTTAGGAAGTGAAATTTTGGACGAAAACAGACAATTCAAATTTATAAAAGGGCCAATTTTTTCTAATATCATTCTTGCGGATGAGATTAACAGAACACCGCCAAAAACGCAAGCTGCGCTTCTTGAAGCAATGCAGGAACGTTCTGTAACTATTGCAGGACAAAATTATAAATTAGATCTTCCGTATTTTGTATTAGCAACTCAAAACCCGATTGAGCAAGAAGGAACATATCCGTTGCCAGAAGCACAGTTGGATCGTTTTATGTTTGCAATAAAATTAGAATATCCAACTTTTGAAGAAGAAGTACAGGTTGTAAAACGCACCACTTCTGATGCAAAAACAAAAATAAACCCTTTGTTTACAGCACAGGAAATTATAGATTTCCAACATCTAATCCGCAGAATTCCTGTGGCTGATAATGTTATTGAATACGCTGTAACTTTGGTAAGTAAAACAAGACCAGACAATGCTTTGGCAAATGATTTTGTTAAAAATTATCTGGATTGGGGAGCAGGACCAAGAGCCTCTCAAAATTTAATTTTAGCGGCAAAAGCACATGCCGCTTTTAATGGTAAATTTTCGCCGGATATAGAAGATGTAAAAGCAGTTGCGACCGGAATCTTGAGACACAGAATCATCAAAAATTATAAAGCCGATGCAGAAGGAATTACAGAAGAAATCATTATTCAGAAGCTGATGTAGTTCTTTATTAGAAATAAATAAAACCCAAAACAGTATTTACTGTTTTGGGTTTTTTAGTTTCATTTATTTTGTGGTTTCGTTTATCAGAAAGATAGGTTGATTGTAGATTAATTTTATAAGCATAACCTCGATCATTGAAGTGTATTTTTTATCTCCACATTGATACCACCAGTACGAGTTGTAATTTTGACCGTTTTTCTCCATTTTATTCAACCATATTTCTTCATTATTGATAATGATTTTTTTTGATTCGATAATTGTATAACCATTGCCTGTCCAGCATATTAATGGATTGTGCGCAGGAGTTTTAATATAAGTTAACTTATTATTGTCTTCAATTTTAAAAACTTCATCGTTTACCCAAACGCCTTTTATGGAGCCAAATTTTGAGTTTAGATCTTGACGAAATCCGTTATTCTTCTCGTTTATAATTTTTATGCTGACTGCAAAAAGAATCACAAATGATAGAATTAAGATATTTGTTTTTGATTTAATGTTGATTGAATCATTATTTACGAATTTTGGTTTTATGTACTTTACAAGCAATAACATTGGAATGATTTGATAAACTGTAAAGCAAATCAAGCCGATGCAATGATGTAAGGCGTTTTCTTGTGTACAATTAAAAATAACCAATGTTATAATTCTAAAATAATTTGACACAACATTGAGTACAATAATCAAAAAGCAGAATTGCAGTATTTGAAAAATTCCGTAATACTGTTTCTGTTTTCTTTCTTCTAAAGTCATTAATATGGCACCAGATAATAATCCGGTTTTAAACATAGACAATCCCATGCATGCAGTGTCTATTGTTATCTTAGAATTGTTGATGAAAAAATTAACGCCTTCTATTTTGTCTATTGTTATAAAATTTTTCATCGTAAGATAAACAACGTAACAAAGACCTTGTTTTATTTCTGCTGTTAAGTGTGTAAAAAAAGAACTAAAAAGTGTCGAAAATAAAATGATGCAGATAAAAGCAATAAAAGAGAATTTTGCAGTAAAATGATGAAATACCAAACACAACAGTATAATTATAGCCAGAAAATGAACTGATTTTGTGTGCAGTCTATAAGTGACAAATTCTAAAATTAGAATAGAAATAAAAAGAAAATAATTTATTTTATAGTTTGTTTTTCTTCCTCCAATAACAAAAAGGGAACAAGAAACTATTATCCCAATGAAATCTGTGTTTAGTACAGAAAATAATGTCTTACCGTTTATTGCAAGAAGTATTAAAACTGCAAAAACGGCAAGGATTATTTTATTCTCTGAAATAAGTTTTTTCATTAATTAGCTAATTTTTGTTTTCTGTAGTAGAACAAAATCACCGATAAACCAATAAGGAGCATTGCCCATTCGTGTGGTTCAGGAACCGCGCCGTCATTGTTAATAGAGGCATTTCCTAAAGTATTGATGTTTTTCTCAATTCCGTTTTTAGCGTAATCTTCATCCGTTTCTAAAACGATAAGAGATGAAATCGGAGTTACAATATTGGCGTCTTTTGCAAGATCAACATATTTATTTTGTGCTAGTGTATCATTTTGAATTTCGACTTGATCGTTTAAAACTTTTCCGAAACAAAACATTCTGTATAAATGATTAGAACCTTTTCCTGTTGCTTTCTGCGCCACAGGATTTTCATAAATAGAAATGCCGGCAGGTTCTACATTAATACTGTTTTCTGTTGTTTTAAATTTTATAAAGTTATTTTGCTGAACAAGTTTTACGCAGTTCTCTATATCAGTTTTAAAATAATCAACATATTTCTGTTCTTTTACAGTCTGCCAAAAAGGATTTATTTCATCAGAAATATTGATAACCTTTAGGTTCTTTTCTTTTGTTCCTTTTTTTAATTTTTTCAAATAATCAGAAGATTCCAATTCTTCAAAGTTGGACGAAAATGTACCACATTTGGTTATGATCAAACTGTTTTTCTCTAAATCATATAATGGAAGCAGGGAATAATTCAATTCATTAAATTGAGAAAATATATTTTCGTAATTAGAATTATTGATTTCTTGTTTTATATTGTTAATGACAACAAAAAACTTTTTGTTTTGAAGGTTTAAGATTTCTTCAAGTTCGCTTAATTTCCAATTATTATTTAAATCTAAAATAATGTCGCTTGGGGTAAAAACAATTTTTTCTTTAATGATTGGCTTGATTTCGTAGCTTTTATTCTTCCAGATAAATGCACTATTGACAGGTTTGTTAGTCAAAGGAAATTGAGCTTTCCATTCGTCCAAACCTTTAGAATTGTTGATATAATAGTTGTTTACAAAATCAAAATCTTTTGTCGCGTTAAATTCGGTGTTTCCGCTGACCTGAATTCTCGATACAGTAGAAGCGTTATTAATATTTGGTCCTTTTATACTAAGACTTTGATAGTTTATTTTACCATTTGTTACTGTAAGAGGCGTTGTAAAACCGCATTTAAAAGTTCTTGGTAATTCATTTGTAACAGGAAAAATGCGTACCGTTACTCTGTTTCCTTCTTTCCATTGCAACAGCGACGGGTCACGCGCCTCAACACCGACAACTTGGACGTATGCTTTTTTTGCTTTTTCTTTTGTAGTCAAAACGCCTTTTCGTTCAATTCCATTAACCCATAATGACAGCGATGTTGCAACAGATCCTTCGGGAAGCTGAAAAGAATAAATAGCTTCGTTTTGTCTCCAGCTGTTTTCATTACAGGCAACATCCATTGTAATTTCGGTATAAGCCAATCTGTCGTTTGGATAAATTTTTATGTCTTCTTTGATGTTTTTGGTTATAAGATCTTCACCGCTCCACAATTGTTCTTCGGTTTCAAGTCTTTTATCAAAATTAGATTGCAGGATATTTATTTTATCATCATCACTCAAATCAATGTCCTCAGAAAAATGATAAGCTATATTTAAAAAAGGATCATGGATTTTTCGTTCATTATATTGTTTCTTATTTCCAAATCCATCCAGGCCTCTAAATTCAAAGAAATTATCAGTATTAATATATACAATACCTTTTTTAAGTAGAATTTCATTCAGGAAATTGGGTTTTAAATTTTGGGAAATTACAATATACGACGGCAGTTCATTATTTTGTTCGAATGTCTTTGTGATACCAAATTTGTTTATTTTTTTGCTTTCAATATTCAAAAAAACGGTAAAGAGAATCACAGAAGTCAAAACCAGTCCGATACCGGAAAGAAATGCATATACATTTTTTTTGCCTTCCATAATTTTATTATAAAGGATAAGCGTATGAACTATAAGTACAATTCCTGGTACCAAACCATAAAAACCTATCCCTATTACAATAATTCCGATTACTGAAATGACGCTTATTGGAATTAGAAAAACGGCATAATAAAGAATCAACAAACAAGAACATCCATTTATAAAATAAGAAACAATATTGATGCGCTCGTTTTTTACATCATTGTAAATTATAAAGTTGGAGAAACAAAATAAGAAAGTAGTGCAATACACCCAAATTGGCAGATTTTCGAAAATATTGATAAAAAAATTGGCCGAAAAACACCCTATAAACCAATTAAGAAATAAAAAAGGCAGAAGATGCAGGTACTTTTCTCTTTTGCGGAACACTTTTAATGTGAGAATGGCGCCATAAGGAAGCTGTATGATCAGGTTGATAAAGGCAAACTTTTCGAAGTTTTCATAATCGTATCTGCCTCCTATTAATGACAGGATCAGTATTGTTGTGCTGATTAGTGTAATTATGCAACTAATTTTTACACCAATCTTGTTATTCAAAAAATCATTTATTTCGGTTGTTTTCATATAAAGTTATTTTTTATTAAAAGTACTTTGTATTGCAAAGTTATAATAATTGTTGAATTATCAAATTATTTTTTTCTTTTTTTGAATTAATGATTTCTTAAAAACTATTTAATGTGTTTTTAGCTTGAATAGATTAAAAATGATAGAAAAACAATTAACTATAACGTTATAAATTCTTATTTAGAAAGATTCTTTGCTAAAATAGATGTAAAATCTCACTTAGTCTGTCACATTAAATTTCGACTTTGTTAAAGAAAAGATTTTAAAATATCAATAATTCATTTTTTTAATACTAAATTAAATTTTCAGCAAAAACAAGCAATGAAAATCGTTTTTTAACAATAATAATTTTTGAAAAGGCTACTTCTATTATATTTTTTTTAATTCTCGGCTTTAATCTTTAAATTTGCCGTACAAAAAAATAAAAAAAAACCTTTACAAGAATATGAGTATTTATAACGATTATCTTCAAGAGATTGAAGACCGAAAAAAATTGGGTCTTCACCCAAAACCAATTGATGGTGCTGAATTATTAAGTGAAATAATCTCGCAGATTAAAGATTTAAATAATCCAAACAGAGAAGAATCTCTTAAGTTTTTTATTTACAATACTTTACCTGGAACTACAAGCGCTGCTGGAGAGAAAGCAGAGTTTCTTAAGGAAATTATTTTAGGTGAATCTGAAGTAAAAGAAATTACACCTGCTTTTGCATTTGAGTTGTTATCGCACATGAAAGGTGGACCTTCTATTAAGGTATTGCTTGATTTAGCTTTAGGTAATGATGCTGCTATTGCACAAGAAGCTGCAAAAGTTCTTAAAACTCAGGTTTTCTTATATGAAGCAGATACAGATCGTTTAGTTGAAGCATACAAAAATGGTAGCGAAATTGTTAAAGATATTCTTGAAAGTTATGTAAAAGCGGAGTTTTTTACAAAATTACCAGAAGTAGCAGACGAAATTAAGGTTGTTACTTTTATTGCTGGTGAAGGTGATATTTCAACAGATTTACTTTCTCCAGGTAATCAGGCGCACTCACGTTCAGACCGTGAACTTCATGGGCAATGTATGATTACTCCTGAGGCTCAAGACAGAATCAAAGTATTACAAACACAATATCCTGATGCAAGCGTAATGCTAATTGCAGAAAAAGGTACAATGGGTGTAGGTTCTTCTAGAATGTCTGGTGTAAACAATGTGGCTCTTTGGACAGGTAAACAAGCAAGTCCATATATTCCATTTGTAAATATTGCTCCAATTGTTGGAGGAACAAATGGTATTTCTCCAATTTTCCTTACTACTGTTGATGTTACTGGTGGTATTGGTCTTGACCTTAAAAACTGGGTGAAAAAATTGGATGCAAATGGAGATCCAATTCGCAATGAAAATAACGAACCAATTCTAGAAGAAGCATATTCTGTTGCTACTGGAACTGTTCTTACAATCAATATAAAAGAGAAAAAACTTTATAAAGGAGACGAAGCGTTAATTGATATTTCTAAGGCATTCACGCCTCAAAAAATGGAATTTATCAAAGCTGGCGGATCGTACGCAATTGTATTTGGAAAAAAACTTCAAACATTTGCAGCTAAAACTTTAGGAGTTGATATTCCGGCTGTATATGCTCCATCAAAAGAGATTTCTCATGATGGTCAAGGTCTTACAGCGGTAGAAAAAATATTTAACAGAAATGCTGTTGGTAATACTCCAGGAAAAATATTGCATGCAGGTTCTGATGTTCGTGTAGAAGTTAATATCGTAGGTTCGCAAGATACTACAGGTCTTATGACTGCTCAGGAATTAGAATCTATGGCGGCTACAGTAATTTCACCAATCGTAGACGGTGCATACCAATCAGGTTGTCACACTGCTTCGGTTTGGGATAAAAAAGCACAGGCAAACATTCCTAAATTAATGAAATTTATGAATGATTTCGGTTTGATCACGGCTCGTGATCCCAAAGGTGTTTATCATGCAATGACAGACGTTATTCATAAAGTACTTAACGATATTACGATAGACGAATGGGCGATCATCATTGGTGGTGACTCTCATACAAGAATGTCTAAAGGTGTTGCTTTTGGTGCTGACTCAGGAACTGTTGCTCTTGCACTTGCTACTGGTGAAGCTTCGATGCCAATTCCAGAATCTGTAAAAGTTACTTTCGTAGGAGATATGAAAGAATACATGGATTTCCGTGATGTGGTTCACGCTACACAAGCGCAAATGCTTCAAAAATTTGGTGGAGAAAATGTATTCCAAGGTAGAATTATTGAAGTTCATATCGGAACTCTTAATGCCGATCAAGCCTTTACATTTACAGACTGGACTGCAGAAATGAAAGCAAAAGCTTCTATCTGTATCTCTGAAGACGATACTTTAATCGAGTCATTAGAGATCGCGAAAGGAAGAATCCAGATCATGATTGACAAAGGAATGGACAACGATAGACACGTTCTTCAAGGATTGATCAACAAAGCAGATAAGAGAATTGTTGAAATCAAAACAGTAGAGAAGGCAGCTCTAACTCCAGATGCTAATGCTAAATATTATGCTGAAGTTGTTGTTGATTTAGATCAGATTGCTGAGCCAATGATTGCAGATCCAGACGTTAATAATATTGATGTTTCTAAAAGATATACTCACGATACTATCAGACCATTATCTTTCTACGGTGGAGATAAAAAAGTAGATCTAGGATTTATTGGTTCTTGTATGGTGCATAAAGGTGATATGAAAATCCTTGCTCAAATGTTGAAAAATGTTGAAGCACAACAAGGTAAGGTTGAATTTAAAGCACCACTTGTTGTTGCGCCTCCTACTTACAATATCGTAGATGAACTTAAAGCTGAAGGTGACTGGGAAGTTTTACAAAAATACTCTGGTTTCGAATTTAATGACAATGCTCCAAAAGGTGCTGCACGTACAGAATACGAAAACATGTTGTATCTAGAGCGTCCGGGATGTAATCTTTGTATGGGTAATCAGGAAAAAGCAGCAAAAGGAGATACTGTAATGGCAACTTCTACGCGTCTTTTCCAAGGAAGAGTTGTAGAAGATACAGAAGGTAAAAAAGGAGAATCATTACTTTCTTCTACGCCAGTAGTAGTTTTATCAACAATTCTTGGTAGAACTCCAACCATCGAAGAGTATAAAACTGCTGTAGAAGGCATCAATTTAACTAAGTTTGCACCTTCTAATAAACAATTAGTACTATAATCGCAAGATTGTCAATAATAATTCAAAAGCCCGAGCAATAAACTCGGGCTTTTCTTTTCTGGGTACTCTATTTTTTGTAACTTGTCGTGTTCAAAAAAACAATAAAAACAATAATATAAAGCTTATGGCATTTGATATTGAAATGATTAAAAAAGTGTATGACAACATGCCAAGTCGTGTTGACAAAGCACGCGAAATTGTTGGTCGTCCACTTACTTTAACGGAGAAAATTTTATACAATCACCTTTGGGACGGAAATCCGTCTCAGGCGTTTGGAAGAGGAGTAGATTATGTTGATTTTGCACCAGATCGTGTTGCATGTCAGGATGCAACTGCTCAGATGGCATTATTACAATTTATGCACGCAGGAAAATCAAAAGTTGCAGTTCCTACTACGGTACACTGCGATCACTTGATTCAGGCAAAAGTAGATGCTGTAACCGATTTGGCGAGAGCAAAAACACAAAGTAACGAAGTTTTCGATTTCTTGTCGTCAGTTTCTAATAAATACGGAATTGGTTTTTGGAAACCAGGAGCCGGAATTATTCACCAGGTAGTACTAGAAAATTATGCTTTCCCTGGCGGAATGATGATTGGTACCGATTCTCATACTGTAAATGCAGGTGGTTTAGGAATGGTTGCTATTGGTGTTGGTGGTGCCGATGCTGTAGACGTTATGTCTGGTATGGCTTGGGAATTAAAATTTCCTAAATTAATTGGTGTAAAACTAACTGGTAAATTATCAGGATGGACTGCGCCTAAAGATGTTATCCTAAAAGTTGCCGGTATTCTTACTGTAAAAGGTGGTACTGGTGCAATCGTTGAATATTTTGGAGAAGGTGCAACTTCTATGTCTTGTACAGGAAAAGGTACTATTTGTAACATGGGAGCTGAAATTGGAGCGACAACTTCAACTTTTGGTTATGATGATTCTATGAGCCGTTACCTGCGTTCTACAAACAGAGCCGATGTTGCAGATGCTGCAGACAAAGTAGCTTCTTACTTAACAGGAGATCCAGAAGTTTATGATAATCCAAACGAGTATTTTGATCAGGTTATCGAAATTGATTTATCTACATTAGAACCACACTTAAATGGTCCTTTTACTCCAGATTTAGCTACTCCAATTTCTAAAATGAAAGAAGAAGCAATCAAAAACAACTGGCCATTACAAATTCAGGTTGGTTTAATTGGTTCATGTACAAACTCTTCTTACGAAGATATTTCGCGTGCAGCCTCATTAGCGAGACAAGTTGCGGATAAAAATTTAAAAACAAAATCACAATTTACAATTACTCCAGGATCAGAAGTAGTTCGTTCTACAATTGAAAGAGACGGATTTATTGATACCTTTCATAAAATTGGAGCTACGGTTTTTGCTAACGCTTGCGGACCATGTATTGGTATGTGGGATAGAGACGGAGCGGAAAAAGAAGAAAGAAACACAATCGTTCACTCTTTTAACCGTAACTTCTCAAAACGTGCCGATGGTAACCCAAATACATTAGCTTTTGTAGGTTCTCCAGAATTGGTGACTGCTATGGCTATTGCAGGAGATTTAGGCTTTAATCCATTAACAGATAAATTAATCAATGAAGATGGAGAAGAAGTAATGCTTGATGCTCCAACAGGAGACGAGCTTCCTTCTAAAGGTTTCTATGCCGAAGATCCAGGTTTTCAGGCTCCCGCTGCAGATGGTGCAGGAGTTCAGGTTGTAGTTAGTCCAACATCAGAACGTTTGCAATTATTAGCTCCGTTTGATGCTTGGGATGGTAAAAACATTACTGGTGCTAAATTGTTAATCAAAGCATTCGGAAAATGTACAACGGACCACATTTCTATGGCAGGACCGTGGTTGCGTTTCCGCGGACACTTAGATAATATTTCTAACAATATGCTAATTGGCGCAGTAAATGCATTCAACCAAAAAACAAATTCAGTTAAAAATCAATTAACAGGAGATTACGATGCAGTTCCTGCTGTAGCACGTGCATACAAAGCTGCAGGAGTTCCGTCTATTGTTGTGGGAGATCACAATTATGGCGAAGGTTCTTCTCGTGAACACGCTGCAATGGAACCTCGTTTCTTAGGTGTTAAAGCGGTATTGGTGAAATCTTTTGCACGTATCCACGAAACCAACCTTAAAAAACAAGGTCTTTTAGGATTGACTTTTGCTAATGAAACAGATTACGAAAAAATTCAGGAAAACGATACCATTAACTTTACTGATTTAACGGAATTTGCTCCAGGAAAACCATTAACATTAGAATTTGTTCACGCAGATGGTTCTAAAGATATTATCTTGGCGAACCACACTTACAACGCAGGACAAATCGGATGGTTTGTAGCAGGTTCAGCATTAAACTTAATTGCTGCCGGAAAAGCTTAATCTTTAAGATTTAACTATACTAAAAACGCTCTGTTATTACAGAGCGTTTTTTATTTACTTGAAATGTATTTTATGTATAAAAGAATAAACTTTAAATATATTTTATAAAACTCTAATGCTTTTGGGTTGTGTACTTGTAAACTCATCAAGAGAAATATTGTACACGCCAGAAGAAGGTGTTTCAGAATAATAATTATCAAGATAGCCGCCTACGATGTACAACTTATTATTATAAAAGTACATTCCTGAATTTTTCAACTCTAGTGCAACATCAAATTCTTTAAGTTGTTTCGAATTTATATCATATTGATACAGTTTTCTGTTTTCAAAAATATAAATAATAGAATTAGAATATGCTAACGCAGGTTTTTCTAATTCCGAAAGTAATTTCCCTTCCGTTTCCCATTTTCCTGTAATCAAATCAAAAGTTTCGATTTCAGATAAAGGTTTGCCGTTATTGCCTCCAATCAGATAAATTTTATTGCCAATTAAAATGCCGTTAGCTTCTTTAGCGGTTGGCATATCTGCAAGTTCGTACCAATATCCAGAAGTAATATTGTACATATGTACTTTGTTAGAATATTGTTTAACGTCTTTTTGATTCATTTTGGTAGAACCTCCCATTACAATTATATTGTCTTTATAAGTAAAAGAAGCAAAGTTTACAGCCTGATGCGGATTTGTTTTATCAATACTAATGGTTTGTTTATTAAGATCAAAAACTTCAATTTGATCTTCAAGATATTGAAAAACCCCGTTTAAAGAAGTCTTTTTTCCTCCTAAAACATAGATAGAATTACCGTAAGAATTAAGATTTAAATAAGCTCTTTTCTTGAATTTTAATTCAGAAGTTTCCCAAGTATCCGTTTTGATATTGTAAATAAGTAATTTGTCTTTGTAAAATTGAGTATCCCCCTGAAACTGTAGTTCTCTCATATAATCAGCCATTGTAAAATCAGGCCTTTCCATCCTAATTTTATCCCAAGCATTTACTTTATAGCTTGCGTCGCCGCCAATTACATAAATTTTATCCTCTTTTAATAAAGAACCAAACGAAGAAATTCCATATTTTAAAGAAGCTGCTTTATCAAAATGAAGTTTAGATTTCAGGTGTATTTTTTGATTTGCTTTTAGAGTTAATCCTTCTAAATTTTCAACATCTTCTGAAAGTGAAATAATAAAATTCATTTTTTTTAAGTCATTAACAGCAATTTTTAAAGGCGTGTAGCCGATATGAGAAATTTGAAGTGTATCGCTTTCCTTTGAAGTAAGCTGAAGTGAAAATTCTCCTTTATCATTTGTTAATGTGCCTGTTTTATTGACCATCGCAAAGACATTTACATCGTCTATTGTAGAATTGTCTGTTTGAGATACAACCGTACCTTTAATTGTTTGAGCAACCGAAAAAAATGGAAAAATAGCTAAAATTAAAAGTAGTTTTTTCAATGTGGTATTAGGTTTAAGTTAATCTTTGAATTGAAAATAGTAATTTTCGTATAAAAATGTATCTTTGAAAATTCTGATCAATTTTTATGCCGATTTTGTTAATTTGAACTTAAAGAGTTGTTAAAAAAAGTGCTATTTTTATTTTAAAAAATTAAATTCGCTTTATCAGTATAGAATTGTGTTGAATGGCAATAAAACACAAAATTGAGAATAAAAAAATCCCCCCAAATAATGATTTTTAGATTAACATTCGTATTGTTCTTATTAAGTTTAAGTGGTTTTTCTCAGGAAAAATACATCAAACACAAAATCTCAAAAGGAGATAATTTATCGGTAATCGCCCGGAAATATGGCGTAAAAACAAAAGAAATTCAAGAAGCAAATCCTACTGCTCCTAAAGTTTTAAAACTGAATTCGATTTTGTTAATTCCAAATAAAAACCAAACAGCTTCTTCAAAAATTGCATCAACTGCAGTTAATAATAGTACGCCAAATATTCCAGGTTCTCATGAAGTTCTGGCCAAAGAAACACTTTGGGGAATAGCAAAAAAATACAATGTTTCGGTAGACGATTTAAAAAAGGCCAATCCGCTTTTGGAAACAGAAGGTTTAAAAATAGGACAGCAGATTAATATTCCATCAAATGAAGCTCTTTCCAATATTGCTGCAACTACTGAAAAAGCAATATATAAAACTACAGATAAAATTGCTGAAAAACCGATAGAAAAAAATGCAGAAAGTTCTGTGAATTCTAATGAAGTTGAGGTTTTTAGGGAAGTTTTGCCAAAAGAAACAAAATACGGAATTTCTAAAGAATATGGTATTACGGTAGCAGAATTAGAACGACAGAATCCGGCAATAAAAGGAAAAACACCAGCAGGTTTTCTTTTAAAAATTCGTATTCCTAAAGAAAAAGCAGATGCTATAGAAGCTGCAAAATCGGGGCAAATAGTAAAAGATTCAACAACTGTATCTTCGGGATCAATAGCAGAAAACAATCCTGTTGTTAAAAAGGATTCAACTTATGTAAGAACTGGTAATAGTTCTTATTTAGCAGATCAGTTAATTGAAAGCGCAACACAAAACATAGGAACCCGATATCGATCGGGTGGAACTACAAAAGCAGGTTTTGATTGTTCGGGATTAATGATTTGTACTTTTAATAATTTTGATATAAAACTACCTAGAAGTTCTATAGAACAATCCCGAATAGGAACTGTTGTTAATACCAATGAAGCGCAAAAAGGAGATTTGATCTTTTTTAGAACAAACGGAAGACGCCAAATAAACCATGTTGGGATGGTCGTTGAGGTAATTGATGGAGAAATTAAGTTTGTTCATTCATCGACTCACGGAGGCGTTATGATTTCTTCAACAAGAGAACCTTATTACGAAAGAACTTTTACGCAGCTAAATCGTGTTTTAAATTAATTCTATTAGGCTGACTTGGCATTGAAGTATATTTTCTTTTTAAATTCGTCAATAGGAAAAGGTTTGCTCAATAATTCTTTTACATAATTGTTTTGCTCAATTTCTTTAATTTCATCAGGATCTAAAGTAGAAGAAAGTACATAAATTTGAGTTTGTTTTTTAAGCTCGTCACTTAGTTTATCGTATTCATTCAAAAATTCAAGACCATTCATAACAGGCATTTGAACGTCTAAAAGAATGATAAGTGATTGATCTGTGGGTTTATAGTTATTCAGCCATTGAATTCCTTCTTTTCCATTATTGGTCACGGCAACATTACGCGCATCAAGAACTTTTTTTAAAAGTTCCTTCGTAACAAGTTGATCTATTAAATTGTCTTCAATAAGTAAAAAAGAAAGATTAGACTCCATAAGCATTAGGTATTGCAACAATAAATTTACTGCCAATAGTATTTTCAGACAAAACTTCGATGCTTCCCCTTATGTTTTCTACAGCTTCTTTTACAATGTAAAGACCTAGTCCAGAACCTTTATTTTTGTTTGTACCAAAATACATTTCAAAAATATGATCTCTAAATTCGTCTTTAATGCCAATACCGTTATCTGAAATTTCGATATTATGAAAGCCTTCTTTAAAATAAGTTTTAATAGAAATCATCATTTCTTGTTTGTTTACGTCAGCATATTTTATTGCGTTTGATATTAGATTGTTAATAATAATTTTTAGGCGTAGGCTGTCACTCTGAATTTCGTCTATTAGTAAATCTTTGGTAATCGTAATTTTGCGGGCATTTTCTATGTGCATCATTTGAGAAATCGCTTCATCAAAAAGTTCTCTTAGGCTTACCGGCTCAATTATAATTTGTTTTCTTTTATTTTTAGAATAATCTATAATATCGTTAAGAAATTGATCTTGTTTAGTTAAGCTCTGACTCATTAAATGCAGATAATCTCGAATCTGATCAATATTGTTTTCTAACTGCGTAATTTCAATTAAACCTTGTAATGATGTTATAGGCGATCGCAAATCATGTGACGCGCTGTACACAAATCGATCAAGTTCATGATTGGCTATTAAAAGATTTTCATTTTTTACTTCGATTTCTTTTTTAGAAATAATAAGTCTTTTTACCATTATCGAGTAATAAGAACTCACACTGCATACAATAATCAAAATAAAAATAATGTTGACAAAAACCAGCCAGCCCTTGATTTTTCGTGTTCCTTCTCCCAGCGTATTCGAAAAATTACGTTCATTAATAGTAAGCTTGTCACTAATAAGGCTAATTTGTTTCAGAAATCTTTGCTGATCATTTACGGTTAAAATATGGCGTTTAATCTTTGCATCAACTTGTGTTCCAATAACAAACAATTCATCAATTAATTGATCACCCTGTTCCCATTCATGAATAGCTTTTGCTAAAAAAGAAACCTTTTTAAAATTTACAAACAGCCAAACAAGATCATTTAGATCATCGGTATGATTTCGTCCAATTAGAAAGCCCTTCCTCGCAACTTCATTATCTCCAACTTTCAAAAGTGTTTTCCTTGCAATACCATCTCCTTGAGGAACTTTTAATTCCTCGATATACAATTTCCATTGTTCAGACTCCTGAGTGTACAAATAAGTAATCAGATGTCTCGCTGCATCTTTTTGTCCTTTTGAATAATGAGATTCTCCATTTACATACGCTCTATTGGCAGACAAAATTTTTATTGTAAAAAAATTGATGCAGATTAATAAAGCACATGAAATAAAAACAATCAGTAAGAGAACGAAAACATTTGGCAATCGCAGTTTTCCTAAAATTTTGCCTATAGACATAATTTTTCTATTAGTAGGTTAATAATAAAATGCGTTACATGCCGATTTGTTTGCAATATAAATAAGCTTTGGGGGAAAGATTATTTATGGTTTAAAATTAAACATTTGTTAAAATATTATCTTTCAAATAGAATGTTGTAAAATTGATTGAACCAAATATATAAAATTTATCTTATAGATTTTAAAAAAAATGATGGTAGTTTTGAATTTTTTTTCGTATCATCATTTTTTATTTAAACAATTGCAAATCAATTATTTAAGCTTTGTTGTTTTTGTTTTAGATAGACTGGTTTTAATTTTTAGCATATGTTTTTTATAAAAACAGAAAAAAAACTACATCTGAGATCAATGTGAGTTTTTAAAAAATTATGTTAAAATTAATGCTTTTTTGTTTAACTAATCTATAGAAGTGAATAAGATGATTTTTGAGGTTGGAGATAATTAAAAAGAAGCATATAAAATCAATCGTTTAAAAGCATAGATCGATGGAACTACAGGAAAATGTTTATCAATTCTGTTCTTAAACTCAAGAGATAATTCCTGAAATTCATTCTCTTTTAAACGTTCCTGATAAACCGTGAGAGCAGAACCAGAAATAAAATCAAAAAAATCATCTTTTTTATTAGAAATAAGCGGATATACTTTTTCATATAAAACCAGATCTTTTCCTCCATTATCAAAAAGAATTTTGGCATATTCGTCTAAAGTAAGAACAGGAGAAGGCCGAGTCCAATTCTTTAGATAAGAAGCATATGGTTCTTCCTGAACCAAATTAAAAAGTATTTTGTTTAATACATTTTCGTTTTGCTGAGGCATTTGTACAACGAGCTGACCTCCGGGATTAATACGGGATATTATTTTAGTAAAGAGTTCATTATGATCATCAATCCATTGCAAGGCAGCGTTAGAAAATATCAAATCCCATTTAGTATCTTCTTTCAGTTGATCTGTGATCGATAATTGCTTGAACTTTAGATTTTCCTGATCTGAGATTTTTGCCAGCATTTCTGGCGAAGAATCGATGCCTAATATAATGGGATCTGTAAGGAGCTGAGTCAGCTTTTGTGTAAGTTCGCCTGTGCCGCATCCTAAGTCAATAACCTTTAGATTGGGTTTATCAATAATATGACTCGTAAGATCTGCAAAAGGTTTAAAACGATCTTCTTTAAATTGATTGTATTTGTGAGGATCCCAAGTCATAATTATGGTTTTAGATGAAAATAAGAATTCTTATTCTTATAAAATTAAGCTATCTAATTTAAAAGACTCTTGGTTTTAAAATATAATTAGTAAACTTATTTTAATTTATAAGCTCTTTTTTCACCAATTACTTTCCCTTCAATATCATATGCCGAAAGCGGATATTTGCCGTCAACTTCTTCTTTAATAACAATTCTATCATTTTCATAATAAGATGTACTTATATAAAGATCTGAAAAATAAGAATTTAAATCTCTGTCATACATAGTTACACTTTCTCTATAATTGCCGTTTTTCTTTTCGTAGATAAAGAAGAAATCTTTAGAGCAGTTATCTTTGTTTAAAGTAAAAGGATAACACCTTACATCGGTTGGATATGCAAGAACTATTTTATTTTTTTCAACGTCAAAAATCCAGGAAGATTGGTTGTAAATCGTACACATGGCAAGATTGTCAGTTAATTTTTTAATATCACGAGGATCTTCTTCAGGCATTTTTACCATTTCGTTTTTCACAATGTTATATAGAAATGCATTTCTATCTTTCTCTAAAATCCAGAAACTATTATTAAAAGGCGTTGCTTTGTCAGGATTAACCCCTTTTTGAAAAACCATCTTTTTGTTTTTTACATCATAGTAATTTCGGGTATAAGTTTTAACATCATAAATGCCGTAGATATATAAATTGCCATTATCTCTAAAAGCATCATCAATCCTTTCAAAAGAAAATGGAGCGAGTTCTTTATTAGTTTTAAAATCAACTATTGTGGACAAATTATTTTTATAGACAACATGACCAATAGTATCTCCATATTTAATTAATAACTTTTTGTCGATTTTATCGTATTCAAAAGGAATAATAGTTTTCCCAGATGTAATATTTACGACACCATAATGATTTTCGTCCTTACTGCAGATAATATTGTCATTAACAACATACAGATAATTGATTTCGCCCGGAGTTGGAATTGTAAATAAGGAACTATAATCTACTTTATACTTAAAATTTTCTTTAAGGAGAGGATTTCCGTTTGCATCTATTACTTGTAAATCATTACCTGTAAACGCAACAGCTTGACCTTTAGAGTTAAAACCGTTTATGTGATTGTAAGTAGGAGGAATAATGATTTTTCCGTCAGTATTGATCAATCCAATTTTTCCATCTGGTCCCTGAAGATTGTATAAATTAGAATATTTATCATAATTTTTTCCAAATTGAAAAATAATTTTATAACCATTTAGTTCTGTTTCCTTTATTATATTTCCTTCTAGATCTATTATCTTGAGGTCTTTAACTCCGGCAAGATAACCACCTCCACCATCACTTGGGCCAACTATGCGGTTTCCTGCAATAAAAAGTAATTGCTGAGAAGGCTCTGAAACGTATTCAAACTTTCTTTTAAGCTTCTTTATTTGTTTCTCATTATTTTGCTGCGCAAAACTTAAAAGAGAGGTTAAAGAAATTAAAGCAGTAAAAAATATTTTTTTAGACAAAGTAATTTTTCTGATCATAGTTTAGTGAAAAATGAATTGTTTTTTGATTGGGATTTCTTCTTACCCCGTCTAGCGTTTTAAAATTAAAGGCAAAGAATGTCCCATTTGTTTAAAAGTTCCGGTAATAACTTGATTTTTGTCAAGAACACCTTCATATTCTATCGTTAGATTTTTTACACTAAATTTTAGAGTTGAATTTTCAAATGTTGTTTCGGTAACAGGAATTCCTAATGCTTTTTGATCAATACTGTCCAAAATTGCACTTAGTCCGTTGTCAGTTTTTGTTATGTGTAATACAAGATGAAGTTCTGCTCCTGGAACTTGTAGACTTCCTTTCCAATCACCTGTAACATCCTGCGCAAAGGTATTTAGCGCAGCAAAAAAGAAGAAAAATAACAAAGTGATTTTTTTCATGGTTTTTGATTTTTAGAATGAAATTTTAAGTAAAGTTAAGAGGAATACTTTATTACACCTTTAAAAAACTGAATCCCGCCAAATACAATAGCGCCCCAAAATATAAAACCAATATGGGAAAGCGTTAAAATAGTACCGCCAACACACCATAATGCGCCATAAAGCATATCTTTTTTAGCCTGCCCTTGTGTAGCTTCATATTCTGCTTCCTGTATTTGAAGTTCTAATTTCTCAACAAGTGTTGAAGCCAATTCTGTACTTAATCCTTGTTCGATAAGTGCATTTTTAGTTTCGTATCCCGATTTTCTTTGGTTTAAAAGAAGATTTGCAGCAAAATTGTAATGTTGATTCATCAATTCCTGCGATTCAATAGTAGTGATTTCCATGCTGGTTAATTTTGGTTTTGGTTAGTTTTTGGTTGTTTGATTGAGATTGAAACCTTATATTTTTGATTTTCAAATATAAAGGGTTGGAATTTTATATTGTTACGGGAAGACGTAAAGACCAAAATTTTAATTTTATATTATAAAGAATCAATCAAATAATAATCTAAAATCTACCGTCTAAATTCTAAAATTTCTAAAAAAAGTATATCTTTAACCAACCCAAAACCAAAAAATATGCAAGAAAACAACCATGAACCTGAACATTTTAAAAGAGAACTAGGATTATTAGACGGAACCATGCTTGTGGTAGGGTCTATGATCGGTTCTGGAATATTTATCGTAAGTGCCGATATTGCCCGACAAGTTGGCTCAGCTGCATGGCTGACACTTATTTGGCTCGTTTCAGGATTAATTACAATTATCGCTGCGGTGAGTTATGGCGAATTAAGCGCCATGTTTCCAAAAGCCGGCGGACAATACGTATATCTAAAAGAAGCGTATAATAAGCTAATTGCCTTTTTGTATGGCTGGAGTTTTTTTGCGGTTATTCAGACCGGAACAATTGCCGCCGTTGGGGTAGCGTTCTCTAAATTTGCTGCCTATCTTTATGAGCCTTTTAGCGATGAAAATATATTGTATGAGTTAGGTTCTTTTAAACTCAATGCAGCACAGCTGGTTTCTATTTTTACTATTATTTTACTAACGTATGTGAATAGCCGTGGTGTGAAAAATGGAAAAATTCTGCAAACGGTTCTTACCATTATCAAAATTTTATCCCTGCTTGGTTTAATCGTTTTTGGATTAACGCTCGCTGCTAAAGCTTCGGTTTGGAATGCAAATTGGGCTGATGCCTGGACTCCTCACTCTTATAATGCCGATACTGCTTCTTGGCTGCCAATTAGCGGAAAGGCTTTGATAACAGGAATTTCTGCAGCAATGGTTGGATCTTTATTTTCAAGCGATGCCTGGAACGGTGTTACTTTTATTGCAGGCGAAATTAAAAATCCAAAACATAATGTTGGTCTGAGTTTGTTTCTTGGAACTTTTATTGTGACGATTATTTATGTTTTGACAAATTTGATGTATTTGGCTGTGATTCCTATGGATGAAATTGCAACTGCAAAATCTGATCGTGTGGCGGTTGTAGCTTCGCAATATATTTTTGGAGATATCGGAACTTTGATTATCGCAATCATGATTATGATTTCGACTTTTGCCTGCAATAACGGATTAATTATGGCTGGAGCAAGAGTGTATTATACAATGGCAAATGATGGTTTGTTCTTCAAAAAAGCAGCCGTTTTAAACGAATCTAGTGTTCCTGCATGGGCACTTTGGGCGCAATGTATCTGGGCTTCGGCTTTATGTCTTACCGGAAAGTATGGAGATTTATTAGATTTTGTAATTATCATTGTTTTGATTTTTTACATTTTAACGATCTACGGAATTTTTATCCTACGCAAGAAAATGCCAGATGTAGAGAGACCGTATAAAGCCTTCGGATATCCATTTTTACCAATGCTGTACATTATAATCGCAACAGCAGTTTGTATCTCTTTATTATTTACAAAATTTTCAACTTGTGGTTGGGGTGTTTTAATAATGCTGGCCGGAATTCCGGTTTATTATTTAACGAAACCGAAGTCATAATTTTGTTTCGGGTTTCAAGTTTCAAATTGAAACTTTGCGATTCTGCGACTTTACGAGAGAGTAAAAAATATAAAAAGCCTTCTTTTATAGAAGGCTTTTTAATTTAATATATAATAACTAAAATAAATCCGCTCAATCTGCAAAATCTGCGTGCTAAAAACAATCTGCAAATCATAAAAAAAAACGATACCACTTAAAAAAGTAATATCGTTTTAATTAAATCAAATTAAAGTTGAAGTAAATTAAACCGCTTCAGACTCAACAGAAGATTTTATTGAATTAATAATAGACATAGTAAGCGGATCTAATTCGCCAGAGAAAAAAGCATCCAATACATTTTGAAATATAGGATTAGTATTTTCTACCAAGAAAAACAGCGTCATACAAGAACGTAATTTACGAGCATCTAAATCTCCTAAAATAGCCTCGGCAGATTTTCTGTTAAAGGTTAATAAAAGTTCTGAAATTTCAATAAGATGCTTTCCTAATATCGGATGCTCCAGAAATTCAGCAGCTTCTTTAAGATCGTTAATGGCGTAATAATTTGCAGTATCGCTCGTGCCCAATCCTTTAATCTGCGGAAAAATAAACCACATCCAGTGCGTTTCTTTTTTTCCTTTATTAATTTCAGAAAGAGCAGTAAGATAAAGTTTGTTCTGCGCATCTAAAAAACGCATTAAATCATTGTTTGAATAAGCCATTTTGGTATTGTGTATATATAAAAAAAGGTTGCAAAATTACTAAAAAATTTGGGTTTGCCTATTAAAAGGTTCATTCAGTGCGTGTTTTAACTTTTGAAGCAAGGAATCTCTTACGCTTTATTTTAGTGTAAAATCCACTTTTATCATTTTTGTAAAACTTTAATAATCATTACTTTAGGTCTGTAGTTCTAAAAGTAAGATTAATGCGCGGGAGAACATTTCGTGCCGTTTTTGGAACTTGATGCTGCCAAAAGCTATTCGTAGTTCCTGCCATTAATAAGAAAGATCCATGATGAAGCGGAATCTCAATTTGACCAATATCTTTCCTAAATTTATGACGCAGCTTGAACATTCTGGTTTCACCAAAAG
This sequence comes from Flavobacterium sp. 270, assembly GCF_004368785.1. Lineage (GTDB taxonomy): Bacteria > Bacteroidota > Bacteroidia > Flavobacteriales > Flavobacteriaceae > Flavobacterium. Next base: position 108,608 of record NZ_SODM01000009.1, read on the forward strand.
TAACCGAAGCAATAATTGGATCTTTACCCGAATTGTTTTCCTTGTCGCTGTGCCAGCCCACGCCATCTTTGCCGTTTCGGTACAAATTTAGAAGCAGACTATTAAAATCAATTTGAGTTTCTTTCTCTACACGACTTCTAATAGTTAGTAATTCATAAGTCCAATTCGGACCGTTTTGATCGGCTCCCACATTATCTTTATCTTCATACCAGGAAATCATTCTGGGTACGGTAACCGTTTTATCAAAAATTTCCATTTCATGTTCTCTCCATTTGGTTTGATGAAGCAGTTTTTCATAATAATAATCCGATTCCTCTTTCGTGAAAAAGTTGTCAATCAGAATAAGTTCAGTATCTGGAAGATCAAATATTTTTTTTCCTCCAAGTCCGGTGGTAAATAGTTCGGTATCGCTAAATAGTGTCATAAGTCTTTTTTTAGGTTGTAATAGCTAATAGCAAAAAAGAGAGTGAATTAATAATTAGAATATTTAAACTTTAATTGTGATTACATCTTTAAGTGAAGTAGAAAATTTTGGAGACAATCTGTTTTGTTTCATTTTCCATTGCCGTCCCAAAGACTGAACTCCGAATTTAATTTTATTCTCGCCATAACTCCGATTCATCTTGTCAATAACACGCATCAAAGGTTGATGTTTTGGATTAGACGCTTCAAATAAATTGAGCTGCGTTTCAGTATTCGGCGTTAAACCCATTACAATTACGCCTGCTTTTTTGTAACGATAACCCGCTTTAAAAATAGCTTTGAAACCTTGTTGAGCAGCCTGATTAAGTTCTATTGTAGAATTAGTTGGAAAATCGGTATTGATGGTAATACTTCTGGAATATTGCGATTCTTTACCTCCAACAAAATCAGTTTGAATAAATACAGTAACCATATTACAATGACAATTTTGGTTGCGTAATTTTTCGGCACAAGACGCTGTAAACGTGCTGATACGTTCTGAAATCTGCTCAAATGAAGTATATCTTTTTTCAAAAGAACGTGTCGTTGCAATCATTTTTCGGTCTTTTGCTTCTTCCAGATCTAAAGTTGGTTTACCCTCTAAATCATGTTTTAACCGAAGTCCCACAACAGCCATTTCTTTTCGTACCCACGCATCAGGAAGCTGGGTAAATTGATACGCAGTGGTTATATTTTTTAATTTTAAACGTTTGGCATGTTTCCTTCCAATACCCCAAACATCTTCAATTTTAGTCCATTTTAAAGCTTTAATTCTTTTTTCTTCAGAATCAATGCAATAAACGCCTTGTGTGCGATCAAAAAATTTGCGTGCAATTTTATTAGCCGCTTTAGCCAGTGCTTTAGTAGGAGCAAAGCCAATACTAACCGGAATTCCAGTTCCTCGCGTTACTTCTTTTCGCATTTTTAAGCCAAGCTCATTCAAGTCAAATAATTCGTAACCAGAAAATTTCAGGAAAGCCTCGTCGATACTGTAAATTTCGATTTCCGAAGTATAAGTTCGAAGTAAATTCATTACTCGATTACTCATATCCCCATAAAGCGGATAATTAGAAGAATAAACAAAAATATTTTTCTCCTTAAAAATGGCCTCATATTTAAAAGCAGGAATAGCCATCGGAATGCCTAACGCTTTGGCTTCATCAGAGCGCGAAATAACACAACCATCATTATTAGAGAGAATTACTATAGGTTTTCCTCTTAAATGCGGTTCAAATACCCTTTGGCAAGAAGCATAAAAATTGTTACAATCAACTAAAGCAAACATTTTAAATTATATTATTTATTTTATTTCTGTTGTCCCTGAGCGAAGTCGAAGGGTACTCCAATTGTCACGTGATCTTCGACTTCGCTCAGACTGACATATATTTAAAAAGATTTAATACTGTGTATTACAATTCCCCAAATCAAAAAATTATTTTCGGGAGTAACTTTTATAGGTTTATAATCTTCATTTTCGGCGATAAGCCAAATAATATCCTTTTCTATTTTAATGCGTTTTACAGTAAATTCCCCATCAATCTGGCAAACAGCGATTTTGTTATTTTGAGGCTCCAGACCTTTGTCTATAATTAATAAATCGCCATCATGAATTCCAACATTTTTCATTGAATGTCCTTTCACTTTCGCAAAATAAGTAGTATCCTTATTTTTAATGAATTCTTTATTTAGGTCAATCGTCAATTCGAGAAAATCATCAGCAGGAGAAGGAAATCCCGCACTGATACCCACATCAAAAAACGGTACTTCTATTTTAGAACTATCATCCGGAAGATAAAAATCCATAGCTTTTGTTACACCTGCATCGCTCATTTTCATAACTATAGTAAAATTTTATTTTTTACATTTAGACAAAATTAGTACAGATTATAACAAGAATAACTATATTTGCTGTTCCAAATTATAACAAATTAATTATGTCCTTATTTTCAGACAACATCAGAGCATTAAGGGTTAAGCATAAAATATCTCAGGAGAAATTAGCTGAAAACCTTAGCATTACCAGAGGAAGATACGTGAAATACGAAGACGGAACTTCGGAAGCACCGTATGACATTTTAAAGAAGATTGCATTATATTTTCATATGAGTATCGACTTGATATTATCGGTCGATATTCGCAAAATTGATGTGCAAAATTTGATAAAACTGGAAGGTAACCGACTTATTCTGCCGATACAAGTGGATAGTTTTGGAGAAAATTTTATTGAAATTGTCTCTCAAAGAGCAAAAGCAGGTTACTTAAACGGTTATGCCGATCCGGAATATATTGAGAGTTTACAGCAGATTACGCTTCCGTTTTTAGGCCCTGGAAAACACCGCGGATTTCCTGTTGAAGGAGATTCGATGCCGCCACACGAAGACGGCTCGATTATTATTGGCCGTTACGTAGAAAAATTGGGAGAAGTTATGGATGGTAAAACGTATATCCTGATTACCAAAAATGAAGGAATGGTCTACAAACGTCTCAATAAAAACAAAAAGAACGCTTTGGTTTTAGAATCGGATAATAGCTTTTATCCGAATTATGAAGTGAAAGCTTCTGATATTTTGGAAATTTGGGAATATGAATGCAACATCGGCCGTTCAGACAAAAAACAAGAATTGTCTGAAACCGGAGCGATGAAAGATTTACTTTTAGAATTGAAACGTGAGGTTAGAGAGATTAAGAATAATACGTCGAATACATAGTTTTTGAAGACTAATTCCCTTTTACAAGAGCCGATGCAATTTGTCCGCAATGATGAGAATTGTGAAAAAGAATTATTGAAAATAATCTGATTCTCTGAATTGCTCCAAAAAATGGCGCTTCAATTTCTTCTAACCAATCAGTATCAGCAGAATTTTGAATAGCTTCTTCGAGCATTGTATAACTTTGTTCGATAAGTTGATGACTTGTCTGAAGATCATAATTTTTTCCTGTGTCCGATTGTCCGATAGTGGTGTTTTCAACATTGGTTTCAAATCCGAAAGACTGACCTAATATATTGGCAGTTTCACCAATATGTTGGTAGATAAATCCAACCGAAGCTGTTTTTTCGGTCAGTCTAAAGTGAATATTTTCTTCATTTATATGTTTAAAAGTAGCGTGACAACCTTTGCGATTTTGGTCTAAAAGGCTCAGTAAGATTTCTTTTTGCATGATTTTAATTTTTGAATTAATCTTTTTTTCTGTTTAAAATAGTTTCCAGTTTGCTGAGTTTGTTTTCCCAAAACTGATCAAAATGACTGATAAGCGCTTTCACATCATTAAAACCTTTTTGGTTTAAAATACAATGACGTTCCCGTCCGATTTCCTGAATTGAAATAAAGCCCGCTTGCTGTAAAATTTTTATATGTTTGGAAACAGCAGGACGGCTCATATCAAAATTTTCAGCCAGAGCATTTATGTTATGCGACTCTTTAGTAAGTAATTGCAAAATCTGCCTGCGACTCGGATCTGCAATTACTTGTAAAGCATCAAGATTTGGTATTGACATTATTTTTCATTTAACAAATTACCTATTTTTTCCAGTTTTTTCATCCAGCCATCCGTCATTGAATCGAAGATTGCAATATTTGCTTCTTTAAATCCAGTATGAAGAAGGTGAAGTTCGGTGCCGTTATCTTTCTTTTCCAATGTCCATTCTACAATGGTATCCATTATGATTTCATTATTTTCAGATTTGCCCATCCAGCTGTAAATCAATTTTTGGGATGGAATAATTTCTAATACTTTACAGTGAAAAATTCCATCAAGATTTAAACTCGGAACCGGATTTATGCGAAATGTAAAATCATGACCTAAAACAGGTTTAAAATCATTTGGCATAAGCCAAAGTGCAATTAAATCTGGATCTGTGAGATAAAGCCAGACTTCTTCGGGAGATTGGCTGTAAAACCATTTTTGTTTAATTTCTGTTTTCATATTTAAGTAACTTTAAGGTTACGTAAATATATATGTAACTTTTAAATTACGCAAGTAATTCGTATTTTTTTTTATATTAATAATTTTAAAGAGAAGTATTTAACTTTGTCGGAATTAAATATTCAAAAGAAAATGAACATCCAAAAAGCCAAACCAGAAGATCATATTCGTTTAACGGAAATCACAAAAAAGTCAAAAGCATTTTGGGGATATTCTGAAGAACAAATTTTAGCTTGGGATATTCAACTCACAATTACTTCAGCTTATATCCAAAATAATCCTGTCTTTAATTTAGTTGAAGACAATAAAATTATGGGTTATTACTCCTATATAATAGAAGAAAATAATCAAGTGAAATTAGACAACTTATTTCTTCTGCCGGAATATATTGGAAAAGGTCTTGGTATTTATTTAATGAATGATTTTCTGCAAAGAATGCGAAATGAAAAATGCAAAAAAATCATTTTAGATTCTGAACCAAACACAGAACAATTTTATCAAAAACTTGGATTCAAAAAAGTTGGCGAATTTGAAACCTCAATAAAAAATAGATTTATGCCGATTATGGAAATGAATCTTTAAAAAACCTTCACAAAACTCAATCCATATTGCTGACCATTATAAAAAGGAGCAACCATCGAAGTTGATTTATTTTCAGAAGAAGATTTAAAAAGTTTTTTGGTAATATACGGCTGCATCCAATAGGCGATTTTGGTACTCATAATCCCGATTCCGGCTCCGGCTGCAACGTCGGTTAACCAGTGACGATTGTTGTAAATTCTGAAAAGTCCGGTTCCGGTTGCTACGGCATAACCAGCAATTCCGTACCAAATGGATTTGTCTTTGTATTCCTGCCATAAAAACTCTGCGCCGGCAAAAGCAGTTGCCGTATGTCCGGACGGAAAAGAATTATTAGAACTTCCGTCTGGTCTTTCTTCATGAACTATCGACTTTAAGCTTAAAACAGTTGAAGCCATAATAACATACGAAGTCACAAATATGACAGATCGGTCTCGCAGATTATTTTTTCCTTTTACGCCAAAAGCATTTAAGGCGTAAACCGATGCTGCAGGTGCGTATTGAGAGAAATCATCAATAGTGATTTTCTCGTCAATATCTTCGGTAACCTCTTTTGTAATCTGAGAATTAAAACTCAAAAGCTGATCACTTTCTAAACCAATTACGCCGTAACCAATTAACACAGATGGAATAATTAATTGCTTGTAATTGAATTTTAAATGATGTGAAGAAGTACTGTCAATTTTTGTAATAGAATCATTTTGCTGTGCATTTGCAGAAAATAATCCGAATAGAAATAGCAGAGCAATCGTTTTGTAAAACATTTTCGTTGTCGTTATATATTGCAAAGATAACGAGCGATTTACCAAACTATTTTTGACTTAATTCAACCTTAAGCGAATATTAATTGATTCAATATCAATGACAATATCAATGACAAATTTCAATTAAAAAATGCAACTGTCACCCTGAGCGGAGTCGAAGGGCGCTCCAATTGGCAGGTGGTCTTCGACTTCGCTCAGACAGACAATAGTTATTTAAACCTTCAAAGCAAACCAAAAAGTACTTCCCAATCCCAAATTACTTTCTACGCCAACACTTCCATTTTGGGCTTCGATAAATTCTTTACTGATTGCCAATCCCAATCCCGTTCCTGATTTTGGACTTCCAGGAATCTGAAAATATTTATCAAAAACTTTGTCTTTGTATCGCGGTTCGATTCCTTTTCCGGTATCAATAACCTGAAAAACGATCTGATTATTTTCTTCTTTTAATTTAATGAGAATTGTACTTTTTTCAGACGAATACCGAATCGCATTTGATAAATAATTAATTAAAACCCAACCAGTTTTTTCACTGTCAGCTTTTACATCTTTTAGGTTTTCATCGGCATCAATAATTAACTGAATCTGTTTTTGATCTGCTTGTACTTTTACCGCTTCAACGGCATAATTTGCAATCGTGTACGGATTGCTTTTTTCGATATTCAACTGAATATTTCCCGTTTCTAATTGTGAAAGATTCAGTAATTCGCCTGTAATTTTTAATAACCGCTGACTATCGTCTTTTATACTTTCAACCAATTGTTTTTGGTCGTCGTTCATATCGCCGGTTTTGGCATTTTCAAGTAATTGTAAACTTAATTTTATAGAAGCAATAGGCGTTTTTAATTCGTGCGAAACTGTTGCAATAAAATTGGTTTTAGCAAAATCCAGTTCTTTAAACAAAGTAATATTGCGAAGAATAATCACATCGCCAATATTAATTTCTTTTTCCTCGCCTGTTGGTGTTATGGTAATATTGATAGTTTCTTTTTCGAAATAACTTTCCTTAGCATTAGCAAAAATTTTCAAAGGTTGTTTTTTCTGATTTTCATTAGTTTCTTTCAAAATCAAAGAACGTATCAAATCATTAGAAACAGAAAGGTTAGAAGCCGATTTCCCAATAATGTCTTCAGATTTCAAACCGATAATTTTCAAAGCTTCATCATTCGCAAACAAGACAATCCCTTCATTGTCCAAACCAATAATCGGATCGTTCATATTATTAATGAGCGTTTCCAGCCGTTTTTTCTCAAAAAGAAGTTTATAAACATTACTGTCATGATATTCTTCGAGTTTCTGCGCCATTGTATTAAATGATTTTGCCAAATCGCCAAATTCGCTATGACTCGTAAAATGAACACGTTCCGAATAATTTTTATTCGCAATTTCCTTTATACTTAAAGTCAATTCCTTAATTGGATTCGCAATATTATTCGGCAGATTTACCAATAAATTAAAAGCAATCAAAAAACACAAACTTCCCACAATCGCGATCGATAAGTTGGCCGTTTCTGCCGAATGTTTTGCAATGTCGCTTTTCTGTTTTATGGCATCCAGATTCAATTTCATAATCGCAAAAATATCCTGACGAATCTGTGCTTTTAAACTTTCATCAGCATTGTTTTTTTCTAAAAGAGCAAAACTAGCCATCAATTTTTCAGTAGCCTGTTTTTCGCCTGGCTCGGTAATATTCAGAGTTTGTTTTTTGAGGTTTTCTTCAAAATTCAGAATCGTTTCTTTAGATCCTAATTTGATTTCATCCAAAGTAGAAATCATATTTCGCGAATACTCCAGTGTATTATAATTTGATTTCAAAATATTCTCAGTATCCTGCTTGATCAAAAAAACAGAATAAGCGCTTACCAGCGAAAGGATGATAATCATCAAAAACAATAATCCGACACCCAGATTCAATTTGGTTTTAATTCTCATTTTATAAAACATTTAATTTTTTTTTTTGAACCATATAAGTTATATAAGGAAATATTAGATTCAAACCGATACAAAACTTTGTGTCTTTGTGCCTTCGTAGCAAACAAAAACTTTGCGTTTAAACTTTCAACACTCCTAACTTTAAATGAACTTATATAACTTATATGGTTTAAAAACTTTTCAAGACAAAATAACAAGATCGACGTTTGATAAAGACAGTTTGTTTAGCAGACGTCTGAAAATTGTTGTAGACAAAATTACTTTAAATAAATTCAAATGCGGTTTTCCGATACAGACAGTTGTAATTTGTTTTTCTTCTGTAATTTTCAAAATCGCATCGGCAATATTTTCATTTTCCAATTTAATGACTTCAGCGCCCAATTGAACGGCGAGTTTAAAATTATTAATTAAATGTCGTTGTTTGTCGAGTGCAATTCTCGTACTACTTTCTTTTGGCGTTTCAACATACAAAACATACCAGATTCCGTTATAATAACTTGCCAGACGCGAGGCTTTTCTAATTACAATTTTAGCCGTTTTATCATTACTGCTTATGCACGCTAATAATTTTTCATGTCGTAAAGCATGGAGTTGCTGAACTTCATTTTCGACTTTTCTCACGACCTGACTTGCTACTTCTTTCAAAGCCAATTCACGCAATTGCAGAATTTGTTCCGATTTAAAAAAGTTAGTCAAAGCCGTCTGAATTTTATCCTGCGTATAAATTTTTCCTTCTTTCAAACGTGCAATCAAATCTTCCGAAGTCAAATCGATATTTACCACTTCATCTGCAATTCTCAGAACATTATCTGGAATTCGTTCCTGAACATCAATTCCCGTAATGCGTTTTACACTCGAATTCAAACTTTCAATATGCTGAATATTAACCGCAGAAATTACATTAATTCCCGCTTCAAGAATCTCCAAAACATCTTGCCAACGTTTTTCGTTTTTGCTTCCTTCAATATTCGTATGTGCCAATTCGTCTACAATAACCACTTCGGGACGTAAATTTATAATGGACTGAACGTCCAGTTCTTCAAGTTCCTTCCCTTTATAAAAAATAGTCCGCCTCGGAATAAGAGGTAAACCAGTTAATAATTCATGCGTTTCTTTCCGACGATGCGTTTCGATATAACCGATTTTCACATCGATTCCGTTTTTCAACAACGAATGCGCTTCCTGCAACATACGAAAAGTTTTCCCCACACCGGCACTCATTCCAATGTAGATTTTAAATTTTCCTTTCCGTGATTTCTGAATTAAATCGAGAAAGTGTTGTGCGTTATTTTCGTTTTCCTTTTTCATAGATTTTGCCACGAAGGCACTAAGACACTAAGTTTTTTTTAATAGAAATCTGTAAAATCAGCCAAATCTGCGTGAGTAAAAAATCTCGCAAAGACGCTAAGGCGTAAAGTTTTTGTTTCACGCAGATTCTACAGATTTAAGCAGATATTCGCAGATTATTTATAAAAAAAATCAATTAAATCTGCTCTAATCTTTTTAAATCTGCGTGAAACAATTTTTTCTAAAAGCTAATCGCCAATGATGTCGTTACAAAAGTGTTCGTATTTGTTGGCAGATTATTTTTCGTAAAAATTTCATCTTTGCTCGAAAGATTTCTGGCTTCGATTCTAAACATAACATTATCAGAAACTAAGTAATCAAAGTTAGCTGAAAATCCGTAAGTTTTAAATCCGTTTGGCGTTTCTGTTGCGATGATAACACCTTTTTCGTCGCTGTAATATTCACCACGCGCCCCAAGCTGAATTTTATCTGTTGGTTTGTATTGTAAAACCAAAATTGGCGAAAACCAAGTATCGTATTTATTACTGTTTTTAACCGATTGCTGAGAACCAATGTCAAAACCAGCCGTTAGATTTGTTTTTTCACTAAGCTTAAATTGCCCATAAAAGTCATTAAAATAACGCCATTTTTTGTCAATATCAGGTTGTTCATTTCCCGCATAAGTACTCCAGTTCAACGTCACATTATCCGAAGGTTTAAAAGTAACCTGCGTTCCAAAAGCCGGAGTCTGATTGCCTTCTACTTTCTGAATTCTCTGCCAGCCATTCAAATACATTCCCGCCAAATACCATTTTCCGGATTCAGAAGTATAGCCAATTTTTACGCCCGCTTCATAATAAGGTGAATTTTCAGCAAGAATACTTCGCGTAAGTGTTGCACAATCTTTTCCAATCGCGCTTTCAAAACCAATATGCGAAGGCATAATTCCGGCATCAATCCATAAATTATGGTTTTTCGAAATCTTTACGCCAACATTTGCTTCATAAACATTTTTCAATAAACCCTGTTCTGCCGACATATTATATTCGGCATAAGTTCCCGCCATCAAAGCAAAATTTCCGCGAATATTCTCTTTCGAATAATTCACTTTTGCCATTCCGAGGTTGAGGTTTACTTCATTACTTTTATTATAACTGTAAAAAAATCCCGGACGCGTATGATTTTCCGGTTTTGCAAAATCATAACTGTAATAAACATCAACATAACCCGAAAATGTAAACGGACTTTTAGATTCTTCTTGTGCGTGTAAATTGCTAAAACCAAAAGCGATTAAAGCTGTAAGTATTATTTTTTTCATATGTCATTGCGAGGAACGAAGCAATCTCGTTCTCTTAATTAAATTAATTATTAGTAGATTTTTTAGGAGCTAATCCCGCTATCCGCTACAATCTTTTGTGCCGAACCCCGGCACAAAAGGATTTCCACTACTATCGGGGCTAGGACATTCGGGGTAAAAAGGCGTTCTCGTTCCTGCAATCCCGAAGTTTCGGGACAAAACCTTGTAGGTATTATTTATAAGTTCAGTTTTCGATTACAATTGCGTTTTGTTTGTCATTTCGACGAAGGAGAAATCTCCACAAGAAGCTCCACACAGTAATTCGCCAATCTTTGCAGAGTTACTTTCGGAGATTTCTCCTTCGTCGAAATGACAAACTACACAGTAACTGCGTTATATTAGGAAACTTAGAATCTTAGTAACTTAGAAACTTCTCTAGCGAAGCTGATCAAGCGCAATATTCAATTCCAAAACATTAACAGTTTCAGGGCCAACAACGGCAGTGTTAATTTTAGATTCTACCAAAGTCTTTACTTTCGTTTCATCCAATTTTCTTTCTTTAGCCACACGTTTCACCTGAATCAAAGCGCCTTGCGGAGAAATATTCGGATCCAATCCGCTTCCTGAAGCCGTTACCATATCAGACGGAATCTCTGATTTTTTCAAATAAGGATGAACCAATAATAAAGTGTCAATTCGTTTCTGCACCAAAGCCAAATATTCAGCATTGCTCGGACCTTTGTTACTTCCCGCACTTCCGGCCGCATTGTAATCAACAGCCGAAGGTCTTCCCCAGAAATAATTAGATTTGTCGAATTTCTGTCCGATTTTTTGGTATCCGATCACTTTTCCGTTTACCGAAATAGTTTCGCCTTTTCCTTGATTGGGAGCAACTTGTGCAATTCCATAAATTGCAAGAGGATAAATAACTGCAAACAGAATTAAAGTGCAAACAGTAAGTTTTATTATAGAAAATATATTTTTCATTTTTTTTAAGATTCTAAGGAACTGAATTGCTAAGGTTCTAAGTTTTCTTCTCAGAACTTAGCAATTCAGAACCGATGTTTTTTATTGAGTTTTGATAGATTCTTGTTTTTACGATTCTAAGAAAACCTTAGTCTCTTAGAATCTTAGCAACTCAGAACCTTAAATAAAAAGTGCTACAACTAAATCAATTAATTTGATTCCGATAAAAGGAACAATCAAACCACCAAGTCCATAAATCAAAAGATTTCTTTTCAAAATAGCACTCGCTCCAATCGGACGATATTCAACACCTTTCAGTGCAAGCGGAATCAAAATCGGAATGATAATCGCATTAAAAATCACAGCCGATAAAATCGCACTTTCCGGACTGTGCAAATGCATAATATTCAAACCTTGCAATGCCGGAATCGCAGTAATAAAAAGTGCGGGAACAATTGCAAAATATTTGGCAACGTCATTCGCGATTGAAAAAGTTGTTAATGTTCCACGAGTCATTAAAAGCTGTTTTCCAATTTCGACAATCTCAATAAGTTTTGTTGGATCATTATCTAAATCCACCATATTTCCAGCTTCTTTGGCAGCTTGAGTACCGCTGTTCATCGCAACACCAACATTGGCTTGGGCGAGGGCAGGAGCGTCGTTTGTTCCGTCGCCCATCATGGCAACCAGACGACCTTCGGCTTGTTCTTTACGGATATAATTCATTTTATCCTCAGGTTTCGCTTCGGCAATAAAATCATCAACTCCGGCTGCTTCTGCAATAAATTTTGCCGTAAGCGGATTATCCCCAGTAACCATAACTGTTTTAATTCCCATTCGGCGTAGGCGCTCAAAACGTTCCTTCATTCCGGTTTTAATGATGTCCTGCAATTCGATAACACCTTGAATCTGATTGTTTTTAAGTACAACCAATGGCGTTCCTCCGTTAGAAGAAATGGCAATAACTTGTTGTGCAGTATCTTCTGGGAAATGGTTTCCAGCTTGTTCTGCAATTTTCTTTGCTGCATCCTGCGCGCCTTTTCTAATATTTGTACCGTCTTTTAAAATAACGCCTGATGTTCTGGTTTCCGCAGTAAATTTTATGGTTTCAGAAATAGTATCTTGAAAAGTTAAAATATCAGATTGCATTTTTCCATTCAAATCTATCCCTTTACTAAGTTCAATAATACTTTTTCCTTCGGGCGTATCATCGGCAAGAGAACTTAATACGGCCGATTTCACAAAATCATCAAAAGCAATTCCTTTCGTTGGATAAAAATTGGTTGCTTTTCTGTTTCCAATCGTGATGGTTCCAGTTTTGTCCAAAAGCAAAACGTCAATATCTCCGGCAGTTTCTACCGCTTTACCAGATTTTGTAATTACGTTGGCGCGTAAAGCTCTGTCCATTCCCGCAATTCCAATCGCAGAAAGTAAACCTCCAATTGTGGTTGGAATCAAACAAACGAAAAGTGAAATAAAAGCAGCAATTGTAATAGGAGCGTTGGCATAATCTGCAAACGGTTTTAGCGTTACGCAGACAATCACGAAAATTAAAGTAAAAGCTGCTAAAAGAATAGTCAATGCAATTTCGTTTGGCGTTTTCTGACGGCTCGCACCTTCAACCAAAGCAATCATTTTGTCCAGAAAACTTTCTCCCGGTTCTGATGTTACGATAACTTTTATTTTGTCTGAAAGTACTTTTGTTCCGCCAGTTACAGAAGATTTATCTCCGCCAGCTTCACGAATTACCGGTGCACTTTCTCCGGTAATGGCACTTTCATCAATTGTTGCCAAACCTTCAATAATTTCACCATCGGCTGCAATTAAATCTCCTGCTTCGCAAATAAAAGTATCTCCTTTTTTTAAGTCAGAAGAACTGATGTTTTTGATTTCTCCGTTCGCTAGGATTAATCTTGCAGGAGTTTCTTCGCGCGTTTTTCTTAAACTATCTGCTTGTGCTTTTCCTCTGGCTTCGGCAATAGCTTCGGCAAAATTGGCAAATAGAAGTGTAGCGAATAAAATTAAAAAAACAATTAAGTTGTAAATAAAACTGCCCTGATCGTTTGCGCCCATTAGAATGGAAACACAAACCGCAAACATAATCGCAGTTCCTATTTCTACGGTAAACATTACCGGATTTTTAATCATTGTTTTTGGATTCAGCTTTACAAAAGACTGCATAAATGCAATTTTTACCTGCTTACTTTCAAACAATGATGTGGATTTATTAGTTGTCATTTTTCTGTATGTAAAATGTTATTTTAAAGTGAAGTATTCGGCGAGAGGTCCAAGAGCAAGCGCCGGAAAGAAAGATAAAGCTGCAATAATGGCGATTACAGCAAAAACCATTATCCCAAAAATGGACGTATCTGTTTTTAAAGTTCCCGCACTTTCCGGAATGTATTTTTTATTAGCCAATAAACCTGCAATCGCTAATGGCCCAATTATCGGGATAAAACGGCTTAACAATAAAACAATTCCAGTAGTGATATTCCAAAAAGGATTATTATCTCCTAAACCTTCAAAACCAGAACCATTGTTGGCTGCGCTCGAAGTGTATTCGTATAACATTTCAGAAAATCCATGATTTCCTGGATTGTTGAGCCAAGCTGTTGCATTTCCGTTAAACCAATATCCCATTGCGGTATCATGTGCAGCAAAATAAGAAGCCAAAGCGGTTCCTGATAATATTAACAAAGGATGAAGAATGGCGATGAAAGCAGCAATTTTAACTTCCCGTGCTTCGATTTTCTTTCCTAAAAATTCAGGAGTTCGACCAACCATTAAACCAGAAATAAATACTGCCAGAATAATAAAGATGTAAAAGTTGAGGTAACCAACGCCACAGCCGCCATAAAAAGCATTTACCATCATAGCCAATAACTGCATAGCGCCAGAAACCGGCATAGAACTATCGTGCATACTGTTTACAGAACCTGTTGAAATCACAGTGGTAGCAATACTCCAAAAACCTGAAATCGCTGGACCAAAACGGACTTCTTTTCCTTCCATTGCTCCGGTTGTTTGTGCGATTCCCATTTTTGTAATGGCTGGATTTCCGTTCAGTTCGCTTGAAATTGTTGGAATTACAAGAAGTAAAAATCCAATCGTCATTACGCCAAAAATGATATAAGAAAATTTTCTTTTGTTTAAGAAAAATCCAAGCGCAAAAATCATAGCAAACGGAACAATCATTTGCGCCCAAAGTTCAACAGCATTAGTTAAATAAGTTGGATTTTCTAACGGATGTGCCGAATTGGCTCCAAAAAAACCACCGCCATTTGTACCTATATGTTTAATCGCAATAAAAGCAGCTGCAGGTCCGCGGGAAACTTCTACTTTATCACCTTGTAAAGTGGTAATGGCATCTTTTCCTTCAAAAGTCATTGGCGTTCCGCTGAAAACCAAAACTATTGCAACTATTGCAGAAAGGGGTAATAAAATACGAGTGCAGCTTTTAATGAAATTGTTGTAGAAATTTCCAAGTTTATCGGTCGTTCTTTCTTTCATTGCCGTAAAAACCATTACGGCAGCTGCAATTCCGACTCCGGCAGATACAAATTGCAGAAACATTAAAAGCATTTGAGATAAATAGGAAACACCACTTTCGCCAGAATAATGTTGTAAGTCACAGTTAACTAGAAACGAAATAGCAGTATTAAACGCCAAATCTGGAGACATAGACGGATTGTTATCCGGATTCAAAAACAACGAACCCTGAAACATCAGAACAAAAAAGCAAAGAAAGAACCAAACCATATTGATGCTTAAAAGTGCTTTAAGATGTTGTTTCCAGTTCATTTCTTCAGCCGGATTTATACCGCTGATTTTAAAAATAAATTTTTCAATTGGATTGAAAATTGGGTCAAGAAGCGTTTTGTTCCCCATAAATACTTTAGCAATATATTTTCCGAATGGAATTGCTAAAACAATTGTCAGGATAAAAATACCTACGACGCCTATTAATTCTGTATTCATAATTTTGAGATTATTTTTTAAGATGTGAATGGATTTGAGAATCTGAACTTCTCAAATCAGAACTTTTCAGGTTTGATTAATACGTAAATCAAATACAAGAAAACAGCGATTGAAATAATAAATAGTGCGGTCATGATTTAGATATTTTCAAAAAATTCAACAGAGAGAAAACAAATCGCAAACAGTATAACTGCAAGCCCGAGTAAAAGAAATGTGATCATTATTATTTTAGATTTAAGATTTTAGAGTTTAGATTTTTTAAAGTTTTTATACTCCGGAAGTATTAACTTGTTTGATATATTCCGCTTTAAGCGTTTGAGGGAAAAGATGAGAAATATTACAGTGTCGCATTTCCATAAAAGAAGAAACCGAAAAGATATAGACATTAGAAATGGCATTTTTGGTTTCGATACTTCCAGATATAAATAAACGTTCGGCAAGAGCCAGGCATTTTTTAGCGCGAACGATATTACCAGAAATAATAGATTTTTTGGTAATCTCGGCAAAACGTTCAGCTTGTTTGTAGATTGAGGTAACTTGATTTTTCATTTGGATGAAATTTTAATGTTCTCTCTCCTTATGCCAAAATATGTTCCGTAAAAATGAAAATGTGTCTAAAGTGCTGTAGAATAAGAGATTATTGTTTTGTGCCAAAAATGGAGCACAAAAAAAGCCTATCAAAATGATAAGCTTTTATTAAAATGATATGATTTCTTAAGTTTCACGTTTCCTGCAAGGTTTTCAAAACCTTGTAGGTATTCTATTTAAACTATGTTATTCAAATTGTCTAAAAATTTAAACCTACAAGGTTTTGAAAACCTTGCAGGAGCAACTATAAATTATATTCATCCAATTTTCGATACAACGTCGCAATTCCAATTTCTAATAATCTTGCCGTCTCCGCTTTATTGCCTTTTGTATAATTTAAAACCTTCTGAATATGAAGTTTTTCAATACTCTGCATCGAAAAAGCGGACATTGATTTGGAAGTTTTTTCCGTTTGATGCTGCATTTCATAAGGCAAAACATCCGGCGTTAAAATACTGTCACTTAAAATAACCGAACGTTCGATAATATTTTTAAGTTCACGAATATTTCCCGGCCAGGAATAATTTTCTAATTTCTGAATAAAATCATCTGAGATTTCTAAAGTTTTCTTATTCGTTTTTTCAGAAAATTGTTTAACGAAAAAATAAACCAAAAGCGGAATATCTTTAACTCTTTCTTTAAGCGAAGGCAGTTTTATTTCGAAAATATTCAAACGAAAATATAAATCAGAACGAAAACGATGTGCTTCGCTTTCTTCTTTTAAATCTCGGTTTGTAGCGGCAATCAATCTGAAATTAGATTTTTTTGAAGTTGTATCTCCAACCGGAATATATTCGCTGGTTTCTAAAACGCGTAATAATTTAGCCTGAAGATCAATTGGCATTTCACCAATTTCGTCCAAAAACAAAGTGCCGCCATTTGCTTCTTCAATAAAACCTTTTTTATCTTTCAAAGCCCCCGTAAAAGCGCCTTGTTTATGACCGAAAAGTTCACTTTCCAAAATTTCTTTGCTAAAAGTACTGCAATTCAGAGCGACAAAAGATTTGCCGACACGATTACTGTTCTCATGAATCGCTTGCGCAAAAACCTCTTTTCCCGTTCCGGTTTCTCCAGTCAGTAAAACAGTCGAATCGGTTTTGGCAACCCTTTTTGCTAAATCAACAACTTGTTCAATTCCTTTTGATTTACCTATAATAGTATCAAATGAATATTTATCGCCAATGCGTTTTTCTAACTGCTGTACTTTTTTCTGTAATTGTACTTTTTCAACCGCTTTATAAAGGAGCGGAATAATTTTATCATTATCATCACCTTTTACGATATAATCAAAAGCACCATTTTTCATGGCTTGAACGCCGTCCGGAATATTTCCGAAAGCCGTTAGCAGAATAACTTCCGTTAATGGAAAACTTCCTTTTATATTTTGAAGAAAATCAACGCCGTTTCCGTCAGGCAATTTTACATCACACAAAACCACATCAATATCCGTTTGTTCCAATTTTTTAAAACCAGATTTTAAATCTTTCGCTTCAAAAACTTCAAAACCTTCCGATTTTACGATGCGTGCGAGCAGACTTCTTAGTTTTTCTTCGTCGTCTATAATTAAAATTTTATGTACCATTTATGGGATTGCTAAAAGCGAATGTTATTTTAAAAGTACAAATTTAGCTTTTAAATCATTTGACTTTTTGATTAAGCAGAAATTCTTCCAATATTCAGTATTACATTTTTTAAAGAGATGTATCTTTATAACCTATTAATAAATACCTCAAATGAAAAAACCACAAACCCGAATAAAAGCATTTTTATTCACAGCATTCTTTTTAACGACTATTTTCAGTTTTGCAAATCATTCAGAAATAAAATCAGATTCAGTAAAATCTA
The DNA here is from genome assembly GCF_004368785.1 of Flavobacterium sp. 270. Classification (GTDB taxonomy): domain Bacteria; phylum Bacteroidota; class Bacteroidia; order Flavobacteriales; family Flavobacteriaceae; genus Flavobacterium. The sequence goes on from NZ_SODM01000009.1 coordinate 126,230, forward strand.
CTATTATTTCATTCAAAATAAAATTAAAATCAAACGAAAAGATTACAATAAAGCCATCTTCCCTAAAATTCAACAAACATTTTGCATACAGTTTTACGCTAGATGACGGATATCGTTCGGCATATTTAACGGCTTTTCCGTTATTGAATGGAGGAAAAATAAGCGCATCCAACAATAACGAATGGAAAATCGATCAGGGAGGCGACGGGACAAACTCCAGCGGACTTTTTTATTCTGACGGTTTAGGAAATAAAATTCCGTTTAAATTAGGATTAGCAATTAACGGAGCTTCTTTAAATAACTCTCCAAAAAGAGGACACCTTTCTTGGGCAGAAACAAAAGAAATGTACAATGCCGGATGGGATATTTTAAACCACGGTTTTCATCACGCGACCAAACACGGAACAAATTATTTGACAGAAGTAACAGAAAACACAACTTCAATAAAACAAAATTTAGGTTTTACGATTTCACATTTCGTAGTCCCAGGCGGAGATGGCGATGAAAAATACTATTTAGAATATGAAAAAGACGCGCTCGATAAAGGACATTTTTCTGTAGCATCTTATTATGGAAAAGGACCAGTTTATAAAGTAAATTCAAAAATGGATTTGGATAAATTGATTTCAGCCCGAACTTTTGTGCAGAGTTCAAAAGATACAACGAGTTTTAAAACAATGGATAAATTTCTAAAAACAATAGATTCAATTGTAAAACAGCCAGATCCTGTTTGGTTTAATGAATTCACACACGGAACAGGAAATACGAATCTATGGAACCTTAGCATGCGTTTTCCAGACTTTAAATATTATATGACTACGATTGCGAATAAATACGGAGTAAAAGGAAGTGATTCTGTGTGGATGGCGCCGTGGCAGGAAGTTTACGAATATCTTTGGCTTCGTGATAGAATAAAAGTTAGTTATGAACAAATAAATAATAATGTAACGGTGAAAATTGAACTTCCTAAAATCCCAGAAAATTTTAGACATCGAGCAATTTCATTAAAAGTAGAAACTCCTTCAAAATTCGAAACCGAATCAAATTCTTCAGAATTGAAAATTTCAAGCGACGGAAAAACCAAACACTCCTTAATTAATATTCAATTAAAGTAAGCAACATTTATAGTTACAAATATTATAATTCTATTAACACTAGAAAGCAAAGTGCATCAATATAAATGAGTTAATTTTGCACCTTAGCATTATTTTATATGAAAAACCCAATTTCAGTCTCTATATTAGAACTCGCTATCATTACACAAGATAGCAACGCCCCAGAAACATTTCAAAAAACAAAAGATATCGCGCAATTGGCCGATGGTTTAGGTTATAAACGGTTTTGGCTTGCCGAACATCACAATATGGCACATGTTGCAAGTACAGCAACTGTTGTTCTTATCGGATACATCGCTAGTCAGACACAAGAAATTCGTGTAGGTTCAGGCGGAATTATGTTACCCAATCATTCTCCTTTAATAGTTGCCGAGCAATTCGGGACATTAGAAACGCTATATCCAAACAGAATCGATTTAGGATTAGGAAGAGCCCCAGGAACAGATCAGCCAACCGCCGAAGCAATTAGAAAAGATTTTTTTGAGCAAGCACAACGATTTCCTCAAAACGTAAGTAAACTTCAAGACTACTTCTCAACAGAAAACGCCACGGCAAAAGTCCGCGCTTTTCCAGCCGAAGGTGCAAATATTCCAATCTGGATACTAGGTTCAAGCATGGAAAGTGCAGCCCTCGCCGCAGCTTACGGATTACCTTATGCATTCGCCGGACATTTTGCACCACGCCAAATGATACAAGCATTCGAATTCTACAGAGGAAATTTTCAGCCTTCAGCTACTTTGCATAAACCTAAAACAATGGCTTGTGTAAACATAATAGCAGCAGACACAGATGAAGAAGCAGAATTACTCTCAACCAGTTTATACCAAATGTTTCTAAATCTAATTCGCAACGATAGAAAAGGATTGCAACCACCAGTTCCATCACTAGACGACATCATGAGCGAAGAAGAACGTTTTCACGTAAATCAAATGACAGCGTGTACCTTTACCGGAAGCCCGAAACAATTGGCAGTCGATCTACAAAAGTTTATAGACTATTCAAGAATAGACGAACTAATGGTAACAAGTCCTATATATGATCATCAAGCCAAATTAAAAAGTGTACACATAACAAAAGAAGTTATAGATTCCCTAAATCAAATACTATAATATATAAGTACAATTTCACACACCTATATATAATAGTAAAATTTCATCTACAACCCGACAGTTTTTCAAAACCTGTCGGGTTTATTTTTTTTAGTACCTTATATATAAAGAGTAAATTATTGGAATTTGTAATTTAAACAATTGGAATTTAAGAATAATAAGGAGCTTGATCCTGCTGTCCTTCCAATCTTTTGGGGGCGAACCCCGCCCCAAAAGGATTTTCCCTCCCATCAGGGCTGGGACAGTAGTTTTGGAGAGAGTCATTTGTGCTGTATTTAAAGAAAGGAGAGAGATGAAACTTAAAAGAAACATCATTTTTAAAAATAACTTTTGCGTCTCTGCGTCTTTGCGAGACTAAAAAATCCATAGAAGACAACCCTTTTTATCTTAACCTCACAACGAAAACCTAGTAAAAACGGTCTAAAACAAAGAAAACAGCATTATATTTCCAGAAAGGATAAAAAAATTGATTTTGTAAAGGGTCTGTTATCAGAGTGTTAAGGAAAGAATTAAAAAAAGATGGAAAAAATATAAAATAAAGGCTTTAAAATGTAAATAAAGGTTGTAGTTTTGCACCC
>NZ_SODM01000010.1 GCF_004368785.1 Flavobacterium sp. 270
GGATTATTTAGTCTCGCAAAGGCGCAGAGACGCAAAAGTTATTTTTGAAATGATGTTTCTTTTAAGTTTCATCTCTCTCCTTTCTTTAAATAAAACACAAATGACTCTCTTGAAAACCTATGCCCTAGCCCTGATGGGAGGGAAAATCCTTTTGGGGCGGGGTTCGCCACAAAAGATTGGAAGGACAGCAGGATTAAGCTCCTTATCTTTCTTAAATTCCAATTGTTTAAATTACAAATTCCAATAATTTACTCCTTTATATATAAGGTACTAAAAAAAATAAACCCGACAGTTTGAAACTGCCGGGTTATATATTAAGGTGTAATTTAGTTTTTACTAAGTACTTTTGCTTTTTGTTCCCACTTTTCTGTTAAGTCATCATAATTTACAGGATTTGCAGGTTTTTGATTTACTAATCTTCCAGATTCAAATGCTCTTACTAATATGGTTTCTATTAGATAGTCTTCGTTATCTTCGTAGGGTTTATATTCGGTTTTTAGACTTATGTCAAATAAATTGGCTGTTGTATTGGATACAAATGCTTTGAAACCACTTTTTAATGTTCGTATTAACTCATAGGTTGTAATTCCGGTTTGTCTGTGGATTAGCTTTACCAGAATTTGACCTTGTTTTCGTGATAGTTTTTTAAGTCTGTCTTCGAATTCATTATTAAGGTAATCTTCTACTATCTTGAAATATTTTTTCTTTTCACGATTGGTTTTTAATCTGGCCATTCCCTGATTTAAACCTGTTAGTCTATCTGAGGCTAGTTTTGCATAAGGATATGTTTTGTAAACTCTATTCTGAAGAATCAAAAATTGTTTTTGTGCTTCGGGATCTAGTTTTACTTTCGAGATAATAATTTCTGGTAATTGAACTGTATCGTTTAAAATGGAATCATTTTCGGTTAATACATATCCCATTTCCTTATTATCTTTAGGAGTTACTTGGGCTTGACTTGTAAAAGAAATCAAAATAAAAAATAAAACAAAGCTGGTTAGTCTCATGGAGTCATAATTTAAGTGTAAAATTATATATTTATATACAACTCTAATACCAAATTTATAAATTAGCGCAAAAATATTTTTATGAGCACAAATTCTATCTTAAAAGATACTTCTATCGCTTTCTTGGAAAGCTACCTTAATAATGCCTCTCCTACTGGTTACGAAAGCGAAGGCCAAAAGCTTTGGATGAATTATCTAAAACCATATGTTGACACTTTTATTACAGATACTTACGGCACTGCTGTTGGGGTTATTAATCCTGACGCCCCTTTTAAAGTGGTTATTGAAGGTCACGCAGATGAAATTTCCTGGTATGTAAACTATATCACAGAAGATGGTTTACTATATGTAATACGTAATGGTGGTTCTGATCATCAGATTGCGCCTTCTAAAAGAGTTCATATTCATACTAAAAAAGGAATTGTAAAAGGTGTTTTCGGCTGGCCGGCAATTCATACACGTTTGCGTGATAAAGAAGAAATTCCGAAACTGAGCAATATTTTTATTGATTTGGGATGCGAAACAAAAGAACAAGTTGAAGCTCTTGGTGTACATGTAGGCTGCGTGATTACCTATCCTGATGAATTTATGATTTTGAATGAAGACAAATTTGTTTGTCGCGCTATTGACAACCGCATGGGTGGTTTTATGATTGCTGAAGTGGCTCGTTTATTAAAAGAAAATAAAAAAGAACTACCTTTTGGCTTGTACATTGTAAACTCTGTTCAGGAAGAAATTGGTCTTCGTGGTGCCGAAATGATTGCGCAGACTATCAAACCTAATGTTGCTATTGTTACTGATGTTTGCCACGACACTACAACACCTATGATTGATAAAAAGGTAGAAGGTGATCTTAAAATGGGTAAAGGCCCTGTTATTGCTTACGCTCCAGCTGTTCAAAATAATCTTCGTGACTTAATTGTTGATACAGCTGTCGAAAATAAAATTCCGTTTCAACGTCATGCGACTTCTCGCGCTACGGGTACAGATACTGATGCTTTTGCTTATAGTAATGGCGGTGTAGCTTCTGCATTGATTTCGCTTCCGTTGCGTTACATGCATACAACGGTTGAAATGGTTCATAGAGATGATGTCGAAAATGTGATCAAATTGATTTATGAGTCATTATTGAAAATCGAAAACAATGAAACTTTTTCTTATTTTAAATAAGAAGAATTAAAACGTCGGTTTGGGTCTTTGATGAAATTCATTAAAGAACCAAACCGACTAATAAAAAAAGCATGAAAATATTATTACTGGAAGACGATTTTACTTTATCTAAAGAAATCTCAGCATTCTTTACTTCAAAAGAATTTGAGTGTTTTCCTTATTATGATGGTTCTTTATTATTAAAAAAATATCTTCCATACGAATATGATTTAATTATTCTGGATATAAATGTTCCGGGAACAACAGGAATTGAGGTTTGCAAGGGCATTCGTGAAAACGATAAAAAGACACCTATAATAATGTTAACGGCTTTTAGCGAAATTGAAGATAAACTGGCTTCTTTTGATAATGGCGCAGATGACTATTTGGTAAAACCTTTTCATTTTGAAGAATTATATGCCCGCGCTTCTTCTTTATTAAGGCGAAAAGATATTCCGCAGCAAAGCGAAAAGAAAATTATCATTCAGGATTTAGAAATTCAGGAAGAAGATATGAAAGTTTTTCGCGCAGGCGAAGAAATAAAACTGACACCAAAAGAGTTTAAACTGATTTTAATTTTGGCTCACGCCAGAGGAAAAGTACTATCGAAACAATTTATTGCCGAAAAACTTTGGGATTATCATATTGAAACGAATCAAAATACAATTGAGGTTTATATTAATTTCCTGAGAAAGAAAATTGACAAAGACCACGAAATTAAACTTATCCGAACCAAAGTGGGTTACGGATATTATTTGAGCGATCAGGAATGACTTTAAAAAATCGAATATCTCTTTTAGTAAGTTTACTTTTTACAATCCTATTTGGGTTGGCTTCTACTGTGATATTCATTTTATATTCTAATTATAGAAAGGAAGAATTTCGGGATCGACTGGAAATAAAGGCGCTTTCTAACATTAAACTTTTGGTAAATGTTAAGCAGATTGATAATCAGCTTTTGAAGATTATTGATCAAAATTCTATCAATAAATTATATGATGAGAAAACTTTGGTTTTTGATTCTAATTACAAACTGATTTACAGCAGTATTGATGATGCTAAAATAAATTGGTCTATTGATGATTTAAAATATTTAAAGAAAAATAAAACCTTCTTTAAACAACAAGGCGATTATGAAGTTTACGGCGTTTTTTACGATACAAAAGACCGTGACTTTTATGCTTTGATTTCTGCAACGGATGATTATGGAAAAAAGAAATTGCTTTTTCTTAGATATACCTTAATTATATCGTACATCTTCTTTACTTGTGTTTGCTGGATTGTAACTTCTTTTACGGTCAAGAAACTAATGAATCCTTTGAGTTCCTTTCATCAAAAAATAAAAAATATAAACGAGAATAATCTGGATACTCGTATTGAAACGGAAAGTGGTAAAAATGAAATTGATTTGATCGCCAATGAATTTAATTTTATGATGGACCGGATCGAGATTTCGTATCAAAAACAAAAAGAATTTACGGCTCACGCTTCTCACGAACTTAGAACACCGCTTTCGCGAATGACTTCTCAGATAGAAAATGCTGTTGCAGATTCTAAAACAAATCCAGAAAATAAGACATTCTTAAATACTATTTTATCAGATGTAAATCAATTGACTGAATTAATTAATTCGCTGTTGATTTTATCTAAAATTGATAATAAAAAGCAGGAAAACAACGAGGTGCATCGCATGGATGAAATTCTGTTTTCTGCCATTGAAAATCTAAATAAAAGCTTTCCTGATTTTGTTATTTTATTTGAAATTGAAGAAAACGAAAATCTGGATACAGCTTTAGAGATAAAAGGAAATAAAAATTTACTGGAAATTGCTTTGAGCAATGTTCTAAAAAATGCCTGTGTTTATTCAGACAATAAACAGGCGAAAGTCATAATAAGTTCTGATGATGAGAATCTAATTATTTCGGTTTCTAACACCGGAAATACTTTGAGTGACGAAGAACAGAAAAATCTTTTTCAGCCCTTTATGCGTGGTAAAAATTCTAAAGGAACCTCGGGTTTTGGTCTTGGTTTAAGAATTGTTCAGCGTATTTTAACACTTCACAAAGCAACTATAAAATACTCGGTATCAAATATTAACACGAATTTATTTCAGTTATTTTTTAATTTGTAAGCAATTTTAAGCTATTTTTAAGGTAGAATTTAAGGTGTCTTAAAGTCTGTCGATAGCATATTTGTAACAAATTAAAAAATGATACAATGAAAAAGTTATTTGCATTACTACTATTAGCACTGATTACTCAGGGTGCAATGGCTCAAAAAACAGTCACTCTACAAGACTGTGAAGCTCAATTTTTAAAGAAGAATCTTTTTTTACTTGCCTCTCAATACAATATTGATGCATCAAAAGCAATGACAATGCAAGCCAAAATTTGGGACAATCCAACTATTACGGCAGAATTGAATGCTTACAATCCTGAAGGAAACAAATATTTTGATATTGGAACTCAGGGACAAAAAGCTTTTGGAATTGAGCAGTTAATTTATTTGGGAGGAAAAAAACGCAATGAAGTAAAGCTTGCTCAAGCAAATGAACAATTAGCTGAGTTGCAATTTAATGATGTGCTGAGGACATTAAAACTACAATTACGCAAAAGTTTTTATACGGTTTATTACAACACTAAAAATCTTGAAACGACAGACAAACAGCTTGCTCATCTTGAGGATTTGATTAATTCCTATTCTATTCAGGCGCAAAAAGGAAATATTCCTTTAAAAGATGTTGTGCGTTTACAATCTCTTTATCTGAATTTTAAAAATGAAAGAATGGAAGTTGTAAATGACAATATTGAGGAACAAGCCAACCTAAAACTGCTATTAAACGAAACTGAAAATGTTGTTCCCGAAGTATCAAAAGAAGAATTTGAAAAATATCTTAAAACGATAGCCTTGGATTTAAAAACATTTGAAGCTGATGCAATAGCCAATCGTCCTGATTATTTGGCCAAACAAAAAGAAATAGATGCGAATGAACTGAATGTAAAATGGCAAAAATCACTTTCTGTTCCTGATATTACTGTAGGCGCTAATTACGATCAACGAAGCGGGGCTTTTAATAAAGAAGCAAATTTAACGCTTGGAATTCCTTTACCGCTTTGGAACAAAAACAAAGGAAACATCAAATATGCCCAGACTATTTTAGAGCAGTCAAAGGTAGAAAAGCAAAATTTTGAACTGCAGCTACAAACAGAAATTACATCAGCTTGGACAAAATGGGACGAATCACGAAAAAACTACACCGTAATAAAACCTACTGTAAATTCAGATTTTGAAGCGGTTTATAATGGAATCTTAACCAATTTCCAGAAACGAAATATTAGTATTCTAGAATTTACTGATTTTATGGAAAGTTACAATCAAGCTACGATTCAAGTAAATGAACTAAAGAAAAAAGTAGTGCTTTCTGCTGAAGAACTCAATAGTACAATTAATAAAGACTTATTTTAAAACTAAATACAAATGAAACATACACTAATTATAGGAATTGCGATTGTGAGTCTATCGATCACAAGCTGTAAAAAGGAAGTTGAAAATCCTGATACTAATACTTCATTTGTATTAAGTGATGATATGCTAAAAACAACAACTACAGTGCCAGCACAAACAGAGCCTGTAAAAAATGAGTTGAGTTTTTACGGTAAAATCACAGCCGATAACAATAAAATGATTGATGTTTATCCGCTTGTTGGAGGAAATGTTATGAAAGTAAATGTGGAACTTGGCGATTATGTAAAAAAAGGGCAAGTTCTGGCAACTATAAAAAGTACCGATGTTGCTGATTTTGAAAAACAAGCTATTGATGCTAAAAATGATTTATTGGTTGCAAAAAACGGACTTAAGGTTGCCCAAGAATTATTTGACGGAAAATTAAATTCTGAAAGTGATGTATTACAGGCAAAATCTGAAGTAAATAAAGCACAGTCTCAATTAAGCAAAGTTCAGGAAACGTATAAAATTTATAATATTAAAGCTGGTTCTATTTATGAAGTAACGGCTCCTATCAGCGGATTTATCATTCAGAAAAGTATCAATCAGGATATGCTTTTAAGAAACGACCGTTCTGAAAATATTTTTGATATTGCCGAAATCAGTGAAGTTTGGGCAATGGCTAATATTAATGAAATTGATATTAATAAAGTAAAATTAGGAACTGCTGCTGCCGTAACTACTTTAAGTTATCCTGATAAAACCTTTAATGGAAAAGTAGACAAAATCTATAACGTGATCGATCCGGAAACAAAAGCGATGCAGGCACGTATTAAATTAAGCAACCCCGGTTATTTGTTAAAACCAGATATGAATGCGAATATTAAATTGTCTTTTAACGAAGTAAATCAATCTATGATAGCCGTACCTAGTAAAGCGATAGTTTTTGATAAAAGTAAAAATTATGTAGTAGTTTTTAAAGATCGTAACAACATAGAAACCAGACAAGTTGAAGTTTACAGAGTAGTTGGTGACGTTACTTATATCTCAAGCGGATTGAAAGAAAATGAAAAAGTTATTACCAATAACCAATTGTTTATTTACAGTGCTTTAAACAACTAAGACATGAACAAATTCATAAAAAACATTATTGCTTTTTCGCTTAAGAATAAAGCATTTACCTTCTTTTGGGTAGGTTTACTGGCTGTTGCAGGATTTATTTCCTTTAAAAATATGCCGATTGATGCATTTCCGGATGTAACGAATACACAAATTATTATCATTACACAGTGGAACGGAAAAAGTGCTGAGGAAGTGGAGCGATTTGTAACTTCTCCGATCGAGATTTCGATGAACTCTGTACAGAAAAAAACCAGCGTTCGCAGTATTACGATGTTTGGTTTATCGGTTATCAAAATTATTTTTGATGATGGTGTAGATGATACTTTTGCACGTTTTCAGGTAAATAATTTATTAAAAAATGTTTCGCTGCCAGATGATGTTGAACCCGATGTTCAGCCTCCTTATGGGCCTACGGGGGAGATTTTTAGATATATTGTAAAAAGTGACAGCAGAGACAGCCGTGAATTGCTTACTTATCAAAACTGGGTTATTGACAAACAATTGCGCGCACTTCCTGGTGTAGCAGATTTAAACGTATTTGGAGGTCAAACCAAAACCTATGAAGTTGGAGTTGATCCTATAAAATTAGCAAAATACAACATTACACCACTTCAGGTTTATAATGCTGTAAATGCCGGAAACTTAAATGTTGGTGGTGATGTTATCGAAAAAAACGGACAAGCGTTTGTAGTTAGAGGTGTTGGTTTATTAAAAACTCCCGAAGATATCGGAAATATTATTGTAGATGATGCAGCCGGAAATCCAATTTTAGTAAAAAATGTTGCAGATGTTTACGAAAGCTCGATGCCTAGAGTTGGACAAACGGGATTAGGAAAAAATGATGATGCGGTAGAAGGAATTGTTGTAATGCGTAAAGGAGAAAATCCGCAGGAAACACTTGCTTTAATTAAAGCCAAGATCAAAGATTTAAATGATAATGTTCTTCCTAAAGACATTAAAATAGAAACTTTTTACGATCGTGATAATTTGATGAATTTTACGACCGAAACAGTTATGCACAATTTATTTGAAGGTATAATTCTAGTAACCTGTGTCGTATTTCTTTTTATGGCCGATTGGCGAACAACATTTACCGTTTCCATCGTAATTCCGTTATCCTTACTATTTGCATTCTTATGTCTTAAAATGATGGGAATGAGCGCCAACTTGTTAAGTTTAGGTGCAGTCGATTTTGGGATTATTATTGATGGTGCGGTGGTTATGGTCGAAGGATTATTTGTGGTTTTAGATCATCGAGCGCATCAATTAGGAATGACGGCGTATAATAAAATTGCAAAAGGAAGTTTGATTAAGAAAACAGGAACAGAAATGGGTAAAGCTATTTTCTTTTCTAAATTAATCATCATCACGGCTTTATTACCCATTTTCTCCTTCCAGAAAGTAGAAGGAAAAATGTTCTCTCCCCTAGCCTTTACTTTGGGTTTTGCCTTAATGGGAGCGTTAATTTTTACTTTGACTTTGGTGCCGGTTTTATCGCATATTCTTTTAAATAAAAATGTAAAAGAAAAAAATAATCCGTTTGTAAACTTTTGGGACAGAATTGTAAGCAAAGGTTTTGCCTGGACATTTAAACATAAAACCAAAACATTAATTGCTTCAATCGCCTTATTGGCAACGGTTTTCTTTTCGGCTACTTTTCTGGGAACTGAGTTTTTACCGCAATTAAACGAAGGAGCTTTGTGGGTAACGGCAGAATTGCCAATGAGTACTTCACTTCCTGAAAGTGTAAAAACAGCAGCAATGATTAGAAAAGATCTGGAAACTTTTCCTGAGGTAAAAAATGTATTGTCGCAAACAGGACGAAGCAATGACGGAACTGACCCTAATGGTTTTGGGTTTATTCAACTACAAGTTGATTTGAAACCAAAATCAGAATGGACTCGAAAAATCTCTATGGATGATTTGATTAATGAAATGGATGAAAAATTGAAGGTTCACCAAGGAATTACTTATAATTATTCGCAGCCCGTAATTGACAACGTAGCCGAATCTGTTGCAGGATTTAAGGCGTCAAACGCTGTGAAAATTTATGGTGATGATCTAAATAAACTTGATGACCTCGCTAATAAGGTTTTAGCAGAAATTAAAAATATTCCAGGAATAAAAGATGCCGGGATTCTTAGAAATGTTGGTCAGCCAGAAATTAGTGTTATTCTGGACAGAGAAAAAATGGCGGCTTACGGAGTAACTTTAAGTGATGCACAAGCTGTTTTGGAACTTGCCTTTGGAGGAAAAACAGCAACGGAGAAATACGAAGATGAAAAGAAATTTGATGTTAGAGTTCGTTTTTCTAAAGAATACAGAAAAGACGAAAAAGATTTAGCCGAAATAAAAGTGCCAACCATAAGCGGTATCAAAATTCCATTAAAGGAAATCTGTGATATTAAAACCATTACAGGTCCAGCGTTTATTTACAGAGATAATACAAAACGTTTTATCGGAGTTAAATTCTCTGTTCGCGATCGAGATTTAGGAAGCACAATCGCCGAAGCTCAGGCAAAAGTTGACAAAATGAAACTTCCTGCAGGTTACACCACAGGCTGGACTGGAGAATTTGAAAATCAAGTTCGTGCCAGCGCACGTTTGGCACAAGTTGTACCCATAAGTTTAATCGGAATATTTGTTTTGCTGTTTATTTTATTCGGAAATATTAAAGATTCTTTATTGGTTTTAGCAAATGTTCCGTTCGCAATTATCGGTGGAATTATCGCATTACATATTACAAGAATGAATTTTGGAATCTCAGCTGGAGTTGGTTTTATAGCTTTATTAGGAATTTGTATTCAGAACGGAGTAATCCTGATTTCCGAATTTCATCATAATCTTAAAGCTAAATTCACGCTTGAAGAATCTATTTTTATGGGGGTAAAAGCCAGAACAAGAGCCGTTGTAATGACAGCACTGATGGCATCAATCGGTTTAATGCCGGCTGCAATTTCTACAGGAATTGGTTCTGAATCGCAAAAACCTTTGGCAATTGTAATTATTGGTGGATTAATTACAGCAACGGTTTTAACGTTATTGGTTTTCCCAATTCTGTTTTGGGTATTCAACCGTAAAAAACACGAACCGATAGAATAACACGTTTTAGAATTTTTGGTTAAATTACTTTGATATTGTCAAGAAGAAGCATCATTATTTATAATGGTGCTTTTTTTGTTGTTATAACTGCAAAGAGCGTAAAGATTCTGTTCCAGCTAACATTCTAAAATAAAAAAACGGCCTTCTGCTCAGAAAGGCCGTTTCTATACTAACTTACTAACTCAAAACTTTTAAAAACTTTTATTTCAAATCTTTCAAAATTGCGATTGATTCTTCAGCTCTAGAAAGTTCTGCGTATTTTAATGCTGTAAAACCTTTTTCATTTTTATCTCCAGCGTTAGCTCCGTTGGCCAATAAAATTTTGATAATTTCAACTTTGTTATAACGTGCTGCAACCATTAAAGGTGACATGTTTTCTGAGATTTTATTAACATCAGCTCCGTATTCGATAAATTTTTTCACACTTTCTACATCTCCTTTGCTAATAGCAACGTTTAATGGTGATGATACATAAGTTGTAACCACGATTGGGTTTTCTACATTTAAATGGTTTGCTGCCATTGAAACATTTGCAAAAGCTACTAAAGCTACTCCTAAAATAATTACTGATTTTTTCATGATGATTGTTGTTAAATGATTGATGATGATTTTTAATGATTTTTAATTTCTAAGCAAATGTAATTCGATTTTTTGTATTATGCATTACAAGGTACTATGTTTTAACTATTTCTTAACATAAACTTAATAAAACTTGAAACAACATCTATTAATATTATCAAATCCTTATTTGCTTTTATAATAGACGAGCATAAACCGATAATGTTACACTTTATTCAAAAAAAAATTAATAAAGATTAACTGCATAATATATTGTATTTATCCAATTAATTGTCAAGCCCTTATTTTACTGTAGTTTACATAATAACCTGATAACAAATACTTTAAAGCAAATATTCTAAGCAATGCATTTATTTATAAATAAAAAACGACCTTCAATTAAGAAGGCCGTTAAAACATTGATTCAAAATTCTTTAAATCGCTATTTCATATCTTTTAAAATAGCAATACAATCTGCAGCTTTAGAAAATTCTGCATAATTAAAAGCAGTAAAACCTTTTTCATTCTTTATAGAAGGCTTCGCTCCATTTGCTAATAAAATCATAATGATTTCACATTTGTTGTAACGCGCCGCAACCATTAAGGGCGACATATCTTTCGAAATTTTGTTGACGTCTGCGCCATATTGAATGAATTTTTTAACGCTTTCGAGATCTCCTTTACTAATTGCAATATGTAAAGGTGGATTTGGATTAACGGAAAACTCGATTGTATTTTTCGTTACTAATTTCTGATTAGAAGCTGTTGCCGCATTTACAGACACTAAAATAGCTCCTAAAATAATGATTGATTTTTTCATGATGATTGTTTGTTAATTGATTGATGATGATGATTTTTAAATTTTTTCCTTTTTTAAGCCATACTTATATAGATATTATGTTTTAACAGTTTTGGTTTTATATTATAGACGCTAAAACTCAAAATAAGTTGCACCTAAATTGAAAAAAAAATCAAAAAGTTGAAATAAACGTAGTTTCAAGCAATACTTTTTTAACTTTACTATACGATTAGAACTAAAATGTGTTCTTAAATAGTTCTTTTGATTCTGCACAAATGGGTTTGTCTTAATTTCTGAAATCATATTTAATGATGAAAGAATTTAAATCAAATAAAAAATAAAGGAAGATTACAACGTATTCAATTTTAATTAATTCATACAAAATCAAACAATTAACCTTAAAACCAAAAAATTATGGGAGTCATCAAAAAAATTCTGATCATCTTGATTTTAATCATTGCAGTCGTATTGATAGCCGCATACTTTATGCCAAAAGAATATGCTGTAGAAAGAGAAATAACCATAAATAAACCTGCCGACAGCGTTTTTAATTATGTGAGATACCTCAAAAACCAAAACGAATTTAGCGTCTGGGCAAACATGGATCCGAAAATGAAATCGACCATGAAAGGAACAGACGGTTCTGTCGGCGCAATCTCTGCCTGGCAAAGCGACGTAAAAGAAGTTGGTGTCGGCGAGCAGGAAATTACCAAAATTACAGAAGGTAAACGTATAGATTTTTCCCTGCGTTTCAAAAAACCAATGGAAGATACTGCAATAGGTTTTATGTCTACGGACAAAGTTTCAGGAAATCAAACCAAAGTAAAATGGGGAATCAGCGGCGTTATTCCGTATCCGACCAATATTATGATGCCAATGCTTAAAATGGATCAGATGATTGGAAATGACCTGCAAAAAGGTCTTGATAATTTAAAATCAAAAATGGAAGAACAAGAATAAATTTAAAAGCGCAATTCTGTTATTAGAATTGCGCTTTAGTTTTATTTTAAACTGAATTTCTTACTATAAATATGCTGTAAATCCTTTTCAAACAAAGTATAAGGATCATCATAAAACTTCATAAAATCTGGCACGCTCAATTGTCCCGGAAATGGAGCATAAAAATGCGTAGGACTTGTTGTGTCGTTTCGCCAAACTAAAACATAAGCTAATTCTAACTTTTCAGACTTTAAAGTTTTAAGTAAAGTTTCTGTCCACCAAGAGGCATTCGGAATAGATTCTAAACCGGTTTCTGTAAAAGCTGCTAATTTTTTCTTTTCTATTGCCGTATCAGAGATTATTTTAAGTTTTTTAAGTCCAGCTTCCAGATTATATTTTCCGTCTCTTCCAAAATCTGCGTAATCATCCATACCAAACATATCTACAAAATCATCACCTGGATAACGTTCCAAATATTCTGTTTGGTTTATAAATTGGCAATCTGGCGAAAAAGCATAAATAAAATTGTGCACACCCAAAGTATCTCTTAAATACGAAACTGTAAACTGCCAAACGGCAATAAAATCTTCACGAGAAGTAAATTTCTTTCCCCACCAAAACCAATTTCCGTCAAATTCGTGATACGGTCTAAAAATCATTGGAGCCAAAGTGCCATCTTTTGCTTTTACAGAATGAGCAAAATCGGCAATCGTTTTTAAAATTTCTTTGTATTGTTCGTGATAAGAACCACCCTGTTTTATCAAAGCCATTGCAGGTTTAGAAATAGAATCTTTCCAATAAAAACCACCTTCAGAAGCTGGATTATTAAAATGCCAGGAAACAGTTGTAATACCGCCACGTTCGTAAGTAGCAATAACGTTCTTTTTTAAAACTTCTTTTGTCTTTTCTATTTCTTCTTTTGAATGTCCAGAAAAACCGCTAAAATCTATTCCAACAACTGCTGGATGCGATCCTGTAACCGATTTTACATCCGAACGATTGAGCTCATTAGACCAGCCGTGACCGTATTCGAGCGCATGCTGGTGTCCGAACAATATATGTTTTTTTGAAATTGTTTTAAGATTTTGATATAAATTCTGAGTTTCTTTTGT
Organism: Flavobacterium sp. 270; assembly: GCF_004368785.1. Taxonomy (GTDB): domain Bacteria; phylum Bacteroidota; class Bacteroidia; order Flavobacteriales; family Flavobacteriaceae; genus Flavobacterium. The sequence goes on from NZ_SODM01000010.1 coordinate 13,233, forward strand.
CGCGTTTTTATCAATCTGCGCAAAAAGAAAATGTCCTGTTATCATAAATACAGATAACAGGACATTTTTTTTATTGGAAATAAAGTTCATGGTTTAAGCAGTTAGTTTAAACCCGAAAATTACTATTTAGAAGCAAGATATTCTAATACGTTTTTATCAATACGTTGGTCAATATTGTCAATATCAGCTTTTACGAATTTTTCTCCTAAGATATTCTCGTACAACTCAATATATCTTTCAGAAACAGACTCGATATAAGCATCTGTCATATCTGGAATTTGTTGTCCTTCCTGACCTTGAAAACCATTTTCGATCAACCAGCGGCGTACAAATTCTTTAGACAATTGTTTTTGCTCCTCGCCTTTTTCTTGTCTTTCTGCATATCCATCAGCATAAAAATAACGAGAAGAATCCGGTGTATGAATTTCATCAATCAAAACGATAACACCGTCTTTTGTTTTTCCAAATTCATATTTTGTATCTACCAAAATTAAACCGCGAGAAGCTGCAATTTCAGTTCCTCTTTGAAATAAAGCACGAGTATATTTTTCTAAGATTAAATAATCTTCTTCTGTAACAATTCCTTTAGACAAGATATCTTCACGAGAAATATCTTCGTCATGAGATCCGTTGTCTGCTTTTGTTGTCGGCGTGATAATTGGTTCAGGAAATTTATCATTTTCTTTTAATCCTTCAGCCATTGTTACACCGCAGATTTGTCTTTTTCCTAAAGCATATTCTCTCGCTGCGTGTCCTGAAACATACCCGCGAATAACCATTTCTACTTTAAAAGGATCACATAAATGTCCAACAGCAACGTTTGGATCTGGAGTTGCAATTAACCAGTTTGGAACAATATCCTGAGTCAATTCCATAAATTTTGTAGCAATCTGATTTAAAATCTGCCCTTTGTACGGAATTCCTTTTGGTAAAACTACATCAAAAGCCGAAAGTCTGTCTGTTGCCACCATTACCAAAAGATCGTCGTTTATGTTGTAAACTTCTCTCACTTTGCCACGGTAAACTGATTTCTGATTCGGAAAATTAAAATCTGTAGTTGTAATTGTATTGCTCATTTTGATAGTGTGTTGTTTTTTTATGAATGCAAATTTAGACTTATTTGTAACGAAAAAGAAATTTTAATTTATAGTTTTCAATCCCACTTCTGCTTTAAAGCAAAAAACTTTGTCAAAGTTTAAAACTTTGACAAAGTTATGTTGAGACTTAAAATTAAAACTAGAAAAACTATTTCAAAAGTGTCGAATTAAACAAATTTAAAATTCTGCCATATTCGTCAATCCAAGAATAGGTTTCTTTAAATCCGTGAGATTCTACAGGGAAAGAAGCAAGACTCCAATTCTTTTTCTGCAATTCTATAAAACGCTGCGACAAACGTACAATATCTTTGTATTCTACATTATCGTCAACCATTCCGTGCAGCATTACCAGATTTCCTTTTAAGTTATCCGCATAATAAATCGGTGAACTTTTTTTGTAAGCTTCCGGATCTGTTTCCGGAAAATTCAAAATGTTACCTGTATATCCGTGATTATAATGTGCCCAGTCTGTTACAGAACGCAAAGCAGCGCCCGAAGCAAATTCTCCTGGAGTAGTCAACATTCCCATCAAAGTAATAAATCCTCCATAAGAACCTCCGTAGATACCTACTCTATTAGCATCAATACCCAGATTATCAACCAAATATTTTTTACCATCAATGTGATCCGATAAATCTTTTCCACCCATAAAACGGTAAATTCCAGTTCTAAAATCACGACCGTAACCGTCACTTCCTCTATAATCAATATCCAAAACTGTGTATCCTAAATCAGTCAACAGGTTATGAAACATATATTCTCTGTAGTAGTTACTCCAGTAATTATGAGCATTTTGCAAATATCCAGCACCATGTACAAAAATTACAGCTGCTTTATTTGCATTTTCTGTTTTTGGCGTGTACAATCTCGCATTTACAGGAGTTCCGTCCTGCGCTTTAAAAGTAATAACCTGAGGTTCTCTCCATTGGTATTTTTTAAAACTTTCTGTTGTTGAAGAAGAAATTTGCTGTAAAGTGGTATTCTTTTTATTCTCAGCAACATAAAAATCCCAAGGAATATTTTTATACGAATAACGAACTAAAAGTGTTTTTTCGTCTGGAGACAAAACAACTTCACTTGCTCCATCTTTGGTAATTATTGGCTGTAAAACTCCATCAGCAGGATTTAATTTATAGAAAGTTCTGTTTCCCGGATGCGTTGTATTTGTCGTTAAATAAAATGTCTTTTTATCTTTAGACAAAACCACATCACGAACTTCCCATTTACCGCTTGTAAGCTGGGTTTTCTTTTTCGTTTTTAAATTGTAAGTGTACAAATGAGAATATCCTGTAGCTTCAGATTGGAAATAAATCGTTTCGTTGTCTGCTAAAAATTCTAAATTTCCAGAAGAAAATGGATACGACGGAATTCCAGGTCCGGCAATCCAGGCATCATCGTGCTGATATTCAATTTCTTCAAAAGTTCCTTTTTCAAGATTTAGACTTACCAGCCATCTGTCCTTATTGTCCTGACTTCTAATTTCTACAATTCCAAACGTACCGTTTTCGTTGTAAACTGGTGCCTGCGCAACAATTAGTTTATCTGCTTTTGGTTTGTTTTTTAAATTGTCATACAATTCAAAATATTTTGGATTATCCTGAATGTGGCTTAAAGTCGAAAAATTAACGTAGTAAACAGAATCTTTAGCAACAGAATAAATTCCGAAACGCGTTTTTACAAAATTCTTTACCGAAACTTTTTCTTTTGTCTCCGGAGTTTGATTATAACCATCGGCTGTAATAAAAACTTCCATTTTTTCTTTTTTAACCTCAGAAGGTTCTATTAAGCTAAAAGTGGCAAAATTTCCGTTTGGATTTGCTTTTAAACTCACGAACTCATCATTTCCATAAAAATAGCTTTTGGCAAAATCAGATTTTACAGCTTTGCTTTTCGCTAAATTCCATTGTTTTTTTGACTCTTTATCTCTAATAAATTGAAATAATTCTGTTTGTTGTGTATTTAAGAAAGAATCGTTTTCAGATTTTGAATCTTTTTTTACTCCTTTAGTAAAATTTGTAATTTGTACAACAGTACCTTCTTTTGCGTTGTATTTGAAGATATTTTCGTTTTGCTCAAAAAACAATATTCCAGATTCGCTTCCAAATTGCAGATTCGAAATTGGTGCAGCTTGCTGAAAGATTTTTTTAATTGCTTTTGATTGAATAGAATAAGAATACAAACCTCCTTTATTAATGTAATAAGCAATATCTGATCCCGGTTTAACTTTAAAATCAAAATGAGAAAAAGCAGCTTCTTCTGGAGATGCAGCTTCTGGTTTTACCATTCCTTTCTGCCAAAAATAAGTACTTGTTCCCCACTCATCTTTCGGATTCCATTCAAAATATACTTTTTTTCCGTCCAAAGACCAGCGTCCATCTGTAGGTTGATTTCCAATAAAAGATTCACCTTTCATAATTTCTTCTAACTTAAGGCTTTGGCTATTTCCTGATATAGAAAAAACTAAAAAAGCAACAATAAAAATGTTTTTTGTCATAATTGTAGTATTTGAGATCGTAAAAATACACTTTGAAAACAATTAAAAAAAGGTTTTTAGGCTAAGTCTTATTCCCGAAAATGTTAAAAACAAAAAATCCCTGAAGAAAAGCCTTCAGGGATTTTTTTTATATTTCTTTTAAAAACTAAAAAGCTTTAATAAATTAACTGGCTGCGAATTCTTTATCTAAAATTCTTGAAGCAATATATCTTGCAACACCATCTTCGGCATTGGTTTTAATTACTTCTAAATTTGGAAGTGTTTCTTTTAATAAAGCCGGAGCATTGCCCATAATTAATCCTTTTCCGGATACAGATAACATTTGAACATCGTTGAAACCGTCTCCAAAAGATACTGCTTCTGCCAAAGTAAAGCCTTCTTTTTCTAATACTCTTTCAATAGAAACCGCTTTATCTATAGATTTATCCATAAATTCTAAACAAGTCGGCAGACTAAATGCATGATGCAGATGTTCTGATGAATTAGCCAAAATAGCATCTTTTAATTTTACCAATTTTTCGTGATTATCGCATGAAAAGAAAATTTTGATAGCGCCAAAATCCTGCAAAGCTTTATAATCAACCAATTCTGGTCTGTATTTTAATTCTTCCTGAAAAGCATTTAGTTTTTCGCTTATTCTATTGGTCTGCCAAACATTTTCTTTAAATAAAACAACCGTAATTTCTGGATCAATTTCTACATTTAAAGCTGCTTTTACGACATCGCTGTCTAAATTAAAAGAAAAAAGTTCTTTTTTATTTGGCGAATGTATTCTGGCTCCGTTGGAACTCACTAAATAAACCGGAACTTCTAGCTTTTCTATAATTGCCATAGCATCAAGATGATGACGACCAGTGGCTACAACTATAAGATAATTTTGATTGTGAAGTTCTTGAAAAATTGATTTGGTGTAATCTGAAATTCTGTGTTGTGGATTGAGTAAAGTTCCGTCAAGATCTGAAACGACAACTTTTATATTTTTGAGTTTTGTCATAGTAATAATCAAGTATTTTGATAGGCAAATTTACGATTTTTAGCTCAGAAGAGCAAAGCGAAAAGATTTCTAAGGCTTAAAAATGAGCAAGTTTATTATTTATTTAACTATTACGTTAAATTCTTTTCATCACTATATATGATTCTTAATCACTATATGCACCATCATGACCGCTTGCTCTTGTCAACGTTAATCCCTCCTTAAAAACTAATTGTAATCCATGTTCTTCTTCCCAAATACATCCACAAGAAACACATAGATAAAAAATTCCATTTTCATCAGAATCAATAATAATTTCAGATGGATAAACAAAATTCCAAATATCTTCAACAGTTTTAATATTCAGATTCTCTGTATATCCAAATAATAAAACTTCATCATAATAATCATAAACAATTTTTGAATCCTTAAATTTTTCTGATGTATCTAATTTTAAAAAATTTTCTAAAACTCTGTCGGCTCCAGACAAATATGATTCGTATAGAGCTTCAACAAACCCAATTTTTAATTTTTTATTATTAAAATATGGAATTGGATAAGGTTCACTTTCAAAATAATCTGGATCGTAGTCCAAAGGCTTCAGTTTTCCAGCAATTTTCGATTCCATATAATTTTTATTTTCCTGTTTTGTATAAGTTTAATGCTTTTTGCAAAATATTTTCAATAGATTCTATTGGCAAATGCTTATCAGAATCAAATAACATAATTTTCATTCTCGAACGATCTTCCTGAGTTAGAAAAGGTTCATCAAAATATTTTCCTTCCACAATTCCAATATAAGGCTGTTTGTATTTTTTGTGAACCCATAAATAGCAGAACATTTTTCCTTTATAACAAAAAAATGGCATTCCGTATTTTAGAACATTAGTGATGTCTTTGTCTTGTTTTAAGATAATTTCTTTTAATGCAAAGAAAACTTCCTTAAAAGGTTCTTCTTGCTTTTCGTAAAAATTATCTAGTTCTTTCATTTTCCAATAGTATTTCAAAAAATATTCGTTTTACGCATTTCAATAAAGAAAAACATAAAACGAATATTGTTTATTTATTTGCCACTCCCGATAGCTATCGAGAGTGGCAAATAAAAAATATTTCACAAAATTAATCGTGATTTTCTATTTGTTTATAAGCATCAATAACCTTTTTAACCAATCTGTGACGCACGATATCTTTATCGTCAAGATAAATAATTCCGATTCCGTCAACGTCTTTTAGAACCAAAATCGCTTCTTTAAGACCAGAAATAGTTCTTCGTGGTAAATCGACCTGTCCTGGATCACCCGTAATCATAAACTTAGCGTTTTTACCCATACGGGTCAAAAACATTTTCATTTGTGAGTGCGTTGTGTTTTGCGCTTCATCCAGAATTACAAAAGCATTATCAAGCGTACGTCCGCGCATAAAAGCCAGCGGTGCAATCTGAATAATTCCTTTTAGGATATAATCTTCCAATTTTTCGTTTGGCAGCATATCGCGCAGCGCATCATAAAGCGGTTGCATATACGGATCTAGTTTTTCTTTCATATCTCCGGGTAGAAATCCTAGATTTTCTCCTGCTTCTACTGCCGGACGTGTTAATATGATCCTTTTTACTTCCTTGTCTTTAAGTGCCTTAACAGCCATTGCAACACCCGTGTACGTTTTTCCGGTTCCGGCAGGACCAACTGCAAATACCATATCATTTTTTTTGATGGTATCTACCAGTAACTGCTGGTTGGGAGTCATGGCTTTAATTATCTTACCGCCAACACCATGAACTAATATTTTGTCATGATCGTACATCTTTTTTTCTTCTAGACTATCGCTCATTATTACACGCTCAATTACATTATCGTCAATATTATTGTAACGGGTAAAATGAAGCATTAATCTCTGAAATCTTTTTTCGAATTCATCTAAGACTTCTTTTTCGCCAAATGCCTTCAAAGTGGTTCCTCGCGCTACGATTTTAAGCTTCGGATAATACTTTTTGATTATTTCAAGGTGGCTGTCCTGAGCGCCCCAAAACTCTTTTGGTGCGATGTCTATTAGCTCGATTATTCTTTCGTTCAAATGAGTTAGTTTTAAATTAAAATTAAAATCGTTTTTAAATCAATTGGCTGTCGGGTAAATATTTTTTAAAAAACACAATTTGTCTTTTCTTTCTTTCAATTTGTATTTACTATTACTAGCTTTGCATTTCTCAAATTTAATGAAAATTAGATTTAAATACTACCAATAGTTATAAACAAAATTATGTCAATAATTACTCTTACTACCGATTACGGCTTAAAAGACCACTTTGTTGGTTCGCTAAAGGGTAAGATATTATCAGAACTTCCAGAAGTTGTAATTATTGATATTTCGCATGACATTGATCCATTTAACACAGCAGAAGCAAGTTACGTAATCGGAGCTTCTTATTTAAGTTTTCCAAAAGGAACGGTGCACTTAATTGGAGTCGATATCGAACGCAATAAAGAGAACCAGCATATTGCCATGCAATGGAACGATCACTACTTTATTTGTGCCGATAATGGTATTTTAAGTATGCTTACACAAAAGATTGTACCACAGAAAATTGTGGCTATCAATATTCACGATCGTTTTCCTGCAGAATCATCTGATATGGATATTTTTATACAAGTAGCCTGCCATATTGCAAAAGGCGGTTTACTTAATGTTATTGGTAAAGAAATCAACGAAATAAAAGAAGTTACAGAACTTCAGGCTGTTGTTTCGGGCGATGGAAATTCTCTAAAAGGCTATGTAATTTATATTGATCATTTCGGAAACATTGTAACCAATATCTCGAAACAGCAATTTTTAGACGCTGCAAAAGGCCGTCAGTATGAAATTGTGATGAAAACCAAAAATATCAAAACCATTCTGCCCAATTATTCTGCAATTGCAACTTCAGAAAAATATCCTATAAAAACGTATGAAGGCGAAAAACTGGCGATTTTTAACGAAGCTGGTTTTCTGGAAATTGCCATTTTCAGAAGTAATCCATCTAAAGTAGGTTCTGCAAATAGTTTGCTGGGGTTGAATTATCGTGATGTGATTACAATTCAGTTTTCTTGAGTTCCATTTTAGATTTTCAATTGATTTATCAAACAGTTTGTCATCCTGAGGAACGAAGGATCTCCGTAAGCAGCTCCATAAGCATATTCCCAATCTTTGTAGAGTTCCTTACGGAGATCCTTCGTTCCTCAGGATGACAAACAAGACTAAAAAAAAATATAAAAAGAACAATCTAATTTGGTATTTTTGCCCGCGTATTATAGGTTTTAAATCTAAAATCTATCCCGAGGCTTCGGGACTAAAATCTAAAATTTAAAAACATGTTTGTCAGAATTGTAAAAATGAGTTTTCACGAAGAAAAAATTCCCGCTTTTCTGGAGAATTTTGAAACCATAAAACACAAAATACGAAATGCCGAAGGAAATCGTTTTTTAGAATTATATCAGGACAAAAACAACAAAGAAATATTTTTTACTTACAGCTATTGGGAAACCGAAGCCGATTTGGAAAATTATAGAAATTCTGAACTGTTTGATTCAGTCTGGACTTTTACAAAAAAACTATTTAACGCAAAGCCAGAAGCGTGGAGTGTGGACAAAATTGTTAGTTTAGTTTAAAGTTTCAGGTTTCAAGTTATTACAGTATCTGAAATAGAAACGAATTAACCGCAAAGAGCTCAAAGATTAGATTAAAAAAAACATAATGTTCGCAAAGTAAAGCAACTTGAAACGTGAAACTTGAAACAATAAAAAAACAAAAACATAAATGAAATCAATCATTTTTAGAGAAATAAAATCCTTTTTTGGCTCTCCTATTGGCTATTTGGTCATTGCGATTTTCTTAATCAGCAACGGACTATTTTTATGGGTTTTTGAAGGAGATTATAATATTTTGAATTCCGGTTATGCCGATTTAACTCCATTCTTTACTCTAGCGCCGTGGATTTTAATTTTCCTTATTCCGGCCGTAACGATGAGAAGTTTCTCTGACGAAAAAAAACAAGGAACACTAGAATTGCTTTTAACTAAACCATTATCGGTTTGGGAAATCGTAAACGGAAAGTTTTTTGGATCTTTTCTGCTGATAATCTTAGCTATAATTCCAACTTTTATTTATGTAAAAGTAATTTCTGGTTTAGGTTCGCCAGAAGGAAATATTGATATGGGAAGCACAATTGGTTCTTATTTTGGATTATTGTTTTTAATTGCTTCTTATTCTGCAATTGGCATCTTCACTTCTACCCTTTCAGAAAATCAAATTGTGGCTTTTATTATTGCTGTTTTCTTGTGTTTTATCTTTTATTTCGGATTTCAGGGCTTAGCTACATTAATTCCAGATTCTTCTAATATTATTTCTGCATTCGGAATGCAGGATCATTTTAAAAGTATGAGCCGAGGCGTGATCGATACTCGTGATATTATTTATTTCCTGAGCATCACAGTTTTGTTTTTGTCTTTTACCGTTTACAAATTAAAATCTTTTAAAGCCTAATGAAAGCATCTACTCAACAAAATATCAAGACATTAGGTATTACCGTTTTCATTCTGATCGTTTTAAATGTATTGGGAAGTTTATTTTTCCATCGTTTTGATTTAACCAAAGACAAACGTTATACTTTATCTGAAACTTCTTTAAACATTGTAAAACAAGTTAAAAATCCATTATCGATTAAGATTTATATGGATGGAGAACTTCCAGCTGATTTCAGACGTTTACAACAAGAAACCAGACAATTATTAGAAGAATTTCAAGCTTACAATCCAAACATTGTTTTTGAATTTGTTAATCCTTTAGAGAACGAAGACGAAAGCGAAAGCTTAACAAAATCATTATTTCAAAAAGGACTTACACCAATCAATATTACGGTTGATGATAAAGGAAAACAATCTCAGGCGATGGTTTTTCCTTGGGCTGTTGCCGTTTACAATAATAAAGAAGTTAATATTCCTTTGTTGAAAAACATAATGGGCGCTTCTACCGAGCAAAAAGTAAAAGGATCGATTCAGCATTTAGAATATTCTATTGCAGATGCTATCAATAAAATTACCAAAGACAAACAGAAGAAAGTTGCAATTATTAAAGGAAATGGCGAATTAAACGAAATTCACATTGCCAAAATGCTGCGACAAATTCGCGAAAGTTATTACATTGGCCCATTCACTTTAGATTCTGTTGCAAAAGATCCTAACGGAACTTTAGATGCCTTAAAAAAATACGATTTAGCAATTATATCAAAACCAACCGAAACTTTTTCTGATGAAGAAAAGCAGGTTTTAGATCAGTTTATTATGAATGGCGGTAAAACGCTTTGGTTAATTGATCAGGTTGCTGCCGATATGGACAGTTTGTACAATCAGTCTGGTGCGACTTTGGCGTATCCGAGAGATCTAAACCTAAACGATATGTTCTTTAAATATGGGTTTAGAATTAATCCTGATTTAGTAAAAGACGAACAAGGAAGCCCTATAAAATTGGCAACTGGCGAACAAGGAAGTGCAACGCAGTATCAGGATTTTATCTGGAAATTTGCACCACAGGTTTACCCAACAAGCCAGCACCCAATTGTGAAAAATTTAGGTGGCATTAAATTTGATTTTGCAAGTCCGATTGATACTTTGAAAAACGGAATTAAAAAAACGATTCTTTTGCAATCGTCTCAATATTCCAGAACAATTGGAAGTCCGGCAGAAATCAATTTGAATATTGTAACCGAAAAAACTTCACCACAGGATTATTTAAATAAAGGGAATATTCCGCTTTCGGTTTTATTAGAAGGTTCTTTCCATTCTGCTTTTGAAAATCGTGTTTTACCATTCAAAGAAAATGCATTTCAGGCAAAAGGAAAACCAAATAAAATGATTGTTATTTCTGATGGAGATTTAGCCAAAAATCAGTTAGACAAAAACATGATGCCAGTAGAATTAGGCTACGATCAGCGTACGGGAAATCTTTACGACAACAAAGATTTTATGATGAACTGCATCAATTATCTTCTTGACGATACCGGACTTATTAACATTAGAAGTAAAGATGTAGAGCTTCCATTATTGGATAAAGAAAAAGTTTATGCCAATTACACTACAACGCAATTCATAACTATCGGACTTCCAATTCTTATTTTATTGGTTTTCGGATTGGTATTTACTTTTATAAGAAAAAAGAAGTATAGCAAATAGATGTTAATAAAAAAATTGTAATACTTTAGATAGTTTACGATATATTTGTAATCTGTATATTTAGCCTTAATTTGCTGAGTATACCTCAAAAAATAAAACAAAAGAGATGAAATTTATAGTATCGAGTTCGTACTTATTAAAACAATTACAGGTTTTAGGTAGTGTAATCAACAGTAATAACACGTTGCCTATTTTAGACAACTTTTTATTTGAACTAAACAATGATGAATTAACAGTTTCAGCATCTGATCTTGAAACTACAATGTCTGCCTCATTATCAATCGATTCTAAAAGTAAAGGAAGTGTGGCTGTGCCTGCTAAACTTTTACTTGAAATTTTAAAAACATTTCCAGAACAGCCTTTAACTTTTACTGTTGAAGATAATAATACTGTTGAAATTAGTTCAAACTCAGGGAAATATGCATTAGCATACGCTGCAGGAGAAGAATTTCCAAAAGCAGTACATCTAGAAGATCCGTCTGTAACTTTAGTTCCTGCAGAAGTTTTGGCAACTGCAGTAAGTAAAACTATTTTTGCTGCTGGTAATGATGATTTACGTCCGGTAATGTCTGGAGTATTTTTTCAGTTCTCTCCAGAAGGATTAATTTTCGTAGCTACAGACGCTCATAAATTGGTAAAATATGCACGTACAGATGTAAAAGCATCTCAGGTTGCAGATTTTATTATGCCAAAAAAACCTTTAAACATTTTAAAAAGTATTTTAGGTTCTTCTGATGCAGAAGTAAAAATTGAATACAACGATTCAAATGCGACTTTCTCATTTGACAATTATATCTTAATGTGTCGTTTAATTGATGGAAAATATCCAAATTACGAAGCGGTAATTCCAAAAGAAAATCCAAACAAATTAATGATCGATCGTTCTTTATTTTTAAGTTCAGTTCGTCGTGTTGCGATTTTCTCAAACAAAACAACACACCAAATTCGTTTAAAAATTGCCGGAGCAGAATTAAATGTTTCAGCAGAAGATATCGATTACTCAAACAAAGCCGAAGAGAGATTAACTTGTGATTATCAAGGTGATGACTTGCAAATCGGTTTTAACTCACGTTTCTTAACAGAAATGCTGACGAACTTACAATCTGACATGATTATGTTAGAAATGTCATTACCAAACAGAGCCGGAATCCTTACTCCTGTTGATGGTTTAGAAGAAGGCGAATCTGTTACAATGTTGGTAATGCCCGTGATGTTAAATAGTTAACATCAAAAGTTGTTTTTGTTACAGGGATGTTTTTTAGTTTAAAATTAAAGATATATCATTGTAAAAAAAAATATCGCTATTAACCAACCATTTTTTATACCTAGAAACCGCAATTCCTACAAAGAGTTGCGGTTTTTTATTTTGGGTTAATTTTTGTTTCAGGTTTCAGGTTTCAGGTTTCAGGTTTCAGGTTTCAGGTTTCAGGTTTCAGGTTTCAGGTTTCAGGTTTCAGGTTTCAGGTTTCAGGTTT
>NZ_SODM01000011.1 GCF_004368785.1 Flavobacterium sp. 270
AACCAGCTATAAGATAACCATCAAAATCGAGAATTAATTTATTTAGTAGAAAGGTATAAATTGCCGTTACAACAGTATATTGCGCTATTTTATTTCTATTAGTAAGTTTATTAAAATAATGTAGTTCATTGGCTTTAATAGAAAAGGAAGGAAGATGTTGTAGTTTATTCTCCAACAATATAGTCTTATCTCTATTTAATATCTTTTTTTTCCAATAGTTAGTATATAAACTTGTTGATTTTAAATCCGAATTATTCATTTGTTAAAAATTATGCATTATTAATAGAAAAATAAATGTTGTAATTTTGTACTCTAAAATTACTTCATTAATAAAAGCTTAAAAAAACTACAAAGTCCTTTCATTTAACACCTTAGCCATTCTGTTGTTTTTTAAGAAGGATAAGATTGCTTTCGTCCACGCAATACAATCAATTAATATTTTGACAATTGGAAAACTTAAAATTGTAGTGAGCTTCTTTTTATGTTCTGACAATTCGTTTGATGAAAAAAGAACAAAACTTGAACATGAAAGAAATCCGAATAAGTATATTATCAAGGCTGTTGACAAGAAATAATTTATATTTATTGTAGCTACAATAAGCAATATTAGAGGCAAAAAAATTATAAATAACACCGTAATAAAATCTAATATTACTCTTACTCCTAATATATTTAATTTTAACATTTGCGAATTATAATACCCACTCTCTTTAGCCAGAGTTTCAATGTACCCCAAATTCCATCTAACACGTTGTTTAATTAATTTACAGAGCGTTAAAGGAGGTCTTGTTAATGTAAGTACAGAATCAACATATATGACTTTGTATCCTAATTTTAGTCCAATCACTGTGGCTTCTCTATCTTCTCCGTTTCTTAAGCCGCTATGATCACTATAAATCGTATTTAATACATCTCGTCTAAAACACGATCCCGCACCTGGCATGACAGGCACACTGAGGTCTTTTCGATGAAAAAAATATAGACTTCTTGCTAAAGAATACTCTAGTTTTTGCCAGTTAAACACAAATCCAGCACCTTCAAATGGAATCATTTTAAAATAGCATCCCATTACATTAGATCCCATTTTGTCAATAACTTTAAATGCCTCATGAAATCCTACTATATCTGTATCAAAGTCCGTTAAAATTACAAAATCATGAGAAATTACCTTACTCACCGAAAATAATGCTCCAACTTTTTGACCATTTGGATTTACTGACGCAGCAAAAAAAGATTTTGGGTTTTGGCCTAAGAATAATTTGATTTTTTCCAGACTATCATCTGTTGAGCCATCGTCAATAATTATAACGTCCATATAATCCTTATATGTTTCCGCTATATTCATAAAATATTTTAAACGATTCTCAAGATTACAATTAGAATCTTCGTTAAATTGAGGTACTAATAAAGCAATTCTATTTTGGGTATCAGGAAAGTCCCCAATAAATTCAGGTTTTAATATTTTATTTTTCAAAAGAACTTTGTATTAATCTTTATTACTTGTATCTGTAAACTTATTCCGGCCTCAATATTATATTTGGTTAAAATCGATATCACTTAATTTTTTAGAGCTAAAATCAATATAATCGAGTATGAAATTTTCAATCCCTAAAGAGTCATATCGACTACTATCATAAACTACATTTAGCTGTAAATTATCACCTGAATTAACAAACCATAATTCCATGTCAATTGCCATAATAGGATCTTTATCATCTACAATTTCTCTGTACTCGACATTGGGTCTCTGTACTACATTCTGGTAATCTGATTTATTCAAATAATTTCCTTGAGCATCATCATATTGCATATTAACCTTCCAAAATCCTCCAGTAAGAGATTGATTAGGAACTAATTTTTTTTCAATTGAGTCCATTAACGAAAATGCATGATAATCATTCATGTCATTATTGGATTGTTTAACCTTCTTAACCATACTGATGAAATCATCTTTTTTATCAAAAGCTGTTCTTATCAAAACTGTTTTTGCATAACATCCAATTTGATTTTCAGAAATCTCAAAATTTCTCCCAAATGAATATGTTCCAAATAACATATCAGTTTGATTTGTTTTATGATTAAAATACGCTTTAAAGGAAGTTTGCAAAACGACAAATAAACTGGTAGACTCTTTTTTTGCTATCAATTTCATGTTTTTGAAAAGATCTACCGGATAATCAAATATTTTTGATTCTTTTATTCTTTCAGCATCTTTATTTGCAACTTTAGTAGTACATGGAATAATTAATTCATCGGGTAAATTAGGATATAAATCATTCCAATAATCGCGATTTGAATCAGCATTAGTTTCAATAAATTTATTGATTAAATAAAGGTTTTCTTTTAAATGATATTTCACTGTAGGCAACTCTGGCTGTCTGTTTTGCAAAAAAGAATTATAGGTTACCATAAAATCTCTTAAAAGAATTTGTTTTGAATATATATCCGAAATAACATGGTGGATATTGAATGAAATAACAAATTTTTTATCTTCGATTTGAATCAATCGAGCCAGAATTAGAGATCCGGTACTCAAATCAAATTTATGGTCGTTAAATCGTCTAATATCTTTTAATTCAGATTCACTGATTTCCTGACCTCTTAGATCGATATATTCAGTGCGTTCTAAAATACTCTGATTAGATATTTTCATGTAAAACTTCTCATTGATCTTATGAAAAGTAGATCGCAAGCTTTCATTACGATTAATTAGAAACAAAATTGATTTATTAAAGACATCCTTATCAAATTCACCTAAAATTTCATAGCTGAATTTAATTGTACCGTGATCTTTATTCTTTTCCTTATATTCCTGATCTGCATTGTCATCAACCCAGTATTTCTCTGTAGGAGTTATATAATAATATTCTTCTCCATCATGAACTATTTTTGTTGCTTCAATTTTATTTTGATCTGGTGACTGTATATTTTCTTTTTTAGAAAAACCTTCAAAATAGGAGATTAAATCCGGCTTATGTAATTTTATTTTGCTGATTAAATCGGCACTTATTTCTATACCTTTAGGGTATTTGATATAAATCTCTTTATCTTCATAATAAATTTTTCCTCCTTCTTTGTTTAGTTCTTTTATTAAATTAAAAGCTTTAGTTTCTGTACTTTCTATCATTTAAATGTGGGGTGATTTTAATTCTATTATTACAATTTTAAACTATCAAATTTATCCGATACAATTTCCTCATTTTCATACATGGTTTCAATAAATTCTGCCAATTCATATACTGTTATAAATCGATATAATATTCTTAATGAAACATTTACTTCAAATTCATTGTTTATTTTAAATAAAATTCTCGTCATCCTTAAACTATTTCCTCCGAGATCAAAAAAATCATCATGCACACCAATACGGTCACTTACTAAAACATCTTGCCAGATTGCTGCTAATCGTTTTTCGGTTTCACTCTTTGGAGCAACATATTCTACTCCGGTTTCAAGGCTTAAACCTTCTAAAGATGGTAACAAGCGTTTGTCAACCTTTCCACTGTTTGTTAAAGGAATGTACTCCAATCTAACATAATGTCCGGGAATCATGTAATCTGGAAGATCCTGACCTACATGTGTCCGCAAGGTCTTGATGTCATAGTCTTTATTTGATACAAAATAAGCAATCAGCTCTGTTACCAAATTGTCATTTCCGTAGGGTAAAACCACAGCATCTGTAATCTCTGGAATGCGAAGTAAGGTACTTTCAATCTCACCAACCTCAATACGATAGCCTCTAACTTTCAACTGATCGTCTTTTCTCCCCATGTACTCAATACGTCCATCAGCCAACCATCTCCCCAAATCCCCTGTTTTGTATAAACGATCACCTTCTATAAATGGGTTTTTTATAAATTTCTCCATTGTTAACTCCGGGAGATTTAGGTAACCACGAGCAAGACCTGCTCCTCCTATATGCAATTCTCCAACTACACCAATGGGTTGAGGCAACTCATTATCATTGAGTATATAGATATACTCATTCTCAAAAGGCTTTCCTATAGAAAGCTTATCTGTTGATTTAATATCAAGAAAGCTACTCCAAATTGTAGTTTCAGTAGGACCATATACATTAATAGTCTCTAAATTTGTTTGTTCATTTAAGAAATTATACATTTCTTTTGGAAGTGCTTCTCCACCGACCAATAATTTCTGAAGATATAGAAGAGGTGATTTAAATAATACACTTACTAACTGTTGTAGTCTCGAAGGTGTAAGCTGTAATACTTCAACTTTATTCTTTTTTATTTCTTCAACAAACATCTCAGGATCAGACAACTTATCTTCAGATACCAAAATCATTGTTTTCCCTAAGCATATTGTACCGAATATCTCTAATACAGAGATATCAAAAGTCAAATTTGTTGTAGCTGCAACAATATTTAAATCTTCGAATTCCAATTGAACATCAATATGTCTTAAAAAAGAAACTACACTTCTGTGCTCAATCATAACTCCTTTGGGGTTTCCTGTAGATCCTGAAGTGTAGATTACGTATGCAAGATTTCGAGATGAAACAAGTACATTTGCGGGCTTATGATCAGAATAAACAGAAGACACTAAATGGAACTTATCTAAGAATTCTTGATTTATAATTGTTTTACATTTTGTATCTTTTTCAATAAAATCTTGACGTTGCTTGGGGTAATGAATATCAATAGGCACATAAGCAGCACCTGATTTTAAGACACTTAACAATGAAATTATCATCCATTCATCTCGATTTAATTTTATTCCAACTAAATTTTCCAGTTGAATTTCACAATTTTCTAAAAGATAATTAGCTAATTGATTAGAATTATCATCTAAAAACTTATATGTAAAACACTTATTATCAACTATTAAAGCTGTATTATCTGGTGTCTTTACAACTTGTTTGTTAAATAAGTCTATTATCGTATTCTTGTCCATAAATTTTTATATCCCTAATTTTTAAGTGACAATCTTATCTCTTATTTAATTTATAATAGCACATTAAATATTCTGCGCTTTATCTACTTATATATTAATATATTCCCTAAATCATTACTAAAATAATTTAAATATTCATAATTATTTTCGCTAATGTAAAACGATTATTAAGTAAATCTTTACGGTTTCCCACATTCTAAAGTGTTTTTTTTTACAAAAAGACAAAAAATGATGTTTTCATAATATAATAAGTTTTGCAATCGATTAAAACTTTTTAAAAACCATTTTTTTTTAAACAATTCTTAAAAAGTTAAAATTTAAAAAAACAACCTTATTAGCAAATATTATTTTTAGAACCTCTTTGTCCATATTACTTATAGGAGTTGGCGCGTCGGCGCACCAAGCTTGGTCTGCTAATATATTTACAACGGTATCAGATATGTTTCCCAAAAAAGCAATCGGATCTGTTATCGGAATTGGTGGAATGGCCGGAGGAATCGGCGGTGTTTTGGTTTCAAAACTTGGAGGCACTCTTTTTGATTATTATAAAGCTTTAGGACGTATACAAACTGGTTATACCATTATGTTTGTACTTTGCGCTCTAGCCTATTTGCTGGCATGGTTTATAATGAAATTATTGGTTCCTAAATATTCTTGTATTTCAGATTTATAAATTAAAACCAAAAAAAACTGCGCAAAGTTCAAAGAGAACATTTGCGCAGTTTTTTTATGAGTAAACTTCGGAGAAGTTATTACCAAATCGTTATTCTGTCTTTTTTTGGCAGAAACATTTTATCTCCAGGTTTTACATTAAATGCTTCGTAAAAAGGTGTTGTATTCATTAGAGGACCATTAACACGCCAATTTGGTGGAGAATGTGGATTGTTGTTAATCCACAAGCGTAGAAACTCGTCTTTCATTTTTACTCGCCATATTTTAGCTATAGAAATAAAGAAGCGCTGATCCGGAGTAAAACCGTCAATTTTTGTATTTCCTTTTCCTTGTTCAGTCATTTTAAAAGCATCATAGGCAACCGCTATTCCTGCAATATCCGCCGTGTTTTCGCCAACTGTCATGGCACCATTAATGTGTAGATCGCCTAAAACAGTATAAGTACTGTACAAATTGATAACCTGTTGTATTCTTGACTTAAACTGTGCATAATCCTCCTTTGTCCACCAGTTTTTTAAATTCCCATCTTTATCATATTGAGCACCTTGATCGTCAAAAGTATGGGTTATTTCGTGGCCTATAACCATTCCGATACCTCCATAATTGAGTGCATCATCTGCATTATTATCAAAATATGGGGCTTGTAAAATACCTGCAGGAAAAACAATTTCATTTGCGGTGGGATTATTATATGCCGTAACGGTTGGAGTTGTAGTAAACCACTCTGATTTATCGACTGGTTTGCCCAATTTTGCCAATTGAAATTGATATGCAGCAGCAGAAGCCGAAACCATATTTTCAAAATAGGCATTCCTAGCTATTTTTACATTGCTATAATCTCTCCATTTATCGGGATATCCTATTTTCTTGGTAATAGCAAACAATTTTTCCTTCGCTTTTTGTTTTGTAATTGGACTCATCCATTCCAATTTGTCAATTCTTTTGGCATAAGCTTTTTGCAGATTATTCACGAGAACCAACATACGCTTTTTGGCATCTTCAGAAAAATATTTCTTTACATACAATTCACCTAACGCTTCGCCTAAATAATTGTCAACAACATTAGCCATTTTTTCGCCGCGTGATTTTTGAATTGCCTGACCAGAAAGCACTTTTGTATATTCAAATGAAGCGTCCACAAAAGGTTTACTTAAATCATCTGCATATCTTTCGATCGAATTTGCTTTTAAGTAAATTTTCCAATTATTTATCGGAATTGTTTTTAAAAGTTTATTCAGCGCATCATAATAGGCCGGCTGACCTACGTTAATAGAATCGGTTTTTGCTCCCAAATTATTTAAAAAAGTAGTCCAGTTTATATTTGGATGTTTTTTTGAAAGATCTATCACAGCCGTTTTATTGTAATTTGCCTGTACATCGCGAAGTTGAACTTTTGTCTTGTGCGAAACGGCAAGTTGTTTATCAATATCGTAAACCAAATCAGCATTCTTTTTAGCCTCAGTGGCGTTACTGCCTGTTAATTGAAATAATGTAGTAAGGTATTTTTTGTACGATTCCTGTATGGCAACAGTCGAAGAATCTGATTTGAAATAATAATCCCTGTCAGGCAAACCGATACCTGTTTGATAAAGTTGAGCAATGTTCATACTGCTGTGTTTATCATCAGGTGACACGCCAAAACCTATAATAGAATAATTGCCCACTTTTTCTTCATTAACTACAAAGCTCATTAAAGATGGCAAGTCGCTAATTGCTTCAATTTTGGACAATAAGGGTTTGATAGGTATATAACCACGTTTGTCTATGGTTACAGTATCCATACCTGATGCATAAAAGTCTCCCACCTTCTGTGCTATACTTTCTGGTGCATTTTTGCTTTTCGAAATACTGTCTAATATTCCCTGCAGTCGCATTCGTTGTGGGAAATTCATAAACATATAGGCACCAACTCCGGCTTGAGAGGCAGGTATTGATACAGAATCATACCATTTGCCATTTACATATTTAAAAAAATCATCACCAGGCCGCAATGTGGAATCTATTCCAGTGATAGCGACATTTTTTTTTCCTTGATGTTTTGAGCACGCTGTAAAAGCTAAGAATGCAATAAAGAGCATTAATGAATTTTTCATAATCTAGATTATTTCTATTAAAAAGAACCGAAAAACGTTTGAAAGTACAAATTTTAAAATCTATATTCTTGACATAATTTTAGCACAACAATATACGAATTCAGTTTTTAATTTTATTTTTTTTGTCAGAATTACTATTTATAAAATTACACAAGGCTATAAATACAATTCTGGGGATTGCTTTTGGAGGCTGTGATTCATTTTATCATTGCTATTTTCTTCTTCTCTTACTTTATTTCTCTGCTTCTTTTCTAAGACTAATAAATGATATTGTATAAAAAACAGGATATTAATTTCCTTTCAACGACTCATTTTGCCGATTCAACTAAATCCTCATTCATTTTAAGCATGTTATAAAGACCTTTACATAAGAAATTATAACAAACCTTAAAAACTAAAATTATGAAAGCAAGAATTGGAATTACAGAAAAAAACACAGATTTAGTGGCTAACGAATTAGCAAAATTATTGGCAGATGAATTTGTATTGTACACTAAAACCAGAAATGCACACTGGAATGTTACTGGCGATAATTTTCACGCTATGCACATCTTCTTCGAAAATCAATACAAACAACTAGACGAGCTTATTGATAGTGTTGCAGAACGTATGCGTAAAATTGGACACTTCGCTCCTGCCACAATAAAAACATATCTTGAACTTACTCATCTTACAGAATACAGCGAAAGAACCAATGACGGTTTGGGATTTTTAAAAGATTTATTGAATGACCATGAAAGCATCATTGATTTTTTACGTGGCAACATTACTCCTTTTGCCGAACAATATAAAGATTATGGTACAAGTGATTTTTTAACTTCATTGTTAGAAACACACGAAGAAATGGCTTGGATGATGCGCTCTTATTTTAGAGAATAGTTTTATTAAAAGTTAAAATTAAATTATCTAATTAAAGTATATTTGTGTAAATCCTAAACAAAATACCATGAAAGCGTTAATCGTTGATGATAATGATATTGCAAGGACAACCTTGTCACATTTAGCAAAACAGATTCCGAATCTTACTATTGTAAATGAATATTGCAATGCCATTGAGGCGTATAATCATCTACAAACTAACGAAGTAGATTTGATTTTTCTGGATATCGAAATGCCGGAAATGACAGGAATCGAATTAACGAAAAACCTTTCCGGAAAAGACATTATTATCATTTTTACGTCTTCTAAAAAGGAATACGCACTTGAAGCTTTTGAATTGAATATTGCCGATTATATCCTAAAACCGATAACTCCGGCAAGATTTCTACAAGCAATGAGCAAAGCGCAGTCGATAATGGAGAGCAAAAAAGAAAATGTTCAGTTTACGAAAGAAGAATTTTTATTCGTAAGAGATTCCAACATCACGCGACGTCTTAAACTCGACGATATTTTCTACGCAGAAGCAATGGGCGATTATGTGAAGTTTTACACCAAAGAAAAAATGTTCGCCATACACGGTAAAATGAAAACTGCAGAAGAACGCTTGCCAAAAGACGATTTCATCAGAGTGCATCGTTCCTTTATTATTTCAATAAGCAAGATTGATACTTTGCAGGATGGCGGAATCATGATTAACAAAAAGTTTATTCCTGTTGCAGACGCTTACAGAAAAGCGCTAAATACAAGAATGAACGTTTTTTAAGAACATTTTTTAGGCTTCTAAAGCACTACTTTTTTAGATTATTTCTTAGAAAATAAGAAAAACACAACTCTCCTTTATACTTTATAAAATGATCAATACATTTTCAATAATGGGCAATAAACGTTTTAGCTATTTTATAATTATCAGCTTTATAGCGGGTTCTCTATTATTGATAGCGGTACAAATCAATTCGACTAAAAATACTCAGGCGCTCATCAAAAATAACAATACACTTTTGAATGAATTGCGATCAAGCAACCATTTAAGAGAAATTGATCGCGACATTCTGGGTGTCGAAAGCAGAATTCGGGCTTCTATCGCTACCAACGACACAACGCATTTAGAAGGTATAAATCATAAAATAACTCAGATTAAAAACTTTCTTGATTCGCTTTCGCATGACAATTCAGATCCGGAAGAAGAAAACTTAATTCGAAGATTAGGGATTCTCGCTCAGGATAAAAAAGTAACGCAAGACAAGCTGTTGCATCGTTATGATTCTTTAGGAAATATGGATGATGAGAGCTCAATTGCAAATCCGCATGCGAGAATTATTTCGAATGAAATCACTTCTATCACGGCAAAAATCTATCAAAAGCGTCAACTGCGAATGGTCGAACTCAGCAGAAAAAGCAAGGAAATGGGTAGAAAAGCAAAAGTTTACGACTTTTCTCTTTTAGTATTGTTGGTTTTAAGCGGCGGTTTTATTGGGTATCATATCATCAGACAGTTTCGAAGACAACATTTTTTAATTACCGAGTTGAATATTGCCGAGCAAAAAGCATCAATTGCAGCAGAAACCAAAGAGAATTTTTTAGCCAATATGAGCCACGAAATCAGAACGCCATTAAGTGGAATTCTTGGTTTTACAAATTTGCTTCAGAAAAGATCTTTGGATGAAACTTCAACAGAATTTGTATCATCGATTCAGCGTTCGGGAGAAAATTTAATGACGATTATTAACGACATTCTGGATCTTTCTAAAATTGAAGCCGGAATGATGCGCATTACACCCGGAATATTCAGTATCAACGGCTTATTAAATTCTATAGAAACTCTTTTCTTAGAACGTGCAAAAGAAAAAGGATTAACAATTTCAAGTCATATCGATATTTCAATACCGGATACATTAACCGGCGATGCCACTAGATTGACACAAATATTGGTAAACCTGATCGGGAATGCAATAAAATTTACACACCACGGAAAAGTTACTATTGAAGTTTATAACAAACAACAAACCGAAAATGAAGTCTTTCTTGGGTTTAAAATCTCTGATACGGGAATCGGAATTGATAAAGAAAAACTGGGAGAAGTCTTTGAAAGATTCAATCAGGGCGAAGATTCGACAACCAGAAATTACGGCGGTACGGGATTGGGGCTTTCAATTGTAAAAAAATTAATTCTGCTCCAAAACGGAGATATAGAAGTCAGCAGCGAACAGGGAAAAGGAACTACTTTTAGTTTTTACATTCCGTACGGCATTGCCAAAGAGCAGCTTAAAGTTTTACCACAAGTGAATGTTAATCATTTTAAAGATTTATCCAATAAAGCGTTGCGGATTTTGGTCGTAGATGATAATGCCATTAACCAAAGTTTGATGAAGCATTTATTATCACAATGGAATATTGATTTTAGTATTGTTTCAAACGGATTAGAAGCGGTTGAATATCTTCGAAATAACGAATGTGATCTTGTTTTGATGGATTTGCAAATGCCTCAAATGGATGGTTATACTGCAACACAACAAATACGTGAAGTTTTAAAATTAGATCTTCCGGTAATTGCAATGACCGCTCATGCATTGCCTGGCGAAAGAGAAAAATGTCTGAGCCGTGGCATGAATGAATACATTTCTAAACCGATAAAAGAAGAAGAACTTTTTAAACTGATTTCGAATTTTGGATTGAAAAATGCAAAAGCAGAAGAAGTTAAAAATATTCAGGAAGTTTCAATTTTTAAACATATTGATCTTACTTACATGAAAGAATTAAGTGGCGGAAACACGAGTTTTGAGCAAACCGTTACTACTCAATTTATTACTAATGTTCCTCAACATATACAGCAATTAATTGACGCGTATCAAAATGAGGATTTTTCGATAGTAAAACTTAGAGCACACGATTTAAAAACAAGTGGCGCCATAATGGGATTACTTCCTGTTCTGGAAGAAAAACTGGACATTCTGGAGCTTGCAACCGAAAAGAATGCAACATCAGAAGATGCCTTAAATAAGGTAAAAGACAAACTTACAGCAGCCATTCTGGAAGCTGAGTTGTTCTTAAAATCACTTCAAAAAATATAAAAAATGAATTTATTCTCGCCTATAACACTTCGCAATCTTACTTTAAAAAATAGGATTGCCCTCTCGCCTATGCAACAATACAGCGCAAAAAACGGAATTCCGAACAACTGGCATTTAGTCCATTTAGGAAGCCGTGCTGTTGGCGGTGCTGGATTAATTTTAACCGAATGTACTGCAGTTGCGCCAGAAGGTTTAGCGACACTCTATGATCTCGGAATCTGGAATGATGAACAGCAAAATGCATGGAAAAATATTGTAAATTTTGTTCACGAGCAAGATGCTAAAATCGGAATTCAATTGTGGCATTCCGGCGGAAAAGGAAGCCTTAAACATCCTAACGAACGCATGAAACCTCTTTCTGTAGAAGAAGGCGGTTGGATTGTAAAATCTTCATCTGCAACAGATTTTCATGGCGTCATTGCTGAGGAATTTACTATTGCCGAAATTCAGAAACTAAAAACTAATTTTGTAAAAGCAGCACTTCGCGCAGTTGAAGCAGGATTTGATACCATAGAACTGCACGCGGGACACGGTTATTTATTTCATCAGTTTTATTCGGCTGTAATTAATAAACGTACCGACGAATATGGTGGCAGTTTTGATAATAGAATTCGTTTTTTGGTAGAAACGATTCAGGAAATCAGAAAGGTAATTCCGGAAGAAATGCCTTTACTGGCAAGAATTTCAGCTGTTGATTATATAGAAACTGAAGATGCGTGGACATTGGAAAATAGTATAGAACTTTCAAAAGTATTAAAAGAAAACGGCGTAGATTTTATAACGGCTTCTGGCGGAGGTTTTACAAACGTGAGCAAGGATAAAGTTTTTCCCGGATATCAGGTTCCTTTTGCAGCTGCTATTAAAGAACAAACCGGAATTTTAACTGGCGCCGTTGGAATGATTACCGAGGCCGGACAAGCCAATACCATTATTGAAAACGGACAGGCAGATTTGGTCGTAATTGCAAGAGAGCAACTACGCGACCCTTATTTTGCTATTCATTCTGCTAAAGAATTGGGTTGGGAAACTGATATTCCGTGGCAGTACAAAAGAGCTTTTTAAACATTTAAAAACAATAAATAATATGGAAAATCAAGGCGCATCTGTTGTGATCACACACCATATTTTGGATGGAAAAGAACAACACTACGAAAAATGGCTGGACGAAATTGTTCCCGTCACAAAACATTCAAAAGGGTTTATCGATTTGCAGATCGTGCGGCCAATTCCACATTTAACATTTGTGTTTACCGTAATTATTCGATTTGACACTATCGAAAATCTTAGAAACTGGATGGAATCTGAGAGCAGAAAAACGATGATCGAAAAAGCACATCCATACTTTCGAAAAAATGATAAATACCAAATAAAATCAGGTTTGGATTTTCTTTTTAATCTGGAAAGTGAAGGAAATAAAGTTCCCGTGCGCTGGAAACAATTTCTGGTAACCTGGTCGGCGATTTATCCATTATCATTATTGATTCCGCTTCTGACGCTACCAACTTTACGATTCATACAGATTCCACAAAATCATTATTTTGATGCCTTAGTTGGATCTGGCATAATTGTCTTTTTGATGGTATTTGTTGTAATGCCAAATTATACCAAACTGATTAAAAAATGGCTTTTTAGATAATTGAAATAAATACGTTTCGTATATTTTTAAAGACATAGAATCATAGTATTCTTTGTACTGAAAAAAGGCGTTTCACTTAATTAAAATAAACATAGATTGAACTATGTGTTAGAAACTAGTTTCTTTTTTAGTATTCTTTTTACAGTTATAAAAGCCTATGCCTCTATGTGTTAAAAAACAACACCAACTTTACTGAAATCACTGCAAACCCGCAGTGATTTTTTTTGCTTTAAATTAAAAACTAAAGAAAAAGGTCAAATATATCAGGCTTTCATTCATTCAAAATAACTGATCCTAAATTCTTACTAAACTCAACGACTCATTTTGCCCATTCACCGAAAAGAAACTATAGACGGCGTATATCTTCAATAGCTTTACAATAGAATTAAAAACAAATACTATTAATCAACCAAAATACTATAGTCATGAGCAGCGAATTATTAAGTTTCAAATACGAATTAGAGAAAAAAGAACCACGTACAAACGATGGCGGAACTACAAGAGGAGCCTCTGTAAAAGACTTCCCTGCTTCTATTGGCATCGCCGGAGTTTCGATGCGATTACAACCGGGAAGTATGCGAGAACTGCACTGGCATGCAAACGCAGCTGAATGGGCTTATGTAATTTCAGGAACAGTTCGTACCACAATCATTCACCCAAACGGACATAGTTATACGGATAATTTCGAACCTGGAGATGTTTGGTATTTTCCAAAAGGATACGGACATTCCATTCAGGCAACAGGAACAGAAGAATGTCATTTTATTTTGATTTTTGATAATGGAAATTTTTCCGAAGATCATACTTTCAGTGTTACCGATTTTGTTTCCTGCATGCCACCGGAAATTGTCGCTCAAAACCTCGGAATCACAATTGAAGAAGTCGCTGCTTTACCTCAAAAAGAAGCTTATTTTGCTTCCGGAATTGTTCCAGACGAATTATCATTTTCAGCCCAAGCACGTCCGGAAGAATCAGATATCGAATTGACCAATCTGCACCGTTATCCTTTACATTCACAACAACCCAGAATAATTCCCGGTGGTGGTGTACAAAGACTGGTTACAAGCAAAGAATTTCCAATTAGCACCACAATGGCGGGATCAATTATAGAATTACAACCTGGTGCTTTGAGAGAAATGCACTGGCATCCGAACGCAGACGAATGGCAATATTATATTTCCGGTCAAGCCGAAATGTCGGTTTTCTTAGCAGAAAGTACCGTTGTTACAGAACAATTTAATGCCGGAGATGTAGGCTATGTACCAATGGGCGCCGGACATTATATTAAAAATACCGGAGATACAGTTTGCAAAATCTTACTCGGATTTAATAGTGGCGAATACCAATCTATTGATCTTAGCGAATGGCTATCCGGAAATCCAAAAGATGTAGTTACAACCAATTTTGGTCTTGCTGAAGGCGAAATCGAAAAATTTCCTAGAAATAAAGTATTTATTCAACCCAAAAAATAAGCGTTGTGATTGCTGAAGTAAATTCAACAAAGGCGACTGAACAAGTTATAACGCAGGAGAAACTAGCCATAATACTTGCTTGTATTGCCGGATATCTGGATGCTGTAGGAATTGTAAAATGGAAAACATACGTTTCTTTTATGAGTGGCAATACAACACAATTAGGTATTTCTATTTCTAATGGTAAACACGCTGTAATCATGACATCGGTAACAGTAATAAGCTGTTTTCTTTTCGGAATTTATACGGGAACCTGCTTGTCTTTGTGGAAGAAATATAAGATTCAAAAATTACCTTTTTATATCGTTTCTGGAATATTGATTTTTTATACAACTGTTTCTTTCTATTACACTATTTCTGTTTTACAATCATTAGCCATAATTGGTTTTTCAACAGGAATAATGAACACGATTGTAACCTCGGTCGGAAATCAAAAAATCAATACCGATTTTGTTACCGGAACTTTAAACAGTCTGGCAAAAAATACGGCAATGTTAAATATGGCAACAGAAACAGCTGAAAGAAAAGAGTATAAAACAAATGCCATTCGTTTGTTCTTGCTTTGGTTAGGTTTTCTGTCCGGAGCATTTACAGCACCTTTTCTTCTTCCTTTATTAAAAAATTGGATATTGATGCTGCCCGCATTCCTATTATTACTTTGTTCATTGTTAAAACCTGTTTCAATTATTAACCAAAAAAACTGAATATTATGTTACAAGTAAATGACGTTGCGCCCGATTTTACATTATTCGCAACACCCGACCAAAAAATTACTTTATCAGAATTTAAAGGAAAAAATATCATTTTGGCTTTTTATCCTGCCGACTGGAGTCCGGTTTGCAGCGATCAAATGGCACTTTACAACGAAATGTTGAAATTTTTCAAAAAATATGATGCTGAAGTTTTCGGAATTTCCGTAGACAGCAAATGGTGTCACATGGCTTTTTCTCAATCCCGAAATCTGCATTTTCCTTTATTGGCTGATTTTGAGACCAAAGGAGAAACAGCAAAAAAATACGGCGTTTACAATGAAGAAGAAGGCGAATGCAATCGTGCTCTTTTTGTAATTGATAAAAACGGAATTATACAATGGAGTTACAAATCGCCAATGGCCGTAAATCCTGGCGCAGATGGAATATTAGAAGCTTTAGAAAACCTTAAAACCAAATAATTATGTCACTAAAACAAGCGGTTAGTTCTACTGACCATACACAAGGAAAAAAAGATGCAGAAATTGTTATTGTAGAATATGGAGATTATCAATGTCCGTATTGTGGAGCAGCTTATCCTGTTCTTAAAGAAATAATGAATCGCTACGGAGATCAGGTACAATTTGTTTTTAGAAACTTTCCGTTATCCGAAATGCATCAATATGCGCGTCCCGCAGCAATTGCTGCTGAAGCTGCAGCATTGCAAGGAAAATTCTGGGAAATGCATGACGCTATTTACGAAAATCAGGAATATCTAAACGAAAAATTTCTGTTTGAATTGGCTGAAAAAATTGGCCTTAACAGAAGTAAATTTATAAAAGATATAAAAAATGCTGCATTAGAAGAAAAAATTGATTCTGATTTTGAAAGTGGTGTTTTGAGCGGTGTTAACGGAACTCCTTCTTTATTTGTAAATGGAAGAAAATTTGACCGTGGTGCAGAAGATTTATTAGAACAGCTTGGTGAAATTATCAAACAACTTTAGACAAAACTTTTTGGTAAGTTAAATCACATTTTCTCATTAAATTTTTAAGTAAATTTACTAGACAATTCTCAATTATATCGTTATGGAAATGAATTACATGGAAATAATTTCCATTAAAAACATCGGCATTCAGAGAGTAGACGGCAATACAATAGCTGATTTTTCGGATACACTCTCCATCGAAGAACCTCTTGAAATAAGATTGTCTTATGGTCCTGAAGGCGAAAGAATGCAAAAAAGCATTTCTGTTACCATGAGAACGCCGGGAAATGATGTTGAACTCGCAATTGGTTTTTTATTTACAGAAGGAATTATAACTTCTTACCAAGATGTGACAGCTGCTTATCATACTAAAATGAACTGTTTGTCTCAAAAACAAAATATTGTTCAGATTGATCTTGACGAAAATTTTAGTCCAAATTTAATGCAGACGGATCGTAATTTTTACACCACTTCAAGTTGCGGAGTTTGCGGAAAAAGTTCGATTCAATCGATAAAAACCGTGAGTTCTTTTAAAGATTCAGCAAAACCTTTTCTGAGTATTGATCCTGATATTTTTTACCAATTACCGAAAAAATTAAGATTGGCACAAAGCGATTTTTCTGCTACAGGAGGTTTACATGCATCTGGTATTTTTACTGTTGAAGGCGATTTATTATTTCTAAGTGAAGATGTCGGAAGACACAATGCTTTAGACAAATTAATTGGAAGTGCCCTTATTGAAAACACTTTGCCATTAAACCAGCATATTTTGCTTCTCAGCGGAAGAGCAAGTTTTGAATTAATTCAAAAAGCAGCAATGGCAGGAATTTCAGTAATTGCTTCTATTGGCGCGCCGTCGAGTCTTGCAGTCGAACTGGCGCAGGAATTTGACATCACGCTTTTGGGTTTTCTAAAAAAAGACCGATTCAATTTGTACCATTCGAGTGATAAGGTAATTATAAAGACGCTTCAAAACCAACTCTAAATTATTTGCTGTAACGATTCAAAGCCATTAAAATAAACTGTAATGAAGAAAGACGAACCACAAAATACAGATGATCAATTTAAAAATAAATTATCTGAGGCAGAAAATCCATACCGACTTTTAGATCTTAAAATAACAAAAGTAGAAACCTGGGCGGCCGGAGTTCCTGCAGTGTTATCAGCGGTAAGCGATCTTATTGAAGAAAAAACGGTTTTACGAGGTGGAAAAGCTTTGTTTAAAATGAACCAAAAAGGTGGTTTTGATTGCTCTAGCTGCGCTTGGCCAGATCCCGATGATGATCGTTCGCCTATGGGTGAATATTGCGAAAACGGCGCTAAAGCTTTGGCTGCAGAAGCAACAACCAAAAAAGTCACTGCAGCATTCTTTAAAGAAAATTCCGTTTACGATCTTTCAAAATTAGACGATTTTCAAATTGGAAGATTTGGAAGACTGACCGAACCGATGTATTTGCCAAAAGGCGCAACACATTATCAGCCTATTAGTTGGGATGATGCTTTCAAGAAAATTGCAGTTCATTTAAATAGTCTTGATTCTCCAAACGAAGCAGCTTTTTATACTTCCGGAAGAACCAGCAATGAAGCTTCTTTTATGTATCAGCTTTTTGCCAAAGAATTCGGAACCAACAATATGCCGGATTGCTCTAATATGTGTCATGAAACGTCAGGAACAGCCTTGAAAACCACAATCGGAATTGGAAAAGGAACTGTTACTTTAGAAGATTTTTATGATACCGATCTGGTTATCATTATCGGACAAAATCCGGGAACCAACGCACCAAGAATGCTGAGTGCATTGGAAAAAGGTAAAAAAAACGGCGCAAAAATTATTGCTATAAATCCACTGCCAGAAGCCGGTTTAATGGGTTTTCATAATCCACAAGCCATAAAAGGTGTTTTAGGTTCAGGCGGAAAACTAGCTGATCTTTTTCTTCCTATAAAAATCAACGGCGATATGGCTTTGCTAAAAGCTTTTGAACTTTTATTAATTGAATTGGAAAAGAAAAACCCGGGACAAGTTTTTGATACAGATTTCATCAACGAAAAAACAACGGGTTACGAAAATTTCATAAAACAATTTGAAAGTTTAGATTTAGATCATCTCGCCTTTCTTTCGGGGGTTGCCAAAGAATTGATTATTGAAGCCGCAGAAATGATTGCTTCGAACAAAAGAATAATTGTCTGCTGGGGAATGGGACTTACACAACAACCCAATGGTGTTGACATGATTCGCGATATTGTGAATATTTTGCTTTTAAAAGGTAGTATTGGTAAACCGGGAGCGGGAGTCTGCCCTGTTCGTGGGCATAGTAATGTGCAAGGAAACAGAACCATGCTGATCGACGAAAAGCCAACTCAGGAACAGTTAGACCGAATTCAGGCATATTATGGCTTTAATCCGCCCAGAAATCATGGTTATGATGTTGTTGGTGTTATCAAAGCAATGCACGAAGAAAAAGTAAAAGTAATGTTTTGCATGGGTGGTAATTTTCTTTCTGCTGCACCCGATACGACTTATACAGCGCAAGCCATGAGAAAACTGAATCTTTTGGTAAGCGTTTCGACTAAACTAAACAGAGGACATTTGGTCAATGGAAAAGAATCGCTGATCCTGCCTACATTTTCCAGAAGCGATATGGACATCGTAAATGATGAAGTGCAGATTATCAGTACAGAAAATTCTATGGGCGTAGTTCAGTCTTCAAAAGGAATGCTCAAACCAATTTCTGATCACTTTGTAAATGAAACACAAATTGTCTGTCGAATGGCAATGGCAACTCTGGGAAATAAATCGGTAATAGATTGGAATCTATATCATAACAGTTATGATGCCGTAAGAGATGCTATCGAAAAATGTATTCCGGGTTTTGAGAATTATAATATCAGAGTAAGAGAAAAAGGAGGTTTTTATTTGCCAAACGCACCACGGCAAGGTGAGTTTAAATCGAAAGAAATCAGCAATCGTGCTTCGTTTACTTTAACAGAAATTCCGAATAATGAATTAGAATCTGACGAATTTATGATGGCGACAACTAGAACACATGATCAATTTAATACTACGATTTATGGTTTGGATGATCGTTACAGAGGAATAAAAAACGAACGCCGTGTTATTTTCATGAATGAGAAAGATATTGAAAAAGGTGGCTTTCAATCTGGAGACAAAGTAGATTTATTCAATTATGATGATAATATTGAGCGTATTGCACCTTTGTTTGTTATCGTTTCTTACAAGATTCCCGAACGTAATACGGTAACTTATTTTCCTGAAACTAATGTTTTAGTTTCTGTCAATAATGTTGTGAAAGAAAGTAATATGCCGGCTTCAAAATATATTAAAATTAAAGTCAGAAAACACGATCCAAACATTTACGAAAGGATCAATCAAATTTAAATCGCTTAAGCTTTTTTAAATCTACATTAAGTATTTGATGCATCTATAACATCTGCATACAAATACTATAAAAAACTATTGCCTAAAATTAAACCGAATATCGAATAGATATCAACTTAAATTATTAATTATAAACTATAAAAAAATGAGCACAATTACAGTAAAAGACGGAACAGAGATTTATTATAAAGATTGGGGAAAAGGACAGCCAATTGTTTTTCATCACGGATGGCCTTTATCTGGTGACGATTGGGATACACAAATGATGTTTTTTCTTAAACAAGGATACAGAGTAATTGTTCACGATCGTCGCGGACACGGACGTTCAGGTCAAAGTTCAGAAGGAAATGATATGGAAACGTATGCAGCAGATGTTGCAGAATTAACAAAAGCATTGGATTTAAAAGATGCGATCCATATTGGTCATTCAACAGGCGGCGGTGAGGTCATTAGATATGCGGCAAAATATGGAAAAGGACGTATTTCAAAAGCTATTATTATTAGTGCTGTTACACCAATTATGATTCAAAACGAATCAAATCCGGAAGGTGTCCCTTTGTCAATTTTTGATGAAATAAGAAAAGGAACCGGATTTAGCAGAGCACAGTATTTTTATGATTTCCCAATAGCTTTTTATGGATGGAACCGCGAAGGAAAAAAAGTGGAGGAAGGTATTAAACATAATTGGTGGCGTCAGGGAATGATGGGTTCTGTATTGGCTCATTATGAAGGAATCAAGGCATTTTCTGAATCCGATTTTAGAGAAGACCTACAAAGTCTTGACATTCCTGTTTTGGTTTTACATGGAGAAGATGATCAGATCGTTCCTTTTAATCAAGCTCCTAAAGCAGCAAAACTTTTGAAAAATGGAAAATTGATTTCTTATCCCGGATTTCCTCATGGCATGCCAACAACGGAAGCAGAAACTATTAATAAAGACATTTTAGAATTTATTAAAGGATAAGTATTCTAGTTTATATTATAAAAAAAAAGCTGTCAATTTAAATATTGACAGCTTTTTCGAGTTTATATCTTTTTTGCATAAAATATTAAGCCTATCAAGTTCTTTGATAATCTCATTTTTTATGCTTTATGTTTTTAGCAACGTTTGTTTAAACAGAATATTAGGATTATATTTTACAAGGAATTTTATTTGATGTAAGGATAAGAATAAAAAAATTCAAACATTCGTAAAAGCAAAAAACCCTATCCGTTTAGGATAGGGTTTTCAAAAGAAAGGCGACGACATACTCTCCCACAATACTGCA
>NZ_SODM01000012.1 GCF_004368785.1 Flavobacterium sp. 270
ATGAAGATCAGGATTTTAAGATTCAAGTATATTATTTAGAGGGATTTGTAGATAAAATAATATTAGAATTATTAATCAAGAGCTTTAATCGTTTTGTAGTCGATTTAGAAGATAATATTGAAGTTTGTTTATCAGAATATGCAATAGTATCCGAAAAAGAAAGATTACAATTATTATTAGAGTTCAATAATACCGAAGTAAATTACCCGAGAGACAAGACAATCGTAGATTTATTTGAAGAGCAGGGGTATTTTGCAACAATTCATACCAAATAGTTAATGCTTGTTTTTGAATTTGATGTTAATAATGAATCTTTTATTACGAAAACGTTGTAATCGGTCAAGTAAGGTTGGTATTTTCACATCCCTCAATGTTTTTTTTGAAATATGTAAAAAAAAAACATTTTTTTCTTTTTCTCTAAAAGCTTTTAAATTAATCTATTGCTATACTGTGATAAATTGATATTATGAGATTTTTACATTTTATAAGAAAAAATACTTCTGAATGTGGAAAACCGTAAAGATTTACTTAATAATCGTTTTATATTAGCAAAATTAATTATGAATATTTAAATTATTTTAATAATAATTTAGGTAAAATTCTGGTATAATGGGGGCGAAAGTAAGGAATACTGTGCTATTGTAAAATTAAACGAAAAGACAGGATCGTGCCTTAAAAAGTAAGAATATAAAAATTTATGGATGAGAATACGATAATAGACTTATTTAACGAGCAAGTTATAAAAACACCAAATAATATTGCTTTAATTGTCGGTGATAAATGTTTGACATATAAGTTTTTAGATGATAATTCTAATCAGTTAGCTAATTACCTTTTAGAAAATTGTAAAATTCAACTTGAAGATTTAATTGGGATAAAATTAAATCGGGACGAATGGATGATAATTTCATTGTTAGCAATATTAAAATCAGGTGCGGCTTACGTACCTATTGATCTTCATTAC
Source organism: Flavobacterium sp. 270 (assembly GCF_004368785.1). GTDB lineage: Bacteria > Bacteroidota > Bacteroidia > Flavobacteriales > Flavobacteriaceae > Flavobacterium. The sequence goes on from NZ_SODM01000012.1 coordinate 965, forward strand.
CCAAAGCAACGTCAGGATTTTATTGAAAAAGATACCAAATGTAAGATAATTATAAATCAGGAATTCTTAGAGAAGTTCAATTTAGTATCTTCTACTTATTCTGATCATAAACCAATCAATGTACTTGTTTCATCTCGAAATCTTGCATATGTAATCTATACTTCAGGATCAACAGGAAAGCCTAAAGGAGTTATGATTGAACACAGAAATGTCGTTTCTTTTTTAAGTCGAATTGATGTTCAATTAGGGTTCGAAGATTTAAATATTGTTGCAGCTACAACAAACTTGACTTTTGATATCTCGGTGCTTGAAATATTTGGGACAATATGTTTAGGGAAGAAAATGATTTTGATTGGAGAAGACAAATTATTTGATCCTGATTTATTTGTTGAAGAAATAATAAAAAACAAGGTCGAAGTATTGCAGCTTACGCCTTCGAGACTACAACAGATATTCAATACATTGTTTAAATCACCTCTTCTGCATCTTCAGAAATTATTGGTAGGAGGAGAAGCATTTCCAAAAGAAACGTATAATCTCTTGAGTAGAAATATAAATTTAGAGACTATAAATGTTTATGGTCCTACAGAAACTACCATTTGGAGTAGTTTTCTGGATATTAAATCTACTGACAAGCTTTCTATAGGGAAACCTTTTGAGAATGAATACATCTATATATTAAACGATAAATTGCTGCCTCAACCCATAGGTGTAGCTGGAGAATTGCATATAGGAGGCGCAGGCCTTGCTCGTGGTTACTTAAATCTTCCGGAATTGACCATGGATAAATTCATAAAGAATCCATTTATAAAAGGAGATCGTTTATACAAAACAGGGGACTTGGGTAGATGGCTCACTGATGGTCGTATTGAGTATATGAGTAGGAAAGACGATCAGTTGAAAGTTAGAGGCTATCGCATTGAGGTTGGGGAGATTGAAAGTGTATTACTTCGCGTTCCAGAGATCACCGATGCAGTAGTTTTACCCTACATAAAAGACGGTTTAGTAACAGAACTTATTGCATATTTCGTATCAAATAAAGGGTACGACATCAAGACCTTAAGAACACATTTAGGTCAAGATCTTCCAGATTACATGATTCCTGGTCACTATGTCCGAATGGACATTATGCCATTAATGATAAATGGTAAAATTGATAAGAGATCTCTTCCTGATCCGACAGATCTTGGAGTGAATAGTGGAGTAGAGTATGAAGCTCCACGCAATGATATAGAGGAACGAGTTGTGAAAATTTGGCAAGAAACGTTAGGAAGAGATAGGATAGGGATAAATTATGACTTTTTTGAAATTGGCGGCCATAGCCTAAATGCTACCAGCATGTTGAATAAAATCCGTAAGGAGTTTGACGTAGAAATTTCCTTTAGCCAATTTTTCGCGAACAGTAAAATTTCTCTAATATCAGAGTACATAAATAAAAAGAGCAATGAAAAGATTAGAGAGGTTCCATTGTTTCAAAAACCCACTGTTTCAGAGTATGAAAATTTTTCTGACCAGGAATATTTTGATGTTTTCCATCAGCAGGAAAAAGAATATATGAGGAGAAGAATCCTGGATGTAAACAATTCATATAATATGTCCTTTTATGTTCTGTTTGAGAAATTAGACACTTATATTCTGGAAAAAGTAATCCAAACTATTTTTGAAAGACATGAAAGTTTAAGGACTTCATTTAAAATGAAAGAAAACATATTGAAACAACATATAACGAAAAACTTTTCCAAAATACCAATAGAATATATCGATGTTGCAGGTGAGAAAAATAAGGATGAGTTGATTATGGACATTCGTCAAAATGCAAGCAACACAGAATTTGATTTAGAGAAAGCACCTTTGGCTTATTTGCAGGTTGTGAAATATTCTGAAGAACTGTCAGGACTACTTTTTACTTTAAATCATACAATTTCTGACGATGTTTCCATGAGAAATCTAAAAAATGAAATTCAAACGCTTTATGACGCCTATTTAAAAGGAAAGGATTCCCCGCTGGCACCTATTAAATTTCAATATAAAGATTATGCCATGTGGGTAAATACATTTTTGGAAAGTGAAAAGTGGTCAGTATCAAAGAAAAACTATTTATCTAAAATTTTACAAAGTATTGAGCGTACAAAAAAGGAGAATGCCCAAGGTAAATGTATATCCTCCAGAATACAGGCAAAAGAAGTATGTTCCTATAGAAAAAATTTGACAGCTGAATTATTACAAAATCTTTCGGACGGAAAAAGTATAAAACAGTTTGAAGATGCGTACGGTACCATTGTTAATCTGGTTGCAGATAAAGGAGCAGTATACAAGATGATTATTAAAGAACCGCTATTCAGTAAACTTAAGGATATGGCCTCTTTAAATGGATCCAGTTTATTTGTAAATATTATTACAATGTTATCACTTGCCTTTTATAAATCAAAAGATGTTAAGGATAGCAGGATATATATTCCATTTTCCACGAGAGTATTTGAAGAGTTTGAACCCATCGTCGGATGGCTTACTTCTGAAATAATTTTACCTATATCGGTAAATGAATCCTTGCTTTTCAGAAATTTTGCTGAACAGGTGGCTAAGGAAGTATTTGAAAATTCAGATTATAGATTCTACTCTTATGAAAAAATTCTTAACGACACAGATGCCCCTTTACATCTTTTAGCACCGGTTTCCTTCAATTTCGTTGTACATAATGAAACTGATCTCACAAATTTTGATGAAGGGCACCGTCAAAACGGATCTGGACATTTTGATTTTAAGTTAGAAGCCACACAGTATAAAAATGCTTTAAATTTTAATGTTGAATATAATCTGAAAGCGTATCAAGCCAGTGATATAGAAAATATAATGAATATTTATGTTGGCATCATAGAAATTTTGACAGAAAATTCAAATCTATTTGTATCAGAAATTATAGGTGATAAATCTATTTCTTTAGCTGTTTAGCTAACTAGAATTTTGAAAATTACTTGGGATAACTTGTAGTCTGTGACTTAATTTATTTATGGCGATATGAATTAATACAGAGATTTGTAAGTATTGAGGTCTTTTTTGTTACGAATAATACTTTCTATAATTGTGTTAGAACTAACTAAAACAGAAAGTTAATTTATTTAAATTTTACTGTGTGAACTTCAAAACTTTTGAAAACGACCCAAATAATATGTAATGTTTCATAATTTACTTTTCGAGTAGTTAAAAAAAAATTATTAGTATTAATTAATCTTAATAAAGATGCGCTTAATTATTGTTTCCAATAGATTACCTATAACTATCGATAGGTCAACTAAAAGTGGATTGAAAAGAAGTATTGGAGGTTTAGTGACCGGTATTCTATCTTATACCAATAAAATAAAGTCTGGGGCTTCAGAATTTGAGGACTACTTATGGATTGGGTGGGCAGGAAAATCTATAATTGAAAGTGAGCAGGAAGCTATAAAAAGAGAATACAAAGAGAATTACAAATATGTTCCTATATTTCTAGACGAGAAAGTTCAGAAGGGATTTTATGAAGAGTATTGTAATAAAGTTATTTGGCCTTTGTTTCATTATTTTCAAGACTTTGCAGATTATAAAAAATCCTCATGGGATTGCTATAAACAGGCAAATGTAATTTTCTATAACACTATTAAGGAGCAAATAAAGAAAGATGATTTCATTTGGATTCATGATTATCATTTGATGTTACTACCACAAATGATTCGGAATGATTTTCCAAATGTTAAAATTTCTTTTTTTTTACATATTCCTTTTCCCAGTTATGATATTTTCAGGTTATTACCTTTGGAAAATCAGCAAGCTATCCTTAATGGATTGCTAGGGGCAGATGTTATTGGTGTGCATACAATAGACTATGCTCAAGAATTTCAGAAAACTATTTCAAAGGTTCTGAATTTTAAAGCTGTACAAAATATAATTAATCTAGGTGATCGATTTTCAAAGATTGATATTTTTCCTATGGGAATAGATTATAAAGCAATAAAAGAAATTTCTATAAGCGAAGCGTGCAGTCAAAAAAAGAAAATCACAAAAGAAAGATTAAAAAATTATAAAATAATTTTATCAGTAGATAGACTTGATTATACAAAAGGTATAATTAATCGTTTAGAAGCTTACTATAATTTATTATTGGAATACCCAGAATGGATTGAAAAAGTAATATTAAAACTTGTTATTGCTCCATCTAGAAGAGAAATTAATTCTTATAAAAAAGTTAAGAGGGCGATAGACGAATGTGTGGGTAAAATTAACGGGAAATTTAGTTCAGATAATTGGATCCCTGTAGAATATCAATATTCCCAATTAAACCTTGTTGAGCTATGTGCTTTATATGGAATTAGTGATGTTGGATTAGTTACTCCGTTGCGTGATGGCATGAATTTAATGGCAAAAGAATTTATAGCGGCCAATAGCTCTGATCAAGGGGTCTTAATTTTAAGTGAAACAGCTGGAGCAGTAAATGAGTTATTTGATGCAATCTCAATTAATCCATTTTCTGTAGACGAAATTACTTCAGCTATACATAAGGCATTAACGATGTCTAAAAAGGAAATACAACTGAGAAATGAGAGAATGCATTTGAGACTAAGTTCTTATGATGTAAGTTCATGGGCAAATGAAATTATACAAACTACTCAGGAAGTAAATAGCTCAAAGATATCATTATTGAAAATTGGAATTAAAGATGATAAAAAAAAGAATATGCTCCAGCATTATAAGGAGGCAAAATCATCCGTATTTTTTCTAGATTATGATGGGACACTTTCACCCATAGATCGTAATCGAATTGAAGCAGAGCCAACACAAGCAATTTTAGATACAATTGAAATGTTTTCCAGTAGAGAGGATACGGATGTTGTTATCATAAGTGGACGAGACAAACTAACACTATGGAAATGGTTTGCACACCTTAATGTCGATTTTGGAGCTGATCTTGGAGCTTGGATTTCAGAAAAGTCCGATTGGAAGTTATTAGGCGATTTTAATACAGATTGGAAAAAACAAGTTGCACAAACAGTATCTCGATATGTAGATAAACTACCAAATTCCTTGATTGAAATAAAAACATTTTCAATAGTCTGGGATTATAGAATGGCTTGTTCTGAGCTTAGGGAACTACGAATTACTGAACTTATTAATGAACTAAAAAACAATGATAAGATCACGGATAAAGTTGATTTTATTACTGGAGAAAATACGTTTACAATTCAAAGTAAGGGGACTGGTAAAGGGAATGCAGCTACCTACTGGCTGTCCAAAAAGAAATATGATTTTATTCTTGCAGCTGGGGATGATGATTCTGATGAAGAATTATTTGAATCAATTCCCAAATATGGGTATTCTATTAAAGTTGGGAAGGGAAAGACTGTTGCTAATCATAGATTAAAGGATCATGATGCAATAATAAAATTATTAGATGCACTCGGTCATTGTAAGAGTCAGAGTAAATTAGTTTAATTAATTCAAAATATTTTCATGAAAATTATTCAAAGTCTGTGGACTAAGCCAATGCTAAATGAAGATAATAAAACTGATAATGGGAGATTTTCAGGTGGTTGGCTGGAAAGCAAGTATCATTTAATGAGTTGGGCTTTCAGTTGTTTGCAACTCAAAAAATTTTATAAAGAGGTTGAACTCTACACTGATTTAAAAGGAAAGGAATTACTGATTGATATCTTAGGTTTACCTTATACAAAAGTTCATTTAGTATTGAACAGTATAGATCATTATCATCCAGATTTATGGGCATTGGGAAAAATTAAAGCCTATAGTTTGCAACAAGAGCCATTCCTTCATGTAGATAGTGATATATACATAGGGGAAAGGTTTTCGGATAGTATTGAAAATGCAAATTTAATTGTTCAAAATTCAGAAATGGGTTATTCATTCTATAAACCACTGTATGAGGATTTAATAAGAAATAATTTTTTTTTCCCGGAATCATTAATTGAAAATAAAAAAAATGAAACTGAAGTAAATGCATATAATGCTGGGATAATTGGAGGGAATAATATCTCTTTTTTTGAGCGTTTTACTTCTGAAGCTTTCAATTTTGTAAATAGAAACCTAGGCAAGTTAGATAGAATAAATATAGGAAGATTTAATACAATCTATGAACAACATTTATTTTATTGTATGTCGCAGTCCGAAAATATTTCTGTAGAATGTTTTATGTCAGTGAAAGATAAGTATAAATTAAACCACGAATTAAAAGGTTTTGAATATTTCAAGAATGCCCCAAATGAGAGGAAATATATTCATCTTTTTGGTGAAGATTGTAAAAAGAGTACAATATACTGTGAGGAACTTTCAAAAAAAATGCATTCTATGTATCCTGATTATTTTGAAAAAATTAACGAGATAATGTTATCGAAAATCTGATAACATATTTACCTCGATTACAAGAAAAGAAATACTGTCGCAATTATAAAATTAATATTCGCATTAATAATGCATAATTTTTAACAAATGGATAACTCGGATTTAAAATCAACAAGTTTATATACTAACTACTGGAAGAAAAAGATAGTAAATAGAGGTAGGGCTTTAGTGTTGGATAAGGAACAAAAATGTCTTGCTTCCTTTTCTATCAAAGCCAATGAACTACATTATTTTAATAAGCTTACTAATAAAAATAAAATAGCGCAATATACTGTTGTAACGGCAATTTATACCTTTCTACTAAATAAATTAATTCTCGATTTTGATGGTTATCTTATAGCTGGTT
>NZ_SODM01000013.1 GCF_004368785.1 Flavobacterium sp. 270
TAGGCCTCCACAACTTCAGAAACCAGCAGTTCCATAGACCAGCCGTCTCCAATGATATGATGCATCGATAAAAAGAACACATACTCCTGCTCTTTTAACTTCAACAGCGAAGCTCTTATAAGAGGCGCCTGTTCTAAATCAAAGATCTCCTGGTTTCTTTTTTCTATATACTTTGCAATAGCCTCTTGCTGGTTTTCTGCAAAACTGAAGTCTTCACTGGATATCTTAAAATCTAATTGTTCGCCTGGGATAATATACTGCCTGATATCACCCTTATTATCTGCTTTGAAATATGTTCGTAGTATTTCATGACGATTTATTAAAAGCCTAAACGATTCTTCGAATTTATCGGTGTCTATATTTCCTTTTAGCGTAACTGCTCCTGGCATATTATACGCCAGCGAACCGCCTTCCAGCTGGCTCATTATCCACAATCGTCTTTGAGAAGCCGTTAAGGGATAAGATTCACTTTCAGGTGCCTTCGGGATTCCAATATATTCACTATCTCCTTTATATCGACTGAAAAAATCAATTAAATCTTTTTTATAAAATTTTATTTCATTTAATATATCTTCTGTAATAACTCCAACTGGAGCTTTAATATCTAGTTTTCCATCAATTACCTCAATATTCACATTTGATTGAAATAATTTTTTAAGTAGTATTTGCATTATTTTATTGGAATTTACTGTTTAATTGTTCTTCTAACCCCATTTTCATTACTGTTGTTTTTTCCAGTTTTATTTTTCTAATACGATAGTTAGCTTTTTTAAAAAATAAAATTTTCAGTAGTTTCATTATCTAGATTTACCGCATAAGTCATCTGTATATTTTCGATTAAAGTGGCCTGGCTTTCCAATACCATATTTTTAAATATGTCATTGAAAGTAATTTTTACATCAATTTCTTTATAGATAAGATTCATTAATCTTGTAACTGACAAACTATTTCCTCCTAATTCAAAAAAGTTATCTGTTACTCCAATTCTTTCAATTCCCAGTACCTCCTGCCATATGGCAGCCAGTTTTTCCTCTGTTTCATTTCTTGGGGCTACGTATTGATTTCTGATAAGGTCTTCTCCATCTACTCCAGGCAAAGCTTTACGGTCTATTTTTCCATTTGGAGTAAGAGGTAATTCATCAAGTTCTACGTAAAACGCCGGAACCATATAATCGGGTAGTTTGTCTTGAAGAAAACTTCTCAGTTCTGATTTGTCAATGCTTTCTGAAGCTGTAAAATAGGCGATCAAAACTTTTCCTTCATTGGATTCTTTTGTCTCTACTACTACTTGTTTTAAATCAGATTCATATTGCAAAATGGCATGCTCAATCTCACCAAGCTCGATGCGGAATCCGCGAATCTTAACCTGATAGTCCTTTCTGCCCATAAACTCAATGTTGCCATCAGAAAGCCAACGGCCGAGATCTCCTGTGTCATACATTCTTTCTCCCTCTATAAAAGGATTAGCAATGAATTTCTCCTGGGTAAGCTCTGGCTTATTCAAATACCCGCGGGCTACTCCTGCGCCTGATATAAACAGCTTTCCAGAAGAACCTATTGGAACAATCTGCAACGCATCATCTAAGATGTAAATCTGAGTGTTGGATATAGATTTACCGATAGGAATAACTCTTTTCTCTACAGCATTTCCTGTTGATTGATAAATAGATACGCAAACGGCACACTCTGTAGGACCATAAGCATTATAATACGCGATTTCTGATGCTGTAACTCTCAGGGCTGTACCAGGATCAGCTGATTCACCGGCGGTAATAATACATCTTAGTCCTGAGAGATCTTCATTGCTCAATAAAGCTAAATAACTCGGAGGAAAAGTTACAACTGTTGATTGCTTGGCTTTTAGAAATTTTACAAACTCTTCTTTATCTTTAATGGTTTCTTCACTCGGAATACATAAGGTGGCACCACTGTACAAACTCATCATAATCTCGGATATGGAAGCATCAAAAGCAACAGAAGCAAACCAGACTACTTTGTCGTTTTGGGTAATACCAAAGGTTTTAATCTGATTCAAGGACATATTGACATTACTACTATGCTCCACCATAACGCCCTTAGGCTGTCCTGTAGAACCTGAAGTGTAAATGACATAGGCCAAATCACCTGACTTATTAATAGGGTCCGGATTCTCTTTTCCATATTTATATCTTTCTAAATTACATAACATCATTTCCTCTTCATCGAGAACTATCTTGCATTTGCAATCTTGTTCAATATAAGTTATGCGGTCTTGAGGATAATTAACGTCGATTGGAAGATATGCTGCTCCGGATTTCAATACTCCTAAAAGAGCTACAATCATTTTATCACTTTTAGCCAGCTTTACTCCCACCAGATCATCTGGTTTAATTGCATAATTTTCTCTTAAATAATAAGCCAACTGATTCGACTTCTCATTAAGTTCCTGATACGTTAGTTTATTATTTTCAAAAATAACGGCAATATTATTTGGTGTTTTTCTAACCTGTTCTTCAAATAAATCTATGATTGTCTTTTCTTTTGGATACGCTGCATTTGTATCGTTGAATGCTGCCAATAACTGATTCTGTTCTTCAAATGTTAAGTAGTCAATCTCTTTCATCAACCTTTCGGGCTGTTCTATCGATTCTCTTATCAGGTTTTCAAAATGGGTAAACATTCTTTCGATCAGATATTCCTCATAGATATCTGTATTATAGGAAATCATTAAACTCAATCCATCTGATTCGACGAAAGTAAAAATAATATCAAACTGGGCGGTAGCGCTGGAAAATTCATAAGGTCCCATCTCAAGGTCTCTCAGTTCTTCTCCTTTCAGATTATTCAATTGACTCTGATTTTGCAAAACAACCGAAACGTCAAATAATGCGGAACGGCTCGGATCTCTCTGCAGATTTAACTTTCCTACTAAGGCGTCAAATGGATAATTCTGATGTTCATAAGCGCCTAAAAGCGTATTTTTCTGGGCTGATACCAGATCTAAAAAGCTGTCGTCCGGTTCAAATCTCGTGCGGATAGCAAGTGTATTTAAATACAACCCCAGCTGATTCTCTAAATCAGGATGCTCTCTGCCGGCTATTGATGTTCCCACTATAATGTCATTCTGACCTGAATATTTATATAATAAAGTATTGATCCCGGCCATAAGTGTCATAAACAACGTAACGTCCTGCGCTTTTGAAAATGCTTTTAGTTCCTCTAAAAATGCTTGCGAAAAATGATGGCTGATATTAGCCCCATTATAGGTCTTAACCAAAGGACGTGTCTTAAAACTCGGAAGGTCTAAAACAGGCAGCTCTCCCGCAAATTGATTCAGCCAATAAGCTTCAGAAGCTTGATTTTTGGCTTGTTGCAATGTGTCATTGAGCCAAACAGCATAATCTTTATACTGAATGCCCAATTCAGGAAAATCAACTTTTTTACCCTGTATTAATCTGTTATAGGTCTCTACAACTTCAGACACCAGCAGTTCCATAGACCAGCCGTCTCCAATGATATGATGCATTGATAAAAAGAAAACATACTCCTGTTCTTTTAACTTCAACAGCGAAGCTCTTAAAAGAGGTACCTGTTCTAAATCAAAAATCTCATGTTTTCTTTCTTTTATATACGTTGCAATGGCTTCTTGCTGGTTTTCCGTAAAACTGAAGTCTTCACTGGATATCTTAAAATCTAATTGTTCTCCCGGGATAATATATTGCCTGATATCACCCTTGTTATCTGCTTTGAAATACGTTCGTAGTATTTCATGACGATGTAGTAAAAGCCTAAACGATTCTTCGAATTTATTGGTATCTATATTTCCTTTTAACAAAACTGCTCCGGGCATATTATACGCCAGTGAACCGCCTTCTAACTGGCTCATGATCCATAATCCCCTTTGAGAAGCCGTTAAGGGATAAGATTCGTTTTTAGGTGCCTTCGGGATCGCGATATATTCGCTTTCCTGCAGTTCTTTACTTAATTTTTCAATGGTTGGGTTTGCAAAAAACAATTTAATCGTAATCGTTTTTCCAAATTGTTTATGGATTCTGTTCACTACCTGAGCTACTGATAAACTGTGTCCCCCTAATTCAAAAAAGTTATCTGTTACCCCTACTTTTTCAATTCCAAGTACCTCCTGCCATATGGTAGCAAGCTCTTCTTCTTTCTTGTTTTTTGGTAATACATATTCTCCTCGTATAAGGTCTTCTCCTTCTACTCCGGGCAAGGCTTTACGGTCTATTTTTCCATTTGGATTCAGCGGTAACTCATCCAGTTCGATATAAAAACCAGGAACCATATAATCGGGTAATTTTCCTTGAAGAAAACTCCTTAATGCTGATTTGTCTATACTTTCTGAAGTTGTAAAATAAGCAATCAGAACCTTCTCATGGTTGGATTCTTTTGCCTCTACTATCACTTGTTTTAAATCCTCGGAATACTGTAAAATGGCAGTCTCTATCTCCTCAAGTTCGATGCGGAAACCGCGAATTTTAACTTGTTGATCCTTTCTTCCAATATATTCTATATTTCCGTCTAGTAACCATCGGCCCAAATCTCCTGTATCATACATTCTTTCTCCCTCGATAAAAGGATTAAGAATAAATTTCTCCTGGGTTAGCTCGGCTCTGTTTTGATAACCTCGTGACAATCCTGCCCCTGATATATATACTTTTCCAGTGACACCAATTGGTAAAAGTTGAAATGAATCATCCAATATGTAAATTTGGGTGTTGGAAAGTGGTTTGCCAATAGGAATTGTTTTATATTCTTTATCTTGTATTAAATAACACGTACTATAGGTCGTATCCTCTGAAGGACCATATAAATTTCTGACTTCTATTCTATTTGTTGGAAGTTTTTTAACAATATCAAGCGGCACTATTTCACCACCCATATTAATAAAAACTATATTCTTTAAATCTAAATTATCCTCTAATAGCTTTCGAATTACAGAAGGCACAGTATCTAATACAATTTTGCTTTCTTTATTTATATAATCCTTTATTTCCAATGCATTTCTTAGAACTCTTATTTTTTTTCCTATCGATAAAGTATAGAAAATTTCATAAACTGACATATCAAAACAGTAGGAAGTTGTAGCATACATCACTTCAAATTTTGATGAATCAAATTCAAATCGAGACCAATTAATCAATTCAACTGCATTTTTATTCTCCACCATTACTCCTTTAGGTTTTCCGGTAGATCCTGAAGTATAAATCAAATAAGCTAAATCATTAGCGGTACTAATCTTTGCAATATTTTCCTTTGAAAACTTATCCTGAACCTGTATAAAATTATTTAAAATATTCTCATCAATAACGGCTTTACAGCTGCTATCCTCTTCGATATATGCGATGCGGTCTTGCGGATAATTAACATCTATAGGAACATAAGCGGCCCCAGATTTTAATATTCCCAAGATCGTTATAATCATGTTTTCGGTTCTATCCATCTTTATCCCTATCAGATCATCTGCTCTGATAGCGTAGTTTTCTCTCAGATAATAGGCTAGCTGATTGGACTTCTCATTAAGTTCCTGATACGTGAGTTTTGTTTGTTCAAAAACAACAGCTACATTATCAGGGGTTCTTTCAACCTGCTCTTCAAATAAATTGACCAAAGTATAGTCTGTAAGCGGTTCTAATGCTACACCATTAAATCCAACTAACAATTGATTTTTTTCTTCCGGGGTTAAATAATCAAGGCTGTTTAAAGCGCTGGTTTTATGAACACTAAATGCTTTTACCAGATTAAAAAGATGATGGGTAATTCTTTTAATAAGCTGCGCATCATATATATTAGAATTGTAATTAAGTTCAACAATCAATGACAACGACGAAGGAAGCATTGTAATGTGAAAATCATAATTGCTTTGTTCGAATACTTCAATAGATTCTACGGTGAGCTGGTTTTCGCTGTTTTCCATATCGGCCTTGACAATATCCTGTACCGGATAATTCTCAAAAGCCATAATATGGCCGATCAGGTTCATGCCCACTTCACTTTGGGACTGAACATCTGAGAGGTTCATATAATGGTGCGCTTTGCTCCAGATCGATTCCTGCTGGATTTGTTTTAATAAATCCAACGGAGTATCTCCATCATTATACCTTACCCTTACCGGAATGGTATTGATAAACAATCCGATCATATCCTCAACTCCTTCCAAATCTGCTGGCCTTCCTGAGACCACAGTTCCAAAGACAACATCCTGAGTGTTATTATATTTGGATAATAAATAACCCCATACCCCTTGCATAAATGTGTTTTGGGTCACTCCAATCTCTGCGCAGAGTTCATTTAATCCTGCATATAAATCACCCTCTATTATAAGTCTTTCTTTGGATTCTAAATAGGTATTATTTTGCTTTGATCCTGTTGTAAACGGGATTCTGGCAACATGCTCATAGCCTTGTAAATATGTTTTCCAATAACCAAGAGATTCCTGTGTATTAACACGATCTAACCATTGGATATAGTTCGAATACGCAATGGGTTTGGGTAAATCCAGCGGGGTCTTCTGATCTGTCGCATGCAGGAGCTGGTAGAAGTCTTTAATTAAAATACTCATACACCAGCCATCGGAGAGAATATGATGGTGGCTCCATATGAATTCATACTGCTCATCACCCAGATCCAGTACCCCAAGTCGCATCTGTGAAGGGGTTTCCAGATCAAATCCTAATGTCTTGTCTTCTAATTTTACTAACGCTATATAATCTGCCGGTGCGATCCCCTGGGGGATTTGACGGTATGAAAAATGATTTGCGACTTGCTTTCTCACCAATTGTAAAGGGTGGTCACTCAGATCGTAGGTAAAACTTGTTCGCAGTACCCCATGTCGGGATACTAATTTAGTATACGATTCTTCGATAGAGGCAATACTCAGACCAGGGGCTTTTATCCTGTAGGACATCTGCTCGAAATACATCGGGTTGGATTTATCAGAGAGCCAGTGGTAGTAGATCCCTTGCTGTAACGGAGAAAGTTT
>NZ_SODM01000014.1 GCF_004368785.1 Flavobacterium sp. 270
AAGTTGCCGGGGAAAGTTTTTTTAATGTAAAACCTGATGCAGCTGTTACTGGTGATCCCCAATACGTTAAATCATAACGACGTACTGGCGTTGTAGTTCTTTGCATTTCAAAAGAATTTGTGATGTCGCCAGAAAACATTGTCTGACTATTGTTTTCTTGTATTAGCGCTCCTCCGTTTTGTATTAATAACTTTCCTCCTGCTCCTACAGTTATGTTTTCGTAAACTGTTAATGTTTTATTAGATGGGACAGTAAGTGTTACACCAGGATCAATTGTACAAGAACAAACTACGACATCTGATTGAAGTGTCATGTTACTTGATATTGTAACTGGAGTAGTTGCCGTAGGAGTACCTGTTCCGTTATATACATTTGGAACTAAAGTGAAATTAAGAGCAAGATTTGCATCTCCTCCATTTTCCTTTAAGCGAACTTCAATTTTAGAATCTTTGTTTAGCAAATAGGTACCTACTGGTACACTTACAGTTTGATAACCGTTTTGGTTGAAGATACGTGTCCCGTTAAGATAAATCTCAACATTATCATCAAAGTTTGCTAAATCTAATTTATAATTACCACAAGGAAAACCTTGACGTTTATAACTAAGTGCAAAATCATCTATTGGCATAGGCAGACCTTGCCATCCTGCATAGGCTGATGGAGAAAGTCCTTTATTCCAATATAATGTTGTGTCAAAACTTAAATTTGAATCAACATATGTACCAGCATAATCTGCCACAGGTAATGATATGTCTGATACATTATAACCATACACATTCCATGTGTTAATTCCAAAAACAGTTGGATCGCCTTTTGGCATACCGTATGTAAAAGAAGCTCTAGCGCCACCTACATTTTCATAATATTCTAAAATAAATTCATGAGGACCTGCTGTTAAGATTTTTTTTGCACTGTCTTTAGTATATCCATGATCATTCCATCTTCCTACAAGTAATACTCCATCAATATATAATCTTGTTCCGTCATCTCCACCAATTGTAAAAGAATATTCACCTGCATCAACAAGGTTTACATTCATTTTATAACGAATGAAGAAATTATCTGAAGGAGCTGTACCACAAATATTTACAGTTGTTCCAGTCACAGCACCTCCAGTCGAATCAAAATTTCTGTCAAATAGAGCGGGCTCGGTAACAGTTCCTATATATTGAGTTGTAGCATTTACTGGTGAATTTGTCACCGCTGGATCTGGTACAGTTCCTGTCCATTTGTAAACATAACCTGTCCAGTTATTTGTAGTAGATAAAGTTTGATCACCAAGAGGTACACATACATTAACCGTAATATTTATACAAGATGTTATGTTACAAGTTCCTTTATATCTCACATAATATGTTGTGGTTGTGGTTGGAGAAACTGTTATACTATTTCCTGTACCAGCCGCAATTCCACCGCATGAGCCTGTGAACCACTCTGCAGAAGCGCCTGTACCTAAAGTTCCACCTGCTACCGTTAGGATAGTGCTAGATCCACTTATGATTGATGTAGTTCCTGTTATTCCTGTTGGGATTGTTGATTGTGAATTAACAGTCATTGTTATGCTGTTTGATGTTGCAGGACTTCCTGTCAAACATGGTGAAGCATTCGATGTCATAACACAAGTAACGGTATCACCATTTACCAAAGTGTTAGTTGTATAAGTTGCAGAATTTGCCCCAACATTACCACCATTTAATTTCCATTGGTAAGAAGGAGTTCCTCCATTGGTTGGAGTTGCCGTAAAAGTTACCGAAGTTCCTGGACAAATTGCTCCTGTAGGTGAAGAAGCAATACTTACACTTGCATTTAAAACTGGGTTTACAGTAATTGTTCCTGTTGCATTTACAGTACCGCAACCGCCGTTTAGTGGAATGTTGTAAGTGTAAGTTCCCGCAGATGTAGGTGTTCCGCTAATTGTTATTGTATTAGAAGCCCAAGATGCCGAGACACCATTAGGCAAATTTGTTATTGTTCCAATTCCTGTCGCTCCAGTAGTAGTGTGTGTGATGGTCGTCATCAAAGTATTAACACACAGAATTTGAGTTGAAGATGGTGCACTTACAGTATTATTTTCATTTACTGTAACTGTAACGGGATTTGATGTTAAGGCTGGCGTACAAGTGCCGTTTATTTGTACAGTGTAACTTCCTTGATTTATAGTTGTCGGATTAGTTAAGGTCAATGTTGCTGTTCCCTGTCCAGAGTAGACTCCACCGTTTGTAATAGTAGTGCCGTCTTTTTTCCAAACATAAGTTAAATTTGTTCCTGTTGCAGCAACTGTTATTGTTTGTGTTCCATTTCCTGAGCAAGTTGCTGCAGGAGCGACTGGCTGATTTGTTATAGCAGGTGCACTTGATATTGAAACATTTACAGCATCAGAGGAATCACTTTGGCAGGATCCTGATTTGGTAGTTTTTACTGTATAACTTCCAATTGTTGAAACAATAATGCTCTTTGTAGTTTCACCAGTAGACCATAAGTAACTGTCTTGATTGCTAGAGGTTAGTGTTACATTGCCTCCAGGACAAAAAGACGTGCTTCCTGAAATTGTTGGTTTTGTTGTTTTGTTATTACTTACATTTATGCTTAACGTTCTATTGACGCTGTTTGTCCCAGAAGCGCAAGGATTAGATACTGTAACTCCTATGTTTCCATTTCCAGAGCCAATATTAACAGTAATTGAATTTGTGTTTTGGCCAGAAACAATAGTCCAGCCATTTCCATTAGGAATTGTCCAAGTGTAAATTGCTCCTCCTGTGACTGCTGGTATAGAATAAACCTGGTTAGTACTTCCGTTGCATTGTGATGTTGTTCCAGAAATTTGTCCAACTGTTCCCAATGTAGTACCAAGTACAGTAATTGTTTTATATGCAGTTTTAATTTCAGTACAATTGGGTTGAGTCACTGTGTAAATGACATTTGCAACTCCTGGCGCAACTCCTGTAACGGTAGAATTTCCGCTAGGTGAAGTTACTGTCAATACTGCTGGATTAGAAGAAGACCATGAGCCTCCTGCGGACCAACCTGTAGACCAAAATACTGCATTTTCTCCAACGCATAATTTATCGCTATTGCTGAAAACTGTACCAGCTGTTGCTCCCGAATTACATTGAGCATTAATTGTAGTAAAACTAAATCCTAGTAAAATTGCAACAAAAGCAATTTTAAAACTAAATTTTTCAGAGCGTATTTTAAAAAAAGACAATAGGAAAAATAAAAAACTTAAAAGTAATTTTAGAGTCATAATTAAATCGTGGCATTTAATTTTAAAAAAATGTTTTTTTATTTTGTTATGGATAACTTTCCTATGCCATCAAATACTTAAAAAGCAACAATTGAACGAAACCACCTAGTCATGTTAAATGGTTTCAATCAGTATGTTATGCTGGCATAGCAATTAACCTCGCAAAGATATATACATCTACGAGCTAGAAATCACGAGGGTTTTGAGAATCAGCTGATAATCGATGAATTGCAAAATAAAGTCGATAAACTACATTTAAAAAAAATAAATTAGACGTTATTTCTTATAAATTAAAGGGTAAAAAAATAAGAAAAATCGTAAATAAAGTGGTTAAAAACACCTATCTCTTAACATAAAAACACAAAAAACGTCATTAATGCTAAAAATGCACAATAACTTAGTGTTTAGACAAAGAAGGCTTTTCTGACAATTTGAAGAAGAAAAATAGTTTCTATTTTAAGCTTTTGTTTAAGAATTATAAATGCAAACTAACTTATTTATAGTGTTTTAACTTTGTCATAAACCAGATTACTTTCGTAGCCGCGACGAAGCATATAATCGCAGAATTTTTTTCTTTTTTTCAAGGTGTTTTTTTCATGCAAATTATTCCAACATCTTTCCGAAAGCTGTTCAAAAGTAGCTACATATTCTTCGGGTGAAATTTCCTTTAAAGCAAGATTTATATTGGTCGAAGAAATCTGTTTTAATTTAAGCTCATTTGTAATCCTAATTTTTCCCCAATTTTTGATTCTGTGTTTCCCTCTTGCAAAGCTGCAGGCAAAACGGGTTTCGTTTAAAAAATTTCCTTCAATTAGTTGAAATACAATATTATCGATCTCATCGGATGACATTTTTAAGCTGTATAATTTCGATATTACTTCTGCATGACAACGTTCCTGATAGGCACAAAAGCGCTCTAATTTTTGTAATGCTTCTTTTGGGGTAAAAGTGTCGTTCATCGGTTTTTTCTTGCTTTTTAACGATTATTGCTAAATATGTGCATTTTATTGTTAAATTTTATGATAAATTTTTAGCTATCGCTAAAAAGTCTTTCGCTAAAATGTTGTGTATGTGCTTTATTATAATATTTTTGTGAGATATATCAGAGGAATTTTTTATTCCTAAAAGGAATAATTTAAACGTCTGATTTATAGATTTTAAAACCAAAAATTGAAGCATTACGTATACAATATTAAGTGCTTTTTTTGATGGTTTGTATTACCAAAGACAAATTTAAAATATAAATACCACAATTATATGACTAAAAAACTACTTTTATTCGCTCGTTCGTTATTTAGTAATTCTTCAAATAACAACAGAAATGTTGTGGTCAAAGAATGTTTTTTTTCTTTGAAATCACATCGTGTAAGTTTGCTTCTTGCTTTATTATTTGTGTGTTTTTCTTTTAATTTTGCTGGAGCACAGACTACACTTTTTCAATTTAACTATGAAAGTGGATTCGGAACTAATCCAAATATTGATAATGTTTTAGGAACTCCTGTTTTTTCAGCTAACGGTGTTGATGATGAAGGCATAGTTACATCAGCAACTTGTGGAGGAGGAAATTCTAGAATGTACAGCGCAGACGATTGGGATATTGGAGATTCTTATAGATACGAAGTAAATACTACAGGATTCGGTAATATGAATTTTAGTTTTTGTATTAAAACTGATAATGCTGCTGTCGGAGCTTTTATTGTTAGGGTAAGTACTGATTCTGGTACTAATTGGAATCTAATAGGCAGTAATTTTACTCCAACTATTACCGCAAGTGCGTCTGCAACCTATTCAATTCCAACTTTAGCAAATAATTCTGCGGTCGTTTGGATTGAAATAGTAAAAATAAATACAAATGCAAATAATAGTAGAACGTTAGTAATTGATAATGCAACATTAACGGGATATTCTATTCCTAATATTACAAGTTTTACTCCAACTTCAGTTTGTGCTGGATCAAGTGCATCAGTTGTGATAACTGGAACAAATTTTACAGGAGCCACAACTGTTAGTTTTAATGGTATTGCGGCAACTTCTTATACGGTTAATAGTAATACACAAATCACAGCTACGTCACCTACCACAGCAACTACAGGAACAATTTCTGTTTCAAATAGTAATGGAACTGGTACCAGTGGATCTTCATTTATAGTCAATCCTTTACCAACGATAACAGCAGCAGCTTCACCTACTTCTGTTGCAAGTGGGGGTACTTCTGTATTAACGGCAACACCTACGCCTGCCTCTACTGTGAATGTAACTGTGTTACAGGAAGACTTTAATGCGGCTACAAATAACTGGACAACAACTAATACTTCTACAGGAGGAACTCCGGCAAATGCAAATTGGACTTTAAGACCAAATGGTTATACATATAATTATCCAAATTATCCTATAAATACTTTCCATTCGAATGATAATAGTCAGTTTTATTTAACAAATAGTGCGGATCAGGGTAGTGCAGGGACTACAAGAACTACTTTGCAATCACCAGCAATTAATACGACCGGTTTAACCACTCTTTCATTAGACTTTTATCAATATTTTCTAAATTTTGATGGAGATGATGATTGTTTTGTAGATGTTTCTACAAATGGAACATCATGGACGAATGTAGCTACTTATTCAGCGACGCAAGGCGTACAAAATAATTTTCTTAATACAACAGTAAATTTAGATGGTTATGTAGGTAATCTTACATTATATGTTAGGTTTAGATATGCAGGTAAATTTGATTGGTATTGGGCTATTGATAATGTCACAATTTCAGGTACTAGAACAAATTCGTACACATACAGCTGGACAGCAAATCCTGCCGGCGTGACAGCTGGATTACCTGCAGGAGCAGGAACTGCAAATGTTGCGAATAAAACAATTAATGTAACTCCTACTCAAAATACAAATTATACTGTAACGGTTATAAATACAGCAACAGGTTGTGCTGCAACTGCAAGTCCAGTTCTAGTTACTATTGCAGCTCCGACAATAACAAGTTTTACTCCAACTTCTGCTTGCACAGGAGCTGGAGGATCAGTTGTAATTACGGGTAACAATTTTAATGCTGCTACAGCTGTACGTTTTAATGGAGTCACTGCATCTTTTACAGTCAATAGTAATACTCAAATTACAGCTACAATACCTGTTGCGGCTACAACTGGTACTATTTCTGTTACCACTGTTGGCGGTACAGCATCGAGTAGTGGACAGTTTACAGTAAGTGCTATACCCACTGCAAGTGCCGGCGGAACCCAGACGATTTGTCAAAATGGTACGGCTACTGTAAGCGGGGCACTTTCTTCAAACGGAACAATAGCATGGACCCATAA
>NZ_SODM01000015.1:0-1596 GCF_004368785.1 Flavobacterium sp. 270
AGGAGCTTGACGGTATCGTAAGAATAAGGATCGGCTAACTCCGTGCCAGCAGCCGCGGTAATACGGAGGATCCAAGCGTTATCCGGAATCATTGGGTTTAAAGGGTCCGTAGGCGGTTTAGTAAGTCAGTGGTGAAAGCCCATCGCTCAACGGTGGAACGGCCATTGATACTGCTGAACTTGAATTATTAGGAAGTAACTAGAATATGTAGTGTAGCGGTGAAATGCTTAGAGATTACATGGAATACCAATTGCGAAGGCAGGTTACTACTAATGGATTGACGCTGATGGACGAAAGCGTGGGTAGCGAACAGGATTAGATACCCTGGTAGTCCACGCCGTAAACGATGGATACTAGCTGTTGGAAGCAATTTCAGTGGCTAAGCGAAAGTGATAAGTATCCCACCTGGGGAGTACGTTCGCAAGAATGAAACTCAAAGGAATTGACGGGGGCCCGCACAAGCGGTGGAGCATGTGGTTTAATTCGATGATACGCGAGGAACCTTACCAAGGCTTAAATGTAGATTGACCGTTTTGGAAACAGAACTTTCGCAAGACAATTTACAAGGTGCTGCATGGTTGTCGTCAGCTCGTGCCGTGAGGTGTCAGGTTAAGTCCTATAACGAGCGCAACCCCTGTTGTTAGTTGCCAGCGAGTCATGTCGGGAACTCTAACAAGACTGCCAGTGCAAACTGTGAGGAAGGTGGGGATGACGTCAAATCATCACGGCCCTTACGCCTTGGGCTACACACGTGCTACAATGGCCGGTACAGAGAGCAGCCACTGGGCGACCAGGAGCGAATCTATAAAACCGGTCACAGTTCGGATCGGAGTCTGCAACTCGACTCCGTGAAGCTGGAATCGCTAGTAATCGGATATCAGCCATGATCCGGTGAATACGTTCCCGGGCCTTGTACACACCGCCCGTCAAGCCATGGAAGCTGGGGGTGCCTGAAGTCGGTGACCGCAAGGAGCTGCCTAGGGTAAAACTGGTAACTAGGGCTAAGTCGTAACAAGGTAGCCGTACCGGAAGGTGCGGCTGGAACACCTCCTTTCTAGAGCCTTAGTGTTAGCTATATGCACGCTGGGGAAAAAAGATGATTATTTAAAGGTTTAGAATAAGGACATTTTATTACTCTTGCTGTTAATTTAAAACATAATGAAAATTAAGTAAAACAGAGTCTCGTAGCTCAGCTGGTTAGAGTACTACACTGATAATGTAGGGGTCGGCAGTTCGAGTCTGCCCGGGACTACTCTTTAACTTGATTGAAGGAAATTTTAGAAGTTGAGTGTTAATGAGCATACCTCATAACTAATAACTCATGACTAAAAATGGGGGATTAGCTCAGCTGGCTAGAGCGCCTGCCTTGCACGCAGGAGGTCAACGGTTCGACTCCGTTATTCTCCACTGATTTACTATAAAAGCAGTAAATAAAAGTTCATTGACATATTGAGATAAGAAAATAATAAAAAGTAGAAAGCGTTTTTTGTTATGCAGCAATGCAGATAATAAAAAACAAAAAAAAACGGTCTTAATTAAATTTAAGATTGGTACAATAAGCAAAATAAGGGCGTATGGGGGATGCCTAGGCTCTCA
>NZ_SODM01000015.1:1689-4715 GCF_004368785.1 Flavobacterium sp. 270
AGTCAATGCAGATAATAAAAAACAAAAAAAAACGGTCTTAATTAAATTTAAGATTGGTACAATAAGCAAAATAAGGGCGTATGGGGGATGCCTAGGCTCTCAGAGGCGATGAAAGGCGTGATAAGCTGCGAAAAGCTGCGGGGACGGGCACACACCGATTGATCCGCAGATACCTGAATGGGGCAACCCACTATGTTGAAGACATAGTACACCGATAGGTGGGCAAACCCGCTGAACTGAAACATCTAAGTAGGCGGAGGAGAAGAAAACAAAAGTGATTCCGTAAGTAGTGGCGAGCGAACGCGGATTAGCCCAAACCAGTGCTGTTACGGCAGTGCTGGGGTTGTAGGACCACGACATTTTATGCACAAGGAACCGGAAGTTGCTGGAAAGTGACACCACAGAGGGTGATAGTCCCGTATGGGTAACAAGTGTAATGGATAGTGGTATCCTGAGTAGGGCGGGGCACGTGAAACCCTGTCTGAATTTGGCGGGACCATCCGCTAAGGCTAAATACTCCTGAGAGACCGATAGTGAACCAGTACCGTGAGGGAAAGGTGAAAAGAACCGTGAATAACGGAGTGAAATAGATCCTGAAACCATACGCTTACAAGCGGTCGGAGCCCTTTCGTGGGGTGACGGCGTGCCTTTTGCATAATGAGCCTACGAGTTAACGTTGCTGGCAAGGTTAAGTGGTTAAGCCACGGATCCGCAGCGAAAGCGAGTCTGAATAGGGCGCTTTAGTCAGTAGTGTTAGACGCGAAACCGTGTGATCTACCCATGGGCAGGATGAAGCTGTGGTAACACACAGTGGAGGTCCGAACCGGTTGACGTTGAAAAGTCTTCGGATGACCTGTGGGTAGGGGTGAAAGGCCAATCAAACTCGGAAATAGCTCGTACTCCCCGAAATGCATTTAGGTGCAGCGCTGATGATAGTTATATAGAGGTAGAGCTACTGATTGGATGCGGGGGCTTCACCGCCTACCAATTCCTGACAAACTCCGAATGCTATATAATGTTTCACAGCAGTGAGGGCTTGGGTGCTAAGGTCCAAGTCCGAGAGGGAAAGAACCCAGACCATCAGCTAAGGTCCCCAAATATATGTTAAGTTGAAAGAACGAGGTTTGTCTGCCCAGACAGCTAGGATGTTGGCTTGGAAGCAGCCATTCATTTAAAGAGTGCGTAACAGCTCACTAGTCGAGCGGACGAGCATGGATAATAATCGGGCATAAACATATTACCGAAGCTATGGATTTGCAAGTAATTGCAAGTGGTAGGGGAGCATTCTAACAGGGTTGAAGGTGTATCGTCAGGTATGCTGGACTGGTTAGAAAAGAAAATGTAGGCATAAGTAACGATAATGCGGGCGAGAAACCCGCACACCGAAAAACTAAGGTTTCCACAGCTATGCTAATCAGCTGTGGGTTAGTCTGGTCCTAAGGCGAACCCGAAAGGGACAGTCGATGGCTAACGGGTTAATATTCCCGTACTACTAATTACTGTGATGGGGTGACGGAGTGATGAAAGCGCCGCGAACTGACGGAATAGTTCGTTGAAGTACCTACCTATAAGAGATGCAGGCAAATCCACATCTTTTGGGGAAATACGATAGTACTCGGAGTCTTCGGACAAAGAGATAGTGCGCCTAAGGGCTTCCAAGAAAAACCTCTAAACTTCAGGTAATTAGTACCAGTACCGTAAACCGACACAGGTAGTTGAGGAGAGAATCCTAAGGTGCTCGAGAGATTCATGGCTAAGGAATTAGGCAAAATAGACCTGTAACTTCGGGAGAAAGGTCGCCCCGAGCAATCGGGGCCGCAGTGAAGAGGTCCAGGCGACTGTTTATCAAAAACACAGGGCTCTGCAAAATC
Source organism: Flavobacterium sp. 270 (assembly GCF_004368785.1). Taxonomy (GTDB): domain Bacteria; phylum Bacteroidota; class Bacteroidia; order Flavobacteriales; family Flavobacteriaceae; genus Flavobacterium. The sequence continues at coordinate 3,561 of NZ_SODM01000015.1, forward strand.
GTAAGATGAAGTATAGGGCCTGACACCTGCCCGGTGCTGGAAGGTTAAGAGGAGATGTTATCTTCGGAGAAGCATTGAATTGAAGCCCCAGTAAACGGCGGCCGTAACTATAACGGTCCTAAGGTAGCGAAATTCCTTGTCGGGTAAGTTCCGACCTGCACGAATGGTGTAACGATCTGGACACTGTCTCAGCCATGAGCTCGGTGAAATTGTAGTAACGGTGAAGATGCCGTTTACCCGCAGTGGGACGAAAAGACCCTGTGCACCTTTACTATAGCTTAGTATTGACCTTGGATAAATGATGTGTAGGATAGGTTGGAGACTATGAAGCGGCGTCGCCAGGCGTTGTGGAGTCATTGTTGAAATACAACCCTTTGTTTATCTGAGGCCTAACCCCGTGCTGCGGGGGACAGTGCTTGGTGGGTAGTTTGACTGGGGTGGTCGCCTCCAAAAGAGTAACGGAGGCTTCTAAAGGTTCCCTCAGTACGCTTGGTAACCGTGCGTAGAGTGCAATGGCATAAGGGAGCTTGACTGAGAGACATACAGGTCGATCAGGTACGAAAGTAGAGCATAGTGATCCGGTGGTTCCGCATGGAAGGGCCATCGCTCAAAGGATAAAAGGTACGCCGGGGATAACAGGCTGATCTCCCCCAAGAGCTCATATCGACGGGGGGGTTTGGCACCTCGATGTCGGCTCGTCACATCCTGGGGCTGGAGAAGGTCCCAAGGGTTGGGCTGTTCGCCCATTAAAGTGGCACGCGAGCTGGGTTCAGAACGTCGTGAGACAGTTCGGTCTCTATCTACTGTGGGCGTTAGAAATTTGAGTGGATCTGATTCTAGTACGAGAGGACCGAATTGGACAAACCTCTAGTGTATCTGTTGTCCCGCCAGGGGCACCGCAGAGTAGCTACGTTTGGAAGGGATAAGCGCTGAAAGCATATAAGCGCGAAACCCACCACAAGATGAGATTTCTTTTAAGGATCGTGGAAGATGACCACGTTGATAGGCTATAGATGTAAAGGCAGTAATGTCATAGTCGAGTAGTACTAATAATCCGTAAGCTTATGTACACCCTTTTCCTCCCGTCCAAAAGACGGGAGGGAGAAACTTTCTAAATAAAATTTACTTTTCTTTATCTCAGTATGTTAAGATATT
>NZ_SODM01000016.1 GCF_004368785.1 Flavobacterium sp. 270
GGAAGACCTGATCCGGCAATACTAACATTTCCTGGAAGCGTGCCGATAACGGCCTGAACTCCATTCAATGTATCATCGTTGATTAATGATAATGTCGTGTTTCCTCCTGTAAGTCCGTTTACTGACGGGGTAAGCGCATCGGCAACTGCATCAATTGAAGGTGCTGTAACCACTATTGTAGATACTGCGCTGTCGCAGTTCAAAGTATTGTTTATCTCACAGATGCTGTACTGGATGTTATAAGTGCCTGCCGCTGTATTGGGTGCCACTTTAACCGTTCCGTCTGTATTGATCGTAATGCCTGTCGGAAGACCTGATCCGGCAATACTAACATTTCCTGGAAGCGTGCCGATAACGGCCTGAACTCCATTCAATGTATCATCGTTGATTAATGATAATGTCGTGTTTCCTCCTGTAAGTCCGTTTACTGACGGGGTAAGCGCATCGGCAACTGCATCAATTGAAGGTGCTGTAACCACTATTGTAGATACTGCGCTGTCGCAGTTCAAAGTATTGTTTACCTCACAGATGCTGTACTGGATGTTATAAGTGCCTGCCGCTGTATTGGGTGCCACTTTAACTGTTCCGTCTGCATTGATCGTAATGCCTGTAGGAAGACCTGATCCGGCAATACTAACATTTCCTGGAAGGTTTCCGATAACAGCCTGAACTCCATTCAATGTATCATCGTTGATTAATGATAATGTCGTGTTTCCGCCTGTAAGTCCGTTTACTGACGGGGTAAGCGCCTCGGCAACTGCATCGATTGAAGGTGCTGTAACCACTATTGTAGATACTGCGCTGTCGCAGTTCAAAGTATTGTTTATCTCACAGATGCTGTACTGGATGTTATAAGTGCCTGCCGCTGTATTCGGCGCTACTTTAACTGTTCCGTCTGCATTGATCGTAATGCCTGTCGGAAGACCTGATCCGGCAATACTAACATTTCCTGGAAGCGTGCCGATAACGGCCTGAACTCCATTCAATGTATCATCGTTGATTAATGATAATGTCGTGTTTCCTCCTGTAAGTCCGTTTACTGACGGGGTAAGCGCATCGGCAACTGCATCGATTGAAGGGGCTGTAATTACAACTTCTACTGTTGCAGAATCACAAATACTAAGATTTGTTGATTTACAAATTGTATAAGTAATTGTATGTGTTCCCGCTGCTGTATTAGGAGCTATTGTTATAGTACCATCTGAATTAAATGTTACACCAGTTGGAAGTGCTGACGTTGTTAAACTAACGTCTGCTGGAAGGAATGATGATCCATTTACTTTATCATTTACAAAAACAGTTGAAATTGTTCCTCCTGTTAATCCATTTATAGATGATGCTGTGTCATTTACAGCACATATATAGTCTGAGATTGTTACATCTGAAGAAGGTAAAGATTCACAGCCTAAAGAATTTGTAACTGTATAATTATATGTATTTCCTGGAAGTAATCCAGAAATTGTTGTTGTAGTTGTATTACCTGTAATATTTCCTGGGTTTATTGTCCAGTTTCCTACCGGAAGACCACTTAATTCAACACTAGCCGTTGTTCCAGAGCATGTTGCTTGATTAACTGTATTTACAACAGGTTTTGATGGTTTAAGATTTACGGTAACTGGAGTATTATCTGAAACAGGACTAGAACAACCTAAAGTTGTTACTGTTACATTATAATTTCCTGAAGATGTTACAGTAATAGACTGTGTAGTTTCTCCTGTTGACCAAAGATTTCCTGTAGTCGAACTTGATGTCAAAATAACACTTTCACCAGAACATAACGTTGTTGCTCCGTTCGCTGTAATTGTCGGTTTAACTGGAGTAGTATTCACCGTTACACCAACTGAAGTTCTTGTGCTCTCGCATCCGTTTGTGGTCTGGCTTACAAAATAAGTACCTGTAGCCAATACCTCTGTACCTGCATATAAAGTACCGCCTGTTGAAGCGCTGTACCATTTGATTCCTGTTCCTGATGGAAGAAGATCACTTACCTTTTTAGCATCAGCCGAGCAGAATGTCTGCGCCGAAGACGCTGGTGCTGACGGCGTAGTATTCACCGTTACACTTACCGAAGTTCTTGTGCTTTCGCATCCGCTTGTAGTCTGGCTTACAAAATAAGTACCTGTAGCCAATACTTCTGTACCTGCATATAAAGTACCGCCTGTTGAGGCATTGTACCATTTAATTCCTGTTCCTGATGGAAGAAGATCACTTACCTTTTTAGCATCAGCCGAGCAGAAAGTCTGTGCCGAAGCCGTTGGTGCTGACGGCGTAGTATTCACCGTTACACTAACTGAAGTTCTTGTGCTCTCACATCCGCTTGTAGTCTGGCTTACAAAATAAGTGCCTGTAGCCAATACGTCTGTACCTGCATATAAAGTACCGCCTGTTGAAGCACTGTACCATTTAATTCCTGTTCCTGATGGAAGAAGATCACTTACCTTTTTAGCATCAGCCGAGCAGAATGTCTGCGCCGAAGACGCTGGTGCTGACGGCGTAGTATTCACCGTTACACTTACCGAAGTTCTTGTGCTTTCGCATCCGCTTGTAGTCTGGCTTACAAAATAAGTACCTGTAGCCAATACTTCTGTACCTGCATATAAAGTACCGCCTGTTGAGGCATTGTACCATTTAATTCCTGTTCCTGATGGAAGAAGATCACTTACTTTTTTAGCGTCAGCCGAGCAGAATGTCTGCGCTGAAGCTGTCGGTGCTGACGGAGTAGTATTCACCGTTACACTAATTGAAGTTCTTGTGCTCTCACATCCGTTTGTAGTCTGGCTTACAAAATAAGTGCCTGTAGCCAATACGTCTGTACCTGCATATAAAGTACCGCCTGTTGAAGCGCTGTACCATTTGATTCCTGTTCCTGATGGAAGAAGATCACTTACCTTTTTAGCATCAGC
>NZ_SODM01000017.1 GCF_004368785.1 Flavobacterium sp. 270
AGAAATTCATTGTTAATCCTTTTATAGAAGGAGAAAGAATGTATGACACAGGAGATTTGGGACGCTGGCTTTCTGACGGTAACCTTGAGTTTATAGGCAGAAAAGACCATCAGGTTAAGATTCGTGGTTTCCGTATCGAACTTGGCGAGATAGAGAATGCGATTTTACAGTATTCCGAGGATTTAAAGCAAGTGGTAGTAGAGGCAAAAGAATCCAATCAGGAGAAGGTTCTGATTGCTTATTTTACTGCTGACGGCAGTATTGATAAATCAGCATTAAGGGATTTTCTTCAGGAGCGACTTCCGGATTATATGGTCCCTGGTTTTTATATCGAACTGGATGGATTACCCCTTACCCCAAATGGAAAAATAGACCGTAAAGCCCTGCCGGGTGTAGACGGAGAAGATCTTATTCGTGGAGAATATGCAGCTCCAAGAAATGAGACCGAGCAAAAACTGGTAAGAATATGGCAGGAAGTACTTGGAATTGAAAAAGTCGGAGTAACAGATAGCTTTTTTGAATTGGGAGGACACAGTTTATCTGCAGCTCAGGTAATTAACCGAACCCATAAACAATTTGGAAAAACGATCACTATTAAATTGTTTTTTGAAAGCCCAACCATTGAAGAATTGAGTAAAGAGCTGCAGGATAGTGAATATACCGCAATCCCGAAGGCACCTGAAAGCGAGTCTTATCCCTTAACGTACGCTCAAAGGCGATTATGGATCATGAGCCAGTTGGAAGGCGGTTCGCTGGCGTATAATATGCCCGGAGCAGTTACGCTAAAAGGAAATATAGACACCAATAAATTCGAAGAATCGTTTAGGCTTTTAATAAATCGTCATGAAATACTACGAACATATTTCAAAGCAGATAATGAAGGCGATATCAGGCAGTATATCATCCCAGGCGAACAATTGGATTTTAATATTTCCAGTGAAGACTTCAGTTTTGCAGAAAACAAGCAAGAAGCGATTGCAAAATATATCGAAGAAAGAAACCATGAGATCTTTGATTTAGAAAAGGCGCCTCTTATAAGAGCCTCGCTGTTGAAGCTGAAAGAGCAGGAGTATGTGTTCTTTTTATCGATGCATCATATCATTGGAGACGGCTGGTCTATGGAACTGCTGGTTTCTGAAGTTGTGGAGGCCTATAACAGACTGATCCAGGGAAAAAAAGCTGGTTTTCCGGAATTAGGCATTCAGTATAAAGATTATGCTGTCTGGCTCAATGGAGCATTACAGCAGGCCAAAGATCAGGCCTCGGAAGCTTATTGGTTAAATCAATTTGCGGGAGAATTACCTGTTTTGGATCTTCCGAGTTTTAAAACACGTCCTTTGGTTCAGACCTATAATGGGGCGAATATCAGCCATCATTTTCCAAAAACATTTTTAGAGGAATTAAAAGCATTCTCAAAAGCTCAGGATGTTACGCTGTTTATGACACTTATGGCGGGAATCAATACTTTATTGCATAAGTATTCGGGTCAGAATGACATTATAGTTGGAACACCGACAGCGGGCAGGGAGCATCCTGATTTAGAGAATCAGCTGGGGTTGTATTTAAATACACTTGCCATCCGCACGAGATTTGAGCAAGGGGGCAGCTTTTTAGATCTGCTCTCAGCGCAGAAAGAGACCCTTTTGGGAGCTTATGAACATCAGAGTTATCCATTTGATGCCTTAGTAGGGAAGTTAAACATGCAGAGAGACCCAAGCCGTTCTGCATTATTTGATGTTTTGGTTGTTTTGCAAAACCAGGGCCAATTGAATAATCTGAAAAGCGAAGAACTCAGAGATCTAGAGATGGGACCTTATGAGTTTTCTAATGCAACAGCCCAGTTTGATATCAGTTTTACTTTTGTCGAATCAGAGGGATTGAGTTTGATAGTTTCTTATAATACAGATATCTATGACGAGTATTTGATCGAAAGAATGTTTACTCATTTTGAGAATTTACTAACACAATTGCTAAAACAACCTGAAAATATTATATAATGATAGATTTTTTAACTGAACAAGAGAAGTACCAACTTTTAGTAGAATTCAACGATACAAATGCAGCGTACCCAAAAGACAAAACAATCGTAGATTTATTAGAAGAACAGGTTAGAAAAACACCAAATAGTATTGCCGTTGTTTTTGAAGAAACAAAACTAACGTATCAGGAACTTAATGAGAAGTCCAATCAACTGGCTTTTTATCTTTCATCCAGGTACACCGTCAATAAAGAAGATATTGTAGGCGTATTTTTACCTAAATCCGATTCAAGTATTATTGCTCTATTGGCGATTTTAAAGTTAGGGGCAGTTTATTTGCCAATAGATACTCATTATCCGCAGGAAAGAATTGATTTTTTAATTCAGGACAGCAGTTTAAAATTATTGATTGCAGATGATTCTGAATTACAAATTGATAATTGTGATCTAATAAATATTAAGTCAGTAAGGTTAGAGGATTATAATATTGAAAACATCAATATAAAGTTTTCATCTCAAAATCTGGCCTATATTATTTATACTTCAGGTTCTACAGGACAGCCCAAAGGCGTTATGGTAGAGCACAGCAGTAATGTCAATATGTCCTTAGAT
>NZ_SODM01000018.1 GCF_004368785.1 Flavobacterium sp. 270
CGAAAAAGAAAGATTACAATTATTATTAGAGTTCAATAATACCGAAGTAAATTACCCGAGAGACAAGACAATCGTAGATTTATTTGAAGAGCAGGTTAGAAAAACGCCAAATAATGTAGCTGTTGTTTTTGAAGAAACAAAACTGACGTATCAGGAACTTAATGAGAAGTCCAATCAATTGGCTTATTATATTTCTTCTGCATACGCTATTAATAAAGAAGATATTGTAGGTGTATTTTTGTCTAAATCCAATTCAAGCATTATCGCTTTATTGGCAATCTTAAAGCTGGGGGCAGTTTATCTTCCTATAGATACCCATTATCCACAGGAAAGAATTGATTTTTTAATTCAGGACAGCGGTTTAAAATTATTGATTGCGGATAATTCTGAGTTACAAATTACTAATTGTGATATAATAAATATTAAATCAGTTAGGTTAGAGGATTATAGTACTGAAAACATCAATATAAAGTTTTCTTCTCGAAACCTAGCTTATATCATTTATACTTCAGGTTCTACAGGACAGCCCAAAGGGGTTATGATTGAACATACGAGTAATGTGAATATGATTTTACATCAGATTCAGTCTTTAAATATTACAGATAAAGATAGAGTGGTATGGTTTGCTTCTGCTGCTTTTGATGTATCTGTTTATGAAATTATGATGAGTTTGTACAGTGGTGCAGCCTTATGTATTCCAAGTGAAGAAACAGTAAAAGATAAGGATGAGTTTGTAAATTTTTTGAAAGTAACAAAATCATCAGTACTAGCTCTTTCTCCAAGTTATTTAGCATTATTATCTAAAGAGGATATTTCGGGACTAAGATGCATTACTACTGGAGGCGAATTGCCGAATGTAAGTAAAGCTTTAGAAATTGCAAAATTAGGAATAGACTATTATAATGATTATGGTCCTACAGAATGTTCCGTTTGTGTTTTAAGTTATAGAGTTTCAGAGACTGATAGCGATAGAATAATTCTACCTATTGGCAAGCCCATTTCCAACACCCAGATTTATATATTAGATGATTGTTTAAATCCTTTGCCAATAGGAGCTACAGGCAAACTGTATGTGTCAGGAGCAGGTGTGGGGAGAGGGTATTTGAATAGGGCAGAACTGACCGAGGAGAAATTTATCCCTAATCCTTTTATAGAAGGAGAAAGAATGTATGACACGGGCGATCTTGGCCGCTGGCTTTCTGACGGTAACCTTGAGTTTATGGGCAGAAAAGACCATCAGGTTAAGATTCGCGGTTTCCGCATCGAACTTGGTGAGATAGAAAATACAATTTTGCAGTATTCCGGGGATTTAAAGCAAGTGGTGGTAGAGGCAAAAGAATCCAATCAGGAGAAGGTTCTGATTGCTTATTTTACTGCTGACGGCAGTATTGATAAATCAGAATTAAGGGATTTTCTGCAGGAGCGACTTCCGGATTATATGGTTCCGGCGTTTTACGTAGAACTGGATGGGTTACCCCTTACCCCAAATGGAAAGATCGACCGTAAAGCCTTACCTGGAGTAGACGGAGAAGATCTTATTCATGGAGAATATGCAGCTCCCCGAAATGAGACAGAAGAGAAACTGGTAAGAATATGGCAGGAAGTACTTGGAATTGAAAGAATCGGAATAATAGATAACTTTTTTGAATTGGGAGGACACAGTTTATCTGCAGCTCAGGTAGTGAACAGAATCCATAAACAGTTTGGAAAAACGATCACTATTAAATTGTTTTTTGTAAATCCAACTATTGAAGAAGTAAGCAGAGAGCTGCAGGAGAGTGAATATATCGCAATCCCAAAGGCACCTGAAAGCGAGTCTTATCCCTTAACGGCTTCTCAAAGACGATTGTGGATAATGAGCCAGCTGGAAGGCGGTTCGCTGGCGTATAATATGCCCGGAGCAGTTACGCTAAAAGGAAATATTGACACCAATAAATTCGAAGAATCGTTTAGGCTTTTAATAAATCGTCATGAAATACTACGAACATATTTCAAAGCAGATAATAAGGGTGATATCAGGCAGTAT
>NZ_SODM01000019.1 GCF_004368785.1 Flavobacterium sp. 270
AAAAGCGAAGAACTCAGAGATCTAGAGATGGGACCTTATGAGTTTTCTAATGCAACAGCCCAGTTTGATATCAGTTTTACTTTTGTCGAATCAGAAGGATTGAGTTTGATGGTTTCCTATAACACAGACATCTATGAAGAGTATCTGATAGAGAGAATGTTTACCCATTTTGAAAACCTGCTTAAGGAATCGTTAGAACAGCCCGAAAAGCTGATCCAGGAAATTGGTTATCTAACATCTGAAGAGCAGAATCAATTATTGATAGAATTTAATGACACAGATTTAGAGTATCCAAAAGATAAGACCATCATAGATTTATTTGAAGAACAGGTTAGAAAGACACCAAATAATATTGCTGTTATTTTTGAAGAAACAAAACTGACGTATCAGGAACTTAATGAGAAATCCAATCAACTGGCTTTTTACTTAAGAGAGAATTATACTATTGAGCCAGATGATCTGATAGGGATAAAGCTGGATAGAAGTGATAGAATGATTGTGGCACTTTTAGGGATACAAAAATCAGGGGCTGCTTATGTCCCAATAGATGTCAATTACCCTGAAGACCGCATTGCATATATAGAGCAGGACAGCAATTGTGAAGCAGTTATAGACGAGCACACATTAGAGAAATTTGAACAGGTTCGACATAAATATTCAAAAGAAAATATTGTAAAGATAAATGGAGCTAATAATTTAGCATATGTCATCTATACCTCTGGAACTACAGGTAATCCCAAAGGAGTAATGGTGGAACATGGTAATCTAATAAATTCTACAATGTGTAGAGAATTTTACCAGGTTCAAAAAATATTACTAACATCTAATATTGCTTTTGATTCATCAGTAGCTGTTATATGGAGTGGATTATTAAGTGGAGGTAGTCTGGTTATTGTAAGTGATTATATAATAAAAAACCCGGAAAAAATTACAAAGGTAATAGTGAAGAATAAAATTACAGATATTCTTTGTGTACCTAATTACTATAATTTATTGCTTAGTGAATTCAAAAAAAACAAGGATTCTTTAAAACTAAGGAATATCATTTTGGCGGGAGAAAGTTTCAAATTAGATTTGATTACCTCTCATAATGAAAATTTAGAGAATATTGGATTGTATAATGAATATGGTCCTACCGAATGTACGGTTTGGGCAACAGTCTATAAATTAAATGACTGTTTAAGTTGCATTCCCATTGGCAAACCCATTTCGAACACCCGGATTTACATCTTGGATGATTCTTTACAGCTTGTCCCGATAGGAATCCCGGGAAAGCTGTTTATATCAGGAGCAGGAGTAGCCCGCGGGTATTTGAATAAGCCAGAACTAACCCAGGAGAAATTCATCGCTAATCCTTTTATAGAAGGAGAAAGAATGTATGATACGGGAGATTTGGGACGCTGGCTTTCTGA
>NZ_SODM01000020.1 GCF_004368785.1 Flavobacterium sp. 270
TAAGCGGAAACCCTGTAACAGTGGGAACAGGAGCAGGAGAAGTAAGTTTCACACTGGTAAGCACACTTCCAGCAGGTCTGACTATCAATGCAGACCAGACCATCACCGTTGCTCCTGGCACACCGGCAGGAAGCTACGAAGTGGAATACACGATCTGTGACAATGACCACGCATCGAACTGTGATACCGTGAAGAGTTACATCACCGTAACGGGAGACACCCTTACTGCTAATGCAGATACGCCTTCAGCAGTAACAGTATCGACTTCGGCTCAGACGATCATCAATGTAATTTCAAATGATACCAGAAACGGAAACCCGCTGACAGCATCAGAAGTTACTATTACGACAACAACAGCAGATCCTTCAGGGTATCTGACACTTGATCCGGTAACAGGCGTGGTAAGTTTAGGGGCAAATGCACCTGCAGGGACTTACACCCTTACATACTCGATCTGTGATAAGACCAATATATCAAACTGCAGTACGGCTTCGGTTACTCTAACAGTAAACGCGCCTGCAGCAACACCGGTAATCGACGCGGTTACAGAGACCACAACAGCTGTGAACAGCAATGCAGGAGGTACAACGCTATCTTTAACTGCTAACGACACGCTGAACGGAAACCCTGTAACAGTGGGAGCAGGAGCAGGAGAAGTAAGCTTCACACTGGTAAGCACACTTCCAGCAGGTCTGACTATCAATGCAGACAAGACGATCACCGTTGCCCCTGGAACATTAGCGGGAAGCTACGAAGTGGAATACACGATCTGTGACAACGACCACGCTTCGAACTGTGATACAGTGAAGAGCTACATCACCGTTACAGGCGATACGCTTACCGCGAATGCAGATACGCCTTCGGCAGTAACGCAGTCAGGTACAGCTCAGACGATTATCAATGTAATTTCAAATGATACTAGAAACGGAAACCCGCTGACAGCATCAGAGGTTACAATTACAACGACAACAGCAGATCCTTCAGGTTATCTGACACTTGATCCGGTAACAGGAGTTGTAAGTTTAGGGGCTAACGCACCGGCAGGAACTTACACCCTTACATACTCGATCTGTGATAAGACCAATACATCAAACTGCAGTACGGCTTCGGTTACCTTAACGGTAAACGCGCCTGCAGCAACACCGGTAATCGACGCGGTTACAGAGACTACAACAGCTGTGAACAGCAATGCAGGAGGAACGACAGTATCTCTTAC
>NZ_SODM01000021.1 GCF_004368785.1 Flavobacterium sp. 270
AAGCCAGAACTAACCCAGGAGAAATTCATCGCTAATCCTTTTATAGAAGGAGAAAGAATGTATGATACGGGAGATTTGGGACGCTGGCTTTCTGACGGGAACATAGAGTTTATGGGCAGAAAGGACCATCAGGTAAAAATAAGAGGATACAGGATAGAGCTTGGTGAGATCGAGCATGCCATTTTAGAGTATTCTGAGAATTTAAAACAGGTAGTAGTCGAGGCAAAAGAATCTAGTGAAGGAAAAGTTCTGATCGCTTATTTTACAGCTGTAAATAATGTTGGCAAATCAGAGTTAAGGAGTTTTTTACAGGCAAAATTACCGGATTATATGGTTCCGGCGTTTTACGTAGAACTGGAAGAGTTACCCCTTACGCCAAATGGAAAGATAGACCGTAAAGCTCTGCCTGGAGCAGAAGGCGGGGACCTTATCAGAAACCCATACATAGCCCCCCGCAGCAAAGAAGAAAAACTAATGGTTTTGGTCTGGGAAGACGTATTAAAGAGAGACTCCATTAGTATAAAAGACAGTTTTTATAATTTGGGAGGTGATTCAATCAAATCGATCCAGATCGTATCGCGTTTAAAACAACACGGTTACAGCCTTAAAATCCAGCATATCCTTCAGGTTCCCGTATTAGAGGACCTGACCAAATATTTGGAATTAAGCATTCGCAGTATCGATCAGTCAACAGTAATTGGCGCGGTTGATCTCACCCCTATACAACGTTATTTTTTCGAAGATCCGATTTTTAAAGTGCACCATCATTTTAACCAGTCTGTAGTTTTAAAAAGCAAGGAAGTATTAAACCATGAGCTGTTAATTAAAAGTATTGCTTTTATAACAGGGCACCACGATGCGCTTCGTATGGTTTACAGCAGAGATGGAGATAACCTGGCGCAGTTCAATCAGGATATTCTGCCTGGTGTTCCAGACGTATATTTTTATGATCTGCGCGAAGAGAAAAATGAATTGGAAGCCATGGCAGAGCTGGGAGAAAGGCTTCAACAGAGTTTTAATTTAGAGACAGGTCCATTATTTAAAGCAGTGCATTTCCGACTGGCTGAGGGGGACCGATTAGGTTTAATTATCCACCACCTTGT